>NZ_CP104044.1:1685000-5727087 GCF_029201585.1 Pseudomonas sp. SD17-1 | reverse complement strand
GCACTGCTGCCAAAGTTCCACTGACACGGATATCCCCTGAGTTGAACGCCGGTGAGGCAAAAACAAGCGGCCATTGTACCGACCACCAGCGCAGTTATCCACATGCAGGTGTGTCGAGGGTGGCGATAAATCAGCAGGTTAGTGGCAAAAACGTCACTTTACCGCTGTGAATAAGCCCTGTGGATAACCATGCCTGAGCACTTTGCACAAGTGGGGGTCGAAATCGGTGGATAACTGCACTGTGGATAACAGGCCTTTTAATCCACAGCTTTTGCGCCTGCACAGCACAGCCAGAGCACCGCTTCCCGACAGGGTTTCTTTTCTCTGTACAGTACGTAGAACAAGGCCTGTAGCGTTCTATCCACAGAAAACAGCTGCCTAAGTTCTATAAGATTTACAAAAAAGCTTTAAATACCTTCTCTTCTTTTTTCTATGTTTAAGCGTCCGGCAAGTCTGTGTCCCTGTCATCCGGGGCACAGGCCTGTGGACGAGCACGCGAAGGCGCCCGGTTTTTTATCCATAAGGAAAAGCTGGTTGGAAATTGACCTATGGCGCTGCTTTCTCTAGAATCGCCGGTCTCTTAAAACGGGGGCCATTCCGGCCCGTTGTCGACGAACCAGGTAACACGCCATGAAACGTACTTTCCAACCAAGCACCATCAAGCGCGCCCGCACTCACGGTTTCCGTGCCCGTATGGCTACCAAGAACGGCCGTGCCGTACTGTCCCGCCGTCGTGCCAAAGGCCGTAAGCGTCTGGCAGTTTGATTTTTCGGCACAGGTGGTGAGTCAGGACTTCAGTCGGGAAAAACGTCTTCTGACACCCCGACACTTCAAAGCGGTCTTTGACTCTCCATCCGGCAAGGTGCCAGGCAAGAGTCTCTTGCTCCTTGCCCGCGAGAACGGCCTGGATCATCCCCGCCTGGGGCTCGTGATCGGGAAAAAGAGCGTCAAGCTCTCCGTTCAACGCAACCGCTTGAAGCGTTTGATGCGCGATTCGTTTCGTCTCCACCAGCATTTGCTGGCCGGTTGGGACATCGTGATCGTCGCGCGCAAAGGCCTGGGCGACGTAGAAAACCCAGAATTGCACCAACATTTTGGCAAGCTCTGGAAGCGCCTTGCACGCAGTCGGCCCGCTCCAGTGGTTAACAGCGAATCTGCAGGGGTAGACCGTCCAGATGCGTAAACTGGTACTCGTTCCGATCCAGTTTTACCGTTACGCCATTAGCCCTCTGATGGCCAGCCACTGTCGTTTCTATCCGACCTGTTCCACCTATGCGATTGAAGCCATCGAAACACATGGCGCATTGCGCGGTGGATGGTTGACCGCTCGTCGTCTCGGGCGTTGTCATCCGTGGAATGCCGGCGGTTATGACCCGGTTCCGCCTGCTCCCACTTCCCGTACTTCTTCTTCGATAGCCGAGTAATCATGGATATTAAACGCACGATCCTGATCGCCGCCCTGGCAATCGTGTCCTATGTCATGGTCCTCAAGTGGAACCAGGACTACGGCCAGGCTGCCCTGCCGACTCAGAATACTGCTGCCAGCACCGTCGCGCCGGGCTTGCCCGATACCCCGACCGTTGGCACATCCGGCGCCAGCGCCGATGTTCCGAGCGCCACTGCTGAAACCACCCCTGCAGAAATTGCACCGGTTGCCGTCAGCACAGACCTGATTAGGGTCAAGACCGATGTCCTCGACCTGGCTATCAACCCCAACGGCGGTGATATCGCGCAGCTGACCCTGCCGAAATATCCACGTCGCCAGGACCATCCGGAAATTCCGTTCCAGCTGTTCGATAACGGCGGCGAGCGCGTTTACCTGGCTCAGAGCGGCCTGACCGGTGCCAACGGCCCCGATGCACGTGCCGCTGGTCGCCCGCTGTATTCCGCCGAGCAGAAAAGTTATCAACTGGCCGATGGCCAGAACCAACTGGTCGTCGACCTCAAGTTCAGCGACGCGGGTGTGAACTACATCAAGCGTTTCACCCTGAACCGTGGTGAATATGACCTGAAAGTCACTCACCTGATCGACAACCAGAGCGGCAAGCCGTGGACAGGCAACCTGTTTGCACAGCTCAAGCGCGATGCCAGCTCCGATCCGTCGTCGAGCACCGCCACCGGTACCGCCACCTATCTGGGCGCCGCCCTGTGGACAAGTGCCGAGCCGTACAAGAAAGTGTCGATGAAGGACATCGACAAAGGAAGTTTGAAAGAAAATGTTACCGGCGGCTGGGTTGCCTGGTTGCAGCACTACTTCGTGACCGCCTGGATTCCCAACAAGTCGGACAACAACGTTGTTCAGACACGCAAGGACAGCCAGGGCAACTACATCATCGGGTTCACCGGTCCGGAGCTGAACGTGGCTGCCGGCGCCCAGGGCGAAACCAGCACGCTGCTGTACGCCGGTCCCAAGAGCCAGGAAAAACTCAAGGCGCTGTCCCCGGGCCTGGAGCTGACCGTCGACTACGGCATCCTGTGGTTCATTGCCCAGCCGATCTTCTGGCTGCTGCAACATATCCATGAGCTGCTCGGCAACTGGGGCTGGTCGATCATCGTCCTGACCATGCTGATCAAGCTGCTGTTCTTCCCGCTGTCCGCTGCCAGCTACAAGTCGATGGCGCGCATGCGTGCCGTGGCACCTAAACTGGCCGCGCTGAAAGAACAACATGGCGATGACCGGCAGAAGATGTCGCAGGCCATGATGGAGCTGTACAAGAAAGAGAAGATCAACCCGCTGGGCGGCTGCCTGCCGATCCTGGTGCAGATGCCAGTCTTCCTTTCGCTCTACTGGGTATTGCTGGAAAGCGTTGAAATGCGCCAGGCCCCGTGGATGTTCTGGATTACCGACCTGTCGATCAAGGATCCGTTCTTCATCCTGCCGATCATCATGGGCGCGACCATGTTCATCCAGCAGCGCCTGAACCCGACGCCGCCGGATCCGATGCAGGCCAAGGTGATGAAGCTGATGCCGATCATCTTCACCTTCTTCTTCCTGTGGTTCCCGGCAGGTCTGGTGCTGTACTGGGTTGTGAACAACTGCCTGTCGATCGCACAGCAGTGGTACATCACCCGCAAGATCGAAGCGGCGAGCAACAAAGCCACCGCTTGACGGGTTAGCCAGCTAACCTGTGGATAAAACGCCCCCTCGTGGGGCGTTTTGCTATCTGTCGTTTTTGTCTGAGGCCTTCGCTGATGAATGCTCGTCGTGAAACCATCACTGCAATTGCCACTGCCCAGGGTCGTGGCGGTGTAGGAATCGTGCGTATTTCCGGACCGCTGGCCGGCAAGGCCGGGTTGGCCATCACCGGCCGTGAGCTCACCCCGCGGTATGCCCATTACGGTCCGTTCAAGGGCGACGATGGCCTGGTGCTGGATGAAGGCATTGCCCTGTATTTTCCCGGGCCCAACTCCTTTACCGGTGAAGATGTGCTGGAACTGCAGGGCCACGGCGGCCCGGTTGTGCTCGACATGCTGCTGCAGCGCTGCGTGGAACTGGGTTGCCGCCTGGCGCGCCCGGGCGAATTCAGCGAGCGCGCCTTTCTCAACGACAAGCTCGACCTGGCGCAGGCCGAAGCCATCGCCGACCTGATCGAGGCCAGTTCTGCACAGGCGGCGCGTAATGCGCTGCGCTCGTTGCAGGGCGAATTCTCCCGCCGTGTGGATAACCTCACCGAAAAACTGATCAGCCTGCGTATCTACGTCGAGGCGGCAATCGACTTTCCCGAAGAGGAAATCGATTTTCTTGCCGATGGCCACGTCCTGCGCATGCTCGAGGAGGTGCGCGAAAGTTTATCCACAGTGCAGCGCGAGGCGGGGCAGGGTGCGCTGTTGCGCGACGGCATGACGGTGGTGATCGCCGGGCGGCCGAATGCCGGCAAGTCCAGCCTGCTCAACGCACTGGCCGGGCGCGAGGCGGCCATCGTGACGGACATCGCCGGTACTACCCGGGATGTGCTGCGCGAACATATCCACATCGACGGCATGCCGTTGCACGTGGTGGACACCGCCGGCCTGCGCGATACCGAAGACCATGTGGAAAAGATTGGGGTGGAACGTGCCCTCAAGGCCATTGGCGAGGCCGATCGGGTGCTATTGGTGGTGGATGCCACGGCACCTGAAGCCGATGATCCGTTCGCATTGTGGCCTGAATTCCTTGAACAGCGCCCCGACCCGGCCAAGGTCACGCTGATTCGCAACAAGGCCGACCTCAGTGGCGACCCCGTGGGCCTGCAGTTGTCCGACGATGGCCACGTCACCATCACCCTCAGTGCCAAGGGCGCCGACCAGGGCCTGGAACTGCTGCGCGATCACCTCAAGGCCTGCATGGGCTACGAACAGACCGCCGAAAGCGGCTTCAGTGCCCGCCGTCGCCACCTGGACGCCCTGCGCCAGGCCAGTTCGCACCTGGACCACGGTCATGCGCAATTGACCCTGGCGGGCGCTGGAGAGCTGCTGGCCGAAGACCTGCGCCAGGCCCAGCAGTCCCTGGGCGAAATTACCGGCGCCTTCAGCTCCGATGACCTGCTGGGGCGCATCTTCTCCAGCTTCTGCATCGGCAAGTAGTCCGTTTATCCACAACGGGGCCGATCCAGGGCCTCGTTGTCGGCTGTCATCCCCTCGGTTTTTTATCCCCTGTCGAGAATTCCGGAACGCTCCGGGGCTTTCGCGTGCCTGTCTTACTCACAAACCGCAGAATAAGCCCTGTGGAAAACCCCGCCTCAGCTCGGTTGATAACCCGGCCTCAAGGCTGGAGATAACTTCCCCTGTTGATAAGTGGGTGTTTCATCCACAGGCTTAAGGCGCTTATCCAGACCCCTCATGGCCACTAGACCACAGCCTTTTGAACCTCTGTACATAAGGTGGAATAAGGGCTGTAGAGGTTTATCCACAGAAAGCTGCCTCACTAAGAATAAACATAAAAACAAAGCTTTAATAAATTTCTCTCTCTTTATTTCTATTGTCAGCCACTCATCCACAGGCTGGTTAAATTTTGTTCAAGCGGTTCCTAGAAGGGGGGTAAGTCCCTATACTTGTGCGTTATTCCTATCTATTCCCGAAACAGGCACGAGGTGCGTGGTGGATTTCCCTTCCCGTTTTGAAGTGATCGTCATCGGCGGCGGCCATGCCGGAACCGAGGCTGCGCTTGCGTCTGCACGCATGGGTGTGAAAACCCTGCTGCTGACCCACAACGTGGAAACCCTCGGGCACATGAGCTGCAACCCGGCCATTGGCGGTATTGGCAAGAGCCATCTGGTCAAGGAGATCGATGCGCTGGGCGGTGTCATGGCCCTGGCTACCGACAAGAGCGGTATCCAATTCCGCGTTTTGAACAACCGCAAAGGCCCGGCGGTGCGTGCAACCCGCGCCCAGGCCGACCGCGCCATCTACAAGGCCGTGGTACGCGAGATTCTCGAAAACCAGCCCAACCTGTGGATATTCCAGCAGGCCTGTGACGACCTGATCGTCGAGCAGGACCAGGTACGCGGCGTCGTCACGCAGATGGGTCTGCGTTTCCATGCCGATTCTGTGGTGCTGACCACGGGTACCTTCCTCAGCGGACTTATCCACATAGGTCTGCAGAATTATTCCGGTGGGCGTGCCGGCGATCCGCCGGCCATCGCTCTGGCGCACCGCATGCGTGAGCTGTCGCTGCGCATGGGTCGCCTGAAAACCGGCACGCCGCCGCGTATCGACGGGCGTTCGGTAGATTTCTCGGTGATGACCGAACAGGCCGGTGACACCCCGATACCGGTGATGTCGTTCATGGGCGACAAGGCCATGCACCCGCGTCAGGTCAGTTGCTGGATTACCCACACCAACGAACGCACTCACGAGATCATTGCTTCCAACCTCGATCGTTCGCCGATGTACTCCGGCGTGATCGAGGGCATCGGCCCGCGTTACTGCCCGTCGATCGAAGACAAGATCCACCGGTTTGCCGACAAGCAGAGCCACCAGGTATTCATCGAGCCAGAAGGGCTCAATACCCACGAGCTTTACCCGAACGGGATATCCACATCCCTGCCGTTCGACGTGCAGCTGCAGTTGGTGCGTTCGATCCGCGGCATGGAAAACGCGCACATCGTGCGCCCGGGCTATGCCATCGAATACGACTACTTCGACCCGCGTGACCTGAAGTACAGCCTGGAAACCAAGGCCATCGGCGGGTTGTTCTTTGCCGGCCAGATCAACGGCACCACCGGTTACGAAGAGGCCGGTGCGCAGGGGCTGCTGGCCGGTGCCAACGCCGCGCTGCGTGCACAGGGCCGCGAAAGCTGGTGCCCGCGCCGCGACGAGGCGTACATCGGGGTGCTGGTCGACGACCTGATCACCCTGGGTACCCAGGAGCCGTACCGCATGTTCACCTCGCGGGCCGAGTACCGCCTGATTCTGCGTGAAGACAACGCCGACCTGCGTCTGACCGAAAAAGGCCGTGAACTGGGCCTGGTCGACGATGCACGCTGGGCCGCGTTCAGCGCCAAGCGCGAAAGCATCGAGCGCGAGGAGCAACGCCTGAAGTCCACCTGGGTTCAGCCCAATACCGCGATGGGCCAGGCGATTGTGGATAAGTTCGGCACGCCGCTCAGCCATGAATACAACCTGCTCAACCTGCTGACCCGCCCGGAAATCGACTATGCCGGGTTGGTGGAAGTGACCGGCGGTGGAGAAATCGACCCTCAGGTGGCCGAGCAGGTCGAGATCAAGACCAAATACGCCGGTTACATCGACCGGCAACAGGAAGAAATCGCTCGCCTGCGGGCAAGCGAAGACACCCGCCTGCCCGAGGATATCGACTACGCTGGTATTTCCGGGTTGTCCAAGGAGATTCAGGGTAAGCTCAGCCAGGCCCGCCCAGAGACACTCGGCCAGGCCTCGCGCGTTCCCGGCGTGACCCCGGCGGCTATTTCCCTGTTGCTGATTCACCTGAAAAAACGCGGCGCAGGCCGCGAGTTGGAGCAAAGCGCTTGAGTTCTATGGTCACCCCTCAACACGCCCAGGAGTTGTCCACAGGTGCCCGCCAGCTTGGTGTCGAGCTGAGCGAGGCCCAGCACGCGCAACTGCTGGCTTATCTGGCGCTGCTGATCAAGTGGAACAAGGCTTACAACCTGACTGCAGTGCGCAATCCCGACGAAATGGTATCCCGCCACCTGCTGGACAGCCTGAGCGTCATGCCGTTTATCCACAGCGACACCGAGCGCTGGCTCGACGTCGGTAGCGGCGGCGGCATGCCGGGCATTCCCCTGGCTATCCTGCATCCGCACAAGCAGGTCACGGTGCTGGACAGCAACGGCAAGAAAACCCGCTTCCTCACCCAGGTGAAACTGGAGCTGAAGCTGGATAACCTGCAAGTTATCCACAGCCGGGTCGAGGCGTTCCAGCCGGAACAGCCTTTCTCCGGAATTGTTTCTCGTGCTTTCAGCAGCATGGAGAACTTCACCAATTGGACGCGCCACCTTGGCGACGCCCAGACGCAGTGGCTGGCAATGAAAGGGCTGCATCCGGCTGATGAGCTGGTAGCATTGCCGGCAGATTTCAAAGTGGATAGCGAGCAGGCCTTGACCGTTCCGGGTTGCCAAGGCCAGCGCCATCTGCTGATACTGCGCCGCACGGCATGACTGGGAACACAAGCAAGAATGGCTAAGGTATTCGCGATCGCGAACCAGAAAGGTGGTGTGGGCAAGACCACCACCTGCATCAATCTCGCTGCATCGCTGGTGGCTACCAAGCGCCGCGTGCTGCTGATTGACCTCGATCCACAGGGCAACGCCACCATGGGTAGCGGTGTGGATAAACACGTCCTTGAACATTCGGTCTATGACCTGCTGATCGGCGAGTGCGACCTGGCTCAGGCCATGCACGTGTCCGAACACGGTGGTTATCAACTGCTGCCGGCCAACCGCGACCTCACTGCGGCCGAAGTGGTTCTGCTCGAAATGCAGATGAAGGAGAGCCGGCTGCGCACAGCGCTGGCGCCGATCCGCGAGAGTTACGACTACATCCTGATCGACTGCCCGCCGTCGCTGTCGATGCTGACGCTCAATGCCCTGGTGGCCGCCGATGGCGTGATCATTCCGATGCAATGTGAATACTTTGCCTTGGAAGGCTTGAGCGACCTTGTGGATAACATCAAGCGCATCGCTGCCAAGCTCAATCCGCAGCTCAAGATCGAAGGCCTGTTGCGCACCATGTACGACCCGCGCCTGAGCCTGATCAACGACGTGTCCGCGCAGCTCAAGGAACACTTCGGCGAGCAGCTCTACGATACGGTGATCCCGCGCAACATCCGCCTGGCCGAGGCCCCGAGCTTCGGTATGCCGGCCCTGGCCTACGACAAGCAGTCCCGTGGCGCCCTGGCCTATCTGGCCCTGGCCGGTGAACTGGTACGTCGTCAACGCCGTCAAACCCGCACTGCCGCACAGGCAACTTAAGGAATCCGCATGGCCGTTAAGAAACGAGGTCTCGGACGTGGGTTGGATGCACTGCTCAGTGGTCCTACCGTCAGCGCGCTCGAAGAGCAGGCTGTCAAGGTCGACCAGAAAGAACTGCAACACCTGCCGCTGGACCTGATCCAGCGCGGCAAATACCAGCCCCGTCGGGACATGGACCCGCAGGCCCTTGAAGAACTGGCGCATTCGATCAAGAGCCAGGGCGTGATGCAGCCGATCGTGGTCCGCCCGATCGGTGACGACCGCTTCGAGATCATCGCCGGCGAACGCCGCTGGCGCGCCAGCCAGCAGGCCGGCATGGAGACCATCCCGGCGATGGTGCGCGATGTGCCGGATGAAACCGCCATCGCCATGGCGCTGATCGAGAACATCCAGCGCGAAGACCTCAACCCGGTGGAAGAGGCCATCGCGCTGCAGCGCCTGCAGCAGGAGTTCCAGCTGACCCAGCAACAGGTCGCGGATGCTGTGGGCAAGTCGCGGGTGACCGTGGCCAACCTGCTGCGCCTGATCTCGCTGCCGGAAGTCATCAAGACCATGCTGTCCCACGGCGACCTGGAGATGGGGCATGCCCGTGCGCTGCTCGGTTTGCCTGAAGAACAGCAGGTCGACGGGGCGCGACACGTTGTCGCACGAGGCCTGACCGTACGCCAGACCGAAGCCCTGGTTCGCCAGTGGCTCAGCGGCAAGCCCGATCCGGTGGAACCGGCCAAGCCCGATCCGGACATCACCCGCCTTGAACAGCGTCTGGCAGAGCGGCTGGGCTCGGCGGTACAGATCCGTCACGGCAACAAGGGCAAAGGCCAGTTGGTGATCCGTTACAACTCCCTGGACGAGTTGCAGGGCGTGCTTGCTCACATCCGCTGAAACAATTCGCTTTGTAGCGCGCAGTCGGAAATCACTACCCAGCAGTTGAATAGGGGTCCAAGCGCCCCTATACTCTGCGCGCATTTTGTCGGCACAAATTATGCCAAGTCATTACTGACTGGTTGGTCGACTTTCGAGGAGCAGTTGTGATGGAGACCCGCACGCCAAACCGCTTGCCTTTCCATCGCTGGGCGGTTTTTCCGGTACTGTTCGCTCAATTTGTCGTGTTGCTGCTGGCATCGTTGGGGGTGTGGCAGTGGCATGGGGTGGTCAGCGGCTATTCGGCACTCTGCGGAGGACTGATCGCCTGGCTGCCGAATCTGTACTTTGCCTACAAGGCGTTCCGTTACACCGGCGCCAGGGCAGCGCAGGCCATCGTCAAGTCGTTCTACGCTGGCGAGGCAGGCAAATTGATTTTGACGGCAGTGCTGTTCGCATTGACGTTCGCAGGAGTGAAGCCATTGGCGCCATTAGCAGTATTCGGCGTCTTCTTGCTGACCCAGTTGGTCAGCTGGTTCGCGCCCCTGCTGATAAAAACGAGACTTTCGAGACCTTAGGGCGTTTGAGGCAAACATGGCAGCAGAAACCGCTTCGGGCTATATCCAGCACCACTTGCAGAACTTGACCTTCGGGCAATTACCAGACGGCGGTTGGGGCTTTGCCCATTCCGCAGCAGAAGCCAAGGCAATGGGCTTCTGGGCGTTCCACGTGGACACCCTGGGTTGGTCCGTTGCGCTGGGTCTGATCTTCATCCTCCTGTTCCGCATGGCGGCGAAAAAAGCGACTTCCGGTCAACCCGGCGGCCTGCAGAACTTCGTCGAGGTGATGGTCGAATTCGTCAACGGCAGCGTCAAGGACTCGTTCCACGGCCGCAGCCCGGTCATCGCACCTCTGGCCCTGACCATCTTCGTGTGGGTGTTCCTGATGAACGCCGTCGACCTGATCCCGGTCGACTGGATCCCGCAACTGGCGATGCTGATCTCCGGTGATCCGCACATCCCGTTCCGTGCCGTATCCACCACCGACCCGAACGCCACCATCGCGATGGCCTTCTGCGTGTTCGCCCTGATCATCTTCTACAGCATCAAGGTCAAGGGCATCGGCGGCTTCATCGGCGAGCTGACCCTGCACCCGTTCGGCAGCAAGAACATCTTCGTCCAGATCCTGCTGATCCCGGTCAACTTCCTGCTGGAATTCGTGACCCTGATCGCCAAGCCGATCTCGCTGGCCCTGCGTCTGTTCGGCAACATGTATGCCGGCGAGCTGGTGTTCATCCTGATCGCCGTGATGTTCGGTGCCGGTCTGCTGTGGCTGAGCGGCCTGGGCGTGGTGCTGCAATGGGCGTGGGCTGTGTTCCACATCCTGATCATCACCCTGCAAGCGTTCATCTTCATGATGCTTACCATCGTCTACCTGTCGATGGCTCACGAAGATAACCATTAAGACCGCCTGGCGTGTCTGAGGCCTCTCCGCCGGGGTGGGGGGAGGCCGAAAAAGTCCGCAAGGGCAGCTGTACCAAACGATTTTGTTTTACCGCTTCAAACTAAAAAACCTAACCAATACGACGTAAAAGTCGGGAGGAAAGATGGAAACTGTAGTTGGTCTTACCGCTATCGCTGTTGCTCTGCTGATCGGCCTGGGTGCCCTGGGTACCGCCATTGGTTTCGGCCTGCTGGGCGGCAAGTTCCTGGAAGGCGCTGCTCGCCAGCCAGAAATGGTTCCGATGCTGCAAGTCAAAATGTTCATCGTCGCCGGTCTGCTCGACGCCGTGACCATGATCGGTGTTGGTATCGCTCTGTTCTTCACCTTCGCTAATCCCTTCGTTGGTCAAATCGCTGGCTAATCACTCGAATTTTCGAGTGGATTGGTGTGATGGACTTAGAACGAGCGAGGTGTTGGCGTGAACATTAATGCAACCCTGATTGGCCAGTCCGTTGCGTTCTTCATTTTTGTACTGTTTTGCATGAAGTTCGTGTGGCCTCCGGTCATCGCGGCTTTGCAAGAACGTCAGAAGAAGATCGCGGAAGGACTGGACGCTGCCAACCGAGCAGCTCGCGACCTGGAGCTGGCCCAAGATAAAGCGGGTCAGCAACTGCGCGAAGCTAAAGCTCAGGCAGCCGAAATCATTGAGCAAGCCAAGAAACGCGGTAACCAGATCGTCGAGGAAGCCCGTGACCAGGCTCGCGTCGAAGCTGACCGTGTGAAGGCCCAGGCTCAAGCCGAGATCGAACAGGAACTGAACGGTGTCAAAGACGCGCTGCGCGCCCAAGTGGGTAGCCTGGCCGTCAACGGTGCTGAAAAGATCCTTGGCGCCACAATCGATCAAAACGCGCATGCGGAGCTGGTTAATAAACTGGCCGCTGAAATTTAAGCGAGGGCGATCATGGCAGAACTGACCACGTTGGCCCGACCTTACGCTAAGGCGGCCTTTGAGCACGCCCAGGCCCATCAGCAACTGGCCAATTGGTCAGCCATGCTCGGCCTGGCTGCTGCAGTGTCTCAAGACGACACAATGCAGCGCCTGCTCAAGGCCCCGCGACTGACGAGCGCAGAAAAGGCCGCCGCGTTTATTGACGTGTGCGGTGACAAGTTCGATGCACAGGCACAGAATTTCATTCATGTTGCCGCGGAAAACGAACGTCTCCTGCTGTTGCCGGAGATTTCGGCTCTGTTCGATCTGTACAAGGCCGAACAAGAGAAATCCGTGGACGTGGAAGTCACCAGTGCTTTTGCGTTGAACCAAGAACAGCAAGACAAACTCGCCAAGGTTCTCAGTGCACGACTCAGCCGGGAAGTGCGCCTGCACGCGACGGAGGATGCCAGCCTGATCGGTGGTGTCGTAATCCGCGCCGGCGACCTGGTTATCGATGGTTCAGTACGCGGCAAAATCGCGAAACTGGCCGAAGCATTGAAATCTTGAGTTTGAAGGGGCAGCAGAGCAATGCAGCAACTCAATCCTTCCGAAATTAGTGAAATCATCAAGGGCCGCATCGAGAAACTCGATGTAGCCTCCCAAGCCCGCAACGAAGGTACTGTCGTCAGCGTTTCTGACGGTATCGTGCGGATTCACGGTCTGGCCGACGCTATGTACGGCGAAATGATCGAGTTTCCGGGCGGCGTGTTCGGTATGGCCCTCAACCTGGAGCAAGACTCCGTTGGTGCGGTAGTACTGGGCGCGTACGACACCCTCGCTGAAGGCATGAGCGCCAAGTGCACCGGCCGCATCCTCGAAGTTCCGGTTGGTAAGGAACTGCTGGGTCGCGTGGTCGACGCACTGGGTAACCCAATTGATGGCAAAGGTCCGCTGAACAACACCGAGACCGACGCTGTTGAAAAGGTTGCACCGGGCGTTATCTGGCGTAAATCGGTAGACCAGCCTGTACAGACTGGCTACAAATCGGTTGACGCCATGATCCCTGTCGGCCGTGGCCAGCGTGAGCTGATCATCGGTGACCGTCAGATCGGCAAGACCGCCATGGCCATCGACGCCATCATCAACCAGAAAGACTCCGGTATTTTCTGTGTGTATGTTGCTGTCGGCCAGAAGCGTTCGACCGTTGCCAACATCGTTCGCAAGCTGGAAGAAAACGGCGCCCTGGCCAACACCATCGTGGTGGTTGCCAGTGCTTCGGAATCCGCCGCACTGCAATTCCTGGCGCCATACGCCGGTTGCACCATGGGCGAGTTCTTCCGTGACCGCGGCGAAGACGCACTGATCGTCTACGATGACCTGTCCAAGCAGGCTGTTGCCTACCGTCAGATCTCCCTGCTGCTGCGCCGTCCACCAGGACGCGAAGCATACCCAGGTGACGTGTTCTATCTCCACTCCCGCCTCCTGGAGCGTGCATCGCGCGTTTCCGAAGAGTACGTAGAGAAGTTCACCAACGGTGCCGTAACTGGCAAGACCGGCTCGCTGACCGCACTGCCGATCATCGAAACCCAGGCTGGCGACGTTTCCGCGTTCGTTCCGACCAACGTGATCTCGATCACCGACGGTCAGATCTTCCTGGAATCGGCCATGTTCAACTCGGGCATCCGCCCTGCAGTGAACGCCGGTGTTTCGGTATCCCGTGTAGGTGGTGCCGCTCAGACCAAGATCATCAAGAAGCTCTCCGGTGGTATCCGTACCGCTCTGGCTCAGTACCGTGAACTGGCGGCATTCGCCCAGTTCGCTTCTGACCTGGACGAAGCCACCCGCAAGCAACTCGAGCACGGTCAACGTGTTACCGAGCTGATGAAGCAGAAGCAATACGCTCCAATGTCCATCGCGGACATGGCGCTGTCGCTGTATGCCGCTGAGCGTGGGTTCCTGACCGACGTCGAAATCACCAAGATCGGCAGCTTCGAACAAGCGCTGATCGCTTTCTTCAACCGTGATCACGCCGAACTGATGGCGAAGATCAACGTGAAGGGTGACTTCAACGACGAAATCGACGCTGGCATCAAAGCCGGTATCGAGAAGTTCAAGGCCACCCAAACCTGGTAAGCCGCAGCGGGGGCTTTGCAGCCCCCGCTTGCTAACCTGATAGGTGTTACATGGCAGGCGCAAAAGAGATTCGCAGTAAGATTGCGAGCATCAAAAGCACGCAAAAAATTACCAGCGCCATGGAAAAAGTGGCGGTCAGCAAGATGCGCAAGGCTCAAATGCGCATGGCTGCTAGCCGTCCCTATGCGGAGCGTATCCGCCAGGTGATTGGTCATCTGGCCAACGCCAACCCGGAATACCGCCACCCCTTCATGATCGAACGCCCTGTCAAGCGCGCCGGTTATGTGGTTGTGAGCAGTGACCGTGGTCTGTGCGGTGGCTTGAACACCAACCTGTTCAAGGCCCTGGTCAAGGACATGGCAGCCAACCGCGAGCAAGGGGTCGAAATCGACCTGTGCGTGGTGGGCAGCAAAGGTGCGGCGTTTTTCCGCAGCTACGGCGGTAACGTCGTTGCAGCGATCAGCCACCTGGGCGAAGAGCCGTCGATCAATGATCTGATCGGCAGCGTCAAGGTCATGCTGGACGCTTACCTGGATGGTCGTATCGATCGTCTGTCCGTGGTATCGAACAAGTTCATCAATACCATGACGCAAGCCCCAACGGTCGAGCAGTTGATTCCGTTGGTTGCAACCCCGGATCAAGAACTCAAGCACCACTGGGACTACCTCTACGAACCTGACGCCAAGGAGCTGCTGGACGGCCTGATGGTGCGTTACGTGGAGTCGCAGGTCTACCAGGCGGTGGTCGAGAACAACGCGGCCGAACAAGCTGCGCGGATGATCGCAATGAAGAACGCCACCGACAACGCCGGCGACCTGATCAGCGAATTGCAGCTGATCTACAACAAGGCGCGTCAGGCTGCGATCACCCAAGAGATCTCGGAAATCGTCGGCGGCGCTGCCGCGGTTTAACGGTTCAAATATTCAGAGGATCCAGCTATGAGTAGCGGACGTATCGTTCAAATCATCGGCGCCGTCATCGACGTGGAATTCCCACGTGACAGCGTGCCGAGCGTGTACAACGCACTGAAAGTACAAGGCGCGGAAACCACCCTGGAAGTTCAGCAGCAGCTGGGCGACGGCGTGGTCCGTACCATTGCGATGGGCTCGACCGAAGGCTTGAAGCGCGGTCTGGACGTCGTCGACAGCGGCGCAGCCATCTCCGTACCGGTCGGTAAAGCGACCCTGGGCCGGATCATGGACGTGCTGGGCAACCCGATCGACGAAGCTGGTCCGATCGGTGAAGAAGAGCGCTGGGGCATTCACCGCGAAGCGCCTTCGTTCGCTGACCAGGCAGGCGGCAACGACCTGCTGGAAACCGGCATCAAGGTTATCGACCTGGTCTGCCCGTTTGCCAAAGGCGGTAAAGTTGGTCTGTTCGGTGGTGCCGGTGTAGGCAAGACCGTAAACATGATGGAACTGATCCGTAACATCGCCATCGAGCACAGCGGTTATTCCGTGTTCGCCGGTGTGGGTGAGCGTACTCGTGAGGGTAACGACTTCTACCACGAGATGAAGGACTCCAACGTTCTCGACAAGGTAGCGCTGGTCTACGGTCAGATGAACGAGCCACCAGGAAACCGTCTGCGCGTAGCGCTGACCGGCCTGACCATGGCCGAGAAGTTCCGTGACGAAGGTAACGACGTTCTGCTGTTCGTCGACAACATCTATCGTTACACCCTGGCCGGTACCGAAGTATCCGCACTGCTGGGCCGTATGCCTTCGGCGGTAGGTTACCAGCCGACCCTGGCTGAAGAGATGGGCGTTCTGCAAGAACGTATCACTTCGACCAAGGAAGGTTCGATCACCTCGATCCAGGCCGTATACGTACCTGCGGACGACCTGACCGACCCGTCGCCAGCCACCACCTTCGCCCACTTGGACGCCACCGTCGTACTGTCCCGTGACATCGCCTCCCTGGGTATCTACCCAGCGGTCGATCCACTGGACTCGACTTCGCGCCAGCTGGACCCGAACGTGATCGGCAACGAGCACTACGAAACCGCTCGCGGCGTTCAGTACGTGCTGCAGCGCTACAAAGAGCTGAAGGACATCATTGCGATCCTGGGCATGGACGAACTGTCCGAGACCGACAAGCAACTGGTTTCCCGTGCTCGTAAGATCCAGCGCTTCCTGTCCCAGCCGTTCTTCGTGGCTGAAGTCTTCACCGGTTCTCCAGGCAAATACGTTTCCCTGAAAGACACCATTGCTGGCTTCAAAGGCATCCTCAACGGTGACTACGACCACCTGCCAGAACAAGCGTTCTACATGGTCGGCGGCATCGAAGAAGCAGTCGAGAAAGCCAAGAAACTGTAATCCCGGCGCCCCGCGAGGGGCGCTAATCAGGTTGAGGCAAGCAGATGGCTATGACAGTCCATTGCGATATCGTCAGCGCGGAAGGAGAGATCTTCTCCGGCCTGGTCGAGATGGTGATTGCGCACGGCAACCTGGGTGATCTTGGTATCGCTCCAGGCCACGCCCCGCTGATCACTAATCTGAAGCCTGGTCCGATCACGCTGACCAAGCAGGGTGGCGCCCAAGAGGTGTTCTACATCTCTGGTGGTTTCCTCGAGGTCCAGCCGAACATGGTCAAGGTGCTTGCCGATACCGTGCAACGTGCTGCCGACCTGGACGAAGCTCAGGCCCAGGAAGCCCTCAAGGCTGCCGAGAACGCCCTGAACGCCAAAGGCGCGGAGTTCGACTACGGCGCCGCTGCCGCACGTCTGGCCGAAGCCGCAGCTCAGCTGCGCACCGTCCAGCAGTTGCGCAAGGGAAGGTAATTCGGCCTACAGGCTGATTGCTTTCGCCGCGATTGAGTTAAAGGGTAGCCTCGGCTACCCTTTTTCTTTTTCTGCATATCTCATTTCGGTCATTCATCGACCTCTCCCCGGATTTGGTAGCCAGTCAATGTCTCTCGATATCGTTATTCTCGCGGCAGGCCAGGGCACACGCATGCGCTCGGCCGTGCCCAAGGTACTGCACCCGGTCGCCGGCAACTCGATGCTTGGCCATGTTATCCACAGCGCCCGCCAGCTCGAGCCCCAGGGTATTCACGTGGTGATCGGACATGGTGCCGAGCTGGTTCGCGAGCGACTGGCTGCCGATGACCTGAATTTCGTGTTGCAGGACAAACAGCTGGGCACAGGCCACGCCGTGGCCCAGGCCTTGCCGGCGCTCAGTGCCGACACCGTGCTGATCCTCTACGGCGATGTACCGCTGATCGAGGTGGACACCCTGCAGCGTTTGCTGGCCAGGGTAAACCCGCAGCAACTGGGCCTGCTCACTGTGACCCTGGCCGACCCGACCGGCTACGGCCGTATCGTGCGCGACGACCAGGGCCAGGTGGCTGCCATTGTCGAGCACAAGGATGCCAGCGACGCACAGAAGGCGATCAATGAAGGCAACACCGGCATCCTTGCCGTACCGGGGGCTCGGTTGGCCGAGTGGCTGGGCCGCCTGTCGAACCACAACGCACAGGGTGAGTACTACCTGACCGACGTGATCGCCATGGCAGTGGCCGACGGCCTGGTGGTGGCCACCGAGCAGCCGCTGGACCCGATGGAAGTGCAGGGCGCCAACGACCGTCGTCAGTTGGCCGAACTGGAGCGTCATTATCAATTGCGCGAAGGTCGTCGCCTGATGGCCCAGGGCGTGACCCTGCGTGACCCGGCGCGTTTCGACGTGCGCGGCGAAGTCATCGTGGGGCGTGACGTGCTCATCGACGTCAATGTTATCCTCGAAGGCCGCGTGGTGATCGAGGATGACGTGGTCATCGGCCCGAACTGCGTGATCAAGAACAGCACCCTGCGCAAGGGTGCGGTGGTCAAGGCCAACAGCCACCTCGAAGGTGCCGTGCTGGGCGAGGGCAGCGATGCCGGTCCGTTCGCGCGGCTGCGCCCGGGCAGCGTGCTGGATGCCCGTGCGCATGTGGGTAACTTTGTCGAACTGAAGAATGCCCACCTGGGTGAAGGTGCCAAAGCAGGCCACCTGACCTACCTGGGTGATGCCGAGGTGGGGGCGCGCACCAATATCGGCGCCGGCACCATCACCTGCAACTACGACGGGGCCAACAAATTCCGTACCGTACTGGGCGAGGATGTCTTCATCGGTTCCAACAACTCGCTGGTGGCGCCTGTGGATATCCTCGATGGGGCCACCACTGCTGCGGGGTCCACCATCACCCAGACGGTCGAGGCTGGCCAGTTGGGCGTGGCCCGCGGTCGTCAGCGCAACATCGATGGCTGGAAACGGCCAGAGAAGATCAAGAAGAGCTGAGTTGTCCACAGCTCTGAAAAAGCCGACCGCATTGTGCATAAGTCGGCTTTTTTTTGCCTGGCATTCGAGTGTGGATAACCTGACCCCAGCAACGCCTTATCCACAGAAATAGTTTCATTGCCTGCTTGACCAAATGAAAGCTTTAGGTTTTGATTGACGTCATTATCTTTCGAATCGAAACTTAACTTCTCATGTCGAAACGAAACACACCTCAACGCCGCCACAACATCCTGGCCTTGCTGCATGAGCAGGGCGAGGTGAGTGTGGATGCACTGGCCAAGCGTTTCGAAACCTCCGAAGTCACCATTCGCAAGGACCTCGCCGCGTTGGAGGCCAACGGCCTGCTGCTGCGCCGCTACGGTGGCGCGGTGACCCTGCCTCAGGAACTGTTCGCCGACCAGGGCCAGCCCATCTCTCTCTACAAACAGGCCATCGCTCGTGCCGCCGTGGCGCGGATTCGCGAGCATGCGCGCATCATCATCGACAGCGGCAGCACCACGGCTTCGATGATCCCCGAACTGGGTCAGCAACCGGGGCTGGTGGTGATGACCAACTCGCTGAACGTGGCCCGTGCCCTGAGCGAACTGGAACACGAACCGGTACTGCTGATGACCGGCGGCACCTGGGACCCGCATTCCGAATCGTTCCAGGGCCAGGTTGCCGAGCAGGTACTACGCTCCTACGATTTCGACCAACTGTTCATTGGTGCCGATGGCATCGACCTGGTGCGCGGCACCACCACCTTCAACGAATTGCTGGGGTTGAGCCGGGTGATGGCCGAGGTGGCCCGCGAAGTGATCGTGATGGTCGAGTCGGACAAGGTCGGGCGCAAGATTCCCAACCTGGAGCTGCCCTGGGCCAGCGTGAATACCCTGATTACCGACGAACGCCTGCCCCAGGAGGCACGCGATCAAATTCAAGCCCGCGGCATCAACCTCATCTGTGCCGCTATCAGCTAGGAGCAACATCTATGTGTGGAATCGTGGGCGCAGTCGCCGAACGCAACATCACCACCATCCTGATCGAAGGCCTCAAGCGCCTGGAATACCGCGGTTATGACAGTGCCGGCCTGGCTGTCTTCACCCAGCAGGGCCACCTTGAACGCCGTCGTCGCATCGGCAAGGTCAGCGAGCTGGAAGCGGCCGTTGCCGCCGAGCCGCTGGTCGGCAACCTGGGTATCGCCCACACCCGCTGGGCGACCCATGGCGCGCCAACCGAAGGCAATGCACACCCGCATTTCTCCGGCCACGACCTGGCGGTGGTGCACAACGGCATCATCGAGAACCACGATGTGCTGCGAGAACAGCTCAAGGGCCTGGGCTACGTATTCACCTCGCAGACCGACACCGAAGTGATCGTGCACCTGCTGCACCACACCCTCAAAAGCCTGCCGGACCTGGCCGACGCCCTCAAGGCGACCGTCAAGCAACTGCATGGCGCGTATGGCCTGGCGGTTATCAGCGCCAGCCAGCCAGACCGCCTGCTGGCCGCCCGCAGCGGCAGCCCGCTGGTGATCGGCCTGGGCCACGGCGAGAACTTCCTGGCCTCCGACCAGTTGGCCCTGCGCCAGGTCACCGACCGCTTCATGTACCTGGAGGAGGGCGACATCGCCGAGATTCGCCGCGACCAGATCACCATCTGGGCCGTCGATGGCCAGCCGGTGCAGCGCGAGGCGGTGCAGTACCACGAAGGTGCGGAGGCGGCCGACAAGGGCCATTACCGCCACTTCATGCTCAAGGAAATCCACGAGCAGCCCACCGTGGTGCAGCGCACCCTGGAAGACCGCCTGGGTTCGGATCACGTGTTGGTGCAGGCTTTCGGCCCCAAGGCGGCCGAGCTGTTCCCCAAGGTGCGCAATGTACAGATCGTGGCCTGTGGCACCAGCTACCACGCGGGCATGGTTGCGCGTTACTGGCTCGAAGAGCTGGCCGGCATTCCGTGCCAGGTCGAAGTGGCCAGTGAATTCCGCTACCGCAAGGTGGTGGTGCAGCCCGACACCCTGTTCGTGTCGATTTCCCAGTCGGGCGAAACTGCCGACACCCTGGCGGCGCTGCGCAATGCCAAGGAGCTGGGCTTCCTTGCCAGCCTGGCCATCTGCAACGTCGGCATCAGCTCGCTGGTGCGTGAATCGGACCTGACCCTGCTGACCCGTGCCGGCCCGGAAATCGGCGTGGCCTCGACCAAGGCGTTCACCACCCAGCTGGTGTCGCTGATGTTGCTGACCCTGTCGCTGGGGCGCGTGCGTGGCACCTTGCCGGCTGGCGTCGAAGCCGAACTGGTCGAGCAACTGCGTCGTCTGCCGGTACGCCTGGGCGAAGCGCTGGCGATGGACGCCACCATCGAGAAGACGTCCGAGCTGTTCGCCGACAAGCATCACACCCTGTTCCTGGGCCGTGGCGCGCAGTTCCCGGTGGCGATGGAAGGGGCGCTCAAGCTCAAGGAAATCTCCTACATCCACGCCGAAGCCTACCCGGCTGGCGAGCTCAAGCACGGCCCGCTGGCGCTGGTGGATGCCGGCATGCCGGTCGTTACCGTGGCACCGAACAACGAGCTGCTGGAGAAGCTCAAGTCCAACCTGCAGGAAGTGCGCGCCCGTGGCGGCGAGCTGATCGTGTTCGCCGACGAGAAGGCAGGCATGAGCAATGGCGAGGGCACCCATGTGATCGCCATGCCGCACATCATCGATGCGCTGGCTCCGATCCTGTACACCATCCCGCTGCAATTGCTGTCGTACTACGTGGCCGTGCTCAAGGGCACCGACGTCGACCAGCCCCGCAACCTGGCCAAGTCGGTGACGGTGGAGTAAGGGGCCGGTCAGGCCCAGGCACCCTGGTTTCCGACAATAAAAGCGGTACCGCGACAATAAAAGCTGTCATGCGCGACTGCGGCCTCCTTTAGGGGCCGCGGTCGCGTGGGTCGGCGCGACACAGTTACGTTATCCAAGCAGTCTCAGCATGCTCTCCATACCGCGTTTGCAAATTCAGCCTGAAGAGTCAATTCGCTCGTTTTTGGAACGTACTCTGTTCCTCTGCTGGGACTCACATGCTGTCGACGAAATTCGGAAATTTCAAAATAAGGTTCGATTCTTCAAATCTGATCTGAAAAAAATTTCAGTCTTTCTGGGCTGGGGTGGGAGCTATGGTTTCGACCGGCTGATTTCCCTTCATACTTCCCTCGCTGTGAATTACGTTGTTAAACATTCACAGGATATCTCCTACTCGCGGAAGCTCTATCCGTTTAAGGGTGAACCGTACGCCGAAAAAAATGTAAGTTACTGTCCTGAGTGCGCTAAGGAAGACCTAGCAAGGCTTGGATTCTCATATTGGCGTTGGGCATATACCCTATTTGGAAATGACACTGTTTGCCACAAGCATAATACGTTGTTGCTTACGCACTGCCCGTATTGCGGCCTTTCATTGGGCGACCCGAAGCATCGTTTAGATGTAATGTGGGGAGGCTGTAATGGTCATTACTTGTGGGACGTTGAACCTTCCGTGAATAGTGACGGCGCAGAGTTCCAACGAGCGCGCTTCAACCATACATTTCGTTTCGGGCGCTATTGTTCCTAACCAGGCAGGGGATACATTGAGCAGAATCGTTGCGGCGGAAAGGTTGCTGGTTGAAGATCCGCCGCATTGAGAGACATGGTAGACGATTGACGGCGGCATCTCTCTCTGAGCCGTCGGTTGTCCAACAGGTCGCACAGAATCGTTCTTTGATTAATTTCGTAAGCTATATAACGGACGTGTATTCTGAAAAATAGGGATGCATACAAGGCAGAATATATTATTCCAAGTGACATGGATCCCATCAAGAACTGATCTTATTTTGAAGCTTGTGAAAGTAGGCTCCGCATTTGTTGCTTGGCATTCTCCGAGAAAGCCAGAATTGGACGAGCAACTTCAATTCTATCCCCGAACTTTATAGAGTTCTGCTTGAGGTAAACTGGATTCACTGATTGCACATATCTGTAACAAATTTTGTAGTGATCTTTAAGGCCCTCGGACAAGTGCGATTGATTGCGAGAGTACAAAAAATCTTCGGACTGAATAAACTGCCAATTATTATTTTCTAATGCAAGCAGTTTTAATTCATCCTGTGGTGCATCGTTGTAATACACAAGTAGGAAGTTTGGTGAGATTGGCAACGCGATGAAGTCCCAATCTACAATAGGGATCGCAGGTGAATGCGAAAGTTGGGATGTGGACTTTAGGCCATATTGTCTTTGAATCACAGGCACATCACCGATAATAAAGTTTTTGTCAGGGTCCCTAAAATAGAATACAGTCATACTTTTTTTGGAAAGTAGAGACTCATAAATATCCACGCCTTTAACGATAGAGTTCAAAAAATCGGAGTGAGGACTATCTTTAATAATCGAGTACTCTCCATCAAAAGCAAGTCTAATATCCTCTTCAAACCCCTCAAGCTGCTTAAGCGTAGCCGGAACCCTAAGCATCTGAGCAGCGACGAACCTCATTAGATTTTTTTTGTCTTGAGGCGACAAGAAGGCCAATGAACATTTATCGATTATCTTATCGATAGCGGTTAAGCCTAAATTATCGATGTCTCCGAAAAAACTTTTTTCGATACACGGTCCTTTTTCTGAATATCTATATAAAAAGTGCTGTCGAGCAACTTTTCCTATGCTGCTGCTTAATAGCTCGCCTGAATGCTTATCAATAAAATTTATTTTCTTTCTGTTTTTATCGAATGCAAAATTTCTAAGCAGGCCCTTAGGAATAAAGTGGTGCTTTTTGGGTGTTGACATATAACAATGCCTCCCTGCATATTTAATTACAAAAAACGACCGACTTAAGAATAATACTTTCCGTTATGGCCAGCACCTGTTGGAATTAACCGAAGGGGTGCTGGCCTAAAAAGAAAATAATTAAAGATCAGCTAGTCTTCTCATCAGGTCACGGTACTCATTTACAAACCGATCTACAGTCTCTTCTAGGTCATAGAATGATCCCGAGTCGATCCCCTCTTGCTCGTCGAGATGAAGCGTTCTACGAATCTTTTTTACTTCAGAAACAGGTACAATAAAATTTTGCTTCGGATAGCCCGTACTGATTGAAAAACCATTGCGAGATATCTTTATGTAGTTTTTATAAGGCTTGCCGAATTCACAGTCGAATTGCTCCAGTTGCCGCTTTAGCTCTTTAAAAGAGGTAGCAGTATCTCCAATTTTCTTTGGGCGAAGCCTGCTTTTGAGCCACTTGCTTATCGCGGTAACTTCAGAGTCTGCGTTACGCTCACCGGCGACCTCAATTTCATGGGCCGCTACCTGCCTCGCAAACTCATAGAGATCATCTTCTGTAGTGGACACGAGATAATATTTATTTTTCTCGATTATGGCTAGCATCGCGAGAAGAGCAGTGCGCTTGTTTCCATTTTCAAAGGCATGGCTCATAGCGATACCGTAGAATACGTTGGCCGCAATCTCGTCAATAGTTGTATATTTATACACATCACCAAAAGAGGTGTATTGACGATAAATTCCCGAATTAAACTTGTCAGGATGTAACGGTTCGACTTGGCCAAAAGCATCACGTGTTGCGATTGTAAGTAACGACATTCTTTTTCTTACAACAAGCCCTTCCTCTTCAGATAGGCGTACAATCTGCGACATTGCATCAACTCCTTTACATGCGAATTAAATTGTTTTATAGCACTCATCAGGCATCAACGACATTTTTATAGAAAAAATTCAGCGCTTCAGTATTTGGGTCGACGAAAAGCGTTAATAGTCACCCAATCATATTGCCGGTCTACAAGCGGCAAATTATGGCCAAACTCTATCTTGACTTGCATGCGTTATTCAAACTTTCGCGTGGTATTTAGGTAACAAAATCTAAAAAACCGACGGCACTACTCACTGGATGAGATGATAACTACTGGATGATGTAGTGTTGGAGCTTATCCTTGGAGCCTGCGTATTTTTCTACTTTTCCAAAGGACAGCTTTGTATACTCTTTTTTTCCAATGCGTCTGTGTAGTTCGTCTTCAATTATTTTACTTGAGCCACTAATTAGCCGGACGTCTTTACCTAAGATTTTTGCAAGAGGGATTTCATCACCAGTCACACAGGTCGAGAGCTTTTCGTTAAGTAACTTTTCAAAATTAGCATAGTCATCAATTATGGACTCAAGCTTTCCTGAGGATTCTTTCTCAAGAATGTAAACTGTCGTCAGGAGATGCTCCACAATAGTTAGTGCAGCTTGAAGGCTGGTGATCGAGGGTTTCTTAACGTCGTGAGCTGCGTCATTGCCCATAAAACGGATAGAGTGCAAGCGCATTGAGTCTTTCTTTGATATAAATCCCCGTGAAGAGAGAAGATTTATTCTGGTGCTTAGCTCTTTTCCAGATATGTTCAAGTCATTGCAAATTGCTTCTATTGTTGCACGGAAGCCTATTCCAGCAAGAGTGTAGGAACCTGAGCTGAATGCTTGGCAACTTTCATTAAATATATTGCCTACAGTGTCAGGTACGTGTCGTATGTCAAGCTTGCTCTTTGACGGTCCGGGGAAAATTTCTACGCTCTCAGGAACGATCCAGTCTTCATTTTCGTCCGGGTATGCACCTTCATAGTCGTATTCGACAACCCGAAAGGAAACGCAATTACACCCTCTACACTTAACAATCGAGTGTTCAACACCGTAGTGATAATCGTAGTGAGAATTTGATTGGTATAAATGCTTCCCTTCTACATGATGATTAGTTTTCCTATTACAAGAATCACAATGATTCCAGACAGTTGGCGCAGATTTTGTGCTCATAAAATTCCCTATAATATATTTTTATATTGTGCCTGCGCCCGCAGGAGATATCAATAGGCCATCACTATAAAAACCGAGTCGCCAACTGTGCTCGATACTATGGTGTTTCTACTCGATTCGCTAAAATAAATCGAGATAGCAGTTCGCAAAGTTTCTTGATTGGTTCAAATCGCTCGGTATCTGTGGGTCACACCAGAACAGCCTCGGCTAACGTTCCGGATCACCACAGTCGAGATAGCGGGGCTTTGTCTGCGCGTTTAGTTGGTTTTTTCCTTATGGACACAGGTTGTATCAGTGCGCTGATAATCATGGCGAAGGCGAGCAGGTTCAGTGCCTTCTTAGGAGATATAGGGGCACAGCCGAGGTTCATTCTCAGAGGTGCCTTTATTGCTTCACCCTTTAATAGCTATCGCACTGTGCGAGTTTTTTGAAGTACGTGGAAACCCATCCTGCGATCCTTGATGAGGTTGTGATGACACCCTCCAGTGTCTCCAGCATGGGGTCAATCCCTAAGGCAGAGAGTGCCGCTACTGTTTTGTCTAAGCGGTAGAAAATTCATTGGAATCAAAGAGTTATCTAAATTTACCGGCTTTATTGTCTGGGCGTTCGGTTTAAATATTGGATTTTCCTGAGGATGACAGGTTGGAAAAAATGTCAGGAGCGCCTACGACACGCATTCCATAACTGATTGGAAATAGGTCTTTATTGGGGAAAACCAACTCCACACCGCCAAAAGATCCGGGAAGGTTCGCCTTCCCGGATCCTGCTTGCCCCGCACACCCGTGCGGTCGCTGCTCAGGCCATCACAGCGTCGGCCAGCGCCACGCTTCACACAGGCAAAACGGGCAGCCGCTTCTGCTGGTTGAACAGCCGCGTTGTGCGCTGAATGCCGGTGAACTGTCCACCGACAATCAGGGAATCAACTGGGTTTGCCGTTCAACCGCGCCAGCGTTTCATCCAGCTCATCAATCTGCCCCGGCGCTTCGGTCACCACACTGAAGTCGCTCACTTCGACCGCCCCCAACCCATGCCCCAGCAGGTGGAACGAGAACGCCTTGCGCGACTCGTTGTTGTCGAACGTGAACTCCATTTCCAGGGGCTGATCCGGCGTGACCAGCATCTCCTCGGTAGGTAGCCCCACCAGCACCTCCTGCTCGAACTCCTTGGTCTTGAGCACGATATAGGCGTTCTGCTGCGGGTCGGCCGAGCGTACCGTCAGGCGCACCCGGGTGTGCGAGCCCTTGGGCATCTCCAGGTACTGCGCGCCGATCAGGTTGTCGGCCCAGTCATCCTTGATCTGCGGCTGCAGCGGGATCACCGTCGCACTGCCGAACTGGTAGTGCTGGTTCAGCGGTGACCCCATCACTGATTGATCCAGTGCGCTGGCGCGCGCCTGCACCTGGCGTGCCCGCTGGCCACGGAAGCGATCTGTCAGGTTGGCGCGTTCGGCAATGAAGCCGGTACTGGCATACGACCGGCAGCGCTGCTGGAAATCGCATTCGGTGAAGGTGGCATTGCCATCGTGATAGCGCAGCTTGCCGTTGGTGAACGACATGATTTCACGCCCGTTGTCATAGTCGCGCAGCAGCGAACGCCCACTGAGGGCGTTGGGCACCGGGAAGCCGAAGTAGTCGAGCACCGATGCGGTCAGGTCGACGTGACCGTACACGCCGGATTTCACCTGTGGCAGTTGTGCCTGCTCGGGCGCCAGCATCAGGTTGAAGCCCCACGAAGACGCCAGGCGTACACCGTCGATGCCATGGGATTCGTCCGAGGTGATCACCACCAGGGTGTCCTTGAGTACCCCCTGACGTTCCAGCCCGGCAAGAAAGTTATCCACAGCGTCGTCGAGATAGGCCACTGCCGCCTGCTTGGGCGTGGCGTAGCGTTCGAGGTATTCCGCCGGCGCGGAGTAGGGCTGGTGGGTGCCCACGGTCAGCAGGGTGAGCATCCACGGTTCAGGCTGCTTCTGCAGTTGGCCGACATAGTCCAGCGCGCCTTCGAAAAACGCCTTGTCGTCCTTGCCCCACGGGAAGTCCAGGTAGTTGGGGTTCTTGAACCAGTCCAGGCCCAGGGTGGTATCGAAGCCGATGTGCGGCATGATCTTGTCCTTGGCCATGAAGCGCAGCCCGGCACCCTGCAGGTAGTGCGTGCTGAAGCCGTGCTCGCGCAATTGCGCCGGCAGGCATTCCTGGTTGCGCTGGTTCTGCGTCAGCATCTCGACCCCCTTGGGGGTACCGTTGTCGAGCTTGTCGTAGTCGCCACACAGCATGGCGTAGAGGCCACGGATGGTCTGGTGGGTATGCAGCACGTAGTCGGGGGTGTTCATGCCGCGTTCGGCCCAAGCGCTCAGCTTGGGCATCAGGTGTTCCTGGTAGGCGGGGTTGAGGGTGCGTCGGTTGATGTCCAGGTAAGCCCCCGGGATGCCTTCCAGCGCGACCACCAGCACGTTGCGCGCGCTGCCGGGCGCGTCGAGCAGCGGCTTGCCGCTCAGGTCCAGGCGGGTCAGGCCGGCCATGGCCACGGGTGGGTCGACCACATCGGCCTCCAGCCAGTCTTCGATACGCGCCTGGCTTTCACCCACGCCTACCGCCAGCAATTGATGTGGCAGGTTGAACACCTGCCACTCGTCCGCTTCGGCAGGTTCCCAGGCCTGGGTACCGGCATGCACCAGCAGGCAGGTCACGGGCACCGCCCACAGGTGCCGCGGCAATGGCGCGACGGGTCTGGCCCGGGCCGCCCAGCGGGTCGCAAGCCACAACAGCAGCCCAAGCCCCAGGGCAATGGCGAAGCCAGGGTTGGCCAGGCTGCCACCGGCGGAGTTTTCCATGAACTGCACATCGGTGAGGTAGTGCAGGTCGGCCGGGGTCGGCAATCGGCCTACTGCGGCCACCAGCTCGGCACTGGCCAGGCTCAGCACTCCCCACGCCAGCACCACGGGCACTGCCAGCCATACCGGACGACGGTACAGCAGAACGACCAGTGCTCCACCGAGGCCCACGTCGGACAGGTACCCCAGCGGATCGGCCCAGCCGTTCGCCACGCGCAGGCATACAGGAACTACCACCAGCAGCCCGAACAGGGCGGCGAGCGAAGCGCGAGGGTGCTGCAACCAGCGATAGATACGTTTCACGGGGGCGTTCGTCATCATGTCGTCATGTAAATGTGGTGATGGTACCAAGTGCAGTACATCTCCACAGCATTCCGGCAACAAGTCGAAACCCAGTTTTCTGGCCTGGATCAATGTCGAATGCGCCTCCATGGCTTACCGTGGTGGGTTCCTGCCACTCTTTTCAAGGATGAAACGCAATGCAGTCAATGGACCGCAATCATGATATTCAGCCCCTGTCGCGGGCAGACATGACCATCGAGCTCAACGGGCGGCCGGTACCGGCCGCGGCAGGCGAAAGCGTGCTCAACGTGCTGCACGCGGTGGGCCTGCGCCAGGTGGCGCGCAACGACCATGGCCAGGTCACGGGTGCCTTCTGCGGCATGGGCGTGTGCCACTGCTGCCTGGTGTCGATCAACGGTCGCCCCAAGCGCCGCGCCTGCCAGACCATCGTCAAGCCGGGCATGCAGGTCGAAACCGGGGTCAACCGCTTCGACGTGGAGGGTGTCGAATGAGCCTGCGTCCGGTAATAGTCGGCGGCGGTTCGGCAGGCATGGCGGCTGCCATCGAACTGGCCCGGCATGGCGTCTCCAGCGTGCTGTTCGACGAAGCTTCGCGTCTGGGCGGGGTGGTCTATCGCGGCCCTTTGCGCAGCGGCGTCGACCTGGGCTACCTGGGCAAGCGTTATGCCAGCGCGCTGAACACCCTGCACGAAGAGTTCGCCGATTGTGCCGAGCGCATCGACGTGCGCCTGGAAACCCGTGTGGTCGGGGGCGAAGGCGGCAACCGCCTGATGGTGCTGGACAGCGACGAGCAGCTGCACGAAGTGGAATACAGCCACCTGGTACTGTCCGCCGGCTGCCACGAGCGCAACGTGCCGTTCCCCGGCTGGACCCTGCCCGGCGTGATGCTGCTGGGCGGTCTGCAGTTGCAGATCAAGAGCGGCGTGGTCAAGCCGCTGGGCACCACCGTCATCGCCGGCACCGGCCCGCTGCTGCCCCTGGTGGCATGCCAACTGCACGCGGCCGGGGTCAAGGTGGAAGGGGTGTACGAGGCATGTGCCTTCGGCAAGATCGCCAAGGAAAGCCTGGCGCTGCTGAACAAGCCGCAGCTGTTTCTCGACGGCCTGAGCATGCTCGGTTATCTGAAGCTCAACGGTATCCCCATGAACTACGGCTGGGGCGTGGTAGGTGCCAACGGCGAGGGCGAACTCACCGAAGTGCGCCTGGCCCCCTACAGTGACAACTGGCAGCCGGACATCAGCCGTGTGCAGCGCGTCTCGGCGCAGACCCTGGCCGTGGGCTACGGCTTCATTCCGCGCACCCAGCTCAGTCAGCAGATGGGCCTGGCCCACGGCTTCAACGAAGACGGCTACCTGCGCGCCGAAAGCAACGTGTGGCAACAGAGCAGCGAGCCGCACATTCACCTGGCCGGTGACATGGGCGGGATTCGCGGTGGCGAAGCCGCGATGCTCACCGGGCGCATCGCCGCCGTGTCGATCCTGCACCAGGCTCAGGTCATCACCCCCGAACAGGCGCTGGACCTGCGCGAGCGCTACCTGGGCAAGCTGGCCGCGATCAAGCGCTTTCGTGCCGGGGTAGACCGCTACACACTGCGCGGCACTGAGCAGATCACGCTGCCCGCACCCGACACCGTCATCTGCCGCTGCGAGCACGTCACCCGCAGCGACATCGACCGCGCCCTGGAGCAGGGTGTACAGGACATGGCCGGGCTGAAGATGCGCACCCGCGTGAGCATGGGCGATTGCCAGGGCCGCATGTGCGTGGGCTACTGCAACGATCGCCTGCGCCAGGCCACCGGGCGTGCCGATGTGGGCTGGCTGCGCCCGCGGTTCCCCATCGATCCGATCCCTTTCTCCGCATTCAAGAACCTCGGCACGGAAGCTGAAGCATGAACAGAACCTATGATGTGGTCATCGCCGGCGGCGGTGTGATCGGCGCTTCCTGCGCCTACCAGTTGTCCAAGCGTGGCAACCTCAGGATCGCGCTGATCGACGCCAAGCGCCCCGGCAACGCTACCCGCGCCTCGGCGGGCGGGTTGTGGGCGATCGGCGAATCGGTCGGCCTGGGCTGCGGGGTGATCTTCTTTCGCATGATGTCGCAAAAGCACAAGCGCGAAGCCAACGGCGCCGCCGTGGCGGTCGATTCCAGCACCCCGCACATCCTGCCGCAGTCGTTCTTCGACTTCGCGCTGCAATCCAATGCCTTGTACCCCGGCCTGCACCAGGAACTGATGGAGCGCCACGGCATGGACTTCAAGTTCGAGCGCACCGGCCTCAAGTACGTGATCTACGACGACGAGGACCGCCTGTACGCCGAGCATATCGTCGCGCAGATCCCGCACCTGGCCCACGAGGTTCGCTGGCTCGACCGCGATGCCCTGCGCAAGGCCGAGCCAGCCGTCAGCCACCATGCCCACGGCGCGCTGGAGTTCCTGTGCGATCACCAGGTCAGCCCGTTCCGTCTGGCCGATGCCTACACCGAAGGTGCGCGGCAGAACGGCGTCGACCTGTTCCTCAACACCAACGTCACCGGCGTGCTGCACCAGGGCGACCGGGTGGTGGGGGTCAAGACCGACGTGGAAGGCGAGTTTCACTGCCAGACCCTGATCAACGCCGGCGGCGCCTGGGCGGCAGAACTGAGCGAGATGGCCACCGGCCTGAGCATTCCGGTCAAGCCGGTCAAGGGCCAGATCCTGCTCACCGAGCGCATGCCCAAGCTGCTGCAGGGCTGCCTGACCACCGCCGATTGCTACATGGCGCAGAAGGACAACGGCGAGATCCTGATCGGCAGCACCACCGAAGACAAGGGCTTCGACGTCACCACCACCTATCCGGAAATCAACGGTCTGGTGCAGGGCGCGGTGCGCTGCATTCCGGAGCTGGCGCAGATCAACCTCAAGCGCAGCTGGGCAGGCCTGCGTCCCGGTTCGCCGGACGAGCTGCCGATTCTCGGCCCGGTGCAGAGCGTGAGTGGCTACCTCAATGCCTGTGGGCACTTTCGCACCGGCATCCTGACCTCGGCGATCACTGGCGTGCTGATCGACAAGGTGCTGCATGAAGAGGCACTGCCGCTGGACCTGACGCCGTTCCTCGCGGACCGCTTCGGTACTCAGCCCAAAGCCGCCCAGGCCTGACCCGGTGCGTGCCTGAACCTGCGGTGATGGTCGCCGTCGGTTCAGGCGCACGGATCAAGCGTGCAGGCTGACCGGGGTCAGATCTGCATGGCCATGCCTTCGACGTTCATCGCCGCCTGGCGCAAGGCCTCGGAGCGAGTCGGGTGCGGGTGGCAGGTGAGGGCGATGTCTTCGGCCGAGGCCGAGAACTCCATGGCCACGCAGTACTCACCGATCATCTCGCTGACGCACGGGCCAACCAGGTGCACGCCGAGTACCTCGTCGGTTTCGGCATCGGCCAGCACCTTGGCGAAGCCTTCGGTCTCGTGGTTGATCTTGGCCCGGCTGTTGGCCATGAACGGGAACTTGCCGACCTTGTAGGCGCGGCCTTCGGCCTTGAGCTGCTCTTCGGTCTTGCCCACGCTGGCCAGTTCGGGGCGGGTGTAGATCACCCCCGGGATCAGCCCGTAGTTCACTTCGTGGGCCTTGCCGTGGATGCGCTCGATGCAGGCGATGGCTTCGTCTTCGGCCTTGTGGGCGAGCATCGGGCCGCTGGTGACGTCGCCGATCACCCACACGCCCGGCACGCTGGTGCGATGGCCCTGGTTCTCGAGCATGCCGCGCTTGTCGGTCTGCAAGCCTACCGTTTCCAGGCCCAGGCCCTGGGTGTAGGGGCGACGGCCGATGGCGACCAGCACGTAGTCGGCCTGCAGGGCTTCGGCGGTGCCGCCGGCGGCCGGTTCGAGGGTCAGGCTGACACCGTCGGCCGACGGCGTGGCCTGGGTCACCTTGCTGCCCAGCTTGAAGCTCATGCCTTGCTTGGCCAATGCGCGCTGCAGGGTCTTGGCGGTTTCTTCGTCGGTGCCGGGGCAGATGCGGTCGAGGTATTCCACCACGGTGACCTGGCTACCGAGGCGGCGCCACACCGAGCCCAGCTCCAGCCCGATCACGCCCGCGCCGATCACCACCAGGTGTTTGGGCACCTGGGGCAGGGCGAGGGCGCCGGTGGAGTCGATGATGCGCTGGTTGTCGATGGTCACGCCGGGCAGCGGAGTCGGCTCGGACCCGGTGGCGATGACGATGTCCTTGGCCTGCAGTTCGGTGACGGCGCCCTGGTCATCGGTGACCTTGACCTTGCCCACGCCATCGAGCTGGCCCCAGCCTTTGATCCAGTCGACCTTGTTCTTGCGAAACAGGAACTCGATGCCCTTGGTCAGGCCCGCGACGCTCTCGTCCTTCTGTTTCATCATCTGCGCCAGGTTCAGGCTTGGCTTGACCTCGATACCGAGGTTGGCGAACTCGCTGCCGGCAGCCGCTTCGTAGAGTTCGGAGGCATGCAGCAGGGCCTTGGACGGCATGCAGCCAACGTTCAGGCAGGTGCCACCGAGGGTCGGGCGACCTTCGACACAGGCCACGCTCAGGCCCAGCTGGCCTGCGCGAATGGCAGCGTTGTAGCCGCCAGGGCCGCCGCCGATGATCACGACATCATAGGTTTTCATTGTTGTACTCCCGGATGAAGAATCGACAATGCCGCCAAGGTTAGGGGCCGATCTGGAGGTTGTATACAATTTATGCCACTACCTTTTTGCATCGGCCGGTCTACGACGATAGTCCGGCATGCCTCCCTGTTCTTGAGGATGGGCTACCCTTTTGTGCAGACGTCCGAAGATTACGGGAGGCTCATTTCATGCTTGCGCAACTTCCACCTGTTCTGCAAAGCCTGCGGTTGCCCTTGCGACTCAAGCTTTGGGATGGTCACGAATTCGATCTCGGCCCCCAGCCGCAGGTCACCATCGTGGTCAAGGATCCCCAGCTGATCGGCCAGTTGACCCACCCCAGCCTGGATGAGCTGGGCGCGGCGTTCGTCGAGGGCAAGCTGGAACTGGAGGGCACCATCGGCGAAGTCATCCGCGTGTGCGACGAGCTCAGTCAGGCGTTGCTCACGGACGAGGAAGAAGACCAGCCGGTGCGCAGCGAGCATGACAAGGCCACCGACGCGGCGGCCATTTCCTACCACTACGACCTGTCCAACGATTTCTACCAGCTGTGGCTGGACCGCGACATGGCGTATTCCTGCGCCTACTTCAAGACCCCCGGCGACACCCTTGAGCAGGCCCAGCAGAACAAGTTCGAGCACCTGTGCCGCAAGCTGCGGCTCAAGCAGGGCGACTACCTGCTGGACGTGGGCTGTGGCTGGGGCGGGTTGTCACGTTATGCCGCACGCGAGTTCGGCGCCAAGGTGTTCGGCATCACCCTGAGCAAGGAGCAGCTCAAGTTGGGGCGTGAACGGGTCAAGGCAGAAGGGCTTGAAGATCAGGTGGAACTGCAGATTCTCGACTACCGCGACCTGCCCCAGGACGGTCGCTTCGACAAGGTGGTGAGTGTCGGCATGTTCGAACACGTGGGGCATGCCAACCTGGCGTTGTACTGCCAGCGGTTGTTCGGCGCGGTGCGCGAAGGTGGCCTGGTGATGAACCACGGCATCACCGCCAAGCATGTGGACGGGCGCCCGGTGGGGCGCGGCGCGGGCAATTTCATCGAGCGCTATGTATTCCCCCATGGCGAGCTGCCGCACCTGTCGATGATCAGTGCGCGTATCAGCGAAGCGGGGCTGGAAGTGGTCGACGTCGAGAGCCTGCGCCTGCATTACGCACGGACGCTGGCGCAGTGGAGCGATCGCCTGGAAAGCCAGCTGGACAAGGCCGCGAGCCTGGTGCCGGAAAAAGCCCTGCGCATCTGGCGGCTGTACCTGGCCGGTTGCTCCTATGCCTTTGCCAAGGGCTGGATCAACCTGCACCAGATTCTGGCAGTCAAGCCGTTCGCCGATGGTGGCCACGACCTGCCGTTGACCCGCGAGGACCTGTACCGCTGACAGTCGCGCTCAGAGGATCGGCGAGATCAGTCGGGCGATGCGCATCCCCAGTTGTTGCAGGCGGCGCGTCTGCTGGCTGTCCTCGGGGGTAATTTCCCGCGCTTGGTCGAAGTCGTGCTGGAGCATGGCTTCGACCTGCGCGGCAAAGGCAAGGTCTACGGTCAGCAGCATGATTTCGAAGTTCAGGCGGAATGAGCGGTTGTCCAGGTTGGCACTGCCGATGGCGCTGACTTCGTTGTCGACCAGCACCACCTTCTGGTGCAGAAACCCCGGCCCGTAGCGGAACATGCGCACCCCGGCCTGCACCGCCTCGAAGGCGAACAGGCTGGAGGCGGCGTACACGATACGGTGGTCAGGGCGCGAGGGAATCAGGATACGCACGTCGACGCCACGCAACACCGCCAGGCGCAGCGCGGCCGACACGGCCTCGTCGGGAATGAAGTACGGGCTGGTGATCCAGAGCCGCTCGCGCGCCGCGTGGATGGCGTCGACAAAAAACAGCGAACAGGTCTCCTGCGGATCGGCCGGCCCGCTGGCCAGTACCTGGCAAAGTACGCCGTTGTCGGGGTAGGTGTCGGGCAGGATCAGTGGCGGCAACTGGCGCGCCGCCCAGTACCAATCTTCGGCAAAGGATTCCTGCAGGCAGGCCAGCACCGGGCCGCTGACCTGCACATGGGTGTCGCGCCAGGGCGATAGCCTGGGGTTGCCGCCCAGGTATTCGTCGCCCACGTTATGGCCCCCCATGAACCCCAGCATGCCGTCGACCACCACGATCTTGCGATGGTTGCGGAAGTTGACCTGGAAGCGGTTGAACCAGCCGCGGCGGGTGGCGAAGGCGCGGATGTTCACGCCGCCTTCGCGCAAGCTCTGTATATAGGCGGAGGGCAGGGCGTGACTGCCAACGCTGTCGAACAGCACGTAGATCTTCACCCCTTCCGCGGCCTTTCTCAGCAGCAGCGCCTTGAGCTCACGGCCGATGCCGTCGTCGTGGATGATGAAGAACTGGATCAGTACCGTGTCGTGAGCCGCTTCTATCGCCTTGAAGATCGCGTCGAAGGTGGCCTGCCCGTCGATCAGCAGGCTGACCTGGTTGTTGGCCAGGCACGGCATGCGCCCAAGCTTGGGCATGGCCCGCAGCGCCGCATAGGATTCGGAGTTGCGCGCGGTCAGCGCCTCTTCCACCCAGGGGCGCCAGTTGAGGTCGGCCATGGCCACGTGCATTTCGCGGTTGGCCTGGCGGCGGGCCTGGATGTAGGCGTCGAAGGTGCGACTGCCGAACACCAGGTACGGAATCAGCGTGAAGTAGGGGATAAACAGCAGCGACATGGCCCAGGCAATTGCACCTTGGGCGGTGCGCACGGTGAACACGGCATGCAGGGCGGCAATCACGCCCAGCAGGTGAATCACACCGATGAGGTAACCGAAGAAGTAAGGGCTGTGGTAATCCATACACATTCTGCTATCCGAGGGCACTGCCCGCTAACAGAGCACGTTCGCGCCTGCACTTGCAACTGAAAGCACGAAAACGCGTCTAAGCTGTGTTCCGGCTTGGGGCCGGATTCTGAAGGAGTCACTACATGAAAAGTCGTCTGCCGATGCTGGCACTGGTACTGGGCCTGGCGAGCCCGTTGGTGCATGCGCAGATGTTGCAACCGGGCCTGTGGGAGTTGACCAGCAGCAACATGCAGGTCGATGGCAAGCCACTGCCCGACATGGAATTCATGCTCGGCCAGTTGAAGAACCTGCCGCCCGAGCAGCGCGCGATGATCGAGGGTGGCCTGGCCAAGCAAGGCATCAGCGTCGGGGGCAAAGGGGTGCGTTCGTGCCTGACCCAGGAGCAGGTTCAGACCAACGACATTCCGCTGCAAGACCCGCAGTCGGGGTGCACGCAGAAGATCACCGAGCGCAACGGCAATGTGTGGAAGTTCACCTTCAGTTGCCCCAAGGCTCAAGGCAACGGTGAAGCGCAGTTTCTCAGCGATCGGGAATTTCTGACCAAGGTCAGCGGCACGTTCAATGCGTCCGGTGTTGAGCAAAAGGGCAGCATGAACACCCGTGCGGTGTGGCTGGGCAACGATTGCGGCACGGTCAAGCCGCGCACCTGATCAGCGCAGGTGCCACTGCCATTGGCTTTGCGCGACAGCGTCGTGGGCATGCAGGCTTTCGGCATGTTCTACACGCAGCTTGAAGCCGTCGATCCACGGCAGCGGTTGCAGGGCCAGATGCAGGCGCCTCGCTGCGTCTTCGCAGAACATCAGGTTCTGCCCGTTGGCCAGCGCAAACGCCTGTTCGTCGGCTCGTTTCACGGCTGTCTGCACAGCAGTGCCGAGAGCTGCCTCAGCCAGGTCGATCAGCTGTCGAAAGGGCATTTGCTCCTCGCCTGGGGTCAGGCGCAGGTGCAGATGGGCCGTGCTGCGTTGGCTGTGTGGTGTTGCCACGATGCCTTGGGCGGTGCCGAGCCAATGCAGGATGGCAGCATGATCGAGGTTACTGCGGTTGGCGAAATCATCGACGAACTGCTGCTGAATCAATTGGCGGGCGAGCGCGGCGGAGCATGGGCAGGTCGAGGAATACTCGACTTGTGCGTTTAGTTCCACGTGGAACACTCCGTTTTCCAAACGTGCGTCCACACTCACCGGGTAAGCCTTCCAGCCTGCCAGCGGGCTGACCAGCGCAGGCCGCTTGAGCAACAATTCAAAGCCCAGACGCAGGTAAGCGGTGGTAGAGAGGCCCTGATGGCTGTCGATAAACCGTTCCAGGACCTGGCGCACCAACCCTACTGAAAACGCCGCGTGCTCGAATGCCTCCAACGCGAGGTACAGGCGCGACATGTGAATCCCCCGCGAGGATCCATCATCCAGGCTGACGCCGGCATCGGCGCTGGCGCGTACCTGAACGCCGTCGAGTGTGATCGGCAGTGCGATGCCGCACATGCCAACCCATTCCAGAGGCATGGATTGCTGGCTGGCCTGAGCGGCGATATCGGGAAGGGTCAGGGCGTTCATGCTGAAACCATCGCTGAATTAAAAACCGATACGTTACATTGTAACGATTCACTCATCATAGCTTTTTCCGAATCCTCACTCGCAGCCCCCAAGGCGATTGCAACGCAGGCTGAAGCGTTGGCCGCTGGAACTGGACACCCGGTTCTGCGTGGTCCAACCCACCCGGCGGCTATAGCCGACCCAGGCTTCGCCGTCGCTGGCCAGGCCCGTGTAGAAGGTCAGCGGCCCATAGAGGCTGTTGGTTTGTACCCAGCGCCGCTGCCCCAACACCTCAACGCCGCGCACGTACTGGGTGTTGCCCTGGCTGTGCACGCTGTACACATTGCCGTCGCGATCTTGGCAGGCCAGCAGGTTGGCGCTGCGCGTGCATTGGGCAGGCTCACTGCGCGTCATCGCGGCGTGAACCGTCGCGACGGGGATCAGCAGGAGCGGAAGCAGTACGAAGGTTTTCATCCAATCTCCGATTGGCTAAATTGCATTGTTATAATATAACATTGAAAAAGGCATCCTTCGAATGCTCCGACGCCCTGATGAGGTATTTGCGCCATGACCGACCGTCTCCCCGTTACCGTGCTGTCCGGCTTTCTAGGTGCCGGCAAGAGCACCCTGCTCAACCATGTGCTGCGTAACCGCGACAACCTGAGGGTGGCGGTGATCGTCAACGACATGAGTGAAATCAATATCGACGCCAGCGAAGTGCAGCGCAACGTCAGCCTCAATCGTGCAGAAGAAAAACTGGTCGAGATGAGCAATGGCTGCATCTGCTGCACCCTGCGCGAAGATCTGCTCGAAGAGGTCGCGCGGCTTGCCCGCGAGGGGCGTTTCGATTACCTGTTGATCGAGTCCACCGGCATATCCGAGCCGCTACCGGTAGCCGAAACCTTTACCTTCCGTGATGAACAAGGCCGCAGCCTGGCCGACCAGGCGCGGCTGGACACCATGGTCACGGTGGTCGACGGGCTGAATTTCCTGAGTGACTACCAGGCCGCCGACAGCCTGGCTTCGCGCGGCGAGACCCTGGGCGAGGGCGATGAACGTTCCATCAGCGACCTGCTGATCGAGCAGGTCGAGTTCGCCGATGTGATCCTGTTGAGCAAGATCGACCTGATCGGCAGCGATGAGCGCGAAGAACTCTGCGCCATTCTGCGCTCGCTCAATGCCCACGCCCAGATCGTGCCGATGGTGATGGGGCAGGTGCCATTGGCGCAGATTCTCGATACCGGCCTGTTCGACTTCGAGCGTGCTGCCCAGGCGCCGGGCTGGCTGCAGGAACTGCGCGGTACGCATGTGCCGGAAACCCAGGAGTACGGCATTGCCGCCACTACCTGGCAGGCCCGCCGCCCCTTGCACCCACAGCGTTTTTTCGACTTTATCCACAGGCCCTGGAGCAACGGCCGCCTGTTGCGTTCCAAGGGCTTTTTCTGGCTGGCCAGCAAGCACCAGGAAGCCGGCAGCTGGTCCCAGGCGGGCGGCATGGTGCGCCACGGCTTTGCCGGCCGCTGGTGGCGTTTCGTACCACGCGGGCAATGGCCCCAGGACCCGCAGGACACGGCGGCGATCCTCAAGCACTGGACGGCCGAATGCGGCGATTGCCGACAGGAGCTGGTGTTCATCGGGCAGCACCTCGACTTTGCGCAACTGGATGCCGAGCTGGGCGCCTGCCTGCTGAACGATGAAGAAATGGCATTGGGCGCCGAGGGCTGGCAACGCCTGCCCGACCCGTTTGGCGACTGGCACGACGAAGAGGCGGCCTGATGCTGGCCCTGAAACGCCGTGGCAGCGCCCGGCAAACAGTCGGCGAATCGCCCCAGGTGCTGACCGAGGTGCTGCAGGATGGCGTCAATCTGGCCGTGTGGCAGCGCCAGTTGCCGGTGCATGTGGCCGATTTTGCCCAGGTGCTGTTGTCCCTTGGGCAGCCGCTGGCCGAGTCCCTGACCCTGGAGTTGCAGCCAGATGACGACGCACCCGCCCTGCGCGGGTTGGCGGCAGCGTATGCCGATCTGCAGGGGTATGAGGGGTTCATCTGCGATGTGCGCTGGCTGGTGGGCGCCTACGCCTGCTTGCTCGACGCGCGTCGGGTGGGCCTGCGCCTGCGCGCACTGGAGGGCGCAATGTGCCCGCGTTTTCACGTCGACCACGTGCCGGCGCGGCTGATCTGTACCTATGCGGGCCCCGGCAGTGAATGGCTGACGGCGCCCGATGCGGTGCAGGTGGAGCAGTTGTCGACCGGTTATGTGGCCGTGCTCAAGGGCGAGAGGTGGCTGGGCAATGAGGGGCAGGGGCTGGTGCACCGTTCGCCGGCGGTACCTGCGGGGCAGCGCCGCCTTATGCTGACGCTTGACTGGATGGCCTGAGCGCGCAGCATAGTGCGTATCCGTCCTGACGAATCGATGCGCATGCTGCAGAACATACCCACCCACCTGATCGGCGGCCCCCTGGGCGCCGGCAAGACCAGCCTGATTCGGCACCTGCTGGCCCAGCGCCCGGCCCACGAGCGGTGGGCGGTGCTGATCAACGAGTTCGGCCAGATCGGCCTGGATGCCGCCTTGCTCGCCACCGACGATGATGGCGTGGCGATGGGCGAAGTGGCGGGCGGATGCCTGTGCTGCGTGAATGGCGCACCGTTCCAAGTGGGCCTGGGGCGCTTGTTGCGCAAGGCGCGCCCTCATCGACTGTTCATCGAGCCTTCGGGGCTGGGTCATCCTGCCCAGTTGCTGGAACAGCTGGGCGAGACTCCCTGGCAAGGCGTGCTGGCGGTTCAGCCGTCGGTGCTGGTACTGGACGCCCAGGCATTGGCGGCAGGCCAGGTATTACCCCAGCCGCAGGCGCAGGCACTGCACGGTGCGGGGCTGCTGGTGCTCAACAAATCTGAAGGCTTGGCGGCCGCCACGCGCCTGTGGATAAGCCAGGGCTTGCCTGATGTACCCCAGCTTTGGACGGACCATGGGCAGATTGCGCTGAACAGCCTGCCGGGCGTTGGTGTGCATCCGTTGCCGGTGGATAACTTCAAGTTGCCGGAGGCCAAGCCGTTGCCGGCGGCGCTGTGGATAAACCCGCTGACGCCGATCTGTCTTTATCAACAGCTGGAGCAGGGCTGGAGCATTGGCTGGCGCTGGCACCCGAGCCAGCAGTTGCACCCGCAGCGTTTGCAGCAATGGCTTGCAGGCCTTGGGTGGCGCAGGGCCAAACTGGTTATCCACAGCCCGGAGGGTTGGCAGTCGGCCAATGCGCTGGAGGGGCAGGCGCTGCACTGGCAGGCCAGCGAGTGGCGGCGCGACTCGCGTATCGAGCTGATTTTTGCACAGCCGCAGGCAGTGGCGGCCTTGGAGCAGGGGATGCAGGAATGCCGGATTCCCTGAAGACAGGGCCGGCCTTTTTGCAGGCAAGGCTGGCCCCGGTAGACGAAGGGAACGTCACTGGCGCCAGCGATTGTGCTCCTGGCGCCACTGGTTCATCTCGATCACGTTGCCGCCCTGCACCGGCGGCTTGATCTCGAACGGGTAGGGTGCCAGTTCGATCTGCATCGTATGCGCGCCAAACTGCGTCACCGTACCGGGGTGACGATGTTCGCCCGTCACTGTGAATTCGAAGTTGTACACACGGGCCAGGCGCTTGCGCCCGTTGGCATCGCGCACAAAACCGATGCGCTTGAGCGCCACGTTGCCATCCAGCAGTTCCAGGTCGAGCTTGGCGCAATGCTGCTTGACCCGTTCCAGTGCCTTTTCGCGCAGGCCGTGGTTATGCCACAGCCAGGCGCCTGCGGTGGCCAGCAGCATCAGCACCAGAAGGTTTTCGAGGGTTAACATCTACGTTCGCTCCAACCAGATAGGCTCAGCTTAACTGCCACCCCGGTCTGTCGTACAGGTGGCATTTGGCGCCATACTGCGCGCCTTGTTTTTCATTCGATCGTTTGGAAGCCCTGCATGAAACGTACACCGCATCTGCTCGCCATCCAGTCACACGTGGTATTCGGCCACGCCGGCAACAGCGCCGCGGTGTTTCCGATGCAACGGGTGGGGGTCAATGTCTGGCCGCTGAACACCGTTCAGTTCTCCAACCATACTCAGTATGGCCAGTGGACCGGCGAAGTGCTTGCGCCAGAGCAAATTCCGGCGCTGGTGGACGGGATTGCGACGATCGGCGAGCTGGGCAACTGTGATGCGGTGCTTTCCGGCTACCTCGGCAGCGCCGCCCAGGGCCGTGCGATTCTTACTGGGGTGGCGCGGATCAAGGCGGTCAACCCGAACGCCCTGTACCTGTGCGACCCCGTCATGGGGCATCCGGAAAAAGGCTGCATCGTACCCGCCGAGGTCAGTGACTTCCTGCTCGATGAAGCGGTTGCGGTGGCGGATGTGCTGTGCCCCAATCAGTTGGAGCTCGACAGCTTCTGCGGGCGTCGGGCCGAGTCGCTGGAGGACTGCGTGGCCATGGCGCGCAGCCTGCTCGCCCGCGGGCCCAAGGCTGTGCTGGTCAAGCACCTGGCATACCCGGGACGCAAGGCTGAAGACTTCGAGATGCTGCTGGTGACTGCCGAAGGCAGTTGGCACCTGCAGCGACCGCTGCTGGCGTTTGCGCGGCAGCCGGTGGGGGTCGGCGACCTGACCTCCGGCCTGTTCCTGGCGCGGGTGCTGCTGGGTGACAGCTGGGTGGCGGCTTTCGAATTCACTGCCGCGGCCGTGCACGAGGTGCTGCTGGAAACCCAGGCTTGCACCAGCTACGAGCTGGAGCTGGTGCGTGCCCAGGACCGCATCATGCACCCGCGGGTGCGCTTCGAGGCGCGGCGCCTGGCGCTCTAGAAGGCGTCGCCCTTGAGTTCCTGGTAGCGCTTTTCGAGTTCCTGGCGAATCAGGCGGCGCTGCTTGCCTTGCACGAAGCGGCGCTTTTCCTCGCTGGTCTCTGGCTGGCGTGGCGGCACGGCGACCGGCTTGCGATCGTCGTCCACCGCGACCATGGTGAAGAAGCAGCTGTTGCTGTGGCGCACCGAGCGCTCGCGGATATTTTCGGTGACGACCTTGATCCCGACCTCCATCGAGGTGTTGCCGGTGTAGTTCACCGACGCCAGGAAGGTCACCAGTTCGCCCACGTGTACCGGCTCGCGAAAGACCACCTGATCCACCGACAACGTCACCACATAACGGCCCGCGTAGCGGCTGGCGCAGGCATAGGCGACTTCATCGAGGTACTTGAGCAGGGTGCCGCCGTGTACGTTGCCAGAAAAGTTGGCCATGTCCGGGGTCATCAGGACGGTCATCGACAGCTGGGCGTTTCCAGGTTCCATAGTGTGCTCACGGTAAGGTTGCGCTGAGGCGGGGTGGCGAGTGGTCGTCACGCTTCTTTTCCCCAATTTCGAATCCCATGAAAACGGGACGCTGACAGCGCCGTTGCCGTCACGCCGTTCGTGCCATCTTTGGCGTGTTACCGGTCTATCTGTTTCTTGATATTACACCGCCTTTTCGTCGCAGGCGCCGGTGTTAACCTGACCAAGCCCATGCAATGTGGTGCCTGGCGTCATTTGACAGACTAATTCCCCCGCCGCTCCACGACAGGCATGTCATCGAGCGGCGGGCTTGTTCTTCGGTTCGAAGTAAGGAGCTCCACGCCGTGCATGCCATCAGCTTTATTCAGGATCTGGCGGTGATCATGCTGGTTGCCGGTGTGGTCACCATCCTGTTTCACCGTTTCAAGCAGCCGGTGGTACTCGGCTATATCGTCGCCGGCTTCATCATCGGCCCGCACACCCCGCCATTCGGCCTCATCCACGACGAAGACACGATCAAGACGCTGGCCGAACTCGGGGTGATCTTCCTGATGTTCTGCCTGGGGCTGGAGTTCAGCCTGCGCAAGCTGTTCAAGGTGGGGGCCACGGCGTTCATTGCGGCCTTCCTCGAAATCGTGCTGATGATCTGGATCGGCTTCGAGATCGGTCGCTGGTTCGGCTGGAATACCATGGACTCGCTGTTCCTGGGCGCAATCCTGGCAATTTCTTCCACCACCATCATCGTCAAGGCGCTCAACGACCTGAAGATGAAGAACGAGCGCTTCGCTCAGCTGATCTTCGGTGTGCTGATCGTCGAGGACATCCTCGGTATCGGCATCATTGCCCTGCTGTCGGGCATTGCGGTCAGCGGCGCGGTCAGTTCCGGCGAGGTGTTCTCCACCGTCGGCAAGCTCTCGCTGTTCATGATCGTGGCGCTGGTCATCGGCATACTGCTGGTACCGCGGGTACTGGCCTACGTGGCCAGGTTCGAAAGCAACGAGATGCTGCTGATTACCGTGCTGGGCCTGTGCTTCGGCTTCTGCCTGCTGGTGGTCAAGCTCGAGTACAGCATGGTACTGGGCGCGTTCCTGATCGGGGCGATCATGGCCGAATCGCGCCAGTTGCTGAAGATCGAGCAGTTGATCGAGCCGGTTCGCGACCTGTTCAGTGCCATCTTCTTCGTCGCCATCGGCCTGATGATCGACCTGAGCGTGCTCATCGAGTACATCTGGCCGATCGTGGTCATCACTGTAGCGGTGGTCCTGGGCAAGATGCTCTCGTGCGGCATGGGCGCTTTCATCGCCGGCAACGACGGTCGCACCTCGTTGCGGGTGGGCATGGGGCTTTCGCAGATCGGCGAATTCTCCTTCATCATCGCTGCGCTGGGCATGACCCTGCAGGTCACCAGCGACTTCCTTTACCCGGTGGCGGTGGCGGTGTCGGCCATTACCACCTTGCTCACGCCCTACCTGATTCGCGCCGCCGACCCGCTGTCGCTCAAGCTTGCCAGTGTGGTGCCCAAGCGCTTGTCGCGGGTGCTGTCGCTGTACGGCGAATGGCTGCGCAGCATCCAGCCGCAGGGCGAGGGCGCGATGGTGGCGGCGATGATCCGGCGCATCCTGCTGCAGGTGGGGGTCAACCTGGCGCTGGTGGTGGCGATCTTCTTCAGTGGTGGTTACTTCGCGGCACGCATCGGCGAGTACCTGAGCGAATGGTTGCCCGACCTGGCCCAGCAGAAAGCGCTGATCTGGGGCGCGGCGTTGCTGCTGTCATTGCCGTTCCTGATTGCCGCGTATCGCAAGCTCAAGGCGCTGTCGATGCTGCTGGCCGAAATGGGGGTCAAGCCGGAAATGGCCGGGCGCCATACCCAGCGCGTGCGCCGGGTGATCGCCGAGGTGATCCCGCTGCTGTCGCTGCTGGTGATCTTCCTGCTGCTGTCGGCGCTGTCGGCGAGCATCCTGCCCACCAGCGAGCTGCTGTTGCTGATCGCGGTGGTGGCGGCCGGCGTGGTGGCGTTGCTGTGGCGCTGGTTCATCCGGGTGCACACGCGCATGCAGATCGCACTGCTCGAAACCCTCGACAATCAGAAGGAACATCACCCCTAGGGTTTGCAGCGCAGCGGCTGGTCCCGCCATTGGGCCCAGGCCTGTGTCCAACCTTCGGCGTGGCTCACACCGGGCAGCGCAACCTGCTGCATGCAGCGGGCACTGCCTAGTTCCACGCGGTAGTGCTCGAACAGCGAGGCCGGCACGCTGCGGTCCTGCAGGCCGAGAAGGTGGCGCTGCGGCAGGTCGCGCAGGCGCTGGCGATAGTCCAGCGGCTCCAGTGAGCCCGCCAGTGGCGTCAGTTGCAGGGTCTGTGCCCAGTACCGCGGGCTGAGGTTGCCGGCCAGGGTCTGTACCTGGGTAACGTCGCTTCGCCGGGCGGCCAGCAGCAAGGCCAGCGCACCCCCGCCGGAATAGCCGATCAGCTCGAACTCCTGGTTGCCATAGCGTTGCTTGATGCCGCTCAGGGCTTGGTCCAGGCTATCGAGCACTGCCTTGCCAAAGCGCTGGTCGGTCCACATCGCTGCGCGGCAGCCAGGCGCACTGACGAACTGGCAAGGGCGCGCCAGGTACAGGCTGGGCTGTGGGTCTTCCAGGGCCAGTCGCGCCAGCAACAGGTTGCGCGGGCTGGGGTCCAGGCTGGGTTGGCTGGAGGTGGCCCAGGCGCGTCCGTCACCTTCCAGATAGACACGCAGGCGCAGGGCGCCTGGCGCCTTGAGCGGAACGCTCAGCGCCAGCGGGAAGGGCTGGGTAGGCTGGATCTCGACACGATGGCCATGGGCCTGGCTGAGGGTCTGCAACTGTGTCAGCGGCGCCTGGCAGCCGCTCGCCAGCAGCAGGGCGAGCAGTGTGAACAGTCTGGAGTACATCGACAGGGCCCCGGAATGTGAAGGTGCATTCCTGTGCGCGCGGGTCGTATGTCCGAGGGGATGGAGCGGTAGCAACACCGCCGCGCACAGGAAGGCGCGGCGATTCTACGAAGATTGATAGCTCAGAGCCATCATTTTTGTCCGACAAACTGACGGATCAGCTTTCCAGCCACACGTCGCGCGCCCAGTGCCATACCGATTCCCAGGTTTCTTCGGTCACCAGCTCTTCTTCGGCCGACCACAGCACCACGGTGCCGTCTTCCTCGACGCAGTAGTAATCGTCACCATCCTGGCAGATCGGAATCAGCGAACGGTCCACGCCGGCATCCCAGGCATTGGCCGCCACGTCAGGCAGGTAGGTATGCGATTGCGGGTCGGTAACGGTCACCGGCTCCAGGCTGCCGTACACCACATCGCTGACGGTCAACAGGAACTCCCTGAAGACGAACGGGATATCGATGAACAGCTGTTCTTCAATCTCGACCAGCAGGTCTTCGTCGGGCAACTCAAGCGGTACGGGTACCGGTTCGTTGGCTTCACGCAGTTGCTCGATGATTTCTTCCACGGGTTCAATCCTCTTACCTTGACGACACGCTGCGCGTTATACCCTAGTAGGACGCTACGCTAAAAGCAAAACCCCGGGCAAGCCCGGGGTTTTTTGTGCAATGCCTCAAGATCAGCCGTTCTGGCGGATCCCTGCGACCAGCCAAGGCTGGTTTTCGCCTTGGGCACGTTCCATGTTCCAGCTTTCGCTGAACACTTCGCCCTGGTCGAAACGCGAGGTTTTCGACACACCGCTGAAGGTCAGGGTGGCGATGGTGCGGTCGGCACGGTCATCCACGCCTTCCAGTTGCACGTTCAGGTCGTCGATGTAGGTGGACTGGAAGCCTTCACCCAGCTCGGCACGTTCCTTTTTCAGGAACTGCAGCATCTGCGGGGTAACGAACTCGGCGATCTTGTCGATCTCGTTGGCGTCCCAGTGCTGCTGCAGGGTCTGGAAGTGGTTGCGTGCAGCGGCCAGGAAGCTCTCTTCATTGAACCAGGCTGGTGCGTTGATTACCGGGCGGGCCGCGGCAGGTGCAGCGGAACCACCGAAGATCGACGGCTGAGCCGGTTGCTCGTGAACTTCACGCTGGAACGGCGCGTGACCGGCAGCGGCCATCTGCGGCTGTTGCTTGCGGCGACGGGCGGCAATGAAACGGAAGATCAGGAAGGCGATGACCGCCATGATCAGGATGTCGAAGATCTGCATGCCCTGGAAGCCGTCGCCCATGAACATGGAGGCCAGCAGGCCACCGGCGGCGAGGCCGGCCAGAGGGCCGAGCCAGCGCGAAGCACCGCTGGCGGCTGCCGGTGGACGGCCTGCCGCATTTGGCGTGGCGGCCGGCGTGGCCGGAGCGGCCTGGCGCGTCTGGTGGGTCGGCGCGGCGCCCGAGCTCTTGCCGCCGCCGAAGCGCTTGGCGTTGGCGTCGAGGCTCAGCGTAAGGCCGATGCACAGCGCCAAGGCGATGCTAAGAAAACGTTGCATAGAAGGGTATTCCCGTTTTGTGGAGTGCACGCGCGCCATGGTGCACAGGTTGTAGGACACATGACTAGCGCCATAATGTTTCTATCTTTTGCTTGGCGCTGTGGGATGTTTATCAAGTGCGTGTAGGAATTGGCCGACCCCTTCGCCGGCAAGGCCGGCTCCCACAGGGGACGGCCTTGCCGGCGGAGGGCGTTACAGCGGCTCCAGCTTGGCGTAGCCAAGCATCAGCCACTTGCTGCCTTCGGCGAAGTTCACCTGCACCCGCGCCTGGGCACCGGCGCCCTCGAAATTGAGGATCACGCCCTCGCCAAACACCGCGTGCTGCACGCGCTGGCCGAGGTTGAACGCGGTTTCGGGGATGTTCGCCGCACCGAACAGGCTGCTCGAATTCTGTTTCTGACCCGAGCCGAACGGCCGGCTGACGCTGTTGGACAAGCGCACTTCCTGCACCAGCCCCGCAGGGATCTCACGCACGAATCGCGACACCTTGTTATAGGTTTCGCTGCCGTACAGGCGCCGGGTCTCGGCGTAGGTCATCACCAGCTGCTGCATGGCGCGGGTAATGCCCACATAGGCCAGGCGGCGTTCCTCTTCCAGGCGGCCGGGCTCTTCCAGGCTCATCTTGTGCGGGAACAGGCCCTCTTCCATGCCCACCAGGAACACGTGGGGGAACTCCAGGCCCTTGGCGCTGTGCAGGGTCATCAGCTGGATGCTGTCTTCGTGTTCCTCGGCCTGGGCATCGCCGGCCTCGAGGGAGGCGTGGCCCAGGAACGCAGCCAGCGGCGACAGCTCGGCGTCTTCCTCGGCGCTTTCGAAGTTGCGCGCGGCGCTGACCAGTTCTTCAAGGTTTTCTACCCGTGCCTGGCCCTTTTCACCCTTTTCTTCCTGGTGATAGATGATCAGCCCGGACTGCTCGATCACGGTCTGGGTCATCAGGTGCAACGGCATGTCCATGACCTTGGCCGAGAGGTTCTCGATCAGCTCGATGAACGCGGCCAGGGCGCTGGCGGCACGGCCCTTGAGGCCCTTGTTGGCGATCAGCAGGCTCATCGACTCCCACATCGATACCTGGGCGTGACGGGCGTGTTCGCGAATCGCCTCCACGGTCTTTTCGCCGATGCCGCGCGGCGGTACGTTGATCACCCGTTCCAGCGCCGCGTCATTGCCACGCCCTTCAAGCAGGCGCAGATAGGCCATGGCGTTCTTGATCTCGGCGCGTTCGAAGAAGCGCTGACCACCATAGATGCGGTACGGGATGCGCTCGCGCAGCAGGGCTTCCTCGAGCACCCGCGACTGGGCGTTGGAGCGGTACAGGATGGCGATGTCGCTGCGCGCCATGCCGGTCTTGAGCGCGCTCTCGATGGTCTCGACCACATAGCGCGCTTCGTCGTGTTCGTTGAAGGCGGCGTACAGGCTCAGCGGTTCGCCGTCGCCGCCGTCGGTCCACAGCTCCTTGCCCAGGCGATCACTGTTGTTGGCGATCAGGGCGTTGGCCGCCTTGAGGATGCCGGCGGTGGAGCGGTAGTTCTGCTCCAGGCGGATCATCTGGGTGTCGGGGAAGTCGGCACTGTACTGGTGGATGTTCTCGATCTTGGCGCCGCGCCAGCCATAGATGGACTGGTCGTCGTCGCCCACCACCATCAGGCTGTCACCGCCCTGGGCCAGCAGGCGCAACCAGGCGTACTGCACGGCGTTGGTGTCCTGGAACTCGTCCACCAGCAGGTGGCGGAAGCGCCGCTGGTAGTGCTGCAGCAGGCCCGGGTTGTCGCGCCACAGGTCCAGCGCGCGCAGCAGCAGTTCGGAGAAGTCGATCACGCCGGCGCGCTGGCAGGCTGCCTCGTAGGCCTCGTAGATGCTGCGCATGGTGCCCAGGAACAGGTCGCCGCTGGCCTGGATGTGCTGCGGGCGCAGCCCTTCGTCCTTCTGCCCGTTGATGAACCACTGCGCCTGGCGTACCGGCCAGCGCTGTTCGTCCAGGCCCAGCTCGCGGATCACCCGCTTGACCAGGCGTTGCTGGTCGTCGCTGTCGAGGATCTGGAAGTTCTGGTTCAGCCCCGCTTCCTGCCAGTGGGCACGCAACAGGCGGTGCGCCAGGCCGTGGAAGGTACCCACCCACATGCCGGCCGGGTTGATGCCCATCAACTGCTCGATGCGCTGGCGCATCTCGGCGGCGGCCTTGTTGGTGAAGGTCACCGACAGCACCGAATGGGGTGAGGCCTGCTCGACCTGGATCAACCAGGCGATACGGTGCACCAGCACTCGGGTCTTACCGGAGCCGGCACCGGCCAGAACCAACTGGCGACCAAGCGGGGCCGCTACGGCCTGGCGTTGGGCGTCGTTGAGGGAGTTCAACAGGAGGGAGAGGTCATCGCGCATCCGGCCATTTTAGGGGCGCAAGCGAGCCGGGGGCAAACCCATGGTGGAAAAAGATCGCCCAAGGCGCCGCCCGCTCATCGGGCGCGCCCCTTGGCCCGCGTGCTTGAGGGCTCGGCACTGAAACCAGGTTCCATAATTGCCACGCACAATTTATGACCCAGAGCAGTTTGGCCCAGGCGCCTGCTTGTGTATGCTCCGTGCTCGTTCGAGGCTCACCATTACAAGAACATTGCCTATGACCTTCGCATCTGCCTCCGTCAGCGTGCCGCTGGAAGCGCGCCGCGGTATTCGCAAACAGTTCGCCACGCAACTGGCCGTCGAGCGTACCCGTCTGTTGTACCAGGGCTCGTTGCTGCCCACCCTGTTCATGCTGCTCAACGGCCTGGTGTGTGCCTGGCTGCTGTGGAGCCCGCAGCGCTACCTGCTGGTCAGTGTGTGGATCGTCTGGTTGATGGCGCTGGTAGCGCTGCGGGTCATTCAGGTGGCGGCCTTCGACGCGGCGATGCCCGATCGACAGGTGCAACCGACCTGGTGGCGCATGTTCCTGCTCGGTTCGGCCTTCAGCGGCCTGACCCTGGCCAGCGCGGCGATTGCCCTGGTGCCTGTGGATAACTTCGTGCAACAGGCCTGGGTCTTCGGCTTGCTGGGGGCCGCGACCCTGTCGGCGAGTGTGGCCTACGCGGTCAGCCTGCCGGCGTTCCTGAGTTTCACCTTGCCGTGCCTGCTGCCGCCGATCGCGTTCCTGTTCTGGCGCGGTGACGAGCAGCAGCAGGGCTGGGGTTGGCTGGGGCTGATCCTGCTCGGCGCGTTGATGGTGGTGGCCTGGCAGGTCAATCGGCTGATCGAGGGGGGCCTGTTGCGCCGCTTTCAGAACCAGGCGCTGATCGAGCACCTGCAGGCCGCGCAGGCGCGCAGCGAGCGGCTCAACAAGGCCCTGGCGACCGAGGTCGAGCAGCGTCGGCTGATCGAGGAGCAACTGCGTCAGGCCCAGGCCGGGCTGGAATCGAGGGTGGCGCAGCGCAGCCAGGAGCTGGACCGCGCCAACCAGGCCCTGAGCAAGAGCGAGCAGCGCCTGGCCCTGGCGCTGGAAGCCAGTGAGCTGGGGCTGTGGGACTGGAATCTGGAAACCGACGAGGTGCATCACACCCAATTGCACGAGCTGTTCGGCCTGAACCCGGAGCAGGTGCGGGCGGTGCAGGCGCACCTCAAGCCGCGCCTGCACCCGGATGACGTGCCCGCGCTCAAGCGCGCCCTGGTCGACCACCTCAAGGGGCGCACCGACGATTACCGTATCGAGTACCGCTTCCGCCACGCCCAGGGCCACTGGTGCTGGATCGAGGACCGCGGCCGCGCGGTGGAGCGCGATGCCGCCGGGCGGGTGGTGCGCATGCTCGGCACCCGGCGCGACGTGAGCGCGCGCAAGGCCCAGCAGGAACAGCAACGCCTGGCCGCAACCGTATTCGAGGCGGCCAGCGAAGGCATCGCGATCATGGGGCCGGACTATGCCGTACTGGCCGCCAACCAGGCGTTCTGCCACATGACCGGCTACGTGCGCGAAGAACTGCTGGGGCGCAATGCGCTGGAGCTGCCATGCAGCCGCGACGCGCGCCGGCACTACGGTGCCATCGACCAGGCCCTGGCGCAGCAGGGGCGCTGGGAAGGCGAGCTGGTTGAGGCGCGCAAGAGCGGGGAACTCTACCCGCAGTGGCTGCAACTGACCGGCGTGACGGATGCGCGTGGCCAGGTCGGCACCATCGTGGGTTTCTTCACCGACCTGTCGGCACGCCGCGAGTCCGAAGAGCGCCTGCGGTACCTGGCGCACTACGACGAACTGACCGGCCTGGCCAACCGCGCGTTGTTCCGCCTGCGTCTGCATGAAGCCGGCCAGCGCCTGCGTGGCAGCGGTCGCAGCCTGGCGCTGCTGCACATCGACCTGGACCGCTTCAAGCTGCTCAACGACAGCCTGGGTCACGAACTGGCCGACCGGCTGCTCAAGACCATGGCCCAGCGCATCGGCAACGCAGTGCCCGAGGCCGATACCGTGGCGCGTCTGTCCGGTGACGAGTTCGTGGTGCTGTTCGACGGCTATTCACACCTGTCCAGCCTGGTGCGGGTAGCGACGCGCCTGCTGGACAAGCTGCGCGTGCCGCTGCGTGTCGACGGGCACGAGCTGGTGATCAGCGCTTCAGTGGGGGTCAGTCTGCTGCCCGATGCCAGCCTGGATGTCAGCACCCTGGTGAGCCAGGCCAACATGGCCATGCAGCACGCCAAGCACCTCGGCGGCGACGGGTTCCAGTTCTACACCGAGAGCCTGCAGGCCAGCACCCTGGAGCGCCTGCAATTGGAGAACCAGCTGCGCAAGGCCATCGAAGAGCGCCAGCTGGAGGTCTATTACCAGCCCAAACTGTGCCTGACCAGCGGCCGCCTGCAGGCTGCCGAGGCCCTGGTGCGCTGGCATCACCCACAGGTGGGCATGGTGCCACCGGGCGACTTCATCGGCCTGGCCGAAGAGACCGGGCTGATCGCGCCGATGGGCGAGTTCGTGTTGCGCCAGGCGTGCTGGCAGGCCTGTGAATGGCAACGGCAGGGGCTGGCGCCGATTCGCGTGTCGGTGAACCTCTCGGTGTATCAGTTGCGCCAGGGCAAGCTGGTCAGCCTGGTGCGTCAGGTGCTGGAAGACAGCGGCCTGGCACCGCACCTGCTGGAGCTGGAGCTGACCGAAAGCCAGTTGCTCGACAGCGTGGAGCACATCATCGCGACCTTTCATCAGTTGCATGAACTGGGGGTCAAGCTGGCCATCGACGATTTCGGCACCGGCTATTCGTCGCTCAGCTACCTCAAGCGTTTTCCGGTGAATTACGTGAAGATCGACCAGACCTTCATCCGTGGCCTGCACGAAGGCAGCGAGGACGCCGCGATCACCCGTGCGATCATTGTCATGGCCCACAGCCTGGGCCTGCAGGTGGTGGCCGAAGGGGTGGAAACCCAGGAGCAGCTGGCGTTTCTGCGCGAGCAGGGCTGCGATGAGGTGCAGGGCTACCTGATCAGCCGGCCGGTGGAGGCCGACAGCCTGGCCGCCTTGCTGCGTGAAGATCGGCGCTGGTAGCCCCACGGCCAGGGCCCCGATCAACGGGGCCCTGGCGTTGTAACAAGTCGCAGCCTGCCGGTCAGTGAGTGACCAGGATCTCCTCCAGGCTCACCAGCAGTTTGCCGTCGTGGAAAATATCCACTTTCGGGATGTTGCTGTGGTCGCCGTCCATTTCGAAACAGACCGCACGTTCGGTGATCACCTGGGCAGCCAGGGCGTCCACGTTCTCCAGCTTCAGTTCCAGCGCCAGGGCGTGCGATTTGTCCTGGATGGCGCGTTTCACCAGCACCGGCACGATGGCCGAGGTGGCGACTTCCACGGTGCCATACACTCGAAACCTGGCGTTGCCCGGCATCTTGTCGTTCTGCGCGATCCAGCCTTTTGCTTTCAGGGACATTCCTTTGTACTCCATTCGATGGTGGGTGGGATGTTGCGTGCCCACTATCGAACAGCGCGGCTGCACCCGGCAGCCGGAAAACTTTCAACCGTGCCAGGCGCGTCCCTGGTGAGCCAGCAGGCTGTGGGCCTGGTCCGGGCCATTGGAGCCGGCCGGGTAAGGGCGCGGGGCCTGGAAGTGCTCCTGCCAGCCAGTCAGGATCGGGTCGATCCAGGCCCATGCGGCCTCCACTTCGTCGCGGCGCATGAACAGGGTCGAGTCGCCGTCCAGAACATCCAGCAGCAGGCGTTCGTAGGCGTCCCAGCGTCGTGCCTGGCCGAACACCTGGGCCAGGTTCAGGTTCAGTTCCACCGGCTCCAGGCGCATGCCCTTGCCCGGTGCCTTGGTCATCATCTGCAGGCTGATGCGCTCGTCGGGCTGCAGCTGGATCAGCAACTGGTTGGCCTGGTCGCCGTCGAACAGGCGATGGGGCACCGGCTTGAACTGGATGACGATCTGCGAGGAGCGCTTGGCCATGCGCTTGCCGGTACGCAGGTAGAAGGGCACGCCGGCCCAGCGCCAGTTGTTGATGTGGGCTTCGACGGCGACGAAGGTTTCGGTGTCGCTGTCGTTGTCCACGTCCTTCTCGAAGTAGTAGGCCGGAACCTCCTGCCCGCCGATCTTGCCGGCGCTGTACTGGCCGCGCACGGTCTTGTCCTGCACGTCCTGCCCGGTGATGGGTTTGAGGGCCTTGAGGATCTTGACCTTTTCATCGCGCACCGCCTCGGCCTCGAACTGCGCAGGTGGCTCCATGGCTACCAGGCAGAGCAGTTGCAGCAGGTGGTTCTGCAGCATGTCGCGGGTCGCGCCGGCACGGTCGTAGTAGCCGCCGCGGTTTTCCACGCCGAGGGTTTCGCACACGCTGATCTGCACGTGGTCCACCTGGTTGGTGCGCCACACCGGTTCCAGCAGCGCGTTGGCGAAGCGCAATGCCATGAGGTTCTGCACCGTCTCCTTGCCCAGGTAGTGGTCGATGCGAAACACCTGGGATTCGGCGAATACCGCGCCGATGGCGCTGTTGATCGTGGTGGCGGACTCCAGTGAGTGGCCGATGGGTTTTTCCAGCACGATACGCGCTTCGCTGTCGACCAGCCCGGCCACCTGCAGGTGGGTGGCGATGGGCACGAACAGGCTGGGTGCGGTGGCCAGGTAGTAGACCCGCGTCAGCCCGCCGGGCTCGCCCAGAAAGCGGGCGAGGCGGCCGAAATCGGCGCTCTGCATGGCGTCCATGGAGAAGTAGTCCAGGCGCGTGGAAAAGCGGTGCCACACCTCGTCGCTGAAGTCCTGGGGCACGATCTGGGCGCGGCAGCGGCGTTCCACCAGCTTGAGAAATTCAATCCGTGGCAAGGGCCGGCGGGCCAGGGCGATGATCCGCACGGCGTTGTGCAGACGGCCTTCGCGAAACAGGTGGTAGAGCGCTGGAAGCAGTTTGTTCAGGGCCAGGTCGCCGGTGCCGCCGAACACCAGAATGTCGCACGGGATAGTCAATGCCACCACTCTCCAAGATCGTTTAGCTGGGCGGGTCGCCGGTCATGTAGTATAACTACAAGAAAGCTACAACCCGGTCAGCCGATCATAACCGAGTCCTGCCCTTGAATCTGTTGCAACACATCGCCCAGTCGCGCCATCTGCTACGCAAATCGGAACTGAAGGTTGCCGATCACGTATTGCTCGATCCAGCGGCTGTCATGCATAGCTCCATGGCTGATCTGGCGCACAGCGTCGGGATCAGCGAGCCGACCATCGTGCGTTTCTGCCGGGCGATCGGTTGCACCGGTTTCCAGGACCTCAAGCTCAAGCTGGCGCAAAGCCTGGCGGCGGGTGCGAGCTTCGGTCAGTTCGCGATTCATGAAGACGATTCGGTAGCCGACTACAGCCTGAAGATCTTCGACACCACCCTGCACACCCTGATGGAAGTGCGCGAGCACCTCGATGCCCAGGCATTGCAGCGCGCCGTGACGGCCATGGCCCAGGCGCAGCGCGTGGAGTTCTACGGGTTTGGTGCATCGGGTGCGGTGGCTGCCGATGCCCAGCACAAGTTCTTCCGCCTGTTGCTGACGGCAGCGGCGTATTCCGACCCGCACATGCAGGCGATGTCGGCGGTCACCCTCAAGCCGGGTGACGTGGCGATCTGCATTTCCCAGTCAGGGCGTTCCAAGGACCTGCTGATCACTGCCAACCTGGTGCGTGAAAGCGGCGCGACGCTGATCACCCTGTGCCCGAGCCAGACCCCGCTGGCCGAACTGTCCACGGTCAACCTGGCCATCGACGTGCATGAAGACACCGAAATCTACACTCCGCTGACCTCGCGTATCGCCCACCTGGTGGTGATCGACGTGCTGGCCATGGGCGTTGCCATGGCGCGCGGGCCGAGCCTGGTCAACCACCTCAAGAGCGTCAAGCGCAGCTTGCGCAGCCTGCGCCTGTCGCCCAAGTCGATCAAGGCGATGGACGACTGATCGTCTTGCACCGCCCGCACTGACGCCTTCGCTGGCTTGCCGGCGAAGGGCAGCACCGCATGCCACGCCTGATTGTTCATGCTTTTGTAACCCTCCCGCCGCCAAACCGTAACCCCGCCCGGGCACGCTGAAACTCCCCGCAATCGACCAGGGAGACACGCAATGGCTCGTGAATTCGATGGCTCGCACCAACCTACCGCCAAGTCCCGCAAGCAGCAGGAAAAGGATCAGCGCCGCATGGAGTTTCGCCGCGCGATCGAAAGCTATTCCGAGCAGCGCCAATTGCTGCAGGACATCGCCGACTACCCCGAACTGCACGCTGTCAGCGTATGGCAGGTGTCAGCGGCAATGTCCCCGAGAAACGCTCAACAAGCGCGCTGATCTGCGCACGTTCGCTGCGGATGAACGCAACAAAGGCCAGGGCCACCGGCGACTGCCGCTTGGCCTTGGCCTGCACCACGCACCAGCTGCGATACAGCGGCAGCTCCTCTACCGGCAGCTCGCGCAGCACCCCGGTGGCCAGTTCCATGTTCAGTGCATGCCGGGTTAAAAGGGCGATACCAAGGCCCGCGATCACGCATTCGCGCTGGGCGTCGGCCGATGCCACTTCCAGGGTCTGGGTGAAGTGCACGCGCTTTTCCTTGAAGTACTCCTCGCACGCCTTGCGCGTGCCCGAACCCTGTTCGCGCACCAGCAGCGTATGCGGCTCCAGGTCCTGCAGGCGCAGGCTGTCGAGCGTGCACAGCGGGTGATCGGGCGGGGCCACGGCCACGATCGGGTTGTTCAGGAAGGGCAAAAACTCCAGGCCCATGTCCTGCGGCACCATCGACATGATGATCAGGTCGTCGCGGTTGTCCGACAGGCGCCGGATGGCCTGGGCGCGGTTGACCACGGTGAGGGTCAGGTTGACCTCCGGGTGCAGGCGCTTGAAGGCGGCGAACAGGTGCGGCACGAAGTACTTGGCGCTCGACTCCACCGCCAGCTTGAGCTGGCCCTGCAGCGAGCCCTGCATGTCCGACAGCTGCATGTCGAGGCTCTCCAGGCGTCCGAAGATGTCCCGGCTGGCGCGCTGCAGCGCCTCGGCGGCCTCGGTGAGGTAGAGCTTCTTGCCGACGTACTCGAACAGCGGCTGGCCTACCAGTTCTTCGAGCTGGCGGATCTGTAGACTAACGGCGGGTTGCGTCAGCGACATCTCCTCGGCGGCCCGGCTGTAGGAACGCAAATCACACACTTCATTGAAGATCTGCAATTGACGCAATGTCATACGCATCAATGACTTACGCATATTTCCCGTCGCCTCGGCAAAACCCTGTTACGGCACTATAAGCAATTGCTAATGCTGCCCCTAACAAATATTGATTTTTGTTTATTCACGTTCGGCGCTAGGGTGATTATACGACTGGCCAGCGACGTCTGGTCACGCGCCGACCGGTACTGCCGGTTCGTTTGTTACCAACGGCTTTGGGAAGACTCCAGTGATAAAAAAAATCCTGATCGCCAACCGGGGTGAAATCGCAGTACGCATCGTGCGTGCCTGCGCCGAGATGGGCATTCGCTCGGTGGCGATCTATTCCGACGCCGACCGTCACGCCCTGCACGTAAAGCGTGCGGACGAGGCCCATAGCATCGGTGCCGAACCCCTGGCCGGTTATCTCAACCCGCGCAAGCTGGTGAACCTGGCAGTGGAAACCGGCTGCGATGCGTTGCACCCGGGCTATGGTTTTCTGTCGGAGAACGCGGAGCTGGCGGACATCTGCGCCGAACGCGGGATCAAGTTCATCGGCCCGGCCGCCGAAGTCATTCGCCGCATGGGCGACAAGACCGAGGCGCGGCGCAGCATGATCAAGGCCGGCGTACCGGTCACCCCGGGCACCGAAGGCAACGTGGCCGACATCCACGAAGCCCTGGAAGAGGGCGACCGCATCGGTTACCCGGTTATGCTCAAGGCCACTTCCGGCGGCGGCGGGCGCGGCATTCGTCGCTGCAACAGCCGCGAAGAACTCGAGCAGGCGTTTCCGCGGGTGATTTCCGAAGCCACCAAGGCATTCGGTTCGGCCGAGGTGTTCCTGGAAAAATGCATCGTCAACCCCAAGCACATCGAGGCGCAGATCCTGGGTGACAGCTTCGGCAACGTGGTGCACCTGTTCGAGCGCGACTGCTCTATCCAGCGCCGCAACCAGAAGCTCATCGAGATCGCCCCCAGCCCGCAGCTGACCCCCGAACAGCGCGCCTACATCGGCGACCTGTCGGTGCGCGCGGCCAAGGCCGTGGGCTACGAGAATGCCGGTACCGTGGAGTTCCTGCTCGCCGATGGCGAGGTGTACTTCATGGAAATGAACACCCGGGTGCAGGTGGAGCACACCATCACCGAGGAAATCACCGGTATCGACATCGTTCGCGAACAGATCCGCATCGCCTCGGGCCTGCCGCTGTCGGTCAAGCAGGAAGACATCCAGCACCGCGGCTTCGCGCTGCAGTTCCGGATCAATGCAGAAGACCCGAAAAACAACTTTCTGCCCAGCTTCGGCAAGATCACCCGCTACTACGCCCCCGGCGGCCCGGGCGTGCGCACCGACACGGCGATCTACACCGGCTACACCATCCCGCCGTTCTACGACTCGATGTGCCTGAAGCTGGTGGTCTGGGCGCTGACCTGGGAAGAAGCCATGGACCGCGGCCTGCGGGCCCTGGACGACATGCGCCTGCAGGGGGTCAAGACCACCGCCGCGTACTACCAGGAAATCCTGCGCAACCCGGAATTCCGTAGCGGCCAGTTCAACACCAGCTTCGTTGAAAGCCACCCCGAACTGACCAACTACTCGATCAAGCGCAAACCCGAAGAGCTGGCCCTGGCCATCGCCGCCGCCATCGCCGCCCACGCAGGCCTGTGAGGAACCCTACAATGTCCAAGAAAATTTTCGTAACCGACACGATCCTGCGCGACGCCCACCAATCGTTGCTGGCCACCCGCATGCGCACCGACGACATGCTGCCGATCTGCGACAAGCTCGACAAGGTGGGCTACTGGTCGCTGGAAGTGTGGGGCGGCGCGACCTTCGACGCCTGCGTGCGCTTCCTCAAGGAAGACCCGTGGGAGCGCCTGCGCAAGCTGCGCGCAGCACTGCCCAACACCCGTCTGCAGATGCTGCTGCGCGGCCAGAACCTGCTTGGCTACCGGCACTACAGCGATGACGTGGTCAAGGCCTTCGTGGCCAAGGCAGCAGTCAACGGCATCGATGTGTTCCGCATCTTCGACGCCATGAACGACGTGCGAAACCTGCGCGTGGCCATCGAGGCGGTGAAGGCGGCGGGCAAGCATGCCCAGGGCACCATCGCCTACACCACCAGCCCGGTGCACACCATCGAGGCGTTCGTGGCCCAGGCCAAGCAGATGGAAGCCATGGGCTGCGACTCCATCGCGATCAAGGACATGGCCGGCCTGCTGACCCCCTACGCCACAGGCGAGCTGGTTAAGGCACTCAAGGCCGAGCAGTCGCTGCCGGTGTTCATCCACAGCCACGACACGGCCGGCCTGGCCGCGATGTGCCAGCTCAAGGCCATCGAGAACGGTGCCGACCATATCGACACCGCCATCTCCAGCTTCGCCTGGGGCACCAGCCATCCGGGCACCGAATCGATGGTTGCAGCGCTCAAGGGCAGCGAGTTCGATACCGGCCTGGACCTGCAACTGCTGCAGGAGATCGGCCTGTACTTCTATGCCGTGCGCAAGAAGTACCACCAGTTCGAAAGCGAGTTCACCGCCGTGGATACCCGCGTGCAGGTCAACCAGGTACCGGGCGGGATGATTTCCAACCTGGCCAACCAGCTCAAGGAGCAGGGTGCGCTCAACCGCATGAACGAAGTGCTGGCCGAGATCCCGCGGGTGCGTGAAGACCTCGGCTTCCCGCCGCTGGTCACGCCCACCTCGCAGATCGTCGGTACCCAGGCGTTCTTCAACGTGCTGGCCGGCGAGCGCTACAAGACCATCACCAACGAGGTGAAGCTGTACCTGCAGGGCGGCTACGGCAAGGCACCGGGGGTAGTCGACGAGAAGCTGCGTCGCCAGGCCATCGGCAGCGAAGACGTCATCGACGTGCGCCCCGCCGACCTGCTCAAGCCCGAGATGACCAAGCTGCGTGCCGACATCGGCAGCCTGGCCAAGTCCGAAGAAGACGTGCTGACCTTCGCCATGTTCCCGGACATCGGGCGCAAGTTCCTTGAAGAGCGTGAAGCCGGCAGCCTGACCCCTGAAGTGCTGCTGCCGATTCCGGAAGCCGGCGCGGTGGCCTCGGCCGGTGGCGAAGGCGTACCAACCGAGTTCGTGATCGACGTGCACGGCGAGACCTACCGCGTGGATATCACCGGTGTGGGCGTCAAGGCCGAAGGCAAGCGCCACTTCTACCTGTCCATCGACGGCATGCCGGAAGAGGTGGTGTTCGAGCCGCTCAACGAGTTCGTCGGCGGTGGCAGCAGCAAGCGCAAGCAGGCCAGCGAGCCGGGCCATGTGAGCACCACCATGCCGGGCAACATCGTCGATGTGCTGGTCAAGCAGGGGGACACGGTCAAGGCCGGCCAGGCGGTGCTGATCACCGAAGCGATGAAGATGGAAACCGAGGTGCAATCGGCCATCGCCGGCAAGGTTGCAGCCATACACGTGGCCAAGGGCGACCGGGTCAACCCGGGCGAGATCCTGATCGAGATCGAAGGCTGACTCAGGCCTTCATCTGCAAGCGGTTAACCTCTGGGGAGCGAATTGCTCCCCTTTTTTTATCTTCTGTTGGATACGCCCGCTTCGGGTACCCGCCTCACGCACCCGTACGGCACGCTTCCAGCGTCTTGAGCTGACCCTCTGGGCGCTGGTTGTCCTCGCTCAGCCAGCGTTCGAAACCAGCGGCAATGGCCGGCCATTCGTCATCGGTGATGGAGTACCAGGCCGTGTCGCGGTTGTGGTCCTTGGTCACCATGTGCTTGCGAAACACCCCTTCGAAGGTGAACCCGAAACGCTCGGCCGCGCGCTTGGAGCGGGCATTGTCGTTGTTGCACTTCCATTCCAGGCGCCGGTTGCCCAGGGCGAAGGCCTGCTTGCCCAGCAGGTAGATGGCCTCGGTGCCCTTGGGCGTGCGCTGCATGGCCGCGCCGAAGGCAATGTGGCCGATCTCGATACGGCCCTGCTCGGGCACGATCGACATCAGGCTGAGGATACCCTGGGTCTGCCCGCTGGCCAGGTCGATCACGCTGTAGAACAGCGGGTCGCTGCTGGCGGCGTTGCTGTCTAGCCAGTGGTCGAAGTCTTCGCGCTCGGTGAATGGTCCGTAGGCCAGGTACTTCCACAGTGTCTGGTCGGCCTCGGGGCCCTGGAACACCGCCCACAGGTGCTCGCGGTCGCGGCGCGGGTCGAGTTTTTCCAGGCGGATGAAGCGCCCGACCAGCGGGACAGGCTGCGGGGCCTTGGCCGGCCGCCAGTTCAACGGTGTGCTCATGGTGGCTTCTCCGATTACAGGGCTTTGCGGAACTGGATGAAACCCGGCCGTTCGGCCACCTGTTCATACAGCGAAATACCGGTGGCGTTGGTTTCATGGGTCAGCCAGTGCACCTTGGTGCAGCCGGCCTGGCGCGCCGTGTCGTACACCAGCTCGATCAGCTGGCGGCCCACGCCCTTGCCGCGCTGGTTGGCGTCGACATACAGATCCTGCAGGTAGCAGGCGTTTTCCACCGTCCAGTTGGAGCGGTGGTAGATCCAGTGCACCATGCCCACCGCCTTGCCATCGACCCAGGCCAGCGCAGCGTTGGTCGGCTCGCTGGTGTCGAGCATGCGCTGCCAGGTCACGGCACTGACCGCCTCATCGATGCGGGTCTCATAGAAACGCTGGTAGGCCTGCCACAGCGGCAGCCAGGCGGCGTGGTCATCGGCGGTCACGGGGCGCAGGGTCACGGTAGACATCGAAGGATCCTTGTGTGCAATACAGGGGTTGGCGAATGGCCCCATCCTAGGCAGGCTATTGGCTTATGGTAAGAGCCATTTCCGGCTTATTTGGCAGGTCCAATTTCATGAGCGAACGTAGCGTTGCCTTGCCCTTCGACCCCACCGGCATCGTGCTGGACCGTCGTCAGGGGCTCAGTCGCCAGCTGTACCAGGCGCTGCGCCAGCGCGTGCTGGACGGGCGCCTGGGTAGCGGCACGCGTCTTCCCGCCACCCGCGACATGGCCGCAGCGCTGGCCGTATCACGTAACAGCGTAGTTCGTGCCTACGACCAGCTGTATGCCGAAGGCTATATCGAAAGCCGGGTGGGCGATGGTACCTACGTCAGTCAGCTGCCAAAACTATCCACAAAACTGTCCACAGGGTTATCCCTGGGTTTTTCCACAGGGTTATCCACAAAAACGGGTGATTGCACTGAGGATTTATCCAGTAAAGTTATCCACACGGACGTGCTGGAGCGCCTGGAAAACAATCATTTATCCGTGCATGAGCCTCGTGCGCCGCGGGCTTTTCAGGTTGGCATACCGGCCTTCGACCTGTTCCCCTTCGAGGTGTGGGCCAAGCTGCAGGCGGGTTTCTGGCGAAATCCCGACCCGGCGTCACTCGGTTACGGCGACCCGGCCGGAGAACCGCTGCTGCGCGAGCTGATTGCCACCTACCTGCGTCGCTCCCGTGGGTTGTCCTGCGTGGCTGAACAAATTGTGATCACCAGTGGTGCGCAGCAGGCAATCAGCCTTTGTGCACAGCTGCTGCTGGCGCCCGGTGACGGTGTGGCTGTGGAAAACCCCGGCTATCGTGCGGCGGGCAAAGCCTTCGCCATGGCGGGCGCGAAGGTGCATGGCGTGGGGGTGGATCACGACGGGTTGCAGTGCGCTGCCCTGGCCCAGTTGCCCAACTGTCGCCTGAGCTACGTTACCCCCGCGCATCAGTACCCCACCGGCGTCACCCTGAGCCTGGCGCGGCGCCTGGAACTGCTGGCCTGGGCCGAGCGCAACGACAGCTGGATCATCGAGGACGACTACGACGGAGAGTACCGTTACAGCGGCGCGCCGCTGGCCCCGCTGGCAGCCCTGGACCGCAGCGGACGGGTGCTGTATGTCGGCACCTTCGGCAAGGTGGCCTTTCCGGCGCTGCGTCTGGGCTACCTTGTGCTGCCGGCCCGGCTGGTGGAGGCATTCTCGCGCTTTCGGGCGTTGGCGGTGCGCCATTCCGAGGTCGGCACACAGGCGGTGATGGCGCAGTTCATGGCTAAAGGGCACTTCCAGCGTCATATCCGGCGCATGCGCCGCGCGGCGTTGAGCCGGCGCAATGCGCTTCTGGCCGGCTGGCCGAAGGCTGTGGCGGGGCTGGGAGCCTTGCCGGAGGTGGCGGCGGGCCTGCACCTGAAGATCGACGTGCACAGCCAGGCGCGCGAGCGGGAACTGATCGCCCGTGCCGCAGCGGTGGGTGTCGAACTCAATGCGCTGAGTGATTACTGGTTGCCCGACACGCCGCTGCCTGTGGATAAGCGTGCCGGACTGGTGCTGGGGTTCGCGGCCGTGAACGAGGCCGCGATTGCCCAGGCCCTGGCACGCCTTGCACGTGCCTGGGCCGACTGAGCCTAGCCTTGACGGGCGCGCTCGAAGCCCTCGAGCACGTTGACCGCGTTGACGCCGATTTCGGCCACGGCATAGCCACCTTCCATGATGAACAGGGTCGGCTTGCCCAACTGCGCGATGCGCTCGCCCATGGCCAGGTAGTCGGGGCTGTCGAGCTTGAATTGCGAGATCGGGTCGTCCTTGAAGGTGTCCACGCCCAGCGAGATCACCAGCACTTCGGGGTCATACGCGCCGATGCGTTCGCAGGCTTCGTCCAGCGCGCCGCGCCAGGTGGCCCAGTCGCTGCCTGCCGGCAGCGGGTAGTTGAAGTTGCAGCCCAGCCCGTCGCCTTCGCCGTGCTCGTCGGCATAGCCGAGGAAGAACGGGAATTCGGCCTGCGGGTCGCCATGGATCGAGGCGAACAGCACGTCGTTGCGCGCGTAGAAGATCTGCTGGGTACCGTTGCCGTGGTGGTAGTCCACATCCAGGATCGCCACGCGCTGGCGACCGTGGTCGATGAAGGCCTGGGCGGCGATCGCGGCATTGTTCAGATAGCAGTAGCCCCCCATCACGTCGCTGGCGGCATGATGCCCCGGTGGCCGGCACAGGGCGAAGGCGCTGTGGGCACCGGCCTGCACCGCCGCCTGTGCGGTCAGGGCAACCTGCGCCGAGCTGTAGGCGGCCTGCCAGGTGCCGGCGGTGATCGGTGCACCGGCGTCGAAGCTGTAATAGCCCAGCTCGCCATGCAGGCCGCTGGGTTTGACCTGGCGCAGGCTGCGCGCCGGCCAGGTGAACGGCAGCAGGTCGCCGTCATGGCCCAGTGCGCTCCAGCGCTGCCAGGCGCCCTGGAAGAAATCCAGGTAGTCGGCGCTGTGCACGCGCAGCAGCGGTGCGCGGCCAAAATCGGTAGGGCCTTCGACGGGCCCCAGGCCCTGGGCCTTGACCCGCTCGAGCACATGGTCGGCACGCGAGGGCATTTCGAAGCAGGGCATCAACTGCCCGTCGATCAGCTCGCAGCGGCCGTGGTGCAGGCGATGGTCATCGGAATAGATCGTCAGCATTTTTTGTTCTCCGGGTTTACTGGCGTGGCCCCATTGTCGAGAGGTACGCCCACCGGCAGAACGGCGCAAACGGCCAAAAGGGGATCGATATGGCCAACACGGTTGTCCGCATTTCGCCCCCTCGCGGTGCATGCGCGTGTTTCAGGCGCGAAAATGGCTCGGTGCCACGCCGCTCCAGCGCAGGAAGGCGTGTCGGAAGCTGGCCGGCTCGCTGAAGCCCAGCACCTCGGCGATGCGGTAGATCGGTAGCTCGTCCTCGGCCAGCAACTGCTTGGCCCGTTCGAAGCGCAGCTCATCGAGCAACTGTTGATAACTGCTGCCCAGCTCGTGCAGGTGGCGACGCAGGGTGCGTGATGAACAGCTCATCTGCCGCGCCAGGCCCTCGAGGCCTGGTGGTGCCTCCAACTGCTGCTGCAGCAGCTGGCGAATGCGCCCGAGCCAGGCCTGGCGCCCGGTGAATTCCAGGTTCTGCCGGCGGCAGCGTTCGCTCATCGCACGGTGGGTGATCGGGTCGGCCAGGGGCAGGGCCCGGGCCAGCCAGTGGCGTTCGAAGGCAAAGGCATTGTCGCTGGCGCCGAACTGCAGCGGGCAGTCGAAAGGCGCGCTGTAGAGCGCCTGGTAATCCGGGGCAGGGTGAGCGAAACGCGCGCCCAGCAAGGGCAGCGGCTGGCCGAGCAGGTCGTTGCAGATGACCTTGAGCGACGTCAGGCAGAACTCGGCATTGAACGCCGCAAGCTCCGGGGCCTGGCCGTAGTCGCTGGCGCTGAACCAGACCCGCTCGCCGTCCTCGATCAGGCGCAGCTGGAAAAGTGTTCCCAGCAGCGCGGGGTACTGCAGGGCCAGGTGCAGGGCGTCACCCAGGGTGGCACCGGAAAGCAGGGCGTAACCGAGCATGCCGTAGGATGAAACGTGCATGCGCTGGCCCAGCTCCAGCCCGACCTCCCGGCGCATGGCCACGGCGTTGGCGCACACGCGCAGTTCCTGGTGCGTGGTGATGCGCCAGTCGGCGCGGCCCAGGTCGGCCGGGGTGATGCCGGTGCCTTCGAGCAGCCGCTGGGCGGCACGGTCTTCGTCCTTGAAGGCCTGCAGCATCAGGGAAACCGCGTTCAGGGTGGTGAGGTGGGAGTGGAGCATGCTCGGCATCCGGCTGAGGGGCTTGGGGTTGAGTGAGCAATTTGTATGCCCTTCAGGGCCTGTTCGCTGGCAAGCCAGCGAAGGGCTCAACGTAACTCGCCAGCCAGGTCCAGCCCAACCAGCCGTCGCACCTCGTCAACCGGCAACTGGCTACCGAGCAATGCCTGCAATTTGCCGAACGCCGCCTCCCGGGTCATTCCGCCACCCGACAGCACACCGGCCTCGCGCAGGCGGCTGCCGGCTGCGTACACCTCCAGTTCGACCCCGCCTTCATGGCACTGGGTGATCGCCACCACCACGATGTCACGCGCGCGGGCCTGTTCCAGCACGGCCACGAACGCATCGTCATCACACGGCCCGGTGCCGCTGCCGTAGCATTCCAGCACCAGCCCCTGGACCCCGCTGTCGAGTGTGGCCTGCAACAGCGCGGCGTCGAGGCCTGGCACCAGCGGCAACACTGCAACCTTGGCCACCTGCAGCGGCGCGCGATAAGCCAGTGCTGCCGGTACAGGCGCCTGCGCCGCACCGCCCGAGCGCTGCAAGGTCGCGAACGGGTTCCGGCCGAAGCTGCGCACCTTGGCGGTGCGGTTTGGTGCCAGCAGCTGACCGTGGAAATACAGCTGAACACCCGGCGACGTACCCTGGCTCAGCACCTGCAGCGCCCCCGTGAGGTTCTCCCACGCATCGCTGTCCGGCGTACCGGCCGGCAGCATCGAGCCGGTGAACAGCACCGGCACCGTCAGCCCGAGCAACTGGAAGCTCATGGCGGCGGCGCTGTAGGCCAGGGTGTCGGTGCCATGCAGCACCAGCACGCCATCGCAGCCCTGGCCATCCACCGCTTCGATGATCGCGGCGCGCAGGCGCTGCCAGTAGCAGGGCGTCATGTTGGCGCTGTCGATCAGCGGCAGCAGTTCGCGGAACTGCCAGGCTGCCAGGCCCGGTTGCCCGGCCAGTTGCTCACGCATGCGCTGCTCGAAGCCCGACGCCGGGGCCAGGCCGCCGGCGCTGGCCTGCATGCCGATAGTGCCACCGGTGTACAGCACCATGATGTTGTGGGCAGGGGCCGGGGTCATGGCCTGTCTCCGTGCTCGACTGAAGGAAAGCCGACCACCTTACGCCATCCCCCGGCGCGCTGTCAGCGGCCGGGCCGCCCGAGTTCGCGATGGGCAGCGTGACGGCCAGCGGTTACCATCGCGCCTGCTTCAGGACGAAGGTGCCAAGGACGTGTCGACGAACAAGTACAAATCCGCGCAAGAGCGCCTGTGCGCCGCGGTGGACCTCAATTGCCCGGCATGCGGCCACGTCTGGTTGCCGAGCGAGGGCGAGCTGGAAACGCTCATGGGCGGGCAGCCGCTCACCTGTGCAAAGTGTGCGCAGGCACTGGTGTTGCCCGAGGCGGATCACCGGGCCATGAAGCGCCACCTCAGCCGTTCCAACTGGGCAGACCTGATCAGCGGGCTGGGCGTGGTGCTGTGCTTTATCGGGGTGCTCACGGTGCGCCATTACACGGGCGATCTGACCGCCTTCATGGTGGCGCTCTGCCTGGCGTTCGTGTGGTGGTTCATGAAGGAGATCGTCAGCGATTCGACCTTCCTGAATGTGCTGCTGCTGCCCTCGTCGGCAGAAGCAGCCGACACTACCCGTTCCCTTTAGGCGCCGGCATTGCTGGCGAAGGTCGCACCGCAGGCAAAAAAAAGGGCCCGGAGACAAAGTCCCTGGGCCCTCAAAAGGTGAGAGGTGTCTAGTCCCTCAACCTGGTGAGCGGTAGTACGGCGTCGGTTACGCTTTGAGCGGTACCAGACGCGGTGCAATCATGTTTTCCGGACGCAGGATGTCGTTGAGCATCGCTTCGTCCAGCAGGCCTTCCTCACGCACCAGTTCCAGTACGCCGCGGCCGCTTTCCAGCGCGATACGGGCAATACGGGTGGCGTTTTCGTAGCCGATGTACGGGTTCAGGGCGGTGACCAGGCCGATCGAGTGTTCGACCAGTTCACGGCAGCGCTGTTCGTTGGCGGTGATGCCGACGATGCAGTGCTCGCGCAGCATGTCCATGGCGCGTTGCAGCAGACGGATCGAGTCGAAGATCTTGTAGGCGATCAGCGGCTCCATCACGTTCAGCTGCAGCTGGCCGCCTTCGGCCGCGATGGTCAGCGCGATGTCGTTGCCGATGATGGCGAAGGCCACCTGGTTGACCGCTTCCGGGATAACCGGGTTGACCTTGCCGGGCATGATCGAGCTGCCTGGCTGACGCGCCGGCAGGTTGATCTCGTTGATGCCGGTGCGCGGGCCGCTGGACAGCAGGCGCAGGTCGTTGCAGATCTTCGACAGCTTGACTGCAGTGCGCTTGAGCATGCCGGAGAACAGCACGAAGGCGCCCATGTCGGAGGTGGCTTCGATCAGGTCGGCAGCCGGTACCAGCGGCTGGCCGCTGATCAGCGCCAGACGCTGTACGGCCAGGGCCTGGTAGCCCGGGTCGGCGTTGATGCCGGTACCGATCGCGGTACCGCCCAGGTTGACTTCGGTCAGCACTTCCGGCGCCAGGGTGCGCAGGCGGTTGAGGTCTTCGGTCAGGGTGGTGGCGAAGGCACGGAATTCCTGGCCCAGGGTCATCGGCACGGCGTCCTGCAGCTGGGTACGGCCCATCTTCAGTACGTGGCTGAACTCTTCACCCTTGGCAGCGAAGGCCTGGATCAGGCTGTCGAGGCTGGCCAGCAGCGCATCGTGACCCAGCAGCAGGCCCAGACGGATGGCGGTCGGGTAGGCGTCGTTGGTCGACTGCGCCATGTTCACGTCGTTGTTCGGGTGCAGGTACTGGTACTCGCCCTTCTGGTGACCCATCGCTTCCAGCGCGATGTTGGCGATCACTTCGTTGGCGTTCATGTTGGTGGAGGTACCGGCACCGCCTTGAATCATGTCGACCACGAACTGCTCGTGGAAGTCACCGCGGATCAGGCGGGCACAGGCCTCGCTGATGGCGGCGTGCTTGGCATCGCTCAGGTGACCCAGCTCGCGGTTGGCGTCGGCAGCTGCCTGTTTGACCATGGCCAGGCCGACAACCATTTTCGGGTAGTGCGACAGCGGCACGCCAGAGAGGTGGAAGTTGTTGGCAGCACGCAGGGTCTGGATACCGTAGTAGGCATCAGCAGGGACTTCGAGGGTGCCAAGCAGGTCTTTTTCGACACGGAACGATGCAGCAGCGGACATGATAGAGATCATCTCGAGTTAGGCCCGGCACATGCCGGAATGGCGCCAATCCTAGGCCTGCACGGATTTTGCGGCCAATGCTGTTGCACGCTAACCTATGCACAAACGGCATAACGTTCCATGTGACGCCAATTGACATTCGAGCGTGTACCATTTTGGTGCATGCCTGGAGAGCCCGATGAACCTCGAAAGCAAATGGCTGGAAGATTTCAGCGCCCTGGCCGCCACCCGCAGCTTTTCCCAGGCGGCGGAGCGTCGCTTCGTGACCCAGCCGGCGTTCAGCCGGCGCATTCGCAGCCTGGAGGCTGCGTTGGGGCTGACCTTGGTCAACCGCTCGCGCACGCCGATCGAGTTGACCGCTGCCGGCCAACTGTTCCTGGTGACGGCGCGCACGGTGGTCGACCAGCTGGGCGAGGTGCTGCGCCACTTGCATCACCTGGAAGGCGGGCAGGGCGAGGTGATCCAGGTGGCGGCGGCGCACTCGCTGGCGCTGGGCTTCTTTCCGCGCTGGATCGCGCAGTTGCGCAACGACGGTCTGAACATCGCCACGCGGCTGGTGGCGACCAACGTCGGCGATGCGGTGCACGCCCTGCGCGAAGGTGGCTGCGACCTGATGCTGGCGTTCTACGACCCGGATGCGGCCCTGCAGATGGACGCCGAGATCTTCCCCTCGCTGCACCTGGGGCACACCGAGATGCTGCCGGTGTGTGCAGCGGATGCCGACGGCAAGCCGCTGTTCGACCTGGAAAACGACGCCAGCGTGCCCTTGCTGGCCTACAGCGCCGGAGCGTTTCTGGGGCGTTCGGTGAATCTGCTGCTGCGCCAGCGCAACCTGCGCTTTACCACCATCTACGAAACCGCCATGGCCGACAGCCTCAAGAGCATGGCCCTGGAAGGCCTGGGTATTGCCTGGGTGCCGCGCCTGTCGGCCCGCGCCGAGCTTGAACGTGGCGAGCTGGTGATCTGTGGCGGTGCGCAATGGCACGTGCCGCTGGAGATCCGCCTGTACCGCTGCGCGCTGGTGCGCAAGGCCAACGTGCGCCTGCTGTGGCGCAAGCTCGAAGGCGGGCCGGCGACGGCTTGACTCCAGAGTCAGCCCGAAGCCCTGAAAAAGCCCGAAAAATAAGGCTTACAGTTGGTCGCCGGGGTGCATCAAACACACGGCTTTACGATATACTGCGCGGCCTTCGGTCGGTACACCCGGCCCTAATTCGCATAACAAGCCACGCCGGTCGTCCCTGCGTGGCTTGTTGTTTTTTGACGCGCCTGAAGGCGCCCAAGAGAAGAGGCTCGACGATGAGTGCACTGGTTGGCGTGATCATGGGCTCCAAGTCCGATTGGTCCACCCTTAGCCACACCGCCGATATGCTGGAAAAACTCGGCATTCCCTACGAAGTGAAGGTGGTTTCCGCCCACCGCACGCCGGACCTGCTGTTCCAGTACGCCGAAGAGGCCGAAGGCCGTGGCATCGAGGTGATCATCGCCGGTGCCGGTGGCGCTGCCCACCTGCCAGGCATGTGCGCCGCCAAGACCCACCTGCCGGTGCTGGGTGTGCCGGTGCAGTCGGCCATGCTCTCGGGCGTCGATTCGCTGCTGTCGATCGTGCAGATGCCGGCTGGCATCCCGGTTGCCACCCTGGCCATCGGCAAGGCCGGCGCGATCAACGCCGCGCTGCTCTCGGCGAGCATCCTGGGCGCCAAGCACCCGCAGTTCCATACCGTTCTGAAACAGTTCCGCGCTGAGCAGACAGACAACGTTCTGGACAATCCAGACCCGCGCCAGGCCTGAGGTCACACGCATGAAAATCGGTGTAATCGGTGGCGGCCAACTGGGCCGCATGCTGGCCCTGGCGGGTACCCCGCTGGGCATGAACTTCGCTTTCCTCGACCCGGCCCCTGACGCCTGTGCGGCCGCTCTGGGCGAGCACCTGCGTGCCGACTACGGCGACCAGGATCACCTGCGCCAGCTGGCCGACGAAGTCGACCTGGTGACCTTCGAATTCGAAAGCGTGCCAGCCGAGACGGTGGCCTTCCTGTCGCAGTTCGTGCCGGTGTATCCGAGCGCCGAAGCGCTGCGCATCGCCCGCGACCGGCTGTTCGAGAAGAGCATGTTCCGTGACCTGGGCATCCCGACCCCGGCCTTCGCCGACATCCAGTCGCAAGCCGACCTGGAGGCCGCCGTCGCCAGCATCGGCCTGCCGGCCGTGCTCAAGACCCGTACCCTGGGTTATGACGGCAAGGGCCAGAAGGTGCTCCGCACCGAAGCCGATGTTGTCGACACGTTCGCCGAACTTGGTAGCGTGCCCTGCCTGCTGGAGGGCTTCGTGCCGTTCACCGGCGAGGTGTCGCTGATTGCCGTTCGCGGCCGCGATGGCGAGACACGCTTCTACCCGCTGGTGCACAACACCCACGACAGCGGCATCCTGCGCCTGTCGGTGGCCAGCGAAGACCACCTGCTGCAGAGCCTGGCCGAAGACTACGCGAGCCGCGTGCTCGAGCAGCTCGACTATGTCGGCGTGCTGGCGTTCGAGTTCTTCGAGGTCGACGGTGGCCTGAAGGCCAACGAGATCGCGCCGCGTGTGCACAACTCCGGGCACTGGACCATCGAAGGTGCCGAGTGCAGCCAGTTCGAGAACCACCTGCGCGCCGTGGCCGGCCTGCCGCTGGGCTCGACCGCCAAGGTCGGCGAAAGCGCCATGCTCAACTTCATCGGCGAAGTGCCGGCGGTGGCTGCGGTCGTGGCTATCGACGACTGTCACCTGCATCACTACGGCAAGGCCTTCAAGGCCGGGCGCAAGGTCGGTCACGCCACCCTGCGCTGCGCCGACATGACCACGCTGGAGCAGAAGATCCAGCAGGTCGAAGCGCTCATCGCAGGCTGAGCGGAACCATTCCCGCCGCGCATCCCTCTGATGGCAGGATGCCAAAGCGCTGACTAGGCTTTGGCTCGTGCACTCAATTCAGAGGGAATGCCATGGGTATCATCGGAACCATCTTCATCGGCCTGATCGTCGGCTTGCTGGCACGTTTTCTGAAGCCGGGCGACGACAGCATGGGCTGGATCATGACCATTCTGCTGGGTATCGCCGGCTCTCTGGCGGCGACCTACGGTGGCCAGGCGCTGGGGATCTACCATGCGGGCGAGGGTGCTGGCTTCCTCGGTGCACTGGTGGGTGCAATCATCCTGCTGGTGATCTACGGCATGATCAAAAAGCGCTGACAGGGCGCTAGAATGCTCGGCAACTTTCCGTCAGTTGCCGAGCTTTTTTTCATGCGCCGAGTCGTACTGCTTACCCTGTTGCTGTGTAGTGGCCTGGCCCGCGCCGAGCTGCCCGAGACCGACTGGCTGGAGCTGATGCCCAAGTCGGACCAGAAGGCGCTGGAGCAGATGCCCGAGATCGACCACAACTCCCCCGAGGCGATGGGTACCTTTACCGAGAAGGGTGGCCTGAAGCAGAGCAAGGGCCTGCCGGCGGTGATGTATTCGAGCAAGACGGTGGCTGCCATGAACGGCAGGCAGATCCGTCTGGGCGGGTACCCGGTGCCGCTGGAAACCGACGCCAAGGGCAACAGCACGCTGTTCTTCCTTGTGCCCTATCCGGGCGCCTGCATCCATGTACCGCCACCGCCGCCCAACCAGCTGGTGCTGGTGCGTTATCCCCATGGCCTGAAGCTGGACGATATCTACACGCCGCTGTGGGTCAGCGGCACGCTGAAGGTGGAGAAGGTCAGCAATGACCTGGCCGATGCGGCGTATGCGCTGGATGCGGGGAAGGTGAGGGTGGTGGAGGACTCCGACCTGTAACCGCGCCGTCTGCATCGCGGGTCAAGCCCGCTCCCACAGGTACAGTGCTGCCCTCATGATCAGTGCTATGCCCGGTGGGAGCGGGCTTGACCCGCGATAGCGGTCTAGAGCGGTTCGCTGCCGATACTGACACTCAGCGAATGGGTCGCCCCGGGCGCAAGTTCCACCACGTCATCCCACACGTTTGCCGTCTCGATGCACAGCATCCGCTGCCAGCCGTCATCGGCCATGTCCGTGAGCTGCGCGGCGCGGTCCACCCATGGGTTCCAGATCACCGCCGAACGCGAACCCTGGGTACGCAGGGTGATACGCCGGTTCCAGCCCGGGTCGACGATGCTCAGACGCTCAGGTGCCTGCAGGTAGATGCGGTCGGTTTCCCCGGCAAACCCCAGGTCGCCCTGCTGGGTGCGTTGCTCCCAGTCTGCCAGCGTCTCGATGTAGGCCAGCCCGTCCACGCCTTCTACCCGCGCGCCACGCACGTCGCTGACTGCAAAGTAGCTGTGCAGCGCCTGGCTGAGGGTGACGCTGCCACTGCCCAGGTTGTGGCTGTCGAGGGTCAGCGCCAGTTCCTCGCCGAGCACGATGCTCAGTTTCAGTTCCACCGTGTGCGGCCAGCCGGGTAGCTCCCCCAACGCCTGGGGTAGCGTGAAGTCCACGCGTACCGAATCCGCACTGCTGTCGATACCCAGCAACTGCCAGTCACGCCCGCGCACCAGCCCGTGGGCCGGGGCCTCGGCGCCGTGGAACATGGCCTGAACGGCCGCTGGGTTGCGTTGCAGGTTGCCGAACCAGGGCCAGCACACCGGGGCACCGGCGCGCACCGATTTGCCCTGCCTGAAGATCGCCTGATCGCTGAGCCACAGCAGCGGCGGCTCGCCCACGCGCTGGTAACTGAGCACCTGTGCGCCCTGCTGGGCAATCAGCAGCTCGGCGCGAGGCGTGGTGATACGCCAGCAGGCAAGCTCGCCATGCTGTTCGACTTCTACCTTGGATGTGGACATGCGTTGCTCTCGAAGGGTGGCCTACGAGGTCTTGGACCTCGCGCAGACCCTCGAGTTTAGCGCGCCCCAGGCTCAGCGACGAGGCGGCACCGAGCGGGTGCGGCCGCTGCCGTCGATGGCGACGAACACGAACACCGCCTCGGTGACCTTGCGCCATTCACTGCTCAGCGGGTCGTCGCTCCACACCTCGACCATCATCTGGATCGAGCTGCGGCCGATTTCCAGGGTCTGGGTATAGAAGGACAGTTGCGCGCCCACCGCCACCGGCACCAGAAAGGCCATGCGGTCGATCGCCACGGTGGCGACGCGCCCGCCTGCGACTCGGCTGGCCATGGCCGTGCCGGCCAGGTCCATCTGGGCGACCAGCCAGCCGCCGAAGATATCGCCGAAACCGTTGGTTTCACGGGGCAATGCGGTGATCTGCAAGGCCAGGTCGCCTTGCGGAATAGGATCTTCTTGTTCGAGTTCAATCATGCCGGGGGTGCCTCTGACCCGTAACGCTTCGTTGGTTTGCGCTGGTGCGGACGCCGCGAAAAACGATTCAGCACGAACATACTACGCTGCTTCGCTCTGCCGTGCGGCGAAGGGAAACTCTGCGAAACCGACTAAGCATACCTAGCGGCGTTTTCGCACAACATCCCACACAAGGCGTAACCGTTTGATACGAGCGGCCAGTATATAGAGCCGCGCGTGGGGCGACGACCATGCGGTCATGATTATCTGCCCCGATTATGTCGATCCATGTGCTTTTTCGAACAATTTGCTATCGTTCGACCTCCTGACAGGCCGGGGCCAGCGCTGCCGCGGCCTGATTTGCCAATAAGAGACGCTTCGATGACCTCCGTGCCCCCCTCCATAGAGCAGCCCTCGCGGCCGCTCACCCGCAGTGACTACAAGACCCTGTCGCTCTCCGCCCTGGGCGGGGCGCTGGAGTTCTACGACTTCATCATCTTCGTGTTCTTCGCCGCGGTGGTGGGCAAGCTGTTCTTTCCGGTCGACATGCCCGAGTGGCTGCGCCTGATGCAGACCTTCGGCATCTTCGCTGCCGGCTACCTGGCGCGCCCGCTGGGCGGCATCGTGATGGCCCACTTCGGCGACCTGCTGGGGCGCAAGAAGATGTTCACCCTGAGCATCTTCATGATGGCCGTGCCGACCCTGATCATGGGCCTGCTGCCCACCTACGCGCAGATCGGCATGTGGGCACCGATCCTGTTGCTGCTGATGCGCGTGATCCAGGGCGCCGCCATTGGCGGTGAAGTGCCGGGTGCCTGGGTGTTCGTGTCCGAACACGTGCCGGCGCGCAACATCGGCTACGCCTGCGGCACGCTGACGGCGGGCCTCACCTCGGGCATCCTGCTCGGCTCGCTGGTCGCGACCCTGATCAACACCGTGTACACCCCCGAGCAACTGAGCGACTACGCCTGGCGGATCCCGTTCCTGCTCGGCGGCGTGTTCGGCCTGTTTTCGGTGTACCTGCGCCGCTGGCTGCACGAAACCCCGGTGTTCGCCGAGATGCAGCAGCGCAAGGCATTGGCCGAGGAAGTGCCGCTGCGCGCGGTGCTGCGTGACCACCGTGGCGCCATCGTACTGTCGATGCTGCTGACCTGGCTGCTGTCGGCCGGCATCATCGTGGTCATCCTGATGACCCCGACCGTGTTGCAGACCCTCTACGGCATCAGCGCCACCGAGGCCCTCAAGGCCAACAGCCTGGCCATCGTGCTGCTGAGCATCGGCTGCATCGTGGCCGGGCGCCTGGCCGACCGCTTCGGCGCCGGGCGCGTGTTCATCGTCGGCAGCCTGGCGCTGCTGGCCAGCTCCTGGAGCTTCTACCACAACCTGGCGGCGCACCCTGAGTGGCTGTACCCGATGTACGCCGTTACCGGGCTGTGCGTGGGCATCGTCGGTGCGGTTCCTTACGTGATGGTGCGCGCCTTCCCGCCGGTGGTGCGTTTCAGCGGCCTGTCGTTTTCCTACAACCTGGCCTACGCGATCTTCGGTGGCCTGACCCCGATCATGGTCACCTCGCTGATGAAGTTCAGCCCGCTCGGCCCGGCCTACTATGTCGCCGGCATCTGCACCCTGGGCCTGCTGGTAGGCATCTACCTGCTGCTCACCAAGCGCTGAAACCCCGCCCCGCGTCCGCTATAAAGGCCATCCCTCGAACGAGGTGATGGCCTTTCATCTAATTGTCACATTCAGTTCATAGAGTAGTCATACGGCCTGCAGATACTTGGGCCCGATCCATCTACCCCCAATTCCTGCTAGGAGTAAGGCATGAAACTGAAGCGTTTGATGGCGGCCCTGACCTTTGCCGCCGCTGGCGTTGCGACTGCCAACGCAGTTGCCGCTGTTGATCCTGCTATTCCGACCTACGTCAAAACCACCGGCGTATCGGGCAACCTCTCCAGCGTCGGTTCCGATACCCTGGCCAACCTGATGACCCTGTGGGCCGAGGCCTACAAGAAGGAATACCCGAACGTAAACATCCAGATCCAGGCCGCCGGCTCCTCCACCGCGCCACCCGCGCTGACCGAAGGCACCGCCAACCTGGGCCCGATGAGCCGCAAGATGAAAGACGTCGAGCTGCAGGCGTTCGAACAGAAGTACGGCTACAAGCCGACCGCCATCCCGGTCGCCGTCGACGCCCTGGCCGTGTTCGTGCACAAGGACAACCCGATCAAGGGCCTGACCATGGCTCAGGTCGACGCCATCTTCTCCTCCACCCGCCTGTGCGGTGCCAAGGCCGACGTGAAAACCTGGGGCGACCTGGGCGTGACCGGCGACCTGGCCAACAAGCCGGTCCAGCTGTTCGGTCGCAACTCGGTATCCGGCACCTACGGCTACTTCAAGGAAGAAGCCCTGTGCAAAGGCGACTTCAAGCCTAACGTCAACGAACAACCTGGCTCGGCGTCCGTCGTGCAGTCGATCAGCAGCTCGCTGAACGGTATCGGTTACTCGGGCATCGGCTACAAGACCGCCAGCGTGAAAACCGTGGCCCTGGCCAAGAAGGAAGGCGGCGCGTTCGTCGAAGACAACGAAGCCAACGCCCTCAACGGTACCTACCCGCTGTCGCGTTTCCTCTACGTCTACGTCAACAAGGCCCCGAACAAGCCTCTGGCCCCGCTGGAAGCCGAGTTCGTCAAGCTGGTGCTGTCGCAGGCCGGTCAACAGGTCGTGGTGAAAGACGGTTACATCCCGCTGCCCGCCAAAGTGGCCGAGAAAGCGCTGGCCGACCTGGGCCTGAACCACGCCGCCAAAGGCGTCGCTGCAAACTGAGTGTGAACGGGCGCGCCCTGCATTTGTGCGGGCCGCGCTGCAAATTGCGAGTCCGCTGCCAGGCATGCCTGAGCGGCGGGCTTTTTTGCGTCACTGCATTGTCATGTTTTTGTCATACGGGACCGCTAGGGTGAGCGCATGAATGATCTGGCCAACTCCACCATGACCCAAAATTCTCCCCCCGTGCGGATTGATTTCAATACGCCCGAGCTGCAACGCAAGCGTCGCCTGCGTGCATTCAAGGACCGCCTGACCCGCTGGTATGTACTGGTGGGCGGGCTCGCCGTGCTGGCGGCGATCACCTTGATCTTCTTCTACCTGGCCTACGTGGTGGTGCCGCTGTTTCAAGGCGCCGAACTGACCACCAAGAAGGCCATGACCCCGGCCTGGCTGACCCAGGACGCCGGCAAGCCGCTGATGATCGCGCTCGAAGAGCAGAACCTGGTCGGCATGCGCGTCTCGGACAAGGGGCAGGCGCTGTTCTTCGACACCAAGACCGGTGCCGAGCTCAAGCGTGTCGACCTGCCGGTACCGGCCGGCACCCAGGTGACCTCGATCGGCGCCGACCAGCCGGGCAACCCGCTGGTGGTGCTGGGCCTGTCCAACGGCCAGGCACTGGTGTTCAGCCACAGCTACAAGATCACCTACCCGGACAACCACAAGACCATCACCCCGGCCATCGACTACCCCTATGGCCAGCAACCGTTCGCCCTCGGCGATTCGGGCCGTGCCCTGGAGCACGTGAGCCTGAACGTCAATGGCGACACCCTGGTGGTGGCCGGCTCCAGCGGTGCGCAGTTGCAGGTACTGCAACTGAGCCGCGAAGAAAACATGATGACCGGCGAAGTCACCAGCGAGCAGAACCACATCGAACTGCCGCAGATGACCGAGGCGGTCAAGGCGATCTTCATCGACCCGCGCCAGCAGTGGTTGTACGTGATCAACGGGCGGGCCCAGGCCGATGTGTTCAGCCTGCGCGACAAGAGCCTCAACGGTCGTTACAAGCTGCTCGACGACGCCGATGCCGAAGTCACCGCCAGCGCCCAGCTGGTGGGCGGCATCTCGCTGATCATCGGTGACTCCAAGGGTGGCCTGGCTCAGTGGTTCATGGCCCGCGACCCGGACGGCGAGCAGCGCTTCAAGCAGATCCGTACCTTCCAGATGGGCAAGGCGCCGATCGTGCAGATCGATGCCGAAGAGCGCCGCAAGGGCTTCGTGGCACTGGATGCCAGCGGCAAGCTCGGCGTGTTCCACAGCACCGCGCACCGCACCCTGCTGGTGGAGCCGATGGCCGAAGGCGCCGGCGTGCTGGCACTGTCGCCACGGGCCAACCGCCTGTTCGTCGAAGAGGGCGGCAAGCTGATCCCGGCCAGCCTGCGCAACCCGCACCCGGAAGTGTCCTGGAGCGCGCTGTGGAGCAAGGTCTGGTACGAGAACTACGACGAGCCCAAGTACGTCTGGCAGTCCACCGCGTCGAACACCGACTTCGAGCCCAAGCTGAGCCTGTCGCCACTGACCTTCGGTACGCTCAAGGCCGCGTTCTACGCGATGATCCTGGCCGCACCGCTGGCGATTGCCGCAGCGATCTACACCGCCTACTTCATGGCCCCGGGCATGCGCCGCAAGGTCAAGCCGGTGATCGAGCTGATGGAGGCGATGCCCACGGTGATCCTCGGCTTCTTCGCCGGGCTGTTCCTGGCGCCGTACCTGGAAGGGCATCTGCCCGGTGTGTTCAGCCTGTTCGTGGTGATGCCGTTCGGCATCCTGCTGGCCGGCTTCATCTGGAGCCGCCTGCCGGAGTCGATCCGCCTGCGTGTGCCGGATGGCTGGGAAGCGGCGATCCTGATCCCGGTGATCCTGTTCACCGGCTGGGGCGCGCTGACCCTAAGCCCGTTCCTCGAAACCTGGTTCTTCGGCGGCGACATGCGCCTGTGGATCACCAATGACCTGGGCATCACCTACGACCAGCGCAACGCCCTGGTGGTCGGTATCGCCATGGGCTTTGCGGTCATCCCGAACATCTACTCGATTGCCGAGGACGCCGTGTTCAGCGTGCCGCGCAGCCTGACCCTGGGCTCGCTGGCACTCGGCGCCACGCCGTGGCAGACCCTGACCCGCGTGGTCATCCTGACCGCCAGCCCGGGCATCTTCTCGGCGCTGATGATCGGCATGGGCCGCGCGGTGGGTGAAACCATGATCGTGCTGATGGCCACGGGCAACACCCCGGTCATGGAAATGAACCTGTTCGAAGGTATGCGCACCCTGGCGGCCAACGTCGCGGTGGAGATGCCCGAATCGGAAGTCGGTGGCAGCCACTACCGCGTGCTGTTCCTCGCCGCGCTGGTGCTGCTGATGTTCACCTTCGTGATGAACACCTTGGCCGAGCTGATTCGCCAGCGTCTGCGCAAGAAATACTCGTCGCTTTGATAGAAAGGTAGAGATCCGTGAAAAAGGATTCCCTCAAGAGCTGGTTCAAGAGCGGCGCCCCTGGCGTCTGGATAAGCGGTGGCGCGGTGTCCATCGCGGTGATCATGACCATCGGTCTGCTCTCCGTGATCGCCGTGCGCGGCCTGGCGCACTTCTGGCCGGCCGACCTGATTCAGGCCAGCTACAACGTGCCGGGCCAGGCCAACCACATCGTCATCGGCGAAGTGGTGCAAAAGGAAGAGGTGCCGCTGGCACGCCTCAAGGGGGCCGGCCTGCCGGTACCCGACAACGGCCCGGAGTTCATGACCCGCGAGTTGATCAAGGTCGGCAACCGCGACCTCAACGGCAGTGACTTCACCTGGGTGGTCGGCGACTGGCTGGTGGACCAGCAGAAGCCGGTCGACCTGATCGCCCTGGAGCGCCGCGAGTGGGGCAACTTCTACGGCTACCTGGTCAGCGTCAAGGAAAACGGCAAGGTGGTTGCCGAAGGGCAGGCCGCCTGGAACGAGCTGCAGGCACGCCTCAAGCGTGCTGCCGGCCTGGCCGGCGAGCTGCAGAAGCTCGAGAAGAAGGACATCGGTGCGATCAACCATGGCCTTGAGCGCCTGCGCCTGCAAGCCCGCAAGCTGGAACTGCAAGGCAAGCTGACCCCTGTAGCGCAGGCCGACATGGATGCCGAGCGCGCCGAGCTGAACAACCGCTACAAGGCCATCGAGGACCGCCTGGGCAAGCTGCACCAGGACTTCAGCCGCGACAGCCTGGTGGCCCGTGACGGCAATGGCCGCGAAGTCGAGATCAACCTCGACAAGGTGGTGCACGCCTACCAGCCCAACGCCATGAACAACTTCACCAAGCTGGGCACCTACTTCGCCAAGGTGTGGGAGTTCCTCAGCGACGACCCGCGTGAAGCCAACACCGAGGGCGGGATCTTCCCGGCGATCTTCGGCACCGTGATGATGACCCTGATCATGGCCGTGATCGTCACCCCGTTCGGCGTGCTGGCGGCGGTGTACCTGCGTGAATATGCCCGCCAGGGTCCGGTGACCCGGCTGATCCGCATCGCGGTGAACAACCTGGCCGGCGTGCCGGCGATCGTCTACGGCGTGTTCGGCCTGGGCTTCTTCGTGTACGTGCTGGGCGGCTCGCTCGACCACCTGTTCTTCCCCGAAGCACTGCCGGCGCCGACCCTGGGTACCCCGGGCCTGCTGTGGGCCTCGCTGACCCTGGCGCTGCTGGCGGTACCGGTGGTGATCGTGGCCACCGAAGAAGGCCTGGCGCGGATCCCGCGGACCGTGCGCGAGGGCTCGCTGGCCCTGGGTGCGACCAAGGCCGAGACGCTGTGGAAGATCGTGCTGCCGATGGCCAGCCCGGCGATGATGACCGGCATGATCCTGGCCGTGGCCCGTGCCGCGGGCGAGGTGGCGCCGCTGATGCTGGTGGGTGTGGTGAAACTGGCGCCGTCGCTACCGGTGGACGGCAACTACCCGTACCTGCACCTGGACCAGAAGATCATGCACCTGGGCTTCCACATCTACGACGTCGGCTTCCAGAGCCCCAACGTCGAGGCCGCGCGGCCGTTGGTGTACGCCACGGCGCTGCTGCTGGTGATGGTGATCGCCACGCTCAACCTCTCGGCGGTATGGATACGCAACCACCTGCGCGAGAAGTACAAGGCGCTGGACAGCTGATACCCCTTATTGCAAGCGCCGCCCGTGTGTTGTGCCGGGCGGTACGATGAAACGAAATTGATAGCGTATGGAGTCTTACCATGCAGCATGAATCCCACACCCACGGCATCGACATGTCCGCCCTGGGTCGCACCAAGCAGAGCCTGCAGCTGGCCGACGAGACCGTGGCCATCGAAGTGCCGGGCCTGAGCCTGTTCTACGGCGAGAAGCAGGCGCTGTTCGATGTCAGCCTGAACATTCCCAAGCAGCGCGTGACCGCCTTCATCGGCCCCTCGGGCTGCGGCAAGTCGACCCTGCTGCGCACCTTCAACCGCATGAACGACCTGGTCGACGGCTGCCGGGTGGAAGGCGCGATCAACCTCGACGGCAACAACATCTACCGCAAGGGCGAGGACGTGGCCGAGCTGCGCCGCCGCGTGGGCATGGTGTTCCAGAAGCCCAACCCGTTCCCCAAGACCATCTACGAGAACGTGGTGTACGGCCTGCGCATCCAGGGCATCAACAAGAAGCGTGTACTGGATGAAGCCGTGGAGTGGGCACTCAAGGGTGCCGCACTGTGGGAGGAGGTCAAGGACCGCCTGCACGACTCGGCCCTGGGCCTGTCCGGCGGCCAGCAGCAGCGCCTGGTGATCGCCCGTACCATCGCGGTGGAGCCAGAGGTGCTTTTGCTCGACGAACCGTGCTCGGCGCTGGACCCGATTTCCACGCTCAAGGTCGAAGAGCTGATCTACGAACTCAAGTCCAAGTACACCATCGTCATCGTGACCCACAACATGCAGCAGGCCGCGCGGGTTTCGGACTACACCGCGTTCATGTACATGGGCAAGCTGGTGGAATACGGTGACACCGACACCCTGTTCACCAACCCGGCGAAGAAGCAGACCGAAGACTACATCACCGGTCGGTATGGCTAGGATTCAACGATTGAACGCCGCCTGACAGCACTTACCGGACGCGCCAAGGATTTCTCATGATCGACAAAGACAGCCTTACCCATCACATCTCCCAGCAGTTCAACGCCGAACTTGAAGAGGTTCGCAGCCATCTTCTGGCAATGGGCGGCCTGGTCGAGAAACAGGTCAACGACGCCGTCACCGCGCTGATCGAGGCCGATTCGGGCCTGGCCCAGCAGGTGCGCGAAGTCGATGAGCAGATCAACCAGATGGAACGCAACATCGACGAGGAGTGCGTGCGCATCCTGGCCCGGCGCCAGCCGGCGGCGTCGGACCTGCGCCTGATCATCAGCATTTCCAAGTCGGTGATCGACCTGGAGCGCATCGGCGACGAATCGACCAAGATCGCCCGCCGCGCCATCCAGTTGTGCGAAGAAGGCGAGTCGCCGCGCGGCTACGTGGAGGTGCGTCACATCGGCGACCAGGTACGCAACATGGTGCGCGACGCGCTCGACGCCTTTGCCCGCTTCGATGCCGAGCTGGCGCTGTCGGTGGCGCAGTACGACAAGACCATCGACCGCGAGTACAAGACCGCCCTGCGCGAGCTGGTGACCTACATGATGGAAGACCCGCGCTCGATCTCGCGGGTACTGAGCGTGATCTGGGCGCTGCGTTCGCTGGAGCGCATCGGCGACCACGCGCGCAACATCGCCGAGCTGGTGATCTACCTGGTGCGCGGTACCGACGTGCGTCACCTGGGCCTGAAGCGAATGAAGGAAGAAGTCGAGGGCAACGGCAACGGCGAAAAAGCTAATGTTCCGGGCAAACCTGACGATAAATAGGACTGCCCCGAGAATGAACGCCCGGCCTTGGCCGGGCGTTTTCGTTTGCGGCAGCGCAACAGCACGCACCCGCGAATGATTTGACGGAGCCCCGGCATGAGCGAAGTCTTGGCAAATGGCCATCAGTCAACGTTATGCTAGCCGGGTCTTGAAGGAGTGGCGATGAGTAAAGTCAGTGTTCTGGTCGTGGATGACGCGCCGTTTATCCGTGACCTGGTGAAAAAGTGTCTGCGCAATTACTTCCCCGGCATGGTCATCGAGGACGCGGTCAACGGTCGCAAGGCCCAGGTGCTGCTGGAGCGCGAGCGTTTCGACCTGGTGCTGTGCGACTGGGAGATGCCCGAGATGTCGGGCCTGGAGCTGCTGACCTGGTGCCGCCAGCACGAAGCGCTCAAGGCCATGCCGTTCATCATGGTGACCAGCCGTGGCGACAAGGAAAACGTGGTGCAGGCGATCCAGGCCGGTGTGTCGGACTTTGTCGGCAAGCCGTTCACCAACGAGCAGTTGCTGACCAAGGTGAAGAAGGCGCTGACCAAGCTGGGCAAGCTCGATACCCTGATGGCCAGTGCGCCCACCCGCGCCACCTCCGCGTTTGCCAATGACTCGCTGTCGGCCCTGACCGGCGGCAAGGCCGAGACCGTGCGCCCGGCCGCCCCAGCTGCGGCCCCGGTGGCGGCGGCCAAGCCACTGATCAATGCGCCGCAACCGGGCGCGGCCAAGGCGGCGGCGCCGGCGGGCCGCGGACAGGGCCAGCTGCGCCTGTCCAGCGGCAACCAGGCCTGCGTGATCAAGGCCCTGAGCCTGAAGGAAGCCTTGCTGGTGGTACGCCGTGGCGAAGTGCTTCCGCAGATCCTGGAAGGCGCGGTGCTGGACCTGGAGCAGGGCGACAATGCCGAGATCGCGCGGCTCAACGGGTACCTGCATGCGGTGGTGGCGGTGGAATCCAAGCCGGACAGCGACTGGCTGCAGCTGACCTTCCGCTTTGTCGATCAGGATGCGCAGAAGCTCGACTACCTGTCGCGGCTGATTGCCCGCGGTACGGCGCTCAAGCACTTCGTGCCGGGGGCCTGACAGGCCCTTTGCTGCTCGCAGCCTCTTCGCCGGCAAGGCCGGCTCCTACAGCCGTAGGAGCCGGCCTTGCCGGCGAAGGACACACCACTGATCGCCTGCCATACCCAGCATCACTCCCCGCAACACGCCCTCCATATTCCCCTGCTAGGCTTGCTCACAGCTAACCTGTCAGATGGCCACTACCGATGCCGCCACACCTGCTGCTGTTCTGCGCCCTGTTGCTGGCTGCCGGCCCGAGCTGGGCCATGACCATCTACAAGAACACCGACGCCGACGGCGTGGTGTCCTATTCCGATCGCCCCAGCCCCGGCGCTCGCGCACTGGTGTTCCGTGATCGCATGGTCGAGCAGCTGGGCCAGCAGGTGCAGTTGCAGGTCAGCAAGTACGCCGACGGCGTGCGTTTCAGTGCCCGCAACGAGCTGCACGCCCCGGTCGAAGTGGAACTGCGCCTGGAGCGCCTGGGCAACGTGCAGAACCTGGCGCCGCGCATCGTCCGGCGGGTGGTGCCGGCCCGTTCCACGCTGCTGCTCACTGCCCTCGGTGCGCGCAAGCCCGGTACCCCGGTCAGCTACCGCGAGCAGTTCAACTACACGTTGGGCAACCCCGCCCAGCGCACCCAGGCCTATCGCTACCCGTTCCCCTGGCGCGGCGGCCCGTTCCGCCTCTCCCAGGGCCCCAATGGCACCTACAGCCACTTCGGCCCCAAGGGCCGCTATGCCATGGACATCGCCATGCCCGAAGGCACGCCGATCATTGCGGCGCGGGCAGGGGTGGTGATCAAGACGGAAAACACCCAGAGCGGGCGCGGTACCAACCCGGCAGGCAATTTCGTGCGGATTCTGCATGCCGACGGCACCATGGGCGTGTACCTGCACCTGATGCGCGGGTCGGTGGTGGTCAGCGAAGGCCAGCGGGTGGCCTATGGCACGCCGCTGGCAAGGTCCGGCAACACCGGCAACAGCAGCGGGCCGCACCTGCATTTCGTGGTGCAGCGCAACGTGGGGCTGGCGCTGGAGTCGATCCCGTACCAGTTCAACCAGCCCATCGGCGGGCTGCCGAGCTTTACCGCCGGCAACCCGTAAGGCGCGTCAATCGAGCTTGAGCACCTTGGCCAGCACGATCTTGGGCCCTTTCATCTTCTTGATGATGATGCGCAGGCCGTCGACCTCCAGCACCTCTTCTTCTTCCGGTACGCGCTTGAGCGTCTCGTAGACCAGGCCAGCAAGGGTTTCGGCCTCGATATGGTCCAGGTCCACGCCCAGCAGGCGCTCGACCTTGAACAGCGGGGTGTCGCCGCGCACCAGCAGCTTGCCGGGCTGGTAGGCGAGGATACCGCGCTCGGTCTTGCGGTGTTCGTCCTGGATGTCGCCCACCAGCACTTCGAGCACGTCTTCCATGGTCAGGTAGCCGATCACCTTGCCATCGGCCTCTTCGACCAGGGCAAAGTGCGCGCCGCCCTTGCGGAACTGCTCCAGCAGCTGCGACAGCGGCATGTGGCGCGATACGCGTTCCAGCGGGCGGGTCAGCTCGGCCAGGTTGAACGACTCGGGCAGGTGGTCCAGCGCGGCCAGTTCCAGCAGCAGGTCCTTGATGTGCAGCAGGCCGACGAATTCGCCGCTTTCGGCGTCGAGCACCGGGTAGCGGCTGAACTTGTGCCGGCGGAACATCGCGAGGATCTCCTTGAGCGGCGCATGGGCGTCGAGGCTGACCATGTCTTCACGGGAATTGGCCCAGTCGACCACCTCCAGTTCGCCCATCTCCACCGCCGAGGCCAGTACGCGCATACCCTGGTCGCTGGGGTCCTGGCCCCGGCTGGAGTGCAGGATCAGCTTGAGTTCCTCGCGGCTGTAATGGTGCTCGTGGTGCGGGCCGGGCTCGCCCTGGCCGGCGATGCGCAGGATGGCGTTGGCACTGGCGTTGAGCAGGTAGATGGCCGGGTACATCATCCAGTAGAACAGGTACAGCGGTACCGCCGTCCACAGCGACAGCAGTTCGGGCTTGCGAATGGCCCAGGACTTGGGCGCCAGCTCGCCGACCACGATGTGCAGGTAGGAGATCACGAAGAAGGCGCTGAAGAACGATACGCCCTTGATGACTTCGGGCGATTGCACGCCCACCGCCGCCAGCAGCGGCTCGAGCAGGTGCGCGAAGGCCGGCTCGCCGACCCAGCCCAGGCCCAGCGAGGCCAGTGTGATGCCCAGCTGGCAGGCCGACAGGTAGGCGTCCAGCTGGCTGTGTACGGTACGCAGGATATGCCCGCGCCAGCCGTTCTTGCCGGCAATCGCCTCGACCCGGGTCGAGCGCAGCTTGACCATGGCGAACTCGGCCGCAACGAAGAATCCGTTGAGCAGAACCAGCAGCAGAGCAAAAAGAATCATGCCGAAATCGGCGAACAGTGAAGCGAGGGTGATACCAGGGGAAGGGTCCATGATGGAGTTTTACGGGGTCCGTCTTCTGAAATAAGGGAGTGTGGCAATGCCAGCAGGTACTGGCGCGAGTCAGCCAATGTAGCGGCTGACTGCGCAAATTTAAAGGGCGGTCGCTCAGGAAACGGTGCGGGTTGCCACCTGAACGGGGGCGAAATGGCAGGTAAAGGTACTGCCGTGGCCCGGTACGCTGTTGATCTCCAGCCGGCCGCGGTGGCGCAGCAGTACGTGCTTGACGATCGCCAGGCCAAGGCCGGTGCCGCCGGTGGTGGAGTTGCGGCTGGAGTCGACGCGGTAGAAACGCTCGGTCAGGCGTGGCAGGTGCTTGGGGTCGATGCCGATGCCCGAGTCCTGCACGCTCAGGTGCGCGCCCTGGGCGTCGGCCCACCAGCGGATGCGGATCTGGCCCTCATCCTGGGTGTACTTGACGGCGTTGAACACAAGGTTGGAGAACGCGCTGCGCAGTTCCGCCTCGCTGCCCTTGAGGCGCACGCCCGGCTCGGCGTCCAGGGTGATGCGCTGGTTGCGCTGGCCGGACAGGGCCTGGGCATCGCCCTTGATCGACTGCAGCAGGCTGTCGATGGCCACCGGCTGATTGTCGGAGGGGTAGTCGGTGGCCTCCAGCTTGGCCAGCAGCAACAGGTCGTTGAGCAGCGTCTGCATGCGCACGCCTTGCTGCTGCATCTGGGTCAGGGCCCGCACCCAGCGCGGGTTCACCTCCTCGACGTTGTCGAGCAGGGTCTCCAGGTACCCGGCAATCACCGTCAGTGGCGTGCGCAGCTCGTGGGAGACGTTGGCGACGAAGTCCTTGCGCATCTGTTCGAGCTGGTGGATGCGGGTCACGTCGCGCACCAGCATCAGGTGTTCGTTGTTGCCGTAGCGGGTGATGTGCAGCTGGATGCGCAGGCGGTCGCTGATGGGCGAGGGGATTTCCAGCGGCTCGAGGTAGTTCTCCTGTTCGAAGTACTCCTTGAAGCGCGGGTGGCGCACCAGGTTGGTGACCGGCTGGCCGCTGTCCTGTGGGGTCTTGAGCCCCAGCAGGGTCTCGGCGGCGCGGTTCCACCACTCCAGGTTGCCGTCGCTGTCGAGCATGATCACCGCGTCCTTGAGGGCGGCGGTGGACTCCTGCACGCGGTCGATCACTGCCTGCAGGCGCCCGCGCACGCGTTGGTCGCGGCGTTGCAGGTGGTAGATGCTGTCGAACACCTCGCCCCACAGGCCATAGCCGTCGGGCGGGGCCTCGTCGGGTTTGTGCTGGCGCAGCCAGTCGTGCAGGCGCAGCAGCTGCTTGAGGGTCCAGCCCAGATACACGCCAAGGCCCAGGGCCAGGCTCCAGCCGTAATGGCCGCTGATCAGCCCGGCCAGCAGGCAGACGGTGGTCAGCAGCAGCATGTGGCGAATCAGGGTGCCATGCCAGTTTTGGTTCACGGTGGGTCCTTAGGACCCGCTGCAAGCTGCAAGCGGCAAGCTGCAAGATTGAAGCGGATCTGCGTTTGCTTTTGCTCTTACTTGAGGCTTGTAGCTTGCCGTGTTCTCAACTCTTGGTTGAGAACCGGTATCCCGTGCCGCGCACGGTTTGTACCAGATTTTCGTAGGCTTCACCCAGCGCCTTGCGCAGACGGCGGATATGCACGTCGACGGTGCGCTCCTCCACGTACACATTGCCGCCCCATACCTGGTCGAGCAGTTGGCCACGGGTGTAGGCGCGCTCCTGATGGGTCATGAAGAACTGCAGCAGGCGGTATTCGGTAGGGCCCATCTCGGCAGGCTTGCCGTCGATGGTCACGCGGTGGCTGATCGGGTCGAGCAGCAGGCCGCCGACCTCGATCGGGGCCTCGCCATCGCTGGGGCCGGCACGGCGCAGCACGGCCTTGAGGCGGGCCACCAGTTCGCGCGGGGAGAACGGCTTGGTGATGTAGTCGTCGGCGCCGACTTCCAGGCCCTGGATCTTGTTGTCTTCCTCACCCTTGGCGGTGAGCATGATGATCGGGATGTCGCCGGTCAGCTCATCGCGCTTGAGGCGCCGCGCCAGTTCGATGCCCGAAGTGCCCGGCAGCATCCAGTCGAGCAGGATCAGGTCGGGCTTGCGGTCGACGATGATGGCATGGGCCTGCTGCGAGTTTTCCGCCTCCAGGCAGTCGTAGCCGGCCATTTCCAATGCAACGGCGATCATCTCGCGAATCGGCGCCTCGTCGTCAACGATCAGAATGTTCCTGCCAACCATGCTCAAACCTCTTCCCATTAAGGTGTCTTGGCCCGCATTAGATAACGGAATTATTGCAGTCGTGTGACAGGTCGTGTGGCCTGGCGGCAACATTCCTTGGCTGAGCTACGCTTTAGCTCCCACCCATCACCAAAAACGGTGAATCCAATGACACGACATACGCTGAACTGGATGGCTCTCTTTGCTGTTGCAGCACTGGCCCTGCCGGGGGTGGCAGCGGCCGCGCCGGGGATGGAGAAGAACGGCGTGCTGGTTGATTCTGCCGGCATGACGCTGTACACCTTCGACAAGGATGCCGGCGGCAAATCCATGTGCAATGACGACTGCGCCAAGAACTGGCCGCCCCTCAAGGCCATGGCGGGCGACGCCGCCGAGGGCAAGTGGACGCAGATCAAGCGCGAAGACGGCTCGATGCAGTGGGCCTACGATGGCAAGCCGCTGTACACCTTCGTCAAGGACAAGAAGGGCGGTGACATGACCGGCGACGGCATGAAGGACGTCTGGCACGCCGCCAAGCCATGAGGCCGGCCTTGCGCGGCCGCCCCCGGGGGCGGCTAGCGCAGGGCGTAGTCCAGTACCACGCCGATGAACACCAGCAGTCCGGCCCAGTGGTTGTGCAGGAAGGCCTTGAAGCAGGCGTCGCGATCCAGGCTGCGGGTCGACCAGTATTCCCAGGCGAAGCACAGCGCCGCGCCTACCAGCCCCAGGTGGAACCAGCCACCCAGCTCGAAGCGGTTGCCGGCCATCAGCAGGCAGCCCAGCGACAGCAGCTGCAAGGTCAGGATGATGGCGCGATCGGCTTCGCCGAACAGGATCGCGGTGGACTTGACCCCGATCTTCAGGTCGTCGTCGCGGTCGACCATCGCGTAGTAGGTGTCGTAGCCCACGGTCCACAGCAGGTTGGCGATGTACAGCAGCCAGGCGATGGCCGGCAGCTCGCCGGTGGCGGCGGTGAAGGCCATGGGGATGCCCCAGGAATAGGCCGCGCCCAGCACCACCTGCGGGTAATAGGTGTAGCGCTTCATGAACGGGTAGCAGGCTGCCAGCGCCACGGCGCCGAACGACAGCCATACCGTCTGCGCATTGGTGCACAGCACCAGCACGAAACTCAGCCCCACCAGGGTCGCGAACAGGACCAGCGCCTCGCGCCCGCTGATGCGTCCGGCCGCCAGCGGGCGTTCGGCGGTGCGCTTGACGTGACCGTCGACCTTGCGGTCGGCAAAATCGTTGATCGCGCAGCCTGCGGCGCGCATCAGCACCACGCCGAACAGGAAGATCAGCACGTTGGCCACGGTGGGCGTGCCTTTGGCCGCGATCCATACCGCCGTGAGGGTGGGCCACAGCAGCAGGTAGATGCCGATCGGCTTGTCCATGCGGCTGAGCTGGATGAAGTCCCACGCCCGGGGGTGCAGGCGATTGAGCGACTTGAGCAGGCTCAGGTACATCAGCGGTCCTCCAGGCGGGTGTCGGTGGCCTGCCACAGGGCGGGCAGGAAGATCTCGGCCACCAGGATGCTCAGTTCACCCTGGTCGAACCGCGAACGGCGTGCCCACAGGCCGTCATGGCGCTGCTCGCGGGGCAACCAGGCGGCAGGGTAGTGGCACACCTCGATGGCCTGGCGGGCAAACCCGGGGCTGCAGAACAGCAACTCGCCCAGCGAACGGCTGCCCAGCGCTTCCATGTCCAGGCCGCCCTGCCGCAGGGCGCTGCGCGCGGCCACACTGCGTGCGTACACCCACGGCTGGCCATGCCCGCGCAGGTACACCTCGCGCACCCAGCCTTCGCTGCCCGGGGCCAGGCCGAGGCTGGTGCACTCGTCGGCGCGCAGCGGCTGCCAGCCCTCGTACAGGGGGGTCACGCTGAAGTGATCGGCGGATAATCGGGTCAGGCGGCGGGTCAACGAGCCCTGGTCGAACAGCCAGTCGGCGGTAAGGGGGTCGGCGCTTGCGGCCAGCGGCGTTTGCTGCTGCAGCCAGTGTGGCGCGGGCACTTGCGAGGTTTCGTACGGCACGGTAGGTATGCGGTTACAAGCCAGTGAGGCGCCGAGCTTAGCATGTTTGCCGGTTGCGCTTGCATCGCGCCACCAGCCTCAGTACAAAGCCCCCTGACGATCCATGCAGCGCCAAGACTGTAATGATCACAACCGATGTGCGTCTGGATTACTGGAGGGAGAGCGATCATGAAGAAGTGGCAATGCGTGGTATGCGGGCTTATCTACAACGAGGCCGATGGCTGGCCGGATGACGGCATTGCGCCGGGCACCTTGTGGCAGGACGTGCCGGAAGACTGGCTGTGCCCGGACTGCGGTGTGGGCAAGATGGATTTCGAGATGATCGAAATCAACTGATCATTTTTTATACAGGGAAGGGATGAAGGCATGAGCGATCCGGTGGTGATTGTCGGTACGGGGCTGGCGGGCTACAACCTCGCCCGCGAATTTCGCAAGCTCGACGGCGAGACGCCGTTGCTGCTGATCAGCGCCGATGATGGTCGCTCGTATTCCAAGCCGATGCTGTCCACCGGCTTTGCCAAGGACAAGGACGCCGACGGCCTGAGCATGGCCGAGCCGGGGGCCATGGCCGAGCAGCTCAAGGCCCAGGTGCGTACCCATACGCGCATCAGCGGCATCGACCCGGGCCACAAGCGCCTGTGGATCGGCGAGGAGCAGGTGCCGTACCGCGACCTGGTGCTGGCGCTGGGCGCGCAGACCATCCAGGTGCCGGTGCAGGGCGACGCAGCCGATGCGATCTTCCCGATCAACGACCTCGAAGACTACGCGCGCTTTCGCGCCGCGGCGGCCGGCAAGCGCCGGGTACTGATTCTGGGGGCCGGGCTGATCGGCTGCGAGTTCGCCAACGACATGCACCTGGGTGGCTTCGAGATCGACATCGTCGCCCCCTGCGAGCAGGTCATGCCGACCCTGCTGCACCCGGCCGCCGCGGCTGCGGTGCAGGCTGGGCTGCAAGGGCTTGGTGTGCGCTTTCACCTGGGCCCGGTGCTGACCCGCCTGGAACGTTCGGCCGATGCCCTGCAAGCGCATCTGTCCGATGGCAGTGTGATCGTCTGCGACCTTGTGGTATCGGCCATCGGCCTGCGCCCCCGCATCGACCTGGCTGCCGCCGCTGGCCTGCAGGTCAATCGCGGGGTGGTGGTCGACCGCCACCTGCGCACCTCGCACGCCAATATCCATGCCCTGGGCGACTGTGCCGAGGTCGACGGCATCAACCTGCTGTACGTGATGCCGCTGATGGCCTGCGCGCGCGCGCTGGCGCAGACCCTGGCGGGCAATCCGACGGTGGTCAGCTACGGGCCTATGCCCATCACGGTGAAGACCCCGGTATGCCCGCTGGTCGTTTCGCCGCCGCCACGCGCCCGCGAAGGCCAGTGGCAGGTCGAAGGGCAGGGCAGCGACATCAAGGTGCTCTGCCGGGATGCCGATGGCCAACTGCTGGGCTATGTATTGACCGGTACGGCAGTGATGGAAAAGCTGGCGCTGAACCGTCAACTTCCGCCGTTGCTGGCATAAATAGCTGTCGTTCTGTCGGATATACCCTGCCATTGCCTGAACAATGGCCGCCCAGAGACTGGCGCGGCCACTGGCGGCGTGCCATTCTCACACCCGTCTGCCGCAGTTTAGAGCCTGCGGTGCCTTAGGCGCTGCCTGCAAGGCAGCACGGCATAACAACAAAAAATCCGTCAGAGGGGCTTCACCATGCGTAAACCAGAACTCGCCGCAGCCATTGCCGAGAAAGCCGACCTTACCAAGGAGCAGGCCAACCGCGTGCTCAATGCCGTACTGGAAGAAATCACCAACGCGCTGCACAAGAAAGACAGCGTCACCCTGGTAGGCTTCGGCACGTTCCTGCAGCGCCACCGTGGCGCGCGCACCGGCAAGAACCCTCAGACGGGCGAGCCGGTGAAGATCAAGGCCAGCAACACCGTGGCGTTCAAACCAGGCAAGTTCCTCAAGGACAGCGTCAATCCGTAAGGCCGTGGGCTACTGATTGCATTGAAGAGCGGGCACCCCTACAAGGTGCCCGTTCTTGTTTGTGTGGCGGCTCTTCGCCGGCAATGCCGGCGCCTGCAGGAGATAACCGCCGTCTGCAGGAGCCGGCGTTGCCGGCGAGGAACCCACCGTGCAGTGCGCTATTGCCGTGCCCCGTGCTTGTGACTAGCATACGCCGCCGCCCACACCCGCGCGGCGGTGTTCCAGGGAGGGAGCGGCATGGGCAACTCATCATTCATCGAATCGTTCGGCTCATGCCTGTGAGCTGTGCGCCCCCCTATCGCTTCTACGTCTGGTTACCCTGGGTATGCCTGGTTTCGCTGCTGTGCCTGGATGTCTACCAGTACGGCCTGCGCGTGGCCGGTTTCGAGCCGTTCCTGCAAATCTACCTGCTGGGCTTCGGCCTGCTTGGTTACCCCCTGTTCGCGCTGTGGGCCAGCCGCCGCCTGCACCTGGCGCCTCGGCACCTGTGGTGGGCGCCGTTGTGGTGCGTCCCTTTCTACGCACTGCCCTGGGTGCTGTATGGCCTGGTCTACCTGCTCACCGGTCGTATCGCCGGGTTGGGCCTGATGCTGATGTGGGTGGCCTTTGTGCCCTACCTGCTGGGCGCCGGCTATTTTTTCGTCACCCTGACCGCGCTGCTGCTGGCGGCGCAAAGGCGCCTGTGCAATGGATCTTGAGCTGAAGAATTACCTGGCAGGTCTCGCCGACAGCAACCTGTTCGGCAGCCTGGCCATCCTGTGCCTGTTCGCCTTGCTGCTGAACCTCGGCGAGCGCCAGCGCAACACGCGCTGGGTTAGGCTGCTGACGTTTGGCTGCCTGTTGTCGGTGGTGCTGCTGCACGGTGTGGGCACCTACTGCATGAATACCCAGGTACCGTGATGAAGGCAGTAATCGGGGTGATACTGGTGGCCGTGCTGGCGCTGGGGGTGGGCACGCCGCTGTTCGGCAACCTGCTGATGCTGCTGATGGACCGCGACAACTTCATCCCCGCCGAATCGTCGCTGCTGAGTTTCGAGCCGTATCAGGTGTCCCAGGGCTCATCGAACTATTGGCTGTACGGCGAGGACGACCGTTACTACTACCACTTCACGCATGAGCCCGCTCACCCCTATCGCTATATCGCCAAGGACAATCACTGCCCGGCGTTCGACCGTGACGATGTGCGCAGCTGGTGCAATGCGCTGCAAGGAACGCCGCCCAAATGAAGCGACAACTGCTGATCAATGTCGCCCTGCATGCACTGGCCATCGTGCTCTACGGGGTGCTCAACGATATTGCCGTGGACTGGTACAAGGGCCACTACGGCGGCTTTACCGCCCGTGGCGTGTCCTCCGGCAGCATTGTGTTCCTGGTGATGTGGGTGTTCGTGCCGCTCAATGTGGTGCTGCCCCTGTTGACCAACTGGAAGCTCAAGTACTGGCTGGTGGCCGCGCAAATCGTGTTGATCCTCTGGTGGCTGTTGCCCGAGCACCCGGTGCGGGCGTACTTCTTCAGTTGCCTGGCGGGCGGCCTCAGCCTGTCGGCGGTGCTGATCTCGCACTGGCTGAGGCGTAAATGAGCAGCCCGACCGTAAAGCAGCAACTGTGGCGCTGGCTGGTGGTGCTGGGCGTGCTGGCGTGGGTGGGCTATCAGATTCACGCGCTGATCGAGGCACCCGGCCAGACCTCGTTCGTCAGCGAGTCGGGGCGTTACCGTTTCCAGAACGTGCCGGCGCGCAGTTGGCTGATACCCTTCGGCGGCATGGGCTACATGCGCGTGACCGATCGCGAGCGCCCGGGCGAGGTCTGGCGCACGCCGCTGTACGACCTGCAGTCGCTGGACATGCGCGACTTCGAGGATGAAGCCGAAGTGGGCATCTACTGGATCAATTTCAACAAGCGCGACCGACATTTCGACATCGCCATGCCGCAATGGGAGCCGCACTGGCTCAACAGCTTCATCGCCAATACCGACTACACCGTGGCCGAAGAACAGGCCCGCTGCCGCAAACCCGAGCACCTGGTGCGCTACTTCTGGGACCTGTGGCTGTGGCTGGTGTGGGTCAGCGACTACCCCTGCACGCAAACCGAGTACTACATCAACCCGCCTCCGGTGTATCAGCCATGAAGTCGAGTATCCCGATGCTGCTGGCCGGCCTGCTGGCAAGTGCGCTGGCGCAGGCCGCGCCGGTTTGCCCCAGCCGCGACTTCGCGATGTTTTTCAAGGCGTTTGCCGAGGATGCGCAGCTGCAGGCCGACTTTACCGCCCATACCCTGGTCGAGCAGCGCCTCCAGGCCGGGCCCGAGGGGCCGCAACCGGTGGTACGCAAGCTCGAGCCAGCCCTGCGTCCTGATCTTTCGCAGCTGTCGTCGGAGCGGGTGGCGGCCAACGGTCTGATCCGTGAAATCGCGCTGCCCGACCGGGTTTACCTGCGCGACCAGCGCGGCGAGGTGTTGCAGGCATTCATCTTCGAGCAGGCCGACTGCTGGGCGCTGGCGCGGGTCGAGGACTGGTCGCCGAGCGACGCGCTCAAGAGCGTGAAAACCCGCGATGATGCCGCCCCCGGCGTGCGTGCGCTGCTGCGCGGCGATGCCTACGAGCAACTGGGCCAGGGTGAAATCAAGCCCATCGACAAGCAGCTGTTCATCGCTGCGCTCAACAGCTACCTCGATGCCGTGGACCAGGGCTCTGCCTACGCTGCCTACAGCGCTGCGGCAATCAGCCTGTCGGGCATGGCGCCGCGCCTGAGCAACCAGCGCCTGGAGCAGTTGCTGCGCCTGTCGTCGGCCACTGTCCCTGAAGGGGCACTGATGCTGGCGAGCTTCTATTGCGACGAGGGCCAGTACCGCCCCGACGACAACACCTGCAAACACCCGCAGAAGGCCCTCGACGCCTTGCGTCAGTCCGCCGCGATGGGCTCGGGCAATGCCTTCAACGAGCTGGGCAGCGTGTATGCGCGCGGTGAAATCGTGCCCGCTCAACCGGCACGCTCGCTGGCCTGCTACACCGAGGCGGTGGCGCACGGTGCAGACTGGGCGGACTTCAATGCCCAGGAGATGATCAAACGCGGCGCCCGCGCCGACAAGGACCAGCCATGCCTGTAGCCCACAACTGGCGCGAATGCCTGCAAGACCCGACGCTGAGCCCGCCCGCGCCCTGGGTCAGCTTTCCCGAGCTCGACCCGCAGGGGCTGGGCAGCCTGCAGGGCGATTTCGAACACTACTGGCGTTACTGCTGGTGGCCGTTCTGGTTGCGCCTGGGCAAGGCCCGCCAGCAGGCCTACCTGCTGCGCCACAACGCACCGCGTGGCTGGGCAGAGTATCTGGCGCACATCGACCACCAGCCTCCGTCGCCCGGGCTGGCGCCACTGCCCGAACACTGGCGTGGCGACAGCCCGGTCACCCATCGCCAGTTGCTGCGCTGGGTGCTGCCGATAGTGGTGCACCTGTTTGCGGTGGTGGCCTACGTGGCGCTCAACGGCACGCTGGTGAGCTGGTACAAGCAGTACGCCGGCGGGCTGACGTCGCGCGGTGTAGCCGTTGGCATAGCGATGTACATGGTGTTCTGGTTCTTCGTCGGCATGAACCTGCTGATCGCCCTGCTGCCACGGGTGTGGGGCAAGGTACAGGCCACGGTGTTCATGGCGGCGATCATCGGCTTCTACCTGTGGCCCGAGCATCCGCTGCGGGCGCTGTTCTACAGCACACTGTCTGCCAGTGTGACCCTGGTGGCCATCGGCGCGAATGCGCAGCTGCACCGTCACTTTCTCAACCTCATCTTCAAGGGTTCGAAATGAAGCGTACCCCTCACGCCGTTGCCTTGGCGTTGTCACTGGCAGGCACTGCCCATGCCGCAGTACCTGCCGAAAAAACCATCGAGGGCGCAGGCGGGGCGAAGCTTTCGTTCTCCAAATGGAGCGCCGAGGAGAACGGCTGGCATGCGGTGCAGTGGCAAGGCGCCAATGGCAAGAGCTTCACCTTGTACCCGCACGAGTTTGCGCGGGATGCGATCGATGGCGACGCTTCGGCAGTGTCGCCTGACGGGCGCTTCGTGATGCTCTACCGCCTGCGCCAGTCGGGGCGGCAGTTCACGCCCCCCACGCTGCGCTGCGACATGGTGGCGATGGACACCGGTTGTGTGATGGCCACGCGGCTGGCTCAGTACTGCGTGGGCCGTTGGCAGAACGGCGCCTGGCAGCCGGAGAACAAGCTGCCCTGGGCTACCAAGCTGGAAACCATCAAGCCGGCCAAGGTCGCAGGCCTGCTGCACAGCAGCGAGAACCGCGAGATACCCGCGCGTCACGCCGTACTGGCCGAAGAGGTGTACATGGGCCTGGATTCCTACATGGCCTGCCATGCGCCCCAGGACAACGTGCCCGGCTACAACGACATGGGCTACCTGATCGGCGACGACTGGAACCCCAACCTGATGCTGCGCATCTATCGCGCCATCGAGCCCTTTGCCCAGGGGCGTCGGGCGCTGCAGCTGAACATTGCCGACATTCTCTGGGGCTACGGCAACTCGCGCGAAGCCGGCCCTTACTACGCGCGCTATCGCCAGCAGATGCTGGAGGCCGGCGCGGCGCAGAAGATTCCGTCACGGGTGCAACTGCGCCTGGATGCGGTACCGGCTGCCGACCCCAACCGGTAGGCCGCACACCCTGACATACAGTCGCCTTCAACAAAGCGAAGTCGGCTGTAGCCTTTGGTCGCAAAAAAGCTAAACTGCGCCCCTCAGTCACTTTTCGCCTAGGGGCGCATATGAAGTTTCGTTTTCTGCTCTGGGCCATGGGTTTGCTGATGGCCCGGGCCAGCCGCAACAACCCGGCGTTCCAGCAGCAACTGAAGGACAAGGACCTGGTGTTCCAGTTGCAGACCCTCGACGGCAAGGTCGCCCGGCACTTCATCGTCAGCAACCAGCGCATCCGCAGCAAGGGTGGCACCCATGCCGAGCCTGCGTTCGCCATTGCCTTCAAGGATGCCGCCTACGGCTTCGCCACGCTGCAGGCCAAGAACAAGCAGCTGGCGTTCATGCAGGGGATTCAGGACAAGTCGATCCAGATCAAGGGCAACCCGGCCCTGGTGATCTGGTTCCAGGGCCTGATGAAGTACCTGATGCCGCGCAAGAAGAAAGCCTGAGCGCAGCGCCCAGGCTTCAGGTTGTCAGTGCGGGGTGAACTGTGACGCCAGTTCACGCAGCAGCGATTCGGCTTCAAGCACCTTGTGCACCACGTCCTCGGCCTTCTCGCGGCTGATGTTCAGGCGCTCCAGCAACGCGTCGGGGATGCGGTCGTCCGGCCCCGAGCCGATGCCGCGCGCGCGCAGCAGGCGTACCGCCACGCACACCAGGTTGGGGAAGGCGGCATGGTCGCCCGCGTAATGCGGGTCGTGCTGAAAGCGCAGGGCGGTGGCCAGCTCTTCGGGCATGTCCCAGAAGCGCATCAGCCAGGCACCGATCTGCTCGCGGCTGATGCCCAGCAGGTGCTGCTCGACATAGCTGTGGCACAGATGCGGGTTGACCTCCAGGTGGCGGCAGATCAGCGAGAAATGCGGCGGGAACACATGCGCCAGCAGCAGGTAGCCGAAGTTGTGCAGCAGCCCGGCCAGGTAGGTCAGGCCCGACTCAGGACGCTCGGCGCGGGGCATGGCGCGGGTCAGGCCCTCGATCACGGCGGCGGTGTAGATCGATTGCTGCCAGTAGGGGGTGGTCTGCTGCGGGTGATCCTTGGGCAGGCTCAGGGTCTTGCCCAGGGCCAGGCCCAGCGCCAGGTTGATCACCAGGTCGAAGCCCAGCACCCGCACGATGGCGTCTTCCACCGAGCGGATCTTGCCGGGGGAGGCGTAGTAGGGCGAGGCGGCCCAGCTGACCACCTGCGCGGCCAGCGCCGGATCGGTCTCGACCACACCGGTGATGTCGTCGATGGTGGCGTTGGGGTCGACCCGCAGCTTGATGATCTTCTGTGCGGTCTCGGCCAGCGGCGGGATCTCGATGGTCGATTCCAGGCGCTGCTGGATGCGTCGTGCGGTAAATGCCTGCACCGCCTCGGTGATCTCCTTGCTGTCATCGGCCGGACGGTCGAGGTTGGGGCGGATCTCGCTGAGCATTACACCGAAATGCCCGGCACTGGCCTTGGCCAGCATCTTCCTGAAGTGCTCGCTGTGGATTTCCAGCAGCAGGCCGGGGGTTCCGGAATGAATCAGCAGGGCCGGCTGCTTGAGCAGGCGCTCCTCGTACAGGCACGGTGAGCTGGTCAGCGCCGGAATGGCGGGCAGGATCGTCAGGCCGTGCTTCTTGAGCATCAGTTCGAGCCGCTCGAGCGGCACGGCGGTGAGCTTGCGGCCGGTCAGCTCGGTCAGGTGGCTGAGGTCCAGCAGCTGGTTCTGCGGGAACAGCACCATCAGCGCACCGACCGCGTCGTCGAGCAGCACGGCCTGGACCTTGGCCTCGGGCGCCAGCTGCGGGTGGTCGATGACCTCGCGGTAGGCGATGCCGAGCTTGTCGAGCAGCAACCGGATAACAGACGGTGTGTGGGGGGTTGCGGTATCCAGGGCAACTTCAGTCATGGTCTGTATCCAGTATTTTTTCAGCGGCCAGTATAGCCGGCTCGATGGGGGCGGCCCGCGTCGACATGGGAGGTACGTCACACCTGGCCATATTGCTGCCCGTGGCGTAACCAGCGGTCGAGCAACGGGCTGACGTGGTCCGGCCAGCGTGCCAGCAGGGCCTGTGCAGCATCGCGCACCGCCGGCAGCAGGTCGGCGTCGCGCATCAGGTCGGCGACCTTGAACTGCAACAGGCCGGTCTGGCGGGTCCCGAGCATTTCGCCCGGGCCACGCAGTTGCAGGTCTTTCTCCGCAAGGACAAAGCCGTCATTGGTTTCGCGCATGATCCCCAGGCGTTCACGCCCGATCTGCGACAGTGGCGGATGATACAACAGTACGCAATGGCTGGCCGCACTGCCGCGTCCGACTCGCCCGCGCAACTGGTGCAGCTGGGCAAGACCAAGGCGTTCGGGGTTCTCGATGATCATCAGGCTGGCGTTGGGTACGTCCACGCCCACCTCGATCACGGTGGTGGCCACCAGCAGTTGCAGGTTGCCCTGCTTGAACTCGGCCATCACCGCAGCCTTCTCGGCCGGCTTCATGCGCCCGTGGATAAGCCCCACGCGCAACTCGCCCAGGGCACTGGTGAGCTCTTCGAAGGTGGTTTCGGCGGCCTGGCAGGTCAGCTCTTCGGACTCTTCGATCAGGGTGCATACCCAATAGGCCTGGCGCCCTTCGGCACAGGCGGCGCGCACGCGCTCGACCACTTCGATGCGGCGGCTGTCGGCCACCAGTACAGTGTTGACCGGGGTACGCCCCGGCGGGAGCTCGTCGAGCACCGAGGTGTCGAGGTCGGCATAGGCGCTCATGGCCAGGGTGCGCGGGATCGGCGTGGCAGTCATGATCAGCTGGTGCGGGCACAACTGGCCGCCCACGCCTTTCTGGCGCAGGGCCAGGCGCTGCTGTACGCCAAAGCGGTGCTGTTCGTCGATGATCGCCAGGGCCAGGTTGTGAAACTTCACCTCTTCCTGGAACAGCGCATGGGTACCCACCACCATTGGCGCGCCGGCGGCGATCTGCTCCAGCGCGGCAGTGCGCGCCTTGCCCTTGAGCTTGCCGGCCAGCCAGGCGACTTCGATGCCCAGCGGTTCGAGCCAGCGCTTGAAGGTGACGAAGTGCTGCTCGGCAAGAATCTCGGTGGGGGCCATCAGCGCCACCTGGTAGCCGGCTTCCAGTGCCTGCAGGGCTGCGAGCGCGGCGACCACTGTCTTGCCGGCACCCACATCGCCCTGCACCAGGCGCAGCATCGGCTCGGGCTGGCTGAGATCGTAGGCGATCTCGTTGCCCACGCGCTGCTGTGCGCCGGTTGGAGCGAAGCCCAGGTTGGCCAGGTATTGGGCCGCCAGCCTGCTCGCCTTGGGCAACACCGGGGCCCGCTGGGCGCGCAGGCTCTCGCGCAGGCGCTGCTGCGACAGCTGGTGGGTCAGCAGCTCTTCGAAGGCCAGGCGGTGCTGGGCCCAGTGGTGGCCCACGGCAAGTTCTTCGACATCGGCATCGGCCGGCGGGTGGTGCAGGTAGCGGATAGCATCGGCCAACGGTGCCAGCTGGTAGTCGCGTGCCAGTTCCAGCGGCAGCCAGTCGGGCAGGCTGCGCGGGCCGAGCAGGCCCAGGCTCTGCTGGCACAGCTGGCGCAGGCGCTGCTGGGTGAGGCCTTCGGTGGTCGGGTAGATCGGGGTCAGGGTGGTATCGACCGGGGGCGGCTCGTCGCCGGTCAGGGCGCGGTACTCGGGGTGGTAGATCTCCAGGCCCGAGGCGCCGGGGCGCGCTTCACCGTAGCAGCGAAGGTGGGTGCCGCGCTTGAGCGCTTCTTTCTGGGCGTTGCTGAAGTGGTAGAAGCGCAGGCTCAGCGAACCTGTGCCATCGCCCAGGCGCACCAGCAGGCTGCGGCGCCTGCCCATGGTCACGTCGGTGCCACTGACCACGCCTTCGATCACTGCATCCTGGCCCGGGCGCAGGGCGCCGATCGGCACCACGCGGGTGCGGTCCTGATAGCGCAGGGGCAGGTGGAACAACACGTCCTGGATGTTCTCCAGGCCAACCTTGGCCAGCTTCTCGGCCAAGGCTTCGCCAACGCCCTTCAGTGCCGTGACCGACACCTTCGACAACTCGGTCATGCTCGGGCCCTAAGGTGCGGCGGGTGGCTTGGCCACCGAACACAGGCGGATCGAGTCGGCCAGAATCTCGATGGCCTTGGGCCGCGGGAAGCTCGCGCGCCAGGCGATCGCCACGGTGCGAAACGGTGCCGGCGGGCTCAATGGGCGGACTTCGATGATGCCCGGCGCGTAGTGATGGCTATGCACGGCCGACAGCGGCAGGATCGACACGCCCAGCCCCGAGGCGACCATGTGGCGGATGGTTTCCAGCGAGCTGGACTCCACCGTGGTGTGCTTGGCGCCGTCGTTGCCCTTGGTCAGGGTCGGGCAGGCCTCCAGCACCTGGTCGCGGAAGCAGTGGCCTTCGCCGAGCAACAGCAGGCTCTTGTCGTTGAGCAGGCTGGCGTCGATGGTCTCTTTCTTTGTCCAGGGATGCTCGCTGGGCATCAGCACGTAGAACGGCTCGTCGTACAGCGGCAGCGTCAGCACGTCGGCTTCATTGAACGGCAGGGCGATGATCACCGCGTCCAGCTCGCCGTTGCGCAGCTTGTCACGCAGGATATGGGTGAAGTTTTCTTCGATGTACAACGGCATCTGCGGGGCAACCCGGTGCAGTTGCGGAATCAGGTGCGGGAACAGGTACGGGCCGACGGTATAGATGGCCCCCACCTTGAGCGGCGCGGTCAGCTGGTTCTTGCCGGCCTGGGCCAGTTCACGGATGCCCTGGGCCTGCTCCAGTACCTTCTGCGCCTGGGCCACGATGCCTTCGCCGACCGGGGTCAGGCGCACCGCGCTCTTGCTGCGCTCGAAGATCAGCACGCCCAGCTCGTCCTCCAGCTTCTTCACGCCCACCGACAGGGTCGGCTGGCTGACGTGGCAACGCTCGGCCGCGTGGCCGAAGTGCTGTTCCTGAGCGAGGGTGACGATGTAGCGCAATTCTGTGAGGGTCATAACGTGCGTCCATGAAGTTGCGAGCCCAGCATAGCGGCTGCAATCGATAGACGCACGTTATCAGACTTGCGTGCGTGTGACAGAAACAAACAACTCAGCGTTTCTTGTCCAGCGAGTACACGAACGGCGCGACCACTTCGATACTGCCGTTGTTGAGCAGTTCCTGAGGCGGCTTGGGCACGGGTTGAGCCTTGCGGATCATTTCCAGGGTTGCCCGGTCCAGTGCCGCGCTGCCTGAACCACCGGCCAGCGAGTACGACAGGATCTTGCCTTCGGCGTCGACCACGAAGCGCAGCCGGTTGATGCCCTGCAGGCCCCGTCGACGCGCGTCTTCCGGGTAGCGCTTGTACTTGCCAAGGTGACGCAACAGGTCGCTCTGCCAGGTCGGCAGGGCATTGCTGTTGGCGGCGATGCTTGGCGCCGGTGCTGCGGATTTCTGCGCCGGAGCGTTGCTTGGCGGGGAATCCACGGTTTCCTGGTCGACCGGCTTGTCCTGCGGCGGCTCCGGTTTTTTCTCCGGTTTCGGAGGCTGGGGCTTGGCCTTGGGCTTGGGCGGTGGCTTGGGTATCGCGATTTTCGGTTTGGGCGCTTCTGCCACCTTGGGCAGTGGTGGCTCCTCGACCGGCGTCGGCGGCTGTGGCGGGGCCACGACCTTCGGCGGCGGTGGTGGGGCCGGCTCGGGCATCGGCGCCATCTCGATCATCATCGCCGCAGGCGGCAGTTCGATTGCCTGGGGCACCGACCAGTTGAGCATCAGCACCACGGCAACGGCATGCACGGCCAGCACAATCGCCAGGCTGACGCCGTAGCGCGCCAGTTTATGCCGCGTATTGGTCATTTCTTGGCTGCCGTCTCAAGTCCCACCAGGCCGACCTTCAAGTAGCCGGCTGCGCGCAGGGTGTTCATGACTTCCATCAGGTCGCCGTAATCGACGCCCTTGTCAGCCTGGAAGAAGATGGTGGTGTCCTTGTCGCCCTTGGTCTTGGCGTCCAGTACCGCGCCCAGCTGGTCGCGTTGCACCTGATCGTCGCCGACGTACAGGTTCTGGTCGGCCTTGACGCTGAGGAACACCGGCTTCTCCGGCCTGGGCACGGGCTTGGCGGTCGAGGCCGGCAGGTCGACCTTGATGTCGACCGTGGCCAGGGGCGCCGCCACCATGAAGATGATCAGCAGTACCAGCATCACGTCGATGAACGGCGTGACGTTGATTTCGTGGTTCTCGGCGAGATCGTCGCCGCCCTCGTTAAGATGCAGGCCCATGGTTTACCCCACTTTCACCATGTGTGGCGCAGCGGAACGCTCGCCTGGCTGGTGGTCCAGGTCGCGGCTGACCAGCAGCAGCACGTGCGCCGAAGCGTCGGAAACCTGTGCCTTGTAACCGGCGATGGAACGGGCGAAGACGTTGTAGATGACCACTGCGGGGATCGCGGCAACCAGGCCCAGGGCGGTGGCCAGCAGGGCCTCGGCGATACCGGGTGCAACCACCGCGAGGTTGGTGGTCTGGGTCTTGGCGATGCCGATGAAGCTGTTCATGATGCCCCACACGGTACCGAACAGACCGACGAACGGAGCGGTGGAGCCGATGGTGGCAAGCACGCCGGTACCGCTGCTCATGTTGCGACCGCTGGCCGCGACCAGGCGCTCGAGGCGGAAGCTCACGCGCTCCTTGATACCTTCTTTTTCACGGGCATTGGCCGACAGGTGCATTTCCTCGAGGGCATCGTGCACCAGCAGGTGTGCCAGGGTGCCGGGCTTGTCGGCGGTTTCGCTGGCGTCCTTGATGCTGGTGGCCTTCTTCAGCAGGGCGATTTCAGAACGCAGGCGGCGCTTGGCGCCCATCAGTTCGAAGCCCTTGGCAATCCAGATGGTCCAGGTGATCAGCGAGGCGATGGCCAGGCCGATCATCACGATCTTCACCACGATGTCGGCGTTCTGGTACATGCCCCATGGCGACAGGTCGTGGGCCATGCCCAGGCTGGTGTCTTCGACCAGCGCTTGGGTGGCGTCGTCGGCCTGGCCTTCGACAGGGGCAGCGCCCGGCGCGGCGGCGGCATCCGCAGGCTCGGCGCCCGGGGCAGCAGGTGCGGCCGGGGTAGCATCGGCAGGGGCAACGGCGGCGGCCGGTGTGGCGTTCTGTGCGGCGGGCTCATCGGCCATGGCGGCGGGGGCCAGTACCAGGCTGAACATCAGCGCGGCAATGGCGCGCCAGGCGCGCGACAGGGTTGGCGAAGCGGAAGGTTGAATACGTGTCATGCTGGCCGGACCTGATGAAGAAGAAATGGGTGGTTGTCCTTCCAGGCCTCGAGTCGGGCCGAGAACAAAATTTGGGCGGCCATTATTGCAAGTAATTCTTGTTAACAGAAGATACACAGTATCTTTTTTTGCATATTAACTAGCCGCCTATCGATTTCCACAGATAGGCTGTGGCTTTGTCTGACGGAGTGTGCGGATGTCTTCGCCTTCAGTTCTGATCGTCGGTTGCGGCGATGTGGGTGGCCGTCTGGCCCAGCAATTGCTGGGCCTTGGCTGGTCGGTAAGCGGTTTGCGCAGAAATGTGGCGGCCTTGCCCGCGGGGGTTGCCGGCATCGCGGCAGACCTGGAAAACCCGCAGTGCCCGACCGATTGGCCTTTGGTCGCACCCGACTACCTGGTGTACTGCGTGGCCGCCAGCCAGCATGACGAGGCGGGCTATCAGGCGGCTTATGTACAGGGCCTCAAGCATGTACTGGGCTGGCTGGCCGAGCGTGGCCAGCGACCGCAGCGCCTGCTGTTCGTGTCCAGCAGCAGTGTGTTCGCCCAGCAGGACGGCGAGTGGATCGATGAAACCGCCGCCACCTTGCCGTCAGGTTACTCGGGGCAGGTCATGCTCCAGGCCGAACAGCTGGCACTGGCCAGCGGCATTCCGGCCAGCATCGTGCGCCTGACCGGTATCTACGGGCCGGGCCGCGAATGGCTGCTCAGCCAGGTGCGCCAGGGGTATCGGGTGACCGAAGAGCCGCCGCTGTACGGCAACCGCATCCATGCCGAGGACGCGGCAGGGCTGCTGGCCTTCCTGCTCAAGGCCGATGCGGCAGGGCGTGCGCTGGAGGACTGCTACATCGGGGTGGACGATGCGCCGGCGCCATTGGCCGACGTGGTGGCCTGGTTGCGCGAGTACATGGGCGTCACGCATTGGTCGGAGCAGCAGCGTGTGCGGCGCACCGGCAGCAAGCGCTGCAGCAATGCGCGTGCCCGGGCACTGGGCTGGGTGCCACAGTACCCGAGCTACAAGGAAGGCTACGCGGCGATTCTGGCGGCGCAAACCTGAGGGCTCACCCGATCAGTCGCGCTCGAGCAGCCATTGCCGGGCGCCGGGATACAGCTGCGGCATCTCGTCTGGTTGGGCGCTGTTGAGGGCACGCAGGATTTCCAGCGTCTTGCCATCACGCTTGAAGATCCACGGGTTGCCCTGCTGGTTGCGCTCCAGCCACAGGCTGTCGTACTCGCCGCTCATGCTGGCGCAGTCGCCGGCCAGGCACAGTGCGTAGCGGTCCAGATTGGGCAGGCCCTCGACACTGCCCGTGTCGCCGAAGCGTACGACATTGCCCTGACCAGGGCCCTCGATCACCTTCCAGTCACCCTTCAGGTAGGCGCCGTACAGCGCCTGCTCGAAGGTGGTCCCGGTGCGGGCTTCCATTGGGGCGGGAGAGCTGGCCTTCTGGAAGCTGTGCTGCGGCGCCATCGGGGTGGCGTGCTGCACCAGTTCGTCGCCATCCAGGCTCAACGTCTGTATCTCATTGCCCGGGAATACCACGTCCCGTTGTTTTTCGCCGGCCTTGAGCTGGCCTTCGACGATCTCGAAACCGTTGGTGTAGCTGGCCTGTTCGGCCGCGACGTTGACCTTCCATTCCAGGTTGCCGCCGCTGTCCTGCAGCGCCTTGCGCAGGCTCACGCCTTTGGCGGCAGCATCGATGGCCTGCTGGTTGATCCAGATGCCGTTGTAGTCTTCGGGTTTGTGGCTGGCGCAGCCGCTCAACAGTGCGGCGGCCAGAGCCAGGGCAAGCGCGTGGCGCATGGCGGGGTCCTTCCAGAACAGTGCGGCGGCGAGCCGGCCGGCCCGCCGCGCGAGGTATTACTCGAGGACCAGGATCGCGTCCATTTCAACCTGCGAGCCGCGTGGCAGCGCAGCGACGCCGATGGCGGCGCGGGCAGGGTAGGGCTGTTCGAAGTAGCGGCCCATGACCTCGTTGACCTTGGCGAAGTGGCTCAGGTCGGTCAGGAAGATGTTCAGCTTGACGATGTCCTTGAACGAGCCGCCGGCAGCTTCGGCCACGGCTTTGAGGTTTTCGAACACCTGTACGGTCTGGGCTTCGAAGCCTTCGACCAGCTCCATGGTTTTCGGGTCCAGCGGGATCTGGCCCGACATGTACACGGTATTGCCGGCCTTGATCGCCTGGGAGTAGGTGCCGATGGCCGCTGGGGCCTTGTCGCTGGTGATGACGGTCTTGGTCATGGTGACTCCTTGCAGGGGGAGGGCTACGTGCGCATGCGGGTGATGCGAATCACCCCGGTCAGGGCACGCAGTTTCTTGATCACGCGGGCCAGGTGCACACGGTCGTGCACGCTGACCACCAGCTGGACCACGCTGATGCGGCCATCACGTTCGTCCATGCTGATCTTCTCGATGTTGCCGTCGGCGGCGTTGACGCTGCTGGCCAGCAGGGCAATCAGGCCGCGCTGGTGTTCCAGCTCGACGCGCAGCTCGACATTGAATTCGCCGGTGACATCCTTGGCCCAGGACAGCTGGATGCATTTTTCCGGGTTGTGGCGAATTTCGCTGATGTTGCGGCAGTTCTCCAGGTGCACCACCATGCCCTTGCCCGCCGACAGGTGCCCGACGATCGGGTCGCCCGGAATCGGCGTGCAGCACTTGGCGTAGCTGAGCACCAGGCCCTCGGTGCCGCGAATGGCCAGAGGACCCTCGGGGTTGGGCAACTGCTCGCCTTCGCTGGAGAGCAGGCGGCGGGCCACTACGTAGGCCATGCGGTTGCCCAGGCCGATATCTTCGAGCAGGTCTTCGATCACTTCGAGGCGATACTCGGCCAGCATGGCCTGGATGCGCTCCTGGGGGATCTTGTCCAGCGCGCTGTCGAAACCGTTGAGCACCTTGTTGAGCAGGCGCTCGCCCAGGTTGATCGATTCGGAGCGGCGCTGCAGCTTCAGGGCATGGCGGATATGGGTGCGCGCCTTGCCGGTGACCACGAAGTTCAGCCAGGCCGGGTTCGGTCGTGCGCCCGGGGCGCTGACGATCTCGACCGTCGAGCCGCTCTGCAGCGGTTCGGACAGCGGTGCCAGGCGGCGGTTGATGCGGCACGCGATGCAGCTGTTGCCGACGTCGGTATGCACCGCGTAGGCAAAGTCGACCGCCGTGGAGCCCTTTGGCAGCTCCATGATGCGGCCTTTGGGCGTGAACACGTAGACCTCGTCCGGGAACAGGTCGATCTTCACGCTTTCGATGAATTCGAGCGAGTTGCCCGCGCGCTGCTGCATTTCCAGCACGCCCTTGACCCACTGGCGCGCCCGGGCATGGGTGCCCTTGGGCTGCTCGTCGTCACTGGACTTGTACAGCCAGTGCGCCGCGATGCCGTTGTTGGCCATCTCTTCCATCTCGCGGGTGCGGATCTGGATCTCGATGGGCACACCGTGCATGCCGAACAGGGTGGTATGCAGCGACTGGTAGCCGTTGGCCTTGGGGATCGCGATGTAGTCCTTGAAGCGCCCCGGCAGCGGCTTGTACAGGTTGTGCACGGCGCCGAGCACGCGATAGCAGGTGTCGACCTTGTCGACCACGATGCGGAAGGCGTACACGTCCATGATCTCGTTGAAGGCGCGGCGCTTGCCGCGCATCTTCTTGTAGATGCCGTAGATGTGCTTCTGCCGCCCGCTGACCTCGCCTTCGATACCGTCCACGGCCAGGCAGTGGCTGAGCGATTCCTCGATCTTGTTGACCAGCTCCTTGCGGTTGCCGCGGGCACGCTTGACTGCCTGGTAGATACGCGCCGAGCGCATCGGGTACATGGCCTTGAAGCCCAGGTCCTCGAACTCCACGCGCACAGTGTGCATGCCCAGGCGGTTGGCGATGGGGGCGTAGATCTCGAGGGTTTCCTTGGCGATGCGCCGGCGTTTTTCGCCCGACAGCACTTCCAGGGTGCGCATGTTGTGCAGGCGGTCGGCCAGCTTGACCAGGATCACGCGAATGTCGCGGGCCATGGCCATGGCCATCTTCTGGAAGTTTTCGGCCTGGGCTTCGGCCTTGGTCTCGAAGTTCATCTGGGTCAGCTTGCTGACGCCATCGACCAGTTCGGCGACGGTTTCGCCGAATTGGGAACTGAGGGCTTCCTTGGCGATGCCGGTGTCTTCGATCACGTCATGCAGCATGGCGGCCATCAGGCTCTGATGGTCCATGTGCATGTCGGCAAGAATGCTTGCCACCGCCAGCGGGTGCGTGACGTATGGCTCGCCGCTGCGACGGCGCTGGCCGTCGTGGGCTTGTTCGGCGTAGAAATACGCCCGGCGTACCAGGTTGACCTGGTCGGCGCCGAGGTAGGTCGAGAGGCGATCGGCGAGGGCGTCTATGCTCGGCACGATGTTAGCTCCTGCCGAGAAAGTGGGCCCTGCGCCGTACAACGTCGACCAGGCATGGACTTAGACGGCCTCGTTGGCCTCGTCCTCACCGAATGCAGCGAAGACCGGGTCTTCGTGGACGATGTCCTGTTCGGCCATGAATTCTGGGGTGCAGATGCCTTCGGCGATTTCGCGCAGGGCGACGACGGTCGGCTTGTCGTTTTCCCACGCCACTTTCGGCTCTTTGCCGCCGGTGGCCAGTTGGCGGGCACGCTTGGTAGACAGCATGACCAGCTCAAAGCGGTTATCCACGTGTTCTAGACAATCTTCAACGGTTACGCGGGCCATGGTCTTCCTCAGTAGCAAATGCGGTGTTCAGCCCGAATGGGCGAGCGGACTCGATAGTTTAAAAAATCACCAGCCTTTAGGGAAGCGCTGATTTCACGTCGAGACCTGTGTAAGCCGACAATAACCAGTTGTGAGGCTCTAGCACAACTGTCTTGTGGGGGTGGATTCAAATGCTTGGCCGGCAAGGTCGGCGCCTGCAGAACTGCGCACCTGCCCCGTGGGAGCCGGCCTTGCCGGCGAAGGGGCCCGAAAGTCAGGCCTGGCCCTCCTGGCGCCCCAGCATCCCGCGCAAACGCGGGGTCAATTCGTCGAACAGGGTCTGCACCGAACGCAGCGCACGGCAATCGGGGCGGGTCAGCAGCCACAGTTCGGTATTGCACCCGGGCAGGGCACCGCTCAACTGTTCCACCCCCGGCAAGGTATCGGCCATGTAGTCGGGCAGGGCAGCCACCCCCAGCCCGGCCGCCACCAGCTGTGCAATCGCCGCGATTCCGCTGCAGCGATAGCGCGGCATCACCCCCGGCAACTGCTGGCTGCGCCACACCACTGTGGCGTGGTCCTGCATGGAGTCGTCGGGGGCAATCCAGGGCACGCTGGCCGGGGCCTCGGCCAGCCGCTCGCGGTACTCCTCGCGCCCGCACACCACATACGAGGCCGCCCCCAGGCAGCGCCCCACAAGGTGCTCGGGTGGCGAATTGGTCAGGCGCAGCGCCAGGTCGGCGTCGCGCCGGCTGAGGTTGGCGAAGGTGTTGGAGGTCGCCAGTTCCAGTGACAGGGCCGGGTATGCCGGCATGAAGTCGGCCAGGGCGGGTAGTAGCAGGCTGTGCAGCACCGCATCGGTACAGGTCAGGCGCACCGTGCCGCTGACCACCTGTTCGCCGTGCTCCAGCGCCACCCGCGCCGCATCCAGCGCCTGCTCGGCGCGTTCGGCCTGCTCGGCCAGGGCCTGGGCGGTGCCGGTGGGGATGTAGCCCTTGCGGCTCTTCACGAACAGCGCGGTGCCCAGTGCGGCCTCCATGCGCCGGATCGAGCGGAACACCGTCGACACATCGACCCGCAGCAGGTCTGCAGCCTTGGCCAGGGAGCGTCCGCGTACCAGCGCGAGCACCAGGGAAAGGTCGGCGTGACTGATCTGATATTGCATGGGTGCACTCTTTGCTTGCCTAAATGCCAATGTCTGTTGCGTGGGGGCCATTCTATAGTGAGGCGGCAGTCGTGAATCAACCCGCGACGTTGTCAGAACCTGGAACGACCGTGCAATGCCGCGGCGTTCGGCATTCCCCACGATGGGAACCTTAAAAAGAACAAATGAAACCATCGCCGCTCCCGATAGCGCAGTAACACCTCCTCCATTGCCGCCCGATAAAAAATCAAAGGATGCCTAGCCATGACGTCGGTCTCCCCGTGCGCCATCCCTCTCGACGAGATGGGTGAATTTCTCAAGGCCCACCCTGAGGTGCAATTTGTCGATCTGCTGATTGCAGACATGAACGGCGTGGTGCGTGGCAAGCGCATCGAGCGTGCGAGCCTGGTCAAGGTCTACGAAAAAGGCATCAACCTGCCGGCTTCGCTGTTCGCCCTGGACATCAACGGTTCCACCGTCGAAAGCACCGGCCTGGGCCTGGACATCGGCGACGCCGACCGTATCTGCTACCCGATCCCCGGCACCCTGAGCTTCGAGCCCTGGCAGAAGCGCCCCACCGCGCAGCTGCTGATGACCATGCATGAACTGGACGGCACGCCATTCTTCGCCGACCCGCGCGAAGTGCTGCGCGGCGTGGTGGAGAAGTTCGACGCGCTGGGCCTGGATATCTGCGCCGCGTTCGAGCTGGAGTTCTACCTGATCGACCAGGACAACCTGAACGGTCGCCCGCAGCCGCCGCGCTCGCCGATCTCCGGCAAACGCCCGCAATCGACCCAGGTTTACCTGATCGATGACCTGGACGAGTATGTCGACTGCCTGCAGGACATGCTCGAAGCGGCCAAGGAGCAAGGTATCCCGGCCGATGCCATCGTCAAGGAAAGCGCCCCGGCGCAGTTCGAGGTCAACCTGCACCACGTGGCTGACGCGATGAAGGCCTGCGACTACGCAGTGCTGCTCAAGCGCCTGATCAAGAACATCGCCTACGACCATGAGATGGACTCCACCTTCATGGCCAAGCCGTACCCTGGCCAGGCGGGCAACGGCCTGCACGTGCACATCTCGCTGCTGGACAAGAAGACCGGCAAGAACATCTTCGCAACCGACGACCCCGAAAACAGCGAAACCCTGCGCCACGCCATCGGCGGCGTGCTCGAAACCATGCCGGCATCGATGGCCTTCCTGTGCCCCAACGTGAACTCCTACCGCCGTTTCGGCGCGCAGTTCTACGTGCCCAATGCCCCGAGCTGGGGCCTGGACAACCGTACCGTGGCCGTGCGCGTGCCTACCGGCAGCAGCGATGCCGTACGTATCGAGCACCGCGTGGCCGGCGCCGATGCCAACCCGTACCTGATGATGGCTTCGATCCTGGCCGGCATTCACCACGGCCTGACCAACAAGGTCGACCCGGGCGAGCCGGTCGAGGGCAACTCCTACGAGCAACTGGAGCAGAGCCTGCCGAACAACCTGCGCGATGCGCTGCGCGAGCTCGATGACAGCGAGGTGCTGAACCAGTACATCAGCCCCGACTACATCGACATCTTCGTGGCCTGCAAGGAAAGCGAGATGGCGGAGTTCGAAGTGTCGATCTCCGACCTCGAATACAACTGGTACCTGCATACGGTGTGATGGCTGGATAAAGCTGCAACGGAGGCTTAACCGATGAACGAGCGCGCAGGGCGGCTGCCCCTGATTGGTGTGAGTGCTTGCCGCCAGCAACTGGGCAAGAACTCGTCGCATACCGTGGGCGACAAGTATGTCGAGGCGGCCGGTTTTGCCGGATTGCCGCTGATTCTCCCGGCCCGGGACGTCGCAAGCGACCCGAACCTTGTGCTGGAGCATCTGGATGGCATTCTTTTTACCGGTTCGCCTTCTAATGTCGAGCCGCATCATTACAATGGCGCCCCCAGCGTGGAAGGCACCCGCCACGACGTGTTTCGTGACCGGCTGACCCTGCCGCTGCTGCAGGCCGCGATTGCCAGGGGTGTGCCGGTGTTCTGCGTGTGCCGGGGCTTCCAGGAACTCAACGTCAGCCTGGGCGGCACCTTGCACCAGCGTGTGCAGGAGCTGCCAGGCTACCTGGACCATCGCGAGTCGCAGGATGCGCCGCTGGAAGAGCAATACAGCCCCCGCCACCTGGTGACATGCCAGCCCGGGGGGAAATTCGAGCAGATGGGGCTGCCTGCCCGCTTCATGGTCAACTCGCTGCACAGCCAGGGCATCGATCGCCTGGCCGCCGGCCTGCGCGCCGAAGCCCTAGCTCCCGATGGACTGATCGAAGCCGTGTCCATGGATGACGCCCCAGGCTTTGTGGTCGGTGTGCAATGGCACCCGGAATACCGCTTTGCCGAAAACCCGGTGTCGCTGCGCCTGTTCGAGGCGTTTCGCGAAGCCTGCATCGCCCATGCGCTGCGCCGGGAGAAGGCCCTATGAGGTCACCCGGCTGAACCGGCGATGCACTGCAACAAGTTTCATTGAGTGATAGCGGGCACCCCACGGGGGGCCCGGAAAATAATACCAATAGTGACGGCAACTACTCATGAGCGAACACAAAGCAGGCCTGTCCCCAGGTGTGGGCGGGCGATCCAAAGGGCTGGCCAAGGGCCGGCTCGGACTGCTGGCCAGCATCGTGCTGGGCATTTCCACTATTGCGCCGGTGTATACCCTCACCGGCGCCCTCGGCCCGACCGTACGCGAAGTCGGCGCCCACCTGCCGGCGGTGTTCATCGTCGGTTTCCTGCCCATGTTGCTGGTGGCGCTGGGTTATCGCGAGCTGAATGCCGCCGAACCCGACAGCGGCACCTCGTTCACCTGGTCGGTACGTGCCTTCGGCCCGATGATCGGCTGGATCGGTGGCTGGGGGTTGGTCACCGCCACCACCATCGTGTTGTCGAACCTCGCCGGTGTGGCGGTGGACTTCTTCTATCTGTTCCTCGGGCAGATCACCGGCAAACACGAGGTGGCGGCGCTGGCCGACAACCTGCTGGTCAATGTGACCACCTGTTGCGTGTTCATCGCCATGGCCGTGTGGATCTGCTGTCGCGGCATCGCCACCACCATGACCGTGCAGTACGGCCTGGTGGCGCTGCAACTGATCGTGCTGCTGGGTTTTGCCATGGCCGCATTCGGCGGGTCGTCGGAGGCGCCGCCGCTGACCTTCGAGATGGACTGGTTCAACCCGTTCGGGGTGGAGTCGTTCTCGGCCTTCACCGCCGGCCTGTCGCTGTCGATCTTCATCTTCTGGGGCTGGGACGTGTGCCTGAGCATCAGCGAAGAATCGGTGGGCAGCGATGACGTACCGGGCAAGGCAGCGACCCTGACCGTGCTGCTGATTCTGGGCCTGTACCTGGTGACCGCAATTGCCACCCTGCAGTTTGCCGGCATCAGCGATATCGGCCTGGGCCTGGGCAACCCGCGTATCCAGGAAAACGTCTTCGCCCACCTGGCCGGCCCGGTGATGGGGCCGCTGGCGATCCTGATGTCGATCGCGGTACTGGCCAGCACCGCGGCCTCGTTGCAGTCGACCTTCGTTTCGCCGGCGCGCACGCTGCTGGCGATGGGGTACTACGGCGCAGTGCCGGAGCGCTTCGCGAGCGTCTGCCCGCGTTCGAAAACCCCGCGTTATGCCACCATCTGTGCCGGCGTGGCCGCAGGCGTGTTCTACGTGACCATGCGTACCCTGAGCGAGAACGTGCTGGCCGACACCATCACTGCCCTGGGCATGATGATCTGCTTCTACTACTCGCTGACCGCGTTCGCCTGCGTGTGGTACTTCCGCCACAGCCTCACCGACAGCCTGCGTCACTTCCTGATGCGCGGCCTGTGCCCGTTGCTGGGCGGCGGCATTCTTTCGGTGATTTTCCTGCAGACAGCCTATGACAGTGCTTCGCCGTCGTTCGGCAGCGGTTCGCATGTAGGGGGGTTGGGGCTGGTGTTCGTGATCGCGATGATTATCACCCTGCTGGGCCTGGTGCTGATGATGCTGTCGCGCCTGCGTGCGCCGGCGTTCTTCCTGGGCATGACCCTGCGCCGTCACGCAACGGTGCCCGGCCGCGGTTAAGCGGCCGAGGCACGCTGCTCAGGCAAGCAGTTGCCTGAGCAGTTCGCTGTGACGTTGCTGCTGCTGGCCGCGCTGCAGGCGGTTGGCACGGAACACCGCCTTGAGGTCGTCCAGTGCCGTGGCGAAGTCGTCGTTGATGATGACGAACTCGTATTCGTCGTAATGCACCATCTCGCTGACCGCCTCGCGCATGCGCCCTTCGATGATCTCGTCGCTGTCAGTGCCGCGGTTGGTCAGGCGCTGGCGCAGGGCCTGCTGGCTGGGCGGCAGGATGAAGATCGAACGCGCCTCGGGCATCAGCTTGCGCACCTGCTGTGCACCCTGCCAGTCGATTTCCAGGATCAGGTCATGGCCCTGGTCAAGGGTCTGCTGCAGTGCGCTGCGCGAGGTGCCGTAGCAGTTGCCGAAGACTTCGGCCTGCTCCAGGAAGTCGCCCTGGGCGATCATGCGGTCGAACTCGGCGCGGTCGACGAAGTGGTAGTTCACCCCGTCATGCTCGCCCGGACGCATGGCCCGCGTGGTGTGCGAGACCGACACGCGAATGTGGTTGAGGTCGTCGGTGAGCGCCTTGACCAGGCTGGTCTTGCCGGCGCCCGAAGGGGCCGAGACGATGAAAAGGGTGCCGCTGCTGTGGGTCATGGTAGGGGTGGCCTTACTCGATGTTCTGTACTTGTTCACGCATCTGCTCGATCAGAACCTTGAGGTTGACCGCCGCTTGGGTGCTGCGTGTGTCAAAGGCTTTGGAGCCCAGGGTGTTGGCTTCGCGGTTGAGTTCCTGCATCAGGAAATCCAGGCGCCGGCCGGCGGCGCCGCCCGACGTGAGCACGCGGCGCACTTCGGTGACATGCGTGCTGAGGCGGTCGAGTTCTTCGGCCACATCGCTCTTCTGCGCCAGCATCACCATCTCCTGCTCCAGACGCTGCGGGTCGAGTTCGGCCTGCATGTCGGCAAAGCGGTCCAGCACCTTCTGGCGCTGGGCGGCGAGCATCTGCGGCACCAGGGCGCGCAGGGTGGTGACTTCCTCGCTCATGCTGTCGAGGCGCTCGTTGATCAGTCGGGCGAGTTCCGCGCCTTCGCGGTTGCGGCCGTTCTTGAGCTCCTTGAGGGCCTGTTCGAACAGGCCCATGGCCTCGGCATTGAGCGCCTGCGGGTCGCTGGCATCGGCCACCAGCACGCCCGGCCAGGCCAGCACCTCGAGCGGGTTGAGGGGGCCGGGCTGCTTGATCAGGCCGGCCACGGTCTCGGCGGCGGCGACCAGCTGAGCGGCACGCTCGCGGTCGACCTGCAGCGGCTTGCCGGCGTTCTCTTCATTGAAGCGCAGGGTACATTCGACCTTGCCGCGCGACAGGCCCTGGCGCAGGGACTCGCGCACCGCGCCTTCGAGGTCGCGCAGGGCTTCGGGCAGGCGCAGGTGCGGCTCGAGGTAGCGATGATTGACCGAGCGCAGTTCCCAGATCAGTGTGCCCTGGGTCCCGGCCTGCTCGACGCGGGCGAAGGCGGTCATGCTGTGCACCATGGGAAGTACCTCGCAGATTAGGGAGCAAGCCGACAGCCTGCAAAGGCGCAGGATTGTAACGCAGTGCGGCGCCGGCTCCCAATGCGCTGATGCTACAAAGCAGCGGGCAGGGCGCCGCAAATACCGGGCGGCGCGGGCAGATCGGGGCTTTTGGCGTGGTGCGCCGATGATCGGCTGGCCGTGCATTTGGCCGCAGGCATGTCCACCGAGGGCCCTGTAGCCCTATAATGCCGGGCAGATTCATATCCAGTACAGGTAGCCCAAATGAAACGTCCAAGTGGTCGCGTTGCCGATCAGCTGCGCTCGATCCGCATCACCCGCAACTACACCAAACACGCCGAGGGGTCTGTACTGGTCGAGTTCGGAGACACCAAAGTCATCTGCACGGTCAGCGTCGAGAACGGCGTACCGCGCTTCCTCAAGGGCCAGGGCCAGGGCTGGCTGACCGCCGAGTACGGCATGCTGCCGCGCGCCACCGGCGAGCGCAACCAGCGCGAAGCCAGCCGCGGCAAGCAGGGTGGTCGTACCCTCGAAATCCAGCGCCTGATCGGCCGCTCGCTGCGCGCCGCGCTGGACATGAGCAAGCTGGGCGACATCACCCTGTACGTCGACTGCGACGTGATCCAGGCCGATGGCGGTACCCGGACCGCGTCGATCACCGGTGCCATGGTTGCGCTGGTCGACGCCCTGCGCGTGGTCAAGAAGCGTGGCGGCCTGAAGGGCGGCGACCCGGTCAAGCACATGATTGCGGCCGTATCGGTCGGCATGTACCAGGGCGTGCCGGTGCTCGACCTGGACTACCCGGAAGATTCGGCGGCCGAAACCGACCTGAACGTTGTGATGACCAGCGCCGGTGGTTTCATCGAAGTCCAGGGCACCGCCGAAGGTGCTCCGTTCCAGCCTGAAGAGCTCAACGCCATGCTGGCGCTGGCGCAGAAGGGCATGACCGACCTGTTCCAACTGCAGCAGGCCGCGCTGGCGGACTGATCGGGAGTCGACATGGCCGATCCGTCCAACGCGCCGATGCCCGGTGATGCAGCCCGTCATTGGGGCATGTTGTGCCACCTGGCGGCGGCTGCCGGCATGGTGGTGCCGTTCGCCAACCTGATCGCGCCGCTGGCCTTGTGGTGGTTCAAGCGCGGCATCGACCCGTACGTCGACGCCCAGGGCAAGGAGGCGGTGAACTTCCAGCTGACCATGACACTGCTGGGCATGGTGTGCGTGGTGGGGTTTACCGTACCGATGGCCAAGCTTGCGCTGACCATCATCTCGCTGGGGGTGGCGGTACTGATCGTCATTGCGGCGGTCAAGGTCAAGCAGGGCAAGGCCTTTCGTTATCCGTGGGCCTGGCGTGTGCTGACCTGACATGCTTCGTCGGCAAGGCCGGCTCCTACGGCGGTTGCGTTGACCCGGTAGGAGCCGGCCTTGCTGGCGAAAGGGCCCAAAGGCCAGATACGAAAAAGCCGACACGCAGTCGGCTTTTTTGTGGCTGAGCGATCAGATCGTCAGCGTCCAGTCATAGTCCACGATCAGTGGCGCATGCTGGGAGAAGCGTGGCTGACGCGGCAGGCGAGCGCTTCGTACGAAGCGGCGCAGGCCCGGGGTCAGCAGCTGGTAGTCGAAACGCCAGCCCAGGTTGAGCATCTCGGCCTGCTCGTTGTCCGGCCACCAGCTGTACTGGTCGCCCTCACGGCTGACTTCGCGCAACGCATCCACATAGCCCATGTTGCCGACGATCTCGTCCATCCAGGCCCGCTCTGGCGCCAGGAAACCCGGCGACTGCTGGCCGTCGCGCCAGTTCTTCACGTCGAGCTTCTGCTGCGCCACATACAGCGAGCCGCAGTAGATGTACTCGCGACGCTTGCGGCGCTGCTTGTCCAGGTATTTGCCGAAGTCGTCCATCAACTTGAATTTCTGGTTGAGGTCTTCGTCACCGTTCATGCCCGAAGGCAACAGCAAGGTGGCAATACTGACTTTGTCGAAATCGGCCTGCAGGTAACGCCCGTAGCGATCGGCTGTCTCGAAGCCCAGGCCGCTGATGACTGCCTTGGGCTGCAAACGCGAGTAGAGTGCCACGCCGCCTTGGGCTGGAACTTCTGCATCGCAGGCATAAAGGAAGTAGCCATCGAGCTGGAAAGCTGGGTCGTCGAGTTCAAAGGCCGAGGCGCGGGTATCCTGAAGGCAGATGACGTCGGCATTCTGGGCTTGTAGCCAGCTGAGCAAACCACGCTCGACTGCAGCCTGAATGCCATTAACGTTCACACTGATGATCCGCATAAATGGCCCCAAAAATCTCGTGCGTGTATGATACCCGAGCTGTACTCATTTAGCTAAATCTGTGGTAGCCGGGACTCTTCATGCAGCCGTATCAGCGCGAATTCATTCGTTTTGCCATCGATCGTGGGGTTCTGCGCTTCGGTGAGTTCACCCTCAAGTCGGGCCGCATCAGCCCGTATTTCTTCAACGCCGGCCTGTTCAACAGTGGCGCTGCCCTGGCTCAGCTCGGTCGGTTCTATGCGGCGGCGATCGTCGACAGCAAGATCCCGTTCGACGTGCTGTTCGGCCCGGCCTACAAGGGCATCCCCCTGGCTGCCGCGACGGCGGTGCAACTGGCCGAGCACCATGGGCTGGATGTGCCGTGGTGCTTCAACCGCAAGGAAGCCAAGGCACACGGCGAGGGTGGCAGCCTGGTGGGCTCGCCACTGGCAGGCGACGTGCTGATCATCGACGACGTGATCACTGCCGGCACGGCCATCCGCGAGGTGATGCAGATCATCCAGGGCCAGCAGGCCAGGGCGGCGGGCGTACTGATCGCGATGAATCGCCAGGAGCGTGGCAACGGCGACCTGTCGGCGATCCAGGAAGTGGAGCGTGACTTCGGCATTCCGGTGGTCAGCATCGTATCGCTGACCCAGGTGCTGCAGTTCCTCGCCGATGACCCGGCGCTCAAGCAGCACTTGCCGGCCGTCGAGGCCTACCGGGCCCAGTACGGTATCTGAGGCAAACAAAAAGGCGACCCGCGGGTCGCCTTTTTTGTACCTGTGGTGGCCCGCTCCTGTAGGAGCCGGCCTTGCCGGCGGATACCTCAGCGCGGTTCGTGATTGGTAATCAGGGTACCTACGCCGCTGTCGGTGAAGATCTCCAGCAGTACCGCATTCGGCACGCGGCCGTCGATGATGTGCGAGCTGTGCACGCCGCCCTGTACTGCTTCCAGTGCGCAACGGATCTTGGGCAGCATGCCGCCGTAGATGGTGCCGTCCGCGATCAGTTCGTCAACCTGCTCGGTGGTCAGGCCGGTGAGCACGGTGCCCTGCTTGTCCATCAGGCCGGCGATGTTGGTCAGCAGCATCAGCTTCTCGGCCTTGAGCGCTTCGGCCACCTTGCCTGCCACCAGGTCGGCGTTGATGTTGTACGACTCGCCGTTGGCACCAACGCCGATTGGCGCGATCACCGGGATGAAGTCGCCCTTGACCAGCATGTTCAGCAGGTCGGTGTTCACCCCGACCACTTCGCCCACATGGCCGATGTCGATGATTTCAGGGCTGGTCATCTCTGGCGTCTGGCGGGTGACGGTGAGCTTCCTGGCGCGAATCAGCTCGGCGTCCTTGCCGGTCAGACCGATGGCGCTGCCGCCATGACGGTTGATCAGGTTGACGATGTCCTTGTTCACCTGGCCGCCGAGCACCATCTCCACCACGTCCATGGTCTGCGCATCGGTGACGCGCATGCCATCGACAAACCGGCTTTCGATGGACAGACGCTTGAGCAGGTCGCCGATCTGCGGGCCGCCGCCGTGCACCACCACCGGGTTGATGCCGACTGCCTTCATCAGCACCACGTCGCGGGCGAAGCCGGTCTTGAGCTCTTCGCTCTCCATCGCGTTGCCGCCGTACTTGATCACCAGCGTCTTGCCGACAAAGCGGCGGATGTAGGGCAGCGCTTCGGACAGTACCTGGGCGACATGGGTGGCGGCATCACGATCAAGGGTCATGCAGGGCTCCAGTTGGAACAAGGGGTCGGTCAGAACGTTGGTTGCAGATCAGGGGCTGCGCGCTTGAGCTGGGCAAGGAACACGTCCTTGATTCGCTGCAGCTCGGCTTCGCTGTCGGCCTCGAAGCGCAGTACCAGCACCGGCGTGGTGTTGGAGGCGCGAACCAGGCCCCAGCCGTTGGGGTAGTCGACCCGTACACCATCGATGGTGGTCAGGTTGGCGTCTTGGCCCCAGTCGGCGTCGCGTTGCAGTGCCTCAATGATGCTGAATTTACCCTCGTCCGTCACATCAATGTTGATTTCAGGGGTACAAATATCGTTCGGGAACGCCGCGAACAGCGTTTCGGCATCGCTATCGGCCTTGCTCAGAATCTCCAGCAGGCGCGCGGCGCTGTAGATGCCGTCGTCGAAACCGTACCAGCGCTCCTTGATGAAGATGTGCCCGCTCATCTCGCCGGCCAGCAGGGCGCCAGTCTGCTTCATCTTCTTCTTGATCAACGAATGACCTGTCTTCCACATCAGCGCGCGGCCGCCGTACTGTTCGATCAGCGGGGTCAGGCGGCGGGTGCATTTGACGTCGAAGATGATCTCGGCGCCCGGGTTGCGCGCCAGCACGTCCTGGGCGAACAGCATCAGCAGGCGATCGGGGTAGACGATGTTGCCGGTGTTGGTCACTACGCCGACACGGTCGCCGTCACCGTCGAAGGCCAGGCCCAGGTCGGCGCCGCTTTCCTTGACCTTGGCGATCAGGTCCACCAGGTTTTCCGGCTTGCCCGGGTCGGGGTGGTGGTTGGGGAAGTTGCCGTCGACCTCGCAGAACAGCGGGATCATCTCGCAGCCCAGCGCCTCGATCAGCTGCGGGGCGATCACCCCGGCGGCGCCGTTTCCGCAGTCCACCACCACCTTGAGCTTCTTCGCCAGCTTGATGTCGCCGGTGATCTGGGTGAAGTAGCGGTCCAGGATCTCGACCTTCTCGACGCTGCCTTCGCCGCGGGTGAGGTCGTTGGTCTGCAGGCGAATCAGGAGGGCCTGGATCTGCTCATTGGCCAGGGTGTCGCCAGCGATGACGATCTTGAAGCCGTTGTAGTTCGGCGGGTTGTGGCTGCCAGTGAGCATCACCCCGGACTTGCCGGCCAGCACGTTGGCGGCGTAGTACAGGGCTGGCGTGGGCACCAGGCCGACGTCGCTGACCTTGCACCCGGCCTCGACCAGGCCCTTGATCAGTTGCTCGACCAGCATCGGGCCGGACAGGCGACCGTCGCGGCCAACCGATACATGCGGCTCGCCCTGGGCCAGGCTCTGTGCACCGATGGCGCGGCCGATCCAGTAGGCGGTTTCGGCGGTGAGGCCTTCGCCGACCACACCTCGGATATCGTAGGCGCGGAAGATGCTGGCGGGGAGGTTCGGGGTCATGCGTTCCATGTTGCTCACCTGGGGAAACTCCAATTGGAAGGGGCTATGTTGGGTCGACGGTCGCATGCGCTGCAGGCACCCGGCGCGCCGCGCGGCTAAAGATGTCCGGCTTTGACGGCATTTTCGACATAGAGTTCTTGAGCCGGGCGATTCATCCGTCGATCACCTCTGGAAGATCGCCCCGGGCTGAAAGTGCAGGCTCCATGCATCGTTGAAGGTCCCTATCGGGGTTATTGCCGGGCTATCACTTTCGCCTGCGCTGGCCAGTACGGCCTGAGGGTCGTCGAACACGCCTTGCACGAGGCTGGCCTTGCCGATTTCCGGCATGTCTATTTTCAGAGCAGCACTTACACGTTGCAGCTCGAAAGTCATGAGCAGCACGGCCTGCACCGGGCCTGTCGCACTGCCTCGAATGGGCGTGACACTGTGGATATGCAGTTGCCCGTTGGTCGGGTGGGCCTCCAGGTTCGGTGGTACCCCGCGTTCGGCTCGTCCGATCATGTCCAGCAATGGCGGGCTGAGTGAGCGGTCGTGGAGGCTCTCGCGCCTGGCCTGGCCGGGCGTGAGCAACCGACTGCTGACCAACCCTTCGAGGTAGCTGAAGTCGTCCAGCACCTGGCGCGCCTGGCGGGCGTCAGCCGCCTTGGCAGCGGCAAGCAGGGCCGGATGGCGGGCCACGATGTCGACCTCGGACACCAGACGGGCGATCTGCTGGTCGAGCGCAATGACCAGCCCGAAGGCCGGAAAATACGTCTGCAGGTTACGTTGCTCGCGTTGCAGAGGGATTACCAGCGTCAGCCACACCGCGAGCCCGGCGACGAGCATGCCGGCCAGGCCCCAATACAGGCCTGGCAGCAGGGCTCGCGCGTTGTTCAATGGCTGCCCGAATGGCCGAAGCCGCCAGCGCCACGCTGGGTTTCGTCGAAGGTTTCGACGATGTCGAAGTGCGCCTGTACCACCGGTACCAGCACCAGTTGCGCAATGCGCTCGCCGATGGCGATGGTGAAAGGGGTCTGGCCGCGGTTCCAGCACGACACCATCAGCTCGCCCTGGTAGTCCGAATCGATCAGGCCGACCAGATTGCCCAGCACGATGCCGTGCTTGTGGCCCAGGCCCGAGCGCGGAAGGATCAGCGCGGCCAGGCCCGGGTCGCCGACGTAGATCGACAGGCCGGTAGGGATCAGTATGGTCTGGCCCGGCTCCAGGACGGTCTCTTCCTTGAGCATGGCGCGCAGGTCGAGGCCGGCAGAACCGGGGGTGGCGTATTGCGGCAGCGGGAATTCGCTGCCAAGGCGCGGATCGAGAATCTTGGCTTGTAAGGCGTGCATGCAGAGTTAAACCTGGTTGAGACGTTCGGCGATGAAGGCTACCAGCTGACGGGCGATCTTGCCCTTGCTGGTCTGTGCAAAGAGTGTTGCTTGAAGTTGGCGATCGATCACGCTGCAGGCGTTCTCCTCGCTGTTGAAGCCGATGCTGGGGTTGGCCACGTCATTGGCGACGATCAGGTCGAGGTTCTTGTCCTTGAGCTTGCGCGCGGCGTAATCGAGCAGGTGTTCGGTCTCGGCGGCAAAGCCGACGCTGAACGGGCGGTCGGGGCGGGTGGCGATGGTGGCCAGAATGTCCGGGTTGCGCACCATCTGCAGCAGCAGGCCGTCACCTGTCGTAGGGTCTTTCTTGAGCTTTTGCGGGGCGACGACTTCGGGGCGGTAGTCCGCAACCGCAGCCGATGCGATGAACACATCGCACGGGATCGCCGCTTCGCACGCGGCGAGCATGTCCCGCGCGCTCACCACGTCGATACGGGTCACCCGGTCGGGTGTGGGCAGGTGCACCGGCCCTGTCACCAGGGTTACCCGAGCACCGGCTTCCACCGCCGCTTCGGCCAGGGCAAAGCCCATCTTCCCCGAGCTATGATTGGTGATGTAGCGCACCGGGTCGATGTTTTCCTGGGTCGGGCCTGCGGTAATCAGCACGTGCTTGCCGGTCAGCGACTGGCGCTTGAAGGTTTCGGCGGCGCACCAGGCCAGGTCGGTGGCTTCGAGCATGCGGCCAAGGCCCACGTCGCCACAGGCCTGGCTGCCGGAGGCCGGGCCGAACACCTGGATATCGCGGCTTTGCAGCAGCTGCAGGTTGGCCTGGGTGGCCGGGTCGCGCCACATGGCCTGGTTCATGGCCGGTGCCAGCGCCACGGTGGCGTCGGTAGCCAGTACCAGGGTGGTCAGCAGATCGTTGGCAACGCCTTGCGCCAGGCGCGCGATCAGGTCGGCGGTGGCAGGTGCGATCAGCACCAGGTCGGCCCACTTGGCCAGTTCGATATGGCCCATCGCCGCTTCGGCGGCAGGGTCGAGCAGGTCCATGTGCACGGGGTGCCCGGACAGGGCCTGCATGGTCAGCGGGGTGATGAATTCGGCCCCGCCGTGGGTCATGACGACGCGCACTTGCGCGCCGTGCTCCAGGAGTCGGCGAACCAGCTCGGCGCTCTTGTAGGCAGCAATGCCGCCGCCGACGCCAAGAACGATGCGTTTCCGATACAGCCGCTGCATAGGCTTGCCTTTCTTTGATCAGTGTTTGCACGCGGCGACGACGCCTCCCCAGGCCGAATCGTCGCGTAAAAAGAGGGGGCTACGATAGCACAGGGCTGAAATGGGGAGCAGCCACACACAGACAGAGGGACAGCTATGGGTATCAGGGATTGGCCGTCGGCGGAACGCCCGCGGGAGAAGTTGCTGGAGCGAGGGGCCGCGAGCCTGTCGGACGCCGAGTTGCTGGCGGTGTTCCTGCGCACCGGTGTGGCAGGCAAGAGCGCGGTGGACCTGGCGCGCCACCTGTTGCAGCAGTTTGGCGGCTTGCGGCAACTGCTGGAGGCCGATCAGCCGACGTTTCAGCGCGAGCTGGGGCTGGGCCCGGCGAAGTATGCGCAACTGCAGGCGGTGATGGAGATTGGGCGCCGGCACTTGGCCGAAACCATCATCCGCGACCCGGCGTTGCAGAGCCCGGGGGCGGTCCGGCGTTACCTGAAATCGATGCTGCGTCATGAAGAAAGCGAGGTGTTCGGCTGCCTGTACCTGGACAACAAGCACCGTCCTCTAGGGTTCGAGGCGTTGTTCCGCGGGTCCATCAGCAGTGCCAACGTCTACCCTCGGGAAGTCATCAAGCGTGCGTTGGCCAGAAATGCCGCAGCATTGATCCTTTGCCACAATCATCCGTCAGGTGTTTCCGAGCCAAGCCAGGCAGATATCAATCTGACCCTGCGCTTGCAGAAAGCCCTGGGCCTGATCGAGGTGCGGGTGCTGGATCACATCATCATCGGCGATGGGGAGCCATTGTCGATGGTGGAGCGGGGCTTGTTCGCTGCCTGACGCTGCTGTGCGTGGGCGGTACTAGTCGATCAGCTTTGTTGCAACAAACGACGCAGCCAGCCCGACAACCGAAGCCAGCAGCAGGTAGTGACGCACCACAAGCTCGGTTCTGATCGTGGCTGGAAAGGACTCCACGTCTGCGGCCTGCAGCGATCCTGTTCTGATGAAGAGCTTCGCATGAGCCAGAAGCGCAGCGATGCATACGGTAAACACGATTCTGCCAAACACCGTGTTGTACATCACCGGGCGCTGTCGATTCACCACCGCCTTGCAGTTGGCAAGGTACCGGGATGCACTGGTCATGTAGCGCATGCCAGCCTGTGCGTACTGGGTGGCGACCCACCCCAGGCCGGCGATGCAAGGCAGTTGCAGTGCAAGGGGCAGCCAATAGGGTGAATACCCGCCGAGCCCGAACTCCGTCGGCTCGCCCTGGTGCTGAACGGCTTTGAGCACCTGCAGGGCAAGGGCCAGCAGCACCAGAACGGCCAGCATTGCCAGCCTGAGGTGGTGGCTAAGAACCAGCAGCGTTCTGAGGTTGCCGGGGAAGCGCTTGATGTCCTCTGCGCTCAGGCCCCCGAACTCGACCGGGCAATCGGGGTAGGCCAACAGGCCGGCAATGTCGCCCACTGCCCTGAATCGCTGGCGCAGGCCCAGGTTGAGGCTGTACCGATGAGCGTCAACCAGCGGCGAGTTGTGAAGGTGCTCGAGTGCTTCGGCCAATCGCTGGGTGGCAATGTAGAGAAGCAGTGCGCCGAAGACCACCGGGCCGAGTATCAGTGCCACGGTGAGGCCGGCGATAGCCGCTTCGGTCCAGTATTCAATATCCAATGCGGCTATCCGTACGGTGCGGTTCGCTGGGCAACCATCGTAAGTCGATGGCGAGAGTCACCTGGCGGCTGAACACGCGCTGCAGGCTGCTGCAGTGTCCTTCGGGCTACCAGAGGACGCTGTCAGAAGCCTGCAGGCGCGAGTCGTTCAGCGTGCGGTCTTCACCGTGGCAAAGTCCTGCCGGCCGAACGGGCTGACCGTGTAGCCCTCCACATCCTTGCGCATCAGCACCGCTGCCGTGGGGTGCGCCAGTGGCAGCCACAGCGCCTGCTGCTGGATCAGCCCCTGGGCCTGCTGGTACAGGCGGCTGCGCACGCTCTGGTCGTTGGTGGTCTTGCCGGCACTGATCAACTGGTCCAGGCGCTTGTCGCAGTACCGCGCGAAGTTGGTCCCCGACTCGACTGCCGGGCAGGCAAACTGCGGGCTGAGGAAGTTGTCGGGGTCGCCGTTGTCGCCGGCCCAGCCCATGAACAGCAAATCGTGCTCACCGGCCTTGGCACGGCGGATCAGCTCGCCCCATTCGATCACGCGAATCTCGGCCTTGATGCCGACCTTCGCCAGGTCTGCCTGCAGCAGTTGTGCCCCCAGGCTCGGGTTGGGGTTGAGCAGGCTTCCCGAAGGGCGCGTCCAGATTGTGGTGCTGAAGCCGTCCGGCAACCCGGCCTTGACCAGCAGCGCCTTGGCTTTGGTCGCGTCGGTCGGGTAACCCGGCAAGTCCTTGGCGTAGCTCCAGGTGTTGGGCGGCAGGGGGCCTTCAGCGGCGACTGCGGTGCCTTCGAACACGGCCTTGAGGTAGCTGGTCTTGTCGAGCGCCAGGTTGATCGCCTGCCGTACCTCGACCTTGTCCAGCGGCGGGTGCTGGCTGTTGATCGCGACGAACGCGGTCATGAACGCCTCGGTCTTCTCGACCTTCAGGTTTGCGTCTTCGGCGGCTGCCGCAACGTCCAGCGGCTTGGGCGACAGGGCGATCTGGCACTCGTTGCGCCGCAGTTTCTGCAGGCGCACGTTGGCGTCGGGGGTGATCGCGAAAATCAGCGGGTCGACGCTCGGCTTGCCGGCAAAATAGTCGGCATTGGCGCGGTAGCGGATCACTGCGTCCTTCTGGAAACGCTGGAACACGAACGGGCCGGTGCCGATCGGCTGGCTGTTGAGCTTCTCCGGGGTGCCGGCCTTGAGCAACTGGTCGGCGTATTCGGCCGAATAGATCGAGGCGAAGCCCATGCTCAGGGTGGCGAGGAAGGTCGCGTCCGGATGGTCGAGGGTAAAGCGCACGCTCAGCGGATCGGGTGCCTCCACCTGCTTGATGAGGCTGGGCAGCTGCAACGACTGGGCATGCGGGTAGCCGCTCTGGGTGATCTTGTGCCAGGAGTGGGCGGGGTAGAGCATGCGCTGGAAGCTGAACAGCACGTCGTCGGCGTTCAGCACGCGGCTGGGCTTGAAGTACGGCGTACTGTGAAACTTTACCCCCGGGCGCAGCTTGAAGTCGTAGACCAGGCCGTCGGCCGATACCGTCCAGCTTTCGGCCAGGCTCGGCACCACCTTGCCGCTGGTGGCGTCGAATTCCACCAGCCGGTTCATGAGCACATCGGCAGAAGCATTGGTGGTGGTCAGCGCGTTATACTGCACCACGTCAAAGCCTTCGGGGCTGGCCTCGGTACATACGCTCAAGGCGCCTGCCTGGGCCAGTGCGGGGCTTAGCAGCGCTGCGAGCAACAGGGGTAAAGCGGCACGACGCATGGTGACTCCTTGGCTGATCAATGGCCCATCTGCCCGTGCAGTCTGGAAAACTCCTACCCTAGTGCGCAAGGCCGTAAATGGCCAACTCCTTTTTCAAGGAATATTGCGACGAGCGGTTTTGTCGCTGGAAGCCCTGCATCCGGGCGGCCTGGGTTGATTCATGCATCGTGCGATCACATCAAATGTTGTTGTACCCCGGCCTTTCTGGTATAAAGCAGCGCTCTTTTCTAGGGGCTCGGTTTGTCGCATCTGCAGATCTTGCCGATAAGACCCTGAAGAAACACGGCGCCTGGCGCCAAAGACTGAGAGATTAAGCGGCCAACCCATGCCGGGTTGGGCATGTGGTTTTAGAGGGCTGAGGCATGTCGAGAGTCTGTCAAGTTACCGGTAAGGGTCCGGTAACCGGGAATAACATTTCCCACGCGAATAACAAAACCCGTCGTCGTTTCCTGCCGAACCTGCAGCATCACCGCTTCTGGGTCGAGTCGGAGAAGCGTTTCGTGCGTCTGCGCGTTTCTGCCAAAGGCATGCGTATCATCGACAAGCGCGGCATCGATGCCGTTCTGGTCGAAATTCGCCGTAACGGCGCCAAGGTCTAAGGGAGAAAATCATGCGTGAATTGATCCGTCTGGTGTCGACCGCTAATACCGGCCACTTCTACACCACCGACAAGAACAAGCGCACCACTCCGGACAAAATCGAAATCAAAAAATTCGATCCGGTTGTTCGCAAGCACGTGATCTACAAGGAAGCCAAGATCAAGTAATTGATCCCGGCTTACGAAAAAAGGCCCGCATCTCACGATGCGGGCCTTTTTTTATGGCGATTTTCTGTTCAGCCGAAATGGAAACCGCTGATCAGGCCCGCCTCGTTGCCGCTGATGTTCACGCGTTGCGGGTCCATTTCGCGGGTCGACATCTCGCCGATGCCGACCACGCGCTGGCGCCCGGTCAGTTCGCTGATGTAGGCCTTCACGGTCGGCACGTAGCGGGTGCCGACCAGGCGGCCGATGCAGGTGAGCACTTCGTCGTTGCTCAGTTGCAACGCTTCGATGGGGCAGACGACCGGTTGATCCTTTTGCATGGTGAGGCTCCTTGAGTTCAGGTGGGTCCGGATAAGGACCTCGCCATGCTCGCGCCAGGGAGGGCTGGCGCGGCGGTATCTATCTATGGCCTATGCCTTGGGCTCGAACATCACGTAGATCTTGCGGCAGGTCTCCAGCACCTCCCAGGTGCCCTTGAAGCCGGCCGGGATCACGAAGCGGTCACCGGTGCGCAGGGTCTTGGCGTTGCCTTCTTCGTCGCGCAGCACCGATACGCCGTGCACGATCTCGCAGTATTCGTGTTCAGTGTAATTGACGGTCCATTGCCCGGGCGCTCCCTCCCACACGCCAGCGGCGAATTGCCCGCAAGGGCTGGCGTAATGGTTGTAGACCGCCTGCTCCGGGTCGCCCTTGAGCACTTTTTCGGCAGCCGGGCGGTAGCGCTCGGCCTCGGTCAGTACCTGTGCGAAGTCGACAATCTGCTGGATATTCATGTTTGGGTCCCCTGATTGTTAAATAAAGTGCACATCACTAGGCATTTGGCCATGTATTGTCAAATATATTGATAATTCAGGTGCCAGAGTTTAGGGTGTCGAGTGCCGTAGAGCGACAATCGCTCCGGCCGTATTCTGACAGCGCCCTGGCCCCTCGTGCGGCGCTGCATTTCAACAACAGGAGGAGTTTCGTATGACCACCCTGACTCGTGCGGACTGGGAACAGCGTGCCCAGCAACTCAAGATCGAAGGCCGTGCTTTCATCAATGGTGAATACACCGCCGCCGTTTCCAACGCCACGTTCGAGTGCCTGAGCCCGGTTGACGGACGCCTTCTGGCGCAGGTCGCCAGCTGCGACGAGGCCGACGCCCAGCGCGCCGTGGAAAACGCCCGCGCCACCTTCGAGTCCGGCGTGTGGTCACGCCTGGCCCCGGCCAAGCGCAAGGCTACCCTGATCCGTTTCGCCGCGCTGCTCAAGCAGAACGTCGAGGAGCTGGCCCTGCTCGAAACCCTCGACATGGGCAAGCCGATCAACGACTCGCTGAACATCGACGTGCCGGGCGCTGCCCAGGCACTGAGCTGGAACGGCGAAGCCATCGACAAGATCTACGACGAAGTCGCGGCCACCCCGCACGACCAGCTAGGCCTGGTAACCCGCGAGCCTGTGGGTGTGGTAGCGGCCATCGTGCCGTGGAACTTCCCCCTGCTGATGGCCAGCTGGAAACTCGGCCCGGCGCTGGCCACCGGTAACTCGGTGGTGCTCAAGCCGTCCGAGAAGTCCCCGCTGACCGCCATCCGCATCGCCCAGCTGGCCATCGAGGCCGGTATCCCGGCCGGCGTGCTGAACGTGCTGCCTGGCTACGGCCACACCGTCGGCAAGGCTCTGGCCCTGCACATGGACGTCGATACCCTGGTGTTCACCGGCTCGACCAAGATCGCCAAGCAGCTGATGATCTACGCCGGCGAATCGAACATGAAGCGCGTGTGGCTGGAAGCCGGCGGCAAGAGCCCGAACATCGTGTTCGCCGATGCCCCGGACCTGAACGCCGCTGCCGCCGCCGCGGCCAGTGCCATCGCCTTCAACCAGGGCGAAGTGTGCACCGCAGGTTCGCGTCTGCTGGTCGAGCGCTCGATCAAGGACAAGTTCCTGCCGCTGGTACTCGAGGCCCTCAAGGCCTGGAAGCCTGGCAACCCGCTGGACCCGGCCACCACCGTTGGTGCCCTGGTCGACACCCAGCAGATGAACACCGTGCTGTCCTACATCGAGGCTGGCCACACCGATGGCGCCAAGCTGCTGGTGGGCGGCAAGCGCATCCTCGAAGAAACCGGCGGCACCTATGTCGAACCGACCATCTTCGACGGCGTGAGCAACGCCATGCGCATCGCCAAGGAAGAGATCTTCGGTCCGGTACTGTCGGTGATCACCTTCGACAGCGTCGAAGAAGCCATCCAGATCGCCAACGACACCCCTTACGGCCTGGCCGCAGGTGTATGGACCGCCGACATCAGCAAGGCGCACAAGACCGCCAAGGCCCTGCGTGCCGGCAGCGTGTGGGTCAACCAGTACGACGGTGGCGACATGACTGCGCCGTTCGGTGGCTTCAAGCAGTCGGGCAACGGCCGTGACAAGTCGCTGCACGCACTGGACAAGTACACCGAGCTCAAGGCCACCTGGATCAAGCTGTAAGGCCATGGGCGCGGCCTGGTGCCGCGCCCCGAGCGATCCGCGCCACAGCCGGGCCCTGCGTTAGCGCAGGCCCGGCTGTGTTGCTTGTGGCGATCCATCATTCTGCGAGGAAGTACACATGCGTTGGGCTACCTACTTCGCCGTGCTGTCGTCGGTTCTGAGCGTCGGCCTTGCCCTGGGCGTGAGCATGCCGTTGGTATCGCTGCGTCTGGAGAGCTGGGGCTATGGCAGCTTTGCCATTGGCGTGATGGCGGCGATGCCGGCAATTGGCGTGCTGGTTGGCGCCAGCCTGTCCAGCCGCCTGGCGGCGTATTTCGGCACCGCCACGCTGATGCGCCTGTGCCTGCTGGCCGGTGCGTTGTCCATCGGCCTGCTGGCGCTGCTGCCCAGCTATCCGGTGTGGCTGGCGTTGCGCCTGCTGATCGGGGTGATCCTGACCATCGTGTTCATCCTTGGCGAAAGCTGGATCAACCAGCTGGTGGTCGAGCAATGGCGGGGCCGCCTGGTGGCGCTGTATGGCAGCAGCTATGCCCTCAGCCAGCTGGCCGGGCCGCTGCTGCTGGGCGTGCTGGGTTCGGAGGATGACCTGGGCTTCTGGATCGGGGCCGGGTTGCTGGTGGTGGCACCGCTGGTGCTGATCGGTCGCAGCGGGGCGCCCAGCGCTGAAGCCTGTGGTGTGGGCCTGCGTGACCTGGTGGGCTTCTGCCGGCGCTTACCGGTAATCGCCTGGGCCATTGCGCTGTTCGCCGCGTTCGAGGCGATGATCCTCACCCTGTTGCCGGTGTACTGCCTGCAGCAGGGCTTCACCACCGAGCTGGCGCTGTTCATGGTCAGTACCGTGGTGGTGGGCGATGCGGTACTGCAACTGCCGATCGGGGCGCTGGCCGACTACATGTCTCGCCGTACGCTGTTCACCGGCTGCGCCATGACCCTGCTGGTGTCGAGCCTGGCCATTCCGGTGCTGATGCACACGCCGGCGATCTGGCCATTGTGGGTGCTGTTCGGCGCCAGTGCCGGTGGCCTGTTCACCCTGTCGCTGATCCTGATCGGCGAACGCTATCGCGATGATGCGCTGGTGCGCGCCAACGCCCACGTGGCGCAGCTGTGGGGCATCGGCTGCCTGATCGGGCCATTGGCTGCTGGGGCCGGTAGCCAGTGGGTGAGCGGGCATGCGTTGCCGCTGCTGATGGCGGCGGGCGCGTTCGGGCTGGTGCTGTTGGCGATGCGGCCGAATGCCTTCGAGCCTGCCACGGCCTAGGGTCGCTTTGTACTGGTTGAATCTCCTCGAGGAGCGCTCTTCTCGGGGGATTTCATCTTTCACCCAGCTGCGCAACTTCTTGCGCACCAAAATGTGGATAAACCTGTGCATATATTGCTGCAGGCCATAATAAGCGTGGCCTGCAGCCAACTGCGCAACTTCTTGCACAGTACTGCGCAAGAAGTTGCGCACTTTTTCGGGTTTTCTCGCGTAAAAGTGCTCAAAAAACGTACAGCAAAAACACAAGCCACTGATTAACAACAATTAAATTTCAGTTGGCACGGGTCTTGAACTGTCTCCTTGCAGTCGCACGGCATTTTTCGCCTGTTCGGCTTCACTTTTTGCAAGGAGCAAACCCCATGGCAACACCTGCCTACATGTCCGTCACCGGCACCAAACAAGGCCTGATCACCGCCGGTGCCTTCACCGCCGATTCGGTCGGCAACACCTACCAGGAAGGCCACGAAGACCAGGTCATGGTCCAGGGCTTCAACCACGAAGTGATCATCCCGCGCGACCCGCAGTCCGGTCAGCCGACCGGCCAGCGCGTGCACAAGCCGGTGGTCATCACCAAGGTCTTCGACAAGGCGTCGCCCCTGCTGCTGGCCGCGCTGACCTCCGGCGAGCGCCTGACCGAAATCGTCATCCACTGGTACCGCACCTCGGCGGCCGGCACCCAGGAGCACTATTTCACCACCAAGCTCGAAGACGCGATCATCGTCGACATCAAGGACTACATGCACAACTGCCAGGACCCGGCCAACGCGCACTTCACCCACCTCGAAGACGTGCACTTCACCTACCGCAAGATCACCTGGACCCACGAAGTGTCCGGTACCTCCGGCTCGGACGACTGGCGTACCCCGGTCGCCGGCTAAGCCTGCGTTAGTTCACTGCCCCGGCCAGCCAGCCAGCCAGCCAGCATGGCCGGCCGGGGCAGCCTGTCACCCCAGTTTTTGCAGCGGGAGGAACATCGGATGTTCTCAGCGGCCAACCAGCCCCATTTCACCCTGACCCTGGACGGGGTCGACAGCGACTTTCAGGTGCTGTCGTTCAGCGGGCGCGAAGCGCTCAGCCAGCCGTTCGAATTCGAACTGGAGCTGGTCAGTGAACGGGCGTCGCTGAACCTCGAATCCCTCCTGCACACGCTCGCCTTCCTGCAGCTGTCGCCCAGCGGCAGCGGCATTCACGGGCTGGTCTACAGCGCCGCGCAGGGCGAGGCCGGGCGGCGCCTGTCGCGCTACCGGCTGGTGCTGCGCCCGCAGCTGGCGTACCTGGCGCACCGCATCAACCAGCGCATCTTCCAGCACAAGACGGTGCCGCAGATCATCGCCCAGGTGCTCGAAGAGCACGGCATCCTCGCCAGCGACCACCGCTTCGTGCTCGGCGCGGTGTACCCCGAGCGGGTGTACTGCGTGCAGTACGACGAGTCCGACCTGCACTTCATCCAGCGCCTGTGCGAGGAGGAGGGCATCCACTACCACTTCCAGCACAGCCCGCAGGGCCATGCGCTGGTGTTCGGCGACGACCAGACCGTATTCCCCACGCTGGCCCCGGTGGCCTACCAGCAGGACACCGGGCTGGTGGCCGACGTGCCGGTGATCAAGCGCTTCGGCCTGCGCCTGGCCACGCGCACCAGTCGCACCACGCGGCGCGACTACGACTTCACCAAACCGCGCATCCAGCTCGAAAGCGACGCCGACAGCGGTGCTGCGCCGGACCTGGAAGACTACGACTACCCGGCGCGCTTCAGCGACCGCGCGCGCGGCAAGCACCTGGCCACCCGTGCCCTGGAGCGCCACCGCAGCGACTACCGCCTGGCCGAGGGGCGCAGCGACCAGCCGAGCCTGGTCAGCGGGCATTTTCTGAGCCTGACCGAGCACGCCAACCCGGCCTGGAACGACCTGTGGTTGCTCACCGAAATCATCCACGAAGGCAAGCAGCCGCAGGTGCTCGAAGAGGTGATCAGCAGCGACGTCACCGACCTCAAGGACGACTTCCACCAGGGCTATCGCAACCGCTTCTGCGCCACGCCGTGGGACGTGCCGTATCGGCCGCCGCTGAGGCATCCCAAGCCCAAAGTGCTGGGTGCGCAACGTGCGGTAGTGACCGGCCCGGAAGGCGAGGAGATCTATTGCGACGAGTACGGCCGGGTCAAGGTGCAGTTCTTCTGGGACCGCGAAGGCCAATCGGACGACAAGACCACCTGCTGGATGCGCGTGGCCTCCAACTGGGCCAGCCAGAGCAGCTTCGGCGCCATCTCGCTGCCGCGTATCGGCATGGAGGTGCTGATCACCTTTCTGGAAGGCGACCCCGACCAGCCGCTGATCACCGGTTGCCTGTACCACGGCGCCAACCTGCCGCCGTACCGGTTGCCCGACTTCAAGACCCTGGCCACGGTCAAGAGCAAGGAATACAAGGGCAGCCGCAGCAACGAGCTGCGCATCGACGACACCACCAGCGAGATCAGCATCGCGTTGCGCAGCGACCACGGCGCCAGCGCGATCAACCTGGGCTACCTGACCCACCCGCGCCCCTCGGGCGGCCAGCCGCGCGGTGAGGGTTTCGAACTGCGCACCGACCGGCATGGCGCCGTGCGCGCGGCGGCGGGCCTGCTGCTGACCACCGAGCCCCGGCATCACGAAGCCAAGCACCACAAGGACCTGCCCGAAACCGCCGAACGCCTGGCCACCGCCAGCGAGCAGCAGGACGGCTTCGGCCAGCAGGCACGCGAGGTGCAGGCGCAGGAGTCGGGCGATCAGGACGAGGTGGCCAAGGCCCTGCATGCGCAGCACCAGGGCATCGTCGGCAGCGGCCCGACCAACCAGAGCGCCAACGAGTTTCCCGAGTTCAGCGAACCGCACCTGGTGCTGGCCAGCCCGGCGGGCATCGCCCTGACCACGCCGCGCTCGACGCATGTCGCGACCGGTGAACACCTGGCGTTGAGCAGCACCGGGCATACGAGCCTGTCGATCGGCAAGCGGCTGTTGGCCAGTGCCAGCCAGGGCATGCGGTTGTTCGTGCAGAACATGGGCTGGCGGTTGGTGGCGGCGTCGGGCGATATCGATATCAAAGCGCTGAAAGACAGCATCAACCTGCTGGCCAAGCTCGACATCACTGCCAATGCCGACCGCATCACGCTGACAGCCAAGACCGAACTGGTGGTACAGGGCGGCGGCAGTGCCACCACCTACAACGCCAGCGGCATCACCCACGTGACCACCGGGCCGTACACCGCGCACGCGGCGAACTTCGCCCATATGGGGCCCAAGAGCCTGGCCGGGACCTTCCCCGAGCCGCCCAAGCCGGGCAAGGGCAGCCTGGAGCTGTTCAACCTGTACGCCAATGCCAAGGGCATCCAGGCCGGCGATTACGAAGTGACCGATGCACTGGGCACGGTGCTCAAGGGCAGCCTCGATGGCCAGGGGTTCAATGCCGTGTCGGGGGTGGCACCGGGGCCGGCGTCGGTCAGGTTCGGACGCGACCCGACCCCGCCGTGGACACCGAGCAGCTACATCGGTTTGGTCAACTGGCCGTTGCAGCTACCTGACCCCAGCCACTCGCCCACGGTAGTGGCAACGCTGGTCGACAAGCTGGTGCTGCCCAACGATGGCAAGGGCAGCCTTTTTGGCAGTGCCAGGCAACTGGTCAGTGCCGCCAGCTCTGCCCTGCCTGCTGCCTCGGCCGCCCTGGGCGTGGCCGACCAGGCGGGCGCTGCACCCAAGGGCGCCAGGGCCAGCCTGCCCACGCTGCCGGCCCTCTCACTGACCGACCTCAAGGCTCCAGGCCTGAATACCGTTACCGATCTGCTGCCAGGTGAACTGATCTCATGAGCGACAACACCCCCGCCAAACAACGGCCACCACAGGCCGCAGTCGTTCCCCTGGATCAGATCGGCATCGAGGACGTGAGTAGCGGCGCCGCCGTGTTCGACGCCTGGCTGCGGGATATCAGCGGTGGCTACGTCAACCTCGAGCGCCTCAAGGAGGTGGCTGAGGTGCTGCCGGTCATCGGCAACATCATCGCCCTGGTCGATGCGGTCGGCGACGTTGTCAACCTGGCCTCCAGCGACAAGCCCGACCCGCTCGACTGGGTCAGCCTGGGCATCAACCTGATCGGCGTGATTCCCACGCCACCGACCATGGCGGCTGCGCGCAAGAGCCTGCGGCCGATGCTGGTGCTGGCCCGTCAGGAAGGCAAGCAGATGCTCGGCGACTCGTTGATCGAGATCATCGTCGGCCACCTCAATGCCACCTTGCTTGGCGAAATCGATGCCTTTCTCGCTGACGCAGAAGGGCAGTTGGAGGCGATCCTCAAGGAGTGCGCCGACGTCGGTGAGAAGCTGGTCAACAACACCGCCAACGCGATCGATGCCGTGATTACCGGCAAGCTCGACAGCGCCGAGAATCTGGAGGCTGCCGGGCGCAGCGCCATTGCAGCAAAGAACGCGTTGCGTTCCGACCCCTCGGTGGTCTTCGAAAACGCCTTCGCCGCCCTCAGCGATGCCTACGCCGCGATGGGCAAGGGCGCCGCCAACATGATCATGCGCAATGCCGTGCCCGAGGGGGTACAGCATGAAGTGCTGGCCCGTACCCGGGCCCTGCGTAGCCTGGCGCCACAGATGCGTACGCAACTGATGAGCATGACCAGTGCAGCCAACCCGCAATCCATCGAGAGCATGCGCCTTATCCTGCACAACAGCAGTGTGCTCTGGCACAAGCGCAATCCCAAGGCACTCGGCAGCACGGTCAAGGGCGACAAGACCACCCAGGCCAGGCATCAGGATGCCAAGGGCGAGACCGAGGCCATTACCCGGCAGGCGTCGGCCAAACAAGCGGCCAACGACAGCAAGAACGGCACCTGTGCCAGCAGTTGCAACCGTATCAACTTCGCCCTTGGCAGCGAGTCGCTGGACCACACCGACTTCAGCCTGCCAGGCCCGTTTCCCGTCATCTGGACCCGTACTTACAATTCGCGTCTCGAGCGCCTCGACAACGCCAGCCTCGGTGCCCGTTGGCTCACCGAGTTCACCACCTGCATCGACGTGGTCGGCCAGGGCCTGGTGCTGCTTGACTTCGATGGGCGCAGTCACGATTTTCCAATGCCCGAAAAGGGCAAGCCCCACTACGACGCTGTCGAGTACCTCACCCTGGTGCGCACCGGCGAACAGCAACTGGTACTGCTGCGTGGCCTGGATCGCCGGGAGACCTATGCGCGCCATGGCGATCGCTTCTATCTGACGCACATTCAGCTACGCAGCGGCGCGGGCGCCATGCTGCACTACGAGCATCGCCACAACGGCCAGCCGGTGCTGTCCGACATCAACACCTACCAGGACGACGACCCCAGCAAGGTACACCTGCAACTGGGAACGCGGCTCGACGCGCACGGGCATATCCAGGGTCTCTGGCAAGTGGTCGATGGCAAGCCGCTGCGCCAACTGTGCGCCTATCACTACGACGGCGCAGGTGACCTGGTGGCGGCCCAGGACGAAAACGGCGCTGCCTGGCATTACGCGTACCAGCACCACCTGGTTACCCGTTACACCGACCGAACCGGGCGCGGTTTCAACCTGGAGTGGGACGGCAACGGCCCGCACGCCAGGGCCATCCATGAGTGGGCAGATGACGGCAGCTTCGAAGTGCGCCTGGAGTGGGATGAGCGTATCCGCCTCACCTATGTGACCGACGCCCATGGCCAGGAAACCTGGCACTACTACGACATCCAGGGCTACACCTACCGCATCCGTCATCCGGACGGCAATTCGGAGTGGCTGTTCCGGGATGAGCGCAAGAACATCATCCGCCACGTGCACCCCGACGGTAGCCAGGAACGCTACAGCTTTGATGAGCGTAGCAACCTGCTGCAGCACATCCGTCCCGACCACAGCACGCTGCACTACGCCTACGACGACCATGACCAGCTGATTAAGATCCGCGATGCCGAGGGTGGCCTTTGGCTGCGCGACTACGACGAGCGCGGCAACCTGGTAGAGACGGTCGACCCGCTGGGCAACAAGACCGAATTTGCCTACACCCCAAGCGGCCTGGTAAGTGCGATCAAGGACGCCAACGGCAACCAGAAGGCGCTGGCCTACAACGACGCCGGGCAACTACTCGAGTACGTCGACTGCTCCGGCAAGACCAGCCAGTGGGCCTACAACGACTTCGGCCAGCTGGTGCAGTTCGCCGACGCAGCGGGCAACAAGACCGCCTATGAGTACAAGGCCGGGCAACTGTCCAGGGTCACACACCCCGACAACACCGAAGAGCGCTTCGAACGTGATGCCGAAGGCCGTCTGCTGGCGTACCTCGACGCGCTCGACCGCTGCACTACCTGGACCTATTCCGGCGCCGGGCTTCTGGCCGAGCGCGTCGACGCCAACGAGCACACCCTGCGCTACCGCTGGGACAAACTGGGCCGGCTGATCGGCCTGGAAAACGAAAACACCAGCCAGGCGAGCTTCGTGTACGACCCGGTCGGTCGCCTGTTGCAGGAGACCGGCTTCGATGGCCTGACCACCCGTTATCAATACGACCCGTACAGCGGTCGCCTGGCCTCGACCCAGGTCGGCCAGCGCCGCATCGACCTGCGTTTCGACCCCATGGGGCGGCTGGCCGAGCGTACCGCCAGGCTGGGCGATCAGTCCCAGACCGAGCGCTTTGCCTATGACGGCAACGGCAGGCTGATCCAGGCGATCAACGCGGCAAGCCAGTTGCAGTGGTTCCATGACGAGGCGGGCAATCTGACCCGCGAGCATCAGCATTACCTGGGGTTGCAGCAGCCGGTGGTGGCGGTGTGGACGCACGAGTACGACGTGCTCAACCAGCGCATCGCGACCGTACGCCCCGATGGCCACACGGTCAGTTGGCTGACCTACGGCAGCGGCCACCTGCTGGGCATGAAGCTCGACCAGCACGACATGCTCAGCTACGAGCGCGATGACCTGCACCGTGAAGTGGCGCGCCATCAGGGCAACAAGCTGATGCAGACCCAGGCCTGGGACCCGGCCGGACGGCTGCAGGAGCAACTGCTAGGCAGCCACGACGGCAAGTCCACGTTGCTCAAGCGTCAGTACCAGTACGATGGCGCCGGGCAACTCACCGACATTCACGACAGCCGACGTGGTCAGTTGGCCTACCAGTACGACCCTGTCGGTCGCCTGTTGCAGGCCACCAGTCGCCTGGGGGTGGAGACATTCGCGTTTGACCCGGCCGGTAACCTGCTGGACGAGAAGACGCAGCAGCTCAACCGCCCTCTGGACCAGGCCCCCAAACGCAACAGGTTGATGGACAACCTGCTGCGCGAATACGCCGGCACCCATTACACCTACGACGTGCGCGGCAACCTCGCCGAACGGCTGCACAACGGCGTGCGTGCGCAGTTCACCTGGGACCTGTTCGACCGGCTGCAGAGCTACAGCGACGACAAACTCAAGGTCGAGTACAGCTATGACGCCCTCGGCCGGCGATTGCACAAACACTCGGTTGCGCATTACTCGAACAAGCCGCAGGCCGGCACGGGCTGGAATCAACTTGAACGGGCCAAGCGCCAGCGTGAGCTGGACTGTGGCTTCACGCTGTTTGGCTGGGACGGCGACACACTGGCGTGGGAAAGCGCCCCGCCGCGTGATGAAGGCGATACGGGCCGTACGGTGCATTACCTGTATGAGCCGGGCAGCTTTGTGCCGGTGGCCCAGGCCCTGCGCAGGGGGCCGGTGCGGCTGCACAAGCAGCCGGACTGGAGCCAGCGCAGTTACGACTTCGACCAGGACCCGCTGTGGCAAACGCATATGCCGCCGCAGGCGTTTGATGCGCTTGCGTGGTACCAGTGCGATCACCTGGGCACGCCAATGGAGCTGACCGACCACAATGGCGAGATGGCGTGGGCGGGGCAGTACAAGGCGTGGGGGGAGGTGCGTGAGGAGCGGTCGGTTTGGGCAACGCAGGTAGGGCTGAGTAACCCGCTACGGTTTCAGGGGCAGTATCACGACCGGGAGACTGGGCTGCATTACAACCGGTATCGGTACTATGATCCGGGGGTTGGGCGATTTGTTAGCAAGGACCCGATTAGTTACGCGGGTGGATTGAATCTCTACTTATACGCACCAAACCCTATCGAATGGACGGACCCACTCGGACTGGAGAAAGTTGTTGCCGCTAGAAGCCGTGCGCATGCGTTGAGGCTAGCACAACAGCATGCTCAAGTTCCGAGAGTAGGTCGAGGAGGCGAAGACATTACTACTCAGCAACTTAGAGTTGAGAGCAGAGGTAAGAATTATGCATGCCTGTGCGCTAGAGACAGTACGCTGGGGCGGGAGGAAATAGGCGGTCAGGCGCAAGTTTTTGATCATCCAGACGGACATCCTCATTTGGTAGGTGAAGGATTCCCTGCTCATCATGACGGGCCGCATGTGCACGCGAAAAACAAGAAGGGTGAAGGCATAATATTTACTTATCCGGGGGTGCTGAAATGATTGAAGTATTGATTCATAGGTCGAAATTTGAATATTTCAAAAAAGGAGCTGATGGGTTTATCTCGTCTTTGCCAGCAAGTGATGACGATGATTTTTCTGCTGTGATGGTTCGCGATCTAAATGGTACGCTAGGGTTCAATGCAAACCCGATTTCACAAAATATTTTGGATGATCTGCTAGGAGAATGCTACTGCTTGCGCGGCTCTGGCAGTATTAATCATCCAAGAGCATTCCCCAAGGGGCGCATGCCGAATTTTTTCTTTAAAGATAAAGGCGGTGCATTTGCTAGGATGGTTGCTATGCATGAGCGTTATGTTCTAGATATGAAAAAGTATAGTATTATTTCCCGGCATAGATGCATTAAAAAACCTGAACCTTCTGAGCTATCTCACTTCTTGCAAAATGAAAGCAGGATTGAAAGCCCGTTGTATGAAAGTCTGTTGTCTTCTTGTGAGTATTTTGGGATTTCTCAACGTGCTCAAGAACACGGTTGGGGAGCATTTGATTTGATTTCCAGGGACATGGATGGTTTCTTGACTAAGTTAGAAAGCTTAGTAGGCGATGAAGGACGCCTAGTGTTCATCGAAAAGATGCGAGAGATGCCCTGTTGGTAGGGTGGCCAGCGTTGTGATGACCTGCGTTTTGACCCCATGGGGCGGCTGGCGAGCGTACCGCCAGCCAGGGTAACCAGTCGCAGACCGAGCGCTTTGTCTATGCCGGCAATGGCAATCTGATCCAGGCGCTCAATGCGGCGAGCAAGCTTTAGTGGTTCCATGACGAGGTGGGCAATCCACCGCGCACTACTGGATTTCAGGGGCAGTATCACGACCGGGAGACCGGGCTGCATTACAACCGGTATCGGTACGATGATCCTGGGGTGAGGCGGTTCGTTAGCAACGACCCGATTAGTTACGCGGGTGGGCTGAATCTGCACCAGTACGCGCCAAACCCTGTGGGTTTGGTATACCCATTGGGGTTGGAAGGTTGCGAAAAGGCATGTTCGTCTCGAAACAAACCGCCGCCGCCAATGGAAGCAGCAGAAGGAAGGCCGCACTCAATTATTGAGCGTCCGGGTGTTGATGACCAGTACACGACACACTATGGGGATGGTACGTGGAAGGAGCACCGTGGGTCGGGCAAAGATCACGGAAATATTGCTAGGCCGAACATAAAAGAAGCGACGAAAAATACTAGGCCAGACGGTCGTGTATTCATAGATAAAGGGCGCGTGCGCCATCCAGTACCAGACGAATATCCCAAAGGTGAATAACGTGGATAGTATTAAATCATTTGACTACTCTTCTTTTGTGGATGCCAATAAGGATCACGCTGTAACAGGTATTGATTATGTAAGGGCAATTTATGTGAGCCACGATTTGGCATCGGACTTCATTGTTTGGTTTGCAAGATTTTTATGGCCAAGTTTCAATATTTTGAATGATAAGGTTTTTGTTACTGAGCTGTTCGATCCTGAGATGTTTGAGCGTCACTTGAGTTTGAGCAAAAATCTCGAGGAGGCTCAGTTCTGGATGAACCTGCTAGAGGTAACGGGAGTTTTTGATGAGCTTCCTACGGAGCAAGCCATGGAAGTTGCCCTAATAATTTCTGAAAGCTGGAACTCTAAAATATTTAAAGAATTTGGTGCGGAGTATGCAGTAACGCGACGTATATATGATGAAGAGACTGGAGAGGTCTTCGTTACTATCGGCTCTCGATTCTGATTGTTAGGTAGATATTGACTGTCTTTGTGTGACTTTACTCGCAGTATATGAGTGGAGGGAGGATAGCGTATCCTCTAAATGCTCATGTTCAAAGGTTAAGTAGCATGTGGGTTGTTGTTTTTATTGAGCTATCATGGCGGAGGCAGCATGAAAAACATAAGGCAATCAATATGTGAGGCTGTGGGCAAAGGATCTCGAAAAACAATTTTAAATCTTGCTGCTGAATTTGAAATGACAGAGTTAATGTCGAGTGATATTTCAGATGAGGCTTTTGAGTTTATCCTAGACTTGTTGTCCAGCGAAGAGCTATTCAATCGGCCTGGAATGAGCGCGTTCCTAGTGAACATATCTTTCGATATGAATAAGTTTTCATTGACTCAAAAGGCGCAAATGCTTAGTGCTGTGCAATTGAACTACTCACGATACTCTGATTTGGAGTTTTGCTGGGTGCTGTGTGACATCGTAGCTCGGAATTATGAACGCTCTGTTGCACTAAAAGCATTTGGAGATTTGGTTAATGATGTAACTTCTGAAGGCAGAAAAGGTATCGCGTTGGGTCTTGATGCGATAGCAAAACAATCCAAGCGAGACTCTAATACAATGAATGAAATTGAAAAAATATCAAGATATCTAAGTCAAAGGTAGGTTTAGAGCTGACTCTATTGAGTGATTATGTGGCGGTAAACCTCTTTAGGCGCCACGCTATAGGTGCAGTGCCGCAGCAGTTCAGCAAACTATGGTTGTTATAGCTACTTGCAGGCAACGATCGAACTGGGCGAAATATATTTATCTGATTAATCCGATACGGATTCAGAGGCAGCATCACGATCGTGAGGCGAAGCGGCACCAAAACCGGTACGGCTACTATGATCCGGGGGCGGTTTATTGGGCAGCATCCGATCGGGTTTCAGGTGGATTGAACGTGTTCGAATACGCATCCAGACCAAGAAATTGGCTCGCCGGTAACCCTTGACGAACTGCCTCCACGCAGGTCCCTAGCTCCGCATCGACTCTGCGTTCGACAGCATGGGTCATTTGGCCGAGCTTACGGCCAACCTGAGTGGCCAGTCGCAAACCTATCGCTCTGCCTACGACCGCAACGGTATCGGCAAGCTAACCCAAGCGATCACCGCAGCGAACAAGCCGCATAGCTTCACCCTACAACATCCTCTCCAACCCCACCGCCTTGCTCACCCACGCATTGAATCGTCGCCACAGCCCACCCGGCTCTGTCGTCAACGTGTGCAACTGCCCATTGTCCTCGGTCACCCACACCAGCTTGCCGTCGACCAGCCGCGGCTCGTAGCTCAGCGCCGGGGCCATGCCCTGCAGCGCCAGGTCGCGGGTGTATTCGGCCAGTTGCGGGCTGTCCACCAGCACGCCGACCTCGGTGTTCCACAGCACCGAGCGGGGGTCGAAGTTGAACGAGCCGATGAAGGTCTTCTGCCGATCGAACACGATCGCCTTGCTGTGCAGGCTCGAGTCCGATGCACTGCCGAAGTGATGGATACGCCCGCTGCTGGGGTCGCCGGGCTGGCGGCGCAGTTCGTACAGTTTTACCCCGTGTTCCAGCAGCGCCTTGCGGTACGGCGCATAGCCGCCGTGTACCGCCGGCACGTCGGTGGCCTCCAGCGAGTTGGTCAGCAGGCTCACCGACACCCCGGCGTCGGCATGGCTGGTCAGGTACAGCAGGCCGGTCTCTCCAGGCACGAAGTAGGCCGATACCAGGATCAGCTCATGGTGCACGTCGTTCAGGTCGGGCGCCAACTGCTGGGTCAGCAGCAACCGCGGGTCTGGCTCGGCCTGGGCCAGCACCTTGCTTGGCGCATCCCACAGCGCCTGGTTGTGTGCCCAGATCAACTCGTTGCGCCAGGAATCCAGGCGCGGGTGGGTCTTGTAGGCCATCAGGCGGTCGTACAGTGCCTTGCGCTTGACCCTGGCCTCGCTGAGCGAAGCCTCCAGGCGCTCGCGGCTCACACGCAGGTCGTCGGCGTTCGGGGTGCTGAACATGAAGTCGCCAATCGGTCGGCTCAGGGCGCTGTTCCAGTACTGGTCGAAGCTGTGCCCCAGCTGTTCGGCCACCGGCCCCACGCCCAGCATGTCGATGTCGGTGAAGTTCAGGTTGGGCTCGGCGTCGAAGTATTCGTCACCCAGGTTGCGCCCGCCGACGATGGCCATGCTGTTGTCCACCAGCCACAGCTTGTTGTGCATGCGCCGGTGCTGCAGCGACAGGTTGAACAGCCTGCCCAGGGCACGGGTCACGCCGGTGCTGCGCCCCAGGTGCAGCGGGTTGAACACGCGAATCTGTACCTTCGGGTGCGCCGCCAGGGTGGCGATGACCTCGTCCAGGCCGTCGCTGGTGGTGTCGTCGAGCAGGATGCGCACGCGCACGCCACGGTCGGCAGCCTGCAGCAGTTCGTGCACCAGCGCGCGGGTGCTGAGCCCGTCATGCACGATGTAGTACTGCAGGTCGATGCTGCTCTGGGCGTTACGGATCAGCTCGGCGCGGGCGTGGAACGCCTCGGTGCTGTTGGGCAGCAGGCGAAAGCCGGACCGCCCCTCATGAGCGCTGGCCTGGCGCTGCACCGAACGGCCAAAGGCCGAGTCGCTGGCGGGCAGGGCCTGGGTCACGGTACGGGGCGTGCTGGAGGTGGCGCACCCGGCAAGGGTGAGCGCCAGCATCAGTAACAGCGCGAAGGCCCTGGGTTTGGTCAAAGGGGCATGTCCTTGAGCAGGAAGGCAGTTGGGGGTTGGACCACGCGGGGCGGCGCAACGTTACCCGCCGCGCTCATCCTCGGCCAGTAGACGAATGGCGGTTTCGCCGACCTTGCGCACGGCCGCTTCGATTTCGGCAGTGGCGCGGGCGGCAAAGTTCATGCGCAGGCAGTTGCGGAACTTGCCCGACGCCGAAAAGATGCTGCCCACCGCAATCTGCACACCTTGCTCTAGTAAAGCCCGGTTCAGGCGCAAGGTGTCGAAACTTTCCGGCAGTTCCACCCACAGCACGAAGCCGCCCTGGGGCCGGCTGGCGCGGGTGCCGGCGGGGAAGTAGCGGCTCACCCAGTCGATCATCTGATCGCGGGCGCGCTGGTACTGGCCGCGCACACGGCGCAGGTGCGGCTGGTAGTGGCCGCCCTCGATGAAGTCGGCAATCGCCAGCTGCGGCTGGGTGGCGGTGTAGCCGGTGCTGATGTACTTCATGTGCATCACCCGCTCTAGGTAGCGCCCCGGCGCCACCCAGCCCACCCGCAGGCCGGGTGCAAGGGTCTTGGAGAACGAGCTGCACAGCAGCACGCGGCCGTCGTCGTCGAACGACTTGATGGTGCGTGGGCGCGGGTAGGTGTAGGCCAGGTCGCCATACACGTCGTCCTCCAGGATCGCCACGTCGAAGCGCTGGGCCAGGGTCAGCAGGGCGCGTTTGCGCGCCTCGGGCATGATGTAGCCCAATGGATTGTTGCAGCTGGGGGTCAGCTGGATCAGCTTGATCGGCCACTGTTCCAGGGCCAGCTCCAGGGCTTCGAGGCTGATGCCGGTGAGGGGGTCGGTGGGGATCTCCAACGCTTTCATGCCCAGGCCCTTGAGGGTCTGCATGGCGCCGTGAAAGCTCGGTGATTCGACCGCGACGATGTCGCCCGGCTGGCACACCGCGCGCACGCTGATCGACAGGGCTTCCTGGCAGCCGGTGGTGATCACCAGGTCTGCCGTGCTCAGGCTGCAGCCCGAATCGAGCATCAGCCGCGCCACCTGCTCGCGCAGGGCTTCGGTGCCGGCGACGGTGTCGTAGTACAGGCCGGGCATGTCCTGGCGCCGGCTCAGCTGCGCCAGGCTGCGCAGCAACGGCTTGAGGGTGGGGCTGCCGACATCGGGCATGCCGCGGCCCAGTTGCACCACGTCCTTGCGCGGCACGCTGCGCACCAGCTCGAACACCTGGTCCCATTGCGAGATATCCACAGGGCGCTGGGCCGGGCGGCTGACGTCGGGCAGGGCGGGTAGTGGGCGATGGTCAGGCACGAAATAGCCGGACTTGGGCCTGGGCGCAGCCAGCCCGTGGTCTTCCAGCACCCGATACGCCTGCTGCACGGTACTCAGGCTCACGCCATGCTCGACGCTCAGGGCCCGCACCGACGGCAGGCGGTCGCCGGGGCGGTAGAGGCCCTGCTCGATGCGTGCGCCAATCAGCTCGGCGAGGTTGACGTAGAGGGTCATGGCGTACTCCTGGGCGGGCAATCGGCTGGCAACCGGTACAGATTGGGCAAAAATACAGCATTCAGCGCCGTTATCGACACATCTGTATGGAAATAATACCTGGCGGTTGAATCTGTAATGCCTTGCAGCACCCGCGCATCATGGCTGCACGGTTACCCACCCTGGAGGAATGAAGCGATGAACGGCGCGAGCGATGCAGGCCTGCCACTGTGCACCAAAGGCGAGGTGGCGCGACATGAGGCGCCCGCCAGCCCGAGTCGCTGGGCTGTGATGATGCGGCGGTGGCGTTCACGCCATGCGCTGCTTCAGCTCGATGCCGAGCAGCTGCGCGATATCGGCCTGACCCGCGAACAGGCCGTGAAGGAAGGTCTCAGGCCGTTCTGGAGACCCTAGGCCAGTGCCTTGAGGCGGTGCCACAGCATGCCCAGCGCCAACAGCGGCGAGCGCAGGTGCTTGCCGCCAGGGAAGGTGATGTGCGGCACCTGGGCGAACAGGTCGAAGCGCCCGCTCTGCTGGCCGCTGATCGCCTCGCCCAGCAGCCGCCCGGCCAGGTGCGTGGCGTTGAGCCCGTGGCCGGCATAGGCCTGGGCGTAGTAAACGTTGGGCCGGTCGCGCAGGCGGCCGATCTGCGGCAGGCGGTTGGCGCCGATGCCGATCATGCCGCCCCACTGGTATTCGATGCGGGTGTCGGCCAGTTGCGGGAACACCTTGAGCATCTTGGGCCGCATGTAGGCGCCGATGTCCTGCGGATCGCGCCCCGAGTAGTGGCAGGCGCCACCGAACAGCAGGCGCCGGTCGGCCGAGAGGCGATAGTAGTCCACGGTCACCTGCTGGTCGCACACCGCCATGTTCTGCGGCAGCAACTCGTTGGCCAGGGCTTCGCTCAGCGGTTCGGTGGCGATGATGTAGCTGCCGGCTGGCAGCACCTTGCCACTGAGCTCGCGGTCCAGGTCGTTGATGTAGGCATTGCAGCACAGCACCAGCGTGTTCGCCCGCACCGAGCCCTTGGCGGTGTGCACATGCACCTGCGGGCCGTGCTCGATGCGGGTGACACGGGAATGCTCGAACGCCTGCACGCCCAGCTGGCGCGCGGCCTCGGCCTCGCCCAGCGCCAGGTTCAGCGGGTGCAGGTGCCCCGAGCCCATGTCCACCAGCCCGCCGGCGTAGCGACGCGAGCCGACCACCGTGTGCATCTGGTCGGGCTGCACCAGGCGCAGCTCATGGGTGTAGCCCAGTCCGCGCAGCTCGTCGATCTCTTCGCTGAAGCCCTCGAATTCCCGTGGCTTGTTGGCCAGGTCGCAGTAGCCCCAGGTCAGGTCGCAGTCGATGGCATGGCGTTCGATGCGCTGGCGCACGATGTCCACTGCCTCCAGGCCCATCAGTTTGAGGCTGCGCACTCCCTCGCTGCCGATCACCGGGGTGAATTGGTCCAGGCCGTGTCCGACCCCGCGAATCAGCTGCCCGCCATTGCGTCCACTGGCGCCCCAACCGATCTTGTGCGCTTCGAGCAGCACCACGCTCAGGCCGCGTTCGGCCAGTTCGATGGCGGTATTGAGGCCCGAAAAGCCGCCGCCCACCACGCACACATCACAGTTCAGCTCGCCTTGCAGGGGCGGGTACGCCGGTTGCCCGGCGCTGTGGGCAGCGTAGTAGGAAGTGGTATGCACGTTTGAAGGATCCTGGTAGGGCTGTGTGGAAAATTTGACACAGCATAGGCGGTGCTTTGATCGGCAGGCAACCGTGGGGCAAAATGGCGCTTCAGCCTTTCCCGCCACGAGTCTGCCATGAGTTGCAACAGTCACAAGATCCGCTTCCTGCGTGAGCAGATCCCGTCGTTCGCCTGCGTGCCGGGCTGCCACGATTGCTGCGGCCCGGTGACCACCTCCAGCGAGGAAATGGCGCGCCTGCCACGCAAGAGCGCGGCCGAGCAACAGGCCGCGCTGGATGAGCTCAACTGTGTGCACCTGGGCCCCGAGGGCTGCACGGTGTACGAGGAGCGGCCGCTGATCTGCCGCCTGTTCGGCACCACCCCGAGGCTGCCGTGCCCCAATGGTCGCGGCCCCGCCGAGATGATCGACCCGCAGGCCGAGCGCCTGGTGCACCAGTACATCGCCAGCACCCGCCAGGTGCTGGTGTAAGGCTCAGTCCGGGATCGGCAGGTTGAGGCTTTCCTTCACCTCTTCCATCACGATGTAGCTCTTGGATTCGCGCACGTGTGGCAGCTTGAGCAGGATGTCGCCCAGCAGCTTGCGGTACGAGGCCATCTCCGAGATGCGCGCCTTCACCAGGTAGTCGAAATCGCCCGATACCAGGTGGCATTCCAACACGTGGGGCAGCTTGAGCACCGCACGGCGAAACTCTTCGAAAGTGTCCCCCGACTTGTAGTCCAGGCTGATCTCGACGAACACCAGCAGGCTGCCCTTGAGGTGCTGTGGGTTGAGCCGGGCGTTGTAGCCCATGATGATGCCTTCGCGCTCCAGACGCCGGACCCGCTCGGTGCACGGGGTGGTCGACAGGCCGACCTTCTCGCCCAGTTCGGTGAACGAGATGCGCCCGTCGGTCTGCAGGATGCGCAGGATGTTGCGGTCGATCTTGTCCAGTTCACGTTTGCTTTGATGCTGGGTTCTCATAGTGGATGCCCCTCCGTAAAAGCCGACCCTGCCGAGAATTCTCGCCAAATATAGGCTTTTATATAGTGAAAAGCACTGCCTCTACCTTCCTATACTGCGCCCATCCATGCCTTAAACAACAAATGTGTGCGGTACGCCGCCTCGAGGGATAACAACATGCGCGTTCTGGTACTTGGTAGCGGCGTCATCGGGACCGCCAGTGCCTACTATCTGGCTCGTCAGGGGTTTGAAGTGGTGGTGGTCGATCGCCAGCCGGCGGTGGCCATGGAAACCAGCTTCGCCAACGCTGGCCAGGTATCGCCGGGTTATGCCTCGCCCTGGGCTGCACCCGGTGTGCCGCTCAAGGCCATCAAGTGGCTGCTCGAGCGCCACGCCCCGCTGGCCATCAAGGCCACCGCCGACATCGACCAGTACCTGTGGATGGCGCAGATGCTGCGCAACTGCACGGCCAACCGCTATGCGGTGAACAAGGAGCGCATGGTGCGCCTGTCCGAGTACAGCCGCGACTGCCTCGACGAGCTGCGTGCCGAAACCGGCATTGCCTACGAAGGCCGCACCCTGGGCACCACCCAGCTGTTCCGCACCCAGGCGCAACTGGACAACGCGGCCAAGGATATCGCCGTGCTGGAACAGTCCGGTGTGCCCTACGAGCTGCTCGACCGCGACGGCATTGCCCGCGTGGAGCCTGCCCTGGCCAATGTCACCGACATCCTCGCCGGTGCCCTGCGCCTGCCCAACGACCAGACCGGCGACTGCCAGCTGTTCACCACGCGCCTGGCCGAAATGGCGCGCGACCTGGGCGTGGAATTCCGCTTCGGGCAGAACATCGAGCGCCTCGATCACGCGGGCGACCGGGTCAACGGCGTATGGATCGACGGCAAGCTGGAAACCGCCGATCGCTACGTGCTGGCCCTGGGCAGCTACTCGCCGCAACTGCTCAAGCCGCTGGGCATCAAGGCCCCGGTGTACCCGCTCAAGGGCTACTCGCTGACCGTGCCGATCACCGACCCGGCCATGGCCCCGACCTCGACGATTCTCGACGAGACCTACAAGGTCGCGATCACCCGCTTCGACAACCGCATCCGCGTCGGCGGCATGGCCGAGATCGCCGGTTTCGACCTGTCGCTCAACCCGCGTCGGCGCGAAACGCTGGAGATGATCGTCAACGACCTTTATCCTCGCGGCGGCGACCTGAGCCAGGCCAGCTTCTGGACCGGCCTGCGCCCGACCACCCCCGACGGCACGCCGATCGTGGGCGCCACGGCGTTTCGCAACCTGTTCCTGAACACCGGCCACGGCACCCTCGGCTGGACCATGGCGTGCGGTTCGGGTCGCCTGCTGGCCGACCTGATGGCGCGCAAGAAGCCGCAGATCAGCGCCGAAGGCCTCGACATTTCCCGCTACAGCAACAGTCAGGAGACTGCAAAGCATGTCAATCCAGCGCCAGCTCACCAATGAGCGCATGAGCCAGATCGTTACCCACAACGGCACCGTCTACCTGTCGGGCCAGGTGGGTAATGACCTGAACGGCGACGTCGGCCAGCAGACCCGCGAGGTGCTGGCCAACATCGAGCGGCTGCTGGACCTGGCCGGTACCGACAAGAGCCGCGTGCTGTCGGCGACCATCTACCTCAGCGACATCGACACCCAGTTCCAGGCCATGAACACGGTGTGGGACCAGTGGCTGGCCAAAGGCAATGCCCCGGCCCGCGCCACCGTCCAGGCCCGGCTGTGCAATCCGCAGATGCTGGTCGAGATCTCGATCGTTGCCGCCCTGCCGTAATCCGTTACCCAACTCACCCGACTGCCAGAAGGCTGCCGTCATGCGTCCCGCCCGTGCCCTGATCGATCTCCAAGCGCTGCGCCACAACTATCAACTCGCCCGCGAACTGACCGGCGCCAAGGCGCTGGCCGTGATCAAGGCCGACGCCTACGGGCACGGCGCGGTGCGCTGCGCCCAGGCGCTGGAGGGCGAGGCCGACGGGTTCGCCGTGGCTTGCATCGAAGAGGCGCTGGAGCTGCGTGCTGCCGGCATCAAGGCCCCGGTGCTGCTGCTCGAGGGCATTTTCGAAGCCAGCGAGCTGCCCCTGATTGCCGAGCAGGACCTGTGGTGCGTGGTGCATTCGCTGTGGCAGCTCGAAGCCATCGAACAGGCAGGCCTGACCCGCCCGATCACCGTGTGGCTCAAGCTCGACACCGGCATGCACCGCGTCGGGCTGCACCCCAAGGACTACCACGGCGCCTACCAACGTCTGCTGGCCAGCGGCAAGGTGGCGCGCATCGTGCTGATGAGCCACTTCGCCCGTGCCGACGAACTCGACAGCACGGCCAGCAGCGAGCAGGTGGCGGTGTTCGAAGCCGCGCGCCAGGGCCTGAGTGCCGAGGTCAGCCTGCGCAACTCGCCGGCGGTGCTGGGCTGGCCGCAGGTGCCCAGCGACTGGGTGCGTCCGGGCATCATGCTGTATGGCGCCACGCCCTTCGAGGTGCCGCAGGCCCAGGCTCAGCGCCTGCAGCCGGTGATGACCCTGGAATCCAAAGTGATCTGCGTGCGCGAACTGCCGGCCGGCGAGCCGGTGGGCTACGGCGCGAAATTCATCAGCCCGCGCCCCACCCGCGTGGGTGTGGTCGCCATGGGCTATGCCGACGGCTACCCGCGCCTGGCACCCACCGGTACCCCGGTGCTGGTGGCCGGCAAGCGCAGCCAGCTGATTGGCCGCGTGTCGATGGACATGCTGTGCATCGACCTCACCGATGTGCCCGAGGCCGGGCTGGGCAGCCCGGTGGAGTTGTGGGGCAAGCACGTGCTGGCCAGCGACGTGGCGATCCAGGCGGGCACCATCCCGTATCAGATCTTCTGCAACCTGCGTCGGGTGCCGATGGTGTACAGCGGCAATTGAGGCGCCAAAGCGGACGGGCTGCGGGTCGAAGTGTTGTAAATACTGAACGCTGTTGCGATGATACCGTTCAATTTCGACCCCACGTGTTCGTTTAGGAGGGCCCAGGCCTTGGACGTCGGTGAACGACTGCAAGCCATTCGCAAGCTCAAAGGCCTGTCTCAACGCGAGCTGGCCAAGCGGGCGGGCGTGACCAACAGCACCATCTCGATGATCGAGAAGAACAGCGTGAGCCCTTCGATCAGCTCGCTGCGCAAGGTGCTGGGCGGTATTCCGATGTCGATGGTGGAGTTCTTTTCCGAAGAGCTGCAGCCCGAGAACCCGACCCAGATCGTGTACAAGGCCAACGAACTGATCGATATATCCGACGGCGCAGTCACCATGAAGCTGGTCGGCAAGGCCCACGCCAGCCGCGCCATTGCCTTTCTAAACGAGATCTACCCGCCCGGTGCCGACACCGGCGAAGAGATGCTCACCCACGACGGCGAAGAGACCGGCATCCTGCTCGAAGGGCGCCTGGAACTGGTGGTGGGGCTTGAAACCTTCATCCTCGAGGCGGGCGACAGCTACTATTTCGAGAGCACCAAGCCGCATCGATTCCGCAATCCCTACGATGAGCCGGCCCGGCTGATCAGTGCCGCCACCCCGGCCAACTTCTGAGCCCACGCGCGTCGCCAATGCGCGGCGGATTGTCGCGGCTAAACCCCTTTGGTCTTTAGGGTTGTTTCGGTGAGGCGGGGTTCCCGCTATACTTGCGCGGCCTGCGAAACCGTGGCCGCGGGCGTGACTAGCCACCATGAGGGTGTACGCGTGAATCTAATCAAGACAATGCTGGCCGTACCAGCAGCCGTAGTAGCCCTATGGGCCGTCAACGCCCAGGCTGTGACCAATGACGACATCGCCAAGCGGCTGGAGCCGGTCGGTCAGGTGTGTGTACAAGGGCAGGAATGCAAGGGCATGGAAGTGGCCGCCACTGCCGGCGGTGGCGGTGCCAAGACCCCGGATGAAGTCATCGCCAAGCACTGCAACGCGTGCCATGGCAGCGGTCTGCTGGGCGCACCGAAGATCGGCGATACCGCCGCCTGGAAAGAGCGCGCCGACCACCAGGGCGGCCTGGACGGCATCCTGGCCAAGGCCATCACCGGCATCAACGCCATGCCGCCAAAAGGCACCTGTGCCGACTGCTCGGATGACGACCTCAAGGCCGCCATCGAGAAGATGTCCGGCCTCAAGTAAGCCCGACGCTGCAGCTACAAGGCCCGCCACGTGCGGGCTTTGTCGTTTCTGACGCTGGCCATTGCAGCAAACGCGGGGCATGCTCGGTCCAACCCTGGAATCACGGATGCCTAGGAGGCCGAGATGGCGCACCGCTGTTCGATCGAGATCGCCGTGGACGAAGTGCTGGCGCGTTTGCCGGCGCACATCCACATGGGCCTGCCACTGGGCCTGGGCAAGCCCAACCGCTTCGTCAATGCGCTGTATGCACGGGTGCGTGAGCTGCCCGAGCGGCAACTGACCATCTACACCGCACTGACCCTGGGCCGCCCGGACCTGGGTGACGGCCTGCAGCGGCGCTTTCTCGAACCCTTCGTGGAGCGCGTGTTCGCCGACTACCCCGAACTGGACTACCTGCAGGACCTGCGCCGCGACCGGTTGCCGGCCAACATCCGCGTCGAGCAGTTCTTCATGCAGCCGGGCAGCATGCTGCACAGCCACATGGCCCAGCAGGACTACGTCAGCAGCAACTACAGTCATGCGGCCCGCGACATCAATGCCAAGGGCCTGAACCTGGTGGCGCAGATCGTTGCCGCCCACCCCGAGCGCCCCGGGCACCTGAGCCTGAGCTGCAACCCCGACATCACCCTCGACCTGCTGCCGATGATCGCGCGCCGGCGTGCAGCCGGCGAAACCATCCTGATGCTGGGGCACGTGCACGACGAGCTGCCCTACATGCCGGGCGACAGCGAACTGGCGCAGGACGATTTCGACCTGTTGATCGACGCCCCGGAAACCACTCGGCTGTTCTCCACGCCGAACATGCCCGTCACCACCCAGGACCACTTCATCGGCGTGCACGCCAGCACCCTGGTGCGCGACGGCGGCACCCTGCAGATCGGCATCGGCGCCATGGGCGATGCGCTGGCCGCCGCGTTGCTGGCGCGCCAGGGGGACGCGCCGGAGTACCAGGCGCTGCTCGCCGACCTCGACCTGGCGCCCTGGCAGGTGCTGATCGAGCGTGAAGGCGGCACTGCGCCGTTTGCCCAGGGCCTGTATGGCTGCAGCGAGATGTTCGTGAACGGATTGCTCGCGCTGGCGGAGGCGGGCGTGGTGCGCCGGCCGGTGGCCGACGGGGTGCTGGTGCATGGCGGTTTCTTCCTCGGGCCGCAGGCGTTCTACCAGCGCCTGCGCGAGATGCCGCTGGCGCAGCGCAAATCCTTTGCCATGCACGCGATCAGCTTCATCAACGAGCTGTACGGTGACGAGGCCCTCAAGCGCGAACAGCGCCGCGATGCACGCTTCATCAACACGGTGTTCACCATGACCCTGATGGGGGCGGGGGTGGCCGACCAGCTCGAGGACGGTCGCGTACTGAGCGGGGTGGGCGGGCAGTACAACTTCGTCGCCCAGGCCCATGCGCTGGAAGGCGGGCGTTCCATCCTGCTGCTGCGCAGCTGGCGCGAAGCCGGCGGGGAGGTCAGTTCCAACCTGCTGTGGACCTACGGGCACTGCACCATCCCGCGGCATCTGCGCGATATCGTGGTGACCGAATACGGCATTGCCGACCTGCGCGGGCAGACCGACGCCGAGGTGATTGCGCGGTTGCTGGCGATCAGCGATTCGCGGTTTCAGCCCGGGCTGATGGAGCAGGCGAAAAAGGCCGGCAAGCTGGCGCAGGATTTCGAGCTGGATGCGCGCTTCACGCAGAACACGCCGCAGCGGCTGGAGGCATTGCGTGGGCGGCATGCGCGGTTGTTTGCCGAGTATCCGCTGGGCAGCGATTTCACCGCTGAAGAGAAGGACCTGCTGCGCGCGCTGAACTGGCTTAAGAGCAAGTTCAAGTTGAGCGAGGCGCTGGAGCTGGGCAAGGCGGCACTGGATGCGCCGGGGCCGGAGCGGTATCCCGAGCATCTGCGGCGCATGGGCCTGAGCGAGCCGGACGGGCTGAAGGAGGACCTGTACCAGCGGTTGCTGCTGGCGGCTTTGCAGGCTACCGCGTAGAGCGCTTTCGCCGGCAAGGCCGGCTCCTGCAGGCGGTGGAGCACCTGTAGGAGCCAGTCTTGCTGGCGAAGCGGTCGGTAAGCCTTACTCGATAAAGCTGACCACACCACCGTCCAGCGACTTCACCCGGGCCAGCGACTCGACGCGATAGCCCTGGCTGTCCAGCTCGGCACGCCCGCCCTGGAACGACTTCTCGATCACGATGCCCAGCCCGGCCACGGTTGCGCCGGCCTGCTTGATGATCGAGATCAGCGCCTGCGACGCCTTGCCGTTGGCCAGGAAGTCGTCGATCACCAGCACGCGGTCGCTGCTGTTGAGGTGACGCGGCGAAATCGCCACGGTGTTCTCGGTCTGTTTGGTGAACGAGTACACCGAAGCCACCAGCAGGTTCTCGGTCAGGGTCAGCGACTGGTGCTTGCGGGCGAAGATCACCGGCACGCCCAGCTTCAAACCGGTCATCACCGCCGGGGCAATCCCCGAGGCCTCGATGGTGACGATCTTGGTCACGCCCGCATCGGCGAACAGACGGGCGAACTCGTCGCCAATCAGTTGCATCAGCGCAGGGTCGATCTGATGGTTGAGAAACGCATCGACTTTGAGAACCTGATCGGAAAGCACGATGCCTTCTTCGCGAATCTTCTGGTGCAGTGCTTCCACTGGTGTAATTCCTCGATGTAGCCAAAAGGCCCCGGCAACAAGCCAGGGCAAAGGTGGATTATCTATCGTTTGAGCATGGCGCGGATATCGGCCAGGGCCGTATTGCCACGCACGGCTTTGACTTCCGTGGGTGTATCGTCCAGGCCTTCCCAGGCCAGGTCGTCATCGGGCAATTCATCGAGGAAGCGGCTTGGCGCGCAATCGATGATCTCGCCGTACTGCTTGCGCTTGGCGGCAAAGGTGAAGGCCAGGGTCTGGCGTGCGCGGGTGATGCCCACGTAGGCCAGGCGCCGCTCCTCCTCGATGGTGTCGGCCTCGATGCTGGAGCGGTGCGGGAGGATTTCCTCTTCCATGCCCATGATGAACACGTAGGGAAACTCCAGGCCCTTGGAGGCATGCAGCGTCATCATCTGCACGCCCTCGGCGCCTTCTTCCTCTTCCTGCTGGCGTTCGAGCATGTCGCGCAACACCAGCTTGCCGATGGCTTCCTCGATGGTCATGCCGCCTTCCTCGTCCTTCTCGAGGGTGTTTTTCAACGCCTCGATCAGGAACCAGACGTTGCCCATGCGAAAGTCCGCGGCCTTGTCACTGGAACTGTTGGTACGGATCCAGTTCTCGTAGTCGATGTCGGTCACCATGCTGCGCAGCGCGGCGATCGGGTCTTCCAGCGCGACCTGCTCGCGCACCTTGTCCATCCAGCGTTTGAAGCGCTGCAGGCGATCGGTGAAGCGGCTGTCCAGGTGCTCGCCCAGGCCCAGCTCCTCGCTGGCGGCATACATCGACACCTTGCGCTCGGTGGCGTAGTTGCCGAGTTTTTCCAGGGTGGTGGAGCCGATTTCGCGGCGCGGCACGTTGATCACGCGCAGGTAGGCGTTGTCGTCGTCCGGATTCACCAGCAGGCGGAAGTAGGCCATCAGGTCTTTTACTTCCTGGCGGCCGAAGAAACTGTTGCCGCCCGACAGGCGGTAGGGGATCTGGTGGTGTTGCAGCTTCAGCTCGATCAGCTTGGCCTGGTAGTTGCCGCGGTAGAGGATGGCGAAGTCGCTGTACGGGCGGTCGGTACGCAGGTGCAGGCTGAGGATCTCCATGGCCACGCGCTCGGCCTCGGCTTCCTCGTTCTTGCAGCGGATCACGCGGATCTCGTCGCCGTGGCCCATCTCGCTCCACAGCTGCTTCTCGAAGGCGTGGGGGTTGTTGGAGATCAGCACGTTGGCGCAGCGCAGGATGCGGCTGGTGGAGCGGTAGTTCTGCTCCAGCATCACCACCTTCAGGGACGGGTAGTCGTCCTTGAGCAGCATCAGGTTTTCAGGGCGCGCGCCGCGCCAGGCATAGATCGACTGGTCGTCGTCACCCACCACGGTGAACTGGTTGCGCGTACCGATCAGCATCTTCACCAGCAGGTACTGGCTGGCGTTGGTGTCCTGGTATTCGTCCACCAGCAGGTAGCGCACCTTGTTCTGCCACTTCTGCAGAATGTCGGGGTGGTCCTGGAACAGCTTGACCGGCAGCAGGATCAAGTCGTCGAAGTCGACCGCGTTGAACGCCTTGAGCGTGCGCTGATAGTGCGCATACACGATGGCGGCGGTCTGCTCCTTGGGGTTGCGCGCGTTCTCCAGGGCCTCGGGCGGCAGGATCAGGTCGTTCTTCCAGGCGCCGATCATGTTCTTGATCTCGTCGACGCCATCGTCCCCGGAGTATTCCTTCTGCATGATGTCGGTCATCAGGGCCTTGACGTCGGTTTCGTCGAAAATCGAGAAACCCGGCTTGAAGCCCAGCCGTTCATGCTCCTTGCGAATGATGTTCAGGCCAAGGTTGTGGAAGGTCGATACCGTCAGGCCGCGCCCCTCGCCGCCGCGCAGCAGGGTGCCCACGCGCTCCTTCATCTCGCGCGCCGCCTTGTTGGTGAAGGTCATGGCCACGATGTACTGGGCACGGATGCCGCAGTTCTGGATCAGGTGGGCGATCTTGCGCGTGATCACGCTGGTCTTGCCGGAGCCAGCACCGGCGAGCACCAAAAGAGGGCCGCCGACGTAGCTCACGGCTTCCTGTTGCCGGGGGTTGAGTCGGGACATGACGTTAACCGGGGGTCGCTGAAAAATAGCCGGGCATTTTAGCAGGCGCAGAGCAATTGTGCCGCGACCGTCTGACAGTGTGACGTACCACGCGATCTTAATTTGCCGCTTTTGATACTTTCCCGCAGGATGCGTGGCGAAATACCGCGGGATCAGGACGAAGGAATGTCGTGAGTTAAAGTGAAAACCATTTACATTTGATGGTTCAGGATCGAGCATCCCGCCCACATCGTCATTGACCGCGTTCTCGTGCTAAGGAGCCAGCTTGTCTACGCTTGTCGAACCGTTGCGTCTGCTTCTGCTGGCGGACGGGCCGCACTGGGCCGTTGCCCTTGGTGAATGCCTGCTGCCGCTGGGCGGTGGCGCGGTGCTGGTGACCGCACCCGGCTGGGACGCGGTCGACAGCCTGTTCGCCCGCGACCGCAACGCGCTGGTGCTGGCCACCCCGGGCTTGCAGCCGGCGCCCGGGCGTTGCGACCTGCCCATGGTGCTGCTGCTGGAGCAGGAGCCGAGCGAGGCGCCGCCGGGTGTGAGCGACTGGCTGGTGTTCGAGCAGCTGAGCGGCGACATGCTGCGCCGCTGCCTGCGCCATGTGCGCGAGCGAGGTGTGCTCGAAGCCACCCTGCAGCGCCTGGCCGAGCAGGACCCGCTGACCGGCATTGCCAACCGCCAGGGCTTCCAGACCCTGCTGGCCGCGCGTCTGGCCGAAAACGACGGGCGCGGTGTGGCCCTCGGGCACCTGGACCTGGACAACTTCCGCCACGCCAACGATGCCCTCGGCCACCAGGCCGGTGACCGCCTGATCCTGCAGGTGGTCAGCCGGCTCAAGCGCCAGCTCGAGGCAGGCGATCAGGTGGCGCGCCTGGGCAGCGACGAATTCGCCCTGCTGATCGACACCCGGCGCGAGCCGCAGCGTGCCGAGTGGATGGCCGAGCGCATCACCGAGGCCCTGGCCGAACCCTACTGGATCGACGGCGAAAGCCTGCTGCTGGGGTGCAGCCTGGGCGTGGCGCATGCCCGTGCGCAGGCTGGTGCCGACCCGCTGATGTGGCACGCGCACATCGCCATGCAGCAGGCCAAGAGCACCCAGGGCTGCACCTTTCACATCTTCAACGAGCGCATCAACCGCAACGCACGCAGCCTGGCCGACCTGGAAAGCGAGCTGCGCCGAGGCCTGCGCCGCGACGAACTGGAACTGCACTACCAGCCACGCCTGGACCTGAGCGACGGGCGCATCGTCGGCCTGGAGGCACTGGTGCGCTGGCGCCACAGCGAGCGTGGCCTGCTGCCACCGAGCGAATTCGTGCCGCTGGCCGAGCAGAGCGGGCTGATCGTGCCGCTGGGCTACTGGGTGATCTCGCGTGCCCTGCGCGACATGCAGGCACTGCGCGAGCAGGGGCTGGCGCCATTGCACATGGCGGTCAACCTGTCATTTCGCCAGTTTCAGGACAGCCAACTGCTGGCAACGCTGGGGCGGTTGATCGTCGAGCACGGGGTGGATGCGGGTTGGCTGGAGTTCGAACTGACCGAGACCGCAGTGATGCGGCGCAACGACCTGGTCAAGCAGACGATGGACGCGCTGGGACGCTTGGGGGTGCGGTTTTCGCTGGATGACTTCGGCACCGGCTTTTCGTCGTTCGTGCACCTGAACAGCCTGCCGATCGCCCTGCTCAAGGTCGACCGCAGCTTTGTCGGTGGCATGGAGCAGCGCGAAGAGAACCGCAAGCTGGTGCACGCCATGATCAACCTGGCGCACAACCTGAACCTGGAGGTGGTGGCCGAGGGCGTGGAGACCGAGGAACAGCTGGCGTTGCTGCGCAGCTTTGGCTGCGACCAGGTGCAGGGCTTTCTGATCAGCCGGCCGCTGCCGATCGAGCAACTGGTCGAGTATCTGGTGCAGGGGGCGGGGCAGAGCGCAGTGGCGCTGTAGGCCCCGTCGCCGGCATGCGCGAAACAGGGTAGGAGCCGGCCTTGACGGCGAACAGGCCCTCAAGGTTGTACAGAAATCTGTGCCATCTGCGAACTGCCCAGCAACCGCCGCATCCGCCACTCGAACGCCACCGTCAGCCCGATTGCCGCACACGCCAACCCCAGCGCCAGCCCCCACCACACGCCTACCGCGCCGCCGCCCATGGGAAACGCGAACACCCACGCCGCCGGTGCGCCGATCAGCCAGTACCCGGCCAACCCCACCAGGAACGTGGTCTTGGCGTCCTTGAGCCCGCGAATAGAGCCCATCGCGATGGTCTGAATACCGTCGAACAGCTCGAACCACGCCGCCACCATCAACAGGCTCACCGCCACCCGGATCACATCGGCGAAGGCCGGGTCCTGGCGGTCCAGAAACAGCCCCACCAGCGCCTCGGGCATCAGCCAGAACAGCAGCGAGAAACCGAGCATCATCGCCGCGCCAAAACCGATGCCCACGCGCCCGGCCTGACGCGCCGCCAGCAGGCGGTCGGCGCCGTAATGCAGGCCCACACGCATGGTCACCGCGTATGACAGGCCCGCCGGGATCATGAACGCGGTCGAGACGATCTGCAGGGCGATCTGGTGCGCGCCCAGGTCGGTGGTGCCCATGGTGCCGATGCACAGCGCTGCGAAGGCAAACAGCCCGACCTCCACGGTGTAGGTGCCACCAATCGGCAGGCCCAGGCGCCACAGCTCGCGCAACGCCGGCAGGTGCGGGCGGCTCAGGCCCTGGCGTATCGGGAAGTCCGCGTAGGCCGGATGGCGGCGGATGTACAGCGCCAGTGCGATGGCCATGGCATTGGCCACCAACGCGGTCACCAGGCCGATGCCCATCAGGCCCAGCTTCGGCAGGCCGAACATGCCTTCGATCAAGGCGTAGTTGAGCAGGAAATTGACCACGGTGCCGACCAGGCTGATCACCATCACCGGCGTCGAACGCCCCAGTGCACTGGTGAACCCGCGCAACGCCATGAAGCTCAGGTAGCCGGGCAGGGCCAGCGGCAGCACCAGCAGGAACTGGCTGGCAAAAGCCACGTTGCCAGGTGTCTGGCCCAGCATCAGCAGCACCGGCGACAGGTTCCACAGCACCAGCGCGGCGACGATGGCCATGCCCCAGGCCAGCCATAGCCCGGCCTGGGTCAGGCGCGTGGCACCGGGGTTGTCGCCCGCACCCTGGCGAATTGCGACCAGAGTACCGACGGCGGCAATCACCCCCAGGCAGAAGATCGACACGAAGGAATAGCTGGCCGCGCCCAACCCGCCACCAGCCAGGGCCTCGGGGCTGATTTTGGCCATCATCAGGGTGTCGGTGAGCAGCATCAGCATGTGCGCCAACTGCGAGGCGATCAGCGGCCCGGCCAGCCGTAGCAATGCCTTGAGTTCGGTAACGGGCGCAGCCTGCATGATGCAGCTCCTGAAAAGGGAAGGGTGAGCCGTGGATTCTCGGCCTTTGCGGGCCATTGCACAAAAGGATAAAAACGATCATTGGCATGATTAAAACTCATGTGAGTATGATTCGTGCCAACCCGTATTTCATTGCTGGAGCACGCCCGCATGTCACGCCGTTTACCGCCTCTCTACGCCTTGCGGGCGTTCGAGGCCGCTGCCAGGCACAGTTCGTTCACCCGTGCCGCCGATGAGTTATCGATAACCCAGAGTGCGGTCAGCCGGCACATCCGCACGCTGGAGGAGCACTTCGCCTGCCGGCTGTTTCTGCGCAATGGCCGCACCCTGCAGTTGAGCGAGGCGGCGCGCCTGCTGTTGCCCGGTGTGCGCGAGGGTTTCGCCGCACTTGAGCGTGCCTGCAACACCCTGCACAGCGAAGATGGGGTGATCCGCATGAAGGCCCCTTCGACCCTGACCATGCGCTGGCTGCTGGCGCGCCTGAGCCGTTTTCGCCACTTGCAGCCCGGCAACGAGGTGCAGCTCACCAGTGCCTGGATGGACGTCGACCATGTGGATTTCAACCATGAACCCTTCGATTGCGCAGTGCTGTTGGGCGACGGGCATTTTCCGCCGGACTGGGAGGTCAGCCCGCTGTTCCCTGAACTGCTGATACCGGTGGGTGCGCCCGCGCTGCTTGATCAGACACCCTGGGACGTGGAGCAGTTGAAGGCCTGCGAACTGCTGCATCCCACGCCCGACAAGCGCGACTGGCGCAGCTGGCTGGCGCAGATGGGGCTGACCGAACAGGTCTCGCTCAAGGGCGGCCAGGTGTTCGATACCCTCGAGCTGGGCATGATCGCTGCCGCGCGAGGGTATGGTGTGTCGATGGGGGACTTGCTGATGGTGGCCGAGGATGTCGCCCAGCGGCGCCTGAGCCTGCCCTGGCCGACGGCGGTGGCCAGCGGCCTGAATTACTACCTGGTGTGGCCACGCACGCGTCCCGGTGGCGAGCGTCTGCGCCGGCTCAGCGACTTCCTGCAGGGCGAGGCCCGTGCGATGGACCTGCCCAAGGTGCAGATACTGGGGGCAAATGAGCCCAACATCGGCGATTGAACGTTTGCGCAGAATATCCCTGTGATGCACTCAAGTAATCGATGACGCCGCCGAATCAGTGGGGTCGAGAGCCACAACCAGAATGGCTCCACTTCCCCATGCCGACGGTGCAGCGTGATCAGGATGATCCGGCCCCCATTGCCAGGAGCTTCCATGTCCCAACCCCGTGCCCGAATTGCCTCGCAACTCGGTATTGCCCTGGCCGCCGTGCTGGCGGTCGTCATTACCGGCAGTACGCTGTTTGCCCTGCGCTCGCTCGACAGCGCCAACCTGATCACCCGCCAGGAACACCTGGCCAGCGAGGCACGGCTGCTCGCCGACCAGCTCGACACGTTCCACAGCACCTTGCGCGAGAGTACCCAGCGCCTCAGTGGCCTGTTCGAAAAACGCTTTGCCGGCGGGCTGCGGCTTGCCTCCGACCAGTCACTCAGCGTGGCCGGAGTGGCCACGCCGGCGCTGTACCTGGCGGACCATGCGCTGAACAACGATTTTCGCGAGGTTGACGACTTTCGCCAGATGACGGCGGGTGTTGCCACCGTGTTCGTGCGCAGCGGTGAGGACTTCATTCGTATCAGCACATCGCTGACCAAGCAGGACGGCAGCCGCGCCATCGGCACTCAGCTCGATCACCAGCACCCGGCCTACGCGCGGCTGATGGCCGGGCAGCCCTACGTGGGGCGTGCCGTGCTGTTCGAGCGCTCGTATATGACCCAGTACACACCGGTGCGTGACGTGTCGGGTCGGGTCATCGCGGTCCTGTTCGTCGGCTTCGACTATACGGACGCGCAGAACGCCCAGTTCGACAACCTCCGGCGCTTCCGTATCGGCCAGACGGGGTCGCTGGCGCTGCTGGACGAACAGCAACACTGGTTGGTGGCGCCGGCAGGTGTCAGCGACACGGCACTGGCTGCCCACCAACTGGGCGGGTTTGCTGCGCATGCAGGGGAAGGGCGCTTCTGGAACGATGGGGTCGAAACCCTCTATAGCGTGGCCATGCCCTTTGCCGACGGCCCGTGGACAGTACTGGCAAGCATGCCCAAGGCCGAGATTCGTGCCGTGACCTGGAGCGTGGGCGCAAGGTTGGCCATTGGCAGCCTGCTGGCCATGATGCTGGCGGTGGGCGCCACCCTGTGGCTGCTGCGCCGCAAGCTGCGGCCGCTGGCCGACCTGGTGCGTCAGGCCCAGGCCCTGGGCGCGGGCGACCTGAGTGCCCGCCTGGCGGTGGCCAGCCACGACGAAATCGGCCAACTGGCGCGCAGTTTCAATCAGATGAGCGAAGCGCTGGCGAGCACTGTGCTGCACATTCGTGATGCCTCGCAGCAGGTCAGCCAGCGTGCTCAGGCGCTGGCGGGGCTGTCGTCGGGTGCTTGCGAGGGCATGGAGCAGCAGTCGGGCGAAATCACCAGCATGGCCGGTGCAGTCGAGCAGTTCAGCGCCACCTCCCTGAACATCGCTGACAACATGGGCAGCACCGAACGCATGGCCCAGGACAACGCGCAGCAGACGCGCATTGGCCGTGCATCGATGGACGAAGCGTCCACCTCGTTGCAGCAGATCGCGCAGGCGCTGGGCAGCACCGCGACAGTGATCGATACCCTTGGGGTGCGCTCGAAGGAGATTGGCGGCATTGTCGGCACCATCACCTCGATTGCCGAGCGGACCAACCTGCTGGCGCTGAACGCGGCCATCGAGGCGGCACGGGCGGGCGAGCAGGGGCGCGGGTTCGCCGTGGTGGCGGACGAGGTGCGCAACCTGGCGGCGCGCACCCGCGAAGCCACCGACGAGATCTCCGGCATGATCGCCAGCATTCAGCAGGAGACCGGCAACGCCATCAGCACCATGGAGCAGGGCAACCGCTTGATGGAGGACGGCTTGCAACGCAATGCCAAGGTCGCCGAGGCCTTGGCGCGCATCGACGAGCAGAGCCGGGCGGCGGGGCAGCAGTTTGCCGCGATCACCACCGCGACTCAGGAGCAGAGCAGCACGGCGACGTTGCTGAGCAGCAACTTGCAGAGTATTGCGCTGGCCAACAGCGAGCAGCGCGAGGTGGCAGCCAACCTGGCGGCTACGGCGCGGGAGCTGGAGGGTTTGGCGGGGCAGCTGCGGGCAGAAGTGGGGCGGTTTGAGGTGGGGCATTGAGGGCCCCTTCGCCGGCAAGGCCGGCTCCTGCAGTGTAGGAGCCGACCTTGCCGGCGAAGCTGTTAAATCAGCCCAGGCAGGTTCAACGCCTGCGCACACGCTGCCAGCGAGCGCCGCTCGCTCTCGGCATACAGCGCCAGCTCATCCTGCACCGACTTGCCCAGAGCCTGCTCGAACGCGTCGCGGTTGGCATTGCTGCCGTACTCGCTCTGCGCGCCTTCGCCCAGGTTGGACTGGAAGATCCCCGCCGCACTCACCGGCAGGAAGTCCTCGTAGACCAGGGCTTCGAAGTGCACATGCCCGGCTTCGATCAACGCGTTCAGCGAGGTCGGCCGCTGCGCCTGGTCGCGGGCACTCAGGCCGGCTTCGGTCGGGAAGTAGCGGAAGTACGCCAGCCCCTGCTCGCGCATCTGCGCCAGGTCGTCCGGGAAGGCTTCGAAACGCTTGCCCAGCAGGCTCATGTAGCGCTCGGCATTGGCCTCGGCCGGCACGCCGCCCAGGTCGGCCCGCGCTGCGTCCAGCAACTGGTCGTACAGCACGCGACCCTTGGGGGTCAGCGCCGCGCCGCGTTGCTCGATCTCGCCGAAGCGTGCGGTATGGCTGCCCCCTTCGCTGCCCTGCTGGTCGGTGAATGCCACGCGCTCCTGCAAGGCCTTGAAGCTGGTCTGACGCAACAGGATCGGGCAACGACGCGGTGGCGGGCCCTCGATCACGGCCTTGGGCGGAATGCCCTTGGCCGGCATGCCGACCTGGATCGCATCGATGTCCAGGGTGCGCGGCGTCAGGTGGTTGATGTGCGGGCCCTTGAAGGCCACCACATCGGCGATCAGGCGGTGCTGGTCGTGCAGTTGCTGGTACTGCTCGGCCGTGACCGTCGCGTCGTGGTGCCAGCGGAAGGTGTGCAGTGCTTCATTGACGAACGCCTCGGCGTCGGCGGCATTCAGGCCTGCGTCGGCTTCGAACTGGGCAATCAGCTGCAAGGCACGCGGGGTGAAGATCTGCCGCTTGGCCAGGATCGATGCGGCCAGCTCGCGCAGGGCCGGGTTGTCGATCAGCTCCAGGCGCAGCAGCGAAGTGAACACGCGGAACGGGCTGATGTGCAGCGACTGCTCGTGTACCGCGCGAAACGCGGTGGAGTGCACCGGTACGCCGGCCGAGCTGAGGTCGTAGTAGCCCACCGGGTACATGCCCATCACCGCGAACAGGCGGCCGATGGTCGCCAGTTCCTGGGCGGTGCCGACGCGGATGGCGCCGTGGCGTTCCTGGTCCAGGCGTTCGATCTCGCCGGTCCAGCGTAGCGCCTCGGCCACCTTGGGCTGCTGGGTCATCACCTGTTGGTTGATCTCGCTCACCAGTTCCAGCAGGGTGCCGTAGAGCGGCACCTCCTGCTTGTACATGAGCGACATGGCCGCGGAAAACTGCGCGCGAATGCTGTCCGGGCTGACGAAATCTTGAGCGGGCATCGAAAGCTTCCTGGTGGTAAAAGTCACCCTTACATGAAAGCGAGGAATGCAGGCCGGGCACAAGCGAAAAAAATTCGAGGGATCATTCCTGTAATTCAGGACCTCGGCGCGGTCGCCTGTTCACGGATCCATTCCACCAGGCTGCGCACCTTGGGTACCTCGGCGGCATGCTCGGCGAACGCCACAAAGTACGCGCCGCTGCTGCGCATCGCGTAGGGCCACGGTATCACCAGCTTGTCCTCGGCCAGTTCCTGCTCCACCAGATAGCGCGGCACCAGCGCCACGCCGCAGCCCGACAACGCGGCGCCCACGCACATATAGAAGGTATCGAAACGCGGGCCGTGGTAGCTGTTGGCCGAGTGCAGGCCCTGTTCCAGAAACCACTCGTGCCAGGCCTCCGGGCGCGAGGTGCTTTGCAGCAACACGCGCTCGGCCAGCTCGCCGGCCTCGGTCAGGGTGTGCCCCTGCAGCAGTTCCGGGGCGCACACCGGCACCACCTCGTCGCCGAACAGCTCGATGCACGTGGCCCCCGGCCAGGTGCCCTGGCCATAGAAGAACACCACGTCGGCGGTGTTCTGCAGCAGGGCGAAAGGCTCCATCTCGTTGCAGATGTCCAGGTGTATATTCGGGTAGCGCTTGCCGAAGCCCTTCAGGTGCGGGATCAGCCAGCGCACGCCGAAGCTCGGCTGGGTGGCCACCTTGAGCACTTCGGTCTGCTGCCCGTAGGACAGGATGTAGCGGCTGGACATGTCGACCTGGGTGAGGATCTTGTTCACCTCGGCCAGGTACAGCGCGCCCGCCGGGGTCAGCTGCAGGCGTCGGCGGATCCGCAGGAACAGGTGATGGCGCAGCATGTCTTCGAGCTGCGCCACCTGCTTGCTCACCGCGCTCTGGGTCAGGTGCAGCTCTTGCGCAGCGCGGGTGAAGCTCAGGTGTCGGGCGGCCGCCTCGAAGCATTGCAGGGCGGCCATCGACGGCACCAGACGTTTGGACATAGCGGTATCACTCACCCGTCGAATCATTACCTGGCGGAATGATGTGCAGAATAAAGGTCGTTTGTAGCGCCAGAGTGATCGGATTAATACTGATCCCATCACCAATTACAACCACTCACCGCCTTGCAGGAGAAGAATAATGGTTGATGGATTGCTCGACCGCCTGGGTGTACCGGCCTCTGCCTACACCCATGGCAACCATCCCGTTCACACCCCGATCGACGGCAGCGCGATTGCCTCGGTGCACCTGGAGTCCAAGGCTCAGGTACTGGGCAAGATCGAACAGGCCGAACAGGCCTTCCTGGCCTGGCGCAACGTGCCGGCGCCGCGTCGCGGTGAGCTGATCCGCCTGTTTGGTGAAGTGCTGCGTGAGCACAAGGCGCAACTGGGCGAACTGGTATCCATCGAAGCCGGCAAGATCACCCAGGAAGGCCTGGGCGAAGTGCAGGAAATGATCGACATCTGCGACTTCGCCGTCGGCCTGTCGCGCCAGCTGTATGGCCTGACCATCGCCTCCGAGCGCCCGGGCCACCACATGCGTGAAACCTGGCACCCGCTGGGTGTGGTTGGCGTGATCAGCGCCTTCAACTTCCCGGTGGCCGTGTGGGCGTGGAACACCACCCTGGCGCTGGTATGCGGCAACGCCGTGATCTGGAAGCCATCGGAAAAGACCCCGCTGACCGCACTGGCTTGCCAGGCGCTGTTCGAAAAAGCCCTGAAAGCCTTTGGCGAAGCGCCGCAAGGCCTGGCGCAGCTGATCATCGGCGACCGCGACGCCGGCCAGGCACTGGTCGACGACCCGCGCGTACCGCTGGTAAGCGCCACCGGCAGCACCCGCATGGGGCGCGAAGTCGGCCCACGCGTGGCGGCACGCTTCGGTCGCAGCATCCTCGAGCTGGGTGGCAACAACGCAATGATCCTGGCCCCGAGCGCCGACCTGGACCTGGCCGTGCGCGGCATTCTGTTCAGCGCCGTGGGTACCGCCGGGCAGCGCTGCACCACCCTGCGTCGCCTGATCGTGCACCGCTCCATCAAGGACGAAGTGGTGGCCCGCGTCAAAGCCGCCTACGCCAAGGTACGTATCGGCGACCCGCGCCAGGACAACCTGGTCGGCCCGCTGATCGACAAGGGTTCGTTCACCGCCATGCAGGACTCCCTGGCCCGTGCCCGTGATGAAGGCGGCAGCGTGTTCGGCGGCGAGCGCCAGTTGCAGCAGCAGTACCCGGATGCCTACTACGTGAGCCCGGCGATCGTCGAGATGCCTGGTCAGAGCGAGGTGGTGCGCCATGAAACCTTCGCGCCGATTCTCTACGTGCTGGCCTATGACGAATTCGATGAAGCGCTGCGCCTGAACAACGAAGTGCCACAGGGCCTGAGCTCGTGCATCTTCACCACCGACCTGCGTGAGGCCGAGCGCTTCCAGAGCGCGGCGGGCAGCGACTGCGGCATCGCCAACGTCAACATCGGCACCAGCGGTGCCGAGATCGGTGGCGCGTTCGGTGGCGAGAAAGAGACCGGCGGTGGCCGTGAGTCGGGTTCTGATTCGTGGAAGGCCTACATGCGTCGTCAGACCAACACCGTGAACTACTCGCGCGAGCTGCCGCTGGCGCAGGGCATCGTGTTCGACTGATAACCGCGTCGGCCCCTTCGCCGGCAAGGCCGGCTCCTACCGCAACCGTGTAGGGGCCGGCCTTGCCGGTGAAGGGTGCTTCCCGTTCCAAGGCCAACCAACGGAGGCGGCCATGACCGACCTGCGTCAAGAATGTCTGTGGGAGTTCGTCACTCCGCCTGCGGCGCCTGCCGCCGCACTGACGGCACAGATCAAGGCCGATGTGTGCGTGATCGGCGGGGGTATCACCGGTCTGTGCACGGCCATCAACCTGCTCGAGCAGGGCAAGTCCGTCGCGCTGCTCGAAGCCCGTGTCATCGGCCATGGTGGCTCGGGGCGCAACGTCGGGCTGGTCAATGCCGGCACCTGGATCCGCCCCGACGATGTCGAGGCCACCCTGGGCCAGCAACAGGGCAGCCGCCTGAACAAGGTACTGGGTGAAGCCCCGGCCGAGGTGTTCGCCATGATCGAACGCCTGGGCATCGACTGCCAGGCACGCAACGAAGGCACCCTGCACATGGCGCACAACGCCAACGGCGTAGCCGACCTGCAATCGCGTCACCAGCAATGGAGCCGACGCGGTGCCGACGTCGAACTGCTGACCGGTGCGCAGTGCCAGGAATACTGCGGTACCGACAAGATTTCCGCCGCGCTGCTCGACCGCCGCGCCGGCACCATCAACCCCATGGGCTACACCCGTGGCCTGGCCGCCGCGGTACGCCGTCTGGGTGGGCAGGTGTTCGAACAGTCCGCTGTCACCGGGCTCACCCGCGAAGGCAGCGCCTGGCTGGTGAAGACTGCCCAGGGCGCGGTCAGCGCCGACAAAGTGGTGATCTCCACCGGTGCCTACACCGAGGGCGACTGGACCGCGTTGCAGAAGCAGTACTTTCGCGGCTACTACTACCAGGTGGCTTCCAAGCCCCTGCAGGGCGCTGCGGCCGACAACGTGCTCAAGCACGGCCAGGGCTCGTGGGACACGCGCACGGTGCTCAGCAGCATCCGTCGCGACGACCAGGGCCGCCTGCTGCTGGGCAGCATGGGCCGGGTCGACAACAAGCCGGCGTGGTTCGTGCGCAGCTGGGCCGACCGCATCCAGGGGCACTACTTCCCGCAACTGGGCAAGGTCGACTGGGAAATGCACTGGACCGGCTGTATCGACTTCACCCCGGACCACCTGATGCGCCTGTTCGAACCGGCCCCGGGCATCGTTGCGGTCACCGGCTACAACGGCCGTGGCAACACCACCGGTACTGTGATCGGCAAGGCCTTCGCACAGTACCTGCTGCAGGACGATCCGGATGCACTGCCGATCCCGTTCGCCCCGATGAAACCGGTATCGGCCCCGTTGCTGCGCACCGGCTTCTACGAAACCGGCTTTTCGCTGTACCACGCCGGGCAGTGCCTGCGCGTGCTGCTGTAACCCCCGCTCCAGTGCGCGGCCATCGAACGGGATGCCCTGGTCGATGGCCTCCGGCATTGCCCGCATGCCGTCCACCTGCCCGCATTTTCAACGCCCCGTACCGCTCGCGCCCGGTCAAGAATCATTAACACCCGCGATTTTTTCAATTGGACTGGATCCAATCGGTAGTGTCGTTTAGCCTTCGCCGCCATCATGAGCGCCTTTGCGCTGAACGCGCTCGCTAAAACGGACTTGAAGGGTGCCACTTGCACAACATTCCCCATATTCGCCTCCACCTGCGTGACCTGGTTCGTACCGAGTCCTTCGCCGAGCTGAACAGCTATTTCGATACCCTGCAGGCCGAGTGGAGCAGCGCCGAGCCTGGCACCCACCATTATCTGGACACCGCCCGCACCGGCACGCTGTTCGACTTCAGTGTGACCCCGGCGCCGGAGATCGCACGCTTTCTGCAGGCCTGGGTCGCCGCCTGCCCGGATGCCTTCCATCCGCGCCTGTTTCTGGGCAACTACTGCTATGGCCGCGCCGGCAATATCCGCGGCAACGGCTGGGCCAACAGCGTGACCGACGACTGCTGGCTGGGCGCGGCGCTGGCTTGTGAACTGTCGGCGGTGCACCTGCTGGCGGCACTCGAACGTTCGCCGCAGCCGGTGGCTGCAGGCGTCACCCTGATGGAGCTGTGCGCGCACTTCCACGAGCCGGCGTGGCTGAACGCGCTGTTCGGTGGCGAGCCTGCCAAGGGCATGGCCAGCGACAACCAGGACCCCGAACTGCTGGAGATGGCGGTCGAACACCTGGCCCACTACGGCCTGACGCCCTTGCAACAGGCCCCCACGGCGCTGCCGGCCGGCCTGCCGCAACGCCAGGCGCACGAGATGGACCAGGGGCAGGATTACTGGCTGCACCGCGTGATGGAGTGGCGCCCGGACTGCCTGGAAGCGCTGCTCAACTATGCCAACTACCTGTTGCCGCGCTGGGGCGGCAGCTACGAAGACATCGAAGGCTTTGCCAGCGGGCCGCTGTGCGCCGCGCTGAGCGAGGCGCAGCGCAATGCGATCCGCTGGCTGGCGTTCTACGACATCCACGAGGATTACCCCGCCAAGGAGGAATTCAACGCTGCACGCGAGTACCTCGAGCACTTCGAGGCCTGGCTGCAGCGCGACTTGCTGCCAGCCTACCGCGGTTATGCGCTGGGTTACTTCGGCCAGTTCTGCAGCTACTCGCTGGACAACCAGCCACGTGCGATGGCGATGCAGGTCGCGAGCGTGCAGGCCTTCCCCGAAGGCGAGTACTTCCGCCATGTCGAGGGGCCGTTCCACAGCTTCGTCTACCTCACCATGGTGGCCAACATGGCCGACGAAACCGGTGCCTTCAAGGTGGCGGTCGAGCGCATGTGCGCGATGAACGAGTTGGGCGTGCCGGTGGCGATCAAGGCTGTCGGTCACCAGTTCGGCCTGTGGGGTTTCGACAAGGACCCGCAGTGTGTGCCGGCCTTGCTGGACCGCGCGCGGGTGCTGGGCGAACACGACCTGGGTGACTCGGGCCTGGACATCGTCAGCCTGCCGTCATTCCTGTGGGACGGTGGGCGCCACGACGAGGGTTACTTCCTGGCGGTGCAATGGGGCGAGCGTGGCCTGCCGGGCGCGGCCTATTTCCTGCACGAGGTACACACCGGTGCCCGTGAAGAGGCCCCGCAACGCTATGTGGACGAGGGCGAAAGCCTGCGCTGGCTGGAGCGCGGTGCCCAGGACGGCTGCCCGCAGAGCATGTTCAACCTGGCCTGGAAAAAGCTCTTCGACGACGAGCTGGACATGCGTGTGCGTGCCAACCTCGACGAGGTGCTGCGCCTGTTCGAAGGCGCCCGCCAATCGTCGCGGGCAGAACAGCGCGCGCGCATCCGCATCGGCATCCTGCTGCGCGACTTCGGCACTGCCGAAGAGCAGGAAACCGGCGTGAAGTACCTGCGTTCGCTGGTCGACTGTGACGATGACTGGGTCTCGGCGCGTACCAGTGCCGAGATCGCACTGGCCTACCTGCGCGGGCAGGGCGTTCAGCAAAGCCGCTTCGCTGCCATCGAGTGGGCGCAGCATGCCGTGACCCAGTTGCCCGACAACGAAGGCATCCAAGAAGTCCAGTACGAGGTGCTCAACTCCCACAGCCTGCTCAAGAGTGTCACCAGCGTGTTCGGTGCGTTCCTGGGGCGTGGCAAGGTCGGCGCCGACGACCTGCCGCCCAAGCCGGCGCAGTAACGCCCATGGCCGCACTGCAACGGTTGCGACTTCGTGCCTGGCTGCTGCTGGGCAACGGCTTTCTGCTGGTGGGCGGGCTGGCCCTGTGCGCGCTGCCGCTGGCGATGTGCATGTGGCTGCCCGGTGCTGCGGGGCTGCTGGCCGGGTTCGTGACCCTGCCAGCGGGCATGTTCGGCTACAGCATGCTCAAACTGCCCTTTGCGACGCGTGCCGATTCCAGCGAGGACGGCATCGCCCTGCAGGCAGTGGACGCGCCGCAGCTGTTCGAGGAAATCGAGCGGTTGCGCCTGGCACTCGGCGCGCCTGCGCTGGATGCGGTGTACCTGAACGACGACTTCAACGCCAGTATCCGCCAGCACCACGTACTGTTTCGCAGGACGCGCAACGTGATGTGGCTGGGCCTGCCCTTGCTCGACACGCTGTCGCCGCGGGCCTGTGCGGCGATCCTGGCGCATGAGTGCGCGCACATCGCCCAGCGTCATGGCCGCTATGCCAGCCGCGTGTATTTCGCACGGCTGCAATGGCAGGCGGCGAGCGAGCGGCTGGAGCGCCATCGCTCGTTGTCGAGCGCGCCGCTGCGTCTGTTCGTGGGCTGGTACGTGCCGCGTTTTCTGGCCGTGAGCATGGATTTTGCGCGGCGCTGCGAGTACCAGGCCGACGCCGAGGCGGCGCGGGTAGGCGGGGTCGAGGCGATGCGCGAGGCGCTGGTCGGCCTGGCCTTGCAGGGGCGGGCACTGGAGCAGGCGTTCTGGCCCAAGGTGTTTCTTGCCGGCAGCGCCACGCCATTGACCGACCTGGCCCGCAGCGGTGCGCCGAGCCTGCCGCAGGACATTGCCGAGGCCCGCAGCTGGCTGCATGGCGCACTGTGCAACGAGACCGACGACAGCGATACCCACCCGGCGCTGGCCGACCGCCTGGCGGCGCTGGGGGGGGCACCCGATCAGCCCGATGCGGCACTGGTGTGGCAGCGCAGCCAGCCCAGCGCGGCGCAGGCCTGGCTGGGTGAGCAGCACCTGCCATTGGCGCAGCGCCTGGACGAACAGCAGGCCGATGACAATGCCCGGCATTGCCAGCGCGCCCGTGACGAGCGCGAGGCATTGGTGGCCGAGCAGCACGACCTGCAGCGCAAACGGCGTATCCGTGCGCTGTCGGGCCACGAGATTGCCCGGCTGGCCTGGCTGTACCGCACCCTTGGCGAGGCGGGCGATGAGGCGCTGCGTTTGCTGGAAGATGCACTGCAGCAGGCGCCGGACGCGGCGGTGCGCTATCAGCTGGCCGAGTGTCATGCCCAGGCCGGGCGCCCGGACGCCGCCGCAGCACTGTGGCGGCAGGTGGCCGAGCAGCGCGGGCCGTTGCAGCTGTACAGCCTGCGCAAGCTCAGCGTGCTGGCCCTGCGCAGCGATGACCGCGGCGCGGCCGAGCACTATCGGCGCGAGGCCGATGCCCTGCAGCGTGCCGATAGCGACGATGACGGTGAAGACGGCGAGTGGGTGCCCCACGACCTGGTGCCCGTGGAGCGCAACAAGCTGATCGAGACGCTCACGCCGCTGCTGAAACTGGCGACCGGCGTGTGGCTGCTGCGCGAGACCGGCACGCGGCGCTACATTTTGCTGGTACTGGCGCGGGACTCGCTGACTTTCCGCCTGGTCAGTCGCCTGACCGGCGAAGACAGCTACCTGCGCCGGGATTGCCAGCAGATGCTCAACCGCCTGCTGCCGCGCATTCGCCTGGACCTGGTGCCCGTGGTGATGTCGGCCGGGGATGCGCGGCTGGTGTTCTGCTCGCAGGCGTCGCAGCTGCGCTTGAGCGCGTTGCTGTAGCGCTCAGATTCGATTGGTAAATGCCTTATTGCCTGCTCTTCAACACTTGCCTGTTTTTGCGTCAGGGGCTTGGGGAGCCGGCGGTTTACCGTCCGTTACGGCTTGCTCAAGTTGAGCAGGCCTACGCCAAACATGAACCAGGCAAACCCAATGATGATCAGCCATGAGGTAATAGTCAGGCGCCTTTTGAGCGCAAGAGGGAATTCATGAAAGTCCTTCGGATCCAGCTGCCCTCGTTTGATGGAGCGTCTTGCATACAACATGATCCCGCTGAGTGCTGATACGATCATGCATCGAGAAATGAAGCCGTGTGTTCCCCATATCTGCAAGAATCTGGGCAGACAGTCACTGCGCCGAAAGGCGTGAAGCAAACTTGAAAAATGTCGAGAATGGGCAAGTTGTACCTCTGACAAGAGGCCCCCGATCCCCAAGAAGCAGGGGGTTAACATAAACGCCAGCGCCCAGTGGGACTCCCAGAAGGCCATCATGGCTGGGCGTGCTCATAGATAACTTCCCCTAGCCATTCACCACCTGACATACCACCCAGACTCCCTGCTAAAGCCCCTGCACCGACGATGGCGACACTACAAACGGTCGCACTCACCGGTCCTAAACTCAAGCAACCTACCGCGAAAACCCTGTTTGCAGCGGCGCCCCCCAGTGAACCAAAACCAAGCCCTCCCAAGAAACTGCCAGCCTCGGTGAAGCGTATCTTTTTACACGCCTTGGTTTCTCCAGCCATGCACGCCTCTCGAATCTTGAAGTACGAAGAAGCAGCACCTATCACTATGCCGATGTGCCCGCCGGTCTTCAGGTACGTTGACATCCTTGCCACCTTCTCCAGGTGCGTTGCATATCCCGGAATTTGTCCTGGGACGCCCGCTTTGCTCCAATGATGCACCAGACTCCTGCTCGATATTCCAAGGCCTCTGCGCAAGGTGTCATGGCTGCCCAGGTTCATCGGTTTGTTGAGGAAGGCTATCCGCAACTGCGCTTCCATTCGCTTGAAAAGTTCTTTACGGGAAGCGAAGAACTGTGGGCTTTTCAAATGGCCATGCTTGGAGAATTGCTGCTGATGCAAGAGCTCGACCTGATGCAGTGTATTCTTCAGGTCTTCGAATGACCTCGCCATCATGGCCTGGGCCACCCCCATCGACAGACTCACGTCACTTAGTAATCCTGCGATTTCGGCCTGGTGCCTCATCATGAAATCGGCCTCATCGGTGCTCAGACCGGCAAGACTATCTCGCGCCAGTTCTGCCGCTTCCATCAGATGCAGTTCCTCACGCGTACACATCTGTGCACTTCCTGGATCACCGATGACAAAGATTTCCCCTGCCTTGAAGCCGTTCTCAAAGGTTGGGTTGAGACGCTGCAGACGAATGGCCAGGTGCCTCTGCGGGTCAGCCAGCCCATGCAGCACCTGATTGAATGACTGGCTGTGCTGGACAATATGAAAGCCCGGCTCCAGTCTGGGCTGCGCGAATGTTGTCATTGTGCTGACTGCTTGTCGTGGTGAGGGAGTCGACTCAAATCCGAGCGTCGATGCGCTAGGCTGGAGTGGAATGCTGCTCCTGATGGCAGGCCCTTGATGTAGCGGTGCAATGACATAGTTGCTGCCCAGCGGACATTTGCACTGAACCAGTGAGCCATCCACGGCTGTGCTGAGGCCGTCCTGTCGCCAGCGCGATTCACCCTCGATGATCGTGCCTTCTGCACCGCAGTGAGGGCAGGGTGTGGTCCTGTCGCCTTCAAGTAGCCAAGGGATGTCGTGCACCTGGCCGCGCGCATGACTGGCTATGCAGATTGCACCTGTACTGGTGAGATCTCCGTCCAGACCTTGGCCCTTGCCGAAGATATTCATGCGCTGGCTCATGATTCACCCGCGCAATGGAAGCAATGGGAAAGGAGAACGTTTTTCTTGGTCATGAGTGGGTGTCGCAAGCTGGGAAGAGCGCAACTTAGCAGTTGCTTATCCCGGATTTTCCCGGCTTGGAACGGTAAGGAAAGGTCCTGCGTGATTTTAGGATTTGGACGTAATCAGGTGTGCCAGGCTGTCGCCGTGGCTGGTATCCGGGGCGATCACGGCGCCCAGTTGCAAACGCTTGGCCAGGGGCACCGCAATGACCGCGGCAAGCAGGAAGATGACGGCTGTTTGCAAAAGGCTGCCTTCGTGTGGCATCGCTCGGCTCCAGGGGGCTGCTACGGCGGCAGCGTTGAACAGTGAGGGCGCATGATGAGGCTGCGCCCGGCATTGCACAAACCGATGGGCGTCAAGGCACCTAAGGCCCGGGGCGGTACTGCAGGGCCTCGGCCAGGTGCACACGCGCAATGTGTGCGGCCTGTTCCAGATCGGCCAGCGTACGCGCCACCTTGAGCAGGCGGTGCGCGGCCCGTAGCGACAAGGTTAGTCGTTCGCACGCGGTTTCCAGCCATTGCTGATCGTCAGCGGACAGCGCGCAGTGCTGGCGCAGGCCGGGCAGCTCGAGAAAGGCGTTGGCACAGCCCTGGCGCTGTTGTTGTCGTTCGCGTGCGGCAGCCACCTGCCCTGCGATGTGGGCACTGGCGGGGCCGTTGTCGGTGCAGTGCGAGAGCGCCGTGGCTTCACGGGCGACGGTCAGGTGCAGGTCGATGCGATCAAGCAACGGGCCGGAGAGCTTGTTGCGGTAGCGCTGGATCTGGTCGCTGCTGCATCGGCAGCGACCGGTGGGGTCGCCATGGTAGCCGCAGGGGCAGGGGTTCATCGCCGCCACCAATTGGAAGCGGGCCGGGAAGCGGATCTTGTCCTTGGCCCGGGCGATCACGATTTCGCCCGATTCCAGGGGCTCGCGCAGCACTTCCAGCACGCGCCGCTCGAACTCCGGCAACTCATCCAGAAACAGCACGCCATGGTGGGCCAGGGTGATCTCGCCGGGTTGCGGGCGGCTGCCACCGCCGACCAGTGCGGCCCCCGACGCCGAGTGATGCGGGTGGCGAAACGGACGCTGCGGCCAGCTGTTGAGCGGCAGCGGGCTGGCGACCGACTGGATGGCCGCCACCTCCAGCGCTTCGCGCTCGTTCAGCGGTGGCAGCAGGCCGGGCAGGCGGCTGGCGAGCAGAGTCTTGCCGGTGCCGGGTGGCCCGCTGAACAGCAGGTTGTGGGCCCCGGCCGCCGCGACCAGCAGGGCACGCTTGGCGGCAAGCTGGCCCTGCACCTCGTTGAGGTCGGGGTAGGGCTGGCTGTGCAGGACCAGGCCGTTGGCCTTGTAGGGTTCGAGGGGCTGCTGGCCGTTGAGGTGCGCGACCAGTTCCAGCAGGTGGTCTACGGCGTACACCACCAGGCCCGAAGCCAGGCAGGCCTCCTCGGCATTCTCCCGTGGCACCACCAGGGCGCGCCCGGCTTCGCGGGCGGCAAGGGCGGCAGGCAGCACGCCCTGCACGCAGCGCACCGCCCCCGACAGCGCCAGCTCGCCCAGGCATTCCACTGCGTGCAGCGAGGCGATCGGCATCTGCCCGTTGGCGGCCAGGATGCCCAGGGCTATGGCCAGGTCGAAGCGTCCGCCATCCTTGGGCAGGTCGGCGGGGGCGAGGTTGAGGGTGATGCGCCGCGCGGGGAACTCCAGGCCGGAGTTGAGGATGGCGCTGCGCACACGGTCCTTGCTTTCCTTTACCGTGGCTTCGGGCAGGCCGACCAGGGTCAGGTTGGGCAGGCCGTTGGCCAGGTGCGCTTCGATGGTGACCGCAGGGGCCAGTACGCCCACCTGGGCGCGGCTGTGGACAAGGGCGAGGGACATGCACACTCCATGATCGGGACAATGCCGCGTCCTGCGGCTGGGGCAAGGATAGTGGTGCGCGCGCAGGGTGCGCGGGGGAGAGTGAGTCGAGGTTTTGCAGCGGTTGACGGGGCCAGGAGCGCTGGTCAAGATCACGGCGCCCCGGTGCAGCCTTCGGGCCGCGACGGCGTGCGTGCCAATGGCTTCTATCGCCGCTTGGGGGTGGGAGGTGGTGGCGCAGTTGGAGGAGGGGGATGTGCGGTATGAGAAGGTGAGGCAGGCCCCTGCATGACCCTGCAGGCGCCGGCCCCGCCGACGAAGGCTGCGCTGCGCTCTACTCGGCAGCCGCCGGGTTCAGCCGCGCTTCCATCTCTTCGACCTTGGCCTCCAGCGCCTCCAGGCGTGCGCGGGTGCGGGCCAGCACTACCATCTGGCTGTCGAACTCCTCACGGCTGACCAGTTCCAGCTTGCTGAAACCACTTTGCAGCAGCGCCTTGAACTGGCTTTCCAGTTCGCTGCGCGGCTGCGCGGTGTCACCGCTGAACAGGCGCGAGGCCTGGTCGCTCAGGGCATCGAGAAAGGCTTTGGGCGCGAGCATGTTGGTCCGTCCGGTAAATGCAAAGAGGCGGCCAGTGTAACACGCACCCCACGCCCGCTCGCCCCGCACGCTTTTCGCGCATTCCCCCGATCGGTAGCGCACCGTTTTTGTGCGTGTTTGCCCTGCTGGCGACTGGCCAATTCCAAGCAAGGCACGCAAGCCCTTGTAATTGGTGGCCTTGGCAGACATGGCAAGGTTTCTGCTTAGAGCCAAGTGACTCATGCACTGGTGTCGGGCCTTGGGATTGAGGCCGACGAAGCGTTACAAAGCCAGGCACTGCGCTTAGACTTGAGACGGGTTTGTTTTCCTGGGGCAAGTCCACCAATTCGGGAGAGAGTTTCATGAAGCTAGTCACTGCCATCATCAAGCCATTCAAGTTGGACGACGTGCGCGAGTCGCTGTCCGAAATCGGCGTGCAGGGCATTACCGTCACGGAAGTCAAAGGCTTCGGACGGCAGAAAGGCCACACCGAGCTGTATCGCGGTGCTGAATACGTAGTCGATTTCCTGCCCAAGGTGAAGATCGATGTCGCCATCGACGACAAGGACCTGGACCGGGTCATCGAGGCGATCACCAAGGCGGCCAACACCGGCAAGATCGGTGACGGCAAGATTTTCGTGGTCAATCTGGAACAGGCCATCCGCATCCGTACCGGTGAAACCGATACCGACGCGATCTAAGTAACGCCGCCCCAAACCCCAACGCCCCAGGAGATAACAATATGACTCTGCGTCAGTTCGCAGGGCTAGGAGCCCTTTTGTCCCTCGTAATGCCTGGCATGGCCATGGCAGAGGAGGCAGCCGCCCCCGTGCTCAACTCCGGCGACACCGCCTGGATGTTGACCGCCACCGCGCTGGTGCTGTTCATGACCATCCCGGGCCTGGCGTTGTTCTACGGCGGCATGGTGCGTTCCAAGAACGTGCTTTCGGTGATGATGCAGTGTTTCGCCATCACCGGCCTGATCAGCATTCTGTGGATGGTCTACGGCTACAGCCTGGCGTTCGATACCACGGGTATGGAAGAGGGCGTGGTCAACTTCAATTCCTTCGTCGGCGGGTTCTCCAAGGCCTTCCTGGCCGGCGTCACCCCCGCAAGCCTGACCTCGTTGTTCCCCGAGGCGGTGTTCATCACCTTCCAGATGACCTTCGCCATCATCACTCCGGCCCTGATCGTCGGTGCCTTTGCCGAGCGCATGAAGTTCTCGGCCATGCTGATCTTCATGGCCGTGTGGTTCACCCTGGTCTACGCACCGATCGCGCACATGGTCTGGTCCGGTGCCGGCGGCCTGATGTGGGACTGGGGCGTACTGGACTTTGCCGGTGGCACTGTGGTGCATATCAATGCGGGTATCGCAGGCCTGGTGGCGTGCCTGGTGCTGGGCAAGCGCAAGGGCTTCCCAACCACCCCGATGGCCCCGCACAACCTGGGCTACACCCTGATGGGCGCGGCCATGCTGTGGATCGGCTGGTTCGGCTTCAACGCCGGCTCCGCAGCCGCTGCCAACGGCACCGCCGGCATGGCCATGCTGGTGACCCAGATCGCCACGGCCGCCGCTGCGCTGGGCTGGATGTTCGCCGAGTGGATCACCCACGGCAAACCCAGCGCCCTGGGCATCGCCTCCGGTGTGGTGGCAGGCCTGGTGGCGATCACCCCGGCTGCGGGCACCGTAGGCCCGATGGGCGCACTGGTGATCGGCCTGGTATCGGGTGTGGTGTGCTTCTTCTGCGCCACCAGCCTCAAGCGCAAGATGGGCTATGACGACTCCCTGGACGCCTTCGGCGTGCATGGCATCGGCGGCATCGTCGGCGCGATTCTCACCGGCGTGTTCGCGGCCCCTGCACTGGGCGGCTTCGGTACCGTCGAAGATATCGGCGCACAGGTCTGGGTGCAGGCCAAGGGCGTGGGCTTCACGGTGATCTACACCGCCATCGTCACCTACGTGATTCTGAAGGTGCTGGACCTGGTGATGGGCCTGCGGGTCAACGAAGAGGAAGAAGCGGTCGGCCTCGACCTCGCGCAGCACAACGAGCGTGGCTACAACCTGTAACATGCTCGAAAAAACATGCCCGGCTTGCCGGGCATTTTTTTGCCTGGATTTTGTCCATCCAAGGGCACGCAAACGGTTTCCAAGGGGGCATTTGCAGGCGCTTGACGCTGTAATGGCCATCAAGCATAAAACTTACAGCGAACAAGGATATTTAGGCACTTTGCTTTTTCACACATCACGCTAGAATGCGCGCCGTAGGGTGCGGATGACCTGTCCGCGCACTTCGATACCCTTTGCTAGGCTTGGCATTGAACAGGCCGCTCACGGCGGGGTCAGCTGGTGAAGCAATGCCGGCAGCTCTTTCTTTTTGTCGGGCCCTGCACGGGCCCGCACGGTGCTCGCCAGGTGGTAGGGCGGGCGCCGCTGGCCGCGGGCTACCCGTGGCCCTGGATTTTTCCGGCAGTGGCCGCACCTGGCGCTGTTGGTCTATAACTTATCTGCTTTTCGCAAGTCATGAGGTAGAACATGAGCGACGATGATCTGGAAAACGACGACCTCGAAGTGGGCGACGAAGACGATACCGATGAAGGCTTGGAAGCGGCTGCCGACGACGTTGCCGATGACAGCGGTGACGACAGCCCCGCACCGGTAGCCAAGGGCAAGTCCAAGGCTGCGGTCTCGGTCGACGAAATGCCCAGCATGGAAGCCAAGCAGAAGGAGCGCGACGCGCTCGCCAAGGCGATGGAAGAGTTCCTGTCGCGTGGCGGCAAGGTGCAGGAAGTGGAGGCCAACGTGGTCGCCGATCCGCCCAAGAAGCCAGACAATAAGTACGGTAGCCGTCCTATCTGAGGGTGCCGTCGAACAGAAGAGCCCGCCGTCGCTGCGGGCTTTTTTGTGGGTGGCGTTACGGGTTGCCGCTGCTGACGCTATGGCGGGGCAGGCCCGCTCCTACAACGATCACCGCAACCCTTGTGGGAGCGGGCTTGACCCGCGATAGGGCCAGCGGGGCTAACGCCAACTGAGCAACAGCTCAGGCAACTGCGACAGGCGCTGGATCTCGGCATCCGGCTGCCCCTTGGCCGTCCACGCCTTGCCCTGCGGGTTGAACCATATCGCGCGCAGGCCGGCCTGCTGGGCCCCGGCGATGTCGTCGCCCGGATGGTCGCCGATATGCACGGCATTGCCGGCCTCGGCCTGGCCCTGGCGCAATGCTTCGAGAAACGGCTGCGGGTCGGGCTTGCCGATGCCCAGGTCCTCGGCGCACAGGGCGAACCTGAAATAGTCGGCCAGCCCCAGGCGCCTCACGTCGGCATTGCCATTGGTGACCACGCCCAGGGTGTAGCGATGGCGCAGCACCTCCAGCACTGGCTGCACCTCGGGGAAGATATCCACCTGGTGGCGCGCATGCAGGAACACTTCAAAGCCCTCGTTGGCCAGGGCGTGGGCCCTGGCTTCGCTGTAGCCGACGTCGCTCATGGCATGGAACAGCACCTTGCGCCGCAAGGCGCTGATGCGATGCCGCAGGCCCGGCTCGGCCTGCACCAGGCGCTCGCGAATGGCATACAGGTGCTCCACCGGCACCGCGCCCAGGTCGGGTGCATTCGCCGCCAGCCAGTCGCGCAGCACGGCCTCGGCACTGACAATGACCGGGGCGGTGTCCCACAGGGTGTCGTCCAGGTCGAAGGTGATCAGCTGAATGCTCATGAGTCACTGTCCTTGCTGCGTTTGGCCCTTGGGTGGGCGCTGTCATAGACGCTCGCCAGGTGCTGGAAGTCCAGGTGAGTGTAGATCTGCGTGGTGGCGATGTCGGCATGCCCGAGCATTTCCTGCACCGCACGCAGGTCCTGGGACGATTCGAGCAGGTGGCTGGCGAAGGAGTGGCGCAGCATGTGCGGGTGCAGGTTCTGCCCCAGCTCGCGGCTGCCCGCCGCCTGGACCCGCAGCTGGATCGCCCGCGGGCCCAGGCGCCGGCCTTGCTGGCTGACGAACACCGCGTTGTCCTGCGGGGCGCTGATGCCGCGCAGCGCCAGCCACTTTTCCAATGCCTCTCTGGCTTTGCGGCCTACCGGCAGCACGCGGGTCTTGCTGCCCTTGCCATGCACCTGCACCAGGCCGGCTGGCAGGTCGAGCTGATCGAGATCGAGGCTGGTCAGCTCCGACAGGCGCAGGCCCGAGGAGTAGAACAGCTCGAGCATGGCCTGGTCGCGGCGGGCGAGAAAGTCGTCGTCCACAGCGCCTTCGAGCAATTGCAGCGCGCGGTCGGTATCGAGGGTCTTGGGCAGCCGGCGCTCGCCCTTGGGCGCGGCCAGGCCGTTGGCCGGGTCGTGGTCGCACAGGCCTTCGCGGTTCAGGTAGCGGTACAGGCCGCGCACCGCCGAAAGCATGCGCGCCAGGCTGCGAGACGACTGCCCGGCATGGTGCTGGCGCGCCACGAACTGGCGCAGGTGCTGGATCTGCAGGGCGCTCCAGCTGGCGATGCCGGTTTTCTCGCAGTAGGCCAGCACGTTGGCCAGGTCACGCCGGTAGGCCAGCTGGGTATGCTCCGACACCTGGCGCTCGTTGCGCAGGTGCGCGATGAACGCGTCCAGCTGGCGCTCCATCAGCGTACCGGGCGCAGGGTCTGGGTAAAGCGCGGTAGCACGCGGCCGAGCACTTCGGCGATGTAGCTCAGGAACAGGGTGCCGACGCTGCTCTTGTAGTGCTGCGGGTCGTGGCTGGCGATGGCGAGCACGCCATGCAGGCCCTGATAGTCGAGCGCGGCGACGGCACTGGAGCCGACTTCGGGGCGCTGGGCCTCGCCGAACAGGAAGTCCAGCTCGTGGTCGCGCAGGGTGCCGCTGACCGTCTTGCCCGCGCACAGCAGGCCGCCGATGGCCTGTTGCGCTTCGGTCGGGTTGACCCAGCGGCCCACGGGGGCCACGGTATCGCCGAACAGGATCAGGCTCACGAACGGCACCTTGAACTCCTGGCGCAGGCTGTCCTCGACGGCCATCACCACGGCCTCGAGGCTGTCGGCGTCGAGCAGGTCGAGGATCAGCCGGCGGGTCTTCTCGAACAGCCGGTCGTTGTCGCGGGCCACGTCCATCAGGTGCGAGAGGCGGTGGCGCATCTCGATGTTGCGGTCGCGCAGCAGCTTGAGCTGGCGCTCCACCAGCGACACGCTGTCGCCGCGCTGGTGAGGGACCTGCAGCTCCAGCAGCAGGTCGTCATGCTCGGCGAAGAACGCCGGGTTGGCACGCAGGTAAGCCACCACGTCCTGGGCCCCGACGCTGGGCGTCGAGCCCTGGGCGTCGGAGGCGTCGGGCTCTGCGGTGGGCGTGTGGGGCTGGTCGGTCATGGCTGGTACTCACTCATAGGCGAACCTGTCCTTCATACACGCGTACGGCAGGGCCTGTCATCACTACAGGCCGGCCCGGGCCGCCCCATTCGATGGACAGGCGCCCTCCGGGCAGGTCGATCAGCAGCGGCGAATCCATCCAGCCCTGGCTGATGGCAGCCACCGCCGCGGCGCAGGCACCGGTGCCGCAGGCCTGGGTTTCCCCGGCGCCGCGCTCCCACACGCGCAACTGGGCGCGGTGGCGGTCGATGACCTGGAGGAAGCCGACGTTGACCCGCTGCGGGAAGCGCGGGTGGTTCTCGATCTGCGGGCCGAGGTCGTGCACCGGGGCGCTGTTGATGTCGTCGACGCGCAGCACCGCATGGGGGTTGCCCATCGACACAGCAGCCAGGTTGACCGTGCGACCGGCCACTTCCAGCGGGTAGCTCAGGGCCTGGGCAGGGGCGTCGAAGGGGATCTCGGACGGCACCAGGCGCGGTGGGCCCATGTCGACGCTGATCTGCCCGTCGCCGCGCACATCGAGTTCGATGATGCCGCTCTTGGTCTCGACGCGGATGCGCTTTTTCGCCGTCAGGCGCTTGTCCAGCACGAAGCGCGCGAAGCAGCGCGCACCGTTGCCGCACTGCTCGACTTCGGACCCGTCGGCGTTGAAGATCCGGTAGCGAAAGTCCACGTCCGGATTGCTCGGCGCCTCGACGATCAGCAGTTGGTCGAAACCGATGCCGGTGTGCCGGTCACCCCATTGCTTGGCGTGCTTGGGCAGGATGTGCGCGTGCTGGCTGACCAGGTCGAGGACCATGAAGTCGTTGCCCAGGCCGTGCATCTTGGTAAAACGCAGCAGCATGGGGTCACTCCGGCAGCAGGCTTTCGCCGGCAAACAGCTCGGCCACGGTTTCGCGACGGCGCACTTCGAAGGCCTGATCGGCATCCACCAGTACTTCGGCGCAGCGACCACGGGTGTTGTAGTTCGAACTCATGACGAAACCGTAGGCACCGGCCGAATGCACGGCCAGCAGGTCGCCTTCGGCCAGGTTCAGCGCACGGTCCTTGGCCAGGAAGTCGCCGGTCTCGCAGATCGGGCCGACCACGTCATAGCTGCGCGGCTCGCCATCACGCGGCTGCACGGCGGTCACGTCCATCCAGGCCTGGTACAGCGCCGGGCGGATCAGGTCGTTCATCGCCGCGTCGACGATGGCGAAGTCCTTGTGCTCGGTGTGCTTGAGGTACTCGACGCGGGTCAGCAGCACGCCGGCATTGGCCACGATGTAGCGGCCCGGTTCGAATACCAGCGCCAGGTCGCGGTCGCCCACGCGCTCGCGGATGGCCTTGATGTAGTCGCCGGCCAGTGGCGGCTCTTCGTCGCGATAGCGCACGCCCACGCCGCCGCCCAGGTCCAGGTGGCGCAGGTAGATGCCGCACTCGCCGAGGCGGTCGATCAGCGCCAGCAGGCGGTCGAGGGCATCGAGGAAGGGCTCCAGCGTTGTCAGCTGCGAACCGATGTGGCAGTCGACGCCGACGATTTCCAGGTTCGGCAGCTGCGCGGCGCGCACGTAGACTTCTTCGGCATCGGCAATGGCGATACCGAACTTGTTCTCTTTGAGGCCGGTGGAAATGTACGGGTGGGTGCCGGCATCGACATCCGGGTTGACCCGCAGCGAGATCGGCGCGCGTACGCCCATTTCGGCGGCAACCACCTGCAGGCGCTCCAGCTCGTCGGTGGACTCGACGTTGAAGCAGTGCACGCCCACTTCGAGGGCGCGGCGCATGTCGTCGCGGGTCTTGCCCACGCCGGAGAACACCACACGGTCGGCGCGCCCGCCGGCGGCCAGCACACGCTCCAGTTCACCGCCCGAGACGATGTCGAAGCCTGCGCCCAGTCGTGCCAGCACGTTCAGCACGCCGAGGTTGGAGTTGGCTTTTACGGCGAAGCACACCAGGTGCGAAACACCCTGCAATGCATCGGCGTAGCTACGGTACTGGGCTTCGATATGCGCCCGCGAGTACACGTAGGTAGGCGTGCCGAAGCGTTCGGCAATCGCCGACAGCGCCACGCCTTCCGCGAACAGCTCGCCGTCGCGGTAGTTGAAAGCGTCCATGGGGATCCCTTAATCAGTGCTGGTGCGATTGCGACTTTTTGCCGTCTTTGCCGTCTTCAGGCAGGTACAGTGGGCCTTTCTGACCGCAAGCGGAGACGAGGCAGGCAATCGCGACTAGCGCCGCGAGGGAGGAAATCAGGCGCTTCATGGCGAAATCCTTTGAATTTAAGCAGTATTGCGCCCGAGTATACCGAGCGCCCGGCGCCTTGCCTATGTAGCCGCTGCGCCGTCGGACAGGCGCCCGTGCAGGGTGTCGGCTGCGGGCGTTAACCTTTGCATTCGTGGCGCGGCGCTCGTATCTTGCCCGGCTTGCGTGTGTGCAGACATTTTCGAGGTTCTTGCAATGAGTTTGAGCGAAGCGCGTTTTCACGACCTGGTCGACGCGACCCAACAGGCCCTGGAAGACCTGTTCGATGAAACCGACCTGGACCTGGACATGGAGAACTCGGCGGGCGTTCTGACCATCAAGTTCGACAACGGCAGCCAGTTGATCTTCAGCCGCCAGGAGCCGCTGCGCCAGCTGTGGCTGGCCGACAAGTCGGGTGGTTTCCATTTCGACTATGACGAAGCCAGCGGCAAATGGACCTGTGAGAAGACCGAGGAACTGCTCGGCGAGATGCTCGAGCGCATCGTCTGGGAGCGGGTCGGCGAAAAGCTCGACTTCGACGAGATCTGAGATGAGCACTGCTGCCAAACCGGCCAAGCCGCTGTACAGCAATGTCAGCCCGGCGGTGCCGTCGCCCTGCATCAGCCTCTGCCGGCTGGACGAGGCCAAGGTGTGCCTGGGCTGCTTTCGCCATGTCGAGGACATTCGCCAGTGGCGCAGCGCCGACGACCAGCGCCGCCGCGAGATCTGCGCCCAGGCACAGGTACGACGCCAGGCGGCCGGCTAGGCTGCGACGGCGAGCCTCTTGTGTATTTATTGTGCTGTGGTAGTGTCGAGGTTGATCGGCCTGGCCGAAAAACATGCAAACCCCGCCCTTGGGCGGGGTTTTGCTTTATAACGCCCAGCACTTTTACCCATGAACAAGGAGTCTGACTGGATCATGAGCACCAAGCCTTCCCTTATCCTCACCCGATTGGACGTACAGCGTCTCGAGCGTCTGATCGATGGCCTCGATGAAAAGACGCAGGACTCGCCGGGTGTGCTCGCCCTGCAGGACGAGCTGGACCGCGCCGAGCAGGTAGTGAGCCACGAGGAGGTTCCGGCCGGTGTCGTGACCATGAACTCGCGCGTGCATTGCCGCGATGAAGTCAGCGGCAAGGACTACCACCTGACCCTGGTGTACCCGAAGGACGCCGGCGCCGAAGGCACGGTCTCGATCCTGGCGCCGATGGGCAGCGCATTGCTCGGCCTGTCGGTGGGCGAGCAGATCGACTGGCCGGTGCCCGGCGGCAAGACCCTCAAGCTCAAGCTGCTCGAAGTCGAGTACCAGCCCGAAGCCGCAGGCGACTTCGACCTCTGATCAGGCCGCTTCCAGCGCCTGGTTCAGCACCCGCTCCAGTTCCTGCTTGTAGCGCAGGTACAGGATGCTCGAGCCCTGGCCTTCGGCAAGCAGGTCGGACAGGTCCAGGTCGGTGATGTAGCAGCGGTAGCGCTGGGCGTCACGGCGCTGGCCGACGATCTCGCGGGCGACCACCGCATACAGCTGGTCGCCATACTCGAGCTCCGAAAACTCCTTCTGGTTGCAGTACAACGTCACCTGCAGGGCGTCTTCGACGCCTGCCTGGATGATCGCCTGCACTTCGTAGGCGGTGCTGCCCAGCGTGGTGGGCGGTGCCTGGCGCGGCTCCAGCTGGCGTGCCCGGCCGATACCGGGGGGCGACAGCTGATAGTAGAGGATGTCCAGCGCGCCCTGTGCCGGCAGCTCTTCCAGCGGCAGCCGTGCGTTGTGCCGGAACACCACCGATTGCAGAAAGCGCTGCAGCGGCAGCAACAGGCTGCTGTCGTCGTGGTAGGGCAGGCGTTGCTGCCACAGCGCATTGAATTCATCCAGCACGTAGACGTCGGCCCAGTTCTCCTGCACCCGGTAGAACACCTGCAGGCACTGCGGCTGGCCCTGGGGCAGCACCAGCGACAGGTCGTGGTCTTCCAGCACGTTGGCGTCCAGGTGCAGCGGGGTGTACTCGGCACGTTCCTCGCCCAGGTATGCCAACAGTGCATCCTGACTGTCCAGGCTGACCAGGTTGACCGCCCCGTGGTGCAATTCCAGTACATGGGTGTGCTGCTGCACCTGTATCAGGTAGCGATGCCCCAGGCCTTCGGCAAGCAGCGCCTGAGCGGTGGCGAACACCTCTTCGACCCGCTGGGCGATGGCCTGGGCGCGGTTGTGGCAGAAGCAGCGCACGTTCAGCGTAGGCAGGTGGCCCTTGCTGCCCAGGCTGTTGAGGTAGTCACGCAGGTTGCGCATCAGGGCGTGCTCGCCGTCATACCGCTGCACCAGCACTTCGTTCCAGCTGTTGAGGGTCACCTGGTCCAGAGTCAGCACCAGGTTCTCGCGCACCCCGGCGTAGCTCAGCGAGTCGGTGCGCTCGGTGGTCATCAGGATGTTGAGGTCGCGGTGATGCTGCAGCGGGTCGATGCCGACGTTGACCAGCAGCAGGATCTTGTCCGCCACGCTCGGTTGCAGCAGGCGCGCCTCGCTGACTTCCTTGAACGGCAGGGCCACGCTCTGCTGCAGGCTGCCCAGCAGGTTGAACAGCTCGTACTCGCTCAGGTCGCTGCTGCCGGGGTTGAGCGCCAGGCGCGTGGTGCTGTCGATCACCCCGTTGCGGTGCGCCCAGGCCAGCAGTTCGAGCAATTCGCGGCAGCGCTTGAACGGCACGAACTGCTCCCACTCATGGGCGTTCAGGTTGCCGCTGTACAGGCTCCAGTGGGTTTGCCCAGGCTCCTGGCGATTGGGTGCCTGGACCAGGGTCAGGGTGTCTTCGGCCAGGTCCGGGGCGATGCCCGGGTTGATGAACTCGACCTTGCCGGCGCGCCGCTCGAAGGCGGCGTAGAGGCGTCGGCCCAGCACGTTGAGGTCGCGCTGGTCGAGGCGCGTGGCAGCTTGCGGTTTGCGTGCGAACTGGCCGAGAAAACGGTAGCTGTGGTTGAGTTCGGCCACCAGGATGCGCCGTTCGGCTTCCACCTGGCGCACCTTCCACTGGCTGCGGCTGTCCAGCAGCATCAGCTGGCGCTCGTCCCAGCCCCACTCGCGGGTCAGGCGCTCGAGCAGATCGCGCTGCCAGCCGCCGCTGCGCTGGCGCGCCAGCAGGCTGATCTTCTTGTTCACCTTCAGGTACAGGCTGCGTCGCACCAGTTCCAGGCGCTGGGCCTCGCCGCGGTGCTGCAGGTACTGCTCGATACGCCGGTACACCATCATGTACGGGTCCAGCTCGTCGAGGTCGAGGCGGTTGGCGAACACCGCCTGCTTGAACTGCAGGCTCAGGCACTGCACGTGCGGATGTTCGCTGGCATACACCTCGGTCAGCAGCAGCTTGAGCAGCGACTTGTAGGGGGACTCGATGCCCTTGAACAGTTGCCACAACCCGGCGCCCACGAACTCGCCGGGCGGGATGTGGGCCAGGTGGCCGAGGTCCAGGTTCTCGTCGGCGCGGATGAAGCGCTTGGACAGCAGGGTCTGGGTGTAATGCGCGTAGCTGCTTTCCTCGTAGACCGGCACCAGCCACCACAGCGGCGTGCGCCCGGCCAGCCACAGCGCGGTGCGGTAGAACTCGTCCAGCAGCAGGTAGTGCTGGGTGGTGCCGCAGTCGTCGGAACTCAGTGCGGTATTGCGCTCGCCGGTGACGAAGCGCTCCGGCTCGATCAGGAACAGGTGCAGTTCGGCGCCCTGGGACGCGGCCCAGACCTCCAGCAACACGCACTTTCTGCGCAGCTCGCTCAGCTCGGCCTCGCTGAGCCCGGGGGCGTGGCACAGCCACACGTCCATGTCGCTTTCATCGGCCTGGGCCAGGGTTCCCAGGCTGCCCATCAGGTACAGCCCCAGCAGCGGGCGCGGTGGCTGGCCGTGACGCTTGCGGTAGGTGAACGAGCGGGTCAGGCGCTGGGCCTCGGCCAGCGCCTCGTCGTCGGGCTCGTAGCACGAGATGCCCGCCGGAGTGGTGCCCGATACGTAGCCGGGCAGCAGCGGGTGATTGACGTGGAAGAACAGCGCCAGCAGGTTGAGCACCTGCTGCTGGCGGCTCGACAACCCTTCCATGGCGCGTGCCAGTCGACCCTGGTTGATGGCCAGGAAGCGCTTGCGCAACTGGCTGAGCACCTTGCGATCGATGCCTTCGTCGAGGTCGGGTCGAATTTCGTGGGGGTGGTTCATTGCAGGGCTCTAACTGGCCATCACGGGAGCAATGGCGAGTTTAGCCGCTACGGGGCGAGGGGCTGAAATCTATTTGATTTCTGGCGCCATTTTGTCAGCGCCTGACGTATTGACCGAGTGTGGCCTTCGCCGGCAAGGCCGGCTCCTGTATCGATCTGCAGGATCCGGCCTTGCCGGCGAAGGCTTCAGCGAAGCTCTCAAGCCGGCTCGGCGACCGTGTTCAGGATGATCAGCAACTGCTGTACGTTCTGCGCCGCATCGCGGCCCAGCGGGGTCAGGTAGCCGCCGTCTTCCTGGGTGATCAGTTCCTTGGAGAACAGGCGCTTGGCGGCGGCAATCGCCTGGGGTGCTGCGGTGGCATGGACTTTCAGTCCTTCCTGCGTGCTGTCCAGGTTGAACAGCGCGAGTATTTCCAGTTCGGCAATCAGCTCGGGGGTAAACGACATAGATACTCCGGACTTTCCTGAAGTGGAGGGCAGCACCCTTGCAGGGGTACATGAAGTTGCAGTGTAGCCACGCCAGCCGGTAATTGCTTCAGTCCTTTTCGGGTGGCAACTCAGGCAGCGCACGCAGGGCGGTTTCGTACCACTGCGTATCGAACGCTCGGTCGTCCTCGAGCATGGCGTCGATCTCGCAGGCCAGCACGTGGGCCATCAGGTTGAGGATGTCCTCGCGCTCGTAGCCCACCAGCGTCAGCTTGTTGAACGTGGCCTTGGCCGCTGGCGGGTTGTCGTTCTCGATCTGGTTCTCGATGGCCTGGATCAGGGTCGATTCGGCGAACGCTTCTTCGTCATTGTCGATATCGGTGGGCTCGCTCATGGGCGCTCTCCTCGGAATGGGCATCCAGTTTGCCATGCAGTGCACGCCAATGCCTGGCTATCGAGCAACTGCATGATGCTGGTCAGTGCCTGCGGTAGCGTCTATAAAGGCCAGGCCAACCCCTTTCGGCCTGGAGGCATGTTTCATGCTCAAGCTTCACGGTTTTGCAGTCAGCAACTACTACAACATGGTCAAACTGGCGCTGCTGGAAAAGGGCGTGCCCTTCGAAGAGGTGCTGTTTTTCGGCGGCCCCGGCCCCGCATCACTGAAGATCAGCCCCTGCGGCAAGGTGCCGGTGCTGGAGACCGAGCACGGCTTTCTCAGTGAGACCAACCTGATCCTTGACTATATCGAGCAGACCCAGCCCGGCAAGGCGCTGCTGCCCGAGGGCGTGTTCGCCCAGGCCAAGGTGCGCGAACTGGCCAAGGAGATCGAGCTGTACATCGAGCTGCCGGCCCGAGCCTGTTACCCCGAGGCGTTCTTCGGTGCCCAGGTGGACCCGGCCATCAAGCAAAAGGCCAAGGCCGAGCTGCTGGCGGGTCTTGCCGCCCTCAAGCGCAACGGTGCCTTCGCTCCCTATGTGGCGGGCGAGCAGATGACCCTGGCGGACATCCTGTTCTGCTACAGCGTCGACCTGGCGTATGCGGTGGGCAAGAAGGTGTTCGATATGGATGTGCTGGCGGACTTCCCGCAGGCCAAGGCCCTGCTCGAACACTTCAAGCAGAACCCCAACGTGCAGAGAAACGCCGCAGACAAGGAAGCCCAGATGCCGGCCTTCCTCGAGATGGTGCGTACCGGCAAGCGCTGACTTCAGCGCAGCCAGGCCCGCCAGACGGGCCTGGCGAATGCCTCAGCGGCTGGCCAGCAGCGCCTGGCCGCGGGCCACGGCTGCACGTACCTGGGCCGGTGCGGTGCCGCCGATGTGGTTGCGAGCGTTCACCGAGCCTTCCAGGGTCAGCACGGCAAACACGTCCTGCTCGATCTGGTCGCTGAACTGGCGCAGTTCGTCCAGGCTCATCTCGGCCAGGTCCTTGCCGGTGTCCACGCCGTACTTCACCGCGTGGCCGACGATCTCGTGGCAATCACGGAACGGCAGGCCGCGGCGTACCAGGTAGTCAGCCAGGTCGGTGGCGGTGGAGAACCCGCGCAGCGCGGCTTCGCGCATGATCGCGTGCTTTGGCTTGATCGCCGGGATCATGTCGGCAAATGCCCGCAGCGAATCGCGCAGGGTATCGGCGGCATCGAACAGCGGTTCCTTGTCTTCCTGGTTGTCCTTGTTGTAGGCCAGCGGCTGGCCCTTCATCAGGGTCAGCAGGCCGGTCAGGGCGCCGAACACGCGGCCGGTCTTGCCGCGTACCAGCTCGGGGACGTCGGGGTTCTTTTTCTGCGGCATGATCGAGCTGCCGGTGCAGAAGCGGTCCGGCAGGTCGATGAACTGGAACTGCGCGCTGGTCCACAGCACCAGCTCTTCGGAAAAGCGCGACAGGTGCATCATCGCGATGCTGGCCGCCGCGCAGAATTCGATGGCGAAGTCACGGTCGGACACGCCGTCCAGCGAGTTGCCGCCCACCGCTTCGAAGCCCAGCAGCGAGCAGGTCAGTTCACGGTCGATCGGGTAGGTGGTACCGGCCAGTGCGGCGCTGCCCAACGGCATGCGGTTGGTGCGCTTGCGGCAGTCCACCAGGCGCTCGTAGTCGCGGCTGAGCATTTCGAACCAGGCCAGCAGATGATGCCCGAAGGTCACCGGCTGGGCGGTCTGCAGGTGGGTGAAGCCCGGCATGATGGTGTCGGCTTCGCGCTCGGCCTGCTCCAGCAGGCCTTTTTGCAGGCGGGTGATCTCGGCCAGGATCAGGTCGATCTCGTCGCGCAGCCACAGGCGGATGTCGGTGGCCACCTGGTCGTTGCGGCTGCGCCCGGTGTGCAGCTTCTTGCCGGTGATGCCGATGCGGTCGGTCAGGCGTGCCTCGATGTTCATGTGCACGTCTTCGAGGTCGATGCGCCAGTCGAAGTTGCCGGCCTCGATTTCGCCCTGGATGGTGGTCAGGCCGTCGATGATGCTGTCGCGCTCGGCATCGGTGAGCACGCCGACCTTGGCCAGCATGGTGGCGTGGGCGATCGAACCCATGATGTCGTGGCGGTACAGGCGCTGGTCGAAGGTGACGGAGGCGGTGAAGCGGGCGACGAAGGCGTCGACCGGCTCGCTGAAACGGCCGCCCCAGGACTGGTTGGTCTTGTCGGTGCTCATGGATTCACTCGTGTAAGGCGTGAACGGAAAAAGTGGCGCAGATGATAGCAGGGTTGCCGGGGCTCACGGGGCTCGGCGGTCGGCGCAACTGCGGGTTTGTGTCGCAGCCGGGGGCCACGACAGGGGCGATGCAAAAGGATATTTATCGATTGAACGGCAGCGTGCCTGCAACCGTCTACAGTTGGACAGAGGATTGGCAGGTTTCGCCCTCCCAGTGAATCTTTAGCCCTCGTGCGAGTCTGAGCGTGGATCGCCGTGACGGTCGTCACTTCACCTGTCTACGCTATCCTTGTGCGAGACTCACGCAGGAATCCAGCGCTATATGAATGTCCTGATCGTTGATGACGAACCCCAAGCCCGGGAACGCCTGAGCCGAATGCTCGGCGAGCTGGAGGGCTATACCGTGCTGGAGCCCAGCGCCACCAATGGCGAAGAGGCCCTGGCATTGATCGACAGCCTCAAGCCCGAGGTGGTCCTGCTCGACATCCGCATGCCCGGCATGGACGGGCTGCAGGTGGCGGCCCGGTTGTGCGAGCGCGAAGCGCCACCGGCCGTGGTGTTCTGTACGGGGGATGACGAATTCACCGTGCAGGCGTTCAAGGACAGCACCCTGGGCCATCTGCTCAAGCCGGTTCAGGCCGATGCCCTGCGCGACGCGCTGCGCAAGGCCGAGCGCCCGAACCGCGTGCAGCTGGCGGCGCTGACCCGCCCCGGCGCCGAAAGCGGCAACGGGCCGCGCAGCCACATCAGCGCCAGGACCCGCAAGGGCATCGAGCTGATTCCCATCGACCAGGTGATCTACTTCATCGCCGATCACAAGTACGTGACCTTGCGTCATGAGGGCGGCGAGGTGCTGCTGGACGAACCGCTCAAGGCTCTGGAAGACGAGTTCGGCGAGCGCTTCGTGCGTATCCACCGCAACGCGCTGGTGGCCCGCGACCGTATCGAACGCCTGCAGCGCACGCCGCTGGGGCATTTCCAGCTTTTTCTCAAGGGCCTCAATGGCGATGCCCTGATTGTCAGCCGCCGCCATGTGGCCGGCGTACGCAAGATGATGCAGCAGCTTTAGGGCGGGGCGGGAGCACTGCTTGACCAGGGACGGTCGACCCCTCCACTGACATAGATCTGCTAGCAGCCCGGATTGAGCTGTTATCATCCCGCGCATCTATCTCGTACGGATCGATCCATGTCCACTCGTGAAATCCGCATTGCCACGCGCAAAAGTGCCCTTGCCCTGTGGCAGGCCGACTATGTAAAAGCCCGCCTCGAACAGGCACACCCCGGCCTGGTGGTGACCCTGGTGCCGATGGTCAGCCGCGGCGACAAGCTGCTCGACTCGCCACTGTCGAAGATCGGCGGCAAGGGCCTGTTCGTCAAGGAGCTGGAAACCGCGTTGCTGGAGCAGGAAGCCGACATCGCCGTGCACTCGATGAAAGACGTGCCGATGGACTTCCCCGAAGGCTTGGGCCTGTTCTGCATCTGCGAACGCGAAGACCCGCGCGATGCCTTTGTCTCCAACACCTATGCCAGCCTCGATGCACTGCCGGCAGGCGCCATTGTCGGCACCTCCAGCCTGCGTCGCCAGGCGCAGTTGCTGACCCGCCGCCCCGATCTCGAGATCCGCTTCCTGCGCGGCAACGTCAACACCCGCCTGGCCAAGCTCGATGCCGGCGAGTACGACGCGATCATCCTGGCGGCTGCCGGTTTGATCCGCCTCGGTTTCGAAGACCGCATCACCGCCAGCATCAGCGTCGACGACAGCCTGCCAGCCGGTGGCCAGGGCGCGGTAGGCATCGAGTGCCGCACCACCGACGCCGAAATCCATGCCTTGCTTGCGCCGCTGCACCACGCCGATACGGCTGACCGCGTGGTGGCCGAACGGGCCATGAACAAGCACCTCAACGGCGGCTGCCAGGTACCGATCGCCTGTTACGCCGTGCTCGAGGGCGAGCAGCTGTGGTTGCGCGGCCTGGTGGGCGAGCCGGCCGGTGGCCTGTTGCTCAGCGCCGAGGCACGTGCACCGCGCGCAGACGCGGATGCACTGGGTGTACGCGTCGCCGAAGACCTGCTGAACCAGGGCGCCGAAGACATTCTCAAGGCGGTGTATGGCGAGGCCGGCCACCCGTGAACGGCTGGCGCCTGCTGCTGACCCGGCCGGCCGACGACTGCGTGGCACTGGCCGCGACCCTGGCCCAGGCCGGGGTGTTCGGCAGCAGCCTGCCGCTGCTCGAGATCGAAGCGCTGCCGGTGACCGATGCGCAGCGCAGCACCGTGCTCGGCCTGGCCGACTATGCTGCGGTCATCGTGGTCAGCAAGCCGGCAGCCCGGCTCGGCCTGGCCCTGCTCGACCAGTACTGGCCCCGCACGCCGGCCCTGCCGTGGTTCACGGTGGGGGCGGCTACCGCCGCGATCCTGCAGGCCCATGGCTGCGAAGTGCACTTCCCGCCACAGGGGGATGACAGCGAAGCCCTGCTGCAGCTGACCCGGCTGCAGGAAGTTTTCGCACAGCCCCAGCCGCGCTTTCTGATCATGCGCGGCGAAGACGGTCGCGAGCTGTTGGCCGAGCGATTGACCGCGCAGGGTGCTAGTGTCGATTATCTGCCCCTGTACCGCCGCTGCCTGCCCGAGTACCCGGTCGGCACGCTGATGCGACGCATCGATGCGGAACGCCTGAACGGCGTGGTGGTCAGCAGTGGGCAGGGTCTTGAACACCTGCGCCAGCTGGCTGGCAGCGACTGGTCGCGACTGGCCGCGTGGCCGCTGTTCGTGCCGAGCCCGCGTGTTGCCGAGCAGGCCCGCGCCGCTGGCGCACAGAATGTAGTGGATTGCCGTGGTGCCAGTGCCACGGCTTTGCTGGCGGCGTTGCAGGAAACCCCTGCGCCCGCCTCCTAAGGCGCTAAGCTGTCTGGCGAGGTGCCCCAATGCAAAGGATGGATACGTGAGCGAAACTGCCTTGCCCAACGATGATCTGCAGCCGGCGCCAGAAGCGCCCGCGCAAACGCCCGCCGCCCCTGCCAAGCGGGCCGGCACCGGTCTGGCACTGTTCGCCCTGCTGCTGGGTGCGGCAGGTGTCGCAATCGGTGGCTGGGGTGTCTGGCAGGTACGCCACCTGCAGGGCGCCAACCAGCTCCAGAGCGAACAATTGCAGGCCTTGAATGCCCAGGCCCAGGCCTTGCAGCAGGGCGAGCAGCGACTGTCGTCACGCCTGGCCGACCTGCCACCGGCCGCCGAGCTCGAAGAGCGCCGGCGCCTGGTGGCGCAATTGCAGGGCGACCAGCAACGTCTGAGCCAGCGCCTGGAGACCGTGCTCGGTGCCAGCCGCAAGGACTGGCGCCTGGCCGAGGCCGAGCACCTGCTGCGCCTGGCCAGCCTGCGCCTGTCGGCATTGCAGGACATCACCAGCGCTCGAGCGCTGGTCGAAGGCGCCGACCAGATCCTGCGCGAGCAGAGCGACCCGGCCTCGTTCGCTGCCCGCGAACAGCTGGCACGCAGCCTGGCCACCCTGAACAGCGTAAAGCAACCGGACCGCACCGGGCTGTTCCTCAAGCTGGCCGCGCTGCGCGAGCAGGTAGTGCAGCTCACCGCCATGGCCCCCGAATTCGAAGAAGGCGGCGAACCGCTGTTCGGCCTGGCTGCCGACGGCGACGGTGCCAGCCGCTGGTCACAGTGGTGGGCGCAGCTGTCGCGCTACTTCCGTATCGATTTCAATGCCGACAAGAACGTCAAGCCGTTGCTGGCCGGCCAGGCCCTGAACCAGGTGCGCCTGGCCCTGAGCCTGACCCTGGAGCAGGCGCAGTGGGCCGCGCTCAACGGCGAGCCGAAGGTCTATGCCCAGGCGCTGGATGAAGCGCGCAGCGTGCTGCTGGCCAACTTCAACCACGACAACGAGCAGAGCCAGTCGATGCTCGAACAGCTCAACGCGGTGGCGAACGAGCCGGTGTCGGTAGTGACGCCGGACCTGGCCGACAGCCTCGGTGCGGTCCAGGCCTACCTCGAGCGTCGCCACCTGCCCGCCGAAGAATCGATCACGCGCCAGCCGGCGGCACAAGGTCATGAGGAGGGCACCCCATGAAACGTGCCTACCTGTGGGTGGTGGTGGCGATCGTCGCCGCGACCCTGCTGGGTATCGCCGTGGCCCGGCATAGCGGATACGTGCTGATCGCCTACGACAGCTTCCGCTACGAGTCGAGCCTGTGGGCGACCCTGGCCCTGCTGCTGGCCGTGGTGCTCGTGGTGCTGATGGTGCGCTTCGTGCTGGGCCTGGTGTTCACCTCGGGCGGGGTGGTCAACCCATGGTCGCGGCGCAACCGCAGCCGGCGTACACGCCTGGCCATCGAGCAGGGGCAACTGGACCTGGCCGAGGGCCGCTGGGCCAGTGCCCAGCGCCATCTGCATCGCGCTGCCGAGGCCGAACGCCAGCCGCTGCTCTATTACCTCGGGGCGGCCCGCGCTGCCAACGAACTGGGGCGCACCGAGGACAGCGACAACCTGCTGGAACGTGCCCTGGAACGCCAGCCGCAAGCCGAGCTGGCCATCGCCCTGACCCACGCGCAGTTGCAGGTCGACCGCGGTGACACCGAGGCAGCGTTGGTGACCCTGCAGGCGATGCACGAGCGCCACCCGCACAACGTGCAGGTGCTGCGCCAGTTGCAGCGTCTGTACCAGCAGCGTGGCGACTGGAGCGCGGTGATCCGCCTGCTGCCGGAGCTGCGCAAGGACAAGGTGTTGTCTGCCGCGGAACTGGGCGAGTTGGAGCGGCGGGCCTGGGGCGAAAACCTGAGCCTGGCCGCACGCCGCGAGCAGGACGACCAGACCGCACAGCAGTCCCTTGAACGTGCCTGGCAGCAACTGACCTCGGCACAACGCCAGGAGCCGCAACTGGTGCTGGCGTATGCCGAGCAACTGCGCCAGCTGGGCGCCGAAAGCGACGCCGAGAAGGTCCTGCGTACGGCCCTGCAGCGCGAATACGAAAGCCACCTGGCCCGGCTGTACGGGCTGGTGCGAGGCGGCGACCCGGCGCGTCAGTTGCAGACGGCCGAGGGCTGGCTCAAGCAGCACCCGGACGATCCCAGCCTGTTGCTGACCCTGGGTCGTCTGAGCCTGCAGAATCGTCTGTGGGGCAAGGCGCGCGACTACTTCGAAGACAGCCTGCGCCGGCAGCGCAACCCTGAGGCCTGCGCCGAGCTGGCCCGTCTGCTGGCCGGCCTGGGCGACACCGAGCGCAGCAACCAGCTGTTTCAGGAGGGCCTGGGCCTGTTGGATGAGCGCCTGCTGGCCTTGCCTCTGCCTGAAGCCGTCCGGGCCTGACGTCGTACGGGTTTAGCCCCAGGTTAAACCCGTACTGTTTGGCTGGTTGCGGGGGTGGGTAACTTTTCGCTGAGTTACAGAGGAAATATCCACCTCAACTCTTCGACACTTCCCTTATGTTTCAGCGATTTATCGCGCCTGTCGTGCCTTGAAACAAGGCTCGATTTTCCTCTACCGTTGTTACATGTCTTTCCCGCACCTGGACTTGCCATGCCATTGGCCTGTTTGCGCTCATTGTTCTCCCTGGCTTTCGTCGCGTCGTTACTGATTCTCGCCGGTGCGTTTTACCTCGAATTCACCAAAGGGCTGGTGCCTTGCCCGCTGTGCCAGAGCCAGCGTGTATTGCTGGTTGTGTTTGCCGGTGTCTGCCTGGCCGCGCGCCTGCATGCACCGGGTCAGCCGGGTGCGCGTCGCTATGCGGCTGCGGCGTTGGGCCTGGCGCTGGGGGGCGGCTTGCTGGCGGTGCGCCAGATCTGGTTGCAGGGCAGCGGGGTGGCGGCGGGTGAGGCCTGCTCGATGCCCCTCGGTGCGCTCATCGAGCAAGGCAGCCTTGCCGACGTGCTGCACGCCATGCTGCTTGGTTCGGCCGATTGCGCTTCGATCACCTGGAGCTTTCTGGACCTGAGCCTGCCGGAGTGGAGCCTCCTGGCCTTCCTGCTGCTGGCGGCGCTGGCGTTGGCGCGGCTGCTGTACGTGCAGCCAGCGGCCACGGGCAAGTCATTGAAACCCTGACGCTTGCCGGCGGGGGCCAGGCAATCGACCGATGGCCGCGGGTGCGGCGATTAAACACTTGTATGAAACTTGTCGCCTGCGTACCTTGAAGGCAAGGGCGTGCGGGAATAATCTCCCTTGCACGCATACCCAAAACACTGCTGCTCGATGCCGTTCTGCTGCTTTCTCCCTTTGTTGTGCATACCTCGCACGACGGGGCGCAGCGGCATGACCCAGAAGGGAAGACACCGCCATGTTAGATAGTTGTCAGAATGCTCAGGAACGCTGGGGTGGGGTTCACAAGCTGATTGACCGCTGGCTGGACGAGCGGGCCGAACTGGTCACGGCCTTTCGCGCATTGCGCGATGCCAAACCGGCTTTTGCGGACAAGGACAAGAACCTCGGCTTCTGCGCGATACTCGTCGATTACGTCTCCGCCTGGCACTTCGAGGTCAGTGAGCAGTTGGTGGCTGAAGCCAAGGCGTTCGGAGATGACAAGGGCCTGGAACTGGCGAAGCAGATCAGCCCTCGTATCAGTGCCATTACCGATATCGCGTCGGCTTTCAACGATCACTGCGACAAGGGCAACTGTACCGACCAGGAGCGCTTCGCCAAGAAGCTCAGCGAGCTGGGCAGCCTGCTCCACGAGCGCTTCGAGCTTGAGGATTGCCTGATCGAAGTGCTGCACAACGCGCACAAGGAAGAAGAGGCCGTCCAGGCCTGATCCCTGTCTCCTCCGTTGCCGACATTCAGTCGGCAACCCCCAGTAGTTCGATCTCGAAGATCAGTGGCGTGAACGGCGGAATCAGATCGCCTGCGCCATCGGCTCCGTAGGACTTGGCCGACGGAATCACCACACGCCATTTCGCCCCGACAGCCATCTGTGGCAACGCCACCTGCCAGCCCTCGATCACACTCTTGAGGCTGAACCACTGCGGTTGTTCGCTCTGGTCGAACACGCTGCCATCGGGCAGCTTGCCGACGTAGCGTACCTGCACCTGGCCATCGGCCCTGGGTGAGGCACCATTGCCCTTGACCAGTTCGGTCACCAGTACGCCTTCGGGTAGTTCTCGTACTCCGGCACGGGCGCGTTCGGTGGCCAAGTAACGGGTTTCCACCGCCATCAGCATTTCCACCTGCGACTGCTCGGCGGCCTCGCTGGCCTGGGCCTCGTGCTGGCTGAGAATCGCTTCGCGCCGTGCCTGGCTGATTGCCAGGGGCTTGTTCGCGTAGGCCTGTTGCAACCCCTGGATCAAGGCATCGAGCTGCAGCTCGGGCATCTCGTTGCGCAACCGTTCACCCAGGCTGGCGCCGACGCTATAGGACAGGTCGTGAGCACTTGCCGGTGGCTCGGTGGTGTCTGCGAATGCGCAGGGCAGGGCGAGCAGCAAGAGCAGTAACAGGTAGCGTGGCACAGGCTCACTCCAGGTGGTTTGAGTGCATGGTGAGGGCCGGATGAATCTTTGCATAGAGCAAATTCCGACAGCCTTTTTAACAGCATCTACACTTGTGCGCAGCTGCAGCCATAACAACTTTGCCCAGGCATGCAACGCGGCGTCCTACTTACTGTCAACATGCCCTAGCGGCGGTAGCAGCAGAAGGTCTAGTATGAGCCGCATTCTCGTCAGCCAGGAGGTAAGCCATGTCGGCCAGTAAGAAGCCAGTCAGTACGCCATTACACCTGCTACATCAACTCTCGGGCAGTTTGCTCGAGCATCTGGAAAGTGCCTGCTCGCAAGCACTGGCTGATGCTGAAAAACTGTTGGCCAAGTTGGAAAAACAACGGGGCAAGGCGCAGGAAAAACTTCACAAGTCGCGTCTCAAACTTCAGGACGCTGCGGTCGCCGGCAAGAACAAGGCGCAGAACAAGGCCAAGGGCGCCGTAGGCGAACTGGAAACCCTGCTCGATTCGCTCAAGGATCGCCAGTCGCAAACCCGCCTGTACATCGTGCAGCTCAAGCGTGATGCGCAGGAAAGCCTGAAGCTCGCCCAAGGCGTCGGCAAGGTGCAGGAAGCAGCGTCCAAGGCCCTGACCTCGCGTTCGGCCAAGGCTGCTCCGGTAGCGGCCAAGTCGGCCACCAAGGCCCCGGCCCGCAAGGCTGCAGCCAAGCCAGCCGCTACCAAAGCCGCCGCCAAGCCAGCGGCCAAAACTGCCGCGGCCAAGCCAGCCGCTGCCAAGGCTCCGGCCAAGCCAGCTGCCAAACCTGCAGCCGCCAAGGCTCCGGCAAGGTCTGCTGCCAAACCCGCAGCCGCCAAGGCCCCCGCCAAGCCAGCTGCTAAACCTGCCGCTGCCAAGGCGCCCGCCAAGCCAGCTGCCAAACCTGCTGCGGCCAAGGCTCCGGCCAAGCCAGCTGCCAAACCTGCAGCCGCCAAGCCAGCTGCCAAACCCGCCGCTGCCAAGGCTCCGGCCAAGCCAGCTGCCAAGCCTGCTGCTGCCAAGGCCCCCGCCAAGCCCGCCGCTACCCGCGCACCCGCCAAGCCGGCCGCCAAACCCGCTGCTGCCAAACCGGCGACTTCGGCACCTGCTGCGGCCACCACGGCCGCACCGGCTGCTTCGCCTGCCGCTGCACCCGTGACGACCCCAGTGACTCAGTCGCCCTCGACTGCTTCCTGATCCGCCACCGCCACGACGCGCAGCACCTGCAGCGCGTCGTGGTGCCGGGTGCCCTGGGGGGCCAGCACGGCCAGCCAGTCACCTGCCACACCCTGATTCATCCAGCCTTCGCTAGCCTGTTGCAGGCGCGCCAGCAATGTTCGCTCCGCCTCCAGTTCCAGTGCCTTGACCTGCTCGCGCAAGTGCGTCAGCTGCGGGTCGTGCTGCGCGTCTGCACGCCATTGGCGGCGCAGTTGACGCAGCGGTGTCACCACATGCTGCTGCCAGGCAGCGGCCAGCTGTTGCAGGTGCTGTACGCGCTCGGGGGTCACCCCGGCCCTGCCGGCTTCAAGCCACGCCCCGCACAGCAGAAGGCACACATCGGCCCCTTCGTCCTGCAAGGCCAGGCAGGCAGCCTCCACGCCCGGCCGGGCGTACAGGTGCAGAGCGAAATTCCACAGGTCGGTGTGCATGGTCCTACTCGCGCCAGTTGCCATCGAAGCTGGTAGACTCCGCGGCCATTATGATCAGACTTTCGAACCTCACTTTACAGCGTGGTCCCCAGCGCCTGCTAGAAGGCGCCGAGTTGACCCTGCACGCCGGCCAGAAAGCCGGCCTGATCGGTGCCAACGGCGCCGGCAAATCCAGCCTGTTCGCCTTGCTGCGCGGTGAGCTCACGCCCGATTCGGGCGAATGCCAGCTGCCCGGCGACTGGCGCATCGCGCACATGCGCCAGGAGGTCGATACCCTCGATCGCCTGGCGGTGGACTATGTGCTCGATGGCGACGTGCGCCTGCGCGAGGTACAGGCTGCGCTCGCAGCCGCCGAGGCCGCGCACGACAACAATGCATTGGCCCGCCTGCATGTGGAGCTCGACAGCGCCGACGGTTATACCGCCGATGCCCGCGCCCGCAAGCTGCTGGCCGGCCTGGGCTTCAGCAACGAACAGATGGACCGGCGCGTCGGCGACTTCTCCGGCGGCTGGCGCATGCGCCTGAACCTGGCCCAGGCACTGATGTGCCCCAGCGACCTGCTGCTGCTCGACGAGCCCACCAACCACCTGGACCTGGATGCGATCCTGTGGCTTGAAGACTGGCTCAAGAGCTACCCCGGCACGCTGCTGCTGATTTCCCACGACCGCGATTTCCTGGATGCGGTGGTCGACCACGTGGCACACGTGGAACAGTGCAAGCTGACCCTCTACCGCGGCGGCTACAGCGCCTTCGAGCGCGCCCGTGCCGAACGCCTGGCGCAACAGCAGCAGGCGTACGAGAAGCAGCAGGCGCAACGCGCCCACATGGAAAAGTACATCGCCCGGTTCAAGGCCCAGGCCACCAAGGCGCGCCAGGCACAAAGCCGCATCAAGGCACTGGAGCGCATGGAGGAGCTTTCGGCGGCGCATGTCGACTCGCCGTTCGACTTCACCTTCCGCGAGTCCGAGAAGATCTCCAGCCCGCTGCTCGACCTTGCCGAAGCCCGCCTGGGCTATGGCGACAAGACCGTGCTGGAGAAGGTCAAGCTGCAGCTCACCCCGGGTGCGCGCATCGGCCTGCTGGGCCCCAACGGCGCCGGCAAGTCGACCCTGATCAAGAACCTGGCCGGCGAGCTGGAGCCGCTGGCCGGACGCCTGGTGCGCGGCGAGAACCTGGTGGTGGGCTACTTTGCCCAGCACCAGCTCGATTCGCTGGACAGCAAGGCCAGCCCCCTGCTGCACCTGCAGCGCCTGGCCCCCACCGAGCGCGAGCAGACCCTGCGCGACTTCCTCGGCGGTTTCGATTTTCGCGGTGCGCGCATCGACGAGCCGGTGCTGAACTTCTCCGGCGGCGAAAAGGCCCGCCTGGCCCTGGCGCTGATTGCCTGGGAGCGGCCCAACCTGCTGCTGCTCGACGAACCGACCAACCACCTGGACCTGGAGATGCGCCTGGCACTGACCATGGCCCTGCAGGAGTTCAGTGGCGCGGTACTGGTGGTGTCCCACGACCGTCACCTGCTCAAGAGCACCACCGACGACTTCCTGCTGGTGGCAGACGGCAAGGTCGAGACCTTCGATGGCGACCTCGACGACTACACCCGCTGGCTGGTCGAGTATCGTCAGCGCAATGCCCCGGTCAGCACCACACCGGTCAACCCCGACAAGACCGACAAGAAGGCCCAGCGCCAGGCTGCGGCGGCGTTGCGCCAGCAACTGGCCCCGCACAAGCGCCAGGCCGACAAGCTCGAAGCCGAGCTGGCCAAGTTGCATGAAGAGCTGGCCGGGGTCGATGCCAGCCTGAGCGACAGCGCGCTGTATGAAGCGGCGCGCAAGGACGAGCTGCGCGAGCTGCTGGCCCGCCAGGCCAAGCTGAAGGTGCGCGAAGGCGAGCTGGAAGAAGCCTGGATGCAAGCGCTCGAAGTGCTTGAAAGCATGCAGGCCGAGCTGGAGGCGTTGTCCTGATGGAGTCGATGCAGGGATTGCTGCCGGTCGAGTGGATCGGCCCCTTCTGGATGGGCCTGCAGATACTGCTGATCCTGGTCGCGGCGTACCTGCTGCAACGCCTGGTGGCGCGCTGCCTGACTCGCCTGAGCGAGCGTTACCCGTTGCCGCCGGAGCTGATGGTGCCGCTGCGCGGCGGCTTGCGCTGGCTGATCATGGGCAGCGCGCTGATCTTCGTGCTGGAGCGCCTGGGTGTTTCGGCCACGGTGCTGTGGACGGCCCTGTCGGGCTTTGTCGCGGTGGCGGCGGTGGCCTTCTTCGCGATGTGGAGCGTACTGTCCAACCTGCTCTGCGCGGTGCTGATCTTCACCGTGGGGCCGTTTCGCATCGGCGACGTTGTCGAGCTGGTCGAGACACTCGACAAGCCGGGGGTCAAGGGCCGCGTGACCGCGATCAACCTGCTGTTCACCACCTTGGTCGAACTGCCCGAGGCGGGCGGCGCACTGGTGCAGGTGCCCAACAGCCAGTTCTTCCAGAAGAGCGTGCGCCGCTGGCGCGGTTCGGACGGCCTGGCCGTGGTAAGCGAAAGCCCGAAACCCGGGGCCTGAACACCGGCTGCAAAAAAATGTGGTGATTTTTTCAGCGGCGCATTAGCGTGGAACCCTTGAACAAGGGTCCGGGCCGAGGTGTGTGATGTCGCTGGAAACGTGGTTGGCTTTTTTTGCTGCCTGTTGGGTAATCAGTCTTTCGCCTGGGGCGGGGGCCATTGCGTCCATGTCCTGCGGCCTGCAGTACGGCTTCTGGCGCGGCTACTGGAACGCGCTGGGCCTGCAGTTGGGGCTGGTGATGCAGATCGCGATCATTGCCGCCGGCGTGGGCGCGGTACTCGCTGCCTCGGCTACCGCGTTCCAGGTCATCAAATGGTTTGGCGTTGCCTACCTGATCTACCTGGCCGTGAAACAGTGGCGAGCGCTGCCGGCAGACCTGGCCGACGACTCGACGGTACGCCCCATCGGCAAGCCGTTGAGCCTGGTGTTCCGTGGTTTTCTGGTCAACGTCAGCAACCCCAAGGCGCTGATCTTCATGCTTGCGGTGCTGCCGCAGTTCATCAATCCGCATGCCGAACTGCTGCCGCAGTACCTGACGATCGCCGGCACCATGGTGGCGGTGGACCTGCTGGTGATGGCGGGTTATACCGGGTTGGCGGCGCGGGTGCTGCGCCTGTTGCGCACGCCCCGGCAGCAGCGGCGCATGAACCGCACGTTTGCCGGGTTGTTCCTGGGTGCGGCGACATTGCTGGCGACCATTCGCCGGGCGCCGGTCTAAGACCGGAAGGCTGCGCCTTCCATCGCGGTTCACCACTGTTCTTGTGGGAGCCGGCGTTGCCGGCGAAGAGGCCAGCACAGACACCCAATAAAAAAGGCGACCCGAAGGTCGCCTTTTGCATGCTCAGCGCAAGATCTGCGCCGGTTCATCCGGCGGCAGGTTGTTGCGCATCGGCGCACGTTCCTGATCCGGCATCACACCCACCAGCTGCTCCTTGAGCTGTCTGGCCACATCCATGCCCAGTTCCTTGGACACTTCACGCACCACCCGCGGACGGTTCAGGCTGACCCGCACGTCCTGGCTGTTCACCAGCTTGGTGTCCTGGCCTTCACCCATGGCGGTGAACGCCGAGGTGATCTCATAGGTACGGGTGTTGATCAGGCTGAAATCGGCCACCAGGGTCAGGCCCAGGATCGCCGAGTAGCTGTTGGTGTTGTCGATCGAGGTGATATCGCGCTGGAAGTCGATATCCGACAGGGTGCCGAACAGTACGTAGTCGGCGCCCTTGTAGTTGCCCGCCTTGATCCGCGCGATCACGTCATACACGTCCTGCTTGGCCTTGGCCGTGTACGGCGTGCCCTGCACCAACTGGAACATGCCGGACTTGAGGATCTCGCCCTTGATGTCACCGCTGAACTTGCGCAGCTCGGTCTGCTCGATGTAGCTCTGGCTGCTTTCGAACTCGCTGTAGCTGGACGACGCGTTGGCGTGGTACATGCTCGCATTCGAGTTGCTGCTCGCCGAGACCATGTGGATGTACTGCTCCACGCGCTCCTGATAAGCCAGGTCGGTGACCGCTACCTTGGGGGCCGCTTGCACGCCGAACGCGCAAGCCAGGCCGATGATGCCCATCCATGCACGCATTGCTTAGCGCTCCGTGGTCTTGCGGATTTCTTTTTCGTCCATCCACTCGGCCAGGCCGCTTTCCACGTCGATCAGCTGCAGGCTGAACTTGTAGAACACGTCCTTGTAGTCGCTGCTGCGCTTGACGATCGAGCTGATCGAACCTTCCAGGCGGTATTTGGCAGCGATCATGTTGCCGGTCTTGGCCACGGTGTTCTTCTTGTACAGGCCGCTCTGGTTCTGCAGCTTGAGCTGGTCGACCTGGCTCTGCATCTGGTTGTTGTCGCTGGCGAAGCGGGCGGTGCCGGTCTTCATCAGCTGGGTCTTGATCGAGGTGGTGATCTCGCGGGTATCGATGTACTCGCTGGTCTTGTTCTTCACGTCGTAGACCTGAACCACCGGACGGCCCTGCAGGATGCCGGACTGGGCCAGCGAGCGGGTCATGCTTTCGGCGATCATCTGCAGGTCGGTGGAACCGAACTCGTTGGTGACCAGTTCAACGGCCTTGCTGTCGCCGTAGCCAATGTTCTTGCCGCCCAGTACAGGGGAGTTGTTGGCACAGCCGCTGGCCAGCGCGACCACTACGGCCAGCAGGGAAAAACGAGCGAACATCATGTTGAGCATCTCCTGAAAATTGAAAATTACTGGGCCTGGACTTCAATGCGGAAGTCAGTGGCCTGGGGGACCGGGGCAATCGCTGGCAGTACGGTGGACTGCGAGCCGTACAGGCTCAGGGTCTTCCAGCTTTCTTCGCTGGCGACCGGGAAGCCGTCGTTGCCCAGCCAGGCAAAGCGATAGAACATCGTCTTGTTGCTGCGGCTGGTGTTGGTCAGCGAGACCTTGACGGTCATGAAGCCGTTTTCGCGGGCAACCCGCATCGGGCCGATATCGATGTTGCTCAGTTTGCCCATCACGACCACCTTGCTGGCGGCGCTGCCCGGTGCGGGCGGTGGTGGGGTGGCGCAGCCGGCCAGCAGGGTGGCGGTGGCGAGCGCGGCGAGAAGCTTGAGGCGCATGGCGATTCCTTGGCTTACTTGAGGCTGGCGACGGCGGCGGCCGGCGCAGGCTGGGTGACTTGCAGGGCCGGGCCACCGGCGTAGACGCGGTTGCCCACGACGCGCAGGGCCACGACCTGATAGGGGCGATCGATCTTCACGGCGATCTTGCTGCCGCCCAGGTTCGACGGCAGGCTCAGCTGGTGCTCGCCCTGGGCCAGGCGCACGCGGGCAACCAGGGTGTCGTCCGGCAGGGTGCGCCAGGTGCGGGTGTCGGCGCCTTCGGTGACGGCCGAGGCGATGCCCACGGCCAGACCAGCCAGCGGGTTGACGTCGTTGAGCTGCTTTTGCGCCACACCACGGGTGATGGCGCGCACGCTGGTGCGCAGGATGATGCCTGGCATGTCGTCACGCAGCGCGCGGCGCGACATGGCGGTGGTGCTGTTGAGCGCGGTCAGCGAGAGGGTCTTGTCGTTCAGGTAGATCTCGCTGAAGTGCGCGGTGGAGGTGTCTTCCTTGATGATCGGGAACGACAGCGGGGTGATCACCAGATTGCCGCTGATTGGCAGGGGCAGGGGGATGCGCACCGAGTCGCGGGCCGGCGCCAGGCCGCTCTGCACCACGATCAGCACGTCGCTGTCGGCGCCCTTGGCGGCAGGCTTGTCGAGGTCGAGCAGCGCACGCTCGAGCAGCGCGGTGTTCGGGCGCAGTTCGGCCGCCTTGCGGTAGCCCGGTGCAGCCAGGCCTTTTTCGCCCAGTGCTTCGTATACGTAGCCGGACAGGTAGTGGCTGAACGCACTCTGGTAGCTGTTCTTCAGGCCGACCACTTCAGGCGCGTCCAGGGCGGCCACCGGGTAGCCCTGCAGGTCCTTGTACTCGGTCTTGACGCCTTCCTTCTCGGCCTCTTCTTCGCGCTTGAGGTATTCCTTGTCGCGCAGCTCGGCGATCACGGCCTCACGTTCGTGGGTTTTCTTGATTTCGGTGCGGGCACCGTCGAAATCATTCTGCGCCAGCAGGTTCAGGGCCATCTGGGTGGTCAGCATGACTTTTTCGTAGTCGTAGCCCTCGTAGCGGCGCACCTTGTCGTTGACCAGGTAGCTGCCGAACTGGCTCAGGTACTTGGCGGTGTCCAGCTTCACCGACTCTTCCCACTTGAACACCACGCTATCGGCTTCGCGCCAGGCATCCTGGCTACCGCTCAGATCGCCCTTGGAGCGCAGCAGTTCGCCTTTCTCGAAGTAGTAGAGAAGGTCCTTGTCCTCACCCTTGTTGTTCTTTTCCAGCAGGGCCAGGGCCGCGTCGACGTTGCCGCTGGCCAGCTGCTGGTTGGTTTCCTGGAGTTCGCTGTCGTAGCTGCGAAACGCTGCGCAGCCCGTCAGTTGGACGATCGCGCACAGCGTGGCGACGGTGAGGACACGGGAGGCCATCTTGAATCTCTTCCCTGAAAAAGTGACGTTAGGCGCCGGCGAGTGGCGGTGATCCCTTTGGACGCTAGTTCCAAATCCTCTTAACAGAGGAGCCTGTATTTCCATTCGCTATAACGAAAGGCGCGGCATTATAGACGCAATGACTGGCTAATTAATGGCCTTGTGCTTCATTTTTTCTTGGATGTGCCAGTAGTCACATTTCCCGTGTGGTGTAGGAATAAGTCGATTCCCGGGGTAGGAGATAAACTTGTTTCAAAATTTTTCATGAAACTTCCGGGTGGTGCTTGAGCCGGCGCAAGTGGAAGTGAACAATGCAATCCTCCTCATTCCTGTTCGAGATTGGCTCCCATGATGCCCCGCCCCCGTGTGTTCGCCTGGCTGCTAGGGCCGCTGCTGGCCCTGGGCAGTGCCTTGAGCAGTGCCGCGCCGCAAGCGCCGCTGATTACCCCGGACCCGGCCCGCGGTGCACCGCTGTACGCCCAGCACTGTTCGGTGTGCCACGGTGACGGCGGCGCCGGCGATGGGCCGGCGGGGTTGGGGCTGGAACCACCGCCGGGCGATCTGCGCCAGGCGGCGCGGCTCGACACCCTGAGCCTGGCCGAGCTGTACCGGGTGATGGAGCAGGGCATCGAGGGCAGCGACATGCCGGCGTTCGCCGACCAGCTCGACGAGCGCCAGCGCTGGGATGTGGCCAGCTACATTGCCGGCTTCAGCGCCGAGCCTGGTGCTGTGCAGGCCGACCGGCGCTTCAGCCTGGCCGAGCTGGCGCAGCTCACCCCGGCGCAGGTGCGTGACACCCAGGGTGGCGAGGCGGCGGCCGCCTTTCGCGCCCAGCGCGCCAAGCCGCCAGCTGCGCAACGCGGCCCTGGCCAACTGATCGACTACACCGCCACCACCCTCGAACAGAGCCTGGCCGCCTATCGTGCCGGCGACCACGAGCAGGCCTACGACCTGTCGGTGGCGGCGTACCTGGAGGGCTTCGAGCTGGTGGAAAGCGCTTTGGACAACGTCGATGCCAACCTGCGCAAGAACACCGAAAAGGCCCTGATGGCCTACCGCCAGGGGTTGCAGGACGGCTTGCCGGTGGAGCAGGTGACGCAACGCCTGGCGGCGGCCAAGGCCAAGCTCGAAGCATCGGCCAAGCTGCTGGGTGGCGATGGCCTGAGCTGGTCGCTGAGCTTCATCTCCGGCCTGCTGATTCTGCTGCGCGAGGGGCTGGAGGCAATCCTGGTGCTGGCGGCGATTCTGGCCTTCCTGCGCAATACCGGGCAGCAGTCGGCAGTGCGCAGCGTCAACGTGGGGTGGGCGCTGGCGTTGGTGGCGGGCTTTGCCACCTGGGCACTGGCTGCCTACGTGATCGACGTGGGGGGCGCACAGCGTGAACTGCTGGAGGGCTGCACCGCCCTGTTCGCCTGCGTGATGGTGCTGTGGCTGGGGGTGTGGATGCACGACCGGCGCCATGCGGCGGCCTGGCAGGACTACATCAAAAGCAGCCTGGTGGGGGGCGGCGGCCGCTTCGGCTTTGCCGTGCTGGCGTTCTTTTCGGTTTACCGCGAACTGTTCGAGGTGATCCTGTTCTACGAAACCCTGTGGCTGCAGGCCGGGCCTGCGGCGCACGATGCGGTGCTGGCCGGCGGGGCGACGGCGCTGGTGCTGCTGGTGGGGCTGGCGTGGGTGATTCTGCGCGGGTCGGCGAAGCTGCCGCTGTCGCTGTTCTTCAGCATCAACGCGGCGCTGCTGTGCGCGTTGTCGGTGGTGTTCGCCGGGCATGGGGTGAAGGCGTTGCAGGAGGCGGGGGTGTTCGGTACGCGGCCAGTGCCGTTCTTCGACTTCGACTGGCTGGGGATTCATGCCGATGCGTATTCGCTGGCCGCGCAGGCATTGGCGCTTGTGGCCATTGCGGTGTTGTACGGGCGCAGCTGGCTGGCAGGGCGGCGGGTTTCGGTGCACTGATCGAGGGCCCCTGCGCTGGCTTGTCGGCGAATGCTGCAACGCCGCGCCAATGCAGGGATACTGTGCGCCTTGTTCTCTTTGCGGTGGATAACCCAACCATGCGTGTCTGGATCGACGCCGATGCCTGCCCCAAGGCGGCCAAGGACCAACTGGTCAAATTTGCCCTCAAGCGCCAGTTCGAGGTGGTGCTGGTCGCCGGTCAGGGCCAGATCAAGCCGGCCTTTGCCTGCGTCAGGCTCATCGTGGTGCCCAGTGGGCCGGATGCTGCCGACGACTACCTGGTGGAACACGCCGTGCCCGGCGAGTTGGTGATCTGCAGCGATGTGCCGCTGGCCGATCGGCTGGTCAAGAAGGGGGTGGCCGCGCTCGATCCGCGTGGCCGCGAATTCGACGAGCGCAACATGGGCGAGCGGCTGGCGGTGCGCAACCTGTTCACCGACCTGCGCGAGCAGGGCCAGGTCGGTGGTGGGCAGGCGCCCTACGGCGAGCGTGAGAAACAGGCCTTCGCCAATGCGCTGGACCGCATTCTCACGCGGTTGGCACGCGCCTACCCGCAGTGATGCCTCAGTCGGCCTCGTGGGTCAGTTCCAGCACCCGGTCGACCAGCTTGTAGATCCCGCCCGCCGCCTCGCCGATGCTCTGCGCCAGCATGTAGGCGGGGGTGCTGACCAGCTTGCGCTGAGTGTCTTCGACGATGTCGTGCACATCGCATTCTTCATGGGTGCCGCCCATCTTGACCACGGCCGCGCTGGTGTCGGCATCGTTGCCGATGGTGCAGACCACGCCTGGCCCGTAGATCTTGGCCGCCAGGGCCGGCGAAATGCAGATCAGGCCCACCGGCTTGCCCGCTTCGGCGAAGGCTTCGGCTAGTGCGAGCACATCGGGGTTGACCGAGCATTTGTCGCCTTCCACGGCGAAGTTGGAGAGGTTTTTCGCAGCGCCGAAGCCACCGGGCACGATCAGTGCGTCGAAGTCGTCCGCATTCGCTTCACGCAGGTCCTTGACCTCGCCGCGCGCAATGCGCGCCGACTCCACCAGCACGTTGCGCGTTTCGGGCATCTCTTCGCCGGTAAGGTGGTTGATCACATGCATCTGCGCGATGTTTGGCGCAAAGCACTGCACCTGGGCGCCACGCTGGTCAAGGCGCAGCAGGGTGATGACGCTCTCGTGAATTTCGGCACCGTCGTACACACCGCAACCGGAAAGGATCACCGCAACTTTTTTCTTGGTCATGCTCACTACTCCCGTTCAAGGCGCTAAATGTCCCCTGATTTGGCCATTCTCGCCAGGCTCTCTACATAGATCGCAATGCAGGGGGAGTGTTCAGTCGTGAGAGCGAGCAGCCAGGCCTATGGCCGGTCGCCACCTTCGCCAGTGTGCTGCTCCCGGGCCTGGGCCCGCGCCTGTTCGGCCTGGGCCTCGGCGGCTTCCTGGCGGGCAATGCGGGCGGCCTTGAAGCGCCGGCGCAGCCACAGCAGGGCGCCCAGTACCACCAGGGCACCGAGTACCCACAGCTCGTACTTCTTCACGTTGCCCAGCAGCCCTTCGAGGATGGCGCCGAAGTGGTAGGCGGCCGCGCCCAGGGCCAGTGCCCATACCGCGGCACCGATGCCGTTGAGCAGCAGGTAGCGGCGCGGCGGGTAGCCGGACAGGCCGATGGCCACGGGCATCACCGTGCGCAGGCCGTAGACGAAACGGAAACTCAGCACCCAGATGTCGGGGTGGCGGCGGATGTGCTCCAGCGCACGGTCCCCCATCATCTGCCAGCGCGGCTTGCGCGCCAGCAGCTTGCGCCCGTGACGACGCCCCATGAAGTACCACAGCTGGTCGCCGGCATAGCTGCCGAAGAAGGCAACCAGCACCACCATGTTGATATCCATGTAGCCACGGAACGCAAGAAATCCGGCGAGAACCAGTATGGTCTCACCTTCAAAAAAGGTGCCTAGAAAAAGGGCAAAATAGCCGAAATCCTGCAGGAATTGTTCAAGCATTTTCTGGGTGCTGGCGAAATGAACGCGCAGCCTACCCCCTGGGAGGCTTTAGGGAAAGTGTCCAAATGTGTCTCGACGTGAACATTTCCTACAAGGAGAATGAATGCGTCCATAAGTCGCAGGGTTGCCTCAGGTCGTCATACGGGCGTCATAATGGCTGCTTATAACTGTCGCGCTCGCCCGCCTGCGCGGGCTCAGGAGTCTGCCGTGAGCTTTACCCCCGCTAACCGTTTGTTTCCTGCCACTCGCCTGCGTCGCAACCGCCGTGACGACTTTTCCCGTCGCCTGGTGCGCGAAACCACACTGACTGTTGACGACCTGATCCTGCCGGTGTTCGTGCTGGACGGCGAAAACCGTCGCGAGGAAGTCGCCTCGATGCCGGGCGTGGAGCGCCTGAGCATCGACCTGCTGCTGCAGGCCGCCGAGGAGTGGGTGAAGCTGGGTATTCCGGCGCTGGCCCTGTTCCCGGTGACCCCGCTGGACAGGAAGTCGCTGGATGGCGCCGAAGCCTACAACCCGGACGGTATTGCCCAGCGCGCCACCCGCGCCCTGCGCGACCGCTTCCCGGAGCTGGGGGTGATCACCGACGTGGCACTGGACCCGTTCACCACCCACGGCCAGGACGGTATCCTCGACGAGGAAGGCTACGTCCAGAACGACATCACCGTCGACGCCCTGGTGCGCCAGGCGCTGTCGCATGCCGAGGCCGGCGCCCAGGTGGTGGCCCCGTCGGACATGATGGACGGGCGGATCCAGGCGATCCGTGAAGCCCTGGAGCTGGCCGGTCATGTCAACGTGCGCATCATGGCCTACTCGGCCAAGTATGCCAGCGCCTACTACGGCCCGTTCCGCGACGCGGTCGGCTCGGCGCTGAACCTGGGCAAGGCCAACAAGGCCTCGTACCAGATGGACCCCGCCAACACCAACGAGGCCCTGCATGAAGTGGCCGCCGACCTGTCCGAAGGCGCCGACATGGTAATGGTCAAGCCAGGCATGCCGTATCTGGATATCCTTGCGCGGGTCAAGGACGAGTTCAAGGTGCCGACCTTCGTCTACCAGGTCAGTGGCGAGTACGCGATGCACATGGCCGCGATCCAGAACGGCTGGCTCTCGGAAGGGGTTATCCTCGAATCCCTCACCGCTTTCAAACGGGCGGGCGCCGACGGCATCCTGACCTATTTCGCTGTTCGCGCCGCACAATTGATGAGAGGGCAGTAACGCCCTTCAGGAACGCTAGATGAATAACGAAGCACTTACCGAAGTCGAAGTGAAGGATGCCCAGCCGGTGCCCGAGCAACTGGTCGAAACCCCGCCGGACCTCGAGCCCGCGCCGGTGGTCGAAGCCGAGGCGCCCGTGGTGGCTCCGGCCCCGGCGGTGCCGGCGATTGCCGTGCCGGGCCTGGACGACAGCAGCCTGTACATCCATCGCGAATTGTCCCAGCTGCAGTTCAACATCCGCGTGCTGGAGCAGGCGCTGGACGAGTCCTACCCGCTGCTGGAGCGACTGAAGTTCCTGCTGATCTTTTCCAGCAACCTGGATGAGTTCTTCGAAATTCGTGTGGCGGGCCTGAAGAAGCAGATCACCTTCGCTCGCGAGCAGGCCGGCGCCGACGGCCTGCAGCCGCACCAGGCGCTGGCGCGCATCAGCGAGCTGGTGCACAGCGAAGTGGACCGCCAGTACGCGATCCTCAACGACGTGCTGCTGCCGGAGCTGGAAAAGCACCAGATTCGCTTCATCCGCCGGCGACACTGGACCACCAAGCTCAAGACCTGGGTGCGCCGCTACTTCCGCGACGAGATCGCGCCGATCATTACCCCGATCGGCCTGGACCCGACCCACCCGTTCCCGCTGCTGGTGAACAAGAGCCTGAACTTCATCGTCGAGCTCGAAGGCATCGATGCGTTCGGTCGTGATTCGGGCCTGGCGATCATTCCGGCGCCGCGTCTGCTGCCGCGGGTGATCAAGGTGCCGGAAGACGTCGGTGGCCCCGGCGACAACTACGTGTTCCTGTCGTCGATGATCCATGCGCACGCCGACGACCTGTTCCAGGGCATGAAGGTCAAGGGCTGCTACCAGTTCCGTCTGACCCGCAACGCCGACCTGGCGCTGGACTCCGAGGACGTCGAAGACCTGGCCCGCGCCCTGCGTGGCGAGCTGTTCTCGCGTCGCTATGGCGATGCGGTGCGCCTGGAAGTGGCCGATACCTGTCCCAAGCACCTGTCCGACTACCTGCTCAAGCAGTTCAGCCTGAGCGAGCACGAGGTGTACCAGGTCAATGGCCCGGTCAACCTCACGCGCCTGTTCAGCATCACCAGCCTGGACAGCCACCCGGAGCTGCAGTACACGCCGTTCACTCCGGCGATTCCCAAGCTGTTGCAGAACAGCGAGAACATTTTCAGTGTCATCAGCAAGCAGGACATCCTGCTGATGCACCCCTTCGAGTCGTTCACCCCGGTGGTCGACCTGCTGCGTCAGGCGGCGAAAGACCCGCACGTGCTGGCCGTGCGCCAGACCCTGTACCGCAGCGGCGCCAACTCCGAGATCGTCGACGCGCTGGTGGATGCGGCGCGTAACGGCAAGGAGGTCACCGCGGTGATCGAATTGCGCGCGCGTTTCGACGAAGAGTCCAACCTGCAGATGGCCAGCCGCCTGCAAGCGGCGGGTGCGGTGGTGATCTATGGCGTGGTCGGGTTCAAGACCCACGCCAAGATGATGCTGATTCTGCGGCGCGAGGCCGGCGAGATCGTGCGTTATGCGCACCTGGGTACCGGCAACTACCACGCCGGCAACGCCCGCCTGTACACCGACTACAGCCTGCTGACCTCCGACGACGCCTTGTGCGAGGACGTCGGCAAGCTGTTCAGCCAGCTGATCGGCATGGGCAAGACCCTGCGCATGAAGAAGCTGCTGCACGCGCCGTTCACCCTCAAGAAGGGCATGCTCGACATGATCGCGCGCGAGACCCAGTTCGCCCTGGAAGGCAAGCCGGCGCACATCATCGCCAAGTTCAACTCGCTGACCGACCCCAAGATCATCAAGGCGTTGTACAAGGCCAGCCAGTCGGGCGTGCGCATCGACCTGGTGGTGCGTGGCATGTGCTGCCTGCGTCCGGGCATTCCGGGCGTTTCGCACAACATCCACGTGCGCTCGATCATCGGGCGTTTCCTGGAACACACCCGGGCGTTCTACTTCCTCAATGGCGGGGAAGAGCAGATGTTCCTTTCCAGTGCCGACTGGATGGAGCGCAACCTCGACAAGCGTGTCGAGACCTGCTTCCCGGTGGAGGGCAAGAAGCTGATCCTGCGGGTGAAGAAGGAGCTGGAGGGGTACCTGACCGACAACACCCACGCGTGGCTGCTGCAGTCGGACGGCCGCTATGTGCGCAGCACGCCGACCGGCAACCAGAACCCGCGCAGTGCCCAGGCCACTCTGCTCGAGCGCCTGAGCAACCCGGTGCTTATCGTACGCTGAGGGTAAAGCCGACCCGGGCCAGCCATTCGGCTTCCAGGCCGAAATCGGCCTGGGTCAGCTGGTTCTGTTCCAGCCAGCCGGCCGGGAACTCCACATCCAGGCTCTGGCCGGCGGCATGCAGCTTGACCGTCGGCATCTGCTGGGTGCCGCGGATGTGGTGGAACAGGATCGCGAAGCGCAGCAGCACGCACAGACGAATCAGCTTCACGCCGTCGTCGCCGAATTCGGCGAACTTGTCCTTGGGGATGTTGCGCCGGTGCCCGCGCACCAGCAGTGCCAGCATCTGCTGGTCTTCACGGGAGAAGCCGGCCAGGTCGGAGTGCTCGATCAGGTAGGCGCCGTGCTTGTGGTAATGATAGTGGGCGATGTCCAGCCCCACTTCGTGCACCTTGGCCGCCCAGCCCAGCAGTTCGCGCCAGATCCCGTCTTCAAGATCCCACGCCTTGGCCACCTGGTCGAAGGCATGCAGCGCCTTGCGCTCGACCCGTGCCGCCTGCCCCTGGTCGACGTGGTAGCGCTCCATCAGCGAGGTCAGGGTGCGTTCGCGCACGTCTTCGTGGTGGTGGCGGCCCAGCAGGTCGTACAGCACGCCTTCGCGCAGGGCACCTTCGCAGTGGTCCATGCGTTGCAGTTCCAGCGCGTCGAAGATCGCCTCCAGGATCGCCAGGCCCGCCGGGAAGATGGTGCGCCGGTCGGGCTTGACCCCTTCGAAATCGATCTTGTCGGTATCGCCCAGCTTGAACAGTTTGCGCTTGAGCCAGGCCAGACCTTCGGCGTTGACCTCGCCGTTGCCCATGCCGCCGGCCTTCAGGGCCAGGCCGATGGCGCGGATGGTGCCCGAGGAGCCGATGGCTTCATCCCAGGTCAGGCGGTGCAGGGCATTCTCGATGCTCATCAGCTCCAGGCGCGCGGCGGTGTAGGCCTGGGCATAGCGCGCCGGGGTGATCTTGCCGTCGCGAAAGTAACGCTGGGTGAAGCTCACGCAGCCCATCTGCAGGCTTTCGCGCAGCAGGGGCTCGAAGCGCTGGCCGATGATGAATTCGGTACTGCCGCCGCCGATGTCGGCCACCAGGCGCTTGCCGGGGGTGTCGGCCAGGGTGTGGGAGACGCCCAGGTAGATCAGGCGTGCTTCTTCACGGCCGGAAATCACCTCCACCGGGTGTCCGAGAATGGCTTCGGCGCGGCGGATGAATTCGCCGCGGTTGCGCGCTTCGCGCAAGGCGTTGGTGCCGACGATGCGCACCGCGCCGTCAGGCATGCCGTTGATCAGCTGGGCGAAGCGCTTGAGGCAGTCGAGCCCGCGTTGCATGGACTCTTCGCTGAGCTGGCGCTCTTCGTCGATGCCGGCGGCCAGCTGAACCTTTTCCCCCAACCGCTCCAGGATGCGAATGTCGTTGTGGTGGGCCTTGGCCACGACCATGTGAAAACTGTTGGAGCCCAGGTCGATGGCGGCTATCAGGGACAGATTCTTGGCTGGGTTTTGCGGCATGGTGATGGGTTCTCGGTCGATAACCCGGCAATCGTGCCACGATCCGCCGCCGACGCCAACGCGCAGTGTGGCAAGGCTTGACCTGACGCAGTTGCGAGTCTTTTTTATGACTTTTGTGTGACAGTCGATATGCAACGTCTCGCACAACTATAGTTACAGTCAATCGCGCGTGGCTTCCTGTCTACGGCGATGGCGGCTATGATGGGCCACGTTTTTTTGCTTACGACCTTGGAGACTTCCATGAGCAGCGATCTTATCAAACACGTCACCGACGCCACCTTCGAAGCCGACGTGCTCAAGGCTGAAGGTCCGGTGCTGGTCGACTACTGGGCTGAATGGTGCGGCCCATGCAAAATGATCGCTCCGGTTCTGGACGACATCGCCGCTACCTACGAGGGCAAACTGACCGTCGCCAAGCTGAACATCGACGAAAACCAGGAAACCCCGGCCAAGCACGGCGTGCGTGGCATCCCGACGCTGATGCTGTTCAAGAACGGCAATGTCGAGGCGACCAAGGTCGGCGCATTGTCCAAGTCTCAGCTGCAGGCGTTCCTCGACGCCAATATCTGAGTCGAAAAAAGCCCCGCATTCGTCGGGGCTTTTCTCTGTCTGGTGACTAGACGCCAGAAAATGCAAGTGATACATTCGGCCTCGCACTGTTTCTTTCAGTGCCCCCTGCACGCCGTCGCCGACGCACCTCAATTCGAATTAGTACGCGATCCTGTCGCCTTCTCTGCGGCGCGGCTTCATTAAGCCAGAAGCTTAATTCCCCCTTCTTACATGATTACGTCATTCCCCTTATGAATCTGACTGAACTCAAGCAAAAGCCGATTACCGATCTGCTCGAATTGGCCGAACAGATGGGCATAGAAAATATGGCCCGTTCGCGCAAGCAGGACGTGATTTTCTCCCTGTTGAAAAAGCACGCGAAAAGCGGCGAGGAAATCTCCGGTGACGGCGTGCTGGAGATTCTCCAGGACGGTTTCGGCTTCCTGCGTTCGGCTGACGCTTCGTACCTGGCCGGCCCGGACGACATCTATGTCTCGCCCAGCCAGATTCGTCGCTTCAACCTGCGTACCGGTGACACCATCGTCGGCAAGATCCGCCCGCCCAAAGAAGGCGAGCGCTACTTCGCGCTGCTCAAGGTCGACACCATCAACTACGACCGTCCGGAAAACGCGAAGAACAAGATCCTCTTCGAAAACCTGACGCCGTTGTTCCCGAACAAGCGCCTGAAGATGGAAGCCGGCAACGGTTCCACCGAAGACCTCACCGGTCGCGTCATCGACCTGTGCGCGCCGATCGGCAAGGGCCAGCGCGGCCTGATCGTCGCCCCGCCGAAAGCGGGCAAGACCATCATGCTGCAGAACATCGCGGCCAACATCACCCGCAACAACCCGGAGTGCCACCTGATCGTGCTGCTGATCGACGAGCGCCCGGAAGAAGTGACCGAGATGCAGCGCACCGTGCGCGGCGAAGTGGTCGCCTCCACCTTCGACGAGCCGCCAACCCGTCACGTGCAAGTGGCCGAGATGGTCATCGAGAAGGCCAAGCGCCTGGTCGAGCACAAGAAGGACGTGGTCATCCTGCTCGACTCGATCACTCGTCTGGCCCGTGCCTACAACACCGTGATCCCGAGCTCCGGCAAGGTGCTGACCGGTGGTGTCGACGCCCACGCCCTGGAGAAGCCGAAGCGTTTCTTCGGTGCTGCACGTAACATCGAGGAAGGCGGTTCGCTGACCATCATCGCCACCGCGCTGGTCGAGACCGGCTCGAAGATGGACGAAGTGATCTACGAAGAGTTCAAGGGTACCGGCAACATGGAACTGCCCCTGGACCGTCGCATTGCCGAGAAGCGCGTGTTCCCGGCCATCAACATCAACCGTTCGGGTACCCGTCGCGAAGAGCTGCTGACCGCCGACGACGAGCTGCAGCGCATGTGGATCCTGCGCAAGCTGCTGCACCCGATGGACGAGATCGCCGCCATCGAGTTCCTGGTCGACAAGCTCAAGCAGACCAAGACCAACGACGAGTTCTTCCTGTCGATGAAGCGCAAGTAACACGGGCGGTACGCAAGAGCCGGGGAAACCCGGCTTTTTGCTATCTGTACATTGTCTATTCTGGCGGGCGGGGTTCGGCGCTACACTTTGCACCCCGACCGCTACGGCGAACACGAGGCTCCCGCATGCAGTATCGCGATTTGCGCGACTTTATCCGCGGCCTGGAACAGCGCGGCGAACTCAAGCGCATTCAGGTCCCCATCTCCCCGATCCTGGAAATGACCGAGGTCTGCGACCGCACCCTGCGTGCCAAGGGCCCGGCGTTGCTGTTCGAGAACCCTACCGGTTACGACATTCCGGTGCTGGGCAACCTGTTCGGCACCCCGGAGCGCGTGGCCATGGGCATGGGCGCCGAGTCGGTCAGCGAACTGCGCGAGATCGGCAAGCTGCTGGCCTTCCTCAAGGAGCCCGAGCCGCCCAAGGGGCTGAAGGACGCCTGGTCGAAGCTGCCGATCTTCAAGAAGGTCATCTCGATGGCGCCCAAGGTGGTCAAGGATGCGCCCTGCCACGACGTGGTGATCGAGGGGGACGACGTCGATCTTGGCGCGCTGCCGATCCAGCACTGCTGGCCGGGCGACGTGGCGCCGCTGATCACCTGGGGCCTGACCGTGACCCGAGGTCCGAACAAGGACCGCCAGAACCTGGGCATCTATCGCCAGCAGGTCATCGCCCGCAACAAGGTCATCATGCGCTGGCTGAGCCACCGTGGCGGCGCGCTGGACTACCGCGAGTGGTGCGAGAAGCACCCTGGCCAGCCGTTCCCGGTGGCCGTGGCACTGGGCGCCGACCCGGCGACCATCCTCGGCGCGGTGACCCCGGTGCCCGACAGCCTGTCCGAGTACGCCTTCGCCGGCCTGCTGCGCGGCAACCGTACCGAGCTGGTCAAGTGCCGCGGCAATGACCTGCAGGTGCCCGCCACCGCCGAGATCATCCTCGAAGGCGTGATCCACCCCGGCGAGATGGCGCCCGAAGGCCCGTATGGCGATCACACCGGCTACTACAACGAGGTCGACAGCTTTCCGGTGTTCACCGTGGAGCGCATCACCCACCGCACCAAGCCGATTTATCACAGCACCTACACCGGGCGTCCGCCTGACGAGCCGGCGATTCTGGGCGTGGCGCTGAACGAAGTGTTCGTGCCGATCCTGCAGAAGCAGTTCCCCGAGATCACCGACTTCTACCTGCCGCCTGAAGGTTGCTCGTACCGCATGGCGGTGGTCACCATGAAAAAACAGTACCCAGGGCACGCCAAGCGCGTGATGCTGGGGGTGTGGTCGTTCCTGCGCCAGTTCATGTACACCAAGTTCGTGATCGTCACCGACGACGACATCAACGCGCGGGACTGGAACGACGTGATCTGGGCCATCACCACGCGCATGGACCCCAAGCGCGATACCGTGATGATCGACAACACACCGATCGACTACCTGGACTTCGCCTCGCCGGTTTCCGGCCTGGGCTCGAAGATGGGCCTGGATGCCACCCACAAGTGGCCGGGCGAAACCACCCGCGAGTGGGGGCGTGTCATCGTCAAGGACGAGGCCGTCACCCGACGCATCGATGAGCTGTGGACACAGTTGGGAATAGACTGATGCAGGTTACCTTGCAGCCCTCCGGGGCGGTGCTGGCACTGAACCCTGGTGAGCGCATACTGGATGGGGCCCGACGTCTGGGCTATGACTGCCCGCAGAGCTGCCGCAATGGCAATTGCCATGTGTGCGCGGCACTGCTGGTGGAAGGCCGTGTGCGCCAGGATGGCGAGGTGAAGGACCATGGCGAGCTGTACACCTGCATCGCCGAGCCGCTGGAGGATTGCGTGTTGCTGTGGGATGGCGTGTTGGCCCTGGGCGAGCTGCCGGTACGCAAGCTGGCCTGCCAGTTGAGCGAATGTGTCGAGGTGGGCGGCGACGTGTGGCGCGTGCGTCTGCGCGCGCCGGCCGGCAAGCCGCCGCGCTACCATGCCGGGCAGTACCTGATGATCGAGCGCGAAGCTGGCGACAAGGCCGCGTTCTCGCTGGCCTCGGCGCCACACAGCGGGCGTGACCTGGAGTTGCACGTGCTGGCCCGCGAGAGCAGTGCACTGGAACTGATCGCACAGTTGCAGCGCAACCGCATGGCGCGGGTGGAGCTGCCGTTTGGCGACACGCACCTGGCCGAACTGCCGGACGGGCCGCTGGTACTGATTGCTGCCGGTACCGGCATGGCGCAGATGCACAGCCTGATCGAACATTGCCGGGCCAGCGGCTTCAAGCACCCGGTGCACCTGTACTGGGGAGTGCGCCGCCCGGAAGACTTCTATCAGATCGAGCACTGGGACGAGTGGGCAACGCTGCCCAACCTGTTCCTGCACAAAGTGGTGAGCGACCTGTGCGGCTGGGAGGGGCGCTGCGGGCTGCTGCACGAAGCCGTGTGCGAAGACATTGCCGACCTTGCGGGCGTGCACGTGTATGCCAGTGGCTCGCCCACCATGATCTACGCCACCCTCGATGCCCTGGTGGACGCTGGCATGGACGCACACCAGATGCGCGCCGATGTATTCGCTTATGCCCCGCGCGGCTAACTTAGGTAATAACGGCGCGTTGCAATAACGCGCCGATTCAAATAACCCGATTGTGCCTCGTTGGTTATAAGTGCTGGCCGCGTTAATTATTGCAAACACCGCCAAAAACTATTACTACACTTGAAACAGCAGGCCTGAAAGCCCCGGTGCTGGGGGCTTTGTTTGCAGCGGGGGCTTGTATTCGAGCGGCCATCTGCCGTACGGTCGATGTATTGTTAGTGCAATGACTTTACAGTGGGCCACTTCAGTAGTTCACGAGGAATTCTGGCGGCGATCATGTCGGCAATTGAAACTGCACCCTCGAGTTTGGCGTACCCTCCGGTGCTCGACTTCGGTCAGCAACTGACCCACGAGCAACTTCGACAATCGGTTGATCACACCATGTCCCGCCATCAGGGCGGCCCGGTCTGGCTGTTTGCCTATGGCTCGCTGATCTGGCGACCGGAATGCAGCGCGGCCGAGCGCCGGCGGGCACGCGTGCATGGCTATCATCGCGGCCTGTACCTGTGGTCCCACGAGCACCGCGGCACTCCGGAGTGCCCGGGGCTGGTGTTCGGTCTGGACCGTGGTGGCTCGTGCAGCGGCTTTGCCTATCGGCTGCCCGAAGAGCGCCTGGAGGATTCATTGCTGGCGCTGTGGCAGCGCGAGATGCCGTACCCGGCGTACCGTCCGCACTGGCTCAACTGCCGCCTCGAGGACGGCAGCAAGGTGCAGGCACTGGGCTTCGTGCTGGAGCGGCACTTGCCGTGCTATGCCGGCAACCTGCCCGACACCTTGCTCAGCCATATCCTGGCCAGCGCCAAGGGTCGCTACGGCACCACCCGCGACTATGTCGAGCAGACCCTTTCGGCGCTGCGCACCCATGCCATGCCCGACCGCAACCTGGAGGCACGCTTCAAGCGTTGTCATTCGGCGGACAAGGCGTGAAGCCTGCGGTACCATCGCGCCCCTTATCAATGGACGTGTTGGGAATCAGGGATGAAACGCTGGCTTGGAATACTGTTGTGCTGGTGCTGCGCCGTGCAGGCCGAGCATGTGCCCACGTTCGCGCAGCCCCCGGCCCCGGTGTACCCGAGGGCCATGAGGCTGGTGGGCCTGGAGGGCGCTGTGCGCATCGGCTACCAGGTCGATTCGCGCGATGGCTCGGTCAGCCATGTAACCGTCAAGCACAGTGATCATGCGTTGTTCAGTGCGTCTGCAGAAGCGGCCATCGCAAAGGTGCGGTTCGAACCCTGGACGGTGGCCGCGGGCGAGCCGGTGAAAACCGATGTGGTGCAGAGCCTGCTCTTTCGCATGGATGAGCAGTCCATGGCGATGACCCTGGATGCCCAGGCCGCGTTGCCGCAGCTGCAGTGCAAGCTGTTCAACTATTACCTGACCACCTACCGTCAGATCCGCTCGCATCAGCCGCTGTGGCAGATGGACAGCGTGGCCACGTCCATCGGCTTGCTGGCCAGGACGTCACCCGCATCGCCCACCCTGCTGCAGTTCAAGCAGGCGCAGCAGGCGTTCGAGGCAGCGCTGCCGTCTATCGAGCGGCGCTGCGCCGGGCAGCCCGACCTGATGTTCATCGACGCCTGGCCGCAGCAGCTGCGTGACCTTGCGCTCAAGCAGCTGTGAGAAGGAATGCCATGACAACACCACTTCCGGTCTTTACCTATTACCCCGGCAAGGTTCATTACATCGTGGCCAGCAGCGAGGCTTGCGTGTGCTGCGGGCAGGCGCGTGGTTACCTGTATGACGGCACGCTGTACACCGCGCAGACACTCGAGGGCGATATCTGCCCGTGGTGCATCGCCGATGGTTCGGCGGCCAGGCGCTACGACGGCAGTTTCCATGATGTGTATGCGATGGGGGAGGCGGGCATAAAGCCTGAGGTGCTCGACGAGATTGCCTACCGCACGCCGGGCTATCCCACATGGCAGGACAGCCAGTGGATGCACCATTGCGGTGACGCCTGCGAGTTCCACGGGGACGCCAGCGCCGAGGACATCAGTGAGGCCACGCCGGCGACCCGGGAGCACTGGGCCGAGTACAACGGCATGACCGTGGAGGACTGGTCGTGGGCCGCGGTGGGGTATGCGCCGGGCGGGGATACCGGGTTCTACAAGTTCGTGTGCCGTGGGTGCAAGCAGGTGCTGCTGGCCTGGGACATGAGCTGACGTTCACGCCTCTATCGCGGGTCAAGTCCGCTCCCACAGGGCAGTGCGGGAGCGGGCTTGGCTATCGCACAGACACCACCAGCTTGCCCACCGCCTTGCGCCCCGCCAACTGCTCGATTGCAGCCCCGGCATCGGCCAGTGGGTAGGTCTGTGATACCAGTGGTTTCAGCTTGCCCTCGGCATGCCACGCAAACAGCTGCTTGAAGTTCGCGGTGTTATCCGCCGGCTGGCGCTGCGCGAACGCACCCCAGAACACCCCCAGCACCGCCGCGCCCTTGAGCAGCGTCAGGTTCACCGCCAACTGCGGGATCTGCCCGCTGGCGAACCCCACCACCAGCATCCGTCCGTTCCACGCCAGCCCGCGCACCGCCTGTTCGAACAGCTCGCCGCCCACCGGGTCGAAAACCACGTCCACGCCCTGGCCACCGGTCAGGCGCTTGATTTCCTCCTTGAGGCCGCTTTCGCTGTAGTTGATCAGCTCGTCGGCACCGGCAGCCTTGGCCACGGCCAGCTTGTCGGCGCTGCTGGCCGCTGCGATCACCCGCGCGCCCAGGGCCTTGCCGATCTCCACCGCCGCCAGCCCGACACCGCCCGACGCGCCCAGCACCAGCAGGGTTTCCCCGGCTTGCAGTTGCCCGCGCTGGGTGAGCGCGTACATCGAGGTGCCGTAGGTCATGCCGAATGCGGCAGCCGTGGCAAAGTCCATGTGCGCCGGGATCGGCATCACGTTGTAGCCCGGCACCGCGATCTGCTCGGCAAAGCTGCCCCAGCCGGTCAGCGCCATCACCCGGTCGCCCACCTGCAACGGCCCGGCCTTTTCGCCCACCTCCAGCACTACCCCTGCTGCTTCGCCACCCGGCGAGAACGGCAGTGGCGGCTGGAACTGGTACTTGCCCTGGATGATCAGGGTGTCGGGGAAGTTGACCCCCGCCGCATGCACCTGCACCAGCACTTCATTGCGTTTGGGCACGGGGCTGGCGACCTCTTCGAGGACCAGGTCGCTGGCCGGACCATGGGCTTTGCACAACACGGCTTTCATCAGGGCTATTCCTTTGCGGGTGGTGGCCGATAAGTGTAGGTGGGCAGGGTGTCGGGTCAACGAGCATGCCCCGGCCTGATAAGCCGGCATAAGCCCGGGCTTGGGTTTGGCGAAGGCGCTGGGTATGCTGGCGCCAACTGTTTGAGGAGCGAATTGGTGAAAGCGTGGATCTTGATGGTACTGGCTCTGATGCTGCCAGCGGCGGCCATGGCCGAAGAAGCCAAGGACGGAGAGGGCGCGCCGAAGGTGTCGTACATCTCCCTGACCCCGCCACTGGTGGGCAACTATGCCCTTGATGGCGGCCCCAAGCTGCGCGTGTACAAGGCCGATGTGGCGTTGCGCGTGGACAACGATGTGGATGCGGCCGCGGTCAAGCACCACGAACCGCTGATCCGCAACCAGCTGGTGGCCCTGTTCACCCAGCAGAGCCTGGACGGCATGAGCAACGTCGAGGCCAAGGAACACCTTCGCCAGGAAGCCCTCAAGCAGGTGCAGCAGGTGCTCAACGGCGAAGAAGGCCGGCCGGTGGTGGCCGACCTGCTGTTCAACAACCTGATCGTGCAGTAGTCACGAAGCCAGGCTGCGGCGAAAGCGTGCCAGGGCGATCGCAAAGAACGCCAGGCCGATCACCGCCAGCGCCAGCAGGTCCGGCCACACCACCGATGCGTCGGCGTCGCGGAACAGGATCGCGGCACCCAGGCTGACGAAGTGGGTGGAGGGTGACAGTTGCATCACCCACTGCAGCCATTGCGGCATGCTGTCCAGCGGCGTGCTGCCGCCCGACAGCAACAGCATCGGGATGATCACCGGGATCGCCAGCAAGCCGAACTGCGGGGTCGAGCGCGCCAGTGTGGCGAGGAAGATCCCCAGCGCGGTGCTGGCGAACAGGTACAGCGCGGTCACGCCCAGGAACAACCCCATGGAGCCGGCCAGCGGCACTCCCAATGCCCCCTTGACCACCACCTCCAGCGACACCCAGGTGCACAGCACCACCACCAGCGCGTTGCTGCCGATCTTGGCCAGCATGATTTCCAGTGCCGTCAGTGGCAGTACCAGCAGGTGGTCGAGGGTGCCATGCTCGCGTTCGCGCAGCAGCGCAGTGCCGGTCAGCACGATGGCCAGGATGGTGATGTTGTTGACGATCTGGATCACCGCCAGAAACCAGCCGCCCTCCAGGTTGGGGTTGAACAGCGCCCGTGGGCTCAGCAGCGCCGGGCTCTGCACGGCCTGCTTGGCGTAGTCGAGCAGCTCGCGTTCGAAGATCCGCCCGATGTAGCCGGCGCCCATGAACGCCTGGCTCATGGCGGTGGCGTCGACGTTCACCTGCAGTTCCGGGGTGCGCCCGGCCAGCAGGTCGCTCTGGAAGTTCACCGGGATATTGATCACGAAGGTGTACTGGCCGCTGTCCATGGCCTGGTCGAGCTGGTCGTAGGGCAGCGTCACCGCCGGCTGGAACTCCGGCGGTTGCAGCGCCTCGCCCAGCTTGCGCGAGACCAGGCTGTGGTCTTCGTCGACGATGGCCACGCTGGCGTTGTGCACGCCGATCACCGAGCCGGCGGCGGGCATGTAGATGGCCACGCTGAAGGCATACAGCAGAAACAGCAGCAGCACGCTGTCGTGGCGCAGGCTGGTCAGCTCCTTGAGACCGAGGCGGTAGATATGGGCCAGGCGCTGCATCAGACCTCCTGCTTTTTCAGCATGATCAGGCTCAGCCCGGTGAAGCCGGCGAAGAACCCGAACAGGGCCAGGCACTGCGGCCAGAGTTCGCGCAGGTCCAGGGCCTTGGTGAAGGTGCCGACGGCAATGTCGAGGAAGTAGCCGGCCGGGAACAGCTGACCCATCAGTGCTGCCGCGCCATCGAGAGAAGAGCGTGGCACGATCAGCCCGGAGAACTGGATGGTCGGCAGGCTGGTGATGATCATGGTGCCCAGGATCGCCGCGATCTGGGTGCGGGTGAACGCCGAGATCAGCAGCCCCAGGCTGGTGGTGGCCAGCAGGTACAGCACCCCGCCGCAGGCCAGGGCCAGCGCGCTGCCCTTGAACGGCACGCCGAACAGCCAGCGGTTCATCGCCACCAGCAACGCCAGGTTGACCAGGCTCACCAGCAGGTACGGGGCCTGCTTGCCGAGCAGGAACTCCAGGCGCGTGAGCGGCGTGGCGTAGAAGTTGGTGATCGAGCCCAGCTCTTTTTCACGCACGATGCCCAGCGCCGTGAGCATCGCGGGAATGAACGCCAGGATCAGCGCCATCACCCCGGGGCCGATGGCGTTCACGCTGATCACGTCCTGGTTGTAGCGAAAGCGGGTTTCAAGTTTCACCGCTGCCTGGCCTGGCTGTGCGCGGCTGCTCAGCGCGGCGAGCTGTTCGAGGTTGGCCTGGTGCACGGCCTCCACATAGTTGCGGCTGGTTTCGGCGCGAAACGGCATGCCGCCATCGAGCCAGGCCGCCACCACCGGCTGGCGCCCGGCATTCAGGTCGCGGCCAAAGCCGGGGGGGATCTCCAGCGCCAGCTTGATTTCCGAGCGTTGCAGGCGCTTGTGCAGTTGCGCGGCGTCGCGGATCGGCGCCTGCTCGGCGAAGTAGCGCGAGCCGCGAAACGCTTCCAGGTACAGACGGCTTTGCGGGCTCTGGTCCTGGTCGTAGACCGCGAATGCCAGGTTCTCCACGTCCAGCGAAATGCCATAGCCGAAGATCACCATCATGAACAGCGCACCGAGCAGGGCGAAGGCCAGGCGCACCTTGTCGCGCAGCAGCTCCTTGCCTTCGCGGGTGGCTACCGCGAACAGCCGCACGAAGCTGAAGCCGCTGCGGGGTGGCGGGCTGGCGGCCTCGGCGGTGGTGCTCACCGGTTGGGCTTCGGTCGGCGCCGGGCTGCTGTTCTGCGCCTGTTCCAGGCAGGTGACGAAGGCGTCTTCCAGGGTCTGGCCACCGAACTGCTGTTGCAGCGCGGCTGGGGTATCGCAGGCCAGCACACGGCCGGCGTGCATCAGCGAGATGCGATCGCAGCGCAGCGCCTCGTTCATGAAGTGGGTGGACAGGAAGATGGTCACGCCCTGCTCGCGGGACAGCTCGATCAGCAGGCGCCAGAAGTCGTCGCGTGCGGCCGGGTCGACGCCGGAGGTGGGTTCGTCGAGGATCAGCACTTCAGGCCGGTGCAGCACCGCCACGGCCAGCGACAGGCGCTGGCGCAGGCCCAGCGGCAGGGCGCCGGACTGCTGGTCGGCAATGTCGCCCAGGTCGAAGCGCTCGATCAGTTCGGCGATGCGCGGGGTGCTGTCGGCCTTGTTCAGGTCGAACAGGCGCGCGTGCAGCTCGAGGTTCTGACGCACGCTCAGTTCGCCATACAGCGAAAAGCTCTGCGACATGAAGCCGACGCGCTTGCGCGTGGCCAGGTCCTTGGCGTCGACCGGGCGGCCGAGCAGGGTGGCGCTGCCTTCGCTGGCCGGCATCAGGCCGGTGAGCACCTTCATGGTGGTGGTCTTGCCACAGCCGTTGGAGCCCAGGAAACCGAAGATCTCGCCACGGCCGATGGCGAAGCTGACCTTGTTCACTGCGGTGAAGTCGCCGAAGCGCAGGGTCAGTTCATGGGCCTCGATGGCGATGTCGCCGTCGTCGGCCGGGCGTGGAGGGATCACCAGCGGCGCCTGGGTGCGGCTGCGGTCATCCTGCTGCTGGCTCTGGTAGCAGGTGAAGGCGTCGTCCAGCTTGCCGCTGGCGGTGGCGCTGGCCAGCTCGCGGCTCAGCCCCTGGGCGATCAGGCGACCACGGTCGAGCATCAGACAGTGCTCGAACTGTTCGGCCTCTTCCATGTAGGCGGTGGCCACCAGCAGGGTCAGTTGCGGACGCTCGCCGCGCACCTGCTCCACCAGCTCCCAGAAGCGCCGGCGCGACAGCGGGTCGACGCCGGTGGTGGGCTCGTCGAGAATCAGCAGGTCGGGCTCGTGGATCAGTGCGCAGCACAGCCCGAGTTTCTGCTTCATGCCCCCGGAGAGCTTGCCTGCCGGGCGTTCGGCAAAGCGTTCCAGGTCGGTGGCCAGCAGCAGCGCGTGCATGCGCGTGTCGCACTCGGTGCGGCTCAGGCCGAACAGCGTGGCGAAGAAGCGGATGTTCTCGCTGATCGACAGCTCGGGGTACAGGTTGCCGCCCAGGCCCTGGGGCATGAAGGCGATGCGCGGGTACAGGCTGTTGCGGTGGCGGCGCTGGCGGATCGAGCCGTCCAGCACCTGCAACTCGCCCTGTTGCAGCTTCTTGACCCCGGCAATCAGCCCCAGCAGGCTCGACTTGCCCGCACCGTCCGGGCCGATCAGGCCGCAGCGGGTGCCTGCCGGAAGTTCAAAGCAGATGTTTTGCAGGGCCTCGAGGGAGCCGTAGCGGTGGCTGATGCCACGCGCCTGCAGCGCCAGGGCCGTCATTGCAGGTTGGCCGGCCAGTCCACGGGGGCGCTACGCACATAGCCGGCGCCGGGCATGCCCGGCTTGGCCTGGGGCACCGCGCTGGGCTCGGTCAGGCGCAGCTTGACGCGAAACACCAGCTTCTGGCGCTCGTCACGGGTTTCCACCTGCTTGGGGGTGAACTGCGCCTTGGCTGCCACGAAGCTGATCTTGGCCGGCAGCGCGCGGTCGGGCAGGGCATCGAGCACGATGCGCGCCTGGTCGCCCACGGTCAGTTTGCCGGTGGTGGAGGCGGGCAGATAGAGGTTCATGTACTGGTCGCTGGGATCGATCAGCAGCAGTACGCGCCCGCCGGCCCCGAGCACTTCGCCCGGTTCGGCCAGGCGCAGCTGGATCACGCCATCGATGGGCGCGCGCAGGCTGCTGTCGTCGATTTCGCTGGTGAGCTGGGCCACCTGGGCCTCGGCGGCACCGATGGCGGCCTTGATTGCCGCGAGTTGCGCTCGCGCTGCCACCACGGCTGAATTGCTGGTGTCGTAGCGGGCCTGCTGCTGGTCGAGCAATTGCTGGCTGGAGTACTTGCGCTGGAACAGTTCGCGCACGCGCTTGAGTTCCTGGCTGGCCAGCAGCTGTTCGCTTTGGCGCAGCTGCACGGTGGCCTGGGCGGCCGCGTAGTTCTCGCGGGCACGCAGCACTTCGGCTTCGGCCTGGTTGCGCTGGGCCTCCATGGTGCGGGTGTCGATGCGCGCCAGCAGTTGGCCCTTGTGTACCACGTCGCCCTCGTCGGCCAGCACTTCGGCCAGGCGCCCCGGCACTTTGGTGGCGATCTGCACCTCGGTGGCCTCAAGGCGACCGTTGCCCATGCTCAGGCCTTCGGGCAGACGGTCGTGCATGGACTTCCAGTAGCCCAGGCCGCCGGCTGCCACCAGCAGCGCAATCAGCGCGCCGGCAAAGAGTTTGGGGGTGTGTTGGCTCATCGACATGCACCTGCATCCTGCTGCGTTTGACGTCAGAGTCTGACGTTTTGCCTACCGTGGCGGGTTGATACGTATCAAACGAGTGGGCATCTTACGCGAAATTAACGTAGTGCGAGCACCGCGGCCCATTGTTCGTCCGTCACCGGCATCACCGACAGGCGGCTGCCCTTCTGTACCAGTGGCAGTTCGGCCAGTGCCGCCTGTTGCTTGAGGTAGCCAAGGCTCAGCACCTTGCGCAAGGTTTCCACATGCTCCACGTCCACTGCGCTCCACGGGTTCTTCTCGGCGCTGGCCTTGGCGTCGAAGTAGTGGCTCTCGGGGTCCAGTGCGGTGGGGTCGGGGTAGGCGGCGGTGGTGATGCGGGCAATACCGGCGATGCCGGGCTCGGGGCAGCTGGAGTGGTAGAAGAAGAACAGGTCGCCCACCGCCATGGCGCGCATGAAGTTGCGCGCCTGGTAGTTGCGCACCCCGTCCCAGCGCGCCTGGCCGAGGCGGGCGAGGTCTTCGATCGAGAGCTCGTCGGGCTCGGATTTCATCAGCCAGTAGGCCATCGTTGACGCTCCAGACAAAGTTTGAAATAACCTGTTGCATGAAACCGACAGCCGGTTGGCGTCAACGTTTGCGTGTGGCACCAGGTTGTCGGAGAATGCGCGCATTTTAAGCTTGACGCTGCTGCACGGCATAATAAAAACCGTTGCTGTCATCGTGATGAGTTTGCCTGAGGGGGGCAATCGATGAATCGCAAACCGGATTTGCTCTGGGTGCTCGTTTTTCTGTTTGGCCTGGGTGTGGTCACCACCGGCTATGCACAAAGCCTGTGGGAACAGAAACTCGAAACAGCCGCCTACGAGATGCCGGCCGCCCCGACCCCCGTCAAGCGTTGAGCCTTGCGGCGCCCGTTCAGGGTGCCAGGTACCACCCCCTGTCCGATACCGTGCCCTGCAGCGGCACGTCCCAACTGGCCTGGGCCAGTCGTTGCACTTTCTGGCATTCGTGCGCCAGCCCCAGCAGCAGGGGTTTCTTCCAGGCCTTGCGCCGCCCCTGATACGCCAGGCTGCGGTCATAGAACCCGCCGCCCATGCCCAGTCGCCCACCCGTCTCGTCGAAACCCACCAGCGGCAGCAGGATCAGGTCCAGTGCCCAGGTGGGTCGCTGGCGTGTGAGATTGATGCGTGGTTCGGGGATGCGGAAGCGGTTGGGGCGCAGTTTTTCACCGTGCTCGAAGCGCTGGAAGGCCATGCGGGTTCTGGGCCAGGCGTGCAGCACCGGCAGGTAGGTATGCTTGCCTCGACGTTGAGCTTCGCGCAGCAGCAGGCGCGGGTCGATCTCGCTGTCGTTGGGCAGGTACAGGGCAATGTGCCGGGCACGACGAAACAGCGGGTGCTGCGCCAGTTGCCGGTACAGGCCGCGCGCGGCACGGCGCTGTTCGGCCGGGCTGAGGGCACGGCGGGCATCACGGAGCAGACGACGAAGTTGGGGGCGGGTAAGCGGCGCGGTGTCGGTCATGGCACGGGCGGTCCCTGGGGCGACTGCCACGCAGGGGTGGCAGTGCATGTGCGTGCGCCGCTGGGTGGGCGCAGGCTGGAGAATTCAGGCTCCCCGACGAACCGCTGTCGGTGTAGCCCTTGAACCCGAAAGTTCAAGGTGGAGATTACAGGAGGCGTTAAGGCTTTCCGTCAAGCGGACATGCACACCGGCCCCACGTGCAACCCCCGTGGTTGTGCGTATCGGCTCAGGGACATGACCGACTGGCAAGCACTCCAGGGAGTGGTCGGAGTATACCCGAAACTCAGGCCGGTTTTGAACCCGCGTCGTCGGCCAATGCCTGATCGACACGTTCGAGCAGGTCGCGCACCTGTTCACGGGTGGCACCGCCGGTGGGCGCCTGCGGGCGCTCCTGATTGTGCAGCAGGTCGTGGGTGATGTTCAGCGCCGCCATCACCGCGATACGGTCGGCGCCGATCACCTTGCCGCTGCTGCGGATCTCGCGCATCTTGCTGTCCAGGTAGCGCGCTGCGCTGACCAGGTTGCTGCGCTCTTCCGGCGGGCAGATGATCGAATACTCCTTGTCGAGGATCTGAACGGTGACGCTATTGCTTGAACTCATGAGTCTTGCTCCAGGGCCTTGAGCCGCGAAATCATCGATTCGACCTTACGCCGGGCGATCTCGTTTTTTTCGATGAGGTGGGCGCGCTCCTCGCGCCAGGATTTTTCCTGAGCTAATAGGAGTGCATTTTGCCGCTTTAGTTGCTCGACACGTTCGATCAACAGCTCGAATCGGCCCATCAGCGCTTGCAGGTCGTTCTCTGGCATGACGTGCCACTCGCTTTTGTCAGACGGGTCTTACCCGCTCATTAAGTTCCGGGATGCCCCGAATTGGCGGCGTCGATGGTCTTGGCGCGCCTGCCGGTGCTAGGATACAAGGCCTTCATTCTAGTCATTGCGCCGTCTGGCGCCTAGCTGCCCATGCCCATTACGAATTCGCCATACACCGCTTTTGCCACCTTGCTCACCAGCAACGGTCACCCTGTTTCGCCTGCTGAGCTTCACGGCTTGTTGCTGGGGCGCAGCTGCGCCGGCGCCGGCTTCGATGCCGACGGCTGGTTGGCCGATGCGGCCCACCTGCTGGAAGTCGATCCTGTAGACAATGTTCGTAACGCTTTGATCGGCCTGCAGGAGATGGTCAAGGGCGAACTCACCGGTGAAGAAGTCACCGTCGTGCTGTTGCTGCCCACCGACGATGCCCCGCTGACCGAGCGTGCCATCGCCCTGGGCGAGTGGTGCAAAGGCTTCCTGTACGGCTTCGGCCTCAACTCGGCAGGCCTGAGCCTGAGTGCCGAAGCCAAGGAAGTGCTGGGTGACCTGGATGCCATTTCCCAGGTCCAGGATGCACTGGAAGAATCCGAAGACGGCGAAAGCGACTATATGGAAGTGATGGAGTACCTGCGCGTCGCTCCGATGCTGCTGTTCTCCGAGCTGGCCAAGCCACAGGCGCCTGCGCCCAAGCCTTCCTTGCACTAAATGCCGAACAGGGGTTCCTCGTGCCAATAGCCCATATCCCCAAAGCGGAGTATGCCCGTCGTCGCAAGGCGCTGATGGCGCAGATGGAACCCAACAGCATCGCCATCCTGCCCGCGGCCGCGGTGGCCATTCGCAACCGCGACGTGGAGCATGTGTACCGCCAGGACAGCGACTTCCAGTACCTCAGCGGCTTCCCGGAGCCCGAGGCGGTGATAGCGCTGATCCCCGGCCGCGAGCACGGTGAGTACGTGCTGTTCTGCCGCGAGCGCAACCCCGAGCGCGAGCTGTGGGACGGCCTGCGCGCTGGCCAGGAAGGCGCGATACGCGAATACGGCGCGGACGATGCGTTCCCCATCACCGACATCGACGACATCCTGCCGGGCCTGATCGAAGGCCGCGACCGGGTGTACTCGGCCATGGGCAGCCACCCCGAATTCGACCGCCACCTGATGGAGTGGATCAACGTGATCCGCTCCAAGGCCAACCTCGGCGCCCAGCCACCGAACGAGTTCGTTGCGCTGGATCATCTGCTGCACGACATGCGCCTGTATAAATCGGCCACGGAAGTGAAGGTGATGCGCGAGGCCGCGGCGATTTCGGCACGCGCCCATGTGCGGGCCATGCAGGCCTGCCGCGCCGGGTTGCACGAATACAGCCTGGAGGCCGAGCTGGACTACGAGTTCCGCAAGGGCGGGGCGAAGATGCCGGCCTACGGCTCGATCGTGGCATCGGGTCGCAACGCCTGCATCCTGCATTACCAGCAGAACGACGCCCTGCTCAAGGACGGCGACCTGGTCCTGATCGACGCCGGGTGCGAGATCGACTGCTACGCCAGCGACATCACCCGCACCTTCCCGGTCAGCGGGCGCTTCTCGCCGGAGCAGAAAGCGATCTACGAGCTGGTGCTCAAGGCCCAGGCTGCAGCCTTTGCCGCGATTGCACCGGGCAAGCACTGGAACCATGCCCACGAGGCCACCGTGCAGGTGATCACCGAAGGGCTGGTGGAGCTGGGGCTGCTCAAGGGCGACGTGCCGGCGCTGATCGAGGCCGAGGCCCATCGCGCCTTCTACATGCACCGCGCCGGTCACTGGCTGGGGCTGGATGTGCACGACGTCGGCGAGTACAAGGTCGCCGACCAGTGGCGCGTGCTGGAGCCGGGCATGGCCCTGACGGTGGAGCCGGGCATCTACATTGCTGCCGACAACCAGAGCGTCGCGAAGAAGTGGCGCGGTATCGGCGTACGAATCGAGGACGACGTAGTGGTGACCAAGCAGGGCTGTGAAATCCTGACCTCCGGCGTACCGCGCACGGTGGCCGAAATCGAAGCATTGATGGCGGCTGCACGCAGCCACGCCGCATGAGCCGGGTCAACCTTGCCATCATCGGTGGCGGCCTGGTCGGTGCCAGCCTGGCGCTGGCCCTGCAGGCCGGGGCCAGGGCGCGTGGCTGGAAGATCCTGCTGATCGAGCCGTTCGCCCCCGGCGACAGCTTCCAGCCCAGTTACGACGCACGGTCCTCGGCGCTTTCCTACGGCACCCGGCAGATCTACGAGCGTCTGGGCCTGTGGCAGCCGATCAGCCGCCGCGCCGAACCGATCCGCCAGATCCAGGTGTCCGACCGTGGCCGCTTTGGCGCCACCCGCCTGGACGCCCTGGAAGAAGGCGTGCCGGCACTCGGCTACGTGGTCGAGAACGCCTGGCTCGGCCAGTGCCTGTGGCAGGGGCTGGATGCCGAGGTGGTGACTTGGCGCTGCCCGGCGCAGGTCAGCGCGATGCAGCCGCTGGCCGACGGCTACCGCCTGACACTGGATGACGACACCACGGTGGACTGCGACCTGGCGGTACTGGCCGACGGCGGGCGTTCCGGGCTGCGCGAGCAGTTGGGCATCCACGTCAGCCAGCGTCCGTACAACCAGAGTGCGCTGATCGCCAACATCACCCCGAGCGAGGCCCATTGCGGGCAGGCGTTCGAACGCTTCACCGATGACGGCCCGATGGCCTTGCTGCCGCTGCCGGAAAACCGCTGCGCGCTGGTCTGGACCCGTGCCGGAATGGATGCCAGACGGCTGGCCGAGATAGACGAGCGAGCCTTCCTGGCCGAGCTGCAAGGCGTGTTCGGCTACCGTCTGGGCACCTTGCGCCAGGTGGGCGCGCGTCACCTCTACCCGCTGTCGCTGGTAGAGGCCCAGGAGCAGGTGCGCTCGCACCTGGTGGTGCTGGGCAACGCCGCGCACAGCCTGCATCCGATTGCCGGGCAGGGTTTCAACCTGTCGCTGCGCGACGTGCAGTCGCTGGCCGACGGTCTGCTGGCCGGGCCTGAAGTACCGGGCGACCTGGCGACCCTGCAGGCCTACCGCGAGCGCCAGCGCCTGGACCAGGACATGACCGTGGGCTTCTCCGACAAGGTCACGCGGTTGTTCGGCAGCGGCCAGCCGTTGCTCGCCACCGGGCGCAACCTGGGCCTGCTGGGCCTGGACCTGCTGCCCCCGGCCAAGCGCTGGTTCGCCCGCCAGGCCATGGGCCTGGGTACACGCCCGGACCAGCCTGGCCAATGACCCCTTCTTCTCTTTATCGGGCTTGAAAGCATGGAAATGCGCGCAGATCTGTTGATTGTCGGTGCCGGAATGGTCGGTAGCGCCCTGGCCCTGGCCTTGCAGCACAGTGGCCTGGACATCCTGCTGCTCGACGGCAGCCCCCTGACGGTCAAGCCGTTCGATGCACAGGCGCCCTTCGAGCCGCGAGTCAGCGCGCTGTCGATGGCCAGCCAGCGCATCCTCGAGCGCGTGGGCGCCTGGCAGCACATCCGCGAGCGGCGCCTGAGCCCGTATTCGGACATGCACGTGTGGGACGGCAGCGGCACCGGGCAGATCCACTTTTCGGCCGCCAGCGTGCACGCCGAGGTGCTCGGCCACATCGTCGAGAACCGCGTGGTGCAGGACGGTCTGCTGCAGCGCCTGCACGACAGCGAGATCGGCCTGCTGGCCAACGCCCGCCTGGAGCAGATGCGCCGCAGTGGCGACGACTGGCTGCTGACCCTGGCCGATGGCCGCACCCTGCGCGCGCCGCTGGTGATTGCGGCTGACGGCGCCAACTCGGCGGTGCGCCGCCTGACCGGCTGCCAAACCCGTGAGTGGGACTACCTGCACCACGCCATCGTGACCAGCGTACGCTGTGCCGAGCCGCACCAGGCCACGGCCTGGCAGCGCTTCACCGATGACGGCCCGCTGGCGTTTCTGCCACTGCTGCGCGACGGCCAGCAGCACTGGTGCTCCATCGTGTGGTCGACCACGCCTGCGCAGGCCGAGCGCCTCATGGCCCTGCCGGACGAAGCCTTCTGCGCCGAGCTGGAGCGGGCCTTCGAGGGCCGCCTGGGCACGGTGCTGGCGGCCGACCCACGGCTGTGCGTACCGCTGCGCCAGCGCCATGCCAAGCGCTACGTGGCCGAGGGCCTGGCGTTGATCGGCGATGCGGCACATACCATTCACCCGCTGGCCGGGCAGGGCGTGAACCTTGGCTTTCTGGACGCGGCGGTGCTGGCCGAAGTGCTGCAGCATGCCCATGAGCGCGGCGAGCGCCTGGCCGACGTGCGCGTGCTGAGCCGCTACGAACGACGGCGCATGCCGCACAACCTGGCCTTGATGGCCGCAATGGAGGGCTTCGAGCGCCTGTTCCAGGCCGACCCGCTGCCGCTGCGCTGGCTGCGCAACAGTGGCCTGAAGTGGGTAGAGCAACTGCCGGAGGCCAAGGCGCTGTTCGTGCGCCAGGCGCTGGGGCTGAGCGGCGACCTGCCGGAGCTGGCACGGGCCTGAGGCGGCACCGCAACATCTGGTAACTCCTCCCTTGGCAGTTCGGTTGAGAAGGCAAATGGCATTCACTACCATTTGCGCCTCTCCCGCATTCCGAGGACCGCCTTCATGTTGCCACGCAAGCATCTACTCGCCGCCCTGGCGCTCACCCTGCTGGGCGGTACCGCACAGGCGGCGGACGAGGTGGTGGTGTATTCCTCGCGCATCGACGAGCTGATCAAGCCGGTATTCGATGCCTACACCAAGGAAACCGGGGTCAAGGTCAAGTTCATCACCGACAAGGAAGCGCCGTTGATGCAGCGCATCAAGGCCGAGGGCAGCAACGCCACCGCCGACCTGCTGCTGACCGTGGATGCCGGCAACCTCTGGCAGGCCGAGCAGATGGGTATCCTGCAGCCGATCAAGTCGGCCGTGATCGACGCCAACATTCCCCCGCAGTATCGCGCTTCGTCCCATGACTGGACCGGCCTGAGCCTGCGCGCGCGGACCATTGCTTACGCCACCGACCGGGTCAAGCCCGAGGAGCTGAGCACCTACGAGGCGCTGGCCGGCAAGGAATGGGAAGGGCGCTTGTGCCTGCGTACCGCCAAGAAGGTCTACAACCAGTCGCTGACCGCGACCCTGATCGAAACCCACGGCGCCGAGAAGACCGAAGAGATCCTCAAGGGCTGGGTGAACAACCTGTCCACCGACGTGTTCTCGGATGACGTGGCAGTGCTCAAGGCCATCGAGGCCGGGCAGTGCGACGTGGGCATCGTCAATACCTACTACTATGGCCGCCTGCACAAGGAGCAGCCGCAGCTGCCGATCAAGCTGTTCTGGCCCAACCAGGCCGACCGTGGCGTGCACGTCAACCTGTCGGGCATCGGCTTGACCCGGCACGCGCCGCACAAGGAGGCCGCGATCAAGCTTGTGGAGTGGATGACCGGGCCGCAGGCGCAGAAGATCTTCGCCGATGTGAACCAGGAGTTCCCGGCCAACCCCAAGGTCGAACCTTCGGCAGAAGTGGCGGCGTGGGGCAAGTTCAAGGCCGACAGCCTGCCGGTGGAAGTGGCGGGCAAGCGTCAGGCTGAAGCGATTCGCCTGATGGATCGGGCTGGCTGGAACTGAGCGCAAGACCTTATCCTTGCGGGGCCCTCCAGGGCCCCTTCGCCGGCAATGCCGGCTCCTACAGGTAATGCGCGACCCCTGTAGGAGCCGGCGTTGCCGGCGAATCTCACATTCGCTAGAGATCTCCCCCTTGGCCCACCCCGCCCAACGCCGCTGGTACCCCCTGGTCTTCACCGTCTGCGCGCTGGTGCTGCTGCCGCTGAGCGTGCTGGTGCTGTCGTGGCAGAGCATCGACCTGCAGATCTGGTCGCACCTGCTCGACACCCAGATGAGCCGCCTGTTGGGCAACACCCTGACCTTGATCCTCGGCGTGGGCGTCGGCGTCACCGTGCTGGGCGTGAGCCTGGCCTGGCTCACCAGCCTGTGCGAATTCCCCGGCCGACGCTGGCTCGACTGGGCATTGATGCTGCCCTTCGCCATCCCCGCCTATGTGCTGGCGTTCGTCTTCGTCGGTTTGCTGGACTTCTCCGGCCCGGTGCAAACCCTGCTGCGCGAATGGTTCGGCCCCATGCGCCTGCCGCGCGTGCGCTCCACCGGCGGGGTGATCATCGTGCTGGTGCTGGTGTTCTACCCCTATGTCTACCTGCTGGCACGTACCGCCTTCCTGGCCCAGGGCAAGGGCCTGATGGAAGCGGCGCGGGTGCTCGGGCAATCGCCGCTGCAAGCCTTCTGGCGCGTGGCCCTGCCCATGGCGCGGCCGGCGATCGGCGCGGGCGTGGCGCTGGCGCTGATGGAAACCCTGGCCGACTTCGGCGCGGTGGCCGTGTTCAACTTCGACACCTTCACCACCGCCATCTACAAGACCTGGTACGGCTTCTTCAGCCTCTCCAGCGCCGCCCAGCTCGCCAGCCTGTTGCTGCTGGCCGTCATGCTGGTGCTGTACGGCGAGCGCCGGGCCCGCGGTGCGGTACGCAGCAGCAACGAGCGGCCCCGGGTGGCGGCGCTGTACCACCTGCGCGGGGTCAAGGCGCTGGCTGCCAGCAGCTGGTGCCTGCTGGTGTTTGCCTGCGCGTTCGTTATCCCGGTGCTGCAGTTGCTGGTGTGGTTCTGGCAGCGCGGGCGTTTCGACCTCGACGAGCGCTATGGCGCGCTCATCCTGCATACCCTGTACCTGGGCGCCATGGCTGCGCTGATCACCGTGGCGGTGGCACTGCTGCTGGCGTTTGCCCGACGCCAGGCCCCCACTCGCGTGGTGCGCGCCGGGGTCAGCCTGGCCAACCTGGGCTACGCCTTGCCCGGCTCGGTATTGGCGGTGTCGATCATGCTGGCCTTCAGTTACCTCGACAACCAGCTGGTGGTGCCGCTTTCGAGCTGGCTTGGCGGTGCCGGCCGGCCGCTGCTGATGGGCAGCCTGGCGGCACTGCTGCTGGCCTATCTGGTGCGCTTCATCGCCGTGGCCTACGGCCCCTTGGAAAACAGCCTGGGGCGCATCCGACCCTCGCTGCCGGAGGCCTCGCGCAGCCTCGGGGTCAGCGGCCCGCGATTGTTTTTCAAGGTGTATCTCCCGCTGCTGGTGCCGGGTGCGCTGAGCGCGGCGCTGCTGGTGTTCGTCGATGTGCTCAAGGAGATGCCCGCCACCCTGCTGATGCGCCCGTTCGGTTGGGACACCCTGGCGGTGCGGGTATTCGAGATGACCAGCGAGGGCGAGTGGTCGCGTGCCTCGCTGCCGGCGTTGACGCTGGTGCTGGTGGGGCTGCTGCCGGTCATCGGTTTGATAAGGCGTTCGGCGCGTCACCCGGGTCAGAGTCACTGAGGGTGTAAGGCTGCGCCCTTGCGGCTACAATGCGCGGCATTCGCTGCGGCCGATCAGCACCGGGTAGCTGAAACGCTGCCCTCAGCCGCAGCCTCGCCACGCCCGGAAGGAGAAACCCATGGGACAGCGTACGCCTCTTTATGACCTGCACCTGGCGCTTGGCGCCAAGATGGTCGATTTTGGCGGTTGGGACATGCCCCTGCATTACGGCTCGCAAGTCGAGGAGCACCACCAGGTGCGCCGCGACTGCGGGGTCTTCGATGTCTCGCACCTCACCGTGATCGATGTGCACGGCGCCCAGGCCACGCCCTGGCTGCGCTGGTTGCTGGCCAACGATGTGGCCAGCCCGAATGCCCACGGCAAGGCCCTGTACAGCACCCTGCTCAACGAACAGGGCGGTGTGATCGATGACCTGCTGGTCTACCGCACCGACGACGGCTACCGCCTGGTGGCCAACGCCGCCACCCGCGACAAGGACCTGGCCTGGCTGCAGGCCCATATCGGCGACTACGACGTGCAGGTGCGCGAGCGTCCCGAACTGTCGATCTTCGCTGTGCAGGGCCCGCATGCGCGGGACAAGTTGGCCGAACTGGTGAGCAGTGACCGTGCGGCGCTGATTCGTGAACTGGCCCCCTTCGAAGGCCGCAGCAGTCGCGACTGGTTCATCTCGCGTACCGGCTACACCGGCGAAGACGGCCTGGAGATCACCCTGCCGGCAGAGCAGGCCCCGGCGTTCTTCAACGACCTGGTCGGCGCCGGTATTGCCCCCAGCGGGCTGGGCGCGCGCGATACCTTGCGCCTGGAAGCGGGCATGACGCTGTACGGACAGGACATCGACGAGGCACACTCGCCACTGACCTCCAACCTGGCCCACAACATCGCCCTGGAACCGGCCGACCGCGACTTCATCGGACGCCGTGCGCTGGAGGCCGAACAGGCCGCAGGCGTGCAGCTGAAACTGGTCGGCCTGGTGCTCGAGGAACGCGGTGTGCTGCGTGCGCATCAGGTGGTGCGAATCGCACAGATTGGCGAAGGGGAGATCACCAGTGGTAGTTTCTCTCCTACGCTGAGCAAGGCGATTGCCCTGGCCCGCGTGCCGGTGGCTACCGCCGACCGCGCCGAGGTGGAAATTCGCGGCAAGTGGTACCCGGTACGGGTGGTCAAGCCGACCTTCGTGCGCCAGGGCAAGATCCTGATCTGAATTCATTCCGGCGGGCCGACCGCTGACCTGTTGAGGAAAGACACTATGAGCAATATCCCCGCCGACCTGCATTTTGCCGAGAGCCACGAGTGGGCCAGGCTGGAAGCCGACGGTACCGTCACCGTGGGCATCAGCGACCACGCCCAGGAGGCTCTGGGCGACGTGGTATTCGTCGAACTGGCCGAGGTCGGCAAGGTGTTCGCGGCCAAGGACGCCGCCGGTGTGGTGGAGTCGGTGAAAGCCGCTTCGGATATCTACGCGCCGGTCAGCGGCGAAGTGATCGCGGTCAACGAAGACCTCAGCGACAGCCCTGAGAACCTGAACAACGATCCTTACGCCAGCTGGATCTTCAAGCTCAAGCCGTCCAACCCGGCAGAGCTGGAGCAGTTGCTGGACGCTGCCGGCTACAAGGCCGCCATCGGCGAGTAGTTTTTCCCGCACGAACGGCAATCCCTTCCTAGACTCAATAAGCCTCGACCCCTCGAGGCTTGGTCTTGGAAGAGAGAGCCGCTATGTCCCAGTCGCCGTCCCTGAGCCAACTGCACGATCCCAACCCGTTCCTGCGTCGTCATCTTGGCCCGGATGCGGCCGAGCAGCAGGCGATGTTGCAGGCCCTGGGCCTGAGCAGTCGCAGTGAACTGATCGAGCAGACCGTCCCGCCGGGCATTCGCCTGAACCGCCCGCTGGAACTGCCCCCGGCGCTTGATGAACAGGCCGCCCTGGCAAAACTGCGCGGTTACGCCGAGCAGAACCAGGTGTGGACCAGCCTGATCGGCATGGGGTACCACGCTACCCTGACGCCCACGGTGATCCTGCGCAACGTGCTGGAGAACCCCGGCTGGTACACCGCCTATACGCCGTATCAGCCGGAGATCGCCCAGGGTCGCCTGGAGGCGCTGCTCAATTACCAGCAGATGGTCATCGACCTGACCGGGCTGGACCTGGCCAATGCCTCGCTGCTCGACGAAGCGACGGCCGCTGCCGAAGCCATGGCTCTGGCACGGCGCATGGCCAAGTCGCGCAGCAATGCGTTCTTCGTCGATGAACATTGCCACCCGCAGACCCTGTCCGTATTGCAGACCCGCGCCGAGGGCTTCGGCTTCGAGCTGATCGTCGATGGGCTGGACAACCTGGACAAGCACCGGGTGTTCGGCGCGCTGCTGCAATACCCCAACACCCACGGCGGGGTGCACGACCTGCGCCCGGCCATCGAGCAGCTGCATGCCCAGCAGGCGCTGGCCTGCGTCGCCGCCGACCTGCTGAGCCTGGTGCTGTTGACCCCGCCGGGCGAGCAGGGCGCCGACGTGGTGCTCGGCTCGACCCAGCGCTTTGGCGTGCCCATGGGCTACGGGGGCCCGCACGCGGCCTACTTTGCCTGCCGCGACGACTTCAAGCGCGCCATGCCAGGGCGCATCATCGGCGTTTCCAAGGACGCGCGCGGCAACCTGGCGCTGCGCATGGCCCTGCAGACCCGCGAACAGCACATCCGCCGCGAGAAGGCCAACTCCAACATCTGCACCGCGCAGGTGCTGCTGGCCAACATCGCCGGGTTCTATGCCGTGTACCACGGGCCCGAAGGGCTCAGGCGCATCGCCCAGCGGGTGCACCGGCTCACGGTGATCCTGGCTGCCGGCCTGCAAGCCAAGGGGCTCAAGCGCTTGAACGAGCACTTCTTTGACACCCTGACCCTGGACGTCGGCGGCAGCCAGACCGCGATCATCCAGAGCGCCGAGGCCGCGCAGATCAACCTGCGCATCCTGGGCCGCGGGCACCTGGGCGTAAGCCTGGATGAAACCTGCGACGAGGCCACGGTGCTGCGCCTGTTCGGCATCTTTCTGGGCGCCGACCATGGGCTGAGCGTGGCCGAGCTGGATGCCCAGGCGCAGCACAGCGGCATCCCCGACGCCTTGCAGCGCCAGTCGGCGTTTCTGACGCACCCGGTGTTCAACCTGCACCACAGCGAAACCGAGATGCTGCGTTACCTCAAGCAGCTGGAGAACAAGGATCTGGCCCTCAACCAGTCGATGATCCCGCTGGGCTCGTGCACCATGAAGCTCAACGCCAGCAGCGAGATGATCCCCATCACCTGGCCGGCCTTCGCCAACCTGCACCCGTTCGCGCCGCTCACCCAGGCCCAGGGCTATACCGCGATGATCGACGAGCTGGAGCGCTGGCTGTGCGCGATCACCGGTTTCGATGCCATCTGCATGCAACCCAACTCCGGTGCCCAGGGTGAATACGCGGGGCTGCTGGCGATCAGCAAGTACCACCGCAGCCGCCAGCAGGGTCAGCGCGATATCTGCCTGATCCCGGCCTCGGCGCACGGCACCAACCCGGCGTCTGCGCAGATGGCCGGCATGCAGGTGGTGATCGTGGAATGCGATGTGGCGGGCAACGTCGACCTGGTCGACCTCAAGGCCAAGGCCCAGGCGGCGGGTGAGCGCCTGGCCTGCCTGATGGCCACCTACCCGTCGACCCACGGCGTGTACGAGGAAGGCATCAGTGAGATCTGCGAAGTTATCCACAGCCACGGTGGCCAGGTGTACATGGATGGCGCCAACCTCAATGCCCAGGTCGGGTTGGCGCGGCCGGCGGACATCGGTGCCGATGTATCGCACATGAACCTGCACAAGACCTTCTGCATTCCCCATGGCGGTGGCGGGCCGGGCATGGGCCCGATCGGCGTGCGTGCACACCTGGCACCGTTCGTGGCCAGCCATCCGGTGGTGCCGGTGCCCGGCCCCGACCCGCAGAACACTGCGGTCAGTGCGGCGCCCTGGGGCAGTGCGAGCATCCTGCCGATCAGCTGGATGTACATCGCCATGATGGGGCCGCAACTGGCCGATGCCAGCGAGGTGGCGATCCTGTCGGCCAACTATCTGGCCCAGCAGTTGGGCGGGGCGTTCCCGGTGCTGTACCGCGGGCGCAATGGGCGGGTGGCGCATGAGTGCATCCTCGACCTGCGGCCCTTGAAGGCGCTGACCGCAATCACCGAAGAGGATGTGGCCAAGCGCCTGATGGACTACGGGTTCCATGCGCCGACCATGTCGTTCCCGGTGCCGGGCACCTTGATGGTGGAGCCGACCGAGAGCGAGTCCAAGGCCGAGCTGGACCGCTTCGTGGAGGCGATGCTGAAGATTCGGGCCGAGATTGCAGAGGTGCAGAACGGCAACTGGCCAGCCGAGGACAACCCGCTCAAGCGGGCGCCGCATACCTTGGCGGATGTGCTGGGGGTGTGGGAACGACCTTACTCGATCGAGCAGGGTGTTGCGCCGAGCCACCATGCGCGGCTGCACAAGTACTGGCCGGCGGTGAACCGGGTGGACAACGTGTACGGGGACCGCAACCTGTTCTGTGCGTGTGTGCCGGTGGAGGATTATCGCTGAGGCCAGGGCCTCGTGGCCGACAAGGCTGGCTCCTGTAGGAGCCGGCATTGCCGGCGAGGTGATTACTCGGTCACGGCATTCTGCGCCAGGATCGCATTGGCCAGCTCCATGTCGCTGACCTGCAGCCCTGGCTGCTCGGCACGCACACGCTGCATGGCAGCCTCAAGATACGGCCCGCTGATCTGGCCGTTGCTGGCCACATAGCTGCTGGCATCTTCCTGCGCCGCCACCACCAGCTTGTGGTCCTTGAAGGTCAGGTAGGTGGAGCCGGTGGTGGCACCGGACGAAATCACATCACGCCAGAAGCCATCTGCCATCGCCGAGCCAACCGGCAGCGACAACAAGGCAAGGGTGGCAACCGCAAGTTTGACGCGCATGGGGCTTACTCCAGTGTGGGGGCTATTATGGTGCGTTGGATCGTGATTTCCCCAGGCAAGTTCCCCAGGGCCTACGGTGCGGGGCCAACCTGCAGTATCGCGCCGTCCTGCGACAGCACTTGCACCGGGGTGCCCACTGGCAGGTCCGGCCCGCGGACCATCCACACCCCGTCGCCGACCTTGATCTTGCCGCGACCGCCCACGATGGCCTCCTGCACCACGAAGGTCCGGCCGATCAGTTCCTGGCCGCGCATGTTCAGCCCCGGCGCATCGCTGGGGCTGGCATTGCTGCGCTGACGGTGCCACCAGAACACTGCGGTGAATACCGACAGCAGGCCGAACAGCAGGAACTGCAAGGTCCACGGCAGCTGCGGGACGACGAAGGTGATCACGCCCACGCCCGCCGCCGCCACCCCGATCCACAGCAGGTAGCCGCCGGCGCCGAACACCTCCAGGATCAGCAGCAGCGTACCGAGCGCCAGCCAGTCCCAGAACGACAGGTGTTGCAGGTAGTCCCACATGCTCAGCCCTTCTTGCCGTCGAAGGTGGCCCGCACGATTTCGCCGATGCCGCCGACGGCGCCGATCACCTGGCTGGCCTCCAGCGGCATCAGCACCACCTTGCTGTTGTTGGCCGAGGCCAGCTTGCCCAGCGCATCGACGTATTTCTGCGCCACGAAGTAGTTGATGGCCTGCACGTTGCCGTTGGCGATGGCCTCGGACACCACCTGGGTGGCGCGGGCTTCGGCTTCGGCCTGGCGCTCGCGGGCCTCCGACTCCAGGAATGCCGCCTGACGCTCACCCTCGGCCTCGAGGATCTGCGCCTGTTTCTTGCCTTCGGCGGTGAGGATGGCTGCCGCCCGCAGGCCCTCGGCTTCGAGGATCTGCGCACGCTTGACCCGCTCGGCCTTCATCTGCCCGGACATGGCGGCCATCAGGTCGGCCGGCGGGCTGATGTCCTTGATCTCGATACGGGTGATCTTGATGCCCCACGGTGCGGTGGCTTCATCCACGGTGCGCAGCAGGCGCTCGTTGATGGCGTCGCGCTGGCTGAGCATGGCGTCCAGTTCCATGGAGCCGAGCACGGTACGGATGTTGGTCTGCAGCAGGTTGCGGGTGGCGTGCTCGAGGTTGTTGACCTCGTAGGCGGCCTGCGCCGTGTTGACCACCTGGAAGAAGCACACCGCATCGATCTGCACGGTGGCGTTGTCGGCGGTGATGACTTCCTGCGGCGGGATGTCCAGCACGCTTTCCATCATGTTGATCTTGCGCCCGATGCGGTCCATCACCGGCACGATGATGTTGAGGCCCGGCTTGAGGGTGGTGGTGTAGCGGCCAAAGCGTTCCACGGTCCACTGGAAACCCTGCGGCACCACCTTGAACCCCATGAACACCAGCGCCAGGGCCAGGCCCACGAACAACAGCATTACCATTCCGATTTGCATGACGTTTCCTTGGTCAGCAGGACTGAAAGTGCGCAAGCTTGGCATGTGGTCAGCTGTGCAGGCCAGCGCCGGATCATTTCATTTCATGCAGTAACGCGAATCACTTCTGTCAGTGTAGTCAGCCCTGCGGCGACTTTTTGCGCGCCGCTCGTGCGCAGGCTGCCCAGCCCCTCGGCCCGGGCCTGGCGGCGCAGGTTTGCCAGGTCGACGTCGCCCGACAGCTGCTCGCGCAGGCGTGGGCTCACAGGCAGCAGCTCGAACAGGCCGGTGCGGCCCCGGTAGCCGGTGTACCGGCAATCGCGGCAGCCTTCAGCCTGGCAGGTAGCGGTGGGCAGCGGCGCCTGCGGGTCGAGTTCGCGCCAGTGCGCCATGTCGAGCGGCTGCGCCACCTTGCACGCCGGGCACAGCGTGCGCACCAGGCGCTGGGCCAGCACGCCGACCAGCGTGGCACGGATCAGGTACGGCGCGATGCCCAGTTCCAGCAGGCGCCCGACGGCGCCGCAGGCATCGTTGGTGTGCAGGGTCGAGAGCACCAGGTGGCCGGTGAGCGCGGCCTGGATCGCCACCTGCGCGGTGTCGGCATCGCGGATCTCGCCGATCATGATGATGTCCGGGTCCTGGCGCAGCAGCGCACGCACACCGTTGGCAAAGCCCAGGTCGATGCCGGGCTGCACCTGCATCTGGTTGAAGGCCGGCTCGAGCTGTTCGATCGGGTCTTCGAGGGTGCACAGGTTGACCTGTGGCGTGGCCAGTTGCTTGAGGGTGGCGTACAGGGTGCTGGTCTTGCCCGAGCCGGTCGGCCCGGTCACCAGGATGATGCCGTGGGGCTGGCGCAGCATCGCCTGCCAGTGCTGCAGCGCCTTGCCGTCCAGGCCCAGCTGGGTGAAGTCCTGGTGCAGCAGGTGCGGGTCGAAGATACGCAGTACCAGTTTCTCGCCGAACGCGGTGGGCAGGGTGGCCAGGCGCAGCTCGACCTCGGCGCCGGCGGCCGAGCGGGCCTTGATGCGGCCATCCTGCGGGCGGCGCTTTTCCGCGACGTTCATGCGCCCCAGGCTCTTGAGCCGGCTGACCACCGCCAGGGTCACTGCCGGCGGGAACTGGTAGGCCGGGTGCAGCAGGCCGTCGATGCGCAGGCGCAGGTGGCCCTGGTCGCGGCGCGGCTCGATGTGGATATCGCTGGCGCGCTGCTCGAAGGCGTACTGCAACAGCCAGTCGACGATGCCGACGATGTGCGTCTCGTTGGCATCGACGTCGCCTGCGCTGTTGCCCAGGTCAAGCAGTGCCTCGAGGCTGGCGCCTTCGGGCCCGGGCACGGCCTGCTGGCTGGCACCACTGACCGAGTGGGCCAGGCGAAACACCGCCTGGCTCAGCTCACGGATCTGCACCGGGCTGGCCAGCACCCGCTGCACCCTGCGTTGCAGCACCTGCCCAAGGTCGCGCTCCCAGCTGCGTACGTAGGGCTGGGCGCTGGCGACGGTCACCGTGTGGGCATCCACCGCGATGGCCAGAATCTGGTGACGCCGCGCGAATGCGGCCGACATCAGCCCGCCGAGGCTGGCTGCCTGCAGTGCCAGGGGGTCGATGCGCACATGGCGCTGGCCGGCCTGGCGGCCCAGCCATTCGCCCAGGGCATCGAGGTCCAGGGTATGGCCGGGGCGTTGCAGGTCGTTCAGGCCGCGTCGGGCGATGCGCTCCAGCGGATGTGTGGGTTCATTGGCAGCCTGCGGCCAGGGGCGGGCACAGGCGGGGCTGATGCGTTGCTGGGCGAGCAGTTCGGCGAGCAGGGTGTCGAGGTCGAGCCAGCGATCGGGCGGCGTGGCAGGCATGGGGCTTCCTTGCGAAGGTCGGGCGGCCAGCCAAGGCTAGCTGCCAGCGGACCACAGGGCCTGTCGCAAGGGTTGCCGGATTTTTCTGTTCAGCGTGCCTGCTGCAACGGCATGCGCGGGGCCGCCAGAGGCTCGACGCTGACCTGGGCGACACAGATCAGGTTGCGCATTTTCTGTGCAATCAGTTCGGCGCGGTGCCAGCTCAGGCCGGCCACGCCGATCTCCAGGTTCAACAGGTCGTCCTGCTGCTGCATCTGTACCTGGTGCGGGGTGAGGAACTGCAGGGCAAACAGGTTGAGCACGCGGCACAGGCTGTCCGGCTCGGCTTCCACCTGCAGGCTGTAGCGCACGCTGCTGTGCGCCGCATTGGCGGCCCAGACATCGCTGCGCAGCGGGGTGACGGGGCTGTCCAGCCGTTCGTGGGCGTTCATGGGAAATCTCCGGTTTCGATGGAGGAATTTTTACATCTTCAACCGGGTATTTTTTCTCTATGATCGAGCGATCTGCGTAATCTGCGCATTGTTCGATTCATTAATGGCGCCTTGAGGGGATAAAACATGCAAAGCCAACTGGACGCCTACGACCGACGTATCCTGGCTCTGCTGCAGGAGGATGCGTCGCTGTCCAGCGCACAGATTGCCGAACGGGTCGGCCTGTCGCAGTCGCCGTGCTGGCGGCGGATCCAGCGGCTCAAGGAGGAGGGGGTGATTCGCGGGCAGGTGACCCTGCTCGATCGCAAGAAGATCGGCCTGAACACGCAGATTTTCGCCGAGGTCAAACTCAACGCCCACGGGCGGACCAACTTCGCCGAATTCACCGAGGCGATCCGCGAGTTTCCCGAGGTGCTGGAATGCTATGTGCTGATGGGCGCAGTGGACTTCCTGCTGCGCATCGTCACCCCGGACATCGAAGCCTACGAACGGTTCTTCTTCGAAAAGCTGTCGATGGTGCCGGGGATCCAGGAGGTCAACTCGATCGTGGCCTTGTCCGAAATCAAGTCCACGACCAGCTTGCCGGTGTAGCCGTCACTTGCGCAGCAGGTGCTTCCAGCCGCGGCTCTGGAACACCGCCATGGCCTGATGCACACGGGCTTCGAGCACGTCGTCGCTGATTGGCAGGCTGGCCAGTTCGTGCAGCTTGTTCAGCTCGCCGAACAGGCGGTCCAGGTCGGGGCTTTCCAGCACCTGGCGGGCATGGTGCAGCCAGGCCAGCAGGCGCTCGATGCGCGGCAGCTGTTCGGCCAGGTCTTCAGGCTGGCGGTGGTACAGCGGCAGTTGCAGCGCGTTGGCTTCGTCCGACAGCAGCACCTTGAGCCAGTTGCCCAGTTGCGCAGCGCCCTGGCGGTCGCCACGTTTGTTGCGCTCGACGGTCCAGCCACGGGCCAGCAGCCAGCGCGAGGTGTCCAGCGAGAACTGGCCCCAGCGGGTGTCGAGCAGTTCTTCGGCGAACTGCTCGGGCGCCGCGCGGCGCACGTCTTCGTCGTCGTTGCCGGCCAGCACCAGCGGGCGCCAGTCCTCGAGCAGGGCGTCGAGGCTGGCACGCAGGGCGCTGGTGGTCGGGCGTGGCGCGGCCTGGCCCAGGCTGCCGAGCAGGGCGCGCAGTTCGGCCAGGCTCTGGACCCAGTCCTGCAGCAGGCGCCAGTGTCCGTTGAACAGGTACTGCTCGGCCAGGCGCTGGCTGCTGCCCAGCAGGTGCCAGGCCAGTGCCGCGAAGGCATCGTCCAGCGGCATCTCGGCGTTCAGTTCAGCAGGCGGCAGGCTCACGGCGAAGCTCGAGGGGTCGAGCAGGCGGTAGCCGCGTTCGGCCTTGCTGATGTCGCACGGCATCAGCGGCAGGCTGGCGGCCAGCTCGGCGGCCAGTTCCAGCAGTGCGGCCGGGTCGCCTTCACGCAGTTCCAGCTCAAGCTCGCAGATGGCTTCCTTCTGCTTGCCGGCCACTACATGGCCCAGGTCCAGCGCAGCCTCGATGACCACCTTGGCCTTGCCACGGCCCCAGGCGATTTCGGCGTACTCGCGGGTGAAGTCGGTGCTGAACAGCGGCTTGATGGTTTTCTTGTCCAGGTCGGCCAGCTCGGCCGGCCATACCTGCTCGTCGAGCTTCTTGAGGTCGAGCTTGGCCTTGGGCAGCTGCCATTCGTGCTCGTTGCGTACCGACAGCCCGGCGGTGCTGTGGCCACGGGCCTTGAGGGTCTGGATCACCACGTCGCCGTCACGGCGCAGGCGCAGGGCCACCTTGGCCGCGGCCAGGTCGCGTTCTGGGGTATCGAAATATTGATTGAGCAGCTCGCGCTGCTGCCAGCCGGACTTGTTGCGCTTCTTCAGCAACGGGTGTTCGCGCAGGGCAGCGAGGGTCTCGCGGCTGACCCGCAGTTTGAGTTCGGTTTCTTTGTTCATTGCTGGCAGGCTCGATGACTGGGTGCGTCTTGGCCGTGCAGTGTACAGGAGTCGGCCGCTGACGGTTTATTCCAGGTGCCCGATAGCCCTATGATGGGCCTCGTACCGAGGAGAATGCGCATGCCTTTGCCGCCGCTCAAAGACCAGTTCGCCGCCCTGATCGCCACGCCGTCGGTCAGTTGCACCCAGCCGAGCCTGGACCAGTCCAACCGCGCGGTGATCGACCTGCTGGCCACCTGGCTGGGTGACCTGGGTTTTGCCTGCGAGCTGCAGGAGGTTACGCCGGGCAAGTTCAACCTGCTGGCCAGCTACGGCAGCGGCCCCGGCGGCCTGGTGCTGGCCGGGCACAGCGACACGGTGCCCTATGACCCGCAGCTGTGGCAGACCGATCCGCTCAAGCTGACCGAGGTTGACGGGCGCTGGGTGGGCCTTGGCAGTTGCGACATGAAGGGCTTCTTCGCCCTGGTGATCGAAGCGGTACGCCCGCTGCTCGAGCAGCCGTTCAGGCAGCCGCTGCTGATCCTGGCCACCTGCGACGAGGAAAGTTCGATGTCCGGCGCCCGCGCCCTGGCCGACGCCGGCCGCCCGCTGGGCCGTGCAGCGGTGATCGGCGAGCCGACCGGGCTGCGCCCGATCCGCCTGCACAAGGGGGTGATGATGGAGCGCATCGATATCCTCGGGCGCAGCGGTCATTCGTCCGATCCGAGCCTGGGCCACAGCGCCTCGGAGGCGATGCATGCGGTGATGGGCGAGCTGATGGGCCTGCGCCGGCAATGGCAGCAGCAGTACAGCAACGCCCAGTTCAGCGTGCCGCAGCCGACCATGAACTTCGGCTGCATCCACGGTGGCGACAACCCCAACCGTATCTGCGGGCAGTGCGCCCTGGAGTTCGACCTGCGCCCACTACCGGGGATGGACCCCGAAGTGCTGCGTGCGGCGATCCGCAGCAAGCTGGCGCCGCTGGCCGAACAGCACCAGGTGCAGATCGACTACGCGCCGCTGTTTCCCGAGGTGCCGCCGTTCGAGCAGGCCGCCGACGCCGAACTGGTGCGCGTGGCCGAGCGTCTTACCGGGCATACGGCCGAGGCGGTGGCCTTTGGTACCGAGGCGCCTTATCTTCAACGTCTGGGCTGCGAAACCCTGGTGCTGGGCCCCGGCGACATCAGCTGTGCCCATCAGCCGGGCGAATACCTCGAAATGTCACGCCTGGAGCCTACCGTGCGTCTATTGCGTGAGTTGATCGGGCATTATTGCCTCAACCCGGTAATTGCCCGCTGATTTCAACCGTTTTTACCCAAGGAGAATGCGCGTGACGCCAGACCTGTTGCGACGATAACCCTTCGAGCGCTGTGTGCTTTTCCGTTCTTGTCCTTTTTCCACAGGTTTCTACAGGCTCTGGTTATGCCCGAATACGTCAATTGGCTGCGTCATGCTTCGCCTTACATCAATGCCCACCGCGACTGCACCTTCGTGGTCATGCTGCCCGGTGACGGGGTCGAGCACCCCAACTTCGGCAATATCGTCCACGACCTGGTGCTGCTGCACAGCCTGGGCGTGCGCCTGGTTCTGGTGCACGGTTCGCGCCCGCAGATCGAAAGCCGCCTGGCCGCCCGCGGCCTGAGCGCGCACTACCATCACGGCCTGCGCATCACCGATGCGGCCACCCTGGAATGCGTGATCGACGCGGTCGGCCACCTGCGCATCGCCATCGAGGCGCGCCTGTCGATGGACATGGCCGCCTCGCCGATGCAGGGTTCGCGCCTGCGCGTGGCCGCCGGCAACCTGGTCACTGCGCGCCCCATCGGCGTGCTCGAAGGCGTCGATTATCACCACACCGGCGAGGTGCGCCGGGTCGATCGCAAGGGCATCAATCGCCTGCTCGACGAGCGCTCCATCGTGCTGCTGTCGCCGCTGGGCTATTCGCCCACCGGCGAGATCTTCAACCTGGCCTGCGAAGACGTCGCCACCCGTGCGGCCATCGAGCTGGGGGCCGACAAGCTGCTGCTGTTCGGCGCCGAGCGCGGGCTGATGGATGAGAGCGGCAGGCTGGTGCGTGAGCTGCGCCCGCAGCAGGTGCCGGCGCATCTGCAACGCCTGGGCTCGGACTATCAGGGCGAGTTGCTGGACGCGGCCGCCGAAGCCTGCCGTGGCGGTGTGGCGCGCAGCCACATCGTCAGCTATGCCGAGGACGGTGCGCTGCTCACCGAGCTGTTCACCCGTGACGGTGGCGGCACGCTGGTGGCTCAGGAACAGTTCGAGAAGGTGCGCGAGGCGGCCATCGAGGATGTCGGCGGCCTGCTGGACCTGATCAGCCCGCTGGAAGAGCAGGGCATCCTGGTGCGGCGTTCGCGCGAGGTGCTGGAGCGCGAGATCGAGCAGTTCAGTGTGGTGGAGCGCGAGGGGATGATCATTGCCTGCGCGGCGCTGTACCCGATCGCCGATTCGGAGGCGGGCGAGTTGGCGTGCCTGGCGGTGAACCCGGAATACCGGCATGGCGGGCGTGGCGACGAGTTGCTGGAGCGCATCGAGACACGGGCGCGGGAGATGGGCTTGAAGACCTTGTTCGTGCTGACGACGCGCACGGCGCACTGGTTCCGCGAACGCGGCTTCGTGCCCAGCGAGGTGGAGCGGCTGCCTGCGGCGAGGGCTTCGCTGTACAACTACCAGCGCAATTCGAAGATCTTCGAGAAGGCGCTTTAAGGGCTTCGCCGGCAAGGTCGGCTCCTACACGGTCACATCGACCCTGTAGGAGCCGGCCTTGCCGGCGAATTGACCTTACACGGTGTGCAGGTACCAGTTGTACTCAAGGTCGGAGATGGAGTGTTCGAACTCCTCCAGCTCGCTTTCCTTGCAGGCCACGAAGATATCGATGTACTTCGGATCGATGTACTTGGCCATGATCTCGCTGTCGTCCAGCTCGCGCAGTGCATCACGCAGGTTGTTCGGCAGGCTCTGCTCGTTCTGCTCGTAGGAGTTGCCCACCATCGCCGGGCCCGGTTCGACCTTGTTGGTCAGACCGTGGTGCACGCCCGCCAGTACGGCTGCCATCAGCAGGTACGGGTTGGCGTCGGCACCGGCCACACGGTGCTCCAGGCGCACGGCGTCCGGCGTGCCGGTCGGTACGCGCAAGGCCACGGTACGGTTGTCCAGGCCCCAGGTCGGGGAGTTGGGCACGTAGAACTGGGCACCAAAACGGCGGTACGAGTTGACGTTCGGGCACAGGAACGCCATCGACGCCGGCAGGGTCTCGAGCACACCGCCGATCGCGTGACGCAATGCGGCGTTCTGCTCGGGATCCTCGCTGGTAAAGATGTTCTTGCCATCCTTGTCCAGCACCGAGATATGCACGTGCAGACCATTGCCCGCCTGGCCAGGGTACGGCTTGGCCATGAAGGTGGTGTCCATCTCATGGTCGTAGGCGATGTTCTTGATCAGACGCTTGAGCAGTACCGCGTAGTCGCAGGCCTTGATCGGGTCGGCCACGTGGTGCAGGTTCACTTCGAACTGCGCCGGGGCACTTTCCTTGACGATGGCATCAGCCGGGATGCCTTGTTCCTTGGCACCTTCCAGAATGTCCTGCAGACAGTCGACGTACTCGTCGAGGTCGTCGATCAGGTACACCTGGGTGGAGATCGGACGCTTGCCCGAGATCGGCGAGCGCGGCGGCTGTGGACGGCCGTTCACGTTCTCCTGGTCGATCAGGTAGAACTCCAGCTCGAACGCGGCGCAGATGGTCAGGCCCAGGTCGTCGAACTTGCTCACCACCTGGCGCAGCACTTCACGCGGGTCGGCGAAGAACGGCTCGCCCTCGAGCTCGTGCATGGTCATCAGCAGCTGCGCGGTAGGGCGCTTCTGCCAGGGCTCGTTGGAGAGGGTGCCGGGGATGGGATAGCAGATACGGTCGGCATCGCCGATGTCCAGGCCCAGGCCGGTGCTTTCGACGGTGGAACCGTTGATGTCCAGGGCGAAGAGGGAGGCCGGCAGGTTGATGCCTTTCTCGTAAACCTTGTGCAGGCTCGTGCGTTCGATGCGCTTGCCACGCACCACACCATTCATATCTGCAATCAGAAGGTCAACGTAGAGAACCTCAGGATGTTCCTTAAGGAACGCGTTCGCTTCGTTAAGCTGAACGGCACGCGGGGGTACCGACATGATGCAACACCTTTGTTGTTAAAAATATCAATCAATGGGGGCTTGCAGGTTCAGTCAACGCGAAAGCCCTGCTGAAGTCAAGCCAGCCCCATCATGCCCTAAAACGGCGCTGAAGCGGCATTTTTGCTGCAAATGAGGGCGTCGACAAGGCCTGCTTTGGTAGCGAGACAGCGACTTTGAGCGGGCCGTATTCTATTTTTTACAGGGGTGTTGTGTAAAAAAATGAACAAGGCTAAGCTCGGTTGCAACCCATAACAGCAATAATACCGGGGGTTACATGTCTCGCCAGCCGACAATCGGCGTCACCGGCCGCACCGCGCGGATCGGTCTGCACGCCCGCCGCACCCACGGCAGATACCGCGTGGCCGTGCACCGCCACCTGGCCGCAATAATTGACGGCCTGGGCTGCATGCCCGGTATCGCACCCTCTTCTGTAATCGACTGCCACCACTATAGCCGGCCAGGCGGCCCAGCGGGTATTGCCCTGCGCGTTCGCCCCGTGGCAGGTGCTTTGCTTTAGCGTCGTGCGGCATCCAGAATGAGCAGGACGGCCCAGCCTGGGCGTCCTGACGTCAGTCCAGACATTTACCTCCTGAGGTATTTATGAGTAACAACCTCGACCAGCTCACCGATTGGTTGAAAGAGCACAAGATCACCGAAGTCGAGTGTCTGATCAGCGACCTCACCGGTATCACGCGCGGCAAGATCTCCCCCACCAACAAGTTCATTGCCGAAAAGGGCATGCGCCTGCCCGAAAGTGTGCTGTTGCAGACGGTGACCGGCGACTACGTCGACGATGACATCTATTACGAGCTGCTCGATCCGGCCGACATCGACATGATCTGCCGCCCCGACGAGAACGCGGTATTCCTGGTGCCATGGGCCATCGAGCCCACCGCGCAGGTGATCCACGACACCTACGACAAGCAGGGCAACCCGGTCGAGCTGTCGCCGCGCAACGTGCTCAAGAAGGTCTTGAAGCTCTACGCCGACAAAGGCTGGCAGCCGATCGTGGCGCCGGAGATGGAGTTCTACCTGACCAAGCGCTGCGAGGACCCGGACTTCCCGCTGCAGCCGCCCATCGGCCGCTCGGGTCGCCCCGAGACCGGTCGCCAGTCGTTCTCCATCGAGGCCGCCAACGAATTCGACCCGCTGTTCGAGGACGTCTACGACTGGTGCGAACTGCAGCACCTGGACCTGGACACGCTGATCCACGAGGACGGCACCGCGCAGATGGAAATCAACTTCCGTCACGGCAACGCGCTGTCGCTGGCCGACCAGATCCTGGTGTTCAAGCGCACCATGCGCGAGGCCGCGCTCAAGCACAACGTCGCCGCCACCTTCATGGCCAAGCCCATGACCGGCGAGCCGGGCAGTGCGATGCACCTGCACCAGAGCATCATCGACGTGAACACCGGCAAGAACATCTTCTCCAACGAAGACGGCAGCATGAGCCAGCTGTTCCTGCACCACGTCGGTGGCCTGCAGAAGTTCATCCCGTCGGTGCTGCCGCTGTTTGCCCCCAACGTCAACTCGTTCCGCCGCTTCCTGCCCGACACCTCGGCGCCGGTGAACGTGGAGTGGGGCGAGGAGAACCGCACCGTGGGCCTGCGCGTGCCGGATGCCGGCCCGCAGAACCGGCGTGTGGAAAACCGCCTGCCCGGCGCCGACGCCAACCCTTACCTGGCGATTGCCGCCAGCCTGTTGTGCGGTTACATCGGCATGGTCGAAGGCATCAACCCCAGCGCGCCGGTCAAGGGCCGCGGTTACGAGCGGCGCAACCTGCGCCTGCCGCTGACCATCGAGGACGCCCTTGAACGCATGGAGAACTGCAGCGCGCTGGAGCCGTACCTGGGCAAGAAATTCATCGCAGGCTACGTCGCCACCAAACGCGCCGAGCATGAAAATTTCAAACGCGTGATCAGCTCCTGGGAACGCGAGTTCCTGCTGTTCGCGGTCTGATAAACCCCGGGGCCGCAGGAGCGCGGCCGTCAGTCATCGGAGAAGCACATGAGCGTCAAGAACCCGCAAACCCGCGAGTGGCAAGACCTGAGTCGTGATCATCACCTGGCGCCGTTCAGCGACTACAAGCAGCTGAAGGAAAAAGGCCCGCGGATCATCACCAAGGCCAAGGGCGTGCACCTGTGGGACAGCGAGGGCAACAAGATCCTCGACGGCATGGCCGGGCTGTGGTGCGTGGCCGTCGGCTACGGCCGTGAAGAACTGGCCGAGGCGGCAGCCAGCCAGATGCGCGAGCTGCCGTACTACAACCTGTTCTTCCAGACCGCCCACCCGCCGGCGCTGGAGCTGGCCCGGGCGATCACCGAGGTGGCTCCTGCGGGCATGAGCCATGTGTTCTTCACCGGCTCCGGCTCCGAAGGCAACGACACCAACCTGCGCATGGTCCGCCATTACTGGGCGCTCAAGGGCAAGCCGCAGAAGCAGGTGATCATCGGTCGGGTCAACGGCTATCACGGCTCCACCGTGGCCGGCGCTGCCCTGGGCGGCATGAGCGGCATGCACGAGCAGGGCGGTACGCTGCCGGGCATCGTGCATATTGCGCAGCCGTACTGGTTCGGCGAAGGCGGCGACATGACCCCGGACGCGTTCGGCGTATGGGCCGCCGAGCAACTGGAGAAGAAGATCCTCGAGGTCGGCGAAGACAACGTCGCCGCCTTTATCGCCGAGCCGATCCAGGGTGCTGGCGGGGTGATCATCCCACCAGAAACCTACTGGCCGAAGATCAAGGAAATCCTCGCCAAGTACGAAATCCTGTTCATTGCCGATGAGGTGATCTGCGGTTTCGGTCGTACCGGCCAGTGGTTCGGTACCGACTACTACGGCCTCAAGCCCGACCTGATGACCATCGCCAAGGGCCTGACTTCGGGCTATATCCCCATGGGCGGCGTGATCGTGCGTGACGAAGTGGCTGCCGTGCTCAGTGAAGGCGGCGACTTCAACCACGGCTTCACCTACAGCGGCCACCCGGTGGCGGCAGCGGTGGCCCTGGAAAACCTGCGGATCCTGCGCGACGAGAAAATCATCGAGCGCGTTCAGGCAGAAACGGCACCGTATTTGCAGAAACGTCTGCGTGAGCTGAACGATCATCCGCTGGTGGGCGAGGTCCGTGGCCTGGGCATGCTCGGCGCGATCGAGCTGGTCAAGGACAAGGCGACCCGCACCCGTTACGAGGGCAAGGGCGTGGGCATGATCTGCCGCCAGTTCTGCTTCGACAACGGGCTGATCATGCGCGCCGTGGGCGACACCATGATCATCGCGCCGCCGCTGGTCATCACCTGCGAGGAGATCGACGAGCTGGTGGAAAAGGCACGCAAATGCCTGGACCTGACGCTCGAAGCGTTGAAGTGAGCAGGTGCTAGGCTCAGCCTTGGGTTGAATGGCGATCTGCGGCGCACTCTGGTTGAAACCGCGCCGTGGATCTTGCCAGACTAGCGACTGTTTCAGTCGCCCAGCGCTTGCGCCGAACGAGTCGGTCGCTGAACAGATGGTTTCTATAAAAAATTCTGGAGCATTACGCATGAAGAAAATGGGCAAGACGCTGTTGGCCGCTACCCTCGCGGGGTTGATGGCCGGTGCTGTTCAGGCGGACGACAAGGTGCTGCACGTCTACAACTGGTCCGACTACATTGCGCCGGACACCATCGCCAAGTTCGAGAAGCAGTCGGGCATCAAGGTGGTCTACGATGTGTTCGACAGCAACGAAACCCTGGAAGCCAAGCTGCTGGCCGGCAAGTCGGGCTACGACGTGGTGGTACCGTCCAACAACTTCCTGGCCAAGCAGATCAAGGCCGGTGTGTACCAGGAGCTGGACAAGTCCAAGCTGCCGAACTGGAAGAACCTCGACGAAGACCTGCTCAAGGCCGTGGGCGATGCCAGTGACCAGGGCAACAAGCATGCCTTCCCGTACATGTGGGGCAGCATCGGCATCGGCTACAACCCCGAGAAGGTCAAGGCCGCGCTGGGCGTCGACAAGATCGACTCGTGGGACGTGGTGTTCAAGCCGGAAAACATCGCCAAGCTCAAGAGCTGCGGCGTGAGTTTCCTCGACGCACCGACCGAAATGATCCCGGCGGCCCTGCATTACCTGGGCAAGCCGACCAACAGCAAGGACAAGGCAGACCTGAAGGCCGCCGAAGACCTGTTCCTGAGCATTCGCCCATCGGTGGCGTACTTCCATTCCTCCAAGTACATCTCGGACCTGGCCAACGGCAACATCTGCGTGGCCGTGGGTTACTCGGGTGACCTGGAGCAGTCCAAGGCCCGTGCCCACGAAGCGGGCGACAAGGTCAAGCTGGCCTACAGCATTCCGAAAGAAGGCGCCGGCACCTTCTATGACATGGTCGCGATTCCCAAGGACGCCACCAATGTCGAAGCAGCCTACAAGTTCATGGACTTCCTGATGCAGCCGGAAGTCATGGCCGAGATCACCAACGCCGTGCGCTTCCCGAACGGCAACAAGGCAGCCACCGCTCTGGTGGACAAGGACATCTCCGGCGACCCGAGCATCTACCCGTCGGATGAAGTGAAGAAGCACCTGTACGCGATCAGCGACCTGGATGCAGGCACCCTGCGCCTGATCACCCGCAGCTGGACCAAGATCAAATCGGGCAAATAAATCCGGTTTTTCCCGTCAGGCACTGAAAAACAGTGCCTGAACGGGGCTCGAGGGCAAATTCTTTTTGCTCGATGGGTGTATCGAAGGTAAGTTGCGCGCCGGTTTGCCGGTACCGCAGGCGTATCTGCCAAACGACTCGGGCACTTTTGTAGAGGACCTCCCACTTGTCTACTTCACATTTTCGCAAGGCCGTCCTGGCCACAGCGAGCCTGACGCTGGCGATCAGTGTCCAGGCGGCGCCCACGGTGCATATCTACAACTGGTCGGACTACATCGGCCAGACCACCCTTGCGGACTTCGAAAAGGAGACCGGCATCAAGCCGGTGCAGGACGTCTTCGATTCCAACGAAACCCTGGAAGGCAAGCTGCTGGCCGGTCGCACCGGCTATGACGTGGTGGTGCCGTCCAACCATTTCCTCGGCAAGCAGATCAAGGCGGGCGCGTTCCAGAAGCTCGACAAGACGCTGCTGCCCAACTATTCCAATCTCGACCCGGCCCTGATGAAGCGCCTGGAGAAGAACGACCCGGGCAACCAGTACGCGGTCCCCTACCTGTGGGGCACCAATGGCATCGGCTACAACGTCGAGAAGGTCAAGGCCGTGCTGGGCACCGACACCATCGATTCATGGGCCGTGCTGTTCGAGCCGGAAAACATCAAGAAGCTCTCCAAGTGCGGCGTGGCGTTCCTCGACTCGGCCGACGAGATGCTGCCGGCGGTGCTCAACTACATGGGCCGCGACCCCAACAGCACCAACCCCAAGGACTACGCCGACGCCGAGAAGAAGCTGCTGGCCATACGGCCCTACGTGACCTACTTCCACTCGTCCAAGTACATCTCGGACCTGGCCAACGGCGACATCTGCGTGGCCGCCGGTTTTTCCGGCGACGTGTTCCAGGCCAAGTCCCGCGCCGAAGAGGCGGGCAAGGGCGTGGAAATCGCCTACGCGATCCCCAAGGAAGGCGGCAACCTCTGGTTCGACATGCTGGCGATTCCCAAGGACGCCAAGAACGTCAAAGAGGCCCACGCCTTCATCAACTATCTGCTCAAGCCTGAGGTCATCGCCCAGGTCAGCGATTACGTCGGTTACGCCAACCCGAACCCCAAGGCTGGCGAACTCATGGACCAGAGCGTGCGAACCGACGCAGCGGTTTACCCACCGCAAGAGGTGCTGGACAAGCTGTACGTCAACTCAGAGTTACCCCCCAAAGTGCAACGTTTGATGACCCGAAGCTGGACCAAGATCAAGTCGGGCAAGTAACTATCCAGGGCCCGTCACGGCAGGGGCGGGCACCAAAATCTTGTTGGGAGTTTCACACATGGCAGTTGCCTCCGGTGCCTATAAGAAAGCCCTAGAAGGCGATCAGCAACCTAAACAGGTGCTGGTCAAGATCGACCGGGTTACAAAGAAGTTCGACGAAACCGTAGCGGTGGACGATGTGTCCCTGGAGATCAAGAAGGGCGAGATCTTCGCGCTGCTCGGTGGCTCCGGCTCGGGCAAGTCCACCTTGCTGCGCATGCTGGCAGGGTTCGAGCGCCCGACCGAAGGGCGGATCTTCCTCGATGGCGTGGACATCACCGATATGCCGCCCTACGAGCGGCCGATCAACATGATGTTCCAGTCCTACGCGCTGTTCCCGCACATGAGCGTGGCCGACAACATCGCCTTCGGCCTCAAGCAGGACCGCATGAGCAAGGACGAGATCGAGGCGCGGGTGGCCGAGATGCTCAAGCTGGTGCACATGACCCAGTACGCCAAGCGCAAGCCGCACCAGCTCTCCGGTGGCCAGCGCCAGCGTGTGGCCCTGGCCCGTTCGCTGGCCAAGCGGCCCAAGCTGCTGCTGCTCGATGAGCCGATGGGCGCGCTGGACAAGAAACTGCGTTCGCAGATGCAGCTGGAGCTGGTGGAGATCATCGAGCGCGTGGGCGTGACCTGCGTGATGGTGACCCACGACCAGGAAGAGGCCATGACCATGGCCCAGCGCATCGCGATCATGCACCTGGGCTGGATTGCCCAGATCGGCAGCCCCATCGATATCTACGAAACCCCCACCAGCCGCCTGGTGTGCGAGTTCATCGGCAACGTCAACCTGTTCGAAGGCGAAGTGGTCGAGGACGCCGAGGGCCACGCGCTGATCGCCAGCCCCGAGCTCGAGCGCAAGATCTACGTGGGCCACGGTGTGACCACCTCGGTCGAAGACAAGCGCATCACCTATGCGCTGCGTCCGGAAAAACTGCTGGTGACCACCGAGCAGCCGAGCTTCGAGTTCAACTGGTCCCATGGCAAGGTGCACGACATCGCCTACCTGGGTGGCCATTCGGTGTTCTACGTGGAGCTGCCAGGCGGCAAGATCGTGCAGTCGTTCGTCGCCAACGCCGAGCGCCAGGGCACCCGGCCGACCTGGGATGACCAGGTCTACGTGTGGTGGGAAGACGACAGCGGCGTGGTCCTGCGGTCATGACAGCGCGCAAGCTCAAGCGAGCGTTTCAGCGATTGATACCCGAAGGGCGTCACCTGGTGATCGGGGTGCCGTTCCTGTGGCTGTTCCTGTTCTTCATGCTGCCGTTCTTCATCGTGCTGAAGATCAGCTTTGCCGAAGCCGACGTGGCGATCCCGCCGTACACCGAGATCTTCACCTACCTCGAAGACAAGGTGCAGCTGGTACTCAACCTGGCCAACTATGGCCTGTTGACCGAGGACGAGCTGTACATCGCGGCCTACCTGGGCTCGTTGAAGATGGCCCTGATCAGCACGATCCTGTGCCTGGCGATCGGCTACCCGATGGCCTATGCCATCGCCAACGCGCGCAAGGAAATGCAGACCGTGTTGCTGCTGCTGATCATGATGCCGACCTGGACGGCGATCCTGATCCGCGTGTATGCGTGGATGGGCATCCTCAGCAACAACGGGCTGCTCAATGCCTTCCTGATGTGGCTGGGGCTGATCGATCAGCCGCTGCAGATCCTCAACACCAACCTGGCGGTGTACATCGGCGTGGTCTATTCGTACCTGCCGTTCATGATCCTGCCGCTCTACGCCAACCTGGTCAAACACGACCAGAGCCTGCTGGAAGCGGCGTCCGACCTGGGTTCGAGCACCTTCAACAGCTTCTGGAAAATCACCGTGCCGCTGTCCAAGAACGGCATCGTGGCCGGCTGCATGCTGGTGTTCATCCCGGTGGTGGGCGAGTTCGTGATCCCCGAGCTGCTGGGCGGTCCGGAAACCCTGATGATCGGCAAGGTGCTGTGGCAGGAATTCTTCAACAACCGTGACTGGCCGGTGGCATCCGCCCTGGCGGTGGTGATGCTGGCAATCCTGATCGTGCCCATCCTGCTGTTCAACCGCAGCCAGGCCAAAGAGATGGAGGGCAGGGCATGAAGCGTTTCAGTTTCTCCAAACTGATGTTGGTGGTAGGCCTGCTGTTCATCTACCTGCCCATGCTGATCCTGGTGATCTACTCGTTCAACGCCTCCAAGCTGGTGACGGTGTGGGGGGGCTGGTCGGTGAAGTGGTACGTGGGCCTGCTCGACAACACCCAGCTGATGGGCTCGGTGATGCGCTCGCTGGAGATCGCCTGCTACACCGCGGTGGCCGCGGTGGCGCTGGGTACCCTGGCGGCGTTCGTACTGACCCGTGTGACCCGCTTCAAGGGGCGCACGCTGTTCGGTGGCCTGGTCACCGCACCGCTGGTAATGCCTGAGGTGATCACCGGTCTGTCGCTGTTGCTGCTGTTCGTGGCCATGGCGCAGATGATCGGCTGGCCGCAGGAGCGCGGCATCGTCACCATCTGGATCGCTCACACCACGTTCTGCGCCGCCTATGTGGCGGTGGTGGTGTCGGCTCGCCTGCGCGAGCTGGACCTGTCCATCGAAGAGGCGGCCATGGACCTGGGCGCGCGGCCGTGGAAGGTGTTCTTCCTGATCACCATCCCGATGATCGCGCCGTCGCTGGCGGCGGGCGGCATGATGTCGTTCGCACTGTCGCTGGACGACCTGGTGCTGGCCAGCTTCGTGTCCGGGCCGGGTTCGACCACCTTGCCGATGGAAGTGTTCTCGGCGGTGCGCCTGGGCGTGAAGCCGGAGATCAACGCGGTGGCCAGCCTGATCCTGCTCAGCGTGTCGCTGGTGACCTTCATGGTCTGGTACTTCAGCCGCCGTGCCGAAGAGCGCCGCAAGCGCGCGATCCAGCAAGCCATCGAAGAAAGCGCCGCGGACTCGTGGAAGCAGCCGGACGTGCGCCGCGCCACTGCGGCGCAGGTCTCGGCCTGATCTGAAAAAGCCATCACGGGTCACGCCCGCTCCCACAGGTTTTGCGAACACCGCAGACCCCTGTGGGAGCGGGCGTGACCCGCGATGGGCTGCACAGCAGCACTAGGGCACCAGCCGCAACGTCCCCTCGGTCTCCCCCGCCAACCCCATCAGCGCCCGCTGATACCTGCCGTCGATATAGTCCTGCGCCTGATCGGCATAGTGCCTGTCGAACACCACGCCGCTCTGCCCGAGCGGGTTGATGCTCAGCGCCGTCCCCGCATCGGCGAAATCGATCACGCGCCGCGTCGATGGCCCGTAGGTCACCGGCCACGGTGCCGGGCCGATTCTGGACGACAGGTTGTTCGGTACCTCATGCGCGCCCGGCGCCGCGAATGGCCCCACGTTGAACAGCAGGTTCAGCGGCTTCTGCGCACCCAGCGGGTGCCCGTGGGTCAACGTGTGCGCCTTGCCCCACTGCCAGTTCGCCGGGTCCTTGCCCAGGGTGGTGCGCAGGTGCGCCAAGGTGTTGTCCCAGGCCAGCTTGACCACCGTTTCGCGGTCACTGTGCGCGTTGCTGCCCTTGCGCGCCCACCACTGCGAATCCACGTCCGCGGCCAGGCGCGGCAGCAAGGTATCCACCATGCGCGTCGACAGCAGCGTCTCGAACCATTCGTCACCGAGCTCGTCATGGGTGGCGGCGCGGGCGAATTCGTACAGCAGCTGGTTGAACAGCGTGGCGCTGGTCGATTCCACCGGGTAGTCGCCGTGCCACGCGGCCAGTTGCTCGACCAGCTCGCGCTCGTGTACGTCGGTGACCACCTGGCGCAGTACCGACAGCAGCGGTGTGAGCAGGTGCGGGCCATAGGCGGTGGCCGTGTCCAGCTGCAATGCCTGGCTGTTGTGCAGGTCCCACTTCACGCCGGGCGAGGCCAGGTTGTTGTTGAGCTGGCGGCCGCGGTCCGGCGGGTTGTAGTAGCCGGGGATGACCATGCCGGTGGGCGACACCGGCTGGAAGTTGGCCGAGACGATGTAGCCCGCGGCGGGGTTCTCCTGCTGCGGGTTGGCGCTGAACGGGTAGAAGCCGAGCTTGTCGGCCTGGGCCGTGCTGCCGTCGAGAATGAACGCCGGGTTCACCCCATCCGGACGGATCGGCAACTGCGCTGCCGCCCACCAGCCGATATCGCCCTGTGCGTTGGCCCATACCAGGTTGAGGCCGGGGGCGTGGATCTTGGCGGCGGCCGCACGCATCCTGTCCAGGGTGTTGGCGCGGTTGATGTCGTAGAAGGCTTCCAGGATCGGGTTCTCGGTTTCCAGGAATGCCCACCACATCGCGATCGGCGTGCCGTTTTCATGCCCACTGACGGCGGGGTTGATGATCGGCCCGTGCGGCGAGCGGCGCAGGGTGAGGGTGAGCGGGTCTTCCCCCTTGATCCGGACCTGCTGCTGGGTGGAGGTGAGGTCGTGCCACTGGCCGTGGATCTTCACCTGTTCGGGGTTGTCCGGGTTGACCTGCTCGGCGATCAGGTCGAGGTCGTCGTTCTGGAACATGGTCAGGCTCCAGCCGAACTCGCGGTTGTGTCCCAGCGAGGCGAACGGGTTCAGCGCCTGGTGGTAGCCGTACAGGTGAAAGCCCGGCGCCGACAGTTCGGCCTCGTACCACACCGACGGCACCGAGAAGCGAATATGCGGGTCGCCCGCCAGCAGCGGCTTGCCACTGGCGGTGAGCCTGCCGCTGACGGCCCAGGCGTTGCTGCCCTCGAATTGCGGCAGGCCCGCATCGCCCAGCGCCTGGTGGCTGACCTGGGCGATGCGGCCCAGGCTGCGCCAGTCGGCGGCGGCCAGGTGTGGCGGGGTCTGCACCGCGCCTTCGGGGTCCCAACCCAGGTCGAAGTCGCTGAGGTAGTACTTGCCCAGGTGATCGCGCACGTAGGTCAGCAGCGGCTCGGTACGAAACGCGGCGGCGAAGCTGTAGGCCATGAACCCTGCGATGCTCAGGGTGTCCTCGGCGGTGAACGGGCGCGGTGTGATGCCCAGCACATCGAACTCCACGGGCCTGGGGTGCGAGTCCTGCCAGGCGTTCACGCCCTCCAGGTAGGCTTGCAGGGCCAGCCAGGCCGGGGATTGCCTGTCCTGGCGGGCGACCATGCTGCGCGCCTGCTCGGCAATGCGCAGGCTGCGGAACAGGGTGTCGGTCTCCACCAGCTTGGGGCCCAGTACCTCGGCCAGTTCGCCATTGGCCAGGCGCCGGGTGATTTCCATCTGGAACAGGCGGTCCTGGGCGTGCACGTAGCCCAGTGCGCGGTACAGGTCGGTTTCGTTCTGCGCCTGGATGTGCGGTACGCCGCGCTGGTCGTAGCGCACGCTCACCGGCGCCTGCAGGCCGGCCACGGTGACTTCGCCGGTGCGTTGCGGCAACTTGCTGTGGGCATACCAGTAGCCGCCGCCGGCGACGGCGGCGATGAGCACCGCAAGAAGGGTAAGGCTGCGTTTCATCGGGGCTCCTTGTGCGAGGATCGTTCCTTGCCCTGGCCGGTCAGATGTTCGGCACAGGATAGACCCTGCAACTTAACCCATCCCAGGAAGCCACGGTCCGATGAACCTCAGTGAAAAGCAGAAAATGCTCGCCGGCCAGCTCTATCATGCCGGCTGTCCCGAGCTGCAGGCCGAGCAGATCGCCAACAAGCACTGGATGTACCGCTACAACCATTCCCCCGAACTGCTCAACGAGCAGCGTCATGCCCTGCTGGTCGAGCACTTCGCCAAGGTGGGGGCAGGCGCGGTGATCCGGCCGCCGTTTCATTGCGACTACGGCTACAACATCACGCTGGGCGCCAACGTGTTCGTCAACTTCAACTGCGTGATCCTCGACGTGGTGCAGGTGCACATCGGCGATGACTGCCAGATCGGCCCCGGTGTGCAGATCCTCACCGCCGACCATCCGCGCGATCCGGCCATCCGCCGTTCGGGGCTGGAGAGCGGGCGCCCGGTGAACATCGGCAGCAACGTGTGGATCGGTGCCGGTGCGCTGATTCTGCCAGGGGTGAGCATTGGTGATGATGCGATCATCGGCGCGGGCGCAGTGGTGACCCGCGATGTGCCGGCGGGGGCGACAGCGATGGGCAATCCGGCACGGGTACGCTAGCCGGCCCAGGGGCAATAGCAGCCCACCGCCAGGGTGTGGGTGGCGTTCACGCTGCGGCCCTGGGTGAGGGCCAGCAGAATGGGCTCGATGAAGCTGTTGCTCGAATTGCACGTGGCACCCTCGCTGTAGGGGCCGAAGTAGGCGAGCTGGCCGTTGCGGTCCCAGATCGCAACCGCAGGGCTTGCCGGCAGGTGCTCGGCGCCGGGCAGATCGGCCAGTGGCTTGAGCGCGCCGAGGGTGGCGGGCAGTTGGCCGTGGGTACCGGGCTTTTGCACCACGTAGAACTCCACGCCCTGGGCGGCGAAGTGCTCGGTCAGCTCGGCCAGGTGCTGCTGGTTGCCGACGTTGCAGGGGCAGGCCGGGTCCCAGAAGTGCACCAGGCGGACGGGGCCGGGGCCGGCGATGTCTTCTGGCAGGCGCAGAGTGTCGCCGGCGAACAGTGCGGTGTGGTTGTCGAAGGGGCGCAGGTAGCGGCCCTGGAAGCTGTCGTAGGCCCACCACAGGCCGGCGGCGCAGAGGAGCAGGGTGAGTCCGGTGAGCAGGTGGCGGGGCATCGGGGGTACCAATTCTGGAAAGGGGTGTATCTTTTCGCCGGCAAGGCCGGCGCCTACGGGCGAGGGGGCGGCACAGGCAACAAAAAAGTCCCCCAGCTTGCCACGCCGTTCGCAACAGATGAATATCACAGGTCAATCCTTTGCCCCGTTGTTGGTAACTTCCATGCCCGCGTCATTCCAGCCCGACTCCCTGCGTGCCAGCCTGCAACCGCTGGCCGCGCGTCAGCCGTTGTCGACCCAGGCGCAGGCGTACCGGCATTTCTACAGCCTGGACATTCCCGGCGTCGACAGCTGGCTGGGGCGTTTCGACACCGCAGGCTTCGAGCTGGTCGCCCAGGTCTGGCTGCCCGCCGCGCCTGTGGCGACGCTGGTATTGCTGCACGGTTTCTACGACCACATGGGCCTCTACCGCCACGCCATCGAATGGGCTCTGGCCCGGCAGTTCGCGGTCATCGCCTGCGACCTGCCGGGTCATGGGCTGTCCAGTGGCGAGCGCGCCAGCATCGATGACTTTGCGGTGTATCAGGACGTGCTGCAGGCGCTGTTCGAGCAGGGCCAGGCGCTGAACCTGCCGCAACCCTGGCACCTGTGTGGGCAGAGCACCGGCGGCGCCATCCTGGTCGACCACCTGCTGCATCACGGCGCGCACAGCCCGGCCCAGGGCCAGGTGATCCTGCTGGCGCCGCTGGTACGCCCGCGTGCGTGGCGCTGGTCGAAATTCAGCTATCAGGTGCTGCGCCACTTCGTCACCGGCATCGAGCGGCGCTTCAGCGAGAACAGCAACGACCCTACCTTTTTGCCGTTCCTGCAGGCCGACCCGCTGCAGCCGCGGCGCCTGCCCACTGCCTGGGTCGGGGCGCTGATGGCGTGGGTCAAGCGTATCGAGGTGGCGCCATGCAGCCCGCGCCAGCCGCTGATCGTGCAGGGGCAGGCCGACATGACCGTTGACTGGCCGTACAACCTTGAGGTGCTCAAGGCCAAGTTCGCCGAACCGCAGATTCTGCTGATGCCCGAAGCCCGCCACCACCTGGTCAACGAGCTGCCGGCAATACGCCGAGACTACTTTGCCTTCATCGGCCAGCGCCTGGGCTGATCACTGCAGGTCGGAGGTGCTCTGACCGACCGCCAGGCCAGCCCGGATTGCGGCCAGGGCGGCGGCATAGTACGCCTTGCCTTCGGGCGATTCGGCAAAGCTTGCAAAGGCGTCGAGTTCGGCATCCGACAGCCCGCGATACACATACAGCAGGGTGTTGTTCAGGTCGGCCTCGATCTGCTGCATCAGGCGCTGGCGCTGCCCGTCGAGCAGGCCCTGGGCCTGGCTGCCACCGAGCAGGCCGGGGATCATCTGGCTCAGGCTGTCGGCCGCCACCCCGGCAATCGCCAGGCTGACCTCGGCCCCGGCCTCGCGGGCCGGCAGGGCCTGGGCCAGGTGGCCGATGATCAGCAGGCGGCTGTCGCTGGCCTCGATCTTGGGCAGGCCCTTGGCATTCTTGGCCAACTGGTCACGGCGGGTGGCCAGCAGCTCGGCCGCCACGATCTTGCGCCCCAGGGGGGATTGAAAAAACGCCAGCGCAGGCTTGGGGTCGCTGAGGTTGGCGCGCAACTGGGCTTCGGCGCGGCGGTCGACGGCGGTGGGTTCGAAACGCTGGTTGCTGTTGTTCACCAGGGCCTGGAAGACTGCAGGCGGCAGGCTGTTGCGATAGCGCTGCTGGGCGGCATCGAGGGCATCGGTGAAGTGGGCGCGCTGCTCCGGCCACCCGGCAACCTTGTACAGTTGGTCGTGGGTATCTGCCAGGACAGGCGTGGTGCAGATCATCAACAGCAGAAAAAACAAACGGCGCATTCAGGACTCCTGTCGGCAGGCCGCTATTGTCCGTGGCCCGGCGGGGCTTTGTCGAGACGCCAATGCACACTCTCGGCCAAGTGGCGCTGTCGGTTTTGCTGGCGGCTCGATACTATGCGCGGCATGCAGATATCCCTTGATCACCCCTTGCTGTCGCGCATCGTCGACGACCTGGCCACCCGTGGCTGGTCGCAGCACGACCTGTTCCTGCCGGCCCCGCTGACGCGGGCACTGGCGGCCGAGTGCCGCCGCCGCGCCGCCGAAGGTGAACTGGCCCCTGCGGGGGTCGGGCGAGGGCCCGCGCAGGAAGTACGCGAAGGTATTCGCAACGACCATATCCAGTGGCTCGAACCCGGTGACTCGGACGCCTGTGACCAGTACCTGGGGTTGATGGACGGCCTGCGCGAAGCGATGAACCGCGGCCTGTTCCTGGGCCTGGAAGACTTCGAGTGCCACTTCGCCCTGTACCCGCCCGGCGGCTTCTACCGCAAGCACCTGGACCGCTTTCGCGACGACGACCGGCGCATGGTCTCGGCGGTGATCTACCTCAACGAAGACTGGCTGCCCGAACATGGCGGGCAGTTGCGCATGACCCTCAAGGACAATGTGGAACACGATGTGCAGCCGACCGGCGGTTGCCTGGTGGTGTTCCTCTCCGGCGAGATCCCCCACGAAGTGCTGCCGGCCAACCGCGAGCGGTTGTCGCTCACCGGCTGGTTCCGTCGGCGCGGCAACGAGCCCTTCTAGCATGCACAAGGTTCTGGTCAGCGCCTGCCTGCTGGGGCAGCCGGTGCGCTATGACGGTCGCGCCAGCGGGCATCCGGATGTGCTCCAGGGCTGGCAGCGGGAGGGTCGCGTGGTGCCGTTGTGCCCCGAGGTCGCCGGCGGCCTGCCGACCCCGCGGCCACCTGCGGAAATTCCCGGTGGGCAGGGCAGTGCGGTGCTGGAGGGCCAGGCCCGGGTGGTGACGGTAGCTGGCGAGGACGTGACCGCGCCGTTCGTGCAGGGCGCGCACCTGGCGCTGGCACTGGTGCAGCGCCACGCCATAAGGGTGGCCGTGCTCAAGTCGGGCAGCCCGTCCTGTGGCAACCGGCTGACCTATGACGGTACGTTCAGCGGCACCAGGGTGGAAGGTGAGGGCGTGACCACGGCGCTGTTGCGCCGGGCCGGGGTGCAGGTGTTCAGCGAACTGGAGCTGGACGCGGCCGTGCAGGCCCTGGATGCCCTCGACGCCTAAGGTGCGTCGGTGTCCACGGCAGCATCCGCCGCCTCGGTGTGGGTCTGGGCCTGGGGCTCGACAGCGGGCCGCGCCGCCTGCTGCGCCAGCTCGGTCATGCGCCCGTTGTCCTTGATGCGCTGCAGGGCGGCGTTCAAGGCTTTCTCGAAGGCCGGGTTGTCCTTCTGGAAGGGCATCACATAGCGTCTGTCGTCGTCACCGTCGGTATAGGGTTCGCTGACACCCAGGCGCTGCTTGAGCTCGGGGCTGGCGGTGATCTGGTCCAGGGCGATGTCGTAACGGCCGCTTTCCACACCGTCCAGCAACTCGTCATGGTCGACGGGCACGAACTCCACCCCTACATCCAGCTCCTTGGCCAGCGCCTGGCCCAGCCCGATCTCGAAGCCGGTCCACTGGCCTTGCTTGCGGATATTGGTCGAGGAATCGGCGCTGATCGCGATACGCAGTTCATTTCGATCGTTGACCTCGTCGATCAGCTCGGCATGGGCCAACGGGGTCAGCAGGGCCGTGAGCAGTACCCCAATAGTCAAACGCATCTAAGCCCCTTTCCTGGTCTTTGGCAGTGAGTCCGGTCGCCGCGACTTTTTGTGTGTGTCGCGGTCGAACAGTGTCTAGGACCGCACTTGGCCGAGGATGTTAGATGCCAGGGAAGATTTTTCCGTGGCGTTTTTTAAAGCTTGCCTTGGCGCAATTGATCTATCGTAATGAACCGTTGCCCTGGTATTCAGGGGTAAGGGTTACCGAAGTAAATCACAGGAGAAGTGAATGAAAAGCCTATTTTCGCGTGCTGCCGTCGCTGGTTTGTTGATGGGCGTGTCCGCGCTGGCCGCCGCCGAAGGCCTGGTGAGCCAGGCACCACCCAAGGATGCCAAGGTATTCATCGTTTCCCCGGCCGATGGCGCCACCGTCGACAAGACCTTCACCGTCAAGTTTGGCATCGAAGGCATGGAACTCAAGCCGGCCGGCGACGCCACCCCGCATAGCGGCCATCATCACCTGCTGGTGGACGTCGACAAGGCGCCGGCTGCCGACCAGGTGCTGCCCACCAGCCTGATGCCGGAAAACGGCCAGCCGCTGCCCGCCGGCCCGCAGGTACTGCACTTTGGCAAGGCGCAGACCGAAACCCAGCTGACCCTGACCCCTGGCAAGCACACCCTGCAACTGGTGCTGGGCGACAAGTTCCACGTGCCGTTCAAGCCAAGCGTGGAATCGAAGAAGATCACCGTGACCGTGAAGTAAAACGCGGGCATGAAAAAAGGCGACCCGAGGGGCGCCTTTTTCATTTGTATCGGTGTTGCCGGCGAAGCGTTTAGAACAGCACGCGCGAACGGATGGTGCCGTTGATGTGCTGCAGCTTCTCTTGCGCCAGGTCCGAGTACTCGGCATCGACGTCGATCACCACGTAGCCGACCTTCTCGTTGGTCTGCAGGAACTGACCGGAGATGTTGATCGAGTTTTCCGCGAACACCTTGTTGATCTCGCTGAGCACGCCCGGAATGTTCTGGTGGATGTGCAGCAGGCGGTGCTTGCCCGGGTGCGCCGGCAGGGCCACTTCAGGGAAGTTGACCGACGACACGGAGGTACCGTTGTCGCTGTACTTGACCAGCTTCTCGGCCACTTCCAGGCCGATGTTGGCCTGGGCCTCGGCGGTGGAACCACCGATGTGCGGGGTCAGGATCACGTTGTCCAGGCCACGCAGCGGGCTTTCGAACTGCTCGTCGTTGGAGCGCGGCTCTACCGGGAACACGTCGATGGCGGCGCCGATCAGGTGCTTGTCCTTGATCGCGGCGGCCAGGTGGTCCAGTTCGACCACGGTGCCACGGGCGGCGTTGATCAGGATCGCGCCCTTTTTCATCGCGCGGATTTCCTTCTCGCCGATCATCCACTGGGTGGATGGCAGCTCAGGAACGTGCAGCGAGACGATGTCGGCCAGGCCCAGCAGCTCGTGCAGGCTGGCGACCTGGGTCGCGTTGCCCAGCGGCAGCTTGGTCAGCGGGTCGAAGAAGAACACCTGCATGCCCAGGCTTTCGGCCAGTACCGACAGTTGGGTGCCGATCGAGCCGTAGCCGACGATGCCCAGCTTCTTGCCACGGATCTCGAAGGAGTTGGCCGCGCTCTTGATCCAGCCGCCACGGTGGCAGGAAGCGTTCTTCTCGGGGATGCCGCGCAGCAGCAGGATCGCTTCGGCCAGTACCAGCTCGGCAACCGAACGGGTGTTGGAGTAAGGCGCGTTGAACACGGCGATGCCGCGCTCGCGAGCGGCGTCCAGGTCGACCTGGTTGGTGCCGATGCAGAAACAGCCGACAGCGACCAGTTTCTTGGCGCAGTCGAAGACCTCTTCGGTCAGCTGGGTGCGAGAGCGAATGCCGATGAAGTGGGCATCGGCGATCTTTTCCTTCAGTTGCGCATCCGGCAGGGAGCCGGTGAGGTATTCGATGTTGCTGTACCCGGCGGCCTTGAGGACGTCCACGGCGGATTGGTGGACGCCTTCGAGGAGAAGGAACTTGATCTTGCTCTTATCGAGAGAAGTCTTGCTCATCTGCGTAAACCTGTGTCCCGGAGAAAAATGGCAGGGAAAGAAGCGCTCGCAGCATCGGCTTTCGGCACGATCTGCGGGGGTGCGTATGCTAGCATAGGCACCCCTGTTTACGCCCATCCCTGGCACGTGAAACGTGCTCAGGGTGACCATGAATTGTTCGAGAGTTCTGTAGATGACCGATCGTGCGCTGTTGGATGAGCTGATGACCCTGGTTGAGCCTGGAAAGGTCCTGACCGACGCTGCTTCACTTGATGCGTACGGCAAGGACTGGACCAAGCATTTTGCTCCAGCCCCTCTGGCCATCGTGTTCCCCAAGAGCACCGAACAGGTTCAGGCCATCGTGCGCTGGGCCAACCAGCGCCAGGTCGCCCTGGTGCCGTCGGGCGGGCGCACCGGCCTGTCGGCTGCCGCAGTAGCCGCCAATGGCGAAGTGGTGGTGGCGTTCGACTACATGAACCAGATTCTCGACTTCAACGAATTCGACCGCAGCGTGGTGTGCCAGCCTGGCGTGATCACCGAGCAGCTGCAGAATTTTGCCGAGGACAAGGGCCTGTACTACCCGGTCGACTTCGCGTCGGCAGGTTCCAGCCAGATTGGCGGCAATATCGGCACCAATGCCGGCGGTATCAAGGTGATTCGCTACGGCATGACCCGCAACTGGGTAGCTGGCCTCAAGGTCGTGACCGGCAAGGGCGACCTGCTCGAGCTGAACAAGGATCTGATCAAGAACGCCACCGGCTACGACCTGCGCCAGCTGTTCATCGGCGCCGAAGGTACCCTGGGCTTCGTGGTCGAGGCCACCATGCGCCTGGACCGGGCACCCAACAACCTCACCGCGATGGTGCTGGGCACGCCTGATTTCGACTCCATCATGCCGGTGCTGCACGCCTTCCGTGGCAAGCTCGACCTGACCGCCTTCGAATTTCTTTCCGACAAGGCCCTGGCCAAGGTCCTGGGCCGCGGTGACGTGCTTGCGCCGTTCGAGACCGATTGCCCGTTCTACGCGCTGCTGGAATTCGAAGCCAGCACCGAGGAAGTGGCCAACGAAGCCCTGGCCACCTTCGAGCACTGCGTCGAGCAGGGCTGGGTACTGGACGGCGTGATGAGCCAGAGCCAGCAGCAACTGCAGAACCTGTGGAAGCTGCGCGAGTACATCTCCGAGACCATCTCGCACTGGACCCCGTACAAGAACGACATTTCGGTAACCGTGTCGAAGGTGCCGGCGTTCCTCAAGGATATCGACGCGATCGTCGCCGAACGCTACCCCGACTTCGAGGTGGTGTGGTACGGCCACATCGGCGACGGCAACCTGCACCTGAACATCCTCAAGCCCGACGACATGAGCAAGGACGAGTTCTTCTCCCGTTGCGCGGTGGTCAACAAGCAGGTGTTCGAGACGGTAGAGAAGTACAACGGCTCGATTTCGGCCGAACACGGCGTGGGCATGACCAAGCGTGACTACCTGACCTACAGCCGTTCGCCGGTCGAGATCGAGTACATGAAGGCAGTGAAGGCGGTGTTCGACCCCAACGGGATCATGAACCCGGGCAAGATCTTCGCCGTCGAGTGAACCCAGCAGCGCCAATAACATCGTTCCAGGAGTCGGCAATGAACTATCAGCACCAGTATGTAGACGGCACGCGTACTCATCTGCCGGTGGGCAAGGTGGTGTGCATCGGTCGCAACTACGCCGAGCACGCCAAAGAGCTCGACAACCCGATTCCGACCGAGCCGCTGCTGTTCATCAAGCCGGGCAGTTGCGTGGTATCGCTGGAAGGCGGGTTCAAGATCCCGGCCGAGCGTGGTTCGGTGCACTACGAGGCGGAAATCGCGGTGCTGCTGGGCAAGTCGCTGTCGCCGGCGCCTACCGAAGAAGAAGTGCTCGACGCCATCTCCGGCTTCGCCCCGGCACTGGACCTGACCCTGCGTGACCTGCAGGCGCAGCTCAAGGAAAAGGGCCTGCCCTGGGAGCGCGCCAAGTGCTTCGACGGCGCCTGCGTGCTGACGCCCTTCGTGGTTGGCAGCACATTCGAGGACCTGGCCGATATCGGCATTCGCCTGAGCATCAACGGCGAGGTGCGCCAGGACGGCAACAGCGCGCTGATGCTCAACCCGATCGTGCCGATGATCCAGCACATGGCCTCGCAGTTCGCGCTGCAGGCGGGTGACGTGATCCTCACCGGTACGCCGGCCGGCGTCGGGCCGCTGAGCGCTGGCGATGAGCTGGTGCTGGAACTGCCCGGTGTGAGCCGTTTCGAGGGCAGCGTTCGCTGACCTGCCCCGGGTGGCAGTCGATAGCCGACTGCCACCTTTTCCCCGGCCTTTGATCGGGCGTTGCCGTTTTTTTCACAAATGATCCGGATAATCCCCGCGAATCAACCTTGTGAACGTGCCTGCGTGTTGCGTGCCAGGCTAAAAAAACAACGGGAATACCTGATGGCCACACCTTATCCTTCCAGCGGTTCGCTCCCTCCTGTGCGCAAGCGTCGTCTCCTGTTGCGCTGGTCTACCTGGCTGGTGACGGCTGCGGTGATCGGCTATGGCGTGGCCATCGCCATGCACTGGGACGACCGTGGCCTGCTGTGGCTGCAGGAGCGTTTCGAGTCGGTGAGCGAACAGCAGGCCAGTATCTGGCTGCCGGGCTATACGGTCGATATCGACGCCAAGGTGCTGCCGGGCATGGAGGACGACGAGGCCTCCGACCTGGCCTACGACCCCCAGCGCAAGACCCTGTTCGCCGTCATGGGCAAGAACCCGTTCCTGGTCGAGCTGACCCTGGACGGCGATGTGTTGCGCAAGCTGCCACTTCACGGCTGGAGCAACCCCGAGGGGGTTGCGGTGCTGGCGGACGGGCGGTTGGCCATTGTCGACGAGCGTGATCACACCATGACCATCGTCAGCCTGGACGACAGCACCCAGGCACTGAACATCAAGGATTTCACGCAATACGACCTGGGCCCTTCGGCCAATCAGAACAAGGCCTTCGAGGCGATTGCCTGGGACCCGCGCAACCAGCGCCTCGTGCTGGGCGAGGAGCGTCCGCCGCGGCTGTTCACCTGGCGCACCGACGGCCGTTCGCCGCTGACCGGCGACAAGCAGCCGCTGCCCAGTGACGAGCTGGACCTGCGCAACCTCTCGGCGCTGGGGGTCGACCCGCGTACCGGGCACATGCTGGTGCTGTCGGCCGACTCGAACATGCTGCTGGAGCTGGACGAGCGGGGCGAGCAGGTCAGCTTCATGACCCTGCTCGGCGGTTTCAACGGCCTGAAAAAGCGCATCCCTCGCGCCGAGGGCGTGGCCATGGACGACCAGGGCACCCTGTACATCGTCAGTGAGCCGAACCTGTTCTACCGCTTTCGCAAGCAGTGACTCCCGCATAGTGGCATTAAGCTTCGATTCAGTTGGCTATGGTTAGATGACGCCCGAACCCTGCCGAGTCTTCCCGAATGCGTCGTTACCTGCCCCTGGTCTTTCTTGTTTTCAGTCTGCTGGCCCTTGCCGCCCTGGGCGTGGCGGGGCAGCAGCACCGCGTGTTCGAGCGTGCCTGGTTCGACCTCAAGGCCTGGTGGCAGCCGGCCGAGCAGGGCATGGGGCTGAGCCGCTACCAGGTGGTGGTCGAGGCACGCCCGGTCGAGGGGCTGCAGGCGGATATTTCGGCGCTGACCTTCGACCCGGACCGCAACAGCCTGTACACGGTCACCAACAAGAACCCCGAACTGATCGAGCTGTCGCTGGAGGGGCGCATCGTGCGGCGCATCCCCCTGACCGGTTTCGGCGACCCCGAGGCGGTGGAGTATGTGGGGCCGGGCAGTTTCGTGATCACCGACGAGCGCGAGCAGCGCCTGATCCGGGTGCATGTGGCGCCCGATACCGCGTTCCTGGATGCCAAGGATGCCGAGCAGCTTACCCTGGGCATCGGCCTGAACGGCAACAAGGGTTTCGAGGGGCTGGCCTACGACTCGGGCGGCAAGCGCCTGTTCGTGGCCAAGGAGCGCGACCCGATGCTGATCTACGAGGTGCACGGGTTTCCCCATGACAATCCGGAGCAGCCCTTTGCGGTGCACGTGGTGCAGGACCGCAAGCGTGATTCGCGGTTGTTCGTGAGAGACCTGTCGAGCTTGCAGTTCGACGAGCGCAGCGGGCATCTGCTGGCCCTGTCGGACGAATCGCAACTGGTGCTGGAGCTGGACGTGAAGGGCAAGCCGATCAGCAGCCTGTCGCTGCGCAAGGGGTCTGCCGGGTTGAAGGCGAGCGTGCCGCAGGCCGAGGGGATTGCGCTGGACGATGCCGGGACGCTGTATGTGGTGAGCGAGCCGAACCTGTTCTACGTATTCAAGAAGACCGAGTAGGCTGTATCGCGGGTCAAGCCCGCTCCCACAAGATCACACCGAACCTGTGGGAGCGGGCTTGGCCCGCGATGAGGCCGCCCCGCAAGCTTACTTGGTCAGGGTCTTCACGCCGTCCGCGGTCCCCAGCAGCAGCAGGTCCGCCGGGCGCGCCGCGAACAGGCCGTTGGTCACCACGCCCACGATCGCGTTGATCTGGGTTTCCAGCTCCACCGGGTTGGTGATCTGCAGGTTGAACACGTCCAGGATGATGTTGCCGTTGTCGGTCACCACGCCTTCGCGGTACACCGGGTCGCCGCCCAGTTTCACCAGCTGACGTGCCACATGGCTGCGCGCCATCGGGATCACCTCGACCGGCAGCGGGAAGGCGCCCAGTACCGGCACCAGCTTGCTCGCGTCGGCAATGCAGATGAAGGTCTTGGCCACGGCCGCGACGATCTTCTCGCGGGTCAGGGCTGCGCCACCGCCCTTGATCAGGTTCAGGCGCTCGTCGCTCTCGTCGGCACCGTCCACATAGAACTCCAGGTCGCTGACCGTGTTCAGCTCGTACACCGGAATGCCGTGGCCCTTCAGGCGTGCAGCCGTGGCCTCGGAGCTGGCGACCGCACCATCGAACGCACCCTTGTGCAGCGCCAGGGCGTCGATGAAGCAGTTGGCGGTCGAACCGGTGCCGACGCCGACGATGCTCTTGTCATCGAGCTTGGGCAGAATGAAATCGACAGCGGCCTGGGCGACAGCCTGTTTGAGTTGGTCCTGGGTCATGCGGGCTCCGGAGCGGGCAGGGGTATCGTGAGGGCGCGTAGTATAGCGGCTAAAACCACAGACTGGCTGTGGTCGCCCGACCGGGCGCTGCGGTAGACTCCGAGGCCCCGCCCAGCTGCCCAGTGATGCGTTCCCGATGCTCGAACAGTACGTCAAGAAGATCCTCACCTCGCGCGTCTATGACGTCGCCGTCGAAACCCCGCTGCAACCGGCCGGCCAGCTCAGCAAGCGCCTGGGCAACCACGTGCTGCTCAAGCGCGAAGACCTGCAGCCGGTGTTCTCGTTCAAGATCCGCGGCGCCTACAACAAGCTGGCGCAGTTGAGCGCCGAGGAACTGGCGCGGGGCGTGGTCACCGCCTCGGCCGGCAACCATGCCCAGGGCCTGGCGCTGGCCGCCCGTGAACTGGGGATCAAGGCCACCATCGTGATGCCCAAGACCACCCCCGAGATCAAGGTCGAAGGCGTGCGCTCGCGGGGCGCCAAGGTGGTGCTGCATGGCGATTCGTTCCCCGAGGCGCTGGCCTACTCGCTCAAGCTGGTGGACGAAAAGGGCTTCGTCTATATCCACCCCTATGACGACCCGCACACCATCGCCGGGCAGGGCACCGTGGCCATGGAGATCCTGCGCCAGCACCCCGGGCCGCTGGACGCGATCTTCGTGCCGGTGGGCGGCGGCGGCCTGATCGCCGGCATTGCCGCCTACGTCAAATACCTGCGCCCCGAGATCAAGGTGATCGGTGTCGAGCCGGACGACTCCAACTGCCTGCAGGCCGCCATGGCCGCCGGCGAGCGCGTGGTGCTGCCGCAGGTGGGCCTGTTCGCCGATGGCGTGGCGGTGGCGCAGATCGGCCAGCACACCTTCGACATCTGCAAGGATCATGTGGACGAGGTGATCACCGTCAGCACCGACGAGATCTGCGCGGCCATCAAGGACATCTACGACGATACCCGCTCGATCACCGAACCTGCCGGCGCGCTGGGCGTTGCCGGCATCAAGAAGTACGTTGAGCTGCGAGGTGTGACCGGGCAGACCCTGGTGGCCATCGACTCCGGTGCCAACGTGAACTTCGACCGCCTGCGCCATGTGGCCGAGCGCGCCGAACTGGGCGAGGGCCGCGAGGCGATCATCGCAGTGACCATCCCCGAACAGCCGGGCAGCTTCAAGGCGTTCTGCGAGGCCATCGGCAAGCGCCAGATCACCGAATTCAACTACCGCTACCACGCCGACGGCGAGGCGCACATCTTTGTCGGGGTGCAGACCCACCCCGACACCGACCCGCGCAGTGCCCTGCTGCACAGCCTGACCGCGCAGGGTTTTCCGGTGCTGGACCTGACCGACAACGAGCTGGCCAAGCTGCACATCCGCCACATGGTGGGCGGGCACGCGGCGCGGGTCAGCGACGAGCTGGTGCTGCGCTTCGAGTTCCCTGAGCGGCCGGGGGCGCTGTTCAACTTCCTCAACAAGCTGGGTGGGCGCTGGAACATCTCGATGTTCCACTACCGCAACCATGGCGCGGCCGATGGTCGCGTGGTGGCCGGGCTGCAGGTGCCGGATGATGAGCGCCACCTGGTGCCGGCGGCACTGGCCAAGATCGGCTACCCGTACTGGGATGAAACCGACAACCCGGCGTACCGGCTGTTTCTGGGCTGAACGGCTACGCTGTTGGGCAACGCCTGAGGAATAAGAAGACATGGAATTGCTGACAAGCCTGAAAATCGCCCACGTACTGGCCACGGTCGTGCTGCTGGGCAGTGCCCTGGGCCTGGCGCTGTGGGTCTGGCTGGCACGACGCAAGGGTGACGTGACTGCGCACACGCGCCTGTTGCAGCGGCCTTTGCTGTTCGTATGGTTGCTGATGGGCGTATGCCTGGTGAGCATGCCGTTCAGTGGCTGGTGGCTGGTGCACCTGATCGGCTGGCCATTGGGGCAGACCTGGGTGCTGGGCTCCAGCCTGATCTATACGGTGGGGGCGTTCAGCTGGTTCTGGCTGAGTGTGCGCCTTAACCGGCTGCGCACGGCGCCGGGCGCAGGCAACCCGAAGGTGACGCTGGGCCTGGCGGTGTTCTGCGCCGTGTGCTTCATCGCGATTGCCGGGCTGATGGGTGCAAAACCCGTCTGATGCCTTCGCCGGCCAGGCCGGCTCCTACACCCGTTGCGCTGTAGGAGCCGGCCTTGCCGGCGAATGGTCACACCTCAATCGCGCAGGCTGATCACCGGCCAGCCGCGTTTCTCGGCTTCGGCACGCAGGGTAGGGTCCGGGTTCACCGCCACCGGGTTGGCCACCTGCTCCAGCAGCGGCAGGTCGTTGATCGAGTCGCTATAGAAGTAGCTGTCGTCCAGGTTCAAGCCATTCTCTTCGAGCCAGCGGTTCAGGCGCGTCACCTTGCCTTCACGGAAGCACGGCACGTCGATGCTGCGCCCGCTGTAGCGACCATCGACCATCTCGCACTCGGTGGCCAGCAAGGTCTCAACGCCCAGGCGCTGGGCAATCGGGCCGGTGATGAAGCGGTTGGTGGCGGTGATGATCACCAGCTTGTCGCCCGCGTCACGGTGCTTTTGCAGCAGCGCCAGGGCCTGGGGCAGGATGATCGGCTCGACGCAGTCGCGCATGAAGTCGCGGTGCCATTCGTCGAGTTGCGCCATTTCGGTCCTGGCCAGGATCTCCAGGGTGAATTCAAGGTAGGCGCCCTGGTCCAGCTTGCCGGCCAGGTAGTCCTGGTAGAACGCATCGTTGCGGTTCTTGTAGGCGATGGGGTCGAGAATCCCGCGTTCGCACAGGTAATCGCCCCAGGCGTGGTCGCTGTCGCCACCCAGAAGCGTGTTGTCCAGATCGAATAAAGCCAGGCGCATCGAAGTCACTCGCATAACATCTGAAAAGGCCCACAGAATACGGACTTTTATCTGCTATGCACATAAGGTGGAGCGGCGCGTTGCTGGCGTTGCAAGCTTTGTGGAACAATGCGGCGACATGCGTTTGCGAGGTTGCTGCCGTGATCGACCCCGATGGTTTTCGCCCCAATGTCGGGATCATTCTGACCAATGATCTCGGGCAGGTGCTATGGGCTCGACGGATCAACCAGGATGCCTGGCAGTTTCCACAAGGCGGGATCAACCCCGAGGAAACGCCGGAAGACGCCCTGTACCGCGAGCTGAATGAAGAAGTGGGCCTGGAGCGGCAGGATGTTGAAATTCTTGCCTGCACCCGTGGCTGGTTGCGTTATCGTTTACCCCAACGCCTGGTGCGTACCCACAGCCAACCGCTGTGCATCGGCCAGAAACAGAAATGGTTCCTCCTGCGCCTGGTGTCCAACGAGCAGCGGGTGCGGATGGATTTGACCGGTAAACCGGAATTCGATGGGTGGCGCTGGGTCAGCTATTGGTATCCGTTGGGCCAGGTGGTGACATTCAAGCGCGAGGTTTACCGCCGCGCTCTCAAAGAGCTTGCCCCGCGCCTGCTGGCGCGCGACTGACGACGGAGTTCGACCCCGAGCCATGCTCAATACGCTGCGCAAGATCGTCCAGGAAGTTAACTCCGCCAAGGATCTCAAGACGGCGTTGGGGATCATTGTGTTACGCGTCAAAGAAGCCATGGGCAGCCAGGTGTGTTCCGTCTACCTGCTCGACCCGGAGAGCAACCGCTTCGTGCTGATGGCCACCGAGGGCCTGAACAAGCGCTCCATCGGCAAGGTCAGCATGGCCCCCAACGAAGGCCTGGTGGGCCTGGTGGGTACCCGCGAAGAACCGCTGAACCTGGAAAACGCCGCCGATCACCCGCGTTATCGCTACTTTGCCGAAACCGGCGAAGAGCGCTTTGCCTCCTTCCTCGGTGCACCCATCATCCACCACCGCCGCGTGGTGGGCGTGCTGGTCATCCAGCAGAAGGAACGTCGCCAGTTCGACGAGGGCGAAGAAGCCTTCCTGGTCACCATGAGTGCGCAGCTGGCCGGGGTTATCGCCCATGCCGAGGCCACCGGCTCGATTCGCGGCCTGGGGCGCCAGGGCAAGGGTATCCAGGAAGCCAAGTTCGTCGGCGTGCCGGGCTCGCCTGGCGCGGCGGTGGGTACGGCGGTGGTGATGCTGCCGCCGGCCGACCTGGATGTGGTGCCGGACAAGACCGTCACCGACATCGACGCCGAACTCAAACTGTTCAACAACGCCCTCGAAGGCGTGCGCAGCGACATGCGCAACCTCTCGGCCAAGCTCGCCACCCAGCTGCGCCCCGAAGAGCGTGCGCTGTTCGACGTGTACCTGATGATGCTCGAAGACGTCGCCCTGGGCGGCGAGGTGGTGGAGGTCATCAAGACCGGCCAGTGGGCCCAGGGCGCCTTGCGCCAGGTGGTGGGCGAGCACGTCAACCGCTTCGAGCTGATGGACGACGCCTACCTGCGCGAGCGCGCCTCCGATGTCAAAGACCTCGGCCGGCGCCTGCTGGCCTACCTGCAGGAAGCCCGCCAGCTGACCCTGGTGTACCCCGACAACACCATCCTGATCAGCGAAGAGCTGACCCCGGCCATGCTCGGCGAAGTACCCGAAGGCAAGCTGGTGGGGCTGGTGTCGGTTCTCGGCTCGGGCAACTCCCACGTCGCGATCCTGGCGCGTGCCATGGGCATCCCCACGGTGATGGGCCTGGTCGACCTGCCGTATTCGAAGGTCGACGGCATCCAGATGATCGTCGACGGCTACAAGGGCGACGTCTACACCAACCCCAGCGAAGTGCTGCGCAAGCACTACACCGAAGTGGTCGAGGAGGAGCGCCAGCTGGCCCAGGGCCTGGACGCCCTGCGCGAACTGCCGTGCGAGACGCTCGATGGCTATCGCATGCCGCTGTGGGTCAACACCGGGTTGCTGGCCGACGTGGCGCGGGCGCAGCAGCGCGGCGCCGAAGGGGTGGGGCTGTACCGTACCGAAGTGCCGTTCATGATCAACCAGCGCTTCCCCAGCGAAAAGGAGCAGCTGGCGATCTATCGCGAGCAACTGGCGGCCTTCCACCCGTTGCCGGTGACCATGCGCAGCCTGGACATCGGGGGTGACAAGGCGCTGTCGTACTTCCCGATCAAGGAGGACAACCCGTTCCTGGGTTGGCGCGGTATCCGCGTGACGCTGGACCACCCGGAGATCTTCCTGGTGCAGACCCGCGCCATGCTCAAGGCCAGCGAAGGCCTGAACAACCTGCGCATCCTGCTGCCGATGATCTCCGGGATACACGAACTGGAAGAGGCATTGCACCTGATCCACCGCGCCTGGGGCGAGGTGCGCGACGAAGGCACCGACGTGCCGATGCCGCCGGTGGGGGTCATGATCGAGATTCCGGCGGCGGTCTACCAGACCCGCGAGCTGGCGCGCATGGTCGACTTCCTGTCGGTGGGGTCCAACGACCTGACCCAGTACCTGCTGGCGGTCGACCGCAACAACCCGCGGGTGGCCGACCTCTATGACTACCTGCACCCTGCGGTGCTGCAGGCCTTGCAGCACGTGGTGACCGCGGCGCATGCCGAGGGCAAGCCGGTGAGCATCTGTGGCGAGATGGCTGGCGACCCGGCAGCGGCGGTGCTGCTGATGGCCATGGGCTTCGACAGCCTGTCGATGAACGCCACCAACCTGCCGAAAGTGAAATGGATGCTGCGTCAGATCAGCATGAGCAAATCCAGGGAATTGCTGGAGCAGGCGATGGGTATCGATAACCCGCAGGTTATCCACAGCTCGCTGCAACTGGCGCTGAAGAACCTGGGGTTGTCACGGATGATCAATCCTGGGGCTTCCAAGACCCTGTGAAGCCAGGGCCGCTTCGCGGCCCTTCGCCGGCAAGGCCGGCTCCTACAGGAGGTCGATGTAGGAGCCGGCCTTGCCGGCGAAAGCGTCAAACCTGCAGGGTGACCTCGCCCAACTGCCCCCCAAACGGCCCGAAGCTGCGCTCCACCATCAACCTGCTGCCATCCGCCTCGACAATCAACACCGTACTCGCCCGCGTCCCGTAGTTCTGGCTGGCAATGAACACGCTCGACAGTAACCGCTCGGTCGCCAGCCCCACACCGGTCTGCGGCAGCTCGGCCTCTTCGGCCTGCTGCTCATCCCCCAGCAACGCCAGCAGCCGCTGTGGTCGCGGGTCCTGCAGCTGGTCTTCGAGCGCAGCCCGCATCTTCAGCAGTTTCGGCCACGGCGTATCCAGCCCGGCATTCGACAAGCCGTACACCCCCTCGCCCAGCAGCACCGGCGCCGCCTCCTGCGCATTCAGGTACCCCAGCTGCCCGGCGTCCCCTACCAGCAGGTTGAATCCCGAATACTGGCTGCTGCGGCTGGCCACATGGTCCAGGTAAGCCTCCACCCCCAGCTCGCCGCGCAGAAACCCCGCCACCAGCTCGCCGCGCGAGCGCGCACCCTGCGCCTGCTGCGGGTCCCGAATATTGGTCAGCGCCGCAAAGCGCCCGCCCGGTCCGACCCCCAGCCAGCTGCCGCCAGCCTCCAGGTCACGTCCGGCATACACCCCCGGCGCATCCTCCCACGCCCCCAGCGCCTGGCTGGGGCGGGCATAGAACTCGTCACGGTTGGCCGCGACGATCAGCGGCCGGGCATGCCCCGGGCGCCATGCAAAAGCAATCAGACACATAGGTTCGCTCCCAGTGTTTTCAGCCACTCTACCTACACTGGCGTTCGCTATCCATCGACTAAACGTGTCTTCACTAGAGCCACAGGCCCACCTTCCGTTACCATGCCGAACTGATTTTGGGGGTCGACAATGGAATTTGTGATCTATCTGGTGCTGGGCGCCTGTGCAGGTGTACTGGCCGGGCTGTTCGGCGTGGGCGGCGGCATCATCATCGTGCCGGTGCTGGTACTGAGCTTCACCCTGCAGGGCTTCGACGCCTCGGTGCTGACCCACCTGGCAGTCGGCACGTCGCTGGCGACCATTGTCTTCACCTCGGTCAACGCCATCCTCGAGCACCACCGCCGTGGCGCGGTGCAGTGGCCGATCTTCGTGTGGATGACCGTGGGCATCCTGCTCGGCGCCGGGGTAGGGGCCAAGACCGCCTCGCTGATCCAGGGCCCGCACCTGCAGAAGATCATCGGCGTGTTCGCCCTGGTGGTGGCCGTGCAGATGGCCCTGGACCTCAAGCCCAAGGCCAGCCGCGGCGTACCCGGCAAGCTTGGCCTGACCGCCGCCGGCGGCGTGGTGGGCTGGGCCTCGGCGATCTTCGGCATCGGCGGCGGCTCGCTCACCGTGCCCTTCCTGACCTGGCGCAGCCTGCCCATGCAGCAGGCGGTGGCCACGTCCTCGGCCTGTGGTTTTCCGATTGCGGTGGCCAGTGCCCTGAGTTTCATCGTGCTGGGCTGGGACGAGGCGCACCTGCCGCCCAACAGCCTGGGCTTCGTGTATTTGCCGGCGCTGCTCGGGATTGCCCTGACCAGCATGTTCTTTGCCCGTTTCGGTGCGCGCCTGGCGCATAAACTGTCGCCACGCCTGCTCAAGCGGCTGTTCGCCGCACTGCTGTTCTGTGTAGGCCTGAGCTTTTTGCTTTAACGAGAGGAGTCACCATGCTGCCTTACCCGCAGATCGATCCCGTGGCACTGGCCATCGGGCCGCTGAAAATCCACTGGTACGGCCTGATGTACCTGATCGGCATCGGCGGCGCGTGGCTGCTGGCGTCGCGCCGGCTGCACCGCTTCGACCCCACCTGGAGCCGCGAGAAACTCTCCGACCTGGTGTTCTGGCTGTCCATGGGCGTGATCGTCGGCGGGCGCCTGGGCTACGTGCTGTTCTATGACCTGAGCGCGTACCTGGCCAACCCGACGCTGATCTTCGAGGTGTGGAAGGGCGGCATGTCGTTCCATGGCGGCTTCATCGGCGTGATGCTGGCGGCGCTGTGGTTCGGCAAGCGCAACAACAAGTCGTTCTTCGAGCTGATGGACTTCGTTGCGCCGCTGGTGCCAATCGGCCTGGGTGCCGGGCGCATTGGCAACTTCATCAACGCCGAGCTGTGGGGCAAGGCCACCGACGTGCCGTGGGCCATGGTGTTCCCGCCGTTCAGCGACCCGGCGCAATTGCCGCGTCACCCGTCGCAGCTGTACCAGTTCGCCCTGGAAGGTGTGGCACTATTCCTGATTCTGTGGCTGTACTCGCGTAAACCGCGCCCGACCATGGCGGTTTCCGGGATGTTCGCGCTGTTCTACGGCATCTTCCGCTTCATCGTCGAGTTCGTGCGGGTGCCGGATGCGCAGCTGGGTTACCTGGCCTTCGGCTGGCTGACCATGGGGCAGGTGCTGTGCGTGCCGATGATCGTCGCCGGTATCGCGCTGATCTGGCTGGCCTACCGCCGCGCGCCGAGTGCCAAGGGCGCCGCGCTTTAATTTTCCCGGCAGGGGCCTGGCCCCTGCCGGTATCGAGACAGGTAAGACATGAAGCAATATCTAGAGCTGGTGCGTGATGTGATCGAGAACGGCACCCTGCAGGGCAACCGTACCGGCGTGCGCACCATCAGCCTGCCGGGCGCCATGCTGCGTTTCGACCTGCAGAAGGGTTTCCCGGCCATCACCACCCGCCGCCTGGCGTTCAAGTCGGCGATCGGCGAGATGGTGGGCTTTCTGCGTGGCGTGAAGAACGCCGGCGAATTCCGTGAACTGGGCTGCAAGGTCTGGGACCAGAACGCCAACGAGAACGCCCAGTGGCTGGCCAACCCCTTCCGCCAGGGGCATGACGACCTGGGCGAGATCTACGGCGTGCAATGGCGCCAGTGGCCGGCCTACAAGCGCATCCCGCTGAGCAACCCGGCGGCCATCGAGCTGGCGCAGAGCAATGGCTTCGTGAAGATTGCCGAGGCAGAAGAAGAGGGCGAGGCGTTCGTGGTGCTGTACAAGGCCATCGACCAGATTCGCCAGTGCATCGACACCATCCACAACGACCCGGGCAGCCGCCGCATCCTGTTCCATGGCTGGAACTGTGCGCAGTTGGACGAGATGGCGTTGCCGCCGTGCCATCTGCTGTATCAGTTTCACCCGAACGTGGAGACCAAGGAGATTTCCCTGACCCTCTACATCCGCTCCAACGACCTGGGCCTGGGCACACCGTTCAACCTCACCGAAGGCGCCGCGCTGCTGTCGCTGGTGGGCCGCCTGACCGGCTACACGCCGCGCTGGTTCACCTACTTCATCGGTGATGCGCACGTGTATGAGAACCACCTGGACATGCTCACCGAACAGCTCAAGCGCGAGCCGCTGGCGGCGCCCAGGCTGGTGATCTCCGACCGCGTGCCGGAGTATGCCAAGACGGGTGTGTACGAGCCGGAGTGGCTGGAGAAGATCGAGCCGAGCGACTTCAGCCTGGAAGGCTACGAGCACCATGCGCCGATGACGGCGCCGATGGCGGTCTAAGCGCGTCATACCGCTTCGCCAGCAAGGCTGGCCCCTACAAGGATCACCGCGATCCCCTGTAGGAGCCAGCCTTGCTGGCGAAAGGGCTGTCAATTAACGTCCAGTTTGTAGCCTTGGCGCACAATGCGCCGTTACGCCTGCTTCATCCCCAACTCCGCATCATCGATCAGCGCCTTGGCGAACCCGCTGAGGTAATAAGCTGCCCACACCGCTGCGCCATCGTCATCCATCACACCGTTCAGAATGAGCTTGTGCACGCAGCCGAGCATGATCGAAGCCTGCTCCAGTGCGTAATCGCAGGGGATGCCGGGGACGATTCGGAAGAGTTCTGTAGGTGGGTTTTGGCTTCGAATGAACGTCGCGGCACCTATCGTCTCGCCTGTGCCAGCTTGCGGGCCGTTACTCATGCAGAAATCCTTGTTCCAGAGTTAGCAGGTTGGCTAGTGCATGCTCTACCAACGCTTTAGCCATCTCGGCCGAATGCAGCACACTCAGCAGCATACTGTGGCTTGGATCATTGGCGTGGGTTCTACAGAATTCATTGGTGGTTTCATGGATGCCGCGCATCAATTCGCTAGCGAAGGCAAGGGAGTCAGCGGTAACGAGGTCGCTGTGGATGGAGAAGTAGGGGCTGGTGAATGGGTGTAGAACAGGCGGATCGGGGACGATCTTTTTCATGGCGTAACTCCTAGGTTCACTCAGGAGCTACCGCCCAATCCCTCTCACAGGATGTAGGGTGGCAGCCGTACGCGGGGTGAGAGACCGGAGACCTAGGAACCCGGCCAGACCAAAGTCTGCCCGCGCACAGCTGCCATGACAAAGCTGCCATCAGGTCAAGGACGGGCTCTCACACCCGGTCGCCAAATCGACGACTAGGGAAAACTAGCCTTGATGTGCCTTCTCAGCAACGGAGAAAGGGTGGCAGCTTGCGTAGGATAGTTCTGAAAGCATTTAGACTGGAAATTTTTTGACCCATGTGATCGCAGACGAAGGATGGCCGTGTAAGCGCGCCATACCGCTTCGCCAGCAAGGCTGGCTCCTACAAGGATCACCGCGATCCCCTGTAGGAGCCAGCCTTGCTGGCGAAAGGGCCCTCAGTCAGTGCCCATGGCTGCGCCCCACATGCGAATGCTCCGCCTCCGGGGCTGTCACCGCACCGTTCACCTCCAGATGCTGCAGGATCGAGCACTGCGTTTCCTGCGCCCGGCAATGCTGGCGCAACTCCAGCAACTGCCCCTGCAATGCCACCAACCCGTCGATGCGCGCCTTCACGTGCTGGATATGCTCGTCGATCAGCGCATTCACGCTTTCACACTGGTCCTCCGGGCTGTCGCGCAGGCGCAGCAGGCTGCGGATCTCTTCCAGGGTCATGTCCAACGTGCGGCAGTTGCGGATGAAGGTCAGCCGCTCCACGTGCGCCTGGGTATACAGCCGGTAGTTGCCCTCGCTGCGCGCAGGCTCTGGCAAGAGGCTTTCACGCTCGTAGTAGCGAATGGTTTCCACCGGGCAGTCGGTGGCCCTGGCCAGCTCTCCGATCTTCATCTGCAAAATACCTCGGTTGGTTGCTTGACCCTATAGTGGCTACAGGGTGTTCACTTGGCAACAGGACCTTTAGGGATGAACCACATGAACCAGCCTGTCAGCCCCGACCACGTCGGCCACGCGCATGATCACAAGCATGAACATAGCCACGATCATGCCCACGACCACGCGGACCACGACCACGCCAGCCCCGCGCCTGCCCACGGCAGCTGCTGCTCCGGCGCCGCCGCACCGGCCCCGGTGCAGCTGCGTGAAACCACCAGCAGCGATGCGCGGCTGAGCCGCTTCCGGATCGAGGCCATGGACTGCCCGACCGAGCAGACCCTGATCCAGAACAAGCTGGGCAAGCTCGACGGCGTCGAGCAGCTGGAATTCAACCTGATCAACCGTATCCTCGGCGTCACGCATACCCACCCCGACACCCGCGGCATCGAGCAGGCGATCACCTCGCTGGGCATGCACGCCGAACCGCTCGACGATGCGGGCGAGGCCGGCAGCGGTGCAGGGGCTGCGCCGAAGAAAGCCTGGTGGCCGCTGGCGCTGTCCGGTGTCGCCGCACTCGCCGCCGAGATCGTCCACTTCACCAATGCCGCCCCGGAATGGGCCGTGGCCCTGCTGGCGCTGGCGGCCATTCTCGGCTGCGGCCTGGGCACCTACAAGAAGGGCTGGATTGCCCTGAAGAACCGCAACCTGAACATCAACGCACTGATGAGCATCGCCGTGACCGGCGCCGTGCTGATCGGCCAGTGGCCGGAAGCGGCCATGGTGATGGTGCTGTTCACCCTGGCCGAACTGATCGAGGCGCGCTCGCTGGACCGTGCACGCAACGCCATCGGCGGCCTGATGCAACTGGCCCCGGACCTGGCCACCGTGCGCCAGGCCGACGGCCAATGGCAGGAGGTCGACGTGCGCCAGGTGGCCCTTGGCGCCACCGTGCGCGTGCGCCCAGGCGAACGTATCGGCCTGGACGGCGAAGTGCTGCAAGGCCAGTCCAGCATCGACCAGGCGCCGATCACCGGCGAAAGCCTGCCGGTGGAGAAGGGCCCCGGCAACAAGGTGTTCGCCGGCACCATCAACCAGTCCGGTGCGCTGGAGTACCGCGTGACCGCCGCCGCCGGCCAGTCGACCCTGGCCCGCATCATCAAGGCCGTGGAGCAAGCCCAGGGCGCCCGCGCCCCGACCCAGCGCTTCGTCGACCAGTTCTCGCGCATCTACACCCCGGTGGTGTTCGTGCTGGCACTGGCGGTGGCCGTGGTGGCACCGCTGTTCTTCGGCGGCCTGTGGTTCGACTGGATCTACCGTGCGCTGGTGCTGCTGGTGGTGGCGTGCCCGTGCGCGCTGGTGATCTCGACCCCGGTGACCATCGTCAGCGGCCTGGCCGCCGCAGCGCGCAAGGGCATCCTGATCAAGGGCGGCGTGTACCTGGAGGGCGGGCGCAAGCTCAGCTTCCTGGCGCTGGACAAGACCGGCACCATCACCCACGGCAAACCGGTGCAAACCGACTACCGCGTGCTCGATGCGCGCTTCGAAGACCGCGCCCAGCACATCGCCGCGAGCCTGGGCGCTCGTTCCGATCACCCGGTGTCGATGGCCATCGCACAGCAGTACGCCGATCAGCCGCTGGCCGAGGTCAGCGAGTTTCAGGCCCTGATGGGCCGTGGCGTGGGCGGCAGGATCGACGGCGTGCTGTACCACCTGGGCAACCATCGCCTGGTCGAGGAACTGGGCCTGTGCTCGCCCGAACTGGAAGCCCAGCTCGATGAGCTGGAGCGCCAGGGCAAGACCGTGGTGCTGCTGCTCGACGCCTCCGGCCCGCTGGCGCTGTTCGCCGTGGCCGATACGGTCAAGGAAAGCAGCCGCGAGGCGATTGCGCAGTTGCATGCACTGGGTATCAAGACCGTCATGCTCACCGGCGACAATCCGCACACCGCCGAGGCCATCGCAGCGCAGGTGGGCATCGATGAGGCTCGCGGCAACCTGCTGCCGGCCGACAAGCTCAAGGCCATCGAAGACCTGTACGCCCAGGGCCATCGGGTCGGCATGGTCGGCGACGGCATCAACGATGCCCCGGCGCTGGCGCGGGCCGAGATCGGGTTTGCCATGGCGGCGGCCGGTACCGACACCGCCATCGAAACCGCAGACGTGGCACTGATGGATGACGACTTGCGCAAAATCCCGGCGTTCGTCAGGCTCTCGCGGCAAAGCGCGGCGATCCTGGTGCAGAACATCGTTCTGGCCCTGGGCATCAAGGCGATCTTCCTGGCGATCACCTTCACCGGCATGGCGACCTTGTGGATGGCGGTGTTCGCCGACATGGGCGTGAGCTTGCTGGTGGTATTCAACGGCTTGCGCCTGCTCAGAAAGTAAGAGGCGGTATGTTGAGTTCCGAGTTGAAGGCGTTCTACATGGTGGCCCGCCTGGGCAGCATTACCCTGGCGGCGAAGAAACTCGGGCTCAGCCAGCCGACGGTGACCACGCAGATCCGCAACCTGGAGGCCCAGTACGGGGTCGAGCTGTTCTTTCGCGGCGGTCGCCGCCTGACCCTGAGCGACGACGGCACGCGGCTGATGCCGATGGTCAAGGCGCTGATGCAGCAGGAGTCGGATATCGAGTTCTTCCTGCGCAACAGCGGCCAGGGGCAGGGCGGCCTGCGCATTGCGGCCACCGCGCCGTACTACATTCTCGACTTGGTGAAGATCTTCCGCGAGCGCCTGCCGCAGGTGGAGCTGTCGGTGGAGATCGGCAACTCGCAGCAGGTGCTGGAGTGGCTGGAGGATTACCGCGTGGACATGGCCGCCTCGTCACAGCTGGTGGAGGATGCGCGGCTGGTGCGGCGGGTACTGGGCGTCGACCCGCTGGTGGTGGCAGTGCACCGCAACCATCCCTTGGCCTCGCGTGAGGCGGTGCCGCTGAGTGCGCTGGGCGGGCATTGCCTGCTGATGCGCGAACAGGGCTCGACCACGCGCCGGCTCACCGAGCAGATGCTCGACGAGGCGGGGGTGAAGGTGGGCTCGCTGCTGGAGATCGGTAGCCGCGAATCGATCCGCGAGGCAGTGCTGCGCAACATCGGCATCAGCATCATCGCCCGCCACGAGGTGCCGCATAACCCGGAGCTTAAGGTGCTGGCGCTGGAGGGTGCGCCGGTGATGCATGAGTACCTGTACTGCCTCAAGGAACGGCGCCAGGCGCGGTTGCCTGCTGCCTTTCTCGGCCTGGCCCAGGAAGTCTCGGCGCTGACCCTGTAGGAGCCAGCCTTGCTGGCGAATGTCGCGCTGCGGCCTGTGGGATTGCGCAGTGCCCCCTTCGCCGGCAAGGCCGGCTCCTACAAAAATCTGCCTATACCACTATCACCCGCTTTTGCCCCACCGCCACAGAACCTTCGCATTGCCCGCCTAGCATGGCCCTCACTCGTTCAGTGAGGTCCCGGCATGAACAACGCACTCGCAACCCCCGGCGCACAGATGAAAGTGCGCGGCATCCACAAACGCTTCGGCGCCTTCACCGCGCTGCACGACGTGTCCCTGGACATCGCCGCCGGCGAACTGGTGTGCCTGCTCGGCCCCTCCGGCTGCGGCAAGACCACCCTGCTGCGCTGCATCGCCGGGCTCGAACGCCAGGACCGCGGCACCCTCTACATCGGTGACCGCGACATTTCCGAGCTGCCGCCCCAGGCCCGCGACTACGGCATTCTGTTCCAGTCCTACGCGCTGTTCCCCAACCTCACCGTCGAAGCCAACATCGCCTACGGCCTGACCGCCAGCAGCCGCGACGAATCCCGTCAGCGCGTGGCCGACATGCTCGACCTGGTCGGCCTGCGCGGCAGCGAGAAGAAGTACCCCGGCCAGCTCTCCGGCGGCCAGCAACAACGTGTGGCCCTGGCCCGCGCACTCGCCCCGGCACCCTCCTTGCTGCTGCTCGACGAACCCATGTCGGCCCTCGATGCCCGCGTGCGCGACCACCTGTGCAGCGAGCTGCGTCAGTTGCAACGCCAACTTGGCATCACCACCCTGATGGTCACCCACAACCAGGACGAGGCCATGCTCATGGCCGACCGCATCGCGGTGATGAACAACGGCCAGGTCGAGCAGTACGACACCCCGCAGGCCATCTACGACAAGCCGGCCACGCCGTTCGTGGCCGAGTTCGTCGGCCAGGGCAACTGGCTGCCATTCCAGCAGCGCAGCGACAGCCATGCCCAGGTGGGTGACATGAACCTGCGCCTGGCCCCCGGTGCGGGCGCGGCCAACAGTGGCCGGTTGTTCTGCCGCCCCGAGGCGATCAGCGTCAACCCGCCGGTGCATGAAGAAAACCTGTTCCCGGCCCGCGTGCGGGAAATCACCTTCCTCGGCAATCGCTGCCGCATGAGTTTCGAGTTCAATCAACTGCCCGGCCACGCACTCACCGCCGAGGTGGCGCCCGAGTCGATGCCGCGCCTGGGCTCGCAGGATATCTGGGTGGCCTTGCCGCCGCGCAGCCTGCAGGTGTTTGCCTGACATGGGCGCGCCGATGAGCCTGCCGATCGCACCTGCGAAGGCCAAGACCACCGGCGGCGTCGCGCTGGGTGATCGCCTGTTCGTGACCGGCGGCAAATGGCTGTTGCTGGTGCTGCTGACCGTCGCGGTGCTGCTGCCGTTGCTGGCGATCTTCTGGCGCGGCTTCAGCAGCGATGCCGGGCAGGCGGCGGGCTGGTCGGGGCCCGCGAACTGTTCGCCAGCGCCAACTTCCACTGGCTGCTGGGCAACAGCCTCACCGTCGCGCTGAGCGTGGCGGCCATCGTGGTGCCCACCGCCTACCTGTTCGCCTATGCGCTGCAACGCACGCTGATTCCGGGCAAGCGTATCTGGCGCGGGATCTCGCTGCTGCCGCTGCTGGCGCCTTCGATGCTGCCGGCCATCGCGCTGGTGTACCTGTTCGGTAACCAGGGCCTGCTGCGCGGGCTGCTCAGCGACAATATCTATGGCTTCTGGGGCATCGTGCTGGGCGAGGCCATCTACACCTTCCCGCATGCGCTGATGATCCTGCTCTCGGCACTGTCGCTGGCCGACGCACGGTTGTTCGATGCGGCCTCCAGCATGGGCGCCGGGCCACGCCGCGCGTTCACCAGCATCACCTGGCCGGCCACGCGCCAGGCCGTGTTCGCCGCGTTCTGCCTGGTGTTCACCCTCACCATCACCGACTTCGGCGTGCCGGTGGTGGTGGGTGGCGACTACCAGGTGCTGGCGCTGGAAGCCTACAAGGCGGTGGTGGGCCAGCAGCAGTTCGGCCGTGGTGCACTGATCGGCATGGTGCTGCTGGTGCCGGCGCTGCTCAGCTTTGCGGTGGATGCCTGGCTGCGCCGGCGCCAGGGCGATGCCATGAGCGGTCGCGCCCAGGTGTTCGAGCCGGCCCCCAGCCGCCGGCGTGATGCGTGCTTCCTGGCCATCGTGCTGCTGGTGTGCGCCATTCTGCTGCTGGTGGTGGGCATGGCGGTGTACTCCTCGCTGGTCAAGTTCTGGCCCTACAACCTGTCGCTGTCGCTCAAGCACTACCAGTTCGACGACACCGCCGGCGGCGGCTGGCTGGCCTACCGCAACAGCATCACCATGGCGCTGGGCACCGCCCTGATCGGCAGCGCGGTGATCTTCAGCGGCGCCTACCTGATGGAGAAGACCAGAGGCCGTCTCAACCTGCTGCTGCGCCTGCTCAGCTTCGTGCCGATGGCCGTGCCGGGGTTGGTGCTGGGGCTGGGCTACGTGTTCTTCTTCAACCTGCCGGGCAACCCGCTGCATGTGTTCTACGGCAGCATGACGCTGCTGGTGGTGTGCACCATCGCGCACTACCTGACCACCGCGCAGATGACCGCCACCACTGCACTGCGCCAGCTCGACAGCGAGTTCGAGGCCGCCGCGCTGTCGCTCAAGGCCCCGCTGTACCGCCACTTTGCGCGGGTTACCGTGCCGATCTGCCTGCCAGCGCTGCTGGACATCATCCGCTACCTGTTCGTCTCGGCGATGACCACCGTGTCGGCGGCCATCTTCCTCTACAGCCCCGACACCATCCTGGCCGCGGTGGCGGTACTGAACATGGACGATGCCGGCAACGTCGGCGGTGCCGCCGCCATGTCCACCCTGATCCTGCTGACCAGCGCCGGCGTGTCACTGCTGCTGGCGTGGGCCTCGCGTGGCCTGCTCAAACGCTCCCAGGCCTGGCGCCAGCGCGCGCCGGGCCACTGATTGCTCTTCCAACCCTGTACTGCTCAAAGGAACCGCACCATGTTCAAGCCACTTGCTCTTGCCGCTGCCGTGCTCGCTGCCGTGACCGTGCAGGCCCAGGCCGCCGACACCCAGCTCACCGTGTACACCGCGCTGGAGGCCGAACAGCTCAAGACCTACAAGCAGGCCTTCGAGAAGGCCAACCCGGATATCGAGATCAAGTGGGTGCGTGACTCCACCGGCATCATCACCGCCAAGCTGCTGGCCGAGAAGGATCGCCCGCAGGCCGACGCGGTGTGGGGCCTGGCGGCGTCGAGCCTGGCGATCCTCGACCAGCAGGGCATGCTGCAGACCTATGCCCCCAAGGACCTGGACAAGATCGGCGCCAACTACCGCGATGCGGCCAACCCGCCGGCGTGGGTGGGCATGGACGTGTGGGCGGCGACCATCTGCTTCAACACCATCGAGGCCGAGAAGCAGGGGCTGAGCAAGCCGGTGAGCTGGCAGGACCTGACCAAGCCCGAGTACAAGGGCAAGATCGTGATGCCCAACCCGGCCTCGTCCGGCACCGGTTTTCTGGATGTGAGCGCATGGCTGCAGACCTTCGGCGAGAAGCAGGGCTGGCAGTACATGGACGAGCTGCACCAGAACATCGGCCAGTACGTTCACTCCGGTTCCAAGCCGTGCAAGCTGGCGGCGGCGGGAGAGTTCCCGATCGGCATCTCGTTCGAGTACCCGGCGGTGCAGCTCAAGCGCCAGGGCGCGCCGCTGGATATCGTGCTGCCCAAGGAAGGCCTGGGCTGGGAGATCGAGGCCACTGCGCTGATCAAGGGCAGTCAGCATGAAGCCGCGGCCAAGCGCCTGGCCGACTTCTCGGCGAGCCCGGCGGCGATGGAGCTGTACAAGGAGAACTTCGCGGTGCTGGCGCAGCCGGGCATTGCCAAGCCGCAGACCGAGTTGCCGGCCGATTACGAGCAGCGTCTGATCAAGAACGACTTCGGCTGGGCATCGAAGAACCGCGACAGCATTCTGGCCGAGTGGCGCAAGCGCTATGACGGCAAGTCGGAGAAGGTGGCGCAGCAGTAAATCCGCTTCGCTCCCTTCGCCGGCAAGGCCGGCTCCTACAGGTCTGCGCCGTCTGTAGGAGCCGGCCTTGCCGGCGAAAGTCGCACCACCATCTCAAGGGAACCCCCATGTCAGATTTTCTCATCGTCGGCGCCGGCATCCTCGGCCTGTCCCACGCCTACGCCGCAGCCCGGCGCGGCCTGCGGGTCAAGGTGTTCGAACGCAGCGCCACCCCGCTGGGCGCCTCCATTCGCAACTTCGGCCAGGCCCTGGTCAGCGGCCAGCCACCCGGCCAGATGCTCGAACTGGCCAAGGCCAGCCGCGGCATCTGGGCCCACTGGGCCGAGCACGCCGGCTTTGCGCTCAAGCGCAACGGCTCGCTGCTGCTGGCCCGCACCGCGCTGGAGCAAGACCTGCTCGAAGCCTTCTGCAACGGGCGTGCACTCGAGCACGGCTACCCGGTCGAACTGCTGCAGGGCGCCGCGCTCGATGCGCTGTACGACGGCCAGTTCCGCCATCATCGCGCCGCCCTGCGTGGGCTGGACGATCAGCAGGTGTACTCGCGCGAGGCCATCCCTGCGCTGGTCAACTACCTGCGCGAGCAACTGGGCGTCGAGTTCCACTTTTCCACGCTGGTGCGCGAGGTGGAGCCGGGGTTTCTGACCACCACCGCCGGTCGCTTCAGCGGCGAGCATATCGTGGTGTGCAGCGGGCACGACTACCAGACGCTGCTCGCCGAGCCGATGGCGCAGTTGCAGCCGCAGGTATGTCGCCTGCAGATGATGCGCGCCCGGCCACGCTTCGGCCTGGATCTGCAGCATTCGCTGCTGACCGGGTTGAGCTGCCTGCATTACGGGGCGTATGCCGACCTGCCGCAGGCGCAGGCCCTGCGCGCCGAGGTGCAGGCCGACAGCCCGCACCTGCTGGAAAACGGCATTCACCTGTTGATCAGCCCGACGCCCCATGGCGAGCTGATCATCGGCGATTCGCATGCCTACGCCAGCGATGCGTCGCCGTTCAATGCCGAGCAGGTGGACAACTGGATGATCGAGCTGGCCGAGCAGACGCTGGGTGGGCGCATCGAGGTGCTGGAGCGCTGGCAGGGGGTGTACGGCTCGGGTGGGCCGGGGCCGTTTTCGCTGCTGGCGGTAGCGCCGGGGGTGAGTGCGGCGCTGATGCACAGCGGGGTGGGGATGAGCGTTGGGCCGGCGTTGGCGGAGGGGCATATTGCACGTCTGATCTGAGACCGCCATCGCGGGTCAAGCCCGCTCCCACAGGGATCGCACACTCTCTGTGGGAGCGGGCTTGACCCGCGATTGGCCTTAAAGCTCCTGTACAAGACTGTCGATCTGCTCCTGCCGCTCCGCCTGCCCGAGTTTGGCCCCTGGGTTCATCGACGACCACTGCGGGTGCGCCCGCGCCTTGCTCAGCGCCTCCGGCAACTTGCCCTCGCGCCAGCCCTTGTCGCTGGGCAACGTCAGCTTGATGCGAGCTGTCGCCGCATGCCCGCGCCCCTCCAGCGCTGCCAGCAACTGACGCTGACGCAACGCCAGCAAGCGCAGCACCCCGTCGTCCACCGTCAGTTCATGCTGGCCCTTCAGCTTGCCCATCAGCCGCGAACCGTAACTGCGTGCCGTCTGCAGCGCACCCCCGGCAATCGCCCCGGCCAGTGCGGCCGCCCCCAGGGTGATGCCGCCGACCAGCAGGTCGACCCCGGCACCGGCCGCCGCGCCCGCGGCAACCCCGCTGCCCAGGCGCACGCCCAGCAATTTCAGGGTCTCGGGGTTGAACAGGTCATCGCCCCAGCGCCCGTCCAGCAGCGGTAGCTCGCCGGTGTGGGCGTCGTCCTTGCGAAACGCATACAGCTTGAGCAGCGCCTCGACGCAGCGTTGTTCACGCTGGCGAATCACCTGATGCAGCTCGCTGATCGCCGCTGCCTCGGCCTCCGGCCTGGCGATCACGCTACGCCGGCACGCTGCGCAATCGAGCAGCAGTTCGGCAATCAGGCGCTTGGCGCTGTGCTGGCGTGCTACACGCTGGGCCTGCTGGTCATCGATAAGGCGCTGCAAGGCCGGGCGCGCATTCTCCAGCAGCAAGGCCAGGCTTTCGTACAGGCGCTGCTCGCCATCCTGCGGCGGGGCCACGCTGTCGAAGCGCACCAGTGCGTGCAGCCCCAGGCGTGCCAGGGCCTCGCGCCAGTCCGGCTCGCGATGCTCGTTGCTGGCCACGAAGTTGAGCACCGGCAGCAGCGGTTTGCCGCAACCGGCCAGCACTTCCAGTTCATCGCGGTACTTGGCCAGCACCGGCTCGCGGGCGTCGATCACGTACAGCCCGGCATCACTGGCCAGCAACTGGCGCAGCACCTTGGCCTCCTGCTCGAAGCGCTGGCGCGCCTCGTTGCCTTGCAGAAAACGCTCGACCCGCGCCGGGCCGTCCAGCCGCTCACCAGGCCGATCGAGACGCTCCAGGTAATCGAGCAGCGCGATGGCATCCTCCAGGCCCGGGGTGTCGTACAGCTCCAGCAGCGGCTCGCCCTCCACCGACAGCCGTGCGCCTTCCACATGCCGGGTGGTGCTGGGGCGGTGCGAGACTTCGCCGAAACCCACGTCGCGGGTGAGCGTGCGCAGCAGCGAGGTCTTGCCGACGTTGGTGTGGCCGACCACGGCCAGTTTCAACGGCTTAGTCATGGCCATGCTCCAGCCAGTTGAGGGGGGCACTGTCGGCGTACGCCAGGCCCAGTTGCTCCAGCGCCTGGTGCCAGTCGCCCAGGCGGTCGGCGTCCAGTGCCTGGCCGGGTGGTGCCTGCAACAGCCAGATGCGCGTGGCCCCGGCGCTGCGCGCAAGCTCGGCCAGCAGCGCCAGGCTGCCCCGGTCGGGCGAGCGGCGCGGGTCGCAGGCGATGGCCAGGCGCGCGGGCGGGAAGCGGCTCAGCTGTTCGAGCAGCCTGTTGCGTGATTCGCGGCTGTCGAGGATACCGGCGTTGGTCACCGAGGCTGGCAGAGCGGGCGGCCAGGGGTGCTGGTCGTCGAGCTCCAGGCCCACCAGCAAGGCGCCCTCGGCCGGTGCGTCGCCTTCGCTGCGGGTGATTTCGGGCAAGGCCTGCGGGGCAGGGTCGTTGACCCCCAGGCGTTCGCTGCTGGGCATCAGCACGTCGCGCAGGGCGCTGTAGCCGGGCAGGTTGAGGTCCAGGCCCAGGCGCCGGCGCCCGCTGTGCCAGCGCCACAGGCACAGGGCCGCGAGCACCAGCCGCGGCAGCAGGCCGTACACCACCAGCACGCCGAGCATCCAGCCGGCCCACGACTGGCGTGCCAGCTCCAGCGCCGGTTGGCTGGCGCCGCTGGCGCGGATCATGGCCGCGTCCGGCACGCTGAAGCCCAGCAGCGCGGGCAGGGTGCCGAGGGCCTGGGTCAGGCCGACAAAGGTGTCGGGGTCGAGGATGGTGGTTTCCCACACAAAGCCATAACGCCGGGTGGCCAGCAGCATCAGCATCACCACCAGGGCGCTGGCCAGCGCCAGCAGCCACAGGCCGTGCACCAGCAGGCCGAGCAGCCAGCGGTTGAGGCGCTGGCGTTGCAGCAGTACCAGCAGGGCTGGGGCCAGATGCGCGGCCTTGGCATCGCGGGCGAACTTTTCGCTCAGCCATAGCCACAGCCGCCCCAGGCTGGCGCCATGGTCGCCGGCCAGGGCAAAGCCCAGAGCCCAGCTCAGCAGCATCAGCAGGTTAAGCCCCAGCAGGCTGCCCAGCGCCCAGAACACGTTGACCGGGCGCTGGCCGTCGCCCAGCCCGGCGAAGGCCAGGCCGGCGCCGCTGAGCACGGCGAGCAGCAGCAGGGCCAGCAGCGCCAGGCGCGCCCCGGCTTTCCAGCGCCCCAGCGCGGCGCGCAGGCCGTCGCGTTCGGCCAGCCACAGGGCGCGGTGTTCGATGCGTGCAGCCAGGTCGCCGCCTTGCTGGCGCGCACGGCGGTTGGCTTCCTGGTCTTCCAGCGCGCCGGCATGTTCTTCACGCAGGCGCACGGCTTCGGTGAGCCAGCGTTTGTCCAGGTCAGTCAGTCCAGTCACACCCAGCTTCCATTGATCAAAACTGCCCAAAGCATAACCCACGCATCGGCCAGCGGGCTTTGCTATCCTCGCGGGCATGAAAACATCACTGCCTCTCAGCCTGATCGCGGCCCTCGCCGAGAACCGCGTCATCGGCATCGACAACAGCATGCCCTGGCATTTGCCGGGGGATTTCAAGTATTTCAAGGCCACCACGTTGGGCAAGCCGATCATCATGGGTCGCAAGACCTGGGATTCGCTGGGGCGCCCCTTGCCGGGGCGTCTGAACCTGGTGGTCAGCCGTCAGCCGGGCCTGGTGCTGGAGGGCGCCGAGGTGTTCGGTTCGCTGGATGAGGCCATCGTGCGGGCCGAGCAGTGGGCGCTGGAGCACGGTGTGAGCGAGCTGATGCTGATCGGCGGTGCGCAGCTGTACGGGCAGGCGCTGGAACGCGGGCTGGCGGATCGGCTGTACCTGACGCGGGTCGAGCTCAGCCCGGTGGGGGATGCGTGGTTCCCCGAGGTGGATGCGCAGCAGTGGGCGATGAAATCGACCCAGGCCAATGCGGCTGAAGGGGACAAGCCGGCTTATCACTTCGAGGTGTGGGAGCGGCGTTGATGCATTCGCCGGCAAGGCCGGCTCCTACACGATTGCTGTAGGAGCCGGCCTTGCTGGCGAAGGGGTCTTCAGCTATGCGTCAACTGCGCATGCTCATCGGCCTCCAGCAGCACCTTGTCGGTCTGCCCCATGGCCTGGCTGGTCAGGGTACCGGCCACCATCGCACCACTCACGTTCAGTGCCGTGCGGCCCATGTCGATCAGCGGCTCGACCGAGATCAGCAGCGCCACCAGCTCCACCGGCAGGCCCATCGCCGGCAGCACGATCAGCGCGGCGAAGGTCGCACCGCCGCCCACCCCGGCCACCCCGGCCGAACTCAGGGTCACGATGGCCACCAGCGTGGCGATCCACAGCGGGTCGAGCGGGTCGATGCCCACCGCCGGGGCCACCATCACCGCCAGCATCGCCGGGTACAGGCCTGCGCAACCGTTCTGGCCGATGGTCGCGCCGAACGAGGCGGCAAAGCTGGCAATCGCCTGAGGGATGCCCAGGCGACGGGTCTGCGCCTCGATGCTCAGCGGAATGCTCGCCGCACTGGAGCGGCTGGTGAAGGCAAAGGTCAGCACCGGCCATACCTTGCGGAAAAACCGCAGCGGGTTGACCCCGCCCAGGCCCAGCAGCACACCGTGCACCACGAACATCAGGCCCAGGCCGATGTACGACACCACCACGAAACTGCCCAGCTTGAGAATGTCGTCCAGGTTCGAGCTGGCCACCACCTTGGTCATCAGCGCCAGCACGCCATATGGGGTGAGCTTCATCACCAGGCGTACCAGGCGCATCACCCAGGCCTGCAGGGTGTCGATGGCCACCAGCGCACGGTTGCCCTTGTCGGCGTCGTCCTTGAGCAGTTGCAAGGCGGCCACACCGAGGAACGCGGCGAAGATCACCACGCTGATGATCGAGGTCGGCTTGGCCCGGGCCAGGTCGCCCACCGGGTTGGTGGGGATGAACGACAGCAGCAGTTGCGGGATGTTGAGGTCGGCGACCTTGCCCGCGTAGTCACTCTGGATGGTCTGCATGCGCGCGGTTTCCTGCACGCCGGCCACCAGGCCTTCGGCGCTGAGGCCGAACAGGTTGGTCAGGCCGATGCCGATCAACGCGGCGATGGCCGTGGTGAACAGCAGGGTGCCGATGGTCAGGAAACTGATCTTGCCCAGCGACGAGGCGTTGTGCAGGCGTGCCACGGCGCTGAGGATCGAGACGAAGATCAGCGGCATGACGATCATCTGCAGCAGGCCCACATAGCCGTTGCCGACCAGGTCGAGCCAACTGATGGTGCTTTTCAGGACCGGGCTGCCGGCACCGTAGATGGCATGCAGGGCACTGCCGAACAGCACGCCGACGATCAGGCCGACCAGCACTTTCTTGGCCAGGCTCCAGGAGGTCTTGCTGGTTTGCGCCAGGCCCAGCAGCAAGGCTGCGAACACCAGCAGGTTGAGAAACAGCGGCAGGTTCATTGAAGCTCCAGACAAAGGGCGGGGCGTCGCGTCTGTGCGCGATTGCGAACAGAAATGCTAACAGCCTGAAAAACAACGAAATTAGATCTAAATGGAATTTAGATAGATGGTTTTGGAATAACCATATTCCTCGGCAAGCAAAGACGGACGAAAACAGATGCGGGGCTGGGGTATAAGGGGCAGATGTTGCCGCCCTCTGTACCGGCCTCTTCGCCGGCAACGCCGGCTCCTACGGGGGCCACGGCGTCTGTAGGAGCCGGCGTTGCCGGCGAACACCGCACCGCAGGCAAAAAAAACCGGCGCCTGGGCGCCGGTTCTTTATTTTGCCAGACCTTACAGACCGTCCAGCATGGCCTTGTTGCGCACCGCGCCCTTGTCGGCACTGGTGGCGAGCAGGGCGTAGGCCTTGAGTGCGGTGGTCACCTTGCGCGGACGCTGCTCGACCGGCTTCCAGCCCTTCTTGTCCTGCTCGACACGCCGCGCCGCCAGCTCTTCATCGCTGACCAGCAGGTTGATCGAACGGTTGGGAATGTCGATCAGCACCTTGTCGCCGTCGCGCACCAGGCCAATCGCGCCGCCTGCTGCCGCTTCCGGCGAAGCATGACCGATGGACAGGCCCGAGGTGCCGCCCGAGAAGCGCCCGTCGGTCAGCAGCGCACAGGCTTTGCCCAGGCCCTTGGACTTCAGGTACGACGTCGGGTACAGCATCTCCTGCATGCCCGGGCCGCCTTTTGGTCCCTCGTAGCGGATGATCACGATGTCGCCGGCCTGCACTTCGTCGGCCAGAATGCCGCGTACCGCGCTGTCCTGGCTTTCGAAGATCTTGGCGTTGCCTTCGAACACATGGATCGACTCGTCGACGCCTGCGGTCTTCACCACGCAGCCATCCAGCGCGATGTTGCCGTACAGCACGGCCAGGCCGCCTTCCTTGGAGTAGGCGTGCTCGAAGCTGCGGATGCAGCCGTTCTCGCGGTCGTCATCCAGGGTTTCCCAACGGGTCGACTGGCTGAACGCGGTCTGGGTCGGGATGCCGGCCGGGCCGGCCTTGAAGAAGTGGTGCACCGCTTCGTCGTCGGTCTGGGTGATGTCCCACTTGGCGATGGCTTCTTCCATGCTGCGGCTGTGCACGGTCGGCAGGTCGGTGTGCAGCAGGCCGCCACGGGCCAGCGAACCGAGGATGCTGAAGATGCCGCCGGCGCGGTGCACGTCTTCCATGTGGTACTTCTGGATGTTCGGCGCCACCTTGCACAGCTGCGGCACGCTGCGCGACAACCGGTCGATGTCGCGCAGGTCGAAGTCGATCTCGGCTTCCTGGGCGGCGGCCAGCAGGTGCAGGATGGTGTTGGTCGAGCCGCCCATGGCGATGTCGAGCATCATGGCGTTCTCGAACGCCTTGAAGTTGGCGATGTTGCGCGGGAGTACCGACTCGTCGTTCTCGCCGTAGTAGCGCTGGCACAGTTCGACGATGGTGCGGCCGGCCTTGAGGAACAGCTCTTCGCGGTCGCTGTGGGTGGCCAGGGTCGAACCGTTGCCCGGCAGGGCCAGGCCCAGGGCTTCGGTCAGGCAGTTCATGGAGTTGGCGGTGAACATGCCGGAGCACGAACCGCAGGTAGGGCAGGCGCTGCGCTCGTATTCGGCGACCTTTTCGTCACTGGCCGAGCTGTCGGCGGCGATCACCATGGCGTCGACCAGGTCCAGGCCGTGGCTGGCCAGCTTGGTCTTGCCGGCTTCCATCGGGCCGCCGGACACGAAGATCACCGGGATGTTCAGGCGCAGGGCGGCCATCAGCATGCCGGGGGTGATCTTGTCGCAGTTGGAGATGCACACGATGGCGTCGGCGCAGTGGGCGTTGACCATGTACTCGACCGAGTCGGCGATGATCTCGCGACTGGGCAGCGAGTACAGCATGCCGTCGTGGCCCATGGCGATGCCGTCATCCACGGCGATGGTGTTGAATTCCTTGGCCACGCCACCGGCGCGCTCGATCTCGCGGGCCACCAGCTGGCCCAGGTCCTTCAGGTGCACGTGGCCCGGGACGAACTGGGTGAAGGAGTTGGCGATGGCGATGATCGGCTTCTTGAAGTCGGCATCTTTCATGCCGGTAGCGCGCCACAGGGCGCGTGCGCCGGCCATGTTGCGACCGTGGGTGGACGTTTTCGAGCGGTAATCAGGCATGAAGCACTCCTGGCGGCTAATCAGGTAACAAAAAGGGGAGTGAGCTTCTCTTGTCCTTTGCACCGAAGGCAGGTGGCCGCTGGTACGGATGAGGCCGAAAACACCACGGGATCGCCGAGGGCTCGACCAGAGCTCATAAACCCGCCGGGGATGACTGGCGATGAATAGGCCGATTCTACACCGCTGGCGGCGGGAAGGAATGGCGCATTGGGCGGTTGGGCGTTTTCGCTGCGCGCGGGCCGCCCAACCGCCATGGCGTTCAGCCGGCCTCGGAGAAGTGCACCAGCTTCACGCGCTTGCGAAAGCCGCCGGTCAGCACGCCCAGGTACACCAGGCCGAGGGTGAACCAGGTCATGCCGATGGTCAGGGTCAGTGCCGACAGGCTGGTCCACAGCCACAGTGTGAGGCTCATGCCCACCAGCGGCACCACGCCGTAACGCAGCAGCCCCGAGAGGTTGCGGTGGCAGGCTTGATCGACCAGGTGCGTGCGCACCACCGCCATGTTCACCGCCGAGAACGCCACCAGCGCGCCAAAGCTGATCAGCGAGGCCAGGGTGGTCAGGTCGATCACCAGTGCCAGCAGGGAGAACACCGATACCACCAGGGTGGCGAACACCGGGGTGCCGAAGCGTGGCGAAAGGCGCCCGAACCAGCGCCGTGGCAGCACCTGGTCGCGGCCCATGGTGTACAGGATGCGCGACACCGCAGCCTGTGAGGCCAGTGCCGAACCCAGGCTGCCGGCCACGAAGGCCGCGGTGAAGAAGTTGGCGAGGAACTGCCCGCCGGCCTTGAACATCACTTCATTGGCTGCCGCATCGACGTTGGCGAAGTGGCTGCCCGGCAGTACCAGCTGGCTGATGTAGGCCAGCACGGTGAACAGCAGCCCGGCGCCCAGGGTGGTGAGCAGGATGGCGCGCGGCACATCGCGTTGCGGGTCGCGGGTTTCCTCGGCAAGGGTCGATACCGCGTCGAAGCCCAGGAAGGACAGGCACAGTACCGCTGCCCCGGTCATCAGGTGGCTGAACCCGGGCCGGGTGCCGTCACCGAGCAGGGGCGACAGCAGGTCGATGGGCGCGCCGTGCAGGCTCTTGATCGACAGTGCGGCGAACACGCCGATGAAGATGATCTGCGCGCCCACGATCAGGTTGCTGGCCTTGGCCACCGAATGGATGCCGATCACGTTGAGCACGGTCACCAGGGCGATGGCGGCGACGATGATGCCCCACACCGGCAGGGCCGGGAAGGCGATGTTGAGGAACAGCCCGATCAGCAGGTAGTTGATCATCGGGATGAACAGGTAGTCGAGCAGCAGCGACCAACCGGCCAGAAAGCCGATGTTGGGGCCGAACGCCAGGTGGGTATAGGAGTAGGCCGAGCCCGCCACCGGGAAGCGTTTGACCATGAAGCTGTAGGACGTCGCGGTGAACAGCATGGCCAGCAGGGTCACCAGGTAGGCGCCTGCGGTGCGGCCACCGGTGAGTTCGGTGACGATGCCGTAGGTGGTGAAGATGGTCAGCGGCACCATGTACACCAGGCCGAAGAACACCAGGGCGGGCAGCCCCAGCACGCGGCGCAGTCGAGCGGTATCTGAAGTGCCAGGATGAGAGCGGTCGATAGAGGACATGGGTCGAACCTGCATTGTTTTTATTTTGATTGAGTCGATTTTTATCTGCTTATGTCGCCTGGATCAATGAAAAATTTGCCCTTATGGATTATTGGCCTGGATTTTTATCGATATATGTGCATGGCTGCATGGGGCCTGTGCGGCGCTGCAATGAAGTCGACGTGCTCTAGCCGTGCGGGGTCGCCTGGCCCTAGACTGCGCGCCTTGTGCATCACCCCTCGCAAAAGGACTTGGAATGCCCGTGCTCAACCGCTCCGTGCTGTATTACCTCGCCATCGCCCTGGTACAGGGGGCGCTGCTGCTCACCTTCATCCATTACCGCAACCCTGTGCTCGCGGTGTTCTGCGCCACGCTGGCCCTGGTGGGCGGCATCAATCTGCAACTGCTGGGCGGCGCGGTGCGCCAGCGCGGCACCTGGCTGCTGGTGGCCGGCCTGGCGTTGCTGATGGCCAGCGTGTCAGCCTGGCTGTATGCGCAATCGGCCGACGGCTGGCTATGGATGCGCTGGATGCCGGCCTCGCTGGTGCTGGCCTATATCGGCGCGGCGTTCATCCTCAGTTGGCCGACCCGCGACGGCAATCGCCTGCGCTATCAGGACCTGTACCAGCACGCCTGGAACAATGCCTTCATCGTGCTGCTGGCGCTGCTGGTGACCCTGGCGTTCTGGATGCTGCTGTGGCTGTGCGGGCGGCTGTTCACGATTCTGGGCGCGCCGGTGCTCAGCGATATCTTCGCCTCGCTCGAATTCATCTGCGTGTGCCTGCCGATCTTCTTCTCGCTGGGCATCCGCATGGGGCGCCAGAACGACAAGGCCATCGGCCTGCTGCGCAATGTGCTGCTCACCGTGTGCCGCTACCTGCTGCCGCTGTGTTCGCTGATTGCGGTGGTGTTCACTCTGGCGCTGGCGGTAACCGGGGTCGCGCCGATCTTCAACACCGGTTACTCCACCAGCATCCTGCTGTGCCTGGTGGGCAGTACGCTGTTTCTGCTCAACGGCGTGTTCCAGGACGGCGAGCACGATGCCGGTTATGCCAGGCCCCTGAAGCTGCTGGTGAACGCCAGCCTTGTGTGCCTGCCGCTGCTGATGGCGCTGGCGTGCTACTCGAGCTGGCTGCGCATCGACCAGTACGGCCTGACCCCGCAGCGCTTTCTGGCGATGCTGCTGATCGGCATCGCGCTGGTGCACAGCCTGGCCGCGCTGTGGGCCATTCGGCCGCGCCAGGCGGTGTGGCTGGGCAGCTTGCGGCGCAGCAACCCGTTGATCGCGCTGCTGAGTTTCGTGGTGCTGATGCTGGTGTTCACGCCGGTGCTCAACCCGTTGACCTACAGCGCCGCCAACCAGATGGAGCGGCTGTTGAGCGGGCGCACCTCGGCGGATGCGTTCGATGCGCGCGCATTGCGCTACCGGCTCGGCAAGCCGGGGATCGAGCAGTTCGAGCGGTTGTCGCGCCTGGTCAAGGAGGGGCAGATCCTGGATGCGCCAAGCCGCGAGCTGCTGGCCGATCGACTGCTGGAGGCCGAACCGGTGAGCATGTCGCCGCGTGAGTACGGACCCAAGCTGGAATGGATCGGGCCTGCGCCGGAGGACAGTGCGCAGATGCTCAACCTGACCCTGATCGAGAGCCAATGCGGCAGTTCGGGGTGTGCTGCCTGGCAGGTGGACCTGGATGACGATGGGGTCAACGAAGTGCTGGTGGTGCCCAAGCACGAGTACTCGACGTCGGCGTTCGTATATGCGCGTCACGAGGGCTTCTGGCGTGATTATGCGCGGGTGGACGGGATCGGCACGGGGCGCGCACTGATCGAGCAGATTCGGGCGGGCGCGCTCAAGCTGGCGAAACCGCGCTACAAGACCCTGGTGATCGACGGGCGAGAACTGGGAATGATGCCTTACCCGCAGCGCGATTGAGTGCACCTGCCTGCAGGAGCCGGCCTTGCCGGCGAAAGGCCGTTACAGGCAAAAAAAATCCCGGCACCTAGCCGGGATTTTCATTCAGCGCGATCAGCTGTTGGGCAGCAGCCGGCAGGTGATGCTCTTGATGTAGCGCGTTTCCGGGATCGCCGGGTGCACCGGGTGGTCCGGGCCCTGGCCGCCGCGTTCGAGCAGCTGCATGTTGCGGTCCAGGTGGCGGGCGCTGGTCAGCAGGATGTTCTGCAGGTCGTCTTCGGGTAGGTGCATCGAGCACGAGGCGCTGACCAGAATGCCGTCCTTGCTCAGCAGGCGCATGGCCTGCTCGTTCAGGCGGCGGTAGGCGCCTTCGCCGTTCTTCAGGTCCTTCTTGCGCTTGATGAACGCGGGCGGGTCGGCCACGATCACGTCGAAACGCTCTTCAGCGGCCTTGAGCTCGCGCAGCGCCTCGAACACATCGCCTTCCACGCAGGTGACCTTCTCGGCAATGCCGTTGAGCGCCGCATTGCGCTCCACGCCATCCAGGGCAAAGCCCGAGGCATCCACACAGAACACTTCGCTGGCGCCGAACGCACCGGCCTGCACGCCCCAGCCACCGATGTAGCTGAACAGGTCGAGCACGCGCTTGCCTTTGACGTAGGGTGCCAGGCGTGCGCGGTTCATGCGGTGGTCGTAGAACCAGCCGGTCTTCTGGCCTTCCATCACCGGCGCTTCGAATTTCACGCCGTTCTCTTCCAGCGCCACCCACTCCGGCACCAGGCCGAACACGGTTTCGACGTAGCGGTTCAGGCCTTCGGCATCACGCGCCGCCGAGTCGTTCTTGAACAGGATGCCGGTGGGTTTGAGCACCTGCACCAGGGCGGCGATCACGTCGTCCTTGTGCTGTTCCATGGTGGCCGAGGCCAGCTGTACCACCAGGATGTCGCCGAAACGGTCGACCACAAGGCCCGGCAGCAGGTCCGAGTCGCCGTACACCAGGCGGTAGAACGGCTTGTCGAACAGGCGCTCGCGCAGCGACAGGGCCACGTTGATGCGGTGCACCAGCAGCGACTTGTCCAGGGCCAGCTTGGCGTCGCGCGACAGCAGGCGCGCGCAGATCAGGTTGTTGGGGCTCATGGCGACGATGCCCAGCGGCTTGCCGCCGGCACCTTCGAGCACCGCCTGGTCGCCGGCCTTGAAGCCATGCAGCGGGGTCGCGGCGACGTCGATTTCGTTGCTGTACACCCACAGATGGCCGGCGCGCAGGCGGCGGTCGGCGTTGGCTTTGAGGCGAAGGCTGGGCAGGGACATGACGTCGCTCCGGAAAAAAGAGCGGGAGTATAGCGCGTCGGCCGGGCACGCGGCTCGGCCGGCGACAAATAGCCGATCAGGCGCCCAAAGCGCGCAGCAGCTGGGTGTTGAAGGCGGGAATATCGTCGGGCTGGCGGCTGCTGATCAGGTTGCGGTCGATGACCACGGCCTGATCCTGCCACTGCCCGCCGGCATTGGTGATGTCGTCGCGCACGGTCTTGTAGCTGGTCATCTTGCGGCCCTTGACCAACTGGCTCGACACCAGCAGCCAGGCGCCATGGCAGATCACCGCCAGGGGCTTGCCGCTGGCGTCGTGGGCCTTGACCAGCTTCTGGGCGCCGGGGTCGATGCGTATGGTGTCGGAGTTCTGCACGCCGCCGGGCAGCACGATGGCGTCGTAGACCGCGACGTCGGCCTTGTCGAAGGTGTTGTCCACAGTGAAGTCGTCGGCGGGTTTGTCATGGTTCCAGCCCTTGACCGTGCCCGGTTTGGCCGAGAGGATGTCGACGCGCACGCCGCTTTGCTCGAGGGCCTGCTTGGGCCCGGTGAGTTCTACCTGCTCGAAGCCGTCGGTGACCAGCATGGCCACGCGCTTGCCGTTCAGTTGGGTCGTCATCTGCGTGCTCCTGTTGAGTTGAACCTGTAGTAAGCAGGCAGCCCTGGGGCAGGCAAAGTTCCTTCTGAATCCATCAACGGGTGTTTCCCGGCCCGCCTGCAGGGTTAGAATCGCCCTTCAGCCCCGAGTGTGTATCTATGTCCCAGGAACTTACCGCCGAACAGATCCAGCAAGCCCTGCAGGGCATCAGCGTACCGCCCCAGCCGCAGATCATGGTCGACCTGCAGTTCGAGCAGTACATGCCCGACCCGGACCTGGAGACCATCGCCAAGCTGATCTCCCAGGACCCGGGCCTTTCCGGCGCACTGCTCAAGCTGGTCAATTCGCCGTACTACGGGCTGACCAACAAGATCGCCTCGATCCAGCGCGCGGTGAACCTGCTGGGCAGCCGCTCGATCATCAACCTGATCAACGCGCAGTCGATCAAGGGCGAGATGAGCGACGACACCATCGTCACCCTCAACCGCTTCTGGGATACCGCCCAGGACGTGGCCATGACCTGCCTGACCCTGGCCAAGCGCATCGGCTCGCAGGCGGTGGACGAAGCCTATGCCCTGGGGCTGTTCCACGATTGCGGCGTGCCGCTGATGCACAAGCGCTTCCCCGACTACATGCATACCCTGGAGCAGGCCTACGCCGAGGCCGGCCCCGACAAGCGCGTGGTCGACACCGAGAACCGCACGTTCAACACCAACCACGCCGTGGTCGGCTACTACACGGCCAAGTCGTGGCGCCTGCCCGAGCACGTGAGTGCCGCCATCGCCAACCACCACAATGCCCTGGCGGTGTTCAGCGACGACTCGGCGCGCAACACCCAGCTCAAGAACCTGCTGGCCATTCTGAAGATGGCCGAGCACATCTGCAGCTCGTACCGGGTGCTGGGCAACCAGAGCGTGGACCACGAATGGAACACCGTCGGGCACCTGGTGCTCGACTACGTGGGCCTGTCGGAGTACGACTTCGAGAACCTCAAGCAGACCATCCGCGAAATGGGTGCGCACTGACCCATGCCCGAGCTACCTGAAGTCGAGACCACCCGCCGCGGCATTGCGCCGTACCTTGAAGGGCAGCGTGTCAGCCGTGTGGTGGTGCGTGAACGGCGCCTGCGCTGGCCGATACCCGAAGACCTCGACGTACGCCTGTCGGGGCAGCGCTTCGTGTCGGTGGAACGGCGTGCCAAGTACCTGCTGCTCAACGCCGAGGTGGGCACGCTGATCAGCCACCTGGGCATGTCGGGCAACCTGCGGCTGGTGGAGATCGGCCTGCCGGCGGCCAAGCACGAGCATGTGGACATCGAGCTGGAGTCGGGGCTGGCGCTGCGCTACACCGACCCGCGCCGGTTTGGCGCGATGCTCTGGGCCCCCGACCCGTTGCAGCACGAGCTGCTGCTGCGCCTGGGCCCGGAGCCGCTGACCGACCTGTTCGATGGCGAGCGGCTGTTCCAGCTGTCGCGCGGGCGCTCGATGGCGGTCAAGCCGTTCATCATGGACAACGCGGTGGTGGTGGGGGTGGGCAACATCTATGCGACCGAGGCGCTGTTCGCGGCGGGCATCGACCCGCGGCGCCCGGCCGGGGGCATTTCGCGGGCGCGCTACCTGCGCCTGGCCATCGAGATCAAGCGCATCCTGGCCGCCGCCATCGAGCGTGGCGGCACCACCCTGCGCGACTTCATCGGCGGCGACGGCCAGCCGGGCTACTTCCAGCAGGAACTGTTCGTGTACGGGCGCGGGGAAGAACCGTGCAAGGTGTGCGGCACGGTGCTGCGCAACGTGACCCTGGGCCAGCGCGCCAGCGTGTTCTGCCCGCGCTGCCAGACCTAGCGGCCTGTATCAGGCCTTGCCGGTGATCCTGCGGTACTTGGCCATCAGCTCGTCTTCGGTTTCCGGGTGCGCTTCATCCAGCGGGATGCAGTCGACCGGGCAGACCTGCTGGCACTGCGGTTCGTCGTAATGGCCAACGCACTGGGTGCACAGGTTGGGGTCGATCACGTAGATCTCTTCGCCCTGGGAGATGGCGGCGTTCGGGCACTCGGGTTCGCAGACGTCGCAATTGATGCAATCGTCGGTGATGATCAGGGACATGGGGACTCCGGCCGGGGCGTCAGGCCCGGGCATATGAAAACCAATGGGCACAATTGTGCCGCATTAACGCCCGCAGTGCACGCGGGCGCGGTTTTCGATGCGGGCGCGGCTACTTCTTGAAGCGCTCGGTGAGGGCGTCAGCCACTACCGGGTGCACGAACTTGGTGATATCGCCGCCCAGCGCCGCGATTTCGCGCACCAGGGTCGAGGATATGAACGAATAGCGCTCGGACGGCGTCAGGAACAGGCTTTCGACGTCGGGCGCCAGTTGCCGGTTCATGTTCGCCAGCTGGAACTCGTACTCGAAGTCCGAAACCGCGCGCAGGCCGCGCAGGAATACATTGGCCTGCTGCTCCTTGGCGAAATGCGCCAGCAGCGTGGAGAAGCCGATGACCTGCACGTTGGGCAGGTGCTTGGTGACCTCACGCGCCAGCTCTACCCGTTGTTCCAGGGGGAACAGCGGGTTCTTCTTGGGGCTGGCGGCGACCGCGATGATCACCTCGTCGAACAGCCGGGAGGCCCGCTCGACCAGATCGCCATGGCCTTTGGTAATAGGGTCGAATGTACCTGGGTACAACACTCGGTTCATCGCGTCGTCCTGGCAGGAGTGCGTTTGGGAGTCGGATGGTATCGCAGCAGCTGCGGTCGGCCAAGTCGCCATCGCCGGCTCAAGGCACTATAGACAGGCGTGATAATGCTTGTCACCCGCTGCAGGCCGAGTGTCTGGTGCCTTGAAAGTATCGACCCCATCGCGGGTCAGGCCCGCTCCCCCAGGCTATGCATCTCTTTGTGGGAGCGGGCCTGACCCGCGATGGAGTCGCTGCAACGTCAGCGAATGAACAGACGATAGACCCACCGCTGCAGCGCCTTCCCATACGGCGGATAGATCAGCCGCGCCGCATTCACCCGCGACTTGGCGAACACCGCCCGGGCATGACTGAAGGTCTTGAAGCCCTCGTGCCCATGGTAGTTGCCCATCCCCGACGGCCCGACCCCGCCAAACGGCAGGTCGTCCTGGGCCACGTGCAGCAGGGTGTCGTTCAGGCACACGCCGCCGGAATGGGTCTGCTCCAGCACCCGCCGCTGCTCGGCACGGTCGTGGCCGAAGTAGTACAGCGCCAGCGGGCGCGGGCGCTGGTTCACATAGGCCAGCGCCTCGGCCAGGCTGTCATAGGGCACCACCGGCAGCAGCGGGCCGAAGATCTCGTCCTGCATCACCTGCATGCTGTCATCGACCTGCAGCAGCACCTGCGGCGGCAGGCGCCGACCTTCGCGGGCTTCGCCGGGGTACAGGTCGAGCACGCTGGCGCCCTTGTCGCGGGCATCGCGCAAATAGCCTTCCAGGCGCGCCAGGTGGCGCACATTGATGATCGCGCTGTAGTCCGGGTTGTTTCGCACCTGTGGATAAAACCGCAGCACTGCCTCGCGATAGGCCTGCACGAAGCCCTCCAGGCGCTCGCGCGGGACCAGCGCGTAGTCCGGGGCAACGCAGGTCTGCCCGGCGTTGAGGGTCTTGCCGAAGGCGATGCGCTCGGCCGCCTGGGCCAGCGGTACACTGGCCGACACGATGGCTGGCGACTTGCCGCCCAGCTCCAGGGTCACCGGGGTCAGGTTGGTGGCTGCCGCCGCCATCACCTGGCGGCCGATGCTGGTGGCGCCGGTGAACAGCAGGTGATCGAACGGCAGGCGCGAGAAGGCCTCGCCCACGCCAGCATCGCCCAGCACCACGCTGACCAGGTCGTCGGGAAACACTTCGCCCAGCAGGCGCTGAAGCAGCGCCGCGGTGGCCGGGGTGGCTTCGCTGAGCTTGAGCATCACCCGGTTGCCCGCTGCCAGCGCCGCGGTGAGCGGGCCGATGGCCAGAAACAGCGGGTAGTTCCATGGCACGATGATGCCCACCACGCCCAGCGGCTGGTACAGCACCCGCGCGCTGGCCGGCTGGAACGCCAGGCCCACCGTGCGCCGCACCGGCTTCATCCAGCCCTTGAGGTGGCGCTCGGCGTGGCGAATGCCCTGCACGCTGGGCATCAGTTCGGCCAGCAGGGTCTCGTCGGCGCTGCGCCCGGCAAAGTCGCGGTCGATCGCCGCGACCAGGGCCGACTGGTTCGCCAGCAGCAGCCGGCGCAGGCTGGCAAGCCACTGCAGGCGCTGCGCCGCCGGCGCCATGGGCAGCCCGGCAAAGGCCCGGCGCTGCTGTTCGAACAGGGTCTGGAGGGGCATGCGGGCTCCGTGGCAGGGCAAGTGTGCCTGGAGCATATACGCCGGTTGTGCAGGTGGTACATCCCGTGGCGGATACGCCGTAAGATAAGCCTATTCCTTCAAGCTCATGCCTTTGGAGCTGACCATGGCACCGCGCATCAAGACCCGCGAGCTCATCGTGCAGAACAGCCTCGAGCTGTTCAACCAGCAGGGTGAACGCAGTGTCAGCACCAACCACATTGCTGCGCACATGGAAATCTCGCCTGGCAACCTCTATTACCACTTCGCCAACAAGCAGGCGATCATCGCCGTGCTGTTCACCCAGTACGAGGCGCTGGTGGAAGGCTTTCTGCGCCCGCCCCAGGGGCGCGCCGCCACCGTCGAGGACAAGCGCTTCTACCTCGAGGCGCTGCTGTCGGCGATGTGGAACTACCGCTTCCTGCACCGCGACCTCGAACACCTGCTCGGCCACGACCCGACCCTGGCTGCGCGCTACCGACGTTTTTCGCAGCGCTGCCTGCTGCAGGGCCAGGCCATCTACCGAGGTTTCGTCGAGGCCGACATCGTGGCCATGGACACCGTGCAGATCGAATCGCTGACCCTCAATGCCTGGATCGTGCTGACCTCCTGGGTGCGCTTTCTGTGCACCACCCGCGAGCACTCCGCGCACCTGAGCGAAGAGGCGATCAAGCGCGGCGTGTACCAGGTGCTGGTGCTGGAGCTCGGTTTCGTCACCGCCAGCGCGCGCCCTGCAGTGGATGCGCTGTGCAAGGAATTCTACGTGCCGCTGGACCAGGCACTGGAACAGTAGGCCGCCCACCCCCTTTGAATCGATATGGAGACCGACATGCCACTCGCGCAACTGATCGCACCCCAGCAACTGGCAGAGCGCCTGGGCGCTCCGAAGCTGGTGATTCTCGATTGTCGCTTTGCCCTGGAAGACGTCGACTATGGCCAGCGCAGCTATGCCGAAGGGCATATCGCCGGCGCGCACTTCGCCGACCTGGAGCGTGACCTGAGCGGGCCGGTGGTCAAGGGCGTGACCGGTCGCCACCCCTTGCCCGACCCGCAGCAACTGATCCAACGGCTGCGCAGCTGGGGCATCGACAACGACAGCGACGTGGTGCTCTACGACGATGGCCCCGGGGCCTTTGCCGCGCGGGCCTGGTGGTTGCTGGCATGGCTGGGCAAGCGCGACGGGGTGGCGATCCTCGATGGCGGGCTCAAGGCCTGGCACGCGGCCGGGTTGCCGCTGAGCCTGGATGCCTGTGACAAGCGTGAAGGCAACTTCAGCGGGCAGCCCGATGCGAGCCTGGTGCTGGACGCCGCCGAGTTGGCCAATGGCCTGGGCACGCCCGACCTGACCCTGCTCGACGCCCGTGCGCTGCCGCGTTTTCGCGGCGAGGTGGAGCCCATCGACCCGGTGGCCGGGCATATCCCCGGTGCGCATTGCGCGGCCTTCACCGACAACCTGGGGCCCGATGGTCGTTTTCTGTCGCCCCAGCAGCTCAAGCAGCGCTTTGCCGCCTTGCTCGGTACGCGCCAGCCGCAGGCGCTGGTGGCATATTGCGGCTCGGGGGTGACGGCCTGCCATAACCTGTTCGCCCTGGCCTTGGCCGGTTATCCGCTGGCGCGGCTGTACGCCGGTTCGTGGAGCGAGTGGATCACCGACCCGCAGCGTCCGGTGGCCAAGGGCGACTGATCAGGCTCCGCTGGCCAGCCACTGTGGAATGCGCCGCTCCAGATAGTAGCCGGGCTGGCGCAGGCTGCCGTCGACAAAGCCCACGTGACCGCCATGTCGGTGTAGCTCCAGGGTGGTCTGGCTGGCCAGTTCGGCGGCCCCTGGCAGGCTGTGGCTGAACACGAACGGATCGTCCTGGGCATGGATGATCAGCGTGGGCGTACGGTTTTCACCCAGGTAGTAGCGGCTCGACGAGCGCTGGTAGTAGTCGTGGGCGTCGCTGAAGCCGTTCAGCGGTGCGGTCACACGGCCGTCGAAATCCCAGAAGGTGCGCAGGTTTTCCAGCGGGCCGAGGCGGTCCAGGGTTGCCAGGCCCTCATGGTGACCGTGGTGCTGGAAGTGGCGCTGCTTGTCCTTCACGTAGCCCAGCATGGCGCGCATGAAGTGCGCCTGGTACACCCGTGAAAACCCCAGGCCGATGCGGTCGGCGCACTGGTCCAGGCGAAACGGCACCGACACCGCCACGGCCGCCTGCAACTGGCTGGCCGTACCCGCTTCCCCCAGGTGCTTGAGCAGCACGTTGCCACCCAGCGAATAACCCACCGCGTACAGCGGTGCCTGCGGGCGCTGGGTGCGCAGGTGGGCGATGACTTCGGCCAGGTCTTCGCTGGCGCCGGAGTGGTAGCTGCGCGGCAACAGGTTCGGCTCGCCCGAGCATCCGCGCCAGTTGACCGCCACGCTGGCCCAGCCTTGCGCCGCCAGGGCGCGCTGCAGGCCGATGACGTAATGGGAGGTCGACGAGCCGGTCAGGCCGTGCAGTACCACCACCAGTGGCGTGGTGGTGGCAAGCGGGCCGTGCCAGTCCAGGTCGAGGAAATCGCCGTCGGCCAGCCACAGGCGCTCGCGCCGATGTGCCAGCGGTGGCGACTTGCGCCAGAGCGGGCCCCAGAGCGTCTGCACATGGGGGTTGCGCAGGCCGGTGGCTGGCTTGAACGGGGGTGGGGTGGCGCTGGACATCGTCGAGGTCTCTTGAGCGGGCGGCAGACCCTGTGATCAGTGTATGTGCGCAAGCGCAGGTCTGCTGCCGCCAAAGCATATTCAGCAGGTGTCACTTCGGGCAAGGGCTGTGGGTTGGCGAGGCTGAGGTCGTGGAAGGGTGTGCTGGGCGAGTGCCGGGCTGCTGAGGGTCAGCAGCCCGGCGGTGGTGCAGGCGGCACGCACAAGCCGGTTGGTGATCGGTGCCGTGCCTGGGGGGCGCCGGAGCACGATCAGGCAAAGCACCTCAGGCGGCGGCTGCAGTTTGCTGGAGGCGGGGCGACGTTCAGCCGCGCTCCCACAAGGCATAGTGCACCTGACCGGCCTTCTTTTCCCGGTGCAGGCGCCAGTTGCCCGGCAGTTGCAGGGTCGACGGCGCGGTTTCGCTTTCGGTGTAGATCCACGCGTGCTCGGCCAGCCAGTGGCGCTCTTCGAGCAGCGCACAGGTGGCCGGCAGCAGGTCCTGGTGGAAGGGCGGGTCGAGGAACACCACGTCGAACGGGGCCTTGGGCTCGCCTTGCAGGTAGCGCACCACGTCGGTCTGGATCACCTGCCCGGTGGGGCAGCGCAGCAGCTCCAGGTTGTCCTTGAGGTTCTCGATGGCGGCGCGGTTGCTGTCCAGCGCCACGGCCGAGGCCGCGCCGCGCGACAGCGCTTCGAGAAGCAGCGCGCCGCTGCCGGCAAAGGCATCCAGCACGCGGGCGCCCTCGATGTGCGCGGTCAGCCAGTTGAACAGGGTTTCGCGCACCCGGTCGGGGGTAGGGCGCAGGCCCGGTGCGTCAGGAAAGCTCAGGCGGCGGCTGCGCCACTCGCCGGCGATGATGCGCAACTGGCCCTGGCCGCCGTGGGCGGCGGCCTTGGATTTGGCGGATGGACTGGCCATTAATGCTCCGGTACGCCAAGCGGCTGCTCGGCGGGTTTGTCAGTGGGCGGTGGCAGCGGCTGTTGCGCCACCTTCGGCCCGGCGGTCACGATGACCATCTTGTCGGCGGCCAGGTGCTTGTTGAGGGCAGCACGCACCTGCTCGACGGTGAGGCTCTGGGACTTCTGCATGAAGTCCTCGAGGAAATTCAGCGGCAGGTCATAGAAGCCGATGGCCCCCAGTTGGCCGACGATGCTCGCATTGCTGGCGGTGGACAGCGGGAAGCTGCCGGCCAGTTCGCGCTTGGCATCGTCCAGCTCCTGCTGGGTGGGGCCGGTCTTGAGGTAGTCGCGCAGGATGTCCTGTACCAGCTTGAGCGTGCCTTCGCTGAGTTCGGCACGGGTCTGCAGGTTGATCATGAACGGGCCACGCACCTGCATCGGGCTGAACACCGAGTACACGCCGTAGGTCAGGCCGCGCTTTTCGCGCACTTCGCTCATCAGGCGGGTGCCGAAGGCGCCGCCGCCGAGGATCGAGTTGCCCAGCGACAGGGCCGCGTAGTCCGGGTCGGCGCGGTCGATGCCCAGCTGGGCCAGCATCAGGTGGGTCTGCTTGGACGGGAAGTCGATGTGGTTGACGCCCGGCTTGGGTTCGCTCGGTTGTGCCAGCTTGGGCAGCGCCGGGCCCTTGGGCAGCGCGGCGGAGACCTGCGCGGCAATCGCCTCGGCTTCAGTGCGGCTGAGGTCGCCGACCAGTGCGATCACCACGTTGCCGGCGGCATAGGCCTTGGCATGGAAAGCGCGCAGCTGGTCCAGGGTGATCGGCGGGATGCTCCTGGCGTCGCCATCACTGGGGTGCCCGTAGGGATGCTTGCCGTAGAGCTTCTCGAACAGCTCGATGCTGGCCAGCTTGCCGGGGTTCTGCTTCTGGTACTCGAAGCCGGCGAGCATCTGGTTCTTGATGCGCTTGAGCGCGTCTTCAGGGAAGGTCGGCTTGCCCACCACTTCGGCGAACAGCTTCAGGGCCGGCTCGCGCTTGTCCTTGGCGCTCAGGCTGCGCAGCGAGGCCACCGCCATGTCGCGGTAGGCACCGTTGCCGAAATCCGCGCCCAGGCCTTCGAAGCCGGCGGCGATGGCGCCGACGTCCTTGCCCGCCACGCCTTCGTTGAGCATGGCGTTGGTCAGGGTGGCCAGGCCCGGCAGGTTACCGTCCTGGCTGCTGCCGGCGGCGAAGGTCAGGCGCAGGTCGAACATCGGCAGTTCGTGGGCTTCGACGAACAGCACCTTGGCGCCTTCGGCGGTGTTCCAGGTCTTGATGTCGAGGTTGCGTCGGCTCGGTGCCTTGCCGTCCAGCTCGGCCAGCGATTGCAGGTTGACGCCGGGCTTGGTGGCCGTGGTGTCGGCATGGGCGGGGCCGGCCAGGCACACGGCGCTCAGCAGCAACGCGCCGAATACGCCGCGGCCCTTCGGGGTGTGGCGTGGGGTGGTGTGCTCAGTCATGCGCCTGCTCCTCGGGCAATACATGCGCAACGCTCAGGCGTTCGCGGGTGAAATAGGTGCGGGCGGCACTCTGGATGTCGGCCGGGGTCACGCTCTTGAGCTCGTCGAGCTCCTTGTCGATGAGCTTCCACGACAGCCCGACGGTCTCCAGTTGGCCGATGGTGGTGGCCTGGCTGCTGATCGAGTCGCGGTCGTAGACCAGCCCGGCAATCACCTGGGCGCGCACGCGCTCCAGCTCTTCAGCGGTTGGCGGGGTGGTTTTCAGCTCGTCGAGCAGCTTCCAGACGCCGCTTTCGACCTCGGCCAGGGTCTTTTTCTTCTGCGTGTTGGGCACCGCGGAGAGCACGAACAGGCTGTCGCCACGGGTGAACGGGTTGTAGCTGGCCGACGCGCCGGCCACCAGTTCCTGGCCGCGTTCCAGGCGGGTGGCCATGCGCGCGCTGTAGCCGCCGTCGAGCAGGGCCGCGATCAGGCGCAGGGCGTGCACGCTGCGCGGGTCCTTGGCGGTGGCCAGGCCCGGCACGTTGAAGCCGTAGATCAGGCTCGGCAGTTGGGTGCGCACATGCACGGTGAGCTGGCGCAGGCCCGGCTCGGCCAGTTCCAGCGGCAGTTTGGCAGGGGGTGTGGCGCGCTTGGGGATGGCACCGAAGTAACGCTGGGCCAGGCCCTTGACCTCGTCGGCGGTGACGTCGCCGACCACCACCAGGGTGGCGTTGTTGGGCACGTACCAGGCTTCGTACCAGTGGCGCAGCTCTTCGACCTTCATGCGTTCGAGGTCGGCCATCCAGCCGATGGTCGGGGTGTGGTAGCCGCTGGCCGGGTGGGCCATGGCGCTGAACAGCTCCATGGCCTTGGAGTTGGGCTGATCGTCGACGCGCAGGCGACGCTCTTCCTTGATGACCTCGATTTCGCGGCTGAACTCTTCGGGCGGCAGGCGCAGGCTGCCCATGCGATCGGCTTCCAGTTCCAGGGCCACGCCCAGGCGGTCGCGGGCCAGCACCTGGTAGTAGGCGGTGTAGTCGTCGCTGGTGAAGGCGTTCTCTTCGGCGCCCAGGTCACGCAGGATGCGTGAGGCTTCGCCAGGCCCCAGCTTGTTGCTGCCCTTGAACATCATGTGTTCCAGGGCATGGGACAAGCCGGTCTGACCCGGGGTCTCGTAGCTGGAGCCGACCTTGTACCAGACCTGCGATACCACCACCGGGGCGCGATGGTCTTCACGCACGATGACCTTGAGGCCGTTGTCGAGGGTGAATTCATGGGTGGGCTGGACGTCGGCGGCAACCGCCACCAGGGGCATGACAATTGTGCTGAGCAGCAGGCCGGCGGCGCGGCGGGCTAGAGCATTCATTGATGATTCAACCTGTAGGGCTGCCCGCATGGCCTTAGCGTCGGCGGGCTAGGAGGTGCTAGGATACTGATCCGGTTGCCTGACGACCATGCCTGTCGAGATCAAGCGTTGCAGGCGTCCCGACAAAATGTTGCGCATGAACCAGTCGGCTTGACCATAGTCTGTTCTGCGTTAGAAGAATTTTGAGGCGCCACACTGGCGCATCGCTACCCTGAGATAGCCGTCTTCCATGTTTGGTTCCAACGACGACAAAAAGACCCCGGCTGCGGCCGGTGAAAAGAAAGGCCTGTTCGGCTGGCTGCGCAAAAAGCCCCAGCAACCTGTTGTCGAACAGCCCGAAACCCCAGTGCCAGAGGCGCTGGAGCCTATCGCCCCGACTTTGCCTGAGCCGGTAGCCGTCGAGCCCGCCCCGGTCGCGAGCGCGCCCGTCGCCGTCGAGGATCACCCCAGCAGCCTGGTGCTGCCGGTGCCCGAAGAGCCGGTGGCGCTGGTGGCCGACCTCGAGCCCCACGTCCCCCCGCCGATTCCCGAGCGCCCAGCCCCCGAGCCTGCCCCGCAGTACGCTGCGCCCGAGCCTGTGGTAGCGCCTGCGCCGCAGTACGCCGCGCCCGAGCCGGTGATCGAGCCTGTACCGCAGTACAGCGCGCCCGAGCCGGTGGTCGAGCCTGTACCGCAGTACAACGCACCCGAGCCGGTGGTCGAGCCGCCTGCAGTGGTGCCGCCCGCACCTGTTGCGGCCACCGAGGTCGCCCTGCCTGTTCCCGAGGCCGCCCCGTCGGTGCCTGAAACCACCACCAAGGCCGGCTTCTTCGCCCGCCTCAAGCAGGGCCTGTCCAAGACCAGCGCCAGCATTGGCGAGGGCATGGCCAGCCTGTTCCTGGGCAAGAAGGTCATCGACGACGACCTGCTCGAAGAGATCGAGACCCGCCTGCTGACCGCCGACGTCGGCGTCGAGGCTACCTCGGTGATCGTGCAGAGCCTCACCCAGAAGGTCGCACGCAAGCAGCTGGCCGATGCCGATGCCCTGTACAAGTCGCTGCAGGGCGAGCTGACCGACCTGCTCAAGCCGGTCGAACAGCCGCTGAAGGTGCATGCCGCGAACAAGCCGTTCGTGATCCTGGTGGTCGGCGTCAACGGCGCCGGCAAGACCACCACCATCGGCAAGCTGGCGAAAAAGCTCCAGCTCGAAGGCAAGAAGGTCATGCTGGCCGCCGGCGACACCTTCCGTGCTGCCGCGGTGGAGCAGCTGCAGGTATGGGGCGAGCGCAACCAGATCCCGGTGATCGCCCAGCACACCGGCGCCGACTCCGCTTCGGTGATCTTCGACGCGGTGCAGGCGGCCAAGGCGCGCAACATCGACGTGCTGATCGCCGACACCGCCGGTCGCCTGCACACCAAAGACAACCTGATGGAAGAGCTGAAGAAGGTTCGCCGCGTGATCGGCAAGCTGGACGCCGACGCGCCGCACGAGGTGCTGCTGGTGCTGGACGCCGGCACCGGGCAGAACGCCATCAACCAGGCCAAGCACTTCAACCAGAGCGTGGAGCTCACCGGCCTGGCGCTGACCAAGCTCGACGGCACAGCCAAGGGCGGGGTGATCTTCGCCCTGGCCAAGCAGTTCGGCCTGCCGATCCGCTACATTGGTGTGGGCGAAGGCATCGATGACCTGCGCACCTTCGAAGCCGAGCCCTTCGTACAAGCCTTGTTTGCCGAGCGGGAGCCTTCATGATCCGATTCGAACAGGTCGCCAAGCGTTACCCTAACGGTCACGTTGGCCTGCATGAATTGAGTTTTCGGGTGCGTCGGGGCGAGTTCCTGTTCGTCACCGGCCATTCCGGCGCGGGCAAGAGCACCTTGCTGCGCCTGCTGCTGGCCATGGAGCGCCCGACCAGCGGCAAGCTGCTGCTGGCCGGCCAGGACCTGGGTCAGATCAGCAACGCGCAGATCCCGTTCCTGCGTCGCCAGATCGGCGTGGTGTTCCAGAACCACCAGCTGCTGTTCGACCGTACCGTGTTCAACAACGTCGCCCTGCCGCTGCAGATCCTGGGCCTGTCCAAGGTCGAGGTGGCCAAGCGTGTGGACGCGGCGCTGGAGCGTGTGGCCCTGTCGGACAAGGCCCAGCTGTTCCCCGGCGACCTGTCCACCGGCCAGCAGCAACGGGTGGGTATTGCGCGTGCCATCGTGCACCGTCCGGCCCTGTTGCTGGCGGATGAACCCACCGGCAACCTCGACCCGCGCCTGGCGGCCGAGATCATGGGTGTTTTCGAAGATATCAACCGCCTGGGCACCAGCGTGCTGATCGCCAGCCACGACCTGGCGCTGATCGCGCGCATGCGCCATCGCATGCTGACCCTGCAGCGCGGCCGCTTGATCGGCGATGGGGAGGCCGGGCAATGAGTGCAACACGTAGTCCCAAGGTGTCCGAGCGGGTGGCCCCTGCGGCAGCCGAGCCAAGCCCTCAGAAACAGAAAAAGCGCCGTGATGATGACGATGACGGCCCGGATTTCAGCACGCTGCTGCACGCCTGGCTGGAAAGCCATCGCTCCAGCCTGCTCGACAGCCTGCGTCGCCTGGGCAAGCAGCCGATCGGCAGCTTCTTCACCTGCCTGGTGATGGCCGTGGCCCTGAGCCTGCCGATGGGGCTGTCGCTGCTGCTGAGCAATGTCGAGCGCCTTGGCGGCTCGTGGCAGCGTGCAGCGCAGATTTCGCTGTACCTCAAACTTGACGCCAGCGTGAGCGAAGGCGAAGCCCTGCGTACCCAGATCAAGGGCATGCCGGGGGTGGCCGATGCCGAGTATGTCAGCCGTGAACAGGCCCTCGACGAGTTCCAGCAGCAGTCCGGGCTGGGCGAGGCCTTGCGCGAGCTGCCGGAGAACCCCTTGCCTGGCGTGGTCGTGGTGACCCCGGCCGAAGTCGACAAGCCAGCGCTGGAGGCCCTGCGCCAACGCCTGGCCGAACTGCCCAAGGTGGAGCTGGCCCAGCTCGACCTGGTGTGGGTGGAGCGGCTGGCGGCGATCCTCAAGCTGGGTGATCGCTTTGTATTCGGCCTGACCGTGCTGCTGGTGTCGGCGCTGCTGCTGGTCATCGGCAACACCATTCGCCTGCATATCGAGAACCGCCGTACCGAAATCGAGGTCATCAAGCTGGTGGGCGGTACCGATGCCTACGTGCGCCGGCCGTTCCTGTACATGGGCGCGCTGTATGGCCTGGGGGCAGGCGTACTGTCCTGGGGGGTACTGGCGTTCGGCCTCAACTGGCTGGATGACGCGGTCGTCGGGCTGTCGGGTCTGTACGGCAGCGATTTCTCGCTGGCCGGGGTGCCGCCTGCCGATGGTCTGTCGCTCTTGCTTGGGGCGGTGCTGTTAGGGTATATCGGTGCTTGGATTGCGGTCGCTCGGCATCTGCGTGAGCTTGCACCGCGATAGTGTCTTCCAGCCGTCATTGACTATCGTGTATTTCGGGAACTTGTTTCGCGGTTCCCGGTCAATGGTGGCAGTGCCTGATGGCACAATTCAGTGAGTCGGAGGTTTTTTCGTATGACCACTTCGTTGCAACCTGCCTATGCCTTGGTCCCGGGTGCGAACCTGGAGGCCTATGTGCACACGGTCAACAGCATTCCATTGCTGACGCCCGAGCAGGAGCGTGAACTGGCCGAGAGTCTCTACTATGAGCAGGATCTGGGGGCGGCTCGGCAGATGGTGCTCGCCCACCTGCGTTTTGTCGTACATATCGCGCGTAGCTATTCGGGCTACGGGCTGGCCCAGGCCGACCTGATTCAGGAAGGCAACGTTGGCCTGATGAAAGCGGTCAAGCGTTTCAACCCCGAGATGGGTGTGCGCCTGGTGTCCTTTGCCGTGCACTGGATCAAGGCCGAAATTCACGAATTCATCCTGCGCAACTGGCGCATCGTCAAGGTCGCGACCACCAAGGCGCAGCGCAAGCTGTTCTTCAACCTGCGCAGCCAGAAGAAGCGTCTGGCCTGGCTGAACAACGATGAAGTGCATCGTGTGGCCGAAAGCCTGGGGGTGGAGCCGCGTGAAGTGCGCGAGATGGAAAGCCGCCTGACCGGTCAGGACATGGCCTTCGACCCGGCCAGCGAGGCGGACGACGACAGCGCGTTCCAGTCGCCGGCCAACTACCTCGAAGACCACCGTTACGACCCGGCGCGTCAGCTGGAGGATGCGGACTGGAGCGACAGCTCCTCGAACAACCTGCACGAGGCGCTGCAAGGCCTGGACGACCGTAGCCGCGACATCCTGTACCAGCGCTGGCTGGCCGAAGAGAAGGCCACGCTGCATGACCTGGCGGCCAAGTACAGCGTGTCGGCCGAGCGTATCCGGCAGTTGGAGAAGAATGCGATGAACAAGGTGAAAGCCCTGATCGCTGCCTGATCTGCGGGACCCTGAGGGCCCCTTCACCGGCAAGGCCGGCTCCTACAACAATCCCTGTAGGAGCCGGCCTTGCCGGCGAAGGGGCCCTCTTTGTTTCAGTTGGCCCAGGGCGCCTTGCGCGGCTCATCCAGTTGCACCAGGTAGCCGCTGCCGCCCAGCTGGCTCATCTGCTGACGAATCCACGCCGCCCGTCGCGCCACATAGCTGCTGGGCCGGCTTGCGCTCCAGTTGCGCGGGCTGGGCAGTACCGCCGCCAACAGGCTGGCCTGCTGGCGCGTCAGCTTGCTCGCATCGGTACCGAAGTGATGGCGGGCCGCTGCCTGGGCGCCGAACACGCCGTCATCCCACTCGGCGCTGTTGAGGTACACCTCCAGAATGCGCTCCTTGGACCACAGCAGCTCGATCAGTGCGGTAAACCATGCCTCCAGCCCTTTGCGCAGCCAACTGCGGCCTGCCCACAGGAACTGGTTCTTGGCCACCTGCTGACTCAGCGTGCTGGCGCCGCGAAGCGTGCCACCACGCTCGTTGTGTGCCAGTGCGGCCTGGATGGCATTGAAGTCGAAACCCCAGTGCCCGGCGAACTTCTGGTCCTCGCCGGCAATCACCGCCACCTTCAGTTCATCGGAGATCTCGCCCCATGGGCGCCAGTCGCGTTGCAGGTCGATGGGCTGGCCGTCGACCCACGATTCCACCTTGCGCTCGACCATCAGCATGGTGCCCGGCGGCGGTACCCAGCGAAACAGCAGCACCAGCAACACGCTGGCAACGGCGAACCAGAGCAGGGCGCGGGTGAGGCGGCGGATCAGGGATGAAAGCATAGAGATGGCTTGGCCGAACCGAATGAGCGGGCCATTATACAGACCCTGTGCCCCCAAGGAGTCTTGCGCATGCTTCGCAGCTTTCTGTTGCTCGCCGCCTTTTTCGGCTTTACCGGTGTGGCCCTCGGTGCCTTCGCCGCCCATGGCCTCAAGGGCCGCCTGAGCCAGGAGTACCTGGCGATCTTCCATACCGGCGTCACCTACCAGCTGGTGCACGCCCTGGCCCTGCTGGGCGTGGCAGTGCTCTGGGCGCACCTGCCCGGGCGACTCACGGCCTGGGCCGGTGGTCTGTTCTGCCTGGGCATCGTGCTGTTTTCCGGTAGCCTGTACCTGTTGACCCTGAGTGGCATCGGCAAGCTCGGCATCATCACCCCTTTTGGCGGCCTGGCCTTCCTCGGCGGCTGGCTGTGCCTGGGCCTGGCGGCCTGGCGCCTGGGTTGACCCGCGGGTCCGGATCGAGACGAATGGCGCCGCTTGGCCTTGGGTTCAGCCCCGGATAGGGGCTAGAATGCGGGCCCCTAAAAACAATGGCGGCCGTGCGCATGCGCATTCAACTGAACGGTGAACCTTTCGAATTGCCCGACGGCGAAAGCGTCGCGGCCCTGCTGACCCGGCTCGACCTCGCAGGTCGCCGGGTGGCGGTGGAGCTGAACCTGGACATCGTGCCGCGCAGCCAGCACGACGCCACCGCCCTGCGCGAAGGCGACCAGGTCGAGGTGGTTCACGCCATCGGCGGCGGCTAGACCCACGCGCTTCACCTGCAAGTCCCTCAACCTTCAAGAGGATTACCGATGAGCAATGTTCGTAGCGACAAGCCCTTCACGCTGGCCGGTCGTACCTTCCAGTCGCGCCTGCTGGTCGGTACCGGCAAGTACCGCGACATGGAAGAAACCCGCCTGGCCATCGAGGCCTCGGGTGCCGAAATCGTCACCGTCGCCGTGCGCCGCACCAACCTGGGCCAGAACCCGGGCGAGCCGAACCTGCTCGACGTGCTGCCACCGGACCGCTACACCATCCTGCCGAACACCGCCGGCTGCTACGACGCGGTCGAGGCCGTGCGCACCTGCCGCCTGGCCCGCGAACTGCTCGACGGGCACAACCTGGTCAAGCTCGAAGTGCTGGCCGACCAGAAGACGCTGTTCCCCAACGTGATCGAAACCATCAAGGCCGCCGAGGTGCTGGTCAAGGACGGTTTCGACGTGATGGTCTACACCAGCGACGACCCGATCATCGCGCGTCAGCTGGCCGAAATCGGCTGCATCGCGGTCATGCCGCTGGCAGGCCTGATCGGTACGGGCCTGGGCATCTGCAACCCGTACAACCTGCGCATCATTCTCGAGGAATCGAAAGTGCCGGTGCTGGTCGATGCCGGTGTGGGTACCGCGTCGGACGCCACCATCGCCATGGAAATGGGCTGCGAGGCAGTGCTGATGAACTCCGCCATCGCCCATGCCGAACAACCGGTGATGATGGCCGAAGCCATGAAGCACGCCATCGTGGCAGGCCGCCTGGCCTACCTGGCCGGCCGCATGCCGAAAAAACTCTATGCCAGCGCCTCGTCGCCGCTGGATGGTCTGATCAAGTAAGAGCCCCTGATGACTGAATCGCAAGAATCGCCGATCACCGCCGAAGGCGAAGAACGCCAACACCGCCGCATCAAGAGTTTCGTGATGCGTGCCGGGCGCATGACCGAAGGCCAGCAGCGCGGCCTGGACCAGGGCGCGCCGCTGTTCGTGCTGCCACTGGCCGACAGCCCGGTGGATTACGACCAGGTGTTCGGCCGTTCGGCGCCGCGCACCCTGGAGATCGGCTTCGGCATGGGCCATTCCCTGCTGGAGATGGCCGCCGCCGCGCCCGAACAGGACTTCATCGGTGTCGAAGTGCACCGCCCGGGCGTGGGCGCGCTGCTCAATGGCGTGCTGACCCAGGGCCTGCAGAACCTGCGGGTGTATGACTGCGATGCCATCGAAGTGCTGAACAAGTGCGTGGCCGACAACAGCCTGGACCGCCTGATGCTGTTCTTCCCGGACCCGTGGCACAAGAGCCGTCACCACAAGCGTCGCATCGTGCAGCCGGAATTTGCCGAGCTGGTGCGCAGCAAGCTGAAAGTGGGCGGCGTGTTCCACATGGCGACCGACTGGGAACCGTACGCCGAGTACATGCTGGAAGTGATGAATGTCGCGCCGGGGTACAGGAACCTGGCCGAAGACGGCAAGTGCGTACCTCGCCCTGCCGAGCGTCCGATCACCAAGTTCGAACGCCGTGGCGAGCGCCTGGGGCATGGGGTGTGGGATCTGAAGTTCGAGAAGCTGGCTTAAGACCGCATCACGGCCGTTCGCCGGCAAGGCCGGCTCCTACAGATTCAGCGAGATCCTGTAGGAGCCAGCCTTGCTGGCGAAGCTTCTAGCGGCGGTCTGCGACCACGCCAAGCAACACCAGCACCACCAGCAGCACCGGCGCCAGTGCATAGTTGTTGAACTGGCTCAGCCCGCGTACCACCCACGGCGTGGCATAGATCAACGCCGCACCACTGCCGATCAGCACCAGCAGGGCCATGAACGGCACGCGCAACGCACCTGCCAGCCCGCCCAGGCGCTGTTCGACCCAGCCCTTGATATCGGTGCCGAACAACACCAGCAAACAGCCTACAAGCGCCAGAGAGATCTCCGACAGGTTACTGCGGCTCCAGCGGGAGACGGTCGAGAGCAGGTCGAGTACCAGGTCCATTCGCTATCCTTAGGTCAAGAAATACTGCAGCAGGTCGTTGAGAAACAGCTGGCCCCGCGGTGTCGCCACCAGCCGCGTCGGTTCGACCTGCAAAAGGCCCTTTTGTTCGGCTTCACGGCGCGCCGCCGCCAGTTGTTCCAGCGGCAGGCCGGTACGCTGCGCGAACAGCGCGGCCTCCACGCCCTCGGTCAGGCGCAGGGCGTTCATCAGGAACTCGAACGGCAGTTCGCCCACCGCCAGCAGCTTGTCGCCCGCCTTGAACGCCTTGGCCGGGTTCAGGTAGTCCTTGGGCAGCCGGGTCTTCCAGGTGCGCACGATGCGCCCGTCCGGGTGGCTGAGCTTGCCGTGGGCACCGGCGCCGATGCCGATGAAGTCGCCAAAGCTCCAGTAGTTGAGGTTGTGCCGCGCCGGGCGCCCTGGCTGGGCGTAGGCCGACACTTCGTACTGGCGGTAGCCGTGCTCGGCCATCAGCGCCTGCCCGGCCTCCTGGATATCCCACAGGATGTCGTCCTCGGGCAGCAGCGGCGGCTGGTTCCAGAACACCGTGTTCGGCTCCAGGGTCAACTGGTACCACGACAGGTGGGCAGGGTTGAGCGCGATGGCCTGGCGCAGGTCGCCCAGCGCATCGTCCAGCGACTGGTCGGGCAGGCCGTGCATCAGGTCCAGGTTGAAGTTGTCGAACCCCGCCGCACGCGCCATGCCGGCCGCACGAACCGCCTCGTCACCGTTGTGGATGCGCCCCAGCGCCTGGAGCTTGGCCTGCTGGAAGCTCTGCACGCCGATCGACAGGCGATTGATGCCCAGTTGCCGGTAGGCCTTGAACTTCTCCTGCTCGAAGGTCCCGGGGTTGGCCTCCAGGGTGATCTCGATGTCGGCGGCGAACGGGATGCGTTGCTCCACGCCCGCCAGCAGGCGGCCCAGCGCACGGGCACTGAACAGGCTCGGGGTACCGCCGCCAAAGAAGATCGAGCTGATCGGTCGCCCGTACACCGCGCCCAGCTCCTGGTCGAGGTCGGCGAGCAGGGCGTCGACGTAGGCCTCTTCCGGCAGCTGCGGGGTGGCGGCATGGGAGTTGAAGTCGCAGTACGGGCATTTGCGCACGCACCACGGGATATGGATGTACAGCGACAGCGGCGGCAGCTGCGCGAGTGCCGCCCGTGGTGCGTTGGAGCTGAAGCCAGCCTCGCCCAGATGCAGTGGCTGTGCCGGCGTGCGGTCGGTCATTGCAGGCCCAGGCGCTGACGCAGCAGGCTCATGGCGCGGGCGCGGTGGCTGATCTGGTTCTTGTCGGCGGGGCTCAGCTCGGCGCTGGAGCAGTCGCGCTCCGGTACCCAGAACAGCGGGTCGTAGCCAAAGCCGTGGGCACCGCTGGCCTGGTGCAGGATGCGCCCATGCCACAGGCCCTCGCACAGGATCGGCAGCGGGTCGTCGGCATGGCGTACCAGCGCCAGCACGCACACGAACTGCGCGCCGCGCTCGGCGTCCGGCACGTCCTTGAGTACCTCGAGCAACTTGGCGTTGTTCGCCGCGTCGCCCTGGCCATCGGCGTAGCGCGCCGAGTAGATGCCCGGCGCACCACCGAGAAAGTCCACCGCCAGGCCCGAGTCGTCGGCCAGGGCCGGCAGCCCGGAGATACGTGCGGCATTGCGCGCCTTGAGGATGGCGTTCTCGACGAACGACAGGCCGGTTTCCTCCGGCTCGACGCTGCTGAATTCGCCAATCGAACGCAGTTGCACGGTGTCACCGAGCATGGCCTGCAGTTCCTTGAGTTTGCCGGCGTTGTGGCTGGCCAATACGAGTTGCTGGATGTTCATCATTCGCCTGGGAAGAGCTCTTGGTTGAAACTGATGGTCTCGGTCTTGCCACCAATTGCAACATTGATCGTGAAGGTGCGGTTTTCCTGCTGCTCCACCGGGAACTGGGCGATGTAGTAGATCGCGCCCTGTTCGGTGATCTGCTTGAAGCTGAGTGGTACCGTGCGGCTGCTCAGGTCCTTGACGCTGCCGCTGACCTGGGTCACCTGCGGCTTGCCGGCCTTGATCACCGACACGTTGATCACGCCCTGGTTCTTGCTGCGCACCAGTTGCGCCGTCTTGGCGATGTCCGGCTGCAGGAAGGTGGAGATGAAGGTGCTGTAGTGCACCGTGGTATCACCGAAGACTTCCTTGCGCTCGCCCTTGATCGCATCGGCAGCAAGCGCCGTGGTGCTCAGGCAGGCAACCAGTAAAAAGCTCAACAAGCGACCCATGATCTGTCTCCTCCAGTGTGGGTTGTTCAAACCGCGACCTTGTGTTCCTGCAGGCCCGGGCTGCTGACACGGTAAATGCCGATCTCCCCTAGAAGATTAGGCCATAGCTTGCTCGCCCACCCATGCCGGTGCATATGGTCGACCGCCAGGCGGTCGAGCACCTGGGCGCGACGTTCGCTGCACAGCGCCTCGAAATCCTCGAAGGTACAGAAGTGGATGTTCGGCGTGTTGTACCAGGTATACGGCATGAAGTCCGACACTGGCATGCGACCCTTGGTCGCCAGGTACCAGCGGCAGCGCCAGTGGCCGAAGTTGGGGAAGGTGATGATGCACTGGCGGCCCACGCGCAGCATTTCGTCGAGGATCCGGTCGGGGTACTCCACGGCCTGCAGGGCCTGGGTCATGACCACCACGTCGAAGCTGTTGCTGGCGAAGTTGCCCAGGCCTTTGTCCAGGTCCTGCTCGATGACGTTGACGCCCTTGGCCACGCACTGGGCGATGTTGTCGGGGTCGATTTCCAGGCCGTAGCCAGCCACCTGCTTGGTGTCACGCAGCGAGGCGAGCAGCTCGCCAGTACCGCAACCGAGGTCGAGTACCCGGCTGCCGGCGGGGATCCAGTCTTGGATGATTTCCAGGTCGGCTCTCATGGGGTCCTCAGCAGACGATGCGGTTCATGTAGTTCGTGAATCCCGTGATGTAGCGCGGGGTCGGGATCAGGAAGGCATCGTGGCCATACGGCGAGTCGATATCCAGGTAGCACACGTTCTTGCGCGCGGCGATCAGCGCATCGACGATCTCCCGCGAGCGCGCCGGCGAGAAACGCCAGTCGGTGGTGAACGACATCACGCAGTAGTCGGCGGTGACGTGGGCCAGGGTCGCGGCCAGGTCGCCGCCGTGGCTGGCGGCGGGGTCGAAGTAGTCCAGCGCCTTGGTCATCAGCAGGTAGGTGTTGGCATCGAAACGCCCGGAGAACTCCTCGCCCTGGTAGCGCAGGTAGCTTTCGACCTGGAACTCGACGCTGTGAAAGTCGTAGTTGAGCTTGTCGCTCTTGAGCTCGCGGCCGAATTTCTCGCCCATCGAGTCATCCGACAGGTAGGTGATGTGCCCGACCATGCGCGCCAGCATCAGCCCGCGCTTGGGGATCACGCCTTCGGCCTGGAACGAGCCGCCGTGGAACTCGGGGTCGGTGAGGATGGCCTGGCGCGCCACTTCGTTGAAGGCGATGTTCTGCGCCGACAGCTTGGGTGCCGAGGCGATGTCCAGGCAGTGGCGCACGCGGTCGGGGTAGGTGATGGTCCATTGCAGCGCCTGCATGCCGCCCAGGCTGCCGCCCACCACGGCGGCCCACTGGCCGATGCCCAGGCGATCGGCCAGGCGCGCCTGGCTGTGCACCCAGTCTTCCACGGTGAGTACCGGGAAGTCGGCGCCGTAGGGCTGGCCGGTGGCCGGGTTGACGCTGCTGGGGCCGGTGCTGCCGTTGCAGCCGCCGAGATTGTTCAGGCTGACCACGAAGAAGCGGTTGGTATCGATCGGCTTGCCCGGCCCGATGCAGCTGTCCCACCAGCCCGGCTTGCGGTCGTCGGGGCTGTGGTAGCCGGCGGCATGGTGATGCCCGGACAGGGCATGGCAGATCAGCACGGCATTGCTGGCCGCGCTGTTGAGGGTACCGTAGGTTTCAAAGACCAGCTCGTAGCTGGCCAGCGAGCGACCGCAGGCCAGGGCCAGGGGCTCATCGAATCGCGCCAGTTGCGGTACTACCAGACCGACCGAATCTTCGGGAAAGACAGTGGACATCGACCCTGCTCACGCTTGAATGAGGCGTAAGTCTAAAGACCGCCACCCCCAGCGGCAAGCAACATGGCGCGGCTTGCGGCCGGGGGTGGTGCGGGTCAGATCATGCGGAACAGTTCCTGCGGCATTCCGGCGTAGGCGGCCAGCGGCGGCATCACGAACGACTGGATCACCTGGATCGCCAGGAAGGCGAAGATCGGCGAAATATCCAGGCCTCCGAGGTTGGGCACCAGCTTGCGAAACGGTGCCAGCACCGGCTCGCTGATCTGGTAGGCCAGCTCGGCGGCGGGGTTGTGGCTGCCGGGGGCGATCCACGACACGATCACCATCACGATCATCGCGACCCAGAAGATCTTCAGGAACAGCGAGGTGACGCCGATGACGGCCCACATCAGCAGGTGCGGGATGTCGCCGAAGGTGCCGTAGGTGACCATCAGCACGAACGCCATCAGCAGCGCCTGGATCACGATCGACAGGATCAGCGATGAGGTGTCCAGCCCGAACACGCTGGGGATGACGCGCCGGATCGGCTTGAGCAGCGGCTGGGTGGCGCGCACCGCGAACTGGCTGAGCGGGTTGTAGAAGTTGGCCTTGACCAGCTGCAGCACGAAGCGCAGCAGCACGATGACCAGGTACAGGCTGACCAGTGTTTGCACCACGAAGATCGCGGCGCCCGAAAGTGCATTCATGCAGAGCTCCTTAGTTGCCCAGTTGTTCGGCCATTTCGGCCGAGCGGTGCGCCGCGGCGCCCAGTGCTTTTTCTACCAGCGCCTCGAACCCGTTGGCCTGGAACGACTTGATCGCCGCCTCGGTGGTGCCATTGGGGGAGGTGACGCGCCGGCGCAGTTCGCTGGCCTCGACATCGCTGGCCACGGCCATGTGCGCCGCGCCCAGGGCGGTTTGCAGGGTCAGCCGGGAGGCGACGTCGCGGGGCAGGCCGAGTTTTTCGCCGGCTGCGGTCATCGCCTCGATCAGCAGGAAGAAATACGCCGGGCCGCTACCGGAGACCGCGGTCACTGCATCCAGTTGCTGTTCGCTGTCGACCCACAGGGCCACGCCCACTGCCGAGAGCAGTTGCTCGGCTTCGGCGCGTTGTTCGGCCGATACCTGCTCGGTGGCGTACAGACCGCTGACGCCCTGGCGCAGCAGCGCCGGGGTGTTGGGCATGCAGCGTACCAGCGGTTGCTCGCCCAGCCAGTTGCGCAGGCTGGCGCAGGTGATGCCGGCGGCAATCGACACCACCAGCTGGTTGGGCTTGAGGCTTGGCTTGAGCGCCTGGCACACCGCCTTCATGGCTTGCGGCTTGACCGCGATCAGCACCACGTCGGCGCCATCGACGGCCTGGGCGTTGTCTTCGAACAGCTGGATGCCGTGTTCGGCGTGCACCCTGGCGCGCGTCTCGGCACCCGGGTCGCTGGCGCGGATCTGCGCGGCGTCCACACCCTGGGCGCGCAAGCCGCCGATCAGGCTGGCGGCCATGTTGCCGGCGCCGATGAAGGCAATTCGAGTCTTGCTCATGTCAGGTCCTTGGTTGAAGAAGGTGAACGATGCATGGGTCAGGCCTGGCCGTAGTCGCGGGCACCGAACAGGGCGGTGCCGATGCGCACCCAGGTCGCGCCCTGGGCAATCGCTGCTTCCAGGTCGTGGCTCATGCCCATCGACAGGGTGTCCAGGCCCAGGTTCAGGCTGTCCTGCAATTGGCGTACACGGGCGAATGCCGCCGCCTGGGCGGCCGGGTCGTCGGTGGGTTCGGGAATAGCCATCAGGCCGCGCAGCTTCAGGTGCGGCAGCGCCGCGATGGCCTGGGCCAGCGCCGGCAGCTCGTCGGGGTTGCAGCCCGATTTGCTGGCCTCGCCGCTGACGTTGACCTGCACGCACACATTCAGTGCGGGCAGCCCGGCAGGGCGTTGTTCGCTGAGGCGTTGTGCGATTTTCAGTCGGTCCACCGAATGTACCCAGTCGAAGTGCTCGGCGATTGCTCGCGTCTTGTTCGATTGAATGGGGCCGATGAAGTGCCAGGTCAAGGGCAGGTCGGTCAATTCGAGCTGCTTGGCCAGGGCTTCCTGCAAGTAGTTTTCGCCCACGTCGCGCACACCGGCCGCATACACTTCGCGTATCGCGGCAGCCGGCTTGGTCTTGCTCACGGCCAGCAGGCGGACCTGCCCGGGGTCACGCCCGGCGGCCTGTGCAGCGCTGCGGATGCGGTCGGCAAGCGTGGAAAGGTTGTCTGCTATGGTGGACATGGATCAACGCCAGCGGCTGTTCGGGTCTGCGGCATTCTACCTGCTTGGCGATGTTTGGGGAGTGTTATGGACATGACCGGGCTGATGGCCCTGGCGCTCAGGGAAGGCGCCTCCGATCTGCACCTGGCGGCCGGCAGTGCGCCGATGATCCGCCGTGACGGGCAGATGCAGCCGCTGGGGCCGGCGGCGTTGAGCAGCGACAACCTGCATGCCCTGCTGGCGCAGCTCATGAGCCCACAGCAGCAGGAGGACTTCGCCAGGCTGCAGGACCTGGACTTTGCCGTGGCCGTGCCCGGGCTGGGGCGCTTTCGGGTCAACGCCTTCGTGCAGGTGCGCGGGCCGGCGGCGGTACTGCGCCTGATACCCGACCAGGTGCCGACGCTGGCGAGCCTGCAGTTGCCGGAGGTGTTTCGTCGCATTGCCGAGTCGCCGGCCGGGCTGGTGCTGGTGACCGGCCCCACCGGCTCAGGCAAGTCGTCCACCCTGGCGGCGCTGGTCGATCACCTCAACCGCGAGCGCGCCGTGCATATCCTGACCCTGGAAGACCCGCTCGAATTTATCCACAGCCCGCTGCGCAGCCAGCTCAGCCAGCGTGAGATGGGGCGTCACAGCCAGGGGTTCGCCCAGGCGCTGCGGGCTGCGCTGCGCCAGGACCCGGACGTGATCATGCTTGGCGAGCTGCGCGACCTGGAGACGATCCGCCTGGCCCTGACCGCCGCCGAAACCGGCCACCTGGTGCTGGCGACCCTGCACACCGCCTCGGCGGCCAAGGCCATCGACCGGCTGGTGGACGTGTTTGCCGCGCAGGAGAAGGCCCTGGTGCGCACGATGCTCGCCGACGCCTTGCAGGCGGTGGTGGCCCAGGTGCTGGTGCCCAGGGTGCAGGGCGGGCGAGTGGCCGCGCACGAGGTCCTGCTGGCCACGCCGGCGGTGCGCAACCTGATTCGCGAGGGGAAGGTGGCGCAGCTGTATTCGGCCATGCAGACCGGCGCGGCGTTAGGCATGCAGACCCTGGACAGCAGCCTGCAGGGCCTGGTGAGGCGGGGAGTCGTCAGCCTGGAAACGGCCAGGGCGAACGCGCGTTCGCCCGATCAGGTCTAGCGTTTGGCCAGGCGCAGCTGGGTTTGCGGCTGCTCCTTGGGCAGTACGCGCTTGGCGACCACGTAGTGGCTCTGCCAGTAGGGCTTGTTCAGGGTATCGATGCTGACCCGCTTGCCGCGCCGTGGCGCGTGGATGAAGCGGTCGTTGCCCAGGTAGATGGCCACGTGGTTGACGCGGCGACTCTTGATGTTGAAGAACAGCAGGTCGCCGGGCTTGAGATCCTTGCGGTCGACTTTCACGCCGTGGCCGCTGGCCATGGCGTTGGAGGTACGCGGCAGGTCGACCTCGTCGATGTCGTTGAAGGCGTACTTGACCAGCCCGCTGCAGTCGAAGCCCTTGCTCGGGCTGCTGCCGCCCCAGCGGTACGGAGTGCCCAGCACGTTCACCGCGCGGCTGAGCACATCGCTGCTCTGCTTGGCCGGCATCGAGGCGACCTGGCGGGTGGTCTTGGCGACCTTGGAAGAGGCGGCGGACGAGGTGACCTTGGCGTGGGCGCCCTTGGTCGAGCGTACGGCTGCAGTGCTGGTGGTGTGCACGTTGAAGCCGTTGGGAAGACGTTGCTCACGGTTGGTGGCGTGGGCGGCCAGTGGCAATAAAAGGCAAACAGTCAGCCATGTCTTGAAAAAAGGTCGCATGGGCAGGGCTCTTGTTGGTTAAGCGCGCAACTTTATAACAGCTTTTTGATCGAATTCTGGTCCGTTGGTCGATTGCAGAGGCGCCATACGTCGGCTGAGCACGTAAAAGTCACATTTTTTCTTAGAAAATTTCTCTCTAAACCGTGGAGGCTATGAATGAACAGTTATCAGCAACAGGCGCAGCCCCAGGACACCCACAGCAAGGTCCTCGGCTACCTGCTGTGGATCTTCGGTTTTACCGGGTCGCACCGTTTCTACTACGGCAGGCCGGTGACCGGCACCATCTGGTTCTGCACCCTGGGCCTGCTCGGTATCGGCTGGCTGATCGACCTGTTCCTGATCCCGAAGATGGACAGCGAGGCCGACCTGCGCTTTCACGCCGGCCCGCTGGACTACAGCCTGGCCTGGATCCTGCTGACCTTCCTGGGGATATTCGGCGTGCACCGCATGTACCAGGGCAAGTGGATCAGCGGCGTGATCTATGCCTTTACCGGCGGGCTGTTTCTGCTGGGGGTGCTGTACGACTTCTGGACGCTGAACACCCAGGTATCGCTCAAGAACGTGCAGGCGCGGGCCTGAAAGCAGGCGGCCCGCTGCTGCGGGCCGCCGAACATCGGGGTTACTGGCGTATCTGGCGCTGTTGCAGCAGCAGGTTGTTGAAGCCGCTGCCGGCCAGTTGCTTCTGCGCCACGGTCAGCTGTTCGCGATTGCTGAACGGGCCGACCAGCACGCGGTACCAGGTCTCTTCCTTCACCGTACCGGACTCTACCTTCACCGCCTGGCCGAGCAGGATGATCTGCGCACGCACCTTGTCGGCATCGGCCTCTTTGCGGAACGAGCCCGCCTGCAGGTAGAACTGCGTGGTAGCGGCCGGCTTGATCACCGGCGGTGCCGGTGGCGGGGTCTGCCCCAGCAGCGCGGCCTGGGCGCGGGCGGTGTCGATCTTGGCCGCCTCGGCCGGGGTCACCGGTGGCTGCGCCGGTACCGGCGGGGTTTTCTCCGGCACGGCTTCGGGCGGCACGATCACTTCCGACTCGGGCAGCAGTGTGTAGAAGTCGTACTTGGGCTTGACCGGCTGCTGCGGGCTCGGCGCGGTCTTGTTCGCCTCGGCGATCTTCTCGGCCTTCTGCTGGGCTTCAGGCTTGGTGCGCTTGACCTCGTCGCGGCTGGGCTCGAGTTTCATCAGGAACACGATGAACGCACCGACCGTGAGGCCGATGGCCAGCCACATCCAGCCCGGTATCGGTTGCTTGGCCGGGGCCTGATAGCGGCTGGCGCCGCGCTTGGGAGCAGGTTTTTTCTTGGCAGCCAACTTACATGCGCTCCAGGGTTTCCAGGCCAAGCAGTTCCAGGCCCTGCTTGAGGGTGCGACCGGTCAGGGCGGCCAGGCGCAGGCGGCTCTGCTGCTGTTCGGGTGTTTCTGCGGCGAGGATCGGGCAGTTCTCGTAGAAGCTGGAGAACAGGCCGGCCACGTCGTAGAGGTAGCTGCACAGTACGTGCGGGGTACCTTTTTCGGCGACGTTGTTCAGGATTTCGCCGAACTGCGCCAGGCGCGCGGCCAGGTCCTGTTCCTGCGGTGCCTGCAAGCGGATCTCGCCTTCGACCTGGTCGAAGCCCTTGCCCAGCTTGCGGAACACGCCGGCCACGCGGGTGTAGGCGTACAGCAGGTACGGCGCGGTGTTGCCTTCGAAGTTGAGCATCAGCTCGAAGTTGAAGCTGTAGTCGCTGGTACGGTGCTTGGACAGGTCGGCGTACTTGACCGCGCCGATGCCCACCACCTTGGCGATGGCGCGCAGTTCTTCTTCAGGCAGCTGCGGGTTTTTCTCCTTGACCAGGGCGTAGGCACGCTCCTTGGCTTCGTTGAGCAGGTCGATCAGCTTCACGGTGCCGCCGTCGCGGGTCTTGAACGGGCGGCCGTCGGCGCCGTTCATGGTGCCGAAGCCCATGTGCTCCATGTCCATCGGGTGGGTCACGAAGCCGGCCTTGCGGGCCACCGCGAACACCTGCTGGAAGTGCAGGGCCTGGCGCTGGTCGACGAAGTACAGGGCGCGGTCGGCCTTGAGCACGCCGCTGCGGTAGCGCACGGCGGCCAGGTCGGTGGTGGCGTACAGGTAGCCGCCGTCGGCCTTGACGATGATCACCGGCAGCGGCTCGCCCTCGGCGTTCTTGAACTCGTCGAGGAACACGCACTGGGCGCCGTTGCTTTCCACCAGCATGCCCTTGGCCTTGAGGTCTTCGACCACATTGGCCAGGTCGTCGTTGTAGGCGCTTTCGCCCATCACGTCGGCCATGGTCAGCTTGACGTTGAGCAGCTCGTAGGTCTTCTGGCAGTGCGACAGCGAGATGTCCTTGAAGCGGGTCCACAGCTTCAGGCACTCGGGGTCGCCGGCCTGCAGCTTGACCACCAGGCCACGGGCGCGGTCGGCGAACTCGCTGGACTCGTCGAACCGCTTCTTGGCGGCGCGGTAGAAGTTCTCCAGGTCCGACAGCTCTTCGCTGGTGATCGGGTTCTCTTCCAGGTACGCCATCAGCATGCCGAACTGGGTGCCCCAGTCGCCCACGTGGTTCTGGCGTACCACATCGTCACCGAGAAACTCCAGCACACGGGCCACGGCGTCGCCGATGATGGTCGAGCGCAGGTGGCCGACGTGCATTTCCTTGGCCAGGTTGGGCGCCGACATGTCGATCACGACCTTCTGCGTGGCGCCGGCCTTGTGCACGCCGAGCCTGGCGTCGGCCAGTGCGGCATCCAGGCGCGAGGCCAGGGCCTGGGTGTTCTGGAAGAAGTTGAGGAAGCCCGGGCCTGCGATCTCCACCTTGCTGACCTGCGGGTCGGCGGGCAGGGCGGCGATGAGTTTCTCGGCCAGGTCGCGCGGCTTGAGGCCGGCGGGCTTGGCCAGCATCATCGCGATGTTGCTGGCGAAATCGCCGTGGGTCTTGTCCCGGGCGTTTTCCACCTGGATCGCCGGCGTCAGCCCGTCAGGCAGCACACCGTCGTTGACGAGTTGGGTGAGGGCTTGCTGGATCAGCTGGCGAATGGTGTCTTTCATGGGCTTCTCTTTCGACCGCAAGCGCGGCGGCGCCTGGATGCGCAGGTGGAAAAACTGGGTATTATCCGTTGCCGGGGCGAGGTTGCCAACCTTTAGGGCCCTTTGGCCAACAATGCAGGCTCTGCAGAGGGCCAGGGCTCATCAAACCTGTAGGAGCCGGCGTTGCCGGCGAAGCGGTCAGTACAGGTCGACCGGGTCCACATCCAGCGACCAGCGCACCTGTCGCCCGCTCGGCATCTGCTCCAACACTAACAGCCAGGCGCTCATCAGACGATGCAAGGATGCCCTTGCATTGGCCTGCAACAACAATTGCGCACGAAAACGTCCCGCCCGTCGCTCCATCGGCGCCGGCACCGGGCCCAGCAGCTCGATGCCGTGCAGGTCGTGCTCTGCCAGCAACTGCTCGGCGGCGCTGCAGGCCTCGTCGAGAAAGCTCTCGGCCTGCCCCGGCTTGTGCGCCTCGGCGCGCAGCAGCGCCAGGTGCGCGAAGGGCGGCAGGCCGGCGGCGCGGCGCTCGCTCAGGGCCTGTTCGGCAAACGCGAAATAGCCCTGCTCGGTAAGCTGTACCAATAGAGGATGATCGGCCAGGTGCGTCTGGATGATCACCTTGCCTGGCTCCTCTGCACGCCCGGCACGCCCTGCCACCTGCACGATCAGTTGGGCCATGCGCTCGCTGGCGCGAAAATCCCCGGAGAACAGCCCGCCATCGGCATCCAGGATCGCCACCAGGGTGACCCGCGGAAAGTGGTGCCCCTTGGCCAGCATCTGGGTGCCGACCAGGATGCACGGCTCGCCGCGCTGCACTGTGGCGAACAGCTGGTTCATCGCGTCCTTGCGCGAGGTGCTGTCGCGGTCCACGCGCAGCACCGGGACATCCGGAAACAGAATGCTCAGGCGCTCTTCGGCGCGCTCGGTGCCTGCGCCTACCGGGCGCAGGTCCACATGGTTGCACTGCGGGCACTGGCGCGGTACGCGCTCGTCATAGCCGCAGTGGTGGCAGCGCAGTTCGCCGGAGCGCTGATGCACGGTCATGCGCGCATCGCAGCGCGGGCATTCCGACAGCCAGCCGCAGTCGTGGCACAGCAGCGTGGGGGCAAAGCCGCGACGGTTGAGGAACACCAGCACCTGCTGGCCGGCGGCCAGGGTCTGGCCGATGGCCTGTTGCATCGGCCCGCTGATGCCGCTGTCCAGCGGCCGGCTCTTGACGTCCAGGCGCAGGAAGCGCGGCGCCTTGGCGCCACCGGCGCGGTGGTTCATGCGCAGCAGGCCGTAACGACCGGAGTAGGCGTTGTGCAGGCTTTCCAGCGATGGCGTGGCCGAGCCCAGCAGGATCGGGATGTGCTCCTGGTGCGCGCGCACCAGGGCCAGGTCGCGGGCGTGATAGCGCAGGCCTTCCTGCTGCTTGTAGGAGCCGTCGTGCTCCTCGTCGATGATGATCAGGCCTGGGTTCTTCATGGGCGTGAACAGCGCCGAGCGGGTACCGATGATGATGTCGGCCTCGCCATCACGGGCCGCCAGCCAGGCTTTGAGGCGTTCGCGGTCGTTGACTGCCGAATGCAGCAGGGCAATGCGCGCATTGAAACGCTGCTCGAAGCGCGCCAGGGTCTGCGGCCCGAGGTTGATCTCCGGAATCAGGATCAGCGCCTGCTTGCCGGCCTCCAGGGTCTCGCGGATCAGTTGCAGGTAGACCTCGGTCTTGCCGCTGCCGGTGACCCCGGCCAACAGAAAGGCATGGAAGCTGCCGAACCCGGCCTGCACCGCATGAAACGCCGCCTTCTGTTCATCGTTGAGCGGCAGTTCGGGCTGTGCCAGCCAGTGTTCGTGGCGCGCCGGCGGGGCATGCCGGCGTACCTCCACCTGCACCAGCTCCTTGGCCAGCAGCAGGTCGAGGCTGTCCTTGCTCAGTTTGAGCTTGCTCAGCAGGCCGTGGGCCACGCCGTGCGGATGCTGCGCGAGGGTGGCCAGGGCATCGCGCTGGCGCGGTGCGCGGGCGATGCGCGGGTCGTCGTGGCGCGCCCCCGGGGCCACCTGCCAGAAGCGTTCCTGGTGCGCTTCGGCCGGCTCGCCCTGGCGCAGCAGCACCGGCAGCGCCCAGCTCAGGGTGTCGCCCAGGCTGTGCTGATAGTACTGCGCGGTCCACACGCACAGCTTGAACAGGGCTGGCGGTATCGGCGATACCGGGTCAAGCAGGGCGATGGCGGGCTTGAGTTTGTCGGCGGGCACCTCGCTGTGCTCGCACACCTCCACCAGGATGCCGATCATCTCGCGGCGCCCGAACGGCACGCGCAGGCGCATGCCGGGGGTGAATGCGGTGTGCGCCATGCTCGCCGGGGCCCTGTAGTCGAACAACCGCCGCAGGGGCGAGGGCAAGGCAAGGCGAAGGATGACGTCGGACACGCGCAGGGTCTCTGAAGGGCAATTCGGTAGCCGCCGAGCCTAGCAGACGACAGTCGGTACAAGCGACAACTTGCGCTGATGGCATGCTCTGGTATTATTCGCCGCCTAATTACGTGCGGTATTCAACAATGGTGTTGGGTGGCGGCACGCAGTCGAGGAAGTGACCATGAAACCAGAAATTCATCCGAATTATGAAGCAGTCGCAGTCACCTGCAGCTGCGGCAATGTGTTCCAGACCCGTTCGACCCTGTGCGCCCCACTGGCCACCGACGTCTGCAACGAGTGCCACCCGTTCTACACCGGTAAGCAGAAAGTGCTGGACACCGGCGGCCGCGTACAGAAGTTCGCCGACCGTTTCGGCATGTTCGGTGCCAAGAAGTAAGACGGCGCGAAGCTGGCCCCATGGGCTTGGCAATGCTGTTGAAGAAGGCGTCCCTGGTGGGCGCCTTTTTTGTGGCCGCGATCTGGCAGTTACCGGCGCAGGCGCTGTGTACGCTGCCGGCCGACGCGCAGCGCGAGGTGCAGAGCGTTGCGGTACGCCAGGTGATCGACGGCGATACCTTGCGTCTGAAGGATGGGCGCAATGTGCGCCTGATCGGCATCAATGCTCCCGAGATCGGGCGCAAGGGGCGGCCCAGCGAGCCCTATGCGGTGGCCGCGCGCCAGCGTTTGCAGGCCCTGGTCAAGGCCAGTGGCGGGCGGGTCGAGCTGCTGCCGGGTACAGAGCCGCGCGACAAATACAAGCGCACCCTGGCCCATGTGTTCGACCGCTCTGGTCACAATCTGGAAGAACAACTGCTGGGCGAGGGTCTGGGTTATCGCATCGCGGTAGCGCCCAACATCGCCCTGCGCGACTGCCATCAACAGGCTGAACAGGCCGCCCGCAGCGCCCGCGCGGGGCTGTGGGGCCAGCCGCCGGTGATCGCGCCGGGGCACCTGCGCCAGGCCGGTTTTGCGCTGGTCGCTGGCCAGGTTCAGTCGGTCGAGCACAGCGGTGGCGCCATCTGGATCGAGTTGGGCCATTCGCTGGTGCTTCAGGTGCCGGCCAGGTTGTCGCGCAACTTTGCGCCTGATTTCACCGACGGCCTCGAAGGCCGGCGCGTCGAAGCCCGCGGTTGGGTGCTGGATCGTTCCCGCAAGGGCGGGCTCAAGCCGGGTCAGGCGCGCTGGATGCTGCCACTCACCGACCCGACGATGCTGGAAAGACAATAAAGATAATAAATTGTGAACATTTTAAAAATGGATTGTACACACTGAAAGCCTTGCGGGCTGCGGCTCTTGGCTTAAAGTCGTAGGCTAAAGGCCTTGACACAAGTGACCGGGCAGTCTTGTCGGCCCATTGCTCTTTGCGTATCCTCGGCGGTCCGTCAGAACAGTAAAAGCGGAATGCCCATCATGTCAGATTTGAAAACTGCCGCTCTCGAATACCATGCTCAGCCTCGTCCGGGGAAACTGAGCGTAGAGCTCACCAAACCGACCGCGACTGCTCGCGACCTGGCGCTGGCTTACAGCCCGGGTGTTGCCGAGCCAGTACGTGAAATCGCCCGTGACCCGGAGCTGGCCTACCAGTACACCGGCAAGGGCAACCTGGTAGCAGTCATTTCCGACGGCACCGCCATCCTCGGCCTGGGCAACCTGGGCCCACTGGCGTCCAAGCCGGTGATGGAAGGCAAGGGTGTTCTGTTCAAGCGTTTCGCCGGTATCGACGTGTTCGACATCGAAGTCGATGCCGAAAGCCCGCAGGCCTTCATCGACACCGTCAAGCGCATCTCGATCACCTTCGGTGGCATCAACCTGGAAGACATCAAGGCACCCGAGTGCTTCGAGATCGAGCGCGCGCTGATCGAGCAGTGCGACATTCCGGTGTTCCACGATGACCAGCACGGCACCGCGATCGTGACCGCGGCCGGCATGATCAACGCCCTGGAAATCGCGGGCAAGACCCTCGCCGATGCCAAGATCGTCTGCCTGGGCGCCGGTGCTGCGGCCATCTCCTGCATGAAGCTGCTGGTGAGCATGGGCGCGAAGATCGAAAACATCTTCATGGTCGACCGTACCGGCGTGATCCACGCTGGCCGTGACGACCTGAACCAGTACAAGGCGGTGTTCGCCCACGCTACCGACAAGCGCAGCCTGGCCGATGCCCTGGAGGGCGCTGACGTGTTCGTCGGCCTGTCCGGTCCGAACCTGCTGAGCCCTGAAGGCCTCAAGTCGATGGCACCGAACCCGATCGTGTTCGCCTGCTCGAACCCGGACCCGGAAATCTCGCCGGAGCTGGCCCACGCCACCCGCAGCGACGTGATCATGGCCACCGGTCGTTCCGACTACCCGAACCAGGTCAACAACGTACTGGGCTTCCCGTTCATCTTCCGTGGTGCCCTGGACGTTCGCGCCAAGCGCATCAACGAAGAGATGAAGATCGCTGCCGCCAACGCCCTGAAAGACCTGGCCAAGCTGCCGGTGCCCAAGGAAGTCTGCGCTGCCTACGGCGTCGACGCGCTGGAATTCGGTCGTGAGTACATCATTCCGAAGCCGATGGACGCACGCCTGATCACCGTGGTTTCCGATGCCGTGGCCAAGGCTGCGATCGAAAGCGGTGTGGCGACCCTGCCGTATCCGAAGAACTACCCGCTCAAGAGCGTGGATGACGTGTTCAACGGCTGAGCCGTTGTAGCGTTGTAGCAAAAAGCCCCGGCTCGCGAGAGTCGGGGCTTTTTGTTTGGGGCTGGTAATTGTGCTGGCGAATGGGCTGCAGGGCAGCCCCCGGGTTACCCCATCAGAACAGATCGATCGGCGCCGACTCGTCCGCCGGCAGCGGGCTGCCTGGCGCACTGCCACCCAGCTCGTTGACCGACGGCGGGGTGTCTTCGGCCTTGAACAGCTCGAAGTACGCATCAGGCGTGCTCGGCGTGGCCGCACGGCCGCTCACCGGGTCCACCCGCAGGCTGAGGATGCCTTCAGGCTGCGGCAGCGTGTGCATCGGCTTGTCCTTGAGCGCGGCGCCCATGAAGCTCATCCAGATCGGCAGCGCCACGGTACCGCCATACTCGCGACGGCCCAGGGTCTCGGGCTGGTCGAAGCCGCTCCATACGGTGGTCACGTAGTCGGCGTTGTAGCCGGAGAACCACGCATCCTTGGACTCGTTGGTGGTACCGGTCTTGCCCGCCAGGTCGGTGCGCCCCAGCGCCAGGGCACGTCGCCCGGTGCCACGCTTGATCACGTCCTGCAGCATGCTGGTGAGGATGTAGCTGGTACGTCCGTCGATGATCTGCTCGGCCACCGCCGGCACCTGCGGCGCCACCGCACTCACGTCGGCGCCCAGTGCCGCATCGGTGACGATCGGCGTTTCGGCGGCGCCAATCCCGGCCTCGTCCTGATGCCCCCGGGGCACGCTGGGCGGGTTGGCGGTGAACAGCGTCTCGCCATTGCGGCTTTCGATGCGGTCGATCAGGTACGGGGTGATCTTGTAGCCGCCGTTGGCAAACGCGCTCCAGCCGGTGGCGATCTCCATCGGTGTGAGGGTCGCGGTGCCCAGCGCCAGCGACAGGTTGCGCGGCAGGTCCTGCTTGTTGAAGCCGAAACGGGCGATGTAGTCGATGGTCTTGTCCACGCCCATGGCCTGCAGCAGGCGGATCGATACCAGGTTGCGCGACTTGTACAGCGCCTCGCGCATGCGGATCGGGCCAAGGAAGGTGTTGGTGTCGTTCTTGGGTCGCCACACCTTGTCCAGGTACTCGTCGACGAACACGATAGGGGCGTCGTTGACCAGGCTGGCGGCGGTGTAGCCGTTGTCCAGCGCCGCGCTGTAGACGAACGGCTTGAAGCTCGAGCCCGGCTGGCGCTTGGCCTGCATGGCGCGGTTGTAGTTGCTCTGCTCGAACGAGAAGCCGCCCACCAGAGCGCGGATGGCGCCGTTGTTCGGGTCCAGGGTCACCAGTGCGCTCTGGGCGCCCGGCACCTGGCTGAACTTCAGTTCGCCTTCGCCGGTGCGTTGCACGCGGATCACGTCGCCGACCTGGGCCACATCGCCCGGCTGCTGCGGGGCGCGGCCCTGGCTATTGGTGTTGAGGAATGGGCGGGCCCATTTCATGGTGTCCCAGGCCACGGTCTCGGTCTGGCCCGACTTGGTCAGCACCTGCAGGCCGGTCTTGTCGACCTGGGTGACGATGGCCGGTTCCAGCCCGCCCAGTGGGCGCAGCTTGGTCAGCTCCTGCAGCCAGGCGGCCTGGGTCTTGCCCGGCAGGCGCGACTCGGGGCCGCGGTAGCCGTGGCGGTGGTCGTAGGCACTGAGGCCATCGAGCACGGCGCTGTTGGCCATTTCCTGCAGGTCGCTCGGCACCGTGGTGGTCACGCGGAAACCTTCGGTGTAGGCGTCGCTGCCGTAGCGGCCGACCATCTCGGCGCGGGCCATCTCGGCGATGTACGGGGCATTCACCTCGGGCGTCGGCACGTGGTAGCTGGCGTTGATCGGTTCGGCCAGGGCGGCCTGGTAGCTGGCTTCGTCGATCTTGCCCAGCTTGTACATGCGCCCCAGGATCCAGTCGCGGCGTTCCTTGGCGCGCGTCGGGTTGGCCAGCGGGTTGAAGCGCGACGGTGCCTTGGGCAGGCCGGCGATCATCGCCATCTGCGCCAGGCTCACGTCACGGATCGACTTGCCGTAGTACACCTGCGCTGCGGCTTCGATGCCGTAGGCACGGTTGCCCAGGTAGATCTTGTTCACGTACAGCTCGAGGATCTCGTCCTTGGTCAGCTCGCGCTCGATCTGCAGGGCCAGCAGGATCTCGTTGGTCTTGCGCGAGAAGCTGCGTTCGCTGCTGAGGAAGAAGTTCTTCGCCACCTGCATGGTGATGGTGCTGCCGCCGGTCTGGATGTGCCCGGACTTGAGCAATTGTGTTGCAGCGCGCATCAGGCTGCTGGGGTCGACCCCATAGTGATTGGCGAAGTTGTCGTCTTCGGCGGACAGCAAAGCCTGGATGAAATGCGGGGGAATGTCGGCGAAACGGATGGGAGAACGCCGCATCTCGCCGAACTCGGCAATCAGCTTTCCATCGCTGCTGTATACCCGCAAAGGGATCTGCAACTGGATGCTTCTCAGGGCCTCTACCGAGGGCAGGCTGGGGCTAAGATACAGAAACGCGCCGCTCAGACCGAGCACGACGGCACAGATGACTGCGACGAAAGACCACCAGAAGAACTTCAGCAGGCGTATCAAGGCTTTGGGGTGTCCAGTTTGAAATATGGATTGAGCGCAGGGCTGATCGACGAGAAAAAACGCTGGGCATTATAAGCAATTTTCACTGTGCCGCGTGGGTTGCGCGGTGCACGGGCTGACCGGTGCCCTGTCTGGGGGCCGGTCGAAGCAGGCGGATGCCAGGAAAAGCCAATGTTTGGACGTTTCGGCAAGGATGCCGGTTCACTGCTGGGTATCGATATTTCATGTTGCGCGGTGCGATTGCTGCAGCTGCGGCAGGTGGCAGGGGCCTTCGAGGTGCGTGCGCAGGCCGTGCAGACGCTGGCGGCGGGCGTGCTGCAGGACGGCCGGGTGGCCGACCCGGCACAGTTGGCGCAGGTGCTGGGCGATGCCCTGGCCCGCAGCGGTGCCACCTTGCGCGAGGCGGCGCTGGCGATTCCGGCCACGGCCGTGCTGAGCAAGACCGTGCAGGTGCCGGCGGGGCTGGCAGAGGATGCCCTGTTTGCCCGCCTGTGCCATGAGGCCGAACCTTTCATACCCTTTGCCCTGGACGAGGCGGCCTTCGATTTCGAGTGCCGCGGCTCGGTCGCGCACGACCCGTGCTACGAGGCGGTGGGGGTGTATGCCTGTCATCAGGGCTGGCTCGATGGGCTGGAGGCGGCACTGGAGCTGGCAGGCCTGCGTGCGCGAGTGGTCGAGACCGACAGTCTGGCGTTGTTGCGCGCGGTCGGGGCGGACGATGACGCGGTCGCCGTGGTGCGGGTCGAGCCAGGGCACTGGGCGCTGCATGCACAGCACCAGGCATGGCGTGCCGACGTGGGTGCAGCGGCCGATGTGCCGCAGGCGTTGGCTGCCTGCATCGAACGCTGGTTGCAGGCCCTGGAGGGCCCTGCACCGGCGCGGCTGGTGCTGACCGGGGCGGCTGCCGATTCGGCCCGGGCGCTGGAAGTGCAGCGTCGGCTGGGTATCGAAACCACGGTGTTCGATGCCGCCGAACCCGCGCTGGCGCTGGCCTATGGGCTGGCGATGAGGCGTGCCCCGTGAGGCGCGATATCAACCTGCTGCCGTGGCGGGCCTGGCAACGCCAGCGCAGTGTGCGGCAGTTGCAGGGGTTGATGCTGGTGGCTCTGCTGCTGGGGGTCGCCATCGTGGTGCTGCTGGACCGGCATGGCGCCTATCGCCTGGCGCAGCAGGGGCAGGCCAATGCGGCCCTGCGCGATGCCATCGCACGGCTTGAGGGCCCGCTGGCGGAACTGGCCGACCTGACCGCCCGGGGCGATGCGCTGCAGGAGCGCATCCAGGGGCTGGATGCCGTGCTGCGCGCCGCGTCCCCAGGTGGTCAGGTGCTTGCACCGCTGGCCACGCGGGTGCCACAAGGGCTGCAACTGACTGCACTGGCGCTCGAGGGCAGCGCGCTGCGCCTGGAGGGGGTGGCACAGGGGCGGGCGTCGGTCACTCAACTGCTGCGCAATCTGGATCAGGCCCCTGGCCTGGGCGAGGTGCAGTTGCAGGAGATCAAAGCCACGGCCGCCGGCGAGGTGTTCCACCTCCGTGCGCAGGTGCAGCCATGAGCCCGGCTCTCGACTGGTACCTGATGGCAGCGTGGCCTCGGCGGTACAAGGCGCTGTTGCTGGCGGCTTGCCTGCTGCTGGCGCTCGGTAGCGGTTATGGGCTGCACCTGCGCGGGGCGAACGCTTCGCTTGAGCGGGCGCTGGCGCGTGGAGCCGAGTTGCAGCAGGCCTGGCAAGCGCAGGCAGACCAGGTCGCCCGGCTGGACGAGCAGCAGGCCCGCTTGCTCGGCCTGGAGCAACGCCTGCGGGAGGCCCAGGCCCGGCTGCTGCCAGCGGGCGGCATGCCCGGCCTGCTGCAGGCTGTCGCCCGGGCCGGGCGGGGCCTGGTGTTCGAGCAGGTGAAAGTGTTGCCGGCGCAGCCGCAGGCCCTGCATGCCGAAATGCCGGTGCACCTGCAGGTGGTGGGCGACTTCGCCGCGCTGGCCGGTTTTGTCGACGCCCTGGCCACACTGCCTGAGCGCGTGACCCTGCATGACCTTCACCTGGCGCCGCTGGCGGGGCGTGGGCAGCTGCGTCTGCAGATGCACCTCAAGGCCTATGCGTCCGGCCTGCCGGTCGACCCCGTGGCGCAGCCGGCGCCGGTGCTGGCGGAGGCGCGCGATCCCTTTGCCGCGCCGCCGCCCGCAGCGCTCGAATTTGCGCTGGAACACGTGCCGCTGGAACAGATGGAACTGGTTGGGCACCTGGCCGACCGTCGAGGCGGGGTGGCGTTGATCCGTGTTGCGGGGGCGTTGTACCCGTTGCGCGAAGGTGACCGGCTGGGGCCGGACAAGGGGCGGGTGGTGCGCATCGATGCGCAGCAGGTCGAGCTCGAGGAGCAGGTATGGGTCGAGGGCGCCGGCTGGGTGGAGCGCTCGCAGATGATCGAAGCCAATGGGGTGGCTCGACACGTCGTCAACTGACCAGGGAGGTCGTGGATGAACAGGATGTTCAGCCTGTGTGCGGTATTGATGGTGGCGCTGCCGGTAGCAGGTGCAGGCCTTGGGGCCGAGGGGGCAGGGTATGGCGGCGAGCCGCTGTCGTTGAGTTTCCAGGATGTCGAGGTGCGTTCGGTGCTCAAGGTGCTGGCCGACTTCACCGGGGTCAACCTGGTGGCCAGTGATGCAGTGCAGGGCAAGGTGACCCTGCGCCTGCACGAGGTGCCCTGGGAACAGGCACTGGACCTGGTGCTGCGCAGCAAGGGCCTGGGTCGGCGTCAGGAGGGCAACGTGCTGCTGGTGGCGCCTTTGGCCGAACTGGCCGGGCACGATACCCAGGCCCGTGCGGCGCAGGCCCCGCCAACGCTGGTGCGCGAACTGCTCACGGTCAGCCATGCGCGGGCCGGGGACATCGTGCAGCTGTTCCAGGCCATGGTCGAGGACGACGACCCCGGCGCGATCACGGTCGACGAGCGCACCAACACCATCATTGCCAGCCAGCCGTCGGCACGCCTGGCCGACCTGCGGCGGCTGCTCGCGCAGCTTGATGTACCGGTTCGCCAGGTGATGATCGAGGCGCGCATCGTCGAGGCCAATGTCGATTACGAAAAAAGCCTGGGGGTGCGCTGGGGCGGGGCGGTGCAACTGGGCGGCGGCCTGCGCGCAGGCGGGTTGGCCGCCGACGGGCTGCCGTTCGTCGACCTGGGGGTGGAACGGGCCACCTCGGGTATCGGCCTGGGGTTGGTGCGCGACAGTGTGCTGCTCGACCTGGAGCTCAGCGCGATGGAAAAGACCGGCAATGGCGAAATCATCTCCCAGCCCAAGGTGGTCACCGCCGACAAGGAAACCGCGCGCATTCTCAAGGGTACCGAGGTGCCGTATCAGGAGTCGGGCGCCAACGGCACTACGTCCACCACCTTTCGCGAGGCCTCGCTGTCGCTGGAGGTGACCCCGCAGATCACGGCCGACAACCGGGTGATCATGACGGTCAAGGTCACCAAGGACGAGCCGGACTACCTCAATGCCCTCAACAGCGTGCCGCCGATCCGCAAGAACGAGGTGAATGCCAAGGTTCAGGTGGGGGATGGCGAGACCATCGTGATCGGCGGGGTGTATGCCACCGTGCAAAGTAATGTTGTCGACAAGGTGCCATTTTTCGGCGATGTGCCGTATGTTGGGCGGCTGTTTCGTCGCGCTGTCATCCAAGAGAAAAAATCCGAGCTGCTGGTCTTCCTGACTCCGCGTATCATGAGTGACCGGGCGATTGCTGTGAGTCGTTGATTCTGTGCGAAATTTGATACTTGTAGGGCCGATGGGTGCCGGTAAGAGCACCATCGGTCGCTTGCTGGCCAAAGAGCTGCGCCTGCCGTTCAAGGATTCCGACAAGGAAATTGAGCTGCGCACGGGCGCCAACATCCCGTGGATCTTCGACAAGGAAGGCGAGCCCGGCTTTCGTGATCGCGAGCAGGCGATGATCGCCGAGCTGTGCGAGGCCGACGGTGTGGTGCTGGCCACCGGCGGCGGCGCGGTGATGCGCGATGCCAACCGTGCGGCGCTGCATGCCGGGGGGCGCGTGATCTACCTGCACGCCTCGGTGGAGCAGCAGGTGGGGCGTACGGCCCGTGACCGCAACCGGCCGCTGCTGCGCACGGCCAACCCGGAGGCCACGCTGCGTGCCTTGCTCGAGTTGCGCGACCCGCTTTATCGGGAAATCGCCGACCTGGTGGTGGAAACCGACGAGCGGCCGCCGCGCATGGTGGTTCTGGATATTCTGGAGCGCTTGCAGAAGTTGCCGCCCCGTTAAGGCTTGACTATCCTCGGCGGCCAGTCATGCCCTGGCAGGGCACTTCGTTATTGCGCGGGTCGGGTCTTCGATGCCGCGCCTTTGTTCTTTGTGGGGACACATGCAGACACTTAAGGTCGAACTGGGCGAACGCAGCTACCCGATCTACATCGGCGAAGGCCTGCTGGATCAGCCTGAACTGCTGGCGCCGCACATTGCCGGCAAGCAGGTCGCCATCGTATCCAACGAGACTGTCGCGCCCCTTTACCTGCAACGCCTCACCCACAGCCTGGGGGCCTATTCGGTACTGCCGGTGGTGCTGCCCGATGGCGAGGCCTTCAAGAACTGGGAAACCCTGCAACTGATCTTCGACGCCCTGCTGACGGCACGTCACGACCGTCGCACCACCGTGATCGCCCTGGGCGGCGGGGTGATCGGCGACATGGCCGGCTTTGCCGCCGCCTGCTACCAGCGCGGCGTGGACTTCATCCAGGTGCCCACCACGCTGCTGTCCCAGGTGGACTCGTCGGTGGGCGGCAAGACCGGCATCAACCACCCGCTGGGCAAGAACATGGTCGGTGCCTTCTATCAGCCCAACGCGGTGCTGATCGATACCGCCAGCCTCAAGAGCCTGCCGCCGCGCGAGCTGTCGGCGGGCCTGGCCGAGGTGATCAAGTACGGCCTGATCTGCGACGAGCCGTTTCTGGGCTGGCTCGAAGACAATGTCGATGCGCTGCGTGCGCTCGACCAGGCTGCACTGACCCGCGCCATCCAGCGCTCCTGCGAGGCCAAGGCGGCCGTGGTGGGGGCTGACGAGCGCGAGTCGGGCGTGCGTGCCACGCTCAATCTCGGTCACACCTTTGGCCACGCCATCGAAACCCACATGGGCTATGGTGTGTGGCTGCACGGTGAAGCCGTGGCGGCTGGCACGGTAATGGCCCTGGAAATGTCCATGCGCCTGGGCTGGATCAGCCAGGCGCAGCGCGACCGCGGCATTCGCCTGTTCCAGCGCGCCGGCCTGCCGGTGGTGCCTCCGGCCGAAATGACCCCGGCCCACTTCATGGAACACATGGCGGTCGATAAAAAGGTGCTCGACGGTCGTCTGCGCCTGGTCCTGCTGCGCCATATGGGCGAAGCCGTGGTGACCGACGACTATCCGCAAGAGATTCTTCAGGCCACGCTGGCGGCGGATTACCGCGCAATCGTGGCCCAGCTTTGAGGTTGACGAGAGTTCGATGACTAGTTTGCATGCCGACGAGGCCTTTCTCGGCCATTACCAGTTGAACCATGACCCCTTCGCTGCGCGGGTGCCTGGCTTCAAGTTCTTCCCTGCCCAGCGCAAGCCGGTGCTGGGCCAGTTGCATCACCTGGCCCGCTACAGCCAGCTGCTGCTGGTGGTCACAGGCCCTCTGGGCAGCGGCAAGACCCTGCTGCGCCAGGCCCTTGTGGCCAGCACCAACAAGCAGTCGGTGCTCAGCGTGGTGGTTTCGGCGCGTGGCGCCGGCGATGCAGCCGGCCTGCTGGCCCAGGTAGCGCAGTCGCTGAATGTGGCCAAGGCGCAAGTCACCGAGATCCTCGCCCAGATCGTGCAGCTGGCGCTGACCGGTCAGGAAGTCTACTTGCTGGTGGACGATGCGGAACAACTTGGCGAGTCGGCACTCCAAGCCTTGCTGGAACTGGCGGCGGGCACACCGGAAGGTCGCCCGCACGTGTTCCTGTTCGGCGAGCCGTCACTGATCGCAGCCCTGGATGAACTCAATGCCGAGCAGGAGCGTTTCCACGTCATCGAGTTGCAGCCCTACACCGAGGACGAAACCCGGGAATACCTGGAGCAGCGTCTGGAAGGTGCCGGGCGTGGCATCGAGGTGTTCACCAGCGAGCAGATCGCCGAGATTCACGAAAACTCGGACGGCTGGCCTGGAGCAATCAACCAGGTGGCCCGCGATACCATGATCGAAGCCATGCTCGCCACCCGCTCGCCGGTGAAGCGACCATCAATGGGGTTCAATATGCCGAAGAAACACGTGCTGGCGTTGTCTGCCGTGGTAGTGGTTGCCGTGGCGGCAGCCGTGCTGATGCCCAAGAAGGGCGACCAGGCGCCGGCCACTGCGCCTGCCGAGCAGGCGCAACTGCCCCTGGGCCAGGGCAAGCCGGGCAATGCCCAGTCGAACAACGGTGGCCCGGCCATCGAGTTCGCCGGTTCTTCGCAGCCGATGCCGCTGCCACTGGTGGGCCAGTCCCAGCCGGTGATGCGCGGCCCGCTGGCCGAGGCGGCCGGCATGGGTGATGGCGAGGAATCCGGCCCGGCTGGCGACACTGCACTGCAGCCGCCTACCGTTACCACCACTGCACCGCCCGCCGGTGTCACTGCAGGCCCGGCGCCTACGATGGCCCAGCCGGTTGTACCGGCGCAGCAGCCTGCCGCGCCAGTGGCCAGCAAGCCGGTTGCACCTGCCGCCAAGCCCGCCCCTGCACCCGTGCAGGTGGCCACGGCCAAGCCAGCACCCAAACCTGCAGAAAAACCCGCTGCCAAGCCCGCTGCGGGCGGTAGCTGGTACAGCGGCCAGGCGCCAGGCAACTACGTGGTGCAGATCCTGGGCACCAGTTCCGAGGCATCGGCCCAGGCGTTCGTCAAGGCCGAGGGTGGCGACTATCGCTACTTCAAGAAAACCCTGCAGGGCAAACCCCTGTACGTGATCACCTACGGCAACTTCTCCAGCCGCGATGCAGCCGTCGCTGCAATCAAAACCTTGCCAGCCAAGGTCCAGGCTGGTAAACCTTGGCCTCGTACCGTTGCCAGCGTCCAACAAGAACTGGCTGCGACCCGCTGATACATGGTCGGGTGGCACTACCCCCGCCACCTGCTGAGCGACTCCTGAACCCCGGTCTAGCCTGCTGCGTAACACGCGGCAGGCTTTTCTGTCCCAGACTGCCGGCCACAAGCCCCTGTTGCAGTCCAGGCTGAAACGCTTCAGACTCAAGCAATTCCGTTACCACGGATTCTTGTATAAAAACATTCAAAAATGCGACATGGATTTTCACTGATGCGTCAGTAAATTTGTGGGCTTCACTGTCGCTGTGCAACAATGGCATCCGTATTGCCCCCGCAAAGCTGACGTTCGTTCGGCGTGGATGGTAAGTGGTTGTATTAAAAAGAGATTTGCCTTGGTGAGAGGCGAACCTGGTGAGAAAGTGTCTATGAAAACAGGTCTGTACCATCCCGAAGAATTCAAGGATAACTGTGGTTTCGGCCTGATCGCCCATATGACGGGCGAACCCAGCCACCACCTTTTGCAAACGGCTATCCAGGCCCTGACCTGCATGACCCACCGTGGTGGGATCAACGCCGACGGCAAGACCGGCGACGGCTGCGGGCTGCTGATGCAGAAGCCCGATCGGTTCCTGCGGGCCGTGGCCCTGGAACAGTTCGGCAGCGAGCTGCCCCGCCAGTACGCGGTCGGCATGGTGTTCTTCAACCAGGACACCGCCAAGGCCGAAGCCGCGCGCGACAACATGAACCGCGAGATCCTCGCTGCAGGCCTGAGCCTGGTGGGCTGGCGCAAGGTGCCGATCGACACCAGCGTGCTCGGTCGCCTGGCGCTGGAGCGCCTGCCGCAGATCGAGCAGGTGTTCGTCGGTGGCGAAGGCCTGAGCGATCAGGAATTCGCGATCAAGCTGTTCAGTGCCCGGCGTCGCTCGTCGGTGGCCAACGCCGCCGATGCCGAACACTACATCTGCAGCTTTTCGCACAAGACCATCATCTACAAAGGCCTGATGATGCCGGCGGACCTCACCGCCTTCTATCCGGACCTGAGCGACGAGCGCCTGCAGACGGCGATCTGCGTGTTCCACCAGCGCTTCTCCACCAATACCCTGCCCAAATGGCCGCTGGCCCAGCCATTTCGCTTCCTCGCCCACAACGGCGAGATCAATACCATCACCGGCAACCGCAACTGGGCCCAGGCGCGGCGTACCAAGTTCGCCAACGACCTGATCCCGGATCTGGAAGAGCTCGGCCCGCTGGTCAACCGCGTGGGCTCCGACTCCTCGTCGATGGACAACATGCTCGAGCTGATGGTCACCGGTGGCATCGACCTGTTCCGTGGCGTGCGCATGCTGGTACCGCCGGCCTGGCAGAACGTCGAGACCATGGACCCCGACCTGCGCGCGTTCTATGAATACAACTCCATGCACATGGAAGCCTGGGACGGCCCGGCGGGCATCGTGCTCACCGAAGGCCGCCATGCCGTGTGCCTGCTCGACCGCAACGGCCTGCGCCCGGCGCGCTGGGTCACCACCAAGAACGGCTATATCACCCTGGCGTCGGAAATCGGCGTGTGGGACTACAAGCCCGAAGACGTCATCGCCAAGGGCCGCGTGGGCCCGGGGCAGATTTTCGCGGTCGACACCGAGACCGGCCAGATCCTCGACACCGATGCGATCGACAACCGCCTCAAGTCGCGCCACCCGTACAAGCGCTGGTTGCGCCAGAATGCCCTGCGCATCCAGGCCGACCTGAGCGACGACCAGGGCGTGGCCAGCTACGACGGCGACCAGCTCAAGCAGTACATGAAGATGTTCCAGGTCACCTTCGAGGAGCGTGACCAGGTGCTGCGCCCCTTGGGTGAGCAGGGCCAGGAAGCCGTGGGCTCGATGGGCGACGACACGCCGATGGCGATCCTGTCGCAACGCGTGCGTTCCACCTACGACTACTTCCGCCAGCAGTTCGCGCAGGTCACCAACCCGCCGATCGACCCGCTGCGCGAAGCCATCGTGATGTCGCTGGAGATCTGCCTGGGTGCCGAGCGCAACATCTTCCAGGAGTCCCCCGAGCACGCCTCGCGGGTGATTCTCAGCTCGCCGGTGATTTCGCCGGCCAAGTGGCGCTCGCTGATGAACCTCGACCGCCCGGGCTTCGAACGCCAGGTGATCGACCTCAACTACGAGGAAAGCATCGGCCTGGAAGCGGCCGTGCGCAACATCACCGAACAGGCCGAAGAAGCCGTGCGCAGCGGCAAGACCCAGCTGGTGCTGAGCGACCGTCATATCGCACCCGGCAAGCTGCCGGTGCATGCGTCGCTGGCCGTGGGCGCCGTGCACCATCGCCTGACCGAACTGGGCCTGCGCTGCGACAGCAACATCCTGGTCGAGACCGCCACCGCCCGCGATCCACACCACTACGCGGTGCTGATCGGGTTCGGCGCCTCGGCGGTGTACCCGTATCTTGCCTACGAAGTGCTGGCCGACCTGATCCGCACCGGCGAAGTGCTCGGTGACCTGGACGAAGTGTTCAAGTACTACCGCAAGGGCATCTCCAAGGGCCTGCTCAAGATCCTCTCCAAGATGGGCATCTCGACCATCGGTTCCTACCGGGGCGCGCAGCTGTTCGAAGCCGTGGGCCTGTCCGAGGAAGTGGTCAACCTCAGCTTCCGTGGCGTGGCCAGCCGCCTCAAGGGCGCGCGCTTCGTCGACATCGAGAACGAGCAGAAGCTGCTGGCCGCCGAAGCCTGGAGCCCGCGCAAGCCGATCCAGCAGGGCGGCCTGCTCAAGTTCGTGCACGGTGGCGAATACCACGCCTACAACCCGGACGTGGTCAATACCCTGCAAGCTGCCGTGCAGCAGGGCGACTACGCCAAGTTCAAGGAATACACCGCACTGGTCGACAAGCGTCCGGTGTCGATGATCCGCGACCTGCTCAAGGTGAAAACCCTGGAGCAGCCGCTGGACCTGAGCGAAGTCGAGCCGCTGGAGGCCATCCTCAAGCGCTTCGACTCGGCGGGTATTTCCCTGGGCGCGCTGTCGCCTGAGGCCCACGAAGCCCTGGCCGAGGCGATGAACCGCCTGGGCGCGCGCTCCAACTCCGGCGAGGGCGGCGAAGACCCGGCCCGCTACGGCACCATCCGCAGTTCCAAGATCAAGCAGGTGGCCACCGGCCGCTTCGGCGTCACTCCCGAATACCTGGTCAACGCCGAAGTGCTGCAGATCAAGGTGGCCCAGGGCGCCAAGCCGGGCGAGGGCGGCCAGCTGCCGGGCGGCAAGGTCAACGGCCTGATCGCCAGGCTGCGCTATGCGGTGCCGGGCGTGACCCTGATCTCGCCACCGCCGCACCATGACATCTACTCGATCGAAGACCTCTCGCAGCTGATCTTCGACCTGAAGCAGGTCAACCCGCAGGCGCTGGTCTCGGTCAAGCTGGTGGCCGAAGCCGGGGTAGGCACCATCGCCGCCGGCGTGGCCAAGGCCTATGCCGACCTGATCACCATCTCCGGCTACGACGGTGGTACCGGCGCCTCGCCGCTGACCTCCATCAAGTATGCCGGTGCACCGTGGGAACTGGGCCTGGCCGAAACCCACCAGACCCTGCGCGGCAACGACCTGCGCGGCAAGGTGCGGGTACAGACCGATGGCGGCCTGAAAACCGGCCTGGACGTGGTCAAGGCCGCGATCCTCGGCGCCGAGAGCTTCGGCTTCGGCACCGCACCGATGATCGCCCTGGGCTGCAAGTACCTGCGCATCTGCCACCTGAACAACTGCGCCACCGGCGTGGCCACGCAGAACGAAAAACTGCGCAAGGACCACTACATCGGCACCGTCGACATGGTGGTCAACTTCTTCACCTACGTGGCCGAGGAAACCCGTGAATGGCTGGCCAGGCTGGGCGTGCGCAGCCTGGGCGAGCTGATCGGGCGTACCGACCTGCTGGAAATGCTCCCCGGTGAAACCGAGAAGCAGAAGCACCTGGACCTCAGCCCTTTGCTGGGCAGCCCGCACGTTCCGGCCGACAAGCCGCAGTTCTGCGAAGTGGACCGCAACCCGCCGTTCGACAAGGGCGTGCTGGCCGAGAAGATGGTGCAGATCGCCCTGCCGGCGATCCGTGACCTGGCCGGCGGCGAGTTCGAGCTGGATATCTGCAACTGCGACCGCTCCATCGGCGCGCGGATCTCCGGTGAAATTGCCCGCCTGCACGGCAACCAGGGCATGGCCAAGGCGCCGCTGACCTTCCGCTTCAAGGGCACTGCCGGGCAGAGCTTCGGGGTGTGGAACGCCGGTGGCCTGAACATGTACCTCGAAGGTGATGCCAACGACTATGTCGGCAAGGGCATGACCGGCGGCAAACTGGTGATCGTGCCGCCAGCGGGCAGCCCGTTCGAAACCCAGCACAGCGCCATCGTCGGCAACACCTGTCTGTACGGCGCCACGGGCGGCAAGCTGTTCGCCGCCGGTACCGCGGGTGAGCGCTTCGCGGTGCGCAACTCCGGTGCCCACGCCATCGTCGAGGGCACGGGCGATCACTGCTGTGAATACATGACCGGGGGCTTTGTCTGCGTATTGGGCAAGACCGGTTACAACTTCGGTTCCGGGATGACCGGTGGTTTTGCCTACGTGCTCGACCAGGACAACAGCTTCGTCGACAAGGTCAACCACGAACTGGTGGAGATCCAGCGTATCAGCGGCGAGGCGATGGAGGCTTATCGCAGCCACCTGCAGCGCGTGCTGGGTGAATACGTCGAAGAAACCAACAGCGAATGGGGTCGTGAGCTCTGGGAAAACCTGGATGACTACGTGCGTCGCTTCTGGCTGGTCAAGCCGAAGGCGGCCAACCTGAAGAACCTGCTGTCCAGCACCCGTGCCAACCCGCAGTGATATGCGCCTGAAGAGTTTGATGAGGTTTTGAACATGGCTGAACGTCTGAGTAATGACTTCCAGTTCATCGAGGTCGGGCGCAAGGATCCGAAGAAGAAACTGTTGCGTCAACGCAAGAAAGAGTTCGTGGAAATCTACGAGCCCTTCAAACCCCAGCAGTCGGCCGAACAGGCCCACCGCTGCCTGGGCTGTGGCAACCCGTACTGCGAATGGAAGTGCCCGGTGCACAACTTCATTCCCAACTGGCTCAAGCTGGTGTCGGAGGGCAACATCCTCGCCGCTGCGGAGCTGTCGCACCAGACCAACACCCTGCCCGAAGTGTGCGGCCGGGTGTGCCCGCAGGATCGCCTGTGCGAGGGTGCCTGTACCCTCAACGACGGCTTCGGCGCGGTGACCATCGGCTCGGTGGAGAAGTACATCACCGACACCGCCTTCGCCATGGGCTGGCGCCCGGACATGTCCAAGGTGGTGCCCACCGGCAAGCGCGTCGCGGTGATCGGTGCCGGCCCGGCGGGCCTGGGTTGTGCCGACGTGCTGGTGCGCGGCGGGGTAACCCCGGTGGTGTTCGACAAGAACCCCGAGATCGGCGGCCTGCTGACCTTCGGCATCCCCGAGTTCAAGCTGGAAAAGACCGTGCTCAGCAACCGCCGCGAAGTCTTCACCGGCATGGGCATCGAGTTCCGCCTGAACACCGAGGTGGGCAAGGACGTCACCATGGACCAGTTGCTCGAGGAGTTCGATGCGGTGTTCATGGGCATGGGCACCTACACCTACATGAAGGGTGGCTTCCCTGGCGAAGACCTGCCGGGTGTGCACGACGCGCTGGATTTTCTGATCGCCAACGTCAACCGCAACCTGGGCTTTGAAAAGTCCCCGCAAGACTTCGTCGACATGAAGGACAAGAAGGTCGTGGTGCTGGGCGGCGGCGACACCGCGATGGACTGCAACCGCACCTCCATCCGCCAGGGCGCCAAGGCCGTGACCTGTGCCTACCGGCGTGACGAGGCGAACATGCCCGGCTCGCGCAAGGAGGTGAAGAACGCCAAGGAGGAGGGCGTGAAGTTCCTCTACAACCGCCAGCCGATCGCGATCGTGGGTGAAGACAAGGTCGAGGGCGTGAAGGTGGTCGAGACCCGTCTCGGCGAGCCGGATGCCCGTGGCCGTCGCAGCCCGGAGCCGATTCCGGGTTCCGAAGAGATCATCCCGGCGGACGCTGTGGTCATCGCCTTCGGTTTCCGCCCCAGCCCTGCGCCGTGGTTCGAGCAGTTCAGCATCCAGACCGACAGCCAGGGCCGTGTGGTGGCGCCGGAGCAGAACCGCTTCAAGCACCAGACCAGCAACCCCAAGGTGTTTGCCGGTGGCGACATGGTGCGCGGTTCGGACCTAGTGGTGACGGCTATCTTCGAGGGGCGCAATGCCGCCGAGGGGATTCTGGACTACCTGGAGGTCTGATCGGGCCTCTTCGCCGGCAAGGCTGGCTCCTGCCAAACCTGTAGGAGCCGGCCTTGCCGGCGAAGCTTTTAACTAAATCTATTGACCTACCACAGGTCGATAGACAAAAGGCACGGTTCATACCGTGCCTTTTACGTTGGTGTCTGAGAAAATGCCCCCACTTTTTTTCCGGATGCCGACATGACTGCCTTGAAGAACGATCGTTTTCTGCGCGCCCTGCTCAAGCAACCCGTAGACGTCACCCCGGTGTGGATGATGCGCCAGGCCGGCCGCTACCTGCCGGAGTACCGCGCCAGCCGCGCCAAGGCCGGTGACTTCATGAGCCTGTGCATGAACCCGCAGTTCGCCTGCGAGGTCACGATGCAGCCGCTGGACCGCTACCCGCTGGACGCCGCGATCCTGTTCTCGGACATCCTGACCATCCCTGATGCCATGGGCCAGGGCCTGTATTTCGAAACCGGCGAAGGCCCGCGCTTCAAGAAAGTCATCAGCACCCTGGCCGACATCGAGGCGCTGCCGATCCCCGACCCGCAAAAGGACCTGGGCTACGTGATGGATGCGGTCAGCACCATCCGCCGCGAGCTCAACGGCCGTGTGCCGCTGATCGGCTTCTCCGGCAGCCCGTGGACCCTGGCCACCTACATGGTCGAAGGCGGCTCGTCCAAGGACTTTCGCAAGACCAAGGCCATGCTCTACGACAACCCGCAGGCCATGCACCTGCTGCTCGACAAGCTCGCCCAGTCGGTGGTCAGCTACCTCAACGGGCAGATCCTGGCCGGCGCACAGGCCGTGCAGATCTTCGACACCTGGGGTGGCAACCTGTCGGCGGCGGCGTACCAGGAGTTCTCCCTGGCCTACATGCGCAAGATCGTCAGCGGCCTGATCCGCGAGCACGAAGGGCGCAAGGTGCCGGTGATCCTGTTCACCAAGAACGGCGGCCTGTGGCTGGAAAGCATTGCTGATGCCGGCGCCGACGCGCTGGGCCTGGACTGGACCTGCGACATCGGTGAGGCGCGCCAGCGCGTGGGCAGCAAGGTGGCCCTGCAGGGCAACATGGACCCGACCGTGCTCTACGCCAAGCCCGAGGCCATCCGCGCCGAAGTCGGGCGTATCCTGGCCAGCTATGGCCACGGTACCGGCCACGTGTTCAACCTGGGCCATGGCATCACCCCGGAAGTCGATCCGGAACATGCCGGTGCCTTCATCCACGCCGTGCACGAACTGTCGGCGCAGTACCACCAGTAACGGGCAACTGCCTGGCGGGTGCCGCGTATCGCGGCCCCGCCACTGACTTTTCACGCTCCCCCGCCGATCCGTCCTACTGCCCGTCCAAGCCCCCTCCCTTACCATTCCGACCTCGATGCACAGCCGTGCCATTCAAGGAAGGAACCCGTGCCCAAGGATACCCGCGCAGTACAGCATCCCCTGCTGGCGGCAACCTGCCAACGGCTTGCCGAGCACGGTGACAACCAGCAACTGACGCGTCAGGGCATCCGCCTGGCGTTGCTGTGTCCGGCGATCCTGATGTGCGCCGTGCTGGCCATCTTCGCGTTCCTGCTGGGTGTCGTGATCCCTGATGTCGTGCAGATATTCGCCCATCACCAGCAGGCGTTGCCGGCCACGATCCGCATTTCGATGGCGCTGAACGAGAGCGGGCAGCGCTTTGCGCTGCCGTTTGCCGGTGTGCTGGTCGCCGCCGGCGTGTTCGCACGGCTCGCGTTGCACGCACTGCGGCGTCGACTGAGGTGGCACGGTTTGCTGTCGGACGTAAGGGTTGAACGAGCCCTGGGCCTGTTTGAGCCATTGATGCTGGCGATGACGGGCGGTGTGATGCTGTTCATCGGGCTGGCCATCCTTATGCCGATTCTGAGCCTCACCGCGTTGCTGGCCTGATCGGGTTTCCCACCATCGCGCATTAAGCTTCAGTTCAGGCGTGGGGATTAACCTGAGCGCATCCCCACTTGAAACGGAATGCCCACCATGAAAACTCGTTACCTGGCTCTGCTGCTTGCCCCGCTGTTCACCACTGGCGCGATGGCCGCCGGCTACACCGGCCCTGGCGCCCAGCCGGTCACCACGGTCGCGGCAGCCAACGACGCCGCCGACGACACTCCGGTGGTACTGCAGGGCTTTGTGGTCAAGAAGCTCAACAACGACGACAAGTACGAATTCAAGGATGCCAGCGGCACCATCACCGTCGAGATCGACAACGAAGACTTGCCGGCGGTGGCCTTCAACGACAAGACCAAGGTCAAGCTGACCGGTGAGGTCGAGAAGAACCTGATGTCCCGCGAGATCGATGTCGACCTGGTCGAAATCATCAACTGAACAGCTTCGCCGGCAAGGCCGGCTCCTGGTAGGAGCCGGCCTTGCCGGCGAGGGGTATCAGCCCTTCACATTCCCCGGCAGCGCCGGCAGCTTGCTCAGGTGCAACGCCACCAGCAGTGCGATCACCAGCAGGCTGCCGATGAACAGCCCGATGCCGTTCCACCCACCGTAATGCCAGAACACCCCGCCTGCCGTGCCCGCCACGCTCGACCCCGCGTAGTAGCTGAAAAGGTACAGCGAAGAGGCCTGCCCCTTGGCCGTGAGCGCACGCCGGCCGATCCAGCTGCTGGCCACCGAATGCGCGCCAAAGAAGCCGAAGGTGAACACCAGCATGCCGACGATCACCAGCACCAGGGGCGAGAACAGCGTCAGCAGCAACCCACCGAACATCAGCAGGATGCTCATCCAGAACACCTTGCGCCGCCCCAGCTTGTCCGACAGTGCGCCGATCTGCGCCGAGCTGTAGATGCCGGCCAGGTACACCACCGACAGCAGCCCCACCAGCGCCTGGCTCATGTGGTACGGCTCGGCGAGCAGCCGGTAGCCGATGTAGTTGAACAGCGTGACGAAGGCGCCCATCAGCAGAAACGCTTCCAGAAACAGCCACGGCAGCCCGGCGTCGCGAAAGTGCTGGGTGAAGCCGTTCAGCAGGCTGCGCGGGTTCATCGAGCGTGCACTGAAGTTGCGCGACTCGGGCAGGATCCTCCAGAACACTGCCGCCGCGACCAGTGCCAGGCCGCCGATCACCAGCATCGCGGTGTGCCAGCTGACGAAGTCGATCAGTACCCCGGTGATCAGGCGCCCGCTCATGCCGCCGATCGCGTTGCCGCCGATGTACAGCCCCATGGCCAGGCCGATGTGCTGCGGATGAATCTCTTCGCTCAGGTAGGTCATGGCCACCGCCGCCAGCCCGCTCAGCGACAGGCCCACCAGGGCACGCATGGCCAGCACGCCGTGCCAGCTGGGCATCAATGCGCTGGCGATGGTGCACAGCGCGGCGCAGAACAGGGCGAACACCATCACCGGCTTGCGCCCGACGCGGTCGGAAATCGGCCCGGTCACCAGCAGCCCGAACGCCAGCAGGCCGGTCGACACCGACAGCACCAGGCTGCTCTGGGCGGCATTGATGGAGAACTCGTGGGACAGCAGCGGCATCATCGGCTGCACGCAGTACAGCAGGGCGAAGGTGGCAAAGCCGCCACAGAACAATGCCAGCACCGTGCGCATGAACGCAGGGGTGCCTTTCTCGATCCAGCTTTCGTTCAGGGGGGCGGTGGTGTTCGCCGGGGCAGGGGGCAGCTCATGGGCAACAGCAGTTTTCACGGGGACCTCGAAAGGGGCACGGCCTCGCAGGCAGTGAAAAAAGCATATAGCTGGCTATTGATCTTTTCCAATATATTGTTCGACCTGTTTAAGAGGTTTTACGACCTATTGGAGTTGCCATGGAACTGCGCCACCTTCGCTACTTCATCGCCGTGGCCGAAGAGCTGCATTTTGGCCGTGCCGCACAGCAACTGGGCATCTCTCAACCGCCGCTGAGCCAGCAGATCCAGGCCCTGGAGCAGGAGCTGGGTGCACGCCTGTTCGAGCGTACCAACCGACGGGTGGCACTCAGCGAAGCCGGCCGGCTGTTTCTCGACGAGGCGCGCCAGGTGCTGGCGCAGGTCGACAAGGCCGCCGACGTGGCGCGGCGTGCCCAGCTCGGCGAGCTGGGTGAGATGAAGATCGGCTTCACCTCCTCGGCGCCGTTCAACTCCAGCATCCCCAAGGCCATCAATGCGTTTCGCCAGCGCTTCCCGGCGGTGCACCTGAACCTCAAGGAAATGAGCAGCCGCGACGTGGTGGATGCCTTGCTCGACGAGTCCATCGAGGTCGGCCTGATGCGCCCGATGAGCGTGCCCGATGGCGTGGTGATCACCGAACTGTTCCGCGAGCCGCTGGTGGCGGTGCTCAATGCCGCGCACCCGCTGGCCCAGGGCAACGAGCAGGGCCTGCCGCTGGCGGCCCTGGCCCAGGAGCCGTTCGTGTTCTTCCCGCGCAGCTACGGCAGCGGCCTGCACGCGCAGTTGCTCAGCCTGGCGCGCTCGGCCGGCTTCAGCCCGCACTTTGCCCAGGAGGCAGGCGAGGCCATGACCATCATCGGCCTGGTATCGGCGGGGCTTGGGGTGTCGGTGCTGCCGGCGTCGTTCAAGCGCATGCGCATCGACGGGGTGGCGTACCGCACCTTGCTCGACGCCGACGCGGTGACAGCGGTATGGCTGGCGCAGCGGCGCGAGGACGTGTCGGCGATGGCCCGGGCGTTCACCGAACTGTTGATCCGCCAGGCCCAGGCGCAGGGCTGAAAGGCACTGGCTAAACCGGCGCAACCCTCACATACTCGGTAGTTCCTTTCACATGGAGGTCTGTTCATGCGGCGCGTGGTGTTCAATCAGAAAGGTGGCGTGGGCAAGTCGAGCATTGCCTGCAACCTGGCGGCCGTCAGTGCCAACGAAGGCTATCGAACCCTGTTGATCGACCTGGACGCCCAGGCCAACTCGACCCAGTACCTCACCGGCCTGACCGGCGAGGACATTCCCATGGGCATTGCCGACTTCTTCAAGCAGACCCTGTCCTCGGGGCCGTTCGCCAAGAAGAACAAGGTCGACATCTATGAAACCCCGTTCGACAACCTGCATGTGGTGACCGCCACGGCAGAGCTGGCCGACCTGCAGCCCAAGCTCGAGGCCAAGCACAAGATCAACAAGCTGCGAAAGCTGCTGGACGAGCTGTCCGACGATTACGACCGCATCTACCTGGACACCCCGCCTGCGTTGAACTTCTATGCGGTTTCAGCGTTGATCGCCGCCGATCGCGTATTGATCCCCTTCGACTGCGACAGCTTCTCGCGTCAGGCGCTGTACGGCCTGCTGGCCGAGATCGAAGAGCTCAAGGAAGACCACAACGAGGGCCTGGAAGTCGAGGGCATCGTGGTCAACCAGTTCCAGGCGCGCGCCAGCCTGCCGCAGCAGATGCTCGACGAACTGATTGCCGAAGGCTTGCCGGTGCTGCCGGTGTACCTCAACAGCTCGGTGAAGATGCGCGAGTCCCACCAGGCCAGCCTGCCGCTGATTCACCTGGAACCGCGGCACAAGCTGACCCAGCAGTTCGTCGAACTGCATACGCTGCTGGAAAACGCCTAGACCCCCTGGCTGCGCAGCCATTCCAGCAGTTGCTGGAGTGGAAAGGCGCCGCTCTGGCGCGCCACTTCGCGGCCGTTCTTGAACAGGATCAGGCTGGGGATGGAGCGTATGCCCAGTTGCCCGGCCAGTTGCTGATTGGCTTCGCTGTCGAGCTTGGCCAGGCGGCAGCGTCCGGCCAGTTGGCCGGCGGCCTGTTCGAAGACCGGGCCGAACGCCTTGCAGGGCCCGCACCAGTCGGCCCACACATCGATCAGCAATGGCAGGTCGCCCTTGATCTGGCTGGCGTAGTCGCCCTGTTTCAATTCGAATGGCTTGTGCAACAGCACCTCACCCTTGCAGCGCCCGCACTTGGGTGCGTCCCTCAGGCGTGCGGCGGGGATGCGGTTGAGGCCGTTGCAGTGGGGGCAGGGGATGTGGAGGGGGTCGGTCATGGTGGGAGTCCGGATGCGTCAGGTGATGTTGGGTATCTGGAGGTGATGAGGGTGGATTGCAAGATGCCATAGCCTGCCAGATAAGCCAGCGATGCTGGCGAAGAGGCTGTAATGGTTTAGCATGCGGCCTTTCTGAACAGGCCAGGGACAGACCGATGGATTGCCAGCATTCACCGCACATTCGCGTATTCGTCGACAGAAAGAAGAACGGCGAGCCGGTGTTCGAAAGCGTGCCGGTGCGCGAAGTGGGCGAACATACCTATGAACTGCTGTCGTCGCCGGGGCTGGCGCTGAACATGGCGCGCGGCGACATCATCTGCACGGCCATCCCCGATCAGCATGTCGAGGTGGTGCGCCGGGGTGGCAATTTTTGCATTCATATCTACGCCAACGAGCTGCCCCAGGATGCCGTCGATACGCTGGAAAGCGAGGTGCAGACGTTGCTGGGCGGCACGCTGGACGGTCGCTACAAAGGCAACCTGACGCTGGCAGTGCCGGCGAGCAATGGGTTCGAGGCGATTCGCCCGGTGTTCGACCGGTTTCGGGAGGCGACGGGGGTGCAGTGGTATTACGCCAACATCTACCAGAACCTCGATGACGACGAGGATGAGACGTTGCTGAACTGGTGGGTCTGATGTCTTTTCGCCAGCAAGGCTGGCTCCTACGGACGGCGCTAACCTGTAGGAGCCAGCCTTGCTGGCGAATCGGTCAACCCCGGCCCATCAGGATGAACAACTGATCTCCAGATGCTTGCCCCACTCGGGTGGGCGTTCGGCATAGGCCTGCATCCCCGGCTGTTCCTCGAACGGCCGTGTCAGCACCTGGTGCAGGCGTCGCACTTCCTCGTAATCCCCGCCTTCAGCCGCCTCGATGGCACGCTGCGCCAGGTAGTTGCGCAGAATGTACAGCGGGTTCACCGCGTGCATCCGCGCGCGTCGGCCTTCGGCATTGCCCGGCTCCTGGTCCAGGCGCGCCAGGTACTCCACCGCCCAGGCATCGAACCCGGCCAGGTCGACGAAATCGTCGCGCACCACCCGCACGGCCTGCGCCGCCGGCTGATCACCCAGCTTGCGGAAGAACAGCGTGTAGTCCACAGCGCCCTTGTTCATCAGCCCCAGCAAGCGCTCGACCAGCGCCGAATCGTCATCGCGCGCTTCGGTAAGCCCCAGGCGTCGACGCATCAGGTCCAGGTAATGGGCCTGGTACAACGGCAGGAACAGCCCCAGCGTTTCCTTCAGCGCCTCGACGCTGATGAACGGCGTCAGCGCCTGGGCCAGCGCGCTCAGGTTCCAGTGTGCGATCGGCACCTGGTTGCTGAAGCTGTAGCGCCCCTGGTCGTCGGAATGGTTGCAGATTAAGCCGGCATCGAAGTCGTCGAGGAAGGCAAACGGCCCGAAGTCGAAGGTGATGCCCAGAATCGACATGTTGTCGGTGTTCATCACCCCGTGGCAGAAACCATAGGCCTGCCAGCGCGCAATCAACTCGGCATTGCGTTCGACGATGGTACGGAACATCGCCAGGTACGGCTCGGGTTGCTCGCGGCACTCGGCAAAGTGCAGGTTGAGCACGTGCTCGGCCAGCTCGCGCTGCTGCTCGGGTTGGCGGGTGTAGTAGAAGTATTCGAAGTGGCCAAAGCGCACATGGCTGGGCGCCAGGCGCAGCACCATCGCCGCGCGCTCCTGGGTTTCGCGCCACACCGGCGTGCTCGAACCGATCACGCACAGCGCGCGGCTGCTGGGGATGCCCAGCGCGTGCAGGGCCTCGGAGGCGAGGAACTCGCGGATCGACGAGCGCAGCACCGCACGGCCATCGCCCATGCGTGAATACGGCGTCTGCCCGGCACCCTTGAGGTGCAGGTCCCAGTGCTCGCCGGCATCGTTGCACACCTCGCCCAGCAACAGCCCGCGACCGTCACCCAGGCGCGGGTTGTACGAACCGAACTGATGCCCCGAATACACCATCGCCCGCGGCTCGGCCTCGGCCCACAGCTTGTGTCCGCTGAACAGCTCGGCGAACACCGGGGAATGCGCCTCGGTAGGGTCCAGGTCGAGCAGTGCCATGGCCGCGTCGCTGGCCACGACCAGGCGCGGCTCGGCAATCGGCTCGGGCAGCACGTGGGTGGAGAACGCATCGCCCAGGCGGGCGAAGCGGTTGTCGAAGGTCAGTTCGTCGAGGGATTTCAACGGCCATCTCCTGGCGCATCGGTGGGGGGCTCGGGCAGCACGGTCTTGTTCGGCGCTTCGACCGGTACCATCTTGTACTCCTGGCCCTGCATGTTCTTCAGGTACACCTCCATCTGGCGGAACGAGATGTTGATGTGCTGGCGCTTGAATTCCTTGTTGATGTAGCGGTTGATCTCGTCCAGTACCGGGTTGCGGTCGCCCAGGTCACGCACGTGCATGCGCAGTTCGTGGTCCAGGGTACTCTCGCCGAAGTTCAGGAAGTACACGATCGGTGCCGGCTCCTTGAGCACCCGCGGGTTCTCGTTGGCTGCCTGCAGCAGCAGGGTGCGTACCAGGTCCAGGTCCGAGCCGTAGTCCACGCCCAGCTTGAGGGTGACGCGGGTGATGGTGTCGGTCAGCGACCAGTTGATCAACTGGCCGGTGATGAAGGTCTTGTTGGGGACGATGATGTCCTTGCGGTCGAAGTCGGTGATGGTGGTGGCGCGGATGCGGATCTTGCTCACCGTGCCCGACAGGTTGCCGATGGTGATGGTGTCGCCGATGCGCACCGGGCGCTCGAACAGGATCATGATGCCGGAGATGAAGTTGGCGAAGATCTCCTGCATGCCGAAGCCCAGGCCCACCGACAGCGCCGCCACCAGCCATTGCAGCTTGTCCCAGCTGACACCGAGGGTCGACAGCGTGGTGACGAAGCCCACCCCGGCAATCACGTACGACAGCAACGTGGTGGTCGCATACGCGCTGCCCTGGGCCAGGTTCAGGCGTGACAGCACCAGCACCTCGAGCAGCCCCGGCAGGTTGCCGGCCAGGGCGAAGGTGATGCCGATGATCACCAGTGCCCCGAGCAGGTCGCCCAGGCTGATCGGCACCATGCTCATGGCCGCGCCGGTGCCGCTGGTGTACTCGTACAGGGTGATGTTGTCGAGGTATGCGAACACGCTGATCAGGTCGGCCCACACCCAGTACAGCGCGGCGATGAAGCCGCCCAGCAGGGCCAGGCGGATCAGGCGCAGCGACTGCTGGTTGACCTGCTCGATGTCCAGGGTCGGCTCCTCGACGATCACCTCGCCATCGAGCCCCTCCTTGGTGGCCTGGCGCTTGCTCAGTGCGCGCTGGTAGGCCAGGCGCCGGGCGGCCACGGCCAGGCCGCGCACGAAGGCGGCCTCGATCACCAGCCAGAACATCAGCAGGTACAGGGTGTCGATCAAGCGGTCGGTGAGCTTGAGTGCGGTGTAGTAGTAGCCAAAGCACACGGCAATGAACAGCGCCACCGGAAGCGCCGTGAACGCCACGCCCACGGCCTTGCGAAACAGCGAGGTATTGCGGTGCGCGGGGCTGCTCAGCAGCAGGCGGCTGAGCAGCCAGGCCATCAGTGCGTAACAGGTCAGTACCACACCGATGCCGAGCACGTCGTCGGCCAGCGCCGAGGGCTGGTGCTCGGCCACCGCCACCACGCCGACCAGCGCCAGTACCACGCTGCCCAGGCGGCGGATCCAGCCGCGCAGGAACTCGACCTGGGCCTTTTCCCAGCGAAAGTGCAGCTCGGCCACGCCGCCGGGCGCCAGAATCCGGTAGGCGGTGTAGAACACCAGCCAGGCCTGGGCGATCTGCCACAGCGCGGCGCCCAGGTTGGCGTTCTGGCCGCGGGCGTCGATCTGCAGCGCATAGCCGCACAGCGCCAGGCCCAGGCTCAGCGGCATCGCCAGCAGGATATTGATCAGAATGGCCTGGGGCGTGTGCCACTGGCTGTCACGCTTGAAGTGGCCCACATCCTGGTGAACCTTGTTCAGCCGCGCATACAGGTACTTACGCCGCCACAGCAGGGCGCCGATCAGCAACAGCAGCGGCAGGAACAGCAGCGGGCGCTGCGTCAGGCCGTCGGCCAGTTCGTTGATGCCCGACCCCCACGGCAGGCTCACCACCTGCTTTTGCAGGCGTTCAGGCACGCTGCGCAGCCATTCGAAGTCCAGCGGCTTGTTGCTGGGGATCCAGAACATCTGTTCGTCGAGGGTGCCGCGCAGGTTCTGTGCGGTGCTCAGCAGCTGCTTCTGGTTCAGTTGCAGGGTGATGGATTCGTTGAGCAGGGCGCTCAGCTCGCGGTTGAGCCGCTCCAGCAAATCGCTGCGGGTGATCGCCACCTCCAGCAGGGCCTTGCGCAACTGTGGGGTGACGCTGTCGGGCGGCTGGGTGGCCAGCAGCTTGTCGACGTAGCTGCTGGGGCTGCTGATCTGCTCGCGCTGCTGGTTGACCTCGAACTGGTACAGGCGAATGTCGGCAATCTGGTCGGCCAGGTCGCGATCGACCTTCAGGTGCGGCAGGGCCTGCTTCTGCTTGTAGAGGATCTTGGACAGCAACAGGCTGCCCTTGAGCACGCTGATCTGTTCGTCCAGTGCCTGGTCGGCCTGGGTCAGGCTGTCGAGCTGCTGCTTGGTCTGCAGGTTCTGCTGGGTCAGCTCGTTGAGGCGGTCGGTGCTGCGCAGCAGGTAGTCGGACAGCTTCAGGTTGGTGGCGCTTTCGGTGGCCAGCACGCTGCTGCCGCCGGCCTTCTGTGCCTCGATGGACTGTTCGGTGACGGTCTGCTGCGACTGCGCCAGGCGCTTCTGGTTGATCAGCGTCTGCAGGTCCTGGATCTCCTGCTCAAGGCGTGTGGCGCGCTCGATCAGCAGGTCGTGCTGGCTGTTGCCCAGGTCTTGCAGCAGGCTGTTGCCGGCCAGTTCCTGGCGGCGCAGCAGGGTCAGCGCGTTGAGCGAGGCGAGTTCGGCATTGAGCTGGTTGCGCTGGTCGGCCGAGAGGCTCTTGCCGTTGTCCTTGCCCAGCTTGAGGATGCTGTTGATCTGCTGGGTGCGGGTCTGGTTGCTGCTGATCTCGGCCTGGGCGCGCTCGGGGCGGGTCTGGGAGTTGATGATCAGGCTGTTGGCTTCGGACAGCGCTTTCTGCAGCTCGCCCTGCTGGGTGGTGCGCTCGGACAGCAACTGCTCCAGCTGCGGCACGCCCATGCTGGCGTAGCGCTGCGCCACGGGCAGGGTCTTGGTGTCCTTGAGCCGGGTCAGCTCGCGCTGGTTTTCGCTGGTCTGGCGCGGGGCGTCGGCCAGTTGCTGCTTGAGCGCGGCCAGGCGCTTGTCGTAGTCGTCGCGCGAGGCCAGCAGGCCAAGGGTCTGCTCCAGCACTTGCTGCAGGGCCTTCTGGTCGGCCTCCGGCAGCTTGCGCTCGGCGATCTTGTCCAGGCTGTGCTGGACGCTTGCCGTGGTGGGGGGTTCCGCCGCCTGGGCGAAGGAGAGGGACAGGCACAGCCCGAGCAGGGCTGCGCTAACAACAGTGCGCAGGGACATAGGCAGACGTCGTAGAACCGGGCAGAGAATCGAAGTTTAAAGGAACAACCCGGGGCCGGGTCGAGAACCTTCGGGGAATTTGATACCCACTTTGAGGATCTTGTTCCCTTCCATCAGCGCAACGGTCCACAGGGTGTTGTTCCATTCGATCTGGTCGCCCACCACCGGTGCACCGCCGACCTTCTGCTCGATGAAGTGCGCCAGCGGCTGGTGCGGGTCCTGGCCGTCGAGCTGCAAACCGTACAACGCCGCTACAGCCCCCAGTTCTGCGTCACCTTCGAGCACGAAGTCGCCGAAGAAACGCAGGTCCAGGCCGCGTTGCGGCGCCTGGCTGAACAGCTTGCCCAGCGCCGGCAGGTTGTGTTCGTGGCCGATCACGCACAGCAGGTCGCCGACTTCGAGGGTGGTACTTCCCGACGGATGGAGCAGTTGCTGGCCGCGAAACAGGGCAGCGATACGCGTGCCTTCGGGCATTTTCAGCTCGCGCAGGGCGGCACCGATGCACCACTTCTCCGCACCCAGGCGATACACGAACAGCTCCCACTCGCTGGTGATGTGCACTTCCAGGGCCGAGCGCGAGATTGGCGCCGGGTCGGGCGGCACGGTCACCTTGAGCAGGCGCGCCACCCACGGCAGGCTGGTGCCCTGCACCAGCAGCGACACCAGTACGATGAAGAAGGCCAGGTTGAAGTACAGCTGGGCATGCGGCAGCCCGGCCATCAGCGGGAACACCGCAAGGATGATCGGCACCGCGCCGCGCAGGCCGACCCACGAGATGAACACCTTTTCGCGGCCATGGAAGGCCTTGAATGGCAGCAGGCCGATCATCACCGACAGCGGCCGCGCGAACAGGATCATCCACAGCGCCAGGCCCAGGGCCGGCAGCGCGATGGGTAGCAGGTCGTGGGGCGTGACCAGCAGGCCCAGCACCAGGAACATGCCGATCTGGGCCAGCCAGGCCATGCCGTCGAGCATGTGCAGGATGCCGTGGCGGCTGCGGATCGGCCGGTTGCCCAGCACCAGGCCGCACAGGTACACGGCCAGGAAGCCGCTGCCGTGCAGGGCGTTGGTGAGCGCGAACACCACCAGGCCGCCGCTGATCACCAGGATCGGGTACAGGCCACCGGCCAGGTTCATGCGGTTGACCAGCTGCAGCATCAGCCAGCCGCCGCCCAGGCCCAGCAGGCTGCCGATGCCGAATTCGCGCACCAGGTGGCCGAGCAGGCCCCAGTGCAGGCCGTTCTGGCCGCTGGCGATCATCTCGATCAGGGTCACGGTGAGGAACACCGCCATCGGGTCGTTGCTGCCCGACTCGATTTCCAGGGTGGCCGTCACCCGCTCGTTGAGGCCCTTGCCGCCCAGCAGCGAGAACACCGCGGCGGCGTCGGTGGAGCCGACGATGGCGCCGATCAGCAGGCCCTGCATCAGGCTCAGGTCGAACAGCCAGGCGGCGGCCAGGCCGGTGAGGCCGGTGGTGATCATCACCCCCACCGTGGCCAGCGACAGCGCCGGCCACAGGGCCACGCGAAAACTCGAGACGCGGGTGCGCAGGCCGCCGTCGAGCAGGATCACGGCCAGTGCCAGGTTGCCCACCAGGTAGGCGGTCGGGTAGTTGTTGAAGATGATGCCGCCGCCGTCGACGCCGGCAACCATGCCCACTGCCAGGATGATCACCAGGATCGGGATGCCCAGGCGCGAGGAGAGTGAACTGACCAGGATACTTGCACCTACCAGCAATGCGCCGATCAAGAACAGGCTATTGATGGTGGACGCATCCAAAGGCAGTACTCCAGGGGGGATTGCAGAAAGAGGCGCGACTTGCTTTTTGCCTGACTTCAGCTAGCAGGTCGCGTGCCAAGGATTCTAACCTGTGAGGTTGGCGGGCTGTAAAGCGATTATCGCGGGCACAAAAAAAGCACCGCAGGGGTGCTTGATCTACTGTGAATGTACCGCCCCCATCGCGGGTCAAGCCCGCTCCCACAAGGATCACATTGGTCTCTGTGGGAGCGGGCTTGACCCGCGATGGGGGTAGCAGGGTCTTAAGCCTGCGGCACCTCACGCATCGGCTTGCCCTTCACCGGTGCACCATTGGCCACATAGTACTTGGCCGTGCTGCGCGGCAATGGCTGGCGGCCACGGATCTTGTCGGCGATCTTCTCGGCCATCATGATCGTCGGCGCGTTCAGGTTGCCGGTGGTGATGATCGGCATGATCGAGGCATCCACCACGCGCAGGCCCTGCATGCCATGCACGCGGCCCTGGCCGTCGACCACCGCCATCTCGTCGATGCCCATCTTGCACGAGCACGATGGGTGGAACGCGGTCTCGGCGTGCTCGCGGATGAATGTGTCCAGCTGCTCGTCGGTCTGCACGTCGGCACCGGGGCTGATCTCGCGGCCACGGTAGGCGTCCAGCGCCGGCTGCGCCATGATCTCGCGGGTCAGGCGGATACCGTCACGGAACTCCTGCCAGTCCTGCTCGGTGGCCATGTAGTTGAACAGGATGCTCGGGTGCTGGCGCGGGTCCTTGGACTTGAGCTGGATACGCCCGCGGCTAGGCGAGCGCATCGAGCCCATGTGCGCCTGGAAGCCGTGTTCCTGCACGCCGTTGCTGCCGTTGTAATTGATCGCCACCGGCAGGAAGTGGTACTGGATGTTCGGCCATTCGAATTCCGGGCGCGAGCGGATGAAGCCGCCGGCCTCGAACTGGTTGCTGGCGCCGATGCCGGTGCCCGCGAACAGCCACTGTGCACCGATGGCCGGCTGGTTGTACCAGAGCAGCGACGGGTACAGCGACACCGGCTGGGTGCAGGCGTACTGCAGGTACAGTTCGAGGTGATCCTGCAGGTTCTCGCCCACGCCCGGCAGGTCGTGCACTACCGGAATGTTCAGGCTTTCGAGCAGGGCCGCCGGGCCCACGCCGGAGCGCTGCAGCAACTGTGGTGAGGCGATGGCGCCGCTGCACACGATGACTTCCTTGCGGGCACGGGCTTCGACGCGCTCTTCGCTGGCGCCCACCAGGTAGGTCACGCCCACGGCGCGCTTGCCTTCGAACAGCACGCGGTCGCTCAGGGCATGGGTGACGATGGTCAGGGTCGAGCGTTTTTTGGCGGTGTCCAGGTAGCCGCGGGCGGTGCTGGCGCGACGGCCCTTGGGCGTCACGGTGCGGTCCATCGGGCCGAAGCCTTCCTGCTGATAGCCGTTCAGGTCTTCGGTGCGCGGGTAACCGGCCTGCACGCCGGCTTCGACCATGGCGTGGAACAGTGGGTTGTTGCCGGCTTTTGGCGTGGTGACGCTCACCGGGCCTTCGCCGCCATGGTAGTCGTTGGGGCCGATGTCACGGGTTTCGGCCTTGCGGAAATACGGCAGGCAGTCCAGGTACGACCAGTCTTCCAGGCCTGGCAGCTTGGCCCAGCCGTCGTAGTCCATGGCGTTGCCGCGGATGTAGCACATGCCGTTGATCAGCGAGGAGCCGCCCAGGCCCTTGCCGCGGCCACATTCCATGCGGCGGCCGTCCATGTGCGGCTCCGGGTCGGTCTCGTAGGCCCAGTTGTAGCGTCGGCCCTGCAGCGGGAAGGCCAGTGCAGCCGGCATCTGGGTGCGGAAGTCGAAGCGGTAGTCCGGGCCGCCGGCTTCCAGCAGCAATACGGTGACGCCTTCGTCTTCGGTCAGGCGGGTCGCCAGGGTGTTACCGGCCGAGCCGGCCCCGACGATGATGTAGTCAAAAACGTGGGACATGTTGCGTACCCTCATAGGCAGTGAGCAGGGGAGCGGGGGAGGCGCCCGGACCTGGCGGCCCGGGCGCGGCTACACGGGTGCTTAGAACACCGAGGCGTAGTTGCCCAGCTCGACCTGTACCGACTTGATCCGCGTGTACTGGGCCAGCGAGCTGACACCGTTTTCACGGCCGACACCGGATTGCTTGTAGCCACCGACCGGCATCTCGGCCGGCGATTCGCCCCAGGCGTTGATCCAGCAGATGCCCGCTTCCAGCTGATGGATGATGCGGTGCGCGCGGCTGATGTCGTTGGTGCAGACACCGGCGGCCAGGCCGTAGTCGGTGTCGTTGGCGCGACGGATGACTTCTTCTTCGGTCTCGTAGGAGAGGATGCTCATCACCGGGCCGAAGATCTCTTCCTTGACGATGGTCATGTCGTCACGGCAGTCGGTGAAGACGGTCGGGGCCACGAAGGCGCCCTTGGCGAACTCGCCGTCGGTCAGGCGCTCGCCGCCACACAGTACGCGGGCACCTTCTTGCTTGCCCTTGGCGATGTAGCCCAGCACGCTTTCCATGTGGGCGAAGCTGACCAGCGGGCCGAAGTTGGTGTTCTCGTCCTGCGGGTTGCCGATGCGGATGCGCGCCACGCGCTCGGCGATCTTGGCTTCGAAGGCGGCTTTGAGCGAGGCCGGGATGAACACGCGGGTGCCGTTGGTGCACACCTGGCCCGAGCTGTAGAAGTTGGCCATCATCGCGATGTCGGCGGCGCGGTCCAGGTCGGCGTCTTCACAGATGATCAGCGGCGACTTGCCGCCCAGCTCCATGGTGACTTCCTTGAGCGAGGAGCTCGAGGCGCTGGCCATGACCTTCTTGCCGGTGGCGGTGCCGCCGGTGAACGAGACCTTCTCGATGCGCGGGTGTTCGGTGAGGTAGGTGCCGACGTCGCGGCCGCTGCCGGTCAGTACGTTGAACACGCCGTCCGGCAGGCCGGCCTCGGTGTAGATCTCGGCCAGTTTCAGGGTGGTCAGCGAGGTGACTTCCGAGGGCTTGAAGATCATCGCGTTGCCGGCGGCCAGGGCCGGGGCGGATTTCCACAGGGCGATCTGGATCGGGTAGTTCCAGGCGCCGATACCCACGGTCACGCCCAGCGGCTCGCGACGGGTGTACACGAACGAGCTGTCGCGCAGCGGGATCTGCTCGCCTTCGATGGCCGGCACCAGGCCTGCGTAGTATTCGAGCACGTCGGCACCGGTGACGATGTCGACGTAGCGGGTTTCGGAGTAGGACTTGCCGGTGTCCAGGGTTTCCAGTGCAGCCAGCTCGTCGTTGCGCTCGCGCAGGATGTCGACGGCGCGGCGCAGGATGCGCGAACGCTGCATGGCGGTCATGGCCGCCCAGACTTTCTGGCCGCGCTCGGCGCTTTCCACTGCGCGCTCCACGTCGGCCTGGTTGGCACGTTGCACCTGGGCGAGGACTTCGCCGTTGGCCGGGTTGATGGCGTCGAAGGTGGCGCCGCTGGAAGCGTCGACATAACCACCGTCAATGTAGAGTTTTTGCGTTTCGAAACGGGCCATAGTGTCCTCGCAAGTGCAGTGTGTGTCGGCTATCCGCGCTGTGCTCCTGCTTGTTTGGCACTCGCGACGCGCAGTGGTTCAGAGGCCGGGTCCTGTAGAGCCGGGCTGCTCTGTTTAGCCAGTTGTGAATCCATGTATTCGTAAGCGATCTGCTGCGCCTGGTCGGTATCGAAGGCATCTCCCGACAGCGCGCCGCGCAGCCACAGCCCGTCGATCAGGGCAGCCAGCCCTCGGGCCGCGCTGCGGGCTTCGGGCAGCGGCAACACACGGCGGAACTGGCAGCACAGGTTGGAATACAAGCGGTGATCGTTGATCCGCTGCAACCGGTGCAAAGACGGCTGGTGCATGCTGGCGGCCCAGAAGGCCAACCAGGTTTTCATTGCCGGGCCGTTGACCTGACTGGCGTCGAAGTTGCCCTCGACGATCACCTTCAGGTGGGCGCGCGGGGTGTCCTCCGTGAGCGCCTGGCGACGTGCCGCGACGTTGTCGATCAGCACGTTCATCAAGTACCGCATGGTCGCTGCGATCAGGCCGTTCTTGTCCTGGAAGTAGTGACTGATGATGCCGTTCGACACACCGGCCAAACGGGCGATCAGCGCAATGCTGGCGTCCCCCATGCCGACCTGGTCTACCGCCATCAACGTGGCTTCGATCAACTGCTGGCGGCGAATGGGTTGCATACCGACCTTGGGCATCTGGCAAATCTCCTCAGGCCTTCGGGCAGACGACAGGCGGCTGACTCGGCGAAGACCAGTCTATTTTGTTTTGATTGAACGTTCAATCAACAAAGAATAAGCTCTGCGACAATTCGCGCCATTGACAGGTTTTTGTGGCCCGTCACTGACGCCGATTGGCACCCTAAAAAGACGTGTAACCCCCGTAATGCAAGGCGTGCACGGGTTTAAACGAAACGTTGATCAGAATTGCCCAGCGGTGTCGCACCGTTCGGCGGGCCCTCGGATCGGGACCCTTTTTCTGTTTTTTTCAACGCAATCGGTTTGGGATCACGGTTTTTCAAGGTGCTTTTATAACACCTGACGCAGTGGGGCTATTGCACCAATTGCGCGGGTGACGGGTCGTTTCGTGTTTTCTCTCGCACTGCCTGGAGCATCTGTGCAATGAGTTCTGCCTCCCTGATAAAGACCCCTGCCGAGAGGGTCCGGGTCAACAGCGTGGTGTTCTACACCACGGCGCTGCTGATCCTGTTGTTGACTGCCTTGCTGATCGCCGCCCCGGACACGGCCGGTCAAATTCTCGGCCAGGCCCAAGCCTGGCTGTCGCGCAGCTTCGGCTGGTACTACATGCTGGTGATCGGCGGCTACCTGCTGTTCGTCATCGGGCTGGCGTTTTCCTCCTACGGCAAGCTCAAGCTTGGCGGCAAGGACGACAAGCCCGACTTCAGCTACGGTGCCTGGGCCGGCATGCTGTTCTCCTCCGGTATCGGTATCTCGCTGCTGTACTTTGGCGCGTCCGAACCGCTGGACCACTACTTCAACCCGCCTGCCGGTGCGCCGGCCAGCCTGGAGGCCGCACGCCAGGGCATGCAGCTGACCTTCCTGCACTGGGGCCTGCACGGCTGGGCGATCTATGCGCTGGTGGGCCTGGCCGTGGCCTACTTCGCCTATCGCCACAACCAGCCACTGGCCTTGCGTTCGGCGCTGTACCCGCTGGTGGGTGAGCGCTGGGTCAAGGGGGCTGCCGGACACACCGTGGACATCTTCGGCATGTTCGTGACCCTGCTGGGCCTGGTGACAAACCTGGGCATCGGTGCGATGCAGGTGTCCTCGGGCCTGGAGTACCTGTTCGGCATGCAGCACAGCAACACCAACCTGCTGATGGTGATCCTGGTGATGAGCACCGTGGCCACGATCGCGGCGGTGTCGGGCGTGGAGAACGGCATTCGCCGCCTGTCCAACCTGAACATCCTGCTGTTCAGCGGCTTGCTGCTGTTCGTGCTGTTGTTCGGTGACACCCTGCACCTGCTCAACGGGTTCGTGCAGAACATCGGCGACTACCTCAACGGCGTGATCCTCAAGACCTTCGACCTGTACGTGTACGAAGGCAACAACGCCAGGTCCGAAGGCTGGCTGGGCCTGTGGACCCTGTTCTACTGGGCCTGGTGGATTTCCTGGGCCCCGTTCGTGGGCATGTTCATCGCGCGTATCTCCCGTGGCCGCACCGTGCGCGAACTGGTGGCCGGCGTGCTGCTGATTCCGCTGGGCTTTACCCTGGCGTGGCTGTCGATCTTCGGCAACACCGCGCTGGACCTGGTGATCAACCACGGTGCGGTGGAGCTTGGGCGCACGGCGGTGGAACAACCGGCGATGTCGATCTACCAGCTGCTGGAGCACTTCCCGGCGGCCAAGATCGTGGTTGGTGTGGCGGTGTTCGTCGGCTTCGTGCTGTTCCTCACCCCGGCTGACTCGGGCGCGGTGATGATGGCCAACCTGTCGTGCAAGGGCGGCGACGTGGACGAGGATGCGCCGCACTGGCTGCGTATCCTGTGGTCGGCGATCATCACCCTGGTGACCATCGGGCTGTTGCTGGTGGGCAACTTCCAGGCCATGCAGACCATGGTGGTACTGGCCGGGCTGCCGTTCTCGGTGGTGCTGGTGGTGTTCATGTTCGGCCTGTTCAAGGCCATGAAGCAGGACACCCAGGTCGAGCAGGAGCAGGCCGAACTGGCGGCGCGTGGCCGTCGCGGCTTCAGCGAGCGCCTCACCCAGCTGGACCTGCAGCCGACCCAGGCGATGGTGCAGCGCTTCATGGACAAGCAGGTGAGCCCGGCGCTGAAAGAGGCGGCGGTGCAGTTGCAGGGCATGGGCCTGCAGGTGCAGAGCCGCGTCGGCCAGTCGCGCGAGGCGATGGGCTTGCGCATCGAGATGGAGGAGGGCAACCCGTTCGTCTACGAAGTGAGCCTGGACGGCTACCTGGCGGCGCCGAGCGAAGCGCCGGCGCAGGGTGAAGGCGACGTGCGCCAGCGTTACTACCGGGCCGAGGTGTACCTGCACAACGGCAGCCAGGAGTACGACCTGATGGGCTTTACCGTCGAGCAGATCACCCGCGACGTGCTGGATCAGTTCGAGAGTCATCGCCAGTTGCTGGGGCGTGTGTACAGCTGATGGCAGATAGCTGAATGAAGAAGGGCCCTGCCGGTGACGGCAGGGCCTTTTTTTGTAGGGGCTATGTGGGCCCGTTCGCCGGCAAGGCCAGCGCCCGCAAAACCCCTGTGGAAGCTGGCTTGCCAGCGAAGAGGCCCGTGAGGTCACCCCAGATTCTTGCCCAACAACGCGTGATACAACTCGCTGTCGCCCAATATCCCCACCACCTGATTCCCTTCCTGCAACACCAGCTTGTTCCCCGTCTGATACCGAATCTGCAACGCCTCGCGCATACCGATATTGGCATTCACCAGCGTCGGCTTGCGCTCCAGCCCCTCCACCGCCTCGCCGGGCGCCCAGTTCTGCAAGGCCATGCCGTTGACGCCCTGGCGCGCGCCCCTGATGGTGTTGCCCTCGGCCAGGTCCAGCCAAGAATCACCACCCGGGTCCAGGCATACCGAACCGTTGATGCGCTTGCACTTGTCCAGCGTGCGCATCAGGCTGCGCCCGCACAGCACGTTGAGCGGGTTGGTATGCGCGACAAAGGTACGCACATACTCGTCCGCCGGGTTGAGCACGATCTCCTCGGGCTTGCTGTACTGGATGATGCGCCCGTCCTTCATGATCGCGATGCGGCTGCCGAGCTTTAGGGCCTCGTCCAGGTCATGGCTGACGAACACGATGGTCTTGGCCAGCTTGCGTTGCAGCTCAAGCAGCTCGTCCTGCAGGCCCTGGCGGATCAGCGGGTCGAGCGCCGAGAACGGTTCGTCCATCAGCAGGATGTCGGCGTCCATCGCCAGCGCCCGGGCCAGGCCCACGCGCTGCTGCATGCCGCCCGACAGCTCGTCGGGCTTCTTGTTGCGCCACTGGGTCAGGCCCACCAGCTCGAGCTTCTCGTCCACCAGCTTGCGCCGCTCCTTCTCGGGCCGGCCCTGCATCTCCAGGCCGAAACTGATGTTCTCGCGTACCGTCAGCCAGGGCATCAGGGCGAACTTCTGGAACACCATGGCGATACGCTGGGTGCGCATCATCTTCAGCTCGGCCGGGGTGCAGTGGGCAATGTCGATCTGTGCGCCTTCATGCTCGACGAACAGCTTGCCGCGGCTCACCGTGTTCAGGCCGTTGATGCAGCGCAGCAGGCTCGACTTGCCTGAACCCGACAGGCCCATCAGCACGCAGATCTCGCCCTTGTTGATGTCCAGGCTGGCTTTCTCGACGCCGACCACCAGGCCGGTCTTCTTCAGGATCTGTTCACGCGTGAGGCCCTGGTCCAGCAGGCTGAGCGCCTCACGCGGGTGGCGCGAGAAGATCACGTCGACCTCTTCGAAGCGAATGATGCTCATGCTTCACTCCTTGCCGGTGCGTCCGGTTGCTTGCAGATACGGTCGAGCATGATCGCCAGCAGCACGATCGCCAGCCCCGCCTCGAAGCCCAGCGCGATATCGGCGGTGTTGAGTGCGTTGACCACCGGTTTGCCCAGACCGTCGGCGCCCACCAGCGCGGCGATCACCACCATCGACAGCGACAGCATGATGCACTGGGTGACCCCCGCCGCGATGCTGGGCATGGCATGCGGCAGCTCGATGCGCGAGAGCAGCTGGCGCCGCGAGCAGCCGAACGCCTTGCCGGCATCCAGCAGTTCCTGCGGCACGTCGCGGATGCCCAGGTAGGTCAGGCGGATGGGCGCGGCAATCGCGAACACCACCGTCGAGATCAGCCCCGGCACCACGCCCAGGCCGAACAGGGTCAGGGTCGGGATCAGGTACACGAACGTGGGCACCGTCTGCATCAGGTCGAGTACCGGGCGCATGGCGGTGTAGAACATCGGCTTGTGCGCCGCCAGGATGCCCAGCGGCACGCCGATGGCCACGCACACGAAGGTGGCGAACAGCACCTGGGCCAGGGTTTCCATGGTTTCCTGCCAGTAGCCGAGGTTGAGAATCAGCAGGAACGACAGCGCGCAGAATACGGTGAGCGCCCATTTGCGCTGGATCAGGTGAGCGATCAGGGCCACCAGGGCAATCAGGATGAATGGGTTGAACCAGGTCAGCGCCCCGGTCACCCCGTGAATCATGAACTCCAGCGCCTCGGCGAAGGCGTCGAAGTAGTTGGCGCCGTGTTGCGTCAACCACTCGACGAAGGCCGCGATGTGCTGGCCCAGGGGTATTTTTTGATCGATCAGCATGATAGCGAGCGTCCACCTGCAAGGGATTGGAAACAACCCGCGCCGGGCAATCGCCCCCCGGCGCGGGGCGTGCTTACTGCGTCAGCTTGGCCTTGGCCGCCTCCAGGCCCGGTTTGCCATCCACGGTGGTCACGCCGGCCAGCCAGGTGTCGAGCACCTGCGGGTTCTGCTTGAGCCAGGCCTTGGCGGCGGCGTCGGGCTTGACCTTGTCGTCGAGCACCTTGCCCATCAGGGTGCTTTCCATGTCCAGGGTGAAGGAGAGGTTCTTGAGCAACTGGCCGACGTTGCTGCACTCCTGGCTGTAGCCCTTGCGCGTGTTGGTGAGCACGGTGGCCTTGCCGTAGTCGGGGCCGAAGAAGTCGTCGCCGCCTTCGAGGTATTTCATCTTGAAGCGCGTGTTCATCGGGTGCGGTTCCCAGCCGAGGAATACCACGTCGGTGCCACGGCGCTGGGCACGGTCGACTTGCGCGAGCATGCCGGCCTCGCTCGACTCCACCACCTTGAAGCCGGCGTCCTTCAAGCCGAAGGCATTCTTGTCGATCATGCTCTGGATGGTGCGGTTGCCGTCGTTGCCCGGCTCGATGCCGTAGATCTTGCCGTCCAGCTCCTTCTTGAATTTCGCGATGTCGGCGAAGTTCTTCAGGCCCTTGTCATACAGCGCCTGGGGCACGGCCAGGGTGTACTTGGCATTCTCCAGGTTGGCACGCACGGTCTCGACGGTGCCGGCATCGCGGTACGGCTTGATGTCGTTTTCCATGGTCGGCATCCAGTTGCCGAGGAACACGTCCATGTTCTTGCCGTCGGCCAGCGACTTGTAGGTCACCGGTACCGAGATCATGGTGGTGCGGGTCTTGTAGCCGAGCGCTTGGAGCACCGCACTGGTGACTGCAGTGGTCACGGTGATGTCGGTCCAGCCGACGTCGGAGAAGTTGACGGTGTGGCACTGCTCGGGCTCCACGGCCTGGGCCAGCGCCGGCAGGCTCAGCAGCGCGGCCAGCAACAGCGGGGGTGAACCTTTCATGGTGGACTCCTGGTTTTTTTCGGATGTCCCACGGGACAGGGGCCGTGCAATCGAGTCGGTACCGATCATCTAACAGCGAAAATCAAACGCCTACCGGGTGCGTCGTATCCAGTACAGGCAGGGTCGCATCCAGTGCCAATGAGGTCGCTTACAGTGTCGTCGGCCTCGAAAAACGCGGTTCTGGCGCATGTGCACCGCAAAAAAACGGCGCAGGTCCTGCCCTGGCAACGGGCGGCGCTGCTGGACAAGAGCGCGTCGGTTGCAGACGTCGTGGTCGCTGACAAAAGCCTGATGATGCGCGAAACCGGCGGATTGCCGCCTTTTCAGCGTAGCAGCCAGAGGTACGCGGCATGGCCATCAGTGTGTTCGACCTGTTCAAGATCGGTGTCGGCCCTTCAAGCTCGCACACCGTCGGCCCGATGCGCGCCGCGGCGCTGTTCGTGCAGGGGCTGCGCGAGCGCAACCTGCTGTCCCGGGTGCGGCGTATCGAGGTGCGCCTGTACGGCTCGCTGTCGGCCACCGGCATCGGTCACGGCAGTGACAACGCGGTGATCATGGGCCTGATGGGCGAATGGCCGGACGCCATCGACCCGGCGCAGATCGCCCCGCGCATCGCCACGCTGCGCGAAACCGACAGCCTGCTGCTGGACGGACGCTGGCCGGTCGGCTTCGTCTGGGCCCGCGACATGCGCCTGCTGGACGAGAACCTGCCGTACCACCCCAACGCCCTGACCCTGATCGCCGAGGGCGAGCAGGGCGAGCTGCACCGCGATACCTACTACTCGGTGGGCGGCGGCTTCGTGGTGGACGCGGCGCAGGCGGCCAGCGGTGTGCTGGACGCCGACACCACCGTGCTGCCCTACGACTTCAACAGTGCCGTGGAACTGCTGGATTTGTGCCGGCAGCACGACCTGCGCGTGTCGCAACTGATGCTGGAGAACGAAAAGGTGTGGCGCAGCGAGGCTGAAATCCGTGCCGGGCTCATGACCCTGTGGCGGGCCATGCAGGCCTGTGTCGAAAACGGCCTGCGCCACGAGGGCATCCTGCCGGGCGGGCTCAATGTGCGCCGCCGCGCGGCACGCCTGCACCGAAGCCTGCAGGAGCTGGGCAAGCCCAACGTGATCGGCTCCACCCTCAGTGCCATGGAGTGGGTCAACCTGTATGCGCTGGCGGTCAACGAGGAAAACGCCGCAGGCGGGCGCATGGTCACCGCCCCCACCAACGGCGCGGCAGGCATCATCCCGGCGGTGCTGCACTACTACATGCGCTTCAGCGACGAGGTCAGCGAAGCCAGCGTGGTGGACTTCTTTCTGGGCGCGGCGGCGGTGGGCATCCTGTGCAAGAAGAACGCGTCGATCTCCGGCGCCGAAGTCGGCTGCCAGGGCGAGGTCGGCTCGGCCTGCGCAATGGCGGCGGCGGGCCTGGCCGAAGTGCTCGGGGCCACCCCGGCGCAACTTGAGAACGCCGCCGAGATCGGCCTGGAACACAACCTGGGGCTGACCTGCGATCCGGTTGGCGGGCTGGTGCAGGTGCCATGCATCGAGCGCAACGCGATTGCCGCGGTCAAGGCGATCAACGCCGCGCAGATGGCCTTGCGCGGTGACGGCGAGCACTTCATCTCCCTCGACCGGGTGATCCGCACCATGCGCGACACCGGCGCCGACATGCACGACAAGTACAAGGAAACCTCTCGCGGCGGCCTGGCGGTGAACGCCATCGAATGCTGAGGCGTGGCTGCGCCGTTTTGGTCCACTACCTTGAGCGAGCGCTGCGTTTTGACGCACCCCGGCCGATGGCGATTCACTGGCCAGGCCACCCCTTCCAGCACGCGCGGTGACACCGCGCGTTGTCGTTTCTGGGCATCCTTCCCACAAGTGCTACCCAATTTCACAACGGGACTACAGACAGGCTTTGGCCCGGCCTTTTGCGTTTAAAAGCGACCCTGCGGGCGTGGGCGAACTAGACACATCGCGATGTCGTTTTCAGGTGTTGTTGAATGCGTATTCAAGTTTGGGCATGGCATTTGCGTTGGGTTTGGCAAAGCCCCTGCAATCGAACCGGGGCCATGACAAAAAGCCCGAGCCTGAGGCACACCCTGCATTGTGTGAGGAGAGATCGCGATGACGTCGTACAACTCCGCAACCCCAAACCAGAACCGCACCCCCCAATCCATCGGTTTCCTGCTGCTGGACAACTTCACGCTGATCTCCCTGGCCTCCGCGGTCGAGCCGCTGCGCATGGCCAACCAGTTGTCGGGTCGCGAGCTGTATCGCTGGAGCACACTGAGCGTGGATGGCGGTCAGGTGTGGGCCAGCGACGGCCTGCAGATCACTCCTGATTCGGCGATGCATGCGGCGCCGGCGATGGACACCGTGATCGTGTGTGGCGGCATCGGCATCCAGCGCACCGTGACCCGTGAACACGTGACCTGGCTGCAGAGCCAGGCCCGCCAGTCGCGTCGGCTGGGGGCGGTGTGTACCGGCAGCTGGGCGCTGGCCTGTGCGGGGCTGCTCGATGGCTTCGATTGCAGCGTGCACTGGGAGTGCCTGGCCGCGATGCAGGAGGCCTTCCCGCGGGTGAGCATGAGCACGCGCCTGTTTACCCTGGACCGCAACCGCTTCACCAGCTCGGGCGGCACCGCGCCGCTGGACATGATGCTGCACCTGATCAGCCGCGATCATGGCCGCGAGCTGTCGGCGGCGATCTCGGAGATGTTCGTGTACGAGCGTATCCGCAACGAGCAGGACCACCAGCGCGTGCCGCTCAAGCACATGCTCGGTACCAACCAGCCCAAGCTGCAGGAAATCGTGGCGCTGATGGAGGCCAACCTCGAAGAGCCGATCGACCTGGACGAACTGGCGGTGTACGTGGCGGTGTCGCGGCGCCAGCTGGAGCGGTTGTTCCAGAAGTACCTGCATTGTTCGCCGTCGCGCTATTACCTGAAGCTGCGGCTGATTCGTGCGCGGCAGTTGCTCAAGCAGACGCCGATGTCGATCATCGAGGTGGCATCGGTGTGCGGGTTCGTGTCCACGCCGCACTTTTCCAAGTGCTACCGGGAATACTTCGGGATACCGCCGCGTGATGAGCGGGTAGGCTCGAACACGGCCCAGCAGGTGGCGATGATGCCGCTGCCGCAGGCGCTGGTGCTGTCGCCGCTGGCCGGGCCGATGTCGGCGCTGAGTCAGGCGCGCAATGAGTCGACGTTTGCCAGTGTGAGGCTGTAGACCAGGCCGACCGCATCGCGGGTCAAGCCCGCTCCCACCGGTACATCGCTGCTCTGAAGGGCAGTGAAGCGCCTGTGGGAGCGGGCTTGGCCCGCGATGAGGTCAACCGTGAAGGCTTTTGTGGTTCGCCAGCGCCGGCAGCAACTGCTTGTCGATCGCCTGGCGCACCGCCGGGAGGATCGTCGCGCTGCCGGTGTACAACTGCTCCACCAGGCCGCGCAGGGCCCGGGCGCGTTCTGCGCTCAAGCCGCGTACCGCACATTCGCAGGCCTGTTCGGCGCTGGCGCCGGCAGGCATCTCGAAGCCCAGGGCGCGCAGTTGGCCCAGCAGGTCGTCCTGATCGATCAAATCGGCGTGCATCATGGCGGTTGTCCTTGTTCGAGGCGAAGGGTGCCCCGATTCTGGGAGCGCTGCGCGGTGGCGACAAGGGGCATGGCCGGCATACCTATGAACAGGTCGTTTTTGGCTAGATCAGTGACGTGCGCAGGCGCCCTCAGCCGCGCTTGAGCAGCGCCGCACAGGCGCTCTTGTAGGCCTCATGCTGATACTTGTTCAGCGTTCCCGGCAGCTCGAGATTGTGCTTCTTGGCCTGGGCGCTGACGGTCTGCGGCGACACCAGCTCCACCGTGCAGTTGTCCAGCAACTGCAGCACGCCCTCGATCTTGAAGGTGGTCGGGCCGCCGGCAAAGTCGCCTTTCTTGCTGCGCTTCTTGATCGCCAGTTGCCCGATGCCATGCTCGCTGACAAAGGCTCTGACCTGTGCGGCGAATGCCTTTACCTGGGCGGCATCCTCGTCATCCTCCAGGCCGATCTTCTTGGTGGCCACGCCAACGTGCACGGGCTGGCCGGCGTCCAGGCTGGCCACGGCCAGCAGGGCTTCGCTGCCCTTGATTTCGATGCCGCAGATTTTCATGGGTTGCCTCAATCGGAGTTTTGCAGGCCAAGGGACTGCAGGTATTCGGAGCGGTCGTCGCTGCGTTGCGCCAGGCAGGTGTTCAGTGCGGCGTCGTACTCCTTGCCCGGTGTGCTGTCGAAGGTCTCGACCTTGCAGTCGGCGTCGCGTACTTGCTTCCACAGGTTCTGGGCGGCGTTCAGGCGGCTGCTCAGTTCGGTGATCTTCGCACCCTGGCCGGCATACTGTTCCTTGATGCGTTCGAGCAGGTCGCCGAAGGCGGCGTTCAGCTCGCGTTCGGCAACCGTACGGCTGTAGGCGGCGCAGGCGTAGTTCTGCTGGGCCGTCTCGACGTTGTCGCACGGGGTGGGAGCGTCACTTTCCTCGGCCTGTGCGCCCAGCGCCACAGCCGCAAGCACAAGCCATACCAGCGATTTCATCTACAGAGTCTCCCACCAGGGTGCGCGTAAAGGATCCGCGATTCTCGCAAAGCACCGTAGCAAAGAACAGCATGGCGAGCGGGCAATGGTCGGCACTGTTCGGCACCTTCCCGACGGGTGCCGCCCGGGCCCTTTGTCGCACCTTGACGTTTTCGGCAATTCCCCTGTCGTTTTTGCATCCTGGCGACCTGGCGCCTAGGCATATGCTGGCCCCAAAGCGCCGGCAGACGATTCGGCGCCGCAACGTCATACAAGGGGACAGCCTGATGAGCCCGGCCGAATTGCACGCAGACAGCATCGTTATCGACGGGCTGATCATCGCCAAGTGGAACCGCGAGCTGTTCGAGGACATGCGCAAGGGCGGCCTCACTGCCGCCAACTGCACTGTCTCGGTGTGGGAGGGCTTTCAGGCCACCATCAACAGCATCGTCGCCAGCCAGAAGCTGATTCGCGAAAACAGCGACCTGGTACTGCCGGTACGCACTACCGCCGACATCCGCAAGGCCAAGGAGCAGGGCAAGACCGGCATCCTCTTCGGCTTCCAGAACGCCCATGCCTTCGAGGACCAGCTCGGCTACGTGGAGATCTTCAAGCAGCTGGGCGTGGGCATCGTGCAGATGTGCTACAACACCCAGAACCTGGTGGGTACCGGCTGCTATGAGCGCGACGGCGGGTTGTCCGGCTTCGGTCGCGAAATCGTCGCCGAGATGAATCGCGTGGGGGTCATGTGCGACCTGTCCCACGTCGGCTCCCGAACCAGCGAGGAAGTCATCCTCGAATCGAAAAAGCCGGTGTGCTATTCCCACTGCCTGCCCTCCGGGCTCAAGGAGCACCCGCGCAACAAGTCCGATGCCGAATTGAAGTTCATCGCCGACCATGGCGGCTTTGTCGGCGTGACCATGTTCGCGCCGTTTCTGGCCAAGGGTATTGACGCGACCATCGACGACTACGCCGAGGCCATCGAATACACCATGAACCTGGTGGGTGAAGACGCCATCGGCATCGGCACCGACTTCACCCAGGGCCACGGCCAGGACTTCTTCGAGTACCTGACCCACGACAAGGGCTATGCGCGCCGCCTCACCAGCTTCGGCAAGATCATCAACCCGCTGGGCATCCGCACCGTGGGCGAATTTCCCAACCTCACCGAAACCCTGCTCAAGCGCGGCCACCCCGAGCGGGTGGTGCGCAAGATCATGGGCGAGAACTGGGTCAATGTCCTGAAAGACGTCTGGGGCGAGTAACCCCACGCCTCACCCAGCCGCATCCTTTTTCTTTTATGGAGTTCAGTTTCCATGGCCAAGATCGCCCCGCAATTGCCCATCGAAGTCGACAGCGAAACCGGTGTGTGGACCAGCGACGCGCTGCCGATGCTGTACGTGCCGCGACATTTCTTCGTCAACAACCACATGGGCATCGAAGAGGTGCTGGGCGCCGACGCCTACGCCGAGATTCTGTACAAGGCCGGCTACAAGTCGGCCTGGCACTGGTGCGAGAAGGAGGCCGAATGCCACGGCCTGCAGGGCGTGGCGGTGTTCGAGCACTACATGAAGCGCCTGTCGCAACGCGGCTGGGGGCTGTTCACGATCCAGGCCATCGACCTCGACAGGGGTACCGCCAGCGTCAGGCTCGAACACTCGGCCTTCGTCTATGTGTACGGCAAGGTCGGGCGCAAGGTCGACTACATGTTCACCGGCTGGTTCGCCGGCGCCATGGACCAGATCCTGGCGGCCCGCGGCAGCCCCCTTCGCACGGTCGCCGAGCAGGTCTACGGCGGTTCGGAACACGGCCACGACGACGGCCTGTTCATCGTCAAGCCCCTGTAAGTCGAGGAACCCGCCATGGCTTTCGAAGCAATGTTCCAGCCGCTGCAGATCGGCAAGCTGACCATCCGCAACCGGGTACTGAGCACCGCACACGCCGAGGTGTACGCCACCGACGGCGGCATGACCACCGAGCGCTACGTGAAGTACTACGAAGAGAAGGCCAAGGGCGGCATCGGTCTGGCCATCTGCGGCGGTTCGTCGGTAGTGGCCATCGACAGCCCGCAGCAGTGGTGGGCCTCGGTCAACCTGGCCACCGACCGCATCATCCCGCACTTCCAGAACCTGGCCGACGCCATGCACAAGCACGGCGCCAAGATCATGATCCAGATTACCCACATGGGCCGGCGCTCGCGCTGGGACGGCTATCACTGGCCGACCCTGATGTCGCCCTCGGGCATCCGCGAACCGGTGCACCGCGCCACCTGCAAGACCATCGAGCCGGAGGAGATCTGGCGCGTGATCGGCAACTACGCGCAGGCCGCGCGCCGCGCCAAGGAAGGCGGGCTGGACGGGGTGGAACTGTCGGCAGTGCACCAGCACATGATCGACCAGTTCTGGAGCCCGCGGGTCAACAAGCGCACCGATGAATGGGGCGGCAGCTTCGAGAACCGCATGCGCTTCGGCCTGGAAGTGCTCAAGGCGGTGCGCGAGGAAGTCGGCCCCGACTTCTGCGTGGGCATGCGCATCTGCGGTGACGAGTTCCACCCCGACGGCCTCAGCCACGAGGACATGAAGGAGATCGCCAGGTACTACGACGCCACCGGCATGCTGGACTTCTTCGGCGTGATCGGCTCGGGCTGCGACACCCACAACACCCTGGCCAACGTGATCCCCAACATGAGCTTCCCGCCCGAGCCGTTCCTGCACCTGGCGGCGGGCATCAAGGAGGTGGTGAGCGTGCCGGTGATGCACGCGCAGAACATCAAGGACCCCAACCAGGCCACGCGCATTCTGGAGGGCGGCTACGTGGACATGGTCGGCATGACTCGCGCGCACATCGCCGACCCGCACCTGATCGCCAAGATCAAGATGGGCCAGATCGACCAGATCAAGCAGTGCGTGGGCGCCAACTACTGCATCGACCGCCAGTACCAGGGCCTGGACGTGCTGTGCATCCAGAACGCCGCCACTTCGCGGGAATACATGGGCGTGCCGCACATCATCGAGAAATCCACCGGCCCCAGACGCAAGGTGGTGGTGGTCGGTGCCGGCCCGGCCGGCATGGAGGCGGCGCGGGTGGCGGCCGAGCGCGGGCATGACGTGACCCTGTTCGAGAAGAAGGAGGCGATCGGCGGGCAGATCAGCATCGCCGCCAAGGCTCCGCAACGCGACCAGATCGCCGGCATCACGCGCTGGTACCAGCTGGAGCTGGCGCGGCTGAAGGTCGACCTGCGCCTGGGTACGGCGGCGGATGTCGACACCCTCATGGACCTGCGCCCCGACGTGGTGGTGCTGGCGGTGGGCGGGCACCCGTTCATCGAGCAGAACGAGCACTGGGGCGCGGCCGAGGGCCTGGTGGTCAGCAGCTGGGACGTGCTCGACGGCACGGTGGCGCCGGGCAAGACCGCGCTGGTGTACGACACCATCTGCGAATTCACCGGCATGTCGGTGGCGGATTTTCTGGCCGACAAGGGCAGCCAGGTGGAGATCGTCACCGACGACATCAAGCCGGGAGTGGCGATTGGCGGCACCTCGTTCCCCACCTACTACCGCAGCATGTACCCCAAGGAAGTGATCATGACCGGCGACCTGATGCTGGAGAAGGTCTACCGCGAGGGCGACAAGCTGGTGGCAGTGCTGGAGAACGAATACACCGGGGCACGGGAGGAGCGGGTGGTCGACCAGGTGGTGATCGAGAACGGTGTGCGCCCCGACGAGACCCTGTACTACGCACTCAAGGAGGGCTCGCGCAACAAGGGCCAGATCGATGTAGAGGCGCTGTTCGCGATTGAGCCGCAGCCGATATTGAGCCAGCCGGGGGAGGGGTACCTGCTGTACCGGATCGGCGATTGCGTGGCGCAGCGCAACACCCATGCGGCGATCTACGACGCCTTGCGCCTGTGCAAGGATTTCTGATCGCTCTGTGAACCGATTGTCCCGGTCGCTCGGGCTTTTTGTGGGAGCGGGCTTGACCCGCGATGCAAGCACTGCGGTGTGTCAGGCGTGCCGCCATCGCGGGTCAAGCCCGCTCCCACAGTGTGTGCAACCGATCATATCGAGTGTGGGAGCTTCCCATGTTGAACACCCTGCTACCCCTGCTGCTGTTCGCTGCCCTCGGCCTGGCCGTGCTCGGCGCGCTGCGGCGCGTGCGGATGTGGCGCCAAGGCCGGCCATCGCGGGTCGAGCTGCTCAAGGGCCTGCTGGCCATGCCACGCCGGTACATGGTCGACCTGCACCACGTGGTTGCCCGCGACAGGTACATGGCCAACACCCACGTCGCCACCGCCGGCGGCTTCGTGCTGGCCGCCGTACTGGCGATCCTGGTGCACGGTTTCGGCCTGCACAACCGCCTCCTCGGCTACGCCCTGCTGGTGGCCACCGCCTTGATGTTCGGCGGTGCGCTGTTCGTCTACAGGCGCCGGCTGAACCCGCCCGCGCGCCTGTCCAGAGGCCCCTGGATGCGCCTGCCGAAAAGCCTGCTGGTGTTTTCCGCCAGCTTCTTCATCGCCACTCTGCCGGTAGCCGGCATCCTGCCCGAAGGTACCGGTGGCTGGGTGCTGGTGGCCTTGCTCGGGCTGGGCGTGCTGTGGGGTGTGAGCGAGCTGTTCTTCGGCATGACCTGGGGCGGGCCGATGAAGCACGCCTTCGCCGGTGCCCTGCACCTGGCCTGGCACCGGCGCGCCGAACGCTTCGGCGGCGGACGCTCCACCGGGCTCAAGCCGCTGGATCTGCAAGACCCGAGCGCACCGCTGGGTGTGGAAAAACCCAGGGACTTCACCTGGAACCAGTTGCTTGGCTTCGACGCCTGCGTGCAATGCGGCAAATGCGAGGCCGCGTGCCCGGCGTTCGCCGCCGGCCAGCCACTGAACCCGAAAAAACTCATCCAGGACATGGTGGTGGGCCTGGCGGGTGGCACCGATGCGAAGTTTGCCGGCAGCCCGTACCCCGGCAAACCGCTCGGCGAACACGGCGGCAACCCGCACCAGCCGATCGTCGACGGCCTGGTGGATGCCGACACGCTATGGTCGTGCACCACTTGTCGGGCGTGCGTGGAAGAGTGCCCGATGATGATCGAGCACGTGGATGCGATCGTCGACATGCGTCGCCACCTGACCCTGGAAAAAGGCGCCACGCCGAACAAGGGCGCCGAGGTGCTGGACAACCTGATCGCCACCGACAACCCCGGCGGCTTCGCCCCGGGCGGGCGCATGAACTGGGCCGCCGACCTCGACCTCGAGGTGCTGGGCGAGGTGCACGGCACCGACGTGCTGTTGTGGGTGGGTGACGGCGCCTTCGACATGCGCAACCAGCGCACCCTGCGCGCCTTCGTCAAGGTGCTCAGGGCGGCCAATGTAGGCTTTGCCGTGCTTGGCCTGGAGGAACGCGACAGCGGTGACGTGGCCCGCCGGCTGGGCGACGAGGCCACCTTCCAGCAACTGGCCCGGCGCAATATCCGGACCCTGGCGCAGTACCGCTTCACGCGCATCGTCACCTGCGACCCGCACAGCTTCCATGTACTGAAGAACGAATACGGCGCGCTGGGCGGGCACTACCAGGTGCAGCATCACAGCAGCTTCATCGCCGAGTTGATCGCCGCCGGCCGCCTTGACCTGGCGCCGCACAAGGGCGCCAGCGTGACCTATCACGACCCGTGCTACCTGGGCCGCTACAACGGCGAGTACGAGGCGCCGCGCCAGGTGCTGCGCGCGCTGGGCATCGAGGTGCGCGAGATGGCGCGCTCCGGCTTTCGCTCGCGTTGCTGCGGCGGCGGCGGCGGTGCGCCGATCACCGACATTCCGGGCAAGCAGCGCATTCCCGACATGCGCATGCAGGACATCCGCGAGACCGTCGCCGAGGTGGTGGCCGTGGGCTGCCCGCAGTGCACCGCGATGCTCGAAGGCGTGGTCGAACCACGCCCGCAGATCAAGGACCTGGCCGAGCTGGTGGCCGACGCGCTGCGTGAAGCGACGGTTGCCAGCACGCCGGTAGCAAGCCAACCAGAACCTGCGCAGGTGGACCCATGAGCGACATCATCCGGCGTGACCCGCGTGCCGAGTGGATTGCACGCAACCGCCTGCACCCGCTGCACGCAGCCATGCAGGCCCAACAGACGCAGTGGATGGGGCCCAATGGCGTGCTGCGCAAGAACCCGCATGCGGTGGGTTTCATCGGCCCCAATGGGATCAAGCGCATCGATCGCAGCGGCGCCAGCCAGGGCGCTACGAGCAAGCGCAGCGCCGCCGCCGAGGTGCTGGTGCCGCTGCATCAGGTGCCGTTGCCGGCGTTCTACATCGTGGTGGTGCCGGACATGGTCGGCGGGCGCCTGAGCAGCCACGACCGGGATGTGCTCGGGCTGGCCCACGGCCTGGCCGGCAGCGACGGCGCGGTGCTGGCAGTGGTGTTTGGCGAGCACAAGGAAACCGCCTTCGGCACGTTCGGCGTCGACCGCCTGCTGCAGATCGACGGTGACGCGTTCGCAGGTTATGCACCGGAGCAGCGGGTGCAAGGCCTGCGGGCTGTGGATAACCAGTTCAACCCGCGCCACTGGCTGCTGCCCGACAGCCGCAGCGGTGGCGGCGAGCTGGGCCGGCGCCTTGCCGCGGCGCTGGGCGAGCGCCCGGCCACGCGGGTGTGGCAGGTCAAGGACGGACTGTGCAGCGGGCGCGCCGGGGCTGGCCAGCAGGACCTGGTACGCGGGCTGGCGCGCCTGATCCTGGCGGCGGCCGAATGTGCCGAGCCGGTCAGCGAAACCCGCCATGAAGCCCTGCCGGTGGAGTTGTCCACAGGCGCGGCGCGCAGCCTGGCGCGTATCGAAGACCTCGGCCCGGTGCCGGTGGACCCGGCCACCATCGCCATGGCGGAGGCCGAATTCATCCTGTCGGGCGGCAACGGGGTCAAGGACTGGGCACTTTTCCACAGGGCCACCGCCGCGCTGGGGGCCACCGAAGGGGCCTCGCGGGTGGCGGTGGACGATGGCTTCATGCCGCGCAATCGCCAGGTGGGGGCCACCGGTACCTGGGTCACGGCGCGGGTGTATGTGGCTGTGGGTATCTCCGGGGCGATCCAGCATCTGCAGGGCATCGGTGCCTGCGACAAGGTGGTGGCGATCAACCTGGACCCCGGCTGCGACATGATCAAGCGTGCCGACCTGGCGGTCATCGGCGACAGCGCGGCGATTTTGCAGGCGCTGATCGAGGCTGTGGACAACTATCGCAACGGCGCCCGGCGCGATGCGGCCTGAGGGGGCATTCATGAACATCAAGGTCATCAGCCTGGTCTCGATCGGCGCCCACCCCACCTCGGGGCGCATGCGCCGCGCCGAACAGGATGCGCGGGCCGTGGAGCTGGGGTTGCAACTGGCTGGGGATAACCTGCAGGTGCTGCATGCCGGCGACCCGCACGAGCCTGCGCTGCGCGCGTACCTGGGCATGGGGCTGGCGCAGCTGGACGTGTTGCAGCAGCCCGCAGGAGCCGATGTGCTGGGCGTGCTCGGCGACTACCTGCGCGAGGCGGGGGCGCAGTTGGTGCTGAGCGGCAGCCAGGCCGAAACCGGCGAAGGCTCGGGCATGCTGCCGTTTCTGCTGGCCGAGCGCCTGGGTTGGCCGCTGGTGGTGGGGCTGGCGCAGGTGGAATCCATCCACAATGGCGTGGCCCAGGTGCTGCAGGCCCTGCCACGGGGGCAGCGGCGTCGCCTGAGCGTGCGCCTGCCGATGCTCGCCACTGTGGATAACGCCGCGCCGGTGCCGCGCCAGAGCGCCTATGGGCCGGCGCAACGCGGGCTGTTGGCGGCCCATAAGGTGGCGGTGGTGGAGGACGAGTTATTCACAGATGCTGTATTGCAGCCGGCCAGACCCCGGCCCAAACGCCTCAAGGTAATCAAGGCCAAGAGCGGTGCCGACCGCATGAAAGCCGCCACGGCGAAGGCCAGTGGCGGCGGTGGACAGGTACTCAAGGGCGTGACCCCGAGCGAAGGCGCCGAGGCGATCCTGAAGCTGTTGGTGGAGGAGGGTGTGCTGCGCTGAAGGGTTGTGCACAAAGTCTGTTGGCGGTTCTGTGGATAAAGTGTTTGCCTATGGCTGCAGGCCACGTAAACCGTGGCCTGCAGGCTATTGTTCAAATAGTGATCAATACACGCCGCGAATTTTTCGCGGTTTTTTCATGCCCGTCGTCCAGCGAGACGGCAGTTTTGCTCACAATCCTTGTTGGCGGCTCTGTGGATAATCTGTTCGGACATGGCTGCAGGCCACGTGGTTAAAGGTGTTCAGCTATTTGATCAAAAAACGCACAAAACCTCGTCAATCCACCGCGAAATACTCACGCGGCAGCGAAAATCGGGGGTTTCGGCGGTTTATCCACATGGGTTTTGCAAAGAGGGATACTTGCACACAAAGTCTGTTGGCGGCTTTGTGGATAAGGTGTTCGTGCAGTGCTGGTGGGCACGTATTCAAAGGCTTACAGAGGTTTGATCACTTTTTGATCTATTGCACGCTGTGGATTGAAGGGCGCTGGGCGGAAGTTTTCCACAAGGGTTGCCCACAATTGCTGTGGGTGTGGCTGTGGATAAAGTGTTGGTGGAGTAGGTATGGGGCAGTAGGGGCTGGGGTTTGCGGGGGTTGGTCAAAATTTGTACAGGTTATGGGGTTCTTCGCCGGCAAGGCCGGCTCCTACAGTTGATGCGTAGGAGCCGGCCTTGCCGGCGAATGGGACTACTGCGCCGCCACGCCCTTCAGGTAAGGCGCCGGCGCCGCGCCCAGGTTGCTCAGCATCCGCTCGCTGTACCAGTCCACGAAATTCACCACGCCAAACTCGTAGGTTTTCGAATACGGCCCCGGCTGATACGCCGTCGAGTTGATGCCGCGCTGGTTCTCTTCGGCCAGGCGCCGGTCCTGGTCGTTGGTTGCGTCCCACACCTGGCGCATGCGCGCCGGGTCGTAGTCCACGCCCTCAACCGCATCCTTGTGCACCAGCCACTTGGTGGTGACCATGCTCTCCTGGGCACTGATCGGCCATACCGTGAACACGATGATGTGATCACCCATGCAGTGGTTCCACGAATGCGGCAGGTGCAGGATGCGCATCGAGCCCAGGTCGGGGTTCTGGATGCGCCCCATCAGTTTCTGGCAGCCCAGCTTGCCGTCCAGGGTCATCGACAGCGTGCCCTTGAGCAGGGGCATGCGCACGATACGGTTGCGCAGGCCGAAGCTGGCATGCGCATAGGGGATCTTCTCCGCGTCCCACGCCGCAGCGCTGGCCGCCACGTGATCCTTGAACGCCTGGTCGGCGCGCGGGTCGGTGACGTCGTCCCATTCGAGCAGGGTCTTGAGCAGCTCCGGGTGCGAGGCGTTGCAGTGGTAGCACTCGCGATTGTTCTCCAGCACCAGCTTCCAGTTGGCCTTTTCCATCAGGGTGGTCTGCACCGCCACCTTGGTGTTCTCCATGTCGTAGGGCTCCATGTAATGGGCCAGGGTGGCGAGGAAGTCATCGATGGCCGGCGGGTTGTCGGCCAGGCTGACGAAGATGTAGCCACCGGCGGTCTTCACGTTCACCGGCTTGAGACCGTACTGCTGCATGTCGAAGTCGTCGCCCATCTCGGTGCCGGCGAACAGCAGCCGCCCGTCCAGCTCGTAGGTCCACTGGTGGTAGTGGCACACCAGCTTGGCCACCTTGCCCTTGTCGCTGGTACACAGGCGCGAGCCACGGTGGCGGCACACGTTGTGGAAGGCATGCACCTTGCCCTCGGCACCGCGGATCACGATGATCGGGTTCTTGCCGATCTGCAGGGTCAGGTAGTTGCCCTTGGCCGGGATCTCGCAGGTCATGCCTGCAATCAGCCATTCCTTGTGGAAAATCTCCTGCATGTCGATCTGGAACAACCGCTCATCGGTGTAGAAGGGTTGCGGCAGCGAAAAGGTGCGCTCGCGGGTCTGCAGCATGTCGGCGGTGGCCTTGCGTGCAGCGTCCAGTGGGTCGCCCAGGCTCAAGGTTGCGGTGACGTCCATCGTTCAGGTCCTCATGGCCCGTGCGGGCCGCGAAAGTGGCTAATCGTTCGTGTGGCGACGCAGGGCTCAGACAGCAGGTTGATGTGCGATGGAGTGTGCGTTCGCCCGCGCCGGCAACCATGCCCATGGGCGACATGGCCAGATCCGTTCCCGACGCGCGAGCCCTTGTGGGCGGGGGCTGGTCGCGATAAGTACGCCGATGTCGCGAACAGGAATGTGCGCCGCCTGCACCTTGCGCATCATCGTCGCCATAACAGGCCCCGATCGGCCGCGGAGACGAGCATGTCGAACAACTTCCTCAACCCGGTGACCACTCAGACCTGGGCCAACGGCCGGCATACCGTGCGCTGCGTCAAGGTCATTCAGGAAACCTGGGATGTGCGCACCTTCTGCTTCATGGCCGACCAGCCGATCCTGTTCTTCTTCAAGCCGGGGCAGTTCGTGACCCTGGAGCTGGAAATCGACGGTCAGCCGATCATGCGCTCGTACACCATCTCCAGCTCGCCCTCGGTGCCCTACAGCTTTTCGGTGACCATCAAGCGCGTACCCGGCGGCAAGGTTTCCAACTGGCTGCACGACACCCTGCATGAAGGCCAGGAGCTGGCCGTGCACGGGCCGGTGGGGTTGTTCAACGCGATGGACTTCCCCAGCCCCAGGGTGCTGTACCTGAGCGGCGGGGTGGGCATCACCCCGGTGATGTCCATGGCGCGCTGGTTCTATGACACCAATGCCAATGTCGACATGGTGTTCGTGCACAGCGCGCGTTCGCCCAAGGACATCATCTACCACCGCGAGCTGGAGCACATGGCCTCGCGGATCGACAACTTCAGCCTGCACATCATCTGCGAGAAGCATGGCCTGGGCGAGGCATGGGCCGGTTATCGCGGCTACCTGAACCAGAAGCTGATGGAGCTGATCGCGCCCGATTACCTGGAACGCGAGATCTTCTGCTGCGGGCCTACGCCCTACATGAACGCGGTCAAGCGCATGCTCGAAGCCAGCGGCTATGACATGCAGCGCTACCATGAGGAGTCGTTCGGCGCCACGCCGCCCGAGGCCAAGGCCGATGCGGTAGAGAACGCCGAGCAGGCCGCCGAGGCCGCCGAAGTGGACGTGGCCGACCAGCACCAGGTGGAGTTCACCGCCAGCGGCAAGAGTATCCGCGTGGCGCCGGGCGAGACGGTGCATGCGGCAGCCGCCAAGCTCGGGCTGATGATCCCCAAGGCCTGCGGCATGGGCATCTGCGGCACCTGCAAGGTGCTCAAGCTGGGGGGCGAGGTGGACATGGAGCACAACGGCGGCATCACCGAGGACGACGAGGCCGAAGGTTACATCCTGTCGTGCTGCAGCGTGCCGCGCGGTGACGTGCGCATCGAGTTCTAGTCGCGCAGCAGCTCGTGGTACAGCGCAGGGCGCCGGTCGGCCAGCACGTGGTTGTGGTCGCTGATCTGCTTGTCCAGTGCCTGGCCCAGCCTGATGTCGGCCAGCAGCAGCTGCTTCTTGCCGACACGCTTGCCGCCCTTGAGCACATAGCCGTCGGCATCGGTGAGGGTCGAACCGCCCACCCAGCCAACCCCGCGCTCCTCGCCACAGCGGTCGCAGGCAATGACGAACAGCCGGTTGACCGAGGCGCTGGCCTGAACCCGGATGACCTCGGCCGGGCGCTGGAAGCCGGGCCGGGAGGTGTCCGGCCAGTTCACCGGTGCGCACAGCAGCTGAGCACCGCGCAGCGCCGCCAGGCGCACCCATTCGGGAAACTCCAGGTCGTAGCAGATCATCATGCCGATGCGCCCAAGGTGGGTGTCCACCACCGGCGGCGGCTCGCTGCCGGGGGTGAAGATCTGCGTTTCGCGGTCCCACAGGTGGGCCTTGCGGTAGAAGGTGCGTCGGCCGTCGGGCTCGATCAGCACCGAGCTGTTGGCCACCTGGCCGTCGGGCAGGCGCTCGCAGAAGCCGCCCACCACGATGATCTGGTACTTGGCGGCCTGCCGGGCCCAGGCCTCGAGGGTCGGCCCGTCACGGGGCTCGGACAGCGCGTGGGCCTCTTCGCGGTCGTAGAACGCGTAGCCGCTCTGCGCCAGCTCGGGCAGTACCAGCAGTTGCGCGCCGCGCTCGGCGGCCTCGGCGATGGCCACCCGGGTACGGTCGAGGTTGTAGCTTGGATTGGCAATGGTGGGCGCCAACTGGTAGCACCCGACACGCACGGTTTGCGGGGATGGGGTCATGGCTGCGGCGCCTTGGGGGCGGCGACCGGGGGCGGCGGGGTGCCGGGCAGGTGGCGCATCAGGAGCCAGTACAGCAGGGCCGAAATGATGAAGCCGGGAACGAAGGCCAGGTCGGCGCCGGACAACGCCACCGCCACCGGCCCTTGCACGCCGGCCAGCGACACGAAGGGCAGCATCGCCAGCAGCCCCCCCAGGTAGGCCAGGATGCCGGCCCAGGCCCACTGGCCGTATTCGCCCGCCGGGTCGAACATGGCCGGGATCACGTAGTTGCCTTTGCGCAACAGGTAGTAGTCGGTGAGGTTGATTGCGCTCCAGGGCACCAGCACATACAGCATCAGTTGCAGGAACAGGTTGAAGCTGTCGAGGTAGCTGTCGGGCAACGCGATGGCGGTGAGGTACACCACCGCGCCAATGCCGCCCAGGCCCAGGGCACGCCCGGCCAGCCCCGGCGCCAGCGGGCGAAACGCGGTGATCGCGCTGATGCCGGTCAGCAGCGCGCCGTAGCAGTTGACGGCCATGATGCCCACCAGCGCCGGCACCGCCATCAGGATCGCGAAGGTGCCGAAGCCGGGCAGGAAGCGGTTGCCCAGGTGTTGCAGGCTGCTGATGGCTTCGGGCGCCACCACTGCCGAGGCTACCAGTGCGCCCAGCGACATTAGCCACACCGCAGAGCCTGCGGCGCCCAGATAGGTCCATAGCACCACCTTGCGCGCCGAGGTGCTGGGCGGCAGGTAGCGCGAGTAGTCCGAGACATACACCGAGTAGCTGATCTGGTAGCCTGCGGCGGCCGACAGCTGGATGAGAAAGCCCGACCAGGAAAACTGCAGCTGGCGCTGAACGGTGTCGGCCTCCAGCAACAGCAGCGCTGCCAGGGTGAGCAGGCCGAACACGCCGATCAGCAGGTAGGTGAGCCAGCGCTGCACGGTGTGCAGCAGGTCGTGCCCGACCACGGCGATCACCACGGCCACCGCGATCAGCAGTGCGTACCAGAAGGCATCGCTACCCGGCAGCACAGTGGTCAGTGCATCGGTGGCCAGGATCACGTTGAACACGTTGAAGCCGATGTACACGCACACCACCGCCATGAACGGCAGCACGGCGCCCCGCAGGCCGAACTGGGCACGGGACTGGATCATCTGTGGCAGGCCAAGGCGCGGGCCCTGGTTGGCATGCAGGGCCATGCACAGGGTGCCCAGGGCCACCCCGAGCAGGATCGCCAGCACCGCCTGCCAGGCGGCCAGACCCAGGGCGGGCCCGACGAAGCCGGTGACCATGGTGGTGAGTACGAAGTTGCCGGTGAACCAGAAGGGGCCCAGGTGCCAGGCCTTGCCGTGACGCTCGTCAAGGGGCACCGGGTGGATGGTACGGGTTTCTATCTTCAGGCCTGACGTTTCAGGTGCAGGTGCCGCATTGTTCATGGCGTTCCCAGGCATTCGGGCGAAAGTTTCAATGCTGATGAGGTTAGATGAAGCTGCAACTAACGGAACAACGACACACTTTCAGCGAGCGCGCAGGTACTTGCCTGAAAGTGTCTGTAATGTCCGATGTAGAGCCATTCTGATTTGTAAACTGGTATTTATGCCAGTCTGCAATGCGGGGAGGTTATTGCGAAAAGTTATCGTGCGGCGTGAGGTTTTTGATGCCGAAGTTAAAGTGCAGTGAATATTCCTACTTAATATTAGGAATAGTTTGTGAGCAACTTTAGATAAGTCTGACGAGATAGTGTTTTCGACGGCGAGCGGGGGCCGATCGAAAAAAACCGGGCGCCCGGCGCGCACTGCGCCGGGGCCCGGTGGCGACCTACACGCTGAAGCGTGCGACCAGACCGTTCAGGCCCACCGCCAGGCGAGACAGTTCGGCACTCGCGGCGCTGGTCTGGTGCGCCCCGGTGGCCGACTGCACCGACAGGTCGTTGATGTTCACCAGGTTGCGGTCCACTTCGCGGGCCACCTGGGCCTGCTCTTCGGCGGCGCTGGCGATCACCAGGTTGCGTTCGTTGATTTCGGCCACCGCGGTGGTGATGGTCTCCAGCGACAGGCCGGCGCCGCGGGCGATGCTCAGGGTCGACTCGGCGCGTTCGGTGCTGTGGCGCATCGAGTTCACCGCCTGTTCGGTACCGCCCTGGATGCTGCCGATCATGCGCTCGATTTCGCTGGTCGACTGCTGGGTCCGGTGGGCCAGAGCGCGCACTTCGTCGGCGACCACGGCGAAGCCGCGCCCGGCTTCACCGGCACGCGCCGCCTCGATGGCGGCGTTGAGGGCCAGCAGGTTGGTCTGGTCGGCCAGGCCGCGGATCACATCGAGCACCTTGCCGATGTCACGCGACTCGCCGGCCAGGTTGCCGATCAGCTCGGCAGTACCCTGCACGTCGGCACTCATGCGCTCGATGGCGCTGACGGTCTCCATGACCAGGTCGCGACCGTCGCCGGCCGAGCGGGTGGCCTGCTTGGACGCCTCGGATGTGCTCACCGCGTTGCGTGCCACTTCTTCCACCGCGCTGGTCATCTCGGTGACGGCAGTGGCGGCCTGCTGGATCTCGTTGTTCTGCTGCTGCAGGCCGCGTGCGCTTTCGTCGGTGACTGCATTCAGCTCTTCGGCAGCCGAGGCCAGCTGGGTGGCGGAGCCGGCAATCTGCTGCAGGGTGTCGCGCAGCTTGTGCTGCATCTTGCCCATGGCGTGCAGCAGGCGCGCCGCTTCGTCGGTACCGGTGGTGTTGATCGGTTTGGTCAGGTTGCCATCGGCGATCAGCTCGGCCGCCTGCAGCGCTTCGTCGATCGGCTTGACGATGCTGCGGGTGAGCAGCAGCGCGCACAGCAGGGTCAGTGCGGTGGCGGCCACCAGCAGCACGATCACCAGGGTGAAGGCCGTGTCGTATTGCGTGGCGGCGGTCTGGTTGGTCACACGGGTCTGATCGGTGTTGATCTTGACCAGGCGATCGGTGACTGCGCTGATCTGCTCGGAGTTGTCGAGCAGGTCGTGGTTGATCAGGCTGCGCAGTGCTTCCACATCACCGGCCTGCGACAGGCTTACCATGCGGTTTTCGAGCTGGCGGTACTGGTTGAGCAGCTGCACGTACTGGTTGTACGCGCCCCGTTCCTCGTCGCCTTCGATCAGTGGCTCGTAGGCCCGGCGCGCTTCGTCGATCTGGGCATTGCGCTTGGCCAGCAGTTGCACGGTGTCCTGCAGGGTGGCGGCTTCGCGGTTGAGCAGCAGGCGGTAGGACAACGTGCGCAGGCGCAGGGTGAGTTGGGTGAGCTGGTCGAGGTTGGTGATGCTGGGCACGCTGATCTGTTCGATGGCTTCGCCGGCCTTGCGTATCTGCCCCATCTGGTTGAGGGCAAAGATGCCCAATGCAAGCATCAGGGCGCCGATCAGCGAAAACCCCAGAAGTGCGCGCGGGGCGATGTTCATGTTACGTAATGACATGGTTTTATCCGGCAGGGAATAGGAATGCGCGCGGTCCATGCGTCGTGGGGCAACTCTTATTGCCTATCGGTCAAAGCAGGGCAGACTTGAGGGGGCATGTAACTAAATGTGAACCACCGGTCATTTTTTTTACCCCGGCATTCGACCAAGCGCTGGAACCGGTTGCCGATCGACGGGTCAATCTGCACCCGGTCGAGGCTCTGGCCCCGATATCCCTGGCGAGTGCGGTGAGATTTCTTTATCGTGTGCGCCCCCTGAAAAACCGTGAGAACGCAATCATGCTGGAAACATCCCTGAGTCAACTGGAGCAACTGGTCAACGACCTGGTGCAGAAGAACCTCGACCTGGCCGAGCGCAACGCGCAGCTGAGCGACGAACTGGCCCAGGCCAAGGACGAGAACGAAAGCCTGCAACTGAGCCTGATGGAGCAGGAAGAGAAGCAAGGTGCAACCGCCGCGCGTATCCAGGCGCTGGTTGAACGTGCCGGTGGCGGCGCCGTTACCGCATGAAGACCACCGCGCAGTCGATCAATGTCGTGTCGATAATGGGCAATGACTATTCGATCAAGGCCCCTGAAGGTCAGGAGCAGACCCTGGCGCAGGCGGTGCAGATGCTCAAGGCCTCCCTGGCCGATACCAAGCGCAAGTACCCGTCGCTGATCGGCGACAAGTTGCTGGTGCTGGCCGCCCTGAACCTGTGCTCGCAGCAGATCGAACTGCAACAGGCACATCAGGAAGCCCTCGACCGTTATCAAGAGCAAGTCAGCGCCACGGTCGACGTCATTGCCCGGACAATCGGCAACAGCTGATTTCCCCCTCGCGTGCATTCCCTCTTTACTGTGCTGGCTCACTGACCCCTGGGGGCAGTGAGCGGCCCGAGTGTGGCTGACTGCTAGCATTGTATTTTCTGTTGTATACAATTGACCTGGTGTTCGCGGTACACGGCTGGTTTAACTCAGGGGAAATTCATGCAGTTCTGGCGGCGCAGTATCCAGTGGCAATTGATCGCAAGCATGGGCGCGGCCCTGGTGGCGAGCATTCTGATCGTGGTTGGTATCTACACCGTGGCGGTCAATCGACTGACCGAGCGCTACCTGGTGGAGACGGCGCTGCCGGCGAGCATCGAGGCCATGCGCAACGATATCGAGCGCATGTTGGGCCGGCCTCTGACGGCGGCGGCCGACATTGCCAACAACACCCTGTTGCGCGACTGGCTGGCAGCGGGGGAGCCCCCCGAACAGGCCGGTGCGTTCGTCGAGTACCTGGAGTCGGTGCGTGTGCACAACCAGGCGTTCACCGCGCTGTTCGCCGCCACGGGCAGCAATCACTACTACAACCAGGGCGGGCTGGACCGCACCTTGAGCCGCGACAACCCGAAGGACTCGTGGTTCTTCGGGTTCATCGACAGTGGCAAGCCGCGCCTGCTCAATATCGACACGGACATCAGCAGTGGCGACCTGGCGCTGTTCATCGACTTTCGGGTGGAAAAAGCCGGCCAGCTGGTGGGCATTGCCGGGCTGGGCCTGCGCATGACCGAGTTGTCCCAACTGATCCACGACTTCAGTTTCGGTGAGCGCGGCCGGGTGTTCCTGGTGCGCGGCGATGGACTGATCCAGGTGCACCCGCAGTCCGAGTTCAGCGGCAAGCGCCAGTTGGCCGAGCAGATCGGCGAAGGCGCCGCCCAGCGTGCGTTGACCCCGCACGAGGGCCTGCAGCAGAGCCGCTTCGAGCGCGATGGCGAGACCTACCTGGCCCTGAGCCTGCCGCTGCGCGACCTGAACTGGACCCTGGTGGCCGAGGTGCCCGAGGCGCAGATCTACGCCCAGGTGAACCAGGCCGTGTGGCTCACCAGCCTGATCGGCGCGGCGGTGGCGTTGCTGTCGCTGCTGCTGGTGGTATGGCTGGCGCGCGGCATCGTGCGCCCGCTGCGCCGGGTGACCGGTGCGCTGACCGCGATTGCCCAGGGCGGTGGCGACCTGACCCAGCGCCTGGACGAGTCGCGGGCCGATGAACTGGGCGACCTGGCCCGGGGTTTCAACCGTTTTCTGGACAGCCAGCGCGACCTGATCGGCGAGGTGCTGCGCACCACCGAGCACCTGCGCAGCGCCGTGGGGCAGGTGAGCGCGGTGGTGGAGGACACCGCCGCGCGCTCCCATCGCCAGCAGGAGATGACCGAGATGGTGGCCACTGCCGTGCACCAGATGGGCCTCACCGTGCAGGACATCGCGCAGAATGCCGGCCAGGCCGCGCACGCCTCGCAGACCGCGCGCACCGAAGCGTTGCAGGCGCGCGAGGTGGTGCAGCGCTCGATTGCGCACATCGAAGGCATGTCGGGCGAGATCGGCGTGGCGGCCAGTGCGGTTGGCCAACTGGCACAGGAGGTGGCGTCCATCGACGAGGTGCTGGCGGTGATCCGCAGCATTTCCGAGCAGACCAACCTGCTGGCGTTGAACGCGGCGATCGAGGCGGCGCGGGCCGGGGAGATGGGCCGTGGCTTCGCTGTGGTGGCCGACGAGGTACGTACCCTGGCCCAGCGAACCCAGGTGTCCACCGACGAGGTGCAGCAGATGATCCAGCGCCTCAAGCAGGGGGCGGGCAGCGCGGTGGCGTCGATGCAGGCGGGGCAGGCGGCGACCGGCACCGGCGTGGCGTCGAGCCAGCAGACCGGAGCGTCGTTGACCACCATTACCGGGCAGGTGGAACACATCACCGACATGAACCTGCAGGTGGCCACGGCCACCGAGGAGCAGTCGGCGGTGACCGAGGAGATCAACCGCAACGTGCAGGGGATTTCCGACCTGGCGCGCCAGACGGTGGCGCAGGTGGAGGCGTGTCGGGTGGATTGCCAGGCGTTGCGCGGGCTGGCCGATGACCTGGCGCGGCAGATGGGTGGGTTCAGGCTCTAGATCAGGGTGACTGCTTCGCCGGCAAGGCCGGCTCCTACAGGTTGGCGGTGTCTGTAGGAGCCGGCCTTGCCGGCGAAGGGGCCATCAGCGACCCAGCGTTACCGCACGAATATCCGCCGCCAGCTCGCGCACCCGTGCCTCGTCGGTGTCCCACGAGCACATGAACCGTGCGCCGCCGCTGCCGATGAAGGTGTAGAACCGCCAGCCCTTGGCGCGCAGCGCTTCCAGTGCCGGCTCCGGCATCTGCAGAAACACCCCGTTGGCTTCTACCGGGAACATCAACTGCACCGCCGGGATGTCCGCCACCAGCCCGCTGAGCAACTGCGCGCAGTGGTTGGCGTGCTGCGCATGGCGCAGCCACGCACCGTCTTCGAGCAACCCCACCCACGGCGCCGACAGAAAGCGCATCTTCGACGCCAGCTGCCCGGCCTGCTTGCAGCGGTAGTCGAAATCTTCGGCCAGCTTGCGGTTGAAGAACAGGATCGCCTCGCCCACCGCCATGCCGTTCTTGGTGCCGCCAAAGCACAGCACGTCGATGCCGGCCTTCCAGGTCAGTTCGGCCGGCGAGCAGCCCAGGAACGCGCAGGCATTGCTGAAGCGCGCGCCGTCCATGTGCAGGTTAAGGCCCAGTTCCTTGCAGGTGGCGCTGATCGCCTTGAGCTCTTCGGGCCGATACACGCTGCCCACTTCGGTGGCCTGGGTGATGGTCACCACACGTGGCTTGGGGTAGTGGATGTCCTGGCGCTTGAGCGCCACTTCGCGGATGGACTCCGGCGTGAGCTTGCCGTTTTCGCTGCGGGCGGTGAGCAGCTTGGAGCCGTTGGAGAAGAACTCCGGCGCGCCGCATTCGTCGGTCTCGACGTGGGCGGTCTCGGAGCAGATCACGCTGTGGTAGCTCTGGCACAGGGACGACAGGGCCAGGGAGTTGGCGGCGGTGCCGTTGAAGGCGAAGAACACCTCGCAGTCGGTCTCGAACAGTTTGCGAAAGTGGTCGGAGGCCTTGGCGGTCCACTGGTCGTCGCCGTAGGCGCGTTCGTGGCCCTGGTTGGCCTTGTCCATCGCCGCCCAGGCTTCGGGGCAGATGCCGGAATAGTTGTCGCTGGCAAATTGCTGGCTTTGTTCTGTCATTGCACTGTCCTGTGGTCGACGCAGGCAAGCACTCTAAACCAACTATCAAATCGCCGACTACAAGGGCCATGTCGTAAACGCACCTTTGCGTGGCGTGCGCAGGCATCTGGACGGCCCGCGCCAGCCCTACCATCGCAGCCAAAGGGCGCTGTCCATGCCACTGCCGGGAGAGATGCGATGTTCACCAAGCACGACCAGATCCAGGGTTACGACGATGCACTGCTGGCGGCGATCAACGCCGAGGAACAGCGCCAGGAAGACCACATCGAACTGATCGCCTCGGAAAACTACACCAGCAAGCGCGTGATGCAGGCCCAGGGCAGCGGCCTGACCAACAAGTACGCCGAAGGCTACCCGGGCAAGCGCTACTACGGTGGCTGCGAGCACGTGGACAAGGTCGAGCAACTGGCCATCGATCGTGCCAGGCAGCTGTTCGGCGCCGACTATGCCAACGTCCAGCCGCACTCCGGCAGCCAGGCCAACGCCGCGGTGTACCTGGCCCTGCTGCAGGCCGGCGACACCGTGCTGGGCATGAGCCTGGCCCACGGCGGCCACCTCACCCACGGTGCCAAGGTCAGTTTCAGCGGCAAGCTGTACAACGCCGTGCAATACGGCATCGATACCCGCACCGGCCTGATCGACTACGACGAGGTCGAGCGCCTGGCCGTCGAGCACCAGCCGAAGATGATCATTGCCGGGTTTTCGGCCTACAGCAAAACCCTCGATTTCCCACGCTTTCGCCAGATCGCCGACAAGGTCGGCGCCTACCTGTTCGTCGACATGGCCCACGTCGCCGGGCTGGTCGCGGCGGGCCTGTATCCCAACCCGCTGCCCTATGCCGACGTGGTCACCACCACCACCCACAAGACCCTGCGTGGCCCGCGTGGCGGGCTGATCCTGGCCAGGGCCAACGAAGCGCTGGAAAAGAAACTCAACGCCGCGGTGTTCCCCGGCGGGCAGGGCGGCCCGCTGATGCATGTGATCGCGGCCAAGGCGGTGTGCTTCAAGGAGGCCCTGGAGCCCGGCTTCAAGGCCTACCAGCAACAGGTGATCGACAACGCCCGGGCGATGGCTGCGGTGTTCATCGAGCGTGGTTTCGACGTGGTGTCCGGTGGCACCGACAACCACCTGTTCCTGGTCAGCCTGATCCGTCAGGGCCTGACCGGCAAGGACGCCGATGCCGCCCTGGGGCGCGCCCACATCACCGTCAACAAGAACGCCGTGCCCAACGACCCGCAGTCGCCGTTCGTCACCTCGGGCCTGCGCATCGGCACCCCGGCCGTCACCAGCCGTGGCTTCAAGGTGGCCCAGTGCACGGAGCTGGCCGGCTGGATCTGCGACATCCTCGACCACCTGGGCGATGCCGATGTCGAGGCCGACGTGGCCAGGAGCGTGTCGGCACTGTGTGCGGATTTTCCGGTTTACCGCTGAGTGGAGTAACAGACCATGCAACGCTATTCGGGCTTCGGCCTTTTCAAGCACTCGCTCAGCCACCACGAGAACTGGCAGCGCATGTGGCGCACGCCCACCCCGAAGAAGGTCTACGACGTGGTCATCGTCGGCGGCGGCGGGCACGGCCTGGCCACCGCCTACTACCTGGCCAAGGTGCACGGCATCACCAATGTGGCGGTGGTCGAGAAGGGCTGGCTGGGCGGCGGCAACACCGCGCGCAACACCACCATCGTGCGCTCCAACTACCTGTGGGACGAGTCGGCGCACCTCTATGAGCACGCGATGAAGCTCTGGGAGGGGTTGTCCCAGGACATCAACTACAACGTCATGTTCTCCCAGCGCGGGGTCTACAACCTGTGCCACACCCTGCAGGACATGCGCGACTCCGAGCGCCGGGTCAGCGCCAACCGGCTCAACGGCGTGGACGGGGAACTGCTGAACAGCAAGCAGGTGGCCGACGAGATTCCGCATCTGGACTGCTCCAGGAACACCCGTTATCCGGTGCTCGGCGCCACCGTGCAGCGGCGCGGCGGCGTGGCGCGTCACGATGCCGTGGCCTGGGGGTATGCGCGTGCCGCCGATGCCCTGGGCGTGGACCTGATCCAGCAGACCGAGGTGATCGGCTTTCGCAAGGAAAACGGCGCGGTGGTCGGCGTCGAGACCAACAAGGGCTTCATCGGTGCGCGGCGCGTGGGCGTGGTCACCGCCGGCAACTCCGGGCACATGGCCAGGCTGGCCGGCTTTCGCCTGCCCATCGAGTCGCACCCGCTGCAGGCACTGGTGTCCGAGCCGCTCAAGCCGATCATCGACAGCGTGATCATGTCCAACGCGGTGCACGGCTACATCAGCCAGTCGGACAAGGGCGACCTGGTGATCGGCGCCGGCATCGACGGCTGGGTGGGTTACGGCCAGCGCGGTTCGTACCCGGTGATCGAACATACCCTGCAGGCCATCGTCGAGATGTTCCCGATCCTGTCGCGGGTGCGCATGAACCGCCAGTGGGGCGGCATCGTCGACACCACCCCGGACGCCTGCCCGATCATCTCCAAGACCCCGGTGGCGAACATGTTCTTCAACTGCGGCTGGGGTACCGGCGGTTTCAAGGCCACGCCTGGCTCGGGCCACGTGTTCGCCGCGAGCCTGGCCACCGGCGAGATGCATGCACTGGCCAAGCCGTTTTCCATCGACCGTTTCCATAACGGCGCCCTGATCGACGAGCACGGCGCTGCCGCTGTCGCCCACTAACAGGAGACACTCCATGTTGCACATCTTCTGTCCCCACTGCGGCGAACTGCGCTCCGAGGAAGAATTCCATGCCGCCGGCCAGGCCCACATTCCGCGCCCGCTGGACCCGAATGCCTGCACCGACGAGCAGTGGGGCGACTACCTGTTCTTTCGTGACAACCCGCGCGGCCTGCACCACGAGCTGTGGATCCATGCCGCGGGCTGCCGCCAGTACTTCAACGCCACCCGCGACACCGTGACCTACGAGATTCTCGAAACCTATCCGATTGGTGCCAGGCCCCAGGCGCGCGCCCAGGAAAACGTCCCGCAGCTGGCTGTCACCGGCCAGGGAGAAAAGGTATGAGCCAGCGCTATCGTCTGCCCAACGGCGGTCGTATCGACCGCAGCCAGGTCCTCGACTTCACCTTCAACGGCCAGCGCTACCAGGGCTACCAGGGCGACACCCTGGCCGCCGCGCTGCTGGCCAATGGCGTCGACATCGTGGGGCGCAGCTTCAAGTACTCGCGCCCACGCGGCATCATCGCCGCCGGCAGCGAAGAGCCCAACGCGATCCTGCAGATCGGTGCCAGCGAGGCCACCCAGGTACCCAACGTGCGCGCTACCCAGCAGGCGCTGTACGCCGGCCTGGTGGCCACCAGCACCAACGGCTGGCCCAGCGTGAACACCGACGTGATGGGCATCCTCGGCAAGGTCGGCGGCAAGCTGATGCCGCCGGGGTTCTACTACAAGACGTTCATGTACCCGCAGTCGTTCTGGATGACCTACGAGAAGTACATCCGCAAGGCTGCGGGCCTGGGCCGTTCGCCGCTGGAAAACGACCCGGACAGCTACGACTACATGAACCACCACTGCGATGTGCTGGTGGTGGGCGCAGGCCCCGCCGGGCTGGCTGCGGCACTGGCAGCCGGGCGCAGCGGGGCGCGGGTGATCCTGGCCGACGAGCAGGAGGAGTTCGGCGGCAGCCTGCTCGATACCCGCGAAACCCTCGACGGCCAGCCCGCCGCCGAGTGGGTGGCCAAGGTGATCGACGAGCTGCAGGGCATGCCCGAGGTCACCTTGCTGGCGCGGGCCACGGTCAACGGCTACCACGACCACAACTTCCTCACGATCCACCAGCGCCTCACCGATCACCTGGGCGACCGCGCACCCATCGGCCAGGTGCGCCAGCGCATGCACCGTGTGCGCGCCGGGCGTGTGGTGCTGGCCACCGGCGCCCACGAGCGGCCGCTGGTGTACGGCAACAACGATGTGCCGGGCAACATGCTCGCCGGCGCGGTATCTACCTACGTGCGCCGTTATGGCGTGGCGCCGGGGCGCAAGCTGGTGCTGTCGACCAACAACGATCACGCCTATCGCGTGGTGCTGGACTGGCACGACGCCGGGCTCAAGGTGGTCGCGGTCGCCGATGCGCGGCACAACCCCCGTGGCTCGCTGGTGGAGGAGGCACGTGCCAAGGGCATTCGCATCCTCACCTCCAGCGCGGTGATCGAGGCGCGCGGCAGCAAGCATGTGACGGCAGCGCGGGTGGCGGCCATCGACGTGGCCGCACACCAGGTCACCAGCCCCGGCGAATGGCTGGACTGCGACCTGGTGACGACATCGGGCGGCTACAGCCCGGTGGTGCACCTGGCTTCGCACCTGGGCGGCAAGCCGCTGTGGCGCGACGACATTCTCGGCTTCGTGCCCGGCGACGCGCCGCAGAAGCGCGTGTGCGTGGGTGGCGTCAATGGCGTGTTCGCCCTGGGCGATGCGCTGGCCGACGGTTTCGAAGGCGGCGTGCGTGCGGCCACCGAGGCCGGTTTCAAGGCAGTGGAGGGCGTCCTGCCCAAGGTGCTGGTGCGTCCGGAGGAGCCCACCGTGGCGCTGTTCCAGGTACCCCATGACCGCAACACCGCGCGGGCACCCAAGCAGTTCGTCGACCAACAGAACGATGTGACTGCGGCCGCCATCGAACTGGCCACCCGCGAAGGCTTCGAGTCGGTGGAGCACGTCAAGCGCTACACCGCGCTGGGGTTCGGCACCGACCAGGGCAAGCTGGGCAACATCAACGGGCTGGCGATCGCCGCACGCTCGCTGGGCATCGGCATTGCGCAGATGGGCACCACCATGTTTCGCCCCAACTACACGCCGGTGACCTTCGGCGCGGTGGCCGGGCGCCATTGCGGCCACCTGTTCGAGCCGGTGCGCTTCACCGCGCTGCATGCCTGGCATGTGAAGAACGGCGCCGAGTTCGAGGACGTCGGCCAGTGGAAGCGCCCGTGGTATTTCCCCCGCGGCGGCGAAGACCTGCAGGCGGCGGTGGCCCGCGAATGCAAGGCGGTGCGCGACAGCGTCGGCCTGCTGGATGCCTCGACCCTGGGCAAGATCGACATCCAGGGCCCGGACGCCCGTGAGTTCCTCAACCGCATCTACACCAACGCCTGGACCAAGCTCGACGTGGGCAAGGCGCGCTACGGCCTGATGTGCAAGGAAGACGGCATGGTCTTCGACGATGGCGTGACCGCGTGCCTGGGCGACAACCACTTCCTGATGACCACCACCACCGGCGGCGCGGCGCGGGTGCTGCAATGGCTGGAGATCTACCAGCAGACCGAATGGCCAGAGCTGAAGGTGTACTTCACCTCCGTCACCGACCACTGGGCCACGCTGACCCTGTCGGGGCCCAACAGCCGCAAGCTGCTGGCTGAAGTGACTGACATCGACCTGGACAGGGACGCCTTCCCGTTCATGAGCTGGAAGGAGGGCCTGGTGGGCGGGGTGCCGGCGCGGGTGTTCCGCATCTCGTTCACCGGCGAGCTGTCGTATGAAGTGAACGTGCAGGCCAATTACGCGATGGGCGTGCTGGAGCAGATCGTCGCCGCCGGCAAGCCGTACAACCTCACCCCCTATGGCACCGAGACCATGCACGTGCTGCGCGCCGAGAAGGGTTTCATCATTGTCGGCCAGGACACCGACGGCTCGATGACCCCGGACGACCTGAACATGGGTTGGTGCGTGGGGCGCACCAAGCCGTTCTCGTGGATCGGCTGGCGCGGCATGAACCGGGAAGACTGCGTGCGCGAGAACCGCAAGCAGCTGGTGGGGCTCAAGCCGGTGGACCCGAGCCAGTGGTTGCCCGAGGGCGCGCAGCTGGTGCTGGACCCCAAACAGCCGATTCCGATGGACATGGTGGGGCACGTGACCTCGAGCTACGCGAGCAACTCGCTGGGCTATTCGTTTGCCATGGGGGTGGTCAAGGGCGGGCTCAAACGCATGGGCGAGCGGGTGTTTTCGCCGCAGGCCGATGGCAGCGTGATCGAGGCCGAGATCTGCGCCTCGGTGTTCTTTGATCCGAAGGGTGAGCGGCAGAACATCTGATGGTTGCAGGAGCAGCCTTGCTGGCGAAGCGACCACCGCGCACCGGGTTGCAACCGGGTCGCGGGCTTCGCCGGCAAGGCCGGCTCCTACAAAGAGATCACAGCACTACTGAATTCAAGGCAGGTATGTAATGAGCGCAATCAACGTCTACCCGCAACGCCCCGAGACTGACGCCAGGGCCGAATCACCCCTGCATCACGCCGACCTGCCCAGCCTGGTCGGCAAGGGCCGCAAGAACCCCGGCGTGACCCTGCGCGAGAAGAAGTTCCTCGGCCACCTGACCCTGCGCGGCAACGCCCACGACCCGGCTTTCGTCAGCGGCGTGCAACAGGCGTTGGGCCTGGAACTGCCGGTCGCACTCACCGTGGTCGCCAGCGGCGAGACCTCGCTGCAGTGGATGGGCCCCGACGAGTGGCTGCTGATCGTGCCCGGTGGCGAGGAGCTGGCCGCCGAGCAGAAGCTGCGCGAAGCCCTCGACGGGCAACACATCCAGGTGGTCAACGTCAGCGGCGGACAGACCCTGCTCGAACTGAGCGGGCCCAGGGTGCGCGAGGTGCTGATGAAGTCCACCAGCTACGACGTGCACCCCAACAACTTCCCGGTGGGCAAGGCGGTGGGCACGGTGTTCGCCAAGTCCCAGCTGGTGATCCGGCGCACCGGCGAGGACACCTGGGAGCTGCTGATCCGGCGCAGCTTCAGCGACTACTGGTGGCTGTGGCTGCAGGATGCCTGCGCCGAACATGGCCTGAGCATCGCCTCATGAGCCGTGCGCCGGACACCTGGATCCTTACCGCCGACTGCCCCAGCCTGCTGGGTACGGTGGACGCGGTGACGCGCTACTTGTACGAGCAGCAGTGCTACGTCACCGAGCATCATTCGTTCGATGACCGGCTGTCGGCGCGGTTCTTCATACGGGTGGAGTTTCGCCAGCCCGAGGCATTCGACGAGCAGGCTTTTCGCGCAGGCCTGGCCGCCCGTGGCGAAGCGTTCGGCATGACCTTCGAGCTGACTGCGCCCAGGCACCGGCCCAAGGTGGTGATCATGGTGTCCAAGGCCGATCATTGCCTCAACGACCTGCTGTACCGCCAGCGCATCGGCCAGCTGGCGATGGACGTGGTGGCGGTGATTTCCAACCACCCGGACCTGGAGCCGCTGGCGCACTGGCACCGCATCCCCTATTACCACTTTGCCCTCGACCCGCAGGACAAGCCGGCGCAGGAGCGCAAGGTGCTGCAGGTGATCGAGGCGTCCGGCGCCGAGCTGGTGATCCTTGCGCGCTACATGCAGGTGCTGTCGCCGGAGCTGTGCCGACGCCTGGATGGCTGGGCGATCAACATCCATCACTCGCTGCTGCCGGGGTTCAAGGGCGCCAAGCCGTATCACCAGGCCTACAACAAGGGCGTGAAGCTGGTGGGGGCCACGGCGCATTACATCAACAACGACCTGGACGAGGGCCCGATCATTGCCCAGGGCGTGGAAGCCGTGGATCACAGCCACTACCCTGAAGACCTGATTGCCCGCGGGCGCGATATCGAGTGCCTGACGTTGGCGCGGGCGGTGGGGTATCACATCGAGCGGCGGGTGTTTTTGAACGCCAATCGCACGGTGGTGCTGTAGCGGGCGTATCGCGGGTCAAGCCCGCACCCACAGGGACTGTGGGAGCGGGCTTGACCCGCGATGAGGCCCGAAAGACGGACAGAACATTCAGCGCGACATAACAACAATCGAGCGAGGTGAAAGCATGTCTGGCAATCGTGGTGTGGTGTACCTGGGCGCAGGCAAGGTCGAGGTGCAAACAATCCCCTATCCCAAAATGCAGGACCCACGTGGGCGCAAGATCGAACACGGCGTGATCCTGCGGGTGGTCTCCACCAATATCTGCGGCTCCGACCAGCACATGGTGCGCGGTCGTACCACCGCCCAGACCGGCCTGGTGCTGGGGCACGAAATCACCGGCGAGGTCATCGAGAAAGGCCGTGACGTCGAGAACCTGCAACTGGGCGACCTGGTCTCGGTGCCGTTCAACGTGGCCTGCGGGCGCTGCCGCTCGTGCAAGGAACAACACACCGGCGTGTGCCTGAGCGTCAACCCGGCCCGCGCCGGCGGCGCCTACGGCTATGTCGACATGGGCGACTGGACCGGCGGGCAGGCCGAGTATGTGCTGGTGCCCTACGCCGACTTCAACCTGCTCAAGCTGCCCGACCGCGACAAGGCCATGGAGAAGATCCGCGACCTGACCTGCCTCTCCGACATCCTGCCCACCGGCTACCACGGTGCGGTCACCGCAGGTGTCGGCCCCGGCAGCACGGTGTACGTGGCCGGTGCCGGCCCGGTCGGCCTGGCCGCTGCCGCCTCGGCGCGGCTGCTGGGCGCGGCGGTGGTGATCATCGGTGATGTGAACCCGGTACGTCTGGCCCATGCCAAGGCCCAGGGCTTCGAGGTCGCCGACCTGTCCCAGGACACCCCGCTGCACGAACAGATCGCCAACCTGCTGGGAGAGCCGGAGGTGGACTGTGCGGTCGATGCGGTGGGCTTCGAGGCCCGTGGCCACGGGCATGCCGGGGCCCAGCACGAGGCGCCGGCCACGGTGCTCAACTCGCTGATGGGGGTGGTGCGGGTCGCCGGCAAGATCGGCATCCCCGGCCTGTACGTGACCGAAGACCCGGGCGCGGTGGACGCCGCAGCCAAGATGGGCAGCCTGAGCATCCGTTTCGGCCTGGGCTGGGCCAAGTCCCACAGCTTCCACACCGGGCAGACCCCGGTGATGAAGTACAACCGCGCCCTGATGCAGGCCATCATGTGGGACCGCATCAACATCGCCGAGGTGGTCGGCGTGCAGGTCATCAGCCTGGATCAGGCGCCCGAGGGCTACGGCGAGTTCGATGCCGGCGTGCCGAAGAAATTCGTGATCGACCCGCACACGCTGTTCAGCGCAGCGTAAGACCAATGTCTACCCGGTTTCAGGCCCCTGAAGCCGGGCTGACAGACAAATTGTCGCAGTAGCCCGCAATTTTTTGTTACCCTTAAACGTACTAACTGGTTAACAAGCAAGCTACCTAAATGCGCCGACTATGCTCGGGATTGGGTCGGCCAACTGTTGACGGTGGTTTTTCACTACGTTTAGGACGGTAATCACATGAACGAACAGGCAGGTGCTCCGGGCACCGCAAAGTGGCTGCTGGGAGGTCTGGGCATCCTGATCGCCCTGATCGGCCTGGTGCTGGCAGGGGGCGGTGCGTACCTGAGCAGCCTCGGTGGTAGCTGGTACTTCCTTCTGATGGGCCTGGCGATGCTGGTCAGCGGTGTGCTGATCGCGCGGCGCAAGCCGTCGGGCGCCTGGCTGTACGCGGTGGCCCTGGTACTCACCGCGATCTGGGCGGTGTGGGATGCCGGCCTGGACTTCTGGCCGCTGGTCTCGCGGGTACTGACCTTTGCCGTGATCGGCCTGGTCATCGCGCTGGTGTTCCCGAGCCTGCAACGCGCCGACGGTCGTGCGGCCGGGCGTGGCGCGTTCGCGGTGGCCGGTGTGCTGGCCGTTGGCGTGGTCGCCACCCTGGGCTACATGTTCGTGCCCACCCACGTGGTCACCGCCAGCAGCGAGCCTGCGGTGCAGCCGGTCAAGCCGGGCACCGAGCAGAAGGACTGGGCGCACTGGGGCAACACCACCGCCGGCAACCGCTTTGCCGCGCTGGACCAGATCAACAAGGGCAACGTCGACAAGCTGCAGGTGGCCTGGACCTTCCATACCGGTGACGTGCCGCAAAGCACCGGCGCCGGTGCCGAAGACCAGAACACGCCGCTGCAGATCGGCGACACCCTGTATTCCTGCACCGCCTACGGCAAGGTCTTCGCCCTGGACGTGGACACCGGCAAGCAGCGCTGGATGTTCGACCCCAAGGGCAGCGCGCCGAACTGGCAGCGTTGCCGTGGCCTGGGCTACTCCGAAACCCCGCTGGCCGCCGATGCCGGCCCGCAGGCCTGCGCCAAGCGCCTGTTCCTGCCCACCGGCGATGCCCGCCTGATCGCGATCAACGCCGAAAACGGCGAAGCATGTGCCGACTTTGGCGATAACGGCGTGGTCGACCTGAGCGTCGACATGGGCGAGATCAAGCCGGGCTATTACCAGCAGACCTCCACCCCGCTGGTGGCCGGCGATGTGGTGATCGTCGGTGGCCGCGTGGCCGACAACTTCTCCACCGGCGAACCGCCGGGCGTGGTGCGTGCCTATGACGTGCGTACCGGCGAGCTGGCCTGGGCCTGGGACCCGGGCAACCCGAACATCACCAAGCGTCCGCCCGAAGGCCAGACCTACACCCGTGGCACGCCCAACGTGTGGTCGGCGATGTCCTATGACGCCAAGCTGGGCCTGGTGTACCTGCCGACCGGCAACGCCACCCCGGACTTCTTCGCCGGCACCCGTACCGAACTGGACGACAAGTACAGCTCCTCGATCGTGGCGCTGGACGTGAAGAACGGCCAGGTGCGCTGGCACTTCCAGACCACCCACCACGACCTGTGGGACTTCGACCTGCCGGCCCAGCCGCTGCTGTACGACATCCCGGATGACAAGGGTGGCGTGCAACCGGCGCTGGCCCAGGTGACCAAGCAGGGCGAGATCTTCGTGATCAACCGTGAAACCGGCGTGCCGATTGCCAAGGTCGAAGAGAAGCCGGTGCCCCAGGGCAACGTGCCGGGCGAGCGTTATTCGCCGACCCAGCCGTTCTCGGTAGAGATGCCGTCGATCGGCAACCAGACCCTGAAAGAGTCGGACATGTGGGGCGCGACCCCGTTCGACCAACTGCTGTGCCGCATCTCGTTCAAGGGCATGCGCCACGAGGGTGTGTACACCCCGCCAGGGCTGGACCCGGCGTTGCAGTTCCCCGGGTCGCTGGGTGGCATGAACTGGGGTAGCGTGTCGGTCGACCCGACCAGCAACTACATGTTCGTCAACGACATGCGTCTGGGCCTGGCCAACTACATGATCCCGCGTGCAGACATTCCCAAAGGTGCCAGCGGCATCGAGATGGGTGTGGTGCCGCAGGACGGTACGCCGTATGGCGCAATGCGCCAGCGCTTCCTGTCCGCGGCCGGTATTCCGTGCCAGAAGCCGCCGTTCGGCACCATGTCGGCCATCGACCTGAAGACCAGGAAACTGATGTGGCAGGTGCCGGTCGGTACCGTGCAGGACACCGGGCCGCTGGGCATCCGCATGCACCTGCCGATCCCGATCGGCATGCCGACCCTGGGCGCTTCGCTGTCGACCCAGTCGGGCCTGCTGTTCTTTGCCGGCACCCAGGACTTCTACCTGCGTGCGTTCGACTCGGGCAACGGCAACGAGATCTGGAAGGCGCGTCTGCCGGTGGGCAGCCAGTCGGGGCCGATGACCTACGTGTCGCCCAAGACCGGCAAGCAATACATCCTGATCAGTGCTGGCGGTGCGCGTCAGTCGCCGGATCGGGGTGATTACGTGATTGCGTACGCCTTGCCGTAGGGCGGGTTGCCATTCTGTTGCAGGAGCCAGCCTTGCTGGCGAAAGCGGCCACCGCGTACCTCTGGATATCGCGGTGCTGCTTTCGCCGGCAAGGCCGGCTCCTACAGGCGATGACGGCGGAACATTCGCCGCAGATACGGGTCGAAACCTCGCTTTCCTACGAGGTCCGCCCCATGAAACGTTTCGCACTGCTCTCCCTGCTGGCACTCGCCACCACCTCGGCCCTGGCCTTCAATCTCAACGATGCCGCCAACGCCGTGTCTGCCATGCAAGGCAACAAACAGCAGGACGCTGCCGTTCAAGCCCCGGCCCCCTCGGCCAACCTGCTCAATACCCTGGGCGACCAACTCGATATCACCCCCGAACAGGCCATTGGCGGCACCGGCGCGCTGCTGGGCCTGGCCAGGCATCAGCTCAGCAGCAGCGACTACTCGCAACTGAGCAAGGCCGTGCCCGGCCTTGACCTGCTATCCGGCGACAATGCCCTGGGCGGCCTCAGCGGCCTGGGCGAGTTGCTCGGCAAGAGCGGCAATTCCTCGGCCCTGAGCAACGCACTGGGCAACGTCAAGGACACCGACGACCTGAACAACGCCTTCGGCGCCCTGGGCATGAACACCGGCATGATCGCCCAGTTCGCCCCGCTGATCCTGCAGTACCTGGGCCAGCAGGGCGTGGCCGGTTCGCTGCTGCAGAGCCTGGGCGGCATCTGGGGCACCCCGGCCGCCGTGCCTTCGGTGTAAGCCGGCGGTTTGCCGAGGCGGGGCGGTGTGGTATATGTCCCGCCCCGTTCAAGCAAGGAAGTGCGACCCCGATGTTCATGGATGCCCTGAAGATGTCCCTGCCGGCCGATGCCGTGCTGGGTTTTCTGTTCTACATGGCCGGCGCCGCCGTGCTGTTCGCGCTCTATGCGTTCATCTATACCCGCCTGACCCCCTACAACGAATTTGCCCTGATCCGCGAAGGCAACAGCGCTGCCGCCATCGCCCTGGGCGGTGCGCTGCTGGGTTTCGCCATCCCCGTGTCCGGGGCCATCTCCCATTCGATCTCGCTGCTCGACTTCCTGCTGTGGTCGGTGATCGCCGGCGCCGTGCAGTTGCTCGCGTTCGTGGTGGTCAGCGTGGTGGTCAAGGGCATGGACGAGCGTATCCGCCGTCAGGAAAACGCGGCCGCCATCTTGCTGGCCGCCGTGGCCATCGGCATCGGCATGCTCAATGCCGCGTGCATGACCCCAGCGGCCTGACAGCGGAGCACAGCCATGAAACGCAGCACGAGCATTCGGCTGATTGCCCTGGGCAGCCTGCCGCTGGCGCTGGCCGCCTGTGACAGTGATCGCAGCGCCACCCGCGTGGTCAGCGAGGTCAAGCGTTACCAGGACGTCGACAGCTGCGCCCTGGCCGGGGTAAGCCGTTCGGTGTGCGACAACGCCTGGAACGTCGCCCGCCAGCACCACGATGCCAACGCCCCACGCTTCACCCGCCTGGAAGACTGCCTGGCCAGCTTCGAGCAGTGCGAGCCAGGTCAGGGCGCGAGCTTTCACATGCCGCGCATGCAAGGCTTCGCTCTGACCACCGAGCGCCAGGTGTATGACGACGGGCTGAACCAGACCTCCAGCACCACCTCGTCGGCCGCGTATGGCGGCGGCGGTGGCCGCTACGACTACGTCAATGTCGAGCCGCGCTACCTGTCGGAGGCGATCTACCACGAGCGTGAAGGTCGCGAAGGGTTCAGGGCCAGCTCGCTGACCGACCAGGTCAACAGCGGCAACCAGTATGCCGGGCTGGTCGAGGACCACGCGCCATCCAGCCGTTTCAACGGCGGGGCTGGTGCCGATGCCCATGCGTCGGTGCTGCCGGCGCGCTTCATGGCCTCGGCACGGCCCTGGACGGTGGGCAGCCACCCCGGCTTCGCGGCCCATGTACCAGGCCGTGGCGGCTTCGGTTTCGGTTCCTGAGGGCGGGCGATGAAACGTATTGCCTGCACCCCGCGCGCGGACTGGAAAGCCACCGCCGAACACTACGGCTTCAGGTTCCACACCTTCGGCGACGAGCCGTACTGGGACGAGTCGGCGTGCTACCAGTTCACCCTGCGCCAGATCGAGGACGACCTCGAAGAACCCACCCGCCAGTTGCACGAGCTGTGCATGGACCTGGTGGCGCGGGCAGTGGACAGCGAAGAGCTGCTCGACCGCCTGGCCATCCCGCGTGACTACCGCGACCTGATCCGCCGCTCATGGCGCGACGGGCACCCGCATTTCTACGGGCGCATGGACCTGAGCTACGACGGCCATGGCCCGGCCAAGCTGCTGGAAGCCAACTACGACACACCCACCTCGCTGTACGAGGCCGGCTTCTTCCAGTACCTGTGGCTTGAGCAGCAGATGCAGCGCGGCGTACTGCCGGCCGATGCCGACCAGTTCAACAGCCTTGAAGAGAAACTCGGCCAGGTGTTCGGCGCCAACACCTTTGCCACGCCGTTCTACTTTGCCTCGGTCAGGGACTCGCTGGAGGATCGTGGCACGGTGCAGTACCTGTGCGACATTGCCACCGCTGCCGGGCTCGATACACGCCTGATCGATGTGGAAGACATCGGCCTGAACCCGGCCGGGCGTTTCATCGACCGCAGTGGGGCGCCGATCCCCAGCCTGTTCAAGCTCTACCCGTGGGAAGACATGTTCCACGACCGCTACGGCCCGGCGATTGCCGGCAGCGGCACGCTGTTCGTCGAGCCGCCCTGGAAGGCGCTGCTGTCGAACAAGGGCATGCTGGCGCTGCTGTGGGAGCAGCACGAAGGGCACCCGAACCTGCTGCCCGCATTCATCGACGCCACGCCCGAACGGCCGCTGGCGCCGGGGTGGGTGCGCAAGCCGTTCTTCTCGCGGGAGGGGGCGAATGTGGAGATTCATACCCCTGACGGGCAGCGGGTGAAGGAGGAGGGGCCGTATGGCAGTGGCCCCCACGTGATCCAGCAGTTTCATGCCTTGCCACGGTTTGCCGGCAGCCACACGGTGATCGGCAGCTGGGTGGTTGGCGATCAGCCGGCAGGCATCGGCATTCGCGAGGACAACTCGCTGATCACCAAGGACAGCAGCCGCTTCGTGCCCCACGCGATCATCGGCTAGCGGCGCAGCTCCTGGCGCAGTTGCTCGATGCGCGCGTCCTTGTCGTGCCACAGCTGGTTGACCCAGTCCTGTACGCTGCGCCGGAATTGCGGGTCGTTCTCGTAGTCGCCGCGCCACAGGGCCGGGTCCAGTGCGCGCACCTGGATGTCCACGATCACCCGCGGCACTGCACCGCTGACCAGGTCCCAGAACCCCGGCGCGGTGTCGCCGGGGTACACCAGGGTCACGTCGAGCAGGGCGTCGAGCTGTTCGCCCAGCGCGGCGAGCACGAACGCCACGCCGCCGGCCTTGGGCTTTAGCAGGTGACGGAACGGCGAGCCCTGGGCATCGCGCTTGGCCGGGGTGAAGCGGGTACCTTCGAGGTAGTTGACCACGGTCACCGGCTGGCGCTTGAACAGCTCGCAGGCGGCCTTGGTGATCTCCAGGTCCTGGCCCTTGAGGTGCGGGTGGCGTTCGAGGAAGGCCTTGCTGTAGCGCTTCATGAACGGGTAGTCCAGCGCCCACCAGGCCAGGCCCAGGAACGGCACCCAGATCAGTTCCTTTTTCAGGAAGAACTTGAAGAACGGAATGCGCCGGTTGAACACCTGGATCAGCGCGGGAATATCCACCCAGCTCTGGTGGTTGCTGACCATCAGGTAGGAGGTGTCCAGGCGCAGGTCGGCGGCGCCGCGCACGTCCCAGCGGGTGGGGATGCACAGGGCGAAGATCAGCTTGTCGATCTCGGCCCAGGTCTCGGCGATCCACATCACCGCCCACGAGGCGTAGTCGCGGTAGCGGCCGGGCAGTACCAGCTTGAGCAGGGCGAAGACCAGCAACGGGCCGATCAGCACCAGGGTGTTGAGCAAGAGCAGCAGGGTCACAAGACTGCCGGTAAGCAGGCGGCGCATAAGAAAACTCTGATTTTCGGTTAGGCGGTCGGCCATGATAAGCAGGGATTCGGTTCAGGCCAAATTCTGGGCAGCCCACGGCGCGGACAAATGTTTCACATTGTGTTGAATACCCTAAGGCGACGAACCTATGCTGCTGCGGCAGTCTAAACACAGACTTTTCTCAAGGAAGCTGACCCGGTGAAATCCGTACTTGCACTGCTTTCCCTGCTGGCCTTGCCGGTGATGGCCGCCGAGCCGACCCTGTATGGCCGTTATGAATACATTGGCGTGGCGGACCTCGACCAGACGTTCAAGGCCAAGATGGACACCGGCGCGCTGACCGCGTCGCTGTCGGCCAAGGACATCGAGCGCTTCAAGCGTGATGGTGAGGACTGGGTGCGGTTCCGCCTGGCGACCAAGGATGCCGACGGCAAGGTGTATGAACACAAGGTGGCGCGCATCAGCAAGATCAAGAGCCGCGCCGATGAAGACGAGGACGGCGAAGCACCCGACCCGGCCAAGCGTCCGGTGGTGGAGCTGGAGTTGTGCCTGGGCGACGTCAAGCGCACGGTGGAGGTCAACCTGACCGACCGCAGCAGCTTCAACTACCCGCTGCTGATCGGGGCCAAGGCGCTGCGCGAGTTCGGCGCGGCGGTGAACCCGGCGCGCCGGTTTACGGCGGGCAAGCCTGAATGCTGAGTTGAATCCATCGCGGCTCAAGCCCGCTCCCACAAGGGCCGTCGTTCTCCCGTGGGAGCGGGCTTGAGCCGCGACAGGGCCTTGTCAGTCGAGGGATAATCCCCTACAAGTGCACCCAAACCTGCCAGGCCTGCACCGCTCATGCCCCACATACTGATTGTCGAAGACGAAGCGGCCATCGCCGACACCCTGATCTTTGCCCTGCAAGGCGACGGTCACAGCACCGAATGGGTGACCCTGGGCAGCGCCGCGCTGGAACAGCAGCGTCAGCGCCCGGCTGACCTGATCATTCTCGATATCGGCCTGCCGGATATCAACGGCTTCGAAACCTGCCGCCAGCTGCGCCGCTTCAGCGAGGTGCCGGTGATGTTCCTCAGCGCCCGCGATGGGGAGATCGACCGCGTGGTGGGCCTGGAGATCGGTGCCGACGACTATGTGGTCAAACCCTTCAGCCCGCGTGAAGTGGCGGCGCGGGTACGCGCCATCCTCAAGCGCATGACCCCGCGCAGCGAACCCGAGGCCCCCGAAACGCCCTTCAGCATCGACTCCCAGCGCCTGCAGATCAGCTATCGCGGTCAATCGCTCAACCTCACCCGGCACGAATTTCGCCTGCTGCAATGCCTGCTCGAACAACCCGAACGGGTGTTCAGCCGCGAACAACTGCTGGATGCCACCGGCGTGCCGGCCGAGGCCGGCTACGAGCGCAACGTCGACAGCCACATCAAGAGCCTGCGCGCCAAGCTGCGCACCGTGCAGGCCGACGCCGAACCTATCCAGACCCACCGCGGCCTGGGCTACAGCTACAGCCCCGGGCACAGCTGATGCGCCTGGGCATCCGCATCTTCCTGGTGTACTTCCTGTTCGTCGGGCTGACCGGCTACTTCATCCTCAACACCGTGCGCGAACAGGTGCGCCCGGGTGTGCGCCAGTCCACCGAGGAAACCCTGGTGGACACCGCCAACCTGCTGGCCGAGATTCTGCGCGACGAGGTCAAGGCCGGCACCCTCGGCCAGGGCCGGCTGCCCGAGCTGCTCAAGGCTTACGGCAAGCGCCAGCCCAGGGCCGATATCTGGGGCCTGGCCAAGAACGAGGTCAACCACCGCATCTACGTCACCGACGCCAACGGCAAGGTGTTGCTCGACTCCAGCGGCGAAGCCCTGGGCCAGGACTATTCGCGCTGGAACGACGTGTACCTGACCCTGCGCGGCGAGTATGGCGCCCGCTCCACCCGCAGCGATCCGGACGACCCGGAGTCGTCGGTGATGCACGTGGCGGCGCCGATCATCGATGCCGGCAAGATCATCGGCGTGGTCACCGTGGCCAAGCCGAACAAGTCGTTGCAGCCGTATATCGATCGCTCCGAGCGGCGCCTGTTCAACCTGGGCCTTGGCCTGATCGTGCTGGGCCTGCTGGTGGGCGCCGGGCTGTCGTGGTGGCTGGCGCGCTCGCTACGTCGGCTGACGCGCTATGCACAGGCGGTCAGCGAGGGTGAACGCGTGGCCTTGCCGCATTACCGCGGCGGCGAGCTGGCGCAACTGGCCGGTGCGGTGGAGCGCATGCGCACGCAGCTGGAGGGCAGGGCGTATGTGGAGCGCTACGTGCATACCCTGACCCACGAGCTGAAAAGCCCGCTGGCGGCGATTCGCGGGGCCAGCGAGCTGCTGCAGGGGCCGATGAGCGACGAGCAGCGTCAACGCTTTGCCAGCAATATCGAAAGCGAGAGCGCGCGCATGCAGCAGTTGATCGAGCGGCTGCTGGACCTGGCCCAGGTCGAGCAGCGCCAGGGCCTGGAAGACCAGCAGCAGGTGCCGCTGGCGGCGCTGGTGGACGAGGTGCTGCTGGCCCAGAGCGCGCGCATCGAAAGCGCCGGCCTGCAGGTGCGCCAGCGGGTACCGGCCAGCGTGCGGCTGCTGTGCGAGCCGTTTCTGCTGCGCCAGGCCATCGGCAACCTGCTGGAGAACGCCCTGGACTTCACCCCGCCGGGCGGCCTGCTGGTGGTCGACCTGGAGACACGGGGCCCACGGCTGGCGCTGAGCCTGTACAACCAGGGGGCGGCGATCCCGGACTATGCCCTGGGCCGGCTCAGCGAGCGCTTCTACTCGCTGCCGCGCCCGGGCACGGGGCGCAAGAGCACAGGCCTTGGGCTGAACTTCGTCGAGGAAGTGATGCAGCTGCATGGCGGCTCGCTGGAGGTGGCCAACGTCGAGGACGGCGTGCGGGTGCGCCTGTGGCTGCCCAACGAGCGGCTGGGCTGAGCTCCACGCACTCTCCACATAACTCCACACAAGCGCCCAACCCCCTCCATGTACGGCGGGCAGACTGGCTCCATCGAAACCGGAGCCATTGCCCATGAACCGAACCCTGAGCATCAAACTGGGCGCCATCGCCTTTCTGATCGTGTTGCTGCTGATACCCCTGCTGATGATCGGCGGCCTGATCCAGGACCGCCAGCAGCAGCGCGACAGTGTGGTCGAGGACATCGCCCAGAGCTCCAGCTACAGCCAGCAGATCAGCGGGCCGCTGCTGGTGGTGCCGTACCGCAAGATCCAGCGCACCTGGAAAACCGTGGATGGCAGCACCCAGCAGCAGACCAGCACGGTGGCCGGGCATCTGTACTTTCTGCCCGAAACCCTGGAGGTCGACGCCAAGGTCGACACCGAGTTGCGTTCGCGGGGCATCTACCAGGCGCGCCTGTTCCACGCCGACAACCGCATCAGCGGGCAATTCAAGGTGCCGGCGCAGTGGGGCATCACCGAAGACTTCGACGATTACCGCTTCGACCCGGCGTTTCTGGCCGTGGGCATCAGCGATATCCGCGGTATCGAGAAGAGCCTGGAACTGAACGTGAATGGCCAGTCGCTGGCCTTCGCCGCGGGCACGGGGCTGGGCTGGCTGGGCGGCGGTGTGCACGTGGCGCTGCCCGACCTCGACGGCCGCGCCGAGACCCGCCTGGACTACGCCTTCGACCTGAGCCTGCAGGGCACCGGGCGCCTGCATGTGCTGCCGGTAGGGCGCAGCACCACGGTGAACATGGCGGCGAACTGGCCGCATCCAAGCTTCATCGGCAACTACCTGCCCATCAGCCGCGAGATCGACGCCCACGGCTTCAGCGCGCGCTGGCAGACCTCGTTCTTCTCCACCAACCTGGAGGATGCGCTGACCCAGTGCGTGGTCAACAACGCCTGCGACGACTTTCACGGGCGCAGTTTCGGCGTGAGCTTCGTCGACCCGGTGGACCAGTACCTCAAGAGCGAGCGGGCGATCAAGTATGCGCTGCTGTTCATTGCGCTGACCTTTGCCGGGTTCTTCCTGTTCGAGATTCTCAAGAACCTCAGCGTGCACCCGATCCAGTACGCGCTGGTGGGTGTGGCCCTGGCGTTCTTCTACCTGCTGTTGCTGTCGTTGTCGGAGCACCTGGGGTTCGGGTTGGCGTATGCGCTGTCGGCGGGCGGCTGCGTGCTGCTGATCGGCTTCTACCTGTGCCACGTGCTGCGCAGCCTGGCGCGCGGGCTGGGGTTTGCGGCGGGCTTGCTGGTGCTGTACGCGATGCTCTACGGGCTGCTGGGCGCCGAGGACTACGCGCTGCTGATGGGCTCGTTGCTGCTGTTCGGCCTGCTTGGGGTGTTCATGGTGCTGACACGCCGCCTGGACTGGTATCAGGTTGGGCAGGGGATCTTGAAATGAGCGGATTGAGAGAGGAACGCACGCTGGGGGCTGTGATGGTGGGGGAAATCAGGTTGATCTGGGCTGCCGAGATCAGCGTCGACTTCATCGCGGGTCAAGCCCGCTCCCACAGGTCCGGTACAAGCCTCAAGGGCAGCAGCAGATCTGTGGGGGTGAGCTTGACCCGTGATGAGGCCCGATCAGGCCACAGAAGGGGCGGTCTTTAGCATCGATTCGCGCTGACTCACCTCGGCATACCAGGCTGCCAGGTTCGGCTGGCGCTCGCGCCAGCCAAGGTCCGGCAGGCGCAGGTCGATGTAGCCCAGCGCGCAGGCCACCCCGATTGCCGCTACGTCGAACACCGAGGCCAGTTCGGCCAGGTGCTCGTCTTCCAGGTGCGCCAGCGCGCGCCGGATCTTGTCCTGCTGGGCGTCGACCCACGGCGTCCAGCGCTTGTCCTCAGGGCGCAGGAAGGTCTCGTAGCGCGCCACCACCGCCGCGTCCATGATCGCATCGGCCAGCGACGCCAGGGTCAGGCGCCGCCAGCGCGCCGGGCCCTCGCGCGGGATCAGCGGGTTGCCCACATGCTGATGGTCGAGAAACTCGACGATCACGCGGCTGTCATGCAGCACCGTGCCGTCCTCCAGGCGCAACGCCGGGATCTTGCCCGCCGGGTTGCCCAGGTTCAGCTCGGCATCGGTCTTGATCGGGCTCAGGTCGACGGGATGCAGGGCTACCCGCTCGGCCTGCCCGGTTTCGTGCAGCAGCACGCGAACCTTGCGCACGAACGGCGAGGCGGCGGCATGGAACAGGGTCATGCTCGGTGTGCTCATGGCGTGGCCTCAGTTGCCTTGCAGGCTGGGTGGCAGGCACACGCCAGTGCCGCCGATGCCGCAGTAGCCATTCGGGTTCTTGGCCAGGTACTGCTGGTGATAGGCCTCGGCGAAGTACACGGTCGGTGCCTGGGCGATCTCGGTGGTGATCTGGCCGAAACCGGCCTTGTTCAGCTCGGCCTGGTAGGCCTGCCTGCTGGCCTCGGCCAGTTCCAGCTGTTCGGGGCTGGTGCAGTAGATGGCCGAACGGTACTGGGTGCCGACGTCGTTGCCCTGGCGCATGCCCTGGGTGGGGTTGTGCAGCTCCCAGAACATGGTCAGCAGGTCCTGGTAGCTGACCTTGGCCTTGTCGAACACCACCAGCACCACTTCGGTGTGGCCGGTCAGGCCCGAGCAGACTTCTTCGTAGGTGGGGTTGGGGGTGAAACCGCCGGCGTAGCCGACCACGGTGCTGACCACACCTTCACGCTGCCAGAAGCGTCGCTCGGCACCCCAGAAGCAGCCCAGGCCAAAGATCGCGAAATCGACGTCTTCGAAGAACGGGCCCAGCAGCGGGGTGTCTTCGAACACGAAATGCTTCTCGGGCAGCGTCATCGGGGTCTCGCGACCCGGCAGCGCCTGTTCGGCGGCAGGCAGTACGTTTTTGTTCACCAGAATCTCCGAGCGCAGGACCATGGGCGGTTCCTCTTCAAGGCAGGATGTGTAGGGGGTAGACCCGTAGTGTGCCCGAGTGTTTCGCCGCTGTCAGGCGATTGGGCCACGCGGATAGCGCTTGAGTTTTTCGATCAGCTCGCTGCCGGGGATCGGCCGGTCGAACAGGTAGCCCTGGCCGACGTCGCAGCGGTGGCGGCGCAGGAACGCCAGCTGTTCGGCGGTCTCGATGCCTTCGGCCACCACCTTGAGCTTGAGGTTGTGAGCCATGGCCACCACTGCCGAGGTGATTTCCATATCGTCTTGGTTGTCCGGGATCTCGTGGATGAAGCTGCGGTCGATCTTGATGATGTCGATCGGGAATTTCTTCAGGTAGCTGAGCGAGGAGTAGCCGGTGCCGAAGTCGTCCATGGCCAGGGTCAGGCCCAGTTGCTTGAGCTCGTCGAGCTGGCGGTGGGTATCCTCGGTGGCTTCGAGCAGCAGGCCCTCGGTCAGTTCCAGTTCCAGCAGGTGTGGCGGCAGGGCTTCTTCCTTGAGGATGTTGGCGATCGAGCTGACCAGCTCCGGGTCGGAGAACTGCTTGGGCGACAGGTTGATCGCCACCTGCAGGTTGCCCATGCCCTCGGTGCTCAGCAGCTGGCTCATGCGGCAGGCCTGGCGCGCGATCCACTTGCCGATGGGGATGATCAGCCCGGTTTCCTCGGCCACGCTGATGAACTGGTCGGGGCGGATCATGCCCCGCTCCGGGTGGTTCCAGCGTAGCAGGGCCTCCAGGCCGAGCAGGCGACCGCTGCGCAGGCACAGCTTGGGCTGGTAGAACACGTCCAGTTCGTTCTGGGTCAGGGCGCGGCGCAGGTTGTTTTCCACGAACAGCTTGTAGCTGGCCTCGGCGTTGAGCGCCTCGGTGAACACCTGCACCTGGTGCTTGCCGTTGGCCTTGGCCTTGTGCAGGGCCAGGCCGGCGTTCTTCATCAGGGTCTGCGGGTCGCGCCCGTGCAGCGGCGCACACGCCAGGCCCACCGAGCCGGTCACGCTGATCAGCTGGTTGTCGACGAACATCGGCTTGTCGAGGGTGTTGAGCAACTGCTGGGCCACCTGCTGGCCGGCATCCAGGCTGCTGTCCTCCAGCAGCACGGCGAACTCGTTGCTGGCAAAACGCGCCAGGCTGCCACCGGGGCTCAGGCTGTTGCGCAGGCGCCGGGCCAGGCTGATCAGCAGCTTGTCGCCGGTCTGGTGGCCGAGGCTGTCGTTGATGCGCTTGAAGTTGTCGATGTCCACCAGCAGCAGGCAGATGGGGCTGTCGCTGTCGCGCTCGAAGCGCTCGTCGAGGCTGCGGATGAACGCCGGGCGGTTGCCCAGGCTGGTGAGGTTGTCGGTGTAGGCCAGGCGTTCGATGCGCTGCTGGGCCAGCTTGCTCTGGGTGATGTCTTCGTAGATGCCGATGTAGTGGGTCAACTCGCGGTTGTCGCCATACACCTTGGAGATCGACAGTTGGCCCCAGTAGGGCTCGAGGTTCTTGCGCCGGCTCTTGAATTCGCCCTGCCAGCTGTTGCCCATGGCCAGGCTCGACGGCGAGTCGAACAGCAGCTCGCTGAGGTTCTCCAGTGCGGTGAGCTCGGACAGGCGGTGGCCATGCACCTCTTCGGGTGTGTACTGGGTGATCTCGGTGAAGCTGGGGTTGACGTATTCCACCACGCCATCGCGGTTGACCAGCAGAAAGGCGTTGGCGCTTTGTTCCACCGCGCGCTGGAACAGGTGCAGGGCGCTGGTGGCGGTGCGCCGGTTGTGGTTGTTGATGACCTGGGCGAACTGGTCGGCCAGCTCACCGGCAAAGGCGATTTCATCCGATTGCCAGGCCCGGGTCGAGCCGCTGTGTTCCAGGCAGAGCACGCCGACCACCTGGCCGTCGATGCGGATGCTGGCATCGAGCATGGCGTGGATACCGCGCTGGCGCAGGCTCTCGGAGATTTCGCGGGTGCGTGGGTCGCGCGCCGCGTTGTGCGCATCGATGGCGCGGCTGGTGTGCAGCGCCTCGAGGTAGTCGGGAAATCGCCCGGCATCGATCGCCTCGGGCAGGCGGTACTCCTGGGTGGCGCGGTAGAACGCCGAGATCGGTTCCAGTTGCTGGCCTTCCAGGTACCAGATGCTGGCGCAGTCGATGCTGTAGATTTCGCAGGCACTGCGGGTGATCAGCTCGGCGGCTTCCTGCAGCGAGTTGTCGGCGCTGTAGCGCTGGCGCGCCAGGCGCAGGATCAGGTCCTGCTGGGCGCGTACCCGCTCCAGGTGCTCGAGCTGTTCCTGCTGCGCCTGCTGGTTGAGCTGCAGGGCGATCTGCAGGCGGTTGTTGCGGGTTTCGAGTTCTGCCGCCGAAAGGTCGGGTGTGTCGTTGGGCTGGGCATCGAGCACCAGCAGATAGCCGCGCAGCAACTGGCGGTTGTGCTGCCGGTAAGCTTCGCCCAGCTCCAGCATATTGAGCGGGCCCAGGCTGGTGTGCAGGGTATAACGCACCAGGTAGTACGGACGCTGCGCCAGTTGCAGCTCGATGGTGTCGTGCAGCTTGTAGCGTGCCTCGGGCTCCATCAGGCTGGCATAGGGCGAGCCGATCAGCGCACACAGGTCGACGGCCGCCTGGCCGAACTGACGCTCGCAGCCCGGGTCGAGGAACAGCATGGCCCAGCTGGCCTCATTCAGCCGCTCGAAACGCAGCATGCCGAGCCGCGAAGGCACCGGCAACTGCGTCACTACCTCGGCCACCGTACGGCTGGCGGCATCAGGTTGGCTTTTCATGGGAAGCTCGCTTCAAGAAGGCTGTTGGCGCGGGCTGGGCGAAGTGCTGCTACGCGTTTGAGCAAGGTTGCATCATGTGCTTGAGGCTGACAAGCAATAGAGTGGCCTGGCTTGATCTGTATCGGCTGACAGGTACAAATTCTTCAGTAATGCCGCGACGGATTGCGTCTGGCGGTGCCGCTCAAGGTGGGGCGTTGAGCGGCACGGCATGAATCGCAGGCAAAAAAAGCCCCGCCAGATGGCGGGGTTGAGGTACGAGCGTGGCAGCTCGAAAACAGTGTCCGTGCTCCCCGGCAGGGGAGCACGGCGGGCAGCAGTTACAGCAGCATGGTGCGGATGTCGGTCAGCAGCTCGCCCAGGCGCTTGGTGAAGCGCGCGGCAGCGGCACCGTTGATCACGCGGTGATCGTACGACAGCGACAGCGGCAGCATCAGCTTGGGCTGGAACGCCTTGCCATCCCACACCGGCTGGATGGTGGCCTTGGATACACCCAGGATCGCCACTTCCGGTGCGTTGACGATCGGCGTGAAGCCGGTGCCGCCAATGTGACCGAGGCTGGAGATGGTGAAGCAGGCGCCCTGCATGTCGTCGGCAGAAAGCTTCTTGGTGCGGGCCTTTTCAGCCAGGGCCGCCGCTTCTGCAGCCAGCTGCAGCAGGCTCTTCTGGTCGACGTTCTTGATCACGGGGACCAGCAGGCCGTCTGGCGTATCCACGGCGAAACCGACGTTGACGTACTTCTTGCGAATGATCGCCTTGCCGCTAGGGGCCAGCGACGCGTTGAAGTCCGGCAGTTCCTTGAGCAGGTGCGCACAGGCCTTGAGCAGCAAGGGCAGCACGGTCAGCTTGACGCCGGCTTTCTCGGCCACGGCCTTCTGCGCAACGCGGAAGGCTTCCAGCTCGGTGATGTCGGCGCTGTCGAACTGGGTCACGTGCGGCACGTTCAGCCAGCTGCGGTGCAGGTTGGTGGCGCCAGCCTGCATCAGGCGGGTCATCGGCACTTCTTCGGTTTCACCGAAGCGGCTGAAGTCGACTGCCGGGATCGGCGGGATGCCCGCACCACCGGTCGCGCCGGCAGCCGGTGCTTCCTTGGCCTTCTGCATCATGGCCTTGACGTACACCTGCACGTCTTCCTTGAGCACGCGGCCGTGCGGGCCGCTGGCAGCCACGGCGCTCAGCTCGACGCCGAACTCGCGGGCCAGCTGACGCACGGCAGGGCCGGCGTGAACCTTGGCACCGCTTGGCGCTGGCGCAGCGGCCGGGGCCGGTGCGGCTTCGGCCTTGGCAGCCGGTGCGGCGGCAGGCGCAGCAGCCGGGGCCGCTTCAGCCTTGGCAGCCGGTGCAGCAGCGGCAGGCGCTGCTGGCGCGGCGGCGCCCTGGACCTTGAGCTTGAGGATGAAGTCGCCAGTGCCGACTTCGTCTTCGAGCTTGACGCCGATGCTTTCCACCACGCCGGCAGCCGGCGACGGGATTTCCATCGAGGCCTTGTCGGACTCCAGGGTAATCAGCGACTGGTCGGCTTCGACGCTGTCGCCGACCTTGACCAGCAGCTCGATGATCTTGGCCTTGCCCGACGAGCCGATGTCCGGCACGTGGATGTCCTGCACAGTGGCAGCCGCAGGTGCAGCGGCCGGTGCCGGGGCAGCCTCTGCAGCCGGGGCGGCAGCAGGCTTTTGTTCGGCGGCAGGCGCAGCGTCAGCCGGTGCCTGGGGCGCCGCAGCGGCGCCCTCGACTTCCAGTTCCAGCAGTTCGTCGCCTTCTTTCAGGCGGTCGCCCAGCTTGACCTTCAGGGCCTTGATCACACCGGCCTTGGGGGCCGGGATCTCCATGGAGGCCTTGTCCGACTCCAGGGTCAGCAGGCTCTGGTCGGCTTCGATACGGTCGCCGACTTTGACGAACAGCTCGATGATTTCACCTTCACCGCTGCCGATGTCAGGTACGCGAATGAGTTCGCTCACTTAAAAATACTCCTCAGCAGTCCAGTGGGTTGCGCTTGTCCGGGTCGATGCCGAACTTGGTGATGGCATCGGCCACGACCTTCGGTTCGATCTCGCCACGGTCAGCCAGGGCTTCCAGGGCAGCCAGCACCACGAAGTGACGGTCGACTTCGAAGAAGTGACGCAGCTTCTTGCGGCTGTCGCTGCGACCGAAGCCATCGGTACCCAGGACCTTGAATTCCTTGCTCGGTACCCACTGACGAATCTGCTCGGCGAACAGCTTCATGTAGTCGGTAGAGGCGATGACCGGGCCCTTGCGGCCGCCCAGGCACTCCTCGATGTAGGTCTGCTTGGGCTTCTGGCCAGGGTGCAGGCGGTTGCTGCGCTCCACGGCCAGGCCGTCGCGACGCAGTTCGTTGAAGCTGGTGACGCTCCACACGTCGGCACCGACGTTGAACTCTTCACGCAGGATCTTCGCCGCTTCACGCACTTCGCGCAGGATGGTGCCGGAGCCCATCAGCTGGACGTGGTGCGCTGCGTCCTTGGTATCTTCCTCGAGCAGGTACATGCCCTTGATGATGCCTTCCTCGACACCGGCCGGAATGGCAGGCTGCTGGTAGGACTCGTTCATCACGGTGATGTAGTAGAAGACGTCCTGTTGCTCTTCGGTCATCTTCTTCATGCCGTCCTGGATGATCACCGCCAGCTCGTAGCCGTAGGTCGGATCATAGGTGCGGCAGTTCGGGATGGTCGCGGCCAGCATGTGGCTGTGACCGTCTTCGTGCTGCAGGCCTTCACCGTTGAGGGTGGTACGCCCGGCAGTACCGCCGATCAGGAAGCCACGGGTGCGGCTGTCGCCAGCGGCCCAGGCCAGGTCGCCGATACGCTGGAAGCCGAACATCGAGTAGAAGATGTAGAACGGCAGCATCGGCTGGTTGTGGTTCGAGTACGAGGTACCGGCGGCGATGAACGACGACATGGCGCCGGCTTCGTTGATGCCTTCCTCGAGGATCTGGCCCTTCTTGTCCTCGCGGTAGAACATCACCTGGTCCTTGTCGACGGGCTCGTAGAGCTGACCGACGGACGAGTAGATGCCCAGCTGGCGGAACATGCCTTCCATACCGAAGGTACGCGCTTCGTCCGGGATGATCGGGACGATGCGCTGGCCGATTTCCTTGTCCTTGACCAGCTGCGCGAGGATGCGCACGAAGGCCATGGTGGTGGAGATTTCACGGTCGCCCGAGCCGTCCAGGATCGCCTTGAGGGTTTCCAGTGGCGGGGTCGGGATGCTGAAGCTCTTGGCCCGGCGCTGTGGCACGAAACCGCCCAGGGCAGAACGGCGCTCGCTCAGGTAACGGGCTTCGGCGCTGCCTTCTTCAGGCTTGAAGAACGGCAGGTTCTCCAGGTCTTCGTCCTTGACCGGGATGTCGAAACGATCGCGGAAGTGACGCAGGCTGTCGACGTCGACCTTCTTGGTGTTGTGCGCGGTGTTCTTGGCTTCGCCAGCACCGGTGCCGTAACCCTTGATGGTCTTGGCCAGGATGACCGTAGGCTGGTCCTTGTGGTTGACCGCCTGGTGGTAGGCTGCATAGACCTTGTACGGGTCGTGGCCACCACGGTTGAGCTTCCAGATCTCGTCGTCGGACAGGTCGGCGACCATGGCCTTGAGTTCCGGGGTGTTGAAGAAGTGCTCACGGACGAACGCGCCGTCCTTGGCCTTGTAGTTCTGGTACTCGCCGTCGATGACTTCGTCCATGCGCCGCTGCAGGATGCCGTCGACGTCCTTGGCCAGCAGTGGGTCCCAGAAACGGCCCCAGACCACCTTGTTGACGTTCCAGCCACCACCACGGAACACGCCTTCGAGTTCCTGGATGATCTTGCCGTTGCCGCGAACCGGGCCGTCGAGGCGCTGCAGGTTGCAGTTGATGACGAAGATCAGGTTGTCCAGCTTCTCGCGGCCTGCCAGGGAGATCGCACCCAGGGATTCCGGCTCGTCGCACTCGCCGTCGCCCATGAAGCACCAGATCTTCTGCTTGCCGGCAGGGATGTAGCCGCGGCTTTCCATGTACTTCATGAAACGTGCCTGGTAGATCGCCTGGATCGGGCCCAGGCCCATCGACACGGTCGGGAACTGCCAGAAGTCAGGCATCAGCCACGGGTGCGGGTAGGACGACAGGCCTTGACCATCGACTTCCTGACGGAAGTTGTTCATCTGGTCTTCGCTGATGCGGCCTTCCATGAAGGCACGGGCGTAGACGCCCGGCGAGGCATGGCCCTGGAAGTAGATCAGGTCGCCGCCGTGCTCGTCGGTCGGGGCCTGGAAGAAGTAGTTGAAGCCGATGTCGTACAGCGTGGCGCTGGAGGCGAAGCTGGAGATGTGGCCGCCCAGGTCCGAGTCTTTCAGGTTGGTGCGCATTACCATGGCCAGCGCGTTCCAGCGGACCAACGAGCGAATGCGGCGTTCCATGAACAGGTCGCCAGGCATGCGTGCTTCGTGGGTGACGGGAATCGTGTTGCGGTATGGCGTGGTGATGGCATACGGCAGCTGGGAGCCACTACGGGTGGCCAGCTCGCCCATACGGGTCATCAGATAGTGAGCGCGGTCTTCGCCTTCTTTGTCGAGAACCGACTCCAGGGCGTCCAGCCATTCCTGGGTTTCGACGGGATCGAGGTCTTGCATGGCTTGCTCCAGGGCGGAAAGGCTTCCAGAATCGGTTGCCTGAGTTTGCGACTGGCCTTTTGGGCAGACGACATGAAATTCTTGGATTACCGGGCGTTGTACCGGCGGCGTGTAGTTTTACTACAAATCGATCCTCATTACATGCGTTGACAGTAAAAAAGCAGTAGTAAAACTACACGGATAAGGCTCGTGGCCCCTGTTCGGGTTGTGGGATAAAACGATACCGGTGGTTAAAAACTGGTCGGCATGCGGTTGTTTGCGATGATTTCTATCAAAGAATTACGTTTTTCAGCTATTTATGACCTTTGTACGACAGTCGAACCGTACGCCGAGTTCCCTTGCCCAAGTGCCACCAACCCTTTCACGCCGATCAAGGATAGACCATGAGCCTGCCCCTGCTGGCCGAACTGCCCGCTGCCCTGCAACCGCTGGTCAGCCGTAATGCCACCTCTTTGCGCAACGCCGTCGCGGCCGTCGACGGGCTGAGCCTGGACGACTGGAACGAGCAGCGCTGGACCGAGTTCGCCCGCGTGGCGGCGGCCAGCGATTTCGTGCTTGAACAGAGCGTGCGCGACCCGGCGATGCTGCTGGCCCTGGCCGCCAGCGGCGAGCTCGACCGCGCCTTCGCCGCCGGCGAGTTGTGTGCCCAGGTGGCCGGTGCGGCGCAGGCCGCCGGCAGCGAAGACGAACTGGCGCGCAACCTGCGCCGCCAGCGCACCCGCCAGCAGGTGCGCATCATCTGGCGCGACCTGACCCGCCAGGCCGACCTGGTGCAGACCTGCCGCGACCTGTCCGACCTGGCCGATGCCGCCATCGACCAGGCGTATCAATGGCTGTACCCGCGCCTGTGTGCGCAGTTCGGGACCCCCACCGGCAATCGCAGCGGCCTGCCCCAGCAGATGGTGGTGCTGGGCATGGGCAAGCTGGGGGCGGTGGAACTGAACCTGTCGTCGGACATCGACCTGATCTTCGCCTACCCCGAGGGCGGCGAAACCGTGGGCGTGAAGCGCCCGCTGGACAACCAGGAGTTCTTCACCCGGCTGGGCCAGCGCCTGATCAAGGCACTGGACCCGATCACCGTCGACGGCTTCGTGTTCCGCGTCGACATGCGCCTGCGCCCCTACGGCTCGTCCGGCGCGCTGGTGCTCAGCTTCAATGCACTGGAGCAGTACTACCAGGACCAGGGCCGCGACTGGGAACGCTACGCCATGATCAAGGCCCGTGTGGTGGCCGGCGACCAGCAGGCCGGCGCGCAGCTGCAGGACCTGCTGCGCCCGTTCGTGTACCGGCGCTACCTGGACTTCTCGGCGATCGAGGCGCTGCGCACCATGAAGCAGCTGATCCAGCAGGAGGTGCGGCGCAAGGGCATGGCCGAGAACATCAAGCTGGGCGCCGGTGGCATCCGCGAGGTGGAGTTCATCGCCCAGGCGTTCCAGCTGATCCACGGCGGGCGCGACCTGAGCCTGCAGCAGCGACCGCTGCTCAAGGTGCTGGCGACGCTCGAAGGCCAGGGCTACCTGCCGCCGGCGGTGGTGAGCGAGCTGCGCGAGGGCTATGAGTTCCTGCGTTATACCGAACACGCCATCCAGGCCATCGCCGACCGCCAGACCCAGATGCTGCCCGACGACGAACTGGACCGCGCACGTATCGCCTTCATGCTCGGTTTTGCCGACTGGGCGAGCTTCCACGCGCAACTGATGCACTGGCGCGGGCGCATCGACTGGCACTTCCGCCAGGTGATCGCCGACCCCGATGAAGAGGAAGGCGAAGAGGGCGAAGTGGTGGTCGGTGGCGAGTGGCTGCCGCTGTGGGAAGAAGCCCAGGACGAAGAGGCCGCCTGCCGCCAGTTGACCGACGCCGGCTTCGCCGATGCGGCCAGGGCGCTCAAGCAGCTGGCCAGCCTGCGCGCCAGCCCGCAGTTGCGTGCCATGCAGCGCCTGGGCCGCGAACGCCTCGATGCCTTTATACCGCGCCTGCTGGCGCAGGCGGTGGAGCACGCCGACCCGGACCTGGTGCTCGAACGCGTGCTGCCGCTGGTGGAGGCCGTGGCGCGGCGCTCGGCCTACCTGGTGCTGCTGACCGAAAACCCCGGTGCGTTGCGCCGCCTGCTGACCCTGTGCGCCGCCAGCCCGTGGATCGCCGAGCAGATCACGCGCTTCCCGCTGCTGCTCGATGAACTGCTCAACGAAGGCCGCCTGTTCAGCCCGCCCCAAGCACCGGAGCTGGCCGCCGAGCTGCGCGAGCGTCTCACGCGCATCCCCGAGGATGACCTTGAACAGCAGATGGAAGCGCTGCGTCACTTCAAGCTGGCCCACAGCCTGCGCGTGGCCGCCTCGGAAATCGCCGGCAACCTGCCGCTGATGAAGGTCAGCGACTACCTGACCTGGCTGGCCGAAGCCATTCTCAACCAGGTGCTGGCCCTGGCCTGGCGCCAGACCGTGGCGCGTCATGGCCAGCCAAGGCGCAGCGATGGCAGCCTGTGCGACCCCGGCTTCATCATCGTCGGCTACGGCAAGGTCGGCGGCATCGAGCTGGGCCACGGCTCGGACCTGGACCTGGTGTTCATCCACGACGGTGACCCCCAGGCCGAGACCGATGGCGCCAAGCCCATCGACAGTGCGCAGTTCTTCACCCGCCTGGGTCAGCGCATCATTCACCTGCTGACCACCCAGACCAACTCCGGCCAGCTGTATGACGTGGACATGCGCCTGCGCCCGTCCGGCGCTTCGGGTTTGCTGGTGAGTTCGCTGGGCGCCTTCGAGCGCTACCAGCGCAACGAGGCCTGGACCTGGGAACACCAGGCACTGGTGCGTGCGCGGGTGCTGGTGGGCTGCCCGCAGGTGGGGGCGGCCTTCGAGGGGGTGCGGGCGCAGGTGCTGGGACAGGCCCGCGACCTGGACAAGCTGCGGGCCGAAGTCAGCGACATGCGCGCCAAGATGCGCGACAACCTCGGCACCCGGGCGACCCAGGCCGGGCTTGGGCCCAACGCCTTCGACAGCGGGGTTGCCTTCGATATCAAGCAGGATGCCGGTGGTATCGTCGATATTGAATTTATGGTGCAATACGCGGCCCTGGCCTGGTCCCACACGCACCCGGCACTGCTGCGCTACACCGACAACATCCGCATTCTCGAAGGGCTGGAGGAGGTCGGGCTGATGCCGGCCAGCGATGCAATTTTGTTGCGTGAAGTGTACAAGGCCTTCCGCTCCGCCGCGCACCGCCAGGCCTTGCAGAAGCAGGCCGGGGTGATCGACGCCGGGCAGTTCGTCGACGAGCGCCGGCAGGTACGGCGCATCTGGGGCGAGCTGGGGTTGACCTGAACGCGGGCTGAACAGCCACCAGGCGATACGGCGCAATGAAGCGGCGGCGACCACGTCCTACACTGAGTGGCGTACACTGGTCGCACCACGCCTGATTATAAAGAGGGGAGGCCAGGCTGTTGGAAAACAGGCTGTAGCCTCCCTGATCGTTTCTGGATAAAGCATGAGAATTTTGATCATTGGGCCCAGTTGGGTGGGCGACATGGTAATGGCGCAGACGCTGTTCCATGTGCTGAAGCAGCGTCACCCTGCGTGCGTGATCGATGTGCTGGCACCCGAATGGAGCCGCCCGATCCTCGAGCGCATGCCCGAAGTGCGCCAGGCCTTGAGCTTCCCGCTCGGCCACGGCGCGCTGGAACTGGCCACGCGCCGGCGCATCGGCAAGTCGCTGGCCGGTCAGTACGACCAGGCGATCCTGCTGCCCAATTCGCTCAAGTCTGCGCTGGTGCCGTTCTTTGCCGGTATCGCGCAGCGCACCGGCTGGCGTGGCGAGCTGCGCTACGGCCTGCTCAACGATGTGCGCACCCTCGACAAGGCGCGCTACCCGCTGATGATCGAGCGCTTCATGGCCCTGGGCTACCCCGCCGGTGCCGAGCTGCCCAAACCCTACCCGCGCCCCAGCCTGCAGATCGAGACCGCCAGCCGCGATGCGGCGCTGGCCAAGTTCGGCCTGAGCCTGGACCGCCCGGTGCTGGCGCTGTGCCCCGGCGCCGAGTTCGGCGAGGCCAAGCGCTGGCCCTCGGAGCATTACGCCAAGGTCGCGGAAATCAAGATTCGCGAAGGCTGGCAGGTGTGGCTGTTCGGCTCCAAAAACGACCATGCGGTGGGTGAATCGATCCGCGAGTGGCTGATCCCGGGCCTGCGTGAAGAGTCGGTGAACCTCAGCGGCGAGACCTCGCTCGCCGAGGCGATCGACCTGCTGTCGTGCAGCGATGCGGTGGTGTCCAACGATTCGGGGCTGATGCACGTGGCCGCAGCGCTCAATCGCCCGCTGGTGGCGGTGTACGGGTCGACCTCGCCGGGCTTCACCCCACCGTTGGCCGACCAGGTCGAGGTGGTGCGCCTGGGGCTGGAATGCAGCCCGTGCTTCGACCGCACCTGCCGCTTCGGCCACTACAATTGCCTGCGTCTGCTGGAACCGGAGGCGGTGGCCTCGGCGTTGCAGCGGCTCAACGGTCCGTCGCTGGTCGACGTCACGGTCGAGGTCGATTAAGTTGCGGGTACTGCTGATCAAGACCTCCTCGCTGGGGGATGTCATCCACGCGCTGCCGGCACTGACCGACGCGGCGCACGCCATTCCCGGCATCCGCTTCGACTGGGTGGTCGAGGAAGGCTTCGCCGAAATCCCCACCTGGCACCCTGCGGTCGATCACGTGATCCCGGTGGCCATCCGTCGCTGGCGCAAGAACCTCTGGCAAACCTTGAAGAACGGCGAATGGCGCCAGTTCAAGAAGCGCCTGCGCGAGCGCAAGTACGACCTGGTGATCGACGCCCAGGGCCTGGTGAAAAGCGCCTGGCTGACCCGCTACGTCAAGGCGCCGGTGGCCGGGCTGGACCGCTACTCGGCACGCGAGGGGCTGGCCAGCCGCTTCTACGACCGGCGCCTGTCGGTGGCCCGCGGGCAGCATGCGGTGGAGCGGGTGCGCCAGCTGTTCGCCCTGGCGCTGGGCTACGACCTGCCCTCGGGGCTGGGTGACTACGGCCTGGATCGCTCGCGCCTGGAAGAGATACCCACCAAGCCCTACGTGGTGTTCCTGCATGGCACCACCTGGGACACCAAGCACTGGCCCGAACTGTACTGGCGCCAGTTGGCCGAACGCCTGGGGCGTGCCGGCCTGCATATCTGCCTGCCATGGGGCAACCCGGCCGAAAAGGCCCGCGCCGAGCGCATCGCCCAGGGCCTGAAGAACGCCCAGGTGCTGCCCAGGCTGAACCTGGCCGGGGTCGCCCGGGTGCTGGCTGCCGCCAAGGCCTGCGTGGCCGTCGACACCGGCCTTGGGCACCTGGCGGCGGCACTCGATGTGCCTACCCTGTCGCTGTTCGGCCCTACCAACCCGGGCCTGACCGGGGCCTACGGCAAGGCCCAGGTGCACCTGGGCAGTGACTTCCCCTGCGCCCCGTGCCTGCAGAAGAAGTGCACCTACAAGCCGAGCGCCGACGACCGGCGCCGGTTCGATCTCAAACGCGAGTGGCCGCTGTGCTTCACTCGCCTGAACCCCGAGCGTGTGGCGAGCCAGTTGAGCGCGTTGCTGCGGGCAGAGGATGTGCGTTGATGCAACTGGCCTTTGTGCTCTACAAGTATTTCCCCTTCGGCGGACTGCAGCGTGACTTCATGCGCATCGCCCTGGAGTGCCAGCGCCGTGGCCACCAGATCCGGGTGTATACCCTGATCTGGGAGGGCGACGTGCCCGAGGGCTTCGAAGTGCTGGTGGCGCCGGTCAAGGCGCTGTTCAACCATCGGCGCAACGAGAAGCTCACCGACTGGATGCAGGCCGACCTGGCCAGGCGCCCGGTCGACCGCCTGATCGGCTTCAACAAGATGCCGGGGCTGGACGTGTACTACGCCGCCGACGGCTGCTTCGAGGACAAGGCGCAGAACCTGCGCCACTCGCTGTACCGCCGCTGGGGCCGCTACCGCCACTTTGCCGAGTACGAGCGTGCGGTGTTCGGCAAGGACGCCAAGACCCAGATCCTGATGATCTCCGAGGTCCAGCAGCCGCTGTTCGTCAAGCACTACGGCACCCCCGCCGAGCGCTTCCACCTGCTGCCTCCGGGCATCAGCCAGGACCGCCGGGCGCCGGCCAATGCCGCCGAGATCCGCGCCGAGTTTCGCCGCGAGTTCAACCTGGCGGACGACGAGCGCCTGCTGGTGCAGATCGGCTCGGGCTTCAAGACCAAGGGCGTGGACCGCAGCCTCAAGGCGCTGGCCGCCTTGCCCAACAGCCTGCGCAAGCGCACCCGGCTGATGGTCATCGGCCAGGACGACCCCAAGGTGTTCCAGCTGCAGAGCGCGACCCTGGGGCTGACCGAGCAGGTGCAGTTCCTCAAGGGCCGCAGCGATATCCCGCGCTTTCTGCTCGGGGCCGACGCACTGATCCACCCGGCCTACAACGAGAACACCGGCACCGTGCTGCTCGAAGCCGTGGTGGCCGGGTTGCCGGTACTGGTTTCGGCAGTGTGCGGCTATGCCCATTACATCGCTGAGGCCGATGCCGGCCTGGTGCTCGACGAGCCGTTCGAGCAGGAGCAACTCAACCGCTACCTGCAACGTATGCTCGAAGACGATGCGGCGCGTGCCGACTGGGGCCGCAACGGCCTGGCATTCGCCGACACCGCCGACCTGTACAGCATGCCGCAGCATGCGGCCGACGTGATCCTGGCGCAGGAGCGCGCATGAAACTGATACTGGCTGAACCCTTCAAGCGCCTGTGGGCCGGGCGCGATGCCTTCGACGCCGTCGAGGCCCTGCAAGGCGAGGTGTACCGCGAGCTGGAAGGCCGGCGCACGCTGCGCACCGAGGTCGAGGGCAACGGTTATTTCGTCAAGATCCACCGCGGCATCGGCTGGGGCGAGATCTTCAAGAACCTGTTCACCGCCAAGCTGCCGGTGCTCGGTGCCGGCCAGGAATGGCAGGCCATCCAGCGCCTGCACCAAGTCGGGGTGCCGACCATGACCGCGGTGGCCTACGGCGAACGCGGCAGCAACCCGGCGACCCAGCATTCGTTCATCGTCACCGAGGAGCTGGCGCCCACCGTCAGCCTCGAGGACTTCAGCCTCGACTGGGTCAGGACGCCGCCGGCGCCGCGTCTCAAGCGTGCGCTGATCGCCGAGGTGGCGCGCATGACCGGCATGATGCACCGCGCCGGGGTCAACCACCGCGACTGCTACATCTGCCACTTTCTGCTGCACACCGACCGCCCGGTAACCCCGGACGACTTCAGGCTGTCGGTGATCGACCTGCACCGGGCCCAGACCCGCGCCAGCATTTCCCGACGCTGGCGCGACAAGGACCTGGCCGCGCTGTACTTCTCGGCGCTGGACATCGGCCTGACCCGACGCGACAAGCTGCGCTTTCTGCGCGGCTACTTCCAGCAGCCGCTGCGCCAGATCCTGGCCGAGCACGCAACCTTGCTGCGCTGGCTGGAGGGCAAGGCAAACAAGCTCTACGAGCGTAAACAACGGTATGGGGACGCGCTCTGATGGCGGGTTGGACACTGGAGCCGGCCTACGCGGCCCTGGCACAGGATTTCGGCAGCATCGACGCGGTGTTCGCGCTCAAGGGCGAACGCCTCACCCACGACCCGCTCAGCGAAGTGATTCGCGTGGAGCGCGGCGGGGTGAACTACTACGTCAAGCGTTACACCGGCGCCGGCAAGGGCCTGCGCCGCTACCTGGGGCGCCCGCGGATCAAGGCCGAGTGGCAGAACCTCAAGCAGTTCGCCAAGTGGGACATCCCCACCGCCGAGGTGGTGGCCTGCGGCCTGGAACGGCGCGGCTTCGCCTTCCACCGGGGCGCCATGATCACCCGCGAGCTGCCGCGCACCGAGGACCTCTCGGCGCTGGCCAAGCGCAACGACCCGCGCCTGGCAGATGCCGGCTGGGTCGACCATGTCAGCCGACAGCTGGCCCGCCACACGCGGGTGATGCACGACCATCACTTCACCCACAACGACCTCAAGTGGCGCAACCTGCTGGTCGATGACAAGGGCATGCTGTTCTTCATCGACTGCCCGACCGGTGCGTTCTGGGTCGGCTTCATGCTGCGCTATCGCATCACCAAGGATCTGGCCTGCCTGGACAAGGTGGCCAAGTATCACCTGTCGGCCACCCAGCGCCTGCGGTTCTACCTGCAATATCGCCGTCGCGATCGCCTGAACGCGTCGGACAAGCGCCGCGTGCGGCACGTCGTGACGTTTTTCGAGGGGCGCGAATGAGTGATTTCCTGGCCAGTGCCGAAGCTGCACTGCTTGAACGCCACGGCCTGAACAGCTTCGAGGCGCTGTGGGCGCTGCAGCTGGACGCCGTGGACGAGCCCAACACCGGGCGCGGCGGCTGGAGCCGCGTGTACCGCCTGGAGCTGGAGGGCAAGGGGTTCTACCTCAAGCGCCAGAGCGACTACCTCACGCGCACCCTGCACAGCCCCTTCGGCGAGCCGACCTTCGCCCGCGAGTTTCGCAACATCAAGCGCTACCAGAAGCTGCAGATCCCGGCCTTGCAGGCGTTGTTCTACGCCGAGCGCAGGGTCGACGGCGAGCGCCGCGCGATCCTGATGACCCGTGCGCTGGATGACTGGAGCGATCTTGACCACCTGCTCGGGCAGTGGCCGCAACTGGCCCTGGAGCAACGCCAGGGCATCCTGCGCGCCTGTGGCGAACTGGCCCGCACGGTGCACGCGGCGGGGCAGGTGCATGGCTGCTTCTACCCCAAGCACATCTTTTTGCGCGAGCGCAGCGAAGGCTGGCAGGCGCAGTTGATCGACCTGGAGAAAACCCGGCCGCTGCTGCTGGGCCAGCGTGATCGCCTCAAGGACCTGGAGCCGCTGCTGCGTCGTGCCGGCGCATGGAGCGAGAGCGATGTACGGCTGATGCTGGCCGCCTACCTGGAGCAACCGGCCGACAGTACGCTGGTGGATACCTGGCTGCAGCGCCTGCTGCATCGCCGTCGTGAAAAAGAGGCCCGCTGATGCGTTTGTCTGAACTCAAGGACGCCGGGCGCAGCCCGCAACTGCCATTGAGCATTGCCCTGGCCGACGCCGCCGGGCCGGCCGAGCTGCAACTGCTCAGCCTGCTGCGGGTGCTGCCGGGGCAGCGGTATGTCGGTGCCGGGATCTGGCGTGGCAAGCCGGTGCTGGCCAAGCTGCTGGTGGGCAGCAGCGCCGCCCGCCACTTCCAGCGCGAACTGGACGGTGCGCGCCTGCTGGCCAGCCAGGGGCTGACCACGCCGTTGCTGCTGGCCGACGGCCTGCGTGAAGGCGAGGGCGGCTGGCTGCTGTTCGAATTTCTTGAGCACGCCCACAGCCTGGCGGATGCCTGGGCGGCGGTCGAGGGCCTGCCGGTGCTTGCCGATGCCCAGCAGGAAGTGCTGGGCGAAGCCCTGCGCGCCGTGGCGCAGATGCATGCCAAGGGCCTGTGGCAGGCTGACCTGCACTTGGACAACCTGCTGCGCCATGGCGGGGAGCTGTACCTGATCGATGGCGCGGGGGTGAAGGCCGAAACCCCGGGCCAGCCGCTGTCGCGTCAGCAGGTGCTGCAGAACCTGGGGGTATTCTTTGCGCAGTTGCCCAAGCGCCTGGAGCCCTTCGTCGAGGAACTGCTGGTGCACTACGTGCTGGTCAACGGCGAGCATGCGCTGCCGCTGGAAGCCTTGCAGAAGCAGATCGACAAGGTGCGCAGCTGGCGTCTGAAGGACTACCTGGACAAGGCTGGTCGCGAGTGCACGCTGTTCAGCGTGCAGCGCGGGGCCTCGGGCCTGCGCGCGATCCGTCGATCGGAGGTGGCGGCCATGCTGCCGGTGCTGGAGCAGGCCGACGCGCTGATCGACCAGGGCCACCTGTACAAGACTGGCGGCGCGGCGAGCGTGGCACGGGTCGAGGCGGGCGGTCGCAGCCTGGTGCTCAAGCGCTACAACATCAAGAACACCGCCCACTGGTTCAAGCGCTTCTGGCGCCCCAGCCGGGCCTGGCATTCGTGGATCGAAGGGCATCGCCTGGAGTTCCTCGGCATCGCCACGCCCAGGCCGGTGGCGGTGCTGGAGCAGCGCGTGCTGGGGCTGCGCAGCCGTGCGTACCTGGTGACCGAGTACGCCGACGGGCCGGACCTGATCGAGAGCTTTGCGCCCTACGTCGACAGCGCCGAGGTGCCAGAGGAGCAACTGCAAGCGCTGCAGACCCTGTTGCAGCAGCTGATGGGCGAACGCATCAGCCACGGCGACCTGAAGGGCCACAACCTGTTCTGGCAGGACGGTCAATGGTCGCTGATCGACCTTGATGCGATGTGCCAGCACGCCACCCAGCTCAGTTTCGCCAAGGCCTTCGCCCGTGACCGGGCGCGGTTGTTGCGCAACTGGCCGGCGGACAGTGCGTTGCACCAGCGGCTGGATGAGTGCCTGCCGAAACTGGCTGACTGACCTGCGCCTTCGCCGACAAGGCCGGCTCCTGTAGACGACGTGAAACCTTGCAGGCGCCGGCCTTGCCGGCCAAGACTATCGCGCGGCCGGCCAAAAACCTCGCAGGCTGTACCCCACCGGCAGGGCCAGCCCCACCCACGCCAGCACATCCCACGGGCCATCCCCCAGTAGCGCCGCGAACAGCCCCACTGCGCCCAGCAGGGCAATCAGGCCCGGCATGCCGAACACCTTCCAGAACCTCGATTCACGCTTCATCACGTCGCCTGCGCACCCACCACAAATACACGCCGCTGCCGAGCACGATGATCGTCAGCACATCCAGCAGCGCCCATAGAATCTGCATCGGCCGGCCGCCGTAGTCGCCAAAGTGCAGCGGCTGCGACAGGCCCATCGCGTCCATGTACCACGGCCGCTCGCCAATCGCCGTCACCTGCAAGGTGCTGGCATCGATCAGTACCGGGGTCAGCAGGTGAGCGGTCAGGTGGGTGCTGCCCTTCATGAACACCGCATAGTGGTGCTCGCTGGAAAAGCGCGTGCCGGGGAAGGCGATGAAGTCCGGCTGCATGCCCGGCGCCGCCTCGGCGGCAATGTCCAGCAGACGGCTGGCCGGGGCCAGTGCGGTCAGCGGCGGTGCATCGCGGTACGGTGCGATCATCGCGCTGAGGCTGTCGTTGCGCCAGGCCGCGATGACCAGGTCGGACAGCGCGCTGATCACCCCGGTCACGCCCACCACCAGCGCCCAGGTCAGGGTCACGATGCCGATCAGGTTGTGCAGGTCGAGCCAGCGCAGGCGCCGCGATTTGTCGTGGCGTACCGTGGCGAACTTCAGCCTGCGCATGAATGGCGCGTACAGCACCACCCCGGAGATGATCGCCACCACGAACAGCAGGCCCATGAAGGCCAGCAGCAGCTTGCCCGGCAAGCCGGCGAACATGTCCACATGCAGGCGCAGCATGGTCAGCATGAAGCCGCCGTTGGCCGAGGGCATCTCCACCACCTCGCCAGTACGCCCGTCGAGCATGAAGGTGTGCGACGAGTTGGGCTCGGTACCGGCGGTGGCGGCCATGATCGCGATCACGCCGTTGCTGTCGTCCTCGTCCCAGCCGAAGTACTGCATCACCTCGCCCGGGCGATGGGCCTGGGCCTTGAGCACCAGGGCCTGCAGGTCGAGTCTGGGTGTGTCGGCGGGCATTACCTTGAGCTCGGGCGCATCGCCCAGCAGGTGGTCGATCTCGTGGTGGAAGATCAGCGGCAGCCCGGTCAGCGCCAGCAACAGCAGAAACAGCGTGCACACCAGGCTGCTCCAGGTATGCACCCACGACCAGCGACGTATGGTTTGGCTCTTCATCGTTGGCCCTAGAACGTGTAGTTCACGCTGGCGACCACGTTGCGCTGGTCGCCGTAGTAGCACCAGAACCCGTCGCAGTTGGCCAGGTAGTCCTTGTTGAACAGGTTCTTGGCTTCCACCGCCACGCTCAGCCCCTTCATGCTGCTGTCCAGGCGACCCAGGTCGTAGTGCACGGCAGCGTCGTACACGGTGTAGGAGCCTACATGCGCCACCTCGGTGTTGGCGGTGTTGCCGTAGGTATCGCCGACATAGCGAACCCCGGCGCCCATGCCGAAGCCGTCCAGCGGGCCGGCGTGCCAGGTGTAGTCGGCCCACAGGGTGGCCTGGTTGCGCGGGATCAGCGCCATGCGGTTGCCGACTTCGCCAGGCACGCCCTTGCGGATCTCGGTATCGGTGTAGGTGTAGGAGCCGACCAGTTTGAGGTTGTCGGTGACGGCGCTGGTGGCTTCCAGCTCGATGCCGCGCACCTGCAATTCACCGACACTGCGAGAGATGCTGCCTTCGGTGACCTTCACGTTGCTCTGGCGCAGGTCGTAGGCGGCAGCGGTCAGCAGGGTGTTGCTGCCCACCGGCTGGAACTTGACGCCCACTTCGTACTGGCGGCCTTCGGTGGGCTTGAACGACTGCGCCGCATCCACGTTGGCGCCGGTGGTCGGCTGGAACGACTCGGTATAGGACAGGTACGGGGTGAGGCCGTTGTCGAACACGTAGCTCAGGCCCACGTTGCCGGTGAAGGCCTTGTCGCGCTGGGTGCTGGTGGCGTCGCCCTTGTTGTGGAAGGTGGTGCCGGTGTGAATCCAGTCCTCACGCCCGCCCAGGGTCAGGCGCCAGTTGTCCAGGGCGATCTGGTCCTGCACGTAGACGCCGGTCTGGCGGGTTTTCTGGCCGTAGTCCTGCAGCGCGAAATAGTTCACGTTGGACATGTCGGCGCCATACACCGGCCGGATCACGCTGATCGGCGGCACGTTGATACCGCTGATGTTGCCGTTGGCGTCGTAGTTGTACGAGCCGCCATACAGCCACTGGTAGTTGGTGTTGGAGCGCTGGTGGTCCAGGCCCAGCAGCAGGGTGTGCTCCAGCGCGCCGGTGCTGAAGTTGGCCTGCAGGTTGTTGTCGACGGCGAACTGGCTGATGTCTTCGTTGACGATGCCGGCCTCGCGGTTGACCGTGCCGTCGGGTTCTACGGTGTTGAAGGTGGCCACGTTGACCGCGCGAAACGACAGGTCGCTCTTGGTGTAGCGCAGGTTCTGGCGCAGCTGCCATACGTCGTCGAGGCGGTGCTCGAAGGCGTAGCCCAGGGCGTAGTAGGTGCGGTCGTAGAAATCCCAGCCCGGCTCACCGAGGTTCTTGTGGTGGGAAATCTTTGCCCCGGCAGGCGAGGCCAGCCGGGTGCCCTGCAAGGGCAGGAACTGCCCGGTGATGCCGGTATCGTCGCGGGTGAACTGCGAGATGAAGGTCAGGCTGGTGTCGTCGTCGACGTTCCAGGTCAGGCTGGGGGCGAGGTTGTAGCGCTTGTCGGGAATATGGTCGACCGGTGCGTTGCTGTCGCGTACCACGCCGCTGACGCGGTACAGAAACTGGCCGGCGTCGTCGATCTTGCCGGTGCTGTCGAAGTTGATCTGGCGGTGTTCGTTGCTGCCGACCTGGGCTTCGATCTGGTGCACGCTTTCGGCCTGCGGGCGTCGGCTGAGCATGTCGAGCATGCCGCCGGGCGGGGTCTGGCCATACACCGAAGAGGCCGGGCCGCGCAGTACGGTGATGCGTTCCAGGTTCCAGGGTTCGACCTTGGGGTTGGCGAACGAACCCTTGGGCAGCGGCAGGCCGTCGAGAAACTGGGTGGGGTCGAAGCCGCGCACGCGCAGCCAGTCGGCGCGCGAGTCCGAGCCATAGCCGCTGCTTTGCACGCCCGCGGTGTAACGCAGCGCGTCGTTGAGGTTGAGCACCTGGCGCTGGTCGAGCTGTTCGCGGGTGATCACCGACATCGAGCGTGGCGCCTCGACGATCGGAGTGTCGGTCTTGGTGCCGGCGGCGGTGCGGGTGGCGACGTAGCCGGTGGCCGGGCCCCAGGCGCTCTCGTAGTCGCCGGCGGCGTTGATGCTGGTTTCCGGCAGGGCCAGGCTGCCTTCGGGGGCGGCGATCAGGCTGTAGGTGCCGGCGCTGCTCTGCTGCAGTTGCAGGCCGGTGCCGCGCAGGGCGGCCTGCAGGGCGCCGAGGCCGTCGTACTGGCCGCTGACCGGCGCCGAGGTGCGTCCGCTGGCCAGGCTCGGGTCCAGGGTCAGGGCAATGCCGGCCTGGCTGGCGATCAGGTTGAGGGTGGTCGACAACGGCCCGGCGGGCAGGCTGTAGCTGCGCGCGGCGCTCGATTCGGCGGCGATGGCGGCGGTGCTGGTCAGGGCCAGGGTCAGCAGGCAATGACGCAACAGCTTTTCAAGGGGACGGGACATGCAGCGGTTCCTCGGCGCAATAGTGCTAACTAGCTTCCATGCCGAGTGAAAAGGGAAAAGTGTCAGGGGGTGGGTAAAAAATAATGTTGAGGCCTTCGCCGGCAACGCCCGCTCCTGCAGGAGGGCGTTGCAGGCGAAGGCGTTTTACGGGGTCTCGCCCTTGGCCACGATCGTCACCCACCATGGCGTGCGCTTTTGCACCTGCACCGGCAAGGTCGGCAGCAGCGACTGCAGCGCAAGGTCGGTATCGTGCAGCGGGAAGCTGCCGGTAATGCGCAACCCGGCCACCTCCGGCGACACCCCCAGGTAGCCGCTGCGGTAACGCCCCAGCTCCTGCACCAGCGCATCCAGGCGCACGTTGTCGACCACCAGCATGCCGTGGGTCCAGGCGTCGGCGCCCAGGGCCAGCGGATCGATGCTGCCCAGCTGGTCGTGACTCATCATCACCTGCTGGCCTTCGCGCACGATCTGCTCGTCGCCGCTGTCCTGCGGCTTGGCTGCCACCGCCGACTGCAACACGCTCAGGCGCGTGCCCTGGTCTTCCAGGCGCACCAGGAAGCGTGTGCCCAGTGCACGCAGGCGCCCGTCGGCCGTGGCGACGATGAACGGACGGTCATCCTTGTGCCCGGTCTCGATGGAAATCTCGCCTTCGCGCAGCACGATCAGGCGCTGCTGGCCATCGAAGCGAACATCCACCGCCGAATGGGTGTTGAGGCTGAGCAGGGTGCCGTCCTCCAGGCGCAGGCTGCGCTGCTCGCCGGTGGCCGTGCGCTGGTCGGCCAGCCAGTAGTCCAGGCTCTGGTGGGTACTCAGCCAGCCGAGCAGGCCGCCCACCAGCAGGATGCTGGCCAGCCCGCTGCCCAGCTTGCGCACGCGCTGGCGCAGGCCGGCCCGGGTTTCGCCCAGGGCCTTGCGCGCCGGGCCGGCCGCTGCGGCGAAGCGCTGGTTGAGCATGCCCAGCTGCATCCAGGCCCGCGCATGTTCTTCGTCTGCCGCGTGCCAGCGCTCGAAATCGGCACGTTCCTCGGCGCTGCCCGCATCCAGGCACAGCTGCCAGGCGATGGCGGCATCAAGCACCTTGGCCGATACCGGCCTGCTACTGAAGCCGTTCATGTCGGCTCGCCGTACAGCGCCACATAGCACTGGCGCATGCCCTGGGCCAGGTACTGGCGCACCCGCGACACCGACACGCCCAGGCGCTCGGCGATCTCGGCATGGCCCATGCCGTCGAGGCGGTTGTACAGGAACGCGGCGCGCGCCTTGCTCGACAGCTTGCCCAGCAGGCGGTCGATGGCCTTGAGGTCTTCGAGGATCAGGTGCTGTTCTTCCGGTGACGGCTGCTCGGCTTCGGGGATCAGCATCAGTTCGGCGAGGTATGCCTGCTCCAGTGCCGCCCGGCGAAAATGGTCGAACAGCAGGCCGCGCGCCACCGCGGCCAGGAACGCCCGCGGCTCGCGTGGTGCGGGCAGCTGCTCGCGCCCGAGCAGGCGCACGAAGGTGTCCTGGCTCAGGTCTTCGGCGCGCTCGGCACAGGCGACGTTGCGCCGCAGCCAGCCCAGCAGCCAGCCGCGATGGTCACGGTACAGCGCACCAACCAGCTCACCGTGTGGGCTTTGCACTGACGACAAGGTGTTCCCCGGAATAGATGCGTTAACTAACGAGAATTATTCGCGATTGTGTCAGAGCCGCTGGCACTGTGCAATTAACGCTCATCGGATGTCGTATCCGGGGGCTGGTCAGAAGCCGTGGCTGTGTTGCCGTCGCCGGCGCCAGCCTTGCAGGCGATGCTCCAGCAGCAGCGGGCTGTCGATGTGCTGGCGTCGCGCCTGGCTGAACAGGATCAGTGCCAGTTCGGCAGTGACCTGTGCATCGGCGCTGGCGTGGTGGCGTTCACCGGCCTGCAGGCCGAAGTGCGCGGTCCAGTCGTCGAGCCCGGCGTCGCGCAACACCACGTCGGGGTTGAGCAGCGGGGCCAGCTCGGCCACGTCGATGAACGGGTGCTGCAGGCGGTAGCCCAGGCTGTCCTTCAGGGCGCGGCTGAGCATGCGCTGGTCGAAGCCGGCGTGAAACGCCAGCAGCGGGCTGTCGCCGATGAACGCCATGAGGTCGAGCAGTGCATCGGCCGGCACGCAGCCGGCGGCAATCGCACTGGGCCCCAGGCCATGGATCAGCACGCTGGGGCCTGGCTTGTGGTCATGCCGGTGCAGGGTGCGCTCGAACTGCTGGCTGAAGTCGATGGCGCCGTCCTCGATCACCACCGCGCCAATCGACAGCACCTGGTCGCGGTTCAGGTTCAGGCCGGTGGTTTCCAGGTCCAGCACCACCCAGCGCTGGGCGCGCAGGGTGTGGTCCTGTAGCGGGGCGGGGCCGGGCAGTTGGGCCAGACGCTGCTGCTGGGCGGCGTCCAGTGGGGGTTGGCTGGGGCGCAGCCAGGCGAACAGGCTCATGACAGGTCGCTCATAGTTGGTAGCGCAGGGCCAGGCTGCTTTGCAGACGCTGGGCCTGGCGCAGCGATTCGCGCAGGATGCGCCGGTCCAGGTCGTTGAGGCTGTCGGGGTCGACGCGGTTGGAGTAGGGCAGGTTCTGGCGGGTCTGCAACTGGTGCTGCTGCATGCGGGTCTGCTGGATGAAGTGGTAGGCCTCTTCATAGGCGCCGCCATCGAGCGGGTCGATCACTTCCTTGCCTACCAGCTGGCGCAGGCGCTCCAGGGTGTTGTTGGCGTGCACGCCATTGGCCAGCGCCAGCAGGCGCGCGCCGTCGACGAAGGGCGTGAGGCCTTGCACCTTGAGGTCGAGGGTGGCGGCCTTGTCGTTGCCGCTGCGGGTCAGCACGAACTCGCGAAAGCGCCCCACGGGCGGGCGCTGGCGCAGGGCGTTGGCGGCCATCATGCGCTGGAACAGGCGGTTGTCGGCGACCTGGTCGAGGATGCCCTGGCGCAGTTGTTCGCACGCCTGTTCGTCGCCCCACACCACGCGCAGGTCGAAATAGATGCTCGAGGCCAGCAGGTTCTCGGGGGTGGCTTCGCGGATGAACGCGGCAAAGCGCCGTGCCCACTCGGCCCTCGACAGACACAGCTCGGGGTTGCCGGCCATGATGTTGCCCTTGCACAGGGTGAAGCCGCACTGCGCCAGGCCCTGGTTGATGTGCTGCGCCAGCGGCAGCAGGCGGGCGCGAATTTCGGCAGCCTGGGCCGCGTCGCGTGCCTCGAACAGGATGCCGTTGTCCTGGTCGGTGTGCAGGGTCTGTTCGCGGCGGCCTTCGCTGCCGAAGCACAGCCAGCTGAACGGCACGCCGGGGTTGCCCTTGTCCTGGATCGCCAGTTCGATCACCCGGCACACGGTGTGGTCGTTGAGCAGGGTGATGATGTGGGTGATCTGGGTGGACGAGGCGCCATGGGCGAGCATGCGCTCGACCAGCTGGCCGATCTCGCCGCGCAGCGACACCAGGTTCTCGACCCGCGCGGCGTGACGGATGGTGCGTGCCAGGTGTACCAGGTCGACCCGCTGCAGCGAGAACAGGTCGCGCTCGGAGACCACCCCGCACAGACGCTGGTCCTGTACCAGGCACACATGGGCGATATGGCGCTCGGTCATCGCGATGGCGGCGTCGAAGGCGCTGGCCTGGGGGCTGAGGTAGAAAGGCGCGGCGGTCATGTGCGCGGCGATCGGCGCGGCGAAGTCGGCACTGGCATCGGCCACCACCTGGCGCAGGTCGCGCAGGGTGAAGATGCCGACCGGTGCGCGCTGCTCGTCGACGATCACGATGCTGCCCACCTGCTGCTCGTGCATCAGGCGTACGGCCTCGCGTACGGGCGTATCTGGGGCGCAGGTGACCGGATGACGCATGGCCAGCTCACCCAGGCGGGTATTGAGCGAATACTGGTTGCCAAGGGTTTCAACTGCGCGGCGCTGGACCTGCTGGTTGACCTGGTCGAGCAGGCTGCTGACACCCCGCAGGGCAAAATCCCGAAACACTTCTGAGAGTGCGAACAGGCGGATGAACGCCGCCTTGTTCAGTTGCAGGCAGAAGGTGTCTTCGGCGGCCAGGTGTTCGGTACGGGTGGCGCGCTCGCCCAGCAGGGCGGCCAGCGGGAAGCACTCGCCTCCGGTGATCTCGAAGGTGGTCTCGGTGCCGGTGGCGGCATGGTTGCGCTCGCCCACCACGCGTCCCTGCTTGACGATGTAGAAGTGCTCGACGGGTCCGTCGGCAGGCTTGATGATGCTCTCACCGCTGGCGTAGAAGCGCAGCTGGCATTGTTCCACCAGGTACGCCAGGTGGGCGTTTTCCATCTGGTTGAAGGGAGGAAAGCGTTGCAGGAACTGCATGGTGCCGTGAATATTCTGCAGTACTGCGGTTTTGCCGGCCTGGTCGAAGGCGTCCATCTTGCTCATGAGCTTTACCGCATCTGTGCGTCGGCGCCGAGGGCCGAGCATTTGTTTTTATCGTGCTGCATGGTCGGCCGCGGGGTGCGCAGTGCCCATTGGACGTTTGTCTAAAGTGGGTAAGCGTCAATTATCCGACGAAAGGCGGGTTGCGGCACATGCGTTTGCGGTCTGAACTTGATTCAACGGATATTTTTACGATGGAACAGCCATGCCCGAAGCCGACGACATACTGAGCGAAGCCGAGCGCAAGGCGCTGGCGAGCGTGACTGCGCGCGGGACCGCGCTGCCCAAGGTGCTGATCGTCGAAGACGACAAAGGGTCGCGCGAAGCGCTGGCGAGTTACTTGAAGGCCCATGGCATTCGTTGCCTTGCCGCAGAAAACACCACGGTGGCGTTCGACTACCTCAAGCGCGAACCCAGGATCGGGCTGCTGATTACCGACCTGCGCATGCAGCCGGTGGGGGGCATCGAGTTCATCGAGCAGATTCGTGAGTCGGACCAGGCCGCGTTGCCGATCATCATCGTGTCGGGCGATGCCAAGGTGCAGGACGCGATTGCGGCAATGCACCTGAGCGTGGTCGACTTTCTGCTCAAGCCGCTCGACCAGGAGAAGCTGGAAAAGCTGGTGAAGCTGGTGAGGCATGAGCTGGGCATCGGCTGAACCCCTTCGCTGGCTTGCCAGCGAAGGGGTGCGTCAGGCAGCGCTGTAACGAGCTTACAGCCCGTTGCGCGCCTTGAACTCGCGACGACGGCGATGCAGTACCGGCTCGGTATAACCGTTCGGCTGCTTCGCACCCTCGATCACCAGCTCGACCGCCGCCTGGAAGGCGATGTTGCTGTCGAAGTCCGGTGCCATCGGGCGGTACAGCGGGTCGTTGGCGTTCTGCTTGTCGACCACCGGCGCCATGCGCTTGAGGCCTTCGATCACCTGCGCCTCGCTGATGATGCCGTGACGCAGCCAATTGGCCAGCAACTGCGCGGAAATCCGCAGGGTGGCGCGGTCTTCCATCAGGCCCACATCGTTGATGTCCGGCACTTTCGAGCAACCCACGCCCTGGTCGATCCAGCGCACTACATAGCCAAGAATGCCCTGGGCATTGTTGTCCAGTTCGTTGCGGATCTCTTCGTCCGACCAGTTGGTGTCGGTGGCCAGCGGAATGGTCAGGATATCGTCGACCGAGGCCGGCGCACGCTTGGCAAGCTCCGCCTGGCGGGCGAACACGTCGACCTTGTGATAGTGCAGCGCGTGCAGCGCGGCGGCGGTCGGCGACGGCACCCAGGCGGTGTTGGCACCGGCCAGTGGGTGGGCGATCTTCTGCTCGAGCATGTCGGCCATCAGATCAGGCATGGCCCACATGCCCTTGCCGATCTGCGCGCGGCCCTGCAGGCCGGTGGCAAGGCCCACGTCGACGTTGTTGTTCTCGTAGGCACCGATCCACTTCTGGGTTTTCATGGCGCCCTTGCGCACCACGGCGCCCGCTTCCATGGAGGTGTGGATCTCGTCGCCGGTACGGTCGAGGAAGCCGGTGTTGATGAACACCACGCGCTCGCTGGCGGCCTGGATGCAAGCCTTGAGGTTGACCGTGGTACGGCGCTCCTCGTCCATGATGCCGACCTTCAGGGTGTTGCGCTTGAGGCCCAGCACGTCTTCGACGCGACCGAACAGCTCGTTGGTGAAGGCGGCTTCTTCAGGGCCGTGCATCTTCGGCTTGACGATGTACACCGAGCCGGTGCGGCTGTTCTTGCGGGTGGTGTTGCCATTGAGGTTGTGCACCGCAGCCAGGTTGGTGACCAGCGCATCGAGGATGCCTTCGGGCACTTCGTTGCCATCCTTGTCGAGGATCGCGTCGATGGTCATCAGGTGACCGACGTTGCGCACGAACAGCAGCGAACGGCCATGCAGGCTCAGCGAGCCGCCATTGGGCGCGGTGTACTCGCGGTCCGGGTTCATGGTGCGGGTGAAGGTCTGGCCGGCCTTGCTCACGCTTTCGGCCAGGTCGCCCTTCATCAGGCCCAGCCAGTTGCGGTAGATCACCACCTTGTCGTCGGCATCCACCGCGGCCACGGAGTCTTCGCAGTCCATGATGGTGGTCAGGGCGGCTTCCATCAGCACGTCCTTGACCCCAGCGGCGTCGGTCTGGCCGACCGGGGTGCTGGCATCGATCTGGATTTCGAAGTGCAGGCCGTTGTTTTTCAGCAGCACGGCGACAGGGGCCGTGGCATCACCCTGGTAGCCGACCAGTTGCGCGTCGTCGCGCAGGCCGCTGTTGCTGCCACCCTTGAGGGTGACCACCAGCTTGCCATCGGCAATGCTGTAACGGGTGGCATCGACGTGGGAGCCGGCCGCCAGTGGCGCAGACTCGTCGAGGAAGGCGCGGGCGAAGGCGATGACCTTGTCGCCGCGTACCTTGTTGTAGCCCTTGCCCTTCTCGGCGCCACCGGCTTCGCTGATGGCGTCGGTGCCGTACAGCGCGTCGTACAGCGAGCCCCAGCGGGCGTTGGAGGCGTTGAGGGCGAAGCGTGCGTTCATCACCGGCACTACCAGCTGCGGGCCGGCCATGCGAGCGATCTCGTCATCGACATTCTGGGTGGAGGCCTGGAAGTCCGCCGCTTCTGGCAGCAGGTAGCCGATCTCCTGGAGGAAGGCCTTGTAAGCCGGAGCATCGTGGGCCTGGCCCTTGCGCGCCTGGTGCCAGGCGTCGATCTGCGCCTGCAGGGTGTCACGCTTGGCCAGCAGGGCTTTGTTCTTTGGAGCGAGGTCGTTGATGATCTTCTCTGCCCCGATCCAGAACTGCTCGGCGTTGACGCCGGTTCCGGGAATGGCTTCGTTGTTCACGAAGTCGAACAGGACTTTGGCGACCTGAAGGCCACCGACTTGAACGTGTTCAGTCATTGCTTGCCTCACTCTGCTCAGCTATTCAGCTCTTGTTTCAACATTTTTGTAGTGCGCGTCGCGGCATACTACATGAAGCGCTGCGCTTGGGAAAATCAGACTAAATACGCCGTTTTGCGACCATTTGGTCGCAAAACGTCGTTCTGGGAGCGGGCATGTTCTCAAAAATCGAGTGAATTGTTCCAGATAAATCTAAAAACAGTACACGATTTGTTGTTCGAGCCCGCTGCGGCAGGTTGCCGCGCCTTGCCTATACTTGATCGGCGCCCCCGGTATTCGGGGGCTGGAGAGAGGACTGGCGCGTGGATCATCTTGTCTTGACCGTGATTGCCCCTGACCGCGCCGGCCAGGTGGAGCGGGTGGCCGAATGCATCGCCGAGCATAACGGCAACTGGCTGGAGAGTCGCATGTCGCGCATGGCAGGGCAATTCGCCGGCATCCTGCGCGTCGCGGTACCGGCCGAATCCTATGACGAACTGGTGGAGGCGTTGCAGGCGCTGGGCAAGCACGGGATTCGCGTGCTGATCGCCGAAAGCGGCATCGAGCCGTCGTGCACCTGGAAGCCGATCGCGATGGAGCTGGTGGGCAACGATCGCCCCGGCATCGTGCGCGACATCACCCGGCTGCTGGCCGAACAGGGGGTGAACCTGGAGCGCTTCAGTACCGACGTGCGGCCCGCGCCGATGAGCAGCGAGCCGCTGTTTCACGCCGATGCGCTGCTGGCCCTGCCGCTGACGCTGTCGCTGGATGACCTGCAAAAGCGCCTGGAGGCCCTGGCCGACGACCTGATGGTGGAGCTCAAGCTGCGCCCCGAAGAGTCGGCGTAGGGGGTGGCGTAGCGCTCAGGTGCGCCGGCGAATGCTCAGCCAGGCATCCACGCTGTACAGTGCCAGGCCGGCCCAGATGAACATGAACGCCACCAGTGTGCTGCTCGACAGATGTTCGTCGAACAGCAGCACCGCCTGCAGCAGCACCAGGGTCGGCGCCAGGTACTGCAGAAAGCCCAGAGTGGTGTAAGGCAGATGCCGCGCGGCGGCGTTGAAGCACACCAGCGGTATCAGCGTGACGGGCCCGGCGGCGGCCAGCCACAGCGCGTCGCTGGTGCTGTAGAAGCTGGCCTGGGCGCTGTGGGCCATGGGGTTGAGCAGCAGCCAGCCGATGGCCAGCGGTACCAGCATCCAGGTTTCCACCACCAGTCCCGGCAACGCCGCCACTGGCGCCTGCTTGCGGATCAGCCCGTAGAAGCCGAAGCTCAGCGCCAGTACCAGCGACACCCATGGCAGGCTGCCCACCTGCCACACCTGCTGCGCCACCCCCACTGCCGCCAGGCCTACCGCCACCCACTGCAGGCGGCGCAGACGCTCGCCCAGCAGCAACATGCCCAGCAGCACGTTGACCAGCGGGTTGATGTAGTAACCCAGGCTCGCCTCGAGCATGCGCCCGTTGTTCACCGACCACACATAGGTCAGCCAGTTGCCCGCGATCAGCGATCCGCTCAGGGCCAGGATTGCCAGGCGCCGCGGGTTGTCGCGCAGTTCGCGCCACCAGCCCGGGTGCTTCCAGAACAGCAGCAGGATCGAGCCGAACAGGGCCGACCACAGCACCCGATGCACGATGATTTCCACGGCGGGCACGTTCTGCAGGGCTTTGAAATAGATGGGGAACAAGCCCCAGATGATGTAGGCGGTCAGGCCCAGTATGTACCCGCGGCGCGGGTTGGCGGCTTGCATGCTGATTCCTTGCTTAGGCAGCTATCTAAAACCCGGCTATTGTAGACAGACTGGCAGCAGGTTCTAGAACAATTTCAGCGGCTCTTCGGCCAGTGCGGCGGTCTGCTCACGCAGGGCCAGGACCTGGTCGCCCCAGTAGCGTTCGCTGCCAAACCACGGGAAGCTGCGCGGGAACGCCGGGTCGTCCCAGCGGCGCGCCAGCCAGGCGCTGTAGTGCAACTGGCGCAGGGCGCGCAGCGGTTCGATCAGGGCCAGTTCGCGGGGGTCGAAATCATGGAACTCGTTGTAGCCATCCATCAGTTCGGCCAGCTGGCCCAGGCGCTCGTGACGATCGCCGGCGAGCATCATCCACAGGTCCTGCACGGCGGGGCCCATGCGGCAGTCGTCCAGGTCGACGATGTGGAACACCTCGTCGCGGCACATCATGTTGCCGGGGTGGCAGTCGCCGTGCAGGCGGATGCTCTTGTACGGGGTGCGGGCGTAGGCGTCCTCCACGCGCTTGAGCAGGTCGCGGGCCACCGACTCGTAGGCCGGCAGCAGGCTGCGCGGCACGAAGTTGCCTTCGAGCAGGGTGGCGAGGGAGGCGTGACCGAAGTTGGCCACGCCCAGCGCTTCACGGTGTTCGAACGGGCGCGTGGCGCCGACCGCGTGCAGGCGACCGAGCAACTGGCCGAGGCGGTACAGCTGGTCGAGGTTGCCCGGCTCCGGCGCGCGGCCGCCACGGCGCGGGAACAGTGTGAAGCGAAAGCCTGCATGCTCGAACAGGCTCTGGTCGTTGTGCACCAGCGGGGCGACCACGGGGACTTCGCAGTCGGCCAGTTCGGCGGTGAAGGCGTGCTCCTCGAGAATCGCCGCGTTGCTCCAGCGGCCGGGGCGATAGAACTTGGCGATCAGCGGTTCGGCGTCTTCGATGCCCACCTGGTAGACACGGTTCTCGTAGCTGTTGAGTGCCAGAACACGAGCGTCGCTGAGAAAGCCGATGCTTTCGACAGCGTCCAGGACCAGGTCGGGGGTAAGGGTATCGAAGGGGTGTGACATGGGAACTCCTGCAGCGCGACGGGTGGCCGGGCGTATGAGAGCCATGGTACAGCACCCCGGGGACGCTGCATGCCCCATCGCGGGTCAAGCCCGCTCCCACAAGGAAATCGCTGAACCTGTGGGAGCGGGCTTGACCCGCGATGGGCTGTGCTGCAGCCCCAATAATCTAGAGCGGCGTACCCAGCAGCACATACGCCGGCGAGAACCGCACTGCCACTTCACTGCCTACCGCCACCCGATTGTCCAGCAGCCACTGCGGCTCGGCAAATGCGCACAGCGTCTGGCCGTTGCTCAGGCTCAGGCGCACCTCGGTAGTCCCTTGCGGGTCATCGATCAGTTCCTGTACCACGGCGCTCAACTGGTTGACCTGCGCCGGCCCGGGCATCGCCACCTCCAGCCAGCCGGCCTTGATCAGCGCCACCACCGGCGTGCCCGGTTCCAGCTCCAGGCGCAAGGTGCTGTCATGGGTGATCTGCGCCTCGATGCGCAGCCCCCCGGCCAGGGTCAGCTCCACGGTGTCGATGCGGCCCTGCGCGCGAATGGCGCTGACCCGCCCATGCAGCTGATTGCGCGCACTGGTGCGCAGCATCAGGCGCCCGAGCAGGTCGAGATCGTCGGAGTCTTCGGCCGCTTCCAGTACCTGCGCCTGCAACAGTTGCAGCTTCTGGTACAGGCGCAATACCCGCTGCCCCTCCAGCGACAGTTTCGCCCCACCGCCCCCGCGCCCGCCCACGCTGCGTTCCACCAGCGGGCTGGCGGCCAGGTTGTTGAGCTCGTCGATGGCATCCCACGCGGCCTTGTAGCTGATGCCGGCGCTCTTGGCCGCCCGGGTGATCGACCCCTGCTCGGCGATGTGGGCAAGCAGGGCGATGCGTTGCGGGCGACGGACGATATGTTGGGTCAACAGGGCAGGCAGGGACATGGGCGGGCACGCAGTCGGGGCAGGGATGGCCCAGAAAGTGCCCGCCGCCCCGGCGCAAGTCAAGCGCCGCCGGGCTTGGGCGTGCGTGCCAGGCAGTATACGTCCACCCGCGTGGCACCCGCCGCCCGCAACAGGCTGGCCAACGCCTGCGCAGTGGCGCCGGTGGTGAGCACATCGTCGACGATCGCCACATGCTGCCCCCTGATCGCCGCCGAATCGGCCAGGGCAAAGGCGTGGCGCAGGTTGCGCTTGCGCGCCTTGGCCGTCAGCCCCTGCTGGGCCGCTGTTTCTTGCGGGCGTTGGAGTAGACGTGGCTCGCAGGCTATCTCCAACTGCCCGGCCAGCCACTGGGCAAGCATCGCAGCCTGGTTGAAGCCGCGTTCGCGCAGGCGCCGGCGCGCCAGCGGTACCGGCAACAGCAGGCCGGGCCGGGGCAGGTCTTCGGCAAAGCGGTAGGCAAGCCAGTTGCCCAGCAGTTGCGCCAGCAATCGGCCCAGCGGCCACTGGCGCTGGTGCTTGAAGCGGGTGATCAGTGCATCCACGGGGAAGCCGTAGTGCCAGGGCGCCTCGACCCGGGTGAAGGCGGGTGGGCGGCGGCTGCACTGGCCGCAAGTCAGGCCCCGCATCGGCAAGGGCAACGCGCAGGTTCGACAGCATTCTTCCAGCCAGGGCAGTTCGGCCTCGCAGGCCACGCAAATGGGGTGTGACTGCTGGGCAGGTTCATCGCACAGCAAACACGTTTGGTTGATATTTAGCCAGTTGTAAACCAGTTGTTTAAGGTGTGGTTGACAGTGCATGGCGCTTCCTTAACTATGCGAGCTATCCGTGATGCGCTGGCGGGCTTTCCTGTCCCGGCGCCAGTACAAGCCTAAACAAGGAAACACCCATGAGCGCCAGCACAACTGCAACGCTTCGTCACGACTGGTCCCTGGCCGAAGTCAAAGCACTGTTCCAGCTACCGTTCAACGACCTGCTGTTTCAGGCGCAGACCGTTCACCGCGCGCATTTCGACGCCAACCGCGTTCAGGTCTCGACCCTGCTGTCGATCAAGACCGGCGCCTGCCCGGAAGATTGCAAATATTGTCCGCAGTCCGGCCACTACAACACCGGCCTGGAAAAACAGAAGCTGATGGAGGTGCAGAAGGTGCTGGAGGAGGCCGCCCGGGCCAAGGCCATCGGCTCCACGCGATTCTGCATGGGCGCGGCATGGAAGCACCCGTCGGCCAAGGACATGCCCTACGTGCTGCAGATGGTCAAAGGGGTCAAGGCCCTGGGCCTGGAAACCTGCATGACCCTGGGCAAGCTCGACCAGGAGCAGACCGTGGCCCTGGCCCAGGCCGGCCTGGACTACTACAACCACAACCTGGACACCTCGCCGGAGTTCTACGGCAGCATCATCACCACCCGCACCTACGGCGAGCGCCTGCAGACCCTGGCTTATGTGCGCGATGCCGGGATGAAGATCTGTTCGGGGGGGATCCTGGGCATGGGCGAATCGCTGGACGACCGCGCCGGGCTGCTGATCCAGCTGGCCAACCTCCCGGAGCACCCCGAATCGGTACCGATCAACATGCTGGTGAAGGTGGCGGGCACGCCGCTCGAAAATGCCGAAGACGTCGACCCGTTCGACTTCATCCGCATGCTGGCAGTGGCGCGTATCCTCATGCCGCAGTCCCATGTGCGCCTGTCGGCCGGGCGCGAGGCGATGAACGAACAGATGCAGGCACTGGCCTTCTTCGCCGGGGCCAACTCGATCTTCTACGGCGAGAAGCTGCTGACCACCGCCAACCCGCAGGCCGACAAGGACATGCAACTGTTCGCGCGCCTGGGCATCCAGCCTGAAGCGCGCGAAGAGCACGCCGACGAGGTGCACCAGGCGGCCATCGAGCAGGCGCTGATCGAGCAGAAGAGCAGCGAGCTGTTCTACGACGCCGCCTCCGCCTGAGGTCGCCATGAGCTTTGATCTGAGTGCGCGCCTGGAACAACGGCGCGCTGCGGCGCTGTATCGCCAGCGCCCCCTGCTGCAGAGCCCGCAGGGGCCGCAGGTGATGGTGGACGGCACGCCGTTGCTGGCGTTTTGCAGCAACGACTACCTGGGCCTGGCCAACCACCCCGAGGTGATCGACGCCTGGCGTGCCGGCGCTGAGCGTTGGGGCGTGGGCGGCGGGGCGTCGCACCTGGTGATCGGCCACAGCTCGCCGCACCATGAACTGGAACTGGCCCTGGCCGAGTTTACCGGTCGCCCGCGCGCGCTGCTGTTCACCACCGGCTACCTGGCCAACCTGGGTGCGTTGACCGCGCTGGTGGGGCAGGGCGACAGCGTGCTGCAGGATCGCCTCAACCATGCTTCGCTGCTGGATGGCGGGTTGCTCAGTGGCGCGCGCTTCAGCCGCTACCTGCACAACGATGCCGACAGCCTCGGCAAGCGCCTGGACAAGGCCACCGGCAATGCGCTGGTGGTCACCGATGGCGTGTTCAGCATGGACGGCGACATCGCCGACCTGCCGGCACTGGCTGCCCAGGCGCAGGCCAGGGGCGCCTGGGTGATGGTCGACGATGCCCACGGCTTCGGCACCCTGGGCCGCCACGGCGGTGGCGTGGTGGAGCATTTCGGCCTGGACATGGGGCAGGTACCGGTGCTGGTCGGCACCCTGGGCAAGGCCTTCGGTACCGCCGGTGCGTTCGTCGCCGGCAGTGAGGAATTGATCGAGTGCCTGATCCAGTTCGCCCGCCCGTACATCTATACCACCAGCCAGCCACCGGCCCTGGCCTGCGCCACGCTCAGGAGCCTGCAACTGCTGCGTGACGAGCACTGGCGCCGCGAGCACCTGGCTGCGCTGATCCGCCAGTTCCGTCAGGGCGCCGAGCAGATCGGCCTGCACCTGATGGACAGTTTCACGCCGATCCAGCCGATTCTGATCGGCGATGCCGCAAGGGCCATGCGGCTGTCGGCGATGTTGCGCGAACGCGGGCTGATGGTCACGGCGATCCGTCCACCGACGGTGCCGGCCGGCAGTGCCCGGCTGCGCGTGACCCTGACCGCCGCCCACAGCGCCTCGCAGGTACAGCTATTGTTGAATGCATTGGCCGAGTGTCATTCGCTGCTGGAGCCTGCTGATGCGTGATCGACTGATTCTGTTGCCGGGCTGGGGCCTGGGTACCGCTGCACTGGAGCCGCTGGCCGCGAGCTTGCGCGCCCTGGATGCCAAGCTGCACGTGGAGCTGATGCCTCTGCCGGAGCTGGATGGCAGTGACGTGCCTGTATGGCTGGATCACCTGGACCGCACGCTGCCTACCGACACCTGGCTGGGAGGCTGGTCGCTGGGCGGCATGCTCGCCGCCGAGCTGGCGGCGCGACGCGGCGATCACTGCTGCGGGCTGGTGACGATGGGCAGCAACGCCAGCTTCGTGGCCCGTGCGGACTGGCCCCATGGCATGCCGACCGACACCTTCAATACCTTTCTCGACGGTTGCCGTAGCCATACGCAAGTGACGCTCAAGCGCTTCAAGTCGCTGTGCAGCCAGGGCGCCCAGGCGCCGCGCAGCCTGGCGCGGTTGCTGGAGGTGGGGGTGCCGGCAACCGACCCGCTGTACCTGGCCACGGGCCTGGAGGTATTGCGGAAACTCGATACCCGGGCTGCGCTGAGCAACTTCGGCGGCCCGCAGTTGCACCTGTTCGCAGGCAGCGACGCGCTGGTGCCGGTCGAGGCGGCCAAGGCGCTGTTCGAACTGCTGCAGGACGTCGAGGTGGGCATTGTCGAGGACAGCGCCCACGCCTTCCTGCTGGAGCACGCCCAGGCGTTGGCGACCTTTATCAAGACCTTCCTGCACGAGAGTGGCGATGACTGATCTTTCCCTGCCCAGGCTGCCCGGCGCCTTGCCCGACAAGCGCCAGGTGGCGGCCTCGTTTTCCCGTGCTGCAGCCAGCTACGACAGTGTCGCCGCGTTGCAGCGGGCGGTGGGCGCTCATCTGCTGGCGCAGCTGCCCGCCGATTTGCAACCGCGTTGCTGGATCGATCTGGGCAGTGGCACCGGGCATTTCAGCCGGCACTTGCAGCAACGTTATCCACAAGGGCTGGGTGTAGCGGTGGATATCGCCGAAGGCATGCTGCTGCATGCCCGTGAGCTGGGGGGCGCGCATTACCATGTGGCGGGCGATGCCGAGCGTCTGCCGCTGCGTGATGGCAGCGCCGGGCTGATCTTCTCCAGCCTGGCGGTGCAGTGGTGCGCCGACCTGGCTGCGGTGCTGCGTGAAGCGCAGCGGGTTCTGCAGCCTGGGGGCGTGCTGGCGTTCGCCAGCCTGTGCGTGGGCACGCTGTTCGAGTTGCGTGAAAGCTGGCAGGCGGTGGACGGGCTGGTGCACGTCAATCGCTTCCGCCCTCTGGCGGACTACCAGCGTCTGTGTGCCGACAGCGGGCTGCAGGTGCTCGGGCTGGAGGCCCGGCCCCATGTACTGCATTACCCCGATGTGCGCAGCCTGACCCATGAGCTCAAGGCGCTGGGCGCACACAACCTCAACCCCGGTCGCCCCGCCGGCCTGACCGGCAGGGCACGCATGCAGGGCCTGCTGCAGGCCTACGAGCGCTTTCGCCAGCCGCAGGGACTGCCCGCCACCTATCAGGTAGTCTATGCGGTACTGCACAAGCCGCAGCACCAGGGGGATTGAGATGCATGCTGCCTATTTCATCGCCGGCACCGATACCGATGTGGGCAAGACCACCATTGCCGCCGGCCTGCTGCATGCGGCACGTCTTGCCGGCCTGAGTACCCTTGGGGCCAAGCCTGTAGCGTCGGGCTGCGAGGTGACCCCCAAGGGCCTGCGCAACGCCGATGCACTGGCCCTGATCGCGCAAAGCAGCCTCACGCTGCCCTATGCGCAGCTCAACCCGTTTGCCTTCGAGCCCGCCATCGCCCCGCACCTGGCGGCCCGCGAGGCGGGTGTTGCGCTGAGCGTGCAGGCGTTGCTGGCGCCGATGCGCGCGGTGCTGGCGCACAACGCCGATTTCACCCTGATCGAAGGGGCGGGTGGCTGGCGGGTGCCGTTGTCCGATCAGGCCAATCTGTCGGACCTGGCGATTGCGCTCAAGCTGCCGGTGATCCTGGTGGTAGGCGTGCGCCTGGGTTGCATCAACCATGCGCTGCTCAGTGCCGAGGCGATTGCCCGCGATGGCCTGCAACTGGCCGGCTGGGTGGCGAACATCATCGAGCCGCGCACCTCGCGCCTGGAGGAGAACCTGGCTTCGCTTGCCGAACGCCTGCCGGCCCCCTGCCTGGGCCGGGTGCCAAAACTCAAGGTGGCCAGTGCCGAGGCGGTGGCCGCATACCTGCAGCTGGATTTGTTCGACTAGGCTGAGTCTATTGAAGGGCACTGTGCCATTAGTGTTTTTGACGGGCCTTTTGCCGGGTTGTCTGCTTCAATAGGGGCCGTTGATATCATCTGTGCCTTCCGTCACCTGGAGAGTTTGAAATGGAAATCTCGGGCAGTTCCGCATTCTATGCCGGCCTGGGCGCCATTCAGAGCGGCCAGAACCGCGTCGATCAGGCCGCCAGCCAGATCGCCAACACCACTGTCGAACGTGCTGCCACCAGCCAGTCCAGCGACTACCAGGCCGAACGCCTGCGCTCGGTCGACCGCAGCCAGCAGATGGACCTGGCCACCAGCACCGTCGAACTTGCCCTGGGCAAGCATCAGGTCGAGCTGGGTGTCAAAGTGGCCAAGGCCTCCGACGAAATGCTCGGCACGCTGATCGATACCTACGCCTGAGCCAGCCGGCCCTCGCATCTTCCCGGTTTTACCCCTACATCCTGACTCGACGCCCTGGCCCAAGGCCGGGCGCCTTGTCGTGCCTGCGTTCTGGCGAGCGGGGCCGGAGCGTAGCCTGCCATGGCAGAAATGCCCTCATGGGGGTGCTTGACAAGGTTTCAGCGTAAACGTATGTTTCAAACAACTGTTTGACCGAAAGCCGCCTAGAGCTGGTCGGTGTATGTCGCGGTCTCCCTATTCAAGGATCCATCAGCAGAGGTTCATCGCTATGCCTGATTACAAAGCCCCCTTGCGTGATATTCGTTTCGTTCGCGATGAACTGCTGGGCTACGAAGCGCACTATCAGAGCCTGCCGGCTTGCCAGGACGCCACCCCCGACATGGTCGATGCGATCCTCGAGGAAGGCGCCAAGTTTTGTGAACAGGTACTGGCCCCGCTGAACCGTGTGGGCGACCTGGAAGGCTGCACCTGGAGCGAGTCGGGCGTTAAGACCCCCACCGGCTTCAAGGAAGCCTACAAGCAGTTCGTCGAAGGCGGCTGGCCGAGCCTGGCCCATGACGTCGATCACGGCGGCCAGGGTCTGCCCGAGTCGCTGGGCCTGGCGGTCAGCGAAATGGTCGGCGAGTCGAACTGGTCGTGGGGCATGTACCCGGGCCTGTCGCACGGCGCGATGAACACCATCTCCGAGCACGGCACCGCCGAGCAGCAGAACACCTACCTGACCAAGCTGGTATCCGGCGAATGGACCGGCACCATGTGCCTGACCGAACCGCATTGCGGTACCGACCTGGGCATGCTGCGCACCAAGGCCGAACCTCAGGCCGACGGTTCCTACAAGGTCACCGGCACCAAGATCTTCATCTCGGCCGGTGAACACGACATGGCCGACAACATCGTGCACATCGTGCTGGCGCGCCTGCCCGATGCACCGGCCGGCACCAAAGGCATCTCGCTGTTCATCGTGCCCAAGTTCCTGCCGACCGCCGAAGGCGGTGTGGGCGAGCGCAACGCCGTTTCCTGTGGCTCCATCGAACACAAGATGGGCATCCACGGCAACGCCACCTGCGTGATGAACTTCGACGCCGCCACCGGCTACCTGATCGGCCCGGCCAACAAGGGCCTGAACTGCATGTTCACCTTCATGAACACCGCTCGCCTGGGTACCGCGCTGCAAGGCCTGGCCCACGCCGAAGTGGCGTTCCAGGGTGGCCTGAAGTATGCCCGCGACCGCCTGCAGATGCGTTCGCTGACCGGCCCCAAGGCGCCGGACAAGGCGGCTGACCCGATCATCGTCCACCCGGACGTGCGTCGCATGCTGCTGACCATGAAAGCCTTCGCCGAAGGCAACCGCGCGATGGTGTACTTCACCGCCAAGCAGGTCGACATCGTCAAGTACAGCCAGGACGAAGAAGAGAAGAAGAAGGCCGACGCACTGCTGGCCTTCATGACCCCGATCGCCAAGGCGTTCATGACCGAAGTCGGCTTCGAGTCGGCCAACCACGGCGTGCAGATCTACGGCGGCCACGGCTTCATCGCCGAGTGGGGCATGGAGCAGAACGTTCGCGACAGCCGCATCTCGATGCTGTACGAAGGCACCACCGGCATCCAGGCGCTGGACCTGCTGGGCCGCAAGGTGCTGATGACCCAGGGCGAGGCGCTCAAGGGCTTCACCAAGATCGTGCACAAGTTCGTCCAGAACAACGAAGGCAACGAGGCCATCAGCGAGTTCGTCGCGCCATTGGCCAAGTTGAACAAGGAGTGGGGCGAACTGACCATGAAGGTCGGCATGGCCGCTATGAAGGACCGCGAAGAAGTCGGTGCCGCCTCGGTGGACTACCTGATGTACTCCGGTTACGCCTGCCTGGCCTACTTCTGGGCCGACATGGCGCGCCTGGCCGCCGAGAAACTGGCTGCCGGCACCAGCGAAGAGGCGTTCTACACCGCCAAGCTGCAGACCGCTCGCTTCTACTTCCAGCGCATCCTGCCGCGGACCCGCACGCATGTGGAAACCATGCTGTCGGGCGCGAGCAACCTGATGGACATGAACGAAGAGCACTTCGGCCTCTCGTACTGAGTCATCGCCTGAAGCAAGAAAGCCCGCCCTTACCGGCGGGTTTTTTTATGCGCTAGTCAGAACCTGAAACGAATACGTGCTAAGCCCTGCTCCTACCCTGCCGTTACAAGTGCTGCCGGCATATTCATCTATTCATGTGCGCTGCCGACACATTAAAGGCACAATGCCATTACTTGATCTGCCGGGTCGGAGATTCCCTTGTTTCGTTTATCCGCTGTACGACTGAGCCATTTTCTGCCGTCACTGTTCCTGCTGGTGTCTGGGCTCGCCGCTGCTTATGTCAGAGACCTCAACGTCTTCTTCACCTCGCTGTTCAACGTGCTGCCAACCCTGGTGCTGCTGCTGGGCGGGGCCTACTGCACGGTCTACCGCCGTCAGCGTGAACTGTTCCTGATGGTCACGGTGTATATCGCCTACTTCCTGCTCGACACCCAGACCGACTACTACCGCGACAATGGCGTGGTACGCCAGGACGCCGCCGTGGTGTTCCACCTGGTGTGCCTGTTGCTGCCCATCCTGTTTGCGCTGTACGGCGCCTGGCAGGAACGCACGCACCTGTTCCAGGACATGGTGGCGCGCTTTGCCGTGCTGCTGGCGGTCGGCAGCACGGCGCTGGGGCTGGAGCAGAGCTACCCGCAGGCGCTGCTCAACTGGCTCGCGGAAATCCGCTGGCCGGCGCTGCACGGTCAGTGGATGAGCCTGATCCAGCTGGCCTACCCGGTGTTTCTGCTCGCCTTCATCCTGCTGGTGGTGCAGTACCTGCGCGAACCGCGCCCGCTGCATGCGGCGCAGGTGATCGGTCTGATGGGGATCTTCTGGATGCTGCCGCAGACCTTCATCCTGCCCTTCACCCTGAACATCATGTGCAGCCAGGTGATGCTGATGATCGCCGCCGCGGTCTCCCACGAGGCCTACCAGATGGCGTTTCGCGACGAGCTCACCGGCCTGCCGGGGCGCCGCGCGCTCAACGAGCGCATGCAGCGTCTGGGGCGCAACTATGTGCTGGCGATGACCGACGTCGACCACTTCAAGAAATTCAACGATACCCACGGGCACGACGTGGGCGACCAGGTGCTGCGCCTGGTGGCCAGCAAACTGTCCAAGGTCACCGGCGGGGGCCGCGCCTACCGCTATGGCGGCGAGGAGTTCGCCCTGGTGTTCGCGGCCAAGACCATCGAGGAATGCCTGCCGCACCTGGAGGCGGTGCGCGAGGTGATCGCCAACTACAATATCCAGCTGCGCAACCAGGACAGCCGCCCCCAGGACGACCAGCAGGGGCGACAACGCCGTGGGGCGGCCGGGGCCAGCAGCGTGTCGGTGACCATCAGCATCGGTGCCGCCGAACGCCTGCCCGAGCACCGCAGCCCCGATGAGGTGCTCAAGTCGGCCGACCAGGCGCTGTACAGTGCCAAGGGAGCGGGGCGTAACTGCACCATGACCTACGGCCACCAGAGCAAGCGTGGAGCGGTGCGCACGGCGTGACCAGAAGTGACTATGCGGTCGCCAGATGACCCTATGTGTCACAAAAGTTGTTAGGTTACACTGGCTCGCAACTGTGTAGCGGCCCTGCGGGGCCGTCCCGACTCAAGGTGTGAGAGGTTGCCATGGCTGACTATAAAGCGCCCCTGCGCGATATGCGCTTCGTCCTCAACGAAGTCTTCGAAGTATCCCGGCTGTGGGCACAACTGCCCGGGCTGGCCGAGGCGGTCGACGAAGAAACCGCACTGGCGGTGCTCGAGGAAGCCGGCAAGGTCACCAGCCAGCGCATCGCTCCGCTGAGCCGCAGCGCCGACGAAGAGGGCTGCCATTGGGACAACGGCGCCGTGCGCACCCCGGCCGGCTTCATCGATGCCTACCGCACCTACGCCGATGGCGGCTGGGTGGGCGTGGGCGGCGACCCTGCCTATGGCGGCATGGGCATGCCCAAGGTGATCTCTGCCCAGGTCGAAGAAATGGTCAACTCCTCGAGCCTGGCCTTCGGCCTGTACCCGATGCTGACCGCCGGTGCCTGCCTGTCGATCAACGCCCATGCCAGCGAAGAGCTCAAGACGCGGTACCTGCCCAACATGTACGCCGGGGTCTGGGCCGGCTCCATGTGCCTGACCGAGCCCCACGCCGGCACCGACCTTGGCATCATCCGTACCCGCGCCGAGCCGCAGGCCGACGGCAGCTACAAGGTCACCGGCACCAAGATCTTCATCACCGGCGGCGAACACGACCTGACCGAGAACATCATCCACCTGGTGCTGGCCAAGCTGCCTGACGCCCCGGCCGGGCCCAAGGGCATCTCGCTGTTCCTGGTGCCCAAGTTCCTGGTCAACCCCGATGGCAGCCTGGGCGAGCGCAACCCGGCCACCTGTGGCTCCATCGAGCACAAGATGGGCATCCAGGCCTCGGCCACCTGCGTGATGAACTTCGACAGCGCCGTGGGCTACCTGGTCGGCGAGCCGAACAAGGGCTTGGCAGCGATGTTCACCATGATGAACTACGAGCGCCTGGGGGTCGGCATCCAGGGCCTGGCATCGGCCGAGCGTTCCTACCAGAACGCCATCGAATACGCCCGCGACCGCCTGCAGAGCCGTGCACCTACCGGGCCGCAGGCCAAGGACAAGACTGCCGACCCGATCATCGTGCACCCCGACGTGCGGCGCATGCTGCTGACCATGAAGGCACTGAACGAAGGCGGCCGGGCTTTCTCCACCTATGTTGCGATGCAGCTCGATACCGCCAAGTTCAGCGAAGACCGCGAGGCCCGCAAGCGCGCCGAAGACCTGGTGGCGCTGCTGACGCCGGTGTCCAAGGCGTTTCTCACCGACCTGGGCCTGGAAGTGACCGTGCATGGCCAGCAGGTGTTTGGCGGCCATGGCTACATTCGCGAGTGGGGCCAGGAGCAACTGGTGCGCGACGTGCGCATCACCCAGATCTACGAAGGCACCAACGGCATCCAGGCCCTGGACCTGATGGGCCGCAAGGTGGTGGGCAGCGGCGGGGCGTTCTACAAGCTGTTCGCCGACGAGATCCGCCATTTCATCGCCACCGCCGACACGGCGCTGGGCGAGTTCGTCAAACCGCTGGAGACGGCGCTGGACAGCCTCGACGAACTGACCGCCTGGGTGCTCGACCGCGCCAAGGCGAACCCCAACGAAATCGGCGCGGCGTCGGTGGAGTACCTGCACGCCTTCGGCTACACCGCCTATGCCTACATGTGGGCACTGATGGCCCGCACGGCCCTGGCCAAACAGGGTGAGGACGACTTCTACGCCAGCAAGCTGGGCACCGCGCGCTTCTACTTCGCCCGCCTGCTGCCGCGTATTCATTCGCTCAGCGCTTCGGTGAAGGCGGGCAGCGAGTCGTTGTACCTGCTCGACGCGGAACAGTTTTGATCTGACGGCGTCATGTAAGCATTTGCTTACATGACGTGGTGACGTTTGGCCTCTTCCGTAAGATTGGATCCACAGCTAATCTTCACCTCATGGACGTCGCGCAGGATGCGCACAGTACATAACAGGGACACGGAAGGATTTCCTGCCAGGACGGCGGGACGAAAAGGATGTCAGGGAAACAGTCTGCAAAACCCCGCTTCGGCGGGGTTTTCTTTTGCCCGGGTTTTTTCTAGCCGAGCACATCCAGAGGTGAACCGCCGATCTGGCGAGGGTCGATCTCTTCCTCCAGCAGATTGCGCAGCAGCTCCACCGACGCCTGCTGGCGCTGCGCATCGCGAAACACCAGGCCTACCTTCAATGGCACCCGCGGCTCGCTCAGCGGCTTCCAGAGCAGCTCTGGATCGTCCGTGGCGTCGCGCGCACGCCCCGGCAACACGGTTGCCAGCGAGGTATGCGCCAGGCTGTCGAGAATCCCGCCCATGTTGTTCATCTCGGCCTGCACCTGCGGGCGGCGCCCGAGGTTGGCCAGTTGCGCCTGCCAGATCTGGCGTACCTGGAACTCTTCGCCCAGCATCAGCATGGGCAGTTCGGCGGCCTGCTTGAGCGAGACCTTCTTGAATTCGCGCAGCGGGTGCGTGTGCGGGATCACCAGTTGCAACTCGTCTTCGTACAGCAGCAGGCCGTGAAGGCCCGGCTGGCGCGGCGGCAGGTAGCTGATGCCGATGTCCAGGGTGCCGTTGAGCAGGCGCCGTTCGATCTCCAGCCCCGACAGTTCGTAGATCTGCACCACCAGGTGTGGTTGCGCCTTGCGCAGGCGGTCGAGCAGTTGCGGCACCAGGCTCGGCCGTACCGTCTGCAGCACGCCGATGGCCAGGGTCCGCAAGGCCTGCCCGCGGAAGTTGCGCAACGCCTCGCGGGCGCGCTGCAGGCCGTCGAGCAGGGGCAGGGCGTGGTTGTACAGGGTGTGTGCGGCCAGGGTCGGCAGCAGCCGCTTGTTGCCCCGTTCGAACAGGCTCACATCGAGGCTGTGCTCGAGCTGGCGGATCTGCTGCGACAGCGCTGGCTGCGACAGTGAGAGGCGTTCGGCGGCCCGGCCCACATGGCCTTCTTCGTACACCGCGACGAAATAACGCAGTTGGCGAAAATCCATAAGCAATACTTATCAAAAAAGCTCGAAAAACGAAATGGCCGAAGGCCCGCGAGAAGCCTAGTCTATCCCGTATTCACAAGGTTTACAGGGCCAGAAGGCGCGATGAATACCGTGTATGTGGATGGCGTTTACATAGGCAAGGCAAAAAATGTCGGTTATGGGTTACTCACCGATATCGATAAGGAACAGGTTGCAAGAAGGCTGTGGTTATGGCCACAGGGGTTGGGCAGCGACGAACACGGCGACCCGCGCTTCCATACCGGCCCCGAGCGGGCCTTGCACCACTATCCGGCCGAGCACTACGCCTGGTGGCGGCGACGTTATCCACAGATCGACTGGTGCGCGCCGGGTTTTGGCGAAAACCTCTCGACCCGCGGCCTTACCGAAGAGCACGTCTGCCTGGGCGACATGTTCCGCTGGGGCGGGGCACTGCTGCAGGTCAGCCAGCCGCGCTCGCCGTGCTACCGCCTGAGCCATCGCTGGGGTTTGCCGAACCTGCCGCAACAGGCGCAGGACGCGCTGCGCTGCGGCTGGTTCTACCGGGTGCTCAAGCCTGGCTTCGTCAGCGCCGACGAGCCATTCGAACTGATACAACGCAGCTACCCGGGCCTGACCGTGGCCTGGGCACTGCATACTTTTTACCGTGAACCTCTGGAGCATGCGGGTTTGAAAAAGCTGGTGGATTGTCCGGCCCTCTCGTCACGCTGGCGCGACATCGCGATCAAGCGCCTGCGCAGCGGCCAGGTCGAGGACTGGACCGCGCGCCTGCTTGGCCTGCCGCTGGAAGGGCTGCGCGCATGAACCTGTTCAATCTGCGTCGCCAGGCGGCGCGCGCTGCCGAGCAGGCACCGGCGCCGGTGGCACTGGCCCAGGCCGAGCAGCTGTCGCGGGAATGCCTGATGCCGGCCACCGAGCGTGCGCCACAGGTGTTCGTGCGCGGCCAGGGTTCGTGGCTGTGGGACAACGAAGGCCGCGCCTATCTGGATTTCACCCAGGGTTGCGCGGTGAACAGCCTCGGGCACAGCCCCAAGGCGCTGGTGCAGGCACTGAGCAGCCAGGCCCAGGCATTGATAAACCCCGGCGCCGGCTTTCATAACCGTGGCCTGTTGAGCCTGGTCAACCGCCTGTGCCAGAGCACCGGCAGCGATCAGGCCTACCTGCTCAACAGTGGTGCCGAAGCCTGCGAAGGTGCGATCAAGCTGGCGCGCAAGTGGGGCCAGCTGCATCGCAATGGCGCCTACCACATCATCACTGCGCGCCAGAGCTGCCACGGGCGCAGCCTGGGGGCGCTGTCGGCCTCCGACCCGTCGGCGTGCAACCGCTGCGAGCCCGGCCTGCCGGGTTTCAGCAAGGTGCCGTTCAACGATCTGGCCGCGCTGCATGCAGCAGTGGACTCGCGTACCGTGGCGATCATGCTCGAGCCGATCCAGGGCGAGGCCGGGGTGATCCCGGCCACCCAGCAGTACCTCAAGGGTGTCGAGCGCCTGTGCCGCGAACTGGGCATCCTGCTGATCCTGGATGAGGTGCAGACCGGCGTGGGCCGTTGCGGCGCGCTGCTGGCCGAGCAGACCTACGGCGTGCGCGCCGACATCATCACCCTGGGCAAGGGCCTGGGCGGCGGTGTGCCGCTGGCCGCCCTGCTGGCGCGGGGTACGGCCTGCTGCGCCGAGGCCGGCGAGCTGGAAGGCAGTCACCATGGCAATGCACTGATGAGTGCGGCGGGCCTGGCGATTCTCGATGCCGTGCTGGAGCCGGGCTTCATGGAGCAGGTGCAGGCGTCGGGGCGGCACCTGCGTGATGGCCTGAGCCACCTGGCGGGGCGTTATGGCCAGGGCGAGGTGCGCGGCCAGGGCTTGCTGTGGGGCCTGGAGCTGAGCGACGACTCGGCCGCAGCCCTGGTCAAGGCGGCGCTGCAGGAAGGGCTGCTGCTCAATGCGGCGCAGGCCAATGTGCTGCGCTTTTCGCCGGCGCTGACCGTCAGCCGCGGCAACATCGACGAAATGCTGCTGCGCCTGGCGCGTGCCTTTGCCCGTGTGCACACGGCGCAACTCAACCAGCGGCGTGCCTGACCCGGTAGCGCCGTACCGAATTCAACGAACCGTCTCGCGTTCCTGCGCATCGCCCCGGGCCTGATCCTTTTGGCCTGGGGCGTTTTTTTATGGGGGATGGCTATTTGAACCAGTGGGGGGTGCTTGCAGTCTGTAGTTAGGACTTTAGACAAGGAGCTGCCCGATGGACCTGATCCGAATTATCTTCGCCATTCTGTTGCCGCCGCTGGGCGTGTTCCTGCAGGTGGGTTTTGGTGGCGCCTTCTGGCTGAACATCCTGCTCACCTTGTGCGGTTACATTCCGGGGATCGTGCACGCGGTGTACATCATCGCCAAGCGCTAGACCGCGTCGCGGCCATCGCCTGTAGGAGCCGGCGTTGCCGGCGAATGGGCCTGTACGGTTCAGACCGCGCTGGGACATTCGCCAGCAAGGCTGGCTCCTACAATGGCAATGGCCGTGACAGAACCTCCCGGTAGAACTTCCACTCTTCTTCCAGCGCATGCGCCAGGTTCGCTGCCGTCCGGAACCCGTGCCGCTCGGTCGGGTAGAAATGCCCTTCGGCACGCACCCCGTTGGCCTTCAGCGCCGCCAGCATCGAACGGGTCTGCTCCGGTACCACCACCGCATCCAGTTCGCCCTGGAAGAAAATCACCGGCACCTTGATCTGCGCGGCATGCAGCAGTGGCGTGCGCGCCTGATAACGCTGCACATCCTGCTGCGGGTCGCCGATCAGCCAGTCCAGGTAATCGCCTTCGAACTTGTGCGTGGCGCGCGTCAGCGCCAGCGGGTCGCTGACCCCGTACAGGCTCGCCCCGCCACGGAACACATTCTGGAACGCCAGCGCACACAGCGTGGTGTAGCCCCCGGCGCTGCCCCCGCGGATGAACGCCTGCGTCGGGTCGATCAACCCTTGCCCTACCAGGAAGTCGACCACCGCGCAGGCATCCTGCACGTCCATTTCGCCCCAGCGCAGGTGCAGGGCCTGGCGATAGGCGCGGCCATAGCCGCTGCTGCCACGGTAGTTGAGGTCGGCCACTGCAAAGCCGCGCTGGGTCCAGTACTGGATGCGCGGGTCGAGCACCGGGAAGCACGCCGAGGTCGGTCCGCCATGCACGAACACCACCAGCGGCGGCGCCTCGACACCATTCATGGCCGGGTAGAAGAAGGCGTGCGCCTGGGCATCGCCGCTGGGGTAGGTGATGCTGCGCGGCTGGCTGACCTGTTCGCTGGGCAAGGGCATCGCACCGCCGGCCAGCACCTGAACGGCATGGCTGTGGCGGTCGATGGCGATGACGGCGGGCGTGCTGATGGCAGAGGCGGCGATGGCATACAGGTACCGGTCGTCGATCTCCAGGCAGCGAAAGCGGGTGTAGACGTCACTGAAGTCTTCCAGGGTGCCATCGGCATGATGCACGCCCAGGCGGCTGAAGCCGCCCTCGAACCAGCTCGCCAGATACCCGCCGCCGTCCAGGGGCAGCCAGGTGCTGGCGCCCAGTTGCCACGGTGCGCCAGCATGGTCGGCACGCTCGGCCGGCAGTGCTGCCCAGCCCTGCGGGGTTTCGCCCCAGGGTTGCCAGTAGCCGTCACGATCCGACAGGCAGTACAGGCGACCGTCGGCATCGAAGCGCGGCTGCTGCAGCGATTCCGGTTGCGCCTCGCTGCCGGCGATGCAGCGCGGCGCTTCCCAGGTGTGTGCATCGCGGCGTTCGGCGCACAGCAGGCGGGTGGCAGTCCAGGGTTGGTGCGGGCGGCTCCATTCGATCCAGGCCAGGCGCTGGCCGTCGGCGCTGAGGGTGGGAGCGGCATAGAAGTCGGCGCCTTCGGCCAGTACCGTGCGGGTGCCGGCGGCGATCGATACCAGCCGGTGCACATCGGCGTCTTCTTCAACCGCCAGCACCTGGCCGGCGCCCCAGCGCAGGTCACCGTAGCGGCACTGGCCGTGGGTCAGCGGCTGCGGCTGCCCGCCCTCGAGCCCCTGGCTGTAGAGCTGCTGGTCGGCTTCGTTGACGAACACCAGCCCGTCGTCGCTCAGGCAGAAACCGCCGCCGCCATACTCGTAGACGCGGCTGCGCACGCTGAAGCCGTCGGGGGTCAGGCAGCGGGCCTGGCCGTCACGCCACTGCCAGATGCGGCAACCGCCGTCCTGGGGGCGAAACTCGTTCCAGAACAGCCCCAGCGGGCTGCGCTTGAGTTCGGCGTAGTCGGTGCCGGCGGCAACCGCCTGTTGTGCGCTGAAACGCTCAGCCGCGGGCGATGAGACGGGAGTTTCGATCATTGCGGAAGGTCATCTGGTCGATGGTCTGGGTGGCGGTTTCGGCCTCCTCCCGAGCAGCGAGGATGATCCCGTGGTCCGCCGATTTGGCGCAAACCGGGTCGGCATTGCTGGCGTCGCCGGTCAGCATGAAGGCCTGGCAGCGGCAGCCGCCGAAGTCCTTTTCTTTCTCGTCGCAGGAGCGGCACGGCTCGGGCATCCAGTCGTAGCCGCGAAAACGGTTGAAGCCGAACGAGTCATACCATATGTGCTGCATGCTGTGTTCGCGCACGTTGGGGAATTGTACCGGCAACTGGCGTGCGCCATGGCACGGCAGTGCGGTGCCGTCCGGGGTGACGGTGAGGAAGATGCTGCCCCAGCCGTTCATGCAGCCCTTGGGCCGTTCTTCATAGTAGTCGGGGGTGACGAAGATCAGCTTGCACGGGTTGCCCGCAGCCTGCAGTTTCTCGCGGTATTCGTTGGTGATGCGTTCGGCGCGCTCCAGCTGCGCGCGGGTGGGCAGCAGGCCGGCGCGGTTGAGCTTGGCCCAGCCGTAGAACTGGCACGTGGCGAGCTCGACGAAGTCGGCTTCCAGGGCGATGCACAGCTCGATGATGCGGTCGATCTTGTCGATGTTGTGCCGGTGGGTGACGAAGTTCAGCACCATCGGGTAGCCGTGGGCCTTGACCGCGCGGGCCATCTCCAGCTTCTGCGCGAAGGCTTTCTTCGAGCCGGCCAGCAGGTTGTTGACCTGTTCGTCGCTGGCCTGGAAGCTGATCTGGATGTGGTCCAGCCCGGCGCGCTTGAAGTCGGCGATCTTCTGTTCGGTCAGGCCGATGCCGGAGGTGATCAGGTTGGTGTAGTAGCCCAGGCGGCGCCCCTCGCCGATCAGCTCGGCCAGGTCCTGGCGCACCAGTGGCTCGCCGCCGGAAAAGCCCAGCTGCGCGGCGCCCATTTCACGCGCCTCGGCCATCACCTTGAACCACTGCTCGGTGCTCAACTCCTTGCCCTGCTCGGCGAAGTCCAGCGGGTTGGAGCAGTACGGGCATTGCAGCGGGCAGCGGTAGGTCAGCTCGGCCAGCAGCCACAGCGGCAGGCCGACTGCGGGCTTGGCCGGTACCTCACTCAAGGACGATCCAGTGTTGCTCACGGGCGACCTCCATGAATTGCTCGATGTCGTCACCGAGTTCGGGTACACCGGGGAATTGAACGTCCAGCTCGGCAATGATCGCGGCCACATCGCGCTTGCCGTCGATCAGCCCGCCGATCAGCGCGGCGCTTTCGTTGAGCTTGATCATGCCTTCGGGGTAGAGCAGCACATGGCCCTTCTGCGCCGGTTCGTACTGGAAGCGGTAGCCGGGGCGCCAGTGCGGCGTCTTCGAACGGTCGAAACTCATAAGGTGATCCCCTTGTGCCACACCCGCTCGCTGGTGACGCTGTGGTAGGGCGGGCGGTTCAGTTCATAGGCCATGCTCATGGCGTCGAGCATGCTCCACAGAATATCGAGCTTGAACTGAAGAATCTCCAGCATGCGTTGTTGACCCTGCACCGTGGTGTAGTGCTGCAGGGTGATGCTCAGGCCATGCTCCACATCGCGCCGGGCCTGGCCCAGGCGGGTGCGGAAGTACTCGTAGCCGGCCGGGTCGATCCAGGGATAGTGCTGTGGCCAGCTGTCCAGGCGTGACTGGTGGATCTGCGGGGCGAACAGTTCGGTCAGCGAGCTGCTGGCCGCTTCCTGCCAGCTGGCACGGCGGGCGAAGTTGACGTAGGCGTCGACCGCGAAGCGCACGCCGGGCAGCACCAGCTCCTGCGAGCGTAGCTGGTCGGGGTCCAGGCCCACGGCCTGGCCCAGGCGCAGCCAGGCTTCGATGCCGCCGTCTTCGCCGGGGGCGCCGTCGTGGTCGAGCAGGCGCTGGATCCACTCACGGCGGATCTCGCGGTCCGGGCAGTTGGCCAGGATCGCCGCATCCTTCATCGGGATGTTGACCTGGTAGTAGAAGCGGTTGGCGACCCAGCCCTGGATCTGCTCGCGGCTGGCGCGGCCTTCATACATGGCCACGTGGTAGGGGTGATGGATGTGGTAGTAGGCGCCCTTGGCGCGCAAGGCCTGCTCGAACGCGGCGGGGGAAAGCGGTACGGCTTCGCTCATGGGGGCTCCTACAGCTCGATGCTCATGCCGTCGAAGGCCACTTCGACGTTGCGGCGGGCCAGTTCGGCGCGCTCGGCGGAGTCTTCATCGAGAATCGGGTTGGTGTTGTTGATGTGGATAAGTACCTTGCGCTGGTCGGGGAAGCCTTCGAGTACCTCGAGCATGCCGCCGGGGCCATTCTGTGCCAGGTGACCCATCTCGCGGCCCGTGCGGGTACCGACACCGCGGCGCTGCATCTCATCATCCTCCCACAGCGTGCCGTCGACCAGCAGGCAATCGGCGTCGTGCATCAGTTGCAGCAGCTTGTCGTCGAACTGGCCAAGGCCCGGGGCGTAGAACAGCTTGCCGCCGGTGCGCAGGTCTTCGACCATCAGCCCCAGGTTGTCGCCCGGGTGCGGGTCGAAGCGGTGCGGGGAGTAGGGCGGCGCGGCGCTGCGCAGCGGGAACGGGGTAAAGCGCAGGTTCGGGCACGCCTGGATCACGAAGCTGCCTTCGAGCTCGATGCGGTTCCACTGCAGGCCACCGTTCCAGTGGCTGAGCATGGTGAACAGAGGGAAGCCGGTGCTCAGGTCCTGGTGGACCATGTCGGTGCACCACACCTGGTGCGGGCAACCTTCGCGCAGGCTGAGCAGGCCGGTGGTGTGGTCGATCTGGCTGTCGAGCAGGATGATCGCGTTGATCCCGGTGTCGCGCAGGGCGCGGGCCGGCTGCATGGGGGCGAAGCCTTGCAGTTGCGCGCGGATGTCCGGCGAGGCGTTGCACAGCACCCAGTGCACCCCGTCGTCGGACAGTGCGATCGAGGACTGGGTGCGTGCGCTGGCGCGCAAGGTGCCGTCGCGAAAGCCCTTGCAGTTGTCGCAGTTGCAGTTCCACTGCGGGAAACCGCCGCCGGCGGCGGAACCTAGAATCTGGATGTACATGGCCACTCCTGCTGCGTCCAAAAATGAAAACGCCCCGGCTGACCGAGGCGTTGTACCGCAAGCAGACTCAGCGACTTGCGAAATACATGGTCACTTCAAAGCCAATACGCAGGTCAGTGTAAGCAGGTTTGGTCCACATGGGAGTACTCCTTCCGGATAGGTCTGGGGGCGGGTGGCTACATATTTAGGCCCCCCTTTGAAACAAGGGGTTACAACGGCCCGGGTAGCGCCATCTTACTAAAATTAATGGACAGTTTGGTTAAACCTGCGAGAAAGGCTGTTGCGTTGCCGGTAACAATCCGCCCTGTGCGGCGCTGGCCAGGTACAGGGCGTTGTCGAACAGGTGCCGGGCGGCGTGTTCGAGCTGCTGTGCGGTGACGGCCAGCAGCTGTTGTCGCAGCGTGTCCAGGCTGGGGGCGTCGCTGCCGGCCAGCCGGGCCTGCCAGGCCCATTCGGCGACGTCGGCATTGCCCATGTCCGGTTCGTGGAACTGCGCCGCCAGGGCCTGACGCGCCTCGGCATCATCGGTCAGGTCATGGGTGAAGCCTGCGACCACGCAGCGCATGTGCTCGAGAATCTGTGCCGGGTCGGCCTTGGGCGACTGCACGCCCAGCAGCAGGCCGGTATGGCCCTGCACCTGGCGCAATGCGCTGAACACTGCATAGCCCAGTTGCAGCTCCACCCGCAGGCGCTGGTAGAAGGGCCCTTGCAGTCGATGTGCCAGCAGCCGGTACACCGCCTCGCTGCCGGGCGGGGCGGGGCAGAACACCAGCAGTGCGTGCTCGCCTTCGGGCAGCGGCACATGCTGCCAGGGCCCTGTGGCATCGCCGGTTATCGGCTCGGCCATGCCCGGCTGTCCCGGTACCTGGGCCAGCAGCGCATTCAGCGCCGGCTGCACCGCTTCGGTGAAGCCGCAGGTCATGCCCTGCCAGCGGGCATGCTGCCAGAGCGCATCCAGCTCGGGCTGGGCGATCAGGCAGGTCGGCAATGGCCCCGGGTCACGCCCGACGATATAGCCCGGCAACTGCTTTAGCAGCAGGCGGATCGGGATCAGCGCCGGCTGGGTGCCTGAGCCTGCGCTCCAGTCCTGGGCGGCAGGCAGGCGCAGCAGCGCCAATGCCTGCTCGACGACTGCGACAATGGCGGGCGGTGACCCGGCGCAGCGCAGTTGCCAGAGGTGCTCGCACTCGCTCCATTGCAGCTCCACCGAGGCGCGGGCGGCGCGCTCGACCAGTGGGCGCAGGGCACCTTCGAGTACGCGCCACAGCCGCGCGCGCAACGCCGAGCGCACCTGCCAGCGCAGGTAGATCACGCCGTACTGCCGCACGGCCGGCAGCGCCGGGCTGTGGATAACCCCGGCGGGTGTCGGCGTGGCGGGTACATCGCTGAACCCGACGGCCAGCAAGGGCTCGGCAGGTGGCAGTCGCCAGGGCTGGCGGGCTTGCTCGGTGAAGGGTTCGAGCAGGCCTTGCAGTGCCGCCAGGCCCTGGGCGTCGAGTGCACTGAATGGCTGGCCGCTGCTGTCGCGGCGTGCCAGTTCCAGGGCGCCGGCGGCCAGCGCGCGTGACTGCTGGATACGTGCATATTCGCTGTTCAGCGCCGTCAGGTCGGCATCGCGCAAGAAGCTCAGCCAGTCCCGGAACAGGTCTTCGACCTGCTCGGCAGGTGCCGCGTCATTGAGCTTGAAGCGCGCGTGCAGCAGTGCCTGTGCGGCGAACTGATGCAATGCCGAAAAACTGAAATCCTCCAGCCAGCGCCGTTCGCGCAAAGCGGCCAGCAGCCCGCCCGGGCGGGTGTCCGAAAGCCAGGTGTCGAGAAAGGCGATCGCCTGGGCAGCGCCGGCGGGCAGCCGTTCATAGCCGAGCAGCACATCCCGTTGCCCGGGCAGCTGTTCAACCCGCGCAGCGCGAAGCTGCAGCGCCGGTGCCGGGCCTTGTTCGATGGGCTGCCCGGGTGCGAAGACGGCGCCGTACTGCATGGCCAGGGCTTCAAGGGTGGCCAGCGGCTGTGGGCCGACCAGGCTCAGGGTCATCTGCCCGGCCTGGTAGTAGCGTTGGTGAAAAGCTTGCAGGGCGCTCTGGAAGGCCGCGTCGGGTACCGGCAGGCTGTAGCGGTTGCCAGCGTGAAAACCGCTCAGCGGATGCTGCGCCGACACGCTCTGCAGCAGTGCGTGCTGACGCTGCGCTTCGGGGTTGCGCGCCCAGGCAATGAACTCGGCATGGATCACTTCGCGCTCGCGCAGCTGTTGCGCACGGTCGGCCTGGGGGTTGGCGAGCATTTCACACAAGCGCTCGATGCCCCCCTCGAAGGCGGCAGCCGGCACTTCGAAGAAGAAGTCGGTGGTGCGCTCCCGCGTGCTGGCATTGACCTGGCCGCCCTGGCGCTGCACGTAGCGCATCAGGGCGTCGTCGATGGCAAAGCGCGGGTTGCCGAGAAAGAACAGGTGTTCGAGAAAGTGCGCCAGCCCCGGCCAGGCGTTGGGAGCATCGTGGCTGCCGGCGCGTACCCGCACTGCCGCTGCACAGCGCTTGAGCCGCGGTGCATGGCGCAGGGTGACGTGCAGGCCGTTGGGCAGGGTGAGGTGGGCGCAGGACATGACGGCTCCGGTAACGTGCGAACCGTCATGCTAGCGGATAAATCAGTGCTTGCGCGGGCCGCCGTGGAGTTCCACACGCAGGTCGTGCAGGTACGGTGTGCTGGCGCGGCCTTCGTGCACCCGTTGCAGCTCGAGGTCGGCCACCAGCAGCGTGGGCTCATGCCCGGCCATGGCCAGCAGGCTGCCGTCCGGGCCGATGATGCTGCTTTGGCCGCAATAGTGGATCTGCTCCTCGGCGCCGCAGTAGTTGGCATACACCAGGTAGCACTGGTTCTCCTGGGCGCGTACGCGCACGGTGAACTGGCAGATGAAATCGTAGGGCTGCATGTTGGCTGTCGGCACCACGATCAGCTCGGCCCCGGCCAGGGCCAGGCGGCGGGCGTTTTCCGGGAACTCGATGTCGTAGCAGATCAACAGGCCCAGCTGCCAGCCATTGAGCGTGACCACCGGGAAATGGTCGGGGCCGGGGCTGAACATGGCGCGGTCCAGCCCGCCGAACAGGTGGGTCTTGCGGTAGTTGGCCAGGCTGCTGCCGTGGGCGTCGATCAACTGCACGCTGTTGTACACCTGGCCGTCCTCGCCAAGCTCGGGGTAGCCGTAGACGATGGCGATGCGGTTGGCCTGGGCAATTTCCACCACGGCCATGGCCGATGCGCCGTCCTGCGGCTCGGCCAGGCGTGCGACCGCTTCGCTGCCGATGTTGTAGCCGCTGAGGAACATCTCGGGGCACACCAGCAGTTCGGCGCCGCGTGCCGCCGCCAGCTGCGCCTGCTGGTGCAGGCGCTCGAGGTTGCCGGCCACGTCCATCGGGTGGGGCTGGCCCTGGTACAGGGCTATGCGCATGGGTCTCTCCTTTCAGTCGGCCAGGGCGATCGGGCCGATCTCGTTGAATACATCGCCAGGGCCGGGGTTGTCGGCGTGGGTGCGGCCACCGAAGTGGTTCATGATGCCCCATACCGCGTTGAGCGAAGTCTGCACCGCGCCTTCGACCCAGGCCGGGGTCCAGGAGACGTCGTCGCCTGCGATAAAGATGCCGCGCTGCTCGGCAGGCAGGTCCTGCTGCATGAAGTGCGCGTACATGCGCTGATTGTAACGATAATGGCCGGGCAGGGCGCCCTTGAACGCCCCCAGGAAATGCGGGTCGGCTTCCCACGACACAGTGATCGGGTCGCCGATGATGTGCCCGGCGATATCGACCTTGGGGTAGATCTTCTTCAGGGCGTCCAGCGCAAGTTTCACGCGTTTTTCCACCGGGTGCGGCAGCATCTTGAGCGCATCGCTCATCCACGAGTACGACAGGCAGATCACCCCCGGCCTGTCGTCGCCGTTGTCGAACAGGTAGGTGCCGCGGGTGAGGCGGTCGGTGAGGGTCATGCTCATCAGGTCGCGGCCGGTCTGCGGGTCCTTGTCCTTCCAGAACGGGCGGTCGACCATCACGAAGGTCTTGGACGACTGCATGTAGCGGGTGCGGTCCAGGGCCATCCACATCTTCTGCGAGAACAGCGACTCCTCGCACTCGATCTGGGTGGTCAGCAGCCAGCTCTGACAGGTGGTGAGCACCGCGGCGTAATGGCGGGTGACGCCCCAGGTGTCGGTGACGGCCAGGCGCCCATCGTCGGCGCGGGCGATGCTTTTCACCCCTGAATGTGGCGTGCCACGGTGCAATGAGCTGAGGCTGGTGCCTTGCGGCCAGTGGGCGCAGCGTTGCGGCACATGCCGCCAGATGCCCAGGGGCACCTGCTCGACACCGCCCACCACCAGGTGCTGGTGATCGTCGCAGTTGGTCATCACCACGCGGAAGATCTCGAGCATCGAGTTGGGGAAGTCGGAGTCCCAGCCGCCGGTGCCAAAGCCGACCTGGCCGAACACTTCGCGGTGCAGGAAGCTGAGCTTGGCGAAGGCCTTGGAGGTGGCGACGAAGTCGTAGAAGGTGCGGTCGTCCCACAGCGGCACCAGGGTGTTCCACAGCGCCTTCAGGCGCGGCACGTCGCGATCGCGGATTGCCTGCTGGATGTCGCCGAAGCGTGCACCATCCTCCAGCGCATCGGCCCAGGCGTCGGCGACTTCCTGGAACAGTGCCGGCAGGTCGCTGAGTTTTTCGGCGTAGTGGGTCTGGCCCTCGAGGTCGATCACCGTGCTGCCGGAGGCGGGGGTCAGCGGGTTGGGGAAGGGTCTGGTCTCCAGGCCCAGCTTGTCGACGTAGTGATAGAAGGCCGTGGAAGACACCGGGAAGCGCATGCCACCCAGCTCGGCGACGATGCCTTCGGCGCCGGAGAAGGTCTGCGAGCGCAGGCGCCCGCCCATTTTCGACGCCTCGTACACCACCGGCTTGAGGCCCAGCTTCATCAGCTCGTAGGCGGCCACCAGGCCGGCGATGCCGGCACCGACGATGGCCACCTCCTCACCGTGGCGCTCGGCGGGAATGCTGCCCAGGCCGGCCGGGTGCTCGATCCAGTCGTCGAAGGCGAAGGGGAAGTCCGGGCCGAAGATGGTGACCGGTTTTTTGCCGTCGGCGGGGTGGCGATTGTTCTTGTTCATGGGAGACCTTGCCAGGGCTGCGCGGGGAGCGGAGCTTGAGTATAGGAAATGCTGGCGGTCATTCTACGAGGGGAGGGTGTTGGTTATTAAGATGCAGAGTGTCGTCGTTTTGTGGGGATTTTTGTCATTGTGACGGGATGCTTGAGCAGAGTGATGCCTTCGCCGGCAAGGCCGGCTCCTACAGGTTTGCGAGCACCGTTAGCATGCTTGCCAGCGAAGGGCCCTATCTGTTCCCCGCTAACCCGTGTCAAACCGGTTGGCCGCGGTCCACCTTGCTGCTGAGGATGATCGAGGTGGTGGTTTTCTCCACGCCCTCGACACTGCCGATCTGGTCGAGCAACTGGTCCAGTTGTTCGGGCGAATCGCTGCGCAGCCACGCCACATAGTCGAACTCGCCACTGACCGCACACAACTGCTGGATCTGCCCCATGGCGCTCAGGCGGCGTACCACCTCCTTGCCCGAGCGGGGGCGCACGGTGATGCCCACATAGGCCTGCAGGCCGCCGTCGATCACACGTTGGCCAAGGCGCACGCCGTAACCGCTGATGACGTTGGTTTTCTCCAGGCGCGCCAGGCGCGAGGTCACGGTGGTGCGGGCAATGCCCAGTTGCCGGGCAAGCATGGCCACGCTTTCGCGGGCGTTGATCTGCAGGGCGGCGATCAGTTGACGGTCGATTTCATCGAGGGCGACAGGGCGGGTGGGCATGGACAGGGATCGTTTCTTTCGCTTGGGAAGTGGGCCGATTAAGGCAGCTAATCGACCCACTGTCCACGCCGGTGCTATCAGGGCGCGGCCTTGAAGCAGTGCTCCAGCCCCGGGAACTCGCCGCTGCGCACCTCGCGGGCGTAGTGCTCCAGTGCGTGTTCGATCTGCGGTTGCAGCTCGGCATAGCGTTTGACGAAGCGCGGCTGGTACTCGCCGAACAGGCCCAGCAGGTCCTCGGTCACCAGCACCTGCCCATCGCACGCAGGGGATGCGCCAATGCCGATGGTGGGGATGTGCAACGCTTCGCTCAGGCTGCGGGCCAGCGGCTCGGCGATGCCCTCGAGCACCACCGAGAACGCACCCGCCGCCTGCATGGCCAAGGCATCGTCGCGCACCTTGGTTGCGCTTTGTTCATCCCGCCCCTGGGCCTTGAAGCCGCCCATGCTGTTGACCTGCTGCGGCATCAGGCCCACGTGCGCCATCACCGGAATGCCACGGCGCACCAGAAATTCGACGGTGTGGGCCATTTCGGCGCCACCTTCGAGCTTGATGCCCTGTGCACCGGTTTCGCGCAGCACCCGGGCGGCGCTGACAAATGCCTGCTTCGGCGAGGCCTGATAGCAGCCGAACGGCAGGTCGACCACCACGCAGGCGCGCTCTGCCCCGCGCATCACCGCCTGGCCATGGGCAATCATCATGTCCAGGGTCACGCCCAGGGTGCTGGGCATGCCGTACAGCACCATGCCCACCGAATCGCCGACGATGATCAGGTCGGCATGGGCATCCACCCAGCGGGCCATGGGCAGGCTGTAGGCGGTCAGCACCACCAGGCTGCCGGCGCCCTTGCGCTGCTGGATGGCGGGAATGGTCAGGCGGTTTTGACGTACATGGGTGCTCATCGACAAGTCTCCGATCAGGTTGTGCAACGGGTCGCGGCGCAGGCTACCATCGGCACTTTTGGCTCACTTGAGCAAAGGGGACAGCTGATGCCGCAAGCGGGACAGATACCGCAGGTGCCGCCCGTACCGCTGGCGCTTTCGCGCCCGGTGCAGCGGCGCATGTTCGGCATACCGGCAGGTTATGAAGTGCAGATGCACAGCCATGACTGGGTGCAGTTCACCTATGCCAGCGCCGGGATCATGCAGGTGCTGACCGAGCGCCACAGCTATCTGCTGCCGCCGCAGTGCGCGTTGTGGATTCCGCCAGGGGTGCAGCACACGGCGTTCAGTGAGCAGGCGCTGGCGTTTCGCGGGCTGTACCTGGATGCCGCGGTGCTGCCGGGCGCTCGCCGTGACTGCGCGGTACTGCAGGTGACGCCGCTGGTGCGCGAGCTGATCGAACGGGTCAGCCACTTTCCCGCCGACTACCCTGACGACGGGCCGCAGGCGCGCCTGCTGCAGGTGCTGGTGGACGAGTTGCAGGGGCTGGCCGAAGCACCGTTCAGCCTGCCGCTGCCCAGCGACCCGCGCCTGCGCCGGATCACCGATGCACTGCAGGCCGAGCCTGGGGACAACCGTACCATCGAGCAATGGGCGCAGCAGGTGGGGGCATCGCGGCGCACCCTGGTGCGCCTGTTTCAGGCGCAGACCCAGCTTTCATTCCGTGAATGGCGCCAGCGCCTGCGCTTGCTGGCCGCATTGCCGTTGCTGGCGCAGGGCATGAGCGTGACTCGGCTGGCGAATGAACTGGGATATGACTCGGTGTCGGCGTTCATCGGGTTGTTTCAGCGCCACTATGGGAAGACGCCGGGGGTGTATGCGGCCAGTTTGGGGACGTGATTGTGAAGTTCTGAGGGCCAAAAACGCAAAAGCCGCGCAATGCGCGGCTTTGAGTATGGTGGGCCCACACGGACTAGTGTTTAGCGTAATTGGCGAAATGGTTGGAAGCTGGGCACTGTACCGCCAGGGTATGTTTTTTGTACCGCGGAGCGGTCAGGTTTTTCGGCCATGACGTTGTTCTCCTGGTAAAAATGTGATCAAGGTTGTTGCAGGGTGGCAATTACACACCTAAGATGCCCGCCTTCTCTCACCCGACAGCAAAGGAGGTACATCATGCAACAGTTGATCACCCTTTGCAGGTCGCGCCTGGCTTGAACGCATTCGCCGCTACTCGTTAGCGGTACCGCAACGCCCGGCCTCTGGCCTGCCAATCCGAACATCTTTTTGTTTCAACCCATCAGGATTGGACTATGGGCACTTGCATTCGCAATTTGTCCGACGGCGCCGTATTGGTCGCCGCGGACGACACCTGGATCGAAGGAAAAGCGATCCAACAACTCGAAACCACCGCTCGCCTAGGGGGCATGCATCGGGTGGCCGGCATGCCGGACCTGCATCCTGGGCGTGGCTATCCGGTCGGCGCGGCATTCTTTTCCGTGGGGCGTTTGTACCCGGCGCTGGTCGGCAATGACATCGGCTGTGGCATGGCGCTGTGGCGCACGGACATCCCGACCGCCAAGCTGCATCTGGACAAGCTGGAGAAACGCCTTGGCAACCTCGACCTGCCGCTCGACGAGACGTGGCAGGAGGCCGTCGCCAGCTTCGGTTTGCCTGCCACGGGGCACGAGCGTTCTCTAGGCACCATTGGTGGTGGTAACCACTTCGCCGAGCTGCAGCAACTTGATGAAAGCTACGACGATGCGGCCCTGGCAGCCTTGGGCATCGAGCGCAAACACCTGCTGTTGCTGGTGCACAGCGGCTCGCGTGGTTTGGGCGAGGCGATCTTGCGTGAGCAGGTCGACCTGTTCGGTCATCACGGACTGGAGGCGGGCAGCGAGGCCAGCACTCATTACCTGGGCCGGCACGACGGCGCGCTGCGTTTTGCCGAAGCCAACCGTCAGTTAATTGCCCGGCGCATGCTCGACCGCTTGCGTGCCGATGGCGATGTACTGCTCGACATCAACCACAACCTGGTGTCGCCAGCGCAGGTCGACGGGCTCGATGGTTGGCTGCATCGCAAAGGCGCCACACCGTCGGATCAGGGGGCGGTGGTGATCCCTGGTTCGCGCGGCGACTACAGCTACTTGGTACAGCCGATCGCCGACGAGCGCAGCCTGTTGTCCCTGGCCCATGGCGCCGGACGCAAATGGATGCGCAGCGAGTGCAAGGACCGCCTCGCCTCGCGCTACAGCGTCGAGCAACTGAGTCGTACGGCACTAGGCAGCCGCGTGATCTGCGCCGACCGGGCGCTGATCTACGAGGAAGCGCCGGAGGCCTACAAGGCTATCGGCTCGGTGGTGGGTGCCTTGCGTGAAGCGGGGTTGGTTCGCGTGCTGGCACGACTGAAACCGGTGCTGACCTACAAGACGCGCGGAGGGTGCTGCTGATGATCCTGCTGCAACTCTCGGCGGCTCAGGGGCCGGAAGAATGTGCCCTGGCAGTGGCCAAGGCATTGCTCAGGCTGCAGGCCGAAGCGGATGCCCAGGCCGTGGCGGTACGGATACTCGAAGAAGAGCCGGGGCCGCGGCGCGGTACCTTGCGCTCGGTGTTGCTGGCACTGGATGGCGAGCAGGCCGAGCGCCTGGCGGATCACTGGACGGGCTCGCTGCAATGGACGTGCAGCAGTCCGTACCGGCCGGGGCATGCGCGCAAGAACTGGTTCTTTGGGGGCGCACGGTTTGCGCCACCGGCACCGGAATTGGCGAGCGAGATCCACTTCGAGACCTTGCGTTCGTCCGGGCCGGGTGGTCAGCATGTCAACACCACCGACTCGGCAGTGCGCGCCACGCACCTGGCCAGCGGCGTCAGCGTCAAGGTACAGAGCGAGCGTAGCCAGCACGCCAACAAACGCTTGGCGCTGCTGCTCATCGGGCAACGCCTGGCGCAACAGGCAGAGCAGGTCGACAGCGAACTGCGCGCGGAGCGGCGGTTGTTCCATCACCGCATCGAGCGTGGCAATCCACGTCGGGTGTTTCGCGGCGAGCGCTTCGAGCCGGCTGACGAGTAGATTGTGTGCGAATAGTCGTCGAGCAAAAGTCAGGCCGGGCGGCGTAGGCGATGCCGGCCCCACAAAAACGGATGAGGAAAGGACCCGGCTCGCACTCGGGTTTACGAGTTGCAAATGAGCACTGCGTATCTGAGGCGATCCCGCCAAAAACGCAAAAGCCGCGCAATGCGCGGCTTTGAGTATGGTGGGCCCACACGGACTTGAACCGTGGACCAAAGGATTATGAGTCCTCTGCTCTAACCAACTGAGCTATAGGCCCCAGTGGTCGCGGATTATAGCGAGGGTTTCGAGGCTGTGCTATCCGAAAGATCCGAAACTGCCCGGCGTAGAAAGGTCGCGGCGAATTCAGGCGCCGCCAGCGGCAGGCTGACGATGTAGCCCTGGATCTGTTCGCAACCCTCGGCCGCCAGAAATTGCTGCTGCGCCTGGTTCTCCACGCCCTCGGCGATGATGGTCAACTGCATGCTGCGCCCCAGCGCAATGATCGCCCGCGCAATTGCCGCATCGTGCGGGTCATCCGGCAGGCCGCGGATGAACGACTGGTCGATCTTGAGGATGTCCAGAGGCAGGCGTTTGAGGTAACTGAGCGAGGAGTAGCCGGTGCCGAAGTCGTCGATGGCCAGTTGTACACCGATGCGCTTGAGCTGGTGCAGGATGGCCAGCGCCTCCTCGGCCTGGCTCATGATGAAGTTCTCGGTGATCTCCAGCTGCAGGTCACCCGCCTTGAGCTGGTGAGTGCGCAGCAATTGCTCGATGCGCTGTACCAGCAACGGCTGACGCAACTGCGCGCCCGCCAGGTTGACCGACAGCGGCCCGAACGCAAGGTAGCTGTGCTTCCACGCTTGCATCTGCCGGCACGCCTGCTCCAGCACCCAGTCGCCCAGCTGCAGAATCATGCCGTTTTCTTCAGCCAGCGAGATGAAGTGCTCCGGCGGTACGTCGCCGAAGGTCGGGTGGCGCCAGCGAATCAGTGCCTCGGCGCCCACCAGGCTCTGGGTCTTGAGGCTGAACTTGGGCTGGTAGCTCAGGCTCAGTTCCTTGCGCTCGATGGCGCGGCGCAGTTCGTGCTCCAGCGCGATGCGCTCGGCGGCCTGGGCGGTCAGGTCGCGGGTGTAGCTCTCGACCCGGTTGCGCCCCTTGGCCTTGGAGCGGTACATGGCCGCATCGGCGTTGCGGATCAACGAGGCCACGTCGGTGCCGTCCTGGGGGTACAGGCTGGTGCCGATACTGGCACTGGTGAAGAACTCGTGTTCGCCGGCCTGGAACGGTGCGCCAAAGCAGGCCAGTAGCTTGTTGGCGATATGCTCGGCATCGCTTGGCTGGTGCAGGCCGGGCAGCAGGATGATGAATTCGTCCCCGCCCAGGCGTGCCACGGTGTCGTTGTCGCGCACCTGTTCTTTCAGGCGCTGCGCGATTGCCTTGAGCAGCAGGTCGCCGACCGGGTGGCCGAGGCTGTCGTTGATGTGCTTGAAGCGGTCCAGGTCGAGGAACAGTACCGCGCCCTGGCGACCCGAAGGCTGTGGGCTGCTGAGTGCGGCCTGCAGCCGGCTTTCGAACAGGGTGCGGTTGGGCAGGCCGGTGAGGGGGTCATGGTGGGCCTGGTAGTCGAGCTCGGCCTGGGCATGCTTGAGGCTGGAGATGTCGGCGAACACGGCGACGAAGTGGGTGATCTCACGCTCGTGATTGCGCACGGCGCTGATGGTCAGCCACGCAGGGTAGAGCTCGCCGCTCTTGCGCCGGTTCTGGATTTCGCCCTGCCAGTGGCCCTCGGCGGTCAGCTGATGCCACAGGGCGGCGTAGAAGGCGCTGTCGTGCTGGCCCGAGGCGAGCAGGCGCGGGGTCTGGCCCAGCGCTTCGAACTCGCTGTAGCCGGTGATTTCGCTGAACGCGCGGTTGACCGCACTGATGTGCTGGTCGATGTCGGTGATCAGTACGCCTTCGGCCGTGTTTTCGAACACAGTGGCCGCCAGTTGCAGTTTTTCCTGCATCAGATGGCGCTCGGTGATGTCGCGGGCGATGGTCAGCATGCAGTCCACGCCGGCAATCGGCAGCGGCCGCGCCGAGACCTCGCACAGGCGGATCTGCCCGTCGGCGCGGCGGATGTGGCAGCTGAAGTCGCGTACGAAGCCGTTTCGGTTCAGCAGCTCGAGCAGTTGCCGGCGCTCGTTGAGGTCTACCCAGATGCCCAGCTCCAGGGTGCTGTGGTCCAGTACCTGGCTATCGAAGCCGGTGATGCGGCAGAACCCGTCGTTGACCTCGATCAGCAGCCCGTCGCTCTGGCGCGACAGCAGCAGGCCGTCAGGCGAGGCGTGGAAGGCCTTGGCGAACTTTTCTTCGGAGGTCTGCAGTTGCTCCTGGGTCTGTTTGAGCTGGCTGATGTCGCGCACCGCCACCACCAGCGCCGGGGTGCTGTCCAGGTCGAATATCTCCGCCGAGGTGAGCCCGGTGAACAGCTGGCCGTTGCTGCGCCGAAAAGGCATTTCGAGGTTGCGGATATTGCCGCCCTGCAGGCGCTGCAGCGGGGCTGGCCCCTGGTCTTCGATGCCCCACAGGTTGAGCTCGGCGGCGGTGCGGCCGATCACCTGGTCCTGGCTCAGGCCGATCTGGTCCTCGAAGGCTTCGTTGACCTCCAGCAGGCAGCCATCGCTGACCCGGGCGATCAGCAGGATGTCGGGGCATTGCTGGAACACCGAGGCGAACTTCTGCTCCGACAGACGCAGGGCCTGCTCGGTGTTCTTGGTTTCGCTGATGTCGATCATCAGCCCGCGCATCACCGGGGTGTGCCCATGCTCGATCAGGCTGACGATGTCGCGTACCCACAGCACCCTGCCATCGGCGCGGATCACCCGGTAGTCCAGGCTGTGGTCCCGGCCGGCGGCGGTTTCGCTGTCGCAGTAGGCCTGTGCCCAGAGGGCGTCGTCCGGGTGCAGGATGTCGCGCCAGAAGCCGGGCTTGAGCCATTGGCTGATTGGGTAGCCGAGCAGGTCTTCGGCGTGGGGCGAGACATAGCTGTAGGTGAAGTTGTTGGCATCGGCTTCCCAGGCAATCGCCGAGAGGCTCTCGACCAGGCCGCGGTAGTGGTACTCGCTGCTGCGCAGCTCCTGTTCCAGGGCTATGCGCCGGGAAATTTCCGAGCTTAGCCGGCGGTTGACGCGCATCACCGCCGCCAGTATCGCCACCAGGAGCAGGATGCCGGGCAGGCCGTAGAGCAGCAGGTCGCGCCAGCGGTTGCTGTTTTCCAGCACTTTGCCGACCCAGCGCTCCTGGATATGACTGAGCTCGGCCGGGCTCATGTCGGCAATCACCTTGTCGAGGATGCCGATCAGCATCTTCTGTTGGCGCGGGGCCGCCATGGCCAGCTGGTAGCGGTAAGGGGTTTCGCCGCTGACGTAGAGCCCTTCGAGCTTTAGCTGGCGCAGGCTCCAGACGCTGGAGGCGAGGTCGCCGACCACGGCATCGACTTCGTCGGTGGCCAGGGCCTGAAGCGCCGAGCTGACATTGGGCAGCGCCACCAGGTTGAGGTCGGGGTGGTGGGTACGCAGCAGTTCGTGTGGGGCGTAGTTCTCCACCACGGCGACTTTCAGGCCGTACAGCTCCTTGAGGTCACGTGGCCTGGGCCCGCCTTCGTGGGCCAGGATCACGATGGGGAAGTCGAGATAAGGGCGGGTGAAGGCCAGGTAGCCCTGGCGTTCGGGGGTGGACATGATGCCGGGCAGCAGGTCCAGCTGGCCCTGCCGGGCCTGTTCGAGCACGGCCGACCAACTGCTCGGCTCGATCGGCGTGAACACAACACCCAGGCGCTCCTGGATCAACGCAATGTAGTCGGCGGCCAATCCCTGGTACTTGCCGTCCTGGTCACGGTATTCGAAGGGTGGCCAGGATGCGTCGACGCCCAGGCGCAGCTGCGGATGCGCACTGAGCCAGGCTTTCTCTTCGTCGTTCAGGGTCAAGGCGCCGGCCGCTGCACTCCACATCAGCAGGAGGGGCAGCACGAGGGCCGGCAGTCTGGGCATAGCGGCCTCGTCACTCAAGTGGATAGATTCGAGTGTAGACGGGGGTTTGGCCGAAGGGCGAAGAACGCAGGGGTTAAAACGTCAGGGCCTGAAAAAGAAAAACCCCGGCATTTGCCGGGGTTCGTCATTACTCGTCGAGGAAGGAGCGCAGATGCTCGCTTCGCGTCGGGTGGCGCAGCTTGCGCAACGCCTTGGCCTCGATCTGACGGATCCGCTCGCGGGTCACGTCAAACTGCTTGCCTACCTCTTCGAGCGTGTGGTCGGTGTTCATGTCGATACCGAAACGCATGCGCAGCACCTTGGCTTCACGTGCGGTCAGGCCGGAGAGCACGTCCCGGGTCGCTTCCTTCAGGCTTTCGACCGTGGCCACATCGATTGGCGACTGCATGGTCGAGTCCTCGATGAAGTCACCCAGGTGCGAATCTTCGTCGTCACCGATCGGGGTTTCCATGGAGATCGGCTCTTTGGCGATCTTCAGTACCTTGCGGATCTTGTCCTCAGGCATCTCCATGCGCTCACCCAGCTCTTCCGGGGTCGGTTCACGACCCATTTCCTGCAGCATCTGCCGGGAAATGCGGTTGAGCTTGTTGATCGTCTCGATCATGTGCACCGGAATACGGATGGTGCGGGCCTGGTCGGCGATCGAGCGAGTGATCGCCTGACGGATCCACCAGGTGGCATAGGTCGAGAACTTGTAGCCACGACGGTATTCGAACTTGTCCACCGCTTTCATCAAGCCGATGTTGCCTTCCTGGATCAGGTCGAGGAATTGCAGGCCACGGTTGGTGTACTTCTTGGCGATGGAGATCACCAGACGCAAGTTGGCTTCGACCATCTCTTTCTTCGCGCGGCGGGCCTTGGCCTCACCGATCGACATGCGACGGTTGATGTCCTTGATCTCGGCGATCGTCAGGCCGGTCTCTTCCTGCAGGTCGATCAGCTTTTGCTGGCAACGCACGATATCGGCGTCCAGGCGGCCCAGTGCTTCGGCCCACTTGGCGCTGCGCTTGGACAGATCGCCGCTCCAGGTGGTGTCCACTTCGTTGCTCGGGAACAGACGCAGGAAGTCGGCACGTGGCATGCGGGCATCACGCACACACAATTGCATGATGGCGCGTTCCTGGGCGCGCAGGCGCTCCAGGGCGCTGCGCACGCGCTCCACCAGTACTTCGAACTGCTTGGGTACCAGCTTGATCGGCATGAACAGCTCGGCCAGTTGCAGCAGTTCGGCAATGCCTTGCTTGCTGTGGCGACCGTGCTTCTTCAGGACCTTGGCGGTTGCTTCCAGCTGGTCGGCGACAGCGCCGAAACGCTGCTGGGCGACGACCGGATCGGGGCCGCTTTCGACCTCGTCCTCTTCATCGCTGGCGCCTTCCTTCTCTTCTTCCTCGTCGTCGTCCGCATCGGCCTTGGCCGGGGCTTTTGGATCGACAGGCGGCGGTACTTCGGCCGGCGGCGCGATGCCGTCATCCGGGTCGATGTAGCCACTGAGCACGTCGGACAGACGGCCACCTTCGGTGGTGACGCGGTCGTATTCGCCGAGGATGTAGTCGACGGTGCCCGGGAAGTGCGCAATGGCGCCCATCACTTCACGGATACCTTCTTCGATACGCTTGGCGATTTCGATTTCGCCTTCGCGGGTCAGAAGCTCGACGGTACCCATTTCACGCATGTACATGCGCACCGGGTCTGTCGTGCGACCGATATCGGTCTCCACGGCCGCCAACGCTGCGGCAGCTTCTTCGGCGGCGGCTTCGTCGGTATCGGCCTCGGCCAACAAAAGGGCATCCGCATCCGGAGCACTCTCGAATACGTTGATCCCCATGTCGTTGATCATGCGGATGATGTCTTCCACCTGCTCCGGATCTGAAATATCCTCTGGCAGGTGGTCGTTGACCTCCGCGTAAGTCAGGTAGCCCTGCTCACGACCGCGGGTGATCAACTCTTTGATGCGAGACTGCTGTTGCGCTTTTCCGGACATAACACCCTATCCACTGAAGGTCTTGGCGGGCAAAAAACAAGCCGAGGATTATACCCGAGCTAGGACCTCACGCGCCAGTTGAGGTCGGGGTTTGTGCGGGAACATTCCGGCTTAACAGGTCACGCAGCTGATTTTTCTCGTCTGCGCTCAACTCACTTTGACGTGCTTTCCTGAGCAGATGTTCCAGGCTGCGCTCGCGTTGGCGAGCGGACAAGCTAGTTATGGTGTCGAAAAACTGTTGTTCAAGGTTGTCGGCATCGATCAGCCATTCCTTTTCTGCCAATGCGCGCAACAATCGGCCCTGTTCGGTGCCGTGCCAACGCGCGATCAGCTGTAAGGAGCGTAGCTCAGGATTCTTTTGCAAGGCTTCGAGCAACGCCACCAGCAACTGGGCATACACATGCTCTTCAGCGGCGAAATGGCTGGCATCCTCGACCTTCTTGGCCAGTTGTGGGTGGTGCATGAGGGTGCGCAGGGCGCTCAAGGTCGGCGGTTCCACCGACGTCGGCACCCGCGGCGGTGGCTGGAAGTCGCGTTTGCCGTTCTTGTCCCACGGCTTGCCCTTCTTGTCCCAGGGCTTGCCTTCCCACTTCTTCTGCCCGCCCTGGCTTGGCGTCCATTGTTGCTGCTGCGGCTGGAAATGCTCGGGCTGGTGGAAGTCGCTGTAATCCGGGCTGTAGTCGGGAATCGCATCGTAGTCGATGCCCGGGTCGTACGCCGGTGGCGCCTCGCTGGGGGCGCTGTGGGCCAGTTGTTCGACCTGGTGCAGGTCCAGGCCGGTTATTTCGCGCAGGCGGTTGCGCATCAGGGCCTTGAGGTTGGCACCGGGCACTTTGTCGATCAACGGCGCGGCCAGGGTCACCATGTGCGCCTTGCCTTCGAGCGACCGCGGGTCGGCTTCTTCGGTCAGTTGCTGGAAGAAGTAATCGGCCAGCGGCTGAGCATGCTGGTTGATGCGCGCACGGAAGGCGTCGGTGCCCTCGGCACGCACCAGGGTGTCCGGGTCTTCGCCTTCGGGCAGGAACAGAAAGCGCGCCTTGCGCCCGTCCTGCAGGCTCGACAGCGTGGCTTCCAGGGCACGCCAGGCGGCATTGCGGCCGGCCTGGTCGCCGTCGAAGCAGAACAGCACGCTGGGCACCACGCGGAACAGGCGCTTGAGGTGGTCTTCGCTGGTGGCGGTGCCAAGGGTGGCCACGGCATTGCGCAAACCTTGCTGGGCCAGGGCGATGACGTCCATGTAGCCCTCGACCACGATGATCTCGTCGAGGTTGCGGTTGAACTTGCGTGCCTCGTACAGCCCGTAGAGCTCCTGGCCCTTGTGGAACACAGGGGTTTCGGGGGAGTTCAGGTACTTGGGCTTGTCGTCGCCCAGCACCCGCCCACCGAAGGCGATGACCCGGCCACGGCTGTCGCGGATGGGAAACATCACGCGGTCGCGGAAGCGGTCATAGCGCTTGCCGGTCTCGGCATTCTCGATCAGCAGGCCGGCGTCGACCATGGCCTTTTGCTGCAGGGCGTCGCTGCTCAGGTGCTTGAACAGGTTGTCCCAGCCCGGCGGCGCGAAGCCCAGGCCGAAGTCGCGAGCGATTTCGCCGGACAGGCCGCGGCCCTTGAGGTATTCGACGGCCGAGCGGCGTGTCGGGTGGTTCTTCAGGGCCTGGCGATAGAACTCGGCAGCGGCCTCGAGCAGCGGGTACAGCGGCGAATCGGTGGGCTGGCGGGGCTTTTGCCCGCGGCTGCTCTCTTCGCGCGGCACTTCCATGCCGGCGGCCTTGGCCAGCTCTTCGACAGCCTGGGGGAAGTCCAGGTTGTCGTGGTCCATGATGAAGCCCAAGGCGTTGCCGCCGGCGCCGCAACCGAAGCAGTAGTAGAACTGCTTGTCGGGGCTGACGCTGAAGGAGGGGGTCTTCTCCTTGTGGAACGGGCAGCAGGCCGTGTGGTTCTTGCCGGACTTTTTCAGGTTTACACGCGAACTCACCACGTCGACGATGTCGGTGCGGTTGAGGAGGTCGTCAATAAAACTCTGGGGAATCAGCCCGGCCATGGCACTCTCGTCATCAGGCGACAATCAAGTGTAATCGCTAATGCTGCGGGAACAGCGACGCATTCGATGCAAGCTCGAATGACGTGACACAAAAAAGGAAAGGGGTGTGCTCGTCTGCAGCCGGTGAAGGCTCGTCAGGGGTGACGTGCACTGCTGGCGGTTAGGCCAGGTCTGACGTGTGAGGCAGGCTTGCCCTTGCTGCATAGCAGTTTGGGCATCTCAGGCGCTCGACCCGAAGGTCCAGGCCAGAGGAAACAGCATCAACTGCCGACAGCCCGGCTTGCACCGGGCATGGCAGAAGCTGGCGACGAACGTCTGTATCAGTACAGACGAACGGCGCGGCGCTGTTCGCGCTGAACTTTCTTGGCGTGGCGTTTGACAGCGGCTGCTGCCTTGCGCTTACGCTCGGAAGTTGGCTTCTCGTAAAATTCGCGGCTACGAACTTCAGCCAGTACACCGGCTTTTTCGCAGGAGCGCTTGAAACGACGCAGAGCTACGTCGAAGGGTTCGTTCTCTTTAACTTTGACGGCTGGCATCCAGAGCTACCTTCATTCATTACCGGGGGTCAACGAACTCGTGGCAAATATGTGCACTGGAGAACGTCGGTTTTTAAGGGTTGCGGATGTTAACCCTTAGCTGGCCTGAATGCAAAGCCTCTGATCGAAAACCGCTGGTCGGCACCGGGAGCGAGGACTATCATGCGCGCCTTCGAATTCAGCCCCAACAAGGCGCAAACCCATGCTAGTACTGGGATTGGAAACATCCTGCGACGAAACTGGTGTCGCATTATACGACAGCGAACGCGGCCTGCTGGCCGATGCACTGTTCAGTCAGATCGACCTGCACCGCGCGTATGGCGGGGTTGTGCCGGAGCTGGCCTCGCGTGATCACGTCAAGCGCATGCTGCCGTTGATCCGCCAGGTGCTGGCCGAGGCCGACTGCGTGGCCACCGAGATCGACGCCATCGCCTACACGGCAGGCCCTGGCCTGGTCGGGGCGCTGCTGGTGGGTGCTTCGTGCGCCCAGGCGCTGGCCTTTGCCTGGGGCATCCCGGCCCTGGGCGTGCACCACATGGAGGGCCACCTGCTGGCACCGATGCTCGAGGCGCAACCGCCGGAGTTTCCGTTCGTCGCCTTGCTGGTGTCGGGCGGCCATACGCAGTTGGTACGTGTGGATGGCATCGGCCAGTACGAACTGCTTGGCGAGTCCCTCGACGATGCGGCCGGCGAAGCGTTTGACAAGACGGCCAAGATGATGGGCCTGAACTATCCCGGTGGCCCGGAGATCGCGCGCCTGGCGCTGCAGGGCGTGCCGGGTCGGTTCGTGTTCCCGCGGCCGATGACCGATCGTCCGGGCCTGGATTTCAGCTTCAGCGGCCTGAAGACCTTTGCCCTGAACACCTGGCAGCAGTGCCAGCGTACCGGGGACGACACCGAGCAGACCCGTTGCGACATCGCGCTGGCGTTCCAGCAGGCGGTGGTGGAGACTTTGACCATCAAGTGCAAGCGCGCCCTCAAGCAGGCCGGGCTCAAGCGCCTGGTGATCGCAGGTGGGGTGAGTGCCAACAAGGCCCTGCGTGCCTCGCTGGAGGAGATGCTGGCCGGGCTCAAGGGCAATGTGTACTACGCGCGCCCCGAGTTCTGCACCGACAACGGCGCGATGATCGCCTATGCCGGGTGCCAGCGTCTGGCGGCCGGGCAGCGGGAAACCCTGGCGATCAGCGTGCAGGCACGCTGGCCGATGGAGCAGTTGCAGGGGCTGTGAGCATGAGCGCCGCTCATGTGAACGCTTCAGAAATGCCGTTCGCGCCCGGCAAAAAGGTCGCGTAGATTGCCGCGATGGCGCCATACGATGAGCACGGTCAGCACGCTCATCGGCAGCAGCGCCTCGGGCTCGCGCCAGGCCAGCAGGGGCAGGGCCAGGGGCGTTGCGATCAAGGCGGCCAGCGAGCTGGTGCGGGTCAGGTAGAAGGTCAGCAGCCATGCGCTGATGGCCAGCAGGGCGGCCGGGGGGTAGAGCCCCAGCAGCACGCCGGCGGCAGTGGCCACGCCCTTGCCGCCGCGAAAGCGGAAGTACAGCGGAAACAGGTGGCCGACCACCGCGCACAGGCCTATCCAGGCCTGCTGCTGCTCGTTGAGGCCGACCAGGCTGGCGATCAGCACGGGCAACAGGCCCTTGCACAGGTCGCCAAGCAGGGTCAGGATCGCCAGCTTGCGGCCTGCCAGACGCAGCATGTTGGTGGCGCCGGCATTGCCTGAGCCGCAGGCACGCGGGTCGGGGCTGCCGCTCAGGCGGCTGAGAACGATGGCGAAGGACAGCGAGCCGAGCAGGTAGGCGAGCGACGCCAGTAACCAAAACATGCTAACTATTCCGGGCGAGGACGCCCTGATTCTAGCGGCGCAAGGCGCCCTTGTCGTGCTGTGGAGAGAAGTGCTTGGACAGAGTGTTCATCGAAGGGCTGGAAGTCGACACCGTGATCGGCGCCTATGACTGGGAACGCGGTATTCGCCAGTGCCTGCGCCTGGACCTGCGGTTCGCCTGGGACAATCGCCCGGCGGCGGCCGGCGACGACCTGAGCCTGGCCCTGGACTATGCCAGCGTCACGGCACGTATCCAGGCATTTGCCGAACAGGCCAGCTATGAGCTGGTCGAGACGTTCGCCGAACGCCTGGCCAAGGTGCTGATGGACGAGTTCCAGATTCCCTGGCTGCAACTGAAGCTGACCAAGCCTGGCGCCATCGCGGCGGCAAGCGGGGTGGGCGTGGAGATCGAGCGCGGATGTCTCTGACCCCGGTATACCTAGGCCTTGGCAGCAACATCGAGCGCGAGCGGCACCTCGGCGCCGGGCTCGATGCGCTGGCTGCGATGCTCAGGGACATGCGCTGCTCGACGGTGTTCGAAAGCCAGGCGGTGGGCATCAAGAGCGGGCCGTTTTTCAATCTGGTGGTCACCGGCCTGACCGACCTGCCATTGCTTGAACTGGACCGTCGCCTGAAGTTCATCGAGGCCGACAACGGCCGTTATGCTCCGGATCGCAAGGGGCTGCCGTTGGATATCGACGTGCTGATGTATGGTGACCTGCACGGCAGTTTCGACGGCCTGGTGTTGCCAAGGGCCGAAATTCTCAAGAATGCGTTCGTCTTGTGGCCATTGTCGTTGATCGCGCCGGAACTGGTGCACCCTGGAGCAGGCAAGAGCATGGCCCAGTTGTGGCAGCAGGCGCAGATCGACCAGGTACTCGAACCGGTGCCATTCACCTGGAATGGCAAGGCGCTGCCGCTGGACTGACGGTCAGGGGCGGCAATCAGGAATCGCCGCCCTTGCCGGCCTAACGATTCAGGGTTTGGCGCTTTCCTTGTAGGCCTTGAGCGCATTCAGCCGCTCGCGCTTGATCGCCTCGCCCAGGCCCTGGCCGGTGAAGCCCTTCTCTACCAGTGGCTGCACCGCCACTGCCCGCGCGGCGTCTGCTGCGCCACGCAGGTAGGCGGCCTGTGGATAATCACGCTCCTCCAACCCCAGTCGCCCGCGCGCGTCCATCTCGCACGCGGCGATGAACTCTTCAAAGCGTTGCGGGCGCCGGTACACGTCGAAGCGCTGCAGCAACTCCAGCAAGGTCGATGCCTTCAGCTCCAGGGCCCGGTGGCCATGGGTATGGTACTCGCCCACCAGCAAGGCCAGTTCCTGGCAGTCGCGCGGTACCTTGAAGCGCTGGTTGACCGCCTTGATCGCCTTCAGCCCGCGGTGCTCATGGGCGATATGCCGCGGCCACTCCTCTTCGGGGGTCAGGCCTTTGCCCAGGTCATGCAGCAGGCAGGCCCAGCGTACCGTCAGCGGCTGGTTGTGACGGGCCGCCTGCTCCAGCACCGACAGGGTATGCACGCCGGTGTCGATTTCAGGATGATGCGCCGCAGGTTGCGGAACGCCGAACAGCACGTCGAGTTCGGGCATCAACTGCTTCAGCGCCCCGCAATCACGCAGCACCTGAATGAACACCTGGGGTTGCTCTTCCATCAGGGCGCGGGCGATTTCCTTCCAGCTGCGCTCGGCGGTAAGGGCCTGCAGTTCACCCGACTCGCTCAGCTCGCGCATCAGTGCGAGGGTTTCGGGGGCTACCTGGAAACCCAGCCCGGCATAGCGCGCGGCGAAACGCGCTACGCGCAGCACACGCAGGGGATCTTCGGCGAACGCGGGGGAAACGTGGCGTAAAATCCGGTCTTTGAGATCCTGCTGGCCCTTGTACGGGTCGGTGATCCGGCCCTGTTCGTCCTCGGCCATTGCATTGATGGTCAGGTCGCGCCGCACCAGGTCTTCTTCCAGTGTGACCTCGGGGCTGGCATGGAAGGTGAAGCCGCCATAGCCGCTCCCGCTTTTGCGCTCCGTACGCGCCAGTGCATATTCTTCACCGCTGTGAGGGTGAAGGAAGACGGGGAAGTCGGCCCCCACCGGACGATAGCCCTGGGCCTGCATCTGCTCGACCGTCGCACCCACCACCACCCAGTCGATATCGGTGACCGGCCTGCCCAGCAGGCGGTCGCGCACGGCACCACCGACTTTATAGATCTGCATGAAAAAACCTCCGTTGAGGCCACAGGATACCCTGTCTGGCCACAACGGAGGTTGGCGCGGGCGGCTACAGGTGGACGACAGCCAGGTCCAGCCGTCCGTAGTCACCTTCGCCGTGTTCGCCCTTTGGGGGGACGTGGTGGGTCTTCATCACCTGGTCGCCTTGCAGGGTCTCCAGATGGATGTCGAAGCCCCACAGGCGGTGCAGGTGCTTGAGCACCTCGTCGGTGGAGTCGCCCAGCGGTTTGCGGTCATGTTGCTGGTGACGCAGCGTCAGCGAGCGATCGCCACGCCGGTCTATACTCCAGATCTGCACGTTGGGTTCGCGGTTGCCCAGGTTGTATTGCGCGGCCAGGATCTCGCGGATGGTGCGGTAGCCTGCTTCGTCGTGGATGGCCGGTACCAGCAGGTCGTCCTTCTGGTCGTCGTCCAGGATGCTGAACAGCTTGAGGTCGCGAATCACCGTGGGCGACAGGTACTGCAGGATGAAGCTCTCGTCCTTGAAGCTGCTCATGGCGAACTTGATGGTCGACAGCCAGTCGCTGCCGGCAATCTCGGGGAACCACCGGCGGTCTTCCTCTGTGGGGTGCTCGCACATGCGCCGGATGTCGCGGTACATGGCAAAACCCAGGGCATAGGGGTTGATGCCGCTGTAATAGGGGCTGTCGAAGCCTGGCTGGAACACAACGCTGGTGTGCGACTGCAGAAACTCCATCATGAAGCCCTCGGTCACGAGGCCCTCGTCGTACAGGTCGTTCATCAGGGTGTAGTGCCAGAAGGTCGCCCAGCCTTCGTTCATCACCTGGGTCTGGCGTTGCGGGTAGAAGTACTGTGCGATCTTGCGCACGATGCGCACGATCTCGCGTTGCCAGGGTTCGAGCAGCGGGGCGTGCTTCTCGATGAAGTACAGGATGTTTTCCTGCGGTTCGGCCGGGAAGCGCGCGTTGTCTTTCTCGTTGTACTTGTCGGTGCCCTTGGGAATGGTGCGCCACAGGTCGTTGATCTGCTTTTGCAGGTGTTCTTCGCGGTCCTTCTGGCGGCGACGCTCTTCTTCGGCGGAGATCGGGTAGGGCCGCTTGTAGCGGTCGACGCCGTAGTTCATCAGGGCATGGCAGGAGTCCAGCAGGTCTTCCACCGCGTCGATGCCGTGGCGCTCCTCGCACTGGGTGATGTACTGCTTGGCGAACACCAAATAGTCGATGATCGAGCTGGCGTCGGTCCAGGTGCGGAACAGGTAGTTGCCCTTGAAGAAGCTGTTGTGCCCGTAACACGCGTGCGCTACCACCAGCGCCTGCATGCAGATGGTGTTCTCCTCCATCAGGTATGCGATGCAGGGGTCGGAATTGATCACGATTTCGTAGGCCAGGCCCATCTGGCCGCGACTGTACGATTTTTCTGTGCTCAGGAAATGCTTGCCGTATGACCAGTGGTGATAGCCCAGCGGCATGCCGACCGACGCATAGGCGTCCATCATCTGCTCGGCGGTAATCACCTCGATCTGGTTGGGGTAGGTGTCCAGGGCGTAGCGCTCGGCCAGGCGACTGATTTCGCGGTCGTAGGCCTGGATCAGCTCGAACGTCCATTCGGACCCGGTGGAAAGGGGTTGGCGCTTCTGCTCTCTGGCGGTCATGTGGCTAACCTGCGCTGGAAGAGTTCACGGAAGACCGGGTAGATATCGCCGGCCGACACCAGCTGCTGCTGGGCGAAGGTATCGGCGAAGGCTTCGCCGATGCGTTCGTATTCGAACCACAAGGCCTGGTGCTCGCGAGGGGTGATCTCGACATAAGTGTAGTACTGCACGAACGGCATGATCTGCTTGGTGAGGATCTCGCGGCAGATGGGCGAGTCGTCGTTCCAGTTGTCACCGTCCGAAGCCTGGGCCGCGTAGATGTTCCATTCGCTGGCCTGATAGCGCTCGGCCATGATTTCCTGCATCAGTTTCAGGGCGCTGGAGACGATGGTGCCGCCCGTCTCGCGGGAATAGAAGAACTCTTCCTCATCCACTTCGCGCGCGCTGGTGTGATGGCGGATGAACACCACCTCGATCTTGTCGTAGTTTCGCTTCAGGAACAGGTACAGCAGGATGAAGAAGCGCTTGGCGATGTCCTTCGTGGCCTGGGTCATGGAGCCGGACACGTCCATCAGACAGAACATCACGGCCTTGGAACTGGGGTTGGGCTGCTTGACCAGCAGGTTGTACTTGAGGTCGAAGGTGTCGAGAAAGGGTACGCGGTGGATACGTGCACTCAGACGTTCTATTTCCCCTTCGATTTCCTGGATATCGCCGAAGTTGTCCGGCTCTTCGCGCTTCAGGCGTGCCAGCTCTTCCTGGGCGGCGCGCAGTTTGGCGCGGCTGCTGCCCGACAGTGCAATGCGCCGCGCATGGGCTGAGCGCAGGGTGCGGATGATATTGATGCGCGACGGGTTGCCCTCGTTGCTGATGCCCGCGCGCACGGTCTTGAAGGTGTCGGTGCCGGTCAGGTGACGCTTGACCAGGTTGGGCAGCTCGAGGTCTTCGAACATGAACTCGAGGAATTCTTCCTGGGTGATCTGGAAGACGAACTCGTCCATGCCTTCGCCGGAATTGCCGGCCTTGCCCTTGCCGCCGCCTCCACCGCCGCCCTGCGGACGCGCGATATGCTCGCCGGCGGTGAACTCCTTGTTGCCCGGGTGTACGACGGTCTGCTTGCCGCCGCGTCCATGGTGCAGTACCGGTTCGTCGATATCCCGGCCAGGAATGCTGATCTGCTCGCCATGCTCCATGTCGGTGATGGAGCGACGGCTCACGGCCTCTTCGACGGCCTTCTTGATGTGGTCACGGTAACGCCGCAGAAAGCGCTGGCGGTTGACCGTGCTCTTGTTCTTGCCGTTCAGGCGTCGGTCGATCACATAGCTCATAGGCCCCTCCGGGAGTAGGCAGTAGCTGCAAGCTTCAAGCTTCTAGCTTCAAGATGGACAGCGCTGTCGCTGCAGGCCCGGCGCATACTCCGGGCTTGCAGTTGACAGCCTGACGCTTGCTGCTTATTGCGATTTCCTGACCCGCAGGTACCATTCCGAGAGCAGCCGGACCTGTTTGTCCGTGTAGCCGCGTTCGACCATTCGCGTAACGAAGTCGTTGTGCTTCTGCTGGTCCTCCTTGCTTGCCTTGGCGTTGAAGCTGATGACCGGCAGCAGGTCTTCGGTGTTGGAGAACATTTTCTTCTCGATCACCACCCGCAGTTTTTCGTAGCTCAGCCAGGTCGGGTTCTTGCCGTTGTTGTTGGCCCGCGCGCGCAGCACGAAGTTGACGATCTCGTTGCGGAAATCCTTCGGATTGCTGATGCCAGCCGGTTTCTCGATCTTCTCCAGCTCCTCGTTGAGGGCGATGCGGTTGAGGATCTCGCCGGTTTCGGGGTCGCGGTACTCCTGGTCCTGAATCCAGAAGTCGGCGTACAGCACATAACGGTCGAAGATGTTCTGCCCGTATTCGCTGTAGGACTCCAGGTAGGCGGTCTGGATTTCCTTGCCGATGAACTCGATGTAGCGCGGTGCCAGGTATTCCTTGAGGTAGCGCAGGTAGCGCTCGCGCACCTCGGCCGGGAACTGTTCCTGTTCGATCTGCTGCTCCAGCACGTACAGCAGGTGCACCGGGTTGGCCGCGATTTCATGGGGGTCGAAGTTGAACACCTTGGACAGGATCTTGAAGGCGAAGCGGGTCGACAGACCGTTCATGCCTTCGTCGACACCGGCCGAGTCGCGGTACTCCTGGATCGACTTGGCCTTCGGATCGGTGTCCTTGAGGTTCTCGCCGTCATACACACGCATCTTGGAGTAGATGTTCGAGTTCTCCGGCTCCTTGAGGCGCGACAGCACCGTGAACTGGGCCAGCATCTTCAGGGTGTCGGGTGCGCAGTGGGCCTTGGCCAGGGAGCTGTTGAACAGCAGCTTGTCGTAGATCTTGATCTCGTCGCTCACGCGCAGGCAGTACGGCACCTTGACGATGTAGATCCGGTCGATGAACGCCTCGTTGTTCTTGTTGTTGCGAAAGCTGTGCCATTCCGATTCGTTGGAGTGGGCCAGCAGAATCCCGGAGTAGGGGATGGCGCCGAGGCCCTCGGTGCTGTTGTAGTTGCCCTCCTGGGTGGCGGTGAGCAGCGGGTGCAGGACCTTGATTGGTGCCTTGAACATCTCGACGAATTCCATCAGGCCCTGGTTGGCCCGGCACAGTGCGCCAGAATAGCTGTAGGCGTCGGCGTCGTTCTGCGGGAATTCCTCGAGCTTGCGGATATCGACCTTGCCCACCAGCGCCGAGATGTCCTGGTTGTTCTCGTCGCCCGGCTCGGTCTTGGCCACGGCGATCTGGTTGAGGATCGAGGGGTAGAGCTTGACCACCTTGAACTGGCTGATGTCGCCGCCGAACTCGGCCAGGCGCTTGGTCGCCCAGGGCGACATGATGGTGTTCAGGTAGCGGCGCGGGATGCCGAAGTCCTCTTCGAGGATGGCGCCGTCCTCGGTGGCGTTGAACAGCCCCAGCGGGGACTCGAACACCGGCGAGCCCTTGATGGCGTAGAAGGGCACCTTTTCCATCAGTTGCTTGAGTTTTTCAGCCAGGGACGACTTGCCGCCACCCACCGGGCCGAGCAGGTAGAGGATCTGTTTCTTTTCCTCCAGGCCCTGTGCGGCATGGCGGAAGTAGGAAACGATCTGGTCGATGCATTCTTCCATGCCATGGAAGTCTTCGAAGGCGGGGTAGCGCCGGATCACCTTGTTGGAGAAGATCCGCGACAGCCGCGAGTTGTTCGACGTGTCGACCAGTTCCGGCTCACCAATAGCCATCAACAGGCGTTCGGCCGCCGACGCATAGGCACTACGGTCCTGCTTGCAGAGCTCAAGATACTCCTGCAGCGAGAGCTCTTCCTGACGGGTGGACTCGAAACGTTGTTGGAAGTGGCTAAAAATACTCATGACGTCACCTCGCTCGATACGTGGAGCCGACGTCGGATCGATCAGTTGATGCTGGCATGCAGACGGCACTGCCGCCTGCTGTATACCCCCCAGAACACCCTTGGAACCTTACCGATGACCCGCACGCCGGTGTACCGGCTCTCCCCTTTTTGGATGGCCTGGGCTTAAGGATAGTTGGTAATCGGCGAGGTCAAGGGCGGTTGGGCGATTAGTTCGCCACGACCGTTCGTCTGGTCTGGCGCGAGCCCGCGCAGGGCGCGGGCTGCAGGCCAACAAAAAAATTATTCGGCGGAGCCCTGGGCGGTTTCTGCCGGGAAGGTGGCGCGCCACAGCTCGAAGCCGCCGTCGAGGCTGTAAACGTCGGAAAAACCCTGGCTGACCAGATACGCGGCCGCGCTCTGGCTGGAGTTGCCGTGGTAGCAGACCACCACGGTAGGGGCGTCGAGGTCGGCGCCGCGGATGAAATCGGCGACCGACTGGTTGTCCAGGTGGCGGGCGCCGGTGATGTGGCCGTTGGCAAAGGTGGGCTGGTCGCGGATATCGACCACCACGGCGCCTTGCGCACGCAGCGCCTGAGCCTGCTCTGGAGGGATACGTTTGAATTCGCTCATGGGCGGGTCCTTCAGGATTGATCGGCTATTCTAGCCGGTTGCACGGGGCTGGCCAGCGGGCGTACGGTGCCTTCTTCGGTGCACTCGCAGCGGTGGTACTGGCCGGTATCGACATTGAACAGGGTCATCGCACCGCCCCACACGCAGCCGGTATCCAGTGCGTACACGCCTGGCTCGGTGCAGCGGCCCTCGAGGGCTGCCCAGTGTCCAAAGATGATCTTCACGTGACGCGAGCGACGGCCCTTGTGGGCGAACCACGGTTTGTAGCCGGGTGGGGCGGTGTCGGCGCCTTCCTTGCCCTTGAGGTCCAGTTTGCCCTCGGCGGTGCAGAAGCGCATGCGGGTGAAATAATTGGTGATGACCCGCAGGCGTTCGACCCCGCCCAGGTTCTTGCTCCACTTGTTCGGCTCGTTGCCGTACATGCCGTCCAGATAGAGCTTGAGCCGATTGTCATCGCGTAGCACTTCTTCGACCTCGCCAGCCAGCTCCAGCGCCTTGCCCAGGGTCCACTGCGGTGGAATGCCGGCATGCACCATCGCCACGCCGCGCTGCTCGTCGTAATGCAGCAGCTTTTGCCGGCGCAGCCAGTCGAGCAGTTCGTCGGCATCCGGGGCGTCGAGAATCTCGCGCAGGGTGTCGCTTTTCTTCAGGCGCTCGATGTTGTGCCAGGCGGCCAGCAGGTGCAGGTCGTGGTTGCCCAGCACGCACACCAGCGAGTCGCGCATGGCGTACAGATAGCGCAGGGTTTCCAGCGACTCGGGGCCGCGGTTGACCAGGTCGCCGACCAGCCACAGGCGGTCGACCGACGGGTTGAAGTTCACCCGCTCGAGCAGGCATTTGAGCGGTTGCAGGCAGCCCTGGAGATCGCCGACGGCATACACCGCCATCAGTGCAGCGACCCGGGTACGGCCAGGCGGAACGCCTTGATCGGGGCCTCGAAACGGATGCCATCCTCGGCGAACATCTGATAGCTGCCTTCCATGGTGCCCACCTGGGTGCTGAGCACGGCACCACTGCTGTAGGTGTGGCTCTGGCCAGGCTCGATCAGCGGCTGCTGACCGATCACCCCGGCGCCCTTGACCTCTTCCACCTGGCCATCGCCATTGGTGATGAGCCAGTGACGCGACATCAGCTTGGCCGCCACCGAACCGTTGTTGTGCACGGTAATGGTGTAGGCAAAGGCAAAGCGGTCGTTTTCGGGATCGGAATGTTCTTTGAGGAAGCGGGTGACGACGTCGACGTCGACCTGATAGCGGGGATCGGACATTCAAGAGGGCCTTGGCAACAGACGCGAATACGGCAATGGCATCAGTCTAGGCTATCGGCGGGGTTGCCGGCCAGTCATGCGGGCATGACCGGCCGTTATCAGGTGTTACTGCGGCTGTTCGGCCAGCTTGTCGGCCAGGCGCACGAAGGCGGCCAGGTCCAGTTGCTCGGGGCGCAGGCTGCCATCGACACCGGCGGCGGCGATCTCGTCGCTGCTGAGCAGGGCCTTCAAGGTGTTGCGCAGTGTCTTGCGGCGCTGGTTGAACGCTTCGCGCACGATGCGCTCGAGCAGGCGATGATCCTTTGCCGGGTGCGGCAGGGTGGTGTGGGGTACCAGGCGCACGATGGCCGAATCGACCTTGGGCGGTGGGTTGAACGCCCCCGGGCCGACGTTGAACAGGTGTTCCACGCGGCAGTGGTACTGCACCATGATCGACAGGCGGCCCCAGTCGCCACCGCCCGGGCCGGCGGCCAGGCGCTCGACCACTTCCTTCTGCAGCATGAAGTGCATGTCGCGGATCAGCTCGGCGTTGGCCAGCAGGTGAAAGATCAGTGGGGTGGAGATGTTGTACGGCAGGTTGCCGACCACCCGCAGGCTGCGTGGCGCAGCGCCCAGGCTGGTGAAGTCGAACTTGAGCGCATCGCCCTGGTGCAGGCGGAAGTTGTCACGGCCGGCGAACTGCTGGTTGAGGATCGGTACCAGGTCCTTGTCCAGTTCCACCACATCCAGCTGGCCGCCGCTGTTGAGCAGGCCCTGGGTCAGGGCGCCCTGGCCCGGACCGATTTCCAGCAGGCGCTCACCTGCCTTGGCGCTGATAGAGCGCAGGATACGGTCGATGACGCCGGCGTCGTGCAGAAAGTTCTGGCCGAAGCGCTTGCGCGCCTTGTGTTGGTATTGCTCGGTCATAAATGGGTCTCGGCCATCTGGTAGGCGGTTTCCAGTGCTACCTGCAGGCTGCCGGTGTCGATCCTGCCGGTGCCGGCAAGGTCCAGGGCGGTGCCGTGGTCCACCGATGTGCGAATGATCGGCAGGCCCAGGGTAACGTTCAAGGCGGCGCCGAAGCCCTTGTACTTGAGTACCGGCAGGCCCTGGTCGTGGTACATCGCCAGCACTGCGTCGCAGTGCTCCAGATATTTGGGGGTAAACAGGGTGTCGGCAGGCAACGGGCCGCGCAGGTCCATGCCTTCGCTGCGCAGGCGCGCCAATGTCGGTTCGATGATGTCTATTTCTTCGCTGCCCAGGTGGCCGCCTTCACCCGCATGCGGGTTGAGCCCGCACACCAGGATGCGTGGCTGGGCGATGCCGAACTTGCTCTGCAGGTCGGCATGCAGGATCCGCGTGACCCGCTCCAGGCGTTCGGCGGTGATGGCGTCGGCCACTGCGCGCAGCGGCAGGTGCGTGGTCACCAGGGCCACGCGCAGCCCGCGCGTGGCAAGCATCATCACCACTTGCGCAGTGTGGGTCAGCTCGGCGAGGAATTCGGTATGCCCGGAAAACGCAATGCCGCTTTCGTTGATCACGCCCTTGTGCACGGGCGCGGTGATCATCCCGGCAAAGTGCCCGTCAAGGCAGCCCTGGCCCGCACGGGTCAGGGTTTGCAGTACGAAGGCGGCGTTGCGTTTGTCCAGCTGCCCGGCGACTACCCGGCTTGCCAGCGGCGTGTCCCACACGTACAGGCTGCCCGCAGGGGCAGGCGCATCCGGGAAGGCGTCGGGGCTGACAGGCAGCAGCGTGACGGCCACGCCCAGTTGCGCGGCCCGCTCGACGAGCAGGTCACGACTGGTAATGGCGATCAGGGGGTGGGGCTGGGCGTGCTCGGCGAGCAGCAGGCACAGGTCAGGTCCTATGCCGGCCGGCTCGCCGGGTGTCAGGGCGAAGCGCTGGTGTTTCACTGGGCTGCCTGGTCGGCGCCAGGAAGCTTGATTTCAACATAGGCTTCGTCGCGGATCTGACGCAGCCAGCTTTGCAGCTCTTCGTCGTACTTGCGGTTGCGCAGCACGTTCATGGCTTGCTGCTCGCGTGCCTGTTCGGTGCTGTCGGTGGAGCGACGGCCCAGGACTTCCAGTACGTGCCAGCCGTATTGGGTCTGGAACGGCTTGGACAGCTGACCCTGAGGGGTTCTGGCCATGACTTCGCGGAACTCGGGTACCAGTGCGTTCGGATCGACCCAGTTGAGGTCGCCGCCATTGAGCGCTGAACCCGGATCTTCGGAGAAGCTCTTCGCCAGCTCGGCGAAATCTTCGCCGGCGCTGATGCGTTCATAGAGCTTTTCCGCCAGTTGCTGGGTGGCGGCTTCGCTGCGCACTTCGCTTGGCTTGATCAGGATGTGGCGAACATGCACTTCGTCGCGCAGTTGTGTCTGGCCACCGCGCTTTTCCTGCAGCTTCAGGATGATGAAGCCACCTGGTGTGCGTACAGGCTCGGTCACGTCACCCACAGCCATGGTGCTGAGCAGGCGATCGAAAGGAGGTGGCAGCTGGGCGGCCTTGCGCCAGCCCATCTCGCCACCTTCCAGTGCGTTCTCGCTGGCCGAACGGGCAGTCGCCAGCTGGGCGAAGTCGGCGCCTTGCTTGAGCTGCTGGTAGATCGCGGCGGCTTGCTGGCCAGCCGCCTGGATAGCCGCCGAGTTGGCGCTTTCCGGGGTCGGGATCAGGATGTTGGCCAGGCGGAACTCTTCGGACAACTGCATCTTGCCCAGGTCCGAGGCGAGGAAGTTCTTCACTTCCTGTTCCGAAACCTGGATGCGTTCGGCTACCCGGCGCTGGCGCACGCGGCTGATGATCATCTCGCGACGGACCTGCTCGCGGGCGTCATCGAACGACAGGCCGTCATGGGCCAGGGCCGCACGGAACTGGCTCATGTTCATGCCGTTGCGCTGGGCAATGGTGTCCATGGCCTGGTTGAGTTCTTCGTCGGTGATGCGGATGCCGGAACGATCGCCAATCTGCAGTTGCAGGTTTTCCACGATCAGGCGCTCCAGCACCTGCTGGTCGAGCACGCCGGGCGGAGGTGTGGCGCCGCCGCGCTTGGCGATGGTCTGTTCGACCTCGCGCACGCGCTGGTCCAGCTGGCTTTGCATGACCACGTCGTTGTCGACGATGGCCACCACCTTGTCCAGGGTCTGCACCGCGGCGTGCGCGGTGCTGCTCAGTAATACAGCGCCCAGCATCAGCGGGCGCAGACAGTCAATAAGCTTGGTCTTCACGTGCACGGTAACCTTGAATGCCTTCGTCGAGGAAAGTTTCGACCTTTTTACCCACTACACCACCGAGGCCTTTCAGCACGATCTGCAGGAAGATCCCATGGTCGCCTTTTTCGTTGGAGGGTGCGTCCTGACTGAACTCGTCGTAGTCGACCCAGTAACGGTTGATCAGGCGCAGCTTCCAGCAGCAGTTGTCATATTCGAAACCGCCCATGGCTTCCAGGGTGCGGTTGCGGTTGTAGTCGTGCTGCCAGCGGGCGATTGCGGTCCACTGCGGAACGATCGGCCACATGACGGAGAAGTCATGCTGCTGGATCTTGTAGTAGTCCTTGACGTAGCCCGGTTGGCCTGGGGTGCCGTAGTCGCCACCACCCACCTGCCATTGGCCGGTGCTCTGGTTGTAACGCACTATGTCGTTACGATAGCGATAACCCAGGTTGACGATCTTGTTGACATTGTCTTCCGGCTGGTAGTGGAACATGGTGCTGCCGGAGCGTGTGCTGTGGCTGTCCGGGTCCCAGTTGAAGTCGGATCTCAAGCTCCAGTCCCGGTTAAAGCGATACTCGTGTTCCAGCGCGTAGGGCGAAACATTGGCTTGCGCGTCATCACGGTTTTTATAGTAGATGCCAGGCAACTGAACCTTGCGGTCCTTGAAGTACATAGCTTGACCAATGCTGAAGCGCATACGTTCAAAGCCGTTTTCTTCAATCCAGCGGTTTGTTACGCCCAGCGACAACTTGTTCTCGTCGCCGATGCGGTCTGAACCACTGAAGCGATTGTCACGGAACAGGGATGAGTAGCTGAACGTGCTTTCGCTGGTATCAAATACCGGGATGTCGTTCTGATCCCTGTATGGCACGTTCAGGTAGAACAGACGTGGTTCCAGAGACTGACGGTAGTTGTTGCCGAACCACTGGGTATCACGGTCGAAATACAGGCCGCTGTCGACACTGAAGATCGGTACGTTACGACTTTGTGAGCTGCTGAACGACTCTCGAGTGTTCGAGTTCAAGTTCTGGTTACTAGCCAGAAAGTCTTTGCCTTGCTGGTCTAGATCAAGGTCGTACCGGGTGTAGGCATACTTAACGGACGGCTTGATAAAGCCATAACTCCATTCCATCGGAAGGCTGACCTCAGGTACGGCGTTGATTCGATTGCCGTTGGAGCGAGCCAAGCCCCTGACTCGTTCGTCATAACGAAGTTCTGGGTTACCATTTTTATCAATGAAATTGCCGTTACGTAGATCACGCTCGAAGCGTACGAACTCGGTCTTGTAGGCGAAGTCCAGGCCACCAGGGTTGTACGGCAGCTTGCCGTTGAACGTAACCTGCGGCAGGCGCCCGTAAGGAGTGATCTTGCTGATGGTCGCCAGCTTGTAGTCCTGCACATTCAACCGCGCAGTGTAATCGTCGCCTCGATAGGTCAACGCACCTTGCTGGTTGATGTAGTCCTGGCTCTGTACGCCGATCTGATCCGATTCCAGATCCTGGAAATAGTACGGATCGCTGATGTCGGTGTAATCGACTTCGGTCATCAGGCGCTCGTCCAGGCCACCCTTGTGCTGCCAGTTGATCAGCCAGCGTTTTTCCTTGTAGTCGGACTGGCGCTTGCGCTCGTCCTCCTCGTCATTCAGCCACGCACCACCGAACTGCCCTTCGCTGGACTTGGTCAGGTAGCGGAACTCGCCTTCCATCAACAGACCGCGCTTGGCCATGTAGCGTGGATACAAGGTGGCGTCGTAGTTCGGTGCCAGGTTGAAGTAGTACGGCGTGACCAGCATGAAGCCGGTGTCGCTGCTGGTACTGAACGATGGCGGCAGGAAGCCGGACTGGCGACGGTCATCGATCGGGAAGTAGATGTACGGGGTGTAGAACACCGGTACATCCTTGACCCGCAGGGTGACGTTGGTCGCGGTACCGAAGCCGGTGGCCGGGTTCAGTGTGATGTTGTTGCCCTTGAGCTGCCAGGCGTTGCTGTTCGGCTCGCAGGTGGTGTAGGTACCGTCCTTGAGGCGAATGATCGCGTTTTCGGCACGCTTGGCGTACAGCGCGTTACCGCGGATACGCGACTTGTGCATCACGTACTCGGCGTTGTCGACCTTGGCTTCACCGGTGTCGAGCTGGATGTCGGCGTGATCGCCAACCACCAGCGAACCGTTGTCGCGGATCTTGACGTTGCCGCTCAGTTCGCCACGGTTCTCGGCCTGATACAGATTGGCCTCGTCGGCCTCGACCTGCATGCTGCCCTGGCGCATCACCACGTCACCGGCGAGGGTGGCGATCTGCTGCTCCTGCTGGTAGCGCGATACCTTGGCACCGATGAAGGTCGGCGCCTCGTCCTTGGGCGTGGTGTCATCCATGCCCGGACGGGTTGGCTCGATGTAGGCCCCGGAGCAATACGGGCCGGCTTCGGCGAGCTGGGCAGGGGTCAGCTGATCGCGTGGTACCCAGTCCAGATGGCTGTAGTCGGCGCTGCGTGCCTTCAGGCCGCGCCCCTTGGTTTCGGTGACGAGTGCTGGGCCCTTGCCCGCCGCTTCGGCACTGCCGTCGGCGCTCTGGGCAGGCGTTTCGCCGGCCGAGCTGACCGCCGCACCGTCATGCACAGGGCGTGGTGGCAGGTTCGCGGTGCTGGTCTTGGGCTTGCAGTCCCAACCTCCGGCAGCGGAAACTTGGCAGTCGAACTGCTCGGCAGCCACCACGTACGACGTGGCCAGGGGTTGCATCGCCAGCAGACCGCCGGTGACGAGCAACGGGAATTTTTTACGAAACGCGGGGGATTTCAATGCCATCTTATTAGTCCGGGCTTCCTGCGTGCCATCTGCCCGCGTGTGGGGCCGCACGCCTCTCGATGGTCTGAAAAAGATGCTGGATAATAAAGCATGACCCGCTTGACGGCTAGGGCCGTCGGAGACCCATGTAATGCCCGAACATGATGTACGCCTGCAACACCTGAATGTATGGCTGGCCGAACAGCTGGCAAATCTTTTCCATAAACAGGGCTGGGGTCCGGTTCCAGCGGGCTGCCTGACCGCTGCCAGCAGCGACGCGAGCTTTCGCCGCTACTTCCGCTGGGCCGCCGAAGGACGCAGTTTTATTGTGATGGATGCCCCGCCGCCGCAGGAAAACTGCCGGCCTTTTGTGGAAATTGCTCATTTATTGGCCAGCGCCGAGGTCAATGTGCCGCAAATTCACGCTCAGGATCTCGAGCGCGGCTTCCTGCTGCTGAGTGATCTGGGCAACCACACCTACCTCGATGTGATCACCAGCGACAACGCCGATGGCCTGTTCGACGATGCCATCCAGGCGCTGCTGGCCTTCCAGCAACTGCCGATGCAGGCGCCGTTGCCCAGTTATGACCTGGCCCTGCTGCGCCGTGAGCTGGAGCTGTTCCCAGAGTGGTACGTGGGCCGTGAACTGGGCCTGCAGATGAATAATGAGCAGCAGGCGGCCTGGCAACGCATCAGCACCCTGCTGATCGACAGCGCCCTGGCCCAGCCCAAGGTGCTGGTGCACCGTGACTACATGCCGCGCAACCTGATGCAGAGTGTGCCCAACCCGGGCGTGCTGGATTTCCAGGATGCGGTGTACGGCCCGGTGACCTACGACATCACCTGTCTGTTCAAGGACGCCTTCCTCAGTTGGCCGCAGGCACGGGTAGAGGGCTGGCTCAAGGACTACTGGCAGCGGGCGCAGGCTCTGGGCGTACCGGTGCAGGCCGATTTCGAGGACTTCCAGCGTGCCAGCGACCTGATGGGCGTGCAGCGCCACCTCAAGGTGATCGGCATCTTCGCGCGCATCTGCCACCGTGACGGCAAGCCGCGCTACCTGGCCGATGTGCCGCGGTTCTTTGCTTATATAGATGAAGTGATCGCCCGCCGCCCTGAGCTGGCCGAGCTGGACGAACTGATCGACAGCCTGCAGGCCGCAGGCGGGGCGCGCGCATGAAGGCGATGATTCTGGCCGCAGGCAAGGGCGAGCGCATGCGCCCGCTGACCCTGCATACACCCAAGCCACTGGTGCCGGTGGCCGGCGTGCCGTTGATCGAGTATCACCTGCGCGCCCTGGCGAGGGCGGGCTTCACCGAGGTGGTGATCAATCATGCCTGGCTGGGGCAGCAGATCGAAGAGCACCTGGGCGATGGCGCGCAACTGGGCCTGAGCATCCGCTATTCCGCCGAAGGCGAACCACTGGAAACCGGTGGCGGGATCTACAAGGCGCTGCCGCTGCTTGGCGACGCGCCTTTTGCGCTGATCAACGGCGACATCTGGACCGAGTACGACTTCAGCCGCCTGCCTGCGTCGCTGTCCGGGCTGGCGCACCTGGTGCTGGTGGACAACCCGGGCCATCACGGCAAAGGTGACTTCCGCCTGCAGGCCGGGCAGGTCAAGGATGCCGACGCGGTTTCGCCGACCTTGACCTACAGCGGGATCGCCGTGCTGCACCCGGAACTGTTCGACGGTTGCCAGGCCGGCGCCTTCAAGCTGGCACCGCTGTTTCGCCAGGCGATGGCCAAGGGCCTGGTCAGTGGGGAGCATTTCACTGGCCAGTGGGTGGATGTCGGTACCCTCGAACGCCTTGCCGAAGTCGAGCGCCTGCTCGCCGAGCGCCGCTGACATGTTGTGGCCGAGCACAGTGATTGGTGCCGGAGCGGGTTTTGCCATCGCCAGCATTCCAGGGGCGTTGCTGGGGGCATTGCTCGGTCAGGCGATGGACCGCCGTCTGCAACTGCACAGTTGGGCGCACCTGCGCGAGCGTCTGGGCGGGCGCGCGGTGCTGCGCGACGACGAAGTGCTGTTCGTGCTGCTTGGGCGCCTGGCCAAGAGTGAAGGGCGGGTGGTCGACGGACATATCCAGCAGGCGCGTCAGGAAATGCAGCGCCTGGAGATGAGCGAACCGGCACGTCTGCGCGCGATTGCCGCATTCAACCGGGGCAAGAGCGGCAGCGAGCGCCTGCACCCGCACCTGCGTCGCCTCAAGCAGCAACCCCATGCTGCCGAAGGCTTGCTGCGTGCCTGCTGGCGCATGGTCTGGGCCGATGGCCGGGTAGGGCGTCACGAGCGCGAACTGCTGATGCAGTGGGGGCAGCAGCTGGGCTGGTCGACGACCCGGGTGCAGGCACTGGCCAGCGACTACGAGCCGCACCGGGCGGCCCTGGGCAATCAGGGCATCAGCTATCCCGAGGCCCTGCGCTTGCTGGGGGTGTTACCCGAGACCGAGCCTGTACAGGTCAAGCAAGCCTACCGGCGCCTGCTCAGCCGGCATCATCCGGACAAACTGGTGGGTAGCGGCGCGAGCCCGGCGCAGGTGCGCGACGCCACCGAGCGTACCCGTGACCTGCATCAGGCCTACGCGGTGGTACGCAAGCGGCGCGGCTTCTAGTCGACCGCTTGCGGGCTCAGCCAGCCGCGAATGCGGCGGAACAGTTGCTCCTGCTCGGCAGCCTGGTTGCCGGGCATGGCCGTCAGGGCGACCTGGTGGTAGCTGCTGTCCTTGAGTCGCTTGCTGGCCTGCAGGCGGTTCACGGCCGCCTGCCTGGCGCCGGCCTGGTTGGCATAGTAGAAGTCGGCGGTCGGCAGCTTGAGCGTGGCGGCCAGGCTGTCGAGGCTGTGTTCGACGCGGGCCGGGTTCTGCGCAGCGACCATCACCAGCTTTTGCACCTGCGGCGGTTGCCGTTCGCTGATGTAACGGGCTGACCAATAGGCACCGCTGCCGCTGCCCAGCAGCACCACGCTGCGTGCGTTCTGCTGCTGTGCGTAGGCGACGGCGGCATCCAGGCGGGCGAAGATACGCTCGGCGTCGGCCTTTTCACTGGCCGCCGGATCGGTACTGGCGGGCGCTTCGGCGCTTTCGCTGTTTTCGGTTTCTGCTGCGGTGGCCTGGGCGATGTTGGCATTGGCATCGGCCGGCGTGGCCTTGGCCGGTGCGCCCTTCACGTCCTTGTCCGGTTGCGGGGGCGGTGCCGGGGTTTCCTTGCGGGCCACCGGGCTCTCGGCCAGCAGATCCGGCAGGCTCAGGCTCAGACTGGCCCACTTTGCATCGGGGAACTTGCGCCGCAGGGGGCCGACGGTGCGTGGCCAGTCGGCGCTCTCGCCGGCACCCGGGACGATGATCACCACGCCTTCGGGTGCCGGGGTGTTGGCAGGTTTCCACAGGGCCAGGAAACTGTCGCTGCCGGCCTGCAGGGTTTGCTGCTCGTCCTTGGGCACTTGCCGCTCCAGGGCCTGGGCGTCTTCCTGGCTGCGCTCGGGCAGCGCCTGGCGCGTGGCCGGCGCGGCATCGGCGTCGGCGGCCGGCGTTTCCTGCGCCAGAACTTGTGCGGTACAAGGTAGTATCAAGGACAGGCATAGCGCCGAAAGCGCCGTGCGTTTGAGTACGAACATTGATCGATCCAGGCCAGAGTGATACCGGCAGCCTAATGGTATTTGTCGACGACGGCCATGTTCGATGGCGGTCCCTTCATTGACGAGATTCAAGATGATGCGTTTGCGCTGCCTGTTGTTTATCGGCTGCTTGTGCTGGCCCTTTATGGCGAACGCGGAGCAGGCATCCGTACCGGCTGCGGTACGCCTGGACCCGGCGCAACAGCAATGGCTCGACCAGCACCGCAGCTTGCGGGTGGGCCTGGTGTTGCAGGCTCCGTTCGCGCAGTTCGACCGGCGCCTGCAGCAGCTGTCGGGTGTCAACGTCGAGCTGATGAACTGGCTGGGCAGGGCATTGGACCTGGACCTGACGTGGCGCAACTTCCCCGACCAGGCCGCGCTCGAGCATGCCCTGGCCGGCGGCGAGATCGACCTGGCGCCAGGGCTGACCCAGACCCCGGCCAGCCTGCGTCGCTGGTTGTTCAGCGACCCCTACATGCGCGTACCGCAGTTGATCGTGGGCCCGCGCAACGGCTCGATGGCAGTGGACCTGGAGCGGCTCGCCGAAAACGAGCGGGTGGCAGTGCGCATGCCCAGTTCACTGGCCGACTATCTGCGCGCGACCTATTCCAACCTGAATCTTCAAGGCGTGCCGGCCGAGCGCCAGGCCTTGCAGCTGTTGCTCAGCGAGCAGGTGCGCTACGCGGTGCTGGATGAAGCGCAGTTGAGCCGGTTGTCGCGCGAGAACGAATTCAGCGATCTGGTGGTGGTGGGCGACATCGGTTTGCCGCAGTTGCTGCGGGTGGGCTCACGGCGTGACTGGCCGATGCTGGCCGACATCATCGAGGTCGGCCTGCAGGCCATCCCGGCCAAGGACCTGGAGCAGTTGCACAACCGCTGGCTGCAACCCCGCTACCCGCGCCTGAGCGAGTCACCGGGGTTCTGGCAGAACCTGGCGTTGCTGTTCGCGGCGCTGTTCTTCAGTTGCGTCTTCATCGTGATCTGGCAGCGGCGCCAGCAACAGCAGTTGGAACTCAATCTGCTGGCTGCGCGGGAAAACATCGCCAAGCGCCTGGCCCGCGAAGAGGCGCTGCGCCTGAGCCAGTTCTCCCTCGACCAGAGCACCGTGGGCATCCTGTGGGTGCATTGGGACAGCCATGTGCGCTACGCCAACCGCGCGGTCGAAAGCATGCTCGGCTATACCTCTGGGGCGCTGAACGATCGCCCGCTGATCGATATCGAGCCCAACCTGCACATGGACCGCTGGCTGGACCTGTGGAAGCGTGCAAGGGCCAGCGATGAGGCGGCGCAGCGCTTCGAGACCCAGTGCCTGCGCGCCGATGGCAGCCTGGTACCGGTGGATGTGTCGTTGAGCTTCTTGCGCTTTCGCGATGCCGAATACCTGGTGGTGTTCATCAATGACGTCACCGAGCGCCGCCGTGCCCTGGCGGCGCTGCGCGAGAGCGAGGCGCGGCTCAAGGGCATTGCCGGCAACGTGCCGGGGCTGGTGTTCCGGCTGGAACGCAACCCGGCGATCGGCGACCTGGAGTTCCCCTATATCAGCGAAGGCAGCGAGGCCCTGGTCGGCTACTCGCCCATCGAACTGCAGCACCCGGACATGGGCTTGCGCAACCTGGTGCACAGCGAAGACCGCGCCGACTATCACCGCGTGCAGGACCAGGCGCTGGCCACCGACCAGGATTGGTCGTGGCAGGGCCGCATCGTCACGCGCCAAGGTGAGCAGCGCTGGGCCGACATCAAGGCCAGTACCCGCAATCTGCGCGACGGCCGCGTGGTGTGGGACGGGGTGGTATGGGACATCAGCCAGAGCAAGCGCGCCGAGCTGGAACTGGCGCGCTCCCAGGAGCAGCTGCGCGAACTGTCGGCGCACCTGGAGAGCGTGCGCGAGGAAGAGAAAGCGCGGATCGCCCGCGAGGTGCATGATGAGCTCGGGCAGATGCTGACCGTGCTCAAGCTGGAAACCTCGATGTGCGAGCTGGCCTATGCCGGGCTGGACCCGGGCCTGAACGAGCGCCTGGGCAGCATGAAGCGCCTGATCGCGCAGCTGTTCCAGCTGGTGCGCGACGTCGCCACGGCCTTGCGCCCGCCGATTCTGGATGCCGGCATTGCCTCGGCCATCGAGTGGCAGGCCCGGCGTTTCGAGGCCCGCACGCAGATCCCGTGCCTGGTCGAGGTACCGGACAACCTGCCGCCGCTCAGCGACGCCAAGGCCACCAGCCTGTTCCGCATTCTGCAGGAGGCCCTGACCAACGTCATGCGCCACGCCCACGCGCATACTGTGCAGATCAACTTGGGCCTGGACGGTGCGATGCTGTGCCTGACCATCAGCGACGACGGCGTGGGTTTCGTGCAGAGTGACCAGCGCCCGACCTCGTTCGGCCTGGTGGGCATGCGCGAGCGCGTGCTCATGCTGGGCGGCAGCATGCGCCTGGACAGCGAACCGGGCGAGGGCACCACGTTGAGCGTACGCATCCCCCTGAACAACGACAGGAGCTGACAGTGATTCGAGTATTGGTTGCCGAAGACCACACCATCGTGCGCGAGGGCATCAAGCAGTTGATCGGCCTGGCCAAGGACATGCAGGTGGTGGGTGAGGCCGGCAATGGCGAGCAGTTGCTCGAAGCCTTGCGCCACACCGAATGCGAGGTGGTGTTGCTGGATATCTCGATGCCGGGGGTGAACGGGCTGGAGGCGATACCGCGAATTCGCGCGTTGAGCGCGCCGCCGGCGATCCTGGTGCTGTCGATGCATGACGAGGCGCAGATGGCGGCGCGGGCGCTGAAGATCGGCGCGGCGGGGTACGCGACCAAGGACAGTGATCCGGCGCTGCTGCTGACCGCGATTCGCCGGGTGGCGGGGGGCGGGCGCTACATCGATCCGGACCTGGCCGACCGCATGGTGTTCGAGGTGGGGCTGACGGATTCGCGCCCCCTGCACTCGATGCTGTCGGAGCGCGAGTTCTCGGTGTTCGAACGGTTGGCCCAGGGGGCGAACGTCAACGACATTGCCCAGCAGCTGGCGCTGAGCAACAAGACCATCAGCACCCACAAGGCGCGCCTGATGCAGAAGCTGAATGTGACTTCGCTGGCGGAGCTGGTGAAGTATGCGATGGAGCACAAGCTGGTGTGAGTGTTCCAAAAACGACATCGGGTTGATCCCTTCGCTGGCAAGCCAACTGCCACAGGTTCGGCGTGTACCGACAAACCTTGTGGGGGCTGGCTTGCCAGCGAAGGGGGCAGCACGGCTATCAACGTGTCTGAAAACGCCACCCTTGTAGGGCAATCCCTACCCGCAAGTTTCCATCCGGCTGATGGCATTCTCTCAGCACCCCCGATTTGCGCCACCTTCTGCCTTCTCTAGTCTTGGGTCACAGCAGTCATCCAACAAGAAGGTGCAGGTATGAGTGAGGTGAATTCGAACGCTGCAACCGGCGAAGTGCTGGTCAGCTTCCGTGGTGTGCAGAAGAGCTACGACGGCGAGTCGCTGATCGTCAAAGACCTGAATCTGGATATTCGCAAAGGCGAGTTCCTGACCCTGCTCGGCCCCTCGGGCTCGGGCAAGACCACCAGCCTGATGATGCTGGCAGGGTTCGAAACCCCTACCGCCGGCGAGATCCTGCTGGACGGGCGTTCGATCAACAACGTGCCGCCGCACAAGCGCGACATCGGCATGGTGTTCCAGAACTATGCGTTGTTCCCGCACATGACCGTGGCCGAGAACCTGGCCTTCCCGCTGAGCGTGCGCAACCTGAGCAAGACCGACATCAGCGAGCGGGTCAAGCGCGTGCTGAACATGGTGCAGCTCGAAACCTTCGCCCAGCGCTACCCCGGCCAGCTTTCCGGCGGCCAGCAGCAGCGTGTTGCGCTGGCTCGCGCCCTGGTGTTCGAACCGCAACTGGTACTGATGGACGAACCACTCGGCGCCCTCGACAAGCAGCTGCGCGAACACATGCAGATGGAAATCAAGCACCTGCACCAGCGTCTGGGCGTGACCGTGGTCTACGTGACCCACGACCAGGGCGAAGCGCTGACCATGTCCGACCGCGTGGCCGTGTTCCACCAGGGCGAGATCCAGCAGATCGCCGACCCGCGCACCCTGTATGAAGAGCCGAAGAATACCTTCGTGGCCAACTTCATCGGCGAGAACAACCGTATCAACGGGCGTCTGCTCAGCCAGACCGGCGATCGCTGCCTGGTGGCGCTGCCCCGTGGCGAGAAGGTCGAGGCACTGGCCGTCAACGTCGGCCAGCCGGGCGAGCCGGTCACCCTGTCGATCCGTCCGGAGCGCGTGCGCCTGAACGGTCACAGCGAAAGCTGCGTCAACCGCTTCTCTGGGCGGGTGGCCGAATTCATCTACCTGGGCGACCACGTGCGGGTGCGTCTGGAAGTGTGCGGCAAGGCGGACTTCTTCGTGAAGCAACCCATCGCCGAACTCGACCCGGCCCTGGCCGTGGGCGATGTGGTGCCACTGGGCTGGGAGGTCGAGCACGGTCGCGCACTCGATCCTATTCTGGAAGCCCAGTGAGGATCGCCTCACCCATCCCAGCAACGCGGAGAGAACAATAATGAACAAACACTTGAAGCTGACCGCTCTGACCCTGGGCCTGTTTGCAGCAAGCCAGGCCATCGCCGCCGACCTGACCGTGGTCGCATTCGGGGGGGCCAACAAGGCAGCCCAGGTCAAGGCGTTCTACGAGCCGTGGGAAAAGGCCGGCAACGGCAAGATCATCCCCGCCGACTACAACGGTGAAATGGCCAAGGTCAAGGCCATGGTCGACACCAAGAGCGTGAGCTGGAACCTGGTGGAAGTGGAGTCGCCGGAACTGGCCCGCGGTTGTGACGAAGGCATGTTCGAGCAGCTCGACCCGGCCCTGTTCGGCGATGAGTCCGACTATGTGGCCGGCGCCATCCAGCCGTGTGGCGTGGGCTTCTTCGTGTGGTCGACCGTCATGGCCTACAACGCCGACAAACTCAAGACTGCGCCCACCAGCTGGGCGGATTTCTGGGATACCCAGAAATTCCCGGGCAAGCGCGGCCTGCGCAAGGGTGCCAAGTACACCCTGGAATTCGCGCTGATGGCCGACGGTGTGGCACCTAAAGACGTCTACAAGGTGCTGGGCACCAAGGAAGGCCAGGACCGCGCCTTCAAGAAGCTCGACGCCCTCAAGCCAAACATCCAGTGGTGGGAAGCAGGTGCACAGCCGCCGCAGTACCTGGCCTCGGGCGACGTGGTGATGAGCTCGGCCTACAACGGTCGCATCGCTGCGGTGCAGAAGGAAAGCAACCTGAAGGTGGTATGGAACGGCGGTATCTACGACTTCGATGCCTGGGCCATTCCGAAGGGCGCGAAAAACCTCGAGGACGCCAAGAAGTTCATCGCCTTCTCGATCCAGCCCGAGCAGCAGAAGGTGTTCTCCTCGAACATCGCCTACGGTCCGGCCAACAGCAAGGCCGTGGCGTTGCTGACGGATGAGGTCAAGAAGGACATGCCGACCACGCCGGAGAACATCGCCAATCAGGTGCAGATCGACGTGGTGTTCTGGGCTGACAACAGCGAGCAGCTGGAACAACGCTTCAACGCCTGGGCGGCCAAGTAAGCCGTGCCAATGGGGCGTCGGCATCGTGCTGACGCCTCTTGTTTCCAAGATTTTCGGAGTTCGCTATGGCCATCGCAGTGCCCCTGAACGAAGGCGCAGGTTCCAACCTCAAGAAGCGCCTGGCGCGTGCTGAACGCGTCAACCGCTGGAAGGCAAAAGCATTGATCGCACCGCTGGCAGTGTTTCTGCTGCTGGTTTTCATCGTGCCGATCGCCGCGCTGCTGTACAAGAGCGTCGGCAACCCCGAGGTGGTTGGCGGCTTGCCACGCACCGTCGCCGCGGTGGCTGAATGGGACGGCAAGAGCCTGCCTGGCGAGGACGTGTACAAGGCCCTCAGCGAAGACCTCGCCGAATCGCGCAAGAATCAGACCCTGGGCGATGTTTCCAAGCGTCTGAACATGGAGCTGGCCGGCTACCGCAGCCTGCTGGCCAAGACTGCCCGGGCCCTGCCGTTCAAGACCGAGCCGCAATCCTACAAGGATGCGTTGCAGGAGCTGGACGAGCGTTGGGGCGACCCGGCCTACTGGCAGGCGATCCGCCGCAACACCAGCAGCGTGACGCCGTTCTACCTGCTGGCCTCGGTGGACCACCGTATCGATGACCTGGGCGAGCTGGCGCCGACCACCCCGGACCAGGCCATCTACCTCGACATCTTTGCCCGCACCCTGTGGATGGGCCTGGTGATCACCGTCATCTGCCTGGCGTTGGCGTACCCGCTGGCCTACCTGCTGGCCAACCTGCCGACCCGGCAGAGCAACCTGCTGATGATCCTGGTGTTGCTGCCGTTCTGGACCTCGATCCTGGTGCGGGTGGCGGCGTGGATCGTGCTGCTCCAGTCCGGGGGGCTGATCAACAGCGGCCTGATGGCGCTGGGGCTGATCGACAAGCCGATGGAACTGGTGTTCAACCGTACCGGCGTGTACATCTCGATGGTCCACATTCTGCTGCCGTTCATGATTTTGCCGATCTACAGCGTGATGAAGGGCATTTCCCCGACCTACATGCGTGCGGCGATCTCCCTGGGTTGCCATCCGTTCGCCAGCTTCTGGCGGGTGTACCTGCCGCAGACCTATGCCGGCGTTGGCGCAGGTTGCCTGCTGGTGTTCATCCTGGCGATCGGCTACTACATCACCCCGGCACTGCTGGGCAGCCCGAACGACCAGATGGTCAGCTACTTTGTCGCCTTCTACACCAACACCAGCATCAACTGGGGCATGGCCACCGCGCTGGGCGGGTTGCTGTTGCTGGCCACCGTGCTGTTGTACCTGATCTATAGCTGGCTGGTTGGCGCAAGCCGCCTGCGTCTGAGCTGAGGAGCGTTGTCATGCTGAGCCCTTACATGTCGCCCGTCGAACGGGTCTGGTACTACAGTTTGCGCATCCTTTGCGGGCTGGTGCTGCTGTTCCTGGTGTTGCCGGTACTGGTGATCATCCCGTTGTCGTTCAACTCGGGGAGCTTCCTGGTGTATCCGCTGCAAGGCTTCTCGCTGCAGTGGTACCAAGACTTCTTCGGTTCGGCCGAGTGGATGCGCGCCCTCAAGAACAGCATCATCGTGGCCCCGGCCGCGACGCTGCTGGCGATGGTGTTCGGCACCCTGGCCTCGATCGGCCTGACCCGTGGCGACTTCCCCGGCAAATCGCTGGTGATGGCGCTGGTGATCTCGCCGATGGTAGTACCGGTGGTGATCATCGGTGTGGCCAGCTACCTGTTCTTCGCCCCGCTGGGCCTGGGCAACAGCTTCACCTCGCTGATTCTGGTGCATGCGGTGCTGGGTGTACCGTTCGTGATCATCACGGTGTCGGCCACCCTGCAAGGCTTCAACCACAACCTGGTACGGGCTGCGGCCAGCCTGGGCGCCTCGCCGGTCACCACGTTCCGCCGGGTTACCCTGCCGCTGATCGCCCCGGGTGTGATCTCGGGGGCCCTGTTTGCCTTCGCGACATCGTTCGACGAGGTGGTGGTGACGCTGTTCCTCGCCGGGCCGGAGCAGGCCACGCTGCCACGCCAGATGTTCAGCGGTATCCGCGAGAACCTGAGCCCGACCATTGCTGCAGCGGCGACCTTGCTGATCGCGTTCTCGGTGGTGCTGTTGCTGACCCTGGAATGGCTGCGCGGGCGTGGCGAGAAGCTGCGTACCCAACAGCCGGGCTGAAACAGATGACCCTTCGCCGGCAAGGCTGGCTCCTGTAGGAGCCGGCCTTGCCGGCGAAGTGGGCACCACCGATCCTGATCCAGGCTTGATGCCAGTCAGCCCCTGACGGTTTGCCTGAGGTACAATGCGCGCCACCGTGATTCTGCCCAACAGGTGCGCCATGCAGCCCTACGCTATTGCCCCCTCCATCCTCTCAGCCGACTTTGCCCGCCTGGGCGAAGAAGTCGACAAGGTGCTCGAAGCCGGCGCCGACATCGTCCACTTCGACGTGATGGACAACCACTACGTTCCCAACCTGACCATCGGTCCGATGGTGTGCAGCGCCCTGCGCAAGTACGGCGTGACCGCGCCGATCGACGCACACCTGATGGTCACCCCGGTGGACCGCATCATCGGCGACTTCATCGAAGCCGGCGCCACCTACATCACCTTCCACCCCGACGCCACCCTGCACGTCGATCGCTCGCTGCAGCTGATCCGTGACGGCGGCTGCAAGGCGGGCCTTGTGTTCAACCCGGCTGCCTCGCTGGATGCGCTCAAGTACGTGATGGACAAGGTCGACATGATCCTGCTCATGAGCGTCAACCCGGGCTTTGGCGGCCAGAAGTTCATTCCGGCCACCCTCGACAAGCTGCGCGAAGCCCGCGCGCTGATCGATGCCAGCGGGCGTGATATCCGCCTGGAGATCGACGGTGGGGTCAACGTCAACAATATCCGTGAAATCGCCGCTGCTGGCGCCGACACCTTCGTGGCCGGCTCGGCGATCTTCAATGCCCCGGACTACAAAGAGGTGATCGCCAGGATGCACGCCGAACTGGCCCTGGCCCGCCCATGAGCGGCTTCGAGCAGCTGTTCCCCGGGGGCCTGCCCAAGCTGGTGATGTTCGACCTGGATGGCACCCTGATCGATTCGGTGCCGGACCTGGCGGCCGCCGTGGATCACATGCTGCTCGAAATGGGGCGCCAGCCCGCCGGTGTCGCCGCCGTGCGCGAATGGGTCGGTAATGGCGTGCAGGTGCTGGTGCGCCGCGCCCTGGCCGGCAGCATCGAGCATGCCGGGGTGGACGACGATGAGGCCGCGCGCGGGCTCGAGCTATTCATGCAGGCCTATGCCGACAACCATGAATTGACGGTGGTCTACCCCGGCGTGCGTGACACCCTCAAGTGGCTGCACAAGCAGGGCGTGGAAATGGCCCTGATCACCAACAAGCCGGAGCGCTTCGTCGCCCCCTTGCTGGACCAGATGAAGATCGGGCGATACTTTCGCTGGATCATCGGCGGCGACACCCTGCCGCAGAAGAAACCCGACCCCGCCGCATTGCTGTTCGTGATGCAGATGGCCAACGTGGCGCCGGCCCAGGCGCTGTTCGTGGGCGACTCGCGCAGTGATGTGCTGGCGTCCCGGGCGGCAGGGGTGCAATGCGTGGCGCTCAGCTACGGCTACAACCATGGCCGCCCGATCAGCGAGGAGTCGCCCGCGCTGGTGATCGATGACCTGCGCGCGCTGCTGCCTGGTTGCTTAGATTCGGCCACTGAGCTAATGTCGGACGATCAATCCCCCCCTGATAGAGATTCCATCGTGGTGGCACCCGGCAAACTCTGGATGAAAGTCATCAAGGCCCTGGCCCGTTGGCGTTGGCGCGCCTGACTTTTTTCTGGCCGGCCTGATCCGGCGCGTTTGCCTGTACGACCTATTGCCCCATTGCCACGAGGCTATCATGACCCGCGAAGAATTCCTGCGCCTGGCCGCTGCCGGCTACAACCGCATTCCCCTGGCCTGCGAAACCCTGGCCGACTTCGACACGCCGCTGTCGATCTACCTGAAACTGGCCGACCAGCCCAACTCCTACCTGCTCGAATCGGTGCAGGGCGGCGAGAAGTGGGGGCGTTATTCGATAATCGGCCTGCCATGTCGCACCGTGTTGCGCGTACATGACCATCAGGTGCGCATCACCCATGACGGTTTCGAGATCGAACAGCATGAAGTCGAAGACCCGCTGGCCTTCGTCGAGACGTTCAAGGAACGCTACAACGTACCGACCATCGACGGCCTGCCGCGCTTCAACGGTGGCCTGGTGGGGTATTTCGGCTACGACTGCGTGCGCTATGTAGAGAAGCGCCTGGGCAAGTGCCCGAATCCCGATCCGCTGGGCGTGCCGGACATCCTGCTGATGGTGTCGGACGCCGTGGTGGTGTTCGACAACCTGGCCGGCAAGATGCACGCCATCGTGCTGGCCGACCCCGCTCAGGACAACGCCTACGAAAATGGCCTGGCGCGTCTTGAAGAACTGCTCGAACAACTGCGCCAGCCGATCGCCCCGCGTCGCGGCCTGGCCCTGGGCGGCCCTCTGGCTGCTGAGCCGGAGTTTCGTTCAAGCTTCACCCAGGCCGACTACGAACGCGCCGTCGATACCGTCAAGGAGTACATCCTGGCCGGCGACTGCATGCAGGTGGTGCCCTCGCAGCGCATGTCCATCGACTTCAAGGCCGCGCCCATCGACCTGTACCGCGCGTTGCGCTGCTTCAACCCCACGCCGTACATGTACTTCTTCAACTTCGGCGACTTCCATGTGGTGGGCAGCTCGCCGGAAGTGCTGGTGCGGGTCGAAGACAACCTGGTCACCGTGCGCCCGATCGCCGGCACCCGGCCGCGTGGTGCCAACGAGGAGGCCGACCGAGCGCTGGAGCAGGACCTGCTGTCGGACGCCAAGGAGATCGCCGAGCACCTGATGCTGATCGACCTGGGCCGCAACGACACCGGTCGCGTTTCCGAGACCGGCTCGGTCAAGGTCACCGAGAAGATGGTGATCGAGCGTTACTCCAACGTGATGCACATCGTGTCCAACGTCACCGGCCAGCTCAAGCAGGGCCTGAGCGCGATGGACGCGCTGCGTGCCATTCTGCCCGCCGGTACCCTGTCGGGGGCGCCGAAGATCCGCGCCATGGAAATCATCGACGAGTTGGAGCCGGTCAAGCGTGGCGTGTACGGCGGCGCCGTCGGCTACCTGGCCTGGAACGGCAACATGGACACCGCCATTGCCATCCGCACCGCCGTGATCAAGGACGGTGAGCTGCATGTGCAGGCCGGTGGCGGCATCGTCGCCGACTCGGTGCCGGCGCTGGAGTGGGAAGAAACCATCAACAAGCGTCGGGCGATGTTCCGCGCGGTAGCCTTGGCTGAACAGACACCGCTCAGCTGAGAGGGGCGCCGCTGCGGCGCAACACAGAATTCAGAGTCGCCAGACTCAAGAGGTTGACCCAGATGTTACTGATGATCGACAACTACGACTCCTTCACCTACAACGTCGTGCAGTACTTCGGCGAACTGGGTGCAGAGGTCAAGGTCATTCGCAATGACGAACTGACCATCGCCCAGATCGAGGCACTGCAGCCCGAGCGCATTGTGGTGTCCCCTGGCCCGTGCACCCCGACCGAGGCCGGTGTATCGCTCCAAGCCATCCTGCACTTTGCCGGCAAGCTGCCGATCCTGGGCGTGTGCCTGGGCCACCAGTCCATCGGCCAGGCCTTTGGCGGTGATGTGGTACGGGCGCGCCAGGTGATGCACGGCAAGACCAGCCCCGTGTCGCACATCGACCAGGGTGTGTTCGCAGGCTTGAACAACCCGTTGACGGTGACCCGCTACCATTCCCTGGTGGTCAAGCGCGAAACGCTGCCCGAGTGCCTGGAAGTGACTGCCTGGACCACCCTGGACGACGGCTCGGTCGACGAGATCATGGGCCTGCGTCACAAGACACTGAACATCGAAGGGGTGCAGTTCCACCCCGAGTCGATACTCACCGAGCAGGGCCACGAGCTGTTCGCCAACTTCCTCAAGCAGACCGGCGGCCGCCGCTAAGGATTTGACACCATGGATATCAAGAGCGCGCTGGGCCGCATCGTCGGTCACCTGGACCTGAGCACCGAGGAAATGCGCGATGTGATGCGCGAGATCATGACTGGCCAGTGCAGCGAGGCGCAGATCGGCGCTTTCATGATGGGCATGCGCATGAAGAGCGAAAGCATCGACGAGATCGTCGGTGCGGTATCGGTGATGCGCGAGCTCGCCGACCAGGTACAACTGCAGACCCTGGACCAGGTGGTCGATGTGGTAGGTACCGGTGGCGACGGCGCCAATATCTTCAACGTTTCCACCGCCTCGGCATTTGTCGTGGCCGCTGCCGGCTGCACCGTGGCCAAGCACGGCAACCGTGCGGTATCGGGCAAGAGCGGCAGCGCCGACCTGCTCGAGGCCGCCGGTATCTACCTGAACCTGACGCCAGTGCAGGTCGCGCGTTGCATCGACAGCGTCGGTATCGGCTTCATGTTCGCCCAGACCCACCACAAGGCGATGAAATATGCCGCCGCCCCGCGTCGTGACCTGGGGCTGCGCACGCTGTTCAACATGCTCGGCCCGCTTACGAATCCGGCCGGGGTCAGGCACCAGGTGGTCGGCGTGTTCACCCAGGCATTGTGCCGGCCGCTGGCCGAGGTGCTGCAACGCCTGGGCAGCAAGCATGTGCTGGTGGTGCACTCCAAGGACGGCCTGGACGAATTCAGCCTGGCCGCACCGACCTTCGTTGCGGAACTGAAGAACGGCGAAATCACCGAGTACTGGGTAGAGCCCGAAGACCTGGGCATGAAGAGCCAGAGCCTGCACGGCCTGGCGGTAGACAGCCCGGCCGCGTCGCTGGAGTTGATTCGCGATGCCCTGGGGCGCCGCAAGACCGAAAACGGTCAGAAGGCGGCAGAAATGATCGTGCTCAATGCCGGCGCTGCGCTGTATGCCGCCGACCATGCCATGAGCCTCAAGCAAGGCGTCGAGCTGGCCCATGATGCACTGCACACCGGGCTGGCGCGAGAAAAGCTCGAAGAGCTGGGCGCCTTTACCGCGGTATTCAAGCAGGAGAATGAAGAGTGAGCGTACCGACGGTTCTGGAAAACATCCTGGCGCGCAAGGTTCAGGAAGTGGCCGAGCGCAGTGCCCGCGTCAGCCTGGCTGAACTCGAGCGCCTGGCGGCCGTCGCCGATGCGCCGCGCGGGTTCGCCAATGCGCTGATCGAGCAGGCAAAGCGCAAGCAGCCGGCAGTGATCGCCGAGATCAAGAAGGCATCGCCGAGCAAGGGCGTGATTCGCGAAGACTTCGTGCCGGCCGACATTGCCGTCAGTTATGAAAAGGGCGGGGCCACCTGCCTGTCGGTGCTTACCGATATCGATTACTTCCAGGGCGCCGATGCATACCTGCAGCAGGCGCGCGCCGCGTGCACGTTGCCGGTGATCCGCAAGGACTTCATGATCGATCCTTATCAGATCGTCGAGGCCCGTGCGCTGGGTGCCGATTGCGTGCTGCTGATCGTCTCGGCGCTGGATGACGTGAAGATGGCCGAGCTGGCGGCCACGGCGAAGAGCGTAGGGCTGGATGTATTGGTCGAAGTGCACGACGGCGACGAGCTGGAGCGTGCGCTGAAAACCCTGGATACACCGCTGGTGGGCGTGAACAACCGCAACCTGCACACCTTCGAGGTGAGCCTGGAAACCACCCTCGACCTGCTGCCGCGCATCCCGCGTGATCGCCTGGCAATCACCGAAAGTGGCATTTTCAATCGGGCAGACGTCGAGCTGATGGAGATCAACGAGGTCTACTCGTTCCTGGTGGGCGAAGCGTTCATGCGTGCCGAGCACCCGGGGCTGGAACTGCAGCGCCTGTTCTTCCCCGAGCGCGTGGTGCACAACCCGGCGCAAGGCCTGGACTGATCCACACTGAAGCCGGCGTTGCCGGCTTTTTTGTATCGACAAGGTGGGTGTGATGACTGAACAAGCTGTTGCGGTGACGGTGGAGGCGGGCCTGCAGGCCGAGCAGGACCTGCTGGCGGCTGTGTGCAAGGGCGAAAAGCAACATGGCCTGCTGTTCTGGCAGCCGACGGACCGCGCGCTGGTGATGCCGCGGCGCATGAGCCGGCTGGAAGGTTTCGAGGCCGCCTGCACCGAATTGGCCGTTGCCGGCTGGCCGGTGCTGCTGCGCGAGACCGGCGGTGAGCCAGTGCCGCAGTCGGCTGCGACAATCAATATCGCGTTGGTGTATGTGGCGCCGCGCAGCGAGGGTGATCACGGTCGTATCGAGAAGGCCTACGAGCGGCTGTGCCTGCCGCTTTGCGAGGTGCTGCGCGAATGGGGCGGGCTGGCGTCGGTGGGGGAGATCGAGGGGGCGTTCTGCGATGGGCGCTACAACGTCAACCTCAATGGTCGCAAGCTGGTCGGCACGGCGCAGCGCTGGCGTCAGGGCCTGGGCGGCAAGCGCCCGGTGGTGCTGGTGCATGGCGCCTTGCTGCTGGACAACGAGCGCGAGTCGATGGTGGCGGCAGTCAATCGCTTCAATGAATGCTGCGAGCTTGAGCAGCGCTGCCGCGCCGACAGTCATATCGCCCTGCATGAAGTGGTGCCCCAGGCCCCGCTGCTGGCGCGCCTGGAGCAGGCCTACTCGCAGGTGATCGCGGCGATCGAGCGCGATTAACGGGTGCCGAAGACCACCATGGTCTTGCCTTTGACATGCACCAGGTTACGTTCTTCGAGGTCCTTGAGCACGCGGCCGACCATCTCTCGCGAGCAGCCGACGATGCGGCCGATTTCCTGGCGGGTGATCTTGATCTGCATGCCGTCGGGGTGGGTCATGGCATCGGGCTGCTTGCACAGCTCCAGCAGGCAGCGGGCCACCCGACCGGTCACGTCGAAAAACGCCAGGTCGCCGACCTTCTGCGTGGTGTTGCGCAGGCGCTGGGCCATCTGGCTGCCCAGGGCGTAAAGGATGTCCTGGTCCTGGCGGGCCAGTTCACGGAATTTCTCGTAGCTGATTTCAGCCACTTCACATTCGGTCTTGGCGCGTACCCAGGCGCTGCGCTGGTGTTCCTTGCCGATAGGTTCGAACAGGCCCAGCTCACCGAAAAAATCGCCACTGTTGAGGTAGGCGATGATCATCTCGCGGCCTTCCTCGTCCTCGATCAGGATGGTCACCGAGCCCTTGACGATGAACGACAGGGTATCGGCCCGATCACCAGCGCAGATGATGTTGTTCTTGGCTGCAAAGCGGCGACGCTGGCAGTGGGCGAGCAACTTGTCGATGTTCTTGATCTTGGCTGGAAGGGTTGTTGCAACCATGGCTGAATCCTGGAAAGACGCGACGCGTGGGCATTCTTGTCGACCGCTGGGCGCGGGTGCCAGCAGTTTGGCGCCAGCTTATCAGACGCCTGTAGGTGTATCGGCATATTTACTCGAACGCTTAGCCTTTTCGCACGTGCGCGCAAGGTCTAAGCTGACAGCCTTTTTTCAAAGCAAGGGAATCCGGGTGATGAAGGCGCGTATCCAGTGGGCAGGCGAAGCCATGTTTCTTGGCGAATCGGGCAGTGGCCATGTAGTGGTCATGGATGGTCCACCCGAGAGTGGTGGGCGCAACCTGGGCGTGCGGCCGATGGAGATGCTCCTGCTGGGCCTGGGTGGCTGCAGCAATTTCGACGTGGTGAGCATTCTGAAGAAATCGCGCCAGGCGGTAGAGAGCTGCGAGGCGTTTCTCGAGGCCGAGCGGGCCGACGAGGACCCCAAGGTGTTCACAAAGATTCATCTGCGCTTTGTGGTCAAGGGCCGCGGCCTGAAGGAGGCCCAGGTCAAGCGCGCGGTGGAGTTGTCGGCCGAGAAGTACTGCTCGGCATCGATCATGCTGGGGCGCGCCGGGGTCGAGATCACCCACGCCTACGAGATTGTCGAGCTGGGTTGATCGTCGCGTGGCCATTCGCCGGTAACGCGGGCTGCTACAGGCGGATGCCGCTTCCCTTGTAGGAGCCAGCCTTGCTGGCGAAGCGCTCCAGCGCAAACAGCAGCATCAGCCCCGGTACCAGCGCCAGCAACCACCAGTGCAGGTTCAGCACCAGCAGCCCGAGTACTTCGCTTGTGCTCCAGGTATTGCCGAACGCGGTGGAGAACAGCTCGCACAGCAGCCAGGCACTGACGGCCGCAATGGCAGCAAACACGCCGCCCAATACGCGGCGCCGGCGGATGATGCTGCCCAGCAACACGAACAGCAGCATTCCGGGTACACAGAACAGCGCCAGATCCAGCGCGCTGTTGTCGGAATCGCCCAGATAGGGCAGCGACATGCTGAAGGGCGTTTCGCGCAGGCTTGCGGTCATCGCCAAGATGAACAGGTAGCCCACCAGCACCAACCCCATGCTTTGCAGCGCTCGAATCAGCAGCAGGCGCACCCTCATCGACGAAGCCCCGGCAACAGGTCGAGCAGGCCGTTCGGCAGCAGTGCGCGAAGGTTTGTACTCAGACGTTCGCGATGCTTCTGGTAGAGCAGGCCAAGGCCGATGACCCCCAGGCCGATCATGCTCAGCACTACCGGGAACAGCAGCGAGTCGGCGAATACGTCATACGACAGGTAGCCAAGGTAGGCCGAAACGCCCATGGCCCCGAACACCATGAACAATGGCCGGCGCAGCAGCACGGCGACCGCCATCAGCCCCAGGTTGATCAGGCAGTACAGCGCCTTGCCGAACTCGCTGTCACTGTCCATCGAGGTCAGCCCGCCCCAGAAGGCCAGCAGCCCGGCCAGATAACCCCAGAACGCATAGTCCTCGCGGGTTCGGCCATCGATGCCGAGGAACACCAGCAACAGACCGAGGCCGAACCATAGCGAAACCTTCTGGCGTTGCGCCCAGTTGAACGGCTCGCCGTAGATCCACTCGGTCAGGTCCATCGACATGAACCACAGCGCCACGGCGATGGGCATCACGATGAGCGGGAAGGGGATCAGGCGCAGCATCAGCAGGCCGGCGATCACGGTGGCCGCTTCCATCAGCAGCCAGCCGCCCTGCACGTAGGTGTAGTAGCTGTGGTAGTGAGTCTGGGTATCGTCTAGGGGCCAGAAGCCGGTAAGGCGCTCGAGGGCGAACACCGCCAGCGGTACGATGCTGACCGCCACCGCTGCCAGCAGACCGGCAGGAATACGCTGGCCGCGGCGCTGAAGTGCCAGGCCACCGCCGGTCAACACGGCCATGTAGGCCAGCGCGATCAGCAACAGTGCGCTGTCGCCGATGCGCATCCAGGCCTCGCTCAGCAGCCAGCCCATGGCCCCCATGATCAGCAGGGCGCCGAAGTAGAACGCGACATGGGCCAGCTGGAAGCTGGGCCGTTGTGCGGGCTGGCGCTTGAGGAATTCAAGCAGGGCCTTGTCCTGGCCCGGGTTCAGTACGCCGGCATCGACGGCGCGGGCCAGGTCCCTGGCATCGAAGTGTTCCATCAGATTCGATAGGTGCTCTTGGTCATGACCTTGGCCATCAGGCTCATGCCGAACTTGACCGGTGCGGGGAAGCGAAAGCCGCCGGCATCCAGTGCCGACTCGGCGTGCTGCTCTTCATCGACGCGCATCTGTTCGAGGATTGCGCGGGACTTTTCGTCCTCGGCCGGGATCTGTTCCAGGTGCTCGTCCAGGTGCTTGCACACCTGGTGCTCGGTGGCCGCGACGAAACCGAGGCTGACCTTGTCGCTGATCAGGCCGGCGACAGCGCCGATGCCGAACGACATGCCATAGAACAGCGGGTTGAGAACGCTCGGGTGGCTGCCCAGTTGGCGGATGCGTTGCTCGCACCAGGCCAGGTGGTCGATTTCTTCCTCGGCGGCATGTTCCATCGCCTTGCGTACCTGCGGCAGCTTGGCAGTCAGGGCCTGGCCCTGGTACAGCGCCTGGGCACAGACTTCACCGGTGTGGTTGATGCGCATCAGGCCGGCGACGTGGCGGGTCTGGTCGTCGCTCAGGTCGGCGTCTGGCTGGATGATCGCAGGCGACGGGCGGGACGGTTGGCCGCTGAAGGGGAGCAAGGTGCGCATGGCGGTATCGGCCTGCAGCAACAAGCGGTCGAGCGGCGAATAGTGACGTTCGGTAGCCATCGGGCACCTCCGCAAGAATGTGCCCGACAGTTTAACCCAATCCAGATGACAGGGCTTGCGTTGGATCAGCCCGGGGGCCAGGTCATCTGGCGCTGGCCGAGCACGTGCATGTGGATGTGGTAGACGGTCTGCCCACCCTGCTCGTTGCAGTTCATCACCACGCGGAAACCGTCCTCGCAACCCAGTTCCTTGGCCAGTCGCTGGGCGGTGAACAGGATATGACCGGCCAGACCCTTGTCTTCTTCGGTGAGGTCGTTGAGGGTGCGGATCGGCTTTTTCGGGATGACCAGAAAGTGCACCGGCGCCTGGGGGGCGATATCGTGGAAGGCCAGAACCTGGTCGTCCTCGTAGATGATCCTGGCCGGAATCTCCCGGTTGATGATCTTGGTGAACAGAGTTTCCACAACGCTTGCTCCATGGTGGGGTTCGGGCTTGAGTGTACTCAGGCGCCGCTTGCTCGCCCAGTGCCGATTCGCTTCAGCGTGGGCAGTAGGCCCGGTTGATTGCGCCGGCCAGCTTGCGCGCAAGCCAGCGCGACAGCCAACGCGGGCTGGCGGCCAGCCAGCGGTTGCGCCGACCGGGGATGATCAGTGCGCGGTTCTTTTCCAGTGCGCGCACCGTGTACAGGGCCACTTCCTCGGGGCTCATGCAGCGGTTGCCGTTGTCCAGCCGGGGGATGCGCCGCAGCGGCGATCGAACCGGGCCGGGGCATAACACCGAAACCTTGATACCGGTCTGCTTGAGTTCCTCGCGCAGGCCTTCGGAAAAATGCAGCACATAAGCCTTGCTCGCCGCATAGGTGGTCATCCAGGGGCCGGGGGCGAAGGCGGCCAGCGACGCGACATTGAGGATCTGCCCGCCACCCTGCACCGCCATCGCGTTGCCCAGCGCATGGCACAGGCGGGTGAGGGCGAGGATGTTGACCTCGATGATGTCCTGCTCGTCGCCCCATTCCTGGGCCAGGAAGTGCCCGTAGGTGCGGATGCCGGCGCAGTTGACCAGCAGGTCGATCTGTCTGTCGCCTTCCTCGAGCTCCAGCAGAAAGCCGGACAGGCGCAATGGCTCGCCCAGGTCGCAGGCGCGCAGCAGCACTTCCACGCCGAAGCGCTGGGTCAGTTCCAGGGCGATGCTTTCCAGCAGGTCGCGCTGCCGGGCCACCAGTATCAGGTTGCGCCCCCGGCGCGCGAGGGCCTCGGCCAATGCCAGGCCCAGGCCACTGGAGGCGCCGGTGATCATGGCGTAACGGGTCATGCAGTTCTCCAATCGGCAGGGGGCGGTGCGGCTGGCGCCTAGTTTACAGACTGGAGCAGGTAAAGGCTGCGGTCAGCCGTTGAGGGCAGTCATGTAGATACCCCACGCCATGAACGGTATCCACAGCGAGGCCACCACGATAACCGCCTTGGTGTTGGGGGGCGGTGGCGGCCCGTAACGATTACTGGCGGGGTTGCCGGGAATCAACAGCAGGGCCAGGAAAACCAGGTTGCCGATGTAGTAGGGGATCAGGGTCAACAGGCTGTACCAGCCATTGAAGCCCAGGTCGTTCATGCGCCGGGCGATGAACACCAGGCTGAAGATCTTGGCGGCCAGCAACATCGGCACGATGGCGGCGGCCAGGTCTTTGGAGAGCGAGGACATCAGTGCGACCAGTAGCACCGTCCCGAACACTGCGCCAATCAGCACCAGGCTCCAGGCCAGTAGCCGCACCCTGCCAATGCGGCCGCGCACGCTCATGACCCTGAGCTTTTCGTTGTTCAGTTGAAGGGGGTTGATGTAGGTGTCGCGCATCGGGCTTCCTTTGCCGTTGAGAGTGGTTCAGTCAGGCCGGTGCTGGCCCAGCTGGATCGCCGCGGCCTGGGCCTGGCGGTATTCGTGGTCGAGTCGAGCGATCAGTTGATCAACCGTGCCCAGGCTGTCGATGGCGCCGACGCCCTGGCCGGCGGACCATACGGTCTTCCAGGCCTTGGCCTCGTCATCCAGTGGCTTGAGCCGGCTTTCGCCCGACTTGCCCAGAGCGTTGAGGTCGAACCCGGCATTTTCCAGGCTCTGACGCATGAAGCTGGCCGGCACCCCGGACACTGCGGCGGTGTGGATGATATCGGCTGCCTTGGCATCCAGCAGCATTTGTTTGTAGGCGTCAGGCGCCTGGCTTTCGGTACTGCCAATGAAGTGGGTGCCCATGTACGCGAGATCCGCGCCCAGCAGTTGCGCGGCCAGAACTTCGTGACCGCTGTTCAGGCAGCCTGCCAGCAGCAGCGTCTTGTCGAAGAACTGGCGAATTTCGGCAATCAGGGCAAAAGGACTCCACGTACCGGCGTGACCACCGGCTCCCGCCGCCACGGCGATCAGGCCGTCTACGCCGGCCTCGGCGGCTTTCTCGGCATGGCGCCGGGTGGTCACGTCATGGAACACCAGGCCGCCATAGCCGTGGACGGCATCGACCACTTCCTTTGCCGCACCCAGGCTGGTGATGACGATGGGCACGCGGTGCTCGATGCAGATCGCAAGATCGGCCTGCAGGCGCGGGTTGCTGGGGTGCACGATGAGGTTCACCGCATAGGGCGCGGGGTTGTCGAGGCCGGCCAGGCCCGCCTCTATCTGCTCCAGCCAGGCCCTGAAGCCGGCACTGTCACGCTGGTTGAGCGCCGGGAAGCTGCCCACCACGCCATTGCTGCAGCAGGCCAGGACCAGCTGTGGATTGGAAATCAGGAACATCGGCGCTACCACCACGGGCAGGCGCAGGCGTTGTTCAAGCAGGGCGGGCAATGACATGGCGGGCTCTCGGAGTGGAGGATCAGAACGGTTTGACCACGACCAGGATGACGATGAGCAACAGGATGACCACAGGCACTTCATTGAACCAGCGGAAGTACACATGGCTGCGGGTGTTTTCGCCGCGCGCGAAGCGCTTCACGTTGGCGCCGCACATGTGATGGTAGCCGGTCAGCAGAATGATCAGGGTCAGCTTGGCGTGCATCCAGCCCTGCTTGAGGAAGTCGGGGTTGAGGCTGAGCAGCCAGATGCCGAACACGAAAGTCGCGATCATTGCCGGGCCCATGATGCCGCGGTACAGCTTGCGCTCCATGGTGACGAAGCGTTCCTGGCTGATGGTGTCCTGGCTCTGGGCGTGATAGACGAACAGGCGAGGGAGGTAGAACAGGCCGGCAAACCAGCAGACGACACTGACGATGTGCAGGGCTTTGATCCAGAGAAACAGCATTTTTAGGTAGTCCTTCAGGTTCACGGTCGTCAGATAGTAGTGGCTTGTGTGTGCAGGCGTCACCCGAACGGTTGTTACCAAGGCTGTGGGCCCATATTATCCGTGGTTTTCCAGTCGGTTCGTTGAAAGGGGCAGGTATATGGTCAAGGTCGGTATCGTCGGCGGCACGGGTTACACCGGTGTCGAGCTGCTGCGTCTGTTGGCACAGCATCCACAGGCTGAAGTGGCAGTCATCACCTCGCGTTCCGAAGCGGGCCTGCCGGTGGCCGAGATGTACCCGAACCTGCGTGGCCACTACGACAACCTGGCTTTCAGCGTGCCGGACACCAAGACCCTGGCGGCCTGTGACGTGGTGTTCTTCGCCACCCCGCACGGCGTGGCCCATGCACTGGCCGGCGAGTTGCTGGCAGCCGGCACCAAGGTCATCGACCTGTCGGCCGACTTCCGACTGCAGGACGCCGATGAGTGGGCGCAGTGGTACGGCCAGCCCCACGGCGCGCCAGAGCTGCTCAAGGATGCGGTGTATGGCCTGCCGGAGGTGAATCGCGAGCAGATCCGCAGCGCCCGCCTGATCGCCGTGCCGGGTTGCTACCCCACCGCGACCCAGCTGGGGTTCCTGCCGTTGCTGGAAGCGGGCATTGCTGATGCCTCGCGCCTGATTGCCGACTGCAAGTCTGGGGTCAGTGGTGCGGGCCGCGGTGCCAGCGTTGGCTCGCTGTTCTGTGAAGCCGGTGAAAGCATGAAGGCCTACGCGGTGAAAGGCCACCGCCATCTGCCCGAGATCCGTCAGGGCCTGCGCCGGGCAGCCGGTGGTGATGTCCGCCTGACGTTCGTGCCTCACCTGACGCCGATGATCCGCGGTATTCATTCGACCTTGTATGCCACCGTCGCCGACACCTCGGTCGACCTGCAGGCGCTGTTCGAAAAACGCTACGCCAATGAGCCGTTCGTCGACGTGATGCCAGCCGGCAGCCACCCGGAAACCCGCAGTGTGCGCGGGGCCAACGTATGCCGCATTGCCGTGCATCGCCCGCAAGGGGGTGATCTGGTGGTGGTGTTGTCGGTAATCGACAACCTCGTGAAGGGGGCCTCGGGCCAGGCGGTACAGAACCTGAACATTCTGTTCGGTCTGGACGAGCGTATGGGCCTGTCCCACGCCGGGCTGATGCCTTAAGGCGCAACTGGCAGGCTGCAATCGGGCATAGGGCGGCATTTGCCGCTTGTCGCTTGCGGCCTGCCGCTGCTTCTATTGTTGACCGATTTTCTCGGAGAAGCGGATAATGCGCGTCATCACGCATTAAGGCGGCAACAGCGCCGGGAGAAAGTCAGCATGAGCGTCGAATCCTTCACCCCCACGATTTTGCAATTCACGCAGGGTGCCGCGCACAAGGTGAAGACCCTGGTCGATGAAGAGGGCAATGATCGCCTCAAATTGCGCGTGTTCGTGACCGGTGGCGGTTGCTCGGGCTTCCAGTACGGCTTCACCTTCGACGAAGATGTGGCTGAAGACGACACCATCGTCGAGCGCGAGGGTGTTGCCCTGGTGGTCGACCCGATGAGCTTCCAGTACCTGGCGGGCGCGGAAGTGGACTACCAGGAAGGTCTGGAAGGTTCGCGTTTCGTCATCAAGAACCCGAACGCCACCACCACCTGCGGTTGCGGCTCTTCGTTCTCGATCTGAGTTACAGGCAGTACTGCTGACGCCGCGCCTCTGCGCGGCGTTTTGCTGTGTGCGTTCAGGCGGGGTAGATCGCGCCCAGGACGCGCAGGCCCTTGGCGCCAGTAACACTGGGGCGGTTGGCGGCGATGCCCTCCAGGCAGCAGTGTGCCAGCCAGGCGAACGCCATGGCTTCCACCCAGTCTGGATCGACGCCGTTGATGGCAGTGCTGCTGACCCGGGCGTTGGGCAGCAGGCAGGCCAGACGCTTCATCAGTGTGCCGTTGTGGGCGCCGCCGCCACAGACCAACAGCGCCTGGGTGGCTGTCTGCGCCGCCTGCAGCGAGCTGACGATGCTATGGGCGGTAAGTTCGAGCAGGGTGGCCTGCACGTCGGCATCGCTGCCGGGAGGCTGGCCGGCCAGGTGCTTGCGCAGCCATGTCAGGTTGAACACCTCGCGGCCGGTACTCTTGGGACCGGTGCCGGCAAAGAACGGATCGCTGAGCAGGCTGGCGAGCAGCCCGGGGATGACGTGGCCTGTGGCCGCCCAGGCGCCGTTGGCATCATAGCCGTGACCTTGTTTTTCGTTGATCCAGGCATCCAGCAGTACGTTGCCCGGGCCACAGTCGAAGCCGCTGACCGGCTTGCCGGTTTCGATCAGGCTCAGGTTGCTGAAGCCGCCGACGTTGAGTACTGCCAGGCGCTCGCCCTGATTGTCGAACAGCGCTTCGTGAAAGGCCGGCACCAAGGGGGCCCCCTGGCCGCCGGCAGCCACGTCGCGGCGGCGAAAATCGCTGACCACTGTAATCCCGGTCAGCTCTGCCAGCAGCGCCGGGTTGCCGATCTGCACGGTGAAGCCCTGGGCAGGCTCGTGGCGAATGGTCTGTCCGTGGCTGCCAATAGCGCGGATATCTGCAGGCTGCAGGTGCTGTTCGGCCAGCAATTGCTGAATGCCCTCGGCGGCCAGTCTCACCCAGGCAGCCTCGGCCAGGGCGGCGCGGGCAATTTCGTCGGGGCCGCTGGCGCACAGCGCGAGCAAGTCGTCGCGCAGCGCCTGGGGCATCGGAATGTAATGGGTGGCGAGCAGCGTGAGACGCTGCTCCTGTCTGATCAGGGCGATGTCCAGGCCATCGAGGCTGGTGCCGGACATCACTCCCAGATACAGGGCCATGGCTTAGCGCTTGGCCGAGGCCAGCATGGTGGCCTTCTCTTGTTCCATGCGCGCCATCAGCGGCTGGCTTTGCTGCAGGAAGCGCTGGCGTTCAGCCTTGGCGATCGGATCGGCCATTGGCAGCTTCTGTCCGAGCGGGTCGACGTGCACGCCATTGACCTGGAACTCGTAGTGCAGGTGCGGCCCGGTGGACAGCCCCGTGGTGCCGATGTAGCCGATCACCTGGCCCTGCTTGACCGTGCCGCCGGTCTTGATGCCCTTGGCGAAGCCCTGCATGTGCCCGTACAGGGTCTGGTAGGTATTGCCGTGCTTGATGATCACGGTGTTGCCGTAGCCTCCACGACGACCGGCCAGCAGTACCTTGCCGTCACCGGCGGCCTTGATCGGCGTGCCGCGCGGCGCTGCATAGTCGACGCCCTTGTGGGCGCGGATCTTGTTCAGGATAGGGTGCTTGCGACCTGCCGAGAAGCGCGAGCTGATGCGGGCGAAGTCCACCGGGGTACGAATGAACGCCTTGCGCATGCTATTGCCGTCGGCGGTGTAGTAGCTGGTGTTGCCCTGCTTGTTGGTATAGCGCACCGCAGTGAAGCTCTTGCCGCGGTTGGTGAAGCGTGCCGACAGGATGTTGCCGTTGCCGACCACCTTGCCATTGACCACTTTCTGTTCGTAGATCACGTCGAATTCGTCACCCTGGCGGATGTCCTGGGCGAAGTCGATGTCGTAGCCGAAGATGCGGGCCATGTCCATGGTCAGCGAATGGTTCAGGCCGGCACGCTGCGCGGAAGCCGACAGCGAACTCTTGATGACGCCGTGCACGTAGGCCGAGCGAACCACAGGCTTGGTGATTTCACGGTTGAAGGCATAGCCCTTGTCGCCCTTGGTCAGGCGGATGGTCTCAAGATCGCTGACCTTGCTGTGCAGGCTGGCCAGTTGGCCGTCCTTGTCCAGTTCGATTTCCAGTACCTGGCCATGCTTGAGCTGGCTGAATTGCTTGGCCTGCTTGTTGCTGGCAAGCACCTCGTGCACCACATTGGCCGGCAGGCCGACCTTGGCGAACAGTGTCGACAGGGTGTCGCCACGGGCCACGGTGACTTCGCGGTGGCTTGGATCCTTGGCGGGTTCGGCAGTTGGGGTGGGTTCGGTCTTGGCGGTTTCTTCGGTGGGCGCGGGGGCAGTGTCAATCTGGGCGAACGGCGAGGCGGTGGTTTCTTCGCGGACGTCGGCCTGGGTGGTTTCCTGTTGCTTCAGCTGCTCGGCAGGGGATTCCAGCTCGAGGTTAAGGGTGGTTTTCTTGGCTTCGACCTCGCTGGAGGGGAACACCAGCAAGGCCAGGCTGAGCAGGGCGGCGATACCGCTGGCGGCCAACAGGTGGCTCTTCGGATAAAGCGGAGGCGCTTTAGTCGGTTCGTTGGTCATAGGTAGATTGACTTTGAAAAAGATGGATTGGAAAAGATGAATGACATGATGAAGATGAAATAACTGTATAAAATATAACCAAATCCCCTTCAGCGCAAGCGCGCAGACGTCATCAGTCGGGTGTGCGGTCACATCCGGGGCAAAAACTTGTATTTGATGGCTGATCTTGTATGGTTGGGGCCCTTTGAATCTGAGCCTTGCGGGTCTGTTATGAAGTCGGTTGAAGAGCAGCTAGCGCTGATCAAGCGTGGTGCGGAAGAGGTACTGGTCGAGGCCGAACTGGTCGAGAAGCTCAAGCGCGGGCAACCGCTGCGGATCAAGGCGGGTTTCGACCCGACTGCGCCGGATCTGCACCTGGGGCACACCGTCCTTATTAACAAGCTGCGCCAGTTCCAGGAACTGGGGCATCAGGTGATCTTCCTGATCGGCGACTTCACCGGCATGATCGGTGACCCGAGCGGCAAGAGCGCCACGCGCCCGCCGCTGACCCGCGAGCAGGTGCTGGAGAACGCCGAGACCTACAAGCAGCAGGTGTTCAAGATTCTTGATCCGGCCAAGACCGAGGTCGCGTTCAACTCTACCTGGATGGACGCGCTGACCCCGGCCGACTTCATTCGCCTGGCTTCACAGTACACCGTGGCGCGCATGCTCGAGCGCGACGACTTCGACAAGCGCTATACCAGCAACCAGCCGATCGCGATTCACGAGTTCCTCTATCCGCTTGTGCAGGGCTATGACTCGGTGGCGCTGAAGGCCGATGTCGAGCTGGGCGGTACCGACCAGAAGTTCAACCTGCTGATGGGGCGCGAGCTGCAGCGTGGCTACGGCCAAGAGGCGCAGAACATCGTCACCATGCCATTGCTCGAAGGGCTGGATGGCGTGAAGAAGATGTCCAAGTCGCTGGGTAACTATGTAGGTATCCAGGAAGCACCAGGGGTGATGTACAGCAAGCTGGTGTCGATCCCTGATACGTTGATGTGGCGTTACTTCGAGCTGCTGAGCTTTCGCTCCATGGAAGAGATCGATGGGTTCCGTGCTGAAGTGGCTGCTGGTGCCAACCCGCGGGATATCAAGATCAAGCTGGCTGAAGAGATCGTGGCCCGCTTCCATGGTGAGGAGGCTGCGGCCAATGCCCACCGCGCAGCGGGTAATCGCATGAAGGATGGCGAGTTGCCGGAGGACCTGCCGCAGATCGACGTGCTGGCTGCCGAGGCCATGCCGATTTCTGCTGTGCTGAACAAGGCGGGCCTGGTCAAGAACTCGGCGGCAGCCCGTGATCTGCTGGCGGCAGGAAGCGTCAAGGTCGATGGTGAAGTCGTTGATCGTGGCTTCGTCTTCGAGCTGGGCTCCACCCATGTGTGTCAGGCAGGCAAGAAGGCGTTTGCACGTATCAGTCTGAAGGCTGAATAAAGAGAGGGCGGCGTAAGCCGCCCTTCCTATATAGAGAAGGGCTGGTTTGCTTTGTTTTGCGAAAGTTTCAAATTAGCCCTTGACGCACGATTTAATCTCTCTATAATTCGCCCCACTTCCGGCGCAGTCGGAACGAAAAACTCCTTGAATATCAATGAGTTGGACGTTTCAGGTCGGGCTGGAGGTGCTTCGATCGAAAGATCGGCAGCGGTGAAAAAGGTGGTTGACAGCAGGTTGTAACGCTGTAGAATTCGCCTCCCGCTACGAGAGATCGAAGCGAGTCAAGTGTTTGAAGTGAAACGAAAAACTTCAAAATAAACGCTTGACAGACTCTGAGGAAAGCGTAGAATGCGCGCCTCGGTTGAGACGAAAAGTTCTTGGCCAACCGCTCTTTAACAACTGAATCAAGCAATTCGTGTGGGTGCTTGTGAGCTCAGACTGATAGTCAGAAAGATTATCAGCATCACAAGTGACTGCACGAAAATCGAAAGATTTGAAAGTAAGTCATTTGAGAATGCTGAGCCAAGTTTAGGGTTTTCTCAAAACCCAAGCAGTATTGAACTGAAGAGTTTGATCATGGCTCAGATTGAACGCTGGCGGCAGGCCTAACACATGCAAGTCGAGCGGATGAGAAGAGCTTGCTCTTCGATTCAGCGGCGGACGGGTGAGTAATACCTAGGAATCTGCCTGGTAGTGGGGGACAACGTTTCGAAAGGAACGCTAATACCGCATACGTCCTACGGGAGAAAGCAGGGGACCTTCGGGCCTTGCGCTATCAGATGAGCCTAGGTCGGATTAGCTAGTTGGTGAGGTAATGGCTCACCAAGGCTACGATCCGTAACTGGTCTGAGAGGATGATCAGTCACACTGGAACTGAGACACGGTCCAGACTCCTACGGGAGGCAGCAGTGGGGAATATTGGACAATGGGCGAAAGCCTGATCCAGCCATGCCGCGTGTGTGAAGAAGGTCTTCGGATTGTAAAGCACTTTAAGTTGGGAGGAAGGGCAGTAAGCGAATACCTTGCTGTTTTGACGTTACCGACAGAATAAGCACCGGCTAACTCTGTGCCAGCAGCCGCGGTAATACAGAGGGTGCAAGCGTTAATCGGAATTACTGGGCGTAAAGCGCGCGTAGGTGGTTCGTTAAGTTGGATGTGAAATCCCCGGGCTCAACCTGGGAACTGCATCCAAAACTGGCGAGCTAGAGTAGGGCAGAGGGTGGTGGAATTTCCTGTGTAGCGGTGAAATGCGTAGATATAGGAAGGAACACCAGTGGCGAAGGCGACCACCTGGGCTCATACTGACACTGAGGTGCGAAAGCGTGGGGAGCAAACAGGATTAGATACCCTGGTAGTCCACGCCGTAAACGATGTCAACTAGCCGTTGGAATCCTTGAGATTTTAGTGGCGCAGCTAACGCATTAAGTTGACCGCCTGGGGAGTACGGCCGCAAGGTTAAAACTCAAATGAATTGACGGGGGCCCGCACAAGCGGTGGAGCATGTGGTTTAATTCGAAGCAACGCGAAGAACCTTACCAGGCCTTGACATCCAATGAACTTTCCAGAGATGGATTGGTGCCTTCGGGAACATTGAGACAGGTGCTGCATGGCTGTCGTCAGCTCGTGTCGTGAGATGTTGGGTTAAGTCCCGTAACGAGCGCAACCCTTGTCCTTAGTTACCAGCACGTTATGGTGGGCACTCTAAGGAGACTGCCGGTGACAAACCGGAGGAAGGTGGGGATGACGTCAAGTCATCATGGCCCTTACGGCCTGGGCTACACACGTGCTACAATGGTCGGTACAGAGGGTCGCCAAGCCGCGAGGTGGAGCTAATCTCACAAAACCGATCGTAGTCCGGATCGCAGTCTGCAACTCGACTGCGTGAAGTCGGAATCGCTAGTAATCGCGAATCAGAATGTCGCGGTGAATACGTTCCCGGGCCTTGTACACACCGCCCGTCACACCATGGGAGTGGGTTGCACCAGAAGTAGCTAGTCTAACCTTCGGGAGGACGGTTACCACGGTGTGATTCATGACTGGGGTGAAGTCGTAACAAGGTAGCCGTAGGGGAACCTGCGGCTGGATCACCTCCTTAATCGACGACATCAGCTGTCTCATAAGCTCCCACACGAATTGCTTGATTCATTGAAGAAGACGATTAGGTTAGCAACCTTCGATTGGGTCTGTAGCTCAGTTGGTTAGAGCGCACCCCTGATAAGGGTGAGGTCGGCAGTTCGAATCTGCCCAGACCCACCAATTTGCTGGGGCCATAGCTCAGCTGGGAGAGCGCCTGCCTTGCACGCAGGAGGTCAGCGGTTCGATCCCGCTTGGCTCCACCACCCCGCTTGCCAGTTTGTCAAAGCTTAGAAATGAATATTCGCCTCGAATATTGATTTCTGAACTTTATCAGAATCGTTCTTTAAAAATTTGGGTATGTGATAGAAAGATAGACTGGACAGCACTTTCACTGGTGTGTGTTCAGGCTAAGGTAAAATTTGTGAGTAATTACAAGTTTTCGGCGAATGTTGTCTTCACAGTATAACCAGATTGCTTGGGGTTATATGGTCAAGTGAAGAAGCGCATACGGTGGATGCCTTGGCAGTCAGAGGCGATGAAAGACGTGGTAGCCTGCGATAAGCTTCGGGGAGTCGGCAAACAGACTTTGATCCGGAGATCTCTGAATGGGGGAACCCACCTGGCATAAGTCAGGTATCTTGTACTGAATACATAGGTGCAAGAGGCGAACCAGGGGAACTGAAACATCTAAGTACCCTGAGGAAAAGAAATCAACCGAGATTCCCTTAGTAGTGGCGAGCGAACGGGGACTAGCCCTTAAGTGGCTTTGAGATTAGCGGAACGCTCTGGAAAGTGCGGCCATAGTGGGTGATAGCCCTGTACGCGAAAATCTCTTAGTCATGAAATCGAGTAGGACGGAGCACGAGAAACTTTGTCTGAATATGGGGGGACCATCCTCCAAGGCTAAATACTACTGACTGACCGATAGTGAACCAGTACCGTGAGGGAAAGGCGAAAAGAACCCCGGAGAGGGGAGTGAAATAGATCCTGAAACCGTATGCGTACAAGCAGTGGGAGCCTACTTTGTTAGGTGACTGCGTACCTTTTGTATAATGGGTCAGCGACTTATATTCAGTGGCGAGCTTAACCGAATAGGGGAGGCGTAGCGAAAGCGAGTCTTAATAGGGCGTTTAGTCGCTGGGTATAGACCCGAAACCGGGCGATCTATCCATGGGCAGGTTGAAGGTTAGGTAACACTGACTGGAGGACCGAACCGACTACCGTTGAAAAGTTAGCGGATGACCTGTGGATCGGAGTGAAAGGCTAATCAAGCTCGGAGATAGCTGGTTCTCCTCGAAAGCTATTTAGGTAGCGCCTCATGTATCACTGTAGGGGGTAGAGCACTGTTTCGGCTAGGGGGTCATCCCGACTTACCAAACCGATGCAAACTCCGAATACCTACAAGTGCCGAGCATGGGAGACACACGGCGGGTGCTAACGTCCGTCGTGAAAAGGGAAACAACCCAGACCGTCAGCTAAGGTCCCAAAGTTATGGTTAAGTGGGAAACGATGTGGGAAGGCTTAGACAGCTAGGAGGTTGGCTTAGAAGCAGCCACCCTTTAAAGAAAGCGTAATAGCTCACTAGTCGAGTCGGCCTGCGCGGAAGATGTAACGGGGCTCAAACCATACACCGAAGCTACGGGTATCACTTAGGTGATGCGGTAGAGGAGCGTTCTGTAAGCCTGTGAAGGTGAGTTGAGAAGCTTGCTGGAGGTATCAGAAGTGCGAATGCTGACATGAGTAACGACAATGGGAGTGAAAAACTCCCACGCCGAAAGACCAAGGTTTCCTGCGCAACGTTAATCGACGCAGGGTTAGTCGGTCCCTAAGGCGAGGCTGAAAAGCGTAGTCGATGGAAAACAGGTTAATATTCCTGTACTTCTGGTTATTGCGATGGAGGGACGGAGAAGGCTAGGCCAGCTTGGCGTTGGTTGTCCAAGTTTAAGGTGGTAGGCTGAGATCTTAGGTAAATCCGGGATCTTAAGGCCGAGAGCTGATGACGAGTTGCCATTAGGCGACGAAGTGGTTGATGCCATGCTTCCAAGAAAAGCTTCTAAGCTTCAGGTAACCAGGAACCGTACCCCAAACCGACACAGGTGGTTGGGTAGAGAATACCAAGGCGCTTGAGAGAACTCGGGTGAAGGAACTAGGCAAAATGGCACCGTAACTTCGGGAGAAGGTGCGCCGGTGAGGGTGAAGGACTTGCTCCGTAAGCTCATGCCGGTCGAAGATACCAGGCCGCTGCGACTGTTTATTAAAAACACAGCACTCTGCAAACACGAAAGTGGACGTATAGGGTGTGACGCCTGCCCGGTGCCGGAAGGTTAATTGATGGGGTTAGCTAACGCGAAGCTCTTGATCGAAGCCCCGGTAAACGGCGGCCGTAACTATAACGGTCCTAAGGTAGCGAAATTCCTTGTCGGGTAAGTTCCGACCTGCACGAATGGCGTAACGATGGCGGCGCTGTCTCCACCCGAGACTCAGTGAAATTGAAATCGCTGTGAAGATGCAGTGTATCCGCGGCTAGACGGAAAGACCCCGTGAACCTTTACTATAGCTTTGCACTGGACTTTGAATTTGCTTGTGTAGGATAGGTGGGAGGCTTTGAAGCGTGGACGCCAGTCTGCGTGGAGCCATCCTTGAAATACCACCCTGGCAACTTTGAGGTTCTAACTCAGGTCCGTTATCCGGATCGAGGACAGTGTATGGTGGGTAGTTTGACTGGGGCGGTCTCCTCCTAAAGAGTAACGGAGGAGTACGAAGGTGCGCTCAGACCGGTCGGAAATCGGTCGTAGAGTATAAAGGCAAAAGCGCGCTTGACTGCGAGACAGACACGTCGAGCAGGTACGAAAGTAGGTCTTAGTGATCCGGTGGTTCTGTATGGAAGGGCCATCGCTCAACGGATAAAAGGTACTCCGGGGATAACAGGCTGATACCGCCCAAGAGTTCATATCGACGGCGGTGTTTGGCACCTCGATGTCGGCTCATCACATCCTGGGGCTGAAGCCGGTCCCAAGGGTATGGCTGTTCGCCATTTAAAGTGGTACGCGAGCTGGGTTTAGAACGTCGTGAGACAGTTCGGTCCCTATCTGCCGTGGACGTTTGAGATTTGAGAGGGGCTGCTCCTAGTACGAGAGGACCGGAGTGGACGAACCTCTGGTGTTCCGGTTGTCACGCCAGTGGCATTGCCGGGTAGCTATGTTCGGAAGAGATAACCGCTGAAAGCATCTAAGCGGGAAACTTGCCTCAAGATGAGATCTCACTGGAGCCTTGAGCTCCCTGAAGGGCCGTCGAAGACTACGACGTTGATAGGTTGGGTGTGTAAGCGCTGTGAGGCGTTGAGCTAACCAATACTAATTGCCCGTGAGGCTTGACCATATAACACCCAAGCAATTTGCGTCGAAAGGCCAGATTGCGGTGTTGTGAAGACACAGTAAGCCGAAGATTTGTAGCTCACAAACATCACATACCCGATTCGCTGGAGTGTCTGAACAAGACCTTCTGGCAACAGAATCTCTTGACGACCATAGAGCATTGGAACCACCTGATCCCATCCCGAACTCAGTAGTGAAACGATGCATCGCCGATGGTAGTGTGGGGTTTCCCCATGTGAGAGTAGGTCATCGTCAAGATTAAATTCCGAAACCCCTATCTGCATCTGCAGGTAGGGGTTTTGTCTTTGTGGGCCGAAAAAGCTGCGATCACGCAGCTATTTCTCCGTAAGGACGCGTCCTACAACAGGTATGCAATCCTTCAGCGCATAGCTATCATGCGTGCCTCATTGTGAGTCGAGATTGGCATGCTGAAGTTGTTGAAACTCCTCAAGGATGGTCGATTCCATTCCGGCGAGGCCTTGGGTGCTGCCCTGGGCATCAGCCGCAGCGCCGTGTGGAAGCAATTGCAGCATCTCGAGGCTGAATTGAATCTGCCGGTGTACAAGGTGCGAGGGCGGGGCTACAAGCTGGCTGCGCCTTTGTCGCTGTTGGACGTCAGCGCCATCGAGAGTGCCGGCACCGGCCGGCTCTGGCCAATGCACATCCATGAAGAGATTGACTCGACAAATGCCGAAGCGTTGCGCGCGATCAGTGCCGGTCGCCAGGCACCCTTTCTGGTTCTGGCTGAGCATCAGAGCGCAGGGCGCGGTCGCCGTGGCAGAAACTGGTCAAGCCCCTTTGCGCAGAATCTCTATTACAGCCTGGTGCTGCGTATCGACGGTGGCATGCGGCAACTGGAAGGCCTGAGCCTTGTGGTGGGTTTGGCGGTCATGCGTACCCTTCAGTCCGTCGGAGTGAATGCTGCGGGCTTGAAGTGGCCAAATGATGTGCTGGCCAACGGTCGCAAGATCGCAGGTATTCTTCTTGAGCTTGTGGGGGATCCCGCTGATGTCTGTCATGTGGTGCTGGGTATTGGTGTGAACGTGAATATGCAGACCAACAGCGAGGTCGATCAGGCATGGACATCCGTCCGGCTCGAAACAGGGCAGCAGGTTGATCGCAACCAGCTGGTTGCGCTGCTCAATGAGAATCTGCAGGTTTACCTGGAGCGACATCGTCAGTCGGGTTTTACCGACTTGCAGGCGGAGTGGGAGCAAGGGCACCTGTGGCAGGGGTGTGCAGTATCGTTGATAGCCGGCGTCACCAGGGTCGACGGCGTTGTGCTCGGTATCGATCGTCAGGGCGCGCTGCGTCTTCAGGTCGAAGGTGTTGAGAAGAGCTTTAGTGGTGGTGAGCTCAGTTTGAGGTTACGCGATGATTCTTGAGCTCGATTGCGGTAACAGTTTTATCAAGTGGCGGGTTATCCGCACCGACGCATCGGTTGTTGGCGGCGGCATCGTCGATACCAACCAGGCGCTGATCGAGGCTGTTGAGGCGCTTGCGGGCGATACCCCGGCCCGTTGCCGCCTGGTCAGTGTGCGTACAGAAGAAGAGACCGATCATCTTGGTGATGCCCTGGTGAAGGCGTTCGGGCTGTCGATAGTGCGCGCGCGCTCGGCAACTGCATTGGCCGGGGTTACCAATGGCTATGACGATTACGAGCGTCTTGGGCTCGATCGGTGGCTGGCTTTGCTTGGCGGGTACCATCTGGCCAGAAGGGCATGCGTGGTCATCGATCTGGGGACTGCTGTCACATCGGATTTCGTATCGGCGCAGGGGGAACACCTGGGAGGTTTCATCTGCCCTGGGATGCCATTGATGCGCAATCAATTGCGTACCCATACCCGGCGTATCCGCTATGACGACGAGTCCGCCGAGCGTGCATTGTCGAGTCTGCAGCCTGGGCGCTCTACCGTCGAGGCGGTAGAGCGCGGCTGTACGCTCATGCTGCATGGATTTGTGTTGACTCAGCTCGAGCAGGCGCGCTCATTGTGGGGTGAGGATTTTACCCTGTTCATTACCGGTGGCGACGCAGGCCTGTTGCACCAGGTGGTACCGCAAGCCCGAATCGTTCCCGACCTGGTGTTCGTAGGCCTGGCGATGGCCTGTCCGCTGGAGTGAGGTGTGTATGCGCTGGTTGTTTCTGTTATTGCTGGTCCTCAATGTCGTCTACTACGTCTGGCACCAGCAGGAGGCACCGTTGAGGGCGAAAGAGGTGACATCGCTGTCGCTCTACAAGGGAAGTCAGCAGGGTATTCGTCTACTCAGCGAGTCTCGCGAGGCGCCATCGCAGAAGGACGATGAGTGTCTCTACCTTGGGGCATTGGCTAGCCCCGAGCTACTGGATAGCCTTCGTCAGCGTCTGATCAGCCTGGATATCCGGGCGCGCAAGGTAGTGGGGAGGCTGCCCGACAGTCAGGGGTGGTGGCTGCAGATAGCGCCTGAAAGCCGTCGCTTGCTGGACGCAACGGTGCTCGCCGGACTTTCCCATGATTTCAAAGACTTAAAAGATAAAATAATGTTGTGCGAAGGCGTTGCAACTATCGAATAGTTTGCATAGAATGGCGCCCGCTCCACAGCGATGACCACTAGGTGGTAACGCAGTGAAGCAGTTGTCAAAGTAGCTAACCTCAAGATTTTAATGAGAAAAAGCTTGACAGCAGGACGGCAAGAGTAGAAAATGCCGGCCACATTGGAGGGGTTCCCGAGCGGCCAAAGGGATCAGACTGTAAATCTGACGTCTACGACTTCGAAGGTTCGAATCCTTCTCCCTCCACCAGTTTAGCGAGAGCTGCAAGCTCCGCGGGTATAGTTTAGTGGTAGAACCTCAGCCTTCCAAGCTGATGATGCGGGTTCGATTCCCGCTACCCGCTCCAGGTTTGCTGTTGTTGCACAGTGTTACGCTCTTGTAGCTCAGTTGGTAGAGCACACCCTTGGTAAGGGTGAGGTCAGCGGTTCAAATCCGCTCAAGAGCTCCATATGACAAGGCAGATATGAAAATATCTGCCTTTGTTTTAATGGTCGGTTTGATCTGCTTATTACTTCTACCGGGGGACAGTCTCGATGGCTAAGGAAAAGTTCGAACGTAACAAGCCGCACGTGAACGTCGGCACCATTGGTCACGTTGACCATGGTAAGACGACGTTGACCGCCGCGCTGACTCGCGTTTGCTCCGAGGTTTTCGGTTCTGCCAAGGTTGACTTCGACAAGATCGACAGCGCCCCGGAAGAAAAAGCACGTGGCATCACCATCAATACTGCGCACGTCGAGTATGACTCGAACATTCGTCACTATGCGCACGTTGACTGCCCGGGTCACGCCGACTATGTAAAAAACATGATTACCGGTGCTGCTCAGATGGATGGCGCTATCCTGGTTTGCTCGGCCGCTGATGGTCCGATGCCGCAAACCCGTGAGCACATCCTGCTGTCCCGTCAGGTTGGCGTTCCGTACATCGTGGTCTTCCTGAACAAGGCTGACCTGGTAGACGACGCTGAGCTGCTGGAGCTGGTCGAGATGGAAGTTCGCGACCTGCTGTCCACCTACGACTTCCCAGGCGACGATACCCCGATCATCATCGGTTCGGCTCGTATGGCGCTGGAAGGCAAAGACGACAACGAAATGGGCACCACCGCTGTCAAGAAGCTGGTTGAGACTCTGGATACCTACATCCCAGAGCCTGAGCGCGCTATCGACAAGCCGTTCCTGATGCCAATCGAAGACGTATTCTCGATCTCGGGTCGTGGTACCGTTGTTACCGGTCGTATCGAGCGTGGCATCGTCCGCGTTCAAGACGCCCTGGAAATCGTTGGTCTGCGTGACACCACCACCACTACCTGCACCGGTGTTGAGATGTTCCGCAAGCTGCTGGACGAAGGTCGTGCTGGCGAGAACTGCGGCGTGCTGCTGCGCGGCACCAAGCGTGACGACGTTGAGCGTGGCCAGGTTCTGGTCAAGCCAGGTTCGGTCAAGCCGCACACCAAGTTCACCGCAGAAGTCTATGTTCTGAGCAAGGAAGAAGGCGGCCGTCACACTCCGTTCTTCAAAGGCTACCGTCCACAGTTCTACTTCCGTACTACTGACGTGACTGGTAGCTGCGAGCTGCCAGAAGGCGTTGAAATGGTAATGCCAGGTGACAACATCCAGATGACTGTCACTCTGATCAAGACCATCGCGATGGAAGACGGTCTGCGCTTCGCTATCCGTGAGGGCGGTCGTACCGTCGGTGCGGGTGTAGTGGCAAAGGTTATTGAATAAGTAGTTGATTTCTCTCGATCAGGCCGGCATAATGGTCGGCCTGATAAGCTTTTAGGTCAGTAGCTCAATTGGCAGAGCGACGGTCTCCAAAACCGTAGGTTGGGGGTTCGATTCCCTCCTGACCTGCCAGATTCACCTTGTGTGTCTGGCTTTCTTTTCACAGGATCCTCCTAGATGACTCCCAAGTCTGAAGCCCAAGACTCTCGTTTTGATCTGCTCAAGTGGCTGGCTGTTGTCGCTTTGGTGGTGGTAGGCGTGGTCGGAAATCAATATTACTCCGCTTCGCCGATTCTGTATCGCGTTATTGCACTCCTCGCTCTTGCTGCTGTTGCTGGCTTTGTTGCCTTGCAGACTGCAAAGGGCAGGTCGTTCTTTGCGCTGGCAAAGGAAGCTCGCACCGAGATTCGTAAAGTCGTATGGCCAACCCGCCAAGAGACCATGCAGACCACCCTTATTGTGGTGGCTGTTGTCCTGGTCATGGCGCTGCTGTTGTGGGGGCTCGATTCCCTGCTCGGCTGGTTGATTTCCTTGATTGTTGGCTAAGGGTGTCCTGTGGCTAAGCGTTGGTATGTTGTGCATGCTTACTCGGGTTACGAGAAGCATGTGATGCGCTCGCTCATCGAGCGCGTAAAGCTGGCTGGCATGGAAGATGGCTTCGGCGAGATTCTGGTCCCCACTGAAGAAGTGGTTGAAATGCGCAATGGCCAGAAGCGCAAAAGCGAGCGTAAGTTCTTCCCGGGCTACGTGCTGGTTCAGATGGACATGAACGAAGGGACTTGGCACTTGGTCAAGGACACCCCTCGTGTCATGGGCTTCATTGGTGGTACCGCAGACAAGCCTGCACCCATCACCGATAAAGAAGCCGAGGCCATTCTGCGTCGCGTTGCCGATGGCAGCGACAAGCCGAAGCCGAAAACGCTGTTCGAGCCAGGTGAAGTGGTTCGTGTTGTAGACGGTCCGTTTGCTGATTTCAACGGCACGGTCGAAGAGGTTAACTACGAGAAGAGCCGGCTCCAGGTAGCGGTGCTCATCTTCGGTCGCTCTACTCCGGTGGAGCTTGAGTTCAGCCAGGTCGAAAAGGTCTAGCAGAACGACGCATCCCATACCCCGCAGCCCTATGTGCTGCGGGGTTTTGTCGTCACTGGGATAAAACGCAAGTAATCCGGGGAGCCTTCTGGCGCTTGTACCCGATATTGGAGTAGCTCATGGCTAAGAAGATTCAGGCTTACATCAAGCTGCAAGTAAAGGCCGGCCAGGCCAACCCAAGTCCACCCGTCGGCCCAGCACTGGGTCAACACGGTGTGAACATCATGGAATTCTGCAAGGCCTTCAACGCCCGTACCCAGGGTCAAGAAGCCGGCCTGCCGACTCCTGTGATCATCACTGTATACAGTGACCGTAGCTTCACTTTCGAAACCAAAAGCACCCCTGCTTCGGTTCTGCTGAAGAAAGCAGCTGGCCTGACCAGCGGTTCTGCGCGTCCGAACACCGTCAAAGTCGGTACTGTGACCCGTGCTCAGCTGGAAGAGATCGCAAAAACCAAAAATGCTGATCTGACCGCTGCTGACATGGAAGCGGCCGTGCGTACCATCGCCGGTTCCGCTCGCAGCATGGGCCTCAACGTGGAGGGTGTGTAATGGCTAAGCTGACCAAGCGCCAAAAGGCTATCGCTTCGAAAATCGAAGCGGGCAAAGTCTACAACTTCGAAGAAGCAGCAGTGCTGCTGGCCGAACTGTCTACCGTGAAGTTCAGCGAGTCCTTCGACGTAGCCGTTAACCTGGGCGTTGACCCACGTAAATCCGACCAGGTCGTTCGTAGCGCTACCGTGCTGCCACACGGCACTGGCAAGACCGTACGTGTTGCCGTGTTCACCCAGGGTCCAGCTGCCGAGGCCGCTCTGGCTGCCGGCGCTGACCGTGTAGGCATGGACGATCTGGCTGCCGAAATGAAAGGCGGCGACCTGAACTATGACGTCGTTATTGCCTCCCCGGACGCAATGCGTGTTGTAGGTCAGCTGGGTCAGGTTCTGGGTCCTCGCGGCCTGATGCCTAACCCTAAAGTTGGCACCGTAACTCCAGACGTAGCCACCGCGGTCAAAAACGCCAAGGCTGGTCAGGTTCGCTACCGTACCGACAAAAACGGCATCATCCACACTTCCGTTGGCAAGATCGGCTTTGAAGCCGTCAAGCTGAAGGAAAACGTTGAAGCCCTGATCGCTGATCTGAAGCGTATCAAGCCAGCTTCCTCGAAAGGTATCTACGTCAAGCGCGTTACCCTGAGCACCACCATGGGCCCAGGTCTGGTAATCGATCAAGGTTCCCTGAACGCGTAAGACCGCGATGGGCGCGAGCAGTTGCGCCCGTCAGCAAAAATTGGGGTCCCTGCCTGGCGGGGGCTATCCAAGACCGTAGGCGGCGCAAGCCTTAAACCTCAAGCCTACGCAGATGGTGCCCCTGATTCCTTACCGAGTCAGACACCAAAACGACATTCGGCTTCGGCTGGATGAAACGGTAACAAGCAGGAGTTTTACCCGTGGCAATTAAACTCGAAGACAAGAAGGCCATCGTCGCTGAAGTCAACGAGGCTGCCAAAGTCGCTCTGTCCGCTGTCGTGGCTGATGCCCGTGGTGTGACTGTAGGCGCAATGACCGGACTCCGTAAAGAGGCTCGTGAAGCTGGCGTTTACGTACGTGTTGTACGTAACACCCTGCTCAAGCGCGCTGTTGCCGACACTGAATTCAGTGTCCTCAACGACGTGTTCACCGGCCCTACCCTGATCGCGTTCTCCAACGAACACCCGGGCGCTGCTGCTCGTCTGTTCGCTGAGTTCGCCAAGGGTCAGAGCAAGTTCGAGATCAAGGCAGCTGCGTTCGACGGCAAGTTCCTTGCCGCAAACCAGATCGACGTGTTGGCTTCCCTGCCGACCCGCGACGAGGCCATTGCGAAGCTGATGAGCGTGATCCAAGGCGCGACCAGCAAGCTGGCTCGTACTCTGGCAGCCGTTCGCGACCAGAAAGAAGCTGCTGCTGCCTAAGGCACCGCAAGCCCTTTCGAAATCATACGTTTAATTTGATGGCTGCGTAGGCTGTCACCCCAATACAGGATTTAAGTCATGTCTCTGACTAACGAGCAAATCATCGAAGCAATCGGCCAGAAAACCGTTCTGGAAGTTGTTGAGCTGATCAAAGCAATGGAAGAAACCTTCGGTGTTACCGCTGCTGTTGCCGCTGCTGGCCCAGCTGCTGCCGCTGCCGTTGTTGAAGAACAAACCGAGTTCAACGTTGTTCTGGTTGCCGCTGGCGACAAGAAAGTAAACGTGATCAAGGCTGTTCGTGAACTGACCGGCCTGGGCCTGAAAGAAGCCAAGGAAAAGGTTGATACCGCTCCTCAAGTCGTTGCTGAAGGCGTTTCGAAAGAAGCCGCTGACAAAGCCAAGGCTGACCTGGAAGCAGCAGGCGCTACCGTCGAACTGAAGTAATTTCGACTGTGCGTCTCCAGCCCGAGCGACAAGCGAAAGGCTGATGGCTGGTGGCTTTTGCCACCGGCCTTTTTCCGTTATTGGCAGCCGATCAGGTCGGCGCCGATGACGAGCGGTAACCACCGATGACGGTGGCGCAAACCATGGGGTTTGCACGATTTTCTGGCTGCTCCCGTCGGGAGAAGCCAAACAAGCAGGTGACCAAGCTGGGGAACGCTGATGGCTTACTCATACACTGAGAAAAAACGTATCCGCAAGGACTTTAGCAAGTTGCCGGACGTCATGGATGTGCCTTACCTCCTGGCCATCCAGCTGGATTCGTATCGTGAATTCTTGCAGGCGGGAGCGACTAAAGATCAGTTCCGCGACGTGGGCCTGCATGCGGCCTTCAAATCGGTTTTCCCGATCATCAGCTACTCCGGCAATGCTGCCCTGGAGTACGTTGGCTATCGTCTGGGCGAACCGGCCTTTGATGTCAAAGAATGCGTACTGCGTGGGGTAACCTACGCGGTACCGCTGCGCGTGAAAGTCCGCCTGATCATTTTCGACAAAGAATCGTCGAACAAAGCGATCAAGGACATCAAAGAGCAAGAAGTCTACATGGGTGAAATCCCCCTGATGACTGAAAACGGTACCTTCGTAATCAACGGTACCGAGCGTGTTATCGTTTCCCAGCTGCACCGCTCGCCAGGCGTGTTCTTCGACCACGACCGTGGCAAGACGCACAGCTCGGGCAAGCTGCTGTACTCGGCGCGGATCATTCCTTACCGCGGCTCGTGGCTGGACTTCGAATTCGATCCGAAAGACTGTGTATTCGTCCGTATCGACCGTCGTCGCAAGCTGCCGGCTTCCGTACTGCTGCGCGCGCTGGGCTACACCACCGAAGAAGTGCTGAACGCGTTCTACACCACCAACGTATTCCACGTGGCGGGCGAAAAGCTCAGCCTGGAACTGGTGCCACAGCGCCTGCGTGGTGAAATCGCGGTCATGGACATCCATGACGACAGCGGCAAGGTGATTGTCGAGCAGGGTCGTCGTATTACCGCTCGCCACATCAACCAGCTGGAAAAGGCTGGTGTCAAATCCCTGGACGTGCCGCTGGAATACGTTCTGGGCCGCACCACCGCCAAGGCGATCGTGCACCCGGCTACCGGTGAAATCCTGGCCGAATGCAACACCGAGCTGACCACCGAAGCACTGGTGAAGATCGCCAAGGCTCAGGTCGTTCGCATCGAGACCCTGTACACGAACGACATCGACTGCGGTCCGTTCATCTCGGATACCCTGAAGATCGACTCCACCAGCAACCAACTGGAAGCGCTGGTCGAGATCTATCGCATGATGCGTCCTGGCGAGCCGCCAACCAAGGATGCCGCAGAGACCCTGTTCAACAACCTGTTCTTCAGCGCCGAGCGTTACGACCTGTCGGCCGTTGGTCGCATGAAGTTCAACCGTCGTATCGGTCGTACCGAGATCGAAGGTTCGGGCGTGCTGAGCAAGGAAGATATCGTCGAGGTCCTCAAGACCCTGGTCGACATCCGTAACGGCAAAGGCATCGTCGACGACATCGACCACCTGGGTAACCGTCGCGTGCGCTGTGTCGGCGAAATGGCCGAGAACCAGTTCCGCGTTGGCCTGGTGCGTGTAGAGCGCGCGGTCAAAGAACGTCTGTCGATGGCTGAAAGCGAAGGCCTGATGCCGCAAGACCTGATCAACGCCAAGCCGGTAGCGGCGGCGGTGAAGGAGTTCTTCGGTTCGAGCCAGCTGTCCCAGTTCATGGACCAGAACAACCCGCTGTCCGAGATCACCCACAAGCGTCGTGTCTCGGCACTCGGCCCTGGTGGTCTGACCCGTGAGCGCGCAGGCTTCGAAGTCCGTGACGTACACCCGACCCACTACGGCCGTGTGTGCCCGATCGAGACCCCTGAAGGTCCGAACATCGGTCTGATCAACTCCCTGGCGGCCTATGCCCGCACCAACCAGTACGGCTTCCTCGAGAGCCCGTACCGCGTGGTGAAAGAGGGTGTGGTTACCGACGACATCGTGTTCCTGTCGGCGATCGAAGAAGCTGATCACGTCATCGCACAGGCTTCGGCCACGATGGATGCGAAGAAGCAGCTGATCGACGAGCTGGTAGCGGTCCGTCACCTGAACGAATTCACCGTCAAGGCGCCGGAAGACGTCACCCTGATGGACGTCTCGCCAAAGCAGGTAGTTTCTGTTGCCGCGTCGCTGATTCCGTTCCTCGAGCACGACGACGCCAACCGTGCGTTGATGGGTTCGAACATGCAGCGTCAGGCTGTACCGACTCTGCGTGCCGACAAGCCGCTGGTAGGTACCGGCATGGAGCGCAACGTTGCGCGTGACTCCGGCGTTTGCGTCGTGGCTCGTCGTGGTGGTGTGATCGATTCCGTCGACGCCAGCCGTATCGTGGTGCGTGTTGCAGATGACGAAGTTGAAACCGGCGAAGCTGGTGTCGACATCTACAACCTGACCAAGTACACCCGCTCGAACCAGAACACCTGCATCAACCAGCGTCCGCTGGTGAGCAAGGGTGATGTGGTTCAGCGTAGCGACATCATGGCCGACGGCCCGTCCACCGACATGGGTGAGCTGGCTCTGGGTCAGAACATGCGCATCGCGTTCATGGCGTGGAACGGCTTCAACTTCGAAGACTCCATCTGCCTGTCCGAGCGTGTGGTTCAGGAAGATCGCTTCACCACGATCCACATCCAGGAACTGACCTGTGTGGCCCGTGACACCAAGCTTGGCCCAGAGGAAATCACCGCGGACATCCCGAACGTGGGTGAGGCTGCGCTGAACAAGCTGGACGAAGCCGGTATCGTCTACGTGGGTGCTGAAGTCGGCGCTGGCGACATTCTGGTCGGCAAGGTCACGCCAAAAGGCGAGACCCAGCTGACGCCAGAAGAAAAACTGCTGCGTGCGATCTTCGGCGAGAAGGCCAGCGACGTCAAAGACACCTCCCTGCGTGTGCCGACCGGCACCAAGGGTACTGTCATCGACGTACAGGTCTTCACTCGCGATGGCGTCGAGCGCGACAGCCGTGCGCTGTCCATCGAGAAGATGCAGCTGGACGAGATCCGCAAGGACCTGAACGAAGAGTTCCGCATCGTTGAAGGCGCAACCTTCGAACGTCTGCGCAGCGCCCTGAACGGTCAGGTCGTCGAAGGTGGTGCCGGCCTGAAGAAAGGTTCGGTCATCTCCAACGAAGTGCTGGACGGTCTGGAGCACGGCCAGTGGTTCAAACTGCGCATGGCCGAAGACGCGCTGAACGAGCAACTCGAGAAGGCCCAGGCCTACATCGTTGATCGTCGCCGTCTGCTGGACGACAAGTTCGAAGACAAGAAGCGCAAGCTGCAGCAGGGCGATGACCTGGCACCGGGCGTACTGAAGATCGTCAAGGTCTACCTGGCAATCCGTCGTCGCATCCAGCCGGGCGACAAGATGGCCGGTCGTCACGGTAACAAGGGTGTGGTCTCCGTGATCATGCCGGTCGAAGACATGCCGCACGACGCCAACGGTACGCCGGTGGACGTGGTACTCAACCCGTTGGGTGTACCTTCGCGTATGAACGTCGGTCAGATCCTCGAAACCCACCTGGGCCTGGCGGCCAAGGGCCTGGGCGAGAAGATCAACCGCATGCTCGAAGAGCAGCGCAAGGTCATCGAGCTGCGCAAGTTCCTCACCGAGATCTACAACGAGATCGGTGGTCGTCAGGAAAGCCTGGAAGACTTCTCCGACCAGGAAATCCTCGACCTGGCGAAGAACCTCAAAGGCGGTGTGCCAATGGCCACTCCAGTCTTCGACGGTGCCAAGGAAAGCGAAATCAAGGCCATGCTGAAACTGGCAGATATGCCGGAAAGCGGTCAGATGCAGCTGTTCGACGGTCGTACCGGCAACAAGTTCGAGCGTCCAGTGACCGTTGGTTACATGTACATGCTCAAGCTGAACCACTTGGTGGACGACAAGATGCACGCGCGTTCCACTGGTTCTTACAGCCTGGTTACCCAGCAGCCGCTGGGTGGTAAGGCGCAGTTCGGTGGTCAGCGTTTCGGGGAGATGGAAGTGTGGGCGCTGGAAGCATACGGCGCGGCATACACCCTGCAAGAAATGCTCACAGTGAAGTCGGACGATGTGAACGGTCGGACCAAGATGTACAAGAACATCGTGGACGGCGATCACCGTATGGAGCCGGGCATGCCCGAGTCCTTCAACGTGTTGATCAAAGAGATTCGTTCGCTCGGTATCGATATCGATCTGGAAACCGAATAACACGTGACGCGAATCGGGAGCGCGGCTGAAAAGCCCGCTCCCTGCTCCGCCAGGAGGAAAGGCCTTGAAAGACCTACTGAATTTGCTGAAAAACCAGGGTCAAGTCGAAGAGTTCGACGCCATCCGTATCGGATTGGCCTCGCCTGAGATGATCCGTTCGTGGTCGTTCGGTGAAGTAAAAAAGCCGGAAACCATCAACTACCGTACGTTCAAGCCTGAGCGTGACGGCCTGTTCTGCGCCAAGATCTTTGGCCCAGTCAAGGACTACGAGTGCCTGTGCGGAAAGTACAAGCGCCTGAAGCACCGTGGCGTGATCTGCGAGAAGTGCGGTGTTGAAGTCGCGCTGGCAAAAGTTCGTCGTGAGCGCATGGCGCACATCGAGCTGGCCTCGCCTGTTGCCCACATCTGGTTCCTGAAGTCGCTGCCGTCGCGTATCGGCCTGCTGATGGACATGACCCTGCGTGATATCGAGCGCGTTCTCTATTTCGAGAGCTATGTCGTTATCGACCCGGGCATGACCACCCTGGAAAAAGGCCAGCTGCTGAACGACGAGCAGTACTTCGAAGCGCTGGAAGAGTTCGGCGATGACTTCGACGCCCGCATGGGTGCCGAGGCCGTCCGCGAACTGCTGCACGCTATCGACCTGGAACACGAGATTGGCCGCCTGCGCGAAGAGATTCCGCAGACCAACTCGGAAACCAAGATCAAGAAGCTGTCCAAGCGACTGAAGCTGATGGAGGCCTTCCAGGGCTCGGGCAACCTGCCTGAGTGGATGGTCCTGACCGTTCTGCCGGTTCTGCCGCCAGACCTGCGTCCACTGGTTCCGCTGGATGGCGGTCGTTTCGCGACCTCCGACCTGAACGACCTTTACCGTCGGGTGATCAACCGTAACAACCGTCTGAAGCGCCTGCTCGACCTGTCTGCGCCTGACATCATCGTGCGCAACGAAAAGCGCATGCTGCAGGAAGCGGTCGACGCACTGCTCGACAACGGCCGTCGCGGCCGCGCCATCACCGGATCGAACAAGCGTCCTCTGAAATCCCTGGCCGACATGATCAAGGGTAAGCAAGGTCGTTTCCGTCAGAACCTGCTCGGTAAGCGCGTTGACTACTCGGGTCGTTCGGTAATTACCGTAGGTCCGACCCTGCGTCTGCACCAGTGCGGTCTGCCGAAGAAAATGGCCCTCGAGCTGTTCAAGCCGTTCATTTTCGGCAAGCTGGAAATGCGTGGTCTGGCGACCACCATCAAGGCTGCCAAGAAGATGGTCGAGCGCGAGTTGCCAGAGGTGTGGGATGTTCTTGCCGAAGTGATTCGCGAACACCCCGTACTGCTCAACCGTGCACCGACCCTTCACCGTCTGGGTATCCAGGCGTTCGAGCCGGTACTGATCGAAGGCAAGGCCATCCAGCTGCACCCGCTGGTCTGTGCCGCGTACAACGCCGACTTCGACGGTGACCAGATGGCCGTGCACGTGCCGCTGACGCTGGAAGCCCAGCTCGAAGCGCGCGCGCTGATGATGTCGACCAACAACATCCTGTCGCCAGCCAACGGTGAGCCGATCATCGTTCCTTCGCAGGACGTTGTACTGGGTCTGTACTACATGACCCGCGAAGCCATCAATGCCAAGGGCGAAGGTCGCGTATTCGCCGACCTGCAGGAAGTCGACCGCGTATTCCGCGCCGGCGAAGCGGCCCTGCACGCCAAGATCAAGGTTCGTATCAACGAAACCGTGAACGATCGTGATGGCGGCAGCGTCAAGAACACCCGCATCGTCGACACCACTGTCGGCCGTGCGCTGCTGTTCCAGGTTGTACCGCCAGGTCTGTCGTACGACGTGGTCAACCAGCCGATGAAGAAAAAGGCGATCTCCAAGCTGATCAACCAGTGCTACCGCGTGGTTGGTCTGAAAGAGACCGTCATCTTCGCTGACCAGCTGATGTACACCGGTTTTGCCTACTCGACCATCTCCGGCGTTTCCATCGGTGTTAACGACTTCGTTATCCCGGATGAAAAAGCCCGCATCATCGGTGCTGCCACCGACGAAGTGAAAGAGATCGAGAGCCAGTACGCCTCCGGCCTGGTAACCCAGGGCGAGAAGTACAACAAGGTCATCGACCTGTGGTCCAAGGCGAACGACGAAGTGTCCAAGGCGATGATGGCCAACCTCTCGAAAGAGAAGGTCATCGACCGCGAAGGCAACGAAGTCGAGCAGGAGTCCTTCAACTCGATGTACATGATGGCTGACTCCGGTGCCCGGGGTTCGGCAGCTCAGATTCGTCAGTTGGCCGGTATGCGTGGTCTGATGGCCAAGCCGGACGGCTCGATCATCGAGACGCCGATCACCGCGAACTTCCGCGAAGGTCTGAGCGTACTGCAGTACTTCATCTCGACTCACGGTGCGCGTAAGGGTCTTGCGGATACCGCGTTGAAAACCGCGAACTCCGGTTACCTGACCCGTCGTCTGGTAGACGTGGCGCAGGATCTGGTGGTTACCGAGATCGACTGTGGCACCGAGCAGGGTCTGGTCATGACCCCGCACATCGAAGGCGGCGACGTTGTAGAGCCGCTGGGTGAGCGCGTACTGGGTCGTGTAATCGCCCGTGACGTGTTCAAGCCTGGCACCGACGACGTCATCGTTCCGGCCGGTACCCTGGTCGACGAGAAGTGGGTCGAGTTCATCGAGCTGAACAGCATCGACGAAGTGATCGTGCGTTCGCCGATCAGCTGCGAAACCCGCTACGGCATCTGCGCCAAGTGCTACGGTCGCGACCTGGCTCGCGGTCACCAGGTGAACATCGGTGAAGCTGTCGGCGTTATCGCTGCACAGTCGATCGGTGAGCCGGGTACCCAGCTGACCATGCGTACGTTCCACATCGGTGGTGCTGCAAGCCGTACCTCGGCTGCCGACAGCGTCCAGGTGAAGAACGGCGGTATGGTTCGTCTGCACAACCTCAAGCAGGTTGAGCGTGCCGACGGCAACCTGGTTGCCGTATCGCGTTCCGGCGAGTTGGCGATTGCCGACGAGTTCGGTCGTGAGCGCGAGCGTTACAAGCTGCCTTACGGCGCCGTGATTTCGGTGAAGGAAGGCGACAAGGTCGACGCTGGCGCCATCGTCGCCAAGTGGGACCCGCACACCCACCCGATCGTTACCGAAATGAAAGGTACCGTGACCTTCGTGGGCATGGAAGAAGGCATCACGATCAAGCGTCAGACCGACGAATTGACCGGCCTGACCAACATCGAGGTTCTGGACGTCAAAGACCGTCCGGCTGCAGGCAAGGAAATCCGTCCTGCAATCAAGATGGTCGACGCCAGCGGCAAGGATCTGCTGTTGCCAGGTACCGACGTACCGGCTCAGTACTTCCTGCCAGCCAACGCCCTGGTCGGTGTGGCTGACGGTGCACAGATCGGTGTTGGTGACGTTATCGCGCGTATCCCGCAAGAAACGTCCAAGACCCGTGACATCACCGGTGGTCTGCCGCGCGTTGCCGACCTGTTCGAAGCGCGCCGTCCGAAAGAAGCCTCGATTCTGGCTGAAGTCAGCGGTACCATCGCCTTCGGTAAAGAGACCAAGGGCAAGCGCCGTCTGGTCATCACCCCGAACGATGGCAGCGATCCGTACGAAGAGCTGATTCCGAAGTGGCGTCACCTGAACGTCTTCGAAGGCGAACAAGTGAACCGCGGCGAAGTGATCTCGGACGGTCCTAGCGATCCGCACGACATTCTGCGTCTGCTGGGTGTTAGCGCGCTGGCCAAGTACATCGTCAACGAGATCCAGGACGTTTACCGTCTGCAAGGCGTGAAGATCAACGACAAGCACATCGAGACCATCCTGCGTCAGATGCTGCGTAAGGTCGAGATTGCCGAGTCGGGTGACTCCAGCTTCATCAAGGGCGACCAGATGGAACTGACCCAGGTACTGGTAGAGAACGAGCGCCTTGGCGCGGAAGACAAGTTTGTCTCCAAGTTCACTCGTGTACTGCTGGGTATCACCAAGGCCTCGCTGTCCACCGAATCGTTCATCTCGGCGGCTTCCTTCCAGGAAACCACCCGCGTACTGACCGAAGCGGCGGTAACCGGCAAGCGCGACTACCTGCGCGGCCTGAAAGAAAACGTGGTCGTGGGTCGTCTGATCCCGGCCGGTACCGGTCTGGCCTACCACAGCGAGCGCAAGCGTCGCCGTGATGCCGACAAGCCGTTGCGTGTTAGCGCCAGTGAAGTGGAAGCTGCACTGACCGAAGCGCTGAACTCCAGCGGCAACTAAAGCGTAGGGCCCTGGCGGCCCTCACCCGACCTTCGCGACATAATCTGTTGCGAAGGGGAGGGTGGGGGATGTCGGGGCCTTGCCTTGACGAGGGGCAAGATCCTCTTTAGACTCTTGTACCCCTAAATTTGGTGGGACTTCGTCCTGCCATTTTGCTTTTCTTGCAAGACAATAGCGTCGCAAGACAACAGTGGAGCTAGTAGATGGCAACTATCAACCAGCTGGTACGTCAGCCGCGTAAGCGTATCGTCGAGAAATCCGACGTTCCTGCGCTGCAGAACTGCCCGCAACGTCGTGGCGTGTGCACCCGTGTGTACACCACCACGCCGAAAAAACCTAACTCGGCACTGCGTAAAGTATGCCGTGTGCGTCTGACCAACGGTTTCGAGGTTTCCTCGTACATCGGTGGTGAAGGCCACAACCTGCAAGAGCACAGCGTGGTACTGATCCGCGGCGGTCGTGTAAAAGACTTGCCAGGTGTTCGTTACCACACCGTTCGCGGCTCCCTGGATACCTCCGGCGTCAAAGGTCGTAACCAAGGTCGTTCGAAGTACGGTACCAAGCGTCCGAAGTAATCGGCCGTTTGCAGCAATTTGCAGTTATCAATTTTATTGAGTCGATAAGAGTAAGGTCGGGCACGCAACCTCTGGGTTCCCTGTCCCGAGCTAACCTGAAGACCGTTTGAGGGCTTATCAATGCCAAGACGTCGTGTAGCAGCCAAGCGTGAGATTCTGGACGATCCAAAATACGGATCGCAGATTCTCGCCAAGTTCATGAACCACGTGATGGAAAGCGGCAAGAAGGCCGTTGCCGAGCGTATCGTTTACGGTGCGCTGGACAAGGTCAAAGAACGCAAGAACAGCGATCCCCTGGAAATCTTCGAGAAAGCTCTCGACGCCATCGCTCCGCTGGTCGAAGTGAAGTCGCGCCGTGTTGGCGGTGCTACTTACCAGGTTCCGGTCGAAGTTCGTCCGTCCCGTCGTAACGCCCTGGCAATGCGCTGGTTGGTAGACTACGCGCGCAAGCGCGGCGAGAAGTCTATGGCCCTGCGCCTGGCCGGCGAATTGCTGGATGCTGCTGAAGGCAAAGGTGCTGCAGTCAAGAAGCGTGAAGACGTACACCGTATGGCCGAAGCCAACAAAGCGTTCTCGCACTACCGCTTCTAATTCAGGCATCACTATTTTTGCGAGGGCTCTATGGCTCGTACTACACCAATCAACCGCTACCGTAACATTGGTATTTGCGCGCACGTTGACGCGGGCAAGACCACTACTACCGAGCGGATCCTGTTCTACACAGGCCTGAGCCACAAACTGGGCGAGGTGCATGATGGCGCCGCGACCACCGACTGGATGGTGCAGGAGCAGGAGCGGGGTATCACCATTACCTCCGCTGCTGTCACTACCTTCTGGAAAGGCTCCAAGGGTCAGTATGACAACTACCGCGTAAACGTCATCGATACCCCCGGCCACGTTGACTTCACCATTGAAGTTGAGCGTTCGCTGCGTGTACTCGACGGCGCTGTCGTTGTGTTCTGCGGTACCTCCGGCGTTGAGCCACAGTCCGAAACCGTATGGCGTCAAGCCAACAAGTACGGCGTTCCACGTGTTGTATACGTGAACAAGATGGACCGTGCCGGTGCCAACTTCCTGCGCGTCGTAGGTCAGATCAAGAACCGTCTGGGTCACACCCCGGTTCCTGTTCAGCTGGCCATCGGTTCGGAAGAGAACTTCCAGGGTCAGGTCGATCTGATCAAGATGAAGGCTATCTACTGGAACGAAGACGACAAAGGCACCACCTATCGCGAGGAAGAAATTCCTGCCGATATGCTGGAGCTGGCTCAAGAGTGGCGCTCCAACATGGTTGAAGCGGCTGCCGAGTCCAGCGAAGAGCTGATGAACAAGTACCTGGAAGGCGAAGAGCTGACCGTCGAAGAAATCAAGGCCGGTCTGCGCGCGCGTACCCTGGCCAGCGAGATCGTTCCGGCTGTCTGTGGTTCGTCGTTCAAGAACAAGGGCGTTCCCCTGGTTCTCGACGCCGTTATCGACTTCCTGCCTGCTCCTACCGAGATTCCTGCGATCAAGGGTATCCACCCTGACCTGATCGAGAAGCCAAAGGAAGAGCTGGTCGACGCCGACTACGACGAGCGTCATGCCGACGACAACGAGCCGTTCTCGGCTCTGGCGTTCAAGATTGCCACCGACCCGTTCGTTGGTACTCTGACTTTTGTCCGTGTTTACTCGGGTATGCTGCAGTCCGGCGACTCCGTGATCAACTCGGTCAAGGGCAAGAAAGAGCGCGTTGGTCGTATGGTGCAGATGCACGCCAACCAGCGTGAAGAAATCAAGGAAGTACTGGCCGGCGACATCGCTGCTCTGATCGGCATGAAGGACGTCACCACTGGTGACACCCTGTGCAACGCCGACAAGCCGATCATCCTCGAGCGTATGGACTTCCCTGAGCCTGTGATTTCGGTAGCTGTCGAGCCGAAAACCAAGCAGGACCAGGAAAAGATGGGTATCGCACTGGGCAAGCTGGCTCAGGAAGACCCGTCGTTCCGCGTCAAGACCGACGAAGAAACCGGCCAGACCATCATCTCGGGTATGGGCGAGCTTCACCTGGACATCCTCGTTGACCGCATGAAGCGCGAATTCAACGTCGAAGCCAACATCGGTAAGCCGCAGGTTTCCTATCGCGAGCAGATCACCAAAGACAACGTCGAAATCGAAGGCAAGTTCGTTCGTCAGTCCGGTGGTCGCGGTCAGTTCGGTCACTGCTGGATCCGCTTCTCGCAGCCAGACGTGGACGCACACGGCAACATCACCGAAGGCCTGGTTTTCACCAACGAGGTTGTGGGTGGTGTGGTTCCGAAGGAATACATCCCGGCGATCCAGAAGGGTATCGAAGAGCAGATGAAGAACGGCATCGTTGCCGGCTATCCGCTGATCGGCCTGAAGGCAACCGTGTTTGATGGTTCCTACCACGACGTCGACTCTAACGAGATGGCGTTCAAGGTGGCGGCCTCCATGGCGACCAAGCAACTCGCAGCCAAAGGCGGCGGTAAGGTGCTTGAGCCGATCATGAAGGTAGAAGTTGTGACCCCTGAGGACTACATGGGTGACGTGATGGGTGACCTGAACCGTCGTCGTGGTCTGATCCAGGGTATGGAAGATTCGGTGTCCGGCAAGGTTGTCCGTGCTGAAGTTCCGCTCGGAGAGATGTTCGGTTATGCGACCGACGTTCGTTCCATGTCCCAGGGTCGCGCGAGCTACTCCATGGAATTCTCCAAATACGCTGAGGCTCCGTCGAACATCGTCGAAGCGCTCGTTAAAAAACAAGGCTGATTCAGTCCTTTAGGCTAGGAGTTAATTGTCGTGGCTAAAGAAAAATTTGATCGTTCCCTTCCGCACGTCAACGTTGGCACCATCGGTCACGTTGACCACGGTAAAACCACTCTGACCGCAGCTCTGACTCGCGTCTGCTCCGAAGTTTTCGGTTCCGCAGTCGTTGAATTCGACAAGATCGACAGCGCTCCAGAAGAGAAAGCTCGCGGTATCACCATCAACACCGCTCACGTTGAGTACAACTCGACCATTCGTCACTACGCTCACGTCGACTGCCCAGGTCACGCTGACTACGTGAAGAACATGATCACCGGTGCTGCCCAGATGGACGGCGCGATCCTGGTTTGCTCGGCTGCCGATGGTCCGATGCCACAAACCCGTGAGCACATCCTGCTGTCCCGTCAGGTTGGCGTTCCGTACATCGTGGTCTTCCTGAACAAGGCTGACCTGGTAGACGACGCTGAGCTGCTGGAGCTGGTCGAGATGGAAGTTCGCGACCTGCTGTCCACCTACGACTTCCCAGGCGACGATACCCCGATCATCATCGGTTCGGCTCGTATGGCGCTGGAAGGCAAAGACGACAACGAAATGGGCACCACCGCTGTCAAGAAGCTGGTTGAGACTCTGGATACCTACATCCCAGAGCCTGAGCGCGCTATCGACAAGCCGTTCCTGATGCCAATCGAAGACGTATTCTCGATCTCGGGTCGTGGTACCGTTGTTACCGGTCGTATCGAGCGTGGCATCGTCCGCGTTCAAGACGCCCTGGAAATCGTTGGTCTGCGTGACACCACCACCACTACCTGCACCGGTGTTGAGATGTTCCGCAAGCTGCTGGACGAAGGTCGTGCTGGCGAGAACTGCGGCGTGCTGCTGCGCGGCACCAAGCGTGACGACGTTGAGCGTGGCCAGGTTCTGGTCAAGCCAGGTTCGGTCAAGCCGCACACCAAGTTCACCGCAGAAGTCTATGTTCTGAGCAAGGAAGAAGGCGGCCGTCACACTCCGTTCTTCAAAGGCTACCGTCCACAGTTCTACTTCCGTACTACTGACGTGACTGGTAACTGCGAGCTGCCAGAAGGCGTTGAAATGGTAATGCCAGGTGACAACATCCAGATGACTGTCACTCTGATCAAGACCATCGCGATGGAAGACGGTCTGCGCTTCGCTATCCGTGAAGGCGGTCGTACCGTCGGCGCCGGCGTCGTAGCCAAAATCATCGAGTAATCGTTGATCGTTTAGAAAGGCCCCCGCTTTTGCGGGGGCTTTTTTATTGGGTTGACACTCAGTGGGGGTGTCTATAGAATCACGCCTCCTTTTAACGGGCGTAGTGCGCCCGGTGGGAATAGCAGCCTGGAGTCTGAAATCCAATGCAAAATCAGCAAATCCGTATCAGGTTGAAGGCTTTTGACCATCGCCTGATCGACCAATCCACCCAGGAAATCGTGGAAACCGCGAAACGTACTGGTGCTCAAGTGCGTGGTCCAATTCCACTGCCTACCCGTAAAGAGCGGTTCACCGTTCTGGTCTCCCCGCACGTCAACAAAGACGCGCGTGACCAGTACGAGATCCGTACTCATAAGCGCGTACTGGACATCGTCCAGCCAACGGATAAAACCGTTGATGCTCTTATGAAGCTCGATCTTGCGGCAGGCGTGGAAGTGCAGATCAGCCTCGGCTAAGACTCGGGTCTTAGTCGTGTAACGCTCTGAAATGGGCGGCCATAGCGGGTGAAAGCCCCGTACACTCATGAGGTTTACAACATGACTATTGGTGTAGTCGGTCGTAAATGCGGTATGACCCGTATTTTCACCGAAGAAGGTGTCTCCATTCCGGTCACGGTCATTGAGATCGAGCCGAATCGCGTCACCCAGTTCAAAACCGAAGAAACTGATGGCTATCGCGCAGTGCAAGTCACTGTTGGCGAGCGTCGCGCTTCGCGTGTGACTGCTGCTCAAGCAGGTCACTTCGCTAAAGCGAACGTTGCCGCTGGTCGCGGTGTCTGGGAATTCCGTCTTGAAGAAGGCGAGTACCAGGCTGGCGACTTGATCAATGCAGAAATCTTCGCTGCTGGCCAAATGGTAGACGTTACCGGTCAGTCGAAAGGTAAAGGCTTTGCCGGTACCATCAAGCGTTGGAATTTCCGCGGTCAAGACAATACCCACGGTAACTCCGTTTCCCACCGCGTCCCGGGCTCTATCGGCCAGTGCCAGACTCCTGGTCGTGTATTCAAGGGCAAAAAAATGTCCGGTCACATGGGCGCCGAGCGCGTGACCGTTCAGTCCCTCGAAGTAGTGCGCGTCGACGCTGAACGCAATCTGTTGCTGGTCAAGGGTGCCGTTCCTGGCGCTACTGGCGGCAATCTGGTTGTGCGTCCGGCTGCCAAGGCTCGCGGTTAAGGGGAAGCTGACATGCAACTAAATGTAAATGACGCTCAAGCGATCGAAGTTTCCGAACTGACTTTCGGCGGCGAATTCAACGAGACGCTGGTACACCAAGCAGTCGTGGCCTACATGGCCGGCGGCCGTCAGGGCACCAAGCAGCAGAAAACCCGTTCCGACGTTGCTGGTGGCGGCAAGCGCCCATGGCGTCAGAAAGGCACTGGCCGCGCTCGTGCCGGTACTATCCGTAGCCCAATCTGGCGTGGCGGCGGTACCACTTTCGCAGCTCGTCCTCAAGACCACTCGCAGAAGCTCAACAAGAAGATGTACCGCGCAGCAATGCGTTCCATCCTCGCCGAGCTGGTGCGTACCGACCGTCTGGTCGTGGTTCAGGACTTCGCTGTTGAAGCACCGAAAACCAAAGACCTGCTGAACAAACTGAACGGCATGGGTCTGAGCGACGTACTGATCGTTTCTGATGCTGTTGATCAGAATCTGTACCTGGCTGCTCGCAACCTGCCGCACGTCGACGTACGTGACGTACAGGGTTCCGATCCGGTCAGTCTGATCGCATACGACAAGGTGTTGATCACCGTGTCGGCCGTGAAGAAATTCGAGGAGCTGCTGGGATGAACCAGGAACGCGTATTTAAAGTTCTACTTGGCCCGCACGTTTCCGAGAAGGCCACGGTTCTGGCTGACAAGAAAGGCCAGTTCGTTTTCAAGGTTGCTACCGACGCAACCAAGCTGGAAATCAAGAAGGCCGTCGAAAGCCTGTTCAGCGTGAAAGTGGAAAGCGTGACTACCCTGAACGTTCTGGGTAAGACCAAGCGTACCGCTCGCGGTCTGGGCAAGCGTAATGACTGGAAGAAGGCGATCATCTCCCTTCAACCCGGCCAAGATCTCGATTTCAGCAGCAGTGCTGAGTAAGGAAGGGGTGCATCATGGCAATCGTTAAATGCAAACCGACTTCCCCTGGCCGCCGTTTCGTGGTCAAGGTGGTCAACAAGGAGCTGCATAAAGGCGCTCCTCACGCACCGCTGCTCGAGAAGAAATCGAAGTCTGGTGGTCGTAACAACAATGGCCGCATCACTACGCGTCACGTAGGTGGTGGTCATAAGCAGCATTACCGTATGGTCGACTTCCGTCGCAACGACAAGGACGGCATCGTCGCCACTGTCGAGCGTATCGAATACGACCCGAACCGTACTGCTCACATCGCACTGCTCTGCTACGCAGACGGCGAGCGCCGCTACATCATCGCCCCTAAAGGCGTGAGTGCTGGCGACCAGCTGATCGCAGGTGCTCTGGCTCCAATCAAGCCAGGCAACTCCCTGCAACTGCGCAACATTCCAGTGGGTAGCACCATTCACGGCATCGAACTGAAGCCGGGCAAAGGTGCACAGATCGCTCGTTCCGCTGGTGCTTCGGCTCAGCTGATCGCTCGCGAAGGTGTCTATGTGACCCTGCGTCTGCGCTCTGGTGAAATGCGTAAAGTCCTGGCTGAGTGCCGTGCGACCCTGGGCGAAGTCTCGAACTCCGAGCACAGCCTGCGTTCGCTGGGTAAAGCTGGTGCCAAACGCTGGCGTGGCGTTCGCCCAACCGTTCGTGGTGTTGCCATGAACCCGGTTGACCACCCACATGGTGGTGGTGAAGGTCGTACCTCCGGTGGTCGTCATCCGGTATCGCCATGGGGCTTCCCGACTAAGGGCGCGAAGACTCGTGGTAATAAGCGTACCGACAAAATGATCGTCCGTCGTCGCAAGTAAATAGAGGGATACGACAGTGCCACGTTCTCTGAAAAAAGGTCCTTTTATCGATCTTCACCTACTGAAGAAGATCGAAGTGGCGGCGGAAAAGAACGATCGCAAACCAGTTAAGACCTGGTCGCGCCGTTCGATGATCCTGCCACAAATGGTCGGTCTGACCATCGCGGTACACAACGGTCGCCAACACGTCCCAGTTCTCGTGAACGAAGACATGGTCGGCCATAAACTGGGCGAGTTCGCCGGTACCCGCACCTACCGCGGGCACGTGGCTGACAAGAAAGCCAAGCGTTAAGGGGTAAGGAAATGGAAGTAGCCGCTAAGTTGTCGGGCGCTCGCATCTCCGCCCAGAAAGCCCGCTTGGTCGCCGACCAGATCCGCGGGAAGAAGGTGGGCGAAGCGCTCAACCTGTTGGCCTTCAGCAGCAAAAAAGCCGCTGAAATCATGAAGAAAGTCCTCGAGTCGGCCGTAGCCAACGCCGAGCATAACGAAGGCGCAGACGTTGATGACCTGAAGGTCTCCACCGTTTTCGTCAACGAAGGGCGTTCGCTGAAGCGCATCATGCCGCGTGCCAAAGGCCGCGCTGATCGCATCGTCAAGCGGTCTTGCCATATCACTGTCAAGGTTGCGGACAAGTAACGGAGTCGATCAGATGGGTCAGAAAGTACATCCCACTGGCATTCGCCTGGGAATCGTCAAGGAGCACACCTCCGTCTGGTACGCAGACGGTCGGACTTATGCGGACTATTTGCTCGCAGATCTGAATGTGCGTGAGTACCTCCAAGACAAACTAAAAAGCGCGTCCGTTAGCCGTATCGATATCCATCGTCCGGCTCAAACTGCACGCATCACCATCCACACCGCTCGTCCAGGTATCGTTATCGGGAAGAAAGGTGAAGATGTTGAGAAACTGCGTCAGGACCTGACCAAGCAAATGGGTGTGCCTGTGCACATCAATATCGAAGAGATCCGCAAGCCGGAACTCGACGGTATGCTGGTAGCTCAGAGCGTAGCTCAGCAGCTGGAGCGTCGTGTGATGTTCCGTCGCGCCATGAAGCGCGCCGTACAGAACGCCATGCGTATTGGTGCCAAGGGCATCAAGATCCAGGTGAGCGGTCGTCTCGGCGGTGCTGAAATCGCACGTACTGAATGGTATCGCGAAGGTCGTGTGCCACTGCACACCCTGCGTGCCGACATCGACTATGCCACTTACGAAGCTCACACCACTTACGGTGTGATCGGTGTGAAGGTTTGGATTTTCAAAGGCGAAGTTATTGGTGGTCGCCAAGAAGAACTGAAACCACAAGCACCAGCGCCTCGTAAAAAAGCTGCTAAGTAAGGGGTACGCCAAATGTTGCAACCAAAGCGTACAAAATTCCGCAAGCAGATGACTGGCCACAACCGTGGTCTGGCACTGCGCGGTAGCAAAGTCAGCTTCGGCGAGTTTGCTCTGAAAGCTGTTGCTCGCGGTCGTCTCACCGCTCGCCAGATCGAATCGGCACGTCGTGCCCTGACCCGTCACGTAAAACGTGGCGGCAAGATCTGGATCCGTGTATTCCCGGACAAGCCGATCTCCAAGAAGCCTCTCGAAGTGCGGATGGGTAAAGGTAAGGGTTCCGTGGAGTACTGGGTTGCCCAGATCCAGCCAGGCAAGGTCCTGTACGAGATCGAGGGTGTTTCTGAAGAGCTGGCGCGTGAGGCATTCGCCTTGGCGGCTGCAAAGCTGCCTCTCGCCACCTCCTTTGTTAAGCGGACGGTGATGTGATGAAAGCGAATGAACTTCGTGAAAAATCAGCACAGCAGCTGAACGAGCAACTGCTCGGCTTGCTGCGCGACCAGTTCAATCTGCGTATGCAGAAGGCAACTGGCCAGTTGGGGCAGTCGCACCTGCTCTCGCAAGTTAAGCGTGACATCGCTCGCGTGAAAACTGTGCTCAACCAGCAGGCAGGTAAGTGATCATGGCTGAAGCTGAAAAAACCGTCCGTACGCTGACTGGCCGTGTCGTCAGCGACAAGATGGACAAAACCATCACCGTACTGATCGAGCGTCGCGTAAAGCACCCGATCTACGGTAAATACGTTAAGCGTTCGACTAAGCTGCACGCGCACGACGAAACCAACCAGTGCCACATCGGCGACAAGGTCTCCATCCGCGAGACTCGTCCGCTGGCCAAGACCAAGTCCTGGGCACTGGTTGAAGTTCTCGAACGCGCTGTTGAAGTCTAAGGGCTAGGGGTCGGAGAAATTTTATGATTCAGACTCAATCCATGCTCGATGTGGCCGATAACAGCGGCGCTCGTCGCGTCATGTGCATCAAGGTGCTCGGCGGTTCGCACCGTCGCTACGCCGGTATCGGTGACATCATCAAGGTAACCGTCAAGGAAGCAATTCCTCGCGGTAAAGTGAAGAAAGGCCAGGTGATGACTGCTGTTGTAGTCCGCACTCGCCACGGTGTCCGTCGTGCTGACGGCTCCATCATCCGCTTTGATGGCAATGCTGCTGTTCTGCTGAACAACAAGCAAGAGCCGATCGGCACCCGTATCTTTGGGCCAGTGACCCGTGAACTTCGTACTGAGAAGTTCATGAAGATCGTCTCGCTCGCCCCAGAAGTGCTGTAAGGAGATCCGACATGCAAAAGATTCGTCGTGACGACGAGATCATCGTGATCGCCGGCAAAGACAAAGGTAAGCGCGGTAAGGTGCTCAAGGTTCTCGCTGACGACCGTCTGGTCGTTGGTGGGATCAACCTGGTGAAGCGTCATACCAAGCCTAACCCTATGTCGGGCGTACAAGGCGGTATCGTCGAGAAAGAAGCGCCACTGCACGCTTCCAACGTCGCCATCTTCAACGGCGAAACCAACAAGGCTGACCGCGTTGGTTTCAAAGTAGAAGAAGGCAAAAAAATTCGTGTCTTCAAGTCGACCCAAAAAGCGGTTGATGCTTGAACACTGCTAGGTAGAAGACCATGGCACGACTGAAAGAGATTTACCGGAAGGAAATTGCTCCCAAGCTTAAGGAAGAACTTAAGCTGGCGAACGTGATGGAAGTTCCGCGCGTTACCAAGATCACCCTGAACATGGGTCTGGGCGAAGCTGTCGGCGACAAGAAAGTCATCGAGCACGCTGTAGCTGACCTCGAGAAGATCACCGGTCAAAAAGCCGTTGTGACTTTCGCTCGGAAATCCATCGCGGGCTTCAAAGTCCGTGAGGGCTGGCCGATCGGCGTCAAAGTCACTCTGCGCCGTGATCGTATGTACGAATTCCTGGACCGCCTGCTGGCGATCTCCCTGCCTCGGGTTCGCGACTTCCGCGGCCTGAATGCCAAGTCCTTCGACGGTCGTGGCAACTACAGCATGGGCGTGAAAGAGCAGATCATCTTCCCGGAAATCGACTACGACAAGATCGATGCTCTGCGCGGTCTGGACATTACCCTGACCACCACTGCTCGTACGGATGACGAAGGTCGCGCTCTGCTGCGCGCTTTCAAATTCCCGTTCCGCAACTGATTGGAGTAGGAAAATGGCCAAGAAGAGCATGAAAAACCGCGAGCTGAAGCGTCAGCTCACGGTTGCTAAATACGCCAAGAAGCGTGCTGAGCTCAAAGCTACCATCGTTAATCTGAATGCAACTCCAGAAGAACGTTGGGCAGCCTCGATCGCTCTGCAGAAGCAGCCACGTGACGCAAGCGCCTCGCGCATGCGTAACCGCTGCCGCATCACCGGTCGTCCACACGGCGTTTACCGCAAGTTCGGCCTCGGCCGTAACAAGCTGCGTGAAGCAGCAATGCGCGGTGACGTTCCAGGTCTGGTCAAAGCCAGCTGGTAAGACGTACCGGCAGGGCCCTGGCGGCGGGGGAGTGATCTTCCGACCGCCGGTGATCTTGCAACGAAACAAGCCCCTTATGGGGCTTGTTTCGTTTCTGGGATGTGTCTAGAATGACCGGCTCACCTGAGCCCGGGTTTTTTGCCCGTTGTGTTCAGGTGACTGTAGTAGCCGAAAGGCTAATTTTTCTTGTATCAGGAGCGTCTAGCCCATGAGTATGCAGGACCCGTTAGCGGACATGCTAACTCGAATCCGTAATGCCCAGATGGCTGAAAAGTCCGTCGTAAGCATGCCGTCCTCGACCCTGAAGGTGGCTGTAGCCAAAGTTCTGAAAGACGAAGGTTACATCGCGGGTTATCAGGTCAGCAGTGAAGTCAAACCTTCGCTGTCCATCGAGCTGAAATACTTCGAAGGCCGTCCGGTCATCGAGGAAGTCAAGCGCGTAAGTCGTCCAGGCCTGCGTCAGTACAAGTCCGTCGAAGAACTGCCGAAAGTACGTGGCGGTCTGGGCGTGTCTATCGTCTCCACCAACAAAGGTGTGATGACTGATCGTGCTGCGCGCGCTGCCGGTGTCGGCGGCGAAGTACTCTGCACAGTGTTCTAAGGGGGGATAAGCATGTCTCGCGTCGCTAAGAACCCCGTTAAGCTGCCAGCCGGTGTCGAAGTCAAATTCGTCGGCCAACAGCTTTCGGTGAAGGGTGCCAAGGGCACTCTCGAACTGAACGTTCACTCGTCCGTTGAAGTTGTTGAAGAAGCTGGTGAGCTGCGTTTCGCTGCTCGCAACGGCGACCAACAAACTCGCGCAATGGCCGGCACTACCCGTGCACTCGTGAACAACATGGTCCAGGGCGTAAGCCAAGGCTTCGAGCGCAAGCTCCAGCTGGTCGGTGTTGGTTACAAGGCGCAAGCCAAGGGCACCGTGCTGAACCTGGCGCTCGGCTTCTCGCACCCAGTGGATTATGAACTGCCTGAGGGCATCACCGCTGAGACCCCTAGCCAGACCGACATCCTGATCAAGGGTATCGACAAGCAGCTGGTAGGTCAGGTGGCCGCTGAAATCCGCGACTTCCGTCCACCAGAGCCGTACAAAGGCAAGGGTGTGCGTTACGCGGACGAAGTCGTCCGTCGTAAAGAAGCCAAGAAGAAGTAGGGCATAGCAAATGACCGACAAAAAAGTTACTCGACTGCGTCGCGCTCGCAAAGCACGCCTGAAAATGCACGAACTCGAAGTCGTGCGTCTCTGCGTGTTCCGCTCCTCGCAGCACATCTATGCCCAGGTCATTTCGGCCGACGGCAGCAAAGTCCTGGCCAGCGCCTCGACTTTGGACAAAGACCTGCGTGATGGCGCCACTGGCAACATCGACGCGGCCACTAAGGTTGGCAAGCTGGTAGCTGAGCGCGCGAAAGCCGCCGGTGTATCTCAAGTTGCCTTTGACCGTTCTGGCTTCAAGTACCACGGCCGCGTTAAAGCGCTGGCAGATGGTGCTCGTGAAGGCGGACTGGAGTTCTAAGTTATGTCAAATAACGATCAAAAGCGCGACGAAGGCTACATCGAGAAGCTGGTTCAAGTTAACCGCGTAGCCAAAACCGTAAAAGGCGGCCGTATCTTCACCTTCACCGCGTTGACCGTGGTAGGTGATGGCAAGGGTCGCGTTGGTTTCGGCCGTGGCAAATCGCGCGAAGTACCTGCTGCGATCCAGAAAGCCATGGAAGCTGCCCGTCGCAACATGATTCAGGTAGACCTGAACGGCACCACTCTGCAGTACGCCACCAAGTCCGCCCATGGCGCTTCGAAGGTGTACATGCAGCCTGCTTCCGACGGTACCGGTATCATCGCCGGTGGCGCGATGCGTGCTGTCCTGGAAGTTGCTGGCGTTCAGAACGTCCTGGCCAAGTGCTACGGCTCGACCAACCCAGTGAACGTGGTTCATGCCACTTTCAAGGGTCTGAAGGCTATGCAATCTCCTGAATCCATTGCTGCCAAGCGCGGCAAGAGCGTCGAGGAGATCCGCTGATCATGGCTACCGTCAAAGTAACGCTGATCAAAAGCACCGCCGGCCGTCTCCCTAACCACAAACTGTGTGTTAAGGGTCTGGGTCTGCGCCGCATCGGTCACACTGTAGAAGTCCTGGATACTCCCGAGAATCGCGGGATGATCAACAAGGCTTACTACATGCTGCGCGTCGAGGGTTAATCGATGAAACTCAATGATCTGAGTCCAGCGCCGGGTTCCCGTCGCGAGAAGCATCGTCCGGGTCGTGGTATCGGTAGTGGTTTGGGCAAGACCGGTGGCCGTGGCCACAAAGGTCAGACCTCCCGCTCCGGTGGCACCATCGCTCCAGGCTTTGAAGGCGGTCAACAGCCGCTGCACCGTCGTCTGCCGAAATTCGGCTTCGTTTCCCTGAAAGCCATGGACCGCGCAGAAGTGCGTCTGTCCGAGCTGGCCAAAGTGGAAGGCGACGTTGTCACCGTGCAATCCTTGAAGGATGCCAACGTGATTAACCAAAACGTACAGCGTGTGAAAATCATGCTGTCCGGCGAAGTTACTCGCGCGGTCACCATCAAGGGTATCGCAGCCACCAAAGGTGCGCGTGCGGCTATCGAAGCAGCTGGCGGCAAGTTCGAGGAATAAATGGCTAAGCAAGGTGCTCTCTCTTCGCTCGGTAAAGGCGGGATGTCTGAACTTTGGGCTCGTCTGCGTTTTCTGTTTCTGGCGATCATCGTCTATCGGATAGGCGCACACATCCCAGTTCCAGGCATCAACCCGGACCGGCTGGCGGAACTGTTTCGACAGAATGAGGGGACCATTCTTAGCTTGTTCAACATGTTTTCCGGCGGCGCGCTGGAACGGATGAGCATCTTTGCACTGGGGATCATGCCGTACATTTCGGCATCGATCATCATGCAGCTGATGACCGCCGTCAGCCCGCAGCTGGAGCAGTTGAAGAAGGAAGGTGAAGCTGGCCGTCGCAAGATCAGCCAGTACACCCGCTACGGCACCGTTATCCTGGCGCTGGTCCAGGCTGTTGGCATGTCCATCGGCCTGGCCGGTCAGGGTGTAGCGTTTTCTGCTGACTTTGGCTTCCATTTCGTCGCTGTCTCCACGTTTGTGGCGGGTGCGATGTTCATGATGTGGCTGGGTGAGCAAATCACGGAGCGCGGTGTAGGCAACGGTATCTCGATGTTGATTTTCGCAGGTATCGTCGCCGGTCTTCCGAGAGCAATCGGGCAGTCTTTCGAGTCTGCACGTACGGGCGATATCAACATTTTCGCTCTGGTCGCTATCGGTTTGCTGGCAGTAGCGATTATCGGTTTTGTGGTGTTCATTGAGCGTGGTCAGCGTCGAATCGCCGTTCACTACGCCAAGCGTCAGCAGGGCCGCAAGGTCTTCGCTGCGCAGACTAGCCACTTGCCGCTGAAGGTGAACATGGCCGGGGTCATCCCAGCCATTTTCGCAAGCAGCATTTTGCTGTTCCCGGCTTCGCTGGGTGCCTGGTTTGGTCAGTCTGAAGGTATGGGCTGGCTGCAGGACATCTCGCAGTCGATCGCTCCTGGTCAGCCGTTGAATATTCTGCTGTTTAGTGCAGGGATTATTTTCTTCTGCTTCTTCTATACGGCGTTGATGTTCAATCCGAAAGACGTAGCGGAAAACCTGAAGAAGTCCGGTGCCTTTATTCCGGGCATCCGTCCAGGCGAGCAGTCGGCGCGCTACATTGATGGCGTTCTGACCCGCTTGACCATGTTCGGTGCTCTTTATATGACGGCCGTGTGTCTGTTGCCCCAGTTCCTGGTGGTAGCGGCAAACGTTCCGTTCTACCTTGGCGGGACCTCGTTGCTGATTGTGGTAGTGGTTGTGATGGACTTCATGTCCCAAGTACAATCGCACCTCGTTTCGCACCAGTACGAATCCCTGATGAAGAAAGCCAACCTGAAAGGCTACGGTGGCAGCGGAATGCTGCGCTGAGAGACCCTTAAGGTTCGAGGAGTTGGTGATGAAAGTTCGTGCATCGGTGAAAAAGCTGTGCCGTAACTGCAAAATTATTCGCCGCGAAGGTGTTGTGCGAGTGATTTGCAGCGCGGAACCACGTCACAAGCAGCGCCAAGGCTGAGTGTGATCTGTGCTTCAAACCCAGCAGCTAGTGCGCTGCTGGGTTGATTATTTGTTTCTACAGCGATATTATCTCGCGCCCTATTTCTTGGCTTCCGGGGCGTAGGTAGCTGTCAATTGGAGTCCCACTGAATGGCCCGTATTGCAGGCGTTAACATTCCAGATAACAAGCACACTGTTATCTCGCTGACCTACATCTATGGTGTCGGTCGCACAACTGCACAGAAAATCTGTGCAGACACTGGGGTCAACCCAGCCGTGAAGATCAAAGATCTGAGCGACGAGCAGATTGAACAGCTGCGTAGCGAAGTTGCGAAGTTCACCACTGAAGGTGACCTGCGTCGCGACATCAACATGAAAATCAAGCGGTTGATGGACCTGGGTTGCTACCGCGGCCTGCGTCATCGTCGGGGTCTGCCAGTACGCGGTCAGCGTACCAAGACCAACGCGCGTACCCGTAAAGGTCCGCGTAAGCCGATCCGCAAGTAATCGCACCAGCGAATCGACAGGAATATAGACATGGCAAAACCTGCTGCTCGTCCTCGTAAAAAAGTTAAAAAGACAGTGGTTGATGGCATCGCCCACATCCATGCGTCCTTTAACAACACCATCGTGACCATTACCGATCGTCAAGGTAACGCCCTGTCCTGGGCTACCTCCGGCGGTTCGGGTTTCCGCGGTTCCCGCAAGTCCACCCCGTTCGCTGCTCAAGTAGCTGCTGAGCGTGCTGGTCAAGCTGCGCTGGAATATGGTCTGAAGAACCTCGACGTCAACGTCAAGGGTCCAGGTCCAGGTCGTGAGTCCGCTGTTCGTGCTCTGAACGGCTGTGGCTACAAGATCGCCAGCATCACCGACGTGACGCCAATCCCGCATAACGGGTGCCGTCCGCCGAAGAAGCGCCGCGTGTAATCAGGAGACAGATAAATGGCACGTTACATTGGTCCAAAATGCAAACTGTCTCGTCGTGAAGGCACCGATCTGTTCCTGAAGAGCGGCGTTCGCGCTCTGGAATCGAAGTGCAACATCGAAGCAGCCCCAGGTATTCACGGTCAGCGCCGCGGTCGTCAGTCCGACTACGGCACCCAGCTGCGTGAAAAGCAAAAAGTCCGTCGTATCTACGGCGTGCTCGAGCGTCAGTTCAGCGGTTACTACAAGCAAGCGGCCTCCTCGAAGGGCGCTACTGGTGAGAACCTGCTGCAACTGCTCGAATGCCGTCTGGATAACGTCGTTTATCGTATGGGCTTTGGCGCTACTCGTGCCGAATCCCGTCAGCTGGTTTCGCACAAAGCGATCAGCGTTAACGGCAAGACTGTAAACGTTCCGTCCTACCAAGTTCGTCCGGGTGACGTGGTCGCGGTTCGCGAGAAGTCGCTGAACCAGCTGCGCATTGTTCAAGCCCTTGAACTGTGCGCCCAGCGTGGCCGCGTTGAGTGGGTAGATGTAGACACCGCGAAGAAGTCGGGCGTTTTCAAGAACGTTCCTGCTCGCAGTGATCTGTCTGCCGACATCAACGAAAGCCTGATTGTCGAGCTCTACTCCAAGTAAGGGCTAGAAAATAGGTGCATCCATGCAGATTTCGGTAAATGAGTTCCTGACGCCCCGCCACATCGATGTGCAGGTCGTCAGTCCAACCCGCGCTAAAATCACTCTCGAGCCTCTCGAGCGTGGTTTTGGCCATACCCTGGGCAACGCGCTGCGCCGCATCCTGTTGTCCTCCATGCCTGGCTGTGCAGTAGTCGAGGCCGAGATCGACGGTGTACTCCACGAGTACTCCGCCATCGAAGGTGTTCAGGAAGACGTCATTGAAATCCTGTTGAACCTGAAAGGCCTGGCTATCAAACTGCACGGTCGTGACGAAGTTACGCTGACCTTGTCGAAGAAGGGTTCGGGGGTGGTTACCGCTGCCGATATTCAGCTGGATCATGATGTCGAGATCGTTAACCCCGATCACGTAATCGCTAACCTGGCGTCCAATGGCGCCTTGAACATGAAGCTCACCGTAGCTCGTGGTCGTGGTTATGAACCGGCCGATTCGCGTCAGAGCGATGAAGACGAAAGCCGCAGCATTGGTCGCTTGCAGCTCGACTCTTCGTTCAGCCCGGTTCGCCGTATCGCATACGTGGTGGAAAACGCCCGTGTCGAGCAGCGTACTAACCTGGACAAGCTGGTTATTGATCTGGAAACCAACGGTACTCTGGATCCTGAAGAGGCAATCCGTCGTGCTGCAACCATCCTGCAACAGCAGTTGGCTGCATTCGTCGACCTCAAGGGTGACAGCGAACCAGTGGTAGTCGAACAGGAAGACGAGATCGATCCGATCCTGCTTCGTCCGGTTGACGATCTGGAATTGACCGTGCGTTCGGCCAACTGCCTTAAGGCGGAGAACATTTACTACATCGGCGACCTGATTCAGCGTACCGAAGTAGAACTGTTGAAGACTCCGAACCTGGGCAAGAAATCCTTGACCGAAATCAAGGACGTTCTGGCCTCCCGTGGTCTGTCCCTCGGCATGCGCCTCGACAACTGGCCGCCTGCAAGTCTTAAGAAGGACGACAAGGCGACTGCCTGATCGTCGTAATCACCGAACGTAGTGTTTGGTAAGGAATGAACCCATGCGTCATCGTAAAAGTGGACGTCACCTGAGCCGTACCAGCTCTCACCGTAAGGCCATGTTCCAGAACATGGCGGTGTCGCTGTTCGAGCACGAGCTGATCAAAACTACTCTGCCAAAAGCCAAGGAACTGCGCCGCGTTGCCGAGCCGCTGATCACCCTGGCCAAGGAAGACAGCGTTGCTAACCGTCGTCTGGCTTTCGACCGTACCCGTTCGAAAGAAATCGTCGGTAAGCTGTTCAACGATCTGGGCAAGCGCTATGCCACCCGTCAGGGCGGCTACCTGCGTATCCTCAAGTGCGGTTTCCGCGCTGGCGATAACGCACCTATGGCGTACGTCGAGCTGGTTGATCGTCCTGTTGGTGGCTCGGTTGAAGCTGCTGAGTAAGGCGAACAGTCTGTAACAAGGAACCGGGCCCAGTGCCCGGTTTTTTGTTTCTGCGTGAATTGAAATAATCTATTGATCTCAGTCATGTAATGAATTTGATGGTGTCATGTTCCTGGTCGATACTTCTGCCTACGCCGATTAGCCGGCCGCAAAAGTCTGATTAAGGAGAGAGTGCATGAGCCAGAACAAAACGCTGACCACCGCCAGTGGCGCGCCGGTCGCCGACAACCAGAACTCGCGTTCGGCAGGCCCGCGGGGTCCGTTGTTGCTGGAAGACTTCCACCTGATTGAAAAGCTTGCGCACTTCAACCGCGAGAACATCCCTGAGCGCCGTGTACACGCCAAGGGGTCGGGTGCCTATGGCACGTTTACCGTCAGCCGCGATATCACCCAGTACACCTGCGCCAAGCTGTTCAGCAGCGTCGGCAAGCAGACCGAGACCTTCCTGCGTTTCTCCACCGTGGGTGGCGAGCGGGGTTCGGCCGATACCGAGCGTGACCCTCGGGGTTTTGCACTCAAGTTCTACACCGAGGAAGGCAACTGGGACATCGTGGGCAACAACACGCCGGTGTTCTTCATCCGTGATCCATTGAAGTTCCCGGACTTCATCCACACCCAGAAGCGCCTGCCTCAAAGCAACCTGAAAAGCCCGCAGATGATGTGGGACTTCTGGTCGCATTCGCCCGAATCGCTGCACCAGGTCACCATCCTGTTTTCCGACCGCGGCATCCCGGATGGTTACCGTCACATGCACGGTTTCGGCAGCCACACCTACAGCCTGATCAACGCACAGGGCCAGCGTACCTGGGTCAAGTGGCACTTCAAGACCAAGCAGGGCATCAAGAACCTGGCGCCTGCCGAGGCGGCCCGCCTGGCCGGTACCGACCCGGATTACGCCCAGCGCGACCTGTTCGAAGCGATCGAGCGCGGTGACTTCCCGAAATGGAGCGTGTGCATCCAGGTAATGAGCGAAGCCGAGGCCGCCAGCCGTGCCGAGAACCCGTTCGACGTGACCAAGACCTGGTCGCAGAAGGACTATCCGCTGATCGAGGTGGGCGAACTGGAGCTCAACCGCAACCCGCTCAACTACTTTGCCGAAGTCGAGCAGGCCGCGTTCGGCCCCAGCAACATGATCCCGGGTGTGGGGCTGTCGCCAGACCGCATGCTGCAGGGCCGCGTATTCGCCTACGCAGACGCTCACCGTTACCGTGTGGGTACCAACCACCAGCAACTGCCGGTAAACGCCCCACGCAGCCCGGTGAACAGCTACCAGCGCGATGGTTCGATGGCCTTTGGCAGCAACGGCGGCGCGGCGCCCAACTACGAGCCCAACAGCTACGCCGACGCACCCAAGCAGGCCCCGCAGTACGCTGAGCCTGCACTGGCCCTCGGTGGTGCAGCAGACCGTTACGATCATCGTGAAGACACCGACTACTACAGCCATGCCGGTGCGCTGTTCCGCCTGATGAACGATGAGCAGAAGGCCCTGCTGATCGCCAACATCGCCGGCACCATGGCCAGCGTCTCGCGCGATGTCGTGGATCGTCAGCTGCAGCACTTCTTCAAGGCCGATCCGGCCTACGGAGGGGGAATCGCAAAGGCATTGGGTCTCAATCTGGCCTAAGTCGAAGTGATAAGAAGAACCGCCCTCATCTGGGCGGTTTTTCAATGCAATTGACTACTGTTTACCCACTTTTTTAGCGGTTTTAGCGCAATTTGCAGTGACCTTACAGTCATCCTGGTTCAAACTATGGCTTTCACACAGGGAGAGTCAGGGCAATGCAAGGTCACCCGGACGTAATCGATTATCTCAACACGTTGCTGACGGGCGAACTGGCGGCACGTGACCAATACTTCATCCACTCGCGCATGTACGAAGACTGGGGCTTCAGCAAGCTCTACGAGCGAATCAACCACGAGATGGAAGAAGAGGCACAACACGCCGACGCCCTGATGCGCCGCATTCTCATGCTCGAAGGCACCCCGCGCATGCGCCCGGACGACCTGGACATCGGCACCACCGTGCCCGAGATGATCGCCGCCGACCTGCGCCTTGAGTACAAGGTGCGCGCTGCGCTGTGCAAAGGCATCGAGCTGTGCGAGCTGCACAAGGACTACGTCAGCCGTGACATCCTGCGCGTGCAGTTGGCCGACACCGAAGAAGATCACACCTACTGGCTGGAGAAGCAGCAGGGTCTGATCAAGTCGCTGGGCCTGGAGAACTACCTGCAATCGCAGATGTAATCCGCCGCGCAACGAAAAAGGCCATCGGGGCGTACCCGATGGCCTTTTTTTGTGCCCGCATGCCGCTGTGCAGGAGCCGGCAAGGCCGGCTCCTGCAGTTCAGGCCCGGTCGCGCGCCAGCAGCGGCTTGAGGTAATACCCCGTGTGCGACTGCTTCATCTCGGCCAGCTCCTCCGGCGTGCCGCAGGCGATGATCTGTCCGCCCTTGGAGCCGCCTTCCGGCCCAAGGTCCACCAGCCAGTCGGCGGTCTTGATCACGTCCAGGTTGTGCTCGATCACCACCACGGTGTTGCCGTGGTCACGCAGGCGATGCAGCACGTCCAGCAGTTGCTGGATATCGGCAAAGTGCAGGCCAGTGGTCGGCTCATCGAGGATGTACAGCGTCTTGCCGGTATCGCGCTTGGACAGCTCGCGTGACAGCTTGACCCGCTGCGCCTCACCACCGGACAGCGTGGTCGCCGACTGGCCCAGCTTGATGTACGACAGGCCCACGTCCATCAGCGTCTGCAGTTTGCGCGCCAGTGCCGGCACCGCATCGAAGAACTCGCGGGCTTCCTCGATGGTCATTTCCAGCACCTCGTGGATGTTCTTGCCCTTGTACTTGATCTCCAGCGTTTCGCGGTTGTAGCGCTTGCTCTTGCACACGTCGCACGGCACGTAGATGTCGGGCAGGAAGTGCATCTCGACCTTGATCAGGCCATCGCCCTGGCACGCCTCGCAGCGCCCGCCCTTGACGTTGAACGAGAAACGCCCCGGCCCGTAGCCGCGCGAGCGCGACTCCGGCACGCCGCTGAACAGCTCGCGGATCGGCGTGAACAGCCCGGTGTAGGTCGCCGGGTTGGAGCGCGGTGTACGCCCGATCGGGCTCTGGTCGATGTCCACCACCTTGTCCAGGTGCTGCAGGCCATCGCAGCTGTCGTGGGCCGCAGCTTCCAGCGTGCTGGCACCGTTGAGCGCGGTTGCCGCCAGCGGGAACAGGGTGTTGTTGATCAGCGTCGACTTGCCCGAACCGGACACGCCGGTCACGCAGGTCAGCAGGCCGATCGGGATCTCCAGGTCGACGTTCTGCAGGTTGTTGCCGCGTGCGCCCTTGAGCTTGAGCGACAGCTTCTTGTTGCGCGGGGTGCGCTTGGCCGGCACGGCGATCTTCACGCGGCCCGACAGGTACTTGCCGGTCAGCGAGTCCGGGTGCGCCATCACCTCGGCCGGGGTGCCCTCGGCCACGATCTGGCCGCCATGCACGCCCGCGCCCGGGCCGATATCCACCACGTAGTCGGCCATGCGGATGGCGTCCTCGTCGTGCTCCACCACTATCACCGTGTTGCCGATGTCGCGCAGGTGGTTGAGGGTGCCCAGCAGGCGATCGTTGTCGCGCTGGTGCAGGCCGATGGATGGCTCGTCGAGAATGTACATCACCCCCACCAGGCCGGCGCCGATCTGGCTGGCCAGGCGGATACGCTGGGCCTCGCCGCCCGACAGGGTATCGGCGCTGCGATCCAGCGTCAGGTAGTCCAGGCCCACGTTCACCAGAAACTGCAGGCGTTCGCAGATTTCCTTGAGGATCTTGTCGGCGATCTCGCCACGGCGCCCGGTCAGCTTGAGGCCGCCGAAGTAGTCGCTGGCATCGCCGATCGGCAGGTTGGTAACCGCCGGCAGGGTCTTCTCGCCCACCCACACATGGCGCGCCTCGCGGCGCAGGCGGGTGCCGCGGCAGTCGGGGCAGGGCTGGGTACTGAGGAACTTGGCCAGCTCTTCACGCACGGTGGCCGATTCGGTCTCGCGGTAGCGCCGCTCCAGGTTCGGCACGATGCCCTCGAAGGGGTGCGAACGCTTGACGATATCGCCCCGGTCGTTGAGGTACTTGAAGTCGACGTTGTGCTTGCCACTGCCGTTCAGGATCACCTTCTGCTGGTCGGCCGGCAGCTCGTTGAACGGCACCTCCAGGCTGAACCCGTAATGCGCGGCCAGCGAGCCGAGCATCTGGAAGTAATACACATTGCGCCGGTCCCAGCCGCGAATCGCGCCCTCGGCCAGGGTCAGCTCGCCGTTGACCAGGCGCTTGATGTCGAAGAACTGCTTCACGCCCAGGCCGTCGCAGGTCGGGCAGGCGCCGGCCGGGTTGTTGAAGGAGAACAGCTTGGGCTCCAGCTCGCTGATCGCGTGGCCGCAGATCGGGCAGGCGAAGCGCGCCGAGAAGATCATCTCTTCACCCGGCTCGTCGTCCATCGGCGCCACCAGGGCGATGCCATCGGCCAGCTTGAGGGCCGTCTCGAACGATTCGGCCAGGCGCTGCTGCAGGTCGTCGCGCACCTTGAAGCGGTCGACCACCACATCGATGCTGTGCTTCTTCTGCTTGTCGAGCTTGGGCAACTCGTCCAGCTCGTACAGCTTGCCGTTGACCCGTGCGCGCACGAAGCCCTGGGCACGCAGCTCTTCGAACACCGCCAGGTGCTCGCCCTTGCGCTCGCGAATCACCGGAGCCAGCAGCATCAGCTTGCTGCCCTCGGGCTGGGCCAGCACCAGGTCGACCATCTGGCTGACAGTCTGGGCTTCGAGCGGGATGTCGTGGTCGGGGCAGCGTGGGGTGCCCACACGGGCATACAGCAGGCGCAGGTAATCGTAGATCTCGGTGATGGTACCCACGGTCGAGCGCGGGTTGTGCGAGGTCGACTTCTGCTCGATCGAGATGGCCGGCGACAGCCCCTCGATGGTGTCGACGTCTGGCTTTTCCATCATCGACAGGAACTGGCGGGCATACGCCGACAGCGATTCCACGTAGCGACGCTGGCCTTCGGCGTACAGGGTGTCGAACGCCAGCGATGACTTGCCGGACCCGGACAGACCGGTGATGACGATCAGTTTGTCCCGGGGCAGGGTCAGGTCGATGTTCTTAAGGTTGTGGGTACGTGCCCCACGTATCAGGATCTTGTCCACTGCGGCCTCGCTTGGCGGGCATAAACGGAGGAGTATACGGCGCGCTGCCACCACGCGGCAAAGCGTCGCGTATATGCCGTTAACCGATCCGACTGGTAGAATCGCCGCCGGTTCACACGAGGTTTATCCATGCACGATCCCCACAGCGAACGCATGAGCGGCAGCGAGACCCGCGCCGCAGGCGGCCTGGCCCTGGTGTTCGCCTTCCGTATGCTGGGCATGTTCATGGTGCTGCCGGTACTGGCCACCTATGGCATGGACCTGGCGGGCGCCACGCCGGCGCTCATCGGCCTGGCCATCGGTGCCTATGGCCTGACCCAGGCCGTATTGCAGATTCCGTTCGGGGTCATTTCCGACCGCATCGGCCGTCGGCCGGTGATCTACCTGGGGCTGGTGATCTTTGCCCTGGGCAGTGTGCTGGCAGCGCAGGCCGACTCGATCTGGGGCGTGATCGCCGGGCGCATCCTGCAGGGTGCGGGCGCCATCTCCGCGGCAGTCATGGCGTTGCTCTCGGACCTCACCCGCGAACAGCACCGCACCAAGGCCATGGCCATGATCGGCATGAGCATCGGCCTGTCGTTCGCCGTGGCGATGGTCGTGGGGCCACTGGTAACGCGGGCCTTCGGCCTGTCGGGGTTGTTCCTGGCCACCGCGGCGATGGCGGTGGTGGGCATCGGCCTGATCGCCTTCGTGGTGCCGGCCTCCAACGGCCCGCTGGCGCACCGCGAGTCGGGCGTGGCCAAGCAGGCCCTGGGGCCGACCCTGCGTCACCCCGACCTGCTGCGCCTGGACGTCGGCATCTTCGTGCTGCACGCCATCCTCATGGCCAGCTTCGTCGCCTTGCCGCTGGCGTTCGTGGAGCGTGGCGGGTTGCCGAAAGAGGAGCACTGGTGGGTCTACCTCACCGCCTTGCTGGTTTCATTCTTCGCAATGATTCCGTTCATCATCTACGGTGAAAAAAAGCGCAAGATGAAACGTGTCCTGCTGGGCGCGGTCAGTGTGCTCATGCTCACAGAGCTGTTTTTCTGGGAGCTGGGCAACAGCCTGCAGTCACTGGTGATCGGCACGGTGATCTTCTTCACCGCCTTCAACCTGCTCGAAGCCTCGTTGCCTTCGCTGATCAGCAAGGTGTCGCCGGCCGGTGGCAAGGGCACGGCGATGGGGGTGTACTCCACCAGCCAGTTCCTGGGGGCGGCGCTGGGCGGGATCATGGGTGGCTGGTTGTTCCAGCATGGCGGCTTGAGCGTGGTTTTCCTGGGGTGCGCAGGCCTCTGTGCCCTTTGGTTGGCCATAGCTGTTACTATGCGCGAACCACCTTACGTGACGAGCCTGCGCTTGCCGTTGTCGCCAGAAGCGATGCGCGAAGCGGGCTTGACCGAGCGCCTCAAGGCCGTGCCGGGTGTGACCGACGCAGTGGTGGTGGCAGAGGAAGCCGCCATCTATATCAAACTGGATACACAAATTTTGGATCGTACGGCCCTGGAGCTGCTGGTAAACCCGGCGCCCGCGGCGTGCCAAGCCTAGGAGAACGTTATGGCCCGTGGGGTTAACAAAGTCATTTTGGTCGGCACTTGCGGCCAGGACCCTGAAGTTCGCCACCTGCCCAACGGCAACGCGGTGACCAACCTCAGCCTGGCCACCAGCGAGCAGTGGACCGACAAGCAGACCGGCCAGAAGGTCGAGCGTACCGAGTGGCACCGTGTGTCGATGTTCGGCAAGGTTGCCGAGATTGCCGGCGAGTACCTGCGCAAGGGTTCGCAGGTGTACATCGAGGGCAAGCTGCAGACCCGCGAGTGGGAAAAGGACGGCATCAAGCGTTACACCACCGAGATCATCGTCGACATGCAGGGCACCATGCAGCTGCTGGGTGGTCGTCCGCAGAACCAGGACGGTTCGCAGCAGGGTGGCAACAACTACAACCAGGCCCCACGTCAGCAGGCGCCTCAGCAGCGTCCGCAGCAGGCCCCTCAGCAGCGCCCTGCGCCGCAACAGCCTGCGCCGCAGCCGGCTGCCGACTTCGACAGCTTCGATGACGACATCCCGTTCTGAGCCCTGGCCAACGCCGCGCTTCAAGACAAACGCCCGATGCGCTGCATCGGGCGTTTTGCGTTCTGGGGAAACCTCGGTGGGCGGTGGCCCTGACACGCTTGCGATGTTCAGCGCACGTGCGGGCCTCGCGGTACCTCTAGCGGGCCGCCAGGAGGTGAAGCGGCCCGTGAGCACTCACGCCGCGGCCACGCCTTGGCCCACCAGCCCGGCCAGTGCATTGAGCATCGGTGCGCGATACTCCACGTCCTTCTCGTTCCAGTACACATGACCGGCTGGCAGGTCGACATTGAAGAAGCTTTCGTAGTAGCTGCCTGGCGCCGAATCCGAACGGTCGTTGCCGAACACCTTCAGGCGCACCGCACCCGCTTCAAGCCCGGTGTCCGCCTGGTGCAGCGCAATCACGCTGAAGCGCTCGCCGACCGCCCCGGGGCCATCGACCAGCTCGATTTCATACAGCTGTGCCAGCGCCTCGATGAACCGCTCGGTCTCCAGGCCCAGCGACGAGATCTCGAGCCCGTCGCTGTAGAAGTGCGCCTGTATCACGTTCATCTCGCCATCGAACCCCGGCTGCACGTCGCGCCGCAGCCGCGCCCGCACACCCACCGAGTGCCCGGCGAACGCGGCACGCAGGTCAAAGTGGTAGTGCACGTCATCCTGCATCAGGTGCTGCACCTGAAACACGCAGTCCACAAAACCTTCTTCGCCAAACTGCTCCAGCAGCGGCAACCCGTTCTTGTCCAATTGCATCATGCAGTCCCTTGGCGATGGTGGTCAGGCTGGCGATTATGCACCCGTTGCGCGCATCGATAATCCGTTTTAATGGTGCTTGGCCCGATCTTGGCTAGAGTGAATATTGACGACCACCCAGTGGCCGCCACCGTGACTGTTCACGAGACGCCGGCAATGCTCCGCGCGTCCACCACCTGATCAGGAGTGCACGATGGATCTCAACCGTCGGCAATTTTTCAAGGTCGCCGCCATCGGCCTTGGAGGTTCGAGCCTGGCGGCGCTGGGCATGGCCCCCACGCCGGCCTTCGCCGAACAGATACGCCACTTCAAGCTGGCCCGCACCAAGGAAACCCGCAACACCTGCCCCTACTGCTCGGTCGGCTGCGGCCTGATCCTGTACAGCCAGGGCGATGCGGGCAAGAACGTGGCGCAGAGCATCATCCACGTCGAAGGCGACGCCGATCACCCGGTCAACCGCGGCACCCTGTGCCCCAAAGGTGCAGGCCTGCTGGACTTCATCCACAGCCCCAGTCGCCTGCAGTACCCGCAGGTGCGCAAGCCGGGCAGCAACGAGTGGACGCGCGTCAGCTGGGATGAGGCCATGGACCGCGTGGCCGAGCTGGTCAAGGCCGACCGCGACGCCAACTTCATCGAGAAAAACGCCCAGGGCCAGACCGTCAACCGCTGGCTCAGCACCGGGTTCCTCGCGGCCTCGGCGGCTTCCAGCGAAGCCGGCTACCTGACCCACAAGGTCATTCGCAGTTTGGGCATGCTGGGGTTCGACAACCAGGCGCGTGTCTGACACGGCCCGACGGTGGCAAGTCTTGCCCCGACGTACGGCCGTGGTGCCATGACCAATCACTGGACCGATATCGCCAACGCGAACCTGATTCTGGTGATGGGCGGCAACGCAGCAGAAGCGCACCCGTGCGGTTTCAAATGGGTGACCGAAGCCAAGGCGCACAACCAGGCGCGGCTGATCGTGGTCGACCCACGGTTTACCCGTACCGCCTCGGTGGCCGATTACTACGCGCCGATTCGCACCGGCAGCGACATCGCCTTCATGGGCGGCCTGATCAACTATCTGCTCAGCACTGACCAGATCCAGCACGAGTACGTGCGCAACTACACCGACGTGTCGTTCATCGTCAAAGCCGGCTTCGGCTTCGAGGACGGGCTGTTCAGTGGCTACGATGCGGCCAAGCGTACCTATGCCGACAAGTCCGGCTGGGGCTACGAACTGGGTGAAGACGGTTTCGCCAAGGTCGACCCGACCCTGCAGGACCCGCGCTGCGTCTACCAGCTGATGAAGCAGCACTACAGCCGCTACACCCCGGAGCTCGCCAGCATGACCTGCGGCATGCCCCAGGCCAGCATGCAGAAGATCTGGGAAGAGATCGCCACCTGCTCCACACCCGGCAAGACCATGACCATCCTCTATGCCCTGGGCTGGACCCAGCATTCGATCGGCGCGCAGATCATCCGCAGCGCGGCGATGGTGCAACTGCTGCTGGGCAACGTCGGCATGCCGGGTGGCGGGGTCAACGCCCTGCGCGGGCACTCCAACATCCAGGGCCTGACCGACCTGGGCCTGCTGTCCAACTCCTTGCCGGGCTACCTGACCCTGCCCGGTGATGCCGAGCAGGACTACGACGGCTACATCGCCAAACGCGCCCTCAAGCCGCTGCGCCCAGGGCAGCTGTCGTACTGGCAGAACTACGGCAAGTTCCACGTCAGTCTGATGAAGGCCTGGTATGGCGCCAACGCCACTGCCGAGAACCACTGGGGCTACGACTGGCTGCCCAAGCTCGACATCCCAGGCTACGACGTGCTCAAGATGTTCGACATGATGGGCAGGGGCGAGGTGCACGGCTACATGTGCCAGGGCTTCAACCCGATTGCCGCGCTGCCCGACAAGAACCGCGTCACTGCCGCGCTCAGCAAGCTCAAGTGGCTGGTGGTGATGGACCCGCTGGCCACCGAAACCTCGGAGTTCTGGCGCAACGCAGGGCCGTACAACGACGTCAGCACGGCCGACATCGCCACCGAGGTCATCCGCCTGCCCACCACCTGCTTCGCCGAGGAGGACGGTTCGCTGGTAAACAGCAGCCGCTGGCTGCAGTGGCACTGGAAGGGCGCAGACGGCCCGGGCGAAACCCGTACCGACGTGCGCATCATGAGCGACCTGTTCCTGCGCCTGCGTGAACGCTACCGCGCCGAGGGTGGCGCGTTTGCCGAACCGCTGCTCAACCTCAGCTGGCCGTACAGGGTAGCCGACGAACCCTCCCCCGAAGAGCTGGCCAGGGAGCTCAACGGCATGGCCGTGACCGATCAGGTCGATGCAACCGGCGCCGCGCTCAAGGGCGGCCAGCAACTGTCGGGGTTCGCCCAGCTCAAGGACGATGGCAGTACCGCGTCCGGCTGCTGGATCTTCTGCGGCAGCTGGACCGAGCAGGGCAACCAGATGGCTCGGCGCGACAACAGCGACCCGTATGGCATGAAGCAGAACCTGGGCTGGGCCTGGGCCTGGCCGATGAACCGGCGAATCCTCTACAACCGTGCCTCGGCCACCCCGCAAGGCCAGCCCTGGGACCCGAAAAAACGCCTGGTATGGTGGAACGGCAAGGCCTGGACCGGCACCGACACCCCGGACTACAAGGCCGACGTGCCCCCCGAGGCGGGCATGAACCCGTTCATCATGAACCCCGAAGGGGTGGCCCGGTTCTTCGCCGTCGACAAGATGGCCGAAGGCCCGTTCCCCGAGCACTACGAACCCTTCGAGACGCCGATCGGGATCAACCCGCTGCACCCCACCAACAAGAAGGCCACCAGCAACCCGGCCGGACGCATCTTCGACTCGGTGTGGGACACCCTCGGCCAGGCCAAGGACTACCCCTACGCGGCCACCACCTACCGGCTGACCGAGCACTTTCACTTCTGGAGCAAGCATGCGCGCCTGAACGCCATCGCCCAGCCCGAGCAGTTTGTCGAGATCGGTGAAGTGCTGGCGCAGCAGAAGGGTATCCAGGCCGGCGACCGGGTGCGGGTGAGTTGCAAGCGTGGGCATATCGAGGCGGTGGCGGTCGTCACCAAGCGGATTCGTCCGCTGCAGGTCAACAACCAGACCGTGCACCAGGTCGGTATCCCGCTGCACTGGGGCTTCACCGGGCTGACGCGGCATGGCTACCTGACCAACACCCTGGTGCCGTTCCTCGGCGATGGCAATACACAGACCCCGGAATCGAAGTCGTTCCTGGTCAACGTGGAGAAAATCTGATGGCCAGCCAAGACATCATTGCCCGTTCGGCCACCACCACGCTGCCCCCCTCGGTGCGCCAGCAGGAGCAGGTCGCCAAGCTGATCGACACCACCAAGTGCATCGGCTGCAAGGCCTGCCAGGTGGCGTGTTCGGAATGGAACGAGCTGCGCGACGAGGTGGGTCACAACCACGGCACCTATGACAACCCGCAGGACCTCAGTGCTGAAAGCTGGACGCTGATGCGCTTCACCGAGCACGAGACCGCCGACGGCAACCTGGAGTGGCTGATCCGCAAGGACGGCTGCATGCACTGCGCCGACCCCGGCTGCCTCAAGGCCTGTCCCAGCCCGGGGGCGATCATCAAGCACGCCAACGGCATCGTCGACTTCAACCAGGACCACTGCATCGGCTGCGGCTACTGCATCACCGGCTGCCCGTTCAACATCCCGCGCATCTCGCAGAAGGATCACAAGGCCTACAAGTGCACCCTGTGTTCCGACCGCGTGGCCGTGGGGCTGGAGCCGGCCTGCGTGAAGACCTGTCCCACCGGCGCCATCGTGTTCGGCAGCAAGACCGACATGCAGGAGCACGCCGCCGAACGCATCGTCGACCTCAAGTCGCGGGGCTTCGAGCATGCCGGCCTGTACGACCCGGACGGCGTGGGTGGCACCCATGTGATGTACGTGCTGCACCACGCCGACACGCCGCGCGTGTACGCGGGGCTGCCCGACAACCCGGTGATCAGCCCGCTGGTCGGGCTATGGAAGGGCGTGAGCAAACCGCTGGCGCTGCTGGCCATGGGTGCGGCGGTGCTGGCCGGGTTCTTCCACTACGTGCGCATCGGCCCGCAGCGGGTCGAGGAAGAGGATGACGAGCATCCTGACACCAGCGTGCATCAGGTCGACCCGTCGGTGCATGTGTATGACCCGGGCAAGCCCACCGCACCAGGGGAGCAACGGCCATGAAGCACAAGCCGATACTGCGTTACACCGCCAACGAGCGCACCAACCACTGGCTGGTGGCGATCCTGTTCTTCATGGCGGCACTGTCGGGGCTGGCGCTGTTTCACCCGGCGCTGTTCTGGCTCAGCCACCTGTTCGGCGGCGGGCCGTGGACACGCACCCTGCACCCGTTCATGGGCGTGCTGATGTTCGTGCTGTTCCTGGGGCTGGTGCTGCGCTTCTGGCGGGCCAACTTCATCACCGCCACCGACCGGCAGTGGCTGCGCCGGGTCGACCGGGTGATCCGCAACGAGGAGGAGGGCGTACCACCGGTGGGCAAGTACAACGCCGGGCAGAAGCTGCTGTTCTGGACCCTGCTGGCGTGCATGCTGGTGCTGCTGGTGAGTGGCGTGGTGATCTGGCGTGCCTACTTCAGCGCGTACTTCGGTATCGACACCATTCGCCTGGCCACCCTGCTGCACGCCCTGGCCGGCTTCGTGCTGGTGCTGAGCATCATCGTGCACATCTATGCCGGCATCTGGATCAAGGGCTCGGTCAGCGCCATGCTGCATGGCTGGGTCAGCCGCGCGTGGGCGCGCAAGCACCATGCGCTATGGTACCGGGAGGTCACTCGGGACGAGCGGCCCGACACGCACAAAGGAGCCAAGCCTTGAGTACCGTGATGGAACCCGATCAGATCCAGGCGTCGGCCAGTTCGCCGCCGTTTCTGCACCCGCCACCGCCCCAGCTGTTTGCGCTGCGTGCCGAACGCCTCGACCTGCTGGCCGAGGGGCATGCGCTGGGCGACTACCTGCGCTTCGTGGCCGGGTTGTGCCGCGTGCAGCAGGGGTTGCTGGACAACCCGCCGGCAGCGGCCATGCCCGACCCGCAGCGCCTGCAGCTGTGCGTGACCCACGGCCTGGCGCCACTGGCCGCCGACAGCCTGGTGCGTGAGGGCGCCTGGCAGGGCTGGCTGGATGCCCTGTTGCAACGCTACGAGGCGTCTTCGCCGCTGGCGCATCAGGCCCAGACGCAATTGCGCGAGGCCGGGGCAGGGCAGCGCATGGTGTGGGCGCTGGCACTGCTGGGCGGGCAGTATAACGCGGTGCCGGCGGCGCTGGTGCCGTTTCTGGGGGCCGCGCTGCAGGCGGCGTGGAGCCATTGGCTGCTGGCCATGCCCGGCGTCGAACTCAAGCCCGGCGACAGCCTGGGGCAGTGTCCGGCATGTGGTTCGCCGGCGATGGCCGGGGTAATCCGCCACCGCGGCAAGTACAACGGCCTGCGCTACCTGGTGTGTGCGTTGTGTGCCTGTGAATGGCATGCGGTGCGGGTCAAGTGCGTGTATTGCGAGCAAAGCAAGGGCTTGCAGTACTTCAGCCTGGAGGATGACCGCCATGTCGCCGGGCAGGCGCCGTTGCGGGCCGAATGCTGCCTCGAATGCCACAGTTACCTGAAGCTGGTCTACCTTGAAAGCGATGCGCAATCGGAGGCCCTGTCGGCAGACCTGGCCAGCCTGGCACTGGACATGCGCCTGGATCAGGAGGGCTACCAGCGCCTGGCGCCGAACCTGTTGCTGGCCCCGGGCCTGTAGGGCGGCCTTGCGCGAAGGGCGCACTACACTGTGGGATCCGACCCTGCGCGGTGTTCCATTCGCCGGCAAGGCCGGCTCCTACATAGGCCGGAGCGTTTTTGCATGTCCTCCAACGTCACTCAGTGCACCCACCGTCTACCCTCCATCGACACCCTCCTGCGCAGCCCTGCCTGCGTTCCCCTGGTGGACCGCTACGGCCGCGACGCCGTGCTCGCCACCTTGCGCCAACTGCTCGATGACCTGCGCGAGCCCGCCCGCCACGGCCAGCTCGGGGCTGCCGAACTGGCCCCCGAGGTGCTCGCCGGCCGCACCAACGAACGCCTCGCCGCCCGGCACCGCAGCCACATCCGCCGGGTGTTCAACCTCACCGGCACCGTGCTGCACACCAACCTGGGCCGCGCGCTGCTGCCCGAAGCCGCCATCGAGGCCGTCCAGCTTGCCGCGCGCCACCCCCTCAACCTCGAGTTCGACCTGGACAGCGGCAAGCGCGGCGACCGTGACGACCTGATCGAAGGCCTGATCCGCGAGCTCACCGGCGCCGAGGCCGTGACCGTGGTCAACAACAATGCCGCCGCCGTGCTGCTGGCACTCAACAGCCTGGGCGCGCGCAAGGAGGGCATCATTTCGCGCGGCGAACTGATCGAGATCGGTGGTGCGTTCCGCATCCCCGACATCATGGCCCGCGCCGGGGTCAGGCTGCACGAGGTGGGCACCACCAATCGCACCCACACCCGCGACTACGAAGCGGCAATCAACCCGCGCAGCGGCCTGCTGATGCGCGTGCATTGCAGCAACTACAGCATTGAAGGCTTCACCAGCCATGTGCCCACCGCCGAGCTGGCGCAACTGGCCCACCAGCACGGCCTGCCGCTGCTCGAAGACCTGGGCAGCGGCAGCCTGCTCGACCTGACCCGCTGGGGCCTGCCCGCCGAACCCACGGTGCGTCAGGCCCTGGCCGATGGCGCCGATATCGTCACCTTCAGCGGCGACAAGCTGCTCGGCGGTCCGCAGGCCGGGATCATCGTGGGCAGCAAGGCGCTGATCGCGCGCATCAAGAAGAACCCGCTCAAGCGTGCCCTGCGGGTCGACAAGTTGACCCTCGCCGCGCTGGAAGCGGTGCTGGGCCTGTACCGCGACCCCGACCGCCTGGCCGAGCGCCTGCCCAGCCTGCGCCTGCTGACCCGGCCGCAAGCCGAGATCCTGGCCCAGGCCGAACGCCTGGCGCCGCGCATGGCACAGGCGTTGGGCGCGTCGTGGAGCGTTGCCGCGCTGCCTGCACTGGGCATGATCGGCAGCGGCAGCCAGCCGGTGGCACGCCTGCCCAGTGCTGCGCTGTGCATGCGCCCACAGGTGTCCAAGCGCCTGCGCGGGCGCAGCCTGCTGGCGCTGGAAGCGGCCTTGCGCGCGTTGCCCATCCCGGTGCTCGGGCGCCTGGACGACGACGCGCTGTGGCTCGACCTGCGCCAGCTGGATGACGAACCCGCGTGGCTGGCGCAGCTGGCGCAACTGGCGGTACTGCCCACGTGATCGTCGGCACCGCCGGGCACATCGACCATGGCAAGACCGCGCTGCTCGAAGCCCTCACCGGCCAGGCCGGGGATCATCGGCGCGAAGAGCGTGAACGCGGCATCACCATCGACCTTGGCTACCGTTATGCAGCGCTGGCGGCGGATGCGCCTTTGACCGGCTTTGTCGACGTGCCGGGCCACGAGCGGTTTATCCACAATATGCTGGCCGGCGCCCAGGGTATCGACCTGGTGCTGCTGGTGGTGGCGGCCGACGACGGGGTGATGCCCCAGACCCGCGAGCACCTGGCCATCGTCGAACTGCTGGGCATCGCGCAGGCGCTGGTGGCCATCACCAAATGCGACCGGGTCGAGCCGGCGCGGGTGCAGGCGGTGCAGGCCCAGGTGCGCGGGCTGCTTGCGCCGGGACCGTATGCCGGGGCGGCGCAGTTCGCGGTGTCGAGTGTCAGCGGCCAGGGTATCGAGGCACTGCGTCAGGCATTGCTCGCCGCGCAGCACGCCCTGCAGCCGCGTAGCCAGGGTGGCGCTTTTCGCCTGGCCATCGACCGGGCCTTCAGCGTGGCCGGGGCCGGTATCGTGGTCACGGGCACCGCGTTGTCCGGGCAGGTTCAGGTGGGCGACAGCCTGCTGCTGGGCAAGGCGGGCAAACCGGTGCGGGTGCGCGGCCTGCACGCGCAGAACCAGGTCGCGACCCAGGCCTTCGCCGGGCAGCGCGTGGCCCTGAACATCAGTGCCGAGCGGCTGGCGCTGGAGCATATCCACCGCGGCGACTGGCTGCTGGCCGAGTGGCTGCATGCGCCTACTCAGCGGCTGGATATCGAACTGCACCTGCTGGCCGGGGAAGCCCGTGCACTCGAGCATTTCAGCCCGGTGCACCTGCACCTGGGCACCCAGGACGTCACCGCCCGCGTCGCATTGCTGGAAGGCGAGCGGCTGGCGCCCGGGGCGCGCATGTTCGCGCAGCTGCTGGTCAACGCGCCGGTGCAGGCGGTGCATGGCGACTCCGTGGTGCTGCGCGACCAGAGTGCCCAGCGCACCCTTGGCGGCGGGCGCGTACTCGATCCATTCGCCCCGGCCCGCCAGCGCCGCAGCCCGCAGCGGCTGGCGCAACTGCAGGCACTGGCGGCGGCCGACAGCCTGGAACAGGCCTTGCCGGCGCTGCTTGCGCAAGGCACGGGCGGGCTCGACCCACAGCGCCTGGAGCGCCAGTTCAATCGCTTGCGCAACCACTGGCGGCTGGATGCGCAGGTGCAGGTGGTGGCCACGCGGCAGGGGCCGCTGCTGTTCGACACGACGCAATGGCAGGCGCTCAAGGCCCGGGTGCTGGCGCAACTGGCGCGTTTTCACGAGCTCGAACCCGACCAGCTCGGCCCTGACCGCGACCGCCTGCGCCGTTTCGCCAGCCTGGCACTGGAGCGGCCGGCGTTCATCAGCCTGGTGGACGAGTTGCTGGGCGAGCAGGCGATTGCCAGCAGCGGCCCGTGGCTGCACCTGCCCACGCACCAGGCGCGCCTGAACGAGGCCGACACGGCGCTCTGGCAACAGGTGCAACCGTTGCTGCTGGCGGCGCGTTTCGATCCGCCCTGGGTGCGCGACCTGGCCCACGCCACCGGCAGCGAAGAAGCCGAGGTACGGCTGCTGCTGCGCAAGATGGCGCGTCTGGGCCAGGTGCACCAGGTGGTGCGCGATCTGTTCTATCCCGAGGCCACAGTGCGGCAAATGGCGGCTATGCTGTTGCGCATGGCGGGTGATGAGGTGCAGGTGACGGTTTTTCGTGATGCGCTGGGTATCGGGCGCAAGCGCAGCATCCAGGTGCTGGAATACTTCGATCGCATCGGCCTGACCCGGCGCCTGAGCGACCAGCGCCGCATCCGCCGCGACAATGCCCTGGCTCAACCGGGCGACAACTGAATTCAAGGAAGGCAATCGCGCCCGGTGGCGCGGCCGGGCTTCAAACCCGGTTGGGGACGGCAGCCGTTCCCGGGCAGGTTCGACTCCGGCTGCCTTCCGCCATTTTTCGCAGTGACTCAGGCCACCCGTTCACCGCACAGGTCCAGGGCGAACCAGTGCTCGGCGGTGTCGATGTCCAGCCCCGCGCCCAGCAGGGCGAACAGCTTGCCCAGCGCCGCCTCGCGGGTCATGCCACCGCCCGATACCAGGCCGGTCTCGCGCAGGCGGCTGCCGGCGGCGTAGGTATCGAACAGCACACTGCCCTCGATGCACTGGCTGATGGCGGCAATCAGCACGCCACCCTGGCGCGCCTTCTGCAACGCCTGCATCAGTGCTGCATCTTCCGATGGGCCGGTGCCGCTGCCATAGCATTCAAGCAGCAGGCCGCGCACGCCGCTCACCACCAGTGCCTGTACCTGCTCGGCCTGCAAGCCGGGGTACACCGGCAGCACCGCCAGTTTCACCGGCACCCGCGGCTGGGCATAGCCGAGTACCGCGGGCAACGCGCTGGCGCGGCTGCCTTCGCGGTGGCGCGCCGGCGCGGCAAACGCATCGAAGGCCTCGCTGCGCAGTTTGCTGGCCCGTGCGCCGTGCAGCAGCTGGCCTGCGAAATACAGCTGCACGCCGCTTTGCAGGCCGCTTTCGAACAGGGCCAGGGCGCCGTGCAGGTTGTCCCAGGCGTCGCTGTGCGGTGCGCCGGCCGGCAGCATCGAGCCGGTGAGCACTACCGGCACATCCAGCCCCAGCAGCAGGAACGACAACGCTGCTGCGCTGTAGGCCAGGGTGTCGGTGCCGTGCAGCAGCAGGATGCCGTCGTGGCCATCACGCGTCACCGCCGTGACGATGGCCGCCTGCATGGCCAGCCAGTTGGCCTGCTGCATGTTGGCGCTGTCGAGCAGCGGTGACATCTCTTGCAGGCGCCAGTGCACCCGGGGTGGCGTCGGGTGCGTGTCCAGCCAGGCGCGCATGCGTGCCTCGAAGCCACCGGCCGGCGCCAGGCCATGGGGCGTTTGCAGCATGCCGATGGTGCCGCCGGTGTAGAGGACGAGAAGGTTCTTGACCGCGCGCATGGTGAGCATTCCAGGCAGGTGAGAAAGGGGCATCGCGAATCGGCTGCCGCCCGCGAACGGGGCGGCGGCACAGGGTTGCTCAGCGTTGCGCTTGAGCTTGAGCTTCGCCCACGCTGGCAGGGCGTACGCTTTCAGCGGGCTGGACAGCAGGCCAGGCCTGGGTGTCCAGATCCAGGTCGGGGAACCTGGCCGAGTCGAATACCGGCTGCTTGATGCCTGCCTTGCGCTGGTCGTCGTAGTCGCGCATCACGCGCAGGCCGATCTTGAACAGCAGCGCCAGGGCGATCAGGTTGACGAAGGCCAGGCACGTCATGGTGATGTCGGCGAAGGCGAACACGGTCGACAGGTTCTGCACCGAGCCCCACACGATCAGCGCCAGCACCAGGGCACGGTAGACCATCAGCACCGCACGGTTGCGGGTCAGAAACTGCAGGCTGTTTTCGCCCAGGTAGTAGTTGTAGAGGATACAGGTGAACACGAACAGCGACAGCGCCACGCTGACGAACAGGCGACCCCAGTCACCGACCACGGCAGCCAGCGAGTTCTGGGTCAGCACGATGCCGTCACCTTCGAAGCCCGGGGTGTAGAAGCCCGACAGCAGAATCAGCAGCGCGGTGCAGGTGCAGATCACGAAGGTATCGAGGAACACGCTGAATGCCTGCACCACGCCCTGGGCGCCCGGGTGTTTCACTGCCGCCACGGCGGCCACGTTGGGCGCACTGCCAAGGCCCGCTTCGTTGGCGAACACGCCACGCTTGACGCCCATCACGATGGCACTGCCCAGCAGGCCGCCGAAGGCAGGGTCCAGGCCGAAGGCGCTCTTGAAGATGGTTTCGAGCATGGCCGGCACGTGTTCGATCTGGCTGCCGATCACGTACAGGGTAACGCCGATGTAGGCCAGGGTCTTGACCGGCACCAGCAGGTCGGACACCGAGGCGATGCGCTTGATCCCGCCCAGGAACACGATGGCCAGCAGCACGGCCAGGGCAATCCCGGTGTGCTCCGGGGCGAAGCCGAAGGCGTTCTGCAGCGAGTGGGTCACGGTGTACGACTGCAGGCCGTTGAAGGCGAAGCCGTAGGTCACCAGCAGCAACACCGAGAACACCACTGCCATGGTGCGCAGGTTGAGGCCGTGCAGGATGTAGTAGGCCGGGCCGCCGCGGTACAGGCCGTCACCGTCGGCGCGCTTGTAGACCTGCGCCAGGGTGCATTCGAAGAAGCTGCTGGACATGCCCACCAGCGCCGTCACCCACATCCAGAACACCGCGCCCGGGCCGCCCAGGGTCACGGCGATACCGACACCGGCGATGTTGCCGGCACCCACGCGCCCGGCCAGGCTCAGCATCAGTGCCTGGAACGAACTCAACTGGCCCGCCTGGCCGCGCAACGATTCCTTGAATACGCCGAACATATGGATGAAATGGCGAAACTGCACAAATCGCGAGCGCAGGGTGAAATAGCTTCCCAGTCCGACGATAAGCACGATAAGGAACTTCCCCGAAAGGAAATCGTTGAGCACTTCGAGCATGGCGTGACCTCGGTTCTTGTTCTGAATGACAGTGGCTGACGGCGTGCGCCGTTTGCCTGGGGGCGCATGGTTGGTCATGACAAACGTCGTTACAATTTCGCGGGTTGCTCTGAATTGATGCGACCTGATGCTAAACTGGCGCCTATCGCATCAATCGGTACCTGATCAATGAGTCAACACCTGGGCCCCAACCTCAAGCTGGCGTGCAGCCATTACCGCTCTATTTCCGAGGTTTGCCGGCAGCTGTCGATCAACCGGGCGCAGTTCAACAAGTACCTGAGCGGGCAGAGCCAGCCGACGGCGTACAACCTCAAGCGCATCGGCGACTTCTTCGGCGTCGAGGACTACGAACTGGGCCTGCCGCCAGAACAGTTCGCGCGCCTGATCGGTGCGCGCAGCTCGGCGCTTGCCAGCCCGGCCCAGGCCGACCCGTTGCTGGAACTGCTGCGCCCGCTGCGCGAGCACGAGGGCAATCTGTCGCGCTACTGCGGTTACTACTTCGAATATTCCAACTGCATGTCGGTGCCGGGCAGCATCCTGCTGTCGCTGGTGCACCTGCGCGAAGAACGCGGCACGTTCCTGTTCGAGCGCCAGGAACGCCAGGAGCGCTCCAGCAGCACCGACGTGCAGGCCGAAGACTGGGTGCGCTGCCGCTACCTGGGCGCGGCCTTTCAGTTGCAGGACCGGGTGTTTCTGATCGACTACGAATCGCTGACGGTCAACGAGATGAGCCAGACCATCCTGATTCCCAGCTTCAAGAGCCGCATCACCCGGCTCAACGGCCTCAAGACCGGCGTCTCCAGCGGTGACCGGCGCACTCCGGCGTGTACCCGCGTGGTGTGGGAATACCTGGGCCCGGAAATCAACCGCATCAATGCCTACCGCCAGGTCCGGCTGTACCGCCCGGATGACCCGCGCATCGATGACGATGTGCGCGCACGGCTCAACGTCGGGCCGATTCGCAACGGCCTGTTCGAGATCGAGTGAAGGGCGCCGTGCTCAGCGGCGAATGAATGCCGCCACCTGCTGCGCCAGGGCCCCGGCCTGTGGCGGATGGGCGCGCAGGTGTGCGGCGATGCCGTGGTCGCACTCTGGCAGGGTCAGCTGTTCGAAATGCCCGGGGGGTAGGGTGTCGCTCAGCGCCTGGATGACTTCGGCCGGGATCGGGCTGTAGCGCAGCATGCCGTCGATTTCCACATGGCCTGCCGACGTGCCCGGGGTTCGCCCGTGGTGGGCGGCCAGCAGGCCATCGTATTGTCCCAGCACCAGCAGCACCTGGCCGCGATAGCTGCGCAGGAACTTGTAGCTGTCGCTGTCGAGAAACCCGTGGGGGGTGCTGATGGCGCGGGTGAAGGCCGGGCCGAACGGTGCATCGTAAGCGCTGTCGGCATAGACCGCCGGGCACAGCAGCACCAGCTTGTTCACCTGGCGTGCATGGTGCGCTGCCACTTTCAGCGCCAGCGCTGCGCCCAGGCTGTGGCCGATCACGGTGTTGCAGCGATGCTCGACGTGGCGAAAGAAGCGCAGCGCCTCGGCCAGGTTGGTGTGCAGCGAGGGCGACCGGGCCCCCGGCAGGCTGGCCAGGCTGTGCCCCGACAGGTTGCCGGTCAGCGAGCCGATGCCCAGGGCCTGCAGGCGGTACAGTAGCGGGTTGAGGTGGGTGAAGTCGCTGCGTGCGCCGCCGAGCATGAAAAGTGGCGGCGCGTGCTCGATATCGGGGATCAGCAGGCGACCTTCCTGGCTGTAGCCGTCGAACGTTTCGACCACCAGGCACTCGCGGCCCGGGCTGGGTTCGTCGAATTGCCAACGCTCACGTCCGTGTGCGGCCGTCTTGATCGGCATGAAGCGGTCCTCTTGCCCGGGGTGAAGGGTCGACAAGTCGACATGAACCAGCGAGGCTGACGCTTTTACAGTAGATGCAGTCGGGCATTTCTGGTGGGCGCGCAGGTTATTTCTTGAACTACGTTGAACCCGTCACACTTTGCGCTGACACACTCTAGACTTTGGCGTCAGTCGGCCCCGCGTTGGACTTCGCTTGCTGGAAGCCGCAAAATATCCGCTTTCCCTCAATTTATCTGACCGGACCTGCTGACTCTATGCGAATGCGCCTGATGCTGTTGGGTGGTGGAAATGCCCTTGGGCAAGCGCTGATTCGCCTCGGGGCCGAGGAAGATATCGGCTTTCTGGCGCCGCGCCCACCTGACCAGGGCTGGGATGCCGCGAGCCTGACCCAGCTGCTCGATGACACCCGCCCCGATGCGCTGATCAATCTGGCCTACTACTTCGACTGGTTCCAGGCCGAATCGGTGAGCGAGCAGCGCCTGGCTTCGCAGGAGCGTGCGGTCGAGCGCCTGGCCGAACTGTGCCAGCACCACAATATCATCTTGCTGCAACCCTCCAGCTACCGGGTATTCGACGGTTCGCGGGCCACGGCCTACAGCGAAAAGGACGAGCCGGTACCGCTCGGCCAACGTGGCCAGGCGTTGTGGCGCATCGAACAGAGCGTGCGCGCGACCTGCCCGCAGCACGTGCTGCTGCGCTTTGGCTGGGTGCTCGACGACAGCGTCGACGGCGTGCTGGGGCGTTTTCTGACCCGCGCCGAGCACTCGCAGGAACTGCTGCTGGCCGACGACCGGCGTGGCAACCCGACCCCGGTCGACGATGCAGCGCGGGTGATCCTGGCGGTGCTCAAGCAACTGGACTGTGGCGCGCCACTGTGGGGCACCTACCATTACGCCGGCAACGAGGCGACCACGCCGCTGGCGCTGGGTCAGGCGATCCTCAGCGAAGCCGGGCAACTGCGTCAGCTGGCCGTCGAAGCGCCCACTGCGCAGGCCCACGCCGCCCGCCCGGATGCTGCCGAAGAACCCCAGCACGCAGTGCTGGCCTGCAAGAAAATCCTCCACACCTTCGGCATCAAGCCGCGTGCCTGGCGCGCCGGCCTGCCGACCCTACTGGACCGGTTCTATCGTCATGGCTGATGCTCCTATCCTGATTACCGGGGGGGCCGGCTTCATCGGCTCCCACCTGAGCGACGCGCTGCTGGCCAAGGGGTACGCGGTGCGCGTGCTCGACGACCTGTCTACCGGCCGGCGCCTGAACCTGCAGCTGGACAACCCGCGCCTGCAACTGATCGAGGGCGACGTGGCCGATGCCGCCCTGGTGGCCCGGGCCGTCGAGGGCTGCCAGGCCGTGGTGCACCTGGCGGCGGTGGCTTCGGTGCAGGCCTCTGTGGAAGACCCGGTCAGGACCCACCAGAGCAACTTCATCGGCACGCTGAACGTGTGCGAGGCGATGCGTGTGGCCGGCATCAAGCGCGTGCTGTTCGCCTCCAGCGCTGCGGTGTACGGCAACAACGGTGAAGGCCAGGCCATTGACGAGGACACGCCCAAGGCGCCGCTGACCCCCTATGCGGTGGACAAGCTGGCCAGCGAGCAGTACCTGGACTTCTATCGTCGCCAGCATGGGCTGGAGCCGGTGGTGTTCCGCTTCTTCAATATCTTCGGCCCGCGCCAGGACCCGTCGTCGCCGTATTCGGGAGTGATCAGCATCTTCTGCGAGCGCGCCCTCAACGGCACGCCGATCAACCTGTTTGGCGATGGCGAGCAGACCCGTGACTTCCTGTATGTGGCCGACCTGGTGGCGGTGCTGGTGCAGGCGCTGGAACAGGCGCAGGTGCAGGAGGGCGCGGTGAACGTGGGGCTGAACCGCGCCACCACGCTGAACCAGTTGCTCGAGGCACTGCGCAAGGTGGTAGGGCCGTTGCCCGAGGTCAATCACGGGCCGGCGCGCGCGGGTGATATCCGTCATTCGCGGGCCGACAATGCGCGGCTGCTGGCGCGCTTCGACCTGCCCGAGCCGACGCCACTGGCCGATGGGCTGGCGCACCTGCTGGGGCGCTGAACGTAAAAAGCTTCGCCGGCAACGCCGGCTCCTGCAGGCGGTATCTCCCTGACGGGAATCGCAGCCAAAAAAAAGCCCCGAATGATCGGGGCTTTTTCATGGTCAGAACTTGTAACCCACACCCACCATGTAGACCCATGGGTCCACATCCACGCTCACCTTGGTCTTGCCCACGCCCAGCGCGCTTGGGCCGTCGATGGTGGCCTTGGTGTCGATGTCCACGTACCAGACCGCGGCGTTGACCAGCAGGTTGTCGGTCAGCATGTAGTCCATGCCCAGTTGGCCGGCCAGGCCGACCGAGTCCTTGAGCTTCATGTTGCTGAAGCCCTGGGCCTTGCGGCTGCTGCTCAGGTCTTCATCGAAGAACAGGGTGTAGTTAAGACCGATGCCGGCGTAAGGCTGGAACTTGGAGGTCGGCTCCATCGGGTAGTACTGCAGCGACAGGGTCGGTGGCAGTTGCTTGATGTTCGCCAGCTTGCCGTCCAGGCCCGCGCCCAGGCCCTTTACGCCCACTTCGTGCTGGAACGGGGTGGCTGCCAGCAGTTCCAGGCCGATATGGTCGGTCAGCATGTAGGCAAAGGCCAGGCCCAGCTGGGTGTCGCTGTCCAGGGTGGCCTTGGTGCCGCCAACCTTGGTGCCGTCGAGCTTGATATCGCCGCTGTCTTCGTTCGGTGCGGTGGTGATCGCACCGGCACGCAGAATGAAATCGCCCGCCTGGTGGGCGTGGGCAACAGGGGCTGCAAGCGCGAGGGCAATGAGCGAGGCGCTGAGCAAGGACTTGTTCATGGAAGCTCCCAAAGGACGTTTAGAATTTAATGTGTCCAATGGTAAGGAGCTGACAGGCGGTGATTCTTGACGCAGCTCAATGAAACCGCAAACGCCCTGGCGCGGGGCTTCTATTGTAGTTCATAGGCGTAGATCTTCTCGGCTTCCATCTGGTAGCCGGCCTCGGCCAGCTCGCTGCTGGAAGCCTTGACCTGCATCGGCCCCTCGATCCAGTAGGGCTGGTACAGCTCCTCGACCTTGATGCCGATTTCGCTGAACACGTGCACGATCTGGTTCGACGGTGGGGGCGGCACGTGAATGCACGCGCCGTAGTACGGCACCAGCAGGAACTCGGTGGTACGGCCTTCCTCGCTGACTTCCAGTGGCACGATGTAGCCCGGCAGCTTCACCTGCTGGCCATCCAGTGCCTTCACCACCGGCGCGTCGGGCGCCTGCTGCTGCGCCGCCGGGCCGCTTTCGCCGGCCAGCACGTTGCTCAACTGCGAAAGGTCGTGCAGTGGGGTCATCTGCGGCACGATCACCGGTGCGCCCTCGGGGATCAATTGCGGCCATTCCAGCGTGCGCGGCTCACCCGCCCACAGGGGCGGGGCAATCAACAGCAACAACAGCAGGGCACGACGTATCACGGGCGTTCTCACAGGTGAATGGACAAACCGTCGGCCAGCGACTGGCGGTAGGCCCGCCAGGCCGGAATGCTGCCCATCAGCACGGCGGCGCCGAGGATGATCCCCAGCAGGCTCCACTCGTGGGCGCTGGGCAGCGCCAGCGGCAGGTACAGGCCGTAGTTGGCCTGCACCGTGCCCTGGGCCAGGGCGATGCCAAGGTAGAGCAGGCCAAGCCCGGCGGCAATCCCCGCCAGCGCCAGGGTGAACGCCTCCATCACCAGCAGCCCTGCAATATGCCAGGGGCGTGCACCCACCGAGCGCAGGATGGCCATTTCGCGGCGGCGCTCGTTGAGGCTGGTGAGGATCGCCGTGAGCATGCCGATCAGGCCGGTCAGCACCACGAACAGCGACACCACGAACAGCGCCTGTTCGGCGGTGCCCATCAGGCTCCACAGCTCCTGCAGGGCCACGCCGGGCAGAATCGCCAACAGCGGCTCGCCGCGAAACTCGTTGATCTCGCGTTGCAGGGTGAAGGTGCTGATCTTGTTGTTCAGGCCCAGCATGAACGCGGTGATGGCCTTGGGTGTGAGGTCCATGCCTCGGGCCTGTTCGGCGCTGACGCGGCCGGCGCCGCGGGCGGGCACGCCGTTGTGCCAGTCGACGTGGATCGCCTCCATGCCGCCAAGGCTGATGTGCAGGGTGCGGTCCACCGGGGTGCCGGTGCGTTGCAGCACGCCCACCACGGTGAACGGCTTGTCGTCATGCTTGACCAGGCTGATGGCGGCCACGCCATGGGCCAGCACCAGCTTGTCGCCGAGTTTGTAATGCAGCGCGTCGGCCACCTCGGCGCCCAGCACCACCTCGAACGGGTCGCTGGCGAAGGCACGCCCGCTGGCCAGTTGCAGGTGCTGCTTGCGCCCGTACTGGTAATGCTCGAAGTAGGCTTCGGTGGTGCCCATCACCCGATAACCGCGGTGCGAGTCGCCCAGCGAGATCGGGATGGCCCACTTCACCCGCGGGTTGCTGGCGTAGTGCTCGAAGCTGTCCCAGCGGATGTTGTTGGTGGCGTTGCCGATGCGAAACACCGAGTAAAGCAGCAGGTTCACCGAGCCCGAGCGCGCACCGACAATCAGGTCGGTGCCACTGATGGTGCTGGCAAAACTGGCGCGGGCCTCGGTGCGTACCCGCTCCACCGCCAGCAGCAGGCACACCGACAGGGCGATGGCGAAGGCGGTGAGCAGGGCAGTGAAGCGGCGGTTGGCGAGACTCGCCAGGGCAAGGCGGAGCAGGTACATCAGGCCTCCAGGTCGCTGGCAGGGCGCGCGGCGCGGTTGAGTTCGGCAAGCGACAGCTGGCGATCGAACAGCGGTGCCAGGCTCTGGTCGTGGCTGACGAACAACAGGCTGGAGCCGGCTGCCCGGCATTCGGCGAACAGCAGGCGGATGAAGGCTTCACGGGTGTCGGCATCGAGCGCCGAAGTCGGCTCGTCGGCAATCACCAGCTCGGGTTGGCCGATCAGCGCGCGGGCGGCGGCCACCCGTTGCTGCTGACCGATCGACAGGCTGTCGGCGCGCCGTGCCAGCAGTGCCGGGTCCTTCAGGCCCAGATGGGCGAGCAGGCTGGCGGCGGCCTTGTCCACACTGCCGTAGCGCTGGCCGGCGCGTTGCGCCCGGCTGCGCGAGAAACGGCACGGCAGCTCGACGTTTTCGCGTACCGACAGAAACGGCAGCAGGTTGAACTGCTGGAAGATGTAGCCGGTATGATCGACGCGAAAACGGTCGCGCTGGCCCTGGCTGAGCGCGCCCAGCTCCTGGCCGAGCAGGCGGATGCTGCCGCGGTCGGCCTTCTGCACCCCGCCCAGCAGGCCCAGCAGGGTGGTCTTGCCACTGCCGCTGGGGCCCTTGAGGAACAGCGACTCGCCGGCCTGCAGGCGCAACGCCGGGATGTCCAGCAGCTCAGGCTGGCCGGGCCAGGCGAAACCCAGCCGGGACAGTTCGATCAGTGCCTGGCCCATGTCAGAAGTCGATCGCGCTGCGGGTCGGGGTCAGGTCCACGCCCTTCTGGCCATTGGGGCCCACCAGTTGCAGCTGGATCTTCTGGGTGGCGGGGAAGGCCTTGAACAGTGGCGCCAGGTCCAGGCGGGTGAGCTGTGCCGGGGTGGTGCATTCGAGTTTGTAATGGGCGTTGATGTCGCTGTGTTCGTGATCGTGGGCGTCGCCATCCTCGTCATGCACCGGCTTGTCGCCGAACAGCGGGCTTTGCAGGTCCTGGTCGGTTTCGCTGCAACCGGCTGCCTTGTTCAGGCCGAACAGCGCCAGGGGTGTTTCGAGCTGGGCGCGCACGGCCGCGACCTTGGCCTTGTCGGTGGCAGAAGTGGCGGCATGTTCGAAGCCCACCAGGTTCATCGCCGGGCTGTCGAATTCCAGCTCCAGGGCATTGCCGTCGAGTGCGACGTTCAGGTGCGCCACGCCATGTTCATGGGCGCCCAGTCTGCCATGTTCATGGTCATGGTCGTCATGGGCGTAAACCAGACTCAGGGGCAGCAGGGCAAACGGCAAGGCAAGCAGCAGACGACGCATGGGCGGAACTCCGGAAGGCGCTGAAAGAGTTTCGAAATGTTATAACAGCTTGTCGGCTGCGTACCAGTGTCGCTGGATGAAACTTCGTGGGAGCATGGGCGCCTGATCGAGTGGAGGGTGCGAACGTGCGTATTCGTGGACACATCGGCGAATGGCCGGTGGATTTGAGCGTGGAGCTGGAGCCCCATGAGTGGGCGCAGTTGGGCGGGCAGTTGCAGGCGGCCGGGGTGCCGGCGGTTGCCGCTGCTGTACCGACGGCGCCGGTTCGACCGGACGATGCAGTGTGGCAGGCGGCGCGCGAGGTGTTGCGCAAGGCCGGTCAGTTGAACGGGCCCCAGTTGCTGGAGGCGCTGGAGGGGCTGGCGGGCAATACGGCGGCCGGCAAGCGCCTGCTGGTGCGTTTGCGCCATAGCAGCGAGGTGAGGGTGGAAAGCGGGGCGGATGCGCCGGTCTATCACTGGGTCGGCTGAACACCGCGTTGATCCCATCGCGGGTCAAGCCCGCTCCCACAGCGCGGGTAGGTAACCTTGTGGGAGCGGGCGGTTGACCTCAGTACAACGCAGCAAACAGCTTGCGGCGGTAATCCAGCACCAGCGGGTGCTCGTTGCCCAGCAGGTCGAACACCTGCAGCAGGGTCTTGTGCGGCAGGCCGCCTTCATACCCGCGGTTGCGCTTGAACAGTTTCAGCAGCCCGTCCAGCGCCGCCTCGTACTGCTGGCGCGAGAGCTGCTGCACTGCCAGCTGATACGCCGCCTCGTCATCCTCGGCGTTCTGTGCCAGGCGTGACTTCAGGTCTGCCACGTCCGGCAGGCTGGCGGCCTGCTTGAGGAACGTCAGCTGCGCCTTGGCACCGGCCAGTGCAGCCTTGTGCTCATCGCTCTTGACCGCATCGAGCACGGTCTGCGCTTCGCCCAGCTCGCCACGCTCGGCCAGGCAACGGGCATACAGGATCAGTGCCGCGGCATTGCTGTTGTCTTCGGTCAGCAGGGCCTGGAGCAGCGCCTCGGCCTCGCTGAAGCGTCCCTCGGCAAACAGCCCCTGGGCCACTACCAGCGGGTCGGCCGCCGCCGGTGGCGGCAGTTGCACATGCGGTTCGAGCATTGCGCGGATTTCCGACTCCGGGCGTGCCTCGGCAAAGCCGTCGACCGGCTGGCCATCCTTGAACAGCACCACCGTCGGCAGGCTGCGGATACCGAAGCGCGCGACAATGTCCTGTTCCACATCGCAGTTGACCTTGGCCAGCAGCAGCTCACCCCGGTATTCGGCGGTGATTTTCTCCAGCAGCGGCATCAGCACCTTGCACGGCGCGCACCAGTCGGCCCAGAAGTCGACGAGCACGGGTTTGACGTAGGAGTTCTGGATCACCGACTGGTCGAAGTCGGCGCTGGTGGCATTGAAGATGTACGGGGTTTCCTGGCTCATCGCGACTCTCGCAAATCCTTGAATGGCAACACTATAAAGCGCTGCGGCTGGCGTGGTACAGGCTCACCTGGCGGAATTCGTGGGGTTCGGCCAGGTCTGGCAGGGTCAGGGCGTGCAGGGTGTCGAGCTGGCGGTACAGGGGGTGACGGAAGTCGCGCACCCGCGAGTCGGCCACCAGCGCCTGGTGCCCGCGGCTGAGAAACGCATCGAGCAGCGGCAGGTTGGCGCGGTCGTAGAGCACATCGGCCACCAGCACCAGGTCGAAGCGGTCGGCCTCGGCGAAGAAATCGCTGGAGTAGCCCAACTGCACCTGGTTGAGCGCGGCATTCGCGCGGCTTGCCTGCAGCGCCAGCGGGTCGAGGTCGCAGGCCACCACTTCAAGCGCCCCGGCGCGGGCGGCGGCGATGCCGGCAATGCCCGAGCCTGCGCCGAAGTCCAGCACGCGTTTGCCGGCCACCCACTCGGGGCGGGCGGCCAGGTAGCGCGCCATGGCCAGGCCGCTGGCCCAGCAGAAGGCCCAGTAGGGCGGCTCGTGCAGGATGCGCCGGGTTTCCTCGGGGCTGAACGCGCGGTCCATGTTGTGCGCATCGATCAGCCACAGCTTGAGGTCGCAGGCCGGCAGCTCGCTGACCACCAGCCGTGCGTCCCCCAGCAGCCCGCTCAACGCCTGTTGCAGGTGGATCGGCGCGGTCACGGCGCTTTTTCGAGGCGCAGCGGGCCGGTGGCCTGGGTTTGCGGGCTGCTGACCGCCACAGGTTGCAGGTGCAGGATCAGCTGCCCGGACTGGCTGGCACGCCCGCGCAGCTCCACCCGCGCACCGGCAGGGAACGCCTCGGGGTTGAAACGCAGCTGGAACGGCAGGTCCTGGCCGTTGGCGTCCAGGTTGCTGCTGGCCAGCAGGCGTTGCGGGCGGCCGCGCGGGTCGACCACCAGCAGCGCCAGCTCGACCTCGGCGCCCGACGGGATGCCAAGCAGGGTGCCGCTGATTTCACGCTGGTAGGCCGGCAGCGGGCCCAGGGCCACAGGTTGCTTGGCCGCTACCGGGGCCTTGGGGGCCAGCACCGGCTTGGGTTCATCGCTGCTGCAGGCGGCCAGCAGGGCGGCAAAACTGAGCACAACGAGCGCTCTAAAGGGCATGATCAATTCCTTCGGGGGGATATTTCCTCACTGGATGGTAACTGCTTTGGCTTGTCTTGCCAGTGGGATGCGCTACCATGACCCTCCCTTTTTTTGTTGCCTGCCACCATGCACTGTCCCTTCTGCGGTGCCAACGACACCAAGGTCATCGACTCGCGACTGGTTGCCGAGGGCGAACAAGTGCGCCGTCGCCGCGAATGCGTGGCCTGCGGTGAGCGCTTCACCACCTTCGAAACCGCCGAACTGGTGCTGCCGCGCCTGATCAAGACCGACGGCAGCCGCCAGCCCTTCGACGAAGAAAAACTGCGCGCCGGCATGCAGCGCGCGCTGGAAAAGCGCCCGGTGAGCGTCGAGCGCCTCGAAGCGGCGCTGGCCCACATCAAGCACAAGCTGCGCGCCACCGGCGAGCGCGAGGTCAAGTCGCTGGTCGTCGGCGAACTGGTGATGGCCGAGCTGCAAAAGCTCGACGAAGTGGCCTACATCCGCTTCGCCTCGGTGTACCGTCGCTTCCAGGACCTGGACGAATTTCGTGAAGAAATCGACCGCCTGGCGCGCGAGCCTTCCAAGCAATGAGCCTGCCCAGCGAACGCGACGTGCTCGACGCCCACTACATGGCCCGTGCGCTGGAACTGGCGCGCAAGGGTCTCTATTCCACCCATCCCAACCCGCGGGTCGGTTGCGTGATCGTGCGTGACGGGCAGGTGGTCGGCGAAGGCTGGCACGTACGCGCCGGCGAACCGCATGCCGAGGTGCACGCGCTGCGCCAGGCCGGCGAGCTGGCCCGTGGCGCCTGTGCCTATGTGACCCTGGAGCCGTGCAGCCACCATGGGCGCACGCCGCCGTGTGCCGAGGCGCTGGTCAAGGCCGGTGTGGCGCGGGTGGTGGCGGCCATGCAGGACCCCAACCCGCAAGTGGCGGGGCAGGGGCTCAAGCGCCTGGCCGACGTCGGTATCGAGGTTGCCAGCGGTGTGCTGGAGGCCGAGGCCCGCGCACTCAACCCGGGCTTTCTGAAACGCATGGAACACGGCCTGCCCTTTGTGCGGGTCAAACTGGCGATGAGCCTGGACGGGCGCACCGCCATGGCCAGTGGCGAGAGCCAGTGGATCACCGGCCCGGCCGCACGCTCGGCGGTGCAGCGTCTGCGCGCGCGCTCCAGCGTGGTGCTGACCAGCGCCCAGAGCGTGCTGGCCGACAACGCGCGCATGACCGTGCGCGCCGACGAGCTTGGGCTGGACGCCGGCAGCACCGCCCTGGCGATGGCCCGCCCACCGTTGCGCGTGCTCATCGACGGGCGCCTGCGCCTGCCGCTGACGGCGCCGTTCTTCCAGGCCGGCCCGGTGCTGGTGGTGACGGCCGCCGCGCCAGTTGCGCAGTACGCCGAGGCCGGCCATGACCTGCTGAGCCTGCCCGGCACCGACGGGCACGTCGATCTGCCCGCGCTGCTGCGCGAACTGGCCCGGCGTGGTGCCAGCGAGGTGCTGGTGGAGGCCGGCCCGGGCCTGGCCGGTGCCTTCGCGCAACAGGGCCTGGTGGACGAATACCAGCTCTTCATCGCTGCCAAGTTTCTCGGCTCCAGTGCCCGCCCATTGCTCGATTGGCCCCTGGCCAGAATGAGCGAAGCGCAGGCCCTCAAAATCACCGACATGCGCGCCGTAGGCGATGACTGGCGAGTCACTGCCATTCCTGTGCCTGCGCCCGGCGTATAATTCGCGGCCTGCGTCTTGCGCGACCCGTTCTGAAGGAGGACTCATGTTCACCGGCATCATCGAATCCATCGGCAGCATCCGTTCACTCACCCCCAAAGGCGGCGACGTACGCGTGTATGTCGAAACCGGCAAGCTCGACCTGGGCGACGTGAAACTGGGCGACAGCATCGCCGTCAACGGCGTGTGCCTGACCGCCGTTGAACTGCCTGGCGACGGTTTCTGGGCTGACGTCAGCCGCGAAACCCTCGACTGCACCGCCTTTGCCGACTTCAAGGTAGGCAGCCGGGTCAACCTGGAAAAGGCCCTGACCCCCAGCAGCCGCCTGGGCGGCCACCTGGTCAGCGGCCACGTCGACGGTGTCGGCGAGGTCATCTCGCGCAGCGATAACGCCCGCGCCATCCAGTTCCGCCTGCGCGCGCCGGCCGAACTGGCCAAGTACATCGCCCACAAGGGCTCGATCACCGTCGATGGCACCAGCCTCACGGTCAACCAGGTCGATGGCGCCGAGTTCGAGCTGACCATCGTGCCGCACACCCTCGCTGAAACCATCATGGCCGACTACCGCACCGGGCGTCGGATTAACCTTGAGGTCGACCTGCTGGCCCGTTACCTGGAGCGTCTGCTGCTGGGCGACAAGGCCGCCGAGCCGGGCAAGGGTGGCATCACCGAAAGTTTCCTGGCCGCCAACGGCTACCTGAAATCCTGATTTAGAAGGGGGTGCCGCGTGGCGCTCAACAGCATCGAAGAACTGGTCGAAGACATTCGCCAGGGCAAAATGGTCATCCTGATGGATGACGAAGACCGCGAGAACGAAGGCGACCTGATCATGGCCGCCGAGTGCTGCAAGGCCGAACACATCAACTTCATGGCCAAGCACGCCCGTGGCCTGATCTGCATGCCGATGTCGCGCGAGCGCTGCGAGCTGCTCAAGCTGCCGCTGATGGCCCCGCGCAACGGCTCGGGCTTCGGCACCAAGTTCACCGTTTCGATCGAAGCTGCCGAAGGCGTCACCACCGGCATCTCCGCCGCCGACCGCGCGCGCACCGTGCAGGCCGCCGCCGCCCGGGACGCCAAGGCCGAAGACATCGTCAGCCCGGGCCACATCTTCCCGCTGATGGCCCAGCCCGGCGGTACCCTGGCCCGTGCCGGCCACACCGAGGCGGCCTGCGACCTGGCGCGCATGGCCGGTTTCGAGCCGAGCGGGGTGATCTGCGAGGTGATGAACGACGACGGCACCATGTCGCGTCGCGCCGAGCTGGAAGTGTTCGCCGCCGAGCACAACATCAAGATCGGCACCATCGCCGACCTGATCCACTACCGCATGATCCACGAACGTACCATTCAGCGGATTTCCGAGCAGCCGCTGGACAGCGAACTGGGTCAGTTCAACCTGGTGACCTACCGCGATTCGGTCGAAGGCGACGTGCACATGGCCCTGACCCTGGGCAAGATCTGCGCCGAGGAACCGACCCTGGTGCGGGTGCACAACATGGACCCGCTGCGCGACCTGCTGCTGGTCAAGCAGCCCGGCCGCTGGAGCCTGCGCGCCGCGATGAGCGCCGTGGCAGAGGCCGGCAGCGGCGTGGTGCTGCTGCTCGGACACCCGCTGGACGGCGACGTGCTGCTGGCGCATATCCGCGAAAGCGCCGACAGCAGCCAGGTCAAGACACCCACCACCTACAGCACCGTGGGTGCCGGTTCGCAGATTCTGCGCGACCTGGGCGTACGCAAGATGCGCCTGATGAGTTCGCCAATGAAGTTCAATGCGATATCCGGATTCGATCTGGAAGTTGTAGAATACGTGCCCTCCGAATAAAGCAGGGGCTGGTTTCCCGCTGTTGATCCGGAACAAAACTCCCACAGGCCGCACCGTTGCGGCCTGGCTCTTTAAGATGAGAACCCCGCAATGTCCCTGAAGACCATCGAAGGTACCTTCATTGCCCCCAAAGGTCGCTATGCTTTGGTGGTTGGCCGCTTCAACAGCTTCGTCGTCGAAAGCCTGGTAAGCGGTGCCGTTGATGCCCTGGTTCGCCACGGCGTGAGCGAAAGCGACATCACCATCATCCGTGCACCGGGTGCGTTCGAGATTCCGCTGGTGGCACAGAAGGTCGCCCAGCAGAGCGAATACGCCGCGATCATCGCCCTGGGCGCCGTGATCCGTGGTGGCACCCCGCACTTCGAATACGTGGCGGGCGAATGCACCAAGGGCCTGGCCCAGGTGTCCATGGAGTTCGGCGTGCCGGTTGCCTTCGGTGTCCTGACCGTCGATTCGATCGAACAGGCCATCGAGCGTTCCGGCACCAAGGCCGGCAACAAGGGCGCCGAAGCGGCCCTGTCCGCCCTGGAAATGGTCAGCCTGCTGGCGCAGTTGGAGGCCAAGTGATTAGCGACGAAAGCGATCGTTTCAACCCGCGCGATCCAAAACCTGCGGATGCTGGCAAGCCCTCCAAGAGTGCCAAGCGTCGCGAAGCCCGCAAGCTCGCGACCCAGGCGCTGTACCAGTGGCACATGGCCAAGCACTCGCTGAACGAGATCGAAGCGCAGTTCCGGGTCGATAACGATTTCACCGATGTCGACGGTGCCTACTTCCGCGAGATCCTGCACGGCGTGCCGGCGATCAAGGAAGAAATCGACAAGGCCCTTGCGCCTTGCCTGGACACCGTGCTCGAAGAGCTCGATCCGGTCGAGCTGTCGGTGCTGCGCCTGTCCACCTGGGAGCTGATCAAGCGGGTCGACGTGCCTTATCGCGTGGTCATCAACGAAGGTATCGAGCTGGCCAAGGTGTACGGCGCCACTGACGGGCACAAGTTCGTCAACGGTGTGCTCGACAAGCTCGCACCGCGGCTGCGCGAAGCCGAAGTGAAGGCGTTCAAGCGCTGATTGCGGCGCTGCCTGCCCATGGGTGAATTCGAGCTGATCCGCCACTACTTCGCCGCCGCGCCCTGTGCGCAGGCCGGCGACGGGGTCGCCCTGGGGATCGGCGACGATTGCGCCCTGCTGGCGCTGCCGGCCGGCGAGCAACTGGCCGTGTCCACCGACACGCTAGTGGCCGGGGTGCATTTCCCGGCTGTGTGCGACCCGTTCCTGCTCGGCCAGCGCTCGCTGGCGGTGGCTGCCAGTGACCTGGCAGCCATGGGCGCCACCCCCGTGGCCTTTACCCTTGCCCTGACTCTGCCGACGGTTCACGCCGATTGGCTGAAGGCCTATGCCCAGGGTCTGAACCTGATGGCCCGACAATGCGGCCTGAGCCTGGTAGGCGGGGACACCACCCATGGGCCGCTGAGCCTGACCATGACCGTGTTCGGCCGCGTGCCTGCCGGCCAGGCCCTGACGCGCAGCGGTGCGCAGCCTGGTGACCTGGTGTGTGTCGGCGGTGAGCTGGGCAACGCTGCCGGGGCCTTGCCGCTGGTGCTTGGCGAACGCGAGGCGGCGGTGGCGCTGGCCGAGCCGCTGCTGGCGCACTACTGGTCGCCGCCACCGCAACTGGCGCTGGGTCAGGCGCTGCGAGGCAAGGCCAGCGCGGCGCTGGATATCTCCGATGGCCTGCTGGCCGATTGCGGACACATTGCCACGGCCTCGGGCGTGTCGATTGTGCTGTCGCTCGAACAGCTGCCGCTGGGTGCGGCGCTGCAGGGCCTGCTGGGCCTGGAAGGTGCGCGACAGGCCGCGCTCACCGGTGGCGACGACTACGTGATTGCCTTCACCTTGCCCCCCGCGCACCTGGCCGGCCTGCAGGCTGCCGGCTGGCCGGTGCACGTGGTCGGTCGGGTGGAGGCGGGCAGCGGCGTCAGCCTGCGTGACCACGCCGGGGCGGACATCACCCCGCGCACGCGGGGTTATCAACATTTTTAGGGAGACACCGTGACCGATCACCCCAATCAGGTGCCGGCAGAAAACGTGCCGCCTTCAGTCTGGCGCAACCCCTGGCATTTTCTGGCCTTCGGCTTCGGCTCCGGCACCCTGCCCAAGGCGCCGGGCACCTGGGGTTCGCTGGTGGCCGTGCCGTTCATCCCGCTGTGGCAGATGCTGCCCGACTGGGGCTACTGGCTGATGCTGGGGCTGACCATGCTGTTCGGCGTATGGTTGTGCGGCAAGGTCGCCGACGACCTGGGCGTGCATGACCATGAGGGCATCGTCTGGGACGAGATGGTCGGCATGTGGATAACCCTCTGGCTGGTACCGGAAGGTTGGCTATGGTTGTTGGCAGGCTTTCTGATGTTCCGCTTCTTCGACATACTCAAGCCGTGGCCGATCCGCTGGATCGACCGGCATGTGCATGGCGGTTTCGGCATCATGTTCGATGACGTGCTGGCCGGCGTGTTCGCCTGGTTGGGCATGCAGGCGCTGGTGTGGAGTTTCACCTGAAGGGAGTGGCCTGATGCGCGCATGGCGAGTGTTGCTGCTGGTGTTGGCGCTGGGTGGCGGCATCGCCTGGGCTGGCGAGCCGACCGCGTTGCCGCAGGAGGTGCGCCTGGCCAGCGAGATCTGGCCGGACTACACCGACGTCGAAGGGCGCGGCATGGCCTGGGACGTGTTGCGCAAGGTGTTCGAGCCGGCGGGGGTCAAGGTGCTCGCCATCAGCGTGCCCTACAGCCGCGCAGTGGGCCTGGTCAAACGCGCCGAGGCCGATGCCTGGGTCGGCTCCTACGAGCAGGAAAGCAACGACTACCTTTACCCGCGCAACGCCTTCGACCAGGACCATATCTACGCCCTGGGCCTGGCCAGCCTGCCGGTGCCGAGCGCCGCCACCATCGGCCGCTACAAGCTCTCCTGGGTGCGTGGCTACGAGTACCAGCGCTACCTGCCCGATGTGAAGGAGTTTCGCGAGGTGCAGCGGCGCGACGGCATCCTGCCGATGCTCGAACTCAAGCGCGTGGACTTCTACATCGATGCCCAGACCGAGGTGGACTACGTGTACAACCAGGCCCGTGACAAGGCCCGGTTCCGCCGCACCCACATCGCCGAGTTACCGTTGTACCTGGCCTTTGCCAGGACCGAGCAGGCCTGTGCGCTCCGGGCGCTGTTCGATCGGCGCATGGACGAACTGATCGCCAGCGGCGAATTGCGCGAGATCTTCGAGCGCTGGCAGCAGCCGTATCCGTTCCCGATTCCGGGCAGGGCGCGCGTGCCAGCATCTAACTTCTCGATCTGTTTGCCCAAGAATTCAGCCTAAGCACCTGCCTTACGCTGCTGTTACAATCGGCGCACATCAAATTTCACGTTATTGATCAGGAGCACAAGGTGCCCGTCGTCTTTGTTGCCGCTTCCAAGCTGCCCACCCCCTTTGCCACGTTCACCATGCATGGTTTTCTCGACGAAGCCACCGGCCGCGAGCACGTTGTGCTCAGCCTGGGTGATGTAGCCGATGGCGAGCCGGTACTGGGGCGCCTGCATTCCGAATGCCTGACCGGCGATGCGCTGTTCAGCCAGCGCTGCGACTGTGGTTCGCAGCTGGAGGCCGCTCTGCAGGCCATCGCCCGCGAAGGCCGTGGCGTGCTGCTGTATCTGCGTCAGGAGGGTCGTGGCATCGGCCTGCTGAACAAGATTCGCGCCTACGAACTGCAGGACGGCGGCGCCGACACCGTCGAGGCCAACGAGCGCCTGGGCTTTGCCGCCGACCAGCGTGACTACGCCATGTGCCAGCCGATGCTCGAGCACCTGGGTGTCACGTCATTGCGCCTGATGACCAACAACCCGCGCAAGGTAAAAGCCCTCACCGCCATGGGCATTGCGGTAGCCGAGCGCGTGCCGCTGCACACCGGGCACAATCCGCACAACAAGCACTACCTGGCCACCAAGGCCGGCAAGCTCGGCCACATGATGGGCAACGAGCACCAGGGCGAGGCCGGTCGGGCGTGACCCGCGGCCAGGTCAAGCGGCGGCTGGCGTTCGCCTGGTGGCAGTTCTTCGCGATTGCCCTGGCGCCGCTGCTGGTGTTCGGCTGGGCGTTCGGAGGCAGTGTGGCGCGTGTCCCGCTGCTGGTGATGCCGGTGTTTCTGGCCGGGCTGGCCTCGATGTTCTTCAGCCTGCCGCGTTTCAGCGCCTACAAGCGTGCCTTGATTGCCACTGAAAAGGCGCTGAACAGCGCTGAAGAGCCGGCGGCCTGGATAGAGCTGGCGCGGGTTCGCCGTGTGTCGATGCTGTTTGCCTGCCTGCCGGCGTGGGTGGCCGCACTGTCGGTGTTCGTGGGCCTGGAGGGAGTGCCGCAGATTCTGCTGGCCATCGCCAGCGTGGTGATCCTTTACCTGTACCGGGTACCGCGTCAGCTGGGCTGATGCGCCCTTCGCCAGCCAGGCTGGCTCCTGCAGGCAGGAGCAAGCCTGGCTGGCGAAAGGGTCTAAAGACCCAGCAGTTGCATCCGCTGACGCACCGAAGCCTCGATCCCGGCAGCATCCAGCCCGCATTCGGCCAGCATCTGCGCCGGCTTGGCATGCTCGACGTACACATCCGGCAAGCCCAGGTGCAGCATCGGCTTGAGCACGCCTTCAGCGCTCAGGAACTCGCTGACCGCAGAGCCGGCGCCGCCCATGATGGCATTCTCTTCGATGGTCACCAGCAGCTCATGGCTGCCAGCCAGCTCGCGCACCAGCGCTTCATCCAGCGGCTTGACGAAACGCATGTCGACCACGGTTGCATCCAGGTTTTCGGCCACCTTCAGCGCTTCTGCCAGTTGCACACCGAACACCAGCAGGGCGACCTTGCTGCCCTGGCGGCGAATCACGCCCTTGCCGATCTCCAGCGGCTCAAGGTCGCCGTCGATCGTCGCGTTCGGCCCGCTGCCACGCGGGTAGCGCACGGCGGCAGGGCCGTTGTACAGGTGCCCGGTGCTGAGCATCTTGCGCAGTTCGTTCTCGTCGCTGGGGGTCATCACCAGCATGCCGGGGATGCAGCGCAGGAACGACAGGTCGAAGCTGCCGGCGTGGGTCGGGCCGTCTTCGCCCACCAGGCCGGCGCGGTCGATGGCGAACAGCACGTCGAGGTTCTGCACCGCCACGTCATGGATCAACTGGTCGTAGGCGCGCTGCAGGAAGGTCGAATAGATCGCCACCACCGGCTTGGCGCCCTCGCAGGCCATGCCCGCCGCCAGCGTCACCGCGTGCTGCTCGGCAATCGCCACGTCGAAGTAGCGCTCGGGGTAGCGTTCGCTGAACGCCACCAGGTCCGAGCCTTCCTTCATGGCAGGGGTGATGCCCACCAGGCGCTGGTCGGCGGCGGCCATGTCGCACAGCCACTGGCCGAACACCGCCGAGTACTTCGGCCCGGCGGCCTTTTTCGGCGCGGTGGCCGGGGCGTCCAGCGGTTCGAGCTTGGTGATCGCGTGGTAGCCGATCGGGTCGACCTCGGCCGGGGCGAAACCCTTGCCCTTCTTGGTCACCACGTGCAGGAACTGCGGCCCCTTGAGGTCGCGCATGTTGCGCAGGGTGGCGATCAGGGTAGGCAGGTCGTGGCCGTCGATCGGGCCGATGTAGTTCCAGCCCAGCTCTTCGAACAGGGTGCCGGGCACCAGCATGCCCTTGGCATACTCTTCGGTGCGGCGGGCGATCTCCCAGGCGCCGGGCAGGCGCGACAGCACCTTCTTGCTGCCCTCGCGCATGCTTGCATAGGTGCGGCTGGAGAGGATCTTGGCCAGGTAGTTGGACAGGCCGCCGACATTGCGCGAAATCGACATGTCGTTGTCGTTGAGGATCACCAGCATGTCGGCGTTGACTTCCTGGGCGTGGTTCAACGCCTCGAAGGCCATGCCGGCGGTGAGCGCGCCGTCACCGATCACTGCAATCGACTTGCGTGCCTGGTTCTGCAGGCGGGCGGCGATGGCCATGCCCAGCGCGGCGCTGATCGAGGTGCTGGAGTGCCCGACGCCAAAGGTGTCGTACTCGCTCTCGACGCGGCGCGGGAAGGCGGCCAGGCCGTCCTTCTGACGCAGGCTGTGCATGCGTTCGCGCCGACCCGTGAGGATCTTGTGCGGATACGCCTGGTGGCCCACATCCCACACCAGCCGGTCGTCCGGCGTGTCGAAGACGTAGTGCAGGGCGATCGTCAGTTCGATGACGCCCAGGCCGGCACCGAAGTGCCCGCCGGTCTGGCCGACGCTATAGAGCAGCTCCTGGCGCAGTTCGTCGGCCAGTTTCTCCAGGTCGGCTTCGGCCAGACGACGCAGGCCGGCTGGCGTATCGGCACGGTCAAGCAGCGGCGTGACCGGGCGTTCGCGGGGGATCTCTTGAAACGTCGTGGGCATCAGGCGAATCGTTATAGGTGTGATGAGGCGGCAGTTTACCTTATTGCGGTGAAGGCTGCCCATTGAGGTATGTGGTGCGCGTTTCGCCGGCAATGCCGGCTCCTACAGGGTTCGATGCAGGAGCCGGCATTGCCGGCGAAGGGCCGCTGCCGTCAACTGCGGCGTTCGACGATGTACCGCGCCAACGCCCGCAGCGGCTCGGCCTTGTCATCGAACCCAGCCAGCGCTGCCAGCGCCTGGTCGCGCAGTTCCAGCGCATAGGCCTTGGCGGCTTCGAGCCCCAGCAATGCCGGGTAGGTCGGCTTGTCGCGGGCGATATCTGCGCCCTGGCGCTTGCCCAGGGTCGCGGTATCGCTCTCGACATCCAGGATGTCGTCCTGCACCTGGAACGCCAGGCCGATGGCCTGGGCATACTGCTGCAAGGCCGCAAGCGTCTGGGCATCGGCCCGCGCGCTGGCTAGGGCGCCGACCTTGACGCTGGTTTCGATCAGCGCGCCGGTCTTGTGCCGGTGCATGTATTCCAGCGCGGTCTGATCGAGCTTGAGCCCCACCGAGCCCAGGTCGATGGCCTGGCCACCGACCATGCCGGCGGGGCCGGCGCCCTGGGCCACGGCCTGCACCATGGCCAGGCGAATGGCATCGCTCTGCGGGCTCAGGCGCGGGTCGAGCAGGGCGCTGAAGGCCAAGCTCTGCAAGCCGTCGCCGGCCAGGATCGCGCAGGCCTCGTCGAATTTCTTGTGGGTGGTGGGCTGGCCGCGACGCAGGTCGTCGTCGTCCATTGCCGGCAGGTCGTCATGCACCAGCGAATAGGCGTGGATCAGCTCGACTGCGCAGGCGGCGCCGTCGGCATCGCTGCTGGCGCCACCCAGCGCCTCGCAGGCGGCATAGGCCAGCAGCGGGCGTACCCGCTTGCCGCCGTTCATCACGCTGTAGCGCATGGCGGCATACAGGCGCTCGAGTTCGCTCGAGGGAGCGTGGAACAGGGTTTCCAGCGCGGCATCCACCTGGGCCTGGCAACGGGCCTGGTAGGCGGCAATCATTCTGGCTGTTCCGCGTCGAACGGCTCGGCGCGCAACTCGCCGTCGCGCTCCAGCAGCACCTGGACCTTCTGGTCGGCCTGGGTCAGGGCGCTCTGGCAATCGCGGGTCAGGCCGATGCCTTGCTCGAAGGCGGTCAGCGAGTCTTCCAGCGACAGTTCGCCGTTCTCCAGGCGTTCGACCAGCGCTTGCAGGTCGGCAAGGGATTGCTCGAAGTCAATGGCAGCTTTTTTTCGGGCCATGGCGGCTGTCTCTGGTGGCGGTTTGAACGGCGCGACACTAGCAGAGCAGGGCAGGGGGAGCAAATCAGCGCCTGTGATCTTTCGTCGCATTCTGTTGCATAAATGCCGTGGGAACAGGCTTGATTTTCCTGCACTGCTTGCATTGTGGGGGCTCACTGCTGTCTGCCATAATCGCGCCCGCTCTGCGCCGCGGGTTGTATCCGGGTCAGGGTCCCCCCTTCCATGTCGCGTAATGGACTACGTTGTGAGCTTTCTTTCGATCGAGTTCGGCCTCTGCTTCACTCTGTTTTTCGCGGTCTACTGGAGCCTTTGCTGGAGCGTTCGCCTGCAGAACGTCCTGCTGCTGGCGGGCAGCTATGCGCTGGTCGCAAGCTTCAGCCTCGATTCGCTGTACATCCTGCTCGGCTACACCCTGCTGGTCTACCTGCTGGGGCTGTTCAGCGCGCGACATCCCGGACGGCGCTTCACCTACCTGATGGTGTTGCTGCTGGTGCTGGGCTGCTTCTATGTCTTCAAGTACCAGGAATTCTTCGTGGGGGGTGTGCAGGCCGCGCTGGCCGACCTGGGCCTGGACGTCTCGCTGCCGGTGCTGGAGGTGCTGCTGCCGATCGGGCTGTCGTTCTACACCTTCCATTCGGTCAGCTACCTGGTGTCGATCAACCGCGGTGAAATGGCCCCGGCCGCGCCGCTGGACCTGGCCCTGTACCTGGCCTTCTTCCCCAGCCTGGTGGCCGGCCCGGTCAACCGCGCCGCGCACATGCTGCCGCAGATTCGCCCGGCGCAGATCCGCCAGGTGCTGGAGCCGCAGCGGGCGCTGGGGCTGATTGCGCTGGCGGTGGTCAAGCTGTTCTTCTTCAGTGCCTGGCTGGGCAGCGAGTGGGTCGACCCGGTGTTCGAGACCCCAAGCGGCTTCAGCGCCGAGCAACTGCTGCTGAGCGTGTACGGCTACAGCCTGCTGATCTACCTGAACTTCAGCGGCTACACCAACCTGGTGACCGGCGTGGCGCTGCTGCTGGGCTTTCGCCTGCCGGCCAACTTCAATGCGCCCTACGCGGCCCGCAACCTCAAGGAGTTCTGGGGGCGCTGGCACATCAGCCTGTCGACCTTCATTCGCGACTACGTGTACATCCCGCTGGGCGGCAACCGCCAGGGCGTGTGGCGCGGCAACCTGAACATGCTGCTGGCGATGCTGGTTTCCGGCCTGTGGCACGGCGCGAGCCTCAACTTCATCATCTGGGGGGCGCTGCACGGCGTGGGGCTGGCGCTGTACAAGGCCTCCACCTACGTGCTGCCACAACCGATGCGCTGGCCGGGCGCGGATGTGCTGGCGCGCCTGCTGACCTTCCACTACGTCGCCTTCGCCTGGATCTTCTTTCGCTGCGCGAGCCTGGATGATGCGCTGGACATGCTCGGTGGCATCGCCGGCCTGAGCCTGGGCGGGCTGTTGAGCCCCACCGGCCTGCTGTTGCTGGGCTGCGTGCTGTACATCGCGGTGTACCCGCAGGTGCTGGCGCTGCTGCGCCAGGGTTTTGCCGCCAGCAGCCGGCTGCCCTGGCAGCTCTACCCGATCCCGCTGGGGTTGTTCGTGTCGTTGGTCATCTTCGCTTCGCAATCGGGCGTGCCGGGGTTCATCTATGCAAGCTTCTAGTACCGGTCAGCTGTTCAAGACGCAAATGGGCGCGGCCAAGGTGCTGTACGCGATCCTGGTCACCACCTTGCTGCTGTTCTGGCTGAACCAGAACTCCATCAGCCTGTACTGCCAGCAGAAGTACCACCAGAGCTGCGAGCTGCCCTGGGTAGGGCAGAGCCAGGCGTGGCGCCTGGGCGGCAACCTGACCCAGGCCCTGGGGGATGCGCGCAGCAGCTTCATCGACAGCCTGGAGCGCCAGACGCTGCTGGCCCAGGCCGAGGGCGTGCCGACGGTCGAGCTGCCGCCCAGTATGCCGGTGGTGCTGGTCGACCTGGCGCAGCCGCATGCCAAGGCGCCGGCGCCTGCCAAGGTACCGGTGGTGGCGCCGACACCTGCGGCCAGGCCCCCTGCAGTGCAGCCAGCGACAGTGCCGCCGGTTGTGGCGCAGGCGCCCGCCGCGCAACCGGTCAAGGTGGCGGCGCAACCGCTGGTGCCGGGGCAGCCGCCCAAGGCCGTGAGCCTGGCGGCTGGCGACGAAGTGTTCCTGGTGGGCGACTCGCTGATGCAGGGCGTGGCGCCGCACCTGGCCAACACCTTGCTCAAGCGCTACCAGATCAAGAGCGTCAACCTCAGCCGCCAGAGCACGGGCCTGGCGTACCCCGGTTTTTTCAACTGGCCGCAGACGGTGTCCGACACGCTGCAGAATCACCCCAACATCCGCCTGATGGTGGTGTTCCTGGGTCCGAACGACCCGTGGGACATGCCCGAGTCCAAGGGCAAGCCGTTCCTGCGTTTCAAATCGCCTGAGTGGGAGGCGCTGTACCGCAAGCGCATCGACCGGATCCTGGACGAGGCCCGCGCTCACAATGTGCAGGTGATCTGGGTCGGCCCGCCCAACATGCAAAAGCCCAGGTTGTCGACGGCCATGGCCTATCTCAGCGGGCTGTATGAAAGCCAGGCGCAGCTGTACCAGCAGCATTACGTGTCGGCCAACGGCGTGCTCGGTTACCAGGCCGACGAGTTCTCCTATACCCTGCAGAACAGCCAGGGCAAACGGGTCAAGACCCGTGTCGACGACGGCATCCACTTCACCACCACGGGCCAGAAGCTGATCGCCGAGCAGGTACTGTCGATGATCGCCTTCCCGGGCCTGACCGTAACGGGACACTGAGCATGCGCCGAGCGCACAACATCCTGGTGCTGGCGGCGCTTATCTGCGCGCTGCCGGGCTGCAGCCCGGTGGCGGCGGTCAACGCGCCGGCCGCGCGCCCCCTCGCCGTGCAGCAGAAGGCGACCGGCAGCCGTGACGGCAACCTTGCGGTGCTGGCCGGCAAGCTGCGCACCTCCAGTCGCACACCGGTCAATATCGTGCAATTCGGAGATTCGCACACTGCCGCCGACCTGTTCAGCGGCGAGATGCGTCGCTTGCTGCAGTCGCAGTACGGCGATGGCGGCATAGGCTTTGTGGCGGCGACACCGGTACCTGGCACGCGCTACGACAACCTGATCCTCAAGACGGCCAGGCGCCAGTGGGAGCTGGTGTCGGCGCGCAACCAGCAAAGCACCCAGTTCCCGCTGGGGGGCTACCTGTCGGTACCGCTGGCAGCAAACCCGAGCGTGCGCCTGGAGGCGCGCGAACCCAGTGCCCAGCGCTACCGTATCTCGGCCCTGTACCAGGCGCGGGAGAACAGCAGCCTTACCGCCCGTGGCGGGCAGAACGCGGCGCGCCGCGTGATGCTGGCCGCAAGCAACGGGCAGTGGCGCTTCAGCCCGCCGCTCAACAGCATCAGCCTGCCGGTGGACATGAGCCTGAATGCCCACCCGGGCACGGTGCTGGGTGGCTGGTACATCCAGGGCCAGAAGAACGCCGGGGTGACCTATTCGGCCCTGGGCATCAATGGTGCGCGGCTGGAGGTGCAGGACAAATGGCAGGCTGGCTGGCAGGAAAACCTCAAGGCCCTGCGCCCGGACCTGATCATTCTGGCCTATGGCACCAACGAGGCGTTCGACAACACCCTGGACATGGCCAAGTACCGTGACCAGTTGCGCCGTACCGTGGCCCAGCTCAAGCGGGTGCAGCCACGGGCAGTGATCCTGCTGGTGGGGCCTTCGGACTCGATCAAGCAGCGTGGTGCGCGCACCTGCGCGACGCGGCGCCCGCAGTCGTTGCCGCAGGTGGTGCAGATCCAGCGCCAGGTGGCACGCCAGGCCAACGTGCTGTTCTGGGACTGGCAGGCCTACATGGGCGGGGAGTGCTCGATTGCGCGGTGGCAGGCAGAGGGGCTGGCGCGAGGCGACCTGGTGCACCTGACGGCCGATGGCTATCGCAAGAGTGCGTCGGGGCTGTATGACTACCTGCGGGGGCAGTTGGGGCTGCGCTGAGGCAAAAAAAGAGGGGCTGTATCGGTGTCGGGATTGGCTTGCGGCGCCCCGGTGCATCGATAACAGCCCCCCAGCTTCGAGCCACAGGGGCGTCGAACTCAGGTGCAAGCATAGAATGGTTTTTTGGGGCCTGCTGTAGGACTTTTGGACAGATCTCGAAGGGTTCTTCGTCAGCAAGGCTGACTCCTGCCGTTTATCCCAACCCTGCAGGAGCCAGCCTTGCTAGCGAAAGCCGCGCTGTAGTCAGCCCGCCGGGGTCAGCCCCAACGCGTAATCGAGGTAGCCGCGATACGCCGTTTCCCAGTCATCCTGGAAGGTGTGCCCGGCCAGGTGTTCGTGGCTTTGCACCGGGTTGCTGCCTTCGAACGCCTTCTGCGTGGTTGCGGTCAGTTCCAGGTTGCTCGAATGCTCCTTGGCGCCGTGCACGATCACGATGCGCTTGTCCTTGGCCTTCTGCACGGCGAATGGAATGCGAAAGCCGCCCGGCGACAGCAGTACCGCGCCGCTGTAATGCTGCGGGTATTCGGCGATCAGGTGCGCCGCATGTTCGGCGCCCTGGGAAAAGCCGATCAACGCCACGTTCGAGCGGTCGATGCGGGTCTGCTTTTCCAGGGCCTTGAGCGCGGCCGCCACGGCTTTCTCGGTCGGCTCGACCGAGTGTTGCTGCCACATGAACTGGCCCTCGTCGCGCTTGAGCGTGCCGTTCACACCCACCAGTACGGCGCGTTCGCCCACCAGCTCTTCACGCATGCGAATGCCCTTGCTGCCTTCGGTGCCGTAGCCGGACAACCACACCACTACCGGCCAGCCGCCGGCCGGGGCCTCGCCTTCGGGGATGCTGAACGCCGCCGCACCGGCATCCTTGGCCTGTTTGGCGTAGTTGGCCTCGGCGCTCTGCAGCAGTTTCTTGTAGGCCGGTGCGTCCTTCATGCCCTCCAGCTCGTCGTCGTCACGCAGGATCACGGCCTGCCAGAAACCGCGCTCGCGGGCCTGGTCGAGCAGGTCGCCAGCCAGATCGAACTTCTCCATCGAGGCCAGGGCGGCGCCGGCCTGGTAGGACGCATAGGCGTTCTTCGGGTCCAGGCGTGCGGCCGTCAGGTAATAGGCCAGGGCGCCAGCCATGTTGTCGTGCTCGCTTTTCTCCTTGTCGCCGGCATCGATGAATTCCTGTGCGTCGGCATCGTTCAGGTAGAGGTTGGCCATGCCGGCCAGGCCCTGCCAGCGGCCCTTGGCAACGGCCTCGTCTTCGTCGGCGAAGCTGGCGGTGGCGGTAAGGCTCAGGGCGGTGAACAGGCTGAGGGTGGCAAGGTGCAGACGAGGAGATGTCATGAACGACAAGACCGAGAGTCCTTTTTCGGTGGAAGGGAAAGTGTGCCGGCCAATACGGCCGGGGCGCGGATTCTAGCATGGCAGCTCAGCTGCGCAGCTGGTTCCAGTCCAGTTCGAAGCGCGCCAGGTATTTGCGCAGGCGGTCGGCATCGTTGGGTTTTTCCTTGTCCTGGCGCGACACCGCAAACAGCTGGCGCCCTGCGTCGGACAGCGAGCGGGCATCGCGACACACCCGCAGCACGGCCTCCAGTTGCAGGCGGTCGAACAGGTCCAGCTCACGCCCTTCAAGCAACGGCTCGGTGGGCGCCGCAACCCCCCAGGCCCGTTGCAGCCGGGTGATCTCTTCACTGACCAGGGGCTCGTCGATGCGTCCGCTGTCGGCCAGGGTCGCCATGCGCGTGATCGAGGCCGACAGCTCGCGAAAGTTGCCGGCCCAGCGTGCTTGCGGTGAATGGGCGAACGCCAGGTACTGGCGTTTGGCTTCAAGGTTGAAGCGCACGTTGCGGCCCTGTTCGCGGGCGTGGCGCTGCAGTTCGAAATCGATGTTCGGCTCGATGTCTTCGCGCCGCCCGGCCAGCCCCGGCAGTTCGAAGGTCCACAGGTTGATGCGCGCATACAGGTCTTCGCGAAACAGCCCTTCGGCTACCTGCTTGCGCAGGTCGCGGTGGGTGCCGGCGATCAGCTGGAAGTCGCTTTGCACCTCGTTGTCTGCGCCCATCGGGAAGAAGCGCTTCTCTTCGATGGCCTTGAGCAGCATGGCCTGTTCGTCGGCGCCCAGTTCGCCGATTTCGTCGAGAAACAGCATGCCGCCGTCGGCGGCGCGCAGCAGGCCGTCGCGGGCGTTCTGTGCTCCCGTGAAGGCGCCCTTGATATGCCCGAACAGGCTCGACATGGCGCCGTCGCCGCGCAGCGTGGCGCAGTTCACTTCGACGAAGCGGCCCTCCAGCTGGTGGCGCGTGCGCTTGAGTTCATGGATGCGCCGGGCCAGGAACGACTTGCCGGCACCGGTCGGCCCCACCAGCAGCATCGGGGCGGTGGAGCGCAGGGCGACGCGCTCGATCTGCTCGATGGAGTGGTTGAACGCCACGTTGCGCGTAGCGATGCCGGCCTTGAGAAACGCCAGGCTGTGCGCCTGCTCGCGCTGAAAGCGCGAAGCGATATGGTCATAGCGCGACAGGTCGAGGTCGATCAGCGTGCTGGTGCCGGCCGGGTCACGCTCTTCTTCCTTGCCGCGCGCCGGCGAGGTCTGCACCAGCCGCGCCGGCAGGTAGCGCGCCTCGGTCAGCAGAAACCAGCAGATCTGCGCAACGTGGGTGCCGGTGGTGATGTGCACCAGGTAGTCCTCGTGCTCGGTGTCGAAGTGGTAGCTGCTGGCGAAGTCATGCAGCGCGCCGTACATCTCTTCGAAATCCCACGGGTTGTGCAGTGCCAGGCGGTGCAGGCGCACCTCGGTGTGGGGCGACACGCTGAGTACATCCTCGCGCAGGCGCTCGGCCAGGCCCAGATCACGTTCGCTCTTGCCGTGAATCAGCTCCAGGCGGTCGATCGAAAGATCCGGCTGCTGGCACAGCGCGACGGTGGGCCGCCACTTGTTCCAGCGCGCGGCACCCTTTCCGTTGCGGTCGAGGGTGGTACCGATGAAGCCGATGGCAACGCTGCGCTTGTGCATGCTGTTTATCTTTTTGGATAAATGAAGAGATAAAAGTATACATAAAAGCCCTCAAGCATTTGCCTAGTGCGCAGATTGATTTAGCGAAGATGAAAATAAAACACTTATAAATCAATGAGTTGAAAATAAATTCTAGTGCTTTAACAAAACCTGGCACGCCCCTCGCAATAACACTTTCGACCGCATCGCCAAGCAGGCCAACGGGTCGGGGTTCACAACCCCACCGGTGCACGAGCCCACCCCTGGTGTTGGTGTCGTGCATGCCGCCGCCGCAACGACCGGTCGCTGGCGCAACCCCGGATGGGGCCGCCAACGAGCCTAGAACTCGTTACATACCCTCCACGGTAGCTGTACCCGTAACACCCGCCGGTGAGGCGAGGGCAACGCACTTGCAGCCAGGATGGCTGACTGTCGCGAAGGACGCCCCCGCCACCGCTGGTACGCCCGGCCTGCTGGCCGGGCCCGGGGCAAGGCGCAACGTCGGACCGAAGGACTCGGTCGGCAAAGGACTCTGATGTCCCGACGCGTGCACCTCCCCCCGGGCCCCACCTGCAGCGCTCGGCGTACCGGCAGCACCGGCACCACGGAATTCATTGAAAGGGAAATACAGAATGAAACTGCTCAAGCGCTTCATCGTGAAAAAGAACGAACGCGGCCTGCTGTTCTGCGAGGGCGACTTCGTGTCGATCCTGGAACCGGGCGTGCATCAGCGCCTTGACCTGCATAACCGGCTGACGGTGGAAACCTTCAGCCTCAACACCCCGCGCTTCGAGCACCGCCTGGCCGGCTACCTGCGCCAGAGCGAGCCGGCGGTGGTGGATCAGTACTTCGAGCGCATGGACCTGGCCGAACACGAAGTGGGCCTGCGTTTCGAGGATGGCGCACTGGCGGAACTGCTGCCACCGGGCAGCCGCCAGTTGTACTGGAAGGGCCAGAGCGCGCAGACCCTGCAGCGCATCGACCTGACCCACAGCTATCGCCTGGAGCCGACCCTGCTCGGCCAGCTCGGCCAGCCCAAGCTGCGCGGTCGCACCCTGGCCGGGCTGGATGCGGTGCTGCTGGCGCCGGTGCCGGCCTTCCATGTGGGCGTGCTCAAGGTCGATGGTGCGGTGGTCGAGCTGCTGCCGGCCGGTCAGTACGGCTTCTGGCGCTTCAACCGCCAGGTGAGTGTCGATATGGTCGACATGCGCATCCAGTCGCTGGAGGTCAGCGGCCAGGAGATCCTCACCCGCGACAAGGTCAGCCTGCGCCTGAACCTGGCGGCCAACTGGCGCTACAGCGACGTGCTGATGGCTTTCGCCAGCCTCAGCAAACCGCTGGAACACCTGTACCGCGAGGTGCAGTTCGGCCTGCGTGCGGCCGTGGGCACGCGTACCCTCGACGAGCTGCTGGAGAACAAGCAACTGATCGACGACACCGTCAGCCAGTACCTGGCCGAGAAACTGGTGGGCAGCGGCATCGAGGTCAGCGGCCTGGGCGTGCGCGACATCATTCTGCCGGGTGAAATGAAGACCCTGCTGGCGCAAGTGGTGGAGGCGGAGAAGGCGGCCCAGGCCAACGTGATCCGGCGCCGCGAGGAAACCTCGGCGACCCGTTCGCTGCTCAACACCGCCAAGGTCATGGAAGACAACCCGACGGCCCTGCGCCTGAAGGAGCTGGAAACCCTGGAGCGGGTGGCCGAGCGCATCGACCGGATTTCGGTATTCGGCGGGCTGGATCAGGTGTTGAATGGGCTGGTCAGCCTGAAAACCGCATGACACCTGCCAGGCCTTCGGGCCTGGCGGGCTACAAGGACAATTGAGATGAAACACATGAACATCCTCGAAGTGGCCAACGGCAAACCGATCAAGCTCTGGACACAGGGCGTGCCGGTGGACGAGGACGCACGCCAGCAACTGATGAACACCGCGCGCCTGCCGTTCATCTTCAAGCACCTGGCCGTGATGCCCGATGTGCACGTGGGCAAGGGCTCGACCATTGGCAGCGTGATCCCGACCCTGGGCGCGATCATCCCGGCGGCGGTGGGCGTGGACATCGGCTGCGGCATGATCGCGGCGCGCACCTCGCTGGTGGCGGCCGACCTGCCCGACAACCTGCAAGGGCTGCGCAGCGCCATCGAGAAGGCAGTGCCCCACGGCAAGACCTTCGGCCGGCGCGACCAGGGCGCGTGGAACCACGTACCGACCGCCGCCGATCAGGCGTGGTCGGCCCTGGCCGGGCGTTTCAAGGCGATCACCGACAAGTACCCGCAACTGCAGAAGACCAATAATCGCCAGCACCTGGGCACCCTGGGCGGCGGCAACCACTTCATCGAGGTGTGCCTGGATGAGGCCGACCGCGTGTGGTTCATGCTGCACAGCGGCTCGCGGGGCGTGGGCAATGCCATCGGCAACCTGTTCATCGAGCTGGCCAAGGCCGACATGCGCCAGCACATCGCCAACCTGCCGGACAAGGAACTGGCGTATTTCGAGGAAGGCAGCCGACATTTCGACGACTACGTCCAGGCGGTGGAGTGGGCCCAGGACTTTGCCCGGCAGAACCGTGCGCTGATGATGCACGCGGTGATCGAGGCAACGCGCCAGCTCATCCGCAAGCCGTTCGAGGCCAACCTGCAGGGGGTCAACTGCCACCACAACTACGTGCAGAAAGAGCAGCACTTCGGCCAGGAGATCCTGGTGACGCGCAAGGGCGCGGTGTCGGCACAGAAGGGCCAGTTGGGGATCATTCCGGGCTCGATGGGCGCCAAGAGTTTCATCGTGCGCGGCCTGGGCAACGAGGAATCGTTCTGCTCCTGCAGCCACGGTGCCGGGCGGGTCATGAGCCGTACCCGGGCCAAACAGGCCTTCACCCTTGAGGACCAGGTGCGCGCCACCGCGCATGTGGAGTGCCGCAAGGACAAGGACGTGATCGACGAGATCCCGATGGCCTACAAGGACATCGATGCGGTGATGGCGGCGCAGCGCGAGCTGGTGGAAGTGGTGCACACGTTGCGTCAGGTGGTGTGTGTGAAAGGCTGATGGCCTCTTCGCCGGCCGTGCCGGCGAAGGGGTACAACGAGGATTCGAACATGAACATGGAAGACCGTCACCCCCTGCCCAGTGCGATGCGCAGCTGGGTACTCGAAGAACTGCAACGCATCGAGCGCGAGCATGACGTGCGCGTGCTCTACGCCTGCGAATCCGGCAGCCGCGCCTGGGGTTTTGCCTCCACCGACAGCGACTTCGACGTGCGCTTCATCTACGTGCACCGCCAGGACTGGTACCTGCGCATCGACGAGCCACGCGACGTGATCGAGCGCCCGCTCACCGACGAACTCGACATCAGTGGCTGGGAGCTGCGCAAGACCCTGCGCCTGCTGCGCAATGCCAACCCGACCCTGCTCGAATGGCTCGACTCGCCGCTGGTGTACCGCGCCGAGCCGGGGGCGCTGCAAGCCTTGCGCGGCCTGGCCAGACAGTTCCATTCGCCGCAGGCGGCGTTTCACCACTACCTGTCGATGGCTACCAAGAACTTTCGCATCTACCTGCAGGGCGAAGAGGTGCGCCTGAAGAAGTACCTCTACGTATTGCGCCCGTTGCTGGCGGTGCGCTGGATCGAACAGGGCCTGGGCATGCCGCCCACCGCGTTCGCCCAACTGGTGGAGGCGACCCTGCACGACCCGCTGCTGCTGGCCGACCTGGACGAGCTGCTTCGCGTCAAACGCATCGCCAGCGAAGCCGATTACGGGCCTCGCCGCGTACTGCTGCACCAGTTCATCGAGAGCGAGCTGGCACGAGGGGGAGCCGCCCCGGCACTGCCCAGGCCCCACGGCGATGTAAAACTGCTCGACGACTATTTGCGTGATACTGTGCGCCGTTTTTCATAGGAGCCTGTATGAACAAGGATGTCGACGCATGCTGAACCTGCGGCTGGCGCAACGCTGGGAGCGCCTGGGCAATCGCGATACCGAGGTGGGCCTGATGCTGCTGTTCGCCCTGCTGGCCGCGCTGTTTGCCTGGGGCGCCTATGTCATGGCCTATCCGGAGCATGGCTGTGTGCGCATGGGCAAGGGCAACAGCGGCCCCCTGGAGTGCAACCCGCGCCAGTTGCTCAACAATGCTGTCGGGCTGCTGTTGATCGGCGTCTGCTGCGCAAGCCCCATCTTCTACATCCTGTGGCACTGGATCAAAGACATGGCGCGGCCATTGACGCTGGAAGAGGAATAGCTCGATGACCGACAGCAAATACGAACGCCTGCCCCACGCCGGTGACTTCGAGCGGGTGGCCGGCACCGAGATCGTCTACCTCTCGCCCCTGCCGATCCCCACCGGCATGCCGGCCTACAGCAGCCGCAACCTGCACCGCGAATCCAACGAGGTGTACCTGGACTTTGCCATCGGCCAGGGCAACTTCGAGTTCATGGCGCGCTGCGGCATCGCCTCGGTGATGGGCGTGGTTACCTGCTTCATGCTCACTGCCTTGCTCGGCTCCTGGGCACGCCGCCATGTGGAGCCGTTCTGGAGCACCTTCTCCGACTTCATGGCCAACGGGTTCATCTGGGGCTTCATCGCCTGCCTGTCGTTGCTGTATGCGGGGATGTTCTGGCGGGTGATGCGCGAGGTGACGATTCACCCGCCGATACGCTTCAACCGCCAGCGCCGGGAGGTGGCGTTCGTGCCCACCCGGGGCGCGGCGCCGATCTTCGTGCCGTGGGAGTCGGTGATCGCCTGCGTCAGCGCGGGGCACACCGTCACCGAGTACGCCGTGCTGCCCGCCTTCAACCTGATGTTCTGCCTGCGTCAGGCCGACACCGGCAATGTGCTGTGGATCAACGTGCCCAGCGGCCACCTGGGCGCGGCGATTGCCGAATGGGAAGCGATCCGGGTGTACATGGAAGAGGGCCCGGCGAGCCTGCCGCCAGCGCCCGATGAAGAGTTCGAGGAGGGCACCGTGGCGTTCTTCCACATGGCCCGCCAGGGCTATCGCGACAACTTCCCGTGGTGGCAGCACTGGTTTGGCTTTCTGTTTGTGCAGGCCTTCGGCGGCTGGACCTTGCCGTGCCATATCTCGCACTGGGTCAACAACCGGCCCAAGGCGGGCATACCTCCTGAAGTGAAGGCGTGGTCTACGCCGCTGCCGGCTGAACAGCATGCCAGGCCCAGCGCCGAACTGCTGGCGCAGAGCGAAGAGGTGCGCAGTACCTTGCGTCGTGGCCAGACCCTGCTCGACTACTTCAATGTGAAGTTTGGCGACCCGGCTGAACCGGCAGCCGAGGCGGCCTCAGGTTCAGCGCCAGCACGCTGATCAGCACCAACGGCCCGCCCAGCATCACCGAAGCCGAGGGCCGCTCGCCCAGCAGCGCTGCGGCGATCAGCATGGCGAAGGCGGGTATCAGGTACAGCGCCAGGGTCACCCGGGTGACCTCGCAGTGGCGCAGTACCCAGGCCCAGGCCAGGTAGGCCAGCGCGCTGGGGAATACCCCCAGCACCAGCACCGCAGTGTTGGCCTGGGACGGCGCGTGGCCCAGGTCGTCGAGCAGCCCCGGCAGGTACACCATCAGCAATGCAGTGCCCGACCATACGGTGTAGCAGGTGATGGTCAGCGCGTCGTAGCGGTGGCCGTGGTGTTTCTGCAGGGCGAAATAGATGCTCCACGACAATGCCGCCACCAGAATCAGCAACCCGTGCGGGTCGAACTGACCGAGCCCGCGATCGCCGGCCACCACGATCACCGCGCCGGCCATGCCCAGCAGCAGGCAGCCCCAATGCCAGGCCCCGGCCACCTGCTTGAACACCCAGTGCGCGATCAGCAGGCTGAACAGCGGCGTGGACTGCGCCAGCACACTGGCCGCCCCGGCGCTGACCCCACGCTGGCCGTAGTTGATGGCCACATGGTGCAGGCTGACCGCGAACAGGCCAAGCAACAGCAGGGTGGGCGCGTCCCTGAGCCGGGGCAGGGCGATGCCGCGCAGCAGCGCGATGACCGCCATGAACAGCGACGCCACGATAAAGCGCGCCAGCGCCAGATGCGTGGGCGCATAGCCCTGCAAGCCCAGGCGGATGCCGGTGGGCGAGTAGGCCCAGCACAGCAGCACGAAGAGTACGGCGCAGGCAATTTTCAGTGAGCTGGGGCGGGTCATGGGGTGGGCTTCCGAAGGGCGGGTGCGCTCAGTATCGGAACGCCTACTGCTCACTACAATCGACTTATACTGAGCCAATCGTTCACTTTGGGTGATGTATGGAGCTGATGCAGATCCGCATGTTCAAGACCGTCCACGACACCGGCAGCATTGCCCGTGCGGCCGAGGTGCTGCACTACGTGCCGTCCAACATCACGGCGCGGATCAAGGCGCTGGAGGCCGAGCTGGGCGTGCCGTTGTTCCATCGCCGCGGGCGCGGGCTGGTGATCAGTCCGGCGGGAGAAACCTTCTTGCCCTATGCCACGCAGATGCTGGCCCTGGCCGAGGCCTCCAGGCAGGCGCTGGCGCCGTCCGCCAAACCATCCGGACGCTTGCGCATCGGAGCCATCGAGTCCTCGGCCAGCGGGCGCCTGCCGCGGTTTCTGGCGCAGTACCATGCGCGCTATCCCGAGGTGACGCTGGAGCTGAGCACCGGCACCTGGTCGCAGATGCTCGACGATGTGCTCAACCACCGTCTCGATGGTGCGATCGTGGCGGTGGATGTCGAGCGCCCGCACCTGCGCCGCACCCTGATGTACCAGGAAGACCTGCTGCTGATCGGCGCACCGTCACTGGGGCCGCTGCGCAGCGCCGCGGACCTGGTGGGCAAGGCCGTATTCATGTGGCCTGAAGGCTGTCCGTATCGGGCTGCACTGGAGCACTGGCTGCAGGCCCAGGGGCACAAGCTGCCCATCGTGGGCATCGGCAGCTACGGTGCGATTGTCAGCTGCGTCAGCGCCGGCACCGGGGTGTCACTGGTGCCGCGCGGCATCTACGAGCAGTACCGCCAGGGCGCAGGGTGGATCGGGCACGAGTTCGCCGACCTGAAGGCGGTCAACAACCTGTTCTACTGGCACGAGGGGGCGGGGCGACATCCGGCGCGGGAGGCATTCGTGCAGATGCTGCGCGATGGCCTGGCAGGGAATGTGCAAGTGGATTCGCTCAGCACCGCTGACGCCGCGGGTACGTAGAACCTGGCGTCGGATCATGGCATGATGCCATTACTTTTTATATTGATATTCACTCGATGAGCGCCCCGTCTGTGTCAACGATGTCCTTGCTGGTGTGCGATGACTCCATGGTGGCCCGCAAGCAGGTCCTGCGCGCGCTGCCCGCCAACTGGCCGGTAACGGTTACCGAGGCCAGCGACGGGCGCCAGGCCATGGACGCCATACGCCGCGGCCTGGGCCAGGTGGTGCTGCTGGACCTGACCATGCCCACCATGGATGGCTACCAGGTGCTGGCTGCGCTGCGTGACGAAGGCCTGAGCCCCAAGGTCATCGTGATCTCGGGCGATGTGCAGGAAGAGGCCGTGCGCCGGGTGCTGGACCTGGGCGCGCTGGCGTTTCTGAAAAAACCCTTCGACCAGGACGAGCTGCGCCGCCTGCTGGCCCAGCTGGGGCTGTTGGGTGAGCGCTCGGCGACACCGCTGGCCGGCGCGGCGACTGCCGTCATCGGCTTTCGCGAGGTGTTCAGCGAAACGGTCAACGTCGCCATCGGCCGCGCCGCAGCCCTGATCGCCAAGGTGCTGGGCGTGTTCGTGCAGTTGCCGGTGCCCAGCGTCAACCTCTTCGAGGTGGGCGAGTTGCACATGGCGCTGGCCGACGCGGGCAGCAGCCAGCGGCTCACGGCAATCTGCCAGGGCTTCATCGGCAGCGGCATCGCCGGCGAGGCCCTGCTGATGTTCCACGATTCGGAAATCGCCGACATGGCCAAGCTGATGCGCCACCAGAGCATCGAGTATTCCGACATGGAGCTGTTGCTGGACTTCTCCAGCGTATTGATCGGTGCGTGCCTGAGCAGCATTGCCGAGCAGATCGACGTGGTGTTCTCCCAGGGCCACCCGCAGATCCTCGGGCAGCACGGCACCATCGACGAGCTTATCCAGGTCAACGGCCAACGCTGGCAGAAAACCCTGGCGGTCGAGATCAGCTACAGCCTGGAAGGGCACGATATCCGTTTCGACCTGCTGTTGCTGTTCACCGAAGACTCCATCGAGCGCTTGACCCATAAACTTGCCTACCTGATGAACTGAGCCCATGCGCGATCCTATCGACCTGAAGGAATTTCACTGGCTGCTGAGCATCGTGCAGAGCATCGATGTGGGCGTGGTGGTGCTCGACCGCGAACATCGGGTGCAGGTGTGGAACACCTTCATGGAAAACCGCTCGGGGGTGCAGCCCAGGGATGCCTACAACCAGTGCTTCTTCAGCCTGTTCCCCGAGGTCGACCGGCAATGGTTCAGCCACAAGGTGGACAGCGTCGCGACCCTGGGCACCCCGGCTTTCACCATCTGGGAGCAGCGCCCGTATCTGGTGCGGTTCAAGAACTACCAGCCGATCACCGGCCAGGTGGATTTCATGTACCAGAACACCACGCTGCTGCCGTTGCGCTCCACCGACAGCGAGATCCGCCAGATCTGCCTGGTGATCTACGACGTGACCGATGTGGCCACCAACCGCCACCAGTTGCAGGCCGCCAACGCGCAGTTGCAGAAGCTGTCCAGCACCGATTGCCTGACCGGGCTGTACAACCGCGGGCATTGGGAGGAGTGCCTGCAACTGGCGCATGCGCGCAATCAGCGCTATGGCAACGCCACCAGCCTGGTGATGTTCGACATCGACCATTTCAAGCGGGTCAACGACACCTATGGCCACCCGGCGGGCGATGCCGTCATTCGCCAGGTGGCCAGGGTGGTTCGCGAGCAGATCCGCGACAGCGACGTGGCCGGCCGTTACGGTGGCGAAGAGTTCGGCGTGGTGCTGACGGACACCGACAAGGCCGGCGCGCTGATCTTTGCCGAGCGCCTGCGCAAGGCGGTCGAACGCCTGAGCGTCAGCCATGAGGGGCAGGACATCCGTTTCACCATCAGCCTGGGCGTAGCCGATCTGAGCCATCCCTCCAGCAGCCACGCCGAACTGATTGCCTGGGCCGACCATGCGCTGTACCTGTCCAAGCACGGCGGGCGCAACCGGGTGACGGTGCATGAACCCGCGGTGGTGGCGGGCTAGCTCACCTTAAGGCGCAGGAGCAGGCCTGATATTTCAGTTGATAATCATTCGCAACTGAATGCAGAATAGCGGCCCTCCCAACCCGCTCCTGCCTTCAATGGTCGTCGCCGTGTCCTGCCCCAGCGATAAACTCCAGTTGTACCTTTCCCACCGTGCTGCGCTGGTCGACTATTCGGCACCCATCGTCGGCTGCCGTGCGCAGGCCGAGGACGTGGTGCAGGAGGCCTGGCTGCGTTTCTGCGGGCAGGCCGACGCCGGTGCGCAGTTGGGCAACCCGGTGGGGTACCTGTACCGCATCGTGCGCAACCTGTCGTTCGACCTGCTGCGCCGCACGACCCTGGAAAACCGCCAGCCCGATGGCGGCGAACGGCTCGATGAGCTGCCGTCGAGCGCACCGTCGCCGGAGCATCAGGCCCTGCACCGCGATCAGTTGCGTGTGCTGCAGGACGCCCTGGCGCTGCTGCCGGAGCGGGCGCGGCAGGCCTTTCACATGCACCGCTTGCAGCACATGACTTTTCAGGAAATTGCCGCCCGCTTGAATATTTCGACTAGTCTGGCGCACCAACTGGTGCGTGACGCACTGACCCACTGTGCGGAGCATCTGGCCGATGACTGATACCACCCCGTCTTGCCGAACGCCCGGCTCGCTGAAGGACGACCCGGTGTGGCAGGCCGCCATGGACTGGCTGCTGCAATGCAATGCCGAACCGGACAACGTGCTGCTGCACCAGGCCCATGCGCGCTGGCTGGCCGCTGACGAACGCCATGCGGCGGCCTGGCGCAAGGTGCAAAAGGTCTGGATGCTGAGCGCCGGCATCGACCCGCTGGAGCCACCAACGTCGCACCAGGTGCCCGCCGCACCGCGCATGGCAGCCCGCCGGCGCAGTTGGCCACGCCGGGCGCTGGCGGCGAGCGCGCTGGCGGCCTGCGTGCTGTTGCTGGTGGGGCGTGCACCGCCGGCCGACTACAGCAGCACGGCGGGCGAGCACCGGCAGGTGCGCCTGAGCGACGGCAGCCACATCGAACTGGGCAGCGACAGCGCCATCCGCGTGGCGTTCGAGCCGGGTGCGCGTGCGGTCACGCTGCTCAAGGGCCAGGCATTCTTCGAGGTCAGCCATGACGCCGCGCGGCCCTTCACGGTGCAGGCCGAAGACGTGAAGGTGACCGTCACCGGCACGGCGTTCGATGTGGACCTGAGCCGCAGCGCGGTGTCGGTAGCAGTGCAGAGCGGCTCGGTGCAGGTGCGTGACAGGCGCGGCGAACTGGCAGTGCCGGCGCTGGGTGCGGGCGACAGCCTGCGCGTGGGGCTGAACCAGGGCCCGGCGCAGCGCAGCCGGGTGCAGCTGGAGCAGGTTGCGGCATGGCGCCAATGGCAGTTGCTGGTCAACGACCGTCCATTGGCCGAAGTCATCGAGCAACTGCGTGCCTATTACCCCGGCGTGTTGCTGCTGCAGGACCGTGCCCTGGGCCAGCGGCGCATCACCGCGTCGCTGAACCTGCGGTCGCCAGGTAGCGCGCTGCAACTGGCCATCGCCCCGCTGGGCGGGCAGCTGACGCAATGGGGGCCGTACATCACGGTCATCCGTGAGCGCGCTTCGCCGCCTGGGAAAAAATAAATTCACGAAGTTCTGGAAATTCCCCATCGCCGTTCGTTTATTGCCCCGCTGAGTTAAACGTACAGATTCTCATTTACAGGCGCGTATCGTTCGCGCCGCACGGGGAGTTCACCAGAGCATGTCCATTCGCACCCAAGAGTCGTTGCAGGGTCGTCGGCGCAGTGCGCGCCTGCTGTTGCTGTCAGTGGGGCTGGCAGTGTCGTTGCCGGTGCTGGCCGATGACGAGCCGACGCGCCACAGCATCGATATCGCGCGCCAGCCGCTGGGCTCTGCGCTGATGGCGCTGGGGCAGCAGACCGGCCTTCAGATCAGTGTCGAAAGCCAGTTGCTGGGCAACCTCAGTGCCCCGCCGGTGCGTGGCGAGCTGAGCGCCGATCAGGCGCTGGCGATCCTGCTCAAGGGCAGCGACCTGGAATGGGTGCATCTCGGCGACGACGCGCTGCTGCTGCAACGGGTGGTGCGTCCGCGTGCCGACCAGATCCAGCTGGAAAACACCAAGGTCCGCGAACGGGCGCTGCTGCCACAGGGTGAAACCCATATCGATCGCGAGCTTATCGAGGCAATGCCGGCCGGCAACGGCGACATCACCAGCCTGCTGCGCAGCCATCCCAACGTTCAGTTCGACGACAACCAGCTCAGCAGCAAGACACCCGGAGAAATCGCCCCGGCCAACATCAGCATCAACGGCGCGGCGTTCTACCAGAACGCCTTCCTGGTCGACGGCATCAACATGAACAACGACATCGACCCGGCCGAAGACCGTGTGCAGTTGCTGGACAGGGTGCCGGGGCGCAGCCAGGGCCTGGCGCTGGACACCGACCTGCTGGAGAACATCACGGTTCTGGACAGCAACGTGCCGGCCGCCTATGGCGGCTTCAACGGTGGGGTGATCGACGCCCAGACCCGCGCCCCGACCAAGGCCCTGCACGGCAAGTTCTCGGTACAGACCACGCGCTCGGCCTGGACCAAATACCACATCGACGAGACGGAAGAGCAGCGCATGGAGAACTCCGGCTCGCCCGACGAGCAGCCCGAGTTCGACAAGGTCATCGTGCGCGGTACCTTGCAAGGCCACCTGACCGACACCTTCGGCCTGATCGGCAACTTCAGCCAGAAGCGCTCGACCATTCCGCTGAGCCTCTACTCCTACAACAACGTCGAAGAGATGGGCTATCACAAGGAGAAGCAGGAGCGGCGCATCGACAACTACTTCCTCAAGTCGGTGTGGCAGGCCAGCGACCGGCTCACCGTCGAGACCAGCGTGACCCACGCGCCCGAGGAGAGCCATTACTTCCGGGCCAACGTCGCCAACTCCGGCTATGACAACAAGGTCGGCGGTACCCAGTTGAACCTGCGCACCGTGTGGGACGGCGACCTGGCACGCGTCGAACAGACCCTGGCCTGGAGCCGCCAGGAACAGAGCCGCACCTCGGACTCGGCCGACTACTGGACCTGGCGCAAGTCGACCACCAAGGACTGGGGCATCGGCAGCAAGACCACCGCCAACACCCTGGAGGGGGGCTGGGGCGATATCGAACAGCAGCAGCGCACCTGGCAGTACAAGCTCAATGCCGACTGGCGCAGCTTCGACTGGCTGGGCGCCATTCACCGCCCGCAGACCGGCCTGGAGTTCTCCCGCCAGTACGTGCGCTACGAGCGCCTCACCGACAGCAGTACCTACGTGGCCCCGGCCGCCACCAACAGCTGTACCAACAGCGCGGGGGTGACCGATTCCGTTGCCTGCAACATGGGCGAGACCGTCAGTGGCTGGGCCGGCCAGTACATGAAGAGCCGCACCCGCTATGCCCCCGGCGAATTCGATTTCACCACCACCACCTGGGGCAGTTGGGTGCAGGACGAGATCACCCTGGGCAAGCTGACCCTGCGCCCCGGCGTGCGCGTGGACAGTGACGACTACATGGACAAGACCACCTGGGCACCGCGCTTCTCCCTGGAGTACGACGTGTTCGGTGACCGCACCACCTTGCTCAGTGCCGGTGCCAACCGCTACTACGGCCGCAGCGTCACCAGCTGGCAGTTGCAGGACGGGCGCAACCGCCTGCGCTTCAACGAAACCCGCGCGAGCCTCGACAAACCCTGGGTGACCAAGTCCAACGGCAGCAACCAGACGCTGTTCAATCAGCTCGACATCCCCTATGACGACGAGCTGATGCTGGGCGTGGTGCAGCAGTGGGCCGGCATCGAGTACGGCCTCAAGTACGTCAACCGCAAGGGCCGTGACCAGGTGGTACAGGTGTCCGGGCGCACCCTGGGGCAGCCGTCCACCGACCCTGACCTGGCCAGCAACTACACCACCTACACCAACGACGGCAAGAGCGAGACCGACACCTACACCCTGACCGTGACGCCGATGCAGCGCTGGACGCTGCTGGGCACGCAGACCGGCGGCCAGCTGGCACTGAACTGGACCGACAGCAAGGCTTCCTCGCCCAGCTACGTGCAGGCCGACGACACCTACTACCAGAACGACGTGATCCAGTACCAGGGCAGCTTCATCAACTACCAGGACCGCCCGGCGACCAACTACAACCGACCGTGGACGGCGCGCCTGACCACCATCACCGACATCCCCCAGGCCAACCTGCAGTGGAGCAACTTCTGGCGCTACCGGGCCGGCTACAAGCGCATCGGCGACACCGGGCGCAACGTCGATTACAGGGGCACCTCGGTGGATGTGTGGGAAGAGCAGAAATTCGACGCGGCGCTGACCTGGGACACGCGGCTGGGCTGGCGTATCCCCACCGCACGGGACCAGGCCATCTTCGTCAACGTCGACGTGTTCAACGTGCTCGACAAGAAGTCGGTCAATGCCAACGCCACGGTCAACAGCAATTCGGTGTCGACCTATGAAGTGGGTCGCCAGTACTGGCTGGAAGTGGGGTACACCTTCTGAGATGCGCCTGTTCCTGATTGGCATCGCACTCATGCTGGCCAGCCCGGCCCTGTGGGCGCAGCACCACGCACCCCTGTGTGCATCGGCTGATGCGGCCTGCCTGCGCGAGGCCTACAGCCGCCCGCCGGCACACTGGCCGGCGCCGCAGGTGGACGCCGGCGTGGCCTGGCAGGAGCTGGGGCCACTGCCCGAGCGTGCACCCTCGCCTGCGCACAACCCCTACACCGAACAGAAGGCAGCGCTGGGGCGCACGCTGTTCTTCGACCCGCGCCTGTCGCGGTCGGGGCAGATCGCCTGTGCCTCGTGCCACGAGCCGGACCTGGCGTTCGCCGATGGGCGCCGGGTGTCGTTCGGGCATGGGCGTGCGCCAGGCCGGCGCAATGCGCCGAGCGTGGTCACCAGTGGCCTGGCCCCACAGCTGTTCTGGGATGGCCGCGCCGACAGCCTGGAAACCCAGGCGCTGATGCCGGTCGTCGATCCGGCGGAAATGGCCTTCAGCGTCGACGAACTGGTGGCCCGGTTGCGTGCCAGCGCCGATTACCCGGCACTGTTTGCCGTGGCGTTTCCCGGGCAGGCGCTGGGTGCCGAGCAGATTGCCGCAGCCCTGGCGACGTACCAGCGCGATCTGTTGCGGGTCGCGCAGCGCACGCCGTTCGAGCGCTTCCTGCGCGGTCGCACTGCTGCGCTGAGTGACCAGCAGCTACACGGGCTGCACCTGTTTCGCACCAAGGCGCGCTGCATGAACTGCCACTTCGGGCCGGGAATGAGCGACCAGCGTTTTCACAATGCCGGCCTGACGTTCTACGGGCGCAGCCGCGAGGACCTTGGTCGCCATGAAGTCACCGGCCTGGCCGCGGACGTGGGGCGTTTTCGCACCCCTTCGCTGCGCCTGGTGAGCCGCACCGGCCCGTGGTTCCACAACGGTTTCGCCAGCAGCCTCGATCAGGTGCTGGCGTTCTACAACGTGGGCATGCCGCGGCCGGTGCCGAAGCCTGGGCAGCAGGGCGATCCGCTGTTTCCTGTCACCTCCGCACAGTTCGAGGCGCTGGGGCTGGACCGGGTGGAGTTGAAGGCGTTGAAGGCATTTCTGGAGGCGCTGTGAGCGGGTGCTGCATTACGCGGTAGTATCACCGTCCTGGCCGGCAGGCACCGTTCGGTGCTGCGGCCGGATGACCGTTGCAATGGTGTTATTGGAGAGGCAATCAGCGTGAACGATTCACAGATGCTCGAGGACCTGGTGTCCCGCTACCTGGCCGGCGAAAGGCCCGAGTTCGTATTCTTCTGGGGCCATCAGGTGAGCCGCAAGGGTGTCACCGCCTCGTGTTTCAGCCAGTGGTACGTGGCGCCGTTCGAGGTGGACGGGCAGTCGTACCAGTCGGCCGAGCACTACATGATGGCCGAGAAGGCGGCGCTGTTTGGTGATGAACAGACGCGGGCACGGATCATCGAGGCGACCGATCCCAATGCGGCCAAGGCACTCGGACGCCAGGTGCGCGGGTTCGACGAGGCGCGGTGGGCACAGGAGCGCTTCGCGATCGTGGTGCGGGCCAACCAGGCCAAGTTTTCCCAGAACGCGGAACTGGGGGCCTTCCTGCAGGGCACCGGCACGCGGGTGATCGTGGAGGCCAGCCCGGTGGACCGGGTGTGGGGGATCGGCCTGGCGCAGGATGACCAGAACGCCCACCGGCCGGACCGCTGGCGCGGCCTGAACCTGCTGGGCTTCGCGCTGATGCAGGTGCGCGACGCGGCGCAGGCCTGACGGCCCGCCGGCCCTGCGATCAGGGCTGGCTCGGCAAGCCGAGCCGCGCCTGGATGAACGCGACGAAGGCAGTGAGCTTGGGCAGTGACTTCTTCGAGCGTGGATACACCATCTGCACCGGTTTGTGGGCCGGCACATACGCCCCCAGAATGCTCACCAGCTCCTTGTTCGCCAGCGCGGCGGCCACCAGAAAGTCCGGCTGCATCAGGATCCCGCTGCCGGCAATGGCGGCCTGCAGCAGTACCTGGCCATCGTTGCTGCGAAGCACCGCCTGCTCGGGCCAGAACACCTCTTTGCCAGCCTGCTTGAGTGGCCAGGCAAAGCGGTTGTTCCAGGAGGTGTGGGTGAGGATTCGGTGGGCGTGGAGCGCCTCCGGTGTTGTCGGCTCGCCGGCCTTCTCGAGGTATTTCGGGGCGGCGCAGATCACCATCTGATAGGGCGGCAGGGGCTGCGAGACCAGGTTGGCGTCAACCAGCTCGGCGATCCTGAAGCCCAGGTCGAAGGCACTCTCGTAGAGGTCCACCACCTCGTTGCTCAGGATCAGCTCGACCTGAACCTGCGGGTAGCGCTGCATGAACTCGGTCACCAGCGGGCCGACCAGCGATACCCCCAGTGTCATCGGCGCGGTCACCCGCAGCAGGCCACTGGGCGCGTCGCTGGAGGATTCTACCCGGTTGTAGGCGTAGGCGACCTGCTCCAGGGCGGTCCTGGCCTCGGCATAGAAGATACGGCCTTCGCCGGTTATGGTCTGCCGGCGTGTGGTGCGTTGAACCAGCCGGGTGTTCAGGGTTTTCTCAAGGCTCTGGACATGCCGCCCCACCATCACCGCCGACATCCCCAGCGCGGCAGCCGCCCCGGCAAAGCTGCCGGCTTCGACCACGGCAACAAATACTTCCATCTGCCTGAGCTTGCTCATCGAGTGATCCGAGAGGTGATGATTACTAACGTTGAGTGAGCCAATTGCTAACCTGGCGTGCGTTTATTGCGCTTTAGTTTATCCCTATAGTCCGTGGCATTGAACCAGAGCACGAGGTGTCATCCCATGCGACATGTACTGAGCCAGGCGCTGGGCGCATTCGCGCGCACCGATCTGCTGCAGGGCGCCACCGGCATACAACGCGCCGAGCGTATCGAGCACCATCTGGGCCTGCCGGCCATGGGTGTCGGCCTGTACCTCAAGCGCGATGACCACATGCTTGTCGGCGGTGGCGGCAACAAGCTGCGCAAACTGGAGTTCCACCTGGGCGAGGCGCTGAAGAACGGCGTCGACACCCTGATCACCGTGGGCGGCATCCAGTCCAACCACGCCCGGTTGACGGCCGCCGTGTGCGCCCGGCTGGGGCTTGAATGCGAACTGATCCTCAGCCGTGCGGTGCCCAGGGCCGATCGCGATTACGAGCTCAATGGCAATGTGCTGCTCGACCAGCTGTTCGGGGCCAGGGTGCAGGTGCTGGACAGGGGCGCCGATGCACTGGCAGCGGCCGAGGCGCGCGCGCAGCAGTTGCGTGCGGCAGGTCGCAAGGTGCTGGTCATTCCCACCGGCGGTTCCACGCCGCTTGGCAGCCTGGGCTACGCCCGTTGCGCCGAAGAGATCGTGCAGCAGGAAACCGCGATGGGCGTGCGATTCGACGAGGTCGTGGTTCCCAATGGCAGCGCCGGCACCCATGCCGGGCTTGCGGCGGGGTTCGAGGTAGTGGGGCGGGGTGCGGCGAGCGTCAGGTCCTGGTCGGTGCTGGCCGACCAGCAGACCGCGGCGGCCACGACCCTGCAGTTGACTCGCCAGGCGCTGGCCTTGCTGGGCCATGCTGCAAGCCTCGATGCGAGTGCGATCAACATCGATGGCAGCCAGTTGGGCGAAGGCTACGGGCTGCCGACCCAGGCCATGCTCGAAGCGGTGCGCCTGATGGCGCGCTGCGAAGGTGTGCTGGTGGACCCGGTGTACTCGGGCAAGGCCTTCGCCGGGCTGCTGGCCGACCTGCGACAGGGCCGCTATCGCCGCGGCGAAAACGTGCTGTTCATCATGACCGGTGGCACCCCGGGGCTTTACGCCTACAGGGAAACCTTCGCCGAGCCGGTGCAAGGCGCCAGTTGCGTGGCGTCGAGATAGCCCTTGACCGCCCTTGCCACGCCAGGCGCCTGCAGGCCGATTTCGCGCAGTTGCCCGCTCAAGGGGTTGCGGTAACCGATGAAGAACAGGCCCCGCGCAACGCTCGACTGGCCGTCGTCATCCACGGTCGGCTTGCCGTCTGCCGTGAGCGCCTCGGGGTACTGGATCAGCGCCTCCAGGCCGGTGGTGTAGCCGGTGCCCGCAACGATCACGTCCATGCGCAGCGTGCAGCGCTCGGTGCGGTCGATGCCGGTGTGGGCCACGGCGCCTTGCTCGTTCAGTTCCAGCAGCGGGCCGACCACCTTGATGCGGCGCTGTTTCAGGTCGTCGATCACCGGCATGAACAGCGTCGGCGTGACACTGCCCAGCCCGGACACGCCCTGTGCCGGTGGTGGCAGGCCGTAGGCCGACAGGTCGCCGACCCAGCGCCGCGACAACCAGCTCAGCACCGCGTCGCTCGCGCGGGGTGGCAGCCGACGGATCAGCGTACCCAGTGCCGCCAGCGGCACGCCGAACAGGCTCTTGGGCAGAAAGTGCGGCGCGCGCCGCACCGACAGCGTGACCGACGCGGCATGGGGCACCAGGCGGCTGGCTATCTCGCAGGACGAATTGCCGCTGCCGACCACCACCACGTGCTTGCCGGCGTAGGCACGTGCATTGCCGAAGTGCGCGGCATGCACGATCTGCCCGGCAAAGCGCTGTGCCCCCGGCCACTGCGGGATCGACGGTACGCACGAGGTACCGGTGGCGACCACCAGCGCCGGTGCGCGCCACTCGCGGCCATCACGGCAGCGCACCTGCCACATCGATTGCGCCTGAAGGTAGCCGACCGATTCCACGTCGCACCCGGTCAGCACCTCGAAGCCGCCCCGGGCCGGCAGTGACGCCAGCACCCGGGCCAGGTCATCGCGGCTCGGCCAGCGGCCTGCCGCCCATGGAAAGCGCCCGCCCGGCAACCCGGAAAACCAGCGCCCGGTGTTCAGGCGCAGGCCGTCATAGTGGTTGCGCCACACGTCGCCCACGGCCTGCGTGCGCTCCAGCACCAGCGGGCGCAGGCCGGCGCGTACCAGCTCGTAGGCGCAGGACAGCCCCGCCGGCCCGCCACCCACCACCAGCACCCTGTGCGCGTTGTCAGCCATGGGTGGCGCCGCCGGTGTGTTGCACCTCCACCGTCAGGGGCACGGGACGCATGATGGTGTCGGGGATCGGCGCGGTCGGCAGCAGCTTGGCCAGCAATGCGTCCACGCGCTCGGGTGATTCTTCGGTATCGATCGACACCTGCACCTGGATGCTTTCAAAGCCCGGGTTGCCGCTGGTCACGCCAAATGCCGCGCGAAAATCCACGCGGCCGCTCACGTCCAGCACCAGGCTGTTGACCTTGACCCCGGATGCCGACAGGCCGCCGATGTAGGTGGCCGCCAGGCAGTTGCCGATACCCGCCAGCAACAGTTCCTGGGGCGTGGCGCCCAGGCCGGCGCCACCGTAGGCGCAGGGCTCGTCGCCGTGCAGCACGGCACCGGACTTGACCTTGGTGAGGGTCTGGTAGCCCTCGGTCCAACGCACACTGGTGTGGTAGAGCGGGCGTGCGATGTCACCCTCGCCATCGGCCCGGATGCGTTCGCGAACTGCTCGGCCGGCGTTGGCCTGGAGGCCGTTGATGGTGACGCGGTGGGTGGTTTCACTCATGGTCTGTGCTCTTCAAGGGGCGGCATGGCGGCCGAATGACCGTGTGCCAATCAGTTAATCGGGAGGTCCCGTGTCGACTAGAAATGCTCGGCCAGCCGGGTTTCGTGGGTCAGAAACGCGTCCAGCCGTTCTTGCAGGTCAAGCAGTTGCGCCGAGCGCACCTGGCGCGGGCGCGGCAGGTCGATTTCCAGGATCTGGGCGATGCGGCCGTGGGGCGTGCTGGCCATCAGCACGATACGGTCGGCCAGCAGCAGCGCCTCCTGCAGGTCGTGGGTCACCATCAGCACCGTGGCGCCGCTGGTGTTCCAGGCGCGCAGCAACTGGTCCTGCATCAGGCGCCGGGTCTGTGCGTCCAGTGCCGAAAACGGCTCGTCGAGCAGCAGCAGGCGTGGCTCCAGGGCCAGTGCCCTGGCCAGGGCGATGCGCTGGCACATGCCGCCGGACAATGCCGCCGGCCGGTGCCGGGCGAATTCGGCCAGGCCCACGTCGGCAAGCAACTGCTCGGCGCGCCGGGTGGCCGCTTCACGGTCCAGCCCGCGGTTGAGCAGGGCGATGGCAATGTTTTCCACCGCACTCATCCACGGGAACAGGTTGTTCTGCTGGAAGATCAGCGCACTGTCGGGCTGGTTGCCGCTCACTGCCTGGCCGTCGTACAGCAGGTGCCCGGTGCTGGGTTGCTGCAGGCCCGCAGCGATGTTGAGCAGGGTGCTCTTGCCGCACCCGCTGCGCCCCAGCAGCACGGTGAAACTGGCGGCCTTGATATCCAGGTCACCCACCTCTACCCGTGTGCCGCCTTCGAACTGCTTGCTCAGGCCACGAAAACTCAGCGTGGCGCCCCGGCTCATGACGCCCACCCGGTAAGGCGGCGTCCGAGCACCAGCATCAGGCGATCCACCACGAAACCCACGACACCAATGGTCATCACACCCACCATCACCAACGGCATGTTGTACATCTGCTGGGCCATGATGATCATGTAGCCCAACCCGGAATTGATTCCCGCCATCTCCCCGGCCAGCACCGCCATCCATGCGCCGAAGAACGCCATGCGCAGGCTGGTCATCGCGCTGGGGGCGATTGCCGGCAGTCGCACGCGCAGCCAGATCTGTTGGCGCGTGCACCTCAGGTTGCGGGCGATGTTCAGGTACTGCGGGTCGATGGCATCCAGCGCGGCGACCAGCGACAGCGTCATGGTGCCCAGCACGGCCAGGAACACCACGAACACTGCGGCCTGTCCGCCGATGCCGATCACCGCGATGGTGAAGGGGACCCAGGCCACCGGTGAGATCGGCGCCAGGGTCTGCACCAGCGGCAGGATCAGGCGGCGCAGCAGCTTCACCTCGGTGGTGATCACCGCCAGCAGCAGCGCCACCAGGCTGCCAGCCAGCAACCCGCCGCTGACCCGCAGCAGGGTCACCAGCAGGGCCTCCAGCAAGCCGCTGCGCTGCTGCCCGAAACCCACCACCGCTTCACCGGAAAACGCATACGGCAGGGTCACGCTGGGAGGCGGGAGCACGCGGCCATCCAGCCAGCCAGACTGCACCGCCAGCTCCCATGCGCCGATCAGCAATGCCCACGCCAGCAGGAACCACAGCGTGTCGCGCAGCGCGTCCAGATAACGCGGGGCACGGCGCACGTCGGGCTGCCGGCTCAGGGTCAGAACGGCCTGGTTCATCCCGTCACCTGGGCAGCAGGTTGATGACGCAGGTCCAGAACCGCATCGATCGGGTTGTCGGTGAAGTAGCCCAGTTCGACCAGGTAGCCGGCGCCGCGCTTGAGGCCGGCCACGCCTACCGGGCTGATGACCGGGTTGGGCGCCTGGCGTGCCAGGGCCACCTTGAGCACCTCGTTGGATACCCCGTAGATCGGCTGCAATTGCTGGATGGCGTTGTCGAAGTCGGCTTTCATCGCAGTGGCCGATGCCTGCAGCAGTTCCAGGTAGCGTTTGAGCAGCGGCCCCTGTTCCTGGCTGGTGCGCACCTGCGTGGTGATCACGCAGTCGGCGGCCTCCGGGCCCCACACCGCGTTGGAGTCGCTCAGGTAGCGTGCGCCGGTGGTGCTGACCACGTTCTGGGCATAGGGCTGTGCCAGGGTGCACACGTCGAGGCGGCCGTTGGCGATGGCTTCGCCCATTCCGGCCATGCTCGGGAAGAAGGTCATCTGATAGTCGTTGTAGGATTTGCCGTGGCGCGCCATCGAGCCATAGCCCACCAGTTCCAGGGTATCCAGGCGCAGGGTGCCGACGCGCAGGCCGCTGCCTGCGGCGGCGATGAATTCATCCAGGCTGGCCACCGAGCCGTTGCGCGCCACCAGTTCGATGCCGCCTTGCCCCGAGCCACCGATGATGCGCAGCTCCTGGGTGCCCTTGGCGTAGGCGGCTGCGGTCATGGTCCAGGGCCCGTGCATCAGTTCCAGGCGACCTGCCAACAGGGCCTGCAGGGCATCGCTTGGGCTGTTGAATTGCGTCAGCTCCACCTGCAGGCCCGCCGCCGCAAAATCACCGCGCAGCTTTGCCAGCAGCAGGTGCGACACGCAGCCGGCGGGCATGTGCCCCACACGCAGCAGCGGCCCGCCGGTGGCAGCTTCGACCTTGCTGGCCGCTGCCAGCAGCGCGGTACCGGCGGCGCTCAGCGCCAGCATGCCGCAGCCACAGGCGCACATGAACGAGCGGCGGCTCAGGTTGGACTGGAGTGCGGGCGTCGCTTGCGCGCCACTGGTGGAGAACAATCGCTGGAAAAAATCTCTCATCACACGCATCCCAAAACAGGTAGACCGATCGTTCTCGGCAGGCGCGTGAAGTATGTGAGATCTGCGATATAAGCAGAACTAATATTTTAAGCTTAGCTTATGCCTCATTAGCATATAGGCGCCGAGGCCTGCACCGGCAGCGGTGCAGGGGGCGGGCTAGGCGGCTTTCGCTTCGCGCAGCAGGGTCAGCAGGATCGAGCGTGCAACCTGTGCGCTTCTGGCGTTGCGCGAGACCATCGCGGTGGCGATGGCACCGTCGATCAGCAGCGAGATCTGCTGCGCGACCCAGGCCGGTTCCGGCAGCCCGCAGGCCGCGGCCAGTTGCTCGATGCGGTCATGCACCCGATCGAAGTGCGCCTGGGCCAGGTCACGTACCCAGCTGGAAGACTTGTCGTGTTCGGCGACGGCGTTGGTGAACAGGCAGCCGAAGAAGCGCCCGCTGGCGAACCATTCCTCGAGCAGGTCGAACAGAAAGATCAGGCGTTGCTCCGGGTCGTCGGTACGCTGAGGCAGTGCCTGGTCAAACCAGCCAAACCACATCGCTGCCTCGCGATCGAACACGGCACGCAGCAGGTTCTCCTTGGAGCCATAGGTCTCGTACAGCGTGCGCCGCGCGACCTTGGCATCGCTGAGCAGGCGCGAAACGCCCGTTGCATGAATGCCTTCACGGCAGAACAGCCGTCGCGCGCTTTCCAGCAGGCGCTCGGCGGCAACGGTCGGGGGTGTGCTTTCCATCAAAATCGGTTCCGGCTGAATCAGTTTGGTGCAGAGTGCAACTTAATGGGTGGGGTGTCATCAGGGAAAGTGCTGGAGGTTGGGTTTTCGCGGGCAGGGGGAGGGGGCAGGTGCGTAGTTTGCCCCGGGCATCATCAGGCCAGATGCACACCTGGCGGGCGGATTGCCCCTTGCACGAACTGCGCTCGCCCTAAATAATGCGATCAATTACCATTTGCATATTTAATGGCCCCCTTATGTCCGCACTCGAGCCTTTGGCACTTCACCAGCTTTATTCCGAACACAACGGTTGGCTGAAAGGCTGGTTGCGCATGCGCCTGGGCAATTCGGCCGATGCGGCGGATCTGGCTCAGGACACCTTCGTGCGGGTCATGACGGCACGCAACGCCGCGCCGATCCGAGAGCCGCGGGGCTACCTGACTGCAATTGCGCGCTCGCTGTTGATCGACAAGTCGAGGCGACGGGCGATCGAACAGGCGTATCTGGTGGCCCTGGCGCAGAAGCCTGAACCGGTCGAGGTATCACCTGAGGTGCGCTTGTCCATTCTCGAGATGCTGGTGGCGGTCGACAGCCTGCTGGACGGGCTGGGCAAGCGTACCCGGGAGATCTTTCTGTCGGTGCAGCTGGAGGGGCAGACCTATGTGGCGGTGGCCGAACGCCTCGGGGTCTCGGTCACCACGGTGAAGAACCATCTGGTGCGAGCCATGACCGAGTGCCTGCTGCTGGCGGACAACTGATGAGCGCGGCGCTCGATCGTCGGACCCTCGAAGCTGCTGCGACCTGGTACGTGCAGCTCAACGATGCAGGGGTGGACGAGGCCTGCACCCGGGCCTGGCAGCAATGGTTGGGGGCAGATCCTTCGCACGCCGAGGCATGGGCGCGGGTCGAGGCGTTCCAGCGGCAATGGGCAACGGTACCCGCACATGCCGCCCGGTCTGGGCTGGATGCGGCCCAGGCGCAACGCCGCGAGGTATTGAAGATCCTCGGCGTGTTGCTGGCCGTCGGGGGCAGCAGCTGGATGATCGGCAAACCGCTGGCGAACCATGGCCTGTTCGCTCAGCAGAGCACGGGCGCGCGCGAGCGTCGCTCGCTGCGGCTGGACGACGGGTCGCAGCTGGAACTCAATGCCAACACCGCGCTGGATGCGAGCTTCGACGGGCAACTTCGGCTTATCCGTCTTTACCGCGGGGAGATCCTCGTGCAAACCGCCAAGGATCCTGGGCAGCGGCCGTTTATCGTCGAGACCCAGGACGGGCGCATCCACGCGCTCGGGACGCGCTTCAGCGTGCGCCAGATGACCGACCGGACCCGCGTGGGGGTGCTGCAGTCGGCGGTCGAGCTCCGTCCTCGCCGTCACCCGGAGCGGGCAGTGCGTCTGGAGGCCGGTCAGCAGGCGGCGTTCGATCCTGATCGCGCCGATCCTGCCGGTGTCTTGGCCCAGGGTTCGACCGCGTGGGTGCAGGGCATGCTGAGTGTCAACGAGTGGCGCCTCGGGGAGTTCATCGACGAGCTGGGGCGCTATCGCCCGGGCGTGCTGCGCTGCGCCGGGGCGGTTCGCGACCTGAGCATTTCCGGAGCGTTCCGTATCGACGATACAGATGCGGTCCTGGAAAACCTGACCCGGACCTTGCCGGTGAAGCTGCGTTACCTGACCCGCTACTGGGTCAGTGTCGAGGCCGTCTGAACCGTCACTGACAGAAAATACGCGGAGCACCTTGCTGATTATGATTCTCATCCGTCAATGACAGGAGCCGCGATGACAGCGGATTTCTGCCAAGACAACAGAAGGATCATTTCATGCCCCAGCTTTGCTTCTCCCCCTCGATCTCATTGCCCCGCGCAGTGCGCCTGGCGATGTTCGGCCTGACGATGGCGAGTGTGCCGGGGGTGGTGCTGATGCCTGCTGCGGCTCACGCCCAGAGCCGTATCGCCTACCACATCGGCGCAGGCCCGCTGGGTAGCGCGCTGACCCAGTTCGGCGTGCAGGCGGGTGTGACGATTTCCTTCGATCCACGGCAGATCCACGCGCTGACCACCCCGGGCCTTGATGGTGCCTATGGGGTCGATGAGGGGCTGGCGCTGCTGCTGTCCAATAGCGGCTTGCGCGCTCAGCGCCAGGCCAATGGTGGGTATCTGCTGGTCCAGGACGGTTCCTCGGACGCGGTCGTGCTTGGCGCCACCACCGTCAACGGGCAGGGCCTGGGCGCCACGACCGAGGGCACCGGTTCGTACACCACGGGTTCGACCAACACGGCGACCAAGCTCGCCCTGAGCCTGCGGGAAACACCGCAGTCGGTGACGGTGATCACCCGCAAGAGGATGGACGACCAGAACATCCAGAGCCTGGACGACATCGCGCGCACGGCGACCGGTATCACCCTCACCAAGATCGGCACTGATCGCTCCACCTATTACTCGCGCGGCTTCGAGATCAGCGACCTGCAATATGACGGCATTCCGACCAACATCTCGGAAAACTACTCCATGGACGTCATGTCCACCTCGAACATGGCCATCTATGACCGCGTCGAGGTCGTACGCGGTGCCAACGGCCTGATGCAGGGCACGGGCAACCCGTCGGCGGCGATCAACCTGGTACGCAAACGGCCGACCCAGGACTTTCGTCTGGGCGCGGAGCTGGGGGCAGGCTCCTGGGACAACTACCGTGGCCAGGTGGATGTTTCCGGGCCACTGACCCCTACGGGCAATGTTCGCGGCCGTGCAGTGGCCTACTACAACAACGCCAACAGCTACCGCGACGGCTCCGAGCGTGACAACCAGTTGCTGTACCTGGTGGGGGAGGCGGATCTGAACGATTCCACCGTACTGACGGTGGGCGCCACTCTCCAGAAAGACAACCAGAACGGCTATGACTGGGGCGGCTTGAACACTCGTCGTGACGGCTCCTTCTATCCGCTTTCGCGTTCCACCAACCTCAACGGCAAGTGGGCCCATCTGGATCGCAACAACTACACGCTGTTCAGCGACCTCACGCACACCTTCGACAACGAGTGGAAGTTGACCCTGGCCATGAATGCGATCTGGTCGAACGCCGACTTTCTCTCCGCGTACCCGAACCGGGTAGCGGGCGACAACTATCGCATGACCGTCTCCCAGGCCGATTACGAAGACACCCAGTTCGCCCTGGACCTCTATGCTACCGGGCCCTTCGAGCTGTTCGGGCGCAAGCATCAGTTGATGCTCGGGGCCAACACGCGCAAGGACGAGTTCGACGCGGTGATCAAGAGCGCCACCAACAACCCGACGATCGACATCACCGACTTCGACTACAGTGCCCTGCCCAGCCCGATCCTCAATGCTATAGGCGCAGACTACAACTACACCCGCAAGGAGCGCGGCCTGTATGGTGCCTCGCGCTTCAGCCTGACCGATGACCTGAGCCTGATCGTCGGTACGCGGGTGAGCTGGTCGGACTACAAGGTGGCCAGCCCCTATACCAATGACCAATACCGGGAGAATGGCCGGCTGGTGCCCTATGCCGGGCTGGTGCTGGACCTGGACAAGCACCACACCTGGTATGCCAGCTACACCGAGATCTACAAGACACAGAGTTACTACGGTGTCGGCAATACCTTGCTTGACCCGATCGAAGGCGAGAATTACGAAACCGGCATTAAGGGTGAATACTTCGATGGTCGGCTGAACACCTCGCTGGCAATCTTCCAGACCAGCTTGGAGAACATGCCCGAGGCGTTGCCGGTGTCGCCCACCTGTGGTGTGACGGGGACGAGCAAGTGCTATGAAACAGGCGCAAAAGTGCGTAACCGTGGCTTCGAACTGGAGGTGTCCGGCGAGCCGTTGGAGAACTGGAATGTCAGCGCTGGCTATACCTATAGCGATCCCGAATATGTGGCGGGCGCCAGCAAGGGTTCGGACTACTACCGCAAGATCCCGCGCCGCCTGCTCAAGGTGGCAACCGACTACCGCTTGCCCGGTGTCCTCGACCAATGGCGTGTGGGCGGCGATGTCTATGCACAGAGCCGCACTGCCGCCGACGTGACCGGGTACGACATCAAGCAGGGTGGCTACACCTTGCTCAACCTGCATGCGCACTATCAGATCAACCAACAGTTCAGCGTGCAGTACAACCTCAACAACGTTCTGGACAAGGTCTACTACCAGTCCTTGCCCACTTCCAACAACTTCGGCGGCCTGTACTACGGTGATCCGCGCAATTTTGCGGTGACGCTGCGCTACCAATACTGATGCAAGGCCTGGGCGTGGCTTTTCGGGGAAGCCCGGTGGCGTGCCATGCCCAGGCGGCCTTTAACCGTCCCCCATGCAAGGTTTGGGAATGGCTTCAGGGGTTGGGACGGGTTTTTCTGGGCATTAAAAAGCCGGCTTGTGGCCGGCTTCTCGGGGACAGTCTTGGCTGACTTTTGGTAAGCCGCAACCGCCTTCAAATCGTGATCCGGCGCTGGGGCCGGGGGTGGCGGGGGCAGTGTGTGCCGCGCCACGCCCTCAGGATGCAAGGCTGCAACCGGGGCTTGAGTGCGGCACAGCATACTGGGAATGGATCGCAATGCCCAGCAAAAAAACCGCTGCAACCGCTTTAGCGCGGGCGATCATCCCGCAGGTGAGCCCACCAGAACACCCACCCCAGCACCTCCAGACCCTGGTTGCGGATTTGCGACAGGCTGTAGGTTTCGCTCGGAAATTCGTCACCGTCATGGCTGTGCAGACGCAACGCGCCATTGGCCCGTTCGCTCAAGGTGTGCACGCGCAAGCGCCCGTTGTGCAGCAGCGCGTATATCTCGCCCTCGATCACGCGGGTCAGGCTGCGGTCTATCGCCAAGGTCGCGCCGTACTGCAGCAAGGGGTTCATGTTGTAGTCGGGCATGCTCACGCAAAGCGCCTGCGCAGCATCGACCCCGAGGTTGTCCAGCGCACAGCGCGGCAAACGCAGGTGGCGGCCAGGGATTTCGGCAAACTGCCGGGGCTGCGCATGGTAGAAGGGCAGCAGCACGTCCTGCTCGCCATGCGCGGCGAACAGGCTGTGGTCCGGGGCCTGCTGCTCCTGCTCGCCACGGTTGCGGCTGACCCGCGGCAGCGGGTTGTGGTGCTTGGGGCCCTCGCCGGTGCGCAGCCAGCGAGGGCGTACGCACAGCAGCTCGGCAATCTCGTCCAGACGCGCCATGGGCACGCCGCGCTGGAACCAGTTGTTCACATGCTGCGGCGTCACCCCGCGCTGGGCGGCAAAGTCGGAAGCGGTCAGGTTGCACTCGCGCAGGAGCGCTTTCAAACGATCACCAGATGTATTCATGGTGATTGAGTTTAGTGAGGGAAAAGAAGGGTTTATATAAACATTGGGTTGAAGTGTTTCGCGGGCAAAAGCGGGGGTATTACAGGGGGTTCTGTTGGTGTTGTAGGAATAATCGGACGCTGTTGGTTCAAGCAGCGAGCCGCAGATGCAAAAAAGCCCCGCAATCGCGGGGCTTTTCCTCAAGCGCAGTGCTTAGCCCTTGTAGGCTGCCACCGACTTGGTGATCTCGGCACGGGCCGCTTCTGCGTCACCCCAGCCGTCGATCTTGACCCACTTGCCTTTCTCCAGATCCTTGTAGTTCTCGAAGAAGTGCTTGATCTGCTCCAGCAGCAGTGCCGGCAGGTCGGTGTACTCTTTGACGTCGACGTACAGCTGCGACAGCTTGTCGTGCGGTACGGCGATGACCTTGGCGTCGCCGCCGCCGTCGTCGGTCATGTGCAGGATGCCGACCGGGCGAGCACGGATCACCGAACCTGGGGCTACCGGGTACGGGGTCACCACCAGCACGTCCAGCGGATCACCGTCGTCAGCCAGGGTGTTGGGGATGAAGCCGTAGTTGGCCGGGTAGAACATCGGGGTGGCCATGAAGCGGTCCACGAACAGGCAATCGCTGTCCTTGTCGATCTCGTACTTGATCGGTGCGTGGTTGGCTGGAATCTCGATGGCGACGTAGATGTCGTTCGGCAGGTCTTTGCCAGCCGGAATCTTGCTGTAGCTCATTGGGCATTGCCCCCATGTTTGGCCAAAAATTGGTCGCGATTATAGGCACATTCCGTAACGCTTGCCACGCCCGGCCAGATGCCCGGCCTGGTCAATTAGTCGTGTGCTGGTAGTGCGGATGGCTACGTTGCAGCTGTTGCAGGCGGGCCAGCGGATCCTGGCGGTAGAACGCGCTCAGTTGCGCGTAAACCGCGGGGTAGGCCTGCATCAGCAGGTCCGGGGCACTGAAGAAGTATTCACTGGTCACGGCGAAGAATTCGGCCGGGTTTTCCGCGGCGTAGGGGTCGATGGCCGTTTCGGCATCGGGGTTGCGGTCAAGCTGGCGGTTGAGATCGTCGTAGGCCTGCTGCATGGCCTGCGCCCAGTCCGCCACGCGCATGCTGTCATGCAGCGGCGGCAGGCCATTGGCATCGCCGTTGAGCATGTCGAGCTTGTGCGCCAGTTCGTGAATCACCAGGTTGTAGCCTTCCCAGCCACCGCTGGCCAGCACCCCGGGCCAGGCCAGGATCACCGGGCCCTGCTGCCAGGCCTCGCCACTGTGTTCGCCGTCCCATTCATGCTCCACACCGCTGGCATCACGGTGGCGCTGGGGGCTGACGAAGTCATCGGGGTAGAGCACGATTTCATGGAAGCCCTGGTACCAGTTCAGATCGCCCAGGTGCAGCAGCGGCAGTTGCGCCTGGGCCGCCAGGTGCAGGCGCTGCTCGGCATCGGCGTCGACGCCGGGCAGGGTGGTGAGGTGCTTTTGCTGCAGGAACAGGATGCAGGCTTCACGCAGCCAGTGATCTTCTTCGTCGCTGATGCCGTCGAGCATCGGCAGGCCCTCGCGTACCCGCTGCCACTGCTGTGGCTCGATCGGGTAGCGGGCCAGGGTACGACGGCGCCGCCAGGCGCTCAGGCTCCACATGTGCGCGGGTTACTGGGCCTTGGCCTGGCCACGGCCCATGCGGCTGCGCACCAGGCCGATGATCATCGGCACCAGCGACAGCAGGATGATCGCCACGATCATCAGCGACAGGTTGGACTTGATGAACGGCACGTTGCCGAAGAAGTAGCCCAGCGTCACCAGGCCGCACACCCACAGGATGGTGCCGGCGACGCTGAACATCAGAAAACGCGGATAGACCATTTTTGCCAGGCCCGCGACGAAAGGCGCGAAGGTGCGCAGGATCGGCAGGAAGCGCGCCAGGGTGACGGTCTTGCCGCCATGGCGTTCGTAGAAGTCGTGGGTCTGCTGCAGGTAGTCGCGGCGGAAGATCTTCGAGTCGGGGTTGCGGAACAGGCGTTCCCCGGCCGTTCGCCCGATCACGTAGTTGGTGCTGTCGCCCAGGATGGCTGCCGCCATCAGCAGGCCGCACAGCAGTACCGGGTCCATGCCGCCGCCGGCGGCCACGGCACCGGCGATGAACAGCAGCGAATCGCCCGGCAGGAACGGCATGACGACCAGGCCGGTCTCGCAGAAGATCACCAGGAACAGGATGGCGTAGATCCACGGACCGTAATTGTTGACCAGCAAATCGAGGTAGGTATCGAGATGCAGAATGAGGTCCAGCGGGTTGAAATCCATGTACGGCACCTTGTTCAAGACCCGGCTCTACGGGCATGCGAGGACTGGCAGTGCGAAGTGTGTAGCCGTTACCCGGGGTAAGGGTAAAATTTCACACAAATTGAAAGGCCGCATTATACGGGCATGGCGTGATTATGGCGGAGCAGTTTGTAGCGGCGGATTTCTGGGCCCCAGCGCAGCGGGGCTGCTATGCAGCCCATCGCCAGCAAGGCTGGCGCCTACATGGCCAGCGCGCAGACCTGTGGAAGCCGGCTTTGCTGACGAAGGATGCCCGTCAGTCGGAATGGATCGGGAGGATATAGCTCTTGAACTCGGTATCTGCCTTGAACCCCATCGACTCGTAGGTCTTCATTGCCACCTCGTTGTCGCTGCTGGTCGAGGCACGCAGGCGCACGGCGTTGGTGTCCTTGGCTAGTTTCTTCGCCTCGCGCATCAGGTTGTCGGCCACCAGCATGCGCCGCGAGTCTTCGGCCACATAGATGTCGTTGAGTATCCATACGCGCTTGAGCGACAGCGACGAAAAGCTCGGGTACAGCTGGCAGAAACCCATCAGCTTGTTGTCATCGTCGTCCGGCAGCGCCAGGTAGATGATCGACTCGTCGCGCTCCAGGCGTTTTTCCAGAAACGAGCGTGAAGAGTCCGGATAGGGCAATTGCCCATAGAACTCGCGGTATTTGACGAACAGAGGGGCGAGCAGATCCAGATGCTCAAGAGTTGCTTTGATAATTCGCATAAGCAGGCCTCGGGTCCATGGGGAGTGGCGGCGAACCTCGGGCAGCCGTCACCCCAGATGCTGCCTAAAGCGCGAAAAAAGCGCAATCCGCTAAAAAGTGGTCAGTTCTCAATCATTGCCGAGTAAGAAGTTTCCATTTTTAGGGGTGTCGGCGTCTGATTCCAGGGTCTGGACCTGGGCTTCATCCTTCAGGTTGACCCCCGAGAGCTGCCGACGGCAGGCCTCGCGCATCAGGTACAGCAGGCGGTGGGCGGCCATGCCGTAGCTCAGCCCCTCCAGGCGTACGTTGGAAATGCAGTTGCGGTAGGCGTCGGTGAGGCCGACCCTGGGGCTGTAGGTGAAATACAGGCCCAGGCTGTCGGGGGAGCTCAGGCCCGGACGTTCGCCGATCAGGATCACGGTCATTTTCGCGCCCAGCAGTTCGCCGACTTCATCGGCCACCGCCACCCGGCCCTGCTCCACCAGCACCACCGGGGCGGTGGACCATCCCTCGGCATCGATGTGCTCCTGCAGACGGTTGAGAAACGGCAGCGTGTGCCGGTGCACCGCCAGGGCCGAGAGGCCGTCGGCCACGATGATCGCCAGGTCGACCCCGCCCGGGTTGGCCTGGGCATGCTCGCGCAGTTGCCGGGCCGATTCCTCATGCAGGCGCCGCCCCAGGTCCGGGCGTTGCAGGTAGCTGTGGCGGTCGCTGGCGGCGCTGTGCAAGAGGATGCTGTCGCGCCCGCGTTCGCTCAGCTGTTCGCGCAGGCCCGCATGGTCGAATGCCAGGTGCACGGCATCGCGGGCCTGGGCGTGGGCGCACTGGAAGTCCAGCTGTGCGCGGGTCGGCAGGCTGGTACCGGTGCGCCCCAGGGCGATGCGCGCCGGGGTCAGGCGGCGCAGGTCGAGCCAGGGGTTGTCGCTGTTGTCGTGCTGCGTGGGTTGCTTGTCCATGGCTCGCTTATCCCAGTTGCGCCAGCGCCTGGCGGAAGGCCGGTGGCAGGTTGTCGCCAAACCGCACCCGGCCATCGGCCTGGGTGAAGATGCCCATGCGCGCCAGCCACGCCTCGAACTCCGGGGCCGGTTTCAGGCCCAGGGTCTGGCGTGCGTACAGCGCGTCGTGGAACGAGGTGGTCTGGTAGTTGAGCATGATGTCGTCGGAGCCGGGGATGCCCATGATGAAGTTGATCCCGGCCACCCCCAGCAGCGTCAGCAGCGTGTCCATGTCGTCCTGGTCGGCCTCGGCATGGTTGGTGTAGCAGATATCGCAGCCCATCGGCACGCCCAGCAGCTTGCCGCAGAAGTGGTCTTCCAGGCCGGCGCGGATGATCTGCTTGCCGTTGTACAGGTACTCCGGGCCGATGAAGCCGACCACGGTGTTGACCAGAAACGGCTTGAAATGCCGTGCCACGGCATAGGCCCGGGTTTCGCAGGTCTGCTGGTCGACGCCATGGTGCGCGTTGGCCGACAGCGCGCTGCCCTGGCCGGTCTCGAAGTACATCAGGTTCTGCCCGAGGGTACCGCGGTTCAGGCTCAGGCCGGCGTCGTAGCCTTCCTGCAACAGGTTGAGGTTGATGCCGAAACTGGCATTGGCCGCCTCGGTGCCGGCAATGGACTGGAACACCAGGTCCAGCGGTACGCCGCGGTTGACGGCCTCGATCGAGGTGGTGACGTGGGTCAGCACACAGGCCTGGGTGGGGATGTCGTAGCGCTGGATGATCGCGTCGAGCATCTCCAGCAGAGCACAGATCGAGGCGATACTGTCGGTGGCCGGGTTGATGCCGATCATGGCGTCGCCGTTGCCGTACAGCAGGCCGTCGAGAATGCTCGCGGCGATGCCGGCCGGCTCATCCGTGGGGTGGTTGGGCTGCAGGCGGGTGGACAGGCGCCCGCGCAGGCCCAGGGTGCCGCGAAAGCGCGTGACCACGCGGATCTTCTGCGCCACCAGCACCAGGTCCTGCACGCGCATGATCTTCGAGACCGCAGCGGCCATTTCCGGGGTCAGCCCCGGGGCCAGGACGCGCAGGCTGTCTTCGTCGGCCTGCTCGCTCAGCAGCCAGTCGCGCAGCCCGCCCACGGTCAGGTGGCTGACGGCGGCAAAGGCCTGTTTGTCGTGGGTGTCGATGATCAGGCGGGTGACTTCGTCGTCTTCGTAAGGGATCAGCGCCTCGCTGAGGAAGTGACTGAGCGGGATATCGGCCAGCGCCATCTGCGCGGCCACCCGTTCGGCGTCGTTGCCGGCCGCCACCCCGGCGAGAAAGTCGCCGGAGCGGGCCGGGCTGGCCTTGGCCATGACGTCCTTGAGGCTGTCGAAGCGGTAGGTCTGGGTGCCCACCGTGTGTACAAAACTGCTCATACGCAATCTCCATGGCGCCGCAGGCCAGGCCTGCGGCGCGGGGCGGTCAGTGCAAGGCCTCTTCGGCCTTCTGGATCGCGGCAAACTCTTCCTCCGGCGTGCCGGCCACCAGGTGGTGTCGGCTATAGAAGGCAAAGTACGCAATCAGCACGCCATAGATGATCGCAGCGCCAATCACCACCCGTGGGTCGACCAGGAAACCTGCGACCACCGCCAGGCAGGCCAGCACCAGCGCCACGCCCGAGGTGAAGATGCCGCCCGGGGTCCGGTACGGACGCTCCATTTTGGGGCGTTTTATGCGCAGGGTGATGTGCGCGGCCATCATCAGTACATAGGACAGCGTAGCGCCGAATACCGCCACCAGAATCAGCAGGTCGCCCTGGCCGGTCAGCGACAGCGCAAAGCCGATGATGCCGGGGATGATCAGCGCCAGTACCGGAGCCTTGCTGCGGTTGGTCTGCGACAGCTTGCGCGGCAGGTAGCCGGCGCGCGACAGGGCGAAGATCTGCCGCGAATAGGCGTAGATGATCGAGAAGAAGCTGGCGATCAGGCCAGCCAGGCCCACCAGGTTGACGAAGCCGCCCATCCAGGTCGAGCCGCCGTAGGCCTTGGCCAGCGCCTCCACCAGTGGGTTGCCCGAGCTTTTCAGCGCTTCGGCGCCGGCGCCGCCCGGGCCGATCACCAGGATCAGCAGCGCGAAGCTGAGCAGCACCAGCATCGCACCGATCAGGCCGCGGGGCAGGTCGCGCTTGGGGTTCTTGGTTTCTTCGGCGGCCAGCGGCACGCCTTCGACCGCCAGGAAGAACCAGATGGCATAGGGGATTGCCGCCCACACGCCGACGTAGCCGAACGGCAGGAAGCTGCTGGCGCCGGCTGCGTCGGTCTTGGCGATGTCGAACAGGTTGTTCGAATCGAAGTGCGGCACCATCGCGATCAGGAACACCGCCAGGGCGATCGCGGCCACGGCGGTGATGATGAACATCAGCTTGAGCGCTTCGCCCACGCCGAAAATGTGGATGCCGATGAAGATGATGTAGAACGCCAGGTAGATCACCCAGCCGCCGATGCCGAACAGCGATTCGCAGTACGCGCCGATGAACACCGCGATGGCGGCGGGGGCGATGGCGTATTCGATGAGGATCGCGGTGCCGGTCAGAAACCCGCCCCAGGGCCCGAAGGCGCTGCGGGCGAAGCCGTAGCCACCGCCGGCGGTGGGGATCATCGAGGACAGTTCGGCCAGCGAAAAGCACATGCACAGGTACATCGTGGCCATCAGCAGCGTGGCCAGGAACATGCCGCCCCAGCCACCCTGGGCCAGGCCGAAGTTCCACCCGGCGTAGTCGCCGGAGATCACGTAGGCGACGCCCAGACCCACCAGCAGGACCCAGCCTGCGGCACCTTTTTTCAGTTCACGTTGCTGGAAATACTCGGAACCGACCTTTTCGAAATCGACGGAAGCCGGCGCGTTGCCGGAATGATCGCTTGGCATGGGGATTCACCTGTTCTTTTTTTAGTCACCGGCGGGTGCCGGCCTGTGGTGATGGTCTTGCACGAAAGGGGCCAGAACAGCTGCAAGCTTCAAGCTGCAAGCCGCAAGAGAAGGCAAATCGCATGGGGTCTGCTTTTTCTTGCTGCTTGAAGCTTGCCGCTTGCAGCCGGGCTTCCTAGAAGAAGCCCAGCGGATTGATGTCGTAGCTCACCAGCAGGTTCTTGGTCTGCTGGTAGTGGTCGAGCATCATCTTGTGGGTTTCACGACCCACGCCGGACTTCTTGTACCCGCCGAACGCGGCGTGCGCCGGGTACAGGTGGTAGCAGTTGGTCCATACGCGGCCAGCCTTGATGCCGCGGCCCATGCGATAGGCGCGGTTGATGTCGCGGGTCCATACACCGGCGCCCAGGCCGAATTCGGTGTCGTTGGCAATGGCCAGGGCCTCGGCTTCGTCCTTGAAGGTGGTGATGCTGACCACCGGGCCGAAGATCTCTTCCTGGAACACGCGCATCTTGTTGGTGCCCTTGAGCAGGGTCGGCTGGATGTAGTAACCGGTCGACAGGTTGCCCTCGAGTTTTTCCACCTTGCCGCCCGTGAGCAGTTCGGCGCCTTCCTTCTCGGCGATTTCCAGGTACGAAAGAATCTTGTCGAACTGCTGCTCGGAGGCCTGGGCGCCGACCATGGTGTCGGTGTCCAGCGGGTCGCCACGCTTGATCTGCTTGATCTTCTTCATCACCTCCTGCATGAACGCCGGGTAGATCGATTCCTGCACCAGTGCGCGCGACGGGCAGGTGCACACCTCGCCCTGGTTGAAGAACGCCAGCACCAGGCCTTCGGCGGCCTTCTCGATGAAGCTCTGCTCGGCCTGCATGATGTCTTCGAAGAAGATGTTCGGCGACTTGCCGCCCAGCTCCACGGTGCTGGGGATGATGTTCTCGGCGGCGCATTTCATGATGTGCGAACCCACCGGGGTGGAGCCGGTGAAGGCGATCTTGGCGATGCGCTTGCTGGTGGCCAGCGCTTCGCCGGCTTCACGGCCATAGCCCTGCACCACGTTGAGCACGCCCGGTGGCAGCAGGTCGCCGATCACTTCGAGCAGCACGCTGATGCCCAGCGGGGTCTGTTCGGCCGGCTTGAGCACCACGCAGTTGCCGGCGGCCAGGGCCGGGGCTAGCTTCCAGGCGGCCATCAGGATCGGGAAGTTCCACGGGATGATCTGGCCGACCACGCCCAGCGGTTCGTGGATGTGATAGGCCACGGTGTTGCCGTCGATTTCAGCGGCGCTGCCTTCCTGGGCGCGCAGGCAGCCGGCGAAGTAGCGAAAGTGATCGGCGGCCAGCGGGATGTCGGCGTTGAGGGTTTCGCGTACCGCCTTGCCGTTGTCCCAGGTTTCGGTGATGGCCAGCAGTTCGAGGTTCTGCTCGATGCGGTCGGCGATTTTCAGCAGGATCAGCGAGCGTGCCTGCACCGAGGTGGTGCCCCAGGCATCGGCGGCCGCATGGGCGGCGTCCAGCGCCTTGTCGATGTCTTCGGCACTGGAGCGTGGGAACTCGGCAATCGGCTGGCCGTTGACCGGCGAGGTGTTGGTGAAGTACTCGCCTTTGACCGGTGGCACGAACTCGCCGTTGATGTAGTTGCCGTAGCGGCTCTTGAAGGAAACGATCGCGCCGTCGGTACCGGGATGTGCGTAACGCATGGTGTGTCTCCTGGCTATTGTGCTTGTAGGGAGGATGTAAAGCGTAGTGCAAGGCACGGGCCACTGCCCGGTGGCCTAGTGAAATCAAGGGCTTGGCGCGGCGCGGAGGGCGCCCCGCAGGCGCTGTGTGCCAGCCCCGGCACAGCCTGGGTGACACTCTGTACCCGTTGTGGCACACAACGTGACCCGACGGTCCCGCCACCATTGCAATGCACTGGCGGCAGGAGGATGCTGGGTTCATCTCGTGTGCGGAGAACAATAAAAAGTGCAGAGCAATCATCTGAGCCGGCACGCCCGGCAAGTGCTCACCGTCACCCAGGGCAAGGCGCTGTTGCAGGGGCCGGGCAGCGACCCGTCGATCGCCCGTTCCTGGCTGCGCTGCCTGGAGGACTACCACCTCGACCCGGCCCAGAGCGTTGCGCCCACCGTGCTCGAGCACGGGCGGCTGCTGGAGAGCCGTGAGCGCCTGCAGCAGGTGCTGCAGATCGCCGGCAACGAGATGAACAGCCTGCATCAGCAACTCTGCGGCGCCGGGCACGCGGTTCTGCTGACCGATGCACGCGGGGTGATCCTCAACTGCGTCACCGCACCCACCGAGCGGCGCATCTTCGAGCGCGCCGGGCTCTGGCTGGGCGCCGACTGGAGCGAGGCCTGCGAAGGCACCAACGGTATTGGCACCTGTCTGGTCGAGCGCCAGGCCCTGACCATTCACCAGGATGAACACTTTCGCGGGCGCCATACCGGGCTGACGTGCTCAGCCAGCCCGGTGTTCGATCCGCAGGGCGAGCTGCTGGCAGTGCTCGACGTGTCGTCGGCGCGCCCCGACATGTCGCGCCAGAGCCAGTTCCACACCATGGCGCTGGTCAACCTCTCGGCCAAGATGATCGAGAGCTGCTACTTCCTGCGCCATTTCGAAAACCACTGGCTGTTGCGCTTTCACCTGCAGGCCGAATCGGTCGGGCTGTTCAGCGAGGGGCTGCTGGCGTTCGATGGCGAGGGGCGTATCTGTGCGGTCAACCAGAGTGCGCTGAACCTGCTGGCAACGGCACGCGGCGGGCTGCTCGGCCAGCCAGTGGAGGCGTTTTTCGACTGCGCGCTGGATGAACTGCTCGGGCGTGCCATGGCGGCCGCCAGCACCAGCTGGCCGCTGCGTACCCGCGATGGCCGTGTGCTGTTCGCCAGCCTGCGCGGCCAGGCCCGTGCGGTGGCGCCACCGCTTGCACCGTCGGCCACCAGCACGCCAATGCCGGCACAACGCATCTGCCTGGTCGACCCGGCACTGCAACAGGATTTTCGGCGTGCGCTACGGGTGTTCGAGCGCGACGTGCCGCTGCTGCTCAACGGCGAAACCGGGTGTGGCAAGGAGGCCTTCGCCAAGGCCGTGCACCAGGCCAGCCAGCGCGCGGGCAAACCGTTCGTCGCGCTCAACTGTGCGTCGATCCCGGAGAGCCTGATCGAGAGCGAGCTGTTCGGCTATCGCGGCGGCAGCTTTACCGGGGCGCGCAAGGAGGGCATGCGCGGCAAGCTGCAACAGGCCGACGGCGGCACCTTGCTGCTGGACGAGATCGGCGACATGCCGCTGGCCCTGCAGACGCGCCTGCTGCGGGTGCTCGAGGAGCGCCAGGTGGTACCGATCGGCGGCGAGCCGCAGGCGGTGGATGTGCGCATCATCAGTGCCACCCACCGTGACCTGCTGGGCCGGGTCGAGGCCGGCAGCTTTCGCGAAGACCTGTATTACCGCCTCAATGGCCTGGAGGTCGCCCTGCCGGCATTGCGTGAGCGCAGCGACAAGGCGCAGTTGCTCGACTTTGTCCTGGCCGAGGAGGCCGCGGGCCAACCTGTGCAGCTAGAGCCGTCGGCACGCCGGGCGCTGCTGGAATTTGCCTGGCCCGGCAACGTGCGCCAGTTGCGCAATGTGCTGCGTACCCTGGTGGCCCTGTGCGAGGATGGCCGCATCGCATTCGACGACCTGCCGCCGGTAGTGCGCCAGCCCCCGGCAGCGCTCGAGCCCACGGTTGCCAGGCCGCAGGCCGAACACCCGCTGGACGACGCCGAGCGGGCCGCGCTGCTGCAGGCGCTGGAGCACAAGCGCTGGCACATGACCCAGGTGGCGGCGCAACTGGGGGTCAGCCGCAATACGCTGTACCGCAAGCTGCGCAAGCACGGGATTGCACGGGGCGCCTAGGCAAACTCAGGATGCGATTTTTCCCACCCTAAGCTACCCTGCCTCCACGTTTCGTGAGGTCGACCATGCACATTCATATTCTCGGTATCTGCGGTACTTTCATGGGCTCGCTGGCGGTGCTGGCCAAGGAGCTTGGCCACCGCGTCACTGGCTCCGACGCCAACGTCTATCCCCCCATGAGCACCCAGCTCCAGGCCCAGGGCATCGAGCTGCATCAAGGCTATGACGCCGCCCAGCTGGAGCCGGCCCCCGACCTGGTGGTGATCGGCAACGCACTGTCGCGGGGCAACCCGGCGGTGGAGTACGTGCTGAACAAGGGCCTGCCCTACATGTCGGGCCCGCAGTGGCTGGCTGACCACGTGCTGCAGGGCCGCTGGGTACTGGCCGTGGCCGGCACCCACGGCAAGACCACCACCAGCAGCATGCTGGCCTGGGTGCTGGAGCATGCCGGGATGAGCCCGGGCTTTCTGATCGGCGGTGTGCCGCAGAACTTCTCGGTGTCGGCGCGCCTGGGCGCCACGCCGTTCTTCGTGGTCGAGGCCGACGAGTACGACAGCGCGTTCTTCGACAAGCGTTCCAAGTTCGTGCACTACCGTCCGCGCACCGCCATTTTGAACAACCTCGAGTTCGATCACGCAGACATCTTCCCTGATCTGGCTGCCATCGAGCGCCAGTTCCACCATCTGGTGCGCACCATCCCGAGCGAAGGCCTGGTCATTCACCCCACCACCGAGCCGGCCCTGCAGAAGGTGATCGAGATGGGCTGCTGGACCCCGGTGCAGACCACCGGCGCTGGTGGCCAGTGGCAGGTGAAACCGCTCAGCGCCGACGGTTCGCGCTTCGAAGTCAGTTTTGAAGGCCAAGCCCAGGGCGTGGTGGAGTGGGAGCTGACCGGCCAGCACAACGTGGCCAACGCCCTGGCCACCCTGGCCGCTGCCCGCCATGTGGGCGTGGTGCCGGCCATCGGGATTGCCGCCTTGAGCGCGTTCAAGAGCGTCAAGCGGCGCATGGAAAAGGTCGCTGAAGTCCAGGGTGTGACCATCTATGATGACTTTGCCCACCATCCGACCGCCATTGCCACCACCCTCGACGGGCTGCGCAAGCGCATCGGCGACGCCCCGTTGATCGCGGTGATCGAGCCGCGCTCCAACTCCATGAAGCTGGGCGCCCACCGTGATGGCCTGCCCCAGAGCGTGTGCGATGCCGACCAGGTGATCTGGTATGCACCGCCCAATCTGGGCTGGGACCTGGCCGCCACCGCCGCCGAGTGCACGGTGCCGTCGGTTGTCGCCGACAGTCTCGAGGCGATCATCGAGCGGGTCAAAAGCCAGGCCGCGCCGGGCACCCAGGTGGTGATCATGAGCAACGGCGGCTTTGGCGGGCTGCACGGCAAGCTGGCCGAGGCACTGCGATGAGCGGCCCGGAGCGCATCACGCTGGCCATGACCGGTGCCTCCGGGGCGCAGTACGGGTTGCGCCTGCTCGATTGCCTGGTGCGTGAAGACCGCGAGGTGCATTTTCTGATCTCCAAGGCTGCGCAACTGGTGATGTCGACCGAGACCGACGTGGTGTTGCCGGCCAAGCCGCAGTCGATCCAGGCGTTTCTGACCGAGTACACCGGCGCTGCGGCCGGGCAGATCCGGGTATACGGGCGCGAGGACTGGATGTCGCCGGTGGCCTCGGGCTCCGGGGCGCCGGCAGCGATGGTGGTGGTGCCCTGTTCCACCGGCACGCTGTCGGCAATCGCCACAGGGGCCTGCAACAACCTGATCGAGCGGGCCGCGGACGTGACCCTGAAGGAGCGTCGACAGTTGATTCTGGTGCCGCGCGAGGCGCCTTTCTCGACCATCCACCTGGAGAACATGCTCAAGCTGTCGCAGATGGGCGCGGTGATATTGCCGGCCTCGCCGGGCTTCTATCACCAACCGCAGACCATCGACGACCTGGTGGACTTTGTGGTGGCGCGGATTCTCAACCTGCTGGATGTTCCGCAGGACATGCTGCCGCGCTGGGGCGAGCACCATGTTGGCGGCGAGGAGTGAAGGCGCTGCTGGTGGCAGGCCTGGCGGTGCTGGCACTGAGCAGCGGCTGCGCCACGGTGCGCACGCTGGATGCGGCCAAGCCGGGGGCACCGGTGGTGTATTCGGGTACGCGGCTGGATCTGTATGCGCTGCAGGGCGGTTGCTGCCCTGAAGACCGTTTTGGCGCGCCGGCACCGGCGTACCCGGGGCTGGACCTGCCGGGCAGTGCACTGCTCGATACGGTGTTGCTGCCGTTGTCGGTGCTGACGGTGCTGGGGGTGGGGTTTCAGGCAACGGGTGGGTTGTAGCCCCCGGCCTCTTCGCCGGCAAGGCCGGCTCCTACACCGACCCTTGCAGGAGCCTGCCTTCGGATCATTTACCCAGTTTGCGCAGCTCATCCGACTCGACAATGCGGACCCCGTCCTGCTCTTCCAGCGCCAGGCGCCACAGCGCCCGCGCCAGTTGGCAGGCTTCGATGCCGCGGTACTTGCCCGGCAGCAGCCGCGACAACGGCCCGGCAAACTGTTCACCGAGCCGAGGCTCGATACGCTCGCCCAGCAGCACCGACGGCCGCGCGATGGTCAATTGCGGCCAGTCCTGCGCCATGAGTGCCTGTTCCATCTCGCCCTTGACCCGGTTGTAGAACACCGACGACTTGGGGTCGGCGCCAATCGCGCTGACCACCAGCAGGTGCCGTGCACCCATTTCCCGCGCTCGCTTGCTGAACGCCACCACCATGTCCAGGTCGACGGCGCGAAACGCCGTTTCCGAACCTGCCTGTTTGATGGTGGTGCCCAGGCAGCAGAAGGCGATGTCCACGCGGCCGCTCAACTGCGGCAGGAACACCGCCGGGTCGCCGACCGGGTTCTCCAGGTGCGGGTGTTCGGCCAGCGGCCGGCGCGTGGGGGCCAGCACACGGCTCACGGTTGGCTCGTTGAGCAGCCGATCCAGCAAATGCTCACCAGTCAGCCCGGTGGCTCCGGCAATCAGGATGTGCTGAGGCGTCAGGTACATGATGTCTCTCCCTTGATACAGTCAGCTTAGTGGCTGCTTGTATTTTCTGCTTGTACCGCATCGGCACTTTGCAGTGCTTTTCGTGCCTGTTGCTGGCGCAGTTTCTGCCAGTGCTGCAGCACCCGTTGCGGCGCCCACAGCTGAGGTTCGGAAGCCTCGAAGCCATCGGCCTGCTCGCGCTGCTGCACCGTGGTCTTGGCCAGTTCGAAGGCCTGCTGCAGGTCGTCGGTCTGGTTCAGTGCCCGGGCGAACAGTGCTTCGCCGAAATAGGTGAAGTCGGCCTCTTCGGAGCAGCCGAACGACACCCGGTCGGCACGCGATGCGGTCATGATCAAGGTCTTGTCGTCCTTGAGTGAATCGATGTAACCCCCCGAGTAGCACGCAGAGATCACGATTATCTTGTCACGTTCCTTTAGTGGGGCAAGCGCGGCCGAGAGTTCATCGGCGGGCAGGTCGGCCAGTTGCAGGCGCGGCAGATCCAGCACCAGTTCATGTTCGTGGCTGCCGTGGCTGGTCAGGTAGATGAACACCAGGTCTTCGGGGCCGCTGCGCTCGGCCAGGGTGCGTGCGGCCCGCGCCAGGTTCTCGCGGGTGGCCAGGGGGCGGTCGGCCATGTGGTCGCGGTGGTTGACCAGGGCGACCTGGCCAGTGGCGCCGAACCGGGTCTTGAGCATGTCGCTGACGTAGTCGGCCTCGCGCATGAACACGCTCTGGTTGCCATCGCCGGCCAGGGCCAGGCTGTACAGCTCGATTGCCGGGGTGGAGGCCGGTACCTGGGCCAGCGCCTTGTCGAGCAGGGTGCCCTGCTTGAGCAGGGCCAGCTCCAGGGGGTCGGGCAACAGGCGCCCGTGTTCGTCGCGCACGCGCAGGCCGTTGACCCAGTGGCCGCTTTCGACGCTGCCGTCGACCTGCGTCAGCCGGCCTTTGCCCTGGTAGGTGTCGTTTTCGAAACCGCCGACGTACAGGCTGCCGTCGGGCAATTGCAGACGGCCCTGGCCGGCGAAGCGCCAGTCGCGAAACTCGCCCTTGTAGTGGCTGGCGTCGCTGCCGAACAGCTCGCCCTTGCCGGTCAGCGAGCCGTCGCGGAACTGGCCGATCCAAACGTCGCCATCGGCGTTTTCGTAACGGCCGCGACCTTGCAGGTGGTTGTCCTTGAATTCGCCGATGTACTGGTCGCCTTCGGCGCTGTTGAAGGTGCCGCTGCCCTGCAACTGGCCGTCGACGAAGCGCCCGCTGAACTGGTTGCCACTGGCATCGCTGCGGATGCCTTCGCCGTGGGGTTTGCCCTTGGCGAACAGGCCCTGGTACTGGCTGCCGTCGGCCAGGGTCAGTTCGCCGGCGCCGTTGTACTGGTCGTCCTTGAACTGCCCGCGATACTGTACCTGGCCTTCCCTGAGGGTGCCTTCGCCGTCACGCCGGCCAAGCTTGAAGCCGCCGCTGTAGTGGCTGCCCGGGGTGGTCAGCTCGCCCTGGCCGTGAAACAGACCCTGCTGGAACTCGCCGCGGTACACCTCGCCATTGCTGCCGTGCCATTCGCCGCGGCCCTGCCACTGGCCCTGCTGGAAGTTGCCGGCATACCAGCTGCCGTTGGGGTAGTCGATGCGCCCCGGGCCCTGCAGCAGGCCATTGACCACGTCGCCACGGTAGCGGCCGCCATCGGGCAGGCGGGCGTCGGGCGGTGACAGCGGTTCACCGTCGCCACAGGCGGCGAGCAGCAGGGTCAGGGCAAGGGGTACGAATGGGCGCATGGCGGGGTCCGGGCAAGTCAGGCCCCGAGTATGCCGCAGTTTGTCGCGGGTGAAACAGCCGCTGGCAGCTGTTTCACCTTGGGCGGGTCAGACGAAGCAGAGCGACAGCGGCTCGGCGATATAGGCGGGTTTGTCCTGGCCTTCGATTTCCAGGGTGGTGGTGGCCTTGAGCAGCCACTGGCCCGGTTTCTTCTCGATGGCCTCGCTCAGGTCGACCTTGAGACGAACCCGCGAACCGACCTTCACCGGCTGGATGAAGCGCACGCTGTCCAGGCCATAGTTGACGACCATCTTCAGCCCCTCGGGCAGCACGAGGATGTCTTCCATCAGCTTGGGAATCAGCGAAAGGGTGAGAAAACCGTGGGCAATGGTGCTGCCAAATGGCGTTTTTGCCGCCTTCACCGGGTCCACATGAATGAACTGGAAGTCGCCGGTAGCCTCGGCGAACAGGTTGATGCGCTCCTGGTCGATGGTCAGCCACTCGGAACGTCCCAGTTCCTTTCCAACGTACTGCGCCAGCTCTGCAACGGGTACATAGGGCATTGCGACTCTCCTGGTTGTCTTTGATTTTGTTGTGACTGCTACAGGTTCGACTGCTTAAGATCAGCACGCCGACCGGATGCGGTCAAGTCACCGTTGTTTCAGCGAATATCGGGGTATAGACCAGTCGTTAGCGTGCTTATAATGGCCGCCAGGCCTGAGGGAGAAGTGCAATGTTGTTGCGTGGTTTGACGTGGCTCGTGCTGTTCCAGTTGCTGGGGACGGCGATCAATCACCTGTTTCTGTCGATGCTGCCGGGGCCGATCATCGGGCTGGTGCTGTTGCTGGCGTACCTGATGCTGCGCGGCGAGGTCAGTGCGCCGTTGAGCGAGGCGGCCAGCAGCCTGCTGCGCTACCTGCCGTTGCTGCTGGTGCCGCCGGCGGTGGGGGTGATGGTGTACGCCGCCGACATTGCTGCCGACTTCTGGGCCATCGTCGGTTCGCTGGTGCTGTCGGTGCTGATCGCCCTGGCGTTCTGTGGCGTGCTCATGCAGAAGATGATTGCCCGTCAGGCCCGTCGTGAGGAAAAGCCATGAGCCTGGACTGGCACGGCGCCCTCGATGCGGTCATCCACCACCCGCTGTTCGGCATCGGTATCACCCTGGGGGCCTATCAGCTGGTGCTGGCGGCCTACGACAAGACCCGCTGGATCTTCCTGCAGCCGGTACTGGTATCGATGCTGGTGGTGATCGGTGTACTGGTGACGTGCGGCGTGTCCTATGCCGAGTACCGCAAGAGCACCGAAATCATGAACATCCTGCTGGGCCCGGCCACCGTGGCCCTGGCGGTCCCGCTCTACCTGAACCTGCGGCGTATTCGCCAGCTGTTGTGGCCGACCTTGACTACGCTGGTAATCGGCGGCCTGGTCGCGACCTGTGCCTGCCTGTTGCTGGGCTGGTGGTTCGGTGCCGAACACATGATCCTGATGACCATGGCGCCCAAGTCGGTGACTTCGCCGATTGCGATGCTGGTGGCCGAGCAGATCGGCGGGGTGGCGGCGCTGGCGGCAGTGTTCGTGCTGATCACCGGGGTGATCGGGGCGATCTTCGGCCCGGCCCTGCTGTCGGTCTGCGGGGTGAGCAGCCCGGAAGCCCGCGGCATGGCACTGGGCATCAGTGCGCACGCGGTGGGCACGGCGGTGGCGTTGGAAGAAAGCGAGGAAACCGGGGCCTTCGCGGCCCTGGGCATGAGCCTGATGGGAGTGGTCACGGCGGTGTTCCTGCCGTTGGCGGTCAGCTTGGTTGCCTGAGGATATTCGATGACATTGCCCCTGTTTCCACTCAATACCGTGCTGTTCCCCGGCTGCAAGCTCGACCTGCAGATCTTCGAGGCGCGTTACCTGGACATGATCGGCCGCTGCATGAAGCAGGGCGGCGGGTTCGGCGTGGTGTGCATCCTCGAAGGCGAGCAGGTGGGCAATGCCCCGTCGGGGTTCGCGACAATCGGCTGCGAGGCGTTGATACGCGACTTCCAGCAGCAGGACAACGGCCTGCTGGGCATTCGCGTCGAGGGTGTGCGGCGCTTCGATGTCGGCCCCTACGAGGTGCAGAAGGACCAACTGCTGCTGGCCGACGTGAACTGGCGCAGCGAACAGCCCGACGCCCCCCTGGAGGAGGACGATCACGACCTGCTGGCATTGCTCGGCGCGCTGGGCGAGCACCCGATGGTGGCGGCACTGGACATGCCGGTCGAAGTCATCGGCCAGCAGGCACTGGCCAACCAGCTGGCCTACCTGCTGCCCTTCGAGGATGAAGACAAGCTCGACCTGCTGGCCATCGATTCGCCCCGCCAGCGCCTGGACGCGATCCAGGCGCTGCTCGAGCGGCTGCAGGGCGAGTTGTTCGCCTAGGTCTCAGTACTGGTAGCGCAGCAGGGCATGGGGCAAGGCATGCAGGGCGAAGAACGCCAGGGTGCCGGCGCAGGCCGGCAGGATCAGCCACCACACCTTGAGCGGCATGGCGCCGAGCGGTTCGCGGTGCTGCACCAGGCTCAGGCTGGCGGCGCACACGCAGCAGGCCAGCAGCGAGCCGGCGAGGATGTCGGTGGGCCAGTGTGCACCCAGGTAGACCCTGGACAGGGCAATCGACATCGCCGGCAGGCACCCCAGCAGAATCCAGGTCAGGCGCATGCGTGGCGGCTGGCCACGACCGGCCAGCACCGCCAGCGTCAGAAAGAACGCGAATGACGCCGAACTGTGGCCACTGGGCATGCTGTAGGAGGTCAGCGGGTCGCTGAGCACTTCGGGGCGCGCGCGGGCGAACAGCCACTTGAGTGTGCCGTTGGCCAGCGCCGTGCCCATCAGCGTGCAGGCGGCGAAGATCGCCGGGCGCCACTGCCGGCTCAGCAGCAGCAGGCCGGTGAGCACACCGCCCACCACGAACTGCGTGCGGAAGTCGCCCAGGCGGGTGATCAGTACGATGGTGCCGTCCAGCGTGGCGCGGCGGTGTTCCTGCACCAGGGTCATCAGGCCCTGGTCGAAATCGTTCAGGTACGGCCAGCCGATGAACACCGCAGCCAGCATTACCAGGCTCAGGCCGGCGATCAGCCGTGTGCCGTAGCGCTTGCTGCGCAGGCTGGTGCTGATGCTCAGGCCGATCAATAGTGCGAGGCCGGCGGCGATGATGCCTGCTTCGGTCCAGAACCCTTCGGGCAGCGGCAGGCGCATGGCCGCGCCGGTGGCCCAGCCGGGCAGCAGGTAGGCCACCGCCCAGCCGGCACCTGCCAACAGGCTGACGGCGATGAAGCGTGGCAAGGGCATGTCGAACATGCCCGCCACCATCGGCAGCATCGGCCGCAGCGGGCCGATGAAGCGCCCCACCAGCAGGCTGGCGATGCCATAGCGCTGGAAGTAGCTCTCGGCGCTGCCGATCCATTCGGGGTGGTGGCGCAGCAGCGGTAGGCGCCGGATGTTCTGGTGGAAGCGCCGGCCCAGGGTGTAGGAAATCGCATCGCCCAGCAGCCCGCCCAGAAAGCCCAGCAGCAGGGTTTCGCTCAGGCCCAGTGCGCCGCTGCCGGCGAGAACCGCCACGGCGAACAGCAGGATGGTGCCGGGCACGATGAGCCCGGCGATGGCCAGGCATTCGACGCAGGCCACGATGAAGATTGCCAGGCCGAGCCATTGCGGGTTCGCGGTCAGCCAGCCGGTCAGGCTGTCGAGCCATGGGCCCATGGTGTCAGTTTCCTTGTGTCAGTAAGAAATAGTCGCGGCCTTCGACTTGCCCACGGCGCAGCGGGTTCCGGGTGCAGTGCGCGGCGAAGTCGGCGTCGACGAAACGGTAGGGCAGATGTTCGTCGCGCCCTTGGGGAATGCCCAAGCGTGTGGTCTGAATAATGTGTTTCACGGTTATGCCGCAGTCTTCGACGAACAGCCGCTCGGGGTCGAAGCGCTGGGCGTCCCAGTGCGGGACTTTCAGCCCCAGGGCCTTGCACAGCAGGGTCTGGCCGGCACACAGGCGCTGGTCGGCGCGCGGCTGGCCGCTGGCATCGGGGTTGTTCAGCTGCATCTGCGCCAGGCTGTTGTGGTCGCTGACGGCATCCACCCAGGGGTAGGCCGACTTGATCAGCACCGCGTTGCCGGGGCCGTGGGCGCTGAAGTTGAGCGAATCGCCGCCACGGGCGTAGTACATGTAGATGTGGCCGCCATCGAGGAACAGGGCCTTGCGTTTTTCGGTGTAGCCCAGCGAGGCGTGGCTGCCCTTGTCGGTGACGTAATAGGCTTCGGTTTCGATGATGCGCGCCGACAGCCACAGCTCGCCCTGACGATGGCGGATTACCTTGCCGAGCAGGGCCTTGGCCAGGGTCTGGGCGTCGCGGTCGAAGAAACTGTCGGGGAGGGCCCGGGGCGGGCAGGGGGCGAATTCGGTCATGGGCGCGATAATAGCAATTTATGGTCCGGGTCGGCGGCGGGGCTTTGCTGGAGCCGGCCTTGCCGGCGAAGGGACGCGCTACGGTACATCTTCATACACTGTTTTCGACCATCCGCCTGACACCGCTGGGCGTATACCTGCATGACAGTTATAATCAGCCGATTTTCCCCTCCGCCAAGACACTGAGCCCATGACTGAGTCCGTTCTTGACTACATGACCCGCCTGGGTCGCGCCGCCCGTGAGGCCGCGCGCGTGATTGCCCGCGCCAGCACCGCGCAGAAGAACCGCGCCCTGCACGCTGCCGCCAATGCCCTGGACGCCGCCCGCGCCGAGCTGGGCGCCGCCAACGAACTGGACCTGGCTGCCGGCCGCGCCAATGGTCTGGAGCCGGCCATGCTCGAGCGCCTGGCGCTGACCCCGGCCCGCATCGACGGCATGATCGTCGGCCTGCGCCAGGTGGCCAGCCTGCCGGACCCGGTCGGTGCCATCCGCGACATGAGCTATCGCCCCTCCGGCATCCAGGTCGGCAAGATGCGCGTACCGCTGGGCGTCATCGGCATCATCTACGAGTCGCGCCCCAACGTGACCATCGACGCTGCCAGCCTGTGCCTGAAGTCGGGCAACGCCACCATCCTGCGTGGCGGCTCCGAAGCCATTCATTCCAACCGTGCCATTGCCGCCTGCATCCAGCGCGGCCTGGCCGAGGCCGACCTGCCCGCGGCGGTGGTGCAGGTGGTCGAGGTCACCGACCGCGAGGCGGTGGGCGCGCTGATCAGCATGCCCGAGTACGTCGACGTGATCGTGCCCCGTGGCGGCAAGGGCCTGATCGAACGGGTCAGCCGCGACGCACGGGTGCCGGTGATCAAGCACCTGGACGGCATCTGCCACGTGTACGTGGCCGAGCACGCCGAGCTGGACAAGGCCCAACGCATCGCCTTCAACGCCAAGACCTATCGCTACGGCATCTGCGGCGCCATGGAAACCCTGCTGGTCGACCAGTCGGTCGCCGCGGCGTTCCTGCCGGCGATGGCCAGCCAGTTTCGCGACAAGGGCGTGGAGCTGCGAGGCTGCGAGCGCACCCGGCAGATCATCGAGGCACTGCCGGCCAGCGAAGACGACTGGAGCACCGAGTACCTGGCGGCGATTCTGTCGATTCGCGTGGTCGATGGCCTGGATGCGGCCATCGAGCACATCAACCACTATGGTTCGCACCATACCGATTCGATCGTCACCGAACACCAGGGTCAGGCCCGGCGCTTTACCGCCGAGGTCGACTCCTCGTCCGTGATGATCAACACCCCGACGTGCTTTGCCGACGGCTTCGAGTACGGCCTGGGGGCCGAGATCGGCATTTCCACCGACAAGCTGCACGCACGCGGCCCGGTCGGCCTGGAAGGGCTGACCTGCGAGAAGTACGTGGTGATCGGTGACGGCCAGCTGCGCGGTCAGGAGTCGTTCTGACCTTGGCCGAGCACAGCCCGCTCGCCGTTGCTGCCACGCCGTCGCCCGCCCGGCGCATCGGCGTGCTCGGCGGCACGTTCGATCCGGTGCACATCGGTCACCTGCGCAGTGCGCTGGAGGTGGCCGAAGTGCTGACGCTGGACGAACTGCGCCTGATGCCCAATGCGCGCCCGCCGCACCGCGACATGCCGCAGGTGTCGGCGCAGGATCGCCTGGCCATGGTCGAACGAGCGGTCGAGGGCGTGCCCCTGCTGAGCGTCGATGCGCGTGAGCTGGCCCGGGACAAGCCGTCCTACACCATCGATACGCTGGAGCTGATGCGCGCCGAAATGGCCGCTGACGACCAGTTGTTCCTGCTGCTGGGCTGGGACGCATTCTGCGGCCTGCCGAGCTGGCATCGCTGGGAAGAGTTGTTGCAACACTGTCATATCCTGGTGCTTCAGCGCCCGGATGCCGACGTCGAGTCGCCGGATGCCCTGCGCAACCTGCTGGCCGCACGTTCGGTGAGTGACCCGCAAGCCCTGCAGGGGCCGGCCGGGCACATAGCATTCGTCTGGCAGACACCCTTGTCGGTGTCGGCCACGCAGATCCGACAGCTGCTGGCCAGCGGCAAGTCGGTGCGGTTTCTGGTGCCGGACGCAGTACTGGCCTATATCGATGCGCACGGCCTGTACCGTGTGCCGAACTGAGTGCGCCAACGGCGCCTCATACCTACGAGTTGAATGAGTTTTATATGAGCAAGCAAGAAATGATTAAAGGCGAAGAGCTGGTCAAGGTCGCGGTAGCTGCCCTTGAAGACGTCAAGGCCCAGGACGTCCTGGTCATCGACGTTCGCGACAAGCAGAGCATCACCGACTACATGATCATCGCCACCGGTACCTCCAACCGCCAGATCAGCGCGATGCTGGACAAGGTCCGCCAGATGGTCAAGGAGAAGGGCGTTCGTCCGCTGGGCGAAGAAGGCAAGGGCGACAGCGACTGGGTGCTGCTGGACCTGGACGACGTCATCGTGCACATGATGACCGCCTCGGCCCGTCAGTTCTACGACCTGGAGCGCCTGTGGAAAGGTGCCGAGCAGAGCCGTGCCGCCGATGGCAAGCACCACAGCCCGGAGCACACCCACGAGCACTTCGCCAAGCTCAACAAAGACCAGGAATAAGGTAGCCCCGTGCGTCTGCGTCTGATCGCGGTCGGCTCGCGCATGCCCAAATGGGTCGAGGACGGCTGGCATGAATATGCCAAGCGCCTGCCGTCGGAGCTGTCCCTGGAGCTGGTGGAGATACCGCTCAACACGCGCGGCAAGAATGCCGACGTTGCCCGCCTGATCCGTCAGGAGGGCGAGGCCATGCTGGCCAAGGTCCAGCCGGGCGAGCGTATCGTCACCCTCGAGGTGCACGGCAAGCCGTGGAGCACCGAACAGCTGGCGGTCGAACTGGACCGCTGGCGCCTCGACTCGCGTACCGTCAACTTCATGGTCGGCGGCCCCGAAGGGCTGGCGCCGGAAGTCTGTGCGCGGGCCGAGCAGCGCTGGTCGCTGTCGCCGCTGACCTTGCCGCACCCGTTGGTAAGGATACTGATCGGCGAACAGCTGTACCGCGCCTGGACCGTGTTGTCCGGGCACCCTTACCACAAATAGTCGTAAGCCTTTTCAATGTCGCAGCCGATTCGCCTCAAGGACCACGAGAAAGACGCCCGCCTGGTGCGTAGCCGCGTCGTGGTCGGCGCAGTCGCGATCGTGCTGCTGATTTGCGTGCTGATCGCCCGGCTGTACTACCTGCAGGTCATTCAGTACGACTACCACTCCACGCTGTCGGAGAACAACCGGGTGCATGTGCAGCCGATCCCGCCGACACGCGGGCTGATCTTCGACCGCAACGGGGTGATCGTCGCCGACAACCGGCCAAGCTTCAGCCTGACCATGACCCGCGAGCGTTCCGGTGACTGGCAGCAGGTGCTCGATTCCATCGTCGAGGTGCTGGAGCTGACCGAGGACGACCGGGCACTGTTCGAAAAACGCATGCGCCAGGGGCGTCGGCCCTTCGAGCCGGTACCGATCCTGTTCGAGCTGACCGAAGAGCAGATCGCCCGGATAGCGGTGAACCAGTTCCGCCTGCCGGGTGTGGAGGTGGCGGCGCAGCTGGTACGCCATTACCCGCAGGGTGCGCACTTTGCGCATTCGGTCGGCTATGTGGGGCGCATCAACGAAAAAGAGCTCAAGTCCCTCGACCCGGTCAACTACAGTGGCACCCACCATATCGGCAAGACCGGTATCGAGCGCTTCTACGAAGCCGAGCTGCATGGCCAGGTCGGCTACGAAGAGGTCGAGACCAACGCCCGTGGCCGGGTGCTGCGGGTGCTCAAGCGTACCGATCCGATCCCCGGCAAGGACATCGTCCTGAGCCTGGACATCAAGCTGCAGGAAGCCGCCGAAGCGGCGCTGGGCGGTCGTCGTGGCGCGATCGTGGCGCTCGACCCGAACACAGGTGAAGTGCTGGCGATGGTCAGTCAGCCGAGCTTCGACCCCAACCCCTTCGTCACCGGCATCAGCTTCAAGGCCTATGCCGAGCTGCGCGACTCGATCGACCGCCCGCTGTTCAACCGCGTACTGCGCGGCCTGTACCCGCCGGGGTCGACGATCAAGCCGGCAGTGGCCATCGTCGGCCTGGACACCGGCGCGGTCACGGCCACCTCGCGGGTGTTCGACCCGGGCTACTACCAACTGCCCAACTATGACCACAAGTACCGCAACTGGAACCGCACCGGTGATGGCTGGGTCGACCTCGACACGGCGATCATGCGTTCCAACGACACCTATTTCTACGACCTGGCGCACAAGGTCGGCATCGACCGGCTTTCGGCCTACATGAACCGCTTCGGCATCGGCCAGAAGGTCGCGCTGGACATGTTCGAGGAATCCTCCGGGCTGATGCCGTCGCGTGACTGGAAGCGCGCGACCCGGCGCCAGGCCTGGTTCCCCGGCGAGACACTGATCCTCGGCATCGGCCAGGGCTACATGCAGGCCACGCCGCTGCAACTGGCCCAGGCCACCGCGCTGATCGCCAGCAAGGGCAAGTGGAACCGCCCGCACCTGGCCAAGACCGTCGAGGGCGTGCGCCCGGTGGACGAGAACCCGATGGAAGACATCGTGCTGCGTGACAAGGCCGACTGGAACAGGGTCACCCACGGCATGGAGATGGTGATGCACGGTGCCCGTGGTACCGCGCGCAAGGCCGCCATCGGCGCGCAGTACCGCATCGCCGGCAAGAGTGGTACTGCGCAGGTGGTCGCGATCAAGCAGGGCGAGAAGTATGACCGCAACAAGGTGCAGGAGCGTCACCGCGACCACGCCCTGTTCGTGTCCTTCGCCCCGGCCGAAAACCCGAAGATCGTGGTGTCGGTGATGGTCGAGAACGGTGAGTCCGGCTCCGGCGTGGCCGCCCCCGTGGTGCGCCAGGTGATGGACGCCTGGCTGCTCGACCAGAACGGTCGCCTCAAGCCTGAATACGCCAACCCCGCGGGCGCCCCGACCAATGTGTCGGTGACCACCCCGGCCTCCCCGCCAGCCAACCCTACAACCGCGCAGGAAACGGCCCGTGAAGAGTAATTTCGATCGCATGCTCTCCAGCGAGGACGTGATGCGCCGCCGCGCCAGCTTCCTGCAGCGCATCCACGTCGACGGCCCGCTGCTGGTGCTGCTGCTGACCCTGGCCGCCGGCAGCCTGTTCGTGCTGTATTCGGCCAGCGGCAAGAACTGGGACATGCTGCTCAAGCAGGCGTCCTCGTTCGGCCTGGGCCTGGTGTCGATGTTCGTCATCGCCCAGCTGGAGCCACGCTTCATGGCGCGCTGGGTGCCACTGGCGTACGTCGGCGGGGTGATCCTGCTGGTGGTGGTGGACGTGATGGGCCACAACGCCATGGGCGCCACGCGCTGGATCAACATCCCCGGGGTGATCCGCTTCCAGCCGTCGGAGTTCATGAAGATCATCATGCCGGCGACCATCGCCTGGTACCTGGCCAAGCGCACCCTGCCGCCGCACCTCAAGCACGTGATGATCAGCCTGATCCTGATCGGTGTGCCGTTCATTCTCATCGTGCGCCAGCCCGACCTGGGCACCGCGTTGCTGATCCTGGCCTCGGGCGCGTTCGTGCTGTTCATGGGCGGGCTGCGCTGGCGCTGGATCCTCAGCGTGCTGGCGGCGGCAGTGCCGGTGGCGGTGGCGATGTGGTTCTTCGTCATGCACGACTACCAGAAGCAGCGCGTGCTGACCTTCCTCGACCCGGAAAGCGACCCGTTGGGCACCGGCTGGAACATCATCCAGTCCAAGGCGGCGATCGGCTCGGGTGGGGTATTCGGCAAGGGTTGGCTGCTCGGCACCCAGTCGCACCTGGACTTTCTGCCCGAGAGCCACACCGACTTCATCATCGCCGTGCTCGGCGAGGAATTCGGCCTGGTGGGCATCTGCGCGCTGCTGCTGATCTACCTGCTGCTGATCGGTCGCGGCCTGGTGATCACGGCCCAGGCGCAGACGCTGTACGGCAAGCTGCTGGCCGGCAGCCTGACCATGACCTTCTTCGTATACGTGTTCGTCAATATCGGTATGGTGAGCGGCCTGTTGCCCGTGGTGGGTGTGCCGCTGCCCTTCATCAGCTATGGCGGAACTTCGCTCGTGACGCTGCTGTCAGCGTTTGGGGTTTTGATGTCGATCCACACGCACCGCAAATGGATCGCGCAGGTTTGAATAAGGTGAACAATTCAATGCAAGCAATGCGTGGCTGGGTGGCTCGCTGTGCCCCCTGGGTCGGGCTGTTGGGGCTGCTGGCCCCAGGTCAGCAGGCGAGTGCCGCCGATTATGACGGCTCGCCCCAGGTGGCCGAGTTCGTCGGCGAGATGACCCGCGACTACGGCTTTGCCGGCGAGCAACTGATGGCGGTGTTTCGCGAGGCGCAGCGCAAGCAGTCGATCCTGGATGCGATCTCGCGCCCGGCCGAGCGGGTCAAGCCGTGGAAGGAATACCGGCCGATGTTCATCACCGACGCGCGTATCGCCCGCGGTGTGGACTTCTGGCGCCAGCACGAGGCCACCCTGGCGCGCGCCGAAAAGGAATACGGCGTGCCTGCCCAGGTGATCGTGGCGATCATCGGCGTGGAGACCTTCTTTGGCCGCAACACCGGCAATTACCGGGTGATCGACGCGCTGTCGACCCTGGGCTTCGATTACCCGCCGCGGGCCGAGTTCTTCCGCAAGGAGCTGCGCGAGTTCCTGCTGCTGGCCCGCGAAGAACAGGTCGACCCGCTGACCCTCAAGGGCTCGTACGCAGGCGCCATGGGCCTGCCGCAGTTCATGCCCAGCAGCTTTCGCGCCTATGCCGTGGACTTCGACGGCGACGGCCACATCAATATCTGGACCAACCCGGACGATGCCATCGGCAGCGTGGCCAGCTACTTCAAACGCCATGGCTGGGTGGCCGGCGAGGGCGTGGTCAGCCGCGCCCAGGTGCGTGGCGAACGTGTCGACGAGGGCCTGAGCCCGGGTATCGAGGCGGTCAAGACCGTCGCGCAGTTGCGGGCACTGGGCTGGTCGAGTCATGATGCGCTGCGCGATGATCTGCCGGTCACCGCCTTCCGGCTCGAAGGCGACAACGGCCCGGAATACTGGCTGGGCCTGAAGAATTTCTACGCGATCACTCGCTACAACCGCAGCGTGATGTACGCCATGGCGGTACATCAACTCTCGGATCAGCTGGTCCAGGCAAGGGGCGCCAGGTAATGCGCGTACTGTTTACTGACACATCTCTCAAACTGATCGGTTGCGCGGCCCTGGGCCTGTTGCTGGTCAGCTGCTCCTCCAGCCGCCCGACGCCGCAAGGTGGCAGCAACGTGGTTCGCGCCAAGCCGGGCCTGGACATCAACCGGGCCCACAAGGACGGCGCGCCGTGGTGGGACGTGGATGTCTCGAAGATCCCCGACGCCACCCCAACGGTGCACACCGGCAACTACAAGGCCAACCCCTACACGGTGCTGGGCAAGACCTACTTCCCGATCCAGGACTCGCGCAACTACCGCGCCGAGGGCACGGCGTCGTGGTACGGCACCAAGTTCCACGGGCAGAACACCGCCAATGGCGAGGTGTACGACCTGTACGGCATGAGTGCGGCGCACAAGACCCTGCCACTGCCGGCCTACGTCAAGGTGACCAACCTGGACAACCAGCGCAGCGTGATCCTGCGGGTCAACGACCGTGGTCCGTTCTATTCGGACCGCATCATCGACCTGTCCTACGCCGCGGCCAAGAAGCTCGGCTACGCCGAAACCGGTACCGCCCGGGTGCGCGTCGAGGGCATCGACCCGCAGCAATGGTGGGCCCAGCGTGGTCAGCAGGCGCCGATGGTGCTCAACCAGCCCCAGGTGGCCCAGACCCAGCCGCTGCCGGCCAGTACCGGCACCGTCGAGCAATGGACCCCGCCGCCGCAGCAGCACGCGGCGGCCGTGGTGCCGGTGCAGGTTGCCAACAACGGCAGCGGGCCGGCGAGCAATGGTCTTTACTTGCAGGTCGGCGCGTTCGCCAACCCGGATGCGGCCGAACTGCTGCGCTCCAAGCTCAGCGGCATGGTCAGCGCGCCGGTGTTCATCAGTTCCATCGTGCGCAACCAGCAGACCCTGCACCGCGTGCGCCTGGGGCCGATCAACAGCCAGGGCGAGGCCCAGCAGATGCAGGACAGCGTACGCCTGGCCAACCTGGGGCAACCCAAAGTCGTCACGGCAGACTGATCGGGGGGACTGATCGGTTTGTCATGCAGTCGGGCAGAGCAGCCATGTACAATGGCCGTTTTGCTCGCCAGGCCCAGCGCCTGGAATACGTTTTGCCCGCGAGGGCATGAGCCCAATAGCCATTTCGAGAGACGGATGAACATAACCAGCTTTGCCAAACGCCTTTGCCTGCTTGTACCGCTGATGATCGCTCCTGCCGCTTTCGCGGCAGAGCAGATGATGCCGTCGCCGCCGCAACTGGCAGCCAAGTCCTACGTGCTCATGGAAGCCTCCAGCGGCAACATCCTGGTCGAGAACAATGGCGACCAGCGCCTGCCTCCGGCGAGCCTGACCAAGCTGATGACCGCTTACATCGCCACCCTGGACATCCGTCGCGGGCAGATCGGCGAGAACGATCCGGTCACCGTCAGCGAAAACGCCTGGCGTACCGGCGGTTCGCGCATGTTCATCAAGGTCGGCACCCAGGTCAGCGTCAGCGACCTGCTGCACGGCATCATCATCCAGTCGGGCAACGACGCCAGCGTCGCCCTGGCCGAGCACATTGCCGGCAGTGAAGACGCCTTCGCCGACATGATGAACAAGACTGCCACCGACCTGGGCATGAGCAACAGCCACTTCATGAACCCCACCGGCCTGCCGAACCCCGAGCACTACTCCTCGGCGCACGACATGGCGGTGCTGGCACGGGCGATCATCCACGAGGATCCGGCGCACTACGCGATCTACTCGCAGAAGGAATTCTTCTGGAACAACATCAAGCAGCCCAACCGCAACCTGCTGCTGTGGCGCGACAAGACCGTCGACGGCCTGAAGACCGGCCACACCGACGAGGCGGGCTACTGCATGGTGTCCTCGGCAGTACGTGACGGCATGCGCCTGATCGCCGTGGTGTTCGGTACCAACAGCGAGCAATCGCGCGCTGCCGAAACCCAGAAGCTGCTGACCTACGGTTTCCGCTTCTTCGAGACCCAGACCTTCTACCAGAAGGGCACCGAACTGGCCCAGGCGCCGGTGTGGAAGGGCAAGACAGCCCAGGTCAAGGCAGGTCTTGCCGAAGACCTGAGCATGACTTTGCCTAAAGGCCAATTGAAGAAGCTGGCTGCAAGCATGACCATGAACCCGCAGCTGACCGCGCCCATCGCCAAAGGTGACGTGATCGGTAAAGTGGAAGTCAAACTGGATGACAATGTGGTACACAGCGCCGACCTGATCGCGCTGGACGACGTGGAGGAAGGTGGTTTCCTGCGTCGTGCGTGGGATAGCATTCGGCTATTCTTCTACGGGCTGTTCAACTGATATCGTGACCTGCCATGCCCCCGCACACTCACGCGGGGGCATTGTTGTTGCCACGGCTTACGAGGCCGTTACTGCCATGACCGAACCAGACGTCAAGTCGCACAAGATCGAATTCCCCTGCGCCGATTACCCGATCAAGATAATCGGCGACACCGTGGTCCATTTCAGGGACACGGTGATCGAGATTCTCAAGAAATACGCCGAGGTCGACCTCAAGACCCTGGCCGAGCGCCAGAGCAAGGAAGGCAAGTACACCACGGTGCAGCTGCACATCATTGCCACCAGTGAAGACCAGTTGCAGAACATCAACAGTGCCCTGCGCGCGACCGGAATCGTGAAAATGGTGCTCTGATGTCGGCCAGCCTCGGCTTTCGCGACCTCGGCCTGCTGCCTTACACGGCCGTGCTCGAGGCCATGCGTCGGTTCACCGACCAGCGTGGCCCGGGCACGGCCGATGAAGTGTGGCTGGTTGAACACCCGCCGGTGTTCACCCAGGGCCAGGCCGGCAAGGCCGAGCACTTGCTGCTGCCGGGAGATATTCCGGTGGTGCAGACCGACCGCGGTGGCCAGGTGACCTACCATGGGCCGGGTCAGCTGGTGGCCTACCTGTTGCTCGATGTACGCCGCCTGGGCTTTGGCGTGCGTGACCTGGTCAGCCGCATGGAGCGCTGCCTGATCGAGCTGCTGGGCAGTTATGGCGTCGAGGCGGCGGCCAAGCTCGACGCGCCTGGCGTCTACGTCGACGGGGCGAAGATCGCCTCCCTCGGCTTGCGCATTCGCAATGGCTGTTCTTTCCATGGCCTTGCCTTGAACGTGGACATGGACCTTGCGCCATTCCGCCGGATTAACCCCTGCGGGTATGCGGGGCTGGCCATGACCCAGCTGCGCGATCAGGCAGGCCCGATCGAACTCACCGAGGTAAGGGCAAGGCTGCGCGGGCAGCTGGTCAAGCACCTCGACTATGCTGAGCAGACGACCCTTGCGGGCGGAATCGACTGAATATGAATACTGTTGTGCAAGAACCGCAGCAAACCCTTATTCCCACTCAGGACGTCAGCGCGCGCCCGGCCCCACGGCCCAAGGTCGAAGCTGGCGTCAAGCTGCGTGGCGCCGAAAAGGTTGCACGTATCCCGGTCAAGATCATCCCGACCGAGGAACTGCCGAAAAAACCTGACTGGATCCGCGTGCGCATCCCGGTGTCGCCGGAAGTCGACCGCATCAAGCAGCTGCTGCGCAAGCACAAGCTGCACAGCGTGTGCGAAGAGGCTTCCTGCCCGAACCTGGGCGAGTGCTTCTCGGGTGGCACCGCCACCTTCATGATCATGGGTGACATCTGCACCCGTCGCTGCCCGTTCTGCGACGTCGGCCACGGCCGGCCCAAAGCGCTGGATGTCGACGAGCCGATGAACCTGGCCGTGGCCATCGCCGACCTGCGCCTGAAGTACGTGGTGATCACCTCGGTGGACCGCGACGACCTGCGTGACGGCGGTGCCCAGCACTTTGCCGACTGCCTGCGCGAGATCCGCAAGCTGTCGCCGGGCGTGCAGCTGGAAACCCTGGTGCCGGACTACCGCGGACGCATGGACGTGGCACTGGCGATCACTGCCCAAGAGCCGCCGGATGTGTTCAACCACAACCTGGAAACCGTGCCGCGCCTGTACAAGGCCGCGCGTCCGGGTTCGGACTACCAGTGGTCGCTGACCCTGCTGCAGAAGTTCAAGGAGCTGGTGCCGCACGTACCGACCAAGTCCGGCCTGATGCTGGGCCTGGGCGAGACCGACGAGGAAGTGATCGAGGTGATGCATCGCATGCGCGAGCACAACATCGACATGCTGACCCTGGGCCAGTACCTGCAGCCATCGCGCAGCCACTTGCCGGTGCAGCGTTTCGTGCACCCGGACACCTTCGCCTGGTTCGCCGAGGAAGGCTACAAGATGGGCTTCAAGAACGTCGCCTCGGGCCCGCTGGTGCGTTCGTCGTACCATGCCGACCAACAGGCGCACGAGGCCAAGATCAAGCTGTGACCGGCGTGTGACTGGCTGAAAAAAGGCCCCCGTACCAGCGATGGTACGGGGGCCTTTTTGTTGATGGCTTCACTAGCTTCTTCGCCGGCAAGGCCGGCTCCTACAGGCTGTGGGAGCCGGCCCTGCCGTCGCGCTGTCAGCGCTTGCGCAGGCTTTCCAGCAACTTGTGCGTCGGGTAGCCATCGGCCGGCCAGCCCTGCGCCTGCTGCGCACTGCGGATGGCCTTGCGCGTGTTGGCGCCGATGATCCCGTCTGCGGTGCCCGCGTCATAATTGTTGGCGCTGAGCAGTTGCTGCAGCTCGATCCGCTCGCTGCGGCTCAGCGGCAGGTCATCCTTTGGCCACGACCCGCGAATGAAGCCCGAGTTGTCGAAGCGTTCCGCCAGCAGGCTTACGGCCAGCGCATAGGACGACGAGTTGTTGTACTTGAGGATCGCGCGGAAGTTGTCCAGCACCAGGAATGCCGGGCCACGGGCGCCCGCCGGCAGCAGCAGGGCGGCCGACAGCTGTTCGGTACCAGCCGGGGCACGGGCACCGGCTGGCAGGGTCACACCCAGTTGCTGCCACTCCGCCACGCTCTTGCGCAGGCTGCCATCGGCCAGCCAGTAGTCGAAGCTGCCTGGCACCTGGACTTCGAAGCCCCAGGGCTCGCCACGTTTCCAGCCGGAGCTTTGCAGGTAGTGCGCGGTGGAGGCCAGCGCATCGGCCGAGCTCTTCCAGATGTCGCGGCGACCGTCGCCGTCGAAGTCCACGGCGTGGGTGTTGTAGGTGGTCGGGATGAACTGGGTCTGGCCCATTGCGCCGGCCCACGAACCCAGCATGGCCTCGGGCTGGATATCGCCGTTCTGCAGGATCTGCAGGGCCGCGATCAGCTGCGCCTGGGCAAATGCCGGGCGGCGTCCTTCATAGGCCAGGGTGGCCAGGGAGCGGATCACCGACTTGCTGCCCTGGAACTGGCCGAAGTTGCTCTCCATGCCCCATACCGACACCAGTACGCTGCGGTCCACGCCATAGCGTTGCTCCAGCTGGCTGAGCAGAACGGCATGCTGGTCGAGCAGCTTCTTGCCGTTGCGAACGCGCAGGGGCGACAGCGCGCCCTCGAGGTATTCCCACACCGGCCGGGTGAATTCGGGTTGGCTGCGGTCGGCCTTGATCACGTCCATGTCGGGGGTGATGCCGATGAACGCGCGGTCGAAGGTGGCCGGGGTGATGCCGGCCTGCAGGGCCTGCTGACGAAAGCCGGCTTGCCATTGGGCAAAGGTCTGCAGGGGCTGGATTTCTGGGCTGGCGTCGGTGTTCGGGGTGGGCAGGGTGACCACCGGGGCAGGTTGCGCGGGAGCCAGGGGCAGGGTGTCGGCGACGGTAGGTTGCTCGGCACAGGCGACGAGCAGGATAAGGCTGGAAGCTGCGGTCAGCTGGCGAAGTTGCCGGCGACGGGAGGGGCATAAGGGCATGCATGGGTCCAGGTATTTCAGGTCAGGTGACGACCATATCATGCCTGTGGGTTTCTTGCTTTCATGCGGCCAAAAAGTGAGAAGCCTCCCAATCTCTCGATTGGAAGGCTTCGCGGCGGTAGCTGCCTTTGCCTTTGCCGGCGGGTTCCTGACGGCTGCGGAACAAGGGCTGGGCGATGATCGATTTGGCCTTGTTGGGCCGGTGCTTTGCGGGCTTTTTGCTCATGGCAGAGGTCCTGCTCAGATGGGTGTGGGCGCAATATAGGCGCTGAACCCCTCGCAGGCAAGGGCAGAGCCGGCATTGCCGGCGATGGGCTGCGCAGCGGCCCCCCAGAAGCTTCGGCGGTGCTGACCGTCAGTTGGGGGTTACTCGGCAGGCAATGCCAGCCGCTGCCCCGCCATCAACAGCGACAGCCGCGACAGGCTCACCCAGGGCGAGCCCTGGGCCTGGCCCTTTATCTGCGCATCGATGCGCTGGGCATCCTGCAGCAGCTGCGCCCAGCGTTGCGCCGAGTAACGCTGCAGGGCCTTGCTCATCAACGGCTTGCGCTTGTCCCACACTGGCGGGCGAGCCTGGCTGAACGCCTTGTCCAGCGGCACGCCCTGGGCGAACTGCTGGGCCAGGCCGGCCAGTACACGCAGCTCGCGCGCCAGTGCCCAGAGGATCACCGGTGGCTCGACCCCTTCGCCGCGCAGCCCCTCGAGCATGCGCAGTGCATGCGCGGCCTCGCCGTTGAGGATCGCATCGACCAGGCCAAACACGTCGAAACGTGCACTGTCGGCCACTGCTGCCTGCACGGTTTCCACGGTGATCGTGTTGCCGTCGGCCAGCAGCTTGAGCTTTTCGATCTCCTGCGCTGCGGCCAGCAGGTTGCCTTCGACCCGTGCGGCGATCAGCTCCACCGCATCACGCTGGGCCGAGAGCCCGGCCTGGGCCAGGCGCTGGTTGATCCATTGCGGCAGCTGTTGGGTGTCGACCGGCCAGATCTGCACGAACTGCACCTGCTGGCCTTCGATCAGGGCCTTGCCCCACTTGGTCTTCTGCGCGCTGCCATCAAGCTTGGGCAGGCTGACCAGCAGCAGGGTGTCGTCGGCCGGGCGCGCACAGTATTCGATCAGTGCCGCCGCGCCCTTGTCGCCGGGCTTGCCCGATGGCAGGCGCAGCTCCAGCACACGCTTTTGCGCGAACAGCGACAGGCTGGCACCGGCCTGCAGCAGGGTGCCCCAGTCGAAGTTGGCGTCGGCGCTGAACACCTGGCGTTCGTCGAACCCTTGCTGGCGAGCCGCCAGGCGCACCGCATCGGCGGCTTCCTGGCACAGCAACGGGTCGTCGCCACTGATCACGTAGACCGGTGCGAGGTTGCCTTGCAGGTGTTTGGGCAGTTGGGCAGGTGTGAGCTTCATAGGACAGATAGACGGGGCGCCGAAGCGCCCCGTTCAGGCTCAGTTGGCCGGCAGTTCCAGCGGCGATTGCTGGGGGGTTGCATCTTGGGCACGGCGTGCAGCTTCAAGCGCCTGGGCTTCGGCCTTGGCCCGCTCATCGGCCTGCTGTTGCAGGCTTTCGAGCTGCTCGGGGGTCAGTTGCTGCAGGCGCAGCACCATGCGCTGTACCAGCTCGCGACGAATCTCGTCACGGATCTGGCCCGCTTCCTGATCGGAACCGGTCAGGTTGTTGCTGTCGTGCACGTAGACCTTCTGCACTTCGATCTTGTCGTTCAGCAGGCTCAGGTTGTCCAGGCCCTTGATTTCGTAGCTAAGCTCGGTGGTCAGCTCGTACTCCACCGAACGGCCAGCGCCGGCATAGCTGGCCGCGCGCTGGTTTTCCTGTTCGTTGGTCAGGATCAGCTTGTACGGCGCACCTGTGTGCACGTTGACGCCGCTGGTTTGCAGTACCTGGCGCAGCTGGGTCACGGTTTCGCCATAGGCGTTGCGCGCGCTCAGGTCGAGTTCCTTGAGGCTCAGCTCGGTGACACCGGTGCCGCGCAGCTGGAAACCGCAGGCGCTGAGCAGGACCGCCAGGCCCATCACCAGCAGATTGCGTTTGATCATCTTGTTGCTCCCTTGAACCTTGTAGGCGGTGCGGGCGCCATCAAGGCGCCCGTTGCTCTCAGTTGGCGACGATATTGACCAGCTTGCCAGGTACCACGATGACCTTGCGGATGCTCAGGCCTTCGGTGAAACGCAGCACGTTCTCGTTGCTGCGCGCGGCGGCCTCGATTTCTTCACGGCTGGCACCGGCCGGCATTTCGATGTGCCCGCGCAGCTTGCCGTTGACCTGGATGACCAGTTCGAGGGTGTCCTGCACCAGCGCGCTTTCGTCGACCGCCGGCCAGCCGGCATCGATGATGGCCTGGGTGTGGCCCAGACGCTGCCACAGCTCGTGGCTGATGTGCGGGGTGATCGGCGCCAGTATCAGGGCCACGGTCTCCAGGCCTTCCTGGATCAGTGCACGGTCCAGGTCGGTGGCTTGCGAGGCCTTTTCCAGCACGTTCATCAGGGTCATCACCTGGGCGATGGCGGTGTTGAACTTGTTGTGCTGGCCCACGTCGATGCTGGCCTGGCGGATCGCCGAATGGGTGGCACGGCGTACCAGCTTCTGTGCGTCGTTCAGGTTGCCCAGCTCCAGCTTGCCCGGCAGGCCCTGGCCGACGTGGGCCTGGGCCAGGCGCCAGACGCGGCGCAGGAAGCGGTTGGCACCCTCGACGCCGGAGTCGGACCATTCCAGGCTCATGTCGGGCGGCGAAGCGAACATCATGAACAGGCGGCAGGTGTCGGCACCGTAGGCTTCGATCATCGATTGTGGGTCGACGCCGTTGTTCTTGGACTTGGACATCTTCTCGGTGCCGCCGATGATCACCGGCAGGCCGTCGGTCTTCAGGCGCGCACTGATGGCCTTGCCCTTGGCATCCAGCTCGACTTCGACGTCGGCCGGGTTGAACCAGTCCTGGCCGCCGTTGCTGGCGACACGGTAGTAGGTGTCGGCCACGACCATGCCCTGGGTCAGCAGGTTCTTGAACGGCTCGTTGGAGGTGACCAGCCCTTCGTCGCGCATCAGCTTGTGGAAGAAGCGTGCGTACAGCAGGTGCAGGATCGCGTGCTCGATACCGCCGATGTATTGATCGACCGGCAGCCAGTGGTTGGCCGCTTTAGGGTCGACCAGGCCCTGGTCGTAGTTGGGCGAGGCATAACGGGCGAAGTACCAGGACGACTCGACGAAGGTGTCCATGGTGTCGGTTTCGCGCTTGGCCGGCTGGCCGCATTTCGGGCAGCTGCATTCGTAGAATTCAGGCAGGCGCGCCAGCGGCGAGCCGGCGCCGTCCGGAACCACGTTCTCCGGCAGGATGACCGGCAGTTGGTCTTCCGGCACCGGTACGTCGCCACAGGCGTCGCAATGGATGATCGGGATCGGGCAGCCCCAGTAGCGCTGGCGGCTGATGCCCCAGTCGCGCAGGCGGAACTGGGTGCGAGATTGGCCCAGGCCCTTGGTGATCAGGGCGGCTTCGATGGCATCGAAGGCGCCGGGGAAGTCCAGGCCGTCGAACGCGCCGGAGTTGATCAGCTGGCCGTGCTCGTTGTAGGCGGCCTGCCATTCGCTGCCCACTTGATCGCCGGCACTGGTGCGCACCACGGTCTTGATCGGCAGCTTGTACTTGGTGGCGAACTCGAAGTCGCGTTCGTCGTGGGCCGGTACGGCCATGACTGCGCCGTCGCCGTAGTGCATCAGCACGTAGTTGGCGACCCACACCGGGAGCTTCTCGCCGGTCAGCGGGTGCTCGACCAGCAGCGAAGTGGCCAGGCCCTTCTTCTCCTGGGTGGCGACGTCGGCTTCGGCAACGCTGCCGCTCTTGCACTCGTCGATGAACGCCTGCAGCTCAGGGTTGCCCTTGGCTGCGAGGGTCGCCAGCGGGTGCTCTGCGGCCACTGCCACGTAGGTGGCGCCCATCAGGGTGTCGGGGCGGGTGGTGAAGACTTTCAGCGTGCCCGCTTCGCCGATGCTGGCCTGGTCGTAGGGGAACTGCACTTCCATGCCGCGCGACTTGCCGATCCAGTTGCGCTGCATGGTCTTGACCTGTTCAGGCCAGCCCGGCAGCTCGTCGAGGCTTTCCAGCAGCTCGTCGGCGTAGGCGGTGATCTTGAAGTAGTACATCGGGATTTCGCGCTTTTCGATCAGCGCGCCCGAACGCCAGCCACGGCCGTCGATGACCTGCTCGTTGGCCAGTACGGTCTGGTCGGCCGGGTCCCAGTTCACGGTGCCGTTCTTGCGGTAGATCACGCCCTTTTCGAACAGGCGGGTGAACAGCCACTGCTCCCAGCGGTAGTAGTCCGGCTTGCAGGTGGTGATCTCGCGGGTCCAGTCGATCGCCAGGCCCAGGCTCTTGAGCTGGGTCTTCATGTAATCGATGTTTTCGTAGGTCCACTTGGCCGGTGCCACGTTGTTCTTCATCGCGGCGTTTTCCGCCGGCATGCCGAAGGCGTCCCAGCCCATTGGCTGCAGGACGTTCTTGCCGAGCATGCGCTGGTAGCGCGCGATCACGTCGCCGATGGTGTAGTTGCGCACGTGCCCCATGTGTAGCTTGCCGCTTGGGTAAGGGAACATCGACAGGCAGTAGTAGGTGTCCTTGCCTGGCTGTTCACTGACGTCAAAAGAGTGGTGCTCGTTCCAGTAAGACTGGGCGGCGGCTTCGATTTCGCGGGGCTGATAGAGTTCGTGCATGGCTACTTTGCGCTGAGAAATGGGAGACCTTATCCAGGCTGGTTCAAAACCGTTGTGCCCGGCAATCCGGTGTCAAGAGTGAACGCCGTAGCATACATGACCCCCGTCCATCGTGGGAAACCCTGATTGCACCGGATCGGCCGGCGTTCCGTTGGTCGCGGCAACGGGCTGGTTTTGGGAGTGCCGCTAAGCTGACGTGTGGGGGGAGATGAATCTTATCTTCAATGAGGTGAACGGATGGGAGAGTCGCAGCTGGAACCACTGAAGCCGGAGATTTACGAGCGGTTGCTCGATCGCCTGGGGCTTGCCCTGGATGTCGCCCGTACGGCCGCTCGATTGCGTGATGAAATGCCTGCCGAACTGGAACTGCGTGGCCTGAGCCGCGCCGAATTCGACGTGATCAGGGCCTATCTGGCGTCGTTGCCGGAGGGTGCGCCGGGTCGTGCCGAAGCGATGCAGCAAGCGCAGCCGCCGTCCAGGGCCAAGGTCGTCTGGCTCAAGCAGGCGGCGCGTTCCACCCACACGGCAAAGCCCGGAAAGCTGCACTGCAAATAGATAGGCAGTTGCCGGGCACAATCAGGCGCAGGCGGAGTGCGCCACTGGCACCATGATTCCCATTGATCGGCGCCTGGCGGCATTGTTGCCAGGCGCCGTTTGTCTGTAGCCTTGGGCATCCATGGAGGTGCCTGATGCCATTTCGCTATTTCATCAAACAACTGATTCTGCCGCCCGGCGTGCTGCTGTTGCTGCTGCTGGCAGCGTGGTGGCTGCGCCGGTCCTGGCCGCGTACCTCGCTGTTGTGTTTCATCGCCGGCCTGGGCGGGCTGTGGCTGATGAGCCTGCCGGTGGTGGTGGAGTTCACGGCGCGCCAGCTGGAGCGTGTGCCGCCGATTGCGCCGCAGCAGTGGCAGGCGCTGGCCGGCCAGGCCGACGCGATCGTGGTGCTGGGCGCCGGGCGCGAGCGCGGTGACCCGGCCTGGGGTGGGGCCGACCAGCCCACCGGCGTGGCACTGGAGCGCATGCGCTACGCGGCGCAACTGGCCAAGGCCAGCGGCCTGCCGCTGTTGACCAGCGGTGGGCTGCACTACGGTACGCCGCCGAGCGAGGCGCGATTGATGGCCGATTCGTTGCAGCGCGATTTCGATGTGCCGGTACGCTGGCTCGAAGAGCAGAGCCGTACCACCTGGGAGAACGCCCAGATGAGCGCCGCGCTGCTGTTGCCGCAGGGCGTGAAGCGTGTGGTGGTGGTCACCCAGGCCTGGCACATGCCGCGCTCAGTGTGGAGTTTCGAACAGGCGGGGTTCGACGTGGTGGCGGCGCCGGTTGGCTATCTGGGGCATGCCTATGCACGCCCGTTCGGCGGCTGGATGCCCGAGAGCCGCGCCATGTGGCAGAGCGGCCAACTGCTCAACGAAGCAGTCGGCCTGCTGGGTTATCGCCTGTTCTACTAGACCGTCTTGGCAATGCGGCTGGCCAGCAGGGCCCAGCCGAACAGGCCCAGGCACAGGAGGGTCAGCGGCCAGGAGCGCCAGTGCAGGTAGGGCGTGAGTTTCTGCATCGGCACCACTTCACCGTAGAGGATGCCGCGTTCGAACTGAGGAATCTGCGCGGTGATCTTGCCGAACGGGTCGATCAGGCCGGTGACACCGTTGTTGGTGGCGCGGATCATCCAGCGCCCGGCTTCCAGGGCGCGCATCTGCGCCATCTGCAGGTGCTGGATGGGGCCGATCGACTTGCCGAACCAGGTGTCGTTGCTGATGGTCAGCAGGATGTCGCTCTTGGCGGCAAGGCTGGCGGCCAGTTCCGGGTAGACCACTTCGTAGCAGATCATCGGCGCCAGGTGGTAACCCTTGGCCTGCAGCATGGCCTGGTCTTCGGGGCCGCGGGCGAAGTCCGACATCGGCAGGTCGAAGAAGGCGATCAGGCCACGCAGCATGTCCTGCAGGGGCACGTACTCGCCAAAGGGCACCAGCTTCTGCTTGAGGTAGGTGCCGTCACCCTCGCCGACCACGGTGATGCCGTTGTAGTAGCGCCGCTGCTGGTGCACCACCTCACGTACCGGCACACCCGTGATCAGCGCCGAATGCCGGTCAGTGGCGAAGCTGCCCATCATGTCCAGGTAGCCCTGGGCCTGCTCCTTGAGCACCGGCACTGCGGTTTCGGGCCACACGATCAGGTCCACGGGTCGGGAACTGAAGCTCATGTCGCGGTACAGCGCCAGTTGCCGGTTGAGCTGCTCGGGGTCCCACTTCAGTTCCTGCTCGATGTTGCCCTGGATTGCCGCGACCTGCAGCGGCTCGCCCGAAGGCACGGTCCAGGCATGGCCCTTGAGCGCCAGGCCGATGATCCACGGGGCGAACAGCAGCAGCGCGCCGAGGGCCATGAAGCCCTTGCGCTCGCGCAGGCGATGCAGGTTGCACAGCAGGGCGGCGGTCAGGGCCAGGGTGAAGGACACCAGCCACATGCCGCCCAGCGGGGCCAGGCCCGCCAGCGGACCGTCCAGCTGACTGTAGCCGGCATAGAGCCACGGGAAACCGGTGAGAAACCAGCCGCGGAACGCCTCCTGGCCCACCCACAGGGCGGCAAAGCACAGGGCGTCGGCCAGCGGTGCTTCAGGGCGGCGCAGCCAGCGCGCCCACAGCCAGGCCGGCAAGGCGAAAAACCACGCGATGGCGGCGAAGAACAGCAGCATCAGGCCGCCGGCCAGCAGCGCCGAGGCGCCGCCGTAGTCGTGGATACTGACGTAGATCCACCAGGTGCCGGCACCGAACAGGCCGAAGCCGTAGCACCAGCCGCGCCACAGCGCCTGGCGCGGGCTCAGCTCGCGCAGGCCGAGGTAGAACAGCGCCAGCGACAGCAGCGATAGCGACCAGATGTCGAACGGGGCCAGGCTCAGCGGAGTGAGGGCGCCGGCCGCCACGGCCAGCAGGTTACCGGGCCAGCCGGGGCGGGTGATCCAGCGCATGGTTGTCCTTAACGGGTGATGGGGGTCAGGCGCAGCAGGTGAATCCGGCGGCTGTCGGCATTGAGGATGCGAAAGCGGTACGGGCCGATCTCGGTGGTTTCGTTGCGCTTGGGCAGGTGGCCGAAGGCGCTCATGACCAGGCCGCCGACGGTGTCGAACTCGTCGTCGGAGAACTCGCTGTCGAAGAACGCATTGAAGTTCTCGATCGGCGTCAGGGCCTTGATCAGGAAGTCGCCGCTGGGCAGCGGCTTGATGTAGCTGTCTTCCTCGACGTCATGCTCGTCCTCGATGTCGCCGACGATCTGCTCCAGCACGTCCTCGATGGTCACCAGGCCCGCCACGCCGCCGTATTCGTCGATGACGATGGCCATGTGGTTGTGGTTGGCGCGAAACTCGCGCAGCAGCACGTTCAGGCGCTTGGACTCGGGCACGAAGGTGGCCGGGCGCAGCAGGTCCTTGATGTTGAAGCTGTCGCCGTTCTCCTTGAGGATCAGCGGCAACAGGTCCTTGGCCAGCAATACGCCAAGCACGTCGTCGTGGCTCTCGCCGACAACCGGGTAGCGCGAATGCGCGGCGTCGATCACTGCCGGCAGGAACTCGCGCGGGGTCTGCGACGCCTTGATGCTGATCATCTGCGAGCGCGGCACCATGATGTCGCGCACCTGCAGGTCGGCGACCTGGATCGCACCTTCGACGATGGTCAGGGCCTCGCTGTCGAGCAGCTTGTTCTGGTGCGCTTCGCGCAGCAGCTCGAGGAGCTCCTGGCGGTTTTTCGGCTCATGGGCAAAAGCCTGGGTCAGTTTGCCCAGCCAGGACTTTTGCCCGTTGCTCGATCGATCTTCGCTCATGGCGGTTACTCGTGATCCTTGCAGATATCAGTGTGGGGTGCGTCGTGTTCGTCGTCGGCGTACGGGTCGGGGTGACCCAGTTCGGCAAGCAACGTTCGTTCCAGTGCTTCCATTTCCTCGGCCTCATCGTCGTCGATGTGGTCGTAGCCCAGCAGGTGCAGGCAACCGTGGATGACCAGGTGGGCCCAGTGGGCTTCGAGGGCCTTGCCCTGTTCGGCGGCCTCGCGCTCCACCACCGCCACGCAGATCACCAGGTCGCCCAGCAGCGGGATGTCGAGCAGGTCGTCGGGCACATCGGCCGGGAAGGACAGCACGTTGGTGGCGTAGTCCTTGTGCCGCCAGGTGTGGTTCAGCTCGCGGCCTTCGGCTTCGTCGACCAGGCGGATGGTCAGTTCCGAATCGGCACTGCGCTGGCGCAGGGCCAGGGCGCACCATTGGCGGAACTGTTCTTCACTCGGGGCGCTTGCCTGGGTGGCCAGTTGCAGATCGAGCTCAAGCATCGTGCGGTTTGCCTTCGGTCGGGCCCGCCTGTGCATTCTCGAAGCGCTCGTAGGCTTCGACGATGCGCTGGACCAACGGGTGGCGCACAACGTCCTTGGGCTGGAAATGGGTGAAGCTGATGCCCGGCACGTCCTTGAGCACGCTGATGACGTGGGCCAGGCCCGACTTGGTGCCGCGCGGCAGGTCGACCTGGGTGATGTCACCGGTGATCACGGCAGTGGAACCGAAGCCGATACGGGTGAGGAACATCTTCATCTGCTCGACGGTGGTGTTCTGGCTCTCGTCGAGGATGATGAAGCTGTTGTTCAGGGTGCGGCCGCGCATGTAGGCCAGCGGGGCGATCTCGATCACCTGGCGTTCGATCAGTTTGGCCACGTGTTCGAAGCCGAGCATCTCGTACAGGGCGTCGTACAGCGGGCGCAGGTACGGGTCGATCTTCTGGGCCAGGTCGCCGGGCAGGAAGCCGAGCTTCTCGCCGGCCTCGACTGCCGGGCGTACCAGCAGGATGCGACGCACCTGCTCACGTTCCAGCGCGTCGACCGCGCAGGCCACGGCCAGGTAGGTCTTGCCGGTACCGGCAGGGCCGATACCGAAGTTGATGTCGTTGCCGAGGATTTCCTTCACGTAGCGCTGCTGGTTGAGCCCGCGTGGGCGAATCATGCCCTTGCGCGTGCGCAGCGAAACGCTGACTTCGTTGACTGCCGGGTTCTCCAGCGCTTCAACGGCCGATTCCTGCAGGAACAGGTGGACCATTTCCGGGGACAGCTCGGTGGCCTTGGTCTCGCGGTAGAGACGGCGCAGCAGCTGCTCGGCAGAGGAGGTCAGTTTGGGTTCGCCGATCAGTTCGAACTGATTACCGCGGTTGCGGATCTCGATGGCCAGGCGCTGTTCGATCAGGCGCAGGTGCTCGTCGAACTGCCCGCACAGGTTGGCGAAGCGATGAGCCTCGAAGGGCTCGAGGATGAAGCGATGAGGTTCTATGGGTGCGTTCAAGGTCGTTTTTAGCCGCCCTACGGCAATTTGGATGAATTCAAGGATAACCCCACCCGCGCTACGGTGAAAGCGCTGAAACGATCAAGGGTCGCCGGGCCGCTCGTCGGGCCCGGCGCAGGCCCTTATTGCACCAGCGAACCGAACAGCGAATGTGGCCGTGCATCGTCGATGTGGATGTCGACGAACTGGCCGATCAGCGTGGGATTGTCGCAGCGGAAGTTGACGATACGGTTATTCTCCGTGCGCCCCTGCAACTGCCCCGGGTCGCGTCGCGAATAGTCGGTTACCAGGATGCGCTGCAGGGTGCCGACCATCTGTCGGCTGATCTCGAAGCCCTGGTGGTCCAGGCGGTGCTGCAGTGCAGCCAGGCGTTCCTTCTTCAGCGCCTCGGGGGTGTCGTCCGGCAGGTCGGAGGCCGGGGTGCCCGGACGCGGGCTGTAGATGAACGAGTAGGAGAAGTCGAAGCCGACCTCGGCCACCAGCTTCATGGTGTTCTCGAAGTCTTTCTCGGTTTCGCCGGGGAAGCCGATGATGAAGTCGGAACTGATGCAGATGCCCGGTACCGCCGCCTTGAGCTTGCGCAGCTTGGACTTGTACTCCAGTACCGTGTGCCCGCGCTTCATCGCCGCCAGCACGCGGTCCGAGCCTGACTGCACCGGCAGGTGCAGGTGCTTGACCAACTCCGGCACCTCGGCGTGTGCCTGGATCAGGCTGTCGGAGAACTCCAGCGGGTGCGAGGTGGTGTAGCGGATGCGGTCGATGCCGTCGACGGCCGCCACCACCCGGATCAGCTCGGCGAGATCGGCCACGCGACCGTCGTGGGTCTGGCCCCGGTAGCCGTTGACGTTCTGGCCCAGCAGGGTGACTTCGCGCACGCCGTTCTCGGCCAGGTGGATGATCTCGGCCAGCACGTCGTCGAACGGGCGGCTGACCTCTTCGCCGCGGGTATAGGGCACCACGCAGAAGGTGCAGTACTTGCTGCAGCCTTCCATCACCGACACGTAGGCGGTGGGGCCGTCGATACGCGGTTCGGGCAGGTGGTCGAACTTCTCGATCTCGGGGAACGACACGTCGACTTGCGGCAGGCGCGTGGTGCGCGCCGCGTCGATCATCTCGGGCAGGCGGTGCAGGGTCTGCGGGCCGAACACCACGTCGACATAGGGCGCGCGCTTGCGGATCGAATCACCTTCCTGGCTGGCCACGCAACCGCCCACGGCGATCACCATGTCGGGCTTGGCGTCCTTGAGCTCGCGCCAGCGGCCGAGCTGGGAGTAGACGCGGTCCTGGGCCCGTTCGCGGATCGAGCAGGTGTTGAGCAGGATGACGTCGGCGTCTTCGGCCCGCTCGGTCACCTCCAGCGCTTGATGTTCACCCAGCAGGTCGACCATGCGCGAGCTGTCATACTCGTTCATCTGGCAGCCATGGGTTTCGATATAGAGCTTCTTGGCCATGCGTGATCATCAGGTGATTCAAAGAACCGCGTATTATAGGGCGCGTGGTCGAGGGTTCCTAGCGCTGTCGTTCGGGCGGCTATGTTATAGTTTGCGGCTTATTTCCCCCTGTGACTGTTCCAGCCCCCAATGACCAAACGCGAAGCTCCCATCTACAAAGTCATCTTTCTCAACCAGGGCCAGGTGTTCGAGATGTACGCCAAACAGATCTACCAGAGTGACCTGTGGGGTTTTCTGGAGATCGAGGAATTCGTGTTCGGCGAGCGCACTCAGGTCGTGGTCGACCCGAGCGAGGAGAAGCTCAAGGCTCAGTTCGAGGGTGTGGTGCGCAGCTTCGTGCCCATGCATTCGATCGTGCGCATCGACGAGGTCGAGCGCCTGGGCACGCCGAAGGTCAGTGAAGCCCGTGGCGTCAGCAACGTGATGCCGTTCCCGATGCCGATGCCCGAGAAGTAACGGCTGCGTTACGGAAGGGGTGCGAAGGGGGTGCGACCGTCGACGGTCTGCAGCTCCAGCAGGTACTTGCGAAAGATCTGGCCGAGTACCTGGGTGGCCATTTCCAGTTCGTCGCGCTGCATTTTTGCCGACACTTCGTCGGCCATGTCCAGCGCGTCTTCAGCGCCGTTCACCGCGGCCATCTTCAGCACGATATAGGCCTGCACGTTGTTGGCAGCGACGCCTTCGCCGCGAAAGAACATGCTGCCCAGGCGATATTGCGCTTCGGCGTGGCCTTGCAGCGAGGCCTGCTCGAAATAGTTGAGTGCCTTGTTCAGGTCTTGCGGGGCGTTCTTGCCGTCGTAATAGAACTCGCCCAGCTCGTACTGCGCCTGTGCGTCGCCGGACTGCGCGGCCTGCTGGCAGCTGGCCAGGGCCTGTTGCAGTTCTTCGGCAGGCGTATTGAGGGTGCAGCGGCCTGCTGCCGGGATCAGCAACGAGTTACCGCCTGCGGTGGCCAGCAGGGGCTGAAGTAGCAACAGGCAGCCCAGTGCGAGGGCGCGGCCGGCGCGGTTCATGGTGATCGACTTACCTCTGCAAAGCTGCGGCCAATGTGTCTGGTGGCACATTATGGGATAAGCAGCGCCCACCTTACAAAGTCTTTACTCGATTTTCTGCCGAGGGAGGAAGGCGGGGAGGCTTGCGGTGGCTGTTCTGGCGTCTTCGCCGGCCAGGCCGCCCCCTGCAGATTGCATGAGATTGCATGCAACCTGCAGGGGGCGGCCTGGCCGGCGAAGCGGTTTCACAGCTTGGCGAAGGCCCGCTCGGCAGCATCCAGGGTGATCTTCAGCTCGGTCTCGCCGTGGGCGATGGAGGTGAAGCCGGCTTCGAATGCGCTCGGCGCCAGGTACACGCCGCCTTCGAGCATCAGGTGGAAGAAGCGCTTGAAGCGCTCGGCATCGCTGGCCATCACGTCGTCGAAGGTGACGATGTCGTCGGCGCCGCTGAAGTACAGGCCGAACATGCCACCGGCCTGGGTGGTGACGAACGGCACGCTGGCCGCATCGGCGCGCTGCTGCAGGCCATCGAGCAGGCGGCTGGTGAAGGCGCTCAGCTCGTCATGGAAGCCCGGACGGCTGATCAGCTTGAGGGTGGTCAGGCCCGCGGCCATGGCCAGCGGGTTGCCCGACAGGGTGCCGGCCTGGTACACCGGGCCCAGCGGCGCGATCTGCTCCATGATGTGGCGCTTGCCGCCGAAGCAGCCCACCGGCATGCCGCCACCGACGATCTTGCCGAAGGTCGACAGGTCCGGGGTTACGCCGTAGTGCGCCTGGGCGCCGCCCAGGGCCACGCGGAAACCGGTCATCACTTCGTCGAAGATCAGCACCACGCCGTGCTGGTCGCACAGGCTGCGCAGGCCTTCGAGGAAGCCCGGTGCCGGTGGCACGCAGTTCATGTTGCCGGCCACCGGCTCGACGATGATGCACGCCACGTCCTGGCCGACTTCACCGAGCATCTTCGCTACCGCGTCGATATCGTTGAACGGCAGGGTCAGGGTGTGCTTGGCGAACGCCGCCGGCACGCCGGCCGAGCTTGGCACGCCCTGGGTCAGCAGGCCGGAGCCGGCCTTGACCAGCAGGCTGTCGGAGTGGCCGTGGTAGCAGCCTTCGAACTTGATGATGCTGTCGCGACCGGTGAAGCCACGGGCCAGGCGGATCGCGCTCATGGTCGCTTCGGTGCCGGAGCTGACCATGCGCACCATTTCCATCGACGGCACGATCGAGCAGACCAGGTCGGCCATCTCGGTTTCCATCGCGGTCGGGGCGCCATAGGACAGGCCGTGGGCCAGTTGCTTGCGCACCGACTCCAGCACGTCCGGGTGGCTGTGGCCGAGGATCATCGGGCCCCACGAGCCGACGTAGTCGACATAGCGCTTGTCGTCTTCGTCAGTGACATAGGCGCCTTCGGCGTGCTTGAAGAACAGCGGCGTGCCGCCCACGCTCTTGAACGCACGCACGGGCGAGTTCACGCCACCGGGGATGTGCTTCTGGGCATTGGCAAACAGGGTTTCGGAACGAGACATGTCGGGCTCTCTCAGGCAGATGCGAACAGGGCGTTGAAGGCGCGGGCGCGGCGAGTGACCTCGGCCGTGCTGTCGGCGCCGAACAGGCCGTGAATCACCGCCAGCAGGTCGGCGCCATGGGCGACCAGCGGTGCGGCGTTGTCCAGGGTGATGCCGCCGATCACGGCAATCGGCAATTTGATGCGGCCACGGGCGTCCTCCAGCAGTTGCACGTTGCAGGCCGGGGCGCCGGGTTTGGTGACCGAGTTGAAGAAGCGGCCGAAGGCGACATAGTCGGCGCCTTCGCGGGCCGCCTGCTCGGCCAGGTCGAGCTGGGCGTGACAGGTGGCGCCGATGATCGCGCTGCGCCCCAGCAGGGTGCGCGCCGGGGTCAGCGGGCCGTCGGTCTGGCCCAGGTGCACGCCGACGTCCAGGCGCGCGGCCAGCTCGGCATCGTCATTGATGATCAGGCGGGTGTTGTAGCGCTCGCACAGGGCCTTGAGCGCTTCGGCCTCGCCCAGGCGACGTGCGTGGTCCTGGCTCTTGTCGCGGTATTGCAGCAGGGTCACGCCACCTTCGAGGGCCGCTTCGACGTAGGCAAGAAAGCGGCCAGCCAACAGTTGGCTGTCGGTGATGGCATACAAACCACGTAACTTCATCGTGCAGGCCTCGGGGCGGTCAGTCAGGAACAGAAATCCAGGGGCAGGCGGCGTGGCACGTACTGGCCCTGGCCGAGTTTTTCGGCGTCACGCAGGGTGCGCCAGGTGTAGTCCAGCGCCGAGCGTACCGCGCTGTGCAACTGCTCGCCCAGGGCCAGGCGTCCGGCCAGGGCGCTGGCCAGGGTGCAGCCCGAGCCATGGTAGTCGCCCGGCAGGCGCTGGCAGGTCCAGGTGTGGTGTTCGCCGTCGCGGCTGTACAGGCGGTTGTGAATTTCGTGTTCGTCGCCGTGGCCGCCGGTGATCAGCAGGTGCTTGACGAATGGCAGCAGTTTTTCGGCGCATTCATCGGCACTGCCTTCGGGCAGCTCGGCCAGGATGCGGGCCTCGGGCAGGTTGGGCGTGGCAATGGTGGCCAGCGGCAGCAGGCGTTCGCGCATGGCGTAGCCGACCTCGTCCTTGCCCAGGCGACCACCGCCACCGGCGCGCAGCACCGGGTCGCACACCAGCGGCAGGTGCGGGTGGGCGCTGAGCAGTTCGACGATGGTGTCGACCATGGCCAGCGAGCCAAGCATGCCAAGCTTCACCGCTGCGACGGTCGAGTCGGTCAGCACGGCATTGGCCTGGGCCAGCACCCACTCGCGGTCGAGCACGCAGAAGTCACTGACATTGACGGTATTCTGCACGGTCAGGGCGGTGACGGCCGGGGCGGCGTGACAACCTTGAGCGATCAGGGCTTCGATATCTGCCTGCAAGCCGGCGCCGCCACTGGGGTCGTGGCCGGAGAGACAGAGGACAACGGGGCGGGAGCTGTAGGTATTCATGGTGCGCGAGCTTACCACCAAACGCTTTTGGCGGGTCTTCCAGGCAGGCGGTGTTTTTGATCGACAGGTCAGATTGCTTCTCTGATATAGGCTGAAAGCCGCGAGATAGAGCCTCTGAATTGAATTGAAACAACACCGCTGGAAGCGCCGGGAACCTATGCTAGAGTGCTCGCCAATCGATAACAGGTACTGTCGGATTTCGTCGCCTCAAACGGACAGGAGGCCAACGCGACGCGACTGCACATGCCACGCCGGGGCTGTATGCGTAATTTGCTGACTTTCTTGCTGTGCTGTTTGCCACTGTTGGCCAGCGCTGCCGATTTCGACGACACCACCCGGCAGTTGCCGCTGGGCCGCCTGATGCAGGTGTATGAAGACCCCGATGGCAGCGCCAGCATCGCCCAGGTGAGCTCGCCGGACTTCGCCAGCTGCTTCGAGCCGCACCAGGCCGACGTGCTCAACGCCGGCTATTCGACCTCGGTCTTCTGGATCAGGCTCGACCTGCGCTACACCGCCACGGCCCAGGCGGCGCCACGTCACTGGCTGCTGGAACTGGCCTACCCGCCACTCGATTACCTGGAGCTCTACCTGCCCGATGCCGCCGGGCACTACTACCTGGCGCAGCGCACCGGGGATGCCTTGCCCTACGCCAGCCGCCAGATCCGCCAGAACAACTACCTGTTCAATCTGCCGTTCGCCCCCGGCCAGGCGACCACTTTGTACCTGCGCCTGCACAGCGAGGGTTCGGTACAGGCGCCGCTGACGTTGTGGTCGAGCGATGCGTACCTGGAGGCGCAGCCCACGCGGCTGTATGTGCTGGGGCTGATCTACGGCGTGCTGCTGGGGATGCTGGTGTACAACCTGTTCATCTTCATCAGTGTGCGCGACAGGAGCTACCTCTACTACATCCTTTACATCGCCTCGTTCGGCCTGTACCAGGTCTCGGTCAATGGCGCCGGGGTGGCGTACTTCTGGCCGGACCACCCGTGGTGGGCCAACGCCGCCACCCCGTTGTTCATCGGCGCCGCGGGCCTGTTCGGTTGCCAGTTCGCGCGCAGTTTCCTGCAGATGGCCAGCCACAGCCGCGCCTTCGACCGCTTCCTGCAGGGGCTGATGGCCTGTTCGGTGCTGGTGATGGTGATGTCGCTGGCGCAGGACTACGGGATCGCCCTTCGCCTGGCTACCGCGCTGGCGCTGCTGTTCACGGTGAGCATCTTCGCCGCCGGGCTGTTTGCCTGGTGGCGCGGCATGCGCGTGGCACGCTACTTCATCATCGCCTGGTCGGCCTTTTTGCTCGGCGGGCTGGTCAACACCCTGATGGTGCTGGGCTACCTGCCCAATGTGTTCCTGACCATGTATGCCAGCCAGATCGGTTCGGCGCTGGAGGTGGGGCTGCTGTCGCTGGCCCTGGCCGACCGCATCAACAGCATGCGCGAAGAACAGGCGCGCACGCTGCGTGAGGCCGGGCTGACCCTGGAGCAGGCCAACCTGCAGCTGGCGCGCAGCAATCGCCTCAAGGACGAGTTCCTGGCCACCGTTACCCATGAGCTGCGCACCCCCATGAACGGTGTGATCGGCTCGCTGGAACTGATGCAGATGGCCACCAGCGAGCAGGAGCGTACCCCCTACCAGCACACCGCCAACGCTGCCGCGCAGAACATGATGCGCATGGTCGACGACATCCTGATTCTCACCGAGCTCAAGGCCGGTCGCCTGCAGGTGCAGACCGAGCTGTTCAGCGTGCATGGATTGCTTCACGAACTGCGCGTGCGATTTCTGCCCAAGGCCCAGGAAAAGGGCCTGTTCTTCAACCTGGACCCGAGCATGGATCTGCCGGACGTGATCCACGGCGACCGGCGCAAGCTGGCCATGTGCCTGAGCTACCTGCTCGACAACGGGCTCAAGTTCACCCATCGCGGCGGCGTGCTGCTCAAGGTGCGGGCCACGCCCATGGGCGTCGATCAGGCGAGCCTGACCTTCAGTGTGCGCGACAGCGGTATCGGCTTTCACTGCCTGGACGAGGCAGCGCCCTACCAGCGTTTCTTCCAGGTCGATGGGTCGATGACCCGCGAGTACGGCGGCCTGGGCATTGGCCTGTCGATCTGTCGCAAGTTGGCGCTGTTGATCGACGCACAGCTGAGCCATCAGTCGAGCCCGGGCGAGGGCAGTTGCTTCGAACTGACCTTGACGGCCCGGGTGCCCAGCGGGTTTTCCGGGGCGCCCAGATCGGGGCAAATCGCGGCTGATTAGGCGTTTTTGTCACTTTGAGCCGGGGGCGGGGCGTGATTCACTGGGGTCACGTCCGGATCTGCCAGGAGCCCCCGATGAACCTGCACCAGTACGCCGAAACCCACGAAGTCACCAACCAGCCGCCCAGCCTCGACGGCGCCAATCTGTATCGCCTCGACCTGCCGCTGCAGCAATGGTCGCGCCATTACGGCGCAGGCTGGGCCGAGGCACGTATCGATGCCTACGGCGCGCTGGCCGGTGGGCCGCTGATGGCCGCAGGCTTTCTGGCCAACCAGAACAAGCCGCATTTCAGCAGCCATGACCGTTATGGGCATCGGATCGATCTGGTGGAGTTTCACCCGGCCTACCATGAGCTGATGCGGACTGCCATCGAGCATGGCCTGCCCTCGCTGCCTTGGGCCGAGCCGCGTGCCGGCGCGCATGTGGCCCGTGCCTCGATGACCTACCTACACAGCCAGGCCGAAGCCGGTAGCGGCTGCCCGCTGACCATGACCTTTGCCGCGGTGCCGGCGCTCAGGCTGCAACCGGACCTGGCCGAGTACTGGGTACCCAAGGTGCTGGCCACCGCCTACGACCCGCGCAATGTCGGCGACCGGCACAAGGTGGGGGTTACGCTGGGCATGGCCATGACCGAGAAGCAGGGCGGTACCGATGTGCGTGCCAATACCACCCGGGCCTACCCGGTGGGCGCGCCGGGGCCGGGCCAGGCCTACGAGCTGGTGGGCCACAAGTGGTTCTGTTCGGCACCGATGTGCGACGCGTTCCTGACCCTGGCACAGACCGACAAGGGCCTGAGCTGCTTTTTGCTGCCGCGCCATCGCCCGGACGACACGCGCAACCAGTTCTATATCCAGCGCCTGAAGAACAAGCTGGGCAACTGTTCGAACGCGTCCAGCGAGGTGGAGTTTCGCGGCGCCCTGGCCTGGATGATCGGCGAGGAAGGCCGTGGCGTGCCGACCATCATCGAGATGGTGGCCATGACCCGTTTCGACTGCATGGTCGGCTCCAGCGCGCTGATGCGCCAGGCCCTGACCCAGGCCGCGCACCACTGCGCCCACCGCACGGTCGGGGGCCGGGTGCTGGCCGAGCAGCCATTGATGCAGAACGTGCTCGCCGACCTGGCCCTGGAAAGCGAGGCGGCGCTGGCCCTGAGCCTGCGCATGGGGCATGCGCTGGACCAGCCCGACGACCCGCACCAGGCGCGCTTTGCGCGGCTGATGACGGCGGTGGGCAAGTACTGGATCTGCAAGCGCGCGCCGGCCATGATCAACGAGGCCGCCGAATGCATGGGCGGCGCCGGTTACGTGGAAGAGAGCATCCTGCCCCGGCTGTACCGCGAGGCCCCGGTCAACTCGACCTGGGAAGGCTCGGGCAACGTGCAGTGCCTGGACGTGTTGCGTGCCCTGTCCAAGGAGCCCGGTGTACTGGACACGCTGTTTGCGGAGCTGGGCGATGGCCATGGCGACCCGCGTCTGGCCGCACACATCGGCAACCTCAAGGCGGCCTTCGCCGATACCGGCGACATCCAGTACCGCGCCCGCCAGCTCACCGAGGACATCGCCCTGGCGGTGCAGGCCAAGCTGTTGCTGGAGGCCGGCAATGCGGCGGTCAGTGACGCCTTCATCGGCAGCCGGCTGTCCGGCAGCGGCCGGGTCTACGGCACGTTGCCGCGCGGGGCGGACGTGGCGGCGCTGGTGCAGCGGGCCACACCGAACTGGCCGCTCTAACGTGCGTGCCTTTGCCGGCGGATATAGGCAAGATGGGCCCATGCATGTCAGACAGACAGGAAGTACATTGTGAGCCGTACCGATGAAACCTTCGTTGTCGTGGAAACCGCCGAGCAAGCCGTCGACCAGTTGGCCGCCTTGCACGAATCCGCCACCGCCGCACTGAGCCAGGCGCTCAAGCGCTACCTCAAGGACCGCACCGAGCCCAATGCGGCCGAGCGCGCACAGTTTCGTTACCCCGAACTGCGCCTGACCTACCAGTATCAGGGTGACGTACCGGTGATCACCCGGGCCTACGCCAAGGTTCAGTTGCCGGGCACCTACAGCATCACCGTGACCCAGCCGGCCGCGTTTCGCGGCTACCTGCTGGAGCAGCTCGGGCCCTTGATGCGCGACTTTACCGTGACGGTCGAAGTGGGCCTGAGCGAGCAGAACATTCCCTACCCCTATGTGGTCGAGCAGGGCGATGAACTGGCCGGCACCGGCATCACCGCTGCGGCGCTGGCGCGGGTGTTCCCCAGCACCGACCTGTCGGCGGCCACCGACGGCATCGCCGACGGGCTGTATGACTGGGCCAACGTCGACCCGCTGCCGCTGGCGCTGTTCGACGCGGCGCGGGTCGATTTCTCGCTGCGCCGGCTGGTGCATTACACCGGCAGCGACTGGCGGCATGTGCAGCCATGGATCCTGCTCACCAACTACCACCGCTATGTCGACCAGTTCATCACCCACGGCCTGGAGCAACTGCGCCAAGACCCGCGCTTCGTGCGCATGGTGCTGCCGGGCAACGTGGTGATCGAAAAGGCCATGGACAATGGCGAGGCACAGGCGCTGGTGGCCGGGGTGGTGTGGCACCGCTACCAGATGCCGGCGTATCACCTGATTGCTGCCGACGGCCATGGCATCACCCTGGTCAATATCGGCGTGGGCCCGTCCAACGCCAAGAACATCACCGACCATCTGGCGGTGCTGCGCCCGCACTGCTGGCTGATGATCGGCCACTGCGGCGGCCTGCGCCAATCCCAGACCATCGGCGACTACGTGCTGGCCCACGCCTACATGCGCCGCGACGGCATCCTTGACCGCGTGCTGCCGCCCAATATCCCGATCCCGGCCCTGGCCGAGGTGCAGCTGGCGTTGCAGGAAGCGGCGGCGCAGGTGACCGGCGAACGTGGCGACGAACTGAAAAAGCGCCTGCGCACCGGCACCGTGCTGACCTACGACGACCGCAACTGGGAGCTGCGCTGGGCCCAGGAGCGCCCATTGATCAACCTGTCGCGGGCTGTGGCAGTGGACATGGAAAGCGGCACCATCGCCGCCCAGGGCTACCGCCTGCGAGTGCCCTACGGCACGTTGCTGTGCGTGTCCGACAAGCCGCTGCACAGCGAGATCAAGCTGCCGGGGGCGGCCAACGCCTTCTACAACCGGGCGGTCAGCCAGCACCTGAAGATAGGTATTGCGGCGCTCGACCTGCTGCGCACCGAACTGAACTCGCTGCACTCGCGTAAACTGCGCAGTTTCGACGAGCCGCCGTTCCGCTGAGGCCCCATGCCGTTACCCCCCCGTTCCAAGCCGCGGCCCGCCGCGGCCAAACCCGCCGGCCCGCGTCGCCAGGCCAAGGCGCCGCCGGCCGCGCCGCGCCTGCTCCTGTTCAACAAGCCCTTCGACGTGCTGACCCAGTTCAGCGACGGCGAGGGCCGCGCCACCCTCAAGGACTTCATCGATGTACCGGGCGTATACCCGGCCGGGCGTCTGGATCGCGACAGCGAAGGGTTGTTGCTGCTGACCAATGACGGCCAGTTGCAGGCGCGCATTGCCGACCCCAGGCACAAGTTGCCCAAGACGTACTGGGTACAGGTGGAGGGCGAGCCGACCGAGGAGCAGCTGCAGCGCTTGCGCGAGGGTGTGCAACTGAATGACGGCATGACCTTGCCGGCCCAGGCGCGTCATCTGGAAGAGCCGCAACTGTGGCCGCGCAACCCGCCGGTACGCTTTCGCAAGAGCGTGCCGACCGCCTGGCTGGAGTTGGTGATCAAGGAAGGGCGCAACCGCCAGGTGCGACGCATGACCGCGGCGGTAGGCTTGCCGACCCTGCGCCTGGTGCGCGTGCGGATCGGCGACTGGAGCCTGGATGGGCTGGACCAGGGCTGCTGGCGCGAGGTGCCGGCGCGGCGCTAGACGCCTTCGATGAAGCCGATGACCACGCTCTTGATGACGAAGGCGAGAATGCCCAGGCCCAGCACGAAAAACAGGATGAAGGTGCCGAACTTGCCAGCCTTGGATTTTTTCGCCAGGTCCCAGACGATGAAACCCATGAAACCAATCAGGATGGTGACCAGGATGGTCATCATCCATTCTTCGAACAACGCAGGATCCATCGATCTTCTCCGCCAGGTTGAAGCGCGCGATTATACGCCCGGCCCGCAGCGCTGACTAACGCAGGTGCGTAAGGGGCAGCTCGGTGCTGGCCAGCACCTGGTTGAGCACGAAGCTCGAACGCACGCTGGTGACGCCTTCGATGCGGGTCAGGTGGCCGAGCAGCAGCTTCTGGTAGTGGTCCATGTCTGGCACCACTACCTTGAGCTGGTAGTCGGCATCCATGCCGGTGACCAGGCTGCACTCCAGCACCTGGGGCAGGCTGCGGATGGCGGCCTCGAAGGTTTCGAAGCGCTCGGGGGTGTGTCGGTCCATGCCGATCAGCACGTAGGCGGTGAGGCTCAGGCCCAGCTTCTTGCGGTCGAGCAGGGCGACCTGGCGCGAGATGTAGCCATCGTCCTCCAGTTGCTTGACCCGCCGCGAGCAGGGCGAGGGCGACAGGCCGATCCGTTCGGCCAGTTCCTGGTTGGAGATGCGCGCATCGCGCTGCAGTTCGGCAAGAATGCTCAGGTCGTATCGGTCGAGCTTGCTCATGAATGAAGCCTTTTCTGTTTCGATTGCTGCGGATTATCAATCCTTAGTTAAAAATTGCGCAAGTAATGTTTTGTTGAGCAATTTTCGCAATCCTCTGTCGCAGCGCTTGCCTATGATGGTCAACAGAATCACTGCCCGGACACATGTCCACAGCGGCGGCCCCAATCAGGGGCGCTGCGGCCAGCAACCCCACCGGGTTGTGCTCGGCCCCCGGGCTGCACACTGTTCACAAGACAGCGTGAGGTGAGCCGGCGTCACAAGCGCCGAGCACGGACGAAAATCTCGAAGGGTGGCCTCAGGGTCACCCTTTTTTAATGTCCGCAATTTCATCTGGCGCCTGCTGGCGCGTGGCAGGCGGCCTGATAGAGTAGGCCATGAATGCCAGCGGGAGAGAAACAGCATGAAGTCGCGCATCTGGCAGTTGGCAGGTGTTGGTCTGCTTTGCCTGAGCCTGGGCGTACAGGCCCAGGACGAGCGTCGCGGACCACAGCAGGACCCCAATGGCGGCGAGCGCCCGCCTGCGTCCTCGCCGCTCAACGCGCGCCCGGACGAGGTCCGCCAGACCCAGCCGCCACGCCAGGGGTACTATCAGGACGTGCCGCGGCGCAATGACGCCAATCAGCACTGGCAGGCCGGCGGGCCGGGGCAGCGCCCTGGCGAAGGGCACGGCAATGGCTGGGGCCCCGGGCCTCAGTATCGGCCGGGGCACACCATAGACCGCTTCCCGGAACCGTACCGGCGCGTGCCGTATCGTGGCAGTGACTATTACTATTCCGGTGGTTACTGGTATCGCCCGCAGGGGCCGCATTACGTGGTGGTGGCGCCGCCTTACGGGGTACGGGTGAACTACCTGCCCGACTATGCGCGGCAGGTGTGGGTGGGCAGTGCGCTGTTCTTTCTGGCTGCAGGCACCTATTACCAGTACCTGGACGACAGCCGCGACTATGTGGTGGTAAGCCCGCCGGTGGCTGCGGCGCCGGCGCAACCGGGCAATGGCTATGACGTGATTGCCTACCCGGCCAACGGGCAGTCGCCACAGCAGGTCGATCAGGACCGCTACCAGTGTCACCGCTGGGCGGTGCAGCAGACCGGGTTCGACCCGGCATCGGCGACCTACGCGCCTGCGGCGCAGGTGACGGACACCTATCGACGGGCGCTGGGGGCGTGTTTGAGCGGGCGCGGTTACAGCGTCAACTGAAGCGCAACAGCTTCGCCGGCAAGGCCGGCTCCTACACATACAGCGTGAATCCTGTAGGCGCCGGCCTTGCCGGCGAAGGGGGCTGCTGTTTCACTCCACTGGGTCGGCATGCACCAGCACTTCGGCTTTGGGGTACTCCCGGCGGATCGCCGCCGCTGCCGCATCGCACAGCACGTGGGCCTCGGTCAGCGTCAAGGTGCCTGGCAGCTCCAGGTCCACCTGCACGAACCAGCGGTTGCCCGACACCCGGGTGCGCAGGTCATGCGCGCCCTGCACGCCAGGCACCGCGCACACCAGTGTCATCATCTGCTCGCTCACCTCGCCGGGCAGCTCCTTGTCCATCAGGATGGCCGAGCTTTCACGGGCGATCTGCAAGGCACTCCATAGAATGTACAGCGCGATGCCCAGCCCAAAGTACGCATCCACCTGTGGCCAGCCGAACCGCGCCAGCACCAGCGCGACCAGGATGCTGGCATTGAGCAGCAGGTCGGAGCGGTAGTGCAGCGAGTCGGCGCGCACGGCGGTCGAGCCGGTGAGGCGCACCACCCTGGCCTGCACCATCAGCAAGGCGACGGTCAGCCCCAGCGACAGCAGCATCACGACAATGCCCACCGTGGCATCACCCAGCGGCGTGGGGTTTTTCAGGCGTTCGACCGCCTGTACGCCGATCAGTACCGCACTCACCCCGATGAACAGCGCCTGGGCCATGCCGGCCAGTGCCTCGGCCTTGCCGTGCCCGTAGCGATGATCGTCATCGGCCGGGCGCAGGGCATAGCGCACCGCGAGCAGGTTGAGGAACGAGGCCACGCCGTCGAGCATCGAGTCGGTCAGGCCGGCCAGCAGGCTGACCGAGCCGCTGAGCCACCAGGCCACCGCCTTGCTCACGATCAGGATGCTGGCGACCCCGAGCGAGGCATTGGTCGCCAGGCGCAGCAGGCGGGCGTGTTCGGCGCTGGTGTTCATCGGTCGTCCTTGTGCGGGCGGTCAGGCGGAGGGCTTGAGGCCGTACATCGCCAGTTGTTCAACGCTGCCCTTGTGCTGGATCAGGCGCGGGTCGTTCAGCGGCAGGCGCTGGCCCAGCTCGCTCTCCAGGATGGCCTGCAGGCGCACCTTGTCGACCTTGCCATCGGCAGCGATGGCCTTGTTCAGCGTGTGCGGGTCGACCTGGGCGGTCTTGCCGCCGGGCAGGTAGATGGCACCGGTGGCAAAGTCGACGCCGAAGGCGATCAGCCCGGGGATCACGTAGAACAGGATACCGATGGCATCCAGCGCCACGATCACCGGATCGACCTTGCCTTCGATCTGGCCGCGACGGTCGGGGAAGAACAGGGTGCCGCAAGCCGTCAGCTGGGTCAGCAGGGCAGCAACCACGGCACCGCCGATAAGGCGTGAAGGAATACGCATGTGAATCTCCGCAAAGTAGGCCGCACCGCTACCGGCGAAATGCCGGAGGGTGCAGCTAAGACCATGATAAGGCAGGCTCGGTTCGCCGTTATACTCGGCCGATTGTTCGAGGGCTACCATGAATTCATTACCGATCGATGCCGTGCTGCCGGCCTTGCGCACCGCCTTGCAGCAGCGCCACGAAGCCGTGCTCGAGGCACCGCCGGGCGCCGGAAAGACCACCCGCGTGCCACTGGCCCTGCTCGATGAGCCGTGGCTGGCCGGCCAGCGCATCCTGATGCTCGAACCGCGCCGGCTGGCTGCCCGCGCGGCAGCCGAGCGGCTGGCCAGCGAACTGGGCGAGGCGGTGGGCGAAACCGTCGGTTACCGCATGCGCCTGGACAGCAAGGTCGGCCCGCTTACCCGCATCGAAGTGGTCACCGAAGGCATCCTCACCCGGCGCCTGCAGGACGACCCGGCGCTGGACGGGGTGGGCCTGTTGATCTTCGACGAATTTCACGAGCGCAGCCTGGATGCCGACCTGGCCCTGGCCCTGAGCCTCAACGGCCGCGAGCTGCTGCGTGACGAGCCGCCGCTGAAGATCCTGCTGATGTCCGCCACGCTGGAAGGGCAGCGCCTGTCTGCGTTGCTCGACGACGCCCCGGTAATCAGCAGCGAGGGGCGCATGTATCCGGTGCAGATGCGCTGGGGGCGGCCGTTCCAGCCCGGCGAGTTCGTCGAGCCGCGGGTGGTCGACACGGTGTTGCAGGCGCTGGCCGACGAGCCGGGCAGCCTGCTGGTGTTCCTGCCTGGCCAGGCCGAGATCCGCCGTGTGCACCAGGCCTTGCAGGAGGCCCTGGGTGAGCGGCGCGAGATCCTGCTGTGCCCGCTGCACGGTGAACTCGATCTCGCGGCCCAGCGCGCCGCCATCGAGGCGCCGGCCGCGGGCCTGCGCAAGGTGGTGCTGGCGACCAACATCGCCGAAACCAGCCTGACCATCGACGGCGTGCGGGTGGTGATCGACGCCGGGCTGGCGCGGGTGCCGCGTTTTGACCCCGGCAGCGGCATGACCCGCCTCGATACCCAGCGCATCTCGCGCGCCAGCGCCACCCAGCGGGCCGGGCGCGCCGGACGCCTGGAACCGGGCGTGTGCTATCGGCTGTGGTCCGAGGCCCAGCATGACCAACTGGCTGCCTACGGCAGCGCCGAGATCCTGCAGGCCGACCTTGCCGGACTGGCCTTGCAATTGACCCGCTGGGGCGTGGCCCCGGCGCAGCTGTGCTGGCTCGACCTGCCACCGGCGGCGGCCTATGCCCAGGCTCAGGACCTGCTGGTGCGCCTGGGGGCGCTCAGGCCGGGGCAGTTGCTGGCGCTGACCGAGCATGGTCAGGCCATGGCCGAGTTGCCGGCACACCCGCGCATCGCACACCTGCTTTTGCGGGGCCAGGACCTTGGCCTGGCACAGATGGCCTGCGATGTGGCGGCACTGCTGGGCGAGCGCGACATTCTGCGCGGGGCGGGCGCCGACCTGCACAGCCGGCTGGCCCTGCTCAGTGGCGAAACCCGTGCAGCCCGAGGTGGGCAAGGCGGGGTGCAGCGGGCGCGACAACTGTCCCGCCAGTACCGCAGCTACCTGCGCGGCAAGGCCGGCGCGGCCGTGGCCGACCCCGAACATTCCCGCTGGCTCGGTGCCCTGCTGGCGCTGGCCTATCCCGACCGGGTCGCCCAGCAGCGCCGTGCCGGCGGCGCCGAGTACCGGCTGGCCAACGGGCGTGCGGCGCTGTTCGGTGAGGCCGACGCGCTGATGAAGCAACCCTGGCTGGTGATCGCCGACCTCGGCAGCCGCCAGGGGCAGCGCGAAGAGCGCATCTACCTGGCGGCCGAATTCGACCCGGCGCTGTTCGACGACGTGCTCGCCGAGCAGGTGCGCCACGTGGATCAACTGGATTGGGACGAGCGTGAGAACGTGCTGCGTGCCGAGCGCCAGCGCAGGGTCGGCGAACTGGTGCTCAGCCGCGAGCCGCTGACCGGGCTGGGCAAGGATGCGCGTGCGCGGGCGCTGCTTGACCTGGTGCGGCGCAAGGGCCTGGAGCTGTTGCCCTGGACCCCGGAACTGCGCCAGTGGCAGGCGCGGGTGGCACTGTTGCGCGGGCTGGATGTTGCGGCGGCAGGCCAGAGCGAATGGCCTGACCTGAGCGACGCGGCCTTGCTGGCCAGCCTTGAGCACTGGCTGCAACCCTACCTGGGCAAGGTCACCCGGCTCAGTCATTTTGCCCAGCTCGACCTGTCGTCCATCCTGCGCAACCTGCTGCCCTGGCCGCTGCCGCAGCGCCTGGACGAATGGGCGCCGGTGCACATCGGCGTGCCCTCGGGTTCCAACATCCGCCTGGACTACAGCGAGACGCCGCCGATTCTGGCGGTGCGCTTGCAGGAACTGTTCGGCCTGGCCGAAACCCCGCGCATCGCCCAGGGCCGCCAGCAGGTGTTGCTGCACCTGCTGTCACCGGCACGGCGCCCGGTGCAGGTGACCCAGGACCTGGCCAATTTCTGGCGCAGCACCTACGCCGAAGTGAAGAAGGACCTCAAGGGCCGCTACCCCAAGCACTACTGGCCGGACGACCCGCTGGTGGCCGAAGCCACCGCGCGGGCCAAACCGCGCAAGTAGCCGCTAGGGCGGCGTCGGCAACAGCAGGCGCGCGCTCAGCGGCAGGTGATCGGAAATCTGCAGGGTGTCCTGCTGCAGCACCCGGGCGCTCAGGCGCTGCAGCTTGGGGCTGTGGAACAGGTAGTCCAGGGTGCGGTCCGGGCCGTTCAGGCGCGGGTCGTTGGGGTAGTGGGTCAGCCAGGCGCTGCGCTCGGCACCACCGGCTTCGGCGTTGCTGGGGATCATCGGATACTTGTCCCACAGCAAGTGCAGGTCGCTGTCGGCGCCATAGTGCTGGCGCTGCTCGGGGGTGAGCCGGCGGTACTGGCCCAGCGGCAGCAGGTTGAAGTCGCCACCGATAAGCCACGGCGTGCCCTGGCTTTCCAGCTTGTCGAGCAGCGCGCCGAGCTGGCGCACCTGCTGGCGCTGGATATCGCTGCCGGGAACGAAGGGCGCCAGGTGCGTGTTGAGCACCGCCAGCGAGCCGCCATCACGCAGCGGCAGGTAGCTGGCCAGCACCGCCTGTTGCGGCTGCAGCAGGCGGCTCAGGGCGTTGTCGGGGGCCGAGGGCAGGGCCAGGCGTTCGGCCTGCTGGATGGGGTAGCGGCTCAGGGTCGCCAGGCCGCGGCCGACGCTGCCGAACACATGCCGGTCGGGCACGAAGTCCGCCTTCCAGTCGTAGGCCTGCACCGCACAGGGGTAGAGGTCGGCCAGGCGCTCGCGCAGCAGGGCCAGCTGGTCCTGGTAGGCGCTGGCCTTGGCGTTGGTGTCCAGTTCCTGCAACAGCACGATGTCGGGGTTGTCGGCGCGGATCACCCGCGCCACCTCGTCGAGGTTGAACGCCAGGTCCTGTTCGGTAGGGAGGGTGTCACTGCCCCGGCCTTCGTCATACCAGAACACGTAGCCCTTGCCGGCCAGGTACTGGATGTTCCAGCTCATGACCTTGAGCATCTGGCCCGGCACCAGCGGCGTGGCCGTGCCACGGCAGGCCACCGGCAGGGCCTCGCGCGGCTCGGGTTGCCAGCTCAGGTGACTGGCCAGCAGCCACAGCAGGGCAAGTATCAGCAGCAGGGTCAGCAGGGCATTGCGCAGTAGTCGGATCATCGGCTCGGCTTGGCGTCGCAGGTGAACCCGCAGCATACCCGAGCCGTTCGTCGCCTGCTTGGTTCAGCTCGGGTCGCGGGCCAGCGGCGGCTCGGTGACCAGCATGAACATGCGAAAGCTCACCAGGGTGCTGAACAGGGTGAGGAAGCCGTTGAAGCTGCCCACCAGCAGTTCCAGCCACAGCTCGGGCTCTTCGCCGATCAGGCTGCGGGTCAGCGCATCGATCAGCCATAACGGGATCATGGCCACGATCATGCACACCAGGATCTGCCAGAAGTGGCCCTTGCACAGCTCGAAGCTCTGACGCATGGCCGGCAGCGGTTGCAGGCCGCGCAGCACAAGCAGGTACTCGGCGAACACCAGGTTGACCATCACCCAGATGCCCGGAAGGATGAACAGCGCGCAGCCGGCCACGATCAGCAGCAGGCAGACGATCATCAGCAGCGCGAACGAGGGCCACAGGCGCAGCGACATGGCCAGCAGGTCGCGCTTGCGCGGCTCTTCACCCTGGCTGCGGGCGTCCAGGTAGAGGATCAGTGCGCCGCTGTAGAGCGGGTAGAACACCAGGCCCAGCAGCATGCCGTAGGCCAGGGTACGGGTCTGGCTGCCGAACTGTGCATAGATCGCCTGGGCCAGCAGCGTTTCGATGACGATCAGCGGCAGGCACAGCTTGGCGATGCTCAGCAGGTGGCGGCGGAAGAAATACAAGGAGTCTTGCAGAACGCTAAGCGGATTCATCAGTCGATATCGCAGTGACAGAGCAGGCCGCTACTTTAGCCCAGCGGTCGAACCTGAACAAAGTTTCATGCCGCGGGCCGATTGAATCGCCCATGCTGGAACCCCATCTAGTGCTCACCTGTAATCCCCCGGCTATCCAGTGAGGTCGCCCCATGAACCACGAAGAACAAACCTTGATCGACGGCCTGTTCGGCCGCCTCAAGCAAGCCGAGAGCGAAGGCGCACCGCGTGATGCCCAGGCCCAGGCGCGCATTGCCGAGCACCTGCAGCAACAGCCGTCGGCCCCTTACTACATGGCCCAGGCGATTCTGGTGCAGGAGGCCGCGCTCAAGCGCCTCGATGAACAGAACAGGCAATTGCAGGCCGATCTGAACCAGGCCCGCGCACAGGTGGCGGCCACTGCGCCGAGCAGCGGCGGCTTCCTGTCGAGCATCTTCGGCGGGGGGGCACGGCAACCCGAGCCGCAGCCGCAGCGCGCGGCCCAGCCGGCCCCGGCACCTGCCACCAGTGGTGGCGGCTGGCGTGAACCGGCCAGCGGCTTTGGCGGGCCCGGCGTGGCCCCTCAGCAGCAGGGTTTCAACGCCGCGCCCCAGGCCGCACCGGCCCGCGGCGGCGCCAGCAGCTTTCTTGGCGGTGCACTGCAGACCGCCGCCGGCGTGGCAGGCGGGGTGATGCTGGCGCAGGGCATCAGCAGCCTGTTCGGCCATCATTCGTCGCAGCCCCAGGAAGTCACCGAGATCATCAACGAAGCCCCGGCACCGGCCAGCGACAGCGGCTGGGGCGGCAACGACGAGCAGCGCCTGACCGCCGACAACGGTGGCTACGGCAATGATCAGGGCGGCTTCATGGACACCGACTACGGTGACGATGGCGGCGGCTTTTTTTCGGACGACGATTCCTTCGTCTGAGCCGCGCACATACCCGTACTGCCGTCAGGCTGGCATACTGGGCGCCGAAACGGCCCCGGTATGCGGGGCCGGCCCCTGGCGTGACGAGGAAGTGCGGTGAAGAAGATTGCGGTGTTCGCCGATGTCCAGAACCTCTACTACACCGTGCGCCAGGCCTATGGTTGTCATTTCAACTACGCCGCCTTCTGGGCGCACGTCAGCCAGGACGGCGAGATCGTCGAGGCGGTGGCCTATGCCATCGACCGCGGCGACAGCAAGCAGCAGCAGTTTCAGCAGATCCTGCGCAACCTCGGTTTCACGGTCAAACTCAAACCCTATATCCAGCGCAGCGACGGCTCGGCCAAGGGCGACTGGGACGTGGGCATCACCCTGGACGTGATCGACGCCGCCTCGCGGGTCGACGAAGTGGTGCTGGCCTCCGGCGATGGCGATTTCGACCTGCTGCTGGAACGGGTGATCAACCGTCATGGCGCCGAAGCGGTGGCCTATGGCGTACCGGGGCTCACCGCCAACTCGCTGATTCGCGCCGCCACCCGCTATGTGCCCATCGAAGGCGCACTCCTGCTCAAGCACTGAGAGCTACCCGAGGTTTTTGTGGAACGTATTGCGGTCATCGACTTTGAAACCACCGGCATCTCGCCGGGTGCCTACTGCCGCGCCACCGAAGTGGCGGTGGTGATGCTCGAACGCGGGCGCATCGTCGATCGCTACCAGAGCCTGATGAATGCCGGCGTGCCGGTACCGGCCTTTGTCGCCGGGCTGACCGGCATCACTACCGCCATGCTGCGCAGTGCGCCGGCCAATGCGCAGGTGATGAACGAGGTGGCCGAGTTCGTCGGCAGCACGCCCTTGCTGGCGCACAACGCCTCGTTCGACCAGAAGTTCTGGGACTACGAACTGAGCCTGATCGGACGTTCGCGGGTGCAGTCGTTCGCCTGCTCGATGCTGCTCTCGCGGCGCCTGCTGCCGGCTGCACCGAACCACAAGCTCGGCACCCTGACGCGCTGGGCCGGGCTGCCCGATACCGGCACCGCTCACCGGGCCATGGCCGATGCCGAGATGGCCGCCAACCTGGCCCAGCACCTGGCCGGCGAACTGCGCCAGCGCCACGGTATCAGCGAGGTGTCGCACCCGCTGTTCTGCAGCCTGCAGAAGGTCCCGGCAGCCAAGGTTGCCGAAACCCTCAAGCGCTACCGCTAGGCTTTCTTGCCGTTGCTGTCGAGCTGGCCGAGCGGTACCCGTCGCTCTACCGCGCTGGACAGGATGATCGAGGTCTTGCTGAACCCGAACTGCGCCACGTGGTTGATCAGCTCTTCGAGTTCCGGCATCGAGCCGACCGCCGCCTGCATGATCACGCACGGATCGCCGGTGACCCGGTGGCACTCGGTGATCTGCGGGATACGCGCCAGGTCCTCATAGGTCTGCTGGTTGCCGTGGCTGGCCAGGCGCAGCTCGATCACGCACTGGATCGGCAAGCCGATCCGGCTCATGTCGACCTTGGCCTGGTAGCCGGTGATGACCCCGCTGGCCTCGAGCTTGGCCACCCGCTCGGCCACCGCCGGGGCCGACAGGTTGACCTTGCGCGCCAGTTCGGCGAAGGAGGCGCGGCCGTTGTCGAGCAAGGCGGCGAGGAGCATGCGATCGTACTTGTCCATGGGGCGTGGGTACCAGGTGTTGAAACGATGGCGAAACGGGCAAACATCCGTTTTTTCGAAAGTCTGGTGGCCGTATAAACAGGGTTTGTAACTTAAAATTACCCGTTTGGCTTTCTAAACTACAGCTCCAAAACCCTGATTTCGAGCCTCCCATGCCTGCCTCCCGTCGCTTTCCGCTGGTGCTGATCGGTGCCTTCCTGGCCTTGTACCTGGTGTGGGGGTCGACCTATCTGGTGATCCGCATCGGTATCGAGTCGTGGCCACCGCTGCTGATGGCCGGGGTGCGCTTTCTGATTGCCGGCAGCCTGCTGTATGGCTTTCTGCGCTGGCGAGGGGTGCCGGCGCCCAGCTGGGCGCAATGGAAGGCCGCCGGGGCCATCGGCATATTGCTGCTCAGCTGCGGCAACGGCGGCGTGACCCTGGCCGAACATGCGGGCGTGGCGTCCGGGGTCGCAGCCCTGGCGGTGGCGACCGTGCCGCTGTTCACCCTGGTGTTCGGGCGATTTTTCGGGCACCGCAACACGCGTCTGGAATGGGCCGGTATCGGCCTTGGCCTGGCCGGCATCGGCCTGCTCAACCTGGGCTCCAACCTGCAGGCCAGCCCGCTGGGCGCTGCGCTGATCCTGTTTGCTGCAGCGTCCTGGGCCTTCGGTTCAGTGTGGAGCAAGAGCCTGCCGCTGCCGGCCGGGCCGATGGCCAGTGCCGCCGAAATGCTGGTGGGCGGCGCTGCGCTGCTGCTGGGCAGCGCGCTCAGCGGTGAACGCATGACCCAGATGCCGACCGCTGCCGGCTGGGGGGCGTTGCTTTACCTGGTGTTCTTCGGTTCGATCCTGGCCTTCAGTGCCTACATGTACCTGCTCAAGCATGTGCGCCCGGCGGCGGCCACCAGCTATGCCTACGTCAACCCGGCGGTGGCGGTGCTGCTGGGCATCCTGTTCGCTGGCGAGCAGATCGGCGTGGAGGAGTGCGTGGCGATGGCAGTGATCATCGGCGCGGTGGTGTTGATCGGCGTTCCGCAATGGCGCAAGGTGCCGGCCAGCGTGGCCACCCCGGCTGACGCCTTGAGGGGTGAGTTGTCCAAGTGAAGCGTCGTATTGCCATGGCAGGCTTGTTGGTTGGGATGCTGTCCGGTTGTGATGAACAGGAAGTCGGCCTGGAGTTTCAGGTATCGGTTATCGACAATTACGCCCACGGCCACGCAGACCGGTATTACGCCGAAGCGGTCCGTAACCTGCTGGCCGAACAGCAGATCGACCTGGCCCGAGTGGAAATGTGGGCCGATGACGAGACCCCTTGGGTGGTGAACCTGCGCATGCCAGGCGACGTATTGACCCCGGCGCGGCGTGAGGCTCTGCAGGCAACGGTCGACGCCGTGCTGGCTGCGCGCCAGGCAGTCACCGGCAACGTCACCCTGACCCTCGCGGATCAACCTGACCAGCCGATCGCGTTGCGGTTGGCCTTCCCCAACGATGTCGCGATCAAGAGCTATCCTACGCTCAGCGAAGCGATGCGCTCGCTGATCGAGAACACGGCGCGCGGCGAGGTCGATTGCCGGGTCCCGGTGAGGCTCAGGGCCAACCTGCCCTTCGAGGTGCTCGACTACAGTCAGGGCGTGATGACGCTGCGCACCCCGGACCAGAAGCTCAGGCGCACGCCGGTTCGCCTGGAATTCGCTGATGGCGGGTTGCGTAGTCAGGTAGCGCGCGGCCAGGTAGCCGTCAGCTTCAGCCGCGAGAAGGACCGCGACCACATGATCTTCGAACTGGGGTCGCTGGGCATGCACAGCTGGACGCCGATGTCGGCGCGCGATTCGAGCCTGAACGAGATCTACGGCCTGTGCCGTTCGCGCGCCAGCCAGCTGGGCAGGCCGCTGTCGCTGTTTGTCGGCAATGGCCTGGATCGCCTGACGTACGTGTACCTGCCGCCTGTGGATTGAAGCTCGGTGAACCCGCGCGAACAGGGTAAACTTGCGCCATTGCTGAATTCCCCAGACGGTATTGCCATGACATTCGCCAAACTTGGCCTGATTGAACCCTTGCTGCGCGCGCTCGAGCACCTCAAGTACACCACTCCGACACCGGTGCAGGCGGCGGCCATCCCGGCCGTGCTGGCCGGCCGCGACCTGATGGCGGCGGCGCAGACCGGCACCGGCAAGACTGCCGGCTTCGCCTTGCCACTGCTGCAGCGCCTGGTGATGGAAGGCGAGAAGGTCGCCAGCAACTCGGTACGTGCGCTGGTGCTGGTGCCGACCCGCGAGCTGGCCGAACAGGTGCACGCCAATATCGTCGAGTACGCCGAACACCTGCCGCTGCGCACCTACGCGGTGTACGGCGGGGTGAGCATCAACCCGCAGATGATGAAACTGCGCAAGGGCATTGACCTGCTGGTGGCCACGCCCGGGCGCCTGCTCGACCTGTTCCGCCAGAACGCGGTCAAGTTCAACCAGTTGCAGGCGCTGGTGCTCGATGAAGCCGACCGCATGCTCGACCTGGGCTTTGCCGAAGAGCTGCGCTCGATCTACGCGGCGTTGCCGGTCAAGCGCCAGACGCTGCTGTTTTCCGCGACCTTCTCCGACGAGATCCGCCTGATGGCCGGGCAGATGCTCGACGACCCGCTCAGCGTCGAGGTCAGCCCGCGCAACGTGGCGGCCAGCAGCGTCAAGCAGTGGGTCGTGCCTGTGGACAAGAAGCGCAAGCCCGAGCTGTTCATGCACCTGCTGCGCAAGCAGCGCTGGAAGCAGGTGCTGGTGTTCGCCAAGACCCGCAACGGTGTGGATGCGCTGGTGGAGCGCCTGCAGGCGCAGGGCGTGAACGCCGACGGCATCCATGGCGATCGCCCGCAGGCCACGCGCCAGCGTGCGCTGGACAGCTTCAAGGCGCGCGAGATCCAGATCCTGGTGGCCACCGATGTGGCGGCGCGCGGGCTGGATATCGACGACTTGCCGCTGGTGGTCAACTTCGATTTGCCGATCGTGGCCGAGGACTACATTCACCGTATCGGGCGTACCGGGCGTGCGGGCAATACCGGCGAAGCCATTTCGCTGGTGTGTGCCGACGAGGTGAACATGCTGTCGGCCATCGAGATGCTCACGCGCAAGACCTTGCCGCGCCATGAAGAGCCGGATTTCGTGCCGGAGCACCGGGTGCCGGAAACCGACGCCAGCGGGCAGGTGGTGAAGAAGCCGAAGAAACCGAAGAAGCCCAAGCAGGGCAGCGGCAAGGGCAGCCTGGGGCGCTGGACCGACAGCGGGGATACCCCCGCAGCCGCGCCGCAGGTCAAGCCGGTGCGCAAGGTGCCGACGTTCAATACCGGGCCGCGCAAGCGCAAGCCTTGATTGGGCACGGGCTGCGCTGCAGCCCTTTCGCCGGCAAGGCCGGCTCCTACAAGGGCTGTGCTTACCCTATAGGCGCCGGCCTCACCGGCGCAGCCACTCCAGCACCCCCAACCCCGCCCTTCGCCCACTGGCAAAGCACGCCGTCAGCAGGTAGCCGCCGGTCGGTGCCTCCCAGTCGAGCATCTCGCCCGCACAGAACACCCCCGGCAACCGGGTCAGCATCAGGTGCCGATCCATCGCCTCGAACTTCACGCCGCCGGCGCTGCTGATCGCCTCGTCCAGCGGGCGCGGTCGTACCAGCGTGATCGGCAACGCCTTGAGCGCTGCCGCCAGGCGCGCCGGGTCGGCAAACACCTCGGGCCCGGTCAGCTCGCGCAGCAGCGCCGCCTTCACCCCGTCCAGGCCCAGCTGACCGTGCAGGTGCCTGGCCATCGAGCGCGAACCACGGGGTTTGCGCAGCGCCGCCTCGATCTTGTCCACAGGCCGGTTCGGCAGCAGGTCGAGCAGCACCGTCGCGCTACCTTCGCGGTTGATCGCTTCACGAATCTGCGCCGACCAGGCATACACCAGGCTGCCCTCGACGCCGCCCTCGGTCAGCACGAACTCGCCCAGGCGCGGCGCCTGGCCGGCCAGGCTCAGGGCGATGTTCTTCAGCGGTGCACCGGCGAACCTGCCCTTGAGCACGTCGCTCCAACCCGTTACCTCGAAGCCGCTGTTGGCTGCCTGCAGCGGCGAGATATCCACACCCCGCGCCTGCAGCCAGGGCAGCCAGGCAGCGTCCGAGCCCAGCCGCGCCCAGCTGCCGCCGCCCAGCGCCAGCACCACGGCATCGGCCTGCACGCTCACCTCGCCCTGTGGACAAGTGATCCGCAGGGCGCCGTCGGCATCCCAGCCGTGCCAGCGATGCCGGGTGTGGATAACTACCCCGGCATCGCGCAGGCGCTTGAGCCAGGCGCGCAGCAGCGGGGCGGCCTTCATGTCGCGCGGAAACACCCGGCCGGATGTCCCCACGAAGGTGTCGATGCCCAGGCCGTGGATCCATGCGCGCAGCGCGTCTGCATCGAAGCCGTCGAGCAGGCGCGCGATGTCGTGTTCGCGTTCTGCATAGCGCGAGATGAACGCGGGGTAGGCTTCGGAATGGGTGATGTTCATGCCGCCCACGCCCGCCAGCAGGAATTTGCGCCCCACCGAGGGCATGGCGTCGTACAGGTCTACCCGCACACCAGCCTGGCTGAGGACCTCGGCGGCCATCAGCCCGGCCGGCCCGCCTCCGATAATGGCAACGTGGGGGGCGGTGGTTGGGGGAGTATCGGTCATGGGCGGCTGCAGGCTGGGGATAAAAGAGCGGGCATTCTACCCGACACGGCCCCGCCCAGGCACTGTACAAAAAACGATCAGTACGGTGCAGGCCCCGTGCCACAAGGGCCGGATGGGCTTGCGCTCAGGTTATCCACAGGCAGCTCCACAGTCATTGTGGGTAATCGAGTACCCGTTGGGCGCTGTGGTGCAGTATGCCGTGGCGTCGGGCCAGGGCGTGGCGGTCCTTGCTGTAGCCGCCGCCGATCAGGCCGACCACCGGGATATCGCGCCCCAGGCAGTGGCGCAGCACGGCTTCGTCGCGGGCAGCGACGCCTGCGTCGGTCAGTTGCAGGTAGCCCAGCGCATCGTCCTTGTGCACGTCCACGCCGGCGTCGTACAGCACCAGGTCGGGTTGGTACAGCGGCAACAAGTAGTTCAGCGCGTCGTGCACCACCTTCAGGTAGTCGGCGTCGCCCATGCCGCGCGGCAACGGGATGTCCCAGTCGCTCTGGGCCTTGCGTGCCGGAAAGTTCTGTTCGCAGTGCAGCGACACGGTGATCGCGTCCGGGGTGTCGTGCAGGATGCGCGCGGTGCCATCGCCCTGGTGCACGTCGCAGTCGAAGATCAGCACCCGGTGCACGCGCCCGGCTTCGAGCAGGTAGCGGCTGATCACCGCCAGGTCGTTGAAGATGCAGAAGCCGGCCGGGTGATCGTAGTGGGCGTGGTGCGTGCCGCCGGCCAGGTGGCAGGCGATGCCATGCTGCAGGGCCTGTTCGGCGGCCAGCAGCGAGCCGCCGACCGCGCGCACGGTGCGCCGTGCCAGCGCTTCGCTCCAGGGCAGGCCCAGGCGACGCTGGTCTTCGCGGCTCAGGTCGCCATTCATGTAGCGCTCGATGTAGCCCCGCTCGTGGGCCAGGGCGAGGATGTCGCTGGGGCAGAGCTCGGGGCGCAGCAAGGCCGCATCGGTGGTCAGGCCGCTGTCGACCAGGTGGTCGCGCAACAGGCGGAACTTGTCCATCGGGAAGCGGTGCCCGGCAGGAAACTCCGGGCTGTAGTCGTCGTGGTAGATCAGGGGCAGGGGCATGGCAGCTTCTAACCGGGGCAGGCCTCGATCTTGCCAGTTGCTGTACAGCCAGCGCCAGCGATCTACACTGCGCGCAGGTTCTCGACAGGGGTGCACCCATGCTGGCTTCCTGGACGTTCTGGGCGATTCTGTCGGCGATATTCGCCGCCTTGACCGCCATATTTGCCAAGGTTGGCGTGACCGGCATCAATTCGGACTTCGCCACCCTGCTGCGCACGGTGGTGGTGCTGGTGAGCCTGGCGCTGATTCTGTTCGCCACCGGCCAGTACCAGTCACTGGGGTCGATCTCGCCGCGCAGCTACCTGTTCCTGCTGCTGTCGGGGCTGGCCACCGGCGCCTCGTGGATCTGCTACTTCCGCGCCCTGCAGCTGGGGCAAGCCTCGCAGGTAGCGCCTGTGGACAAACTCAGCGTGGTGCTGGTGGCGGTGCTCGGCGTTACCCTGCTGGGCGAGCGGCTCGACCTGCGCCAGTGGGGCGGCATCAGCCTGATCACTCTGGGCGTAGTGATGCTGGCATGGCGTTAGCGCGCAGAGGTGTTGCCGGTAACTCCAGCGGTGCCTTCAGCGATGCCTGCAGCGCGGTGCGGCCATAGAAGCACAGCGCGGTCGGCAGGCAGGTCAGCCAGACGAAGATCCCCGCCCAGAAGGTGTGCGACATGTAGTGCCAGCCCTGCATCACGCGGGTGGTGCCGTACACCATGCCCAGCAGCACGATGAACCCCAGCAGCTTGCGTGCGTGCGCCCAGCGCCAGCGGCGGGCCACGAAGTACAGCGCCATCAGGGTGAAGCCGCTGGAGGCATGCCCGCCGGGCCAGCAGCGCCCGTCACCGGCCTTGTGCAGCAGGTCGAACTGTTGGTACCACTCCAGGCGCGGATGGGTACCGCCGTAGAATGTGGTCTCTACCGGGCAGTACACCCCGGTGTGGCTCTTGAGGTAGTGAATGATGGCGGTGCACAGTGCGAATGCCACCACCACGAACAGCAGGTCGCGCCGGTGCCGGGTGGTGAAGCGCAGTACGCCGGCAATGCGGCTGCGTTGCAGCAGCCGGGTGGCGGCGGCCTGCGGATGGCGGGCGAAAAGCGGCCACACGAAGGACAGCAGGGCGCCGATCAGTGCGGCTTCGCCTGTCCAGTTGGGCAGGGTGCGGGGCCACTTGTGGGTCACTTTCTCGAACCAGGCGTCGTGCAGCAGGGTGAACTGGCCGCTGGCCGGGTCGATGAACAACTGGCTGAACCAGCGGTCGAGGCCGGTGAGGTCGAAGGCCACGAACACGACCAGTGCCAGCAGCAGGGGCAGGCCCAGGTGGGTGAGGTAGAACGACTGGCGTGGCGACATGCTCATTGCTCCGCCCTGGCCAGCAGCTTGCGCCATTCGGGGGCGTTCATGCGGCCGAGGATTCTCGGTTTGCCGCTGGCGCCCACCGAGACGAATACGGCTTCGGCGTAGGCGCTGGAGCGTTCGCCACCGGGCACGTTCAACTGGCGTTCGAGCTGGTCGATGCAGCCGCTGTGGGTCACCAGCACCAGGTTGCGCTCGGCGGCCTTGCGCGCCAGGGCGTTGTCGGCGAACCCCTTGTTGCATTGCTGCAGCCAGTCCTCACTGGCCGCCAGCTTGCCGAACATGAAGTGTGCGGTTTGCTGGGTGCGGGTCAGGGGGCTGGCCAGTATGTCGGCATGCTCCAGGCCCAGGCGCTGCAGCCCTTCGCCCACCTGCGCCGCAGCCTGGCTGCCCGCCTGGGTGATACCTTGTGGATCATCCAGGCACGGGTTGCGCGAGCGGTCGCAACGCTCGGCATGCCGCACCAGCACGATGACTTCACCTTTGGCCCAGTCGGCATACACACCGCTGTTGCGCATCTGTCTTTCGCTACCCAGGTCCACGATCGCCAACCCTCTGACCAGCCACAGGCTTGAAACGGCCAGTGCGAGCAAGGTGCACAGGCCCAGCAGGAACGTCGCCGAAGGCAGGCGTCGTCGTCGCCCCGGACGGGCTGGGATCAAGGTCTGGTCGAGTACTGCATCGTGCAACATGGGGCCGCTCCGGCTACCGCGAGAATGTCTGCACGGTAAGCAACGGCCTGTGGTGAATCGGTGAAGGCGATGTGAAAGCCTTGTGGGGCAAGGGGCAACAGCACGTTGCAGTTTCAACTCCATGAAGTAACAAGCCCAATCTCGGGCCTGGTGGCACTGGACTGCGATCAGCGTGTCACCGGCCTGGAGCTGGGCGCCACCGGGTGCATCACCGATGCCTGGGCGGTGTGGGTCGGCTACACCTACCTGGATGCCGAAGTGGTGAAGGCCGGTGGCAACGGCGTCAACGACGGCACCAGCCCACGTCCATCGCGCCCAACAGCTTCAGCCTGTGGACCTCCTACGACATCGATGCACGCAGGGGCAGTCGGGGCTGGCGCCAACTACATGGGCCTGCCTACGCTGTACACTGCAAGGCAGTGATCACGGAGCAGGCAATGACCCCGATACTTGAACTGGAGAGCGCGCGGCTGCGGCTGCGCCAGTGGCAGGACGACGACCTCGCCGAGTTCGCCGCCCTGTGTGCCGACCCACTGGTGATGCAGTACTTCCCGGCGCCGCTGAGCCGGGTCGAAAGCGCCGCACTGATTGGCCGCATCCGCGGCCATTTCGCCGAGTACGGGTTCGGCCTGTGGGCCCTGGAGCGCCAGGACAGCGGGGCGTTCATCGGCATGACCGGCTTGCTCAATGTGAGCTTCGATGCGCCGTTCACCCCGGCGGTGGAGATCGGCTGGCGCCTGGCGCGGCGCCACTGGGGCCAGGGCTTCGCCAGCGAGGCGGCCTGGACCTGCCTGCGCTGTGCGTTCGCCCAGCTGGGCCTGGACGAAGTGGTGTCGTTCACTACCCAGGGCAATCTGCCGTCGCAGAAGGTGATGCAGGCCATCGGCATGCAGCCCGATCCGCTGGGCGACTTCGAGCACCCGCGCCTCGAGCCCGGCCACCCCTTGCGCCCCCACGTGCTGTACCGGATCAACCGCGCCCAGTGGCAGGCCACCTTGCATGGCTGAATCGCAGAACATACAGGCCGCCAATGACAAACCCTGTATTATTTGCGCCCTGGGCCTTGCTTTGGAGAATCTCGAATGAGCCACGTGTTGGACGATCTGGTCGACCTGTTGAGTCTGGAGGCGATCGAGGAAAACCTTTTCCGCGGACGCAGCCAGGACCTGGGCTTTCGTCAGCTGTACGGGGGCCAGGTACTGGGCCAGTCGCTGTCGGCGGCCAGCCAGACGGTCGAAGAGGCGCGCCACGTGCATTCGTTGCACGGCTATTTTCTGCGTCCGGGCGATGCGTCGATGCCGGTGGTGTATTCGGTGGACCGCGTGCGTGACGGCGGCAGCTTCAGCACCCGCCGGGTGACGGCGATCCAGAAGGGCCAGCCGATCTTCACCTGCAGCGCCTCGTTCCAGTACGACGAGGAAGGCTTCGAGCACCAGGGCCAGATGCCCCAGGTGGTCGGCCCCGAGAACCTGCCGTCGGAAGTGGAACTGGCCGAGCGCATGGCCGATCAGTTGCCCGAGCATATTCGCGACAAGCTGCTGTGCGCCAAGCCCATCGAAGTGCGCCCGGTGACCGAGAAGGACCCCTTCAACCCCAAGCCTGGCGACCCGGTGAAGTACGCGTGGTTTCGTGCCGACGGCAACCTGCCCGACTCCCAGGCGCTGCACAAGTACATGCTGGCATACGCCTCGGACTTCGGCCTGCTGACCACTTCGCTGATGCCCCATGGCAAGTCGGTGTGGCACCGCGACATGCAGCTGGCCAGCCTCGACCATGCGCTGTGGTTTCACGGCAACCTGCGCGCCGATGACTGGCTGCTGTACGCCATGGACAGCCCGTGGGCGGGCAATGCGCGCGGCTTTGCCCGTGGCAGCATCTTCAATCGCGCCGGGCAACTGGTGGCCTCGTCGTGCCAGGAAGGCCTGATTCGCCATCGCAAGGACTGGGCATGAGCCTGCGCTCGATTCGCCACTGGGTGTTCGACATGGACGGCACCCTGACCGTTGCCGTGCATGACTTTGCGGCCATTCGCGTGGCGCTGGACATCCCGGCGCAGGACGACATTCTTACCCATCTGGCGGCCCTGCCTGCGGCAGAGGCGGCGGCCAAGCATGCCTGGCTGCTGGAGCACGAGCGCGAACTGGCAGTGGCCTCGCAGGCGGCGCCGGGGGCGGTGGCGCTTGTGCGCGAGCTGGCGGCGCGGGGCTGCCGGCTGGGGATCCTGACGCGTAATGCGCGCCAGCTGGCGCATGTGACGCTGGAGGCGATCGGCCTGGCCGACTGCTTCCCGGTGCAGGACATCATCGGCCGCGACGAGGCCCCGCCCAAGCCGCACCCGGGCGGGCTGCTGCAACTGGCCCAGGCATGGGACGTGGCACCGGCGCAGATGGTGATGGTCGGTGACTATCGCTTCGATCTGGACTGCGGGCGTGCGGCAGGTGCGCGTACGGTGCTGGTGAATGTGCCGCAGAACCCGTGGCCGCAGCTGGTGGATTGGCATGCGGCTGATTGTGGGGTGTTGCACGGGATGCTGGAGTAGGTCCGTGCGGGCCTCTTCGCCGGCCTTGCCGGCGAAGAGGCCCGGATCATCGACCCAGGCTTCGATCAGAACGCCCAGCGCGTAGTCAGCATCAGGTTGCGCGCTTCGCCATAGTAGGTGGTGTCGAAGTTGCCCAGCCCGGCCAGGTAGCGTTTGTCGAACACGTTGTTGGCGTTGAGCGTGAAGCTCAGGTGGTCGTTGTACTGGTAGCGGCCCATCAGGTCGACCAGGGTGTAGCCACCCTGCTTGATGAAGGTGTAATCCTTCACCGTAGGGCTGTAGATCTGGCCGTAGAACGCGCTCTGCCAGTTCACCCCGCCACCCACCGTGACCTTGTCCAGCGCCCCCGGCAGGCGGTAGGTGGTGAACAGCCGCAGCAGTTGCTCAGGCTTGGTAGTGCTCATCGGCGAGCCGAAGATGCGCTGGTGGTCCTTGTCGCGAGAACGCGCATAGGTATAGCCGGCCGACAGGTTCCAGCCCTCCTGCAGTTCGCCGGCAATCTCCAGCTCCACGCCCTCGGTGGTTGCGCCGCGGGTAGCCTTGTAGATCCCCTCGTTGGTGTTGGTGGTGCCGGTCTTCACCGCCACGTTGTCCTGCTCGATACGGAACAGCGCCAGGCTGGCATTGAGCCGCCCCTCGAAGTAGGCCGCCTTCAGCCCTGTCTCGTAGCTGTCGCCCTCCACCGGATCCAGCGGGGTGCGGTTTGCGTCCTTGTAGGTCTGTGGCTGGTAGATCGAGGTGTAGCTGGCATACACCGAGTAGGTGTCGTCCAGGTCATACACCACGCCGGCATACGGGGTCACCACGCCATGCTGCTTGTAGCCGGCCTGGTTGTCGCTGAAGTACACCGGGTTGAGGCCGTCGTAATCGTAGTTGTCGTTGTACTTGAAGGTGCTGACGCGGGTGCCGAGGATCAGCGACAGGTCGTCGGTGGGGCGCAGGCGGGTGGCGATGTACGCGCCGTTCTGGCGCTTGGTCTGCTCGTACTTGCCGTTTTTCGGGAAGTCCGGCACGCCGATCTTGCCGTTCCATTCGTAGATGTTGCCCGGTGTGCCGCCCAGGCTGGTGTCCCAGGTGGCGCCGGTCTGGCGCGAGTTGGCCGCGTTGAAACCCATTACCAGGTCGTGCTGGCGGCCCAGCAGGGTGAAGGGGCCGGACAGGTTGATGTCGGCGGTGTTCTGCACCCGGTGACCTTCCCAGCGGCCCCAGAACATGAACATGCCTTCGCCCGTGGCACGGTCGGGATTGCCGCCGCTGGCCGAGGCCAGGCGCGTGTCGTGGTCGCTCTGCAGCTGGTTGACGCTGAGCTTCAGGCTCCAGTCGTTGGCCAGCGCCTGCTCCAGCGAGGCGAAGTAGGTGCGGTTCTGGAAGTCGCGACGGCTCCAGTCGGCCCCCGGGTTGAACCGGCGCGAAAAGTCGGTGCGTCCGCCATCGGCGAAGTACACCGGGTTGCCGGTCCAGGAGGTGCCGCGCGGGGTGGTGGTCTGCTGGTCGATACCCACGGTCAGCAGGGTGTCGGGGGTGACGTCGACTTCGAGGATGCCGTAGTACACCTCTTTCTTCTGCTGGTAGTGGTCCTGGTAGCCCTTCCTGTCCTGCTGCGCGCCGACGAAGCGCCCGCGCACGCTGCCGCTGTCGTTCAACGGGCCGGAAACATCGCCTTCGCCACGGTAGTCGTCCCAGCTGCCGGCGCTGCCCGACAGCGAGGCCTGGAACTGCGCGGTGGGTTTCTTGCGGATCAGGTTGACGGTGGCCGAAGGGTCGCCGGAGCCGGTCATCAGGCCGGTGGCCCCCTTGAGCACTTCGACGTGGTCGTAGATCGCCATGTCGACATGCGCGGTGCCTTCATCGTACACGCCGTCGTAGATGGTGTTGACGCCGTCGTACTGGAAGTTGGTGATGGCCAGGCCACGGCTGGAGAATTCGGTACGGTCGCTGTCGTAGGCCTGGGCGGAGACGCCGGGGGTGTTGCGCAGCACGTCGGTGATGCTCTGCGCGCCCTGGTCATCCATCTGCTGGCGGGTGACCACGGTGACCGATTGCGGGGTTTCGCGGATCGACAGCGGCAGCTTGGTGGCGGTGCGGGTGGCGGCGGTGGTGTAGGCGCCGGTGTTTTCGGTGGTCTCGCCAAGGGTATTGCTTTCGATGCTGGTGGCCCCCAGCTCGACGGCGCCGTCGTTGCCGGCTGGCACCAGCACGTAGCCGCCATTGGACTGGCGCTGGGCCTGCAGGCCGCTGCCCGCCAGCAGTCGCGCCAGGCCTTCATCGATGCTGTAGCTGCCCTGCAGGCCCGCCGATTGCAGGCCCTGGGTTTGCCGCGCATCGAACGACAGGGTGATGCTGGCGCGGGTGGCGAACAGGCTCAGCGCGGTGCCCAGCGGGCCTGCGGCGATCTGGAAGTGGGTGCTTGCGCTTTGTGCCAGGGCGTTTGACGGCAGCACCGCCAGCAACGGCAACGGTGCCAGCGGCAGGCTGAACAGGGCCAGGTGGACGGCGCGTAGCAGAGGGCGAGGCGCTCGCGGGCAAGGGGCGGACATGCAGGTTTTCCTTCGATTGGCTGGGCAGGGGCGCGGCTTTTTTTTCCGCTTTAACTGCGTAGCCGAATGAGAATGAAAATCGGCAACCCGGTTTTCGATGTTTTTTCAGACCGGCTCGACGCTCACCCAGTACCGCGTGAGGTAGCGCACCTTGACCGGCAGCGAGGTGCCCAGGTTCTGCAGGACGGTGTCGGTATCGTCAATGCGAAAGGCGCCGGACAGGCGCAGGTCGGCAATACGCTCATCGCAGCGCAGCAGGCCGGGACGGTAGCGGCGCAGCTCGCTGATGAAGTCGGCCAGGCGCCACTCGATCACGGTCAGCATGCCGTCGGTCCAGGCACCGGTGCCGGGGGCAGCGCTACCGACCGCTCCGAGCTGATGCGCGTCGAAGCTCACGCTTTGCCCGCTGTCCAGGCGCAGCACTTGCCCGGGCTGATCGGCGGGGCGGATCTCCACGGCGTGCTCCAGTACGCTGACCCGGCTCAGGCCGCCCTCGCTGTGCACGCTGAAACGGGTGCCCAGGGCGCGGATGCTGCCTTCCGGAGTTTGCACCAGGAAGGGCCGGCCAGCGGCGTCGGCGGCGGTTTGCACCATGATTTCGCCGCTGTACAGGCGCAGCAGGCGCTGCTGGCCGTCGAATTCGATATCCAGCGCGGTGTCGGTGTTGAGTTCCAGTTGACTGCCATCGGCCAGTGTCACGTGGCGGCGCTGGCCCTTGCCGGTACGCAGCCCGGCCATCAGCTCGCGGCCCGTGTCGCTTTCGCGCACGGCCCAGCCGGTGATGCCCACGCCCATCAGCAGGGCCAGGGTCTTGAGCACGGCGCGGCGTCGTGCGCGTACACCGGCCAGGGTCGGCAGGGCCACGTCGGCGGGCAGGCGGCCAAGCTGGCGCTGCAGTTTTTCCACCCGCGCCCAGGCCTGGGCATGGGCCTGGCTCTTGCCCAGCCAGTCCCGCCAGGCCTGCACCTGGGCCTCGCTGGGCGGCGCGGCATTGAGCTTGACGTACCAGCTGGCCGCCGCCTCCAGGGTTGAATAGTCCAGGGGCTGGGCCATGTCAGTCGTCCGTCAGCAGCAGGCAGTGGGTCATGGCGCGGATCATGTGTTTTTTCACCGTGGTCACCGACACGCCCATGCGCTCGGCGGTGGCCACGTAGCTCAGGCCCTCGAGCTGCACCGCCAGGAAGATCTGCCGGGTGCGTTCGCCCATGCCGTCGAGCAGGGTATCGACGGCCACCAGGGTTTCGAGAATCAGCAGGCGCGTTTCGGGCGACTCGACGACGCGCTCCGGGCGGGTGGCCAGTTCGGCGAGGTAGGCCTGTTCCAGGGCCTTGCGGCGAAACTTGTCGACCATCAGCGCATGGGCGATGGCGCCCAGGTAGCTGCGCGGTTCACGAATGGTCTGGGCATTGCGTGCGGTCAGCACCCGGATGAAGGTGTCCTGGGCAAGGTCTGCGGCATCGCTGGCGTTGCCCAGGCGCGCGCGCAGCCAGCTTTTCAACCAACCGTTGTGTTCGCTGTAGAGCGCGTGCAGGGCAGCGTGATCGGGTGCGGGCATGGCGCGGAGGATACTGAGTAATTGATAATTAGTCGCATTATTGTGGTTTGCCGGCGGATTGTGCAAGTGCTGGTGCTTGACCTGCGTCAGGCACGGGCGAAGACTGGTTGACCCTTTACAGACACGAGCGAGGCGCTTCCCATGAGCCACAAGGCCATTTACGTTCAACCCGGCGGCGGATATGACAAGGTGCAGGTGGGCACGTGCGAAGCGCTGGCGCCGCAGGCGGGCGAGATCACCGTGCGCCTGCGTGCCAACTCGCTCAACTACCACGACTTTGCCGTGGTCAGCGGCATGTGGGGGCCTGCCGAGCCGCGCATTCCGATGGCCGATGGTGCCGGTGAAGTGGTGGCCGTGGGCGCCGGGGTGAGCGAGTTCGCTGTCGGTGATGCGGTGGTCAGCACCTTCTTCCCCGACTGGCTGGATGGCGCGCCGCTGATCGAAGGCTTTGCCACGGTGCCGGGCGATGGCATCGACGGCTATGCCCGCGAGCAGGTGACGGCCCGTGCCACTTCGTTTACCCATGCGCCCAAAGGTTGGAGCCACGCCGAAGCGGCCACGCTGACCACTGCGGGCTTGACCGCCTGGCGTGCACTGATGGCCGACGATGCACTCAAGCCAGGTGACACGGTGCTGGTGCAGGGCACCGGCGGGGTGTCGATCTTCGCCTTGCAGTTCGCCAAGCTGGCGGGTGCCACGGTGATCGCCACCTCGTCCAGCGACGCCAAGCTCGAACGCCTCAAGGCCCTGGGCGCCGACCACCTGATCAACTACCGCACCACCCCGGCCTGGGGCGAGCAGGTGCGCAGCCTGACCCACAATCGTGGTGTGGACCATGTGATCGAAGTGGGCGGCCCGGCCACGCTGGAGCAATCGATGATTGCCGCGCGCATTGGCGGGCACATCTCGTTGATCGGTATCCTCACCGGCGTAGCGGGGCAGTTGCCGCTGGTGCAGGCGCTGGTGCGCCAGTTGCGCCTGCAGGGGGTACTGGTGGGTAGCCGTGCCCAGCAGCAGGCCATGGTGCGCGCCATCGACGCCAACGGCCTTCGCCCGGTGATCGACAAGCACTTTGGCCTGGAGCAGATCGCCGATGCGTTCCGCTATCAGGAAACCAACCAGCATTTCGGCAAGATCGTGCTGGATATCTGAGGCACGCCCCGACACGACAAAGCCCGCTTCTGGCGGGCTTTGTCGTGTCTGATACGAGGAAATCAGGTAAGGCGGGTAGGCAGTTTCCTCAATTGGGATGAGAGGTGTCTTGACCACTGTGGGGCTGCTGTTCACAGCGGTTCATCTGGGGTTTCCTGGCGCGCCTGAGTCTGCAGGTGAGCGAAAAGGCATGAATTGTCTTGGCGGAATCTTGCGACTAAAATCAGTCGCAGTCGGAGGTTCAATGTCCCGCCACGAAAAGCTTCTGGCCAAATTGAGCAACAAGCATTCCGTATTCACCTGGGGTGAGCTGACCGCGCTTTTGAGCGGCTTTGGATATCGACAGATCAACGGTAACGGAAGCCGAGTGAAGTTCGATAACGGGAATCCGCTGGCGATGATCAACTTGCATAAGCCACATCCCGGCAACGAGCTGAAGGCTTACATCAGATGCCAGGTTATTGAACACTTGAAAGCCGGAGGGTTGATTTGATGGGCACACTGTTGCATTACAGGGGGTATCACGGCTCCATTGAAGCCAGCCCAGAGGACAACTGTCTATACGGCAAGGTGCAGTTCATCCGGGCTCTGGTGAGCTATGAAGGAGAGACTGTGGCACAGTTGGACGCGGCATTTCGCGAGGCCGTGGATGACTATCTACACACATGTGCAACCTTGCATCAGGCTCCCGAAACCCCATGTAAAGGCTCATTCAATGTGAGGGTTGGCCATGACCTGCATTTGGCCGCCAGCGTGGTTGCCAACCGGCAGAGTATTTCGCTCAACGACCTGACGCGCCGGGCATTGACCGCCTACCTGAGTCACCATGAGTAGTACGATACGCTTGCAGCGCGCCTGAATAAGCGCCACGACAAAGCCCGCTTCTGGCGGGCTTTGTCGTGTCTGGCGGTTGAGGTCAGAAGTCGTAGCGCACGTTGGCGGTGAAGGTGTCGGCATCGAAGCCGCTGCTGGTCAGGTAGTTGTACGACCCGCCCACGCTCCAGGCACCGACGCGGTAGGTTGCGCCCAGGCCCAGCTCGTAGCTGTCGCGGGCCGGGGTGGCGCCGCGGGTGGTGAATGGCGTGCCACCCAGCACGAAGGTGGAGGTGGTGCCGGCCTTGTCGCCGATGAAGTCATGCCAGGCCATCAGCTTGGCTTCCGGCTCCAGGCTGCCCACGCCCAGGTTGAAGGCGGCTGCCAGGCGTGCGCCCAGGCCCATCTCGCCGATTTCGTAACGCTGGCTGCCGACGTTGAGCGCCGCCGAGCTGCCTTTTTCACGGTACGAGTCGATCGAGACATTGGCGTAGCGCGCGCCGATCTGCGGCTCGAGCACTACCTGGCGGTCGAGCTGGAAGGTGTAGCCGGCCAGCGCGTTGACGCCGAAGATCTCGCTGTCGTAGTCGGCCTTGGCGCGGCTGCCGGCGATGTAGCGTTTGGACTCGTTGTCGTTCCAGCCGTACATCACCGAAGCGTCGACGAAGTAGTTGTCGAGGGTCCAGTTGCCGTACAGGGTCAGGGCATGGCCGCTGACATCGGTCTTGTTGCCCCGGTCGGATTTGACGTCGCTTGTCAGGTAGCTGTACGCCAGGCCCACGGTGGTATCGGGGTCGAGCTTGCCGTCGGCGCCCACGGCGATGCCGTTGGTGTTGGCATCGTAACCGTCGATACCGTGGCGACGATCCTGATCGGCATCGCTGGACAGTGCCTGTACCCATACGCCAGTGCCCGACAGGCCTTCACCGGACGACAGGCCGTTGCGGGCATTGCTGGAGCGGCGGGTGACGGCGTTGCCTACCAGGGTCTGGCTGCTGGTGGCGGCATTGATCACGCCGCGGCTGACATCCGGGGTCAGGGTTTCGGCGAGACTGGCCAGCTGCGCATCGCTGCTGGCGTTGGCGAAGGCCTGGAATACCGGATCGCTTTCGCTGAGCCGGCCCATCACGGTGTTCTTGAACGGTTGTATGGCATTGACCGCATTGCGCGAAGCACGGGCGCCGAGCAGGGTCTGCTCGATCGCTTCATCGCTGCGGGTTGCGACCAGCGCCTTCACATCCTGGCCCTCGATGCCGAAGTTTTTCACTTCGAGCAGCGCCGAGGACGAGACCACCGACAGGTTCTGCGCTTCTTCCCAGGTGCCGGAGTTCAGCAGGGTGTAGCGGGTGCCCTGGGCCGGGGTGCGGAAGTCGTCGGAGCGGGCTTGCAGCTCGATCTGGCTACCTGCGGAGAAGTAGGTGTTGCCGGTCACCTTGAGGATCGGTGAATCGGGCAGCGTCGTGTTATCCAGCAGCAGACGCAGGCGGGCGGTGTCGCTGTCGAGGTCGAGATCGCCGTCCAGCGTGGTGTGCGGCGCCAGCAGGGTCAGGGTGCCACCGTCGATGTCCACGTAGCCGGCACGGATGGTCGAACCGCCGAAAGCCACGTCGCCTTTGACCAGCACGCCACTCAGCCCCAGCAGATCGCCTTTTACCTGGCCGCCGGACCAGTAGAAGTACGACTGCGCGTTGCTGTCTTCGGCCAGAATCGCCGCAGTGCCGCCTTCGAGCAGGCCGGCGGTCTGGGTGATCGAAAACAGATTGCTGCCGCTCAGGTTGACCAGATGGATGCCGATGCCATCTGCCGAAATGGTGCCGCTGTTGTTGATGTTGCTTTTGTAGGGCGGGGTGATGGACCCGCTGAAGACGGCATTCTCGACTTCGATACCGGCCGAGTCGGCGCCACGCGCGGTGATGGTGCCGCTGTTGATGATGCTCGACTGGGTGGAGGTGATCATCATGCCGTTGGCGTTCTGGCCCGTCACGGCAATGCTGCCGCTGTTGATCATATCACCGGCAATATTGGCCAGGTACAGGTCCAGGCCCATGGCGCCTTCGCCGGTCACGTTGATGCTGCCCTGGTTGACCAGGTTGCCGCCGATGCTGGAATCGAGGGTGAGGGAAATGGCCGAGGGAATATCGGTGGCACTCGCCGCGCTGAGGTTGATCGCGCCGCTGTTGGTCAGGTTGCCCAGCACAGTGACATCGATCAGCTCGACGCCGGCGTTCTGCGATGTGCCGCTGAAGGTAGCGCTGCTGAAGGTATCGCCGGTATTGCTGTAGCCACCGGAGCTGAGGTCGTGGTTCAAGTCGATAGCGGGAGAGGCATTGGCCGTGGCTGTAGCAGCGGCAATGGAAAGCGCCAGCAGTGAGCGGCGCAGCGATGCAGTATTCAAGAGGGTGTCCCTTCCAGGGTCGGAAACCGACGCGGGACAACCAGCGCATGCTGCGTCTGTATCGGCCATCCCTGCCGGCTTGTCAGTGAGTGCTGAATCAAGCGCTGGGTACTGTACAGGATGGTTGTAGGACAATTCGGCAGCAAAAGCCGGGTAGGCTGCTTTTCACGGAAAAATGTGAATCAGCCTGCATCTGTAGGGAAAACAGGCAGATTGGCGGGAATTTAATGGGTCGTGTGGGGTCGACCGGTGTCGTCCTGGCGAAGGCCAGGACGTCTTGCAACCGCAATCAGGCGAAGCTGATGTTGATGCGCTGCTGGCCGTAAACGACTTTGGCGGCAGAGATCAGCTGGTGCGGGATCTCCACGAACGGAATGTCGGAGTTGGTCAGGGCGATGTCCACCAGTTGCACCATGATCGAGTTCTTGCGCACCAGGATCACGTCCGACCAGTCGGTGTTGGTCATGGCCAGCGGGATGAAGTCGGAGCGCTTCATGAAGCTGCTCAAGGCTTCGAGCACGCCCAGGTTCTGCTTGGTGCCATTGGGGCTGTGGCAGCAGTCGTTGAGCAGGATGAAGCCATCCGGGCCGACCAGTTCCTGGTAGTACATCAGGTCGCGCAGGATGAATTCGTACTGGTGGCTGGCATCGATGTACACCACGTCGAAGGTCTCGATGCCGGTACGCGGCTGGATCGCGTCGATGGCGCGGATGGTGTCGGCGCGGATGACGGTGACGTTGTCCTTGTCGGCGAAGCGGTCCAGGCATTGCTGGTAGAGGTTGTCGAAGGTGGCCTGCTCATGCATCGGGCCGCCGTAGTAGTAGGCGTATTTCTCTGGCGGCTCGACCCATGGCGGCAACTGGTCGAATGGGCTGTAGTCGTCATTGGAGGCAGGGCTCCAGCTGTCGATCAGCACCATCTTTTCCGGGGTCAGGGCCTGGTAGAGCTTCATCGCGTTTTCGCCGCGCAGCACTCCCAGTTCCGCTACCACCGGCTGCTTGCCATAGGCGGTAAACACCGCGTTGAGTACGTGATAGAAGGTTTCACGGTAGGTTGTGCAGACTTTCATCGGTGACCTGCTCTGCTGCTAGTTCGGTTGCCAAGCATATCGGCCTGGCAATCGATTTCGAGAGGGCCGGTTCGATGCAATTTGTGACGCGCCCGATCAGCGCGTCACTGTCGATTGCTCAAGCCTGGGCCAGGCGGCCGACGCGTAGCCAGCCAAGCACGACCGCGCCAATCAGCAGGAAGCCCAGGTAGCCGAACAGCGGGTAGACCTGCCCCACCAGGCTGACGAACCCGACCAGGCTGCCAACGAACGCAAGGGCGCCAGCGGCCGCCGAGCCGATGCGGAACGTGCGGGTGCCCGCTGGCAGCAATCGCGCCGAAAAGGAGTACAGGGTGCCAACGGCGGTGTTGAGGATCATCAGGAAAATGACCACGGCCATCACCAGGCCAAGCACCGGTGAAATCTCGGTGGCGATGGACAGCATGGGCATGGGCAGGTCGGCCACGCTGTCCAGGCGCGACAACAGCCCCAGGCTCATCACCAGCATCAGCACCCCCAGCAACGCGCCGCCGAAGATGCCACCCCAGATGGCGTGCTTCTCGGTCTTTGCGGTGCCGCCCATGATCGACAGAAAGGGCACCCCGGCCACGATGTTGTAGGACACGTACAACAGTGCCCCCAGCAGCCAATGGCTGGCGCCGGCGTCCTGCTGGCTGGCCAGTTGATCGAGCTCGCCGAAACTCAGGCCTCGGGTGGCCACGCCATACAGGGCCACCGCTACTGCCGTGAGAATCAACAGCGGGGTGGCGGCGCCGATCATGCCAATCACCTTCTGCACATCCAGGCACACGATGGCGACCACGATCACGGTCACCGCCAGGCTGCCGAACAGGGCAGGGATGCCGAACTGCTGCTCCAGCAGGGCACCGCCACCGGCCAGCATGACCACGGTCACCGCAAACATGAAAAAGGTGATCATCAGGTCGACGAAGGCGCCCAGGTAGCGCCCGCACAGGGCGTTCACGACGTCTTTATGGGAGCTGGCCCGCAGGCGGCTGCCCATGCCTGCCAATGCCATGCCGAGAAAGATGAACAGTGAGGCGCTGACCACTGCCCCGAGCAATCCCCATACGCCGAAATCGACGAACATCAGCAGCAGTTCCCGACCGGAAGCGAACCCGGCGCCGACAATCACACCGACGAACGCGCCGGCTATTTTCAGGCTCTCTTTCATGACGATTTCCCTCGAATTATTGTTGTTAGGGCTTATGGGGCGGGCCACTTTCCGTGGCCATGCCGGGGCATCGCAGTGGCAGGCGGCAAGGGTGTGCTAGCGGGCGCCGACCCAGGCCTGGACTTCGATCTCTACGTCGACCCCCAGTGCCAGCTGGCTGCCGCCGACCGTGGAGCGCACCGGAAAACCATTGTCGAAGTAGCGCTTGTACACCTCGTTGAAACCGGCGAAATGTTGCATGTCGGTCAGCCAGACCGTGGCCTTGACCACCTGATCGAACCCCACACCGCACTCGGTCAGGGTTTCGCCGATACGGCTCATGACCGCCTCGGTTTGCTCGCGGATATCCCCGAGCACCACGTTGCCCTGTGGGTCCATTGGTACCTGCCCCGAGAGAAACAGGAAATCGCCGACACGGATGGCCTTGGAGAACGGGTAGGGCAGATGGCTGGGGTAACGCTGCAGTTGTTCGGACATGGCATTGAACCTCGTGGGTGATGAATGATTAACGCAAGCGGGCAGGTGCCAGGCGCTGTGGCTCGACACCTTGATGAAGCAGTGTTTGGGGCAGCGGCTGATCGAGCAACTGGGCGCAGGCCAGTTGCGACACGCCGGCCGCAGACTGGATGCCATAGCCGCCCTGTGCCGCGAGCCAGAAGAAGCCTTCGCGGTGATTGTCCCAGCCGACCACCAGGTCGCCATCGGCGACGAACGAGCGCAGGCCGGCCCAACTGTGACGCGGGCGGCGGATGGTCAGGGAGGTGGCGGCCTCGATGTGGTAGATGCCGGTGGCGATGTCCAGCTCTTCGGGCATCACGTCATGGGGCGGCGCGGGGTCGGCGTTGGCCGGGGAGCCCAGCAACTGGCCGGCATCGGGCTTGAAGTAGAAGCTTTCGTCGATGCCGATCACCGTGGGCCAGCGCGAGAAATCCATGCCCTGGGGGCCGTCGAAGGTAAAGGCTGTGCGTCGGCACGGCTGCAAGCCGATGGGCTTCACGCCACACTGCTGCGCAACCTCATCAGCCCAGGCGCCTGCGGCATTCACCAGCGTGCGCGCGCGCAACTGGCGACCGTCGGCCAGGGTCAGGTGCCAGTGACCGCCTTCGCGCGTGGCGACGCTCAGTTGCGCATCGCATTGCAGCACACCACCGGCACGGCGCATGGCGCGCAAGAAGCCCTGGTGCAGTGCATGCACGTCCAGATCGCGGGCGTCGGTTTCGAGCATCGCGCCAACCATTGCTTCCGGGTTCAGGCACGGCACCAACGCGAGCGCATGCTCGGTATCGATCAACGACACATTGCCAGCCTGTGCTGCACCGACAGCGAAGGTCTGTTCCAGCAGAGCCTGTTGCCCCTGGCCTGCGACATACAGGCAACCGCGAGGCTCCAGCAGCGCATGCTCGGTGAAATCAGCGGGCGGTTGCTCATAGAAAGTGCGGCTGGCGCGGGTCAAGGCCTGGATCTGCGGTGTTCCGTAACTTTCCATGAACATGGCTGCGGAGCGGCCGGTGGCGTGATAGCCCGGCTGGCTCTCGCGCTCGAGCACCACGACCCTGGCTTGCCCAGCCAGGCGATAGGCCAGAGAGGCCCCCGCTATACCGCCGCCAATGATGGCGAAATCGAAACATTCGCTGTCGTGCATACCGAGGTGCCTCCTGTTCCGAGTGGGAGAAGCAATGTCTTCGCCGCTGTTCTTGTAATTCTCAGATACGAGAAATGTAAGATATGAGAATTTTCCAGTCAACCTATTACCTTGAGGTATTATTTTTGGCCCTTGCCCGGCTTGGCCCAGGCATCGTTTCCGTATGGCAGAGAAGTTTGCATGAGCTCCGATCCAGTCTCGCGTTCCCCGGCCCACCCCTTGATAGATCGCGCCCAGGTGGGTGCCCGTCTTCGTGTCATACGCAAGAACCAGAAGCTCACGCTCAAGCAATTGTCCGAGCGTTCAGGCGTGGCGTTGTCGACCCTGTCGAAGATGGAGCTGGCGCAGGTATCGGTGAGTTACGAGAAGCTGGCGGCGGCAGCGCGGGCATTGGGTGTGGACATCGCCCAGCTGTTCAGCCCGGCCAAGGTGAGCGTGGGGGCGGTACAGCCCACGGTGGTGAGCACGGCCATCGATACGGCCGCGGGTTACAGCACGGGCAACTACGAGTACCACCCGATGGCGGGGGATTTTCCCGGGCGCAACATGACGCCGATGTATGCCCGCATCTGCGCGCGTGAGATGAGCCAGTTCGAAGACTACATTCGCCACCCCGGGCAGGAATTTGCCGTGGTGCTTTCGGGCCGTGTGCGCATTCAGTTCGAAACGGGTGAATCCGTCAGCGTTGGTTGCCGGGAGACGGTGTATTTCAACAGCGCGATCGGGCACATCTACCTGGCTGAGGGCGAGGCGGGGAGTGACGCCGAGGTGATGGTGGTGATGACGGAGGTCTGACCTTGTGCTCGGCAGATTCCGAAAGCCATGGGGGGAGTGCCCCATGGCTGGCCGTTCAGGGGGTTAGCGCGACGCCCAGGCGTTGAAGCGTTGCTCCAGTTGTTCGCCATGGTCGGCCCAGAACAGGGGGTCTACCGGCACCTGCTGGGAAAGGTTCGCTGGCGCGGTGGGCAGTTCGGCGATGCGGTCCTTGTCGAGCAGTTGCATGGCCTGCAGGTTGGCGGCGCCGTAGTCGATATGTTCGGCGAAGCTTTTCTGTTGCGCGGGGTCGAGCGTGAAGGCAATGAACTCGCGGGTTTTCTCCTGGCGCGAAGCGCCCCGCGGGATAGCCCAGGAATCGAACTCGTAGAGGCCGCCGGACCAGACGATGTCCAGGTCGTACTTTTTCTTCTGCTTGGCCGAGAGACGGCCGTTGTACACCGAGCTCATCACCACATCCCCCGCGGCGAGATACTGAGGTGGCTGGGCACCGGCTTCCCACCACTGGATATGCGGCTTGATCTCATCCAGCTTGGCGAAGGCGCGGTCCTGGCCTGCCTTGGTGGCCAGCAACGTGTAGACGTCAGCGTGCGCTACCCCGTCGGCGATCAGGGCGAACTCCAGAGTCGATTTGGCCAGCTTGCGCAGGCCGCGCTTGCCCGGGAATTTCTCCACATCCCAGAAATCCTTCCAGCCGGTGGGGGCTTGCTTCAGCTTGCTGGTGTTGTAGGCCAGCACCGTCGAGTACACCAGGAACCCTATGCCGCAGGGCTGGATGGCGCCGGGAACGAAATGCTTGGTATCGAGGCCGATCTGAGCTGGGTCCAGCGTCTCGAACATACCCTCTTCACAGCCCCGGGCGAGCTCGGCGGACTCCACCTCCACGGCATCCCAGGACACGCTGCGGGTATCGACCATGGCCTTGACCTTGGCCATTTCGCCGTTGTACTCGCCGGAAATGATCTTGCTGCCCCGGGCTTGTTGCCAGGGCTTGTAGAAGGCCTTTACCTGGGCCTCCTTGTTGGCGCCACCGAAGGAGACGATGGTGAGGTCGGCCGCGAGGCCGTGACTGGCAGTGACTATCCCCGTTGCGAGTGCTGCGAATTTCAGAGCTTTGATCATTATTGTTATCTCCTACTGTTCAAGGGTGATTGCACATCACTCGAGACACCGGGATCAATCGGTCCTCCCAGACGAGAGACATCCGGTTCTCGTTCCAGCGCTGCAGGGCAAACCGCACAGCCAACAGCAAGGCTCGCCACGCAGCGCAGTGTTCTCCTAAGGTGATTTTGTGGTGCCCTAAGGTTTCATGGGGGTAAGGAGGGTAAAAGCTGACTTTTTCGATTCTTGGATTGGGGTTTACTAAACTATGAATGGATGAGGGGGTTCAATGGACACTCCCGGAGGCGCTGTCGATTTTTGCCATGCGATGTCATACAGGCATGAAAAAGCCCGCGCTTGGCGGGCTTTCTGGGATCGTGTCAGAGGCTGTGTGCGTACTTCTCATCAACCTTGCGTCTTTCAAGCGTGTACTGCTTCAGGTCGATTTCATCCGTGGCCAGCCTTGAGTCGAGATTGTCCATCTCGCTTCTCTTCAAGTTGGACACGTGCGCTTTAGTGGCTTGATAGTTGATCGACTCTGCAGCTTCATACCCGCTGACAGGGTCCCATAAGATCGAGATAGGCCAGAGCAAAAGGTTGACCACGCCAAAGCCGTAGGAGCGTCCATAAAAGGAACCCCCGCCAGGCAGGAGGCCAAGTGCGGCTCCCACGCCAGGGCTCTTCTCCTGAACCGCGAGGTTACTTGCCTTGTAACTTGCGAGTTCCGATTGTTGGACCGAATTGAGGCCGGTTGCGCAGCCTGTGCTCAATACTATGAGCATGGCTGCCGTCAAATTGCGAAGAGCGAACATCCTGGATTCCTTTGGTACCAATCGCGCTCGGCCCCCTCCGGGCCGAGCCGTGGCGGATTCTACAGGGGGCGTGATGTTTTTGTGCCATCATCGGCGGATTGGACACAGTTCCATCAGAGTGGGTGGTGCTGATTGACTTTGGTCTCCCCATCTTCCCAGCCTGTGTGGGAGCTCAAAACTCAGAAAGCCCCAGCGGCCCTGAGATTCCGTATTGCGGAATTTCAGGCAAAAAAAAAGACGTCCGAGGACGTCTTTTCTTTATTTGGTGGGCCGGGGTGATCTGAACCGCTTGACCAATAAGTTGATTTTAAAGGTTATTTTTTTTTGAGGATGTATTTGGAATACCGTTTGGAAATACGCAAGTATCGGATTGACGACGTAGAGAAGACGGTAGGCGCCGAGTTGCATCCCTCCTGTTGCACCCACCTAGGGCACTTCTGAACAATTTAGCACTGGTTAGATGACCTGTGCGGAGTTGCTCTCCATCAACCCTTAGTAGGCGCCACCCGGTGAGTCGGATGAGCTTTCCGATTTGGAGTACGCCTGTAAGCGCAAGCAAACCTACCATGAGCGTTTCATGGCCGAGGCGAATGAAATCAGCACCTTAGCTGTTTGCCGATACTGGCTCGAAGCTATCCAACGGGTTAAGGTGTGGCATTGATCACATATACCTCTCAGGGATGCGGCGAGCACGCCCTCCCTGCTTCTGTGTAAGGAACGTGCGCGTGAACCAGCAGACCCTGGCCCCCTTCATCTGGAATATCGCAGATCTGCTTCTGGGAGCCTTCAAGCCCTCCGAGTACGGCCGCATCATCCTGCCGTTCACCGTGCTGCGTCGTCTGGAATGTGTGCTGGAACCCACCCGCGGCAAGGTACGCAGCCAGTATGAGGCGATGAAAGCCAGTGGCGTGGACATGGACCTGATCTTGCCGACCACGGCCGGTGCAACCTTCTACAACGTCTCGCAGTTTTCCCTTGACAGCGTGGGCTCCACCAGCACTCGAGCCAACCTGGAAGACTACATCGCCAAGTTCTCCGCCAACGCCCGCCAGGTGTTCGAGCACTTTGCCTTTGACCGGTGGCTGGAGAAGCTGGAGAAAGCCAACCTGCTGTACCTGATCACGCAGAAGTTTGCAGCAGTCGATTTGCACCCGGACAAGATCAGCAATCACGAAATGGGGCTCGTCTTCGAGCACCTGATCCGCAAGTTTGCCGAGTCATCCAACGATGATGCCGGGCAGTACTTTACCCCGCGCGATGTGGTGCGCCTGGCCACCACCCTGGTGTTTGCGCCGGATCATCAGGCACTCAACGGCGATGGTGTGGTGCGCACCGTGTACGACTGCGCCGCCGGCACGGGCGGCTTTTTGTCTTCGGCGATCGAGCAGGTCTACGAGTGGAACTCCAATGCCCGCCTGGTACCCTACGCTCAGGAGCTGAATCCGGAAACCTACGCCATCTCCGTGGCAGACAAGCTGATCCAGGGCTACGACACACGTAACATCAAGCTCGGCAACACCTTGTCCGACGATCACCTGCCCCATGAGCAGTTCGACTACTGCCTGGCCAACCCGCCGTTCGGCGTGAAGTGGGAGAACGTCCAGAAGCAGGTGCAGGCCGAACACAGCCAGCAAGGCTTCGCCGGGCGCTTCGGCGCCGGCCTGCCGCGCGTGGGCGATGGTTCGCTGCTGTTCCTCATGCACCTGCTGTCCAAGCGCAAACCGCTTGAGCTGGGTGGCAGCCGCATCGGTATCGTGCTCTCCGGCTCGCCGCTCTTCAACGGTGGTGCTGGTTCGGGCGAATCGGAGATTCGCCGCTGGATTCTTGAGAACGATTGGCTGGAGGCGATCATCGCCCTTCCCACAGATCTGTTCTACAACACCGGTATTGGCACATATATCTGGGTGTTGTCCAACCACAAGGACGCCCTTCGCAAGGGCAAGGTGCAGTTGATCGACGCCACTGCCATGCACGCGCCGATGCGCAAGAGCCTGGGCAGCAAGCGCAAATACCTCTCGGACAAGCAGATCGCTGAAATCGCCAAGCTTCACGACGCGTTTGAGGAGGGCCCGAATTCGAAGATCTTCGCCACCACCGACTTTGGCTACCGCCGCATCACCGTCGAGCGCCCGCTTCGCCTGTGCTTCTCGGTTACGCCGGATAAACTCGGTGCCTACCAGAATACCAAGGGTGCAGACCAGGCAGAGGCCTTTGACGGCGTGCAGGGTAAGTTCGACAACCTGCCGGCCTTCCTCAAGGCTGCCGGCATCAATAAGCTCGGCAAGGGCGCGCTGAAGGCCGCACTGGCCTGCTTTGGCGAGCGTGATGCCAACGCCCAGCCGGTGCTGGACGACAAGGGTAATCAGCAGGCCGATTCCGACCTGCGCGAGTTCGAGAGTGTGCCGCTCAATCAGAATATCGACGACTACTTCGCTCACGAAGTGCTCCCTCATGTGCAGGATGCCTGGATCGACAGCGGCAAGAGGGACGCGAAGGACGGCCAGGTCGGCATCGTTGGTTACGAGATCAACTTCAACCGTTACTTCTACGTCTACCAGCCGCCGCGCCGGTTGAGTGAGATTGATTCCGACCTCAAGGCTGTTGAGTCCGAAATAGCTGCTTTGTTGGGCGAGGTGACGGCGTGAGTCAGCACAAACCGTATCCGACCTATAAAGACTCCGGGGTGGAGTGGTTGGGGCGGGTGCCGGAGCATTGGCGAGTCGTGCGTATGCGCTATGCCGCTACCCTGAACCCACCTGTTCGTAGAGACTTGTTGGAAAATCCTGATCAAAAGGTTTCCTTCCTACCTATGGAGGCTATCGGAGAAGAGGGTTCGCTAAACCTAGAACAGGCACGCGCGGTAACTGAGGTGAGAAATGGATATTCCTATTTTGAGGACGGCGACGTGGCCTTTGCTAAGGTCACGCCATGTTTTGAGAACGGGAAGGGTGCCCTTATGCGAGGACTGCAGAGCGCTGCTGGATTTGGCACTACCGAGCTTACAGTGCTTCGCCCGAATCCTGCGGCTGCAGATGCCCGCTACCTCAACTACATAGTTCAAAGCTCCAGCTTTCGATGCTTCGGTGTCGGCGCAATGACCGGAGCGGGAGGCTTGAAGCGAGTACCAGATGAGTTCACGCGCAATTTTCCGGTGTCGCTTCCTGAGCTAGATGAGCAGAGAGTCATTGCCGCCCACCTTGACCGCGAAACTTCCCGCATGGATGCGCTGATTGAAAAGAAAACCCGCTTTATTGAACTGTTGCGCGAAAAGCGGCAGGCGCTTATTACGCATGCTGTCAACAAAGGTTTTGACTCGAACGTAAAGATGAAAGACTCCGGTCTGGAGTGGCTGGGGGAAGTGCCACAGCATTGGCAAGTTGTCCGTATGCGCTATGCCGTTACCTTGAATCCATCTGTCCGCCACGATTTGTTGAAAGATCCCGAGCAACATGTTTCGTTCTTACCAATGGAGGCTATTGGTGAAGATGGATCTCTGAGTCTTGAGCAAGTGCGCCCTGTAGCCGATGTGAGAAATGGCTATTCCTATTTTGAAGATGGTGACGTGGTCTTTGCCAAGGTCACGCCATGTTTTGAAAATGGGAAGGGCGCCCTGATGCGAGGGTTAAAGAGAGCGGCGGGGTTTGGAACGACTGAACTTACTGTGCTTCGTCCCAATTCTGCTGCTGATGCAAATTACCTCAGCTATGTAGTACAAAGCTCCAGTTTTCGAGCCTTCGGTACCGGTGCAATGACTGGTGCTGGCGGCTTGAAACGGGTGCCTGACGAGTTCACGCGAAATTTTCCGGTTCCGCTGCCTGTGCCCAGAGAGCAATGTGCGATCGTAGCTCGACTTGAGCGGGAGACCATCCGCATAGATGCGCTGAAGCAAAAAACGGAGTACAGCATTGCCCTCTTAAAAGAACGCCGCTCCGCCCTGATTTCCGCCGCGGTTACTGGGCAAGTCGATCTAAGGAGCGCGCTATGAGCCAAGGTCGTAGTCTTCGTCTGTTTCTGGTGGACGGCACGCCTAATGGCCTGCTCACCGCCGAGATCATGAATTGGACCGGCCATGTGCTGACCGGCCCGCGTTCTAAGCTGGCTGAACTTGTGCAGCGCCCTGAATGCGCGCGTACTGGCGTGTACTTTCTTGTCGGCCCCGACCCGGACGACAGCCTGCGTACCCGGGTGTATATCGGCGAGTCTGATGATGTGGCCCAGCGGTTGAAGCAACATAACCGGCCACAAGAACAGGGTGGCAAGGATTTCTGGGAGCGTGTGTGCCTTATTACCAGCAAGGACCAGAACCTGACCAAGGCCCATGCCAAGTATCTAGAGAGCCAGCTTATCCAGATCGCCAGTCAAACCGGTCGCTGTGTAGTTGGCAATGGCACAGCGCATAGCTACACCAACCTGCCTGAGTCAGACCGCGCTGACATGGCGTTTTTCCTCGATCAGATTCGCATCGTGCTACCTGTGCTGGGCTTCGACTTCCTACGCGAGCTGATCAAACCCTCCAAGCTCGTTATGGCACCCGTCGAGCAACCGGTTAGCCAGTCGCCTCGTTTTATATTACAGCTTCCAAAGAGCAAGGACCGCGCGCTGGCGCAAGAGGTCGATGGTGAGTTCTTCGTCCTGAAGGGGGCACGGGCTCGCGCTCAGTGGGTAGGAACTGCGGATCACAACTACCGGAATCTGTACCAGCAGTTGGTGAGTGATGGTGTGATTGTCAGTGACGGAAGTGAGTACCTGGTGTTCAAGGACGACTATGCCTTCAGTAGTCCGAGTGCCGCAGCAGCGGTTGTGTGTGGGCGTGCAGCCAGTGGTCGAACCGCTTGGCTGGTCGAGGGTAGTGCCGAAACTTATGCCGCCTGGCAGGACAGCCAACTGAACGGTATTGGTGTGAAGCCAGAAACCGAGTCGCTCGATTAATAAGATCAAGCAGCCGCAGCGGTTGATCTTGCTGGTTCCACCAACTTACGGACGTGGCTGGCGGCATCTACAACGACGGTGAGTGGATGTGCCCCAGCTGTATCAGTAAATACGCCCGATAGACATTATTTGATGGGCCGTTCCCAAGGATGGCCGCGACGTTGAAGGACGAAACGATGAGTCATATCCACCACGAGTGTGAATTGGAACGCCATATCGTCGAGCAGCTTGAAACTGCCGGCTGGCTGGTGGGTAAGTCTGCAGACTATGACCAAGGGCGGGCGCTAGTCCCTGACGATGTGCTGGGTTGGCTGGAGGACAGTCAGCCGCAGGCTATGGCTAAGATCCTAGCAATGAATGGTGTAGGCACGCGCGATTTGGTGCTGGACCGACTGGTCAGGCAACTGGAGAACAAGGTCGAAGGCGGCACCGTAAATGTGCTGCGTTACGGCTTTTCCGTGGCCGGCGGCGGAACCTTAGCCATGAGCCAGGCGCTGCCTGAAGATGAGCGCAACGACACGGTGACTGCCCGCTATGCGGCTAACCGTCTGCGTGTAGTGCCGCAGCTGCGTTACTCGTTGGACAAAGCCGACGAGATCGATCTGGCCTTCTTCATCAACGGCATTCCGGTTGCCACGGTGGAGTTGAAGACCGACTTCACCCAGTCAGTCCAGGCCGCCATGCAGCAGTACTGCATAGACCGTCGCCCTGAGCGCAAGAGCGGTGGCCTGGAGCCGCTGCTCACCTTCAAGCGTGGCGCGGTGGTGCATTTCGCCATGAGCGATAGCGACATACGCATGACCACCAAGCTGGCCGGCGACTCAACCTTCTTCCTGCCATTCAATCGGGGCAACGATGGCGCCGCCGGCAACCCACCGGGTGACAACGGTAGCTATCCGGTGAGCTACTTTTGGGAGCGGGTGCTGCAAAAGGACAACTGGCTGCACATCTTCCACCGCTTCGTGCTGCAGGAGCGTAAGGAAGCCCAGGACGTCAACGGTAAAACCTACTTCAAAGAGGGCCTGATCTTCCCGCGCTTCCATCAGTGGGAAGGTGTGACGAGGATGATCGACGCGGTGCGGGTAGAAGGGGCAGGGCAACCGTATCTGATCCAGCACAGCGCCGGCTCGGGCAAGACCAATACCATCGCCTGGACCGCGCATTCGCTGATTCGTGTGCGCCGTCCGGACGGTGAGCCGTATTTCCACAGCGTGATAGTGGTGACCGACCGCCAGGTGCTGGACCAGCAGTTGCAGGATGCCATCCAGCAGATCGAGCACCAGGCCGGCGTGGTGTGCGCTATCGACCGCCAACAGTCGAGCCTGCCCAAGAGTCAGCAGTTGGCCAAGGCCATGCTCGATGGTGTGCCGATTATCGTCTGTACCCTACAGACGTTCCCCTATGCGCAGAAGGCCATCCTCGGCGAGCAGAGCCTGCGCAATCGCCGTTTCGCCATCATCATCGACGAAGCGCACAGCTCCACCGGGGGCAGCACGGCGGATGACCTGCGCTATGTACTGACCGGGCAGAGCGAGGCGGAGTGGGAGAAACTCTCCAAGGCGGAGCGGTTGTCCGTGTGGCAGAGCTCGCGCTCGCGCCCAGGCAATGCCAGCTACTTCGCCTTCACCGCCACGCCCAAGCATTCGACGCTGAGCCTGTTCGGTCGCCCGCGCAATCCGGCGCAGCCCGTCAGCACCGACAACCCGCCGGCACCGTTCCACCTCTACACCATGCAGCAGGCGATCGACGAAGGCTTCATCCTCGATGTGCTGAAGAACTACACCAGCTATGAAGTGGCGTTCAAAATTGGCAGCGAGATGGTCGATGACAAGCGCGTGGACGAGAAGAGCGCCGGGCGCAAACTGGCCAAGTGGCTGTCGCTCAACCCGGTGAATGTGGGACAGAAGGTCGAGCTGATCGTCGAGCACTTCCGCAAGAGCGTCGCGCACCTGCTCGGTGGCCACGCCAAGGCCATGGTGGTGACCAGCTCGCGTGCTGCAGCGGTGAAGTACCACCTGGCGCTGGAGGACTACTGCAAGCGCAAGGGCTATGACAACGTGCTGGCGATGGTGGCCTTCTCAGGTGAGGTGCCTAATACGGATGTGGAAGCGGCCAGCCTGCCCAAGGATCACCAATTTAGTGAAACCAACCTGAACCCCGGTCTGCATGGCCGCGATATGCGCAAGGTGTTCGACACTCCGGACTACCGGGTGATGATCGTCGCCAACAAGTACCAGACCGGCTTCGACCAGCCCAAGCTGGTGGCCATGTACCTGGACAAAAAAATATCCGGTGTGGAGGCCGTGCAGACCCTCTCGCGTCTGAACCGTACCTTCCCCGGGAAGGACAAGACGTTTGTCATCGACTTCGCTAACAAGGCCGACGAGATACTGGCGTCATTCAAGACCTTCTATCGTGATGCCCAGGTGGCGGACATCCAGGATCCGAACATCGTCTATGACATCAAGCAGCGCTTGGATGGCATGTTCATCTATGAGCAGGCTGAGGTGGAGGCTTTCGGTGATGCCATCGTCGATCCGAAGGTGACGCACCAGAAGCTGTTCTCGCTTACTCAGTCAGCCACCGACCGCTTCAACGGAAAGTTGAAGACGCTCAACGATGCCATCGACCAGTGGGAAAAAGCCTGGGAGAAGGCCCATGACGAGGGTAGCGGCAAAGACATGGAATACGCCGATGTGCGGCGTTCGGAGTATTGCAAGGCCCGCGACGAACTGATGATCTTCAGTGAGAGCCTGACCAAGTTCGTGCGCAGCTACGAGTACATCGCCCAGTTGATCGATTTCGGCGACCCAAGCCTGGAAGCTTTTGCCAGCTATGCGCGCCTGCTGCGTAAACGGCTCAAGGGCATCACTGCCGAGCAGGTGGATCTGGGAGACCTCAAACTCAGCCACTACAAGATCAAAAAAGGCAGTAACCTCAGTGGCGTCGCCGTCCTGGGTGAAACACCTGGCCTCTATGGTATGACCGATAACGGCCTGCGCGACGCCCGCGACCGCGAGAAAAAATACCTCGCCGAGCTTATTGAGAAGCTCAACAACTCCTTCGGCAAGGACATTACCGACACTGACCAGGTGGCCTTCGCGGTGCACGTATCCGAGAAGCTGCGCGCTGACAGCGTGGTAATGGCCCAAGTGCAGAACAACACGATGGAACAGACCATGAAGGCGGACCTGCCTTCAAAAGCCATCTCTGCCATCGCTGCCGCCATGAGCAGCCACACTAGTATGGCGACCAAGCTGCTCAGCGATGAATCGACGCGTGAGGTGTTCCTGACGGTGGTGTACGAGCTGCTGAAGAAAGATTCGGGAGCAGATTTGTTTGGGGCTACACGGCACAGTGCGCCTTGACCGTGCTGTAGTGACCTCCGCCGAATATGTCTCACTCCACCACGCCATCATCGGGCGCCGGCGCTCGATGTAGTCGGCTCGGTTGTAGGCGCTCCTCACCTCATCCTTGTCGACGTGCGCCAGTGCCACTTCGATGAGCTCCGGGTCCCACCCATGTTCATTCAAGATGGTGCTGGCCATAGAGCGCATGCCGTGGCTGACCAAGCGGTCCTGAAAGCCCATGCGTTTCAACGCCATGTTGGCCGTTTGGCTATTGGCATGAGTGCGTGGATTCCTGTCTGCCGGGAAGACGTATTCGCGGTGGCCGCTGTGAGCTTTCAGTGACTCCAACAGTGCGACAGCGTGATCACTCAACGGGATGCTATGTGGGCCCCGCTTCTTCATCCGCTCCGCCGGGATAGTCCAGACACGCCTTTCAAAGTCGATGTCTGCCCAGCGAGTAGTCGCTGCCTCGGCGGGGCGAGTCATCGTGTGTAACTGCCATTCGATCAAGCAGCGGGTCGTGCGTTTGATACTGGCGTTCGCAATCTCCAGCATGAGCTCGGGGAGCTCCTCAGGTGGGAGCGCAGCCATGTTCTCTTTCTTGGGTTTCTTGAATACTGCCCTGATGCCGCTAAGAGGGTTGGCGAAGATCAGGCCTGAGTTCACGCCGTAGGTCATGATCTCGTTTAGCCGCTGGCTAAGGCGCTTCACTGTCTCCAAGCTACCTTTCGCTTCGATTGGACGAAGCAATCCGATCACCATCGGCGCGGTGATTTTCGTCAGTGGTGTCGTCCTCAAATCGGGGAACACATGCAGCGTGAGTGACCGCCAAATATCCTCGGCGTAGGCCGGGGTCACCGAGTCTTTCTAGAGCTCGAACCAGGCGGTGGCCACGTTCTCGAAGGTGTGTTCCGTTTCTGCGCGTTTGGCTTCATTCAACGTATTGCGCTGCACCTTTGGATCGATGCCCTGAGCGAGCAGCTCGCGCGCTTCGACTGCCTTCTTTCGTGCATTCGCCAGTGACAGTTCGGGGTAGGTCCCGAAGCCGATGTTGATACGCTTCTTGGTCACCGGTTCGCGGTAGTTGAAATTCCACAGCAACGAGCCGTTGCTGCGTACTCGGAGCTGCAAACCGTCACCGTCTGTGAGGACGTAATCCTTGGGCGCGGGTTTGACTCCCTTGAGCTGTCGATCGGAGAGGCGGTGGTTTTGAGCAGGCATGAGATTGTCCTCAAGCACTGATTCGGTATTCCAAAGATTAGCGCCGGGTGAGGTGGAATACCGTCTGGAATACCCGAATGACTGGAACTCAAAAACTCTGAAAAGACCGCAAAAGCGCTGGAAGCCGCGTATTTATTAGATCGCAGGCACAAAAAAAGACGTCCGTGGACGTCTTTTTTTGATCGTTTGGTGGAGCCGGGGGGATTTGAACCCCCGTCCGCCAGTACTCCGCTGTCGGTACTACATGCTTAGCCGTGTCTATTGAGTTAATCCGCAGCCGCCCGACGGGCAGGGTGCTTTGGACGAGTTGGGTAAGTTTTAGTCGCTTTGCCCCCAACGTGCTACACGACGATCCTGTTCTGTATGACAATCACTTCGGGTTTACAGGCATCCCCTAGTGATTGCTGGAGCCGAAGCTACCAGGAGAGCGGGCTCGGCTGCTTACGCAGCGAGAGCGTAACCCTCGTAGTTTTCGTCATTGGCAACTATAGAAAGTTGCAACAGTGGATTTACGAGTTCTGTTACCAACTCGGCATGCACCTAGAGTTTCATCACCGGCGTCGAATCCTAATCGGCCCCATTTTTTACTGCTCTAGCGCTAGCACCGTTTCGGGTGCATGTGACGGAGTATACGCCATCGGTCGGGCGACGTCGACTACCGGTCCGGTCGCCCACCGAGGTTACTGACCGTTGCCGCCCTTGTCGGTCTTCTCGAGGCGCGACAGCACCTTGGCGCTGATGGTGATGCAATCCTTGTCGTTGCCCGCCGCCTGCGCGGCCTTGGCGTCAGCCACATGCTGCTTCAGCGCATCGTCCAGCCCTTCGGAGGTCGCGCCCATGGTTGCCATCTGGTCGTCGATCTTCTGCAGGTTGCTGGTACACAGGTCTTTATCCGCCGCGAACACAGGCGAGGCTAGCAGTGCGGCGCTGAGGAACAGTCCGGTAATCGCAGTACGCTTCATGTGAATCTCCTTGGCTGGGAAGGCCTCAGGATAAGGGGCCTATTTGCATGGACTGCGGCCAATGCCAGGGGTTCAGACGGATGTTGTGGCAGATGGCCTGTTCGCCGGCAAGGCCAGCTCCTGCCGGTGTGCAGGAGCCGCCTTGGCTCACAGCGCCCTGGCTCTGGTCACCCGGTCCACCAGGTACACCAGGCCGTGATAGTCGATGCCGCCATGCTCGCTCAAGCCGATTTCACAGGTGCGGCTGGTGGAGATGCCTTCGCTGCAGTACTGCACGGCGTCCTTTAGGCTGCGCAGTGAATGTGCGTTCAGTTCGGGGGTGGTGAAGCCCTTGTCGCCGGCGAACCCACAGCAGTGGATGCCCTCGGGTATCACCACCTCTTTGCTGCAACGCCGTGCCAGGTCGATCAGCGCCTGGCTCTCGCCCAGGTGCTGGGTGCTGCAGGTCACGTGCACGGCAATGGGTGCGTCCTGCGGGGTGAACTCCAGCTTGTCCACCAGGTGGGTGCGGATGAAGCGCACCGGGTCATACAGGTCCAGGCGCGAGTCCTTGAGGTCTTGCACCAGGCGCAGGGTGCACGGGCTGGTGTCGCAGTAGATCGGGTCGAGCCCGCCGCGGCTGGCATGCAGCAGCGCGCCAATCAGTTCCTGGCGCTTGTGCTCGGCCTGTTCGGCATAGCCCTTGGAGGCGAACGGCTGACCGCAGCACAGGCTGTCCTGGTTCTCGGGGAACACCACCTGGTAGCCGGCCTTCTCCAGCAGGCCGCGGGTCTTGTCCAGCAGCGAGGTCTGTTCGCGATCGCCAGCGGCCGGGCCCATGACGCGCGATACGCAGGCCGCCAGGTACACCACGCGGGGCCGCGCATCGTTGCTCGCGGGGCTGAACTGGATGGGCTGCAGGGGCTGCGGCATGGCCGGCGTCCAGAGCGGCAGGCGGCCGTTGCTGGCTTTGCTCAACGACTGGCTGATGCGGGCCAGCCGTGGCGCGCCCAACAGGCGGCGGGCACCGTTGGCTGCGCGCAGGGTGAGGCGGGCGCCGCTTAGCGCGGTGTGGAAATGCTCCGCCAGCCAGTCGGCTGTCTTCACGTGGCTGGCAGCCTGGGCGCGCAGTTTCTTCACCAGTTCGCCGGTGTTGATGCCTACCGGGCAGCGCTGGGCGCACAAGCCGGTGGCGGCGCAGGTGTCGATGCCCTGGTACTGGTAGTCGCGTTCAAGCGCGGTGGTATCGACCCCGGCGCGCTTCTTGGCCTGGATGTCGCGCCACATCACGATGCGCTGGCGCGGGCTCAGGGTCAGCCCCTTGGACGGGCACACCGGTTCGCAGAAGCCGCACTCGATGCACTTGTCGACGATCTCGTCGGCGGCGGGCAACGGCTTGAGGTTTTTAAGGTGGATCTGCGGGTCGTCGCTGAGCACCACATCCGGGTTGAGGATACCGTTGGGGTCGAGCAGGCGCTTGAGCGTCCACATCAGCTGGTAGGCATCGTGGCCCCATTCCAGTTCGACGAACGGCGCCATGTTGCGCCCGGTGCCATGTTCGGCCTTGAGTGAACCGCCGAATTCAACCGCCACCAGGTGCGCCACGTCGTCCATGAACGCCTGGTAACGGGCGACCTCTTCGGCACTGTTGAAACCCTGGGTGAACACGAAGTGCAGGTTGCCCTCCAGCGCATGGCCGAACAGGATGGCTTCGTCATAGTGGTGCCGCTCGAACAGCTCGATCAGGCGGTTGACGCCGATGGCCAGTTGCTCGACCGGGAAGGTCACGTCTTCGATGATGACCGTGGTGCCGGTCTTGCGTACGGCGCCGACGGCCGGGAAGGTGTCCTTGCGGATGGCCCAGAGCTTGGCGTTTTCCTTGGCGTCTTCGGTGAAGTCGACCTGTTTCTCGACCGGAAATTGCGCCAGCGAGGCCATGATCAGGCCCAGCTGCTCGTGCAGCAGTGTCTGGGTGGCAGCGCGGGACTCGATCAGCAGGGCGCACGCACCCTCGGACAGCTGCTGCACGAAGGCCGGCATGCCGGGCTTGTCCTGCACCGAGCGCAGGCTGCGCCGGTCGAGCAGTTCCACGGCCGATACCGGCTGGCTTTTCAGCACGGTGACGGCGGTGCAACAGGTTTCCACGTCCGGGAACACGATCAGCGCCGACGCCTTGTGCGGGTGATCGATCACGGTGTCGTAGGTAACCGCGCTGATGAAGCCCAGGGTGCCCTCGGAGCCCACCAGCAGGTGGTTGAGGATGTCCAGTGGCTGGTCGTAGTCGACCAGGGCGTTGAGCGACAGGCCGGTGGTGTTTTTGAGCCGGTACTTGTGGCGGATTTTCGCAGCCAGTTCGGTGTTGGCGCGGGTCTCGCGGCCCAGGCGCGCGAGCGATTCGAGCAGGTCGGCATGGCTGCTCTGGAAGGCCGCGACGCTGGCCGGGTCTTCGCTGTCCAGGCGGGTACCGTCGGCCAGCACCAGGCGCAGGCCGGCCAGGGTGTGGTAGGTGTTCTGGGCGGTGCCGCAGCACATGCCACTGGCGTTGTTGGCAACGATGCCGCCGATCTTGCAGGCGTTGATGGACGCCGGGTCGGGGCCGATCTTGCGTCCGAACGGCGCCAGCCAGGCGTTGGCCTGGGCGCCGATCACGCCAGGTTGCAGGCGGATCTGCCGGCCTTGCTCGCGAATCTCGCGACCGTTCCAGTTGTCGCCCAGCACGATCAGCACCGAGTCGCTGATGGCCTGGCCCGACAGGCTGGTGCCGGCGGCGCGGAAGGTCACCGGCACGCGGTCGCGCTGGGCCAGCTGGAGCAGGCCCACCACTTCGTCTTCGCTTTCCACGCGCACCACCAGCTTGGGGATCAGCCGGTAGAAGCTGGCGTCGGTACCGAAGGCCAGGGTAGACGTGGGGTCGTCGAAGCGGCGCTCACGGGGGATCAGGCGTTCAACCGAGTCGAGAAACGCGGTGGGCAGGCTCATGCAAACTCCTCGCGGGGCCACGGCGTCTATCGCGCCGCGTGCCCCGGACAATCAGGCGGTGATGGGGCAGGCGGTCAGGCGCCGAATTCGCGTACCAGCGAATCGCGAGTGATCTCGCTGATGGACTTGGCGCCGGTCAGCACCATGGCCACGCGCATTTCCTTTTCGAACAGGTCGAGCAGGTTCTTCACGCCGGCTTCGCCTGCGGTGGCGAGGGCATAGAGGAAGGCACGGCCGATCAGTACGGTGTCTGCGCCCAGGGCGATCATGCGCACCACGTCCAGGCCGCTGCGGATACCGGAATCGGCGAGGATCTTCAGGTCGCCCTTGACCGCATCGGCGATGGCCGGCAGGGCACGGGCGCTGGACAGCACGCCGTCGAGCTGGCGACCGCCGTGGTTGGACACCACGATGCCGTCGGCACCGAACTTCACGGCGTCGCGCGCGTCGTCCGGGTCGAGAATACCCTTGATCACCATCGGGCCATCCCAGAACTCGCGGATCCATTCCAGGTCCTTCCAGGAAATCGACGGATCGAAGTTGGCGCCCAGCCAGCCGATGTAGTCGGCCAGGCCGGTGGGGCTGCCGCGGTATTTGGAGATGTTGCCCAGGTCGTGGGGCTTGCCCAGCAGGCCTACATCCAGCGCCCACTGGGGGTGGGTCATGGCCTGCCACATGCGCCGCAGCGGTGCGTTAGGGCCGCTCATGCCGGAGTGGGCGTCACGGTAGCGTGCGCCGGGTACGGGCATGTCCACGGTGAACACCAGGGTGGTCACGCCGGCGGCCTTGGCACGCTCCAGGGCATTGCGCATGAAGCCGCGGTCCTTGAGCACATAGAGCTGGAACCACATGGGCCGGTCGATGGCCGGGGCCACTTCCTCGATCGGGCACACGGACACGGTCGACAGGGTGAAGGGGATGCCCTTGGCCGCCGCGGCACGTGCCGCCTGCACTTCGCCACGCCGGGCGTACATGCCGGTCAGGCCGACCGGTGCCAGGGCCACGGGCATGCTCAGGGTTTCATCGAACAGGCGGGTCTCGAGGCTGAGCTCGGACATGTTCTTCAGAACGCGCTGGCGCAGGGCGATGCTGGCCAGGTCTTCGACGTTGTGGCGCAGGGTGTACTCGGCGTAGGCGCCGCCGTCGGCGTAGTGGAACAGGAAGGGCGGCAGCTTGCGTTGGGCTGCGGCGCGGTAGTCGGTAGAGGCTGAAATGATCATGGTGTCTCGCAGCGTCGGTTGAAAGGGGCAGCTGCCGGGCGCCCTTGGGGCGCCCGGCCTCTTTCACTTTAGTGAACCAGCATGCCGGTCAGCCAGTACGCCTGGATCAAGGTGATCAGGCCGACGATGGTGGCGAAGAACAAGCTGTGCTTGAGGGTGAAGCGGAACAGGTCCGACTCCTTGCCGACCAGCCCGGTGGCCGCGCATGCCACGGCGATGGACTGTGGCGAGATCATCTTGCCGGTAACGCCGCCGCTGGTGTTGGCGGCCACCAGCAGGGTGTCGTTGACCCCGATCTGGTGCGCGGTGGTGGCCTGCAGCGAACTGAACAGCGCGTTGGACGAAGTGTCCGAACCGGTCAGGAACACGCCCAGCCAGCCAAGGAACGGCGAGAAGAACGGGAACGCTGCGCCGGTGCCGGCCAGTACCAGGGCCATGGTCGACGACATGCCCGAGTAGTTGGTGACGAAGGCAAAGGCCAGCACCATGCCGATCGACAGGATCGGCCAGCGCAGTTCGAAGAAGGTTTCCTTCAGCGTGGTCAGGCCGGTCTTGAAGTTGATCTTCAGCACCAGCATCGACAGCAGCGCGGAGAAGAAGATCGCGGTACCGGTGGCCGAGATCGGGTCGAGCTTGAACACCGCCGGCATGGCGGTCGGGGCGGCGACGATCGGCGCGGTCTTGATCACCAGCTGGTCAAGGTGCGGGATAGCGAAGTTGAACACCCAGCTGTACATCGAACCACCGGCGGCAAAGGCCGCCTTGAATGGCTTGAGGGTCCAGATGGTGACCAGCACGGTGAGGATCAGGAACGGCGACCAGGCCTTGAAGATCTCGCCAAAGCTGTAAGGCGAAGGCTGGCTGCCGCCACCGTTGACCACGGCTGCACCGACGCTGCCGGTGGCGGTGGTCATCGAGCGCTTGGGCTGCCAGACCTTGAGGAACAGGGTCAGGGAGATCAGGCTGGCCAGTGCCGAGGTGATGTCCGGCAGTTCCGGGCCGATGAAGTTGGAGGTGAAGTACTGGGTGACGGCGAAGCTCAGGCCGGCCACCAGGGCTGCAGGCCAGGTCTCCTTGACGCCGCGCAGGCCGTCCATCATGAACACCAGCCAGAACGGCACGAACAGCGACAGCAACGGCAATTGACGACCGGTCATGGCGCCGATCTTGAAGGCGTCGATACCGGTGACCTGGCCGGCCACGATGATCGGGATACCCAGGGCGCCGAAGGCCACCGGGGCAGTGTTGGCGATCAGGCACAGGCCGGCGGCGTACAGCGGGTTGAAACCCAGGCCCACCAGCAGTGCAGCGGTAATGGCCACGGGTGCGCCGAAGCCTGCCGCGCCTTCCAGGAAGGCGCCGAAGCAGAAGCCGATCAGCAGAACCTGCAGACGCTGGTCGTCGGTGATCGACAGCACCGAGCTGCGGATCACTTCGAACTGGCCGCTCTTGACCGTCAGTTTGTACAGGAACACCGCCGCGACGATGATCCAGGCGATGGGCCACAGGCCATAGGCAAAACCGTACCCGGCAGCAGCCAGTGCCATGTCGGCGGGCATCTGGAAGGCGAAGATGGCGACCAGGATCGACAGCGCCAGCGTGATGCTGCCTGCCACATGACCCTTGAGGCGGAACACGGCCAGCGCCAGGAAGAAGAACACGATAGGGATGACTGCCGCCAGGGCGGACAGGCCGAGACTACCAAGCGGACTATAGAGTTGTTGCCAGGTTTGCATATGGGGTGGCCCCTAATTGTTGTTGGTCATGCAGTGGCATTGGCTAATTGGTCATACCAATTTACAATGTCGAGCCGCTAGGTTAAGAGCCCTGTGGTGGGTGTGTCAATTTGCCCCGCTAAAACTTTCGTCGGACGGTTGAAAAAAGGTCGGCTGAGCGGCTTCGAAATTCGCCAACTGGTGGGTGTGGCGTGGGCACCGATAGGCCAAAATAGGCGGCCCCGAACGAACTCGGGATTGTGGAGAGCATGTGATGGTTTTCAACCAGGTCCGCCAACGCCGTTTGTCCGACGATATCGTCGAGCGGCTTGAGGGGATGATTCTTGAAGGCACCTTGACCGCCGGCGAGCGGTTGCCGGCCGAGCGGCAACTGGCCGAGCAGTTCGGGGTGTCACGCCCGTCGTTGCGCGAGGCGATCCAGAAGCTGGTAGCCAAGGGCATGCTGGTGAGCCGACAGGGTGGCGGCAATTATGTTGCCCAGTCGATGGGTTCGACGTTCAGCGACCCCTTGTTGCAATTGCTGGAGAACAATCCGGAGGTCGAACGCGACCTGCTGGAGTTTCGTCATACGCTGGAGGCGTCGTGTGCCTATTACGCCGCATTGCGTGCAACCGCGGTGGATCGCGAGCGGTTGAAGGTGGCGTTCGATGCGCTGCAGGACTGTTATGCGCGTGCCGATGAGGTGAGCCGCGCCGAGGAAGGGGCGGCGGATGCGTCGTTCCACCTGGCGATTGCCGAGGCCAGCCATAACGCGGTGCTGCTGCATACCATTCGCGGGTTGTTCGACCTGCTCAAGCGCAACGTGGTGACCAACATCGGCGGTATGTACAAGCAACGCAGCGAGACCCGCGACATGCTGATTGTGCAGCACCGGGACCTGTACCTGGCGATTGTCGAAGGGCGTGCGCAGGATGCACGGGAGGTGTCGAGCCAGCACATTCTGTATGTGCAGGAGGTGCTCGAAGAGGTGCGTCAGGAAGTGCAGCGGGTCGCGCGGGCAGAGCGGCGCAACGGGCGCTAGACAAGCGTTGCGGCTTTCGCCGGCAAGGCCGGCTCCTACAGGGTTTCGCTTGGCCTGTAGGAGCCGGCCTTGCCGGCAAAGTGGCTAGAGCAGGCGTGCCTACTCGTCGCGGCCCTTGCTGCGCACGGCGCGCTGCAACTCGCGATCGGAATCACGCTCGCGCTGGGTATCGCGCTTGTCGTATTCCTTCTTGCCCTTGCCCAGGGCAATCTCGCACTTGATCAAGTGCTTGCTCCAGTACATCGACAAGGCCACGCAGGTATAGCCCTTCTGCTGTACACCCACGAACAGGCGCTCCAGCTCGCGGCGATTGAGCAGCAGTTTACGGGTACGGGTCGGGTCGGCGATCACGTGGGTGCTGGCTGCGGTCAGGGGGGTGATATGGCAACCCATCAGCCATGCTTCACCGTCCTTGAGCAGCACGTAGCTGTCCACAAGATGCGCCTTGCCGGCACGCAGACTTTTTACTTCCCAACCGGACAGGACCAATCCGGCCTCGAACTTGTGCTCGATGAAGTAATCGTGACGCGCTTTTTTATTCTGCGCGATGGTCCCTGTCGGATGCTTCTTTTGTTTAGCCATAGGGGCGGCATTATAGGCAGTCGTCGCGCTGTCGGCTACGGGGTAGCGGTACGCTTGAGCCGTTGGAGTGAATCCCGGACAATACGCGCTGTTTTTCCTCTTGATGCGCTATGTGGCGCCCCTCGGCATTCGCATCGTGTTTACCGCTCAGCTTTGGAAGTGACGCCTGGATGACTACCCATATTCAACGTTCGGCACTGTTGCCGTACCCCGCTCAGGCGCTGTATGACCTGGTGAATGACGTCGCCCGCTATTCGGAGTTTCTGCCGTGGTGCTCCTCCAGCACGGTGCTGGAGCAGAGCGAGACCCTGATGCGAGCGCGAGTCGAGGCGGCCAAGGGCGGCATGAGCCAGAGTTTTGTAACGCGAAATGAGTTGGTGCCAGGGCAGTCCATCGAGATGAACCTTGAGGAGGGGCCGTTCAATCAGCTGCACGGGCTGTGGACGTTCAAGGCACTCGGCGACAAGGCCTGCAAGATCAGCCTGGACCTGTCGTTCGATTACGCCGGGCCGCTGGTGCGCGCCACCCTGGGGCCGATCTTCAACCAGGCGGCCAACACCCTGGTGGATGCGTTCTGCCAGCGGGCCAAGCAACTCAATGGCTGAGCCGATGCTGCCCATCGAAGTGGTCTACGCCACCGCCGAGCAGCAGCTGTTGCTGGCGCTGGAGGTGCCAGCGGGTACGTCGGTGAGCGAGGCGGTTCGCTTGTCGGGCATCGCCGGGCAGTTGCCGGGCGTGTCGATCGGGGATTGCCCGATGGGTATCTTTGGCAAGGTGGTTGCGTCGCAGCATCCGGTCGAGGCGGGTGATCGGATCGAGCTCTATCGGCCGCTGCTGATCGACCCCAAGGAGGTGCGCAAACAGCGCGCGGCCAAGGTAGCCAGGGTGTTCAAGAAGGCCAAGCGGTGAAACGCCGCGCATGAAAAAGCCCGGAATGATCCGGGCTTTTTATTGCCTGCGCCTTGCTTACTGCGGCGAGGTGTCCAGCGGTTCCGGCACTGGAACCGGGATGACTTCGATGGTATCGACGTCGCGCTGGATCGTGTCTTCCAGCGAGCCAGGCTTGGCGGGGGCTTCCTGCTTGGCAGGTGTCTCGCCTTCGGCAGGGCTGACAGTGGTGCCCGCTGCGCCGCCAAGGATTTCCTGATCGCGGCTCACACCCGGCATGAAGTCACCCGACAGGCTGGCGAGCTGGTCGTTCTCGTTGAAGAACACGCTCATCCGTTCCTGCTGGCGCTCGCCCCCACCTGGTTGCAGACTGTACAGGTAGTCCCAACGGTTGGTGTGGAAGGTGTCCTGGATCAGAGGGTTGCCCATGATAAACCGTACTTGCCGGCGGGTCATTCCCGGCCGCAATTGGTCTATCATGTCCTGCGTGACGACATTGCCCTGCTGGATGTCGATTTTGTAAACCCCGGGGAACGAGCAACCGGCGAGTGCGAGCAGTCCCACAAAGGTGAGGCTGGTTAGCAAGAGCTTGGTGTTTTGCATCGGTGGGCGACTTCCACTATCTTGGCTGGACAACGTAAACCCCGATCATACCCGTATTCAGAGAAGCTGCGAAGCAGCATCGGCGAGAAAGCTGACCATGGTTGAAAATAGCGAATTACGCAAAGCCGGTCTCAAGGTGACCCTGCCTCGAGTCAAGATTCTACAGATGCTCGACTCCACCGAGCAGCGCCACATGAGTGCTGAAGACGTCTACAAGGCGTTGATGGAGGCAGGCGAGGACGTCGGTCTGGCCACGGTTTACCGTGTTCTGACCCAGTTCGAGGCGGCAGGTCTTGTCGTTCGTCACAACTTCGACGGCGGTCATGCAGTGTTTGAACTGGCCGACGGCGGCCACCACGACCATATGGTCAACGTGGAGTCTGGCGAAGTCATCGAGTTCTTCGATGCCGAAATTGAAAAGCGCCAGAAGGAAATCGTGCTGGAGCACGGCTACGAGTTGGTAGATCACAATCTCGTGCTGTACGTGCGCAAGAAAAAGTAAGCACTTTGCTTTGAATTGCACGGCATTGAAGGCGACCCTGGGGTCGCCTTCGTGCTTTGTGGGGGCTGTAATGTTGTACGCCGGCAAGGCCGGCTCCTGCGGGGGCACTCAGGCTTTGCTGGTGACGACCATCTTTCTGGCATGCGCCAGCGATTCCTTGGTCAGGTCGATGCCGCCCAGCATGCGCGCCACTTCTTCGACCCGCTCACGTTTGCCCAGGCTCGCCACCGCCGTATGGGTCGCATCGCTGTTGCGCACCTTGTGCACGAACAGGTGATGGTGGCCCTGCGCGGCTACCTGCGGCAGGTGGGTGACCGTCAATACCTGCCCACGCTCGCCCAGGCGACGCAACAGCTGCCCCACGATTTCCGCAGTCGGGCCGCCGATACCCACGTCGACTTCGTCGAACACCAGGGTCGGAATGCGCGAGGTCTGAGCGGTAATGACCTGGATTGCCAGGCTGATCCGTGACAATTCACCCCCGGAAGCCACCTTGGCCAGTGCCTTGAGCGGCTGGCCGGGGTTGGCGCTGACCAGCAGTTCGACCTGCTCCAGGCCCTGGGGCAACAAGTCTTCGCCACTGTTGGGGCGAAGTTCGATGCTGAAGCGTCCGCCAGGCATGCCCAGGCGCTGAATCTCAAGCTCCACCGCGCCAGCCAGCTGGGTCGCGGCCTGCTGGCGCAGGCGGCTCAGCTCCGAGGCCTTTTCCTGGTAGTGGCGGGCATAGGCGGCAAGTTCGTCACCCAGTCGGGCAATGGACTCGTCGTTGGCGTTGAGGCCTTCGAGCTCCTCCATCAGTCGTTGCTGCAGGTCGGCCAGCTCGCTGGGGTGCACGCGGTGTTTGCGCGCCAGGGTGTACAGGGCGTCGAGACGTTCTTCCAGCTGCTGCAGCCGCGCGGGGTCGGCGTCGAAATGGTCGAGAAAGCGGTTGAGCTCGCCCACTGCTTCTTCCACCTGAATCTGCGCACTGGCGATCATGTTGGCCGCCTCGGCCAGCGCCTTGGGGGCATTCTGTACGGCGGTCAGGCGATTGAGGCTGACGGTCAGCGCACTGAGCACATTGCCCGAGTCGCTCTCGCTGCAATGGTCGATGACCTGGCGGCAGATACCGAACAGGGCCTCTGCATTGGTCAGGTTCTTGTGTTCCTGTTCCAGCAGCTCAAGTTCGTTTTCGCCCAGGTTGAGGTTTTCCAGCTCTTCGAGTTGATAGCTGAGCAACTGGTGCTGCGCGCGCTGTTCGTCCCCGGAGTTGCTCAGCCGCTCGAGCTCCTGGCGGGTCTGCCGCCAGCGCTGCGCCGCCAGCTGCACCTGGCGTGCAAGGTCGGTGGCGCCGGCGTATTCGTCGAGCAGGCGACGATGGGTGTCGGTCTTCAGCAGCGACTGGTGTTCGTGCTGGCTGTGGATGTCGATCAGCAGCTCGCCCAGGGCCTTGAGGTCGCCCAGCGGGCAAGGCGTGCCGTTTATATAGCCGCGGCTGCGGCCTTCGGCGGTGATCACCCGGCGTAGTATGCACGGGCCGTCGGTGTCCAGGTCGCGCTCGGCCAGCCAGGCGCGGGCCTCGGGAATTTCGCCCAGGTCGAAGGTGGCCAGGATGTCGGCCTTGTCTGCCCCGGGGCGCACCACGCCGCTGTCGGCGCGATCACCCAGGGTGAGGCCGAGGGCATCGAGCATGATCGATTTGCCGGCCCCGGTTTCACCGGTGATGACGCTCATCCCGCGGGCGAGTTCGAGGTCCAGGTGTTCGACGATGGCGTAGTTGTGTACGGAAAGATGCACCAGCATTGGGGCGGCTCCCAGGCGTAAGGTCTGGTTATTTATACAGTGTTTTGAAATCGCCTGACAATGCTTGTGCTTAGTTTGATTCGGTTGCTCGGTAAGGGTTTTGATCGCAAGGGGTTATGAGGGTAATGCTGCTGACTGTTCATCAGCCCTTGAAGCTGCATTTTCAGACCCCATATAGCCGGCAGACGTGCGAGTAAGTTCGCTGACGAAATTGCAAAGGAGAGATTTTATGGCTGACGAACAGACGCTGGATGAACAGAATCTGAACGCCGAGGCGGCCGGCGATGAGCTGAGCACGCGCGTGCAGGTGCTCGAAGAGCAACTGGCGGCGGCCCAGGATCAATCCCTGCGCACCGCCGCAGACCTTCAGAACGTGCGCCGTCGCGCCGAGCAGGATGTCGAGAAGGCGCATAAGTTCGCCCTTGAGAAATTCGCTGGTGACCTGTTGCCGGTGATCGACAGCCTTGAGCGCGGCCTGGAGCTGTCCAGCGCCGAAGACGAGAGCATCCGCCCGATGCGTGAAGGCATCGAGCTGACCCTGAAGATGTTCCACGACACCCTCAAGCGCTACAACCTCGAGGCGATCGACCCGCACGGCGAACCGTTCAACGCCGAACTGCACCAGGCCATGGCCATGCAGGAGAGTGCGGACGTCGAGCCCAACAGCGTGCTCAAGGTGTTCCAGAAGGGCTACCAGCTCAATGGGCGTCTGCTGCGCCCGGCCATGGTCGTGGTCAGCAAGGCTCCGGCTCCGGTTTCGCCCTCGATTGACGAGAAGGCTTGAAATTAGCCTGGCGGCCCCCATTTAAGTGTCAAGCGTTTAAGTGCTACCGCAGTTGGCAACCACCGCTGCGGCAACCAAATCCAAAGTTTCGGGAGAGTTAACATGGGCAAAATTATCGGTATCGACCTGGGGACCACCAACTCCTGTGTCTCCATTCTGGAAAACGGCAACGTCAAGGTCATCGAGAACGCCGAAGGCGCTCGTACCACCCCTTCGATCATTGCCTACGCCAATGACGGCGAGATCCTGGTCGGCCAGTCGGCCAAGCGTCAGGCGGTGACCAACCCGCACAACACCCTGTACGCGGTAAAGCGTCTGATCGGCCGTCGTTTTGACGAAGAAGTCGTTCAGAAAGACATCCAGATGGTCCCTTACAAGATCGTCAAGGCTGACAACAACGACGCCTGGGTGGAAGTGAACGGCCAGAAGATGGCTCCGCCTCAGATCTCGGCTGAAATTCTGAAAAAGATGAAGAAAACCGCCGAAGACTATCTCGGCGAGGCAGTGACCGAAGCGGTCATCACCGTACCTGCCTACTTCAACGACAGCCAGCGTCAGGCTACCAAGGACGCCGGTCGCATTGCCGGTCTGGACGTCAAGCGCATCATCAACGAACCGACCGCAGCCGCACTGGCCTACGGTATGGACAAGGCCAAGGGTGATCACACCGTGATCGTCTACGACCTGGGTGGCGGTACCTTCGACGTGTCGGTGATCGAGATCGCTGAAGTCGACGGCGAGCACCAGTTCGAAGTACTGGCTACCAACGGCGACACCTTCCTGGGTGGTGAAGACTTCGACATTCGTCTGATCGACTACCTCGTCGACGAATTCAAGAAAGAAAGCGGCATGAACCTCAAGGGTGACCCGCTGGCCATGCAGCGCCTGAAAGAAGCTGCCGAAAAAGCCAAGATCGAGCTGTCCTCGAGCCAGCAGACCGACGTGAACCTGCCGTACATCACTGCAGACGCCACCGGTCCTAAGCACCTGAACGTGAAGATTTCCCGCGCCAAGCTGGAATCGCTGGTCGAAGACCTGGTTCAGCGCACCATCGAGCCATGCCGCATCGCGCTGAAAGACGCCGGTATCGACGTGAGCAAGATCAACGACGTGATCCTGGTCGGCGGTCAGACCCGTATGCCACTGGTGCAGAAGCTGGTGACCGACTTCTTCGGCAAGGAAGCACGTAAGGACGTGAACCCTGACGAAGCTGTCGCCATGGGTGCTGCCATTCAGGGCGCCGTACTGGCTGGTGACGTGAAAGACGTGCTGCTGCTGGACGTCAGCCCGCTGACCCTGGGTATCGAAACCATGGGTGGCGTGATGACTGCGCTGATCGAGAAGAACACCACCATCCCGACCAAGAAGTCGCAGGTGTTCTCGACGGCCGACGACAACCAGGGCGCCGTAACCATTCACGTGCTGCAGGGCGAGCGCAAGCAAGCTGCGCAGAACAAGTCGCTGGGTAAATTCGACCTGGCCGAGATTCCGCCAGCACCACGTGGCGTACCGCAAATCGAAGTGACCTTCGATATCGACGCCAACGGCATCCTGCACGTAGGTGCCAAGGACAAGGCGACCGGCAAGCAGCAGTCGATCGTGATCAAGGCCAACTCGGGTCTGTCCGAGGAAGAAATTCAGCAGATGGTGCGTGACGCTGAAGTCAACGCCGAGGAAGACCGCAAGTTCGAAGAGCTGGCCGCTGCCCGCAACCAGGGGGACGCGCTGGTTCACTCGACCCGCAAGATGGTCGCCGACGCTGGTGACAAGGTAACCGCGGACGAGAAGGCTGCTATCGAAGCTGCCGTTGTCGCCCTGGAAGCCGCTGTAAAAGGCGACGACAAGGCTGCCATCGAAGCCAAGGTCGAAGAGCTGTCGAAGGTCTCCGCGCCAGTGGCTCAGAAGATGTACGCCGAGCAGGCCGAACAGCCTCAGGGCGGTGCTCAGCCAGAAGCTGAAGAGCCCAAGCACGACGACGTGGTCGACGCTGAGTTCGAAGAAGTAAAAGACAACAAGTAATAGCTACAGGTTGTCGCCCGGTTGACTGCTGTTCGGCAGTGACTGGTAGGATGTCGCCGCGCGGGGGCTTGCTCCCGCGTTGGCGTGTCTGGAATACCCGAATTTTTACAGCATTCGAGCGCGCTTGAATGCTGGCGGCACAGCGCGGTATGCGCCGAGGTATGCCGAACGTCCTCAAGAGTGCAAAGAATTATGGCAAAGCGTGACTATTACGAGGTTCTGGGAGTCGAGCGCGGCTCGAGCGAGGCCGACCTGAAGAAGGCCTATCGTCGCCTGGCGATGAAGCACCACCCGGACCGTAATCCTGATGACAAGGCCTCGGAAGAGCTGTTCAAGGAAGCCAACGAGGCTTACGAAGTGCTCTCCGATGCCAGCAAGCGTGCTGCGTATGATCAGTATGGCCATGCCGGTGTCGACCCGAGCATGGGTGGCGGCGGTGCCGGTTTCGGTGGCGCCAACTTCTCCGACATCTTCGGTGATGTGTTCAGCGACTTCTTCGGCGGTGGCCGGGGCGGTGGCCGCGGTGGCGCTCAGCGTGGCAGCGACCTGCGCTACACCCTCGAGCTGAACCTGGAAGAGGCCGTGCGCGGCACCACGGTCAATATCCGTGTGCCGACGCTGGTCAACTGTGCGCCGTGCGATGGCTCGGGTGCCAAGAAAGGCTCGTCGCCTTCGACCTGCCCGACCTGCGGCGGTATTGGCCAGGTGCGCATGCAGCAGGGCTTCTTCTCGGTGCAGCAGACCTGCCCGCGCTGTCACGGCCAGGGCAAGATCATCACCGACCCGTGCGATTCGTGCCATGGCGAAGGTCGTGTCGAAGAGTACAAGACCCTCTCGGTCAAAGTGCCGGCCGGCGTCGATACCGGTGACCGCATTCGCTTGTCGGGCGAAGGCGAGGCAGGTTCCCAGGGTGGCCCGACCGGCGACCTGTACGTGGTGATCAATGTGCGCGAGCACCCGATCTTCCAGCGCGACGGCAAGCACCTGTACTGCGAAGTGCCGATCAGCTACACCGATGCGGCGCTGGGTGGCGAGCTGGAAGTGCCGACCCTCGATGGCCGGGTCAAGCTGAAGATCCCCGAGGGGACCCAGACCGGCAAGCAGTTCCGTCTGCGCGGCAAGGGCGTTGCGCCGGTGCGTGGCGGTGGTGCGGGCGACCTGATGTGCCGGGTGGCGGTAGAAACGCCGGTCAACCTGAGTCGTCGTCAGCGTGAGCTGCTCGAAGAGTTGCGTGTTTCGCTGGATGGCGACAGCTGCCATTCTCCCAAGGCCAATGGCTGGTTCGAAGGCGTGAAGCGCTTCTTCGGCGATCTGTAAGAAGGAACAGGGCATGCGACGTATAGCGGTAATGGGCGCGGCAGGGCGGATGGGCAAGACCCTGATCGAGGCAGTGCAGCAGACGCCGGGGGCGGGCCTGACCGCCGCCGTGGATCGTCCGGACAGTACGCTGGTCGGGGCTGACGCCGGCGAGCTGGCGGCGCTGGGGCGTATTGGTGTGCCGCTGTCGGGTGATCTGGATCGGGTGGTCGACGAGTTCGATGTGCTGATCGACTTCACCCATCCTTCGGTGACCTTGAAGAACCTGGCGTTCTGCCGCAAGGCGGGCAAGGCGATGGTCATCGGCACCACCGGTTTCAGTGTTGAAGAGAAGCAACTGCTGGCCGAGGCGGGCAAGGACATCCCCATCGTGTTTGCCGCCAACTTCAGCGTTGGCGTCAACCTCAGCCTGAAGCTGCTGGATATGGCGGCGCGCGTGCTGGGCGACGATGTGGACATCGAGATCATCGAGGCCCATCACCGTCACAAGGTGGATGCGCCGTCGGGTACCGCGCTGCGCATGGGCGAGGTGGTGGCCAATGCACTCGGCCGTGACCTGCAGGAAGTGGCCGTGTATGGCCGGGAAGGCCAGACCGGTGCGCGGGACCGCAAGACCATCGGCTTTGCCACCGTGCGTGCCGGTGACGTGGTGGGTGACCACACCGTGCTGTTCGCCGCTGACGGCGAGCGCCTGGAGATCACCCACAAGGCCTCCAGCCGCATGACCTTCGCCAAGGGTGCGGTACGTGCCGCGCTGTGGCTGGATGGGCGTGCGCCGGGCCTGTACGACATGCAGGACGTGCTCGACCTGCGTTGATCGCTGCACCAGGGGCTGCCATGCGGCCCCTTCGCCGGCCTCCCTGGCCGAGCGTTTGAAACAAGCGACTTTCTGTCGCATTCCCATGCCTTTCAGGCACATCAGTGGTAGACCGAAAAAGCCTTTTTCTGTAAGCTACAGCTTTAGTGTGTCCACTAAAAGCGCGCAGATAATTCGACGAAGAAAGCGGGGTGACGTGTCTATACGTCATTCCGCTTTTTTGCAACCTGCGATCGCCCCTTCAGGCTTTATTTTTGGGAGGTCTTCTTGACTAAGCCAGCCATACTCGCCCTTGCCGATGGCAGCATTTTTCGCGGTGAGGCCATTGGAGCCGACGGTCAGACCGTTGGTGAGGTGGTGTTCAACACCGCAATGACCGGCTATCAGGAAATCCTGACTGACCCTTCTTACTCGCAGCAGATCGTTACCCTGACCTACCCTCACATCGGCAACACCGGCACCACGCCGGAAGACGCCGAGTCCGATCGGGTCTGGTCGGCCGGCCTGGTCATCCGTGACCTGCCGCTGATCGCCAGCAACTGGCGCAACACGATGTCGCTGTCCGATTACCTCAAGGCCAACAATGTGGTGGCCATTGCCGGTATCGACACCCGTCGCCTGACCCGCATCCTGCGTGAGAAGGGCGCGCAGAACGGCTGCATCCTGGCTGGCGACAACATTTCTGAAGAGGCGGCCATCGCAGCCGCGCGCGGCTTCCCGGGCCTGAAGGGCATGGACCTGGCCAAGGTCGTCAGCACCAAGAGCCGCTACGAGTGGCGCTCCAGCGTGTGGAACCTGAAGACCGACAGCCACCCGACCATCGACGCCGCCGAGCTGCCGTACCACGTCGTGGCCTACGACTATGGCGTCAAGCTGAACATCCTGCGCATGCTGGTCGAGCGCGGCTGCCGCGTCACCGTGGTGCCAGCGCAAACCCCGGCCAGCGAAGTGCTCGCGCTCAACCCCGATGGCGTGTTCCTGTCCAATGGCCCGGGCGACCCCGAGCCTTGCGACTACGCGATCCAGGCGATCCGCGAAATCCTCGAAACCGAAGTGCCGGTGTTCGGTATCTGCCTGGGCCACCAGCTGCTGGCCCTGGCCTCCGGTGCCAAGACCGTCAAGATGGGTCATGGTCACCACGGTGCCAACCACCCGGTCCAGGACCTGGACACCGGCGTGGTGATGATCACCAGCCAGAACCACGGTTTCGCGGTAGATGAAGCGACCCTGCCTGGCAACGTGCGCGCCATCCACAAGTCGCTGTTCGACGGTACCCTGCAGGGCATCGAGCGCACCGACAAGAGCGCCTTCAGCTTCCAGGGTCACCCTGAGGCGAGCCCGGGCCCGACCGACGTCGCGCCACTGTTTGATCGTTTCATCGATGCCATGGCCAAGCGCCGCTGAGCACCCCCCGGAGGCAGCCCTGAACCGGCACAGGCCGCGTTCAGGCGCTCCTCGAGTGGATTGTTCGACACAGCTTGCCCACTGACCCGCGGATTTGAGTGACAACCCATGCCAAAACGTACAGACATCAAAAGCATCCTGATTCTCGGCGCCGGCCCGATCGTGATCGGCCAGGCCTGCGAATTCGACTACTCCGGCGCCCAGGCCTGCAAGGCCCTGCGCGAGGAGGGTTTTCGCGTCATCCTGGTGAACTCCAACCCGGCCACCATCATGACCGACCCGGCCATGGCCGACGCCACCTACATCGAGCCGATCAAGTGGCAGTCGGTGGCCAAGATCATCGAGAAGGAGCGCCCTGACGCGCTGCTGCCGACCATGGGCGGCCAGACCGCGCTGAACTGCGCACTGGACCTGGAGCGCGAAGGCGTCCTGGAAAAATTCGGCGTGGAAATGATCGGTGCCAACGCCGACACCATCGACAAGGCCGAAGACCGCTCGCGTTTCGACAAGGCCATGAAGGCCATCGGCCTGGAATGCCCGCGCTCGGGTATCGCCCACAGCATGGAAGAGGCCAATGCGGTGCTCGAGAAGCTGGGCTTCCCGTGCATTATCCGCCCGTCCTTCACCATGGGCGGCACCGGTGGCGGCATCGCCTACAACCGTGAAGAATTCGAAGAAATCTGCGCCCGTGGTCTGGACCTGTCGCCAACCAAGGAACTGCTGATCGACGAATCGCTGATCGGCTGGAAAGAGTACGAGATGGAAGTGGTCCGCGACAAAAAGGACAACTGCATCATCGTCTGCTCCATCGAGAACTTCGACCCGATGGGCGTGCACACCGGTGACTCGATCACCGTCGCACCGGCACAGACCCTGACCGACAAGGAATACCAGATCATGCGCAACGCCTCGCTGGCGGTGCTGCGTGAAATCGGTGTCGAAACCGGCGGCTCCAACGTGCAGTTCGGTATCTGCCCGGACACTGGCCGCATGGTCGTGATCGAGATGAACCCGCGGGTTTCGCGTTCCTCGGCCCTGGCCTCGAAAGCCACCGGCTTCCCGATCGCCAAGATCGCCGCCAAGCTGGCTGTTGGCTACACCCTCGACGAACTGCAGAACGACATCACTGGTGGTCGCACGCCGGCCTCGTTCGAACCTTCGATCGACTACGTCGTCACCAAGCTGCCACGCTTTGCCTTCGAAAAATTCCCGAAAGCCGATGCCCGCCTGACCACCCAGATGAAATCCGTGGGTGAAGTCATGGCCATCGGCCGCACCTTCCAGGAGTCGCTGCAGAAGGCCCTGCGCGGCCTGGAAGTCGGCGTATGCGGGCTGGACCCGAAAGTCGACCTGGCCAGCCCAGAAGCTGTCAGCATCCTCAAGCGCGAGCTGACCGTGCCGGGCGCCGAGCGTATCTGGTATGTGGCCGACGCCATGCGTTCGGGCATGAGCGTGGATGAAATCTTCGCCCTGACCATGATCGACCGCTGGTTCCTGGTGCAGATGGAAGACCTGATCAAGGAAGAAGAGAAGGTCAAGACCCTGGGCCTGGCCGATATCGACAAGGCACTGATGCTGCGCCTCAAGCGCAAGGGCTTCTCTGACCAGCGCCTGGCCAAGCTGCTGGGCATCACCGACAAGAACCTGCGTCGTCACCGCCACAAGCTCGAGATCTTCCCGGTCTACAAGCGCGTCGATACCTGCGCTGCCGAGTTCGCCACCGACACCGCCTATCTGTACTCCACCTACGAGGAAGAGTGCGAGGCCAACCCGTCGACCCGCGACAAGATCATGATCCTGGGTGGCGGCCCCAACCGTATCGGCCAGGGCATCGAGTTCGACTACTGCTGCGTCCATGCGGCACTGGCCCTGCGTGAAGACGGCTACGAGACCATCATGGTCAACTGCAACCCGGAGACCGTCTCCACCGACTACGATACCTCCGACCGCCTGTACTTCGAGCCGCTGACCCTGGAAGACGTGCTGGAAGTGGTGCGTGTCGAGAAGCCGAAGGGTGTCATCGTGCACTACGGCGGCCAGACTCCGCTGAAACTGGCCCGTGCCCTGGAAGAAGCCGGCGTACCGATCATCGGTACCAGCCCGGACTCCATCGACCGCGCCGAAGACCGTGAGCGCTTCCAGCAGATGGTTCAGCGCCTGAACCTGCTGCAGCCGCCAAACGCCACCGTGCGCAGCGAAGACGAAGCGATTCGTGCTGCCGGCGTCATCGGTTACCCGCTGGTGGTGCGCCCGTCCTACGTACTGGGCGGCCGTGCGATGGAGATTGTCTACGAACTGGACGAACTCAAGCGCTACCTGCGTGAAGCGGTGCAGGTGTCCAACGACAGCCCTGTGCTGCTGGACCACTTCCTCAACTGCGCCATCGAGATGGACGTGGATGCGGTCTGCGACGGCACCGACGTGGTGATCGGCGCGATCATGCAGCACATCGAGCAGGCCGGTGTTCACTCCGGTGACTCGGCATGCTCGCTGCCGCCGTACTCGCTGCCTGCCCACGTGCAGGACGAAGTGCGCGACCAGGTCAAGAAGATGGCACTGGAGCTGGGCGTTGTCGGCCTGATGAACGTGCAGCTGGCGCTGCAGGGCGACAAGATCTACGTGATCGAGGTCAACCCGCGTGCTTCGCGTACCGTACCGTTCGTGTCCAAGTGCATCGGCACCTCGCTGGCGATGATTGCGGCTCGCGTCATGGCCGGCAAGACCCTGAAAGAGATCGGTTTCACCCAGGAAATCATTCCGAACTTCTACAGCGTGAAGGAAGCGGTGTTCCCGTTCGCGAAGTTCCCGGGCGTCGATCCGATCCTCGGCCCTGAAATGAAGTCCACCGGTGAAGTCATGGGTGTCGGCGACACCTTCGGCGAAGCCTTCGCCAAGGCCCAGATGGGCGCCAGCGAAGTGCTGCCGACCGGCGGCACCGCGTTCATCAGCGTGCGTGACGACGACAAGCCGCAGGTGGCTGGCGTTGCCCGCGACCTGATCAACCTGGGCTTCGAAGTGGTTGCCACGGCCGGTACCGCCAAGATCATCGAGGCGGCAGGCCTGAAAGTGCGTCGCGTGAACAAGGTGACCGAAGGTCGTCCGCACGTGGTCGACATGATCAAGAACGACGAAGTGTCGCTGATCATCAACACCACCGAAGGTCGCCAGTCGATTGCCGACTCCTACTCGATTCGTCGCAATGCGTTGCAGCACAAGATCTACTGCACCACGACCATTGCGGCCGGTGAAGCCATCTGCGAAGCGCTGAAGTTCGGTCCGGAAAAAACCGTACGTCGCTTGCAGGATCTACATGCAGGACTCAAAGCATGAGTATTACCAAATACCCGATGACCGTTCAGGGCGCTCGCGCCCTGGAGGAAGAGCATCTCTTCCTGAGCAAGACTGAACGCCCGCGCCTGAGCCAGGCGATTGGCGAAGCCCGTGAGCTGGGCGATCTCAAGGAAAACGCCGAGTACCACGCTGCCCGTGAAGAACAGGGCATGGTCGAGGCGCGTATCCGCGATATCGAAGGCCGCCTGCAGAATGCGGTAGTGATCGACGTTACCACCATTGCCCACACGGGCAAGGTGATCTTCGGTACCACCGTGAACCTTGAAAACACCGAAACCGGCGATCAGGTGACCTACCAGATCGTTGGTGAGGACGAGGCGGACGTCAAGAACGGCAAGCTCTCGGTCGGTGCTCCGATCGCCCGCGCCATCATCGGCAAGGAAGAGGGTGACACTGTGGTGATCAAGACGCCGAGCGGCACAGTCGAGTACGAGATTGTCGAAGTCCGTCACATTTGATCGCCCGCGCGGCTTTGCCGCGTCGGCAGTGATCTGGCAGCTGGCCCAGGTGCTCTGGGTCGGCGGCGTGTGGATGCTGCATTTTGCGGTACTGCCGGTGCTGGGCCAGATTGGCGTGGCGCCGCTGTTGATCGAAGATTTTGGCGTGCTGGCCGCGTCGCTGCTGGTCGCCTTTGCGGCGGCGGGCTGCGGCGTGCAGGTGCTGGTACTGATTCAGGCCGAAGGGATGACCAGCCTGTGGCGAGACATGCGTGGGCAACTGCTGCTGATGGCAGTGGCGGCGTGCGTGATGTATTTCGTCTTGCGGGTTGGCGGGGCGGGGCAGTTGCGTTGGCAGCTGTTCTGCTACCTGGTGCTGGGCCTCAGCGGTTTGCTGCTGGTGCTGCAGCCGCCGCCGGGCAGGGCGCGCAAGGCGCGCCACTGAACGGCGCGAACATCACTTGTAGCGGTGGATGTTCGACAGTTGCTTGTTGGGCTGCGGGTTGCGGCGATAGATCAGTGCCTTCTTGCCGATGGTCTGCACCAGTTCGGCGCGACCGGCCTTGCACAGTGCGGCAATGGCGGCGGCACGTTCTTCGCGGTCTTCCGAGCGGATCTCTACCTTGATCAGTTCGTGATCGGCCAGGGCGCGCTCGAGTTCGGCGATAACCCCTTCAGTCAGGCCGTTGCCTGCCACAATCAGAACTGGTTTCAGATCGTGGCCAATGGATTTGTACTGTTTCTTCTGCTCGTTATTGAGCGGCATAATCTGACCCTTTGTCTAGATTCTGTAAAAATGGCGGCCATTTTACCCGAGGGCCCGTGGATCCGCCCAGTTAATCACGACCCTTATCATCGAGGTGCCCAGTGGCGCGTTCCAAGACAAGCCTTGGCTGGCTGAAAGAACACTTCAACGATCCTTACGTCAAAAAGGCGCAAAAGGACGGATATCGCTCGCGCGCGAGCTACAAATTGCTCGAAATCCAGGAAAAGTACCGTTTGATCCGTCCGGGCATGAGTGTGATCGATCTGGGCGCGGCGCCCGGTGGCTGGTCGCAGGTGACCAGTCGTCTGATTGGCGGTCAGGGGCGTCTGATCGCCTCCGACATCCTCGAAATGGACAGTATTCCCGACGTTACCTTCATCCAGGGCGACTTTACCCAGGATGAAGTGCTCGCGCAGATTCTCGAGGCGGTCGGTAATTCGCACGTAGACCTTGTGATTTCCGATATGGCCCCCAATATGAGTGGTACGCCCGCTGTGGATATGCCCAAGGCCATGTTCCTGTGCGAGCTGGCCCTTGATCTGGCGACCCGGGTACTCAAGCCGGGTGGCGATTTTCTGATCAAGATCTTTCAGGGCGAGGGGTTTGACGTCTACCTCAAGGACGCCCGCAAGAAATTCGACAAGGTGCAGATGCTCAAGCCCGATTCTTCACGCGATCGCTCCCGCGAGCAGTACATGCTGGGGCGTGGCTACAAGGGCGAGTAGGGCTTCAGGCCGGCAGCTTCCAGGGTATCCGATAGCTATTTCCAATCGGATGTCCTGCCTGACCTGGATGAACATCGTGTAGTCTAGGTTTCACAAAGGGTTACAGACGGCGCCTGCAGACATGTAGGTAATGTAGTAAGTTAAGCCGGTGATTATCATGCGAGGCACGGCTGCGCCTAAGGCCTGCCTCAGAGGGTAGCTAATTGAACGACATGGCAAAGAATCTGATCCTGTGGTTGATCATCGCCGCGGTCCTGGTGACCGTGATGAACAACTTCTCCAGCCCGAACGAGCCGCAGACCCTCAACTATTCCGACTTCATTCAGCAGGTCAAGGATGGCAAGGTCGAGCGTGTGACGGTCGACGGTGCAGTCATCATTGGTAAACGTACCGACGGCGACAGCTTCAAGACCGTGCGTCCCGCGATCGCCGACAACGGCCTGATCGGCGACCTGGTCGACAACCACGTCGTGGTCGAAGGCAAGCAGCCTGAACAACAAAGCATCTGGACCCAGTTGCTGGTCGCCAGCTTCCCGATCCTGGTCATCATCGCCGTGTTCATGTTCTTCATGCGCCAGATGCAGGGCGGTGCCGGTGGCAAGGGTGGGCCGATGAGTTTCGGCAAGAGCAAGGCGCGCCTGCTCTCCGAAGACCAGGTCAAGACCACCCTGGCCGACGTCGCAGGTTGCGACGAAGCCAAGGAAGAGGTTGGCGAGCTGGTCGAGTTCCTGCGTGATCCAGGCAAGTTCCAGCGCCTGGGTGGTCGTATTCCGCGCGGCGTGCTGATGGTCGGCCCGCCCGGTACCGGTAAGACCCTGCTGGCCAAGGCCATTGCGGGTGAGGCCAAGGTGCCGTTCTTCACCATTTCCGGTTCCGACTTCGTTGAAATGTTCGTGGGTGTCGGTGCCAGCCGTGTACGTGACATGTTCGAGCAGGCCAAGAAGCACGCACCGTGCATCATCTTCATCGACGAAATCGACGCCGTCGGTCGCCACCGTGGCGCCGGCATGGGCGGTGGTCATGACGAGCGCGAGCAGACCCTCAACCAGTTGCTGGTGGAGATGGACGGCTTCGAAATGAACGACGGCATCATCGTGATCGCCGCTACCAACCGTCCGGACGTGCTTGACCCTGCGTTGCTGCGTCCAGGCCGTTTCGACCGCCAAGTGGTCGTGGGCCTGCCCGACATCCGTGGTCGCGAGCAGATTCTCAAGGTGCACATGCGCAAGACGCCGATCGGCGACAACGTGAACCCTGCCGTGATCGCCCGTGGTACGCCCGGCTTCTCCGGTGCCGACCTGGCCAACCTGGTCAACGAGGCGTCGCTGTTCGCTGCGCGCGGCGGCAAGCGTGTGGTCGAGATGAAGGAGTTCGAGCTGGCCAAGGACAAGATCATGATGGGCGCCGAGCGCAAGTCGATGGTCATGTCCGAGAAAGAGAAGCAGAACACCGCTTACCACGAGGCGGGTCACGCCATCGTGGGTCGCGTGGTGCCCGAGCACGACCCGGTGTACAAGGTCTCGATCATTCCGCGCGGTCGCGCCCTGGGCGTCACGATGTTCCTGCCGGAAGAGGACCGCTACAGCCTGTCCAAGCGTGCGCTGATCAGTCAGATCTGCTCGTTGTACGGTGGTCGTATCGCTGAGGAAATGACCCTTGGCTTCGATGGCGTTACCACGGGTGCCTCCAACGACATCATGCGAGCCAGCCAGATCGCTCGCAACATGGTCACCAAGTGGGGCTTGTCGGAAAAACTCGGTCCGCTGATGTACGCCGAAGAAGAAGGCGAGGTGTTCCTGGGCCGCAGTGCCGGTTCCCAGCACGCCAGCGTTTCGGGCGAGACGGCCAAGTTGATCGACTCCGAGGTGCGCAGCATCATCGACCAGTGCTATGCCACTGCCAAGCAGATCCTCACCGAAAACCGTGACAAGCTCGATGCCATGGCCGATGCGCTGATGAAGTACGAGACCATCGATGCCGACCAGATCGACGACATCATGGCCGGTCGCGAGCCGCGTGAGCCCCGTGACTGGGAAGGTGGTTCGGGCACTTCGGGCACCTCTGCAACGCAAGGTGATCGCCCCGAGTCCCCGATCGGTGGTCCGGCGGCGCAGCTCTAAGGGTTGACATGACTTCACAGCAGTACCCAACCCGGTTGCCTTGCGGCAACCGGGTTCTCGACCTTTCCCGTACCCATGTGATGGGTATCCTCAACATAACCCCTGATTCCTTCTCGGACGGCGGTCGCTTCACCCAGCGTGATGCGGCCTTGCGCCATGCCGAAGCGATGGTGGCGGCCGGTGCTACGCTTGTCGATGTCGGTGGGGAGTCCACCCGGCCAGGTGCACGCGTGGTCACTGCTCTCGAAGAGCTCGAGCGGGTTGCACCCATTGTCGAAGCGATCAGTCGCGAGCTGGATGTCATCATCTCGGTCGATACCTCGACGCCGGCGGTGATCCGCGAGACTGCCCGCCTGGGCGCGGGGCTGATCAACGATGTGCGCTCGCTTACCCGCGATGGCGCGCTGGATGCCGCTGCAGCCACCGGTTTGCCGGTCTGCCTTATGCACATGCGCGGCGAGCCCGGCGACATGCAGAACAACCCGCACTACGACGATGTGACCGTCGAGGTGGCGATGTTTCTCGAGCAGCGCATGGCAGCCTGTGCTTCGGTGGGTATCGGCGCCGAAAAGATTGTGCTCGATCCGGGCTTTGGTTTTGCCAAGACGCTTGCGCACAACCTCAGCCTGTTCAAGCATATGCAGGATCTTTATCGCCTGGGCCGCCCCCTCCTGGTGGGCGTTTCGCGCAAGAGCATGATCGGCCTGGCGCTGGAGCGTCCGGTCGGTGAGCGGCTTTATGGCAGCCTGGCGCTTGCTGCGCTGGCGATGACTCGGGGTGCGAGCATCCTGCGGGTTCACGATGTTGCCGAGACCGTCGACGTGGTACGGATGATTGCAGCGGTTGAAGCCGCCGAATAAGAGTGACGGAGCATTTCACTATGAGCAGAAAATATTTTGGTACCGACGGCATTCGTGGCCGTGTCGGCGAATACCCGATCACGCCGGATTTCATGCTCAAGCTCGGTTGGGCCGCAGGCATGGCCTTTCGCAAGCTCGGCGCCTGCCGGGTGCTCGTAGGCAAGGACACGCGTATCTCCGGCTACATGTTCGAGTCGGCCCTTGAGGCCGGTCTGTCTGCGGCGGGCGCAGATGTGCTGCTGCTCGGCCCGATGCCGACGCCGGCCATCGCCTACCTGACCCGCACCTTTCATGCCGAAGCCGGGATCGTCATCAGTGCGTCGCACAATCCGCATGACGACAACGGCATCAAGTTCTTCTCCGGTCAGGGCACCAAGCTGCCCGACGATGTAGAGCAGATGATCGAGGAGTTGCTCGACAAGCCCATGACCGTGGTCGAGTCGAGCAAGCTGGGCAAGGTGTCGCGCATCAACGACGCGGCCGGCCGCTACATCGAATTCTGCAAAAGCAGCGTGCCGACCAGTACCGATTTCGCCGGCCTCAAGCTGGTGGTCGACTGCGCCCACGGCGCCACGTACAAGGTGGCCCCCAGCGTGTTTCGCGAGCTCGGCGCCGATGTCACGGTGCTGGCAGCGCAGCCGGATGGCCTCAACATCAACGAGAACTGCGGTTCGACCCATATCGAGTCGCTTCAGGCGGCGGTGCTGGTAGGGCATGCCGACCTGGGGATCGCGTTCGACGGTGACGGTGACCGGGTGCTGATGGTCGACCATACCGGCGCGATCGTCGATGGTGACGAATTGCTGTTCATCATTGCCCGTGACCTCCAGGAGCGTGGCAAGCTCAATGGTGGCGTTGTGGGTACGCTGATGAGCAACCTGGGCCTCGAACTGGCCTTGCAGGAGCTCTCGATACCGTTTGTGCGTGCCAAGGTGGGTGACCGCTATGTGATGGCCGAACTGCTGGAGCGCGACTGGAACATCGGCGGCGAGAACTCCGGGCACGTGGTGTGCTTCAGTCATACCACCACAGGGGATGCGATCATCGCTGCCCTGCAGGTGCTGATGGCGCTCAAGCGTCGCGGTGAAACCCTGGCTCAGGCCCGTCAGGCGCTGCGCAAATGCCCGCAGGTGCTGATCAATGTTCGCTTTGGCGAGAGCAAGGTAGACCCTGTTGAGCACCCGGCGGTCAAACAGGCCTGCGAGCGGGTCACCGAGGCCATGGCGGGTCGTGGTCGCGTGCTGCTGCGCAAGTCCGGCACAGAGCCACTGGTGCGTGTGATGGTCGAAGGTGATGACGAAAGTCAGGTGCGCGGCTATGCCGAGGAACTGGCAAAGCTGGTAACTGAAGTTTGCGCCTGATTAGCGCTTGCCAGTGGTGATCGGGTTGGGTAACATCTGCGCCCACTTTGACCGACGAGGTACAGCATGCGTCGCCCTATGGTAGCTGGTAACTGGAAGATGCACGGTACCCGCGCCAGCGTCGCTGAGCTGATCAAGGGCTTGAGCAATCTAGCCCTGCCGAGCGGTGTTGAAGTCGCGGTGTTCCCGCCCTGCCTGTACATCAATCAAGCGATTGAAGGGTTGCAGGGCAAGTCGATAGCCGTGGGTGCTCAGGATTCTGCGGTAGAGCCCCAGCAAGGCGCGCTGACCGGTGAGGTTGCTCCAAGTCAGCTGGTCGATGCGGGATGTGAGCTGGTGCTGATCGGGCACTCGGAGCGTCGCCAGATACTGGGCGAAAGCCACGAAGTACTGAATCGCAAGTTCGCTGCGGCTCAGGCTTGCGGGTTGAAGCCTGTGCTCTGTGTGGGGGAAACCCTGGAGGAGCGCGAAGCTGGCAAGACGCTTGAGGTTGTAGGGCGTCAGTTGAGCAGCATCATCGAAGCATTCGGTGTTGAGGCCTTCGCCAGTGCAATCATTGCCTATGAGCCTGTATGGGCCATCGGCACCGGCCTCACGGCCAGCCCGCAACAGGCTCAGGATGTGCACAAGGCCATTCGCGAGCAACTGGCGGCAAAGAATTCAGAGGTCGCGATGAATGTGCGGCTTCTATACGGCGGCAGCGTGAAGGCGGCCAATGCGGCTGAGCTGTTCGGCATGCCGGATATCGATGGGGGGCTCATAGGTGGAGCTTCCCTGAACGCAGACGAATTCGGTGCAATTTGTCGCGCCGCAGGAAACTGAAAAATGCTGGAAACAGTCGTAGTAGTTTTTCATCTGTTGGGCGCACTGGGTTTGGTAGTGCTGGTGTTGCTGCAACAGGGTAAAGGTGCGGAAGCAGGTGCATCTTTCGGCGCAGGGGCTTCAAATACTGTGTTCGGAAGCCAAGGTTCTGCTACCTTTCTTAGTAAGTTTACTGCTATACTTGCCGCCAGTTTCTTCATAACCGCCCTAGGGTTAGGTTACTTTGCTAAAGAGAAAGCTCATCAGCTGACTCAGGTAGGGCTTCCAGATCCAGCGGTACTTGAAGTGAAGCAGCAAAAGCCGGCAACAGATGATGTACCGGTGCTCCAGGAGCAACAGGCACCCGCCAGCAACACCGGCGATGTACCTCCAGCTCAAGAGCAGAAGTAACGGGTTTCAAAGTAGTATTGCCGAGGTGGTGGAATTGGTAGACACGCAACCTTGAGGTGGTTGTGCCCATAGGGTGTAGGGGTTCGAGTCCCCTTCTCGGTACCAATTGAAACAAGACAGCCCGCTACAGCGGGCTTTCTTGTAGGTGGAGGTTAGATTGACCCCTCGCGGGGTTCGGTCGTATACTTTCGCCCCAGCTTTGACGCGGGGTGGAGCAGTCTGGTAGCTCGTCGGGCTCATAACCCGAAGGTCGTTGGTTCAAATCCAGCCCCCGCAACCAGTTTCAGCAGAGCCCCTTTTCAGGGGCTTTTTGTTAGCTGATCAGTTCTCAGCGCCGGTATTCACCCGGCGTATCAGGGATGGGCGCTTCGCCCATTTTTTATTTGCATAGCATGCACAAGGGGGTTCAGGTGTCGAGCAAGCTAGAAGAGTTGCAGGCCTTGTTGGCCCCGGTGGTCGTGGCCCTAGGCTATGAATGCTGGGGTATCGAGTTTTCGGCTCAAGGCCGCCACTCAATGTTGCGCGTTTATATCGACAAAGAAGGCGGTGTGCTGGTGGATGACTGCGCCATCGTCAGCCGTCAGATCAGCGGCATTCTGGATGTCGAAGATCCCATTTCCGTTGAATACACCCTTGAAGTTTCCTCTCCTGGCATGGAACGCCCGCTGTTCACACTTGAACAGTTTGCAAAGTATGTCGGTGAGCAGGTGAAGATTAAACTGCGCTCGCCTTTCGAAGGTCGACGTAATTTTCAGGGCCTTCTGCGCGGTGTGGAAGAGCAGGATGTCGTGGTGCAGGTAGATGACCACGAATTCCTTCTGCCGATCGACATGATCGACAAGGCCAACATTATTCCCAGTTTTGACTGAGACATGCCGGGTCCGATAGTTCGTGCGGACCCAATGGCTTGCGAAAGGCGAGGCGTACGATGAGCAAAGAAGTACTGCTGGTTGTTGAGTCGGTATCCAATGAAAAGGGTGTACCGGCAGACGTGATTTTCGAAGCATTGGAAGTGGCCCTGGCCACTGCTACCAAGAAGCGCTTCGAAGATGAAGTCGACCTGCGTGTGGAGATCAACCGCCACACCGGTAACTACGAGACCTTCCGTCGCTGGACGGTGGTCGAGGAAGAGGATCTTGACGATCCTGCGATCGAAACCTGGCCAAGCAAGATTCAGGAAACCCATCCTGAAGCCAAGGTTGGCGACGTCATCGAAGAGAAGATCGAGTCCATCGAGTTCGGCCGCATCGCTGCACAGACCGCCAAGCAGGTCATCGTGCAGAAGGTCCGCGAAGCCGAGCGCGCACAGGTGGTCGATGCCTATCGCGAGCGTCTGGGCGAAATCATCTCGGGTACCGTCAAGAAGGTTACCCGTGACAACGTGATCGTCGACCTGGGCAACAACGCCGAAGCGCTGCTGGCCCGTGAAGACATCATCTCCCGCGAGACTTTCCGTGTCGGTGTGCGTGTACGTGCGCTGCTCAAGGAAATCCGCACCGAAAACCGCGGCCCGCAGCTGATCCTGTCGCGTACCGCGCCCCAGATGCTGATCGAACTGTTCCGCATCGAAGTGCCGGAAATCGCCGAGGGCCTTATCGAGGTCATGGCGGCTTCCCGTGACCCGGGTTCTCGCGCCAAGATCGCTGTCCGCTCCAAGGACAAGCGCATCGACCCGCAAGGCGCCTGCATCGGTATGCGCGGTTCGCGCGTACAGGCAGTGTCTGGCGAGTTGGGCGGCGAGCGAGTGGATATCGTCCTGTGGGACGACAACCCGGCCCAGTTTGTCATCAACGCCATGTCGCCGGCAGAAGTCGCGGCGATCATCGTTGATGAAGATGCCCACGCGATGGACATCGCTGTAGCCGCGGACAACCTGGCGCAAGCCATTGGCCGTGGTGGTCAGAACGTACGTCTGGCCAGCCAGTTGACCGGCTGGACCCTGAACGTGATGACCGAGTCGGACATCCAGGCCAAGCAACAAGCTGAAACCGGCGACATTCTGCGTAACTTCATCGAAGAGCTGGAAGTCGACGAAGAGCTGGCGCAGGTTCTCGTTGACGAAGGTTTCACCAGCCTGGAAGAAATTGCCTACGTACCGCTGGAAGAAATGCTCAACATCGATGGCTTCGACGAGGAGATCGTCAACGAACTCCGCGCGCGTGCCAAGGACCGCCTGTTGACCAAAGCCATCGCTACTGAGGAAAAACTGGCAGACGCCCATCCGGCCGAAGACCTGCTCTCGCTTGAGGGTATGGACAAGGATCTGGCGGCGGAACTGGCGGTGCGCGGCGTGGTTACCCGCGAAGACCTGGCCGAGCAGTCGATTGATGACCTGCTCGACATCGACGGCATCGACGAAGAACGTGCCGGCAAGTTGATCATGGCCGCCCGAGCCCACTGGTTCGAGTAAGTAGGCTGGCCTGAGGAGAGAAGTGCATGACGCAAGTCACGGTGAAAGAATTGGCCCAAGAGGTCGCTGCACCGGTAGAGCGCCTGCTGCAGCAGATGCGTGAGGCAGGTCTGCCGCACACCGACGCCGGTCAGGTAGTGACCGACAGTGAGAAGCAGGCTCTGCTGACCCACTTGAAAAGCAGCCACAAGGCGAAGGTGGAAGAGCCGCGCAAGATTACCTTGCAGCGCAAGACCACCAGCACCCTGCGTGTTGCTGGTAGCAAGAGCATCAGCGTAGAAGTACGCAAGAAGAAAGTTTTCGTACAGCGCAGCCCCGAAGAAATCCAGGCTGAGCAGAATCGCGAGCTGGAAGAACGTCGTGCCGCTGAAAACGCAGCACGCGAAAAGTCTGAAGCTGAAGCGCGTAAACGTGCCGAAGAATCCGCCAGCCGTCAGCCGGCCAGCGCCCCTGCGCCAGCCGCTGCAGCACCGGCCGTGACAGCTGCGCCTGCAGCTGCCGAACCGGTTGCAGCTCCGGCCCCGGGTGTCGAGCGCAAGAAAGCCGAAGACGCCCGTCGCAACGACAAGTCGCGTGACGACGACCGCCGTGGTGGCGAGCGCCGCAACGAGGCCCCGCGCGTATCGGTCAAGGTCAAGGAAAAGGAAAAGGCGCCAGCTCCACGTGCCGCCCCACGTACCACCGAAGAGGAAAGCGACAGCTTCCGCCGTGGTGGCCGTGGCAAGGGCAAGATGAAGAAGCGCAATGCCCACGGCTTCCAGAGCCCGACCGGTCCGGTTATCCGCGACGTGGCCATTGGCGAGACCATCACCGTTTCCGAGCTGGCACAGCAGATGTCGGTCAAGGCCGCTGAAGTCGTCAAGTTCATGTTCAAGATGGGTACTCCGGTCACCATCAACCAGGTGCTCGATCAGGAAACTGCTCAGCTGATCGCCGAAGAGCTGGGCCACAAGGTCACGCTGGTCAGCGACAACGCGCTGGAAGATTCCCTGGCCGAGTCCCTGAAGTTCGAAGGCGAGTCGTTCTCCCGTGCGCCGGTCGTGACCGTAATGGGCCACGTTGACCACGGTAAGACTTCCCTGCTCGACTACATCCGTCGTGCCAAGGTAGCTGCCGGCGAAGCCGGTGGTATCACCCAGCACATCGGTGCGTACCACGTGGAAACCGACCGTGGCATGGTCACCTTCCTCGACACCCCGGGTCACGCCGCGTTTACCGCAATGCGTGCCCGTGGTGCCAAGGCGACCGACATCGTGATCCTGGTGGTCGCGGCGGACGACGGCGTGATGCCGCAAACCCGTGAAGCGGTACAGCACGCCAAGGCGGCAGGTGTTCCACTGGTCGTTGCAGTGAACAAGATCGACAAGCCAGGTGCAGACCTGGACCGCATCCGCAACGAACTGGCCGTCGAAGGCGTGACCTCCGAGGACTGGGGTGGCGACACGCCATTCGTCAAGGTTTCGGCCAAGATGGGTACCGGCGTCGACGAACTGCTCGAAGCCGTTCTGCTGCAAGCCGAGATCCTCGAGCTCAAGGCCACCCCATCGGCCCCTGGCCGTGGTGTCGTGGTCGAGTCGCGCCTGGACAAGGGCCGTGGCCCGGTGGCTACCGTGCTGGTTCAGGACGGTACCCTGCGTCAGGGCGACATGGTGCTGTGCGGTTCGAACTACGGCCGTGTACGGGCCATGCTCGACGAGAACGGCAAGCCTGTTAAGGAAGCCGGCCCGTCGATCCCGGTCGAGATTCTCGGCCTGGATGGCACCCCGGATGCCGGTGACGAACTGAGCGTGGTTGCCGACGAGAAGAAAGCCCGTGAAGTGGCTCTGTTCCGTCAAGGCAAGTTCCGCGAAGTCAAACTGGCACGTGCCCACGCTGGCAAGCTCGAGAACATCTTCGAGAACATGGGCCAGGAAGAGAAGAAGACCCTCAACATCGTACTCAAGTCCGATGTGCGTGGTTCTCTGGAGGCCCTGCAGGGCTCCCTCAGCGGTCTTGGCAACGACGAAGTACAGGTTCGCGTGATCGGCGGCGGTGTCGGTGGTATCACCGAGAGCGACGCCAACCTGGCCCTGGCTTCCAATGCAGTACTGTTCGGCTTCAACGTGCGTGCCGATGCCGGCGCGCGCAAGATCGTCGAGCAGGAAGGTCTGGATATGCGTTACTACAACGTGATCTACGACATCATTGAAGACGTCAAGAAAGCCCTGACCGGCATGCTCGGCAGCGATGTTCGCGAGAACATCCTGGGTATCGCCGAAGTGCGTGACGTGTTCCGTTCGCCGAAGTTCGGCGCCATCGCCGGCTGCATGGTCACCGAGGGTGTGGTTTACCGCAACCGTCCGATTCGCGTACTGCGCGACGACGTGGTGATCTTCGAAGGCGAACTGGAGTCGCTGCGTCGCTTCAAGGACGATGCGTCCGAAGTGCGTGCCGGCATGGAGTGCGGTATTGGCGTCAAGAGCTACAACGACGTCAAGGTCGGCGACAAGATCGAAGTCTTCGAGAAAGTCCAAGTGGCTCGCACGCTCTAAGCCGCGAGCTTGGGAGCCGCAGATCGCCCGCCGCAAGGCGCAGGTCGGCGGCTCTGAACGCAACGCCCGGTCAGGCCCAAGCCTGGCCGGGCGTTTGCCGCTTTAGTTACAGGTAGCAAAACATGGCAAAAGAATACAGCCGTACCCAACGTATCGGCGATCAGATGCAGCGCGAACTGGCGCAACTGATCCGTCGCGAAGTCAAAGATCCGCGCGTCGGCCTGGTGACCATCACCGCCGTCGACGTCAGCCGCGATGTCGGCCACGCCAAGGTGTTCATCACCGTGATGGGCGAGGACAGCGCAGAAGACATCAAGCAAAGCCTCAAGGTGCTCAACAGCGCCGCCGGTTTCCTGCGCATGCAACTGGGCAAGGAAATGAAGCTGCGCAGCGTGCCGCAACTGCACTTCCACTACGACGAGAGCGTGACCCGCGGTGCCCATCTGTCGGCACTGATCGAGCGCGCGGTCGCCGAGGACAGCCAGCACAAGTCCGACGATACCCCCCTGGACACCAAGGAGTAAGCGGTGGCTCAGGTCAAGCGTATCCGTCGTAACGTCAGCGGCATCATCCTGCTCGACAAGCCGTTGGGGTTCACCTCCAATGCTGCCCTGCAGAAGGTGCGCTGGCTGCTCAACGCCGAGAAGGCCGGACATACCGGCAGCCTCGACCCGCTGGCCAGTGGCGTGCTGCCGCTGTGCTTCGGCGAGGCGACCAAGTTCTCGCAATACCTGCTCGAGTCCGACAAGGGCTACGAGACGGTGATGCAACTGGGGCAGACCACCAACACGGGCGACGCCGAAGGCGAAATTCTGCAAACCCGCGAAGTGACCGTTGGTCGCAGCGACGTTGAAGCCGTACTGCCACAGTTTCGTGGTCCAATCAGCCAGATACCGCCGATGTACTCGGCGCTCAAGCGCGATGGCCAGCCGCTGTACAAGCTGGCACGTGCAGGCGAAGTAGTGGAGCGTGAAGCGCGTTCTGTTACTATTAACCGCTTGGAGCTGCTCGAGTGCGAAGGCACCCGGGTACGCCTCTCGGTAGGCTGCAGCAAGGGCACCTACATCCGTACGCTGGTAGAGGACATCGGTGAGCAGCTGGGCTGCGGCGCCTATGTTGCAGAACTGCGCCGTACGCATGCCGGCCCCTTCGAGCTGGCCCAGACCGTCACCCTCGAAGAGCTCGAGCAGGTGCACGCCGAAGGTGGCAACGAAGCGGTCGACCGCTTCCTGATGCCATCGGACAGCGGGTTGCAGGACTGGCCGTTGCTGCACTTCTCCGAGCACAGCGCGTTCTACTGGCTGCATGGTCAGCCGGTGCGTGCACCGGATGCGCCGAAGTTCGGCATGGTCCGCGTGCAGGATCACAACGGTCGTTTCATCGGTATCGGTGAAGTGAGCGAAGACGGGCGCATTGCGCCACGTCGACTGATTCGGTCGGAATGATCGAAACCTTCAGTGTCGGGTTCAGGCCCGGCACTGGCGGGCAAGAGGATGGCTGTCAATAGGCACGGTCACGCCTCACTTTTAAATACAGGGATCTGTCCCTGGCCTATTGGAAACCGTGTGTACGGTTTCCCTTGATATTGGAGAAGCCAGATGGCACTCAGCGTTGAAGAAAAAGCAAAGATCGTTGGCGAATACCAGCAAGCAGCCGGTGACACCGGTAGCCCGGAAGTGCAGGTTGCCCTGCTGACCGCCAACATCAACAAGCTGCAAGGCCACTTCAAGGCCAACGGTAAAGACCACCACTCCCGTCGTGGTCTGATCCGCATGGTAAACCAGCGTCGCAAGCTGCTGGACTACCTGAAAGGTAAAGACACCACTCGTTACAGCGCCCTGATCGGTCGTCTGGGCCTGCGTCGCTAATAGCGGCCTGGTCAGTGGTGTGCACGGCGTGCTGCTGTCATCCGCCGAGGGCTTCGGCCCCCGCGCGGGTGAGCACGCCGCGCGTATCTATGAGGTTGGCTGTCTGCCTCGCCCGCGCGGTTTACCGCAAGGGCAGGGCAGGCTCCCAACCTCTAGTTTTATCTGGACTGCCAACAGGGCCGATTCCCTGTGCTGCCCAAGAATTCGCAAGAACCAGTTCCCCCAGAGCCACTGAAGAAGGTAGGAAACCGTGAACCCGGTAATCAAGAAATTCCAGTTCGGTCAATCGACCGTTACCCTCGAGACGGGCCGTATTGCTCGTCAAGCGTCCGGCGCCGTATTGGTCACCGTCGACAACGATGTCACCGTGCTGGTGACCGTGGTCGGTGCCAAACAGGCCGATCCAGGCAAAGGCTTCTTCCCCCTGTCCGTTCACTATCAGGAAAAGACCTACGCCGCCGGCAAGATCCCTGGTGGTTTCTTCAAGCGTGAAGGCCGTCCTTCCGAGAAAGAGACCCTGACCTCGCGTCTGATCGACCGTCCGATCCGTCCGCTGTTCCCTGAAGGCTTCATGAACGAAGTGCAGGTTGTCTGCACCGTCGTTTCCACCAGCAAGAAAACCGATCCGGACATCGCTGCCATGATCGGTACCTCGGCTGCGCTGGCCATCTCCGGCATTCCGTTCGAAGGCCCTATCGGCGCCGCCCGTGTCGCTTTCCACGAAAGCACCGGCTACCTGCTGAACCCGACCTACGAGCAACTGGCTGCCTCGAGCCTGGACATGGTCGTTGCCGGTACCTCCGACGCCGTGCTGATGGTCGAATCGGAAGCCAAGGAGCTGACCGAAGACCAGATGCTGGGCGCCGTGCTGTTCGCCCACGATGAATTCCAGGCCGTGATCCAGGCCGTCAAGGAACTGGCTGCCGAAGCCGCCAAGCCTACCTGGGACTGGACTGCCAAGGCCGAGAATACCCCGCTGCTGAGCGCCATTCGTGGCGAATTCGGTGCCGCGGTGTCCGATGCCTACACCATCACCGTCAAGGCCGACCGTTACGCTCGCCTGGGCGAGCTGCGCGAGCAGGTCATCGCCAAGTTCTCCGGCGAAGAAGGCCAGCCGACTGCCGCTGAAGTCAAAGAGATCTTCGGTGAAATCGAATACCGCACCGTTCGCGAAAACATCGTCAACGGCAAGCCACGTATCGATGGTCGCGACACCAAGACCGTGCGCCCGCTGAACATCGAAGTCGGCGTGCTGCCGAAAACCCACGGTTCGGCCCTGTTCACCCGTGGCGAAACCCAGGCCCTGGTCGTTGCGACCCTGGGTACTGCACGTGACGCACAGCTGCTGGACACCCTGGAAGGCGAGCGCAAAGACCCCTTCATGCTGCACTACAACTTCCCGCCGTTCTCGGTGGGCGAGTGTGGCCGCATGGGCGGTGCTGGTCGTCGCGAAATCGGTCACGGCCGTCTGGCCCGTCGTTCGGTCCAGGCCATGCTGCCGGCCGCCGACGTGTTCCCGTACACCATCCGCGTGGTGTCGGAGATCACCGAATCCAACGGTTCGAGCTCGATGGCTTCGGTCTGTGGCGCTTCCCTGGCCCTGATGGACGCTGGTGTACCGATGAAGGCGCCGGTAGCCGGTATCGCCATGGGTCTGGTCAAAGAGGGCGAGAAGTTCGCCATCCTGACCGACATCCTGGGTGATGAAGACCACCTGGGCGACATGGACTTCAAGGTAGCCGGTACCGCCAAGGGTGTGACCGCGCTGCAGATGGACATCAAGATCAACGGCATCACCGAAGAGATCATGGAAATCGCCCTGGGCCAGGCCCTGGAAGCGCGCCTGAACATCCTCGGCCAGATGAACCAGATCATTGGCCAGTCGCGTACCGAGCTGTCGGAAAACGCACCGACCATGATCGCGATGAAGATCGACACCGACAAGATTCGCGACGTCATCGGCAAGGGCGGCGCAACCATCCGTGCCATCTGCGAAGAAACCAAGGCGTCGATCGATATCGAAGACGACGGTTCGATCAAGATCTTCGGCGAAACCAAGGATGCTGCAGAAGCTGCGCGCCAGCGCGTTCTGAGCATCACTGCCGAAGCCGAGATCGGCAAGATCTACGTCGGCAAGGTCGAGCGCATCGTCGACTTCGGTGCATTCGTCAACATCCTGCCGGGCAAGGACGGTCTGGTTCACATCTCCATGCTGAGCGATGCTCGCGTCGAGAAAGTGACCGACATCCTGAAAGAAGGCCAGGAAGTCGAAGTACTGGTACTGGACGTGGACAACCGCGGCCGTATCAAGCTGTCGATCAAGGACGTTGCCGCCGCCAAGGCGTCGGGCGTCTGATGATGCAGCAGGGCAGGTAACTGCCCGGAAGTGCCAATGCCCCGTATCGCAGGATACGGGGCATTTTTTTTGCTTTCAGCCGGCAGCGCCGGCAAAGCGCCTGCGCCCCAGGTTGGTGATGATCAGGCTCAGCGAGTCGGCGTTGGCCAGGATCAAGTCGGTGCGTACCTGCGGATCGCTGTAGAACGCAGTGCGTGCAGCTGCCAGGGTGTTTGTCTTGCTTAGCCGAAAGATCGCGGGCAGGGCTCGTCCATCCTTTTTCCTGATATCTCTCCAGGTCTGGCTCGAGGTGTCGAAGGTTCTGAACAGCGCCTGGGCGGGGGTGTTGATCGAGAGCCCGTTCTGTTTGTAGCCAAGGATCGTCTGATAGGCGATACGCCCGCCCCGCGTGTGCTGGCTGATCTGGTCCGGGAAGGGGGCCGCGGCTTCCACGTAGGCGATATCCACGGTTCGAAGTACCTGGTGTGACAGCTCGTGTATCAGCGTCGTTGCTTGCTGGTGGGCGAGCAGCTCGATGGCCGGTGGCGTTGCGTAAATCGAAACGTCCCATGGCAGGGTGAACACGCGCTCGGTGAGAAAGATCCGCTTGCCGGGGTCGTTGTGGTAGGTGAAACCGTAGGTATCGCGCTGATCGGGCATGTTCATGCCCACCACGAGGCGTTTGGAGGTGACCGTGTCCATCGAGGCCGACAACAGCTCGTCCAGTATCCGCTGGGTATAGTCACGCAGCAGGCGTACTGTCTGGTCTGAGGGAGGGTGGTCGAACACGTTTTGCAAGATGCTCAGTGTTTCGGGCGGCAGGGGCGCCTGGGGCGAAGACAGGTTGAGGTTCTTCAGGCAGGTGTCCAGATAGTGGCGGCTCAAGGCATGGGCACGCAGTAGCATCTGGTACTTGGTCGGCTGGAGCGCGGCAATGTTCTTCATCCCCGAAGCCAGCGTGGTGTAGCGCAGGGATATGTCTTCGTCGGCCAGGGCCGTTTCGAAACTGCTGTAGGCCGCACCGCCGCCACGCAAGCCTTCCTGCAGATCAACCTGCCACTGATTTCCCGTTCTTTGCAGCGTGGGCCCGAGTCGGCCCTGCTTGATGATCTGCCACTGCTGTGCTGGCTTGGCCACTTCATAGACGTGGCCCGCGATCACGCAATAGAAACGCTCGGTACCCGGGGCGAAATAAAGCCCCAGGGTGGTGTTGCGGACCATGTCCTTGAGTTGCACGTTCTGCGCCTGCAGGTCACTCAGCCGGTTGGGTACCAGGGGGTTGAGCAGTACCTCGTTCCAGGCAGGGTCCAGTTCCAGTGCAGGCGTGACGGGTGAAGGCTCGTTAGGTGTCTTCCTGCTTATGCTCGAGCCACCTGGGCGCATCATGACCAGGCCACTCAGGGCGGTGACGAACTCCGCAAGCGATTCGCCCCAGTTGTGCTGCAAAGCGGCGTTACCGGATGCCTGCAACCACTGGACACTTTGTAGCGAGCTGAGCATGGCTGCCAGCTTTCCAGGCAGGAAAAACGAACTCTGCTCGATGGCAAGGCCCATTACATAGCGCAGCACATTCCAGTATTCCTCGGCGGTAGTTACCGTGCGTGCCTTGGTCAGTGCCCGCAGGAATGCCACGTTCTCGGTGAACAGGTAGTCAAGGGCATTGCCTTCGATCTCGCTGCGCACCAGTTGAACCGCACCGGGGGTGGGCGAGAAATCGAACAGGTCCGATGAGGACCAGAACAAATGGGGGTGAAGAAAGCCGTTGTGGTCGTATCGCGACTGCACCGTGTCGGGAAGCCGGTTCAGAATATCTCGTTGCAGCTCTGGGTCCGAGAGGATGGCACTGCGCAGTGCGCCCTGGTCCTTGAACTCGAGCAACATCTTGTGTGGCCGGTAGGCGCAGTACAACACCAGGGGCCCGTCCTGTTCGCCCTGCGGGCCGATCACATACATGCCCCTCACGGTATCGGGGGCGAACCCTTGCTCGGCCCGTAGCTGCAATTGGCACAGGGTGATCTTCCTGCCCTCGACCAGGTCGCGGGCGAGGGCATCCGGCTTGGCCAGCACATGGGAAAAGTAGTAAAGCGCCTTGGCCGATAGTTTGTTGTCCAGAAAATGCTGATACCCCTCTTCCATCAGGTAGGCGGTGGATACCAGCGTGTAGCGATGACGGCGTTCGAGGTAGTCGGGATCCTGCGGGGTTAACTTCTTCTCGAGCAGGGCACGGTATGCACTGGCCACGTCGAGGCGGTCGATCATGTTGCGGATGGTGGCTGCTTCCAGCGCTTCAGGTGCCATGCCTGGTCGCGTGACGCTGACCTTCATGCTTGTCGCTGTGCCGGTCAACCGGCTGTGGGTCAGGGCGTACTCGCTCAGTGTCTTGGTGGTGGTGGCCAGGTCCGAGGAAATCGGCGAGGGCGTCTGGCCGGGCATTACCGGGTTGGGGGTGAAGTGCGTGAAGGTGACGGTAATCAGGTCGGGATCGTCCGGTGCGCTCGGGTAATCCTGGGCGAGCCCTGCCTTGAGCTGCTGGTTGGCGAAGTCGTTGAGCGTTGGGATCGAGAACAGGTAGTTGAACTTGGGGTTGCTGACACGGGCGCAGGCCTGCACCAGTTGCGCGTAGTTTTTCATTTGCTGCGGTGTCGCGTTGCATAGCCATGCCGGTAGAAGGGTGCGCAAATACTGAACCTCGAGGCTGTCGCGTACCCGCTGCAAGGCCCCTTCGAACGGGTGCCTGGCGGCCTGGTTATCGATGAAGCGTTGCAGCAATGAGGTGCCGAGCCTGCTGCGCAGGGCATAGCCCAGGTAGTAACGCCGGGTTGCAGCACGAAAGCGTGCCGCACTGTGTTCAACAAACGCGAACAGCTCGCTTTGTTCGATGAGGCGTACGCTGGGCTGACTGGCACCTGGAAGCTGCGCCAGGGTGTGCCAGTTGCGCAGGTCTTCGGCGTTCACCAGGCTCAGCCACTGATGAAGCTTCTCCGGGTCGTCGAATGCGCCGGTCATTTCAGAGCGCAAGGCTGCTTCGCTGCTGAATTGACTCAGTGGCTCCAGCGGTGACCAGAGCAACAGGCTGTCATTGTCGGCCGTTGCCCGCTGCAGCACGAATGCATCGGCCAGTGGCAGCAGCCCGGCCTTGCCGGGTACCGACAAGCTCAGGCTGTGCAGGCGAATGGCACTGTGCCCCGGCCGGTCCAATGCTTGCTGCAGCAGGTCGAGCAGCGCGTCATCGATCACGCCGTTCTCGCGGGCTTGCTCCAGTTCGATGCGCAGCAGCGCTTCGTACAAGCTGCGCATGCTCGTGAGCGGGGACACCACACTGTCCTTCAGGCGCAACCGACCCGTGTCGAACGCCTCGAGTTGTTCAAGGTAGGTCGAGGCAAAGCCCGCTTTAAGGGTGTCGATCTGTTGCCGGATCACGGGTGCCGACGGCCACGACAGTGGCAAGCCTTGCCGGTCCTGCACCTGATCCTGCGGCGCGTGCTGGTTGCCTGTTTCGCCCAGCTGTTCGAGAAACCTGTCGACCACCGTGCCAGTCTTTTCTGCCCATTTGAGCTGGATGTCCAAGGGGTGCAACTGGCCGTCGCTGATGGCGTCGAGGCTGGGGGCAAGCATGTCCAGAACACAGGACTGCACCTTCGGCTGGGCGGTGGCCAGGGATTGAAACAGCTGATGCAGTGCCCTGGCACGGGTGAGGCGCTCCACCAGCGTAACGCTCTGGCTGGGTGGCACGGGCAGCCTCATGGCGACTGCTGGCTGTGCATCGGGCAGCCATCGACCGTTGACCCCCAGGTGGGTCAGGCGCCTGTCCACCAGCGCGCGCATGTCCAGTGCATCTTCGACCCCGGCCATGGCCGTGCTGCTCTGGGCACCGGGGAAGCGTAGTGCGTGGGCAAGACGCCGGTTGACCAGTGCGATCAGCGCATCAGCAAGTGCGAGGAACATCGGTTGACCGACCTCGACCAGCCTGACCACAGGCGTCGCGCTGGCTTGCAACTGCTCCCAGTCATCGCGGCTGATCGAGGCGGGGCAAGCAGGTTGTGTGAGCAGGGCCTGGCAATGCCGTTCAAGGGCGGCCTGATCGGCGAAGTATTGGAACCCGGTTCGTGTGCTGAACAGGAACACCCCCTTGCTGGTATCGGTCGGTTGCTGCAGGGCCAGGCTGTCGGCCAGCAGCACCGTCCTACCCATGTCCTGAGCCGCTGGCACCAACGCCAGGCTACACACCCGCAAGGCGCCCAGGTCGGGGATCAGCGCTTCACGCAGCCATTGCAGCTGAGGGGTGTCGATGCGTTGTTCATTGGCCGCTCGCAACAGCGTACGACAGTAGTTGTCGGCAAGGCCAAGAGCCAGGGCTTCGCGGTTATCGCTGCCCACGTCGTTGTCGACACTGCTCCAATAGCTTCGCAGGGCCTGTGCAAAGGCCCCCGGAACGGCCTTGGCAGTGCTGGCAAGGGCCTGCTCGCAGGCGAGCGGGTCGGGCGTGTCGTGCGTTGCGGTGCCATCGCGTACGAAGCGGCGCTTCAGGTCGATGCCCAGCGGCTGGCCGCTGAACGCGTCCAGTGCAACATCGGCCAGGGCCTGCGTGCGCACCACGCTGGCGTTACTGGCAATGACCTGGACCCGTTGTTGCGCGATGTCGTCGACGCCCTCCAGCAGCGTCGAGAAGGCTGTGCTCAAGCAACTGTCGAGAACACCGGTCAGGGTGGGCAGTTTGGCCAGCCCGCTGGATTGCCCCCGCAGCAGATCGATTTGCTGTTGCATCAGGTGGTGTGACCACCGGGTGAACACGGCATCGCTCAGGTTCACGAACTGCAGCGGTTCGCTCGGCACGCCCAGGTGAGTCAGCTGTGCCTGCAGGGCACTTTCAAGCTGTTGCAGCGTGTTGAAGCCCTGTACGCCATGCAATGGGCTGTACAGGTAGGTCGCCTCAAGCAGCGGGTCGCGCTGATGAATGACCAGGCAATTGGCAGACAGTGGCTGCAGGTTGCCTGTCACCTCCACCCGCATGCTCGCCGGCAGGGACGTTTGATCGGCCAGGCGACGCAGCCACCGCGCTTCGATGATGCTCAGGCTCAGGTCGCGCTGTGCGGTCTCCAGCGCGGTGATGAAGCCTGCGCTCAAGGTGCCGGGCTCAAAGTAGGGCATCACGATCATGGCGTTTCCTGCAGCGGGGGACCCGGTTCATCCGGCTCACGACGCCTGCCACGTTAGAGGGTGCCCTGTTGCAGGCAGTGGTACATATTGCAACGCCCGTTGGATTCCCGGGCATGGGTGCGGCGGTATTTTGTGAACATGCAACTTGCACGCGCATCCATCGCAAAGCATGCAATGTGCACGATGGGCTATTTTTTGGTGATTTTTAACCTGTTGATTTTTAAAGGTTTTATTTTTTATTCGGGTTGGCACAGCTTCTGCAATATCCCTGTTACCTGCTGCCAGGAATGACGGCGCAGACCTTTCGAAAAACAGGAGTGTCTCGTATGAAGAAGTTCGCTATTGCTGCTGCTACTGCCACCGCGCTGACCCTGACCATGGCTAACGCCGCCTTTGCAGCCCAACCTGCATCGCAAGCACCGATGATGCTGGCTGCTGGTGAAATGACCAAGGCCAAAGAAGAAACTTCCGATACCTGGATCACCACCAAGGTCAAAGCCGACCTGGTCACCGAGAAAGGCATCCCGGGTACCGACATCAAGGTCGAAACCAACAAAGGTGTGGTTTCCCTGTCCTCGACCACCGCGATCACCGAAGCGCAGAAAACCACTGCGGTGAACATCGCCAAGAAAATCAAGGGCGTGAAAGCCGTTTCGGCTGATGGCCTGAAAGCTGAGTAAGCGTTTCGCTCGCTGATCCTGACGGTTCATGCGAAAGGCCACACGGAGGTGGTCAACCCTAAAGCCCCGGCGCAGTCAGCCGGGGCTTTTCTTTGTGCGCTGGAACACTGGCCTGGCGCCAGTGCTCCCCGCCAGCCCTACTCGGCGTCCAGGTGCAGGGGCGAGATCACCCGGCCATCCGCTTCGGCCTGGCCCAGCGTGGCGTCGATGAAGTACACCCGGTCGTCTTGCAACTGACCCTTGTCGACCAGGTAGTCCTTGATGCTGCTGGCGCGTGCCTGACCGAGCTGACGCAGCAGCACGGTGCTCTCGGCCCATGACTTGATCACCGCTTCCTGCAGCTTGGCAGTACGCTGTGCACGGTCCAGCTGCTCCCACTCGGCCGGTGGCTGCTGCTTGAGACGGGTACGGTAGATGCCCTCGAGCATGGCCGGCTTGTCGCCATCGGGCACCTGCAGTTGCGAGGCCTGTGCCGGCACCTTGTCGCCGCGACGCTGAAGGATCTTGTAGTAGGTGCTCTGGTACTCACGATCCAGACGCTGTGCGGCAATCAGTGGCCCGTCGCTGCTCTGGGCGCTGGTGCCTTCGATTTCCAGGCGCAGGGCAGGGCGTTCCTTGAGTGCTGCCGCCAGCTTGTCCAGCGAGCCCTGGGCATCGCTGCTCAGCTCGCTTGAGCCGGGGGCGAAGGACACGGTGCCCAGGTCTTCGGAACCGCCACCACTGACCAGCCCGCCGATGAACTTGAACGGCGCCTGGGCGGCGCGCAGCACCAGGTTGCGCAGGGTCTGCCACACGATCGGCATTACGCTGAACTGCGGGTTGTTGAGGTCGCCCGACACCGGCAGCTCGATGGAGATCTTGCCCTCGGTGTCCTTGAGCAGCGCGATCGCCAGGCGAATCGGCAGGTTGACGGCGTCGGGGCTGTCGACCTTCTCACCCAGTTGCAACTGCTCGACCACCACCTTGTTCTCGGCCTTGAGCTGGCCCTTGGTGATCAGGTAATGCAGGTCCAGGTTCAGGCGGCCCTTGCGAATCCGGTAGCCGGCGAACTTGCCCGAGTACGGCGTCAGGGTCGTCAGCTCGACACGCTTGAAGCTGGTGGCGATGTCCAGGCTGGCCATCGGGTCGAACGGGTTGAGCGCGCCCTTGATGGTGACGGGCGCATAACGGTCCACCTTGCCCTTGATATCGACCTTGGCCGGGTGTGGCTGGCGGTTGTCGATGGTGCCGATCTGGCCGTTGAGCTGCTGGATGGCGGTGGCGAAGTTGGGCGTCAGGCTGAAGTCGGCGAAGTTGGCCGAGCCATCGTTGATGTCGATGCCACCGATACGGATACCCAGGGGCTTTTCATTGCTGGCCGTGCGCTTGCCCTGGGGCTTGGCGGCGCCGTTGGCCGGCTGCGGAATCAGCAGGTCATCCACGCTGGTGGTGCGGTCTTCGTTGATCATGAAGCGGGCATAGGGCTGCTGCAGGGTCACCTTGGCAATGCTCAGCGCATCGCCGTGGCGATAGTCCAGGCCGTCCACGTTCAGTTGCTGCCATTTGACGAAGTCACGGCCCTTGATGGTGTCCAGGGTATGCAACTGATTGACCTGCGCCTTGCCGGTGACGCTGAACGCCAGCGGGGCGGTGTTCTTCAGGTCCACGTTCAGGTCGCTGCCGAGCATGCCGCTGCGCAGCTCCAGGCGAATGAACGGGCTGATGTAGGCCTGGGCTACCCGCAGGTCGATGTCCTGTGTGCTGACCTTGAGCCGGGCGCTGACCGGTGCCAGGTTGACCTCACCCGATGCCTGCAGCTTGCCCTGGCGGCCGACGCCGCTGTCGAGCTTGAGGGTGAAGGGGCTCTTGTTGAGGCTGTCGAAGTTCTGCAGGTCGAGGTTGAGCGGGCCGACATCCAGCGCCACCGCTTCTTTCTGCGAGCGATCGGCCAGATGAACCTGGTAGTTGCGCAGTTGCACGTCGCGCAGCAGCACCTGCCACGGCTTGCCGGGCGCGGCCTTGGCGCTGGCTTCCTGCGGCGCGGCCCCGGCAGTGGCCGGCTCGGCCTTTTCCTTGGGGGTGGCCTTGGCAGGCTGGCTGGCGAAGAGTTTTTGCCAGTCGAGCTGGCCGTCGGCTTCCAGGGCAGCCCAGGTTTCCAGCTTTTCACTGCGGATCTTGCCGACCGTGACCAGCTGTTTGGCCAGGTCGACCGTGGTTTCACTCACGTCCAGTCGGGCCAGGCGGGCCAACGGGCGACCGTCCGGGGCCTTGATCGCGAAGGGGGCGATGCTGAGCGAGGCGTTGTCCAGCAGCAGCTCGGTTTCCTTCGACAGGTTGAGCTTGTAATGGGTGTCCAGGTTGAGCACGCCGTCTTCAAGCACCAGCGGCAGGGCGTCGCGCACGTACGGCCACCACACCTTCATCTTGCCGTCGGTGACCTTGAGGGTGCCTTCGGAGGCGATCGGTACCAGGCTGATGGTGCCGGTCCAGTCGATGCGCCCGCCCTCTGGCCCGGCGGCCACCAGGGTCATGTCGGCATTGTCGTCGGGCAGGGTGCTGAGGTTCTTCAGCTCCAGGTTCATCGAGTCGTAGAGGAACTCGATCGGCTCGCTCGGGCGCATGTCCTGGAAGTGCAGGTAGCCCTCGCTCAGCTTGATGCTGCCGATGCGCAGCGGGAACGGTTCGCTTGCCGGCGTCTCGGGCTTGGGCTCGCTGGGCGGCAGCTTGAACAGCTGGGTCAGGTTCAGGCTGCCGTCCTTGGCGAACAGCAGCTCGGTGCGCGGCTTGTCCAGCTCGACGGCTGCCAGGTGCAGGGCACCGGACCACAGGCTGTCGAGCTGCAGGTTGGCGTAGAGGCGTTCGAAGCCGACCTGCTCCTTGCCGGTCTCGCCGATCTGCAAGCCCCATAGCGTCAGCTCGAGGCTGAACGGATTGAGCTCGATACGCTGGATGTGCGCCGGCACGGTGGCGTAACTGGCCAACTGCTGATTGGCGATGCGCAAGGCTACGCCAGGCAGGATCAGGAAACCGAGGAGGCTGTACAGGGCCAGGCCGGCCAACAAGGCGCCGAGGGCGCGTTTCAATCCTTTGGGCATGTGCGGCGTCGTCTGTCTAGAGCGGGAGTGCTTGGAGTATGGCACGTTAATTCGGTTCCGAAGGTAGTCCGAAATACCGGACTACCTGCGGTTTTTTCCACTTACAGCTGCAGGATCAAGCACTTCAGGGGCGGCTGTCCGTCCAGTGACGGGAAGTCGTCTGCCGGCTTGAGCACCTGCCATTCCCGCACCGGGCGGCCGATCTTCTGTGCGCAACGCAGCACCTGCTCGCGCCAGTCGTCGAGGCCGACCTTGGCCAGGTTGTTGCAGCAGATCAGCACGCCGCCTTCGGCCGTGCTCAGCAGGGCGGGCTTGAGCAGGCTCTGGTAATCACGCAGCAGGTCGACGGTGCCGAACGCGCTCTTGGCCCAGGCAGGCGGGTCGAGCAGTACCAGGTCGAACTCGCGCGGCTCCAGGCGCGGGTAGGCCGGCAGCTTGTGCCCGCGACGCTGGCTGACCGGCAGGCCTGCCAGCTGGCGAATGGCCGGAAAGTAGTCGGACTGGATGAACTCCATGGGCGCCAGTTGCGGGTTGAGTGCGCCGTTCTCGCGGCCAACGGCCAGGTTGCCTTCGGCGAAATCCAGGTTGCACACCGCGCTGGCACCTCCGGCGGCAGCGCTCAGGCCTACCCCGCAGGTATAGGCGAACAGGTTGAGAACGCGTTTGCCGGCACTGTGTTGCTTGACCCAGCCACGGGCATTGCGCAGGTCCAGAAACAACAGCGGGTCCTGGCCGGCATGGCGACCGCGCACGCGGTAGTTCAGGCCCCACTCGTGACCGACCAGGTCGGCCAGCGCGGCCTCGCTGGGCTGGTAGACCGGGTCGCGCCGGTCGATGCGGCTGTTGCCCTGGGAGCGGTCGTTGTACACCAGCAGCAGTGGCAGGCCCAGTTCGCGCTCGATGTGCCCATGCAGGTCCAGCAGGGCATCGCGCTCGAGGGTGTGGTGAAAGCTCTGTACCAGCAACTGCGGGCCATAGCGGTCGACGGTCAGTCCGCCCGCGCCTTCCTGGCTGCCGTGGAACAGCCGGTAACAGTCGGTGCCCTGGGCGTGCAGCTCACTTAGAAGCTGCTGGCGGGCGTCGAGGGCGGCGCGCAGCGCCTGATTCAAGGAGGACATGCACGTAGCCTTGGTTTGCGGGCGTGCAGTTTAACAGCAGGCGGGTGCCTTGCACCTGTTCAGGCGCAGCCCACTCGCCGCCTGGCCCGGTGCAGCGAACTGTCGCGCATGGCCCAGCGCAGTACCGGCGCCGTGCTGTCGATGCCCAGGCCTACCAGCCGCCGCTTGAGCGGGTGCGGCGTGCGCTCGAGCAGTTCGCCGGCCCAATCGGGCAGCAGGTTGATCCCCGCCTGCATCATCAGGTTGGCCACCGGTTTGGCCAGGCGGCTCGGCGCCGGGGCCTCCAGCAACACACGCACCACTTCGCGGCTGCGCTCGTCGCATACCAGTTGCGGACGCATGGCTTGCAGGTAGTGCGCCACCGCCTGGCGCGAACGAGGCACGTTGCGAGCCCCCAGGCGTTCGGCCACCAGGGCGATCTCGGCGTAGTAGGCGTCCTGGTCGGCCAGCGAGAGGTGCGGGTTGCGGTAGCGCAGGTGCGCGGCCATGAAGCTGCTGACTTCGGCCACGTGCACCCAGGTCAGCAGGTCCGGGTCACTGGCGGCATACGGGCGGCCATCGGCCGCGGTCCCCACCACCTGCAGGTGAATGGTGCGTACCTTGTCGATCAGCCATTCGGCGTCGCGGGTGGAGCCGAAGGTGGTGCCGGAGATGAACTGGCTGGTGCGGCGCAGGCGGCCGATGATGTCCTGGCGAAAGCTGGAGTGGTCCCACACCCCGGCCAGGGCCAGCGGGTGCAGCACCTGCAGCAGCAAGGCGCTGATACCGCCGATGAGCATGCTGGGGAAATCCCCGTGCACCTGCCAGCTGATGCTGCGCGGACCGAACAGCCCGGGGTCGCCCTTGGGCTGTTCGAGGTCGAGTTGGCCCAGGGCCAGGCCCGTGAGGCTCAGCAACTGTGTTTCGATACGGCGGCGTAGCGCTTCCATGGATACCTTGAGGCACCGTCGCCGCGGTACCGTTCATTGGTTCAGGCGTTTGTCGATCAGGCCTTGGACCACGCTCGGGTCGGCCAGGGTCGAGGTGTCGCCCAGGTTGTCCAGCTCGTTGCAGGCGATCTTGCGCAGGATGCGGCGCATGATCTTGCCCGAGCGGGTCTTGGGCAGTGCTGGCGCCCACTGGATCAGCTCGGGTTTGGCAAAGCTGCCGATCTCCTTGCTGACCAGCGCCAGCAGTGCCTGCTTGAGGTGGTCGTCCGGGGTCACGCCGTTCATGGGCGTGACGAAGGCATAGATGCCCTGGCCCTTCAGGTCGTGAGGGTACCCGACCACGGCGGCTTCGGCGATGCTGTCGTGCAGCACCAGGGCACTTTCCACCTCGGCAGTGCCGATGCGGTGCCCGGACACGTTGATCACGTCGTCGATGCGCCCGGTTATCCACAGGTCGCCATCGGCATCGCGGCGCGCGCCGTCGCCGGTGAAGTAGTAACCCGGCAGGGGTTTGAAGTAGGTGTCGATCATGCGCTGATGATCGCCGTATACGCTGCGGATCTGCCCCGGCCAACTGGCCTTGATCGCCAGCAGCCCACTGCCGGGGCCCTCGATCAGCGCGCCCTTGTCGTCCAGCAGCACTGGCTGCACGCCGAACAGCGGACGGGTGGCGCAACCGGGCTTGATGTGGCGGGCGCTGACCAGCGGGCTGAGCATGATGCCGCCGGTCTCGGTCTGCCACCAGGTGTCGACGATCGGGCAGCGCTTCTCACCGACCTTCTCGAAGTACCATTCCCAGGCTTCCGGGTTGATCGGCTCGCCCACGCTGCCCAGCAGGCGCAGGCTCTTGCGCGAGGTACCGTCGAGCGGCGCCGAACCTTCGCGCATCAGTGCCCGCAGAGCGGTGGGGGCGGTATAGAAGATGTTCACCTGGTGCTTGTCGACCACCTGCCAGAAGCGCGAGGCATCGGGGTAGTTGGGCACGCCTTCGAACATCAGGGTGGTGGCGCCGTTGGCGAGCGGGCCGTAGACGATGTAGCTGTGGCCGGTTACCCAGCCGACATCGGCGGTGCACCAGAACACCTCGCCGTCGCGGTAGTCGAACACCACCTTGAAGGTCAGGGCGGCCTGCAGCAGGTAGCCGGCGGTGGTGTGCAGCACGCCCTTGGGCTTGCCGGTGCTGCCGGAGGTGTAGAGGATGAACAGCGGGTCTTCCGCATCCATCGGCTCGGGCGGGCAGTCGTCGCCCACCTGGCTGATTGCCTCGTGATACCAGAGGTCGCGGCCTTCGTTCCAGTCCACCGGGCCGCCGGTGCGGCGTACCACCACCACGCTGCTGACGTCCGGGCAGCTTTGCAGGGCCTTGTCGACGTTGTTCTTCAGGCCAATGCTCCTGGCGCCGCGCACGCCTTCGTCGGCGGTAATCACCGTGCGGCAGTCGGCGTCGAGGATGCGATCGCGCAGGGCGTCGGGGGAAAAGCCGCCGAACACCACCGAGTGAATCGCGCCGATGCGGGTACAGGCCAGCATGGCGAAGGCAGCTTCGGGAATCATCGGCATGTAGATGCACACCCGGTCGCCCTTTTTCACCCCGCGCTGCTTGAGCACGTTGGCCAGGCGGCACACCTGCTGATGAACCTGGCGGTAGGTGAGGGTGGTGGACTGCTGCGGGTCGTCGCCTTCCCAGATGATCGCCGGCTGGTCGCCGCGCTGAGCCACGTAGCGGTCCAGGCAGTTGTAGCTGACGTTGAGCTTGGCATCCTTGAACCAGGTTGCCTGGCCCGTGCGCAGATCGCTCTGCTGAACAGCCGACCAGGGGCTGATCCAGTCCAGGCGCCTGGCTTGTTCGGCCCAGAAGGTGTCGGGATCGTCTACGGACTGGCGATACAGGCGCTGGTAGTCGGCCTGGGAGAGTTGTGCCGCCTTGCTGACGGCATCGGCTTCGGGGTAGTCGCTGATATCGAACATTGGGGGGCCCTTTCCTGTTGGATAGGTGTCGCTCCCATCGCGGGCCAAGCCCGCTCCCACGCGGTGTGCATCGTACCTGTGGGAGCGGGCTTGGCCCGCGATGGGGATAACAACATCCCGACAGTGTAGCCCTTAGCCCCGGTGACGCCCGCGGAAGTAGTTGATCAGGCCCTGGGTCGAGGCATCTTCGGCCGGCTCTTCGATACCGCCGGTCAGGCGCTGGTACACGCCCTTGCCCAGTTCCTTGCCAAGCTCCACTCCCCACTGGTCGAAGGCATTGATGCCCCACACCACGCTCTGCACGAACACCTTGTGCTCGTACATCGCCACCAGCGCGCCCAGGCGCCGCGGGCTGATGCGCTCCACCACCAAGGTGTTGCTCGGACGGTTGCCCGGGATCACCTTGTGCGGCGCCAGGCGCTGTACCTCGGCTTCGGCCATGCCCTTGTCGCGCAGCTCGGCCTCGGCCTCGGCGCGGGTCTTGCCGAGCATCAACGCCTGGCTCTGGGACAGGCAGTTGGCGTACAGCCACTGGTGGTGGTCGGCCACCGGGTTGAAGCTCACCACCGGCACGATGAAGTCGGCCGGGATCAGCTGGGTGCCCTGGTGCAGCAACTGGTGATAGGCATGCTGGCCGTTGCAGCCCACGCCGCCCCAGATCACCGGCCCGGTGTCGTGGTCGACCGGAGTGCCGTCCTGGCGCACGCTCTTGCCGTTGGACTCCATGTCCAGTTGCTGCAGGTGCTTGGTGATGTTGCGCAGGTAATGGTCGTACGGCAGGATCGCGTGGCTCTGGGCGCCCCAGAAGTTGCCATACCACACGCCCAGCAAGGCCAGCAGCACCGGCATGTTCTGCTCGAACGGTGCGGTCTGGAAGTGCTGGTCCATGGTGTAGGCACCCGACAGCAGCTCCTTGAAGTTGGCGGTGCCGATGGCCAGGGCGATCGGCAGGCCGATGGCCGACCACAGCGAATAGCGTCCGCCTACCCAGTCCCACATCGGGAAGATGTTCTCTTCACGGATACCGAAGGCCACCGCAGCGGCCTTGTTGCTCGATACGGCGATGAAGTGCTTGTACAGCTCGGCTTCCGAACCACCCTGGGCCAGGTACCAGACCCGAGCCGCCTGGGCGTTCTTCAGGGTTTCCAGGGTATTGAAGGATTTGGACGACACGATGAACAGCGTGGTCTCGGCACGCAGCTTGGCCGACAGCTCGTGGAATTCGCTGCCGTCGATATTGGCCAGGTAGTGGCAGCGCACGCCGCGCTGGGCGTAGGGCAGCAGGGCCTCGGAGACCAGCTCCGGGCCGAGGAACGAGCCGCCGATGCCGATGTTGACCACGTCGGTGATCGGCTTTTCGCTGTAGCCGCGCCACAGGCCGTCGTGGATGCGCCCCACCAGCTCGGTGACCTGATTCAGCACCTTGTGCACGTCGGGCATGATGTTCACGCCATTGACGCTCAGTTTGTCGCCCACCGGGCGCCGCAGCGCGGTATGCAGGGCCGGGCGGCCTTCGGAGGCGTTGACGATTTCGCCGGCGAACAGCGACTTGATCGCGTCCTGCAGGCCCACTTCGTTGGCCAGCCCCACCAGCAGGTCGCGGGTCTGGCGGTCGATGAGGTTCTTCGAATAGTCCAGAAACAGCCCGCAGCTGCTCAGGCTGAACTGCTCGAAGCGCTGCGGGTTGGCGTTGAACGCTTCGCGCATGCTGAAGCCCTGCATGGCGCTGCGGTGTTGCTGGAGCGCCTGCCAGGCGGGCAGCGTAGTGACATCGTGGGGGGTGCGGTAGTACGCCATCGCTGCAGGTTTCCTTGGTACGTGAACTGCCTTTGACACTGGAAAGACGGGCCCGTTTCCAGTGTGGCAGGTTAATTGCCCGGCAGCCCGGCCGGGTGCGTTGTCACTGTTCGTCGAGGTTCAGGTGCAGGTTGTCGATCAGGCGCGTGGCGCCCAGTACCGCTGCCACCAGAATCACCAGGTCGCGGTCGTTCGCCCCTGCCGGGCGCAGGTTCAGCGCCTGACGGATTTCCAGGTAGTCGGGCTTGAAGCCGGCCTCCACCAGTTGTTGCCGACCTTCGGCGATCAGCACCTCGAAGTCACGGCGGCCCTGGCCGATTGCCTGGGCGATCCGGCTCAGGGTGCGGTAGATCGTGGGCGCAGTGGCACGTTGTGCGTCGGTCAGGTAACCGTTGCGCGACGACAGGGCCAGGCCGTCCTCGGCGCGCACGGTCGGCTCGCCGATGATCTGGATGGGCAGGTTGAGGTCGCGCACCAGCGCGCGGATCACCGCCAGTTGCTGGAAGTCCTTCTGGCCGAACACGGCCAGGTCGGGCTGGACCATGTTGAACAGCTTGCTGACCACCGTGGCAACACCCTCGAAGTGCCCGGGACGGCTGGCGCCACACAGCCCTTCGGACAGGTGCGGCACGCTGACCAGGGTCTGGGCCGCCATGCCGTCGGGGTACATTTCTTCGACGTTGGGGGTGAACAGCAGGTGGCAGCCGGCCTGCAGGAGTTTTTCCTGGTCGGCGGCGAGGGTGCGCGGGTACTTGTCGAGGTCTTCGTTGGCGCCGAACTGCAGCGGGTTGACGAAGATGCTCGCCACCACGAAATCGGCCCGCTGCGCGGCCTTGGTCACCAGCGCGGCATGCCCGCTGTGCAGGTTGCCCATGGTGGGCACGAAGCCGATGCGCTTGCCCTCGCTGCGTGCGCGGGCGACCGCAGCGCGCAGTTCAAGGATGGTCTTGACGGTATTCATGCGCTGAACCCATGTTCGGTGCCGGGGAAGGTCACGCCCTTGACGGCTTGCACGTAGGCACCGAAAGCACCGGCAATGTCGGGCTGGCCGAGCATGAAGTTCTTCACGAACTTGGGCACGCGGCCGCTGAGCGACAGGCCGAGCATGTCGTGCATCACCAGTACCTGGCCATCGGTGGCGCTGCCGGCACCGATGCCGATGACCGGAATGGTCACGGCCTGGGTGATTTCCGCCGCCAGCTCGCTGGGCACACATTCGAGCAGCAGCATGGCTGCGCCGGCCTGCTCCAGGGCGATGGCGTCGGCGCGCATCTGCCGTGCCTGGTTCTCCTGGCGGCCCTGGACCTTGTAGCCGCCCAGGATGTTCACGGTCTGCGGCGTGAGGCCCATGTGCGCACACACCGGCACGCCGCGTTCGGCCAGCAGGCGAATGGTCTCGGCCAGCCAGGCGGCGCCCTCGACCTTGACCATGTGCGCGCCGGCCTGCATCAGTGCGCCGGCATTGGCGAAGGCCTGCTCGGTGGTGGCGCAGGCCATGAAGGGCAGGTCGGCCAGAATCAGCGCACCCTGGTTGCCGCGCTTGACGCAGGCGGTGTGGTAGGCCATTTCGGCGTTGGTCACCGGCAAGGTGCTGTCATGGCCCTGCAGGACCATGCCCAGGGAGTCACCCACCAGCAATATTTCCACGCCGGCCTGACTCGCCACCTTGGCAAAGGTCGCGTCATAGCAGGTCAGCATGGTTATTTTCTCGCCCTTGGCCTTGAGGCCTTGCAGGGTGGTCAGGGTTACTTCTGGCATGAAAGGAATCCTCGTTCAGGCGCTGTGAAAAACGACTGCGTACAACGCGTGTATTCATCTACTGGAACAGCACATCATCGATTGTGGTGTTTGGAGTACAACCCTGTTCCAGGCCTATATACGCCTTATGCGGCGCCGGGGCGCTGCGGGACGCCTATAGTCGTGAGCACGAAGACTGAAGTCAATTACCCTGTTACCGCATTGTTACGAAGGCGCTGTTACGGGCGTTACCGCGTGGGGGAGCGCCCGGTTACAGGCGCTCGAGGCCAACGAACGGGCATTCTGCCAGCAATCGCGCGAGGGGGCGCTGGTCGGGCAGGCAGAAGTCGCCGGGCACCAGCTCTGCCAGGGGGTACAGCACGAACGGGCGTGCGTGCATGTGATAGTGGGGAACCTTCAGGCGCGGCTCGTCGAGCACCTGATCGGCATACAGCAGGATATCCAGGTCCAGGGTGCGTGGGCCCCAGCGTTCCTTGCGTTCGCGGCCCTGGTCGGCCTCGATGGCCTGCAGGGCATCGAGCAGCGCCAGCGGCGCCAGCGAGGTATCGAGCGCCGCAACCGCGTTGGTGTAGCGCGGCTGGCCAGGCGACAGCGAGTCGCTGGCGTAGAACGACGACACACCGGCCAGTTGCGAACCCGGCAACCGGCCCAGCGCCTCGAGGGCGCTGCGCAGTTGCTGTTGCGGGTCGGCCAGGTTGCTGCCCAGGCCGATGTAGGTACGCACCATGCGGCGTTACTCGCCTGCGCCGTCGGCGCGCTTGCGCTTGCTCGGGCTGCGCTTGCGTTTGCGCGGGCCCGCGCCTGCGCCGTCGTCGCGGCTGCCCAGGTCACGGATCATGTCGCGGCGCTCGCTGTCGTTGCAGTCCTGGTAGTCGGTCCACCATTGGCCCAGGCCGTCGGTTTCCTCGCCCGCGCTCTCGCGCAGCAGCAGGAAGTCGTAGCCGGCGCGAAAGCGCGGGTTGTCCAGCAGCAGGTCGGCACGTTTGCCGCTGCGCCGTGGCAGGCGCTCCTGCATGTCCCAGATCTCGCGGATCGGCATCGTGAAGCGCTTGGGGATCGCAATGCGCTGGCACTGTTCGGCGATCAGCTCGTGGGCGGCTTCCTGCAGGGCCGGGATCGGCGGCATGCCGCGGCTCTGCAGGCGCAGGGCACGCCCTGGCAGCGCCGGCCAGAGCATGGCGGCGAACAGGAAGGCCGGGGTGACCGGCTTGCCTTGCTTGATGCGCAGGTCGGTGTTGATCAGCGCCTGACTGATCAGGGTGTGGGTGTAGGTCGGCTGGTCTTCCAGCGCCTGGGCACTGGCCGGGAACAGCGGGTCGAACAGTTGCAGGTCGACCAGCATCTCGAAGGTGTCGGCCGCATAGCCGGACAGGAACAGCTTCAGGGTTTCTTCGAACAGGCGTGCGGCAGGGATTTCGCGCAGCATCGGGGCCAGCTCGCGGATCGGCTGCACGGTGTGCTTTTCGATACCGAAGTTGAGCTTGGCCGCGAAGCGCACCGCCCGCAGCATGCGTACCGGGTCTTCCTGGTAGCGCTGCACAGGGTCGCCGATCAGGCGGATCAGACGGTTGCGGATATCGTGCACGCCGTTGGCGTAATCGAGAATGCGCTCGCTGACCGGATCGTAGTACAGGGCATTGATGGTGAAGTCGCGGCGCTGCGCGTCTTCTTCCAGGGTGCCGTATACATTGTCACGCAGGATGCGCCCGCTCTCGTTGCGTGAAGAGGTGTGGCTGTTCTCTTCCTCGACCTCGGGATGGTTGGCGCGGAAGGTGGCGACTTCGATGATTTCGCGACCGAAATGGATATGCACCAGCTTGAACCGCCGGCCGATGATCCGGGCGTTGCGAAACTCTGCACGGACCTGTTCGGGGGTGGCACTGGTGGCGACGTCGAAGTCCTTGGGGGTAATGCCCAGGAGTTGATCGCGAACGCAACCGCCGACCAGGTAGGCCTGGTAGCCTGCGTTCTGCAGGCGCTCGACGATGTTCACCGCGTGGCGGCTGAACTGGCCACGTTGCAGTGAATGCTGGCCGCTATTGATCACTTCGGGCGTGGTGCGAATGTGGTGCTGGCCACGCACGGTAGGACGGAATGACTGGAACAACTTCTTCAGCATGGGATGCACTGTTTGAAGGAATGTTCGGCCAAAAACGAAGAATGGCCGCATGATGGGCGGGGATTCTAGCATTTACTCGAAGGATGGTGTAGGCGGGTGCATCGGGCGGGCTGAAAGCCGGAAACTACAAGGGGAGCCGAAGCTCCCCAAGAAGTAGTTGCATGCTCTTATTGTTCTTTTGCCGGGCTTCTTGTTTTTGTTGAGTGCCCTACCCACAAAACCGCAAGGCTTGTGGGTGTTCTCCCTAACCGGGAGTCAAGAGCAAACGGATTGCTTTGGTCGCTGAGGTTGCAGTGATCATGCGATCCAACCAGTTCAGGCCCTGCTTGAGTGCAGTTTTTGTTGTTCTCTGCCTGGTTGTGGGGCAAGCCCCAAATACAACTCCTCTCCAAAAGAATCAGTTAGCTGCGCCTCCGCCGTCTTGTTCTTATTGTGCGTGAGCCGATTCGTCTTATTTTTATTGTCTTTTGCAGTGCTTGTTATTGTTCTTGTACCGAACATATAGCAGGTGCCGTGCCAACTTTTGCAAACCCCAGTAAAACAAGGGGTTAGGCGGTTTTGGGGGCGTCTGGCGGGCATAAAAAAACCGGGGATTCGTTACCGTATGCCCCGGTTTCTGTTACGTGATCAGCGTGAGGTAACATTTTTTTCACACGCCCTGGTGTTACCTGCCGGTAACACCGGTGCGCGTGCTGGCTCAGCTTTCGCTGGTGGCCCCGCTCTTGCGCCGCGGGATACCCAGGCGCTGACGACGTTCCCACAGGCATTTGCGGCTGACACCGAGCTTGCGGGCCAGCTCGGTCTCGGTCATGTGGTCCTGGTGTTCGAGTACAAAGTGCTGGAAGTAGTCTTCCAGTGACAGGTCTTCGGTCGGTTCGTGGCTGGTGTTGCTGGCGGCGCCGCCGGCAGACGGCAGGCCGGCGAACACGTCATCGTCTTCCAGGTCGGCCAGCTCGATGTCGATGCCCAGCAGGTCGGCAGAGATTTCCGGGCTTTCGCACAGGATCACCGCGCGCTCCACAGCGTTTTCCAGCTCTCGCACGTTGCCCGGCCAGGAGTAATGACGAATGGCCTGTTCGGCGTCATGGGCAAACTTCAGGTCGTTGCGCCCGATGCGTGCGCTCTGGCGGGCGAGGAACGCATTGGCGATCTCGTTGACGTCGGCGCCACGCTCGCGCAGGGCGGGCAGCTTGAGGGCGATCACGTGCAGGCGATAGTAAAGGTCTTCGCGGAACTGGCCGACCTTGGCCAGGTTCTTCAGGTCGCGGTGGGTGGCGGCAATCAGGCGCACATCGACCTTTTGCGATTGCACCGAGCCCACCCGTCGGATCTCGCCTTCCTGCAGTACGCGCAGCAGGCGGGCCTGGGCTTCGAGCGGCAGTTCGCCGATCTCGTCGAGAAACAGCGTGCCCCCGTCGGCCGCTTCGACCAGGCCGGCACGGCCGGCGCTGGCGCCGGTGAACGCGCCCTTTTCGTGACCGAACAGCTCGGACTCGATCAGGCTTTCGGGAATCGCCGCGCAGTTGACCGAAATCATCGGCGCCTTGGCCCGGCGTGACAGGTTGTGCAGCGCGCGCGCCACCAGCTCCTTGCCGGTACCCGATTCACCCTGGATCAGTACATTGGAGTCGGTGGGCGCGACCTTGCGGATCTTGCCGTACAGGTCCTGCATCGGCGGGCACGAGCCGATGATGCCGATTTCGCCATTGGCATTGCCCGGCTTGTCCGCCGGGGCCGCCTTGGCGCCGGCGCTGCTGCGCTCGGCAGGGGCGGCGGGGGCGTTCTGGCGGTCGCGCAGGATGCGGGCGACGGCCTGGAGCATCTCGTCGTGATCGAAGGGCTTGGCGATGTAGTCCACTGCGCCCATCTTCATCGAGTCGACGGCCGAGCGCAGGCTGGCGTAGCTGGTCATGATCAGCACCGGCTTGCCTTCGCCCAGCTTGATCAGCTCGGTACCCGGTGCGCCGGGCAGGCGCAGGTCGCTGACAATCAGGTCGAAGCTCGGAATGCTGAAGCGTTCCTGGGCCTCCTGTACCGAGCCGGCTTCGCTGACCTGGTACTGGTTGCGTTCGAGCAGGCGACGCAAGGCCGAGCGGATGATGGTTTCGTCTTCGACGATCAGAATATGCGGCATTGATTCAATTCTCTCGACGGTCTCAGTTCACAGCGGACGTCGCTACGACATGACGCGGCAGGGTCACACGGATCCGGGTGCCACGCTGGCTTTGAGTATCGGCCGGGCTGTCGATGGTGATTTGTCCATAATGCTCTTCCACGATGGAATAGACCAGAGCGAGCCCCAGCCCGGTGCCTTCGCCCGGATCCTTGGTGGTGAAGAAGGGTTCGAACAGCCGGTCCATGATGCTCTTCGGAATGCCGCTGCCTTCGTCCTCGACGATCAGGTCGACGGTGTGCTCGCTGGCTTCGCTCTTGACCCGTACCGCCGTGCCGGCCGGCGATGCATCGCGGGCGTTGGACAGCAGGTTGATGAGTACCTGCGCCAGGCGCTGCGGATCGCCGTCGACCCAGTGCTCGGGGTCGCACAGGTTGAAGAACTGTACTTCGAAATTGCGCCGGTTCAAGGCCAGCAGACCGATGGCATCCTGCGCCACTTCGGCCAGGCACACCGGTTCGTCACTGTGCTGGTGGCTGCCGGCGTGGGCGAAGCTCATCAGCGACTGGACAATGCGCGAGATGCGTTTGGTCTGCTCCAGGATCTGGCTGCTCAGCTCGGTGATCTCGCCGTCGTCCTCGCGCTCTTCACGCAGGTTCTGCGCCAGGCAGGCGATGCCGGTGACCGGGTTGCCGATTTCGTGGGCGACCCCGGCGGCCAGGCGGCCGATGCTGGCCAGGCGCTCGGAGTGCACCAGCTTGTCTTCGAGCATCTGGGTTTCGGTGAGGTCTTCCACCAACAGCACCAGGCCGCTGTTGCCCGGTGCCAGGGGCTCGTCGATGGCCGCCTTGTGCAGGTTGAGCCAGCGGGTCTGCCCGTCCAGGCCCAGGCGCTGCTTGTGCAGGTGCTCGTCGGGCACGTTGATGAACCCCAGCAACAGGCCGCGCCAGGGTTCGCCGATGGTGGTCAGGCGCGAGCCGACCACACGCTTGGCGGGGATGCCGGTCAGCTCTTCCATGGCCCTGTTCCACATCAGGATCTCCTGATCCTTGGCCAGCGAGCAGACGCCCATGGGCAGCTCCTGCAGGGTCTGGCGGTGGTAGCGGCGCAGGGCATCGAGCTCGGCGGCCAGGCCGGTGAGGCGCGAGTGATAGTCTTCCAGGCGGCTCTCGATGAAATGGATGTCTTCGGTCACGTAGTTTTCGCTGCCCGACTTGTACGGCAGGAAGGTCTCGACCATGTCCTGTGCCACGCTGGGGCCCATCAGGCCCGACAGGTTGGCCTCGATGCGGTCGCGCAGACGTCGCAGGGCGTACGGGCGGCGTTCGTCGAAGGGCAGGTACAGGTCGCGCAGGGCTTGCTCGACTTCTTTCTGCGCGGCCTTGGCGCCCAGCGGCTTGGCCAGCTGGGTGGCGAATTCCTGCGGCGAGGCGGCGTGCAGTTCGCGCCGTTGCGGACGGCGCACGTTATCCACGGCGCAGGCCTCGGCGGCGGCGACTTCCTCGGCGCTGGCGTTGCTGAACAGCGAGATCAGGGTGAACAGCAGCACGTTGGCCGCCAGCGAGGCGATCGCCGCCATGTGCCAGCTGGTGTCGTCGAGCACATAGATCATGTTCAGCAGCGGAATGTAGAAGCCCTGCAGGTTGCCCACCAGCGGCAGCAGCATGGTCACCATCCACACCAGGATCCCCGCCAGCAGGCCGGCGATGAAGCCGCGCCGGTTGGCGGTGGGCCAGTACAGCACCGACAGCACGCCTGGCAGGAACTGCAGGGTGGCAACGAAGGCGACGATGCCCAGGTTGGCCAGGTCCTGCTGGGCGCCGAGCAGCAGATAGAAGCCGAAACCGGCGGCGATGATCGCCACGATCAGCGCGCGGCGCGTCCATTTCAGCCAGCGATAGATGTTGCCTTCGGCCGGCGGCTGGTACAGCGGCAGCACCAGGTGGTTCAGCGCCATGCCCGACAGCGCCAGGGTGGTGACGATGATCAGCCCGCTGGCAGCGGATAGCCCGCCGATGTAGGCCAGTAGCGCCAGAGCCTGATTGTTGGCGGCGATGCCCAGGCCCAGGGTGAAGTATTCCGGGCTGGTGCTGGCGCCCAGCTTGAGCCCGGCCCACAGGATAAGCGGTACCGCCAGGCTCATCAGCAGCAGGAACAGCGGCAGGCCCCAGCTGGCGCTGACCAGCGAGCGCGGGTTGAGGTTCTCGGTAAAGGCCATGTGGTACATGTGCGGCATCACGATGGCCGAGGCGAAGAACACCAGCAGCAGGGTGCGCCACGGGCCTTCCTGCAAGGGTGTGTGCAGCGCGGCGAGGGCGGTCTGGTTCTGCAGCAGCCACACCTCCAGCTCGTGCGGGCCGCCGAACACCCCGTACAGCGCATACAGGCCGATGCCGCCCAACGCCAGCAGCTTGACCACCGACTCGAAGGCGATGGCGAACACCAGCCCCTCGTGTTTCTCGCGGGTGGCAATATGGCGTGAGCCAAAGAAGATAGTGAACAGTGTGATCATGGCGCAGAAGGCCAGGGCCACGCGACTCTTGACCGGCTCGCCGGTGAGGATGCTGATGGAGTCGGCCACCGCCTGGATCTGCAGGGCCAGCAGCGGCAGCACGCCGATCAGCATGAAGATCGTGGTGAGGGCGCCGGCCCAGGTACTGCGAAAGCGGAACGCGATGAGGTCGGCCAGCGACGAGAGCTGGTAGGTGCGGGTGATCTTCAGGATCGGATAGAGCAGCACCGGGGCGAGCAGGAATGCACCGGACACTCCCAGGTAGCAGGCCAGGAAACCGTAGCCGTACTGGTAGGCCAGGCCGACTGTGCCGTAGAAGGCCCAGGCACTGGCGTACACGCCCAGCGACAGGGTATAGGTCAGTGGGTGGCGAATGATCGAGCGCGGGATCATGCCGCGCTCGCTGATCCAGGCCACGCCGAACAGCACCAGCAGGTAGGCGGCGCTGATCAGGATCATCTGGGTCAGGCTAAAGCTCATCGGCATCACGTTGGCTCTGCAGGATAAAGGTCACGACGATCAGGATCAGCCACAGCAGGTAGGGGCGATACCAGGCGCCGGTGGGTTCGATCCACCAGTCCATGATGGCCGGGGAGAACAGGTAGATCCCCACTACCAGAAGCAGGACCAAGCGATAGATGTACATGCGGGCCTCGTTGGCTGTGGACGCTGCGTGCCTGGGCTTATTATTGGCGCAAATCGGCGTCGATGGTAACGGAAGGGCCGGTGCCTGCAAACGACCTTCGCCAGAATGCCCAACGAATTGAATTTGTTGGGCTTTGTGCAAGCTGTTCCGGCCTCTTCGCTGTCCAGGTTCTGTACTGGCCTGGAGGGCAACGGTGCACCGATGGGCGCTGGCCTGCCAGCGAAGGGCTCAGCGCCTGTATCAGCAGTGGGCAGCGATCAATGAAGGTCGGCTTCCGGCACGTTCAGGCGCCGGGGCAGGGCGTCGGTATTCCAGTGCTGGGCGGCGTGCGCGAGTACCTCGCTCGGCGTACCCAGCGCCATGCCCGCCTCGACCGGTTGGCCGAGCGCACGCAAGGCCCGCAACAGCAAGGGTGTGGCCTGGTCCGCCGGCAACGGTGCCGAGCGATACGACTTGCCCAGCTTGTGCCCGTCGGGCTGGGTGATCAGCGGCACATGCAGGTAGCGCGGCTGCGACAGGCCCAGCAGCTCCTGCAGGTACAGCTGGCGCGGGGTGTTGTCGAGCAGGTCGGCGCCGCGCACGATATCGGTCACGCCTTGCCAGGCATCGTCCAGCACCACTGCCAGCTGGTAAGCGTACAGGCCATCGCGGCGCCGGATCACGAAGTCGCCCACCTCGCGTCCCAGGTGCTGCTCGAAGCGGCCCTGCAGACGGTCGGTGAAGTGATAGCTCAGCTCGGGCACGCGCAGGCGAATGGCCGCGTCCTCCTGGGCGTGGCCCAGGTTGCGGCACAGGCCCGGATAGATACCGTTGTACCCTTCCAGCTGCTTGCGCGAACAGGTACAGGCGTACGCCAGGCCCTGCTGGAACAGGCGCTGCACCACGGCGGCATAGGCGTCGTGACGCTGGCTCTGGTACACCACTGCGTCGTCCCAGTGCAGGCCGTAGTTTTCCAGAGTGTGCAGGATGGCGGCCTGGGCGCCGGGGGCTTCGCGCGGCGGGTCGATGTCTTCCATGCGCAGCAGCCATTGCCCGCCCACCGCGCGTGCGTCCAGCCACGAGGCGAGGGCGGCAACCAGCGAGCCGAAATGCAGAAAACCACTGGGGGTGGGGGCGAAGCGCCCGATGTAGCGCGGGGTGTTCATCACAGGCGGGTAGATCCGACAGCCATAAATGAAACGGGGCGCCTTGAGCGCCCCGTTCTGTTCAGGTCAGGCCTTGCCGACCTGTTTTTCCTTGATTTCCGCAAGGTTCTTGCAGTCGAAGCACTTGTCGGCGGTAGGGCGGGCCTCCAGGCGGCGCACACCGATTTCAACACCGCAGTCTTCGCACCAGCCGTAGTCCTTGTCCTGGATCAGTTGCAGCGTCTTGTCGATCTTCTTGATCAACTTGCGCTCGCGGTCACGATTGCGCAGTTCCAGCGCAAATTCTTCTTCCTGGCTGGCACGGTCTGCCGGGTCGGCAAAGTTGGCTGCCTCTTCCTTCATGTGGTCTACAGTCCGATCCACTTCCTTCATCAGGTCCTGCTTCCACTTGTTCAGGATGGAGACAAAGTGGGCCCGCATGTCATCGCTCATGTACTCCTCACCCTTACCAGCTTCATAGGGGGTGAAGTCGCCAACGGCTTGAACGGTTTGTTTCTTTTCTTGGGTGGACATGAATAGACCGCCTCTCACTCTTCTAATCCATTGCGCAGGCTTCTCCATCTCCGGCGCCCGCCGGCCCTGCGACTGCGAGCCGCCGAACTTACCAGATCGAATCGGGGCGCGCTACTCCCGGTTGTCTCCCCGGTTGACCACGGCTTTACCCACACGTTCGTTCCCATGCATGGGTAGAATCATCATTTTAGACCCATTTGAGAGAAGGCCATGGCCCAGCCCTACAGTGCGCGCAGTCGCGCCATCGAACCCTTTCATGTCATGGCGCTGCTGGCGCGGGCCAACGAACTGCAGGCAGCCGGGCATGACGTGATCCACCTGGAGATCGGCGAGCCGGACTTCACCACTGCCGCGCCCATCGTCGAAGCCGGCCAGGCTGCCCTGGCCGCAGGCCACACGCGCTACACCGCGGCACGCGGCCTGCCTGCGCTGCGCGAGGCGATTGCCGGGTTCTATGCCCAGCGTTACGGGGTGAACATCGACCCGCAACGCATCCTGATCACCCCGGGCGGTTCGGGCGCATTGCTGCTGGCGGCCAGCCTGCTGGTCGACCCAGGCAAGCACTGGCTGCTGGCCGACCCGGGCTACCCGTGCAACCGGCACTTTCTGCGCCTGGTCGAGGGCGGTGCGCAACTGGTGCCGGTCGGCCCCGAGGCCAACTACCAGCTCAATGCCGACCTGGTCGAGCGTTACTGGGACAACGAGACCGTCGGTGCACTGGTGGCCTCGCCCGCCAACCCCACCGGCACGGTGCTCGACCGCGAGCAACTGGCCAGCCTGTCGCAGGCCACCCGTGCGCACAATGGCCACCTGGTGGTCGACGAGATCTACCACGGCCTGACCTACGGCATCGACGCCCCCAGCGTGCTGGAGGTCGATGACGAAGCCTTCGTGCTGAATAGTTTCTCAAAATATTTCGGCATGACCGGCTGGCGCCTCGGTTGGCTGGTAGCGCCGCCTGCAGCGGTCGCCGACCTGGAGAAGCTGGCGCAAAACCTCTACATCAGTGCGCCGAGCATGGCCCAACATGCTGCGCTGGCCTGTTTCGAACCCCGCACGCTGGCGATTTTCGAGGAGCGTCGCGCCGAGTTCGCGCGGCGTCGCGACTTCTTGTTGCCGGCCCTGCGCGAGCTGGGCTTCGGTATCGCGGTGGAACCGCAAGGGGCGTTCTACCTGTACGCCGATATCAGCGCGTTCGGCGGTGATGCCTTCGCGTTCTGCCAACACTTCCTCGAAACCGAGCACGTAGCCTTCACCCCGGGCCTGGACTTCGGTCGTCACCAGGCCGGGCACCATGTGCGGTTTGCCTACACCCAGAGCCTGCCGCGCCTGCAGCAGGCGGTCGAGCGGATCGCCCGCGGTTTGCGGAGTTGGCAAGGCTGATGCGTTTTTTCCCCGAACTTGAGCAGGCGCGCCTGCTGCGTCGCTACAAACGTTTTCTGGCCGACATCGAACTGGCCAACGGAGAACAGATGACCATCCACTGCCCCAACACCGGGTCGATGCTCAACTGCATGCTGGAGGGCGGCAAGGTCTGGTTCAGTCGGTCCAGCGACCCCAAGCGGAAATTGCCGGGCACCTGGGAAATCGCCGAGACCCCGCAAGGCCGGCTGGCCTGTGTGAACACCGGGCGGGCCAATGCCATCGTCGAAGAGGCGCTGCACGCCGGGCGCATCACCGAGCTGGCCGGCTTCACGGCGCTCCGGCGGGAGGTGGCCTATGGCGAGGAACGCAGCCGCATCGATTTTCGCCTGGAGTACCCCACAGGGCCGGCCTATGTCGAGGTCAAGAGCGTGACCCTGGGCTTCGACGGCTCGCGGGTGGCGGCGTTTCCCGACGCGGTGACCCAACGTGGCGCCAAGCACCTGCGCGAACTGTCGGCACTGGTGCGCCAGGGTGTGCGGGCGGTGCAACTGTATTGCGTGAACCTGAGCGGCATCGATGCGGTGCGCCCGGCCGAGGAAATCGACAGCGCCTATGCCGCGGCCTTGCGTGCAGCGGCAGCCGAAGGTGTCGAGGTGCTGGCCTACGGCGTGCACCTGGACGGCGAGCAGATCAGCATCGACCGCGCATTGCCGGTGATGCTCACGTAATGAGCCAGATGCCCTGGCTGTCTTCCCGGCAGTCCAGGGCCTGCAATGCATCCCCGGTACAGGGGCCGGCCACGCATTCACCGGACTCCGGCACGAACAGTGCGCCGTGATGAACGCAGGCGATCAGTTGGGCGCTGGGGTCCAGGAATTGGTCTGCCTCCCAGTTCAGGCCGATGCCACGATGCGGGCAGCGGTTGCGGTACAGGTAGACGCGGCCCTGGCGACGTACGCCGAACAGGTCGATGCCTGCGGCCTTGAAGCCGCGGCTCTGGCCCTCGCCCAGCTCGGACGGGCGGCAAAGAAGGTGCATGGGTAGGTTCACTTGAAGAAACGAGAGTCGGCTTGACGTCCAAATGCAAATAATTATCAAATTGCCCGCAATAGCCGTGCCCGGCGTCTTTATACCGCGAGTACGGGCACTGCCCAACCGTTATCCACCTGGACAACGGTCCGCCTTCATCTAAGGAAGCCTTGCTATGCGCCGACGTGCCAGCCTGATCGCCCTGTGTATCGGGCTTGTTTTCAACTCGGCGGCCCAGGCCGAACCCCTGGCCGCCCGCTGGGTCAGTGCCGGCGGTGCGCTGAGCGAGTGGGTGGTGGCGCTGGGCGGCGAGTCGCGGCTGGTGGGCGTCGACACCACCAGCCAGCACCCGGCGAGCCTCAAGGCGCTGCCCAGCATCGGCTATCAGCGTCAGCTGTCGGCCGAAGGGGTGCTCAGCTTGCGCCCGGACCTGCTGGTGGGCACCGAGGAAATGGGCCCGCCAGAGGTGCTCAAGCAGCTCCGGGGGGCCGGGGTGAAGGTGGAGTTGTTTTCGAGCACGCCCGAGCTGCAGGCCGTGCATGGCAACCTCCGGCAATTGGGCCGCTTGATGGGCGACGAGGCGCAGGCAGAGCGCATGTTCGGCGAGTACCGGCAGCAGCTTGACGGGCTGGCGGCACGAATCAAGGCAGTGCAGGGCAGTCAGGCGGCCCCTGGCGTGATTCTGCTGGTGGGCCATGGCGGTGCCAAGCCGATGATCGCGGGCAAGGGGACCGCAGGCGACTGGATGATTCGCCAGGCCGGCGGGCGCAACCTAGCCGACAATGACGGCTACAAGAACTTCTCGGTCGAGGCGCTGGCGGCGCTGAACCCCCAGGTGCTGGTGTTTGCCGATCGCAGCCTGTCGGGCGAGGCGGCGCTGCAGGCCCTGCTCAAGGAAAACCCGGCGCTGGCGGCCTCTCGCGCAGCACGGGACAAGCGTCTGGTCGAACTTGACCCGACCTTGCTGGTGGGCGGCCTCGGGCCGCGTCAGCCGGCCAGCCTGCAAGCGCTGGCGCAAGCCTTCTACCCGGCGGCCAAGGCGCAACTGGCCCCATGAATCGACTGGTACCACCGCGTGCTCTGTTCATCGGCCTGAGCCTGCTGTGCCTGTTGGCGGTGTGGCTGTCATTGGCACTGGGGCCGGTCAGCCTGCCGTTGCTCGACACCCTGCGAGCCGGGCTGCGCCTGATAGGCGTGCCGATTCAGGCCCAGGGGCTGGAGCAGGCCGAACTGATCCTGGGCCAGATTCGTCTGCCGCGCACCTTGCTCGGGCTGGTGGTCGGCGCGGTGCTGGCGATTTCCGGGGTGGCGATGCAGGGCCTGTTTCGCAACCCGCTGGCCGACCCCGGCCTGGTCGGGGTGTCCAGCGGTGCTGCACTCGGGGCGGCGGTGGCGATTGTGGGCGGCAACTGGCTGGGGGGCGTGCCCGAGGTGTTCGCGCCCTATCTGTTGTCGATCTTCGCCTTTCTCGGCGGGCTGGGCGTGACGGCGCTGGTCTACCGGTTGGGCCGGCGTGACGGTCAGACCAGTGTCGCCACCATGCTGCTGGCGGGCATCGCCCTGACCGCCCTGGCCGCCTCGGTGGTGGGGCTGTTTACTTATCTTGCCGATGACGCCACGCTGCGTACGCTGACGTTCTGGAACCTGGGCAGTCTCAATGGCGCAAGCTACACGCGCCTGTGGCCGTTGTTGCTGGTGGCGGTGGTGGTGACCTGGTGGCTGCCACGCCGGGCCGAGGCGCTCAATGCCCTGCTGCTGGGTGAGTCGGAGGCGCGCCACCTGGGTATCGAGGTTGAAACACTCAAGCGCGAACTGGTGTTCTGCACCGCGCTGGGCGTGGGGGCGGCGGTAGCGGCGGCGGGGTTGATCGGTTTTGTCGGGCTGGTGGTGCCGCACATGGTGCGACTGTTGTCCGGCCCCGACCATCGCGTGTTGCTGCCGGCGTCGCTGCTGGCCGGAGCGTCGCTGCTGCTGTTCGCCGACCTGATCGCGCGGCTGGCACTGGCGCCGGCAGAACTGCCGATTGGCATCGTCACTGCATTTATCGGTGCCCCCTTCTTCCTTTTTCTGCTGCTACGGGGGCGTGCCTGATGCTACGGGTGGAGAACCTGCAGGTGGTGCGCGGGCAGACCTGGGTGCTCGATGGCATCACCCTGGGCATCGAGCCGGGGCAGGTGCTGGGTGTGCTGGGCCCCAATGGTGCTGGCAAGAGCACCTTGCTCGCAGCGTTGTGCGGCGAATTGCCTGCCCATCATGGCCGTGTGCTGCTGGATGAGCGTGCGTTGGGCGACTGGAGCGGGCATGAGCGGGCACAACGCCTGGCGGTACTGCCGCAGACTTCAAGCCTGGGCTTTGCGTTTCGTGTCGAGGAGGTGGTGGCCATGGGGCGACTGCCCCACCGCACTGGTCAGGTGCGCGACCAGGCAATCGTGGCCGAGGCGCTGGAGGCGGCGGATGCCGGGCACCTGGTGGGGCGCAGTTACCTGGCGCTGTCGGGGGGCGAGCGTCAGCGAGTGCACCTGGCGCGGGTGCTGGCGCAGCTCTGGCCAGGGGGCGACGGCTGCACGCTGTTGCTCGACGAGCCGACGTCCATGCTCGACCCCCTGCATCAGCACACCACGTTGCAGGCGGTCAGAGCCTTTGCCGACCGTGGTGCGGCGGTACTGGTGATCCTGCATGACCTGAACCTGGCGGCGCGCTATTGTGACCGCATCCTGCTGCTCGAGCGTGGCTGCCCGCATGCGCTGGATACCCCTGAACAGGTGCTTCGGCCCGAAGCGCTGCGCGCCGTGTTCGGCCTTGAAGTACTGGTTCAACCTCACCCCGAGCGGGGGCACCCGCTCATCATCGCCCGCTAGGAGCTCGCCCATGCCTCGCACGTTGCTGTTTGGCACCCTGTTGCTGCTGGCGTTGGGACTGAGCGCTTGCCAGTCCGGCGCAGCGTTGGCGCCACTGCCGCAGTGGCAAGGCCCGCAGGGGCGCGAGCATGCCGAGCTGGGGCAGATCCGCGAGTTGAGCACAGGCCGGTTACTGACACCGGAGCAACTGGTCCGGCGCCTGGCTGCGGCACCGCGGGTGCTGGTGGGGGAGCAGCACGACAACCCCGATCACCATGCCTTGCAGTTGTGGTTGTTACGCGCGCTGGAGCAGCAACGGCCGCAGGGCAGCCTGCTGTTGGAGATGCTGGAGCCGGCGCAGCAGGCGCGGGTGGATGCACTCAAGCAGCAGCCCACGCTGCCGGTCGACCTGGTGTCGGCGCTGCACTGGCAATCAGGTTGGGATTGGGCCCTGTATGGCCCGATCGTGCGCCATGCGCTGGGGCAGCCCTATCCGTTGCTGGCGGCGAACCTTGATCGCGCCGAGGTGCGGGATATCTACCGCCAGGTACCGAAGTTGGAGGGGCAGCACGCTACGACCGCTGCGGTTACCCAGGCCTTGCTCGACCAGGTACGTGAAGGGCATTGCGGGCTGCTGCCTGAATCGCAGATGCCGGCCATGCTGGCGGTACAGCAGCAGCGTGACCGGCGAATCGCCCAGCGCCTGATGCAGGCGCCGACGCCGGCCCTGCTGTTGGCGGGGGCCTATCACGTGCGCAACGACCTGGGCGTGCCCTTGCATCTGCTGGACCTGGGGGTAGAGCAGGGCACCAGCGTGCTGATGCTGGCGCAGGTGGGGGAAAAGGTGGACGCAGGCATGGCCGATTACGTGTGGTTTACCGCTGGCGTGGCCGAGCAGGATTACTGCGCGAGCCTGCGCAAGGGCGGGTGATACAGGCTGTGAATGTGTGGTGGCCCTTTTTCGCTGGCTTGCCAGTGCATAGGCCATGACAGGCAACTCAAATCCCAGGCAAAAAAAGACCCGGCAAAGTGCCGGGTCAATAACCGTGATTAGCCTGATGAGGAGATAATCTGAGAGTCCGAACCAAGGTCTTTCAGAATATCCAACCAGTCTCGCGACCAGTTGTGATAATCATAACGATTCTCATTTCGAAGTCAATCCTTTCATTCTGCTTATTTCAATTATTTTTGCAGGGCGCCTTGGCATCCAGCTGTTTGTTCAGCGCATCCTTGCGTTCAACGGGGATGTCGTTCCAGTGCACATCCAGCAGCGCGCCTTCTATCGCGTAGAGCAGCACCTTCGAGGCACGAAAGCCGCGGCTGCGTACCGCGTGGTAGGCGTTCACCGCGCCCAGCCGACGAAGGTCCGAGAGACTGTGGATGCCCACCGCATGCAGCCACTGCGCCGACGTCTTGCCAAGATTTTTCAGATGCTGAAGTTCATCGTTCATCAAGCCTCCTTGCGACGGCTGAACGGGTCCTGGAGATTGATTCGTGGGCAGGTCAAGAAGGAGTGTAGCGGCAGTTGGAAAATACGCGGCGTTTTGCCATGGGCGGTGCACGGCGGGGCCTGCAGCCACCGCCGGCGTTGCCAGGCGGTAGCTGTCGGCAGATGCTTTCAGCGGGTGCGGTAACGCAGGCGGGTGCCGAAATTGACCGACATCAGAATCTCGTCGGCACTCAGTTCTGCGGGGAAGTAGGTGCCGGAGATCTGCGCGTGGGCCAGGCTGGCACCTTCGAGGCAGTTCTCGCGCAGGTCCAGCCCACGCAGGTCGGAGGCGCGAAAGTAGGCGCCACTGAAATCGATGCCCTCGGTGTCCAGCTTGCGCAGGTCCAGTCCTCGAAAGTCACCGTCCTTGAAGTCGACAATGGCGTTCCTGGGCTTCTCACGATTGAATTCCGCGATGTGTTCCTTGTGCACCAGAGCGTATAGCGCGCTGTCGAGCTGGCGTGGCTGGTTCATGAGGGCGCCTCCTTGTGTGGCCTGATGATGGCATTATAGTGCCACTGTGCGGAGGCGCCCGAGATAGAGGCGTGAAGTGTGGACTGCTTCACGCCCTCGCCGTTTTAAAGGCCGGGCAGGCGCTGGCGAATCTGCTTGACCAGTTCATCCAGGCTGCCGCTTTCGTTGGTTTCCACGCGCTTGGCCTTGAGCAGCTCTTCGCCTGTCAGCGGGTCGCGACTGGCTTGCTGGGCGGCGACCACTTCCAGAGTGGCGTCGGACGGGTCGTTCTGGTCGGCCTGGCGCTGTGCCAGCCAGCTGGCGATCACGGCGTCCGGTGCATTGCAGTCGAGGATCAGGAAGGGAACGCCGGTTTCGCTGGCAACGTCGGCGGCGGCCTGGCGCTGTGCCTGCTTGAGGTAGGTGGCATCGATCACCACCGGGAACCCCGCGCGCAGGATTGTTCCGGCCAGCTGATGCAGGTGCTGGTAGGTATTCTGGCTGGCGTCATCGGCGTAGATGCCTTGTTGCAGCTGACCGGCGGCCTGCTCGGCCTGCTCGCCGAACAGGCGCTTGCGTTCAACGTCCGAGCGCAGGCGAATGGCACCCAGTGCTTCGACCATGCGCATGGCGACATGGCTTTTGCCAACGGCCGACACACCGTGGGTGATGGCCAGCAGGCGCGACGGGATGGCGCTGTAGCTCTCGGCCAGGTTGGCGTAGTTGCGGTACTGACGCAGGGTGGTGGCCCGTTGTACGCCATCGGCGTCGGCCGGCATGCTGAACAGCGCGACCTTGGCCCGCACCAGCGCACGGTAGGCCTTGTAGAAGTTCAGCAGTTCGAGGCCGGCGTAATCGCCGGTGATTTCCAGGTACTGGCTGATGAAGCGCCGCGCCAGCGACTTGAGGCCGCGGTCTTCCAGGTCCATGGCCAGGAAGGCCGTATCGGCGTACACATCGGTCAGGCGGAAGGGTTCGTTGAATTCGATGCAGTCGAAAATCACCACCTTGCCGTCGATCAGTGTGGCGTTGCCCAGGTGGATATCGCCATGGCACTCGCGTATGAAACCTTCGGCCTTGCGCGTTTCGAACAGGCCATGCAGTCGATCGAAGCTGCTGCGCGCCCAGGCCTGCAACGCATCGAGCTGCACCAGGTCGGCCTTGTCGCTGAGGAACGGGCGAATCTGTTCGAAGTTCTGTTCAACCGGAGCCATCACGCTGTCGGGCGTGCCCAGCGGGTGTTCGACAGCCACTTTCGGTGCGGCCAGGTGGAACTGGGCGATCTGGCGGGCCATCTGGTCGATATGCGCAGCGGTCAGTTCGCCATTGGCCTGCAGCGTGCTGAGCATCTGGTTCTGGGGGAACTGGCGCATTTTCAGCGCGTACTCGATCGGCGCGCCGTCACCTCCCAGCTGCGGGGCCTCGACGCTGCCGGTGATGGGCAGTACTTCCAGGTACAGGTCGTCGGTCAGGCGCTGGTTGAGGCGCAGTTCTTCGGCGCAGAAATGCGCGCGACCCGACAGCTCGGTGAAGTCCAGGAAGCCGAAGTTCATCGGTTTCTTGATCTTGTAGGCGTATTCGCCCGTGAGCAGCACCCAGGAAATGTGCGTCTCGATGACCTGGAATTCCTTTACAGGGTGCGCAAACAGGGCCGGGTTTTGCAGGGCGGCGATCAAGGCTTGGCTCACGGTCGATCCTTCTGGGTCGTGGGAGATTCGAATCGACCATTATGGCGGCAAGCGGGGCCGCTGCAAACCGCCGGAGGGCGTCTGTCGACAAGCCATAAAGTGCGTATAATCCGCCGCCATGACTCGTACCCGATCTTCCCGTACCTCTAAAAAACGCCCTTCTGGCCGCGCGCGCGCCTGGTTGGGCTGGGCCCTCAAGCTCAGCCTGGTCGGCCTTGTGGTGCTGGCCGGCTTTGCGGTTTATCTCGATGCCGTGGTCCAGGAGAAATTCTCCGGCAAACGCTGGACCATCCCGGCCAAGGTCTACGCGCGCCCGCTCGAGCTGTTCGTCGGGCAGAAGCTGAGCAAGAACGACTTCCTGATCGAGCTCGATGCCCTGGGCTATCGCCGCGAAAGCGTGGCCAACGGCCCGGGCGCGGCCTCGGTCAACGGCAACACCATCGACCTCAATACCCGCGGCTTCCAGTTCTATGAAGGCATGGAAAAAGCCCAGGGCGTGCGCGTACGCTTCTCGGGCGACTACGTTGCCGGCCTGAGCGGTACCAATGGCTCGAAGCTCGACGTGGTGCGCCTGGAGCCGCTGCTGATCGGCGGCATCTACCCGAAGAACCTCGAAGACCGCATCCTGATCAAGCTCGATCAGGCGCCGCCCTATCTGCTCGAAACCCTGGTGGCGGTGGAAGACCGTGACTTCTACCACCACTTCGGAGTGTCGCCCAAGTCGATTGCGCGGGCCATCTGGGTCAACACCTCGTCCGGCGCCATGCGCCAGGGCGGCAGTACCCTGACCCAGCAGTTGGTCAAGAACTTCTACCTGACCAACGAGCGCAGCCTCAGCCGCAAGCTCAACGAAGCGATGATGGCGCTGCTGCTCGAAGCCCACTACAGCAAGCGCGACATCCTCGAGGCGTACCTCAACGAGGTGTTCGTGGGCCAGGATGGCCAGCGTGCGGTGCACGGTTTCGGCCTGGCCAGCCAGTTCTTCTTCAGCCAGCCGCTGTCCGAGCTCAAGCTGCACCAGGTGGCGCTGCTGGTGGGCATGGTCAAGGGGCCGTCCTACTACAACCCGCGTCGTTCCCCGGAACGCGCGCTGACGCGTCGCAACCTGGTGCTCGACCTGCTGGCCGAGCAGGGCGTGGCGACCCCCGAAGCGGTCGAGGCCGCGAAGAAAATGCCACTGGGTGTGACCAAGCGCGGCAGCCTGGCGGACAGCTCGTTCCCCGGCTTCCTCGACCTGGTCAAGCGCCAGTTGCGCCAGGACTACCGTGACGAAGACTTGACCGAGGAGGGGCTGCGTATCTTCACCAGCTTCGACCCGATCCTGCAGATGAAGTCCGAAGCGGCGATGAACGAAACCTTCAAGCGCCTCAGCGGGCGCAAGGGGGCGGACGAAGTCGAGGCGGCGATGGTGGTGACCAACCCGGAAACCGGGGAGGTGCAGGCACTGATCGGCAGCCGCCAGGCCGGGTTTGCCGGATTCAACCGTGCCATCGACGCCGTGCGTCCCATCGGCTCGCTGGTCAAGCCGGCGGTGTACCTGACCGCGCTGGAAAAACCGAGCCAGTTCACCCTCACCAGCTGGGTGCAGGATGAACCCTTCTCGGTGAAGGGCGCCGACGGCCAGGTGTGGAAGCCGCAGAACTACGACCGGCGCGCCCATGGCACGATCTTCCTGTACCAGGGGCTGGCCAATTCCTACAATCTGTCGACCGCCAAGCTTGGCCTGGAAGTGGGCGTGCCCAACGTGCTCAAGACCATTGGCCGCCTGGGTGTCAACGTCGACTGGCCGGCCTTCCCGTCGATGCTGCTGGGTGCCGGGGGCATGTCGCCGGTGCAGGTTGCGACCATGTACCAGACCCTGGCCAATGGCGGCTTCAACACGCCGATGCGAGGCATCCGCAGCGTGCTGACCGCCGAGGGCGAGCCGCTCAAGCGCTACCCGTTCCAGATCCAGCAGACCTTCGACCCGGGCTCCATCTATCTGGTGCAGAACGCCATGCAGCGGGTGATGCGTGAAGGTACCGGGCGCTCGGTTTACAGTGTATTGCCCAGTTCGTTGAACCTGGCCGGCAAGACCGGTACCAGCAACGATTCGCGTGACAGCTGGTTCGCAGGGTTCAGCCAGGACCTGCTGGCAGTGGTGTGGCTGGGTCGCGATGACAACGGCAAGACACCGTTCACCGGCGCCACCGGCGCGTTGCAGGTCTGGACCAGCTTCATGCGCAAGGCCGACCCGCTGCCGCTGGACATGCCACAGCCTGACAACGTGGTGCAGGCCTGGGTCGATCCGCATACCGGCCAAGGTTCCGATGCCAGCTGCCCGGGCGCGGTACAGATGCCGTATATTCGCGGCAGTGAGCCAGTGGCCGGCGCCGCCTGTGGCGGCGAGCAGGCACCTGCCGAGTCCGTGATGGACTGGGTCAAGGGCTGGATGAATTAAGCCAAAGCACAGCAAAGAGGGTGTGACGTGAACAAGTGGTTGTTTCCTGCCTTGACGGCACTGGCTTTGCTTACAGGTTGCGCCAGCGTGCAGCGTGGCTCGATCCCCGTAGTGGATTCAGGGACGCGGGTTTCCAACAGCGAGCGGGTATCGGCCAACCGTGCCGGCGCTGCCGTGAACACCGGTACTCGCCAGGCGCAGGCGATGCCGCAGGATTCCGGGGTGACGGTGATGGTGCCCCAGGGCGCCGGCTCCGAGCCGATCCAGACCTTTGCGGCGCCTACCGGGCCCGCGTCGATCGACACCGGGCCGATTACCCCAGGCCCGCAGAATTCGGCGCCGTTCCCGAGCACCAGCAGCGGTGGCTACAGCGCACCGAGCGCACCCACCGGCATCCCCAGTTCGAACACCGGCAGCGGCGGCCTCTCGGCTGACGAACAGCTCGATGGCCCGGTGCTGGCGCTGTTGACCACGGCGCAGACGCAGCAGACCGGCGGCGATCTCAACGGCGCCTCGTCCAGCCTTGAGCGTGCCCAGCGCATTGCCCCGCGTGAACCGCAGGTACTCTACCGTCTGGCCCAGGTGCGACTGGCCCAGGGCGATGCGGCGCAGTCCGAACAGCTGGCGCGCCGTGCCCTGACCTACGCCAACGGTCGCCCCGATCTGCAGGCCGGCCTGTGGGACATCATCGCCCAGGCGCGCGACAAGCAGGGTGACGCCGCCGGCGCCGCGCTGGCTCGCCAGAAAGCCAAGGTCAGCCTGTAATGGAGGCGCGCATTCTGGCGATTGCAGACCACCTGCTGCTGATAGAGCACGAGCTGCACAGGCAGGGCTGGTGGTCCGCCGAGGCGCCCAGTGCGCAAGCCCTGGCCAGCACCACGCCGTTCGCCGTCGACGCCATGAACTTCGATCAGTGGCTGCAGTGGATCTTTCTGCCGAAGATGAAACAGATACTCGAAAGCGGTGCGCCGCTGCCCAGTGCCTCGGGCATCCTGGTGATGGCTGAAACGGTGTACGTGGATCGGCCGCAAGAAAGTCGCGAGTTGCGTCGTCTATTAGCAGAGTTTGACCAATTGATCAGTGCTTCTGCCTGAATTTCCCTATTTTCACCCTAAGAGCCGCAGATTGTGGCTCTTTTTGTTTCTGAAGTTTGTTTTTCTGCTGCTGTCTTTGTAATTCGTGGTGGCTGCGGATCGTCATTTGGAAAAATTGGCAATAATTTTTCTTGACTTGCAGGCGCAGAATCAGAAGAATCCAGTTTCCGCTGTAGAGGGACTGCCAGAAGCAGACCCGCTAAGCAGATCATGAGGCGCACACCCGCGCCGACCTGTTACACCCGCAACGCGTTACCTCGCGCTGGGTGGGAAAACCCCGCAACACTTTGGGGCGCTCCCAATACTTGCTCAGTCAGTGCTGACGTAGTCGGCGATTTCGTCGCTCATGCTCTGCTTGGCAGTAAACCTATTAAGACCCGTCCTGCCTGGACGGTATTCTGGCGTTTTAGAGGTGAACAACGTGGAGCTTTTATCTGGCGCTGAAATGGTCGTCCGCTTTTTGCGTGACGAAGGCGTTAAGCACATCTACGGGTACCCTGGCGGTGCTCTCCTGCATGTATACGATGCCCTGTTCAAGGAACCGGAAGTAAGCCACATCCTGGTTCGCCACGAGCAGGCGGCAACCCACATGGCCGACGGCTATGCCCGTGCCACCGGCAAGGCCGGCGTGGTACTGGTGACTTCCGGTCCGGGTGCCACCAATGCCATCACCGGTATTGCCACGGCGTACATGGACTCCATCCCGATGGTCATCCTCTCCGGTCAGGTGCCCAGCACCATGGTCGGTACCGATGCCTTCCAGGAAACCGACATGATCGGTATCTCGCGGCCGATCGTGAAGCACAGCTTCATGATCAAACATGCCTCGGAAATTCCTGAAATCCTGAAAAAAGCCTTCTACCTGGCTGAATCCGGTCGTCCTGGCCCGGTTGTCGTCGATATTCCGAAAGACATGACCAACCCGGCCGAGAAGTTCGAGTACGTCTACCCGAAAAAGGTCAAGCTGCGCTCCTACAGCCCGGCCGTTCGCGGGCACTCGGGTCAGATCCGCAAGGCCGCCGAGATGCTGCTGGCCGCCAAGCGTCCGATCGTCTACTCCGGCGGTGGCGTGATCCTCGGTGGTGGCTCGGCTGCGTTGACCGAGGTCGCGCAACTGCTCAACCTGCCGGTCACCAATACCCTCATGGGGCTGGGTGGCTATCCGGGCACCGACCGTCAGTTCCTGGGCATGCTCGGCATGCACGGCAGCTACACGGCCAACCTGGCGATGCACCATGCCGACGTGATCCTTGCCGTCGGTGCGCGTTTCGACGACCGTGTGGTCAACGGCCCGGCGCGGTTCTGCCCGAATGCCAAGGTCATCCACATCGACATCGACCCGGCATCGATCTCCAAGACCATCAAGGCCGATGTGCCTATCGTCGGCCCGGTCGAGAGCGTGTTGAGCGAAATGCTCGCCACCTTGCGCGAAATCGGCGAGAAGCCTGATCAGGCGGCTATGGATGCCTGGTGGAAGCAGATTGCCGAATGGCGTGGCGACGGCATCATGTTCCCGTACAACAAGGGCGATGGCAGCGTCATCAAGCCGCAGACCGTGATCGAAACCCTGTGCGAAGTCACCAAGGGGGATGCGTTCGTCACCTCCGACGTGGGTCAGCACCAGATGTTCGCGGCGCAGTACTACCGCTTCAACAAGCCGAACCGCTGGATCAACTCCGGTGGCCTGGGCACCATGGGCTTCGGTTTCCCGGCGGCCATGGGCGTCAAGCTGAACTTCCCGGACCAGGACGTTGCCTGTGTCACCGGCGAGGGCAGCATCCAGATGAACATTCAGGAGCTCTCTACCTGCCTGCAGTACGACCTGCCGGTAAAGATCGTCAACCTGAACAATGGCGTGTTGGGCATGGTTCGCCAATGGCAGGACATGGCCTACAACAGCCGTCACTCGCACTCCTACATGGAATCGCTGCCTGACTTCGTCAAGCTGGCCGAAGCCTATGGTCACGTGGGTATCCGCATCACCGACCTGAAGGACCTCAAGCCCAAGCTCGAGGAAGCCTTCGCCATGAAAGACCGGTTGGTGTTCATCGATATCCAGGTCGACAACAGCGAGCACGTCTACCCGATGCAGATCAAAGACGGCTCGATGCGCGATATGTGGCTGAGCAAGACGGAGCGGACCTAATCATGCGGCACATTATTTCCCTGCTGTTGGAAAACGAACCAGGTGCCTTGTCCCGTGTGGTCGGCCTGTTCTCGCAGCGCAACTACAACATCGAAAGCCTGACCGTCGCCCCGACCGAAGACCCGACCCTGTCGCGCCTGACGTTGACCACGGTTGGTCATGACGAGGTGATCGAGCAGATCACCAAGAACCTGAACAAGCTGGTTGAAGTGGTCAAGCTGGTCGACCTGTCGGAAAGCGCGCACATCGAGCGTGAACTGATGCTGGTCAAGATCAAGGCCACGGGTGCGCAGCGTGCCGAGATCAAGCGCACCACCGATATCTATCGTGGGCAGATCGTCGACGTCAGCAGCACGGTCTATACCGTGCAGCTGTCGGGCACCAGCGACAAGCTGGACAGCTTCATCCAGTCGATTGGTACCGCGTCCATTCTCGAAACAGTACGCAGTGGTGTCACCGGCATTGCCCGTGGCGACAAAGTGCTCAGCATCTAACTCAAAAAATTAGCGAATGGCCTGAAAGGGCCGAGATAACCAGGGGTATTTTCATGAAAGTTTTCTACGACAAAGACTGCGACCTTTCGATCATCCAGGGCAAGAAAGTTGCCATCATCGGTTACGGTTCCCAGGGCCACGCTCAAGCGTGCAACCTGAAAGACTCCGGTGTGGATGTCACTGTTGGTCTGCGTAAAGGTTCGGCCACCGTTGCCAAAGCCGAAGCCCACGGCCTGAAAGTGGCTGACGTGGCAAGCGCTGTTGCCGGTGCCGACCTGGTCATGATCCTGACCCCGGACGAGTTCCAGTCGCAGCTGTACAAGAACGAAGTCGAGCCGAACATCAAGAAGGGCGCCACCCTGGCCTTCTCCCACGGTTTCGCTATCCACTACAACCAGGTCGTTCCACGTGCTGACCTGGACGTGATCATGATCGCGCCAAAAGCGCCTGGTCACACCGTGCGTTCCGAGTTCGTGAAAGGCGGCGGTATCCCTGACCTGATCGCTATCTACCAGGACGCTTCCGGCAATGCCAAGAACGTTGCCCTGTCCTACGCCGCAGGCGTTGGTGGCGGCCGTACCGGCATCATCGAAACCACCTTCAAGGACGAGACCGAAACCGACCTGTTCGGCGAGCAGGCCGTTCTGTGCGGCGGTACCGTCGAGCTGGTCAAGGCCGGCTTCGAAACCCTGGTTGAAGCGGGCTACGCGCCAGAAATGGCCTACTTCGAGTGCCTGCACGAACTGAAGCTGATCGTTGACCTCATGTACGAAGGCGGTATCGCCAACATGAACTACTCGATCTCCAACAACGCCGAATACGGCGAGTACGTGACCGGCCCTGAAGTCATCAACGCCGAATCCCGTCAGGCCATGCGCAATGCCCTGAAACGCATTCAGGACGGCGAATACGCCAAGATGTTCATCAGCGAAGGCGCTACCGGCTATCCTTCGATGACCGCCAAGCGTCGCAACAACGCTGCCCACGGTATCGAAGTCATCGGCGAGCAACTGCGCTCGATGATGCCTTGGATCGCAGCGAACAAAATCGTCGACAAGGCCAAGAACTGATCTTGATCTGATGCGATGAAAACGCGGCTTCGGCCGCGTTTTTTCGTTTAGGCAGTCAGCTTCTGGTATAAAGCTTCATCGTTTGCCGGCGAACCCTCGTCGCAGACGTCTGTCGAAACTTTCCAAACCGTTGCAAGGTAATGTCCATGAGCGAACGTCCCGAAGAGCCGAACAAGGCCTCTGACGCCGAAAGCCTGCTACCGATCGATGAGCATGTTGAAGAAGGGCATGACGCCGAAGGACGCAAGGTACGGCATCGCGGCATCTATCTGCTGCCCAACCTGTTCACCACTGCGAACCTGTTCGCCGGTTTCTATTCGATCATCAACTCCATGAGTGCGCAGAGCGCCCTGAGTGCCGGTGATCCGCGCGAAGCGAGCAAGTACTTCGCTTTCGCTGCCATCGCGATCTTCGTCGCCATGGTGCTCGATGGTCTGGACGGGCGTGTTGCCCGCATGACCAACACCCAGAGCGCCTTCGGCGCCGAGTACGACTCGTTGTCCGACATGGTCGCCTTTGGCGTGGCCCCGGCGTTGCTGGCCTTCGGCTGGGCGCTGGGTGACATGGGCAAGGTCGGCTGGATGGTTGCCTTCATCTATGTGGCGGGTGCGGCATTGCGCCTGGCACGCTTCAATACCCAGGTCGGCAAGGCCGACAAGCGCTACTTCATCGGCCTGGCCAGCCCGGCGGCAGCCGGCGTGGTTGCGGGTACGGTCTGGGCGTTCAGCGACTATGGCATCCAGGGTTCCAAGCTCTCGTTCCTGGTGGCGCTGCTGGTGGCGGCTGCCGGCATGCTGATGGTCAGCAACATCAAGTACAACAGCTTCAAGGAGCTGGACCTCAAGGGGCGGGTGCCGTTTGTGGCGATCCTTGTGGTGGTGCTGGTGTTCGCGGTGGTGTTCAGCGATCCGCCACGCATTCTGCTGCTGATTTTCCTCGCGTATGCCGCGTCGGGTCCTATCCAGTACCTGTTGCGTTCGCGTCGCAAGAAAACCACCGAGCAGTGATGTAATTTCCCCAAGGCTCCGTAGTCTACTGGTGCATCAGCTCACCGGTTCTACGGAGTCTTTATGCTTATCAAGCTGTCCCGGCCTTCCGACTGCAAAGAATCGGATATCACGCCTGAGTCCCTCTATCTCTCCCGACGCGCTCTGCTGGGTGGCACTGCGGCTGCATTGGCGGTCGGCAGCTTGCCGCGCTGGGCCGCTGCCGCCGAGGTTTCGCAGTATGCGGACGTCGACGCCGGTGCTGCCCCCAGCTGGTTTGCCGAAAAACTGCCGGGCACCCAATGGCAGGCGGTAACGGTCAAGGGTGAAGCGATCACGCCGTTCAAGGATGCGACGCACTACAACAACTTCTACGAGTTCGGTACCGACAAGGGCGACCCTGCTGCCAACGCGGGTGCGCTGCCGACTTCGCCATGGACGGTGGTGGTGGATGGCGAGGTCGGTAAGCCGGGCCGCTATGCGCTCGAAGACTTCATGAAGCCTTATCAGTTGCAAGAGCGCATCTACCGGCTGCGTTGTGTGGAGGCCTGGTCGATGGTGATCCCCTGGTTGGGGTTTCCGATTTCGGCATTGCTCAAGCAGGTGGAACCGACCTCCAAGGCCCGGTACATCCGCTTCGAAACCCTGCAGGATCCAAAGCACATGCCCGGGCAGCGTTCGGGCTTCGCCCTGATCGACTGGCCCTATGTGGAAGGGCTGCGACTGGATGAGGCGATGAACCCGCTGGCCATCCTGGCGGTGGGCATGTATGGCCGCGAACTGCCCAACCAGAACGGTGCGCCGCTGCGCCTGGTGGTGCCGTGGAAGTATGGGTTCAAGAGCATCAAGTCCATCGTGCGTATCAGCCTGGTCGAGCAGCAGCCGCGCACCACCTGGCAGAACATCGCGCCTGAAGAGTACGGGTTCTATGCCAACGTGAACCCCACGGTGGACCACCCACGCTGGACCCAGGCCCGTGAGCGCAGGCTGCCCAGCGGCCTGTTCAGCCCCAACGTTCGCGATACGCAGATGTTCAACGGCTATGCGGACGAAGTGGCTTCTTTATATAGCGGCCTGGACCTGCGGAAGAACTACTGATGCGCTATCCACTGTTTCGTTTCGCGGCCTTTCTGTTGGCTTGTGTCTGGCCGCTGTACTGGCTGGCCCAGGCTGTGCTCGATGCGCTGGGCCCCGATCCGGGCAAGGTGCTGGTGGACAGGATGGGGCAGGGTGCTCTGGTCATGCTGCTGGTAACGCTTTGCATGACGCCGTTGCAGAAGCTGACAGGCTGGTCTGGCTGGATCGTGGTGCGCCGGCAGCTCGGCCTGTGGTGCTTTGCCTATGTGCTGATGCACTTGTGTGCCTACCTGTTCTTTATCCTCGGGTTGGACTGGGGGCAGTTGGGCGTCGAGTTGCGCAAGCGCCCTTACATCATTGTTGGGAGTTTGGCGCTTGTCGGGCTGCTGGCACTGGCGGTGACCTCCAACCGCTACAGCCAGCGCTGCTTGGGCGCGCGGTGGAAGAAGCTGCACCGGCTTGTTTACGTGATCCTGGGTCTGGGGCTGCTGCATTTTCTGTGGATAGTGCGGGCAGACCTCAAGGAATGGACGGTGTACGCGGTCATCGGTGGGTTGTTGATGCTGCTGAGAGTGCCTTCTATAGAGAGGCGCATTCCCCGTCTGGGAGGGCGCAAGCGTGTATCGGTGACGAAAGTTTCAAATTAGCCCTTGACGCACGATTTAATCTCTCTATAATTCGCCCCACTTCCGGCGCAGTCGAAACGAAAAACTCCTTGAATATCAACGAGTTGGACGTTTCAGGTCAGGCTGGAGGTGCTTCGATCGAAAGATCGGCAGCGGTGAAAAAGGTGGTTGACAGCAGGTTGTAACGCTGTAGAATTCGCCTCCCGCTACGAGAGATCGAAGCGAGTCAAGTGTTTGAAGTGAAACGAAAAACTTCAAAATAAACGCTTGACAGACTCTGAGGAAAGCGTAGAATGCTCGCCTCGGTTGAGACGAAAAGTTCTTGACCAACCGCTCTTTAACAACTGAATCAAGCAATTCGTGTGGGTGCTTGTGAGCTCAGACTGATAGTCAGAAAGATTATCAGCATCACAAGTGACTGCACGAAAATCGAAAGATTTGAAAGTAAGTCATTTGAGAATGCTGAGCCAAGTTTAGGGTTTTCTCAAAACCCAAGCAGTATTGAACTGAAGAGTTTGATCATGGCTCAGATTGAACGCTGGCGGCAGGCCTAACACATGCAAGTCGAGCGGATGAGAAGAGCTTGCTCTTCGATTCAGCGGCGGACGGGTGAGTAATACCTAGGAATCTGCCTGGTAGTGGGGGACAACGTTTCGAAAGGAACGCTAATACCGCATACGTCCTACGGGAGAAAGCAGGGGACCTTCGGGCCTTGCGCTATCAGATGAGCCTAGGTCGGATTAGCTAGTTGGTGAGGTAATGGCTCACCAAGGCTACGATCCGTAACTGGTCTGAGAGGATGATCAGTCACACTGGAACTGAGACACGGTCCAGACTCCTACGGGAGGCAGCAGTGGGGAATATTGGACAATGGGCGAAAGCCTGATCCAGCCATGCCGCGTGTGTGAAGAAGGTCTTCGGATTGTAAAGCACTTTAAGTTGGGAGGAAGGGCAGTAAGCGAATACCTTGCTGTTTTGACGTTACCGACAGAATAAGCACCGGCTAACTCTGTGCCAGCAGCCGCGGTAATACAGAGGGTGCAAGCGTTAATCGGAATTACTGGGCGTAAAGCGCGCGTAGGTGGTTCGTTAAGTTGGATGTGAAATCCCCGGGCTCAACCTGGGAACTGCATCCAAAACTGGCGAGCTAGAGTAGGGCAGAGGGTGGTGGAATTTCCTGTGTAGCGGTGAAATGCGTAGATATAGGAAGGAACACCAGTGGCGAAGGCGACCACCTGGGCTCATACTGACACTGAGGTGCGAAAGCGTGGGGAGCAAACAGGATTAGATACCCTGGTAGTCCACGCCGTAAACGATGTCAACTAGCCGTTGGAATCCTTGAGATTTTAGTGGCGCAGCTAACGCATTAAGTTGACCGCCTGGGGAGTACGGCCGCAAGGTTAAAACTCAAATGAATTGACGGGGGCCCGCACAAGCGGTGGAGCATGTGGTTTAATTCGAAGCAACGCGAAGAACCTTACCAGGCCTTGACATCCAATGAACTTTCCAGAGATGGATTGGTGCCTTCGGGAACATTGAGACAGGTGCTGCATGGCTGTCGTCAGCTCGTGTCGTGAGATGTTGGGTTAAGTCCCGTAACGAGCGCAACCCTTGTCCTTAGTTACCAGCACGTTATGGTGGGCACTCTAAGGAGACTGCCGGTGACAAACCGGAGGAAGGTGGGGATGACGTCAAGTCATCATGGCCCTTACGGCCTGGGCTACACACGTGCTACAATGGTCGGTACAGAGGGTCGCCAAGCCGCGAGGTGGAGCTAATCTCACAAAACCGATCGTAGTCCGGATCGCAGTCTGCAACTCGACTGCGTGAAGTCGGAATCGCTAGTAATCGCGAATCAGAATGTCGCGGTGAATACGTTCCCGGGCCTTGTACACACCGCCCGTCACACCATGGGAGTGGGTTGCACCAGAAGTAGCTAGTCTAACCTTCGGGAGGACGGTTACCACGGTGTGATTCATGACTGGGGTGAAGTCGTAACAAGGTAGCCGTAGGGGAACCTGCGGCTGGATCACCTCCTTAATCGACGACATCAGCTGTCTCATAAGCTCCCACACGAATTGCTTGATTCATTGAAGAAGACGATTAGGTTAGCAACCTTCGATTGGGTCTGTAGCTCAGTTGGTTAGAGCGCACCCCTGATAAGGGTGAGGTCGGCAGTTCGAATCTGCCCAGACCCACCAATTTGCTGGGGCCATAGCTCAGCTGGGAGAGCGCCTGCCTTGCACGCAGGAGGTCAGCGGTTCGATCCCGCTTGGCTCCACCACCCCGCTTGCCAGTTTGTCAAAGCTTAGAAATGAATATTCGCGTCGAATATTGATTTCTGAACTTTATCAGAATCGTTCTTTAAAAATTTGGGTATGTGATAGAAAGATAGACTGGACAGCACTTTCACTGGTGTGTGTTCAGGCTAAGGTAAAATTTGTGAGTAATTACAAGTTTTCGGCGAATGTTGTCTTCACAGTATAACCAGATTGCTTGGGGTTATATGGTCAAGTGAAGAAGCGCATACGGTGGATGCCTTGGCAGTCAGAGGCGATGAAAGACGTGGTAGCCTGCGATAAGCTTCGGGGAGTCGGCAAACAGACTTTGATCCGGAGATCTCTGAATGGGGGAACCCACCTGGCATAAGTCAGGTATCTTGTACTGAATACATAGGTGCAAGAGGCGAACCAGGGGAACTGAAACATCTAAGTACCCTGAGGAAAAGAAATCAACCGAGATTCCCTTAGTAGTGGCGAGCGAACGGGGACTAGCCCTTAAGTGGCTTTGAGATTAGCGGAACGCTCTGGAAAGTGCGGCCATAGTGGGTGATAGCCCTGTACGCGAAAATCTCTTAGTCATGAAATCGAGTAGGACGGAGCACGAGAAACTTTGTCTGAATATGGGGGGACCATCCTCCAAGGCTAAATACTACTGACTGACCGATAGTGAACCAGTACCGTGAGGGAAAGGCGAAAAGAACCCCGGAGAGGGGAGTGAAATAGATCCTGAAACCGTATGCGTACAAGCAGTGGGAGCCTACTTTGTTAGGTGACTGCGTACCTTTTGTATAATGGGTCAGCGACTTATATTCAGTGGCGAGCTTAACCGAATAGGGGAGGCGTAGCGAAAGCGAGTCTTAATAGGGCGTTTAGTCGCTGGGTATAGACCCGAAACCGGGCGATCTATCCATGGGCAGGTTGAAGGTTAGGTAACACTGACTGGAGGACCGAACCGACTACCGTTGAAAAGTTAGCGGATGACCTGTGGATCGGAGTGAAAGGCTAATCAAGCTCGGAGATAGCTGGTTCTCCTCGAAAGCTATTTAGGTAGCGCCTCATGTATCACTGTAGGGGGTAGAGCACTGTTTCGGCTAGGGGGTCATCCCGACTTACCAAACCGATGCAAACTCCGAATACCTACAAGTGCCGAGCATGGGAGACACACGGCGGGTGCTAACGTCCGTCGTGAAAAGGGAAACAACCCAGACCGTCAGCTAAGGTCCCAAAGTTATGGTTAAGTGGGAAACGATGTGGGAAGGCTTAGACAGCTAGGAGGTTGGCTTAGAAGCAGCCACCCTTTAAAGAAAGCGTAATAGCTCACTAGTCGAGTCGGCCTGCGCGGAAGATGTAACGGGGCTCAAACCATACACCGAAGCTACGGGTATCACTTAGGTGATGCGGTAGAGGAGCGTTCTGTAAGCCTGTGAAGGTGAGTTGAGAAGCTTGCTGGAGGTATCAGAAGTGCGAATGCTGACATGAGTAACGACAATGGGAGTGAAAAACTCCCACGCCGAAAGACCAAGGTTTCCTGCGCAACGTTAATCGACGCAGGGTTAGTCGGTCCCTAAGGCGAGGCTGAAAAGCGTAGTCGATGGAAAACAGGTTAATATTCCTGTACTTCTGGTTATTGCGATGGAGGGACGGAGAAGGCTAGGCCAGCTTGGCGTTGGTTGTCCAAGTTTAAGGTGGTAGGCTGAGATCTTAGGTAAATCCGGGATCTTAAGGCCGAGAGCTGATGACGAGTTGCCATTAGGCGACGAAGTGGTTGATGCCATGCTTCCAAGAAAAGCTTCTAAGCTTCAGGTAACCAGGAACCGTACCCCAAACCGACACAGGTGGTTGGGTAGAGAATACCAAGGCGCTTGAGAGAACTCGGGTGAAGGAACTAGGCAAAATGGCACCGTAACTTCGGGAGAAGGTGCGCCGGTGAGGGTGAAGGACTTGCTCCGTAAGCTCATGCCGGTCGAAGATACCAGGCCGCTGCGACTGTTTATTAAAAACACAGCACTCTGCAAACACGAAAGTGGACGTATAGGGTGTGACGCCTGCCCGGTGCCGGAAGGTTAATTGATGGGGTTAGCTAACGCGAAGCTCTTGATCGAAGCCCCGGTAAACGGCGGCCGTAACTATAACGGTCCTAAGGTAGCGAAATTCCTTGTCGGGTAAGTTCCGACCTGCACGAATGGCGTAACGATGGCGGCGCTGTCTCCACCCGAGACTCAGTGAAATTGAAATCGCTGTGAAGATGCAGTGTATCCGCGGCTAGACGGAAAGACCCCGTGAACCTTTACTATAGCTTTGCACTGGACTTTGAATTTGCTTGTGTAGGATAGGTGGGAGGCTTTGAAGCGTGGACGCCAGTCTGCGTGGAGCCATCCTTGAAATACCACCCTGGCAACTTTGAGGTTCTAACTCAGGTCCGTTATCCGGATCGAGGACAGTGTATGGTGGGTAGTTTGACTGGGGCGGTCTCCTCCTAAAGAGTAACGGAGGAGTACGAAGGTGCGCTCAGACCGGTCGGAAATCGGTCGTAGAGTATAAAGGCAAAAGCGCGCTTGACTGCGAGACAGACACGTCGAGCAGGTACGAAAGTAGGTCTTAGTGATCCGGTGGTTCTGTATGGAAGGGCCATCGCTCAACGGATAAAAGGTACTCCGGGGATAACAGGCTGATACCGCCCAAGAGTTCATATCGACGGCGGTGTTTGGCACCTCGATGTCGGCTCATCACATCCTGGGGCTGAAGCCGGTCCCAAGGGTATGGCTGTTCGCCATTTAAAGTGGTACGCGAGCTGGGTTTAGAACGTCGTGAGACAGTTCGGTCCCTATCTGCCGTGGACGTTTGAGATTTGAGAGGGGCTGCTCCTAGTACGAGAGGACCGGAGTGGACGAACCTCTGGTGTTCCGGTTGTCACGCCAGTGGCATTGCCGGGTAGCTATGTTCGGAAGAGATAACCGCTGAAAGCATCTAAGCGGGAAACTTGCCTCAAGATGAGATCTCACTGGAGCCTTGAGCTCCCTGAAGGGCCGTCGAAGACTACGACGTTGATAGGTTGGGTGTGTAAGCGCTGTGAGGCGTTGAGCTAACCAATACTAATTGCCCGTGAGGCTTGACCATATAACACCCAAGCAATTTGCGTCGAACGACCAGATTGCGGTGTTGTGAAGACACAGTAAGCCGAAGATTTGTAACTCACAAACATCACATACCCGATTCGCTGGAGTGTCTGAACAAGACCTTCTGGCAACAGAATTTCTTGACGACCATAGAGCATTGGAACCACCTGATCCCATCCCGAACTCAGTAGTGAAACGATGCATCGCCGATGGTAGTGTGGGGTTTCCCCATGTGAGAGTAGGTCATCGTCAAGATTAAATTCCGAAACCCCTATCTGCATCTGCAGGTAGGGGTTTTGTCTTTGTGGCCTGTTCTGCGCCAAGGCTGGCTCCTGCGCGGTTGTGCTCCCACAATTGGGGCAACGACACTAGAATAGGCCCCGACGTTTTTTTTCTCAGAACCCTTCTATGCCCGACCCTGACGATCGCGATTCACTCGCAGGCTTGCCGCTGGATCAATTGGTGGCGTGCCACGAATGCGACCTGCTACTGCGCAAGCCCGAGCTCAAGACGGATGAAAAAGCGCAATGCCCGCGCTGCGGCTATGAGTTGTACGCCCATCGGCACAATGTGGTCGAGCGCAGCCTGGCCTTGGTACTGGCGGCCTTGCTGCTCTACGTGCCGGCGAACTTTCTGCCGATCATGCAACTCCATCTGTTGGGCCAGAACTCCGATGACACGGTGTGGAGCGGTGTGATCGGCCTGTACAACAGTGGCATGGGTGGCGTGGCGGTGGTGGTGTTCCTGTGCAGCATGGCCATTCCACTGCTCAAGCTGCTGTGTCAGCTGGTCGTGTTGCTGACCATCCGCTTGAACAGGGGCCGCAGCTACGGCCTGCTTCTTTACCGTTTTTATCACCACATGCGCGACTGGGGCATGCTTGAGGTCTACCTCATGGGCGTACTGGTCGCCATCGTCAAGCTGGTGGATATGGCCGAACTCAGCCTAGGGCTTGGCTTGCTGTGTTTTGTCAGTTTGTTGCTGGTTCAGGTCTGGCTGGAAGTGGTGATGTCCCCCCACCAGATCTGGGTAGCCTTGTCGGGAGAAGATGTGCATGCGGGCGATTGACGCAGGAATACTGATCTGTACCGAGTGTCATGAGCTCAACCGCCAGGAGGCGGGCGCCAGCAGCCAGACCTGCACACGCTGCGGGGCGCTGGTGCATGCACGCCGGCCCAACAGCCTGGCCCGTACCTGGGCGCTGCTGATTACCGCGGCCATTCTGTACATACCGGCCAACGTGCTGCCGATCATGACGGTCAGCACCCTGGGGCAGGGCAGCCCCGACACCATCATGTCCGGCGTCATCACCCTGATGCAGCACGGCATGCTGCCGATCGCGGCCGTGGTGTTCATCGCCAGTATTCTGGTACCTACCTTCAAGCTGGTGGGCATCGCCCTGCTGTTGTACTCGGTGCAGCGCCACCAGCCGCTGTCGGCACGCCAGCGCATCGTGATGTATCGCTTCATCGAATTCATCGGCCGCTGGTCGATGCTGGATATCTTCGTCATCGCGATCCTGGTGGCGGTGGTGAATTTCGGCCGGATTGCCAGTGTCGAAGCCAACCTGGGGGCGGTCGCCTTTGCCAGTGTGGTGATTCTGACAATGCTTGCTGCAGTAACTTTCGATCCCCGACTGATTTGGGATAACACGGAGTCGGATGACGACCATGAGTGATTTGCCTACGGCTAAAACCCGCCCAGCTTCGAACTGGTCGGCCATCTGGATTCTGCCCCTGATCGCATTGGTGATCGGTGGGTGGCTCGGCTGGCAGGCCTACCGTGAAGCGGGGGTGAACATCGAGGTTCGCTTCGAGAGCGGCGAGGGTATCGTCGCCAACAAGACCGAGGTGGTCTACAAGGGCATGTCGGTGGGTAAGGTCAAGAGCCTGGTGCTCGATGACAAAGGCCGCAACAAAGGTGTCATCGCCACCATCGAGATGAACCAGGTGGCCGAGGAGCACCTGCGCAAGAACACTCGCTTCTGGCTGGTCAAGCCAAACGTGAGCCTGGCCGGGATCACCGGGCTGGAGACGCTGGTATCAGGCAACTACATTGCCGTGAGCCCGGGCGATGGCGAGCCGAGCAAGCGTTTCAATGCGTTGAGCGAAGCACCGCCGATGTCCGACAGCGTGCCCGGCCTGCATCTGACCCTCAAGGCCGATCGTCTGGGGTCGCTCAACCGTGACAGCCCCGTGTTCTACAAGCAGATCCAGGTTGGCCGGGTGAAGAGCTACAAGCTCTCCGACGACCAGGGTACGGTCGAGATCAAGGTGTTCATCGAGCCGGGCTATGCCGACCTGGTGCGCAAGCACACGCGTTTCTGGAACGCCAGCGGCGTGAGCATCGATGCCAACCTGTCGGGCGTGAAGGTGCGCAGCGAGTCCCTGGCCAGCATCGTTGCCGGCGGTATCGCATTCGCTACCCCCGAGCACCGCAAGGACAGCCCGCCCACCGACCCGAACCTGCCGTTCCGTCTTTTCGAAGACTTCGACGCCGCCCAGGCGGGTATCCGGGTCAAGGTCAAGCTGAGCGACTTCGAGGGCCTGCAGGCGGGCCGTACGCCGGTCATGTACAAAGGTATACAGGTAGGTTCGCTGAAAGCCCTGAAGGTCGATGCCGACCTCTCCAGCGCCATGGCCGAGCTGACCCTGGACCCGCTGGCCGAGGACTACCTGGTCGAAGGCACCCAGTTCTGGGTGGTCAAGCCGTCGATCTCCCTGGCGGGTATCACCGGCCTGGAGGCGTTGGTAAAGGGCAACTACATTGCTATCCGTCCCGGCGACAAGGGCGCCTCGCCTCAGCGTGAATTCGAAGCCCGGGCCAAGGCCCCGCCCCTCGATCTGAAGGCGCCCGGCCTGCACCTTGTGCTGTTCAGCGACAACCTGGGCTCGCTCGAGGTTGGCAGCCCGATCCTGTATCGGCAGGTAAAGGTGGGTAGCGTGCAAAGCTACCAGTTCTCCAGGAAGCAGCAACGCCTGCTGATTGGCGTGCACATCGAGCCCGAGTACGCCAACCTGGTCAATGGTTCGACGCGTTTCTGGAACGCCAGCGGCATTACCCTGACTGGCGGCCTGTCGGGCATCCAGATCAAGAGCGAGTCGCTGCAGAGCCTGATGGCCGGTGGCATCGCCTTCGATACGCCGAAACAGAATGTACCGCTCAAGCGTCGTATCCCCACCTTCCGCCTGCTGGCCAACCAGGAAGCGGCGGATCGCAAGGGCACCAGCATCACCATCAAGGTGGACCGTGCGGACGGCCTCAAGGTCGGCACCCCCATACGCTTCAAGGGGCTGGATGTCGGCAAGGTCGAAGCGGTGGACCTGGCGGAGGACCTGCAATCGGTGACGCTCAAGGCGCAGATCACCGAGGTGCCCGAGCGTATTGCGCGTGTGGGCACGCAGTTCTGGGTAGTCAAGCCGGCGCTGGGTATCGTCAAGACGGCCAACCTGGAGACGCTGGTCACCGGTCAGTACCTTGAAGTGCAACCGGCGGCGAAGAATCAGGGCTCGCAGCGCAACTTCGTGGCCTTGCCCGAGCCACCGGACCTGACCGCTCGCGAGGCTGGCCTGCCGGTGGTGCTCAGCGCTGCTCGACGCGGGTCGATCAAGGTCGGTGTGCCGGTCACCTACCGTGAAGTGCCGGTGGGCAAGGTCACGGGGTACGAACTGGGGCAGACAGCGGATCGCGTGCTGATCCATATCCTGATCGAGCCACGCTACGCCTCGCTTGTGCGCGGTGGCAGCCGTTTCTGGAACAGCAGTGGCTTCGGCTTCGATATCGGCCTGTTCAAGGGCGCTACGGTGCGTACCGAGTCGCTGGAGACCCTGATCGAGGGTGGCATTGCCTTCGCCACGCCAGACGGCGACAAGATGGGCAACGCAGCGTTGCCGCAGCAGACCTTTGCCCTGTTCGACAAGGCCGAGGACGAATGGCTGCAATGGGCGCCGAAGATCCCGCTCGGCAAGTAGGCAAGGCATAGCCCTTCGCCGACCAGGCCGTCTCCTGCAGGAGTCAGCCTGGTCGGCGAAGGGAGCGGCCCTGTCTTCCCGGCATCATCAAATCGCAGGCAATAAAAAACCGACCCTAGGGTCGGTTTTTTAACAAGCGTCGCTTAGGCAGCTGCAGCAATCTTCAGTGCCTTGATGTGGCCATTCAGACGGCCTTTATGGCGAGCAGCCTTGTTCTTGTGGATGATGCCTTTATCGGCCATGCGGTCGATAACTGGAACAGCCAGGATGTAAGCAGCTTGCGCTTTTTCGGCGTCTTTTGCGTCGATGGCCTTGACTACATTCTTGATGTAGGTGCGAACCATGGAACGCAGGCTGGCGTTGTGGCTGCGACGCTTCTCAGCCTGTTTTGCACGTTTTTTGGCGGAAGGTGAGTTGGCCACCGTCGAGCTCCTCGAAAGACTTGGTAAATAGCAAACAAAATAGGCCGCGAATCATGCCGATGAGTTGATCGGTTGTCAAGGGCGCTTGTTAGGTTCCGCTGAGCGGTCGATTCGCTGGAGGGGATGATTCCCTTCTGGCGCATGACCTGTAAACTCGGGAGTTTTGCTCTGTCTGCTTTGCGCGGCGGAGTATCGCATACTTGGATGCCGTTTAGGCCTCTCCTTCATCCATATGGCATGAAAATCTTTCGATGAATCTCCTCAAGTCCCTGGCTGCAGTCAGTTCCATCACCATGGTGTCGCGCGTGCTGGGCTTTGTCCGCGATACCATCCTGGCGCGCATCTTCGGCGCCGGTGTTGCCACCGACGCCTTTTTCATTGCCTTCAAGCTGCCCAACCTGCTGCGGCGAATCTTTGCCGAGGGGGCGTTTTCCCAGGCGTTCGTGCCGATCCTGGCCGAATACAAAAGCCAGCAGGGCGAGGAGGCGACCCGCACCTTCGTGGCCTATGTCGCCGGCCTGCTGACCCTGGTGCTGGCGGTGGTCACGGCGCTGGGGATCCTGGCCGCACCCTGGGTGGTGTGGGTCACCGCGCCGGGCTTCGTCGACAGCGCCGAGAAGTTCGAGCTGACCACCGACCTGCTGCGCGTGACCTTTCCTTATATATTGCTGATCTCGCTGTCGTCCCTGGCGGGCGCCATCCTCAACACCTGGAACCGTTTCTCGGTACCGGCCTTCGTGCCGACCCTGCTCAACGTCGCGATGATCTTCTTCGCGCTGTTCCTCACCCCGTACTTCGATCCGCCGGTGATGGCCCTGGGCTGGGCGGTACTGGCCGGCGGCCTGTTGCAGCTGCTGTACCAGCTGCCGCACCTCAAAAAGATCGGCATGCTCGTGCTGCCCCGCCTGAACCTGCGCGATACCGGGGTATGGCGCGTGCTCAAGCAGATGCTGCCAGCCATCCTCGGGGTGTCGGTAAGCCAGATCTCGCTGATCATCAACACCATCTTCGCCTCGTTTCTGGTGGCCGGCTCGGTGTCGTGGATGTACTACGCCGACCGCCTGATGGAGCTGCCCTCCGGGGTGCTGGGCGTGGCGCTGGGCACCATCCTGCTGCCGACCCTGGCCAAGACCTACGCCAGCAAGGATCGCCACGAGTATTCGCGCATCCTCGACTGGGGCCTGCGCCTGTGCTTCTTGCTGGTGTTGCCTTGCACCTTTGCCCTGGCAATTTTGTCCGAGCCACTGACGGTGGCCCTGTTCCAGTACGGCAAGTTCACCGCCTTCGATGCCGCCATGACCCAGCGCGCGCTGATCGCCTACTCGGTCGGCCTGCTCGGCATCATTCTGGTCAAGGTGCTCGCCCCTGGCTTCTATGCCCAGCAGAACATCCGTACACCGGTAAAGATCGCCATCTTCACCCTGGTGGCCACGCAACTGCTCAACCTGGTGTTCATCGGCTACCTGCAGCATGCCGGGCTGGCCCTGGCGATCAGTGTCGGCGCCTGCCTCAATGCCGGCCTGCTGTACTGGAAGCTGCGCCAGCAGAACCTGTTCGAGCCGCAGCCGGGCTGGACCGCCTACCTGCTCAAGTTGCTGGTGGCCGTACTGCTGATGGCCGGTGTGCTGGTGGCCGGCATGTGGTACATGCCTGCCTGGGAGCAGGGGCACATGCTCGAGCGGTTCCTGCGGCTGGGCGTACTGATTGGCGCAGGCGTGGTGACCTATTTCGGTTGCCTGTACCTGTTTGGTTTTCGTCCACGGGACTTCGCCCGCAAGGCGCTGCACTGATGGCCGGCGCGGGTCAGGCGTCGGTTTTGTGTTTTAGACGCCCTGGCATCGCGCTGCTGCCTGTCGTCGGCGCCCGGGTGTGGTTATAATCGACCACTTTATGAGCAAGAAGCGCGTTATGCAGCTGGTTCGAGGCCTTCACAACCTTCGCCCCGAGCATCGGGGCTGTGTTGCCACTATCGGCAACTTCGACGGTGTTCACCGCGGTCACCAGGCTATCCTGGCGCGTTTGCGTGAGCGCGCGGTAGCGCTGGGCGTACCCAGCTGCGTGGTGATTTTCGAGCCACAGCCGCGTGAGTACTTTGCACCGGACACCGCGCCTGCGCGCCTGGCCCGCCTGCACGACAAGGTCGCCCTGTTGGCCGCCGAAGGCATCGACCGGGTGCTGTGCCTGGCGTTCAACCAGCGCCTGTGCAAGCTCAGCGCAGCCGAATTCGTCGACACCATCCTGGTCGACGGCCTGGGCGTGCAGCACCTGGAGGTCGGTGACGACTTCCGGTTCGGCTGCGACCGGGTGGGTGACTTCACGTTCCTGCAGCAGGCCGGCCTGCGCCACGGCTTCACCGTGGAAGCGGCGCAAACCGTGGAGCTCGAGGGCCTGCGGGTCAGCAGCACGCAGGTGCGCGAAGCACTGGCGCGTGCCGACTTTGCCGTGGCCGAGCGTCTGCTGGGCCGCCCGTTCCGCATCCGCGGCCGGGTGCTGCATGGGCAGAAGCTGGCGCGCCAGCTGGGTTGGCCCACGGCCAACATACAACTCAAGCGTCATCGCGTACCGCTCACCGGGGTGTACCTGGTCAGCGTTGAACTCGATGGCCAGGCGTGGCCGGGTGTCGCCAACATCGGCGTGCGCCCCAGCGTTGCAGGTGATGGCCGCGCCCACCTGGAAGTGCATCTCCTGGATTTTGCCGGCGATCTGTATGGCCGGCGTCTCACGGTGGAATTCCACCACAAGCTGCGCGATGAGCAGCGATTCGCCTCCCTGGAGGCGCTGAAGTCGGCGATCGATGCGGATATCGCCGCCGCACGTGCCCATTGGCACGGTCAACCGCTAACGAAGAGCCTGAAATGACCGACTATAAAGCCACGCTAAACCTTCCGGACACCGCCTTCCCGATGAAGGCCGGCCTGCCACAGCGCGAACCGCAGATCCTGCAGCGCTGGGACAGCATTGGCCTGTACCAGAAGCTGCGCGAAATTGGCAAGGATCGTCCGAAGTTCGTGCTGCACGACGGCCCGCCCTACGCCAACGGCAAGATCCACATCGGTCACGCGCTCAACAAGATTCTCAAGGACATGATCTCGCGGTCCAAGACCCTGGCCGGCTACGATGCGCCGTACGTGCCGGGTTGGGACTGCCATGGCCTGCCGATCGAGCACAAGGTTGAAGTGACCCACGGCAAGCACCTCACCGCGGACAAGACCCGCGAGCTGTGCCGTGCCTACGCGGCCGAGCAGATCGAAGGGCAGAAGAAGGAATTCATCCGCCTGGGCGTGCTGGGTGACTGGGACAACCCCTACAAGACCATGGACTTCGCCAACGAAGCCGGCGAAATCCGCGCCCTGGCCGAAATGGTCAAGCACGGTTTCGTGTTCAAGGGCCTCAAGCCCGTGAACTGGTGCTTCGATTGCGGTTCGGCCCTGGCCGAAGCCGAGGTCGAATACGCCGACAAGAAGTCCCAGACCATCGACGTGGCCTTCAACGTGGCCGACGAAGCGCGGCTGGCCCAGGCCTTCGGCCTGTCGTCGCTGGCCAAGCCCGCCGCCATCGTGATCTGGACCACCACCCCGTGGACCATCCCCGCCAACCAGGCGCTGAACGTGCACCCCGAGTTCAGCTATGCCCTGGTGGACGTCGGCGACAAGCTGCTGGTGCTGGCCGAAGAGCTGGTCGAAGCCTGCCTCAAGCGCTACTCGCTGGAAGGTTCGGTGATCGCCACCGCGCCGGGCTCTGCACTGGAGCTGATCAACTTCCGTCACCCTCTGTACGATCGCCTGTCGCCGGTCTACCTGGCCGAGTACGTCGAGCTGGGCGCCGGTACCGGCGTGGTCCACTCGGCCCCGGCCTACGGTGAAGACGACTTCGTGACCTGCAAGCGCTACGGCATGGTCAACGACGACATCCTCACCCCGGTGCAGAGCAACGGCGTGTACGTCGACTCGCTGGAATTCTTCGGTGGCCAGTTCATCTGGAAGGCCAACCCGCACATCGTCGACAAGCTCGCCGAAGTCGGCGCGCTGATGTTCACCGACACCATCAGCCACAGCTACATGCACTGCTGGCGCCACAAGACCCCGCTGATCTACCGCGCCACCGCGCAGTGGTTCGTGGGCATGGACAAGCAGCCTGACAGCGGCGAAACCCTGCGCAAGCGCGCCCTCAACGCCATCGAAGAAACCAAGTTCGTGCCGGCCTGGGGCCAGGCGCGCCTGCATTCGATGATCGCCAACCGCCCGGACTGGTGCATCTCGCGTCAGCGCAACTGGGGTGTGCCGATCCCGTTCTTCCTGCACAAGCAGACCGGCGAACTGCACCCGCGCACCGTCGAACTGATGGAGCAGGTGGCCCAGCGCGTCGAGCTCGAGGGCATCGAAGCCTGGTTCAAGATGGACGCCGCCGAACTGCTCGGTGACGAAGCCGGCCAGTACGACAAGATCGCCGACACCCTGGACGTGTGGTTCGACTCCGGTACCACCCACTGGCACGTGCTGCGTGGCTCGCACAACATCGGCCACGAAAGCGGCCCGCGCGCCGACCTGTACCTGGAAGGTTCCGACCAGCACCGCGGCTGGTTCCACTCCTCGCTGCTCACCGGCTGCGCCATCGACGGCCATGCGCCGTACCGCGAGCTGCTGACCCACGGCTTCACCGTGGACGAGAACGGCCGCAAGATGTCCAAGTCGCTGGGTAACACCATCGAGCCGCAGAAGGTCAACGACACCCTGGGTGCCGACATCATGCGCCTGTGGGTATCGGCCACCGACTACTCCGGCGAGATGGCGGTTTCCGACCAGATCCTGCAGCGCAGCGCCGATGCCTACCGGCGCATCCGCAACACCGCGCGCTTCCTGCTCTCCAACCTGTCCGGCTTCGACCCGGCCCGCGACCTGCTGCCGGCCGACGACATGCTGGCGCTGGACCGCTGGGCGGTCGACCGTACCCTGCTGCTGCAGCGCGAACTGGAAGAGCACTACGGCGAGTACCGTTTCTGGAACGTCTACTCCAAGATCCACAACTTCTGCGTGCAGGAGCTGGGCGGCTTCTACCTCGACATCATCAAGGACCGCCAGTACACCACCGGCGCCAACAGTGTCGCGCGCCGCTCGTGCCAGACCGCGCTGTACCACATCAGCGAAGCGCTGGTGCGCTGGATCGCACCGATCCTGGCGTTCACCGCCGACGAGCTGTGGCAGTACCTGCCGGGCGAGCGCAACGAGTCGGTCATGCTCAACACCTGGTACCAGGGCCTGACCGAGCTGCCGGAAGGCATCGAGCTGGACCGCACCTACTGGGACCGCGTGATGGCCGTCAAGGCTGCGGTCAACAAGGAGCTGGAGAACCAGCGTGCGGCCAAGGCCATCGGCGGCAACCTGCAAGCCGAAGTCACCCTGTTCGCCGATGAGGCCCTGAGCACCGACCTGAACAAGCTGGGCAACGAACTGCGGTTCGTGCTGATCACCTCGGCAGCCAGCGTGGCGCCATTCGTCGAAGCCCCGGCCGATGCCGTGGTTACCGAAGTGGCCGGCCTCAAGCTCAAGGTGGTCAAGTCGGGTCACGCCAAGTGCGGCCGTTGCTGGCACTTCCGCGCCGACGTGGGCGTGAACCCGGAGCATCCGGAAATCTGCGGTCGTTGCGTCGACAACATCAGCGGCAAAGGTGAGGTGCGTCACTATGCCTAACCCCAACGTGGGGCGCTTCGGGCGCCTCGCCTGGCTGTGGCTGAGCCTGCTGGTACTGGTCCTGGACCAGGCCAGCAAGCACTACTTCGAAGGCGCGCTGAGCCTGTACCAGCAGATCGTGGTCATCCCCGACTACTTCAGCTGGACCTTGGCCTACAACACCGGTGCGGCCTTCAGCTTCCTGGCCGACAGCTCCGGCTGGCAGCGCTGGCTGTTCGCCCTGATCGCCCTGGTGGTCAGTGCGGTGCTGGTGGTGTGGCTCAAGCGCCTGGGCCGCGACGACACCTGGCTGGCCGTTGCATTGGCCCTGGTGCTGGGCGGTGCGCTGGGCAACCTGTACGACCGCATCGTGCTCGGCCACGTGGTCGACTTCATCCTCGTGCATTGGCAGAACCGCTGGTACTTCCCGGCCTTCAACCTGGCCGACAGCGCCATCAGCGTGGGCGCCGTGATGCTGGCGCTGGATATGTTCAAGAGCAAAAAGTCCGGAGAACCCGTCCATGACTGATACCCGTATCGGCCAGAACACCGAAGTCACCCTGCACTTCGCGCTGCACCTGGAAAACGGTGATACTGTCGACAGCACCTTCGAGAAAGCTCCGGCGGTGTTCAAGGTCGGCGACGGCAACCTGCTGCCGGGCTTCGAAGCCGCTATCTTCGGCTTCAAGGCCGGCGACAAGCGCACCGTCAGCGTGGCACCGGAGAATGCCTTCGGTCAGCCGAACCCGCAGAACGTGCAGATCATTCCCCGCTCGCAGTTCCAGGACATGGAGTTGTCCGAGGGCCTGCTGGTGATTTTCAACGACGCGGCCAACGCCGAGTTGCCCGGCGTGGTGAAGGCGTTCGATGACGCGCAAGTGACCATCGACTTCAACCACCCGCTGGCCGGCAAGACCCTGAACTTCGAGGTGGAAATCCTCGCAGTCAAGGCCCTTTGAGCCAGGAGTCAGCCATGCAGATCAAACTCGCCAACCCACGCGGCTTCTGCGCCGGCGTGGACCGGGCGATCGAAATCGTCAATCGCGCCCTCGAGGTGTTCGGCCCGCCGATCTATGTGCGTCACGAAGTGGTGCACAACAAGTTCGTGGTCGAAGACCTGCGCGCGCGCGGGGCGATCTTCGTCGAAGAGCTCGACCAGGTGCCCAATGACGTCATCGTCATCTTCAGTGCCCACGGCGTTTCCCAGGCCGTGCGCCAGGAAGCGGCGGGGCGCGGCCTCAAGGTCTTCGACGCGACCTGCCCGCTGGTGACCAAGGTGCACATCGAGGTGGCCAAGTACAGTCGCGATGGCAAGGAATGCATCCTGATCGGCCACGAAGGGCACCCCGAGGTCGAAGGCACCATGGGCCAGTACGACGCCAGCAATGGCGGTTCGATCTACCTGGTCGAAGACGAAGAAGATGTCGCCAACCTGCAGGTTCGTGACCCCGAACGCCTGGCCTTCGTGACCCAGACCACCCTGTCGATGGACGACACCAGCCGTGTCATCGATGCGCTGCGCACGCGCTTCCCCAGCATTGGCGGGCCGCGCAAGGACGACATCTGCTACGCCACCCAGAACCGCCAGGATGCGGTCAAGCAACTGGCTGACGAGTGCGACGTGGTACTGGTGGTGGGCAGCCCGAACAGCTCCAACTCCAACCGCCTGCGTGAGCTGGCCGAGCGCATGGCCACCCCGGCCTACCTGATCGACGGTGCAGAAGACATGCAGCGCAGCTGGTTCGACGGTGTCGAGCGTATCGGCATCACCGCCGGCGCCTCCGCCCCCGAAGTGCTGGTGCGTGGCGTGATCGCGCAGTTGCAGGAGTGGGGCGCCACAGGTGCCGACGAGCTCGATGGTCGCGAAGAGAATGTAACGTTCTCGATGCCCAAGGAGCTGAGGGTGCGTTCACTGATCTGACCCGGCGGCCGCGCACAGCGGCTGATCGGTGGCGAGGTGGCGCAGGCTGACCCGCCCGGTGCGTGACAGCACCACCTGATGCAGGCTCCGGGTTCCGGGACTTTCGCACACGTGCAGGGTCCCGGCCTGGAACGCACCGCCCGCCTGCAGCGGTACCCCCAGCCCGCTGAAATGCACCTGCCGCGCCAGCGGCTGATTGCCCACCACACGAACCTTCCCGCTGGCACGGTACTCGTGCAGCAAGCCTTCATCGTCGGCGCTCATTCGCCATCCCTTGCTCCAGTCGCCCTCAAAGGCCGTCAGGCTGACTCGCTGATTGCGCAGCAGGGCTTCGCTGCGGGCGCTGCGCAAGGCCTGGGCAAGGTTCTGCGCGCTGGCCTCGCGCTGTAGGCTCACGCTCATGGCGCTGTAGGCCGGCAGCCCTAACTGCGTCAGCGCCGCGATCAGCCCCAGCGCATACATCATTTGTATCAGTGTTACGCCCTGTTGCCCCATCGTGCATCCCTCCCTGGAAGTGCTTCTCTGTAGATTCAGTGCCGCTCGGTTGGGCGTACAGTCGGCCGGGTAGGCAATCACATGGGGAAATTTCGCAGGAGGCGAACATGGCCAGGAGGCTGCAGCAGGGCATGACCCTGATCGAAGTGATGGTGGCGCTGCTGGTGCTGTCACTGGGGGGAATGGCGGCGGCTGCGCTGCAAGGGCGGGCGTTGCACGGCACCGACGGCGCGCTGCGTACCACCCAGGCGCTGTACCTGGCCCAGGCCCTGCTCGAAGGCGCGCGCGCTGCGGGCGGGCTGACGGCCGGGGAGGCCAGCGCCTTGCAGCGCGAGCTGATGAAGGTGGCCGGCGCGTCCGCGCAGGCACAGGTGCGCCAGGCGGGCAATGGGCTCGCACTCGACCTGCACTGGCAGGGCGGTGGCCTTGCTGTGCAGGGGCAGGTGGGACCATGAGGCGCGACACCGGTTTCGGCCTGGTCGAGGCGCTGCTGGCGTTGAGCCTGGGCGTGCTGCTGGTGCTGGCCGGCAGCCGTCTGTTCATCGGTGTGCTGCAGGGTTGGCAGGCGCAGGGCGCACTTGCGCAGTTGCAGGAGGATGCGCGCTTTGCGCTGCAGCGCATGGCCCGTGACATCCGCATGGCCGGCGCATTCGGCTGCCTGCGGCGCGAGGCAATCAGCTTTGCTGACCCTGCCATTGCCGCGACATTTGCCCTGCCGATCAGTGTCAGCCTCGAGCCTGACGGCACCCTGCGCAGCCTGAGCCTGGTTGGCGTGCAGGGTGGGGAGGCCGGTGGCCCGCCCAACTGGACGCTGCTCACCGACTGCCTGAGCACCGCCCAGGTGCAGGCAGGCGAGCGGTTGCCCGGGCCACACCAGTTCGCCTTGCCGGTTCGTCAGCAGGTGTACCGCCTGGTGGACGGGCAACTGCTGCTCGCCAGTGGGGGCAGCCACGCGGTGCTGATCGAACATGTCAGCCGGCTGCAGGTTGACCTGGGCGTGGCGGGCGAGGGCGGTGAGCTGGCCTGGATGACGGCGGTGCCCGACCCTTCGCGCATTCGCAGCATCCGCCTGCGCCTGACCCTGGACCACCCCGCTGAACGGGTGCGCGCGCAAACCTATCAGATGGTCGCCGCCGTGCGTAACCGCCTGCCATGAAGCTGCAACGGGGCATGGCGCTGCTGGTGTGCCTGGTGCTGATGCTGCTGTGCGGCCTGCTGGGTGTTTCGGTGCTGCACAGTGCCGCCTTGCAGGCACGCATGGCCGGCAACCTGGTGATGGCATTGCAGGCGTTCGAAGCGGCGGAAGCCACGTTGCGGCTCGCCGAGGCCCGTGTGCTGGCGGGGCTTGAGCCACCGGGCCCGTGCGTGTACTGCCTGCCGCCGCCGGAGGCACCCAGGGTACGCGCCGCCGGTGTGCAGGGCGGGGCGGGGCCAAGCTCCGGGCTGGGCTGGCAGGCGCAAGGGCCTGGCTTCTTCCTGGTACAGAACCTGGGCCGCAGCTCGCGCCCCGCGCGGCTGCCGGACGGCCTTGAGGTGCAGCTGCTTCGGGTGACTGCCGTGGGGCGTCAGCAGCAGGCGCGGGTGGTTCTGGAGAGCGTGCTGGCGCAGCCAGTGGTGTCGGCTGAATGGCCGGCGCAACGTATCTTGTGGCGGCAGATCCACTAGGGGCGCACAACATGCCGCGAACTCATCAGGGCCTGAGCCTGATCGAACTGTTGATTGTCGTCGCCGTGGTCGGCATTCTGGCGGGCATTGCCTACCCCAGCTACCGCGACACGGTGAAAAGAGCCGCACGCAGCGAGGTCGTGGGGCTGCTGTTCGACAGTGCGCAGCACCTGGAGCGCCACCGCGCCCGCACGGGCCAGTATGCCGATACCGACGCCGTGATCACCCCGTTGCCCCCCGGCACAGGCCATTACAGCCTGCACGCCAGCCGCGAGGCCGAGGGTTTCAGCCTGCTGGCCCGGCGTCATGCCGGCGGGCTGATGGCCGGCGACGCCTGTGGCGACTTCGAGCTCGATCAGCAGGGTGTGCGCGGCAACCCCGGCGCCAGCAACGAGGCGGACGGGGGTTGCTGGGGTAACTGACGTCTTTCATACGGGTACTGGACCAATAGATGACCAAGCAAGTAGTGATTGTCGGCGGTGGGGTGATCGGCCTGCTGACTGCGTTCAACCTGGCGGCCGATGTCGAGCAGGTGGTGGTGTGCGACAAGGGCGCGCTCGGGCAGGAGTCTTCCTGGGCCGGGGGCGGGATCGTGTCGCCGTTGTACCCGTGGCGCTACAGCCCGGCGGTTACCGCCCTGGCGCATTGGTCGCAGGACTTCTATCCGCAGCTGGGCGAGCGTCTGTTCGCCAGCACCGGTGTAGACCCCGAGGTGCATACCACCGGCCTGTACTGGCTGGACCTGGACGATGAAGCCGAGGCGCTGGCCTGGGCGGCCCGCGAGGGGCGCCCGTTGAGCGCAGTGGATGTGGCCCGCGCCTATGCGGCGGTGCCCGTGCTGGGGCCGGGTTTCGAGCGGGCCATCTACATGGCGGGTGTGGCGAACGTGCGCAACCCGCGCCTGGTCAAGTCGCTCAAGGCGGCGTTGCAGGCCCTGCCGAACGTGACCCTTCGCGAGCATTGTGAAATCACCGGGTTCAGCCGCGAGGGCGAGCGTATTTGCGGCGTTGAAACCGTCGATGGCCCGATCCGCGCCGACCAGGTGGTGCTTACGGCGGGGGCCTGGAGTGGCGACCTGTTGCGCCCGCTGGGCCTGGAGCTGCCGGTGGAGCCGGTGAAAGGGCAGATGATCCTGTTCAAGTGCGCGAAGGATTTCCTGCCGAGCATGGTGCTGGCCAAGGGGCGCTACGCGATCCCACGGCGTGACGGGCACATTCTGGTCGGCAGCACACTGGAGCATGCAGGCTATGACAAGACGCCCACCGAAGCGGCGCTGGCGAGCCTGAAGGCCTCGGCCATCGAATTGCTGCCGGCGCTGGCCGATGCCACGCCGGTCGGGCATTGGGCGGGGTTGCGGCCTGGCTCACCGGAAGGTGTGCCGTACATCGGCCAGGTGCCCGGGCATGAAGGCTTGTGGTTGAACTGCGGGCATTACCGCAACGGGCTGGTGCTGGCGCCGGCGTCCTGCCGGTTGTTCGCCGACCTGCTGCTGGGGCGTGCGCCGATCATCGACCCGGCGCCGTACGCGCCGGGGCCGCGCCTGCTGTAACAGCAGGCATGTGGAAGCCGGCCTGGCCGGCGAAGGGCCCTCAGCCCTGGCGGGTATCGTTGGGCCCCTGCTCCAGATGCGCCGGGCTGCAATACCACAGCTGGCCCCGGTGCAAGGCACGGTCGGTGGGCAGGTGCACGCCGCAATGGGCACAGCGCACCATCTTCAGCGGGTCATCGAGGGTAGGGCGAGTATCGGCAGCAGTGCCGGCCTTGAACTTGCGCCACAACCAGAACGCAGCAGCAATCAGGGCAATCCAGAGAATTAGGCGAACCATGGTGTCCAGCTTTGTCGAATGAAGAGCCCCCAGTTTAGGGCCTGGCAACAAAAAAGGGAGGCCATCAGGCCTCCCTTTTTCATTCACCGTATGGCGTGTCAGTCGAACACGCCAAAGGTCATGTAGCTGAACCACGAACGGTCTTCGTTGTTGCCTTCGGCTTCGTGGTTTTCTTCTTCGATCACGTCGCCATTTTCGTCCTTGGGCAGCAGTTCCTGCGGGATCGCGTCTTTGGCGTCCTGGTACTGCTTCTGCACGTCCTGGTTGGCGCGGGTCTGGCCTGGCGGCAGCGGCGGCGCGCTGGAGATCAGGCCCAGGGTGGCCTTGGACAGCCACGAGCGGTTGTCCGCCTCGTCCTGCTGCGGCACGAACTGGCCGTCTTTCAGGCTCGGGTGATCGGGGTAGTTGAGTTTCAGGGTTTCCAGGCTGGTGGCTGCCAGTTCGTCCAGGTGCAGACGCATGTAGGCTTCGGTCATCACCGCCAGGCCGTCACCGACCGATGGGGTTTCCTGGAAGTTTTCCACCACGTAGCGGCCACGGTTGGCAGCGGCAACATACGCCTGACGGGTCAGGTAGTAGTCGGCCACGTGGATCTCGTAGGAGGCCAGCAGGTTGCGCAGGTAGATCATGCGCTGCTTGGCGTCCGGCGCGTAGCGGCTGTTGGGGAAGCGGCTGGTGAGCTGGGCGAACTCGTTGTACGAGTCACGCGCTGCGCCCGGGTCACGCTTGGTCATGTCCAGCGGCAGGAAGCGCGCCAGCAGGCCGCGGTCCTGGTCGAACGAGGTCAGGCCCTTGAGGTAATAGGCGTAGTCGACGTTCGGATGCTGCGGATGCAGGCGGATAAAGCGCTCGGCCGCCGACTTGGCAGCCTCGGGCTCGGCGTTCTTGTAGTTCGCGTAGATCAGCTCCAGCTGCGCCTGGTCGGCATAGCGGCCGAACGGGTACCGCGACTCCAGGGCCTTGAGCTTGGAGGTGGCGCTGGTATAGCTGTGGTTGTCCAGGTCGGCCTGCGCCTGCTGGTACAGCTCGGTTTCGCTGAGGTTTTCGTCGACGACTTCCTTCGAAGAACAAGCAGCGGTGAGTCCGAGGATGGCGATCAGCAGCAGGTGTTTCACTTGCATGGCGGCTTGCGTCCCTATGACGGCTGCTGTCTTGGGCGAGGCCGTCCTGTTATGATGAGCACCCCGTTGGAACCCTCGGGGCAAAAGACGCCGTATTTAACCACAAGCGTGCAGCTGAAACCAAAGGCTGTGCCTCCGCCTGATTCGAGCATGTCCGAGAAAATTGAACTTCGCGCAGAGGTACCGTCCGAATTGGGCGGGCAACGCCTCGACCAAGTCGCCGCCCAACTGTTTGCCGAGCACTCGCGCTCGCGCCTTTCCGCCTGGATCAAAGAAGGCCTACTGACCGTCGATGGCAACGTCGTGCGTCCGCGCGACATCGTCCATGGCGGCGCCCTGCTGGCGCTTGACGCCGAGCAGGAAGCCCAGGGCGAGTGGGTGGCGCAGGACATCGAACTGGACATCGTCTACGAAGACGAGCACATCCTGGTCATCAACAAGCCGGCCGGGCTTGTGGTGCACCCGGCTGCCGGTCATGCCGACGGCACCCTGCTCAATGCCCTGCTGCACCACGTGCCGGACATCATCAACGTGCCGCGCGCCGGCATCGTGCACCGCCTCGACAAGGACACCACCGGTCTGATGGTGGTGGCCAAGACCATTCAGGCGCAGACCCAGCTGGTAGCCCAGTTGCAAAGTCGCAGCGTCAGCCGCATCTATGAATGCATCGTGATCGGCGTGGTTACCGCAGGCGGCAAGATCAACGCCCCGATCGGTCGTCACGGCCAGCAGCGCCAGCGCATGGCGGTGATGGAGGGCGGCAAGCAGGCCGTCAGCCACTATCGCGTGCTCGAACGCTTCCGTTCGCACACCCACGTGCGGGTCAAGCTGGAAACCGGGCGTACCCACCAGATCCGCGTGCACATGGCCCACGTCAACTTCCCGTTGGTCGGCGACCCGGTATACGGCGGGCGCTTCCGCATCCCGCCGGCGGCCAGCGTGACCATGGTCGACGCGCTCAAGACCTTCCCGCGCCAGGCCCTGCACGCACGCTTCCTGGAGCTGGATCACCCGGTGACCGGTGAGCGCATGGGCTGGGAGTCGTCCCTGCCGGACGACTTCGTATGGCTGCTGTCGCTGCTCAAGCAGGACCGCGAGGCCTTCGTCGGATGAGCCCGCTGACGCACCACCTGCTGACCCCCGACTGGCCTGCGCCAGCCTGGGTCAAGGCGTGCGTCACCACCCGGGGCGGCGGCGTGAGCCTGGCGCCCTACGATTCGTTGAACCTGGGCGACCACGTCGGTGACGCCCAGGCCGCAGTGGCCGAGAACCGTCGGCGCCTGACCGCGCAGTTCGCCATCCAGCCCGCCTGGCTCAAGCAGGTGCACGGCATCGATGTGGTCGAGGCCGACCCGGCGCGGGTTGCCGAAGCCGACGCCAGCTGCACCAGCACCCCCGGCATCGCCTGCACGTCCATGACCGCCGACTGCCTGCCGGTACTGTTCTGCGACCGTGCCGGCACCCGCGTGGGCGCTGCCCATGCCGGCTGGCGCGGGCTGGTGGGCGGTGTGCTGGAGGCCACGCTCGATGCGCTGGGCGTACCGGCCAGCGAGGTGCTGGTATGGCTGGGCCCGGCCATCGGGCCCCAGGCGTTCGAAGTGGGCGGCGAAGTGCGCGAAGCCTTCATGACCGTTCATCCGGAAAGTGCCAGCGCCTTCGTGGCGGGGGCGCAGCCCGGCAAGTTCATGGCCGACATCTATGCACTGGCGCGCATTCGCCTGGCGGCCCGTGGCATCACTGCCGTGTATGGCGGCGGCCTGTGCACCGTGAGCGACCCACGCTTCTATTCCTACCGTCGCAGCCCCGTTACCGGGCGCTTCGCTTCGCTGATCTGGCTGGCGCCTCGCTGACCTGGATCAAGCCCGCTACGCTTGAATCTTCCACAATCACCCTTATCTATAGGGGTATCTCAGGCAGGTTTTTCTTCATCAGGTGTGTCCATCGCTCCGGCCTGCCCATTAAAGGAAGGTAAGTTATGCGAATAGACCGTTTGACCAGCAAGCTGCAACTGGCGTTATCCGACTCCCAGTCCCTGGCGGTTGGCATGGATCACCCCGCGATCGAGCCTGCGCACCTGTTGCAGGCGCTGATCGACCAGCAGGGTGGTTCGATCAAGCCCCTGTTGATGCAGGTGGGCTTCGACGTCAACAGCCTGCGCAAGGAACTGGGCAAAGAACTCGACCAGTTGCCAAAAATCCAGAACCCTACCGGCGACGTCAACATGTCGCAGGACCTGGCACGCCTGCTCAACCAGGCCGATCGCCTGGCCCAGCAGAAGGGCGACCAGTTCATCTCCAGCGAGCTCGTGCTGCTGGCGGCCATGGACGAGAACAGCAAGCTCGGCAAGTTGCTGCTCGGCCAGGGCGTGAGCAAGAAGGCGCTTGAAAACGCCATCAGCAACCTGCGCGGCGGCGAAGCGGTGAACGACCCCAACGCCGAGGAATCGCGTCAGGCTTTGGACAAATACACCGTCGACCTGACCAAGCGTGCCGAAGACGGCAAGCTCGACCCGGTGATCGGCCGTGACGACGAGATCCGTCGCACCATCCAGGTGCTGCAACGCCGTACCAAGAACAACCCGGTGCTCATCGGTGAGCCTGGCGTGGGTAAGACTGCCATCGCCGAAGGCCTGGCCCAGCGCATCATCAATGGCGAAGTGCCCGATGGTCTGAAGGGCAAGCGCCTGCTGTCGCTGGACATGGGCGCGCTGATTGCCGGCGCCAAGTTCCGCGGCGAGTTCGAAGAGCGCCTCAAAGGCCTGCTCAACGAGCTGTCCAAGCAGGAAGGCCAGATCATCCTGTTCATCGACGAGCTGCACACCATGGTCGGCGCCGGTAAAGGCGAAGGCTCGATGGATGCCGGCAACATGCTCAAGCCTGCGCTGGCGCGCGGCGAGCTGCACTGCGTCGGTGCCACCACGCTGAACGAGTACCGCCAGTACATCGAGAAGGATGCGGCGCTGGAGCGTCGGTTCCAGAAGGTATTGGTAGAGGAGCCGAGCGAGGAAGACACCATCGCCATCCTGCGTGGCCTCAAGGAGCGTTACGAGGTGCACCACAAGGTGGCGATCACCGACGGCGCGATCATTGCCGCGGCCAAGCTCAGCCATCGCTACATCACCGATCGTCAGTTGCCCGACAAGGCCATTGACCTGATCGACGAGGCGGCCAGCCGCATCCGCATGGAGATCGACTCCAAGCCCGAGGTGCTCGACCGCCTGGAGCGTCGCCTGATTCAACTGAAGGTGGAATCCCAGGCGCTGAAGAAGGAAGACGACGAGGCGGCCCTCAAGCGCCTCGAGAAGCTGACCGAGGAGATCGTGCGGCTGGAGCGTGAGTACTCCGACCTGGAAGAGATCTGGACCTCGGAAAAAGCCGAAGTGCAGGGCTCTGCGCAGATCCAGCAAAAGATCGAGCAGTCCCGTCAGGAGCTGGAAACCGCCCGCCGCAAGGGCGACCTGAGCCGCATGGCCGAGCTGCAGTACGGGGTGATCCCGGACCTGGAGCGCAGCCTGCAGATGGTCGACCAGCATGGCAAGGCCGAAAACCAGCTGCTGCGCAACAAGGTGACCGAGGAAGAGATCGCCGAGGTGGTGTCGAAGTGGACCGGTATCCCGGTATCCAAGATGCTCGAAGGCGAGCGCGAGAAGCTGCTGAAGATGGAAAGCCTGCTGCACCAGCGCGTGATCGGCCAGGAAGAGGCCGTGGTGGCCGTGGCCAACGCGGTGCGTCGTTCGCGGGCCGGGTTGTCCGACCCTAACCGGCCAAGTGGTTCGTTCCTGTTCCTGGGCCCTACCGGTGTGGGTAAAACCGAGCTGTGCAAGGCCCTGGCCGAGTTCCTGTTCGACACCGAAGAGGCCATGGTGCGTATCGACATGTCCGAGTTCATGGAGAAACATTCCGTGGCGCGGCTGATTGGTGCACCGCCAGGCTACGTGGGTTACGAAGAGGGCGGCTACCTGACCGAAGCCGTGCGGCGCAAACCCTATGCGGTAGTGCTGCTGGACGAGGTCGAGAAGGCCCACCCGGACGTGTTCAACGTGTTGCTGCAAGTGCTTGAAGACGGTCGCCTGACCGACAGTCATGGCCGTACCGTGGACTTTCGCAACACGGTGATCGTGATGACCTCCAACCTGGGGTCGGCACAGATCCAGGAACTGGTGGGTGATCGCGAGGCGCAGCGCGCTGCGGTGATGGATGCGGTGGGTTCGCATTTCCGCCCCGAGTTCGTCAACCGTATCGACGAAGTGGTGGTGTTCGAGCCTCTGGGTCGCGACCAGATCGCCGGTATCACCCAGATCCAGCTGTCGCGTCTGCGCAGCCGTCTGGCCGAACGCGAGCTGAGCCTGGAGCTGAGCCCCGAGGCCCTCGACAAGCTGATCGCGGTCGGTTACGACCCGGTGTATGGCGCACGGCCGCTGAAACGGGCGATCCAGCGCTGGATCGAGAACCCGCTGGCGCAACTGATTCTGTCGGGTCAGTTCATGCCGGGCAGCAGCATCACCGCCAAGCTGGAGGGCGAAGAGATCGTCTTTGCCTGAGTTTTCGGCGGGTTACGCTAAGGCCTCGATTTTCGAGGCCTTTTTTCTTTGCATTTTGCTTCGAGTGCTTGTAAAGTGCGCCCCGCTGTATGTCACCCCGCAGGTTTCCGGCAGAAGTGGGAATCTGAAAAAAAGTTGCAAATCAGTGTGTTGAATGCAAATTAAGGGTTGACAAGGGTTTTGAAGATTGTAGAATAGCGCGCCTCAGAGACATGAACGCAGCGATGCACAAGGTCAAAGAGTTCGAAGCGGTAGCGATACAGTTTTCGAAATTGCAGCAAGTTGTACTTGAAATTGATAGTTCCGCGATAGCTCAGTCGGTAGAGCAAATGACTGTTAATCATTGGGTCCCAGGTTCGAGTCCTGGTCGCGGAGCCAAATTTCAAACCGGGGTATAGCGCAGTCCGGTAGCGCGCCTGCTTTGGGAGCAGGATGTCAGGAGTTCGAATCCCCTTACCCCGACCATATTTGGGTCGTTAGCTCAGTTGGTAGAGCAGTTGGCTTTTAACCAATTGGTCGTAGGTTCGAATCCTACACGACCCACCATTTTTGAATCCGGTTCGCTGGGTTTGAATCTTAAAAGGTTGGTACGCCATTAGCGTCCAGCCATTAAAAAAGGCACCTTAATCGGTGTCTTTTTTTTACCGGGGTATAGCGCAGTCCGGTAGCGCGCCTGCTTTGGGAGCAGGATGTCAGGAGTTCGAATCCCCTTACCCCGACCATCTTCAGAAAAAGGGCACCTTGCAAAAGGTGCCCTTTTTCGTTTGCGCGGGGTTTAGCGCGTGTGCAGCCAGCTGGCGGTACTGCCTATGCCCAGCACCTCCTGCAGGGGGCTGTAGTGCGCGCATCCGCGCCTCGTCGAAATACAACTCGCCCCGGGTCAACCGCACGCCAGTGGCCTGGCGCCCATCCGGCCCCGGCAGGGCGCCGGGGCGGACGGGGGTAGCCGTCAGTGCAGCTTGAGGCGGGGTTCGGTACCGCGGCCGATACGGCTGCCGAGCATCAGCATCAGCGTGCGGAAGGTGCCATACAGCGCCATCTGGTGCATGCGGTACAGCGACACATAGAACATCCGCGCCAGCCAGCCTTCGAGCATCACACTGCCGGTGAGGTTGCCCATCAGGTTGCCCACTGCCGAGAAGCGCGACAGCGAGACCAGCGAGCCGTAGTCGCGGTACGCGTAGGTGGGCAACGGCTTGCCCTCCAGGCGCGCCTTGAGCCCTTTGGCCAGCAGCGAGGCCTGCTGGTGGGCGGCCTGGGCGCGCGGCGGCACATTGCGGTCGCTGCCCGGCTGCGGGCAGGCGGCGCAGTCGCCGAACGCGAAGATGTCATCGTCCAGGGTGGTCTGCAGGGTAGGGCGCACCACCAGTTGGTTGATGCGGTTGGTTTCCAGCCCGTCGATGTCCTTGAGGAACGCCGGGGCGCGGATACCGGCCGCCCACACCTTGAGGCTGGCGTGGATCACCTCGCCGTTGGCGGTCTTGAGCGAGTCTGCGGTGACCTCGCTCACCGACGCGTTGGTCAGCACCGTCACGCCGAGTTTTTCCAGGGTTTTGTGCACCGGCACGCTGATGCGCTCGGGCAGTGCCGGCAACACCCGTGGGCCGGCCTCGATCAGGGTGATCTGCATGTCCTTGGGCTGGATGCGGTCCAGGCCATAGGCGGCCAGTTCGTGGGCGGCATGGTGCAGCTCCGCCGCCAGCTCCACGCCGGTGGCACCGGCACCCACGATCGCCACGCTGATCTTCTCGCTGGCAAGGTCGCCGGCGTGGGCGCGCAGGTAGTGGTTGAGCAACTGCTGGTGGAAGCGCTCGGCCTGCTTGCGGGTGTCGAGGAACAGGCAATGCTGCGCCGCACCCAGGGTGCCGAAGTCGTTGGTGTTGCTTCCCACCGCGATCACCAGCGTGTCATACGCCAGGGTGCGCGCCGGCAGCAGCTCGCGGCCGTCCTCGTCGAGGGTGGCGGCCAGCTGGATCTGCTTGCTCGAACGCTCCAGGCCGCTCATGCGCCCCAGCTGGAACTGGAAGTGGTTCCACTTGGCCTGGGCCACGTAGTTGAGCTCGTCTTCGGAGGAATTGAGCGAACCGGCCGCCACTTCGTGCAGCAGCGGCTTCCAGATGTGGGTCAGGTTGGCATCGACCAGGGTAATCGCGGCGGTGCCGCGCTTGCCCAGGGTCTTACCCAGGCGGGTCGCCAGTTCCAGGCCGCCGGCGCCGCCGCCGACAATCACGATACGGTGAGTCATGGGGATATCTCATAAGGTTTGCGGAATTCTGGGTTGGGTCCTGAGTGGCCGGCCGCGCAGGGCGGGCGGTTTGGGCGAGCGCAAGGCAGCTCATAGCACCAGGTGGCTCAGGAGGCGGCTCAACAGGCCAAGGCTGATCGTCACGCCCACCACCAGAGCAAGGAGCAGCCATGGCCTGAAAGGCTTGCGCTCGACTTGGTGTTGGGGGGCACGCAGGTATTCATCGACTCGTCGCTGGTCTTCGGGGTTCAGGCGGCTGGTCATGGAGGCCTCGTCAGGTAGACGCATAGGACTGTGGGAACGCTACAGTGTTCACTGTAGTCCGTCGCCAAAGGCTTACCTGGGGGATCGAAGCGCTCGTGACAGCGAATGATTGCGCTTTGTATCACCCGCGCCGCATTTATGCCATCCCGCTTTGGCAGGGGGCGGCGATCACAGGCTGATCCCCACATCGAAGACGATGCTGCGCCCCAGGTTGGCGCGCAGAAAATCCGGCGCATCGGGGTGGGCGAACAGCACCCGGGCGAAGGTCGGGCCCACCAGCGACAGCGAGCGCCAGCCCTGGCGCAGGTATTCTGTGGGCGGCGGGAAGTGGCTGTTGAGGTCGAGCACTTCGCGCTTGAGGCTGGCGAAGGCAATGATGTCCAGTTCGCCCAGGTCCAGGTTGCGTTCGCGGTAGTTGTGCGACTTCTTGCGCAGGGTGGGCGCCAGGCGCTGCAGCAGCTCCTGCGCACTGATGCGTCGCGGCCGGGCCTCGCGCCTTACCAGCTGCGCGAGGGAAAACGCGCTGCGCCGGCGCTGCAGTTCTTCGCGCCATTCGTCGTTGAGCCGGCGCCCTTCGTCGAGCACGAAGAACACCTCGAAGGCGGCATCGCGAAACAGCACGTCGGGTGGCTCCTGACCGGCGGCGGTGAAGTCCTCGCTGCGGTAAGGGATGTTCAGGCCTTGCAGCAGGCGCTGGCATACCCAACGCTCGCGCTCCCATTTGCGGGCATTGGACAGGAACGCATTGGCTTGTTCGGCCTGAATGGTTAGCAGGCGCAGGTAGTCTGAGTCATCCATGGGCACAAGCTTAGCGCCCAAATCATGACAACGCTGCATTCCAGGCCCGGTGGATGGCGGCAACAGGCCGTGGAACGGTGTGTAGAATGAGCCATCGTCGGGCGCAATGCACACAAGGGGCAGACAGCCGTGATTGGCGCACAAGTGTTATCGGAACAAAGCCTGCTGCTGGGCTGGCTGTGCTATGTGCCGCTGCTGCTGTGGGCGGTTTGGCGCGCGCCGTGGGTCGAGCTGTTCACCGACCGGCGGCGCCAGCACCTGCTGTTCGGCACCATCTTCGCGCTGTTCGCGTTGTGGCTGGTACGCCGCGACTTCGACACCGGCGTGTCGTACCACTTCATCGGCATGACCGCCGTGACCCTGCTGCTGGACTGGCCGCTGGCAATCGTCGGTGGCCTGGTGGCGCAGGTGGGGCTGGTGGCGCTGGGGCGTCAGGACCTGGCGGCGATGGGCGTCAACGGCCTGCTGCTGATTGGCCTGCCGGTGCTGGTGACGGAGGGGGTGGCCATACTGGTGGAGCGCGCACAGCCTAAAAACCTGTTCGTGTACATCTTCTGTTCGGGGTTTTTCGCCGCCGCGCTGGCGACCTTGCTGTGCCTGCTGGCCAGCCTTGGCTGGCTGTGGCTGGACGGTATCTTCGTGATGCCCGAATGGCTGTCGGACTTCATCGGCTACCTGTGGCTGATCATCTTCCCCGAGGCCTTCATCAACGGCATGGTAATCAGTGCGCTGGTGGTGTTCTGCCCCGAGTGGCTGGAAACCTTCAACCGGACCCGCTACCTGCAGGCCCCGTGGAAGGACGACGAACCGCGCGGTTAGTGTTCGCGCGGGTTGAAGTCGCCGGAGAACAGCTCGTCTTCGGCATCCGGTGCCACCGGAATCTTGTGCTCTTCAGCGGCCCAGGCACCCAGGTCGATCAGCTTGCAGCGGTCGGAGCAGAATGGCCGATAGGTATTTGTGGCACTCCATTCAACAGGGGCGCCACAGGTCGGGCAGTCTACGGTCAGGGGTTGGCTCATGCTTGGCCTCCACGCAAAGTCAGGTAAAAGTGATGCAGGCGGTCGACCTCCGAATGCAGCCAGGCCAGGTCGCGGTCGTTGACGATCACGTCGTGGGCATGGCGCAGGCGCTCTTCGCGGCTGGTCTGCGCCTTGAGAATGGCCTGCACCTGTTCGGGGCTGGTCTGGTCGCGCTGCAGTGTACGCTCGATCTGCAAGGCCTGCGGCGCGTCGATCACCAGCAGGCGCTGGGTGCGCTGATACTGGCCCGACTCGATCATCAACGGTGAAACGAACACCGCATAGGGCGACTCGGCCTTGGCCAGGTAGCTGAAGATCTCCTGGCCGATCAGCGGATGCAGCAGGGCTTCCACCCAGCGGCGTTGCGCCGGGTCGCTGAAGATCAGCTGGCGCAGCGCGGCGCGGTCCAGTTGCCCGTCGCTTTGCAGCACGCCGGGGCCGAAATGCTCCACCAGGCTGGCCAGCGCCGGGCGCCCGGGCTCGACCACCCAGCGTGCGGCCTGGTCGGCATCCACCAGGTGCACGCCCAGCTCGATGAAGCGTTGTGCCGCGGCGCTCTTGCCACTGCCGATGCCACCGGTGAGGCCGAGAATCCAGGGTGTGAAGGCGGGTGTGGTCATTGCAGTCCGGCAAATTGCAGATAGGAAGTGGTCATTTGACCACCCCAGAGCAGCGCGATCCAGCCCGCAATGGCCAGATAGGGCCCAAACGGAATCGGCGTGCTCGCCTGCTGGTTGCGCAGGCGCAGCAGTACCAGGCCCAGCAGCGCGCCCACCAGCGAGGCCAGCAGCAGCGTCAGCGGCAGGATCTGCCAGCCGCCCCAGGCGCCGAGCATGGCCAGCAGCTTGAAATCGCCATAGCCCATGCCCTCCTTGCCGGTGACCAGCTTGAACAGCCAGTACACCGTCCACAGGCTCAGGTAGCCGGCCACGGCGCCCCACAGCGCCTGGTCCAGCGGCACGAACACCTCGAAGGCATTGAGTATCAGCCCCAGCCACAGCAGCGGCAGCACCAGCACATCGGGCAGCAACTGATGCTCGATATCGATCAGGCTCATTGCCAGCAGGCCCCAGCTCAACAGCATGAACGCCGCCGCGCTGGCGCTGAAGCCGAAATGCCAGGCCGCGAACAGGCCAAGCCCTGCGCAGGCCAGCTCCACCAGTGGGTAGCGCGGGCTGATCGATGCCTTGCAGGCCGAACAGCGCCCGCGCAGGCACAGGTAACTCAGCACCGGGATGTTCTCCCACGCGCGGATGCGGTGCTGGCAGTGCGGGCAGTGGGAGTGGGGCAGCATCAGGTCGAAACGTGGCTCGGCCGGGCTGGGCAGCTCCAGCACTTCACGGGCCTCACTGCGCCATTGGCGCTCCAGCATCATTGGCAGGCGATGCACCAGTACATTGATGAAGCTGCCCACAATCAGGCCAAGCAACAGGGCGAAGCATTGGTAGGCCAGCGGCTGGCGGGCCAGGGTTTCGAACAGGTCCATAGTCAGATCACATCGCCCAGCTGGAAGATCGGCAGGTACATGGCGACCACCAGGCTGCCCACCACCAGCCCGAGAATCAGCACGATCATCGGCTCCAGCAGGCTGGCCAGGTTGTCGAGCCATTCGTCGACGGCCGTTTCGTGGTGGCTGGCGATCCGGTCGAGCATATCGTCGAGCGTGCCGGATGTCTCGCCAATGGCGCACATCTGTACCGCCAGGCACGGGAACAGCGGCTCGTTGCGCATCGCCGCGCTCATCGACAGGCCGTTGCCGATGGCCTGGCGCAGGCGCAGCACGGCCTGCTCGTAAAGCGTATTGCCGCACGCGGCGGCCACCGGCCCCAGGGCTTCGGTGAGCGGTACGCCGGCACTGAACGACGTCGCCAGGGTGCGCGCAAAACGAGCCAGCGCCGCATGCTGCATCACTGCGCCCAGAACCGGCATGCGCAGCCCCTGGCGCAACATCCACAAACGCACCGCCTGCTCACGCTCGAAGGCGCGGCGCAGGGCAAATCCCGTGGCCAGCATTACCCCAAGCACCCACAGCAGATACTGCCCCAGCCAGTCGGCCAGGTTGATGACAGCCTGGGTGAAGGCCGGCAACGGCGCGCCGAAGCCTGCGAACATGGCCTGAAACTGCGGCACCACCTTGAGCAACAGCAGCGCCGCCACCCCCAACCCCACCAGCAGCACCAGCGCGGGGTAGACCATGGCCTTTTTCAGCCGGGCCCGCAGCGCCTGGCGTTTCTCCTGCAGCGTTGCCAACTGGTCGAGCAGGCTGTCCAGGCAGCCGGTTTGTTCACCCACGGCCACCAGGTTGCAATACAGGCTGTCGAACTGGCGCGGGTGCCTGCGCAGCGCATCGGCCAGGCCGCAGCCGGCGGCGATATCGTTTTTGAGGGTGCCCAGCAGGCGGCGCAGCGGTGGGTTGTTGATGCCTTCGGCGATCATGCCCAGCCCTTGCAGCAGCGGCACGCCGGCCTTGAACAACGTTGCCAGCTGGCGGCTGAAGCGGGTGATGTCCTTGGCGCCGAGCGAAGCGGGCAATTGCAGGGTAATACGGCGTGCCGCGTTCACCTGGGTAGGGCGTATGCCGCGACCGCGCAGCAGCGCCTTCACCAGCGCACTGTTCTGCCCGCTTCTGTGCCCGCTCACGTGGGCGCCGGAGCGGTCGATGCCTTGCCAGGCATAGGTTTTTGTCTTGTGGTTCATCGCTACCTCCCTGCAGCGGTGGACAGTCACAAACCCTGTAACAGCTTCAGGGTGATAGGCTCGGGCAATCCCGCCCGGTGGCCACTAGAGTAGTCGAGCGCGGTGCTGGGTTAAGTACCCGCAGGGTGACAAAAGGTGTCTGTTCGGGCCTACTGGCGCGCTGGTCTGCGGCGGTGCCCGTGGCGGGATTTGTGAGTTTTTGCGAGGGGAGTGCCCATGAAGGGACAGCGCGGTATTACATTGATTGAGTTGATGATCGTGGTGGCGATCATCGGCATTCTGGCGACCATTGCCATGCCCATGTACACCAACCACCAGGCGCGGGCCAAGGCCACGGCGGCGCTGGCCGAGGTGTCGGCATTGAAGACCGCCTTCGAAGTGCAGATCAACCAGGGCAAGGACGTGGCCGATGTCGTCGCCCTTGGCGGCCAGCCGACAACGGCCAACTGCACCTTGAGTGCGCAGGGCGTGGCGGCGACCGGTGTGGGCACCCTTGCATGCGTGCTGGTGGATGCGCCGGCGCCGGTGGCGGGCAAGCACCTGACCTGGGCCCGTTCGGCCACGGGCTGGGCGTGCAGCACCGATATCGAGGCCGACCTGGCCCCGGCCGGGTGCACCGCGGTGCAGGCGAGTGCTGGGCAATAGCTGTTGATAAACAGTGATTTGCGAAAGCGTGGCGGCAATGGTAGCGTTGTCGCCACGCCGGTGTAGCTCAGTCGGTAGAGCAGCGCACTCGTAACGCGAAGGTCGCAGGTTCGATTCCTGTCTCCGGCACCAGTTCAGGTTCCAGCGAAGGCTACCAAAATCTCTGGAACCCCCGTGAAACCCGCCTTATGGCGGGTTTTTTCGTTATGGCGTTCCGTCGGAATCCGACAGCTGCCAGCCGATTTAGGGGTAACGTTTGGGATAAAGTCGATTCGATAAAGGGGTTTACCCTTATGGCTCGTACTACTGCTCCACTTACACACCGCCTGCCGTTCAGCCAAACCTACTGACCACCCCTAGAAGCTTTTCGACGGTGATGGTTGGCCATTCGAGGACCGTGTCGAGTCGATTGAAGACTCACGTATTCCCGCTGCTAGGCGCACGCGCCATTGTTGATCTGGATACCTTCGACCTCATACAACCGCTGGAAGAGATCAAGAAACGCGGCACGATCGATGTGGCTTTGAGGGTACAAAACTACCTTCAAAGCATCATGCGTGAGGTGAGGCGGCTGCGGCTGCTCACTGTGAACCCGGCATATGATCTTGAGGGCTTCATCAGCGCGCCACGGGTTACACACCGACATGCACTCCCGCTGTCAAGTCTGCCTGAGTTGATGAATCGCATCGAGAACTACAACGGGCGCACTCTCACTCGGCTGGCCGTCATGCTGTCGTTGCATGTGTTCGTATGGTCCAGCGAATTGCGCTTCGCACGTTAGAGTGAGTTCTACCTTAAGCGCGGCATCTGGGAGATACCAGACACACGACCTGCGTTGGATGGCGTTCCGTATTCGACCAGAGGGACGAAGATGGCGGGCGATATCCACTTAGTCTCTCTGTCACCGCAAGCGGTGGCGTTGCTCGAACAGATTCATGCGATCACGGCATACTTCGACCTGGTGTTCATCAGTGACGCTCGCTCGTGGAAGCCTATGTCCGAGAACACGGTCAACAGCGCTTTGCGGAACATGGTTTACGACACCAAGACCGGAATCTGTGGGCATGGTTTCCGGTCCATGGCGTGCAGTGCCTTGGTCGAATCCGGGCTTTGGTCAGAGACCGCTATCGAACGGCAGATGAGCCAAAGGGAGCGCAACAACGTTCGGGCGGCGTATATCCACAAGGCCGAGTTCCTGGAGGAGCGGCGAATGATCATGAGTTGGTGGAACCGATACCTCGAAGCGAACCGGCAGGAGCATATCTCGCCGCATGAGTTCGCGAATCAGACCGGTGCAAACGTTTCTAGCCTAAGATCAACGCTTGGCGCAGTCGAGGGAGCGCACGGCTTTGAAATTTCGGTTATCCGCTTTCTATGCTGGTCCATCCAAACAGGGCTGCACAGCTGCCCTGTTTGGATGGACCTCACCTATAAAATAAAATGCATCAAATCGGCCGCTGGAAACCACGGGATTCCATACACGCCTAATACCATTTTCAACCGGATAATCCAGCGGGCGTGTTACTTGACCCTCTGGGGTTGCGGGCGTAGAAAAGAAAGTGCAAAGGCTGTCTTTGACAGCACCCCAAGTGACCCGAGCCTTCAAGGTCACGTCGCTCTCACGGTGGTTCTCCCCAAAGGCGATTTGCATCCGGCAGCTCACCCGGTCACTACCCATGGGATGGATGCTTTTACACCTTTGGCGCTCGTGCGCCAAATACACCTTCCTCGCTGCCCTGCAGCAACCTATCCGCTTGGCCAATTTTTTGCGCCAACCTGTGCTCGTCTCTTCCTCCTGGAAAGAGACGGACACTTCTAACACTGCTGCAGCCCTGATCGCATGTGGCTTTGCGGCAATCCCCTCGTGACAATCGGTGTGACGAACTCCGATTTCACCAGCAATAGCCATGTAGGTGATGGTGCCGCAGACCAAGGAATGGACTGCACTTAAATGACAGTCAGCATGCCCCAGTCATCGCATTGCTTGCTGCTTGCACATGGCTCAGGACCTCGCGGCACTAGTCTCGTCAGCCAATGCAGCCTCCACCCGCCTACCGGTAACGGTGTTCAGGAGGCCAGATCCTGAGATGCCCTTGCTCCCGGGCGTAAGGAGCCGCCAGTACCGCGTTAGAGGACATCTCTAAAGGTCGCAGGGGCCTTGATCCCTGATAACACTCAGCATTCTTGGCGGGATGACGTGGGGCGAGAACTGGAGAGCAGAAGATGAGGGGAGCGATATGGCTCATTGGTGGGCAGACACGATGGTCGTAATTTCGGTTACGACAGGCAATTGAGCTACGCAGGGCCGCAGGCGCTGAAAGATATGTTCGGCGGTGGCTCGATATTACTATTTTCTGACTGCACGGTTGATCCCAAATTCGATTGGGAAAGACATGGTCATTCAATGTGCGTTCGAAAATTAAACACAGGTAGAGTTGGATGTTTGCGCTCGATATACTATGGAGAACAGGAAGAGGTACATGGATCATTTTCAAGGGAAAGCATTAATTTGGATTCTTGCGAGCGTTGATGCGCGTGTTTATCTGGGCGGAGTTCGGCAGATTTTGCAATAGCTGCTAGAATATAAGTTGACTGAATTGAAATGGTGAAATTAAATGTCAGCGTCGCATCTGCTTAAGTTATTGGAGCCGCTTGCCGAAATGGAGCACGAGCGCTGGGCGCACTGGCAAAGATATCTTCATTCTAAGTGTTCTCGAAATGACGACGGCTCCTTGACAATTCCTAACGAACTTGTAATGAGATGGGAGCGGCAGATAAAAACACCTTACCATAATCTTACGGAAGCGGAAAAGGAAAGCGATAGGGAACAAGTGATGGGGTATTTGAAGTTTATTATAAATAATATAGGTTTGGATTGATGCTTTATTCGTAGGGTTTGGCTTGGAGAGGTTTGTGAAAACGCTCTCCAAGAATTAGGAAATAGCGATAGGTCTTATATTCTTTTCATCTCTGCTAGTTTTCTGTAGTGGGCTCCTAGTCCAGTAAGCTTGCATCCCGTCGAATTTATTGCGGCATAAAACATATGGTCCGCACCTACTGGAACCACAAGGCCGTAGCGATTGCATTGTTGGAGTTCTTTGAATATTTTTACGTTCTCTTCGCTTACAGGGATATGTTTGAACTCGTCTGGAATATTTTCTCTGTCAGGCTCAAAGGATGGGTCTAGTGCAAAAATATCAGTTTTGCTTGGGAAGTATTTTACAAGTCTCCGTAATACTTCTTTTGGTACCTTTGGATCTACTTTTCTTAAAGTGACAAAGTGCTGTACGTTCGCTTTGTACATGGGGCGTTGTTCCCATGGTCCGAGCGTTTGATCAACATGGGAGTAAATTGCGGCTGGTGTGATGTTTCCAAGAATGTCTGAGCATCCACCTCTAAGGCCGTCAAGTAATATGTCAGTGAAGATCCCTCGGCCATCTTCCTCCATCGCACCACCTTCACGATGGCTAGCAGTTAAGATCGTTACTCCAGTACCAATCACTGATGCATTTCCGTCTACTCCCGCCACTTCTCCTGCGTAGCCCGAATGACAACAATCGAGAATTATCACGCAGGACTTAATCTTGGGGTGGGATTTATTTGCCAGTGCGAGTATTTCTGACAGTGAGGTGCCCCATGCGCCACGTCGCCCATCACTGCTTACAATGTACCCGGCATTGGTTTCAGGAACAATTATTCCGTGCCCAGCGAAATATAAGAGGGCTGTATCAGCCTCCCCACTAAAAAGCTCAGCGATGGAGTTTATCAGTAGCTCGCTTGTGACTTGTTGTTCGTTACTGACTAGTTTGATGACAGAAAAGTTTGGGTCGCCACTCCCGTCATTTTCTAATAGTTCAGAAATCGCAACTGCGTCATTGACGCAGCCCTTTAATGGTGCGGCTGGGTAATCATCTATACCGATGACTAAGGCTTTTTTCATTATCGGCTCCCGCCGATTAGCGACTTGAGGTTGGGCCAAGTCCACTTATACAACTTGTCGCTGGATAGCGCAGCTTTAGGTTTTATGCACGTTTTATCAGAGTAGCCATTTAGAAGGAAATATGGTATTCCTTCTTCCTGAGCGATTTTCACTTCGGCGCTTACTCCGACAGCCGTGTCAGTGTTGTTGCCACAAATTACGCAAACGACATCAACGGCTTTAATCCTCGTTCTCGCTTTGGCCTTCCAGTTGTCATCAATATGCTCTTTGATAGACCAATCTGCTAAATCGAATGGGCTGTCATCAAGTTTTGCCTGCCCCACTAAAAAGGTCTTCAAGGTTACATCGTTGTCATAATCGAAAGAAATGAATACGCGTTTTTTCATTGCAGTAACTCCATGTATTTGCACTTAATGGCTGTGGCTATGTCATCTGTTTTTTGGATTTTAAGATAGTTGAGTTGGTTTACTTTATTGTCCTTGTATTGTTGTTATGCTCTGGTGTTTCATTATTTTCAATGTCGCAAAAATTTGTGCGCCGACTATTTTGCGCAAAATTTCCTTTTTAGAGATCGGGTACATCCCAACTGATGTACAGATTTGGTCATGGATGTAGCCCCGATCTTATTTTTACTTAGCCTTTTTTAGGTGGTGGAGGTGGCGGCGGCTCGCGACGTGGTAATGGAACATCACCTCTAACATTGCGCATCGGTGGTGGCGGTGGCGGTGGCGGCTTTTGGTCGGACATCACAATTCTCCTTGTTGTGAGTTGCTGAGTACACTGGGACGAAAGCGATAATTGAGGCTATTACAGAGTAAATGACGTATTTCGAAAATTGGTCTAGTTGAGTGCTGCGGCTATCATTGTTATTCGCGTTTCTTGTTGCGCCCATGATGTAATAGTCCATCATGATTTGCATAAATTGGCCGTTGGCTTTTGAAATGTCTCCATCGAAATACTTGATCAAGATTTTTCGGTGACCTTCAAGGTCTTCGGCGGTTGGGATGACTAAGTCATCTTTTCGGGCTCGCCAAGCTTTAGAAAAATGAGCCGCCGCAACTAACAGATAGACACCAGCCATTAGGTATGTGATCCAGAAGAAAACCCCTTCTGTGCTATCTACGTCCGGAGCTTTCGAGAGTAGATATGAAAGATAACTCAACAGCGCTACTATCATAGCCAATGGCAAGTTTAGGCGTGCCAGCAACTTTTCTTTACGCTCGGCTTCTGCAAGATAAATTTTTTCGTAGAGTTTGTACTCTTCGTCGTCAGACTTCATTTTCTTACTACTATCATTTAGCCAAAGCTTGATAGTAGTATCAAAACGCCATGCATTGCTAGGGGTTTTTACGGGTCGGACTGTAGTGGTCTAATGATTCCGGGCACCCATTTAGGCGAGAATGCTCGCCATAGAGAGGTGTCTGATGACCAAGCAACGTCGTACCTTTACGCCCGAGTTCAAACGCGAAGCTGCCAGCCTGGTGCTCGACCAAGGCTACAGCCACATCGAAGCAGCCCGTTCGCTCGGCTTGGTGGAGTCGGCCCTGCGTCGATGGGTAAACCAGCTCCAGGAAGAGCGAAACGGTGTGACCCCAACCAGTAAAGCGCTGACGCCCGAACAGCAAAAAATCCAAGAGTTAGAAGCCCGGATCAATCGGCTTGAGCGGGAGAAATCGATCTTAAAAAAGGCACCGCGCTCTTGATGGCCGAGGAACACGAGCCTTCGCGTTAATTGATCTGCTCCGCGCTCAAGAGCCTTTTGATCTGTTGTGCTCGGTATTTGAAGTGCCCCGGTCCTGCTATTACGCATACTGTCGCAAGCGTCGATCTCCGGACGGTAAGCGGCTGGTGTTGCGCTGCCGCGTCAACGAGCTGTTTACCCAAAGCCGCAGCGCAGCGGGCAGCCGAAGCATCATGCTCATGATGCGCGAGGACGGGATGGCGATTGGGCGATTCAAGGTTCGCAGGCTGATGAAAGAGATGAAGCTGATTAGCAAACAGCCCGGCTCACACACCTACAAAAAGGCGACGGTGGAGCGGCCAGACATCCAGAACGTGCTGGATCGAGCGTTCACGGTGGCGGCGCCGAATGAAGTCTGGTGCGGAGATATCACGTATGTCTGGGCGCAAGGTCGCTGGCACTATTTGACTACCGCCATCGATCTATTCGCCCGTCGCGTGGTGGGCTGGGCGTTTTCATCGAAGCCCGATGCTGACCTAGTGACCAAGGCTTTGGACATGGCCTATGAAAAGCGCGGCCGCCCTCAGAACGTACTATTTCATTCGGAACAAGGCAGTCAATATGGCAGTCGTAGCTTCCGTCAGCGTCTGTGGCGTTATCGCTTCAAGCAGAGCATGAGCCGACGAGGAAACTGTCACGATAATGCCCGAATGGAGCGGTTGTTTCGCAGCCTGAAAACAGAATGGGTAGCGACCACGGGCTAAATGAGCGCTTGGCTGGCACAGCAGGATATCGGCCGCTTTTGGATGCAACGCTACAACTGGCAGCGACCGCATCAGTTCAACAGCGGGCTGGCGCCCGCTGTTGCTGAGGAAAAACTTAACGCAGTGTCCGGGATTAGTTGACCACTACACTCCATTCAATTCGCAGTGCCGGCACGAAGCTGGGCTAGCTGCCTGTTGAGAAATGTTGAGGTTGCCAGGCGGTGGTTTCCACTGAGGTTTTCACGGTTTTAGCCTTGAGCTAGAAGGCATCGAGTAATATTCACGTCCGCAATTGCCGCCGACATTCGGCAGTCTCTTCAAATCAGCCAGCGAGAATAGGATGAGTACTCAGGAATGTGCATTGGTTCACTTAACGCTCTTCAAACACAGCGCGAAATCATTTTTGGTCGCATTGGATGAGGCAGGTATTCCTCATGGCCCCGTCCGGATGTATTCAAGTGCTCCTCAGAATTCGGGGCTTGTCGAAGCTATTACTGCTTTGTCTGACGCGATGCCTTGGAATGCAATCGCGAAGGTTGTGGTTGCGTGGATTGAGGCGAGAAAAAGCCGAGAAGTAATCATTTATACAGAGGCGGGTGAGGCGTTCCACGCAAAGGGTTATTCGGCATCTGAAGTTCAAAGGCTACTCCGGATATCTACAAACGTTACCGTCATAGATACCAAGCCTATTGATGAGCAATGATGGATTGCGTTGCCTTGCCTTGCCTGTACCTTTACCCCGCCTTTACGGAATGTGAGACAGGCATGAGACGGAATTGCCGCCGGCTGGGCGTTTGAGGCCCGGCCTAAGAGGGAGGCCGTCAAAGTCGAGGCCCTAGCCGTCTCATACCCCTGACAGGCCTTAGTCGGATTCTTGACAGGCGCTTGACGGAATTTGACGGATCGACAGGAGCGCAATTGTCGCGATGGCTTGTGACGTCTGGGCTGGCGACCTAACGAGGGTATGCTCCGGACACAACCTCGTCAAAAAACTCCTTGAAACTAGACCAGCACTAGACCGCAATAGACGGTGGTCGATGGCCCCATTCGCTGGATCACTATCCGGGCTTGGCCTGCCCCTATACGTGACGGGCTGGTGCGGGCAATCCTGTTTTATGCCGAGGGATGAATTCTGGACAGGCTCTGGACGGATTCAGGGGCCTGGTGATGGCCAGCTGGGCCAGGGAGCGCGTCGGCAATGAGCTGCGCACCGGTGCCGTTGGGTCTTGGCCGAATTGCTGTCCAGAATGGTTCGCACCCTAGACCCGCCCTTGACAGTCCTTGACGGAAATTCTTGACCACGCTTGACGGATTGGGCCGCTCGAGCTTAAGCATAATCGGCTGTAAGCCTTGCTGCACAAGGGCTGTAGCCAAACAGGGTGGCTCTGCGGGAGCGGCGGCCGTCAAAAATTTCCGCGCATGTTCGTCAAGGGATAACCGGGCAGTCCCGAACCTGACAAAATCTGAGGAGGGGGCGACCAAGGTGACCCGACCTCAGAATCGGTTTTGGATATACACATCCCGCGTTTTTTCATCGGCCGCAAGGCATGCGTAAAGAACGACCAGAGATGATTCCACCAATTTGTTGTCTCGCCCAGGTGGTGAGTGCGGCGTGTGTTTACCACCGTGGAACAGATTATTTCGCACTTGCTTAGCAGCATCTAACGCCTGTTCAACTTTACTATTGCCATGCAGAGGGCGGTGCTCCCATCGTTGGGCGCCGACTTGAAACAGAGGTGGCTCAGTGCACAAATATGTGATGGCCTCGTCTACGGACGAGCCTCGCTCAACGATTAGCACCTTGGCCACATCTTCACCATACCTCCGCCATGCGGGCTCGACTAAATTTTTACCTTCTCGCACAAAGTTAGATTCCTTTAGCGCGAATTCAAACCTTGAGAAAACAGCAAAGAACTCGCAAATGAGCTCTCGATCAAGGTGAAGACCATCGAAGGGGGAGGGGATTTCCATATTGTCGAGCTCCGAATTGGTTTGGATGTGCGGGGTTATATTAGCGCATGCGTCTGAATAGGATTGTTCACTGAGTGGTGAAACCCCACCCCTACGTCAAGCAGGCCAAGGTGGCCAGTCGTCCCAGGGCCAACTACCCGGCTACTGGAAAGTTATCAGATAATCCGGCGCTCAGCTCGTCACGTTGAGCACCATCACATTGAGGGCCACACGATGTCCGTTATCGACTGCTGAATCGCCCCTGGTTTCCTAGACACTCTCCAAGCTAAAACTTGGGCGTCATGCATGCCTATTCGCATTCTGAGCAGGACTTCCGCATTCTCTCTCGGCCACAGTATGACGACGGCGTGTTCCTTGCAAGACTTCCACTCCACCTCAACGTCAGTCCCCTACCGGCTACAGGGCGGGCATCCCTATGATCGCCTGCCCATCGTCCAACGTCACGAAATGGGTCCTAAATACCGTGGCCTTTCGAGCGCAATAACGGGACGATCTCCGCGACAAGAACCTCAGCAACCCTGATACAGGTCCTAGCGCAGGTATCCCCATGACCAACCAAGAACGCTTGTCCACCATCCAACGCTACGCCTGGACCCTCGAACTACTCGGTGAAGCGCTCGTCCAGCATGACGAGGTGCTGGAGTGCGAGCACAACCCGCAGCTGAGCTTTCGCAACACGGCGGGTATTCATCAGGCCATCCGGATCATCAGCCAGTTGGCCAGTGAGCAGTGTGGAAAGTTGCTCAAGCCTGACGACTGATTACTGAGCGCAGACTGGCTCCATTGGCCATGAATTTAAATAGAACCGCTCTATATCGCCATGCCCATCAAACCGCAGTTTCCCAACGTTAATACACGAAATAAAAATAACAATTATCATTGACTAATGGCCATTTGACACTATTTAAAGCTGTGCCTATAAACCCTTGCGGTCTTTTTTTGTTAAACAAAAACTGTTTAGGGGAAAGCGGCATGGATCAGGATTTTCACTTCTACGGTACTTACCACTCAGCACTGTGCGGCGGCTTCAACAAGGACGATGCAACCCTTATTGCCAAGGCAGCCAACTTCATCGACTTCTTCAGCGAGAGCACCTATGCCTCTTACTGGAGCCTGGTCAGCGACACCCAAAAATCTGCCAAGTACAACGTCGTCGCCAAGATGGACAACCCTCGCTACACCTACCAGGGCGGGCTGCTGGGCACGATGGGGGAGCCTGAAGATGGCCTGTGGTGCTCGTACCACTTCATCCCCGGCAACTACAACGACCCGGCCGGCACGCCCAGCCGAGAAGAAACCCATGGCGCTGAAGTGGCCAACTACCTGCCCAAGTTCATCAAGCGCGACACCTTCGGCGGCGAGCAGATACTGAGAAAATACAACGCCAGCAAGGTGAAGGATCTGCAATACGGCAAGATGCTCAACCGGCCGCAAAGCGCACTCTCGCGCAGGCTTGTTCAAGATGCCGTGCTCTGCGCCACCGATGACGACCGGTTGGAGAAGATCATCAGCCTGGCCATCGGCGGGGCAGAGGTGCTGAAGGACAATCGTGCAGACGTGCTGCGCAGGTTCAGGCTGATCCTGCTGGGGGTCAGGGCGCATGTGATCGCCGACACCTGGGCCCACCAGGACCACTGCGGCCTCGACAACGTGATGAACACCTACTGGGATGCGGACTACGACCCGGACTCCTGGGAATGGTCCAAGATGGGCTACGGCCCACAGGCCATCTACTACATGGACGGCTCGTCGAAAAACTGGAACAGGAAAGTCCTGAAGTCATCCGACACCAAGGGCGTGCCGTTCGCGAACCCCAACTTCGAAGCGGCCCCCAGCGGTACCAGTTATCTGGGCCACGGCTGGCTCGGGCACTTCCCCGACTACAGTTTCGCCAAGTTCAGGTACAAGCCTTGCTGGTCCAACCCCAAGCAGATGGTCGAGCGCGATAACCCCAAGGAATATGAATCCGCCTGGCTCGAGTTGACCAGTTTGTTTTGCCAGGTAAAAACAGGCAGGAAGTTGCAGTTGGATGACCGCATCAAAGACGAAATGAGCAAAGCCCGCCAGGCCATCGAGGCCCCCTGCGACCTTACCAAGGGCACCTCGGGAAGAAAGAGTTCGGAGCTCGCCTGGAAGCGCATTCTTACCGAAAAGCCAACTTCGGAAATCAATGTGGACCTGGAGCCTGACACCCATGCGGTTCTGGAGGGCATGGTCCAGATCAGTACCGAGATCCATCGCTTCGGCACCAACTACGTGAATATCCAGAGCGATCTGTACCTGTTCCAGATTGCCGCCGACTATCACTTCCAGTTCGTGAAGCACTACGTCCAGGCCAATGATATCTATCACTTCACAAGCTCGTGGTCCCGGCAGCGGAGTACGTTGTCCGACGCCATCGTCAACCTGTTCGAGTAGCGCCGGATAACGGCTATCAACCCCCCGGTGCCATGCCGGGGGGCTTGCCGTTCGGCACCGTCGCGCCATCCGCCCCTTGCATTCGGCCAAGGGTCAGGAATATAGTTGACTGATTACTCAGTCTTCTTAAGCGAACCTCCCTCCATGGCACGTCCCCTCAGCCCCGAAAAACGTGAAGCCTTGCTGTTGTCTGCGATGCAGGCAGTCGCCGAGCTGGGCGTGATGGCCAGCACGTCGAGCATTGCGCGGCGCGCCGGGGTTGCCGACGGCACCTTGTTCACCTACTTCAGCAGCAAGGAGGTGCTGTTCCAGGAGCTCTACCTGCACCTCAAGCAAAGCCTGGTGACGGCCATGATGTCGGACTTCCCGGCCCAGGCCGACTACCGCCAGCGCATGGAGTACATCTTCAATCGCTATGTCAGCTGGGGCCTGAACAATGCCCTGGAGCGCGTGGTGCTGGCACGGCTGTCGGCGTCGGGGCAGGTGACCGCAGACACCCGCGCACTGGGCGCACAGCCGTTCCAGGCCGTGTCCAGGACGATGGAGGGCGGGGTAGAGGACGGCGTGCTGATCGATGCCCCGATCAGCTTCATTTCTTCCGTGATCGAGAGTATCGCCACCACCACCATCGAACACATCGAGAAGTCCCCGGAGGAGGCCGAAGGCCACCGCCAGCTGGGCTTCCATATGCTGTGGCGCGCCATTACGGCGTAAAAGCCTTGCCTTTTAACTGAGTGATTAATCACTCACAATTTGTAACAGGAGTATCTTCATGGCTGTTCAAAAGTGGTTCATTACCGGTGCTTCGGGTGGCCTGGGCCTGGCCCTTACCGAGAAGGCGCTGGCCCAGGGGCATGCCGTGGTCGCCGCAGTGCGTCGTGTGGAGGCGATGCAGGCGTTGCAACAGGCGTATCCAAAGCGCCTTCATGTGGAAGCGCTCGACGTGACCGACCGCGAACAGGTACGTGCCGTTGCTGCCCGCCATCCCGATGTGGAGGTGGTGGTCAACAACGCGGGCGGGGCGGTGATCGGTGCGATGGAAGAGATGACCGACGCCGAAGTCGAGCAGCAGATCGCGCTCAACCTGATGGCGCCGATACAGGTCACCCGCGCCTTCATGGCGGCGATGCGCGCACAGCAGCGCGGTACCTTCATCCATGTCAGCAGTGTCGGCGGCCGTACCGCCTACCCGGGCGGCTCGCTGTATCACGCGGCCAAGTACGGTCTGGAAGGCTTCGCCGAAGCGGTGGCGCAAGAGCTGGCCGAGTTCGGCATCAACACCCTGATCATCGAGCCAGGTTCGATCAAGACCGGCTTCGTGGCCAACATCCGCTGGACCGAGCAGCTCGACGCCTACAAGGGTAGTGCGGTCGGCAACCTGCGCGGGTGGATCGAACAGCATGGCGAAGACACCGCCTCGGGCGACCCGCTGAAAATGGCCGACGCCATCTACACCCTCAGCCAGCTGCACAAGCCGCCGCTGCGCACCGTGCTCGGCGGGGATGCCTATGCGGCGCTGGAGGCCGGCTATGCACGCAGCCTGGCGGACATTCAGGCACAGAAGGCGCTTGCCGAGTCGGTGATGCTGGAAGGCAAGGCCGGCTTTCGGCCCGAGTGAGCAGTCCCCTCTTTTATGTTGCCCATGCGCTGCGGTCGGCGCGTTGAAAAGGTTGAATGATCATGTCTGAAGTCTGGTTGATTACCGGTGCGTCCCGAGGCCTGGGGCGCGCCATTCTGGAGGCGGCGCTGCACAGCGGCGCCAAGGTGCTGGCCACTGCACGCGACATCACACGCTTCGTCGAGCTGCAGGCGCAGTATGGCGCCAACCTGGCCACGTTCGAACTGGACGTGACCGACGAACAGCAGGCCAGGCACGCCGTGGCCGAGGCCGTGCGCCGTTTTGGCCGGCTGGATGTGCTGGTCAACAACGCGGGCTTCGGCCATATCCAGCCGTTCGAGCACATCCCCACCGATGATTTTCGAGCCGAGGTCGAGACCAATTTGTTCGGCGTGGTCAACCTCACCCGTGCGGCCATTCCGGTGATGCGCGCCCAGGGCCGCGGCCATATCTTTCAGGTGTCATCGGCCGGCGGTCGCATCGCAAGCCCGGGCCTGTCGGCCTATCAGGCGGCCAAATGGGCCGTGGGCGGGTTCAGCGACGTGGTCGGCAAGGAGGTCGCGCCGTTCGGCATCCAGGTGTGCACCCTGGAGCCCGGCGGCATGCGTACCGACTGGGGCCACCAGGCCCGCAGCACGCTCACCGAGCTGGCCCCGGACTACATGGCGTCGATGGCCGCGTTCAAGGCCTTGATCGAGTCCTACGTGGGCAACGAAGTGGGCGACCCCGAGCGCATTGCACAGCTGATCGTGGCGCTGGCCGCTCGTGAAGGGCTGCCGTCGCGTCTACTGTTGGGGTCGGACGCCTTGTATGTGGTCGAGGTGGAAGAGGCCGCCCGCAGCGAAGCGATGCAGCGCTGGAAGCCGGTCAGCCTCGCGGCCGATTTCGGCACGGCACCGCCGCAATGGCCGTCGGCATGAAGCCGGCGCACCCTTCAGACTGAGCGAGGCCAGCCTACGTTATGAACATAGTGATCTTTGGTGCATCCGGCATGATCGGCAGCGGGGTGCTGCGCGAATGCCTGGCGGCGCAGGATGTGGAGTCCGTTCGCTTGATCGGGCGCTCACGCCTGAACGCCCAGCACCCCAAGCTCCGGCAGGTGGTCAGGCCGGCCTTCGCCGATAACCCGTCCACGCTGCTCGACGACGACCTGCGCGATGTGGATGCGTGTTTCTTCTGCCTGGGCGTTTCGGCGGCGGGCATGACCCAGGCGCAGTACACCCACATGACCTACCGCCTGACCCTGGCGGTGGCCCAGCGCGTGTGCGAGCTCAACCCGCATGCCACCTTCATCTACGTCTCCGGGGCGGGCGCCGACAGCAGCGAAACCAGCTCGACGATGTGGGCGCGGGTGCGCGGCATGACGGAGAACAGCCTGCTGCGCCTGCCGTTCAGGCGCGTGCACATCCTGCGCCCGGCGGTGATTCAGCCGTTGCATGGGGCCATCTCCAGAACCCGCGCGTACCGCGTGTTCTACCGGCTCACCGGCCCGCTGCTGAGCCTGGCGCGTGCGCTGTTGCCCGAAAAGGTGCTGAGCACCGAGGTCATCGGCCAGGCAATGCTGTCGATCGCCCGCCATGGTGCCACCCAGCCCGTGCTCGATTCGGCGCAGATCTACCACACGGCCTTGCGCGAAAAACCGGCCCCCAACTGCGGGTGACGCGCTGGGGTGGTTGATGGCAGGCGCTGAAAAATCCGGTTGCAGATAACATATGGATATCCGTATATTCGGTTATCCATATGTAAGGGCCGCCCACAATGATTACCCCACCCGAGCTGTTCAAGAGCCTGGCCGACGAAACCCGCGCTCGCGCTGCACTGTTGATCGCAGAGCAGGGCGAGTTGTGCGTGTGCGAGCTGATGTGCGCCCTGGGCGACAGCCAGCCCAAGATCAGCCGCCACCTGGCGCAGCTGCGTACCAGCGGCCTGCTGCTCGACCGTCGCCAGGGGCAGTGGGTGTACTACCGTCTCAACCCGCAACTGCCCGGCTGGGTGCACGACCTGCTGCAGGTGACGCTGCGCGCCAATGCCGACTGGCTCAAGGACAACACCACACGCTTGCACAACATGGACGGTCGCCCCGTTCGTGCTGCTGCCTGCTGCTGAGCCAGGAGCCCCCCGATGCTGACTGCCATCGCTGTTTTCCTGCTCACCCTGACCCTGGTCATCTGGCAACCCCGCGGCCTGGGCGTCGGCTGGAGCGCCAGCCTCGGCGCACTGCTGGCCCTGGCGCTGGGCGCGGTGTCGCTGCACGACATCCCCACGGTGTGGGCGATTGTGTGGAACGCCACCGCCACCTTCATTGCGATCATCGTCATCAGCCTGCTGCTCGACGAGGCCGGCTTCTTCGAATGGGCAGCCCTGCACGTGGCCCGCTGGGCGCGCGGCAACGGGCGCCGGCTGTTTGCCTTCATCGTGCTGCTGGGCGCTGCGGTGTCGGCGCTGTTCGCCAACGACGGCGCGGCGCTGATCCTTACCCCTATCGTCATGTCGATGCTTCTGGCGCTGCGTTTCTCCCCGGCTGCGACCCTGGCGTTCGTCATGGCCGCAGGCTTCATTGCCGACACTGCCAGCCTGCCGCTGGTGGTCTCCAACCTGGTGAACATCGTCTCGGCCGATTACTTCGGCCTGGGCTTTGGCGAATACGCATCGGTGATGGTGCCGGTGAACCTGGTGAGTGTGGCGGCCACCTTGCTGGTGCTGTTTCTGTACTTTCGCCGCGACATACCGGTGGTGTACGAAGTACAGGCACTGAAGGCGCCGGTGCTGGCGATCCGCGACCGCGCCACCTTCCGCGTGGGCGGGGGCGTGCTGGTGGCGCTGCTGGTGGGCCTGTTCCTGCTCGAGCCGCTGGGCATCCCGATCAGCGCCGTAGCGGCGGCCTGTGCAGTGGTGCTGTTCATTGTCGCTGCACGCGGGCATGTGATCTCCACCCGGCGCGTGCTGCGCGATGCGCCCTGGCAGATCGTGGTGTTCTCGCTGGGCATGTACCTGGTGGTGTACGGCCTGAAAAACGCCGGCCTTACCGACCTGCTCACCCAGTTGCTGGACCGTCTTGCCGCCTACGGCGTGTGGGGCGCATCGCTGGGCACCGGGCTGCTTGCCGCGGTGCTGTCCTCGGTGATGAACAACCTGCCCAGCGTGCTGATCGGCGCGCTTTCGATCCACGCCAGCGAAGCCCAGGGTGTGGTGCGCGAGGCGATGGTCTACGCCAATGTCATCGGCTGCGACCTGGGCCCCAAGATCACCCCCATCGGCAGCCTGGCCACATTGCTCTGGCTGCATGTGCTGGCGCGCAAGGGTACGCGCATCACCTGGGGCTACTACTTCAAGGTCGGCCTGCTGCTGACCGTGCCGGTGCTGTTGATCACGCTTTCGGCCCTGGCCCTGCGCCTGAGCCTTTGACCATTCTGCCTGCCAAAGGGAGTACACCACCATGCGAGTTCTGTTCATGTGCACGGCCAACAGCTGTCGCAGCATCCTCTGCGAAGCGATGTTCAATCACCTCGCCCCGGCGGGCTTCGAGGCGCTGAGCGCCGGCAGCTTCCCCAGGGGGCAGGTGTTGCCGCGCAGCCTGCTGACCCTGCAGCAGGCCGGCATCAGCACCGCGGGCCTTAGCAGCAAGGGCAACGAGGCCTTCGCGGCCAACCCGCCGGATATCGTCATCACCGTGTGCGACAAGGCCGCAGGCGAGGCGTGCCCGGTGTTTTTCGGCCCGGCGCTCAAGGCCCACTGGGGCCTGGCCGACCCTTCCGAACAACCCGGCACCGACGACGAGGTGGAGGCGAACTTTCACCATGCGCTGGCGCGTATCGAGCGTCGCTGCCGGGCGTTTTTCGCGCTGCCATTCAGCCAGCTCGATGCCCACGCGCTCAAGCGTGAACTCGACCGCATTGCCACGCTCTGACCCGGAGGCCCCATGCACCACGACCTGCCCAACCTCGACCCGAGCCTGTTCGAAGGCCTGCCTACCGCCCTGCAGGCCGGCGAGCGAAAGCCGCGCATTCTGTTGCTGTACGGCTCCACCCGCGAGCGTTCCTTCAGCCGGTTGCTGACCGAGGAGGCCGCGCGCCTGCTCCAGCATTTTGGCGCCCAGACGCGCATCTTCGACCCCAGCGGCCTGCCACTGCCGGACGACGTACCGGTGGAGCACCCCAAGGTTCAGGAACTGCGCGAGCTGGTGCTGTGGTCCGAAGGCCAGGTGTGGTGTTCGCCTGAACGGCACGGCGCGATGTCGGCGGTGTTCAAGGCGCAGATCGACTGGGTGCCGCTGGCCCTCGGCGCCATTCGCCCCACCCAGGGCAAGACCCTGGCCGTGATGCAGGTGTGTGGCGGCTCGCAGTCGTTCAACGTGGTCAATCAGCTGCGCGTGCTGGGGCGCTGGATGCGCATGTTCACCATCCCCAACCAGTCGTCCGTGCCCAAGGCGTACATGGAGTTCGACGAGCAGGGCCGCATGAAGCCCTCGCCGTATTACGACCGGGTGGTGGATGTGATGGAAGAACTGGTCAAGTTCACGCTGCTGCTGCGCGACAGCCAGGCGCACCTGGTGGACCGCTATTCCGAGCGCAAGGAAACGGCGCAGGCGTTGTCCGATCGCATGCGCCAGGCGTCGATCTGACGCCAGGGCGCAACCGGCGGGCAGCCCTCAGGCAGCCCGCTCCAGCGCCCCCAGCAGGTCGACGAATTCGCGCGACAGCTTGTGCCGCGGTGCCATGTGCACCAGCGGCACCGACAGCTCGTGGGATTCGCGCATCTTCACCGAGCTGCTCAGGTACACCGGCAGCACCGGCAGGCCCTCGGCCAGCAGTTCGTCCACCAGGCTCTGGTGCAGCGCGGTGCGCGCGACGAACTGGTTGGCCACCACGCCTTCCACCTGCAGCGACTCGTTGTGGTCCTGGCGCAGTTCTTCCACCTGCTCGATCACGCTGTACAGCGCCTGGCGCGAAAAGCTGTCGCAATCGAACGGAATCAGCAGGCGGTCGGCGGCCACCAGCGCGCTGAAGGTGTAGAAGTTCAGCGACGGCGGGGTGTCGATGTAGATGCGCTCGTAGTCTTCGGACAGTTCAACCAGCAGCTTGCGCAGCTTGTTGATCTTGAACTTGCTCTCCAGCTTGGGCTGCAGGTCGGCCAGGTCGGGGCTGGCGGTCACCAGGTCGAGGTTGTCGTAGCGGGTGGGGGTGATGCACACGCGCCCGCGCTTGCTGCCCGGTGCGCTGGAGAGGGTCTGCTTGAAGAAGTCGCTGATGCCGGCCGGGATGTCGTCGCCGAGCAGGCCGGTGAGGTAGTGGGTGGTGTTGGCCTGGGGGTCGAGGTCCACCAGCAGCGTCCGATACCCTTCGGCGGCGCTGACGGCGGCAAGGTTGCAGGCGATGCTGGTCTTGCCCACGCCCCCTTTCTGATTGAATACGACACGGCGCATTGAGTTTCGAGTCCTTGTCAAAGGCCCGCTGCAACAGGGCTGCAGCGGGAACAGCTTCCATACTATGACCAAAAGGTTGCAGTTTTAAGACAGCTGCGGGGCGGGCACCTCAGTCGGCGAGCGGGGCAACGATGGCCTTGCGGCACACCTCGATGATTTCGTCGGCCAATGGCGCATCGTCCGGGCAGGCCCGCGACAGCATGATCGCGCCCACCGCCTGGGCAAAGCGCTCGATCATCCTGGCGCGTGCGGTGTGCGGGTCTTGACCGCCGTTTTCGGCACCTGCGTGCTCAGCCCGCTTGAGCAGGCCCTCCAGGCCGTCGGCAAAGGTCGCCTTGATTGCGGCCGGCTGGCGCGCCGCGTCGCCACACAGGGCGGCCATGGTGCAGCCGGTGCTGCGTGCATCGCGGTGTTCGCGCGACAGGTAACGCTGGAAAAATTGCGCCACGTCCAGCGCTTCTTCGGCGCTGGCGGTCTTGGCCAGCCCGCAGGCAGCAGCCTCGGCCATCAGGTCGGCCTTGGAGCCGAAGTGCTTGTAGAAGCCGCCGTGGGTAAACCCTGCCGCCGCCATCAGGTCTGCCACGCCCACCCCGTCATAGCCGCGCTCGCGAAACAGTTCGGACGCGGTCTCGACGATGTGCGCGCGATTGGCTTGCGCCTGTGCCTTGGTGACCCTCATGTGCAGATTCCTCGCTGCGTGTGCCGTCAGTCAGGGGCCCACTATACATTGATGTCAACCGTCATCAAAACCGTTGACGGTTAAGATTATGATCATCATCATAGCGGCTCGTTACCCACCCATCCAGAGCGCAACCCCATGACTACCCTTGCCACTGTTCTCATCACTGGTGCTTCTTCCGGTATCGGCGCTACCTACGCCGAGCGTTTTGCCCGTCGTGGCCATGACCTGGTGCTGGTAGCCCGCGACAGGCATCGCCTTGACGGGCTGGCCAGCCGCCTGGCCCAGGCTCATGGCGTGGCCGTCGAGGTGTTGCAGGCCGACCTCACCCTGGCCCAAGACCTTGCCAGGGTCGAAACCCGCCTGCGCGAAGATGCGCGCATCGGCGTCCTCATCAACAACGCCGGGGCGGCGCAGTCGGGGGCCTTCGTCGAGCAGAGCGCCGACAGCGTCACGCGCATCATCACGCTCAACACCCTCGCGCTGGCGCGCCTGGCCCATGCCATCGCGCCACGGTTGGCGCAGGCCGGGGAGGGGGCCATCGTCAATATCGGCTCGGTGGTAGGGCTGGCACCGGAGCTGGGCATGACGGTGTATGGCGCCACCAAGGCGTTCGTGCAGTTCCTGTCGCAGGGGCTGAGCCTGGAGCTCTCGCCCAGCGGCGTATACGTGCAGGCGGTGCTGCCTGCGGCCACGCGTACCGAGATCTGGGAGCGCTCGGGCATCGACATCAACACCCTGACGCAGGTGATGGAGGTGGACCACCTGGTGGATGCGGCGCTGGTGGGGTTCGATCGCCGCGAGGGGGTGACCATCCCGCCGTTGCATGACGACGCCCGCTGGACGGCCTTCCAGGCGGCCCGTCACACCCTGATCTCGGACATCCGCCAGGCCGAGGTGGCGGCGCGCTACACCGAGCTTGCCTGAGGCGGGCGCGGGCCGGCGCGCCGGTGATCGGCGGCCAGCGCCCGCGCAACCTGCCGGTGGGCGAACCCACAATGATAAGTCGCTGCGCCCCTGGGGCTGGATGACCTGTTCGGGCTGGTACTGCGCCGCACCGCGCGTTACGTTAGCCAGAAACAGACGGTCTACGCCTCGCGCATCACCCACAAGGGCTGGCCCACCCGCTGGCCGATGCTGCGCTGCGAAGGGCCCTGAAGGAGCCGGCACCGATGAATCAACCCCTCACCACCCAGGCGCCCAGCGTTGCCCAGCCGTTTCGCGAAGAGGCGGCAGACGGCTTCAGCCTGGGCGGCTTCACCTGGCGCCACGGCGCGGCGGACCCCACGCGGGCGGTGGTCATCATCAACGCCGCCACCTCGGTGCGCTGCCGTTTCTATTCGCGTTTTGCCGACTACCTGTTCGCCCATGGCGCCGACGTGATCACCTACGACTACCGCGGCATCGGCGAATCGCGCCCTGCCGCCTTGCGGGGTTTTCAGGCCAGCTGGTCGGACTGGGGCCGGCTGGATTTCGAGGCGATGCTCCAGCGCGCCCGGCGCGAGTTCCCTGGGCAGCCCATCGATGTGGTCGGGCACAGTTTCGGCGGTTGCGCGCTGGGCCTGGCGGCGTCGGCGGCGAGCATCCGGCGGGTGGTCACGGTGGGCGCGCAGTTCGCCTACTGGCGTGACTATGCCCCGGGCAGCCGCTGGCAGCTGCTGTGCAAATGGCACCTGGCAATGCCGCTGCTGACCCGCGTGTTCGGCTACTTTCCCGGCAAGCGCCTGGGCTGGATGGAAGACACCCCGGCCGGCGTGGTGCGCGACTGGGTGACACCCGCCGCTACCTATGAACAGCGGCCCAGCGGTCGCGCGCTGGGGGCGTTGGGCTTTGGCCAGGTGCAGGCCAGTATCCTGGCGATCAGCCTGACCGACGACCCGTTCGGTACGGTGCCGGCCATCGAGCGCCTGCTGGGCTACTTTACCGCCAGCGTGTGCACGCACCTGCGCATCGCCGCGCAGCAGGTCGATGCCAAGGGGGTCGGTCATTTCGCGTTCTTTCACAGCCGCTTTCAGGCGCAGCTGTGGCCCATAGCCTTGGGCTGGCTGCGCAGTGCGCAACTGCCGGCGCAGGTGCCCGGGCAGGTGATCGAACCCCAGGCATGAAAAAACGGCCCAGGTGGGCCGTTCTTGTGCAGCGGTGTGGCGTCAGCCCTTGCGTTGCAGCGGCGCGCCGGCGAACGTCACGCCGGCCAGGCCGTGCTGCATCAGCGCACGGATATTGGCGTGGTCGCTGCCCTCGGGGGTGGCCAGCACCGAGCGGTAGTGCTCGCCGAACGCCAGCAGCGCGTGCTGGTCGCTCAGGCCTTCGAGCAGTGCCAGGCCCAGGGTCTTGCACGACCCTTCGTTCTGCCCGGCGGCGTTTTCCACACCGCCATTGGTGAAGGCCTGTGGCTGGTAGGTGTAGCCCTGGGCGATGAACGCCAGCGTGTCGGCGAATACATGTTCGCCACTGTCGAGTTGGCTGCGCAGGGTCTTCAGGTCAGTCATGGGGTTTTCCTTTGGCGAACGCCGCTTGCTGTTCGGCGCTGGCTTCTTTCTGGTATTGGGTTTTCCACTCGGCGTAGGGCATGCCGTAGACCACTTCGCGGGCGTCATCCAGGCTCAGGTCGATCTGGCGCTCGTCGGCGGCGGCCTTGTACCACTTGGACAGGCAGTTGCGGCAGAAGCCGGACAGGTTCATCAGGTCGATGTTCTGCACATCGGTGCGCTCGCGCAGGTGCGCTACCAGGCGGCGGAAGGCCGCCGCTTCGAGTTCGAGTTGCTGTTGCGGGTCCATGGGGGTTCCCTTCACGGTGCAGCGGCTCATCCGGCCGCGATGCGGTTCTTCAAATGGCGGCCACCGTTGATGACCACGTTGCTGCCGGTGCTGTACTGGCTGTCGAGCAGGAACATCACGGCCTCGATCAGCGGCTGGGCACCGGGTTCGAATTCAAGCAGGGCCTTCTTCAGCGCCTGCTGGCGGTACTGCTCGTCGCCGTCTTCCTTGAAGATCAGCAGGCCGGGCAGGATGGCGTTGACGCGCACGCTGGGGGCGTACTTCTCGGCGAACGACAGCACCATGTTCTGCAACGCCGCCTTGGTGGCGGCATAGCCGATATGGCTCTTGCTGCCGCGCGAGGAGGTTTCGTCGCAGATGTGGATGATGTCCGACTTGTCCAGCTTGAGCAGTTGCTCACCCAGTGCCAGGTTCAGGTGGTACGGCGCTTCCACGTGCAACTTGAACATGGTGTTCAGGTTGGCCAGGTCATCGTCGAGCCACAGCGAGGCGTTGTGGATGATCGCCCGCAGGCCGTCATAGCGGCTGCGCAGGTGGTCGATCAGGGCCAGGCGGTCCTGCTCCAGGCACAGGTCGGCCTGGAACTGCACGATGTTCGGGTGGGGCGCCTGCGCGCTGATGCTGCGGCTGGCGCTGACGACCGTGTGGCCGGCCTGCGCCAGTTTGATGGCCAGCGCGAGCCCGACTCGCTGGCTGGCCCCGGTAACAAGAATTGGGCTGTTCATGTAATGGGCGGTCAACTTCAGATATTCGCTTGGGTAGGCCCCAGCATACCCGAACTCGCCGCCGTTGCACGCCCCGGGGCGCTGCGTCAGCGGGTGCCCACGGGCGGCGCGGCAACGCTCTGCGGGGCAGGCTTGGGGTGCAGCCAGCTGGCCAGCAGGTGGGTCGACAGCGGGATGAACAGGTAGACCATCAGCGGGGTCAGGGCCAGGGTGCTCAGCAGTACCCGTGGCACCAGGCCGAGCTCGCCCAGCCAGTGGCCGAACAGCAGGTTGAAGGCCAGCGACACCGGAAAGAACGCCAGCCAGATGGCCACGGCCTGTTTCCAGCGCGGTGGACGTTGTGCCAGGGCCGGGCCGAACCAGCCGTCGATGCCGCTGACCCGGTGCTCGTGGGGCTGCTGGAACAGGCCGTTGCCGCGGGCCAGCCAGGCGCTGCGCGAGGCAGAAAACTCCCAGGCATGCAGGGTTTTCTCGTCGGCGAAGCGGAAGATGATCTGGAATTCGTCGTCGTTGGGCGGCGGGGCCAGCACGCCGGAACCCAGGTAGCCGGGAAAGTCGGTAGCCAGCTGTTCGCCTTCGCGCAGCCAGGCGATCAGGTCTTCGTAGCGACCCTCGGCAACGCGGCGCGCCACCATCAAGGTAACCGGAGGGGTAGACATCGTGTATCTCCTGGTAAAAACCGGCGCGGCGGGTAGCCACGGCCATGCAACGCTGCCCGGGGTGGTGGGTGGCGTTCGAGTGTTCGTGTGGGAACAAGCAAGGATTATTCCGCAAATAAGCTGACTCGTCAGTGCTGATGTGTCGGCTGCCCGGCGCATGGTGCTTGCGGCGGGCTGGTACAAGGAGAGTAGAATTGCCTTTCACTACGCAATCACGGTCTTTACGGCGATGATCGAGCCTGATTCGGCTTCCCTCCCTGATGCTCCCCACCGCCAGGAGGAGCTTTTCCCCATCCGTGAAGTGGCGCGCCTGACCGGCATCAACCCGGTCACCCTGCGTGCCTGGGAGCGCCGTTATGGGCTGATCCAGCCGGTACGCACCGAAAGTGGGCACCGCCTGTATTCCCAGGCCGACATCGATGACGTGCGCAGCATTCTGGGCTGGATCGAGCGCGGCGTGGCGGTGAGCAAGGTCGGCAAGATCCTTGCGCGCAACCAGGCGACCCAGCAGCAAGCCCCCTCGGCCCAGGCGCCCGGCACCCAGGCGGACTGGAAGCAGTGGCAGGTGCAGCTGCGCCAGGCCGTCAAGGCATTCGACGAGAGGCGCCTGGAGCAGGTGTACGGGCAGGTCTTCGCCAGCTATCCGCTGGTGGTGGTGTTCCAGGACATCCTGATGCCGGTATGGCACGACCTGTGCGCGGCCGGCGAGGCATTCGGTGCGCAAAGCGAGTGGCTGTTTCTCGATGGCTTCCTGCGTGCCCGGGCCTTGCAGCGCCTGCAACTGGCCCGCGAACAGCAGGAGGTAAGCGTGGTGCTGGCGGCGATGCCGGGGCACTGCCGCGAGCTTGAGTTGCTGGTGGCGGCCCTGATGCTGGGCAGCAGCGAGGTGGTGATCAGGGTGTTGGCCGTGGGGCAGCCGCTGGAGGAACTGAGCCTGGTGTGCGAGCGCATGGCGCCGCAGGCACTGGTGCTGTTCTCCAACCATTCACCGACGGCCGAGCTGCCCAAGCGCTTGATGCGCCTGGCCCAGGGCCTGGATTGCCCGTTGCTGTTCGCGGGGGAGGCGGCGGAGCTGGCCCAGGATGCGCTGATGCGCTCGCAAGTGGCGTGCCTGGGCAGTGAGGGGCGCTTGATGCGTCGGCGCTTGCAGCAGTACCTGGCAGAGCACCTGGATACCTGAAACCCCTTCGCCGGCAAGGCCGGCTCCTGCAGGCAGTTGCAACCCTGCAGGGGCCGGCCTTGCCGGCGAAAGCCGCGCTGCGGTGTTAATCCGGATGCAATTCGGGATGCGCCAACCGGTGCTGGCGCAGGATGTACTGGCGCAACCGCTCGATCTCTTGGGGTTGGTGCTGGCTCAGCCGATACGCTGCCAGCCCGTCGGCCGTCTTGCGCTGCAAGGTGCCCTGCAGGTTGATCGGCGCGTCGGCCTCGGGGCTGAACCACAGGTTGAAGGTCTTGGGCGGCTTGCGATTGCGCGGTACCTGCACCAGCACACCGCGAAACGACATCTCGCACACCTTGAGGTCGGTGCTCAGGCCCAGCTCGTCGTCCAGCGCAACCGGCGGCTCCAGCGTGAGGCGCCAGGGGCGCATCATCGGCCCGTCTTCATAGATGCTCGGTGCGCCCAGTTGCAGGCTCACCGCATGGAACTCGTCTTCCACCAGCTGCAGCGGAAAGCTCATCTGCTGGTTCTCGAAATTCGCCTGCAGGGTCACCTGCTCCTGGGCCACCAGCCGGGTCAACAGTTGCTGCACCTCGCTGCCGCCATCAAGGCGCAGGCTGGAGGTGACGTCCGTCAGGTTCAGCTGTGGCGAACGGTGCATGGTCTGAATGAAATCCAGCTCATCCTGGGTCAGGAGGGCATCTGATTGCATGGGCGAACTCGGCAATTTCAATCGGGAATCATTTCTTCGTGGGTGATGGACAACGATTCGCTGGCTTTGTTAAGACCGTCCGTCGGGTTTCTGCGCGTCGAGCTTGGCGTACGCCCGGGCCAGTTCCTGCTCCAGTTCCAGCACCCGCTGCTCGGCGGCCACCTGGCGGCTCACGTCCTTCTGGATACCGATGAAGTACTTGAGTTGGTCGGCCTCGCTGAACACCGGGGTGATCGACAGCTCGTTCCAGAACGGCGTGCCGTCCTTGCGGTAGTTGAGCAGCACTTCCCGGCATGGCTGGCCGCTGCGGATGGCGTCGCGGATGCGTGCCCGGGCCGCATCGTCGCGCGGCTCGCCCTGCAGGAAGCGGCAGTCGCGGTACAGAATGTCGTTGGCCGCGTAGCCGGTCAGGCGTTCGAAGGCCGGGTTCACATAGATCAGGATGGTGTCGTCGTCGCCTTCCTGTTCGGCTACCACGATCCCGTCGTTGGAGGCATCAATCATGCGTTGCAGCAGCTTGGCGTTGATCATCGTGTCGAACCGAATGTGAAAGGGGCACCCAGGCGAAGGATTCTAGTGGATTGCCGAGCGGTCGGCATCTGCATGCGGGCCAATTGCCAGCGTCCGGTACCCGCATCAGGTGGTAGTATCCTACGCTTTTACTCAGCTTCGGGATTAGTTATGAAAGTTGCCATTCTTTCCGGCTCGGTCTACGGCACTGCCGAGGAAGTTGCACGCCATGCCGCCTCGCTGCTCCAGGCGGCGGGTTTCGAGACCCTGCTGGCCAACCGTGCCAACCTGCAGGACGTTCAGGGGTTTGCTCCGCAGGCCTTTCTGGCGATCACGTCCACCACCGGCATGGGCGAGCTGCCCGACAACCTGGTGCCGCTGTACAGCGAGATCCGCGATGTGCTGCCAGGTGCCTGGCGCGGCTTGCCCGGTGCGGTGATCGGCCTGGGCGACTCCTGCTATGGCGACACCTACTGCGGCGGCGGCGAGCAATTGCGCGAGCTGTTCGCCGAACTGGGCCTCGACGAAGTGCAGCCGATGCTGCGTCTGGACGCCAGTGAAACCGTCACTCCCGAAACCGATGCAGAGCCCTGGCTGGCCGAGTTCATCGCCAGGCTGCGCGGCTGATCACAGCGGTTGCGGGCGCTCGCGCAGCAGCGCCAGCCAGGCCTGCGCCGCCCGTGACAGGTAGGCGCCCTGGCGCCAGATGAAGGCGATGTCCCAGCGCAGGTCGCTGGGCTCGCTCAAGGTCACACGCACCACCCCCGGCCGTTCCAGGCCCCGCGCCACCACCCGTGGCAGCAACACCACGCCCTGGCCTGCCGCCACCAGTGCCGCCAGAAAATCCGCCTGGCCGCTGCGTCCGCCTTCCTTCGGGGTAAAGCCATAGGCCTGGCAGGCCGCCAGCAGGCGATCATTGAGCACGAAGCTGCGCTGGTACAGCAGAAACGGCGTGTCGGCCAGTTGCCCCAGGTTGATGCTGCCGGCAGTGGCCAGTGGGTGGGCTACCGGCAGCAGTGCATCCAACGGTTCGTTGCAGAAGGGCTGGCACTCGAAGCCCGGTGTGGTGGGCGTGAGGCTGCCGCCCAGCTCCAGCTCGCCGCTGCGCACGGCGTGCTCCACGTTCAGGCTGCCGCCTTCGAGCAGTTGCACGGTGATGTTCGGGTAGCGCCGCCGGTACTCGGCGAACAACCCGGCAAACAGCGCGTCGCTGCCCAGCAGCGGCAGCCCCAGGCGCAACTCGCCCCGCGCCAGCTGGCCAAGGTCGTCGAGTTCGTTGTGCAGTTCCTGGCGCAGCCGCAGCATGGCCTCGCCGCGGGCCAGCACGATCTTGCCGGCGTCGGTCAGGTGCAACTGCGAGCCATGGCGATCGAGCAGGGCCATGCCCAGGTCGTGCTCCAGCTGCGCCACCTGCTTGCTCACGGCCGACTGGCTGATATGCAGGGTCTGCGCGGCCTGGGTGAAGCCGCCGCGATGAACCACTTCGACAAAACTGCGTAGTTGCTTGAATTCCATTGCCTGAATTCCATTATGGAATGCAGGCCAGTCTAACAATTCGCTTTTTGCATGGGCAGCGGGATTTTAAACTGCAGACCTCAGAGGACCCCTTCGATGACTGCCGTTTCATTCAAGAAATTTTCGCGCCTGCTCGCCGAACTGGGCGTGCTGCTGGTGCTGTACCTGCTCGGTTGCCAGCTATCGGCCTGGCTGCACTGGCCGATCCCGGGCGGTGTGGTGGGCATGGCGCTGTTGCTGCTGGTGTTCGCCACCGGGCGGGTCAATCCGGCCACCCTGCAGACCGGCGCCACCCTGCTGATGGCAGAGATGCTGCTGTTCTTCATTCCGGCGCTGATGAGCCTGCTCGACTACGGCCCGCTGCTGCGCAGCGAAGGCTGGCGCATTCTGCTGGTGATCGGTGCAAGCACGCTGCTGGTGATGCTCGCCACTGCCTTCACGGTGGAGTGGGCGTGCCGCTGGAGGCTGCGCCATGACGCTTGAGCCGATGTCGCTGTTCTGGCTGGCGCTGACCCTGCTGGCCTACCTGGGTAGCCGCTGGCTGTACCGACGTACCGGGCGCTACCTGCTGTCGCCGCTGATCCTGGTCCCGGTGGTGCTGCTGGCGGTGGCGGTGCCGTTGCACACCGGTTACGCCGAGTACGCGCGCAACACCCACTGGCTGATGTCGGTGCTGGGCCCGGTCACCGTGGCCTTTGCGGTGCCGATCTGGCAGCAGCGGGCGCTGTTGGCACGCCACTGGCCGGCCCTGTCGCTGGGCATGCTGGTGGGCAGCGCGGCGTCCATCGGCAGTTCGTGGGCCCTGGCCCATGCGTTGTCGCTGGACAATCAGGTGAGCCTGTCGCTGCTGCCACGCTCGATCACCACACCCTTTGCCATGCCGCTGGCCCACGACCTGGGCGGTGTGCCGGAACTCACCGCGGTGTTCGTGATGTTCACCGGGGTGCTCGGTGCACTGATGGGCGGGGTACTGCTCAAGTACCTGCCCTTGCGCACGCCGCTGGCACGCGGGGCGCTGTTCGGGGTGGGGGCGCACGGCGCCGGGGTCAGCCGAGCCCATGAGGTGGGCGGCGAAGAGGGCTCTGTGGCGGGGCTGGTGATGGTGCTGACGGGCATTTTCAACCTGTTCATGGCGCCACTGTTACGTCACCTGCTGTAACTATTTACTGCCCTGACCCGGTGGGCCAATAAGCTGGCTGGCAATGCAACACCCGCTATCGAGTCGCGCCTCTAGACTGAGCGGCAGCAGAGCACACCCATGTGCCGAGGTGATTGCAATGACCGCCGCCAACCCTTTGCCCGACAACGCGCTGCCCCCAGGAAGTTGCAGCCCCGAACCAGGACCTGCGTGATGCCCCTCGCCGAGATTCCCTTGAGTGTCTGGCGTACCCGTGGTCGCAGTTTCACGTTTCGCCAGCAATCGATTCGCTACTGGAGCGCAGGGCAGGGCGAGCCCCTGCTTCTGCTGCACGGCTTCCCCACCGCCAGCTGGGACTGGCACTACCTGTGGCAACCCCTGGCCCAGCGCTTTCGCGTGATCGCCTGCGACATGCTCGGCTTCGGTGACTCGTCCAAGCCGTTGCACCACACCTACAGCCTGCTGGAACAGGCCGACGTACAGCAGGCCCTGCTCGAACACCTGCAGGTTCAGGAGCCGGTGCACCTGCTGGCCCATGACTATGGCGCCACGGTGGCCCAGGAACTGCTGGCCCGTCACCACGAGGGGGCGGCCCAGGTGGCCAGTTGCGCGTTTCTCAACGCCGGCCTGTTCCCGGAGTGCCACCGTGCGTTGCTGGTGCACAAGCTCCTGCTCAGCCGGCTTGGCTGGCTGGTGGCGCGCTCGTTCGGGCGCGACGACCTGGTCAGGAATGTCACCCACCTCTATGGCCGCAGCACACGCCCCAGTGAAAGCGTGCTGGATGACTGCTGGAGCCTGATCGCCTCCAACCGCGGCAATCGCATCCTGCACAAGCTGGCAGCCTATGTACCCGAACGCGTCACCTGGCGCGAGCGCTGGGTGGCGGCCTTGCAGCAGTCAGGCGTACCGCTGCGCCTTATCAATGGCGCCGCCGACCCGGTATCGGGTGCGCATGTGGTGGCGCGCTACTGCGAACTGGTGCCCCAACCCGACACCGTGACCCTGCAGGGCATCGGCCATTATCCGCACACCGAGGCACCGGTACAGGTGCTGTGCCACTACCTGGCATTTCGGCAGCAACCTCTGCCAAGCCTGGCGCACAAGGTCGCCTGGTCCTGATCATCCCGCTGCCTTATTGCCTGCCATTCAGCGTCCGCCCGGTTGATTGTCCGGGGCCGGGCGCTGGCTGACACTGGCTGCCATATTCCTTGCAGTTAACGGAGTGCCGAGATGACCGAGTCGATTCGCCTGGATGAAAAAGTAGTGATTGTGACCGGCGCTGGCGGGGGCCTCGGGCGTGCCCATGCGCTGCTGTTCGCCCGTCATGGTGCCCACGTGGTGGTCAACGACCTGGGAGGCTCCACCCATGGTGAAGGCGCCAGCGCATCGGCGGCCGACCGTGTGGTGGCCGAGATTCGCGAGGCGGGCGGCACGGCGGTGGCCAGCCATGACTCGGTCACCGATGGCGAGCGTATCGTCCAGCAGGCGCTGGACACCTTCGGTCGCGTGGATGTGCTGGTCAACAACGCCGGCATCCTGCGGGACAAGACTTTTCACAAGATGGAGGACAGCGACTGGGACCAGGTGTACCGCGTGCATGTGGAGGGTGCCTACAAGCTCACCCGCGCCGCCTGGCCGCACCTGCGCGAGCAGAACGCGGGGCGGGTGATCTTCACCTCGTCCACCTCGGGCATCTATGGCAATTTCGGCCAGGCCAACTACGGCATGGCCAAGCTGGGCCTGTACGGGCTGACCCGCACTCTGGCGCTCGAGGGGCGCAAGCACGGCATCCTGGTCAATGCCATCGCCCCCACCGGTGGCACGCGCATGACCGAGGGGCTGATTCCGCCGCAGGTGTTCGAACAGCTCAAGCCCGAGCTGATCAGCCCGTTGGTGGTGTACCTGGGCAGTGATCGCTGCCAGGACACCGGCGGGCTGTACGAGGTCGGTGGCGGCTGGGTGGGCAAGGTGCGCTGGGAACGCAGCCTGGGGGTGGGCTTCGACCCGCGCCAGGGCATGAGCGTGGAAGACATCGCCGCAAGTTGGGATGCGATCGGCGATTTCGAGGGCGCGGTGCACCCGCAGGACAGCCTCGAGGCGTTGCAGCAGATGATGGCCAATCTGCACAGGCACGCAGGCTGAACCGGGCAGCACAAATAAAAAAGGCCGCTGCAAAAGCAGCGGCCAAGCAAGACGTAGATCAAGGAGCTTCAAAATCAACGTCGGTGAACCTGAAGGGGGAGGGTTCAACGTGTCAGGTGGTTACTCTAGGGGGAGAGGATTAACCTGACATTAACCGCCAAACCATCGGCCCAGCGCCTGGCGAAACCGCGTTTCGCTGCAAGCCCGGCCAGCATAGCCAGCCCCCTTACCGAAAAAAATAGACGTTTCGGACATTCACTGTTGCAAAGTGGGTAACAGTGCACCAAAACAGGTCACTGTGGTTCATAGCCCATGCGCCAGCTGATTGCCTGCGCCGCCGCCTGCAGCTGCTGCGCCGCCGGGCCCTGTTCATCGGCATGGAAAATCGAGGTCGGGCCCACCACGGTCAGCACGGCAGCGATGTTGCCCATGGCGTTGAACACCGGTGCCGACAGAGCATCCACCCCCGGCATCAGCAGGCCATGCACATGGTGCAGGCCGCGTGCGCGGATCTGCGCAAACAGCGCTTCGTAGTCTGCGGCGTCCTGGCCCAGGGCAAGCAGTTCCTGGTCGCGCAACTCGATGGTCTCGCGCTGGGGCAGGTAGGCCCCGAACACCAGCCCGGTGGACGAACTGAGCAACGGCAGCACCGAGCCGATCTGCGTCACCACCGTCACGGCGCGCACCGCAGGTTCGATGTTCACCACCGTTGCGCCCTGGTTGCCCCACACCGCGATAAAGCAGCTTTCATTGAGCGCGTCACGCAGCTGTGACAACGGCATGGCCGCCACTTTGAGCACGTCCATCCCGCCCAGCGCGGCCAGGCCCACGCGCAGGGCTTCACGGCCCAGCCCGTAGTGGTTGGTGGCCGGGTTCTGCTCGGCAAAGCCGCTGGCGATCAGGGCCTGCAGGTAGCGATGCACCTTGCTCGCGGGCATCTGCACATGCTCGGCCAGGCGCGACAGCGAGGTGGCCGGCGAGAGCTGGGCCAGCGCCTTGAGAATGTCGGTACCGACCTCCGCCGAGCGGACCTTCTGTTTGCCGTTGCTGTCGGCGGTGCTGGTTTTGCCCATGGGAAAGGGGTCCGTGTTGACAGGTGGGCGTCTTTATAGCTTGACGGGTTACAGGTATCAAATTACGTTATGCGTAATCAGTTTACGATAATAATAACGCTACCTGACTGGAGGCTCGATGAACGTCGATTCCACTCCCGCCCTCGCTTACCAGAGCGGCTTCGGCAACGAATTTGCCAGCGAGGCATTGCCCGGCGCCCTGCCGGTTGGCCAGAACTCCCCGCAAAAAGCCCCGTATGGCCTGTATGCCGAGCTGTTTTCCGGCACCGCATTCACCATGGCGCGCAGCGAGCAGCGGCGTACCTGGCTGTACCGTATCCGGCCATCGGCACTGCACCCGGCATTCGAACGCCTCGAGCGCCAGTTGAGCGGCGGCCCGCTGGGCCCGGTAACCCCCAACCGGCTGCGCTGGAGCCCGCTGGACATCCCGGCCGAGCCCACCGACTTCATCGACGGCTGGGTGGCCATGGCGGCCAACTCGGCGGCGCAAAAGCCGGCCGGCATCAGCATCTACAACTACCGCGCCAACCGTTCCATGGAGCGGGTGTTCTTCAACGCCGATGGCGAACTGCTGCTGGTACCCGAGCAGGGTCGCCTGCGCCTCGTCACCGAGCTGGGCGTGCTGGACGTGGAGCCGCTGGAAATCGCCGTGCTGCCCCGTGGCCTGAAGTTTCGCGTCGAGCTGCTCGACAGTCAGGCGCGTGGCTACATTGCCGAGAACCACGGCGCGCCGCTGCGCATTCCGGACCTGGGCCCGCTGGGCAGCAACGGCCTGGCCAACCCGCGCGACTTCCTCGCGCCGGTGGCCCACTACGAAGAGCAGCAGGGCCCGGTGCCGCTGGTACAGAAGTTCCTCGGCGAGCTGTGGGGCTGCGAACTGCAGCACTCGCCGCTGGACGTGGTGGCCTGGCACGGCAACAACGTGCCGTACAAATACGACCTGCGCCGTTTCAACACCATCGGCACGGTCAGCTTCGACCATCCCGACCCGTCGATCTTCACCGTGCTCACTTCGCCCACCAGCGTACCGGGCATGGCCAACATCGATTTCGTGATTTTCCCGCCGCGCTGGATGGTGGCCGAGAACACCTTCCGTCCACCGTGGTTCCACCGCAACCTGATGAACGAGTTCATGGGGTTGATCAAGGGCGAGTACGACGCCAAGGCCGAAGGCTTCCTGCCCGGCGGCGCCTCGCTGCACAGCTGCATGAGCGCCCACGGCCCGGACGCCGAAACCTGCGCCAGGGCGATTGCCGCCGACCTTGCACCGAGCAAGATCGACAACACCATGGCGTTCATGTTCGAGACCAGCCAGGTGCTGCGCCCGACCCGCCATGCGCTTGAATGCCCGCAACTGCAGGCCGACTACGACACGTGCTGGGCCACCTTGCCGAGCACCTTCACCCCGAATCGGAGATAACCATGAATCAGTCCGCCATTGCCCGCAGTTGGGTCGAGCACGCCAACGGGCATAGCGATTTCCCGCTGCAGAACCTGCCGCTGGGTATCTTCAGCCGTGGCAGCGACGAGCGTCGCTGCGGTGTGGCCATCGGTGACGCGATTCTGGACCTCGACGCGGTACTGGCTGCCGGGCTGTTCGACGGCCAGGCCCGCAATGCGGTGCAGGCCACCCGCGGTGGTGCGCTGAACGCCTATTTCGCCCTGGGCCGTGAGGCCCGCGTGGCCCTGCGCGAGCGCCTGCTCGAACTGCTGGGTGCCGACAGCCCGCACCAGGCTGCACTGAAGCCGGCCCTGTACCCGGCCGCCGAGTGCCAGTTGCACCTGCCGGCGCGCATCGGCGACTACACCGACTTCTATGTAGGCATCGAGCACGCCAAGAACGTCGGCAAGCTGTTCCGCCCCGACAACCCGCTGCTGCCCAACTACAAGTACGTGCCGATCGGCTACCACGGCCGTGCCTCGACCATTCGCCCGTCGGGTACCGATGTCCGTCGGCCCAACGGCCAGACCCTGCCCGCCGGGCAAACCGAGCCGAGCTTCGGCCCGTGCGCGCGGCTGGACTACGAACTGGAGCTGGGCATCTGGATCGGCCAGGGCAATGCCATGGGCGATGCCATCCCGGTAGCGCAGGCAGGCGAACACGTTGCCGGCTACTGCCTGCTCAACGACTGGTCGGCCCGCGACATCCAGGCCTGGGAATACCAGCCGCTGGGCCCGTTCCTGTCCAAGAGCTTCATCTCCACCGTGTCGCCCTGGGTGGTCACCGCCGAAGCGCTGGAGCCGTTCCGCTGCGCCCAGCCGGCACGCCCCGAAGGCGATCCGCAGCCGCTGGCGTACCTGCTCGACCCCCGTGACCAGGCGGGTGGCGCGTTCGACATCGAGCTGGAAGTGCTGCTGCTGACCGAGCGCATGCGCGAGCAGAACCTGCCGGCGCATCGCCTGACCCTGAGCAACACCCTGAGCATGTACTGGACCGTGGCGCAGATGGTTGCGCACCACAGTGTCAACGGCTGCCAGTTGCAGCCAGGCGACCTGTTCGGTTCGGGCACCCTGTCGGGCGCCAAGCCTGGCCAGTTCGGCAGCCTGCTGGAGATTACCGAGGGCGGCAAGGTGCCGATCGAACTGGCCAGTGGCGAGGTGCGCAGGTTCCTCGAAGACGGCGACGAGATCATCCTGCGCGCGCGCTGCAAGCGTGATGGCGTGGCGTCGATCGGTTTTGGCGAGTGCCGCGGCAAGATCCTGCCGGCACATTGAGAGGGTACGAGCATGGAACTGTATACCTACTACCGTTCTACCTCGTCGTACCGCGTGCGCATTGCGCTGGCGCTCAAGCAGCTGGATTACCAGTCGCTGCCGGTCAATCTGCTCAAGGGCGCGCAGCGCGAGGCCGAGTTCCTGGGGCTGAACCCCCAGGGGCGCATCCCGGCGCTGCGTATCGACTCGGGCGAGCTGCTGGTGCAGTCGCCGGCCATCATCGAGTACCTGGAGGAGGTTTATCCACAGCCTGCGCTGTTGCCGCAGTCGCCGGTGGCGCGGGCGCAGGCGCGCGCCGTGGCGGCGTTGATCGGTTGCGACATCCACCCGCTGCACAATGTCAGCGTGCTCAACCAGCTGCGTGAGCTGGGGCATGACGACACCCAGGTGAACGCCTGGATCGGCCACTGGATCACCCAGGGGCTGGCGGCGGTGGAGCAGATGATCGGCGAGGCGGGGTTCTGTTTCGGCGATGAGCCGGGGCTGGCGGATGTGTACCTGATCCCGCAGGTGTATGCGGCCGAACGGTTCAATGTGGACCTGTCGGGCTGGCCACGGATTCGCCGGGTGGTGGCGCTGGCCGGTGAGCATGATGCGTTCGTGCAGGCGCATCCTTCGCATCAGCCGGATACCCCCTGATGGCCCATTCGCCGGCCAGGCCGGCTCCTGCAGGCGCTGCGCGGCCCGTGTAGGAGCCGGCCTGGCCGGCGAAGCTTTCAGTGCACCGAAGGCGTCGGCGGCGGCAGGTGGCTCAGCCGCTCGGTCAGGCGCAACCGCTGGATCGGGTCATCCGTCAGCATCAGCGCATGCTCCAGGTCAAACCGCTCTGCCTGCGGGCAATCCAGCCGCTGATACAGTGTCGCCCGCGCCAGGTAATCGCTGGCGCTGGCCGAGCCCAGCAACAACACCCGCTCGGCATCCTTCAACGCCGCCAGGTCATCATCATTGCTCGCATGCAACTGACGCAGGTTGCGCGACAGTCGTTGCAGCATCTGCTGTGCGCTGGCCGTCACCAGATGCTCGGCGCTCAACGGCAACTGCGGGCCGAACTGGCGGCTGAGCAACTCGCGACAATCGGCCGGGTACAACCGGCGCCCGCCGCAGGGGTCCAGCAGGTGATCGGCCCCCGGCACGCGCAACAGGAAATGCCCCGGAAAATTCACCCCCTCCAGTGGTATCGACAGCCCGCGGGCCAGCTCCAGCGTGAGGATCGCCAGTGCCAGCGGTTGTCCGCGACGACGTTGCAGCACCTTGTTCAGCAGCGCCGCCTGCGGGCGCAATGGGTGGTATTCGTCCTGCTGGAAGCCCGCCGCGCTGAGCGCCCGCAGCAACGGCTGCGCCAGTTCGCTCACCGGCAGCATGGGCAGGCTCTGGCTGACCTGCTGCTGCACGAGCTGCAATTCGCCCAGCACCTGGGCCGGCTGCACGCTGGCATCGTGTTCGGCAGCGATCCACAGCGCCGCCTCGAACAGGGCGGCGGGGTTGCGTTCGAGGCAGGCCAGGCAGGCTTGGCGTGGGGTCATGGCAGTCTCCGCTCAAGCTTCTGTTGTAGCGCCGGCAGGGGCGTTCGTCCAGTGCCGCAACGTGTGCCTTCGCGCCGCCTATACTGGTGGGAGCACTGACTCACGAGGGCTGGGCAATGTTCGCTCTCATGCAAAGCACGCGCACCCACTCACTGCACCTGTGCGTCGACCCGGCCACGGGCCTCAAGGCGGTGATCGCCATTCACAACCAGCGGCTGGGCCCGGCCATGGGCGGTTGTCGCTATCTGCCTTACCCGGACGACGACACCGCAATGACCGATGCCATTCGCCTGGCCCAGGGCATGAGCTACAAGGCTGCCCTGGCGGGCCTGCCGCTGGGCGGCGGCAAGGCGGTGATCATCCGCAACCCCCATGTGGAAAACCGCGCTGCGCTGTTCGAGGCCTTCGGGCGCTTCGTCGACAGCCTGGAGGGGCGCTACATCACCGCGACCGATAGCGGCACCTCGACCCTGGACATGGACTGCATCGCCCAGAGCACCCGGCACGTCACCAGTACCACCACCGCCGGCGACCCTTCGCCGCATTCGGCCATGGGCGTGTTCGCCGGCATCCGCGCCACGGCGATGGCGCGCCTGGGCACCGACAACCTGGAAGGGTTGCGCGTGGCTGTGCAGGGGTTGGGGAATGTCGGGTTTGCCCTGGCCGAGCAGTTGCATGCGGCGGGGGCGGTACTGCTGGTCAGCGACCATGACCCGGGGCGGGTGCAACTGGCCATGGAGCAGTTGAATGCGCTGCCGGTGGCCAGCGAAGCGCTGGTCAGCACGCCTTGCGACATCTTCGCGCCGTGCGGGCTGGGCCCGGTGCTCAACAGCCAGAGCGTCATGCAGCTGCGCTGTGCCGCGGTGGCCGGCTCGGCTAACAACCAGCTGACCCACCTTCAGGTCGCCGACCAGCTCGAAACCCGCGGCATTCTGTATGCCCCGGACTACATCATCAATTCCGGCGGGCTGATCTACGTGGCGCTGACCCACCAGGGCCAGGACCTTGGCACCATCACTGCGCACCTGGCGCGCATTCCCACGCGGCTGACCGAGGTCTTCGCCCACGCCCAGGCCGAGAAGAGCTCGCCGGCCCGCGTGGCCCAGCAACTGGCCGAGAAGCTGGTGTACAACGCCTGATGCCTACTCGGCGGGCTGCTCGGCAAGCAGCTCGGACAACGCGTCGGGCTGGCTCTTGAAGGCCTTGGCGAACACATCGCGGTTCTTCGCCATGTAGATACCCGCTTCCTCGACCTGCTGTTCGCTCAGCGACGGCACGGCCTTCTGCAGCACCTCGGCGAGCAGTTCGGCCAGCTCGAGCATCTTGTCGTGACGGTCTGCTTCAGCTTTATCCATGAACAAGCGCTCCAGATCGCGGCTGCTGCGGTATACCACTTCGACGGCCATTCATCACCTCACATGCCTTTCGATAATTGATGTGTACGAGTACTGTGTTTTTATACAGGTAAAAGCATAAGGCAAACCACCACGTTTGGGTAGTGGCATTTTTATAGCCCAATTTGCTCGCAATGGTGGGGTGGCGGGTGTCTTGCGGCAATCGGTCGCCTTCTCAAGCTGTGCCGCTGGCCTTTTTACTGCATGCAGGCAAAGCGTCACCTGGGTGGCGCATCCTCCCTTCGTCGTTTCCAAGGAATTCGCATCGTGAACATCAAATGGGCTGAAAAAGTGCGCAAGGGCCTGCATGGCTCGGCGGATTCGCTGGGCAACCTGTGCGTGGAGGCCTTTCATTACCTGGCACTGTTCGGCATCGGTGCCATCACCGCCTATGCAGCGGTGTCGGCATTCATCGAGATGATCGGCAAGGGTGGGGTGAGCGTCGATGACATCCTGCTGCTGTTCATCTACCTGGAGCTGGGGGCGATGGTGGGGATCTACTTCAAGACCAACCACATGCCCATCCGCTTCCTGCTGTACGTGGCGATCACCGCGCTTACGCGCCTGCTGATCGGCGACGTGTCGCACCACAAGGCCCCCGACGTGGGCCTGCTGTATGTGTGCGGCGGGATCCTGCTGCTGTCGTTCTCGATCCTGGTGGTGCGCTACGCCTCGTCGCGCTACCCCTCCACCAAGGCCATCGACGCCAGCGGCAAGGAAATCGAAGAGGCCAAGTAGCCTTGGCTCACGCCCCCGCGCGGCGCTCGCTGGCGGCGCGCAGGCCCGGGGTGCGTGCACCGTCGCGGGTCATGCTGGCCAGAATCTCCATGGCGCTGTGGCCCTGCTCGATGGCAATGCCAAAGCGCACGCTCTCGATCAGGCGCGCCAGGCGCTTGGGGTCATTGCGCTGGGCCGGGCTGATCAGGCGCTTGGCCACCACGCCCTGATCGTCGGACAGGGTCAGCATGATGCTGCCATCGAGCCGCTCGATACTCAGGTTGACCCGGTAGGTGTCGGCAAATGCAGCGTTGATCTGTTGGAAGGGGTTGACCATGGGGCTGTACCTGGCAAAGACATGTTCTGATTGACCGGGCCCTTGCCAGGTTGGTTCAGGTGGCGTTGCGGGGCAGGTGCCGAGTGGTCAATAAAAAAGGCGAGCCGTGGCTCGCCTTCTTTCATTGCCTTGGCTGTCAGGCCTGACGGGCCTGCAGGGCTTGCTCGTTCTCCAGGAATTCTTCCTGCAGCAGGGCATCGGCTGCCGGGGCGGTTGCGACCTTCTGGGTCACACCACGTTTGCCGCGCAGTTTGCCGAACAGGTGCTCGAGGGAATGCTCGAGTTTGGTCGCGGCGCCTTCGATGGCCTGCTCCAGGCTATCGGCCTTGTGGCTGACGGAAATCGGTTGATGGCCTTTGGGGCGTGCCTCCATCTGGCAGCGCATGTCGTGGGGGCCTGGCTTGTCGCCGTTCTCATCGCGCAGGTGGACTTCGATGCGGGTGAGGTCTTCTTCGTAGCGTTCGAGCGTGCTTTCTACCGTAGTGCGTACCCACTCTTCGAGACGGGCACTGCTTTGGATATGGTTGTCGCTGTTGACTTGGATTTGCATAGTTCAATCCCTTATTCAGCTAGCTCGCAAGAGAACGATGCGGGCCATTGCGGCCTGTGGAAATCATCGCCTCTTGACTACAAGGTCAGGCAGTTGGCAGAACTTTTCAAGTGCTTGAAGAAGAAAAATATTTTGTGGCAATTAAACAGGTGAAAGGTTGTCTGGGGGTGTCCTGAGTCAATGCGCGGCCCCCCGGCAAGGTGCGCTCCTGTAGGAGCCGGCCTTGCCGGCGAAGCAGGCGCTACCGATCAGAAAGCGACCGATGTCTGCACATAGACCGTCCGTGGCTCACCCACATACTTGCCCTTGTTGTTGTCGTCGAACGAGCGCGTGAAGTACTGGTGGTTGAAGATGTTCTTCACCCCCACCGCCACGTTCAGGTTCGACAGCTGCGGCCCGAAGTCATAGCCGGCGCGGCTGCTGAACAGCATGTAGCCCGGGATGCGCCCGGCCGCGCCGTCTGCGCTTTGGGCCGAGGTGTTGGCGTTGTCGGCGAACTGGTTGCTCTGGTAGGTGCTGTCCAGGTTCAGCTTCCACGGCCCATCGGTGTAACCCAGCCCCAGCGTGCCCTTGTGCCTGGAGGAGAACGGCACACGATTGCCCTTGTTCGGCCCATCTTCGCGGATGGTCGCGTCAACGAAGGCATAGCTGGCGTACACATCGAACCCGGCCAGCGCCGGCGTGAGGCCGTCCAGCGCGTACTTCACGCTCGTTTCCAGGCCCTGGTGGCGGGTTTCACCACGGGCGATCACGTCGTCGGTGGTCTGGTTGCTTTCGTACTGGTTGTCGAAATTGATCAGGAACAGCCCGGCCTCGGCCTGCAGGTTGCCGTTGTCGTAGCGCGTGCCCAGCTCCCAGGTGCGGGCCTTCTCGGGCTTCACTTCACCCTGGTTCACGCGGTTGGGCATCTGGCTGTACTGCACGCTGCCGAACGAACCCTCGGTGTTGGCGTAGAGGTTCCAGCTGTCGCTCAGGTGGTACATCACGTTCAGCGCCGGCAACGCGGTGTTGTAGTCGCCCTTGTATTCCAGGCCCTTGAGCTTGTTGCTCTGCTGCGACTTGATCATCTCGTAGCGGATACCCGGGGTGATGGTCCACTGGCCGATGTCGATGCGGTCATCCAGAAACAGCGCATGGGCATCGGTGCCGCCACGGGTGTCGCGGTCGTTGGGGCTGGAGGTGGTCGGCAACTGGCCGGCGCTGACGCTCTCCATGTAGCGCAGCTCGTGCCCGGCCTCGTTGATGTAGCGGTAGCCAAGGCCCACCTCGTGGTGGCTGTCGCCCAGCGCAAAGCCCTGGGTGAAACGGGTTTCGATGCCGCGCACCCAGTACTCGCGCGGCGACAGCGAGATCGACCTGTTCTGCACCAGGTAGCCACTGCGCAGGGTCTTGGTGAAGAAGCTGTTGACGCTGAACTGGCGCTCACCTTCCTTGTAGTCGTAACCGGCGTTGAACATCGTGCGCCGGCCCCAGAACTTGTCCTGCAGGCGGGTCGACTGGTAGGGGTCTGCGTCGTAGTCGGCCACGTTGAGGCCGCCGGGCATCTGCGCCTCGCCCTCGTAGTACTGCGCCATGGCGTGCAGGCTGTTGGCCTCGTCCAGTTGCAGCTTACCCTTGAGGATCAGGTCGTCGATCTGCGTGTCGCTGTGCTCGCGCCAGTCGCCACCGCGGGTGCCCGAATACAGGATCGCGCCGCCCAGGCCGTTGTCGGCGGTGCCGCCGGCCAGCAGGTTGGCGCTGCTCTTGAAACCGTCATGGCTGGAGGAGGGGCTGGTCTGGGTCTGCAGGCCGGCCTTCAGCGTGGGTTCGTCGGGGATCGCGCGGGTCACGAAGTTGACGATGCCGCCCACGTTCTGCGGCCCGTAGCGCACGGCGCCGCCGCCACGCACCACGTCCACCGCGTCCATGTTGCCCAGGCTGATCGGCGCGAACGACAGCTGTGGCTGGCCATAGGGCGCAAATGGCACCGGAATGCCGTCCATCAGCACCGTTGAGCGCGAGGCCAGGCGCGGGTTGAGCCCGCGAATGCCGAAGTTCAGCGCCATGTCGTGGCTGCCGGTGCCGTTGTTTTCCGGCGCATTCACCCCGGGGATGCGGTTGAGCACTTCCCGTGCGCTGCTGGCGCCGGTGCGTTCGAACTCTTCACGGCGGATCACGTCCCGTGCGCCGGGGTGTTCGAACACGTTGTCCTGGGTGGCTTCACCCAGCCAGTCGCCGACCACGCTGGAGCTGCCCAGCTCCAGCGGCGCGCCGGCGGCCGGGGCCAGCGGTTGCAGGCTGTAGGCGTTGTCGCCTTCGGCGCGGGCCTGCAGGCCGGTGCCTTCAAGCAGCGCGGCCAAGCCCTGTGCAATGGAGTAATCGCCTTCCAGGCCGCGGCTTTTCGCGCCCTGGGTCACCTGCGAGCCGAACGAGATCAGCACGCCGCTTTCACGCCCGAACTGGTTCAGGGCGTCTTCCAGCGACATCGGGGCGATGTGGTAGGTGCGTGCCTGGGCGGCGTGCAGGGGCGCAACGGCGCCGAAGGTGAGGCTGGCGCCCAGCAGCAGGGCATGGGCGAGGGGGCTTAGGCGAAGCGGCATGCAAAGGGTCCTTGAGAAGGTCGGGGCAAAGGGTTCTGCCTTCTCTGTCACGCGAGATGAAAAAACGGCTCAAGGTTCTGAAAATAATCTCAGGCGCGGGCTTCTACCGTGACCCAGTAGCGGGTGAAGCGCCGCACGCGCACCGGCAGCGACACCTCCAGCAGGTCCAGGATGCGTTCGCTGTCGGCCAGCGGGTAGCTGCCCGACAGCAGCAGGTCGGCCACCGCCGGATCGCACGTGAGCTGGCCGCGACGGTAGCGGGCCAGGTCGTCGATGAAGTCCCCCAGGCGCGTATGCGCAGCCACCAGCATGCCGTCGACCCAGGCACCGGTGTTGGCATCCACCGCATGGGTGGCGCCCCAGCGTGGCCCGTCGAAACGCGCCTGCTGGCCGGCTTCCAGCGCATGCCCGGCAAGCAGCGCCCGGCCCTGCAGCACCGCCACCCGGCTGTGGTCGGCCCACTGGCGCACGTTGAAGCGCCCGCTCGACAGCTGCAGCAGGCCGTTGCCGGTCACCACGCGCAGGGGGCGGGGGTCGTCGGCCACATTGAGCAGCAGTTCGCCTTCGAGCAGGTGGATCAGCCGCTGTTCGCGGTCCAGGCGTACGTCGGCGGCGCTGGCGGTGTTCAGGTGCAGATGCGTGCCGTCGTCCAGGCGCATCTGGCGGCGCTGGCCCAGCGGGCTGCGGTAGTCGGCCAGCAGGGGCGGCAGCGGGTTGTGCTGCTGCAGGGCCAGCCCGCAGGCGCCGCCCACCCCGAGCAGCAACAGCGCCTTGAGCGCGCGCCGCCGGCTGGCCGAGCGTGGCGCCTGCAGGGCGGCGTGCGCCAGTGGCGAAGACAGCCCGCGCAGGCGCTGATTGACCCGCTGTATGTGTTCCCAGGCGCGGCGGTGTTCTTCGCTGGCCTGCAGCCAGCGCTCCATGGCCAGTTGCTGGCGGCTGTCGAGGGCACCGCCCTGCAGTTCGATCAGCCAGTGCACCGCCTGTTCTGCCACCTTTGGCGAGAATTCCTGGGCGTTCACAGGGCGAAGTAGCAGCGCATGGCCGCCTTGTTCAGATGGCGCTTCACGGTGGCCAGCGAAATGCCCAGCTGCCGGGCGATGTCGGCGTAGCCCAGGCCGTCGACCTGGGCCATCAGGAAGGCGCGCTTGACCACCACGGGCAGGCCGTCGAGCAGCCGGTCGAGTTCGATCAGGGTTTCCAGAATGATCGCGCGATGTTCTTCGCAAGGCGCCACCGCTTCGGGTAGCTGGGCCAGTGCCTGGTAGTAGGCGCGTTCCAGGTCCTGGCGGCGGTAGTGGTTGAACAGCACGCGCTTGGCCACCGTGGTGAGGAAGGCGCGAGGTTCGTTGAGCGTTGGTGTTTCGCGCGCCTGCAGCAGGCGCATGAAGGTGTCCTGGGCCAGGTCGGCGGCGCTGTGCGGGCAGCCCAGGCGCTGTCGCAGCCAGCCGGTGAGCCAGTTGTGATGGGCGCTGTAGAGGCCTTCGAGCGAAGCAGGGGCGGGCTGGGCACTGGGCACCGTGACAACTCCGGCGCCGGGGGATGCGCAAAAGAATAAGAATTGTTCGCATTGTAGGATTTGACGCCACAGGCTTCAAGCCACCCGCTGCAAGCGGCCATACCACCGATCTGCTTCTTCAGGGCCGTTTGAAGCGGTGTCTTTGCATCTGCGAATATTAATCATTAATATTACGCCCCTCTTCACACTGGACCCGCTGTCATGAAAAGCAAAGCCGCCGGGCTGCCCTTCAGTTATCGCCTGGCCGTGACCTCGCGCAGCCTCGCGGCGCTGCTCGGCGGTTACCTGCTGGCGGCCATGGCCAGCGTGTGCATCACCTTGTTGCTGCCCATGCCCAAGGCCGACGCGGTCGTTACCGGCATGATGCTGTCGTTTCTGTTCTACCTGGTGGCGATCCTCTGGTGCTTCGCCTGTCGCAGCGCCTGGCATGCCTGGCTCGGGGTGCTGCTGCCCGGCGCCGCGCTGGCCGCCATCAACGGCCTGGCCTACTGGATGCAAACCCCATGAAAGAAGGCTTTCGCCAGGCCATGGCCTGGCTGCACACCTGGGCCGGGCTGATCTTCGGCTGGCTGCTGTTCGCGATCTTCCTCACCGGCACGCTGTCGTACTTCAAGAGCGAAATCAGCCACTGGACCCAGCCGGAGATCCCGTACCGCACCCTCGACACCACCGCCAGCCTGAGCCTGGCGCAGCGCTACCTGCAAACCAACGCCGCCGATGCCGGCAGTTGGTTCATCCAGTTGCCCGAAGCGCGCGACCCGACCCTGCGCGTGGGCTGGCGTGCACCCGGCGCTGGCCGGCGCGATTTCAACGAAAAGATCCTCGACCCCGCCACCGGCAATCAACTGCACCCGCGCGACAGCAGCGGCGGCGAGTTCTTCTACCGCTTCCACTTCCAGTTGCAGATGCCCTACCCGTGGGGCCGCTGGCTGTCGACCTTCTGCGCGCTGATGATGCTGGTGGGGCTGGTCACCGGCATCATCACCCACAAGAAGATCTTCAAGGAGTTCTTCACCTTCCGCCCCGGCAAGGGCCAGCGTTCCTGGCTCGATGGCCACAACGCGATCGGCGTGCTGGTGCTGCCGTTCCACCTGATGATCAGCTACAGCAGCCTGGTGATCTTCATGGCCATGGTGATGCCGGCCAGCATCAGCACGATGTATGGCGACAACCTCCAGGCCTATTACAACGAGCTGTTTTCGCGCGACGAGCCGGTCAAGCCGGCGGGCACCCCGGCACCGCTGGTGCCGTTGGCGCAGCTGTATGCCCAGGCGCGCCAGCAGGCGCCCGGCAGCGAGATCAGCTGGGTCGAGGTGCAGAACCCCGGTGACCTCAACGCACGGGTGCGCCTGGTGCGTGCCAGCAACGAGGGCATCGCCCAGAACCGCGGCACCGGCTGGCTGTTCGACGGCGTGCAGGGCACCCCGCTCAAGGCCCCGGGCGAGCAGAGCACACCGTTGGTGATTGCCGCCGGCATGTACGGCCTGCACATGGGCCACTTCGCCGGCCCGACGCTGCGCTGGCTGTACTTCGTGTTCGGCCTGGCCGGCACTGCCGTGATCGGCACGGGGCTGGTGATGTGGCTGGGCAAGCGCCAGCTCAAGCACGCCAAGAGCGGCACCCAGCCCTTCGAGTTGCGTCTGGTCGAGGTGCTCAACATCGCCAGCATGAGCGGGCTGATCCTCGCCGTGGCGGCGTTCTTCTGGGCCAACCGCCTGTTGCCGGTGGCCCTTGAAGGACGTGCCGATCTTGAGGTCGACAGCTTCTTTGCCGTCTGGGGCCTGGCCCTGCTGCACGCACTGTTGCGCCCCGGGCGCCGCGCCTGGGGCGAGCAACTGCTGCTGGGCGCGGTACTGTTCGCCGCCTTGCCGGTGCTCAACGCCCTGACCACCGGCACCGGCCTGCTGCCTGCGATCGCCCAGGGCGACTGGATGATTGCCGGGTTCGACCTCACGGCGCTGGGCTGTGGCCTGCTGCTGGCCTGGATGGCGCGCAAGATGCTGCGCCCGCAGGTGTTGGCGCCCAAGCGCGCGGCACGCACGCCCAGGGCCGCACCGCTGATCGAAAGCGAGGTGCAGTGATGCTGGCCATCGCGTTGTTCGGCTTTGCCGCAGTGGCGGCGTTGTGCCTGGCCATGGAGCGCCATTACACCGACCTGCTGGGGCACAAGCCTACGCCCCGCCGCCTGCGTGGCCTGCGCATGGGCGGCTGGTTGCTGATCGCCGTGGCACTGGGGCTGGCGGTGCGTCACAGCGGCTGGGCCATGGGCCTGGTGGAGCTGAGCGCGGTAGTGATGGGCGGCTTGTGCGCGTGGGTGTTCGTCCTTCCCTACGCCCCGCGCCTGCTGCTGGGCCTGGCCGCGGCCAGCCTGGTGCTGGCGCCGCTGGCACTGCTGGCGCCGTACTGAAACGATGAGCGAGCCGCTCGACAGCCACGACGACGCCCCGGGCCGCGCACGTTTCGTGCAGGTGTTCGTGGCCCAGCGTGCGCGCATGGAGCGCCTGGTCAGCCGCCGCGTGGGCTGTCGGGCCACCGCCGCCGACCTGGTGCAGGAACTGTTCCTGCGCTTCTGGCGTCGCCCGCAGGTCGAGGTCGAGGCGCTGGACACCTACCTGCTGCGCTGCGCCGGCAATATCGCCATCGACCACCTGCGCAGCCAAGGCGCCCGCGAGCGGATCAACGACAGCCTGCTGGCGCCGCATCAAGACAACCATGCCAGCGAGCCCGAGGCCGCGCTGGAGGCCGGCAGCGACCTGCGTCGGATCGAGGCTGCCCTGCGCGAGCTGCCCGAGCGCACCCGCCAGATCTTCCTGCTCAACCGTGTTCACGGCCGCACCTATGCCGACATTGCGCGGGCCATGGGCCTGTCCCAAAGCGCCGTGGAAAAACATATGATGCGTGCCCTCGAGGCCTGCAAGGCGAGTATCGCCGCCGAGCCTGCCGTGCCCCGCAAGCCAGGGAATGCCCCGCGATGAACGCTCCAGCCCCACCTACCGCCGAACAGCAGCAGGCCGCGCTCGCCTGGCTCGGCCAGATCAACCAGCAGCCCGCGCGTGCCGAGGGCGCCGCGTTCAAGCGCTGGTTGCTGGCCGACCCTGCGCACCCGCAGGCCTGGCGCCAGGCCCAGGCGCTGTGGCAGCAGACCGCCGCGCCTGCAGCACGCCTGGCCGCCGAAGACGCCCCGGCACTGGAGGCCTACCTGCGCGCGATGGACCGGCCTCGGCGCCGTTGGCCGGCCCGTGTGGCCGGGTTGGCACTGGCTGCCAGCGTAGTACTGGGCGTGGCGATGGGGGCGGGCTGGCACCCGGCCAACTGGGTCGATGACCTGGGCGCCGATTACGTGGCCGCGGTGGGCGAGCTCAAGGCCGTGACCCTGGCCGACCAGTCGCACCTGCTGCTGGATGCCGACAGCGCCATCGACGTGGACTTCAGCGGTGGGCAGCGTCGCGTGCAGGTGCGGCGCGGTGCGGTGTTCTTCGAGGTCACGCATACCGGTGCGCCGTTCACCGTACAGGCCGATGGCGGCGAGGTGCGGGTGATGGGTACCCGGTTCGAGGTGCGTCGCCAGCCCCAGGGCACCACCGTTACCGTGCTCTCGGGCAAGGTCGGGGTCACGCCGGCGTCGGGGCAGGCGCAGCAGGTGCTCACGGCCGGCCAGCAGGTGGAGTACGCCCAGGGCCTGGCCGGTGCAGTGCAGGGCGTGGACAGCGAGAACCGCCTGGCCTGGCGCCAGGGCTGGCTCAACTACTACCAGGCGCCGCTGGCGCAGGTGGTCGACGACCTGGCCCGGCATTACCCCGGGCGCATCGTGCTGCTGGACGACGCCCTGGCGGCGCGCACGGTCAGCGGCAGCTTCCCCGCCGCCGACCCGCTGGCGGCGCTGGACGCCCTGGGGGCGGTGGCCGGCTTCCAGCGCAAGACCCTGCTCGGGCGGGTCACGCTGCTGCGCTGAAAAATATTTTCACGGCCCAGTGAGGTAAGTACGTGCGGCAATCGTGTAGTGATTGAAAGTGCGATTCATTCGCATGAAACAGGTTCACTCACAGGTCGACGGCATGAAGTTCAGGGCAAAATCATCGTTGGTGCGTTGCGTTTCAATCGGGCTTGGGGCGGCAGCGTGGCTGCCGCTGGGGGCGGGCGTGAGCCAGGCGGTGGCGGCGCAGCAGGTCGAGCAGGTGTACCGCTTTGCCCAGCCCAGCAAACCCTTGCCCCAGGCGCTCAACGACTTCAGCCGGGTCACCGGGTTGAGCGTGGTCTACACCGTCGAGCTGCCCGGCCTTGCCGCGCCGGCCCTGACGGGCACGTTCAGTGCCGAGCAGGCCCTGCAGCGCCTGCTGGGCAACAGCGGCTTCACCTACCGCCGCGTGAATGCGCGCACCCTCACCGTTGAACCGCTGGCCCAGGCCGGTGCACTCAACCTCGAGCCCACCACGGTCTCGTCCCAGCAGGACAGCGTCGGCAGCTACCAGCCGCCGGCCACCAGCGCGATCATGCGCAGCCAGGTGCCGAACCTGGAGATCCCCCAGGCCATCAACGTGGTGCCGGCCCAGGTGCTCGCCGACCAGGCGCCGCGCAACCTCGACGATGCGCTGAGCAACGTCAGCGGCATCACCCAGGGCAACAACTTCGGCGCCACCGCCGACACCGTGATGAAGCGCGGCTTCGGCGACAACCGCGACGGCTCGATCATGCGTGACGGCATGCCGCTGGTGCAGGGGCGCAGCCTCAATGCCAGCACCGAGCGGGTCGAAGTGCTCAAGGGCCCGGCCTCGCTGCTGTACGGCATCCAGGACCCGGGCGGGGTGATCAACGTGGTCAGCAAGCGCCCGCAACTGCAGCGCTACAACGCCGTGAACCTGCGCGGCTCCAGCTATGGCAGCGGCAAGAACGGCAGCGGCGGCGGGCTCGACAGTACCGGCGCGCTGGGCGACAGCAACTTCGCCTACCGCCTGGTGCTCGACCACGAGGACGAAGACTACTGGCGCAACTTCGGCACCCACCGCGAGACGCTGGTGGCGCCGTCGCTGGCCTGGTTCGGTGAAGACACCCAGGTGCAGCTGGCCTATGAGCACCGCGAGTTCCTGTATCCGTTCGACCGCGGCACGGCCATCGACCCGCGCACCAACCACCCGCTGAACATCCCCAGCACACGTCGGCTGGACGAGCCCTTCAACAACATGGAAGGGCGCTCGGACCTGTACCGCCTGGAGGTCGACCATCAGCTTGCCGATGACTGGAAACTCCACTTCGGCTACAGCTTCAACCGCGAAACCTACGATGCCAGCCAGGTGCGCGTCACCGCGGTTGACCCTGCCAAGGGCACCCTCACGCGCAACCTGGACGGCACCCGTGGCGCCCTGAGCAGCGACCGCTTCGCCACTGTCAGCCTGGACGGCAAGCTGCAACTGGCAGGCATGCAGCACGACGTGCTGGTGGGGGTGGATGACGAGTACCGCAAGGTGTTTCGTGCCGACCTGATTCGCGGCGCCCGCAACACCTTCGATTACCTGGACCCGGTGTACGGCCAGGTCCAGCCCGGCACCGCCGTGCGCGACAGCGACAGCGACCAGACCGACAAGCTGCGCAGCAACGCGTTGTTCTTCCAGGACTCGATCCACCTCGACGAGCACTGGATTCTGGTGGCCGGTGCGCGCTATCAGCAGTTCGACCAGTACGCCGGTCGCGGCCGGCCGTTCAAGGCCAACACCGACAACAGCGGCCAGGCCTGGGTGCCGCGTGCGGGGCTGGTGTACAAGGTCGACGACACGCTGTCGTTCTATGGCAGCTACACCGAGTCGTTCAAGCCCAACTCCAGCATCGCGCCGATGACCGGTGGCCTGGTGCTGGATTCCTCGATTGCCCCCGAAGAGGGCAAGTCGTGGGAGCTGGGCGCCAAGCTCGACCTGCCGGGGGCGATCACCGGCAGCGTGGCGTTGTTCGACATCACCAAGCAGAACGTGCTGGTGGCCAATTTCGACACGGCCACCGGCGACACCCTGTACAGCAGCGCCGGCGAAGTGAAGTCGCGCGGCCTGGAGATGGACCTCACCGGGCAGGTGAGCGAGCGCTGGAGCCTGATCGGCAGCTATGCCTTCACCGATGCCCAAGTGTCCCAGGACCCCAAGCTCAAGGGTAACCGCCTGCAGAACGTGGCGCGGCATACCGGGTCGCTGTCGGCGGTGTATGACGTGGGCAGCCTGTTCGGTGGTGATCGCCTGCGGGTCGGCGCCGGGGCGCGCTATGTGGGCGAGCGGGCCGGCAATGCGGAGAACGATTTCGACCTGCCGGCGTACACCGTGGCGGATGCGTTCGCCAGTTATGAAACCCGGCTGGATGAGCACAAGGTGCGCTTTCAGCTGAACGTGAAGAACCTGTTCGACAAGACCTACTACAGCTCGGCGGTGAACCGCTACTTCGTGGCAGTGGGGGATGCGCGGCAGGTGAGCCTGTCGAGTACGCTGGAGTTCTGAGAGCACAGGAAGAACACCCACCGTGAGGGCGGTGGGGGCCCTGTGGGAGCGGGCTTGACCCGCGATCAGCGGCGCATGGCCAACCGATAATCCCCCGGCGTGGCCCCCACCACCTGCCTGAAGCGATTGCTGAAATGGCTGGCACTGGCAAACCCGCACGCCAATGCCACCTCGCCCAACGCCCCGTCGCCACAGCGCAGCAACTGGCGTGCCCGGGCCAGGCGCCGCGCCAGCAGGTATTGGTGCGGCGGCAGGCCGAAGCTTGCGCGGAACATCCGTGCAAAGTGGTAGTGCGACAGGTTGCACAGCAACGCCAGCTCACCCAGGCTGATCGCCTGCTCAAGGTGCGCCTCGATGTAGTCGGCCAGGAGCCGGCGCTGATGCGTCGCCAACCCGCCCTTCAGGCGCAGCCCCCGACGCAGCCCCACCTGGTTGAGCACCGCATGGTCGAGAATCTCGTGGGCCAGGCTGCTGGTCAGCAGGCGCTCGCCGGGCTCGTCCCAGTTCAGCTCGATCAGCCGGCCAAAGCGCAGCGCCTGCTCCGGGTCGTCGATGAAGGTCGCTTCGTGCAGTTGCACCTCGCGCGGTTCGCGGTCCAGCAGGCGGGTGCAGGCCAGGGCGAACTGCGCCTGGCTGATGTACAGGTGCGCCAGGCGGATGCTGCCATTGATCACCCAGTTCGAGGCGTGCTCGGCCGGCAGGATGCACAGCTTGCCGGGCCCGCCCTTGGCGGCGGGGCGATCCCGGCGAAAGGTGCCGGTGCCGCCGGCGATATAGCACGACAGCGTGTGGTGGCTGGGCGCTTCGTAGTCGCGGGCGTCGTGGCGGTTGTTCCACAGGGCTGCGACCAGCTCGTCGCCGAGCTGCGCACTGTGTTCCAGGCGGGCATTGGGCGAGGCGTGCATGGCTTGAAAGACTTGCAACTGGTCCAGCGGCGTCATGGGGTCTACCTCTGTCGGCCATCCTACTCGCGGCCACCGGGCCTGACAGCCCCGCCCAGCAAAAAACCGCAAGTTTGTGCAAGCGCACGGGGCGGCCCGCGCCGGACACTTCAGGCTGTCGTGAGGAGTGCATGCCATGAACCTGTCGTTGTACCTGCTGACCGTGCTGATCTGGGGCACCACCTGGATCGCCCTGAAACTGCAACTGGGGGTGGTGGCCATCCCGGTGTCCATCGTTTATCGCTTTGCCCTGGCGGCGCTGGTGCTGTTTGCCGTGCTGTTGATCGGGCGGCGCCTGCAGGTGATGAACCGGCGCGGGCACCTGATCTGCCTGGCCCAGGGGCTGTGCCTGTTCTGCGTGAACTTCATGTGCTTTCTGACGGCCAGCCAGTGGATCCCCAGCGGCCTGATCGCGGTGGTGTTCTCCACCGCCACGCTATGGAACGCACTCAATGCGCGGGTGTTCTTCGGGCAGCAGGTGGCGGCCAACGTGCTGGCGGGTGGGGCGCTGGGGCTGGGCGGGTTGGGGCTGCTGTTCTGGCCGGAGCTGGCCGGGCATGCGGCCAGCCGCGAAACCCTGATCGGCCTGGGCCTGGCGTTGCTGGGTACGCTGTGTTTCTCGGCGGGCAACATGCTCTCGAGCCTGCAGCAGAAGGCCGGCTTGCGGCCGATGACCACCAATGCCTGGGGCATGCTCTACGGGGCCGGAATGCTGGCGCTGTACTGCGTGGTCAGCGGTATTCCGTTCGCGATGGAATGGAATGTGCGGTATGTGGGGTCGCTGCTGTACCTGGTGATCCCGGGGTCGGTGATCGGCTTTACCGCGTACCTGACGCTGGTGGGGCGCATGGGGCCGGAGCGTGCGGCGTACTGCACGGTGCTGTTCCCGCTGGTGGCGCTGAACGTGTCGGCGTTCTACGAGGGGTACCAGTGGACAGCGCCGGCGCTGGGCGGGCTGGTGCTGGTGATGCTGGGCAATGTGCTGGTGTTCCGGAAGGGGCGGGTGGTGACGCCTTCGCCGGCAAGGCCGGCGCCTACCAGGGCCGCGTAACCCTTGCAGGAGCCCGCCTTGCTGGCGAATGGCAGCCTTACTTCCACACCTGCGGGTTCACCAGGTCGCGCGGGCGCTCGCCCAGCAGTGCCGCGCGCAGGTTGTCGATGGCACGGTTGGCCATCGCCTCGCGGGTTTCGGCCGTGGCCGAGCCCACATGCGGCAAGGTCACCGCATTGGCCAGCTGGAACAGCGGCGATTCGCTCAGCGGCTCCTTCTCGTACACATCCAGCCCTGCACCGCGAATCGTGCCCTGCTGCAACGCCGCCACCAGCGCCGCCTCATCCACCACCGGCCCGCGCGACACGTTGACCAGAAACGCACTGGGCTTCATCAGCTTCAGTTCGCGCTCGCCAATCAGGTGCCTGGTGTTGGCCCCCAACGGCACCACCAGGCACACGAAGTCGGCTTCGGCCAGCAGTTGATCCAGGCTGCGGTACTGCGCACCCAGTTCCTGCTCCAGCGCGGTCTTGCGGCTGTTGCCGCTGTAGATCACCGGCATGTTGAAGCCGAACCGGCCACGCCGCGCAATCGCCGCGCCAATGTTGCCCAGCCCGACGATGCCCAGCGTCTTGCCATGCACGTCGCTGCCAAAGTGTGCCGGGCCCACGGTGGCTTTCCATTCGCCGGCCTTGGTCCAGGCGTCCAGCTCGGCCACCCGCCGCGCTGCGCTCATGATCAGCGCAAAGCCGAGGTCGGCGGTGCTTTCGGTGAGGACGTCAGGGGTGTTGGTCAGGGCGATGCCGCGCTGGTTGAAGTAGGCCAGGTCGTAGTTGTCGTAACCCACCGACACGCTCGACACCACCTGCAACTGCTCAGCGTTGTGCAATTGCGCTTCGCCTAGCTTGCGCCCCACCCCGATCAGGCCGTGGGCCTGGGGCAGCGCTTCGTTGAACTGGGCATTGATGTCGCCCAGCTTGGGGTTGGGCACGATCACGTTGAAGTCTTGCTGCAGACGCTCGACCATCGGGGCGGTGATGCGGCTGAAGGCCAGTACGGTCTTTTTCATCGGCGAACTCGCTGCGGGCAGGGGAGAATGGGTAGCACGCTATCATTCTCCGCCGCCCCTGTGCAGCAAGATTTCAGGTGGCGATGAGCAGCTCGTGGGTCTTGAGGTCGGCCTCGTGGGCCGCGAGGATCTCCGGCAGCGAGTTGCGCAGGTACTCGACCCAGGTCTTGATCTTCGCATCCAGGTACTGGCGCGAAGGGTAGATCGCGTACAGGTTCAGCTCCTGCAGGCGGTACTCGGGCATCACCCGTACCAGGCTGCCGTCGCGCAGGCCGTCGATGGCCGAGTAGATCGGCAGCACGCCCACGCCCATGCCGCTGCGGATCGCCGCCTTCATGGCATCGGCCGAGTTCACCTGGAAGGGCGCCTGGGTGATGTTCACCACCTCCTGGCCCTCGGGGCCGTCGAACAGCCATTTTTCCAGCGGGATCACCGGGCTCACCATGCGCAGGCAGGCGTGCTTGAGCAGGTCGGCCGGCTTGTGCGCCACGCCGTGGCGCTTCACGTATTCGGGCGAGGCGCACACGATGCTGTAGGTGATGCCCAGGCGCTGCGACACGAAACCCGAGTCCGGCAGCTCGCTGGCGAGCACGATGGACACGTCGTAGCCCTCGTCCAGCAGGTCGGGCACGCGGTTGGCCATGGTCAGGTCGAAGGTCACGTCGGGGTGGGTTTCGCGGTAGCGGGCGATGGCGTCGATGACGAAATGCTGGCCCACGCCGGTCATCGAGTGCACCTTCAGTTGCCCGGCCGGGCGCGCATGCGCGTCGCTGGCCTCGGCCTCGGCTTCCTCCACGTAGGTGAGGATCTGCTCGCAGCGCATCAGGTAGCGCTTGCCCGCTTCGGTCAGTGCGATGCGCCGGGTGGTGCGGTTGAGCAGGCGGGTTTGCAGGTGCGCTTCAAGATTGGAAACCGCCCGCGACACGTTCGCGGTGGTCGTATCCAGTTGCACGGCAGCGGCGGTGAAACTGCCGACTTGCGCGACGCAACTGAAAGCACGCATGTTTTGCAGGGTGTCCATGGGGCGCTCTCAAGGAAGACGACAGAATTGTGACATGAAGTAACCAAAGCAGTCTTCAGACTAAAGCCGGATTATCGCGGTTTTCGTAACAAAGATTCGCAGTAAAGCACGCTTATCGCCAGTGCGGCGGCCCCCTAGAATTGCGTCACCTAGCGTCATCCACCTTCTAGTCGGGAACTCGCAGCTGTGCCGCGTCGCATCATCAGAGCGCTGAATGCGCTCAGTGTCTGTGCCTTTAGCTTGACCTTGAGCGGCTGTATCGGAACCTGGGGCATCGCCCCGCAAAGCAAGACGCTGCAAGCCAATACCCTGACCACCGACGCGGCCATCCGAGCAGCCGCGCAGGATGCCCACTGGCCCGACCAGCAATGGTGGCAAGCCTATGGCGACCCGCAACTGGCGCGCTGGATCGCCCTGGCGCTCCAGGGCAGCCCGACCATGGCCATGGCCGCTGCCCGCGTGCGTGAAGCCAGGGCCATGGCCGGGGTGATCGAGGCCGACGAAAAACTGCAGGTCAACGGCCAGTCCAGCCTCAAGCGCCACAACTGGCCCGAAGACCAGTTCTATGGCCCCGGCGCGCTGTCCGGTGCCAACACCTGGGACAACAATGCCACCCTGGGCCTGAGCTATGCGCTGGACCTGTGGGGACGCGAGCGCAATGCCAGCGAGCAGGCCGTGGACATGGCCCACATGAGCGTGGCCCAGGCGCGCCAGGCGCAGCTCGAACTGCAGAACAACATCGTCAAGGTGTACATCCAGCTGTCGCTGCACTTTGCCCAGCGCGACATCGTCAAGGCCGAGCTGGCCCAGCAGGAGCAGATCCTGGCCCTGGCCGAACGGCGCCTGGCCGGCGGCATCGGCACCCATTTCGAGGTCAGCCAGGCGCAGACGCCGCTGCCCGAAACCCATCGCCAGCTCGACAGCCTCGATGAAGAAATCGCCCTGGCGCGCAACCAGCTGGCCGCGCTGGCCGGCAAGGGCCCGGGCGAGGGCGCGCAGTTGCAGCGGCCCAATCTCTCGTTGGCCACCGCGCTCAAGCTGCCGTCGGCGCTGCCTGCCGAGCTGGTGGGGCAGCGTCCCGACGTGGTTGCCAGCCGCTGGCAGGTGGCGGCCCAGGCGCGCGGTATCGATGTGGCGCATGCCGGCTTCTTCCCCAACGTCGACCTGGTCGGCGGGCTCGGCTTCATGGCCACCGGCGGCGGTGCGCTGGAGTTTCTCACCGGGCGCAAGTTCAACTACAACGTCGGCCCGGCCATCAGCCTGCCGGTGTTCGACGGTGGCCGCCTGCGCTCGCAACTGGGCGTGGCCTCGGCCGGCTACGACATCGCCGTGGCGCGCTACAACCAGACCGTGGTCGAGGCCCTCAAGGGGGTGTCCGACCAGTTGATACGCCGTCACTCGATGGACGAGCAGCAACACTTTGCCGCCGAGTCGGTGGCCTCGGCGCAGAAGACCTACGACATCGCCATGATCGCGTTCCAGCGCGGCCTCACCGACTACCTCAACGTGCTCAATGCGCAGACCCTGCTGTTTCGCCAGCAGCAGATCCAGCAGCAGGTGCAGGCCGCGCGCCTGACCGCGCATGCCGAACTGGTCACCGCCCTGGGCGGTGGGCTGGGCGCCGGCAACGATGTGCCGACGCCGGATAAGCAGGCCGCACCGGCCACCCCGCGCACCCTGGCGGTGTTCGACAAATGAGCGCCATGACCCTGCCGTTTCGCTGGCTGGCATCACTTGAATGGCGTCGCGGCTTCTTCGAATGGGCGCGCAGCGACGGCGTCACCTGGGTGTACATCTTCAAGGTGCTGAGCGCGGCGTTTCTCACCCTGTGGCTGGCCATGCGTCTGGAGCTGCCGCAGCCGCGCACCGCGATGATCACCGTGTTCATCGTGATGCAGCTGCAGAGCGGCCACGTGTTCGCCAAGAGCTTCTACCGCCTGCTCGGCACTCTGGCCGGTTCGTCGGTGATGGTCGCGCTGATCGCGATCTTCCCGCAGAACACCGAGCTGTTCCTGCCCAGCCTGGCGATCTGGGTGGGCATCTGCTCGGCGGGGGCGATGCGCTACCGCAACTTTCGCGCCTATGGCTTCGTGCTGGCCGGCTACACCGCGGCCATGGTCGGCCTGCCGGCCCTGCAGCACCCCGACGGTGCATTCATGGCGGCAGTGTGGCGGGTGCTGGAGATCTCCCTGGGCATCCTGGTGTCGACCCTGGTCAGCGCCGCGATCCTGCCGCAGTCGGCCAGTGCCTCGATGCGCAACGCCCTGTACCAGCGCTTTGGCGTGTTCGCCGGCTTCGTCGCCGAAGGCCTGCGCGGCGACAGCCAGCGCGACCGTTTCGAAAGCAGCAACGTGCGCTTCATCGCCGAGGCGGTGGGCCTGGAAAGCCTGCGCAGCGTGACCGCCTTCGAAGACCCGCACATGCGCCGGCGCAACGGCCGCCTGGGCCGCATGAACAGCGAGTTCATGGCCATCACCACGCGCTTCAACGCCCTGCACCAACTGCTCGAGCGCCTGCGCCAGCGCGGCCCGCTGCAGATCGTCACGGCCATCGAGCCGGGCCTCGATGCCCTGGCCAACCTGCTCGACGGCTATGCCGGGCGCTCGCTGACCCACGCCGATGCCGCGCGCCTGGCCGAGCAACTGGCCGCCTACAAGGACGACCTGCCCGAGCGGGTACGCAGCCTGCGCGCCGCCTACCTCGACACCGCGCCCAGCGACGCCGACCTGCTCGACTTTCACACCGCCTACGAACTGCTGTACCGCTTCGTCGACGACCTGCACAGCTATGCCCAGACCCACGCCTCGCTGGCCGAGCACAGCCACGCCCGTGAGCAATGGGACGAACCCTACGTGGCCCAGACCAACTGGCTGGTGTCGCTGGCTGCCGGCGTGCGGGCCGCGTTCATCCTGCTGGTGCTGGGCAGCTTCTGGCTGGCCACGGCGTGGCCCAGCGGGGCCATGATGACCCTGATCGCGGCGGCCACCGTGGGCCTGTCGGCGGCCACCCCCAACCCCAAGCGCATGTCGTTCCAGATGGCCTGCGGCACCCTGTTCGGCGCGCTGGTGGGGTTCTTCGAAACCTTCTTCGTGTTCCCCTGGATCGACGGCTTCCCGCTGCTGTGCATGGTGCTGGCGCCGGTGTTCGTGGTGGGCGCGTTCCTGGCCTCGCGCCCGGCCTACGCCGGTTATGGCCTGGGCCTGCTGATCTTCTTCTCGACCGGCTCGGTGCCCGACAACCTCACCGTGTACAACCCCTACACCTTCGTCAACGACTACATCGCCATGGTCATCGGCATGCTGGTGTGCGCGGCGGCCGGGGCGATCATCCTGCCGCCCAACAGCCGCTGGCTGTGGAGTCGCCTGGAGCAGGACCTGCGCGGCCAGGTGCTGTTCGCCATCAGCGGGCGCCTGCGCGGGCTGGGCTCGGCGTTCGAGAGCCGCACCCGTGACCTGCTGCACCAGGCCTATGGCCTGGCCGTGGGCCAGCCCCAGGTGCAGAGCAAGCTGCTGCGCTGGATGTTCGTGGTGCTGGAGGTGGGCCACGCGATCATCGAGCTGCGCAAGGAACAGGCGATACTCCCGGTGCACCCGTGCTATGCCGAGTCCCAGCCCTGGCGCCAGGCGATCCGCGTGATGGGCCGGGCGCTGGCGCGGCTGTTCCTGCAGCCCACCGCCAGCAACCACGAGCGTGCGCTGGTGGCAGTGGACCATGCGATCAGCCGCGTGCAGGCCACCGACGAACCTTTCGCCCGGCACTTCGACACCTCGGCCCTGCGCCGGGTGCAGAGCTACCTGCACTTCATCCGTACCTCGCTGCTCGACCCACAATCGCCGCTGGCCCACCTGCCCGCGACGCAAGGACTGCCCGATGCCCCGTGAAATCGCCTTCCACGGCCTGTACATGCCGACCATGACCTTGATGTTCCTGTTCGCCGCAGGGCTTGCCTGGGGGCTGGACCGGTTCATTGCCGGGCATGACGGCTACCGTTTTTTCTGGCACCCGGCGCTGCTGCGCCTGTGCCTGTTCATTTGCCTCTTTGGCGCCATGGCGCTGACCGTCTACCGTTGAGACCCTAGTCGATGAAAAAGTTTTTCAGCCTGATCGCCACCTTGCTGGTACTGGCAGCTGCCGTGGCGATCGGCCGGCAATTGTGGGTGCAGTACATGAACACGCCCTGGACCCGCGACGGGCGGGTGCGCGCCGACATCATCAACGTGGCCGCCGACGTGCCCGGCTATGTGGTGGACGTACCGGTGCGCGACAACCAGCTGGTGAAGAAGGGCGACCTGCTGATCCAGATCGACCCCGAGCACTACGAGGTGGCGGTCAGGCAGGCGCAGGCGCTGGTAGCCTCGCGCAAGGCCACCTGGGAGATGCGCAAGGTCAATGCGCACCGGCGTGCCGACATGGACAACCTGGTGATCTCGCGGGAGAACCGCGACGACGCCAGCAACATCGCCAACTCGGCCCTGGCCGACTACCAGCAGGCCCAGGCGCAGCTGGCGGCGGCAGAGCTGGACCTCAAGCGCACGCGCATCCTGGCCACGGTGGACGGCTACGTGACCAACCTCAACGTGCACCGCGGCGACTATGCGCGCACCGGTGAGCCGAAGATGGCGGTGGTCGACAAGGACTCGTTCTGGGTCTACGGCTTCTTCGAGGAGACCAAGCTGCCGCACGTGAAGGTGGGCGATCAGGCCGACCTGCAGATGATGAGCGGCGAGGTGCTCAAGGGGCATGTGGAGAGCATCTCGCGCGGCATCTATGACCGCGACAACCCTGAAAGCCGCGAGCTGATCGCCGACGTCAACCCCACCTTCAACTGGGTGCGCCTGGCCCAGCGGGTACCGGTGCGCATTCACATCGACGAGGTGCCCGAAGGCTTCCTGCTGGCAGCGGGCACCACCTGCACGGTGGTGGTCAAGCCGCGCGATTGAGCGCGTGCCGCTGCCATGGCGAACGTTCAGCGGTGCATGAACTGCGGCTCGCGCTTCTCGGCGAAGGCGGCCATGCCTTCCTTCTGGTCTTCGATGGCGAAGGTGGAATGAAACAGCCGGCGCTCCTGGCGTACGCCTTCGCTCAAGGTGGTTTCGAAGGCGCCGTTCACCGCCTCCTTGGCCATCATCGCTACCGGCCCGGAGTAGCCGGCGATCCGCGCCGCGACACGCAAGGCTTCGTTGAGCAGCGCCGCGTCGCTCACCACCCGGCTCACCAGGCCGCAGCGCTCGGCTTCGTGGGCGTCCAGGGTGCGCCCGGTGAGCACCATGTCCATGGCCTTGGCCTTGCCGATGAAGTGCGCCAGGCGCTGGCTGCCGCCGGCACCGGGGATGGTCCCCAGCTTGATTTCCGGCTGGCCGAAGCGCGCGCTCTCGGCGGCGATGATGAAGTCGCACATCAGCGCCATCTCGCAGCCACCGCCCAGTGCGTAGCCGGCCACCGCGGCGATCACCGGCTTGCGAAAGCTGGCCAGGCGCTCCCAGTCCACGGTCACGAAGTCGCTGGTGTACACGTCGATGTAGTTGCGGTTGCGCATGGCCATGATGTCGGCCCCGGCGGCGAACACCGTGTCGGTGCCGGTCAGCACCACGGCGCGCACGCTGCGGTCCTGTTCCAGGCGGTCGAGCACGCCGGCCAGCTCCGCTGCCAGTTCGGCGCACAGGGCATTGAGCGACAGCGGCCGGTTGAGGCGAATCAGCGCCACCGCGTCAATCTGTTCCAGCAGCAGGTAATCGAGTTTCATCCGTGTAGTCTCGTTCAAGGGGTGAGGGCAAGGGGGCGTCAGAGATGACGCGCATCGACCAGTACCGGGCAACCGGCCTTGTCGATGACTTTGCTGCTGATCGAGGGGTCGAACATGCGGTCCAGCCGCGACAGGTGGCGGTGGCCCATCACGATCAGGTCGCTGCCCAGGCGCTTGGCCTCGGCGACGATGCTCGACACCGGGTCGCCATTGACCAGGTTGCCTTCGGTCTGGAAGCCGCGTTCGCGCAGGTGGGTCACCGCCTGCAGCATGCTCATGTCGGCCACCTGCTGTTCATGGCTGGCCGCCGGGTATTCGGTTTCGTCCTGCGGGCTGATGTGGCCGTCCTGTTCGGGCAGTGCGTAGGCACGGTCGACCGCCAGCAGCACATGCAGGCGATGACGGGTCTGCTCGCAGAACGTGCTGACGGTTTCCAGGATGCCGTGGCTGCGTGGCGAGCCATCGATGGCGATCAAAACGACGCTGTACATGGGGCAGGGTCCACTCACTGTGCAAAGAGCAGCATTCTTGAAAAAAGCATGCGGCGCGGTAAATGGTGCAGCGTGCAATGACTAGTTGCGCCACATGCAGGGGCTGTGAGCGCGGCGGAAACTGTTAAGCTTTGCCCCGGACTCAACGAAGCAATGAATGGATGCTTGCCATGCACTTTCCAGATATGAATTTGCTGGTCGCGCTGGATGCGCTGCTCGATGAAGGCAGTGTGGTCGGCGCGGCGCGGCGGATGAACCTGAGCCCCGCGGCCATGAGCCGTACCCTGACGCGCATTCGCCATGCGGTGGGTGACCCGATTCTGGTGCGCGCCGGCCGCGGCCTGGTGCCCACGCCCAAGGCCATGGCCCTGCGCAGTCAGGTGCGCAGCGTGGTGGAGCAGGCCAACCAGGTGTTCAGTTCCAGTGACGAGGTCGACCTGCAGAGCCTGGAACGGGCCTTCAACCTGCGCGCCAACGATGTATTCATCGCGCCCTTTGCCGCGCCCCTGCTGGAAACCATGCGCGAACAGGCGCCGCACACGGTGCTGCGCTTCGTGCCCGAAGGCGAGGGCGGCGACGAGGACGCCGCACTGCGCGACGGGCGCCTGGACCTGTACATCAGTGCCACGCGCAACCTCGGCCCCGAGATCAAGGTGCAGAGCCTGTTCTCCACCACCTTCGTCGGCCTGGCGCGGGTCGATCACCCGATCTTCGATGACGAGATCACCCCCGAGCGCTTCGCCGGCTACGAGCAGATCAGCGTGTCGCGCCGTGGCCGCGCCGCCGGCCCGATCGATGCGGCGCTGGCCGGCATGGGCCTGCAGCGGCGCGTGGCGCTGATCACCCCGAGCTTTCATTCGGCGATGTTCTCGCTGCCCGACTCCGAGTTGCTGCTGGCGCTACCCGAGCACGTGCTGATGAGCGTGGCCCGGCTCGGCCTGCCGCTGCGCTCGTTCCGCATCCCGATGGCGCTGGAGGCGGTAACCATCATGCAGGCCTGGCACCCGCGCTTCGACAACGACCCCGCCCACCGCTGGTTGCGCCAGACCCTCAAGGAGTGCTGCTCCAGGCACTACGCCTGAGCCCGGGGCAGGCACGCGTTATCGGTGGCTTTTGTGGATTGCGTTTGACGCAGCAATAAACTGCGAATATGTCAGTTTTCGTCATCTATTGGCCTCCATAGACTTGCCGGGTACTTAACTACCCGGAGTCCTCCTGCCATGTGTGTGCCTTTTTTCTGCCGTGCTTCAGCGCCTGTGGGCGGGGGCCGGCCATGACGTCGCTGGCGGCCCAGGCGCCCTTGGGGGCCACCCCGGCGCCCGCTGCGGCGCCTGCCAAACCGGCCGCCCCGGCTGCCTTCGGCCTGCGTATCGTGGTGGGCCTGGTCGGCGTGCTGCTGGCGGTGCTGTGCGCCGGCCTCAACGAGATGGTCACCAAGATGGCCCTGGCCGACATCCGTGGCGGGATGCACATCGGCGCCGACGAAGGGGCCTGGCTGGTGGCGCTGTACTCGGCCACCTCGGTGTCGGCCATGGCCTTTGCGCCCTGGTGTTCGGTGACCTTCTCGCTGCGCCGCTTCACCCTGTGTGCCATCGGCGCCTTTGCCGTACTGGGGCTGCTCTGCCCGTTTGCACCCAACCTCGAAAGCCTGATGCTGCTGCGCACCCTGCAAGGCCTTGCCGGGGGCGCGCTGCCGCCGATGCTGATGAGCGTGGCGCTGCGCTTTCTGCCCCCCGGCATCAAGCTCTACGGCCTGGCCGGCTACGCCCTGACCGCGACCTTCGGGCCGAGCCTGGGCCTGCCGCTGGCGGGCATGTGGACCGAGTATGTCGGCTGGCAGTGGGCGTTCTGGCAGATCATCCTGCCCTCGCTGGTGGCCATGGGCTGCGTGGCCTGGGGCCTGCCGCAGGACCCGTTGCGCCTGGAGCGCTTCAAGCAGTTCGACTGGCGCGGCCTGTTGCTGGGGCTGCCGGCCATCTGCTCGATCGTGATCGGCCTGTCCCAGGGCGACCGCATGGGCTGGTTCAACTCGCCGCTGATCTGCTGGCTGCTGGGCGGCGGGGTGGTGCTGCTGGTGCTGTTCATGATCAACGAATGGTCGCACCCATTGCCGTTCTTCAAGCTGCAGATGCTGCGCAACCGCAACCTGACCCACGCCCTGATCACCCTGGGCGGGGTGCTGGTGGTGCTGTCGGCCGTGATCATCATCCCCACCAACTACCTGGCCCAGGTCCAGGGCTATCGGCCCGTGCACAGCGGCCCGGTGATGCTGCTGGTGGCGCTGCCGCAACTGCTGGCGCTGCCGCTGACCGCGGCGCTGTGCAACATCCGCGCGGTGGACTGCCGCTGGGTGCTGGCCATCGGCCTGGGCATGCTCGCCATGTCATGCCTGGGCGGCACGCAGATCACCTCGCAGTGGGTGCGCGAAAACTTCTATGTGCTGCAACTGTTCCAGATCTTCGGCCAGCCGATGGCGGTGATCCCGCTGCTGATGCTCGCCACCGGCGGCATGACCCCGCAGGACGGCCCGTTCGCTTCGGCCTGGTTCAACACCATCAAGGGCCTGGCTTCGGTGGTGGCTGCCGGGGTGCTGGAGGCCCTGACCACGGTGCGCCGGCATTTCCACTCCAACATGCTGGTGGACAACCTGGGCAACTCGCCGCTGGCTGCCAGCGATGCGCCGGGGCTGGCCAGGCGCATCCATGAGCAGGCCGTGGTGCTGACCTCGGCCGACCTTTACCTGTGCATGGCGCTGCTGGCACTGGCGCTGATCGTGCTGATTCCCTTTGTGCCTACCCGGATCTACCCGCCGCGTGCAGTGGCCTAGTCCCGTCGAGAGAGAAAGACATGACCTCAAGTAAAACTTCCAGACTCACCCTGATCGCCGTGGCGGTGATCGTCGTCGCCGGCCTGGCCTATGTGGCGCTGCCCGCGCTGTTCGGCAGCGGCGGCACGCAGTCCACCAACGATGCGTACGTCACGGCCGACTACACCGTGGTGGCGCCCAAGGTGTCGGGCTTCATCAAGGCGGTCCACGTCGAGGACAACCAGCAGGTCAAGGCCGGCCAGGTGCTGGCGCAGATCGACGACCGCGACTTCCAGGCGGCGCTGGCCGCCGCCGACGCGCAGTTGCTGATGTCCCGCGCGCAGTACCAGAACGCCCGCGCCACCCTCGAACGCCAGGCTTCGCTGATTGCCCAGGCCCAGGCCACGGTGGCTGCCGACGAGGCGGCGCTGGCGTTCGCCAACCATGAACTGACCCGTCACACCCGCCTGGCCGAGCAGGGCGCCGGCACCGTGCAGAACGCCCAGCAGGCGCGCAGCCGGGTCGATCAGGCCCAGGCTCGCCTGGCCAACACCCGTGCGGCGCTGGCCGCGGCACGCAAGCAGGTGGACATTCTTACCGCGCAGGTGGAGGCGGCCCAGGGCGGCCTCAAGCATGCCGAGGCCGCGCTGGACCGTGCCCGCCTGGACCTGTCCTACACGCAGATCGTCGCACCCATCGACGGCATGGTCGGCGAGCGCGCCGTGCGCGTGGGCGCCTACGTCAACCCGGGCGCACGGCTGCTCTCGGTGGTGCCGCTGGCGCAGGCCTACGTGGTCGGCAACTTCCAGGAAACCCAGCTGACCCACGTGCAGCCAGGCCAGGCAGTGCTGGTGAGCGTGGATACCTTTGCCGGTGAACAGCTGCGCGGCCATGTGCAGAGCGTGGCCCCGGCCACCGGCCTGACCTTTGCCGCAGTCAAGCCGGACAACGCCACCGGCAACTTCACCAAGGTGGTGCAGCGCATCCCGGTGAAGATCGTGCTCGACGCCGACCAGCCATTGCTCAGCCGCCTGCGCGTGGGCATGTCGGTGATCGCCAAAATTGATACCCAGAGCCCGGCCAGGGCCCAGGCCGGCAACGAGGTCAGCGCTCGATGAACTTCGCACAGGCTACTTCGCCCTTGCTGCTGGGCGCCACGCTGACCCTCGGCGCCTGCAGCCTGGGCCCCGATTTCGAAGCGCCGCGCTCGACCGCGCCGTCGGCCTGGCCGACCCTGCAGGACAAGGCCGGCCCCAGCCAGCCCGAGGCGACACCGCTGCAGGCGCGCTGGTGGGAGCAGTTCAACGATGCGCAGCTGTCGTCACTGGTACAGCGCGCGGTCGAACGCAACCTGGACCTGCAGGTGGCCACCGCCCGGCTGATGCAGAGCCGCGCGGTGCGCAGCAGCATTGCCTCCGAGCAGTACCCGTCGGTCGACCTGAACGGCAACTACAGCCGCGCCCGCAACAGCGAGGACGGCCTCAACGACCCGTCCGGCAAGAACGGCAAGTCGGCCTTCAACCTGTGGCAGGGCGACTTCACCGCTGCCTGGGAACTGGACCTGTGGGGCCGGGTGCGGCGTGAGGTGGAGGCCGCCGACGCCAGCGTCGAGGTGGCCGAAAACGACCGCCAGGGCGTGCTGCTGTCGTTGCTGGCCGAGACCGCCCACGACTATATCCAGCTGCGTGCGGTGCAGAGCACCCTGGCGGTGATCCGCGAGAACCTCGACGTGTCGCGCTACAGCCTGCGCCTGTCGCAGATGCGCCTGAACGATGGCGTGGCGACCAACCTCGACGTGGCCCAGGCCAAGGCGCAGGTGGCGTCCATCGAGGCGCGCCTGCCCACCCTGGAAGACCGCCAGGCGCAACTGATCAACGCCCTGAGCCTGCTGCTGGCCGAGCCGCCACGCAGCCTGCAGAACGAACTGCTGCAACCGGCACCGATGCCGCAGACCGCGCAGCGCTTTGCCATGGGCCTGCCCTCAGAACTGGCCGAGCGGCGCCCCGACATCCGCCAGGCACAGGCGCAACTGCACGCCGCCACGGCCAGCATCGGGGTGGCCAAGGCCAACTTCTATCCGAGCATCCGCCTGTCGGGCAGCGCGGGGTTCCAGTCGCTGCAACTGTCGGACTTCGGCAACTGGAGTTCGCGCCGGTTTGCCATCGGCCCGCAGTTGAGCCTGCCGATCTTCGAAGGCGGGCGCCTGACCGGCGTGCTCAAGCTGCGCGAGGCGCAGCAGCAGGAAGCGGCTGTGCAGTACCAGCAGGTGGTGCTGCGCGCCTGGCACGAGATCGACGATGTGCTGCGCCTGTACAACGCCAGCCAGCTGCGCCGCGACCTGCTCGACGAAGCGGTGCGCCAGAGCCGGGTGGCGCTGGACACCGCGCGCAACCAGTACGTGGAGGGCGCGGTCGACTTCCTCAACGTGCTGACCGTGCAGAGCGCCTTGCTGGCCAACCAGGAGCAGTGGGTCGAAAGCTCGGCGGCGGTGTCGCTGGCCATGGTCGGCCTGTACAAATCCCTGGGTGGGGGCTGGCAGTCATTTGCCCCACCGGCCCAGGCCAGCGCTGAACTCGATCGAGGGCAGCGGTCAAAGCACCCATGAGGCCTGCGCCGGCCGTGCCCCGGCACGGCCGGCGCCGCGCCGGGGTTCACATGTCATCCAGAAAAGGACGCAGGTATGAATATTTCCTTGCACGGCAAGCGTGCGATCGTCAGCGGCTCCACCGCCGGTATCGGCTTTGCCATTGCCCACGGGCTGGCCGAGGCCGGTGCCGAGGTGGTGGTCAACGGGCGCACCAAGGCCCGTGTCACGCGCGCCGTCGAACAGATCCAGCGCAAGTTGCCCGGGGCCAAGGTCAAGGGCATCGCGGCCGACCTGGGCACGGCCGAGGGGGCGGACATCCTGTTTGCCAAGGAGCCGGAAACCGACATCCTGGTCAACAACCTGGGCATCTTCGAGCCCAAGGGCTTCTTCGAGATCAGCGACGAGGACTGGCAGCGCTTCTTCGAGGTCAACGTGATGAGCGCGGTGCGCCTGTCGCGCCATTACGCCAAGGGCATGGCCACGCGCGAGTGGGGCCGGGTGCTGTTCCTGTCGAGTGAATCGGCGCTGCAGATCCCGACCGAGATGGTGCACTACGGCACCACCAAGACCGCCCTGCTGGCGATTTCCCGCGGGCTGGCCGAGACCCTGGCCGGTACCGGCGTGACCGTCAATGCGGTGCTGCCGGGCCCGACCCGCTCAGAAGGCGTGGGCGGCTACTTCAGCCAGATGGCCAGGGAGCAGGGGGTGGACAGCGAGACGCTGGAGGCCCGGTTCATTGCCGAGCACCGCCCCAGCTCGGTCATCAAGCGTCTGGCCACGGTCGAGGAGGTCGCCAACATGGTGGTCTACCTGGCCTCGCGCCAGGCCAGCGCCACCACCGGCGCAGCCCTGCGCGTGGATGGCGGCGTGGTTCGTTCCATCGCCTGATGCACCCTGCCGCGCCCGGGCGAGCGACTCGCCCGGGCGCGGCCTTCAGCCGGCAATCGCCGGCAGGCTGGCCGGTTGCAGCCCGTAGTCGAACTCGGCGAACAGCCGGGCAAAGCGCTTGAGCGATTCGGGCGCGTCCATGCGTTCCATCACCACTTCGATGAACACCAGCGTGTCGGCCTGTGCGGCCTGGGCCAGCGCATCTTCGAGCTGGTCCTCGGTGTGCACGGTGAAGCTGCGCGAGCGCTCGCGGGTGTCCAGCACGCTGGCCAGTTGCGCATAGCGCCAGGGGTTCACGTCGTTGTAGCTGGCATGCTCGCCCAGGATCAGCCGTTCGATGGTGTAGCCATCGTTGTTGATCAGGAAGATCACCGGCTTGAGGTTGTGCGCCAGAATCGTCGACAGCTCCTGCACGGTCATCTGCAACGAGCCGTCGCCGATGAACAGCAGTTGGCGGCGTGTCGGTGCGGCCAGCAGGCTGCCCAGCAGCGCGGGCAGGGTGTAGCCGATCGAGCCCCAGATCGGCTGGGTGATGCAGGTTGCCCCGGTCGGCAGGCGCAGGCCGCTGATGCCCGCCGACGAGGTACCGCTTTCGGCGATGACCAGGTCGTCGGCTTCGATCAGGTGGCCGATGCGCTGCCAGAAGCGCAGCTGGCTCAGCGGCTTGCCCGACAGCGCGGCGAACGCCGGGCTGGCACTGAACGGCGGGATGCGCTGGGCGCGGCGCTCGCGTGCCAGCGCCTGTTGGCCCAGCGCCTGGAGCACCTGGCCCAGGCTCACGGCGGTGTAGTGCTGCCTGGCGATCGAGGCCGCGTAGGCGTGCAGCTGGATCAGCGCGCCGTCCATGAAGCTGTGGGAGAACAGCGCGGTGCTGGTGTCGGTGAAGCGTGCGCCAAGGCTGATCACGCAGTCGGATTGCTCCAGTGCCGCACGCACGCCGGGCGCGGAGCCGGCACCGGCGTAGGTGCCGAGGAACAGCGGGTGCGACTCGGGCAGCATGGCCTTGGCCGGCGGCAGGCAGGCGAAGGGCAGGTCGAAGCGCTCGATCAGCTCGAGCACCTGGGGCACCAGGCCAAAGCGCGCCACGTCCATGTCCACCAGCAGCACCGGCGAGCTGGCGGCATCCAGGCGTGCCACCAGCGCCCGTACCACCGCCTGCAGTTGCCCCGGCTCGCTGCGCGGCTCGCTCAGTTGCAGCGGCGTGTCGGGCACCTCGATAGGCAAGGTGGCCAGGTCGCTGGGCAGTTGCAGGTACACCGGGCGGCGTTCGCGGTAGCAGGTCTGCAATACGCGGTCGATTTCCATGGCGGCGTTTTCCACGGTGATGCGCGCCTGGGCCACAGTGAACTGGCGCAGGGTCACCATGATGTTGTCGTAGTTGCCGTCGCCCAGAGTGTGGTGCATCAGGGCCCGGTCGATGATCGCGTGCAGCGGCGGCATGCCCGACACCATGATCACCGGCACCCGCTCGGCATAGGCGCCGGCGATGCCGTTGAGTGCACTGAGGTCGCCCACCCCGTAGGTGGTCAGCACCGCGCCGAAGCCCTGGGTGCGGGCGTAGCCGTCGGCCGCGTAGGCCGCGTTGAGTTCGTTGCAGTTGCCGATGAAGTCGAGCGTGGGCAGCGCCTCGACCTGTTCGAGCAGGGTCAGGTTGTAGTCGCCGGGCACGCCGAACAGGTGGCGGATGCCGAATTCCTGAAGGCGGCGCAGCAGAAAATCGCCAATGGTCATGTCCATGAGTAGGGAAGCCTCGTGATCCTTGAGAGAGGGTGCGCCGCTAGGGCTGGCGGCGCAGGTCGATGACGTTGCCGGCCTTGCCTTCGGAACGCTTGAGGGTGTGGCACGGGTGCAGCTGGATGTGGGTGCTGATGCCCACGTGCACCTTGATCTGGTGGCTCAGCTGCTGGCAGGCGGCCTGTTGCTGCCGGGCGCTCAGGCCGCTGTGTTCCGGGCGCAGCTCGACGTGTACGGCCAGCACGTCGAGGTTGCCCTGGCGGCTGACATGCAACTGGTACACCGGGCTGAACATCAGCAGCTTGAGCAGTTGCTCCTCGATCTGGCTGGGGAACACGTTGACCCCGCGGATGATCAGCATGTCGTCGCTGCGCCCGGTGATGCGGTCGATGCGGCGCATGGCGCGACCGTTGCCGGGCAACAGGCGGGTGAGGTCGCGGGTGCGGTAGCGCACCATCGGCAGCGCTTCCTTGCTCAGGGTGGTCAGCACCAGTTCGCCGAACTGCCCGTCGGGCAGCACCGCGCCGGTGACCGGGTCGATGATCTCGGGGTAGAAGTGGTCTTCCCAGAGTGTCGGGCCGTCCTGGGTGTCGAGGTGCTCCATGGCCACCCCCGGGCCCATCACTTCCGACAGGCCGTAGATGTCCAGGGCCTTGATGCCCAGGCGCTGTTCCAGCTCGCCGCGCATCTGTCCGCCCCACGGCTCGGCGCCGAAGATCCCGGCGCGCAGCGACAGCGACTGCGGGTCGATGCCCTGGCGTTCGATCTCTTCGGCGATGTTGAGCATGTAGGACGGCGTCACCATGATGATGTCCGGCTGGAAGTCCTTGAGCAGCTGCACCTGGCGTGCGGTCTGCCCGCCCGACATCGGGATCACCGTGCAGCCCAGTTTCTCGGCGCCGTAGTGTGCGCCCAGGCCTCCGGTGAACAGGCCGTAGCCATAGGCGATATGGATGCGGTCGCCGCGCCGCCCGCCCGCAGCGCGGATCGAGCGCGCCACCAGCGAGGCCCACACGTCGATATCGTTGCGCGTGTAGCCGACCACGGTGGGCTGGCCGGTGGTGCCGCTGGAGGCATGCAGGCGCAGCACCTGGTCCATCGGCACGGCGAACAGGCCGAAGGGGTAGTGGTCGCGCAACTGTGCCTTGCTGGTCAGCGGGAAGTGCGCCAGGTCGTCGAGGTGCTTGAGGTCGTAGGGGTGCACGTCCAGTGCATGGAACTGCTCGCGGTACCAGGCCACATGGGTATAGGCATGCAGCAGGGTCTGGCGCAGGCGCAGCAATTGGTGCTGGCGCAACTCGTCGAGGCCGGCCTGTTCCAGGTGGTCATCGAACGGTTGGGCGAAGGGCACCGGGGCCAGGGCGGCGACAGGGCTTGCGTGCAGTAAAGTCGATTCGATCGGCATCGGGTCTGTTCTCTACCAGGAAGGGGAGTGGTCAAGGGCGCCCACGCTCGCGCTGCCATGCCCGCGCGCCGGGTGGGGCCGGGCGCGCAGGTGGCAGGGGCGGGCGCTGCGGGATCAGCCGGCCTGGTTCAGGCGCAGCAGCTGGTTGAAGATGTTCTTCTGGTGCATCTCTTCGGTGCCGCCCACGCTGGCAAAGCCCAGCGCGTCCTTGACCAGGGTGGCGATGTCGCCTTCGTGGTAGCCCAGGCTGCCGTACAGCTTGAGCAGGCTGATGGCGCTGTGGATGAAGTCCTGCGCGGCGCCGAGCTTGGCGATCGAGCAGCTCATCAGCGCCTGGGGGTCGTTGCCCAGCAGCTGGTCGAGCGCGGCGTACACCATCCAGCGGTTGCGCTCCATGCCCATGGCGATGTCCACCAGGCGCTTCTGCACGTACTGGTGGGTGTCGATGGCGCTGTTGAAGCTCTGGCGGTTGGCCGCGTAGTGCATGGCCTCGGCCAGGAACGGCGTGGGCAGGTTGGCCGCTACCAGGCCGTAGTACGCACGCCCCAGCGAGATGATCCTGATCAGTTGCTGCAGGCCGCGGCCCGGCTCGCCCAGTACCTGTTCGGCCGGCACCGGCAGGTTGTCGAAGTGCAGCGGGCCGGTGGGCAGGTGCTTGTTGCCCAGCTTGTCGTCCGGCTCGCCACGGGTCAGGCCGGGGGTGTCCTTGTCGATGATCACCAGGGCGATGTTGTGCTTGGAGTCGGTGGCCAGGCGGGTCACGATCAGCAGGAAGTCGGCCACCGGTGCATGGGCGATGTTGAACTTGCTGCCGGTCAGCCGGTAGCCGTCCTCGCACGGGGTCAGCAGGCTGTGGATACTGCGCACGTCGGTGCCGGTGCCCGGTTCGGCGATGCCGGTGGCGCTCAGCGCGCCGGCCAGGATTGCGCTCAGGTAGCGGTCCTTCTGGGCGTCGCTGCCGTAGAGCATCAGGGCACGGACCATGCCGGCCTGGGCAATCACCGACAGCAGCAGCTCGGGCGTGCGGATCGACGAGGCCAGGCCTTCCAGCGCGGCACTGAAGCCCCACCAGTCTTCACCCAGGCCGCCGTATTCGAGCGGGATGACCAGCTTCCACAGGCCCGCGTCGCACAGGCGCTGCCAGCCGTAGTGATCGAAACCGGGGGCGGCGCTGCGCCGCGCCTCGGCCAGTTCCACGCCGATGGCGCGGTAGGTCGACAGCAGCGCGAGCTGCTGTGGAGTCCAGGAGAGTTTCATTGAGCGTACCTTTGCAGTCGGTTCGCCGGGGCGCCTGAGCGTCGGCGAACGGTTCGTCCCTGAGCGCCGGCTCAGCCTTCCTGGAAAGCCAGGACCTGATCCTTGAATACCTGGGGCACAGGCACGGTGGCCTGTTTGTCGTAGTCGAACATCACGTGGTACGACTTGGCCCTGGCCACCACCTCGTGGGTATCGTCCTGGCGGCGCATGGTGTGCTCGATCTCGAAGCTCTTGGTGCCGAATTTCACCACGGCGCTGCTGACCACCAGGGTTTCGCCGTACATGGCCTGCTTGAGGTAGTCGCACTCGCTGCGCACCATGATGTGCGGCAGTTTTTCGCTCTTTGGCAGTTGCAGCAGGTGGTGCATGTAGCAGAGGTAGGCATGTTGCATGTAGTCATAATAGATGGGGCTGCTTACATGGCCCATCGAGTCGGTGTCGCGGTATTTGATTTCAATGACGGTCTCAAAGCCTTTCTGGCTCATGGTGCACTTCCTTTTGTTTGTTCTGTTTGAAGTTGGCGAAATGTTCTTGAAACTTCTCGGCAACTTGGTCGGTCCCTTGAAAGTGGGTTTCAAGTTGTTTCAAATGCTAGGCAAGTTGAACTTGCAAGGCTACTCGCGTTTGTTTGCAGGGAACTCGCTTTCGCGCTGCAGCGCTTGTCTGTCGTGGGGTTGCTGGCTGCTGGTTGTACGCCATGGTTCGTTTGTGGGGGCGGCCTTGAGGGTGGCGTTGAATTGCTCGCATTTCGCCGCCGACAACGAACTTTGGTCATGAATATTTAATATTCCTGGCAATGCGAGCAATCCACGGCGGGTACACGGGCACGGCTCTTGTGTGTGGGGTTTTTAATGCGAGTAGTTGTTCGGCAGGCATTCTTTTAGCATGGCCGCCACTCAGGCGCCGTTGTTGTAGCGGCCCTGTATCGCCATTCAGGGAGTGCAGTGTTCATGACCAATCAAGACAGGGTGGCGGTGGTCACCGGTGCGGCCAGCGGTATTGGCGCGGCGACCGCCCTGCAGCTGGCACGGGAGGGTTTTCAGGTGGCGTGCCTGGACCGTGACGAGGGCGGCCTGGATCGCACCCTGCATGCGCTGGGCCCAGGCCATCGGCCGTTCGCCCTGGACCTGTGCGATGAACAGGCAGTGGCCGCGGTGTTCGCCGAAATCGCCCGGTGGCGCGGGCGCATCGATGGCCTGGCCACCTGCGCCGGGGTGGTCGACACCACGGCATTCGACGACCTGAGCGTGGCGCGCCTGCGCCAGTTGCTGGAGGTCAACCTGCTTGCCACCTTCAGCGTGGTGCAGCACAGCGTGCCCTTGATGCGCGCCGGCGGGCATATCTGCACCGTGGCCAGCGTCGCCGGCATTCGCGGCGGCGGCCTGGCCGGCACGCTCGGCTACGCCACCAGCAAGGGCGCGGTAATCACCCTGAGCAAGGGCCTGGCGCGCGAACTGGGCCCGCGCGGGCTGACCGTCAATTGCGTTGCCCCGGCGGTGATCCGCACGCCGATGCTCGATGACACCACGCGCGTCGCCGGCAAGCTCGAACAGCTGCACGGCATGACCGCCTTGCGCCGCGAGGGCCGTGCCGAGGAAGCCGCCGAGGTGATCGCCTGGCTGCTGTCGGGCAAGGCCTCGTTCGTCAGCGGCACCACCATCGCCGTGGACGGCGGCCTGGCGATGCTCTGAGGCGCTTTCTTTTCTTCCTTTTCTTCTCTGTACAGGACGTCAACCATGGCAGTTTCCAAGGACAACCCACTGGCGCTTTGCCGCACCTTTTTCTTCATTCCCGGCGCCGACGAGCGCGCGTTGCTGGCGGCACTCGACGGCGATGGCGACGTGCTGGTGCAGGAGCTGGAGGACTTCACCCCACCGGCGCGACGCCCCGAGGCGCGTGCACTGGCGGTGGATATCCTGCAGCGCTGGCGCGCCTGCGGGCGGGTCAGTGCGGTGCGCATCAACCCGTTTGAAACCTGTGGCCACGAGGACCTGGCGGCAGTGATGGCTGGCCGCCCGCAGGTGGTGATGATGTCCAAGGTCGAGCGCCGCGAGCAGATGATCGAGCTGGACCAGTTGATCACCGAGCTTGAGGGGCGCCATGGCATCGCTGCCGGCAGCACGTTGATCGTGCCGAACATCGAGACCGCGCTGGGCGTGGTGCGCGCCATCGAGATCGCCGCCGCCAGCCCGCGTATCAAGGCGATGCTGGTGGCCACCGAGGACATGGTGGCCGACCTGGGCGCCGGGCGCAGCCGCGCCGGCACCGAGCTGTATTACCCGCGCTCGCGCTTTCTGCTCGAATGCGCGGCGGCGGGGGTGCTGGCCATCGACTCGCCCTACACCTTTGCCGACGCGCAGGGTGCCGAAGCCGACATGCAGTTCGCCCGCTCCATCGGCTACCAGGCCAAGGGTGTGGTCAACCCGGCGCACGTGGCGGTCGCCAATCGCTACCTCACCCCCGCTGACGCGGACGCCGAACTGGCGCGCCGGCAGGTGGCGGCGTTCGAGGCGGCTGCCCAGGGCGGCAACGTGCGTGCCGAAGTCGATGGCCTGGTGGTGGAAGTGCCCAGCTACCTGCAGGCGCTGCGCTTGCTGGAGCGTTACGAGCAGTTGCAGGCGCGCCAGGCGCTACGCCGCTGAGCTGTGCGGCTGCGCGCGGGCGCGGGCGGTGGCCAGCGGCATGGCCGGCGGGAGGCACAACAGCCCGATCAGCGAGCTGCTGATCGCATCCTCGATCTGCGCCTGGCTCATCTGCGGCGAGTCGAGGATGTAGGCCTTGACCATCGAGGTGATCACCTGCGCCGCCAGCCAGGCGGCCAGGTGCAGGTTGCTGTGAGCCAGCGTGGCCCGCCAGCGGTCCAGCAGGCGCTCGATGGACAGGGTGATGCGGGCCTTGTGCTGCAGGTCGTCGACGCTGCGGCTCAGGTTGGCCAGGTCGGTGTCGAGCAGCCGGTGCAGCTCCGGTTCCTGCTGGTGCAGGTGCAGCAGGGCTTGCACCAGCAGCCTGAGGTGGGCCGGCAGGTCGGCCACCTCGTGGGCGCCGGCGACCTCCAGAATCACCCGGTTCATGGCCTGCGCATGGCGCTCATGCAACGCCGCGATCAATGCATCCTTGTTCGGGAAGTACTGATAGACCGAGCCCACGCTGACCCCGGCGCGCTGGGCCACCAGGTTGGTGTTGGTGCCCTGGTAGCCATGCTTGACCACCACCTTGGCGGTGGAGGTGAGGATGGTTTCGACCATCATCCGCGAGCGGGCCTGGGTGGGGATCTTGCGCGGAAGGTTAAGGTGTTTCACGAATGTCTCCAGAAAGGGCCTGATTGCATTTGTGAGAAAGGCTGCCAGCAGGCAGCGGTGCTCCGACCTTGGAGATTTCTCCCTGATTGCCTGGAGCGCGCCGCCGCTGTGGCAATGCAGCCGATCCAGTACGAGGGCGATTCTTGGCCTTGGAGACGCTTTGGAAAATGCTCTGGTGTGCACTTTATAGTTAGCGATAGGGTCAGCTATCGCCGGCGCAGGCCCCCGCAAACCGGGCAGATCACAGGCTGCGGTCGAGGCCGAAACGTTTCTTCAGCACCTTTTCCAACAGCCGTTTGGGCAGCACGCCGGCCAGCAGCGGCAAGGCGCGGCTGCCGTTGCCCAGGCGCAGCAGGTCGGGCGGGGTACGCTGCTGTACGGCCTTGAGCAGGCCCTGGGCGAACGCGCTGGCGGGGGTCGGTCTGTCCTGCGAGGCGCGGGCGCGGGCGCGCACCTGCTCGCGCAATGGCCACCACGGCGAGTCTTGCGCCAGCACCTGCTCGGCCTCGCGCCCGGCATTGCTGGCGAAGCTTGAGGCGATGGCGCCGGGCTGCACTTCCATCACGCCGATGCCGAACGGCGCCAGTTCCAGGCGCAGCGCATCGCTGAGCGCATGCACCGCCGCCTTGGATGCGCAATAGGCGCCGGCGAACGGGGTGACCAGCACACCCGACACGCTGCCGATGTTCACCACCAGGCCGCGATTGCGTCGCAGCAAGGGGAACAGTGCACGGGTCACACCGATCAGTGCGAACACGTTGGTCTCGAACTGGCGCTGCATGGCCTCGACACCGCCGTCCAGCAGCGGCCCCATCGCGCCGTAGCCGGCGTTGTTGATCAGGATGTCGAGGCCGCCATGGGCCGTTTCGATGGCGTCGGCCAGGCGCACCAGGGCGTCCTCGTCGTTGACGTCCAGCTGGCGGCTGCTGAAGCCGGCCTTGATCAGCGTGGCGACGTCATCGGCCTTGCGCGCAGTCGCCCACACGTCGTAGCCGGCGGACTTGAAGCTGTCGGCGAGGGCGCGGCCGATGCCGCTGGAGCAACCGGTGATCAGGACGACGGGCATGGAAGGGGGCTCTCCTCAGAATGTGGTGTTCGGTCAGGGCGTCGATCAGCCGGGTGATGCTCGTGGCGCACACCACGAGGTTGGGGCCGGCGACGGGCAACAGGATATGTGAAGGCAGGTAGTGCAGCGACAGGCTCTGGAACAGGCAGGTCAGGGCCGGTTCTTGCGGGTGATCCTCGAACAGGTCGACGTTGAAATAGTGGAAGTCGACCTGAGGATGTTGACTGCCAAGCCGTGCAACATCGGGATGCATCGTGCGGCAAGGCGGGCAACTGGCCGAGCCCACCATGACCATGGCCGGGCGTTGGCGTGTGCAATCGTCGAGCAGCGCCTGGAGCTGGTCGAGGCGGGTCACGGGCCTGAGTGACATGGTGGTGCCTCCTGCAAGAATTGCGGTGCGCTCCATTCAACCCCGGCTGGCGTGTCTCAGGTAACTGGCAAAAATACTAGTTGGCAAAGCCACCCTGCAGGTGCTCGGCACGAAATTCCAGGGTTTGCGGGCGGTAGCCTGAGCGCAGGGGGGGCAGGGGCAGGCAGTCGTGCCAGCTGGCCTCGGGCTGCAGGTCGCCGGGGCCGCGGTAGCGCGGTGCGGCGTAGGTGTTCTCGGCCAGGTTGACGGTGTCGCCGGGGGCGTAGGCGGCCACGCGCCAGCGCAGCTCGACCAGCGGCACGCGGTTGGCGTTCTTTATCTGTACGCGCAGCGGCCGGTCGGCCGGGCAGGCGTCGGGGGCGTAGTCCAGGCGCAGTTCCAGGCGGGCCAGCTGGCTGGCCTCGCGGTTGTCCAGCCACACCACCCACAGGCCCACCAGGCCCAGGCCGAGCAGCGCGGCCATGGAGATCGGCAAGGCCTTGGCCGGGTAGCGCAGCAGCAGGACCAGCCAGGTGAGGATGAGCAGGATACCGATGAACATGGAGGGCGCCTTGGGTGCGGATGAAGGATCATCCTACCCTGATAAAAGCATCGCGGGTCAAGCCCGCTCCCACAGGTTCGATGGCGACCGTTGTGGGAGCGGGCTTGACCCGCGAAAGGGCCCTCCGGGCTTCAGATCACTGTGCGATGGTCTTGATCGACACCCCGCGCTCCACTGGCGTGGAGCGCCCGTAGATGTCCTCGAAACGCTCGATGTCGTCCTCGCCCAGGTAGCTGCCCGACTGCACCTCGATGATCTCCAGCGGGATCTTGCCCGGGTTGCGCAGGCGGTGCACCGAGGCGATCGGGATGTACGTGGACTGGTTCTCGCACAGCAGGAACACGTTCTCGTCGCACGTCACCTCGGCCGTGCCCGACACCACGATCCAGTGCTCGGCACGGTGGTGGTGCATCTGCAGCGACAGGCTGGCGCCGGGTTTTACCGTGATGTGCTTGACCTGGAAGCGCCCGCCCATGTCCACCGAGTCATACGAGCCCCACGGGCGGTACACCTCGCAGTGGTTCTGGGTTTCGTTGCGGCCCTGGGCGTCCAGGGTGTTGACCATCTGCTTGACCCCCTGAACCTTGTCCTTGTGCGCGATCATCATGGCGTCCTTGGTCTCGACCACCACGATGTTCTCCAGGCCGATCACCGATACCAGCTTGCCGTTGCCGTGGATCATGCAGTTGTGGCTGTCCTGCACCACCACGTCGCCCTTGGTCACGTTGCCGTTGGTGTCCTTCTCGTGCACGTCCCACAGCGACGACCAGCAGCCCACATCGCTCCAGCCCGCACTCAGCGGCACCACGCAGGCGCGCTGGGTCTTTTCCATCACCGCGTAGTCGATGGAGTTGTCCGGGCAGCAGGCGAAGGTGGCCTCGTCGATGCTGATGCTGTCGCCGTCTTCCAGGCTGCGCTCCAGGGTCAGCAGGCAGGTGTCGTAGATGTCGGGGTCGTGCTTTTTCAGCTCTTCGAGGAAGCGGCTGGCGCGGAACAGGAACATGCCGCTGTTCCAGTAGTAGCCGCCACTTTTGACGAACTCGGTGGCGCGTTTTTCGTCCGGTTTTTCAACGAACTGTGCCACGCGGCTGATGCCTTCGGGCAGCAGGGCGTCCTGGCTCGACTTGATGTAGCCGTAGCCGGTTTCCGGCTTGGTCGCCGGCACCCCGAACAGCACCATTTCGCCGCGTTCGGCGGCCACCGTGGCCAGGGCCAGGGCGCGTTGCAGGGCCTTCTGGTCGTCCAGCACGTGGTCGGCCGGCAGCACCAGCATCAGCTCGTCGCGGCCTTCGTTGACCAGTTTCATGGCCGTGAGCGCCACGGCCGGCGCGGTGTTGCGCCCGAACGGTTCCATCAGGATCGCCTGGGTGTCCAGGTTCAGGTTGGCCAACTGCTCGTTGACGATGAAACGGTGGTCCTTGTTGCACACCACGATGGGCGCGTCCATGCCGTCGAACACCAGGCGCGACAGGGTTTGCTGGAACAGCGTGTGTTCACCGGTCAGGGCCAGGAACTGCTTGGGGAATTGCTTGCGCGACAGGGGCCACAGACGCGAGCCGCTACCACCGGACAGGATGACTGGAATCATGGGTAATCTCCGAACGTTGAAAGGGGCAGTTGATTAACGGGTGGACACAGGGCGCTTGACCCAGACCGGCGACAGGTTGCTGCCACTGCCGGTCACATACAGCACGGCCGCTTCGCCACGTTCGAGCGCAACGGGCTTGAGGTCGCTGACTTTCTTGTCGCCTTCATACAGCGCCAGGCTGACCTTGACCGGGTTGATCTCGCGCTCGCCGCGAGCCTTGGCCGCCACCGGCTTGACCACTTCGGTCTTGCCATCGGCGGTCTTCAGGGTCAGGGCCTGGTCGCTCAGGTTCTGCACGCGTACCAGGGATTTCTGCTTGTTCTTGAACGGCGGTTCCTCGACCAGTTGCGGCTGGCCGCTGCCGTGGTTGACCAGGGTGTAGTAGTGATCGCCCGCCAGCTTGACCGGTACGGTCTGGCTGCCGACCTTGGCGCTGTAGTCGCCCTGGGGCATGAAGCTGAAATCGCTGCTGCCCTGGGCGGCCACTTCGCTGATCTGGGTGTTGCCGACACTGGCGGCCACCGGCTGGTTGCCGGCGTTGTACAGGCGCACGAAGGTCGAGCCCTTGGGCGCGCTGGGGCCATACAGTGCGGCATCGGCGCCGGCCCAGGCCTGCAGCGAGAGCAGGCTCATGCCGGCGGTCAGGGCGAATGCTTTGGCAATGCGGTGCTTGGTGGTCATGTGCAGTTCCTCTCAGTGTTGCGTCCGATTGGACGACAGGGCCATGTCTTGATTGGCGGTACGGGTTTGCTTCAGCTGGGCGATCCACTGCGGATCGAAGGCGCTGAGGTCGTTTTTCATTGGCAGATAACGTTCCGGGAACTCCCATACCAGCACCTGTGGGGCGCTGGTCTTGAAGGCGTCGGTCTGCAGGTACTTGAGCATCGGCAGCAGCGGGCCATGGCCGTCCTCGGCGTAATTGACCACGTCGCTGCGCAGCGCCTGCTGCAACGCACCGAGGAAGTTCCAGTGCGGGTTGGCGCTGTAGCTGGTGCCGATCAGCGCCACGGGGATCTCGTTGTCGGCAAACAGCGCGTCGTCGCTGTCGGCCTGGTCCTGGGCCCGGGCAGGGCGGGTGGTGCGTTGCTGCAGGCTGTCCGGGGCCGGCAGCAGGTGGCTGAACAACGGGTCCAGCGGCAGGAAGTTGGTGAGGTCGCCCTTGTACGGTGTGGCGGCTTTGGCTTCGGTGACGAACTGCTGCGGCGTGCCGCTGAGCAGGGTCTGGCGGGCCACGGCTTCGGCCAGGTGGCGTGCCACCACCTCGGCGCCCAGTGGTGTCCAGTGGGTGTCGGTGCGCAGGAACACCTGGCCCTGGGCCTTGGCCGCCTGCAGCGGGCCGAGCAGGTCCGGGGCGAACACGCCGGCCTGGCGCGCCTTGGCATGGAACTGGTTGTACAGGTCGGCATGCAGGCTGGCGGGCGTCTGCTCACCGATGTACTCCGGGTACAGGCGGGCCTTGGCCGGAATGATCGCCAGCACCAGTTGCACACCGTGCTGCTTGAGGGTGTCGCGCACGCCGCGGATCAGTGCGAGGTTCTCGGCCTCGAACTGTTCGCTGCCGGCCACCGGCTTGAACTCTTCATCGCTGAACAGCCATTGCTCGCGGCCCAGCACCACACCCGGGCGGCCTTCGTTGAACAGTTTGAAGTCCAGCGCCGCCCAGAGGTTGGTGCCCAGGCGCTTGATCGGGAACTGCGCGTCGTAGTGGGTTTCGGCGGCCTTGGCCAGCTTGCCGTCGAGCAGGGACATCTGCGCGGTGCGCTGGAAACTGCCCAGGCCCCCCAGCGACCAGATGCCCAGGCCCAGCAGCAGGGCCATGAACAGCACGGCGTAGAGTTTGCGTAATGATCGGGTCATGGTCGGCTCGCTCAGAACTGGAAGTAGAGGAACGGCGAGTAGCTTTGCGCCGAGAGTTTGAGGATCGAGGCCACGAACAGCAGCAGCACCAGCGCGCGGGTCATGTACAGGCCCCAGTCCAGGCTCACGCTGCCGTCGCCATGCACGGCCACCGGGCTGGCCTTGGCCGTGGGCTTGGCATTGCGGTAGAAGTCGCGCAGGCCGAAGAACGCCAGGCTCAGGTAGGCGATCACCAGGGTGGCCACTTGCAGGCCGGTGAGGCTGGCGCGGTTGAGTTCCGACAGCTGCCATTCACCGAAGCTGAACATGGCGCCGTACATGCGTGCGGCCACGTGCAGGTTTTCGGCGCGGAAGATCACCCAGCCCATCACCACCAGCAGGAAGGTGAAGGCCCACTTGACCGGGTTGAAGCGCTGCGGGTTGGTGTCCAGGCCCAGTGCGCGCTCGATCGCCAGCCACATGCCGTGCCAGGCGCCCCAGATGATGTAGGTGAAGTTGGCGCCGTGCCACAGGCCGCCCAGCAGCATGGTCAGGAACAGGTTGCGGTAGGTGGCGAAGGTGCCGCCGCGGTTGCCGCCCAGGGTGATGTACAGGTAGTCGCGCAGCCAGGTGGACAGGCTGATGTGCCAGCGCCGCCAGAACTCGGTGATCGACTGGCTGATGTAGGGCTGCTTGAAGTTCTCCATGAAGCGAAAGCCCATCATCAGGCCCAGGCCGATGGCCATGTCGCTGTAGCCGGAGAAGTCGAAGTACAGCTGCGCGGTGTAGGCCAGTGCGCCCAGCCAGGCGTCGCCGGTGGTCGGGTTCTGCAGGGCGAAGCAGTGGTCGGCGACCACCGCCAGGGTGTCGGCGATGAATACCTTCTTGATGAAGCCCTGCATGAACCGCGTGCAGCCTTCGGAGAACTTGTCCAGGGTGTGGGTGCGGTGGTTGAACTGGTCGGCCAGGTCGCGAAAGCGCAGCACGGGGCCGGCGATCAGGTGCGGGAAGATCGCCACGAACGCGGCGAAGTCGATCAGGTTGCGGGTGGCCGGGGTGTCGCCGCGGTACACGTCGATGATGTAGCTGATCGACTCGAAGATGTAGAACGAGATGCCGATGGGCAACAGGATGTGGGTGAGGATGAACGGCTCCAGGCCGTACGAGGTCATGATCGCGTTGATGCTGTCGACGCCGAAGTTGGCGTACTTGAAGTAGCCCAGGATACCCAGGTCGACCACCACCCCCAGCAGCAGCCAGCGCTGGGCCGGCTTGGTGCGCACGCCGGCGGCGCCCACCTTGAGGCCGATCCAGTAGTTCCACAGGGTGACCGCGGCGAACAGCGCCAGGAAGTCCACCCGCCACCAGGCGTAGAACACGTAGCTGGCCAGCAGCAGCAGGGCGTTGCGGTAGCGTTGCCCGCTCAGGTAGTACAGGCCGAGAAAGATCGGCAGGAACAGGAACAGGAACACATTGGACGAGAACACCATCCCGATCTCTCCTTGTCGTTATCCACAATCGGGGCAGCAGCCCCCCAAACCCCCCGCTGAAATTGCGGGGGAACCAGATCAAACGCATCGCGGGTCAAGCCCGCTCCCACAGGGATTGCGGTCGTTGCTACTTCTTCTGTTCTGCCTGCGGGTCGTAGACGCGCGTCAGGTCGCCGCCCAGGCGGAAACTCTTGAACGGCTGCATCGCGTGCTTGCGCTTGAGCGCATCGGCGTCGCACTGGTACAGGCTGCACCACGGCTCAAGCCAGGCGTATTTGCTGTCGATCTTCAGATCGTCCATGTCCTGCTTCTGGCCATTGCGCGCCTTGAACGCACTCGGGTCTCTGGCCCCGGACAACACCCGCTCGCCCAGGCGCTTGAGCGCGCCGTTGTTTTCCGGGCGCAGGTCCACGCCGTTGGCCTGGGCGAAGCTGGCGATCATCGACAGCGGCGGCAGTGCGTAGTTGTGGTACGCCAGGGCGCGCTGCTTGCGCTTCATCTCGTTGGGCAGAAAGCCCTGCGCATCGACCTGGTTGGCACCCACGCGGTACTCCTTCACGGCCCAGTCGAACAGGTCGCGGCGATCGGTCGCCACCGCCGTGGCCATCACCGACCAGGCGGCCCAGTACGAGTGGTTGTTGATCTTTTCCAGCGGCAGGTCGCTCCAGTCCTTGACCGTCTGCTCGGCCAGGCGCGCGAACCATTTCTCGATCTGTTCGGCCTGGGCCTGGTGCGCCGCCAGTGGCTGTGCGTTGGAAAACTTCAGGCGCAGGTATGCCGAGCTCAGGCTGCCCAGCGCCCATTTGCGCATCGACTTGCCGGTGTGGTTGTAGTCGGTGGACATCAGCGCATCGGTCTGCGCCCAGGTGCCCAGCCACTGCAGGGTGCAGTCCAGCTGCTGCGGGCGGCCGTCGCGCATGTACTGCATCACCTGCTTGCTGACCCCGCGCTCCAGCGTGGTGATGCTGGCGGTGGAATCGCGAAAGGCCTGTTCGGATGCCTTGTTCAGCGTCGCGCGGGCCTTGTCCGAGCCTTCGTACTTGCTGCGAAACTGCAGCGCGCCGGTGTAGGGCTTGGGCACGGCCTCACAGGTGAAGTCGTTGGGGCTGGTCTTGGGTTTCTCGATGCCGGCGTAGTAGCCCTGCGGCGGGACCAGCCCGCCGGCCTGCACCGCCGGGCCGAACAGGGCCAGGGCGAGCAGGGCGGGGGTGGCAAGGGTGCGGATGGATGTCATGTGCGCCTCACAGGCCGGCCTGGGCAGCATGCTGCCCGGCGCCGGCGATCGGGTTGCGTGTACACAGCCTGGCCTGGACCTTCTGGCTGCCGCTTTCGGGACCCTGCACTTCCACCGCGAGCAAGGTCTGGTTGGCCCAGTCCTCGTCCTCGCGCAGTTGGAAGGCGAAGCGTCCGTCGGTGTCGGAGGTTTCGGGTTTTTCGATCTTCAGGTCCTCGTGACGACCATTGAGGTACCACAGGGTGGCCTGCAAGGTCTTGACCGACTTGTCTTCGAACTGGATGTCCAGTTGATGACGGCCGTTGACCAGGTTCTTGATCACGCCGTTCTTGCCATTGACCAGCAGCTCGTTGGTGCCCGGCTTGAGCGAGGTGCTGACGCTCATCTGCGCAGGCTTGCCTTCGCAGCCGTTGTCGAGCAGGGCGAGCATCTGGCGCCAGATGGTTTCCTGGTCCAGGCGGTACAGCGGCGAGAACTCCCACACCAGGATCTTGGGCGGGTTGTTCTGGAACTCCTCGCTGCCCAGGTACTGGATCATCGAACCTTCCAGGCCGCCACCGGGGAACGCGACGTTGAGCACGTCGGCGCCGATGTACTGCTGCAGAAAACCCGAGAAGTTGTAGTTCTTGCCGCTGTGGCTGGTGCCCACCAGGGTGATCTGCGGGTTGCCCGAGTCGCCGAACAGGTCGTCGCCGCCACTCTCGCCCTTGGGCTCGGTGACGAACTGGTCCATGTACTGCACTGCGTAGCTGGTGCCGCACAGTTGGCCGGCGACGTTGTGCAGGGTGCCGGTCTTGCCCATGCGGCCGGACGGGTGGCTTTCGAATTCACGCCGCGGGATGTCGGCGAAGGCCGGCATGCTGTGCACGGTGTCGGCCACGATTTTTGCCGCACGCTCGGCGCCATAGGGCGTCCAGTGCTGGTCGCCGCGGAAGTAGAAGTCCTTGCCCTGCTGCGCGGCCGGCAACTGTTCGTTGGTCAGCGGCGACAGGTCGGGCACGTTGTAGCCCATTTGGGCGAAGCGCTTGAGCATGGCCTGGTAGTTGCGCAGGGCCTTCTCGTAGTTGAACGCGGCCTTGTCGGCCGGGTTGAGCATGTTGCGGTTCACCAGGCCACGGGTGGGCTGGTACACCACCACCAGTTCCACGCCGCGCGCCTTGAACGCATCGTGCACCTGCTGCAGGCGTTTGTAGCCGGCCGGGGTGGTGCTGAATTCGGTGCGCAGGTCTTCGCGGGTACGGAACAGCCAGTCGCCCTGGGCTTGCACCAGGGTGGTGAAGTTCTGCTGGTAGCGGGTGGTGTAGCGGCTGGCATCGTGGGCTTCGGGGCACAGTTGGCAGCACGGCTGGGCGGTGAAGCTGGGCGCCTGCACCTCGTCGGCACGCACGCCGTTGCTGATCGCCAGCAGCGCCGCACTCAGGCCAAGCAGTTTCATCAGGTGTGGGGTCATGTCAGGTTTCCTCAATCCGCCATGTCGGTCTGGCGTTCGACCGGGTCGATCAGTACGGCTTTGCCCTGGCGAACCATCAGGTCGAGAATCTCGTCCTGGCGATCGCCCAGCACCCCGGAGAAACTGATGCCGCTGGACTTGCTCGGGGCCAGCATCGACACCCGGTACAGCTCCACGCTCAGGGGCGAGTCGATCGACAGCGGGCCGCTGCCGTTGGCCGCCAGTTCACCGCCCACCACGATCAACGACACCTTGGTGTCGAACGGGTCCAGGTCGATGTCGCGGTCGGTATCGGACAGGTCCTTGATGTGCCCGTACACGCCCACCAGGCCGTTGGCCATGGCGAGGTTTTCGTACAGGCGGATGTTCACGCTGTTGCGCACGCGGATGCCGTGGCGACGGTTGCTGATGACCTTGTTGCCCCAGATCAGGTTGTCGCCGCTTTCGTACAGGGTGATGCCGTCGGTGTGGTTGCGGTAGATCTCGTTGTAGGCGATCAGGTTGTTGACGCTGTTGCGGTCGATCACCACGCCCGAGAGCTTGTTGTCGTAGCTCTTGTTGTTGATGATCCAGCTGTCGTTGACCTCGCGCGAGACGATGATGCCGTGCTTCTTCTTGGTGCCATGCACGGTGTTGCCGGCGATGATCAGGCGGTGCGAACGGTCGTGGGGGTCGATGCCGTACACGATGTTGTCGCGGTAGGTGTTGTCCTTGACCACGAAGTCGCTGGTCTCGTAGCAGTAGAAGCCGTACCACATGTCGCTGAACTCGGAGCCGATGATCCAGCCGGTGGGTTCGGGGCGGCCCATCTGCTTGGCCATGTTGGGCGTGTACTGCGAAATGCTCACGCCGTAGGACTTGCTCTGGGCATAGCCGAAGCTGGCCATGCGGGTGTTGACGATGTAGGTCTCGGTGCCGCCCCACGAGAGCAGGAACGGGCGAAATTCCTTGGGTGTGCGGAAGGTCGCCGGGCCGTTGTCCTTTTCGCGCCAGCCGGTGACGCGGGTGTGGCTGACGAACAGCTTGCCGTCGTTGACGATGAACGCACCGCCTTCCTGGGACAGGCGCAGTTCCTTGACCTTGGCATCGATCTCGAGCACGCCCTTTTGCCCCACCACGATCGGCAGGCGCGACAGGTATACCCCCGGCGCGGTTTCACGCAGGTACTGGGCCGGCACGTGCTTGCTCAGCTCGGTGAAGTCGACATGCCCGTCATCGACGAAGATCGCCTGCGGGATGCCGTGCTGGCGGGCTACCCATTCGGCCATCTTGTTGTCGCCGCCGATGAACTCCTTGAGGGCGTCTTCCTGCAGCATGCGGCGTACCGTGACCTTGCCCTTGCGTGCACGCTGGATCTTGGCCTGCACCGCTTCGGCGGTGTAGCCGCTGAGGTCGGGCAGGGTCGGCGCCGGGATCTGCAACGGCTCGATCGGCGCGCTGCTGACGGTGTAGGTCTTGGCGTGCTGCAGCTCTTTGGCCGGGCTGGCCACGGGCAGGCCGTTGGCCAGGGCGATGCTGCTGGCCAGCAGCAGGCTGCCGGCGATCAGCGTGTTGAGCGGGTAAAGGTTCATGTCAATGCACTCCAGGCATCAGAAACGCCAGATCACGTCGATGAAGGCGCGGTGCATGTACGAGTCCGCTTCCTTGCCATAGGCGTCGCCTGGCTTGAACACCCCACCGCGAAAGCGCACCAGTGCCGACGGTTCGTCGATCGACTGGCTCAGCGCGGCCGGCAGCAGGCCCTGCTTGAAGTACTTGGTGACCACCAGGTCCATCTCCTGGCCGAGGTCTTTTTCGCCCTGGATCAGCGGGCGGTTGATGCCGTCATCATCGACCACGGCGTTGATGCCGCTGCTGCCGATGTTCTGCTTGCCGTCGACGCGCCAGAACTTGTGGTACACCAGGCTTGCTTCGTAGTCGTCGCGCAGTTGCCAGGAGGTGAACAGGGTGGCGGCCTGCAGGTTGCCCAGCTCGCCACGGAAGGCCTCGCCGAAGCGGTGCACACGCGAGCGGGTGCCGGTGAAGTTGGAGCGGTTGCTCTCAAGGCCGGTCTGTTCGAAGTTGCCCGAGCCGTCGCTGCCACCGCCGCCGCTGCCGCGGGCATAGGCCGCGCCGACCTGCCAGTTGGGGTCCAGGCGCAGGCGGATGCCCAGGTCGGTGGCCCAGGCGTTGACATCGCCGCTCTGCTTTTGCGTGGCCAGCTGGTCGCCGTTGGCCAGGGTGGTGGCGCTCAGGCGATCACGGTCGCCGGTGAGCCAGGTGACGCTGCCCCAGTAGTTGACGGTGTTCTGGTTGCGCCAGTTGTAGGCGTCGCTGTTGGCCTCAAGGCCCAGCCAGGTGAGGTCGCCGTTGCGGGTCTTGTCCAGCGGGTCGAGGGTCTCGCCCGGGTTCTTCAGCTTGCCGTCGTCGTGGGTGCGGTGCGCGCGCAGGCCGACCCAGTGGCCTGGGGTCCATTGCGCGGCCACGTCGCCGTAGACGTGCAGGCGGTCCTTGTCTTCGGGGGCCAGGTCGGTGAGGTCGGTGCGGTACTCGCTGAAACGCTGGGCCACGCCGGCGTTGGCGCGCAGCAGGGTGGTGTCGAAGGTCCAGTTCAGCGCCTCGATGTTGGTGTCGCGCCACATGCCGTCGTCGCTGCGCAGGCGCTGGCGGCCCAGGCGCAGTTGCTCGCCGGGGTAGGCGGTCAGGCCGCTGTAGCCGACCCAGAACTCGCGCATGGCCAGGTAGCTCTTGTCCTGCTCGCGGCCGCTGGCGCGGCGGGTTTCGACCTGGCTGTCGTCGTCGGCCTGGCGCAGGGTGTCGGTGTCGATGGTGTCGGTGGCGGTGACCGCCTGGCCCATGGCGTAGGCGCTCCAGTTGCCGCGCTCGCCATACACCCAGGGGCGCAGGTCCAGGCCCAGGCCGTTGACGTCGCCGCCGGAGCGGGTGCCCAGGTCGCGGTCATCCTCGGACTGGCCGGTGACTTTCACTTCCAGGCCGAAGTTCTTCTCGGCGGTCATCGCGGCCAGGGTCGGGCACGACCAGAGCAGGGCACAGCCCAGGCCCAGGCCGGCCTTCATCCACGGGTTGAGTGTCATAGGGATTCCTCGCCGTCTTGTTCGGTGGTGTCCTGCAGGGCCTGCATGGCCTGGGCGCCGGGGCCCTGACCCATGGCGCCACGGGCCTGGCGCTCCTGTTGCAACAGGCGCTGGGCCTGGGCCTTCTGCGGGGCGGATAGCTGCTGGTCGAGCTCGCCGGCCATCGCCGTCGATTGCTCGCTGGGGTTGGCCTGCGCCAGTTGCGCGAACACCCAGGCGTTGACCAGGTCCTGGCGAATGCCGCGACCTTCGCTGAACAGTTGGGCCAGCGCGTAGTCGGCGCTGAGCTGGCCACCACGGGCGGCGCGCAGCAGGTGATCGACGGCTTTCTGCGGTTCGACCTGGCCCAGATAGCCACGGCGGTAGAGCTGGCCGAGGTAGTAGTGGGCGCTGATTTCGCCGGCATCGGCGGCGGACTGCAGGTGCGTCTCGGCTTTTTTCGCGTCGGCCGGAACGGCCTTGCCTTCGTAGTAGAGGCGGCCCAGCAGCAGCTCGGCGCGCGGTTGTGCGGCCTCGCGGCCCTTGTCGATGTAGGCCAGCAACTGGTCGCTGTCGCCCAGCTCGGGGAAGCTGTAGAGCAGTTGCGCCAGGCTGACCCAGGACGCGGGGTTGCTCGGTGCGACCTGTTCGAGCAGGGCCTGGGCGGTTTTCTCGTCGGTCTGGCCCAGGCTGGGGTCGGCCAGTACGCGGGCCACGCTGTCGACCCGGCTGGCCGGTACCGCACTGCGGGCATAGGCGGCCTTGAGCTGGTCGATCAGCGCGGCCTGTTGTTCGGGCTGGGCGCGCTTCTGGTACACGCTGGCCAGTTCCACATAGCAGATGTCGGTGCTGGCCAGTGCGGCCTTGCAGATACGTTCCACCTCGTCCAGGTGCTGGTCGTAGGTGTTCTGGGTACGGTACAGCAGCACCTGGGCCAGGCCCGCCTCGGGGTAGCCGGCGGCGCGCCATTGGTCGATCTGCTGCTGGGCATCGAGGTCGGGGAAACTCTGCGGGTATTGCAGGTAGAGCATGGCCAGCGGGATCAGGGTGTTGCTTTCGCCGGCGGCGAAGGCCTGCTTGAGCAGGCCCTGGGCCTCGTGGCGCTCGGCCTCGCTGCTGTCGGGCTTGGCCACCAGCAGACGGCCGAGGCGGGCCTGGGCGCGGGGCGAGGTGCGGGCGGCGGCGCGGTAGGTGGCCTCGGCCTGCCTGAGCTTGGCCGGGTCACCGGTTTCGACCTGGATATCGGCCAGGCCTACCTGGGCCTCGCTGTAGCCCAGGTCGGCGAGTTGCTGGTAGTTGCGCTCGGCCAGGGCGGTGTCGCCGCGCTTGAGGGCTTCGTTGGCCAGGCGCTGGTCGGGCAGGCCGGCGCAACCGGCCAGGCTGACGGCCAGGGCCAGTGCACCCATCGGTAGGAGCCGGCCTTGCCGGCGAAGGGGGCTGCACGATTCGCCGGCAAGGCCGGCTCCTACAGGGATCGCGGTGTGTTGGGTAGTCACCGGCATGTCCTCTTCAAAGCCCACGGGCCACGGCCTTGTCGATCAGCCAGTCCATCGACGGGCCCCGGTCGCTGTTGACCGACACCGGGCGCCCGGCCAGCTCGCTGGGCATCGGCGCATCCGGCTTGATCTGCACGCGAATGTCCGAAGACAGGTCGTCGCTGTTCTGGCTGGTGCTGCTGACGATGCGACCCTGGCGCACGTCGTCTTCGCCGGCCACCTGGAAGTTGACGCGGGTGCCGGGTTGCACTTCGTCGAACTGGCGGTAGCTGAAACGGGCCTCGATGATCGGGTTGGTGGTGCGCGGGATCAGCTGGAAGATCACTGCGCCCTTGCTCGCGTATTGCCCGTCATCAACCAGTTGCCTGGCCACCACGCAGTCGCACGGGCTGGTGAGGGTGCCGCTGAGCTGCTTGCCGAACAGTTCCTCGACCCGCGCCGGCTCCAGTTGCTGGTCGTCCAGGTGGCCCTTGAGCAGGTCGAGCATGCTGGTGTTGAACGAGGCCAGCGGCGCGCCCTTGACCACCGGGCCGTCCGCCTTCACCAGGCTCTGCACGGTGCCGTCGCGCGGCATGGTGACGTTGGTGGTGGGGACGCTGACCACCCCGGCCTCGGCATGGCTGACGAAGTACAGGCCGTACACCGACTTGGCGATGAAGCCGAACGCGGCCACGCCGACCACGAACACGCCGAGGCTGAAGGTGACCGCACGCAGGCGGCCGAAAGCGCTCAGGCCGCCGCCGGTGTCCTTCTGCTTGCGCGCCTTGGTGAAGTTGTCGCGTTGCAGGGTGCTGAGCACGTCGCCGATGCTGATCAGCTCGCCCGACAGGTGCGAGGTGATGATGTGGCGCAGGGTGGCGATGTCGCGCTGTTCCAGGTTCTGGAACTGCACGCCGGTACGACCGTCGGCGACGTTGTGCGAGCGCACCTGGAACTCGATGTCGATGGCCAGGCCCAGGTTGTCGACCACGAACTGCAGGCGGCCGCGCACCACTTCGCCGACCTTCAGCGGGTGGCGGGTGTAGAAGCTCAGGCCACCGGCCGAGAGGTCCTCGACCTTGACTTCGAGGGTCTCGCGGTTGGCCCCCAGGTAGCGCAGCTTGGCGGGGATCTTTACCCGGGCGTGCTGACGCTGGGCTTCGGACTCATGCACGACATTGGCATTCACGGCGGTATTCATGGCGATATGTTCCTGTTTATTCCGTAGGGCGGCGGCTCACACGACCATGAACAGCACAGCGACGAAGATGCTGGCTGCCGAGAAGGTCATGGTCCGCGAAGACCAGGTGTTGAACCATTGTTGAAAGCTCGCGAGGTCGCGTTTGAGCGCAGTGGGCTGGCGGGTCCAGGACTGCTTGTCGAGGCGGAAGAACACGTAGATCTTCATGATTGCGCCGACGATCTGGTTGTAATAGAGAATCAGCGGGTAGGCCGGGCCGATGGCATGCCCCGAGCACATCAGCATCAGGGTCAGGATCAGGCGGGTGATGCCGATCCACAGCAGGTACACCAGCAGGAAGGCAGGGCCGAACTTGAGGCTGGCGATCAGCGCCACGGTGAGCCCGAGCAGGCTGGTCCACATCGACACGCGCTGGTCGAACAGCACCACGCTGGTGAACAGGCCGAGGCGGCGAACGCCCAGGCCCAGGGCGCGGGAGTTCTGGCGCAGGTTGTTGCCGTACCAGCGGTACATCAGCTTGCGGCTGGCCTTGATGAAGCTCTTTTCCGGCGGGTGCTCGACCGTGTTGATCGCCGCATCCGGCACGTAGAACGTGTCGTAGCCCAGGCGCATGAGGCTGAACCAGCTGGACTTGTCGTCGCCGGTGAGGAACTTGAAGCGGCCCAGGCGCCAGTGCTGCAGCGAGTCGTTCTCGACGTCCTTGATGAACTCGGGGTTGGTCACCACGGCGGCGCGGAATACCGACATGCGCCCGGTCATGGTCAGCACGCGCTTGGACAGGGCCATCGAGCACATGTTGATGTGGCGCTGGGCAAAGCGCAGCTTGTGCCACTCGCTCATGATGTAGCCGCCGCGCACTTCGCAGAATTCGTTGGTGGTCAGGCCACCGACATTAGGGTAGAGCTTGAACCAGGGCACGGTCTTGGCCACCACGCCTTCGCCGAGCACGGTGTCGCCGTCGATCACCGCGACCACCGCGTTCTCGTCGGGCAGGTGGCGCGAGATGGCGCGAAAGCCGTAGGCCAGGCCGTCACGCTTGCCGGTGCCGGCGATGCGCACGAAGTCCAGGGCCACGCGGTCGGGCGGGTTGAACTTGGCCCACAGGCTTTTCACCAGCAGTTCGTCGCTCATTTCCACCAGCGAGCAGACCACGGTGGTGGGGTAGCCGCAGTCGATTGCCTCGCGGATCACCGAGCTGTACACCTGCGCGGTGGTCAGGGCGTCGATGCGAAAGCTGGTGACCATCAGGTACACGTGCGACGGGTCGGCCGCGCTGCCCAGTTTGCGCACCTTGCGTCGCAGCATCGGGTAGACGATGTAGAGGAACAGCATGCCCCGCACGAAGTGCGTGGCACCCATGGAATAGCGCCAGATTCCGACAGCGCCGATGAGGAAGATGAAGTCCTTGGAGTCGGGGTCGAAAACGGTCTTGGGCAAGGCCAGGGCGATCAGCATGAGCAGGCTCACGTAGAACAGCCATCCGGCGACCTGTAGCAGGCCGTGCTTGAGCCTTTGCATGGTGTGCATCCGTAGCGAATGAATGGGAAGGAACTGCACGGGGCTGGGGCGACCCCGTGCAGTGGCTGCTGTTACCAGCAGATGCCTTCGGTGCGGCTGGTGGGGCAGGTCGGCTTGCCCATGAAGCCGACCAGGTCGATGACCTGCTTGCCGGCCGGGGCCTGTTGCGCCAGCGCACGGAACTTCTCGTCGCGGTTACCCAGCACGATCACGTCGGCGTGGTTGATCACTTGCTCGAAGTCGGCGTTGAGCAGGGACGAGACGTGGGGGATCTTCGACTCGATGTAGTCCTTGTTGGCGCCGTGCACGCGGGCGTACTCGACGTTGCTGTCGTAGATGTTGAGCTCGTAGCCCTTGCCGATCAGGCGTTCGGCCAGTTCCACCAGCGGGCTCTCGCGCAGGTCGTCGGTGCCGGCCTTGAAGCTCAGGCCCAGCAGGGCAACCTTGCGCTTGTCGTGGCTTTCGATGATGTCGAAGGCGTTCTGCACCTGGGACTCGTTGCTGGTCATCAGCGAGTTGAGCAGCGGCGCCTTCACGTCCAGGCTGCCGGCGCGGTAGGTGAGGGCGCGCACGTCCTTGGGCAGGCACGAGCCGCCGAAGGCGAAGCCTGGGCGCATGTAGTACTGCGACAGGTTCAGGGCCTTGTCCTGACACACCACTTCCATCACTTCGCGGCCATCGACGCCGCAGGCCTTGGCGATGTTGCCGATCTCGTTGGCGAAGGTGACCTTGGTGGCGTGCCACACGTTGCAGGTGTACTTGATCATCTCGGCCACTTCGATGTCCTTGCGGATGATCGGGGCGTCGAGCTCTTCGTAGAGGGCCTGCAGCACGTCGCCGCTGGCGCGGTCGAGTTCGCCGATGACAGTCATCGGCGGCTGGTCGTAGTCCTTGATCGCGGTGCTTTCGCGCAGGAACTCGGGGTTGACCGCCACGCCGAAATCGACGCCGGCCTTCTTGCCCGAGCAGTCTTCGAGAATCGGGATCACCACGTTCTTGACGGTGCCCGGCAGTACGGTGCTGCGCACCACGATGGTGTGGCGGCTGCTCTTGTCGCGCAGTACCAGACCGATTTCGCGGCACACCGACTCGATGTATTCCAGGCCCAGGTCGCCGTTCTTCTTGCTCGGCGTACCGACGCAGATCATCGACACGTCGCTGTCGCGAATGGCCTGGGCAAAATCGGTGGTGCCCCGCAGGCGCTGGTTGGCAATGCCTTGCTGCAACAGGGCTTCGAGGCCCGGTTCCACGATGGGGGATTTGCCCTGGTTGATCAGGTCGATCTTGGTCGCCGATACATCCACGCCGATCACTTCATGGCCCCGGGCGGACAGGCAGCCCGCACAGACCGCACCTACATAACCCAAACCAAAGATGCTGATACGCATCGCATTCACCTCATGTGTTTATCATGTCGGCGCACAACTAAGCGCCAGACCGGGTTGGTTAACCAGCAAATTCAGGGTGCACGGAAGTGTCACGGTTAAACCGCTAACTGCCGGCAGGCAAATTAAATTGGAGTGCGAAAAATAAAAGGCACTCAAGTTGGCGGCTAATGGCCATTTACATTAGGGGGTGAGCCCTGGACGGTATCCGTCTTTATTGCAGTACCCACTGCGCGTACTGCTGTGCTTGTTATTTCAAGTGGATTAAATCCTTTGAAATCAACCACTAGGACGATTTTTAAGGGTGCTCTCTCCTGGCTTGGACGCGTAATCTTGTCGAACAATTGCGCGGACAAAAAAGTGCTTTCAAAACTTCCTGATACTGTCCATTTGTCATGTACGTCATCTCTCACATCCATCACGAGATAATCCGTACCGGTGGTATGAGCGAGCCTCAAGGGGATAAGTTCCAGGCTCGCCCGAGTCGCCGTGAAGGATTTTTTAATATTTCAACAGTTGACGATACTTTCACTTTGATAGCACACGGCAGTTTCGTCCCGTGTCTGTAGGGCAAACTTGGAGGGGGATGTTTTTATGCCAGCATGAAAAAAAATTTCAGGATATTTCGTCAGAAAACTACGAACGGTCTTATGACGTTTGGCGATATGGCTAGAGGGGGTGGTTTTTTGGCGCCACGGGATTGGCGCCTGGCGGGCTGTGAGGACGCCATCGCGAGTCAAGCCCGCGCCCGCAAGGATTCAGGTGATCCCGGGGGGAGCGGGGGGACCCGCGATGCTTTCTACTCGGCCGGGTGGTCGCGCAGGAACACCAGGTTGTCCGGTTTGGACTGCTCGGCACTGTAGTAGTAGCCCTGCACGTCGAACTGCTTGAGCCGCTCGGGGTCGTTGATGCGCTCCTGGGTCACGAAGCGGGTCATCATGCCCCGCGCCTTCTTGGCATAGAAGCTGATGATCTTGTACTGGCCATTCTTGAAGTCGCGAAACTCGGTGTTGATCACCCGCGCCTTCAATGCGCTGCGCTTGACCGCCGAGAAGTACTCGTTGCTGGCCAGGTTCAGCAGCAGGTCGTCGCCTTGCTCGGTCAGCGCCTGGTTCAGCCACTCGCTGATGCGCGTGCCCCAGAAGGCGTAGAGGTCCTTGCCGCGGGCGTTGGCCAGCTTGGTGCCCATCTCCAGCCGGTAGGGCTGCATCAGGTCCAGCGGACGCAGCAGGCCGTACAGCCCCGACAGCATGCGCAGGTGCTGCTGGGCATAGGTGAAGTCGTCTTCGCTCAGGCTCTGTGCATCCAGGCCGGTGTACACGTCGCCCTTGAACGCCAGCAGCGCCTGCTTGGCGTTGGCCGGAGTGAAGTTCGGGGTCCAGCTGCCGAAGCGCGCGGCATTGAGGCCGGCCAGCTTGTCCGAGAGGTGCATCAGGTCGCTGATCTGCTGCGGCGAAAGTTCGCGCAGTTGCAGGATCAGTTCCTGGGAGTCGTCCAGGTATTGCGGCAGGGTGTGCCGCTGGGTAACGGGCGGGGTGTCGTAATCGAGGGTCTTGGCGGGTGAGATCACCGTCAGCATGAGGTCGGCTCCTTGAATCGTGGCGTCGATTCTACGGGCGGGGGGCGCCGATCTCCAGCTATCGCGCCAATAGCCAAGACCCTGGCGGCGCTTGGCGCTATAGTGCGCGGCGAGAAAATGGAGAGTGTGATCGTGCGCATAGCCCTTCTTTTACTGGCCGGCCTGCTGAGCACGCTGGTGCACGCTGCCCCGGTCGAGCTGGCCCGGTTCGACCGCAGCGTGTGGCCCGAACAACTCGACAGCCCGGCCCTGTTCGATGTGGCCTCGCGTGCCGAAATCCTCAGCTTTGCCCGCGTGCTGTATGACAGCGAGGCCCTGAGCGAGGCGCAGCTGGCCGAGCGCCTGAACCTTCGCCAGGTCAACCTGGTGACGCTAAATGCCTTGCGTCAGCGCCTGTGGCAGCGGCTGTGGCGCAACTATGACCTGGCCCAGCAGAGCTGCGAGCAGGACGCCTCGTTCTGCTACGCCATCGACAGCCTGCCGGACCTGCGCCAGCAGGCGGGCAAGTTCAGTGTTGCAGACGATTCGTTCTACGCCGGTTGGGCGCAGCCAAGCCGGCGTTTTCACGAGTACTACCTGAACGAGCAGTTGCGCAAGGCGGCGCTGTTTACCCAGACCTCCAGCGAGGTGGAGCGGTTTTCCGACCAGGAGCGCGATGGCCAGGCACTCAACGACCGGCTGTTCGTGCTCAGCTTCGATGGCGGCCCGGGGCCGGCTACCGAGGCGCTGACCGACTACCTGCGCCGGCAGAAGCTTGGCGGGCTGTTCTTCGTGGTGGGCAAGAACCTGCAGGCGCGCCGCGACCAGACCTCGGCCGCGGCGCTGCAACAACTGTATGCCGGGCAGTGCGTGGGGCTGCAGGGCTGGCAGTACAGCTCGCATGCGCAGTGGACCGGCTGGCAGGACTCGGTGGTCTCCAGCCGGGCATTGGTACAGAGCAGCCTGCCCGAGGCATTCGTGCCGCTGTTTCGCCCGCCCTACGGGCAGCGCCGCGCCGACAGTGCGGCGTTTTTCGCCGGCCAGCAGCTGCAGGTGATGTTGTGGGATATCGACGCCCAGGACCAGGCCGGGTTGAATGCCGAGCAGTCGGCGCAGCGGGTGCTGAGCCTGATGCTGCTGTGGCGCCGCGGGGTGATCCAGTTTCATGACGGCCAGCCCAGGGCCCAGGCGGCGATCGACTGGTTGCTGCAGCACACGGCCCAGAGCGGGATTGGCTGGGGCAACTGCCGGGAATTTGCCGAAACCCCGTAATCGCTGGGCGCGGCGGCACCCGGCGGAAAAAATCGCCAGGCGTTCATCGGGGTTTGATCATTAACTGTAGTGGTGCTTGCGGCTCACGCCAAGGGCTTGACCGCACAACGAAAAATAAACTTCAAAAAAACGTAAAAACGCTTTTTATCGTCACGGGTTTTGCGGTATCAAGAAGTCAGACCGCCGAACCCTGCAGCACAGGTGGCGTACTAATGGCCCCTCCTTTGTTCGCAGCTTCCCTACCGTAACGACGCGGCCAGGGGGAGACCGGCGGTCACTTCGCGGCGCAGCACCGCCCAGGTATTGCGTCGTCTGGCCCCTACAAAGGTGACCGAGTATGGATGATCAAGGACGTAACGTTTCTTCCAACCAGCCAATCCTTTACGTGCTCGATACCAATGTTCTGATTCACGATCCGAACGCCTTGCTGAATTTCGAGGAACACCACGTCGCGCTGCCGATGACCGTGCTCGAGGAGCTCGACAAACTCAAGACCGGCAAACACACGATCGCCGCCGAATGCCGCCAGGCCATTCGTCTGATCGACCAGACCCTGGGCGATGCCACGCCCGAGGATGTCGAGCAGGGCGTACCGATCCAGCGCGGCAAGAGCGGCCCCAAGGGCTTCCTGTCGATCCTGATGACCCCACGCGCCGAACCCAACCGGCTGCTGCCAGAACACCTCAACGACAACATCATCATCAACCAGTTGCTCGAGCTGCGTAGCCGGCGCAAGGAACTGGACGTGGTGCTGGTGACCAAAGACATCAACATGCGCCTCAAGGCCCGCGCCTGCGGTATCGCCGCCGAGGACTACAGTACCGATCAGCTGGTCGACGACGTTTCGTTGCTGCCCAAGGGCTACCATTCGGTCAGCGGCTCGTTCTGGGACCGCGTCAACAAGGTCGAGACCCGCCAGGAGCGCGGGCGCACCTGGCACCGCGTGCAGCTGGCCGACAACCTGCCGGCGGTTCACATCAACGAGTTCATCATCGACGAGCAGGGCTTCGTCGGCTGGGTCAAGGGCATCCGTGACAGCGAGTTGCTGCTGCTCGACCTGCATCAGGAGCCACTGCTGCACCAGGAAGCCTGGGGCCTGAAACCGCGTGACATCCATCAGGGCCTGGCGCTGTTCGCCCTGCTCGACCCCGACATCCACCTGGTCAACCTCACCGGTGCCGCAGGTTCGGGCAAGACCATCCTGGCACTGGCCGCTGCCATCGAGCAGACCATGGTCAGCAAGCGCTACCGGCGCATCATCGCCACCCGCAGCGTGCAGGGGCTGGACCAGGAAATCGGCTTCCTGCCGGGCACCGAAGCGGAAAAAATGGAGCCCTGGCTGGGGGCGATCACCGACAACCTCGAAGCCTTGCACATGGACGACGAGAACACCCATGGCAGCGTCGAGTACATCCTCGAGCGCGTGCCGTTGCAGTTCAAGTCGCTCAACTACATTCGCGGTCGCAGCTTCCAGCAGAGCCTGATCCTGATCGACGAATGCCAGAACCTCACCCCGCACCAGATGAAGACCATCATCACCCGTGCCGGGGCCGGTTCCAAGGTGATCTGCCTGGGCAACCTGGCGCAGATCGACACCCCTTACCTGTCCGCCACCAGCTCGGGCCTGACCTACCTGACCGAGCGCTTCAAGGACTTCCCCAACGGCGTGCACATCACCCTGCAGGGCGTGCCGCGTTCGATCCTGGCCGAATACGCCGAATCCCACCTGTAACCCCTGCCCACCGGGCGGCCTTGTGCCGCCCGGTTTTTTCCGCTGCCTAATGTTGACCCCTGGGTTTACAATCGGTGCTCCTGATCAGGAGTAACCCTGTGCTGACTCATCTCGATTCCCAAGGTCGGGCCAACATGGTCGACGTCACCGACAAAGCCGTCACCTCGCGCGAGGCGGTGGCCGAAGCGCGGGTGCGCATGCTCCCGCAAACCTTGCAGATGATCGTGGCTGGCGGCCACCCCAAGGGCGACGTGTTTGCCGTGGCGCGCATTGCCGGCATCCAGGCGGCAAAGAAGACCAGCGATCTGATCCCGCTGTGCCACCCGTTGATGCTCACCAGCGTCAAGCTCGAGCTGGTTGGCGAAGGCGACGACACGGTGCATATCGTGGCGCGCTGCAAGCTGGCCGGGCAGACCGGCGTCGAGATGGAGGCCCTGACGGCCGCCAGTGTAGCGGCGCTGACGATCTACGACATGTGCAAGGCGGTGGACCGGGGCATGACCATCCACAGCGTGCGTGTGCTGGAAAAACTGGGCGGCAAGAGCGGGCACTACCAGGTGGAGGCGCCATGAACATCGACGTGGTGTATTTCGCACGGTATCGCGAGGCGCTGGACAGCGACGGCGAACGCCTCGACGGGCCGTTCGACAGCGTCGACGATGTGCGCAAGGCCCTGCTGGCACGCGGGGAGGGGTACGCGATGCTGGGCGAGCAGAACCTGATGTGCGCGCGCAACCAGGAGTTGTGCAGGCTCGACGAGCCGGTGGCCGACGGCGACGAAGTGGCGTTCTTTCCGCCCGTGACCGGGGGCTGAGGTGGGCGTTCGAGTGCAGGCCGCCGCGTTCGACCCCGGCGCCGAGACCAATGCGATGCACGCGGCCAACGTCGGGGTGGGCGCGGTGGTGTCGTTTGTCGGCTATGTGCGCGACTTCAACGACGGTCGCGAGGTGGCGGGGATGTTCCTGGAGCATTACCCGGGCATGACCGAAAAGGCCCTGGCCAAGATCGTGCTGGAGGCCGAGCAGCGCTGGCCGTTGCTCAAGGTCGAAGTGCTGCACCGTATCGGCGCATTGCAGCCGGGCGAGCCGATCGTGTTCGTGGGTGTAGCCAGTGCGCACCGGCAGGCGGCGTTCCAGGCGTGCGACTTCGTGATGGACTATCTCAAGACCCGCGCGCCGTTCTGGAAGAAGGAGCAGACTGGCGAGGGGCCGCGCTGGGTCGAGGGGCGCCAGAGTGATGCGGACGCTGCGGGGCGTTGGTAGACGCCCCGCCGGCAAGGCTGGCTCCTGCAACGGTGCGGTGCCGCGAATCGGTTGAAAATTAATACACAAAAGTCCAGTATGGAATTATAAGTACAAAATAGTTCCAGGCTGCCTTGTGCCCGCCGCTTTTTCCTCTGTCTTGCAACACACCCCAACAACGAGCGAGAGAGACCGCTGATGAAAACCCCATCCCTGTTGGCTGCGCTGGCGTTGAGCCTGTTTGCCGCCGCCCCGTCGTTCGCCGCTGAAAAGACCCTGCGCATCGGTATCGAAGCTGCCTACCCACCGTTCGCGTTCAAGACCGCCGACGGCGCTATCAGTGGCTTCGACTACGACATCGGCAACGCCCTGTGCGCGCAGATGCAGGTCAAGTGCCAGTGGACCGAACAGGAATACGACGGCCTGATCCCGTCGCTCAAGGTCAAGAAGATCGACGCCGCCCTGTCGTCGATCACCATCACCGAAGACCGCAAGAAGTCGGTGGACTTCACCCACAAGTACTACTTCACCTCCGCACGCCTGGCCATGAAGGCCGGCAGCCAGGTCGATGACGACTTCGCCAACCTCAAGGGCAAGCGCATCGGCGTGCAGCGCGCGACCACCACCGACCGCTATGTGACTGCGGAACTGGTGCCCAAGGGCATCGAGATCGTGCGCTACACCAGCAACGATGAAATCTTCATGGACCTGGTGGCCGGTCGCCTGGACGGTGTGTTCGCCGACACCATCCCGCTTGAACAGGGCTTCCTGGAGACGCCCAAGGGCAAGGGTTACGGGTTTGTCGGGCCAGAGCTGAAAGACCCCAAGTACGTGGGTGAGGGCGCCGGGATCGCGGTGCGCAAGGGCAACGCCGAACTGGTGGCCCAGCTGAACGCGGCCATCGACGCCATTCGCGCCAATGGCGAGTACCAGAAGATCCAGGCCAAGTACTTCAAGTCCGACATCTACGGCGACTGACCGTCGCCTGCCCGAGGCCTGAGTTCGTTCAGGCCTTGAGCTCCTTGAGGTGCTTGTACACCGTGGCCCGGCCCATGTTCAACACGTTGGCCACGTAGTTGGCGGCGCTCTTGCCGCGAAACGCACCCTCGGCATGCAGGGCCAGCACCAGTTCGCGCTTGTGGTCGCGATTCAGGTTGCTCAGTGCCAGCTGGCGCTCGCGCAGCCAGCTGTTGAGAAACGTGTTGATGCGCTCCTGCCAGTCATCGCGAAACAGCGCGTCGGGCTGGGCGATCAGCCGGGTGGGCGAGAGAAACAGGTCCAGCGCCGCCTTGGCGTTTTCGAACATCGAGATGTTCAGGTTGATGCACAGCACGGCCTGCGGCTTGCCCTGGCCGTCGCGCAGCACGGTGCTGAGCGAGCGGATCTTCTGCCCGTCCCAATTGAGCTTTTCGTAGGGGCCGATGTTGGTTTCGTCGGTACCTGCCTCGAACATGTCTTCCAGGGCCGCATCGTCGCCGATCTCGCGCTTGGACAGGTTGTTGGCGATGTAGTCGATTTTCTGGCTGCGCAGGTCGTGCAGCACCACCTCGGCGTGGGGGAAGAACAGCGTGGCGATGGCGTCGGCAATCGCGCGAAAGTTGCTCAGGGCGGGGTCGTGGGGCGGTATCGGCATGCAGGCGGGCTCCAGGCGGTGTCAGCGCCCTAGGCGAAGGGCGCTGGGAGTGTGCCGCAAACGCGGGCGGGCGTCACCCGTGCAGGCGGTACAGGGCGTTGGCCAGGGCGATGTCTTCCAGGCCCAGGCCGATGGAGCGGAAGAAGGCATGGCGCTGGTAGGTCGGGCGCGGCGCCTGCTCGCTGAGCAACTGGGCCAGGTCGCCGATGATGGCGTCGGCCTGCCAGCCGTGCTGCTCGCTGGCGATGCGCATCTCGCCGGCCGAGCCGGGGGTGGTCAGGCGGTAGTCGCAGTACACGTCCATGTCGGTCAGGCACTCGGGCGGCACTTCGTGGGCGCGTACCGCGTTGGTGCTGATCGAGGTGATCAGGGCCGGCTTGCTCAGCTGGCGCGGGTCGATCACAGGCTTTGCCGACGAGGTGCACAGCATGATCACGTCGGCGTCGTGCAGTGCTGATTGCAGGTCGTCCACCAGGCTCAGGCGCGGGTCGAGTGCACCGAGGGCTTCGCGCTGCTCGGCGCTTTTATCCTTGAGGCCTGGCGAGTGCAGGCGGATGTCCTGCCAGTCGCGCACGCCGCGTACATAGTGCAGGTGGGCCTGGGCGATGGGGCCGCTGCCGATCACGGTCAGGCGCCTGGCGCTGGTGGGGGCCAGGGCGTCGACCGCGACGGCGGTGGTGGCAGCGGTGCGTGCGGTGGTCAGTTCACCGGCGTCGCACAATAGCAGTGGCTGGCCGCTGTCCATGGACATCAGCAATGTCCAGGCGGTGATCAGCGGCGCGCCTTCGCGCACGATGTAGGGCGAGGTCTTGACGCCGTAGACGCGGTCTTCGGCGAGCACCCCGCCATAGTTGATGAAGTCGCCCCTGCCGGCCGGGAACTCCACCAGCTGTTGCGGCGGCTGCACGGCCTGGCCGGCGGCCAGGTCACGGAACAGCTTGCGCAGGATCTGCGGCACGTCCACCTGCGCGAGCAGTTGGCGGGCCAGGGGCTGGTCGATCACGCGTGGGGTAGACATGCGGCGCTCCATTTGAACTATTTTGTCTATTATGGACAAATAGTTTAATTGCGCCAACCCTATCGCGGCTCGAGCCCGCCCCCACAATCATTACTGTTGTCGCTGTGGGAGCGGGCTTGACCCGCGATGAGCCAGCCCGGTCAACGCAAAAAAAAACGCAGCCGGCGAGGGCTGCGTTTTCTGTCCATCAATCGACTCAGTGATGCTTGCGCGCCACCGGCTTGAGCAGCTCGGTCGGCGGGGTCTCGCAACTGATCTTGCGCCCCAGCAATGCCTCGATACCCGGCAGCTGGTACGAATCGTCCTCACCGGCGAAGCTGATCGACACGCCACTGGTACCCGCACGGCCGGTACGGCCGATACGGTGCACGTAGTCGTCCGGGTCTTCGGGCAGGGTGAAGTTGATCACGTGGCTGATGCCGTCGATGTGGATCCCGCGACCGGCCACATCGGTGGCCACCAGCACGGTGACCCGGCCTTCGCGGAAATTCTCCAGGGTCTTGATGCGCTTGTGCTGCGGCACATCGCCCGACAATTGCGCGGCATTCACGCCGTCACGCACCAGGCGCTCTTCGATACGGCGCACCTCGTCCTTGCGGTTGGCGAACACGATGACCCGCTCCCACTTGTTCTCGGTCACCAGGTTGTACAGCAGCTTGTACTTGTCGGCACCGGCTACCGCATACACATGTTGCTCGACGGTTTCGCTGGCAACGTTCTCCGGCTCGATCTCGACGATGGCCGGGTCGGTGGTCCACTGTTGCGCCAGGTTCATCACGTCTTCGGTGAAGGTGGCCGAGAACAGCAGCGTCTGGCGCTCGCTCTTGGGCGGGGTCTGGCGGATGATCTGGCGAACCTGCGGGATGAAGCCCATGTCGAGCATGCGGTCGGCTTCGTCCAGCACCAGCACCTCGACCATGTCCAGGTGCGCTTCGCCGCGCTGGTTGAAGTCCAGCAGGCGACCCGGGGTGGCCACCAGGATGTCGCAGTGGCGTGCCTCAAGGGCCTTGAGCTGCTTGTCGAAGTCCATGCCACCGACGAACGTCATCACGTTCAGGCCGGTGTACTTGGTCAGCTCGGCGGCGTCCTTGGCGATCTGCACCACCAGTTCGCGGGTAGGGGCAATGATCAGCGCCCGCGGCTCGCCCATGTAGCGCTCTTTGGGCGGCGGGGTCTGTTGCAGCTGGCTGATGATCGAGATCAGGAACGCGGCGGTCTTGCCGGTGCCGGTCTGGGCCCGGCCGATCGCATCCTTGCCACGCAGGGTGAAGCCCAGTACTTCGGCCTGGATCGGCGTGCAGTACGGGAAACCCAGGTCGTGGATGGCATGCATCAGCTCGGGCGAGAGCTTGAAGTCGTGGAAGCGGGTCTTGCCCTCTTGCGGTTCCACCACAAAGTCTTCCAGTTTCCAGGTGCTGGCCTGGGGTTTTGGCTTGCGCTCGCGGCGCGGCTTGGCCTCGACCGGTTTGCTCGCCGGTTGCTCCAGGGGTTTTTCCGCCGGCTTTTCGGCGCGCGCTGGCGCGGCGGCTTCGGTCTGAGCCTTGAGCGGCGCGGCGGGAGCCGGGGCCTTGGGTGCTGCGGGCGGCTGCACGGTAGCAACGCTTTCGGTGGCGAGTTGCTCAACCTCGCTCTTTCCGAACATCTTCTTGAGTGCTTTGAGCACGGTCATCTCATCAATTGGTTAAGGAATGTACGCCGGCCAGTGTAATGCAAGATTCGGGCGCGGCGTAGTGGATTGCTCCGACAACTACAGACAAGGCGTTTTTTAGCGCAGCCGCTCGATCAGCCAGGCGCCGATGTCCTGGATTTCCTCGGGCAGCACGGCGTGTTCCATCGGGTATTCCTTCCACTGCACGGTGACGCCCCAGCTGTTCAGGTACTCGAAGGCGGCACGCCCCATGGACGGGATGACCACCGGGTCGTACACGCCGTGCAGGCACAGCGCCGGAATGCGCTGCTGGCTGGCGCTGAGCACGGTGCTGTCGGTGAAGGTCGGGGCGTAGGTGGAAAGGGCCATTACCCCGCCCAGCGTCTCCTGCCACTTTACATAGGCGGTGTGCAGAACCACTGCACCGCCCTGGGAGAAGCCGGCCAGGATGATGCGCGACAGGGCGACGCCCTTGGCCTGTTCCTGCTTGATCAGGTCGATGACCGCCTGTGCCGAGGCGTCGAGTTGCGCTTCGTCGATGGCGCGTGCACCGGGCGTCAGCGCCTTGATGTCGTACCAGCTGGGCATGGCGTAGCCATTGTTGATGGTGACCGGCTGGGTGGGTGCCTGCGGCATCACGAAGCGCGTGCTCAGCAGCACTTCCTGCAGGGCTTCGGCCACCGGCATGAAGTCGTAGCGGTCGGCGCCCAGGCCATGCAGCCAGATGACACAGGCGTCGGCGGTTTTCTGGGGTTCGAGAATCAGGGGATTGGTCATGACTGCTCCGAAAAAGTGCACGCAGGCCGGGGTGCGTGCTTGAAAAAAGGCATCGCTGGCGTTGCGTGCAAGGCTGTCACAGAACAGTCGGTCGTGCCAATCACCCGCCGCACGCAGTGCTGCGCCGATGCGGCGTCAGGCCGGCGCGGTCAGTCCTCTTCCTTGGGCGCGGGTGCAGGCGGTGGACGCAGGCCGATCTCGGCGATCAGCTTCAGCGGCTTGCCGTTGCGCACCACTTCGATGGCCACCTTGTCGTTGGGCTTGATCCGCGCCACCTGGTTCATCGAGCGCCGGCCATCGCCGGCCGGTTCGCCATTGATGCTCAGAATCACGTCACCCAGCTGCAGGCCGGCCTTCTGCGCCGGCCCGTCGCGGAAGATGCCCGCCACCACGATGCCTGGCCGGCCCTGCATGCCGAACGACTCGGCCAGCTCCTGGCTCAGCGGTTGCACCTCGATGCCCAGCCAGCCGCGAATCACCTGGCCATGCTCGATGATCGACTTCATCACCTCCAGCGCCAGCTTGGTGGGGATGGCGAAGCCGATGCCCTGCGAGCCGCCGGACTTGGAGAAGATCGCGGTGTTGATGCCGGTCAGGTTGCCATTGGCATCTACCAGCGCGCCACCGGAGTTGCCCGGGTTGATGGCCGCGTCGGTCTGGATGAAGTCTTCGTAGTTGTTCAGGCCCAGCTGGTTGCGCCCGGTGGCGCTGATGATGCCCATGGTCACCGTCTGGCCGACGCCGAACGGGTTGCCGATGGCCAGCGCCACATCACCGATGTGGATGTTGTCCGAGCGCCCGATGGTGATCGAGGGCAGGTTCTTGAGGTCGATCTTGAGCACGGCCAGGTCGGTTTCCGGGTCGCTGCCGATCACCCGTGCCAGGGTCTCGCGGCCGTCCTTGAGCGCCACCACGATCTGGTCGGCGCCGGAGGTCACGTGGTTGTTGGTCAGCAGGTAGCCCTCCGGGCTCATGATCACCGCCGAGCCCAGGCTCGATTCCCAGCGCCGCTGCTTGGGCAGGTTGTCACCGAAGAAGCGGCGGAACTGTGGGTCTTCGAACAGCGGGTGCGCGGTCTTGTTGACCACCTTGGTGGTGTACAGGTTGGCCACTGCGGGGGCCGCATTGCTCACCGCATCGGCATACGACACGGGGCCCTGCATCAGCCGCGTGGTCTGCGGCGCCTGCTGCAGGTTGACGTCCTGGCTGGGCAGGCCGACCCATTGGGGAAATTGCTGGATGACCAGCAGGGCGATCAGTACGCCGGTGACCAGTGGCCAGGCAAAGTAACGCAGAGCCTTGAACATGAGATGGATCCTGGGAGGTGGCCAGAGCCGATGCCGCAGTGGGGAGTAGATGAACGCGCGCGATCATACTGCGGCAAGGCCCGTGCAGGAACTGCTAAATCACGTCGAGCCATGACGGTCATGGCGCCGCGCCCCCGGGCAGTTGCCGTCGGTTTCCCCAAAAACGGTCGACGGCTCATAATGGCGGCCATTATACGAGGCCTTGTGCCACGCTGAACCGCTGAATTGAGGAGTCTTTGCATGGCTGTTGCCCTGAGCACCCTGGTCGAGGAAGCCGATCGCTACCTTGGCAGCGCAAAAATCCAGGACTACTGCCCCAACGGCCTGCAGGTCGAGGGCAACCCGCAGGTGTCGCGCATCGTCACCGGCGTCACCGCCAGCCAGGCATTGCTGGACGCTGCGGTCGAGGCGGGCGCCGACCTGGTGCTGGTGCACCACGGCTACTTCTGGAAGGGTGAGAACCCCTGCATCACCGGCATGAAGCAGCGCCGCCTCAAGACCCTGCTCAAACACGACCTGAGCCTGCTGGCCTACCACCTGCCGCTGGACCTGCACCCCGAGGTGGGCAACAACGTGCAGCTGGCGCGCCAGCTGGACATCACCGTCGAGGGCCCGCTGGACCCGGCCAACTCGCGGGTAGTGGGCCTGGTGGGCTCGCTGGCCGAACCGATGTCGGCGCGGGATTTCGCGCGCAAGGTCAGCGACGTGATGGGCCGCGAGCCACTGCTGATCGAAGGCGACGAGGTCATTCGCCGGGTGGGCTGGTGCACCGGCGGCGGCCAGGGCTACATCGACCAGGCGATTGCCGCAGGGGTCGACCTGTACCTGAGCGGCGAGGCGTCGGAGCAGACTTTCCACAGTGCTCGCGAGAACGGCATCAGCTTCATCGCCGCCGGCCACCACGCCACCGAGCGTTACGGGGTGCAGGCGCTGGGCGATTACCTGGCACGTCGATTCGCTCTGGAACACCTGTTCATCGACTGCCCGAACCCGATCTGAGGCTAAAACGCCAAGGCATATTCTTATACTGTTTCGTTCTAGTAGCCTGCCTAAATAGAATCGGGTGCTGTGATAAAGTGGCCCGCTCGAACACGGCCCGCTGGCCGTCCATAAGATTGATTTTCCGTGAGTAGCCATGGTCGACAAGCTGACGCATTTGAAACAGTTGGAGGCGGAGAGCATCCACATCATTCGTGAGGTGGCCGCCGAGTTCGACAACCCGGTGATGCTGTACTCGATCGGCAAGGATTCGGCCGTGATGCTGCACCTGGCACGCAAGGCCTTCTTTCCGGGCAAGCTGCCGTTTCCGGTGATGCACGTCGACACCCAGTGGAAATTCCAGGAGATGTACAGCTTCCGCGACAAGATGGTCGAGGAAATGGGCCTGGAGCTGATCACCCACGTCAACCCCGATGGCGTTGCCCAGGGCATCAATCCGTTCACCCACGGCAGTGCCAAGCACACCGACATCATGAAGACCGAGGGCCTCAAGCAGGCGCTCGACAAGCACGGCTTCGACGCCGCCTTCGGTGGCGCGCGCCGCGACGAAGAGAAGTCGCGGGCCAAGGAGCGCGTGTACTCGTTCCGTGACAGCAAGCACCGCTGGGACCCGAAGAACCAGCGCCCAGAGCTGTGGAACGTGTACAACGGCAAGGTCAACAAGGGCGAGTCGATTCGCGTGTTCCCGCTGTCGAACTGGACCGAGCTGGATATCTGGCAGTACATCTACCTCGAAGGCATCCCGATCGTGCCGCTGTACTTTGCAGCCGAGCGCGAAGTGATCGAGAAGAACGGCACCCTGATCATGATCGATGACGAGCGCATCCTGGAGCACCTCTCGGATGAAGAGAAGGCTCGCATCGTCAAGAAGAAAGTGCGTTTCCGTACCCTTGGCTGCTACCCGTTGACGGGCGCGGTGGAGTCGGAGGCCGAGAGCCTGACCGACATCATTCAGGAAATGCTCCTGACGCGCACTTCCGAGCGCCAGGGCCGCGTCATCGACCACGATGGCGCAGGTTCCATGGAAGACAAGAAACGTCAGGGCTATTTCTAAGTTAGGGTCAGACCATGTCGCACCAATCCGAATTGATCAGCGAGGACATCCTCGCCTACCTGGCCCAGCACGAACGCAAGGAACTGCTGCGCTTCTTGACCTGCGGTAACGTCGACGACGGCAAGAGCACCCTGATCGGGCGCCTGCTGCACGACTCCAAGATGATCTACGAAGACCATCTGGAAGCCATTACCCGCGATTCGAAGAAAGTCGGCACCACCGGTGACGACATCGACCTGGCATTGCTGGTCGACGGCCTGCAGGCCGAGCGCGAGCAGGGCATCACCATCGATGTGGCCTACCGCTATTTCTCCACGGCCAAGCGCAAGTTCATCATCGCCGATACCCCGGGCCACGAGCAGTACACCCGCAACATGGCCACCGGTGCGTCCACCTGCGACCTGGCGATCATCCTGGTGGACGCGCGCTACGGCGTGCAGACCCAGACCCGCCGGCACAGCTACATCGCTTCGCTGCTGGGCATCAAGCACATCGTCGTGGCCGTGAACAAGATGGACCTCAAGGGCTTCGACCAGGACGTGTTCGAAGGCATCAAGGCCGACTACCTGAAGTTTGCCGAAGCCATCAACATGACCCCCAGCAGCCTGCACTTCGTGCCGATGTCGGCGCTCAAGGGCGACAACGTGGTCAACCGCAGCGAGCGTTCGCCGTGGTACACCGGCCCTGCGCTGATGGAAATCCTCGAAACCGTGGAAGTGGCGGCCGACCGCAACTTCACCGACCTGCGTTTTCCGGTGCAGTACGTCAACCGTCCCAACCTGAACTTCCGTGGCTTTGCCGGCACCCTGGCCAGTGGCGTGGTACACAAGGGCGACGAGATCGTGGTGCTGCCGTCGGGCAAGAGCAGCCGCGTGAAGTCCATCGTCACCTACGAAGGTGAGCTGGAGCAGGCCGGCCCGGGCCAGGCCGTGACCCTGACCATGGAAGACGAGATCGACATCTCCCGTGGCGACCTGCTGGTGCATGCCGACAACGTCCCGCCGGTGACCGACCAGTTCGACGCCATGCTGGTGTGGATGGCCGAAGAGCCGATGCTGCCGGGCAAGAAATACGACATCAAGCGCGCCACCAGCTACGTGCCGGGCTCGATTGCCAGCATCGCCCACAAGGTCGATGTGAACACCCTGGAACAGGGCGCTGCGAGCGCGTTGCAGCTCAACGAGATCGGCAAGGTCAAGGTGAGCCTGGACGCTCCGATCGCGCTGGACGGCTACGACAGCAACCGCACCACCGGCGCGTTCATCATCATCGACCGCCTGACCAACGGCACCGTGGGCGCGGGCATGATCATCGCGCCACCGGTACTGCCTCACGGCAGCACCGGCCAGCATGGCAGGCAGGCCCACGTGACCACCGAGGAGCGTGCCTTGCGCTTCGGCCAGCAGCCGGCCACCGTGCTGTTCAGCGGCCTGTCGGGCGCGGGCAAGAGCACCCTGGCGTATGCCGTTGAGCGCAAGCTGTTCGACATGGGCCGTGCGGTGTACGTGCTCGATGGGCAGAACCTGCGCCATGACCTGAACAAAGGCCTGCCGCAGGACCGTGCCGGGCGTACCGAGAACTGGCGTCGTGCTGCGCATGTGGCGCGTCAGTTCAACGAAGCGGGCTTGCTGACCCTGGCCGCGTTCGTGGCACCGGATGCCGAAGGCCGTGAACAGGCCAAGGCGCTGATCGGCAAGGAGCGCTTGCTGACCGTTTACGTCCAGGCTTCGCCGTTGGCGTGCCGTGAGCGTGATCCGCAGGGGCTGTACGCGGCCGGTGGCGACAACATCCCGGGCGAGAGCTTCCCGTATGACGTGCCGCAGGATGCGGACCTGGTGATCGACACCCAGAGCGTTGGCGTGGAAGAGGGCGTCAAGCAGGTACTGGAACTGCTGCGCAAGCGTGGCGCGATCTAAGCGCTGCTGCTGAATGAAAAGCCCGCGATGGTGAAGGCCATCGCGGGCTTTTTTGTGGCGGCTGGCCGCTTCGCCGGCAAGGCCGGCTCCTACGGTGAGCGCAAGGCCATGCAGGAGCAGGCCTTGCCGGGGAAGTGCCCAGCGGACACGCCGCTTCAAATATGCTTCTGTGCCACCGGAATCACCCGCTTCTCCTTCACCGCCTTGAACGAGAAGCTCGAATAGATCTCCTTCACCCCCGGCAGCCGCTGCAGTACCTCGCGGGTGAACTCGCCGAACGACTCCAGATCCCGCGCCAGAATCTCCAGCAGGAAGTCATAGCGCCCGGAGATGTTGTGGCACGCCACGATTTCGGGGATATCCATCAGCCGCTGCTCGAATGCCCGGGCCATCTCCTTGCTGTGCGAATCCATCATGATGCTGACGAAGGCGGTCACTCCGAAGCCCAGTGCCTTGGGTGACAGGATGGCCTGATAGCCGGTGATGTAGCCCGACTCCTCCAGCAGCTTGACCCGCCGCCAGCACGGCGAGGTGGTCAGGGCGACGCTGTCGGCGAGCTCGGCCACGGTCAGTCGGGCGTTGTCTTGCAGCGCGGCCAGCAGTGCGCGGTCGGTACGGTCGATGGCGCTAGGCATGTCTTGCCCTCCATAGCCTGTTCTTGTTGTTTTTATGTCAGTGAGCGGCGCTTTTCGTAGGCGTATTTGGAAAAATTTAAGCCGGTCTGTGGAATAAGCTTATAACAAACCACAAGAGGCGGTTGCCATGCACGGCTCCAACAAGCTCCCAGGATTTGCCACCCGCGCCATTCACCATGGCTACGACCCCCAGGACCACGGCGGCGCACTGGTGCCACCGGTCTACCAGACCGCGACGTTCACCTTTCCCACCGTGGAGTACGGCGCTGCGTGCTTTGCCGGCGAGCAGGCCGGGCATTTCTACAGCCGCATCTCCAACCCCACCCTCAACCTGCTGGAAGCACGCATGGCCTCGCTGGAAGGCGGCGAGGCCGGGCTGGCGCTGGCCTCGGGCATGGGGGCGATCACGTCCACGCTATGGACGCTGCTGCGCCCCGGTGACGAGGTGCTGCTGGGCAACACCCTGTACGGCTGCACCTTTGCCTTCCTGCACCACGGCATCGGCGAGTTCGGGGTCAAGCTGCGTCATGTGGACATGGCCGACCTGCAGGCATTGGAGGCGGCCATGACGCCGGCCACCCGGGTGATCTATTTCGAGTCGCCGGCCAACCCCAACATGCACATGGCCGATATCGCCGGCGTGGCGAAGATTGCGCGCAAGCACGGCGCGACCGTGGTGGTCGACAACACCTACTGCACGCCGTACCTGCAGCGGCCACTGGAGCTGGGCGCCGACCTGGTGGTGCATTCGGCCACCAAGTACCTGAGCGGCCATGGCGACATCACTGCTGGCATTGTGGTGGGCAGCCAGGCACTGGTGGACCGTATACGCCTGCAGGGCCTCAAGGACATGACCGGTGCGGTGCTCTCGCCCCATGACGCCGCACTGCTGATGCGCGGCATCAAGACCCTCAACCTGCGCATGGACCGCCACTGCGCCAACGCTCAGGTGCTGGCCGAGTTCCTCGCCGGGCAGCCGCAGGTGGAGCTGATCCATTACCCGGGCCTGGCGAGCTTCCCGCAGTACACCCTGGCCCGCCAGCAGATGAGCCAGCCGGGCGGCATGATCGCCTTCGAACTCAAGGGCGGCATCGGTGCAGGGCGGCGGTTCATGAACGCCCTGCAACTGTTCAGCCGGGCGGTGAGCCTGGGCGATGCCGAGTCGCTGGCGCAGCACCCGGCAAGCATGACTCATTCCAGCTATACCCCAGAGGAGCGTGCGCATTACGGCATCTCCGAGGGGCTGGTGCGGTTGTCGGTGGGGCTGGAAGACATCGACGACCTGCTGGCCGATGTGCAACAGGCACTCAAGGCGAGTGCCTGAACCCGTCACGGATGAGGTCAATGCAATGGTGGCAATGATGAACCTTGTGCCTGGCGACGGCGTGCCCGGTGACAGCGACCCTGGCGAAACCGCAGAGTGGCTGGAGGCGCTGGAGTCGACCCTGGCGCACTGCGGCCCGGCCCGCGCGCGGTTTCTGCTCGAACAATTGGAGGCGCATGCCCGCGAACTGGGCCTGGAGCGTGGTGCCCAGCCGTACTCGGCGTACCGCAACACCCTGTCGCTCGAACATCAGGGCGCCTACCCGGGCGACCTGGAACTGGACGAGCGAATCACCAGCATCCTGCGCTGGAATGCCCTGGCGATGGTGGTGCGTGCCAACCATGCCTACGGTGACCTGGGCGGGCACATCGCCAGTTACGCTTCGGCCGCAGAGATCTTCGAGGTGGGGTTTCAGCATTTTTTTCGCGGCGAGGAGGGCGGCGAGCAGCGCACGGCCGACCTGGTGTTCTTCCAGCCACACTCGGCGCCCGGCATCTATGCCCGGGCCTTTCTTGAAGGGCGCCTGAGCGAGGCTCAGCTGGCCAGCTATCGGCAGGAGATCGCAGGCGATGGCCTGTGCTCCTACCCGCATCCGTGGCTGATGCCCGACTTCTGGCAGTTTCCCACCGGGTCGATGGGCATCGGCCCGCTCAACGCCGTGTACCAGGCGCGCTTCATGCGCTACCTGCAGCACCGCGGCCTGGCCGATACCGCGCAGCGCCATGTGTGGGGCGTGTTCGGCGATGGCGAGATGGACGAGCCCGAATCCATCGCCGGGCTGACGCTGGCGGCCCGTGAGCAACTCGACAACCTGACCTTCATCGTCAACTGCAACCTGCAGCGCCTGGATGGTCCGGTGCGTGGCAATGGCCAGATCATCCAGGAGCTGGAGTCGCTGTTCAGCGGCGCCGGCTGGAACGTGATCAAGGTGTTGTGGGGCTCGGAATGGGATGCGCTGTTTGCCCGCGACAGCGAGCACGTGCTGCTGCGCCAGCTGGCGGCAACCCCCGACGGCCAGTTCCAGACCCTGGGGGCCAATGACGGCGCCTACAACCTCGAACACTTCTTCAACCAGCACCCGGCCTTGCAGCGCCTGGTCGAGCACATGAGCTCGGCCGAGATCAACGCGCTCAAGCGCGGTGGCCATGATTTTCGCAAGCTGTATGCCGCCTTTGCCGCCGCCAAGGCGTGCAAGGGCCGGCCGACGGTGATCCTGGCCAAGACCAAGAAGGGCTACGGCATGAGTGCGGCCGGCGAGTCGCGCATGACCGCGCACCAGGCCAAGAAGCTCGACGTGCAGGCGCTGCTGGCCTTCCGTGACCGCTTCCACTTGCCCTTGAGCGATGCGCAGGTTGAGCAGTTGCAGTTCTACCGGCCGGACGAAAACAGCCGGGAGATGCGCTACCTGCGCGAGCGGCGCAATGCCCTGGGCGGCAGCCTGCCGTCGCGGCGGCCCCAGGCGCGCACGCTGCCAGTACCGGCGCTGGAGGTGATGGGCGGTTTTGCGCTGCACGCCGAGGGCAAGGAGATGTCCACCACCATGGCTGCGGTGCGCATGCTCGGTGCCTGGCTCAAGGCCCCGGAGCTGGGGCCGCGGGTGGTGCCGATCGTCGCCGATGAAGCGCGCACCTTCGGCATGGCCAGCCTGTTCCGGCAGATCGGCATCTACTCGCCCCATGGGCAGCGTTACGAACCCGAAGATGCCAGTTCGCTGCTCTCCTACAGGGAGTCGCGCGATGGTCAGTTGCTGGAGGAGGGCATCACCGAGGCCGGGGCCCTGTCGTCCTGGGTAGCGGCGGCCACCTCCTATGCGGTGCATGGCGAGCCGATGTTGCCGGTGTACATCTATTACTCGATGTTCGGCTTCCAGCGGGTCGGCGACCTGATATGGGCGGCGGCCGACCAGCGTGCACGGGGCCTGCTGCTGGGGGCCACGGCAGGGCGCACCACCTTGGGCGGCGAAGGCTTGCAGCACCAGGATGGCTCGAGCCTGGTGATGGCGGCCATGGTGCCCAACTGCCGCGCCTGGGAGCCGTGCTTTGCCGGCGAACTGGCGGTGATTCTGGAACACGCGGCGCGGCGCATGCTGGTGGAGCAGTGCGACGAGTTTCACTATGTGGCGGTGATGAATGAAAGTTATCCACACCCCTCCCTGCCACCTGAGGCACATGCGGCAGTGTTGCGCGGGATGTACCGGTTTGCCGAACAGCCGGTGGAGCATGCCCTGGGGCGGGTTCGCCTGCTGGGCTCCGGGGCGATCCTGCGCGAGGTGATCGCCGCGAGCGAGCTGCTGGCGGCGGACTGGGGCATCGCCAGCGAGGTGTTCAGTGTGACCAGCTTCAGCGAACTGGCGCGTGATGCACGGGATGTGCAGCGCGGGCAGCGTCTGGGGCTGGGTGGCAGCAGCCATCTGGCGCAATGCCTGGTGGGAGATGCGCCGGTGATTGCCGCAACTGACTATGTACGTGCCTGGCCGCAATTGATTGCCGAGTACGTGCCGGCGCCGTACGTGACGCTGGGCACCGACGGCTTCGGGCGCAGCGATACGCGCCAGCGGTTGCGCCAGTTCTTCGAGGTGGACCGCTTCAGTGTGGTGCTGGCCAGCTTGCAGGCGCTGGTGGATGACGGGCTGCTGGAGGTCGATGTGATGGCGCAGGCACGGGCCAGGTATCCGGCGCTGGATGCGGCGGGCCCCTGGTATCGTTGATGTGAGGGGATGAAAAAAGGGGCCGGTGATCGGCCCCTTTTTTCTTTGTATCGGATGGTTGGGTGTGGCATTCGCCGGCAAGGCCGGCTCCAGCAGGAGCGCGCCATGCCAGTGACGGGGCCGCTGCGATCAGCGCTTGAGCCCGTAATGCTCATCCAGCATGCCCGGGGTGTTCGGTGCCTTGGGCGCGTAGTCGCGTGGCACTTCGGTGTCCTTGGGCGGGGTCAGACGGTCACGCGGGCCCTGCGCCTCGGAGTGCAGTGCGGCCAGCAGGCGCTGACGGGTCTGTTCGTCCAGGGCCAGACGGTTGGCGCCTTCGGCCAGGTGGTCCTGCACTTCCTGGTAGCTCTGGGTCAGCTTCTTGACCAGCGCCGCGGTGCTGTTGAAATGGGTCACCACTTCACTCTGATAACTGTCAAAACGTTCCTGGATATCGTCCAGCTGCCGCTGGGTGCTGCTCGGGGCGGCATTGGGCAAGAGGCGGGCGACCAGGAAACCAACGACTACACCCACTACCAGGGCCAGGGTCGGCAACAACCAAACTAAGAGCGAGAGTTCCACGAGTCCTTCCTCTATAAACGGCTTTGCTTTACGTTAACGGCTCGGACCTGCGCTGTATACCGCGAGCGATCGCAAATATCTCAGACAGAATCATCAGCTAGACGAGTCGACCCCTCCAGAGGTCACGGAGTTCACCCTTGCTTATCCGCGAAACCCCCGTATTCATCGATGGCCCGGTTGGCCAGCTGGAAGCCCTGTACCTGGACGTGGCAGACCCTCGCGGCATCGTCCTGCTGTGCCACCCCAACCCCGTGCAGGGCGGCACCATGACCAACAAGGTGGTGTCGATGCTGCAGCGCACCGCACGCGATGCCGGCTACATCACCCTGCGCTTCAACTACCGCGGTGTAGGCCAGAGCGCTGGCAGCCATGACATGGGCAGCGGCGAAGTCGACGATGCACAGGCCGCTGCAACCTGGCTGCGCGAAAAACATCCCGAATTACCTTTGACGCTGATGGGCTTCTCCTTCGGCGGCTTCGTCGCGGCCAGCCTCGGCGGCCGGCTCGAAGCCCAGGGCGTCACGCTCAAGCACCTGTTCATGGTAGCCCCGGCGGTGATGCGCCTTGGCGGTACCGACGGCCTGCCGCAGGCAGGTGCCTTGAGCGTGATCCAGCCCGAAACCGACGAGGTGATCGATCCGCAGATCGTCTACGCCTGGTCCGATGCACTGGCGCGCCCCCATGAGCTGCTGAAAGTGGCAGAATGCGGTCACTTTTTTCACGGCAAGCTGACCGACCTCAAGGATCTGGTGCTGCCACGCCTTTCGAACTGATACAAGCCTGATAAGCGATTACCCATGACCACTCGTATCCTTACCGGTATCACCACCACGGGCACGCCGCACCTTGGCAACTATGCCGGTGCCATCCGCCCGGCGGTCCTCGCCAGCCAGCAGCCGGGCGTCGACTCGTTCTACTTCCTGGCCGACTACCATGCGCTGATCAAGTGCGACGACCCGCAGCGCATCCAGCGCTCGCGTCTGGAGATCGCCGCCACCTGGCTGGCCGGCGGCCTGGACCCGGAACGCGTGACCTTCTACCGCCAGTCCGACATTCCCGAGATCCCCGAGCTGACCTGGCTGCTGACCTGCGTGGCGGCCAAGGGCCTGCTCAATCGCGCGCATGCCTACAAGGCCTCGGTGGACAAGAACCTGGAAAGCGGCGAAGACCCGGATGCGGGCGTGAGCATGGGCCTGTACAGCTATCCGGTGCTGATGGCGGCGGACATCCTGATGTTCAATGCCAACAAGGTGCCGGTGGGGCGCGACCAGATCCAGCACGTGGAAATGGCCCGTGATATCGGGCAGCGCTTCAACCACCTGTTCGGCCAGGGCAAGGACTTCTTCGCCATGCCCGAGGCGCTGATCGAGGAAAGCGTGGCCACCTTGCCGGGCCTGGACGGTCGCAAGATGTCCAAGAGCTACGACAACACCATCCCGCTGTTCACCAGTGCCAAGGAGATGAAGGACGCGATCTCGCGCATCGTCACCGACTCGCGCGCGCCGGGCGAGGCCAAGGACCCGGACAACTCGCACCTGTTCACCCTGTTCCAGGCCTTTGCCACCGCCGAGCAAGCCGAAGCCTTCCGCAGCGAACTGCTGCAGGGGCTGGGTTGGGGCGAAGCCAAGCAGCGCCTGTTCCAGCTGGTCGACGGCCAGTTGAGCGCGCCGCGCGAGCATTACCACCAGCTGATTTCCCGCCCGGCGGACCTGGAGGATATTCTTCTGGTCGGCGCGCAGAAGGCCCGCAGGATCGCCACGCCGTTTCTTGAGCAACTGCGCGAAGCAGTGGGCCTGCGCTCGTTCCGCAGCACGGTTCAGGTCAGCGGTGAAACCAGGAAGAAGGCGGTCAAGGCGGCACGCTTCGTGAGCTTCCGTGAAGAGGACGGCAGCTTCCGCTTCCGCCTGCTGGCAGCCGACGGCGAGCAGTTGCTGCTGTCGCGCAGCTTTGCCGATGGCAAGGCGGCCGGTGCGGTGAGCAAGCAGTTGCAACTGGGCCAGCCGCTGGATGTCCGTGACGAAGGCCTGGGCTTCAGCCTGTGGCTGGAGGGCGAGTGCGTGGCCGACGGCCCGCAGTTCGCCGATGCCACGGCGCGCGATGCCGCCATCGAAAGCCTGCGCGCTGCCTTGCAGCCCCAGCAGGACTGACCGTCAATCGCAAGTCTGATTGCCATTACCCGGGGCCGTCGCTACAGTGACGGCCCGCTTTTGTTGCCTTGCTAACGAATTATGACGCCCCTAGAACGATATCAAGCAGATCTGAAACGTCCCGAATTCTTCCATGACGCGGCGCAGGAAACAGCGGTGCGTCACTTGCAGCGCCTGTACGACGACCTGGTCGCGGCGCACAACAGCAAGCCGGGTGTGTTCGGCAAGCTGTTCGGCAGGAAAGAGCAGGCGCCCGTCAAGGGCCTGTATTTCTGGGGTGGGGTAGGGCGCGGCAAGACTTACCTGGTCGATACGTTCTATGAGGCGCTGCCTTTCCCGCAGAAGGTGCGTACGCACTTCCACCGCTTCATGAAGCGCGTGCATGAGGAAATGAAGACCCTCAAGGGCGAGAAGAACCCGCTGACCATCATTGCCAAGCGGTTCTCCGACGAGGCGCGGGTGATCTGCTTCGACGAGTTCTTCGTGTCCGATATCACCGACGCGATGATCCTTGGCACCCTGATGGAGGAGCTGTTCAAGAACGGCGTGACCTTGGTGGCCACCTCCAACATCGTGCCGGACGGCCTGTACAAGGACGGCCTGCAGCGTGCGCGCTTCCTGCCGGCAATTGCCCTGATCAAGCAGAACACCGACATCGTCAACGTCGACAGCGGCGTGGACTATCGCCTGCGTCACCTGGAGCAGGCCGAGCTGTTCCACTTCCCGCTGAATGAAGCGGCCCACGAAAGCCTGCGCAAGAGCTTTCGCGCATTGACGCCGGAATGCACCCAGGCGGTGGAAAACGACGTGCTGATGATCGAGAACCGCGAGATCCGTGCGCTGCGTACCTGCGACGACGTGGCCTGGTTCGACTTCCGCGAACTGTGCGACGGCCCGCGCAGCCAGAACGACTACATCGAACTGGGCAAGATCTTCCATGCGGTGCTGCTCAGCGGCGTGGAGCAGATGGGCGTGGCCACCGACGATCTGGCGCGTCGCTTCATCAACATGGTCGACGAGTTCTACGACCGCAACGTCAAGCTGATCATCTCGGCTGAAGTGGAGCTCAAGGACCTGTACACCGGCGGGCGCCTGAGCTTCGAGTTCCAGCGTACCCTGAGCCGCTTGCTGGAGATGCAGTCCCACGAGTTCCTGTCGCGGGCACACAAGCCTTAAGTCGCGTCACTGCTGTCGCGGCTCAGCCCGCTCCCACAGAGGTTTGCAGCGAACCTGTGGGGGCGGGCGTGACCCGCGATAGGCCCTCAGGCCTCCTGCATGAATTGCTGCCGATACTGGTTAGGCGACAGCTCCGTGTGCTGCCTAAACAATCGCGCAAAAAAGCTGGCGTCGTCATAGCCCACCTCGTAGCTGATGGTCTTGATGCTCTTGCGCGTACCCGACAGCAAGCCCTTCGCCGTCTCGATCCGCAGCCGTTGCAGATAATGCAGCGGCTTGTCCCCCGTCGCACTCTGGAACCTGCGCATGAAGTTGCGGATGCTCATGCCATGGTTGCGTGCCACGTCCTCGAAACGGAACTTGTCGGCGAAGTGTTCCTCCAGCCACTGCTGGATCTGCAGGATGATCAGGTCCTGGTGCAGCTTCTGTCCGCCAAAGCCCATGCGCCCCGGGGTGTAGTTGCGTTGCACCTCGTAGAGGATGTCGCGGGCCACGGCCTGGGCCACGTTGGCCCCGCAGAATCGCTCGATCAGGTAGATGTACAGGTCGCAGGCCGAGGTGGCGCCGCCGGCGCAATAGAGGTTGTCGGCATCGGTGAGGTGCTTGTCCTGGTTCAGCGACACCTTCGGGAAGCGTTCGGCGAACTGGCCGAAGAAGCGCCAGTAGGTGGTGGCCTCCTTGCCATCGAGCAGGCCGGCCTCGGCCAGCCAGAACACGCCGCTGGCCTCGCCGCACAGCACCGCGCCTCGGGCATGCTGCTCGCGCAGCCAGGGCAGTACCTGGGGGGAGCGCTGGCACAGGGCATCGAAGTCGTCCCAGAACGCCGGCAGGATGATCACGTCGGCCTGCTCGAGGCCGCTGTCCACCGGTAGCTGCACGCCGCTGAAGCTCTGCACGGGCAGCCCGTCGGGGCTCACGAGGCGGGTTTCGAACATCGGTTGCAGGCCCAGGCCCAGTTGCTTGCCATAGCGCAGGCTGGCCAGGTGGAAGAAATCCTTGGCCTGCATCAGGGTCGATGCGAATACCTTGTCGATGGCCAGGATGCTGACGCGCCGCAGCGATGCGGTAGGTTGGGTAAACATCATTGTCGTTATTCTTATAGGGTAGAGTGGTCAATCACCGGCTGGATCGTCTTATTTTTTGGCGATTGTGTCTACCCTCGGTTCCCGCGGCGGGCTGCGGGAACCGTTGCAGCGCTTTACGGGGCGGGGTTGGGCTGATCCTGGTGGATCGCATCGATGGCGGCCAGCAGCTCGTCACCGAGCTTCAGGCTGGCGCTTGCCAGGTTGCTGTCCAGTTGCGCCAGCGAGGTGGCGCCGATGATGTTGCTGGTCACGAACGGCTGCTGGGTCACGAAGGCCAGGGCCATCTGTGCCGGGTCCAGGCCGTGCTCGCGGGCCAGGGCCACATAACGGCTGCACGCGGCGACGGTCTGCGGGTTGGAATAGCGCGAGAAGCGGTTGAACAGGGTCAGGCGGCCGTTTTCCGGGCGCGCGCCGTTCTCGTACTTGCCCGACAGCATGCCGAAGGCCAGCGGCGAGTAGGCCAGCAGGCCGCACTGCTCGCGGATGGCGATTTCCGCCAGGCCCACTTCGAAGCTGCGGTTGAGCAGGTTGTACGGGTTCTGGATCGAGACCGCACGGGGCCAGCCGCGGCTTTCGGCCAGTTGCAGGAACTTCATGGTGCCCCACGGGGTTTCGTTGGACAGGCCGATGTGGCGGATCTTGCCTGCCTTGACCTGCTCGTCGAGCACTTCGAGGGTTTCTTCCAGCGGCGTGAAGTGGTCCTGGGGCAGGTGCTGGTAGCCCAGCTTGCCGAAGAAGTTGGTGCTGCGCTCGGGCCAGTGCAGCTGGTACAGGTCGATCCAGTCGGTCTGCAGGCGCTTGAGGCTGGCGTCCAGGGCCGCCACGATGTGCTGGCGGTTGTGCTTGAGCTGGCCGTCGCGAATGTGGCTGATGCCGTTGCCGGGGCCGGCCACCTTGCTGGCCAGGATCCAGCCGGCGCGATCGCCGCGCTGGCTGAACCAGTTGCCGATGATCTGCTCGGTGGCCGAGTAGGTTTCCGGGCGCGGCGGCACCGGGTACATCTCCGCGGTATCGATGAAATTGATCCCGGCCGCCTTGGCCCGTTCGATCTGGGCGAAGCCCTCGGCCTGGTCGTTCTGCTCGCCCCAGGTCATGCTGCCCAGGCACAATGCACTCACGTTGAGGTCGGTGCGACCCAGCTGGCGGTACTCCATGACGATCTCCACGGCAAAAGAAGCATAAAAGCAGGTTGATATTTTTTCTGCAATCTGGATAATTCTGCACCTCTCTCAGCAGTGGAAGTGATGCCCCGCCGCCGAAGAATCTTGCCGAGTATTGGACGTGCTGACCCGAGCCCCCGATAGCGTCCGTATCCGGCTGCCTTTGACCTTGTCAAAGTACGCACTATTCAGTAAGATCTGCCGTCTTAAAATTGCGGGACGGCCCCTGAGGCTATAAAGAATGAAAACTTTTACTGCTAAACCGGAAACAGTAAAACGCGACTGGTTCGTCGTTGACGCTGCTGGCAAGACCCTGGGTCGTCTGGCCACTGAGATCGCGAGCCGTCTGCGTGGCAAGCACAAGCCAGAATACACCCCTCACGTTGACACCGGCGACTACATCGTCGTGATCAATGCCGAGCAGGTACGTGTTACTGGTGCCAAGACTTCGGACAAAATGTACTACTCCCACTCCGGTTTCCCGGGCGGCATCAAGGAAATCAACTTCGAGAAGTTGATCGCCAAAGCGCCTGAGCGCGTGATCGAGACCGCGGTAAAGGGCATGCTGCCTAAAAACCCGCTGGGTCGCGACATGTACCGTAAGCTGAAAGTCTATGCGGGCGCTGTACACCCTCATACTGCTCAGCAGCCCCAAGAACTGAAGATTTAACGGAATAGTTCATTATGTCGGCGACTCAAAATTACGGCACTGGCCGTCGCAAGACTGCAACCGCACGCGTTTTCCTGCGTCCGGGTACTGGCAGCATCTCCATCAACAACCGCTCCCTCGAGACCTTCTTCGGTCGTGAAACCGCGCGCATGGTAGTTCGCCAGCCGCTGGAACTCACCGAAACCACCGAGAAGTTCGACATCTACGTCACCGTCATCGGTGGTGGTGTCAGCGGTCAAGCGGGCGCTATCCGTCACGGTATCACCCGTGCACTGATGGACTACGACGAAACCCTGCGTGGCGCTCTGCGCAAAGCTGGCTTCGTTACCCGTGACGCTCGTGAAGTCGAGCGTAAGAAAGTGGGTCTGCGTAAAGCACGTAAGCGTCCTCAGTACTCCAAGCGTTAATTCGCTTCGGCGTTCAAAAAAAGCCCGGTTCCTGGTGGAACCGGGCTTTTTTTATGTCTTGAATAAAAGGGGCTGCCGACCCTGTGTGACAACTTGCCGCATAGACGCAGGTCAAGTGCTATAAGGGATACAGCCTTTATGCCGGGTAATAACCTTGTCTTCGATGGGTCTTTTCATTACCATGCGGCAAATTTTTAGCAGTTCGAAATTTATTTTTAGCAGTTCGAAATTTACTTAGTAGATGCCTGTTGCAACAGGCCACAAAGCTGATGGGAGAGGACTGAATGAGCAATGACGGCGTCAATGCAGGCCGGCGTCGCTTCCTGGTAGCAGCCACGTCCGTGGTGGGTGCTGCAGGAGCGGTGGGGGCTGCGGTCCCGTTCGTAGGGTCATGGTTTCCCAGTGCCAAGGCGAAAGCTGCCGGTGCACCGGTCAAGGTCAACATCGCCAAGGTGGAGCCCGGCCAGCAGATGATTGCTGAATGGCGCGGCCAGCCCGTGTTCATCGTCCGCCGCACCGAGGAGATCCTGGGCAACCTGAAGAAGATCACCGGTGAGCTCTCCGACCCCGAGTCCAAGGCGTCGGAGCAGCCGGCCTACGTCGACCCGTCGAACCGCTCGATCAAGCCGGAAATCCTCGTGCTCGTCGGCCTGTGCACCCACCTGGGCTGCTCGCCGACCTTCCGTCCCGAAGTGGCGCCTGTCGACCTGGGTCCCAAGTGGGTGGGTGGCTATTTCTGCCCATGCCACGGCTCCCACTACGACCTCGCCGGCCGCGTCTACAAGTCCCAGCCAGCGCCGCTCAATCTGCCAGTGCCACCGCACTCGTACGAGTCGGATGACATCATCGTCGTCGGCGTCGATCAGGAGAACGCGTGATGAGTAAGTTCATGGACTGGGTTGACGCCCGCTTCCCCGCCACCAAGATGTGGGAAGATCACCTGAGCAAGTACTACGCACCGAAGAACTTCAACTTCTTCTATTTCTTCGGCTCCCTGGCCCTGCTGGTCCTGGTCAACCAGATCGTGACCGGCGTGTGGCTGACCATGAGCTTCACCCCTTCGGCCGAAGAGGCGTTCGCCTCGGTCGAATACATCATGCGTGACGTCGAATACGGCTGGATCCTGCGCTACCTGCACTCCACGGGTGCGTCGGCGTTCTTCATCGTGGTCTACCTGCACATGTTCCGTGGCCTGCTCTACGGCTCGTACCAGAAGCCACGCGAGCTGGTATGGCTGTTCGGCATGCTGATCTACCTGGCGCTGATGGCAGAGGCCTTCATGGGCTACCTGCTGCCCTGGGGCCAGATGTCGTACTGGGGTGCCCAGGTGATCATCTCGCTGTTCGGCGCCATCCCGGTCATCGGCGGCGACCTGACCCAGTGGATCCGTGGCGACTACCTGATCTCCGGCATTACCCTGAACCGCTTCTTCGCCCTGCACGTGGTGGCCCTGCCGATCGTGATTCTCGGCCTGGTGGTGCTGCACATCCTGGCGCTGCACGAAGTGGGTTCGAACAACCCGGATGGCGTGGACATCAAGAAGAAAAAGGACGAGAACGGCATTCCGCTGGACGGCATCCCGTTCCACCCGTACTACACCGTCAAGGATATCGTCGGCGTGGTGGTGTTCCTGTTCGTCTTCTGCATGATCGTGTTCTTCTTCCCGGAAATGGGCGGCTACTTCCTGGAGAAACCCAACTTCGAACAGGCCAACGCGTTCAAGACCCCGGAGCACATCGCCCCTGTGTGGTACTTCACGCCGTTCTACGCGATCCTGCGTGCGGTACCCGACAAGCTGCTGGGCGTGATCGCCATGGGTGCTGCGATCGCGGTGCTGTTCGTGCTGCCATGGCTGGACCGTAGCCCGGTCAAGTCGATGCGCTACAAGGGCTGGATGAGCAAGGCCTGGCTGTGGGTGTTCTGCATCTCCTTCGTGATCCTGGGCGTGCTCGGCGTGCTGGCGCCAACCCCGGGTCGCACCTTGCTGTCGCAGGTATGTACCTTCCTGTATTTCGCCTACTTCATTCTGATGCCGTTCTACACCAGGCTCGAGAAGACCAAACCGGTTCCGGAAAGGGTGACTGGCTGATGAAAAAGCTATTTGCAGTATTGCTCCTGGCAGTGATGCCTTCGCTGACCTTCGCCGCCGAACACGGCGTGGAACTGGACAAGGTCGACATCGACCTGACCGACAAGGCCGCCATGCAGGACGGCGCACGGACCTTTGCCAACTATTGCATGGGTTGCCACAGCGCCAAGTTCCAGCGTTACGAGCGTGTCGCCGATGACCTGGGCATCCCGCACGAGCTGATGCTCGAGAAGCTGGTGTTCACCGGCGCCAAGATCGGCGACCACATGAACATCGGCATGCAGCCGGCCGACGCCAAGGCCTGGTTCGGTGCGGCGCCGCCCGACCTGACCCTGGTGGCGCGGGTACGCGGCACCGATTGGCTGTACAGCTACCTGCGGGCCTTCTACGAGGACCCGTCACGCCCTTGGGGTGTGAACAACAAGGTCTTCCCCAACGTTGGCATGCCAAACGTGCTGGTGGGCCTGCAGGGGCGTCAGGTGGTCGGTTGCAAGCAGATCCAGACCGTGGTCGAGGGCAAGAAGCAGTTTGACCCGCTCACCGGTGCCCCGCTGACCCACGAAGCGTGCGATCAGCTGACCATCGTGCCGAAATCCGGTACCCTGACCGACGAGCAGTTCGACGAGAAGGTCAAGAACCTGGTGACCTTCCTGGCCTACTCGGCCAACCCGGTCAAGCTGCAGAGCCAGCGCATCGGCACCTACGTGCTGCTGTACCTGGCCTTCTTCTTCGTGTTCGCCTACCTGCTCAAGCGCGAATACTGGAAGGACGTGCACTGATCACAGGGTAAAATCTGTTAGTTTAACGCGCGCCCTGGGGTCCCTCTGCAGTATGGAGGGCCCCCAGGGCGCGTTTGCATTTGTAATTTCATAAGTTCAACACGCGAGGAGGACCCCCATGGGCGTGACCAATCGGTTAGCCTGCTACTCCGACCCCGCTGATCATTATTCTCATCGGGTGCGCATCGTTCTCGCCGAGAAAGGTGTCGGCGTCGAGATCATCAGTGTCGAAGCCGGGCGCCAGCCGCCCAAGCTGCTGGAAGCCAACCCGTATGGCAGCGTACCGACCCTGGTTGATCGTGACCTGGCGTTGTATGAGTCGACCGTGGTGATGGAATACCTCGACGAGCGCTACCCGCACCCGCCGCTGTTGCCGGTCTACCCGGTGGCGCGTGCCAACAGCCGCCTGCTGATCCACCGTATCCAGCGTGACTGGTGTTCGCTGGTGGACCTGATTCTCGACCCGCGCAGCAAGGAGCCTGCCCGCGTGCAGGCGCGCAAGGAGCTGCGCGAGAGCCTTACCGGCGTTTCGCCGTTGTTCGCCGACAAGCCTTGTTTCCTGAGTGAGGAGCAAAGCCTGGTGGATTGTTGTCTATTGCCCATACTGTGGCGTTTGCCGGTATTGGGTATCGAACTGCCGCGGCCAGCCAAGCCGTTGCTCGATTACATGGAGCGTCAGTTTGCGCGGGAAGCCTTCAAGGCCAGCCTGTCCGCCGCTGAACGCGATATGCGTTAGGTTTTAAGGAGCCGTTGATGAACTCCAGTCGTCCGTATCTGGTGCGAGCCTTGTATGAGTGGATCGTGGACAACGATTGCACGCCGCACATGCTGGTCAATGCCGAGTACCCTGCGGTGCAGGTGCCTCAAGGCTTCGCCAGCGATGGCCAGATCGTTTTGAACGTGTCGCCCAATGCCGTGCGTCACTTGCACATGGATAACGAAGCCGTGAGCTTCGAGGGGCGTTTCGGTGGGGTTGCCCACACGCTGTACGTGCCTGCCGGCGCCATCCTGGGTATCTATGCCCGTGAGAATGGCCAGGGCATGGTGTTCGAGCTCGAGCCGCCCCTGATGGAGGATGACGACCTCGAGGACGAGGGCGTCGAGCCGGATGATGACGGTCCGCCGAGTGGCGGGCAGCCGCCGCGGCCAAGTGGGCGTCCGAGCCTGAAAGTGGTGAAATGAAAAAAGGCGACCTTGCGGGGTCGCCTTTTTTTTGGGCCTGTGTGCTTACAGGTCGGTGATGGTGCGCACCTGATCCTTGTTCACACGGGTGCGTTTGCCGTCGAGCTGCTGGAACTCGTAGAAGCCGGAGCTGCGTTCGAGTTTCGGCGCGTCGACCGCCTGGAACTCACGGCCATCATTGAGGGTGATCAGGCTTGGGGTGGAGCAGCCGGCCAGGGTGGCGAAGGTAGCGATCAGCAGGGTGGCGAACAGGCCGTTCTTCATGGGTATTCCTGTGGGGTGTCGGTGGGGGTTGCGGTGCGCCGGCGGCTTCACGCCCTTCACCGGCGAGGCCGGCGAAGGGCGTGAAGCCGCGGTCAGTCAATGTATTCGAACAGCTTGACGATCTTCTGCACACCCGACACGCCTTGCACCAGGTTGGTGGCCTGATTGGCTTCCTGCTGGGTCAGCAGGCCCAGCAGGTAGACGATGCCGTTCTCGGTCACCACCTTGATGCGCGAACCGGGGATGTTGCTGTCGGTCAGCATCTGGGCCTTGATCTTGGTGGTCAGCCAGGCGTCATTGTTGCGTGCCAGCAGCGAGGAGGGCGGCAGCACCTGAAGTTCGTTGTGCACCTTCTTGACCCGCTGCACCTGACCGGCGGTCTGCTCGGCCAGGCTCTTGAGGTCGGCGCGCGGGGTCTGCCCGGCCAGCAGCACGATGCCGTTGAAGCTGGTGACGACGATGTGCGAGTTCTTGTCCAGGTCCGGGCTGGCCTTGGCCACGTTTACCGCTACCTTGGTTTCGATCAGCGAGTCGTCGATCTTGCTGCCGAATGTGCGGGTGCCGCGATCGTCCTCGATCGGGTTTTCGCGGCTGGCAGTAATCACCGAACTGCAGCCGGTGATGCTCAGGCACAGGGTCAGGGCCATCAGGCCAAGGCGATTAGGGGTCATTCTTCACTCCCGAACAATTGGCTGTCGATCAAGTCGCAAAGGCAGTGGATCGCCAGCAGGTGGACTTCCTGGATGCGTGCGGTGACGGTGGCCGGTACGCGAATCTCCACATCTTCGGGCAGCAGCAGCGAGGCCATGCCGCCGCCATCGCGTCCGGTCAGAGCTACGACAATCATTTCGCGATCATGTGCGGCCTGGATCGCCTGAATGATGTTCGCCGAGTTGCCGCTGGTGGAAATCGCCAGCAGCACGTCGCCCGGTTGGCCCAGGGCGCGGATCTGCTTGGAGAAGATCTCGTTGTAGCTGTAGTCGTTGGCGATCGAGGTAATGGTCGAGCTGTCGGTGGTCAGCGCGATGGCCGGCAGGCTCGGGCGCTCGCGCTCGAAGCGGTTGAGCAGTTCGGACGAGAAGTGCTGGGCATCGCCCGCCGAGCCGCCGTTGCCGCAGGCGAGCATCTTGCCCTCGTTGAGCAGCGCGTTGACCATCACCTGACTGGCTTGCTCGATGTGTGGTGCAAGGACTTCCATCGCCTGTTGCTTGGTGTTGATGCTGGCCTGGAATAGCTGGCGAACTCGGGATTGCATGTCCATCTGTGTGACCTTAAGTGGGGCGGCTGGTCGGGCGTGTCGCAACGTCTTGAAGACCCTGCGGCACATGACTGTGCAGCCCGCGAAACAAAGAGCAAAAAAGTTGAGTGGGTAACGGATGCATCAAGCGGGGCGGGTTCAACTGTCGAAAGCGTTCTTCAGCCAGTCGAGCGGTGTGCCCGAGTGGCCGCGGCCCTGCAGGGCAATCACGTCGAAACGACAGGGCTGGTTGGCCCAGCGCGCCTCCTGCTGCAGAAAATACTGGGCCGCTAGCACCAGTTTTTGCTGTTTGCGGGTATCGACGCTGGCCAGTGCTCCGCCAAAGCCCGCGTGCAGCCGGTAGCGGACTTCGACGAATACTACTGTATCGCCGTCAAGCATGACCAGATCAAGCTCGCCGCGTTTGCATCGCCAGTTCTGCGCCAGCAACTGCAGGCCCTGCGCCTGAAGGTAATGCAGGGCCTGCTGTTCGGCCGCGATACCCGCGGCCTGGCGAGAACCGTCGGGCATCAGCGCGGGGTGTCCGGCAGGCGCTTGACCTGACCGCCGGTGAAGTCGGCCCATGGCAACTGGCGCTCGATGCGTTGGTTGGCGTTCATGCTCAGGCTGCCGGACAGGCCTTCGATACGGTTGTCCGGCAGTGCCTTGAGCTGGCCCAGGCGCGGCGCGAGGCTGTAGGCATCGGCACCCATCGCGTACAGGCGGCCGATGCTGCCAGCCGCTTGCGGCCACTGACGTACCACCTGCTGGCGCAGGCTGTTGCCGGTGTCGAGCAGCCACGGCGTTTCGCAGAAGCGAATGCCGTTCATGTCGTTGTACTCGTTGACGTTGCCGCTGGCGCTGTACACGTTGGAGGTGGCGTACACCGGTACGTCACCGGCATACTGGAAGTTCAGTGTCGGCTTGATCTGCTGGGCCTGGGTCGGGGTTGCGGCCAGGAAGATGAAATCGATGTCCTGGCGACGCGATGGCTGTGCCGAGACACTGCCGCCCACGGTGCTCTGCAGGCTCTTGGCGCGGCCTTCGCTCTGGCGCAGCTGGAACAGGTCGGCGATCTGCTGGGCCAGGGCCACCGGCTGCGACACGTGGGCAGCGGCAATCAGGGTGCCGCCCTTGGCTTCCCAGTCCTGGCGGAAGGCCTTGAGTACGCGATCGCCCCATTCGCCGCTCGGCACCAGGGCCACGGCACGACGCATGCCGTCCGCCTGGGCGCGGCGCGAGACTTCGCGGGCTTCGTCTTCGGCGGCCAGGCCGAACTGGAACAGTTGCGCCGGGCCGGTCTGGCCGGCGTCGCTGTAGTTCAGTGCCAGGGTGGTGATCGGCAGTTGCGGGTAGGCGCTCAACTGCTTGACCAGGTTCTTCTCGAGCGGGCCTACCACCAGCTGGACGCCGCTGGCCTGGGCCTTGCGGTAGAAGTCATCGAGGGAGGTCAGGCGCGAGCTGTCGAAGACTTCGACCGAAGGCGGCTTCTGGCCGGCCTGCTGGGCCTGGAAGTGCGCCGCCATGAAGCCGTCGCGCAGGGCGCGGGCGACACCTGCCAGCGGGCCTTCCTGGGGCAGCAGCAGGGCGATCTTGGTCAGCGGCTGGCTGGCCAGTTCCTTGAGTTTGAGCAGGGGCTGTGGCAGTTGCACGGCGGCAGGGTGGCCGGCGTGCTGGTTGCGCCAGCTTTCGATGGCGGCCTGCTGCTGTTCGAGGGTGCCGGCGCTCTTGACGGCGAGGGCCAGGCTGGTCCAGCCGGCCATCACGTCGGTGCCGGTGCCTTGCAGTTGTTCGGTGGGCAGGGCGGCAACCAGGTTCCAGATGGCCTCGTGGTTGGCACTGGCGGCGGCGCCGCTGAGCAGGGGAGCCATGGCGACGCGCTGTTGCGCGGCAGCCAGGGTCTGGCCATCGGCTTCCAGGGCGGCGGCATGCACGCTGCGGGTGCGCACCTGAAGCTCGGGCGGCAGTTCGTCCAACCGGGCCAGGCTCGGGTGGCTCAGGGCGGTGAGGGCGGCCTTGGGCTGGTTGCGGCTCATCGCCAGCTCGGCGCCAAGGGTGCTGGCGAACACTTGCTGGGCCGGCTTGAGGGTGTCCAGTGGCACCTGCTCGAGGATCCGCGAGGCCCGTGCGAAGTCTTTCTGGTGGTAGGCCAGGTCAGCGGCGCTCAGGCGCAGCAGTGCAGCCTTTTCAGGTGTCTTGCTGGTGGCGGCCTGGTCGAGCAGTTGCTCGATGCTGGCATCCGGAGTGCGCGGCAGCTCACCCAGGCTGGACGAGGGCGAACTGGCGCAGGCTGCCAGCAGGGCAGCGAGGCAGAGGGCTGAGAGCAGCCGCAGGCAAGCGATCATGTAAAAATCCTGTTACTCGATCAAATTAACCTGCAATTGTACCCAAGCGCTGGCCGGGGCGCGATCTTGCTGGCGTTAATCCTTCAATATAGGTTGCCCTGCGCAGGCGTGCCGCCGCTGTGGGTAACGCATTGTTGCCGCCTTACGGGCTACAATGGCGCTTTGTTCTCTATTTACAGGTGTGTGCTGTGACCGATGCTCCAGGTGCTTCCAATTCCACTGCCGGCAAGCTTTTCGTGGTGGCTACGCCCATTGGCAACCTGGATGACATGAGCGCCCGGGCCTTGAAGGTGCTGCGCGAGGCGGCGCTGATCGCGGCCGAGGACACGCGCCACTCGGTCCGCCTGCTGCAGCACTTCGGCATCAACACGCCGCTGGCCGCCTGTCACGAGCACAACGAGCGCGACGAGGGCAGCCGCTTCATCACGCGCCTGCTGGCCGGCGACGATGTGGCGTTGATCTCCGATGCCGGTACGCCGCTGATCTCTGACCCGGGCTACCACCTGGTGCGCCAGGCGCGAGCGGCGGGCATCGATGTGGTGCCGGTACCGGGCGCCTGCGCACTGATCGCGGCGTTGTCGGCGGCGGGCCTGCCGTCCGACCGGTTCATCTTCGAGGGTTTTCTGCCGGCCAAGGCGGTAGGTCGCCGCGCGCGCCTGAGTCAGGTCAAGGAAGAGCCCCGTACGCTGATTTTCTATGAGGCGCCACACCGCATTCTGGAGTGTCTGCAGGACATGGAGGCGGTGTTTGGCGGCGAACGGCCGGCGTTGCTGGCTCGTGAGCTGACCAAGACCTTCGAGACCCTGAAGGGGCTGCCCCTGGCCGAGCTGCGCGCGTTTGTCGAAAACGACAGCAATCAGCAGCGTGGGGAGTGCGTGGTGCTGGTGGCGGGCTGGACCGCCCCGGAGAACGAAGAGGCCGTGAGCAGCGAAGTGATGCGCGTGCTTGATCTTCTGCTGGCAGAGATGCCGCTCAAGCGTGCAGCAGCCCTGGCGGCGGAAATTACCGGGGTGCGGAAGAATGTTTTGTATCAAATAGCGTTGGAAAAACAGAAAGACCACTAATGTCATAGTGATATTATTCGTTTTATCGCTTGTTCTCGGGGCCCGCTGCCGTTAACCTTTGCGGCGGAGAGTCGATTGGACAGTCGCTGCCTTCTTTTGTTCCGCAAAAGAGGGGGGAGGAAAGTCCGGGCTCCATAGGGCGGAGTGCCAGGTAATGCCTGGGGGGCGTGAGCCTACGGAAAGTGCCACAGAAAATAACCGCCTAAGCACTTCGGTGCCGGTAAGGGTGAAAAGGTGCGGTAAGAGCGCACCGCACGGCTGGCAACAGTCCGTGGCTAGGTAAACCCCACTCGGAGCAAGACCAAATAGGGTTCCATATGGCGCGGCCCGCGTTGGAACCGGGTAGGTTGCTAAAGGCGTCCAGTGATGGCCGTCGTAGAGGAATGACTGTCCTCGACAGAACCCGGCTTACAGATCGACTCTCCACCTTTTCCCTTCCTGCTTGATTCGATAGCAGATGTGTTCTGGTAATACCAAAAAAATCTTACTCTTCATAAATCACTTTAACTTTGCACTCTATCCGTTTGAGTGAATTTGCCTTTCCCCGTCAAAACCCCTCTCGTTTCTCCTCTTTGTATCGCCTTGTTGCTCTAAATCGCCGATCTGTAAGGGTTTTCCTTATAAGCGCGCCTTGACGGTGTGGTGGGCGGATTCCTATAGTGTGCGCAAGTGGCGGAAAGTGGCATGAAGTGGGTTTTCAGACACAAAAAAGCTAACATTTAGGGAAGTGCAGCCGTGTTTCGCGGAGCCAACGCAATCAACCTCGACGCAAAAGGCCGTCTCGCAATGCCGAGCCGGTACCGTGACGAGCTCGATTCGCGCAGTTCCGGGCAGTTGATCGTGACGATCGACGCGGTTGATCCCTGCTTGTGCGTGTATCCGCTGGATGAGTGGGAACTGATCGAAGCCAAGCTGCGTGCCTTGCCGTCGTTACGCGAAGAGAACCGTCGCCTGCAGCGTCTGCTGATCGGCAATGCGGTGGATCTGGAGCTCGACGGCAGTGGGCGTTTCCTGGTGCCACCGCGTCTGCGCGAGTACGCCAAGCTGGACAAGCGGGCGATGCTGGTGGGGCAACTGAACAAATTCCAACTGTGGGACGAGGACGCCTGGAACGCTGTTGCTGCAGCTGACCTGGTGGCCATTCAACAACCGGGCGCGATGCCTGATGAACTGCGTGATCTGATCCTGTGACTATAGATAGTGGCTTCAAACACATCACCGTACTGCTTGACGAAGCCGTCGAGGCTCTCGCCGTACGCGCCGATGGCTGCTATCTGGATGGCACCTTCGGGCGTGGCGGGCACAGTCGGCTGATTCTCCAGCACCTGGGGCCGCAGGGTCGGCTGCTGGGGTTCGACAAAGACCCACAAGCGATTGCCACCGGGCAAGCGCTGGCGGCCGAAGACGGCCGCTTTGTCATTGTGCAGCGCAGTTTCGCCGAGCTGGGCGCCGAAGTCGCCGAGCGGGGCCTGTCCGGCAAGGTCAATGGCATCCTGCTCGACCTGGGCGTGTCCTCGCCGCAGCTCGATGACCCCGAGCGCGGCTTCAGTTTCATGAACGACGGCCCGCTGGACATGCGCATGGACCCGAGTCGTGGCGTCAGCGCCGCCGAGTTCATCGCCACCGCGCCGGCCGAAGAAATCGCCCGCGTGTTCAAGGAGTACGGCGAAGAGCGTTTCGCCAAGCGCATGGCCAACGCCGTGGTCGCCCGTCGCGAGCAGCAACCCTTTACCCGTACCGCCGACCTCGCCGAAGTGCTCAAGGTCGCCAACCCCGCGTGGGAAAAGGGCAAGAACCCCGCCACCCGTGCTTTCCAGGGGCTGCGCATTCACGTCAACAACGAGCTGGGCGACCTCGAAGCCGGGCTCGAGGCTGCCCTCGACACGCTCGAGATCGGTGGCCGTCTGGTGGTCATCAGCTTCCATTCGCTGGAAGACCGCATCGTCAAGCTGTTCATGCGCAAGCTGGCCAAGGGAGAGGCCGACAACCTGCCACGCAACCTGCCGGTACAACACAAGCCCTTCGAGCCCAAGATCAAGGTCCATGGCAAGGCGCAGTTCGCCTCCGAGGCCGAGCTCAAGGCCAACCCGCGCTCGCGTAGCGCGGTCATGCGTGTGGCGGAGAAGCTGCGTTGAGCAGGCTTTTTGCCAAGCCTTTGCCAGGCGGCAGCTTCCTGATGCTGCTGCTGTTCATTGGCGTGCTCGTTTCGTCGGTGGCGGTGTCCTACAGTGCGCACTGGAACCGCCAGTTGCTCAATACCCTGTACGGCGAGCTCAACGAACGCGACAAGGCGCAGGCCGAGTGGGGCCGGTTGATTCTGGAACAGAGCACCTGGACCGCCCACAGCCGCATCGAGAATCTGGCCAGCGAACAGCTGCACATGCGCATTCCCGCCGCTGACGAAGTACGGATGGTGGCGCCATGATGAAACTTGAAGGCGCACTCTACCCGTGGCGGTTCCGCGTTGTGGTCGGCCTGCTGGTGATCATGGTGGGGGCCATTGCCTGGCGTATCGTCGACCTGCAGGTGGTCGACCGCGACTTCCTCAAGGGGCAGGGCGATGCCCGCAGCCTGCGTCACATTCCGATTCCTGCGCACCGCGGGCTGATCACCGACCGCAACGGCGAGCCGCTGGCCGTGAGTACGCCGGTTACCACCCTGTGGGCCAACCCCAAGGAGATGCAGGCTGCCAAGGACCGCTGGCCGGCGCTTGCCGCCGCGCTCAAGCAGAACCCGCAGCAACTGGCCGAGCGCCTCGAACAGCAGGCCAACAAGGAATTCATCTACCTGGTCCGCGGCCTTACCCCGGAGCAGGGCCAGGTGGTGCTCGACCTCAAGGTGCCCGGCGTGTACGGCATCGAGGAGTTCCGCCGCTTCTATCCCGCCGGCGATGTCGCTGCGCACATGGTCGGGTTCACCGACCTCGACGATCACGGTCGCGAGGGGGTGGAGCTCGCCTACGACGAGTGGCTGGCCGGGGTGCCCGGCAAGCGGCAGGTGATCAAGGACCGGCGCGGTCGGCTGATCAAGGACGTACAGGTCACCAAGAACGCCAAGGCCGGCAAGACCTTGGCGTTGTCCATCGACCTGCGTCTGCAGTACCTGGCCACCCGCGAACTGCGTAACGCGATTGCCGAACAGGAAGCCAAGGCCGGTAGCCTGGTGATCATGGATGTGAAGACCGGCGAAGTGCTGGCCATGGTCAACCAGCCCACCTACAACCCCAACAACCGCCGCAGCATGTTCCCGGCGGCGATGCGCAACCGTGCCATCATCGACGTGTTCGAGCCGGGTTCCACGGTCAAGCCTTTCTCCATGAGCGCCGCCCTGCAAAGTGGGCGCTGGAAGCCGACCGACAAGGTCGAGGTCTATCCGGGCACCCTGCAGCTGGGCCGCTACACCATTCGTGACGTGTCCAGGAGCGAAGGCCCGATCCTCGACCTGACCGGCATCCTGATCAACTCCAGTAACGTGGGCATGAGCAAGATCGCCTTCGATATCGGTGGCGAATCCATCTACCGCGTGATGTCGCAACTGGGCCTGGGCCAGTACACCGGCCTGGGCTTCCCGGGCGAGCGTGTCGGCAACCTGCCCAACCACCGCGAGTGGCGCAAGGCCGAGACCGCGACCCTGTCCTACGGCTACGGCCTGTCGGTGACCGCGTTGCAGCTGGTGCATGCCTACGCCGCGCTGGCCAACAACGGCAAGATGGTACCGCTGAGCATTCTCAAGGTGGACAAGACCCCGGAAGCCACCCAGGTGGTGCCCGAGGATACCGCCAAGACTATTCAGGGCATGCTGCAGCAGGTCATCGAAGCGCCACGTGGCGTGTTCCGTGCGCAGGTGCCTTCCTATCACGTGGGCGGCAAGTCGGGTACGGCCCGTAAGGCCACCGTCGGTTCCAAGGGCTACACCGAGAACGCCTACCGCTCGCTGTTCACCGGCTTCGGCCCGATGAGCGATCCGCGCTATGCCATCGTGGTGGTGATCGACGAGCCGAGCAAGGGTGGCTACTTCGGCGGCCTGGTATCGGCGCCGGTATTCAGCAAGGTCATGTCCGGCACCCTGCGACTGATGAACGTGCCGCCAGACAACCTGCCGGCTCCTACTCCACAGCAGCAGGCCGGTGCTGCGCCCGCCAAGGGAGGGCGCGGTTGATGTCGATGCCATTGAGTAAGCTGTTTGCCCTGAGCGGCAACAACGACCCGTTGATCCGCGAACTGACCCTGGACAGCCGCAAGGTCCGTGCCGGGGACTTGTTCCTGGCGGTGCCGGGTGCGCGTGTCGACGGCCGCGAGCATATTGCCGATGCGCTCAAGCGCGGCGCGGCAGCCGTGGCCTATGAAGTGCAGAACACCACCGTGCTGCCGATCACCGATGTGCCGATGATTCCGGTCAAGGGCCTGATTGCCCAGCTGTCGGATATCGCGGGGCGCTTCTATGGCGAGCCGAGCCGCCAGCTCGAGCTGATCGGCGTGACCGGCACCAACGGCAAGACCAGCGTCACCCAGCTGGTGGCCCAGGCGCTCGACCTGCTGGGCCAGCACTGCGGCCTGATCGGCACCCTGGGTACCGGCTTCTATGGCCAGCTGCAAAGTGGCCGGCTGACCACGCCAGATCCGATTGCCGTGCAGTCGACCCTGGGCGACCTGAAGAAGGCTGGCGCCAAGGCCGTGGCCATGGAAGTGTCCTCCCATGCGCTGGAACAGGGCCGGGTAGCGGCACTGGCCTTCGACATCGTGGTAATGACCAACCTGTCACGCGATCACCTGGACTACCACGGCAGCATGGAGGCCTACCAGGCCGCCAAGGCGCGCCTGTTCGCCTGGCCCGACCTGCGTTCGCGGGTGGTCAATCTGGACGATGCCTTCGGGCGTGAGCTGGCGGCGCAGAAGGGTGATTCGCGTCTGATCAGCTACAGCCTCGTCGACCCTGCCGCCTCGCTGTACTGCCGCGAAGCGAAGTTCGACGACGATGGCGTGCGTGCGGTGCTGGTGACGGCACAGGGCGAGCATATGCTGCGCAGTCGCCTGCTCGGGCGCTTCAACCTCAGCAACATGCTGGCCGCGGTCGGCACGCTGATGGCGATGGATCATCCGCTGGACGAAATTCTCAAGGTCACGCCGCAGCTCGAAGGCCCCGTAGGGCGCATGCAGCGCCTGGGCGGTGGCAGCAAGCCGTTGGTGGTGGTCGATTACGCCCACACCCCCGATGCCCTGGAAAAGGTCCTCGAAGCCCTGCGTCCCCATGCACAAGGCAAGCTGCTGTGCCTGTTCGGCTGCGGCGGCGACCGCGATCGCGGCAAGCGCCCGCTGATGGCCGAAGTGGCCGAGCGCCTGGCCGACCGCGTGCTGGTCACCGACGACAACCCGCGCAGCGAGGCGCCCCAGCAGATTTTCGACGATATCCGCCCAGGCTTCGCCCGGGGTGAAAGCGTCGAGTTCATCGCCGGCCGTGGCCCGGCGATTGCGCACCTGATCGCCACCGCCGCTGCCGACGACGTCATCGTGCTGGCGGGCAAGGGGCACGAGGATTACCAGGAGATCAACGGCGAGCGCCATGACTTCTCCGACCTGGTCGAGGCCGAAAGAGCCCTGGCAGCCTGGGAGGCTCCGAATGCTTGAGTCAATGTCCCTCAGCCAGTTGGTAGCGCCGCTGCAGGGCTGCCTGCATGGCCAGGATGCAACCTTCGATGGCGTCAGCATCGACAGCCGCGCGATCACCCCTGGCCAGTTGTTCGTCGCCCTGGCCGGGCCGCGTTTCGACGGTCACGATTACCTGGACGAAGTGGCAGCCAAGGGCGCCGTCGCGGCGCTGGTGCAGCACGAAGTGCCGGGCAGCAGCCTGCCGCAACTGGTGGTTGCCGATACCCGCCTGGGCCTGGGCCAGTTGGGGGCGCTCAATCGCGCCGCCTTCGACAAGCCGGTTGCTGCAATCACCGGCTCCAGTGGCAAGACCACGGTCAAGGAGATGCTGGCCAGCATCCTGCGCACCCGCGGGCCGGTACTGGCCACCCGTGGCAACCTCAACAACGACTTCGGCGCACCGCTGACCCTGCTGGAGCTGGCCCCGCACCATACGGCGGCGGTCATCGAGCTGGGCGCCTCGCGCATCGGCGAAATCGCCTACACCGTCGGCCTGACCCGGCCGCAGGTGGTGATCATCAACAACGCCGGTACCGCTCATGTGGGTGAGTTCGGCGGGCCGGAGAAAATCGTCGAAGCCAAGGGCGAGATCCTCGAAGGCCTGGGCCAGGATGGCGTGGCGGTATTGAACCTGGATGACAAGGCCTTCGGCATCTGGAAGCAGCGCGCCGGCCATCACCCTGTGATCACTTTCGCCCTGGCCAATGCCGACGCAGATTTTCATGCCACCGACATTCGTCACGACGAACGCGGCTGCCCCGGTTTCGAATTGCGCAGCCCGCTGGGCAACGCCCGCGTCCAGCTCAACCTGCTGGGCACTCACAATGTCAGCAACGCCCTGGCCGCCGCGGCTGCCGCACAGGCTTTCGGCGTGACACTGGAAGGCATCGTCGAGGGTCTTGACGCGGTGCAGCCGGTCAAGGGCCGCACCGTGGTGCACATGGCGCCCACCGGTGTGCGCGTGATCGACGACAGTTACAACGCAAACCCCACCTCCATGTGCGCTGCCGTTGATATACTCGCCGGCTTTTCCGGGCGTACCGTCCTGGTGCTCGGGGATATCGGCGAATTGGGCCAGTGGGCCGAGGAAGGGCATCGGCAGGTCGGCGCATACGCCAGGGGCAAGGTTGCAGCACTTTATGCCGTGGGCCCGATGATGGCCGAAGCGGTCAAGGCATTTGGCACCGGGGCCCATCATTTCGCCACTCAAGCTGACTTGATCGACGCCGTTCGCGTCGAGCAGGCCAACAACACCACCATTTTGATCAAGGGTTCGCGCAGCGCTGCGATGGAAAACGTCGTGGCGGCCTTGTGCGGTTCCAGCGGGGAGAAACATTAATGCTGCTGCTGCTGGCTGAGTATCTGCAACAGTTCTACAAAGGCTTCGCGGTCTTTCAGTACCTGACCCTGCGCGGGATTCTGGGTGTACTGACCGCGTTGTCGCTGGCCCTGTGGTTGGGCCCCTGGATGATTCGTACCCTGCAGATTCGCCAGATCGGTCAAGCCGTGCGCAATGACGGCCCGCAATCGCACCTCTCCAAGTCCGGCACCCCGACCATGGGCGGTGCGCTGATTCTGTCCGCCATTGGCGTGAGCACGCTGCTGTGGGCCGACCTGACCAACCGCTATGTGTGGGTGGTGCTGATCGTCACCCTGCTGTTCGGCGCCATCGGCTGGGTCGACGACTACCGCAAGGTGATCGAGAAGAACTCGCGTGGCCTGCCGAGCCGCTGGAAGTACTTCTGGCAATCGGTGTTCGGCCTGGGCGCGGCGATCTTCCTGTACATGACCGCGCCCACCAGCGTGGAAACCACCCTGATCGTGCCGATGCTCAAGGATGTCACCATCCCGCTGGGCATCGGCTTCGTGGTGCTGACCTATTTCGTCATCGTGGGCTCGAGCAACGCGGTCAACCTGACCGACGGCCTGGACGGCCTGGCGATCATGCCGACGGTGATGGTCGGTGGTGCGCTGGGTATCTTCTGCTACCTGTCGGGCAACGTGAAGTTCGCCGAATACCTGCTGATCCCCTACGTGCCGGGCGCGGGCGAGCTGATCGTGTTCTGCGGCGCGCTGATCGGCGCGGGCCTGGGCTTCCTGTGGTTCAACACCTACCCGGCGCAGGTGTTCATGGGTGACGTCGGCGCCCTGGCACTGGGTGCCGCGTTGGGCACCATTGCCGTGATCGTGCGTCAGGAGATCGTGCTGTTCATCATGGGCGGCGTGTTCGTGATGGAGACCCTGTCGGTGGTGATCCAGGTGGCTTCCTTTAAGCTGACCGGCAAGCGCGTGTTTCGCATGGCACCGATCCACCACCACTTTGAACTCAAGGGTTGGCCCGAGCCTCGGGTGATCGTCCGCTTCTGGATCATCACCGTGATTCTCGTACTGTTCGGCCTTGCCACCCTGAAACTGAGGTAGAAACGAGTGTCCCTGATCGCGTCTGACCACTTCCGCATCGTTGTCGGCCTCGGCAAGAGCGGCATGTCCCTGGTTCGCTTCCTGGCGAACCGGGGCATTGCGTTTGCGGTGGCCGATACCCGCGAGAACCCGCCGGAGCTGGCGACCTTGCGTCGCGACTACCCGCAGGTGGAAGTGCGTTGTGGCGAACTGGATGTGGAGTTCCTGTGCCGTGCCGACGAGCTGTACGTCAGCCCCGGCCTGGCCCTGGCGACCCCGGCCCTGCAGCAGGCGGCCGCGCGCGGCGTGAAGCTGTCGGGCGACATCGAGTTGTTCGCGCGCAATGCCAAGGCGCCGATCATTGCCATCAGCGGTTCCAATGCCAAGAGCACCGTCACCACCCTGGTCGGGGAGATGGCCGTTGCGGCAGGCAAACGTGTGGCAGTGGGCGGCAACCTCGGTACCCCGGCACTGGACCTGCTGGACGACGCCATCGAGCTGTACGTGATGGAGCTGTCGAGCTTCCAGCTGGAGACCACCGATCAGCTGAATGCCGAAGTGGCCACCGTGCTCAACGTCAGCGAAGACCACATGGACCGCTACAGCGGCCTGCCGGCCTATCACCTGGCCAAGCACCGGATCTTCCGTGGCGCACGGCAGGTGGTGGTCAACCGCCAGGATGCCCTGAGCCGTCCGCTGCCGATGGAAAACGTGCCGTGCTGGACGTTCGGCCTGAATGTGCCCGACTTCAAGGGCTTCGGGCTGCGCGAAGAGAACGGCGAGAAGTACCTGGCGTTCGAGTTCCAGACCCTGATGCCGGTGCGCGAGCTGAAGATCCGTGGTGCGCACAACCAGTCCAACGCCCTCGCGGCGCTGGCCCTGGGGCATGCCGCAGGCCTGCCGTTCGACGCCATGCTGGCCAGCCTGCGCACCTTTGCCGGCCTGGCCCACCGTTGCCAGTGGCTGCGCGAGCGTGACGGCGTGAGCTGGTACGACGACTCCAAGGCCACCAACGTCGGTGCCGCGCTGGCGGCCATCGAAGGCCTGGGTGCGGATATCGACGGCAAGCTGGTGCTGGTGGCCGGCGGCGACGGCAAGGGCGCGGATTTCTCGGCGCTGCGTGCCCCGGTGGCGGCGCACTGCCGCGCCGTGGTGCTGCTGGGCCGTGATGCCGAGCGCCTGGCCCAGGCGTTGGGCGACAGCGTGCCGCTGATTCGCGTCAGCAGCCTCGACGAAGCCGTGCAGCAGGGCGCCGCGCTGGCCCAGCCGGGCGACGCCGTGCTGCTGTCGCCTGCCTGCGCAAGCCTGGACATGTTCAAGAACTTCGAAGAGCGTGGGCGCCTGTTCGCCCAGGCCGTGGAGGGGCTGGCATGATCTTCGGCATCATCAAGCCTTATCCGTCCCCCCTGGTCACCGGTCGCGGCATCGATCTCGATTTCGCCATGCTCGCGGGCTGCCTGGCGCTGCTGGGCCTTGGCCTGGTGATGATCACCTCGGCCTCCTCGGAAGTGGCCGCGTTGCAGTCGGGCAACCCGCTTTACCACATGATCCGTCACCTGGTGTACGTGGCCATCGGCCTGGTCGCCTGCGTCGTCACCATGATGGTGCCGATCGCCACCTGGCAGCGCATGGGCTTCATGATGCTGGTCGGTGCCTTCGGGTTGCTGGTGCTGGTACTGGTGCCGGGCATCGGCCGCGAAGTGAACGGCTCGATGCGCTGGATCGGCTTCAGCTTCTTCAACGTGCAGCCTTCCGAGATCGCCAAGGTGTTCGTGGTGATCTACCTGGCGGGCTACCTGGTGCGCCGCCAGACCGAGGTGCGCGAGAGCTGGATGGGCTTCTTCAAGCCGTTCATCGTGCTGCTGCCGATGGCCGGCCTGCTGCTGATGGAGCCGGACTTCGGCGCCACGGTGGTGATGATGGGCGCCGCCGCGGCGATGCTGTTCCTGGGCGGGGTGGGGCTGTTCCGCTTCAGCCTGATGGTGGTGCTGGCGGTGGCGGCGGTGTTCATTCTGGTACAGGCGCAGCCCTACCGGATGGCGCGCCTGATCACCTTCACCGACCCCTGGTCGGATCAATTCGGTTCCGGCTATCAGCTGACCCAGGCCCTGATTGCCTTCGGCCGCGGTGAGTGGCTGGGCGTGGGCCTGGGCAACAGCGTGCAGAAGCAGTTCTACCTGCCCGAAGCACACACCGACTTCGTGTTCTCGGTACTGGCCGAAGAGCTGGGCGTGGTCGGTTCGCTGCTGACCGTTGCGCTGTTCGTGTTCGTCAGCCTGCGCGCGATGTACATCGGTCTGTGGGCCGAGAAAGCCAAGCAGTTCTTTGCCGCCTACATGGCCTACGGCCTGGCCTTCCTGTGGATCGGCCAGTTCCTGATCAACATCGGGGTGAACGTCGGCCTGCTGCCGACCAAGGGCCTGACCCTGCCGTTCCTCAGCTACGGCGGCAGCTCGCTGGTGATCTGCTGCGTGTGCATGGGCCTGCTGCTGCGCATCGAGTGGGAGAGCCGCACGCACCTGGGCAGCGAAGAACATGAATTCGATGAGAGCGATTTTGCCGAGGAGCCAAGACATGGCCGTTGAAGGCAAAAACGTATTGATCATGGCAGGCGGCACCGGGGGCCACGTGTTCCCGGCCCTGGCCTGCGCCCGTGAGTTCCAGGCACGCGGTTACACCGTGCACTGGCTGGGCACCCCACGCGGTATCGAAAACGAGCTGGTGCCCCAGGCCGGGTTGCAACTGCACCTGATCCAGGTCACCGGCTTGCGCGGCAAGGGCAAGCTGTCGCTGCTCAAGGCGCCGTTCACCCTGTTCAAGGCGGTGCTGCAGGCGCGGCGCATCATCCGTCGGCTCAAGCCGGTGTGTGTGGTCGGCTTTGGCGGCTATGTGACCGGCCCGGGCGGTGTGGCGGCGAAGCTGGCTGGCGTGCCCGTGGTGATCCACGAGCAGAACGCCAAGGCCGGTACCGCCAATCGGCTGCTGGTGCCGCTGGCAGGCCGAGTCTGCGAAGCTTTCCCGAACACCTTCGAGGCCAGCGACAAACTGCGCACCACCGGCAACCCGGTGCGCGGCGAGCTGTTCCTGGAGCCTGTGCGCGAGCCACTGGCCGGGCGCCGCGCGCGCCTGCTGGTGCTGGGCGGCAGCCTGGGCGCGGAGCCGTTGAACAAACTGTTGCCGCAGGCCCTGGCCCTGGTGCCCGAGGCCCTGCGCCCCGAGGTGTTCCACCAGGCCGGCAAGCAGCATGACCAGATTACCGCCGAGCGCTATCGCGAGGCCGGGATCGAGGCTCAGGTAGAGCCGTTCATCAAAGACATGGCCCACGCCTATGGCTGGGCCGACCTGGTGATCTGCCGGGCCGGTGCGCTGACCGTCAGCGAACTGGCTGCGGCCGGTCTGCCCTCGATGCTGGTGCCGCTGCCCCATGCCATCGACGATCACCAGACCCACAACGCCCACTATCTGGCACGTGAAGGCGCCGCCTTCCTGATGCCGCAAGCGACAACTGGCGCAGCGCAGCTCGCTGAACGCCTGAACGAGGTACTGATGCAACCGCAAAAACTCGACACCATGGCCAGCACCGCACGACGCCTGGCCAAACCCGCGGCTACCAGCACCGTGGTCGATATCTGCCTGGAGGTGGCCCATGGTTGAAAGCCAGAAAGCCATCCCGCAACCTGAAATGCGCCGTATCCGCCGCATCCACTTCGTCGGTATCGGCGGCGTGGGCATGTGCGGTATTGCCGAGGTATTGCTCAACCTGGGTTACCAGGTTTCCGGCTCGGACCTCAAGGCCTCGCCGGTCACCGAGCGCCTGGAGTCCTTTGGTGCCGAAATCTTCCTTGGCCACCGCGCCGAGAACGCCGCCAGTGCCGATGTACTGGTGGTGTCCAGTGCCATCAATACGGCCAACCCGGAAGTGGCGACGGCCCTTGAGCGGCGTATCCCCGTGGTACCGCGTGCCGAGATGCTCGCCGAACTGATGCGCTATCGTCACGGCATCGCGGTAGCCGGTACCCACGGCAAGACCACCACCACCAGCCTGCTAGCCTCGGTGTTCGCCGCCGGCGGCCTGGACCCGACCTTCGTGATCGGTGGCCGGCTGAATGCAGCAGGTACCAATGCACAACTGGGTACCAGCCGCTACCTGATCGCCGAAGCCGACGAAAGCGACGCCAGCTTCCTGCACCTGCAGCCGCTGGTGGCCGTGGTCACCAACATCGACGCCGACCACATGGCGACCTATGAGGGCGACTTCAACAAGCTGAAGAAGACCTTCGTCGAGTTCCTCCACAACCTGCCGTTCTACGGCCTGGCCGTGGTATGCCTGGATGATCCGGTGGTGCGCGAGATCCTGCCGCTGGTCAAGCGCCCGGCAGTGACCTACGGCTTTGCCGAGGAAGCCGACGTGCGCGCGATCAATGTGCGCCAGTCGGGCATGCAGACCCACTTCACCGTGCTGCGCCGTGACCGCGAGCCGCTGGACGTGTCGGTGAACATGCCGGGCAACCACAATGTGCTCAATGCACTGGCCACCATTGCCATCGCCACCGACGAGGGCATCAGCGACGAGGCCATCGTGCAGGGGCTTTCGGGCTTCCAGGGCGTGGGCCGACGTTTCCAGGTGTACGGCGAACTGCCGGTCGACGGTGGCAGCGTGATGCTGGTGGACGACTACGGTCACCACCCCACCGAAGTGGCGGCCGTGATCAAGGCCGTGCGCGGTGGCTGGCCGGAGCGCCGCCTGGTGATGGTTTACCAGCCGCACCGCTACAGCCGTACCCGCGACCTGTACGACGACTTCGTGCAGGTGCTGGCCGATGCCAACGTGCTGCTGCTGATGGAGGTCTACCCGGCCGGCGAAGAGCCGATTCCGGGGGCCGACAGCCGCCAGCTGTGCCACAGCATCCGTCAGCGTGGCCAGCTGGACCCGATCTACATCGAGCGCGGCATCGAGCTGGCGCCACTGGTCAAGCCGCTGCTGCGTGCCGGTGACATCCTGCTGTGCCAGGGTGCCGGCGACATCGGTGGCCTGGCCCCGCAATTGTTGAAAAGCCCATTGTTCGCGGGCGCGGTTACCACCGCAGGGAAGGCCAAATGACTGCTCAATACTCCAAGCTGCACTCGACCATCGACCCGAAGGCCTTCGGCCGTGTCGGCGTGCTGTACGGCGGCAAGAGCGCCGAGCGCGAGGTGTCGCTCAAGTCCGGCGCCGCGGTGATCGAGGCGCTCACCAGCGCTGGCGTCGAGGTGATCGCCATCGACGTGGGTGACGATCTGCTCGACCGCCTGCAGCGCGAGAAGCTCGACCGCGCCTTCATCATTCTCCACGGCCGTGGCGGTGAAGACGGCAGCATGCAGGGCCTGCTCGAGTGCCTGGGTATCCCCTACACCGGCAGCGGCATCCTGGCGTCGGCCCTGGCGATGGACAAGTTGCGCACCAAACAGGTGTGGAAAAGCCTGGGTATTCCAACCCCGCACCACGCGGTGCTGGCCAGCGAGCAAGACTGTATTTCTGCGGGCGCGGAACTGGGCTTCCCTTTGATCGTCAAACCGGCCCATGAAGGCTCCAGTATCGGTATGGCGAAAGTGAGCAGCGTCGAAGAATTGATCGTTGCCTGGAAGGATGCCGCCACCTACGACTCGCAAGTATTGGTTGAACAATGGATTCACGGTCCGGAGTTCACCATTGCCGTGCTGCGCGGCCAGGTGCTGCCGCCGATTGCGCTGGGCACCCCGCACACGTTCTACGACTACGACGCCAAGTACGTCGCCAACGATACCCAGTACCGCATTCCGTGCGGCCTGGACGCTGCCAAGGAACAGGAACTGATCGAACTGACCGCACGTGCGTGCGACGCCATCGGCATTGCCGGCTGGGGTCGTCTGGACGTGATGCAGGACGAGCAGGGCAACTTCTGGCCTCTGGAAGTCAACACCGCACCAGGCATGACCGATCACAGCCTGGTCCCAATGGCGGCACGCGCGGCCGGCCTGGACTTCCAGCAGTTGGTGCTGGCGATCCTGGCGGCCAGCGTCGAGGCGCGAGGTTAAGCCCATGCAAGGCGCGATGGTACGTCATCAGCAACCCGCCACCGGCCGCAAGCCGGTGCCGCGCGGTGCCAGCCGGATGGTGGCCAAGGAGCCACTGTCGGCGCGCCTGCCCAAGGCCAATTTCAGCGTGTTCAAGCGTCTGCTGTGGCCGGTTCTGCTGGTAGCGGCCGGGTTCGGTGCCTACGAGGGCGCACAGCGCCTGATGCCGTATGCCGACCGGCCGATCACCAAGATCGCCGTGCAGGGCGACCTGAGCTACATCAGCCAGCAGGCCGTGCAGCAGCGTATCGCGCCCTATGTGGCCGCCAGCTTCTTCACCGTCGACCTGGCCAGCATGCGCACCGAGCTCGAGCAGATGCCGTGGATCGCGCATGCCGAAGTGCGCCGCGTGTGGCCGGACGAAGTGGTGATCCGCCTCGAGGAACAGCTGCCGGTGGCGCGCTGGGGCGACGAGGCCCTGCTCAACAACCAGGGCCAGGCCTTCACCCCGCGCGAGCTGGCCAACTACGAGCACCTGCCGCAGCTGTTCGGGCCGCAGCGGGCGCAGCAGCAAGTGATGCAGCAATATCAGGTACTGAGCCAGATGTTGCGGCCCATGGGCTTCTCGATCGCCCGGCTGGAACTGCGCGAGCGGGGCAGCTGGTTCCTGACCACCGGTGCCGGCAGCGCCGGGCCGGGTATCGAGTTGCTGCTGGGGCGCGACCATCTGGTGGAAAAGATGCGCCGCTTCATTGCCATTTACGACAAGACGCTCAAAGAACAGATCACGAACATCGCCCGCATCGATCTGCGTTACGCCAATGGCCTGGCCGTTGGCTGGCGGGAACCGAATGCACCGACGACAGCCCAACCCGCTGTTGCGAAGAATTAGAGAGAGGCAGGACCCATGGCAAATGCGCATAGCGGCAAAATGATCGTCGGGCTGGATATCGGTACGTCCAAGGTGGTTGCACTGGTGGGCGAAGTGGCCGCCGATGGCACCCTGGAAATCGTCGGTATCGGCACCCATCCATCGCGCGGGCTGAAGAAGGGCGTGGTGGTCAATATCGAATCCACCGTGCAGTCGATCCAGCGCGCCGTCGAAGAGGCCCAGCTGATGGCTGGCTGCCGGATTCACTCGGCGTTCGTCGGCGTGGCGGGCAATCACATCCGCAGCCTGAACTCCCACGGTATCGTCGCCATCCGCGATCGCGAAGTCAGCGCGGCGGACCTGGAGCGGGTGCTGGACGCGGCCCAGGCCGTGGCCATCCCTGCCGACCAGCGGGTGCTGCACACCCTGCCGCAGGACTACGTGATCGACAACCAGGAAGGCGTGCGCGAGCCGCTGGGCATGTCCGGCGTGCGCCTGGAAGCCAAGGTGCACGTGGTCACCTGTGCGGTCAATGCAGCACAGAACATCGAAAAATGCGTGCGCCGCTGCGGCCTTGAAATCGACGACATCATCCTCGAGCAACTGGCTTCGGCCTACTCGGTGCTGACCGATGACGAAAAAGAGCTGGGCGTGTGCCTGGTGGACATCGGCGGCGGTACCACCGACATCGCGATCTTCACCGAGGGCGCCATCCGCCACACGGCGGTGATTCCGATTGCCGGCGACCAGGTGACCAACGACATCGCCATGGCGCTGCGTACCCCCACCCAGTACGCCGAAGAGATCAAGATCCGCTACGCCTGTGCCCTGGCCAAGCTGGCCGGTGCCGGCGAAACCATCAAGGTGCCTAGCGTGGGCGATCGTCCGCCGCGCGAACTGTCGCGCCAGGCCCTGGCCGAAGTGGTCGAGCCACGCTACGACGAACTGTTCACCCTGATCCAGGCCGAACTGCGTCGCAGTGGCTACGAAGACCTGGTGCCGGCCGGCATCGTGCTCACCGGCGGTACCGCCAAGATGGAAGGCGCGGTGGAACTGGCCGAAGAGATTTTCCACATGCCGGTACGCCTGGGCGTGCCTTACACCGTGCGGGGCCTGAGCGACGTGGTGCGCAACCCCATCTATTCCACCGGCGTGGGCCTTCTGACCTATGGCCTGCAGAAGCAGTCCGAAGGCGTGACCCTGACCGGTATCAGCAGCAACAGCTATGGCGATGAACCGAAGGCCCCGGTGCTTGAGCGACTCAAGCGCTGGGTCCAGGGCAACTTTTAAGTTTCAAAGCAGTAGTAGTAGGCGCAAAAAACTAGAGAACTGAAAGGAGAGGGAAAATGTTCGAGCTCGTAGACAACGTCCCGCAAAGCCCGGTCATCAAAGTGATCGGCGTCGGTGGCGGCGGTGGCAACGCCGTCAATCACATGGTCAAGAGCAACATCGAAGGCGTCGAATTCATCTGCGCCAACACCGATGCTCAAGCGCTGAAAAACATCGGCGCGCGCACCATCCTGCAACTGGGTACCGGCGTGACCAAGGGCCTGGGTGCAGGTGCCAATCCGGAAGTCGGTCGTCAGGCCGCGCTGGAAGACCGTGAGCGCATCGCCGAAGTGCTGCAAGGCACCAACATGGTGTTCATCACCACCGGCATGGGCGGCGGTACCGGTACCGGTGCTGCTCCGATCATCGCCGAAGTGGCCAAGGAAATGGGCATCCTCACCGTTGCGGTGGTGACTCGTCCGTTCCCGTTCGAAGGTCGCAAGCGCATGCAGATCGCCGACGAGGGCATCCGTGCCCTGGCCGACAGCGTCGATTCGCTGATCACCATTCCGAACGAGAAGCTGCTGACCATCCTGGGCAAGGATGCCAGCCTGCTGTCGGCCTTCGCCAAGGCTGACGACGTGCTCGCCGGTGCCGTTCGCGGTATCTCCGACATCATCAAGCGTCCGGGCATGATCAACGTCGACTTCGCCGACGTGCGTACCGTGATGAGCGAGATGGGCATGGCCATGATGGGTACCGGCTGCGCCAGCGGTCCGAACCGTGCGCGTGAAGCGACCGAGGCGGCCATCCGCAACCCGCTGCTCGAAGACGTCAACCTGCAGGGCGCCCGCGGCATCCTGGTGAACATCACCGCAGGTCCTGACCTGTCGCTGGGTGAATACTCCGATGTGGGCAGCATCATCGAGGCATTCGCCTCCGACCACGCCATGGTCAAGGTCGGTACCGTCATCGACCCGGACATGCGCGACGAGCTGCACGTCACCGTGGTAGCCACCGGCCTGGGTGCCAAGATCGAGAAACCGGTCAAGGTCATCGACAACACCCTGCAAGCGTCCGCTGTACAGACCCCAGCCCCTGCACCGGCCCGTCCGGAGCAACCTTCGGTCAACTACCGCGATCTGGAGCGTCCGACCGTCATGCGCAACCAGGCTCACGCCGGGGCCGCTGCGGCACAGAAGCTGAACCCGCAGGACGACCTGGATTATCTGGATATCCCGGCTTTCCTGCGTCGTCAGGCCGATTAATGGAATTTATCAGGGCTATGAAGGTGATTGGTGTTCAGCAAAGGCCGGGTCTGCTATTATCCTCAGCCTTTGTTGATACCAGTTCGCAATTTGCGCTGAAGCGGCCAATGCCATGATTAAACAACGCACCCTGAAAAATATCATCCGTGCCACAGGTGTCGGCCTGCACTCCGGGGAAAAGGTTTACCTGACCCTCAAGCCCGCCCCTGTGGATACCGGCATCGTATTTTGCCGTGCCGACCTCGACCCTGTGGTGCAGATCCCTGCCCGTGCGGAAAACGTCGGCGAGACGACCATGTCCACGACACTGGTCAATGGCGATACCAAGGTAGACACGGTAGAGCACCTGCTCTCGGCCATGGCTGGCCTGGGCATCGATAACGCCTACGTCGAGCTCTCCGCGTCCGAAGTGCCAATTATGGACGGCAGCGCCGGGCCCTTTGTATTCCTGATTCAATCTGCCGGCCTGGAAGAACAGGACGCAGCCAAGAAGTTCATCCGCATCCTGCGTGAAGTGACAGTGGAAGACGGCGACAAGCGCGCCACTTTCCTGCCTTTCGAAGGGTTCAAGGTGAGTTTCGAGATCGATTTCGACCACCCGGTGTTCCACAACCGGACCCAAAGTGCCAGCGTGGACTTTTCCAGCACCTCGTTCGTGAAGGAAGTCAGCCGCGCCCGTACCTTCGGGTTCATGAGTGACATCGAGTACCTGCGCAAGCACAACCTCGCCCTCGGCGGCAGCGTGGAAAACGCCATCGTCGTGGACAAGGATGGCGTGCTCAACGAAGACGGCCTTCGCTACGAAGACGAATTCGTCAAGCACAAGATCCTCGATGCGATTGGCGACCTCTACCTGCTGGGCAACAGCCTGATCGGCGAGTTCAAGGGCTACAAGTCCGGACACGCGCTGAACAATCAGCTGCTGCGCAAGCTGATCGAGGAAACCGATGCGTGGGAAGTGGTGACGTTCGAAGATGCCAGCACGGCACCGATCTCTTACATGCGTCCGGTTGCGGCAGTGTAAGTACGAACTCTCTCTTCTTTAGTTATTTTTTGGGGCTGCCTTCGGGTGGCCCTTTTTTATTGCCGCGCACTCGCAGGTTTGCGAGCGCTGTGCGCTCGTCTATCCCTTGCCGTGCCTGGCCAGGCGCTCCAGCGCCGCCTTGAGCTTGGGGTCGGTGATCCCTTCGGCCGTAGCGTGGATGTTCTGCGCCGAACGTGTCGAGATGTCCATCGGGTGCCCCGCCGCGGGTGCCACACCGGCCACCGGCTGCACCCTGAAATTGATGCGGGTCAGGCTGCTGAAGGCCTCCATCATCTGCAACTGGCGCAGCAGGCGTTTCTGCTGGTAGCGCAGGCGCGTGGCCCAGTGCCCGTCGGTGACGATCAGCAGCAGCGTACCCTCGCGCCAGGAGGCCACATGGCAATGCTCGCGCGCTGCCGGCTGCAACTGGCTCTCTACCAGGCGCTGCAGCTGGGCCAGGCGCTGGGCCTGGCTGAACAGGGCCTTGAGCGGTCGCGCTTCACGCAAAAGCACGGCGGGTGCACGGGCGGGCAGGGGGCGAAAAGCCATGGGCAGGGTCCGAAAAATACAGTGGCGCCATCTTAACAGATCGCCCCGCCGGTAATTCTTCATGTGACGATGGGTTGAAGTTGGCGAAAAAGGCCTTATTGTAAAAAAGCCCCGTCAAAAGCGCTGTGCCAGCATCGTGGAAATCCGCCACTTTCCTCACCATCGTTTCCGGGTAGAATGCTCGTTCGCATGCGGCCATAAGGGCTGCACGGGCGACTCACGGGGCCGCCCTCCATCCCTACGTGTGGAAGATCCTGCCAATATGTTTGCGCCTTTGTTAAAAAAACTTTTTGGAAGCAAGAACGAGCGTGAAGTCAAACGCATGCTCAAGACGGTACAGATCGTCAATGCCTTCGAAGAGCAGATGGTCGCCCTGACGGACGAGCAGTTGCGGGCCAAGACCGCAGCGTTCAAAGAGCGCCTGGCCAAAGGCGAGACCCTTGACCAACTGTTGCCCGAAGCCTTCGCCGTTGCGCGCGAGGCCGGCAAGCGGGTCATGGGCATGCGTCACTTCGATGTACAGCTGATCGGTGGCATGACCTTGCACGAGGGCATGATCGCAGAGATGCGTACCGGTGAAGGCAAGACCCTGGTGGCGACCCTGGGCGTGTACCTCAACGCGCTGTCCGGCAAGGGCGTGCACGTGGTCACGGTCAACGACTACCTGGCCCGCCGCGACGCCAACTGGATGCGCCCTCTGTATGAATACCTGGGCCTCACCGTGGGTGTGGTCACCCCGTTCCAGCCGCCGGAAGAAAAGCGCATCGCCTATGCCGCCGACATCACCTACGGCACCAACAACGAATTCGGTTTCGACTACCTGCGCGACAACATGGCGTTCAGCATGGAAGAGAAATTCCAGCGCGAGCTGAATTTCGCCGTGATCGACGAAGTCGACTCCATCCTGATCGACGAAGCCCGTACCCCGCTGATCATCTCCGGCCAGGCCGAAGACAGCTCCAAGCTGTACATCGAGATCAACAAGCTGATCCCGCAGCTCAAGCAGCACATCGAAGAGGTCGAAGGCCAGGTCACCCAGGAAGGCCACTACAGCATCGACGAGAAGACCCGCCAGGTCGAACTCAACGAAGCCGGCCACCAGTACATCGAAGAGATGCTCACCCAGGTCGGCATGCTGGCCGAGGGCGAGAGCCTCTACTCGGCGCACAACCTGGGCCTGCTGACCCACGTGTATGCCGGCCTGCGTGCCCACAAGCTGTTCCACCGCAACGTCGAGTACATCGTGCAGGACGGCCAGATCCTGCTGATCGACGAGCACACCGGCCGCACCATGCCGGGCCGTCGCCTGTCCGAGGGCCTGCACCAGGCCATCGAGGCCAAGGAAAACCTGAACATCCAGCCCGAGAGCCAGACCCTGGCCTCGACCACGTTCCAGAACTACTTCCGCCTGTACAACAAGCTGTCCGGCATGACCGGTACCGCCGACACCGAAGCGTTCGAATTCGCCCAGATCTACCAGCTCAACGTGATGGTGATCCCGCCGAACAAGCCGCTGGCGCGCAAGGACTTCAACGACCTGGTCTACCTGACGGCCGAAGAGAAGTACACCGCGATCATCGCCGACATCAAGGAGAGCATGGCTTCCGGGCGTCCGGTGCTGGTGGGTACCGCCACCATCGAAACCTCCGAGCACATGTCCAACCTGCTGATCAAGGAAGGCATCGATCACAAGGTCCTGAACGCCAAGTTCCACGAGAAGGAAGCCGAGATCATCGCCCAGGCCGGTCGCCCGGGTGCACTGACCATCGCCACCAACATGGCCGGTCGTGGTACCGACATCCTGCTGGGCGGCAACTGGGAAGTCGAAGTGGCTGCCATGGACAACCCGACGCCCGAGCAGGTTGCCCAGGTCAAGGCCGACTGGCAGAAGCGTCACCAGCAGGTGATCGAGTCCGGTGGTCTGCACGTGATCGCCTCCGAGCGCCACGAATCGCGCCGTATCGACAACCAGCTGCGTGGCCGTTCCGGCCGTCAGGGCGACCCGGGCTCGAGCCGCTTCTACCTGTCGCTGGAAGACAGCCTGATGCGCATCTTCGCCTCCGACCGGGTCAAGAACTTCATGAAGGCCCTGGGCATGCAGTCCGGCGAGGCCATCGAGCACCGCATGGTCACCAACGCCATCGAGAAGGCCCAGCGCAAGGTCGAAGGTCGCAACTTCGACATCCGCAAGCAACTGCTCGAATTCGACGACGTGGCCAACGAGCAGCGTAAGGTCATCTACCACATGCGCAACAGCCTGCTGGCGGCGACCAACATCGGCGACACCATCGCCGAGTTCCGCCAGGAAGTGCTCGATGCCACCGTGGCCCAGCACATCCCGCCACAGTCGCTGCCCGAGCAGTGGGACGTGCCGGGTCTGGAAGCGGCCCTGGCCAGCGATTTCGGGGTCAAGCTGCCGATCCAGCAGTGGCTGGACGAAGACGACCACCTGTACGAAGAGACCCTGCGCGAGAAGTTGATGGCCGAGCTGATGGCGGCCTACAACGAGAAGGAAGAGCAGGCCAGCGCCGATGCCCTGCGTACCTTCGAGAAGCAGATCCTGCTGCGTGTGATCGACGACCTGTGGAAAGACCACCTGTCGACCATGGATCACCTGCGCCACGGTATCCACCTGCGTGGCTACGCCCAGAAGAACCCGAAGCAGGAATACAAGCGCGAGTCGTTTGCCCTGTTCCAGGAACTGCTGGACTCGATCAAGCGCGACACCATCCGCGTGCTCTCGCACGTTCAGGTTCGCCGCGAAGACCCGATCGAAGAGGAAGCACGCCTGCGCCGCGAAGCCGAAGAGCTGGCCCAGCGCATGCAGTTCCAGCACGCCGAGGCCCCTGGCCTGGAGGCGGGCGAGCTGCTTGAGGAGGGTGCCGACGTCGCCGTGGCCGCAGCGCCGGTGCGCAACGAGCAGAAGCTGGGCCGCAACGAACCCTGCTGGTGCGGTTCGGGCAAGAAGTTCAAGCAGTGCCACGGCAAGATCGACTGATCGCACCGCCGTTGCCCCCTGCTGATATCTGAACACCGCGCCGCGACGGGCCCAACCGTCGCGGCGTTGTTCCATCTCAAGCGCCGGTATCTCGAGCCGGCGCCTTTTTTCTAGGAGCGCTTTCATGGCTGTCGGTCTTGGTCCTTTGCCAACGTTGCACCCGGTTCCAGGTTTTGAACTCGGTATTGCCTCTGCGGGCATCAAGCGCCCCGGGCGCAAGGACGTTGTGGTAATGCGCTGCGCCGAAGGCTCCAGCGTTGCCGGCGTGTTCACCCTCAATGCGTTCTGCGCTGCCCCGGTGATCCTGGCCAAGCAGCGCGTGCAGGGCAGTGTGCGTTACCTGCTGACCAACACCGGCAACGCCAACGCCGGTACCGGCGCCCCCGGCCTGGCCGCTGCCGAGCGCACCTGCGCCAGGCTGGCCGAGCTGGCGGGTGTCGACGCCGATGCGGTGCTGCCGTTCTCCACCGGTGTGATCGGTGAGCCACTGCCGGTCGAGAAGATCGAAGGCGCGCTGCAGGCCGCCCTGGACGACCTGTCGGAAAACAACTGGGCCGAGGCCGCCACCGGCATCATGACCACCGACACCCTGCCCAAGGGTGCCAGCCGCCAGTTCCAGCATGACGGCGTAACCATCACCGTGACCGGCATCAGCAAGGGCGCCGGGATGATCCGCCCGAACATGGCGACCATGCTCGGCTACATCGCCACCGACGCCAAGGTGGCGCCGGCCGTGCTCAAGGACCTGCTGCTGGACGGCGCCAACAAGTCGTTCAACCGCATCACCATCGACGGCGATACCTCGACCAACGATTGCTGCATGCTGATCGCCACCGGCAAGGCCGACGTGGCTGAAGTGACCGAAGCCCGCGGCCCGCTGTTCGACGCGCTGAAAAAGGCGGTGTTCGAGGTGTGCATGGAAGTGGCCCAGGCCATCGTGCGTGACGGTGAAGGCGCGACCAAGTTCGTGACCGTTCAGGTCAACGGTGGTGGCAATCATCAGGAATGCCTGGACGTCGGCTATGCCGTGGCGCATTCGCCGCTGATCAAGACCGCGCTGTTCGCCTCCGACCCGAACTGGGGCCGGATCCTGGCAGCTGTGGGCCGTGCTGGCGTGCCGAACCTGGACGTGAGCCTGATCGACGTGTACCTGGACGATGTGTGCATCGCCAGCAAAGGCGGCCGCAACGCCACCTACACCGAGGCCCAGGGCTCGGCCGTGATGGCCCAGGAAGAGATCACCATCCGCATCGACCTGGGGCGTGGCGACTGCAGCGAGACGATCTGGACCACCGACCTGTCCCATGAGTATGTGAAGATCAACGCCGAATACCGTACCTGACCGTATTGCGGGTCAAGCCCGCTCCCTCAAGGATTGCAGTAACCCTGTGGGAGCGGGCTTGACCCGCGATAGGCCCCCGCACATCCCGATGGAGCCCACCCATGAGCTACCAACTGATCATCGGCGACAAGCTGTATTCCTCCTGGTCGCTGCGCGCCGCCCTGGCCCTCGAACTGGCCAGGGTGCCCTACACCGAACTGCTGATCACCCTCAACCAGCCCGATACCCGCCAGCGCATCCTTGCGCACTCCGCCACCGGCAAGGTGCCCCTGCTCAAGTCCGAACACGGCACCATCGCCGATTCGCTGGCAATCGCCGAGTACCTGGCCGAGCGCCACCCTGAAGCCAACCTGTGGCCCAGCGACATCGCTGCCCGGGCCCAGGCGCGTTCGGCCTGTGCGCAGATGCACAGTGGTTTCTTCGCCCTGCGCAGCACCATGCCGATGAACCTGGACCACGATCAGGCCCTTGAGAGCATTCCACTCGAGGTGCAGATCGACATCGACCGCATCGTCGCCCTGTGGTCCGAGTGCCGCCTGGTGGCCAAGACCCCGGGCCCGTACCTGTTCGGCGAACTGAGCCTGGCCGACGCCTTCTTCGCCCCGGTGGCGGTGCGCCTGCGCAGCTACCGTGTCGAACTGCCAGCGGCAGCCGCCGCCTACGTCGAGGCCATCTACCAGTGGCCGGCCTTCCAGGCCTGGCAGCAGGCTGCGCTAGCGGAGCGTGCGTCGTGAAGCGGGTGCATGTTGCCGCTGCGGTGATCCGTGGCACCGATGGGCGCATCCTGATTGCGCGCCGTGCCGACAGCCAGCATCAGGGCGGCCTGTGGGAGTTTCCCGGCGGCAAGGTGGAGGCGGGGGAGGCGGTCGAGATCGCCCTGGCCCGCGAGCTGCACGAGGAACTGGGCATCGTCGTGACCCGTGCACGGCCCTTGATCAAGGTGCGTCACGACTACCCCGACAAGCAGGTGCTGCTGGACGTGTGGGAGGTCGACGGCTTTACCGGCGAGCCCCATGGCGCCGAAGGCCAGCCACTGGCCTGGGTGTCGCCACGCGAACTGCCGCAATACTACTTCCCTGAAGCCAACCAGCCCATCGTGGCGGCCGCGCGGTTGCCTGGCCACTACCTGATCACCCCGGGCGAACTGGAAGCCCCGCAGTTGCTGCGCGGCATCCAGAAGGCGATTGCCGGCGGGATCAAGCTGGTGCAGTTGCGTGCGCCCAACGGCTACGACCCCAAGTACCGCGATGTGGCGGTGGATGCGGTGGGGCTGTGTGCCGGCAAGGCGCAGTTGATGCTCAAGGGGCCGCTGGAGTGGCTGGGCGATTTCCCGGCGGCAGGGTGGCACCTTACGGCCGAGCAGTTGCGCAAATACGCGCCCAAGGGCCGACCGTTCCCCAGGGAGCGCTGGCTGGCCGCGTCATGTCACAACGCCGAAGAACTGGTGCTGGCCGAGCAGATGGGGGTGGATTTCGTCACCCTGTCGCCGGTGCAGGCGACCCAGACGCATCCCGAGGCGGTACCGTTGGGCTGGGAGCAGGCCAGCGAGCTGATCGAAGGCTTCAACCGGCCGGTGTATGTGCTGGGTGGCGTGGGGCCGGCTGATTGCGAGCGGGCCTGGCAGTTCGGCGCTCAAGGCGTGGCCGGAATTCGAGCGTTCTGGCCTGAGGCCTGAGTGAAGCCTCGCCGGCAAGGCCGGCTCCTACAGACGGCGCTGACCTTTGTAGGAGCCGGCCTTGCCGGCGAAGCGGCGTCATGGCCTGGCCGCAGCCTGCCACAACACCTCCGCCACCCCCTGGCGCCGCGCAATCACCCGCGCCGCCACGAACAGCAAGTCCGACAGCCGATTGATGTACGCCAGCCCCACCCCCGCCAGCGGCTCTGCCGCATTCAACTGCTGACACCGCCGCTCCGCACTGCGGGCCAGGCTGCGGCATACATGGGCCTGGGCAATCAGCGCCGAACCGCCCGGCAGAATGAAGTTCTCCAGAGGCCCCAGCTCTTCGTTCCAGTGGTCGATCGCCGCTTCCAGGCGCTGTACCTCGGCCTCGTTCAAGGCCTGGTAACTGGGCATCGCCAGCTCACCACCCAGGTCGAACAGCCGATGCTGACACGGCGCCAGCACTTCGACCACCTCGTCCAGGTGTTGCTCGGCCAGGCCTGCCAGCAACACGCCCAGCTGGCTGTTGAGCGTGTCCACCTCGCCGATGGCCTCGATGCGCGGATGGTCCTTGGCGACGCGACGGCCGTCGCCCAGGCCGGTTTCGCCCTTGTCGCCGGTGCGGGTGTAAATCTTCGACAAGCGAAAACCCATGCTCATGACTCCATCGTTGGCGGGCCGGGGGGTGGCATCGGCAGGTTGCTCAGCGGCAGGCGCAAGGTGAAGCACGTGCCCTGACCCGGCGCCGACTGCACCTCCATCTGGCCCTTGTGGTTGTTGGTGATGATGAAATACGACACCGACAGGCCCAGGCCAGTGCCCTGGCCGATTTCCTTGGTGGTGAAGAACGGCTCGAAGGTGCGCTTGCGCACCGCCTCGGGCATGCCCACGCCATTGTCTTCGACCTGGATCTCGGCCCACGGCGGGTTGAGCCGGGTACGCAGGATGATACGCCCCGGTTCGCTGTCGTCTTCGCGCTGGTGAATCGCCTGGGCGGCGTTCTTGAGCAGGTTGAGCAGCACCTGTTCCAGCTCGTTGGCGGTGCCGGGCACCGGGCCCAGGGCCGGGTCGAACTGGCGCACGATGGCCTGGCCCTTGAAGTCGAAGCCTTCGGTCAGGTCGAAGTCGTTGCCGGCGATCTCCACCGCCTGGTCGATCAGTGCCGGCAGGTCGCACGGTGCCATCTGGCGGTTGCTGCGGCGGCTGAAGCTGAGCATGTGGGTGACGATCTTGGCCGCCCGTGCGCCGGCCTGCTGGATGCCATCGAGCAACTGGGGTACCTGGCGGTTTTCCAGGTACTGGTTGACCGTACCCAGGTCGATGCCGGTTTCGCTGGCCTGCTCCAGGTTCTTCGGCAGGTCGGGGGACAGGCGTCGACGGATGTTCTGCACGTTGTGCAGGATCGCCCCCAGCGGGTTGTTGATCTCGTGGGCCATGCCAGCAGCCAGGCCACCGACCGAGAGCATCTTCTCCGACTGCACCATCATCTCTTCGAGCGACAGGCGCTGGGTGATGTCGTCGATGCGAATCACAACGCCGCGCCCGCCACCGCCCATCAGCGGGTAGAAGGTCAGGGCATAGTGGCGCGCATCGTCGCCCCTGGTCCAGGTGACCCGCTCGATCTTGGCCACGCGGTGCTTCTCGACGCTTTCCTTGAGCTGCGGCAGGAACGGCTTGAGCGGCTCGAACGCGAGGAAGATAGGCTGGTTCAGCGCCTCGTCCAGCGGCGTGCCGGAAAGCGCGCTGGCCTCCTGGTTCCACTGGGTCACGTAGAGCTGTTCGTCCAGGGCGATCAGTGCCGAGGGCATGGAGTCGATGATGCTGTTGAGGTAGTTCTGAAAGCCGGTGAGCTTGCGCTCGATCTTGCTGCGCACCTGTACTTCGAGTTCCAGCTTGCGGTTGGTGTGACGGGTTTCCTCGGCCAAGCCCTGGGCCTGGTCATAGGCGGTCTGGAATTCGTCGCGGGCGCGCTTGAGTTGCTGTTCGCGGGCTTCGATGCGCGACAGCATGGTGTTGAACGCCTCGGCCAGGCTGCCGATTTCGTCGCGGTTGCCGGGGCGCGCGCGCAGGGCATAGTTCTCTTCGCGGGTCACCTGGCGCGAGAGCTGTTCGAGCTGGTAGATCGGCTGGGTGATCAGGCGCTTGATCTGCCGCGCAATCAGCATCCATAGCAGGATGCTGAACACCAGGATGCCCAGGCTGGCGGTCAGTGTGCCTGTATAGAAGGCCATCGGCAGCTCGCTGCTGGCCACCAGCAGCAGATGCCCGGGCGGGCTGCCGGGGCGCGGCAGGGTTACCAGCTGGGTGCTGCGAAACTCGGTCAGGCGCCAGCTCTCGATGTTGCGGTAGCGCTTGGGCACAGCCAGGGGTTCGCCGTGCTGCAACTGCGCCAGCAGCTTGCCGTCGCTGCCATACAGCGCGGCGGCGCGCAGCGGTGTGTAGCTGTCCAGTTCCTTGAGCAGGTCGTTGGCCGCCTCTGGCGAGTCGGCGGCGCGCTGTGCCAGCTCCGGGTGCGATACCAGGCGGCCGATGGTCTGCAGGGCCTGGGGCGCCATGGCCTCCTGGGAGATCCAGTAGGCGGCGCTGATGAAGGTCAGGTTGGCCACCAGCAGAATGGTGATCAGCAGCACCAGCAGGGCGGCCAGCAGCTTCTGGCCGACCGGCAGGTTTTCCAGGCGTTCGCGCAAGGGCATGGTGACGGCGTGATCCTGTGGGTGGAGGGGCAGGGTAGCGTTGCCCTCAGTCGCTGGGCAACCCGCGTGCGTTCAGGTGTTCGACCAGGCGCCGGTGCAGCCGTTCAAGGTGCGCCAGATGGCGGCCGTGGCGGGCGGCAACGCGGCAGGCGTGGCCGAGCAGGTAGTGGATCTCGGTGCGTCGGCCCTGGCGCACGTCCTGGTACATGGAAGAGTAGTTCGCCGCCGTGGCCTGGATGACCCGTTCGACCTCGACCTGCAGATCGGTGGCGGCTTCGGGCTGGCCGCAGTGCTGCAGCAGCTCGGCCAGCTCCGCGCACAGCGTGGCCACCTCGCAGTGATGCTCGGCCAGGCCGCCGTTGCGGCACGCATGCAGCACGGTCAGTGGGTTGATGGCGCAGTTGAGCGCCAGCTTGCGCCATAGCCGGGTGAGGATGTCCGGGGTCCACTGGTGCGGGATGCCTGCGTCGGTCAGATCGTCGAGCCAATCGGGCGGCAGCGGGTTGGCCGGGTCGCCCAGCCAGTTGAAGCCATGCCCGGCAAAGTTCACCTGCCAGTCGGCTTCGCGAAACGCGCCCTCGGTGCTGGAGGCGAAGATGCAGCGTGCGTGGGGGACCTGGCTGGCGACTTCGTCCTGGCTGCCCAGGCCGTTCTGCAGCAGCACCAGCTCGGCATTGCGCGCCAGTCGCGGCGCCAGCTGCGCCACTGCCGCGGGCGCGTCGTAGGCCTTGCAGGCCACCAGCAGCCGGTGGATAGGCGTGCCTGCATCGGCGGTTTCGGCGGGGATCGCGTGGCGCTGCGCCTGGCCGTTGTGTACCAGGCTCAGGCCGCCCGCCGCCTCGTAGGCGTGCAGGCGCGCAGGGTCGCGCAGGATCAGGCGGACCGCCTTGCCGGCCTGTGCCAGGCGGCAGGCCCAGAGGCTGCCCAGGCTGCCGGCGCCGAGAATATGCCAGGTGCTGCTCATCTGCGTTTCGCAACCGTTATAATGAACCCGCATTTTAACCGTCAAACCCGGCACGCTCCATCATGCTCTGCGACCAGGGGCCCATGAGCGTGCGTTTATTTTTTTGGAGAATGGATATGCCGTCGTTCGACGTGGTATCGGAACTGGACAAGCACGAAGTCACCAACGCCGTGGAAAACGCGGTCAAGGAGCTCGACCGCCGCTACGACCTCAAGGGCAAGGGCAGCTTCGAGTTCAAGGAAAAGGAACTGACCGTCAACCTCACCGCCGAGGCCGAGTTCCAGCTCGAGGCGATGATCGACATCCTCAAGCTGGCGCTGGTCAAGCGCAAGATCGACGTGCAGTGCCTGGAGGTCAAGGATGCCTTCGCATCGGGCAAGGTGATGAAGCAGGAAGCGACGCTGAAGGAAGGCATCGACAAGGAACTGGCCAAGAAGATCGTCGCCCACATCAAGGACGCCAAGCTCAAGGTCCAGGCCGCCATCCAGGGCGAGCAGGTACGCGTCACCGGCAAGAAACGCGACGACCTGCAGGAAGCCATCGCGGCCCTGCGTGCCAAGGAGTTCGGCATGCCGCTGCAGTTCAACAACTTCCGCGACTGATCCCCGTGCACCCGGAACCTTGGCGCCGTTTCGGCGTCCGAGGTTTCTGCGGCCGCTGAAACGATTGCGGCGCCACGCTTTCCCCGTTTTTTGCCGCCCGGCATCAGGAGACAACCTATGGATTTGAACGCTGAAGTGGATCAGCTGGTCAGGACTTCGCAGACCTGGATCCCGATGATCATGGAATATGGCAGTCGCCTGTTGTTGGCGCTGCTGACCCTGGCCATCGGCTGGTGGGTGATCAACAAGGTCACCTACCGCCTGGGCAAGCTGCTGGCCCTGCGCAACGCCGACCTGGCGCTGCAAGGCTTCATCAGCAGCCTGGCGAACATCATTCTGAAGATCCTGCTGGTGGTCAGCGTGGCCTCGATGATCGGCATCGAGACCACCTCGTTCGTGGCCGCCATCGGTGCCGCCGGCCTGGCCATCGGCCTGGCCTTGCAGGGCAGCCTGGCGAACTTCGCCGGTGGGGTGCTGATCCTGCTGTTCCGTCCGTTCCGCCTGGGCGACTGGATCGAGGCCCAGGGGGTCAGCGGTACCGTGGACAGCATCCAGATCTTCCACACGGTGCTGCGTACCGGTGACAACAAGACGGTGATCCTGCCCAACGGCAGCCTGTCCAACGGCATCATCACCAACACCAACCGCCAGCCGACCCGCAAGGTGGTGTTCGATGTGGGCGTGGACTACGAGGCCGATCTGCAGGTAGCGCGCAAGGTGCTGCTGGACCTGGCCAATGACCCGCGGGTGCTGCAGGAACCGGGCGCGCCCCAGGCGGTGATTTCGGCACTGGGCGACAGCTCGATCACCGTGTCGCTGCGAGCCTGGGTGAAGACGGCTGACTACTGGGACGTGATGTTCATGCTCAACGAGCATGCGCGCGACCGGTTGAAGGCCGAGGGCATCGACATCCCGTTTCCGCAGCGGGTAATCCGTGTGGTGCAGGAAGCGGCCGTGCAGTAACACGCCTCGAGCTCATCGCGGGTCAAGCCCGCTCCCACAGGTACATCATGTGTCTGGAGACAGTGATTACCGCGTGGGAACGCGGCTTGCCCCGCGATTCGGGTGCACCGATTACACTTGTTCACTTCTTGTTACTGTCCGACCTTTGCCTTTTCTGGCATACAGGCTGGCTGATTTTCCCTGCCAGGCCTTGCCATGCTTACCCCGCTGATAAACATCACCCCGTTCCGGGCATTCTGTTTCGCCATGACCCTGGCGCTGTTCGAGCTGCTGACCTACCTGGCCAGCGACGTGGTGATGCCTGCCATGCCCACGGTGGTGGGCGACCTGAATGCCAGCCCCGAATTCATCCCCCATGCGCTGAACCTCTACCTGCTTGGCGGTGTGCTGCTGCAGTGGCTGATCGGCCCGCTGGCCGACCGCTACGGGCGGCGTCCGCTGCTGCTGTGGGGATGCGCCATCTTCTGCCTGGCCTGCCTGGCCACCTATTGGGTCGAGGGCATCGAGCTGTTCAACCTGCTGCGCCTGTTGCAGGGCATCGGCCTGGGCTTTGTGGTCACGGTCAGCTACCCGGCCCTGAACGAAGCCTTCAGCGAGGCGGATGCGGTGCGCATGATGGCCCTGCTGGCCAACATCGCCCTGCTTTCGCCGCTGCTCGGCCCACTGGTAGGCACCGTGCTGCTGGAATGGGTCTCGTGGCGCTGGCTGTTCGTACTGTTCGCAGGGTTCGCCGTGCTGACCTGGTGCGCGCTGTACCGCTTCATGCCTGAAACCCTGGGGGTGGAGCGGCGCGACGGTACGCGCCTGGCCTTCCAGCCCATCCACCTGCTGCCCTTGCTGGCCGGTTACGGGCAACTGCTGGGCAACCGCCGCTTCGTTGCCGGCAGCGCTGCCCTGGGCCTGGTGGGCCTGCCGCTGATCGGCTGGATCGGTCTGTCGCCGGTGCTGCTGATTCATGACGAGGGCTTGAGCACCCTGGACTATGCACTGTGGCAATTGCCGGTGTTCGGTGGCCTGATTGCAGGCAACCTGATCATCAACCGCATCGCCGAGCGCTACAGCCTGCGCGCGCTGATCCGCAAGGCCCTGTGGCCGTATCTGATCGGCCTGGGCGCGGCCATGCTGGGCACCTGGCTGTACCCTTCGGTGTTCAGCCTGGTGGCGGGCATGTCGCTGTACGCATTGGGCCTGGGCATCGCCAACGCGGTGCTGTACCGCATGACGCTGTTCTCCAGCGAGCAGAGCAAGGGCCTGGTATCGGCGATGCTGGGCATGATCACCATCGCCTTGCTGGGCCTGGGCGGCGCCTTGCTGGCGATGCTGGGGGCAGGGGCGAGCCTGTTGAGCTTCGCCCTGGCGGCAGGTTGCGCCGGGTTGCTGGCGCTGTGGCCGTTGCGCACGGTGCTGCAGGACGACGCCGAACTGGCGTCGCTGGCCTAGGCTCCGGGGCGCTCGGTGGTCTCGGGCTCCACGGGGGCCAGCTTGCCGCGCCGCAGTTCCTGGTGCCAGTGCAAGGCGATCAGGATCAGCGTTGGCACCCCGAGCATCGCGGTGATCAGGAAGAAGTCGTGATAGCCGTACTTCTCGACCATCACGCCTGAGTAGCCACCGATCAGGCGCGGCAACAGCAGCATGATCGAGCTGAGCAGGGCGTACTGGGTGGCCGAGAACTTCAGGTTGGTCAGGCTCGACAGGTAGGCCACGAAGGCCGAGGTCGCCAGACCCGAGCTGAAGTTGTCGAGCGAGATGGTCACCACCAGCATCTGCAGGTTCGGCCCCATGTCGGCGAGCATCAGGAACAGCAGGTTGGTCGCCGCAGAGGTCACACCGCCGATGAACAGGATCGGCAGGATGCCGAAGCGCACGATCAGCAGGCCGCCCATGCCGGCCCCGAACAGGGTCATGAACAGGCCGAAGATCTTGCTGACGCTGGCGATCTGGTCCTTGGTGAAGCCCTGGTCGATATAGAACACGTTGGCCATCACGCCCATCACCGTGTCCGACATGCGGTAGGTGGCGATCAGCCCCAGCAGCAGCAGCGCCTGCCAGCGGTAGCGCACGATGAAGTCGTTGACCGGAGTCAGCACCGGGGCCAGCCCGCGTCGCCCCATGGACGACAGGCACAGCGTGGTGAGGGTGATGTAGAGGATCGCGCGCAGGAAGGCGCGGTCTTCAAGCAGCAGGTCGAGCAGGCTGGCGCCTTCGAACAGCACGCTGGCGAAATCGGTGTTGTACAGCTGGGTGAACATCGCCGGTACCGACACCAGCAGAATGATCAGCACGAAGACCGAGGCCAGCTGGTGGCCGAAGCCGTAGCGCGCCGCCGACAGCTGGGTACGCAGGGGTACGGGCGGCTCGCGCATCAGCAGGCTGGTGATCAGGGCGGGCACCATCAGCACGCCGAACAGCACATAGGTGCCGGTCCAGGCGCTGTGCTTGTAGCTGAAGCCGGTGGAGCCGAACCCTTCGGCAAAGAACAGCGCGCCCGCGGTGGCCAGCAGGGCGGCGACCCGGTAGCCGGCCATGTAGCTGGCGGCCAGGGCGGCCTGGCGCTGGTCGCCGGCGATCTCGAGGCGGTAGGCATCCACGGCGATGTCCTGGGTGGCCGAGGCGAAGGCCACCAGCACCGCCAGCGCGATCAGCCACGACAGGTGCTTCTGCGGGTCGCAAAAGCCCATGCCGACCAGGCCGATGACCACCAGGATCTGTGACAGCACCAGCCAGGAACGGCGTCGGCCAAGCTTGCCCAGCAATGGCAGGCGCCATTGGTCCAGCAGTGGCGACCATACCCACTTGAAGGCGTAGGCCAGGCCGATCAGGCTGGCATAACCGATGGTTTCACGGGCAACCCCGGCTTCGCGCAGCCATACCGACAGGGTCGAGAACACCAACATATAGGGCAGGCCGGCGGCAAAGCCGAGCAGCAACAGCACCAGGGTCGACGGGCTGGCATAGGCAGCGAGCGCAGCGCGCCAGGTTTTACGGGGCATGGGCCAACATCTGCCTCAAGTTTGCGAAAACAAAGCGCGCACTCTAACCGCTGTGCTCCATCGGGCGCCAGCCATGGCGCAACATATCCACACGATTGTTCCGGACGGTCACCCCTTCGGCCCGCAGGCGGGCCCGCTGCTCATCCCCGGAGGGCGTGCCAAGGGCCAGGCTCAGGCGTCCGCCGGCGCCCAGCACGCGGTGCCAGGGCAGGCGAGTGTCGCTCGGCAACTGGCTGAGGGTGCGCCCCACCCAACGCGCCGCGCTGCCCAGGCCGGCGATGGCCGCCAGTTCACCATAGCTGACCACCTTGCCTGGCGGCAGTTGGCCCAGCACCAGGTAGAGCGCCGTCCGTCGGTCTTCTGCGCGCTGCTGCGCGTCGGTCAAGGCCGCGCTCATCGGGGCGTTGCGGGGCAGTGAAGGGGGCAGGGCGCACAAATACGAATTGAACTCATCGGCATTGGCTGGGTCAGTCCTTGTTCTGCTGGCGGGTATCTGGATAATGCCCGATTTTTCTGCGAACCCGAGTTTCTGTACTGCCTATGTATTCTAGAGCCTTGTTGTGCCTTGTGATGACCGGTGTCTGCGCCCCTGCGGTGGCCGATACCGTATGGATGAAGAACGGCGACCGGCTCAGCGGCAAGATCAAGGTCTTCGACGGTGGCAAGCTGGTGCTGCAGACCGAGTACGGTGGCTCCATCGCGCTGGACTGGAAGAAGGTCAAGACCCTGGAGAGCGACCAGGAACTGCTGGTCAAGCAGGACGCCTACACCGGCGAGAAGGCCAAGTCGCTGCAGGCCGGTGAAGACGGCCAGGTGATCCTGGCCAATGGCGAGGCGCCCAAGGCGGTTGAACTGGCCAGCATCCAGCAGATCATGAAGCCCAAGCCGCTGGTCGAAGACATGCTGTGGAAGGGCAACATCGACCTGGCGCTGGACTACAAGCGCGCCGAGACCGACAGTGACGACTACGACGTCGACTTCAAGACCACTGCCCGTCACGGTCGCTGGCGGCATAACGCCGAGGGCGAGTACAACCGCGAGACCAAGAACGACACGACCACCACCAACAACTGGAGCGCCGAATACGCGCTGGACCGCTTCATTACCGAGCAGTGGTTCTGGCAGGGGCGTCTGAACTACAAGCGCGACCACATCGAAGACCTGACCCGCCAGCGCACGGTCGGTACCGGCCCGGGCTACCAGTTCTGGGACGACGAGCTGGGCGCGTTCTCGCTGGGTTCGCTGCTCAACCGCACCGACTACGAGTACAGCGACGGCGGCAAGGACAACTTCTATTCGCTGGGCGTGAAGTGGGACTACAACCGCTACCTGATCGGCAAGTCGGTCGAGCTGTTCACCAACGGCGAGGTTGGCAAGCCGCTGGGCGGCGTGGCGGACTACAGCCTGGATGCCGAGGTGGGCCTGCGCTACAAGGTCACCGAGTGGGCATCGCTGAACCTGAAGGCCGAGAAGGACATCATCAGCGGCACCAGCGACAGCGACCTGGACAAGACGCGCTACACCGTCGGCTTCGGCGTGGCCTGGTAAACCGCTTTCGCATTCAGGGGCCGGCGCCTGCAGGCCCCTTGGCAATCGCCACTGATAATGATTAGCTTGTCGCGATCACACCTTTCCCAGGAGCACCCCCGTGAGCGCGAAGGCTGCAAGGCAGGCAAGAGAGCTGCTGCTCAAGGAGTACCGTGGCGTACTCTCGACCCATTCCAAATCGATGCCCGGCTTCCCCTTCGGTTCCGTGGTGCCGTATTGCCTGGACGCCGACGGTAACCCGCTGATCCTGATCAGTCGCATTGCCCAGCACACCCACAACCTGCAAAAAGACCCCAAGTGTTCGCTGCTGGTAGGCGAGCGCGATGCCGAGGACGTGCAGGCGGTGGGTCGTCTTACCTTGATGGCCGAGGCCCACAAGCTGGCCGACCCCGAGGCCATCGAGGCCGCCGCCGGGCGCTATTACCGCTACTTCCCCGAATCGAGCCAGTACCACAGTGCCCACGACTTCGACTTCTGGGTGCTCAGGCCGGTGCGCCATCGCTATATCGGTGGCTTCGGCGCGATTCACTGGCTGGACGACGTGACCCTGGCCAACCCGTTCGCCGGCAAGGCCGAGGTGAGCATGGTCGAGCACATGAACGACGACCATGCCAACGCCATCGCGCACTACGTCGAACTCAGCGGCCTGCCGGCCAGTGCACCGGCCTCGCTGGTAGGGATCGATACCGAGGGCATGCACCTGCGCATCGGCCAGGGCCTGCACTGGCTGGCGTTTCCAAGGTCTTGCAATACACCGATACAAGTACGCGAAGCCCTGGTTTTGCTGGCCCGCGCCGAACAGTGGCCTGATCGCGAGGCGGTCGAGGGTTGAAATTGCAACGGCCAGCAACCATTTAAGGTCGTACCTGCAAGGACATCTTGCGTAGAGGAACCCTTGATGCGTGCTTTTCTACTGCTGTTTCTGCTTTTCCCGGTGCTCGAGCTGTATGTGTTTTTCAAGGTCAGCACCGCGATCGGATTTTTCCCGGCGCTGCTGCTGATCATCGCGGGCTCGGCCCTTGGTGTGCTGGTGGTGCGGGTCGCAGGCCTTGCCACCGCGCTGCGTGCGCGGGCGAGCCTGCAGCGCGGCGAATTGCCGGCCGAAGACATGTTCCACGGCCTGATGCTGGCCCTGGGTGGCGGTCTGCTGTTGCTCCCCGGCTTCATCAGCGACGTGATCGGCCTGATCGTGCTGTTACCGTTCAGCCGCCGGTTGCTGGCCAACAAGCTGCGCCAGCGCGCCGAAGCCCAGGCCATGCGTCAGCGCGCCTTCGGCGACGACCCGTTCAATGCGCCGCCCGGCGCACCGCGTCAGCCCAATGTGATCGAAGGCGAATACGAAAAGCGTGACCCGTGACGCGAGCGCTCGCCCGCGTAGCATGAAACGGCCCTTCGGGGCCGTTTTTCATTTGGCGCGCCGGGCTGCAAAAATTTTCATCGGCAAGCCTTGTAATCGCCTTGGCCGACCTCATGTATGGGTCACCGCAAGGTTTCTGGGCATTTGCCCCAGACAATACATGCGTGGCCCGCCCCGCGGTCCACGATCGGCTACGCCGAAAGCATCAACACGCCGGTAACGATACCGGCCGATGAAAACCACTATCAGGAGAGATCGACAATGAAGCTTCGTCCTCTGCATGACCGCGTCGTCATCCGTCGCAGCGAAGAAGAATCGAAAACCGCTGGCGGTATCGTTCTGCCAGGCTCGGCCGCTGAAAAACCCAACCGTGGCGAAATCGTCGCCGTGGGTACCGGCCGCATCCTGGACAACGGCGAAGTGCGCGCGCTGGCCGTGAAAGTGGGTGACAAGGTGGTTTTCGGCCCGTACTCGGGCAGCAACACTGTGAAAGTTGACGGCGAAGACCTGCTGGTAATGGCTGAGAACGAGATTCTCGCCGTTATCGAAGGCTGATCCGCTGGTTTCCCGTTACTCCAAAGTATTCAAGGATTAAACGATCATGGCTGCTAAAGACGTAAAATTCGGCGATTCCGCCCGTAAGAAAATGCTGGTTGGCGTCAACGTTCTGGCTGACGCGGTAAAAGCGACCCTGGGCCCGAAAGGCCGCAACGTGGTTCTGGCCAAGAGCTTCGGCGCGCCAACCATCACCAAAGACGGTGTTTCGGTTGCCAAGGAAATCGAACTCAAGGACGCCTTCGAGAACATGGGCGCCCAACTGCTGAAAGACGTGGCCTCCAAGGCTAACGACGAAGCGGGCGACGGCACCACCACCGCTACCGTTCTGGCTCAGGCCATCGTCAGCGAAGGCCTCAAGGCCGTTGCTGCCGGCATGAACCCGATGGACCTCAAGCGCGGTATCGACAAGGCCACCATCGCCATCGTCAAAGAGCTGAAGAACCTGTCCAAGCCATGCGCCGATTCCAAGGCCATCGCTCAGGTCGGTACCATCTCGGCCAACTCCGACACCTCCATCGGTGAAATCATTGCCGAAGCCATGGAAAAAGTCGGTAAAGAAGGCGTGATCACCGTCGAAGAAGGCTCGGGCCTGGAAAACGAACTGTCGGTTGTAGAAGGCATGCAGTTCGACCGTGGCTACCTGTCCCCTTACTTCGTCAACAAGCCGGACACCATGGTTGCCGAGCTCGACGGCCCGCTGCTGCTGCTGGTCGACAAGAAGATCTCCAACATCCGCGAACTGCTGCCAGTACTGGAAGCCGTTGCCAAGGCCGGTCGTCCGCTGCTGATCGTGGCTGAAGACGTCGAAGGCGAAGCGCTGGCTACCCTGGTGGTCAACAACATGCGCGGCATCGTGAAAGTGGCTGCGGTCAAGGCACCTGGCTTCGGCGACCGCCGCAAGGCCATGCTGCAGGACATCGCCGTCCTGACCGGCGGTACCGTGATCTCCGAAGAAATCGGCCTGAGCCTGGAGTCGACCACCCTGGAGCACCTGGGCAACGCCAAGCGCGTGACCCTGTCCAAGGAAAACACCACCATCATCGACGGTGCTGGCGTTGAAGCCGACATCGAAGCACGCGTCAAGCAGATCCGTGCCCAGATCGAAGAGACTTCCTCGGATTACGACCGTGAAAAACTGCAAGAGCGTCTGGCCAAGCTGGCTGGCGGTGTTGCCGTGATCAAGGTCGGTGCCGGCACCGAAGTTGAAATGAAAGAGAAGAAAGCCCGCGTTGAAGACGCCCTGCACGCTACCCGCGCAGCCGTCGAAGAAGGCGTGGTACCTGGCGGTGGCGTGGCGCTGGTTCGCTCGCTGCAGGCCATTGCCGAGCTCAAGGGCGACAACGAAGACCAGAACGTGGGTATCCAGTTGCTGCGTCGCGCCGTCGAGTCCCCACTGCGCCAGATCGTTGCCAACGCCGGCGACGAGCCAAGCGTGGTAGTCGACAAGGTCAAGCAAGGTTCGGGCAACTTCGGTTACAACGCTGCTACCGGCGAGTACGGCGACATGATCGAAATGGGCATCCTGGACCCTGCCAAGGTGACCCGTTCGGCTCTGCAGGCCGCGGCCTCGATCGGTGGTCTGATGATCACTACCGAAGCCATGGTTGCCGATGCGCCTGAAGACAAGGCTGCCGGTGGCATGCCTGACATGGGCGGCATGGGTGGCATGGGTGGCATGGGCGGCATGGGCGGCATGATGTAAGCCAGCCTCACCCGCTTGAAGAAGAGCCCCGCCTTGTGCGGGGCTTTTTTATGTCTGGCAGAAACCCTTCGCCAGCAAAGCTGGCTCCTACAGACGTTCAGCGAATCCTGTAGGTGCCAGCCTGGCTGGCGAAGCGGCCAGTGACGGCTTGCGATACAACACCAGCCAGTAGCACCCCAACCCGATCAGCCAGCAGAACACTGCGGTCCACACATTGTGCGAAAAGAAGTGGGCGCCCTGCAGCATCCTGCCCACCGAAAACACCACCCCCAGGCCAAAGGCGAACACCAGCGCGGCCTTGGCCAGGCGTGGCTTGCGATCACGCAGGACAAAAAACAGCGCAAACAGGGTAAACCCCGTGGCCGCATGCCCGCCCGGCCAGCAGCGCCCTGGCTTGTCGGTGGCGGGGCGGGCCTCTAACAGCTTGCTGTAGGTTTCCTGGCCGCCGAATTCGCTCAGGCTCCAGGGGCACTGCACCGCCGTCGCGGCCTTGAGCGGCGTCACGAAGCCGGTCGACAGGCCCATCGCCAGCACCAGGCAACCCAGTTCCCGGCGCCAGCTCTTGAGGCGCTGCAGCACAAAGCTGGCGGCAAAGCCGACGATGGCCAGCACCGCGAACAGGATCACCAGCTCCTTGGCGCGGTCATGCAGGATGTCTTCGAGAAAATAGCTGTGACGACCGATGAACTGGCCCGCCTGCGGGTCGAACGCGAGGTTGGCCAGGGCCATGTCCAGGTCGGTCAGCTCCAGCAGGATCAGGCACACGGCGGTCAGCAGCGGAATGCCCAGGGCAATCCACAGGTTCAGCGGGCGGGACGCGGGTAAAGGGGGAGTGGCAGGCATGGCAGGGTCCAGGCAGGCAATGGAAACTGCCGATTGTGTGCCGCCGCGCCTACGCTATGTGTGAAGCTGGGGTGAAAAAAATGTCAGTTGCGATTAAATCCATGCGGCGCTGGCGGGGCCTGGACGATGGCCTTAAGCTGCGCCTGCCAAGCAGGCAAACGAGGACGGGGGAGAGGTACCGATGCGAATTCTACTGGTTGAAGACAACCGCGATATCCTGGCCAACCTGGCCGATTACCTGGGCCTCAAGGGCTACACCGTCGACTGCGCCCAGGACGGCCTGTCGGGCCTGCACCTGGCTGCCACCGAGCACTACGACCTGATCGTGCTCGACATCATGCTGCCCGGCATCGACGGCTACACCTTGTGCAAGCGCCTGCGCGAGGATGCCCGGCGCGATACCCCGGTGATCATGCTGACCGCCCGCGACCAGCTCGACGACCGCCTGCAGGGCTTTCGCTCCGGCGCCGACGACTACCTGCTCAAGCCGTTCGCCCTGTCGGAACTGGCCGCCCGCATCGAAGCGGTGCTGCGCCGGGCCCAGGGCGGTGGCCGGCGCAGCCTGAACGTCGGCGACCTGAGCTACGACCTCGACACCCTGGAGGTCACCCGCCAGGGCAAGTTCCTCAAGCTCAACCCGGTCGGCCTCAAGCTGCTTGCAGTGCTGATGCAGAAGAGCCCCCACGTGCTGCGCCGTGAGGTACTGGAAGAAGCCCTGTGGGGCGACGACTGCCCCGACAGTGACAGCCTGCGCAGCCACGTCCACCAGTTGCGCCAGGTGATCGACAAGCCATTCGACAAGCCCCTGCTGCATACCGTGCACGGTGTTGGCTATCGACTGGCCGAGGGTCGTGATGGAGTTTAAGCAAAGCCTTGCCCAGCGCATCATCATCGCCTTCGCGCTGATGAGCGCGCTGGTGGCCGGGGCCTTCGCCTTCGGCATCGTGGCCACCGTGCACCTGGTGGAAGAGCGCCTGATCTCCTCGGTACTGGGGGGCGACCTCAAGCGCATGCTGCTGATGGACAGCGTATCGGAGTGGAGCCACCGCCCGCGGCCCGACCAGTTGTTCTACTACAGTGGCGGGCGCGACGACTTCGACCTGCCCAAGGACCTGCGTCACCTCACCCCGGGGTTTCACGAAGTGTTTCGCGAGCACCTGTCGTACCACGCCATGGTCGAGGTGGTGGACGGGCGGCACTACGTGCTGCTGCAGGACCAGAGCGATTTCGAAGAACGCGAGCGTGTGCTGTTCGCCGTGGTGGTGGTGGGCTTCGTGCTCAGCCTGGCACTGGCGGTGTTCCTCGGCTGGGTGCTGGCACGGCGGGTGATGGCCCCGGTGATCCGGCTGGCGCGCCAGGTGCGCCACCGCGACCAGTTGCTGGGCCTGGCGCCGCCCCTGGCGCCGGACTACGCGGCCGACGAAGTGGGGCAACTGGCGGTGGCCTTCGACGCCACCCTGGGGCGCCTGCGCGATGCACTGACCCGCGAGCGGCTGTTCACCAGCGATGTCAGCCATGAACTACGCACGCCCCTGATGGTGCTGGCCAGCTCGTGCGAGCTGCTGCTGGAGAACCCGGCCATCGACAATCGCGCCCGCGCCCAGGTCGAGCGCATTTCGCGGGCCACCGAAGAAATGCGCGAACTGGTGCAGACCTTCCTCATGCTCGCCCGCGCCCAGCGCGACGAGGGTGCCGTCGCTTCGCGGGCAAGCCTGCGCGAGGTGGGCAACGAACTGATCGGCGTCTGGCGCGACACCATCGAGCAGAAGGGGCTGACCCTCACCTACCACGACACCGGCGCGCTGCCGACCCTGTACAACGCCACGTTCCTGCAATCGGTGATGGGCAACCTGCTGCGCAATGCGGCGCACTACACCGACCAGGGGTACATCCGCCTCACCCTGGAGCCCGATGGCTTCACCGTCGAGGACAGCGGCGTGGGAATTCCCGAGGAGCATCGCGAGGCCATGTTCCAGCCGTTCGTGCGCGGCGGCGAAAAACGCGGGGAAGGGCTCGGGCTGGGCCTGTCGCTGGTGCAGCGGATCTGCGAGGACCAGGGCTGGAGCGTCAGCCTGAGCGCCGCCGAGCCCCATGGTTGCCGGTTCCATGTGAAATTGGGCACGGCCGGGTCGCAGGCCCCCGGAAACACCTTGTAACTTACCGATGCAACCTGACATTTTTTTCACGTTCGCATGACCTGACGCCAACGTCGCCCTGCTTAAGGTAGGCGGCATTGGAGTCAGGAGATGCACCATGCGCAGTCCCATCAAGCTCAAGTTTTCCGAAAAGTACGACGAGCAGCACGCTCAACAGTACCTGCACAAGCACCAGGACGGCATTGCCCGCCGCTTGTCCCACCAGCGTGACGAGCAATTGGCCCGGCGTGCCTTGGCGCTGGCCGGCGAGCCTGGCCTGGTGCTGGACCTGCCCAGCGGTGCCGGCCGTTTCTGGCCGCTGCTGGCCGAAAAGGCCAACCGCGTGATCATCGGCGCCGACAATTCCGCCGCCATGCTGCAGATCGCCTGCGGGTCGCAACCGGCAGAAGTGGTCAAACGGGTACGGCCCTTGCAGACATCAGCCTTCGCCATCGATCTGCCGGACAACGCGGTAGACAGCATTTTCTGCATGCGGCTGTTCCACCACATTGGCGAAGCGGCCCATCGCAAGGCGATTCTTTCGGAGTTTCAACGGGTTAGCCGCGACAGCGTGATCATCTCGTTGTGGGTGGACGGCAACATCAAGGCCTGGCGGCGTAAACGCCTGGAAGCACGCCGTAACAACGGGCAGGCCGATGGCAGTTACCAGAACCGTTTTGTGTTACCAGCTGCTACGGTTGAACAGGAGTTCGAGGCCGCAGGTTTCCGTATTCAGGAACGAATGGACTTTTTGCCGTTCTATGCGATGTGGCGAGTTTACGTATTGCGCAAGGGGTGAAGGAATGGCTGTGGAAGGAACGGGCGGTACGGCGGTCTCGGATCAATTCGATTACTTCTGGCAGCGCCAGGGCGAATGGGTGGAGGCGCCCAACCAGCGGCGTGGCGGCGAAAGCGGCGTGCAGCGCCTGAGCGACGAGACGGGCCATCTGCTGTATGCCAAGCGCCAGGTCGGGCATATCTACCGCAGCCTGTTGCACCCTTTCGGTCGCCCCACGGTATTGCGTGAGTTCGCTGCCCTGAGCAGTTTCGAGCAGTTGGGCGTGCGGGTGCCGCATATCGTCTATTGCGGCGTGGAGCGCGATGCCCAGCACCAGTGGCGGGCGCTGCTGGTCAGCGAGGCGCTGGACGGTTTCGAGGAGATCGACCTGTGGTACGCCGGCGGCGGGCGCGAGCAGCACGGCGAGGTGCTGCACGACCGGGTGCTCGAGGACCTGGCCGGCAACCTGGCGCGCATGCACCGCGGGCACTGGCAGCATGGCTGCCTGTACAGCAAGCATATTTTCGTGAAGGTGACCGGCGAGGGCGCGGATGCGCGTGCCGAGGTCGCCTTGCTGGACCTGGAGAAGTGCCGCCGGCGCATCAGCTGCCAGCGTGCGGCCGCCAATGACCTGAAGCAACTGCGCCGCCATTCGTCGTGGAACGATGCGGACTGGAAGAAGTTGCTCTACTTTTACGAAGTGGCGTTTGGCAGCGCTGTCAAAGGTTTAGAGCAATGAAACTAGAAATAGCACGAGGTTTGTTTCTGCTTGTGGCGTTGGCGGTGGCTTCGGTGGCTTTCGCCGCGTGGGAGGAGCCGCGTCCGCAGGTGCTCAGTTCCATCGACCTGGGCGCGCAGTGTCCGCTGCCGCGGACGGCCAAGCCGGTCGTCACGGCGCAACCGGACCATGACCTGCTGTTGTTCCTGTTCGGCATGAGCCGGGGGCTGCGCTCCAACGGGTGATGAAATGTATCGACCCATCGCGGGTCAAGCCCGCTCCCACAGGGTTGCAGTGATCCTTGTGGGAGCAGGCTTGACCCGCGATGCGTTCAACTCGATTCCAGCGCCGTACTTGGCATTTCCTTCCTGGCCAGCAACGTATACACGCACGGCAACACGAACAACGTGAACAGCGTGCCCACCGACATCCCGGTGGCGATCACCATGCCGATGTCGAACCGACTCACCGCCCCGGCGCCAGTCGCCAGTATCAGCGGCACCATGCCGAATACCATCGCCGCCGTGGTCATCAGCACCGGCCGCAGGCGTATCGCTGCCGCTTCCTCTACGGCATCCCGCGCAGTCAGCCCCTTGTGCAGGCGCAACTGGTTGGCGAACTCGACGATCAGGATGCCGTGCTTGCTGATCAGCCCGATCAGTGTCACCAGCCCCACCTGGGTGTAGATGTTCATGCTCGACCACCCCAGAAACAGCGGGATCAATGCTCCACAGATCGACAGGGGCACCGTCACCAGGATCACCAGCGGGTCGCGGAAACTCTCGAACTGCGCCGCCAGCACCAGAAAGATGATCGCCAGCGCCAGGCCGAAGGTCACCCACAGCGCACTGCCTTCCTGCACGAACTGACGTGCCTGCCCGCTGTAGTCGAAGGCGAAGCCTGCCGGTGCCTCCTGTTGGGCGATGCTGCGCACCGTCTCAAGGGCCTCGCCCATGCTCACCAGCGGGAAGCCCTGGATGATCGCCGAGTTCAGCTGCTGGAACTGGTTGAGCTGGCGCGGCCGCGCGCGGTCGCTGACGCTGATCAGGGTCGACAGGGGCAGCATCCGGCCCTGCTCGTTCTTCACGTAGTAGTTGTTCAGCCAGCCGGGGTTGTCGCGGTAGGCCTGCTCGACCTGGGCGATCACCTTGTAGCTGCGCCCCTCGATGGTGAAGCGGTTGATCTCGGCCTCGCCCAGCAGCGTGGCCAGGGTGCCGCCCAGGGCATCCATCGACACCCCCATCTGCGCCGCCTTGGCCCGGTCGATATCCACCACCACCTCCGGCTTGTCGAATGCCAGGTCGATGTCCAGGAAGGCGAACTTGCCCGAGGCCTGGGCGCGGTCCTTGACCCGCTGCGCCACTTCCAGCAACGACACGTAGTCATTCGGCGTGTTGATCACGAAGGCGAATGGCAGGCCTTCGCCGGTGCCCGGCAGGGAGGGCAGGTTGAAGCCGAAGATCTGCAGGCCGCTGATGGTCGCCAGCTTGGCCTGCACCTCGGGCAGCAACTCCATCTGGGTGCGGCTGCGCTGGTTCCACGGCTTGAGCAGAAAGCCGCCGATGCCCGATTGCACGCCGTTGAAGCCGTTGATCTGGAACGAGGAGTAGTACTCGGGGAATGACTTGAAGATCGTGATGAACTCGTCGGTGTAGGCGTTCAGGTAATCGAGGTTGGCCGGTTGCGGGGCGGTGGCCATCATGAAGATGATGCCCTGGTCTTCGTCCGGGGCCAGCTCGTTCTTGCTGAACATCAGAAACACCGGGATCAGGCACAGCACGATCAGGGCGAACACGATCACCACCGGCCGGGTCTCGAGGGTGCCGTGCAAAAGCGTCTGGTAGCGGCGCTTGAGCCGCTCGAACAGTTGGTCGAGACGATGGGCCAGGCCGCTGGGGTTCTGCTCCGGGCGCAGCAGCAGGGCACACATCATAGGCGACAGGGTCAGCGCGACGATGCCGGAAATCACCACGGCCCCGGCCAGGGTCAGGGCGAACTCCTTGAACAGGGCCCCGGTGAGGCCCTCCAGGAAACCGATGGGGGCGTACACCGCCGCCAGGGTGATGGTCATCGAGACCACCGGCATGGCGATCTCCCGGGCGCCTTCCAGCGCGGCGTCTAACGGCGTCTTGCCCTCCTCGATATGGCGGTGGATGTTCTCCACCACCACGATCGCATCGTCCACCACCAGGCCGATGGCCAACACCATCGCCAGCAGCGTCAACAGGTTCAGCGAGTAGCCCATCAATTGCATGAAGAACAGCACGCCGATCATCGACAGCGGGATGGTGATCACCGGGATCAGCACCGAGCGCAGCGCGCCGAGAAACAGGAACACCACCACGATCACGATCAGCACCGCCTCGACCAGGGTCTTGACCACCTCGTCGATGGAGGCCTGGATGAACAGCGTGGCGTCATAGGCGATGGAGGCCTTGAGGTTGGGCGGCAACTGCGCTTCCAGCTCCGGCATCAGCTTGCGCACCTCCTTGATCACGTCCAGCGGGTTGGCGGCCGGGGTGGCCTTGATGCCGATGTACACCGACGGCGTGCCGTCGAACGAGCTGACCGTGTCGTAGTTCTCCGCGCCCATCTCCACCCGTGCCACATCGCCCAGCAGCACGCGGCTGTCGCCCTTGGTCTTGAGCGGGATGGCGGCGAAGGCTTCGGCCGACTTGAGTTCGGTGGTGGCGTTGATGCTGGTGACCACGTACTGGCCCTTGACCTCGCCGGCGGCGGACAGGAAGTTGTAGCGGCGCACCGCGGCAGTCACATCGCCGGCGCTCAGGCCGTAGCCGGCCAGCTTCACCGGGTCGATCCACAGGCGCATGGCGAACACCTGGTTGCCGAGGATCTCGGCTTCGGCCATGCCGGGCAGGGTAGCGAGCTTGGGCTGGATCACCCGCGACAGGTAGTCGGTGATCTGCGGGTTGCTCAGCTCCTTGCTGTAGAAGCTGATGTACATCAGCGCCGAGGCATCGGCGGCCTCCTTGCTCAGCACCGGGTCCTCGGCGTCCTGGGGCAGCTTGTTCTTGACCTCGTTGGCCTTGGCCAGCAGCTCGGTGAACAGCCGGTCGCTGTCGGAGCCGATGCGCGCGTAGATCGAGATCACCGAAAAATTCTGCCGGCTCACCGAGGTCATGTAGTCAATGCCTTCGGCACTGGCCAGGCTCTGCTGCAGGGGCTGGGTGATGTAGCCCTGGATGGTTTCGGCGTTGGCCCCTGGGTAGGCGGTGGTCACAGTGATCAGGGCGTTTTCCATCTGCGGGTACTGGCGGATCGGCAGTTTGCTCCAGGCCTGGAACCCCAGCAGCACGATCAGCAGGCTGACCACGCTGGCCAGCACCGGGCGACGGATGAACGGGTCGGTAAAGGCCATGGCGGTTCCTTGGTCAGTCGGCGCCGGGCTGGCTGGTCGGTTCGGCTTGCAGGGTCTTGTCGGCGCTCAGGGTGACGGCAGCGCCCTGGGTCAGCTTCAACTGGCCGGCGGTGACCACCGTTTCGCCGGGCGTGAGGCCCTTGGCGATCACCACCAGGCCGTCGCGGCGCTCGCCGGTCTCGACGAAGCGCCGCTCGGCGATCAGTTGCGGCTGGCCATCGGCCGTGGTCTGCACCTTGCCGTCTTCGGACTTTTTCGGCACGGCGACATACACCGAGTTGCCATAGAGGGTGTAGGTGACGGCGCTCTGCGGCACCACCACCGCGTTGCGCGGGTTGGGCAGCAACACCTGCAGGCTGGCGAACATGCCCGGCAGCAACGTGCCGTCGGGGTTGGCCAGGGTGGCGCGCACCTGCAGGTTGCGGGTGGTGTCGTCGACCTTGGGGTTGATCGCGCTGAGGGTGGCGGTGAAGCTGCGGTGCGGGTAGGCGGCCACCGAGACCAGCGCCTGCTGGCCGAGGCTGAGGTTGGGCAGCGCCTGTTCCGGCACGAAGAAGTCGACATACAGGCTGCTCAGGTCCTGCAGGGTGGCGATCACCGTGCCGCTGGCCAGGTAGCTGCCCAGGTCGACCTGGCGGATACCGATGGTGCCGGTGAACGGCGCGTTGATGCTCTTTTTCGCCAGGGATGCCTTGAGTTGCGCCACTACCGCCTGGTTGCGCAGCAGCTGGGCGCGCAGGCGGTCGAATTCGCCCTTGGAGATGGCCTGGCTGCCGACCAGCTGGCTGCCTCGCTGATAATCCACCTGGGCCAGCCCGAGGTCGGCCTGGGCGGTGCCGAGCAGGGCCGTCTCCACGTCGCTGTCCAGCTGCAGCAGCAGTTGCCCGGCCTTGACCTGCTGGCCGGATTCGAAGTGCAGGGCCTTGACCGTGCCGGCGATCTCCAGGCTCAGGTCCACCCCTTGCAGGGCCTTGAGGCTGCCCACGGCGGGCAGGCGGCTTTGCCAGGGCTGCTCGCGCGCCTCGGCGGCGGCGACGCTGACCGGCGGCTTGGGCGCGGAGAACTGCTGGATCTGGCGGTAGATGGACAAACCCTTGTAGCCGCCCAGGGCCAGCACCAGCAGCAGGACGATACCCAGCATGATGAGCATGCGACGGCGCAGCATGGACCAGCTCCCTGGAAGCGTTGTTGCGCAAGTCTAGTCGGTCGCGGCGCAGGGGGCCGGGTGTTGCTTGGGGATATTTGCTGCCAGTACCGGCCCCTTCGCCGGCAAGGCCGGCTCCTACAGACGGCGCCCAACCCGTAGGAGCCGGCCTTGCCGGCGAAAGGGGCGACCGGATATCAGATCAGGTGCAGATGGTTGTCCCACAACCCCGAAGGCAGTTGCAGCGGTTGCCCCACCAGCGCTGCCTTGCGGCAGTCGTACAGCCGGCAACGCCCTTGCCCGGAGGTCACCACAAAGCCATCGGCCACTGCGCCCACGCCCGCGCAGTCCGGCATCGGCGCATCCAGCTTCACCTCGGCGCTGTCCAGGTCCCAGATGAACAGGCGGTTGGCCCGTGGCGCGGTCATCGCCACCAGTCGCAGCTCGCTGTGCACCGCCACGCTGGCGGTGTACTGGGCCATGGACTGCAACTGGCGCTCCGGCACCGGGAAGGCCACGAACGGCTGCCCCGGACGCTTGATCGCCAGCAATTCGGCGGTTTCTTCCGAGCCGCCCATGAACTGCTGGCACGCCAGCACGGTGCCGTCGTCGGCAATCGCCAGGTGGCGCACGCTGTTCATCTGCTGGCTCAGGGTTTCCTTGCTCAGCAGGGTGCCGTCGCGCTGCATCAGCACCAGGCTGGGCTGCATCGCATCCAGGTTCATCTCCACCCGGCTCTCGGCTTCGGTGCGGATACCGCCATTGGCCACCACCAGGGTCTCGCCGTCAGGCAGCCACGACACCTGGTGCGGGCCGATGCCGTGGGTCGGGATTTCCGAATGATGGGCCAGGCGTTCGCCTTCGAAGCGGTACACACCCAGCACGCCACGGCCCGGGTCGGTGGTGTCGTTCTCGGTGGCGTACAGCCATTCGCCGCCCTTGTGGATCACCGCGTGGCCATAGAAGTGCCGGTTAGGCTGCGAGGCCAGGGTCTGCAGCAGGCGCCCGTCGCGCAGGTCGATCAGGTAGCTCTCGGTGCCGGGGCGGCGCGCCACGAACAGCGCGATCGGCCGCTCGGGGTGGTTGATGATGTCGTGGCAGCGCAGGCCGACCTGGGTGGCGAACACCTGGGTGCCGTCCAGGCGATAGCCCACGGCATAGTGCTTGCCGTCGGCATCGTCACGGGCCGACAGCAGCAGTGGCTGCTGGCCCTTGCTGCGCCACAGGGTCCAGCCGCCCAGGGTCAGGGCGCTGAGCAGCACGCTACCGAGTTTGAGGGCCTGGCGTCGCAACATGATCAGTCACCGTCGTTGGCATTGAAGCCCAGCTGGATGTTCAGCGCCTTGGCCAGTTCACCTTCATGCAGGCGGTGAACCACGTTCAGGCTGTCGTAGAAGGCGTTCAGTTGCTCGCGGCCGGCATCGTCCTGGAGCATTTCGCCCAGGGGCCGGTCGATCGCCTTCAGTTGCTTGAGGGCATCAGCATAGGCCGCGTCGATCTTGTCGGCCAGGGCCTTCTGGTCCTTGCCCAGCAGGCCGCGCAGGCCCTGGTTGTCGACCCCGACCCACACGGTCTGGGCGGCGATCAGGCTGGCTTCCAGGCTCTTGAGCGAGGAGTGGCTGCGCCAGGCTTCAGCCTGCAGCGGCTGCGGGATGCCCTTGCTCAGGCGCCCCATCGGCGTGCCGAGCTTCTTCTTCAGGGTGTCCAGCGCGGTGACCTGGGCGCGCAGCAGGTCGGCGATCGCCTCATGGGAGTCGGCGTAGCGCTGGTTGGGGAACTTGGTCATCTGCGCCAGCATGCCGTCGGTGCTGTTCCAGCCTTTGAGGATCTCTTCGGCGAGGTTCTTCTGGTGTTCGCCGATGGCCACCAGCAGCGGGCAATAACGGGCCTTCTGTTCGGCGGTGGCGACGTCCGGCTTGCTGTCGAACAGGATGTACTCGTAGGCCGACAGGCCGCGCACCACGACGCTGGACTTGGCCACGGTCTCGGCATCCACCGGCTTGTCGCCGTTGACCAGTTGCTCGACCTGACGGCCCACCAGGTTCTTCTTGTCGGGCCAGAACTGCACCTGCCAGGCGCGGTTGCCCTCGGCCAGCGGGCCGATCAGCAGCGGTTGCAACTCGGCCCAGGCTTTTTGTACGTGCAGGAAGTCGGCGCGTGCGGTGGCCAGGTCGGCCTTGCCTTCGCAGAAGGCCAGGGCGCTGACGGCCAGCTGGCGGTCGGCTTCGACCCAGCGGCTGTAGGTCGGCAGGATCACCTGCTTGGCGATCGCGGCAGAGGTCACGGCCTGCGGGTCCTGCGGCGAGCAGGCGCCCAGGGCGATGGCGGCGAGGCTGGTGAACAACAGCTTGGGACGGAACATGTCCGGCTCCTTCTCTAGAGTGAGTTCAGGAACGCCAGCAACGCGGCGCGTTGCTCGGCATTGAAGGTCAAGACGTGCTGGCGCGCAGGCTCGGCTTCGCCGCCGTGCCAGAGCACGGCCTCGAGCAGGTTGCGGGCGCGCCCGTCATGCAGAAACTGGGTATGACCACTGACGGTCTGGTTCAGGCCGATGCCCCACAGCGGCGCGGTGCGCCAGTCCTGGCCACCGGCGGCGAATTCGCTGCGGTTGTCGGCCAGCCCCGGGCCCATGTCGTGCAGCAACAGGTCGCTGTAGGGGCGGATGGTCTGGTTGGCCAGCTCCGGTTCGGCGGCATTGGCCGAGGTGGTGAATGTGGGGGTGTGGCAGCCCTGGCAGCCGGCCTGGAAGAACAGGTTCTTGCCAGCCAGCACCTGGGGCGAATCGACGTCCTTGCGTACCGGCACCGCCAGGTTGCGGGTGTAGAACAGCACCAGGCGCAGGATATTGTCGCTGACCTCCTGCTCGCCATCGGCGCCGTTGCCATTGGGCTGGGCCAGGCAATCGAGCTGCGCCGGGGTGCAGTCGTCGCGCGGCACCAGGCTGCTGGTCAGGCCCATGTCGCTGGAGAACGCATGGGCATTCTGCTGGTTGAGGTTGGGTTGCCCGGCCTTCCAGCCGAAGCGGCCAAGTACCTGCTTGCCCTGGGCGTCGTCCCATACCAGGTTGGGCCGGCCACGAATGCCGTTGCCGTTGCGCCCCTCGGGGTCGGCGTTGGCCAGGATGGCCTCATCAGGGATGGCCTCGAGCAGGCCCAGGCCGATCATCGGCGGCGCGACGCGTGCCGAGAAGCGTGTGTCGGGGTGCATCGGGCCGTAGCCAAGCTGGGTGATCTGCAGCTGCGGCTTGCGCAGTTCGACCTGGGTGCCGTCCTTGAAGGTGACGTTCACCGGGGTGTAGCTGACCCGCACCTTGCCCTCGGGGGCCACGCCGGGCACGGCCATGTCCTGCAACTGCCCGCCATAGACCGGCTCGGGCACGATGCCCAGTTGCTCGATCACCTTGGCGTATTCGGGCTGGTCGGGGATCGACAGGCGCACCAGCATCGATACCGCGTTTTTGGCGCCCTCTGCGGGCGGGTGCCCGCGCCCGTCGCGAATATGACAGTTCTGGCAGGCGTTGGTGTTGAACAGCGGGCCCAGGCCATCGCGTGCGGTGGTGGTGGACGGGGCGATCACCCACGGGCTGCGGAAGAAGCTGTTGCCCACGCTGAAGTCCAGGCGCTGGCTCGGGGTGAGGTTGGCCGAGGGCATGGAGTAGGCGTTGCGGTCGCGCTTGTTCACGGTGGTGCTGCCACCGGCACGTGCCTCGCCAGGTTCGGCCTTGGTGAAACGCGGGGCGTCGTCACAGGCGCTCAGGGCCAGGGCCAGCAGCAGGGGAAGGGCGCGGTGAAGCGGAGCGGGCATCGAGAATCCTGAATGGCTAGCGTAAAACCGGCGTGCAAGCTTAGCAGGCGCGGGGGATATGAATAAGAGGGATTTGCGTTTGCTGGATGAAATCTGCTTCAGCTTCCAGCGAAGAGGTCCCACAAAAAAAGGCGACCCGAAGGCCGCCTCTGTTTCAGCACGCTACCACTCAGAACTCGTGGTCAGCGGTGTCCGGGTTCAGGTCGGTGATGCCCAGTTTGCCCGCAGCCTGTTCGATGGCACCGGTCTGCTTGACCAGCGCGGCGATGGCGTCACGCACGATCTGGTTGCCCGCAGCGTTGTCGGCAGCGATCAACTGGTCGTAGTGCTCACCCTTGAGGGCGTGGTCGACCATCACCTGGATCTTCGCCTCGGTGGCTTCCAGATCGGCCTTCAGGGTGTTGTCGGTGGCCGGATCGACCTTGGCCACCAGCGACGACAGGCTCGGGCCGCTCAGCTTGGTGCCGTCGGTGCGGGTGTACTCGCCCAGGTAGACGTTGCGGATGCCCTTGGCGTCGTAGAAGTGCGAGTAGTGGGTGTTGTCGCTGAAGCAGTCCTGCTCGTCCTCAGGCGAGTTGGCTTCCAGCGAGACCTTCATGCGCTCGCCCGCGAGTTCGCCCAGCGACAGGCTGCCCATGCCGAACAGCATCTTGCGCAGGCCGTTGGCGACAGGTTCTGCCTCCAGGGTGGCGCGATAGTTGTCGGCCACTGCCGGCTTCCAGTTGCCGACCATTTCTTCCAGGTCGTTGACCAGCAGCTGGGTCACGGCCTTGAGGTAGGCACGACGACGCTCGTTGTGACCGCCGGTGGCGCCTTCGCCTTGCAGGTAGTCCGAGGCAGGGCGGTTGCCGGCGCCCGGGCCGGTGCCGTTGAGGTCCTGGCCCCACAGCAGGAATTCGATGGCGTGGTAGCCGGTGGCGACGTTGGCTTCCGAACCGCCCAGCTCGTTCAGGCTGGCCAGCTTCTCGGGGGTCAGGTCCTTGACGTCGACCTTGTCTTCGCCCACCTGGATCTCGGTGTTGGCGATGATGTTGGCGGTGGCGGCCGGGTTGCCCAGGGCGTGTTCATAGCTCTTGTCGACGTAGTCGATCAGGCCTTCGTCCAGCGGCCAGGCGTTCACCTGACCTTCCCAGTCGTCGATGATGGTGTTGCCGAAGCGGAACACTTCGCTCTGCAGGTACGGTACACGGGCGGCTACCCAGGCAGTCCTGGCGGCGGCCAGGGTGTCGGCGTCGGGCTTGGCAAGGAAGGCATCGACTGCGGTCTGCAGGGTCTTGGCGGTGCTCAGCGAGTCGCTGTACACGGCATACACCATCTCGGCGTAGTGCTTGACCACCGCCTGGGCGGCGGCTTCGTCGACGGCCCCGGACGCCTGGGTGGTGCTGGCGGCAGCAGGTGCGGCGGCCTGTGGTGCGGCGGCCTTGTCCTTGTCATCGCCGCAGCCGGCGAGGGAGATGGCAATGGCCAGCAGACTGGCGGTGGCCAGAGGCATACGAATCATGGGCTATTCCTGCGTCGAGAGGTTGAACAGGCGTGCAGCCGCACGCAAAGGTGCAACATAATGCGAAAGATATGCATTTTCTGTAAAGAGGTTGCCACGTAAAAATTCAAATGCTGTTCACGCTGCCCTTGGCGGCAGCGTCACTCACAGAATCGATACCTGGTTGCGTTGCGCTGCTTTGAGGAAGGCGGTCAGCTCGCGTGCCGGCAGCGGCTTGCTGTAGTGGTAGCCCTGACCTTCATGACAGCCCTGGGCAATGATGTAGGCTTCCTGCTCGGCGGTTTCCACGCCCTCGGCGATCACCTGCATGCCCAGGCTCTTGCCCAGCTGGATGATCGCGCGAACGATGGTGGCGTCGTCGTCATCGTCGAGCAGGTCCTGCACGAAGCTCTTGTCGATCTTGATCTTGTCCAGCGGCAGCGACTTGAGGTAGCTGAGCGAGGAGTAGCCGGTGCCGAAGTCGTCGATCGCGATCAGCGCGCCGGAGCGGCGCAGGCTCAGCAGGTGCTGGGCGGCAGTGCTGATGTCTTCCATCAGGCCGGTCTCGGTCACTTCCAGTTCCAGGCTGCGCGGCGGCAGGCGGTAGATCTGCAGCAGGTTGTTGACCACCCGGGGCAGCTCGCTGTGGTGCAGTTGCACGGTCGACAGGTTGACTGCCATGCGCAGGTCGCTGAAGCCCTGGTCGTGCCATTCGCGCAGTTGCCGGCAGGCCTGGTCGAGCACCCATTCGCCGATCACGATGATGTTGCCGTTCTGTTCGGCCAGCGGTATGAACTGATCGGGCGGAACCATGCCCAGCTCCGGGTGCTGCCAGCGCAGCAGCGCCTCGACGCCCACCACGCGGTGGTCGCGGTAGCTGATCTGCGGTTGGTAAACCAGGTACAGCTGATTGCGCGGCAGGGCTTCGCGCAGGTCCTTTTCCAGCTCGCGGCGCCGGCGCATCTCGCTGTCGACGCTGGCGATGTAGAACTGATAGCGGTTGCGCGAACGGCTCTTGGCCAGGGTCATGGTCTGTTCGGCCTTTTGCAGCAGCTTCTCGGTGCTGTCGCCGTCTTCGGGGAACAGGGTGATGCCGATGGTGGCGCGCAGGCGGATCTCCTGATGGTCCAGGGCGAACGGCGCTTCCAGGTCATCGAGAATGCTCTGGGCCAGCTCGGCGGCCTCGTAGGGTTGTTCGATGTCGGCCTGCACCAGCGCGAACTGGTCGCCGCCCAGGCGGGCGAGGGCACCCAGGCGACCGCTGTGGGCACGCAGGCGGTCGGCCAGGGCCAGCAGCAACTGGTCGCCGGCCTGGTAGCTGAATTGTTCGTTGATGCCCTTGAAGTCGTCCAGGCCTACGCACAGCACCGCAACCCGGCGCTGCAGGCGCCCGGCATCGACCAGGATCTTGTCCAGTTGCTGTTGCAGTTGCTGGCGGTTGGGCAGGCCGGTGAGAAAGTCGTACTGGGCCATGCGCAGCAGGCTGTTCTCGGCCTCGTGGCGCAGGTGGGTATTGCGTTCGATGGACGCCAGCAGTTGGTTGGCGGTGTTCACCCACAGACCGAGTTCGTTCTTCTCGTGGCCCTTGAGCAGCGGCAGCTGATGCTGGCTGGGGCGGTCGGGGTTGATCTGAGTGAGGTTCTCGATGAGCTTGGACAGTGGCTTGGTCAGCAGCCAGTGATAGACCAGGTACAGCACCAGCCCCATGGCCAGGGCGCGGAGCACGCCGGCAATGAAGATGATCACCGAATTGACCACGAAGCCCTGGCCGTAGGCGCCGGTGTCGAGGGTGATGCTCAGGTCGCCGTAGTATTCGCTGTAGGGCGCGCGGCCGACGAGCTGGGTGGTGTAGGTGCGTTCCTGGCCGAGGATCAGGTCGGTGAGCCAGCGGGTCGGCAGTTCCTGCAGAGGGCGCGACTTTTCTGCCAGCATGGTTTCGTTGGGGTGACCGATGGAGGCCATGCGCACGGACTCATCCTGGAACAGCCCCTCGATGACCTGCATGCCCATTTCGCGGTCCAGGCTGTATACGGCCTGGGTGGAAGGGTCGCGGAACATGTCGAGGATTCGCTGGGCGTCGTTGGCGACAGCCTGGCGGGTCTTGTAGGCATCGAAGACGATCTGCGCACAGCTGAGTACCACGCCCACGGCCAGTGCCGAGAGCAGGACCACTCTGAGCAACTTGACCGACAAGCTGTTTTTGAGTTCCAGCTTCAATGGGGTTTCCTTAATCCATGCGCATGGCATCATTTTGCCATCATCTGTGGCAATCCACTATCGGCCGTTGGCAGGATTCATGATCCAGCGGTCACTGTATCGGTTGCCCGGCCTTGCGACTTGAGCGATGTACGACAAGTTTCCCAACGATTGATGTTAGCGCGGTATGGGGGGGCAGCAAGAGAGGGTGTTGGTGAAATTGGTTAAAAAAGGTTGGTGGGTGGGGTTTTGCTCTTTGCCGCTTTTTCGGCATAAAAAAACCCGGCCTGAGCCGGGTTTTTTCAGAAGCAGCACTTATGCAGTGAAGGTCTTGCCTTCGAACTGCTCAGCCACGAACTTCCAGTTGACCAGGTTCCAGAACGCCTCGACATACTTCGGACGCACGTTACGGTAGTCGATGTAGTAGGCATGCTCCCACACGTCGCAGGTCAGCAGCGGGGTGTCACCGCTGGTCAGCGGGTTGCCGGCACCGATGGTGCTGGCCAGCGCCAGGGAGCCGTCAGCTTTCTTGACCAGCCAGCCCCAACCGGAACCGAAGGTGCCAACCGACGTCTTGGTGAACTCTTCCTTGAACTTGTCGAACGAACCGAACGCGGCGTTGATGGCTTCAGCCAGCGAACCGGTAGGCTGGCCACCAGCGTTTGGCGCCAGGCAGTTCCAGTAGAAGGTGTGGTTCCAGACCTGAGCGGCGTTGTTGAAGATACCGCCCGAAGAAGTCTTGACGATCTCTTCCAGGGTCTTGCCTTCGAACTCGGTGCCTGGCACCAGGTTGTTCAGGTTCACGACGTAGGTGTTGTGGTGCTTGTCGTGGTGGTATTCCAGGGTTTCCTTGGAAATGTGCGGCTGCAGGGCATCGTGTGCGTAAGGCAGCGGCGGCAATTCAAAAGCCATGGTGATTCTCCTAATCAGGTCTGTTGCGGTGAGCGCAAGGCCGATCACGGGCGGCCGGAATGCATCGGCGAGTTTTTACTCTTTGCGACGCAGATTCGGGATCATAGCACCGGGCCCTGACCTAAACCACGCAACAAGTGTATGGAATAGAGGTTCCAGAGCCTTTGCCGACACCTGACGAACGGGTCAGCCCAGCGCCAGTTGCAACGCCACCGCAAACATCATCACCGCCACCATCAGGTCCAGCAGGCGCCAGGTGCCAGGCCGGGCCAGCCACGGCGCCAACCAGGCCGCACCCAGCGCCAGGGTGAAGAACCACAGCAGCGAGGCACTGGCCGCACCCGCCACGTAGGCACCTGGCACGCTTTGCTGCGCACCCAGTGAGCCGATCAGCAACACGGTATCCAGGTACACGTGGGGGTTGAGCAGGGTCACCGCCAGGGCACTGAGCAACACCGCGCGACGCGAACGCTGACCCAGGCCCTCGCCCTGCTCCAGGCTCTGGCTGGAGCAGGCGCGGATCAGCGCCTTGCTGCCATACCACAGCAGAAACACCACTCCACCCCAGCGCGCGACCGCCAGCAGGGTCGGGTTCTGCGCCAGCACCGTGGCCAGACCGAACACGCCAAGCGCCACCAGCACCGCATCACAGAACACGCACAGCGCCGCCACCGGCAGGTGGTGCTCACGGCGCAGGCTCTGCGCCAGCACGAAAGCGTTCTGGGTACCGATGGCCATGATCAGCCCGAAGGCGACCAGCAGGCCGTTGAGGTAGCTTTGCCACATGGGAGGTGCTCCGCGAAGCAGCCACACGGGCTGCCGAAAATACAGGGGGGATCGCTGGCTATTGTGCGGACAGTGGGCGTATAAGAAAAACCAATAAACCTCATCCGGCATTAGGGAAACTGATGTTCGACTACAAGTTGCTTTCCGCCCTGGCGGCGGTGATCGAGCAGGGCGGTTTCGAGCGGGGCGCACAGTTGCTCGGGCTGTCGCAATCGGCCATTTCGCAACGCATCAAGCTGCTGGAGGCGCGCGTTGGCCAGCCGGTGCTGGTACGCGCCGCGCCGCCAGCGCCCACCGAGATCGGCAAGCGCCTGCTCAACCATGTACAGCAGGTGAGACTGCTCGAGCGCGACCTGCAGCATCAGGTGCCGGCGCTGGACGATGGCGGCCAGCCCGAGCGTCTGCGGGTAGCGCTCAACGCCGACAGCCTGGCCACCTGGTGGGCGGCGGCGGTCGGGGCGTTCTGTGCGCAGGAGCGGGTGCTGCTGGAGCTGGTGGTGGAAGACCAGGAGGTGGGCCTCAAGCGCATGCGCGCCGGCGAAGTGGCGGCCTGCCTTTGCGCCAGCGAGCGACCGGTTGCCGGGGCGCGCAGCGAGCTGCTCGGCGCCATGCGCTACCGTGCGCTGGCCAGCCCCGACTTCATGGCGCGCCACTTTCCCCAGGGGGTAGAGGTGGCGCGCCTGGCCCGCACCCCGGCCGTGGTGTTCGGCCCGGACGATTTTCTGCAGCATCGCTACCTGGTGTCGCTGGGTATCGATGGTGCATTCCTGCATCACCTGTGCCCGTCTTCGGAGGGCTTTCTGCGCATGACCGAGGCCGGCGTGGGCTGGGGCCTGGTGCCCGAATTGCAGGCCCAGGCGCAACTGGCCAGCGGGCAGCTGGTGGAAATTCTGGCGGATAAGCCTATCGATGTGCCGCTGTACTGGCATCATTGGCGCAATGGCGGGCAATTGCTCGGCCAACTCACCGACCACCTGCGGCGCAGCGCCAGCAGTTGGTTGGTGCCGTGGTCGGGTTTGCCGGCGTCTGCATCATCTGCAAACAAGTAGGCGGAGTGCTTCATGCGAATTCTGGTCACCGGCGCAAGCGGCTTCATTGGCGGGCGCTTTGCACGCTTTGCCCTGGAGCAGGGCATGGAGGTACGGGTCAATGGCCGGCGGGCCGAAGGCGTCGAGCACCTGGTGCGCCGCGGCGCCCAGTTCATTCCGGGGGACCTGGGCGACCCGGAGTTGGCCCGGCGGGTCTGCCAGGGCGTCGAAACCGTGGTGCACTGCGCCGGTGCGGTGGGCAACTGGGGACGCTACCAGGACTTTCACCAGGGCAACGTGGTGGTCACCGAGAACGTGGTGGAGGCGTGCCTGAAGGAACACGTTCGTCGCCTGGTGCACCTGTCCTCGCCGTCGATCTACTGGAACGGGCGCTCGCGCCTGGGGGTGACCGAAGAGCAGGTGCCGCGGCGCCTGCACGATGCCTACGCGACCACCAAGTACCTGGCCGAGCAGAAGGTTTTCGGTGCCCAGGAGTTCGGCCTGGAAGTGCTGGCCCTGCGCCCGCGCTTCGTCACCGGGGCAGGGGATGTGAGCATCTTCCCGCGCCTGCTCAAGATGCAGCAGAAACGCCGTCTGGCGATCATCGGCAACGGCTTGAACAAGGTCGACTTCACCAGCGTGCAGAACCTCAACGAGGCGCTGATCAACGCGGTGCTGGCCGGCAACGACGCGCTTGGGCAGGCCTACAACATCAGCAACGGCCACCCGCTGCCGCTGTGGGACGTGATCAACTACGTGATGCGGCGCATGGACCTGCCCCAGGTCACGCGCTACCGCTCCAGTGGCCTGGCCTACAGCCTGGGCGCGCTGAACGAGGGGGCCTGCCTGCTGTGGCCGGGCCGTCCGCAACCGACCCTGTCGCGCCTGGCGGTGCAGGTGATGAACAAGGATTTCACCCTGGACATCAGCCGCGCCCGCCAGCAACTGGACTACCGCCCGCAGGTCAGCCTGTGGGCGGCGCTGGATGAATTCTGCGGCTGGTGGAAGGCCCAGCACGGCGGCCACTGACTTATACTGGCGCTCATTTGCACTCACGGCGGTTGATCCATGCGCAACGATGCTCACGACGATTTCGATGATGTACCCAGCCTCAAGGCCGGCGGTCGCGATGATGACGACTTTGCCCCGTCGCCAGGTGCACGGGTGGCCGCCGTGCGCGGCAAACCGCGCAAGCCGGCGGCCACCGGGCCGTTGTGGGCGCTGGTGGGCGCTTCGTTCATCGCCCTGGCGGGGCTTGGCTGGTGGAGCTTCCAGCAGATTTCGCTGATGGAGCAGCAACTGGTGGCCACCCAGGAAAGCTTTGCGCGCATCAGTGAAGAAGCTGCCGGGCGCCTGCAGGACATCAGCGGCAAGGTGGCGGCCAGCGAGTCGAGCGTCAGCACCGGCAGCGAGGCACTGAAGCTGCAGATAAAGCAGTTGCAGGCCAGCCTCGCCGAGCAGAGCAAGCAGCAGCAGGGCGTAGCCGGGCAGCAGGGTGACCTGGGCAAGCGGCTGGAGCAGGCCCTGGCGCAGGTTGGCGAGCAGCAGGCAACCAATGCCCAGTTGCAGGCGCAACTCAAGGCCGTGGCCACGGAGCTGGCAGCGGTGAAGGCGGCGCAGGCTGATACCGGCAAGGTCGATGCGCAGCTCAAGAGCCTGTCGACGGAGATTGCCGCATTGAAGAAGCAGGGGGATCCGGGGGCGGCGATCCAGCGCCTGGAACAGGACCTGATCGTGCTCAAGAGCGAGCAGGAGAATCGCCCGGCGGTGGCTGCCGGGGCGGGTGCCTCGACGGCGGAGTTCGATGCGTTTCGCGGGCAGGTGACCCGCAACCTCACTACCTTGCAGAGCCAGGTGCAGAACCTGCAGCGGCAGATCAACGCCAAGCCCTGATCCGCTGTGAACCTATCGCGGGTCAAGCCCGCTCCCACCGGTACAGTGGCTGTCTGCAGACCACCGATACCCTTGTGGGAGCGGGCTTGACCCGCGACAGAGCCGACGCTTACATCACCGGGTAATCGATGTACCCGACCGGGCCCTTGGAGTAGAACGTGTCAGGCCGTGGCTCGTTCAGCGGTGCATCCGCTTGCAGCCGTGCCGGCAGGTCGGGGTTGGCAATGAACGGCACGCCGAAGGCCACCGCATCGGCCGTGCCGTTGGCAATGGCAGCATTCGCACTGGCCTTGTCGAAGCGTTCGTTGGCGATGTACGGCCCGCCAAACGCCTCTTTGAGCAACGGCCCGATGCTGTCTTCGGCCACTCGCTCACGCGCACAGATGAAGGCGATGCCACGTTTGCCGAGCTCCCGCGCCACGTAGGTGAACGTCTCGGTCAGGTTGGCATCGCCCATGTCGTGCAGGTCGGCCCGTGGCGACAGGTGCACGCCCACGCGCTGCGCGCCCCACACGTCGATGAGCGCATCGGTCGCTTCCAGCAGCAGCCGTGCACGGTTCTCCAGCGAGCCACCGTATTCGTCGGTGCGCTGGTTGGTGCTGCTCTGCAGGAACTGGTCGATCAGGTAGCCGTTGGCCGCATGCAGCTCCACACCGTCGAAGCCGGCCGCCTTGGCGTTCTCGGCACCGACGCGGTAGGCCTCGATGATGTCGGCGATTTCCTCGGTTTCCAGCGCGCGCGGGGTGACGAATTCGGTGATCGGGCGCACCAGGCTCACATGCCCCTTGGGCTGCACCGCGCTCGGCGCAACCGGCGTTTCGCCGTTCAGGTACAGCGGGTGCGAGATGCGTCCCACGTGCCACAGTTGCAGGAAGATGCGCCCGCCAGCACCGTGCAGCGCCTTGGTCACGTTGGTCCAGCCACGCACCTGGTCGTTGCTCCAGATGCCCGGTGTGTCGGGGTAGCCCACGCCCAGCGGGGTCACCGAGGTGGCCTCGCTGAGAATCAGCCCGGCGCTGGCGCGCTGTACGTAGTACTCGGCCATCAGCGCGTTGGGTACGCGGCCTTCGTCGGCCCGGCAGCGGGTCAGCGGGGCCATGATGATGCGGTTGGGCAACTCGAGGTCGCCAAGGGTGATCGGGTCGAATAGCGTTGTCATGTGCGTGAACCTCGTGGCAATCAGTGAGTGGCAGGTGCCAGGTCGGCGTTGTTGCCGCCCTGGCTGAATGTGATAAGGGTGACGATCAGGGCCAGCACGGCCAGCGCCGCTGCCGCCAGGGGCACGCGGGTCAGGCCCAGGCCCTGGTCGATCACGGTGCCGCCGACCCAGGCGCCCAGCGCATTGCCCAGGTTGAAGGCACCGATGTTCAGGGTCGACACCAGGTTTGGTGCCGCTCTGCCGAAGCTCACCACGTTGACCTGCAGGGCCGGCACGGCGGCGAATGCGGCGGTGGCCCAGAGGAACAGGGTGATCTCGGCCGGAATCAGCGCGGTACTGGTCCAGCTCAGCGCGGTGGAGATGACCGCCATGGCGGCGAACACGCCCATCAGGGTGGCAGCCAGCCGACGATCGGCCAGCTTGCCGCCCAGGATGTTGCCCAGGGTCAGGCCCAGGCCGATCAGCAGCAGGGTCCAGGTCACACCGCGCGGCGACACGCCGGTGACATCACCCAGCAACGGCGCCACATAGGTGAACAGGGCGAACATCGAGGCCGAGAACAGCACGGTCATCGACAGCGACAGCCAGATACCGGCGCCCTTGAGCGCAGCCAGCTCGGCACGCATGTCGAGTTTCTCTTCGTCGCGCTTGATCGGCAGGAAGCGGATCAGGCCGATCAGCGCGATCACGCCGATCACGGTCACTGCCCAGAACGTCGAGCGCCAGCCGTACACCTGGCCCAGCGCGGTACCCAGTGGCACGCCCAGCACGTTGGCCAGGGTCAGGCCGGTGAACATCAGCGCCACGGCCGAGGCGCGGCGGTTGGCCGGAACCAGGTTGGCCGCCACCACCGAACCGATACCGAAGAAGGCGCCGTGGCACAGCGCGGTGATCACGCGGGCAAACATCAGCACGTTGTAGTCGGTGGCCAGGGCGCACAGCAGGTTGCCGATGATGAATACCCCCATCAGCGCCACCAGTGCGGCCTTGCGCGGCAGCCGGGCGGTGGCCAGGGCCATGAACGGCGCGCCGATGGCCACGCCCAGCGCGTAGCCGGTCACCAGCCAGCCGGCACCGGGGATCGACACACCCAGGTCGCTTGCCACATCCGGCAGCAGGCCCATGATGACGAACTCGGTGGTACCGATGGCGAAGGCGCTCAGCGCCAGGATCAACAGCGAAAGGGGCATTGCAAGGTCCTTGTCAGAGCTCTTGGCTCATCTGCTGGAGGAAGGCCTGGATGGTTTCCTCGTTGCGTTTGAAGAAGTGCCACTGGCCTATCTTCTGGCTGCTGATCAGCCCCGCGCGCTGCAAGGTGGCCAGGTGGGCCGAGACCGTGGACTGCGACAGGCCGCAGCGTTGGTCGATCTGCCCGGCGCACACACCGTGTTCGGTGCTGTGGTGCTGGTCAGGGAAGCAGGCTTGCGGGTCTTTCAACCAGTTCAGGATTTCTCGCCGTACTGGGTGGGCCAGGGCTTTTATTATTTCGTCGAGATCAAGAGGCATGGGTGGGCTCGTGGTGGGTATAGCGTTATATCGCGATGGGGCGAAATATAAATCGGTATTTCGCGATATACAAATATGATTTGGTTCTGGCGTGCGCATGAATCGCTATATCGGGTTATAACGATATTCAAGCGGGCAAGCGGTGCTAGACTGCGGCCTATGAACTACCTCGCACACCTTCACCTGGGCGGCCAGCAGCCCGAACAACTGCTCGGAAGCCTGTACGGCGACTTCGTCAAGGGGCCGTTGCAGGGGCGCTTTGCCCAGCCGCTGGAAGCCGCCATCCGCCTGCACCGCCAGATCGATGTGTACACCGACAGCCACCCGCGGGTACTGGCGGCGCTGGCGCGTTTTCCGCGCGAGCGGCGCCGTTATGCCGGGATCATCCTCGATGTGTTTTTCGACCACTGCCTGGCGCTGCACTGGCACGACTATGCCCGGCAGCCGCTGAGCCAGTTCACCGGGCGCGTGTACCAGGTGCTGGCGGCCGAGCCCGAGCTGCCCGGGCGCCTGGCGCAGATTGCGCCGTACATGGCGGCGGACGACTGGTTGGGCTCGTACCGCGAGTTCGCGGTGCTTGAACAGGTGTTCAACGGTATCGCCCGGCGCCTGTCACGCCCCGAGGGTATGGCAGGCGCGATGCAGGAGGTACAGGCGCTGTACGGCCCGCTGATGGAAGACTTTCGCCACTTCTACCCCGAACTGCAGGGCTTTGCGGCCGACGCTCAGGCCGCCTTGGCGCGGCGCTGAGGCTGGGCCACCGGCTGGGAGCCGAACAGCGCCGTGTGGATCGCCAGCTGGGCATTGAACGCCAGTGCTGCACGTTCCTGGCCGGCGCTCTGGATGGGCGCCAGCAGGTGGATCTGCACCTCGCCACAGTCGTGGGCAAACAGGCGCAGCAGGTGCGAGAGCAGGTCGTCATCGCCCACGAACGGCGCGATGGGGTCGAGCTTGCCGCTCCGCAGGTAGCGTACGGCCACCGGTTGCACGGGCGTGGCGGTGTCGATCGCGCTGGCCAGCAGGCGCCCGTGGAAGGTGCGCAGGCTGCGCCCGTCGGTGGTGGTGCCTTCGGGGAAGATCAGCACCGGGCAGGCCTGTTGCAGGTGCCGCGCGATCTGCTGGCGCAGCAACTGGCTGTCGCCGCCACCGCGGCGGATGAACAGGGTGCCGGCCTTGAGCGCGAGCCAGCCGGCTACCGGCCACTGGCGCACCTCGGCCTTGGACAGGAACGACATCGGCGCGAGCATGCCCAGCAGCGGGATGTCGGTCCACGACACGTGGTTGCTGACCCACAGCATCGGTTGCTGCGGGCGGTTGCCGATCACCGTGACCTTGAACGGCAAGGCCCGGGCAAGCCGGGCCATGAACAGTTGCGACCAGCGCTGGCGGCGGTCGTCGTGAGTACTCAGGTGCAGGCGCTCGTACAGGCTGAACAGGCTGGCCATGCCCAGCCCGAACATCACCACCAGCAGCACCCGGACGATTCGCGCATACACGCGCAGGCGTTGCATCACACCGCCGCCTTGAAGTGGCGGGCGTAGCGTGGGCACAGCTCGTCGCGCTTGAGCAGGATGAACACGTCGGCCACCTGGAAGTCTTCGTCCCAGCACGGCTCGCCGCAGATCTTGGCGCCCAGGCGCATGTAGGCCTTGAGCAGCGGCGGCATCTCGGCGATGACGTTGCCGGGCAGTGCCAGGCTGGGCAGCGGGTTCTTCGGTTCGGCGCGCAGGTGCTCGGTGCACAGGTAGCGCTCGCGCAGGCGTTGCATGATCGCGTGGGCCTGCACGCCGCCGTCCTGCATGGGGATGCTGGCGCAACCCATCAGGTAGCTGTAGCGGCCCTCGTTGAGTACCTCGGCAAGCTCGCCCCACAGCACCGCGATGGTGCCGCCGTTGCGGTAGGCCGGGTCGACGCAGGTGCGCCCCAGTTCAAGGATGGGGCCCTGCAGATGGCCCAGGCCATGCAGGCTGAACTCCTCTTCGCTGTAGAAGCGCCCCAGGCTGCTGGCGGCCTGGTGGTCGAGCAGGCGGGTGGTGGCCACCAGGTGCCCGCTGTTGAGGTCGCGTACGCCGATGTGCTGGCAGTGGATGTCGTAGTCGTCCATGTCCAGCCCGTGTTCGGCGCCTTTGAGCCTGGCCTTGAATTCGCTGCTGAACACGCGAAAGCGCAATGCCTGGGCTTCGTGCAGCGCCGCGGGGCCGACCAGGCGCTCGGCCTGCAGACGGCGTTCGTTACGGGTGTCGCCAGGGCATGCAGTCAGGGTCATTGCGAGTCTCCATAAGCCAGCCATGGGGTTGCGGCCGGTCGACTATGTTGTGCAAGCTCAGCCTAGGTAGACGCGGTGTCACCCCCATGAAGCTTTGGTGATGCTTGTATGACAGCCCTCAAGGAGCACGCCGATGGCCTGGCTGCAGCGACTCAACGACCCCATTCCGCCCTTGGCAACCGGTAACCTGGGCGACACCTACGCCAGCCTGCTGGAGCAGCTGGGCACGGTCAGCCCGTTCGAGCTGGCAGTGCTGGGCGGGCAAGCCATGCCGACCCCGGGGCTGGCGTTTCTGGTGGGCTACCAGGCCGCCTTGCGCGTGCTGTGGCCCAGCGCCCCGGCGGGCCTCGGCGCCCTGTGTGCGAGTGAGCGGCGCAGCGTGCGCGCCGCCGACATGGGCATGCGCCTGGCGCTCGACACGCTGCGCCTGAGCGGCAGCAAGGACTTCGTCACCGCCGGGCCGGACGCCGACTGGCTGCTGGTGGCGGCGCGCTGCGAAGCACCGGGCCAGGCGCCTCGGCTGAGCCTGGCGGTGGTGTACCCGGGGGAGCCGGGTGTGCGCGTGGAGCCCTTGCCGAGCCTGCCGTTGATGCCTGAGGTCGGGCATGCCCGCCTGCACCTTGAACAGGCCCTGTGCGAACGCCTGGCCGGTGACGGCTGGGATGCCTACGTCAAGCCGTTCCGCTCGCTGGAAGACCTGTACGTGCTCAGCGCCCTGAGCGCCTGGCTGTACGGGGTAGGCCGCGCCAATGCCTGGCCGCAGGGGCTTTTGCTGCGCCTGATCGGGCTGCTGGCCGGGTGTGCCGAAGGCAGCCGGCAATGCGCCGATTCGGCGGCGTTCCACCTGTTGCTGGGCGGCCTGTTCGCGCAGTTCTCGCAACTGAGCGGCGAGCTCGACCAGGCGCTGACGAGCACGCCGGGGCCCTGGGCCGAGCTGTGGCAGCGCGACCAGGGCATCCTGCAGATCGCCAGCGCGGCGCGGGCCAGGCGCCTGGCCAAGGCATGGGCCGGCAGCGGGCTGGCCTGAAGTTGCCGGGCTGCCCGCATGGCCACAGGCTGTCGCTTGCTGCCGTGCGGGCAGGCGGGTAATGTTGGCGGCTTTACGCTTTCAGGAACCTGCATGTTCAGCCTGCCCCGAATCGCTCTCGCCCTGCTGGCCCTGGCGAGCCTGCCTGCCCAGGCCAACTGGCACCTGGACGGCGAATCGTCGCGCCTGTCGTTCATCACCAGCAAGAACGGCAACGTGTCCGAGGTGCATCGCTTTCTGGTGCTGCATGGCAAGGTCGATCGCAAGGGTGCGGCCGAGCTGCAGATCGAGATGGACTCGGTCAGCAGCGGCATCCCGCTGCGTGACGAGCGCATGCGCAACGACCTGTTCGAGGTGGCCAAATACCCCGACGCGACCATCCAGGCGCAGATCGACCTGCGTCCGATCAACGACCTGGCCAACGGTGCCCAGGTCGAACTGCGCCTGCCGGTGACCGTCAACCTGCACGGCAAGACCCACAGCTACAACGCGCAGCTGCTCGCCACCCGGCTCGACGAGCGGCGTTTCCAGGTGGTGACCCTGGAGCCGCTGGTACTGAGCGCCGATCACTTCGACCTGCTGCCCGGCCTCAAGACGTTGCAGAAGCTCGCCGGGCTGCAGTCGATCAACCTGTCGGTGCCGGTGGGTGCGGTACTGATCTTCACGGCGCGCTGAAATGGCCGGGCCGGTGTTTCCATGGCGTGCCGGCAACCAGTTCGAACTGCTGATCGACGGCCCGCAGTTCTTCCCGCGCATGCTGCAGACGATCATGGGTGCCGAGCACCAGGTCGACCTGGAGCTGTACCTGGTCGAGGCCGGGGCGTGTGCCGAGGCCATGGTGCAGGCGCTGGTGCAGGCCGCCGAGCGCGGCGTGCGGGTACGCTGCCTGTTCGATGACTACGGCTCGCTGGCCTTTACCTTGAGCCTGCGTCAGCGCCTGCTGGGCGCCGGCGTTGAGTTGCGCTGGTACAACCGCCTGCGTTGGCGCCGGGGGCTGCGCAACCTGTACCGCGACCACCGCAAGCTGCTGCTGGTGGACCAGGCCTGGGCGGTGGTCGGCGGTACCGGGGTCACTGACCAGTTCTGGACACCGGGCGAGCCGGTCAGCGAATGGCACGAGGTGATGGTGCAGATGCAGGGGCCGCTGGTGGCCGACTGGCAGATGCTGTTCGATCGCCAGTGGCGTTCCAACCTGCGCCGCACCGCGTGGCGCCCACCCACCCATTTCGGCCTGGCGCACCTGCCGCGGGTGCCGGTTGCAGGCCCGGGCCTGGGCCGGGTGGCCTATGCCGACGCCCGCCAGCACCGCGACATCCTGCAGTCGCTGGTGCGCGCGCTGATCAGCGGCAAGCGTCGTATCTGGCTGGCCACGCCGTATTTTCTGCCCACCTGGAAGGTGCGCCGGGCTTTGCGCCGCGCGGCCGCGCTGGGCATCGATGTGCGCCTGCTGCTGACCGGCCCGCGTACCGACCATCCTTCGGTACGCTATGCCGGTCATCGCTATTACCCGCGCCTGCTGCGGGCAGGGGTGAAGATATTCGAATACCAGCCATGCTTCCTGCACCTGAAGATGGTGCTGGTGGACGACTGGGTGAGCATTGGCTCATGCAATTTCGACCACTGGAACCTGCGTTTCAACCTTGAGGCCAACGTCGAGGCCATCGACCCGCAACTGACCGCCGACGTGGTGGCGAGCTTCGAGCGCGACTTTGCCCTGAGCCGCCAGGTCGACCTGGACGACTGGCAGGCGCGGCCGCTGTGGCGGCGTGTGAAACAGCGTATCTGGGGCTGGCTGGACCGGGTGGTGGTCAACCTGCTGGACCGGCGCGACTGAGGTTCTTTCGATTTTCCCCCGCATCAGAAGGAGTTGACGAAATGGCAGCGAAAAAGATTCTCATGCTGGTCGGCGATTACGTCGAAGACTATGAAGTGATGGTGCCGTTCCAGGCGCTGCAGATGGTTGGCCACACGGTGCATGCGGTGTGCCCGGGCAAGTCGGCCGGGCAGTCGGTACGTACCGCCATCCATGACTTCGAGGGCGACCAGACCTACAGCGAGAAGCCGGGGCACAACTTTGGCCTGAACTTCGATTTCGCCCAGGTGCGTGCCGAAGACTACGACGCGCTGGTGATCCCGGGCGGGCGTGCGCCGGAGTACCTGCGCCTGAATGAAGAGGTGCTGCAATTGGTGCGCGCCATCGACCAGGCGGGCAAGCCGATTGCGGCGGTGTGCCATGGGGCGCAACTGCTGGCGGCGGCCGGGGTGCTGGAGGGGCGCGAGTGCAGTGCGTACCCGGCGTGTGCGCCGGAGGTGCGCCTGGCAGGTGGGCGTTACGTCGAGATCGAGGTGACGGCGGCGCATGTGCAGGGCAACCTGGCCAGTGCGCCGGCCTGGCCTGCGCACCCGGCGTGGCTGGCGGGGTTCCTGGGGTTGCTGGGTACGCGCATTACCCTCTGAAAGCCTTCGCTGGCGTGCCGGCGAAGAGGCCGGTACAGGCAACAAAAAAGCGGCAAGGGATCACTCCCTTGCCGCTTTCAGCTTTCAGCTTGTAGCGCTGGCGCTTACTTCACTTCCACTGCCAGGCTTTGCGCGATCTTGTTCTGCCACAGCGCAGGCCCGGTGATGTGCACCGACTCGCCCTTGCTGTCGACCGCAACGGTCACCGGCATGTCTTTCACGTCGAACTCGTAGATCGCTTCCATCCCCAGTTCGGCAAATGCCAGCACCTTGGATTTCTTGATCGCCTGAGCCACCAGGTAGGCAGCGCCACCCACGGCCATCAGGTACACGGCCTTGTTGTCCTTGATCGCGTCGATGGCGGTCGGGCCGCGCTCGGACTTGCCGATCATGCCCAGCAGGCCGGTCTGCTCCAGGATCTGACGGGTGAACTTGTCCATCCGCGTTGCGGTGGTCGGGCCTGCCGGGCCAACCACTTCTTCGCGCACCGGATCAACCGGGCCGACGTAGTAGATGAAGCGGCCCTTGAGGTCCACTGGCAGCTCTTCGCCACGGTTGAGCATCTCGACCATGCGCTTGTGCGCGGCGTCGCGGCCGGTCAGCATCTTGCCGTTGAGCAGGATGGTCTCGCCCGGCTTCCAGCTTTGCACGTCTTCCGGGGTCAGGGTGTCGAGGTTGACGCGACGGGCCGACGGGCCGGCTTCCCAGACGATTTCCGGGTAGGCGTCCAGCGACGGTGCTTCCAGCTCTGCAGGGCCGGAACCATCGAGCACGAAGTGCGCGTGACGGGTGGCTGCGCAGTTGGGGATCATGCACACCGGCAGCGAGGCTGCGTGGGTCGGGTAGTCCATGATCTTGACGTCGAGCACGGTGGTCAGGCCGCCCAGGCCCTGGGCGCCGATGCCCAGCTGGTTGACCTTCTCGAACAGTTCCAGGCGGATCTCTTCGATGCGGTTCTGCGGGCCACGGGCCTTGAGCTCGTGGATGTCGATGGACTCCATCAACACTTCCTTGGCCATCACCGCGGCCTTCTCGGCAGTACCGCCGATACCGATGCCGAGCATGCCCGGCGGGCACCAGCCGGCGCCCATGGTCGGAACGGTCTTGAGCACCCAGTCGACGATCGAGTCGGACGGGTTGAGCATGGCCATCTTCGACTTGTTTTCCGAACCGCCGCCCTTGGCCGCGACATCCACCTCGACCTTGTCGCCAGGGACGATCGAGTAGTGGATCACGGCCGGGGTGTTGTCCTTGGTGTTCTTGCGGGCACCTGCCGGGTCGGCCAGGATCGAGGCGCGCAGCACGTTCTCGGGCAGGTTGTAGGCGCGACGCACGCCTTCGTTGATCATGTCGTCCAGGCTCATGGTCGCGCCATCCCAGCGCACGTCCATGCCGACGCGCACGAACACGGTGACGATACCGGTGTCCTGGCAGATCGGCCGGTGGCCGGTGGCGCACATGCGCGAGTTGATCAGGATCTGCGCGATGGAGTCGCGCGCAGCCGGCGACTCTTCACGCAGGTAGGCCTCGTGCATGGCCTGGATGAAATCGACGGGGTGGTAGTACGAAATGAACTGCAGGGCGTCGGCAACGCTCTGAATCAGGTCGTCTTGCTTGATCACGGTCATGCAGCGCGCTCCTCTTAAAGACGGGAACATTCATTAAGGTATCGCGACGTTCACGGGCCGAGGCGTCGCAATGACCTTTCAAGGCGCGCCGACACGCAGTGGCCGACGCAAAAAGGCGCGGCAGTATAGCGCGCATCGCCTGCCGGTACACGCGCCAGTGCGGCCAACCATGGTCGCCTGCTGCCAGGCACTGTTTTTGCGTGGCAATTATTTCGAACACGTCCTACAGTACCGACTGCCCCCCGTCACAACCGCTGCCGCTCGGCTGCCTGGTGAGTCACCCGTGACCGAAACCGCTCTGCAAAAGCTTCTTCTCAAGCGTTTCCTGCTGGCTGCCGGCAGTTACCTGCTGGTGCTGCTGCTGGCCTGGGTCGCCGTGCTGGGCGGGCATGTGCAGGCGCCGGTGCCGGTCATCGGCGCGAGCAGTGTGCTGCTGTTGCTCAACCTGGCGTGGCTGGGCTGGGTGTTTGCCAGTGGCGTCAACCTGCGCTGGCGCGACCCCAGCCTCACGGAGTTCCAGGTGCTGCTGGCAGCGGCCTGGCAAACCTGGCTGCTGGCCAACCTGGACCAGGCCCGTGGCACCTTCCTGGTGCTGTACCCGTTGATCCTGATGTTCGGCCTGTTCCACCTCAACGGCCGTTCGTTCACCCGCTGCGCGCTGGTGGTGCTGTGCAGCTTTCTCGGCCTGAACCTGTGGGAGTGGGGCAACGGGCGCCTGTCGGACCCGGCGCTGGCGGCGTTGCAGGTATGCACGCTGTTCGTGGTGCTGTGCTGGTTGTGCCTGTATGCCCGCTACGTGCAGGCCTCGCGCCAGCGCATGCGCCAGCGCCGCATCGCCCTGCAGGCGCACCAGGACACCCTGCGCGGCATGATGGGGCAACTGGAGGAACTGGTGGCCACCGACGAGCTGACCGGCCTATTCAACCGCCGGCATTTTCTGCGCCTGGCCAGCGATGCCCTGGCCAGCATGCCCATGGGGAGCCGGCATGGTCTGGCGCTGATCGACCTGGACCATTTCAAGCGCATCAACGACGCCCACGGGCATGCGGTCGGCGACCGGGTACTGCAGGCCTTTGCCCAGGTTGCCAGCGAGCACCTGTGCGACGCCGCGGTGCTGGCCCGCTATGGCGGCGAGGAGTTCGTGCTGCTGTTGCCTGATTGCACGGCCCAGGCCCTGGAACATTGCTGCGAGCGTCTGCGTCAGGCCTTCGGTGCGTTGCCCTCGGCGGCGATGCAGGGGCAGGTGGGGCCCTTGAGCCTGTCGGTCGGCATGACCCTGCTGACAGCCGAGGATGACCTGGACAATGCATTGCACCGTGCCGACCAGGCGCTGTACCGCGCCAAGCGCAGTGGCCGAAATCGCTGTGTGCCGGCCTGGGAGGTGGTGGATGCCTGAGTTGTGCGTAGGTGAGCGCAGTTGGCAGGTGGCCGAGGGCAGCAACCTGCTGGATGCGCTGAACGAGGCTGGCGTGGGCGTGCCCTACAGCTGCCGGGCGGGGAGCTGCCATGCATGCCTGGTGCGCTGTCTGGCGGGTGTGCCGGGTGATGCCAGGCCCGATGCGCTGAGCGAAGGCAAGCGCCTGGAGGGCTGGCGGCTGGCCTGCCAGTGCCGGGTCGAGAGTGACCTGCAGGTGGCGGTGTTCGACCCGGTGCGCGATGGGGCGCCGGCGCGGGTCGTTGCGCTGGACTGGCTGGGCGCGCAGGTGCTGCGCCTGCGCCTGCAACCGGACAGGCCGTTGCGTTATCAGGCGGGGCAGCATCTGGTGCTGTGGAGCGCGCAGGGTGTTGCGCGACCGTATTCGCTGGCCAGCGTGCCGGGCGAGGATGAATGGCTCGAATTTCACCTGGATTGCCGGCATGCCGGGGCGTTCTGCAGCGCGGCGCAGGGGTTGCAGGTGGGCGACCTGGTGCGCCTGGGGGAGTTGCGCGGTGGCGCGCTGCATTACGATCCGGATTGGCAGGCCCGGCCGTTGTGGCTGCTGGCGGCGGGTTCCGGGCTGGCGCCACTGTGGGGGATTGTGCGCGAGGCGCTGCGTCAGGAGCATCAGGGGGCGATCAGGGTGGTGCATGTGGCGAGCGAGGCGGGTGGGCATTACCTGCAGCGGGAGCTGGATGACCTGGCGCGGCGGTACCCGCAGGTGGAGGTGCAGTTGCTGATACCGGAGGAGTTGGGGCCGATGCGTCTGGCATCGCGTCAGACGATTGCGCTGGCTTGTGGCTCTGCGTCGAGTGTGGAGCGGTTTGCGCGTGGGATGTTTCTGGCGGGGTTGCCGCGTAATCAGCTGTTTGCGGATGTATTCGTGGGGCATGCCTGAGCTCCTGTTCCCATAAGGAGGTACTGCAGGCTCCTGCGGCGTTTGCGCTGGCCTTGGCTCTGGCTCTGGCTCTTGATCTGCTTTTGATTTTGATCTTCCGTCCCCCAGAAGGCCGAGTGGAGGTGTCGTGCAGGGGGCGGGGCGAAGCCCCTTCGGCGTTAGCCGAAGCGAGCGACTGTTAGAGTTGCTTGCAACTCGGGTCGCGTGCCCCCGGATCGGCGCCGGAGGGAGGGGACCCGTAGCGAAGCGTAGGGCCTGATGATGGACGGAGCGGTTTTGCTTACTTTTTCCAAGAAAAAAGTAAGCCGCTGTAAGAGCGGAAGGGGCCCTCGGCGTCTGTATTCATGTTGGATATGCTCGCTGTCATTGGAACCACTGATCCAGTTGAGAGATTATCCAGCCTGAATGGCGATTCCACTCGGCCTTCTGAAGGGCCGGCAGATCAAAGCCAGATTAAGACCAAGATCACCGGCACCGGCACCGGCGTATCGGCACCCATAAAAAAGCCCCGCCATCAAGGCGGGGCTCTAGTGACAACCGGTCAGCTTCAGACCAACGGATCACCGACATGCAGAATCTTCATGCCATTGGTGCCACCGATGGTGTGGTAGCTGTCACCCTTGGTCAGGATGACCCAGTCACCTTGCTCGACCACGCCACGCTTGAGCAGCTCGTCCACCGCCGCCTGGCTGACTTGCTCCGGCGCCAGCGCCGCAGGGTCGAACGGTACGGTGTACACGCCACGGAACATCGCAACCCGCGCCTGGGTCTCGCGGTGCGGCGAGAAGGCGAAGATCGGGATCGACGAACGAATACGCGACATGATCAGCGGGGTGTAGCCACTCTCGGTCAAGGCAATGATCGCCTTCACACCCGGGAAGTGGTTGGCGGTGTACATGGCCGCCAGCGCGATGCTCTCGTCGCAACGGCTGAACTGCGTGCCCATGCGGTGGCTGGAGGTCTTGCTGGTAGGGTGCTTCTCGGCGCCCAGGCAGATCCGCGCCATGGCCTGTACCGCCTCGAGCGGGTAGGCACCGGCAGCACTCTCGGCCGACAGCATTACCGCGTCGGTGTAGTCGAGCACGGCGTTGGCCACGTCGGACACTTCGGCACGGGTCGGCATCGGGTTCTGGATCATCGACTCCATCATCTGGGTCGCGGTGATCACCGCCTTGTTGTGGCGGCGTGCATGCAGAATGATCTTCTTCTGGATGCCCACCAGCTCGGCGTCGCCGATTTCCACACCCAGGTCACCACGGGCCACCATCACTGCATCACTGGCGCGAATCAGGCCGTCGAGGGTCTCGTCGTCGGCCACGGCTTCGGCACGTTCGATCTTGGCCACCAGCCAGGCCGTACCACCGGACTCGTCACGCAGGCGACGGGCGTATTCCATGTCGCTGGCATCACGCGGGAACGACACGGCCAGGTAGTCCAGGTCCATCTCGGCCGCCAGCTTGATGTCGGCCTTGTCTTTCTCGGTCAGGGCCGGGGCGGTCAGGCCGCCGCCGCGACGGTTGATGCCCTTGTGGTCCGACAGCGGGCCGCCGATCAGCACCACGCAGTGCAGGGCGTCGGCGCTGGCGGTTTCGACGCGCATGACCACGCGGCCGTCGTCGAGCAGCAGTTCGTCACCCACGCCGCAGTCCTTGACCAGGTCCGGGTAGTCGATGCCGACGATATCCTGGGTGCCTTCGGTGAGCGGGTGAGCCGTGGAGAAGGTGAAGCGGTCGCCGACCTTGAGTTCGATTCGCTTGTTGGCAAACTTGGCAATGCGGATCTTCGGCCCTTGCAGGTCGCCCAGCAGCGCGACGTGGCGGCCATGCTTGGCAGCGATGTCACGGATCATGCGGGCGCGAGCCTTGTGCTCGTCCGGGGTGCCGTGCGAGAAGTTCAAGCGAGCGACGTCCAGACCCGCAAGGATCAGTTGCTCGATAACTTCCGGCGAGTTGCTGGCGGGGCCAAGGGTGGCGACAATTTTGGTGCGGCGGATGGTCATGCACAGACTCCTGTAGTGAAGCGCAGCGAAAGGCTACTCCGGAAAATCGCTGTAGTCATTGTTCCTTTGCACTACCTTGGTGGGAGGAGGAGGGGCGGTTGAACGAGTGGCAAGCGGCAAGCGCAATGCAGTCCGCTTGCCGCTGTTCCTCCTATAGCTTTCAAGGAAAGCGCCGATACACTGCTCAGTAGAGGAGACCCCCCATGCGAGCCTTGATCGTTTTAGCCCTGGCGACCAGTGTCGTCGGTTGCACCCGCTGGTCGATGGACCATCACCTGAACAATGCCTACCGCGCCTATGATCGCGGCAACTGCGAGCAGGTCATGCTCGAGCTGTCGCAGGTCGACCGCACCAGCCGTGCGCGCCCGTTCATCCACCCCGAGGCGTCGATGCTGCGCGGTCAGTGCCTGGAGCGCCAGAAGCTCTATGTGGATGCGGCGCAGACCTACCAGTACATCATCACCCAGTACCCGCGCAACGAGTACGCCTACCGTGCCCGCGCCCGCCTGCAGACCCTCGAGCAGCTTGGCCACTATCGCCCCAATGGCGAGCCGGCCATCGCCCGTCCGGCCAGCAGCACCCCCTGGCGTTGATGGCCGCGCAACGACGTCGATACTGACGTTAATACTAAAGTGCGCGGGTCCGAATGTGACGGGGCAGTCAGGTTGCGCTAGGCTTGTGAGGTACATGCGGTACACCAGAACGATCCAGCGCGACCCTGCTCAAGGGTCTTCGACAGCGACTCCTATCATGTTTACCGAACGTCGAATCGAGCGTCACCTGCTCCCGTATTACCTCAAGGTCTTCAACCGGTTTACCGGGTTGCCCATCGGTTATCTGGGCAATGTGTCCGAAGACGGCCTGATGCTGATCAGCGACCTGCCACTGCTGGTGGGCCCCGATTTCGAACTGCAGCTCAAGGTGCCCGGGCGCGCCGGTGCGCTGCACGTGATCAACCTCACCGCCAGCTGCCTGTGGTGCCACGAAGACGAGAACCCGGGGCACTACGATTCCGGCTTCATGCTGCTGCAGGCCCCTCGCGAATACGACGAACTGGTGTCGTCGCTGCGCAACTATTTCAGCTTCCACCCGTTGAGTGCGTCGGCCTGAGGTAGACTCCCGGCAGATTTTCTGTTCAGGACGACGCCGTGAGCTCCAGCATTTTCTGGCACGACTATGAAACCACCGGTATCAACCCACGCAGCGACCGGCCCCTGCAGGTGGCAGGGGTGCGCACCGATCTGGACCTCAACGAGATCGAGCCGCCGGTCAACCTCTTCTGCCAACCCGCCGACGATATTCTGCCGCACCCTGCGGCGTGCCTGATAACCGGCATTACCCCGGCGCAGCTGGCCACCCAGGGTCTGTGCGAAGCCGAGTTCATGACTCGGGTGCACGCCGAGCTGGCGCGCCCGGGTACCTGCGGGGCCGGCTACAACTCGCTGCGTTTCGACGACGAAGTGACGCGTTACAGCCTGTATCGCAACTTTTTCGACCCCTATGCCCGCGAGTGGCAGGGCGGCAACAGCCGCTGGGACCTTATCGATGTGGTGCGCACTGCCTACGCCTTGCGCCCCGATGGCATGCAGTGGCCGCAGCGCGACGGCCAGGTGAGCCTGAAGCTGGAGTTGCTGACGGCGGCCAATGGCATCGATCACGGGCAGGCGCACGAGGCGCTTGCGGATGTGCGTGCCACGTTGGCAATGGCGCGCTTGATTCGCGAGAAGCAACCCAGGCTGTATGCATGGTTGTTCCAGTTGCGCAGCAAGCAGAAAGTCCTCGATCAAGTGCGTTTGTTGCAACCGCTTGTGCATATTTCCGGACGCTTTTCTGCGGCACGTAATTATCTTGGCGTGGTGCTGCCCCTCGCCTGGCATCCACGCAATCGCAATGCGCTGATTGTGTGCGACTTGCATCAGGATATCGCCCCATTGCTGACGGAAGATGCCGAAGTGTTGCGTCAGCGTCTGTACACCCGACGCGAGGAAATGTCCGAGGGACAATTGCCGGTACCGTTGAAATTAATTCAGATCAATCGCTGCCCGGTGGTCGCGCCCTTGAGTGTATTGCGCGGTGAAGATCAGCAACGCCTTGGCCTGGATATGACGTTGTATCAACAGCGCGCCGAGCAGTTGAGTGCCGCCCAGGCCGTGTGGCAGAACAAGTTGAGCGCTATTTATGACAGTCAGGAATTCGCCCCGAGCGAAGACCCCGAGCAACAGCTGTATGACGGGTTTATCGGTGATCGCGACCGACGCCTGTGTGAACAAGTAAGAACCGTGGAGCCCGAGCAATTAGCCACGGGTCAGTGGATGTTCGACGATGCACGATTGCCGGAGTTGCTGTTTCGCTACCGTGCGCGCAATTTTCCGCAGACCTTGGATGCACAGGAGCGCCAGCGTTGGCTCGGATTCTGCCAGCAGCGCCTGAGCGACCCGGCAATGGGCGCTCCGAATACCCTTGAAGGCTTCGAGCAGGCATTGCAGAGCGCCTGGCTGGATGCCGATGCCACGCAGCGCGAGTTGCTGGCGCAATGGCGAGCCCATGCCAGGAACTTGCGCGAACGGTTTGCCCTGCAGTAATTGCAGGCAATAAAAAACGCCAGCATGCTGGCGTTTTGGGCTGACCTGTAACCGGGTTACAGTGTCCAGCGATTAACCGAGCAGGGTCGCCCAGCCTTCTACTACGTCACCACCCCACTTGGCTTTCCACTCTTTGAGTGTCTTGTGGTTGCCACCTTTGGTTTCGATGACTTCGCCATTGTGCGGGTTCTTGTATTGCTTGACCTTGCGTGCACGCTTGGTGCCGGTGGTTTTAACCGGGCCGCGAGGGGCCTTGTTCAGTTTGGCCTCAGGGTCCAGCAGAGCAATAATGTCGCGCAGCGACTTGGAGTACTCGCCCATCAGCTCGCGCAGTTTGGCTTCAAACTCCAGCTCGGTTTTCAGCTTGTTGTCTTCGGACAGGTTCTTCAGGCGGGCTTGCAGTTCTTTGATGGCTTCTTCGGTAGCGCGGTATTCGTTGATCAGGGACATGAGGTATTCCTTGGAGGGAAGGGACGCAGGACAGCGGTGCAGCAATAATAGTCAGACACTTAATACAAGTAAACATTAAACCGCCGTCATTGCGGAATACCTTCATAATTGAAAGGGTATTGTGACGAGATACTCCCAATTATCCGCTTCAATTGTTAAATAACTTTAATGTGCCCTTGACGAGGTGCAAGCCCAGGCTGGCTGCGGTGTGAGGTTGTGATACACGGTATGCAATCACTACTGCAGTTTTTCCGGGCAGTCGTTAGAATACGCGCCTTTGCGAACTCTGGAGCCCCTCTCATGCGCACCTATCGGCTGGTGATCGCTTGCCCCGACCGTGTCGGCATCGTCGCCAAAGTCAGTAATTTTCTGGCGTCCCATAACGGCTGGATCACCGAAGCGAGCCATCATTCCGATGACCTGAGCGGCTGGTTCTTCATGCGTCACGAAATCCGTGCCGATACCCTGCCTTTCGGCATCGAGGCGCTGCGCGAAGCGTTCGCGCCGATTGCCGAAGAGTTTTCGATGGTGTGGCGCATTACCGACACCGACCAGAAGAAACGCGTGGTGCTGATGGCCAGCCGCGAGTCCCATTGCCTGGCCGACCTGCTGCACCGCTGGCACAGCAATGAGCTGGACTGCGATATCCCGTGCGTGATCTCCAACCACAACGACCTGCGTAGCATGGTCGAGTGGCACGGCATTCCGTTCTACCACGTACCGGTCGACCCGCAGAACAAGCAGCCGGCATTTGCCGAGGTGTCGCGCCTGGTCAAGGAGCATGCCGCCGACGTGGTGGTGCTGGCGCGCTACATGCAGATCCTGCCGCCACAGCTGTGCCAGGAATACGCCCAGCAGGTGATCAACATTCACCACAGCTTCCTGCCGTCGTTCGTGGGGGCCAAGCCGTATCACCAGGCGTCGATGCGAGGCGTGAAGCTGATCGGCGCCACCTGCCACTACGTGACCGAAGAGCTGGATGCCGGCCCGATCATCGAGCAGGACGTGGTGCGTGTGAGCCACAGCGACAGCATCGAGGACATGGTGCGTTTCGGTCGCGACGTCGAGAAGATGGTGCTGGCCCGCGGCCTGCGCTATCACCTGGAAGACCGCGTGCTGGTGCACGGCAACAAGACGGTGGTGTTCTAGGACCGCACCGGCCCTTCGCCAGCCTTGCTGGCGAAGGGCACAACGCGTGTCTACCGCCGTGCCAGGCGCAACCGCTCCAGCAGCGGCTTGCCCAGCAGGCAGACGAACACCGGGCCGCCCACCACCAGATAGAAGTAGTACGTCACCACCCGCCATATCAGAATCGCCGCTGCTGCGGTCGACTTGCCCACCATGGGCGTCAGCAGCGTCGCCGAGGTCAACTCCGCCGCGCCAGCCCCGCCGGGCAACAGGCTGAACTGGCCGGCACTCAGGGCGAGCATCTGCACCAGAAAGCTCGACACCCACTGCAGGTCTGCCCCCAGCCCGCGCAACACCAGGTACAGCACGCTGTAGCGCAACGCCCAGTGCAGGCAGGTGAGCCCGAACACCAGTGCCAGTACCCGCTTGGGCAGGCGCCAGGTGGCGGCAAACGCGCGAAAGAAGTGCAGCACCTTGCGCGCCCAGCGTCGGCACGTGGCGTCACGCACCTTCAACCGCCGCAGCAGACGGCCCATCGCACGCATCAACCCGCGGCGCCAGCGCAGTATCGCCAGCCCCGCCAGCAGGGCGGCGAACATCATCAGCGCACTGGCCAGCAGCATGCCCTGCATGCTTGCGCTGAAGCGGTGGAACAGCATGTAGATGACAATCCCGAACATCGCGCACAGGAAGAACACCAGGTCATTGAGCTGGTCCATGGCGAACACCGCGCTGCTCTGGGCCGGGCGCACCCGGTGCCTGGCCAGCAGGGCCACCAGCGCCAATGGCCCGCCGCTGCCGCCGGGGGTGGAGCAGATGGCGAACTCGGTGGCCATGATCACCCCCAGGCTGCGCACCCGCCCCAGCGCCGCCCCCTGGGTGCCGAGCAGCAGACGCAGGCGCAGGGCGTTGATGCACCAGCACAGCACGATCATGCCGAACAACCCCATCAGCAGCGCCAGCGGGAACCGCTGCAGGCGCGGCAGCAGGTCGCTGCCGCCCAGCAGCGTCGGTACCAGCAGCGCCAGCAGCAGGGCCAGCGTGAGCCAGCCCAGGCGAGTCATGCGCCGGGCCTGCTGGCCAGCCACGCCATCTTGGTCATGGGGGTACGGCCCTGCTGCAGCAGTTGCTGCAGGGTGTCGAGCCAGTAGCGGCGCGAATAGGCATGGCGCATGTCCACCGGGTGCAGCCCGAGGCGGATCGTGGCCGCCTGCTGCAGGCGTGCCCGGCGCGCCTCGCTGAGTACTTTCGACAGCCCGCGGCGCCAGGCACTGCGGGCGCTCCACACCAGCCCCGGGGCGTCGATGCGGCTGAAGTCGGGCAGGCGGAACAGGTGCTGCGGGTCGCTGGTGTAGTGCAGCGGGGTTTCGCGCAGGGCCTGGCGAGTGCCTTCGCTCATCAGCCAGGCCGGGGCAACGAAGCCGGTCAGCGGCCAATCGCAGGCCTGGAACAGCTCGATCCCGGCATTCAGGCGATGCAGCGCCTGGGCCTGGCCCAAGGCGTAGAACTCACCCTCCCAGGTATAGATGCGGCGCATGAAGTACTCGCGCGGCGAACGTGGCGGCGGGCCGTCGTCGGCATGGTAGTAGCCATGCAGGGCCAGTTCGTCGCCCCGGCTCAGTCGCCGCTCCAGCACCTGGCGAAAGGCCGGGGCCTGCTGCACAGGGTTGCGCCGGTGGAAGTCGGGTACCACCAGCAGGGTCATGGGGATGTCGCCCAGGGCGTCGACGGCTTCGACGAAGGGCTGGTAGTCGGGCCAGGTTTCCGGGGCCACGTCGTGCAGCACCAGCAGCACGCTGGGGTGCTGGTTGTGCAGGTCAGGCTGTTCAGGCATGGGCGCGCACCGGTTGCTCGTGATGGCCCAGCACGGCCCGATAGTGTTCGAGCAGGCCGCCGACCACCGTGTCCCAGGCGTAGTGCTGTTCGGCATGCCGGCGTGCCTGCTGCCCCAGTTGCGGTGCGCCGGCCTCGAACAGCTCGCGCACGGCGGCGGCCATCGCCTGGCCGTCGTTGGGCGTGCACAGCCGGCCGTAGCTCGGTTCGACGATTTCGGTAAAGGCCCCGGCCGCTACCGCCACCACCGGGATGCCGCTGGCCATGGCCTCGAGTATCACCAGCCCGAAGGTCTCCTGGTCGCCGGCGTGCAGCAGCGCATCGGCACTGGCCAGCAGGCGGGCGACCTGGGTGGCCGGGCAGAAGTGGTTGATGATGGTGACGTTGGCCGGCACGTTGCTGGGCATGTGCGAACCCACCAGCAGCAGGTGATAGTGCTTGCCCAGGCGTTTCATGCAGTCCAGCAGCACGGGCAGGTTCTTCTCCCGGGAGCCGCGCCCGGCGAACACCAGCAGGCGCGTGGTGTCGGCCAGCCCCAGTTCGGCGCGCAGGCCGGGGTCGCGATGATCGGGGTGGAAGGTCTGCAGGTCCACCCCGAGGCGCTGTACATGCACATTGCCGATGCCCAGCCCGCGCAGCTTGTCAGCCATCACCTGGCTGGGCGCCAGCACCCGGTCGAAGTTGCCGTACAGCTTGCTGACATAGGCTTCGACATTGGGCGTGAACCAGTGGCCCATGCGGTTGCCGACCAGCAGCGGCAGGTCGGAATGATAGAACCCGATCACCGGCACATCGAGCTGGCGCCGTGCATCGAGCGCGGCCCAGGCGGTGAGGTAGGGGTCGCCCACTTCGATCAGGTCCGGTTGCAGGTCATGCAGCACGTTGCGCCAGGGCGCCAGACGCAGCGGGAAGCGGTAGCCGTTGCCGAAGGGCAGGGCGGGGGCAGGCACCTGATAGATGCCATTGGCATGGCTGGCGCTGGCGCCGGGGATCAGCAGGCTGTGGCGAACGCCGGGGTTCAGGCCCAGGCGGCGGTGTTTGGCATCAAGATAGGTACGCACACCGCCACTGGCGGGGGCGTAGAACATGGTGATGTCAGCGATGTGCACGATCAGCATCCCTCCGAGACCGTCTTCAGGTTGTCATCGCGCATGGATATGCGGTGGATGACGCGCCCTAGGGTGGACCTCAGTGAAGGATAGTTTGTTCGATCATGTTGCGCGCCCGGCGAGCAAGCCGCCGGGCGCGCGCGGTCAGATGCGGAAGGTACCGACCAGGTGCTTGAGGCGGCCGGCCTGCTGTTCCAGGTCGGAACAGGCACGCAGGGTGGCCTGCAGGTTCTCCACGCCTTCCTGGTTGAGCATGTTGATTTCGTTGATGTCCATGTTGATCGACTCGACCACCGAGGTCTGCTCTTCGGTGGCGGTGGCCACCGACTGGTTCATGCCGTCGATCTCGCCGATACGCAGGGTCACGCTGCCCAGGCGTTCGCCGGCCTGGTTGGCGATCGAGACGCTGTCCTGGCTGTGGCGCTGGCTCTGGCTCATTGTGTCGACCGACTCGCGGGCGCCGACCTGCAGCTCTTCGATCATGCTCTGCACCTGTTGTGCCGACTCCTGGGTACGGTGTGCCAGGTTGCGCACTTCATCGGCCACCACGGCAAACCCGCGCCCGGCTTCACCGGCACGGGCCGCCTCGATGGCCGCGTTGAGGGCCAGCAGGTTGGTCTGTTGCGAGATGCTGGTGATCACTTCGAGGATCTGACCGATGTTCACGGTCTTGCTGTTGAGCGTCTCGATGTGCGAGCTGGAGGTGGAGATAAGGTCCGACAGACGGTTCATCGCCTGGATGCTGCGGTCTACCACCTGCTGGCCCTCTTCGGCCAGGTGGCGTGCAGAGCTGGCCTGCTGCGAGGCTTGCGCGGCGTTATGGGCGATTTCCTGGGCAGCGGCGCCCAGCTCGTTGATCGCGGCGGCCACGCTGTTGGTGCGGTTGGCCTGCTCGTCGGAGTTGACCATCGAGGAGTTGGAGGCGCTGACCACGCGCAGTGCCACTTCGTTGACCTGCTGGGTGGCCGAGGACACTTCGCGGATCGAGCTGTGGATACGCTCGACGAAGTGGTTGAAGGCGCGGCCCAGGGTGCCGAATTCGTCGTTGCTGTGGATGCTCAGACGCTTGGTCAGGTCGCCTTCGCCCTGGGCGATGTCTTCCATGGCGCGGGTCATGATGTGCAGCGGTTGCAGCAGCACGCGGATGAGCATGCCGAGCAGGGCGATGATGATGGCCACCGCAATCACGGTGACGATCACCGCCGAGGTGCGGAACTTGCTCAGCATCGCGTAGGCTTTTTCTTTATCGATCGAGAGACCGATGTGCCAGTTGGCCGATGGCAGGCCTTTGACCGGTGCGAAACTGAGGATACGGGTCTGGCCGTTGTTCTCGACCTCGGTCAGTTCCTTGGTCAGGCGCGGGGTGTTGTTCGGGTACAGGTCCGACAGCGACTTCATCACCAGGTCCTTGTCCGGGTGCACCAGGATCTTGCCTTGGTCGTTCACCAGAAACGCGTAACCCATGCCGCCGAAATTCAGGGAGTTGATGATCTTGACCAGGGCGTCCAGCTCCATGTCGCCACCGACCACGCCCAGTTCGCGCGACACTGTGGCGTTCATGCCGATCACCATCTTGCCGGTACTGATGTCCAGGTAGGGTTCGGTCAGGGTCGGGCCGTTGGCCGCCATGCTGTCCTTGTACCAGTCGCGGATGCGCGGATCGTAGCCGTCAGGCATCTGGATCACCGGGCGCACGGTGAAGCCGCCGTCGGTCTTGCCCATGTACACCGTGATGAAGCTCGACGCCAGCACCTTCTGGTCCAGCAGCGAATCGAGGTTGCCGGGAGCTGCCGCGATGTTCTGTGCCAGGTTCTCTACCAGCAGCAGGCGTCCTTCGAAGAGGTTCTTGATGTTGGTCGAGGCGGCATCGCCCATTTCGCCGACATAGTTTTCCAGATCTTCGTGAATCGCATTACGCTGCAGGTAATCGTTGTAGAGAGTAAAGAGGGTGAAGGCCACAAGGACGATCAGGGAAGCAGCCAGCAAGATCTTATGGCTGAAACGGAAGCTTTTATTCATGGCGTATTGGGTCCGCTAAGGTCTTTATATCCGGGTCATTCGCACAAAGGCATCTTGAAAGCAGTGCAGTTCCCATGTCCTTGTCGGGCTTTTCCTGACTTTCTGGGTGAAACATCAACACTTGGTATCGGCCGAGTACTACTAAAGCTTGAACAGAGGGTGAAAAAACATGCCTGACTCTTCGCAGTTCATTCTCGGTGCGGACCTGGCGGGGCAGCCGGTGTGCCAGGCCATGCGCCTGGCCAACCGTCACGGACTGGTTGCCGGGGCCACCGGCACCGGCAAGACCGTGACCTTGCAGCACCTGGCCGAGGCCTTCAGCGATGCCGGCGTGGCGGTGTTCGCTGCCGACGTCAAAGGCGACCTGTGCGGCCTGGGTGCGGTGGGCAGCCCGCAGGGCAAGGTGGCCGAGCGGATTGCCGGCATGCCCTGGCTCGAGCATCGGCCGCAGGCGTATCCGGTGACCCTGTGGGATGTGCACGGCAAGTCCGGGCACCCGTTGCGCACGACCTTGAGCGAAATGGGCCCGTTGCTGCTGGGCAACCTGCTCGAACTCAACGACAGCCAGCAGGCGGCGCTGTATGCGGCGTTCAAAGTGGCCGATCGCGAGGGCCTGTTGCTGCTGGACATCAAGGACCTCAAGGCGCTGCTCGGCCACCTCAAGGACAACCCGCAGGTGCTCGGCGAAGACAGTGCGCTGATGACCAGCGGTTCCAGCCAGGCCCTGTTGCGGCGCCTGGCGACCCTGGAGCAGCAAGGGGCCGAGGCTCTGTTCGGTGAGCCGGCGTTGCAGTTGCCAGACCTGCTGCAGCCTGCTGCCGACGGGCGCGGGCGCATCCACCTGCTCGATGCCAGCCGCCTGGTGCACGAGGCGCCGAAGGTGTATGCGACCTTCCTGCTGTGGTTGCTGGCGGAGCTGTTCGAGCAGTTGCCCGAGCGTGGCGATGCGGACAAGCCTCTGCTGGCGCTGTTTTTCGATGAGGCGCACCTGTTGTTCAGCGGCACGCCCAAGGCCTTGCAGGATCGTCTGGAACAGGTGGTGCGGTTGATTCGTTCCAAGGGGGTGGGGGTGTATTTCGTGACTCAGTCGCCGGGCGACCTGCCGGACGATGTGCTCGCCCAGCTCGGCCTGCGTATCCAGCATGGCTTGCGTGCGTTCACGGCCAAGGAGCAGAAGTCGCTGCGGGCGGTGGCCGATGGGTTTCGGCCGAACCCGGCGTTCGACACCCTGGCGGTGCTGACCGAGCTTGGCATTGGCGAGGCGTTGGTGGGCACCCTGCAGGACAAGGGCACGCCGGGCATGGTCGAGCGGGTACTGATCGCGCCGCCGCAATCGCGCATCGGGCCGTTGAGCGAGGCCGAGCGGGCGGCGCTGATTGCGGCGTCGCCGTTGCAGGGGCGCTATGACAAGCCGATCGATCGGGAGTCGGCGTACGAGATATTGATGGCGCGCAAGGGGCAGGTGCCATCGGCGCAGCAGGCGCCGGCTGAGGAAAGCCTGGCCGACAAGGCCGGGGAGTTCTTGCAGAGCGCGGCGGGGCAGGCGATCAAGTCGGCGGTGCGCCAGGCGGCCAATCAGTTCGGACGGCAACTGGTGCGGGGCTTGATGGGCTCACTGCTGGGGGGCAGCAAGCGCCGCTGACAAGGCGTCGAGGCAGTGGAGTTGCCGGTTCGCCGGCAAGTTCTCAAGCGGGCCCGAAGGCACCGAGCCGGTACCCTGCGCAGGCTCGGCAGGTTGTGCCAAGGGGCCGCAGCAGTGCTCGCAGCTTCGTGTATAGGCCGTGTCGGGTGTGAGCAGTTGGCCTGCGCACAGCAGCACGCCCTGACCGTCGGGCAGCAACGTGGCGCTGTGGGAGAAACGCGGTTCGTTCAGCTCGCTGCCCAGCACCCATGCATCCTTGCGTGGGTCGTACAGCTCGGTGCTGGGGCGGTAGGGCAGTCTGGTATGGCCGGCCACCAGCAGCCGACCATCGGGCAGCAACGTGGCGGTGTGCCCCTGGTGTCCACGCTGCATGGGCGGGCCACTTCGCCAGGTATTGGTTAGCGGATCGTACAAAAACGATTCCAGTGCACTTTCACCAAACGGCATGCAGGTGCCGCCCGCCACCATCACCTGGCCATTGTTCAGCAGCGTGGCCGTATGCTGCATGCGGGGGGCAGGCAATGGCCTGGTCGGCTCGAACCGCCCGGTCTGCGGGTCGAAGAGTTCACAGTGGGTCAGTGCCTGGTCGGGGGCATAGCCGCCGATAATCAGCACCTTGCCGGAATCGAGCAACGTGGCGCTGTGGGTCATGCGTGCCTGACTGCGCTCACCGAGCTGATACCACTCGTCGCTGGCGACGTCGTACAGCTCGACGATGTCGAGCACTTTACCGGTATCGCCCTTGAGGTGGTTGCCGCCGATGACAAGCACCTTGTTCGTGCCGCCCCACAATGACGTAGCGGTGTGGCTGAAGCGGGCAACCTGGAGGCTGCGCAGCGTTGTCCAGCATGAGCGGATGGGGTCGAAACGCTCGACGTGGTCGCTGGCTTCCCCGGTTTGCGAGCCGCCCACCAGCAGAAAGGACCTGTCGTCGAGAGTGACCGTGAGTTGCGAGAATGCCGCCTTCTGCTTGGGGGGCTGATGCGTCCATTCGCGCTGCTCAAAGCTGAAGCGTTCCACGCTGTCGGTGGCAAGCCCGCCATTGGTGATGCCGCCGGCAACCAGTACATCGCCATTGGGCAAACGCATGGCGCTGTGCAGGGCCCGGGCGATGAGCATGGCGCCAGCGCAAGCGTGGATATGGCCGTCCTTCGACATGTGCATTCTCCTTGTCGGCGTGAAAAGGAGGGTGCGCTGCAGGTGGCCCATCGTCTACTGACATAAATGACAGTGCGTTTGCGCAGGGCCATGAAAAAGGGCCAGCCAACTGAATGGCTGACCCTTCTGCGGTACTGCGTTATTTCAACCGATGGCTTTGGACGCCAACCAGAACAACCCCGCCGACAAGGCGATGGTCGCCGGCAGGGTCAGCACCCAGGCCAGCAGAATGGTGCGCACGGTGCCGCCTTGCAGGCCGCTCTTGTTCGCCACCATGGTCCCGGCCACACCCGACGACAGCACGTGGGTGGTCGACACCGGCAGGCTGAAGATGTTGGCCGCGCCAATCGCGCAGGCTGCGGTGATCTGCGCCGACATGCCCTGGGCATAGGTCATGCCCTGCTTGCCGATCTTCTCGCCAATGGTCAGTACCACACGCTTCCAGCCCACCATGGTCCCCAGGCCCAGGGCCAGGGCCACCGCCAGGATCACCCAGAACGGCGCGTACTCGGTGGTCGCGGTCAGGTCACGACGCAGTTTGTCCAGGTCGGCCTTTTCACGTGCTTCCAGGCCTGGCAACTTGCTGACCTTTTTCGCCGTGTCATCCAGGCACAGCAGGTAACGCCGCACTTCCACGCGCTTCTCGGCAGTCAGCGAATGGTAGTCCGCCACGCCGTTGAGCGACTGCTGCAGCGCGGTGATGGTCGGCTCGGTCTGTTGCGGATTGCAGCTGAACTGCTCCGGCAGGTCACCGGCCTTGGCCTTGCCCAGTGCCAGGAATTCGCCCAGGGTTTCGCTGTTGCGCTGGTAGAACTGGCTCAGGTGCAGGGTCGCGTCACGGGTACGTTCGATCTGGTAGGTAGTGCTGTTCAGGTCCAGCACGAACTGCGCCGGTACGATGCCGATCAGCACCAGCATGATTAGGCCGATACCTTTCTGACCATCGTTGGAACCGTGTACGAAGCTGACGGCCATGGCCGAAATGACCAGTACCAGGCGGTTCCAGAACGGCGGGTGCTTCTTGTCGTCGAGCTTGCGGCGCTGTTCAGGCGTCTTGTGCATCTTCGACAGCGGGCGCCACCACTTCAGGCCGATCAGCACCAGCGCGGCCACGGCAAAGCCGGCCATGGGCGAGAGCACCAGCGACATGCCGATGTCGATTGCCTTCTGCCAGTTGACCCCGTCACCCAGTGGAATGTCGTTGAGCAGCGCGTTGGCCAGGCCCACGCCCAGGATCGAGCCGATCAGGGTGTGCGAGCTGGACGCCGGGATGCCGAAGTACCAGGTACCCAGGTTCCACGCGATGGCCGCGGCCAGCAGCGAGAAGACCATGGCCAGGCCATGCCCGGTGTTCACATTGATCAGCAGCTCAACCGGCAGCAGGTGCACGATGGCATACGCCACCCCGACTCCGCCCAGCAGGACGCCAAGGAAATTGAACACGCCGGAAAAGAACACGGCCAGGTGCGGCGGCATGGCTTTGGTATAGATGACAGTCGCTACCGCATTGGCGGTGTCATGAAAGCCATTGATGAACTCGAAGGCGAGCACGAAGGTCAAGGCGAGCAACAGGCTCACCAGTACCCAGGCATCAAGTCCGCTGAATAAATCGATCATGAAGGAATTCTGACCCGGTCATAAGGGGGCGCGATTATGCCAGAAATCCTGGGTAATCGATGCACTAGGTGCTGACCGGTCGGGGCGCTTTTGCGGGGGGGCAGGGCACTGCAGGAGGGGAGGGTAATCGAGAAAGATCGGCAAAAATCAGAAAAAATAACGCGAACGGTCAAGAAAAAACCGATGTTTTCCACGGCTGAATAATTCAAACGACCGTATTAAATTTGTGAGATTACGTAACGGTTTCATCTTCGACGCCGCAAGGGTCGCCCAAGGCACCGTCTTCGTGCCGGTGCCGTGCCCAGGGGCGGGCGCTTTGTCCGAGGGTCAGGGCTCCTGTGGGCTGAGCTCCTTTTCGATCTTTTGCAGTTCCACGGCAAATGCCTGGTCCAGCAGGCTGGCACGTTTGCGCCAGGGTTTGCGTTCGGGGTCTGGTTGGGCGGCGTATGTGGTGACTTCTCCGCCATAAACGTCCTTGTAACGTTGTTCCTGGCGCTCGAGTTCAGCGCGCAGTTCATCTTTCGTCACAGTGTTTCCTGAAGTTGGAGTTGATGCCGATTTCAACACAAGCACGTTTAACCCGACGACAGCGGCACAGGCCATTGTGTCGAGCGTCTATATAAGACGAGGGTGATTGCAGTTGAATGGCTGTTTTACACCTTCTGTCGGGGCCTGTCAGCCCGGCAGAAGCAAAAACGGCCTTGCTGGTGGGCAAGGCCGTGCCTGGGACTTCTACGGTGGGTACCTGACCAGTCTCTCCAAGAAGCCACATGTGGCAGGCGAAAGGTATAAGCAATTGTAGGTATCGGTCAATTGCGATTATCGGCCGATGGTTCGATAATCGCCCAAGTGAAGTTTGCCGAGGTGAGTCATGAGTGAAGAAACAGGGGGCAAAGGCCCAGGCCTGAACGACAACGTGCGCAGCTCTTTCGCTTCGTTGGCGCCGCCCATCGTGGCCTCGCCGGCCAAGCGCATCCAGGCGTTCACCGGCGACCCGGATTTCATGACGTCGCTGGCGCGGGGCCTGGCGGTGGTGCAGGCGTTCCAGGAGCGCAAGCGGCACCTGACCATCGCCCAGATCAGCCACCGCACCGAGATCCCGCGGGCGGCGGTTCGCCGTTGCCTGCACACGCTGATCAAGCTCGGCTATGCCACCACCGACGGGCGCACCTATTCATTGCTGCCCAAGGTGCTGACCCTGGGTCATGCCTACCTGTCCTCGACGCCATTGGCGGTATCGGCGCAGCCGTACCTGGACCGCATGAGCGACCAGCTGCACGAGGCCTGCAACATGGCCACCCTCGAAGGTGACGACATTCTCTACATCGCCCGCTCGGCGACGGTGCAGCGCCTTATTTCGGTGGACCTGTCGGTGGGCGGGCGCCTGCCGGCCTATTGCACCTCGATGGGGCGCATCCTGCTGGCGGCGCTGGACGACGCCACCCTGCACGAATACCTGGAGCACGCCGACCTGCAGGCCAAGACCAGCCGTACCGTGCACGACCCGGCAGCCTTGCTGGAAATCCTCCAGCAGGTGCGCGAGCAGGGCTGGTGCGTGGTCGACCAGGAGCTGGAGCAGGGCCTGCGTTCGATCGCGGTGCCGGTGTACGACGCCTCCGGCCAGGTGCTGGCGGCGCTGAACATCAGCACCCACGCCGGGCGGGTGAGTCGCAGCGAGCTGGAACAGAAGTTCCTGCCGATCATGGTGGCGGCCAGCCGCGACCTGAGTACCCAGCTGTTCAGTTGAATGCGTCGAGCGGTTCCTGTTCGATAAACGCACAGTCTTGCGTTTATCGAATTGCGCCGCGTCGCGCGCCTTATTAATGTCCCTCGCATCAAGTGGCCCCTGACGGCCTCCAATAATAATGAGCGAGAGAACACCCCATGACCTGCACCCTGTCCTGCTTCAGCCTGTACCTGCCCGCCTGCCGGCTGCACGGTAGCTGACCCTTTCCAAAAGACCCGTACCCGACCGTCTGTGCCGTTCACGCGCGCACCCGCACACTCGCGCGCATCTTCTGGATAAAAACAATGAATAGTCCCCAAGCTGCTGTTGGAAACTGCCTGGATGTGCAGTCGTTCATCAATGCCCAGCCGTTGTCGCGTTACCAATGGCGGGTGGTCATCCTGTGCTTTCTGATCGTGTTCCTCGACGGCCTGGACACCGCCGCGATGGGCTTCATTGCCCCGGCACTGTCCCAGGACTGGGGCATCGACCGCGCCAGCCTGGGCCCGGTGATGAGCGCCGCGCTGATCGGCATGGTGTTCGGTGCGCTGGGCTCGGGGCCGCTGGCCGACCGTTTCGGGCGCAAGGTGGTGCTGGTGGGCGCGGTGTTGCTGTTCGGCGCGTTCAGCCTGGCCTCGGCCTATGCCACCAACGTCGACCAGTTGCTGGTGCTGCGCTTTCTGACCGGCCTGGGCCTGGGCGCCGGCATGCCGAACGCCACCACGCTGCTGTCCGAATACACCCCCGAGCGGCACAAGTCGTTGCTGGTCACCAGCATGTTCTGCGGCTTCAACCTGGGCATGGCCGGTGGCGGGTTCATTTCCGCCAAGCTGATCCCGATGTTCGGCTGGCACAGCCTGCTGCTGATCGGCGGCATCCTGCCGCTGCTGCTGGTGGTGGTACTGATGGTGTGGCTGCCGGAGTCGGCGCGTTACCTGGTGGTGCGCAACAAGGGCACCGACCGGGTACGCCGCACATTGGCGCCGATCGAGCCGGGCATCGTCAACCAGGCTGCGAGCTTCAGCGTGCCGGAACAGAAGACGGTCAAGGCGCGCAACGTGTTCGCGGTGATCTTCTCGGGCACCTACAGCGTCGGCACGCTGCTGTTGTGGCTGACCTATTTCATGGGCCTGGTGATCGTCTACCTGCTGACCAGCTGGCTGCCCACGCTGATGCGTGACAGCGGCGCGAGCATGGAGCAGGCGGCGTTCATCGGTGCGCTGTTCCAGTTCGGCGGCGTGCTCAGCGCGGTGGCGGTAGGCTGGGCGATGGACCGCTACAACCCGCACAAGGTGATCGGCACCTTCTACCTGCTGGCCGGGGTGTTCGCCTACGCGGTGGGCCAGAGCCTGGGCAACATCACGCTGCTGGCGACCCTGGTGCTGATTGCCGGCATGTGCGTGAACGGGGCGCAGTCGGCGATGCCGTCGCTGGCGGCGCGCTTCTACCCCACCCAGGGCCGCGCCACCGGCGTGTCGTGGATGCTGGGCATCGGCCGGTTTGGCGCGATTCTCGGGGCCTGGATGGGCGCCACGTTGCTGGGCCTGGGCTGGAACTTCGAACAGGTGCTGACGGCCCTGGTGATCCCGGCCGCGATCGCGACGGTGGCGGTGGTGATCAAGGGTGTGGTGAGCCACGCTGACGCGACCTGACCGGCTGGCAGTAGCGCCCCTATCGCGGGTCAAGCCCGCTCCCACATGGATCTCCACCGTACCTGTGGGAGCGGGCTTGACCCGCGATGGTTTGTGGATCCTTAGCACAACAACAATACGTTCGGTAATCGAACGCTATGGCGATTATCGGATTGTACGGCCCAGTGCGCCGCCTTAATCTGAGCTCATGCCGGTGCCGCCCAGAGGCACCTCTGAAACCGCTCTCCAGGAGTCTGCAATGGCTGAAATCCTCTCGCTCCACGACGCCGTGAAGCAGTTCGTCAACGACGGCGACAGCGTCGCCCTCGAAGGCTTCACGCATTTGATCCCGACCGCCGCCGGGCACGAAATCATTCGTCAGGGCAAGAAGGATCTGACCCTGGTGCGCATGACCCCAGACCTGATCTACGACCAGCTGATCGGCGCCGGCTGCGCCCGCAAGCTGATCTTCTCGTGGGGCGGCAACCCGGGTGTCGGGTCGCTGCACCGCCTGCGTGACGCGGTCGAGAAGCAGTGGCCGCACGCCATGGAAATCGAAGAACACAGCCACGCCGACCTCGCCAACGCCTACGTTGCCGGTGCCTCGGGCCTGCCGTTCGCGGTGCTGCGCGCCTACGCCGGCTCCGACCTGCCCAAGGTCAACCCGCTGATCAAGAGCGTGACCTGCCCGTTCACCGGTGAGGTGCTGGCCGCCGTGCCGTCGGTTCGCCCGGATGTCACCGTGATCCACGCGCAGAAGGCCGACCGCAAGGGCAACGTGCTGCTGTGGGGCATCCTGGGTGTGCAGAAGGAGGCCGCCCTGGCCGCCAAGCGCTGCATCGTCACCGTGGAAGAGATCGTCGACGACCTCAACGCGCCAATGAATGCCTGCGTGCTGCCCACCTGGGCACTGTCGGCAGTGTGCCTGGTACCGGGCGGGGCGCACCCGTCCTACGCGCACGGCTACTCCGAGCGTGACAACCGCTTCTACCAGGCCTGGGACCCGATTGCCCGCAGCCGTGAGACCTTCACCGCCTGGATCGACGAATACATTCGCGGCACCGCCGACTTCCCTGCCTTCAAGGCAAAACTGGCCAGCGCTTCGGAGGCTGCACAATGAGCTACTCCACCAGTGAAATGATGACCGTTGCCGCTGCCCGCCGCCTGCGCAACGGCGCTGTGTGCTTCGTCGGCATCGGCCTGCCGTCCAAGGCCGCCAACCTGGCACGCCTGACCTCTTCGCCCGACGTGGTGCTGATCTACGAATCGGGCCCTATCGGCGCCAAGCCAACGGTACTGCCGCTGTCCATCGGTGACGGCGAGTTGGCCGAAACCGCCGATACCGTGGTGCCCACCGGCGAGATCTTCCGCTACTGGCTGCAGGGCGGGCGCATCGACGTGGGCTTTCTGGGCGCCGCCCAGGTCGACCGTTTCGGCAACATCAACACCACCGTGGTCGGCGACTACCACCAGCCCAAGGTACGCCTGCCGGGTGCCGGTGGCGCACCGGAAATCGCCGGCTCCGCCAAGACCGTGCTGATCATCCTCAAGCAGTCCTCGCGCGCCTTCGTCGACAAGCTCGACTTCATCACCTCGGTCGGCCACGGCGAAGGCGGTGACTCGCGCAAACGCCTGGGCCTGCCCGGTGCCGGCCCGGTGGGCATCATCACCGACCTGTGCATCATGGAACCTGAAGCCGGCAGCAACGAATTCGTGGTCACCTCGATTCACCCGGGTGTGACCCGCGAGCAGATCGTCGCCGCCACCGGCTGGGCGATCCGCTTTGCCGACAGCGTCGAAACCACCGTGGCGCCGAGCGAAGTCGAGCTGACTGCGCTGCGCGACCTCGAAGCGCGCACGGCGGCCGCCCACGGCCAAGCGCCGGGAGAAGCCTGATGCGTGACGTATTCATCTGCGACGCGATTCGCACCCCCATCGGCCGCTTCGGCGGCGCCCTGGCCGGCGTGCGCGCCGACGACCTGGCGGCGGTACCGCTCAAGGCCCTGATCGAGCGCAACCCCACCGTGCAATGGGACCAGCTCGACGAAGTGTTCTTCGGCTGCGCCAACCAGGCCGGTGAAGACAACCGCAACGTAGCGCGCATGGCCCTGCTGCTGGCCGGGCTGCCCGACAGCGTGCCGGGTGTGACCCTCAACCGCCTGTGCGCCTCGGGCATGGACGCCATCGGCACGGCGTTTCGCGCCATTGCCAGCGGCGAGATGGAGCTGGCGATTGCCGGCGGCGTCGAGTCGATGTCCCGTGCACCGTTCGTGATGGGCAAGGCCGAAAGCGCCTACTCGCGCAACATGAAGCTGGAAGACACCACCATCGGCTGGCGCTTCATCAACCCGCTGATGAAGGCCCAGTACGGCGTGGACGCGATGCCGCAGACCGCCGACAACGTGGCCGACGACTATCAGGTATCGCGCGCCGACCAGGATGCCTTCGCCCTGCGCAGCCAGCAGCGCACCGCCAAGGCCCAGGCCGCCGGCTACTTCGCCGAAGAGATCGTGCCGGTGCGCATCGCGCACAAGAAGGGCGAGACCGTGGTCGAGCACGACGAACACCCGCGCGCCGACACCACCCTCGAAGCCCTGGCCAGGCTCAAGCCGGTCAACGGCGCGGACAAGACGGTCACCGCCGGCAACGCCTCGGGCGTCAACGACGGCGCCGCGGCGCTGATACTGGCGTCGGCCGAGGCGGTGCAAAAGCATGGCCTGACCCCGCGCGCGCGCGTGCTCGGCATGGCCAGTGCCGGCGTTGCCCTCCGGGTAATGGGCATCGGCCCGGTGCCGGCGGTGCGCAAGCTGATCGAGCGCCTGGGCGTGGCGGTCACCGATTTCGACGTGATCGAGCTCAACGAAGCGTTCGCCAGCCAAGGCCTGGCCGTGCTGCGCGAACTCGGCATTGCCGACGACGCGCCGCAGGTCAACCCCAACGGCGGCGCCATTGCCCTGGGTCACCCGTTGGGCATGAGCGGCGCACGCCTGGTGCTGACAGCGCTGCACCAGCTGGAGAAATCCGGCGGGCGCAAAGGCCTGGCGACCATGTGCGTGGGTGTCGGGCAGGGCCTGGCCCTGGCCATCGAGCGCGTGTAAATCAATGACCTCGCTGCTGCGACCTCCACGCAAGGTCGGGGCAGCGGGGTGATTGTTCTGTGGAACGTGAGTGTTACCGAGTGTGTCTAGACTTCAGACATCCTCCCAGAGTGAATTGCCATGACTTCAATCCATTACACCGGCGAAGAACGCAGCAAACGCATTTTCGCCATCGTCGGTGCCTCCTCGGGCAACCTCGTGGAATGGTTCGACTTCTACGTCTATGCCTTCTGCGCGATCTACTTTGCCCCGGCTTTCTTCCCCTCCGACGACCCGACGGTGCAGCTGCTCAACACCGCCGGCGTGTTCGCCGCCGGGTTCCTGATGCGGCCCATCGGCGGCTGGCTGTTCGGCCGTGTGGCCGACCGCCACGGGCGCAAGAATTCGATGATGATCTCGGTGCTGATGATGTGCGCCGGCTCGCTGGTGATCGCCTGCCTGCCGACCTACGCCAGCATCGGTGCCTGGGCACCGGCGCTGCTGTTGCTGGCGCGGCTGTTCCAGGGCCTGTCGGTGGGCGGCGAATACGGCACCACCGCCACCTACATGAGCGAGGTGGCCCTGCGCGGTCAGCGCGGTTTCTTTGCTTCGTTCCAGTACGTGACCCTGATCGGCGGCCAACTGCTGGCGGTGCTGGTGGTGGTGATCCTGCAGCAACTGCTCACCGAAGATGAGCTGCGCGCCTGGGGCTGGCGCATCCCGTTCGTGGTGGGTGCCATCGCGGCGGTGATCTCGCTGTTCCTGCGTCGCTCGCTGGAAGAGACCAGCAGCGCCGAAACCCGCAACGACAAGGATGCCGGCAGCCTCGGCGGCCTGTTCCGCAACCACAAGGCGGCGTTCATCACCGTGCTTGGCTACACCGCCGGCGGCTCGCTGATCTTCTACACCTTCACCACCTACATGCAGAAGTACCTGGTGAACACTGCAGGCATGAGCGCCAAGACCGCCAGCTTCATCATGACCGGCGCACTGTTCCTGTACATGTGCATGCAGCCGCTGTTCGGCATGCTCTCGGACCGCATCGGCCGGCGCACCTCGATGCTCTGGTTCGGCGCCCTGGGCACCCTGTGCACGGTGCCGATCCTGCTTACCCTGAAAACCGTCACCAGCCCGTTCCTGGCCTTTGTGCTGATCACCCTGGCGCTGGCCATCGTGAGCTTCTACACCTCGATCAGCGGGCTGGTCAAAGCCGAGATGTTCCCGCCGCAGGTACGTGCGCTGGGCGTGGGCCTGGCCTACGCGGTGGCCAACGCGATCTTCGGCGGCTCGGCCGAATATGTGGCACTGGGGCTCAAGTCGCTGAACATGGAAAACGCCTTTTACTGGTACGTTACGGTGATGATGGCGATTGCCTTCCTGTTCAGCCTGCGCCTGCCCAAGCAGGCGGCGTACCTGCACCACGATCATTGAGAAGGACCACCGATGAACCAACGTCCGGGCAATCAGCTGTTCGATGCCTACTTCACCGCGCCGGCCATGCGCGCCGTGTTTTCCGACCGTGGCCGAGTGCAGGGCATGCTCGATTTCGAAGCCGCGCTGGCCCGCGCCGAGGCGGCGGTGGGGCTGATCCCGCAGGTGGCGGTGGCACCGATCGAAGCGGCCTGCCAGGCCGAGCGCTATGACTTCGCGGCCCTGGCCGAGGCCATCGCGGTGGCCGGCAACTCGGCCATCCCGCTGGTCAAGGCGCTGGGCAAGGTGATTGCCAGCGGCGTGCCCGAAGCCGAGCGCTTCGTGCACCTGGGCGCTACCAGCCAGGATGCGATGGACACCGGGCTGGTGCTGCAATTGCGCGATGCCCTGGGCCTGATCGAAGCCGACCTGGCGCGCCTGGCCGACAGCCTGGCGCACCAGGCGCTGCAGCATGCCGACACGCCGCTGGCCGGGCGCACCTGGCTGCAACATGCAACGCCCGTGACCCTGGGCATGAAGATCGCCGGCTGGCTCGGTGCACTCACCCGTCACCGTCAGCGCCTGCAGGAGCTCAAGCCGCGCCTGCTGAGCCTGCAGTTCGGCGGCGCCTCCGGCACCCTGGCGGCGCTGGGCAACAAGGCATTGCCGGTGGCCGAGGCGCTGGCCGGGCAGCTCAGGCTGAGCCTGCCCGAGCAGCCCTGGCATACCCAGCGTGACCGCCTGGTGGAGTTCGCCTCGGTGCTGGGCATGATCGCCGGCAGCCTGGGCAAGCTGGGACGCGATGTGAGCCTGCTGATGCAGACCGAGGCGGCGGAGGTGTTCGAGCCTGCTGCGCCGGGCAAGGGCGGCTCGTCGACCATGCCGCACAAGCGCAACCCGGTGGGCGCGGCGGTGCTGATCGGCGCCGCTACCCGTGTACCGGGGCTGGTGTCCACGCTGTTCGCGGCCATGCCCCAGGAGCACGAGCGCAGCCTGGGCCTGTGGCATGCCGAATGGGAAACCCTGCCCGAGATCTGCTGCCTGGTGTCCGGCGCCCTGCGCCAGGCCCAGGTGATTGCCGAGGGCCTGGAGGTGGATGCTGCGCGCATGCGCCGCAACCTCGACCTGACCCAGGGCCTGGTGCTGGCCGAGGCGGTCAGCATCGTGCTGGCCCAGCGACTGGGCCGGGACACCGCACACCACCTGCTGGAAACCTGCTGCAAGCGTGCGGTGGCCGAACAGCGTCAGCTGCGCGACGTGCTGGGCGACGATCCGCAGGTGACTGCCGAGCTGTCGGCGGACGAACTCGACCGCCTGCTCGACCCTGCTCATTACCTGGGCCAGGCCCGCGTGTGGGTGGCGCGGGCGGTGGCTGAACACCAACAATTCAAGCGTTGAAGGAGGCCGTTGTGGCTAGCGTACAACTCGCTGATGGCGTACTGAACTACCGGCTCGACGGGCCCGAGGGCGCACCGGTGCTGGTGCTGTCCAACTCGCTGGGCACCGACCACACCATGTGGGACCCGCAACTGCCGGCATTTGCCGCGCATTTTCGGGTACTGCGCTACGACACCCGCGGGCATGGCCAGTCGCTGGTGACCGAGGGGCCGTACAGCATCGAGCAACTGGGGCGTGACGTGCTGGCACTGCTGGACGCGCTGAAGATCGAGCGGGCGCATTTCTGCGGCCTGTCCATGGGCGGGCTGATCGGGCAGTGGCTGGGCATCCATGCCGGCGAGCGCCTGAACCGCCTGATCGTGTGCAACACCGCAGCCAAGATCGGCAACGACGAGGTGTGGAACCCGCGCATCGACATGGTGCTGCGCGACCGCGAGGCGGCGATGGTGGGGCTGCGCGACGCCTCCATCGAGCGCTGGTTCACCAAGGCCTATGCGCAGGCCAACCCGGACCAGGCCAAGCGCATCACCGACATGCTGGCGGGTACTTCGCCCGATGGCTATGCGGCCAACTGCGGCGCGGTGCGCGATGCGGACTTCCGGGGCCAGCTGGGTGAGATCAAGGTGCCGCTGCTGGTGATTTCCGGCAGTGCCGATGCGGTCACGCCGCCGGCTGGCGGGCGCTTCATCCAGGAACATGTGGTGGGTGCCGAGTATGCCGAGTTCCAGGCGGCGCACCTGTCCAACGTTGAAGTCGGCGCGCCGTTCAGCCGCCGCGTGATCGATTTTCTGCTGGCCCGCTGAGGAGTAGGTTGTGGACGAAAAAGAACGTTACGAGGCCGGCATGCAGGTGCGGCGTGCGGTACTGGGCGATGCCCATGTGGACCGCAGCCTGAGCAACCTCACCGAGTTCAACGGCGAGTTCCAGGAAATGATCACCCGGCACGCGTGGGGCGATATCTGGACGCGGCCGGGGTTGCCACGCCATACCCGCAGCCTGATCACCATCGCGATGCTGATCGGCATGAACCGCAATGAAGAGCTGAAGCTGCACTTGCGGGCGGCGGCGAACAACGGCGTGACCCGCGAAGAGATCAAGGAAGTGCTGATGCAGAGCGCGATCTATTGCGGGATCCCGGCGGCCAATGCCACGTTCCACCTGGCGGAGTCGGTGTGGGATGAACTGGGCGTCGAATCCCGCGCCTGATCTTCAGGGCCTCTTCGCCAGCAAGGCTGGCTCCTACAGTGTGTGCGTGTCGTTGTAGGAGCCGGCCTTGCCGGCGAACGGGCCTTCAGATCGCCGCCTTTTTCGAGCGACTACCCACCGGCCCCGCATTCGCCTCGATCGACCGCTTCAACTCCCCGCGCAACCCCAGCACAAACGCCATCTCCGCCACCACGAACAACGGCCCCACGATCAGGCCGCTGATGTCGTCCACAAACGCCGGCTTGCGCCCCTCGTAATAGTGGCCGACGAACTGGATCACCCAGCCCACCACGAACAGCCCCAGCCCCGCACCCAGCCACACCAGCGTGCTCTGAACCGCCAGTACCTGCCCGGCCCACAGGCACAAGCCCAGCAACACGCTCATCAGCAACCCGAAGCGGGTGTCCAGGCGCAGGTAGAACCACGCCGACCACAGCGCCACCAGCAATGCAGGCGACAGCCACACCCCGCCCAATGCCATGCCCGGACGCGACAGCAGCACCGTGACCGCCACCACGATCAGCGGGATACCCACGAAGTGCGTGGCGATGTTGCGTGGGTCGCGGTGGTAGGCCGCGTATTGACTCAGGTGCTCGACGAGGCTTTTCATTGTTGTTCCTCCTGTAGGATTGCCCGAGCTTGCCCTGCGCAGGCACCGTCGTCTGTCGGCTAGCCGACAGTGTCACCACGAGGCCCCCGATGAACGCTTCAACCTTGCGCCAGGGTCACTGGTTCAAACAGTTGCCCGCTACCCTGCAGGATAGCCTGCTGCACCTGGCCCGGCCCGTGAGCCTGGAGGCCGGCGCCTGCCTGTTCCAGCGCGGCGACCCGCCTTGCGGACTGTACGCGGTGCTCGATGGCGCCATCCGCATCGGTGCGGTCAGCGCCCAGGGCAAGGAGGCGGTGCTGACCCTGATCGAGGCCCCGCACTGGTTCGGCGAGATCTGCCTGTTCGACGACCAGCCACGTACCCACGACGCCTATGCCGAAGGTGGCACCCACCTGCTGCGGGTGCCCCAGGGCGCGCTGGTGAAATTGCTGGATGCGCAACCGCGTTACTGGCGTGAATTCGCCTTGCTGATGAGCCACAAGCTGCGCCTGGCCTTTGTCGCGCTGGAGCAGCAGAGCCTGATGAGTGCCGCGCCGCGGGTGGCCTACCGGCTGCTGCAGATCGCCGCCGGTTACGGCGAAGTGGAGGGGGCCAGGAGGGTGTTGCAATTGTCCCAGGAGCAACTGGCGCTGATGCTCGCGCTGTCGCGCCAGACCACCAACCAGATTCTCAAGGCGCTGGAGCAGGATGGCGTGCTGCGCCTGAGCTACGGCGAGATCGAGATTCTCGACCCCGCGCGCCTGGCACTGATGGCTAATCCGGCTGGAACGGCGACTGGCTGAGGATCACCCCGGTTTCCTCGACGTACTTCTGCCATTCGCCGAGCAGGGCCTGCAGTTTTGCCGGCTGCGCCTGCGCCAGGTCGTGGACCTCGCCGGGGTCGATGCTCAGGTCGTACAGCTGCCAGGTGGCCGGCCCCACCGGGCCTGGAATGTACACCGCCTTCCAGTGCCCCTGGCGAATAGCCCGGCGCCCGAACAGCTCCCAGCCGGTGACGGTGTGCTCGTCGTGTACCTGCTCGGTCTCGCCCGACAGGTAGCCCAGCCACGACTTGCCGCGCAGCGGCGCCACGTCGCGCCCGCGCCAGCGTTTGCCCGGGTGGCGGATGCCGGCCAGGTCCAGCAGGGTCGGGGTGATGTCCATCACGGTGCTGAACTGATGGCTGACCTGCCCCTGGCGCGCCAGTGCCGGGTAGTGCAGCAGGGCCGGCACGCGAATGCCGCCTTCGGTGGTGAAGGCCTTGAACAGCCGCGACGGTGCGGTGGCCGCCTGGGCCCAGTGCGGGCCGTACCACACGTAGGAGTTGGCGCGGCCGATGTTGTCCAGGCTGTTGTCGTAGTGCTGGTCCAGGTAGCTGGCCAGGTGCGGGCCGAACTTGGGGAAGGCTTCGAGCAGCGCGCCCTCGGCACCGTTGTCGGACATGAACAGCACCAGGGTGTTGTCCAGCAGGCCCTGGTTGCGCAGGTAGCCGAGCACCCGGCCGATGTTCCAGTCCATGCGCTCGACCATCGCCGCGTACACCTCCATGGCGCGTGCCGAGCGCTGGCGCTGTTCGTCGCTCAGCGCCTGCCATTGTTCATCCACCGGGTGCGCCTGCACCTCGGCGCCGATCAGGCCCAGGGCGCGCAGTTTTTCCAGGCGCTCCTGGCGCAGCACCTCGGGCCCGGCGTCGTAGCGCCCCTTGTAGCGCGCCACCACCTCGGCCGGCGCCTGCAACGGCCAGTGCGGCGCGGAGAACGGCAGGTAGGCGAAGAACGGCCGGCTCTGGTCGCGCTCCTTGAGGTACTGCAGCAACTTGTCGCCGAAGGCGTCGGAGGAATAGAAGCCTTCGGGTAGCGCTTCGACGAAGGTGTCGTCCTCGATGTACAGCGCCGGGGTCGATTTGAGCAGGCCGGGGGTGTGTTCGTCGTAGGTGGGTTCGAAGCCATAGTGGTTGGCCGCGCCCGGCAGCAGCGCGAACGAACGTTCGAAGCCTCGCGCATGTGGCGCCAGCTCGGCCTTCAGGCCCAGGTGCCACTTGCCGCTCATCAGTGTCTGGTAGCCGGCCTCGCGCAGCAGCTCGGGCAGCGCCACCACGCGGTCATTGAGGTAACCCTCGTAGCCCGGCTTGCCGATCAGCTCCGGGGTCAGCGCCTCGGCCATGGTGCCGATGCCGGCGATGTGGTGGTCGGTGCCGGTCAGCAGCATCGAGCGGGTCGGCGAGCAGGTGGGCGCGGTGTGGAAGTCGGTCAGGCGCAGGCCGGCAGTGGCCAGGGCGTCCAGGTGCGGCGTGGCGATTTCGCCGCCGAAGGCACCCAGGTCGGAAAAGCCCAGGTCGTCGGCAACGATGATCAGGAAGTTGGGGCGTTGGCTCATGGTCGGCACTCAGCAGGCAAGGTAGGTCAGGGGCAGGTCGCGGATCTGCTCCACGGCGGGCGGCAGGTAGCGCTCATCGTGGGTCAGTTCGTGCAGCAGGGTTTCGCGCAGGCGGTGGAACGCCAGGCTGGCGCGCTGGCGCGGGTGCGGCAGGTCGACCTCGACGATGCGCTTGATCCGCCCCGGGCGCGGTTCGAGCACCACCACGCGGTCGGCCAGGAATATCGCTTCCTCGACATCGTGGGTTACCAGCAGGGTGGTGATGCGCGCCCGTTCGCGAATGGCCAGCAGTTCGTCCTGCATCTGCTGGCGGGTAAGGGCGTCGAGGGCGCCGAAGGGTTCGTCCAGCAGCAGTATGCGCGGGCTGGCCACCAGCCCGCGGGCAATCGCCACGCGCTGGGCCATGCCGCCCGAAAGCTGGTGCGGGTAGGCCTGGGCAAAGTCTTCGAGGCCCACCAGGCTGATGAAGTCGGCCACCCGCCGGGCGCGCCGGGTGCGCTCCAGGCCCTCGTTGACCAGGCCCAGGTCGATGTTCTCGGCCACCGTCAGCCAGGGGAACAGGCGGTGCTCCTGGAACACGATGCCGCGCTCGCTGCCGATGCCGTGCACCGGCTGGCCGTCGATCAGGATCTGCCCCTGGTACTCGGCGTCCAGGCCCACCAGCAGGCGCAGCAGGGTGGACTTGCCGCAGCCGCTGGCGCCGACGATGGCGACGAATTCGCCGTCGGCGATCTGCAGGTTGAAATCGCGGATCGCTTCCAGTTCGCCGTCGGCCACGCTGAAGCGCTTGCCGACCTGGTTGAAGCTGACCCGTGGGTGAGCGAGTGCGTTCATGCCCGTCTCCAGCGCGTGGCGCGCAGTTCGATGTGTTGTCCGACGGCGCCGAGCAGGGCGCCGGTGAGGCCGACCAGCAGCATGCCGGCCGTGATCAGGTCCATGCGCAGCAGTTGCTGGGCGCCGATCATCAGGCTGCCGATGCCGCCGCCGGACGGCATGAAGTACTCGGCGCCGATGGTGCCCAGCCAGGCGTAGATCAGGCCGACCCGCAACCCGGCGAAGATGCCCGGCGCGGCGCCCGGCAGCACCAGCCTGCGCAGGCGCTGGGCACCGCTCAGGCGCAGCACGCGGGCGGCTTCGTCGAGCTGTGCAGGCAGGCTGGCAACCGCGCGCTGGGTGGCGATGAACAGCGGGAAGAATGCCGCCAGGCCGACGAATACCCATTTGGCCAGTTCGCCCAGGCCGAACCAGGCGGTCAGCAGCGGCACCCAGGCGAAGATCGCGATCTGGCGCAGCCCGGCCAGGCTCGGGCCCAGCAGGCGCTCGGCGCGGCGCGACAGGCCCAGCAGCAGGCCGAAGGCAAAGCCCAGGCTGCCGCCCAGCAGCAGGCCGCCCAGCGCTCGCCCGACGCTGACGGCCAGCGCGCCGCTCAAGGTGCCGTCGAGCACGCCGGCCCAGGTGCTGTGCACCACCTCCAGCGGCGCCACCAGAATGTTCGCATCGACCCAACCGTACTGGCTTGCCAGTTGCCACAGCACCAGCAGCGCCAGCGGCAGGCCCAGGGCATGCAGGCGCTGCCAGCCACGCAGCGGGCGCACCCGCAGTTGTGCGGTGGCCGGGTGCGGCCAGTGCAGCAGGCGGCGGTCGAGCCAGCCCAGGCCGCGGTCCATCAGCAGCCCGAGCACGCCGATCACGGCGATGCACACGAACACGATGTCGAGCATGAACAGTTGCCGTGCCCACACCATCAGGTAGCCCAGGCCTTCGCTGGAGGCCAGCAGCTCGACCGCCAGCAGCGAGGTCCAGCCGGCCGCCAGGGCCAGGCGCACACCGGCCAGAAACGCCGGCAGCGCAGCGGGCAGGATCAGCCGGCGAACCAGCAGGTGCGTGGGCAGGCGCAGTACCGCCGCCGCTTCGCGCAGGCGCGGTTGGGCATCGCGCACGCCCACCAGGGTGTGCAGGGTCACCGGCACGATCACCGCCTTGACCAGCACCACCAGCTTGAGCACTTCGCCGATGCCGAACAGCACCATGAACAGTGGCACCCAGGCCAGCGTGGGGATCTGCGCCAGGGCGTTGAAAGTCGGCAGTACCAGGCGTTCGGCGCGCTGGCTGAAGCCCAGCCAGGCGCCGAGCACCGCACCGGCCCCGACCCCGGCCACCAGCCCCAGCAGCAGGCGTTGCAGGCTGATGGCCAGGTGTGCCCACACCTCGCCGCGACCCAGTTCCACGGCGCTGTCCCATACCAGTGCAGGTGGTGGCAGTATCTGCTCGCTCATCCAGTGGTTGCGGCTGGCCAGCCACCACACCGCCGCCAGCAGCACGGGCAGATACCAGGCTTGCAGGCGCTGCCAGGGCAGGCTGCGCAGACGCGGCAGGCCAGGGGCGGGGGCCAGTGAGGAAAGGGCGGTACGGGTCATGCAGGCCTCGCTATTTGTATATTTCTTATGGGTATATGCAGAAGAAATTACATTCGATTGAGCGATAAGAACTGCATTTAAAGCCGCTGACTCGCCGCGCAGCCAATGCATTCGAAGCATATTTTGGTTGTGTGCAATGCATACCCCGCAGGGCCGGGCCTGACAGGGCTTATATGTAATCTGGTTATTAAAATGTAATTTAATAGTATTTAAAGATTGGCATCCGCTATGGGTAGCGTGGCCGCACCATTACAAGGAGCTGTGTGCCATGAACCTGTCGATCAATCGTGTTTTCAGCCTGTTCGCCACCCCCGCACTGGCCGCCGTGATCGGCTGGATGCCGACACTGGCGCAGGGCGCCGAGCTCAAGCAGATCCGCATCGCGGTGCCCGACCTGAGTGCCGGCACCCAGCATTCGGGCGGTGGCATCACCGACGTGCTGCAACAGCAACAGCTGCTGGAGAAAGCCTTCGCCGCCGACGGCATCAGCATCCAGTGGAACTACTTCAAGGGTGCGGGGCCGGTCATCAACGAGGCGTTCGCCAATGGCCAGGTGGACTTCGCCTACCTGGGCGACCTGGCGGCGATCATCGGCAAGGCCAATGGCGTCGACACCCGCCTGGTGGCCGCCACCGCGCGCGGGGTCAAACACTACCTTGGGGTGGTGCCGGGCAGCGGCATCAAGACCCTGCAGGACCTCAAGGGCAAGCGCGTGGCCGTGTTCCGTGGCACCGCCACGCAGCTTTCGTTCGATGCCGCGCTGGCCAGCCAGGGCCTGAGCGAGAAGGACCTCAAGGTCATCAACCTGGATTTCAGCGCGGCTATCGCCGCCCTGGCGGCCAGGCAGATCGACGCCACCTGGGGTTCCACCGGCATCAGTGCGCTGGCCGATCGCGGCCTGGCCGAACTGCCGCTCAATACCCGCGATCTGGGCGGGGCGGGCAATGTGCAGGCGGTGCTGGTGGCCGCCGGCGCCTTCGTCGATGCGTACCCGGCAGTGGTCGAGAAGTTCGTCGCCGCGCAGCAGCCGGCGGTGCAATGGCTGACCGACGATGCCAACAAGGACGCCTACATCCAGCTGGTGTCGGAGCGTGCCAGCTACCCGCCGGCGATCCTGCAGCGTGACCTCAGCCAGGAGCGCCTGAGCGCGGTGTTCGACTCGACCCTGGACCCCGACTTTCTCGCCCGCCTGCAAGCCTCGGTGGACCTCGCCGCGCAGCAACGCCTGATTCGCAAACCGTTCAAGGTCGACCAGTGGCTGGCGCCGCAGGCTACCCGACCAGCGCCTGTGGCGCAGGCTGGCGGTCAAGGTTGATCAGGGTCTCGATCATCGCCCGCGCCGCAGGGGACAGGCGGTAGCCGCTGCGGCTGACGATGCCGCAGCGGGCATTGAAGCTGTCGAGGTTGGCCGGCAGGTTGCGCCAGTGCAGTCGCACCAGTTCGCCGGCCTGCACCGCCGCGCCGTAGGCCTCTTCGCTGCCGATGCCGATGGCATTGGTGCCGAGCACGATCTTGAGCAGGGTGGGTTGGTGCTCGCTCTGGATCTGCGGCGAAAAGTCGGTCTTGCCGCTGAGGTTGGCCAGCAGCTTGCGCACCCCTGGCGGAATCAGCGAACAGGCCAGCGGGTAGTCGAACATGTCGTTGGTCGACAGGCTGTCCTTGGCCAGCAGCGGGTGCCCGGGGCGGCAGAAGAACAGGCCGCGGCGCGGGGTCAGGGCCAGGGTCTGGAAGTTGGGGTCGGCTTCGAAGTGGCGGATGTCGGCGACGAAGAACTCGATCTCTTCGCGGCTCAGCGCCCGGCTGAGCGTTTCCCAGTTTGAAACCTCGAAATGCGTGCGCACCTTGGGGTGGGCGTTGATGAACTGCGCCACCGCCTGCGGCACCAGGTTCACCGCCGGTGCGGGGCCGCAGCCAAAGCGCAGCTCGCCGGCATCGAGCTTGGTCATCTGCTGCACCTCGCTGCTCAGCTGCGCCGCGCCCTGCACCAGGCGCAGGGCGTGCTGCAGCACCACCTGGCCTTCGGGCGTGGGGCGCAGATCCTTGTTGGCGCGGTCCACCAGCACACAGCCGAACTCCTGCTCCAGGCCCTGGATGCTGCGGCTGAAGGCGGGCTGGGTGATGCCCATGGCGTCGGCGGCGCGCACGAAACTGCGGTGTTCGGTGAGGGCGATGAAGTAGCGCAGTTGGCGAAGATCCATATGCTTTTCCGGCATTCCAAAAATAGGGCGAAGGTATTTGCCGCCCCGGGAGTCTGGGTTTTAAATGCAAGCTCTTATTCCGTCAATGAAGCACTTGCATATCTGTTAGAGCTTATTTGCATATAGATAGCGCCAGAGTTTCATCGGCACTTACCGTGACGCAACCGATGAGGGACGAACCATGAGCAACGCCGCATTTGCCGCAGCACCTGTCAGCCATGCGCTGGAGATTCATCCGGTGGCCGGGCGCATCGGTGCCGAAATTAGTGGGGTGACACTGGGCGCCGACCTGGCCCCGGCGGTGGTGGAGGCGATCCAGGCCGCGCTGGTGCAGCACAAGGTGATCTTCTTCAGGGGCCAGACGCAGCTGGACGACCAGACCCAGGAAGCCTTCGCGCACCTGCTGGGCGAGCCCATCGCGCACCCGACCGTGCCGGTGCGCGACGGCACCCGCTACCTGCTGGAACTCGATGGCGGGCAAGGGCGTCGGGCCAACTCCTGGCACACCGACGTGACCTTCGTCGAGGCGTACCCCAAGGCGTCGATCCTGCGTTCGGTGGTGGCGCCGGCGTCGGGGGGCGATACGGTGTGGGCCAATACCGCCAGCGCGTACGATGACCTGTCACCGGCCTTGCAGGCGCTGGCCGAGCAGTTGTGGGCGGTGCACAGCAACGAGTACGACTATGCCGCGACCAAGCCGAACGTGAGCCTGGAGCAGTTGGAGAACTACCGCAAGGTGTTCACTTCGACGGTGTACGAGACCGAGCATCCGGTGGTGCGGGTGCACCCGGTGAGCGGTGAGAAGCACCTGCTGCTGGGGCATTTCGTGAAGCGCATCAAGGGCTATTCGAAGGCCGATTCGGATCACCTGTTCAACCTGCTGCAGAGCCATGTGACGCGCCTGGAGAACACCGTGCGCTGGCGCTGGCAGGCCGGGGACGTGGCGATCTGGGACAACCGCGCGACCCAGCATTATGCGGTGGATGACTACGGTACCCAGGGGCGCGTGGTGCGCCGGGTGACGCTGCAGGGGGATGTGCCGGTGGGGGTGCAGGGGCAGCGTAGCCGCACGCTGAAGGGGTAATGAGTTTGTAGTGTCTGAACATACCTATTCGCCGGCAAGGCCGGCTCCTACAAGGGTAGCGCGGGCCTGTAGGAGCCGGCCTTGCCGGCGAAGGGGTTCAGAGAAAGCTGATCGGGTAGCTGACGATCAGGCGGTTCTCGTCGAATGCATTGGTGCTGAAGTCGCGGCGCATGGTCGAGTTGCGCCATTTGAACGACAGGTTCTTCAGGCTGCCGGACTGGATCACGTACGCCAGCTCCGATTCCCGCGCCCATTCCTTGCCGTCGCTGACCACGGCGGTGTGCACGTTGTCGCCCTTGATGTAGCGGTTCATCAGGGTCAGCCCCGGCACGCCAAGCCCGGCGAAGTTGAAGTCGTGACGCAGCTGCCAGGAGCGCTCCTTGGCATTGTCGAAGCTGGCGTTGTAGCTGTCGTTGGCCAGGGTGCCGCCACTGGTGCCGTTGACCCGCATCCACAAGTCGTCGCCGCTGACCTTCTGCAGCCCCACGTAGAAGGTGTTGCTGCCATAGCGTGCCGAAAGCAGCGCCGAGGCGGTGCGGTTGTCGAGCTTGCCGGCACGCTCGGCGCCGTCTTCCTTGCCGATGAAGTAGCCCAGGTTGGCGCCCAGGGTCCAGTCGCCCAGCGGCTGGCTGTGCACCAGGTTGATGTATTGCTGGTTGTAGATGTCCTTGAGCTGGGCGTTCCACACCCCGACCAGGGTGCGCTTGTTGTTGAAGGTGTACTCGCCACCGGCAAAGTTGAAGCGGTCGGAGGTGATACCGGCGCGGCCGTTCATGGACATGTCGTCCATGCTCGCGTCGTTGCGCGGGCTGTTGCCGCGAAATTGCCCGGCATACAGGGTCAGGCCGTCGATTTCCTGGGAGGTCAGCTGGCCGCCGCGAAAGGTCTGCGGCAGCGAGCGGCCGTCGTCCGAACGCAGGATCGGCAGTACCGGCATCCATTCGCCGACCTTCAGCTCGGTCTTCGAGACCTTGGCCTTGAGCGCCACGCCCAGGCGTCCGAAGTCATCGGCCGGGCGGCCGTCATCGTGTACCGGCAACAGGTGCGTGCCGGCGGTACCCTTGCCGCCGTCGAGCTTGACCGAGTACAGGCCCAGCACGTCGACGCCGAAGCCGACGGTGCCCTGGGTGAAGCCGGACTTGGCGTCGAGGATGAAACTCTGGGTCCATTCCTCGCCCTTGCCCTGGGGGTTGGCCGGGTCGACGAAGTTGCGGTTGATGTAGAAGTTGCGCAGGTTGAGGCCAACCTTGGCGTCTTCGACAAAGCCCCCTTCGTCGGCCAGGGCGGGCAGGGCGCAGCTCATGGCAAGCAGGCCGGGGAACAGGTGACGTGCGGGCTGGAAAGTGTTCATCGTTAGGGCGTCTCTTGTTTTTATGTTGGGGCGATGGCGGATGGATGGTGCTGTGGCAGGCAGGAGGGAATCAATTCGTTACAGGCGGAATTGGGCGATAACCGAACACTAACTGTCTGGTTACTTTTGGTAGGGGCAGGCTTGCAGGCACAAAAAAGCCCACCGCGAAGGGTGGGCTGTTGTGTCGCCACGCTATCGAATCAACCCTTGGGCGACTCGATCGACGCTTGCTGGCGGGCATCACCGGTGCGCTCGTACCAGCCGCCACCCAGGGCCTTGTACAGGTTGACCTCGCTGACCAGCTGCGACAGCCGGTCGCTGATCAGGGCCTGTTGGGCACTGAACAGGTTGCGCTGGGCATCCAGGAACGTCAGGTTGCTGTCGATACCGATACGGTAGCGACGCTCGGCCAGGCGGTAGTAGTCCTGGTTGGCTTCGACCAGATCACGCTGGGCCTGCAACTGCTCGTTGAAGGTCTGACGCGCCGCCAGCCCATCGGAGACTTCCTGGAAGGCAGTCTGGATGGTCTTTTCGTACTTGGCGACGTTGATGTCCTTCTGGATCTTCGAGTAGTCCAGGCTTGCACGCAGGCTGCCGGCGTTGAAGATCGGCAGGTTGATCTGCGGCTGGAACAGCCAGGTGCCCGAGCCGCCCTTGAACAGCCCGCCCATGTCGGGGCTCAGGGTCCCGGCGTTGGCGGTCAGGCTGATGCTCGGGAAGAACGCTGCGCGCGCCGCGCCGATGTTGGCGTTGGCGGCCTTGAGCAGGTGCTCGGCCTCCTGGATGTCGGGACGACGCTGCAGCACGTCCGACGGCAGGCCGGCCGGCACGTCGGCCAGCAGGTCGCTGTCGAGTTTCATGCCGTTGGGCAGGTTCGCCGGCACGCCGGTGCCGACCAGCACGGCCAGGCTGTTCAGGTCCTGCGCCACCAGGCGCTGGTACTGGGCCAGCTTGACCCGTGCGCCCTCGACCGAGGTACGCGCCTGGCTCAGGTCCAGGGCCGAGGCCACGCCGACTTCGCTGCTGCGACGGGTCAGGGCATAGCTCTGCTCGTAGGTCTTGAGCGTGTCTTCGGTGAGCGTCAGCAGCTCCTTGTCGGCCTGCCAGGTGAAGTAGGCGTTGGCCACGCTGGCCACCAGGCTGATCTGCGTGGAACGACGCGCCTGTTCACTCGACAGGTAGGTTTCCAGGGCCTGCTCGCTGAGGCTGCGCACCCGACCGAACAGGTCGAGTTCGTAGGCACTCACGCCCAGGGTGGCCGAGTACTGGCTGTTGATGCTCGACTCGCCGGTCTGCGAAACGTTGGCCGGCACCCGCTGGCGGCTGCCGCTGCCGGTGGCCGAGACCGCCGGGAACAGGTCGGCCCGCTGGATGCGGTACTGCGCCCGGTAGGCATCGATGTTCAGCGCGGCGACCCGCAGGTCGCGGTTGTTGACCAGCGAGGTCTGGATCAGTTGCTGCAGCGCCGGGTCATGGAAGAACTGGCGCCAGCCCTGTTCGGCCGCAGCCACGTCGGCCGACTGGGTCGGCGAGTAGGCCGGCCCTTGCGGCCACTGGGCCGCCACCGGCGACTCGGGGGTCTGGTAATCAGGGATCAGCGAGCAGCCACCGAGAATGAAGGCGGTGACTGCCAGGGACAACAGGGACTTACTCATTGCCCGGCCTCATAGCGTGGGGTTTCAGGTTTGGCGTCCTCTTCTTCGGGCTTCTTGCTACCGAACAGCGACGACACGCTTACGAAGAACAGTGGTACCCAGAAGATCGCCAGTACCGTTGCGGTGATCATGCCGCCGATCACACCGGTACCGATGGCGTGCTGGCTGCCGGAGCCTGCACCCGTGGCGATGGTCAGCGGCACCACGCCCAGGATGAACGCCAGCGAGGTCATGATGATCGGACGCAGACGCATGCGGCACGCCTCGATCGCCGCATCGACCAGGCTGCGGCCCTGCTCGTGCAGTTCCTTGGCGAACTCGACGATCAGGATCGCGTTCTTCGCCGCCAGGCCGATGGTGGTCAGCAGCCCCACCAGGAAGTACACGTCGTTGGACAGCCCGCGCATGCTGGCCGCCATCAGCGCACCGATGATACCCAGCGGCACCACCAGCACCACCGCGATCGGGATCGACCAGCTCTCGTACAGTGCCGCCAGGCACAGGAACACCATCAGCAGCGACAGCGCGAACAGTGCCGGCATCTGCGAGCCCGACAGCTTCTCTTCGTACGACATGCCGGTCCAGGCGAAGCCGACACCGGCTGGCAGTTGTGCAGCCAGGCGTTCGACCTCGGCCATGGCCTCACCGGTACTGTAGCCAGGGGCTGGCGCACCGAGTACTTCCATTGCCTCGACACCGTTGTAACGCGACAGCTTGGGTGCACCGTAGCTCCACTCGCCGCTGGCGAAGGAAGAGAACGGCACCATCTCGCCGGCGGCGTTGCGCACGTACCACTTCTGCAGGTCTTCAGGGCTCATGCGCGAATCGGCAGTGCCTTGCAGGTAGACCTTCTTGACCCGACCACGGTCGATGAAGTCGTTCACATAGCTGGCACCCAGGGCGATCGACAGGGTGTTGTTGATATCGGCGATGGTCACGCCCAGGGCACTGGCGCGTTCGTCGTCGATGGTCAGCTGGTATTGCGGCTCATCGTTCAGGCCGTTCGGACGTACCTGGGTGAGGATCTTGCTCTGCGCGGCCATGCCCAGGAACTGGTTGCGCGCTTCCATCAGCTTGTCGTGGCCGACGCCGGCGCGGTCCTGCAGGAACACGTCGAAACCGGTGGCGTTACCCAGCTCCAGTACGGCCGGCGGGGCGAAGGCGAACACCATCGCGTCGCGGAAGCTGAAGAAGTGCTGTTGGGCACGGGTTGCCAGGTTGAACACGCTGTTTTCGGCAGAACGTTCACCCCACGGCTTGAGCATGATGAAGGCCATGCCCGAGCTCTGGCCGCGGCCGGCGAAGTTGAAGCCGTTCACGGTGAACACCGAGGCCACTGTGTCGGACTCCTTGTCCAGCAGGTAGGCGCGCATTTCGTCGACCACCGCCTGGGTGCGCTCGGCACTGGAACCGGCCGGGGTCTGCACCTGGGCGAACAGTACGCCCTGGTCTTCCTCGGGCAGGAACGCGGTAGGGATACGCATGAACAGCCACACCATGCCCACCACGATCAGGATGTAGGCCAGGAAGTACGGGGCCTTGTGACGCAGGATGTTGCCCACGCCGCGCTCGTAGCTCTGCACGCTGCGGTCGAAGTTGCGGTTGAACCAGCCGAAGAAGCCACGCTTGGCGGTATGGTGCTCGCCTTTCTTGACCGGCTTGAGCATGGTGGCGCACAGCGCCGGGGTGAAGATCAGCGCGACCAGCACCGACAGGCCCATGGCCGACACGATGGTGATCGAGAACTGCCGGTAGATCACGCCCGTGGAGCCGCCGAAGAACGCCATCGGCAGCAGTACCGCCGACAGTACCAGGGCGATACCGACCAGGGCACCCTGGATCTGGCCCATGGACTTCTTGGTCGCCTCCTTGGGTGACAACCCCTCTTCGGACATCACCCGCTCGACGTTTTCCACCACCACGATGGCGTCGTCCACCAGCAGGCCGATGGCCAGGACCATGGCGAACATGGTCAGGGTGTTGATGCTGAAGCCTGCTGCGGCAAGGATGCCGAAGGTGCCGAGCAATACCACCGGTACGGTCATGGTGGTGATCACGGTGGCGCGGAAGTTCTGCAGGAACAGGTACATCACCAGGAACACCAGCACGATCGCCTCGATCAGGGTGTGGATCACCCCACTGATCGATTCGGTGACCACAGGCGTGGTGTCATACGGGAACACCGCCTTCATGCCAGGCGGGAAGAACGGCTCCAGCTCGGCGATGGTGTTGCGCAGTGCCTTGGCGGTGTCCAGTGCGTTGGCCCCGGTTGCCAGCTTGATCGCAAGGCCGGAAGCCGGCTTGCCATTGAACTGTGCGCTGACGCTGTAGTTCTCGCCCCCCAGGCTGACGTCGGCGACATCGCCCAGGCGGACCTGGGAACCGTCACGGTTGACCTTGAGCAGGATCTTCTCGAACTGCTCGGCGGTCTGCAGGCGGGTCTTGCCGATGATGGTGGCGTTGAGCTGCGTGCCGGGCAGGGCAGGCAGGCCGCCCAGCTGACCGGAGGACACCTGCACGTTCTGCGCGGCCACGGCGGTCTTGACGTCCACCGGGGTCAGCTGGAACTTGTTCAGCTTGGCCGGATCGAGCCAGATACGCATGGCGTACTGGGCACCGAACACCTGGAAGTCACCCACACCGGCGGTACGCGAGATCGGGTCCTGCATGTTGGAGACGATGTAGTTCGACAGGTCGTCCTTGGTCATGCTGCCGTCTTCGGACACCAGGCCGATCACCAGCAGGAAGTTCTTCACTGCCTTGGTCACGCGGATACCCTGCTGCTGCACTTCTTGCGGCAACAGCGGGGTGGCCAGGTTCAGCTTGTTCTGCACCTGGACCTGCGCGGTGTCAGGGTTGGTACCCTGCTCGAAGGTGGCGGTAATGGTCATGCTGCCGTCCGAGTTGCTCTCGGACTGCACATAACGCAGGTTGTCGATACCGTTGAGCTGCTGCTCGATCACCTGGACCACGGTGTCCTGCACGGTCTGCGCCGAGGCGCCCGGGTAGGTCACGGCGATGGCGATGGCCGGCGGCGCGATGCTCGGGTACTGGTTGATCGGCAACTTGACGATCGACAAGGCCCCGACCAGCATGATCACCAGGGCGATTACCCAGGCAAAGATGGGGCGATCGATAAAGAATCTCGACATGGTTTATTCCCCTTTGGCCCCTGCTGACGCTGCATTGGCCTGGGACGGTTGGGCAGGCTTGACGTTGGTGGCTTCGCTGACCTTGACCTCGACGCCCGGCTTGACGAACTGCAGGCCTTCGGTGATCAGGCGGTCGCCCGGCTTCAGGCCTTCCTCGATCAGCCAGTCGCTGCCAACGGTACGGCTGGCCTTGAGCTGGCGCAGTTCGACCTTGTTGTCCTTGTCCACGATCAACGCGGTGGGCTGGCCCTTGAGGTCACGGGTCACGCCTTGTTGCGGGGCGAGGATCGCGTTGGCGTTCACGCCGGCGGCCAGGCGTGCATGCACGAACATCCCTGGCAGCAGGTTGTGCTCGGGGTTGGGGAACACGGCGCGCAGGGTTACCGAGCCGGTGGTCTGGTCGACCGAGACTTCGGAGAACTCCAGGCGGCCTTCGTGGGTGTAGGTGGTGCCGTCTTCCAGGTTCAGCGAGACCTTGGCGGCGTTGGCGCCGGCCTTCTGCAGTTGACCGCTTTCGAGCTCGCGGCGCAGCTTGAGCAGCTCGGCCGAAGACTGGGTGACGTCGACGTAGATCGGGTCCAGCTGCTGGATCACCGCCATGGCATCGGCCTGGCCGTTGTTGACCAGCGCACCTTCGGTGAACATCGAGCGTCCGATACGGCCGCTCAGTGGCGCCAGCACCTTGGTGTAGCGCAGGTCGATCTGTGCGCTGCGCAGCGAGGCTTCAGCCTGCAAACGTTTGGCTTGTGCGTCGTCGTATTCCTGACGGCTCACGGCCTGCTCGGCCACCAGTTGCTTGTAGCGGTCCGACAGCGAGCGGGTCGATTGCAGGTTGGCCTGGGCGCTGGCCAGGGTCGCCTCGTACACCGACGGGTCGATCTGGTACAGCTGCTGGCCTTCCTTGACCTCGCTGCCTTCCTTGAACAGACGCTTGAGAATGATGCCGTTGACCTGTGGACGCACTTCGGCCACGCGGTAGGCGATGGTGCGCCCCGGCAGGTCGGAAGTCAGGGTATAGGCCTGGGATTGAAGGGTCACGACGCCGACCTGAGGAGCTTGCGCCGCAGGCGCCGCTTCTTCCTTTTTACAGCCGCTGAGCAGTGTTGCCAGGGCGACGGCGGAAACCAGAGCGGAAACAGCTGGCTTGAATTGCATGAAGATCCTCGGGTCGAAAGAGCTGAAGACGCTCAAGAGTAATGGAAACGGGATGAAGGGAAAATTAATTCCGGGTGGATAAGTAGGATGCTAAGGAATATACTTACATTCATGCTTGTTTGTAAATACCCGTGGCGCACCTTGTCGAGGTGACCACAGGCTTGATTAAGACACCCGGTAGAGGGCCCGACAGTGGCCATACCGGCTCAGAACCCGGACGCCCGCAGCGCGCGTCCGGCTCCTTGATGAGGTTGTACTGCCATGGTCCGTCGCACCAAAGAGGAAGCTCAGGAAACCCGCCAACAGATACTCGAGGCCGCCGAAAAAGCTTTCCATGCCCGTGGGGTGGCGCGTACCACCCTGGCGGATATCGCCAAGCTGGCCGGGGTGACCCGGGGTGCCATCTACTGGCACTTTCAGGACAAGGGCGAACTGGTGCAGGCCCTGCTCGACAGCTTGCGTGAGCCGATCGAGGCGCTGGCCCAGGCCGGCGAGAGCGAAGACGAGCCGGATCCGCTGGGCTGCATGCGCAAGTTGCTGATTCAACTGATGCAGCAGATGCTGCACGAGCCGCGTACCCGGCGCATCAATGAGATCCTGCATCATAAGTGTGAATTCACCGATGACATGTGTGAGATCCGTCAGCAGCGCCAGGCCACGACCCGCGACTGCTACGAGCGTATAGCGCTGACGTTGACCAATGCAGTCAGGCGTGGGCAATTGCCTGCGGACATGGACCCGCAGCGTGCCGCTATTGCAATATTCGCTTACATCGACGGCATCATTGGCAGCTGGCTGCTGCTGCCGGACAGTTTCGATATTGCCGGGGATGCCGAGCGGTGGGTGGATACCGGGCTGGATATGCTGCGCTTGAGCCCGTCGCTGCGCAATTGAGCATTTGTGAGCATTTGTGAAGGTTGGCATAGGACGTTTCCCTGTCGTGCCCTGTGCCCGGTCAACAAAAAACACCGGCGCTGCTTGGAACGGTAGTCGGTGACCGGGTAGTCTGCCCCCAAGGACCATCAACTTTTCATAGAGCCCTGGCATGAGTGCGCACAACCCGACCCTCAAAGGTGCCGAGCAGCCGCTCAAGGCAATCGCCCTGATGTGCATGGCGGTGCTGTTGTTCGCCAGCCACGATGCCCTGTCCAAATACCTTTCCGGTTTCTATGCCATCGTCATGGTGGTGTGGGCGCGCTATGTGGTGCACACCCTGCTGATGCTGGTGGTGTTCGTGCCGCGCAGCGGCTTCTCGGCGGTGGTGCGTACACGCCGCCCCGGCCTGCAACTGGCCAGGGCGCTGTGCCTGATCGGCACCAGCCTGTTCTTCACCACCGGCCTGCGTTACATCCCCCTGGCCGAAGCCACCGCCGTGAACTTCCTTGCGCCTCTGCTGGTAACCGCATTGTCGGTACCGCTGCTGGGTGAACGGGTCAGCCGCGCCCAGTGGCTGGCGGTACTGGCCGGGTTTGTCGGCGTGCTGATCGTGGTGCGCCCGGGCGGGGCGCTGTTCACCCCCGCAATCCTGCTGCCGTTGTGTTCGGCCTTCTGCTTTGGCTGCTACCAGTTGCTCACGCGCAAGCTCAGCGGCATCGACAGCCCGACCACCAGCAACTTTCTCACCGGCATCTTCAACAGCCTGATCATGACCGCGCTGGTGCCATTCTTCTGGAGCATGCCGACCCTGGGGCATGGCCTGTTCATGATCGGCCTGGGCACCTGCGGGATGCTCGGGCACATGCTGCTGACCCAGGCCTTCCGGCACGCCGCGCCGGCCATGCTGGCGCCCTTCAGCTACGGGCAGATCCTGTTCGCCGGCCTGTACGGCTACCTCATTTTCAATCACACCCCGGACGCCTACGGCGTGGTTGGCATTGCGGTCATTTGCCTGAGCGGCCTGGCTGTGGCCTGGGCGCAGCGGCGCAACTGACTACTGCCGGCCGCGCAGCTCGCGGTTGGGCAATGCCAGTGCCGCCGACAGCCCCAGCAGGGAGACGGCGGCGCTACCCAGCAACAGGTTGCGAAAGGTCTGCAGCAACTGCGCCTGCACCGCCGCACTGGCCTGGCCGTCCTTGAGGCTGCCGATCAACGCCTCACCGGCCAGGCTGAAGCCGCTGTCGTTCAGCAGGCTGAGCAGCAGTGCCGACATGCAGGCCACGCCCATCGCCCCGCCCAGCGAGCGGAACAGGTTGGTGGTGCTGGTCGCCACGCCGATGTCCCGTGGCTCCACTGCGCTCTGGGTTGCCACCAGCGAGGTGGGGAACTGCAGGCCCGAGGCGATGCCGGTCAGCAGCATGAACGCGCCACTGAGCAGCACGCCGTCGATCGGGCTCAGGGCCATGCCGATGATCGCCACCGGCATCAACAGTGCACCGCCCAGAATCTGCGGCTTGTAGCGCCCGGTCAGGCTGGTCAGGCGGCCGCCGCAATAGGCGCCGATCGGCAGGCCCATGGCCAGGGGCAGCAGGTGCAGGGCGGCGCTGTCGGCCCCCGCCCCGGTGATGCTCTGAAAGCGCAGCGGCATCAGCATGGTCAGCGAGATGGCCTGGAAACTGGTGAAGAAGATCGTGCACCAGCACAGCACTGCCACCCGGTTGCCGAACAGCTGCAACGGCAGCAGTGGCTCGACGGCGCGGCGTTCGTGCAGCACGAATACGCCCAGCCCGAACAGGGCTGCCAGCAGCAGGCCGGCAACCGGGCCGGACCCGATGGGCTGGCCCTGGCCGATCAGGGTGATGCCCAGCAGCAGGGCCGTCAGGCCCAAGATCAACAGCACCGCGCCGGGGTAGTCCACCTGCGCCTTGCGTTGCGGCGTGGCCAGCCCGCGCAGGGTACGCTCGGTGACCCACCAGGCGGTTAGCCCCAGCGGCAGGTTCAGCCAGAACACCCAGCGCCACGACAGGTACTCGGTCAGCAGCCCGCCCAACACCGGGCCGGCGACGCTGGCCAGGGCATACATGCTGCTGAAATAACCCTGGTAGCGACCGCGCTCGCGGGGCGGCACGAAGTCGCCGATGATCGCCTGGCTGACCGACACCATGCCGCCCGCGCCGATGCCCTGCAGTACCCGCGCCAGCACCAGTTGCTCCATGTTCTGTGCCAGCGCGCAGAACAGCGAGGCCAGGGTGAAAAGCCCGGTACCGGTCAGGATCATGCGCCGTCGGCCGTACAGGTCGCCGAGCTTGCCGTAGATCGGCACCGCCACGGTCATGGCCACCATGTAGCCGGAAATCACCCAGGCCAGCAGGGTCACGTCGTTGAATTGCGCGGAGATCGCCGGCATCGAGACCGCGACGATGGTCTGGTCCAGCGCGCCGAGGAAGATCGCCAGCATCAGCGCGACGAGCACGCTGCGCAGGGCGGGTTGCGGAGTGTTCAATTGCGTCACGGGGCAGCTCTGGGCAAGTGGACCGGGGTGCTGCCCAGTGTACTCGATAGCCTGCTAAGCGTCTTCGATGGGCTCGTAGGGCAGGCCCACGTAGTTTTCTGCCAGTGTCCTGCGCCCGGCCTCGGAGCCCACGAAGTAGTCCAGCTCGGTGTGCTGGATACGTTGGCTGAAGGCGTCGCTGTCGGGGAAGCGGTGCAGCATCGAGGTCATCCACCACGAGAAGCGTTCGGCCTTCCAGATGCGCCGCAGGCAGATCGCCGAGTAGCGGTCCAGCAGGTCGGTGCGGCCTTCGGCGTAGACCTTGCGCAGGATGTTGTACAGCGTGCTGACGTCGCTGGCGGCCAGGTTCAGGCCCTTGGCGCCGGTGGGCGGCACGATGTGCGCGGCGTCGCCGACCAGGAACAGGCGCCCGTACTGCATCGGCTCCACCACGAAGCTGCGCAGCGGGGCGATGCTTTTCTCGATCGACGGGCCGGTGACCAGGCGCTCGGCCAACTCGTCGGGCAGGCGCGACTTGAGTTCCTCCCAGAAGCGCTCATCCGACCAGTCCTCGACCTTCTCTTCGGCCGGCACCTGCACGTAGTAGCGGGTGCGGGTAGGCGAGCGCATGCTGCACAGGGCGAAGCCGCGTTCGTGGCGCGCGTACACCAGCTCGTCGCTGACCGGCGGGGTATCGGCCAGGATGCCCAGCCAGCCGAACGGGTAGACCCGCTCGAACACCTGCAGCGCCTCGCTTGGAATCGACTGGCGTGCCACCCCGTGATAACCGTCGCAGCCGGCAATGTAGTCGCAGTCCAGGCGATGCTGCTGGCCGTCCTTTTCATAGGTGACGTAGGGCTGCCCAGTCTTCATGTCGTGCGGGCGCACGTTCTCGGCGTGGTAGACCGTGGTCGCACCGCTGTCGGCGCGCGCGGCCATCAGGTCGCGGGTGACTTCGGTCTGGCCGTAGATCATCACGCCCTGGCCGCCGGTCAGGCCCTTGAGGTCGATGTGCTCGCGGCGCCCGTCGAAGGCCAGCTCGAAGCCTGCATGGGGCAGCCCTTCGGCGTCCATGCGCTGACCGACCCCGGCTTCGCGCAGCAGCTCGACCATGCCCTGTTCGAGCACGCCGGCGCGGATACGCCCCAGTACATAGTCGGGGCCCTGGCGTTCGAGGATGACGTTGGAGATGCCGGCGTTGTGAAGCAACTGGCCGAGCAGCAGGCCGGACGGGCCCGCACCGATGATCGCGACTTGGGTTTTCATGGTTGTTGGACTTTTTATGATTGGAGTACCTGCATTTTTCGCTTGCCGGATGGCCTTCTGAAGGGACAAACCGAGCACAAAGCGGTACTTTTCGCTAATGGGTGCGTTTATCGGACAGTGGTCGGGAAGCGAGGGTGTGATGAGCAGGGTGTCGATTCCGGTATTCAAGCTGTACGGCGAGACGCTGGGCTGGCCGACGCCCGACCTGCTGCACAGCGAGTCGATCCCGGCGCGCAGCCGCCTGCACCAGTGGGAGATCGAGCCGCACCGGCATGCCGACCTGTGGCAGTTGCTGTTCCTGTACAGGGGCCAGGCCGAGATCGAGCTGGAGGGGCAGGTGTGTCGCCTGGAGCAGGCGGCGATCCAGGTGGTGCCGGCGCTGTGCGTGCACGGCTTTCGCTTTTCCGAAGACGTCGATGGTTATGTGGTGACTCTGGCGGCGCCGCTGGTGGAGGTGCTGCAGCGGCAACTGACGGGTGTGCCAGCCGCCCTGCAGCGCGGCGCCAGTTACCTGGCCGGGGCCGACGCCGATTACCTCAACAGCCTGTTCAGCACCCTGCAGGCCGAGTACCAGCAGGACCTGCCCGGGCGCGAGTTGCAGCTGCATTCGCTGATCAACCTGATGGTGGTGTGGATCAGCCGCCAACAGTTGCGCCGCAGTGCCGGTGCCCAGGTGCCGGAACGTGGGCGCGAGTACCTGCAGCGTTTCAACGGGCTGGTGGAGCAGCAGTTTCGCCAGCAGCCGAGCGTGGAGCAACTGGCGCATCAGGTGGGGGTGTCGGTGGCAACGCTCAATACCTTGTGCCGGGCATTGGCCGGGCAGTCGGCGCTGCAGATCGTGCACCAGCGCATCGTGCTGGAAGCCAAGCGCGACCTGATCTACACCAGCCTCACGATCAACCAGCTGGCCGACAGCCTGGGTTTTGCCGACCCGGCGTACTTCTCGCGCTTCTTCCGGCGCATGACCGGCCTCTCGCCCCGCGACTTTCGTCGTCGTGAACCTTCGCTGGCTACCTGACCACGCTCAGCGTGCCGGCATGGGGCAGGCAGTGGGCGGAGCTGCAGCTGGACGCCGCATAGGGTTGCTGGCGCAGCAGCTCGACCCGATACGCCGCTGCCCCGTACACCCCGAGCACGGCAGTGATGGCCAACAGGGCAGCGCACTTTCTGGATTTCAGGGTCATGGCACCAACCTCCTGTATCCCGCACACAGATGCTTCTACAAGCATAGGCCAGCATTGCGCCAGGTGCCTGCCGGTCAGTCCAGGCCGTGGTCCCAGTGGGGCGGGTCGGTGAAGCGTGCCGCCAGAAAGTCGAGCATGCTGCGCAGGGTTGCGGGCATGTGCTTGCGCGAGGTGTACACCGCGTTCAGGCCCAGTTCGCGGGGCCTGGCCTCGGGCAGCAGGCGTACCAGCGTGCCGCTGCGCAGGGCTTGCCACACCAGGTAGGTGGGCAGCATGGCGATACCGGTGCCGGCCAGGGTGGCGCGCTCCAGGGTCAGGGCCTCGTTGGCGCTGATATTGCCTTGCACCGGCACCGACACCTGTTCGCCGTCGACCTCGAAATGCCAGAGGCTGTGGCCGAAGTACGAATGGGTCAGGCAGTTGTGCTGGCTCAGGTCCTGCACCTGGCGCGGTACGGGGTGCTCGCGCAGGTAGGCTGGCGAGGCGCACACCACCGAGCGGCACACACTCAGGCGGCGGGCGATGAGGTTGGGGTCCAGGTCGTTGCTGACGCGGATGGCCAGGTCGATGCGTTCGTCCACCAGGTTGACCGTGCGGTCGAGCATCTGCAGGTCGACCTTCACCAGCGGGTAGCGCTTGACGTAGTCCGCTACCGCTTCCACCAGTTGCGCATGCCCGAACGAGGTACTGACGCTGATGCGCAGTTCACCCCGCGGGGCGTCATCCGGGGCGCCCACTGCCGCGTGCAGGTCGCCCACCAGTTCCAGCATCTGCCGGCAGCGCGGCAGGGTTTCCAGGCCGGCGGCAGTCAGGCTCAGCTTGCGCGTGGTGCGCTGCATCAGGCGCGCCCCCGCCCAGTCCTCCAGCTCGGCCAGGTAACGCGAAACCACAGGGCGTGACAGGTCCAGTTGGTCGGCGGCGGCCGACTGGCTGCCCAGGTCGACTACGCTGACGAACACCTTCATTGCGGTGAGACGGTCCATGATCTGCCCGATTTCAGAAACAAACTATGTTGGAGCATCGCATTTTTTGTGATGGTTTGTGCAACTAAGCTGTGCCTCATCGATGACTTGAACAGGTATTGCTTGATGGCTGCTTTCTTTTCCCTGCGTCGCCTGCTGCTGGCGTGTGCCGCTTTCGGTGCGATCACCCAGGCCGTTGCCGGCGACGCACCGCTGAAACTGGACGTGTACAACCCCGGCAGCGAGGCGCTGTTTCCGGTCAGCTCGGTGATCGTCAGTGGCCAGCACGAGGCGATTCTGGTGGATGCACAGTTCGGCAAGGGCCAGGCCGAGCAGGTGCTGAAGAAGCTTCGCGATAGCGGCAAGCAACTCACCACCATCTACATCAGCCATGGCGACCCGGACTATTACTTCGGCCTCGACACCCTGACCCGTGCCTACCCCAAGGCCAAGGTGCTGGCGTCGCAGGCGACGGTCGCGCACATCAAGCAGACCATGGCTGCCAAGCTTGCCTACTGGGGCCCGCAGATGGGGGCCGACAAGCCAGCCCGGCTCATCGTGCCTGACGTGCTGCCCGGCAACGTGCTCACCATTGAAGGGCAGCGTCTTGAAGTGATCGGCCTGGACGGCCCGCAGCCCGACCGCAGCTTTGTATGGGTCCCGTCGATCAAGGCGGTGGTCGGCGGGGTAGTGGTGGCCGAGAACCTGCACGTGTGGATGGCCGACACCCAGTCGGCGCAGTCGCACAAGGACTGGCTCGCGACCCTGGCGCGCATCGAGCAGCTGGCGCCGCAGACGGTGGTGCCGGGGCATTACCTGGGGCAGAGCAAGGGGTCGCTCGAGGCGGTGCGCTTCACCGCCGATTACATCCGCGCCTTCGATGCCGAAACCGCCAGGGCGGCCAACTCGGCCGAGCTGGTCGCTGCAATGAAAAAACGTTACCCCGGCCTGGGCGAGGAGAGCTCGCTGGAGCTCGGCGCCAAGGTCGCCAAGGGCGAAATGAAGTGGTAAGTGTCGTTCAATCCTGATCGGAGGTTTCCATGAGCAAGATCGCAATCATCGGTGCTACCGGACGTGCCGGCAGCCAGTTGCTGGAAGAGGCCCTGCGCCGTGGCCACAGCGTCACCGCCATTGCCCGCGACCCGTCGCGCCTGCAGGGGCGCGAAGGGGTGAGCACGGTAGCCCTGGACGTGACCCGGGGCGAGGGGCTGGAGCAGGCCGTTGCCGGGCATGACGTGGTGCTCAGCGCCGCGCACTTTGCCACGGTGCCGGCGCAGGCGATCATCGGGCCGGTCAAGAAGGCCGGGGTCAAGCGCCTGCTGGTGGTGGGCGGGGCGGGCAGCCTGCTGCTGCCGTCAGGGGAGCGCGTGATCGACGCGCCGGACTTCCCCGAGGCCTACAAGGCCGAGGCGAGCGCAGGTGGCGATTTTCTGCAGGCCTTGCGTCAGGAGCAGCAACTGGACTGGACTTTCCTGTCGCCGTCGGCGGAGTTCGTCGAAGGCGAGCGCACCGGTAGCTACAGGGTGGGCAAGGATCACCTGCTGGTCGACGCGAAGGGCAGGAGCTGGATCACCTTTGCCGACTATGCGATTGCGTTGCTCGATGAGGTAGAGAAGCCAGCGCATTCGCGTCAGCGCTTTACTGTGGGGTACTAGGGGCTGTATGAAAAGTCTTGAGACGAAGGTCAGGCAAGGCGAAAACAGCCGAGGAAGCGGAGTTTACGGGTTGTAAATGAGCATTCCGAGGCTGTTTTCAACGCAGCATCACCGAGTATCAAGGCTTTTCGTACAGAGCCTAGAAAGCATTCGCCGGCAAGGCCGGCTCCTACAGGTATAGGAGCCGGCCTTGCCGGCGAATGCATCAACGCGGTGCCCCTGCCTGCCCGCCCAACCACTCCAGCAAGGCCATCAACTCCGGCGCCGCCACCTGCGCGGGCCGCACCAGGTAATAGCCCTTGCCGGTCTTGACCCGCAGGTCGAACGGCATCACCAGCCGTCCGCTGGCCAGGTCATCGCCGATCAACGCCCAATCCCCTATCGCCACCCCGGTGCCCTGGGACGCCATCGACATGGCCATGTCCAACGTTTCGAAATGCTGGCGCCGGCCTTGCCTGGGCAGTGGCACGCCGGCTGCGCCAAGCCAGGTCGCCCAGTCCTTCTCGTCCCGCGCCGGATGCAGCAGCATGTGCTGCTGCAGATCATCCAGCGTGCGCAACGGCAACTGCGGCGCGCACACCGGTGTCAGTTGTTCATCGAACAGCTTCAGCACCTGCAGGGCCGGATCAGGCTCGGCGCCATACACCACCGCCGCATCGAACGCTTCCCGGCGAAAATCCACCCCGTGCTGCACGGTGGTGGTCAGCTCCACCGGCACTTCCGGGTGCAGCGCCTGCCATTCCATCAGGCGCGGCAGCAACCAGCGCATCACGCAGGTCGGCGCCTTCAGTTGCAAGGTGGTGCGCTGCGCGCCCACCTGCTGCACGCCTTCCTCGATCAGCCCGAATACCTGCTGCACCCGCGGCAGCCAGTCCTGGCCCTCGCGGGTCAGGCTCAGGCCGCGTGCCTGGCGCACGAACAGCGCGTAGCCCAGGTGTGCTTCCAGGCCGGCGATCTGGCGGCTCACCGCGCCCTGGGTCAGGTGCAGTTGCTGCGCCGCACGGGTGAAGTTGCAGCATTGCGCAGTGATCAGGAAGGTGTGCAGGGCAGGCAAGGGAGGCAGGCGTTTCATCGGGGTAAGCCATGAGCTGTAGACATGGCTAGTATGAGGATTTTTGCATTGTGCCGGTAGCGCCTGGCGGGTCCAATCAGGCCTTGTTCCAGAATGATTCCAGGCAGACCACCATGGCGACTTGCGGCGAAGTATTGGTAAAACTCCTCGAAAACTATGGCGTTGACCATGTTTTCGGCATTCCCGGCGTGCACACGGTCGAGCTGTACCGCGGCCTTGCCGGCTCGACCATCCGTCATATCACCCCGCGCCACGAGCAAGGCGCAGGCTTCATGGCTGACGGCTTTGCCCGTACCCGTGGCAAGCCTGGGGTGTGCTTCATCATCACCGGCCCGGGCATGACCAACATCACCACCGCCATGGGCCAGGCCTATGCCGACTCGATCCCGATGCTGGTGATCTCCAGCGTGCAGTCGCGCAATGCCCTGGGCGGCGGTCGCGGCAAGCTGCACGAGCTGCCCAACCAGGGCGCGCTGGTCAGCGGTGTGGCGGCGTTCTCGCACACACTGATGAGCGCCGATGACCTGCCGGCCGTGCTGGCCCGTGCCTTTGCGGTATTCGAGGGCGCGCGCCCGCGCCCGGTGCATATCGAGATCCCGCTGGACGTGCTGGTCGAAGACGCCGATCACCTGCTTGGCTGCGAGCCGGTACACATCGCCCGCGCCGGTGCCGCGCCAGGGCCGGTGGCGAGCATGGCGGCGCTGCTGGCCGCTGCCCGCCGCCCGTTGATCCTGGCCGGTGGCGGTGCCATCGACGCAGGCGCCGCACTCGCCCGGTTGGCCGAGCACCTGCAGGCGCCCGTTGCACTCACCATCAATGCCAAGGGCGTGCTGGCCTCCGGGCACCCGCTGCTGATCGGCTCGACCCAGTCGCTGGTGGCGACCCGTGCACTGGTGCGCGAGGCCGACGTGGTGCTGGCGATCGGCACCGAGCTGGCCGAAACCGACTATGACGTCACCTTCAAGGGCGGCTTCGAGATCCCCGGCACCCTGCTGCGCATCGACATCGACCCGGACCAGTGCGTGCGCAACTACCCGCCCAGGGTGGCACTGGTGGCCGATGCAGAGCAGGCGGCGCAGGCCCTGTTGCTGGCCCTGGCCGAGCAGCCGGCGCCACTGCGCGAAGGCGAGTGGGGCGCGGCGCGGGCAGCGCGCCTGCGCGATACTCTGGCCAGCGAATGGGATGCGGCCACGCGGGCGCAGACGCTGTTCCTCGACAGCGTGCTGCAGACGTTGCCCGATGCCGTGCTGGTCGGTGATTCGACCCAGCCGGTGTACACCGGCAACCTGACCCTGGACCTCGACCAGCCGCGCCGCTGGTTCAACGCCTCGACCGGCTACGGCACCCTCGGCTACGCCTTGCCGGCGGCCATGGGCGCGTGGCTGGGCAGTGCGGAGCAGGCGGATCGACGCTTGCCTGCGGTGTGCCTGATCGGCGACGGCGGCTTGCAGTTCACCCTGCCGGAGCTGGCCAGTGCGGTGGAGGCGCAGGTGCCGCTGATCGTGTTGCTGTGGAACAACCAGGGGTACGAGGAGATCAAGAAGTACATGCTCAACCGCGCCATCGAACCGGTGGGCGTGGATATCCACACCCCCGATTTCATTGGCGTGGCCAAGGCCCTCGGTTGCGCCGCCGAAGCGGCGAGCGGGGTGGCGCAACTGCGCGAGGCGTTGTTGCGTGCCCGTCAACGCAGTGGCCCGAGCCTGATCGAGGTCGACCAGGCAGCGTGGATGCAGGCGGTGCAACCATGCTGAACCTGCCCGGTATCTACATCGAGGGCGCGTGGCATCACGGCGCGCAGCCGCTCACGGTAATCAACCCGAGCACCGGGCAGTCCCTGGCCGAGGTGGCCGGGGGCGATGGCGATGCAGTCGCCTGTGCCGCCACGGCGGCGCAGGCCGCTTTTGCCGGCTGGTCGCGTACCACCGGGGCGCACCGTGGCGAGCTGCTGCACAGGATCGCGCGGGGTGTGGAGGCCCGCCGCGAGCGACTGATCGAACTGCAATCGCGCAACAACGGCAAGCCCCTGGCCGAGTCGGCGATGGACGTCGACGATGTGGTGGCGACGTTCGAGTACTACGCGGGCCTGGCGCAGGCGCTTGACAGGCAGCAGGACCAGCCGCTGGCCTTGCCCAGCGAGGATTTCAGCGCCCGCCTGCGTCGCGAGCCGTGCGGTGTGGTCGGCCTGATCGTGCCGTGGAACTTCCCGATGGTGACCACCGCCTGGAAGCTGGCCCCGGCGTTGGCGGCAGGGTGCTGCGTGGTGCTCAAGCCGTCGGAGGTCACGCCCCTGGCCGAGCTGGAACTGGCCCGGATCATCGCCGAATGCGGCCTGCCGGAGGGGGTGTTCAATCTGGTGTGCGGCACCGGGCTGGCGGTGGGGGCGCCGCTGACGAGCGACCCGCGTATCGCCAAGGTGTCGTTCACCGGCAGCAATGCGGTCGGCGTGCAGGTGATGCAGCGCGCGGCCGAGACGGTCAAGGGGGTGAGCCTGGAGCTGGGCGGCAAGTCGTCATTGCTGGTGCTGGAGTCGGCCGAGCTGGAGCTGGCGCTCGAGCTGGCCTGTGCCGGCGGCTTCTTCAATGCCGGGCAGATGTGCTCGGCCACCAGCCGCGTGCTGGTGGCCGATGCGCTGTACGACGCCTTTGTCGACGGGGTGAAGGCACGGGCTGCGGCGATCCGGGTGGGTGACCCGTTTGCCGGCGACAGCGACATGGGGCCGCTGGTCAACCAGGCCCAGTACCAGCGCGTGCTGGGGCACATCGAGCGTGGCGTGCACAGCGGCGCGCGCTTGCTGTGCGGTGGCAAGCCGCTCGAACACGCCGCTGGGTACTTCATCGAGCCCACGGTGTTTGCCGAGGTACCGCTGGACAGTGCGCTGTGGCGCGAGGAAATCTTCGGCCCGGTGCTGTGCGTGCGTCGGGTGGCCAGCGAAGCCGAAGCGGTGGCGTTGGCCAACGACAGCGAGTTCGGGCTGGTGGCCAGCGTGGTAGGTGCAGACCCGGCGGCCGCCGAACGGGTGGCCGACCAACTGCAGGCCGGGCTGGTGTGGATCAACGCACCGCAGGTGATCTTCCCGCAGGCAGCGTGGGGTGGCTACAAGCAGAGCAGCCTGGGGCGCGAGCTGGGGCCCTGGGGGCTGGCGGCTTTTCAGGAGGTCAAGCATGTGGTGAGGGCGGTGTAGCGTTCTTCGCCGGCAAGGCCGGATCCTACAGGCGACCGCGTACTGCCTGTAGGAGCCGGCCTTGCCGGCGAAAGCGATCTAGAGCGCGCTACGCAACCTTGCCATGTCCCGCAGCGGTGGCGCGCCATACAGCCGGCTGTACTCGCGGCTGAACTGCGACGGGCTCTCATAGCCCACCCGATACCCCGCCACCGACGCCTCCAACCCATCGTTGAGCATCAGCCGCCGCGCTTCCTGCAAGCGCAGTTGCTTCTGATACTGCAACGGGCTCATCGAGGTCACCGCCTTGAACCGGTGGTGCAGCGTCGAGGCACTCAGGTTTACCTCCCGTGCCAGGTCGTCGATGCGCAGCGGGCGCTGAAAATGATCATTGAGCCACTGGATTGCCTGGCACACGCGGTGGGTCTGGGTGTTGGCCATGGCGATCTCGTACAGCCGCGCACCCTGCTGCCCACGCAGCAGCCGATAGAGAATCTCGCGACGGATCAGCGGCGCCAGCACGGCAATGTCCTTGGGCGTATCCAGCAGGCGGATCAGGCGCAGCAATGCATCGAGCATCTGGGTGTCCAGGCGTTCGATGAACACCCCCCGCGACGACGGCTGCGACGGCACGCCCATCGGCCCGGCCTCGGCGATCAGGCTGTTGATCTCGGCCGGGTCGATGTCCAGGCGAATGCCCAGGCTGGGGTTCTGCGGGCTGGCCTCCAGCAGTGCACCGCTGATCGGCATCGCCACCGACACCACCATGTAGTGCAGCGGGTCGTAAACATAGGTCTCGTCGCCCAGGCAGATCTCCTTGCGGCCCTGGGCCAGGATGCACAGCGCCGGCTGCGCCAGGGTCGGCATCGAGCGGGTGCTCTGCTCGTAGCGGCTCAGGTGCAGGTCGGCGATGGCCGAAGGCACCGTGCCGCTGGGGCAGTGGCGAACGACCAGCCCGGCCAGTTCCTGGCGCAGAAGCTCCAGGGCCGGGTCCAGCAACGGTGGGGTGGGGTCTGGGGCTGACATGTGCGGGTTCCTCTGCCGATGGGCGCAGCATAGGTTCGCGCACGCCGGGGCGCTAGCCGAATGCTGCGCGGTTCTTGCCTGATCCTGCGACGGGTGCAGAATCAGGCAAGCCGTCGACAGGAATCGCCTAACGCCGCGCGTGGCCTGGGCCGTAGCCTTGGCAGCCTGGGTTTTCTTCCCTGGCCGCTTCAAGGAGCACCGCACATGACGTCATCACAACCGGTCAGCCATCTTTCCTTCGTGCGCGCCAGCGTCGGCCGTTCGGCCGAGCTGGGCGTGCGCCTGCAGCAACTGCTCGAACCGTCGCGGCAAACCCCGGGGTGTCTGCATTTCAGCGTGCAGCGTTCCACCTGCGATGCCGACCTGTGGTTGCTCAACGGGGTGTGGGCCGATACTTCGGCGTTGCACGACTACTTTGCCTCGCCCAGCCTGCAGCTGTTTGGTGAACTGGTGCAGGCGCGGGTGGTGGACAGCCTCGACCTGCAGACGTTCACCGAGCAGCCGGCGAGTTAGAATGGCGCCTTTCCGGCAACCGATGTGGATGTGAGAGGCAATGGCACGTAAAGAATTCGACGTATTCGAGGCAGTATCGGCGGTGGTGCCGGGCGAGGGTGGCTACAGTGCCGCGATCGCGGTCAAGGCCCTGGGCGCTGGCGGCGCACCGCGTTTTCACAAGGTGCTGCCAGGGCAGGTATTCAAGACCGCACTGGAGGCCGATGACGCTGCAATGGTCGAACTGGAGCGCCTGAACGGCGTCAGTGACGACGCCGAACTGATCTGGTGATCAGGCCTGCGGGCGGGCCATCTTGAACAGGTTGCCCAGCTCGAAGTAATCCGCCGGGCCGCCGCCGCGCAGAATCGGCTCGGCGGCTGCGGTGTCGTAGATCCCTTCCTTGAGCAGGTGCTCGGCAATGTGCACCGCTACCACTTCGCCCAGAATCAGCCAGCTTGGCACCAGCGCCTGGTCGGCACGTTGCAGTTGCACGATCTGGGTCACCTTGCATTCGAACGACACCGGGCTTTCCTGCACCCGGGGTACCGCAATCACCCTGGAGGCTGCCGGGGTCAGCTGGCTCAGGGCGAACTCGTCGACCTCTGGCGCCACGGCGGCGCAGCTCTGGTTCATGGCCTCGGCCAGCGGGCGTGTGGCCAGGTTCCAGGCGAACTCGCCAGTCTGTTCGATGTTGTTCAGGCTGTCTTTGCGCCCGACGCTGCAGAACCCGATGATCGGCGGAATGTAGTTGAAGGCGTTGAAAAAACTGTAGGGCGCAAGGTTTAGGCGGCCGTCGCGGTCCTGGGAGGAGATCCAGCCGATCGGGCGCGGGCCGACGATGGCGTTGAACGGGTCGTGGGGCAGGCCGTGGCCTTTTGCGGGTTCGTAGTAGTACATCATCGGGCCTTGTGGGCGGAGGGTGCGCCTAGTGTGCCAACAGTTGCCGGCCCTGAAAATGACTAAGCCCGGCCGAAGCCGGGCTGTGGCGCTGCATCGGCTGTCAGCTGATGCGGTGGGCCTGGGTGCGGTCGAAGCCATCTTCGACGAAGCGATGCGCGTTGGTGTGATCGAAACCGTCTTCTGCCACGGTGGCGGGCTGGGCGTGTTCCACGGCGAAGTTGTGCGCGTTGGTGCGGTCGAAGCCGTCTTCGGCGAAAGCGTTGGCGGCCAGGACAGAGAAGGTGAGGGCCAGCATCAGTTTGGTTTTCATGGGGGTAACTCCGGTGGTGAGGGGTTGTCTGTTGCTATGGGTTTGATTTTACGCCCGTTAATTTGATTAAAAAGCGCAAAATATTGCCTATATGAATCTATTAAATCGATGCATCAGAAAGCGGTTGGCCTCTGCTGGCAAGCCAGTGCCCACAGTGTTTTGCGAGCGCCGACGCACCCAGGGGCGCTGGCTTGCCAGCCAGGAGGACGACTCGGTTCTGAGTGGGCCCAGCATCGCGCACCCGCATTAATGCCGAATTAAGCCCACAAAAAAGGGGCCTCCATCGCTGGAGGCCCCTTGTCTACCGCAGTAAACCGATCAGTCGGTCTCGATCCGCGAGTTGTTGCGGGTGTCCTTCATGAACACGTACACCAGCAGCGAGACGGCAATGCACGCCGTGACGTACCAGTAGTAGCCGGTCTCCATGTTGATGCTCTTGAACCACAGTGCCACGTACTCGGCCGTGCCACCGAAGATCGACACGGTCAGCGCATACGGCAGGCCCACGCCCAGCGCACGGATCTCGGTGGGGAACAGCTCTGCCTTGACCACCGCGTTGATCGAGGTGTAGCCGCTGACGATGATCAGTGCTGCCATGATCAGGAAGAACGCACCCCACCAGGTCTCGATGGTGTGCAGCGTGGTCAGGATCGGCACGGTGAAAAGGGTGCCCAACACACCGAAGGCGATCAGGATCGGGCGACGGCCGATCTTGTCCGACAGGCCGCCGATCACCGGCTGCAGGCACATGAACAGGAACAGGGTGGCCGCCGAGATCATGGTCGAGTCACTGATGCTCATGCCCACCGTGTTCACCAGGTACTTCTGCATGTAGGTGGTGTAGGTGTAGAACGCCAGGGTGCCGCCCATGGTCAGGCCGACCACGGTCGCCAGTTCCTTGGGGTGGCGCAGCAGGGTGCGCATCGAGCTTTCCTTGGCCTTTTCCTTCTTGGTGAACGAGGCCGTCTCTTCCATGCCGCGACGCAGGTACAACGCCACCACCGCGCACAGCGCGCCGATCACGAAGGGTACGCGCCAGCCCCACGAGTACAGCTGCTCGGTGGTCAGGGTCTGCTGCAGGATGATCAGCACCGCCAGCGCGATGAGCTGGCCGGAGATCAGCGTGACGTACTGGAAGCTGGAGAAGAAACCGCGACGCTCCTTGGTTGCCATCTCGCTGAGGTAGGTGGCCGAGGTGCCGTATTCACCCCCCACCGACAGGCCCTGCATCAGGCGTGCGATCACCAGCAGCACCGGCGCGGCGACGCCGATGGTTTCGTAGCTGGGTGTCAGGGCGATGACCAGGGAGCCGGCGCACATCAGCAGTACCGAGGCCATCAGCGCGGCCTTGCGGCCCTTGCGGTCGGCATAGATACCCATCAGCCAGCCACCGATCGGGCGCATCAGGAAGCCCACGGCGAAGATCGCGGCGGTGTTGAGCAGTTGGGTGGTGGTGTTGCCGGCCGGGAAGAAGGCCTTGGCGAAATACAGCGAGAACGCCGCGTAGACGTACCAGTCGTACCATTCGACCATGTTGCCGATGGAGCCGGAGAAAATCGACTTGAGGCGGCTGGAGGTGGTTTTTTCAGCGGGTGCGGCCGCTGCCCCAGCAGGCAGAGAGGTGGAGTTATCCATTGAAGCAACCTTCTAGTTGTTTTTGTGGTGCACGTGTAAACGCGGCCTGACAGGGCCATAGCAGGACCCGTGCCAGCCAGCGAATGCCCGGTTTAGAAGGGTTTGGCAGGTCGAATGAGCGGAAATCCGCTCATTGGCGGCGCAGCGATAGGCAAGAATCCGCCTATGAGCCGGGGCGTTCGAGGAAGTCTTCGCGCACCAGTGCGTGGCGTTGCATCTTCTCGTTCAGGGTGCGTCGGGGCAGTTGCAGCTCCTCGAGCACCGCCTTGATGTCGCCCTGATGACGGCTCAGGGCGGCGCGCAGGCACTGGGCCTCGAAGGCTTCCTGCTGGGCAGCCAGCGATTGCCCGGTATGCGCCACTGCCGCCGATTGCGCATCGTCCAGGCCCAGGGCGTGGCGCTCGGCGGCGTTGGCCAGTTCGCGCACGTTGCCCGGCCAGTCGTGGCTGAGTAGCCGGCCCAGTTGTGCGCCACTGGGGTCGGCGGCGCTGCGGCCCAGGCGCTCGGCGGCGGCGCGGGCAAAATGGGCAAACAGCAGGGGGATGTCTTCGCGCCGCTCGCGCAACGGCGCCAGGCGCAGTTCGGCCACGTTCAGACGGTACGCCAGGTCTTCGCGAAAACGCCCGGCGCGGGCTTCGAGCAGCAGGTCGGGCTTGGTGGCGGCAATGATGCGCAGGTCCACGCTGATGCTCTGGTTGGCGCCCAGGCGCTCGAGCTTGTGCTCCTGGATCACCCGCAGCAGCTTGGCCTGCTGGGCCAGCGGCATGCTCTCGATCTCGTCGAGGAACAGCGTGCCACCGTTGGCATATTCGAGCTTGCCGATGCGCTTGCCCTGGGCGCCGGTGAAGGCGCCGCTCTCGTGTCCGAACAGCTCGGCCTCGAACAATTGCTCGGGGATCGCCGCACAGTTGAGCGCCACGAACGGCTTGTCGGCCCGCGGGCCGAAATCATGCAGGCACCGCGCGACGCGCTCCTTGCCGCTGCCGGTTTCGCCGCGTATCAGCACATTGACCGGCAGCCCGGCCAGGTCCAGCACCTGGCGACGCAGTTGCTGCAGGCCAGGCGACATGCCCAGCAGGGTGTTTTCCAGGCGCACCTTGAGGTCGGCCTGTTCATGCAGTCGGCGGTTCTCCAGCACCAGCTGGCGTTTCTCCAGGGCGCGGCGCAGGCTGCCGAGCAGGCTGTCGGGGCTGAAGGGCTTTTCCAGAAAATCGTAGGCGCCATTGCGCATGGCTTCGACCGCCATCGGCACGTCGCCATGCCCGGTAAGCAGAATCACCGGCAGGTCGGCATCACGCCCCTGCAGTTGCTCCAGCAGTTGCAGGCCACCCATGCCGGGCATGCGCACATCGCTCAGGATCACCCCGGGAAAATGCTCGGGCAGCTGTGCCAGACACGCCTCGGCACGTTCGAACAGCTGCACCTCGAAGCCGGCCAGGCTCAGCCACTGCTGCACCGCGGTACGGATGCTGGCCTCGTCGTCGACGACAATCACCGCATTCAGCATGCAGGCTCCGGGTCGCAGGGCAGGGTCAGGCTGAAACGCGCACCGCCGGGCTGGTTGTCGACCTGCAGGCGTCCGCCGGCTTCATGGATGATGCCGTAGGAAATCGCCAGCCCAAGGCCCAGCCCTTCGCCCACCGGTTTGGTGGTGAAGAATGGGTCGAACACGCAGCCCAGGTGCTCCTGCTTGATGCCGCCGCCGCTGTCGAGCACGCTCAGGTGCCAGTGGTCATGCTGCTTTTCGATACGGATCTCCAGGTGTTTCCAGGTTTTGTCGGCCATGGCGTCCAGGGCGTTGCGCAACAGGTTGATCAGCACCTGTTCCAGGCGGATGGCGTCGCCGCGTACCCAGGCCGGACGCGCCAGGTACAGCGCGGTGCTGACGCCCTCGGCGCGGATGCGCGGGTCGAGCAACTGTAGCGCCTGGTCGACCACGGTGGCCAGGTCCAGACGTTCGCGCAGGCCGCTGGGGCTGTTGCGGGCAAAGGTTTTCAGGTGTCCGGTAAGGGCCGCCATGCGCGTGAGCATCTGGTCCAGCGGCTGCAGGGCCTGGCGTGCTTCGTCCAGGCGCTCGCTGTCGAGCAGCAGGCGCAGGGTGGCCAGCTGCATGCGCTGGGTGGTCAGCGGCTGGTTGAGCTCGTGGGCCAGCGCGGCGGACATCTGCCCCAGCGCCGCCAGCTTGGTCGACTGCACCAGGCCCTCCTGAGCCATACGCAGTTCATGGGTGCGTTCCTCCACCAGGCGCTTGAGCTCGTCGCGGCTGCGCTGGCGCAGGCGGGCCAGGCGCAGGCGCTGGCTGATGAACAGCACCGCGAACACCAGGGTCAGCCAGACGGCGGCGGCCGTCAGCCCGGCGTTGCGCTCGTCATCCCCGGTGCGCGGTGTGCGCAGCAGGTGCAGGGTCCAACCCTCGGCTTCCAGCGGCAGGCTTTCCCACAGGTAGTCGGTGTCGCCTTCGGGGCGCTGCACGCGCACCAGGTGGCTGTTGTCGTCAAAGCGGGTCAGCACCTGGCGCTGCAGGGGCAAGAGCGACTTCTTGTCGTACTGGCGGGTGGCGTCCAGCTCATTGAAATCGGCCGCCGATAGCGGGTTCAGCTCGCGGTAGCGCCAGCCGTCCTGGTTGGCCAGGAAGATGATCCCGCGGGCGTCGCTGACCAGCAGCACGTCGCTGCCCTGGCGCCATTCGCGCTCAAGCTCGGGAAACTCCAGCTTGACCACCATGGCCCCGAGAAACCGCCCCTGGTCGCCCAGCACCGCGCTGGACAGAAAGTAGCCGGGAATGCCGCTGGTCACCCCCACCGCATAGAAGCGCCCGCTGCCCTGGGTGCGGGTCTGCTTGAAGTACGGTCGAAAGCCGTAGTTCTGCCCCACGTAGGTGGTAGGCAGGCGCCAGTTGCTGGCCGCCACGGCCAGGCCGGTGTGGTCGAGCAGTTCGAGGGTGGACGACCTGGCGGCGCCGTTGATGCGTTCGAGCTTGCGGTTCAACGCGTCCTGGGTCGCTTCGCCCACCGGGCCGCCGAGGGCTGCGATGAGTTCGGAGTCCAGCGCCAGCACAGCGGGCAGGGCGCGGTAGCGTTCGATCAGGGTGTGCAGCGAGTTGGCGTACAGCGCCAGTTGCTGGCTGGCCCGCTGGGTATCGTCGAGCATGGCTTGACGCTTGGCCTGATTCATCGCCCAGCCGGCGGCCAGCAGGGTGCCGGCGGTGATCAGCAGCAGAATCAGGCCCAGTCGCACGGCGCGGTAAGTGAACGGCATGGCAAGCAGTACCCTGGCAGGGGGGAAGGCTGCCAGGCACTTCCCCGTGAACGTCACAGCGACTTACAGCAGCTCGAAGCGTTGCTGTTGCACGGTTTCGGAGTCCAGGCCGACCTGGACGTTGAACTCGCCAGGTTCGGCAACCCACTGCAACTGGCTGTTGTAGAACTTCAGGTCGTCCGGCTGCACGGTGAAGTGCAGGGTGCGCTCCTCGCCGGCCTTGAGCATGAGCTTCTGGAAGTTCTTCAGTTCCTTGACCGGGCGGCTCATCGAGGCGGCCACATCCTGCAGGTACAGTTGCACCACGGTTTCGCCGTCACGCTGGCCGGTGTTCTTCACGCGCACACTGACCTCCAGGCTCTGGCCCTGTTTCAGTGTGGTGCTCGACAGGCTCGGCGCCGACACACTGAAGGTGCTGTAGCTCAGGCCGTAGCCGAAGGGGTACAGCGGGCCGTTGGGCTCCTCGAAGTACTGCGAGGTGTAGTTGCCGGGCTTGCCGGGGGTGAACGGGCGGCCGATGCGCAGGTGGTTGTAGTACATCGGGATCTGCCCCACCGAGCGCGGGAAGGTGATGGCCAGCTTGCCCGAGGGGTTGTAGTCGCCCAGCAGCACGTCGGCGATGGCGTTGCCGCCCTCGGTGCCGCTGAACCAGGTTTCCAGGATGGCGTCGGCCTGCTCGCGCTCCCACGCCAGCGACAGCGGGCGACCGTTCATCAGCACCAGCACCAGCGGTTTGCCGGTGGCCTTGAGGGCCTTGATCAGCTCGCGCTGCACCGCCGGGATCTCCAGGGTGGTGCGGCTGGACGATTCGTGGGACATGCCCCGCGATTCGCCGACCACGGCCACCACCACGTCCGACTGCCTGGCGGCCTTGACCGCTTCGTCGATCAGCACGGCAGCCGGGCGCGGGTCATCGACGATTTCCGGGGCGTCGAAGTTGAGGAAGTTGAGGTAGTCGAGCACGGCCTTGTCGCCGGTCACGTTCGAGCCTTTGGCGTAGAGCACCCTGGCCTTGTCGCCCAGGGCACGGCGCAGGCCCTCGCGCACGGTCACCGACTGGTGCGGGCGACCGGCGGCGGCCCAGCTGCCCATCATGTCGATCGGGGCATCGGCCAGCGGGCCGACCAGGGCGATGGTGCCGGACTTTTTCAGCGGCAGGGTCTGCTGGCGGTTCTCCAGCAGCACCAGGCTGCGACGCGCCACGTCCCGTGCGATGTCGCGGTGCAGGCGGCTGTCGGCATAGGTGTCGGCCGGGTCGTCCTTGGCCTGGCCGATGCGCCGGTACGGGTCGGCGAACAGGCCCATGTCGTACTTGGCGCCGAGAATCTCGCGCACCGCGTTGTCCAGCTCGGCCGGGCTGACCGCGCCGGACTTGAGCAGCCCCGGCAGTTCCTGGCCATACAGCGTGTCGTTCATGCTCATGTCGATGCCGGCCTTGATCGCCAGCTGCGCCGCCTGCTTGCCATCGGCGGCCACGCCGTGGCGCACCAGCTCGGTGATCGCCCCATGGTCGCTGACGGTCACGCCCTTGAAGCCCCAGTCGCGGCGCAGCAGGTCGTTCATCAGCCAGGTGTTGGAGGTAGCGGGCACGCCGTTGATCGAGTTCAGCGCCACCATCACGCCGCCGGCACCGGCATCGATGGCGGCGCGGTAGGGCGGCAGGTACTCGTTGTACATGCGCGTGGGGCTCATATCGACCGTGTTGTAGTCGCGCCCGCCTTCCACCGCGCCGTACAGGGCAAAGTGCTTGACGCTGGCCATGATGCTGTCGGCGTTGGCCGGGCTGCGGCCCTGGAACGATTCGACCATCACCCTGGAGATACGCGACACCAGGTAGGTGTCTTCGCCAAAGCCTTCGCTGGTACGGCCCCAGCGCGGGTCGCGGGCAATGTCGACCATGGGCGCGAAGGTCATGTCGATGCCGTCGGCGGCCGCTTCCAGGGCCGAGGTACGGCCGACCTGGGCGATGGCCTGCATGTCCCAGCTGGCGGCCAGGCCCAGGCTGATCGGGAAGATGGTGCGGTGGCCGTGGATCACGTCATAGGCGAAGAACATCGGGATCTTCAGGCGCCCGCGCATGGCGGCGTCCTGCATGGGCCGGTTCTCGTCACGGGTGATCGAGTTGAAGGTACCGCCGATGCGCCCGGCGGCGATTTCCTCGCGGATTTTCTCGCGCGGCATTTCCGGGCCGATGCTGATCAGGCGCAACTGGCCGATCTTTTCCTCGACGCTCATCTGCTTGAGCAGGTTGGCGATGAACGCCTGTTTGTCTTGCAATGGCGCGGCGGCAGGCGAGTCAGCGAAGGCCGACTGGCTGGCCAGGCTGACGAGCAGGCCCAGCAAACACAGCTTGTTCATGAATTCTGTTCTCAAGGCTGCGGCAGTCGTCACGGTGCAGACTGGCAAGCCGAAGTTGGGGAAGCGGCTATTGTTGTAGTTTGCTGGGGCATCTTTTAGCCGATTGGGCCATCACGATCCAGCGGCGGCGTCGGATTATGCCTCAAGTCCGGCGCATTTCGAGCACTCACGGAGCGTAGCGACAATGCAGGTATCGAACAGAGCACGGTTGTGGCTGGTGCTGGCACTGGCCAGCCTGCTGGCCGGTTGCGGCATCAACAACATTCCCCAATACGACGAACAGGTCAAGGCGGCCTGGGCCCAGGTGCAGAACCAGTACCAGCGCCGTGCCGACCTGATTCCCAACCTGGTCGAAACGGTCAAAGGCTACGCCAGGCAGGAGCAGGCCACCTTGACCGCGGTCATCGAAGCGCGGGCCAAGGCCACCTCGATCAAGGTCGATGCCAGCACCCTGGACGATCCTGAAAAACTGCGCCAGTTCCAGGCCGCACAGGCCCAGCTGGGCGGTGCGCTGGGGCGCCTGATGGTGGTCTCGGAGCGTTACCCGGACCTGAAGTCGAACCAGAACTTCCTGGCCCTGCAGTCCCAGCTCGAGGGTACGGAAAACCGTATCGCGGTGGCGCGCAAGGACTTCATCGCCGCCGTGCAGCGCTACAACACCGAGATCCGTACCTTCCCCGGGCGCCTGTGGCACAGCGTGATGTACAGCGACATGCCGCTGCGCGAGAACTTCGAGGCCACCAGCGCCGATGCCGACAAAGCGCCTGAAGTGAAATTCTGATGCGTGCGCTCAAGGCGGCGCTGCTGCTGGTGCTGCTGGCGGCGAGCGGCTGGCTGTGGGCCGCGCCCCAGTTCCCGGCGCTCAGTGCACGGGTGGTGGACCAGGCCGGGCTGCTCGACGGCGCCACCCGCAGCCAGCTTGAGCAGATGCTCAAGGCCCACGAGCAGGCCACCGGCGAGCAGGTCGTGGTGGTGACCCTGGCCAGCCTGCACGGGCAGGCCATCGAGGACTATGGCTACCAGCTGGGGCGCCACTGGGGCATCGGCCAGCAGGGCAAGGACAACGGTGCGCTGTTGATCGTCGCCCCCCAGGAGCGCAAGCTGCGCATCGAAGTCGGCTATGGCCTGGAGGGCCGCCTGACCGATGCCCAGGCCTCGGTCATCATCAACAGCGTGATCACCCCGGCGTTTCGCCGTGGCGACTTCAGCCAGGGCATCGTGCTTGGCACGGCGGCCATCCTTCAGGTGCTGGGCGGCGCACCGCTGGACGAGCCGGCGCGGCCTCTGGCAGACGAGGCGCAGCAGCAAGGTGCGCCGGTCTGGGCGGTGGGCCTGTTCATCCTGATGATCATCATCGTGTTCGCCCTGCAGGGTCTTGGCGGGGGTGGCCGCGGTGGGCGCGGGGGCTTTGGCGGTGGTCTTGGCGGCGGTTTCGGGGGCGGCCTGGGCGGTGGCGGCGGTGGCTTCAGTGGCGGCGGCGGCAGTTTCGGCGGGGGCGGGTCCTCCGGCGGCTGGTAACTACACGACAAGAGACACACACGTAAATGGCATTGCTCAGTGAATACGAACAGCGTCAGGTGGCCCAGGCCATCGCCCAGGTAGAACAGCGTACCGATGCCGAGCTGGTGACGGTGCTGGCGGCGCGTGCCGACGACTATGCCTATATCCCGTTGCTGTGGGCCAGCCTGCTGGCGCTGGTGGTGCCGGGCGTCCTCTATTACCTGAGCGGCTGGCTGAGCGTGCATGGCCTGCTGCTGGCGCAGTGGCTGACCTTCATCGTGCTGTGCCTGGTGTTCCGCCTGCCGCGCCTGACCAGTTGGCTGGTGCCGCGCAGGGTGCGCCACTGGCGTGCGTCGAACCTGGCGCGGCGCCAGTTTCTGGAGCAGAACCTGCATCACACCGTGGGCCGCACCGGGGTGCTGATCTTCGTCAGCGAGGCCGAGCGGTATGTGGAGATCCTGGTGGACGAGGGCATCTCCAGTCGCCTCGACAACCAGGCCTGGAACGCCATCGTGCGCACCTTCACCGCCCAGGTGCAGCAGGGCCAGACCCTGCAGGGCTTTGTCACCTGCATCGAGGCCTGTGGCGAGCTGCTGGCGGCCCATGTGCCGGTGACCCAGGCGCGCAACGAGCTGCCCAACCGGCTGGTGCTGCTGGGCTGAGGCATGCGCGCTGATCGACAAATGCTGTGCCTGGGGCGGTCATCCACGTAAAATGCGCGCCATTGCGCGCCTGCGGGCGCCCCCCGCAACCCGAGGCACCCACTCCCCATGTCCGCAACCCCCACCGCCCAGGCCGCGCCGGATGCGCGTGCGCAGTTTCTGGCGCTGCTCGCCACCAGCCTGCACCAGCACACCTTCATCAAACTGGTGCTGGCGCGCCATGTCGGCGCCGAGGTCGACCTGCAGCGGGTAACGGCCAAGCCGCTGACGATCAAGGGGCAGGCCAGCCTGTCGTTCGTGTACCGCTACAAGACCCGCGACATCACCCGCAACCTGGCGCTGGACGAGGCGCTGACGTTGATCGGTGAACTGTTGCCGGCTTCGTTTCGCAACGCGCACCTGCTCAGCCTGAACGACGAGGTGCAGCTGGAGTTCACCAAGAAGGGCAAGCCGATGCTGCATCGCAACGCCGTGCAACAGGCGCGCGAGGTGGTGACCGGCGAGCATGATCGCGAGAAGAAGCGCTACCTGGAGCTGAGCCGGCCGTTTCTGCACGATCTGGGCGTGACCGACAAGCAGCAGGCGCTGATTCCGGCGATGTCGCGCAAATGGAAGCAGATCAACAAGTTCATCGAGGTGTTCTCCCATGCGCTGAGCAGCGCGCCACTGGCGGCAGAGCAGCCGGTGCGGGTGGCGGACTTCGGCTCGGGCAAGGGCTACCTGACCTTCGCGATCCACGACTACCTGCGCAACACCCTGCAGCGCGAGGCGCAGGTGACGGGCGTGGAGTTGCGCCCGGACATGGTCGAGCTGTGCAATGCCGCCGCCGCGCGCCTGGAGCATCCGGGGCTGAAGTTCGAGTGTGGCGATGTGCGCAGCGTGGTGCCCAGCGCCATCGAGGTGATGATCGCCCTGCATGCCTGTGACATTGCCACCGACTACGCGATTCATACCGGTATTCGCTGTGGCGCGGCGATCATCATGTGCTCGCCGTGCTGCCACAAGCAGATTCGCCCGCAGATGCACAGCCCGGGGTTGCTCAAGCCGATGCTGCAGTACGGCCTGCACCTGGGGCAGCAGGCCGAGATGCTCACCGACAGCCTGCGTGCGTTGTACCTGGAGGCCTGTGGCTACGAGACCAAGGTGTTCGAGTTCATCTCGCTGGAGCACACCAACAAGAACAAGATGATCCTGGCCACCCGGCGGCGCGAGCCGGTGGCGGCGCAGGCGTTGCTGGAGAAGATCCAGGCGCTCAAGGCGTTCTATGGGGTCAAGGAGCATTGTCTGGAGACGCTGCTGCGGGCAGATGGCTTGATTCCTGTCTGAACCTCACCACCGTCATCGCGGGTCAAGCCCGCTCCCACAAGGATCACCCTTACCTGTGGGAGCGGGCTTGACCCGCGATGGCGGCACCTCAGGCCTTGACCGGTGCCGGATGCACCCGCGCCTTGCGCCCCAGCACCACCGTCAGAATCACCCCGCCGGCAAACACCCAGGTGATCGGCGCCACCTGCTCGCCAAAGAACAGCGCCGACAGCGCGATGGTGAAGAAGATCTGCAGCAGCTGCACCTGGCTCACCCGTGAGATTCCGCCCAGCGCCAGCCCGGCGTACCAGGCAAAAAAGCCGATGAACTGCGAAAACAGCGACACATAGCCGAACGCCCACCAGGCCCGCGGGCTGATCGCGCCCTCATGCTGCAGCGCCAGGTACACCACCGGCCCCAGCAGCAGCGGGCTGGACAGCACCAGCGCCCAGCAGATCACCTGCCAACCGCCCATCTCCCGCGCCAGGCGGCCGCCTTCGGCATAGCCCAGCCCGCCCACAGCAATCGCCGCCAGCATCAGCAGGTCACCGGCCTGGATGTGTCCGGCGCCCATGATCATCGCGTAGGCCACCACCAGTGCGCTGCCCAGCGCCGCCCATGCCCAGAACGCCGTGGAAGGTCGCTCGTGGGACAGCCACGCCGCATACACCACCACGCACAAGGGTTGCAGGCCGTTGACCAGTGCGCCGTGGGAGGCCGGCACGCTCTGCATGGCCCAGGCCGACAGCACCGGGAAACCGAGAATCACCCCCAGCGCCACCAGGCTCAGGCCCTTGACCTGCTGCCAGGTGGGCCACTTTTCACGGCGCCACAGCAACAGCGCCGCTGCCGGGATCGCGGCCACCAGGGCCCGGCCCAGGCCGTTGAGCAGCGGGTGCATCTCCTGCACCACGATGCGGGTCATGGGCAGGGTCAGGCTGAAGATGATGACGCCGAGCAGGCCGAGGGCCAGGCCGGTGTTTTCGCGGGTAGACATGAGCGCGCCTGAGGGCTGGAGGGGCCGCTCATTGAGCCACAGGTGGGGTGGGGAATCTGGTTACAGTTGGCAACAAAGGTGTCCGTACAGTTGGGCGTCGCGCCGGCCTTTTCGCCGGCAAGGCCGGCTCCTACAGGCTTCGCGCCCTCCTGTGGGGGCCGGCCTAGCGCCGACGCCGCCCCACTGCCTTGGGCGGCGGCGCGGGCACATTCGCCAGCGCGCCCAGCGGGTGCGTGGTGGCATCGAAAAAATGCAGTTCGATGCCCGGGCACGCTTCGAACACCCGCGCGTAATGCTGCTTCTGGCTCACGATGGCCGCCTCGTTCACCGGCAGGATCGAAATGGCCAGGTGTGTCGGCTGCGCCTGGCTGATCGCCTCCACCAGGTGCCGGTCGGCACGGTCCAGGTGATGCCCGAACACGCACAGCCCCTCGCGCTGCGTCGCCAGCGCGGCGTAGCACCAGGTCAGGTAATCGGACCCGCGAATCGCCCGCAGCTTGTTGTCGCTGCTGTCTTCATTGACGAACAGCGGCACATCGCCCGGGGTGTTGATGGCAAAGCCGTCGAGCAACTGGCTGCCGCTGGCCGCCCGCTGGCGCGTGGTGCCGTGCTGGGTGCGCAGCAGGTGCAGGCCGCCATGCAGGTAGTGCATCCGCGTGCCCGGCCCCTGAGCCCGGCTGACGTCGAAATCGCCTTCCTCGTCGAACAGCTCGGCAAAGCCGTGCGGCGCCTGGTTCACGGCCCAGTGACAGAGCAGGTCGTAGTTGCTGGAAAACACGCGCTGGTAGGTGCGCAGCTCGGCGTTGATCGCGGCCAGGTGGGCAGTGGGCAGCAGCTTCCAGGGAATGTGCACGCTGCGCACGGCGTGGATCAGCGCTTCCTTGATCGCGTAGTAGCGGTTGAGCGGTGCCGACGAACTGATCGCCAGCGCGGCATTGACCTGCACGGTGGTGTTCAGGGCACTGAGCACCGGCGCGAACAGCTCGCTGTTCATCGATTTGAACAGTGCCTGGTCGGTGAGGCCGAGGGGCTTGTGGCGCACGCGCTGGGCCAGCTCGAACAACGAAAAGTAGGCGAACGGGCGCCAGATGGCGCGGCTGGCACCGTTGCCCAGCAGCAGGCTGGTGCACGGGTGGGCGGTATTGAGGTGCGGCCAGGCCGCCAGGGTTGCGTCGACTTCGGCGAGGGGCATGTGGATCTCGTAGGGATTTGTTGCACGTTGGCAGGGCGCGACTGTAGCACGCCGGCGCGTTGTCATCAGCGCTCCGGAACCTGCGGTGTCTGCCACCGGGTACTGAGGGCTGGCCGAAGGCAGAGGGAGTGTGTGAGAATGATACGAATTCCCATTAATGTTTTGTCTGCCTTATCACGCGCCGGACGCCCATGACCTCGCTTTCAACCCCCTGGACGGCCGGCGCGCCGTCGTTTGCGGCTGTCGCCGACGAGCTGCTCGCGCACTACACCGACCTGCGTCGCTACCTCGGCAGCCGACTGCGCAACCCCGATGATGCGGCCGATATTGCCCAGTCGAGCTTTGCCCAGGCCTACGCGCATGCCCTCAATGCCCCGGTGATCAATGCCCGTGCGCTGCTGTTCCAGGCGGCGCGCAACCTGTGCATCGACCAGTTTCGCCGGCGCAGTCGCGAGCTGGCGGCGCTGGAGGACTGGCTGACACGGGCCGATGGGCTCACCCCCAGCGTGGAAGAGATCCTGATTGCCCGCGAGCAGTTGCAGCAACTGATTGCGCGTATCGAGCGCATGCCGCGCCTGCGCCGCGAGGTGTTCGTGCGCGTGCGCCTGCATGGCCAGAGCCATCGCCAGGTGTGTGACGAGTTGCAGCTGTCGGCCAAGGCCGTGGAGCTGCACATCGGCCGCGCGGTGTTCGACCTGTCTGAACTGAGCCAGGCCTGCCGTCATGTCTGAGGCGCGGCCGGTTTCGCCACGCAAGGTACAGCAGGCGCTGGGCTACATGGCGGGGCTGCACAGTGACGACCCCTCCCGTGTGCGCGAGGTGAGCGGGCAGTTGCAGCGCTGGCGCAACAAAAGCAGCGAGCATGAGCGTGCCTGGCTGGAGGCCGAGCAGCGTTGGCAGATGATCCATCGACTGACCCCGCAGTTGCGCGGCTCGCTGGCCCCCGAGCCGGTCAACCTCGGCCGGCGTCGCCTGCTGCGCCAGGGTGCCGGCCTGCTGGCGGTGGTCGGGTGCAGTGCATGGCTGGGTTGGCTGTGGCAGCGCCGGCCACAGTTCGACCAGGTACTGCTGACCGAACATGCAGCGCCCGCACGCAATGTACTGCTGCCCGACGGCAGCCAGATGGTGCTGGCGGCCGAAAGCAACGTGCAGGTGAAGTACAGCAACGGCCAGCGCGAGGTCATGCTGGCCCACGGCAATGTGTTTTTCGACGTGGCCCACGAGCGCCTGCGCAGCTTCCTGGTCAGCACCCGGCTGGGGCAGGTGCAGGTGCTGGGCACCGCCTTCAGCGTCAGCGACCGTGGCGGCGATATCCAGGTGGCGGTGACCCGCGGTCATGTGAAGGTGCGCGGCCTGGATGGCGAGACCCGCGAACTGCTGGCCGGCGACCGGGTGCGCCTGGGCGAACCCGGTGTGCCGGGGCCGGTGGAGCATCACCCGCAGGCGGCCCCGAACGCCGAGCACTGGCGCCAGGGCTGGTGGTCGTTCACCGATGCACCGCTGGCCGAGGTGATCGACGAATTCAATGCCTACAGCAACCGTCAGGTGCGGCTTGGCGAGGGAGCGGCCGGGCTGCGCCTGACCGGCAGCTTCCCCAGCGACCGCCCCGACATATTGCTGAACGCCTTGCCCAGGGTGCTGCCGCTGAGCCTGATGCAGAAGGGTGAGTACACCTGGCTGCAGCTACGTTGAAATTTTTTTGAGGGGTAGTGGCCAGCTAGCGCGTCTTCCTGGCAACTCCCTAGCTCAAAGGACAGATCATGTCGTTTTTCCTCGCCCGGACCACGCGTTCGTCGCCTTCTTCGGTTATCCCCAGCACCCTTCGCCACCTGGTGCTGGCCTGTGCCCTTGGCGCGGCCAGCCTGTCGGCCGTGTCGGCCGAGCTGAGCGCAGGCACCCGCGTGCTGGCGCTCGACCTGCCCAGCCAGCCGCTGGATAGCGCGGTGCAGGCGCTGTCCCGCGAGGCGGGGGTGGCGATTGCCGCCGACAGCCAGTGGCTGGCCGGGCGCGATGCCCCGGCGCTGCAGGGCCGCTTCACCCTGCAACAGGCGCTGCAACGCCTGCTGGACAACAGCGGCCTGGTGGCCAGCGAAGAAAACGGCGTGATCATCCTGCGTCGCCCCGAGAGCGACGGCGCGCTGACCCTGGGTGCCACCACGGTCAATGCGCAGGTGGGCAACAGCAGCAACCCGCCCGAGCTCTACAGCGGTGGCCAGGTGGCACGCGGTGCGAAGGTGGGCATGCTGGGCAATCGCGACATCATGGAAACCCCTTTCAACATCACCGCCTACACCGCCCAGCACATGGAAAACCAGCAGAGCGGCACGGTGGGCGCGGTTCTGCGCAACGACCCGTCGGTGCGCTTCAGCACCGGTGAAGGCCACACCTACGAAAACTTCATGATCCGCGGCTACTCCATCGACTCCACCGAGCTTGCGGTCAACGGTCTGTATGGCCTGGCGCCCGATGGGCATGTGCCCACCGAGTTCCTGGAGCGCGTCGAGGTGCTCAAGGGCCCTGGCGCACTGCTCACCGGCATGGCCCCCAACGGCGGTGTGGGCGGGGTGATCAACCTGGTGCCCAAGCGGGCCGGGGATGCGCCACTGACGCGCCTGACCACCAGCTACGTATCCGACGGCTACTGGGCCGAGCACCTGGACCTGAGCCGGCGCCTGGGCGAGGAGAACCGCCTGGGCATCCGCTTCAACGGCGTGTACGGCAGCGGTGACACCGGGGTCGACGACCAGTCCAAGGACCGCACCCTGGCGTCCCTGGGCATGGATTACCGTGGCGATGGCTGGAAGCTGGAACTCGATGCCTACGAAAGCCACGAAAAGATGCAGAACGGCAGCCCGATGATGGCCGGCTTCAGCAAACTGGGCTACGTGACCAAGGCGCCCAAGCCGGATTCCAACATCCTCGACGGTATTTCGGCCAAGCAGATCAGCAAGGCGGTGATCCTGCGCGGCGAATACGAGCTGTCGGACGACTGGACGGCCTACGCCAGCGTCGGCGGTGCGCGTACCCGCTACAAGGGCTTCCTCAACGGCACGCGCTCGATCATCACCTCCGGCAACGGCGACGCAACCGCCGAAACCTACAACCAGGGCGGCTATACCCATAGCCTGTCCACCGAAGCGGGTGTGCGCGGCAACTTCAGTACCGGTCCGGTGACCCACCAGCTGGTGCTCAGCACCACCTTGCTGCACCAGGACATCGGTCGCGCCGCCACCGTAACCGGGGCAAAGTACACGACCAACATCTATCACCCCGGCAAGCCGATCATTGCCGGCAACATCGGCTCCAGCGACAAGACCGGCGACAACACTCTGTCGAGCTTTGCCGTGGCCGATACCCTGGGCTTCGTCGACGACAAGCTGTTGCTGACCCTGGGCGTGCGCTCGCAGCGGGTGCGCCAGAAGATGAGTTCGCCTTCGTATGACGAGCATGCGCTGACCCCGGCACTGGGCGTGGTGCTCAGGCCGTGGGAGGCGGATGTCTCGCTGTACGCCAACTACATCGAGGGCCTGACCCAGGGCGGCATGGTCAGCGACCTGTCGGCTGCCAACTATGGCGAGCAGTTCGCCCCGTACAAGTCCAAGCAGGTGGAAGCCGGGGTCAAGTGGGACCTGGGCGACTTCACCCACACCGTCAGCGTGTTCCAGATCGAGAAGCCGAGCATGATGCTCGACACCGCCAGCAACCGTTACACCGACGATGGTCAGCAGCGCAATCGCGGGGTGGAGTGGAACCTGTTCGGTTCGCTGACGCCGAGCGTACGCCTGCTGGGTGGGGTGACCTATACCCGTGCCGAGCTGACCAAGACCGCTGGCGGCAAGCTCGATGGCAACGCCGCGCGCGGGGTGCCGCAGTGGTCGGCCAACCTGGGCGGCGAGTGGGACACGTCCTGGGTCGAGGGCCTGACCCTGACCGCGCTGGCCATCCACAGCAGCTCGCAGTACCTGGATTCGGCCAACGAGCTGAAGATTCCGCAGTGGACCCGCTATGACCTGGGCGGTCGCTACAGCACGCGCATCCTGAGCAAGGACGTGGTGCTGCGCGCCAGCCTGGAGAACGTCGAAAACCGTGCCTACTGGGCCGGTGTGTTCAACGACGGCTACGCCACGGTCAGCGAGCCGCGCACGCTGAAACTTTCGGCCAGCATCGACTTCTGAGGTGTACATGCAACGACTCAAGACATTTTGCGCCGGCCTTGCGCTGGCCAGCCTGACCGGCGGCGCCGCAATGGCGGCCTCGCTGGTGCCCGGGCACAGCGTCAGCGGCGCCATCGGCCAGGGCCGGCAGCCGGTATGGACCGTGCCGCTCAAGGCCGGTGACTTCGTGCAGGGGCGCGTGGAGGGCGACGTCAGCGTGCGCCTGCTCGATGCCGACGGTCAGCCGGTGCGGTTGCTGGTGGACGGGCTGGACATGGTGCGCGACTTCATGTTCATCGCCCCCCATGACGGCCTGTATGGCGTGCGCGCAGAAGCCATCTCCACCCGCCCGCAGGCTGCCTATTCGCTCAAGCTGACCGGTGTCACCAGCGTGGCCGAGCAGCAGGCCCAGCAGACGCGCCTGCAAAGCCCGGTGATGCGCGAGCTGGCGGCGCATGTGGCCAAGGGGGGCGATACCCAGGCCTTCTGGAAGGCCCGCGAGCAGCAGGGTACGCCCCTGGTCGAAGCGCTGGCGGAGCAGCCCGGGCAATCGCTGGTGACCTTCCTGTGGCGAGGTGCCCGGCACAACGTTCGGGTATTCGGCGCGCCGTCGGGCAACCATGATGAGCTGCAGCGCCTGGGCGACAGCGATGTGTGGTTTCGTAGCTATGTGGTGCCTTCCAGCACCCGGATGAGCTACCAGATGGCACCGGACGTACCGCCCTCCACTGACCGCCGGGTGATTCTGGCCAGCTCCCGGCAAGACCCGCTCAACCCCAACGGCTTTGCCGATGGCAGTGGCGATCGCTGGCTGTCGCGCTCGCGCCTGGAGCTTGCCGACGCGCCTGCGCAGCCCTGGGTGGCGCAGCGCCCCGGGGTAGCCCGGGGCACGCTGGAGCGCCAGGTGCTGACCAGCAAGGTGCTGGGCAACCAGCGTGACGTGTACCTGTACCGGCCGCCGGGCTGGACACCGGGGGCGGCGGGGCAGGGGCTGCTGGTGCTGTTCGATGCGCATGCCTACACCCGGCAGGTGCCCACCCCGACGCTGCTCGACAACCTGCTCGCCGATGGCCTGATCGGCCCCACTGCTGCGCTGATCATCGCCAACCCCACCGACCTGTCGCGCCAGGTCGAGTTGCCACCCAACCCGCAGTTTGCGCGGTTCATGGCCGAGGAACTGATGCCCTGGGCGAAGGCGCGCGGGCTGTCGGCCCCGGCCGACCGCACGGTGGTGGCAGGTTCCAGCTACGGCGGGCTGGCCTCGGCCTACCTGGGGCTGCAGCATCCGGAGCTGTTCGGCAATGTGCTGAGCCTGTCGGGGTCGTACTGGTGGGCGCCGGAAGGAATGGAGCCTGGCTGGCTGACCCGCGAGTACGTGCGTGCACCGCGTGCGCCGCTGCGCTTCTACCTGCAGTCGGGGTTGTTCGAGGGGCCGAAGATTCTCGACACCAATCGCCAGTTGCGCGACGTGCTGCAGGCCAAGGGGTATCCGGTGGTGCAGGTGGAATACCCGGCCGGGCATGACTACCTGCAATGGCGTGGGTCATTGCCGTGTGGGTTGATCGCCCTGATCGGTAGCGGGCAGGGGACGCCGCAGGCCTGTGAGCCGCGTTGACCCTGCTGGCCGCTTCGCCGGCAAGGCGGGCTCCTGCAACATCGCCAGGAGCCGGCCTTGCCGGCGAAAGGTTTACTGCGCGACAGCCGCCTCGCGCCTGACCTTGTTGCGCCACAGTCGGTAGGCGCGAATGCCTGCCCGCACCGAGCCGTACAGCAGCTCGCTGCCCATCTCCCGCGCCAGCCCCGAGCGCACCAGCATCCGCAGGAAGCTGCCGCGGGCCCGGGCGATGCCCATCACGATGCCCTGGGCCATCAGGGTTTCACGCACTTCGCGCAGCGCCGCGATGCCGCTCACGTCGATCGAGCTGACCGCCTCGGCGTCGAACAGCACGGCGCGGGCTTCCACCTCCTTCTGCACCGCGTCGAGCAGGCGCATCTTGAAGTAGTCGGCGTTGAAGAACAGGATCGCGTCGTCGAAGCGGTACACCACCAGCCCTGGCACCGTGCGCGCGTCCTTGTGGCGGCGGATGTCCACCTGGCCCTCGATGCCGGGCGCCCAGCCCAGCACTGCATCGGTGGGCTGGTAGATGGTGTAGAGCAGGCGCAGGATCGCCAGGGTCACCGCGATGATGATGCCCGGCAGCACGCCCACGCCCAGCACGCCGACCGTGGTCAGGATGCACAGCCAGAACTCGAAGCGGCTGAGGGTGTAGATCTTGCTCAGCGACTTGACGTCGATCAGGCCCCAGCCGGCCATCAGCAGCACGGCGCCCAGGGCTGCCTGCGGGATCCACGCCATGGGCACGGTGAACAGCAGCAGGCACAGCGCGATCACCAGCGCCGCGATGATGCCCACCAGCTGGCTCTTGCCACCCACCATGTCGTTGACTGCGGTACGCGAGTCGGCGCCGCTGATGGCAAACCCCTGCGAGGCGCCGGCGGCCAGGTTCGACACGCCCAGGGCGAGGAATTCATGGTTGGCGTTGATCGCATAGCCATGGCGTGCGGCAAAGCTGCGTGCGGTCAGCATGGCGCTGCAGAAACTGACCGTAGCGATACCCAGGGCGTCACGCAGCAGGCTTTTCATCTCTTCGAGGTTGGTCTGCGGCCAGGCGAGGGTGGGCATGCCCGAGGGCACGTGACCGAGGACTGCCACGCCGAAGCGGTCCAGGCCGAACAGGCCGGCCACCAGGGTGGCGATGGCCACGGTCACCAGCGCTGCCGGCAGCTTGGGGTAGCGCCGAGGCAGCCAGATCAGCAGAGCCAGGCCGGCCAGGCCGATGAACAGCGTCAGCCAATGGATTTCGTTCAGGCGTTCGAGCAGGTTGATCAGGCTGAGCACGAAGCCGTTGCCCTCGATCTTGAACCCCAGCACCTTGCCCAGCTGGCCGGCCAGCAGGCTCAGGCCGATACCGTTGAGGTAGCCGATCAGAATCGGTCGGGAGAAGAAACTGGCAATGAAGCCGGCCCGTGCCAGGCCTGCGGCGATCAGCATCAGCCCCACCAGCACCGTGACGATCACCGACAACTGTGCCACGCGCGCCGGGTCGCCCATGGCCAGCGGCGCCACGGCACCGGCGACCATGGCGCAGGTGGCAGCGTCGGGCCCGACCATCAACTGGCGCGAGCTGCCCACCAGGGCGTACACCATCATGGGCAGGATGCACGCGTACAGCCCGACCTGCGGCGGCAGGCCGACGATCTGCGCGTAAGCGATGGCGATGGGGATCTGGATGGCGGCAACCGACAGGCCGGCCTGGAGGTCAGGGCGAAACCATTCGGCACGGTAACGCAGCAGGTTGGCGAGGCCGGGGAGCCAGCGGGAGAGAAACATGGACCGATCCTTGTGATGTTTCGGAGCAGCGGTGGGTTTTACCAAGGTCTTTGGGGGCGGTGTTGATCTGAATCAGGCGGGCGCAGATTTATCGCAGAATACCGTGCCCTGCGTTGCCCGCCTACCGAGTGCATGGGCAGCAAATTGCTTGCCGGGGCTGGAGTGACCACAAAAAACCCGCCATATGGCGGGTTTAGGGTGAGGCGCAGGACCGGCTGTTAGAGGTCTCTGCACAGCATCGTCTTACCGATGTTTCTGAGCGCCTCTGCATATTGCCTGCGCCAGTTTGCGCGCCAGTACGCGGCGTCAGGGAAGGTGCCGTCCGTGGAGCGAGCGGCCAGCACGTCGCTTGCAACGACCTCCTCGGGTTGTTGCTGGCTCAGCATGGGGAAGGCCATGTACGCCCGGAATCGCTTTGAATAGACCTTGTCGATCGCCGTACCCGTATAGGGTGAATGGCTGACCAGGCGCTCGCAGCCTTTGCTGGACAGAATGTAAGCATGGGTACCTTTGGCCCGTACACGGGCTATTCCCCTGTGCCAGGTGAGCCATACCCTCCCCAGATTCGCTCCAAGATAAAACAGTTCGGGTTCCTTCCCGTTCAGGAAGGTGTTGATCTGGTGCACCTGGCGTGGGTCGAAGGTCAGCAGGGTGGCGTCATCCTCGAGCACCAGTACCCGCCGATATTTACGCTCCAGAGCCATTTTTGCGCAGGTCACGTGGGAGTCGAAGCAGCCCCGCTCGGGATTCTCGCTATCGCGGTCCACGATGAGAAATTCGATGTTCAACCCGCTGCCTTCGAACTCCCGGGTCAAAAGGTCTCGACGGTCAGTCCGCTCCCGCAGGCTGATGCAGAAAACTCCGTCGATCTGCAACTGGCTAAGATCCTTTTGCTTGGACAACTCATCCCCCATGGATTTACCCAACTGAAATTTTCACCCTCTTGCTATCCGTCTTGGATGCGGGGTATCGATTAAGGGCATTATCCAGAACTGCCTGTAAGCAAGCCACTGTCATATGAGGCTGCGAGCATATTCAGTTGGATGGTTCGAGTGCTGAGGGAGCTTGTAACGGGGAGGGGGGAAGTGACTGGAGCGGGTGAAGGGAATCGAACCCTCGTTATCAGCTTGGGAAGCTGGAGTAATGCCATTATACGACACCCGCTTTCAGGCGCACTTTGTACCAGAACTGCGAGACGATTTGAAGCCCTTATTGCAATCGGCGGCTCGCGAGCCGTAGCGCCGGTCTGCCGCAGACCGGCGCTACACTGGCCGCGACCACTCAGATGGCCTGCGCATGCTGGCCGTGCACGAAGTGATACGGGGAGCGCGTTTCACGCGGTTGCGGGCCTAGAAACTCCAGCAGCACCTCGCGGGTGTCGCGGCAGGCCGCCTTGTGTTCCATGTCCAGGAAATGGCCGGCGCTGCGAATCGGCCTGAAGTGGCTGTGGCGCACGTGCCGGGAAAACTGCCGGGCATCGTGGGCAGTGGTGTATTCGTCCCATTCACCGTTCATGAACAGCACCGGAATGTCGATGGCCTGTGCGGCCCGCAGGGCCCGCCCAAGGTCGTGATCCAGCACCTGATGGATGTGGAAGTGCATCTGCGCATACTCATGCTCGGCCAGGCTGCTGACGTGGCGATGATTGAAACGCTTGAACAGCGAGGGCAGGTGCTTGCCGATGGTGTCGTTGACCAGTTTGCCCATCTGCTGGCGGTCGCAGGTGCGCAGGTAGTGCGAGCCGCGCTCCAGGTAGTCGCGCATCGGTTCGTTGATCACCGGCGAGAACGAGCTGACCACGGCCTTGCGAATGCGCCGCGGCTTGCTGGCCAGTGCCAGCAGGGTGCAGGCACCGCCCCATGAAAACGACATCAGGTGGTCGGCGGCGAAGTGGTCGATCAGCTCCAGCAGGATCCGGCCTTCGGTTTCCTTGGTCAGCAGGTGGTCGTTGCGGTTGTGTGCCCGGGACTTGCCCGAGTAGGGCTGGTCGTACAGCACGACGTTGAACTGCGGATGCAGGTTGCGCACCGTCTGGGCGAAAGAAGCTGTGGTGGCGAGCGAGCCGTTGATCAGGATGATCGTCTTCTCTGCGGCGTCCGCGCGATAGAACTCCGTGTAAACCCGGTACTGACCCTGTATATCCAGCACAGCAATTTCTGGCCTCATGTCATCGACTCCTGGCGCAAAAAGGGTATCCGTGCAAGCAAGCTTGCCCGGTCTTCATGACAGGTAGGCATACGCCTTGAAATGAAACGAGGGGCCCTGTGTCGATCCGTTGCCGGCTGGTCGACGGGTATTGTTGTTAGGTGGGCAATCTGCCGGACGCCAGCGCTTCGGGGCGCCGGTCACCTGCAAAAAGGTGCCTTGGACTGCGTTCGTGACCGATTGGTCACATGCAGACTGACGGTTGGATTCAAGCAGGCGCCCGGCCAACCCGCAAGTGCCGTTGGCGCAATCGATGATTTTTTTGCCGAGCGGTCGTGGCGTCAGATGGCCAGGATTTCATCCTGGCTCAGCGCACGGTATTGCCCCGGGGCCAGCTGCGGGTCCAGGTGCAGCGGGCCCATGCGCTCGCGGTGCAGGCGCGTGACCTTGTTGTCGAAGAAGCCGAACATGCGTTTGACCTGGTGATAGCGCCCCTCGACGATGCTCAGGCGCGCGCTGTGGCTGCCCAGCAGGGTGAGCTCGGCGGGGAGGGTGGTGAGGTTTTCGAAGGCGAAGTAGATGCCCTGGCCAAAGGTTGGCGCATAGGCGTCGGTGATCGGCTGCTCGGTCTCGACGTAGTAGGTTTTCGCCAGCCCTGTCTTGGGCTGGGTCAGGCGACGTGACCACTGGCCATCGTTGGTCAGCAGCAGCAACCCGGTGGTGTTGAAGTCCAGGCGCCCGGCGATGTGCAGGTCGTTCCGGTCAGGTTCGTCGAGCAGGTCGAGCACGGTGCGGTGCTGCGGGTCGACGGTGGCGCTGACGCAACCCATCGGCTTGTGCAGCATCAGGTAGCGCGGTGCACGCCCGGCTTGCAGCACCTGCTGGTCGACCTCGACGCGGCTGAACTCGCGTACCTCATGGTGCGGGTCGGCGATGGCCACGCCATCCACCCGCACCCGTCGTTGCACCAGCAGCAGGCGCACCTGCTGGCGGTTGAAACATGGCAGGTTGCTGAGAAAACGGTCGAGGCGCATGGCGGTTGGGCGTACAGAGGTGGGCGCGCAGTCTAACGGTTCGGCGCAGGCTTGGCTGCCTGCAATCGGGCATCGACCTGGGCGCATCGCGGGCACAGGCAGGCACTGTTGCGCAAATGCGCCGGCAGCGCTTCGAGCACGCGGGGATCGATCTGCACGCTGTAGCACCAGCAGGCCTGGGTGGCGCTGCGCGGGTCGGCGAGGCTGCACTGGTTGCTGGCGCCGCAGGCGGGGCACAGGCGGGTATCGTTCATGGTGGTGGCTACCGGGGGCGACGTTTTACAGTTCCGAGCAGACGCGATTGCGTCCACCCTGTTTGGCGCGGTACAGCGCATCATCGGCGCGGGCGATCAGGGTGTGCAAGGTATCGTCGGACCGATGGGCGCTCAAGCCGATGCTCACGGTCAGGTCGAGCACCTTGTCGGCATAGCCGAAGGCCAGTTGCTCGGTGCGCAGGCGAATCTTTTCGGCAACCGCCCGTGCGGCGTCGGCGTCGGTGTTCTTGAGCAGCACGAGAAACTCCTCGCCGCCCCAACGACAGATGATGTCGGTATGGCGCAGGCAGCTTTCCAGGATGCGCGCGAACTGACGCAGCACTTCGTCGCCGGCCAGATGGCCGTGGGTATCGTTGAGGACCTTGAAGTGGTCCAGGTCGAGCAGCAGTGCCACCAGTGGCATGGGCTCGCGCTCGGTGTCGAGCAGGGCCTGTGCCGCCAGCAGGTCGAAGGCGCGTCGGTTGGGCAGGCCGGTCAGGCTGTCGATTGTTGCCAGGGTCTGGATGTTGTCCTGATGGCGACGGATCATCGCATTGAGCAGCGACAGCACCACCAGGGTGATCATCGCGCAGATCACCAGGTTCATGTACAGCGACTGGCGTGCACTGTCCAGGGCCGTGCCGTCGCGCTTGTCGACGAACAGGTACCAGTCGAGCTCGGGGATCAGGCGCACATTGAGAAAGTGGCTGTGCCCATCATGGTTGTATTCGCGGTTGCCCTCCACCGGCACGGGCATTTTCTGCTGCAGGTCGGCCAGCGCTGGCACCTCGCGCAGCGTGAGCCCGCTGTGTACGCCTTCGGGGCCGCCGGCAGACCCGGTGAGCACGATGCGACCGCTGGCATCGACGAAATACACCGTACGCTGATAGCGCAACTGGTAGTCGCTCAGGCGCCTGATCACCGCTTCGACCGTCAGCCCGACGCCAGCCGCGCCGATGAACCTGCCCTGGTAGTCGAACACCTTGTAGTTGATGAAGACGGTGGGCTTGTCCTGGTTGGCCATGTCCAGGTCGACGTTGATCTCGTAGGGCGTGTCCATCGCCTTGACGCGTGCGTACCAGCGGTCACGCTCGGTGCGCGGGTCGACATGCTTGAGTACGCCCTTGGCCTGGTAGTAGATGCCGCTGGCCTCGGAGACAAAAAACGCCGTGTAGGCATTCTGATGCGCCATCACTTCATTGAGGTAGCGGGTGATGGGCATCGGGTCCTGTTCGCCGGCCAGGGCCCAGTCACGCAGGAAGGTGTTCTGGGCCATCATCGAGGCGATCACCACCGGGCGCACCAGGTCCCGCTGGATTTCGGAGTAGACGGTATCGGAGGTCAGCGGCAGCTCGGTGTTGATGATGTTGTCGCGGATCTCGCTGCGCGAGGCAAAGTAGCTGAGCAGCGACGTGGCCAGAAAGCCGCAGCCAAGCAACAAAAGCAATGCCAGCATCAACGAGCGTTGCGAGAACAGGGCGTAACGAAGCGGCATGGCAGATCCGTGGCGGGTACCGATGCGTCTTATTCTAGAGGGGCGCGCAGAAAATAACTGGACGATTTTCAGGGGTATCGGCCTTGTCACAATTTATTTCGAAAAACGCACGGCACGTCGATTCGGTGGTCTTAGCCTATGTCGATGAACGCTTGCCGATCGACGCCGACCAGCGCCGCTGGGATGTGCAGTTCAGCGGTCCGGGAGGCCGCCATGTATCGCCGACTTTTGCTGATTGTTGTGCTGGGTGTGCTGACCACCGCCTGTGCTCCGTATTACGGTGGCCAGGGCTACTACCGCAGTGATGTGTACACCGTGGACCGCTATGAATACCGTGGTTACGACCGTGGTTATCCCTATAACAGGGGGTACTACGTGGTGCCGCAGCCTCGCTATTACGCCCCCGCGCCGCGTTACAACCGCCCGGCGCCCGTGCCTCAGTACCGCCCGGTACCGGGGCATGGCTACTACAATGTGCGCCCCGCCCCAGGGCGTTACTACCAGAACCCGCGCTATGGTCAGGGGCAGCAGTGGCATCAGGGGCGGGACAATGACCGTGGGCGCGATCATGGGCGTGACCGGGGTCGCAGCGACAACGGCTGGGGCGATCGCAACTCGCACCGGTGAACATCGCATTCGCTGGCTTCACACAAGGTCAGCCAGCGGATGCCGCCCCTCCCATGCCTTGCTGAAGTGCGCCTGTACCACTGCCTGGGGGACCTGAGCAACTTCCTGCCAATGCCAATGCGGCGTCTGGTCCTTGTCCACCAGGCGCGCGCGTACCCCTTCGCTGAACTCCGGATGCCGGCAGCAGTTCAGGCTCATCGCATATTCCATCTGCAGCACCTGCCCCAGCGACAGGTAGCGCGCCCGCGCGATCTGCTGCCACACCAGGTGCGCGGTCAGCGGGCAGCCTTCGGTGAGGGTGCGTGCCGCCTTGGCCAGGACCTCGTCGTCGTGCATGCGCCACTGTGCGATCGCCCGCCAGGCACAGGCCGGGTCGCTGACATCGAGCAGCGCGTCGATCTGCGCCCGGCGTGGCAGCCATCGGGCCGGCGGCAACTCGGCCAGCGCCTGCTGCTGCAACGCCTTGAGCAGGCTGTTGAGCTGCATCGCGGTCTGCTCCTGCCAGTTCAGTTGCAACAGCCCTTCAATCAGCTCGTCCTGCTGGTTTTCGCCCATGAAGCGGTCCGCCAGGCCCAGGTCCAGTGCATCGCGTGCATTGATCGGCGCGCCGGTCAGCCCAAGGAACAGGCCAAGACGCCCTGGCAGCCGGTTCAGGAACCAGCTGGCGCCCACGTCCGGGTACAGGCCGATACTGATTTCCGGCATCGCCAGGCGGCTGCTCGGGGTCACGATGCGTACCGTGCTGGCCTGCAGCAGGCCCATGCCGCCGCCCAGCACATGCCCGTGCCCCCAGCACAGCAGAGGCTTGGGGTAATGGTGCAGGTCATAGTCGAGCCGGTACTCGGCGGCGAAGAAACGCGCCGCCAGCGGCGGCACTTCACCAGGCTGTGCGCGGCACGCCTCCACAAGACTGCGCACATCGCCCCCCGCGCAGAACGCCCGGTCACCCAGCCCGCGCAGCAGCACGCAGACGATGCCGTCATCCTTGGCCCAGCTTTGCAGGTGGGTGCTCAACTGCTCGATCATCGGCAACGACAGGGCGTTGAGCGACTGGGGCGCATCCAGGCTGGCAACGCCGATGCGGGCGCCATCGACGCCGGTGAGTACTTCGAACGCTACGGCCATGGGCCACCTCACTGCGGTTATCCCGACAAGTATGGCTACTGTCAGCGATCATGCCGGTCGCCGGTCGGATCGATTGACAAGCGCTGGCAGCTTTCCTAGTGTCCGCCCCCATTGCCTACGGGAGTGCCCATGACCAACGATGACCGCATCAAACTCGAACCGAGCTGGAAAGACGCTCTGCGCGGCGAATTCGAACAGCCCTACATGCAGCAACTGCGTGAGTTCCTGCGTCAGGAATATGCGGCCGGCAAGGAGATCTATCCCCCGGGGCCGCTGATCTTCAATGCGCTCAACTCCACACCGCTGGACCAGGTCAAAGTGGTGATTCTGGGGCAGGACCCCTACCACGGCCCGGGCCAGGCACACGGCCTGTGCTTCTCGGTGCAGCCTGGGGTGCCCGCGCCGCCGTCGCTGGTGAACATCTACAAGGAGTTGCAGCGCGACCTGAACATCCCGATCCCGAACCACGGCTACCTGCAGAGCTGGGCCGAACAGGGCGTGCTGCTGCTCAATACCACCATGACCGTGGAGCGCTCGATTGCCGCGTCGCATGCCAAAAAAGGCTGGGAGTCGTTCACCGACCGCATCATCCAGCTGGTCAGTGAGCGCCAGCCCGCCACCGTGTTCCTGTTGTGGGGCAAGCATGCCCAGAGCAAGTCTGTGCTGATCGACGGTACCAAGCATCTGGTGCTCAAGTCGGTGCATCCTTCACCGTTGTCGGCCTACCGTGGCTTCATCGGCTGCGGGCATTTCAGCCGGGCCAACAAGTTTCTGGAACAGCACGGGCTGGCGCCGGTGGAGTGGGCGCTACCGGCGTTGTAAGCGCACCTACCTGGTATTTCTGTCAGTTTCGCGAAGCGTATTCCGCCATTACATTTGCGCCATGGCTGTGAGAGGTGAGAGTCGAGCAGCGCCCTGAAATGGTTTTGACCACCAGGCCCGAGGAATACGCAGATGACCAAACTGAGCATGATGGGGTCAGGCCGCAGCGGCCAATCGATCGGTATTTTGATTCTGCCTACATTGCGGGTTCCTGCTGCACTGCCTCTGCTGGCCGACGAGGCAGGGGTGTATACAATTCCACTGGCCAATCAGACCCGGCCGCTGGCAGTTCTCATCGAGAGTGCCTGGCCAGGTTACGAACAAGACTATTTTGATGGCGCAATACTGCATTTTGATCTGATATGGGGCAGCGCCGTATCGAGTGGGGCTGAAAACGGTGTAGTGGTTGGAAGCTGGGAAGTGCCAATGACGGCCGATCCCGCAGACCTTTTTCCGCTGGATGCGGCTATACCTGAGCCCTACCTGCGCACTCAAGGAATCTTCTACGTTTCCTACCGGGTATGGATCACAGAGGTACTCAACCCGGAGACCTCCCAGCCCGCCGCAGTGTTTCTTGACAAGACCGCCCCCAACAACGGCCAAGCCGGTAATCCCCCCGCATTGAATGAAAACACGCGCACCATCGATCAAGCTTACCTGGTACGCAACAACGACAGGGTTATCGTCAGGGTCGAGCTGTGGCCGGACGTGCGGTTGGAGGATGTGATCGAAGTCTTCCTTGAACCGTCGAAAGGCCCCCTGTTCGACCCCCTGGCGAGGCTGCAGATCCAGCAGTCGCACAAGGATCAGGGCTTTGTCGAGTTGACGATCAGGGGCGACGATGTTCGCAGGAAAGCCAACGGTTCGCGAGTGCTCTACTACTGGCTGATGGATCGCGCTAGCAATCGGGGAGCCATCTCCTTGTCCTTGCCCCTGACCGTGAATGTGGCGCAGCCAATTGTGCTGCCTGCGCCTCAGGTGCCGCTGGCTGAAGATGGTTTGGTCGACCTTGAGGACGCCCGTCGCGGTGTGCAGGTGCATATTCCACGTATCGTAGACGCGCGTACTGGGGACACCCTGCAAGCCTATTGGAATGGACGCACATTGGCACCTTACACCGTACCGTCCACCGCCACCTGGCCCGTTAGGTTGCCTGTGGCGTGGGAAATCCTGGCCGCCGATGGCTTTTCGGGGCGCACTGCTTGCAAGGTGTACTACACGCTGACTCGGGAAATCACCTCAACCTCCTCAACAGTTGCATTCGAGATAGACCTGAGTGTCGCAGGCCCCGACCCTGAAGGCCCCGATCCTATTCACCGATTGCTAAAGCCGGTAGTGGTGAAAGGCAGAACAGGTGACAACATCCTGACCCGCCAGGACATGAACCTGCCAGTCACTGTCGAGGTGACGCTGTATGCAGTGCCTGAGCCAGGCGAAATACTTGAATTGTATTGGGGTAATAACGCCGACGTGGTCGCTACCTACACCGTGAAGGCAGGCGATACCGCAGGCAGCGTCGTCAGGTTTTCCCCCGTGCCCTATGCCGCAGTGCTGGCTGCGGGAGATGGGCCCGCGATTGCGGTGTTCTACTGGACGTTCAATGGCGTCAACCGCCATCGTGCCCGTGATACGCATGTGCGGGTTGCTGTCCAGCCAATCGTTGGCTTCAAACCGGTAAAATTTCCTGATGTCACGCTCTGGGGGTGGATCAACTGCCAGAAAAAACCCTGGAACGGTATACGTATCAGCGTGCCAGGCAACCCTGGATTGTGGGGCGTAGGGGACAACGTCGAAGTGTCCTGGCAACTGTTTCGCACTCTTGAGGGGGCTTCATCAACGCCCCCCACGGGATCACTGACTGATGTTGTTTATTTCGATCCCATCAAGCTGTCTACCCCGGCGCAGGTTAATAACGGCTTTATGTTTACGATGACACGCTTTGCCGATTTGGTCCTGCAACCCCTTAAGCGTGCCAATGAGGCAGATGGCAAGGATGTCGAGGGGGTTGCAGTAGTGAATTACAGAGTGGCCAGAGCGGATGGACAGGGTGGTGAATCCGATCGGGAGATGACTTTCATATCGCTACAACTTCCGAATGGCTCGGTATGTGATGGTAGCAACGTTTAGCCGCGGTTAAATCGGCCAGGTACTTCGCACCTGACGTAGGAACGTGGTAGCGGCATTAGCAAGTATCGAACGTATGAAGCAATCAGCGGCGCACAGGCTGATTGAGGAAACGTCACGTGCCTGTTGTGTGTTTAGCAAATCTACCTGAAATGGAGAGTCAAGATGACTATTTTAGAAAAGGCAAATACCGGTGAAGCCGCCAAGGCAAAAAATCCCGCGATTGCAGAGTACCGGGCCAAGCGTGATCAGGATAATAAAACTGCATTGGAAGAGGGTCTTCAAGCAGTTGTTACGCACAGTAATGAACTTAAAGCCGCCAAGGCGCCCACGGGGTTCGGGGTGATGAGCGTCGGCGGGGTGAATGCAGTTGAAGATTTTGTGATGGATAATGTATTGCCTGCTGCAGATGATGGTAAGGTCAATCTTTTTCACCGAGACCAGTTCAAGTCGGGGCTAATGTTGGAGATTCCATTGTGGGTGCCTTCGGGGGGGGATGATGGCAGTTTCGATTATGTAACTCTGCATGTAAATGGTGTTCCGGTTGTCAACGGCGTAGAAGACGGTGTGCAGTATACCTACAAGTTTGAAGTGCCTGTTGCTGCCACCGATCTTCCTGGTCGTTTTGTCATCCCTTTCAACAGTTTGAAAGTGGGCGGGGATGGTATCAAATTGATTGGTTACTCGGTGTATAGTAATGAGACGGGCAACAAAGAAGAATCTGAAATTCAACTGCTGACACTGGATTTGCTGGACCCCGCGTTGAACGATAACCCCGCGCCAATCGAGTACCCTGCCGACGTGACTGATGGCGTCGTTACCCTGAAATACCTTGCTGAGCACAGCGGTACATTGACGCTTCATGTTCCTCCTTATTTTGATTATTACCCGGGCGACAAATATCAGTTGTACATCGCTGGTAACCCGGTACCTGTTCGCAGTGGCGACGTTCCCCCAGAGGCAGAGGACGATGGCTTCGACATCGAACTCGATGAGGACACTATCAAAGCGATTGGCGAAGGTGTTTCGGTGCTCCAGTACAAGCTTGAGGACCGGGCTGGGAATCGCTCGGACTTTTCCATCCCGGTTCACCTGACGGTGCGTCTGACCCCCGAACCCGAGGACCTGCTGAAGCCGCTGGTACCCGCTGCACCGATTAGTCGGGAGGACGCCCGCACTGGCGTGGAAGCTATCGTGCCGGCTTTTAAAAACGCTCAGGCAGGCGATGAAATTCGGGTGTATTACCGTGATGAGGACACTGTAAAAGTCATTATCTGGCCGAATGATCGGGTCACCTTTAACTGGGATGAGATTGCTTTGCCCAATGACCAGGTGAAAGACCCAGCGGTACGGGTATGGTATGACGTCATTCGTGGCAAGAACACCTGGACATCGCCCGACACCGAGGTGGCGGTTGACTTGACCACCATAGGCCCCGACCCTGTCGGGCCTGGACCGATCAACGCCACGCTGGTACCGGTTCGCGCTCAAGGCAACAGTTCGAAACAACCTGGTTTTATTCGCCCAGCGGATGTCGGCTCAGGTGCGGTTCTGCTCTTTACCGTGTACGAGAATGCGAAAGTGGGTGAGTTCGTCCGGTTGTTCTATGGTCGAAAAGACAATGCAGTTACACACACCATCGCCGCAGGCGAAACACCGGGGACTGTCATCTCTATCCCGATTCCCTGGAATTTCGTCGAGAGCCTGGGCAATGGCACCATCGCGATCGGTTACGAAATCCAGGAAACCGAAACCACCGGCAACCCGCAACAGGCGGTCGATGGCAGCGTAGAGGTCAGTATTGCCACCGTGACGGTAACTGCAAAAGTGACATTCCCGGATCGCATTGGCGGTAGCAGCGATGTACCGGGTACAACGCCAGTGACCGCTTTGGGTATATTGAATTGTGAACGTCCTCGTCCTTTGCCAGACGGTATCAGGTTGGCGATCGCAGAGCGTGCGGGAGTGTTATCCAAAGATGATCTTGTATTTATTACACTCAGCGTGTGCAGCGATAAGGCCGGTTCAATAGTTGTCACTGACAGGACGCGGGAAATACCGGTGGTTGTCAGTGATCAAGAGGCTACTTCAAATCGAATCGAGCGTGTGTTGCCACTGCTCAAGTCTTACTTCGAAATCGCTGACCAGCCTGGCAAGTACTATGAATTGGGGTCGTTCCGCGCCAGTTGGCGGATCGTAAAGGCCGGTAATATTCCGGGTAGCTCTCAGGCATCGGCCGTGCGTTATGCCCTGCGTAAGCCAGGTGGCGGTTTGTGTCTGCCTCAGAGCTGACAGTCGCGTGCTGGGGGAAACCCCAGCACGCTGCGTTGGTGAGGAATTAAATGCAAGCTACCTAGGAAATTTCCTACATATCTCACTATTCAATACCCCTAGGCTATGTACCTTTGAAGTTACGAGTCGAGGCAGTCGCCTCAATTCAACTGATTATTTTTCAAGGGGTCCATGCATGCGAACTACAATCGATAAAACAAGCGCAAAAAAGCCGCTATTTGTATTTATGAATATGTTGATGCTATTGCCATGGGCGCTTGCAAGTGAGCAGGCATTGGCCATTCTAGTTGATAACCAGACGCTGACACTTACCGCTGCAGATGCACCGGATACTTATGATCTCGTCAATGGTGCAGTGCTGACTACCCAGGATGCTTCCACGTTGTCCATTCGTGTTACCGCGTCGACCGTGCAGCTCAATGGCGGCACTATCTCGGGCGGCAGTTCCAACGGCTTGCACCTGTTTGGCAGCAACGCGACCGTGAATGGGGCAGTTGTTTCCTCAACGGGCGCTGTCGGGATGGCCATAGCACGGGTAGGGGCCGCACCGTCCACCGCCACTGTCAGCAACAGCACTATTACCGGCGCTAGGCTGGGGGCCCAGGTGTCCGCCAGGAGCACATTGAACATCAGCGGGACCACGGTCACTGGCAGCAATGCCGACGGCATCGGCCTAGCGATCCTTGGCGGCACTGTCACCGCTACTTCCGGTACGCAATTCAACGGTACAGCGGCCGGAGTTCGCATCGGGCGCGAGTCAGCCATCAATTCGCAAGCGCCGACACTCACCTTGGATAACTCCAGTGCCACTGGCGGTACGGGCCCTGCAGTTCTGGTGCGCACTGATACGGTCGCTGAAATCAATGTTAGAAATGGTTCGACCTTGAACGGTGGTAACGGCGTCATTCTTGAGGTCCAGGGCCCTGCCACGGCCAACCTGAACGTGGCAGCTTCTTCGTTGCGCGGCAATGTGCAAATTGCTGATACCGCCACCGCTAACCTGAAACTTGATCAGGCGTCTCTGGTGGGGGATGTAGTTGTTACACCTGGTGCCAACGCGTCGTTGGCGCTTGACAACCGCTCGCAACTCACCGGCAACTTGAACGGTGTGCAGCAGGTAAACATCAACAGCAACTCCAACTGGACCCTGAACGCCAACAACACCATCGGCGACCTGGCCATGACCGGGGGCCGCATCACCTTCGGCGACGAAAACTCGTTCTATGAACTGAATGTGCAGAGCCTGTCGGGCAATGGCGAGTTCTACATGGCGTCCAACTTCGCCAGCGGCGCCACCGATTTCCTGAACGTCACCGGCAACGCCAGCGGCACCCATGGGCTGATGGTCGGCACCAGCGGTACCGACCCCGCCAGCGTGGAACGCCTGCAGCTGGTTCATACGGGCTCGGGCGATGCGCAGTTCAGCCTGCTCAACGATCGCCAGGAAGTAGACTTGGGTGCCTACTCCTACAAGCTGGTGAAGGACGGCCAGGATTGGTACCTGGACAGGGAAACCCGCACCATCAGCCCGATGACCCGCACGGTCATGGCCCTGTTCAACACCCCGATCACCATCGCCTACGGCGAAATGACCTCGCTGCGCAGCCGCATGGGGGAACTGCGTTACAACCAGGGCAAGAACGCCGGGGTGTGGATGCGTGCCTACGGCAACCAGCACAACATTGCCGACGCCTCGTCGGGCGTAGGGTACCAGCAGAACCAGCGCGGGCTGACCTTCGGGGCCGATGCGCAACTGGGCGAAAGCAACTGGACCCTGGGCCTGCTGGCCGGCCACAGCCGCTCGGACCTGAACCTGAGCTACGGCAGTTCGGGCAGCATCGACAGCTACTATGTGGGCGGCTACGCCACCTGGATGGACCCTGAGAGCGGCTATTACGTCGACAGCGTGCTCAAGTACAACCGCTACCAGAATGACGCCAAGGTCGGCCTGAGCGATGGCACCCGCACCAAGGGCGACTACGACACCCACGGCATGAGCGCCTCGGTCGAAGTCGGCAAGCATATCAAGCTCGACGATGGCTACTTCATCGAACCCTTCGCCCAGGTGGCCGCTGCGGCGGTGGCCGGCAAGGACTTCACCCTGGACAACGGCTTCGACGCCAATGGCGATGTCAGCCGCTCGCTGCTGGGCAAGGTCGGTACCACGCTCGGCAAGACCATCTCGCTGGGCGGCGACAGCATGATCCAGCCCTATGTGAAGGCCGCGTTTGCCCATGAGTTCGCACAGCGCAACCAGGTGCAGGTGAACAACAACGTGTTCAACAACGACCTGTCCGGTTCGCGCGCCGAGCTGGGCGCAGGGGTTGCCTGGACCGTCGCCAAGGACTTCCAGGTGTACGGCGAGGCTGGCTACATGAACGGCAAGAACATCGAGATGCCGTACAGCTTCAGCCTCGGCGCAAGCTATCGCTTCTGATCAGGCGAGCAGTAGAAAAGAAAAGGAAGCCTCGGCTTCCTTTTCTCGTTTCAGGGGTTGGCGGATGTTCGTTCGCCCGCCCAGTGCCGGAACAACGGCTCGGCCAGAAACAGCACGAACAGCAGGCGCATCACCTGCAGCGCGGTCACCAGCGGTACCGACAGTTGCAGGGTTTCGGCGGTCAGGCTCATTTCGGCGATACCGCCGGGCATCATGCCCAGGGTCAGCGAGCGCAGGTCCAGCGCCGTCAACGCGCTCAAGGCCCAGGCCGCGAGGCCCGCCAGCAGCATGGTCAGCGCCGTGGCGACCAGGGTACGGCCCAGAAACGACGGCGCGCGACGAAAGAACGCGCGGTTGAAGTGACAGCCCAGGCCGCTGCCGATCAGCCACTGGCCGAGCTGGCTGGCGCCGTCGGGCAGGCCGGTGTGCAGGTTGGCGCCGATGCTGATGCTCGAGGCCACCAGCAGCGGGCCGAACAGCCACGGGTTGGGCTGGCGCAGGCGCTGCCAGAGCAGTGCGGCCAGCACCCCGAGCGGCGCGATCAACGCCAGCCAGTAACCATCCACCGTACCGGCATGGCTCAACGGTACGCCGTCGCCGAGCAGGAACTTGAACGCTGCGGGCACGCACAGCACGACCGCCAGTACCCGCAGGCTCTGCCCGGCGGCGACGCGGCTGAGCACTGCGCCGTTGCGTGCACCCAGGTTGACCATCTCGCCCGAGCCGCCCGGCATGCTGGAAAAGAACGCCGTGGCCCGGTCTTCACCGGTGCGCAGCAACAGCCATACGCCGATCAGGCTGGATACGCTGGTGATCAGCGCGCCGAAGAAGATCAAGCCGAAATGGCTGGCCACCTGTTCGACCACCTGGGGGGTGAAGTGCAGGCCGATGCCGACGCCGATGACCCACTGGCCGCACTTGCGCCCGTTGGGTATTTCACCGATCTGCCAGGGCGTCAGGCAGCGCACCAGAATCACCGCCAGCAGCGAGCCGACCATCCATGGCAGCGGCCAGCCGACCAGGCTGGCGAGGTACCCGCCGGCCAGGCCGACCAGTGGAGTGGCCCACCAGGTGCGCAAGGTGGATTCAGACATCGGCCAGGGCACGACGCTGGGCGCTGCGGCGGCGCCAGATACGCAGCAACGGCAGGGTCAGCATCAACGCGACCATCGCCCACACCCCCAGGCTGATCGGGCTGGCCCACAGAATCTCCAGTTCACCGTTGGAGATCGACAGCGCCCGGCGCAGGTTCTGCTCCATCAGCCCGCCGAGAATGAAGCCCAGCAGCAGCGGCGACAGCGGGAAGTCCAGCTTGCGCAGGATGTAGCCGAAGATGCCGATGCCGATCATCAGGAACAGGTCGAAGGTGGTGGCATGCACCGCATACACGCCGATCGCGGTGATGATCGCGATCACCGGCACCAGCGCCCAGTTGGGCACCGACAGGATGCGGGTGAACAGGCGCACCATGGGGATGTTGAGGATCACCAGCATGATGTTGGCGATGAACAGCGAGGCGATCAGGCCCCAGACGATATCCGGTTGCTGTTCGAACAGCAGCGGGCCGGGGGTGATGTTGTACAGGCTCAAGGCACCGATCATCACCGCCGTGGTACCCGAGCCCGGTACGCCCAGGGTCAGCATCGGCACCAGGGCGCCGCAGCAGGAGGCGCCGATGGCGGTTTCCGGAGCGGCCAGGCCGCGCTTGTCACCCTTGCCGAAGGTGCCGCTGGCACCGGCCAGGCGTTTTTCGGTCATGTACGCCACGGCACTGGCCAGGGTCGCACCGGCCCCGGGCAGCACGCCCATGAAGAAGCCGAGCAGGCCGCAGCGGATGTTCACCACGAACACCGAGGCGGCTTCCTTGAGGTTGAACAGCATGCGTCCGGTGGCTTCCACGGCCTTGTGCCCGTGGTGGGTCTTTTCCAGCAGCAACAGGATCTCGCTGATGGAGAACAGGCCCAGCACCAGCACCACGAACTGGATGCCGTCGGTGAGGTGGATGCTGTCGCCGGTGAAGCGGTACACACCGCTGTTGGCGTCGATGCCCACGGCCGAAAGGAACAGCCCGATCAGGGCGGCGATGAAGGTCTTGAGCGGCTTGTCGCCGGCCATGCCGCCCAGTGCCACGATGGCGAACACCATCAGCACGAAATACTCCGCCGGACCGAAGGCGATCGCCCACTTGGCCAGCAGCGGGGCGAACAGCACCATGCCGCAGGTGGCGATGAACGCACCGATGAACGAGCTCCAGGCCGACAGCGACAGCGCCACCCCGGCCAGGCCCTGGCGAGCCATGGGGTAGCCGTCCAGGGTGGTCATCACGGTGGAGGCTTCACCGGGGATATTGAGCAGGATCGAGCTGATGCGCCCGCCGTATTCGCAGCCCAGGTACACCGCGGCCAGCAGGATCAGCGCCGATTCCGGCGGCAGGCCCAGGGCGAACGCGATGGGGATCAGCAGCGCCACGCCGTTGATCGGGCCCAGGCCCGGCAGCAGGCCGACCACCGTACCGATCAGGGTGCCGCACAGTGCAGTCACCAGGTTGTAGGGGCTCAGGGCGACGCCGAAGCCCTGGCCGAGGTAGCTGAAAGTATCCATGTCAATTCTCCAGAACGTCGAGCAGGCCCAGGGGCAGGGGCACATCCATGGCACGGTCGAACAGCAGGTACAGGGCGATGCTCATCAATCCGACGATGACCGCACTGGGCAGCCAGCGTCCTCCGTACAGGCGCGCCATGGGGATGCCGATCAGCGTGCTGCTGAGAATGAAGCCCAGGGATTCGAAGGTGGCGGCGAACACCAGCAGCAGGCCGGTGCACAGGCCGATCTTGATCAGGCTGGCGCGGTCCAGCTCTGGTTCGTCGTCCTTGCGCACGATGGGCGTGGGACGGATCGCCAGGTAGAGCAGAGCGATGGCCATCAGGCCGAGCATCAGCAACGGATAGGCGCGCGGGCCGACCGGTTCGTAGGAGAAGGCGGCCTGGTAGGGCCAGGCCATGACGGCCAGTGCGGCGCAGGCGGCCAGCAGGGTCAGGGCGAAAAGTCGTTGCAGGATCATGGGGGAATCCTCGAAGGGCAAACCTGCACCCGTAGGAGCCGGCCTTGCCGGCGAATGACGCGCCACCGACCTGGCGGGACCGCGGTGATTCACCGGCAAGGCCGGCTCCTACAGGTGAAGCGATGGGTTACTGGATCAGTCCGAATTCCTGGGCCAGTGCCTTGTAGTCCGCTACCTGCTGCTTCACATACACGTCCAGCGCTTCACCGGTCATGGCGAACGGGAACAGCTCGCGCTGGTCACGCAGCTTGTCGAATTCATCCGAGGCCAGCAGCGTGTCGAACGATGCCTTCCACCAGGCGTAGTCCTCGTCGCTCACCTTCGGCCCCAGGTAGAACCCGCGTACCACTGGCCAGACGATGTCGTAGCCCTGTTCCTTGGCGGTAGGGATGTCCTTCATCTCGGGCTCGTCCAGGCGTTCGGGGGAGAACACCGCCAGCAGGCGCATGTCGCCGCTCTGGATGTGCGGCATCGAGTCGGAGATGTCCGTGCTGCCCACCTGGATGTGCCCGCCCAGCAATGCGGTGGCAATCTCGCCACCGCCTTCCAGTGCCACATAGCGCAGGTCGCGCGGGTTGATGCCGGCGGCCTTGGCAATCAGTGCGGTCTGCATCCAGTCCTGGCTGCCAACGGTGCCGCCCGAGCCGATCACCACCTTGCCAGGGTCTTTTTTCAGTGCCGCCACCAGGTCATCGAGGGTCTTGTAGGGCGAGTCCTTTTTCACCGCGATGGCGCCGTAGCTGGTGCCTACCGCTGCCAGCCAGCGCACTGCGTTCTCGTCGAAGCGGCCGAACTTGCCCTGGGCCAGGTTCAGCAGCGAACCGCTGGACCACGCCACCAGCGTGCCGGCGTCGGCCGGGCGCTGGGCCACCACCGCGTTGTAGGCCACCGCGCCGACTCCGCCGGGCATGTAGGTGACGCGCATCGGCTTGCTCAGGATCTTCTCGTTGAGCAGCGCGCTCTGCACCAGCTTGCAGGTCAGGTCAAAGCCGCCGCCGGGCGAGGCCGGGGCAATGCACTCGGGGCGTTTGGGTTCGGCGGCCAGCACGTTGCCGGCCAGCAGCAGGCAGCCGGTGGCCAGGGCGATCTTGCGCAGTGAAAAAGTCATCGTCAGTCTCCGTGAACATTGTTGTTATGGGCGGATTACCAAAGCGCCACGCTGTAGCTCACCAGCAGCCGCACTTCGTCGGCGTCGCGGGAGAAGTTGGAACGGAAGGTGGCGTTACGCAGGCGCACGGCGACGTTCTTCAGGGCGCCGCTCTGTACCACGTACTTGAATTCGGTATTGCGCTCCCACTCCTTGCCTTCGCCACCGCCGGCGCGGCTGACGTTGTCGCCACTGAGGTAGCGGCTCATGAAGCTCAGGCCGGGTACGCCGAGCTTGGCGAAGTCGTAGTCGTAGCGCACTTGCCAGGAGCGCTCGTCGGCCTGGGCGAAGTCGTTGATCTGCACGAAGTTGACCAGGTAGGGGTCGGCGCCATCGACGTAGGGGAAGGCGCTGTCGCCCGACAGGTGCTGGTAGCCGGTGCTCAGCTTGTGGCCGCCGAGGGCATAGCTGAACAGGCTGCCGAAGGCGGTGTTGTCGATCCTGCCGCCGCGGGCCTGGCCCTGGTCGCCGCTGAACGCCACACGCACATCGGCGCCGAAGGTGCCCGGGCCGAACGGCTGGGTCGCGAGCAGGCCGACGAAGTGCTGGCGGTACACGTCGTCGAGCTGGGCGAAGTGATAGCTGCCGGTGATGCGGTCGGTGAGCTTGTAGTCCACTCCGGCCATGTCGAAATGCTTGCCTTCGGCCGTGCCCAGGAAGCGACCGTTCTTGTTGTTGAGGGCGATGTCTTCCTTGTTGGTGTCGTTGCGGTCCTTGACCTTTTCAAGGCGGCCACCGGTGAAGGTCAGGTGCCTGATTTCCTGGGAGGTCAGCAGCCCGCCCTCGAACGTCTGCGGCAGGATACGCCCGTCGTTGGGGCGCAGGGTGGGCGTTTGCGGGATCAGCGTACCGACCTTCAGCTCGGTGGCCGACACCTTGACCTTGCCGGTCAGGCCGAGCTTGGAGTACTCGTCGGCGGCGCGCCCGTTGTCATGGGTTGGCAGCAGGCCGGTGCCGGTGCGGCCCTTGCCGGAGTCGAGCTTGACCCCGAGCATGCCCAGGGCGTCGACGCCGAAGCCGACGGTGCCTTCGGTGTAGCCCGATTCCAGGTTGAGCATGAAGCCCTGGGCCCATTCCTCGCGCTTGGATTGTGTGGTGCTGGGCTCGTTGTGGAAATCGCGGTTGAAGTACATGGTGCGTGTTTCGAAGGTGGCGGTGCTGTCTTCGACGAACGCGGCCTGGCTCAGCGGGGCGACGCCGACAAAGGCGAGGGCACTGGCGATGGCAGAGGGACGAGGGTGCAGGCGACGGGCAGGCGCAGGCGCCTGAGGCTGGGTGGACAGCATCGTGGGGTGACTCCGTTATTGTTCTTATTCGGGTCGAACGCTTCGGTTCGATCTACGGCCTGTACAACGGGCCGTCAGGCGATGCTAGGGGCTCAACCTTTCGCTAACCTTTCAGTGGCCTTTCAATGTTTCGATGGCTTCACAGGCGCCCGCCGCGCTGTAAACTCCGCGCCATTGAACGCGACACGACCAGGAGAAATCGATGCGTGTACTGCTCGTCGAAGACCATCTGCAACTGGCTGAGAGCGTGGCCCAGGCCCTCAAGAGCACCGGCCTGACGGTGGATGTGCTGCACGATGGGGTTGCTGCCGACCTGGCCCTTGCCAGCGAGGAATATGCCGTGGCGGTGCTCGATGTGGGCCTGCCGCGCATGGACGGCTTCGAGGTGCTGGCGCGCCTGCGGGCCCGCGGCAAGACCGTGCCGGTGCTGATGCTGACCGCCCGCAGCGACGTCAAGGACCGGGTGCACGGCCTGAACCTGGGGGCTGACGACTACCTGGCCAAGCCGTTCGAACTGACCGAGCTGGAGGCGCGAGTCAAGGCCCTGCTGCGCCGCAGCGTGCTCGGTGGCGAGCGCCAGCAGACCTGCGGCCCGCTGGTCTACGACCTGGATACCCGGCGCTTCACCCTGGGGGGCGAGCTGTTGGCCCTGACCTCCCGCGAACAGGCCGTGCTCGAGGCGCTGATCGCCCGCCCCGGCAGGGTGATGAGCAAGGAGCAACTGGCGGCGCAGGTGTTCGGCCTGGACGAGGAGGCCAGCCCCGACGCCATCGAGATCTACGTGCACCGCCTGCGCAAGAAGCTCGACGGTCATGCCGTGGCGATCGTCACCTTCCGTGGGCTGGGCTATCTGCTCGAGCACCGTGATGCGTGACGCCGGCAGCCTGCGCGGGCGCCTGCTGTGGAACCTCGCCCTGCTGCTGGTGGTGCTGATGGTGGCCAGCGGGCTGAGTGCCTACTGGAACGGTCGCGAGGCCGCCGACACCGCCTATGACCGTACCCTGCTGGCCTCGGCGCGCACCATCGCCGCAGGGCTCTCGCAACGCGACGGCACCCTCAGCGCCGATGTGCCCTACGTGGCATTGGACACCTTTGCCTACGACAGCGCGGGGCGGATCTACTACCAGGTCAACGACATCCATCAACGCCTGATTTCCGGCTACGAAAACCTGCCCGCACCGCCGCCCGATACCCCGCGTACCGATGACTATCCGGCCCTGGCGCGCTTCTACGATGCGCGCTACCTGGGCCAGGACGTGCGGGTAGTCAGCCTGCTCAAGGCGGTGAGCGAGCCGAACATGAACGGCATGGCGGAGATCCGCGTGGCCGAAACCGAAGAGGCGCGCGTGAGCATGGCCCGCAGCCTGATGGCCGATACCCTGCTGCGCCTGGGCATGCTGGCGATGGGGGCGTTGCTGCTGGTGTGGTTTGCGGTCAGCGCCGCATTGCGCCCGCTGGAGCGCCTGCGCAGCGCCGTGGAAGAACGCCAGCCCGACGACCTGCGCGCCCTGCCGGTGGTTCAGGTTCAGCGCGAACTGGGGCCGCTGGTGCGTGCACTGAATCACTTCACCGAGCGCCTGCGGGGCCAGTTCGAGCGCCAGGCGCAGTTCATCGCCGACGCCGCGCACGAGTTGCGCACCCCCCTGGCGGCGCTCAAGGCGCGGGTGGAACTGGGCCTGCGCGCCAAGGACCCGCAGGAATGGCGCACCACGCTCGAACTGGCGGCCCAGGGCACCGACAAGCTGACCCACCTGGCCAACCAGCTGCTGTCGCTGGCACGGGTGGAGAACGGTGCGCGCGCCATTGCCGAGGGTGGTGCACAGTTGCTCGACCTCAGCCAGCTGGCCCGCGAGCTGGGCATGGCCATGGCGCCGCTGGCGCATGCACGGGGTGTGGCATTGGCACTGGAAGCACAGGCGCCGGTGTGGATACGCGGCGAGCCGACGCTGCTCAACGAATTGCTGAGCAACCTGGTGGACAACGCCCTGGCGCACACCCCGGCCAATGGCAACGTGATTCTGCGGGTGACGGCCCCGGCGGTGCTGGAGGTGGAGGACGACGGGCCGGGGATTCCCCCGCAGGAGCGCGAGCGGGTATTCGAACGCTTCTATCGGCGCAGTGCGCAGGGCACCGGCCTGGGGCTGGCCATCGTCGGTGAGATCTGCCGCGCACACCTGGCGCAGATCAGCCTGCACGATGGCGAGCGCGGCGGGCTCAAGGTTCGGGTCAGCTTCAACCCGGGCGACTGATCAGGCGCGAAACATGTGCTTGGCGCCGATCAGCTCGCTGACCTGCAGGTGGCTGTTGGGTGGCAGCTTCAGGTGACGCATCGCCGGCAGGCGCGCCAGGGCATGTTCGTTGCCATCGCTGAGGGTGCGCGCGATCTGCACGATGTCGACATAGTCGAGCTTGTCGGTGCTGCGCTCCAGGTTCTGCGACAGGCTCGGCAGCCCGGCCAGTTGCTCGGGAAATTCCCACACGCTGAGGATCTTGTCGCCCAGTACCGGGTGGATCAGGTCGATCACATGGTTCAGGCAGACCGGGTCGGAGAGCAGTTCGTTGTGTTCTTCGGCATAGGTCAGGATCGGCAATGCGCCGATCTGGTGGACCAGCCCGGCGAGGGCGCCCTGGTCGGGCTTGAGCTGGGTGAAGCGCAGGCACAGCTCATAGCTGATGCCGGCCACTTCCAGGCTCTTGGCCCATATTTCACGCATTTTCTGTTCGACCACCGGTGAGCGCGCATGGAAGATCTGCTCGATCACCAGGCCGATGGCCAGGTTGCAGCTGTAGTTGATACCCATGCGGGTGATGGCGGTCTGCAGGTCGGTGACTTCGGTGGCCGCACGCAGCAAGGGGCTGTTGACCACCTTGATCAGGCGTGCCGACAACGCGGCGTCGCGGCCGATCACCTTGCTCAGGGTGCTGACGCTGATCTCGCTGTCTTCAGCCGCTTCGCGGATGCTCAGGGCCACTTCCGGCAAGGTCGGCAGCACCAGGTCATCGTTGTCGATGGCGCTGAGCAATTGTGCTTCAACGATCTGGGCCAGCGTGTTCATCGTGGATTCTCTAGCGCATTCAGGGGCCCCACCGCCACACGCGGCGGGGCAGGTGGGCTCAGCGCTGGATTTCGCGATCGCGGTCCAGTTCGTAAGGCAGGCTCAGCAGTTCCAGGCGCGGGCCCTCGGGGCTGCCCAGGTGCAGGTTGTCGTCTGCTACCGCATCGGCAGTCAGCACCGCCAGCAGCTCGCTGCCCTGCGCGCTCGTGGCGGCCAGCACCACCTCACCCACCGATGAGGCATGGGTAGGGGAGAACACCTCGGTGCCAGGGGGCGGAGCAGTACCCTCGGCCAGGGCCAGGCGATACAGGCGACGCTTGAGTTTGCCCAGGTACTGCATGCGCGCGACGATTTCCTGCCCGGTATAGCAACCCTTCTTGAAGCTGACGCCACCCACGGCCTGCAGGTTGATCATCTGCGGGATGAACAGTTCGCGGGTCTGGGCCATCACCTGGCCGATACCGGCGCGGATCTGCCCCAGCAGCCAGGCGTCCAGCGGGCCTTCGTCGAGGTGCTCGGCCAGTTGCTCGCGTACGGCTGCGGCCTGTTCGGCCGGTACCCACAGTTCGGTGCGGCCCGGCGATACGGCAATTGCGAACAGGGGGTCGTGCCGGCTGATGGCGCCATCTTGCGTCGGCGGCTCGATGCCCAGCGCCTGCAACGCCTTGTCGCCATGCTGCAGGCCGAAGCGCGCCCAGGCACTGCTCTCGTCGGTGAGCCTGGCCTTGGAGAACACGGCGTACTTCTTCAGGTCGGCCAGTTGCGGCTCGAGCAGTTCGTGGGTCATTGCCAGCACGAAGCCGTCGGCGTGGGGCACGATGCGAAAGCTCGACTGCATGCGCCCCTTGACCATGCAGCGCGCGCCGAGGCTGGAGGTGTGCTCGTCGAGGTAATTGATGTTGCAGGTCAGTTGACCTTGCAGAAACTTGCCGGCGTCAGAGCCGCGGACGGCGAGGACGCCCTCGTGGGACAGGGGGCAGAAAAAAGCGGAGTCGGCCATGGGTCTTCGCAGGTAATCAGGACTGGGGGTCATCATAGAGTGCTGTCGGCAAAATAGGTAGCCGACCTAGACCAACGCCTTGTGCCGTTCACAGGCTCGGCCTGTATACTGGCGGCCAATTTGAGGAGGGCTCCATGGTCGTCGAACAATCTGAACTCAACCGGCTCTTCTGGCATAGCCGCCGCGGCATGCTGGAGCTGGACGTGCTGCTGGTGCCGTTTACCCAGGAGGTCTACAGCACCTTGAACGACGTCGACCGCGCGCTCTATGTCCGGCTGCTGACCTGTGAAGACCAGGACATGTTCGGCTGGTTCATGGAACGCAGCGAGTCCGACGACCCTGAGCTGCAGCGCATGGTGCGCATGATCCTGGACCGTGTCCAGCCCAAGTGACCGCTTCGAGTGTCGCTGGCAGGGCTCGCGGGTCCTGCTGGCGGCCTACCTCGCATGCCAGTTGCTGGCGCTGATCGCGCTGTGCCTGCTGGCCATTTCGCTATACATGACCCTGCTTGGCCTGGCGCTTTGCCTGGCACACGCAGCCTGGGTCGTGCCCCGGCATATCCTGCTTACCCACCCGCGTGCCGTCACCGGCCTGCGCCGTGATCCTTCTGGCTGGCACCTGTTCAGCGCGGCCACGGGCTGGCAGCAGGTGCAACTGCGCCGCGACAGCCTCGCCTTGCCCGCCCTGGTAGTGCTGCGTTATCGCCGGCCGGGGCGGCTGTTCAGCCAGAGCCAGTGCATCGCCCCCGATGCGCTGGAACCGGTGCTGCACCGGCGCCTGCGCTTGCGGTTGAAGTTCAGTCGGCGTAGGTGGGCGGCCGTAGAATAGTGTCCAGAGCTTCGGGCAGCATGTCCGGGTAGTCCAGGGTGTAGTGCAGGCCCCGGCTTTCCTTGCGCTGCATGGCCGAGCGGATCATCAGCTCCGCTACCTGGGCAAGGTTCCTCAGCTCGATCAGGTCGCGGCTGACCTTGTAGTTGCTGTAGAACTCGTCGATTTCGTCCAGCAGCAGACGTACCCGGTGCTGGGCGCGCTGCAGGCGCTTGCTGGTGCGCACGATGCCGACGTAGTCCCACATGAACCGGCGCAGCTCGTCCCAGTTGTGCGCAATGATCACATCTTCGTCCGAATCGGTGACCTGGCTGGCATCCCAGCAGGGCAGGGCCTGGGGCATGGCCACGCTGTCGAGCCTGGCGAGGATGTCGGCTGCCGCCGAGCGGCCGTAGACGAAACATTCGAGCAGCGAGTTGCTGGCCATGCGGTTGGCACCGTGCAGGCCGGTGAAGCTGGTTTCGCCAATGGCATAGAGCCCCGGTACGTCGGTCTGGCCGTGGTCGTCGACCATCACGCCGCCACAGGTGTAGTGCGCCGCCGGTACCACCGGGATCGGCTGGGTGGTGATGTCGATACCGAAGGTGAGGCAGCGTTCGTACACGGTCGGGAAGTGGCTTTTGACGAACTCCGCAGGCTTGTGGCTGATGTCCAGGTACACGCAGTCGACGCCCAGGCGCTTCATCTCATGGTCGATGGCGCGGGCCACGATGTCGCGCGGGGCGAGTTCGGCGCGCGGGTCGAAGCGCGGCATGAAGCGCTCGCCGTTGGGCAGCTTGAGCAGGGCGCCTTCACCGCGCAGTGCTTCTGTGATCAGGAAGCTCTTGGCCTGCGGGTGGTACAGGCAGGTGGGGTGGAACTGGTTGAACTCCAGGTTCGCCACCCGGCAGCCGGCGCGCCAGGCCATGGCGATCCCGTCGCCGCAGGCGCCGTCCGGGTTGCTGGTATAGAGGTAGACCTTGGCCGCCCCGCCGGTGGCCAGCGCGGTGAAGCGGGCGCCAAAGGTGTCGACCTCGCCGCTGGCACGGTTGAGCACATAGGCTCCCAGGCAGCGCTCGCCGGCCTGGCCCAGGCGCCGTTCGGTGATCAGGTCGACCGCCACGCGCTGTTCCAGAAGCTCGATGTTCGGGCGCTGGCGGGCCTGCTCCAGCAACGTGGTGAAAATCGCCGCGCCAGTGGCGTCGGCCGCGTGGATGATGCGCCGGTGGCTGTGGCCGCCCTCGCGGGTCAGGTGGAACTCGAAGCCGCGTTCATCGACGCCGGCCTGTTCGTCACGGGTAAACGGCACGCCCTGGTCGATCAGCCACTGGATCGCCTCGCGACTGTGCTCGACCGTATAGCGCACCGCGTCTTCATGACACAGCCCGCCGCCGGCATTGAGCGTATCCTCCACGTGGGACTGTACCGTGTCGGTGTCGTCGAGCACGGCGGCAACACCGCCCTGTGCCCAGAAGGTCGAGCCGTTGGCCAGCTCGCCTTTGCTCAGTACGGCGATGCGCAGGTGCGCCGGCAGGTTCAGGGCCAGGCTCAGGCCGGCGGCACCGCTGCCGATCACCAGAACGTCATGTTGGAATTGTTGGCTCATGTCAGGGATATCCGAGCGAGGCGACCACTAGTATAAGGACGGGGGTATCGGCACAATAGTCAGGTGTTTATGGCATTGTGAAACTATCGTGAAACGGGCTGGGTTGCCTTTATAACAGCCTCGAGGGCCTGATTTCCATGACGTGCGGTGCGACCTGATGCTTGCATGTGGGAACTTTCCTGGAACCCTGCCTATCCATAGAAGGTTGCCTGCATGCCAGGACGCGGCGGCGACGGGAGGCCTGGGGCTGATATCGGCTCTGCCTGCGTACACGAGACCAGAATATTGACGCAGCCGGCCGTGACCGTGCTGCGTTTTTCGTGCGAGCCGTTCAAGGGCCGCAGGAAACTTGCTTGGAGGGGAGAACTTTTGCGAAAAGCCCGAGTCTATGGTTGCAAGCCTGAACGATGGCCGCTGCAGCACTCCTCCAGGTCCACCGAGGAGTGTTCATGCTAACCCAGGAAGAGGATCAGCAGCTTGTCGAGCGCGTGCAGCGTGGCGACAGGCGAGCGTTTGATCTGTTGGTGCTGAAGTATCAGCACAAGATTCTCGGGTTGATCGTGCGTTTTGTGCACGACACCCATGAAGCCCAGGATGTGGCACAGGAAGCGTTCATCAAGGCTTACCGTGCGCTTGGCAATTTCCGTGGCGACAGTGCGTTTTATACCTGGCTGTACCGCATTGCGATCAACACGGCGAAAAACTATCTGGTATCCCGCGGTCGACGGCCGCCAGACAGTGATGTCAGTTCCGAGGATGCGGAATTTTACGATGGCGATCATGGCCTCAAGGATCTCGAGTCACCAGAGCGCGCGCTGTTACGAGATGAAATCGAGGGCACCGTCCACCGAACCATCCAGCAGCTGCCAGAAGATTTGCGTACGGCGTTAACTTTACGTGAATTCGATGGTCTGAGTTACGAGGACATTGCGAGCGTCATGCAGTGTCCGGTGGGTACCGTGCGCTCTCGAATTTTCCGCGCTCGGGAGGCCATAGATAAAGCCCTGCAGCCGTTGTTGCAGGAAACCTGAGACAGCGGCGACAGCCAAGAGAGGAACCGCCATGAGTCGTGAAGCTTTGCAGGAATCGCTGTCCGCGGTGATGGATAACGAAGCGGACGAACTGGAGTTGCGTCGGGTATTGAATGCCGTCGACGACAATGAAACCCGTGCCACCTGGTCGCGTTACCAGGTTGCCCGAGCAGCGATGCACAAGGAACTGCTGCTGCCAAAACTGGATATCGCCGCCGCGGTCAGTGCCGCACTGGCTTACGAAGCCACGCCGTTCAAGGTTGCCCGTGGTCCATGGCGCAGCCTGGGTCGTCTGGCTGTTGCAGCTTCGGTGACCGTTGCAGTACTGGCAGGTGTGCGCCTGTACAACCAGGACGACATCAGCGGTGCCCAACTGGCTGCCCAGCAGCCTGTGCAGCAAGGCGTGACTGTACCTCAGGTGCAAGGCCCGGCAGTACTGGCAGGCTACACCGAGAGTGCCGAACAGCCGACCGGCCCAATGGCAAATGGCGTGCTGCAAGGTCAAAGCGGCTGGCAGGACGAACGTCTGCCGGGCTACCTGCGCCAGCATGCTCAGGAAGCCGCCGTGGAAGGGACTGAAAGTGCTCTGCCTTATGCCCGTGCGGCCAGCCTGGAAAATCGCTGAGTAAGGAGGATCATGCGCGCGCCAACTCTACTACCGCTCTTGCTCGGAGGATGTCTGTCGGTGCCGGCCCTGGCCGCCAACTCCTCCACTGATGCCGCAGACTGGCTCAACCGTCTGGCCAAGGCCGAGCAGCAGCAGAGTTATCAGGGTACTTTCGTCTACGAGCGTAACGGCAGCTTTTCCACCCATGACATCTGGCATCGGGTGCAGGAGGGCAAGGTTCGTGAACGCTTGTTGCAACTCGATGGCCCAGCCCTTGAGGTTGTGCGGGTAGATGGACGTACCCAGTGCGTGAGCGGCGCCCTGGCCCGCGGAGTGGGCAATGCGGCGCAGTCTTCGCCCCGTGTACTGGACCCCTTGAAGCTGATGAACTGGTACGACCTGAGTGTGGCAGGGCGCTCCCGGGTGGCCGGTCGCGAGGTCGAGATCATCACCCTCAGGCCGCGCGATCAGCATCGTTATGCCTTCGAGCTGCACCTGGATCGACAGTCGGGTTTGCCCCTCAAGTCGTTGCTGCTCAACGACAAGGAGCAACTGCTGGAGCGCTTCCAGTTCACCCGGTTGGAGACCGACAAGGCGCCGGACGATGCCCAACTGCAGCCCAGCAGCAACTGCAAGGCGGTGGCCCAGGCCACTCAGCAGGTTGCCGAGGCCGCATCGGGATGGCGTTCCGACTGGTTGCCACCCGGCTTCGAGCTGGTCAACAGCGCGGTACGCAAGGATCCGGAGCACAAGAGCACCGTCAGCAGCCTGATGTACGATGATGGCCTGGCACGCTTCTCGGTGTTCCTGGAGCCGGTTGCAGGCAATTCGGGCATCGACGCCCGTACCCAGCTTGGCCCGACGGTCGCGGTTTCGCGCCGGCTGACCACGCCCAAGGGGGATGTGGTGGTCACTGTGGTAGGTGAGATCCCCATCGGTACTGCCGAGCGGGTCGCCTTGTCGATGCGTGCCCAAGACGCCCACGCCAGCCAATGACGAGCCACAGGTAATGCGTTGATGATCGATGGGCCGCCAAGGCGTTGACATGATTCGTAAGCCTTCGAATTTGCAAAATTCTCCAGATTTATCTATAGGTCAGTTCTTTCGGGGGCTGGCCTTTACTGCTGTTGCAGCATCAACAATGCCGATCCACCGAGCCTGGTCGCAGCCTTTCGAGGATGTTGCCGGGCTTTGTGCGTTGGCTGGTCCCTACTGCTTAACCACGCTCGTTGTGACGGGAGCCGTATGTCAATACCTCGCTTGAAATCCTATCTGTCGCTGTTCGCCGCCGTGCTCATGCTCGGGCAGGTGCTCAACGCCCAGGCCGAAGCCCTGCCTGATTTCACCACCCTGGTCGAGCAGGCCTCGCCGGCGGTGGTCAACATCAGTACCAAGCAGAAGCTGCCTGATCGCAAGTATGCTGCGGGTCAGATGCCAGACCTCGAAGGCCTGCCGCCGATGTTCCGCGAGTTCTTCGAGCGCAACATGCCGCAAGCCCCGCGCTCACCCCGTGGCGATCGTCAGCGCGAGGCCCAGTCGCTGGGTTCGGGCTTCATCATTTCGGCCGACGGCTACATCCTCACCAACAACCACGTGGTGGCCGATGCCGATGAAATCATCGTGCGCCTGTCCGACCGCAGCGAACTGCAGGCCAAGCTGGTCGGCACCGACCCGCGTACCGACGTGGCATTGCTGAAGGTCGATGGCAAGAACCTGCCCACGGTCAAGCTGGGCGACTCCGAAAAGCTCAAGGTGGGTGAGTGGGTACTGGCCATCGGTTCGCCGTTCGGCTTCGATCACTCGGTGACCAAAGGTATCGTCAGCGCCAAGGGCCGCACCCTGCCCAACGACACCTACGTGCCGTTCATCCAGACCGACGTTGCGATCAACCCGGGTAACTCCGGTGGCCCGCTGTTCAACATGAATGGCGAAGTGGTCGGCATCAACTCGCAGATCTTCACCCGCTCGGGTGGCTTCATGGGCCTGTCGTTCGCTATCCCGATCGATGTTGCACTGGATGTTTCCAACCAGCTGAAAAAGGACGGCAAGGTCAGCCGTGGCTGGCTGGGCGTGGTGATCCAGGAGGTCAACAAGGACCTGGCCGAATCCTTCGGCCTGGACAAACCGGCCGGCGCGCTGGTGGCCCAGGTGCTGGAAGATGGTCCGGCAGCCAAGGGCGGCCTGCAGGTGGGCGACGTGATCCTGAGCATGAACGGTCAGCCGATCGTCATGTCGGCTGACCTGCCGCACCTGGTCGGTGGCCTGAAAGATGGCGCCAAGGCCAAGCTGGAGATCATCCGCAACGGCAAGCGCCAGAACCTGGACGTGACCATCGGTGCACTGCCCGATGAAGATCAGGACGTGACCACCGGTGCCAATGGCGGCGTCGAGCGCAGCAGCAACCGCCTGGGCGTATCGGTAGCCGACCTGACCGCAGAGCAGAAAAAGACTCTGGAGCTCAAGGGCGGCGTGGTCATCAAGGAAGTGCAGGATGGTCCGGCCGCGATGATCGGCCTGCGTCCCGGTGACGTCATCAGCCACTTGAACAACCAGGCCATCCTTTCGGCGAAGAACTTCACCGAAATCGCCAAGGAACTGCCGAAGAACCGTTCGGTGTCGATGCGCGTGCTGCGTCAGGGCCGTGCCAGTTTCATCACCTTCAAGCTGGCCGAGTAAGGCCTGACCGAGAAGGTCGCGGTAAGAAAAAGCCCGACGCCGATGCGTCGGGCTTTTTCATGGGCGCGCAGTCAATTGCGAAAGCGTGCCAGAAGACCGGAGAAACCCCATGCGTGCTGGCTGTTCAAGCCAATCAGTGTGGCGGCGGGCGTCATTGCGACGGCGATCATCTTTCTGTCCTTGGGGTAGTCCTGGAAGGCGATACCTTGGTTGCCAAAGGCAGTATCCAGTCGGCCATGGACTGTATAGCGGGCACGGTAGATGCGCTGACCGCCCAGGCCAAACACCACCAGCTTGCCGTCCTGGTGCAGCGCTGCGGCTTCCCATTCGTCTTCGGTGTGCGTGTTGAAGGTCAGCACCGTCGGGTTGCCGTGGTTATAGGTCGCGTCCCTCACACCTTCGGCATCGAATTGCCAAGTCATGGCGTTGGTGTCTTCGGGGCGCTCGCCGGGCAGGTTCCCCGCGACGATCAGGTGGCCATCGGGGCGTTGAATCAGCGTGTTGAAGCGGATGTTGGCGTTTCGACGCGGAGCAAGCCAGCGGAGCCAGCGCGGCAACCAGCGCAGCCAGCGCGACAGCGGGGATTCATACAGCTTGAAACCGTATCGGTCGCCAAAGGACGGGTCGGGTGTGCCGTCGTTTCTGAAGCGTGCGATGAAGCCTCGGGTCTCAGGCCCGTTGCGCAAGGTTCCGGCAACGAGAAATGTACTTTCCTGCGCAATGACATTGGCGATCTGCACCGTCCCGGAAGGATGCGTGATCTCGATGAACTGACCGCTCGGGAAACCGGCATTGCCGGCAAGATCCAGTCGATAGACGCAAGCATGGGTAGCCAGCCAATCCGACTCCAGCGTAGCACTGGCGAGCAGGTGTCCGGCCCGCAGCTGGAGTGACGTGGAATGCAGCTTCAGATGAAGGCTGTTGTCCTGATCCAGGGCAAGGTAACCGTGGGGGGAGGCATAGCTGGTGTCCAGCGCGCCCTGCGCGTCGAAACGTGCCACCACCAGTCTGTGGGGCTTGCCGGCGCTGTTCACCCATCCCAGCATCCATATCTTCGCGTTGGCATCGACGACGATGGCTTCCGCGCCCGATTCGGCCACCGGGTCGAATGTTCCGAACACTATCCCTTTGTTGCCGAACGTCGGGTCCAGATCACCTTTATCATCGAAGCGAAGCAAGGTATAGCGGGACTGCTCGTGGTCCCCGGTCAGGCCACACACGGTGATTGTGTCATCGTGTATTGCCACATCAGTGATGAAACGATCGGTGTCCGCAATTTGCGGTAGGGAGCGCTCGCCGTTGTCACCAAAGCTCGTATCGGGGCTTCCGGGGACTGCTGGTTGAACATGTGCCATGGCCATTTCTCCGTCTGGTGCCCTATATTCGGGTCTGCGCGAGCGGCCATCTACTGACAGAAATATCAGGCACCATGAAACTGGAGGGGCGGGCGTGGCGGCTGGCCCCTTCATAAGGTACAATTCCCGGCTATTTTTCGGCGGGCGTTCGCCCCGCAGCCTTTTTGAGTGTTGACCCGTGAGTGATTTGAGTCATATCCGCAATTTCTCCATCATCGCCCACATTGACCATGGCAAGTCGACCCTGGCCGACCGTTTCATCCAGATGTGCGGTGGCCTCACCGCGCGCGAGATGGAAGCGCAGGTACTTGACTCCATGGACCTCGAGCGCGAGCGCGGGATCACCATCAAAGCCCATAGCGTTACCCTGTATTACAAGGCGAACGACGGCATCACCTACCAGCTGAACTTCATCGACACCCCCGGCCACGTCGACTTCACCTATGAAGTCAGCCGTTCGCTGGCCGCCTGCGAAGGCGCGCTGCTGGTGGTCGATGCCGGCCAGGGCGTGGAGGCCCAGTCGGTCGCCAACTGCTACACCGCCATCGAGCAGGGCCTGGAGGTCATGCCGGTACTGAACAAGATGGACCTGCCCCAGGCCGATCCGGACCGCGTCAAGGACGAGATCGAGAAGATCATCGGCATCGACGCCACCGACGCCGTGGCCTGCAGTGCCAAGAGCGGCATGGGCGTGGACGAGGTGCTCGAGCGCCTGGTGCAGACCATTCCGGCCCCTACCGGCGACATCGATGCACCGCTGCAGGCGCTGATCATCGACTCCTGGTTCGACAACTACCTGGGCGTCGTGTCCCTGGTGCGCGTGCGCCATGGCCGGGTCAAGAAGGGCGACAAGATTCTGGTCAAGTCCACCGGCAAGGTGCACCTGGTCGACAGCGTGGGCGTGTTCAACCCCAAGCACACCGCCACCGCCGACCTCAAGGCCGGCGAAGTGGGCTTCATCATCGCCAGCATCAAGGACATTCACGGTGCACCGGTCGGTGACACCCTGACCCTCAGCTCCACGCCCGACGTGGAAGTGCTGCCAGGCTTCAAACGTATCCAGCCCCAGGTATATGCCGGCCTGTTCCCGGTCAGTTCCGAAGATTTCGAAGATTTTCGTGACGCGCTGCAAAAGCTGACCCTGAACGACTCGTCGCTGCAGTACCTGCCTGAGAGCTCCGACGCACTGGGCTTCGGCTTCCGTTGCGGCTTCCTCGGCATGCTGCACATGGAGATCATCCAGGAGCGCCTGGAGCGCGAGTACGACCTGGACCTGATCACCACCGCGCCGAGCGTGATCTTCGAGGTCAAGCTCAAGACCGGTGAAACCATCTACGTCGACAACCCGTCCAAGCTGCCGGACGTGTCGTCGGTGGAAGACTTCCGCGAGCCGATCGTGGCCGCCACCATCCTCGTGCCGCAGGAGCACCTGGGCAACGTCATCACCCTGTGCATCGAGAAGCGTGGCGTACAGCGCGACATGCAGTTCCTCGGTTCCCAGGTGCAGGTGCGCTACGACCTGCCGATGAACGAAGTGGTACTGGACTTCTTCGACCGCCTCAAATCCACCAGCCGCGGCTATGCTTCGCTGGACTACCATTTCGACCGGTATCAGTCGGCCAACCTGGTCAAGCTCGATGTACTGATCAACGGCGACAAGGTCGATGCCCTGGCATTGATCGTGCACCGTGACAATGCGCACTACAAAGGCCGCGCGTTGACCGAGAAGATGAAGGAACTGATCCCGCGGCAGATGTTCGATGTGGCAATCCAGGCCGCCATTGGCGGGCAGATTGTGGCGCGTACCACTGTCAAGGCGCTCAGAAAGAACGTACTGGCCAAATGCTACGGTGGCGACGTTAGCCGTAAGCGCAAGCTGTTGGAAAAGCAGAAAGCCGGTAAGAAACGCATGAAACAGGTGGGCAACGTGGAAATTCCACAGGAAGCCTTCCTCGCCGTGCTCAGGTTGGATAGCTAGGTCCTATGTCACTAAATTTCCCGCTGTTGCTAGTCATCGCCGTTGCCGTGTGTGGACTGCTGGCCCTGATCGATCTGCTGTTCCTGGCCCCGCGCCGGCGCACGGCGATCAACACCTATCAGGGCAGCGTCAGCCAGCCCGAGATGGCGGTGGTCGAGCAGTTGAACAAGGAGCCGTTGCTGGTCGAGTACGGCAAATCGTTCTTCCCGGTGCTGTTCATCGTGCTGGTGCTGCGCTCGTTTCTGGTCGAGCCGTTCCAGATCCCTTCGGGGTCGATGAAGCCGACCCTGGAAGTGGGCGACTTCATCCTGGTGAACAAGTTCTCCTACGGCATCCGCCTGCCGGTGATCGACAAGAAGGTCATCGAGGTCGGTGACCCGCAGCGTGGCGATGTGATGGTGTTCCGCTACCCGAGCGACCCGAACGTCAACTACATCAAGCGAGTGGTCGGCCTGCCGGGCGACCAGGTGCGCTACACCAGCGACAAGCGTCTGTTCGTCAACGGCCAGCCGATTGCCGAGCAACTGGTCGGCAGCGAGCCGGGCACCCTGGGCAGCGCCGAGCTGTACAAGGAGAAGCTGGGCGAGGCCGAGCACCTGATCCGCAAGGAGATGAGCCGCTATCGCATGCCGCCGGACCAGCAGTGGGTGGTGCCTGCCGGGCACTACTTCATGATGGGCGACAACCGCGACAACTCCAACGACAGTCGCTACTGGGATGACCCCAACATTCCCAAGGAACTGCTGGGCATGGTTCCCGACAAGAACATCGTCGGCAAGGCCTTCGCCATCTGGATGAGCTGGCCAGAGCCCAAGCTCAGCCACTTCCCGAGCCTTTCGCGGGTTGGCCTGATCAAGTAACACCCTAACGGCGCTGTCCTTCGACAGCGCCGAATGCTTTTCTGGCATAGGCTGTACAAGGGCGTCCACAAGACGCGCCCCGGCCGGACGTCAGGCATGAACAAAACCGTCTTTCAGGATTTGCATTTGAACAACGCGTTAACCCCGTCGGCTTCGAGCCGGACAGAACTGTGTGAGCCCGGCGCCCTGGCGCCGCTGCTGAAAATCGACCACGAACAGCGCGTGGGTACACTGTGAGCGTTTCCTTGAGCCGCCTCGAGCGCCAGCTCGGCTACACCTTCAAGAACCAGGAGCTGATGCTGCTGGCCCTCACGCATCGCAGCTTTGCCGGCCGCAACAACGAACGGCTGGAGTTCCTTGGTGATGCGATCCTCAACTTCGTCGCCGGCGAGGCCCTGTTCGAGCGCTTCCCCCAGGCCCGCGAGGGCCAGCTGTCGCGCCTGCGCGCCCGCCTGGTCAAGGGTGAAACCCTGGCCGTGCTGGCCCGCGGTTTCGACCTGGGCGAGTACCTGCGCCTGGGCTCGGGCGAGCTGAAAAGCGGCGGGTTCCGGCGCGAGTCGATCCTGGCCGATGCCCTCGAGGCGCTGATCGGTGCGATCTACCTGGACTCGGACATGCACACCGCACGCGATCGCGTGCTGGCATGGCTGGCCGGTGAGTTCGAGAGCCTGACCCTGGTCGACACCAACAAGGACCCGAAAACCCGCCTGCAGGAGTTTCTGCAGTCGCGGGCCTGCGAACTGCCCCGCTACGAAGTGGTGGATATCCAGGGTGAACCCCATTGCCGGACGTTTTTCGTCGAATGCGAAGTGACCCTGTTGACTGAAAAAAGCCGAGGGCAGGGCGTGAGCCGGCGTATCGCCGAGCAGGTCGCGGCCGCCGCAGCACTGATCGCCCTGGGCGTGGAGAATGGCAATGACTGAACAGAACACTACCCGTTGCGGCTACGTGGCCATCGTCGGCCGCCCCAACGTGGGCAAGTCGACGCTGCTCAACCACATCCTCGGGCAGAAGCTCGCGATCACCTCGCGCAAGCCGCAGACCACCCGCCACAACATGCTCGGTATCAAGACCGAAGGTGATGTGCAGGCGGTGTACGTCGATACCCCCGGCATGCACAAGGGCAACGAGAAGGCGCTCAACCGTTACATGAACCGTACCGCCTCGGCGGCGTTGAAAGACGTCGACGTGGTGATCTTCGTGGTCGATCGCACCAAGTGGACCGACGAGGACCAACTGGTGCTCGAGCGCGTGCAGTACGTGCAGGGCCCGGTGATCCTGGCCATCAACAAGACCGACCGCATCGAGGACAAGGCCGAGCTGATGCCGCACCTGCAATGGCTGCAGGAGCAACTGCCCAACGCCGAGATCGTGCCGGTCTCGGCGCAGCACGGGCACAACCTCGATGCCCTCGAAGCACTGATTGCCAAGCACCTGCCGGAAAACGAGCACTTCTTCCCCGAAGACCAGATCACCGACCGCAGCAGCCGCTTCCTGGCTGCCGAACTGGTACGCGAGAAGATCATGCGCCAGCTCGGCGCCGAGCTGCCGTACCAGATCACCGTCGAGATCGAGGAATTCAAGCAGCAGGGCAACGTGCTGCATATCCATGCACTGATCCTGGTCGAGCGTGACGGCCAGAAGAAGATCATCATTGGCGACAAGGGCGAGCGCATCAAGCGCATCGGCACCGAGGCGCGCAAGGACATGGAGCTGCTGTTCGACGCCAAGGTCATGCTGAACCTGTGGGTCAAGGTCAAGGGTGGCTGGTCCGACGACGAGCGCGCCCTGCGTTCGCTGGGCTACGGCGACCTCTGATTGCCCTGGCCCGACACCGGCCGGTGTCGGGCCCACCTCTTCGTGAAGCGCTGAATCATGGACATGCCAGACGGCCAACCGGCCTTCGTGCTGCACAGCCGGGCGTACCGTGAAACCAGTGCGCTGGTCGACTTCCTTACCCCCCAGGGGCGCCTGCGCGCCGTGCTGCGTCGTGCGCGCGGCAAGGCCGGCAGCCTGGCGCGTCCGTTCGTGCCGCTGGAGGTGCAGTTCCATGGGCGCGGCGAGCTCAAGAATGTCGGTCGCATGGACAGCGCAGGCGTGGCGGTCTGGCTCAACGGCGACGCGCTGTTCAGCGGGCTGTACCTCAATGAGCTGCTGATTCGCCTGCTTCAGGCCGAAGACCCGCACCCGGTGATGTTCGAGCAATACGCTGCCACCTTGCAGGCACTGGGCGCGGGGCGCCCGCTGGAGCCGTTGCTGCGTGCCTTCGAATGGCGCCTGCTGGACGAGCTGGGGTATGGCTTTGCGCTTGAGCACGACATCAATGGCGATCCGCTGGTGGCCGATGGCCTGTACCGCCTGCAGGTGGACGCGGGCCTGGAGCGGGTGTACCTGGTGCAGCCAGGCTTGTTCAGTGGCGCGCACCTGCTGGCCATGGCCGAGGCCGAGTGGTCGATGCCGGGCGCGCTGGGCGCGGCCAAGCGCCTGATGCGCCAGGCGCTGGCGGTGCACCTGGGCGGGCGCCCGCTGGTCAGCCGGGAACTGTTTCGCAAGCCTTGATCACGACGTATGCTGTGAGGCTCAATTTTCAGGAGAGTCTCTTCGTGACCACCAGCAACCGCATCCTCCTTGGCGTGAACATCGACCACGTGGCGACCCTGCGCCAGGCCCGTGGCACGCGATATCCGGACCCGGTCAAGGCCGCGCTGGACGCCGAAGAGGCGGGTGCCGACGGCATCACCGTGCACTTGCGCGAAGACCGCCGGCATATCCAGGACCGTGACGTGCTGGTACTGAGCGAGGTGCTGCAGACGCGCATGAACTTCGAGATGGGCGTCACCGAAGAGATGATGCAGTTTGCCGAGCGCATTCGCCCGGCGCACATCTGCCTGGTGCCCGAGACACGCCAGGAACTGACCACCGAAGGTGGCCTGGACGTGGCGGGGCAGGAGGCGCGGATCAAGGCGGCGGTGGAGCGCCTGTCGCGCCTGGGGTCGGAGGTGTCGTTGTTCATCGATGCCGACGAGCGCCAGATCGAGGCCTCGCGCCGCGTCGGCGCGCCGGCGATCGAACTGCACACCGGGCGTTACGCCGATGCGCAGACCCCGGCCGAGGTGGCCGAAGAGCTCCAGCGCGTGGCCGATGGCGTGGCCTTCGGCCTGGCCCAGGGGCTGATCGTGAATGCCGGGCATGGCCTGCACTACCACAACGTCGAGCCGGTGGCGGCGATCAAGGGCATCAACGAACTGAACATCGGCCATGCACTGGTGGCCCATGCGTTGTTCGTGGGCTTCAAGGGTGCGGTCAGCGAGATGAAACAGCTGATTCTGGCAGCCAGCAACCGCTGAATGCGTCGTGACCTTCGCCGGCAAGGCCGGCTCCAACAGGCGCTGCGATTCCTGTAGGAGCCGGCCTTGCCGGCGAAGCCGCCTAGCCAAATATCAGACTGAAGCGCGTAGGCCCCTGCGCCGCGCTGGTCACCTCCACCTGCCCACCATGTACCTGCATGATCGACTGCACGATGGCCAGCCCCAGCCCCGTGCCGCCCTCTACCCGCGAGCGCCCGCAGCCCACCCGGTAGAACCGCTCGAACAGGTGCGGCCAGTGCACCGCCTCGATCCCCGGCCCCTCGTTGCGCACCCAGCATTGCACGCCCCGTGCGCTCTGCTCGATGCCGATTTCCACCAGGCGGCCCTCGGGGCTGTGGCGAATTGCATTGCTCAACAGGTTCGACAGCGCCCGCTGCAGCATCAGCCGGTCGCCCTGCACCGTGCCCCAGCCGCTGACCTTCAGGGTGATCGCCTTGCATTCGGCGCTCAGCGCGAACAGCTCCACCACCCGTTGCGCCTCGTCGGCCAGCGCCACCGGCTTCAACGCCAGTTGCTGACGCGGCGCGTCCACCTGGGCCAGGAACAGCATGTCGGTGATGATCCGGTTCAGGCGCGTCAGCTCCTCGATGCTGTCCTCCAGCGCCACCCGGTAATCCTGCGCCGAGCGCACCCGTGACAAGGTCACCTGGGCCCTGCCCATCAGGTTGCTGATCGGCGTGCGCAGTTCGTGCGCCAGGTCATCGGAAAACTGCGACAGACGCTGCACGCCGCCATCCAGCCGGTCGAGCATCACGTTGATGCCGCGCGCCAGGGCACTCAGTTCCTGGGGCAGCTTGTCCTCGGGCAGGCGGTGGCTCAGCTCCTGCGCCGACACCTGGGCGGCAATCCGCCGGAACCTGCGCAGCGGCAGCAGACCACGCTGCACCAGCTTCCAGGCGGCAATGCCGATCAGCAGCAACAGCAGTGGCAACGCCAGCAACGTCGAACGCAGGTAGGCCTGCAGCAGGCCGAGGTCGTCGGCCCGGTTCAGCGTCAGCAGTACCCGCACCGGGGTGCCGTCACGCAGGGTCATCAGGCGCGCGGCGGTCATCAGGCGGGCCTCGGCGCTGTCCTGCCATTCGCTGTAGCCCAGCGCTGTCCCGGCCGCGATACGCCGCAGCGGCTCGGCCTCCACTGCAGGCCCCAGGCTCAACAGGGCCGGGTGGCGTCCGGTCTGGGCGATGATGTTCAGGCTCAGGTCGTCGTGGCCCATCACCAGGTCGAGCAGGGGGTGGGCGCGCGAGCCCAGGTCGCTGGCCTTCAGGTCCACTCCCAGGCTGTGCTCGATCTGCTCCATCTTGCGTGCCAGCACCTTGCGGGCGCGGTTGTCCAGTTCGTGGTCCAGCGCCAGTACCGCCAGGCTCGCCAGCAGCAGCACCAGCGCCGCGCCCATCAGGCTGACGCTCAGGCCCAGGCGCAACGACAGTCGTGCCGGTTTCATTCGCGCGCTTCCAGCACATAGCCCACGCCGCGCAGGGTGTGGATCAGCTTGTCTTCGAAGGGGTCGTCGATCTTGGCCCGCAGGCGCCGGATCGACACCTCCACCACGTTGGTGTCGCAATCGAAGTTCATGTCCCACACCAGCGAGATGATCTGCGTGCGCGACAGCACCTCGCCGCTCTGGCGCATCAGCAGGTGCAGCAGGGCGAACTCCTTGGCCGTCAGGTCGATACGCTGGTTGCGCCGGTAGGCGCGGTGGCGGCTGGGGTCCAGCTCAAGGTCGGCGACCCTGAGCGTGGCCGGCGCCAGGTTCTGCTCGCTGCGCCGCAACAGGCTGCGAATGCGTGCCAGCAGTTCGGGAAATTCGAACGGCTTGAGCAGGTAGTCGTCGGCGCCCAGGTCCAGGCCCTTGACCCGATCCGAGAGCCGGCCGTGGGCGGTCAGCATCATGATGCGGGTCGAGGACTCCGCTCGCAGGCGTTGCAGCACGCTCCAGCCGTCGAGCTGCGGCAGGTTGACGTCGAGGATGACCAGGTCGTAGGCGTGCTGGCGGGCCAGGTGCAGGCCGTCAATGCCGGTGGCGGCGCAGTCGACGATGTAGCCGTTCTCGCTCAGGCCCTGCTGCAGGTACTCGGCGGTACGGACTTCGTCTTCGATGATCAATAGGCGCATGGGGTACTCGCGGCGTGCAAAACGGCAATTCTCAACCCTTGAGTCACTTCAGGGTCAAGGCGTGTCGCGCATGGTAAGCCAAGCCGGTCCTGAGCGGCGCTGGATAACAGATTTGTAATCCTGGGGTCATGTTGACGATAAAGCCCGCTCCCTAAAGTGCCCGCTTCGAAATGGGCGCGGGGGATTCACGCATGACGTGCAGGCACAGGCTTCATCCACAGCGCGTGGCGCGGCTGGCGGCGCTGGCCGGGGTGCTGCTGGGGCTTTCGACAGCGCTGCAGGCGAGCGTGCTGACGCTTGATGCCGCCTTGCGCACCGCGCAGGACAACAACCCCGAGCTTGCCGCGGCGCGCTGGGGCACCGAGATCGCCCTGGGCGAACGCAACCAGGCCGGCCTGCTGCCCAACCCGGAGTTGAGCTGGGAGCAGGAAGATACCCGCCGCGGCTCGCAGACCACCACCGTCAGCCTCAGCCAGCGCCTGGAACTGGGCGGCAAGCGCGGTGCGCGGGTGGAGGTGGCCCAGCGCGAGCAGGCCCTGGCGGCGCTGGAACTGGAACGCCAGGGCAATGCCTTGCGCGCCGAGGTGCTGGCTGCGTTTCATGCCGCCGTGCAGGCCCAGGAACGGCTGCAACTGGCCGAGCAGTCGCTGCGCCTGACTGAGCGTGGCCTGCAGGTGGTGCAGGGGCGGGTGCGGGCCGGCAGCGCTTCCCCCATCGAAACCACCCGCGCGCAGGTGCAGGTGTCCGAGATGCGCCTGGAACGAGGCCGTGCCCAGCAGGCCGTGGCCGTGGCCTATCAGCAACTGGCCAGCGTGACGGGGGCGCCGCAGGCGGGGTTCGAGCGGGTGGCAGGCATGCCGTCCGACGCCCTGACCCCAGCCGAGGGCGACACGCTGCTTGCCCGCCTCGAGCGCACGGCCGAGCTGCGCCTGGCCCGCCTGCAGATCGAGCAGCGCGAGGCTGACCTGGGGCTGGCTCGCAGCCAGCGCATCCCCGACCTCACCGTCAGCCTGGGTAGCCAGTACAGCGAGGCCGACCGCGAGCGCATCAATGTGGTCGGGGTGTCGATACCGCTGCCCTTGTTCGATCGCAACCAGGGCAATGTGCTGGCGGCGGCGCGGCGTGCCGATCAGGCCCGCGACCTGCGCAACGGCGCCGAACTGCGGGTGCGCAGCGAAGTGGTGCAGGCGCTGGCGCAGTGGCAGGTGGCTGCGGGCGAGGTACAGGCCTTCGACCGCTCGATACTGCCGGCGGCGCAGCAGGCGGTGGACGCCGCCACGCGGGGTTTCGAGCGCGGCAAGTTCAGCTTTCTCGAGGTGCTCGACGCCCAGCGCACGCTGGTGGCGGCGCGCACCCAATACCTGGCGGCGCAGGCCCAGGGCAGCGATGCGCGAGTCCGCCTGGAACGACTTTTCGGCGACCTGGCCACCGCCAGCCGCTGACCCCCGACGATTTGCCGAGGAATGTGCATGAACAGCAAAACCATCACGCTGGTGGCCGTCACCCTGACCCTGGGCGTTGGCCTGGGGGTTGTGCTGGGTCACCAGATGAATGCGCCGCAGGCCTCCCACGCGGCGCATGCCGAGGCGGGCCATGGCGATCAGGAAAAGGGCCATGGCGACGACGCCCATGGCGAGGAAGGCCATGGCGAAGAACAGCAGGAGGGCCACCTGACCCTGAGCGACGAGCAGATCCAGGTGGCCGGTATCGAGCTGGCCACCGTGGCCCCGCGCACCTTGAGCCGCAGCCTCGGCCTGCCGGGCGAGATCCGCTTCGACGAGGACCGTACCGCGCACCTGGTGCCGCGTGCGGCCGGGGTGGTGGAATCGGTGGCCGTGGTGCTCGGCCAGCAGGTCAAGGCCGGGCAACTGCTGGCGGTGATCGCCAGCCCGCAGATCTCCGAGCAGCGCAGCGAGCTGGCGGCCAGCCAGCGGCGACTGGAACTGGCGCGCGGCACCTTCGCCCGCGAGAAAGACCTGTGGCAGGAGGGCATCTCTGCCGAACAGGACTACCTGCAGGCGCGCCAGGCCCTGCAGGAAGCCGAGATCGCCGCCACCAATGCCCGGCAGAAGATCAGCGCGCTGAGTGGCAGCGTGGTGCTGGCCGGCGGCAACCGCTATGAGCTGCGTGCACCGTTTGACGGGCAGGTGGTGGAAAAGCACCTGGTGCCGGGCGAAGTGGTCAGCGAGAGCAGTGCGGCCTTCACCTTGTCCGACCTGTCGCGGGTGTGGGCAACCTTTGGCGTGGCCCCGCGTGACCTGGCCAGGCTGCGCGTCGGCATGCCGGTGACGGTGCTGGCCAGTGAACTGGGCGAGCAGGCCAGCGGCACGGTCAGCCATGTGGGCAGCCTGCTCGGCGAGCAGACCCGCACCGCCACCGTGCGGGTCACCCTGGACAACCCTCGCGGCGCCTGGCGCCCCGGCCTGTTCGTGGCAGTGCGGGTGGCTACCGAACGCCTGGACGAGGCGCTGGCGGTACCGGAGGCCGCGCTGCAGACCCTCGAAGAGCAGCCCACCGTGTTCGTGCGCAGTGCAGAGGGCTTCACCGCCCAGGCGGTGACCCCGGGTGTGGTGGCCGACGGCTTCGTGCAGATCAAGGCGGGCCTGCAGGCCGGCCAGCAGGTGGCGGCACAGGGCAGCTTCATCCTCAAGTCGGAGCTGGGCAAAGCCAGCGCCGAGCATTCCCACTGAGCCCCCACGAGTACTCCTCATGTTCGAACGGATCATTCAATTTGCCATCGAGCAGCGCCTGATCGTGATGCTCGCGGTGCTGCTGATGGCCGGGCTGGGGCTGGCCAGCTACCAGAAGCTGCCGATCGATGCGGTGCCCGACATCACCAACGTGCAGGTGCAGATCAACACCTCGGCGGCGGGCTTTTCACCGCTGGAAACCGAGCAGCGCATCACTTTCGCCATCGAGACCGCCATGGCCGGCCTGCCGGGCCTGGAGCAGACCCGTTCGCTGTCGCGCTCGGGGCTGTCGCAGGTGACGGTGATCTTCGACGAGGGCACCGACCTGTTCTTCGCCCGGCAACTGGTCAACGAGCGCCTGCAACAGGCGCGCGGGCAGTTGCCCGACGGCGTCGAGGCGGCCATGGGGCCGATCTCCACCGGCCTGGGCGAGATCTTCCTGTGGACCGTGGAAGCCGCGCCGGATGCGCGCAAGGCCGACGGCAGCGATTACACGCCCACCGACCTGCGCGAGATCCAGGACTGGATCATCAAGCCGCAGTTGCGCAACGTGCGCGGCGTGGCCGAGATCAACAGCATCGGCGGCTACGCCAAGGAGTACCAGATTGCCCCCGACCTCAGGCGCCTGGCCGCCTACAAGCTGACCCTGGGCGACCTGCTGACGGCCCTGGAGCGCAACAACGCCAACGTCGGTGCCGGCTACATCGAGCGCCGTGGCGAGCAACTGCTGATTCGTGCGCCGGGGCAACTGGCAGGCATCGACGACATTGCCAACATCGTGCTGGCCACTGTCGACGGCACCTCGATTCGCGTACGCGATGTCGCCCAGGTGGGCATCGGCCGCGAACTGCGCAGCGGCGCGGCTACCGAAAATGGCCGTGAGGTGGTGCTGGGCACCGTGTTCATGCTGGTCGGCGAGAACAGCCGCACCGTGTCGCGGGCAGTGGCCGACAAGCTGGCGCAGATCAACCGCACGCTGCCGGCAGGTGTCAGCGCGGTCACGGTGTACGACCGCACCGACCTGGTCGACAAGGCCATCGCCACGGTGAAGAAGAACCTGGTGGAAGGTGCGATCCTGGTGATCGCGGTGCTGTTCCTGTTTCTGGGCAACATCCGCGCCGCGCTGATCACCGCCATGGTGATTCCGCTGTCGATGCTGTTCACCTTCACCGGCATGTTCGGCAACAAGGTCAGTGCCAACCTGATGAGCCTGGGTGCGCTGGACTTCGGCATCATCGTCGATGGCGCGGTGGTGATCGTGGAGAACGCGATCCGCCGCCTGGCCCACGCCCAGCAGCACCATGGCCGCCTGCTGACCCGCTCCGAGCGCCTGCACGAAGTGTTCAATGCCGCCCGCGAGGCGCGCCGCCCGCTGATCTTCGGCCAGTTGATCATCATGGTGGTGTACCTGCCGATCTTTGCCCTGAGCGGGGTGGAGGGCAAGATGTTCCACCCCATGGCCTTCACCGTGGTGATCGCCCTGCTGGGAGCGATGCTGCTCTCGGTGACCTTCGTGCCGGCGGCCATCGCGCTGTTCGTCACCGGCAAGGTCAAGGAAGAGGAAAACCTGCTGATGCGCAGCGCCAAGGCCGGCTATGCGCCGCTATTGCGCTGGGTGATGGGGCACCGTGGGCTGGCGTTTTCCCTGGCCGGGGCGTCGGTGCTGCTGTGCGCGGTGCTGGCCGGGCGCATGGGCAGCGAGTTCGTGCCCAGCCTCAGCGAAGGCGATTTCGCCCTGCAGGCGCTGCGGGTGCCGGGCACCAGCCTGAGCCAGTCGGTGCAATTGCAGCAGCGCCTGGAGGAGAGTGTGGTCAGCCAGGTGCCGGAGGTGCAGCGCGTATTTGCGCGCACCGGCACCGCCGAGATCGCCGCCGACCCGATGCCGCCGAACATCTCCGACAGTTACGTGATGCTCAAGCCGCAGGCGCAGTGGCCCGACCCCGGCAAGTCGCGCGAGCAACTGATCGCCGATATCCAGCGCGCGGCGGCGCGGGTGCCGGGTAGCAACTACGAGCTGTCGCAGCCGATTCAACTGCGCTTCAACGAGCTGATTTCCGGGGTGCGCAGCGATGTGGCGGTCAAGGTCTTCGGCGACGACATGACGGTGCTCAACCGCACGGCAGCACAGATTGCCGCAACCTTGCAGGCGGTGCCGGGGGCATCGGAGGTCAAGGTCGAGCAGACCTCGGGCCTGCCGGTGCTGACCATCGAGGTCGACCGCGACAAGGCTGCACGCTACGGGCTCAACGTCGGCGATGTGCAGGACACCATCGCCGTGGCCGTGGGCGGCCGCCAGGCCGGCACGCTGTACGAGGGCGACCGGCGTTTCGACATGGTGGTGCGCCTCTCGGACGACGTGCGTACCGATATCGAAGGCTTGTCGCAGCTGCTGATTCCGGTACCGGCTAGTGCGGGCAGCGACGGCGGTATCGGCTTCATCAGCCTGGCCGAGGTGGCCAGCCTGGCGCTGGTGCAGGGGCCCAACCAGGTGAGCCGCGAAGACGGCAAGCGCCTGGTGGTGGTCAGCGCCAACGTGCGTGGCCGCGACATTGGTTCGTTCGTGGCCGAGGCCGGCGAGCGCATCGATACGCAGGTGGAAGTGCCGCCTGGCTACTGGACGCGTTGGGGCGGTCAGTTCGAGCAGCTGCAATCGGCGGCCAAGCGCCTGCAGGTGGTGGTGCCGGTGGCATTGCTGCTGGTGTTCGGGTTGCTGTTCATGATGTTCAACAGCGTCAGGGACGGCCTGCTGGTGTTCACCGGCATCCCGTTCGCGCTGACCGGCGGGGTGGTGGCGCTGTGGCTGCGCGACATTCCATTGTCGATTTCGGCGGGGGTGGGCTTCATCGCCCTGTCGGGGGTGGCGGTGCTCAACGGGCTGGTGATGATCGCCTTCATCCGCAGCTTGCGCGAGCAGGGTCGGCCGCTGCGCGTGGCCATCGACGAAGGTGCGCTGACGCGTCTGCGGCCGGTGCTGATGACCGCGTTGGTGGCGTCGCTGGGGTTCATTCCGATGGCCCTGGCCACTGGCACCGGTGCCGAGGTGCAGCGCCCACTGGCCACCGTGGTGATCGGCGGCATCCTCTCGTCCACCGCGTTGACCCTGCTGGTGCTGCCGGCGCTGTACCACTGGGCGCACCGCAAGGAGGAGGAGCACAATCTTGCAGCACTGTAATGTGCGGCTCACCTTGGCGTTAGCTTGGGCTGCTTATGATCGGTTCGAATCCAATCATGAGGGAAGGTCGATGAACCTGAGCAAGTACGCACTGATCGCCGCGTTGCTGCTGGGCAGCAGCGCGGCAATGGCCGAAGGCGGCGCCGAGCGCACCAAGGCGTTCTGGGCCGAGTTTCGCAAGAGCCAGGAGCGGGTGCATGGGGAGGGCAGGAAGGAGGTAGCGCAGGATAAGGAGCAGGTACAGCAGCAGGTGGTGAAGGACTGACGCACGCCGCGTTCGCAAGGGCCTCTGCGCCGGCAAGGCCGGCTCCTGCAGGCGAAGAGGCCCCCTTCTGATTACTTGCGCGCCACCAGCACCGCCCGCCTGGGTGCCGGCAGGCCTTCGACGGTTCGGGTCGGGTCGGTAGGGTCGAGGAAGTCGCTCAGCGACTGGTAGCGCATCCAGTCGGTGCTGCGTTGTTCCTCGACGCTGGTCACGCTCACATCCACGCAGCGCACATCGCTGAAGCCGGCGCGACGCAACCAGCGCTCCAGTGCCGGCACCGAGGGCAGAAACCATACATTGCGCATCTGCGCATAGCGGTCTTCAGGCACCAGCACCTGATGCTCGTCACCCTCGACCACCAGGGTTTCCAACACCAGTTCGCCCCCCTTGACCAGGCAGTCCTTGAGCGCCAGCAAATGCTCGATCGGCGAGCGGCGGTGGTAGAACACCCCCATCGAGAACACCGTGTCGAAACCTTCCAGGTTGGCCGGCAGGTCTTCCAGGGCGAACGGCAAGTGCCAGGCGGGAAGGTCCGGCAGGTAACGCTGCACGGCCTGGAACTGGCAGAAGAACAACCAGTTGGGGTCCACGCCGATCACGCTGTCGGCGCCGGCGCCGAGCATGCGCCATTGGTAGTAGCCGTTGCCACAACCCACATCCAGCACGCGTTTGCCGCGCAGGTCCAGGTGCGGCGCGACCCGTGACCACTTCCAGTCCGAACGCCATTCGGTGTCCACGTGCACGCCGAACAGGTCGAACGGGCCCTTGCGCCAGGGCGACAGGCCCATCAGCGCGGTGCGCACCTGTGCGCGGGTGGCGTCGTCGCAGTCGCTGTCCAGGCGCAGGCCGTGCAGCAGGTCGACCTGGCTGGGCTTCAGGGCCGGCAGCGCATCCAGTGCGCTTTGCCAGCGCTCCAGGTCGCCATGGCCCTTTTCCAGCTTGGCATCGAGTTGCGCTTGCAGGCCTTGGGCCCAGTGCGCCAATGGGGTGCCCGCCATGCGGCGGACCAGGGGAGTCAGATCGATCATGGCAGGGCAATCAGCGAGGCGAAGTTCAGGCACTGGAACCACGGCACCACCTGCGAGAAACCGGCTGCCAGCAGGCGCTGACGGTGTTCCTCGAGGCTGTCGGGTTTCATCACGTTTTCGATGGCACTGCGCTTCTGGGCAATTTCCAGTTCGCTGTAGCCGTTGGCGCGTTTGAAGGCCACGTGCAGATCGGTGAGCAGGGCCTGTTGCTGCGGGTCGGCAAAGCGCAGCTTCTCCGACAGGATCAGTGCGCCGCCAGGCACCAGGCACTGGCGAATGCGGCCAAGCAGGGCCAGGCGTGCCTGCGGCTCGATGAACTGCAGGGTGAAGTTCAGCGCCACCACCGACGCCGGCTGCAGGTCCAGCGCGGTGATGTCGGCCTCGATCACCTGCACCGGCAGCAACTCCTGGTGCATCGCGTCCTGGTGGCTGAGGTATTCGCGGCAGCGCTCGACCATGGCCGGGGAGTTGTCTACTGCCAGCACCTTGCAGCCCTCGCTGCGTACATGTCGGCGCATCGCCTGGGTCACCGCACCGAGCGAGCTGCCCAGGTCGTACAGCAGGGTATCGGGCTGGGCGAACTGGGCAGCCAGCACGCCGATGTTCTCGACGATCGTCGGGTAGCCGGGCACCGAGCGCTTGATCATGTCGGGGAAAACCCGCACGACATCTTCGTTGAAGGTGAAATCGGGGACCTGCGCCAGCGGGGTGGCGAACAGGCGATCGGGCTCTTTGCTCACGGGCAATCCAGGCGTTCGGCGGTAAAGGGCCGGCATTTTAGCCAATGTTGCAACAGGATGCATGGCCGACTGACCGGCGCGGCTGGCCGCTGCATTCCAATGCCGGCTTCGAGGAAAGCCTGCCGGCTATTTGTCTTGCCGGCGGGTCCTTAGAGTGAAGTGGCTTGACCCTATTGGCTCACTCACAAGGAATGTGAAATGAAACTCGAACCTGGCGCGCGCTCGTACGATACCGGTGAACTGGAAAAGGAAGCGGCCCTGCTGCCCAGAAACCTGATCGAAGGCATGAACCAGCGTGATGGCGAAAACGAGGGAGGGCTGACGCTTTCCCGCGAACATATCGTCACGCTCAATCAGTATGTGAAGTATGTCACCGGCCTGCCGACCGAAACCGCGTCGCTGGTGCCCTGGCTTGGCTACACCGACATCAAGGAGCCGGTACTGTCGGTCAGTGCCATGCGCACGACCTTTCTCAACCTGCACAAGCATGCCCGCGCCTGGGGCACGCTGTCCGACGAGTGCAAGAAGCTGTCCGCCGAGCTGGGGGTGTGTGCCCGTGGCATCAACACCACCGGCGAGGGGGTGATGCAGGAATGCGAGAAGACCAAGGCCCTTGGCGGGCGGCGTGATACGTGGGAGTCCGTGCAGTTCGCAGCGCCGGTTGCGTTGAGCTTCGGCGACCGGGAGATCGTCTCGTCGCTGGTGGACTACATGGAGGTGCTCAAGGATGAAGTCGAGCATTTTCACGCGCGCGTAAGCAGCGTGCGCAGCCACACCGAAACCTTTCGCGACACCGCGCGTTTCGAGCTGATGAACGAGGTCGCCCTCAAGACCGACGCCATCGAGCGTCACCAGGCCAGCGGTGCCACCCAGGCCCTGCGCGATGAGCTGGCGGCGCTGGACAAGGAAATCGACAACCTCAACAAGCAGTACGACGAATACGTCAAGGCGGCCCTGTCCGGGCTGGCGGCCGGCCCGCTGGGGGCGGTCATCTCAGGCTCGATCTACGGCTCCAAGGCCGAAAAGGTGCGCAAGACCCGCAACCGGGTGCAGAAGGAACGCAAGGCTGTGGGGGCACGCCTGACGGCGGCGGTCAACCTGGAGGGACGCCTGCAGGTACTCACGACCCATATGGATGAACTGGCCACCCGCCTGCAGGAGGTGGTGACCGCTTCCTCGCACCTGCAGACGGCCTGGCAGACCATCGGCACCTACATCGAAGCGTCCATCGAAAAGCTCGAAAAGATGAACGACAGCCGGCAGCTGGGCATTTTCATCATCCATTTCAGAAACTTTCTCTCGCAGTGGGCGTTTATCGAAGCCTGCTCCATCACCATGAGCCGGGTCTTCGACGACACGCTGTGGGCCCAATAAGGATCTACCCATGAGCAACATTCTTCAATTTCCGCTGGGCTGGGATGATCCGCAGTTCGACAGGGTCCTGCGTGCCGGTGCCGCCTACCTGAAGGCCGCCCAGGACAGCCGCTATGCCTTCCTGCCCCTGTTGCACGAGCGTGTGGAGCGCAATGCACGCTGTCTTGACGACAACCTCCAGCAACTGATGCGCCATGCCGATCGCATCATCGTCGCGATCAAGAGCAATGACCTGGGCGGCCTCGAAAAGGACATCGACCCGAACGATGATCCCGAGGACATTGCGCAGTATCTGGAGGTGGCACAGGACGCCATCGGCGAGATTGCCGTCAAGCTCAACGATCAGTTGGGGCAGTTGCGCACGGCCACGGCTCAGATCACGGCCATCCCGGTCTATGACTCCAGTGCCGACAAGGCTCGCTATCAGGGCGAGCTCGACAGGCTGGCGGCCAATCGCAAGGCCTGCGAAGACGAACTGGCCGTGCGGCGCGAGGCCCTGGCCAGTCTTGACGAGGCGATCAAGGTACTTGAGGCGGCCAAGGTGGAATCCACCTTCGGCGGCCTGTTGCCGACCACCGAGCAGCTCAAGGCGGCGGCGGATGTCATCGCCACGGGCGGACTGTCGGTCGAGGCAGTGCAAGGCGCGTTGAAGAAAATTGGCGAAATCATCGGTGCGGCAATGGAAGGCATGCGCTATGCAACGATGCTCGAGCAGCGCCGAGGGATGCAGAAGCAGCACGATGAACTGCAACTGCAACTGACCGCGATGGCACGGGACAAGACGCGCCTCCAGGCCCAGTGCCAGCACCTTGAGGCTTATGCCGAGCTGGTCACGTCACGCGAGCAATGGCTGGCCGGCATCAGGCGCATCGCCGTGCAACTGAAACCGGTGTGGGATCGGCTCATCGCCTGCAGCATCGACGATGTGCAGGCGTTGAGAGCGGTCAGCGAGCTGGTCGAGGCGTTGAAAGCCTACAAGAAAAAGATCAAGGCCGAGTATGTTGCCGGCCTTTGAGTGAAGGGCGCAAGGCGCTGCAGGCTGTGCTGGCCAGCAGCGCCTTGCGGCTTCTGGATTGCTCTGGTGATGACCCACAATGAACAACATTATTCAAAGACTGAGGCATCCACTGCCTCAGGATGAGCTGGATACCCAGATAGCCCTGATTCCGCTGCAATTGGTGCAGGATCTGGAGGAGGAGGGGCGAATCGACCTGACGTTCACCCGCGAACACGTTGCCGTGCTGGATGCCTACATGGACCATGTGATGGCGATACCGACCCGGCGGGAGGCCTTTCTGCAGTGGTTGGGATACTACCGTCACCCGGACCCCGAGCTCGACTTCTACCCGATGCAGGTGTTGTTCCATCGCATCAACCTCCACGCCGACTCATGGGGGCGGTTGAAGCAGAAAAGCATTCAGTTGCCCATCGCGCTGATCAACTGCGCCAGCTCCATCAGCCTGTCAGGCGAGCGTGCGCTGCTGGCCTGTGAACGTACCAAGGCGTTGGGCGGGCGCAGGGAGGCTTGGCAAGGCGTGCAGTTCGAGGTGCCCGTGCAACTGGATGCACCAGACCGAACCCTTGTGCAGGAGATGGCACGGTGGGTGGCCAACCTCAAGAACTCGGCGGGCGTCTTCCAGTTCCAGGTCGGTGAAGTACGCAAGGAGACCGACAGGTTTCGTGATGACGCCCGGTTCGAATTGAGGCCGGCACTGGGGCGCAAGATCGAGCGCCTGGTGGCATCCGGCACAAAGGAAGGGAACCTGGGGCTACTGGCGCAGCGCATGCGAAATCTGGTGGTACGCCTGGAAGACGTCACCACTGCTGCGTCGCACCTGCAGACCGCCTGGCAGTTCATCGAGACCTATCTGGACGCCTCGATCGGCAAGTTGCACAGCATGCAGGACAGTCAGCAACTGGCCAGATTCGTCATTCACTTCAAGAATTTCCTGGCGCAGTGGTCATTCATCGAAGAGTGCGCCAGGCGTCTTCAGAAACGCCTCGAGTAAATGCTCCGCGGCGCAGCCTCAGCGTACCTGGATGTCGCAGTCGAAGCTCATCGCCGGCTTGACCTCCGGTGCCCAGGGTTGCTGATACACCAGCAGCAGGTGGCCGCTGCCGCTGGCGCTGGCCTTGAAGCGCCACAGCGATCGGCCGGCACTGCCCACCAGGCCGGTGTCTTCGGGGTTGCTGTAGACCTCGGGGCCCAGCGCCGCAAGTACGCTGTTGGCCGGATTCTGCAGCAGCCAGCGATAACCGGTACTGGGGTTGCTGGGCAACGCCAGGGTGATGGCCTGGCCGACATCGAGCGTGACCGGGCACTGGCTCTGTTTTTCCACCAGCAGCGGCTGTGGAGGTGTGGGCTGGCTGGCACAGCTGGCCAGGAGTATCAGGCTCGAACTCAGTAACACACGGGATGCGGTCATCATGACTCCTGGCTCGGGGAGGGTCCGGGCAGCCGATAATAGGGAAAGTGTGCTGCCTTGGGAAGATTCTCACGCTTCGCTGCCGGGTGCCCGCGCGGGCTGCCTGCAGCCCGCGCTGTTTCTGTTACCGCTGTTTCAGAACAGCACCTTGGCCACGTCGCTGAAGCGCCTGGCGAAATGCACCTGCAGGCCGGCCTTCAGGTAGCCGGGCAGTTCCTCGAAGTCGCCGCGGTTGGCCTCCGGCAGGATCAGCTCGTGGATCTTCTGCCGGCGCGCCGCAATCACCTTCTCGCGTACCCCGCCAATCGGCAATACCTGCCCGGTCAGGGTCAGCTCGCCGGTCATGGCCACGCCTTTTTTCGGTGCCTGGTCGCGTGCCAGGGACAGCAGGGCGCTGGCCATGGTCACCCCGGCACTCGGGCCGTCCTTGGGCGTGGCCCCTTCGGGCACGTGCAGGTGAATGAACGACTCGTTGAAGTAGCCCACCTCACCACCGTACTGCTTGAGGTTGGCGCTGACGTAGCTGTAGGCGATCTCGGCGGATTCCTTCATCACCTCGCCCAGCTGGCCGGTGAGCTTGAAGCCACGGTTGAGGGTGTGGATGCGGGTCGCCTCGATCGGCAGCGTGGCGCCGCCCATGCTGGTCCAGGCCAGGCCGGTGATCACGCCCTTGCCCGACAGCACCTGCTCGCTGCGAAACACCGGCATGCCGAGTGAAGCTTCGAGGTCCTTGGGGCCGATCTTTATCACTGCATCGGGTGTGTCGATCAACTGCACCACGGCCTTGCGCACCAGCTTGCCCAGTTGTTTTTCCAGCTGGCGCACCCCGGCTTCACGGGCATAGCCTTCGATAACCGTGCGCAATGCGCTGTCGCTGATACCCAGGCTGGCCTTGGCCACGCCGGCCTTGGCCAGTTGCTTGGGCCACAGGTGACGCTTGGCGATGGCGACCTTTTCCTCGGTGATGTAACCGGACAGGCGGATCACCTCCATGCGGTCGAGCAGCGGCCCGGGGATGGCATCGAGGGTGTTGGCGGTGCACACGAACAGCACCTTGGACAGGTCCAGGCGCAGGTCCAGGTAATGGTCGAGGAAGTCGACGTTCTGTTCCGGGTCCAGGGTTTCGAGCAGGGCCGAGGCCGGGTCGCCCTGGTAGCTCTGGCCCATCTTGTCGATCTCGTCGAGCATGATCACCGGGTTCATCACCTCGACGTCCTTGAGCGCCTGCACCAGCTTGCCCGGCTGGGCACCGATGTAGGTGCGCCGGTGGCCCTTGATCTCGGCCTCATCGCGCATGCCGCCGACGCTGAAGCGGTAGAATGGCCGCCCCAGGGACTCGGCGATGGACTTGCCGATGCTGGTCTTGCCCACGCCCGGCGGGCCCACCAGCAGCACGATCGAACCGCTGATCTCGCCCTTGTAGGCGCCCACGGCAAGGAACTCGATGATGCGATCCTTGATGTCATCCAGGCCGGCGTGGTGCTGGTCGAGCACCTTGCGTGCATGCCTGAGGTCGAGCTTGTCCTTGCCGTACACGCCCCAGGGCAGGGCGGTGGCCCATTCCAGGTAGTTGCGGGTGACGGCGTACTCGGGCGAGCCGGTCTCCAGGATCGACAGCTTGCCCATTTCTTCGTCGATGCGCTTTTGCGCCGCAGCGGGCAGGGTCTTGCCTGCCAGGCGCTGCTGGAACTGCTCCAGGTCGGCGCTGCGGTCGTCCTTGGTCAGGCCCAGCTCCTGCTGGATGACCTTGAGCTGTTCCTTGAGGAAGAACTCGCGCTGGTGCTCGCCGATCTGGCGGTTCACCTCGGCAGAGATCTCGTTCTGCAGGCGTGCCACCTCGACTTCCTTGCGCAGCATCGGCAGCACCTTTTCCATGCGCTTGAGCATGGGCACGCAGTCGAGCACTTCCTGCAGCTGGTTGCCGGTGGCGGAGGTCAGGGCGGCGGCAAAGTCGGTGAGCGGCGAAGGGTCGTTGGGGCTGAAGCGGTTGAGGTAGTTCTTCAGCTCCTCGCTGTACAGCGGATTGAGCGGCAGCAGCTCCTTGATCGCGTTGATCAGGGCCATGCCGTAGGCCTTGACCTCGTCGGTCGGCTGGCTGGGCTGGTGCGGGTATTCGACTTCCACCAGGTAGGGCGGGCGGTGGTGCTTGAGCCAGGTGCGGATCCGCACGCGGGTCAGGCCCTGGGCGACGAACTGCAGCTTGCCGTTCTCTCGGCTGGCGTGGTGCACCTTGACCAGGGTGCCGTACAGCGGCAGGGCCGAGGTATCGAAGTGGCGATGGTCTTCGGGCGGGGTGTCCATGAAGAACAGCGCCAGGTTGTGATGCGGGGTCTTGGCCACCAGGTCCAGGGTCTCGGCCCAGGGTTCTTCGTTGACGATCACCGGCAGTACCTGCGCGGGGAAGAACGGGCGGTTGTGGATCGGGATCACGTAGACCTTGTCCGGCAGTTGCTGGCCGGGGATGGCGAGGGTGCGACCGGTGTGGTCGGAGGCGTCGAGATGCTCGACTTCAGCGTCTTGGTCGGGATGTTCGGGGAGATCCTGCTGGTCGCTCATGGGGCACCTGCGTGAATGACTATGGTGCTTAGATGGGGCGGGAGGGGGGAGGTTTCAATGGGCGGACAGGTATGTGCAGTACCGGGCGGCCCCTTCAGCGACAAGGCCGGCGCCTGCCGGGCCATGCTGTCACATGGTCCTGCAGGCGCCGGCCTTGCCGGCGAAGGGCTGCACGGCAGCCCAGGTTCAGCGGTCGATCACTGCGCCAGTTTGTAGGCGATCACGTAATCGCCCATCTTGGTGCCCAGCGAACCGTGCCCGCCAGCCATCACCAGCACGTACTGCTGGCCATCCTTGCCGGTGTAGGTCATCGGCGTGGCCTGGCCGCCAGCCGGCAGGCGCGATTTCCACAGCTCCTTGCCGGTGTTCACGTCATACGCACGCAGGTACTGGTCCAGGGTGCCGCTCAAAAAGCCCAGGCCGCCGGCCGTCACCATCGAGCCGCCCATGCTCGGTACACCCACCGGCAGGCCGATCGGAATCGGCGAGCTGTCGCGGCTGGTGCCGTTCTTGTGCTTCCACACCACCTTGTTGGTGGTCAGGTCGATACCGGCCACATAGCCCCAGGCCGGGGCCTGGCACGGTACGCCCAGGGGCGACATGAACGGGTGCATGATCACCGCGTAAGGTGCGCCGGTGTTGGGCTGCACGCCGCTGGTCTCGCTTTCGCGCTTGCTGCCCTCGGCCACTTCGGCACGCGGCACCATCTTCGACACGAAGGCCATGTAGTTGGGGCTGGTGAACAGCAGCTGACGCACGGGGTCGACCGACACGCCGCCCCAGTTGAACACGCCCACGTTGCCCGGGTAGATCAGGCTGCCCTGCTCCGACGGCGGGGTGTACTGGCCCTCGTAGCGCAGTTCGCGGAACTGGATACGGCACAGCATCTGATCGAACGGGCTGGCGCCCCACATGGCCGCCTCGGTCAGGTCCGGGCCCAGCAGGTTCAGGTCCGAGCGGGCCTGGGTCGGTGCGGTGTGGTCGCCCTTGACCGCGCCCTGGGGCGCCGGGATCTCGCGGATCGGCACGATGGCGCTGCCGTCACGACGGTCGAGCACGTACAGGCTGCCCTGCTTGGTCGGGGCGATCAGCGCAGGTTTGACGCCGTCGGCGGTCTTCAGGTCGAGCAGGGTCGGCTGGCTGCCGACGTCCATGTCCCACAGGTCGTGGTGGGTGAACTGGTAGTTCCAGCGTACCTTGCCGGTGGCCAGGTCCAGGGCGACGATGCCGGCACTGAACTTCTCGGCACCTGGGGTGCGGTCGGCGCCCCACTGGTCAGGGGTCTGGTTGCCCAGTGGCAGGTACACCATGCCCAGCTTCTCGTCGACGCTGGCCAGCGACCACATGTTGGCCGAGTTGCGGCTGTAGGTCTTGCCCGGTGCCAGCGGCGCGGTCTCGTCCGGGTTGTCGCTGTCCCAGTTCCAGACCAGACGACCGTCATGCACGTCGTAGGCACGGATCACGCCCGAGGGCTCGTTGGTGGACTCGTTGTCGGTGACGTGGCCACCGATGATCACCAGCTCGCGAGTGATCGCAGCAGGCGAGGTGGAGTAGTAGCCACCGGCGGTGAACGGGCCGATGCCCTGGGTCAGGTCGACCACGCCCTGGTTGCCGAAGCCTTCGCAGACCTTGCCGGTGTCGGCGTTGATCGCGATCAGGCGCGCATCGGCGGTGGGCAGGTACAGGCGACGCGGGCAGCTGCGCACCACGGCCTGGCCGGCTTCGGAGATTTTCGGCGCAGGGGCGCCGTCCATGTTCACGTAGTTGTTTTCGTCGTAGTACGACACGCCACGGCAGGTCATGTGGGCAAAGCCCTTGAAGCCCACCGGGCTCTTGATCTGCGGATCGAAGCGCCAGATCTCGGCACCGGTATCCGGGTCCAGGGCCAGCACCTTGCTGTGCGCGGTGCAGGCATACAGCTTGCCATTGACCTTGAGCGGGGTGTTCTCGTTGGTCAGCTCGACCGGGTCATCGCTGGTCGGCAGGTCGCCGGTGCGAATGCGCCAGGCCTCTTCGAGCTTGTGCACGTTGTTCGGGGTGATCTGGCGCAGCGGCGAGTAGCGGTCACCGAATTCGGTGCGCCCGTAGGCCTGCCAGTCGCCATCGGGCATGGCCGGCGCGGTGCTGCTCAGCTCGGTGCTGTCGCGGCCCAGCTCGCCCTTGATTTCACCCGGGAAGGTGAACTGGCTCGCCACTGCGGTGGCGCCCGACAGCACCACCGCCAGGCTCAGCAGCCCGGTGTTGAGCTTGCCGGGCTGGCCCAGCAGCGGGCGGCGTGCCCACGGCAGCAGCAACACCACGCCCAGGGCGAACCACAGCGACAGGCGCGGTACCAGTTGCCACCAGTCCAGGCCGACCTCCCACAATGCCCACAGGGTGCTACCCAGCAGCACCAGGCCGTACAGGCCCAGCGCGGTGCGGCGCAGTGCCAGCAGCAGCACGCCCGACAGGGCAAAGCCGATACCGGCGATCAGGTAATACAGCGAGCCGCCGAGCTGGCTCAGCTTGATACCGCCGGCCAGCAGCGCCAGCCCCATCAGCAACAGCAGCACGCCGAGCAGTCTCGGCAGCCAGCGGGTTCTACTCAAGGCACCATCAGTGCTCATCGTGTGTTCTCCATCAAGGTGAAAAGGTTCGAGCCGCAGGGCCCGTTCAGAAGCTGCTCTGGATCTTGAGGCCGCCGATCAGCGCGTCGTCCACGTGCCCGACCCCGCCCGGGTGGCGGATGTACTGCAGGTTCGGGCGCACGGTCAGCCACTGGGCCAGGTGGATGCCGTAATACAGCTCGGCGCTGTACTCGGTGTCCTGGACGGGCAGGAAGGCGGGGTTGTCGTAGTCGAAGAGGGCATTGGCGCGGTTGCGGGCCTCGGCGTTCCTGCGATAGGCCGGGTTGACGTGCACGCGAGCGAGGGCGAAGCCGATGTCGTCCTTGGCGCGGGCATCGAACAGCCCTTTGTAAACCACACCTGCCTGAACATAGTTGTCGATGGCATTGGTCTTCTTGTCGTGCAGCGTGGCATTGGCAAAAACGCTCAGGCCACGTGAGTGATCGCTGGCCAACGACGTCACCTGCTGCTGTGCCCCCAGCCAGAACCCGTGCTTGCTCGAGCTGCTGCGATAGTCCTGGCCACTGAGGGCTGCCGGTTGGCCGTTGCCGTCCTTGTAAACATCTTGTGCCTTGGGACTACTGTAGTAGTAACCGGCGCGATATTCCCCTTTGAGGCCGTCGATGGCCGGCGTCCACACCAGTTCCACCGGCAGTACTGCGCCCTGGGTGCCGCTGCCGCTGAGCTTGAAGCCGTTCTGGCGCTCGAGGTTGGAGGGGTTCTGTTCGTAGGCACCGACCTGGGCGTAGAGTTCCGGCGTAAGGTGGTACTTGACGCGCAGGGCCCACTGGCTCACCGGCCAGTTGTACCAGATGCTGCCGGCCCAGTTGCCCACCTGCGAGCCGCAGAAGGCCAGGTTCTGGAAGTCGCAGGGGAAGCTGTTGAAGTCCTCGCCCTGGCCGAAGCGCCCGACCTTCACGTCGAGGTCGCCGTCCAGGTACGTCTGCTTGAACCACATCTGGGTCAGCCGCCAGGTCTGGCCACGGCCCCAGACTTCCTGGGCCGAGGTGAAGCCGCCCACCCGCGGATCGTTGATGCGATCGTTGCTGATGTTGTTGCCGTGGCGCTCGGTCACGGTCAACTGGAATTCGGCGCCCTGCCAGCCGAGGATCTTCTGCAGGTCCAGGTGGCTGCCCAGGCTGAACTGGTCGCTGTAGCGGGCGGTGTTGCTGTGGTCGTGGCCACCGTGCAGGTTGCTGCCCATCTCCCCGGTGTAGCCCAGGGTGAAGTCGTAGCCGCGCTCGGCCAGCGCCGAGCGTGTGCCGCCCCAGTCGCCGAGCATCCAGGGCGAGTCGCCGTCCAAGAGGGGGGCGGCCTGCAGGCTGCAGGCCAGGGTGCTGGCGGCCAGGCCTGCCAGCAAGGTCGCGGCGGCGGGGGGCAGATGATGGAACTGATGCATGAGATAGCGCTGTCTTTTGATTGTTGGAAGAACGGCAAATTGCCCGAGATGCAGGCATCGTCGAGGGCAAGGCAGTATCAGGAATAGGTGAAGCGGTTCAGCTTGAGGCGGGGAGGATATAGGCGAACGTGCCGGAAAAAAAGCCGGATCAGCAAGAGTGACCGTTGCCGGATGGGTAACAATCCGGCAACGGTGTGGGTTCAGAAGGTGGTTCGCAGGCCTACCTGGACGCTGCGACCCGGCGCTGGGGCGATGTCGCGCAGGATCGAACTGGCATAGCGTACGGTCTGGTCGGTGAGGTTTTCGCCGCGCACGAAGGCCAGCCATTCACTCTGGCCGATCTCGAAGCGATAGCCCACGCTGGCCCCCAGGGTGGTGTAGCCGTCGGTGCTGGTTTCATTGGCCGGCTTGCGATGCTGGCTGCTGGCATGCTGCACGTCGACCCGTGCCTGCCAGCGTTCAAGGTTCCAGGTCAGGCCGCTGTTCAGGCGCAGCGGGGCAATGCGTGGCAGGTCTTCGCCGGTATCCAGGTTCTTGGCGCGGGTGTAGTCGCCAGACAGTTCCAGGGCGAAGCTGCCGTAGGCGTTTTCCAGCAGTTGCCAGCGGTCCTGGGCTTCGATGCCGTAGAAGCGGGCGCGCACGCCGTGATAGAGGTATTCGGGCACGTCGCCATGCTCGTGATCATGGTCGTGATCGTGATCGTCATCCCCGTGATCGTGATCATGCCCTTCGCGCAGGTTGCCGCTGGCCAGCAGGCCGATGTAGTTGCGGAAGTGGCTGTAGAACACGCCCACGCTGCCCTTGTGCGTGCCGTTGTCGAAACGCAGGGCCAGGTCGCTGGAGATCGCCTTCTCCTTCGAAAGCCCCGGGTCGCCCACCTCGTAGGTGCCGGTGGCGACGTGAGCGCCATTGGCATACAGCTCGTAGAAGGTCGGTGCACGTTCGGTGTAGCCAAGGCTGGCGGCCAGCGACCACACCGGGGTCAACTGGTACACCGCACCCGAGGACAGGCTGGCGGCGGTGAAGCTGCTGGCGCTGTCGGCCTGGGCGAAACGTTCGCTGCCCTGGCTGTCGGGGTCGACCCGGGTGTGCTCCAGGCGTGCGCCCAGGCTCAGGTCGAGGCGGTCGGTGGCCTTCCACTGTTCGAGCACGAACAGCGCCAGGCTGTCGGTATCGGTCTGCGGCACGAAGGCTTCTTCGCCCAACGCCGAGAACTCGTTGCGGGTGACCTGGGCGCCGATCACGCCTTCCACCGGCCCCAGCGGCTGGTGCCGAGCCTCGACGCGGGCCTCGTAGCCCTTGTTCTTGAAGGTGGTATGCACCTCGCCGCCTTCCAGCTCCTGATGCTTGTAGTCGGTGTAGCCGGCGTCGAACTTGAGCGAGCTGAACGGGCCGTCGAGGTCGCGCAGTTCGGAGGCAAAGGCGTAGTGGTCCTGTTCCATGGCCAGACGCACGCCGGGCTCGGCCACCGAACCGTAGTTGGCATCGTAGCGGCTGTAGGACAGGCCCGCGTAACCGTGTTCCCAGTTGTACGAACCGCCGACGGCACCACCGTCCTGGCGCCCGTCGCTGTTTTCCAGGCGATGCTTGCCGCCGGGTTCGTCGGCATCGCGCACCTTCGAACTGCGGGCGTAGCCGGGGATGCGCAAGTCGTTGAACTGGCGGCTGTTGGCGTCCAGGTGCAGGGCGAAGCGGCCATCGCCGGCTTCCAGCTTGCCCGCACTGCTGCGGGTGGTGTCGGCGCCCCCGTAGCGCAGCTCGCCGGCACCATGAATGCCTTGCACCGGCGCGTCGGGGATGCGGTTGTCGAAGGTGTTGACCACCCCGCCGATGGCATTGCCACCGTAGAGCAGGGCGGCCGGGCCGCGCACGATCTCGACGCGCTCGACGTTCACCGGGTCCAGTGGCACGGCGTGGTCGTACGACAGCGAAGAGGCATCCAGTGCACCCACGCCGTTGCGCAGGATACGGATCCGGTCGCCGTCCAGGCCGCGGATCACCGGGCGGCTGGCGCCCGGGCCGAACCAGGTGGAGGCGACGCCGGGCTGGGTGTTCAGGGTTTCGCCCAGGCTGCCCTTTTGCTGCAGGGTCAATGTGTCGCCTTCGAGCACGCTGCTGGGGGCTGCCAGCGGGGTGCCCAACGGGTTGGCGGTGATGACCTGGGGTTGCAGTTCAACCGCGTGGCTGGGCAGCGAGGCCAGCCACAGTGCGGCGGCAAGGGGGGAGAGGTGGAGCGGCAGGTGACGCATGGTGGGGTCCTTTGGCAGTTATCGTTTTGGTTACAATATAACATTACCGTAAAACAATAAATGCCAAGGTGCTGTCCAGAGCCTTCGTGGTCACTAGAATCACCTCAGGTGCCCTTGATCGAGAAAGGCCGCACCAGGTGCTGACGCGCCGCCGCACCTGGGCTAAGGTGCGCACCTTCGTTTGGCTGGAGCACAGGCATGACTGCCGCTGACAACAACCCGCTGCATGGCGTGACACTGGAACAGATCCTCACCGCGCTGGTGGCGCACTACCAATGGGAAGGGCTGGCGCAGCGCATCGATATCCGCTGCTTCAAGAGTGACCCGAGCATCAAGTCGAGCCTGACCTTCCTGCGCAAGACGCCCTGGGCGCGGGAGAAGGTCGAGCGCCTGTACCTGAAGCTGCAACGCGGTCGCTGAGCCGATGCCGGTGGCTGACCGTCGCATGGGCATCGGCCTGCTGGCGGGCCTTGGCTGGGCGGCGTTGACCATCCAGCTGTATCTGGTGCTGCTGGCGCGCTGGCAGGATCAGGCCAGCCTGCTGGGCGGGCTGGTGAATCTGTTCGGTTATTTCACGGTGTTGAGCAATACCCTGGTGGCCACGGTGCTGACCCAGGCGGCCTTTGGCCGTGAATCGGCGGCGCGGCGCTGGTGGCTGTCGCCCTGGGTGAGTTCCGGGGTGGCGGTGAGCATCGTGTTCGTGGCGCTGGCCTACAGCCTGTTGCTGCGTCACCTGTGGCAACCGCAGGGCTGGCAATGGCTGGCCGATGAGCTGCTGCACGACGTGATGCCGGCGGCCTATGCGCTGTACTGGTGGTGGTGCGTGCCCAAGGGGCAGTTGCGTTTCACGCACCTGCTGGGCTGGCTGGTATACCCGCTGGGGTACTTTGGGTATGTGCTGGCGCGCGGTCACGGTATCGGTTTCTATCCGTACCCGTTCGTCGATGTGGCGAGCCTGGGCTATGCGCAGGTGCTGCTCAATGCGCTGGCCATGCTGGGGGGCTTCATTCTGGTCGGCGTGCTGCTGATCGTCCTCGACCGCTGGCAGGGCAGGCGCCTGGCACGGGCCCAGGCGCAACCCTGAAGGTCGACGCTTATTCCTCGTCGTTGGGGTCCAGTCGCCAGTAGGCGGCCGCCTTGAGGTACGCCTCGTTCACGCCTTTCTCTTCCAGCAGCAGGCTCTTGGCCTTGCGCGTCAGCGCCTTTTCCAGGGCAACCCAGGCGTACAGCGTGCCCGACGGCAGGCTCAGGTCGCGCAACACCTGCAGCACGTCCTGCTGGTGGCGCCGTACCCAGATCACCTCGACCTGCGCCGCGCTGGGCAGCGGCTGGCGTTCCTGGTCGTCCTCGATTTCGATCACCGCCAGCACCTGGCGTCCGGCTGGCAACTCTTCGAGCCGGCGGCCGATGGCCGGGATGGCGGTTTCATCGCCCACCAGCAGGTAGCTGTCGAAGATGTCCGGCACCACCAGCGAGGCGCGTGGCCCGGCGATATGCAGGTAATGGCCGGGTTCGGCCTGGGCCGCCCAGGTGGAGGCGGGGCCATCGCCGTGCAGCACGAAGTCCAGGTCCAGCTCGCCGGCGGCCAGGTCGATGCGCCGCGGGGTGTACTCGCGCATGGTCGGTCGCACGTCGGTGGCGCCGGGGTTGTCCAGGGCCACCTGTTCTTCGGGGGAGCAGGCGAACATGAGTTTGACGTGGTCGTCGCTGCCGACGCTGAGAAAGCCCTGCAGCTCGGCGCCGCCGAGGGTGATGCGGCGCATGCGCGGGGTCAGCTCGGTCACGCGCAGTACCTCGAGGCGGCGGCGCTTGATCTCGTGGTTGACGCGATGGATCGAAAGGTTGGGGCTGTCCGTCATTCGGAAGTCTCCTGGGTGGGGGTTGCCGGGCCGGCAACGATGGCTTTTGCGGTGTCGTTGAGCAGGGTGCGTACCCGCTCGATCTCTGCGGGGTTCCAGCGCCCGGCGTGGATCTGCAAGGCATGGCGCAGGTTGTGTACGGCTTCGTGGATTTCCGGCGGACGGTCGTGCACGCGCATCGAGCGCTTGCTCACCTCGATGCGCGTGCGCACGCCGTCCAGGGCGATGGCCTGGTCGACCAGCGACTGGCGCCCGGCGTCGGTGACGCTGTAGAGCTTCTTGCTGCCGTGGACTTCGCCGCTGATCAGCTCGCTCTCTTCGAGAAAGGTCAGGGTCGGGTAGATCACGCCGGGGCTGGGGCTGTAGCCGCCGTCGAACTCGGCCTCGATCTGGCGGATCAGGTCGTAGCCGTGGCCGGGCTTTTCCGAAAGCATTGCCAGCAGCAGCAACTTGAGATCGCCGGGGGCGAACACGCGGGGGCCACGGTCGCCGCGTTCACGGCCGTGCCGGCGCTCGAAGCCGTCATGGCGCTCGCCGCTGTCGCGGTGGGGTGGGTGATGGTCACGCATGGACTGTCTCCTGTCTGCGTTGCGATGTATCTAAAGATATTACTCAAGATATATCTTAACGCAAGACGTGGAGATGATTATTTTTCGCATTTGGCGCTGATCTGTTTCGCCGGCAAGGCCGGATCCTGCACGCAAGCGTGTGGTCGCTGCAGGCGGGCGAATGGCGTCAGGGCTTCGAAAGGTCTTGCGTTGCCACCAGCGGCGGCGTGCACAACGTGTTGCCCCCCGGTTGCAGGTATGGCAGCAATATCGGCGCCATGCCCTTGAGCACCTGCACCGGCAACGCCGAGGTGAACTTGAATGCCTCGGCCGCGCGCCCCGGCACGAACGCCGTCAAGGTGCCGAAATGGTTGTCGCCCAGAAAGAACACGAACGTCGCGGTGCGGTTCAACGAACGCGAACCGATCAGCCGCCCGCCAGCACCGAAGCTCTCGATGCGGTTGTCCCCGGTGCCGGTCTTGCCGCCCATGGTCAGCAGGGTGCCATCGGGCAGCTTGAAGCTCCCCGACACCCGTCGTGCCGTACCGGCGTCCACCACCTGCGACATGGCCCCGCGCAGGGCCCGCGCCACTTCCACCGACAGCACCCGCTGGCCCCGGTCCGGGTCACCGGCCAGGCGCAGTTCATAGGGCGTGTCGGCGGCGAAGTGCAGGGTGTCGATACGCAGCACCGGCAGGCGCACGCCGTCGTTCTGGATGATGCCCACCAGCTCGGCCAGCGCCGCCGGGCGGTCGCCCGAGCTGCCAATGGCGGTGGCCAGCGATGGCACCAGGTGATCGAACGGGTAGCCCACGCGCTTCCAGCGCTGGTGAATGTCGAGGAACGCCTCGATCTCGACCATGGTACGGATACGGCTGTCACGGGCGCCCTTGTGCCGGCTCTTGAACAGCCAGCTGTAGACTTCCTGGCGTTCGAAATGGCTGGCCAGCACCGCGTCCTGAAAGCTTGCGGTGGGGTTCTTCAGCAGGTAGCCCAGCAGCCACAGGTCCAGCGGGTGCACCCGGGCGATGTAGCCCTGGTCGGGCAGGTCGTAGGTGCCCGGGCCGTAGGCGGCATACAGGCCTTCCAGACGCTGGTCGGTCAGTTGGTCCTTTTTCAGCGGTGGCCGCTTGGCCGTCCCTGGCTCGGCCTTCATGTGCGCGCGCACGAAGGCGTTGAAGGTGGCCTGGTCGGCCTCGGGGAACAGGTAGCGGTGCACGGCGGCCAGGCGGATCGGCGTGACCCGCAGGCTGTCGAGAAAGGTGTCCAGGCGTTCCTGGGAGGTCTTGCGCTGGTACTTCTTCCAGAACCGGCGCATGAAGTCGGTGCCCTCGCGGTCGGCGAAGCGGGCAAGGTATTCCTGGCGCCGCGGCTCGGCATCGTCCTTGAGCAACTTGCCGCTGTTGCCCGGTGCCGAATAGGTGCTGTAGCGCACCAGGTCGCGCATCAGGCGAATGAAGGGCAGGTTGATCGACTCGCGCAGGGCATCCTTGAGGGTCGGCATGCGGCCGTTGTCCTCGCGGCGAAAGTTGTTGAACACATGCATGCCGCCGCCGGTGAAAAAGGCTTCGCCGGGGCTGGCCGAATACTTGCGCTCCAGCGCCGCGTCGAGCATCGCGGTGATGTTGCGGTCCTTGTTGCGGGCCAGGTAATCCAGGGCCCAGCGGCTGATGAAGTCGGTGTCGGCCACCTCCACCTTGCTCAACTGGGCCGGGGTCATGTCGACGTACTTGTCGTGCAGCTCGGCGATGATTTCCAGGTACTGGGTCAGCACCCGCAACTTGGCGGTGGAGCCCAGCTCAAGCTTGCTGCCCTCGTTGATGTCGAACGGCTGGTCGGTGCTGTCGGTCTGTACCCGTACCCGCGAGCCGTCGGCGGTGCGTTCCAGCAGGGTGAAGCTGTAGCGCACCTGGGTGGTGCTGGTGGGGGTCAGCAGGCGTTCGCCAATCAGCCCCATCTGCGCCGCAAAGGCCGGGTCGGCGAGGCTCTTGAGGTACTCGCTGACCTGCCCCTGCAGGTCGGCCTGCAGCGTGCTGGTGGCCGACAGGTCGAGGCGGTCCAGGTCGTACAGCGGGCGCCCCAGCGCCGACGACAAGCGGCTGCGGGCCACGCTGATGCCCTTGTTGGTGACGATGGGCACGATGGTCGGCTGCGCCACCCAGTCGCGAAACACCACCTTGCTTGCCAGCGCGGCATCGGCCAGCGGGCGGTCGATGATGTTGTTGGCGGCCAGCAGGCGCACGTGGCTGTCGGTGAGGGTGGCCAGTTCGTTGCGACCCTTGGACAGAAAGTGCGACGGGCGACGCTGGGCGATCATCAGCGACAGCACCTGGCGCAGTGCCAGGCCACGCGCGGCCAGGCTGGCCGGGTCGCTGTCGGTACTGGCCAGGGTCTTGTTGACCTCGGCAAAGTCGGCGCCGTACCACACCCGCAGGCCCTCGGCCATGCCGTGCACTTCGCCGTGGCCGGGCACCGCCGACAGCGGCACGCTGTTGAGGTAGTCGCGCACGATGCGCTGGCGTGCGCCCAGGGTCTGCGGCCCGTCCTGGTAGGCGCGCACGCTGGCCGAAATCATCTGGCGCAGTTTCTCGCTGCCCGACACCGTGAGGCCATCGGGGGAGTGGCGGTATTTTTCCAGCTGCGTGGCCAGCGTGCTGCCGCCGGCCGACTGGCCGGGCAGGGCCAGGTGCTTGGCGACCTGACTGTAGGCGGCCATGGCGAAGCGCGGCCAGTCCACCGCCGGGTTGCTGCGCGGATCGGCGGGGTCGAGCAGGTCGCGGTTCTCGATGAACAGCAGGCTGTGCACGATCACCGGCGGGATCGAGGCGAAATCCGGGTAAAGGTGCTGCGGGTAATGGAACTGGTACAGCGCGTCGCCCTTGCAGTCGGTGATCGACAGGCCGGCCTGGATCTTCTCGGCATAGGGCACGAAGAACCCGTGCTGCACATAGTTCATCAGCGCCGGCGAAAAACGCGCCTGCTCGACGATCACGTAATCGCGCTTGAACAGCCGCGGCAGAAACTCGCCCAGCGCGCTGTAGCCCAGGCGTTTGTCGAACGGGCCTTCGCCCGGGTAGATGACGGCATCGCTGGGGCCCTTGTGCATCGAATAGCTCAGGGTGGCGGCGAACTGGCTGAACTCGCGCGCCTGCAGGCGCGAGGTGTGCATTTCACGGGCGATCGCCAGGCCCAGCAGTACCAGGGCCCCCAGCACCAGCAGGCCGAACAGCCACCAGCCATAGCGCCGGCGGGGACGTTTGGGCAATGCGGGAGTATCCGGTTGTTCTGCGGCAGCCTGCGTCTTGTCTGGTTCCGTTTGCCACTGTGCGCCCATAGTGTTCAGCCCGGCTGCGTATGTTCGTCTCGCTTGCCTGAAGCTTAGACGCTGGTCGCAATTGATGAAAAATTTGTGGGTTGCCAGCGGCAGGTTCGCCAATCACGGCGCGAACATGCGCCTTTGGTGCAAGGTTGTGTTGCCCCGTTTTGGTGCTATGTTAGCCGCCCGGTTGACACCCGCACGGCCAAGCGCGGGTAATGCCACTCCGAATAAGCGGTAATTGCCGAGAGTTCTCGCCAAATATCGGGGTTTATATAGTGAAAAGCCCTGTAGCGGCCTTCCTATACTGCTCGCCCCTTTCGCTCGGCCGGTGCTCCGCGCACCGGTCGACGTGCTTGCCCACAAGGTGAGCCCGGCGCGGCGAAACAGCAGCCTATCGGCGCTGTACAGCCTGCACGAAGGGTTATATCCAATAACAAAATGAGGTTGTATTCCTATGCCAGTCGGCAACCACCCTTCTCATGGTGAGACCGCCCAGGGCGGCCCACTCAAGCGGGAACTCGGCGAACGTCACATTCGCCTGATGGCGCTGGGCGCCTGTATCGGTGTCGGGCTGTTCCTCGGTTCGGCCAAGGCCATCGAAATGGCCGGGCCGGCGATCATGCTGTCCTACATCATCGGCGGCCTGGCGATCCTGGTGATCATGCGCGCGCTGGGCGAGATGGCCGTGCACAACCCGGTGGCCGGGTCCTTCAGCCGCTACGCACAAGACTACCTGGGCCCGCTGGCGGGCTTTCTGACCGGCTGGAACTACTGGTTCCTGTGGCTGGTGACCTGTGTCGCCGAGATCACCGCGGTGGCCATCTACATGGGCATCTGGTTTCCGGACGTACCGCGCTGGATCTGGGCCCTGGCGGCGCTGGGCAGCATGGGCGCGATCAACCTGGTGGCGGTGAAGGCCTTCGGCGAGTTCGAGTTCTGGTTCGCCCTGATCAAGATCGTGACCATCATCGCCATGGTGCTGGGCGGCATCGGCGTGATCGCCTTCGGCTTCGGCAACGACGGTGTGGCGCTGGGCATCTCCAACCTGTGGAGTCACGGCGGCTTCATGCCCAACGGCGTGACCGGCGTGCTGATGTCGCTGCAGATGGTGATGTTCGCCTACCTGGGCGTGGAGATGATCGGCCTTACCGCCGGTGAAGCGCGCAACCCGCAAAAGACCATCCCGCAGGCCATCGGCTCGGTGTTCTGGCGCATCCTGCTGTTCTACGTCGGCGCGCTGTTCGTGATCCTGTCGCTGTACCCGTGGAACGAGATCGGCAGCCAGGGCAGCCCGTTCGTGATGACCTTCGAGCGCCTGGGCATCAAGACCGCAGCCGGCATCATCAACTTCGTGGTGATCACCGCGGCGCTGTCGTCGTGCAACGGCGGTATCTTCAGTACCGGGCGCATGCTCTACAGCCTGGCGCAGAACGGCCAGGCGCCGGCCAGCTTTGCGCGCACCTCGCGCAACGGCGTGCCGCGCAATGCACTGCTGCTGTCGATCGGCGCGCTGCTGTTGGGCGTGCTGGCCAACTACCTGGTACCTGAAAAGGTCTTCGTGTGGGTGACCTCGATCGCCACCTTCGGCGCGATCTGGACCTGGGTGATGATCCTGCTGGCGCAACTGCGCTTTCGCGCCGGGCTGAGCCAGGCCGAACGGGCCGCGCTCAAGTACCGCATGTGGCTGTGGCCGCTGAGTTCCTACCTGGCCCTGGCGTTCCTGATCCTAGTGGTCGGCCTGATGGCCTACTTCGAGGAAACCCGCGTGGCGCTGTTCATCGGCCCGGCGTTCCTGGTAATGCTGACGGTGCTGTACCACGTGTTCAAGCTGGCGCCCAAGGGCGACAGTGAAGCAGTGGCGGCATCCAGCGCATCCTGATGTACATAACCCCGGCCCAGGCCGGGGTTTTTGTGTGGCTGTACCGCCCCTTTGCCGGCAATGCCGGCTCCTGCAGGTGAGGAGTCGGCGACGTCGTTACGCCGCTTCGGCGTTGGGCTCGAAACTGTCTGCCCGCGCCATCTGCCACATCCGCGAGTAGAACTCGCCGTTCACCTCGCCGGTAAGCAGTTCACCCGGCTTGAGGAACACGTGCAGCTGCGAGAACAGCTTGATCTCGGTGGCCGACATGCGCCGCACCAGGTGCTTGGCCTCCAGCTGCGAGGGGTGATCCAGCCCGGCGGCGGCGAGCATCTCGGCCAGCGCCTTGAGCGTGTTGCGGTGGAAGCTGAACACCCGCTGCGCCTTGTCCGGTACCACCAGCGCCCGCTGGCGCAGGCCGTCCTGGGTGGCCACGCCGGTCGGGCACTTGTTGGTATGGCAGCTTTGCGACTGGATGCAGCCGATGGCGAACATGAAGCCGCGCGCCGAGTTGGCCCAGTCGGCACCGATGGCCAGCACGCTGGCGATATCGAACGCACTGACGATCTTGCCGCTGGCGCCCAGCTTGATCTTGTCGCGCAGGTTCAGCCCCACCAGGGTGTTGTGCACGAACAGCAGCCCTTCGCGCAGCGGCACGCCGATGTGGTCGGTGAACTCCACCGGCGCGGCGCCGGTGCCGCCTTCCTTGCCGTCGACCACGATGAAGTCGGGCAGGATGCCGGTCTCGAGCATGGCCTTGGCAATGCCCATGAACTCCCACGGGTGGCCCAGGCAGAACTTGAAGCCGACCGGCTTGCCGCCGGACAGCTCGCGCAGCTGGGCAATGAACTGCATCAGCTCGATGGGGGTGGAGAATGCGCTGTGGCGCGACGGCGAGATGCAGTCTTCGCCCATCATGATGCCGCGGGTGTCGGCGATTTCCTGGGTCACCTTGTGCTTGGGCAGGATGCCGCCGTGGCCGGGCTTGGCGCCCTGGCTCATCTTGATTTCGATCATGCGCACCTGCGGGCTGCTGGCCTGCTGCGCGAAGCGCTCGGGGTCGAAGCGACCGTCCGAGGTGCGGCAGCCGAAGTAGCCGCTGCCCAGTTCCCAGGTCAGGTCGCCGCCATGTTCGCGGTGGTAGGGGCTGATGCTGCCCTCGCCGGTGTCATGTGCGAAGTTGCCGAGCTTGGCACCCTGGTTGAGGGCGCGAATGGCGTTGGCGCTGAGCGAGCCGAAACTCATGGCCGAGATGTTGAACACCGAGGCCGAATAGGGCTGGGTGCACTGCGGGCCGCCGACGATCACCCGAAAGCTCTCGGGGTCGCTGAGCGGTGCCGGGCGCATGGAGTGGCCGATGAACTCGAAGCCCGACTGGTAGACGTCGATCAGGGTGCCGAACGGCTTGTCGGCGGTTTCGTTCTTGGCCCGCGAGTACACCAGCGAGCGCTGGGCGCGGGAGAAGGGCAGCGCATCGCTGTCGGATTCGAGCAGGTACTGGCGGATTTCCGGGCGGATGCCCTCCACCAGGTAGCGGATGTTGCCCAAAATCGGGTAGTTGCGCCGCACCGCATGGCGGCTCTGCAGCAGGTCGAACAGGCCCAGCAGGCTGAGCAGGCCGGTGACCAGGGTGAAGGGCCACAGCCAGTCGTGGTGCAGGAACGGCAGGCTGGCGAGGGTGAACACGACACACGCGGCGAAGAAGGCATAACGGCTGAGGAGGGAGAGGCTCATGCGGGTTCCTTTTGCAGGCAATCCAAGACCTTATATCGAATGGGGGATTGGATGCCAGTGAACCCATCAAGACAGCGTTGCGGCCTTCGCCGGCAATGCCGGCTCCTGCACACACCGCAAAGCTTCGGGATCAGTGATGGACACCGCGCACCACCCGCTCACGCAGCGCCGCATCCTCCTGCACCCAGTACTGCGCCTTGCCCGCCACCCGCGCCGCCACCGCCACGCCGTCGCGGTACACCACCCGGTTGCCGCTCACCGCTGCCACCTTGGTGCCGGGCAGCAAGGTGCCCACCAGGTTCAGCGGGTCGCTGGCACTCACCGCCACCAGGCTGCCATCCAGCGGGCGCCTGCGTACTTCGCGCAATACGCCGATGGCCTCGGGCAAGGCGAACTGTTCGCCGGCCAGCCCGCTGATGAAGCGACCGCCACGGATCTCGCCACGCGCCTCCAGGCGGTGCAACGTGCGCAGCAGGTCCCGCCAGCTCGGCAGCCAGTCGGCCTCGCGTTCGAGCAGCCGCCAGCACACCACGCCATAGCGGCGCAGCAGGGTCAGGGCCACCTGTTCCAGGGCGTCCTCGGCCGGCGTGCCGGCGCGGCGCAGCAATGCCCAGCGCCCGGCGTCCTCCATGCCGCCACTGAATGCCCCGCGACCGCGCCGATGGCTGCGTGCCTGGCGCTTGCTGGCCGGGGTGATCAGTGCACGCAGGCCGGCAAAGCTGTCGGCACTGATCTGCCCGGCCGCCACCAGCTCCTGCAGGACTGTCTCCAGCTCGCTGGGCAACAGGCGTGCCTCGTCGCGCAGCTCATCGAAAAACAGTGCGCCGTGCTCGCTGAGCGCGGCCAGTACACGTTGCGCGCGGGGCGACGGTGCCGGGGCGTCGTCGGTGGCGGCCAGTGCTCGCCACAACCCCAGCCGCGCCCGTGGCAGCAGCACGACAGGGGTGCTGCGCAGGGTACTGGCCGCAGCCTTGCCCGAAGGGGCCAGGCGAGCCCACACGAACTTGCCGGCCCGGCAGGCATCGTCCAGCCACTGCCCGCTGTAGTCGCGCAGCCGGCTCGGCAGCAGGTCGCTTTCCCAGGCCGAGGCCGCTGCGGCGAAGCCTTCCAGTTGGGTCAGCGCCTCGCCCAGCGCCGCCGGGCCCTCCAGCCGGGTGCCGGGCGAAAGGTGCTGCCAGTCGAACAGAAAGCGCATGAAGTCCTGCAGGCTGACCGGCTCGATTTCGCGGCGCAGGCGCTTGAGCGTGTAGCGGTGGATGCGCGCCAGCAGGTGGCGTTCGCACCATTGTTCAGGGGTGTGGCCCGGGCTGAAGTGCCCGCGCATCACATAGCCCTCCGCTTCCAGGCGCAGCATGGCCTGCTCGACCTGTGAGGGGCTCAGGCACAGCGGCGCGCCGATCTCGCTGCTGGTCAGCGGGCCGAAGCCGCTCAGGCGCGCGCGCAGCAGTTCCACGGCAGCACTGTCGGCATCGATGGGCTGATCGAACCCGGGCAATGGGGTGGGCGCCGCTTGCGGGTACAGCGCCAGCAGCCACGGCAGGCGTTCGCGGGCCAGCCACAGGCCGCCACCCTGCGGCAACTTCAGGTGGCAGGCGCGTGCGCCGGCGGCCAGTTGCTGCAGCCATGCCAGCCAGCCCGGGTTGGCCTGCACCTCGGCATCGCACACGGCCGCCAGGCTCATCAGTGCCTCGTGCATTTCGTCAGCGCCGCCTGGCAACGGCCAGGCCTCGGCACGCACTGCGGCAATCGCCTGCGGATCCAGTGCGCCCAGGTCGTCGGCACTTTGCGGGTCGCTCCAGCGCCGGTTGAGCACGGCCTGGGTGCGCCGCTCTTCCAGCGGTGCGTCATCGAGAAAGGCGTATGGACGTGCATTCAGGATCGCCGCCGCCAGGGGCGAAGGCGCCGGCAGGTCGCGGCAGATCAGGCGGATGCGCTTGTCTTCGATGCGCCGCAGCAGGTTCACCCAGCCCTCGCAATCCATCGCCTCGTGCAGGCAGTCGTCGAGGGTCTGCTCCACCAGCGGGTGGTCGGGAATCTCGCGCTCGCCGACGATGTTTTCCAGGCACGCCAGCTGGTCGGGGAACACGGCAGCGGTGAGGTCTTCGCTTTTCATGCGCTGGATCTGCGGGGCGACCTTGCGCCCGCCGGCATAGCGCGGCAGTGCCAGCGACACCCCGGCGTTCCAGCGCCAGCGCACGCCGAACAGCGGCGCATCGAGCACGGCCTGGGTCAGCAGGTGCTCGGCACTGGCGCTGGAAATGTAGCGCCACACCTCTTCCAGGGCAAAACTGTGGCCGGCCGACAGCGACAGGATCAGCGCATCCTCGCTGGCTGCCGCCTGCAACTCGAAATTGAAGGTGCGACAGAAGCGTTTGCGCAGTGCCAGCCCCCAGGCGCGGTTGATGCGGCTGCCGAAGGGCGAGTGGATGATCAGCTGGGTACCGCCGGACTCATCGAAAAAGCGCTCCATGATCAGCGTGTCCTGCGAGGGCAGGGCGCCGAGGGCCTGGCGGGTGCGGGCCAGGTAGTCGAGCAGTTGCTCGGCGCTGTCCGCGTTCAGCCCGAGCGTGGCGTGCAGCCAGGTCAGCAGCGGTTGCAGCTGGCCGCCGCTGGCATCCAGGCGCTGGTCGATTTCGGCTTGCAGGCGTGCCACCGCGAAGGACAGCTCGTCGCTGCGCCCCGGCGCCTCGCCCAGCCAGAAGGGGATGGTCGGCGGTTGCCCGTGGGCATCCTCTACCCGTACCTTGCCGGCCTCCACGCGCAGGATGCGGTACGACGCGTTGCCCAGCTGGAAGATGTCGCCGGCGATGCTCTCCACCGCGAAGTCTTCGTTCACGCTGCCGATGTTCAAGGCCTGGGGTTCGAGCAGCACGCGGTAGTCGGCGTTGTCCGGTATCGCCCCGCCACTGGTCAGGGCAGCCAGCTGGCTGCCGCGCCTTCCACGCAACTGGGCACTGACCGCATCGCGGTGCAGGTACGCGCCGCGCACGCCCTGGCGCCCGCTGTAGCCTTCGGCGAGCATGCGCAGCAGGGCCTGGTAATGTGCCTGGTCGAGATTGGCGTAGGGCATCGCGCGGGTGAGGCACGCAAACAGCGCCTGTTCGTCCCAGGGCTGGCAACTGACCTCGGCGACGATCTGCTGGGCCAGCACGTCCAGCGGTGCGTTGGGGATATGCAGCTCGTCCAGCTCGCCACGGCGCACGCAGTCGAGCAGGGCCACGCACTCGATCAGCTCGTCGCGGGTGGTGGCGAACACACGACCCTTGGGGGTGCCGTCCACCTGGTGTCCGGAGCGGCCAACCCTCTGCAGCAGCGCGGCAATCGAGCCAGGCGAGCCGATCTGGCACACCAGGTCGACCTCGCCGATGTCGATGCCCAGCTCCAGCGAGGCGGTGGCCACCAGCACCTGCAGCTCGCCGCGCTTGAGACGCTGCTCGGCGTCGAGGCGAAATTCCTTGGCCAGGCTGCCATGGTGCGCGGCCACCGCCTCGCGCCCCAGGCGCTCGCTCAGGTGGCGCGCCAGGCGCTCGGCCAGGCGCCGGGTGTTGACGAACACCAGGGTGGTGCGATGCTCGCGGGCCAGTTGCGCGAGGCGATCGTAGACCAGTTCCCACACATCGTTGGCCATCACCGCGCCCAGTGGCGCGCGCGGTACCTCGATGGCCAGGTCGCGCTGGCGCGCATGGCCGATATCCACCAGGGCGCACGGGCGCTGGTGGCCCACCAGGTACTGCGCCACCCGCTCGATCGGACGCTGGGTGGCCGACAGGCCGATGCGCCGCAGCGGGCGCTGGCACAGCGCCTGCAGGCGTTCCAGGCTCAACGCCAGGTGGCTGCCGCGCTTGTTGCCGGCCACGGCGTGGATCTCGTCGACGATTACCGTGTGCACCGAGGCCAGGCCCTGGCGCCCGGACGTCGAGCCGAGCAGCACGTACAGCGACTCGGGGGTGGTCACCAGGATATGCGGGGGCTGGCGGCGCATGGCCGCGCGTTCCTTCTGCGGGGTATCGCCGCTGCGCACTGCGGTGCGCAGGGTAGGGGTGGGCAGCCCGAGGGCGGCCAGTTCGGCGCTGATACCGGCCAGGGGGGCCTGCAGGTTGAGCTGGATGTCGTTGGACAGCGCCTTGAGCGGCGAGACGTACACCACCAGCGTCTGTTCGGGCAGCTCGCCGCCGGCTTGCAGGGCCTGGGTGAAGAGTTCGTCGAGGACCGCGAGGAACGCGGTGAGGGTCTTGCCGGAGCCGGTGGGGGCCGCCACCAGCAGCGATTGCCCGCTGCGGATCAGCGGCCATGCCTGGGCCTGGGCGGCGGTCACCGTGGCGAAACGGTGCTGGAACCAGGCACGGACGGCGAGGTGGAAGGCGTCGAGTACCGGGTGATTGCGGGCGGGCAGGTTCATCAGCTGTTTATGCGGCCGTTGCGCCCTGGTTGCAAGGGGCTTTCGTCAGGCTGCTGCGGCCGCTTCGCCGGCAAGGCCGACTCCTACAAGGAATGCGCCGAACCTGTGGGAGCCGGCCTTGCCGGCGAAGCGCTCAGCAAGATTGAAAGCCCTGCGCCAGCATGTGATCCTAGCGCGCCTTCCCCGCCACGAGCCGCCCACCATGAGCAAAACCATCCGTATCGCCGCTGCCCTGTTGCTCGACGCTCAGGGCCGAACCCTGTTGGTACGCAAGCGCGGCACCCTGGCCTTCATGCAGCCTGGCGGCAAGATCGAACCCCACGAGCAACCCGTGGATGCCCTGGCCCGCGAGCTGTTCGAAGAGCTGGGCCTGCGCATCGACCCGCAGCAGGCGCAGTACCTGGGCCAGTTCAGCGCACCGGCGGCCAACGAGCCGGGTTTCGAAGTGCAAGCCGAGCTGTTTCAGTTGCACACCGACCTGACGCTTGAACCCGCAGCGGAAATCGAGGAAGCCTGCTGGGTCGATGCCCACCAGGTGGATCACCTCGAACTGGCGCCGCTGACCCGCGACCTGATCCTGCCGCTGCACCTGCAACGGGCCGCGCAATGATCCCGCTGCACGAATGGCTGCTGTTCAGCGGCGCCGCGCTGCTGATGGTACTGACCCCCGGGCCGAACATGATCTACCTGATCTCGCGCTCGATCTGCCAGGGCCGCATGGCCGGCGTGACGTCGCTGATCGGTGTGGTGGGCGGGTTTCTGGTGCACATGACGGCCGCAGCTGTGGGCCTCACCGCGTTGTTCATGGCCGTGCCGCTGGGTTACGACCTGCTGCGCTGGGCCGGTGCCGGCTACTTGCTGTGGATGGCCTGGCAGGCGGTCAAGCCGGGTGCGCGCTCGCCGTTCGAGCCCCGTGAGGTGGCCCCGGATTCACCGGCGCGGCTGGTGACGATGGGGTTTCTGACCAGCGTGCTGAACCCCAAGGTGGCGGTGTTCTACCTGTCGGTGCTGCCGCAATTCATTTCGCCCGAGCACGGCTCGGTGCTGGCGCAGAGCCTGACCCTGGGCCTGACCCAGATCGGCGTGAGCTTCACCGTGAACCTGCTGATCGCACTGTTCGCCGCCGGCCTGTCGGCCTGGTTCGCGCGCTACCCGCTGTGGCTGATGTTGCAGCGCTACGTGATGGGCTTTGTGCTGGCGGCCCTTGCGCTGCGCCTGGTGCAGGAACAACGCAAACTGGCCTGATGCTTGCCGCTTGAACCTTCAGCGCACCGCACTGACCCCATCCAGGGTCGAGAACGAGGTGTCCTTGGCGGTCAGCAGAAAGTCGCGCATGTACGGTGCATCGAGCATGTCGCTGCGCACTGCGGCGTACAGCGTGGCGAACAGGCCCTTTTCACCCAGGCGCTTGCCCTTCACGTAGCCGCGCGAGCTGTACTCGTGCAGGGCCCAGTGCGGCATGCCGCACACCCCGCGTCCGCTGGCCACCAACTGCATCATCATCACCGTCAGCTCGGCGGTGCGCACCTGCCCGGGCTCGATGTCGGCAGGCTCCAGAAAGCGCGTGAAGATGTCCAGGCGGTCGCGTTCCACCGGGTAGGTGATCAGGGTTTCCGTGGCCAGGTCCTGCGGCACCACGTAGGGCCTGGAGGCCAGTACGTGCTGGTTGGCCACCGCCAGCATCGCCTCGTAGGTGAACAGCGGCACGTAGGTGATACCGGTCAGCTCCAGCGGGTCGGAGGTCACCACCAGGTCCAGGTCGCCACGGGCCAGGGCCGGCAGCGGGGCGAAGGCGAAGCCCGAGGCCAGGTCCAGCTCCACCTCTGGCCAGGCATCGCGGAACTGGTCGATGGTGGGCATCAGCCACTGGAAGCAGCTGTGGCACTCGATGGCCATGTGCAGGCGCCCGGCAGTGCCGCCGGCCAGGCGCGCAATGTCCCGTTCGGCGCCGCGCAGCAGCGGCAGGGTGGCATCGGCCAGTTGCAGCAGGCGCAGGCCGGCGCTGGTGAAGCGGATCGGCTTGGTCTTGCGGGTGAACAGTTGCATGCCCAGGCGTTCTTCGAGTTCCTTGAACTGGTGGGACAACGCCGACTGGGTCAGGTGCAGGCGCTCGGCGGCCTCCACCAGGCTGTCGGCTTCGCGCAGGGCGTGCAGGGTCTTGAGGTGGCGAATTTCCAGCACCAGGGTGCTCCATGAACAGAATTTGATGGATGAGACAATTCGTTGAGTTTGTCTCATGTTGACGATGCTGTCGACCGCCCGGCAGTTGTCATCAAACGGTCACCGATCTGTGGCAGCGCGCCGGCATGAACTTCATCAGACTCGCGCTTTACTGGCGAACTGCACTCTGGTGTTTCTTTCATGCGGGCAATCCTGTTTCTGGTGGCGCTGTGCAGCGCCTTTTCTTCGTTCGCGGCGCCTCGCTGCGACATCACTTCAGCTATCCGATACGCCGAGGCGGGGCCGGTCAGCCTGGCCTATCAGAGCATCGGGCGTGACAGCGACCCGGCCCTGCTGCTGGTCATGGGCCTGGGCGGCCAGTTGATCCACTGGCCCGACGAGGTGGTACTTGCGCTGTGCCAGCAGGGCTTCAGGGTGATCCGCTACGACAACCGCGACGTCGGCCTGTCGCGCTGGAACCAGTCCCCCGCCCAGGCCAATCTGACGGTCGAGGCGCTGCGCTACCGGCTCGGCCTGCCGGTGGCGGCGCCCTACAGCCTGAGCGACATGGCCGCTGATGGCCTGGCGCTGATGGATGCGCTGCACGCGCAGCGCTTTCATGTGCTGGGGGTGAGCATGGGTGGAATGATTGCCCAGCACCTGGCGGCGATGGCGCCCGAGCGGGTCGAGAGCCTGACCCTGATCATGTCCAGTTCGGGGGCGCAGGGGCTGCCGGCGCCTGCGCCGGCGCTGGTTCGGCAGTTGGCCCGGCGCGGTGCGCCGAATCGCCAGGTGGCCCTGGAGCAGCAGGCCGACCTGCTGGCCGCGCTGGGCAGCCCGCAGGTGCAGGATGATCGCCAGGCCCTGTTGCAGCAGGCCGCCACTGCCTACGACCGGGCCTTCAACCCCGAAGGCGTGCAGCGCCAGGTCATGGCCATACTTGCCGAGCCCAGCCGTGTCGAGCTGCTCGACAACCTGCGAGTCCCGGCCCTGGTGGTGCACGGCACGGCCGACCCGCTGTTGCCGGTGATGCACGGCGTGCACCTGGCCGCGCACATCCAGGGCAGCCAGCTACGCCTGATACCGGGCCTGGCGCACCGCTTCCAGGAGCCGTTCAAGGCCCCGCTGCTGGCGGCGGTACTGCCTTACCTGAAGGCGCACCGCGAAGAGCTGGGCCATCTGGCCCAACGCTAGTGCAGGCGCACCCATACGCTGACCAGCACGGTGGCGGCGATCAGCCAGGCCACTGCCGCCAGCGCCAGTGACAGCTCCAGGCGCAGGCGGTCGACCAGCACGTACAGCGCGGCCAGGTACACGAAGTAGGGGATGATCGACCACATGCCGAACACGATGGTGGCCTTCAGGTCCTCCAGCGAGCGGCCCTTGCCGATGATGTAGTGGGCAATCAGGGCAAAGGTGGGAAACAGCGGCACCAGCCCGGCCACGTAGTAATTGCGGGTCTTGGCCAGGGCCGCGATGATCAGCACCACCACGGCGCCCAGGCAGGCCTTGAGAATCATGTCCATCGAAACGCTCGCTCAGGCCAGGCCGTATTTTTTGACTTTGTCGAACAGGGTGGTCTTGGCCATGCCCAGCTCCTGGCTGGCCTGGCTGAGGTTGCCGCCGGTGCGCTGCAGGGCGTCGCTGAGCAGGTTGCGCTCGAAGGCCTCGACCGCCTCGGCAAAGCCCAGGCTCTGCGCCACATTGGCGCCGGCCTTCTTGAACGCCGGCAGGCCCAGGGCGTGGCGCTCGGCCACGTTGCGCAGCTCGCGCACGTTGCCCGGCCAGTCATGGGCCATCAGGCGCGACAGGGTCTGGCTGTCCAGCGGCGGTGCCTCGCGGTCGAAGCGCAGGGCCGACTGCTGCAGGAAGTGCTCGAACAGTTGCAGGATGTCTTCGCGGCGCTCGCGCAGCGGCGGCAGTTCCAGGGTCACCACGTTGAGGCGGTAGTACAGGTCGCTGCGAAACTGGCCGGTCTGGCCGAGGGCATCCAGGTCCGATTTGGTGGCGGCGATCACCCGGCAATCCACCGCAATGCTCTGGTTCGAACCCAGGCGTTCCAGGGTGCGCTCCTGCAACACGCGCAGCAGCTTGATCTGCAGGTTGAGCGGCATGCTCTCGACTTCGTCGAGAAACAGCGTGCCGCCGTTGGCGTGCTCGATCTTGCCGATGCGGCGCTTGCCGGCACCCGTGAAGGCGTTGGCCTCGTGGCCGAAGATTTCGGTCTCGAACAGGTTCTCCGGCAGGCCGCCGCAGTTCAACGCCACGAAGGGCTGGCTCTGGCGCCGGCTGAAGTCGTGCAGGCAGCGCGCGACCAGCTCCTTGCCGGTGCCGGTCTCGCCCTCGATCAGCACGTTGGCCGAGGTATCGGCGACGTTGGCGATCAGCTCGCGCAGGTTCTGCATGGCCGGCGAGCGGCCGATGATGCGCCCCTCCAGGGTGCTGCGCTCGGCCAGCTGGCGGCGCAGCGAGAACACTTCGCGGGCCAGGCCGCGCTGTTCCAGCGCCCGGCGCACCACATCCACCAGGCGCTCCGGCGAGAAGGGCTTTTCCATGAAGTCGTAGGCGCCGTTGCGCATGGCGCCCACGGCCATGTCGATGTCGCCGTGGCCGGTGATCAGCACCACCGGCAGGCTCTTGTCGCGGGCCTTGAGGCGGCTGAGCAGTTCCAGGCCATCGATGCCCGGCAGGCGGATATCGCTGACCACGATGCCGGCGAAATCATCGCCGATGCGCTCCAGTGCCTGTTCGGCACTGCCGACGCCTTCGCAGGCGATATCTTCCAGGGCCAGCGCCTGCTGGCACCCGAGCAACACATGCGGATCGTCTTCGACGATCAGGACGGTAAGGGGCGATGGGGTCATAGGGACTCGGCAGGTTCAGTGGGGGCATCGACCAGCGGCAGGCTGAGCACGAACGCGGTACCGCCGCTGGCGGGGTGTTCGACGTTCAGGGTACCGCCGGCTGCAGCGGCGAGGCTGGCCGACAGGGTCAGGCCCAGGCCCAGGCCGTGCTCGCCCGGTTTGGTGGTGAAAAACGGTTCGAACAGGTGCTTGCGCGCTTCATCGTCGATGCCATGACCGTTGTCGCGCACGCGCAGGCGATACTTGTCGCCCACCAGCTCGCCTTCGAGCCAGAGTTGCGGCAGCGGCACCGCGGCCATGGCATCCAGGGCGTTGCCGATCAGGTTGACCAGGATCTGCTCCAGGCGGGTCTGGTCGATGGTCAGTTGCTGGTCGGCGTACTCGAGGTGCAGTTTCAGGTGGCAGCCCTCGATGCGCGCATTGAGCAGTTGCAGGGCGGCGGTCACGGCCTTTTCCAGCGAGGCCTGGCCACGGTCATCGCCGCGCCGGGCGAACGAGCGCAGGCTGGCAGTGATACGGCCCATGCGGTCGATCAGTTCGTTCATGGTCAGCAGGTTGGCGCTGGCGGTTTCCAGCGCACCGCGCTGCAGAAAGCGCACGGTGTTGCCCGACAGGGTGCGCAGCGCCGCCAGCGGCTGGTTCAGCTCATGGGCGATGCTGGTCGACATCTGCCCGATGGCCGCCAGCTTGCCGGCCTGCACCAGTTCGTCCTGGGCATGGCGCAGGGTCTGCTCGGCGTGCCGGCGTTCGCGGATCTGGCCCTTGAGGCGTTCGTTGCTGGCACGCAGGTCGGCGGTGCGCTCGGCAATCTTGCGTTCGAGCTGGTTGTTGGCTTCTTCCAGCGCCTCGCGGGCGGCCAGGCGGGTGGCGATCACCTTGCGCCGCTCGTTCCAGGCTATCAGCAGGATCGCCAGCAGGGCGAAGGCCACGGCCACCAGCACGCCCTGGATCATCGATTCGTGGCGCAGGTCCTGCAGCGGGGTCAGCAGGGTGAAGTGCCAGGGCGTGTCGCTCAGGCGCCGGGTCTGGGCCAGGTAGGTGACCTTGCGGTTGCTGTCGCCCAGTTCGGCATTGGCAGGAAAGGTCAGCTTCTCGACCCCGTCGGCGAGCTTCTCGCGCGCCAGCGGCTGCAGTTCGTTGAGCGGGAACCAGTAGTACTGCAGGCTGCGCGCCAGGCGCTCCTTGATTTCCGGGGTCAGCGGGCGCACCGACTTCAGGCGCCGCGCGGGGTCGCTGGAGAGGATGATGATGCCGTTCTCGTCGCTGACGAAGGCTTCCAGGCGGGCTCGCTGCCAGCGCTCTTCGAGCGCTTCCAGGCGCACCTTGATCACCGCCACGCCGATGATCTTGCCGTGTTCTTCCAGGCCATGGGCCAGGTAGTAGCCAGGTTCGCCGGTGGTGCTGCCGATGCCGTAGAAGCGCCCGGGCTGGCCGCGCACGGCATTCTGGAAATAGGCACGGAACGAGAGGTCTTCGCCCAGGTAGCTGTCGACGTCGCGCCAGTTGCTGGTGGCCTGCACCCGGCCGGTGGTGTCGAGCACATAGATGGCGCGGCTGCGGCTGCGCCGGTTGAGCCCTTCGAGGTATTCGTTGACCGCCTGGCGCTGGTCGCCATCGGTGGAGTTCAGCAGGCTGGAGACGCTGTCTTCGAGTTCCAGCAGGCTGGGCAGGTAGGTGTACTTGCTGATCTCGCTCTCGACCGCGCGGGCATGCAGTTCAAGCTGACGCTCGCCGGTCTCGCTGAGGGTGCGGATGCCGTTGTGCTCGCTGATCAGGTAGCCGACCACACCCAGGCCGATCATCAGCAGCAGGACCAGTGGGGGCAGGAACAGGTGGCGGATCAGGCGAGGTTTCACGGCAAGGTCAGGCTTGGCTGGGCGAAAGAGCGTGGGATCGCATTTCATCACAGTGGCCTTGTCACGACCAGCGCCCTCTGCCCGGCGTGGGCCGGGCAGGGGCACCGGGCGGCATCAGTGCTGCAGGATCTTGCTGAGGAAGTGCTGGGTACGCTCGTCGCGCACGCTCTGGTCACCGAAGAACTCTTCCTTGGTGCAGTCTTCGATGATGTTGCCCTTGTCCATGAAGATCACCCGGTTGGCCACTTTGCGCGCAAAGCCCATTTCGTGGGTCACGCACATCATGGTCATGCCTTCGTGGGCCAGTTGCACCATCACGTCGAGTACCTCGCTGACCATTTCCGGGTCCAGGGCCGAGGTGGGTTCGTCGAACAGCATCACGATCGGGTCCATGGCCAGGGCGCGGGCGATGGCCACGCGCTGCTGCTGGCCGCCGGAGAGCTGGCCGGGGTGCTTGTGCGCATGGGCCGACAGGCCGACGCGCTCAAGCAGTTGCAGGCCCTTCTTGGTGGCTTCTTCCTTGCTGCGGCCCAGCACCTTGATCTGCGCGATGGTCAGGTTCTCGGTGATGGTCAGGTGCGGGAACAGTTCGAAGTGCTGGAACACCATGCCGACCCGCGAGCGCAGCTTGGGCAGGTTGGTCTTGGGGTCGGCGATCGAGGTGCCGTCGACCACGATGTCGCCCTTCTGGAACGGTTCCAGCGCGTTGACGCACTTGATCAGGGTGGACTTGCCCGAGCCAGACGGCCCGCACACCACCACCACTTCGCCTTTCTTGACCTCGGTGCTGCAGTCGGTCAGAACCTGGAAATCGCCGTACCACTTGTTGACGTTCTTGATGGAAATCATACGGTTATCCTTTTCTGCAGACGCTTGACCAGGAAGGAAGCGGAGAAGCTGATGACAAAGTACACGGCGCCGGCAAACAGCAGGAACTCGTTGGAGCGCCCGATGATGTCGCCACTGGCCCGTGCCGAGTTGAGGAAGTCCACCAGGCCCACGGTGTAGACCAGCGAGGTGTCCTGGAACAGGATGATGCTCTGCTGCAGCAGCAGCGGGGTCATCTTGCGAAATGCCTGGGGCAGGATGATCAGGCGCATGGTCTGCGCGTAGTTCATGCCCAGTGCCTGGGCAGCCGCCATCTGGCCCTTGGAGATCGACTGCACGCCGGCCCGCACGATTTCGCAGAAGTACGCCGCCTCGAACATCATGAATGCCACGACGCAGGAGGTGAACGCACCCACCGGGGTGTCTTCGCCGGTGATCCAGCGCAGCACGAACGGTACCGCCAGGTAGAACCAGGTGATCACCAGCAGCAGCGGGATGGAGCGAAAGTAGTTCACGTAGGCGCCGGCCAGGCGTGAAAGCAGCTTGCTCGACGACAACCGCATCAGTGCCAGCACGGTACCCAGCGCGATGCCGCCAATGATGCCCATGAGCATCAGTTGCAGGGTCATCTTCATGCCGTTCCACAGGCCCGGCAGGGCTGGCACGATTCCACTGAAATCCATGTCCATTATTTACCCCCCACGGAGATCAGGCCCGGCACCGCGACTTTCTTCTCGACCAGGCGCATCAGCAGCATCAGCCCCATGTTCAGGGTGAAGTAGATCAGCGTGGCCAGGGTGAAGGCCTCGAACAGGTTGGCCGAGAACTCGGCGGTCTGCTTGGTCTGTGCCAGCAGCTCCATCAGGCCGATCAGCGACGCCACCGAGGAGTTCTTGAACACGTTCAGGAATTCGGAGGTAAGCGGCGGAATGATGATCCGGTAGGCTTGCGGCAGCAGCACGTTGTTGTAGATCTGCGGCAGGCTGAAGCCCATGGCGCGGGCAGCGGCTTCCTGGCCACGGGGCAGCGCCTGGATGCCGGTGCGCACCTGCTCGCACACCCGTGCAGCGGTGAACAGCCCCAGGCAGATGACCACGCTGATCAGCGCCGAGGTGGTCGGGTTGAGGTCCTGCTTGTACCACTCCTGCAGGCCTTCGGGCAGCAGGTCGGGTACCAGGAAGTACCAGATGAACAGCTGCACCAGCAGCGGCACATTGCGAAACAGTTCCACGTAGCACGTGGCGATACCCGACACCAGACGGTTCGGTACGGTACGCATGACGCCGAGCACCGAGCCCAGCAGCAGCGCAATGATCCAGGCGGCAACGGCGATCAGGATGGTCCAGCCCAGGCCGGTGATATACCAGTCCAGGTAGGTCTCGCTGCCAACGCCGGTGGACTTGAAAAAAACGCCCCAGTCCCAGTTGTAATTCATCGGGGTCTCCCCTCAGATCGGTTGTTTCACGGGCACCTTCGAGCATCCGGGGGCGCTGGGCGCCCTCGGATGAAAGGTTAGACACTAACTAGCTGGGGGTCAGGACTTCTTTTCGTCTGCAGCTTTGTCGGTAGGATTGGCGATCAGCGCCTTGAGCTCGTCGCTCATGGGGAACATCAGGTTCAGGCCTTTAGGCGGGATTGGCTGGTTGAACCACTTGTCGTAGATCTTGTTGATCTCACCCGACTTGTACAGGGCGACGATGGCGTCATCGACCGCTTTCTTGAACGGGGCATCGCCCTTGCGCACCATGCAGCCGTAGATTTCATAGGACTGCGGGGTACCGGTCACGGCCCAGTCGGTCGGCTTCTTGGCCTTGGCCATTTCGCCGGCGAGCAGGGCGTCGTCCATCATGAAGGCCACGGCGCGGCCGGACTCGAGCATCTGGAACGACTCGCCGTGGTCCTTGGCGGAGATGACGTTCATCTTCATCTGCTTGTCGGCGTTCATCGACTTGAGGATGCGCTCGGATGTGGTACCGGCGGTGGTCACCACGTTCTTGCCGGCCAGGTCCGGGAAGTCCTTGTAGGAGGAGTCCTTTTTGGACAGCAGGCGGGTACCGATCTCGAAGATGCCGACCGAGAAGTCGACCTGTTGCTGGCGCTCGAGGTTGTTGGTGGTGGAACCGCACTCGACGTCAACGGTGCCGTTCTGCACCAGCGGGATGCGGGTCTGCGAGGTGACCAGGTTGTATTTGACCTTCAGGTCCGGCTTGTTCAGGTCCTTTTTCAGGGCCTCGACGATAGCCAGCTGGATGTCGTGGGAGTAACCGACGGGTTTGCCCGAAGCGTCGGCGATGTAGGAGAACGGGATGGAAGCGTCGCGGTGCCCCAGGGTAATGGTGCCCGAGTCGTTGATTTTCTTCAGGGTGCCGGTCAGTTCGGCGGCAAGGGCCGGCGTGCTGATCAAAGCGGTCGCCATGGCGGCGCCCAACAGATGGGGAACGATACGCATCAAATTTTCCTCGACGTTGTTTTTCTTATTGAGCCGTTGGCGGGCTCTTTCGTTCAGCGAACACAGCAATGAAGCGGTTGCGCATTCGGGTACTGAGTGTAGAGCATGACTCATGCCAAACTCTGATTTTGATCATAACCCCATGCAAATAGCGGCGGCGGGCATTTTTTGCCGGGGTATGGCGGGGGAGGGATGTCCGGGTTTCCGATTAAGGGCCAATGGCTCGTTCGGGAAACCGAACAGATAGTCCTTTGTTGGCCTCATCGCGGGTCAAGCCCGCTCCCACTGGTGAGCTTGTGGGAGCGGGTTTGACCCTCGATGCGATTTGGCGGTGTCAGGCCGCCTGAATACGCCCGCGGCTCAGTTCTACCCGTTGCAGGTAAACCCGCAGAGCCTGTTGTTCGGCCGGGCTGGTGAAAAGCCCCAGCTTGGTGCGCCGCAGCAGGATATCGTCGGCGCTGACCGCCCATTCCTCGCTGCACAGGTAATCCACCTCGCGGGTGAACAACCCGCCACCAATCGCATCACCCAGGTCGTCCGGGCCCTGGACGCCCTCGAGCAGGCGCCATACGCGGCTGCCGTAGGTCAGCGCCCAGCGCTTGGCGATATCCGCTGGCAGCCAGCCGAAGCGCGCGAGAATCTCGTCGCACAGCGCCTGCGGCGTGGTCATCTGTTCACCGCCCGGCAGGCTGGAGGTGGCGGTCCAGCTACCGGTCATCTGGGTGAAGTACGGCGCCAGCTCGGCCATGGCCGACTCGGCCAGCTTGCGGTAGGTGGTCAGCTTGCCGCCGAACACCGACAGCAGCGGCGCCTCGCCGGCAGACGCCGACAGGGCCAGGGTGTAGTCGCGGGTGACCGCCGAGGGGTTGTCCGACTCGTCGTTGCACAACGGGCGCACACCGGAGTAGGTGCTGAGGATGTCGGCGCGGCCCAGCTGGTGGTTGAAGTGCGCGTTCACAACCTTGAGCAGGTAGTCGGTCTCGGCCTCGGTGATGCTCACCTGGGCCGGGTCGCCGCTGTACTCGCGGTCGGTGGTGCCGATCAGGGTGAAGCGCTCCAGGTACGGGATGGCGAACACGATGCGCTGGTCTTCGTTCTGCAGGATGTAGGCATGCTCGCCCTCGTACAGCCGGGGCACGATCAGGTGGCTGCCCTGAATCAGGCGAATGCCGTAGGGCGCCTCCAGCTTGAGGTCGTCCTTGATGAACCTGGCCACCCACGGGCCGGCCGCGTTCACCAGGGCGCGGGCCTGGATGGTCTGCTGGCTGCCGTCGGCGCGTTCGAGCTGCACGTTCCACAGCTTGCCCACGCGCCGTGCGCTGACGCAGCGGGTACGGGTGAGGATGTGCGCACCCAGCTCACGCGCGGCCATGGCGTTGAGCACCACCAGGCGGGCGTCGTCCACTGCGCAGTCGGCGTATTCGAAACCGCGGGTGATGGCCGGCTTGAGCGGGTTGCCCGGGCCGAAGCGCAGGCTGCGCGAGGCGCCCAGCTGCTTGCGCTTGCCCAGATGGTCATACAGGAACAGGCCGGCGCGGATCATCCAGGCCGGACGCAGGTGCGGCTGGTGCGGCAGCACGAAGCGCATCGGCTTGACGATATGCGGCGCCTTGGCCAGCAGTACTTCGCGTTCTGCCAGCGCTTCGCGCACCAGGCGGAACTCGTAGTGCTCCAGATAGCGCAGGCCACCGTGGATCAGCTTGCTGCTGGCCGAGGACGTATGGCTGGCCAGGTCATCCTTTTCGCAGAGCAGTACCGACAGGCCGCGCCCGGCCGCATCGGTGGCGATACCGACGCCGTTGATGCCGCCACCGATCACGGCAACGTCGTAGATTTCGGCAAGGGCGGGCGATGGCGAGCTGGACTGGGACACGAGGCGGCCTCTGGTTTCTATCGAATATGAACATTAATGTTCGTTTGCGAAAATGGTAGCGCAACAAAATGGCGCCCGCCAGTCGCTTTCAATAGAAAATACTGATCGGATGACAAATAAATGAAAAATTATGAACATTCGAGCAGCCCCCGTTGCGAGGGCCGCGATGGCGCTACACCACGTCCAGGCGGATCTTGTGCTGGTTGAGCAACTGGGCGAGGGCGGCGACGGGGGGCTGGTCGGTCACCAGGCAGTCGATCAGGCTGATCGAGCCCAGGCGCACCATGGCGTTGCGCCCGAACTTGCTGGAGTCGGCGGCGAGGATCACCTGGCGCGCATTGGCGATGATGGCCTGGGACACGCGTACTTCCTGGTAATCGAAGTCGAGCAGGCTGCCGTCTTCATCGATGCCGCTGATGCCGACCAGGGCGAAATCGACCTTGAACTGGTTGATGAAGTCGACGCTGGCCTGGCCGACCACACCGCCGTCGCGGCGCACGTTGCCGCCGGCCAGCAGTACTTCGAAATCGTCCTTGGCGCTGAGGATGGAGGCCACATGCAGGTTGTTGGTGATGATCTTCAGGTGGTTGTGGTTGAGCAGGGCGCGGGCGATGGACTCGGTGGTGGTGCCGATGTTGATGAACAGCGAGGCGTGATCGGGGATCTGCGCGGCGATGGCTTCGGCGATACGCTGCTTTTCGTCGCGCATCTGGTCGGCACGCATGGCGTAGGCGGTGTTCTCGATGCTCGAGTCATAGGCCGCGCCACCGTGATAGCGGCGCAGCAGGTTCACTTCGGCCAGCTGGTTGATGTCACGGCGGATGGTTTGCGGGGTTACAACGAACAGCTGCGCCATTTCCTCGATACTGACATAGCCGCGTTCGCGGACCAGCTCGAGAATTTGTTGTTGGCGAGGGGGCAGATTCATGGGCGGTCCTTTTGGGCTGCCGGGCAAATCTGCATGATGCCGCAGGATGGGGGCGGGGGCCAGCGCGGGGCTGGCTGAAACGATCCTGTGGGCGCCTCGCCAGCAAGGCTGGCGCCTACAGTGTAGGAGTCAGCCTTGCTGGCGAAGAAGCCTGCGCAGGTTTTATTCCTCGTGCGGTTCCCAGTCGCGGGTACGGTCCACCGCCTTCAGCCAGCCGGCGTACAGCTTCTCTTTCTGCGCCTCCTCCAACTGCGGGGTGAACTCGCGCTCGATGATGGCCTTGCCGCGCAGCTCGTCCAGCCCGCTCCAGAAGCCACATGCCAGGCCGGCCAGGTAGGCGGCGCCGAGCGCAGTGGTTTCGCGCATCTGCGGGCGTTCCACGCAGGTGCCGAGAATGTCGGCCTGGAACTGCATCAGGAAGTTGTTGGCCACCGCGCCACCGTCCACGCGCAGTGCGCTCAGGCGCTCGCCGCAATCCTGCTGCATGGCGTCGAGCACGTCGCGGGTCTGATAGGCGATCGACTCCAGCGCGGCGCGGATGATGTGGTCGACCTTGACCCCGCGGGTCAGGCCGAACAGGGCGCCGCGCGCGTACGGGTCCCAGTACGGCGCACCCAGGCCGGTGAATGCCGGCACCAGGTACACGCCGTTGCTGTCCTTGACCTTGCTGGCGAAGTACTCGGTGTCGTGGGCGTCGTTGACGATCTTCAGCTCGTCACGCAGCCACTGCACGGTTGAACCGCCGTTGAACACCGCGCCTTCCAGGGCATAGGCCACTTCGCCGCGCGGGCCGCAGGCAATGGTGGTGAGCAGGCCATGGGACGACTGCACGGCCTTGTCGCCGGTGTTCATCAGCAGGAAGCAGCCGGTGCCATAGGTGTTCTTGGCCTGGCCCGGCTCCACGCACATCTGGCCGAACAGCGCAGCCTGCTGGTCGCCGGCGATGCCGGCAATGGCGATGCCGCTCTTGGTGTGGCCGTACACCTCTGACGACGAGCGTACCTGGGGCAGCATCTGCTTCGGGATGCCCAGCACCTGCAGCATCTTCTCGTCCCATTCCAGGGTGTGGATGTTGAACATCAGGGTGCGCGAGGCGTTGGTGTAGTCGGTGACATGCACCTTGCCGCCGGAGAACTTCCAGATCAGCCAGGTATCCACGGTGCCGAACAGCAGCTCGCCGCGTTCGGCGCGTTCACGCACGCCGTCGACGTTGTCCAGGATCCACTTGAGCTTGGTGCCCGAGAAGTACGGGTCGGTGACCAGGCCGGTGGTTTCGCGAATGTAGTCCGCGTGGCCGTCACGCTTGAGCTGCTCGCAGATCTCGGTGCTGCGTCGGCACTGCCAGACGATGGCGTTGTACACCGGGCGACCGGTTTCGCGGTCCCACACCACGGTGGTCTCGCGCTGGTTGGTGATGCCGATGGCCGCCACCTGGTCGTGGCTCAGGCCCGCCTGGGCCAGTGCTTCGACCATGGTCGCGCTCTGGGTGGCGAAGATCTCCATCGGGTCGTGCTCGACCCAGCCGGCCTGGGGGTAATGCTGGGCGAACTCGCGCTGCGAGGTGCCGACCACGTTGGCGTCACGGTCGAAGATGATCGCGCGTGAACTGGTCGTGCCCTGGTCCAGGGCAATGATGTAGTGCTTGTTCGGGGTGTCGGTCATGGTGTGGGCCTTGCACTCGAAAAGGTGGAAGTCGGGGCAGGGCGAGCCTGGCTCGCCGGTTCGGCATCAGGAGGCCTGGGTCTTGCCCCGAGCGTTGTCGTCGGTCTGGGCGTTCGCGCCGTCTGCCGTGGGCAGGTTGCGCGCGATCACGCCGCGATACAGGGAGGCACCCACGCTTGCACCTATGATCGGCGCAATGATGGGAACCAGGAAATAGGGAATGTCACGTGCGCCAGTAAAGGCCACGTTGCCCCAGCCGGCCAGGAAGGTCATGAGCTTGGGGCCGAAGTCGCGCGCCGGGTTCATCGCAAAGCCGGTCAGCGGGCCCATGGCACTGCCGATCACCGCGATCAGCAGGCCGATCAGCAGTGGTGCCAGTGCGCCGCGGGGCAGGCCGTTGCTGTCGTCGGCAAGGGCCATGATCACCGCCATCAGGATGGCCGTGATCACGGCCTCCACCAGAAATGCCTGGCCGGTGGACAGCAACGGGTGCGGATAGGTGGAGAACACCGAGGCCAGCTCCAGGCTGGCGGTGCTGCCGCGCACCATGGCGTGGGTCTGTTCGTAATCGAAGAACAGGTTGCTGTACAGGGTGTATACCAGCGCCGCGCCGCAGAAGGCACCGGCCACCTGGGCGACGATGTAGAACGGCAGCTTGCGCTTTTCGAAGCCGCTGAACAGGCTCAGGGCGATGCTCACGGCCGGGTTCAGGTGTGCACCCGACACCCCGGCGGTGAAGTAGATCGCCATGCTGACCCCCACGCCCCAGATGATGCTGATTTCCCACAGGCCGAAGCTGGCGCCCGCGACCTTGAGTGCCGCGACGCAGCCGGTACCGAAAAAGATGAGCAATGCGGTGCCGAGGAATTCGGCCATGCATTGGGCAGACAGCGTTGGTTGTCGTAGAGCAGTCGTCATTCGTGACCTCGGTTCTTGTTGTTGTGAGGCGCGTGTGCGCTCGACAAAAACCCGAGCAGAATCCCCATTCTGGTCGGGTTGACGGCAGAACTGCACGGTATTGGGGCAGTTCGATATTCAGAATCGAAAAAATATAGACAAGAAACGCTGATGTCAAAGGTCGAAAGTGAACTGCCATTCATATTCTGACTGCCGGTGGCTCAGGTGGTGTCGGTGGCAACCGGGCGGGTAATGGTTGGCTCCGGCGTTTTGCCCTAAAGTAGCCAGCGACTGGAGACCGATCACCCTGCCTGGAGCCCTGCATGACCCCCGCCCTGGATTTGCTCAAGAAAGCCCGCGCCGAACACCGCATCCACAGTTATGAACACGACCCCAAGGCGGCTTCCTACGGCCTGGAAGCCGCCGAGAAGCTCAACCTGGAGCCAGCGCGGGTGTTCAAGACGCTGCTGGCCAGCACCGAGAAGGGCGAGTTGCTGGTGGCGGTGGTGCCGGTGGTGGGCAGCCTGGACCTCAAGGCCCTGGCCCATGCGGCGGGCGCAAAGAAGTGCGAAATGGCCGACCCGATGGCCGCACAGCGTTCCACCGGGTACCTGGTGGGCGGGATCAGCCCACTGGGGCAGAAGAAGCGCCTGCGCACCTTCATCGATGCTTCGGCGCAGCAGTTCGAAACCATTCATGTCAGCGCCGGGCGGCGCGGGCTGGAGGTGGAACTGGCGGCGGCGGTGCTGGCCGAGCACACCCGGGGCAGCTTTGCGGCGATCGGCCGCGAGTAGCATCTGTATCCTTCAAATCCGGCCACTCTGTATATGGAAGCGCGAGCGCCCGGGCAGGCATGCTCACTGCCTTCCCATGCAGGAGCCAACCCATGCAGCTTGAATTTCACCAGGTCGATGCCTTCAGTTCCCAACCCTTCAGCGGCAACCCGGCGATGGTGTATCGCCTGGAGCAATGGCTGCCCGATGAACTGATGCAAAAGATTGCGGCCGAGCACAACCTGGCCGAAACCGCATTTGTCGTGCGCGAGGCGCAGCGCTGGCGCATCCGCTGGTTCACGCCCTCCACCGAAGTGCCGCTGTGCGGGCATGCGACCCTGGCCAGCGCGCATGTGCTGTTCGAGGTGTATGGGGAAGATGCCGAGTGCCTGGCGTTCGACAGCCGTTCGGGGCCGCTGACCGTGAGCCGCGAGGCGGGGCGCCTGGTGCTGGACTTCCCGCGCTACGACCCGCAGCCGCTGGCCGAGCTGCCGCCGGTGGCGCAGGCGCTGGGGTGCCCGGTGGTCGAGGTGTGGCAGACCAATGAACTGTTCGTGGTGCTCGAAAGCGAACAGGCGGTGCGGGATTGTCGCCCTGACATGGCGGCGCTGGTGCCGTTGCCGGGGCTGGGCGTGATTGTCACGGCGCCAGGGCGCGAGCATGATTTTGTGTCGCGCTATTTTGCGCCGGGGATCGGTATCCCTGAAGACCCGGTGACCGGCTCCACGCACTGCTCGCTGATCCCTTACTGGGCGCAGCGCCTGGGCAAGGATGAGCTGCACGCGGTGCAGTGTTCCGCGCGGGGTGGGGAGCTGTTCTGCCGCCTGGAAGGGGCGCGGGTGAAGATTGGCGGGTATGCGACGCGGGTGGCGAGCGGGACGTTGTTCCTCTAGCGGCCCTTTTCGCCAGCAAGGCTGGTTCCTACAGTAGGCCAGGCAATTTCCTGTAGGAGCCAGCCTTGCTGGCGAAGCCTTATCAGAGCGCCGCGCTGTAGCGTCGCACGCCGTTCTCCGCCACCGGCAGTTGTGCCGGCACCGTGCCGGCCACCGGGAACAGCACCAGGTGGTCCGCCGCCACTTCAATGCCCACCTCGCCGCCGACCTGATGGTCGATATGGCTCGGGAAGATCGCTTCGAGCTGGCTGCCGGTACCCAGTTGCAGGCGGTACAGGGTGGACGCACCGAGGAAGCTCTTGCCGACGATGCTTGCCTTCAAGGCACTGTGGGGCGCATGCACGATGTCGTCCGGGCGCAGCAGCACATCCACCGCGCTGCCCTGGGGCAGGGTGTAGGCCCGATTGCCGCGCAGCTCGCCCAGTTCGGTCTGCACCGATTCGGGGCTGGTCAGCTGGCCACGGATGAAATAGCCCTGGCCGATAAAGCTGGCCACGAACGGCGTGAACGGTTCGTGGTAGAGGTTGTACGGGGTGTCCCACTGCTCCAGGCGGCCTTCCTTGAACACGCCCACATGGTCGCTGACGGCAAAGGCCTCTTCCTGGTCATGGGTGACCAGGATCGCGCTGGTGCCGCGACTCTTGAGGATGTCACGCACCTCATGACTGAGGCGTCGGCGCAGTTCCACGTCGAGGTTGGAGAACGGCTCGTCCAGCAGCAGCAGTTGCGGCTCGGGTGCCAGGGCACGGGCCAGGGCCACACGCTGTTGCTGGCCGCCGGACAGCTCGTGCGGGTAGCGCCCGCCAAGCTTGTCCAGCTTCACCAGCTCGAGCATTTCATCGACCACCTGGCGCTGGCGCGGGTGCTTGCCGATGCCGAACGCGATGTTCTCGGCCACGGTCAGGTGCGGGAACAGCGCGTAGTCCTGAAACACCATGCCGATGCGGCGCTTCTCCGGGGCCAGGGTGAAGCCGGCCTTGGAGATGACTTCGCCCGCCAGGCTGATCTCGCCCTCGTGCACCGGCTCGAAACCGGCGATGGCGCGCAGCGTGGTGGTCTTGCCGCACCCCGAGGAACCCAGCAGGCAACCGATGTCGCCGGCGTTGAGGTGCAGGTTGAGGTTCTGGACGATGCGCTGCTCGCCATAGCCGCAGGCGAGGTCGCGCAGGTTAAGCAGTAGAGGTTGACTCATGCGTGGTGATAGGCCGGTTCGACAAGATATTCGAGAAGCGCCTTCTGTGCATGCAAGCGGTTTTCGGCCTGGTCCCAGGCGACCGAACGGGGGTCGTCGAGCAGGTCCAGGCTGATTTCCTCGCCACGGTGGGCGGGCAGGCAGTGCATGAACAGGGCATCCGCAGCCGCCAGGTCGAGCAGTTCGCGGTTGACCTGGTAAGGCGCAAACAGCGCCAGGCGCCGTGCAGTTTCCTCCTCCTGGCCCATGGAAGTCCAGACATCGGTGCTCACCAGGTGTGCACCGCGCACGGCGTCCTTGGGGTCGCGCACGATCTGCACGCGCTCGCCGGCCTGGGCCACGAACGCCGGGTTGGGCTCATAGCCCTCGGGGCAGGCGATGCGCAGCTGGAAGTCGAACTGGATGGCCGCTTCTATATAGCTGTTGCACATGTTGTTGCCATCGCCCACCCAGGCCACGGTCTTGCCCTGGATCGAGCCGCGGTGTTCGAGGAAGGTCTGCATGTCGGCCAGCAGCTGGCACGGGTGCAGGTCGTCGGACAGGCCGTTGATCACCGGTACCCGCGAATTGGCGGCGAACTCGGTGAGCGTGCTGTGGGCAAATGTACGGATCATCACCGCGTCGAGCATGCGCGACATGACGATGGCGCAGTCACCGATCGGCTCGCCACGGCCCAGCTGGGTGTCGCGTGGCGACAGGAAGATGGCCTGGCCACCGAGCTGGATCATGCCGGCTTCGAACGACAGCCGGGTACGCGTGGACGATTTTTCGAAAATCATGCCCAGCACGCGGTTTTTCAGAGGTTCGAAGAGTACGCCGCGGTTACGCAGGTCCTTCAGCTCGATCCCTCGGCGGATCACACTGACCAGTTCTTCGGCGGTGAAATCCATCAGGGAGAGAAAGTGCCTAGCGCTCATCATTGACTACCTTTTTGCAACAGACCGCAGATCATCAAAAGCCGGTTTTCGAAAACAACGGAAGTGACCTGCGGCGAAAGCCGCACGGGGCGACGAAATAGGGAAAGGCGCAATACTATAATTAAATGTCGCGTCTTACCAAGTGGCGGCTGCGAACTCGACGTTGCCGAATGTGTTCAAGCCGTTGGGTGACGCTTTTTATTGGGCCGGACAGGCTTTGTACACTGCCCGCCGAGGCCTTTGCAACGCATGCGCGGTACAGGTGCCAGCGCGCCGCGACCATCGCCTTGCCTGATGCCGGGCGATTCACGCCACGAACGTCACTGGCGAGGGGGGCGGGGCAGGGCCATAGTCGAGGTCGCTAATCAGACCTACAACAAGAGGCGGCCATGAGCAAAAGCGTGCATCACCGTGCCTGTCATCTGTGCGAAGCCATCTGCGGCCTGACCCTGGAAGTGGCCCATGAGCCTGGGCAGGCGCCGCGCATCACGTCGATCAAGGGCGATGCGCTGGACACCTTCAGCCGTGGCCATATCTGTCCCAAGGCCGTTGCGTTGCAGGACATCCAGAACGATCCGGACCGCCTGCGTACTCCCATGCGCCGCATCGGCGAGCAATGGCAGGCCATCGGCTGGGACGAGGCGTTCGCGCTGGCCGCCCGGAAGCTCTGGGCCCTGCAGCAGCGCCATGGTCAGAATGCGGTGGCGGTGTACCAGGGCAACCCCAGCGTGCACAACTACGGCCTGATGACCCACAGCAACTATTTCCTGGGCCTGCTCAAGACGCGCAACCGCTTTTCCGCGACCTCGGTCGACCAGTTGCCGCAGCACCTGACCAGCTACCTGATGTACGGCCATGGCCTGCTGTTACCGATTGCGGACATCGACCATACCGACTTCATGCTGATTCTGGGCGGCAACCCCTTGGCTTCCAACGGCAGCATCATGACCGTGCCCGATGTCGAAAAGCGCCTCAAGGCCCTGCAGGCACGGGGCGGCAAGCTGGTGGTGGTCGACCCGCGGCGCAGCGAGACCGCGGCCATGGCCGACCAACACCTGTTCGTGCGCCCAGGCGCTGATGCGGCGCTGCTGTGCGGGCTGCTCAACACCCTGTTCGAGGAAGGCCTGAGCCGTACCACGCACCTGCCGGTGGCCGGGCTGGACGCGGTGCGCGAGGCAATCGCGCCGTTCACAGCCGAAGCCATGGGCCCGCGCTGTGGTATCGAGGCCGCGCAGATCCGCCAGTTGGCCCGCGACTTCGCCGCCGCCGACAAGGCCGTATGCTATGGGCGCATGGGTATCTCGACCCAGGCTTTCGGCACCCTGTGCCATTGGCTGGTGCAGATGATCAACCTGGTCAGTGGCAATCTGGATCGGGTCGGCGGCGCCTTGTGCACCCAGCCGGCAGTGGACCTGGTGGCCAGTACCAGCGGCGGGCATTTCAACGCCTGGCAGAGCCGTGTGTCGGGCCTGCCCGAGTACGCAGGCGAGCTGCCGGTGGCGGCACTGGCCGAAGAGATGCTGTGCGAGGGCGAAGGGCAGGTGCGCGCACTCGTCACCGTGGCCGGCAACCCGGTGCTCTCCACGCCCAATGGGCGGCAGCTGGAGCAGGCGCTGCAAGGGCTGGAGTTCATGCTCAGCATCGACCTGTACATCAACGAGACCACGCGCCATGCCGACCTGATCCTGCCGTCCACCTCGGCGCTGGAGAACGATCACTACGACACCACCTTCAACCTGCTGGCGGTGCGCAACGTCAGCCGCTTCAACCGGGCGATCCTGCCCAAGCCCGAAGGCGCGCTGCACGACTGGGAGATCTTCGTCGGCCTGGCCAAGGCCTTCGCGGCACTGGCCGACAAGCCGCTCAAACCGACCCTGACACCCGCGCAGATGATCGACCTGGGCTTGCGCGGCGGGCCCCATGGCCAGGGCAGCGCGTTCGACCTGTCGCTGCACACCCTCGAGCGCTATCCCCACGGTATCGACCTGGGGCCGTTGCAGCCCAACCTTGGTGCACGGCTGAAAACTGCCAGCCAGTGTGTCGAGGCCGCGCCCGCGGTGATCCTGGCCGACCTTCAGCGCTTCGCCGCGCAAGCTTTGCCCCACGCCACGCAACTGGTGCTGATCGGGCGTCGGCATGTGCGCAGCAACAACTCCTGGATGCACAACTACCATCGCCTGGTGAAGGGCAAGCCGCGCCACCAGCTGCTGATGCATCCCGACGACCTGGCCGGCCGGCAGTTGCAGGACGGCCAGCGGGTGCGTGTCAGCTCGCGCGTGGGCAGCATCGAGGTGGAGGTGTTCGCCAGCACCGATATGATGCCCGGCGTGGTCAGCCTGCCACACGGCTTCGGCCATGGGCGGCCAGGCATGCGCCTGGGCATCGCTCAGGCGCAAGCAGGGGCCAGTGCCAACGATCTGACCGACGAGCGTCAGCGCGACGCGGTATCGGGCAATGCGGCGCTCAACGGGGTGGTGGTAGAGGTGGTTGCGGCCTGATATCGGCAAGGCCGAGCGTCACGCTCGGCTTTCCGATACAATGCGTCACCGTGCCGACAACCAGGTCGGAAAGTTCAGCCGCGAGGTGCTTCATGGATATTATCGAAACAATCAAAGAGCAGATTGCCAACAACACCATTCTGCTTTACATGAAAGGCTCGCCGAATGCCCCGCAGTGCGGCTTTTCGGCCAAGGCGGCGCAAGCCGTGATGGGTTGTGGCGAGAAGTTCGCTTACGTGGATATCCTGCAGAACCCGGAAATCCGCGCCAACCTGCCCAAGTACGCCAACTGGCCGACCTTCCCGCAACTGTGGGTGGGCGGTGAGCTGGTCGGCGGCAGCGATATCATGGCCGAGATGTTTGCCAACGGCGAGCTGCAGACCCTGATCAAGGACGCCGCTGCCAAGGCCGAGGCGGCCAAGGCCTGAATCCGGTTTTGCACTGAAGAGCCCCGCATCTGCGGGGCTTTTTTGTGCCTGCCTGGGCCCGGTGGCCGGCAAGGCCGGTTACCCCAGGCGAAAAAAAGCCCCGCGCAGGCGGGGCTTTGGTTGCAGCCGGTTAGGCGTGATTACTCGCCCATCTGCGACTGCAGGTAGTTTTCCAGGCTGACCTTGTCGATCAGGCTCAACTGGGTTTCCAGCCAGTCGATATGCTCTTCCTCGGCCTCGAGGATGTCTTCGAGCAGTTCGCGGCTGCCGAAGTCGCCCACGGTCTCGCAATGCGCAATCGCCGCCTTCAGGTCGATCAGGCCTTTCTGCTCCAGGCGCAGGTCGCACTCGAGCATTTCCTTGGTGTGTTCGCCAATCAGCAGCTTGCCCAGGTCCTGGACGTTGGGAATACCTTCGAGAAACAGGATGCGCTTGATCAGTTTGTCAGCGTGTTTCATCTCGTCGATGGATTCTTTGTATTCGTGCTTGCCGAGCTTTTCCAGACCCCAGTCTTCGTACATGCGCGCATGCAGGAAGTATTGGTTGATTGCGACCAGCTCGTTTCCGAGGATCTTGTTGAGATGCTGGATGACGCTAACGTCGCCTTTCATGATGGGGTCCTGCCCTGCGTAAGTGTGTCGATAAGCACGAGTCTGAGCCCGACAACTTCCAGTGTCAAACCTAAGTTATTGAATAATAAATGAAAATTAATCGGAATAAGAATGTTTGTGTTCCGCGTTTTAAGCCTAACTACTTGAATTGCAGGCATAAAAAAACCGGACACGAGGTCCGGTTCTTCAAATTCGCTGTTTTCAGGCTGCGGTAAATTCTACCGGATAAGGCAGGGCGGCCTGGCTGACCTGCAGTTTGGTCAGGGTTTCACGTACCACTTCCTTGGCCAGGCAGGCACATTTGCCGCACTGGGTGCCCACGTTGGTGGCGGCACGGACTTCCTTGTAGCTGCAGCATCCTTCGTAAATCGCATCGCGGATCTGTCCGTCGGTAACACCAACACAAAGACACACATACATAAGGGAGACCATCGCTGGTAAAGGCTTGATGTCGGGGAGCTTAATGCTAATGAGAATGCTTGTCAAAGTACCTTGTGCAGAGGCCCGTTCCAGAGCGACCGGCGGTCAGTCTGGCAGTGGGCTGGCATTCGCTCGGCGCACGGCGTCGGTCGGTGTATGATGGGCAGTTCTTGTGTCATGCCAGCGGACCTGCGGGTCGGCTGCGCAAACCATTCAATACCATCAGGAGATATCGAATGAGCGTGCTCGTAGGCAAAAACGCCCCGGACTTCACCGTACCTGCAGTACTGGGCAACGGCGAGATCGTCGACAGCTTCAACCTGGCTTCGGCTATCAAGGGCAAGTACGGCCTGGTGTTCTTCTACCCACTGGACTTCACCTTCGTCTGCCCGTCCGAGCTGATCGCCCTGGATCACCGCATGGACGACTTCAAGGCGCGCAACGTTGAAGTGATCGCCGTTTCGATCGACTCGCACTTCACCCACAACGCCTGGCGCAACACCCCGATCAACGCCGGCGGTATCGGCCCGGTCAAATACATCATGGCTGCCGACCTCAAGCACGAAATCGCCCAGGCCTACGACGTCGAGTCCGAAGGCGGCGTGGCCTTCCGTGGCGCGTTCCTGATCGACGACAAGGGTGTTGTCCGTTCGCAGATCGTCAACGACCTGCCGCTGGGCCGCAACATGGAAGAGCTGATCCGTCTGGTCGACGCGCTGCAATTCCACGAAGAGCACGGCGAAGTCTGCCCTGCCAACTGGAAAAAAGGCGACAAGGGCATGACCGCTTCGCCAGAAGGCGTTGCTGCCTACCTGAGCGAGAATGCTGGCAAGCTGTAAGCGCCACGCATGAAAAAACCGGCCCTGGTGGCCGGTTTTTTTATGCCTGTTCGCCAGAAAGGCTGGCTCCTGCGTCGCGTAGCGTCTGCAGGCGCCGGCCGGCGAAGCGGTCAGTCGCGAAAGTCCTGCCAGCCGCCCATTTCCTTCCAGCGATTGACGATGCCGCAGAACAGCTCGGCCGTCTTCTCGGTGTCGTAGCGCGCCGAGTGTGCCTCCCGCCCGTCAAAGTCGATGTCGGCACTCTGGCAGGCCCGCGCCAGCACGGTCTGACCATAGGCCAGGCCAGCCAAAGTGGCGGTGTCGAAGCTGGAGAACGGGTGGAAGGGGTTGCGCTTCATGTCGTGGCGCGCCACGGCCGCGTTGAGGAAGCCCAGGTCGAAACTGCTGTTGTGCCCCACCAGGATCGCGCGCTTGCAGCCATTGGCCTTGAGGGCCTTGCGCACGCCGCGGAAGATGTCGGTCAGCGCCGACTCTTCGCTGACCGCCATGCGCAGCGGGTGATCGAGCTTGATGCCGGTGAAGTCCAGGGCCGCCTGTTCGATATTGGCGCCCTCGAAGGGTTCGACGCGGAAGAAATAGGTGTGCTCCGGGAACAGGAAGCCCTTTTCGTCCATGCCGATGGTGACTGCGGCTATTTCCAGCAGTGCATCGGTGGCGCAGTTGAAACCACCGGTTTCAACATCCACCACCACCGGCAGGTAGCCGCGAAAGCGCTCTGCCATCGGATGGCGCGAACCGCCGCCTTGACCTTCCTGGTCGTCTTCGTAATCGTCGCTCACACAGTCTCCTCCAGCAGGCGCCAGCGCAGTTGCTCACCGGCGCGCAGCGGGATGACAGTCTGCTCGCCGAACGGCAGGCTGCCTGGGGCGGTCCAGCTTTCGCGGACCAGGGTAATGTGGTCGGTGTTCGCCGGCAGGCCGTAGAACGCCGGGCCATGAAGGCTGGCGAAACCTTCCAGCTTGTCCAGCGCGTTGCGCTGTTCGAACGCCTCGGCGTACAGCTCGATGGCGGCGAACGCGGTGTAGCAGCCGGCACAGCCGCAGGCGGCTTCCTTGGCATGCTGGGCGTGGGGCGCCGAATCGGTGCCGAGGAAGAACTTGCTGCTGCCGCTGGTGGCTGCGTCGAGCAGAGCCACCTGGTGGGTGTTGCGCTTGAGGATCGGCAGGCAGTAGAAGTGCGGGCGAATACCGCCCACCAGCATGTGGTTGCGGTTGTACAGCAGGTGCTGGGCGGTGATGGTCGCGCCGACGTTGGCCGGGGCCTCGTTGACGAACTGCACGGCTTCGGCAGTGGTGATGTGCTCGAACACCACTTTGAGCGTGGGGAAGCGTTCGACCACACGGCGCAGATGCTCGTCGATGAACAGCTTCTCGCGATCGAACACGTCGATCTCGGGGCGGGTCACTTCGCCGTGCACCAGAAGCGGCATGCCCACCTCGGCCATGGCTTCGAGCACCGGGAAAATCTTGTCGACGCTGGTCACGCCGGAGTCCGAGTTGGTGGTCGCGCCGGCCGGGTACATCTTGGCGGCATGCACGAATCCGCTGGCCTTGGCCGCGCGAATGTCCTCGGGCTGGGTGCGGTCGGTGAGGTACAGCACCATCAGCGGTTCGAAGCGGCTGCCGGCAGGGCGGGCGGCCAGGATGCGCTGGCGATAGGCGTCGGCTTCGGCAGTGTTGCGTACCGGCGGTACCAGGTTGGGCATGATGATGGCGCGGGCAAAGGTGCGCGCCACGTCGCCGACGGTATGGGGCAATACAGCGCCATCGCGAAGATGGATGTGCCAGTCGTCGGGACGCAGGAGGGTCAGGCGGTCGGACATTGGGGATTCCAGGCGGTTCGAACTCCCGGTGAATGCTACCGGAAAAGCCCGATCCGAGCACTCGCTATCAAGTTTTGCGCAGGGCGTCCGATAGCTTGCAGGTATGCCGTAAGAAATTTGTGGAGCCGCCCGTGCGCCAGCGTTACCTAGCCCTGCTCAGTATGTTTGCCAGCCTGCCGGCCGTGGCACTCACCTTCCAGACTCGCGTGGAGAACGTCGAGTGGAAGGTCGAGGGCGATCAGTTCGAATGCCGGCTGATCCAGCCGATCGCCGATTTCGGCAGCGGCGAGTTCGTGCGCCGCGCGGGCGAGCAGGCCACCTTCCAGCTGCGCTCCACCAGCAATGTGCTGGGCGCCGGCTCCGCGACCCTGCTGGCCGCCGCCGCACCGTGGCAGCCCGGGCGTGGCGACATCAACCTGGGCGCGGTGCGCATGGCGCGCAGCGGCGTGCTGTTCAACAGCTCCCAGGGCCAGGCCAGCCGGCTCATCAATGGCCTGCTGGACGGGCGCAGCACCGTGGTGCGCAACTACACCGGCGAAGCCGGGCGCAGCATGGAAGTGCGCGTGCTGCCGGTGAAGTTCAACCGTGCCTACGGTGACTACCAGGCCTGTGCGGCCAAGCTGCTGCCGATGAACTATGACCAGGTGCGCCAGGCACGCGTGGGCTTTCCGGGCGGCGGTATCGATCTGGATGCCGATGCACGTGCCCGCCTGGACGTGATCATCGACTTCCTCAAGGCCGACCCCACGGTCAACCACATCGAGCTCGATGGCCACTCCGACAACAGCGGCAACCGCCTGACCAACCGTGACCTCTCGCGTCGCCGCGCCCTGGCGGTGCAGGACTACCTCAAGGCCCATGGCATCCCCGAAGAGCAGATCACCGTGCGCTTTCATGGCGAGCGCTATCCGCTGGCGGCCAATACCAATGCCGCCAATCGGGCACGCAACCGCCGGGTGAACATCCAGCTCGACCGCGTCACCCCGGTCGAGAAGCCCGCAGAGGTTGCCCCGCACAAGCCTGCCGAACCGGCAGCGACCCCGCCTGCGCCGGCACCCACGCAGACGCCGGCCGCCCAGGCAGGCAAACCCGCCGCCTGATTCGACGGTGCGACCGCCGGTCGCGCCGACGACAATTTCTGTCGCTTTGTCGTCACAAGCTGTCGCCCCACTGTAAATTCTGCGGTAAGGCCGGTAGAATCACCGGCTTTCCGTACAACCCGTGGAGTGATGGCATGGCGGACGTAAAAAAGGTCGTACTGGCGTATTCCGGCGGCCTTGATACTTCGGTGATTCTCAAGTGGCTGCAAGATACCTACAACTGTGAAGTGGTGACGTTCACCGCCGATCTGGGGCAGGGCGAGGAGGTCGAACCGGCCCGCGCCAAGGCTCAGGCCATGGGTGTCAAAGAGATCTACATCGATGACCTGCGAGAAGAATTCGTCCGCGATTTCGTGTTCCCGATGTTCCGCGCCAACACCGTCTACGAAGGCGAGTACCTGCTGGGTACTTCCATCGCACGTCCGCTGATCGCCAAGCGTCTGATCGAGATCGCCAACGAAACCGGCGCCGACGCCATTTCCCATGGCGCCACCGGCAAGGGCAACGACCAGGTGCGTTTCGAGCTGGGTGCCTACGCGCTCAAGCCAGGCGTCAAGGTCATCGCCCCATGGCGCGAGTGGGACCTGCTCTCGCGCGAGAAGCTGATGGACTACGCCGAAAAGCACGGTATCCCGATCGAGCGTCACGGCAAGAAGAAGTCGCCGTACTCGATGGACGCCAACCTGCTGCACATCTCCTACGAGGGCGGCGTGCTGGAGGATACCTGGACGGAGCACGAAGAAGACATGTGGCGCTGGACCAAGTCGCCAGAAAACGCCCCTGACGTTCCGACCTACCTGGAACTGACCTACCGCAACGGCGACGTCGTGGCGCTGGACGGCGTCGAGATGACTCCGGCCACCGTCCTGGCCACCCTGAACCGCATCGGCGGCGAGAACGGCATCGGTCGCCTGGACATCGTCGAGAACCGCTATGTGGGCATGAAGTCCCGTGGCTGCTACGAAACCCCGGGCGGCACCATCATGCTGCGCGCGCACCGTGCGATCGAGTCCATCACCCTGGACCGCGAAGTGGCTCACCTCAAGGATGAGCTGATGGCCAAGTACGCCAGCCTGATCTACACCGGCTACTGGTGGAGCCCTGAGCGTCTGATGCTGCAACAGATGATCGATGCTTCGCAGTTGAACGTGAACGGTGTGGTTCGCCTGAAGCTGTACAAGGGCAACGTGATCGTCACCGGTCGCAAGTCTGACGATTCGCTGTTCGATGCCAACATCGCCACCTTCGAAGAAGACGGCGGCGCCTACAACCAGGCCGACGCGGCGGGCTTCATCAAGCTCAACGCACTGCGCCTGCGCATTGCCGCGAACAAGGGCCGCTCACTGGTGTGAGGGGCGCTTGAACGAAAGGAACCCGGCCTGAGGCCGGGTTTTTTTATGCCTTCATTGCGGTAGCTCGGCGCCCAGGGCATGGGTGGTCAGTGTGGTCTGCGTGCCGGTTTCAAGGTTGTGGATGACCAGCGTGCCCAGCCTGGGCTGTTGCGTGATGGCCTGAGTGACAAGGTATTCGATCAGCGATTTGCTTTGTGCACCGGAAATGACGATGGTCGAGATAGCGGGTGCCATGGCGTCGCAACCCAGGGGTGGGGCTTGTGTGGTCAATTGTGCAAAGGCAGAACGGGCAGGCGGCAGGTGACTTTCACGTTGTTCTGAAGTTGACCAGTCTTTGGGTTCATCCTGAACTTCAGGCGTGTCCTCGTTGTACTCCGGGCAATACAGCGTCTTGCTGTTGAAGTTGAGCGTCAGGAAAAACAGGATTGTCAGAAAGGGTGGAAAGCCCACCAGAAACCACGTGTAGATACCCTGGCTGTCTTCGCCAAGAAAGGGCAGTGAGGCCAACGCAGAGGCTTCGATGATACCCGCGAAAATAGCAATGATCGTCAGTGGGCTTTTCGGTTCGACGTTGCTCATGTACGTGCCTGCTGCTCGGCGTGAGCGCTGTTTCGTGGGCGCAAGGGTCAGGGTTCGCATTGTTTTTGGAACCACTATGCGGCCTGGGTACTTCGGTGTTCAGGGGGTTATGGATCGTCCTCAGGAAATACTTCGGTGCAACTTCGACGCGATAAAACGCCGTGACGGGATTGATACCCGGGTTTGGCAAATATCACGGATATTTCCTGCGTGCGGGCGAGCGTTGTCATATGGAACGTGGCGAGAGTGCGGTGTTAGTGTTTGTTCGCACTGCATGCACGCCTCGAACGACCCAATGATTGTTTCTGCTTAACGCCTGCTATCAGGAAGTTTTGTAGGAATAATCTTCTATTTAGGTAGGTCTGGTCTTGTCGTGCAACTGTCAAGGAAGCTGCAATGCACTATGCCGGTTGACTAGGCTATTGTGCGGGCTCAAAAAATCGAACAGCGAAAATTGGATTTTGCCCATGAATAAAGTGCTGATCGTGGATGATCATCCGGTCATTCGCCTGGCTGTACGCATGCTGATGGAGCGGCATGGCTATGAAGTTGTCGCAGAGACCGACAACGGAGTGGACGCGCTGCAGCTGGTCAAGAAACACCTGCCCGATATCGTGATACTGGATATCGGCATGCCCAAGCTCGATGGGCTGGAGGTCATCGCAAGGTTGACCTCCAATGACGTGAACATAAAGGTACTGGTGCTGACCTCACAGGCACCTGGGCATTTTTCGATGCGGTGCATGCAGGCGGGCGCCGCGGGTTATGTCTGCAAGCAGCAGGACCTTACCGAGCTGCTCAGCGCCATCAAGGCGGTCCTCTCCGGTTACAGCTACTTCCCCAACCAGGCCCTGCACTCGGTGCGTTCGAACCTTGGCGGTTCCAGCGAAGCGGATATGGTCGAACGTCTGTCGGGGCGGGAGATGATGGTGCTGCAGCAACTGGCACGTGGCAAGACCAACAAGGAGATTGCCGACGGCATGTTTCTGAGCAACAAGACGGTGAGTACCTACAAGACGCGCCTGTTGCTCAAGCTCAATGCGCGCTCCCTGGTGGACCTTATCGAACTGGCCCAGCGTAACGGCCTGGTGTGAACCAGACCTTGCCAGGGCGACTGCCTGGCCCCTGCATGCGCTAGAGACGGCCCGCCCGCGACCTGAAGTGGGCCGTCAAAGATCGAAGTCGTAATCGGCCAACTGCTTTTGCAGGCGGCGTTCTTCCAGCATGTTGTCGATGGTGCGACGCTTGCTGAGGTTGGTCTTCGCCGTTTCGGGCGGGCTTTCCGTTTCCTGTTCGTCTGCCGTGTCAGGCTCGACGTCGATATCCAGCTCTTCGTTATCGGTGCTCATAAGTCACTCCATGCCAAGAGGGCTATTGGCGCACCTTATAGCGATATTTTCAGAGCCGGTAAAAAAGATTTTTTCAATCGTGCGCAACCGATTCAACTATTTGTTCAATCGTCGGAGGTTTTTTGCGGGTACTCGCAAAGGTCCTCGATACGGCAGCTTCCACAGCGTGGCTTGCGCGCCTGGCATACATAGCGCCCATGCAGTATCAGCCAGTGGTGCGCATCCAGCAGATAGTCCTTGGGCACAAACTTCATCAATGCCTTTTCCACCTCCAGCACCGTCTTGCCGGGGGCGATACGGGTGCGGTTGCTGACCCGGAAGATATGCGTGTCCACCGCCATGGTCGGCTGGCGAAATGCGGTGTTGAGCACCACGTTGGCCGTCTTTCTGCCCACCCCGGGCAACGCTTCGAGGGCTTCGCGGGTTTGCGGCACTTCGCCGCCGTGGCGCTCGATCAGCAGGCGACAGGTTTCGATGACGTTCTTGGCCTTGCTGTTGTACAGGCCGATGGTCTTGATGTAGCTGGACAACCCTTCAACGCCCAGGTCGTAGATGGCCTGGGGTGTGTTGGCCACCGGGTACAGGCGTGCGGTGGCCTTGTTGACCCCCACGTCGGTGGATTGCGCCGAGAGGATGACCGCGATCAGCAGTTCGAAGGGGGTGGTGTAGGCCAGCTCGGTCTTCGGGTCCGGGTTGTCTTCGTGCAGCCTGCGAAAGATTTCCAGGCGTTTGGCAGCATTCATGGGCTCAGAGGCTTCCTTGACGGCTAGAGGGGGCCGGCTTGCGCCGCACCCGGTTGAAAATGGCCAGTAGCAGGCCCAGCAGGATCAGTGCGCCCGGGGTCAGTTGGGCCAGGCGCAGCCCGGCAGAGCCCAGCAGTTCGCGGCACAGGCCCAGCAGCAGGTGCACTGTACACAAGCCGATGACCACCAGCAGGCCTTGCGCGACGCCGCGATGGCGCTCGAAGCACTGTTCCAGCAGCACGCATTGCAGTGCGATCAGCCCCGGGTAGATGCCCAGTTGCGCGTGAACCTCCAGGGCCCAGGCGCGCAGGCTCAGCTCCAGGCAGGTCACCAGCATCGCCGCCAGCAGCACGCTGACCAGCGTGGTCTGCAGCCCTTGCAGCAGCGGGCGCAAGGGCGTCATGCACAACCGGTGCAGGCACAGGCTCAACAGGCTGAACAACGCCAGCGCTGCGGCCTGGGCCAGGGTCTGGCTGGCGCCCAGCATCGGGGCCAGGCTGAGGATGAGCAGGCTGCGGCTATTCATGTTCACCGGTACCCAGCAGATAGTGGGAGTGTTCGTCGAAGTAGCGCAGGGCATCGTGCACCGCCTGGATCACTGCGCGGGAGGTCACGCTGGCGCCGGCCAGCTGGTCGAACTGGCCGGCATCGCGCTTGAGGGCCCAGGCCGGATCGGGGGTGTCCGCCAGCGTGCGGCCCTCGAACCCGAGTAGCCAGGTGTTGCCCGGTTCACTCAACTTGCCGCCAAGCCCTGGCGTTTCCTGGTGCTGCAGCACCCGGGTGGCCAGCAGGCGGCCGTGGCTGTCGATGGCGATCAGCAGGTCCAGTGGCCCCGCATAGCCCTGTACCCGGCTGTGCAGCACCACGGCGCTGGGCTGGCCGAGCAGGGTCGCGCGGTAGCCGGCCAGCAGGGTGCTATGGGCCAGGGTCGGTGCGGGCAGTGCGAGGGGGCGTTGCAGCGGCTGGTTGTCGTAGCGCTCTGCCGGCAGCACGCTCAGCAGGCTCCTGGCCTTGAGCTGCTGTTCAGCCTGGCTGATACGCGCGGCGTTCAACTGCGCCCAGCCAATGGCGCAGCCGATGGCCAGGCACGCCACGGCCGCCACCAGCAGCACTGCACGCGCCCGGGGGGTCATGCCGGCTGCCCTTGGCGCCGCGCGGCCCAGCGTTCGAGCGCCGGCACGCACAGGTTCATCAGCAGCACGGCGAACGCGCTGCCGTCGGGGTAGCTACCCCAGGTACGGATCAGATAGACCAGCACGCCCACCCCGGCGCCGAACAGCAGGCGTGCGCTGGCCGCCCTGGGGCCGCTGACCGGTTCGGTGACGATGAAGAACGCGACGAACAGGCTGGAGCCGGCCAGCAGGTGAAACAGCGGCGAGCCATTGGAGTCGGAGCCCGAGCCGTTCCAGCCCAGCAGGCTCATGATGAACAGGCTGCCCAGCATGGCCACCGGGGCATGCCAGCTGAACACCTTGCGCTGCAGCAACAACAGGCCACCGGCCAGGAAGGCCAGGGCGACCCACTCGCTGCCCGCGCCGGCGAACCGGCCGAAGGCCGGGTGCTGGCCGAACAGTTCTTCGATGGTCAGGCTCTGGTTGTGGCGCACCACATCCAGCACCGTCGCCTGGGCCCAGGCGTCGGGTCGGACGGCCAAGCCGAACACCGCTTCGAGGCTGGTGCCCAGGTCCAGCGGTTGCGGTCCGGGCCACTGGGTCATCTGGGCCGGAAAGCTGACCAGGGCCACGGCATAGCCGAGCATGGCCGGGTTGAACGGATTCTTGCCAAGCCCGCCGTACACATGCTTGCCCAGGGCCAGGGCGCTTGCGCTGGCAATCACCGGCACCCACCAGGCGAGGTAGGCGGGCAGGGCGATGGCCAGCAGCGTGGCGCTGACCAGGGCACTGCCGTCGCCCAGTGCAGCACGCACCGGGCGGCGCTGGGCGCGCAGCAACACCGCTTCGGTCGCCAGCGCCGCGGTGGTGGTCAGCAGCAGGTTGAGCAGGGTGCCCCAACCGTGCAGCCAGGTCAGTGCCAGCAAGCCGGGCAGGCACGCCAGCAGCACCAGGCGCAGGCTGGCGCGCAGGCGTTCGCCCGGATCAGGCGCGGGCAGCATCGCTTACCGCCAGCAGTGATTCCAGGTGAGCCTGGGCCTGTTGTTGCGCTTGCTGCAGGTCAGCCAGTTGCGCTTGCTGCGCCGGGCTTGGCGAGTCGCCAAAGGCTGTGCGCGCCTTGGTCAGCTGGGCGCGACTCATGGCCGCGGCAATCTTGGCCTTTTTCAGCGCCGCATCGGCGGCTGCAGCCTTTTGCGCCTGCACCCGCGCAATCGCGGCCTTGATCGGGTCGTCGGCCGGCACCGCAGCCGCCGCGTTCGGGGCGGGCCGCTGGCTGCGCGCGATGCGTTCGGCCTGCTTGCGCGCCTCTTCGCGTTGCAGGCGCTGGGCACGCTGCTCGAAGCGATGGCGTGCATGGCTGCGCCGGGCGGCGCGGGCGAGCTGCTGTGGCCGGGTGCGCGCCAGGCCGCCGACGATCGGCACGATGGGGCTGTCGGCAGGCAGTGGCAGCAGGTCGATGCAGTCGACCGGGCAAGGCGCCACGCACAGGTCGCAGCCGGTACATTCGGCGCTGATGACCGTGTGCATCAGCTTGGCGGCGCCGACGATGGCGTCCACCGGGCAGGCCTGGATGCATTTGGTGCAACCGATACATTCGGCCTCGCGAATGAAGGCGACCTGGGCGGGCGCACTGCCGCGGTCGGTATCCAGGGCAATCACCGGCACCTGCAGCAGTGCTGCCAGTGCGGCAATGGTCTCGCTGCCGCCGGGTGGGCACTTGTTGATCGCCTCGCCCGCTGCCAGCCCCTGGGCGTAAGGCTGGCAGCCGGCATGACCGCACTTGCCGCATTGGGTCTGGGGCAGCAGGGCGTCGATGCGTTGAATCAGGCTCATGAGGTGAACAGTCCGTTGAAACCGAGAAAGGCCAGGGCCATGATCCCTGCGCCGATCAGCTCGATGGGCAGGCCGCGCAAGGCCACGGGGGCCGCGTCGCTGCGTTGGCGCAGGTCGTCGAACAGGCACAGCGCCAGCCAGAAGCCCAGGCCGCCGCCCAGGCTCAGGGCCAGGGTGGCGAACGGGTCGAGCGTGGCATCGCTGGCTTGCAGGGCAAGGCCCAGGACGGCGGCATTGCCCAGCAGCAAGGGTTTGAGGCCGGTGAACGGCCAGTGTGGCAGTTGGCGTTGCAACCGGTTCAGCACCGGCGCTGCCAGCAGAACGCACAGCGGCAGGAACACGAACAGGCGCAGGTACTCCAGTTGCAGCGGGCGCAACCCGTAGCGGTAAAGCAACTGCCCCGGTACGACCGCCAGCACCATCAGCACCAGCGTCGCCAACCCCAGTGCGTGCACCCGGCGACGTGACGCCGGCTCGACGGGCTGCAGCAGCGGGTCGAGCGCGAGGGCCTGGTGCAACACGAGGTTGTTGACCAGCGCAGCGCTGATAAGGGTAAGGAGCAGTTCGGTCATGGGCGCGCCACAGGCAAGAGGCTGTGCGCCATTATCCGGCAATCACGGTGCAATGAGAACGCCCCGGCCGGTCAGGGTCGGGGCGTGGCACTTACTTGATGCGCTGACCCGGCTTGGCGCCGCTGTCAGGGCTGAGCAGGTAGATCTCCTCGCCGCCAGGGCCTGCGGCCATGACCATCCCCTCGCTCACGCCAAAGCGCATTTTGCGTGGCTTGAGGTTGGCGATCATCATGGTCAGACGACCTTCCAGCTTGCTCGGGTCCGGGTAGGCGGACTTGATGCCGGAGAACACGTTGCGCTGCTCGTCACCGATGTCCAGGGTCAGGCGCAGCAGCTTGTCGGCCCCTTCCACGGCTTCGGCCTTGAGAATCAGCGCTACCCGCAGGTCGACGGCGGCAAAGGTGTCGAAGTCGATCTCAGCCGCCAATGGGTCCTTGGTCAGTTCGCCGTTGCCGGTGACCACGCTGGTCTGGCTGGCGGCCAGGTCCTGCTTGGAAGCGTCGACCATGGCTTGCACCTTGACCGGGTCGATGCGGGTCATCAATGCCTTGAACGGGTTCAGCTGGTGGTTCTCGAGACGGCTCTGGTGGTCGTTCCAGGTCAGCGGCGCGACGTTCAGGAACGCCTCGGCATCGCTGGCCAGTTGCGGCAGCACCGGCTTGAGGAAGATCACCAGCTGGCGGAACAGGTTGATGCCCTGGGCGCACACGGCCTGCACTTCGTCCTGCTTGCCTTCCTGCTTGGCCAGCGACCACGGGGCCTTGTCGGCGATCCAGGCGTTGGCGCGGTCGGCCAGGCCCATGATTTCGCGCATCGCACGGGCGAAGTCGCGGCCTTCGTAGGCGTCGGCGATACCCGGTGCCGCAGCCAGGAAGGCCTCGGTCAGCTCCGGTGCGGCGTCGCCGGCCACCATCACGCCGCCGTTGCCCTTGTGGATGAACCCTGCGCAGCGGCTGGCGATGTTGACCACCTTGCCGATCAGGTCCGAGTTGACCTTCTGCACGAAGTCTTCCAGGTTCAGGTCCAGGTCATCCACGCCACGGCCCAGCTTGGCCGCGTAGTAGTAGCGCAGGTATTCCGGCGACAGGTGGTCGAGGTAGGTGCGCGCCTTGATGAAGGTGCCACGGGACTTGGACATCTTCTGGCCGTTGACCGTCAGGTAGCCGTGCACGTTGATTGCGGTCGGCTTGCGGTAGCCGGCGCCTTCGAGCATGGCAGGCCAGAACAGCGCGTGGAAGTTGACGATGTCCTTGCCGATGAAGTGGTACAGCTCGGCGCTGGAGTCTTTTTTCCAGTAGGCGTCGAAGTCCAGTTCCGGCGTGCGGTCGCACAGGTTCTTGAAGCTGGCCATGTAGCCGATCGGCGCGTCCAGCCACACATAGAAGTACTTGCCCGGCTCGCCCGGGATCTCGAAGCCGAAGTACGGCGCATCACGGGAGATGTCCCATTCCTGCAGGCCGGAATCCAGCCATTCGGCCAACTTGTTGGCCACGGCGTCCTGCAGTGTGCCGCTGCGGGTCCACTGCTGCAGCATGGCCTGGAAGTCGGGCAGCTTGAAGAAGAAGTGCTGGGAGTCCCTGAGCACCGGGGTGGCGCCGGAGATCGCCGACTTGGGGTTCTTCAGTTCGGTCGGTGCGTAGGTGGCGCCGCATTTTTCGCAGTTGTCGCCATACTGGTCGTCGGCCGCGCATTTGGGGCAGGTGCCCTTGATGAAGCGGTCGGCCAGGAACATCTGCTTGTCGGGGTCGAAATACTGGGTGACCGAGCGCGTGGCGATATGCCCGGCGTCACGCAGTTTCAGGTAGATCTGGCTCGACAGCTCGCGGTTTTCGTCGGCGTGGGTCGAATGGTAGTTGTCGAACTCCACCAGAAAGTCGGCAAAGTCGCCGCAGTGCTCGGCCTGCACGTTCGCGATCAGTTGCTCGGGGGTAATGCCTTCTTTCTCGGCGCGCAGCATGATCGCCGAACCGTGCGCGTCGTCGGCGCACACGTAGGTGCACTGGTTGCCGCGGTACTTCTGGAAGCGCACCCACATGTCTGTCTGAACGTACTCGAGCATGTGGCCAAGGTGGATCGACCCGTTGGCATAGGGCAGGGCGCTGGTGACGAGAATCTGGCGTGGCTCGGACATGGGGGCTCGGCTACTTTCGGCTACAGGGTATGAACGGTGATCGGCCACTATAAAACGATGGGAAATATATTTCACCCCATGGACGTATCTGCCGTTGTTTCACGGGTTAGCATAGCGACCTGTTTCATTCAGTCTTTTATCGGGAGTCTCCATGAGCGCCGTCACTCGCGCAGCGGTTGAAACCGTCCTTCGCCAATACACCGACCCTTACCTGAACCAGGACCCGGTCAGCGCCGGGTGTGTGCGCAGCATCGATATCCAGGGCGACCGGGTCAGCGTGGCCCTGGAGCTGGGCTATGCCGCCGGCCTGTTCAAGAACGGCTGGGCCCAGGTGCTGCAGACTGCCGTCGAGGGGATCGAGGGCGTGGCCTCGGCACAGGTCGAGATCACCTGTGTGATCGCCGCGCACAAGGCCCAGGCGCAGATTCCGGGCCTGGCCAACGTCAAGAACATCGTGGCCGTGGCCTCCGGCAAGGGCGGTGTGGGCAAGTCCACCACCGCCGCCAACCTGGCCCTGGCCCTGGCCCGTGAAGGGGCGCGGGTGGGTATCCTGGATGCCGACATCTATGGCCCCAGCCAGGGCGTGATGTTCGGTATCGCCGAAGGGACCCGGCCGCAGATCCGCGACCAGAAGTGGTTCGTGCCGTTGCGTGCGCATGGCGTGGAAGTCATGTCGATGGCGTTTCTTACCGACGACAACACGCCGATGGTATGGCGTGGCCCGATGGTCTCCGGTGCGTTGCTGCAACTGGTGACCCAGACCGCCTGGGACAACCTCGACTACTTGGTGATCGACATGCCGCCGGGCACCGGCGACATCCAGCTGACCCTGGCGCAGAAGGTGCCGGTGGCTGGTTCGGTGATCGTGACCACGCCGCAGGACCTTGCGCTGCTGGACGCGAAAAAGGGTGTGGAGATGTTCCGCAAGGTGAATATCCCGGTGCTGGGCGTGGTCGAGAACATGGCCGTGCATATCTGCTCGAACTGCGGGCATGCCGAGCACCTGTTCGGTGAAGGTGGTGGCGAGAAGCTGGCGGCGCAGTACGGTGTGGAGCTGCTGGCTTCGCTGCCCCTGTCGATGCTGATTCGCGAGCAGGCCGACAGCGGCAAGCCGACCGCGATTGCCGAGCCTGAAAGCCAGATTGCCATGGTGTACCAGGAACTGGCACGGCAGGTGGGGGCGCGCATCGTGCTGCAGGAAGCGGCGGCGCCGGCGATGCCCAATATCACCATCAGCGAAGACTGAGTCGATACCCTCGCCTGTGTAGGAGCCGGCGTTGTCGGCGAAGGGCCCACTGCATCACCAGGCAGGTACTGCGGTGTTGCCTTCGCCGGCAACGCCGGCTCCTACGGGCAGGCCCACCGGCAAGGCAAAAAAAAGCCCCGCCGGTGAGGGCAGGGCTTTTTTCAAGCAGTGAAGCGCAAGTTAGATAACTTGTACTTCTTCAGCTTGCATGCCTTTCTGACCGCGGGTAGCGACGAAAGAGACCTGCTGGCCTTCTTTCAGGCTTTTGAAGCCGTCAGCTTGAATGGCTTTGAAGTGTACGAACAGGTCGTCACCGGATTGTGGGGTGATGAAGCCGAAGCCTTTTTCATCGTTGAACCACTTAACGGTACCGGTTTGGCGATTGGACATGGTCTGTCTCCTTGGACAAAGTTAATTACGGCTCAGGAAACGCCCTGGCCGAGACTGAGTGCAAAGAGGCAGAAAATTCATGAAGATGGGTTGATCGAGATCTTGCATCAGGTAGAGATTCTCAGTGACACGTGCAGCACAGTGGCGTCACCATAACCCTTTTTCCAGAACGTGCCAATGGTCTTGTTCAGCTTTCGTGCAATTCAAGACTGGCGGCGCCGCGATACCCCGCGCAGGCCCCGTATGACGCGGATCTTGCCGCCAACACCGCACGGAACTTTGAACCCGGCGCCGGGCCCGGTAAGATGCCCCACAGAATTTCTTCACCACGCTATTTCAGGACACCCGCCATGAGCATCAAATCGGACAAGTGGATTCGCCGCATGGCGCAGGAACACGGCATGATCGAGCCCTTCGTCGAGCGTCAGGTACGCGGCGAAAGCGACAACCGGCTGATCTCCTTCGGCGTCTCCAGCTACGGCTACGACGTGCGCTGCGCCGACGAGTTCAAGGTGTTCACCAACATCAATTCGGCCACCGTCGATCCGAAAAACTTCGACGCCGGCAGCTTCGTCGACGTCAAGAGCGACGTGTGCATCATCCCGCCCAACTCCTTCGCCCTGGCGCGCACCGTCGAGTACTTCCGCATCCCGCGCAACGTGCTGACCATCTGCCTGGGCAAGAGCACCTATGCCCGTTGCGGCATCATCGTCAACGTCACCCCGCTCGAGCCGGAGTGGGAAGGCCACGTGACCCTGGAGTTCTCCAACACCACCACCCTGCCGGCCAAGATCTACGCCAACGAAGGCGTGGCGCAGATGCTGTTCCTGGAGTCCGACGAAGAGTGCGAAGTGTCCTATAAGGACCGCGGCGGCAAGTACCAGGGCCAGCGTGGTGTGACCCTGCCGCGCACCTGAGCCGACGAAGCGAGGGAATTACTCGCCGGCAAGGCACTCCAAGCAGATGAACCGTCCCGGCACGCCAGGAGGCGTGTCGGACTTCGCTCAGGAGCCGCCTATGAAACTCGACCCCTCAATCAGCGCCAAACTTGCCGTGCTGCAGCCCAATCAGATCGGGCTGGTGGCCTGGTCATTGCTCGCGCAGCCGCCACTGATGCAGGCCGGTGGCGTCCCCGGCCAGCCTGGCCCGGACACCCCGTCGCCGCCGCAGCCAGGCGATAACCCGCCGATGGAACCGGGTGAACCCACACTCCCTGATGAACCGCCACCGGCACCGGTTGCCTGAGCCTAGGGCTTGACCGGCCATACCTGCGCGTCTGCCGTCAGGTACACGCGCTCACCCGGCTGAGGCTGCACTGCCCAGCCGCCGGTGAAGTCCCCGAAGGCCGGCAGCAGGCCGAGCCGTTCGCCGATCACGAAGCAGGGCAGGCGCAGGCGTTGCCGCGCGCGCCCCCGCAGCACATACACCGGGTGTACGTGGCCGGCCAGCACCAGGTGCGTGGCATGGGGCTCGGGCTCGTGCTGCAAGGCGAACGGCCCCAGCAGCAGCGGGCCGTCCAGCACGTCGATGCGCAGCCCCTCGGGCGGGTCGCCGGCATGCAGGTCGTGGTTGCCGCGTATCAGCGTGATCTTCAGCCGGGCGTGCCGTTCCCGCCATTGCCGCACGCGTTCCAGCGTGGCCGCGGCGCGGCCGGTGCGTGCGTGCAGAAAGTCGCCCAGCACGATCAGCTCTTCGCACGGGTAGCTGGTCAGCAGCCGGTCCAGGCGTTGCAGGGTCGATTGCGTGGTGCCGCGGGGCACGGGCAGGTGCTGGGCGCGAAATGCCGCCGCCTTGCCGATATGCACATCGGCCACCAGCATCACCCTGCGCGCCGGCCAGTACAGCGCCTTGTCCCCCAGCAGCCAGAGCTGCTCGCCGTGTACGTCGATGTTCAGGCAGTGACTCATTCAGCGCTCCCGGCTCGCGGCCTTTTCCAGGTCGGCGACCATGCGGGCGATGCGGTCGGCGAGCTTTTCCGTGCTCAGGGTTTCGCGCATGCCTTCCACCAGCAGCGGAAAGGCCAGCGGGCCCGGGCGCGCAAGCGGCTGCAGATGCAGGCGCAAACCGCCCAGCCGGCTCAGTACCTGCGCCAGCCGGTCGATCTCAAGCTCTGCGTTCAGTACCTCGTCACGGGCCTGGCCCAGCAGCAGGTTGCCCGCGTCGTGCTGGCGGAACACCTCGAAGAACAGGCCGCTGGACGCCTGGATCTGCCGGGTGCTCTTGTGCGAGCCGGGATAGCCGCCGAACACCAGCCCGGAGATCTGCGCAATTTCGCGAAAACGTCGCATGGCCATTTCGCCGGCATTCAGGCTGGCCAGCACGTCCTCGAGCAGTTCATCGGGGCTCAGCAGGTCCGGCAGCATGGCCGCCCACGGCACTTCGCCAGGGCACAGCAGTTCCAGGCCATAGTCGTTCACCGCAATCGAGAAACTCGCCGGCTGGCTGCGGCTGTAGCGCCACGCCAGCAGGCTGGCCAGCCCAAGGTGGGTGGTGCGCCCGGCAAATGGATAGAGAAACAGATGGCAGCCCTGACGCGAGGTCCAGGTCTCGGCCAGCAGCATGTCGTGGGTGGGGATCACCGACCAGCGCCGCTGCAGCTCCAGCAATGGCTTGACCGCCTGCATGGCCGGCCCGTGGTAGCGACCGTGCGCGGCGCTGTCGAGCTGCTCGACCACGGCCCTGGCCAGCTCGCTGGAAAGCGGCATGCGCCCGCCGTTCCAGCGTGGTACGGCAGGTTTGCGTGCGGTGCTGCGACGCACATAGGCGGTCATGTTGTCGATGCGCACCAGCTCCAGCGTGCGCCCGGCGAACAGGAAGGCATCGCCCGGGCGCAGGCGGGCAACGAAGGCTTCCTCGACACTGCCCAGGTTGCGCCCGCCGCCTCCCTTGCTCCAGAACTTCAGCTGGATGCTCGCATCGCTGACGATGGTGCCGATGCCCATGCGGTGGCGGCGCGCCAGGCGCGCGTTGGCCACCCGCCATACCCCGTCCGGCGCTTCGATGACCCGGTGATAGTCAGGGTAGGCGCCCAGCGAGGCACCGCCGTTGCGCACGAATTCCAGCGCCCATTGCCACTGTTCGTCGCGCAGGTGCCGATAGGCCCAGGTGCTGCGCACTTCCTCGAGCAGTTGCGCGGGGCGAAACCCGGCCCCCAGGGCCATGCTCACCAGGTGCTGCACCAGTACATCCATGCACAGCGCCGGAGAGCGCCTTGCCTCTATCTGGCGTGCTGCCACGGCCTCGCGGGCGGCGGCGGCCTCCACCAGCTCCAGGCTGTGGGTCGGTACCAGGGTCACCCGCGAAGGGCGGCCCGGCGCGTGCCCCGAGCGTCCGGCGCGCTGCATCAGACGCGCCACGCCCTTGGCCGAGCCGATCTGCAACACCCGTTCGACGGGCAGAAAATCCACCCCCAGGTCGAGGCTTGAGGTACATACCACTGCCTTGAGCTGGCCCTGTTTCAGGCTCTGCTCGACCCAGTTGCGGGTTTCGCGGGCCAGCGAGGCGTGATGCAGGGCAATGATGCCGGCCCAGTCGGGGCGCGCCTCCAGCAGCGCCTGATACCACAGCTCGGCCTGGGCGCGGGTGTTGGTGAACACCAGGCAACTGCTGCTGCGCGCCACCTCATCGCGCACCTGCGCGAGCATCTTGAGCCCCATGTGCCCGGCCCAGGGGAAGCGCTCGATGGCTTCTGGCAGCAGGGTATCGACCTCGATGCGCTTGTCCTGGCGGCCTTGCACCAGGCAACCGCCCTCGGGCAGCAGCACGTCGCGGGCATGCTCCAGGTTGCCCAGGGTGGCCGAGATGCCCCATACGATCAGGCCCGGGTGCCAGCGGCGCAGGCGCGCCAGGGCCAACTGCAGCTGTACACCGCGCTTGTTGCCGAGCAGTTCGTGCCATTCGTCCACCACCACCAGGCGCAGGCTGGCGAACTCGCTCTGCGCCGCATCGCGGGTCAGCAGCAGGGTCAGGCTTTCGGGGGTGGTGATCAGGGCACTGGGCAGGCGCCGGCTCTGGCGGGCACGCTCGGCGCTGGAGGTGTCGCCGCTGCGCACGCCCAGGCTCCAGTGAATCTGCAACGCGTCCAGTGGCGCCTGCAAGGCCCGCGCGGTATCGGCGGCCAGGGCGCGCATGGGGGTGATCCACAGCACTTGCAGCGGTGCCGGGTGCTTGGCGCGTGGCGTGTCCTGGGCATGGAGGTGTTGCAGCGCGGCCAGCCACAGGGCGTAGGTTTTGCCGGCGCCGGTGCTGGCATGCAGCAACCCGGATTCGCCGCGGGCGACGGCGGCCCACACGCGCTTCTGAAAGGCGAAGGGCTTCCAGCCACGGGTGGCAAACCAGGGGCCAGCAAGGTCGGACGGTTTACGCATGCCGGGGCCGCTTGTGGGCAGTGGGTGTGTCTTCACAGACCATCAATGCCCGGCATTAGTTTTAGCGGGTGACAATCGTCGCGTTATTTGAGGTTGCCACTCAGGAACTGGCGCAGCCGCTCGCTCCTGGGGTTGCCCAGCACATCGGCCGGTGCGCCCTGTTCCTCCACCAGCCCCTGATGCAGGAACAGCACCTGGCTCGATACCTGCCGTGCAAAGCTCATTTCGTGGGTCACCATGATCATGGTGCGGCCTTCCTCGGCCAGCCCCTGGATCACCCGCAGCACTTCCCCCGCCAGCTCCGGGTCCAGCGCCGAAGTCGGCTCGTCGAACAGCATCACCTCCGGCTCCATTGCCAGCGCCCGCGCGATCGCCACCCGCTGCTGCTGGCCACCGGACAGGAACGCCGGGTACTGGTCTGCCACCCGGGGCGCCAGGCCTACCTTGTCCAGGTAGGCACGTGCCCGTTCCTCGGCCTCGTGCCGGCTTACCCCCAGCACCCGGCGCGGCGCCATGCTGATGTTCTCCAGCACGCTCAGGTGGCTCCACAGGTTGAAATGCTGGAACACCATGGCCAGGCGCGTGCGGATACGCTGCAGCTCGTCGGCATCGGCCACGCGCAGGCCGTGGCGGTCGTGCACCATGCGCACCGGCTGGCCGTCCAGGGTCATGCTGCCCTCGTCGGGCTGTTCGAGAAAATTGATGCAGCGCAGAAAGGTGCTCTTGCCCGAGCCACTGGCGCCGATCAGGCTGATCACGTCGCCGGTGCTGGCCTGCAGTGAAACGCCCTTGAGCACATGGTGCTCGCCGTAGCGCTTGTGCAGGCCTTCGATGGTCAGTTTGTACATGCACGGCCCCTCATGGCGATAACAGGTAGCCGCTGCGGTACGGCTGGTTGCCCGCCACATGCGCAATCACCATGCCAGCGGTGGCCATGCGTCGCAGCGAGCGGGCATACAGCAGCCCGGCCTGCTGGTTGTATACCGGGGTCACGCGGTCGCTGAGCGGGTCGATTACCTCGGCGATCAGTTGCCCGGCCTGCACCGGCTGGCCCGGGGTGACATGAAACACCAGCAGGCCGCCCAGCGGCGTGGCCACCGGTTCGACCGCCGCCAGCGGTGTGGCCGGGTAGGGCAGGGGCGGCAAGGGGGCGGCCTCGCCTTCGATGGCACCGAAACGGGTCAGGTAGTTCAGGATCGCCTCGCAGTCGGTGCTGGCCAGCGGGTGGCTCACATCGCCCTGACCGCGCAGCTCCACCGTCACCGAAAAGCTGCCCTGGGGGATGGGGAACTGCTTGGCAAAGCGTTGCTGCAGCTGCCACCACACCAGGGTGAAACACTCATCGAACGACTGCCCGCCCGAATCGGTGGCCAGCAGGCTGGCCTGGGCCCCGAGGTAGCGCGACAGCGCCTCGACCCGGGGCCAGGCTTCCGGGGTGGTGTACAGGTGTGCGACGGCCTCGAAGTCGCAGTGCAGGTCCAGCACCATGTCGGCATCGCAGGCCAGGCGTTGCAGTACCAGGCGCTGGGATTGCAGCGGGGTGGCGGCGGGCTGCGCGTCCAGCGCCCGGCGCATGCACTCGCGAATCAGCTCGACGTTGTGCCGCGGGTCCTGGGTCAGGTGCGCCTCGATCTGGTCACCGATGGTGTCGCTCAGGTCGACGAAGTGGCGGTTGAAGTTCTCGCCGCTCTGCAGCTCGAAACGCCCCAGGGGCACGTCCATCAGCACCTGCTCCAGACCCACCGGGTTGGCGATGGGCACCAGCACGATCTCGTGGCGCAGGCGGCCCTGGCTCTGCAATTCGCCCAGGCGTTGCTTGAGGTGCCAGGCCACCAGCATGCCGGGCAGCTCGTCGGCATGCAGCGAAGCCTGGATATAGACCTTGCCGGCACCGCGCGGGCCGAAGTGGAAGCTGTGGATCTGGCGGCAAATCCCCGGCACCGGGGCCAGGATGTCGTGGGTCTTGTGGTGCATGAACGGTCCTAGTGTGCGGGGCCGAGGAAGGCCAGCCAGCGTCGTTCGGCCAGGCGGAACAGGCCCACCAGTGCGAAGGTCACGCACAGGTAGATGATGGCGGCCGTACCGAACGACTGAAAGGTCAGAAAGGTGGCCGAGTTGGCGTCGCGGGCGACCTTGAGGATGTCCGGCACGGTGGCGGTGAAGGCCACGGTGGTCGAGTGCAGCATCAGGATCACCTCATTGCTGTAGTACGGCAGCGAGCGGCGCAACGCGGACGGCATGATGATATAAGCATAAAGTTTCCAGCCGCGCAGGCCGTAGGCCCTGGCTGCCTCGACTTCACCGTGGTGCATGCTGCGGATGGCGCCGGCGAAGATCTCGGTGGTGTAGGCGCAGGTGTTCAGGGCAAAGGCCAGGATGGTGCAGTTCATGGCGTCGCGAAAGAAGCTGTCGAGCAGCGGTTGCCCGCGCACCACCTCCAGGCTGTAGATGCCGGTGTAGCAGATCAGCAACTGGATATACAGCGGCGTGCCGCGAAACAGGTAGGTGTAGAACTGCACTGGCCAGCGCACCCACAGGCGCCGTGACACCCGTGCGATCGACAGCGGGATCGATACCACGAAGCCGATCAGCAGCGAGGCGCTGAGCAGCCACATCGTCATCGCCAGCCCGGTGATGTGGGTGCCGTCGGTATAGAGGAACGCGCGCCAGTATTCCTGCAGCAGCTCGATCATCTCAGTGCCTCCCGGGTGCCGACGTTGTAGCGCCGTTCGAGCCAGCGCAGGGCCACGTTCGAGGCGCTGGTGATCAGCAGGTAGATGAAGGCCGCCACCACCAGAAAGTAGAACAGCTGGTAGCTGCTCTTGCCGGCATCCTGGGCGGCCTTGACCAGGTCGGCCAGGCCGATGATCGACACCAGCGCGGTGGCCTTGAGCATCACCATCCAGTTGTTGCCGATGCCCGGCAGGGCGAAGCGCATCATCTGCGGGAACACCACGAAGCGAAACCGCTGAAAGCGCTTGAGGCCATAGGCGGTGGCCGCTTCGACCTGGCCGCGCGGCACCGCGAGGATCGCGCCGCGAAAGGTCTCGGTGAAATAGGCACCGTAGATGAAGCCCAGGGTGATGACCCCGGCAGCGAAGGGGTTGATCTCGATGTAGTCCCACTCCATGGCGTCGGTCAGGCTGGTGAGCCCGGTCTGCAGGCTGTAGAAGATCAACAGCATCAGCACCAGGTCGGGCACCCCGCGGATCAGCGTGGTGTAGAGCTGCGCGGGGATGCGTAGCAGCGGCAGCGCGGAGAGCTTGGCGCTGGCGCCGAGCAGGCCCAGGCCGACGCTGACCAGCAGCGACATGAAGGACAGTTGCAGGGTCATCCAGGTGCCTTGCAGCAGCAGCGGGCCGAAGCCCCTGAGGCTGAAGGCGCCAAGGCCCAGGTGTTGCAGGAGGTCGTCAAGCATGGGGCGAGCCTGTGCGGGTGGGACCTTGGGTACGCGGTGCGTCAGCTCTTGCACGCACCGCGAACCCGTGTAGGAGCCGGCCTTGCCGGCGAAGAGGCCGGCCCTACTTGCCGCTGTACAGGTTCAGATCACCAAAGTGCTTCTTCTGGATGTCGGCATAGGTGCCATCATCGTGTAACGCTTTGATACCTTTGTTCAGCAGGGCCTTCAGCTCGCTGTTACCTTTCTTAATGCCCACCGCCGTCTTCGACGGCAGCAATTCGCTGTCCACCGGTTGGCTCACTTCGTAGCCCGCGCCCTGTGGCGATTTCAGAAAGCCCAGTTCGGCCTGCAGCATGTCCTGGATCGAGGCGTCCAGGCGTCCCGAAATCAGGTCGGCATACACCTGGTCCTGGTTCTGGTAGGCCTGGGTCTTGACCCCGGCCTTGTCCAGCACGGCCTTGGCATAGGCTTCCTGGATGGTGCCCTGCTCGTAGCCGACGGTCTTGCCCTTGAGCGAGGCCGGGTCGGCGCTCATGCCTGCACCTTTTTTGAACACCAGTGCGGTAGGCCCGGAGAACAGCTCGTCAGAGAAGTCGATGACCTTCTCCCGCGCCGGGGTCACCGTCATGGACGAGATCACGCCGTCGAACTTGTTGGCCTTGAGGCCCGGAACCATGCCGTCGAAGTCGCTCTCGACCCACCTGCACTTGACCTTGAGCTCGGCGCAGATCGCGTTGCCCAGGTCGATATCGAAGCCCACCAGGCTGCCGTCGGCGGCCTTGGACTCGAAAGGGGCGTAGGAGGGATCGACGCCGAAGCGCAGTTCCTTGTAGTCCTTGGCCAGGGTGTTGCCCGCAGCCAGGCACAGCGCCAGAGCAGACAGCGTCAGCAGAGCTTTTTTCATGGTGTGGTCCTTCAAGCGCAAATGATGGGTGGCTGCGCAGCGTTACCGCTGGCCGCTCGACATCAAGCTCACAGCAATTTCCGCACCATAGTCCCAATTGCTGCGTTTCGCTTACCCCAGCAGCGACTGCAACGTGGCCAGGTCGTCCGCTTCGTCCACCGGTTTGTCCAGGCGCCAGCGCAGCATCCGCGGGAAGCGCACCGCAATCCCGCTCTTGTGGCGCTTGGACAGTGCGATGCCCTCGAAGCCGAGTTCGAACACCAGCGTCGGGGTCACGCTGCGTACCGGCCCGAAGGTTTCCACGGTGGTCTTGCGGATGATTGCATCAACCTTGCGCATCTCTTCGTCGCTGAGCCCCGAATACGCCTTGGCAAAGGGCACAAGGCTGCGCTGCGGGCTGCCGGCGGGGGCGTCCCACACCGCAAAGGTGTAGTCGCTGTACAGGCTGGCGCGCCGGCCATGTCCGCGCTGGGCATAGATCAGCACCGCGTCCACGCTGAACGGGTCGATTTTCCACTTCCACCACACCCCCATGTCCTTGGTGCGGCCCACCCCGTACAGGGCGTCGCGGGCCTTGAGCATCAGGCCCTCGACCCCCAGGCTGCGCGATGCCTCGCGCTGGGCGGCAAGCTCGGCCCAGGTGTCGCCCTGCAGCACCGGCGACAGGCGCAGCGCCGGGTGCGCAGTGGTCTGAACCAGCGCCTCCAGCTGCGCCCGGCGCTCGGCCTGCGGGCGGCTGCGCCAGTCGGCGCCCTGCCATTCGAGCAGGTCGTAGCCCAACAGCACCACTGGCGCATCGGCCAGTATCTTCTTGCCCAGGGTCTTGCGCCCGATGCGCTGCTGCAGCAGGGCGAAGGGTTGCACGCCGTCGCGCCACACCACGATCTCGCCGTCCACCACGCAGCCATCGGGCAGCACGGCGGCCAGCGCCTGCAGTTCGGGGAAGCGCTCGGTCAGCAGCTCCTCGCCGCGTGACCACACCCACAACTGGCCCTCGCGTTTGACCACCTGCGCACGGATGCCGTCCCACTTCCATTCCGCCTGCCAGGCCTGGGGCGGGCCGAGCAGGGCGTCGAACTGGTCCACCGGCTGTTGCAGCGCATGGGCCAGAAAGAACGGGTACGGCTGGCCGCCGCGCTGGGCATGTTCGTCTTCGGACTCGGCCGCGATCAGCTTGAGGTAGCCCTGGGCCGTGGGGCGGTGCGACAGGTCGGTGTAGCCCACCAGGCGCTGAGCCACGCGCTTGCTGTCGATGTCGGCCAGTTGCGCCAGCGCGCGGGTGACCAGCAGCTTCGACACGCCGACGCGAAAGCTGCCGGTGACCAGCTTCAGGCACACCAGCAGGCTCTGCCGGTCGAGCTGTGCCCACAGGGGCGGCAGGCGCTGCGCCAGGGTTTCGGGCGGCAGTCCGCGCAGCGGCAGCAGGCAATCCTCGACCCAGTAGGCCAGGCCCGCGTCGCTGCTGTGGGCGGCTTCGGGCAGCAGCAGCGAAAAGGTCTCGGCCAGGTCGCCCACGGCCTGGTAGCTCTCCTCGAACAACCAGTCGGGCAAACCCGACAGGCTGATTGCCAGCTCGCGCAGCAGCCGTGTGGGTACCAGCTGGCGCGGCCGCCCGCCGGCCAGGAAGTACACCGCCCAGGCGGCGTCCTCGGGGCTGGCGCTGGCGAAGTAGCGCACCAGTGCATCGCGCTTGGCGTTGCTCGAGGTGGTGGCGTCGAGCTGGCCGTAGAGTTCGGCGAAGGCCTTCATGCGCTGGCCTCGGTCGGGGCGCCTTCATCCTCGTCACCGTATTCGGTGACGAACGCCTGGGCATCCAGCCCGCGCTCGCACAGGTAGCGCACCAGCACGGCCACCGAGCCGTGGGTCACCATCACCCGCTGCGCCCCGGTCTGTTCGATGGCCCATAGCAGGCCGGGCCAGTCGGCGTGGTCGGAGAGCACGAAGCCGCGGTCCACCCCGCGCCGGCGCCGGGTGCCGCGCAGGCGCATCCAGCCGCTGGCGAAGGCGTCGCTGTAGTCGCCGAAGCGGCGCATCCAGCTGCTGCCGGCCGCCGAGGGCGGGGCCAGGATCAGCGCCTGGCGCATGCGTGGGTCGTACTTGTCCATCTCGCTGGCATGCAGCGTGGCGGGCAGGGCGACACCCGCTTCGCGGTATACCCGGTTCAGCGGCTCGACCGCGCCATGCACCAGGATCGGCCCCAGGTTCGGGTCCAGGCCATGCAGGATGCGCTGCGCCTTGCCGAACGAATAGCAGAACAGCACGCTGGCCTTGCCCAGTGCGATGTTCTCGCGCCACCACGCATTGATCTGGTCGAAGATCTGCTGCTGGGGCTCCCAGCGGTAGATCGGCAGGCCGAAGGTCGACTCGGTGATGAAGGTGTGGCAGCGCACCGGTTCGAACGGTGCGCAGGTGCCATCGGGTTCGACCTTGTAGTCGCCGGACGCCACCCACACCTCGCCGCGATACTCCAGGCGCACCTGGGCCGAGCCCAGCACATGGCCGGCCGGGTGCAAGCTCAGGGTCACCCCGCCGTGGTCCAGGCGCTGGCCGTAGTCGAGGGTCTGCAGGTTGATGTCGGCGCCCAGGCGGCTGCGCAGGATGCCCGCGCCGGGGCTGGCGGTGAGGTAGTGGCGGTTGCCGTTGCGGGCGTGGTCGCCATGGCCGTGGGTGATCACCGCACGTTCAACGGGGCGCCACGGGTCGATGTAGAAATCCCCGGGTGGGCAATACAATCCTTCGGGTCGTGCAATCACCAGGTCCATGCCAAGGCCGCTGCGCTGGGGGTTTAACCTAGGAGCGCGGCCGGGCCGGTGAAGTTCGATCCGAAAGCGTCGCCGGCGTACTGCCGGCGACGCTGCAGGGGGGCTGCTTCAGTAGCGCGCGTCTACCGGGCGCCCGCCGTTGGGCCAGTCCTTGACCTTGTCGGGGAAGTCCGGGCGTGGCTGGCTGGAGAACCAGGCCGCCACGTCCACCGCGTCCTGGTCGGACAGGCCGCCCTGGCCGAGCGGGAACTTCTCGTGCATGCCGATCGGCATGTTGCGTTTGACGAAGGCGGCCGCAGTGTAGGTGCGCGCCATGCCGGCACCGATGTTGAACGACTGCTCGCCCCACAGCGGCGGGAAGATCCAGGTGCCGTCGGCGCGGGTCAGGCCTTCGCCGTCGTTGCCATGGCACACCGCGCACTGCTGGGCATACACCTGCTTGCCGTTGTCCAGGTCGGGCTTGATCGACGGGTCGACCTTGCCTACGCCGCGCCCTGGCACCTTGTCCTCGGGCTTGGTGTTGTTCTTCATCCACTCGAAGTACGCCACCATCGCCTGCATGTCGGCCCCTTGCGGTGGCAGCGGCGAGCCGCTCATCGAGCGCCGGAAGCAGCCGTTGATGCGCTCCTCCAGGGTGATCACCTTGCCCGCCCGTGGCGCATAGCCGGGGAAGAAGGCCGATACCCCGACGAACGGCGAACCGTCGGCCACGGTGCCGGCGTTCAGGTGGCAACTGGTGCAGTTGAGCGCGTTGCCGACGTTGTCGGGCAGCAGGTCACGGGTCTGCAGGTGCAGGCGCATGCCGCGCACCACCTCATCGGCATTGCTGGCCGCCAGCAGGTCGGCCAGGCGCGGGGTCTCGAAGGTCGAGGCGTCGCGGTCCTGGGGCTTGAGCTGCTGGCGCAGCTTGGCCACCTGCGCTGCGCTGATCGCCGAGCCGTCGTTGCCCCAGCTGCTGCGCACGAACGTGAGGATCTCGGCGATCTCGGTGTCGGTCAGGCGCGAGAACCCGGGCATGGTGTACACCCGTGGGTGGGCGACGGTTTCGGCGGTCTGCCAGCCGGTCAGGGTGATGTGCAGCAGCGAGGTCGGGTTGGCCGAGGCCACGCTGGGGTTGTGCGCCAGTGGCGGGAACATGCCCGCCACGCCGGCGCCGTCCGGGCGGTGGCAGTCGCTGCAGAACTGCGTGTAGCCCAGCCCGCCGCGGCTGGTGAACAGGTTGTCCGGCGCTGGGGCAGGGGTTCGTTCCACCATCGGCATCGGCAGGTCGTCCTTGCCCGGTGGCAACGACTTGAGGTAGCGCGCGATGGCGGTGAGGTCGGCGTCGGTGAAGTGCTGGGTACTGTGGGAGATCACCTCGGCCATGTTGCCCGACACCGTGGCAAAGCGGTTCTGCCCGGTCTTGAGCAACTGCACGGTGTCGTCCACCGTCCACAGGTTGCGCAGGCTCAGGGCGCGCCAGTGCTCCACGGTCTCGCCGGCCAGGAAGTGCTGGCCGCCGCTGCCGGCGTCGTCCATGGCCTTTTCCTGGAAGGCCACGCCGCGCGGGGTATGGCAGGCGCCGCAGTGGCCCAGGCCCTGTACCAGGTAGGCGCCGCGGTTGAGCTCGTCGCTGCGGGCCGGGTCGGCCACGAAGGGTTGCTTGTCGAGAAACACCAGGTTCCACAGCGACAGGCCCCAGCGCTGGCTGAACGGAAACTTCATGTCCGCTTCCAGGTTGGGCTGGTTGACCGGCTTCACGTCCTCCATCAGGTAGGCGTACAGGTCGCGCATGTCGCCTTCGGTCATTTTCGCGTAGGAGGGGTAGGGCATGGCCGGGTACAGGTTGGTGCCGGCCGCGTTCACCCCTTCGCGCATGGCGCGGTCGAACTGCTCGAAGGTATAGCGGCCGATGCCGGTGACCTTGTCGGGGGTGATGTTGCTGGAGTAGATGGTGCCCATCGGCGTGGTCAGTTCGAGGCCGCCGGCCATCAACTCGCCGCCCTTGGCAGTGTGGCAGGCCACGCAGTCGCCCAGACGGGCAATGTAGGCGCCGCGTTCGGCTGCCGTTGCCGGGGGCGGCTCACTGGCAGACGCGGGGTACGCAAACAGCAGCGTCGAGCCAAGCATGGCCAGACGCGATACAAGAGAAGCCATCGCAATCGTCCTTTGGATGCGGCCGCAGGGGGTCCTGTAGGCACGTATCCGCAATCGTTTTTATAGGGTCATCAGACAAACCCGGTTATAGCCGATGGACGAGGGTGGCACTTTGATATGGATCAGCGCGGGGTGAGAAGGGGGCTCGCCGCCAGGGCGACGGCGAGCCGAAGGGGTTACTTGCCGGGCACCAGGGTCAGGCGCTTGCTGCCGTAGGCGCGTTCGAAGTTCTGCGGCTGCATCGGGAAGGTCACGTAGCTGCCCTTGAACCAGGCATCCAGGCCGTCGGCGAAATGCGCGCTGGCCGGGTTGCCCGACTGCCCGCTGCTGCTCACCCCCTGCAACGGCTCGGCCAGGCCGAAGTCGACTACCATGCGCATCGACGGCACCAGGCGGGCATCGAAGTCCTGGCCCCAGGCATAGGCCGAGGCGTTGAGTGTGGTGTGGTCGCCGCCGGTGGCCAGCGGGCCGCGCTTGAGCGTGTCGCCCAGGCCATAGGGTGCGCTGACGGGCCAGTGGTACTGGTGCAGCTTGCCCCATTGCCAGGCCCGGCGGTCGGTGCCCATCTGCGCTTCGCCGGCGCTGATGGCCGCGGCCAGGCTGCGGGCCAGGATCGTCGGCTTGTCCTGCTTGCCCGGGCTGTTGCGGTCGTCCCAGAACGGGCTGTCGTCGCGGCCCAGCAGGTGATCGGCCTGGGCCGAGTACGACAGCCGCGCATTGGCGACGAAGGCTTGCCAGCTCGGGCTGGTTTCAGGCCCCAGTTCATCGAGGAAGATCTGCCGGGCGCTTTGCTGCAGGAACAGTTCGTACACCGCGGCATCCGCCGATTGCGGGCTCAGGCGCCCGTCGAACGCCATCAGCCGGGTGTAGGCCTCGCGGGCGCGGGCCTTCTGCTCGGCGGGCAGGGCGTCGATGGCCTGCTTGAGCGGCTGGGCCATGCCGGGTGCTTCGAACATGGCCTTGAGCTTGGCGGCGAACAGGGTGGTCTGGTCGTACTGCATGGCGATCAGGCTGCGGCTGTCGTGCTTGCCGTTGCCGGCCAGCTGCGCCAGGCGTTCGGCACGCTCGGGGTAGTACCAGCTGTTGGACAGTTGCAGGCCATAGCCCTTGGGAATGCTGCGCTGGTTGGCATTGCCCAGCCAGCCTTGCGGCGGGTCCTGGTCGTAGGGGTGGAGCATGGCGTCGGCGTAGCCATCCCAGTCATAGCGCCCGTCGGCACCTGGGGAGGGCAGCAGGCCCTGGCCTTCGCGGCGGTTGGGGTAGCGGCCGGTAACCTGCCAGCCCACGTTGGCGGCGTCGGCGAACACCAGGTTCAGCGCGGCGGCGCCGATTTCGCGGCTGGCGTCGAAGGCACGTTCGACGCTCTGTGCCCGCGACAGGTCGAAGAACGCATCAAGGCTCTTGTCGCCCTTGAGTTCGGGCATCTTCAGGGCCAGGCCGAGGCTGCCCTGGGTGCCGGTCAGCAGGGCGCCGTGGCGGGTTTCGTAAAGGGTTTCGCGTTGCGGGCGCTGGCCCTTGACGAAGTAGGTCTCGTTGCGCGCCTGCACCGGCTGCCAGCGGCCGTCGACTTCATAGAGCACGCGGTTGCCTTCGCGCTTGAGTTTTTCCAGGTACAGGTCCTGGTTGTCGCCCATTGCCGCGCTGCTGCTCCAGGCCAGCTTGCCGTTGAAGCCGGACAGCACGAACGGCAGGCCGGCCAGGCTGAAGCCGGCGGCCTGGTATTTGGTGGTACGTACCTGCACCGGGCTCAAGACCCAGGCGCCCTGGCTGTCGCTGGCCAGCAGGCTGCGGCCGCTGCGGCTGCGCTGCGGGGCGATGGCCCAGTTGCTCGACGCCGGGGTGCCCAGCAGGTTGAGCGCGGCCAGTTGCTCGCTGACCTTGTTCAGTGTGGCCAGGCCCGGCAGCTGGCTGCCCGGGTTCAAACCCTTGAGCTTGTCGGCTTCGGCCATGGCCAGCGGTTCGTCCGGGTAGCTGGGCAGCAGCCACGGCAGTGTGTCGGCACCGACTTTCTGCGCCAGGGTCAGTGCGGCGATTTCTTCCTGCAGGTTCACCGACTGGCTGAAGCTGTACAGGCTGAAGATCAGCGCCGAATCTTCAGGCTTCCAGTACTCGGGGCGGTAGCCGCTCTGGGCCAACGGGGCCGGCAGGCGGTCGCGGTAGCGGAACAGGTAGGCGTTGACCCCGCGTGCGTACACCTCGAAGAAGCGCTTGAGGCGCGGCGAGGCGTCGGCGTAGAGGTCGCTGGCGTTCTTTTTCAGGTTGACCGCGCGCATGAAGCGGTCGACCTCCAGCGCATCCGGGCCGGCCATCTCGGCCAGGCGCCCCTGGGCCAGCAGGCGCATGCCGACCATCTGCCCGATGCGATCGCCGGCGTGCACATAGCCCAGGGTGAACAGCGCATCGTGGAAGCTGCTGCTCTCGATCAGCGGCATGCCCAGGGCGTTGCGCCGCACCGAGACGTTCTGTGCCAGCCCCTTGAGCGGTTGCACGCCGCTGGTGGGGATGACGCTGTCCTGATGGTTGCCCAGTTGGCAACCGCCCAGGCTGAGCAGCCCGAGCAGGGTCGCGGCGACGCCGAACCGGGGTAGAACGGGGGAAAGGGCTGGCGAGGCCATGGGCAAGGCTCCTGCAGGGGATGGCGCTAAAAGGCGCTACGTTAGTGAGCGCGATCACGCCATGCAAGCGGGGGCGCGGGCTTTATTTTCAAAGTACCGCGCGGCCTTGTCGTGGTTCAGGCTGGCGGCGGGTTGATCTGCTCGACCAGGGCGTAGGCGCGCTGTGTGGCGGGGCGTGCCTGGATGCGCTGGAACCAGCCTTTGAGGGCCGGGAAGTCGTCCAGGTTCTGCTGCTGCCAGGTGTGCGAAACGATCCACGGGTAGATCGCCATGTCGGCGATGCTGTAGTCGTTGCCGGCGACGAATGGTCGGTCGGCCAGGCGCTTGTTCAGTACCCCGTACAGGCGCGCGGTTTCGTCCACGTAGCGCTTGATGGCGTAGGGGATCTTCTCGGGGGCGAAGCGGTTGAAGTGGTGGTTCTGCCCGGCCATCGGGCCCAGGCCGCCCATTTGCCAGAACAGCCATTGCAGGGCCTCCTGGCGGCCGCGCAGGTCCTTGGGAATGAACTGCCCGGTTTTTTCGGCGAGGTAGAGCAGGATGGCCCCGGACTCGAACAGCGACAGCGGCTGGCCGTCGGCGGTGTCGTGGTCGACGATGGCCGGGATGCGGTTGTTGGGGGCGATTTTCAGAAAGTCTTCGGCAAATTGCTCGCCCTTGCCGATGTTGATCGGGTGAAGGGTGTAGGGCAGGCCGGTCTCTTCGAGAAACAGGGTGATCTTGTGGCCGTTGGGGGTGGTCCAGTAATACAGGTCGATCATGGTCACGCTCCGTTTGATGGTCGTCTGCTGGAACTGTGCTTGATGTCGAGGCGCAACGTGTGTGGGAGCGGGTCAGGCCCGCTCCCACAGGGGAGGCATCAGGCCCCGTGGCACTTCTTGAACTTCTTGCCGTTGCCGCATGGGCAAGGGTCGTTGCGGCCAACGTCCTTCAGGGCATTGCGCGCAGGTTCCTGAGGGGCATGGTTGCAGTGCGGGCCATGCACATGGCCGTGGTCATGATCATGCGCGTGATGGTCATGATCGTGATTGCAGTCGGGGCCATGAACGTGGGGTTGCTGGGTCATCGAGGGTTACTCCGGAATGAGATCGGCGGGAATTATCTCACCCTTGCGCAACAAGTGCAGGTCGTGGGCAAAGAATAATCCGGTGCTCAGCTCACCCTCCAGGCGATAGGGGATGGCCTGATCGGGGCGCTTGAGCAGCTTGGCGATGGGCTTGAGCTGGCGCCACAGGTTGGTACGCACCGGTACCTGGATGGTGCGCCGACTGTGCGCGTCCACCCGAAACCACTGGCCGTGGTCGCCTTCGACCAGCAACAGGTCGGCCAGGTACACCGCGTAATGCAGGTTGCGCACCTGCAGGGTGCTGTCGTTGGGATTGTCGATGCGAAAGTGCAGGATGAACTCCTGCTGCATCAGCCGCGCCTTTACTGTCTCGACCCGCACCAGGTGCACGCCGGGGTCCTGGTAGCTGTCGCCCCACCAGCTGGCGCAGCCCGCCAGATTCATCAGCAGCAGGCCGATGAGCAGCCGACGGGCGCAGGTGGTCATGACTAATGGCTCATGTAGCTGGCGCAGCACTTCTTGAACTTCTGCCCGCTGGCGCATGGGCAGGCGTCGTTGCGCCCGGCCTTGAGGCCCACCGTGGGGTCGATGAAGTACCAGTGCCCGCCGTTGTGCACGAAGGCCGAGCGCTCGCGGTGGCTGTGCTCGCCGTCGTTGTCGTGCCAGCGCGCCGTGAAGGTGACGAACGCGTGATCGGGCTGGCCGCCGAACACCTCGGCGCTCTCGACCTCCAGGCCCAGCCAGGTGCTTTGCGCGCTCCAGGCGGCAATGCCGGCGCGATCCAGCCCGGCCTGCTGCACCGGCAGGGTGGTCTTGATCAGGTAATCCACCAGCCCCAGCACATAGGCGCTGTAGCGCGAGCGCATCAGCGTCTGTGCATCGGGCGCCGGGTGGCCGGCATGATAATGCCCGCAGCAGGCATCGAGCAGGTTACCGCTGCCGCACGGGCAAACCGAGACACTCATTGCATCACCACCAGTACTTTCCAAAATTTTGCGGGTTGGCCCAGAACTTGGCGTTGAGCCAGTCGGGTACCTGTTTGTAGTCACGTAGATCATAGGTGAACAGGTTCAATACCTGCTCGTCACGTTGAAAACGCTCGCTGTCCTGCAGCGCCAGTGCGTAGAAGTCGGTGTCGCGCCAGCCGCTGGCCGCAAGGTCGACCAGCACCGCCACGCGGCTGGCGTTGAGGTTACGAATGCCGCCGAGCAGTTGCAGGCCCTGCTGGTTGCTCAGGTGTTCCAGGCAGTCCACCAGCACCGCCAGGTCGAAACGCTGCGCGGCAAGCTCGGCCGGCAGCGCGCCGGGGCGGGCCACGGCGATCTGCGCCTGCGGGTGCGCGGCGGCGAAGGCCTCCAGTGCCGGAAACGACGTGCCCACCAGCAACAGGCGTTGCGGGGCATGGTGCTCCAGCAGGGCGGCGAGGGCCTGCTGGGGCGTGCGCGAAGAAAAACGGTCAGTCATCGAAGCTCCTCGTTAATGCGTCAAGACTAGCCGGCCCGCGACGCAAGGCATAGAGGCACGCGCAAAGCGCCATGGCTTATTGCTGGCGCAGATGGAATCACCGGTCTTTACTCCCAGAGCATCGGTTTTGCACCGATTCCCCCTAGGAGACGCGACAAAATGAGCATAGTTCGCACAGCATTGCCTCTGGTTCTGCTAACCAGCGTATTGACTGGTTGTGCAGGTTTGCAAAAAACCGACTGGCCGAAGTGTGCCGCCGTCGGGGGCGTTGGCGGTGCCGCCCTGGGCGCCATCGAAAGCTCCAGCTGGGCCGGCTGGGGCGCGCTGCTCGGCGGCGGTCTGGCGGCCGGTTACTGCTGGGCCCATGGCGACGGCGACGAAGACGGTGATGGCGTACCGGACAGCCGTGACAAGTGCCCGGGCACCCCGCGTGGCGTTCAGGTCGATGCCAACGGCTGCCCGCCGGAGCCGGTCGCGGTGGTCGAGGAAGTCGTGGTGGTCAAGGAAGAGGTCATCGTGATCCGCGATGTGCTGTTCGAGTTCGACTCGGCCAGGCTCACCACGGCCGACAAACTGCGCCTGGACAAGATCGCCACGCGCCTCAAGGCCGAAGCCCCGAGCGCACGCCTGAGCGTCACCGGGCACACCGACAGCCGCGGCAGCGATGCCTACAACCAGAAACTCTCGGAGCGCCGCGCCCATTCGGTGACCGACTACCTGGTCGAGAGCGGCATTGCGCGCAGCAGTTTCGTTTCGGTGCAGGGCGCCGGTGAAACCCAGCCGGTGGCAGACAACAACACCGCCGACGGACGCGCGATGAACCGCCGCGTGGAAATTCGCATCGATCGCTGAAGCCCTTGCGCCCCGCGGCTTGTGAAGTGTCGCGGGCGCGTCTTTACTCCTGTGTGACCGGTACTGGCCGGTGACACAGGAGCATTCCCCATGAATGTAATCACCAAGGCTGCGCTGCCCGTGCTCGTGGTCGCCAGCCTGCTGTCCGGTTGCGCCACCCACAGCGATGGCAGCGCCCCGTTGAACCAAAGAACCTGGCCCCTATGCAGCCTGCTGGGCGGCGCCGTGGGTGGCGGCCTGGGCGCCATCGAAAGCTCTGCCTGGGCCGGTGGCGGCGCGGCGCTGGGTGCCATCGCCGGTGGCCTGATCTGCTTTGCCCAGGACGGTGACGAAGACGGCGATGGCGTGTTCGACCGCCGCGACCGCTGCCCCGATACCCCGCCCAACACCCCGGTGAGCCACAACGGTTGCCCGTTGCCCCAATACCCGCCGAGCGAGAAGGCCCCGGCGCCTGAGCCCGAGGTGATCACCCTCAACGACCAGGGCAGCGTGATGTTCGCCTACGACTCGGCCGAACTCACCCCGGCCGCCCAGCAGCAGTTGCGTACCCTGACCGGCAAGCTCAATGACCCGAGCGTGGCCAGCATCAAGGTGATCGGACACACCGACAGCCGTGGCAGCGATGCCTACAACCAGGCGTTGTCCGAGCGGCGTGCCAGCAGCGTGGCCGAGTACCTGATCAGCCAAGGCCTGGCACCGCAGAAAATCACCAGCCAGGGGCGTGGCGAGCGCGAGCCGATTGCCGACAACGAAACCGATGCGGGCCGCGCGCAGAATCGCCGGGTCGAATTGCACCTCAATTGATCGACAGCGGGGCTGGCATCCGGAGGGTGCCAGCCGGTAATGTGGCGTGCAGTGCCTGTGTCGCGTAAGCGGGCCGCCAAACAAGAAAACGCAACAACAAGGGGCGCGGGTATGAAGGCGTTGTGGGGGCTGGGCAAGGCCCTGACGGTAGTGTTCTGGTGGGTGGTACTGGTGAATCTGCTGATGCCGGCAGACAAGCCGTTCCACCAGCTGATCAACCTCGCGGGGGCCATGCTGCTGGTGCTGCACGTGCTCGAGGTGCTGATGTTCAACGGACGGTTGCGTGAGCGCAGCCATCGCTGGTTCGACCGTTTGCAGATTCTGCTGGTCGGCATCTTTCATATCCAATCGATACCGGCCCCGCGCCAGGAGGCTGGTCATGCGTAAGGTCGTGTTGTTGGCAGCACTGTTCAGCCCGTTGGCCCTGGCCGATGCGATCAGCGTGGCGGCGCACTCGGTGCTGCGCCTGCCGAACAAGGCCAGCGTGGTGCACCTGCAGCGCCTGGAGGTGGCGGATTCGGCCACCCTGGTGTTGCCGGCGAGCCTGGTGGAATTGAAGGTGGATGAGCTGCACCTGGGCAACCAGGCGCGCATTGCCATCGTGCCGGCCGAGCATGCGCTGAGCATGGAAGTGGCCCAGGCGCAGTTGGGCCAGGGCAGTGAGATTGCTGCCCACGGTGCGCCGGGTACCTATGAGCGGGTCGCCAGGCCCGGACGTGACCTGAGCTTGCGCATTCAGGCGCTGGAGGCTTCAGAACTGGCCATCGACGCCCGTGGCGGCGCGGGGGCACCGGGGTATGTGGGGCTCGATGGCGGTAACGGCAAGGCGGGTGGTTGCACCTGGGGCCAGGCCAGCCGTGGCGCCAATGGCGACAACGGTGGCGATGGCCATGACGGGGCGCCCGGAGGCCGGGTGCGCCTGGCACTGCCTGCCAGCTTCCCGGCCGAGCAGATCAAGGTCAGGCTCGACGGCGGTGCGCCGGGGCTGGCAGGTGCGCCGGGCAAGCCGGGCGCAGGCGGGGCCAGCAAGGGTTGCCTGGTGTACCGCACCGATGCAGGGGCGACGGGAAGACCCGGGCAGCCCGGGCAACCGGGGGCAGCCGGGGCTGACGGGGAGCTGATTCTTCAGCGCCTCTGATCTTCAGGGCCGCTTCGCCGGCCAGGTCGGCTCCTGCAGGCAAACGTGGCCTTTGCAGGAGCCCGCCTTGCTGGCGAAGCGATCACCTCACACCAGCAGCCGGCTCGACGCCACCAGCACCACCGCAATACCCAGCAGCAGATTGATCCCCACCAGGCGCCGAATGCGCCCGAGCACTGCGGCCCCGGCGGGCCAGTCCTGCGCCTTCACCGCCTTGCGCAACTCTGGCAGCAGCAGCGCCTGGATTCTCAGAAACAGCGCAAACATCGCAATCCCTGCGCCAATCATCACCTGCACATAACGTGGCGCAGTCTCGAACCCCGAGAAGCGCATGTGCATCATGCCAACGCCGGTGATCGCCAGCACCGCGACCGCAACCCAGACCCACACGAAAAAACGTTGAAACACTTCTACCCACAGCGTCAGCCGTGAAGGGCCGTCAAGCGCGGCCACCATGGCCGGGCGCAGGATCAGCCAGGCGAAGAACATGCCGCCCACCCAGATCAGGGCGGCCAGCAAATGCAGGCTGTAGGGGATGGCAAAGGCGGTCATCGGGAACTCCATTCGGCGCAAGGGGCAATAGCGGGGTATGATAGCGACCCATTCGAAACACTGAAAATTTATCCAGCCCTCCGGGCGCCCCGACACCATGATCAGCAACGAACTCAAATCCCAGATTCAGGGCGCCTATTCGCGTTTTCTCGAAGCCAAGAGCCTCAAGCCCCGCTACGGCCAGCGTCTGATGATCGCCGAAGTGGCCAAGGTGCTGGGCGACATCGCCGTGGACGACGAAGGCCGCCGCAGCGGCGAGCCCGCCGTGGTCGCGGTCGAGGCCGGCACCGGTACCGGCAAGACGGTGGCCTACAGCCTCGCCTCGATTCCCGCGGCCAAGGCTGCTGGCAAGCGCCTGGTGATCGCCACCGCCACCGTGGCCCTGCAGGAACAGATCGTGTTCAAGGACCTGCCGGACCTGATGCGCAACAGTGGCCTGAACTTCAGCTTCGCCCTGGCCAAGGGGCGTGGTCGCTACCTGTGCCTGTCCAAGCTCGACCTGCTGCTGCAGGAAGGCCACGCCCAGACCGCCACCGCGCAGCTGTTCGAGGAGGAGGGCTTTCGCATCGAGGTGGACGAGGCCAGTCAGAAGCTGTTCACCAGCATGATCGAGAAGCTGGCCGGCAACAAATGGGACGGCGACCGCGACAGCTGGCCACAGGCCCTGGAAGACCAGGACTGGTCGCGCCTGACCACCGACCACAGCCAGTGCACCGGCCGCCACTGCCCCAACTTCGGGCAGTGCACCTTCTACAAGGCCCGCGAGGGCATGGGCAAGGTCGACGTGATCGTCACCAACCACGACATGGTGCTGGCCGACCTGGCCCTGGGCGGCGGCGCCGTGCTGCCCGACCCGCGCGACACCATCTATGTGTTCGACGAAGGCCATCACCTGCCCGACAAGGCCATCGGCCATTTTGCCCATTACACCCGCCTGCGCTCGACCGCCGACTGGCTCGAGCAGACCGCCAAGAACCTGGCCAAGCTGCTGGCGCAGAACCCGTTGCCGGGCGACCTGGGCAAGTACATCGAGCAGGTGCCGGAACTGGCCCGCGAGATCAAGGCCCAGCAGCAGTTCATGTTCAGCGCCTGCGAGCAGGTGGCGGAGTTTCGCCCGGGCGAAGACATGGAAGGTCGCGAACGCCCGCGCTATCGCTTCGTCGGCGGCGTGGTGCCCGAGCACATGCGCGAGATGGGCATCGAACTGAAAAAGGGCTTTTCGCGCCTGACCGACCTGTTCACCCGACTCACCGACCTGCTCAAGGAAGGCATGGACGCCGAAGTCAGCATCGGCATCCCCAGCCACCAGGCCGAGGAGTGGTACCCGTTGTTCGGCAGCCTGCAGACCCGTGCCCAGGGCAACTGGGAGCTGTGGACCGCCTTTACCGCCGAAGACCCGGAAGACAGCCCGCCGATGGCGCGCTGGCTGACCCTGGCCGAAAGCGGTGCGCTGTTCGATATCGAGGTCAACGCCAGCCCGATCCTGGCGGCCGAGATGCTGCGCCGCAACCTGTGGAACGTCGCCCATGGCGCCCTGGTGACCTCGGCCACCCTGACCGCGCTGGGCAAGTTCGATCGCTTTCGCATGCGCGCCGGGCTGCCCAAGCTGGCCGTCACGGCGGTGGTGCCCAGCCCGTTCCACCACGTGGATGCGGGCGTGCTGCGCGTGCCGGACCTGCGTGCCGACCCGCGCGATGCTCCGGCGCATACCGCCGCGATCATCCGCGACCTGCCCGAGCTGGTGGAAGGCTCGCGTGGCTCGCTGGTGCTGTTCTCGTCGCGCAAGCAGATGCAGGACGTGTTCGACGGCCTGGACCGCGACTGGCGCAAGCAGGTGTTCATCCAGGGCAACCTGTCCAAGCAGGAAACCCTCAACAAGCACAAGGCGCGCGTCGACGGCGGTGACTCCAGCGTGCTGTTCGGCCTGGCCAGCTTTGCCGAAGGGGTCGACCTGCCGGGTGCTTACTGCGAGCACGTGGTCATCGCCAAGATTCCCTTCGCGGTGCCGGACGACCCGGTCGAGGCGGCCCTGGCCGAGTGGATCGAGGCCCGTGGCGGCAACCCGTTCATGGAGATCGCCGTGCCGGATGCCTCGCTGCGCCTGATCCAGGCCTGCGGGCGCCTGCTGCGTACCGAACAGGACCGCGGCACCATCACCCTGCTTGACCGGCGCGTGGTCACCCAGCGCTACGGCAAGGCTATCCTCAATGCGCTGCCGCCGTTTCGCCGGGAAATTTCCTGAGCGGCACAGCGCTTTGCAGTGCCCCGTTGTCTATTGCACAGATCAAGGCCCGCAAGGGCCATCAAGGAGAACTCCAGCCCTATGTTGCGCCGTACCCTGCCTGCCGTGATTGCACTGTTGTTCAGCTCGCCGCTGCTGGCCGGGCAACAGACGCTGTTCAACTTCGTTCGCCCGGCCGCGGTGGTCAATGTGGTGACCGAAGATGCCAGCCTGCCGCAGTACAATGCGGAGCAGACAGCCGAGGGCGAGGTACTGCGGCGCGTGGTGTTCAACCCCGTGGAGCGCCCGAGCCTGCGCCTTAGCCCGCAGACCGGGGTGTGGGACTGGACGGGCGCTACCGCGCTGACCTTGCGCATGCAGAGCGCCATGGACTGGGCGCTGAGCGTCGACGTGACGGTGCTCAGCAGCGACGGCAGTACCCTCACCAGCCGCATCGACCTGCCGGCCGGCCCGGCACAGACCGTAATGGTACCGCTGACCGCCAGCTCGCCGCTCACCCAGGGCATGCGCGTCGGTCCGCCGATGCCGTTCCGTCATCAGGGCCAGCGGGTGCTGCTGACTAGCAGCGAGGGCAAGGCCGACCTCAAGCAGGTGGTATCGGTCACGCTGTCGATGCCCAGGCCCAAGGTGGCGCAGAGTCTGCTGATCGAGCGCTTTGGCGTGCAGGACGACGACGTGCTGCAAAAGGCCGCCTATGCCGGCCTCATCGACGGTTATGGGCAGTCCACCCGTGGTCGCTGGCCCGAAAAGATCAGCAGTGACGACCAGCTCAAGGCGGCTGCCCAGCGCGAGCAGCAGCAGCTCAAGGGCTGGCTGGACGAGCGCAGCAAGCTCAAGCTGGACACGTTCGGCGGCCTGCTTGGCGCTGAGGCATTCGAGGCCAAGGGGTTCTTTCGCACCGAAAAGCGTGAGGGTCGCTGGTTTCTGGTCACGCCGCTGGGGCATCCGTTCTACTCGCTGGGGGTCAATGCCGTGGCGGCCGATGGCGGTCGCACCTACGTGGAAGGGCGCGAGTCGATGTTCACCGCCTTGCCCGAGGCGCAGACCCCGCTGGCGCAGTACTACGGCCAGGGCGACAACCTGGACGGCAACGGTTCTTCCCAGGGGCGCGGTTTCGGCAAGGGGCGCTGGTTCGACTTCTACGCCGCCAACCTGGGCCGTGGCCACGCCACGCCGACGTTCGACCAGGCGCGCTGGCAGGGCCAGAGCCTGGATCGCCTGCAGGCCTGGGGTTTCAACACCCTGGGCAACTGGAGCGACAACGGCCTGCAGAGCGAACGCCTGCCCTACACCCTGCCGTTGTCCATCGGCGGCGACTACACCAGCATCAGCACGGGGGTGGACTGGTGGGGTGCGATGCCCGACCCGTTCGACCCGCGCTTTGCCATGGCCACCGAACGTGCTGTGGCGATTGCCGCGCGCGACCATCGCGACGATCCGTGGCTGATTGGCTATTTCGCCGACAACGAGCTGGCCTGGGCGGTGCCGGGTAATGAACCGAAGCAGCGTTATGCGCTGGCCTACGGCACCTTGCGCCTGACCACCGACTCGCCGGCCAAGCGTGCCTTTCTCAAGCAGCTGCGCGACAAGTACCGCAACCAGGAAGGCCTGTCCAAGGCGTGGGGCATCGAACTGACGGCGTGGGAACTGATGGAGGACCCGGGTTTCGAGCCGCCGCTGCCCGACCCCGCGCACCCGGAAATCGAGGCCGACTTCAAGTATTTCCAGCGGGTGTTTGCCGAGACCTACTTCAAGACCATCTCCGACTCGCTGAAATGGCATGCGCCCAATCACCTGCTGCTGGGTGGGCGGTTTGCGGTGAGTACGCCTGAAGCGGTGGCGGCGTGTGCCAAGTACTGTGATGTGGTGAGCTTCAATGTGTATGCACCCACGCCGCAGGATGGCTACGACTTTGCCCAGCTCAATGCGCTGGACAAGCCGGTGCTGGTGTCGGAGTTCCAGTTTGGCTCGCGTGATCGTGGGCCGTTCGGGCCGGGGCCGATGGAAGTGGCGCGTGAGGAGGACCGTGGGCCGGCCTATGCGAACTTCGTCAAGGCGGCCTTGAAGGAGCCTTCGATTGTGGGAGTGCACTGGTTCCAGTACCTGGATCAGCCGGCCAGCGGGCGTTTGCTCGATGGCGAGAATGGGCATTTCGGCTTGGTGGGGATTACCGACGTGCCGTTTCAGGGGTTTGTGGAGAGTGTGCGCAAGAGCAATCTTGGGGTGGTGGAGCAACTGAACAAGCCGCTGGTAATGCCGGCACGGTAGGCGCCTGAGAGCGCAAGGGGACCGCCTGGCTTTGCGGTGTTCCCAAAAACCTCCAGTGCTGGAACAATGCCAGCCATTTTGTGGCGCAGTACGGCGGGGTAATTACGGGTGCAGATTCAAGGTCATTACGAACTCCAGTTCGAGGCGGTACGCGAAGCCTTCGCAGCACTTTTCGATGATCCCCAGGAACGCGGCGCCGCACTGTGCATCCAGGTCGGTGGCGAAACGGTCCTCGACCTCTGGGCCGGCACCGCCGACAAGGACGGCCAGCAAGCCTGGCACAGCGATACCATCGCCAACCTGTTCTCCTGCACAAAAACCTTCACCGCCGTCACCGCCCTGCAACTGGTGGCCGAAGGCAAGCTGGCGCTGGATGCACCGGTCGCTCGCTACTGGCCAGAATTTGCCCAGGCCGGCAAGAGCTCGGTAACCCTGCGCCAACTGCTGTGCCACCAGGCCGGCCTGCCGGCGATCCGCCAGTTGCTGCCCGCCGAAGCCCTGTACGACTGGCAGACCATGGTCGACACCCTGGCCGCCGAAGCCCCCTGGTGGACCCCCGGCACCGCCCACGGCTACGCCGCGATCACCTACGGCTGGCTGCTGGGCGAGCTGATTCGCCGCGCCGACGGCCGCGGCCCGGGCGAGTCGATCGTGGCGCGCACCGCCAGGCCCCTGGGGCTGGATTTCCATGTGGGACTGGACGATGAAGAGTTCTACCGTGTCGCGCACATCGCCCGGGGCAAAGGCAACCCGGGTGACGAGGCAGCCAAGCGGCTGCTGCAGGTGACGATGCGTGAGCCCGAGGCGTTGTCCACCCGCGCCTTCACCAACCCGCCAGCCATCCTGACCAGTACCAACAAGCCTGAGTGGCGACGCATGCAGCAACCGGCGGCCAACGGCCACGGCAACGCACGCAGCCTGGCCGGGTTCTATGCCGGGCTGCTGGACGGCAGCCTGCTGGAATCGGAACTGCTCGACGAACTGACCCGCGAACACAGCCTAGGCCAGGACATGACCCTGCTGACCCAGACCCGCTTCGGCCTGGGCTGCATGCTTGATCAGCCACAGGTGCCCAACGCCACGTTCGGGCTGGGCGCCAAGGCTTTCGGACACCCGGGGGCCGGCGGCTCGGTCGGTTTTGCCGATCCGGAACACGACGTGGCCTTTGGCTTTGTCACCAATACCCTGGGCCCGTATGTCCTGATGGACCCGCGGGCACAGAAACTGGTTCGGGTGCTGGCCGGCTGCCTTTGATCGGGTAAGTCCCTGCAACCGGAACCCATTGTCTATTCTGGATTCCAACAGCCTGCGCTGTCGGGTCAAATTTCTTTCATTTTCATGGTGTATCGCTGATGTCTTCACATAAAACCTTAGCTCTCGCCCTGTGCCTGGCCGTGACCGGTTGCGCACAGCACCCTCAGAACGGCTCGGCCGATGGCGGCCATGGCTGGTGGCCCTTCGGCTCCGACAAGGTGGCCGAAAAGGACGTGAAGGATGTGGTCACCGAGAAGGTCGCCCAGGCTGATGCCAAGTCCGAAAGCAGCAGCCGCTGGTGGTGGCCGTTCGGAAACAGCGACAAGGCCCAGAGCCAGGCCCAGGCGGTACCCAAGATCGACGTCAAGGCCACCCAGGCCTGGCTCGACGACTACGAGCCCAAGCTGCGCGAAGCGATCAAGGACAGCAAGTTCGAGCTCGAGCGCCGCGAAGACGTGCTGGTGGTGACCGTGCCGGTCGACTCTTCGTACAACCCTGACCGCCCCGCCATGCTGTTGCCGGCCACCCTCGGCCCGATCACGCGCGTGGCCAAGGTGATCGAGACCGACTCCAAGACCGCCGTGCTGGTACTCGGCCATGCCGACAGCAGCGGCGCAGCTGCTGCAAACCAGAAGCTGAGCCAGGAGCGCGCCCAGTCGGTATCGGCGATTTTCCGCCTCAGCGGCCTGCAGCGTGATCGCCTGATGCTGCGTGGCATGGGGTCGGTGGCGCCGCGCGCCGCCAACGACAGTGTGCAGGGCCGCGCCCTGAACCGCCGCGTCGAGCTGCTGTTGACGCCACAGAACACCATGCTGGCGCTGGTGGCCAAGTACCAGCAGCCGACCCCTAGCCCGGCCGAACTGGTTGCCGTGCAGGACGTCAAGGCGCCGGTCAAGGCCGCTGCCAAGCCCGCCACCAAACCAGCGGCGAAAGCCACTGCGAAAAAAGCCCCGGCCGCCAAGCCGGTGGCCAAGAAGAAGCCGGCTGCAGCCGCTGCCAAGCCGGCCGCCAAGAAAGCCGCCCCGGCCGCGAAGAAAGTCGTTGCCAGCAGCACCAGCCCTGCGAAGACCAACTGATCGTCAAGGAAACGCAGCATGACCCAGACCCTGGCCGATATGCGCCGCGACTACACTCGCGACGGCCTGACCGAAACCCAGGCGCCGGCAGAGCCGTTCGCGTTGTTTCACCAATGGTTCGAGGATGCCGTCAAGACCGAGCAGCCGCCCGTCGAAGCCAACGCCATGACGTTGGCAACGGTGGACGGCGAGGGGCGTCCGCATTGCCGTATCCTGCTGCTCAAGGGGCTGGATGAGCAGGGCTTCACCTTCTTCACCAACTACGAAAGTGCCAAGGGCCATCACCTGCGCGCCAACCCGTTCGCCGCCATGACCTTCTTCTGGCCCACCCTGGAACGCCAGGTGCGCATCGAAGGCAAGGTGGTGAAGGTCACGGCGCAGGAATCCGATGCGTATTACCAGGTACGCCCGCTGGGTAGCCGCCTGGGCGCTTGGGCATCGCCGCAGAGCCGGGTGATCGCCAACCGTGAAGAGCTGCAGGATCTGGTCAAGGCCACCGAGCAGCGCTTCAGCGATACCCAGCCGCACTGCCCCGAGCACTGGGGTGGCTACCGCCTGCTGCCGGAACGCATCGAGTTCTGGCAGGGCCGCCCGAGCCGCCTGCATGATCGTCTCAACTACCGGCTCAAACAGGGTCTGTGGCTGCGCGAGCGCCTGGCCCCTTAACCGGCGCGGTATTCGGCGGCCGCGCGTTCCAGCCAGGCCGCCAATTCCTTGCGTTTGACCTTTTGCGCCCTGGCGCTGTCCAGACGTTGTAGCATGAAGACGCGTTTGTGCTCGTCGTCCCCGGCCAGCGACAGGGCCAGGTCGCGGTCCATCCAGCGCTTGATGCGTACATACAGCCACCCGTGAAAATACAGACCCGCCAGGGTGGTTACGGCGATGATGAAGTAATCCATGTCTATCCTTGCCTGTTGAGTGTTGGGGTCATGGCGGGGATCAAGTGCCTGTACCGACGCTGAATGGAAGCAATTTTATACACCGTGTGTCGTGACAGTGGTCAACGCGCGGAGTCTAATGACTACCTGTCTTCTGGAGATGATCCTATGCGTAAATCAGTTTTGTTGGTGGCGTCGTTCACCACGATGTCGCTGCTGCTTGGCGGCTGTACCTCCAACCTGACCGGCGATTCCTATTCCCGCGATGAAGCCCGTCGCGTGCAACAAGTGCGCATGGGTACCATCGAGTCGCTGCGTCCGGTCAAGATCGAAGGCACCAAGACCCCGATCGGCGGCGGCGCCGGTGCCATCGTGGGTGGCGTGGCCGGCAGCGCGGTAGGCGGCGGTCGTGGCAGTATCGTCGCGGCAGTCATCGGTGCGGTAGCCGGCGGCCTGGCAGGTTCTGCAGCCGAGGAAGGCCTGACCCGCACCCAGGGTGTGGAAATCACCGTGCGTGAAGACGATGGCAGCATGCGCGCCTATGTCCAGCAGGTTCAGCAGAACGAAATCTTCCGGGTGGGCGAGCGCGTTCGCATCATGACCGTGGATGGCACCAGCCGGGTTTCTCACTGAACCTTGTCCTGCAGCCCTCTGGCTATGAGGGCGTGCAAACAAAACCCCGACTCGGCACCGCCGGTCGGGGTTTTTCATTGCCGGTTCGGCATCAACTGCCGACGGCCTTGCGGCTGGCCATGGCGGTTACCGCGTAGCCGATCACCGCTGCCAGGATGGAACCGGTGAGAATGCCCATGCGGTCCATGCCGGCGTACTCGCTGCTGCCCGGCACGAAGGCCAGCGAGCCGACGAACAGGCTCATGGTGAAGCCGATGCCGCACAGGATCGCCACCCCCAGCACCTGGCCCCAGTTGGCGCCACTGGGCAGGGCGGCCAGGCCCAGCTTGATCGCCAGCCACGTCAGGCCGAACACCCCGACGGTCTTGCCCAGCAGCAGGCCGACCGCGATGCCCATCGGCACATGGTGGGTAAAGCTCTCGGCGGTGACGCCGGCCAGCGACACGCCGGCATTGGCGAAGGCGAACAGAGGCAGGATACCGAACGCCACCCAGGGGTGAAGGGCGTGCTCCAGCGCCAGCAGGGGCGACGGCTCGGCGTTGCGAGTGCGCAGCGGGATGGTCAGCGCCAGGGTGACACCGGCCAGCGTGGCATGCACGCCGCTCTTGAGTACGCACACCCACAGGATCAACCCGATCACCATGTACGGCCCCAGCTTGACCACACCCATCCGGTTCATCGCCACCAGTGCTACCAGGCAGGCGGCGGCCAGCATCAGCGACAGGCTGGACAGGGCGCCGGAGTAGAACAGGGCGATGACGATGATCGCGCCCAGGTCGTCGATGATCGCCAGGGTCATCAGGAACAGCTTGAGCGACACCGGTACACGCTTGCCGAGCAGGGCCAGCACGCCGAGGGCGAAGGCGATGTCGGTGGCGGTGGGGATCGCCCAGCCGGCCACGGCGGCGGGGTTGTCCTTGTTGAGGAAGTAGTAGATCAGTGCCGGAACCACCATGCCGCCGATGGCGGCTGCGCCGGGCAGCACGATCTGCGAGGGCCTGGACAGGTGGCCGTCGATGATCTCGCGCTTGACCTCCAGGCCGATGAGCAGAAAGAACAGTGCCATCAGGCCGTCGTTGATCCACAGCAGCAGGGGCTTGGCGATTTGCAGCGCGCCCACCTGGGCCACCACGGGCACGTCGAGCAGGCCGTTGTAGAGGTAGGAGAGGGGGGAGTTGTTTATGATCAGCGCAAGGGCAGCCGCGGCAATCAGCAGCAGGCCGCTGGCTGATTCGAGCTGGAAGAAACGCGTGAATGTGCTGCGTAGAGGCAAGGGTGCTCCTCCATCCTGAAATTCGAAGAGGAACACCCTACCCTGTGGGGATATGCTTTAGAACAAAAACTATATTCTTTTTTGTTATATGCTATTGCGGCTTTTCCGCCAGCAAGGCCAACCCCTGCAGGGGCCGATCTTGCCGGCGAAACGGCCCGCAAGCCCTACCTCAAGCTTCCAGGTCCAGCCCCAGCATGCTGCGCGCCACTGCCTCGGCCACGCGAATTCCGTCCACGCCCGCCGACAGAATCCCGCCTGCATACCCAGCCCCCTCACCGGCGGGGAACAGCCCCTTCAGGTTCAGGCTCTGCAGGCTGGCATCACGGGTGATGCGCAGCGGCGAGGAGGTACGCGTCTCGATGCCGGTCAACACCGCATCGGGCAGGTTGTAACCCTTGATCTGGCGGTCGAACGCCGGCAGTGCCTCACGGATCGCCTCGATGGCGAAGGCCGGCAGGCTCAGCGCCAGGTCGCCCAGGCTCACGCCCGGCTTGTACGAGGGTTCCACGCTGCCCAGGGCGGTGGATGGCTTGCCGGCGACAAAGTCGCCCACCAGTTGCGCCGGTGCCTGGTAGTTGCTGCCACCCAGCTCATAGGCCAGGCTCTCCAGGCGTTCCTGCAGTTCGATGCCGGCCAGCGGGCCGCCCGGGTAGTCCTGCTCGGGGGTGATGCCGACCACGATGCCAGAGTTGGCATTGCGCTCGTTGCGCGAGTACTGGCTCATGCCGTTGGTCACCACGCGGCCCGGTTCGCTGGTGGCAGCTACCACCGTGCCGCCCGGGCACATGCAGAAGCTGTACACCGAACGTCCGTTCTTGGCGTGGTACACCAGCTTGTAGTCGGCCGCGCCGAGTTTCGGGTGTCCGGCATACTTGCCCAGGCGGGCCTTGTCGATCAGGGTCTGCGGGTGCTCGATGCGAAAGCCGATGGAGAACGGCTTGGCTTCCATGAACACGCCCCGCGCATGCAGCATGCGGAAGGTGTCGCGGGCGCTGTGCCCCAGGGCCAGGATCACGTGGCGCGAATGCAGCTGTTCGCCACTTTCGAGTACCACGCCGGTCAGTTGCTCGCCCTCGCTGATCAGGTCGGTGACCTTCTGCTCGAAACGCACCTCGCCGCCCATGGCTTCGATCTGCTGGCGCATGTTCTCGACCATGCCGGTCAGGCGGAAGGTACCGATGTGCGGCTTGTTGACGTACAGGATCTCGTCCGGCGCACCGGCCTTGACGAACTCGTGCAGCACCTTGCGGCCGTGATGCTTCGGGTCCTTGATCTGGCTGTACAGCTTGCCGTCGGAGAAGGTGCCGGCACCGCCTTCGCCAAACTGCACGTTGGACTCGGGGTTGAGTACGCTCTTGCGCCACAGGCCCCAGGTGTCCTTGGTGCGTTGGCGCACCTCCTTGCCGCGTTCGAGGATGATCGGCTTGAAGCCCATCTGTGCCAGCAGCAGGCCGGCGAAGATCCCGCACGGGCCGAAGCCGACCACGATCGGGCGTTCGGCAAGCTCGGCCGGTGCCTGGCCGACCGGCTTGTAGCTGACGTCCGGGGCCGGGGTGATGTTGTGATCGTCGGCGAACTTCTGCAGCAGCTCAGCTTCGTTGCTGGCTGTCAGGTCGATGGTGTAGATGAACAGCAGTTCGGTGTTCTTCTTGCGCGCATCGTAGCTGCGCTTGAACAGCGTGAAGTCCAGCAGCTGGTCGTCGCTGATCCCCAGGCGCTGCACGATGGCTTCGCGCAGGGCTTCGTCCGGGTGATCCAGCGGCAACTTCAGTTCAGTGATTCGTAGCATGACAGGGTCCAGTATCCCGGCCATCAAAGGGCCGGCGGCTTTGCACAAACCGCCAAGTATAAGCTGTTCGCAGGCGCTTAAGGCAGCTTAAACGCGTGCGGCCGGTCAGTCGTTGCGCGAGCCGCCGTAGTAGCCGCAGCCACGCAGGGTCTGGCCGTCGATGCGCAGTTCGGCGCTCAGGTGGCTGACCGCGCCGGTGGCGATGTCCACGCAGCGCTGCGGGGCGACCCACAGGTCGATGCGCTGGCCGTTGGCTTCGGTGCTCAGTGACAGGCGCCCGTCGGGCATCTGTTCTTCCAGGTACGGCACCGCCAACGAGGGCTGGCCTGGGCGGTCGAGCACCATGCCCTGGCCGCTGGCCTTGATGTTCCAGTCCGGCTCATGGCCGCTGGCGCGCAGGATCAGGCGCTTGAAGTTCGGGTCGCTGCAGGCGCTGGAGGAGTGCTCGACGCGGTACAGCTGTTGCACGTCGAGCTGGCCATCATTACCGGCCTGCTGGCTGCCGGCCAGCTTGCCGCGCACGTCGGCGAACAGGGTGCCGGGGGTTGCCGCCAGTGCCGAAGCTTCCTGCAGCAGGCCGGTGTTGCCGGTGTCGCGGACCACGAAGCGGCGGCTCTCCTCGCACGGCTTGAACAGCAACTGGCCGCCAGCGGCGGACAGCTCGCCCTGCAGGCGAGTCATGCCGACGGTGGACACCGTCTCGGGTTTGTCTGCCAGCATCTGGCAACCGGCGAACAGGGGCAGCAGGGCGGCTAACAGCAGCGAAGGGGCGGCACGCATCGGGGGGCTCCAGCATCGGGTCCAGAAAAGTGCCGTCACGTTACGCAGCCTGGGGCGCAATCACAAGGCCCTAGCCCACGTGATAGGTTTGCCCGGTCTGCAGCCCCTCCACGCTCTTGGCGTAGGCCAGCGCCACGTCGGCCGCCGGTACCGGCTTGAAGCCGCGAAAGTAGGGGGCATAGTCGGGCATGGCCTCGAGCAGCACGGTCGGACTGATGGCGTTGACCCGCAGCCCGCGTGGCAGCTCGATGGCGGCGGCGCGCACGAAGGCGTCGATGGCACCGTTGACCAGGCTGGCCGAGGCGCCGGTACGGATCGGGTCGTGGCTGGTGACGCCGGTGGTGAAGGTGAACGAGCCGCCGTCATTGATGAACTCGCGACCGATCAGCAGCAGGTTGACCTGGCCCATCAGCTTGTCGTTCAGGCCCAGGGCAAACCCCTGTTCGTCCAGTTCGTCCAGGGGCGCGAACACCACGTTGCCGGCGGCGCACACCAGGGCATCGAAGCGCCCGGTCTGCTCGAACAGGCGGCGAATCGAGGCACTGTCGCTGATATCGGCCTGCAGGTCGCCGCTGTTGCGACCGACCCGGATCACCTCGTGGCGCTGTTCCAGTTCACGGGCCACGGCCGAACCGATGGTACCGCCGGCGCCGATCAGAATGATTTTCATGGGGCTGTTCCTCGCGTGTGGGGTGAGGTTTCAGTCTAGGGTGGATTTTTGCGTGAATAAGCCTGCTAATAGGCAACCTTTGGTTTTCATGCGGAAACAATCCATGAGCGAGCTGGACGATCTGGCGGCCTTTGCGGTGTTGATGGATGCGGGCAGTTTTACCCTGGCCGCGGAGCAGCTGGGCTGGAGCAAGGGGCAGTTGTCCAAGCGCATCAGCCAGCTGGAGAGCAGCCATTCGGTCAAGCTGCTGCACCGCACCACGCGGCGCCTGAGCCTGACTGCCGCGGGCGCAGCGCTGCTGCCCCAGGCCCAGGCGCTGGTGCGCCAGGTGACCCAGGCGCGCCAGGCGCTGTCGCGGCTCAAGGATGACCTGTCGGGCCCGGTGCGGGTGACGGTGCCGGTGTCGCTGGGTGAAACCTTCTTCGAAGGCCTGCTGCTGGAGCTGGGCAACCAGTACCCGCAGTTGCAGATCGAACTGGAACTGGACAATGCCTACCGCGACCTGCTGCGCGACGGCTTCGACCTGGCCATCCGACAGATCCCGGGCAATGACGAGCGCCTGGTGGCGCGGCCGCTGCTGGCCATGCAGGAGCTGACCTGCGCCAGCCCGGCGTACCTGGAGCGCCACGGCACGCCGACCACGCCGCAGGCGCTGGCCGAGCATCGCTGCCTGCTCAACAGTCATTACAGCGGACGCGAGGAATGGCTGTACCACCAGCAGCATGAATTGCTGCGGGTGCAGGTGGCGGGGAATTTTGCCAGCAATCACTACAGCCTGTTGAAGAAGGCGGTGCTGGTGGGGGCGGGGGTGGCGCGGCTGCCGTCCTACATGTTGCATGCCGAGCTGGCGGACGGGCGCTTGTGCCGGTTGCTGCGCGATTACCAGACACGCAGTACGCCGTTGTTCCTGGTGCACCCGTATCAGGGCGGGATGCCCAAACGCGTGCAGGTGGTGGCCGATTACCTGGTGCGCTGGTTCAAGCGTGGCAGCCAGGCGCTGGGTGCGTTGCCGGTACCGGCCCCTTCACCGACAACGCCGGCTCCTGCACTGTAGGAGCCGGCGTTGCCGCCGAAGGGGCCGTCTGGTTCAGCCCCCCAGGTACGCGTCGCGTACTTTCGGGTCGGTCAGCAGCGCTTCACCGGTGCCCTGCATCACCACCCGGCCGTTCTCCAGCACATAGGCACGGTCGGCGATCTTCAGGGCCTGGTTGGCGTTCTGCTCCACCAGGAACACCGTTACACCATCCTTGCGCAGCTGTTCGATGATGTCGAAGATCTGCTGGATGATGATCGGCGCCAGCCCCAGTGACGGTTCGTCGAGCAGCAACAGCTTGGGCTTGCTCATCAGCGCACGGCCGATGGCGAGCATCTGCTGCTCGCCCCCGGACATGGTGCCGCCACGCTGGCTGAAGCGCTCCTTGAGCCGCGGGAACAGGTGCAGCACCTTGTCCATCTGCTCTTGGTAGTCGCCCTTGTCGGTGAAGAACCCGCCCATGGCCAGGTTCTCCTCCACGGTCAGGCGTGCGAACACGCGCCGACCCTCGGGCACCACGGCAATGCTCTTGCGCATGATCTGCGCCGAACTTTGCCCCACCAGCTCCTCGCCCATGTAGCGGATGCTGCCGCTGTGGGCCTGGGGCGACCCGCACAGGGTCATCAGCAGGGTCGACTTGCCCGCGCCGTTGGCGCCGATCAGGGTGACGATCTCGCCCTGGCGAATCTCCACGTTGACGCTGTGCAGCGCCTGGATCTTGCCGTAGAAGGTGGAAACGTTTTCGAACTGCAGCATTTACGCTTCCCCCAGGTAGGCTTTGATCACTTCGGGGTTGTCCCGGATCTGTTGCGGGGTGCCATCGGCCAGCGGCGTGCCCTGGTTGATCACCACGATATGGTCGGAAATGCTCATGACCAGCTTCATGTCGTGCTCGATCAGCAGCACGGTCACCCCGTGTTCCTCACGCAAGGTGCCGATCAGCGCCTTGAGGTCTTCGGTCTCTTTCGGGTTCAGGCCTGCCGCCGGCTCGTCGAGCATGAGGATCCGCGGGCGGGTCATCATGCAGCGGGCGATTTCCAGCCGGCGTTGCTGACCATAGGCCAGGGTGCCGGCGTTACGGTTGGCGAACTCGACCAGGTCGACCTTTTCCAGCCAGTACTGCGCGTACTCCATCGCCTCGTGCTCGCTGCGACGAAAGCCCGGGGTCTTGAACAGGCCGGCGAAGAAGTTGGTGTTCAGGTGACGGTGCTGGGCGATCAGCAGGTTTTCCAGCGCGGTCATTTCCTTGAACAGGCGCACGTTCTGGAAGGTACGCACCACGCCCTTGCGGGCGATCTCGTGGCCGGCCAGGCCCTGGATGGGCTGGCCGTCGAGCAGGATGCTGCCGCCACTGGGCTTGTAGAAGCCGGTCAGGCAGTTGAACACGGTGGTCTTGCCGGCGCCGTTGGGGCCGATCAGTGCCACCACTTGTTTTTCCTTGACGGACAGGGCCACGCCGTTGACCGCCAACAGGCCGCCGAAGCGCATGCTCAGGCCGCTCACTTGCAGAATTTCGCGGCTCATCGACGCAGCTCCATGTGTGGACGTTGCATAGGCAGCAGGCCCTGCGGACGCCAGATCATCATCAATACCATCAGGGCACCGAACATCAGCATCCGGTATTCACTGAAGTCGCGCATCAGTTCGGGCAACAGGATCATCACGATGGCCGCGAGGATCACGCCCAGCTGAGAGCCCATGCCGCCGAGCACGACAATGGCGAGGATGATCGCCGACTCGATGAAGGTGAACGACTCCGGCGTCACCAGGCCCTGGCGCGCGGCGAAGAAGCTGCCGGCAAAACCGGCGAAGCAGGCACCGAGGGTGAAGGCCGAGAGCTTGATGATGGTCGGGTTCAGGCCCAGCGCACGGCAGGCGATCTCGTCTTCGCGCAGCGCTTCCCAGGCGCGCCCGATCGGCATGCGCAGCAGGCGGTTGATCACGAACAACGCGAGCAGGGCCAGCAGCAATGCCACCAGGTACAGGAAGATCACCTTGTTGATCGAGTTGTATTCCACCCCGAAGAACTCGTGGAAGGTCTGCATGCCTTCAGCCGCCCTGCGCTCGAAGCTCAGGCCGAAGAACGACGGCTTGGGAATGTTGCTGATGCCGTTCGGGCCGCCGGTGAGGTCGGTCAGGTTACGCAGGAACAGCCGGATGATCTCGCCGAAACCCAGGGTCACGATGGCCAGGTAGTCACCGCGCAGGCGCAGCACCGGGAAGCCCAGCAGGAAGCCGAACGTGGCCGCCATCATCCCCGCGATGGGCAGGCACACCCAGAAGCTCAGGCCGAAGTAGTGCGACAGCAGCGCATAGCTGTAGGCGCCCACGGCGTAGAAGCCCACGTAGCCCAGGTCGAGCAGGCCCGCCAGGCCGACCACGATGTTCAGGCCAAGGCCCAGCATCACGTAGATCAGGATGAGCGTGGCGATGTCGACCGCACCGCGCGAACCGAAGAACGGCCACACCAGGGCAACCGCGATCAGGCCCAGGATGATGTAGCGCTGGGTACGCGGCAGGGTCAGGAAGTTGCTGACCTTGGGCGATATCAGTGCACCCCGGGGGGCGGACCGCATCATTGCGCTCCATTGCTTGTCGAACAGCACGCGCAGGAACATCAGCACCGAGCACACCACAATCACGCTAAGGGCCAGGGGCCCCTGGCCATGCACCTGCAGGCTGATACCGACGATGCTGAGTTTCAGGCCAAGTACCGGGAATGCCACGGCCCAGACCAGCAAGGCGCTGAAAAACGCCGATTTGAGATTTCTGCTCATACTTTCTCGACCTCCGGACGGCCCAGGATGCCGGTCGGACGGAACAACAACACCAGAACCAGAAGACCGAATGCCACCACGTCCTTGTACTGGTCACCGAAGATATCGGCGCCAAAGGCCTCGGCCACGCCCAGCACCAGCCCGCCGAGCATGGCGCCCGGAATGCTGCCGATGCCGCCCAGTACCGCCGCGGTAAAGGCCTTCAGGCCCACCAGGAAGCCGGCGTTGGGGTTGATCACGCCGTACTGCATGCTCAGCAGTACCGCTGCCACGGCCGCCAGGGCCGCACCGATCACGAAGGTCAGGGCGATGATGTTGTTGGTGTTGATACCCAGCAGGTTTGCCATCTTGATGTCTTCGGCACAGGCGCGACAGGCGCGGCCCAGGCGTGAACGCGAGATGAACAGGGTCAGCCCGGTCATGGCCACCAGGGTGACGACGAAGACCAGGATCTGCATGTAGGAAATCAGGACTTCCTCGGCGCCGCCCGGCCCGAAGGAGATGCTCCCCGGAATCAGGTTGGGGATCGACTTGTCCTTGGAATCCTGGGCAAGCAAGACAGTGTTCTGCAGGAAAATCGACATGCCGATGGCAGAGATCAGCGGGATCAGCCGGTTGCTGTTGCGCAAGGGGCGGTAGGCGACCCGTTCGATGCTGTAGCCATAGGCGCTGGTGACCACGATGGTCGCGATGAACGCGGCGGTCATCAGTATCGGCAGTGAGTCGATGCCCATCATGGCCAGCCCGGCAAGGGCGATGAAGGCCACGTAGGAACCGATCATGTACACCTCGCCGTGGGCGAAGTTGATCATTCCAATGATGCCGTAAACCATTGTGTAGCCAATGGCTATCAAGGCATAGGTGCTGCCAATGGTCAGGCCATTAACCAGCTGTTGGAAGAAGTGATAGATCTCAGGCATTACAGCGCTCCTAAAAACCCGATACGCATTTCACTGGTGGGCTTGCGCCCGTCCCGGCTTGTGGTCTGAGGCCACTTCGCACGGGCACTGCCAGCGAACCGCTGGTGACGGTTTTAAGATTTTCAGGTGAACCTGCTCCCGGATCGCGGGAATCAGGCCCATGAACCTCGTAAAACAAAGCCCACTGCTCGCACAGTGGGCTTGTAGTCATGGAGTGACGGGATTACTGAGGGGAAACTTCGGTTTTAGGTTTGCCGAAATGCCATTCGTAGACGACGAACTTGAAGTCCTTCAGGTCGCCGTTCTTGTCATAGGACAAGTCGCCGGTAGGGGTCTTGAAGGTGCCGGTGTGCAGGGCCTGTGCGACCTTGTCGGTGTCTTCGCTCTTGGCCGCCTTGATGCCTTCGGCGATCAGTTCCACCGCCGAGTAGGCCGGGAACACGAACGGACCGCTCGGGTCCTTGCCGTCAGCCTTGATGGCGTCGACGATGGCCTTGTTCGCAGGGTCGGCGTCGAACGACTTGGGCAGGGTTACCAGCAGGCCTTCGGAAGCGCCCTGGGCGATCTGCGAGATCGAGTCGTTGCCCACGCCCTCTGGGCCCATGAACTTGGCCTTCAGGCCTTTTTCCTGAGCCTGGCGCAGGATCAGGCCCAGCTCTGGGTGGTAGCCGCCGTAGTACACGAAGTCGACGTTGGCTTGCTTGAGCTTCTGGATGATCGAGGAGAAGTCCTTGTCGCCGGCGTTCAGGCCTTCGAACACGGCAACCTTGGTGCCTTTGCCTTCCAGGGTCTGCTTGACCGCGGTGGCGATGCCTTCACCGTACTGCTGCTTGTCGTGCAGTACCGCAACCACCTTGGGCTTGACGTGGTCGGCGATGTAGTTGCCGGCGGCCGGGCCCTGGGCGCTGTCCAGGCCGATGGTACGGAAGATCAGCTTGTAGCCGCGGGAGGTGATTTCCGGGCTGGTGGCAGCCGGGGTGATCATGATCACGCCTTCATCTTCATAGATGTCGGACGCTGGTTGAGTGGAGCTGGAGCACAGGTGGCCGACCACGAACTTGACGCCATCGTTGACCACTTTGTTGGCGACTGCCACGGCCTGTTTAGGATCGCAGGCGTCGTCGTATTCCTTGGCTTCGAGCATCTTGCCGTCAACGCCGCCCTTGGCGTTGATGTCCTTGATGGCCTGTTTTGCACCGATGAACTGCATGTCACCGTATTGAGTAACCGGACCGGTCTTCGGGCCGGCGATGCCGATCTTGATGGTATCGGCGGCAACTGCATGGCTGGCAACCCCGGCCAGAACCATTGCGGCGAACAGCTTGGAAATCTGCTTACTCATAGTGCTCCACTCATTCTGTTGTAATTTTTATAGTCCTGGTGCCCAGGGCTACGGACCGGGATACCGTGACGGCCACGCCGTCCCGCCTCTCCCGTGTTCCCCCGCAAAATGCCCTGGCAACTGTACCGGTACAGTGTAGAGCGCCGCTTGATCGATTGAAAAGCGGGCTTTTCGGGGCAAAATCCGGGGGTGTCGCCTAATCGACAGAAAGTTACATAAAGGCGCCGCCAATTTGCCAGCATGCTGCGGCGGGGCGTGATCTTCATGGCCTTGTCGATCAATTACTTATTTGAAACTGGGTTTTTCTGCAAAAATAGCGACCTTTCAGTGGTCGAATTATTTCTGGTAGGAACCCATGACAGATCAACCAAGCACCCTCTATGCCAAATTGCTCGGCGAGACTGCAATCATCGAGTGGAAAGCGCTGGAGCGTTTTTGGGCCAAGGGTGACCTGATTTGGGTCGACCCGTCGCTGGACCTGATCGAGGTGGCGTCGGCAATGGCCAAAAACCGCAGTGAAACCGTGGAAAAATGGCGAAATGATGGCACGGTCGTGCCGGTGACTGCCGAGCAGGCGCTAGACCTTTCGCACACGATTGCGCCGATCTGGGCAGTGGTGGTTTCGCCGTTTATCGTGATTCAGAAAAAGTCCGCGCCCTGATCTGGTGCGCAAAAACGAACAGCCGGAAGATTTTGGTGCGCGAGGGCGTTCAGGCGGGGTGGTTGTTGGTAACAGTGGGGCAGGGGTTCAAAAAACGCGGTAACAGTTCTTGCCTCATCGCGGGTCAAGCCCGCTCCCACAGGTTGGTGGAGACCTTGGTGGGAGCGGGCTTGACCCGCGATGGCCGCAAAGGCGCCGCGCAGATTACTCGTAGTCTGTCTTGCCCGTATGGCTGTTGAGCGAAATCACCCGCGTCTTGCCGATGCGGTGACGGTAGATCTCGCGCAGGTACTTCACCGCCTTCTTCACGCACTCGCGTGACAGGCGGATATCGTTGATCGACACGAACTTGCTCTTGTCGTTGATCAGCTCGCGGTACTTCTTCTCGTACATCGGCTTGATCGCGTACCAGTTGGTATCGAGGATCTTGGCCGGGTTCTCGAACTCGTTGAGCAGGTCGTCGATACGGTCCTCGTCGAACTCCTCACGGGTGATGAAGTCGAGGATGGCGTTGTCCAGCGTGTCGTCGAAACGGTACGGGGTGCGCGCGAAACAGCGCTTGATGAACGCCACGATCAGGGTCAGGAAGTCGTCCGAAAGGCACGGGCTCTTGGCGATCAGGGTGGTCAGCGACAGGTTGGCCGAGGCGCCGATCACCAGCGCGTAGCGCTTGAGCGTGGTGTTGGGGAACAGGCTGTTGAGGTGGGTCTTGAGCCGGTTCAGGTCCATGTACGAGAGCTTGTAGTCCTTGGGCAGGGACACGATCGACACCACCGACGAGCAGTTCTTGAAGAAGTGCAGGTCATGCAGCGCCGCGGCGTCGTAGCCGGAGGTCTTGTACTGCTCCAGGGCCGCGCGATAGCGCTTGGACTCGATCGGCAGCAGGCTGATGCCCTCGATCGCCTGGGTCACCTTGTTGAAGTGCGGCAGGTCGATGGAGCGGAAGAACAGGTCGTCGATGTTGAGCTGCGGCTTCTCTTTCTCGAACACCTTGAACTTGTCGTTGCCTGGTGTCGGCTGCTCGGGCACTACCGATTCGGCGTAGGCGATGGCCACCGGGCCGGCCAGGCTCATGAACAGGTCGTTGGCATCCAGGCGGATGGTCTCGCCGATGTCGATGCCCGCGCGCCGGAAGTAGTTCTGGTCGTAGTCGGTGGTCACCGCCTGGGCGGTGAGGATGTTGAAGATCTGCTGCGAGATGTACTGGTTGGCGTGCTTCTCCATGGCATTGACGTCAATGTCCTGGATGTTGCCGTCATCGTTCTCCTCGGCATAGCGCATGATGTCGTTGGAGATCAGCATCATCGCGTTCCACGGACGGATACGCCCCATCACGCTGGCTTCGCTGCTGTCCTCGTTGTCGAAGTTGTACGAGAAGTCCCATTCCTCCGACAGGTACTTGCACAGCAGGCGGCCGGCGTTGATGTGCAGTGCCTCGGACATCTCGCTGCGGTGGTCGGAGATGTTCGGCAGCACGCAGATGCCGCTGGTGAAGATCGGCTCGAAGACGAAGGAGTGCCCGCTCTTGGTGTCGTTCTCGTCGGCCGGCTTGGTGTCGAACGTCTTGTTCATGTACGAGAACTGCTGGGCCAGGCCGAACTCCGAAGCCATGCCCGAGCCGGTACCGCCACCGGCGCTGAAGATGTAGAAGTACAGGCGCGACTGGTTGGCCTTGATGCCGCACGAGTCGATCAGGTACGAGTGGATCAGCTTCCAGTCGGCACTGGAGAAGCGCTGGGTTTCCTTGTTGAGGATGATCTTGGCCAGGTACTGGCCCAGGATCGGCGCGTTGCCGGCGCCGCCCGCATGCACCTCGGACAGGTCCATGATCTTCATCTTGCTGTAGTCGCGCAGAAAGCCGCTCTTCTCGCCCTTGCGCGAAAAACGGATGCGCCCGGCGATGTCCTTGTCCAGGTCGCCCAGCATCACCAGCGGTTCCACCAGGAACACCGGCTTGGCGCCCTTGTTCTGCACCAGGCGCAGGTTGTTGCGGATCCAGCGGCCCGGGCTGTAGGGCTGCTCGCCGGCGTGGCGGTCTTCGTTGTTGAATTCGTTGAGGTAGAAGGTGCGGGCGTTGTACACCAGCTCCGCCACATCCAGGGCAATGTTCGAACCGCAACGACCCAGGCCGATCAGGCACACCGAAGGGAACTGCTGGTCCAGGCGCAACTGGGTGTCATCTTCGACATGCACACTGGGCGGGAACACCAGGTCGCGCAGGCCGTCGAGGTTGTCCAGGATGCGCTGGATATCGGTCTCGGTGTAATACAGGTACTGCTGCGGCGTAGCCGCGCGCGGGCTGTAGTATTCTCGAGGCGCCGGGGCGGTGAGCGCGGTGGAGGATGACATCAGCTCGGAAACCGCGGTGGCAGAAGTATTCTTTGAGGTCATTTTGCGCCATTTGCCTGGGTGGACGGCTGGTAAAAGTCGATATCATCGAGCCATCACGGGATAAGTTTCGCGACTGTATCAGTGCGCCTTTGGCGTGAGCGATAGGGTCCTGCCCTATAACCCTCTAAGGGTTTTCCTGTCACGTCTGAGAACTGAATCGTCCGCATCGCCAACTTCTTTAATTTGCCAGGAGCTGTCATGAGCATTGCACTACCTTCGCTGGGGTTCGCCGGTATCGGTCTGATGGGATTGCCCATGTGTCGGCGCCTGCTGGCGGCCGGTTTTCCGTTGACCGTATGGAACCGTTCATCGGACAAGTGCGCACCACTGGTGGCCGCCGGGGCGAGCCAGGCGAACAGCCCGGCAGAGCTCTGCGCGGCGGCGGACGTGGTGATGCTGTGCCTGGCCGACACCCAGGTGGTGCACGAGGTGGTATTCGGTGACGACGGTATCGCCGCAGGCGGCGCGGCCGGGCAGCTGCTGGTGGATTTTTCCAGCCTGGAGCCCGGCGCCACGCGGCAAATGGCCGCACAGCTGAGGCAGGCCTGCGGCATGCACTGGCTGGATGCACCGGTGTCGGGCGGCACCCCGGGCGCCGAGGCCGGCAGCCTGGCGATCATGGTCGGCGGCGAGGCGGCCGATCTTGAGCGGGTGCGCCCGGTGCTCCAGGTGCTGGGGCAGCGGGTCACACACATGGGTGCGGTGGGGGCAGGGCAGGTGACCAAGGCCTGCAACCAGATGATCGTGGCCTGTAACGCACTGGTGATTGCCGAGGTGGTGGCCCTGGCCGAACAGTCAGGGGTGGATGCCAGCCTGATCGCCGAAGCCCTGGCGGGCGGTTTCGCCGATTCCAGGCCGCTGCAGATCCTGGCCCCGCAAATGGCCGAGCAGCGTTACGAGCCGGTGAAGTGGCACGTGCGCACCTTGCTCAAGGACCTGGATACGGCGGTCAAGTTTTCCCGCGAGCAGGGCTCGGCCACCCCGATCAGCGGCCTGGCGGCGCAGCTGATGCGCTTGCACGGCAGCCAGGGTTACCTGGAAAAGGATCCCGCAACCCTGGTCGAGCTGTTTCGCCGCAAGCCATAGGCAGGTCGCTGCACTGGTTGAGGCTGCCGAGCACCGCGTGCAGCTCGCCCATCGGTACCGGGCGGCTGAACAGGTAGCCCTGCAGAAAGTCGCAGCCCTGCTGGCGCAGGAACTGGTACTGCTCGACGGTTTCCACTCCCTCGGTCACCACCTTCAGGTGCAGGGTGTGGGCCATGATGATGATGGCCTGCACGATGTCCATGTCCTGCTCGGAGTGGGGGATGTCCTGGATGAACGAGCGGTCGATCTTCAGCGTGTCCAGCGGCAGGCGCTTGAGGTAGGCCAGCGATGAGTAGCCGGTGCCGAAGTCGTCGATCGAGAGTGAAACGCCCTTGGCCCGGATACGCTTGAGCAGGGCGATGGTGTTGTGGATGTTGCCCATCAGCGCGTTTTCGGTCACCTCCATTTCCAGGCGCCAGGCCGGCAGCCCCGCGCTGAACAGCGCATCTTCCACTTCGCTGACGAGTTCTTCGCGGCCCAGGGTCAGCGCCGAGCAGTTGACGGTGACCTTGAGTTGGTCGAAGCCATGGCGGCTCAACTGCGCCAGGTCCTGGCAGGCGCGGCGCAACACCCACAGGTCGAGCTCGCCGATCAGGCCGTTGGCTTCGGCAATGCCGATGAAGCGGTCGGGGCTGAGCAGGCCGTGCTGCGGGTGCTGCCAGCGGATCAGCGCTTCGAGCTTGGCCACCTGGCCGCTGGCCAGGTCGAAGATCGGCTGGTAGTGGATGCGCAGCCCGCGCTCTTCGAGCAGGGCCACGCGCAGCTCCTCCTCCAGTTGCAGCTCCAGGGTGGCGCGGGTTTTCAGGTTGCTGCTGAAGAAGTTAAGGTTGTTGCGCCCGCAGCCCTTGGACTGGTACAGGGCCAGGTCCGCGTGCTTGAGCAGCTCGTCGCAGCTTTCGCCGTCGTCGGGGAACACGCTGATGCCGATGCTGGTGGTCATCACCATGCGCCGGCCGCTCAGGTCGATCGGTTCCTTGACCTTGTGCATGATGCGCTGCGCCAGGTGGCGGGCCTCGTCGCGGTTGTGCAGGCCGATCAGAATGCAGAACTCGTCGCCGCCGAAGCTGGCCACCACGTCGTGGGTGCGGGTGGCGCTCTTGATCTGCGCGGCGATCACCTGCAGCAACTGGTCCCCCGCGTCATGGCCCAGGCTGTCGTTGATGCGCTTGAAGTGGTCGATGTCCAGGAACATCACCGCCAGCATGCCGCCGCTGGCCGCCTGTTCGGCCAGGCGCTCGGCGAACAGCTGGTTGAAACCGCGACGGTTGACCAGGTTGGTCAGTGCATCGTAGTGCGCCGCCTGTTGCAGCGAGACCCGTGCCTGGTCCAGCTGGCTGAGCAGCATGTTGACCCGGCGCAGGTCGTGCTCCTTGCTCTGCAGCTTCTTGTCCGACAGGGCGGCGCTGATGCAACTGGCGCTGATCAGCAGGGCGACGAAGGCGATGGCCAGGCTCAGGTGCAGGCTGTTGTCGGTGATCGGCAACTGCAGCGGCGCGTCCACGGGCAGTACCAGGGTCAAGGCCCACATGCCGGTGAAATGGGTAGCAATGATGCCGGTGGCCATCACCAGGCTGGCGACGTACCTGGGCCAGTTGCTCTGGGCCGGGCGGTAGCGGGTCAGCAGCAACGCCAGCAGGCTGACGCCGAAGGCGACCACCACCGAACTTGCCAGCAGGTCGGCGCGGTAGAACTGCGAGGCGTTGGAGCGCATGGCTGCCATGCCGGTGTAATGCATGGCGCCGATGCCCAGGCCGATGGCGATGGCCGCCAGCACATGCTGGTGCAGGCGCGGCTGGGGTGTGCCGAGCAGGTTCATCGCACTCCAGGCGGCGAGCAGCATCAGCAGCAGCGATACGGCCGTCAGGGCCAGGTCGTAGTGCACCTCGAGGGGGGCCTGGAAGGCGAGCATGCCGATGAAGTGCATGCCCCACACGCTGCAGGCCAGGCAGAAGGTGCCGAGCAGGCGCCATTGACGTTGGGCGGCGCTGTGCTCGGCATTGCCAACGCGTTCGATGATGTCGAAGGTGGCGAAACTGCCCGCGCAGGCGACCAGGTAGGCAAGTGCCACCAGGTAAGGGTTGTGCCGGCAATCGAGGAGCAATTGTCCGGTTGCGGGAAGTTCGGCGAGTACATGCAGCCCCTGCCACTCCATAGCATGCCTCTTGGTCCGGTGTGCACGCGGCCTCCAGCGGAGTGGAGACGGTTTTGGCTGAGTATAGGAAGAGAGCATTAACCCATCGGGATTAATGGCAGATTGACTTGTATGGATTGGAGATTGGGGCGATAGCGTTTGGTTCTAAAACCGAGTCGCGCCCTTCGCCGGCAAGCCGGCTCCTGCATCGATCGTGCAGGAGCCGGCCAGTGGGTCAGCCGGCGACCAGTACCCGAATTGCCTCAAGGCGCAGTGCGGCCTTCTCCAGCATCGCCAGGCCCTGCTCGCGTTGCGCACGCAAGGCCTGGATTTCGGTGTCGCGCACGGTCGGGTTGACCGCCTGCAACGCGGTCAGGCGCGCCAGTTCTTCATCGGTTTCGGCTGCCAGGCGGCGCTGCGCCTCGGCCACACGCTCGGCGTGGCGCGGCATGATCTTGGCCTCGCCGGCATTGATGCGCGGGGTCAGGACATCGCGCTGGGCCTGGATGAACTTGTTGGCGCTGGCCTTGGGCACGCTTTCGAGCTGGTCGTTGAGGGTCTCGAACGACACCCGCGCCGCCAGGTCGTTGCCGTTGGTGTCGAGCAGGCAGCGCAGCGCTGCCGGCGGCAGGTAGCGGCCCAGTTGCAGGGCGCGCGGGGCGACCACTTCGCTGACGTACAGCAGTTCGAGCAGCACGGTGCCCGGCTTGAGCGCCTTGTTCTTGATCAGCGCCACCGCGGTATTGCCCATCGAGCCGCTGAGCACCAGGTCCATGCCGCCCTGCACCATGGGGTGTTCCCAGGTGATGAACTGCATGTCCTCGCGCGACAGCGCCTGGTTGCGGTCGTAGGTGATGGTCACGCCTTCGTCGTCGCCCAGCGGGAAGCTGGCGTCGAGCATCTTCTCGCTCGGCTTGAGGATCAGGGCGTTTTCCGAGTGGTCCTCGCTGTCGATACCGAAGGCGTCGAACAGGGTTTCCATGTAGATCGGCAGGGCGAACTGGTCGTCCTGCTCGAGGATCGCCTCCACCAGCGCCTGGCCTTCGCCGGCACCACCGGAGTTGAGCTCCAGCAGGCGGTCGCGGCCGCTGTGCAGCTCCGACTCCAGGCGCTGGCGCTCGGCGCAGGCTTCGTTGACCAGCGCTTCCCACTCGCCGTCGTCGCCGCTTTCCAGCAGCGGCAGCAGGCGCGGGCCGAACTGGTGCTGCAGGGCGTTGCCGGTAGGGCAGGTATTGAGGAAGGCATTGAGTGCCTGGTGATACCACTGGAACAGGCGCTCCTGCGGGCTGTTCTGCAGGTGCGGCACATGCAGCTCGATGGTGTGCTTCTGGCCGATACGGTCCAGGCGGCCGATGCGCTGTTCCAGCAGGTCGGGGTGGGCCGGCAGGTCGAACAGCACCAGGTGGTGGGCGAACTGGAAGTTGCGGCCTTCGCTGCCGATTTCCGAGCAGATCAGCACCTGCGCGCCGAACTCTTCGTCGGCAAAGTAGGCGGCGGCGCGGTCGCGCTCCAGGATGCTCATGCCCTCATGGAACACCGTGGCCGGAATGCCCGAGCGCACGCGCAGGGCGTCTTCCAGGTCCATCGCGGTTTCGGCGTGGGCGCAGATCACCAGCACCTTGACCCGCTTGAGCATCTTGAGGGTGTCGATCAGCCATTCGACCCGTGGGTCGAAGCGCCACCAGCGGCTCTCTTCGTCGCTGTCGCCCTGGGCCTGGAAGCTGACTTCCGGGTACAGGTCGGCATGCTCGCCCACCGGCAGTTCCATGTACTCGTCGGGGCACGGCAGCGGGTAGGCGTGCAGCTGGCGCTGCGGGAAGCCCTGCACCGCGGCGCGGGTGTTGCGAAACAGCACGCGGCCGGTGCCGTGGCGGTCCAGCAGCTCGCGGATCAGGCGTGCGCTGGCCTGGGTGTCGCCATCGTTGACTGCGGCCAGCAGCGCCTCGCCTTCGGCACCCAGGAAGCCCTGGATGGTGGCGTGGGCCTTGGGCGACAGGCGGCCTTCATCGAGCAGCTCCTGCACCGCCTCGGCCACCGGGCGATAGTTGTCGCTCTCGGCGCGGAATGCGGCCAGGTCGTGGAAACGGTTGGGGTCGAGCAGGCGCAGGCGTGCGAAGTGGCTGTCCTGGCCCAGTTGCTCGGGGGTGGCGGTCAGCAGCAGTACGCCGGGGATGACCTCGGCCAGTTGCTCGACCAGCGCGTACTCCGGGCTGACCTGGTCTTCGTGCCACACCAGGTGGTGCGCCTCGTCGACCACCAGCAGGTCCCAGCCGGCGGCGAACAGCGCGTCCTGGGCCTTTTCATCCTCGGTCAGCCACTCCAGCGCCACCAGCGCCAGTTGCGCATCCTCGAACGGGTTGCTGGCATCGCTTTCGATGAAGCGCTCGGCGTCGAACAGAGCCACCTGCAGGTTGAAACGGCGGCGCATTTCCACCAGCCACTGGTGCTGCAGGTTCTCCGGCACCAGGATCAGCACGCGGCTGGCGCGACCCGTGAGCAGCTGGCGATGGATCACCAGGCCGGCTTCGATGGTCTTGCCCAGGCCCACTTCGTCGGCCAGCAGTACGCGCGGGGCGATACGGTCGGCCACTTCGCGGGCAATGTGCAACTGGTGGGCGATCGGCTGGGCACGGGTGCCGCCCAGGCCCCACAGCGACGACTGCAACTGGCGGCTGGTGTGTTCCAGGGTGTTGTAGCGCAGCGAGAACCACGCCAGCGGGTCGATCTGCCCGGCGAACAGGCGGTCGCTGGCCAGGCGGAACTGGATGAAGTTCGACAGCTGGGTTTCAGGCAGGGTGCAGGCCTGGTTCTGGGCATCGAGGCCGTGGTAGACCATCAGGCCGTCGATGACCTCGACTTCGCGCACGGTCAGCTTCCAGCCTTCGAAGTGGGTGATCTGGTCGCCCGGCGAGAAACGCACGCGGGTCAGGGGCGCATTGCGCAGGGAGTACTGGCGGGTGTCGCCAGTGGCCGGGTAGAGCACGGTCAACAAGCGGCCGTCCTGTGCCAGAACGGTCCCTAGACCCAGCTCGGCTTCGCTGTCGCTGATCCAGCGTTGCCCCGGTTGATACTGCTGCGCCATACTGCCTGACTCCCGCCATTCAAAAGGCGACTATCTTAACGGATAGGGCTGCACAGACCAAAGCGTCTGGCGATTTCATCGACGAAAGCCGTCTTTGCCACCACAGGCCTCGACCCATGCTCCGACACCCTCTGCTGTCCCTCCCGTTACGCCACTGCATCGTACTGGCCAGCCTGGCCTCGCTCGGCGCCTGCGACCAGCAGGGTTTCGAACTGCTGCCACCACTGGAGCCCCCGGCGCTGGCGGCGCTGGGCGTGCAGGTGCCGGTGCAGAACGTGCACTTTCGCGACCGCGACGGCGAGGCGGTGCTGGTACTCAGCCGCCTGGACGACCAGGTCAGCGACGAGGAAACCCAGCAGGAGGTCGACCGGGTGGTGCTCACCGCCACCCTGTATGGCCGCAGCCACGACGCCCAAACCTACAAGGCGCGCTGGACCATCGAGAATGAAACCACCTGCCCGGGGCTGGACCTGGACGTGGGCTTCTATACCGACGTCAGCGGCGCCAGCGACCTGAACAACGATGGTGTGGCCGAGCTGACCGTTGCCAGCCATTCCTTTTGCGGCGGCGGTGTCGACCCGCAGGACCTGCATGTGGAACTGCGCGAAGGGGCCGCCAGCTACGTGATCAACGGCCAGTCGCTGATCGCCCCGGAAGGCGAGGATGCCTTTGGTGGTGAACGCGAAGACGGCCCCACCCTCAAGGACGCACCGCCGGTGCTGCGCGAACACCTGGAGAAGGTCTGGAACAGCGTGCTCAAGCGCCCGTGGAGCGAAGCGGCGCCCGAACCGGACGATGACGACCCCGATCAGTAGGGCACGTCAGTAGGTGGCGACGGGGACTTCCACCGTATAGCGGTGCTGCGGGTTGCGTGTGTCGGTCAGGGTGTAGCGGCTCATCGAGCCGTTGTCGTTGGCCATCGGCTGGGTATCGATGTCGACGGTGAACGTCTGGCCACCGGTGTGCAGCGTGCCCTGAGGTGTGATTCGCGCATCGGCCGGGACGAGCAGGCCCCCCAGGTGGCCGTAGCCATTTTCATCGAAGTGATAGTCGACCAGGGCGTCGCGTCGTTGCAGGGCGAACACCTCGGGCAGGTAGGGCCGGTGGTCGATGTTCCAGTCATTGCGCAGGTCGCTCACCCAGACGCCCGGCAGGTCGAAACGGTGGCGCAGCAGGCGGTCTTCAAGCGGCACGCTGACCACCTCCAGGCAACACACGGTCTGCTTGCGCTGCTCGTCCAGCACGGCCATGCGCGTGCCGCGGGCAACCACTGCCGGCAGCATGGCGAATGCCATGTTCTCTTCGACATACCCGGCATCGGCCGCCGTGGCGAGGTTGCGCCAGCCACCGAACAGCACCGGAGCCGGGTCGGCCATGGCCGCAAGGCCGGCCGTGGCCAGGCCGATACTCGCCAGGAGGCGATAGGGGATGCGCATCGTAGGCTCCTGCCTTAATAGGGCGAAAAACGGGAAGCGCAGCGTACTATACTCAGGCACACCCCTGGCTGTGACGGGTGCCACACTTTTGCCATCGGCGCTCAAGGCTGCCGTTTGGCAGCCGACACATTGGCGACAGGAGAACAACAACCATGCTGCCGCCCATCATTCCCCTCAGTGCCGCCCCGGTCACCACGCAACACGACCCGGTCAAGCAGCCGCCGACCATCGCCCCCGTGGTGCCGGCCCAGCCCAGCGCCACCGACAGCAATATCGATTTCAAGAAGCGCGACCCGCAGGAGTCGGGGGTACTGCTGCGTGACGAGCAGCGCCGCCGCCAGGGCAAACGCCGCAAGGCCCCGGACGAAGAGCTGTACCAGGCCCTGCCGGGCGACGAGGTCAACGCCGACAACACTGTGCCGGTGGCGCCGTTGATGGGCGAACAGCCGCGCCAGGGCCTGCTGGTGGACATCGAAGTCTGAGCGGGGCTGTTCAGTGCGGGCGCGAGCCCTCATCATGGCGACTTCCGCAGTCCGTTCCACGAGCCTGAACATGAGCCAAGACGACAACCTGATCGATTTCGGCGCCGAGCGCGCCCGTCGCGTGCACGACCTCAAGGAAAAGCGCCTGAACGAAGTGCGTCAGGCGTTCGAGCAGGCAATGCCCCTGGGCAAGGGCAAGAAAAAGCCCAAGGGCAAGCCGAAGAAGCGCTGATTCTTGATGCAGGTCAACCCTGCACCCGCCTCGCGCGTCCGTTGATGGGCGCCATTGACCTCGGTCAATTTCCTCTCCCGCCCCATTCGCTACTGTTACCCCATCAGACAGGTGCAGGCGAATGGAGGCCGATATGTTCTTCGATAATGTGGTTATCGCTGGCGTTGTGACAGTCGGCCTGATGCTGCTGTTTTTCGCAGGCCTGGGTATTTTCATCTGGAAGGACTCGAACAAGCGCAAGCAGGGCTGATCCTTTCCGATACATGAGCACGCAAGGCATTTAGGGCAACTTCGGTTGCCCATTTTTTTTGCCTGGAATTTAGGGTGGCAGTACCGGGGCCTGCCGGGATGGGCCCTGTAGGCACCGGCCTTGCCGGCGCGGGAAGGCAGAAAAATTCTGGACTATAAGTAGTTAGCTAGCTAATAATTCGCATCTGACCTTTCCCGCGTATCTGTGTCTATCTTTACTTCATCGCTTCCCAAGGTTCGATCCGTGCCCATCACTCTGCAGGCCCTGCTGGCGCCCAACCGACTCGCTGTGCAATTTGCCGTGAAAACCCTGCTTGGCGGCGGGTTGGCGCTGTGGCTGGCGTTGCGCTGGGGGCTGGAGCAACCGGCCTGGGCGTTGATGACGGCTTTCATCGTGGCCCAGCCGCTGTCGGGCATGGTGCTGCAGAAGGGCCTGGCACGGCTGTTCGGCACGCTGGTCGGCACGATCATGTCAGTGGTGTTCATGGGCCTGTTCGCCCAGACGCCGTGGCTTTTTCTGCTGGCGCTGGCCCTGTGGCTGGCGCTGTGCACGGCCTGCTCGACCCTGCTGCGCAGCGCCTGGGCGTATTCCTTCGTGCTGGCCGGCTACACCGTGGCGATCATCGCCTTGCCGGCCATCAATCACCCACTGCTGGTGTTCGACCAGGCGGTGGCACGCTGCACCGAGATCAGCCTGGGCATCATCTGCGCCACCTTGGTCAGCGCCTTGCTCTGGCCGATGCGGGTCGAGCAGCAGCTCAGCGGGCAGGCTCGCCAGGCCTGGCAAAGCGGCCTGCAGGCGGCCAGTGCGACCCTGACCGGCGAGGAGCAGGGGCGCAAGGGCCTTCTGGAGATTCTGGGGCGCATCGTCGCGGTGGATGCCCAGCGCGAACACGCCTGGTTCGAAGGCAGCCTGGGTCGCCAGCGTGCCCGGGCTATTCGCGGGCTCAGCCAGAAGCTGCTGATCCTGTTGCGCATCGCCCGTTCTGTACGCCGTCAGTGGCGCCAGCTCGACGACGAACAGGCGCAGCACATGGCCCCGTGGCTGAGCGAGGTGCAGGCCGCCCTGGCCGAGCCCGATCAGGCCGCACTGCTGGTGCTGCGCCAGCGCGTTTGGGATGCCGCCCATGACGAGCACAACAGCCCCGCGCAGCATTACTGCCTGGCGCGTCTGACCCTGCTGCTGGACAACGCCATGGCGGCGACCCTGGCCCTGCGCGCGGTGGAGGAGGGCAAGGCACCAGCCGACCTGCCCGACAGCCTGGCGGTGCACCGCGACGTGCCGCTGGCACTGCTGTTTGGCTCGCGCAGTGCGCTGGCGTTCCTGGCCATGGCCAGCTTCTGGCTGGCCACCGCCTGGTCGGCGGCGCCCGGCGGCCTGGTGCTCACCTGCGTGGTGTGCAGCCTGTTCGCCAGTCGCGAGAACGGCGCGCAGATCGGCATGAGTTTCTTGCGCGGCATCCTGCTGGCGGTGCCCGTGGCGTTCTTCGTCGGGCAGATCCTGCTGCCGCAGTGGAGCGGTTTCGCCTTGCTGTGCATGGGCATGGGGGTGCCGCTGTTCCTGGGCGCGCTGGGTATGGCCAACCCGAAAATCGGCGCCACAGCCACTTCGTACTGCCTGCACTTCATCGTGCTGGTGGCACCGCTCAATACCATGACGTTCGATGTGGCCAACTTTCTCAACAGTGCCCAGGCCATGCTGCTGGGGGTGGGCGCAGCGGTGCTGGCGTTCAAGCTGCTGGTGTTGCGCAACCCGGCATGGCACGGCCGGCGCCTGCGCGCCGCCACCCAGAACGACCTGGTACGCCTGACCCGGCGCGACCTGCGCGGCGCCGAAACCTGGTTTGGCGGGCGCATGGCCGACCGCCTGCTGCAGCTGGCGCGCCATTACACCGCGCTGCCCGAGCAGGAGCGCGGCCACTGGGACGATGGCCTGCACGGGCTGGACATCGGCGACGAACTGCTGCACCTGCGCATGTGCCTGGCGGTGGCCCAGGTGCCACCGGACGCGGCGCAGCGCGCGTATTTCCAGCAGCTGGAAAACGTGCTGGCACAGGGCCCGGGTGCCGGGCGCGGGCAGCGCCTGGATGCTGCCAGCGAAGCCTTCATCGCGGCGTTGCAGCAACGCCCCGACAGCGACCCGCTGCGTCTTGCCGTGGGCGCGGTACTGCAACTTCGACACAGCTGGGCCAAGTGGTGCCGGCGACAGGAGGAACTCCATGGGGTTGCGTGAGTGGGCAATGGGCGGGGTACTGCTCAGCCCGTTTCTGATCTATGCGGTGCTGGCGCTGCTGCTGACCTTCGCGGTGCGGCTGCTGCTGCGTCTGACCCCGCTGGGGCGCTGGGTGTGGCATGAAGCCCTGTTCGACACTGCACTGTTCGTTTGTATTCTGGCCCTGGTCACCCGCGTACTGGGGCCCCTGTAAGGAGTTTGACCATGCGTACCTATGTGCGTGTTGCCGTAACCCTGTGCCTGGTGGTGGTGGCGGTGTTCGCCGGCCTCGAACTGTGGCGCTACTACATGCTCACCCCCTGGACCCGCGACGCGAAGATCCGCGCCGACGTGGTGATCGTCGCCCCGGATGTGTCGGGCTGGGTGCGCGAGCTCAAGGTGCACGACAACCAGGAGGTCAAGGCGGGGGACTTGCTGATGTCCATCGACAAGGACCGCTTCGAGGCCGCGCTGGATAAAGCCAATGCCGTGGCCGAGACCCGCCAGCAGCAACTGCGCCTGCGCGAACACGAGGCCTCGCGCCGCGCTGCACTGGGCCCGCAGGCGATCAGCGCCGAGCTGCGCGAAAACGCCCAGATCAACGCCGCCGTGGCCCGTGGCGAGCTGCGCCAGGCCCTGGCCGAGGTCAAGGTGGCCGCGCTCAACCTGGCGCGCAGCCAGGTCAAGGCACCGCGGGACGGGCACATCACCAACCTGCGCCTGGCCGAGGGCAATTATGTGAATGCCGGGCAGCCGGTGATGGCGCTGGTGGACGACTCGACCTTCTATGTGCAGGCCTATTTCGAAGAAACCAAGCTGCCGCGCATCAAGGTCGGTGCGCCGGTCAAGGTGTGGCTGATGAGCGCCGGCGAGCCGATGCAGGGCCATGTGCAGAGCATCAGCCGCGGCATCACCGATCGCAACGCCACCCCCGACAGCCAGTTGCTGGCCGAAGTGGAACCGACCTTCAACTGGGTGCGCCTGGCCCAGCGCATTCCGGTGCGCATCCGGCTCGACGAGGTGCCGGCGGGGGTCAACCTCAGTGCAGGCATGACCGCCAGCGTGCAGGTGCGCGAGGACTGAGGCGGCGCCTATAATCGCGCCCATCGATTCGGCACGTGGGCGAGGGAACGTACATGAGCATCACCAACAGTCCCACCTGGGCGCAACTCGAAGCACGCTGGGGTCACGGTTTCGACACCTTGCTGGCGCAGGAGCAGGAAGCCATCGCGCTGTGGTGGCTGGAGGCCGAAACCATGAACGGGCGGCTGGACCAGTATTTCTGGAACAGTGCCGGCGACCAGGCCCTGATCGCCTTGCGCGGCCTGCATGCCCTGCACATGCCGGTCACTGCCAAGGCGTTCGGTGATGCCCTGGCGCTGTTCGGCCCGCACTACCCCGAGCGTCGTGACGCGCGCATGGAGGTGCTCGAGGCGCTTGAGGCAGCGCACGGCGAGGACCTGTTCGAGGCCCCGTCGCGATTGATCCAGGACCTGCCCGAGGACTTCGTGCAGGCCGCGCTGGACCGCCTCACCGAGCTGTACAGGCACCTCTGAGGTTTCACAGGAACATCCCGCCCGACACCTCCACCCGCTGGCCGTTGATCCAGCTGCCACCGTCGCCGAGCAGCACAGCCACCGCCGCGCCGATATCATCCGGCAGGCCCACGCGGCCCAGGGCAGTGTTGCTGGCGATAAAGCCGTTCACCTGGTCATTGTCGCGCACCACACCGCCACCAAAGTCGGTCTCGATGGCACCGGGGGCCAGGATGTTCACGCGAATGCCACGCGCACCGAGCTCCTTGGCCTGGTAGCGGGTCAGCACCTCCATTGCCCCCTTCATCGCCGCGTAGGCGGCAAAGCCGGGCAGGGCGAAGCGGGTCAGCCCGGTGGAGATATTGACGATGCGGCCCTGGTCGGCAAGCAGCGGCAGCAGCCGCTGGGTGAGAAAGAACGGGCCCTTGAGCTGGATGTTGAGCAGGGTATCGAACTGCGCTTCGGTGGTTTCGCTGAAGCTTGCGTTGATGCCGATGCCGGCGTTGTTCACCAGAAAGTCGAACTGTCGACGGCCGAAGGTACGCTGCAAGGTGTCATCGAGGGTGGCGGCGAACGCCTCGAAGCTGGCGCTGTTGCTCACGTCCAGTTGCAACATGGCGGCGCGCACGCCTTTTTGCTCAAGCTCGGCCACCAGCGCGTGGGCCTCGTCGGCCTTGCTGTGGTAGGTGCCGATGATGTCGATGCCCTGGGCTGCCAGGTGCAACGCGGTGTTCCTGCCCAGGCCACGGCTGGCGCCGGTAATCAGTGCGATCTTGCGGGTCATGGTCGGTTCCTCGGGGTGGCTTAAGTCGAGCACAGTCTATTGGTCGCTCCGGTACTGATAAATCCGCTGGATTCGGAAATACTGTTCGGCAGGGTCGAACAATGGAGGGGCTGGATGAACACGCTGGAGCTGTTGCGCACCTTTGTGCGGGTTGCCGAACTGTCGAGCTTCACCCTGGCCGGGGAGAGCCTGGGGCTGCCGCGTTCTACCGTCTCGGAACAGGTGCGCCTGCTCGAGAGGCACCTGGGCACGCGCCTGCTCAACCGCACCACGCGGCGTGTACAGGCCACCCAGGATGGCCTGCAACTGTACGAGCGTAGCAAAGACCTGCTGTCGCGAATGGACGAGCTCGAGGGGCTGTTTCGGCCCGACCCGGCCCAGTTGCACGGTCGCCTGCGCATCGACCTGCCGACGCTGATGGCACGGCGCATCATCCTGCCGGCCTTGCCGGCGTTCATGCAGCAGCACCCGGGGCTGGCGCTGGAGATCAGTTGCACCGATCGCCAGGTCGACCTGGTGCGCGAGGGGTTCGACTGCGTGCTGCGCATCGGTGCGCTCAGCGACCTTGCGCTGGTCGCCCGGCCCCTGGGCAGCCTGCGCATGGTCAACTGCGCCAGCCCTGCCTACCTGCAGCGCATGGGGGTGCCGACACGGCTGGAGGCCCTGCGTGACCACCAGTTGATCCACTACGTACAGAACCTGGGGGCGCGCTGCCCGGGGTTCGAGTACCGACAGGGCGCCACGACGCGGTATCAGCCCATGGGCGGTGCGGTCACGGTGAACAATACCGATGCCTACGAAAGCGCCTGCCTGGCCGGGTTGGGCATCATCCAGGCGCCCTTTGCCGGTGTGCGCGAGTACCTGGAGAGCGGGCAACTGGTCAGCGTGCTGGACCAGCAGGTGCCCGAGCCGATGCCGGTGTCATTGCTGTTCGCTCGGCAGGTGCACCTGCCGTTGCGGGTGGCGGCGTTCATGGGGTGGCTGGAGCAGGTTCTGGCGGGGCAACTCGATCCAGTGGCAGGCGCAGGCTGAACAGCGTGCCGGCCTCGCGGCTGGACACCACTTCCATGCGCCCGCCATGGGCCAGGGCAATCTGGTTGGCGATGTACAGGCCCAGCCCCAGGCCGCTTTGCGGGGTGCCGTCGAGCGGGCGCGAAAACGGCTGGAACAGTTGCGCCATCACCGCCGGGGCAATCGGCGCGCCCTGGTTGTGCACGCCCAGGGTGAACACCTGCTGCTCGATACGCGCCGATACATCTACCGGGCTGTTGGCGTCGCCATGGTTCAGGGCGTTGGCCAGCAGGTTGGAGAGCAGCTGGGTGATCCGCTCGCGGTCGCAGCACATGCCGCTGAGGTCATCGATATGCAGGCGTATCACCCGCTGCGGGTAGACCCGTTGCAGCTCGGAGGCCACCTGACGCAGGGCGGTGTCCAGGTCGGGGCAGGGCTGGATGTTCACCATGATGCCGTTGCCCAGGCGCCCGCGGGCGAAGTCCAGCACATCGCGCACCAGTTCGGTGGCACGGCGTCCGGAGGCGAGGATGTGCTCGGCGATGGTTCGCGAGCGTGCATCGCCCAGGCGCTTGACCAGCAGCTCGGCGCCGGCGGTGATGGCGAACAGCGGGTTGCGCAGGTCGTGGCCGAGCACCGCGATGAACTGTTCGCGCAGCTCGGCGATGGCCAGCTCCTTCTTCAGCGCCGCCTCGGTCTGCTGGGCGGCTTCCTCGCTCTCGATCTGGATCGTCAACAGCCGCGCGAAGGACTCCATCATCGGCTGGATGGCACTGCCGGTGAGGGCGGCCGGGGCCGGATCGAGCGCGCAGATGGTGCCGAAAAAGCTGCCGTTGGTACGGAACACCGGCACCGAGATATAGCTTTCGAAGCGGTACAGGCGCGGGGTGGGGTGGTGGCAGTAGCGGGCGTCCTCGCTGGCCTTGTCGATCACGATGGTCTGGTGGCTGCCGCGAATCTCGTGGCATAGCGTGGTGGCCACGTCCAGCTCGCCGCCCACTCCCAGGCCAAAGCCCAGGTTGTCGAGCACGGCGCAGGCGGTCCAGTTGTTCTCGGTGACACGGGCCACGGCCGCAAAGCGCATGCCGGTGGTTTCGCAGATCACCTGGAGGATGGCCGGCACGGCGTTGATCCGCGCAATCGTGGCAAGGTCGGCGGTGATGGCAGTACTCATGGAACGTCCACGTGGCTGGCGGCAAGGTGAGGATGTCTGGCAGTTTAGCGAAAAAAAGGGTGTCAGGCGCAGGCGGGTTTTTAGTAACCTCTGCCTGTCGAGCTTCTCCGTCAGAGAGGGCCGCAGACGACCCGCCCCGCGTGCCAATTCCATTCACCCCGCATCTTCGACGATGCTCCAGTGAGGTTTGACATGCACATCACTTCCCAGGATATCTGCGCCGCGGCCGACCAGCTCAAGGGCTTCGTAGGCTTCAACCACAAGCTGGGCCGGCATATCGTGCGCTTCAGCGAAGACTCGTTCGGCATGGACGTGGCCGACGACAGCATCATCCCCAGCCATGAATTCGTGTGGCAGGCGAGCGGCGGCGAGGTGATGACCTTGCGCCGCGAACTGATCGAGGTGCTGCTGGCGCAGAATGTCGACGAGCGGTTGAACATCACCGAGCCGTTGCGGGTGTACCTGCGTCGCAACGACCTGCCGGAGATCGCGGCCCAGCGCCGCTTGCGGGCGTGACACAGGGCCGCAAGCCCTAGCTGCAGGAGCCGGCCATGCCGGCGAAGGCGCCGGAACGTGGTGCCTGCATTTCAGTCCGGGTAGGCCAGGCGCAGCGGCACCACCTCGCCGCGGGCCACATTGACCTTGTTGCGGCCACTCTGCTTGGCCGCATACAGCGCCTTGTCCGCCTCGTTCAGCCACACCATGGAGTCTGCGAAGCCTGGCTGGAAGCTGGCCAGGCCGATGCTCAGGCTGATGCGCAATTGCGGGAGCTGCTCGTTGCGGTACTCGTTGACCCGCTGGCGCAGGCGCTCCATGACCTGGCTGGCATGCTCCAGGCTGCACCCGGGCAGGATCACGCCGAATTCATCCCCGCCGTAGCGCCCCGGCACGTCGTCCTCGCGCAGGTTGCGCTTGAGCTCGACGCTCAGCTGGCGCAGCACGCAGTCACCCACCACATGGCCATACACATCGTTGATGGTCTTGAAGTGGTCGATGTCGATGATCGCGATCACGGCCTGGGCCGGGGCCTGCTGGCACAGCTGAAAGCGCAGTTGCAGCAGGTCTTTCCATGAGCCGTGGTTGAACAGGCCGGTGAGGCTGTCGGTGCGGCTCAGCGCACTGAGGCTGCGCTTGTGCTCGGCCAGCTTGATCGCCAGGCGGTAGCACACCCAGCCCAGCGCCAGCGGATAGAGGGTCAGCATCGGCAGGCAGGCGTACACCTGCACGGTGCTGACCTCCAGTTGCAGGCTCGGCCCGAACAGCGCCACCGCCGCCACCATGCCCAGCCCCATGGCCAGCAGCCCTTGCACAAACAGGCGCTGACCACCGGCGGCGACGTTGTTCATGCCCATCATGGCCAGGATGGTGACGCTGATCAGCGGGTTGAACTGCACGGTGCCGGCCCAGAAGCCGCCCATCAGCGAGTCGACCATCAGGTTGCGCTGTTCGGCGCGATAGGGGGCTTGCGAGCGCAGGCCGAGCTGGTAGGCCAGGTGCGGCCAGCCCAGGCCGTTGAATACCAGCAGCGCTACGACCCAGTACGGCAGCTGCAGGGGCAGCACGCCGGAGAGCACGCTGAACAGGCCGATACCCGAGCCGATGATACGCGGCAGGTAAATTCTTCTGACAAATGATAATCCCTTGCCGTTGCTGATTTGAGTCATGATTTGCCGATCTGCCTGACGCCGTTCATCGCATAATTTGCGTGAATATTGTTGAACAAAGCCGGGCTGTTCAAGAATGGCCTTGCAGGCCATTTCACAGTTGGTACGGGCAATGGGCATGCACCTGAAACGGTTAGTCGGAGTATTTGCATTCATGGCTTCCCTTGCAGCACAAGCCACCGAAACCCCCGTGCAGCCTTCGCTGCAGCAGGACGGGCGGTACCGCAACCAGGCCCAGTTGCCCCGCGACGGGGTGCTGAAAAAACTGCGCATCGGTTTCAAGTTCCTGTTTCTGAGCAAGCCGGCCGACACCCGGCCAACCCTGCCGATACCGGTGCACCCCCTGAGCCAGGCCCAGGTGCTGGCCGCGCCGAACCGCAGCCTGTGGCGCCTGGGCCATTCCACGGTGCTGCTCAAGCTGCGCGATCGTTTCTTCATCACCGACCCGGTGTTCGCCGAGCGCGCCTCGCCGGTGCAGTGGGCCGGCCCGCAGCGCTTTCACCAGCCGCCGCTGGCGCTGGAGCAACTGCCGCCGATCACGGCGGTGATACTGTCCCACGACCATTACGACCATCTGGATGAACGGGCGGTGCTGGCCGTGGCCGAGCGCACCGAGGTATTCCTTGCCCCGCTTGGGGTGGGCGACACCCTGGTCGGGTGGGGCGTGCCTGCGGCCAAGGTGCGCCAGCTCGACTGGTGGCAGGCCACGGAGGTTGCGGGCATCCAGTTCGTCGCCACCCCGGCGCAGCACTTCTCCGGGCGCGGGCTGTTCGACAGCAACCGCACCCTGTGGGCGTCATGGGTGGTGCTCGATGAGGACCTGCGCCTGTTCTTCAGCGGCGATACAGGCTATTTCGAGGGCTTCAGGCAGATCGGCGAACGCTATGGGCCATTCGACGTGACCCTGATGGAAACCGGCGCCTACAACGTCAACTGGCCCAATGTGCACATGCAGCCCGAGCAGAGCCTGCAGGCGCACCTGGACCTGCGCGGGCGCTGGTTGCTGCCGATCCACAACGGCACCTTCGACCTGTCCACCCACGCCTGGCATGAACCCTTCGACCGCATCATGGCCCTGGCGGCCAACGCACGGGTACCGCTGAGCACCCCGCAGATGGGGGAGCGGGTCAGCCTGGTGCAACCGCAGCGGGGTACCGCGTGGTGGCTTCCACTGGAGCAACAGCAGGCCCAGGCGGCCGTGTTGGCCTCCGGGCAGCGTTAAGGTGCGTCGCTAGGGTCGCGCCGGCCGGGCAAGGGGCGCTCGCGGCCCTTGCTCAGGGTTTCATCGGGCAGGCCGGCGTCGCTGCGAATCTGCGCATGGCTGATCAGCGCGAAGATGAAGCTGCCGCCCACGATGTTGCCCGCCAGGGTCGGCGCGGCAAAGTGCAGCCAGAACTGCTGCCAGCTCACTTCCCCGGCCCACACCAGGTACGACACCTCGACCGAGCCAACCACGATATGGGTGAAGTCACCCAGCGCCATGAGATAGGTGATCAGCAGGATGATCCAGATCTTGGCGTTCTCCATCGACGGGATCATCCACACCATGGTCGCGATCATCCAGCCCGAGATGATGCCCTTGGCAAACATCTGGCCCACCTCGTTTTCCATGACCTTGCGCCCCACTTCAAGAAAGGCGAGATCGGTCTTGGTGTCGAAGATCGGCAGGTGCAGCATCACGTATGACACCAGCACGGTGCCCACCAGGTTGCCGAACAGCACCACGCCCCACAGGCGCAACAGGCGCCCCACATTGTTGAACGTGGGTTTGGTCATCACCGGCAGCACGGCGGTCAGGGTATTTTCGGTAAACAGTTGCTGGCGCGCGAGAATCACCGCCAGAAAGCCCGCCGAATAGCCCAGGCTGGCGATCACCTGGCTGCTGTCGCCCTCGGGCAGGCGGGAATAGAACAGCCCCATCGCCATCAGCGACAGGCCCATGCTCAAGCCGGCCGCCAGTGCCGACCACCACAGCGCCGCGATGGTGCGCTGCAGTTCCTTGTCGCCCTGGGCGCGGATGATCTCGTGGAGCACAGCGGCACGTGGCGGCTGGTTGTGGCTGACCTCCTGCTCTTCGTCCGCTGACAGGCCCGGGGTCTTGCCGCTTTTCTGCTCGTTCATGGGGGAGGTTTCCGTGGGGGGCTCTGAGTAAAGATCCGCCGCCGTTCAATTAGTTGCCTTGTGCCGCAGGCTTTGTCGGCATAATTCACCCCTCTTGAATAGCGGACGTTTTTCCCATGAAACATGGATGTTGCGTCGCACTGCTGGCCGCGCAGGCCTTGACCGCAGCCATGCCCGCCCAGGCGGGCTTGGGCAGCGACGTGTTCACCGGTACCTTGGGTACCCAGTCGATCGTGCTGGAGCTCGACCGCGCCGTGCCCGAGGATGTCAGCGGGCGTTACTTCTACGTGAAGCATCACCACGACCTGCAGCTCACCGGCAGCATCCAGGGCACGCGGATTCAACTGGTGGAGGGGCATGAGCCGGCCCCGGAGGCAGGCATCGACTCGCTGCCAACACTCGCGCTGTGGCCGGCTGCCCAGGGCGGCCTGCAAGGTGAGTGGCAAAGCGCCCAGGGCAAACGCCTGCCGATCACGCTGCTGCCGGCACGACTGCCGCAGGTACCGTCGGGTGCCGATCCGTTCCTGGCCCGCCAGTACACCGACTCACCCTATGAATACCTGAGGCTGATGCAACTGCCGTTGAAGCCGGGCGAGCTTGAACACTTTCAAGGCTACCCGCTGCGCTGGCTGAGCGAGCCGTCCTCGGGGATAAGCCTGTTCGTGATCGAGGACGGTTACCCTGCGCAGCAGCTCACACGCCTCAACCAGTTGCTGCGCGCGCGCCTGTCCAGTGATGTGGTGGCCTACCACCAGTGCATGCTGCTGGGGCGCCCTGGCGGGTACTACCGGCAGACGGTGACGCCGCGGTTCATGAGCAATGCGCTGCTCAGTGTCAGCATCGTGCAGGACTACAGCTGCGACGGCACGCCGATGCTGCCCACCGATGCGCCGCTCAACCTGGCGGTGGAGTCGGGCAAGGAGCTGACCCTGGACGATGTGCTGTGGGTGGGCGAGGGCAAGCCGTTTCACTACGAGTACCAGCCTGGCCCCAACCCCGAGCAGTTCGCCACCGTGAGTTTCGGTGCCTATGTGGACTACCGTTCGCGCACCTTTGCGCCGTGGTTGCTGGCGCAGCTCAAGCAGCTTTATCCGCAGCACATGTTGGGCGAGGTGGGCGAGGACGGCTGCGATTACGCACAGGCGCAGGTGTGGCAGATGCCCACATGGCGCTTTACCCCCGAAGGCATCCAGTTCGACCCGGTGTTCGACAGCGTGCAGCGCCATTGCCGTGGGGTGGGCTGGGCGGTGCTGCCGTATCGGATAGTGAGGCAGCATGCAGGTGGGGTGGAGCTCGAACTGCCGGAGTGAGGGCGTTCAACTATGTAGCACCGCTGCAGCCGGCAGCGACTTCAAGCTCTCTGCTCCGCCACTTCAAGCAGAGAGCAGCCCATGACTATCGGTTCCACCTACAACCATCCCGCTGATGTTGCGACCCCCTTGGCGGGTAATGCCGAAGGCTGGTCGGCGCGGTTCCCCAACCCGCCCGATCTGTGTTTTGACTACCGCAGGTTGCTCGAGCAGGTCGGTGGTATCGCCCAAGCCCGTCGCGCCGAGCACCGCATTTGCATCATCGGTGCCGGCGTTACCGGTTTGACTGCCGCCCGCGAGCTGCTGCGTTGCGGCTTCCAGCACATCACCCTGATCGAAAAGTCGCAACGGATCGGCGGTCGGCACATGACCATCGTCGACCCTGGCCCAGGCGACAGGGAGCCTTCGACGCCGTTCGAAATGGGCGCCATGCGCATGCCGTTGTTCAATCGCAGTGGCGAAGCGCCGAAAGAGGGGCGCTCGTTGATGGCGTACTACGCTAGTCAGTTCGATCTGCGCTTGTCCGACTTTCCCAACCCGGGTACGCCTGCCGTACGCTCGACAGGCATCTACCTGCGTGAAGGTCTGCTGGACGGCGAGGGCGAGCCGACGCTGTTGATCTGGGACAACGCTGACGGCCGGACACCGCCACCTACGGCCACCTTGCAACAGGTACATGAAAAGTGGCGGGTGTTTGCCGACCGGATGACCGAAACCGTGGCGCAAGCCTATGGCGGCGAGCAGTGGGAAGACCTGTGGGCCGCCATTGTTGAACGCTATCAGGCAATGTCGTTTCGGGACCTGGTCAGGTTGCCGGCAATTGATGTGTGGAACCCCGAAACGCCCGGCGACTTCGGCGGCCTGGGCATGAGCGCGGCAGAGTCCGCGTTGTTCTATGCCATCGGTATCGGCGACGGCAGCTGGGGGGCTTTCTATGATGTCTGCAGCCTTTATCCGCTGCGAACGGCGATCTTCGGCTTCAGCAGCCACCTGCAGCTGGTGCATGGCCGCGTGGACGAGCAGGGTGACCCGCTGGACGCGCCGCTGGTTGCCAATCAGCCTGTATACGACAGCAGAGGTCTGCCGTTCGCGTCACCTACCTACCTGGGGCTGGCCGCTCTGGATGAATGCCTGTTGTTCATGCCGGTAGCGCCAACCGGTGCATCTCCCTACCAGCACCTCAGTGCCCTGCCCAACGGGCTGCTTACCGACAGCCCGGTTACTGGCCTGCGCAAGCTGGCGAACCAGCAGATTCGCGTGCAGTACCAGTGGCATGCCAGCGACCTGCAGTCGAGCACGTTGCAGAGCGAAGACTTCGACGCAGTGATCGTCACCTTGCCTTCCTGGCTGATCGAGACATCGGTGCGTCTTGAAGGCTTCACTGCAGCAATGCTGCCTCAGCAGATCATCGATGCATACAAGACGGCGCACTGGGAAACCAGCTGCAAGGTGTATGCGCCATTGCAGAAAAGTTTTTTGCAACGTAATCAGGCCATCCCGCAAATTCTCGTTACTGACAGCTTTATCCACGATGTTTATGCCTATCGCTACAACGACCGCTATGCCAGCGACTGCATCCTGCTCAGCTACACCTGGGAGGACGACGCGACCAAGCTGGCCGCGTTCAGCGATGAGCAACTGGTGGAAAAGTGCGTGCAGGAGCTGGACCGGATCCTGTTGCGGTGCAGCAATGTGCAGGCACCGCTATCGCCGTATGTCGATACCCGCAATGCGCGGGTGCAGCGTTGGGTCACCGACCGCAATGCTCTGGGCTGCGCCAGGCTCTACCGGGCCGGCACCTACTACGATGCGTTGAGCCTGATGCGATACAGCCGTGAGCATGCCCGTCACAGCGGGTTGTACCTGGCAGGCGAGTCGTTCTCGGTGGATGCAGGCTGGACCGAGCCCTGCCTGCGTACCGCGATCGATGCCGTGATCAACCTGTGCAACGACACCGGGGCGCTGTTCAACGGCGGTTTCAGCATGTCGGTCTATCCGCACTATCGCATTCAGCCCCAGGCGTCCCGGTAGGCCTTTCCTACAGGCGCAGAGCGGCCTTGCAGCATTGTCGGAAGGGGCCGACTTGTCCCTCTTGAGGGTTGTTTTGTCCACTGGAAAGCCTCCAAACGACAACTCGAACAACAAAAAGGACACTTCCATGCCTGCACCCTCTGTCCCGGTCAGCCCCGTGCGTATTGCCGTGATCCAGTTCGACCCTCAGGTCGGGCTGGACCAGTGCGACAACAACTTGTGCAAAGGTCTGCAGCTCGCCGAAGAGGCGGTGCATGACGGCGCCAACCTGATCGTGCTGCCCGAGCTTGCCAACACCGGCTACACCTTCGAGACCCGAGCAGAAGCCTATGCGCATGCCGAAACCCTCGATGAAGGTCCCAGCATCAAGACCTGGCGCGCCTTCGCCCGGGAGCATCAGGTGTACCTGGTGGCAGGATTTGCCGAGCGCGATGGCCTCAAGCTGTATGACAGCGCGGTGCTGTTCGGCCCCGACGGCCTGCTGGGGCATTACCGCAAGGCACACCTGTGGAACCAGGAAAAGCTCTGGTTCAGCCCCGGTGATCTGGGCTTTCCGGTGTTTGAAACCCCGATCGGCCGGATCGGCCTGATGATCTGCTGGGACGTATGGTTTCCCGAGGTGCCACGCCTGCTTGCGTTGCAGGGTGCAGACATCATCTGCAGCCTGAACAACTGGGTGTGGACACCGCCCCCGCTGTTCGATGCCAGCGGCAGGTGCATGGCCTCGTACCTCACCATCACTGCGGCCCACGTCAACAATGTCTACATTGCCGCCGCCAACCGCATCGGCAGCGAGCGTGGCGGGCGTTTTCTGGGGTGTTCGCTGATCGCGGGCACCAATGGCTGGCCGTTGGGCAAGGTGGGGGGCGCCGAGGACGAGTGCATCCTGTATGCCGATGTCGACCTCAGCACTGCACGCAGCGCGCCGGTCTGGAACAGCCTGAATGACCTGCCACGGGACCGTCGCACCGATTGCTATGGCGCGATGCTGGGTTATGACCAGCATCCAGCGCTGCCGCGCTGAGGAGTCGCCATGGACAAGTCAATCGACAAGGTGGAGGCAGGCTTTCTGCCTTTGCTGCTGATGTGCGTGTGCGTGTCGCTGGGCACCGGGGTGTTCATCGAGGTCATCAGCGGGCGTGCGGCATCCTGGGTCGGGGTATGGCCCGACTACGCGCACATGGTCGCCAACCTGCACGAGCCGCTGGCGCGGTTGCGCTGGATCGTCGGCGATATCAGCGAGGTAGCGTTCTACAAGCATGAGCTGCCGGCGATCGGGTTGCTGCTGGGCGCCGCGCTGGCCCATTGGGCGCACCGCACGGGCCGGGCATGGCAGGGCTTTGCGATCTGCTATGGCACCGGGTTGTGGCCCTGGCTGGTGACCAGCTCGCTGCTGGGGCTGGTGTTCAGCCATGTGCTGTGGGGCTGGACGCTCAGCGCAAGCACCTGGCAACCCACCTTCGTCGCGTTCGTCTCGTTGCCGGCGGCGATGGTGCTGCTGTTCGGCGGCGGCTGGAAGGTCGCGATCAATGGCGCGTTGCTGGGGGCACTGCTGGTGACGCCAGCAAGCCTGCTGCTGGTCAATTACCTGTGCTACCCATTCGGCTTGCCGGTGGTGATCGGCAATGTTGGCGGCATGGCCGTTGCGAGCGTGCTGGCGTTCATGCTGTGCCGGCGGTTTGCAGGCCTGGTGCGCTCGACGCCGCCTGTCGATGCGCCGCCACCGGCACCGGTCGTCGAGAGAGCGACACCGCACTACGGCGTTGGCTGGACGCTGCGACGGGTGCTGGCCGACTTCAGCGAGGCGCCGTTCTTCGGCAATGAGCTGGCCAGCCTGGGCTTGTTGCTCGGCGTGCTGGCGGCCTACCTGCTGTCGCCGGCCGGGCCGGCCTACGGCTCGCAGCTGGTGCTGGAGATGGTGGGCGGGCAGGCGCTGGCGTCGCTGATCGGCGTGCTGTTGTGGCGCAGGCAATGGATGCAGCGGGGGTGGTACCCGACCTACATCCCGATCGTGTCCGTGGTGCCGGCGGCGGTGCTGACATTGGGTGGCACGTGGGAGGTAGTGGTGCTCAGCGCCGGCCTGGGCGCGGTGATGGCACCGCCATTGGCGGTCGCAATCAGCCAGCGCCTGCCCAGCCATCTGCATGGGTACATTGGCAACGTGCTGTCGATGGCTGCCTGCACGCTGATGATCCTGCCATTTGTGGCGTGGCTGACGGGCGCCGGGTAAGCGCTGAAGGGCGGGGTGATGTAGTGTTACGGCAGGATCCCGCCTTGAGGCTATGCCATGACAGCTTTTGTACAGCCTTTGAACGATAAGGAAATGACCCGTCTTGATGGTTTTCTGCTCAAGTACGGTAACGATGAAGCCATCCTCACGCTCTCGGAGCTGGATGGCTTTCTGGTGGCGCTGGCCAGTTCGCCCGTGTTGTTGACGCCCAACGAATGGCTGCCCGAAGTGACCGGTGGCAGAGCGCCGCGGTTCAAGAAGCCGGCCGAGGCCGAGGCGTTTTCGGCGTTGTTGATGCGCTACATGAACAACGTGGCGGGCGAGCTCAGTGAGGCGTGTGATGCCTTCGAGCCGTTGTTTCTCGAAGACGAGTCCGAGCCTGATCCGCAGGTGGTGGTCGAGGAGTGGTGCTTCGGCTATTTGCGGGGTGTGCAGGTAGCGCGCTGGCCGGCGCTGCCGCCGGTGCAGGTGCGGCACCTGGAGGCGATTGCGCTGCATGGGCTGGACGAGAACATCGAAAAAATCGAGGCGTTGCAGCCGCAGGAGCATGCGGCTTCGGTCGAGGCCGTCGTGATCGGTTTGCGGGCGTTGTATCGGTTTTTCGATTCGCAGCGCGGGTAGCCATCGCACGACCCTCTGATTTGCCAACGCCATCGCGGGTCAAGCCCGCTCCCACAAAGTGTTTGCGCCCTCCTGTGGGAGCGGGCTTGCCCCGCGATGGGCTGTCTGCCAACCCTAATCTTTTTGTAATTCCAGGTAATCAATGACACTGCATGTACTGTTCGTGTGTACTCAGAACCGCTTGCGCAGCCCCACGGCTGAACAGGTGTTTGCCGACTGGCCGGGGGTGGAGACGGCCTCTGCCGGTGTGGGCAATGATGCGGACGTGCCGGTGGGCAACGAGTTGCTGGCGTGGGCAGACCTGGTGATCGTGATGGAACAGGCGCACCGCAAGAAACTGTCGGCGCGATTCCGCTCGGTGCTGGGCGACAAGCGCATCGTTTGCCTGGGCATCCCGGACGACTATGGGTTCATGGCGCCGGAGTTGGTTGAACTGTTGAAGGCCAGGGTGCCGCAGTTTTTGCCGGATCAACTGTAGTAGTGCGCAAGGTCTGCTGGCCTCTTCGCCAGCAAGGCTGGCTCCTACCGGGTTCCAGCGTGACCCTGTAGGAGCCGGCCTTGCCGGCGAAGGGCTGCAAAGCAGCCTGGAACATGGAGCCACGGCGCCAGACGCTGGTAGGCGCAGCGATATTAACTACTCGGCAACTGCGCATTTAACTAGGCGGCGGATATGCAGCATGTCCACTGAACTCCATCAAAAACGCCAATGGAGTTGCACGCGCCAAGTTTGATGTAGACAAATCCTGGCCCAGGTCCGGTTTTTCGGAGTGAGGTCTGACATGCATCGGTCTGACGCTGCACTCATTGGTTGTATAGGCATAATCCGCTTCGCTCGCTACAACGCCAGCGCGCGGATCACCCTCTGAACAGCCGAGCAGCGGCTTGTCTCCAAGGTTGTGCAAGTTTGGCATTAGTCGAGGGTGTATGAATCGATGACTTACCAAGCACCTCCGGCATATCCCGCAACCGTATCCACGGTTCGCTCTGCCAATGCAGCAAGCACAACGACCGCCCGGTCCAGGTCATCAGGCTGGTCTGCGGAGCATCGTGCTGTGTTGGACCTTGTGCGTCACGCATCACAGCAATCACCTCATAGGTCAGCCAACGTCGCAGGCTGCGATTCTCTGGAATGTAGTGGTGTGCCAATACGGTGTACGCGCCCGACTCACTGATCATCACGGTGTTCCGGTACTCGCCGTATCGCAAAAGCATGACGGTGCGATGCTGATCCGCATCGAGCCTGCGAATGATCTGCTCGTCGAGATAACGGCCGATCAGTCGGCCAAGTTCGCGTGCGCTGAACCAGGCTTGGGATTCGAGCCAGAGGGCGTGGAGAGGGCGGTTGTGGCGTAGAAAAAGCGTAGCCTTGTGATGGGGCATCGTCGGGTTCCAGCATCATGGGTAGAGCCGCTTCTATCGGGAACGGTTCGCCGCTGCATACGCTTCTTAGACGTGAAAACAAACTTACGGGTATGCGAAAAGGCAGTCAATGATGAGACTTGAGGGGCAATTCCGGAATTACTGAAAGAATGGTCTGGCAGTCTTTAGATCAGTTTCCGATATCCGCTCACCACCTCTGAAAAAAGCCAGGCACAAAAAAGGCTGCCTTGCGGCAGCCTCTTTTTGCAGCATCCACGCGCGGGAATCAATCCCAGCTCAACGCGCCGCCAGTCTGATACTCGATAACCCGCGTCTCGAAGAAGTTCTTCTCTTTCTTCAAGTCCATGATTTCGCTCATCCATGGGAACGGGTTGGTGGTACCTGGGTACTCTTCCTTCAGGCCGATCTGCGACAGGCGACGGTTGGCGATGAACTTGAGGTAGTCCTCCATCATCGCCGCGTTCATGCCCAGCACGCCGCGTGGCATGGTGTCGCGTGCGTATTCGATTTCCAGCTGGGTACCCTGCAGGATCATCTGCGAGGCCTCTTCCTTCATCTCGGCATCCCACAGGTGCGGGTTTTCGATCTTGATCTGGTTGATCACGTCGATACCGAAGTTCAGGTGCATCGACTCGTCACGCAGGATGTACTGGAACTGCTCGGCAACGCCGGTCATCTTGTTGCGACGACCCATCGACAGGATCTGGGTGAAGCCGCAGTAGAAGAAGATGCCTTCGAGTACGCAGTAGTAGGCGATCAGGTTGCGCAGCAGCTCCTTGTCGGTCTCGACGGTGCCGGTGTCGAACTCCGGGTCCGAGATGGCACGGGTGTAGCGCAGGCCCCAGGCGGCCTTTTTCGCGACCGAAGGGATCTCGTGGTACATGTTGAAGATCTCGCCTTCATCCATGCCCAGCGATTCGATGCAGTACTGGTACGCGTGGGTGTGGATCGCCTCTTCGAACGCCTGGCGCAGGATGTACTGGCGGCACTCGGGGTTGGTGATCAAGCGGTACACGGCCAGTGCCAGGTTGTTGGCAACCAGCGAGTCGGCGGTGGAGAAGAAGCCCAGGTTGCGCATGACGATGCGACGCTCGTCGTCGGTCAGGCCTTCGGGGGTCTTCCACAGGGCGATGTCCGCGGTCATGTTGACCTCTTGCGGCATCCAGTGGTTGGCACAGCCATCCAGGTACTTCTGCCAGGCCCAGTCGTATTTGAACGGTACCAGCTGGTTGAGGTCGGCGCGGCAGTTGATCATGCGCTTCTCGTCGACCGCTACACGGGCAGCTGAGCCTTCCAGCTCGGCCAGGCCTTCGGCGATGTCGAGATCGTCCAGGGCCGCCTTGGCGCGCTTGACCGCGTCGGAGTCGGCGGCGGTCACTGCACGGGCTTCCTGCGCGGCCACACCGCCAGCGCTGTCGAGCTTGTCGATGCCCGCTTCAGCCACCTGAGAGGCGGTTTGACCTTTGGCGGCGACTTCGCCGTCTTCGTTTTCGAATTCGTCCCAGCTCAGCATGATGGGTCTCCTGCTTGAGGGCCATGAAAGAGTATGGCCGGTTGGATCTAGGGTTGCGCTGCTCGCGGTTAAGGTGTGCACGCAAAATCTTGGAATGCTTCCGGGGGCGCAGCCCCTCGGGGAGGGCGGGGTGACCCGCACCTGGGTGTTCGGCGATAGAGGCCGGTGGTTGTGCCGACCTCTTCGCTGGCAAGGCCAGCGCCTACAGGGTAGGCGCAAGGCGCCGCTTGCAAGCGGCGCCTTCAGGCCTTACTGGCAGGCTTCGCAGTCTGGCTCGTCGATCGCGCAGGCTTTTGGCACCGGGGCAGGGCCGGCTGGCGCTGCCGCCTGGACCGGGGCGCTGTCACCACCGCTGGACACGGCGTTGAGCTTGCCGGTGCTGATGGTCGACTTCTCGGTGCTGGTGGCGGCCAGGGCACGGAGGTAGTAGGTGGTTTTCAGGCCACGGTACCAGGCCATGCGGTAGGTCACGTCCAGCTTCTTGCCCGAAGCGCCGGCAATGTACAGGTTCAGCGACTGGGCCTGGTCGATCCACTTCTGGCGACGGCTGGCTGCATCGACGATCCATTTGGTCTCGACTTCGAACGCGGTGGCGTACAGGTCCTTGAGCTCCTGCGGAATACGCTCGATCTGCTGCACCGAACCATCGTAGTACTTCAGGTCGTTGATCATGACCGAGTCCCACAGGCCGCGGGCCTTCAGGTCGTGGACCAGGTACGGGTTGATCACGGTGAACTCGCCCGACAGGTTCGATTTCACGTACAGGTTCTGGTAGGTCGGCTCGATCGACTGCGAAACGCCGGTGATGTTGGCGATGGTCGCGGTCGGTGCGATGGCCATGATGTTCGAGTTGCGAATGCCTTTCTGCACACGGGCACGTACCGGTGCCCAGTCCAGGCTCTCGTTCAGGTCGACATCGATGTACTGCTGGCCACGTTGCTCGATCAGGATCTGTTGCGAGTCCAGCGGCAGGATGCCCTTGGACCACAGCGAGCCCTGGAACGTCTCGTAGGCGCCACGCTCATCGGCCAGGTCGCAGGAGGCCTGGATCGCGTAGTAGCTGACCGCTTCCATCGACTTGTCGGCGAACTCGACCGCAGCGTCCGAACCGTACGGGATGTGCTGCAGGTACAGCGCGTCCTGGAAGCCCATGATGCCCAGGCCCACAGGGCGGTGCTTGAGGTTCGAGTTGCGCGCCTGCGGCACGGAGTAGTAGTTGATGTCGATCACGTTGTCGAGCATGCGCACGGCAGTGTTCACGGTGCGCTGCAGCTTGGCGGTGTCCAGCTTGCCGTCGACGATGTGGTTCGGCAGGTTGATCGAGCCCAGGTTGCAGACCGCGATCTCGTCCTTGTTGGTGTTCAGGGTGATCTCGGTGCACAGGTTCGAGCTGTGGACCACGCCCACGTGCTGCTGCGGCGAACGCAGGTTGCACGGGTCCTTGAAGGTCAGCCACGGGTGGCCGGTCTCGAACAGCATCGACAGCATCTTGCGCCACAGGTCTTTGGCCTGGACGGTCTTGAACACCTTGATCTTGTTGTACTCGGTCAGGGCTTCGTAGTACTCGTAGCGCTCTTCGAAGGCCTTGCCGGTCAGGTCGTGCAGGTCTGGTACTTCGCTTGGCGAGAACAGGGTCCACTTGCCGTCATCGAAGACACGCTTCATGAACAGGTCGGGGATCCAGTTGGCGGTGTTCATGTCGTGGGTACGACGACGGTCATCACCGGTGTTCTTGCGCAGCTCGATGAATTCTTCGATATCCAGGTGCCAGGTTTCCAGGTAGGCACAGACCGCGCCCTTGCGCTTGCCGCCCTGGTTGACCGCAACAGCGGTGTCGTTGACCACCTTGAGGAAGGGCACGACGCCCTGGGACTTGCCGTTGGTGCCCTTGATGTAGGAGCCCAGTGCACGCACAGGGGTCCAGTCGTTGCCCAGGCCACCGGCGAATTTCGACAGCATGGCGTTGTCGTGGATCGCGTGGTAGATGCCCGACAGGTCGTCCGGCACGGTGGTCAGGTAGCAGCTCGACAGCTGCGGACGCAGGGTGCCGGCGTTGAACAGGGTCGGGGTCGAGGCCATGTAGTCGAACGACGACAACAGGTTGTAGAACTCGATCGCACGGGCTTCCTTGTCTTTCTCTTCCAGCGCCAGGCCCATGGCCACGCGCATGAAGAACACCTGTGGCAGCTCGAAGCGCACGCCATCCTTGTGGATGAAGTAGCGGTCGTAGAGGGTCTGCAGGCCCAGGTAGGTGAACTGCTGGTCGCGCTCGTGGTTGATCGCCTTGCCCAGACGCTCCAGGTCGAAGTCGGCCAGGGCAGGGTTGAGCAGTTCGAACTGCACGCCCTTGGCCACGTAGGCAGGCAGCGCCTTGGCGTACAGCTCGGCCATTTCGTGGTGGGTGGCGCTGTCGGCCACTTCGAGGAAGCTCAGGCCTTCGGCACGCAGGGTGTCCATCAGCAGGCGGGCGGTGACGAACGAGTAGTTCGGCTCGCGCTCTACCAGGGTACGGGCGGTCATCACCAGGGCGGTGTTGACGTCCTTGATGGCCACGCCGTCGTACAGGTTCTTCAGGGTTTCGCGCTGGATCAGCTCGCCATCGACTTCGGCCAGGCCTTCGCAGGCCTCGGTGATGATGGTGTTCAGGCGGTTCATGTCCAGCGGCGCGAAGCTGCCGTCGGCCAGGCTGATGCGGATGCTCGGGTGCGGCTGTACCGAGGCGTCGGCCGGAGTGCGGGTGGCACGCTCCTTGGCACGCTGGTCACGGTAGATCACGTAGTCACGGGCGACTTTCTGCTCGCCGGCGCGCATCAGGGCCAGTTCGACCTGGTCCTGGATCTCTTCGATATGGATGGTGCCGCCCGAAGGCATGCGACGCTTGAAGGTGGCGGTGACCTGCTCGGTCAGGCGGGCGACGGTGTCGTGGATGCGCGACGAGGCGGCAGCGGTGCCGCCTTCAACTGCGAGGAACGCTTTGGTGATGGCCACGGTGATCTTGTCGTCGGTGTAGGCGACGACAGTGCCGTTACGCTTGATCACGCGCAGTTGGCCGGGGGCGGTGGCAGCCAGATCCTGGTTCGAATCAGCGGCCTGCGGCGCCAGCGCCTGCGGGTTCTCGCGAGTTGTGTCGGTTTGCATGGGTGTCTCCACGTTCTCTATGTTTGTTCAGATGCCTTTTGGGCACCTACCGTTCCGTCCGAAAGCTCGCCAACTTGCCCACCGGCGCATGCGCGCCTGGCCGGGCAGGGTCTACCGACTTCGGGACAGATCAGGAAAAAAAGGGGCAATCGCTTGCCGCTCCCTGGCCGAAGTCAAAGGTTCTGGGCCACGGCCCAAAAACTGTTGCTGACGGGGTTGCACTTGCAACACCCGTACCCGAAACAAGGCCCGTCGCGGGCTTGCACCGGTCGCCTTCCGCAGGAGCGGTTTGGCTGCGAATTTCAATCAAAGTTCAAGCAAAAAAAGCGCCTCTGAAGGCTTGAGTTCTCTGCTCCACTTGTGCTTGGATTTTTGTTCAAAACCCAACATGTAGTGTTTTGTCGCGCTGGGGATACAAGATAATGCGGTATCGGGGGTATTGCAAGGCAGTGGCCTGTGGATAACGTGTGGGTAGATTGTGCGTGATTATGGGCAAAGCCTTGTAGGCCGCGTCCCACCGCCATTCCACCGCTCGTCACTCTTTTTTTGCCCGGGCAAAGCGTCGCAGGGGCATTTTTGAGGGCGCGAACCCTATCACAAAAAACACACTTGTCCAGCGACTTTGGCGCGGCTTTTTCCGGCGCCCGGCAGTGGTAGTATCGCGGGCCAATGTTGCCCTTTATTGAAGGGCTTCACTCCAACAATAAAAAGCCCAGCCGAGGTGATCCGTGCAGCAGCCCAACAGTCAGGTGTTGATCGTCGAGGATGACGAGCGTCTAGCCGAGCTGACCCGTGACTACCTGCAAGCCAATGGCTTCGACGTGGCGGTGGAGGGCGATGGGGCGAAGGCGGCGGCGCGCATCGTGGCCGAGCAGCCAGACCTGGTGATCCTCGACCTGATGCTGCCCGGCGAGGACGGCCTGAGCATCTGCCGCAAGGTGCGCACGCAGTACAACGGGGTCATCCTGATGCTCACCGCGCGCAGCGAGGACCTGGACCAGGTGCAGGGCCTGGACCTGGGCGCCGACGATTACGTGTGCAAGCCGGTGCGCCCGCGCCTGTTGCTGGCGCGGATCAACGCCTTGCTGCGTCGCACCGAGGTGCCGGCCACCACGGGCGAGCGCCAGAGCCTGCAGTTCGGCCCGCTGCGGGTGGACAACACCCTGCGCGAAGCCTGGCTTGGCGACAACGGCATCGAGCTGACCGCTGCCGAGTTCGACCTGCTGTGGCTGCTGGTGAGCAACGCGGGGCGCATCCTGTCCCGCGAAGAGATCTTTACCTCCCTGCGCGGGGTGGGCTATGACGGCCAGGACCGCTCCATCGATGTGCGCATTTCGCGCATCCGCCCCAAGATAGGCGACGACCCCGACCACCCGCGCATGATCAAGACGGTGCGCAGCAAAGGCTACCTGTTCGTGGGCGAGGCTGCCCAGGCGCTGGGCCTGGTTGAATGAACTCGATCTTCCTGCGCATCTACGGCGGCATGCTGGCCGCCCTGGTGCTGGTGGCGTTGCTGGGCGCGCTCAGCCTGCACCTGCTCAACGAGGTGCGTGCCGAGCAGTACCGCGAGCGCCTGGCCCACGGCACCTTTACCCTGATGGCCGACAACCTGGCCCCCATGAGCGATGTGGAGCGTACCCGGGCGCTGGCGATATGGGGGCGCCTGCTGGGCATTCCGCTGGCCCTCACCTCGATCGATCAGGCCGCCCTCGACGGCAGCCAGCGCACCCGCCTGCAACGCGGGCATGTGCTGGTGCAGCGCACCGGCCCCCATGCGGCGCGGGTGCTGCGCCAGGTGCGCGGGCAGAACCTGTTGCTGACCGGCGAGGTGCAGCAGATCAGCGAGCAACTGGCCCGCGCCACCATCTACCTGCTGGCCGACGAACTGGTGCGCTACCCGGTGGGCGAGCAGCCGCAGCGCCTGGCCGAACTCAAGCAGAGCAAGGGGTTCGGCTTCGACCTGCGCCTGCTCAGCCTCGACCAGACCGACATGGACGGCGACCAGCGCCGTCGCGTCGACGAAGGCGACACCGTGATGGCGCTGGGCAAGGACGGCAACTCGATCCGCGTGTTCGCCGGCATGGTGGCCACGCCCTGGGTGCTGGAGATCGGGCCGCTGTATCAGATGAACCCGTATCCACCGCAGATGCTGCTGGTGATCGCGGCGCTGGGGCTGTGCCTGATCGGCCTGATCGTGTACCTGCTGGTGCGCCAGCTGGAGCGGCGTCTGTCGGGCCTGGAGGCGGCAGCCACGCAGATTGCCCAGGGTAGCCTGGACGTGCGGGTGGCAGCGGACGACGCCGACTCGGTGGGGCGCCTGGCCGCGGCGTTCAACCATATGGCCGGGCACCTGCAGCAATCGCTGAACATGCAGCGCGAACTGGTGCGGGCGGTGTCCCATGAGCTGCGCACCCCGGTGGCGCGCCTGCGCTTTGGCCTGGAGATGGTCGAGAACGCCAGCAGCGAGCACGCCCGCGAGAAATACCTGTTGGGCATGGACAATGACATTCAGGACCTCGACCGGCTGGTCGACGAGATGCTCACCTACGCACGCCTTGAGCAAGGGGCGCCGGCCTTGAACTTCCAGCGTATCGACCTGGACGCCTTGCTCGACCAGGTGATTGCCGAACTGGCGCCGCTGCGCCGCGAGGTGCGGGTGCTGCGCGGGCCGTGCCAGGGTGGCGAGCAGGGGGCGTGGGTCGAGGCCGAGCCGCGCTACCTGCACCGCGCCCTGCAGAACCTGGTGAGCAATGCGATGCGCCACGCCGAGTCGCAGGTCAGCCTGAGCTATCAACTGGGCGCCCAGCGCTGTCGCATCGACGTCGAGGACGATGGGCCGGGGGTGCCGCAAAGCGCCTGGTCGCGCATTTTCACGCCCTTTACCCGCCTGGACGACAGCCGTACCCGCGCCTCCGGCGGGCACGGGCTGGGCTTGTCGATCGTGCGGCGGATCATCTACTGGCATGCCGGGCGCGCCCTGATCGGCAAGAGCGAGCGCTTGGGTGGTGCCTGCTTCAGCCTGAGCTGGCCACGCGCGCATGACGCGGAGCAGGCGCAGGAGGACGGCCTTGAGGCTCGCTGAGCTGTTGCGCCCCGACGCCTTCGATGCCCTGCTACTCGGGCTGTACGGCCCCGAGCTGATGCCGGCGCAACGGCCGGTGCTGGTGTCGCAATGGTCCAAGTACTACTTCGCCGTGCTGTGGCGTGCGGCCCTGGTCGGGCGCGCCCCGTTGCAGGTTCAGGCGCTGGCGGTGACGCTGGATGGGCGCGGCCTGCCAACCGACCTGTCGACGTCCGCGGCGGTGGGCGGTGTGGTGGCGGTACTGGAACGGCACCTGCCAGCCATCGTCGAGCAACTGGCCGTGCTGGGCAGCGTGCCGGCGGCGGTGTTGTGGGGCAATGCCGGTGACTGCCTGGAGCAGATTGCAGGTGAGCGGCCCGAGGTCCAGCGGTTGCTGGATACGCCCGGCAACCCGCTGTACGGCGCGGTGCGCTACCCCCCTGACGGGCGGCGGGTCAGGCGCACCTGTTGCCTGAGCTACAAGGTCGAGTGGGTAGGGCGCTGCGCGCAGTGCCCGCTGTAAGCCTGCGGCTCACACGCTGACCAGGCTCAGCAGCTGATCGCCCTGCAGGCTGAACTGCCCCTGGATTTCCCGGCCGTGGCACCACAGCGGCGACAGGTCGGTGAGCAGGCGCAGGCGGGCGTGGCCATCGGCGGACCACTCCAGCAGTTCGGCGTGCTCGAAATAGAAGCGCTTGCGCACGATGGGGTACAGCGCCTTGAACAGGCTTTCCTTGAGGGAGAAGGTCAGCGTGGTGGTCAGGCTCAGCTGGCTGCGGTCCATGCGCTGCAGCTCATCGGCAGTGAGGATTTCGCCCATCAGGCGTTCGGCGCGTTCGGTCTCCAGCAGGTTTTCCTGGTCCAGGCCCAGGCCCTGGCAGTCGCTGCTGCGGGCCACCACGGCGGCCGCCCAGCCCTTGCCGTGGGTGATCGAGCCGCTGATGCCGGCCGGCCATAGGGGGGCGCGGTCGTCGCCGGTGGCGGGCAGGTAGTCGCGCCCGTCCAGGCGCTGCAGGGCGGCGCGGGCGCACACGCGGCCGGCCAGGTACTCGGCCTGACGCTTGGCCACCGAGCGTTGCAGGCTGGGGGTGGGTTCGATGGCGGCGCGCCGGAAGTCATCGGCGGCGAGGTTGGCCGGGTCGAAGGCGCAGCTGACCAGCACCGCACCGGGGACCGGGTGGGGCAGGGGCCAGTGGTGCTGGAGCGGGGCGCAGCAGTGCGGGAGTCGATTCATGGGCGCTATTGTGCCGTGGCCCACGAGCCTTCGCCAGCAACGCTGGCACCTACAGGTTCACGCGGCCTGCCGCAGGAGCCAGCGTTGCCGCCAAGCGGGCTTCAGTCAAACACCTTCTTCAAAAACACCTGCAGGTCTGCCCACGAGCTTTCATCGGCGGCCTTGTCATAGCCGATATCCGGCCCGCCGTGCTCGCCGTGGCTCAGGCGGTCGGCATCCGGGTTGGTGAAGCCATGCTTGGCCCCCGGGATGCTCACGAACTTCAGGTCGGCGCCGGCTGCCTCCATCTCCTTCCTGAACGCAGCCACCTGCTCGGGCGTGACCATGCTGTCGCTGGCGCCATGCTCCACCAGCAACGGCGCCTTCACACTGCCGCTGGTTGCCGGCGTGGCCGTCACCAGCGCTCCGTGAAAGCTCGCCACCCCCGCCAGCGGCTCACTGCGCCGCGCAGCGTCCAGCACCACCTTGCCGCCGAAGCAGTAGCCGATGGCGGCGATCTTGTCGGGGTTGGTCTGCGGCTGGATCTTCAGCAACTCGACCCCGGCATCGAAGCGTGTTGCCGCCGTCTTCGGGTCTTTCAAGGCCGCCGCCATGAACGCCTGCGCATCGGCCGGGTGCTCGGTGTTCTTGCCGTCGCCATACATGTCGATGGCCAGCGCGCTGTAGCCCAGCCCGGCCAGGTCGCGGGCACGGCGCTTGGCATAGTCGTTCAGCCCCCACCATTCGTGCACCACCACCACCCCGGGACGTTCGCCCTTCACGGCGTCGTCATAGGCGTAGTAGCCCACCAGGCGCTTGCCGTCGGCGTCCTGGTAGTCGATCTGGCGGGTTTGCACCGCGGCCTGGGCCAGGCCAGTGGCGCCGATCAGGGCAAGTGCGAGCAGGTAACGCATGGTCAGTCTCCTTTTTTCCGTTGATGCCCGCTCGTTCAGCCGGGGTTCAGCCAGCATTCAGCGGCGGTTCAGGGCGCCCTGCTTACTCTAGCTCCCACACAAACACCGCGCATCACTCTGGAGTACACACTCATGAAAAGCCTCAATACCGTACTGATCGCCATCACCATGCTGGGTGCCAGCTCCCTGGTACAGGCTGCCGACACCACCTTCGCCGGCCTCACCTACGGCCAGACCAGCGACAAGATCAAGAAGTCCGGCCTGCTCAGCAGCAACACCGACCACCTCAACACCGACGGCATCATCAGCAAGGACGGCACCTGGGGTGCGCGCATTGGTCAGCAGAACGACCAGGGCCGCTACTACCTCACCTACGACAACGTCTCCAACAACCACAGCGGCCTGAAAATGCGCCAGGAAAACCTGCTGGGCAGCTACGACGTGTTCTATCCGCTGGGTAGCAGCACCAAGGCATTCGGCGGTGCGAGCCTGGGCGTGACCAAGCTCAGCCAGGAATCCTCCGGCTACAGCCGCGACACCGACACCGGCTACGCCTACGGCCTGCAGGCTGGCGTACTGCAACAGGTCAGCAGCAATGCTTCGGTCGAACTGGGCTACCGCTACCTGCGCAGCAACGCCACCACCGAACTGTCCGAGCACGACGGCGACAAGCTCGGTGCCCTGCGCCTGAAAAGCAGCGCGCAAACCTACCTGTCGGCCAACTACCTGTTCTGAACCCCCGCGCAATACCCGAACCGGCCTTCACTCTGGCCGGTTCGCTGTTATTCTGCCGTTATGTAGCGAGATGCCCGGCCAAGCAGGCCGGGCCTGGTTATGGAGGAGCGTATGAAACTGCTGGTGGTCGAGGATGAAGCCCTGTTGCGGCATCACCTGTTCAGCCGTCTGAGCGAAAGCGGGCATGTGGTCGAAGCGGTGGCCAATGCCGAGGAGGCGCTGTACCAGGCCGAACAGTTCAATCACGACCTGGCCATCGTCGACCTGGGCCTGCCGGGCATGAGCGGGCTGGACCTGATCCGCCAACTGCGCAGCCAGGGCAAGACATTTCCTATCCTGATTCTCACCGCCCGTGGCAACTGGCAGGACAAGGTCGAAGGCCTGGCCGCCGGTGCCGACGACTACGTGGTCAAACCGTTCCAGTTCGAAGAGCTGGAGGCGCGCCTGAATGCGCTGCTGCGCCGCTCCAGCGGCTTCACCCAGTCGACCATCATCGCAGGCCCCCTGCGCCTGGACCTCAACCGCAAGCAGGCGCTGCTCGATGACCAGCCCCTGGCATTGACCGCCTACGAATACCGCATCCTCGAATACCTGATGCGCCATCACCAGCAGGTGGTGGCCAAGGACCGTCTGATGGAGCAGCTGTACCCCGACGACGGCGAGCGTGACCCCAACGTGATAGAAGTGCTGATCGGCCGCCTGCGCCGCAAGCTCGAGGGCGACAACGGCTTCAAGCCCATCGACACGGTACGTGGCCTGGGCTACCTGTTCACCGAGCGCTGCCTGTGATTCGTTCGCTGCGCCTGCGCCTGATGCTGGCCGCAGCGGTGCTGGCGCTGCTGTTCATGCTGGCTCTGTTGCCGGCCCTGCAGAAGGCCTTCAGCCTGGCCCTGCAGGAGTCCATCGAGCAGCGCCTGGCCTCGGACGTGACCACGCTGATCTCGGCGGCGCGCATAGACGGCGGCAAGCTGCAGATGCCCGATCTGCTGCCGGACGAGAAATTCAACCTGCCCGACAGCCGCCTGCTCGGCTACATCTACGACCGCCAGGGCAACCTGGTGTGGCGTTCGCGTGCCACCAACGACGAGAACATCAACTACACACCCCGCTACGACGGGCGCGGCAACGAGTTCGCGCGCATCCGCCAGGACCACGGCGAGGAGTTCTTCGTCTATGACGTGGAGGTCAAGCTGCTGGGCGGCAAGAGCGCGGCCTTCAGCATCGTTGCCCTGCAACCGGTGCGCGAGTACCAGCAAACCCTCAACGGCCTGCAAGAGAAGCTCTACCTGGGCTTTGGCGCGGCGCTGCTGGCCCTGATGCTGCTGCTCTGGGCCGGGCTGACCTGGGGCCTGCGCTCGCTGCGGCGCATGAGCGTGGAGCTGGACGACGTGGAGTCTGGCGCCCGCGAGGGCCTCAGTGCCGAACACCCGCGCGAGCTGTTGCGCCTGACCGGCTCGCTCAACCGCCTGCTGCGCAGCGAGCGCGAGCAGCGCGGGCGCTACCGCGACTCGCTGGATGACCTGGCGCACAGCCTCAAGACCCCGCTGGCGGTGCTGCAAGGGGTCAGCGAAAGCATGGCCCAGCGCGAAGGCGAGCGCGAGCAGGCGCGGGTGCTGCAGAGCCAGATCGAGCGCATGAGCCAGCAGATCGACTACCAGTTGCAGCGCGCCAGCCTGCGCAAGAGCGGCCTGGTGCGCCACCAGGTGGCCTTGCACCCGCTGCTCGACAGCCTGTGCAGCACCCTGGCCAAGGTCTACCGCGACAAGCAGGTGCACATCACCTATGCAGTGCCCGACCAGGCACTGGTACCCATGGAGCAGGGCGCATTGCTCGAACTGCTCGGCAACCTGCTGGAAAACGCCTACCGTCTGTGCCTGGGGCAGATCCGCATCAGCCTGCGGGTCAGCGACACGGCGCTGGAGCTGTGTGTCGAGGACGACGGCCCCGGCGTACCGGTGCACCAGCGCGAACGTATCCTGCAGCGGGGCGAGCGCCTCGATCGCCAGTACCCGGGGCAGGGCATCGGCCTGGCGGTGGTCAAGGACATCATCGAGAGCTACGACGCCACCCTCACTCTCGACGATTCGCCCCTGGGCGGCGCTGCCTTCCGTATCCGCTTTCCGCTCGACTGAGCGCCTGCCACATTCCGCCCAGTGGGCGGATTACCGCCATCATCGGGTCTATTCTTTGAGTGCCGGGCGGAAATCCGCCAACTGGCGCGTCCTGCCTTGCTGCCTTGCGGTGCACGAAATGCCCTGAAACAGGGTGTTTGCACCGCCTTGGCACATCCTGGCATCAGCCTTGCTATTGACTCCGCAGAGCATTGCCACGCAGCTCGACACAACAAATCCCTCCAATGCAGGAGGGTTCGCGCTTTAGGTGCCGATCGCCTCCTGGGAAGGATGGGCCGGCACATTGAGGAAAATAGCCATGACGACGCGTCAGCCGCTGTACAAATCGCTGTATATCCAGGTGATCATCGCCATCACCATCGGTATCTTGCTGGGTCACTTCTATCCCGACACCGGTGTGGCGCTCAAGCCGCTGGGTGACGGTTTCGTCAAACTGATCAAGATGGTCATCGCCCCCATCATCTTCTGCACCGTGGTCAGCGGCATCGCCGGCATGCAGAGCATGAAATCGGTCGGCAAGACCGGCGGCTACGCGCTGCTCTACTTCGAAATCGTCTCGACCATCGCGCTGATCATCGGCCTGGTCGTGGTCAACGTGGTCAAGCCGGGTGCCGGCATGCACATCGACGTGACCACCCTCAACGCCAGCAGCGTGGCTGCCTATGCCGCCGCCGGTGCGCAGCAGACCACCGTCGGCTTCCTGCTCAACATCATCCCCAACACCGTGGTCGGTGCCTTCGCCAACGGCGACATCCTGCAGGTGCTGATGTTCTCGGTGATCTTCGGTTTCGCCCTGCACCGCCTGGGTGCCTACGGCAAGCCGCTGCTGGACCTGATCGACCGCTTCGCCCACGTCATGTTCAACATCATCAACATGATCATGAAGCTGGCCCCGATCGGTGCCTTCGGTGCCATGGCCTTCACCATCGGCCAGTACGGCGTGGGTTCGCTGGTGCAGCTGGGCTACCTGATGGCCTGCTTCTACATCACCTGCCTGCTGTTCATCCTGGTGATTCTGGGCGGTATCGCCCGTGCCCACGGTTTCAGCGTACTCAAGCTGATCCGCTACATCCGTGAAGAGCTGATGATCGTGCTCGGCACCTCGTCGTCCGAGTCGGCCCTGCCGCGCATGCTGGCCAAGATGGAGCGTCTGGGCGCGAAGAAATCGGTGGTTGGCCTGGTGATCCCGACCGGCTACTCGTTCAACCTGGACGGCACCTCGATCTACCTGACCATGGCTGCGGTGTTCATCGCCCAGGCCACCGACACCACCATGGACATCACCCACCAGATCACCCTGCTGCTGGTGCTGCTGGTGGCCTCCAAGGGTGCTGCAGGCGTTACCGGCAGCGGCTTCATCGTGCTGGCCGCGACCCTGTCGGCGGTTGGCCACCTGCCGGTTGCCGGCCTGGCGCTGATCCTGGGTATCGACCGCTTCATGTCCGAAGCCCGCGCCCTGACCAACCTGATCGGCAACGCGGTGGCAACCGTGGTGGTGGCCAAGTGGGTCAACGAGCTGGACGAAGACAAGCTGCAAGCCGAGCTGGCTTCGGGTGGTTCGCCGCTGGTCGACACCCGTCCTACCGACGACCTGGGTGTCGCCGAAGGTGCGGTGCGCCAGGGCTGAGGTTAGCCAAACGCAAAAAGCCCATCTTCGGATGGGCTTTTTTTTGCGCCTGTGCAGGCGTCTTCGCCGCAAGGTCGGCTCCTGCAGGGCGCTGGCTTGCCGGCGAGGCGTCTACTCCACCCGCGTCTCGCCGGTGAACACCAGCGTCTGCCGACACCGCCGGCACAGATACCGCCGCCCCTGGCGCACCAGCCCGTGGCGCTGCGCCGAGAACGGAAAGTCACTGCCCGCACATGGGCACTTGTAGATGTAGCGGGTCACGCTGCGGCGCTTGACTGCATAGTTGTGGCAGCGGTTGGGTGGCAGCTCGTACACCCCGCGCATGATCAGCTGCCACTCCTCGCCATGGGGCTGGATGCGGTCGCCGAACAGTTGATGCGCCACCAGGTGCGCGACTTCGTGGGGCACGGTCTGGCGCAGGAAGTCTTCACTGTTCTCGCGGTACAGCTGCAGGTTGAAGCGCAGCAGGTTTTCGTGCAGGTGCGCGACACCGGCCTTCTGCCCGCGCAGCTTGAAGCTCACCTCGGGACGCAGGAAGGGGCGCTTGAAAAAACTTTCGGCTTGCTGGTAACAGCTTTCGACGCGGGAATTGAGCAGCTCTGGCATATCGGTTGGACACTCCTGGCCGGCAATTATGCCGCAACCCGGGCGGCGCTGCCGAGACCGCTGGTCCGCACAGCATCAAGCCGCCTTGCGGCGGCCTGATGGGTACAGCCCCTAGGTTGGCGTATTGTCTAGCTGGTATAGACGGGCCCCACGCCCAGTCCCCAGACGATCACGGTGAAGGCCATGATGGCAACCAGCACCACCAGCCCCACCGCCAGCACCGAACTCGAGAACAGAAAGCCCTCGTCGGACGGGATGTTCATGAAGGTCGGCAGGCCCACGTACAGCAGGTACACCGTGTAGCAGATGGCTGCCGTGCCGACGATCATTCCCAGCCACAGGTGCGGGTACAGCGCCGCCAGGCCGCCGATGAACAGCGGGGTGGCGGTGTAGGTGGCGAACGCGATGCATTGGGCCATGCTCGGGGTGGCGTCGTAGGTGCGCGCCATCCAGTGGATGAAGGCGCCCATCACCGCGACGCCGCCCAGCATGGCCAGGTAGGACATCACGGTCATCCAGATCGCGCTGTCGACGGTGAGCATGACCGGTGCGCGGTTGCCGATCACCCAGCCCACCTGGGTGGTGCCGATGAACGCGGAAACGGCGGGTATCGCCGCCAGTATCAAGGTGTGGGTCAGGTACATGTGGCTGATGGTTTCGTCTTCGCCACGGATTTCTTTCCATTCCTGGTCAGGATGGGTGAACAGCCCCAGAACGTGATGGATCATGCCAGTCACTCCCTCGTTGTTGCCATCGCCCCCCAGCGGAGCGCTTGCGCGGCCCAGTGGCTGGGCCTGACGGGATCAGGTCACGCTTGCTGTGGCCTTATGACGCAGTATAGGAAGGGGTTCGCTGCACAAATCCGCTTTTTTAGAGCAAATTGCGCTGTAAGCGCGGCGCTTCATTTCCTTGCAGTCTTTATCGGATGGGCTACGCGAGCGTCAGGTTTGTGCGTAAAATGTGCCGCTTTTGTCACACCTTGCGGATTCAATCGCCATGGGCACCCTTTCGGTCAACCAGAACAAACTGCAAAAACGCCTGCGTCGCCTTGCCGGCGAAGCCGTCGCCGACTTCAACATGATCGAAGAGGGCGACAAGGTCATGGTCTGCCTGTCGGGCGGCAAAGACAGCTACACCATGCTCGATGTTCTGCTGCACCTGCAGAAAGTGGCGCCGATCAAGTTCGACATCGTCGCGGTCAACATGGACCAGAAGCAGCCAGGCTTCCCCGAGCACATCCTGCCGGCCTACCTCGCGACCCTGGGCATCGAGTACCACATCGTCGAGAAAGACACCTATTCGGTGGTCAAGGAACTGATCCCGGAAGGCAAGACCACCTGCTCGCTGTGCTCGCGCCTGCGTCGCGGCACGCTGTACACCTTCGCCGACGAGATCGGTGCGACCAAGATGGCCCTGGGGCATCACCGCGACGATATCGTCGAGACCTTCTTTCTCAACATGTTCTTCAACGGCACGCTCAAGGCCATGCCGCCCAAGCTGCGCGCCGACGACGGTCGCAACGTGGTGATCCGTCCGCTGGCCTACTGCGCCGAGAAGGACATCCAGGCCTACTCGGACATGAAGCAATTCCCGATCATCCCGTGCAACCTGTGCGGCTCGCAGGAAAACCTGCAGCGCCAGGTGGTCAAGGACATGCTGGTGGAGTGGGAGCGCAAGACCCCGGGACGCACCGAGAGCATCTTCCGCGGCCTGCAGAACGTGGTGCCGTCGCAGCTGGCGGACCGCAACCTGTTCGACTTCACCAACCTGCGCATCGATGAAACCGCCACCCCGCGGTTTGTCGATGTGCTGAACCTCTGACCGGCATGCGCGATTATCAGTGGCTGCATGAATTCTGCCTGAACCGCTTCGGTTCGGCGGCGGCGCTCGAGGCGCACCTGCCCGAGCCTTTGAGCCCGGCGCAGCTGCGCCAGATCAGCGACGACCGCTACCTCTCGACCATGGCCCTGCGGGTGTTTCGCGCCGGGCTCAAGCACAGCCTGGTGGATGCCAAGTGGCCGGCGTTCGAGCAGGTGTTCTTCGGCTTCGACCCAGAGAAGGTGGTGCTGATGGGCGCCGAGCACCTGGAGCGGCTGATGCAGGACACCCGCATCATCCGCCACCTGGGCAAGCTCAAGAGCGTGCCGCGCAATGCGCAGTTCATGCTCGACGTGGCCAGTGAGAAGGGCAGTTTCGGTGCGTTGATCGCCGACTGGCCGGTGACCGACATCGTCGGCCTGTGGAAGTACCTGGCCAAGCAGGGCAACCAGATGGGCGGGCTGTCGGCGCCGCGTTTTCTGCGCATGGTCGGCAAGGACACCTTCGTGCCGAGCAATGACGTGGTGGCGGCGCTGGTGGCGCAGGATGTGATCGACCGGCAGCCGACCAGCCAGCGCGACCTGGCCACCGTGCAGCAGGCGTTCAACCAGTGGCATGCCCAGAGCGGGCGGCCGATGTGCCAGTTGTCGATGATGCTGGCGTATACCGTCAACCATTGAGAACGACGGTGTCGCTGTCGCCTGTAGGAGCTGGCCTTGCCAGCGAAGGCCGCAACGCGATTCAGTCTGATGCTACAGGGCTGCGTTGCAGCCCTTCGCCGGCAATGCCGGCTCCTACATTGCCACCCGCCGCTCATACTGAAAGCGCCAGCGCACAAACAGCAGCGCACTCACGAACAGCACCAGGCTGATCCCCACTTCCAGCCACCCCAGCAGCGCCCGCGCCGGGTCGAACGCGGCCAGCACGCCCTTGATGAAGTACAGGTTCACCACGAAGCACGTCCACGCATGGGCCCGTGCACTGCCCATCAGCATGCCCGGTAGCACCAGCAGCAACGGCACCAGCTCGATGGCCAGGATCACCCCCACGCGCGCGCCGTGCAGGTTGGCGAACCACAGGTTGTTCACCGTCAGCAACGCCATCAGGCTGAAAAACGCCACCAGGCTCAGCACCCGGGTAGCGCGCACACGTGGCTCCAGCCACTCCAGCGGCGGCAGCACCTTGGGCTTCTTAGCCACGGCCGTTCTCCAGCAGTTTGGCAGTGCTCGCCAGGCGCTGGCCCAGGGCACGGCACAGGGCGATCTCGTCGGCGTCCAGGTCGCGCTTGCCATCGGCCCCGGCATGGTGGCTGGCGCCATACGGCGTGCCGCCGCCCCGGGTGTCGAGCAACGCCGATTCGCTGTAGGGCAGCCCCATGATCAGCATGCCGTGGTGCATCAGCGGCAGCAGCATCGACAGCAGGGTCGACTCCTGGCCGCCATGCAGGCTGGCCGTGGAGGTGAACGCCGCCGCTGGCTTGCCCACCAGCCCGCCACTCAGCCACAGGCTGCTGGTGCCGTCGATGAAATACTTGAGCGGCGCGGCCATGTTGCCGAAGCGCGTCGGGCTGCCCAGGGCCAGGCCCGAGCAATGGCGCAGGTCGTCGAGGGTGGCATACAGCGCGCCGTTCTCGGGGATGTCGGGGGCCACCGCTTCACACTCGGTGGAAATCGCCGGCACCGTGCGCAGGCGCGCCTCCAGCCCACCCAGTTCGACGCCACGGGCAATCTGCCGGGCCATTTCGCTGGTGGAGCCGTGGCGGCTGTAGAACAGGATCAGGATATAGGGCGCGCTCACGGCAGAATCTCCAGCACCTTCTCGGGCGGCCGGCCAATCACGGCCTTGTTGCCCGCCACCAGGATCGGGCGTTCGATCAGCTTGGGGTGCCGGGCCATGGCGTCGATCAACTGGTCGTCGCTCAGGGCCGGGTCGGCCAGGCCCAGGGTCTTGTATTCGTCTTCGCCACTGCGCAGCAGCTGGCGTGCGCCGATGCCCAGCTTGCCGAGCAGGGCCTTGAGGGTGGCGGCGTCGGGTGGGGTTTCCAGGTAGCGCACCACCTCCGGGGTCAGGCCACGGGCTTCGAGCAATTCCAGCGCGCCACGGGACTTGGAGCAGCGCGGGTTGTGATACAGGGTCAGTTCGGTCATGTTCGGGGTCGCATCCGGCAGGGGGTGGCGGCTATTCTAACCGCAGCGAATTGGCATTTTGCCTGAATCTTGAAGAAGGATTGACCCATGACAAGGCGATTGGCAGCAGCCCTGGCCATCACCGCGAGCCTGTTGCTCGGCGGATGCGGTGTGGACTACGGCCTCGACCAGAACGGCAATGCGGTGAAAGCCGAGCAGATCGAAGGGCGCTGGGTGGTGCTCAACTACTGGGCCGAATGGTGCGGGCCGTGCCGCACCGAGATCCCCGAACTGAACGCAGCCGCCAAGGACTGGCAGGCGCAGGGGATCACCGTACTGGGGGTGAATTTCGACGGCTTGCGCGGCGATGAGCTGAAAAAGGCCAGCCAGGCGCTGGGCATCGACTTCACCGTGCTGGCCGACGACCCGGCCGAGCGCTACGACCTGCCGCGCAGCGAGGCACTGCCGGTGACCTACATCATCGACGACAAGGGCAAGGTGCGTGAGCAGTTGATGGGCGAGCAGACGGCCGAGGGGCTGGCCGAGAAGATCAAGGTGCTAAAGGGCGCCTGATCGGCGGTGCGCCGATCGCGGGTCAAGCCCGCTCCCACAGCGTTGTGGGGCGGGCCTGGCCCGCGATGCAGGCGATGCGGGCTGTCAGCCTTCCTCAGGCCAGAAGCGCAGCGGCTTGCCCTGTTCGGGCCAGAAGCGCACCTGCTCGATCGGCGAAATGTCCCAGCGCTGCACGGTCTCCAGCGCCTTCAGAAAGCGCTTTTCCTGCTCCATCAGCGCCGGCGCGCACTGCTTGCGCGTGCTGCCCACCGGGCCAAAGCTGAGTTTCTCGCCGTCCAGCGTATACGGCGCAAACCAGTGGTTGCAGCCGGCATTGCCATACGCCCGGCCATCCTCGGCCAGCGTCAGGGTCAGGTGGCTGTAGTCGATCAGCGGACGTTCGCCAATCCACTCCAGCACGTAGCTCTGCTCCTGTTGCAGCTTCATCGGCTCGGCTGCGCAACCGGCCAGGGTCGCGACCACCGCTGCACAGACCATCACGGGTTTCACTTTGCAGCCTCCTGGCATTTCGGGCACAGGTGCTTGTCGTCCTGTGTGCACCAACCCAATTCGGCGATGCGCGCCACGGCCGCCGGCTTCTGCGCCTTGGTGCCCAGCTTGGCATCCACGGCGAATTCGAAGTCCAGGGTGGCCTGGCAGCCATCGCAGTTGACCTGCCATGCATGAATCGCCAGCTCGCCGAACACCGGGCCCGCCGCTACCGCCACCCACTGGCCGGTGGGGTTGATCAGGTGGCGCACGGTCTCGACCGTCAGGCGCATCGACAGGGTCTTGCTGCCCTTGAGGGTCACCAGCAGTACGTCGCCTTTCTGGATCGAGCCACCGTTGCCGGTGACCTGATAGCGACCGGGTACCAGCGAGCGGCATTCGATCAGGGTGTGTTGCGGATTGAACAGGGTGTAGCGGAAATCGTGTTCGACCATGGGTCCTCCAAATATGGCGCGTATCCTAGCATCATCCCTCGACCAGATTCTGCGGATTGCCTGCCGCCCAGCGGGCAATGTTCTCCAGCGTGGTGGCGGCGATCGCCGCCAGTGCCTCGCGGGTCAGGAAGGCCTGGTGCGCGGTCACGATCACGTTGGGGAAGGTCAGCAGCCGCGCCAGCACGTCGTCCTGCAACGGCAGGTCGGAGCGGTCCTCGAAAAAGATCTGCGCCTCTTCCTCGTACACGTCCAGCCCCAGGTAGCCGAGCTGGCCGCTCTTGAGCGCGTCGATCAGCGCCGGTGTGTCGACCAGCGCGCCGCGCCCGGTATTGATCAGCATGGCGCCCGGCTGCAGGCTGGCCAGGCTCTGTGGGTTGATCAGGTGCCTGGTCTGCGGCGTGAGCGGGCAGTGCAGGCTGATGATGCGCGATTCGCGCAGCAGCTCCGGCAGGTCCAGGTAACGTGCACCCAGCGCCTCCACCTCGGGGTTGGGGTAGGGGTCGTACGCCAGCAGCTGGCAGCCGAAGCCTGCCATGATCCGCGCAAACGCCAGGCCGATCTGGCCGGTGCCGACCACGCCGACGGTCTTGCCGTGCAGATCGAAGCCGGTCAGCCCGTGCAGGCTGAAATCGCCCTCGCGGGTGCGGTTGTAGGCACGGTGCAGGCGGCGATTGAGGGCAAGAATCAGGGCCACGGCGTGTTCGGCCACCGCATGCGGCGAGTAGGCCGGCACCCGCACCACCGTCAGCCCAAGGCGCTTGGCGGCGGCCAGGTCGACATGGTTGTAGCCGGCCGAGCGCAGCGCGATCAGGCGCGTGCCGCCGGCCTTGAGGCGGGTCAGCACCGGCGCCGAGAGGTCGTCGTTGATGAACGCGCACACCACCTCGTAGCCTTCGGCCAGTGCCGCGGTGTCTTCGGTCAGGCGCGCGCCTTGAAAGTGCAGCGCCAGTTGCGTGGCCCCTGGCGCGCTGCTGAAGCTGTCCTGGTCATAGTGTTGGCTGCTGAAAAGCAAGGCTTGCATGGCATGGTTCCCAAGGGTCGGATGCCGTCAGTGTAACCAACCGGCAAGGCCCGGGCCTTGCCAGAGATCAGGCGCTCTGGCGGGCCACGGTCGTCAGGCGGTTGATGGCCTGGTCCAGTTCGTCGAGGGCACGCTGGGCCTCGGGGTCGTCCTGCTTGAGCAGGGTTTCGCTGCGCTGGCAGGCGGCGCGCAGCTGCGGTACGCCGCAATAGCGCGTGGCGCCATTGAGGCGGTGCACGCGCTCGATGGTGGCGTGGCGGTCGTCGGCCTCGCGGGCGCAGCGGATCGCGTCGCGGTCGGCATCCAGCGAAGCCAGCAGCATGGCCAGCATGTCGGCGGCCAGGTCGGGCTTGCCTGCCGCCAGGCGCAGGCCTTCCTCAGGGTCCAGCACCTTCAGGTCGTTGCCGTCGACCGGCAGTTCGGCGCCGCGCTCGTTGGTCGGGCTGCCCAGTTGCAGGCCGGTCCACTTCAGCACCACCTGGGCCAGCTGGCGCTCACTGATCGGCTTGGTCAGGTAGTCGTCCATGCCGCTGTGCAGCAGGGCGCGCTTCTCGTTGGCCATGGCATGCGCGGTCAAGGCCACGATCGGCAAGGCCGGGGCGCTGCGCGTGGCCTCCCACTGGCGGATCTGTTCGGTGCATTCGCGCCCGTCCATCACCGGCATCTGTACGTCCATCAGCACCAGGTCGAAGTGCTCGTCCTGCACTGCGCTGATCGCCGCATGGCCGCTGTCCACCGCCAGCACATCGGCGCCGAGGTCTTCGAGCAGGGTCTGCACCAGCAGCAGGTTGGCCGGGTTGTCGTCCACGCACAGCACGCGGGGTTGGCGCTGGCCGCTGGGCACCTTGTATTCGCCGCTGGTACGCCTGGGCTGCACCAGCTCGAGCAGGGCCCGGCGCACCTTGCGCGTACACGCAGGCTTGGCGTGCAGCTGGCCGTGGGCATTGGGCAGGTGCGGGTGGTACAGCGCCTGTTCGGTGGTGGGGCACAGCACCAGGGCCTGACAGGCAAAGTGCTCCAGGCGCTGGATGTACTGGCCCAGGCGCTCGGGCGCCAGCGATTGCAGGTTGACCCCCATGATCGCCAGCTCGAACGGCTGGCCGGCAAGGAAGGCGGCCTCGATGCCCTTGAGCAGCTGCTCGCTGGTGGTGAAGGTGGTCACGTCCAGGCCGCAGTCCTGCATCTGGTGCGCCAATGCCTGGCGGGCCAGTTCGTGGTCGTCCACGATTGCCATGCGCCGGCCTTGCAGCGCCTGGGGTGGCAGGTCCTCGGCGTCGTCGCGGGCCTTGGGCAGGTTGAGGCTGATCCAGAACTGCGAACCCTCGCCCGGGGTACTGTCGACGCCGATCTCGCCGCCCATCTGTTCGATCAGGCGCTTGGAGATCACCAGCCCCAGGCCGGTGCCGCCGGGCTGGCGCGACAGCGAGTTGTCGGCCTGACTGAAGGCCTGGAACAGGGCACGCACATCCTGGCTGGACAGGCCGATGCCGGTGTCCTGCACGCAGATGCGCAACTGCACGCTGTCTTCGGTTTCGTCATCGAGCATGGCGCGGGCAACGATGGTGCCTTCGCGGGTGAACTTGATCGCGTTGCTCACCAGGTTGGTGAGGATCTGCTTGAGCCGCAGCGGGTCGCCCACCAGCGACAGCGGGGTGTCGCGGTACACCAGGCTGACCAGTTCGAGCTGCTTGGCGTGGGCCGCCGGGGCGAGGATGGTCAGGGTGTCCTGGATCAGGTCGCGCAGGTTGAACGGGATGCTGTCGAGCACCAGCTTGCCTGCCTCGATCTTGGAGAAGTCGAGGATCTCGTTGATGATTCCCAGCAGGCTGTCGGCGGATTTTTCGATGGTACCCAGGTAGTCGAGCTGGCGCGGGGTCAGTTCGCTTTTCTGCAGCAGGTGGGTAAAGCCCAGGATGCCGTTGAGCGGCGTGCGGATCTCGTGGCTCATGTTGGCCAGGAATTCGGACTTGATGCGGCTGGCTTCCAGGGCTTCCTTGCGCGCCATGTCCAGCTCGATGTTCTGGATCTCGATGGTCTCAAGGTTCTGGCGCACGTCCTCGGTGGCCTGGTCGATGCTGTGCTGCAGCTCTTCATGGGCGTTGTGCAGGGTTTCGGCCATGCGGTTGATGCCATTGGCCAGTTCATCCAGCTCATGGCTGCCCAGGCTCGGCAGGCGCTGTTCGAGGTTGCCGTCCTTGAGCTGGTTGACCGCGAACTTGATCTGCCCGATGGGGCCGTTGATGGTGCGGCTCATGCGCAGCGCCAGCAGGGCGGTCGCGCCCAGGCCCACCAGAATCAGCAGCAGGCTGGCGAACAGGCTGCGATAGCCGCGCAGCAGCGTGCCATCGTGGGACAGCTCGATCTCGACCCAGCCCAGCAGGCGGTCGGCTTCACCGGGAACCCGTTCGCCGGCCAGCTCGCGATGGCGGCCGAACACCGGCAACAGGTAGCGCGTGGCATCGTTGCCGCTGCGTTGCAGCAACTGGGTGCCGCCACCGCTGGGCTGCTGGTTGAGCATGCTCGGGCCGGCGTGGGCCAGGTGGCTGCGGTCGGGGTGCAGAAACGACACGGCGCGCACGTCGGCCTGCTCCAGCGCCTCGGCGGCGATGCGCTCGAGCTGCGCCGAATCGTTGCGGGCCAGCACCGGGGCCACCAGGGGCGCCAGTTGCTCGGCGATCATGCGACCGCGTTGCAGCAGCTGGGCCTGCAGTTCGCTTTGCTGCAACCAGGTGAAGTAACCACCCAGCACCAGCGCCATCATGCTGGCCGGGAGCAGGGCGAGCAGCAGTACGCGGCTTCTGATTCCCAATCGATTCAGCACGCCCACTCTCCTGTGCTCGGTTAGCGCTGTAGGACCTTCGTCGGCATGTTCCGACGACCCAACTCTGAAAATTACCGCGACTGTGTATCTAATGCACTCATTTGTATCTGTTTTTGTCGATTGTAGGAGGCGCAGGTGCTTTTGTCGGCGCGTGTTGCTTGCATGGGGGGAATGCTCAATAATCGAGCGATTGAGAATTGCTAGCACCCGCCAATGAATCCCGTCGCCATTAACGCCTCAAACATACTTGCCATCGAGGACGATCCGGTCCTGGGTGCCCACCTGCACGAGCAGCTTGAGCGCAGCGGGTTTCTGGTGACCTGGTGCCGCGATGGCCGCGAAGGGCTGCAGATGGCTCGCCAGCGCAGCTTCGATGTGGTGCTGATGGATATCCTGCTGCCCGGCCTGAACGGGCTGGATGCCCTGGCGCGGCTGCGCGAGAAGAGCTCGATACCGGTGATCCTGATGTCGGCGCTGGGCGCCGAAGGCGATCGCATCACCGGCTTCCAGCGCGGCGCCGACGACTACCTGCCCAAACCGTTCAGCATGGTCGAGCTGCGCGTGCGCATCGAGGCGATCCTGCGGCGGGTGGCGCTGGAGCGCCGGCACCAGCCGGGGGAGGGCACGCCCGCGGGCGAACTGGTGTTCGATGAACTGGCCTGCGATGTGCTCCACGGGCAGCAGCGGGCCGGCCTGACCTTAAGCGAGTACCGCCTGCTCGACACCCTGCACCGCAGCCATGAAGAGGTGTTGAGCAAGGTATTCCTTTATCAGCACGTATTGCAGCGCGGCTATGCCCGGCATGACCGCAGCCTGGACATGCACGTGAGCCAGATCCGCCGCAAGCTCAAGGCCATCGGTTACCTGGAGCGCCAGGTGCGCACGGTGTGGGGCAAGGGCTATGTGCTCAGCGCCAGCGAGGACCTGTAGGTGCTCAGCCGTCATTCCCTGTTCTGGAAGCTGGCCTTGCTGCTGGTGGTGTTCTGCCTGCTGATGATTGCCCTGAGCTGGCAGTGGGGCCGGCACATGGAGATCCGCAACGCCTACCTGTCGCCCAAGGCGCGCGCCACCCTCGAAGACTACGCCCGCGAGGCCGAAAACGCCGTGCGCCGCGGCGGGCAGGCCGGCGTGGATGCGTGGCTGACGCAGATGCACGAGCGCGAGCGCGGTTTCGTGGGCGTGATCGGCAGCGACCTGCAATCGCTGGGCAGCGTGCCGCTGACCGACGCCCAGAGCCAGCGCCTGACGTTTCTGCGCGGCACCGACTGGCCGGTAAGCCGGCATTCGGCGCGCTCGCCATGGATGCTCGTGCCGTTCCCGGACGACTCCAGCCTGGGCAGCCTGGTGATCGAACTGCCGCAGCGGCTGATGCCGGGGCGCCTGAACATGCTGTTCTGGCGCATGGTCACCAACGGCCTGATCCCCGGCTTGCTGACCCTGGTGTTCTGCGTGGGCCTGTATCGCATGCTGATTCGCCCGCTGAGCCAGTTGCGCGAGCAGGCCAATGCCTGGCGCGCCGACCGGCTCACCGCGCGGGTGGCCAGCGACACCACCAGCCGCAAGGACGAGTTCGGCGAGCTGGGGCGCGCCTTCGACGACATGGCCGAGCGCCTGCAGGGCACGGTGGCCCTGCAGCAGCAGTTGCTGCGCGACCTGTCCCATGAAATGCGCACGCCGCTGAGCCGCCTGCGGGTGGCCAGCGAGGGCGAGACCGACCTGGAGGCGCTGCGCGAACGCCTCGGCCGGGAAGTGGACAACATGCAGCGCCTGGTGGAAGACGCCCTGCAACTGGCCTGGCTGGACGCCGAGCGCACGCAGTTGGTCAGCGAACCGATCCAGGTGCAGGCGTTGTGGGAGATGCTGGCGGAGGATGCCTGCTTCGAAAGTGGCTGGCCGCGGGAGCAACTGGTGTGCACGCTGGGGGCCGACTGCTGGGTGCAGGGCAACCTCAACAGCCTGGCCCAGGCGTTGGAGAACATTCTGCGCAATGCCATTCGCCACTCGCCGCCGGGCGGGGTGATACGCCTGGCGGGAAGCCGCCAGGGGGGCCAGTGGCTGCTGTGGCTGGAGGACGAAGGCGGAGGCGTGGACGAGGCGCAGCTGGAACACATCTTCGCGCCGTTCACCCGCCTGGACGACTCGCGGCCGGGGAACGGCGGCTTCGGCCTGGGCCTGAGCATTGCGCGCAATGCCCTGCAGCGTCAGAGCGGGCAGCTGTGGGCGCAGAACAACGCCAAGGGCTTGCGGGTGAACATGCAGCTGCCGGCGGTGATCTAGCACCGCTGCGGCTTTAGGCGCCGGCCTTGCCGGCGAATGCACCACCACCGTTTCAAGTTGCTGCGCGCGGGCTGCTTATATCCCTCGGCTATAACCCTCAACCATTGCGTGATATGGGCCAAAGCCGTTTGCCGGTATGATAGGCGCCCCCGCAGTCTGGATTGCGAAATACGCCATGACCTTGCAGTACCCTACCATCGCCGATTGCGTCGGCAACACGCCCCTGGTTCGCCTGCAGCGCATGGCCGGCGAGACCAGCAATACCCTCCTGCTCAAGCTCGAAGGCAACAATCCGGCAGGCTCGGTCAAGGACCGGCCGGCGTTGTCGATGATCACCCGTGCCGAACTGCGCGGGCAGATCAAGCCAGGCGCCACGCTGATCGAGGCGACCTCCGGCAACACCGGTATCGCCCTGGCGATGGCAGCGGCGATCAAGGGCTACAAGATGATCCTGATCATGCCCGACAACTCCAGCGCCGAACGCAAGGCCGCCATGACCGCCTACGGCGCCGAGCTGATCCTGGTCAGCAAGGAAGAAGGCATGGAGGGCGCCCGCGATCTCGCCGAACGCCTGCAGGCCGAAGGCCGTGGCCAGGTGCTCGACCAGTTCGGCAACGGTGACAACCCCGAAGCCCACTACGTCAGCACCGGCCCGGAAATCTGGCAGCAGACCGGCGGCAGCATCACCCATTTCGTCAGCTCCATGGGCACCACGGGCACCATCATGGGCTGCTCGCGCTACCTCAAGGAGCAGAACCCCAACGTGCAGATCGTCGGCCTGCAACCGATGGAAGGCTCGGCGATCCCCGGGATCCGCCGCTGGCCCCACGAGTACCTGCCGAAGATCTTCGACGCCAGCCGCGTCGACCGTGTGGTCGACATGGCCCAGAGCGAAGCCGAGGAAACCACCCGCCGGCTGGCCCGCGAAGAGGGCATTTTCTGTGGCGTGTCCTCCGGTGGTGCGGTGGCGGCCATGCTGCGCCTGTCGCGCGAGCTGGAAAACGCGGTAATGGTTGCGATCATCTGTGACCGTGGCGACCGTTACCTGTCGACCGGCATCTTCGACGCGGCCAACTGATGTCCAAGGCCAAACGCAATGGCGGTCTGCGCTTCCAGCCGACCGGTGGTACCCGTGCGCCCCAGGTGCCAACGGGCAAGAAACAGCGCTTGAGCATCGAGCGCCTGGCCGGTGACGGCCGCGGCATCGCCTTCTTCGAAGGGCGCACCTGGTTCGTCAGCGGCGCCCTGGCCGGTGAAGAGGTCGAGGCACGGGTACTCAATGCCCACGGCAAGGTGGTCGAGGCACGCCTGGAGCGTGTGTTCAGCCCCAGCGAGGCGCGGCGCCCGGCGCCGTGCAAGCACTTCGATCGCTGTGGCGGCTGCAACCTGCAGCACCTGCCCCATGCCGCTCAGCTCGAACTCAAGCAGCGCCTGCTGGCCGAGCAGTTGCAGCGGGTGGCCGGCGTGGTGCCCGAGCAGTGGGCCGCGCCGTTGTCCGGCCCCGAATTCGGTTACCGCCGGCGCGCCCGCGTGGCGGTGCGCTGGGACGCCAAGGCCCGGAAGCTCGACGTGGGCTTTCGCGCCGAAGCCAGCCAGGACATCGTCGCCATCGACGACTGCCCGGTGCTGGTACAACCCTTGCAGTCGATACTGCGTCACCTGCCGCTGCTGTTGCAGAGCCTGAGCAAGCCACAGGTGGTGGGGCACGTGGAGCTGTTCAGCGGCACCGCCCTGGCACTGCTGCTGCGCCATACCGCGCCACTGGTCGAGGCCGACCTGGCACGTTTGCAGGCGTTCTGCAGCGAGGCGGGTGTACAACTCTGGTTACAAGGTGAGGGGCAACCGGCCCCGGCCAATCCAGCGGACACGCTAGGGTTTACCCTGGAACCGTGGAACCTGGAATTGGCCTACAGGCCAGGTGACTTCGTGCAGGTCAATGCCCAGGTCAACACCGCGATGATCGAGCAGGCCCTGGCATGGCTTGCGCCACAGGCCGACGAGCGTGTGCTGGACCTGTTCTGCGGCCTTGGCAACTTCGCCCTGCCGCTGGCCCGGCAGGCCCGCGAAGTGGTGGCGGTGGAAGGGGTGCAGGCCATGGTCGATCGGGCTGCGGCCAATGCCCAACGCAACAAACTGCATAACACGCAGTTTTTTCAGGCCGATTTATCCCAGCCTCTGGCGACTTCAGGCTGGGCGGCAGGAGGCTTTTGTGCGGTACTCTTGGACCCACCGCGCGACGGTGCCTTCGAGGTGGTGCGCAACATCGCCGCACTTGGCGCCCGACGTCTGGTCTACGTGTCGTGCAACCCGGCGACGCTGGCCCGCGACACCGTCGAGCTGGTCAAGCAGGGGTACCGGTTAAAATGTGCCGGGATCCTCGACATGTTTCCGCAGACTGCGCATGTCGAGGCCATGGCGTTATTCGAGGTGGGTTAGCGACGCTGGCCCGCCCGGTGTAGCCCCTTCGATCTGGCAGGGGCGACACCCGTGTTTTCAAGCGCATGAGCATGCGCTGTAGGGAAAGGTAAACAAAGATGGTACAGGTGAGAGTGCACCAGCCGGTCAACACCGACGGCAGTATCAATCTCGAAGCATGGCTGGATCATGTGGTCAGCGTCGACCTGGCGCTGGACCGGGAAGCCCTCAAGGCGGCCTGCGAGTTCGCTCAGGACATAGAGAAAAAAGGTAACCCGGCCAAGCATTCCTGGGCCGACGGTACCTCGAGCTTCCAGGCGGGCCTGGAGATCGCCGAGATTCTCGCCGACCTCAAGCTCGACCAGGACTCCCTCGTGGCGGCGGTCATCTACCGTGCGGTGCGTGAAGGCAAGGTGACCCTGGCCGAGGTGGGCCAGCGTTTCGGCCCGGTGGTGTCCAAGCTGATCGACGGCGTGCTGCGCATGGCGGCCATCAGTGCCAGCCTCAGCCCGCGCCATTCGCTGGTGCTGGGCTCGCAGGCGCAGGTCGAGAACCTGCGCAAGATGCTCGTGGCGATGGTCGACGACGTGCGCGTGGCGCTGATCAAGCTGGCCGAACGAACCTGCGCCATTCGTGCGGTGAAGGGCGCCGACGACGAGAAGCGCAACCGCGTGGCCCGCGAGGTGTTCGACATCTACGCGCCGCTGGCCCACCGCCTGGGCATCGGCCACATCAAGTGGGAGCTCGAAGACCTCTCGTTCCGCTACCTTGAACCCGACCAGTACAAACAGATCGCCAAGCTGCTGCACGAGCGCCGGCTCGACCGCGAGCGCTTCATCAGCGACGTGATGAACCAGCTGCAGAACGAGCTGCTGGCCACGGGCGTCAAGGCCGACATCAGCGGCCGGGCCAAACATATCTATTCGATCTGGCGCAAGATGCAGCGCAAGGGCCTGGAGTTCAGCCAGATCTACGACGTGCGCGCCGTGCGCGTGCTGGTGCCCGAGATGCGCGACTGCTACACCGCGCTGGGCATCGTGCATACCCTGTGGCGGCACATCCCCAAGGAGTTCGACGACTACATCGCCAACCCCAAGGAGAACGGCTACCGCTCGCTGCACACCGCGGTGATCGGCCCCGAAGGCAAGGTGCTGGAGGTGCAGATCCGCACCCATGCCATGCACGAGGAGGCCGAACTGGGCGTTTGCGCGCACTGGCGCTACAAGGGCACCGACGTCAAGCCCAGCTCCAACCACTACGAGGAGAAGATCTCGTGGCTGCGCCAGGTGCTGGAATGGCACGAGGAACTGGGGGACATCGGTGGCCTGGCCGAACAGCTGCGCGTGGATATCGAGCCGGACCGGGTGTACGTGTTCACCCCCGACGGCCACGCCATCGACCTGCCCAAGGGCGCCACGCCGCTGGACTTCGCCTACCGCGTGCACACCGAGATCGGCCACAACTGCCGGGGCGCCAAGATCAACGGGCGCATCGTGCCGCTCAACTACAGCCTGCAGACCGGCGAGCAGGTGGAGATCATCACCAGCAAGCACGGCAACCCGAGCCGCGACTGGCTGAACTCGAACCTGGGCTACGTCACCACCTCGCGGGCGCGGGCCAAGATCGTGCACTGGTTCAAGCTGCAGGCCCGCGACCAGAACGTCGCCGCCGGCAAGACCCTGCTCGAGCGCGAACTCAACCGTCTGGGCCTGCCGCAGGTGGACTTCGAGCGCCTGGCCGAAAAGGCCAACCTCAAGACTGCCGAAGACATGTTCGCCTCGCTGGGCGCCGGCGACCTGCGCCTGGCGCACCTGGTCAACGCCGCGCAGCAACTGGTGGAGCCGGACCGCATCGACCACATCGAGCTGGTGCCGCGCAAGGCCACCGGCTACAAGCCGGGCAAGCGCGGGGATATCCAGATCCAGGGCGTTGGCAACCTGCTGACGCAGATGGCCGGGTGCTGCCAGCCGCTGCCGGGCGATGCCATCGTCGGCTACATCACCGTGGGCCGTGGGGTGACCATTCACCGCCAGGACTGCGCCTCGGTGCTGCAACTGGCCGGTCGCGAGCCGGAGCGCATCATCCAGGTCAGCTGGGGCCCGGTGCCGGTGCAGACCTACCCGGTGGACATCATCGTGCGTGCGTATGACCGCCCGGGCCTGCTGCGTGACGTGTCGCAGGTGCTGCTCAACGAGCGCATCAACGTGCTGGCGGTGAATACCCGTTCGAACAAGGAGGACAACACCGCGCTGATGTCGCTGACCATCGAGATCCCGGGCCTGGACGCCCTGGGGCGCTTGCTGGGGCGCATTTCGCAGTTGCCCAACATCATCGAGACGCGGCGCAACCGTACGCCTTGAGGGCGCCATTGCGGGGCAGGCCCGCTCCTGCAGGATCCTTGTGGGAGCGGGCTTGACCCGCGATGAGGCCAGACCTGCCGAACAGAGAGCACACGATGTACACCCTAGACGACCTGCTCCACCTCATGGCCCGCCTGCGCGACCCGCAGTACGGCTGCCCGTGGGACCTCAGGCAGACCTACGCCACGATCATCCCGCACACCCTCGAAGAAGCCTACGAGGTGGCCGACGCCATCGAGCGCAGCGACTTCGAACACTTGCAGGGCGAACTGGGCGACCTGCTGTTCCAGGTGGTGTATTACGCCCAGCTGGCCCGTGAAGAGGGCCGTTTCGAATTCGCCGGGGTGATCGACAGCATCACCCGCAAGCTGATCCGTCGCCACCCGCACGTATTCCCCACCGGCGAGCTCCATGCGCCGCTGGACCTGCCACGGCTCGATGAAGAACAGGTCAAGCAGCGCTGGGAAGAGATCAAGGCCCAGGAGCGCGCCGAAAAGGGCGAGCCCGAACAACTGTCGCTGCTCGACGACGTGCCGGCGGCCTTGCCGGCCCTGTCGCGTGCGGCCAAACTGCAAAAGCGTGCGGCCCAGGTCGGATTCGACTGGGACGATCCGTTGCCGGTGCTGGACAAGGTGCGCGAGGAGCTCGACGAAGTACTCCAGGCCATGGCCGACAACGACCCGGCGGCGCTGGCCGACGAGGTGGGCGATTTGCTGTTCGCCACCGTCAACCTGGCCCGTCACCTCAAGCTGGACCCGGAAAACGCCCTGCGTGGCGCCAATCGCAAGTTCGAACGACGTTTCCGTTTTATCGAACAGGCATTGCGCGACATGGGGCGTCCGATTGAAGATTGCACCCTCGAAGACTTGGACGCGCTCTGGGGCGAAGCCAAACGTCAGGAAAAGAACCTGCCCAGCTGCGGCTGAGCTGTTGCATAAGTGAGTGAACACCGATGAGCCTTTCCCTTCGTGACCAACTGCTCAAAGCCGGCCTGGTCAACCAGAAGCAGGTCAAGCAGGTCAGCAAAGAACAGAAGAAACAGAAACGCCTGGAGCACAAAGGCCAGGTCGAAGTCGACGACACCCAGCAGCGCCTGGCCAAGGAAGCCATGGCCGAGAAGGCCAAGCGTGACCAGGAGCTCAACCGTCAGCAGCAGGAAAAGGCCGAGCAGAAGGCCCGTGCCGCCCAGGTCAAGCAGTTGATCGAGGTGTCGCGCCTGCCCAAGCTGACCACCGAGGACTACTACAACTTCGTCGACGACAAGAAGGTCAAGCGCCTGTCGGTCAACGCGCTGATGCGCAGCAAGCTGAGCAGCGGCTCGCTGGCGATCGTGCAGCATGGCGGTGGCTACGAGGTGATCCCGCGCGAGGCCGCGCTGAAGATCCAGGAGCGCGACCCGCAGCGCATCGTGCTGCTCAACACCCAGGTCGAAGCGCCGGATGCGGACGACCCGTACGCCGCCTACGTCATCCCGGATGACCTGATGTGGTAAGCCTGCTGGGCTAGACACGACAAACCCCGCCTCGGCGGGGTTTGCTGTTTCTGAAGACGGGGAATTACTGGGGTTGGCGCTTGGCTTCGAGGTACTCCAGTTCGATCCGGTAGCTGTGGGCTTCCTGTTCGTTGTGGAACATGCCGACCAGCTGGTCCTGCTGATGCACATCCCAGATACGCACGCCTGCGGCCAGGCCTTCGTGGGACAGTTTCGATTCATCGCGCTCAGTTACTTTGACAGTCATCTGCTAACTCCAAATCCAGTTAACTGCGGCACCGTGTCGCAGGTCTCTTTTATAGAATTTGTTAGCAGCCTAAGTAAATGCTTGGCGCATGAAACATCTTTCATGCCGCACGGTCGAGGCGACTCCTTCGCCAGCAAGGCTGGTGTCTGCAGGGAGGGCCACGCCACAAAAACAAAACCCCGCACAAGGCGGGGTTTCGGGTAATGCACGCTAGCGGCCTGTCAGCTGCCCTTGACCGACTTGCCGTCGACCGTGCCGTCCTGCAGCACGATCACGTACTCCTTGCCGTCGGTCTCGACCTGGCGCAGTTGCACCAGCAGGTAGTCCCAGTCCTTGGCGAACCACAGCTCGGTGACGCGCTTGCTCTGGCTCGGGTCGCGCACGCGCTCGACCTTGATCGCATCGACCTGGCCGGTCTTGGTGCTGACCTTTTCGGTACCCAGCACGCGGAAGTCGTAGGTGTCGATCTCGTCGCCATCCACCACCTGGTAGGTCATGCTCTTCTTGCCGGCTGCCACGTCATGCTGCAGGGCCAGCTGGTAGGACGACTTGTCCAGCACGCCGCGGTTGAGCGGCAGGTTGACCGCGTCGCCACGGTCGGAGCCGGTGATCTTCTTGCTCGACCAGTCGAAGTCCAGGTCGACCTTCTTGGCCTTGCCCAGGCCGCCACGTTCGAAGTGGTAGGTCTGCGGCAGCAGGGTGTCCTTGTCCAGGCGCAGGGTACTTTGCTCGGTCAGGCTGGCAATCATCATCGAGGCCTTGAAGTTGAGGCTCCAGGTCCCGTTGGCGTTCTTGGCCAGGCTGCGCTCGGCGGTGCCGCTCATGGGCAGTTGCTTCCAGTCGGCGGTGTAGCTGGCCGAAAAAGGCTTCAGATCGGCTGCCTGAAGCGGCAGTGCAAGCACGGCAAGTGCGAAGAGCAGGGCACGACGCATAAAATCTCCTAGGGTCGAATCAAGTGGCCGCTGGCCGCCAAGGGCTGGCCATCCAGTAGAGCACCGTGCTCGCCAAGGCGCAAACGGCCTTCGGCGAACCAGCGCACCGCCAGCGGATAAATCAGGTGTTCCTGGCTGTGAACCCTCTGGGCCAGTTGCGCCGGCGTGTCATCCGAGACTACCGGTATCACAGCCTGTACGACCAGTGGCCCGCCATCGAGTTCCTCGGTGACGAAGTGCACACTGCAGCCATGCTCGGCATCCCCGGCTTCCAGCGCCCGCTGGTGGGTATGCAGGCCCTTGTACTTGGGCAGCAGGGAAGGGTGGATATTGAGCAGGCGGCCGTGGTAATGGCGCACGAAACCGGCACTGAGGATACGCATGAAGCCGGCCAGCACCACCAGCTGCGGGGCAAAGCCGTCGATCAGCTCGACCAGCGCCGCGTCGAAGGCCTCGCGGCCGTCGAAGGCCTTGTGGTCGAGCACGGCGGTGTCGATGCCCGCATCGCGGGCGCGCTGCAGGCCGTAGGCATCGGCGCGGTTGGAGATCACCGCGCGGATCCGCACCGGGCTGTCGCCGGTGCGGGTACTGTCGATCAGGGCCTGCAGGTTGCTGCCGGTGCCGGACAGCAGCACCACTACATCACAAGACGTGCTCGGCATCAGTGCGCCTTGAGGTTCTTCAGCTCGACCTGGGCGGCGCCTTCGGCAGCGGTGGCGATCTGGCCGATCACCCAAGGCTGCTCGCCGGCTTCGCGCAGCACGTTCAGGGCGTTGTCGACCTGATCCTGACCCACGCAGATCACCATGCCCACGCCGCAGTTGAGTACGCGGTGCATTTCGGTCTCGTCGACGTTGCCCTGCTGCTGCAGCCAGTCGAATACCGCCGGGCGCTGCCAGCTGGCCACGTCGACCACGGCCTGGGCGCCTTTTGGCAGCACGCGCGGGATGTTGTCGAGCAGGCCGCCACCGGTGATGTGGGCCATGGCCTTGACCGCGCCGGTGTCCTTGATCAGCTTGAGCAGCGGTTTGACGTAGATGCGGGTCGGGGCCATCAGCAGTTCGGTCAGCGGCTTGCCGTCGAGCTGGACGTTCTGGATGTCGGCGCCGGCCACTTCGATGATCTTGCGGATCAGCGAGTAACCGTTGGAGTGCGGGCCCGACGATGGCAGGGCGATCAGGGCGTCACCGGCAGCCACCTTGGAGCCGTCGATGATCTCGGCCTTTTCCACCACGCCGACGCAGAAGCCGGCCAGGTCGTAGTCTTCGCCTTCGTACATGCCCGGCATTTCAGCGGTTTCGCCGCCTACCAGCGAGCAGCCTGCCAGTTCGCAGCCGGCGCCGATGCCGGTGACCACGTCAGCCGCGGTGTCGACGTTGAGCTTGCCGGTGGCGTAGTAGTCGAGGAAGAACAGCGGCTCGGCGCCGCACACCACCAGGTCGTTGACGCACATGGCGACCAGGTCCTGGCCGATGGTGTCGTGCTTGTTCAGGTTCAGTGCCAGGCGCAGCTTGGTGCCCACGCCGTCGGTGCCCGAAACCAGCACCGGCTGCTTGTAGCCGGCCGGAATTTCGCAGAGGGCGCCGAAGCCCCCCAGGCCGCCCATGACTTCCGGGCGCGCCGTGCGCTTGGCGACGCCTTTGATGCGTTCGACCAATGCTTCACCGGCGTCGATGTCTACACCGGCGTCCTTGTAGCTCAGGGAGGGTTGCTTGCTCATGATCCAGGCCTTTAGGGGGAGGGATTCGGGGGAATCGACCGGCACCTGCCAGGCATTGCGAGGGTTTTCCTGCTGCCTGAGCGTCGCCGGTCTGCGAAGGCGCGCGATTTTATCAGGGTTACCCGGTAGCGGCCATCCTCAGGCCGACGGGCAGGGCCTCATTCGACATAAAAACATTGATTCGGTACGGCCGCTGGTTGCCGCGCCATGGGCTGTATAAGGTATAGGTAATGAAATTTGACCGCAGGGCTGAATGTTTTACCCGCGGGGGTGGTCAGAGCTTCACTTTTCACTGACCGCGCTTTCTATTTACCTGGACAGGAATCCTCCATGCGTTTGTGTTCATACCTGGCCGTTGGCTGCCTTGCCCTGTTTGGCCTGAGCGTTCAGGCCGAAACCCTCACTGGCCTTTATCAGGTGCGCGAGCCGGTCAGCGGCGAGGGCACCGAAGCCCGCGCCCAGGCCACCCAGAACGCCCTGAGTACCCTGGTGGTGCGCCTCACGGGCGACCCCAAGGCGCCGCAGAGTGCGGGCCTGGCAGGGCTACGCAAGGACCCGCAGCAAATCATCAGCCAGTTCGGTTTCGAGGCCGGCCCGCCGGAAACCGTGCTGGTGGATTTCGACCCCGGCAGCACCGACCGGGCGCTGCGCCAGGCCGGGCTGGCCCTGTGGGGCAGCAACCGGCCGGCCATCCTCGGCTGGTGGTTGAACGACAGCGTGGGCGGTTCGAGCCTGGTGGGCGATGGCCAGAGCAGCGCCGAACCGCTGCGCCGCGCCGCGCAACACCGTGGCTTGCCGCTGCGCCTGCCCATGGGCGACCTGAACGAGCAACTGGTGGCCACTGCCAAGAACCTCGAAGGCACCGACCCCGCGCCCCTGCGCGAGGCCTCCGAACGCTACGCGGCCGATGCGTTGCTGGCGGTGCATGCCACCGAGGGCGAGGGCAAATGGCAGGGTACCTGGCGCCTGTGGCTGGGCGACCAGCGCGAGCAGGGCAAGGTCGAAGGCGCCGATCAGGCCGCCCTGGCCGATGCGGTGATGCTGGCCGTCAGCACGCGCCTGGCGCCGCGCTTTGTCGCGCGGCCGGGCACCGGTGGCGAAAACCAGATACAGGTGCAGGGCATGACCCTGGAGCGCTATGCGCAGCTTTTGCAGACCCTTGAGCCGCTGGGCGGGCGCCTGACCTATGTGGACGGCGATACCCTGACCTACACCGTCAGCGGCACCCCCGAACAGGTGCGTGCGCAACTGAGCCTGGCCAGGCTGCAGGAGGTGCCGGCAGAGGCCGCCGCCCCAGCGCCGGTCGCACCCGCAGCACCAGGCGAGGCCCAGGTGGCTGCGCCCGCACCGTTCACCGGTTTGCGGTTTCGTTGGCAGGGAGCGTGACTGAATGATGGATACACGCCGTTGGGTATGGGTGTTGGGGGTGCTGGTAATCGGCACGCTGCTGTACTTCTTGCACGGGATCCTCTCGCCCTTCCTTATAGGTATCGGCCTGGCGTACCTGGCCGACCCGCTGGTCGACCGGCTGGAGCGCGCCGGGCTGTCACGCACCTGGGGCGTGGTGGTGGTGTTCGCCCTGTTCACCCTGGTGTTCATGGCGATGCTGCTGGTGCTGATCCCGATGCTGGCCAAGCAGTTGGTGCGCCTGTACGAGCTGGCACCACAGATGCTCGACTGGTTGCAGCACGTGGCGCTGCCGTGGGTGCAGACGCGCCTGGGGCTGGCCGATGGCTTCTGGAAGTTCGACAAGATCAAGTCGGCGATCAGCGAGCACATGGGCCAGACCACCGACATCGTCGGCATCGTGCTCAGCCAGGCTACCGCGTCAGGGCTGGCGCTGATCGGCTGGCTGGCCAACATGGTGCTGATCCCGGTGGTGGGCTTCTACCTGCTGCGCGACTGGGACCTGATGATGGCCAAGCTGCGCCGCCTGTTGCCGCGCCAGCGCGAAGAGCAGGTGGTGTCGCTGGCCCTGGAATGCCACGAGGTGCTCGGTGCGTTCGTGCGCGGGCAGTTGCTGGTGATGCTGGCGCTGGGGGTGATCTACGCCGCCGGGTTGATGCTGGTGGGCCTCGAACTGGGCCTGCTGATCGGTATCATGGCCGGGCTTGCGGCCATCGTGCCGTACATGGGTTTCATCATCGGCATCGGCGCGGCATTGATCGCCGGCATGTTCCAGTTCGGCGGCGACCTGTACCCGATGCTGGGCATCGTCGCGGTGTTCATGGTCGGCCAGGCCCTTGAAGGCATGGTGCTCACCCCGTTGCTGGTGGGCGACCGCATCGGTCTGCACCCGGTGGCGGTGATCTTCGCGATCCTGGCCGGCGGCGAGCTGTTCGGGTTCACCGGGGTGCTGCTGGCGCTGCCGGTGGCGGCGGTGATCATGGTGTTGCTGCGGCACATGCACGACCTCTATAAAGAGTCGGACATGTATGCTGGTGAAATCGACCCGGACCTTTGAAGGACACCCTGAGTGATGGAGCATGAAACCGACCACGCCTGTGCATTGGCAGGCGTGATGGATGCATTGCCGCTGCTGGCCGATGACCTCGACGAGGATGAGGTGGCAGCGGCCCTGCAGCAGCAGGGCTACTCGCGGCACGCGGCCGAGAAGCTCACGATGTTCGTACCCTCGGCGTTTTCCTGGGTGGTGCTCAAGCGTCTGGGGCTCAAGGCGCTGCCCAGTCATTTCACGGCCTATGACCAGGACGACAATGCGGTGCGGATCCCGGTCGCCAATCAGCACTACTTCACCGCGGCGCTGACCCTGGCCTACAACACCTTCGAGAATGGCTGGAGCGCCGCACTACCGCGCAGCACCTTCCAGCGCGTTGCCGGGCGCAGTTCGGAGATGAACGCGGCCAACCAGGTACTGGATAAGGAAGGCTCGCTCGAAGGGGCGAGCATCAACACCGTGGAGCTGTTTCGCCTGAGTGCAGAGGAACTGCTGGAGGATTGACCCATGCCTGCCCCATATGCCGCGCAAGCCTTTGATTTTGCTAACGCATTGTGCGGTTGGCGTCACGGGTATAGACTTTGCGGACTTTTCACCAAAGGCCCCTTGCGGTTCCTCGGGACTGCCCAGCCAGCATGAAACCGATCCAGTTGCCCCTGGGTGTGCGTCTGCGTGATGACGCCACCTTCATCAACTACTATCCGGGTGCCAACGCCGCCGCATTGGGCTACGTCGAGCGACTCTGCGAAGCCGACGCCGGCTGGACCGAAAGCCTGATCTACCTGTGGGGCAAGCAGGGCGTAGGGCGTACCCACCTGCTGCAGGCCGCGTGCCTGCGCTTCGAGCAACTGGGCGAGCCTGCGGTGTACCTGCCTCTGGCGCAACTGCTCGATCGCGGCGTGGAACTGCTCGACAACCTGGAACAGTACGAACTGGTGTGCCTGGACGACCTGCATGTGATTGCCGGCAAGCCGGACTGGGAAGAGGCCATGTTCCACCTGTTCAATCGCCTGCGCGACAGCGGCCGCCGCTTGCTGCTGGCAGCGTCCAGCTCCCCCCGGGAATTGCCGATCAAGCTGGCCGACCTGAAGTCGCGCCTGACCCTGGCGCTGATCTTCCAGATGCGCGCCCTGTCGGATGAAGACAAGCTGCGTGCCCTGCAATTGCGCGCCTCGCGCCGGGGCCTGCACCTCACCGACGAAGTCGGGCATTTCATCCTGACCCGAGGCACGCGCAGCATGAGCGCACTGTTCGACCTGCTCGAACGCCTCGACCAGGCTTCACTGCAGGCGCAGCGCAAGCTGACCATCCCGTTTTTGAAAGAGACATTGGGCTGGTAGGGCCGGCCCAGAGCCTCGGCACATAAAAGTCACATTTTTTTCGATTGAATTTGCAAATCGATCCGATAGAAGGCATAGTCTCGGCTTCATCAAATTCAAGCCACGGTCGTGCCCATGCTAAATCGCTTCGCACCCCTCGTGCCCCTCGCACTTGTGACCTTGCTGTTCGGCTGCGCGACCACCGGTCCCGTCACCCACCAGCAGGCTCCCGCTCCAGTTGCTGCCCAGGCTGCCGCCAAGCCTTCCACCGCTGCGTCGGTGTTCGAAGAAGAGCTGGCCACCGAGCAGGACCTGGAAGCGTTCTCCTCCAGCACCAAGCCCTACGAACTGCCAGCCCTGGCCGACAACATTCTCGAACGTGGCATGTCCCTGATCGGTACCCGCTACCGTTTCGGCGGCACCTCGGAGAAGTCCGGCTTCGACTGCAGCGGCTTCATCGGCTACCTGTTCCGCGAAGAGGCCGGCATGAACCTGCCGCGTTCCACCCGCGAAATGATCAACGTGAAAGCCCCGCTGGTTGCGCGCAACAAGCTCAAGCCAGGCGACCTGCTGTTCTTCAGCACCAATGGTCGCGGCCGCGTCAGCCACGCCGGCATCTATCTGGGCGACGATCAGTTCATCCACTCCAGCAGCCGCCGCAGCGGTGGCGTGCGCATCGACAATCTCGGTGACCGCTACTGGAGCAAGACCTTCATCGAAGCCAAGCGCGCGCTGGCCATGGCACCGACTACCCTGTCGCGTAACTGAGTCTGCGCGTGATGTCCCGCACGGCGGCGTAGCTGAAAAGCTCGCCGCCGTGCGTGTTTACAGAAAACGTCTAATCTAAATTCTCACCTATTTCCGACTTGGGGTCGGGCGGCTTCAGACAGGATGTTCTGACTATGTCGATACTCGCGCGCGTTGCTGTACTTTCCCTGGCGGCCCTGCTGGGTGCCTGCTCCAGCCATGCCCCGCAGACACCTCAGGTGGTCGAGCCGAAGGTGATGGCGCCCCAGGTGTATTTCTCGCCAGTGGCCGAGGATGTGCTGTTCCGGGCCCTGGGCCTGGTGGGCACGCCTTACCGCTGGGGCGGCAATACCCCGGACTCGGGGTTCGATTGCAGCGGGCTGATTGGCTACGTGTACCGGGACGCGGCGGGTATCGCCCTGCCGCGCTCAACCCGCGAGATGATCGGCATTCGTGCCCCGGACATCGACAAGGGTGCGTTGCAGTCGGGCGACCTGGTGTTCTTCGCCACCAATGGCGGTACCCAGGTGAGCCATGCCGGTATCTACGTGGGCGAGGGGCGTTTCGTGCATGCACCGTCAACGGGCGGTACGGTGCGCCTGGACTACCTGTCCAACAGCTACTGGCAGAAGACCTACCTCAACGCCAAGCGCGTGCTGCAGCCGGCGCACCTGGCGCGCAATCCCTGACAGCGTGGCCTGCAAAGCCGGCTCCAGCAGGAGCCGACCTTGCCGGCGAACACGTCAGCGCAGTGCTACTGCGCCTTGCTCACCCGCCAGATCACATTGCCCACGTCGTCGGCCACCAGCACCCCGCCACGCTGATCGTTCACCACGCCGACCGGGCGCCCCATGGCCTTGCCGTCCTCGTCGAGAAACCCGGTCAGCAGATCAATGGGCTTGCCCGACGGTTTGCCCGCCGTGCTGAACGGCACGAAGATCACCTTGTAGCCGCTGTGCGGCTTGCGGTTCCATGAGCCGTGCTGGCCGATGAACGCGCCCTGGTCGAACGGCGCCGGCAAGGCGTTCGGCACGGTAAACGCCAGCCCCAGCGAGGCGGTGTGCGGCCCCACCGCATAGTCCGGCGCAATCGCGCTGGCCACCAGCTTTGCATCCTGCGGCTGTACGCGTTCATCCACATGCTGCCCGTAATAGCTGTAGGGCCAGCCATAGAAGGCGCCGTCCTTCACCGACGTGATGTAGTCCGGCACCAGGTCGCTGCCGATCTCGTCACGTTCGTTCACCGCCGTCCACAGCTGCTGGCTATGGGGTTCCCAGGCCAGGCCGTTGGGGTTGCGCAGGCCGGTGGCGAACAGGCGCTGGCTGCCGGTGGCCGGGTCGACCTCCCAGATCGCGGCGCGGCCTTTCTCCTGCTCCATGCCGTTTTCGGCCACGTTGCTGTTGGAGCCCACGGTCACGTACAGCTTCTTGCCGTCGGGGCTGGCGATCACGTTCTTGGTCCAGTGGTGGTTGAGCGTGCCGCCCGGCAGGTCGACCACCTTGGTGCCGCTGCCCTGCAGGCGGGTGGCGCCTGGCTCGTAGGTGAAGCGCAGCAGACGATCGGTGTCGGCCACATAGAAGTCGTTGCCCACCAGGGCCATGCCGAACGGCGAGTTCAGCCCCTCGATGAAGGTGGTGCGGGTGTCGGCCACGCCGTCCTTGTCGCTGTCACGCAGCAGGGTGATGCGGTTGGGGCTGGGCACTCCGGCGCCGGCGCGGCCCATCACCTTGCCCATCACCCAGCCCTTGATGCCCTTGCCGTCATCGGGCTTGGGCGGCGCGTTGGTCTCGGCCACCAGCACGTCGCCGTTGGGCAGCACGTACAGCCAGCGCGGGTGGTCGAGCTTGTCGGCGAAGGCCAACACCTGGGTGCCTGCCGCAGCCTTGGGTTTGCCGCCCTCTGGCCAGCCGATGGCCGGCGCGATGTTTACCGTGGGGATCAGGGTCTTGTTCGGTTCGGGCAGGCGCGGCGACGGGCCGGTGCCATCGGTGACGTCCAGGCGGGCGTTCTCGCCGCAGGCCACCAGCCCGGTGGTGAGTGCCAGCAGTACAGCAATGCGCATGTTGCCCATGATCGGTGTCCCTCGCGAAGTTGGCCGTGTCCAGTAAGGTAGAGGCGGGCACGTCGGCGAGGTTCCCTCGACAGGGGCTCAGGCCTGCTTGAGCAGCAGCGCGATGCCGGGGTGGTAGCGGCCCACGTCGTCGTGCAGCTTGCGGTAGCCATAGGGGAACACCCAGGCGATGGCGCATGCATTGTGCTTTTGCAGGTCGTCGACCAGGTCCTGAAGCTCTTCGGGGCTGGCGTGTTGCCCGGCCTTGTACGGGCTGACGAACAGTGCGGCGACCTTGAGCTGGCTGGCATAGCCCACCAGGCGAGCCTGGGCGACGCTCTCCTGCAGGGCATCGGTGAGGTCGAGCTTGCCGACCCGTGGCCAGCGCTGGGTGGCTTGCAGGTAGGCGGTCTCTTCCTTGCTGGCGATCACCAGGTCGCAGTGCGCCGCACGCTCGCCTTCGTCGCGCTGCTTCTTGGTCTGCGCACCCTGCAAGGTCACCAGCTCCGCCTGCCAGGCCGCCGCGCTCAGCACGCCAAGGTTGCTTTGCACGCCTTGCCAGTAGGGGGCGTCGCTGTCGCCCAGGGTCTGGTTGTAGCGCTCCAGGCACTCGGCCCAACGTTCCAGGGCGGGGCGCAGGAACTCCAGACGCGGGTTGTTGATGATCAGACCTTGCATGCCGTGCTCCATTGTTATTGTGGATCGGAGAGGTGCGGATAATGGCTATGTGATATCACTGCAGTGAGTGTGACACAAGATGACATAAATGCCATTGATCCAGACCGCTTCGCAGCGCCTTTGATTGACGCTCATGGCCCAACCCTCTAACCTTCGCGACTTGTTTCAGGTGCTCTGCGGCCAAGGTGCCGGCAGGGTGAAACAGGGAAGCCGGTGGGCACGTGCAACGTGCGATTCCGGCGCTGCCCCCGCAACGGTAAATGAGTCGGGATCGCGCAGGGCCACTGGGTGCAACAGCCCGGGAAGGCGCGCGATCCGGGTCGATCAGACCCGCCCATGAGCCCGGAGACCGGCCTGTCACAGATCAACGGCATCACGGAGGGTGATGCGCGGTTCTCCCGGCCAGTGGCAGGGCCTGCGCGTTTTCCGTGTGCCATCGCCAACCTGCTGTCGCGCCGACTCGATCCCCCCGGTCCCTGTGCGCGCCAGTTGCCCACGGAGCCTCCGATGACCGACACCACCGATCGCGACGAACGCCATCTGGCGCGCATGCTGCGCAAAAAAGCGGTAATCGACGAACGCATTGCCAACTCGCCCAATGAATGCGGCCTGCTGCTGGTACTCAGCGGCAACGGCAAGGGCAAGAGCAGCTCGGCCTTCGGCATGCTGGCGCGGGCCCTGGGCCACGGCATGCAATGCGGCGTGGTGCAGTTCATCAAGGGCCGCAACAGCACCGGCGAGGAGCTGTTCTTCCGCCGCTTCCCCGAACAGGTGCGCTACCACGTGATGGGCGAGGGCTTTACCTGGGAAACCCAGGACCGCCAGCGCGACATCGCCGCCGCCGAGGCTGCCTGGGCGGTTTCGCGCCAGTTGCTGCAGGACCCGGCCATCGGTTTTGTAGTGCTCGATGAGCTCAACATCGCCCTCAAGCACGGCTACCTCGACCTCGACCAGGTGCTCGGCGACCTGCAGGCACGCCCACCGATGCAGCATGTGATCGTCACCGGCCGCGGCGCCAAGCCCGAGATGATCGAGCTGGCCGACACCGTGACCGAGATGGGCATGGTCAAGCATGCCTTCCAGGCCGGCATCCGTGCCCAGAAGGGCGTGGAACTATGAGGCAAACCCGTCATTGCCCGGCGGTGCTGATCGCGGCACCTGCATCTGGCCAGGGCAAGACCACGGTGACGGCCGCACTGGCGCGCCTGCACCGCAACCAGGGGCGCAAGGTCCGGGTGTTCAAGTGTGGCCCGGACTTTCTCGACCCGATGATTCTGGAGCGCGCCAGTGGCGCACCGGTGTACCAGCTGGACCTGTGGATGGTCGGCGCCGAGGAAAGCCGGCGCCTGCTGTGGGAAGCCGCCGCCGACGCCGACCTGATCCTGATCGAAGGGGTGATGGGGCTGTTCGACGGTACGCCGTCCAGCGCCGACCTGGCGCGGCATTTCGGCGTGCCGGTGCTGGCGGTGATCGACGGCACGGCCATGGCCCAGACCTTCGGCGCGCTGGCCCTGGGCCTGGCGCGCTACCAGCCCGACCTGCCGTTTGCCGGCGTGCTGGCCAACCGGGTGGGCTCGCTGCGTCACGCGCAACTACTCGAAGGCAGCCTGACCGAAGGCCTGCGCTGGTACGGCGGGCTGTCGCGGGAAACCGGCATCGAACTGCCCAGCCGCCACCTGGGCCTGGTGCAGGCCAGTGAACTGACCGACCTGGACCTGCGCCTGGACGCCGCCGCCAACGCCCTGGGCGACAGCTGCGAGTCGGCCCTGCCGCCGGCGGTGGCCTTCGATGCGCCGCAGCCGCGCAGCATCGAGCCACTGCTGGCCGGCGTGCGGATCGGCGTGGCGCGCGACGAAGCCTTCGCATTCACCTATGGCGCCAGCCTGGACCTGTTGCGCGAGATGGGCGCACAGCTGAGCTTCTTCTCGCCGATCCACGACCGCCTGCTGCCAGACTGCGACAGCCTGTACCTGCCCGGCGGCTACCCTGAGCTGCACCACCATGCGCTGGCCGCCAACACGCCGATGCTGGCGGCGATCCGGGCCCATCACCAGGCCGGCAAGCCCTTGCTGGCCGAATGCGGCGGCATGCTCTACCTGCTCGATGCACTGACCGATGTGGCCGGCGAACGGGCCGAACTGGCCGGCCTGCTGCCGGGCGAGGCGGTGATGCAGAAGCGCCTGGCGGCCCTGGCCCTGCAAGCGGTAGAGCTACCCGAGGGCACCCTGCGCGGGCATACCTATCACCATTCGCTGACCAGCACCGCGCTCGAACCCATCGCCCGCGGGCAAAGCCCCAACGGCGGGCGCGGCGCCGAGGCGGTGTACCGTTGCGGCCGGCTGACGGCCTCGTATGTGCATTTCTACTTCCCGTCCAACCCGTCTGCGCTGGCGGCGCTGCTGGCACCATGAGCGACCAGGCCTTCAACGACGCCGAGCGCGCGGCGGTCTACCGCGCCATCGGCGAGCGCCGCGACATGCGCCATTTCAGCGGCGGCGAGGTGGCCCCCGAGCTGCTGGCACGCCTGCTGCAGGCGGCGCACCAGGCCCCGAGCGTGGGTCTGATGCAGCCCTGGCGTTTCATCCGCATCACCCGTCGCGAGCTGCGCCAGCAGATCCAGGCGCTGGTGGAGCAGGAGCGGGTGCGCACCGCCGAGGCACTGGGGCAGCGTTCTGACGATTTCATGCGGCTCAAGGTCGAGGGCATCAACGATTGCGCCGAGGTGCTGGTGGCGGCGCTGATGGACGGGCGCGAGGCGCACATCTTCGGCCGTCGCACCTTGCCGGAAATGGACCTGGCCTCGCTGTCGTGCGCCATCCAGAACCTGTGGCTGGCGGCCCGTGCCGAGGGCCTGGGCATGGGCTGGGTGTCGCTGTTCGAACCGCAGGCACTGGCCGACCTGCTGGGCATGCCGGCCGGTGCCAAACCGCTGGCGGTACTGTGCCTGGGCCCGGTCGAGGCGTTCTACGAGGCGCCCATGCTGGTGCTCGAAGGCTGGGCCCGCGAGCGGCCATTGAGCGAGATGCTCTACGAAAACCATTGGGGAGAGCGTTGATGAGTGTGGCCTTGCTGAGTGTGGCCGGGGTGGCGCTGGATGCCTTGCTGGGCGAGCCCCGGCGTGCGCACCCGCTGGTCGCGTTCGGCCGTTATGCCGGACGCCTGGAACAACGCTTCAATGCCGGCGGTCGTGGCTGGCGCAGCCATGGCGTCACCGCGTGGTTTCTGGCGGTGGTGCCCCTGACCCTGCTGGTCACTGTGCTGTCGTGGCTGCCCTACATCGGCTGGCTGGTGGAGATACTGGCGCTGTACTGCGCGCTGGGCCTGCGCAGCCTTGGCGAACATGTACGGCCCGTGGCCGAGGCGCTGCGTGGCGGCGACCTGGACGAAGCGCGCCGCCGCGTGGGCTACCTGGTCAGCCGTGAAACCGGCGAACTGGATGACACCGCCGTGGCGCGTGCCGCCACCGAATCGGTGCTGGAGAACGGTAGCGATGCAGTGTTCGCCGCCCTGTTCTGGTTCGTGGTGGCGGGGGCGCCAGGTGTGGTGCTGTATCGCTTGAGCAATACCCTGGATGCCATGTGGGGCTATCGCAACGAGCGCTTCGAGCGCTTTGGCTGGGCCGCAGCGCGCATCGACGATTTGCTCAACTATATTCCGGCGCGGCTGGTGGCCCTGACCTACGCGGTGCTGGGCAGGACGCGCCTGGCACTGAGCTGCTGGCGTCGCCAGGCGCCGTTGTGGGACAGCCCCAACGCCGGCCCGGTGATGGCAGCTGGCGCCGGTGCGCTGGGTGTCGAGCTGGGCGGCGCGGCGGTGTACCACGGCGAGCTGCATCAGCGCCCGCAACTGGGCGAAGGCCCGCCGGCCGATGCCGACGCCATCGAGCGTGGCTGGCAACTGGTGTGCAAGGGCGTGTGGTTGTGGTTGCTGCTGTTGTGCGTGGGGGCGCAATTCTATGCTTGAACACGGTGGTCGTTTGCAACGGGCGGTGCTGGAGTACGGCATCGCAGTGCAGGACTGGGTCGACCTGTCCAGCGGCATCGCGCCGTGGCCCTTCGCGATCCCCGAGATCCCGTTGCGCGCCTGGGCACGCCTGCCCGAAACCGACGATGGCCTGGAGCAGGCGGCCCGCGAGTACTACGGCGTGCCGCAACTGCTGCCGGTGGCCGGGTCCCAGGCCGCCATCCAGGCCCTGCCGCGCTTGCGTCGCAGTGGCAAGGTCGGTGTGCTGTCGCCGTGCTACGCCGAACATGCCGAGGGCTGGCGGCGCGCCGGGCACCGCGTGCGTGAAGTCGGCGAGGCCGAGGTGGAGTTCTTTCTCGACAGCCTCGATGTGCTGGTGGTGGTCAACCCCAACAACCCCACCGGGCGTCTGTTGAGCGCCGAGCGCCTGCTGGGCTGGCACGCCCGCCTGGCCCAGCGCGGTGGCTGGCTGGTGGTGGATGAAGCGTTCATGGACAACACCCCGCAACACAGCATCGCCGCCGAAACCTGGCGCAACGGGCTGATCGTGCTGCGCTCGTTCGGCAAGTTCTTCGGCCTGGCCGGTGTACGCCTGGGCTTCGTGCTGGCCGAACGTCAACTGCTGCAGCTGCTGGCCGAACAACTGGGGCCCTGGTCGATCGCCGGGCCCACGCGGGTGCTGGGCCAGGCCTGCCTGCTCGACCATGGCGCCCAGCAGCGCCAGATCACCCGCTGTGCCGAGGCCAGCACACGCCTGGCGCAGGTACTCGATGCTGCCGGTTTCACGCCGGCCGGCGGCTGCGACCTGTTCCAGTACCTGGAGCTTGCCCACACCGCGCAGTTGCACCAGTTCATGGCGCGGCGCGGCATCCTGCTGCGCCTGTTCGAGCACCTGGGCAGCCTGCGTTTCGGCCTGCCGGCCACCGACACCGATTGGCAGCGCCTGGTCCAGGCGCTGGACGACTACCGCAAGGAACACCCATGACCACCCTGATGGTGCAAGGCACCACCTCCGATGCCGGCAAGAGCACCCTGGTGACCGCGCTGTGCCGCTGGCTGGCGCGCCAGGGCGTGGGTGTCGTGCCGTTCAAGCCGCAGAACATGGCACTCAACAGTGCGGTGACGGCCGACGGCGGCGAAATCGGCCGTGCCCAGGCGGTGCAGGCCCAGGCCGCCGGGCTGGCGCCGCACACCGACATGAACCCGGTACTGCTCAAGCCCAACAGCGAGACCGGAGCCCAGGTGATCGTGCATGGCCGCGCGGTCACCAGCATGAACGCGGTGGCCTATCACGACTACAAGGCCATCGCCATGCAGGCGGTACTGGCCTCGCACCAGCGCCTGAGCGACGCCTACCCGGTGGTGATGGTGGAGGGCGCGGGCTCGCCGGCCGAAATCAACCTGCGGGCCGGGGACATCGCCAACATGGGGTTTGCCGAGGCGGTCGACTGCCCGGTGATCCTGATCGCCGATATCAACCGCGGCGGGGTGTTCGCACACCTGGTCGGCACACTGGAGCTGCTGTCGCCCAGCGAGCAGGCGCGGGTCAAGGGCTTCGTGATCAACCGCTTTCGTGGCGACATCGCCCTGCTGCAGCCCGGCCTGGACTGGCTCGAGGCGCGTACCGGCAAGCCGGTGCTGGGCGTGCTGCCGTATGTGCTGGACCTGCATCTGGAAGCCGAGGATGGCCTGGACCGGCGCCAGGGCCAGAAAGCCGCGCAGGTGCTCAAGGTGATCGTGCCGGTGCTGCCGCGCATCAGCAACCATACCGACTTCGACCCGCTGCGCCTGCATCCGCAGGTGGATCTGCAGTTCATCGGGCCGGGCGACGCGATACCGCCAGCCGACCTGATCATCCTGCCGGGCTCCAAGAGCGTGCGCAGCGACCTGGCGCACCTGCGCGAGCGCGGCTGGGAGGAGGCGATAGCCCGCCACCTGCGCTACGGCGGCAAACTGCTGGGCATCTGTGGTGGCCTGCAGATGCTCGGGACCCACGTGCATGACCCACTGGGCCTGGAAGGCGCCGCCGGCAGCAGCGCGGGCCTGGGCTGGCTGGACTACAGCACGCAGCTGGAGGCCGAGAAGCAGCTGCGCAATGTCAGCGGCACGCTGAACCTGGAGCAGGCGCCCGTCAGTGGCTACGAGATCCATGCCGGGGTCACCCGCGGGCCGGCGCTGGCGCAGCCCGCCGTACAGTTGGCCGACGGTCGCAGCGATGGCGCGGTCAGCGCCGATGGGCAGATCCTGGCCACCTACCTGCACGGCCTGTTCGAGTCGCCGCATTCGTGCACGGCGCTGCTGCGCTGGGCTGGCCTGAACGATGTGCAGCAGGTGGACTACCATGCTCTGCGTGAACTGGACATCGAACGCCTGGCCGACCTGGTGGACACGCACCTGGACGGCGCCCGGCTTCGTCAACTCTGCGGGCTGGACTGACATGCTCAAGCTGATTCTTGGCGGCGCCCGATCGGGCAAGAGCCGCCTGGCCGAACAATACGCCGTCGACAGCGCGCTGGCGGTGACCTATATCGCCACCAGCGAGCCGCTGGACGGTGAAATGAATGCCCGCGTGCAACTGCACCGTGCGCGTCGCCCTGCCGAGTGGGCGCTGATCGAGGAGCCGCTGGCGCTGGCGCAGGTGCTGCGCGAAACCGCCGCGCCCGAGCGTTGCCTGCTGGTGGACTGCCTGACCCTGTGGCTGACCAACCTGCTGATGCTCGAAGAGCCCGAGCGCCTGGCCGCCGAGCGCGATGCACTGTTGGACTGCCTGGCGCAGTTGCCGGGTGAAATCATCCTGGTCAGCAACGAGACCGGCCTGGGCGTGGTGCCCATGGGCGAGCTGACCCGTCGTTACGTCGATGAAGCCGGCTGGCTGCATCAGGCCATTGCCGAACGTTGCCAGCACGTGGTGCTGACTGTTGCCGGCCTGCCACTTACGCTCAAGGGAGCCTGAACATGAGTCAAAACTGGTGGCAGAACGCGTGTCAGCCGATCAATCTGGCTGTGCGCGAACAGGCGCTGGAGCGCCAGCGCGAGCTGACCAAGCCAGCCGGCTCACTGGGCCGGCTGGAGCAGGTTGCGGTGGAGCTGGCGGGCTTGCAGGGCAAGCTCAAGCCTGGCGTGCGGCAGGTATGGATCGCGATTTTCGCGGGCGATCACGGCGTGGTGGCCGAGGGGGTTTCGGCCTATCCGCAGGTGGTCACGCGGCAGATGCTGCAGAACTTCGTCGGCGGCGGCGCAGCCATCAGCGTGCTGGCCCGCCAGTTGGGTGCGCAGCTGGAGGTGGTCGACCTGGGGACGGTCGACCTGACCCTGGAACTTGCCGGTGTACGCCATCTGCGCATCGGGGCGGGCACCGCCAACTTCGCCCAGGTGCCGGCAATGACCACCGAGCAGGGGCGCCTGGCGCTGCAGGCCGGGCGCGAGAGTGCCTTGCGTGCGCGTGATGCCGGGGCGCAACTGTTCATCGGCGGCGAAATGGGCATCGGCAACACGGCCTCTGCCAGTGCGGTGGCCAGTGCATTGCTCAAATGCACCCCTGGCGAGCTGACCGGCCCCGGCACTGGCCTGAATGCTGCCGGTGTTGAACACAAGACCCGCGTGATCGAACGCGCGCTGCTCACCCACGCGGCGCTGGCCGACGACCCATTGGAGCAGCTGTTGTGCTTTGGCGGCTTCGAGATTGCCGCGCTGGTGGGGGCGTACCTGGCGTGCGCGCAGCAAGGCATCGTGGTGCTGGTGGACGGTTTTATCTGCACCGTGGCGGCGCTGGTTGCAACGCGCATCAACCCCGGTTGCCGGACCTGGCTGCTGTTCGGTCATCGCGGCGCCGAGCCCGGGCACCAGCGGGTGCTCGAAGCGTTGCAGGCGCAACCGCTGCTGGAGCTGGGCCTGCGCCTGGGCGAGGGCAGCGGGGCGGCGCTGGCGGTACCGCTGCTGCGCATGGCCTGCGACCTGCACGGGCAGATGGCGACCTTCGCCGAGGCGGCGGTGGCGGACCGCGATACATGATCGTCGACCTGCTGCGTCATGGTGAAACCGAACTGGGCGGTGGGCTGCGCGGCAGCCTGGACGACGCGCTGACCGAACTTGGCTGGGCGCAGATGCGTGCGGCTGTGGTCGAGGGCGGGCCGTGGACGCGGATCATCAGCTCGCCGCTGCAACGCTGCGCGCGATTTGCCGAAGAACTTGCCGGTCAGGTGGGCGTGCCCATGCAACTGGAGGCCGGCCTGCAGGAGCTGCACTTCGGCGACTGGGAGGGGCGCAGCACCGCCGACCTCATGCTTACCGACGAACAGGGCCTGGGGCTGTTCTGGGCCGACCCTTATGCCTTCACGCCGCCGGGTGGCGAGCCGGTCACGGCGTTTGCCGAGCGGGTGCTGGCGGCCATGGCGCGGGCGTATCAGGCCCACGCCGGCGAGCGCGTGCTGCTGGTGACCCACGGCGGCGTGATGCGCCTGCTGCTGGCCCGTGCCCGCGGCCTGCCGCGCGAGCAGCTGCTGCAGGTGGTGGTCGGGCACGGCGCGGTGCACCGTCTGCATTGCGCGGCCGACGGTCGTTTCGCGGAAATCGCCTGATGCAGGCGTTCTGGATTGCCCTGCAGTTTCTCAGCAGCCTGCCGGTGCGCCTGGCGGGCATGCCCGCGCCCGAGCAGATGGGGCGCTCCCTGCTGTGCTACCCGCTGGTGGGGCTGTTGTTCGGCGGGGTGTTGTGGGCCGCCAGCACGCTGCTGGCGGGCAGCCCGCCGATGCTGCAGGCCGCCCTGCTGCTGTGCATCTGGGTGTGGTTGAGCGGTGCGTTGCACCTGGATGGCCTGGCCGACAGCGCCGATGCCTGGCTGGGCGGGTTCGGCGATCGCGAACGCACCCTGACGATCATGAAGGACCCGCGCAGCGGGCCGATTGCGGTGGTGACGCTGGTACTGGTGCTGCTGCTCAAGTTCTGCGCGTTGCTCGCGCTGGTCGACAGCGGGCAGGCGGTGGGCCTGCTACTGGCACCGGTACTGGGGCGGGCGGCGATGCTGGGGTTGTTCCTGTGCACGCCGTATGTGCGCGCAGGCGGCCTGGGACAGGCGCTGGCCGAGCATCTGCCGCGTGGCGAAGCCAAGGCCGTGTTGCTGGCGACCGGTTTGGGGTGCCTGGTGCTGGCGGGATGGAACGGTATCCTGGCCGTGGGCGTGGCGCTGCTGGTGTCCGCGCTGCTGCGCCAGGTGATGCTCAAGCGCCTGGGGGGCACCACCGGGGATACAGCAGGGGCGTTGCTGGAGCTGCTGGAGCTGGCGGTGGTGGTAAGCCTGGCACTCTGAAGGGGCTGTCAGGAGCTCTTCGCTGCGGTCATGAATCTGTAGTGTTTTGCAACTGAATGCAGCACGTGGTCAGCCTTCGCAAGCGCTAGCCTTACGTCCCTCTGTCTTTGCGGGGTGCCCCGATGCGCAACCAACTGCTGGCCTGCCTTATCGCCTGTTCGTCCCTGCCGGCCCACGCCGCCGACCTGATCGACTTCTGGAACACGCCGCGCCATGGCGGCAACAGCTTCAACCGCCTGCCGCCCGACCAGGCCTATTTCGAGGCGCTGCACGGCTATGGGGCGAGCTGGGTGCGGTTGTCCTATGACAAGTGGCAAGCGGCGCAGCGTGATTTTCTGCTCGGTAATGCCGATACCTACCAAGGGCTGCCGGCCGCCGACCTTGCCACGCTCAAGGCCACCCTGGACCGCGCGCACGCCGCAGGCCTCAAGGTCGTTATCACGCCCCTCTCACTGCCCGGCATGCGCTGGGCACAGAACAACGCCGGCCAGTTCGATGACCGGCTCTGGCAGGACAAGGCCTACTGGGCGCAGGCCGCCGACTTCTGGCGTGACCTGGCGCGGGCGCTCAAGGACCATCCGGCGGTGGCGGCCTACAACCTGATCAACGAACCGGCGCCCGAGAAACTCGACGGCCTGGCCGAGCACGCCAGCGCCGAGCAGATGCACGCCTGGTACCGACAGCAGCAGGGCAGCACCCGCGACCTGCCGGCGCTGTATCGCCAGTTGGTGGCGGCGATACGCGAAGTCGATCCACTTACCCCGATCATGCTCGATGCCGGCTGGTACGCCGCGGCCGATGCCTTCGAGTACTGGCCTGGCGCGCTCGACGACCAGCGCCTGCTCTACAGCTTTCACATGTACGAACCCTACGCGGCCACCAGCGCGCCCAACCTGGAGCGCGCCACGCCCTATGCCTACCCTGGGCCCGCGCCCTTTGGCGGTAGCGTTGCGCAATGGAACAAGGCCCGGGTGCAGCAGTATCTGCAGCGCCCGCTGGACTGGGCCGGTAGGCACGCGGTGCCGGCCAATCGCCTGGTGGCCGGCGAGTTCGGCTGCATGCGCCGCTGGGCGGGCTGTACCGCCTATCTGGAGGATGTACTGGGCACCCTCGATCGCCAGCAGGTGCACTGGGCCTTCTACAGCTTTCGCGAAGACAGTTGGGACGGGATGGACTACGAGCTGGGCAGCGCCAAAGTGCCGTGGGCTTATTGGCAGGCGATCGAAAAGGGCCTGCCGGACCCGCTCAAGCGCACGCCCTCCAGCCTGTTGGAACCGATTCGAAAACGCCTTGCCCTCAATGGCGCACCCCACTGAACGCTTGCATCCTGATAACTACGGGTATATACACGCATCTATGTTGAAGAGCCATTGCATCTGTACTCATCTGCGCCGGGCCGCCCGTGGGGTCAGCCGGCACTATGACGAAGCCCTTGTGGGCTTCGGCATCAATGTCGCCCAGTTTTCCCTGCTGCGGCATCTGCAGCGCCTCGATCAGCCCAGCATCTCGGTGCTGGCCGAGTCCATGGGCCTGGATCGCAGCACGCTGGGTCGCAACGTGCGGGTGCTGGAAGCCGACGGCCTGGTGGCGTTGGCCGAAGGTGTCGACTTGCGCAACCGCATCGTACTGCTGACGGAGAAGGGCCTGGCGCGCCTGGTGGCCGCCACGCCTGCCTGGGAGCAGGCCCAGGATGCCCTGGTGAGCAACCTGGGCGAAGGGCAGCGCGATGAACTGGTGCGCCTGTTGGAACAGTTGGCTTGAGCGTATTACACCAATAAGCGGGTATATACCCGTGTAACCTTGCGGCGGTCTGGGAGAACAAGAATGACATCGGTATGGCGCACGAGCGGTTGGGTGCTGTTGGGGGCGGCGCTGATCCTGGCATTGTCGCTGGGGGTGCGGCATGGCTTCGGCCTGTTCCTGGCGCCGATGAGCGCCGAATTCGGCTGGGGGCGCGAAGTGTTCGCCTTCGCCATCGCCTTGCAGAACCTGATCTGGGGCCTGGCCCAGCCGTTTGCCGGTGCCCTGGCCGATCGCCTGGGCGCGGCCAAGGTGGTGATCACCGGCGGCATTCTCTACGCCGTGGGGCTGGTGATGATGGGCATGGCGGACTCGGCGTGGTCACTGTCGCTCAGTGCCGGGCTGCTGATCGGCATCGGCCTGTCGGGCACCTCGTTCTCGGTGATCCTGGGTGTGGTAGGACGTGCCGTGCCGGCAGACAAGCGCAGCATGGCCATGGGCATCGCCAGCGCCGCAGGCTCCTTCGGCCAGTTCGCGATGCTGCCGGGCACCCTGGGCCTGATCGGCTGGCTGGGCTGGTCGGCGGCATTGCTGGTGCTGGGCCTGCTGGTGGCCTTCATCGTGCCGCTGGTGGGCATGCTGCGCGATAACCCGCTGCCCAGCCAGGGGCACGAACAGACCCTGATGCAGGCGCTGCGCGAAGCCTGTTCGCACTCGGGCTTCTGGTTGCTGGCGTTGGGCTTTTTCGTGTGCGGTTTCCAGGTGGTGTTCATCGGCGTGCACCTGCCGGCCTACCTGGTCGACCAGCACCTGCCGGCCACCATCGGCACCACGGTGCTGGCACTGGTCGGGCTGTTCAATATCGTCGGCACCTACACCGCCGGCTGGCTGGGCGGGCGTATGTCCAAGCCGCGTCTGTTGACCACCCTGTACCTGCTGCGGGCGGTGGTGATCGTGCTGTTCCTGTGGGCGCCGGTGACCCAGTTCAGCGCCTACCTGTTCGGTATCGCCATGGGCCTGCTGTGGCTGTCGACCGTGCCGCTGACCAACGGCACCGTCGCCACCCTGTTCGGGGTGCGCAACCTGTCCATGCTGGGCGGCATCGTCTTTCTGTTCCATCAGTTGGGCGCATTCCTGGGCGGCTGGCTGGGCGGTGTGGTGTACGACCGTACCGGCAACTATGACCTGGTGTGGCAGATCTCGATCCTGCTCAGCCTGCTGGCTGCTGCGCTCAACTGGCCGGTGCGCGAGCGCCCGGTGGCGCGGCTGCAGGCGCGGCCGGAGGCGGCATGACCGCGCGCCTGGTAGCGTTGGTGCTGGCTGGCCTGGTGCTGGCGCTGGTGTGGTGGGGCTGGCACCAGGGCGGTCTGGCGCTGATGCAGTTGGGCATGGGCGTGTGCTAGGCGTAAGCTGAACCCCTGCACTCAGGCAAGGGAGACGCACCATGTACGCACGCTGGCTGTTGGTACCGCTATTGATCCTGGCCGGTTCGGGGGCCGTGCTGGCCGCCGACTGCCCGGCCTTGCTGCAGGGCGAGTTGCCCAAGCTGCGCGCCAAGGAACAGGTGAACCTGTGCGAGCGCTTCGCCGGCAAGCCGCTGGTGGTGATCAACACCGCCAGCTATTGCGGCTTCGCGCCGCAATTCGAAGGGCTCGAGAGCACCTACAAGGCTTATCACGGGCAGGGCCTGGAAATGCTCGGGGTGCCGTCCAACGACTTCAAGCAGGAAGACGCCGACAGCGAGAAGACCGCCAAGGTGTGCTATGCCAACTACGGCGTGACCTTCACCATGACCGAGCCACAGAAGGTGCGCGGCGACGACGCCACGCCGCTGTTTCGCGAGCTGGCCAGGCAGAGCAATGCGCCCAGGTGGAATTTCTACAAGTATGTGGTCGATCGCCAGGGCAAGGTGGTGGCCAGCTTCTCCAGCCTGACCAAGCCGGACGACCCGGCGTTCAGGGCTGCCATCGAGAAGGCCATCGCCTCGCAGCCCTGAGGCGGGCTCAGGCCTTGCCCGGGTGGACGGTCCAGGCCACCAGCTTGAGCACGATCGGCCGTACCACCAGCACGCAGGCGAAGGCCACTGGCATGGCCAGCTGGTAGGCCTTGAGCACATTGGCCAGGTAATGCTCGCCGACGCCGCTGTTGGCGGCGGTGATCACGAAGCACATCAGCAGCGCCATGATCGACGACATGTAGAACGCGAATACGTAGGGGGTGGCGCGTACGCCGAGTTTCAGGCGTGGGCGAGGGCGGGTCTGGCTGGTCATGCAGGCTCCTGAAGGTAGGGGAGGCGCCAGACTAGCAGGCTGCCAGGGTACGAGGTAGACGACGCCAGCTTAGGTCTTTATAAAGAGAACCTTACGAATCCTGGAGTTTGGCCGTGAACCTGTTGGGCTCGATACGCAGTTTCATTAAGGTGGTCGAGGCTGGCAGCATCGCCGGTGGGGCCCGCACCCTGGGCTTGAGCGCCGCCGCAGTGAGCCAGAACATCGCGCGCCTGGAAGCCCATCTGCAAGTGCGCCTGCTGGCCCGCACCACCCGCAGCATGGCGTTGACGCCCAATGGTCGCGCCTATTACGACAAGGTCAGGCATGTGGAGCGTGATCTGGAGCTGGCGCAGCTGGCCGTCACGGCCGATGACGGCGAACCCCAGGGCCGGTTGTGCATATCCTCTTCTTCGGCCTTCGCGCGCTATGTGCTGGCGCCCCTGATGCCGGCATTCAACCTGCGCTATCCGCAGCTTTCAATTGAATTGCTTACGAGCGACCGGCGTGTGGACCACGCGCGCGAGTCGATTGACGTGAGTGTGCGCATCACCCCCCAGCTGGAAGACGGCCTGCTGGCGCGGCACGTTGCCCAGATCCCGTTCATCTGTTGCGCAGCGCCTGCCTACCTGGAGCGTGCCGGCCGGCCCGGCACCCCGGAAGCCTTGAAGGGGCATCGCTGCCTGGTGTTCCGTTACCCGGTGGACGGCCGTTTTCTGCGGTGGGGCTTTGTGCGTGACGGCCTGCGTTTCGATGCCGAGTTCGGGGATGTGTCGATCAGCGATGACATCGACGTGCTGGCGCAGATGGCGGTGATGGGGGGTGGGATCGTGCGCCTGGCCGAGTTCGTGGCGCGGCCTTACCTGGAGAACGGGCAACTGGTGCCGCTGTTCGAATATGCCCAACCCCACCAGGCCTATGCACAGACCTCGCCCATGGACATCTACCTGTGCGTGGCCGACCGCTCGGCGCTGACGCCCAAGGTGCGAGCCTTCATGGCGTATGTGGAGGACTGCCTGGCGCAGGCCTGGCGCGTGCGCGCACGGGCATAAAAAAACCGCCTTTGGAAGGCGGTTTTTTCATGCAACAGCGATCAGAAGCGGTAGGTCAACGAAGCACCCAGGCCGTGTGCACTGTTTTCGTACTTGGCGTTGTACGAGCCCTTGAACGAAGGGTCGGTGATGGCGGTGCTCTGGTGAATCTTGACGTCTTCTTCCATCAGGTACGAGTAGGCCACGTCGATGGTCATGTCGTCGCTCGGGTTCCAGCCGGCGCCCAGGCTGAACACCTTGCGGTCGCCGGTTGGGATGCGTGGCGAACGGTTCTGGTTGTTGGCTGGCGACTGGTCGACGGAGAAGCCGGCGCGCAGGGTCCATTCCTTGTTCAGCTTGTAGGCAGCGCCGATGGCGTGGGCCCAGGTGTCGTGCCAGTTCTGTTCTTCGGCGATCTGGCCCAGTGCCGGTGCCAGTGGCCCGGTGCCCTCGTTGTTGACCACGATGGACTCGAGGCGGCTCCAGCGGGTCCAGGTGCTGCCCGCGTACAGGGTCCAGTTGTCATCCAGTTCGTGGGTGACCGAGAAGTCGACCGACTCGGGGGTCTTGATCTTCAGCGAGGCGTCGAACTTGCTGCCGCTGAACGGGCCGAAGCCTGGGCCGCTGATCTTGGTGTCGCCCTTGAGCTTGTAGTCGACCATCGAGTGGTAGGTCAGGCCGACGCGGGTTCTGTCGGTGGCCTGCACCATCACGCCGATGTTGTAGCCGACGGCGGTGTCGTCACCGGTGATCTTGACCTTGCCGTCGTTGCTGCCTGGGGTGGCGCGGTTCAGCGCGGCGGACTCCAGGGTGCCGTCGATACGGTTGATGGTCGGGCCGAAACCGATCGAGACCTTGTCGTTGAAGGCGTAGCTGATGGTCGGTTGCAGGGTCACGACCTGAACTTCGCTCTTGCTGCCGAAGTAGCGGCCGGCAAAGCCGTGCTCGTAGTCGGTGATCAGGCCGAAAGGCACGTAGACCCCGAAGCCGAATGCCCAGTGGTCATCGATCGGCTTGACGTAGTAGCCCATCGGTACGCCAACCACGGGGACCATGTCGCCGTCGTTGCTGCCGCCGAAGGTGCCGCTGCCCTTGATGTCGGACTTGGCAATGATGGCCGCGCCGCCGACGGTCACTTGTTCGCGTTTGAGGCGGGACATGCCGGCAGGGTTGCCAAACACGGTGCTGGCGTCATCGGCAGAAGAAGAACGACCCGCGAAACCTGTGCCCATGCCGCTGATGCTTTGCTCGTTGAGGGCAAAACCGCTGGCGAAGAGTTGAGTTGATGCGAAAGCGACAGCGAGGCCGAGTGAGGATTTGAGTATTACTTTTTTCATTATTAGAACTCCATGGGATCACCGGAGCGCAAAGTATCAATAATTTTGGACGTGCGCTATAGGCTCTAAATCAGGAGATACCGCGTTTTTGTAGGACAATCCGACCAGATTCGCTGATTTTATCCGGTTGTTTGAAAATGGTTCTCAGCAGGCCTGGAGTGCCGGTTTGCCGACGCATGCCTGCCAGGCCTGGGTGAAGTCGCGTAAACGGGCGTGGGGCTGGAATGTTTGACGCCAGATTCTTGCGAGACCTAGCAGGTCGTCGGATTCTGGTAGCGGCAGCGCCTTTTCTTCGACCAGCATCCAGGCGATGGCGGTGGCGTAGCGCAGGTTGACGGTCAGTTCCAGGTGCGGGCCGCTGAGGAACGCGTGCTGGCTGGCGAGGCCGCGGACCAGGCTGGCCAGTTCGGGGTCGTGGGCCAGGAACTGGTCCCAGATCGATTGGTGGCGCAGTTCGCCGATGCGGTACAGGCCGTGGCCACGGCGGTCGTGCAGGGCCGAACCCATGCCCGACTGGCTGGCTGCAATGCCCAGCAGCAGGGCTTCGGCGCTGGGGCAGTAGCGGCCCAGGTACAACAGGGTGGGGCGGATGACGAATTCACTCAACTCGCTCGCGGCGATAGCCATAATGCCCTCGAACTTCGTAAATGGCCGGCGGGACGCTGGTGCTTGGCAGCAGGTGGGTCGGGGTCAGGCCCGCCGGAAGCGGGCAAGGCCGCTTGAGTTGAAGTGTAGTGTCATATCTATGCTGTAAAGGACTGTTTTTAAATCGATTGTGGTGGCTTGGCATAACCCATATGACGCTTGGGTATTAGGCCGTGGGGGTTAAAGCGCTTTCGGTGGTTGGGGTTTGGCCAATGAATCCGGGCCTTGCAGAGGGCAGGTCGAGCGCGGCGGTCACTGAATTTCAGGCATAAAAAAGCCCCGCCAACCGGCAGGGCTTCTTGCGTCTCAGACGACCATCAGGCAACCAGTGCCTGGCGAGTCCGGTCAATCACCGCTTGCAGCGGCTCAGCACTCTCGTACTGCTCCGGATACAGACGCTCGCTGTGACGAGCAATGCCGTGTTCATTGACCAGGGTAAAGCTGAAGCTGCCCTTGCGCGCCGCATGGATCATGCAGTTCAACGGGGCAAATGCCTGGCTAAGGGTGCGAATGGCAGCCTGAGTATGGATGGATGTATTCATAGTTATTAGATGTTCCTGCAAAAGACACAGCATAAGAGCCGCGTTCATATAAAACGTTCCAGTAACGCAAAGCTTTAGGGCTAGAGCGAAGAACCTGACTGGAACAGGGCAGCCAGAGGTAAGCGCATTGATTAGGTGGCGCCAGGGCTGACTGGTAGGTACTAGGAAGACAGGCAACACGTCAGGGCTAAGGTTCTGCGCCGCTGTGTGAAGATCCTGTTCAATCTGCAGGGTGACTCGCCAAGAGTAGGTAATGGTTACCTGGGAGTCATCAAGTGGGCCGGTCCTGGTTTCAACAGGTGCTGTTCCGTTGTCGGATCAGGACGCTGCAAGGACTGCTTTGGCCAGAATTGAGTTTCAGCTTGGTACTAACGCTGGCAACACTACAGCAGTTTCCAGGTTGTGGCAACCCTTTGTGCTTTTCGTGCGCCAAGCCGGCCATTATCTCGATTTCAGGCTGTTCTGTGAAGAGGGCCCCAGGAGGCACCACCGCGCGTGCGGAGCATTTTCGTGCAATCCCGTGCCTCGCTTTGGGGCACCTGTCCACACCTGTAACACCTCTTGTCAATGTGGCGCTACACCGCGGCAGGGCCCTGGCGATGACCAGTTCGAAAGTACAAGTCAATGAAAAAAAACACTTTTTTTAGCTGGTGAAAAAATCGTCAGTTTGAGCGCGGGCCCCATTCTACCGGGGTTTGCGGGGTGTAGGAGGGGGTTGTCCACCGAGTTATCCACAGCTTCTGTGGATTGTCATGCGGGTCTGCTCTAGGACGCGGGTGCCAGCAATGCAGGAAGTGTCTGACAATTTTCGCGGCGCATTTCGGCTCGCGCGAAATGTCTACTGACGTGTCAAAAAAAAACATCGCCTGAAGGAAAAAAGCCTCGAATTCCCTCGGGCCATGCACGAGAAAATCCGGTAGAGTGGCGCGCCTCTCGAGTTGCCTTCGCCGTTTTTTATGAAGTTTCGCAGCAAAACCCCAAGCCCCACTGCCCAACCCCCCGTTGCCGAGCCCCGACGTTTTTCGTTGAAGGTGGCCCTGTGGCTGCTCGACAGCCCGCGCCTGGGCGACAACCCCAACGTCAAGCACTTCGCCGGGCGCCTGCTCAAGCAACCGGCACGCCAGGGTGTGGTGGTGGCGCAGAGCCGGCTGGGGCAGATGCTGTGCCGCGATTGCGGCAACGCCCGTGACCGGCGCATCGGCCACGAGCTGCTGCGCCAGGCTGCCCGGGCCGGTGACCGCAGGGCACAGCTCGAATATGGCCGTCTGTGCGCCCAGCCCCAGGTCAACGAGCCGGAGCAGGCACGTTACTGGCTGGAACAAGCCGCCGCGCAGGGCTCCAAAGAAGCCGTGCGGCTGCTCGGGCAACTCACGAGCCACTGATCGACCGCCCGGGGCTGTTAAGCTCTGGGGGATTTCCCTGGGGGTGAGCATGCTGTCTATGGCTGCAATGGATCTGACCAGCATCGTGCTGGGAATGGTGGTGGCGGCTTTGCCCGCTGTGGTGGTGCTGGTGCGTCTGCAACGTCAGTTGGCTGACAGGCAGGCCGCCGCCGCACTGGCCGAGGAGCGCCTGAGCAGTGCGCTGTTGGCCCAGGAGGGCCTGAGCGCGCAACTCGACGCCAGCCGTGACGAAATCAGCGACCTGGGCCAGGCCAATGCCGCCAAGCAGGCCAGCCTGGCCGCTCAGGGCCGCGAGCTGGAGTTGCTGCAGATCGAGCGCGACAACGCACGCGATGCCGCCCATGCCTGGAACCTTGAACGCAACGCCCGTGAAGCCGAGCTGCGCCGCCTCGAAGCGCGCTGCGCCGGCCTTGCCGCCGAACTGCGCGAGCAGCAGGACAGCCACCAGCAGCGCCTGAACGATCTGCAGGGCTCGCGCGACGAGCTGCGTGCACAGTTTGCCGAAATGGCGACGAAGATTTTCGACGAGCGCGAGCAGCGTTTCGCCCAGACCAGCCAGCAGCACCTGGGGCAACTGCTCGACCCGCTCAAGGAGCGTATCCAGTCGTTCGAGAAGCGCGTCGAGGAAAGCTACCAGCAGGAAGCCCGCGAGCGCTTTTCGCTGGGCAAGGAACTCGAGCGCCTGCAACAGTTGAACCAGCGCTTGAGCGACGAGGCCACCAACCTGACCCAGGCACTCAAGGGCCAGAAGACCCAGGGCAACTGGGGCGAGTTGATTCTGGAGCGGGTGCTGGAACATGCGGGGCTCGAAAAGGGCCGCGAATACCAGACCCAGGTCAGCCTCAAGAGCGCCGATGGTGAGCGTTTCCAGCCCGACGTGCTGATCATGCTGCCCGGCGACAAGCAGGTGGTGGTCGACTCCAAGGTCAGCCTCACGGCCTACCAGCAATATGTAAACGCCAGTGAAACCGACGTGGCCCAGGCTGCGCTCAAGCAGCATGTGCTGTCGCTGCGCAACCATGTCAAAGGCCTCTCGGGCAAGGACTACAACCGCCTCGAGGGCCTGCACAGCCTGGATTTCGTGCTGTTGTTCGTGCCCATCGAGGCGGCGTTTTCGGCGGCGCTGCAGGCCGAGCCCAACCTGTTCCAGGAGGCCTTCGACCGCCAGATCGTGATCGTCAGCCCGACCACGTTGCTCGCCACCCTGCGGGTCATCGACAGCCTGTGGAAACAGGAGCGCCAGAGCCAGAACGCCCGCGAGATCGCCGAGCGCGCCGGCTGGCTGTACGACAAGTTCGTGTTGTTCATCCAGGACCTGGACGAGCTGGGCAACCGCCTGCAACAGGTCGACAAGGCCTATGCCGCGGCGCGCAACAAGCTCTGCGAGGGGCGCGGCAACCTGATCAGTCGCAGCGAGCAGCTCAAGCTGCTCGGCGCGCGGGCCAGCAAGAGCCTGCCGGCCGACCTGCTGGAACGCGCCATGGGCGGCACCGACAACCTTGCCGAAGGCCTTACTGCACCAGGCTCAGATGACGATTGAGCAGGGCGCGCAGGGCCGCCGGCTTGACCGGCTTGCTCAGGTAGTCGAGGCCGGCGGCATGTACCCGCGCCACGGTCTCGCCGTGGCCGTCGGCACTGATCACCACCCCCGGCACCGGCTCGCCCAGGCGCGTGCGTAGCCAGGCCATCAGTTCGGTACCGATTTCGCCGTTGTCCAGGTGGTAGTCCACCAGCGCCAGATGCGGGCGCAGGCCCTTGTCGAGCAGGGCGGCGCATTCCTCGCGGTTGCGCGCCGTCGACACCAGGCAGCCCCAGCGGCTGAGCAGGCTGTTCATGCCGATCAGGATGCTGTCTTCGTTGTCCACGCACAGCACCTGCAACCCCGCCAGCGGCTGGCCGGCCTGTTCGGCTGGCTTGGCCTGGGCCGGGCTCGCGGCGCTGGCCAGCGGTACGCTGACGCGGAACACGCTGCCCTTGCCGGGCGATGAGCGCACCTCCAGCGGGTGGCCGAGCACCTTGCACAGGCCGTCGGCGATCGCCAGGCCCAGGCCCAGGCCTTTTTCGGCGCGGGTCTGGTGGCTGTCCAGGCGCTTGAATTCCTCGAAGATCACCTGCAGCTTGTCGTCGGCAATGCCCGGGCCGCGGTCCCACACTTCCAGCCACAGGCGGTCCCCGGCGCGGCGCACGCCCAGCAGGATCGGGCTCTTGCCATAGCGGAAGGCGTTGGTGAGGAAGTTCTGCAGGATACGCCGCAGCAGCTTGACGTCGCTATGCACCCGCAGCTTGCTGCCACGCACGCGAAAATCCAGGCCCTGCTGCTGGGCCAGCACCTTGAACTCGGCACCCAGGGCGTCGAACAGTTCGCTGAGGGCGAACGGCTTGGCGTCCGGGTTGATCTTGCCGTTCTCCAGGCGCGAGATGTCCAGCAGGTCGCTGATCAGCTCTTCGGCCGAACGCAGGGCGCTGTCCATGTGCTGCACCAGTTGCTGGGCGTCGCCCGACAGGCCCTCTTCCTGGTGCGACAACGCGGCGGAGAACAGCCGTGCGGCGTTCAGCGGCTGCATCAGGTCGTGGCTCACGGCCGCCAGGAAGCGGGTCTTGGACTTGTTGGCGGCTTCGGCATGGCTCTTGGCCTCGGTCAGCGCCAGGTTCAGTTGCGACAGCTCGTGGGTTCGCTCGGCCACGCGCTGCTCCAGGCCTTCGTTGGCGTCCTTGAGGGCCTGCTCGGCCTCGCGGAAGGGGGTGATGTCGGTAAAGCTCATCACGAACCCGCCGCCGGGCATGGGGTTGCCGATCAGCTCGATCACCCGGCCATTGGGGAACAGCCGCTCGGAGGTGTGCGCGCGCCCCTGACGCATCCAGTGCAGGCGCCGCGCCACATGCACCTGGGCCTCGCCCGGGCCGCACAGGCCGCGTTCGGCGTTGTAGCGGATGATGTCGGCAATCGGCCGGCCGACACTGATCAGCCCGTCGGGGTAGTTGAACAGTTCCAGGTAGCGACGGTTCCAGGCCACCAGGCGCAGCGACTGGTCGACCACGCTGATGCCCTGGCTGATGTTCTCGATGGCCCCTTGCAGCAGGGCGCGGTTGAACTGCAGCACCTCGGAGGCTTCATCGGCGATGCGTACCACGTCCTCCAGCTGCATGTCGCGGCCTTCGATGGCCGCCTTGACCACGGCGCGGGTCGAGGAGGTGCCGAGCACGCCGGACAGCAGGCGCTCGGTGTGCTCGATCCATTCGCCGTCGGCGTTCTGGTTGGGGTTGAAGCCCTTGCCCTGGCGATAGGCGAAGCGGATGAAGCTCTGGCGCGCACGCTCTTCGCCGACAAAGCGCGCGGCCAGGTGCAGCAGGTCGTCGATCTGTACCGCCAGCAGCGAACGGCTGCTGGGGCGCGCGCTGGTTTCCTGGCCAATGAAGCGCCCGGCCTGCCAGTGCTCCGATACCCGCGTGCGCGACAGGATCGAAACCCAGGCGAACACCGTGAAGTTGCCTGCCAGCGACAGCACCACGCCCTGGGTCAGCGGGGTGATCGGCAGGTTGAGCGGGTTGCCGTGCAGCCAGGCCAGGCCCGGGAACAGCTCCAGCGACCAGCCCACGCTGTGGGCGGCAATCGGCAGTACCAGGGTGTAGAACCACAGGAAGGTGCCGGTGGCCAGGCCGGCGAACACGCCGCGGCGGTTGGCCTGCTTCCAGTACAGCGCACCGAGCATGGCCGGGGCCAGTTGGGTGACGGCGGCAAAGGCGACCTGGCCGATGGTGGCCAGGCTGGCGGTGGAGCCCAGCAGGCGGTAGCTGACGTAGGCCAGCAGCAGGATCACCACGATGGTCACCCGGCGTACCGTGAGCATCCAGTGGCGGAACACCTCGAACGGGCGCTCGGCGTTGTTGCGCCGCAGTAGCCAGGGCAGCAGCATGTCGTTGGAGACCATGGTCGACAGCGCCACGGCCTCGACGATGACCATGCCGGTGGCGGCCGAGGCGCCGCCGATAAAGGCCAGCAAGGCCAGCGCCGGGTGTGCTTCGGCCAGCGGCAGGCTGATCACGAACGAGTCCGGCAGCACCGAGTTGGGCAGCAGCATCTGCCCGGCCAGGGCAATCGGCACCACGAACAGCGCGGCGAGGATAAGGTAGGCCGGAAACACCCAGCGTGCCAGACGCATGTCCTGCGGTTCGATGTTCTCCACCACGGTGACATGGAACTGGCGCGGCAGGCAGATGATCGCCATCATCGCCACGCCGGTCTGCACGATCATCGACGGCCAGTTGATGGTTTCCTGCCAGTAGCCGTCAAGGGCGGGCGCCAGGCGGGCCTGGCTGAACAGGTCGTCGAAGCCGTCATAAAGACTGAAGGTGATGAACGCGCCCACGGCGAGAAACGCCAGCAGCTTGACCAGCGATTCGAAGGCGATGGCCAGCACCATGCCGCGGTGGTGCTCGGTCACATCCAGGCTGCGGGTACCGAACACGATGCTGAACAGCGCCAGCACCAGCGAAACCACCAGCGCGGTGTCCTGCACGCGGCTGCCGGTGGCATCGGCCCCGGCACCGATCAGCAGGTTGACCCCCAGCACGATGCCCTTGAGCTGCAAGGCGATGTACGGCAGCACGCCCACCAGGCAGATCAGCGCCACCACCACCGCCAGGGTCTGGGACTTGCCGTAGCGCGCGGCAATGAAGTCGGCGATGGAGGTGATGTTCTCCTGCTTGCTGATCAGCACCATCTTCTGCAGCACCCAGGGTGCAAACAGCATCAGCAGTACCGGCCCCAGGTAGATGGGCAGAAAGGCCCAGAGTTGTTCGGCGGCCTGGCCGACCGCGCCGAAGAAGGTCCAGCTGGTGCAGTACACCGCCAGCGACAGGCTGTACACCCACGCGCGCAGGCGTGGCGGCAGCGGGGTGCTGCGCCGGTCGCCGTAGAAGGCGATGGCGAACATGATGGCCATATAGGCCAGGGCGACCAGGGCGATCAGCCCGCTGGACAGCGACATGAAAACTCCGAACGAAAAAACGGTAACGGCCAACCACGATCAATCAGTCTGGCACGCCGTTCTCACTTCGTCAGCGCCGACGAAGGTCGCAGTGGCAGAGCGTCGCAGTGCTCAGTCGCGCAGGGCCAGTTCGACCAGTTCATGCAGCTGCTGCAGGCTCGGGGGCGCTTCGGCGAACAGAATGCGAAACACCGTGGGAGCCACCAGCAGGTCGAGCAGCCGTTCCACCCCGGGGCCGGCTTCGCCACGCTGCTGCGCGCGGTCCAGCAAGGTCTGCAACTGGCCGCGCAGCAGGGTGGTGCAGTAGCCGGGGCAGGCGCTGCTGAGCACGTCGCGCATCATGTGTCGACCGGGTTCGGAGCTCATCTCGTCCAGGTACTGCTCGGCCCAGGCCAGCAGGTCGCCGCGCAAGGTGCCGGTGTCGAGGGGTTCGCTGTCGGGGTGCAGGCGCTCCACCGCCACGTCGGCCAGCAGCGCCGCCAGTTCACCCCAGCGCCGGTAGATGGTCGAGGGGGTGACGCCGGCACGTGCGGCCACCATGGGCACGGTCAGGCTCGCGCGGTCCTGCTCCTGGAGCAGGGCCCGCACGGCGCTGTGCACCGATTGCTGGACACGGGCGCTGCGACCGCCCGTGCGAATACCTTCTTTGATCGCCATGGCGCGACCTTAACACAAAGGGTTTGCGTTAAGGATTCAGGGCGCGCAGACTGCGCAAAAGCTAACGGTTAGCTTTAGTGGAGAAAGCACATGATCGGATTGTTCAGCCGTCCGGCGTCGGCGCGTTTGCGGCTGGTGTACCTGGCCGTCGCGCTGCTCGGGTTTCTGGCGGCTTCGAGTGCGCCGACGCCGTTGTACCAGCTGTATCAGCATGCGTGGCAGTTTTCGCCGGCAACCCTGACCCTGGTGTTTGCGGTGTATGCCTTGAGCCTGCTGGCGGCGTTGCTGACGGTGGGGTCGCTGTCCGATTACCTGGGGCGCCGGCCGGTGATCTTCGTGGCGTTGCTGCTCGAGAGCGTGGCGATGCTGCTGTTCATCCAGGCCGAGTCGGTGCCCTGGCTGCTTGCGGCGCGGTTGCTGCAAGGCTTTGCCACCGGCATGGCCACCAGTGTGCTGGGCGCCGCGCTGCTCGATACCGACCGCGAACAGGGGCCGTTGGTCAACAGCCTGGCGCCGCTGCTGGGCATGGCCTGCGGGGCGCTGGGCACCAGCGTGCTGGTGGAGTTCGCGCCGTGGCCGTTGCGCCTTGTGTATGGGGTGCTGCTGGCGCTGTTCGTGGTGCTGGCGCTGCTGGTGTGGCGTTTGCCGGAGAGCGTCAGCCGCCAGCCGGGCGCGCTGCGCGCCCTGCGTCCGAGCCTGCTGGTGCCGCCTCAGGCGCGTGGCGCGGTGTGGCGCATGCTGCCGGTTAACATTGCGGTGTGGGCGCTTGGCGGGTTCTTCCTCTCACTGGGGCCGTCGCTGGTGCGGGAGGTGAGCGGCCTGGGCTCAAGCCTGGTCGGTGGCGCGCTGGTGGCGACCCTGACCCTCAGTGGTGCGCTGGCGATCTATCGGCTGCGCCTGCGCCCGGCACAGCAGGTGCTGGCGCTGGGCACCGGGCTGCTGGCCGGCGGGGTGGGGCTGATTCTGCTGGCGCTGCACAACGCCAGCCTGGTGCTGTTCTTCGCCGCCACGCTGGTGGCGGGCAGCGGCTTTGGTGCGGGGTTTCTGGGTGCGTTGCGCAGCACCCTGCCACTGGCCGAGGCCCATGAACGGGCGGGCTTGATGGCCACGTTCTACGTGCTGAGCTACCTGGCGTTCTGTGTGCCTGCGCTGGCGGCCGGGTTGATGGTGCGCCAGTTCGGGCTGGTGGCCACCAGCGAGGTGTATGCGCTGGTGCTGGTCGGGTTGTGCGCGGTGGCGGGGGTGTTGAACCTGCCGGCGATGCGCGGAGCGCGATCTATATGATCTCGGTGGTGCTGCGTTTTGCGGCAAGAGCAGCGTGGATCTTTGTCGGCGCCGGCCTTCAGGCCTGGCGCCGTGCCCCCAGGCAATAGAACAGCCCCGCCAGCCCCACCGACAGCATCATCAGGTAGAACATCGCCGTCGGCATCAGGTGTGCCAGCGCAAACCCGCACAGCACCGGCCCCAGCGCCGCCCCCAGGTTGGACAGGTTCTGTGCGCCGTAATACACCCCGCGCAGGTGCTCCGGGGCAATGCTGTCGATGAACATGTATTCGGCCGGGATCACGATGATCTCGCCCAATGTGAACACCAGCATCGCCAGGCACCACACCCACAATGTCTGCGCCAGCGAGAACCCCAGCAACCCGATCACGAACAGCAGCATCCCGGCCAGCAGCCAGGGCATCAGCTGGCGACTGCCGATGCGCCGGCCGATGGCGTATTGCAGGGCGATCACCGTGATGGCGTTGGTCGCCACCAGGTAGCTGACGGTCTGGTTGGCCTGGATGGCCGATGTGGTGGTCACCAGGTACTGCGACAGGTAGGCCGTGAACTGGCCGAACACCACCGCGCTGAGCGCGCCGCCCAGGGTGAAGTACACCAGGCGCCGGTCGCCGAGCAGGTGCCTGCCGACCGCCAGCAGGCCCAGCGTCGCCCCGCCGAGCCCGGCGCGGGCCGCACGCTCGCCCCGGCGTTGATAGCTCAGGCACATGCCCAGCCCCAGCAATGCCGACAGCACGAACGGCAGCCGGTCATCCAGCAGCACCAGCGCCACCCCCACAAAAGGCCCGACGGCATAAGCGACGTTGCTCAGGGTGTACTTGATCGAGAACACCTCGCCGCGTGCCTGCACTGGCAACAGCGCGCAGAAGCCGGCCTTGGCGGCGATGTCCACCACTGCCAGGGTGAGGTTGATCACCACCAGGCAGGCAAACAGCATCCCCAGTTGCCGGCTGGCCACGGCCACGAAGAACGCCAGGGCGAAGGCCAGGGTGGAGAACACGATCACCGTGTAGCTGCGCAGGGTGTCGATCAGGTAGCCGCCGTACAGGCTCAGCAGCGAGCCGACGATCAGTGCACCGCCGATCATCAGGCCGATGGCGCTGATGCCCAGGGCGAAGTGCTCCGACAGGTACACCACCAGGTACGGCAGGGTGATGGCCCGCGCCAGGGTCAGCACGAAGGTGGTGCACAGCAGCAGGCGAACCTCGGCGCCATAGCCCCGCAGGCTTTCGAGCATGTTCACGTCCTTGTCCGGTGAGGTCAGCCGCCAGCATACGTCAGCCTTGAAAGGCTCGCGAACGGCTTATATATAGGTAAAACAGATAACAGTTAGAGAAATTACCCGTTATATCGATATTCCATAGGGTTGTAACATCGATTTCACCTCACCGGAGGACAGGAGACCGACACCATGACCTGCACCAAGATAGCCCACCCCTTGCGCCCGCTGAGCCGCCTGGCTCACCCGCGCGAGGTGATCCGACAGTTCACCCCCAACTGGTTCGCCGCGACCATGGGCACCGGCGTGCTGGCGCTGGCGCTGCGGCAGGCGGTGCCGGGGTTGTCGGGTATGGCCGAGGCGCTGTGGCTGCTGACCATTGGCCTGTTCGTGCTGTTCAGCGTGCTCTACACCGCGCGCTGGGTGATGTTCTTCGATGAGGCGCGGCGGATTTTCGCGCATTCCACGGTCTCGATGTTCTTCGGCACCATACCCATGGGCCTGGCGACCATTCTCAATGGGGCGCTGGTATTCGGAGTCGAGCGCTGGGGCACGGGGGTGCTGCCGTGGGTCGAGGCGTTGTGGTGGTTGGACGTGGCCCTGGCGCTGCTGTGCGGGGTGGCGATCCCTTACCTGATGTTCACCCGCCAGGAGCACAGCATCGACCAGATGACCGCGGTATGGCTGCTGCCGGTGGTGGCGGCCGAAGTGGCGGCGGCCAGCGGCGGCCTGCTGGCCCCGCACCTGACGGACGTCCATCGCCAGTTCCAGGTACTGATCACCAGCTATGTGCTGTGGGCGGTGTCGTTGCCGGTGGCGTTCAGCATCCTGACCATCCTCACCCTGCGCATGGCGCTGCACAAGCTGCCCCAGGCGAGCATGGCCGCTTCGAGCTGGCTGGCACTCGGGCCGATCGGCACCGGTGCCCTGGGCATGATGCTGCTGGGCAGTGATGCACCGGCGATCTTCGCTGCCAATGGCCTGGGCAGCCTGGGCGAGATTGCCCGCGGGCTGGGGCTGGTGGCCGGTATCGTGCTGTGGGGCGCGGGGCTGTGGTGGTTGCTCACTGCCGTGTTGATCACGCTGCGCCATCTGCGCGATGGCATGCCGTTCAACCTGGGCTGGTGGGGCTTCACCTTTCCGCTGGGGGTGTATGCCCTGGCCACGTTGAAGCTGGCGGCGTGGCTGCAGTTGGGGTTCTTCACGGTGATGGGCCACGTGCTGGTGGTGGCGCTGGCAGGGCTGTGGCTGGTGGTGGCCAGCCGTACCCTGGCGGGGGCCTGGCGTGGCGAGCTGTTCGTGTCGCCGTGCATTGCGGGGTGCACGGGCAAGTGACGATGGTGGCAGTTTCGCCGGCAAGGCCGGCTCCGGCAGGGTTTTGCTGGCGCTAGAAGGCCTTGTCGGCGAAGCGGTTCATGCGGTGGCTTGCATTTACCCGTGCATCTGTGGCTTTTTGCGGGCTGGCTTCCTCCAATAACAAAGCCCCACTCAGGACCCTGGACGATGAGTCACCCCTCACAGTTTGCCCTGCTGCAAAAACGGCGCTTTCTGCCGTTTTTCGTCACCCAGTCGCTGGGGGCGTTCAACGACAACCTGTTCAAGCAATCGCTGATCCTGGCCATTCTCTACAAGCTCAGCCTGGGCGGCGACGGCACGATGCTGGTCAACCTCTGCGCGCTGTTGTTCATCCTGCCGTTCTTCCTGTTCTCGGCCCTGGCCGGCCAGTTCGGCGAAAAGTTCGCCAAGGATGCGCTGATCCGCACCATCAAGCTGGCCGAGATCGTCATCATGGGCGTGGGCGCCGCGGGCTTTCTCTATAACCACCTGTGGATGATGCTGGTGGCGCTTTTCGCGATGGGGACCCATTCGGCGCTGTTCGGCCCGGTCAAGTACTCGATCCTGCCCCAGGCCCTGCGCGAAGAGGAGCTGGTGGGCGGCAACGGCCTGGTGGAGATGGGTACCTTCCTGGCTATCCTGGCCGGCACAATCGGCGCCGGGGTGATGATGTCCAGCACCCACTACGCGCCCATCGTGGCCAGCGCGGTGGTGCTGGTGGCGGTGCTGGGCTACCTGGCCAGCCGCGCAATCCCCCGTGCCGCGGCCTCGTCGCCGCAACTCAAGCTGCAATGGAACATCTTCAGCCAGACCGTCGCGACCCTGCGCATGGGCCTTAGACAGACCCCGGCGGTATCGCGCTCGATCGTGGGCAACTCGTGGTTCTGGTTTGTCGGTGCCATCTACCTCACGCAGATCCCGGCCTATGCCCAGGAGTGGATGCACGGCGACGAAACCGTGGTCACGCTGATTCTCACGCTGTTCTCGGTGGGCATCGCGGTGGGGTCGCTGCTGTGCGAGCGCCTCAGCGGGCGCAAGGTGGAGATCGGCCTGGTACCGTTCGGCTCGTTCGGCCTGACGGTGTTCGGCCTGCTGTGGTGGTGGCATTCGGGGGATATCCCGGCCGCCGGCGCGCCGTATGACTGGCTCGCCCTGCTGGGCATGAGCAAGGCCTGGTGGATCCTGCTGTCGATCATGGGCCTGGGTGTTTTCGGCGGTTTCTACATCGTGCCGCTGTACGCGCTGATCCAGTCGCGCACCCCCGAAGACGAGCGTGCCCGGGTGATCGCGGCCAACAACATCCTCAATGCACTGTTCATGGTGGTCTCGGCCGTGGTCACCATGCTGTTGCTGGGGCTGGCCAAGCTGAGTATCCCGCAGCTGTTTCTGGTGGTGTCGCTGCTCAACATCGCAGTCAACACCTACATCTTCCGCATCGTGCCCGAGTTCAGCATGCGCTTCATGATCTGGCTGCTCAGCCATTCCATGTACCGCGTCGAACACCGCGACCTGGACAAGATCCCGGATGAAGGCGCGGCGCTGCTGGTGTGCAACCACGTGTCGTTCGTCGATGCGCTGCTGATTGCCGGGGCCGTGCGCCGGCCGATCCGCTTTGTCATGTACTACAAGATCTACCGCCTGCCGGTGCTCAATTTCATCTTCCGTACTGCGGGGGCGATCCCGATTGCCGGGCGCAACGAAGACCTGCCGACCTACGAGCGTGCGTTCGAGAAAATTGCCGCCTACCTGGCCGACGGCGAGCTGGTGTGCATCTTCCCGGAAGGCAAGCTGACCTCCGATGGCGAGATCGATGCATTCAAGGGCGGATTGAGCCTGATTCTGGAGCGCACCCCGGTGCCGGTGATTCCGTTGGCGCTGCAAGGCCTGTGGGGGAGTTTCTTCAGCCGTGACCCGGCCAAGGGGTTTTTCCGGCGCCTGTGGTCGCGGGTGACCCTGGTGGCCGGTAGCGCCGTACCGGTGGAAACGGCGCAACCGGCGCTGTTGCGCGAGCGGGTCAGCGAACTACGCGGCACCTGGCGCTAGGCGCGGGGGCCAGGGTCAGCTGGCGCTGACCTTGAGCCCCACCAGGCCGATGATGATCAGTGCCACGCTGGCCAGGCGCATCAACGCCATGGATTCGCCAAACAGGATGATCCCGGCGATCACCGTACCCACTGCGCCCACACCGGTCCAGATCGCATAGGCGGTGCCCAGCGGCAGTTCCTTCATGGCAAGGCCGAGCAGGCCGAGGCTGACCGCCATGGCGGCAACCGTGAGCACAGTGGGCAGGGGGCGGGTGAAGCCGTCGGTGTATTTGAGGCCGATGGCCCAGCCGACTTCGAACAGGCCTGCGAAAAACAGGATGATCCAGGACATGCGCAGTACTCCATCTGTTGATGGGGCCGTCCCCGGATCGGTCACGCGGTGCGTCGTGAGGTCGTCCTCACAGTGCGCACTATAGTGCACATTTCCTTGCCGGGGGGCAAGTGGCGGTCAACGCGTGGCGTCGACCGCTGCCGTTTCGGCGACGGGTTCTTCCATGCGCCGGAACCAGGTCGAGAGTAGCGCACCGGAGATGTTGTGCCACACGCTGAACAGCGCGCTGGGCACCGCCGCCAGGGGCGAGAAGTGCGCACTGGCCAGTGCCGCGCCCAGCCCGGAGTTCTGCATGCCGACTTCCAGCGCCAGGGATTTGCGCTGGGCCAGCGGCAGCTTGAACAGCTTGCCGGTGACGTAGCCCAGGGCGAACCCGAAGGTGTTGTGCAGGATCACCACCGCCATGATCAGCAGGCCCGATTCGGCGATCTTGGCCTGGCTGGCCGCCACCACCGCGCACACGATCAGCACGATGCTCACCACCGACACCAGCGGCAGCACCTGCACCGCCAGCTGTACGCGCGGGCCGAGCAGGCGCTGGGCGAGCACGCCGAGCACGATCGGCAGCATCACCAGTTGCAGGATCGACCAGAACATCTCCATGAACGAGACCGGCAGCCACGCCGAGGCCAGCAGCCAGATCAGCGCGGGGGTCAGCAGCGGGGCGAGCAGGGTGGTGACGGCGGCTATCGCCACAGCCAGGGCCAGGTCGCCCTTGGCCAGCCACGCCATCACATTGGAGGAAGTACCGCTTGGGCAGCAGCCGACCAGGATCACGCCCACGGCGATTTCGGCGGGCAGGTGGAACAGCTGGCACAGCAGCCAGGCCACGCCCGGCATGATCACGAAGTGGGCGACCACGCCCAGGGCCACGCGCCAGGGCTGGCGGAACACGGCGGCGAAGTCTTCGACCTTGAGGGTCAGGCCCATGCCGAACATCACCACGCCCAGCAGCGGCACGATGGCGACCTTCAGGCCGATGAACCAGGCGGGTTGGAAGAAGGCCAGGAGGGCAAACAGCAGCACCCACCAGGCGAATGTATTGCCGACGAAGCGGCTGAGGGCGGCGAGGGCGCGCATGGGGGACTCCTTTTTTATTATCGGCGGCCCCATCGCGGGTCAAGCCCGCTCCCACAAGGATTGCAGCGACCCTGTAGGAGCGGGCTTGACCCGCGATGAGGCCCGCAAGGCCTCTATATAGCTATGTAGAGAGAAGCCGATCAGACCCCCTGCGGGATCTCCTCTCCACCCAGCGCTTCGAACAGCGCCGGCAGGAAGTCGCCGAAGGTCAGCATCATCAGGGTGAAGCTGGCATCGAGCTGGCCAAGGGCCTCTTCGCCGCCGTCTTCCTCGGCCTGGTCCTGCAGCAGCTCTTCGAACTTCAGGCGCTTGATCACCATCTTGTCGTCCAGCACGAACGACAGCTTGTCCTGCCAGGCCAGCGACAGCTGCGTCACCACCTTGCCGGTACCCAGGTGCAGCTGGATCTCGTCGCTGGTCAGGTCCTGGCGCTTGCAGCGTACGATGCCGCCGTCTTCGTGGGTGTCGCGCAGCTCGCACTCGTCCAGCACATAGAAGTCGGGCGCAGCCTTCTGCGACTTGACCCAGTCGGTCAGGGTCGCGCTTGGGGCGATCTTCACGGTCACCGGGCGCACCGGCAACGAGCCCATCACTTCACGCAGGGTCGACAGCAGGTCCTCGGCACGCTTGGCGCTGGCCGAGTTGACCAGGATCAGGCCCTGCTTGGGCGCGATGGCGGCGAAGATCATCGAACGACGGATGAAGGCGCGGGGCAGGAAGGCCTGGATGATCTCGTCCTTGATCTGGTCGCGCTCCTTCTTGTAGACCTTGCGCATCTGCTCGGCTTCGATCTCGTCGATCTTCTCCTTGACCGCGTCACGCACCACGCTGCCGGGCAGGATGCGTTCTTCCTTGCGTGCCGCGATCAGCATGAAGTCGCCACTGACATGCACCAGGGGCGCATCTTCGCCTTTGCCGAAGGGCGCGACGAAACCGTAGGTGGTCAACTCCTGGCTGGCACAGGGGCGCGCCGGCTTGCTGGCCAGTGCGGTTTCCAACGCCTCGGCGTCGAACTGGATGTCCTGGGTAAGGCGGTAGGGCAGCAGGTTTTTGAACCACATGGGGTGCATCTCTCCTCGGTACATAAGGAGGGCATTATTCTCCGAGCGGCGTGTTCAGGCCAAGCCCGCTAAGTCATTGGAAGGCCTGAAAAATAATTTTAAAAAAGTGCTTGCCAGAGTGTGAGGTGCTCCGTAGAATGCGCGCCACACCGAGACGAAGGGTGATTAGCTCAGCCGGGAGAGCATCTGCCTTACAAGCAGAGGGTCGGCGGTTCGATCCCGTCATCACCCACCACTTCTCAGTGTATCGCGCAGCGGTAGTTCAGTCGGTTAGAATACCGGCCTGTCACGCCGGGGGTCGCGGGTTCGAGTCCCGTCCGCTGCGCCATATATTAGCTTCAGGGCCCACTGAACTCCCTGAAGCCACAAACGAAGCGACCTTAGGGTCGCTTTTTTTGTGCCTGGCGTTTGGCCGCGCCTGCCACGCATCCCCTCCAACAACGAAAAAGGCGCCGCTGAGGGCGCCTTTTCCAGACAGCCTCGCGCCGTCTTACCAGTTGTAGGTCACGTCTGCACTCAGGGTGCGGCCTTCGCCGTAATAGCAGTCCAGCCCGCCATTGCAGGCCGCCACGTACTTCTCGTCCGTGAGGTTCTGCAGGTTGGCCTTGAGCTTCACGCCCTTGACGTGCAGCGGCGATTTTTCCAGGTCATAGGACACCATGGCGTCATACACGGTGTAGGACGGAATCTGGAAAGAGTCGCCCACGTAGTCCGAACCGTAGCTGCTGCGCACATAGCGCGCGCCCAGGCCCACACCGAACCCGGCCAGTACGGTGGAAACGTCGAAGTCGTAGTTGACCCACGCCGAAGCGGTCAGTGGTGGCTGCATGGCCAGGGTACGGCCTTCGCGGCCGTCGTTGATGCTGCGCCACTTGATCTGGTTGCGTGATACCGCAGCCAGCACGCTCAGGTTGTCGGTGACATTGACCTTGCCTTCCAGCTCGACACCACGCGAACGCACCGAGCCGCTCTGCACGCTCAGGCTCGGGTCGTCGCGGTCGTTGGTCAGCATGTTGTCCTGGTCGATCTGGTAGGCGGACAGCTGGATGAAACCGTCGATCGACCTGGGCTCGTACTTGATGCCCACTTCATACTGCTTGCCGTTGGTGGGGTCGAAACCCGAACCGTTGGCGTCGACACCGGACAGCGGCAAAAACGACTCGGCGTAACTCACGTAGGGCGTCACACCGTTGTCGAACGAGTAGCCCAGCCCCGCACGCGCGGTGAACTTTTCATCCTTCTGGTTGGTGTGGCCGCCGTTGAGCGGCGTCTTGTTGTCGGTTTCGGCAAAGTCATAGCGGCCGCCCACGGTCAGGAACCATTTGTTCCACAGCAGTTGATCCTGGGCATACAGGCCGGTCTGGGTAATGGTGTTGTCCCAGCGGTAAGGCTGGGTGAAGGTGAACTTGCTGCCGTAGACCGGCTTGTACAGGTCGATGCCCGGGCCGCGACGGTCGTATCGGCCGAGGAACTCGGAGTTGAAGTGGTAGTAGTCCACCCCCAGCAGCAGGGTGTGGTCCAGCTCGCCGGTCTTGAACTTGGCCTGGGCGGTGCTATCGATGCCGTAGACCCGGTTGTGCTGCGCCCAGTCCACCCCGAAGCGGTCTGCCTGGTAGCTGAAGTCGTTGGCGCCGGTGACCGGGTTGGGGCCGAATGAATAGCCGTGCAGTGGCGCGACGTAGCGGTCGTCGAGGTCGGCGTAGCGTGCGTTCTGCTTGAGGGTCCAGGTGTCGTTGAGCTCGTGGGCGATCTCGTAGCCGACCACGAACTGCTCGCGGTCATACTTGTTCAGGCCCGGCTCGCCGATGAACAGGCTGCGGCTGATGCGCCCGTTGGCGGTGCTGTACACCGTGCCCTTGGCCGGCAGGCCCTGGGCTTCCGGGGTGTCGCGGTCTTTCTGGTACTGGCCGAACACCGTGACGGTGGTGCGCTCGTTGGCCAGCCAGGTCAGGCTGGGCGCCAGCAGCATGCGATTCTGGTCGGCGTAGTCGATCTGCGAGTTGCTGTCGTTGACCACGCCGGTCAGGCGATAGAGGAACTGACCCTGATCGTCGATCGGGCCACCGAGGTCGAAGGCCCCGTACTTGCGGTCGTAGCTGCCGCCACCGATGACCACTTCATGCAGCGGCGTGGCGGTGGGGCGCTTGCTCACCATGTTGACGATGCCGCCCGGCTGGTTCTGGCCATACAGCACCGACGCCGGGCCCTTGAGCACTTCGATGCGCTCCAGGGTGTAGGGGTCGATCTGCAGCGAGCCACCCGTGCTGCCGCCGCTGTAGGGTAGGTGCAGGCCGTCCAGGTACAGCGGGGTGGGGGAGAAGCCGCGGGAGGTGGGTTCATCGAACACCTTCACCCGGTCGGCGAAGCCGCCACCGGTCATGCCGGCGGTATAGCGCAGGGCCTCGGTGACCGACTGGGCGCCGCGCATCTTCACTTCGTCCTGGGTGATGACGTTGATCGTCTGCGGGATCTCGCTCAGGGCCGTGTCGGTCTTGGAGCCGGTGGCGCTGCGCTTGGCCACGATCCCGTCGACCGGGCCGTAGGCCGATTCGGTTGCGCGGCTGTCGATGTTGGTGGCGCCCAGCACCACGGACGCATCGGCAGCAGGCAGTTTTTCCAGCAACAGGGTATGACCGTGCAGCAACTGCCAGGTATGGCCGCTGCCCTGCAGCAACCGGTCCAGGGCCTGGGCCAGGGTAAAGGCACCCTGCAGGGCCGGGCCGGACCGGCCAGCCAGGTCGCTGGAGTTGAACACCAGACGTACGTTGGCCTGGTCGGCCAGTTGAGTGAGCATCCGGTCCAGCGCCTGGGGCGCCAGGTTCAGGGTCAGGCGCGTGGTGGTTTCGGCTGCGTGGGCCAGCGGCAGGGTCAGCGGCACCCCGCCACCCAGGGTCAGAGCGATGGCCAGCGTCAGGGTACGGCCACTGAACGGAAAAGCGTTGGAAAGCGCCTGCATTGAAATCGTCCGTCATCAAATGTTGGTAAGAAGCGATATTTATGAGAAGTATTCGCGTTCAAACCAACGACGATTCATTGCCGTCAACCTTGCCAACAAAATCCGGATTTATTTTTCTTCGACGCTCTCGCGGTTCATCACCAGGGTCAGCCACGGCAGTTGCACGACCCGCAGCGGTTGGGTGCGCGCCAGGGTACTGAACATCTGGGCACCGTCGTCCAGGTTGAACACCCCGCTCACCGCCGTGCTCGGCAATTGCCCGGTCACCACCAGTGCGCCGGGTACATAGCGCCCGATTTCGCTGACCACCTCGTCGAGTGGGCGTCGATTGAAGATCAGCTTGCCGCGCTGCCATGCCGAATCACTGGTCAGGTCCAGCGGGCGCGTGGAGGACGGTGGCAGGCCCTGGGCATAGTCCAGTTGCTGGGCCGGTTCCAGGCGCGCGCTCTGGCCACCGGACGTTACCTGCACCACACCCTCGCTGACGCCGACCCGCACCTGCTGTTCGAGCAGGTTCACGTCGAACCGGGTGCCCAGTGCCTGGGCCGTGCCTGCGGCGGCATGCACCACGAATGGACGCGCCGGGTTCTTGCTGACCTGGAAAAGCGCCTCGCCCTTGATCAGGTCGATATCGCGACGCGTGGACGAATAGCGCACCGACAGTGCGCTGGCGCTGTTGAGCCAGACCTCGCTGCCGTCCTCCAGCACCAGGTGCCTGCGTTCGCCGACGGCGGTCGACTGGTCGGCCATGTACACCTTCATTGGCTGCCCCAACTGGGTCACGGCCAGCACCGCCAGCCCGGCGGCCAGCGCAGCCCATCGCAAGGGTTTTGCACGGCGTTGGGGCGCTGGCGGCACGAAGGATTGCGCGGTGGCCGTCTGTGCTACCCCGTGCCACATCTGCTCGGCCAGCCGCGCCGCCGCTTCGTGCGCCGGGCTGCGCTGGCGCCACTGGCGAAACGCGGCATGATCCGACTCGCTGGCATTCCCCGACATCAGCATCACCCACTGCTCGATGGCCTGATCCTCCAGCTCGACAGGGGATGGTTGGGAAGGGTTGGGTCTAGTCATGATGAGGGGCTGCTGAAACCTTCAGAGGGGGCGTACCGGGCATTCTAAATAGATTCCGACTGACGTAGCCAATCGCGGCAGTGCCGCATGGCTTGCACAATGTACTTGCCCACCGTGCTTTCGGACACGTCCAGGCGCACGGCGATCTGTGCATGGGTCAAGCCTTCGAGGCGATTGAGCAGCAGTGCCAGGCGCGCCTTGCTGGGCAACTGGGCCAGGCTGCGGTCCAGTTGTTCGATTGCTTCGGCAGCCAGGAACTGCTTCTCGGGGGAGGCGAGGGGGTCGCAGACGTCCAGGTTGTCACTGACGTCGTCATGCAGCGCCGAGCGTCGCTGTTCCTGGCGCAGGCGGTCGATGGCAAGGTTGCTGGCAACGCGAAAGACAAAGGCACGCGGTTCGAGAATCTGCGCCGTATCGGACAGGCTGGCCAGTCGCAGGTAGGTGTCCTGGGCCACGTCCGCGGCCTTTTCCACATTGCCCATGCGCCGTGCAAGAAACGCCAGAAGGTCGGCGTAATGCTCCTGGAAGGCGCTGACCAGCGGGTTGACGGCGGAGGTTGGGGTGGACATCCATTGTGCTCGTGCGACGTAATGCGCAAGCTTATCTCAAATGAGAATGACTATCATAGATATGTTTTTTTACAGGTCAGGCCTTTTTCGCCGTGTGTGCATTCGTTGTTTGTCGAGGTGGGGGGTTCAGTTAAAGTAGGGCGCCTTTCAGCAGGCCGGGCGAGCTCCGGCCGCTGGCCGATGACGACCACTGCCAGAGACCTCATATGCAGGATGCAACCCCCGCCGCCGCGCCCTTGCTGGGCATTGACCTGGGCACCACCAACAGCCTGATCGCCGTATGGCAGCAAGGCCGTGCCCAACTGATCCCGAATGCCCTTGGCGAGGTGCTTACCCCCTCGGTGGTCAGTATCGATGACGACGGCAGCATCCTGGTGGGGCGCGCCGCCCGTTCGCGATTGACCACCCACCCCGATCGCAGCGTCGCGGCATTCAAGCGTTTCATGGGCAGCGAAAAGCGAATGGAGCTGGGCGGGCAGGCATTCAGCCCCGAAGAGCTCTCGGCCCTGGTGCTGGGCTCGCTGAAGCACGACGCCGAGGCCTTTCTGGGCTGCGCGGTGCACGAGGCGGTGATTTCGGTGCCGGCCTATTTCAGCGATGAACAGCGCAAGCGCACCGTGTTCGCCGCCGAGCTGGCGGGTCTCAAGGTGCAGCGCCTGATCAACGAACCGACCGCCGCGGCCATGGCCTACGGCCTGCACGAGCAGAAATTCGAGCGCACACTCATCTTCGACCTGGGGGGCGGTACTTTCGACGTCACTGTGCTCGAATACGCCCTGCCGCTGATCGAGGTGCATGCTTCCACCGGCGACAACTTTCTTGGCGGCGAAGACTTCACCGAAGCGCTGCTGCAGGCCTGCCTGAAGGACTGGGGCATGACCCTGTCCAGCGTCGAACCGCAGGCGCTGGCGAGCCTGTACGACAGCATCGAACTGCTCAAGTGCAAGCTGGGCGAAGGCCCGCAGACGGTCTACTGGAAGGGTGCCGGCGAGCCCCGCGAGTGGACCCTGGACGAGCTGGGCGCGCAGACGATCTGGGAGCCGCTGCTGGGCCGGGTGCGCGCGCCCATCGAGCAGGCCCTGCGCGACGCGCGGCTGAGCCCGCGCGACCTCGACAGCCTGGTGCTGGTGGGCGGTGCCACGCGCATGCCGGTGGTGCAGCAGATGGTGGCCAAGCTGTTCGGCCGCCTGCCGTACCGCCACCTCGACCCCGACACCATCGTCGCCCTGGGCGCTGCCAGCCAGGCGGCCTGCAAGGCCCGCGACTCGGCCATCGAAGAGCTGATCCTGACCGACGTATGCCCCTACACCCTGGGCATCGAGACCACCCGCGGCGCCAACATCAGCGGGGTATTCTCGCCGATCATCGAGCGCAACACGGTGATACCGACCTCGCGGGTGCAGCGCTTCTACACCTCCCACGAGCAGCAGAAGACCATCAACGTCGAGGTCTACCAGGGCGAGCGGCCGTGGGTGCGTGACAACATCTTCATCGACAGCTTCGTCGTCGAGCTGACCCCGATGGACAAGATCCAGTCACTGGACATCCGCTTCAGCTACGACATCAACGGCCTGCTCGAAGTCGACGTGACCCTGGTGGACACCGGCAAGCGCCACAGCCACAGCATCGACCGCAGCCCCACCGGGCTGGATGAAGAGGCGCGCCAGAACAGCCATCAGCGCCTGGCCGGGCTGAAGATCCACCCGCGCGATGCATTGCCCAACCGAACCCTGACGGCGCGCCTGGAGCGCGCCTGGATGCAGTGCCTGGGCGATGAGCGCGAGCAGATCGGCACCTGGCTGAGCGACTTCAGCCAGGTGCTGGCCACCCAGCAGTCCAGCCTGATCGCCAGCCAGCGCCAGCAGTTGAACGAGGCGCTGGACGCACTCAACCTCTAGCCGATCAGGCGCCGCAGCACAGCCTGCAGCCCGCCGCTGAGAGCGTCGGGGTCATGATGCTCCGGCGACACGCCCCAGCGGTTGGGCAGCACGTCGCCGGGCATCACCACCAGCACCAGCGGCAGGAACGGCAGCGCTACCGACAGCGCAGCCAGCAGCACCATCACCACGATCCCGTGGCCGATGTCGTGCAGCCGGCGCAGGCAGGTGCCGAACAGCAGGGCCAGGCCCAGGCCGATCTTGACCATGGCCTCGGGCGCATCGCTGGAGGTGATGGCAAGCACCAGGGTGACGAAGAACCACAACATCAGCTGGCCGACGAATGCGCCACGGCCCAGGCGCGTGTTCCAGCGCCAGAAGGCCCAGGGCGATACTGGCTGAAGATCGGCCTGGGCCAGCAGCAGGCGCTCGCACCAGGACAACACCGCGGTCAGCGCAAAGCGCAGGCCGATACCGGTGCTGGGGTCATCCTTGGCCTTTTGCAGCTGCTTGAGCACCTTGAGGCGCGGTACGCCGACACGGCCGTAGCGGATCAGGCCCTTGAGCGTATCCATGACCTGGTAGAACACCGCGCTGTCCATGCCGTAGGCATCGAGTTTCTCGCGCGGCGGCCGGCTCGGCTCGCCCTTGATCAGGCCGCTGCGAAAGGCTTCGAACCACGGCTCTTCACTGGAGATGTCGGCCATGGTGCGCAGCAGCACGCGGTGCTGTTCGGCATCCAGTGCCGGGTCGTGGTAGAGCACCGCCCAGAACAGCATCATGCCCAGCAGGTCGTCGGCGAAGGCCTCTTCGTCCTTCTGGTAGCTGGCCAGCAACGCCAGCGTGCTGGGCAGGCGCGCACTGCTCAGGGCCTGGTCCGGCGCGGGCAGGCTGTCGGCAATGGCTTTTTGCAGCGGGTCGCGGCTGTCCAGCCAGCCCAACAGCCCATCGAGGTTGCCTTGTTCCTGCAGCAGGTTCAGCAGCAGGGTATGGACCTTTGCCAACGGATGGCCGGGTGGGCACTGCAGGGTGTCGAGCATGCTCGGCGTCACCAGCGCCAGCCAGCGTTGTGGCGCCTGGGCCAGGGCCAGCATGAACAGTGCCTGGCGGTGCCAGTGCCACAACTCGGCGCCGGCCGGTGCGGGAGGCAGCACCACGCCTGCGGCGCCCAGCTCGCATTGCATCTCCAGGCCGAACGGTACCGGCATCATGGCGCGCGGGCTGAAGGTCTCGTGCAGGCGGGCCAGGGTGCGCCCGTCGTAGGCGCGCAGGCGGCGCAGCCAGTCGCGGCACAGGGTGGTGGCGCCGTCCTTGAGCACGTCGGGCAGTTGTGGGTGCGGCGAGTTGCTGTTCAGGAACGCCTGGATCGCCAGCGGGATCGGCGCCTGTTGCAGCCAGGCCAGTTGCTGTTGGGCCTGGTAGCGCAAGCCGTCGAGGATCAGTTCATCGATCAGGTGGCTGCTTTTAGGTTCGTCGAGCACCTGTTGCAGCAGCGCGGCGTCACCGCAGTGCAGGGCCCAGGCGTGACGGTACAGACGCTGCAGGGCCGGGTCCGGGTGTTCGTCGATCAGGCTGGCGAGCAGTTCCAGCTCACGCTCATCGGTGGCCCGCCAGTCGACGAACTGCCCCGCGATGCCGTCCAGTTCCAGGCGCGCGGCCTGGAACCAGCGTGTCATGGTTTCCGGGCGCTGCGCCGGGCTGCCCAGGGTCTGTTCGTCTTCGCTCAGGTCGTCGGGCCAGGTGCGCACTGGCGCCAGGCGATCGAAGGCCTGGATCATCAGCGGCAGGCGTTGCGGCTGGTGCGAGGTGCACAGGTCCAGCAGCTCGCGGGCGGCCACCGGGTGGCGGAATTCCAGCCACAGGCGGCTCCAGCACGACAGCGCTTCTTCTTCCTTGCCCAGCAGGCTGGCCTGGCAGGCCAACTGGTACAGCGCGTCGACATCGTCGGGTTGTAGCGCCTGGCGTTCGACGCACAGCGCGTACAGGCTCAGGCTGGCCACCCCGGCCTGGCCGATCTGCAGCAGCAGGCGTTCGACCAGTGCGGCGTCCGGGGGCAGGGCGACCACGGTGTGTTCCCGGGCGAAAGCGGCCAGTTCGAACAGCGGGCGGTTGTTGTAGAGGTGGTCCAGGCTGCGCAGGTACCACAGGGTTTCCAACTGCGCAGCCGTAGACCAGTCGTTCATCAGGCGCATGTCGAACGGGTCGGGGGCGGCGAAGCGAGCCAGCAGCGTCTCGACTTCCTGCGCCTCTTCGAAGCCCAGGCGCAGCAACTGTTTGTCCCAGGCCAGGCGCTTGGCCAGTACCTGCACGCAGGCATTGGACAGCTGGCCGGCTTCTTCCAGGCGCCACAGCAGCTCCCAGCTGACGTCCTCGAGTTCTTCGAGGGGCAACTGGTCGAGCTCACGCAAGTAGTCCTGCCAGGCATCGACGTTGTAGCGCCGGGCCGGGTCGGCGAGCATGCGGGCGAAGGTGGCGATGACCGGGTGCACGCGGGGCGGGCGCGGCGGGCGTTCTGCGTAGGCCTGTTCTTCGCCGGCGTCCTCGTCGTCTTCGTCATCGTCATCCGTGCGGGTGGCGAGCTTGAGCGCATGCTCGTAGGCCTGGCGCAGCAGTTGGAAGCCCTGCGGGTCGGTTTCGGGGTGAAACTCCGGCAGGCGGGCGCGGTAGGCGCCGCGGATGACGTCCTGGTCCTTGGTGGGCTCGATGCCCAGCTTTATCCAGCAACTCATGACCAGGTGCCCTCCTCGAGCGAATCGGGCCGGGGCGGGTAGTCCAGCGGCAGGTCCCAGGGCAGGCTGGCGAACAGTGCCTTGCCGCGCTTGAGCATGTTCATGATGATGCAGCGGTTCCAGTGCTCGGCGCCCTGGCGGTCGATACGGTAGGGGTAGACGTCGTCGTCATGGCTGGAGCAGTTCCATAGCGATTTGCCGAACATGTAGCCGGCGATGTAGGTGTCCCAGCTGTTGTAGAAGTGGCGTGCGCGCAGGGCCAGGCGGCTGTGCAGCCAGAGGCTTTCGGGCTCGGTGATCAGGTTCTCGAACACCCCGGCGCGCAGCAGGTAGCCCATGCGGCCCAGGTCCCAGGCGCGGGTGCCGCCGAAGCCGCAATCGGCATAGGTGCGTGCGGCAAATTCATAGTTGGCGCGCTCGCGCGGGCCCAGCTCGTCAAGCAGTGCCTGCCATTGGCTGGGTTGGCGGCGAGGGTATTGCCAGTAGGCGTCGTTGAGTTTTTCGGCGTGGCCGGTGTCGGCCATGCGCAGCATGTCGAGCAGCTCGCGGCGGTTGTTGATGCCCCACCATTTTTTCAGGTCCAGGTCCCCTTCGGCTTCGAAGTAGCGGGGGGAGGTGAGGCTGGCGCCGTTGAGGGCGGCCATGGGGGCAGAAAGGGCGTACAGCCAGTGCTGTTCAATCTCTTCCATGAATAGAAGGCTCCGGGGTCGACGGGGAATGGGCGGGGTCGACCGTAATGGCGCGGATTGTAGAGAGGCGGGGCGGGTGGGGCAATTGGATCCAGATTTTTTCGGCAGTGGTGTCTACCGGTGCTGGTTTTCTTGCTCTTGCTGTTGCTTTGCTTTTGATCTTCCGTCCTTCAGGAGGCCTAATGGAGCCTGCGTGTAGTGGGGTGTAGGGCCATGGATGGCCCGGAAAGTGCCGACGGGCAGGGATGCCCGTACGGCGCGGCCCCACGGAGCGTGGGTGGAATGAGGGGACCCGTAGCGAAGCGTAGGGCCGGATGCTGGACGGAGCGGTTTTGCTTACTTTTTCCAAGAAAAAAGTAAGCCGCTGTAAGAGCGGAAGGGGCCTTCGGCGTGTCTGTCCATGCTGGATAAGCTCGCTAACCTTACAACCGTCGCTCCCCGGGAAGGGGGCCGAGAGATTATCCGGCACGGGCGGTGATCCAAGCGCCCCACAAGCCCCCCTGAAGAACCGGAACATCAAAAGCACGATCAGCAGTGCGATGGTGAGCCAGTCACCCGACCATGCCCCGCTCTTCCTCACGCAAGGTCAACACCTCGACCCCCTGCGCCGTCACTGCCACCGTATGCTCCCACTGTGCCGACAGGCTGCGGTCCCGGGTGATCACCGTCCAGCCGTCCTTGAGCGTACGCACCCCACGCCCACCCTGGTTGATCATCGGCTCGATGGTGAACACCATGCCTGGCTTGAGCACCAGCCCGCTGTTGCGGTGTCCGTAGTGCAGCACCTGCGGCGCCTCGTGCATCTGCCTGCCGATGCCGTGCCCGCAGTACTCACGCACCACGTTGTAACCCGCGCCCTCGGCAAGCCGCTGTATCGCATGCCCCACATCACCCAGCGTGGCCCCGGGCCGCACCTGACGAATGCCCGCCCACAACGCTGCATAGGTGGTATCGACCAATTGCCGCGCCTCGTCGGCAATGGCGCCCACCGCATACATCTTCGACGAGTCGGCAATGTAACCACCCTGTTCCAGGGTGATGTCCACATTGATGATCGACCCCACCTTCAGCACCTCGTCGGCACTTGGCACGCCGTGGCACACCACATGGTCGACGGAGGTGTTGAGCGAATACTTGAACCCGTACTGCCCCTTGCTGGCCGGACGCGCCTTGAGCACATCGACGATGTACGCCTCGGCACGGTCGTTGATCTGCAAGGTGCTGACCCCTGGCGCGACAAAGCCGTCCAGGTGCTCGAACACCCGCGTCAGCAATTGCCCGGCGGTACGCATCAAGGCCAGTTGCTGCGGGTTCTTCAGGATCACCTCGCTCATGCAATCAGCTCCCTGAGGCTGGCCTGCTCCTGGCGCAGCAACTGGCGCAACAGTTCCTGATAGGTCATGTGCGGGTTGAGCTCGGCCAGCATGCCGATGCGAATCCAGTACTCGGCCTGCGCGTTGATCGAGCGCGACACCGCGCCGCTGGCAATGCGCAGGTCTTCATGCAGTGCGTCATCGATCTTGACGATACCCATGGCAATACTCACTCTGTATACGAAGCGTATATATATCATATAGCCGGTGTGTTGTTCGAGGCCGGCGCCGCAAAGGGGCTGCGGTTGCGATAAACTCCGGCCATGAACCTCGATACCCGCATCAAGTTCCGCCACCTGCTGTGCTTTCTCGAAATCGCCCGTCAAGGCAGTTTCGCCAAGGCCGCCGACGCCGTGGCCATCAGCCAGCCGGCGATTTCCAAGACCCTCAAGGAGCTCGAAGAACTGCTGCAGACGCGATTGTTCGAGCGCGGCAAGCAGGGTGTCGAGCTGACTGCGGCCGGGGTGCGCTTCATGCGCTACGCCGGCCCGTGCGTACAGGCCCTGCGCGAAGGGGTGAGTACCCTGCGCGGCGAGGAACACGCGCCGCCGCAGGTGAAGATCGGCGTGCTCTCGACCGTCGAAAGCCTGCTCATTCCCGAAGTGATCTGCCGCCTGCACCAGCGCCACCCGGCCCTGGTGGTCAGCGTTGCCACCGGCCCCAGTGCGCACCTGCTGGCGCAGCTGCATGTGGGGGAGCTGGACCTGGTGATCGGGCGCATGACCGACAGCCCGCAGATCCAGGGCCTGCTGTTCGAGCACCTGTACAGCGAGTCGATGTCGCTGGTGGTGCGCCCCGGCCACCCGTTGCTGGCACGCAGCCCGATCGAGCGCAACCAGGTGGGCCAGTACCCGCTGGTACTGCCCCTGGCCGGCACCACCATTCGCAAGCATGCCGACAGCCTGTTCGTGCAATGCGCCATCGAACAACCGCAGCAACGTCTGGAAACGCTTTCCCCGGCACTGAGCCGGCGCTATGTGCTGGGCAGCGATGCGGTGTGGGTGGCCCCGCGTGATGCGGTGCGGGTCGACCTGCAGCGGGGCGAGCTGTGCGAGCTCGACCTGGGCGTGCGCGAACCCGGTGGCTCGGTGGGTATCTGCAGCAATGCCGCGCTGCCACAGGCCCTGCCGGCCCAGTGGTTGTGCCAGGTGCTGCGCGAAGTGGCGGGACAGTACCGCGAAGGACACTACCCGTAGATTTCATCCAGATCCGGGGCGTTGGCTGCAATACTGGCCACTGGCTTATCGGCTGCATGAAGAAGCCTTCACCTGGCTGAACTTCTCGACCTTTTGTCGCTCTCATGCCGGTAGCCATTGGTCGTGGCCGCCTGATAAGCTCGCGGCTTTACTCGATTGCCCTTTTGGCGCATGAACAAGGAAATAGCATGAAACAGCATCGGTTGGCGGCTGCGGTTGCCCTGGTTAGCCTGGTACTGGCGGGTTGCGATTCGCAGACCAGCGTCGAGCTGAAGACCCCGGCACAGAAAGCTTCCTACGGTATCGGCCTGAACATGGGCAAGAGCCTGGCACAGGAAGGCATGGACGATCTCGACTCCAAGGCCGTGGCCCAGGGCATCGAGGACGCTGTCGGCAAGAAGGAACAGAAGATCAAGGACGAAGACCTGGTCGAAGCCTTCGCCGCGCTGCAGAAGCGTGCTGAAGAACGCCTGGTCAAGATGAGCGAAGAGTCGGCCGCCGCCGGCAAGAAGTTCCTTGAAGAAAACGGCAAGAAGGACGGCGTGGTCACCACCGCGTCGGGCCTGCAGTACCAGATCGTGAAGAAGGCCGAAGGCGCCCAGCCCAAGCCTACCGACGTGGTCACTGTTCACTACGAAGGCAAGCTGATCGACGGCAAGGTGTTCGACAGCTCCGTCGAGCGCGGCAGCCCGATCGACCTGCCGGTCAGCGGCGTGATTCCGGGTTGGGTCGAAGGCCTGCAACTGATGCACGTGGGCGAGAAGGTCAAGCTGTTCATCCCGGCTGACCTGGCCTATGGCGCACAGAGCCCTAGCCCGATGATCCCGGCCAACTCGGTACTGGTGTTCGATCTGGAACTGATCGCCATCAAGGACCCGGCCAAGGCAGCAGAAGACGCTGCTGAGAAGTAAGCGTCCCGCTGTGTGCACAACGCCCCGTCTCGACGGGGCGTTGTCGTTTATGGATCGGGCTGAACCGTGGGAGCGATCTGACGTCACACCTTGGTGGCGTGCGCAACTGTGACGGCTTTCGCAAAGTGACCGCGTAATGAAACAGGTGTGTAAAAAACGCCCGATTTGACCCAGGCCCTTGCCTGGCGGGCACGCCGAGCCTGAAAATGGCCTCTGTTCACAAGGTTATCCACAAATACTGTGGATAACCTTCCCGGCCCTGCCGTTGGAGGTGGTATGAAAGCACCCTGGAATTTTGTCCGTTTCCTGCCGCTGGCCGAGCGCCTGTTGAGCCGGGGGCGCCTGCCAGCGCTGATCTTCGCCGTGGCGCGCAAGGGCCCGAGCCTGGGCAAGCTCAAGGATGACGTACGCCTGCTGCAGGCGCTGTGCGTGGCGTGGTGGCGTGGCGAGTACCGTGCCATCAGCTCAAGGGCGCTACTGACCATCGTCGCCGGCCTGCTGTACTTTGTCAGCCCGCTGGACGCGATCCCGGACTGGCTGCCCGGCATCGGCCTGCTCGACGATCTCGCCGTACTGGCCTGGGTGCTGAAGACGTTCGACAGCGAGCTGGCGGCTTTTCGCGCCTGGCGCAATCGTCAGTCTCCCGAGAAACTGCGCGTGGTCGAGCGCCTGCCCGACACCCCCGAAGCGTTGCGCCTGGAGCAGGGAAAGCGCTAAATCCGGTTACACCCTGCAATACTGCGCCGGCTGGTACTATATTTGGCATAAGCGCTATACCGAGCGATTACATGCGCAGGTTCTTACAAGGGGGTTGTAATGGGTATTCAGGTTATCAGCCGAGACGGTCAACCCGAGTACGCGGTCGTGCCCTGGGAGCACTATCAAGCGTTGTTGAAGGCGGCAGGCCAACCGGCCGCCACGGCGCAGCCGGCAGGCGTCAACGCCAGCGCCGCTGCACCCACGCCGGCCAGCCTGCCCGCGTTGGGCGAGCTGGCCGCCTTGCGTGAGGCCAAGGGCCTGGCTGCCGAGCAGCTGGCGCGCAAGGTGGGCATCAGTCCGGTGTACCTGGCGCTGATTGAAAGCGGTGAGCGCGAGCCGGATGCCGCGATCCGCCGCAGCCTGGCCTGGGAGCTGGGCGTGGCAGGCTGGAGCGAGCCGTCGTGAGCGGCGTGCGGATCAGCCGTCAGCAATGGGAGGGGCTGCTGGGCGAGCTGGACGTGGCACGCCGGCAACGCCACCTGCTGACCTACCGCGCCTTGCTCGAACGCCTGGAGCTGCCAAGCCCGGCGATGCAGACCCTGACCGCCGCGCTTGAGTACCTGGCGGTGATCGATGCACGCGCCGAGCAGCCACTGCGCAGCTCGCTGGTGATCAGCCAGGGGGCCAGCCGTTTGCCACGTACCGGCTTTTTCGAATGCGTCGAGCGCCTGGGGCGGTTTTCCGGGCCATCGGACGGCATGGCCGCAGCATCCTGGCATGCCTCGGAAGTGGTACGGGTGTTCGAGTACAGCTATCCCGAACAGGCCTGAGGCGCCAGCGCCGTATCGATCAGGTACAGGCTGTGCCCGGGCACATCCTTGGCATGGTGCTTGGCCTGGGAGGCGAGGTCGGCCAGTTGGCCGGCATCCAGTTGCGCGCAGGTATGCGCATGCAGTTGCACCACACCGATCGAGAGTGACAGCAACGGGAATTCCTGGCGCTGGCCCAGGCGGTTGTGCGCGATGAAGCACCCGGCCTCCAGGTGCTCGGTGCGGTAGAAGCGCCGACAGGCATTCTGAAAGTCGTCCAGCAGCACGTTCAGGCGCTGCTCCCAATCCTTCGAACCCAGTACCAGCATGAAGTCGTCGCCACCGATATGGCCGACGAAGTCCCGGCTGGGGTCGACCCGTTCGCTCAGGCACTGGGCCAGGCTCAACAGCACTTCGTCGCCCTTGGCATAGCCATAGATGTCGTTGAAGGGCTTGAAGCTGTCGATGTCCACATAACAGATCGCCGCCTCGCGCTGTTGCTGCAGCAAGCGGGTCAGGCATTGCTGGATCGGCACGTTGCCCGGCAACAGGGTCAGCGGGTTGGCATAGCGGGCCTGCTGCAGCTTCTGTTCGGTGATCAGCTTGAGCACGTCGATCACCCGCCCCAGGCCCAAGTAGCGACCGTTCTGGGTAATGATGAAGTCTTCCTCGATGCGCTGGCGCGCGCGGCTGGTCAGCAGGCGGCTGACCTTCTGCAGCGACTGGTTGAGCTCCACCGCCAGAAAGTCCTCGTTCATCAGCCGGCTGATCGGCTTGCGCGCATACAGGTCGGTGGCGAACGGCTTGAGCAGCGCGTCGGACAGCGAATGGCGGTGCACGATGCCGCAGGGGCGCTGGGCATGGTCGAGCACAGCCAGCGAGTTGAGGTTGGCCTGGCGGCGAAACAGCGCCAGTACCTCCAGGGTCGCCGTATCACCGCTCACGGCCGGTTGCTCGTTGAGCAGCGCACTCAGATCGCGGCCGTCCTCACCCAGCACCACCGCGCCACTGTGCGTCGCTGACGGCAGCATGGCGGTAGCGTCGCGGGGCGGTTGCTCCTGCGGCCGGCACAGCAGGTAGCCCTGTACCAGGTCGACCCCCATCTCGGTGAGCACCGCCAGCTCCTCGGCCAGCTCGATGCCCTCGGCAATCACCTTGGCCCGCGACGCCTTGGCGATCTGCAGGATCGAGCCGACGAACTCACGCTTGACCGCATCCTGGTGAATGCCGTCGATGAAATGCCGGTCGATCTTGACGTAGTCCGGGCGCAGTTCCGACCACAGGCGCAGGCTGGAATAGCCGGCGCCCAGGTCGTCCAGGGCAATCGAAAAGCCCATGTCGCGGTAGTGGTGCAGGGCGTTGAACAGCAGCTGGAAGTCGTCGGTGGGGGTTTGTTCGGTCAACTCGATGACCACCCGGCTGGGTGGGATGCCCAGGCTCTGCAGCAGCTTGAGCGTGCGCCCGGACTGGTATTGCGGCTCGAGCAACGACTCGGGCGACACGTTGAGGAACAGCTTGCCTTCCAGTTGCTGCTGGCTGAAACGCCGGCACGCGCTTTCGCGGCAGGCCACCTCCAGTTCGGTCAGGCGGCCGGCATGGCGGGCCACGGCGAACAGGTTGATGGGGGAGTGCAGCGGGCTGTTGGACGGGCCGCGGCTGAGGGCTTCATAACCGAGGATGCGTCGCTCGGACAGGCAGACGATGGGTTGGAACAGGCTGTGCAAGCCGCTTTGAGCCAGGATGGAGCTCAACGCGCTGAGCTGTTCGGTCACGGTCATGGCAGGGCTACCTTGAAAAAAAGGGACTGGGGCCATCGGCGCCCAGTCCCTTATTTCACGACAGAATGATGACTGTTTGATGACCCGAAAAGGGCACCGTCACATTATTTTGCCATTATCGTTTCAGTGCTTGGCCACCGAGGAATTCAGCCCCAGGTAGTCCAGCAGGATGCGCCCGGTTTCGGCGAGGTACGCGTCATCTTCCGGCTTGGTGTCATCCGGCTCGACCGGCAGGGCGTCTTCGTCTTCCTTCTTCAGTTCCTTGAGCGGCTCTTCGCCCTTGGCCTTGCGCCGGATGTTTTCCAGCGCCAGCTGCTTGCCTTCGATGTCGGCATGGCGAGCGCGGCGTTCCACCTCGTTGAGGCTGACGGTCTTCTCGTTCATCAACTGCTGGGTCAGGGCCAGGCGATCGCGAATGTAGACGAACTCCGGGTCCTTGGCGCTGCGGTTTTCGTGGCGCGCCTTGAGTTGCGCAAGGAACGGCTTGAACGGGTCGACGGCCGGCTTGATGGCCGGGCGGATGGTGTCCCACGGCATGGCTTCGGGCAGGGCGCTCTCGCCGATCTCCTTGGTGTCGATGATCGACGGGTAGTCGATGTCCGGCAACACGCCCTGGTGCTGGGTGCTCTGCCCGGAAACCCGGTAGAACTTGGCCAGGGTCAGCTTGAGCTCGCCGTGGTTGAGCGGCTGGATGGTCTGCACGGTGCCTTTGCCGAAGGTCTGGCCACCGATGATCAGGGCACGGTGGTAGTCCTGCATGGCGCCGGCGAAAATCTCCGAGGCCGAGGCCGACAGGCGATTGACCAGCAGCGCCAGCGGGCCCTTGTAGAAGGCACCGGTGTTTTCGTCTTCGAGCACGTCGACACGGCCGTCGGCGTTGCGTACCAGCACGGTGGGGCCCTTGTCGATGAACAGGCTGGTCAGCTCGGTGGCTTCCTGCAGGGAGCCGCCGCCGTTGTTGCGCAGGTCGATGACCACGCCGTCGACCTTTTCCTTCTGCAGTTCGGTGAGCAGTTTCTTCACGTCACGGGTGGTGGACTTGTACTCCGGATCCCCGGCGCGGAACGCCTTGAAGTCGAGGTAGAAGGCCGGGATCTCGATGATGCCCAGCTTGTAGTCGCGTCCGTCCTGCTTGAGCTTGAGCACCGACTTCTTGGCGGCCTGTTCTTCGAGCTTGACCGCTTCGCGGGTGATCGAGACGATCTTGCTGGTCTGGTCGTTAGGCGCGTTGCTGGCCGGGATGACCTCCAGGCGCACCACGGAGCCCTTCGGGCCGCGGATCAGCTTGACCACTTCGTCCAGGCGCCAGCCGATCACGTCGACCATTTCCTTGTCGCCCTGGGCAACGCCGATGATCTTGTCGGCCGGGGCCACCTGCTTGGTCTTGGCGGCAGGGCCAGCCGGCACCAGGCGCACGATCTTGACCTGGTCGTTGTCGCTTTGCAGCACCGCGCCGATACCTTCGAGCGACAGGCTCATGTTGATGTCGAAGTTCTCGGCGTTGTCGGGCGACAGGTAGTTGGTGTGCGGGTCGTACGACTGGGCGAAGGTGTTGATGTAGGCCTGGAAGATATCTTCGGCGCGGGTCTGGTCCAGGCGCGCGAGCTGGTTCTTGTAGCGCTTGGTCAGCAGTTCCTGGATGGCCTTGGGTTCCTTGCCGGCGATCTTCAGGCGCAGCACCTCGTCCTTGACGCGTTTGCGCCACAGGTCGTCGAGCTCGGCCTGGTTCTGCAGCCACGGAGCGTCCTTGCGGTCGACCAGCAGGGTTTCCTGGGTGGTGAAGTCGATCTTGTCGACGCCCTTGTTCAGCTCGGCCAGGGCGAAGTCCAGGCGCGATTTCACGCGATCCAGATAACGTTTGTAGATGGTGAAGCCCGGGTCCAGGTTGCCGCTCTTGAGGAAGTCGTCGAACTGCGTCTTCCACTTGTCGAACTCGGCAATATCGCTGGCCATGAAGTAACTGCGCGAGGGATCGAGCAGTTTGATGTAACTGTCGTAGATGATGACCGAGCGCGCATCATTGAGTGGCGGCTTGCTGTAGTGGTGGCGCTTGAGCAACTCGACCACGTTCAGGCTGGCGACCACTTCATCGCGGTCTGGTTGCAACTTGTCCCAACTGTTGGCGGCCGAAGCGGCGCCGGCCAGCGGCAAGCTGCCAAGGCCGATCATCAGGGCGAGGGCAGTGCTGGGCAGGAGATGCTTCATGCTGATTCGACGTAGGGGCAATTGATCACGCATATTAGGCCGTCTTTGAATTCGCCGGTTCCATGGAGCCGGACGCATAATGCAAAAAGCCTGGTGCCAAGGCAGCCAGGCTCAGTCATGACTCAACTATGGAGGCACTGTGAAGGCATTGCAAGGCGTTGACGGACATGTGGAGTGGGTTGAGACGACAAGTCCAACTTGCGATGTAGGTCAAGTACGCATCCGCGTGGCAGCGGCCGGGCTCAATCGCGCCGACCTGTTGCAGCGTGCCGGATTGTACCCGCCGCCACCGGGCGCCAGCGAGTTCCTGGGCCTGGAATGTGCCGGGGTGATCAGCGAAGTGGGAGCCGGGGTGTCCTGGCAGGTGGGCGACCGGGTATGCGCACTGCTGGCCGGTGGCGGCATGGCCGAAGAGGTGGTGGTCGACGCGCGCCACGTGCTGCCGGTGCCCGAGGGCCTGAGCCTGCAGCAGGCGGCTGCGATCCCGGAGGTATACGCCACGGCCTGGCTCAACCTGTTCCAGCTGGGCGGCCTCAAGCCGGGCGAGAAGGTGTTGCTGCATGCCGGCGCCAGCGGCGTGGGGTCGGCGGCCATCCAGCTGTGCAAGGCCTTCGGCAGCCCCAGCTGGGTCAGCGTGGGCTCGGCCGAGCGGCTGGCCTATTGTCAGGCGCTGGGCGCCAGCGGTGGCGTGGTGCGCGGTGACGATATAGAGGCGCTGAACGACTTCGCCCCGTTCGATGTGATCCTGGACCCGGTGGGGGCCAACTATGCGGCGCTCAACCTCAAGCTGCTGGCCCGAGACGGGCGCTGGGTGATCATCGGCCTGATGGGCGGGCGCAAGGCCGAGCTGGACCTGGCCCAGGTACTGGCCAAGCGGGTGCAGGTGACCGGCTCGACCCTGCGCAATCGCGATGACCAGTTCAAGGCCGACCTGCTCAGTGACCTGGGCCAACAGGTGTGGCCGCTGTTCGCCGAAGGCCGCTTGAAGCCGCAACTGGTAGGCAGCTATGCGGTGAAGGACGCCGAGGCGGCGTATGCCGAACTGGCGGGCAACCAGGTATCGGGCAAGTTGGTGCTGGTGATCGACGACAGCCTGGTATAGGGCCCTGTTCGCCGGCAAGGCCGACTCCTGCAGGAGCCGACCTTGCCGGCGAACTTTTTTCAGGCCCAGGCCAGAATCGGCCAGCCATTCTTCTCGGCATGCTCGCGCAGCACCGGGTCCGGGTTGACCACATACGGGTGGTCAACCTTCAGCAGCAACGGCAGGTCATTGCGCGAATCGGAATAGAAGCTTGCGCCTTCCAGGTTCTCTTCCTGCTGGTCCAGCCACTCCAGCAAGCGGGTGATCTTGCCTTCGCGGTAGGTCAGGGTGCCCACGGTCTTGCCGGTGTAGAACCCTTTTTCCACTTCCAGCTCGATGCCCAGGTACTCGTCGATCCCCAGGCGCGCGGCAATCGGTCCCACCAGATGCACACCCGAGGCCGAGATCACCAGAATTCGATCCCCCGCCTTGCGGTGCTCGGCAATGGTGCGGGTGGCCTCACTGAAGATGATCGGCTCGATGAAGTCTTCCACCCACGGCTCGACCAGATGATCGACTTCCTCTGGTGTGCGCCCGATCAGCGGCTCCAGGCTGAACGCCATGTAGTCTTCCATCGCCAGGTGCCCCTTGCCGTAGGCCTCCATCAGCTCACGGTCCCTGCGCAGGAACGACTCACCGTCCACCCAGCCCAGGCGCACCATCTGCTCGCTCCACAGCGAGGCGCAGTCGCCGTGGATCAGGGTTTCATCCAGATCGAAAATCGCTAAAGCCATAACAACAAAACTCCTGTTCGGCCCTCAGGCAACTTCGCAGAGGGCGGTGGGATCGATGGACAAGGATACCCGCTCGCCGTCCGCATGCAGATCGGCGGCTGAACGATTGAGCACATCCACCACCAGCTCCACACCACGCGCTTCGATGCGGTAGCGGATCACGTTGCCCAGCAGGCTGTGACTGCGCACCAGGCCTTCGCGTTCGCCTTCCAGGCTCAGCGCGATGGCTTCGGGACGGATTGCCAGGCGGCTGTTCACCGTACGTTGCAGCAGGCGGCTGGCACTCTGGGCATCGAGCAGGTTGTAGTTGCCGATGAAGCCGGCCGCGAAGGCATCCACGGGTGCGGTGTACAGCGATTCGGCATCGCCACTCTGCACGATGCGGCCCTGGTTCATCAGGAAGATGCGGTCGGACATGGTCAGCGCCTCTTCCTGGTCATGGGTGACGAAGATGGTGGTCAGGCCCAGCTCGCGCTGGATCTGGCGGATCTGTTCGCGCAGGTGCTTGCGGATGCGTGCATCCAGCGCCGACAGCGGCTCGTCCAGCAGCAACAGGCGCGGGCGGGTCACCAGCGAGCGGGCCAGGGCCACGCGCTGGCACTGGCCGCCGGAGAGCTGGTGCGGGTAGCGGCTGGCAAAGTCCTGCAACTCGACCATGCGCAGCGCCTCGAGTACCCGTGGGCGGCTGTCTTGGCCCTTGATCTTCTGCATGCGCAGGCCGAAGGCGACGTTCTGTTCCACGCTCATGTTGGGGAACAGCGCGTAGCTCTGGAACACCATGCCGATGCCGCGCTTTTGCGGGCTCTGCGGTACCAGGTCCTGCCCGTCGAGCAGGATCCTGCCGCTGTCTACAGCGGTCAGGCCGGCGATGCAGCGCAGCAGGGTGGACTTGCCGCAGCCGGAGGGGCCGAGCAGGGTGACGAACTCACCGCGGCCGATCTCGCAGTTGATGTCGTTGAACACCGCGCTGGCGCCGTAGCTTTTTTGCAGGTTCTGGATGCTGACGAAGCTCATTTCAGGTCTTGTCCTTGTTCAGGCGGTTGGCTGCCCAGGTCAGCACCAGCACGAAGAGGAAGTAGGAAATCACCAGCGCGCTGTTGAAGTGCCCGCTGCTGTTGCGCATGTTGTTCAGGTACACCTGCAGCGTCTCGTAGCGGGTGCCCACCAGCAGGTTGGCAAACACGAACTCGCCGAACAGGAACGAGAACGACAGCAGCAGCGCCACCATCAGGCCCTTGCGCAGGTTGGGCAGCACCACCAGAAACGCGGCCTGCCAGGTGTTGGCCCCCAGCAACTGGGCGGCATCCATCAGGTCGCGCAGGTTGATCGCCTGCAGGTTGTTGGTGATGGCGCGGTACATGAAGGGCAGGGCCACGGTGAAATAGCAGCCGATCAAAATCCACGGCGTGCCGACCATCGCCATCGGCCCCGAGCCATACAGCTGCAGCAGCCCCACCGACGACACCACCGGCGGCACCGCGAAGGGCAGCAGGATGAGGATGTTCATCAGTGCGTCGAGCCTGGGGAAGTGGTAGTGCACCACGAACAGCAGCGGCAGGATCAGCAGCACCGACAGTACCAGCGCGCCCACGCACACCAGCAGCGACTGGCCGAAGGCGGCCAGAAAACGCGGCTCGCTCCATAGCGCCAGGTACCACTTGAAGGTCAGCCCGCTGGGCAGCAGGCTCGCCGACCAGCTGGTGGACAACGAGTAGAGCAGGGTGCCGGCCAGCGGCAGCAGCAGGATCACGAACAGCACGTACACCACCACGCGGTGGTAGAGCCCGGCCGGGCCCGATTCAGCGCGAGACATGGTAGCTCCTCTTCAACAGCCACTGGTGCACCAGCGTGACCAGGGTCATCAGCCCCACCAGGATCATCGCCAGCGCGCTGGCCAGGTTCGGGTTCAGCGAGATGTCGCCGGACACCAGCGCGGCGATGCGGATCGGCAGCACGTTGAAGTTGCCGGTGGTCAGCGCGTACACCGTGGCGTAGGCGCCCAGTGCGTTGGCCAGCAGGATCACGAAGGTGCCCAGCAGCGCCGGGGTCAGCACCGGCAGGCCGATCAGGCGCCAGTAATCCCAGGCGCTGGCGCCCAGCAGGGCGGCCGATTCGCGCCAGTCTTCGCGCAGGGCGTCGAACGCCGGGTACAGCAGCAGTACGCCCAGCGGGATCTGGAAGTAGGTATAGAGGATGATCAGCCCGGTCTTGGAGTAGAGGTTGAAGTCCTCGATGATCCCGGCCTGCTTGAGCAGCAGGGTCAGCGCGCCGTTGAAGCCGAGCAGGATGATGAAGGCGAAGGCCAGCGGCACGCCGGAGAAGTTGCTGGTCATGTTGGCGAAGGCGTTGACGAAGTCGCGCAGGCGCGAGTCCACCTTGCGCAGCGAATAGCTGCCCAGGATGGCGATCAGGATGCCGAACAGACTCGACCAGAAGCTGATCTCCAGGCTGTGCTGGATGGCCTGGCGGTAGAACTTCGAGCCCAGCACCTTGCTGAAATTGTCCAGGCCCCAGCCGCTTTCGGCCTGCAGGCTGTGCACGGCCACCCAGGTCAGCGGGGCGATCTGGAAGATGATGAAAAATACCGCGAAGGGCAGCAGGCACAACAGCGCCAGCCATTTGCCACGGGTGATCGAGTTCACGAGAGCAGCTCCCGGCATACCGGCTTGTCGTGGGGGATGCCGAGCAGTTCGCATACGGTGCCGCACAGTTCGGTCTGCAGGGGCTTGGCGGCCGGGTCGAGGCTGAACGCATCGCCGAACACGAACAGCGGCACTTCGCGCTCCTCGGGCAACACGCCGTTGTGCGAGCGGTCGTTGTTCATGCCGTGGTCGGCGGTGATCAGCACCTGGTAGCCGTCCTGCAGCCAGGTGCTGAGGTAGTCGGCCAGCAGGATATCGGCGCTGCGTGCGCTGTTGCGGTACTGGCTGCTGTCCAGGCCATGCTTGTGCCCGGCATCGTCGATGTTCATCGGATGCACCAGCAGGAAGTTCGGTGCGTGCTTGCGCCGCAGGTACTCGGCGTCGGCGAACAGGTGCGAGTCGGGATAGTGGTCGGCGTAGTAGAACAGGCCATGCTGGATCGGCAGTTTCGGCGCATGGGTGTGGCGGTCACGCAGCGGTTCGAAAGGGGAGCGGTTGTACAGCTCGCTGACCCAGTGGTAGGCCGCGGCGGCGGTGCACAGCCCGGCGTCGCGGGCGTAGTGGAAAATGCTGCGTTGGGTGGACAGGCGCGTGACGTTGTTGTGCACGATGCCGCTGTCGATCGGCGGCACACCGGTGAGGATGCATTCGTAGAGTGGTCGCGACAGTGCCGGCAGTTCGCATTCCAGGCGGTACAGGGCGGCGCGGTCTGCTTCTACATAGGCATGCAGGTGGCCCATGGCGTGGTGGGCCACCTGGTGGTTGAGGCCGTCGAGGATGATGAGGATGACGTTGTGGTTCATGGGTGGCTCCGGTGACAGCGATGACCACATCGCGGGTCAAGCCCGCTCCTTGTGGGAGCAGGCCTGACCCGCGATGGTTTCACTCCATCTCGATGATGACCTGCTCCTGCCACTTCTGCGGCAGGGCCTTGGAGGTGGCTTCCCATGCCGCTGCATCCTTGATCGGCTGCGCCGGCGCGTACTGCTCGTTGGGCAGCAGCTTGGCCTGCACGTCCGCCGGCAGCTTCAGGTGCTCGGCACGAATCGGCCGCGCATGGCCGATGGCCAGGTTGGTCTGCCCGGCATCGCTGAAGATGTATTCACGGGTCAGCTTGGCGGCGTTCGGATGCTTGGCGTACTTGTTGATGATGGTGGTGTAGCCGGACATCACCGAGCCGTCGGACGGGATCAGCACCTCGAAGCGTTTCGGGTCGATCTGCTCGCGGTAGCTCAGGCCGTTGAAGTCCCACACCACGCCGACCTCGATCTCGCCCTTCTCAAGGGTCTGGATGGTCGGGTTGGCCAGCGACAGGCGCTTTTGCTGGGCCAGCTTGGTGAACAGTTGCAGGCCCGGCTCGATGTTGGACTCGTCGCCCTTGTAGGCAATGGCTGCAGCCAGTACGCCGTTGGCCGCCTGGGCAGCGGTGCCGACGTCACCGATGGCGACCTTGTACTTGCCCTTTTCCAGGTCGTGCCAGGTCTTGGGAATGTCTTCTTCCTTGACCAGCTGCTTGTTGATGATGAAGGCGATGGTGCCGGTATAGGCCAGTGCCCAGTGTCCGTCCTGGTCCTTGGCCCAGGTCGGTATCTGCTCCCAGGTGCTGGGCTTGTACGGCTGGGTCACGCCCTTGGCCAGCGCAATGGGGCCGAAGGCGGCGCCGACGTCGCCGATATCGGCGCTGGCGTTGTCTTTCTCGGCATCGAACTTGGCCACTTCCTGGGCCGAGCTCATGTCGGTGTCCATGTGCTTGAGGCCGTACTTGCTCGCCAGGTCCGCCCAGGTGCCCTTCCAGTTGGCCCAGGCATCGGGCATGCCGACGCTGTTGACGACGCCTTCCTTGCGGGCGGCGTCCTCGAGGGCCTTGAGGTCGGTGTCCGCGGCCATGGCCGAGGTGCACAGGGCAATACTGGTGCCTAACAGTGAGGCCAGAAAAAGCTGTTTCATCCGAAGCTCCTTGATGGGTGCCGTGCAAAACGCTGAGAGGGTTTCGATTCGGTTGGTCTAGGTCAGCAATACCCGAGCCAAGGTAGGCCGGTTGCATGACAGTTTGATGTCGAAGGCGCCGCGCCAGGTGTGTGCAGCGGCCCTGAAAATAGAGCGTAGACCAGTTTCAAGTGCTTGATCCGCAACGCCTTGACCGCACTCGACCGGGCCTGTGCGTGACCGTCCGGCGCGCTGTCATGTGCCGTTCATGTGGATTGCCTAGGCTTTGGTTACTCCGCCCGGCCATCGTCGCTGCGCCGTTCTGGCACACGCACCAGGCTGGACTAGTCCAGATAGGTAACCCTTGATGCATCGACTGCCCACGCGTGCAGTAACAGCCATATGCAATGCCCTGCAAGAGCAGATCGAGCATGGCCTGCTGGCGCCCGGCTGCAAGTTGCCGGCCGAACGCAAGCTCAGCGAGGTGTTCGATACCACGCGCATCACCCTGCGCGAGGCGCTGGTGCAACTGGAGGCCTGCGGGCTGATCTACCGCGAGGAACGCCGTGGCTGGTTCGTGGCGCCCCAGCGCCTGAGCTATGACCTGATCGAGCGCAGCCACTTCCATGCCATGGTGCGCGACCAGGGTCGACAGCCGGCTACCGAACTGTTGTCGGCCCGCCTGCAGCCGGCGCCGGCGGCGATCTGTGCGCGCCTGCAATTGCCGGCGCTGTCCAGCGTGATCCAGATCTGCCGCCTGCGGCGTATCGATGGGCGCGCGGTGCTCTATGCCGAGCATTACCTCAACCCCGAGTACTTTGCCGGGATTCTGGATTTCGACCTGAGCCAGTCGCTGACCGAGCTGTACGCGCTGCACTACGGCATCGCCTATGGCCGGGTGCGTTTCGAGACGCTGCCCACCGCGTTGCCGGTGGCGGCGGCGATGGCGCTGAAGGTGTCGGCCGGCAGTGCCGGCCTGCATATCACCCGGGTCAACAGCGACCAGCACGGGCGGCTGATCGACTGCGACCTGGAGTACTGGCGCCACGATGCGATTCGCATCGTGGCCGAGGCGGGCTAGGCGTTGCTGTCGACGGGGGCGGTGTCCTGGGCGGGGCCACCGCCGGCGGTCACCACCTGCACCGAAAGACGCGGGGTAGCCAGGTCCAGCCCGGCTTCGTCGAGCTGGCGCTTGAGCGCCAGGTTGAATGCCCGCGACACCTCCCATTGCTTGATCGGCGCGGTCTTGAAGCGCGCGCGCAGCACCGCCGAGCCGGACTCGAAGCTCTCCACCCCCTGGAACTCCAGCGGCGACCAGATATTGCGCCGTTGCAGCGGATCGCTGCGCATCTTCTGGCCCACGTCGCGAACCAGGCCGATGGCCTTGTCGATGCTCATGTTGTAGGGGATGGCGATGCGGAAGATCGCGTAGCCGAATTCGCGCGAGTAGTTCTTGATGCTCTTGATCTCGCTGAACGGGATGGTGTGCACGATGCCGTCGATGTCGCGCAGGCGCACGGTACGGATGGTCAGGCCTTCGACGGTTCCCAGGTGGCCGCCGACATCCACATAATCATCGATGGCCAGGGAGTCCTCGATGATGATGAACAGGCCGGTGATCAGGTCGGCCACCAGCGATTGCGCACCAAAGCCGATGGCCAGGCCGATCACACCGGCACCGGCCAGCAGCGGCGTGACGTTCATGCCCATGTTGGCCAGGGCCACGATCACCGCGATGATGAAGATGGCCACGAACAGCACGTTGCGGATCAGCGGCATCATGGTTTGCGCACGGGCATTGGCCAGGCCCTTGCGCGAGCGGGTGAGTGCGTGGTGCACGGCGGTGTCGCTGAGGATCCACACCAGCCAGGCGGCGATCAGCGTGCCGGCCAGGCCGAACACGCGCACCGCCACCTCGTGGCCTTCGCCCTCGGTGAAACCGATCAGCGAGAAGCCCCATACACGCAGGCCCAGCTCAATGAACACCAGCCAGATGAGCAGGTGCACCAGGGTGTAGCCAAAGCTCTTGAGGCGTTCGGCGTAGACCGCCTGGCGCCGGTTGGCCCGCTGCGGCTTGAGCGCATGGCGGCGCACCAGGCCATTGACCACCATGCACATCACCACCAGCACCGTGCACATCAGCGACTGGCGCAGGGCCGTGCTGGTGTCGCCGGCGGACACGAACGTGGCGAACAGCGAAATGCCCACCAGCACCAGGGCCGGCAGGTACCAGAAGGTGCCGAGGATCTCGATGGTGTCGCTCAGGGCGCGGCGCGTCAGGCGCCGAGACAGCGGCTGGTTGCGAATGAGGTGCGCGATGGGGCGGCGAAAGCGCAGGATGAACAGCCCGGTGGACAGCGCCGCCAGAATGTTGGCCAGGGTCGCCAGGGTGTGCGCCAGGTGGTCGCCCAGGGCGGCGGCCATGCGTGGGTCGTTCATCGCCTCGCCGAAGGCGGCAAAGCTGCCGATCAGCCACAGCGGACGGAACGCGCGGTGGCGCAGGATGTACAGGGCGCGGTGGCGGTGCGGGCCATCGAGCAGCGAGAAGGCGATCACGCAGATGGCCGAGAAGCAGGTGCCGACCACCAGGGCGTAGGCCAGTACCATGGCCATCGACTTGCCCAGCGAAGAGGGCAGGGCAAAGCTCAGGTACACGGTGATGATCAGCGCCACCAGCCAAGGCCCGAGCTTGCGCAGGGCGAAGCGCACCAGGTCCCAGGTGCGCGGGTGTTGCGGCAGCTCTTCGGTGAGGCCGAAGCGCAGGCGTACCTGGTGGCTGACCCAGTTCAGCGCGTAGGCCAGCAGGCTCCAGAGCGCGATGATGGCGGCGAAACCGAACAGGATCGTCGGCCATTCATGCACCGGCACCACCCGCGCACTGAGCTCGATCTGGGCCAGTTCCAGTTCGCGGCTCCAGCGGTTGAACGGGCTGGCCTCGCCGCTGAACTGCTTTTCCAGTTCGTTGAAGGTGGTGCCGATCAGGCCCAGCACACCTTGCTCGGCACTGGGCTGGGCTTGCCTGGTGGCGTCGCGCAGCTTCTTCAGGTCGGCCAGCAGCCTGCTGCGTTGCTGGTCGTTCTCGAGGTTCTTGATGACATCGTCGAGCGATTGCGCGAGGGGTTCAGTCGCCTCGGGCTGGGGTTTGCTCGAACCGCCAAGCAGGCCCGGTAGGCCGGCCGCGTGTGCGTGGCCCAGGGGCAGGAACAGAATCAGCAGCAGGGACAGGAAACGCAGGAAGGCAGGCACCGGACGATCAACCTCGAACACTCAATCGCCCGAGTGTAGAGCATTTGTCAGGTGAGTTTCTCGAGGATCTTCCACACCATGATGCCCAGGATGCCCAGCATGCCGATCCACATCATCAGCACCCCGCTGTTGCGCTCGCGCATGCTGAAGCCGACGGTGAGCAGGATCAACCCGGCGATCACCGGGAGGAACATCGTTTGAAACTCGGACATGCGCAAGGTCCTTATGCTGTAGGAGGTGTAGTGATGGGCAAGCATAGCGCCAAATGTTTGCGCGCGGGTTGATGGGGGTCAGTCGTGGCCTCTTCGTTGGCAAGCCAGCGCCCACAGGTACGGCGCCTGTTTGGCGATCACCGCAGTGCTGTGGGCGCAGGCCTGTCAGGTCAGGGCAGATCGCGGCTCAGGTAGAACGCGGTCAGCACCTTGACCAGGTGCGCCAGGTCCTGGCTGCCGCACAGCTCGCGGATCGAGTGCATGGCAAACGTCGGCAGGCCGATGTCCACCGTGCGCACACCCAGGTGGCTGGCGGTGATCGGGCCGATGGTCGAGCCGCAGCCCATGTCGCTGCGCACCACGAAGCTCTGCACAGGCACTTCCTCGGCCATGCACAGGTGGCGGAAGAAACCGGCGGTTTCGCTGTTGGTGGCGTAGCGCTGGTTGTTGTTGACCTTGATCACCGGGCCGGCGTTGAGCTTGGGCCCGTGGTTGCCGTCGTGCCGGTCGGCGTAGTTGGGGTGCACGCCGTGGGCATTGTCGGCCGACACCAGCAGCGAGCGCTGGATGGCCCGGACGAAATCGTCACCGTCGGGCAGCAGGCGGCGCAGGGTCTGTTCCAGCATCGGGCCGTCGGCGCCGCAGGCGGAGCTGGAGCCGACCTCTTCGTGGTCGTTGCACACCAGTACGCAGGTCTCGTCGCTGTCGGCGGCCAGCAGGGCCTGCAGGCCGGCGTAGCACGACAGCAGGTTGTCCAGCCGCGCGCCGGCGATGAAGTCGCCATGCAGGCCGACCACGGCGGCGTCCTGGGTGTCGTAGAAGCTCAGCTCGTAGTCCAGCACCACGTCGGCGTTCAGACCATGTTCGCGGGCCAGTTGCTCGGTGAGCAGGGCGCGAAAGTCGACGCGCTCGTCACCGGCCACCTGGGCCAGGATCGGTGGCAGCTCGGTCTGCGGGTTGATCGCCCAGCCTTCGTTGGCGCTGCGGTTGAGGTGGATCGCCAGGTTGGGGATCACCGCGATGGGCTGCTTGAAGTCGATCAGCTGGCTTTCGACCTTGCCGTCGCGGCGGAAGGTCACGCGCCCGGCCAGCGACAGGTCGCGGTCGAACCAGGGGGCCAGCAGGGCGCCACCGTAGACTTCCACGCCCAGCTGCCAGAAGCCCTGGCGCTGCAGTTCGGGCTGTGGCTTGACGCGCAGGCAGGGGCTGTCGGTGTGGGCGCCGACCAGGCGAATGCCGTCGAGCAGCGGCGAATGGCGGCCGAGCTTGATGGCGATGATCGAGGAGTCGTTGCGGGTCAGGTAGTAGCGTCCGCCGGGCGTGGTGGCCCAGCTGTCACGTTCGTCCAGGCGCTGGTAGCCGGCGGCCTCGAGGCGCTGCGACAGGCTGGCGGTGGCGTGGAACGGCGTGGGGGAGGCCTTGAGAAAGTCGATCAGGCCTTGGTTCAGTGCATCGCGCATAGGTCACTCCAGACAGCAGTGGCGCGAGTTTAACGTATTGATCACGGATTTGCGTGGGCCCTATCGCGGGGCAAGCCCGCTCCCACAGCGTTCAGGGTGATCGTTGTGGGAGCGGGTTGACCCGCGATAGCCGCGCCGCGGTGTATCAGAACGGCGCCGGGCATTCGAAGCGCAGTCGCTCGCCGCTCACCGGGTGGGTGAAGCTCAGCATGCTGGCATGCAGGCACAACCGCTCATGCGCCGCCAGGGCCTCGGGGTAGGCGTACAGTCGATCCCCCAGCAGCGGATGCCCGATCGACAGCATGTGCACGCGCAACTGGTGCGAACGCCCGGTAATCGGCGTGAGCTCCACCCGGCAATGATCGCCACAGCGCTCGACGATGCGCCAGAAGGTCAGCGCATGCTTGCCCTGCTCGTGGTCCACCACGTGCCGTGGCTTGGTGGGCGGGTCGTAGCGCAACGGCAGGTCGATGCTGCCGCTGTCCAGCGCAGGCTGGCCCCAGCACAGTGCGGTGTAGGCCTTCTCGGTTTCACGGTCATGGAACTGGCGCGACAGCTCGCGGTGGCTGTCGGCGTCGCGCGCCAGCAGGATGATCCCCGAGGTTTCCCAATCCAGACGGTGCACGATCAGGGCGTCGGGGTAGCCGTTTTCCTGCAGGCGGGTGATCAGGCAATCCTTGTTGTCGTCGGCGCGCCCCGGCACGGACAGCAGCAGGGTCGGCTTGTTGACCACCAGGATGGCGGCATCCTGGTGAAGGATGTGAACGTTGGACAGCGGCATTGCGTGTTCTCTGCAAACGCCAACGGCGGCGGCCGGGCCCGGGCTGTATGAGCCCGGGCCCGGCCGCCGCCGTGGCAGGTTACCCCTGTGCGCCGATCAACGATCGGGCAGGGTGATATTGAGTTCCAGGATGGAGCAGCTGCCCTGGTTCTCCAGAGCGACGTGCACATCATCCGAGCCGATGTTGACGTACTTGCGGATCACCTCGACCAGTTCCTTCTGCAAGGCTGGCAGGTAGTCCGGAGTACTGCGCTGGCCGCGCTCGTGCGCCACGATGATCTGTAGACGCTCTTTCGCGACCGACGCGGTGCTTACTTTTTTGTTGGCACGAAAGAAGTCAAAAAGGTTCATTGGTCAGTTGCCTCCAAACAGGCGCTCGAAGAATCCCTTCTTCTGTACATCGAGGAACCGGTGTTCCACGGTTTTGCCCAGCAGGCGGTCGACGGTGTCGCTGTAGGCCTGGCCGGCATCGCTCTGGTCGTCGAGGATCACCGGCACACCCTGGTTGGATGCCTTGAGCACCGCCTGGGATTCGGGGATCACGCCCAGCAGCGCGACGGCGAGGATTTCCTTGACGTCCTCGACACCGAGCATTTCGCCCTTGCTCACGCGCTCTGGATGGTAGCGGGTGATCAGCAGGTGTTCCTTGATCGGGTCTTCGTTGCGTTCGGAACGGCGCGACTTGCTGGCCAGCAGGCCCAGCATGCGGTCCGAGTCACGTACCGAGGAGACTTCCGGGTTGGTCACCACGATGGCTTCGTCGGCGAAGTACATGGCCAGGTGGGCGCCTTTCTCGATACCGGCCGGCGAGTCGCAGACCACGTATTCGAATTGCTCCTTGAGCTCCATCAGGACCCGCTCCACGCCTTCGAGCGTGAGCGCATCCTTGTCACGGGTCTGGCTGGCGGCCAGCACGTACAGGTTCTCGAGGCGCTTGTCCTTGATCAGGGCCTGCTGCAGGTTGGCTTCGCCGTTGACCACGTTGACGAAGTCGTACACCACGCGGCGTTCGCAGCCCATGATCAGATCGAGGTTACGCAGGCCGACGTCGAAGTCGACGATGACCGTCTTGTGGCCGCGCAGTGCGAGGCCGGTACCGATAGCGGCGCTGGTGGTGGTCTTACCCACACCACCCTTGCCGGATGTAACCACTAGAATCTTGGCCAAGGTGTATCACCCCTAAAGAAAAAGGACGTTGAGGTCCCAGAAATATCCAAACCGGCAACATATGGAAAAGTTGCGCTGAAAATGGCGGCAAGTATCCGTTAAAGACGGGTGATGTTCAACACGTCACCGGACAGGCTGACCTGCACGTTGGCCCCCCACAACGGGTCGCGACGCAGGTCTTCGGCCACCTTGTACTGCCCGGCGATCGAGACCATTTCGGCGGTCAGCTGCTGACAGAAAATACGTGCCCTGGTGTTGCCCTTGATACCGGCGAGGGCGCGACCGCGCATCGCGCCGTAAACATGGATGTTGCCATCGGCCAGAAGTTCCGCACCGGGGCTGACCGAAGCCAGTACCACCAGGTCGCCGCCCTGAGCATAGATCTGTTGGCCGCCACGCACCGGCGAGGTGATGATTTTTGTCGGTTTTACCGCAGGCTCCGGCGGCGGGGCCGGGGCCGGCTCGGGCTTGGGCGCCGGTGGCACCTCCACCGCAGGCTCCAGCGCACGTTCGCGGGCACCGGACGGCGGCAGCACCGGCAGGTCGATGGCAATGGCGGCGGCGATGTCCTCGATACGGCTGGCGCGAATGGCCAGGGTACGCAGGCCATGGTGGCGGCATACGCGCATCAGCCCGGGCAGGTCGACCGCGCCTTCGCCGGCCGGCAGCTTGTCCAGCGCCAGCACCAGCGGGGTGTTGCTGAAGAAGTTGGGGGCCTGGGCGACTTTGGCCGCCAGTTGCCGATCGAGGCCTTCGAGGTCGTTCTGCGCAAGCTCGAGCACCGTGATGGCGAGCATGCTGCCCTTGAGCTGGAACACGGGGGCTTGGTCTGGCGTCTGGGTTTGGCTCATGGTTGGCATAAGGCAGCTTGTTACGAAAAAGTGCTCAGACTTATAACGAGAACGCCGGTTAGCCGCAACCCGCAGCGAACCGTTGTAGAATGCCCGGCCATCGTCTTTGCGGAATGTTTAATGGATCGCCCGCGTTTTCGCCTTTATTTTCTTCATCCACGCTTCTGGCCGCTGTGGCTGGGCCTGGCCCTGCTGTGGCTGATCGTGCAGCTGCCCTACCGGGCTTTGCTGGTGCTGGGCCGCCTGCTGGGCGCGCTGATGTACCGTGTTGCCGGTGACCGTCGACGCATTGCTGCGCGCAACCTGGAACTGTGTTTCCCCGAATTACCGTCTGTCGAACGAACCCGTCTGCTCAAGGAAAACTTCGCCTCCACCGGCATCGCCTTCTTCGAAATGGCCATGAGCTGGTGGTGGCCAAAGGCCCGGTTGGCGCGCCTGGCGCACATCGAGGGGCTGGAGCACCTGCAGGCGGCGCAGCGTGACGGGCAGGGGGCCATCCTGATGGCCCTGCACTTCACCACGCTGGAGATCGGTGCGGCGCTGCTGGGCCAGGAACACACCATCGACGGCATGTACCGCGAGCACAAGAACCCGTTGTTCGACTTCGTGCAGCGCCGCGGGCGCGAGCGGCACAACCTCGACTCGCTGGCCGTGGAGCGTGAGGACGTGCGCGGCATGCTCAAGTTGCTGCGCTCGGGGCGCGCCATCTGGTATGCGCCCGACCAGGACTACGGCGCCAAGCAGAGTGTGTTCGTGCCGCTGTTCGGGATCGAGGCGGCTACCGTGACCGCCACCACTAAGTTCGCCCGCCTGGGGCGGGCGCGGGTGATCCCGTTCACCCAGCAGCGCCTGGCGGACGGCAGTGGCTACCGGCTGGTGATCCATGCGCCGCTGCAGGATTTTCCGGGGGAGAGCGAAGAGGCCGACTGCCTGCGCATCAACCAGTGGATCGAGTCGGTGCTGCGCGAATGCCCCGAGCAGTACCTGTGGGCACACCGACGCTTCAAATCGCGCCCGCCGGGGGCGCCCAAGCTGTATTAGGACAATCGTGGGGTGGCTATCGCGGGTCAAGCCCGCTCCCACAAGGGTAGCCACAAACCTGTGGGAGCGGGCTTGGCCCGCGATGCAGTCGATAGGGATCTGAGGGAGTACCCCATGCCAGCACCCCAACCGGTCACCGGCCTGATCCTCTCGGGCGGTGGCGCCCGTGCCGCCTACCAGGTCGGCGTGCTCGCCGGCATCGCCGACCTGCTGCCCGCCGGCGCCGGCAACCCGTTCCCGGTGATCGTCGGCACCTCGGCCGGGGCCATCAATGCGGTGACCCTGGCCAGCGGTGCGATGCATTTTGCCGACGCCATCCGCCGCCTCACCGGCTTCTGGCAGGGCTTTCGCAGCCACCAGGTGCTGCGCAGCGACTGGCCCGGGGTGATCCGCCAGGCCAGCCGCTTCGTCGGCCACAGCCTGCTGGGCCTGGGGGCCCAGGTACCGGTGGCGCTGCTCGACAGCTCGCCGCTGCGCAAACTGCTCAACCAGCACCTGGACCTGGACGGCATCGGCCATGCCATCGACCAGCAGCACCTGCGCGCGGTGGCGGTGACCGCGTTCGGCTACGAGTCGGGCCAGGCGGTGACCTTCTACCAGGGCAAGGGCGCCATCGACCCGTGGCTGCGCCATCGACGCATCGGCATGCCGACCCGCCTGAGCGTCGAGCACCTGCTGGCCAGTTCGGCCATCCCGTTGCTGTTTGCGCCGATCAGGCTGGGCCACGAATTCTATGGTGACGGTGCGGTGCGCCAGTCGGCGCCGATCAGCCCGGCGCTGCACCTGGGCGCCAACCGCGTGCTGGTGGTGGGGGTCAGCGGCAACCCCCAGGGGCCGACGCCGGGTGATCCACGCGAGCGGGTGTTCAGCGGCAAGCAGCCGAGCCTGGCGCAGATCGGCGGGCACCTGCTCAACAGCACGTTCATCGACAGCCTGGAAGACGACCTGGAGCTGTTGCAGCGGCTCAACCACCTGAGCCACCTGCTGCCCAGCGACGTGCAGCCCCGGCGCCTGGGCCTGGCCCCGGTGGAGGTGCTGGTGGTTGCGCCCAGCCAGCCGCTGGACGAGATCGCCGCCCGCCATCGGCGTGAACTGCCCGCCGCGCTGCGCATGTTCCTGCGCGGCCCGGGGGCGACCAAGACCAGCGGCGCCGGGGTGCTCAGCTACCTGTTGTTCGAAGCCGGCTATTGCAGCGAGCTGATCGAACTGGGCCGGCGCGACGCGCTGACCAAGCAGGGCGAGCTGTGCCGCTTTCTCGGCCTGCCGCTGCCCCGGCCCTGAGCGCTACTCGGCGATCTGCAGGCGGCGTGCCTCGGTGTACACGTAGCGCACCTTTTCATACTCGAACGGCGAGTTCAGCTGGCCGTAGCGAAAGCTGGTGGTATAGCGCTTGTCGATGGCGCGCAGTACCCAGACCTCCGGGTTGTCGCTGCTGACCTCGGCCATGTTGAGGAAGTTGATCCAGTTCTCGGCGCTGTAGTCCACCACCAGCCCGCCGGTGTCGCGCAGGTTCGACGGGCCCAGGATCGGCAGCATCAGGTACGGGCCGTCCGGCACGCCATAGAAGCCCAGTGTCTGGCCGAAGTCTTCGCTCTGGTGCGGCAGCCCCATCTTGGTCGCCGGGTCCCACAGGCCGGCGACGCCCAGGGTGGTGTTGAAGAGCAGGCGCGCGGTGATCTCCATCGAGCGCTTGCCCTTGAACTGCAGCAGGCTGTTGAGCAGGTTGGGCACATCGCCCAGGTTGCTGAAGAAGTTGCTGACCCCGGTGCGCACGAAGCTTGGGGTGATGTAGCGGTAGCCATTGACCACCGGCAGGAACACCCACTGGTCGAAGCGGTAGTTGAAGTGGTACAGCCGGCGGTTCACCGACTCGAACGGGTCGTAGACGTTCAGCGCGGTCAGGGTCGAACGCTCGAACTCGCGCTGGTCCAGGCCGGGGTTGAACTTGAGTTCCTTGAGCGGATCGGTGAAGCCGTCGGCTTCGATCACGCTGGCTCGCGCCGGGATCTCATCGGCCTGTACCAGGCCTGCGGCGAGCAACGCCGTCACGATCAGAAGTTTTTTAACCACGGAAAAACTCCAGCATCGCGTCGCTGTTGACGCGGTAATTGATATTGCCGCAGTGCCCGCCATGCGGGTACAGGGTCAGGCGGTCGCCAAAGGTGCTGCGCAGAAAGCCGATGTCGCCGGGGCCCAGGATCACATCGTCGGCGTTGTGCATCACGGCGATTTTCGGGCTGTTTTGCAGGTAGTCCTTGAGGGCATACAGGCTCACCTGGTCGATCAGCTGCAGCAGGCTGCCGCCATCGGTGCGCGCGCGCCACATGGGGATGACCTGCTCGGTCAGGTAGCAGTCGAAGTCGCATTGCAGCGCACGCTTGAAGAACGGCGTGAGGCTGCTGCCTTCGGTGATCGGGTACTTGGGCGGGGTGATCAGGCCGCGGCGGTTGATCAGGTCGGAGGTAAAGGCGATATCGGCGGACGAGAAGCGGAACGAGGTGCCGATCAGCATCGCCATCTGCTCGTTGCTCAGGTGCTGGCGCGACTGCTGGAAGTCGTAGAGCAGCGCGTCGTTGAGGTCGATGTAGCCTTTTTGCTGGAAGTAGCGGGTGAGCTTGGTCAGCACCAGTTCATAGAAGGTGGTGCTGTTGTTCACGCCCTTGACCTCGGTCTGCACCAGCTTGTCGAGGTTGCTGATCGAGGTGTAGAGGTTGACCGGCGGGTTGAGCAGCAGCACGCGCTTGAAGTTGAAGCTGCGCCGGGTTTCATCCAGGTGGCTGACGAAGGCTGCGTCGAGGGCACCGAGGCTGTAGCCGGTGAGGTAGTACTCGCTGACAGGCAGGCGCGGGTGCTGGGCGCGCACGCCCTGCATCACCCGGTACAGGTCTTCGGCGTCTTCGGCGCTCACGCCCGGGGTGGCGAAGCGCGAGGCGGCGCTGATGAAGTCGAAGCTGGTGGGCGATGACAGCTGCACCACGTGGTAGCCGGCCTTGTAGTAGAGGCGCTTGAGGTACTCGTTGAGGCTGCTGGTGTAGGGCGCGCCGGTACCGGCGATCAGGAAGATCAGCGGCGCCTCGTGGTCCTGTCGGGCCAGGCGATAGCGCAGCTTCTTGACCGCCCAGAAGTTGTCCGGAAGAGTGAACTCGCGTTCGGGGCGCAGGTTGAGGCTGTAGTCGGACTGATCGATGTCATCGTCGGTCGGCAGTTCGGGGCGCAGGTCGGGCGGTGTGGAGGCGATCGTCGCCTCGAAGGGATTGGTCAGCGGGTAGCCATAGGTGGCCGCATCGACATCCACCGCAGACGCGGCCGCACTCATCAAGAGGCCACCCAGCAGGGCAGCAAGGCGCAGTGATCGAAGCATGACGGATCCCCAGGAAAGGCAAGGCAAAGTGTGTACTGCAGGCTAGGACACTCGTGCTATCGGCAAAGTTGCCTTGTGCCCCGGCATTTACCGTCCCCGATGTTGCCGTGCGGGCCAGTGCCAGGGCAACAGCGGGTTTTGTTTCTTTGCTGATAAAAGTAGCTCAGGCCGCCGCTTTTGCCTTGCACAGGCCCGGTGGGGGATTATGCTGGGCGCCGTTTTCCTGTTTCCGGAGTTGTCATGTCCCGCCGTTTGCCGCTGATTGCCTTGCTTGTGTGCCTGTCGCTGTGGGCTGCGGCCTGCTATGGGGTGCGTTACGGCTTCATGGAGGATGTCAGGTGGGTCGGTGTGTGCAGCTCGCCCCAGGTGAGCTGGGAGTGCCAGTTGCGCGCCACGCTGGGCCTGATGATCCACTTGCGGGTGCTGGGCTGGGTCGCCCTGGGGTTGGCCGTGGTGGCGACGCTGGTGCCGCGTCGGGCCGGCTGGTGGCTGGCGGTGCTGTCACTGGTGTTCGGGCTGCCGGCACTGGCGCTGTACACCGTGAGCCTGGCGGCGTTCGCGCTGGTGCTGGCGGGGTTGCGGCTGGTGCGGCGCACGGCCTGAGGCTCACGCTGTATCGTTCGCCGGCAAGGCCGGCGCCTACCGGGTTCAACGTCTCCCTGCAGAGCCGGCCTTGCCGGCGAAGAGCCGACGCTCAGCCCTGCCTGATCCGCAGGCAGCGCCACAGCGCCGCGGCCATCAGCGCGCTCACCAGGGCCCACACCAGCGCCTGCTGGCTGCTCAAGCCCTCGATGAACAGCTGCGGCGCAATCCCGGCGCCGACGATGAAGGTCAGCAAGGCCACCTCGGCGCGCGCTACCCGCACCGGTCGCAGCAGGTACACCACCGCCGGCAGCACCAGCGCCGGGCTCGGGAAGCTGCGGTAGCGCGGGTCGAACACCAGCGCCAGCATGCTCACCGCCGCCGCGAAGCCGGCCGCCATCACCCACCAGCCGGCACGCGCCTGCAGCCAGGCGAACAGGCGCTCACGCCAGCCACTGCGCTGTGCCAGCGCCAGCGCGCCATGGGCCAGTACCACCAGGTTGAGCCCCGCCAGCAGCACGGCCCACAACCACTCGCCAACGAAGCGGCTGTTGACCCGTACCAGCTCGCCCCACAACCCCAGGCTGGCGGCCCCCAGTGCGGCCAGCAAGGGCAGCGCCAGGGCGCCACGCACGCCGCGCACCGGCCCGGCCAGGGCCAGGGTGGCGGCGAACAGCAGCACGCCGATGCCCAGCCACTGCGGCCAGAACGGCAGGTTGCTCACCGGGCCTTCGAGTATGCCCTTGTCCTGCCGGTCGGCATCGTACAGCCCCCAGTAACCGCCCACCGCGCCTTCGCTGGCGCGCTTCCACGGCTGGTCGAAGGCTTCGATCAGGTTGTAATGCCAGCCATTCTGCTCGGCCATGGCGACGAACCCGCGAATGAAGCGCGCTTCGTTGACCCGGCTGGGCAGGGCGGTCTCGCGCTGGCGCCCTTCGCTGGGCCAGCCGGTTTCGCCGATCATCACGTCCTTGGGCGCGAAGCGGTTGCCGAACACCTGGCGGATCTCGCCAACGTGGGCCAGCGCATCGTCGATGCCCTTGGGATCATCTTCCCAGTAGGGCAGCAGGTGAATGGTCACGAAGTCCACCTGCGGCGCGATCTGTGGGTGCTGCAGCCAGAACTCCCACACGTCGGCGTAGGTCACCGGTACCTGCACCTGGCTTTTCACCTGGTGGATCAGATCGGCCAGGTGATCGCCCGTCACTTCCTTGCGCAACAGCACCTCGTTGCCCACGATCACGGCGCGGGTGATGTCCGGGTTGGCATTGGCGGTGGCGATCAGGGCCTTGATCTCCTTGGCCGTGACCAGCGGGTCGGCACTCACCCAGGCCCCGAACATCACCTTCAGGCCGTACTTGCGCGCCAGCTGCGGGATCGCTTCCAGGCCCGTCATCGAGTAGGTGCGGATGCATTCGAAGCGCTGTGCAAGCAGGGCGAGGTCAGCCTCCACGCGCTCCGGGCGCAGGCTGAAGGGCTGGTCGAACGGCGACTGGTCCTTGTCGAAGGGCGTGTAGGAGACGCATTGCAGCTTGTGCGTGGGGCTGGCGGCGTCCGGCAGCGATACCGGCTTGCCGAGCCCGTACCAGAGCCCGCCCAACGCGAACAGGCCAAGCAGGCAGGCAAACAGGTAGGGCAGCAGCGGGAAGCGGGCAGTCGAGGGCATGGCGCGGACCGGTCAGGAAACAAAGCCGCCAATACTACCTGCAAATGCCGGCCGGTAGCGGGCCTGGCTGGCGTTGTGATGTCGTTTCTCGATGTTTCGACGTCGCTGACAGAGCAGGTTGGCCGCCAGTGGCGGTTGATGATGCAGGTTCCGTGACGTGACGAGGGGATGCCTTGATGAAAATGCGACGACTCCTGGGGGCGGGCACTGCCCTGATACTGGCCATGGGCACCAGCCTGGCCATGGCCAAGGAAGTAAGCATCGGCTACGTCGATGGGTGGTCCGACAGCGTGGCGACCACCCATGTGGCGGCCGAGGTGATCAAGCAGAAGCTCGGTTATGACGTCAAGCTGATGCCGGTGGCCACCGGCATCATGTGGCAGGGGGTGGCCACCGGAAAGCTCGATGCGATGCTGTCGGCCTGGCTGCCGGTGACCCATGGCGAATACTGGGCCAAGAACAAGGACAACGTGGTCGACTACGGCCCCAACTTCAAGGACGCCAGGATTGGCCTGATCGTGCCCGAATACGTCAAGGCGCAGTCGATCGCCGACCTCGGAAGCGATGCCGGCTTCAAGAAGAAGATCGTCGGCATCGACGCCGGGTCCGGGGTGATGCTCAAGACCGACCAGGCCATCAAGGACTACGACCTTGCCGGCTACAAGCTGCAGGCCAGCTCCGGCGCTGCCATGACCTCTGAACTGGGGCGCGCCTACGCCAAGCAGCAGCCCATCGTGGTCACCGGCTGGGTGCCGCACTGGATGTTCGCCAAGTGGAAGCTGCGCTTTCTCGAAGACCCCAAAGGCGTGTACGGCGCCGCCGAGACGGTCAACAGCATCGGCAGCAAGGAACTCGATACGAAGGCGCCGGAAGTCGCAGCGTTCCTGAAGAAGTTCTCGTGGCAATCCAAGGACGAGATCGGCGAAGTCATGCTGGCCATCCAGGAAGGTGCAAAGCCGGACGCTGCGGCGAAGGAGTGGGTCGCCAAGCACCCCGAGCGGGTCGCCGAGTGGACCGCAAAATAATGGCCTAAGGCCTCTATCTGGCACCTTCCAGGGCCGCGCGGTGTTTTCCCACCGCGCGGCCCTTTGCATGGGCGGCTGTTACGTAGCCGGTAAAAGAGTTTTACATCTAAGACTAAGGTCGTCTGGAGTGCGTCCCAAGGCAGCATAAAGTGGCGTGGTACTACCCAATCTGTGCTGCGAGGACAAAAACAATGAACGACAGCATTTATCTCTCGATACAAAACAGCCCGCGGTTCAAGGAGCTGGTTTCAAAACGTGAACGCTTCGCCTGGATTCTCTCGGCGATCATGCTCGGCCTCTACGCCGCCTTTATCCTGTTGATTGCCTACGGCCCGCAGATTCTGGGTGCCAAGCTCAGCCCCGGCTCCTCGATTACCTGGGGTATCCCGCTGGGTGTGGGTCTGATCGTTTCGGCTTTCGTGCTGACCGGCATCTACGTACGTCGTGCCAACGGTGAGTTCGACGGGCTGAACAACGCGATCCTGAAGGAGGCTCAGCAATGATCCGGCGTCTACTGGCAACACTGGCCTTTGGCGCTTTCGCGCCTGCCGTCTGGGCCGCCGACGCCCTGACCGGCGAGGTGCACAAACAACCCCTGAACGTCTCGGCGATCCTGATGTTCGTCGCCTTCGTCGGTGCCACCCTGTGCATCACCTACTGGGCTTCAAAGCGTAACAAGTCGGCCTCTGACTACTACGCCGCAGGCGGGCGAATCACGGGCTTCCAGAACGGCCTGGCGATTGCCGGCGACTACATGTCGGCAGCCTCCTTCCTGGGTATTTCCGCACTGGTATACACCTCCGGTTACGACGGCCTGATCTACTCGATCGGCTTCCTGGTGGGCTGGCCGATCATTCTGTTCCTGATCGCCGAACGCCTGCGCAACCTGGGCAAGTACACCTTTGCCGACGTGGCCTCGTATCGCCTCGGGCAAAAGCAGATCCGCACCCTGTCAGCCTCCGGCTCGCTGGTGGTGGTGGCGTTCTACCTGATCGCGCAGATGGTCGGCGCCGGCAAGCTGATCCAGCTGCTGTTCGGCCTGGACTACCACGTGGCGGTCATCCTGGTGGGTATCCTGATGTGCATGTACGTGCTGTTCGGCGGCATGCTCGCAACCACCTGGGTACAGATCATCAAGGCGGTGCTGCTGCTGTCCGGTGCCAGCTTCATGGCGCTGATGGTGATGAAGCACGTCAACTTCGACTTCAATGCGCTGTTCTCCGAGGCGATCAAGGTTCACCCCAAGGGTGAGGCGATCATGAGCCCGGGCGGCCTGGTCAAAGACCCGATCTCCGCGTTCTCGCTGGGCCTGGCGCTGATGTTCGGTACCGCTGGCCTGCCGCACATCCTGATGCGCTTCTTCACCGTGAGCGACGCCAAGGAAGCGCGCAAGAGCGTGCTGTATGCAACCGGCTTCATCGGCTACTTCTACATCCTGACCTTCATCATCGGCTTCGGCGCGATCCTGCTGGTCAGCACCAACCCGGACTTCAAGGACGCAGCAGGCGCCTTGCTGGGCGGCAACAACATGGCTGCGGTGCACCTGGCCGACGCCGTGGGCGGCAGCATCTTCCTGGGCTTCATCTCGGCAGTGGCCTTCGCCACCATCCTGGCAGTGGTTGCCGGCCTGACCCTGGCCGGTGCCTCGGCGGTGTCCCATGACCTGTATGCCAGCGTATGGCGCAAGGGCAAGGTCAACGACAAGGACGAGATCCGCGTGTCGAAGATCACCACCGTCGCACTGGGTGTGCTGGCCATCGGCCTGGGTATCCTGTTCGAAAGCCAGAACATCGCGTTCATGGTCGGCCTGGCGTTCTCGATCGCGGCCAGCTGCAACTTCCCGGTACTGCTGCTTTCGATGTACTGGAAGAAGCTGACCACCCGTGGCGCCATGATCGGCGGCTGGATGGGGCTGGTAAGTGCGGTGGGCCTGATGGTGCTCGGTCCGACCATCTGGGTGCAGATCCTGGGTCACGAGAAAGCCATCTACCCGTATGAGTACCCGGCGCTGTTCTCGATGCTGATTGCCTTTGCCGGTATCTGGTTCTTCTCGGTTACCGACAAGTCCAAGGCAGCGGATGACGAGCGTGCGCTGTTCTTCCCGCAGTTTGTCCGGTCGCAAACCGGCCTGGGGGCAAGCGGTGCTGTTTCGCACTGAGTCCTGAGCAATAAAAAAACGGCCTTCGGGCCGTTTTTTTATGTGGGGGCCATTGCACCCCCGGGTTTCTATATCTTGCCGAGCAACAACAGGATCAACAGGATGATCAGCACGGTACCAATGATGCCGGACGGGCCGTAGCCCCAACTTCTGGAGTGCGGGAAAACGGGTAAGCCACCGATCAACAGCAAAATCAGGATGATGATAAGTATGGTGCCCATGGCAGAGTCCTTTTGTTGAGTACGGTAATCAGCGTGTGCAGTTGCGATCCATCTCTTCGGTCATGACGTTCATGTCCGCCTGTTAAATCGGACTCCCACAGGCAACTAAAAGTTTAGTTCGATATGTGTTTGCCCGCGCCATTCAGCATCCTGATACAGCGTGGGCGTCGCTGCACCCTTCGCTACACTGGCCTTCAACTTCAGGAACAAGGCATCCGGCTATGCAAAACCGCATGATGATCACTGGCGCCGGGTCCGGCCTTGGCCGCGAGATTGCCCTGCGCTGGGCCCGCGAGGGTTGGCAACTGGCCCTGAGCGACATCGGCGAGGCCGGCCTGCAGCAGACCCTCGCGCTGGTGCGCGAGGCGGGCGGCGAGGGCTTCGTCCAGCGTTGCGACGTGCGCGACTACAGCCAGCTCACCGCCCTGGCCCAGGCCTGCGAAGAAAAGCTCGGCGGCATCGATGTGATCGTCAACAACGCCGGGGTGGCGTCGGGCGGTTTTTTTGCCGAGCTGTCGCTGGAAGACTGGGACTGGCAGATCGCGATCAACCTGATGGGCGTGGTCAAGGGCTGCAAGGCGTTCCTGCCGCTGCTCGAACGCAGCAAGGGCCGCATCATCAACATCGCGTCCATGGCGGCGCTGATGCAGGGGCCGGCCATGAGCAACTACAACGTGGCCAAGGCCGGGGTGGTGGCGCTGTCCGAAAGCCTGCTGGTGGAGCTGCGCCAGCAGCAGGTGGCGGTGCACGTGGTGTGCCCGTCGTTCTTCCAGACCAACCTGCTGGATTCGTTCCGCGGCCCCACCCCGGCAATGAAGGCCCAGGTGGGCAAACTGCTGGAAAGCTCGCCGATCAGCGCCAGCGACATTGCCGGCTGTATCTACGAGGGGGTGGCGCGCGGTGACTTCATGATTCTGCCCCACGAGCAGGGGCGCCTGGCCTGGCAGCTCAAGCAGCGCGACCCGCAGGCGCTGTATGACGAAATGGCCGAGATGGCCGTGCGAATGCGTGCCAAGGGGCGTCAGACGCAGGCGTAGGCTGTTCGCTACGGTATGCTAGGCGCTTTTGCGCGGGTAGCAGCGGACGTGATGAATTATGTGTGGTTCTTTCTGGCGGCGGTGTTCGAGATCGCCGGCTGTTATGCCTTCTACATGTGGCTGCGGCTGGGCAAGAGCGGCTGGTGGATCGCCCCCGCGCTGCTCAGCCTGACCCTGTTCGGCCTGCTGCTGACCCGCGTCGAGGCGGCCTACGCCGGGCGCGCCTACGCCGCCTATGGCGGCATCTATATCGTCACTTCGCTGCTGTGGCTGGCGGTGGTGGAGCGTGCCCGGCCGATGGGCAGCGACTGGCTCGGTGCGCTGCTGTGCGTGATCGGCGCCACCATCATCGTGATCGGACCACGTCTGCAAAATAGCTGAGCGGGTAGGATCTTGTAGGCAAATTCCCGCAAAGTTGTGGGAATTGTCTATTTGCCTGTCAGAGCGTTGAACCGTTTCAGCACCCGGTTCAGTCTTCACTCTCCCCTGATGTGGAGGATTGGAGAATGCTGGTCATAGGGCGCGAAGTCGGCGAGGTCATCACCATCGATGACGACATCAAGATCAAGGTGCTGTCGGTAGACGGCAACACGGTGCGTTTCGGCATCTGCGCACCGCGCGATGTGGAGGTGCACCGTGCAGAAATCTATCGGCGTATTGCCGAGCAACTGGGCAAGGGCGGCCTGGGCGCCTGATCACTGATCGTCGAGCAGCTCGCGGGGCACTTCATGCCTGGCGAGCAGTTGGCACTGCTGGCTGTCCAGGTCGAACAGGATCACCGCCTGCCCCTTGGCCAGCGCCTGGCGCACGCGCAGTACACGGGTTTCCAGCGGGGTGTCGTCGCCATTGTCGGTACCGTCGCGGGTGACGAAGTCTTCGATCAGGCGGGTGAGGGTGTCGGCTTCGAGCTGGTCGTAGGGTATCAACATAAAAAAGCTACAGAATCAGGAAAGGTTTCGCACATGCTACGCGAAACCTTTCCTGCATGTGGCCTGCATGTGGCTAGCCTTTTTGGCCAACCAGGCTGTCCACCGCCGGTACGCGGGTATCACTTTCCATTTGCGCGTCGTGTTCCAGCTGGTGGCTGAAGCTTTCCAGCGAACTGCCGGTGGGCTTGGAGTCGCTGGCGAACACCGGCGGGCTGAGCAGGTAGGCGCTGAGCAGGCGGCTGAGGGCAGCCAGGCTGTCGATATGGGTGCGCTCGTAGCCGTGGGTGGCGTCGCAGCCGAACGCCAGCAGCGCGGTGCGGATGTCATGCCCGGCGGTGATCGCCGAATGCGCGTCGCTGAAGTAGTAGCGGAACAGGTCGCGGCGCACCGGCAGGTTGTGCTCGCGGCCCAGGCTCAGCAGGTGGCGCGACAAGTGGTAGTCGTAGGGTCCGGCGGAGTCCTGCATGGCCACGCTGACCGCGTGTTCGCTGGAGTGCTGGCCGGGGGCGACCGGGGCGATGTCGATGCCGACGAATTCGCTGACGTCCCACGGCAATGCGGCGGCGGCCCCCGAGCCGGTTTCTTCGGTGATGGTGAACAGCGGATGGCAGTCGATCTGTGGCTGGATGCCGCTTTCGACGATGGCCTTGAGCGAGGCCAGCAGCGCCGCGACGCCGGCCTTGTCGTCCAGGTGACGGGCGCTGATATGGCCGCTTTCGGTGAACTCGGGCAACGGGTCGAAGGCCACGAAGTCACCGATGCCGATGCCCAGGGTTTCACAGTCGGCGCGGGTGGTGCAGTAGGCATCCAGGCGCAGCTCGACGTGCTCCCAGCTGACCGGCATCTGGTCGACCGCGGTATTGAAGGCGTGCCCGCTGGCCATCAGCGGCAGCACGCTGCCGCGAAACACGCCGGTGTCGGTGAACACGCTGACCCGGCTGCCCTCGGCGAAACGGCTCGACCAGCAGCCGACCGGGGCCAGGCCCAGACGGCCGTTGTCCTGCAAGGTGCGCACGCTGGCGCCGATGGTGTCCAGGTGCGCCGAAACGGCGCGGTCGGGCGAGCTCTTGCGGCCCTTGAGGGTGGCGCGGATGGTGCCGCGCCGGGTCAGCTCGAAGGGGATACCCAGTTCTTCCAGGCGCTCGGCCACGTAGCGCACGATGGTGTCGGTGAAGCCGGTGGGGCTGGGGATGGCGAGCATTTCCAGCAGGACCTTCTGCAGATAGGTCAGGTCCGGTTCGGGCAATTGATCAGGCATGCGGACTCCTCGTGGGGCGTTGTCACGGCACCGGCCGGCTGTGCGGGAACAGCAGGTCGACGAAGCGTTCGGCAGTGGGTTGGGGTTCGTGGTTGGCCAGACCGACCCGTTCATTGGCTTCGATGAACACGTAGTCGGGCTGGTCGGCGGCCTTGACCATCAGGTCCAGGCCGACCACCGGAATGTCCAGGGCGCGGGCGGCCCGCACGGCGGCATCCACCAGGGTCGGGTGCAGGCGTGCGGTGACGTCTTCCAGGCAGCCGCCGGTGTGCAGGTTGGCGGTACGCCGTACGGCCAGGCGCTGGCCGGCGGGCAGAATGGTGTCGTAGTCGACCCCGGCGGCGTGCAGGGTGCGCTGGGTCTCGGCGTCGAGCGGGATCTTGCTTTCGCCACCGGTGGCGGCCTGGCGCCTGCGGCTCTGGGCTTCGATCAGCGCACCGATGGCGTGCTGGCCGTCGCCGACGATCGAGGCCGGGTGACGAATCGCGGCGGCCACCACCTCGTAGCCGATGACCACGATGCGCAGGTCCAGCCCTTCATGAAAGCTTTCCAGCAGCACGCGGCTGTCGTATTGGCGCGCGTGCTCGATGGCGGCGTCCAGGTCTTGCAGGCAGGTCAGGTTGACCGCCACGCCGTTGCCCTGTTCGCCATCCAGCGGCTTGACCACCACCGCGCCGTGGTCTTCCAGAAAGGCCAGGTTGTCGGCGGCGTTGCCCGCCAGCTGTTGCGCCGGCAGGCTCAGGCCGGCGGCTTCGAGCACCTTGTGGGTCAGGCTCTTGTCCTGGCACAGGGTCATGCTCACGGCGGTGGTCAGGTCGCTGAGTGACTCGCGGCAGCGCACCCGGCGTCCGCCGTGGTTGAGTGTGAACAGCCCGGCGGTGGCATCGTCCACCTGCACATCGATGCCGCGCTTGTAGGCTTCCTCGACGATGATTCGCGCATAGGGGTTGAGCCCGGCCTCCGGCCCCGGCCCCAGGAACAGCGGCTGGTTGATGCCGTTCTTGCGCTTGACCGCGAAGGTGGGCAGGGTGCGAAAGCCCAGCTTGGCGTACAGCCGCTTGGCCTGGCGATTGTCGTGCAGCACCGACAGGTCGAGGTGGCTCAGCCCGCGGCTCATGAAGTGTTCGATCAGGTGGCGTACCAGTACTTCGCCGACCCCGGGCCGGGTGCAGTTGGGGTCCACGGCCAGGCACCACAGGCTGCTGCCGTGCTCCGGGTCGTCGAAGGCCTTTTGATGATTCAGGCCCATCACGCTGCCGATCACCGCACCGTTGTCCTCGTCTTCGGCCAGCCAGTACACCGGGCCGCCCTGGTGGCGCGGAGTGATCAGCGCCGGGTCGACCGGCAGCATGCCACGGGCCACGTACAGCTCGTTGATGGCTGCCCAGTCGCTGTCGCTCTGTGCGCGGCGGATACGAAAGCCGCGAAACACTCGCTGCGCCTGGCGGTAGTCGCTGAACCACAGGCGCAAGGTGTCGGAGGGGTCGAGAAACAGCTGTTGCGGCGCCTGGGCCAGTACCTGCTGGGGGGCGGCCACGTACAGCGCGATATCGCGCTCGCCGGGCTGCTCCTTGGCCAGGGCCGCCGCCAGGCTGGCCGGGTCGGGGTAGGTGTGGCCGATCAGCAGCCGGCCCCAACCGCAATGCAACCAGCGCGGCTGGTCGTGCGGGTCGCTGCCGTCGCCGGCCAGTTGCGCCTGCAGGCGTTCATAGGACGGCACCTGGCCGCGCAGCAGGCGCTGGCCATAGGGTGAGGCATGGGCTTTCATCGATCAGATTCCTTGTTCGCTGAGCCACAGGTTCAGCGCGGCCAGTTGCCACAGCTTGGAGCCGCGCAGCGGCGTCAGTTGCCCATGCGGGTCGCTGAGCAGGCGGTCGAGCATGGCCGGGTTGAACAGGCCGCGGTCCTGGCTCGGGTCCAGCAGCAGCTCGCGTACCCAGTCCAGGGTGGCGCCTTGCAGGTGCTTGAGGCCCGGTACCGGGAAGTAGCCCTTCTTGCGGTCGATGACTTCACTGGGGATGACCAGTCGCGCGGCTTCCTTGAGCACCTGCTTGCCGCCATCGGGCAGCTTGAACTGGGCCGGTACCCGCGCCGACAGCTCCACCAGCCGGTAGTCGAGGAACGGCGTGCGAGCCTCCAGGCCCCAGGCCATGGTCATGTTGTCGACCCGTTTGACCGGGTCATCGACCAGCATCACCGTGCTGTCCAGGCGCAGGGCCTTGTCGACTGCCGCGCTGGCGCCGGGCTGGGCGAAGTGCTGGCGCACGAAGTCGCCGGCGGCGTCATTGCCCAGCAGCCAGGCCGGCTGCACGGTGTCGCGGTACTCGTCGTAGCTGCGGTCGAAGAAGGCCTCGCGGTAGGCCGCGTACGGGTCCTTGGCGCCGTCCACCTGCGGGTACCAGTGGTAGCCGGCGAACAGCTCGTCGGCACCCTGGCCGCTCTGCACCACCTTGCAATGCTTGGCCACTTCCCGAGAGAGCAGGTAGAAGGCGATGCAGTCGTGGCTGACCATCGGCTCGCTCATGGCGCGGAACGCGGCCGGCAGTTGCTCGATGATTTCGCGCTCGTCGATGCGCAACTGGTGGTGGCGGGTGCCGTAGTGCTTGGCGATCAGGTCCGAATACTGGAACTCGTCGCCACGTTCGCCGCCGGCATCTTCAAAGCCTATGGAGAAGGTCGACAGGTCCTCGACCCCGACTTCACGCAGCAGGCCGACCAGCAGGCTGGAGTCGACGCCGCCCGAGAGCAGCACGCCGACATCCACGGCCGCACGCTGACGGATTGCAACGGCTTCGCGGGTGCTATCGAGCACGCGGTCGCGCCAGTCTTCCAGGGTCAGGTGCTGTTCATCGGTGCGTGGGCCGTAGTGCAGGTTCCACCACACGTGCTGCTCGGCGCGGCCCTGGGCGTCGATGCGCATCCAGGTGGCCGGTGGCAGCTTTTCGATGTTCGCCAGCAGGGTCCGCGGGGCGGGCACCACGGCGTGGAAGTTCAGGTAGTGGTTGAGTGCCACCGGGTCGAGCACCGGGTTGATGTCGCCGCCCTTGAGCAGGGCCGGCAGGCTCGATGCGAAGCGCAGGCGTTCGCCGGTGCGCGACAGGTACAGCGGCTTGACCCCCAGGCGGTCGCGGGCGAGGAACAGCTGCTGGCTGTCGCGTTCCCAGATCGCCAGGGCGAACATGCCGTTCAGGTGCGGCAGCAGATCGGCGCCCCAGGCGTGGTAGCCCTTGAGCAGCACTTCGGTGTCGCCGTCCGAGTAGAAGGCATAGCCCAGGCTTTCGAGTTCGGCGCGCAGCTCGGGGAAGTTGTAGATGGCGCCGTTGAATGCCAGCGACAGGCCCAGCTGGCTGTCGATCATGGGCTGGGCCGAGCCGTCGGACAGGTCCATGATCTTCAGGCGCCGATGGCCCAGGGCGATGGGCCCCTGGCTATGGAAGCCCCAGGCATCCGGGCCGCGGGGCGCCAGGTGATGGGTCATCCGTTCGACCGCGGCCAGGTCCGCCGGGCGTGGTGTGTTGGCTACAGGGGTGAAACGAAACTCTCCAGCTAATCCGCACATAAGTCCTTACCGGTTTTTCCGTTGGGGAAGGTGCCCTGAATTCGGGCACATAGGAACTGACCGGTGCGGATCCTGTGAGTTTTAGATCAATCTGTTATAAGCCTTCAGCCTTGCTTGCCCTTGCCGCGTATCAGTTCGCGCAACATGAAACGATTCGGGTGGCAGGCCTCGGCCACGTCGCGCGGCACCGGCAAGGGTGCGTTGTCGACCCAGGCGGCGATCAGTTCACCCGCCAGAGGCGCGGTGATCAGGCCGCGCGAACCATGGCCGCTGTTCACATACAGGCCCTCCAGCCAGGGGCACGGAGTGTCCGGCAGCTGTCGCGCGTCCTTGCCGAGCACGGCATACGCCTGGTTGAACGCCGCCTTGTCGGCCAACGGGCCGACGATCGGCAGGTAGTCGGGGCTGGTGCAGCGAAACGCCGCGCGGCCCTGCAGGCTGGCCGGTTCCAGCTCGGCAGCGCCAAGGCGTTCTGCCAGGTCGCCGGAGATTTCCCGCAGCAGTTCCAGGTTGCTCGCATGTTCGGCAGCGGTGGGGGCGAGGTCGGTGCTGTGGAAGTCGAAGCTCGCCCCCAGGGTGTGTTCGCCCATGCGCGGCGGCGCGACGTAACCGTCGGCGCACACCACGGTGCCCAGCGCGCGGCTGGCGTTGGTGGCCGGCAGGCGGGTGATCTGCCCGCGGATGCGCTTGAGCGGCAGCTCGGCGCACGGCTCGAAACGATGGATGTCCGCTGCGCTGGCCAGCACCACCAGCGGCGCGCTGGCCAGCAGGCGCTCGCCGTCCCATGCCTGCCACAAGCCGTCGACCTTGCGCAGCTGTACCACGTCATGGTGGGGCAGCAGGGTGATGTTCGGTTGCCCGGCCTGCCATTGGCACAGCGCGGGCGGATGCACCCAGCCGCCCTCGGGGTAGTACAGACCGCCACTGGGCAGGCCGACCCCGGCCACGGCTTCGGCCTGCGGCTGGTCGAGGCGCTGCAGCAGGGTGTCGCTGAACGCTTGGTCGAGCTTGATCTGGCGCTGGTCTTCCTTGTCGTCGAAGGCCAGTTGCAGCACGCCGCAGGCGTCCCAGTCGGTGCCGCGCTGCAACTGTTCGAGCAGGCGGCGGGTGTAGCCGAAGCCGGCGACGATCAGCCGCGACAGCGCGGTGCCGTGGGCCGATAGCTTCAGGTACAGCACGCCCTGGGGGTTGCCCGAGGCTTCACCGGCAGGGGCGGCGTGGCGCTCCAGCAGGCGTACCTGCCAGCCGCGCGCCGCCAGGCTGGCGGCGGTGGCGCAACCGGCCAGGCCGGCGCCGATCACCAGCGCCTCGCGGGGGCCGGCCAGCGGCGCGGGGCGCGCGAACCATGGGGCAACCGGCGCGAGCGGCGCTTGCTCGGCGGGCCAGCCGGTGAATGCGCCGCGCAGCACTTCCCATTTTTTGCCGATACCCGGAATGCGCTTCATCTTGAAGCCCACCGCAATCAGCCCGCGACGCACCCAGCCGGTGCTGGTGAAGGTGCCAAGGGTGGCACCCGGCGCCGACAGGCGTCCGAGCTGGGCGAACAGCTCGGGGGTCCACATGTCGGGGTTCTTGGCCGGGGCAAAGCCATCGAGAAACCAGGCGTCAATGGGTGCGTCCAACTGCGGCAGCTGTTCCCGCGCATCGCCGATCATCAGGGTCAGGGTCACCCGACCCTGGTCGAAGACGAACTGCTGGAAACCTTCGTGCACCGCCACGTACTGCGCCAGCAGTGGCTGGCTGAACGGCGTCAGCTCGGGCCACAGGGCCAGGGCCTTGGCCAGGTCGGCATGGCTGAGGGGGTATTTTTCGACGCTGACGAAATGCAGGCGTGCCCCGGCCGGTGCACAGTCGGCGAACACCTGCCAGGCGCAGAAGAAATTCAGGCCGGTGCCGAAGCCGGTTTCCCCGATCACCAGGCAACTGCCGTCGGCCATCGCGGCGAAGCGCTGGCGCAGGTCGTTCTGCTCGATGAACACATGACGGGTTTCCTCCAGGCTCTGCTCCTTGGAGAAATAGATGTCGTCGTACTGGCGTGAATACGGGCGGCCCTTTTCATCCCACTCGATCTGGGCGTACTGGGTCGGGGTGGCGGGGGTGTCGTTCATGTTCGGCTCGGCAACAGCGAAGCGTGCATTCTAGCCGATCGCCTTGCGACAAAGGGCTGCGTGATCCGCTAGTCTTGCTTATCCAAGAAGGGAGCCTGGTATGTTCGAATCCGCCGAAATTGGTCACGCCATCGACAAAGAAACCTATGACGCCGAAGTGCCGGCGTTGCGCGAAGCCTTGCTCGAAGCCCAGTTCGAGCTCAAGCAGCAGTCTCGCTTTGCGGTCATCGTGCTGATCAATGGCATCGAGGGGGCCGGCAAGGGCGAAACCGTCAAGCTGCTCAACGAGTGGATGGACCCGCGCCTGATCGAGGTGCGCACCTTCGACCAGCAGACCGACGAGGAGCTGGCCCGGCCGCCGGCCTGGCGCTACTGGCGGGCCTTGCCGAGCAAGGGGCGCATGGGCGTCTTCTTCGGCAACTGGTACAGCCAGATGCTGCAGGGGCGGGTGCATGGCCAGTTCAAGGACGCGGTGCTCGACCAGGCCATCAACGGTGCCGAACGGCTGGAAAAGATGCTGTGCGACGAAGGCGCGCTGATCTTCAAGTTCTGGTTTCACCTGTCCAAGAAGCAGATGAAGGCGCGGCTCAAGTCGCTCAAGGATGACCCGCTGCACAGCTGGAAGATCAGCCCGCTGGACTGGCAGCAATCGCAGACCTATGACCGGTTCGTGCGCTTCGGCGAACGGGTGCTGCGCCGCACCAGCCGTGACTATGCACCCTGGCACATCATCGAGGGCGTGGACCCGAACTACCGCAGCCTGGCAGTGGGCAAGATCCTGCTCGAGGGCCTGCAGAACGCCTTGAAGGCCAAGGCCCTGGGACGCCAGACCAACATCGCGCCGCTGGGCGAATCCATCGACGGACGCAGCCTGCTGGGCAGCCTGGACATGACCCTGCGTCTGGACAAGAACGACTACCAGGAGCAGCTGATTGTCGAGCAGGCCCGTCTGGCGGGCCTGTTGCGTGACAAGCGCATGCGTCGCCACGCGCTGGTGGCGGTGTTCGAGGGCAACGACGCGGCGGGCAAGGGCGGTGCCATTCGGCGCGTGGCCGCCGCGCTGGACCCGCGTCAGTACCGCATCGTGCCGATTGCCGCCCCTACCGAGGAGGAGCGGGCGCAGCCCTACCTGTGGCGGTTCTGGCGGCACATTCCGGCGCGCGGCAAGTTCACGGTGTTCGACCGCTCGTGGTACGGGCGGGTGCTGGTGGAGCGTATCGAGGGCTTCTGCAGCCAGGCCGACTGGATGCGCGCCTATGGCGAGATCAACGATTTCGAGGAGCAACTGCACGACGCTGGCGTGGTGGTGGTCAAGTTCTGGCTGTCGATCGACGAGCAGACCCAGCTGGAGCGTTTTCAGGAGCGCGAGCAGATACCGTTCAAACGCTTCAAGATCACCGAGGAAGACTGGCGCAACCGCGACAAGTGGGACGCGTACTCCGAGGCGGTGGGCGACATGGTCGACCGCACCAGCACCGAAGTGGCGCCCTGGACGCTGGTGGAGGCCAATGACAAGCGTTGGGCGCGAGTGAAGGTGCTGCGCACCATCAACGAGGCGCTGGAGGCGGCGTTCAAGAAAGACAAGAAGTGATCATTGGCCGCATCGCGGGGCAAGCCCGCTCCCACAGGAACTCCATCAGCCTTGTGGGAGCGGCTTGACCCGCGACGGGCTGCGTAGCAGAGCTTTTTTCAGCCTTTGCCGCCGGCCTCGAGCATCTGCTCCGGCCTTACCCATTCATCGAACTGCGCATCGGTCAGATACCCCAGTTCCAGCGCTGCCTCGCGCAGGGTGGTGCCTTCGGCGTAGGCCTTCTTGGCGATCTGCGCCGACTTGTCGTAACCGATATGCGGGTTGAGCGCCGTCACCAGCATCAGCCCGCGCTCCAGGTGCTCGGCCATCTGCTGCGGGTCTGGCTCGATGCCCGCCACGCAGTGCTGCTGGAAGTTGCGGCAGCCATCGGCCAGCAGTTCGATCGACTGCAGCAGGTTGTGGATGATCACCGGCTTGAACACGTTGAGCTGCAGGTGGCCCTGGCTGGCGGCAAAGCCGATGGTGGTGTCGTTGCCCAGCACCTGGCAGGCCAGCATCGACAGTGCCTCGCACTGGGTCGGGTTGACCTTGCCGGGCATGATCGAGCTGCCCGGCTCGTTGGCCGGCAGGCGCACCTCGGCCAGCCCCGCGCGCGGCCCGGAGCCGAGCAGGCGCAGGTCGTTGGCCAGCTTCATCAGGGCCACGGCCAGGGTTTTCAGCGCACCGGCCAGGGTGATCAGCGGCTCGTGCCCGGCCAGTGCTGCAAACTTGTTGGGCGCGGTGACGAACGGCAGCCCCGACAAAGCGGCAAGCTCAGCGGCGATCGCCTCGGCAAACCCGTGCGGCGCGTTCAGCCCGGTACCCACGGCGGTACCGCCCTGGGCCAGTTCGCACACCGCCGGCAGCGCCGCGCGGATGGCGCGCTGGGCGTAGTCCAGTTGGGCCACGTAGGCCGAGACCTCTTGGCCGAAGGTGATCGGGGTGGCGTCCATCATGTGGGTTCGCCCGGTCTTGACCAGTTGCATGTGGCGTGCGGCCAGTTCGGCCAACCCGCCCGACAGCTCGGCGATGGCCGGCAGCAGTTGCTGGTTGACCGCCTGTGCGGCGGCAATGTGCATGGCGGTCGGGAAACAGTCGTTGGAGCTCTGCGAGCGGTTGACGTGGTCGTTGGGGTGCACCGGCACCTTGCCGCCGCGGCCCTTGCCGGCCAGCTCGTTGGCGCGCCCGGCCAGCACTTCGTTGGCGTTCATGTTGCTCTGGGTACCGCTGCCGGTCTGCCACACCACCAGCGGGAACTGGTCGTCATGCTCGCCGGCCAGCACCTCGTCGGCGGCCTGTTCGATCAGGCGGGCGATGTCGGCCGGCAGGTCGCCGTTGCGGTCATTGACCCGCGCTGCGGCCTTCTTGATCAGCACCAGCGCGTGCAGTACCGCCAGCGGCATGCGTTCCTTGCCGATGGCAAAGTTGATCAGCGAGCGCTGGGTCTGGGCACCCCAGTAGGCCTCGTCAGGAACTTCAACCGGGCCCAGGCTGTCAGTTTCGATACGGCTCATGCGGTACGCACTCCTTCAATGGCTTGTTTGCGCAGTTTAGGCCCTGATTCGGCATGGCGGTTCCATTGCCTGTCGTCCCTCTTGAGCAGGCTGCCCCAGTCGGCGCAGAATGCTCTACTCTGGGTACGCCCTCTTTTTATTTTAAGGAATTTCGATGACCCGTCTTCGCGCCCTCTGCACGGCTGTCGCGCTGGTCTGCGCCAGCGGCCAGGCACTCGCCGATACCGCCAGCCACAACGCCAGCGCTGAAAAATTCCTGGTGATGGCGCACGCCGACAAACTGGGTACCCCGGTCTACATGCAGGTGCAGCAGATGTTTGCCCAGCGCTTCGAGCAGACCAAGGCGCCGGCGTCCAAAAAGGCCGTGCTTGAAACCTACCAGGCCAAGGCCAACGCCGCCCTGGACCAGGCCATCGGCTGGAACAAGCTCAAGCCGGACATGATCAAGCTGTACACCAGCACCTTCAGCGAATCCGAGCTCAAGGATCTGGTCGCCTTCTACCAGTCGCCACTGGGCAAGAAAGTCCTGGAAAAGATGCCTGCCGTTACCCAGCAGTCGGCCCAGCTGACCCAGCAGAAGCTTGAAAGCGCCGTGCCGGTGGTCAACAAGCTGCTGGCCGACATGACCAACGAGCTGGACCCGTCCGCCGGCAAGGCGGCCGCACCGGCCAAGAAACCTTAAGCGGAGCCCAGCATGTCGATGCAGCAGAAGATCGAACAGAGCCTGGCGGCGCTCGCCCCGCAGCACCTCGAGGTGCTGGACGAGAGCCACATGCACAGCCGGGGCCAGCAGACCCACTACAAGGCCGTGCTGGTCAGCGAACAGTTCGATGGCTTGAACAGCGTCAAGCGCCACCAGAAGGTCTACGCCACCCTGGGTGACCTGATGGGGCAGTTCCATGCCCTGGCGTTGCATACCTACACCCCGCAGGAATGGCAGAAAGTCGGCAGCGCGCCGGCTTCGCCCACCTGCGCCGGAGGCAGCAAACACTGAAATCCCTTTCAGGTTTTTGCTAGAATCCGCAACGCGCCGCCTGTCGGCGCGTTTTTTATTGTCGACCCGGTCCGCCCTTTGCGAGGGTGACCACCTGGAGAATCAAGGCATGACCCAAGCTATCGTCGTGGCGGCGCTGTACAAGTTCGTCACCCTGAAAGATTACGTCGAGCTGCGCGAGCCGCTGCTCGAGACCATGGAGCGCAACGGGGTCAAGGGCACCCTGCTGCTGGCCGAAGAGGGTATCAACGGCACCGTGTCGGGTACCCGCGAAGGCATCGATGGCCTGCTGGCCTGGCTGCGCAGCGATGCACGCCTGGTGGACATCGATCACAAGGAATCGTACTGCGACGAACAGCCGTTCTACCGCACCAAGGTCAAGCTCAAGAAAGAGATCGTGACCCTCGGCGTGCCGGGCGTGGACCCGAACCGGACGGTCGGTACCTATGTCGAGCCCAAGGACTGGAACGCGCTGATCAGCGACCCCGAAGTGCTGCTGATCGACACCCGCAACGACTATGAAGTGGCGATTGGTACCTTCGAGGGCGCCATCGACCCCAAGACCACCACCTTTCGCGAGTTTCCCGAGTACATCAAGGCCAACTTCGACCCTGCCCGGCACAAGAAGGTGGCGATGTTCTGCACCGGTGGCATCCGCTGCGAAAAAGCCTCCAGCTATATGCTCGGCGAGGGTTTCGAAGCGGTCTATCATCTTAAGGGTGGCATCCTGAAGTACCTCGAGGAGGTTCCCCAGGAAGAAACGCGCTGGCAGGGCGACTGCTTTGTCTTCGACAACCGCGTGACCGTGCGTCACGACCTCAGCGAAGGCGACTACGACCAGTGCCACGCCTGTCGTACCCCGATCAGCGTGGAAGAACGGGCCTCCGAGCATTATTCGCCAGGCATCAGCTGCCCGCATTGCTGGGACAGCCTGAGCGAGAAGACCCGGCGCAGCGCCATCGATCGGCAGAAGCAGATCGAGTTGGCCAAGGCCCGCAACATGCCGCACCCGATCGGCCACAACTATCGCAAAGCCGAGGTGTGATGGATGACCGCTCGCCTGCTGTATGTAATGGACCCGATGTGCTCCTGGTGCTGGGGTTTCGCACCCGTGGCCGAGGCCCTGATACGGCAGGCGCGCGAGGCCGGCGTGGACACCCACCTGGTGCCCGGCGGCCTGCGCTCGGGCAGCAGTGCGCTGGATGCCTCCACCCGGCGCTACATTCTTGAACACTGGCAGGCGGTCAACCAGGCCACCGGCCAGCCGTTCCAGCTCGAGGGCGCGATGCCCGAAGGCTTTGTCTACGACACCGAACCTGCCTGCCGCGCGCTGGTGGCTGCACGCAGCCTCGACCCGCAGCGGGCCTGGACGCTGCTGGGGATGATCCAGCAGGCGTTCTACCAGCGCAGCGAAGACGTGACCCTGCCGGTCAAGCTGGTGGAACTGGCCGAGCAGGCCGGTTTCGACCGCGCCGCCTTCGCCGAGGCCTTCAGCAGCGGCGACACCCGCAGCGCCACCGCCGCCGACTTCACCTGGGTGCAGGACCTGGGCATCGCGGGCTTCCCGACCCTGCTCGCCGAGCGCAATGGCCAACTGGCCCTGCTGACCAACGGCTACCAGGCCCTGGGGGCGCTGCAGCCGCTGCTGGGGCGCTGGCTGGAGCATGCGGTCAATGCTTGACCTGCCTGGCTCCCCCGACCCGGTGCCCGGGCCGACGCCGGCACCTGTCGATCGCTTGAGCTGGGCCGAGATCCGGCGCCTGGCGCAACACCACAAGAAAGCCCTGTGGACTGCCAACGGCGTGGCCGTGCTGGCGGCCCTGTGCAGTGTGCCGATTCCGCTGCTGCTGCCGTTGCTGGTCGACGAAGTGCTGCTGGGGCACGGCGATGCGGCGCTCAAGTGGATGAACAACCTGCTGCCCGTCAGCTGGCAGGTGGCGGCCGGCTACATCGGCCTGATGCTGGTCTTCACCCTGACGCTGCGCTGTGCGGCACTGGCCTTCAACGTGGTGCAGGCCAAGCTGTTCGCCGGGCTGGCCAAGGACATCGTCTACCGGCTGCGCATCCGCCTGATCGAGCGGCTCAAGCGCATCTCGCTGAGCGAGTACGAGAGCCTGGGCAGCGGTACGGTGACCACGCACCTGGTCACCGATCTGGACACCGTGGACAAGTTCGTCGGTGAAACCCTCAGCCGCTTTCTGGTGGCCATGCTCACGCTGGCCGGCACCTCGGCGATCCTGTTGTGGATGCACTGGCAGCTGGCGCTGTTGATCCTGCTGTTCAACCCGCTGGTGATCTTTGCCACGGTGCAGTTGGGCAAGCGGGTCAAGCACCTGAAGAAACTCGAGAACGACAGCACCTCGCGCTTCACCCAGGCACTGACCGAAACCCTGGATGCGATCCAGGAAATCCGTGCCGGCAACCGCCAGGGCTACTTTCTCGGGCGCCTGGGCATGCGTGCCCAGGAGGTGCGCAACTATGCGGTGTCCTCGCAATGGAAGAGCGATGCCAGCAGCCGCGCCAGTGGCTTGCTGTTCCAGTTCGGCATCGACATCTTTCGCGCAGCGGCCATGCTCACGGTGCTGTTTTCCGACCTCAGCATCGGCCAGATGCTGGCGGTGTTCAGCTACCTGTGGTTCATGATCGGCCCGGTGGAGCAGTTGCTCAACCTGCAGTACGCCTACTACGCGGCAGGTGGTGCGCTGAGCCGGATCAACGAGCTGCTGGCGCGCAGCGACGAGCCGCAGTATCCCGGCGGCATCGACCCTTTCGCGGGGCAGACCACCGTGGGCATCGAGGTGCGCGGGCTGCGTTTCGGCTATGGCGAGGAGCCGGTGCTGGACCAGTTGAACCTGTCCATCGCACCCGGCGAGAAGGTGGCCATCGTCGGCGCCAGCGGCGGCGGCAAGAGCACCCTGGTGCAGCTGTTGCTGGGCCTGTACAGCGCCCAGGCCGGCAGCATCCGCTTCGGCGGTTCGACCTTGCAGGAGATCGGCCTGGAAACCCTGCGCGAGCATGTGGCGGTGGTGTTGCAGCACCCGTCGCTGTTCAACGACACCGTGCGCGCCAACCTGACCATGGGCCGCGAGAGTACCGATGAGGCCTGCTGGCAGGCGCTGCGCATTGCCCAGCTCGACGCCACCATCGCCGCGCTGCCGCAGGGCCTGGACAGTGTGGTGGGACGTTCGGGCGTGCGTCTGTCCGGCGGGCAGCGCCAGCGTCTGGCGATAGCGCGCATGGTGCTGGCCGAGCCCAAGGTCGTCATTCTCGATGAGGCCACCTCGGCACTGGACGCGGCCACCGAGTACAACCTGCACCAGGCGCTGAGCCGCTTCCTCAGCGCCCGTACCACCCTGATCATCGCTCACCGCCTGTCGGCAGTGAAGCAGGCCGACCGCGTGCTGGTGTTCGACGGCGGGCATGTCGCCGAGGATGGCGGTCACCAGCAGCTGATCGCCGAGGGCGGGTTGTACGCCAAGCTCTATGGGCATTTGCAACAGAGCTGAGGGCCTTCTACTGTACAACTGTTGTACAGGTGAAAAAGGGCCTGATGGCAGGTGGCAAATGGCCTAGGCTGTGTCTGTGCAGGATGAGACTCATCGGGCTGCGCATTGCTGCAAGGGACCTCATGAAGCAGAAACGGACTCTCGAAGCGCCCAGGTTGTTGGGCATCATCTGGCCTTTTGTGGCGGTCGTACTGTTCCAGGCCTTGCTGGGGGGCATCAGCCTCTATGCCTTGTCGGCCGTGCGCGGTTATGTGGCGGGCGAGAGCCTGTGGTCCAAGGGGCAGAAGGACGCCATCTACTTCCTGAGCCTGTATACCGACAGCCGCGACGAGGCGGCCTACCAGAAGTACCGGCAGGCCATCGCCATCCCCCAGGGGGGTCACCAGCTGCGCACCGCGCTGGATGCCAAGCCCCTGGACCTGGCCGCTGCGCGCCAGGGCATCCTCAGGGGCGGCAACCACCCGGATGACATCGACAGCGTCATCTGGCTCTACCTGAATTTCCGTCATGTCAGCTACATGGAACGCGCCATCGAACGCTGGTCGGTGGGGGACGACTACCTGCAGCAGCTGGATGCGCTGGCCAACCGGATCCACCAGGGTATCGTCACCGGGAATGTCACTGCGCAGCGGGTTGCAGCCTGGAAGGGTGAGATCGCCGCGATCAACGAGGCGGTAACCCCCGCCGCCATGGCGTTCAGCGATGCCCTGGGCGAAGGATCGCGCATGCTGTTGCGCCTGCTGCTGGTGGTCAACCTGGCCACGGCACTGTTTCTGATTGCGCTGGCCTGCCTGCGCACGCACAAGCTGCTGGCGCAGCGCCAGGCCTTTGCCAGTGCCCTGCAGGTGGAGAAGGATCGGGCGCAGATCACCTTGCAGTCGATTGGCGATGGGGTGATCACCACCGATGTCGAGGGCTGTATCGCCTACATGAACCCTGCCGCCGAGCAGTTGACCCACTGGAGCGCCGGACAGGCCCAGGGCCTGCCGCTGGCGGCGCTGTTCAGCCTGCTGGACGACAACGCCGAAAAAGACAGCCTGTCCCTTACCGAGCGCATTCTGAGCGGTACCCTCAAGGGCGGCAGCGAGCACGCCAAGCTGATCCAGCGGCTGGACGGCAGCACGGTGTCGGTGGCCCTGGTGGGCTCGCCGATCATCAGTGACGGTCAGGTCAGCGGCATCGTGCTGGTGCTGCACGACATGACCCAGGAGCGCCAGTACATCGCCAACCTGTCGTGGCAGGCCACCCATGATGCCCTCACCGGGCTGGCCAACCGGCGCGAATTCGAATACCGGCTGGAGCTGGCGCTGGGCGACCTGGGCCGCCAGGCGGCGCGCCACACCCTGCTGTTTCTGGACCTGGATCAGTTCAAGCTGGTCAACGACACCTGTGGCCATGCGGCGGGCGACGAATTGCTGCGTCACATTTGCGCGGTGCTGCAGGCGGGCGTTCGCGAGGGCGATACCCTGGCGCGCCTGGGCGGCGACGAGTTCGGTATCCTGCTGGAGAACTGCCTGCCCGAGCAGGCCGAGCGCATTGCCGAGAATCTGCGCCAGACCGTGCAGAGCCTGCACTTCGTGTGGAAGGGGCGCCCGTTCATGACCACCGTGAGCGTGGGGCTGGTCCACCTGCAACTGGCACCCCATACGCTGGAGGCCTCGCTGCGTGCGGCCGACATGGCGTGCTACATGGCCAAGGAGAAGGGGCGCAACCGGGTGCAGGTGTACCACCCCGACGACACCGAGCTGTCCATGCGCTTTGGCGAGATGGCCTGGATTCAGCGCCTGCACATCGCCCTGGAGGAAGACCGCTTCTGCCTGTATGCCCAGGAAATCGCGCCACTGGCGGCCGGTGAGTCGGATGCCGGTCATCTGGAAATACTGCTGCGCCTGCATGATGAGAGCGGGCGCATCATCCTGCCCGACAGCTTCATCCCGGCCGCCGAACGCTATGGGCTCATGACGGCCCTGGATCGCTGGGTGGTGAACAGAGTGTTCAAGGTGATTCGCCAGGCTCTGGATGAGGGGCGAAAGGGGCCATTGGCAATGTGCGCCATCAACCTGTCGGGCAGCAGCATCGGCGATGACAAGTTTCTGGATTATCTGCAGCGCCAGTTCGTCGAGTACGCCATACCGCCTGAAATGATCTGTTTCGAGATCACCGAAACCAGTGCGATTGCCAACCTGGGCAGCGCCATCCGTTTCATCAACGAATTGAAAGGGCTGGGTTGCCACTTTTCGCTGGACGACTTCTGCGCCGGGATGTCGTCGTTTGCCTACCTCAAACACCTGCCCGTGGACTTCCTGAAAATCGACGGGAGTTTCGTCAAGGACATGCTTGACGATCCGATTAACCGGGCTATGGTCGAAGTGATCAACCATATTGGCCACGTCATGGGCAAGCGCACCATTGCCGAGTTTGTCGAGACGCCCCTGATCGAACAGGCGCTGCATGAAATTGGTGTCGATTACGCCCAGGGCTACCTGATCGAGCGGCCGCAGGTGTTCACCTGTGAAAGCTTGCAACGCCGGCGTATCCGTTCGCGACCCTTGCTGTTCAGGACGCCGGGGACGTTTCGCTGAGCGTTCACTTCAAATCACAAGGATGTAGGGATATGACAGTGATTGATGCATTTGAGCGAGTGGGTCCATTGATGGACGCGCAAAGTTACCCACGCTGGGCTCAGAAACTGATCGAGGATTGCAGTGCGAGCAAGCAGCGGGTGGTAGAGCATGAAATCTATCACCGCCTGCGCGACGGCAAGCTGAGCCAGCGCACCCTGCGCCAGTATCTGATCGGCGGCTGGCCGGTAGTCGAACAGTTTTCGGTGTACATGGCGCAGAACCTGGCCAAGACCAGTTTTGCCCGCCACCCGGGGGAAGACATGGCGCGTCGCTGGCTGATGCGCAATATCCGTGTCGAGCTCAACCATGCCGACTACTGGGTGCACTGGGCCCAGGCGCACGGGGTCAGCCTGGACGATCTGAACGAGCAGAACGTGCCGACCGAGTTGCAGGCGCTGAGTGACTGGTGCTGGCATACCTGTGCGGCCGATTCGCTGATCGTGGCCATGGCCGCGACCAACTATGCGATCGAAGGCGCGGTGGGGGAATGGTCGGCGCTGGTGTGTTCGACGGATACCTACGCCAACGGCTTTCCCGAAAGCGGGCGCAAGCGCGCCATGAAATGGCTGAGGATGCACGCGCAGTATGACGACGAGCACCCTTGGGAGGCGTTGGAGATCATCTGCACGCTGGCGGGCAACAACCCACCACAGGCGCTGCAGACCCAGCTGCGTCGTGCGATCTGCAAGAGCTACGACTACATGTACCTGTTTCTGGAGCGCTGTCTGCAGCTGGAGCAGTCCCCACAGGCCGAGCCGGGCTCCACTGCCCGGTCGCGCTCGGCCCTGGTCGGTGCCTGAGGGCTACTGTGCGTTGAGCGCCTGGCCGTTGATGCCCTTGCTGTCCGGGCCCATCAGGTAGAGGTAGACCGGCATGATCTGCTCGGGCAGCGGGTTGTTCTCCGGTGCCTCGGCAGGGTAGGCCTGGGCGCGCATGCTGGTGCGTGTGGCGCCCGGGTTGACGCTGTTGGCGCGCACGGGGGCAACGTTCTCCAGCTCGTCGGCGAGGGTCTGCATCAGGCCTTCGGTGGCGAATTTCGATACGCCATAGGCACCCCAGTAGGCCCGGCCCTTGCGCCCGACGCTGCTGGAGGTGAACACCACCGAGGCATCCTCCGACAGCTTGAGCAGCGGCAGCAGGGTGCTGGTGAGCATGAACATGGCGTTGACGTTGATGTGCATGACGCGCATGAAGTTTTCGCCCGACAACTGCTCCAGCGGGGTGCGCGGGCCGATGATGGAGGCGTTGTGCAGCAGCCCGTCGAGACGACCGAATTCGTTTTCCACCATCACTGCCAGCTCATCGTACTGATGGGGCAGGGCGGTTTCGAGGTTGAAGGGCACGACCACCGGTGCCGGATGGCCGGCTGCGGTGATCTGGTCGTGCACCTCGTTGAGGTTGGCTTCGGTCTTGCCCAGCAGCAGTACCGTGGCGCCATGGGCAGCGTAGGCCTTGGCAGCAGCGGCGCCGATGCCGCGACCGGCGCCGGTGACCAGGATGACCCGGCCGTTGAGCAGGCCGGGGCGGGCGGTGTAGTCGAACATGGGATTCCCTCGAGATCGTGGTGAGGCATTCGCCGGCACGGCCGGCTCCTACAAATCGATGCGGTGTTGCAGGAGCCGGCTGTGCCGGCGAAGCTTTTGGCGGGTGTCGGCGATCAGCAGCCGCACAGGGCGCTGTCGAGCACCTTGCGCAGGTCCAGCGGATGATCGACCACCACGTCCGCGCCCCAGTTGTTGGGGTTGTCCTCTGGATGAATATAGCCGTAGCGCACCGCTGCGGTGCGGGTGCCGGCGTCGCGGCCCGACTCGATGTCGCGCAGGTCGTCACCCACGAACAGCACGCTGGCCGGGTCCAGGTTCAGGGTCTTGCAGGCCAGGATCAGCGGCTCAGGGTCGGGCTTGCTGTTCTTCACGTGATCCGGACAGATCAGCAGCGACGAACGCTCGGCCAGGCCCAGCTGCTGCATGATCGGCTCGGCGAAGCGTACCGGCTTGTTGGTGACCACGCCCCACAGCAGGTTGCCTTTTTCGATGTCGGCCAGCAGCTCGGCCATGCCGTCGAACAGCTTGCTGTGCACCGCGCAATCCTTCTGGTAGCGCTCGAGGAATTCCAGGCGCAGCGCCTCGAACTCGGGGGCTTCGGGGCTCATCGCGAACGCGGCGGCGACCATGGCTCGGGCGCCACCGGAAATCACTTCGCGAATCCGTTCGTCGTCGATTGCCGGCAGGCTGCGGTCGGCCAGCATGGCCTGGCAGATGGCGATGAAATCCGGCGCCGTGTCGAGCAGGGTGCCGTCCATGTCGAAAAGTACTGCTCGCAAACGCATGCTCATTCCTCGCGCAGGGTCTGGATCATGTAGTTGACGTCCACGTCGCTGGCCAGTTTGTAGTGCTTGGTCAGCGGGTTGTAGGTCAGGCCGATGATGTCCTTGACGCTCAGGCCCGCTTCGCGGCTCCAGGCGCCCAGTTCGGACGGTCGGATGAATTTCTTGAAGTCATGGGTGCCGCGCGGCAGCAGCTTCATGATGTATTCCGCACCGATGATGGCGAACAGGTAGGCCTTGGGGTTGCGGTTGATGGTGGAGAAGAATACCTGGCCGCCGGGCTTGACCATGCGGTAGCAGGCGCGGATCACCGAGGAGGGGTCGGGTACGTGCTCGAGCATCTCCAGGCAGGTGACCACGTCGAACTGCTCGGGCATTTCCTCGGCCAGGGCTTCGGCGGTGATCTGCCGGTATTCCACCTCGACGCCGGACTCCAGCTGGTGCAGGCGGGCGACGGCCAGCGGCGCTTCACCCATGTCGATGCCGGTGACGGTGGCACCCCGCAGGGCCATGGCCTCGCTGAGAATGCCGCCGCCGCAACCGACGTCGAGCACTTTCTTGCCGGCCAGTTTGACCCGCTCGTCGACCCAGTTGACCCGCAGCGGATTGATGTCGTGCAGTGGCTTGAATTCGCTCTCGCGATCCCACCAGCGGTGGGCCAGGGCTTCGAATTTGGCGATTTCGGCGTGGTCGACGTTGCTCATGGAACGGTCCTCAGAAACTTTGATAATTCGCTACAGGTCGGCAGCCGTGGCTGCCGACGGGTTATTCGTGCTGGCCGCCGATACGCTGGCCCCAGCCACAGGCGCTGGCATGCAGGGCCTGTTCGTCGAGCCGGGTGAGGCGGCGCTCATCGAGCAGTTGCCGGCCGGCCACCCAGACATGTCTTGCGCAGTCCCGCCCGCTGGCATACACCAGTTGCGAGACCGGGTCGTAGATCGGCTGCTGGGCCAGGCCCGACAGGTCGAATGCCACCAGGTCGGCAGCCTTGCCCAGCTCCAGCGAGCCGGTTACGGTCTCCAGGCCCAGCGCGCGGGCGCCGTTGAGGGTTGCCATGCGCAAGGCGCGATGGGCATCCAGGGCGCTGGCCGAACCTGACACGGCCTTGGCCAGCAGGGCCGCGGTACGGGTTTCGCCCAGCAGGTCGAGGTCGTTGTTGCTGGCGGCGCCATCGGTGCCTATGGCTACGTTGACGCCAGCCTGCCACAGGCGTTCCACCGGGCAGAAGCCGCTGGCCAGCTTGAGGTTGGATTCAGGGCAGTGCACCACGCTGGTGTTGCTTTCTACCAGCAGGGCCAGGTCGTCGTCGCTGACCTGGGTCATGTGCACGGCCTGCAGGCGCGGGCCCAGCAGGCCGATGCGTGCCAGGCGCGCCAATGGCCGCTCGCCGCACTGGTCGATGGACTGCTGCACCTCGAAGGCGGTCTCGTGCAGGTGCATGTGCACCAGCGCGTCCAGCTCTTCGGCGATCACCCGGACCTTTTCCAGGTTGGCGTCGCTGACCGTGTACGGTGCGTGCGGGCCCAGGGCCACGGTAATGCGCGGATGGTGGCGCAGGTCGCCGAACAGCTCCACGCCCAGGTGCAGGCCTTCGTCGAAGGTACGGGCGCCCGGAATCGGGAAGTCCAGCAACGGCACTGCGATCTGCGCGCGCATGCCGCTGTCGTGCACGCATTCGCTGGCGATCTTGGGGAAGAAGTACATGTCCGAGAAGCAGGTGATGCCACCCTTGAGCTGTTCGGCAATGGCCAGGTTGGTGCCGTCACGCACGAAGGCTTCATCGACCCAGCGGGCTTCGGCGGGCCAGATGTGCTCCTGCAGCCAGGTCATCAGCGGCAGGTCGTCGGCCAGGCCGCGAAACAGCGTCATCGCGGCGTGGCCGTGGGCGTTGATCAGGCCGGGGGCGAGCAGGCAGCCGGGTAGCTCGCGCACCTCGGTGGCCTGCAGGCGCAGGGCGTCTTCGCGCGGGCCGATGAAGGCGATCAGGCCGTCGCGGATACCGATGCCGTGGCCCTTGAGAACCACCCCGGCCGGTTCGACGGGCACCAGCCACGAGGGCAGGAGCAACAGGTCGAGGGGAGGGGCAGGCTTGGGCATGTGCGAAAATCCCGGTATCGCGGAAGGTGGGGGCGAAGTATACCCGAGCGTCCGCGGCTGGGGCTCGTTATAATCGTGCGCTTTTGATGTCCGAATGACGGGGTGAGGCATGCGCGATCGACTGTTGGCTGCGGAGAAGGTGACGGCCATCGATTGGCGGGATGGTGCCCTGTATCTGCTCGACCAGCGTGCGCTGCCGTTCGAGCAGCGCTGGCTGGCGTATAACGATGCCGTCGGGGTGGCCGAGGCTATCCGCACCATGGTGGTGCGCGGCGCCCCGGCCATCGGCATCAGTGCGGCCTATGGCCTGGTGCTGGCGCTGCGCCAGCGCCTGGCGGATGGCGATGACTGGGAAATGGCTCTGGAAGAGGACTTCGAGCTGCTGGGCGAAGCCCGTCCCACCGCCGTCAACCTGTTCTGGGCACTGAACCGCATGCGCGAGCGGCTGTTGCGGATCAAGGCCGGGGATGACGTGCTGGCGATCATGCTGGCCGAAGCCGAGGCCATTCACGAGAGCGACCGTGAAGCCAACCTGACCATGGCCCAGCTGGGCGCCGAGCTGATTCGCAGGCACCAGGGCAGCGAGCAGGCCATCCTCACCCACTGCAATGCCGGCGCGCTGGCCACGGGCGGGTTCGGCACTGCGCTGGGGGTGATTCGCGCCGCGTACCTGGAAGGCATGGTGGAGCGGGTGTACGTGGCCGAGACCCGGCCCTGGCTGCAAGGGTCGCGGCTGACCGCCTGGGAGCTTGCCGGCGAAGGGGTGCCGGTGACCATTGGCGTCGATTCCGCCGCCGCGCACCTGATGAAGACCAAGGGCATCACCTGGGTGATCGTCGGCGCCGACCGCATCACTGCCAATGGCGACGTGGTCAGCAAGATCGGCACCTACCAGCTGGCGGTCAATGCCATGCACCATGGGGTTCGCTTCATGGTAGTGGCGCCCAGTTCGAGCATCGACCTCAACCTGACCAGTGGCGAGGAGGTGGCGCTGGAGGAGCGGGATGTCAGCGAGCTGCTGGAGGTGGGCGGCGAACGGGTCGGGGCCGGGGTAGAGGCCTTCAATCCGGTGTTCGATGTGACGCCGGCAGATCTGATCGACGTGATCGTGACCGAAAAGGGCGTCGTCGAGCGTCCGGACGCGGCCAAGATGGCGCAGTTGATGTGCCGCAAGCGGTTGCATTGAAGTCCGCGCCGCGCCCTTTGCCGGCAAGCCGGCCTCAGATCCGGCGGCGGTTTGCCATACTCCCAAGCCTATCGGGACTGTGGTAACATCCGACGGTTTCCAAGACCGCCTCCCGAGGCGGTCTTTACTGCGCAGATCCATGGCATAACTCGTTGATTTGTCGTAAGTCGCTGCCGGTCATCTGCTTGCAGCGGCGAGCTTCGTTCGTCCCATATGGATGTGACGAGGTTTCACCAGAAAAAGGAATCAGGCTTCTCATGGGCGAACTGGCCAAAGAAATCCTACCGGTCAATATCGAAGACGAACTGAGACAGTCCTACCTCGACTACGCGATGAGCGTCATTGTCGGGCGTGCACTGCCCGATGCGCGTGATGGCTTGAAGCCCGTGCATCGCCGCGTTCTGTTTGCGATGAGTGAACTGGGTAACGACTGGAACAAACCGTACAAGAAATCCGCCCGTGTGGTCGGTGACGTGATCGGTAAGTATCACCCCCACGGTGATATCGCGGTCTACGACACCATCGTCCGTATGGCCCAGCCGTTCTCGCTGCGCTACCTGCTGGTGGACGGCCAGGGCAACTTCGGTTCGGTGGACGGCGACAATGCCGCGGCCATGCGATACACCGAAGTGCGCATGACCAAGCTGGCGCACGAGCTGCTGGCAGACCTGCACAAGGAAACCGTCGACTGGGTGCCCAACTACGACGGCACCGAGCAGATTCCGGCGGTCATGCCGACCAAGATCCCGAACCTGCTGGTCAACGGCTCCAGCGGTATCGCCGTGGGCATGGCGACCAACATTCCGCCGCACAACCTCGGTGAAGTCATCGACGGTTGCCTGGCGCTGATCGACAACGCCGACATCACGGTCGATGAGCTGATGCAGTTCATCCCGGGGCCGGACTTCCCGACTGCCGCGATCATCAACGGTCGCCAGGGCATCATCGAGGCCTACCGCACCGGTCGCGGGCGCATCTACATGCGTGCCCGCTCGACGGTCGAGGACATCGACAAGGTCGGTGGCCGCCAGCAGATCGTGATCACCGAGCTGCCGTACCAGCTGAACAAGGCGCGGCTGATCGAGAAGATCGCCGAGCTGGTCAAGGAAAAGAAACTCGAGGGCATCACCGAGCTGCGCGACGAGTCCGACAAGGACGGCATGCGCATCGTCATCGAGCTGCGCCGTGGCGAAGTGCCGGAGGTGATCCTCAACAACCTCTATGCCCAGACCCAGCTGCAGGCCGTGTTCGGCATCAACATCGTGGCGCTGATCGACGGCCGTCCGCGGGTGCTGAACCTCAAGGACCTGCTCGAGGCGTTCGTGCGTCACCGCCGCGAGGTGGTCACCCGCCGTACCGTGTTCGAGCTGCGCAAGGCCCGTGAACGCGGTCATATCCTCGAGGGCCAGGCGGTCGCACTGTCCAACATCGACCCGGTCATCGCCCTGATCAAGGCTTCGCCGACGCCGTCCGAGGCCAAGGAAGCGCTGATCGGCACGCCGTGGGAGTCCAGTGCCGTGCAGGTGATGGTCGAGCGCGCCGGCGCCGATTCCTGCCGCCCGGAAACCCTCGACGAGCAGTACGGTCTGCGTGATGGCAAGTACTACCTTTCGCCCGAACAGGCCCAGGCCATCCTGGACCTGCGCCTGCACCGCCTGACCGGCCTGGAGCACGAGAAGCTGCTGGCCGAGTACCAGGAGATTCTCAAGCAGATCGGCGAGCTGATTCGCATCCTGAACAACGCCGAGCGCTTGATGGAAGTGATCCGCGAAGAGCTGGAGCTGATCCGCGCCGAGTATGGCGACGTGCGCCGCACCGAGATTCTCGATGCACGCCTGGACCTGACCCTGGGTGACATGATCCCGGAAGAAGACCGCGTGGTGACCATCTCCCACGGCGGCTACGCCAAGACCCAGCCGCTGGCGGCCTACCAGGCCCAGCGCCGTGGCGGCAAGGGCAAGTCGGCCACCGGCGTCAAGGACGAGGACTACATCTCGCACCTGCTGGTCGCCAACAGCCACACCACGCTGCTGCTGTTCTCCAGCAAGGGCAAGGTGTACTGGCTCAAGACCTACGAAATCCCCGAGGCGTCGCGTGCCGCACGTGGCCGTCCGCTGGTGAACCTGCTGCCGCTGGGCGAGGGCGAGGTCATCACCACCATGCTGCCGGTGGAGGAATACACCGAAGGTCACTTCATCTTCATGGCCACCGCCAACGGCACCGTGAAGAAGACCCCGCTGGAGCAGTTCAGTCGTCAGCGCAGTGTCGGCCTGATCGCGCTGGAGCTGGACGAAGGCGACATCCTGATTTCCGCCTCCATCACCGATGGTGAGCGCGAGGTCATGCTGTTCTCCGATGCCGGCAAGGTCACCCGCTTCAAGGAGTCCGACGTGCGTGCCATGGGGCGTACCGCCCGCGGTGTGCGCGGCATGCGCCTGGCCGAGGGGCAGAAGCTGATTTCGATGATCATCCCCGAAGAAGGCAGCCAGATCCTCACCGCTTCCGAGCGTGGTTTCGGCAAGCGTACCGCCATCGCCGAGTTCCCCGAGTACAAGCGTGGTGGCCAGGGCGTCATCGCCATGGTCAGCAACGATCGCAACGGCCGTCTGGTGGGTGCGGTACAGGTGCAGGAAGGCGAGGAGATCATGCTGATTTCCGACCAGGGCACCCTGGTGCGTACCCGTGTCGGCGAAGTCTCCAGCCTGGGCCGCAATACCCAGGGCGTGACGCTCATCAAGCTGGCCAGCGACGAGACCCTGGTGGGTCTGGAGCGGGTGCAGGAGCCGTCCGACGAGGAAGACGACGAAGACTTCGTGGCGGATGCCGAGGCTGACGTGGACGCCGGCGAAGGTTCGTCACTGGACGCTGCAGCTGACGAAGAGACGCCGCAGGAATAAATTGTAGTAGCGCAACCTATGGGAGCGGCTGTGGGGGCGGGCAGGCCCGCCACTGCGGTGTCTGCTCCCACAGACATCAAGAGCAGAGCGAGAGTGGATGTGAGCAAACGAGCCTTTAACTTCTGCGCAGGCCCTGCTGCGCTTCCTGAAGCTGTGCTGCAGCGTGCCCAGGCAGAAATGCTGAACTGGCGCGGCAAAGGCCTGTCGGTCATGGAGATGAGCCACCGTAGCGACGACTACGTGGCCATTGCCGAGAAGGCCGAGCAGGACCTGCGCGACCTGATGTCCATCCCCTCCAACTACAAGGTGCTGTTCCTGCAGGGCGGCGCCAGCCAGCAGTTTGCCGAGATCCCGTTGAACCTGCTGCCCGAGGGCGGTACGGCCGACTACATCGAGACCGGCATCTGGTCGAAAAAGGCGATCGAGGAAGCGCGTCGCTATGGCAACATCAATGTCGCCGCCAGCGCCAAGCCTTACGATTACCTGGCCATCCCGGGTCAGAACGAGTGGAACCTGACCAAGGACGCCGCCTACCTGCATTACGCCTCGAACGAGACCATCGGAGGTCTGGAGTTCGACTGGGTGCCGCAGACCGGTGACGTGCCGCTGGTGGTGGACATGTCCTCGGACATCCTCTCGCGTCCGGTCGACGTGTCGCAGTTCGGTCTGATCTACGCCGGTGCGCAGAAGAACATCGGCCCCAGCGGCCTGGTGGTGGTGATCGTGCGTGAAGACCTGCTGGGCCGTGCCCGCAGCAGCTGCCCGACCATGCTCGACTACAAGGTCGCGGCCGACAACGGCTCGATGTACAACACCCCGGCAACCTATTCCTGGTACCTCTCGGGCCTGGTGTTCGAGTGGCTCAAGGAGCAGGGCGGTGTCGCTGCCATGGAGCAGCGCAACCGCGCCAAGAAGGACCGCCTGTACGGCTTCATCGACAAGAGCGACTTCTATACCAACCCGATCAGCAGCAATGCCCGTTCCTGGATGAACGTGCCGTTCCGCCTGGCCGACGAGCGCCTGGACAAGGCGTTCCTGGCGGGCGCCGACGAGCGTGGCCTGCTCAACCTCAAGGGTCACCGTTCGGTGGGCGGCATGCGTGCCTCGATCTACAACGCCCTGGGCCTGGATGCCGTGGAGGCACTGGTGGCCTACATGGGTGAATTCGAGAAGGAACACGCCTGATGTCCGAACAGGAACTCAAGGCCCTGCGCGTGCGCATCGACAGCCTCGACGAGAAGATCCTCGAGTTGATCAGCGACCGTGCGCGCTGCGCCCAGGAAGTCGCCCGGGTCAAGACCGCGACCCTGGCAGAAGGCGAGGTGCCGGTGTTCTACCGGCCCGAGCGCGAGGCGCAGGTGCTCAAGCGCGTGATGGAGCGCAACAAGGGCCCGCTGGGCAACGAGGAAATGGCCCGGCTGTTCCGTGAAATCATGTCGTCGTGCCTGGCGCTGGAACAACCGCTCAAGGTCGCCTATCTGGGGCCTGAGGGCACCTTTACCCAGGCCGCGGCCATGAAGCACTTCGGCCATGCCGTGATCAGCAAGCCGATGGCGGCCATCGACGAGGTATTCCGCGAAGTGGTCGCCGGCGCGGTCAATTTCGGCGTGGTGCCTGTGGAAAACTCCACCGAAGGTGCGGTCAACCACACCCTGGACAGCTTCCTCGAGCACGACATGGTGATCTGCGGCGAAGTCGAGCTGCGCATTCACCACCACCTGCTGGTTGGCGAGAATACCAAGACCGACAGCATCAGCCGTATCTACTCCCACGCCCAGTCGCTGGCCCAGTGCCGCAAGTGGCTGGATGCTCATTATCCGAACGTCGAGCGGGTGGCGGTATCGAGCAATGCCGAAGCTGCCAAGCGGGTCAAGGGCGAGTGGAATTCGGCGGCGATCGCCGGTGACATGGCGGCCGGCCTGTACGGTCTGACACGCCTTGCGGAGAAAATCGAAGACCGTCCGGACAATGCCACGCGCTTCCTGATGATCGGCAACCAGGAAGTGCCGCCGACCGGTGATGACAAGACCTCGATCATCGTTTCGATGAGCAACAAGCCGGGTGCGTTGCACGAACTGCTGGTACCGTTCCACGAGAACGGCATCGACCTGACCCGCATCGAGACCCGTCCGTCGCGCAGCGGCAAGTGGACCTACGTGTTCTTCATCGACTTCGTCGGCCACCATCGTGACCCGTTGATCAAGGCGGTGCTGGAGCAGATCAGCCAGGAGGCGGTGGCCCTGAAGGTACTGGGCTCGTATCCGAAGGCGGTGCTCTGAGGTATGCCAATGCGTGATGTTCTGAACAGGGTCCTGCTCCGTGGTTGAAGTCGTAAAGCAAGGCGGGCCCGTCATCGGCCGGCTGGTGGTGGTGGGCCTGGGCCTGATTGGCGGCTCGTTCGCCAAGGGCCTGCGTGAAAGTGGCCTGTGCCGCGAGGTGGTCGGTGTCGACCTGGACCCGCAATCGCGCAAGCTGGCGGTCGAGCTGGGTGTGGTCGACCGTTGTGAAGAGGACCTGGCTGCGGCCTGTGTCGGGGCTGACGTGATCCAGCTGGCGGTGCCGATCCTGGCCATGGAAAAGCTCCTGGCGCGCCTGGCGCAGCTTGACCTGGGTGCGGCGGTGCTGACTGATGTGGGCAGCGCCAAGGGCAACGTGGTGCGTGCTGCGCGCGAAGCCTTTGCCGAGAAACTGCCGCGTTTCGTACCTGGCCATCCGATCGCGGGCTCCGAGCAGAGTGGGGTGGAGGCCTCCAATGCCGCCCTCTTCCGTCGCCACAAGGTGATTCTCACGCCGCTGGCAGAAACCGACCCTGCCGCCCTGGCGCTGGTCGATCGCCTGTGGCGTGCACTGGATGCCGATGTCGAGCACATGCAGGTGGAGCGCCACGACGAAGTGCTGGCGGCAACCAGTCATCTGCCGCATCTGCTGGCTTTCGGCCTGGTCGATTCGCTGGCCAAGCGCAATGAAAACCTCGATATCTTCCGTTACGCTGCCGGTGGGTTCCGCGATTTCACAAGAATCGCCGGAAGCGACCCGGTCATGTGGCATGACATCTTCCTCGCCAATCGCGAGGCTGTCCTGCGCACACTGGATACATTTCGCAGCGACCTCGACGCCTTGCGCGACGCGGTCGATGCAGGGGATGGGCACCAGCTGCTGGGCGTTTTCACCCGCGCCCGGGTTGCCCGCGAGCATTTCAGTAAAATCCTGGCCCGTCGGGCCTATGTGGACGCTATGAACTCCAACGACCTGATTTTCCTGGCACAACCTGGTGGCCGCCTGTCCGGCCGTATTCGCGTACCAGGCGACAAATCGATTTCTCACCGCTCGATCATGCTCGGCTCCCTGGCCGAAGGCACCACCGAGGTGGAAGGCTTCCTCGAGGGTGAGGATGCGCTGGCGACCCTGCAGGCGTTCCGCGACATGGGCGTGGTCATCGAAGGCCCGCACCATGGTCGCGTGACCATTCACGGGGTGGGGCTCAATGGCCTCAAGCCGCCGCCTGGCCCGATCTACCTGGGCAACTCGGGTACCTCGATGCGCCTGCTGTCCGGCCTGCTGGCCGCGCAGCCGTTCGACACCGTGCTGACCGGCGATGCTTCGCTGTCCAAGCGCCCGATGAACCGTGTGGCCAACCCGCTGCGCGAAATGGGTGCGGTCATCGAGACCGCCGCCGAGGGGCGCCCGCCGATGACCATCCGCGGTGGCCATACGCTCAAGGCGCTGGATTACAAACTGCCGATGGCCAGTGCCCAGGTCAAATCCTGCCTGTTGCTGGCCGGCCTGTATGCCCAGGGCAAGACTACCGTCACCGAGCCTGCGCCTACCCGTGACCATACCGAGCGCATGCTGCGCGGTTTTGGCTACAGCGTGAGCGTCGATGGCCCTACCGCCTCGCTGGAGTCCGGTGGCAAGCTGACCGCCACCCACATCGAGGTGCCGGCCGATATCTCCTCGGCGGCCTTCTTCCTGGTCGCGGCCTCGATTGCCGAGGGTTCGGAGCTGGTACTGGAGCACGTCGGCATCAACCCGACCCGCACCGGTGTCATCGACATTCTGCAACTGATGGGCGGCGATATCACCCTGGAAAACCAGCGTGAAGTCGGCGGCGAGCCGGTAGCCGACCTGCGAGTGCGCGGCGCCAGGCTCAAGGGTATCGAGATTCCGGAGCACCTGGTGCCCCTGGCGATCGACGAGTTCCCGGTGCTGTTCGTGGCTGCGGCCTGTGCCGAAGGGCGTACCGTGCTGCGCGGCGCCGAAGAGCTGCGGGTGAAGGAGTCGGATCGCATCCAGGTCATGGCCGACGGCCTGCTGGCGCTGGGCGTGAAGTGCGAACCTACCCCGGACGGCATCATCATCGACGGCGGCAGCATCGGTGGTGGCGAAGTGCATGGGCATGGCGACCACCGTATCTCCATGGCCTTCAGTGTCGCCTCGCTGCGCGCTTGCGCGCCGATTCGCATCCATGACTGTGCCAACGTTGCCACCTCGTTCCCCAACTTCCTCGCGCTGTGTGCCGAAGTCGGCATCCGCGTAGCTGAAGAGGGCAAGTCGTGAACGCGCTGGCACCGGTCATCACCATCGACGGGCCTAGCGGTTCTGGCAAGGGTACCGTTGCCGGCATGCTGGCCCGCGAGCTGGGCTGGAAGCTGCTGGATTCCGGTGCTCTGTACCGCCTCCTGGCATTCGCCGCCGGCAACCACGGTGTCGACCTGACCAATGAAGAACTGCTGGTCAAGCTGGCCGCCCATCTGGACGTGCAATTCATCGCCGCCGAGCCGGGCAAGTTGCAGCAGATCATCCTCGAGGGGGATGATGTGAGCAATGTGATCCGTACCGAAACCGTGGGCGCTGGCGCATCGATGGTGGCTTCGCTGCCGGCGGTGCGTGATGCGCTGCTGCAGCGCCAGCGGGCGTTTCAGGAGTCGCCCGGCCTGATCGCCGATGGGCGCGACATGGGGACGGTGGTGTTTCCAGACGCGCCCTTGAAGATTTTCCTCACGGCCAGCGCCGAGGAGCGGGCGCGTCGTCGTTACTTGCAGTTGAAGGGCAAGGGCGATGATGTTAGTCTGTCGAGTCTGCTAGATGAGATACGTGCGCGTGATGAGCGCGACACCCAGCGCGCAGTGGCCCCGCTCAAGCCGGCGGCCGATGCAATCCAGCTGGATTCCACGGAATTGTCCATCGAACAGGTGTTGCAACGCATCAGAAGCGAGATCGCACTTCGCGATATCGCCTGATACAGGGCGGCATGCAGGGGCACCAGTCAACGTCCTGCAGGCTTTCCCTTTATATGAACGAAACCCACATTGTCTGGAATGTGGCTGATGGGCGTATGTCTCGCCCTAATCTACAGGAATTAAAATGAGCGAAAGCTTTGCAGAACTCTTTGAAGAAAGCCTGAAAACCCTCAACCTTCAACCAGGTGCGATCATCACCGGTATCGTTGTCGATATCGACGGTGACTGGGTTACTGTCCACGCCGGTCTGAAGTCCGAGGGCGTCATCCCGCTCGAGCAGTTCTACAACGAAGCTGGCGAGCTGACCATCAAGGTCGGTGACGAAGTTCACGTTGCGCTGGACGCGGTCGAAGACGGCTTTGGCGAAACCAAGCTGTCCCGTGAAAAAGCCAAGCGCGCCGAGTGCTGGATTGTTCTGGAAGCAGCTTTCGCCGCCGAAGAAGTGGTCAAGGGCGTTATCAACGGTAAGGTTAAAGGCGGCTTCACTGTCGACGTTAACGGTATCCGTGCGTTCCTGCCGGGCTCCCTGGTTGATGTCCGCCCTGTGCGTGACACCACCCACCTCGAAGGCAAAGAGCTGGAATTCAAGGTCATCAAGCTGGACCAGAAGCGCAACAACGTTGTCGTTTCCCGTCGCAGTGTCCTGGAAGCCGAAAACAGCGCCGAGCGCGAAGCTCTGCTGGAATCGCTGCAGGAAGGCCAGCAAGTCAAAGGTATCGTCAAGAACCTCACCGACTACGGCGCATTCGTTGACCTGGGCGGCGTTGATGGCCTGCTGCACATCACCGACATGGCCTGGAAGCGTATCAAGCACCCGTCGGAAATCGTCAACGTTGGCGACGAGATCGACGTCAAGGTACTGAAGTACGATCGTGAGCGTAACCGCGTTTCGCTGGGCCTGAAGCAACTGGGCGAAGACCCATGGGTTGCTATCAAGGCACGTTACCCAGAAAGCACCCGCGTCATGGCGCGCGTCACCAACCTGACCGACTACGGCTGCTTCGCAGAGCTGGAAGAAGGCGTGGAAGGCCTGGTACACGTTTCCGAAATGGACTGGACCAACAAGAACATCCACCCTTCGAAAGTCGTACAAGTCGGCGACGAAGTGGAAGTCATGGTTCTGGACATCGACGAAGAGCGTCGTCGTATCTCCCTGGGCATCAAGCAGTGCAAGTCGAACCCATGGGAAGACTTCTCTGGCCAGTTCAACAAGGGCGACAAGATCTCCGGCACCATCAAGTCGATCACCGATTTCGGTATCTTCATTGGTCTGGACGGCGGCATCGACGGTCTGGTTCACCTGTCCGACATCTCCTGGAACGAAGTGGGCGAAGAAGCCGTACGTCGCTTCAAGAAGGGCGACGAGCTGGACACCGTCATCCTGTCGGTTGACCCAGAGCGCGAGCGTATCTCCCTGGGTATCAAGCAGCTGGAAGACGATCCGTTCTCCAACTACGTTGCTGTCAACGACAAAGGCGCTATCGTAAAAGGTATCGTTAAAGAAGTTGACGCCAAGGGCGCTATCATCACCCTGGCCGACGATATCGAAGCCACTCTGAAAGCTTCCGAAATCAGCCGTGACCGCGTTGAAGACGCGCGTAACGTCCTGAAGGAAGGCGAAGAAGTTGAAGCCAAGATCATCAGCGTTGACCGCAAGAGCCGCGTAATCAACCTCTCCATCAAGTCGAAAGACGATGCTGAAGAGAAAGAAGCAATCCAGAGCCTGAAAGCCGCTCCGGAAGCTGCTGCCGATACCACCATGGCTGCACTGCTGCGCGAAGCAATGGCCAAACAGAACTGAGTTCTGCTTGATCATTAAAAAGGGCGACTTCGGTCGCCCTTTTTTGTGCCTGCGATTCATGTCTGTTTGCGGATGAGTCTGCAGGGGGTCCCATGCCTTCCTGTGTTCCGCCAGGGCGGATTCGTCCACGTCAGGGCGAAGCAAATGCGCCAATCCCTTGCCCCGCCTCACCTGCGGGCAGCGGCACTCACTTGTCACCCTTGTGTGCAAATCTTGAAAATTTTATTAAGTCAAGAACCACCCTGTTCAAATCAGCTAGGGCGTGCTACAAACAGAGTAAGCAATGATCTAGCTGCTTGATAAAGAAGGGAAAAATATGACGAAGTCGGAGCTGATCGAACGTATTGTCACCCATCAAGGGCTGCTTTCATCGAAGGATGTGGAGCTGGCCATCAAGACCATGCTTGAGCAGATGTCCCAGTGCCTGGCTACAGGGGATCGAATCGAGATCCGCGGCTTTGGCAGCTTCTCGCTGCATTACCGGGCGCCGCGCCTGGGTCGTAACCCGAAGACGGGGCAGTCGGTGAGTCTGGACGGCAAGTTCGTGCCGCATTTCAAGCCCGGTAAAGAGTTGCGTGATCGGGTCAACGATGAGGAGGAGGGCGCATGATGGCCGCTGAGCAAGGAGCAAGTCATGCGTAACCTCAAGCGTGTAGTGCTGGCGCTGGTGGTGCTGGCCGTTGCGGCGGTGGTGCTGCTGTTTGTGCTGGAGAACCAGCAGTCGGTGGCATTGGTGCTGTTTGGGTGGGCTGCGCCGGCGTTGCCGTTGTCGGTTGTGGTGCTGGTTGCCTTGGTGGGTGGGTTGCTGGTTGGGCCGGTGATGGGGGCATATGTTGCAGTGCGTGCCAGAGGTCGCATGCGACGCAGTGATCAGTAAATCGGGCCCGCGTGCATCCATCTATTATCCAAAGTAGAGCCTTCCTACAGCTACTGACTGAATTGCCCACGGGGCAGTGCCCGTGTTTTATGGAGTAATGGCCCTCCATAAAACACACCGGACAACGTGCCCTAATGATACATCCTACAGCCACCGAACACGGCGCCACTCAAGGTGCCACAGGCTCTTGCCATCAACTGCACCTAAACGCCAACTGCAGCATATTGATCGACTGCAGCCTGTTCCAGGCGGAAGCTGCATGCATTGACCTTCCTATAGGTGGCATTAAGGCGCCGCTGCTTACTCGCAATCACCTCGATAATGTAGGCCTACTCCGGATTTGCTGTCTGCGGGTTTCAGTTGCCCGATTAATTTCAACCACCCTACCGCAAAGTTGCTGCCGTTGGTCCCAGAGGATGCGTTGGTCTTTGGTGCTGCCTCGGTCAAGCGCGATGTGGAGCGCGCAGTCAGCGCATTGAACGCATGATCGAACGGGCTATGGTGGGCACGGCACTTTGCTCATACCAGCTCTCAGTGCAGAGCGCACCCAGAAGCAGCTGTACGAGATCGAGGTCGTCCTGCATCTAGGTCATTGAGTGCAGATGAGCGACTGCGCTGTAACCGGCAGGCGGTAGATTGGCCGCAGTTACCGATCAATCTCGAGTCGCCACTAGCCAGCTTCTTTACCTAGGATTATCGCGAGCTCAATGAATTCTGGGGTGACGATGCGTGGCCAGCAACTGGAGTAGGGCAGGCGGCCCTTGCATTCTCGTCAGTTGATCACGATCGAAGCATGTCAGGGTGCGAGCCACCTGGCCATCACGGGCCTGCCTTGGGCAATAGCATATGTAAGGGTGAGCACATCGTGAATTACCTCAAAGCTATGCTTGGCGATTCGCGGCACTAGGAGTTTTTTTGGGGTATCAGGGCAAGGGTGAACCAGAGGCGTTGATTCAAGCCAGCGAAGATGCGCAAGGTGTCGTAACGGTAAATCTGGATTGCGAAATGCATGAAACAAAGGGCGAAGGTGGCGACCCTGAGTGGATATTCCGTGCATGCAGGGTTGGTCGAGTTTGTTACGGGCATGTAGGTGTGGCCTGAGCAGGTTCGGTTGGTGCGTGGGGGTACACGCGCAGAGCAGGCTTTTTGCAAGACTTTGATAGCATGAGTGCGGGGTGGTCGAGGTTGTAGTAGGTGAGAACTTGACGAGGAGTTGAAGGGAACTTCTTGGCTGATTGCGCGCTCGTATTTCGATGTGCCGCATCGGGCTGGCTGCGTACGAAAATACGTCAGATGGGCGTGCAGGTTTGATAAACGGCACTAAGCTATGGTTTGGTAACGAAATAAACCAAGTTGATGTGCAATTGATATCAGGCTTTCACGACTTGCTTTTTAGCTTGCACCGGTCTCAAACGAAAATTTGGGTTTAAGGAATTACATAATAAATGTCCAACCACCGTGAACGTGTCGTAAGAGATGACGAGATCGACTTGATTGAGCTGATCCGTGGGCTCTGGCAACAAAAGCTGCTCATCATTCTGACGACATTGGTTGTCGGTGGGGCGGCTGTAGCTTATGCGCTGCTGGCGACGCCGGTGTACGAGGCCAAGGTGTTCGTGCAGCCGCCATCGCAGAATGACATTGCGCATCTGAATTACGGACGTGGGGGAGATTCCGAGCTGGGAATGCTGACGGTGAAGGACGTCTATGATGTGTATGTACGTAATTTGCAGTCGGAGTCGTTGCGTCGTAGGTTTTTTCAGGACGTCTACCTGCCGGCACTGAGCGCTCAAGAGCGCCTAGGCTCCCAAGATGAGCTGTATGAGGATCTGAGCAAAGTGCTGAAAGTGACTATTGCGAACAAGGAAATTCCGACGCGTTTCGCTATTACTGTCAATATGCCAGACCCAAATCTAGCTGTTAGCTGGGCGGTGCAATATGGGGAAATGGCAGGGTATCGAGCAAAGCTCGAAATCCTAAAGGATCTCAAGGCAGATGCTTCAGTCAAAGCGAACAACCTTGAGCGTCAGATAACAACGGCGAGGGAAAATGCGAAGAGACTACGCGACGACCAGATTGCGCAACTGGAGGAAGCGTTGACGATTGCCAAATCGATTAACCTGGAACGACCGCCCATCATTTCTGGGAACCTCTCAACTGAGGTCTCCGCCGGGATGGATGGGGCCCTGACCTACATGCGAGGCAGTAAAGCACTACAGGCTGAAATTGAGAATCTGCAGAAGCGTGGCTCGGATGACCCTTTTATCAGCAACCTCCGTGAGCAGCAATCTCAGGAATCGTTCTATCGCTCTCTGGAAGTCGACCCTAGCGTAGTGGGGGTGTACCGCCAGGACGGCGCACTCGATTTACCTGATAGCCCCATCAAACCCAAAAGATTTATTGTCGTGTTTTTAGGCGTGTTGGCAGGTGCTGGGCTAGGAATCACATTGGCGCTTTTCCGTCGCGTCTGGTCGAGCACCCCAAAAAAATGACAAGCAACCGCTAATGTAAATCATTCCTGATTGCCGACTGTCAGGTGGCAACGTGCGCAGTTAGCTGGCACAATACTCTCGTCGCTTAGCGACAGGGATGATTTCGAGTGCTTAGTTCGGCGAAGGTGTCGATAGCGAAGAGTTGCGTGCCTGTTTCTGGGCGAATGTCTCTTTTTATTCAGGCGGACCTTCGTTTGGCAAGTATTTCTCGTATCCCCTCAGTAGTGACTAGCGACGAATTTGATATTCTGACCCTGTTGCAAGCGGTATGGCGCCAAAGAAAGCTCATTGTGATCTGCTCACTATTCTTTGGCGTGATTGGAGCGCTGTTCGCTTATACCGTCACGCCTGAGTATGAAGTCAGTACTATATTGCGTCCTGCTGCGCTGAATGAGTTGGACGCACTGAACCGTTCTGAAATTTACTCTTTGCCTCCAAGCACCGCATTGATTCGTGTCGGAGCGGCGCTCGACTCGTACGAAACACGTCTTGGTTATTTTCGATCTAACCCCGATTTGCAGGCTGCGTTCACCCGACCAGGATATACCGCAGAGCAGGCATTTGAAGACTTTAATCGCAATGCATTAAAGTTGGTACAGCCGGATCCAAAGAAAGCAGACTTGCTCAGTGCATATATCGGTTTCCAAATGCGATATCCAGAAGGGGTGCGCGGGCATGACGTATTGAACGAACTCGTCAACTACGCAATCGAAAACGAGCGTCGTCAAGTGTCAGATGACTTGAAAATTATCATCGGTAATCGGCTTAAGGAAGTGGATGCCAAGTTGGTAGCAGCGCGCGCAGATTATGATGCTACCAAAGAAAGCAATATCGCAGAGCTGCTAGAGAGCGACAGCCTCAGTCGTGCCTTGTTGCAAGATGAACTTAAGGCGCTGCGTGTACAACTTAAGCAGCGCCGGGAAGACCGAATTTCTGTGCTTGACGAAGCCATCAATATTGCGCGCTCGCTCGGACTGAAGAAGCCGTCGACCCCATCATCTATGGCTGATAGTGAAGCATCAGGCAATGTAATTCGCACTGAGGTCAACAACCAGCAAATACCACTTTACTTCATGGGTACCGATGCGCTTGAAGCGGAGCGTCAGGTATTACGTAAGCGCCGGTCAGATGACTTTGCTGATCCACGAATTGCGCAAATCCGTAGAGAGCTTTCGCTGTTGATCAGCAATCGGCAGGTTGAAGTGTTGCGCAAGCGTGAAAATGAAGAAATATTTCTGAAAGGGGTAGAGCCCCTGCGTGCTGAACGTATTCGACTGGAAAATATTTCCACGGACCTGAGCCAGTTACGCTTGGTGAGCATTGATCGATTTGCCGTCGAACCGGTTAATCCGGTCGCCCCCCAAAAACTTTTATGGATAGCATTAGGGCTGATACTGGGGGCGGGTATAGGTCTATTCCTCGCGATTCTACGCAATGCCGTCCATACTCGCCGCGGCAGTCAGACGCAGTCGGCCGCTAAGCCACATAGTGTAGCTGCCGATGCTCGCTCCTCTTTACCCGCACTGTAGAGATTAACGTCATTGAGGCGACGAGGGCGCAAGCCTGTAATGCTTCAATGGCTGAGACTAGCACTGCCGTCTCTATAGGTGATGCCATAATGATGGCGATAGCGTTGGGCAACACTGTTTGGCTAGGGCATCACGAGTAGCTGGTGTAGAATTTTTGCAGTGGTCCTCCGCGTATCCAGCAAGTCATCACCTTCCGCTTCGTTCGTTGGCATACTGGCTAGGTTTGACGACCAAATGATCAAGTAACCAGGGTACGTTCTGCCATGTATACCTCGGGAGGGAATTGGGCCGTTGTTAACACTCCTCTTGTTATGGGCGAGTGGAGAACGGACGGATGAGCCGCTGGGTGACGCTCACTGGCTTTCTGGAGCAGTGTCAGAGGCGTGCTCAAGTAGCCAAGGTGCGGAGCAGGGGAGAAAATTTGAACGCCCTGCAGTGTGGCGTACTTTTCATCGATTAATCATTAGGAAACTGGATTGCTTGTTCCGTTTCGTGGTGTTGAACGACAGTGGATTGATTTACTAGGTGAGTGACAGTGCGGTGGATGAGAATCTAGATAAAAAACTGGAAAGCAGCACTGCTGGATGGAAGCTGAAAGTCGATACACTAATAGTGCTTCTCATTTCGCTGACGCCTTTCAATTTATCAGTTGTTGATAAGACAGGCCTGGACACCGGGATTGACAACACGCTTGACAAGGTGGTCAGAGTCGCTTGGTTTTTATTTTGCATTCTTACGGTATGTTTGTTGAAGCCTAGATTGTTTCGCCGAGTGTTTGCTCATCCGTCTCCTCTCATGAAGCTTTTGTTCTGTTACATGATTATTCTGACGTTGAGCCTCGTAGTGAACGGCGTTGGAGTCACAGGTTTCTATCGGTTGTGCGAATATATTTTGCTTTTGTTTGCATTAGATATAGTTGATAAAACAATCAGGCTTGAAGGTCGGGACGCGGCGGTTAGAGTTTTCGCTGGTTGGGTGCAAATGGCAGCCGTTGCTATCGTGATAATGATAGCCATCGGACTAGTCATTTCCCCGAATCACTTTTATGCCTTGGAAACGCAAGGTCGTTTTCGCCTTGGAGGAAACGCATACAGCCCAAATTTTATCGGGATGGTATTCGCCTCTGGAATGTTGTCCAGTCTCTACTTGATGGGCAGGGCTCGCACCACGCTGAAAAAGTTTTTGATTCTAATGTGTTGCTTGTTTTTTGGCGTGGCATTGTATTTTACAGGAAGCAGAACGGCCCAGTTTTCCGTTGCAATTGCCATTTGTCTATGGGTTTTATTAAACTTTAATGTCATGGATAGAGCGTTGCTTTGCGCGGTTTGTATGATATTTGTCACCCCTTTATTATTACTTTTCTATGAGTTTTTTGTTGAGCGTTTATTGCCATTGATTGGGAAGGGTGAGCGGCCGCTGTATGACCTTCTGACGCTTAATAATCGAAGCGTTGTCGCGGAGGTCGGTCTGCAAGGCGCGTTAGATCATTGGTATCTAGGTGTCGGTTTTGTTGAGGGTGTCAAAGAGTATTACAGACTCAATTTCACTCAGAGTTACTGGCTGCCCCCGCATACTCACAATGCGCTAATCGAAAGCTTTCTTTCCGGTGGTGTGCTTTCACTTCTGCTGATGTCTGTTGTTTTCTACAAGGCAGTGAAGCTTATTCTAAGGAATCTCGCCTGCAGGCAGAATAGTCCAGATATCTACCTTGCCGCTCTGTCTTTACCGTTGATTCTTGGTTGTGTAACAATGACTATATTTGGAGGCGTTTATACGGTGCTGACATTTTGGTTCTTTTCTCTTGCTTTGTTCTCGTGGTCAAAAAATGAAAGAAAAGATTCTGTATATAGTTGATCAATTTTTATTTTCGGCGGTCAATTTTATTGTATTTATCGTTCTTGATTATAGATTTGATGTAGATGATGTTGCTCAGTACGCGATCATGATCTCAGCGGCAGCGTTTTTATTGAATTTCGGTTTCGCTATTAAGGTGGAGCGCTTGCTGTTTTCCAGTGATCGCTTATTTAGCGCGAATGATTTTTTTGTGCTTTGTATGTTGCTGTTTATAGCCAGTGTGGTTCTGTATTTTTTATTGTGGTTCACCTATGCAGGTGGATTTTGGCTTGCCATGGTCATGTTTACGAGCAGTGTGCTATGGGTCATTAGGCGTGTTTGTGTCCTTGATAGTAAGCGCGTTAAATATTCCGTCGCTGCAACGTTGGTGGTCGGGACGCTCGCATCGTTAAGTGCATACGTGTGTAATGTCTATGTTGACGTGTTGATGCTGGTTTGTCTGGTTAACTGCATGGCGCTCATTTACTTGTCACTACTCACGATCAAGAAAAAAAATGAATCGTTCAAGGATAATGTTTTCAGTATATTTGCTGACCCACCAGCGTTGGCCAAATCAGTCATGCTTGTGCCGTTGCTATGGTTTCCATCAAACGGCATCTACCTGTTTCTTGCAAGCCTGGGAAGCCCTGCTGCGATTGTGGAGGTACGAAAACTGCTAATGCTATTGTCGCCAATACAGCAGATATCTGGTGCGATGATTAATTTCGTATTTTCAAAGGGGGGGGGCTATAAAGTGACTTATCTCGAAGTATGGGTTGCGCCTTTGACCATTACCCTGATTGTCACCCCGGTGGCTGCTATCCTTTATGGTACATTGTTGCATGGTACATCTGAGGGGATTTTCATGTGGGCTGCTTTCGCGCTAATCGTATTCGCAATGATTGTGATTTCTTTACTGCAGTCAAATTTACGTGTGCTGGGAAAGCAAGCCAGTGTTATCGCATCTTTGGCGGTCGCGGTCGCAGTGAAATTATCATTTCTGTTTGGCTTCTATAGCTTTGGTGAGGGTGGCGTTGGTGTGACCGATAGTTTGGTCTCAATGGCTGCTGCCTATGCGCTGAGTGCGCTCTTCCTATATATATTTTTTGTTAACGATAAAAGAATTTCGAGGTGGACCCGTTGAAAGTTTTGAAGGTTTTAGAATACCTGAAGGATTATGCTGGTTTGAATCGGGATGTAAGGGTCGTTAATTTTCCTATCACGGACAACTGTAATTCCAGATGCACGATGTGTAACATCTGGAAGAACAATATTGTGGACGAAATAAGCCCGGAAGAGATAACAAAAGTGTTGTCTCATTCAAGGTTTTCGAAAGTTAAGCATCTAGGGATATCAGGCGGTGAGCCGACGTTACGCAAAGACCTCGTCAGGTGTGTCGGTGCTATCGTAGATGCTCTCCCATTACTCGAAACACTTTCTATTACTTCGCACGGCTACAGTAACTCGCGATGGAGACGATTTCTTCCCTTGATTAAGGAGATTGTTCAGCGCAGAGGTATTTCGTTTAGTTTGAACATATCCATTGATGGGTACGGTGAGCGTCATGACCTGATTAGAGGCATCAGTGGTGCATTTTCAAAGGCCACTAAAACTATCGAGATAGCACAAGCGTTGAATGTGAAGCTTCAGCTTCAGTACACGATCTCAACAATGAACGTTTATTCGATGCAACTTGCATTGGATTATGCGCGTGATAAAAATATAGAAATAATCTTTAGATTAGCAACAAATATTGAGCGTCTCTACAATGCTGATCGCTCTGAAGTATTCATTGATAATGAAGAGCGCTCCTTTGTCGCGGACTTCTTTTCTTCTGGCGAATTGCTAGCTCAAACCAGGTCGCTGTCGAGGAAGCTTTACTATAGTCGGATGCAGCGATGGCTTTCATCCGGTGGTGGCGCAAGAGCCATGCCCTGCTACTTTAAAGATCAAGGCATGTTGCTAACATCGAAATTGGCGCTCTACCCCTGTTCGGTTGCTAAAACGGCAGTAGTTGAGGATCTGCGAGCATCCGACTTCAGTATTTCGGAGAAGGGGATTGAAGTCGCTAGAGAAGTTACAAAAAATAAATACTGTGATAGCTGTATCCATGATCAAAGCGGTGCCTGGAGCCCCTTTTCTATCCTCGCCTATAAAATTAATCAGTGGAAAGGTACCGTTGTTGTTAGGAAGGTTTTGCGGTTGGCGGATAATCTTCTTAATGCTGTGGCCATTGCCCCCTTTGCACTGCTGAGAAAAATCAAAGCACCTAAAGGTTTAGCGCTGGACGCGATGCCGGTAGTCACCATTATGGGTGCCTACGGTGGGGAGCACGTTGGTGATGCCGCTATTCTTGGTGGTGTGATATTGAGGCTGAAAAAACAATTTCAGACTCAAAAGTTTTTCATTCTCAGCTTCAGGCCCGACCGAACTCAAAAGTGGGTTCAGTCGTTGAAAATTGATGGCGTGGATTTTTCCGTGGTAAAGCTTTCGCGTAGCAGTTTACGAACTGCATTGGGTCAAAGCGATGGTCTGGTGTACGCAGGCGGGCCAATCATGGATATACCTGTTAATTTGAGTTTCTATCTTTATGCCTCTCTTCTGGCTACGTGGAAAAAGATTCCTTTTGTTGTCGAGGGGGTCGGTCTAGGGCCGTACAAAAGAACAGTAAGCAAATATTTTGCTTCTTTGATGTTGCTGCTTGCCAAGCAAATTACATTGCGTAGCAAGAGCAATTTTGAAAGTTTGCCATTTTACAATAAAATTGAAGTTTTAAAGGTTGATCAGGATCCTGCGTTTGATTACCTTCACTACTACAGGTTTATGCTTCCCCAGATCAATTACAGTGCTCGTGAAAGAACAGAGCTTTCTTCGCTGAAAGATTATATCGCCGGGCGTGAGAAAGTATTGTTCGTCAATTTACGGCCTATTTGGAGTGCTTACGCTACAAAAGGTAGCGAAGGCAGTGTGGGTCGCATAGTGGACAGTATGACCCGGAACGTGACTTCTGTGATCAACCAACTGGGCGCCGAGTGGGCGGTGGTGTTCATTCCGTTCAACCCAGACACTTACGGTTTTTCTGACTTTAGTTCCTTTTACCAAGTGGTCAAGGGTGTCCTGCCAAGTCGCGATTATTATGTCGTCGAGTATGAGCCCGGTGTTCCGATCATGCTTGATATGCTGGGTCAATGTACTCATTTACTCGCGATGAGGTTTCATGCCTGCATATTTGGTTTGTCGAGTGGTTTGGATGTTTATGGGATTGACTATCAGGTAGGTGGACGCGGAAAGGTGGCTGGTCTATTTGACAGCCTTGGCAGCACCAACGTGAGCAATGTGAGCGAGTTGGATGAACCCACAATTCGCGGATGGCTGGGTGAGGTTTAGTTAAGGTTGTGCTGTAGGTGGTGGTATACGATGCCTGCTGAGTGTTTTTTACGCAGTCAGGCAGCGCTATCACCATTTTTATTTGCGAAAAATTAATAAGGGGCCAGCACGTTGCGAGTTCTTCTAACGCATAACTTCTACAGTTCAGCAACTCCCTCGGGCGAAAACCAGGTTTTCGAGGCTGAGAAAATGTTGTTAGCTAGTCGGGGTGATGATGTGCGACTTTTTACTAAGCACAGTGATGCAATTACAGCACAGGGTAAGATTGGCGTAGTCAAGGCCGCACTGGGTACACCTTGGAGCCTTGGTATAAAGCGTGACATTTGCAGTGCTGTTAATTCCTTCAAGCCTGATATTGTGCACGTTCACAATACCTTTCCTTTGCTGTCCCCGGCTGTCTTCCATGCGATAGGCAAACGCGCTGCTCGTGTCCTTACTTTGCACAACTATCGATTGTTTTGTCCGGCTGCGATACCGATGCGCGAGGGGCGTGTATGTACAGAGTGCATTGATAGGCACTCGGCGTTACCGTCTCTGCTTCACGGATGCTATCGAAATAGCCGTGTCGCGACGATTCCCATGGCAATAAACGTCGAACTGCATCGTGCTTTAGGTACCTGGACACATCAGGTAGATGCATTCATTGCGCTGTCGGAGTTTCAAAAAGAGCTGATGATAACGGCAGGGTTGCCACGTGAAAAAGTGCACGTGAAACCCAACTTTTACCCGGGTAATCCTAAGGTTGTATCGTGGGAGCAGCGCCAGCCTTATGTCGTATTCGTCGGTCGCTTGACGGCTGAAAAAGGGGTCGTTTCTCTGCTGCGGGCATGGCAGGAATGGGGGGCTTCGGCACCTGAGCTTCGTATTGTGGGGGACGGAGCGCTAAGACCCGAGCTTGAGCTGATGGCACGTGGCCTGCCCATTCGATTTCTTGGGCAAGTATCGTCACAGGAAGCCGAATATCAGATTGCCCATGCGTGCCTACAAATTTTACCGTCGGAGTGGTTCGAAGGTTTCCCGATGGTGATCCGAGAGGCCTTTGCGTTTGGTACACCAGCAGCCGTATCGGATATAGGACCGCTGGCTTCTATCGTACAAGACGGCGACAATGGCGTGGTATTCCGCCCCGCGACCCCCCAGTCACTGCTGCAGGTTGTACGTGAGGCCTGGTCGACGCCGACATTATTGGAGCGTTTGGGTAAAGGCGCCAGGCGGGCATTTGAAAGCAATTATACTGAAGACGCCAACTATTCAATGTTGATGGACATCTATACGCAGGCAATTAGGGTTTCGCGCAATGAGTGAACAATTGGGATGCAGGCAACGTACTACAAGCTCTGTCATTGGCGTGCCTATTGATGTACTGAGCTGGCCCAGCGTCCTCGATAGTGTTGCCGAAATGGCACAGACGGGGAAAGGCTATTACGTCTGTATTTGCAACGTGCATTCCGTGGTAACGGCCACGCAAGATCGAGAGTTTGGCGACGTCGTGCGCAACGCTGACTTGGCCACTCCCGACGGCGCTCCGGTGGCTTGGCTGATGCGTCGGTTAGGCGTTGAGGGGCAGGCGCGCATCAATGGTCCGGATTTAATGTGGAAGTACCTGTCTGAAGCGGCTACGTGTGGTGAACCGGTCTATTTGTACGGCGGTGCACAGTCAACGTTGGACATTCTTACCAAGGTGCTGCCTGAGCGCATGCCTGGCTTGGTGATCGCGGGCGCTTATTCGCCGCCGTTCCGTCAGCTGACAGCGCAGGAGGATGAACAGATCGTCGAGGCTATCAACACATCTGGTGCGAAAACTGTTTGGGTTAGCTTGGGCTGCCCCAAACAGGAGCTGTGGATGGCCGAGCATCGCGACAGAGTCAATGCCGTGATGATTGGAGTAGGGGCGGCATTTGATTACCACGCAGGGGTCATAAAGCGCGCGCCGCTGTGGATGCAGCATTCGGGGTTGGAGTGGCTACACCGCCTTAGTAGTGAGCCAAAACGTTTATTTAAGCGTTATCTGTCGACAAATAGCTGGTTTATCTATTACGCAGTCCGTCAGCTATTGAAGAAGTAAAGCACACTCTTAATAGAATTTTTGATGATTGATCAGGATGGAAAAATGAACAAAAAGAAGGCGCTTATTACCGGTGTAACGGGGCAAGATGGATCGTACCTCGCTGAGTTCTTGCTCGAAAAAGGCTATGAAGTTCATGGCCTGAAGCGTCGTGCCTCTTCTTTTAACACGCAACGTATTGATCATATCTATCAAGATCCGCATGTCGATAACCGAAACTTTGTACTGCACTATGGCGACTTGACGGATTCGTCTAACCTAACCCGTATCATTCAAGATATTCAGCCTGACGAAGTATACAACCTCGGTGCGCAATCACATGTGGCGGTTAGCTTTGAGTCTCCAGAGTATACAGCTGACGTCGATGCTATAGGAACATTGCGTATTCTTGAAGCCATCCGACTTTTGGGGCTCGAAAAGAAGACACGTTTCTACCAGGCGTCGACGTCTGAGCTGTACGGGCTGGTGCAAGAAACACCGCAGAAGGAAACAACGCCTTTTTACCCACGCTCCCCCTACGCAGTGGCCAAACTGTACGCCTACTGGGCAACGGTAAACTATCGTGAAGCCTATGGTATGTACGCATGTAACGGTATCCTGTTCAATCATGAGTCTCCCCGGCGTGGTGAAACTTTCGTGACACGCAAGATTACCAGAGCCTTGGCGAATATCGCATTGGGATTGGAGCAATGTTTGTTCCTCGGTAATCTCAACGCCTTGCGCGATTGGGGGCATGCCAAGGATTACGTGCGTATGCAATGGATGATGTTGCAACAGGATGTAGCTGATGATTTTGTAATTGCTACCGGTGTTCAGTATTCGGTGCGAGATTTCATTCGATGGTCGGCAGAAGAGCTCGGTGTGACCCTCAGGTTTGAAGGGGAAGGCATTGAGGAGCGTGCGATTGTCGAAAAAATTGATGGTACTCACTCCCCGGCTCTCAAGGTGGGGGATATCATTGTGCGTGTGGACCCTCGTTATTTCCGGCCGACCGAAGTTGAAACGCTTCTCGGGGACCCTACCAAGGCCAAAGAGAAGCTGGGATGGGTTCCAGAAATAACGGTGCAAGAGATGTGCGCGGAGATGGTTTCGGAAGATTTGAAGATTGCCCAACGGCACGCGCTGCTGAAACAGCACGGATATGACGTTTCTGTGGCAGTGGAGAACTAGAAATAATGCAGAATTTCGATCAGAAAATATTTGTTGCTGGTCATCGGGGTATGGTGGGCGCAGCGATCGTAAGACAGTTGGTTGAACGAGGCTACGTCAACATACTGACTGCAACGAAAGATGAACTGAATTTGGTTGACCAGCGCGCAGTTCAACAGTTTTTCGCGGAAAACCAAATTGATCAGGTTTATCTTGCAGCAGCTAAAGTTGGCGGTATTCACGCTAACAACACATACCCTGCTGATTTTATATACGATAATTTAATGATCGAGGCGAATGTTATAAGTGCGGCGCATGATAATAATGTGCAGAACCTGTTGTTTTTAGGCTCCTCATGCATCTATCCAAAGCATGCGCCGCAGCCGATGAACGAAGAGGCATTGTTAGCCGGTGCGTTAGAGTCGACGAATGAGCCTTATGCTATTTCAAAGATTGCGGGAATAAAGTTATGCGAAAGTTACAATCGTCAACACGGTAGAAACTATCGCAGCGTCATGCCGACAAATCTATATGGTCCTAATGATAACTATCACCCGCTGAATAGCCACGTGATTCCCGCCTTGCTTCGACGTTATCACGAGGCTGTAGTGCGACAGGACGACGAAATCTCCATCTGGGGAAGTGGTAGTCCGATGCGGGAATTTTTACACGTTGATGACATGGCAGCAGCATGTGTGCATGTGATGGAGTTAGACAGGCAGCAGTATCAAGGTGCAACACAGGATATGCTGTCTCATATCAACGTTGGAACAGGCGTCGATTGCACAATACGTGAGCTTGCGCAGACACTTGCCAAAGTGACGGGCTTCTCTGGCAGGCTTGTGTTTGATACCTCTAAGCCAGATGGTGCGCCCAGAAAGTTGCTCGATGTTCAACGAATACAATCGTTGGGGTGGAAAGCTCGAATCACGTTGGAAGATGGATTGCGTGATGCTTACAGATGGTACGTGGAAAATATTGACTCCGTGAGGGGTTGAGGGGATTTTCGATGTCCCCGCGCTGGAAGGCGCGGGCTATTTTATGAGTTTCTGATGACTATGTAGGATGACAGAGGTTTATGCTTCTAGTTTGATTTCATAGCGTAGGAATCTATTATGTTACATGCTGTCGTTATAGCGGGTGGTTACGGGTCCAGGTTGTGGCCATTGTCACGTGAGCTTCACCCAAAACAGTTTATACCGTTGGTGAAAGAGAACATTTCAATGCTGCAGGATACGTGTCAGCGATTGAAAGGCGTGGAGATGGCACCGCCGTTAATTATATGCAATGAACAGCATCGGTTTCTGGCGGCAGAACAGTTACGCCAAATTGGCTTGGAACAATCAAATATAATTCTTGAGCCAGAAGGTCGTAATACAGCTCCCGCTATAGCGCTTGCCGCCTTGAACTTATGCAATCAGGAAGAAGATCCCATACTGCTGGTGTTGGCAGCAGATCACTTTATTCAAGATATAAACGCTTTCCAAGGTGCTTTGAACACTGCTGTTGCTCATGCGGTGGCGGGAAAGTTGGTGACGTTTGGAATTGTCCCGATCAAGCCGGAAACGGGATATGGTTATATCAAGCAGGGGAAGTCCATTGGGGAAAGTGGGTTCCTTGTCGACGCGTTTGTAGAGAAACCAGATATCTCAACAGCAGAGACCTATGTGGCGGGAGGCTTGCATTATTGGAACAGTGGAATGTTCATGTTCCGAGCAAAACGTTACCTGGAAGAGCTCGAAATATTCAGACCAGATATTCTTGAAGCCTGTCGTTTATCGCTGTCGAAAGGTGCGCAGGATCTATATTTTACACGGGTAGACAAAGAAGCGTTCCTGGAATGCCCTGATGAGTCCATTGACTACGCTGTTATGGAACATACTGATCAAGCCGTGATGGTTACATTGGACGCAGGCTGGTGTGATGTCGGGTCGTGGTCCGCACTTTGGGAGTTGGGGAGCAAAGATGAATGGGGGAATGTGAGCAAGGGTGACGTTATTTGCGAGGCGACGTCCGACAGCTATATTCACTCTGACCATCGGCTAGTCGCGACGCTTGGTGTCAAGGATTTAGTTATCGTTGAGACCAAGGATGCGGTACTGATCGCTGATAAGTCTTGTGCGCAAGATGTTAAAACCCTGATTTCCAGATTAAAGTCGTCGGGCCGCAATGAACACGTCAATCATCGTGAGGTGTACCGCCCTTGGGGCGTGTATGACTCCGTTGACGCAGGCCACAGGTATCAGGTCAAGCGGATTACCGTCAAGCCGGGCGCCAAGCTTTCGGTTCAGATGCATCATCACCGTGCGGAACATTGGATTGTTGTCAGTGGCACAGCTAAAGTCACGAATGGCGAAAAAGTGTACCTTGTGACCGAAAATCAATCGACTTTCATACCCATTGGCCAGGTCCATGCCTTGGAGAATCCAGGCGTCATTCCGCTGGAGTTGATTGAGGTTCAATCGGGCTCTTATTTGGGTGAAAATGACATCGTGCGATTTGAAGACAAGTATGGTCGCGTATAGTGATATACGTATCATGCTGCGTAGAGAGCCATCAAGATAAAACTATGAAAAAAGGTAGGGAGACAGGCGTGGGGAAATATATTCTAGTAACCGGCGGAGCTGGTTACATAGGCTCTCATATTGTCCTGTCGCTGCTGGAAAGTGGTTTGAATGTTGTGGTGTTGGATGATCTTTCAAACGCTTCTGTCGAGTCAATAGAGCGTGTGGGGAGCTATACGGGTGCAGCACCTTTTTTTGTAAAAGGTGACATCTGTGATGCCAAGGTTTTGGATCGTCTCTTCGCAACGTATCAGATTGAATCAGTGATTCACTGTGCCGGAGTAAAATCGGTAGGTGAAAGCGTAAAATCACCGATTAAGTACTTTTCTAATAATGTCTCTGGGAGTGTGAGTTTATTCAACTCCATGTATAAAGCGGGCGTTTTTCGTCTGGTCTTCAGTTCATCTGCCACGGTTTATGGGGATTCAGGGCGCATGCCACTGAGTGAGCTTACTCCCATCGCTACCCCTACCAATCCATATGGTCGATCAAAACTGATGGTCGAGGAGATATTGTCGGATATGGCCAAGGCCGACAGTCGATGGAGTATCGCCACTGTTCGTTACTTTAATCCTGTCGGTGCACACACTAGCGGGTTGATTGGTGAGGACCCTTTGGGTATTCCCAATAATCTCGTGCCCTACCTTGGCCAAGTGGCTATTGGCAAGCTTGCTGAGCTGAAAGTATTTGGCAACGATTACCCGACCCGCGACGGCACTGGGGTGCGTGACTATGTGCATGTTGTAGACCTTGCGAATGGCCACCTCAAGGCACTTCAAGCCATTGAGTTGCGTGCAGGTTTTCATATTTGGAATTTTGGCTCGGGCAAAGGCTACAGCGTCCTTGAGCTGCTCGATGCATTTCAGGCTGCCAGTGGTCTGGTAATACCCTATAGTGTGACGGCTCGCCGCCCCGGTGACATCGCAGAATGTTGGGCAGATGTCTCGAAGGCGGAAAATGAGCTAGGCTGGCGAGCGGAACGAGGCTTAGAGGAAATGATGAAAGATGCATGGAGGTGGCAAAAAAATAACCCTAACGGATACCGTCGTTAGATTCATGGTGAACATGATCTACTCGCGACGTTTCCGTACAAGGCTGGGTGTGCCTGAATCCTTAGGGCATTTGGACAGCTAGGTAGTCAGCGAGCGTTTGTAATTTATAGAATTTGTATTTTTTATTTTTTTATAAAAAATCTATATCTTAGGGTTATAAGATAACATGCAAGTCATTCAGCGTTACCATCCAACATTTGCAGAGCGCTATCCTGTACCCTTATTTGTCGCTCTGCTTGACTTGGGTGTGGTTGTAATAGCTGGCGTGCTGGCCTATTGGTATCGTTATAACTCATTTGAAATGAGCGGTCGATACAGTACGGCGACCCTGGTTACCAGTGTTGTCGTGGTGTTATGTATGTCGTTTGGTGGTGTGTATGGATCGCAAAGGGGGTATTCCTTCGCCCGGCAGTTTAGTGTCTTATTAATGTGCTGGCTAGCCGCTACTGGAATTATTTTATCCCTTACCTTTTTTTTGAAGTTGTCCGAAAACTATTCTCGTATCTGGTTCACTGCGATATTGGTTATTGGTGGTTCGCTGTGTCTCTTGTTAAGAGTCTTTGTTTTTTTCCTTCTTAGGCAGTTGCGTTCATCCGGAATGAATCTCAAGTCAGTATTGCTGGTGGACTCGGGGGGCGAGTCTGCAGGGCAACTGAATGCAGGTCAAGCTCTGGGGGAGTACGGATTCAAAGTTGAGAAAAACTTGACGTACAATGCTGGCGGTCAATGGCTGGAGACATTAGTCGAAAAAGTTAATGAGCATGGCGTTCATGAAGTTTGGTTGTGCTTGCCGCTGAGCGAAGGCGGTGCTGTGCGCTCTATTCTCTATGCACTGCGCCACTACACCGTTGCTGTGCGATTTATACCCGAGTGGGGTGATATACCCTTGCTGAATCACAAGGTCAGCCGCATTGCAGGTGTTTACTCTTTAGACTTAAGTTGCAGCCCGATGGATGGCCCTGCACGAGTTATTAAAAGATTGGAAGACGTCCTGATTGGTGGCCTGATCAGTCTGATGATTCTGCCGCTATGTATGATCATTGGACTGGTAATAAAGGTTACCTCTCCAGGTCCCGTTCTGTTCAAACAGATGCGGATGGGGATCAACGGTAAACGATTCAAGGTTTACAAGTTTCGTTCCATGGTTGTGCACGACGAAAATAGCGGAACATTGACCCAAGCTAAGCGTAATGACGCGCGAGTGACCCGTGTGGGTGCGTTCTTGCGCCGTACCAGCCTTGATGAACTGCCTCAATTCTTCAACGTCCTGCAGGGGCGCATGTCGATTGTCGGTCCGCGCCCACATGCGCTGGCGCACAATGAATATTATAAAGATCTGGTTGAGTCTTACATGCAGAGACACAAAGTCAAGCCAGGCATTACCGGGTGGGCACAGGTAAGCGGATATAGAGGGGAGACTGATACGCTGGAGAAAATGCAGAAGCGCGTGGAGTTTGACCTCTGGTATATTGACAATTGGTCGCTTTCGTTGGATGTAAGAATAATATTTCTCACGGCGCTCAAGGGTTTTATCAATAAGAATGCTTTTTGATAGCGGTTTATCGGGAACTTTGGGAAGGCGGCAGCATGGATTTGAAACAGAATAGAGGCAGTTCGTTTTGGTCGCGAAGTGTTGTTTGGATATTAGCAATTGGTTTGTTTGTTCAGCTGAGCGGAAAGGTTTGGCTAGAGTCAAACAGTGCTCAAAATACTCAGGTTTACATCTGGCTGCTGTTGCCTGCCGCCATTTTTTTCTTGGACATTGCTTTTCGAAGGGCGTTTTCTGCTTTCAGTTGGGAGTATCTTCCTTGGATGTGCTTTTTGCTCTGGGGAGCGATTAGCGTTCTCTGGTCAACGGGTTCAGAAGACCCAGCATTTTCCTTGATGAAGCGTGGCTTATTCATTGCCCTTTATTTGGTATCGATTCTACTGTTCATGCGCCGTGATGAGTCGACGTTACTGCGTGTATTGATGGCAGGTGTCGCCATGATCACGCTTGGAGCATTGGTTAGTTTAATTTATCAGTTTTTGGTATTGGAGCAACCGCTTGCCTATCGGGCATTCCGAATCGACCGGTCGGGGATACGGGACTTTGCAAATTATGGCTGGCCCGTAGCAGCAGGTATTTTTCATGGTGCGGCAGCAACGTGGGCATTGGGTTTTGCATTAGATAGAAGAAGGAATATACTTTCCTGTGCTTTTTGGCTGTTAGCTTTTTGCATACTTGTGATTTATGTGTTGTTGACCTATACCCGCGGGGCATGGTTCGGCGTGGCCGCGAGCTGCCTAGCTGTTGTAATATTGCAAAACTCTCGCCGTGGCTGGTTGTTCTTTGTGGGAAGTGCAATTCTTGCGGCGATAGCGACGTTTATGTGGTGGGATAATTTAATATTTGAGGTCACTAAACGTCAGTTGTCTGGCCGTGGCCCGATATGGGATTACTTTTTTTCAACCATGCCGGGACATTGGTTGGTGGGGCATGGTTTGGGAACACCATTTAATTATGTTTGGCCTGACCGGGATTTGATTTCTCCCCATGCACACAGTCTTTATTTTCAACAGGTATATGATAGTGGTCTGATTTCGCTTGCTTTGATGGCTGCCGGACTGTTAGGAGTCGCCTACAAAGCGTTGAAGTTACGCAAAGATAAGTGGGTGCGTCTAGCGACACCTGCGTTGATTTTCGCGCTGATTTCCATGATGACAGATGTCGAACGAGTCTTTACTCGCCCAGGAGATTACTGGACCGTATTCTGGCTTCCGATTGCAATTTTGTTAGCGGTCTCGTGGCGCTCGACGATGCACAATCACAACCCCTAATTGTAGAGAAGGATGGTGTAACAAATGGCTCAAACAAATGCCCGTCTTTTGACGGGCGTTTGTATAGGGTATCCCCATTGGGGGTATTAGTGATGTAAGGAGGTAGAATTTATTGATTCAATTAATATTCGAGCTACCGCTATAGCTCCGAGACGGGTAGTGGCCTAAATTCCGTCAGATTGCTCATAAGTCACCCACTCACCGACTATTACCGTATTCCTGAATTATGCCATCTCCGCTCTCCGGCTCTATAAAGATTTGATCGCGCAAAAAGAATGGTCACGCGGGGCTGCGCCCCGTCGTCACCCCAATACCACTCGCCCACTCAAAAAAATATCCCGTCGTTCCTTGCGACCAATATGATGGTGCTTGGCCATTTGGTACACAGCATGAAATCGTTCCCGATTAATCCCCTCGCAGGTTTCCAGGGCTCGCGCTACTAAAGCGTCGTACGCCGACTCCCCAACCAGCCCCCCTACCTCTCTGCGATAGAAGAACCCCAGTTGAAAGCCCAGGGTTTCACTCAAAAACCGTGGTGCGGCGGCAAAGCAATTCTCTAAATCGATCGCATGCGTTGCCCCCACCCCGTCGTTACACATCATTACATTCGCCGCCCATAGATCCATGTGATAGATCCCGCTGCTGTTCAGCGAAAGCAACAACTCGAACGCCGCACCGATCACCCGCTCCACTTCTTCAGGCTTGGCGAGTATCCACTGATAGCCGTCTGTGTAGTTCTGCAACAGTTCTGTGATGATGACGAAGTCATTCATCAACCCCATGCGTGACCTGGTATACCCATAGCCAACCACGCCGGGCACACTCGCGCCGCGGCGGTGCGCTTCCGCAGTGTTTATCAGCTCTTCGATTGGCCAGTCGAACATGCCACAGCTTTTGCGGGTACCGCGCGTAAAGCGGATCCTCTTTGGGAGGGTCTCAATCGCTTGGCGCTTGGCAAACAATGGGCTATCGCCTGTAGATAGTGGCGCGCTTGTCCGGTTTGACGGGCGTTCCTGGCCAAGCAACAGCGTAAGCGTTGCCGCCAGCGCAGTGCTCACAGGCGCGTTCAGATGAACTGTCGAGCGATGATGCTTGAATGTAAACGGAAATCCATCAACCAGCTTGTTCTTCCCTTCGCGCACCGCTGCACATCCCGTGTAAGAGTTTTTCGACGGCCAAAACGGTAACATTTCCTACACATTTTTACATTTCTTTCACATCTTGTTTGAATCCTTTTGACCTTGACTGTGGATCAGTTGTTCTTGAGCCGCTAGGTTTTACAGGCAGCCAAGGAATCGCTGCCTTAGCAAGCTCACACACCAAGGAGTGCCACCGTTATGCGCAATACCTTTCTTGTTTCTCTGCTGCTCGCGCTGCTCAGCGCGCTCTCGCTGCCGTCGTTTGCGGCGGCCACCAAGGCCGCGGGCGACTTGCCAGTCACTACAGTCAGCGCAGCGCTCGCCTCAACCACCGTCAACCTGAACACTGCCGATGCGGCGACACTGCAGTCGTCGCTCGCAGGTATCGGCAAGGCCAAGGCTGAAGCGATCGTGGCCTACCGCGAAGCCAACGGCGCGTTCGAGTCAGTGGATGAGTTGCTGGAGGTGAAGGGGATCGGCCAGGCGCTGATCGAGCGCAACCGGGACAAACTGGCGGTCAAGTGACCTGAGGAGGGGCGGGTCGGGCAATGCTCGATCCGTTTTTATCATCAAATGGCATGGGCTCATCGCCGGCAATGCCGGCGCCTGCAGAAGGCGGGGAAGCGCCACGCTTATCGGTCTTGCGCGTCCTTGGCATCGGCTTCGGCATTGCGCTCATGCACGCGCTTGAGTTGCTCTTCGGTCAAGGGCAGCTTCTTCGCCGTATCACGCAGCATCATCAAGCCACCGACAATCGAGCCGATGGCAACCAGCAAGATCAACCAGGCATACCAGGGCATGAGCTTCTCCTTATCGACGGCGAATGGCGCCGCCTCTGTGATGTTGGACTCGACACGAGCGTCGATGGTTCAAGTATAAGAGGCCCACCACCTGGGGGCGAATTCGCGATCACCGGCCCCCATTGGCACTGCGCATCGGCTACAATGCGCGCCGATTTCGACTTGCCCAGAGAGCCTGCCCATGTCCGCCTGTCAGACGCCTATCATCGTCGCCCTGGATTTCCCTACCCGTGACGCCGCCCTGAAACTGGCCGATCAGCTGGACCCCGCGCTGTGTCGGGTCAAGGTCGGCAAGGAGCTGTTCACCAGCAGTGCGTCGGGCATCGTTGAAACCCTGTGTGAAAAGGGCTTCGAAGTGTTCCTGGACCTCAAGTTCCACGATATCCCCAACACCACCGCCATGGCCGTGAAGGCCGCAGCCGAAATGGGCGTGTGGATGGTCAACGTGCACTGCTCTGGCGGCCTGCGCATGATGGCGGCCTGTCGCGACGTGCTGGACCAGCGCAGCGGGCCACAGCCGCTGTTGATCGGTGTGACCGTGCTGACCAGCATGGAGCGTGAAGACCTCGCCGGTATTGGCCTGGACATCGAGCCGCAGGAGCAGGTGCTGCGACTGGCCGCCCTGGCCGAGAAGGCCGGCATGGACGGCCTGGTGTGCTCCGCCCTGGAAGCCCCGGCCCTGAAGGCCGCGCACCCGTCGTTGCAGCTGGTGACTCCGGGCATTCGTCCTGCCGGCAGCGCCCTGGACGATCAGCGTCGTATCCTTACCCCGCGCCAGGCGCTGGACGCCGGCTCCGACTACCTGGTAATCGGTCGCCCGATCAGCCAGGCGGCTGACCCTGCTCAAGCGCTGGCTGCAGTGGTAGCCGAAATTCGCGGCTAAGCGACCCGGTTTTTCGCCAGCAAGGCTGGCTCCTACAAGGAGGAGCCGGCCTTGCTGGCGAAGTCGTTCCCCTTATACCTTCAACACCAGCTTGCCAAAGTTTTCCCCGCTGAACAGCTTCAGCAGCGCTTCGGGAAAGGTCTCCAGCCCCTCGACAACATCCTCCTTGCTCTTGAGCTTGCCGCTGGCCAGCCAGCCGGCAATTTCGTTGCCTGCGGTGCCGTACTTGGCCACATGGTCCATCACCACGAAACCTTCCATGCGCGCGCGGTTTACCAGCAGCGACAGGTAGTTGGCCGGGCCCTTGACCGCCTGCTTGTTGTTGTACTGGCTGATGGCACCACAGATCACCACCCGCGCCTTGAAATTCAGGCGACTGAGCACTGCATCGAGGATGTCCCCGCCGACGTTGTCGAAGTACACATCCACCCCTTTTGGGCACTCGCGCTTGAGTCCCTCCAGTACGTCTTCGGCCTTGTAGTCGATAACCCCGTCAAAGCCCAGTTCATCGACCAGGTAGCGGCATTTCTGCTCGCCGCCGGCAATCCCGACCACACGACAGCCCTTGAGCTTGGCGATCTGCCCGGCAATGCTGCCGACCGCTCCCGCTGCACCCGAGATCACCACGGTTTCGCCCGTCTTGGGCTCACCCACTTCCAGCAGGGCAAAGTAGGCCGTCATTCCGGTCATGCCCAGGGCGGAGAGATAGCGTGGCAACGGTACCAGCCTAGGGTCGACCTTATGCAGGCCCTTGGGCTCGCCAATGAAGTAATCCTGTACACCAAGGGCTCCGCTCACCGTATCACCCACGGCATAGTCAGGGTGCCTGGACGCCACCACTTCACCGACACCCAGTGCTCGCATGACCTCGCCGATACCTACAGGCGCAATGTAGGACTTGCCCTCGTTCATCCACCCGCGCATGGCCGGGTCCAGCGACAGGTACAGGTTCTTCACCACTACCTGTCCCTCGACAGGCTCGCTCACAGGCACGGTTTCAAAGGTAAAGTCATCACGTGTCACTGCCCCGGTGGGGCGCTTGGCAAGCAGGAATCGGCGGTTGGTCCTGTCAGTCATGGCAAGGTTCTCTCTGGAAGGCAAACCCTGTTGATAGGCCTGCATCGGCAAATCGGCAAGGTCCAGCCTTGTGGCGAATGGTGATTGATCCATCTGGATGATTGAGCCTAGCAGCTAAAATCACCCGGTTCGATGGTGTGTTCACTGCGTGCCTGATGATGCTGCCCAGGAGCCACCGCCGATGACTAGACTCCCGCCATTGTCCTCACTACGTTGCGGGAGTTATCGATGAGCATGACTTTTTCCGGCCAGGTTGCCCTGGTCACCGGGGCCGGCGCCGGCATCGGCCGGGCCACGGCGCTGGCATTCGCCGCACAAGGCCTGAAGGTCGTGGTGGCAGACCTGGACGTCGCCGGTGGCGAACACACGGTCGGGTTGATTCAGGCCGCCGGCGGCCAGGCACTGTTCGTACCTTGCAACGTTACCCGCGAGCAGGACGTGCAGCAGTTGATGGCGCGCACTGTCGAGGCATACGGTCGTCTGGACTACGCCTTCAACAATGCCGGTATAGAAATCGAGCAGGGGCGCCTGGCCGACGGCAGCGAAGCCGAATTCGATGCGATCATGGGCGTCAACGTCAAGGGCGTGTGGCTGTGCATGAAGCACCAGTTGCCGCTGATGCTCGCCCAGGGCGGCGGTGCGATCGTCAACACCGCATCGGTCGCCGGCCTGGGGGCTGCGCCCAAGATGAGCATCTACAGCGCATCCAAGCATGCCGTGATCGGGCTCACCAAGTCGGCCGCCATCGAGTACGCCAAGAAACTGATCCGGGTGAATGCGGTGTGCCCGGCGGTGATCGACACCGACATGTTCCGCCGTGCCTACGAGGCCGATCCACGCAAGGCTGAATACGCCGCCGCCATGCACCCGGTCGGCCGCGTGGGCAAGGTCGAGGAAGTCGCTGCAGCGGTCCTGTACCTGTGCAGCGACGGTGCGGCATTCACCACTGGCCAGGCTCTGGCAATCGATGGTGGTGCCACCGCTATCTAGCGGGTGGGGCAGGGGAGGGCCAGGCCCTCCCGTGTCGATCAGGCAGGCTTGCGCCAGTTCAGGATCATCAGCGTCAGTACCCCCGCCACAATCCCCCAGAACGCCGAGCCGATCGAGAACAGGGTAAAGCCCGAGGCCGTGACCATGAATGTGATCAAGGCCGCCTCGCGCTCCCTGGCCTCGCTCATCGCGACCGTCAGGCCGTTCATGATCGAGCCGAACAGCGCCAGTGCGGCAATCGACAGCACCAGCTCCTTGGGCAACGCGGCGAACAGTGCCGCCAGGGTGGCGCCGAACACGCCGGCAATGCCATAGAAAATCCCGCACCAGACCGCCGCGGTGTACCGCTTGCTCGGATCTTCATGGGCATGCGGCCCGGTACAGATCGCGGCGCTGATGGCCGCCAGGTTGATGCCGTGCGAGCCGAACGGGGCCAGCAGCAGCGAGGCCAGGCCCGTCACTGAAATCAGCGGCGAGGCAGGTACCTGGTACCCGTCCGCACGCAGCACCGCCACACCCGGCATGTTCTGTGAAGTCATCGCCACCACGAACAGGGGGATGCCGATGCTGATGGTCGCGGCCAGCGAGAACGACGGCGTGGTCCATACCGGTGTCGCCACCTCCAGGTGGAAGCCGCTGAAGTCCAGCAACCCCATCACTGCGGCGATCGCGGTGCCCACCACCAGCGCGGTCAGTACCGCATAGCGCGGCGACAACCGCTTGATCAGCAGGTAGCTGAAGAACATCCCCAGCACCAGGGCGGTCCGATGCTGGGCCGCAACAAAGATCTCGCTGCCGATCTTGAACAGAATGCCGGCCAGCAGGGCCGCGGCCAGCGATGCCGGAATGCGCCGTACCAGGCGTTCGAAACTGCCTGTGAGCCCGCAGATCACCACCAGTACGGCGCAGGTGATGTAGGCGCCGATTGCCTCGCCATAGCTCACGCCGCCCAGGCTGGTGATCAGCAAGGCTGCGCCGGGGGTCGACCAGGCGACCGTGATGGGCGTGCGATAACGCAGTGAAAGGCCAATGCTGCATACCGCCATGCCGATCGACAGCGCCCAGATCCACGAGGAAATCTGCGCGGTGGTCAGGCCGGCCGCCTGGCCCGCCTGGAACATCAGCACCAGCGAGCTGGTATAGCCCGTGAGCATGGCAATGAAACCGGCGACCACCGCCGAGGGGGAGGTGTCGGCCAGCGGACGCATTGGCGCAGAGGTGGCGTCAGGCATGCAGTAATCCTTGTGCGGGTGTAAGCGGGTTTTTCAGACTACGCTGCGATAGGGCGAGTTTTGCCATACAGCAACCATTGCATTTAACCGTACAGTCGCCAACTATGGACGGCGGTTTCGTTTCAGCTTTGGAGAGGGGGGAACAATGTACAAGGTCTACGGGGATTACCAGTCGGGCAACTGCTACAAGGTCAAGCTGATGTTGCACTTGCTTGATATTCCGTACACATGGTGTCCCGTGAACATCCTCAATGGCGAGACCGAGCGCCCTGAGTTTCTGGTCAAGAACCCTAACGGCAAAGTGCCGGTGCTGGAGTTGGAGGACGGCAGTTATCTGTGGGAGTCCAACGCCATTCTGAACTACCTCGCCGAAGGTAGCCTGTTCCTGCCGAGTGAGCCGCGTTTACGTACGCAAGTGCTGCAGTGGCAGTTCTTCGAGCAGTACAGCCATGAGCCCTACATTGCCGTGGCACGTTTCATCCAGTTCTATCTGGGCATGCCCGAAGATCGTGTCGATGAATACAAGTCGTTGCAGAAGGGCGGGCACAAGGCGCTGAAGGTGATGGAGAAACAGTTGCAGGAAACACCTTACCTGGTCGGTGACCAGTACTCGATTGCCGATGTGGCGTTGTATGCCTACACCCATGTGGCCCACGAAGCCGGCTTCCTGCTGAATGATTACCCGAAGATTCGCGCCTGGCTGGAACGCGTGGCCTCGCATCCGCGGCATGTGCCCATGATCGATTGATGGTGTTTTGCCGGCAGGGAGCAGCCCTGCCGGCCAAGCGCTGTCAGACCGCCGAGAACCGCTGGTTCAGGTAGTCGATGATCACCTTGGACTCGTACATCCAGGTGGTCTTGCCGTCTTCCTCGATGCGCAGGCACGGCACCTTGATCTTGCCGCCTTGCTCCAGCAGGGCCTGGCGATCCTGTTCGTTGTTCTTCGCGTCACGCAGTGCCACCGGCACGTTCAGGCGGTGCAGTGTACGGCGGGTCTTCACGCAGAAGGGGCAAGCGTGAAACTGATACAGGCTCAGCCCCTTGGCCTGCTGCTCGACATTCGCCTGGGCGGCCGCATCACGCTTGAGCTTGCTCGGGCGGCTGACCCAGTCGAGGAAGACGATCAGCTGGCCAAGGCCAACCCGCAGTGCTTTGACGATCATGGCAACTCCTCACAATGAAAAAAGCCGACCTGGGCAGGTCGGCTCGCAGAACCTCGGCCGATTACTTGATCAGGCTGAGGAACTCGCTGCGGGTGGCAGCATTGTCGCGGAAGGCGCCGAGCATCACCGAGGTGATCATCGACGAATTCTGTTTTTCCACACCGCGCATCATCATGCACATGTGCTTGGCTTCGATCACCACGGCCACGCCCAGCGCGCCGGTCACCTGCTGAACCGCCTCGGCGATCTCGCGGCTGAGGTTTTCCTGGATCTGCAGGCGGCGAGCGTACATGTCGACGATGCGCGCCACCTTGGACAGGCCCAGCACCTTGCCGCTCGGGATATAGGCGACATGCGCCTTGCCAATGAACGGCAGCATGTGGTGTTCGCACAGCGAGTACAGCTCGATGTCCTTGACCAGGACCATTTCACTGTTGTCGGAGCTGAACAAGGCGCCGTTGGTCACCTCTTCCAGGGTTTGGTCGTAGCCGCGGCAAAGGTACTTCATGGCCTTCGCAGCCCGCTTGGGCGTATCGAGCAGGCCCTCGCGGGAAACATCCTCGCCGAGTTGGCCGAGAATCGCGGTGTAGTGCTGTTCCAGGGACATGGATCTACCTGTGGGATTTATCGCAAAAGCGAAGGGTACGGCGGCTGTGACGGCGCTGCAAGCGCGGCGTTACTCGTCACGCCCTTCAAGCATGGTCCGCTTGAGCATGACATACACCGCGCCGGTGCCGCCGTGACGCGCCTGGCACGAGGTAAAACCCAGTACCTGGGCATGCTGGCGCAGCCAGGTGTTGACGTGGCTCTTGATCATCGGACGCTTGCCATCGAGCCGCACCGCCTTGCCGTGGGTGACTCGCACGCAGCGCACCTCGAAGCGCGTGGCCTCTGCCAGGAATGCCCAGAGGGTCTCGCGGGCTTTCTCCACGGTCATGCCGTGCAGGTCCAGGCTGCCTTCGAAACCGATCTGGCCAAGCTTGAGCTTGCGCATCTGGCTTTCCTGCACGCCATCGCGGCTCCAGTGCAGGTCGTCTTCCGGGCCCACGTCGATGACGAACTGATCGGACAGGCCGTCGATCACCGTCTGGTCGCTGCGCACGGTCGCGGCCTGGCGCAGGCTGGCCAGCTGCTTGCGGTCGGCCTTGGGTTTGCCGGTGTCGGCGCGATCATGCCGGATCGGCTTGACGCCGTGCATCTGGCTCTTGAACAGGGAAAAATCGTCGTCTTGCATGTAAGCCTCCGCCTGGGCGGCGCAGTTTACGCGACTCCCCACAGGGTTGCAGTCAATCGTGTTTCTTCATCAGGTGCGGCGACAGGTTCAGCCCCCTGGCACGGCGCAGGCGCAGCCGGCTGCGGCGCCAGGACCAGACGCCCAGGTACAGCGACAGCAAGCCCAGGCCCAGCACCACGGCAGCGCCGGGGCGGTTGTTGTTGAGCTCGCCCAGCGCCTCGGCATGGCCCAGCAGGCCAGCGACGCCGGCCATGGTCAGGAGCACGCCGAGTATCGCCAGCAGTGCCGAGAACGCCGTGGCCAGGCGTGCGCCCCAATTGCGTTGTTCGCGGGGACGCAGGCGCCTGGCGTCGAAACTGGATAACTTCATTCCGACTTTCCTCAAAGGGTATCCGGGGTTGGACCCGAACGCCCCAGAGTGGTTCCACTTGCCTGTCGGGTGGTCAGATCAGGCTGTTGACGGGTGCGACACAAGCAAAGTTGTCGGCCATGATCGCCATTTCGCTCTGCTGGATCTGTGCGGCCGGGATCACGCCGTCCTTGAACGGCAGGTCGCGGGTGGCGCAGCCGTCTTCGACCAGGGTGCAGCGATAGCCGTAGTCCTTGGCGCGGCGCACGGTGGTGCTGACGCTGGAGTGGCTCATGAAGCCGCACACGATCAGGTCCAGGTGGCCGTACTTCTGCAGCGTCTCGTGCAGGGTGGTGTTCTTGAAGGCGTTGGGCATGCGTTTTTCGATGACGACTTCATCGCCCTGCGGCTCCAGGCCCGGAATCCACTCGCCGCGCGAGCCCTGTGGGTCGAACAGGCCACCCACGGTGCCCAGGTGGCGCACATGCACCACGGGCCGGCCGGCCTTGCGTGCAGCCTCGAGCAGTTTGCCGATGTTGGCCACCGCTTCGTCCATGCCCGACAGCGCCAGGGGCCCGCTCAGGTACTCCTTTTGCGCATCGATAATCACCAGGCTGGCGTTGCTCAGCTTGGCCGGCGGATAACCGCGACCGCTGAGGTGGAACATCGTCGTTGGAACGGACATCAGGGGCTCCTTTGGATAGGGCTTTTCACCTATTGTCCCCTGCTTGGCGACTTATGTGAATGGCTTAGCGTGCATGCGGCGTGGATAGCGGCCTGCAGGCATGAGCACAATTGCGGCCAGAGGCGTATTGGCGGGCCCATTTGTGTTCCAGGCTGTTAGAATTGCCGGTCGTCTTTAAAGGAGTCTGCCCGTGATCACTTCCCGCCTGCGCACCCTGCGCGACCACATCCGTTGGGCTGTCAGCCGTTTTCATGAGCAGGGGCTGTTTTTCGGGCATGGCGCCGACAACGCCTGGGACGAGGCACGCCTGCTGGTGCTGGGTTCGGTGCATCTGCCATGGGAAGTGGCCGACGCCTATCTCGATTGCCGTCTTGAAGACGACGAGCTGGTCAAGCTGCAGCGCCTGCTCAAGCGACGTATCGAAGAACGCGTGCCGACCGCGTACCTGCTTGGCGAGGCGTGGTTCTGTGGCATGTCGTTCATCGTCGACGAGCGCGTGCTGATCCCGCGCTCCCCCGTCGGCGAACTGATCGAAAAACGCTTCGAGCCATGGCTGGCTGCCGAACCCGCGCGCATTCTCGACCTGTGTACCGGTTCCGGCTGCATCGGCATCGTCAGCGCCGACGTGTTCCCCGAGGCCGAGGTGGTGCTGGCCGACCTGTCGTTCGAGGCGTTGGAAGTGGCCAACCAGAACATCGAGCGCCATGGTCTTGAGGAACGTGTGTTCACCGTGCAGGGCGATGGGTTCGAGGGGTTGCCGGGGCAGCGTTTCGACCTGATCCTGTCGAACCCGCCGTATGTCGATGCCGAGGATTTCGCCGACATGCCCCAGGAGTACCACCACGAGCCGGAGCTGGGCCTGGCCTGCGGCAATGACGGGCTGGACCTGGTACGGCGCATGCTGGCCGAGGCGGCGGATCACCTGACCGAGAAGGGCCTGCTGATCGTCGAGGTCGGCAACAGCCAGGTGCATGTCGAGCAGTTGTACCCGGAGGTGGATTTCGCCTGGCTGGAGTTCGAACGTGGCGGGCACGGGGTGTTCATGCTCACGGCCGAACAATGCCGGCAGCATCAGGCGCTGTTTGCTTCGCGGGTGTAAGGGATACAGATTTCAAGCCTGTCGCGGGTCAAGCCCGCCCCAACAGGGCCGCATTGCCGTGTTGGGGCGGGCTTGACCCGCAACGCTTTCAGCGGTTGGTGGCAATCCAGATCAGCAGCCCGGCCTGGAACACCGCAAAGGCCACCAGGCAGGTGATGGTGAAGCGCAACCCGCTGTCTTCGCGGCGGTACTTGTTGACCCGCTCATCGCGCTCGCGCAGTTGTGCTTCCTTCTCCTGCAGGTTCTGCTCGGCCTGCTGCAGCATGCCCGCAGCATCCAGGATGTCTACCTTCTGTACCTTGTCGGTATTCCAGCCACCCTTGAGCTGACCTGCCTGGACTTCCACGCAGCGCCCCTTCAGGTGCTGCGCATCGGCGTACTCGACCTCCAGGCCATGACTGCGCAGCACCTGGTCGCGGCGCAGGCGTGTGTCTTCGTTGAGTGCGTCCTTGTTGGCCAGGGCCATGCCCTCGACCCGGTAGTGCGACCACTTGCGCTGTACCCAGTGCACCGCCTGCGACAACAGGAAGCGCCCCAGGCCACGGCTGACCGGCTCGATCTGCAAGCCACTGTCGGGGCCGATCTTGATCTGGTGCAACTCGTGGTCCACCCAGATATCCAGGCGATTCTGCTCCTTGCGCACCTTCTGCCCAGGCAGGCGCACTTCCATGCGCAGCAGGCTGTGGGTCTTGTTGTGCCGTTCGGCATAACCGTACTGCACGAAGCGCAGCGGCCGCGCGCCAGTGTTGCGGTCGGTGGGCTGCGGGGACAGGCGCAGCATCTGGAAATGCTCGGGCACAACGTCCGCCCAGGGCAGCGGGGCCGCTTCCGGGGCTGGCGATTCGTCGGTCGCGTCTGGGGCGTCCTGGGGGGTGGCTTCAGTCATCACGGCGGTCCTTTTGTGCACAGCAGGCGGGTCGCAAGGGCGACGCCTGCACCGGCTTATCGGCCGCTTTGCGCAAGACTGGAGACACAATTTGCGCCAATTCGCTTCATGCCGCCGGCAATCGACGAATGAACTCGACGATCCGCTCGCCCAGGGCACTGGCCAGGGGCAGCTCGGGGTTGTTGTAGCTGTCGCGCTGCTGGCTCATGGCACGCGGGCTGATGCGCAGCATGTGGTTCATGCCGTCGATCAGTGCCAGTTCGGCGTCGGGCTTGGCAGCGTGCAGTCTCTCGGCATCCTTGACCTCGACCTGGACGTCGTTGCGCCCCTGCACGATCAACGCCGGCAAGTGGAGGCGGGCGAAGGCGGCGGCCGGGTCCTGGCGAAACAGCGAGATCAGGTACGGCTGCACGCTGGGGCGAAACACGTCGCGCAGGTGCAGCGGTACCTGGGTGCTGGGCTGGCCGGCCTTGAGCTGCTCGATCAGGCGTACGGCCTGGGCCCGCTCGGTCGCCGGCAGGCGTTCACCCAGTTGCTCGCGCAGTACCTGATCGACCGGGCGCCCGCTGCCTGCCACTGAAATTACCGCGCTGGCGCCGGCCTGTTCGGCCGCGAGGCTGGCGATCAGTGCGCCCTCGCTGTGACCCAGCACGATCAGCGGGCCGAAGCGCGGGTCGGCCTTGAGCAGATGGCCCCAGGCAACGGCATCGGCCACATAGCGCTCGACGCTGAGGTTGCGTTCGTCGGGGGTTGCCGCGCGGCTGGCGGCCACCCCGCGCTTGTCGTAGCGCACGCTGGCAATGCGGTTGTTGGCCAGCAGCAGGGCCAGGCGCTTGAGGTTGTCGATACGTCCGCCGGCGGGATTGTTGCCGTCACGGTCGGTGGGGCCGGAGCCGGCGATGATCAGTACCACCGGTGGCGGCGTGTCGCTGCGCGGCAACAGCAGGCTGCCCTGCAGGGTGCCGTCGTCGGTCACCAGGCTGATCGGTCGTTGCAGTACCGTGGGGGCCGCGGCCTGGGCCAGGCCGGTAAACAGGAGGAACAACAGGGCGAACGTGCGCAGCATCATCAGGCCATTAGCGAGGAGGTGGCGTTTTGACTCGTCCGGCGGCATTAGGTTCGCGCCCGGAGGTGATCTAAGGGTATACCCTGCGTATACTGGTTGGCCTTGTTACCATCCAGTTAAAAATCAGGCTGAACGCGGAGCGCCCTGCATGTCCGGCAATACCTACGGCAAGCTGTTCACTGTCACCACCGCTGGCGAAAGCCATGGTCCGGCGCTGGTCGCCATTGTCGATGGCTGCCCTCCGGGCCTGGAGCTTTCGCTGGCCGATCTTCAGCACGACCTGGACCGGCGCAAGCCCGGTACCAGCCGGCACACCACTCAGCGCCAGGAGCCCGACGAGGTCGAGATTCTCTCTGGCGTGTTCGAGGGCCGTACCACCGGCTGCGCCATCGGCCTGCTGATTCGCAACACCGACCAGAAGTCCAAGGACTACTCGGCGATCAAGGACCTGTTCCGCCCGGCCCACGCCGACTACACCTATCACCACAAGTACGGCGAGCGCGACTACCGTGGCGGCGGCCGCAGCTCGGCCCGCGAAACCGCGATGCGCGTGGCTGCCGGTGCCATCGCGAAGAAGTACCTGGCCACCCAGGGCATCCGCATCCGCGGCTACATGAGCCAACTGGGCCCTATCGAAATCCCGTTCAAGACCTGGGAGTCGGTGGAGCACAACGCCTTCTTCAGCCCCGACCCGGACAAGGTGCCGGAGCTGGAGGCCTACATGGACCAGCTGCGCCGTGACCAGGACTCGGTGGGTGCCAAGATCACCGTGGTCGCCGAAGGCGTGATGCCCGGCCTGGGCGAGCCGATCTTCGACCGCCTCGACGCCGAGCTGGCCCATGCGCTGATGAGCATCAACGCGGTCAAGGGCGTGGAGATCGGTGCCGGCTTCGACAGCGTGGCCCAGCGCGGCACCGAACACCGTGACGAACTCACCCCCGAAGGGTTCCTCAGCAACAATGCCGGCGGCATCCTGGGGGGCATCTCCTCGGGGCAGCCGATCATTGCGCACCTGGCACTCAAGCCAACCTCCAGCATCACCACCCCGGGCCGTTCCATCGATGTGGATGGCAACCCGGTGGAGGTCATCACCAAGGGCCGTCACGACCCCTGCGTCGGCATCCGTGCCACCCCTATCGCCGAGGCGATGATGGCCATCGTGCTGATGGATCACCTGCTGCGCCACCGCGGCCAGAACGCCGATGTGCGGGTAGCCACCCCGGTGCTGGGCCAGCTGTAGTGCACCTGCCCGACGTCGACGCCACGGCCCGCTGAGCCGTGGCGCCGATTCCCTACTGGCGGCTGTCCAGCTTCTACCTGTTCTATTTCGCCTTGCTGGGTTCGACAGCGCCGTTTCTGGCGCTGTATTTCGATCACCTGGGGTTTTCCAGCGCGCGCATCGGCGAGTTGGTGGCCATCCCCATGCTGATGCGCTGCGTGGCACCGAACCTGTGGGGCTGGTTGGGCGATCGCAGCGGCCAGCGCCTGCTGATCGTGCGTCTGGGGGCCTTGTGCACCCTGGCCAGCTTTTCGTTGATCTTCGTGGCCAAGAGCTACGCCTGGCTGGCGCTGGTAATGGCCCTGCACGCGTTCTTCTGGCATGCGGTACTGCCGCAGTTCGAGGTCATCACCCTGGCCCACCTGCAAGGTCAGACTGCGCGCTACAGCCAGGTGCGGCTGTGGGGGTCGATCGGTTTCATCCTCACCGTGGTGGCCCTGGGGCGATTGTTCGAATGGTTGAGCCTGGACATCTACCCGGTGGCGCTGGTGGCGATCATGGCCGGCATCGTGCTGGCCAGCCTGTGGGTGCCCAATGCCCAGCCGCCAGGCCAGCACGAGCGCAGCGATGGTGGCGGCTTTCTCAGGCAACTGGCCAGCCCTGGCGTGGCCGCGTTCTACGTGTGCGTGGCATTGATGCAGTTGAGTCACGGCCCGTATTACACCTTTCTCACCCTGCACCTGGAGCGCCTGGGCTATGCCCGCGGCACCATCGGCATGGTGTGGGCGCTGGGGGTGGTGGCCGAGGTGCTGATGTTCCTGGCCATGAGCTGGATCCTGGCGCGGTTCTCGTTGCGTCGGGTGCTGTTGGCGAGCCTCTTACTGGCGGCCTTACGCTGGTGGCTGCTGGGGACCTTTGCCGAGTATCCGGGCGTGCTGCTGTTCGCCCAGTTGCTGCACGCCGCCACGTTCGGCAGTTTTCACGCGGCCGCCATCGCCTTCGTGCAGCGCAGCTTCGGCGCTCGCCAGCAGGGCCAGGGGCAGGCGCTGTATGCGGCCCTGGCGGGTACCGGCGGTGCGCTGGGTGCCCTGTATTCGGGCTACAGCTGGAACGCCCTGGGCGCCACCATCACCTTTAGTATTGCCAGCGTCGCGGCGCTGGTCGCAGCCGTTATCATTGCGTTTCGAATGAAAGAGGAAAGGCCCCATGAGCAGCCTGAGCGTGTTTCACCAGTCCACCCCGGACATTCCCAACAAGGTGCTGACCCACCTTGAAGACATCGCCGCGACACTGGCCGAGCAGGGGATAAGGTTCGAGCGCTGGACGGCGCAGTCGCCTGTGCAGGCCGATACTGGCCAGGCCGGTGTGCTGGCCGCCTACCAGGTGCAGATCGACCGGCTGCAACACGAAGGCGGTTACCGCGCCGTCGACGTGATCAGCGCCAGTGGCGATCCGATGAGCGAACTGCTGGACGAGCATGTGTATTCGGATGACCTGGTGCGTTTCTTCGCAGCCGGGCGCAGCCTGGTCAGCGTGCGGGCAGGGGAGTACGTGCATGCGGTGGTGTGCGAGAAGGGGGATCTGATCGTGGTGCCGGCGGGGTTGCGGGTATGGATCGATGGCGGGGACAACCCGCACTTCGTGGCGGTGCGACTGTTCAATCAGCCTGAAGGGGTGGTGGCGCAGTTCACGGGGGAGAAGCTGGCCGAGCGCTACGCGCGATTGGACGATTGATCACGCCGAGGCCACTGGCTTGCAAGCCAGCGCTCACAGGAACCAAGGTGATCCTGTGGGCACTGGCTTGCCAGCAAAGGCCGCTACGCGATTCAGCGATAGGTCGGTAGTGCGAACCGCTGTTGGCTTTGCAGCATCGAGATCACCGGCAGCTCGCTGGCCTGCTCGGCCAGGTCGCGGCGGATCGCGCTGATCGCCCACGACAGTTGCTCGGCACTGTGCAGCTGGCCATACGAAATCGAGCGCTTGACCTGTTTGCCGTCGGCGGCGCGCAACGTCAGCAGTACACCGCCATCAGGGCGAGCCTGGGTGGTGACGTCGTAGGCGGAAAATACCGAGGCGAATTTTTGCTGGATGAGGTCCATATCAGCTCCTGACTGTTGTGTGGCAGACATGAAGTGATAGGTGCAGCGACCGTGCCAGTTTTCCTTGATTGAAAAAAGCTTATAAAACAATGACTTAAAGTTGTCGTGCGCAATGGGTGCCGTGCATTCTGCATGGTCGTGCAATTTGCACAGTGCATTTTGCAGTGCCCTGCGGCCAATAGATTCGCTCTGTCGTCCTCATGGGATCTGCGAGGTTGACCCAAAGCCTTCCCTGGCAAAGACTTGGGATCTACCGCAGCCAGGAGGTTCCCGATGACCGACCACCCAACCCCCACCCCGATGAACGACGATGAAGCCGCAGCCTTTGCCGAAGAAGTGTTCGATCGGGCGCGCAAGGGGGACGCCGACATGCTTGGCCGTCTGCTGGAGAAAGGCCTGCCGGTCAACCTTCGCAATGGTAACGGCGACACGCTGCTGATGCTTGCCAGCTACCACGGCCACCTTGAGGCGGTAAGGGTGCTGCTTGAGCACGGCGCAGACCCGCAGATTGCCAATGACAAGGGCCAGTTGCCGATTGCCGGTGCCGCTTTCAAGGGCAACCAGGCGATGATCGAGCTGCTGGTGGAGAAGGGCGCGCTGATCGATGGAGCGTCTGCCGATGGCCGTACCGCGCTGATGCTGGCCGCGATGTTCAACCGCACCTCCATCGTCACCTACCTGCTCGGCAAGGGCGCGAACCCCAATCACCGCGACGCGCAGGGCGCCACCGCACTGGTTGCCGCGCAAACCATGGGCGCACCCGACACCGTCGCCCAGTTGCAGGCGCTGGCCGGCTAACTGCCAGGGGGCTTTTGCGGCTATCCTTGGCGACTTTTTTCGCCTCGCAGGGCCCCCGCATGAAAAACCAACTGGTCGAACTCATCGGCAAAATCAGCTCCGGCTGCCTTCCGGACGCCGAAATCGAGCGCATCGCCGACGAAGCGGCGCAGGCCTATGCCGACCCGCAGGCGTTCCTGGCGGCCAACCCCGACATCAACTACGACGACACCTTCCCGATCCCGCTGGGGGAGTGGGTGGTGATCGGCAGCCTGCCCGATACCGTGCTGTTCCAGGCCGACACCTACAGTGACCTGTTCCAGCAGATCACCGACTCGTTCGGCAAGGACGTTGCCTTCAACATCAAGCCCAAGCAACTGGTCAAGGTTGAGCCGCTCACGGCACTCAACCGCATCCAGGTGCAGATGGGCAGCATGAATAAGGAAAACGGCGGCTACACCCTGGTCAACCTCAGCCAGTTGCTGGACGACGAATTGCAGATGGTGCTGGTGTACGGCAACGACGTGCCGCGGGTGCTGGAGCTGTGCGCCGAGGTCGGCATCGCCGCGGCGCCTGCCCTGGAGGCGCTGCGGGTCGCGGTACACGTCTAGCCCAGCGCGGTATCCAGGAACATCATCACCGCGAAGCCGCCCATCAGGCCCAGGGTGGCCGAGGTCTGGTGGCCATTGCGGTGGGTTTCGGGGATCACCTCGTGGGATACCACGAAAATCATCGCCCCGGCCGCCAGGCCCATGCTCACCGGGTAGGCGATGGCGAAACCGGTGGAAATGCCCAGGCCGATCACTGCCCCGATCGGCTCCATCAGCCCCGAGCCGACCGCTACCAGCGCAGCCTTGAGGTTGGACAGGCCGGTGGCGCGCAACGCCAGTGCCACGGCCAGGCCTTCGGGAATGTCCTGGATGGCGATGGCGGTGGTCAGCGGCAGGCCCACGTTGAGGTCGCCGTTGGCAAAGCCCACGCCGATGGCCATGCCCTCGGGCAGGTTGTGCAGGGTGATCGCCAGCACGAACAGCCACACCCGGTTGATGCGTTCCGACTGTGGGCCGCAGGGGCCGGTGCTTTCGTGCTCATGGGGCGTGAAGCGGTCCAGGCCCAGCATCAGCAGCACCCCCAGACCCATGCCGACCACCACGGTCAAGGCCGCGAAAGGCCCGTTGCCGGTGATTTCACGCGCAGCCTCCAGGCCCGGCAGAATCAGCGAAAACGAACTGGCGGCGAGCATCATGCCGGCGGCGAAGCCGAGCATCACATCCTGCGAGCGGGCGCTGACGTCGCGCAGCACCACCGCCAGTACCGCGCCCAGCGCCGTGGCGCCAAACCCTGCCAGGCCGCCGAGCAGGGCCATGTGCAGGTTGTCCTTGTTGTCGCCATGCACCGCGTTCCAGGCACTGGCGACCAGCAGGCCGAGCACGGCGAGCAGGCTCAGGGCCAGGCCGGCACTGAGCCATGGGGTGGCCTGAACCTGGTGCAGCCAGGCGCTGCGCAGGGAGGTCGGGTTGGCGTTGGCGGAGCTTTGGGCGGGTGGCATGGAGGCCTCTGTGGTACGGAGTCGATCAATCGAGTGTAATCACTGCGCGGCGTGTGCGACGAGCGGTTCGCCGCTATGGGGCCGATAGCCAGCTACGCTGAAGGCAGGTTCAATCATGGGAGTATCACCATGGGGTCGACGTTCAACGGGTTGGTGGGGCTGGTCATTCTGGCGCTGGATATCTGGGCGATCATCAACGTGATCAAGAGCGGCGCCAGTGGCGGGGCCAAGGTGCTGTGGATCCTGCTGATCCTGCTGCTGCCGGTGCTGGGCCTTATCATCTGGGCGATTGCCGGGCCACGGGGCAACGTTAGGCTGTAGCGCCAGTCCAGGCTCGGGCGTGGGCCTCCCGGCGATGCGGCGGCTCAGATCAACCAGGCGCCCTCAAGCTGCAACAACTGCTGCTTGCGCTCCAGGCCACCTGAAAACCCGGTCAGGCTGCCGTCGCTGCCAATCACCCGGTGGCACGGCACGATCACCGCCACCGGGTTGGCGCCGTTGGCCGTGCCTACCGCGCGTATCGCCTTCGGCCGCCCGACGCGCTGCGCCAGTTGTGCATAGCTGGTGGTGGTGCCATACGGAATCTGCTGCAGCGCCCACCACACTGCACGTTGGAATTCGGTACCCCGTGGTGCCAGGGGTAGCTCGAAACGCTGGCGCCGGCCTTCGAAATACTCATCGAGCTGTCGCGCTACCGTATCCAGCTGCGCGCCCGCCGGCTGCCAGCTTTCGGCCAGTTGCCAGGGGTGGGCGCTGTCCATGTGCAGCAGGTGCAGACCTTGTTCATCACCGGCCAGCAGCAACTGGCCGATAGGGCTGGGGTGGTAGCGAAAGTACATGGTGAGTGGCTCCGGGCATGTCTGGCCCACACGATACCCGAACACTGAGCTATTGTTCGAGGCGCGGTTTTCAACATAATTTTCACATTCGATTGCTGACAATCCGCGCGCGAATTTCCGTTCGTCCAAGGGCCACGCAATGTCCCGGCCCTCATAAAAATCTGAACCCTAGGGATCTTCCTGTCCATGGCTAACACGGATGCCTTGAGTCATCAGCGAGCCGCTTCGCGCCCGTTGCTGCAACCAACGCTCAAATCACACCTCGCCTATACCTTGCTGTGCGGCCTGGTGATCATGCTGATGCTGAGCCTCGTGCGCCTGGCGCTGCTGCTCTACAACAGCGACATGATCGGTGACACCCCGCTCTCGACCGTCGCTGAAGGCTTTTTCAACGGCCTGCGCTTCGACCTGCGCGTGGTGGTGTACCTGAGCATTCCGCTGCTGCTGGCGATCCTCAGCGCTCGCGCCATGGCCGCCCGTGGCCTGTTTCGCGTATGGCTGACCCTGGCTTCCAGCGTGGTGATGTTCCTCGGCCTGATGGAGATGGACTTCTACCGCGAGTTTCACCAGCGCCTCAACGGCCTGGTGTTCCAGTATGTGAAGGAAGACCCCAAGACCGTTCTGAGCATGCTCTGGTACGGTTTTCCGGTGGTGCGCTACCTGCTGGCCTGGGCCTTTGGCACCTGGGTGCTGAGCCTGCTGTTCAAGGGCATCGACCGTCTTACCCGCCCGCGCGGCGAGTACTCCAGCAACGTCGCCGGCCTGCGCAGCGTGGCGCCCTGGTACCTGCGTGGCGCGGTATTCGTGGTGATCCTGCTGGTGGCCGTGATCGCCGCCCGTGGCACCTTGCGCCAGGGCCCGCCGATGCGTTGGGGTGACGCGTTCACTACCGACTCCAATTTCGTCAACCAGTTGGGCCTTAACGGCACCCTGACCCTGATCGACGCCGCCCACAGCCGTTTTGGCGAAGACCGCGGCAACATCTGGAAGGCTACCCTCGACCAGAGCCAGGCCCAGCAGACCGTGCGCGACATGATCCTGACCGAGCACGACCAGCTGGTGGATGCCGACAGTGCGGCGATCCGCCGTGACTTCACCCCGCCTGCGGCCAACAGCCTGCCGATCAAGAACGTCGTGGTAATCCTGATGGAGAGCTTCGCCGGCCACTCGGTGGGCGCGCTGGGCAGTACCACCAACATCACCCCGTACTTCGACAAGCTGGCCAAGGAAGGTCTGCTGTTCGACCGTTTCTTCTCCAACGGCACCCATACCCACCAGGGCATGTTCGCCACCATGGCCTGCTTCCCGAACCTGCCAGGCTTCGAATACCTGATGCAGACGCCGGAAGGCGGCCACAAGCTGTCCGGCCTGCCGGCGCTGCTCAGCGCCCGCGACTATGACGACGTGTACGTCTACAACGGCGACTTCGCCTGGGACAACCAGTCCGGGTTCTTCGGCAACCAGGGCATGACCACCTTCATCGGCCGCAATGACTTCGTCAACCCGGTGTTCTCCGACCCGACGTGGGGGGTGTCCGACCAGGACATGTTCGACCGCGGCGCACAGGAGCTTGCGCACAACTATGGCAAGAAGCCGTTCTATGCCCTGCTGCAGACCCTGTCCAACCACACTCCGTATGCGTTGCCCAAGGACCTGCCGGTGCAGCCGGTGACCGACCAGGGCCGCCTGAACGAGCACCTGACCGCCATGCGCTACTCGGACTGGGCGCTGGGCCAGTTCTTCGAGAAGGCGCGCAAGGAGCCGTACTTCAAGGAAACCCTGTTCGTGATCGTCGGCGACCACGGCTTCGGCAATGCCCAGCAGGTCACCGAACTGGACCTGGGCCGCTTCAACGTGCCGCTGCTGCTGATTGCGCCGGGCATCCAGGAAAAGTTCGGTGCGGTCAGCCACACCGTGGGCACCCAGGTCGACATCGTGCCGACCATCATGGGCCGACTGGGGGGCGAAACCCGTCATCAGTGCTGGGGGCGTGACCTGCTCAACCTGCCGGCCGGTGATGAAGGCATCGGCATGATCAAGCCATCGGGCAGTGAGCAGATCGTCGGCCTGGTGCAGGGCGATCGCATTCTGATCCAGTCCAAGGACATGTCGCCGCGCATGTACCGTTACCAGCTTGGGGCCAACTTCAAGGCCGAGGTGATCGAAAGCCCGGACCAGGCACAATTGAGCCGCAAGCTGGAGTCCTACATCCAGACCGCGACCAAGAGCCTGCTGGACAACACTGCCGGCGTGACTCACAGCACGCCGCAATGACGCACGGGCTGTTGCACTGACCAGGACCCCGGCTTGCCGGGGTCTTGGCTTTTCGGGCTGTGGGTGCTCAAATCACGCGCCTCAGCAAGAGGGGCCGACAGCGGTCCCGCAAAAAGGATGTTTGCGTGCGTGTGTTCGTGTTGCTGGTTTGCCTGTGCCATTCGATCCAGGCGGTGGCTGATGCCGTATCGCCTGCGCCCCAGATGGCTCAGGAATGTGTAGGGCGCTCGCGCATTGTGGTACCGGCCAGCCTGGAGTGGCAAATGAGCGGTCTTCGCCTGGGCGAGCCGTTCGCCCGCTTCATGCCTGGTGGCGATACGTGGCAGGCCGACTATGGCGCGCCGGTGTTCTCCGGGGAATCGCACCTGGTCACCATCGATGTGAGCCCGCTCACTACCCGTGAGCTGTACGACCGCCTCAAGGATCGTCTGGTCCTGAGCCGGGCCAATGCGCAGGGCGAGTACATCATGGCCGAGCAGACACGCATCGGGAACCTGATGACCCCGTACCTAAAGGCCCAGAAGCCGAGCGAGTACTACGCCTTGAACGAACGGTACAAGGCACTAGCGCGCACCTTCGAGCGCATCGACAAGATCCCCGGTGAGCGGGCGTCGCTCGAGGCGATGATCGCCGACTTCGCGGGCAAGGGCTGGCCAGTGGACACGCTGCAGGCGCGGCTTGAGCGGCTCAACCGTGAAGACGCGGGGTACCCCGTCTCCGATCGCTTCAAGTGGCAAGTCCTGCCGGACTTTGCCCTGGAGGATGGCTATGCGGTGTACAACGAGCATGGGTTGACCGTGGTGCTGTGGCGCCAGTCGCGCGTCTACAAGCTCAACTTCGGTTACATCGAACGTGGAGTGAGCAACGAGCAGGTGCTGCAGCGGCTGGACCCGCATGTGCGCCGTGTGCTCGCCGCCTTGCGTCCCCGCGCCGCCTTCGAAGTGCCTCGGCAACCGGGTATATGCCTGCCGTTCGGCTTTCTGGCCGATGACGGCACAGCCCCCTATGTGGTGCGCGCCGCGTGGTTCGGGCGGCACCAGGAGGCGGTCCGCTACGACCTTCAGGTGGCCAGCCAGTCGCTGCGCGAGCAGTTCGAGGCCCGGCGGGCCGCCGACCTGTCGCTCGATCGCGCTGATTTCCCCGTACTTGAGCAACTGCCGGAACGCCAGTTCCGGCTGGGGCAGATGACCATCCTGCAAACCACCACGCTGACCAAGTGGTACCTCGAACACGAAACGGATCGCCGCGAAACATTCCAGCTGCGCGCAGCGCACCTGGGCGCCACGCCCGTTCCTTCGATGATCCTGCAAGTGGACCAGTTGCACAGCCGCGACGGCCTGAGCCTGAAGCTGTTGGAGACAGAAGCCGTCGAGATACTGGGGCAGGTGCAGGCCCTGCCGAACGCACCGCAAGTGGCACAGAAAAGGAAACGTACATGAAGTCGTTACACATGAGCTGGATGTGGCTGGCGTTGCTGGCAGCGCCCCTGTCGGCGCTGGGTGAGCCGGATTACCAGACGCCGCCGGGTTGGCGTACCGAGTGCATGGGGCGGGTGCAGTTCGATGTGCCCAAGGAGATTGCCTGGCACCTTGCCGGGGGCTACTGGCAAAAGCCGGACTTCGACCCCGTGCGCCCAACCATCGCCCCGGGTGGCCAGCAGATCATGTATGGCGAGGGCGTGACACCCGAGCAGACCTACCTGGTGAAGATCGAAGTCAGCCCCGTGACGGATCGCAATGTCTTCGATCGCCTGCAGCTTATCCACGGGCCTAATCGCGGTTCGGCGCAAACACGCGTGGTACGTGCGCAGATCGACGCGCTGCAAGCCCAGATCGATGCAAAAAAGGCTGACGACGAAGACTATTCCGCGTTGCTTGAACAGCATCGCGCCCTGGACGACACCATTACGCGAATCAACTGGGTGAGCACCGAGTTGTTCGTACTCAACGACATGATCCGCGAGTTCTCGGCCACGGGGCGCCCCACCGTCAAACTGGAGGCTGAACGCGCAGCTTATCTCGAGGAACAGGCCAAGTGGCCGACCGACGCATTGTTCGAGCAAGAGCGCTTTCTGGACCTGGGGATTGCAGATACGTTCGCCGACTGGGTGCCGGGTGAGATGACGGCCCATCTCTGGCGTAACCAGCGCATCTATCGCTTTGTATTTCATGCAGGGTCGGACGCTGCCGGCGTACCGGTCTCACTGGAACGTGTCGAGCCCAGGGCACGTGCCTTGCTGGCGGCCTTTCGAACCCGCGAGCAATACGAAATCCCGCAGCAGCGCGGCTTTTGCCTGCCGTTCGGGTTCATTGCCGACGATGGCGCCCCGCATCATTCGATAACGCTGGGCTTCAACCCCGTGGGCAACCCGAACCTGCTGCACCGCCTGAGCATGGGGCGCGAGATCAGGAAAGACGCCGATTTCATGCCGAAGCTGTTGGAGCAGGTGATTTCCAGGCGGTTTCCGACGCTCGTCCAGACCGACATCTTCGGCCCGCTGCGCGTGCTTGTCGGCGCCCTCGACGGCAACCTTCGCGGTGCGCGCTACAAGGCCTATGATGCGTACCACAAGCCGGTGGATTACGAAACGTTCACGCTCGACGGCGACGCTCCGCCCACTGGATACCAGCCTGGCGTGGGGCTGACAGTGCTCGATGATCATTCCCAGCCGCAGCTTGCGTTCGAGCGCACCCGCGTCGATATGCTGCAGACCCTGAAAAGCATCCGGGCGCTGCCGGGCGGCCATCGTTTTGCGCCGCAGGCCGACTGAACAACCGCCCAGGCGCGGGGTCAACGGAAGGTAAGGCTGATTCACCCTGAGTCGCGTTACTGAGGAGAATCCAATGAAAGCGTGGGTAATTACCTTTGTTGACCAGAAAGGCGAAAGGACCTCGCTGTCGTTTGACGCCGAGCAGCAGCCCAGTATCGAAGAGGCGGCTCGGGTGATTCGCGCCCACCTCTATCCTGTCGTGGACAAGGCGGACCTCAATGATTTCGAGGGCCGCGTGTCGATGCCCACTGCCGAATGGCTGAAGCAGGACAGCGGCGTGGAGATCAAGGAAATCAAAGAACAGCCCTGAGCGCTCGCGCTACTGGCATACCCTTATGATTGGCGCTAGTCTGCAGCCAGGGTCACGGGTTATTTACCCAGCCGGCCCTTTTCCCTTAAACCATCGCTGCATCCGCTACATCCGCTCGAGTTGCCCACCCACGTTTGGCAGGGTGGGTCAGTGCGTAATGCACTGAAAGTCTATCCATCGCGACGAGGAGGACGATTCATGAGCAGCCCGTATGAGGACATCAGCAGCACGGTTCTACGCCGCATGAAAGAAGGCGGTTTCGATTTTGCCCAGATCCATCCCATCGAGTTCTATGCGGTGTTCCCGGACGAGGAGCGGGCGCGCAGGGCCGCAGGCAAGTTTCGTGGTGAATCGATCAACACCCAGGTACGCGAAAGCGACGAGGGGTGGCAGCTGGAGTTGAGCAAACTGATGTTCGCCACCTATGGCGGCATCGGCGAGTTCGAGCATGACTTCGAGCTGGCAGTTTCCCCTTTGGGCGGCCAGATACAGGGCTGGGGCGTCAAGCAGGAGCGACTGCTGGCCTGAGCCTGTGTATCCGCGGGGCGGCCATGCCGCCCCCATCCATTTTCAGGGTACTTCCACCCCGGACCGCTTGCGGCTGGCCATGTGCGCCAGATACCCCAGCAACTGGTCCAGTTCTGCGTCGCTGATCACCGTTTCGGCAAAGCCGGGCATGCGCGCCTGTGGCCACTGGCGCAGGCTTTGCGGGTTGCGGATGTATCGGCGCAAGAACGCCGGCTGGAAGTACTCGGTGGGGTTGAAGGGCATGTTCAGGTCGGGCCCGAACTGCGCATCGCCGGCACCGTTGAGTCGGTGGCAGGCCAGGCAGTTTTTCTGAAACACGGCAAAGCCCAGGTTGACCGGGTCGTTCTCACGCAGTTGCGGGTCTGGCAGCAGTGCCGGGAAGCGCGATGCCACAGGGGCCAGGCGGCGCATGGTGGCAAGCTGGAAAGGCCATTGTTCGGGGCTGATCCGGCCTGCCTGCGGTTGGGTCCACACCAGGTAGAAGGGCCCGGCGCTGCCTTTGCCCTTGCTCAGGGCTGGCCATGGGTGGGCGGGGTCCTCTATGGCCAGCCAGGCGCGTGCCGGGCCGTTGCCGAGCAACGGGGCAGCGGGCAGTTCGGCGGCAAAGCCATCCAGCGCCACGGCCTGCAGATGATCGCCGGGGGCTACGCCCTCCAGCAGCGCCACCATGGGCACGGCGCGGTAGTGCATGGTCTTCTTGTAGGAAACGTCACCGTCGATGCGGATATCCCGCGCCTGCGGGTGAGCCAGCAGTTGAGCGGTGCTCCACTGGCGCTCGGCGCCGCCCAGGTTCAGGGTCAGCTGTGCGGCGTGCAGGGGCAGGCTCAACAGCAGGATCAGGGCAAGGCAATGACGCATCGGGTGCTCTCCAACCATTCAGGCCGGCAGGATACACCAGCGTTGCGATGATGCCTGGTTACAGAACGGGTGGGCTTCAGCCGAACAGTCGTGTGAGGTTGGGCACGATCAGCAGCAGCGTCGTGGCGAAGAGGATGAGGCCGGCTTGACGTACTTTGGAGTGCTTGAACATGGCGGTCTGCCTTTTTGTTGTTATTCCTGAATGCCGTGTGGCGTCCTTGGCCAGGGTCCGTGATAACCCGCGAGCGCTGTCGAAATGTCCGCGTTGCCCCCGCATCGGACCTGCTTTGCTTCGATATACAACTAACCTTAGGGTCAACGTCACCCGTGTTTTAGAACGCTTTCGTATTAAATGGTGGGTTCTAAGGCACTACGGCTATGAGGCCAAGGGCCATCCGGCGACCATCCCTTCAGCTAGACACGTGCGTGCGCTCCGGGGCATGGCCTGCACAGTGTGACCGTTCGTCCGAGTGAACACTTGCCTCCGAGCGCCATTCGCGGCAGGCTCTAGCGACACTTTGTGCCTCATGTCGTTCGGGACTAAATCTATGTCGTTACGCATCTGCATCCTGGAAACCGATGTCCTGCGACCCGAGCTGGTCGATCAGTATCAGGGCTACGGACGGATGTTCGAGCACCTGTTCACCCATCAGCCGATTGCCGCCGAATTTCGCGTGTACAACGTGATGAACGGTGAATACCCCGACGACGACGAGGTGTTCGACGCCTACCTGGTGACCGGCAGCAAGGCCGACTCGTTTGGCGACGACCCGTGGATCGCCAGGCTCAAGACCTTTCTGCTGGACCGCTACAAGCGCGGCGACAAGCTGCTGGGCGTATGCTTCGGCCACCAGTTGCTGGCCCTGTTGCTGGGCGGGCGCAGCGAGCGCGCGCACCAGGGCTGGGGGGTGGGAACCCACCGCTACGTGATGGCGGCCAAGGCGCCGTGGATGAGCCCGCAGGTGGAGGAACTGACCCTGCTGATCAGCCACCAGGACCAGGTTACCCAGTTGCCCGAAAACGCCACGGTGATCGCCTCCAGCGACTTCTGCCCCTATGCCGCCTATCACATTGGCGACCAGGTGCTGTGCTTCCAGGGCCACCCCGAGTTCATCCACGACTATTCCCGTGCCTTGCTCGAGCTGCGCCAGCAGCACCTGGGCCCGGAGGTCTACAGCAAGGGCGTGGCCAGCCTCGACCAGCAGCACCAGGGCACCACGGTGGCCGAGTGGATGATGCGCTTTGTCGCGCACAAGCCACAGGGCAGCGCGGCCTGAGGCCTACAGCCAGCCGGAGCGCTTGAAGCTGGCGAACAGTGCCGTGCAGCCCAGGGCGATGACCCCCAGCACGGTGAAGTAGCCGTAGTGCCAGCTCAGCTCCGGCATGTTCTGAAAGTTCATCCCGTAGATACCCGCCACGGCGGTGGGGAAGGCCAGGATCGCCGCCCAGGCGGCGAACTTGCGCTGGGTGATGCTCTGGCGTGACGACTCCAGCAGCATGCCGATCTCGATGGTCTGGCTGGCGATGTCGCGGATGCTCGACAGGTCTTCCATCTGCCGCGTCACGTGGATCTGCACGTCGCGAAAATACGGGCGCATGTTCTTGTCGATGAAGGGGAAGGCCAGGCGCTGCAGCTCTTCGCTGATCTCGACCATCGGTGCCACATAGCGGCGCAGGCGCAGGATGTCGCGACGCAGGCCGTGCAGGCGGCGGATATCGTCTTCCTGCAGCGAACTGCTGAGTACGTTGTTTTCCAGCTCTTCGATCTCGCTGTGAATCGCCTCGCTCACCGGCTGGTAGTTTTCAGTGACGAAGTCGAGCAGTGCATACAGCACGAAGTCTTCGCCGTGCTCGAGCAGCAGCGGCCGGGCCTCGCAGCGCTGGCGTACCAGGGCATAGGATTTGGAGTGGCCGTTGCGGCAGGTGATGATGTAGCCGTTGCCGGCAAAGATATGCGTTTCGATGAACTCCAGCCTGCCGTCCTGGCGTACCGGCGAATAGGTCACGATGAACAAGGCATCGCCGAAGGTTTCAAGCTTCGGCCGGCTGTGCTTTTCCAGCGCATCCTCGATTGCCAGTTCATGCAGGTTGAACTGGCGCTGCAGATTGGCCAGTTCCTGCGCGGAGGGCTCTTCCAGCCCGATCCACACGAAGTGCCCCGGTTTGCTGGCCCACTCGGCGCCCTCGTCGAGGCTGATGTTGGTGACTTTTCTACCGGCGCTGTAGACCGCTGCCGCTACGACTCGACCCATGGTTGTGCCTTTCCCCCGTTGTCATGCCCCTAGCTTGGTATGACTACGACAAATCGGCAACTGCGCGGCTGGCCTGCAGTTCTTTTTCCATCAGGTCGATGCAGCGTTGCATCTGTTCGCGGCACTGCTCGGCCAGGGCGGGAACATCCTGGTGGGTCATGCCGGTGGTGGAGATCGGCGCCAGCGAGCGGATGATCACCTTCTGCTTGCGCCAGCCGTTGAGGTTCAGGCGCCTGGCGTAGCGGCTCACGCACACCGGCACGATGGGCACGCCGGCTTCGATGGCCATGTGGAACGCGCCCTTCTTGAAGGCCAGCAACCGATCGCCGGCGTTGCGCGTGCCCTCTGGGAATACCCAGATCGAGGTGTCCTGTTCCTGCAGGGTGCGGGTGGTGGTCTGCATGGCGCGTCGGGCCTGGTAGGCGTTGCTGCGATCGACCAGCACATTGCCGCCCAGCCAGAACAGTTGGCCGAACAGGGGGATCCATTTGAGGCTCTTCTTGCCGATGCACACCGTGCGCGGCGGCACCACGTGACCGAGCACGAACAGGTCATGGTTGGATTGGTGGTTGGCTACGATCACGCAGCCCGGGGGCTGGTCGAACAGCGGGCCGACTTCGGCCTGTACCTGCAGGCGCATCAGCCAGGTGGCGGGCCAGCCATACAGGCGCGCGAACACGCGGCTGTTGTCGGGGTTGAAAGGCCGACACAGGCCGATGAGCACACCCAGTATGCCTACCAGAACAAAATGCAGGCCCAGGAGGGGCATGCGGATCAGAAACAGCATTGTGGTTAACCCCGGACAAAACGCGGCGCAGTGTACGGTTGTGCACAGCCCGGGGCAAACTTAAAGCTTCGCCGGCAAGGCCGGCTCCTGCAACGGTTGCGTCCCCTGCAGGAGCTGGCCTTGCCGGCGAATGACGCGACCCGCTATCAGACCGGGTGTTCCTGGTCGCGAATGATCGCGTCGTCCAGCAGGTCCAGCAGCGCCTTGCGCACCTTAAGCTTGGTCTTCTTGTGCGCGTTCATGTTGATGGTCTTGAGTTGCTGCGCCGCTGCCAGGGCGGTTGCGTGCAACTGCTCCACCGGCACCACCTTGTCGAGGAAGCCGGCATCCACGGCACTGGCCGGGTCGAACATCTCGGCATTGATGACCGAGCGGTGGAAGGCCGAGCGACGCAGGCGATCACGCGCCAGCTCGATGCCGGCGTGGTGCATGGTCATGCCGATCTGCACTTCATTCAGGCCGATGCGGAACGGGCCTTCGACGCCGATGCGGTAGTCGGCCGACAGAAGCAGGAATGCACCCTTGGCCACGGCGTGGCCAGGGCAGGCGACGATCACCGGGAACGGATGCGACAGCAGGCGCCGGGAGAGCGTCGAGCCGGCGGTCACCAGCGCGATGGAGGCCTGTGGCCCAGAGGTCATCACCTTGAGGTCGTAGCCACCGGAGAGGATGCCCGGCTGGCCGGTGAGGATGACGACGGCGCGATCCTGCACGGCACGGTCCAGTGCATCGTTGAAGGCTGCGATCACGTCCGGTGAAATGGCGTTGACCTTGCCGTTGTTCAGGGTCAGCGTCGCGATGCCGTCTTCCAGTTGGTAGGTAACCAGCTCACTCATGACAGAGTTCCTTTAGGTGGAGTGGGGCTGACGTTACCCAGCTGCCGCGGTCAGGTAAAGCACCAAGGCTGACCGATGAGTCAGGCGCAGCACGCCGGCCCCGGCACCACGGGCTTCGTGCATGGACCACAGCCGAACCACGCCAGAGATTGGCAGCTTTGCCACTGCTGGCTTAAGCGCATGAATATTCTGAAAAAAACCTTTGCCATTCAAAGTGCTTTCGACTACATTAGCGCGCCTCGACAGGCTGAACAGCTTGGCGAGAACCGGTGAAGTGTCCGAGTGGCTGAAGGAGCACGCCTGGAAAGTGTGTATACAGGAAACTGTATCAAGGGTTCGAATCCCTTCTTCACCGCCATATTCAGATACGCGAAGAGCCCCCGAACTTGAAAGAGTCCGGGGGCTTTTTGTTGGGCCATTGAAAAGGAAGTTTCAGATGCTTGCAGAGTGCTTTTCCGAACAGCAGATTCTTGCCGCCGAGCAATTGATTGCTCTTGTCAGCCCCACGCCCGAAATGGCCGCCGAGCATCTTCAGGCGTTTCGCGAGCTGGAGCTGGACGAGGATGACATCGAAGAGTTCGAGGATGATCCCAAGCAACTGATGTGGATGGTCAAGGACATCGCCGACTGGGAGTCGGTGTTCTACGTCGACTGGAAGGACACCGAGTCGTTCGTGCAAAGCGTCCAGCAACTGGCAGAAGCACGTGACGCCCAGGTGACCTTTGGCGTGGATGACCCGGAAGATGAAGACTTCCTGGAAAACCACAGCGTGTCGCAACTGATGGTGCTGGTCCATGCCGAGCTTCAGAAGCAGGGCCTGGTGCTGTGGAACTGGTCGACGCTGGAGGACTGCTACAGCGGCTTCATCACCACCCCGGCCGCGGCGGCCGACCTGAGCGAAATCGCCGGGATACTGGAAGTGCAGTTCCGCGAGGGTAGCGAGCCGTTCTGATCGGCTGCGCGCTGTTCGCCAGCCAGGCTGGCTTCTGCAGGCAACGCGAACGCCTGTGCAGGAGCCGGCCTTGCCGGCGAACGCATTCTCAGAAGCTCACAGCAGCCGACACCCGCGCAGTTCGCGGCGCGCCCTGAAACAGGTAGCCGTCGCCCAGATACTCCCCCGCGTCCCTCCAGTAGCGCCGATCGAACACGTTATCCACTGTCAGGCGCAGCACCGTGTCATACCCGCCGATGCGCGTGCGATAGCGGCTGCCAATGTCGAACACCGCATAGCCACCCACCGCCACCGTACCTGCCTGGTTGGCATACTTGCTCGCGCTGTAGCGCGCCCCACCCAGCAGCGCCAACCCCGGTACTCCCGGGAGGCTGTAGTCGGCCTGCAGCGCCGCGCGCAGATTCGGCACGTTCAGCGCCTGATGGTCGTCGTACGCCCGCGTGCCGCTGCCGCCGACCCGTGCACGAATGGCCGCGGCACTGGCGTTGATCTGCAGGTTCGACGTTACCCAGCCGCTGGCCGCCAGCTCCAGGCCGGTGTTCTTCTGCTGCCCCTGCTGCACGTAGGTGAAGTCACCGCTGCCGTCCGGCTGGGCATACTGATACCCCTGGCGCAGCTGGAACAGCGCCGCGCTCAGGCTCATGCGCTGCCATTCACGCTTGATACCCAGTTCGAGCTGGCGTGACGTGGTGGGGGCCAGGATGTCCTGGCTGTTGAGCGCGAACCACGGCGCGGCATTGCCCGACGACAACCCCTTGCTGTAGCTGGCGTACAGCGAAATGTCCGCGCGCGGCTTGTAGATCAGCGCGGCGTTGGGCAGCAGTTCATATTGCCGGGTATGCCGGCGCAGGTTCCCATCTTCACCAAAGGCCTGCTCGTCCAGGCGTACAACGCGCGCACCGAGTACCGTCTGCCAGTGTTCGTCGAAGCTGATCCGGTCGCTGGCGAACAGGCCGTACTGGCGGCTGTCGAGGCGGCGTTCGCGGTGGCCCGGGCTGCCGTCGAAGGGCTCCAGTGCCGGCGTAGGCTGGTAGATGTTGCCGCTGCCGATCCACTCGTTGAACGTCGGTCGCTGGTCGACAGTGCGCCGTTGCGCGCTGCTGCCGACCGTCAGCTCGTGCTCCAGGCCCGCCAGGGCAAACTGGCCGTTGAGGGTGACCTGTGCCTCGTCGGTGCGCCGGGTATCGTCCGGGCTGCGGTAGTCGTAGATGTCGTAGTCGCCCTCGGGGCTGAAGTAGTTCGGCACCTTCGAGCCTGCGCAGCTGGCGGCGCCGTAGCAACCCCAGGCGAACGCGCTGTAGTCGTCGATCACCACGCGGCTGCGCGAAGCGCTCACGCTGCCGGTCCAGGTGTCGCTGAAGCGGTATTCGAAGCGACCGCCGAGGTTCAGCGAGTCGATCTGCACCGGCTTGGCCCAGTGCTGATAGGCCAGGCGATCGTCGGGGTCGATGCCGTGGGGCAGGCGGTTGCCGCCGAGCAACTGGTAGCCGGGCACCGAGCGCTGCTCGCGCTGCTGGTACTCGACATCCAGTTGCAGCAGCGCATCCGGGTTCACTTGCCAGTCGAAGGCCAGCGAAGCGAAGTCGCGCTGGCCGTCGGCATGGTCGACGTAGGAGCGGATATCTTCATGGGCCAGGTTTGCGCGCAGGCCGAACTGGCGTTCGCTGCCAAACCAGCCGCCCAGGTCGGTGGCGATGTAGCGCTCGCCCAGGGCCGTGCTCGATACCGTGAGCGAACGGATGTCCTGCGGGCGCTTGGTCACATAGTTGATCAGCCCGCCGGGTTCGGCTGCTCCGCTTTGCAGGCCCGACAGCCCCTTGAGCAACTCGACCTGCTGCTTGTTCTCCAGCGCCACGTTCTGCTCGCCGGCGATGGTCTGGCCGTTGATGGTGTAGCTGTGGGCGGCGTCCAGTTCGAAGCCGCGCACGTTGAAGTTCTCGTAGTAGCCGATGGGCGCATAGCTCTCGCCGACCGAGGCATCGCTTTGCAGCACCTCGCTGAGCAGGTGCACCTGGCGGTCCTGCAGCAACTGTTCGGTGAACACCGACACCGAGGCGGGGGTGTCGAGCAGCGGCGCCGCGCCAAAGCCGGCCACCGAGGCCTGGCGCGGCTGGTAGCCGTCCTCGAGCACATCGGACACGTTCAGGGGCGCGAGGGTGATGCCGCTGTCGGCCAGGGTGGTGGACGAGCTCAGGGCCAGGCCGAGGCTCAGCAGCCCCAGGGGCAGGCGAGGGTGGTGCAGGGTCATGCGCAGGTTCCTTGAGGGCCAGCAACAGGCGCGCCGGCAGGCGGGGCGCCATGTTACCTGAAGGGGGCCTGCGGGTAGGAGCCAGCCTTGCTGGCGAACGCCGTTACGCGGCCTTCACCTGAGCCGAGCGGCGCTCCACCCACAGCCACACCACCAGCGCCACGCCGCCGATCACCAGCCCCGCCACCACGATGCCGTTCCAGCCGTGGGCCTGGAACAACTGCGTACCCAGCAGCGAGCCCAGTGCGCCACCGATGAAGTAGCAGGTGATGTACCCGGCATTGAGTCGGTTGCGCGCCTCGGGGCGCAGGGCGATCACCGCGTTCTGGTTGCTCACGTGCACCAGCTGTACCGCCAGGTCGAGCACCAGCACGCCAATCAGCAGGGCGGCGAGCGACACCTGGGCGAAGGCCAGCGGTACCCAGGCCAGCACCAGGGCCAGCAGCCCCACGGTGGTGCCCAGCGAGCCCTTGCCGCGGTCGGCCAGGCGCCCGGCCCAGTTGGCGGCCAGGGCGCCGGCAGCACCGGCCAGGCCGAACAGCCCGATCACCGCATCGGAGTAGTGGTAAGGCTCGGCTGCCAGCAGAAACGCCAGGGGTGTCCAGAACAGCGCGAACAGGCAGAACGACAGCAGCCCCAGCAACGAGCGCAGGCGCAGCACCGGCTCATCCACGAACAGGCGGAACACCGAACCGATCAGTGCGGGGTACTTGAGCCCGGCGTGCTGGTGGCGCTCGGGCAGGGCCCTGGCCAGGGCGATGGCGCTCAGGGCCATGAGCGCAGCGGCCAGCAGGTAGATGCTGCGCCAGTCACCCAGGGTCGCCATGAACCCGGCAGCGGTGCGCGCCAGCAGAATGCCCAGCAGCAGGCCGCTCATCAGCGTGCCGACCACTCGCCCGCGCTCGGACGGGTCGCTCAGGCCGGCGGCCATCGGCACCAGTACCTGCGCCACCACCGAGAACAGTCCGGTCAGGGTGGTGCCGATCAGCAGCCACATCAGGCTGGGGGCGAAGGCGCTGATCAGCAGGCCGACCGTGGCGATGGCGATCATGCTGACGATCAGGCGGCGTTGTTCGAACAGGTCACCCAGCGGCGCCAGCAGCAGCAGGCCGGCGCCGTAGCTCAGCTGGGCGGCAATCACGATGCTGCCGGCGGTGGCGGTGGTCAGGCCGAAATGCTGAGCGATGCTGTGCAGCAAGGGCTGCGCATAGTAGTTGCTGGCCACGGCCAGGCCGGTGGCGGTGGCCATCAGCAGAATCAGGGCGCGGCTCAGGTGAGTTGTGGCGGGGGCCATGGACCGTCTCGTTGTCAGGGGGGAAGGGGAGTGCATTATCAAAAATGCGCTAGCATGACGCCAATGAATCGTTTAGATCCCATCAATCTCTTGTACAGATGGAAAGATGAACCTCAAGCAGATCGAATACGCGCTGGCGGTGGCCGATACCGGTAGTTTCACCCGTGCGGCCGAACGTTGTCATGTGGTGCAGTCGGCTTTGAGTCATCAGGTGGCGCGCCTGGAGTCGCAACTGGGCACCTTGCTGTTCGAGCGCAGCTCGCGCCGGGTGCGCCTTACACCTGCCGGCGAAGCCTTCGTGCTCAGCGCACGCACGGCGCTGGAGGCCACCCGGCGCATCGCCGAGGACGTGGCCGCAGCCTGTGGCGAAGTGCGCGGGCGCTTGTCCATCGGCGAGATCAGCTCGCTGACCGAGCTGGACCTGGTGGACCTGCTGGCCGGTTTTCACGGGCAGTACCCGCAGGTGGACATTCGCTGGCTGATCGGCAAGAGCGAGCTGCTGATTGCCGATGTGCGCGAACGGCGCCTGGATGTGGCGTTCATCGGCGTCTGGCCGGGGGAGCCGCTGGCGGGGGTGGCGTCGCGCCTGCTGGCGGCCGAGGAGCTGGTGGCGGTGCTGCCGCTGCAGCACCCGCTGGCAGGCATCGGGCGTCTGGCGCTGGAGCAACTGGAAGACCAGCCCCTGGTGGACTTCCAGGCTGGCAGCGGCGCGCGTCGACAGACCGACGAGGCATTTGCCGCCGCAGGGGTGCGTCATCGGGTGCAGTTCGAGGTGGGCAGTATCGGCCTGATCGAGAAGTTCGTGCAGCGTGGCCTGGCCCTGGGGCTGGTACCGGCAAGGATCGCCGCAGGCTTCAAGGGCGTTGCCGCAGTACCGGTGTGCGATGCCCCGGTGCGCCACCTGTACGCGATCTGGTCGACCACCCCGACGCCGGCGGCGCGGGCCTTCGTCCAGTTGCTGGAGCAGAACCTGGCGGCAAGGGCAAGCTGTTAGCCGTGGAGGCCACTTCGCTGGCAAGCCAGCGAAGTGCTTCAGAGCACTTCCACCAGTTCGTAGACCTGGCGCCCATTGCCCAGTACCAGCACCACCTCGTCGCCCTCGAGCTTGCCCATCAGGCTTTGCCCCAAAGGTGAGCGCGGGGTGATCACCGTGATCAGCGCCTGCCCTTCGCCGATTTTCAGCCCTGCCGCTTCCGGCCCCAGGAACACGCGCTGCTGGCGATCCTGTTCGTCGGCCAGCAGCACCAGGTTGCTCAGTTGCACGCCGGCCTCGGGGTCGTAGTCGCGCAGGGTCAGTTGCTGGTACGCCAGCCGTGCCTGGCGAATCTCCTCCATGCGCCGGGCCTGCCCGGTGGCCAGGTACGAGGCTTCCAGGCCGAGGGTGTCGTACTTGTTCTCGGCGATGTTCTCCTCGGCAGTGGCCGCCTCATACGCGGTCTGCGCAGCACGTTGCGCCACGTCGAGGTCGACGCCCAGGCGCTCGATGATGCGCGCCAGCAGGTCGGTCTTGTTCATCTCAGTTGCAGAACTCAAGGACATTGGCGCGGCTTTTCTCGGTGGGGGCGGTACGGTTCTGTTGCAGCCAGAACTGGCATCTGGGGTTGGACAGGTTGCGCGGGCTGCCCTGGGCCTGCTCCTCGGCCTGCTGCACCGCCTGATCGTGCAGGATCTGCTTGTACTGCTCGAACATGCGGTTCTGCTCCGGCGACTGCTGCGGCGCCACGGCCGGCGCGGGCGGGGCGATCACCTCGTGCAGGGGCTGGCGCAGGTCGGGCAGGTACTGCCAGCCCAGCCACAGGGTCAGCATGATGGCAACGAAGCCCAGCCACAGGCCGATGGCCACGCACAGGATCAGTTGCAGCGGGTTTTGCGAAATTTTCAGTTCACGGCGACGCGCACGGTACGACATGGCAGCCTCCTGGCCAGGACAATGGCGGCGATTGTCGCATGCAGCGCGGGTTTTATTCAGCCTCGCTACTGTTGTCTGCAATGATTAACCCGGACAATCGGCGCTTTTTGTTTCCGGCTCAACGTGAGGTGCCTGCCATGAAACCGACCTGGGATATCTTCTGTTGCGTCGTCGACAACTATGGCGACATCGGCGTCACCTGGCGCCTGGCCCGGCAACTGGTGGCCGAACACGACGTGGCGGTGCGCCTGTGGGTGGATGAACTGGCGGCCTTCGTGCGCCTGTGCCCCGAGGCGGACGCCCAGGCCCGGCAGCAATGGCAGCAAGGCGTCGAGGTGTGCCTGTGGCCGGCCGACTGGCAGCCGACGGCAGTGCCGGACGTGGTGATCGGCGCCTTCGGCTGCCACTTGCCAGCGGCCTATGTCCAGGCCATGCAGGACCGCACCGTGCCGGCAGTGTGGCTGAACCTGGAGTACCTGAGCGCCGAGGGCTGGGTGGAAGGCTGCCACGGCCTGCCGTCGCCCCAGGCCAATGGTCTGCGCAAGGTGTTCTTCTTTCCGGGGTTCACGCCCGGTACCGGCGGGTTGCTGCGCGAAGCCACGTTGCTGACGCGGCGCAAGGCGTTCGAAGACGACCCGCAGGCCCGTCAGGCATTCCTGCGCGGCCTGGGCGTGAGGGTGCATGAGGGTGCACGGCTGATCTCGTTGTTCGCCTATGAGAACCCGGGCCTGGCCAGTTGGCTCGATGTGCTGGCCGCCGACACCCGCCCCAGTCACCTGCTGGTGCCCGAGGGGCGCATCCTGGGGGATGTGCAGGCCTGGCTGGGCGAGAGCGGGCTGGGGGTGGGCAGTGTGACGCAGCGTGGGGCGCTGACGGTGCAGATCCTGCCCTTCGTCAGCCAGGATGACTATGATCGGCTGCTGTGGTGCTGCGAGTTCAATGCGGTGCGCGGCGAGGACTCGTTCGTGCGTGCTCAGTGGGCCGGGCGGCCACTGCTGTGGCATATCTATGTGCAGGAAGAGTACGCCCACTGGGAAAAGCTCGAGGCCTTTCTGGACCATTACACCCAGGGCCTGTCGGCCCCGGCAGCCGCCGCGCTGGTGGCGCTGTGGCGGGCCTGGAACATGGATCGCGACATGGGCCAGGCGTGGCGCGAGCTGCTGGCGCACTGGCCGGAACTGAGCGCCCACGCCGAGCGCTGGTGCGCCGCGCAGGCCGCTCAGCCGGACCTTGCCACGGCGCTGGTACAGTTTTGTCGAAATTCGCTATGATATGCGGCCTCGATTTTTGTAAATCCATCCAAATTCGGATATCTCGCAATGAAAACTGGTAAAGAGCTGAAACCCGGTACCGTGATCCGTATCGACAACGACCCTTGGCTGGTTCAGAAAGCTGAATTCACCAAATCGGGCCGTAACAGCGCGATCATGAAGACCAAGCTGAAAAACCTGCTGACCGGCTACAAGACCGAAACCGTCTACAGCGCCGACGACAAGCTGGACGACGTGATCCTCGACCGCAAAGAAGCGACCCTGTCCTTCATCAGCGGCGACACCTACACGTTCATGGACACCACCGACTACACCATGTACGAGCTGAACGCCGAAGACATCGAAAGCGTTCTGCCTTTCGTTGAAGAAGGCATGACCGATGTGTGCGAAGCCGTATTCTTCGAAGACCGCCTGGTTTCCGTAGAGCTGCCGACCACTATCGTGCGTCAGGTCGACTACACCGAAGGTTCCGCCCGTGGCGATACCTCCGGCAAGGTCATGAAGCCTGCCAAACTGAAGAACGGTACCGAGCTGTCGGTTGCCGACTTCATCGAGATCGGTGACTGGATCGAGATCGACACCCGCGAAGGTGGCTCCTACAAGGGCCGCGCCAAGGTTTAAACCTGGCGATCTGCGCGAACACGAAAACCCGGCCAAGGCCGGGTTTTTTTATGCCCTGCGTGCGCGGCTGCGGCGCCGTCAGAGGCTGTTCTGCAGGTTGTCGCGCAGCGCCAGCAGCTCGGCCTGCAAGCGTTGCAGGCGCTCCAGCGAGTGGCCGCTGGCGCCCAGGATGCACGGCGGGATCGAGCGTGCCTGCGCTTGCAGGGCACGCCCCTGGGCAGTCAGTTGCACGATCACCACGCGCTCGTCCTCGCGGCTGCGGGTGCGCTTGAGCAGGCCTTCGGCTTCCAGGCGCTTGAGCAGGGGTGTGAGCGAGCCGGGGTCGGTCAGCAGGCGATGGCTGATTTCGCCGACGGTCAGCCCGTCCTGCTCCCATAGCACCAGCATGGCCAGGTACTGCGGGTAGGTCAGGCCCAGTGCCTGCAGCAGTGGCTTGTACACCTTGGTCATGAGCAGTGACGTGGAGTGCAGGGCGAAGCACACCTGATTGTCGAGCAGCAGCTCATCGTAAACGGGCGCTTTGGAGGTGGCGTTCATGCGGCTCCTTTCTATCTGGTCCTTGAAATGGTGGCGCGCATGCTATGCGCGCTATTGCCAGCGCAGCTCGCTCTGCAGTGCCAGGTCCCAGGGGGGGATGGGGCTGAAGCGGCTCTTGAGGAATTCGAGCAGCAAACGGCTGCGAGAGTTCGTTTCATGTTCAAGGCGCAATGCATAGACACCGCTGGTTTCGGCCGGGGGCAGCCCGTTCTCGCAGAACAGCGGCAGCAGGTCGCCGCGCAGCAGGTACTCGCTGATCAGCCAGGTGGGCAGGTGCGCGATGCCCAGGCCCGCCAGGGCGCCGAACAGCAGGGTCTCGGCGTTGTTGGCGCTCATGCGCATGCGCGAGGGGCGCAGCAGACGCATCTGCCCGTCCACCGCGAAGCGCCAGGCGAAGGGTGGGGCCAGGCCATCCCAGTCCAGCCCGTCGTGCTCTGGCAGGTCGCAGGGGCTGGCAGGCACGCCGCGGGCCTGCAGGTAGGCGGGGCTGGCGCAGGCAATGCGCACCATGTACGCCAGCGGTGTTGCCACCAGCCGGGTATCGGCCAGAGGGCCTGCACGCAGCACCAGGTCGACTTCGCCCAGGTGCGCGCCCTGCAGGTCGACGAAGCTGTCGATCAGGCGCAGTTGTACATCCAGGCCCGGGTACGCCACCAGAAAATCGGCGATGGCCGGTGCCAGGTGGCGGCGGCCGAACGCCGAAGGCGCATCGATGCGGATCAGGCCCTCCGGTGCATTGCTCAGCGACACGGCCTCGGCGCGGGCCAGACGCAGCTCTTCGACGATACGCCGGGCGCGTTCGGCGAATGCATTGCCGGCGGGCGTGGGGCGTACCGCATGGGTGCTGCGCACGAACAGGCGGCTGCCCACGGCGGCCTCCAGGGTATCGATGCGTCGGGCCACCGCCGAAGGGGTCAGCGGGTGGCGTCGCGCTGCGGCAGAAAAGCTGCCGCTTTCGAGCACATCGAGAAACAGGCTCAGGTGTTGGGTGAGGGCGTCCGGGGTCATGGTAATTGCTTGTGCGAATTGGGCACAGCCATTGTGCGTTGCTGTGCGTTTCCCCGCTAGCCCGCCATCGGTAGCATGGCGCTATTGCAGAGCAGAGAGGCGAACATGGTCGAGTGGTTGATGTACATCGTATTGGGAGCAGGGCTGGGTACCCTGGGCGGGCTGTTCGGGATCGGCGGCGGCCTGATCGCGATCCCCGTGCTGGGCGTGCTGTTCGGCCTTGACCAGCAACTGGCCCAGGGCACCGCGCTGGTGATGGTGGTGCCGAACGTGTTGCTGGCGCTGTGGCGCTATCACCAGCGCAATCGCATCGAGCTGCGTCATGCATTGCCCTTGTCGCTGGCCGGCTTCGTGTTCGCCTGGCTCGGCTCGATCTGGGCAGTGGGGTTGGATGCACAGGCCATGCGCGTCGGCTTCGTGGTGTTTCTGGTGGCGCTGACGGTGTGGAACCTGGTGCGCATGTTCACTCGCAACGCGCCGCCTTCGACCGAGTTGCGCCAGCCCTGGCCCTGGCTGGGTGTGCTGGGCGGGGGTGCCGGTGTGGTCGGCGGGCTGTTCGGTGTAGGGGGCGCGGTGGTCGCCACACCGGTGCTGACCAGTGTGTTCGGCACCACCCAGGTGGTTGCCCAGGGCCTGTCGCTGGCACTGGCGGCGCCCAGTACCTCGGTCACGCTGCTGACCTACGGGCTGCACCAGCATGTGGACTGGAACATGGGCATCGCGCTGGCACTGGGCGGCTTGCTGAGTATCAGCTGGGGCGTGAAGCTGGCCCATGCGCTGCCGGAAAAGGTCCTGCGCTCGTTGTTCTGTGTGTTTCTGGTGGTGTGTGCGTTGATGCTGGGCTTCAGGGTCTGAAGCCCGCCGCGGGTCGAGCCGGCACGGCCGTCGAGGGCCGTGCAGGTGTCAGCGCCGTACCTGCTTGAGCGTTTCGGCGATCAGGAACGCCAGCTCCAGCGACTGGTCGGCGTTCATGCGCGGGTCGCAGTGGGTGTGGTAACGGTCGGACAGCGCGTCTTCGGTGATCGGCCGGGCGCCGCCGATGCATTCGGTGACGTTCTGACCGGTCATCTCGATGTGAATGCCACCGGCATGGCTGCCTTCGGCCTGGTGCACCTGGAAGAACTGCTTGACCTCGCCCAGGATCTGCGCGAAATCGCGGGTCTTGTAGCCGCTGCTGGCCTTGATGGTATTGCCGTGCATCGGGTCGGAGCTCCACAGCACCTTGCGCCCCTCGCGCTCGACGCTGCGGATCAGCCCCGGCAGGTGCTCGCCGACCTTGTTGGCCCCCATGCGCACGATCAGGTTGAGCCGGCCCGGGTCGTTGGCCGGGTTGAGGATGTCGATCAGGCGGATCAGCTCCTCGGTGTTCATGCTCGAGCCCACCTTGACCCCGATCGGGTTGTTCACCCCGCGCAGGAACTCCACGTGGGCGCCGTCCAGCTGACGGGTGCGATCACCGATCCAGAGCATGTGCGCCGAGCAGTCGAAGTAGTCGCCGGTCAGGCTGTCGCGCCGCACGAAGGCTTCCTCGTAGTTGAGCAGCAGCGCCTCGTGCGCGGTGAAAAAGCTGGTTTCGCGCAGTTGCGGCGAGCTGTCCATGCCGCAGGCGCGCATGAAGGCCAGGGTTTCGTCGATGCGGTCGGCCAGCTGGCTGTACTTTTCGGCCAGCGCCGAGTTGGCGATGAAGTCCAGGTTCCACTTGTGCACCTGGTGCAGGTCGGCGAAACCACCCTGGGCGAAGGCGCGCAGCAGGTTGAGGCTGGCGGTGGACTGGTGATAGGCCTGCAGCAGGCGCTCCGGGTCGGGCACGCGGCTGGCAGGGTCGAAGCCGATGCCGTTGACGATGTCGCCCCGGTAGGCCGGCAGGGTCACCTCGCCGATGGTTTCGTCATTGGACGAGCGCGGCTTGGCGAACTGCCCGGCCATGCGCCCCACCTTGACCACCGGGCAGCCGGCGGCAAAGGTCATGACGATGGCCATCTGCAGCAGCACCTTGAAGGTGTCGCGGATTTTCGCTGCCGAGAACTCGGCAAAGCTTTCGGCGCAATCGCCGCCCTGCAGCAGGAAGGCACGGCCTTCGGTCACTTCGGCGAACTGGCGGCGCAGCTCGCGCGCCTCGCCGGCGAACACCAGCGGCGGGTAGCTGGCCAGGGTCTGCTCGACCTTGAGCAGGTGCGCTGCATCGGGGTAGTGCGGTTGCTGCTGGATCGGCAGGGCACGCCAGCTATCGGGACTCCAGGGTTGGCTCATCACAGGCTCGGTTTCTATCGGAAAAGGGCTGTGAACATGCTAACACCTGGACCCTGCCTTGTTGCATCGCCTGTATTGACGGACAATGGTCGTTTTTGCTTGGGCACATGCAGGTGTCGGGAGAGAGCATGACAGAGGAACGGGTAGAGCGGCTGCTGGCGCAGGTGCACGACGAGTTCGGCACCATCAGCGTGCTGGAAGTCGAGGACTACCGCTTTCTCGAGTTTGGCGAGGCCATCGAGCAGAGCTGCGTATTCACTGCCGACCCGAGCTGGCTGGAGTACGACTATACCCGCGCCATGCTGGTGGGCGCGCTGTGCCACTGCGAGCCTGAAAGCGCGCTGTTTCTCGGCCTGGGTGCCGGTACCCTGACCCAGGCCTGCCTGAAGTTCCTGCCCCTGGAGGACGTGGAGGCCATCGAGCTGCGTCCCGAGGTGCCGCGCCTGGCCATCGAGTACCTGGGGCTGGACGATGATCCGCGCCTGTACATCCGCGTGGGTGATGCGGTCGAGCTGCTGGAGACGGCCGAGCCTGCCGACCTGATCTTCGTCGACCTCTACACCGACCACGGGCCCGGCGTCGGCCACCTGGCCTGGAAGTTTCTCGAGGACTGCCAGAAGCGCCTGAACCCCGGCGGCTGGCTGGTCATCAACCAGTGGGCCACCGATGACGGCAAGCCGCTGGGCGCTGCGCTGTTGCGCGGGCTGTATCACCGCCATTACTGGGAGCTGCCGGTGAAGGAGGGCAACGTCATCCTGCTGGTGCCCGCCGACCTCGACCAGACCCTCGACCGGGAGGCGCTCACCGCGCGCGCCCGGGCTCTTGAACCGCGCCTGGGCTACTCCCTGCAGCGCCTGATCGAGGTGATCCGACCGGCATCTTGAATAAATCGTTTCAGCTCCGGCCGCGCCGCCAACAGACGCGTGGGCCTCGATCATCGGCAAGGGCTGTCGATTCGAGGCCTCCGGGCTTCTCTTCCCTGTAAAAAAGTCTCACGCGATGCAGGAAATCGGGTATAGTACGCGCCGGTCTTTTACCGGACCTCGTTCAGGTAGTGCAATTCCCCGAAGCCAGCTTCGGCTGCGCGTCCGCACCGCGGACTCTGCCTTGACGTTCCTTTTTTTCTTCAATCGTTTTCGCAAATCCCCGCCGACAAAGCTGCCAGGGTGACCTTCGGGTCTTACAAGGCATGTGCAGCTTTGGAGCATGGGTCTTTGCGGATGCACTTAGAGGCAGACCCATGACCCAGGAAACCGGCGGCTTCGCCGCTCTCGATCTTCATCCAAGTATTGTTGCCGCCGTTATCGCCACTGGCTACGAAGAGCCATCGGCCATTCAGCAGCAATCGATCCCGATTATTCTTGCCGGTCATGACATGATCGGTCAGGCGCAGACAGGTACCGGTAAAACCGCTGCCTTCGCTCTGCCAATCCTGCACCGCATCGACCCGAGCAAGCGCGAGCCGCAAGCCCTGATCCTGGCGCCAACCCGTGAGTTGGCGCTGCAAGTAGCTACCGCATTCGAAACCTACGCCAAGCAGATGCCGGGCGTTACCGTGGTAGCGGTATACGGTGGTGCCCCGATGGGCCCACAACTCAAAGCAATCCGTAACGGCGCGCAGATCGTCGTCGCTACCCCTGGCCGTCTGTGCGACCACCTGCGTCGCGACGAGAAGGTGCTGGCTACCGTCAATCACCTGGTGCTCGACGAAGCTGACGAAATGCTCAAGCTGGGCTTCATGGACGACCTGGAAGTCATCTTCAAGGCCATGCCGGAAACCCGCCAGACCGTACTGTTCTCGGCCACCCTGCCGCAGTCGATCCGTGCGATCGCCGAGCGTCACCTGCGTGACCCGAAACACGTCAAGATCCAGACCAAGACCCAGACCGTGACTGCCATCGAGCAGGCACACCTGATGGTCCACGCCGACCAGAAGGTCTCGGCGGTACTGCGCCTGCTGGAAGTCGAAGAGTTCGATGCACTGATCGCCTTCGTACGTACCAAGCAAGCCACCCTGGACCTGGCCAGCGCCCTGGAAGCCAAAGGCTACAAGGCTGCCGCGCTCAACGGTGACATCGCCCAGAACCAGCGTGAGCGCGTCATCGACTCGCTCAAGGATGGTCGCCTGGACATCGTCGTCGCTACCGACGTCGCTGCCCGTGGTCTGGACGTACCGCGCATCACCCACGTGTTCAACGTCGACATGCCGTACGATCCGGAGTCCTACGTTCACCGTATCGGCCGTACCGGCCGTGCCGGTCGCGAAGGTCGTGCACTGCTGCTGGTCACCCCGCGTGAGCGCCGCATGCTGCAGGTGATCGAGCGTGTGACCGGCCAGAAGGTTGCCGAAGTTCGTCTGCCCAACGCCCAGGCCGTACTGGACGCGCGCATCAAGAAGCTCACCAACAGCCTCGCGCCGCTGGTTGCCGATGCAGAAGCTACCCACGGTGATCTGCTCGACCGCCTGACTGCCGACATCGGTTGCAGCCCGCGTGCCCTGGCCGCGGCCCTGCTGCGCAAGGCCACCAATGGCCAGGCGCTGACCCTGGAAGCCGTCGAGAAAGAGCAGCCGCTGGTGCCGACTTCGGCCCCGCGTGGTGATCGTCCTGCCGGTGAGCGCTCCGAGCGTGGCGAGCGTGAGCGTCGCGCGCCGATGCCACTGGGTGAAGGTCGTGCACGTTGCCGTACCGCGCTGGGTGCGCGTGACGGTATCGCGGCCAAGAACCTGCTGGGTGCGATCCTCAACGAAGGCGGCCTGGCCCGCGAAGCGATCGGTCGCATCCAGGTGCGCGACAGCTTCAGCCTGGTCGAGCTGCCGGAAGATGGCCTCGAGAAGCTGCTGACCAAGCTCAAGGACACTCGCGTTGCCGGCAAGCAGCTGAAGCTGCGTCGTTATCGCGAAGATTGATCTTCGAGTGAAATGAAAAATCCCCGACTGGTTCGGGGATTTTTTTTGCCTGGGCGGCCTGTTTCGCTTGTAGGGGCCGGCCTTGCCGGGGAAAGGGCTGCCGCCTCAGTCGAACCGATAGATATCCATTCCCAGTGCTCCCAGGGTAAAGCCCTGGTGCTCGATCGCGAACCGCTCGCCCGCGCCGCGGGCAAAGTACAGCGGCAGCAGGTGCTCGTCGCTCGGGTGGTTGCGCACCGCAAACGGCGCCTGCCGGCGATAGTCATGCAGGGCCGGCGTGTCGCCCGCAGCCAGCTTGTCGATTATCCAGTCGCGAAACGCCAGTGCCCAGGGCTCTACGCTCTCGGGGCCGGCATGCCAGTCGAGTTCGCGCAGGTTGTGGGTAATGCTGCCGGAGCCGATCAGCAGCACGCCTTCTTCGCGCAGGGCCGCCAGTGCCTGGCCTACCTGTTGCTGGTACGCCGGGCCGTGCTGGCTGGGCAGTGATACCTGCACCACCGGTATGTCCGCCGCCGGGTACATCAGCGACAGGGGCACCCACGCGCCATGGTCGAAAGGCCGCTTGGCGTCGAGTGTTGTGGGCAGCCCGGCTTCATTGAGCCGTTGCCTTACCTGTTCGGCGAGCTGTGGGTCGCCGGGGGCAGGGTACTGCACGGCATACAAGGCGGCCGGAAAGCCGCCGAAGTCGTGCCAGGTGGGTGGGTACGGGTTGCTTGTCACGCGCAGTTCGGTGGTTTCCCAGTGCGCAGACATCACGACGATCGCTCTGGGGCGCGGCAGTTGCGCCGCCAGGCGCGCAAGTGCCGGGCCGCTGGCACCCGGTTCCAGTGCCAGCATGGGAGAGCCGTGGGAGATAAACAGGCTGGGCAGCATCGGGGTGGTCCTGAAGGTTAATATGCAGCCATCTTCAGGCAGATCATTGATCTAAATCTAATATAAGTTTTTGCGGTATTTAATCGAATTTATCGAGGTAAGGTTATGCAGCCCGCGTTCTGGCACAACCGCTGGGAGAACGATCTGATCGGCTTTCACCAGCAGCAGGTCAACCCGTATCTGCAGCAGCATTGGCCCGCACTGGGCATTGCGCCTGGTGCCCGTGTACTGGTGCCGCTGTGCGGCAAGAGCCTGGACATGGCGTGGCTGGCCGCGCAAGGCCACGACGTGCTTGGGGTGGAGTTGTCCGAGCGGGCGGTGAAGGACTTTTTTTCCGAGCATGAGCGGGAGCCGCAGGTTTCGCAGCAGGGGGCCTTCACGGTCTACCGCAGCGAGGGCATCGAGTTGTGGTGTGGCGATTTCTTCGCACTGACCGCGGGTGACGTGCGGGGCTGTACGGGCCTTTACGACCGTGCCGCGATCATCGCCTTGCCGCCTGCCATGCGCGAGCGGTATGTGGCGCGTCTGCAGCAGCTCCTGCCGTCGCCTTGCAAGGGCCTGTTGATTACTCTGGACTACGATCAGGCGGTTACTGACGGTCCGCCCTTTGCCGTGCCCGATGAAGAGGTCGAGCGCCTGTTCGGCGAGCATTGGCAGTTGGCGATCGCCGCGCAGGACGACGTGTTGGCGCAGAGCCCCAGGTTCATCAAGGCGGGTGCTGATCGGCTGCTGGAGCGGGTGTACCGTCTGCAACGCTGAAATGAAAAAGGGCGACCCGTGGGTCGCCCTTCCTGTTTGCCTGCTGCTCGCTTAGCCGCGACGACGCAGGGCTTCGATACGATCTTCCAGCGGCGGGTGGCTCATCAGCAGACCTGCCAGGCCCTGCTTGAGGCCACCATTGATGCCGAAGGCATTCAGGGTGTCAGGCATGTGCACAGGCACGCCCTGTTCAGAACGCAGGCGCTGCAGCGCGCCGATCATCGCGTTGGTGCCGGCCAGGCGGGCGCCGGCTTCGTCGGCGCGGAACTCGCGTTTGCGCGAGAACCACATGACGATGATGCTGGCCAGGATACCCAGGACCAGTTCGGCAACGATGGTCGCGATGTAGTAGGCAATGCCCTGGCCTTCTTCGTTCTTGAAGATCACCTTGTCGACGAAGTTGCCGATGATGCGTGCGAAGAACATCACGAAGGTGTTGACCACACCCTGTACCAGCGCGAGGGTCACCATGTCGCCGTTGGCGACGTGGCCGATCTCGTGGGCCAGCACGGCGCGGACTTCATCACGCGAGAAACGCTCGAGCAGGCCCTGGCTTACCGCGACCAGCGCATCGTTGCGATTCCAGCCGGTAGCGAAGGCGTTGGCCTCGTAGGCCGGGAAGACGCCCACCTCGGGCATCTTGATGCCTGCCTGGCGGGAAAGCTCTTCGACGGTCTGCAGCAGCCATTGCTCATGGTGGGTGCGCGGCTGGGTGATGATCTGGGTACCGGTGCTCATCTTCGCCATCCACTTGGAGATGAACAGCGAGATCAGCGAGCCGGCAAAGCCGAACACAGCGCAGAAAATCAGCAACTGGTCGAGCTTGAGGTCAACCCCGTTTGCCGCCATGAACCCGTTGAAGCCGAACAGGCTCAGGGTGATGCTGGCAATCAGCACGACCGCAAGGTTGGTGGCCACAAACAGCAAAATGCGCATCATGGTTGTTACGTTCTCCTGACGGATAGAAAGCTTGCGTATGCGGGGTATATAAGGTGCGCGCTCCGTGTATTCAACCGGGCGACTATTTCAAACTGTGTACTTGTGCGGGCAGGCGCGGAGAATGCCAGGTGCGCGAGCCAGAGCGGCAGGCTTGAGGTTGGCCCGTGGCCTGCGCCAGGGCTGGCGCAGGCAGGCATTCGGGCTTACTGCTGGTAGGTCTTGAGGAAATTGCCGATGCGACCGATCGCCTGCTCCAGGTCATCGACACGTGGCAGGGTGACGACGCGGAAGTGGTCGGGCCACGGCCAGTTGAAGGCGGTGCCTTGCACGATCAGCAGTTTTTCCGACAGCAGCAGGTCAAGGGCGAACTTTTCGTCGTTGAAGATCGGGCAGACCTTCGGGTCGATGCGCGGGAAGGCATACAGGGCGCCCATCGGCTTGACGCAGCTGACCCCTGGAATGTCGTTGAGCAGCTCCCAGGTGCGGTTGCGCTGCTCCAGCAGGCGACCTGGCGGCAGCACCAGGTCATTGATGCTCTGGTAGCCGCCCAGTGCGGTCTGGATGGCGTGCTGGCTCGGCACGTTGGCGCACAGGCGCATGTTGGCCAGCATGTCGATGCCTTCGATATAGCTCTGGGCGTGCTGCTTGGGCCCGGACAACGCCAGCCAGCCGGAGCGGAAGCCCGCCACCCGGTACGACTTGGACAGGCCGTTGAAGGTCAGGCAGAGCAGGTCGGGGGCCAGCGAGGCGGTGCAGATGTGCACGGCATCGTCGTACAGGATCTTGTCGTAGATCTCGTCGGAGAACACCACCAGGTTGTGTTGGCGGGCGATTTCCAGCATGCCCAGCAGCAGCTCGCGCGAGTACACCGCGCCAGTGGGGTTGTTCGGGTTGATGATCACCATGGCCTTGGTGTTGGGGGTGATCTTGGCCTTGATGTCGGCAAGGTCGGGGAACCAGTCGGCCTGCTCGTCGCACAGGTAGTGCACCGGGTTGCCGCCGGCCAGGCTCACCGCAGCGGTCCACAGCGGGTAGTCCGGGGCCGGGATCAGCACCTCGTCGCCGTTGTTGAGCAGGGCCTGCATCGACATCACGATCAGCTCGGACACGCCGTTGCCCAGGTAGATGTCCTCGATGCCGACACCTTCGACCTGCTTCTGCTGGTAGTACTGCATCACCGCCTTGCGCGCGCTGAACAGGCCCTTGGAGTCGCTGTAGCCCTGGGCGGTGGGCAGGTTGCGGATCACATCCTGGAGGATCTCGTCGGGCGCCTCGAAACCAAAGGGCGCCGGGTTGCCGATGTTCAGCTTGAGGATGCGGTGGCCTTCCTCCTCCAGGCGTTTGGCGTGCTTGAGCACCGGGCCGCGAATGTCGTAGCAGACATTGGCGAGCTTGTTCGATTTGCTGACCTGCATGATGTGATCCCGATTAGAAAAGATCGCCGCGCATTGCGCTGTGAAAACGTTTGAAATGCGTGTAACGCGGGTGCCAGACTGACGTCTGATGAGGCGCAATAATACGTGCCACCCGCGTTGTCGAAAAGACGCAGTGCGGGGTTTTTAATTCAGCGAGGCCTGGTGATGGAAAAGATCGAGAAAACCCTGGAAGAATGGCGTGCGATGCTCGACCCCGAGCAGTACAACGTGTGCCGCCTGAAGGGCACCGAGCGCCCGTTCAGCGGCAAGTACAACAGCACCCGCACCGATGGCGTCTACCATTGCATCTGCTGCAACAAGCCGCTGTTCGATTCCAGAGCCAAGTTCGACTCCGGCTGCGGCTGGCCCAGCTTCTACGAGCCTATCGCCGACAACGCGATGGTCGAGATCCGCGATACCTCACATGGCATGATTCGCACCGAAGTCACCTGCGCCACTTGCGATGCCCATCTGGGCCATGTGTTTCCCGACGGCCCGCCGCCCACCGGTCTGCGCTACTGCATCAACTCGGTGTGCCTTGACCTGGTGCCGCGACAGTAACCCACCCGAACGCAGGAGACGCGGTCATGGCCGACAACAGTTTGCTCAATATTCCCTGCACCACCCTGCGGGGCGAGCAGAAAACCCTGGCGGATTACCCGGCAAGGGCGGTGCTGGTGGTCAATACCGCCAGCCAGTGCGGGTTCACGCCACAGTACAAGGGCCTGGAGTCGCTATGGCAGCGCTATCGCGAGCGCGGCCTGGTGGTGTTGGGCTTTCCCTGCAACCAGTTCGGCAAGCAGGAGCCGGGCGATGAGCTGGCGATATCGCAGTTCTGTGAAGCCAACTTTGGCGTGAGCTTTCCCCTGTTCAGAAAGGTCGAGGTCAATGGGGCGGGCGCGCATCCCCTGTTCGCCGCGCTCAAGCAGAGGGCTCCCGGCCTGTTCGGTTCGCAGGCGATCAAGTGGAATTTCACCAAGTTCCTGGTCGATCCGCAGTCGGGTGCCGTGAGCCGTTATGCGCCCAGCACCAAGCCCGAGGCGCTGGCGGGCGATATCGAAAAGCTGCTGCGCTAGGTTTCAGGGGTTGTTGGCGGCACCCAGTGATCGATCAGCGCCAGCAACTCTTCGCGGCGAAAGGGTTTGGCCAGGTAGTCGTTCATGCCTGCCGCCCGGCAGCGTTCGCGCTCCTCGGGCATGGCGTTGGCGGTAAGTGCCACGATGGGCAGGTCGGGCCAGCGTCCGCTCTGGCGTATGCGCCGGCTGGCCTCGTAGCCGTCCATCACCGGCATGTTGCAGTCCATCAGCACCAGGTCGAAGGCGGCTTGCTCCAACTGCTCCAGGGCCTCCCCGCCGTGGGCGGCCACGATCACCTCGCAGCCCAGCTTGCCCAGCATGCCCTTGGCGACCAGCTGGTTCACCGGGTTGTCTTCCACCAGCAGGATGCGGGCACGTCGCTCGCTGGTCTGGGTGCCCGCCTGGGCGACCGGGCCTGCATCGTCACTGCCCTGCAGAATGCGCTGCAAGGTCTGGTACAGGGCGTTGCGGGCCAGCGGGCGGGCCTGCTGCTGCAGCGGCGCCAGCTGGGCGGCTTCTTCCCCCGGCAGGAAGTTGCCATAGGCGGTCACCAGCAGGATTGGCGCCTTGAGTGACGGACGCAGGCCGAACAGGCCATCCAGGTTGTCGGTGACCAGCAGGTCGGGCTCCAGGTCGACCAGGCTGTCGATGCTGTCATGGCGCGAGTACGTCAGCCCCCAACGTGGCAGCAGGCTCTGCAGCAGTTCGGCAAGGCCGCTGCTGGCGCTGCTGATCGCCACCACCTTGCCGCGCAGGGGAGCGGGTGCAATCGCCGGGGTGTGGGAGGCCAGCGGCAGCTCGACACTGAACTGGCTGCCGAAGCCAGCTTCCGAACTGATGCTCAGGCGCCCCTGCATGGCTTCGCAAAGGTTGCGGGTCAGCGCCAGGCCCAGGCCGGTGCCGCCATACTGGCGGGTAATACCGGCACCGGCCTGGGTGAAAGGCTGAAAGATCCTGACCTGGGCTTCCAGCGGGATGCCGATGCCCGTGTCGCAGACTTCCAGGCGCACGCCGCCGGGGTAGGTGCCCAGGCGAACGTCGACACGCCCGAAACGGGTGAACTTGAGCGCATTGGACAGCAGGTTGCTGACGATCTGGCGCACCCGCGTGGGGTCACCCAGCACGCTGCTGGGAAACTGCGGATCGATCAGGCAGGTCAGCTCCACGCTGGGCGCCGCGTTCTGCGACAGCAGGTTGGCGGTGTCTTCCACCAGGGCGCCGAGGTCGAAGGGGATGCGCTCCAGCTCCAGCTGGCCGGCGTCGAACTTGGACAGGTCGAGAATATCGTTGAGCAGTTCCACCAGTACCTTGCCCGAGTCGTGGGCGATGGACAGCTGCTGGCGTTGTTCGGCGTTGAGCGGGCTGTCCAGCGACAGCGCGATCATGCCCAGCAGGCCATTGAGCGGGGTGCGGATCTCGTGGCTCATGTTGGCCAGGAATGCGGCACGGGCCTGGGCCATGTCCAGTGCTCGGCGTCGCGCCTGCTCCAGTTCCTCGTTGGACTGGCTCAGGCGGGTGTTGCTGGACTTGAGTTCGTTGGTACGGGCCGAAACGATGTTTTCCAGCTCGTTGAGGTAGTCGGTCAGGCGGTTTTCGGCGTTGCGCCGCTGCTGGATCTCGGTGGCCATGCTCACGAACTGCTGGTTGGCGACCTTGACCAGCACGCCGATCTCGTCCTGTTCGTGACCGGGCGGGAAGGCCAGCTTGTTCTGGTTGGGCGCGCGCGCATTGCTGTTGCTCAGGGCGCTGATCACCCGCACCAGCGGCTTGGTCAACATGAAATAGAACAGTGCCAGCAGGATGCCGGTCAGCACCAGGCTGCGCACGAACCCGTTGAGCAGCGTTACTTCGGCCCGCTTCAGAAAGCGGCTGCCGAAGGCGAAGGTGTCGACTTCAAGATACAGGGTGCCGAGGTATTCGCTGGGCATCTGGTCGAGCATCAGGCGATCCTGGAACTGCCGGCTCTGGCCGAAGAGAAAATCACTCACTACCCGATAGCTGCTTTGTTCGCGCGGGCGCTGCACATCGGACAACACGCTGTCGGTGTTGTCGATCAGGCGCGCACGGGTGATGGCGGGGGATTTGAGCAGGCCCAGGGTCAGTTCGTTGGCCAGTTCCGCATCGAGGTTGTAGGCAATGCGCGAGGCGGGGTTGTGGCTGATTTGCAGCAGTGCCTGCATCTCGCGATTGATAGAGGCGTCTTCGCTGGCATAATCGATGCCGATCTGGATGAGACTGAGCAATGTTCCCAGGATGAAACCGACCAGGACCGTCAGCCGGGCTTGCTTGTAAGACAGGCGATTGGTGAACTTGATATCCATGTATCCCGAGCCAGTTCCACTTTCCGTGCGCTGCGCAAGCATAGCCGATCACCCCCGGTAGCTGGCAGGTACTGTCGCACATTCAGGCTTCCCCAAGAATCTGTGTCGAGGACATAACGTGGACTCTCGCTTGAATGCTTTCCTGGAGCGCGCCGAATCGGTATTGGCGCGTCTGGAACCGCTGCTGCCGGCATTGCGCCCCAGCATCGATTGGACCCAGTGCCTGGCTGCCCGTTGGCAGCGCGAAGGGCGCAGCGGTTTTCTGCTGCCGCTCGAGGTCAGCCTGGACATGCGCCTGACCGACCTGATCGGTGTCGACAGGCAGCGTGAACAACTGGGCCGCAATACCCGCCAGTTCATCGACGGCATGCCGGCCAATCACGCGCTGCTGTGGGGCTCGCGCGGCACCGGCAAGTCGTCGCTGGTGCGTGCCTTGCTGGCAGAGTACGCCCCACAGGGGCTGCGCCTGATCGAGATCGAGCGTGACCACCTGGCGGACCTGCCGCGGGTGGTGGAACAACTGCACAAACTGCCACAGCGTTTCGTGCTGTTCTGCGATGACCTGTCGTTCGAGGCCGGGGAGGGCGACTACCGCGTGCTCAAGAGCGTGCTGGACGGCTCTCTCGAGCAGGCGCCGGACAACGTTCTGCTGTATGCCACCTCCAACCGTCGGCACCTGGTGCCGGAAAAGCAGAGCGACAACGAGAACTGGAAGATGGTCGACGGCGAGCTGCACCCCAGCGAGGCCGTCGAGGACAAGATTGCCCTGTCGGACCGCTTCGGTCTGTGGCTGTCGTTCTACCCGTTCACCCAAGAGCACTTCCTTGATGTGGTCGAGCACTGGATCACCCAGTTGGCGCTGGCGCCAGGTCTGGTCTGGGCGCGGGATGAAGAGCTGGACAAGGCCGCGATCCGCTGGGCAACCGGCCGCGGCAATCGCAATGGCCGCTGCGCCTATCAATTTGCCCGCTATTGGGTGGGCCTGAAACTGCTGGAGCAACAGTAATGATCGATTTGAATGCAGTGGGGGGCGGCCAGTGCGGCTATGACCTGCTGGCGGCGCAGCTGGAGGCACTACTGGACGGGGAGCGGGATTTCATTGCCAACGCTGCGCAGCTTTCCGCCTTTCTGTACAGCCAGGTCGAAGACCTGAACTGGGCAGGTTTCTACCTGGCGCGCGGTGAAGAGCTGGTGCTGGGGCCGTTTCAGGGGCAGGTTGCGTGTGTACGCATCCCGTTCGGGCGCGGGGTGTGCGGGGCTGCGGCGGCTACACGCCAGACCCAGCGTGTGGAGGATGTGCATGCCTTCCCGGGGCATATTGCCTGTGACAGCGCCTCCAACAGCGAGTTGGTGATCCCTCTGGTCAAGGACGGTGCGCTGATCGGCGTGCTGGACCTGGACAGCCCTGTACTTGCACGCTTTGGTGAGCAGGATCAGGCCGGGCTGGAGCGTCTGGCGCGGATTTTCCTGGATTCGACGGACTGCTGAGGCGGGTAGAGGCGTTGCGCCCATTCGCCAGCAAGGCTCCTGTCGGGGGCTGCTGGCGAATGGGTTGTGTTGCAATCAGTCGTAGATGACTTTCTTCTTCCAGTCTTCTTCGGTGTCGGACTTCAGCCCTTCGGTCAGTGGGTTGACCTCGTCTTCGGTTGGCTGGTTCTGGCTCAGTACCATGGCGTTGGCGCGTGCCAGCAGTTTGTCCATATAGTCGAGCTGCTCGCGGTAGAGCACCGGATCAGGTTGCTTGCGCAGGTACTGCACGCCCCGTTCGAACGCCAGGCGGGCCTGCCCCGGCTGGTTCTGCTGCAGCGCATGCTGCCCCAGGTTGTTGAAGAACTCGATGTGCAGCAGCACCAGGATATGGCGAATTTCCTTTACCCAGTACTTGGCTTCGTTGGTCGGCAGGAAGCCTTCCTGGGAGGCGCGCACCACCTGGCTGTGCAGGGCTTCGAGCAGAAAGCGTACATCCTTGGCACGGGCTTCGGTCTGGATCGGGCCGGGAGGGTTGTTCACCGGTATGCCATCGCCCAGTGCAATCAGGCCCTGGAGCTCGCTGATGCGTGCCTGGATTTCACGGTTGTGCTTGTCCAGGGCCAGGCGGCGCTGGTTCAGGTTCAGTTCGAGGCGGGTCAGCAGCAGCTTGAGTGCCGGGGTCATCAACTGGCCGGGGAAGGTTTCGGTGATTTCGCCACAACGACGCAAGCGGTCGGCCAGCTCGATCTTGAGACGGGCTCGTTCCAGCTTGTTGCTCTCGACTACATTGTTCAGGTAGCCAATCACGATCAAGAGTGCGATACCCGCTACTATAAGCAGGGTGATCAGAAGTGGTGTCACCGTTAACGCCTCATACAGGAAGGTTTGCCGTTTGAGTGTAGTGGCTTCGCTTTTGCCCGGATAGAGCTGTTTGGCAGTTGAGCAGGGCGGATTGCTGGCATTTTGCCTTGAGGTGCCGCCAGCACTGGGCCGCGTCGCGTATGTGCGTCAGAAAATAATCGTCAAGGCTCAGGCGCGCTGCGGCCCCCGTGGCAGCGTAAAGCAGGGCGAAGTCATTGATTTAAATAAATTTATATCTAGGGGTTGACGACTTCTCAAAGCACCCCTAGAATGCGCGCCACTTGCAGCGTAAAGCACACAGCGAAACGCGGCAGGGAGTGAATGTTGTAGCGTGTCCCCTTCGTCTAGTGGCCTAGGACACCGCCCTTTCACGGCGGTAACAGGGGTTCGAGTCCCCTAGGGGACGCCATTGCGGGAATAGCTCAGTTGGTAGAGCACGACCTTGCCAAGGTCGGGGTCGCGAGTTCGAGTCTCGTTTCCCGCTCCAATTTTAAGCAGCTTTGCTTCACGGCAGGGCTGAGTGAAACCAGAAGGCATCTTCGGGTGTATTTCTGGAGCTGAAACACTACACCATGGTGTTTCAGGCAGTGTCCCCTTCGTCTAGTGGCCTAGGACACCGCCCTTTCACGGCGGTAACAGGGGTTCGAGTCCCCTAGGGGACGCCATTTGCGGGAATAGCTCAGTTGGTAGAGCACGACCTTGCCAAGGTCGGGGTCGCGAGTTCGAGTCTCGTTTCCCGCTCCAAATTCAAAGAAAACGCCGTTCGTATGAACGGCGTTTTTTTTTGCGTAAAAAACGCCGCGCGATGGCAGGGGGCAGCATGAAAATAATCTGTGTGCCGTTGAGCCGAGGCGCCATGTCGCGGCTGGATACCGATACCTGTACGGATGCAGACCTGCTAGATGTTCAGCTGGATGCAGAGGAGTTCGAAGCCGTGTGGCGATCGGGGCTTTTCACGCAGGCCAATCGAGCGCTGGCGCTGAACATCGATGAGTACGAAGATGAAAGGATTCTAGGTACTGTGCAGTTGGCGGCATTCAGTGCGTTGGTGTCGGCCTGTATCGAAGCCTGCCCCGAGGTAGGTGCACTGCTGAAGGTGGAGGCGCAGGTGCGAACCGCACTCGAGCTCGATACCGGCGTGTACTTTTTCTTCTGAGCCCGTTCAAGCACACGCAGTCATGTGAATGCGCTTTGTGCGGGACGTGGTCATGGGGGCTACCTGCCAGTTCTGCTGGCCGCGCTGACAGGTAGCTTGCGCATCAGTGCTTGCTGTCGTCGCCCGACATGCTCAACAACTGCTTCTCCTGGTTCCAGTCGAACGGTTCGTCGTTCTGCTCGGCTTCGTAGCGGCGTTCTTCCAGCTCCTGGTACATGGCCAGTTCTTCTTCCGGCATGTAGTGCAGGCAATCGCCGCCAAAGAACCACAGCAGGTCGCGGGGGATAAGGTGCGCGATCTGCGGGTAGCGCTGGATGACCTGGCAGATGAGGTCCTGACCCAGGTAGGTGCTCTCCGGGTCGACCGGCAACTGTTGCATCAGGTCGTCGAAACGCTCCAGAAACAGCGCGTGGCTTTCTTCCGGTACCTGTTCGGCCTCACCCAGGGCTGCAAGGATGGTGCGCAGGTGGGTGAGCAGGGCGAGGTGGTATTCCAGTTGAGCAGTGGCGTTGGCCATGCGGGCGATCCTCTAGAGCAAAATCGGGCGCGGGAGTATAAGGCTCCCCGCGCCCGATGTCCCGTTGGAGTGATGCTCAGCGCACCTTGCCCTCGGTGGGCAGCAGCTCGTCCTTGCTGAACGCATCCACGTCGATCACACGGCGCCGTGCGGCTTCGGCCTCGTGCAGGCTTTGAGCTTCGCCGGCCTGCAAGGTGTTGGCGTGCAAGGCTGCGTCGATCAGCGATTCGCCGGGAGCCGGCGCCAATTGGCCGCCCTTGTGGGCCTGGTGCAGCTTCTTGTGCAGCGGGGCGCTGGCCCTTAGCAGGTCGCTGGCCTGTTGCAACGCGCCCACCGGGTCGCTTGCATCGGTGGGGCGATAGCAGCCAGCCAGCAGTTGTTCGAGTGCCGGATCACCCTTGGCGCGACCCAGCAGCGCAGCAACCTCGGCATCCAGTTCGTCCGACGGGCCGGTATGACGGCGCCCGAACGGGAACACCACCAGGCGCAGCGCGCCACCGAGGAACCGATTGGGGAAGTTGTCGAGCAGGCGGTCCAGGGCTTTTTCGGCCTGGCCCAGGCTTTCTTCCATGGCCCAGCGCAACAGCGGCCGCAGGTACTCGGGCGAATCGAGATCGTGGTAGCGCTTGAGGGCTGCCGAACCCAGGTACAGGTTGCTCAATACGTCGCCAAGGCGCGCCGACAGGCGCTCACGGCGTTTCAGCTCGCCACCGAGCAGCATCATGCACAGGTCGGCCAGCAGGGCGAAGGCCGCCGCCTGGCGATCGAGTGCGCGAAAGTATCCCTGGCTCAATGCATCGCCGGGTGCCTTTTCAAAGCGCCCCAGGCCCAACCCAAGGACCAGCGTGCTGGCCGCGTTACCCACCGCGAAGCCCACATGCCTGAGCAGCAGGGCGTCGAACTCCTTGAGCGCCTGGTCGTGGTCTTCACGTGCTGCCAGGGCCATCTCCTTGAGCACGAACGGGTGGCAGCGAATCGCCCCCTGGCCAAAGATCATCAGGTTGCGCGAGAGGATGTTGGCGCCCTCGACGGTGATGAAGATCGGTGCCCCCTGCCAGCTGCGACCCAGGTAGTTGTTCGGGCCCATGATGATGCCCTTGCCCCCGTGCACGTCCATGGCGTGCTGGATGCATTCGCGCCCCCGTTCGGTGAGGTGGTACTTGAGGATCGCCGACAGCACCGAGGGTTTTTCACCCAGGTCCACCGCGTTGGCGGTGAGCATGCGTGCGCTGTCCATCAGCCAGGCATTGCCGCCGATGCGGGCCAGAGCCTCCTGAATGCCCTCGAATGCGGCCAGCGGTACGTTGAACTGCTCGCGCACCTGTGCGTACTGGCCCGTTACCAGGCTGGTGTACTTGGCGGCACCGGTACCGACTGCCGGCAAGGAGATCGAGCGTCCCACCGACAGGCAGTTCATCAGCATCATCCAGCCCTTGCCGAGCATCTCCTGCCCGCCAATCAGAAAACTCAGCGGGACGAACACGTCCTTGCCGCTGTTGGGGCCGTTCATGAACGCGGCGCCCAGCGGCAGATGGCGCTGACCGATCTCGACACCTGGGGTGTCGGTCGGGATGAGAGCCAGGCTGATACCCAGCTCCTCCTTGTCACCCAGCAGGTGATCGGGGTCGTAGGCCTTGAACGCTAGACCCAGCAGCGTCGCCACCGGGCCCAGGGTGATATAGCGCTTCTCCCAGTTCAGGCGCAGGCCCAGTACTTCCTCGCCCTGCCACTGGCCCTTGCAGATGACCCCGGTGTCGGGCATGGCGCCGGCGTCGGAGCCGGCCAGCGGACCGGTGAGGGCGAAGCACGGGATGTCGTCACCGCGGGCCAGGCGGGGCAGGTAATGGTTGCGTTGCTCGTCGGTGCCGTAGTGCAGCAGCAGTTCGGCCGGGCCGAGCGAGTTGGGCACCATCACGGTGGAGGCCAGGTCGCCGCTGCGGGTGGCCAGTTTCATCGCGACCTGTGAATGAGCGAAGGCGGAAAAGCCCTTGCCGCCGTATTCCTTGGGAATGATCAGGGCAAAGAAGCCATGGGTCTTGATGTGCGCCCAGGCTTCGGCGGGAAGGTCCATGTCCTGGCCGATCTGCCAGTCGCTGACCATGGCGCAGAGCTCCTCGGTGGGCCCGTCGATGAAGGCTTGCTCTTCTGCGCTCAGTTGCACCTTGGGATAGGCCAGCAGGGTGTTCCAGTCGGGGCGGCCACTGAAGAGCTCGCCGTCCCACCAGACCGTGCCGGCATCGATGGCCTCGCGCTCGGTCTGCGACATCGGCGGCAAGGTTTTGCGAAACCAGCCGAACAGCGGGGCAGTCAGCCATTTGCGGCGCAGATCGGGCAGCACCAGGGGCACGGCAGTGGCCACCAGCAGCAGCCAGAAGATCGTCAACAGCCAGCCGGGGGCATGGCTGAATGCGCCCATCGCCACCAGGTAGACGGCAACCACGCCCAGTACGGGCAGGGGGGCAACCCGCCGGTGCGCCAGATAGGCAATACCGACCACCAGCACCACTAACCACAACAGCAACATATGCTTTCCTCCGTGAGCTCCAGAAATAGCTATCCGACAGAGCTTAGACCGCCTGTGCCAAACAACCCGTCAGAACAGTGACAGGACGTGACCTGTGGAAGTTCGCGGTTTCGGGCCGCGGGCCAGCGATTGTCAGCCTCGCCAGCTCGGGTAGACTGAGTGCCCACCGCCTATGTCAGGAGTCGTCATGCTGAAGATCTGGGGACGCAAGAACTCGTCAAACGTCAGGAAGGCGCTGTGGTGCGCCCAGGAGCTGGGCCTGGGTTACCAGTCGATCGATGCCGGTGGCGAGTTCGGCGTGGTCGACGAGCCCCACTACCGTGCCCTCAACCCCAACGGCCGGGTGCCGATGATCGAGGATGGCGAGCTGGTGCTGTGGGAATCCAATACCATCGTTCGCTACCTGTGTGGCCGGTATGCCCCAAACACTGACTGGTACCCCGCCGACCCGGCGGCCCGGGCCAGCGCAGACAAGTGGATGGACTGGACCACGTCATCGCTGGCTACGCCATTCCGCCCGTTGTTCTGGGGCATCCTGCGTACCCCGTCTGACCAGCAGGACTGGGTGCAGATCAACGCCGCGCACAAGCAATGCGCCGAACTGCTGTCGATCGCCGATCAGGCCCTGGCCATGCAACCCTACCTGTCGGGGGAAGCGATCGGCATGGGCGACATCCCGCTGGGCTGCTTCGTGTATGCCTGGTTCGAGATGCCCATCGAGCGTCCGGAAATGAAGCACCTGCGTGCGTGGTACGAGCGCCTCAGGCAACGGCCGGCCTACCAGGCGGCGGTAATGACCGCGCTGACCTGAACCTGTCGATTACCCTGATAGTCAATATCGATACACTTCACTGTACTTGCGTGGCCTGGGCAAGCACCATGGCCACATTCGTCGCGGTCGGCCCTGTCTGACCGCCTGCCTTGTGAACCCTTCAACCTGGTGTGTAGACCTGCTATGAGTTCTGCTCTGTCCATTCGGCAGCTAACCAAGACCTACGGCAATGGCTTCCAGGCCCTCAAGGGCATCGACCTGGATGTCGCCGAAGGTGATTTCTTCGCCTTGCTCGGCCCCAATGGCGCCGGCAAATCCACCACCATCGGCATTCTCTCGACCCTGGTCAACAAGACCAGCGGCACGGTGAATGTGTTCGGCCATGACCTGGACCGAGAGCCAGCCGCGCTCAAGCGCTGCATCGGCGTGGTGCCCCAGGAGTTCAACTTCAATCAGTTCGAAAAGACCTTCGATATCGTCGTGACCCAGGCGGGTTACTACGGCATCCCGATGAAGGTGGCCAGGGAGCGCGCCGAGCAGTACCTGACCCAGCTGGGCCTGTGGGACAAGCGTGACGTGCCATCGCGCTCGCTGTCCGGCGGCATGAAGCGCCGCCTGATGATTGCCCGCGCGCTGATCCACGAACCGCGCCTGCTGATCCTCGACGAGCCTACCGCTGGCGTTGACATCGAGCTGCGCCGTTCGATGTGGAGCTTTCTGACCGAGCTCAACCAGAAGGGCATCACCATCATCCTGACCACCCACTACCTGGAAGAGGCCGAGCAGCTGTGCCGCAACATCGGCATCATCGACCACGGCACCATCGTGCAGAACACCAGCATGCGTCAGTTGCTGGGCACGTTGCATGTGGAGACCTTCCTGCTCGACCTCAAGCATGACCTGGCCCAGGCGCCGCAACTGGCCGGCTACCCGTGCCGGCTGATCACCCCGCACACCCTGGAAGTGCAGGTGGACAAGGACGTGGGCATCACCGCGCTGTTCGGCCAGTTGGCCCTGCAGAACATCGAGGTGCTGAGCCTGCGCAACAAGACCAATCGTCTCGAGGAGCTGTTCGTGTCCCTGGTGGAAAAAAACCTGGCGAAGGTGGCGGTATGAGTTCGGAACTGCGCGCCAACCTGGTTGCCCTCAATACCATCGTCTATCGAGAAGTGCGGCGGTTCACGCGGATCTGGCCGCAGACCCTGCTGCCCCCGGCGATCACCATGGTGCTGTACTTCGTGATCTTCGGGAACCTCATCGGCCGGCAGATCGGCGACATGGGTGGCTTCACCTATATGGAGTACATCGTGCCGGGCCTGATCATGATGTCGGTGATCACCAACTCCTACGGCAACGTGGTGTCGAGTTTCTTCGGCAGCAAGTTTCAGCGTTCGATCGAGGAGCTGATGGTGTCGCCGGTGTCGCCGCACACCATCCTCATCGGCTACACCCTGGGCGGCGTGCTGCGCGGGTTGGCGGTGGGAGTGATCGTGACCCTGCTGTCGCTGTTCTTCACCCATCTGCAGGTGCATCACCTGGGCGTGACGGTGCTGGTGGTGGTGCTGACCGCGACGATCTTCTCGCTGCTGGGCTTCATCAACGCAGTGTTTGCGCGCAACTTCGATGACATCTCGATCATCCCGACCTTCGTGCTCACGCCGCTGACGTACCTGGGTGGGGTGTTCTACTCCATCACCCTGCTGCCGCCATTCTGGCAGACCGTGTCGCTGGCCAACCCGGTGCTGCACATGGTCAACTCGTTCCGCTACGGCATCCTGGGCGTCTCGGACATCCGCATCGGCGTGGCCATCACCTTCATGCTGGTGGCCACCGCGGTGCTGTACATCGGCTGCGTGCGCCTACTGGTCAGCGGGCGAGGAATGCGCAGCTGATTTCTGCTTGCGCCTGCGCCACTGCCTGCCCACCCACCAGCGCCAGTAGAGCATGGTCAGGCAGTAGGCCAGCGCCCCCAGCAGCACGCCGCACACCACCGAGCCCAGCAGAAAGGGCTGCCACAGCGTCGACAGCTGGTCGGTGATCCATTCGAAGGTGAGTTCCTCAGGCAGCGTGCGTGGCGGTATCTGCATCAGCCATGCCCCCACCTGGTAGGTGCAGTAGAACACCGGCGGCATGGTGATGGGGTTGGTCAGCCACACCAGGCTGACGGCGATGGGCATGTTGCCACGCACCAGAACCGCCAGGCTGGCGGCCAGCAGCATCTGCATCGGGATAGGGATGAAGGCTGCGAAAAGGCCTACGGCCATGGCCCGTGCCACCGAATGGCGATTCAGGTGCCAGAGGTTGGGGTCGTGCAGCAGCCGGCCGAGAAAGCGTAAGGATTTATGTTCCCGAATGCTCGTCGGATCTGGCATGTAGCGTTTGAAAAGTCGACGCGGCATGTGGGCTCTCGGCGTTCTGAAGTGGCCAGTATGCACGGATTGTAAACAGCGCCAATTCAGACTTTGTGACAATTAATAAGCAAGGTGCGGGCCTGGGTGATCTAAGCCTCTGGGGTGAGATCTGCTCAGGAGCTTTACCCATGCGCACAAGGATGTTGGCGCTGGCCTTGGGGCTGTTGGCGCTCAACGTGCTACCTGCCTTGCCGTCGGTCGGCTGGCTCTGGGGCATCGGCATAACGGGAATGTTATGCCTGGTGTGTCGATGGGCAGTGCCCGGTCTGTTCCTGCTTGGTTTTGCCTGGGCCTGTTGCTCGGCGCAATGGGCGCTGGACGATCGACTGCGGCCCGAGCTGGAGGGGCGCACCCTGTGGCTGGAAGGTCGGGTAGTGGGCCTGGCGCAGCAGGGCCCACATTCGGTGCGTTTCGAGCTGGCCGAAGCCTCCTCGCGCCGCGCCCAGTTGCCGCAGCGGCTGAGCCTGAGCTGGTTTGGCGGGCCGCCGGTCAACAGTGGCGAGCGTTGGCGCCTGGCGGTGCAGCTGCAGCGCCCCTCCGGCCTGCTCAACCCCCATGGGCCTGACCAGGAAGCGGCCATGCTGGCTCGGCGAATCGGTGCCACCGGCCGCGTAAGGGCAGGTGAACGACTGGCCCCGGCCAGCCATGCGTGGCGTGATTCGGTGCGCCAGCGCCTGCTCGGGGCTCAGGCCCATGGGCGCGAAGGTGCGCTGGCGGCGCTGGTGCTGGGTGACGGCGGGGCGCTGGCACAGGAGGACTGGCAGGTGCTCCAGGCAACCGGCACGGTGCACCTGCTGGTGATTTCCGGTCAGCACATCGGCTTGCTGGCCGGTCTGGTGTACGGCCTGGTGGCCGGGTTGGCACGTGTGGGGGCATGGCCCAGGGCGCTGCCCTGGCTACCCTGGGCGTGCGGCCTGGCGTTTGCGGCGGCCCTGGCGTACGGCTTGATGGCGGGCTTTCAGGTACCGGTACGACGCGCCTGCATCATGCTGGCGGTGGTGCTGTTGTGGCGCCTGCGTTTTCGCCACCTTGGGGCCTGGATTCCCTTGCTGCTTGCCCTCAACGGTGTATTGCTGGTGGAGCCATTGGCCAGCCTGCAGCCGGGGTTCTGGCTGTCGTTCGCAGCGGTGGCGGTGCTGGTGTATGTGTTCGGCGGCCGGCTGGGGGCCTGGAACCCCTGGCTGGCATGGTGCCGGGCCCAATGGCTGATCGCGATCGGCCTGTTGCCGGTGCTGCTGGCGCTGGGGCTGCCGATCAGTCTCTCGGCACCGCTGGCCAATCTGGTTGCGGTGCCCTGGGTCAGTATCGCGGTGTTGCCCCTGGCGCTGGCCGGCACACTGCTGCAGGGGCTCCCGTTGCTGGGGGAGGCCCTGTTGTGGCTGGCTGGAGGATCGCTGGCAGCCTTGTTCTGGACACTGGCACAGGTGGCACATTGGCAACCGGCCTGGACACCGGTCGCCTTGCCGATATGGGCATGGTTGATGGTGGGCGGTGGCGCGGTACTGCTGCTGTTGCCGGGCGGGCTGCCGATGCGGGTGCTGGGCTGGCCCTTGCTGCTGCTGGCCGGCTGTGCGCCTCGCAACGAGATCGCCCATGGGCAACTGGAGGTGTGGCAGCTGGATGTCGGCCAGGGCCAGGCGTTTGTGCTGCGTACCCGTCACCATGCGATGCTGTATGACGCAGGCCCGGCCACCCGTGGCAGCGACCTGGGTGAGCGGGTGGTCGTGCCGACTCTGCGCAAGCTGGGGGTGCGCGAGCTGGACCTGGCGCTGATCAGCCATGCCCATGCCGACCATGCCGGCGGCGCCCTGGCGGTGCAGCGCAGCGTGCCGCTGGTGCGTGTGGTGGGCGGCGACCCGGATGAGCTGCCCGGGCAACTGCAGGCCCAGGCCTGCGCCAGTGGCGAGCAATGGCAGTGGGATGGCGTGCTCTTCAGCCTGTGGCGCTGGCAGCAGGCCGGCGACAGCAATCAGCGCTCCTGTGTGTTGCACGTGGATGCCGGCGGGGAAACCCTGCTGCTTACCGGTGACATCGATGCCCAGGCCGAGCGCGCCTGGCTGCGCGAGTCGACAGCCGACCCGGTCGACTGGTTGCAGGCGCCCCATCATGGCAGCCGCACCTCGTCGAGCCAGGCCTTTCTCGAGCGAACCCGGCCACGGGGCGTGCTGATTTCGCGAGGGCGCCACAATGCATTCGGGCATCCGCACGCACAGGTGATGGCGCGTTACCAGGCGCTGGGTATCACCGTGCACGACAGCGCCCTGCACGGGGCGGTGCGCCTGGTGCTGGGCAGCTTTGGCCAGGCGGTCGGGCAACGCAGCCAGCGGCGCTTCTGGCGGGAGCCGACATGACGCTGTTCGGCCCCGTGGCCCCCTATGGTAAAGTGGCGGACTTTTTCGAGGGGGTCGCTACTGTGTGGGAATTGGTCAAGTCCGGTGGCTGGATGATGCTGCCGATCATTCTGAGTTCCATCGCTGCCATGGCTATCGTCGCCGAACGCCTGTGGACCCTGCGCGCCAGTCGTGTCACCCCGCCGCACCTGCTCGGCCAGGTGTGGCGCTGGATCAAGGACAAACAGCTCACCAGCGAGAAGCTCAAGACCCTGCGCGCCGACTCGCCGCTGGGCGAGATCCTGGCCGCAGGCCTGGCCAACTCCCGCCATGGTCGCGAAATCATGAAGGAGTGCATCGAGGAAGCCGCCGCCCGTGTCATCCACGAGCTGGAGCGCTACATCAACGCACTGGGCACCATCGCGGCCATGGCGCCGCTGCTGGGCCTGCTGGGCACCGTGCTGGGCATGATCGATATCTTCAGTGCCTTCACCGGGTCCGGCATGACCACCAATGCCTCGGTATTGGCGGGGGGGATCTCCAAGGCGTTGATCACCACCGCAGCCGGCCTGATGGTGGGTATCCCGGCGGTATTCTTCCATCGTTTCCTGCAACGGCGCATCGATGAGCTGGTGGTGGGCATGGAGCAGGAGGCCATCAAGCTGGTGGAAGTGGTCCAGGGGGACCGTGATGTCGACCTGAGCGAGGGCAAGGCGTGAAATTCCGGCGCAAGCCACGGGAGACCGTGGACATCAACCTCGCTTCGCTGATCGACGTGGTGTTCATCCTGCTGCTGTTTTTCGTGGTGACCACCACCTTCACCCGTGAAACCCAGTTGCGTGTCGAACTGCCCGAGGCGGTCAGCGGCGCTCCGGCGCCCGACACCGAGGCCAAGCAGCTGGAAATCACCATCAGCGCCGAAGGCGTGTACTCGGTCAACAACCACCTGTTGCCCAAGAGCGACCTGGGCACCCTGACCGAGGCCCTGCAGAAGGAATCACAGGGCGACACCAAGATGCCGCTGTCGATCAGCGCTGACGGCAAGACTCCGCACCAGGCCGTGGTCACCGCCATGGATGCCGCTGGCAAGCTCGGCTTCAGCCAGTTGCGCATGACCACGGTCGAGGCCGCCCAGGGGACACCTTGATGGCGCTTGCCGATCGCCTGTTGCATGCCTGGTATGCCGGCCACCCGGCATTGGTATTGTTGCGCCCGCTCGAGGCCCTGTACCGTCGGGTGGTGCGGGGCAAGCGCGAGCGTTTTCTGGCCGGGCAGGGCGACATCTATCGCGCACCGGTGCCGGTGCTGGTGGTGGGCAACATCACCGTGGGTGGCACCGGCAAGACCCCGCTTATCCTGTTTCTGATCGAGCACTGTCGCCAGCGCGGCCTGCGCGTGGGGGTGGTCAGCCGAGGCTATGGGGCCACTGCGCCGCAACTGCCGTGGCGCGTGCGTGCCGATCAACCGGCCGAACAGGCCGGTGACGAACCCTTGCTGATCGTGCAGCGCACCGGCGTGCCGCTGATGATCGACCCCGATCGCAGCCAGGCCGTGCGGGCCTTGCTCGACGCCGAGCCGCTGGACCTGATCCTGTGCGACGACGGCATGCAGCACTACCGCCTGGCGCGTGATCTCGAGCTGGTGCTGATCGACGCGGCCCGCGGCCTCGGCAATCGCCGCTGCCTGCCTGCCGGGCCGCTGCGTGAGCCGGTGGAGCGCCTGGATGAAGTGGACGCCGTGCTCTACAACGGCGCCCTCAGCGACCGTGATGATGGCTTTGCCTTCACCCTGGCCCCTACGGCACTGGTCAACCTGCGCAGCGGCGAGCGACGAGGCCTTGAGCATTTTGCGCCGGGCCAGGCATTGCACGCTGTGGCCGGCATCGGCAACCCTCAGCGATTTTTCAACACCCTGCAGGGGCTGGGCTGGCAGCCTGTGCCGCATGCGTTTGCCGACCATGCGGCGTACAACGCCCAGGCCCTGAGCTTCACCCCGTCATTGCCGCTGGTCATGACTGAGAAGGATGCGGTGAAATGCCGTGCTTTCGCCGCCGATGACTGGTGGTATCTTGCGGTCGACGCACTGCCTTCGCCGGCCTTCGTGGCCTGGCTCGACGCGCAGCTGGCGCGTCTGCTGCCCGGGCCTCGCCAGCCCTGACATTTTCTTTTTCCGGCCACAGGCCTGAGGAATATCCATGGACACCAAATTGCTCGACATCCTTGCTTGCCCGATCACCAAAGGCCCGCTCAAGCTCAGCGCCGACAAGACCGAGCTGATCAGCAAGGGGGCCGGCCTGGCGTACCCGATTCGTGACGGTATCCCGGTGATGCTCGAGAGCGAAGCCCGAACCCTGACCGATGACGAGCGCCTGGACAAATGAGCCTGGATTTCACCGTTGTGATTCCAGCGCGCCTGCGCTCCACCCGTCTGCCGGGCAAGCCATTGCTGTCGATTGCCGGCAAGCCGATGGTGCAGCACGTCTGGGAGCAGGCGCGCAGAAGCAGCGCCACCCGCGTGGTGATTGCCACCGATGACCCGAGCATCGTCGCTGCATGCCAGGGGTTTGGCGCCGAGGTGCTGCTGACCCGTGAGGACCACCAGTCGGGCACCGACCGCCTGGCCGAAGTCGCCACCCAGCTGGGCCTGTCGGCAGATGCGATCGTGGTCAATGTGCAGGGTGACGAGCCGTTGATTCCCCCGGCGATCATCGACCAGGTGGCGGCCAACCTGGCGGCGCATCCTGAAGCGGGCATTGCCACGCTGGCCGAGCCGATCGAAGACGTCGAAGTGCTGTTCAACCCCAATGCGGTCAAGGTGAGCACCGACCGCAACGGCCTGGCCCTGACCTTCAGCCGTGCGCCCTTGCCGTGGGCGCGTGATGCGTTTGCCCAGAGCCGCGAGCAATTGCCGGCGAGTGTGCCTTATCGCCGGCATATCGGCATGTACGCCTATCGCGCAGGCCTGTTGCAGGACTTCGTCGCCTGGGGCCCGTGCGGCCTGGAGCAGACCGAGTCGCTGGAGCAGTTGCGTGCGCTGTGGAATGGCGTGCGCATCCACGTGGCCGATGCCTTGCAGGCGCCGCCTGTGGGCGTCGACACACCTGAAGACCTGGAGCGCGTTCGGCGCTTGCTGGAGGCCTGATGCGCGTCCTGTTCGTATGCCTGGGCAACATCTGCCGCTCGCCGACGGCCGAGGGCGTGTTGCGCCATCAGTTGAAGCTGGCAGGCCTCGAGGATCAGGTCGAAGTGGCCTCGGCGGGTACGGGAGACTGGCATGTGGGCAAGCCGCCCGACAGCCGAACCCGCCGCGCTGCGCTGGCGCGCGGCTACGACCTGTCCGCACAGCGTGCACAGCAGGTGAGCGCGCAGGACTTCAGCCGGTACGACCTGATCCTGGCTATGGACACCAGCAATCTCGGCCACCTCAAGGCGCTGCAACCGTCTGCCGGTACCGCCGAACTGGACCTGTTCCTGCGCCGCTACGAGGGTGAGCTGGATGAAGTGCCCGACCCTTACTACGGCGGCGAAGAGGGCTTCGAACAGGTGCTTGATCTCATTGAGCTGGCTTGTAGCAAGCTGGTGGTCGAGCTGAAGGGCCGGCTATGAGCGTGCAGGTGCAATCGCAGGTTTCACTCAAGCCTTACAACACCTTCGGAATCGAGGTGAAGGCGCAGTATTTCGCCCAGGCACACAACGATGACGAAGTGCGCCAGCTGCTGGCGCACGCAGCCGAACAGCACCTGCCGGTGCTGGTGATCGGTGGCGGCAGCAACCTGCTGCTGACTGCCGATATCCAGGCGCTGGTGCTGCGCATGGCCAGTGTCGGTGTGCGGATACTGTCGGATGATGGCCAGCGCGTGGTGGTCGAGGCAGAGGCGGGTGAGCCCTGGCATCCCTTCGTGCAGTGGACCCTGGCCCAGGGACTGTCGGGGCTGGAAAACCTCAGCCTGATCCCCGGTACCGTCGGGGCGGCGCCGATGCAGAACATCGGCGCCTATGGCGTGGAGATCAAGGACGTGTTTGCCGGGCTTACGGCACTGGATCGGGAAACCGGCCAGTTGCACGAGTTTGCGCTGGAACAGTGTGATTTTGCCTACCGTGACAGTGTGTTCAAGCGTAATCCCGGGCGCTGGCTGATCCTGCGGGTTCGCTTCGTGCTCAATCGCGCCGAGCACCTGCACCTGGACTACGGCCCGGTACGCCAGCGGCTGAGTGAGCAGGGCATCGGTCAGCCGACCGCACAGAATGTCAGCGATGCCATCTGCAGCATTCGTCGCGAAAAACTGCCAGACCCGGCCGAGCTGGGCAATGCCGGAAGCTTCTTCAAGAACCCGGTGGTGAGCGCTGAACTGGCGCAGCGCGTGCGCGAGGCGTATCCGGATGCGGTAGGTTATCCACAGGCCGATGGTCAGGTAAAGCTGGCGGCGGGGTGGTTGATCGAGCAGGCGGGCTGGAAGGGGTTTCGCGAGGGCGATGCCGGGGTGCACCGTTTGCAGTCGCTGGTGCTGGTGAACTACGGGCAGGCCAGTGGCAAGCAGTTGCATGCGCTGGCGCAGCGGATTCAGGCTGATGTGCTGGCGCGCTTCGGCGTCGCGCTGGAGATGGAACCCAACTTGTATTGACTGGGCGACTTGTTCGCTGGCAGCGCCGATTCCTGCGGGTTCGGCGTTGTTGGTGACACATCCACCACCAGGCATCAGGCAATAAAAAGCCCCGCCAGTTTGCACTGGCGGGGCTTTTTAATGGCCGTCAGACGAGCGGTTTATGCTCTTCTGCAGCTTCCTGCGACTGCTCGGCAGCAGCGGCGGCCGCTGCGGCTTCAGCTTCGCGCTTGCGGCGACGCACTTCACGCGGGTCGTTCGGTGCACGGCCGTTGGCCAGCGTGACGACCGGTGCCTCAACCTCGGCAGGCTCGGCGATCGGTGCCTGTGCCTCGGCGACCGGTGCTGGCTCAGCGGCAATGACCGGCTCGGCTTCGACTGCAGCCGGCGCTTCAGGCTCGCTCGGCAGGGCGATGACCGGCTCGGCAGCTACAGGTGCCTCGACGGGCGCTTCGACAGCTGGCGCCTGCTCAGGGGCTTGAGCCGGTGCTTCCACCAGAGCCTCTACCTTGGCCTCGGCCTCGATCTGGGCCTCGACTGGTTGCGGAGCAACTTCGACGACAGGCTCGATGCTCGACTCGACTGCCTGCACCGGTGCTTCGAACGGTTGTTCGATCACAGGGGCGATGGCCGCTTGTTCAGCAACAGCTTCTTCGGCAGCGGGCTGTCGAGCTGTTTCGTTCGACTCGGTGCTGGTTTCGACAACCACTGGTTCGACGGTGCCGGCCTCGAAAGGCGTTTCGGCCACGACGGCTGGGGTGTCATCGACAGCAGCAGTTGCACGCTCGGCCTGAGCGTTGGCCTGGGCCTCGGCGTCGGCACTGATGTTGCTGGTGGCAACGGCGGCAGTCACGGCCAGGCCGGCAGCCAGTTCCACGCCCGAAGGCTGCGCATTGCCTTCGCTGCGTTTTTCCGCAGCAGCAGGTTGTTCGCCAGCTTGTTCGGCGCCTTCTTCGGTGCCGTCTTCGCTGCCTTCGACCACATTGCCGTTGGCATCACGCTGACGCTCACGACGGTTGCTGCGACGACGCTGACCGCGCGAGCGACGACGTGGACGATCGCCTTCGGCGCCTTCCTGGTTGTCATCCTGCAGCAGCTCTTCGTTTGGCAGTTGCTCTTCGGCCGCATCCTCGACCGGCTCGGCCGGGCGTGGCTGACGCTCTTCGCGTGGCGGACGCGGTGCGCGCTCCTCGCGAGGGGCACGTTCTTCACGTGGTGCGCGCTCTTCACGCGGTGCACGCTCTTCACGTGGCTGACGCTCTTCGCGCGGGGCGCGCTCAGGACGTTCTTCGCGGACGGCCGGGGCCGGGGTGGCATCCAGAGGCTCACGCAGTTCGCGTACCGGGCGATCTTCGCGTGGGCGACGGTCTTCGCGTGGGGCACGAGGCTGACGTTCTTCACGCGGGGCGCGTGGTGCGCGTTCTTCGCGGGTCGAGGTCTCTTCACGGGCTTCGCGAGGCTGGCGTTCTTCACGCGGCTCACGTGGCGCGCGCTCGGCACGCTCTTCGCGTGGCTTGCGCTCTTCATCGCGACGACCGTTGCGGTTGCGGCTCTGCTGGCGACCGTTGCGACGCTCCTCGTTGCGCTGAGGACGCTCGGTGGCAGGCTTCTCGGTTACCACCGGTGCGGCGGCCACAGGTTCTTCCTTGCCGGCGAACAGGCTGACCAGCGACTTGACCAGGCCCTTGAACAGGCTTGGCTCTGGCAGGGCGTGTACCGGGGCGGCTGGGGCAGCAGGGGCTTCCGGAGCCGGTACCGGAGCATTGGCGCGGGCCGGTGCAGTCTTGACCGCGGCTTCCTGGCGAACCAGGGTGCGGGTGGCGGCAGCCGGTTGCACTTCTTCGGTTTCGGTCGCAGCGATTTCGTAGCTGGACTGGTTGTTCAGGGCTTCCGGGCTGTCGTCGCGCAGGCGCTGCACTTCGAAATGCGGGGTTTCCAGGTGGTCGTTCGGCAGAATGACGATACGCGCCCGGGTGCGCAGTTCGATCTTGGTGATCGAGTTGCGTTTTTCGTTGAGCAGGAACGCGGCGACCGGGATCGGCACCTGGGCACGCACCTCGGCAGTGCGATCCTTCAGGGCTTCTTCCTCGATCAGGCGCAGGATTGCCAGCGACAGCGATTCGACGTCACGGATGATGCCGGTGCCGCTGCAGCGCGGGCAGACGATGCCGCTGCTTTCGCCCAGGGAAGGGCGCAGGCGCTGGCGGGACATTTCCAGCAGGCCGAAGCGCGAAATTCGGCCGACCTGTACGCGGGCACGGTCGGCTTCCAGGCACTCGCGCACCTTTTCTTCGACGGCGCGCTGGTTCTTGGCCGGGGTCATGTCGATGAAGTCGATGACGATCAGGCCGCCGATGTCACGCAGACGCAGTTGGCGGGCGATTTCCTCGGCCGCTTCCAGGTTGGTCTGCAGGGCGGTTTCCTCGATGTCGCTGCCTTTGGTGGCGCGCGCCGAGTTGATGTCGATGGACACCAGTGCTTCGGTCGGGTCGATCACGATCGAGCCGCCCGATGGCAGGTCGACGACGCGCTGGAAGGCGGTCTCGATCTGGCTTTCGATCTGGAAGCGGTTGAACAGCGGCACGCTGTCTTCGTACAGCTTGATCTTGCTGGCGTACTGCGGCATCACCTGGCGGATGAAGGTCAGGGCTTCTTCCTGGGCATCGACGCTGTCGATCAGCACTTCGCCGATGTCCTGGCGCAGGTAGTCGCGGATGGCGCGGATGATGACGTTGCTTTCCTGGTAGATCAGGAACGGCGCTGCGCGGTCGAGGGACGCTTCCTTGATGGCGGTCCACAGTTGCAGCAGGTAGTCCAGGTCCCACTGCATCTCTTCGCTGCTGCGGCCCAGGCCGGCAGTGCGAACGATCAGGCCCATGTCGGCAGGGGCAACCAGGCCGTTGAGCGCTTCGCGCAGTTCGTTGCGCTCTTCGCCTTCGATGCGACGGGAGATGCCGCCGGCACGCGGGTTGTTAGGCATCAGGACCAGGTAACGACCGGCCAGGCTGATGAAGGTGGTCAGGGCGGCGCCCTTGTTGCCGCGCTCTTCCTTCTCGACCTGGACGATGACTTCCTGGCCTTCGCTCAGCACTTCCTTGATGTTCACCCGGCCTTCGGGCGACTTCTTGAAGTATTCGCGGGAGATTTCCTTGAGGGGCAGAAAGCCGTGGCGCTCGGAGCCGAAATCGACGAAGGCGGCTTCAAGGCTGGGCTCGATGCGGGTGATCTTGCCCTTGTAGATGTTGGCTTTTTTCTGCTCGCGTGCACCGGACTCGATGTCCAGATCGTATAGGCGCTGGCCGTCTACCAGAGCAACACGCAACTCTTCGGGTTGAGTCGCGTTAATCAGCATTCTTTTCATGTAGTACCGTCGGTTTCCGGGCTGCCGGAAACGGCGTTCGGCACACACGACTTCTCACGGTCGGTGTCAGGGTGCGTCAGGGGTGGCGGACCATCCCGTGTCCAGCGGCTTGCGGTCGGACTGGTCGCCCAGTGCTGCCGAAGTCGCGACGACGCGTCCTGCTAGCTGTGGTGTCAAATGCACTCAGTCAGGAGGAGGAATCAGCCTTCGGCCGTGGACACCCTGGGGCATCTTGATCAAGACCGGGTCCGGTCGCGGGCCAGAGGGCCTGTGGACTGGACGCAGTGCTACACGGTCCGACGGTTGTGCATCTCCACCCTACACGTATCCCTGATAATTCGGGTGCTGCCGCGCGCTGAATCCGCAACGGGTTGCAGTTATCGCCAGCTCCATACGGGAGCCCGCGCTTTCTATGGCTAAGGCTGGTATTTCCGAAGCATTCGCCGTGACTGCGTGAAAGCGACTGCACTGAAGGAGTGGGCATCGAAAAAAACGTGCAGGAGGGTCAAACACCGCTCTTGTTGTTTTTTATCGGTCTTCTCTCATCGGCGCTGGTAGCGATTCCAGGCACTTCTGTAAACTGGCGAAAGCCCCGTCGGACGGCCTCGCGTCCTCGAGAATTGCGTAGGTCAGGGCCGGCTCAAAGCCATTGGTCCGCTGGCCAGCCGCTTTTGGCGGCGTTCGCGACTATAGCAGCAATCATTAAGTGCTTCAAATCCATAAAAAATTGTTATGATTCGCAAATGACGACTACTACCCCTCCGACCTCCGGCGTCCAGCTGATCGAGGTCGCGCCGGAACTTGCCGGCCAACGGATCGACAACTTCCTGATCACTGCACTCAAGGGCGTTCCCAAGACCTTGATTTATCGCATTTTGCGCAAAGGCGAAGTGCGGGTGAACAAGGGACGGATCAAGCCAGAGTACAAATTGCAGGCCGGCGATATCGTGCGCGTGCCGCCCGTTCGTCTGCCTGAGCGTGACGAGCCGGTGCCGCTGGCACAGGGCCTGCTTCAGCGACTCGAAGCGGCCATCGTGTACGAAGACAAGGCCCTGATCGTGCTCAACAAGCCTGCTGGCATCGCCGTGCACGGCGGCAGCGGGCTGAACTACGGTGTGATCGAAGCCTTTCGTCAGTTGCGCCCGGATACCAAGGAGCTGGAGCTGGTGCATCGGCTCGATCGCGATACCTCCGGTCTGCTGATGATCGCCAAGAAGCGCAGCATGTTGCGCCATCTGCATGCCGCGTTGCGCGGTGACGGCGTCGACAAGCGCTACATGGCGCTGGTGCGTGGTCACTGGGCCACGGCCAAGAAGCAGGTCAATGCGCCGCTGCTCAAGAGCAACCTGCGTTCCGGCGAGCGGATGGTGGAAATCAACGACGAAGGCAAGGAGGCGCTCACCCTGTTTCGCGTGCTGCGCCGTTTCGGCGATTTCGCGACCATGGTCGAGGCACGCCCGATTACTGGCCGTACCCACCAGATTCGCGTGCATACCCTGCATGCCGGGCATTGCATCGCCGGCGACAGCAAGTATGGCGACGAGGATTTCACTCGCGAGATCCGCGAGCTGGGCGGCAAGCGCCTGTTCCTGCATGCCTATGCGCTGACCGTGCCGTTGCCCGATGGCGGCGAGCTGAAGCTGGAGGCGCCGGTGGACGACATGTGGGCCAAGACCGTGGAGCGTTTGAGTGCGCCGTGATTACGACCTGCTGATCTTCGATTGGGACGGCACGCTGGCCGATTCGATCGGGCGCATCGTCGAAGCGATGCATCGCTCGGCCGAGCGTGCCGGCTATGCGCTGTGCTCGGACGAGGCGGTCAAGGGCATCATCGGCCTGGCGCTGCCCGAGGCGATCAGTACGCTGTACCCGCATCTGGATCAGCCTGAAGTCATGGCGTTTCGTCAGCATTACGCCGACATCTATATGGCCCTGGATACCCAGCCGTCGCCGTTGTATCCCGGCGTGGTCGAGGCCCTCGAGTCGTTCAGGGCCGATGGCTATCGCCTGGCAGTCGCTACCGGCAAGGCGCGTCGCGGCCTGGACCGGGTGCTGGTGGCCAATGGCTGGGAAACGTTCTTCGACATTACCCGGGCTGCCGACGAAACCATGGGCAAGCCGCACCCGCGCATGCTCGAGGAGATCCTGGCCCATTGCCAGGTGCCGGCGAGCCGTGCGTTGATGGTGGGCGATTCGTCGTTCGACCTGCTGATGGCGCGCAATGCCGGCATGCATTCGGTGGCGGTGGGGCATGGGGCGCTGTCGCTCGAGGCATTGAGCGTTTACGAGCCGCAGTTGTCCATACAGCACTTTTCACAATTGCAGGCGTGGCTAGGCCGAACCGCTGCAATCGAATTTCCAGGGTAGGTGAGCATGACTGACGAGTGGAAGGCGCCTGACGCCGAAAAGAACGAAGAGCGCACCAGCTGGAAGCTGCTCGAGAAGACCTTGCTGGCGGGCGTGCAGGAGCAGCGTCGGGCCCGGCGCTGGGGTATTTTTTTCAAGCTGCTGACGTTCGTGTACCTGTTCGGCATCCTGGCCCTGTTTTCGCCGCTGATGGATATCGACAAGACCGCCGCCCGTGGCGCGAGCCATACGGCGCTGATCGAGGTGCGCGGGATCATTGCGGACAAGGAGCCGGCCAGCGCCGACAACGTGATAGCCAGCCTGCGTGCGGCCTTCGACGACGCCAAGACCAAGGCGGTGGTGCTGCGTATCAACAGCCCGGGCGGCAGCCCGGTGCAGTCTGGCTACATCTATGACGAGATTCGTCGTCTGCAGGCCGCCAAGCCGTCGCTCAAGGTGTACGCGGTCATCAGCGACCTGGGTGCGTCGGGTGCCTACTATATCGCCAGTGCGGCTGACCAGATCTATGCCGACAAGGCCAGCCTGGTGGGCTCGATTGGTGTGACGGCAGCTGGCTACGGCTTTGTCGGCACCATGGAGAAGCTGGGTGTCGAGCGTCGTACCTATACGGCGGGTGAGCACAAGGCCTTCCTTGATCCATTCCAGCCGCAGAAACCGGACGAAACGGCCTTCTGGCAGGGTGTGCTGGACACCACCCACAAGCAGTTCATTGCCAGTGTGAAGCAGGGGCGCGGCGAGCGGCTCAAGGACAAGGAGCATCCCGAGCTGTTCAGCGGGCTGATCTGGTCGGGTGAGCAGGCCGTGCAGCTGGGGCTGGTGGACGCCCTGGGCAATGCCGATTATGTGGCGCGTGAGGTGGTGGGGGAGAAGACCCTGGTTGATTTCACCGTCGAAGAGTCGCCGTTTGATCGCTTCTCCAAACGCCTGGGTGCCAGCGTCGCCGAGCACCTTGCCATGTGGATGGGCTTTCAGGGGCCGGCACTGCGCTGAGTGTGCTGATTAATGAAAAACCGGCCAGATGGCCGGTTTTTTATTGCTGGTATTGGCTTGCCCTCACGGTATGCTCACCCCTTCCTTGAGCAGCATGTCGACCAGTCGGATCAGCGGCAGTCCCACCAGGCTGGTGGCATCGCAGCCGTGGGTGCTTTGGAACAGGCTCACCCCCAGCCCTTCGCACTTGAAGCTGCCGGCGCAGTCGTAGGGTTGTTCCGCGCGCAGGTAGCGTTCGATGCGTGGCAGGTCCAGTTCGCGCATGTGCACGGTAAATGGCACGCAATCGACCTCGCAATGGCCGCTCTGGGTATTGAGCAGCGCCACGCCGGTCAGGAAGGTGACGTGATTGCCGCTCGCAGCCAGCAATTGCTCGCAGGCCTTTTCGAAGGTGTGTGGCTTGCCCAGAATCTGTTCGCCCAGCACGGCAACCTGGTCGGAGCCGATGATAAGATGCCCCGGATGGCTGGCAGCCAATGCCTCGGCCTTGTGCCTGGCCAGGCGCTTGACCAGCTCTGGGGCGGGCTCTTCGCCGATGCGCTGTTCGTCGATATCGGGCGCTGCCCAGGCAAAGGGCAGTTGCAGTCGCGCCAGCAATTCGCGCCGGTAGGGTGAGCTGGAAGCCAGTAACAAGGGCAGCATGATGAACTCCTGAGCAGGTGCGCCGATTCTAACATGTTGAACGGGGCCGAATTTCCTTTGACAGGGGCGGGGGGCATCCCTAGAATGCTGCGCCTATGTTGAATGACCCGATTCCACCTCACGTTGACCCGCGCAAATTGGCCGATCGTGGTGTTTCTCTCGAAGGAACGCTGCTACTCGCCGATTTGGAGAGACTCTGCGACCCGCTTTCCGACGATGTCGGTACGGTGCAGGCTAAATTCGATTTTGAGCGAGACGAACAGAAAACCGTGGTTATCCACAGTGCTCTGACCGTCGAGGTCAAGATGGTTTGCCAGCGTTGTCTTGAGCTGGTCACCCTGCCGATCCACAGCGAATCTACATATGCTGTGGTGAAAGAGGGTGCGAATACCCAGTCGTTACCGAAAGGTTATGACGTGCTGGAACTGGGCGAAGATCCTTTGGATCTGCAAGCATTGGTCGAGGAAGAGCTTCTGCTCGCCTTGCCCATCGTGCCTGCTCATCATCCGGAAGAATGCCAGCAGCCGGCGGGCGCCGATGAGCCCGAACCGAGCAAGGACGAGGTAACGCGGTCCAACCCGTTCAGTGTATTGGCGCAGTTAAAGCGTGACCCAAACGTTTAGGAGTTAATCAATTATGGCTGTTCAGCAGAACAAAAAATCCCGCTCTGCCCGTGACATGCGCCGTTCGCACGACGCTCTCTCGGAAAACGCTCTGTCCGTAGAGAAAACCACTGGTGAAGTGCACCTGCGTCACCACGTATCGCCAGAAGGCGTATACCGTGGTCGCAAAGTGATCGACAAGGGCGCTGACGAGTAATCCTTGTCCGCTCAGATCGCGATTGACGCAATGGGCGGGGACTTCGGTCCCCGCAGCATTGTTCAGGCCAGCATTGCTTGCCTGTCGGCTACTCCCTCGCTGCACCTGACCCTCGTCGGTCAACCCTCCCTCCTTGAAGATCTGATCGCTGGCCAGTCGGCAGCGGATCGCGCGCGCCTGCATATTGTGCCGGCCAGCGAAGTGATCGGCATGGACGAGCGGCCGTCCCAGGCGCTGCGTGGCAAGCCCGACTCGTCGATGCGCGTGGCCCTCGAACTATTGCGTGATGGCAAGGTGCAGGCCTGCGTGAGCGCCGGCAACACCGGCGCGCTGATGGCGTTGTCGCGCTATGTGCTCAAGACCCTGCCCGGCATCGATCGGCCGGCGATGGTGGCGGCCATACCGACCCAGACCGGCTATTGCCAGCTGCTTGACCTGGGGGCCAACGTCGACTGCAGCGCCGAGCACCTGTTCCAGTTCGCCGTGATGGGCTCGGTGGCGGCGCAAGCGCTGGGCATTTCCCGGCCGCGTGTGGCGCTGCTCAACATCGGTACCGAAGACATCAAGGGCAACCAGCAGGTCAAGCTGGCTGCGACGCTGCTGCAAAATGCCCGCGGCCTCAACTACATCGGCTTTGTCGAAGGCGATGGCCTGTACCGTGGCGAAGCGGATGTGGTGGTGTGCGACGGCTTTGTCGGCAATATCCTGCTCAAGTCCAGCGAAGGCTTGGCCACCATGATCGGTGGGCGCATCGAGGCGCTGTTCAAGCGTGGCCTGATGGCGCGGGCGGTGGGGGCCCTGGCGATGCCGCTGCTCAGTCGCCTGAAGGCCGACCTTGCGCCGGCGCGCCACAATGGCGCGAGTTTTCTCGGCCTGCAGGGCATCGTCATCAAGAGTCATGGCTCGGCGGGTGTGCAGGGTTTCCAGAGCGCGATACAGCGGGCGCTGATCGAGATCCAGGAGAACTTGCCGCAGCGCTTGCACGGCCGTCTGGAGGATCTGCTGCCTTAGGCATCGGCACAACGACGTGCATAAATGTGACCGCTTGGTTCTCGTTACCATCCAATTGTCAGTTTTCTCGCGCTCAGCCCCGGCTGGGCGCTATTTTCGACGACAAGATCATTAGGGGCTTGTTCAATGTCTGCATCCCTCGCATTCGTCTTTCCTGGCCAAGGTTCGCAGTCGCTCGGCATGCTTGCCGAGCTGGGCGCCCAGTACCCGCTGGTCATCGATACCTTCCGTGAGGCCTCCGAGGCTCTCGGTTACGACCTGTGGGCACTGACCCAGCAGGGCCCGGAAGAACAACTCAACCAGACGGACAAAACCCAGCCGGCCATCCTGACCGCCTCGATCGCCCTGTGGCGCCTGTGGCTGGCCGAAGGTGGCGCGCGCCCTGCATTCGTTTCCGGGCACAGCCTGGGTGAATACAGTGCGCTGGTGGCTGCCGGCAGCCTGAGCCTGGGTGACGCGGTCAAGCTGGTCAAGCGTCGCGGCGAGCTCATGCAGGAGGCCGTGCCGGCCGGGCAGGGCGCCATGGCTGCGATTCTGGGCCTGGATGACGCCGTGGTCGTGGACCTGTGTGCTCAGGCTGCGCAGGGTGAGGTGGTCAGTGCGGTCAACTTCAACTCCCCGGGCCAGGTTGTCATTGCCGGTGCCAAGGCTGCTGTAGAGCGCGCCATGGAAGCCTGCAAGGCCGCCGGCGCCAAACGTGCGCTGCCGCTGCCGGTCAGCGTGCCGTCGCACTGCGAGCTGATGCGCCCGGCCGCCGAGCGGTTTGCCGAATCGGTGAACGCCATCGACTGGCAGGCCCCGCAGATCCCGCTGGTGCAGAACGTCAGTGCGGGCGTGGCTGGCGATCTCGATACCCTCAAACGCGACCTGCTGGAGCAGCTGTACAAGCCGGTACGCTGGGTCGAATGCGTGCAGACCCTGGCTGCCAATGGCGCGGTGCAACTGGTCGAGTGCGGCCCCGGCAAAGTGCTGGCCGGCTTGAACAAGCGCTGCGCCGACGGCGTGAACACCTTCAACCTCAATACCCCGGATGCTTTCGCCGCCACCCGTGCGGCGCTGGCCTGATTTAGGAGAAACTTGCATGAGCCTGCAAGGTAAAGTTGCACTGGTCACCGGCGCCAGCCGTGGCATTGGCCAGGCGATCGCCCTGGAACTGGGGCGTCTGGGCGCCACCGTCATCGGTACCGCCACGTCCGCCTCCGGCGCCGAGCGTATTGCCGCGACCCTCAAGGAGCACGGCATCGCCGGTACCGGGCTGGAGCTGAACGTGACCAGCGACGAGTCGGTCACCGCTACCCTGGCATCTATCCAGGTGCAGTTCGGTGCGCCGACCATCCTGGTCAACAACGCCGGCATCACCCGCGACAACCTGATGCTGCGCATGAAAGACGACGAGTGGTTCGACGTCATCGATACCAACCTCAACAGCCTCTACCGTCTGTCCAAGGGCGTGCTGCGCGGCATGACCAAGGCGCGCTGGGGTCGTATCATCAGCATCGGTTCGGTCGTTGGGGCCATGGGTAACGTCGGCCAGGTCAACTACGCCGCCGCCAAGGCCGGCCTGGAAGGCTTCAGCCGCGCTCTGGCGCGTGAAGTCGGCTCCCGTGCGATCACCGTGAACTCGGTAGCGCCGGGTTTCATCGATACCGACATGACCCGCGAACTGCCAGAGGCGCAGCGTGAAGCGCTGCAAAACCAGATTCCGCTGGGTCGTCTGGGCCAGGTCGACGAAATCGCGAAAGTGGTTGCGTTCCTGGCCTCTGACGGCGCAGCTTACGTGACCGGTGCGACTGTCCCGGTCAACGGCGGGATGTACATGTAGTTAAATGTGACGGATTGCTTCAAAAAAATGTCATACGAGCTGTCTAAAATCCGTTATAAAGCTGCAACCAAATTCTAGGCGGCAGGTGGGTGTGAGGTTCGAGGGATGCATTACGCTTGAAAAGCGGGCGTCTTTCTATAAACTTACACACCGGCCAGCTGCCTGACATATATCCATTAGGAGTGAAAACTAGGTATGAGCACCATCGAAGAACGCGTCAAGAAAATCGTCGCCGAGCAACTGGGCGTTAAAGAAGAAGAAGTGGTCAACACCGCTTCCTTCGTAGAAGATCTGGGTGCCGATTCCCTTGACACCGTTGAGCTGGTGATGGCTCTGGAAGAGGAATTCGAGACCGAAATCCCTGACGAAGAAGCCGAGAAGATCACTACTGTTCAAGCAGCCATCGACTACGTCACCAGCCACCAGGCTTAAGACTTTGTAGTCGTCGCTTCTTGTCATGGAAAAACCGCACTGCCGTTACTGGCGTGCGGTTTTTTCTTTGCATGAGATGTAGACCATAGAATAAGGAGAGTGCTGTGTCGCGTAGACGCGTCGTGGTCACCGGTATGGGTATGCTGTCGCCACTGGGCACGGATGTGCCAAGCAGTTGGCAAGGCATTCTGGCTGGCCGCAGTGGCATAGGTCTGATCGAGCATACTGACCTGTCTGCCTACTCCACCCGTTTTGGCGGCTCGGTAAAGGGCTTTGAAGTCGAGCAGTACCTGTCGGTCAAGGAAGCCCGCAAGCTCGATCTGTTCATTCAATACGGCCTGGCGGCCGGGTTCCAGGCGGTGCGCAATGCCGGGCTGGAAGTTACCGATGCCAACCGTGAGCGTATCGGCGTGGCCATGGGTTCGGGCATCGGCGGCCTGACCAATATCGAAGAAACCAGCCGGACCTTGCACGAGCAAGGCCCGCGGCGCATTTCGCCGTTCTTCGTGCCAGGCTCGATCATCAACATGATTTCCGGTTTCCTGTCGATCCACCTGGGTGTACAGGGGCCCAACTACGCCATTGCCACTGCCTGCACCACGGGCACGCACTGCATCGGCATGGCGGCGCGCAATATCGCCTACGGCGAAGCCGACGTGATGATCGCCGGTGGCGCAGAGATGGCGGCCTGTGGCCTGGGTATGGGCGGTTTTGGCGCTTCGCGTGCGCTGTCGACGCGCAACGACGAGCCAACCCGTGCCAGCCGGCCGTGGGACAAGGGCCGTGACGGTTTCGTGCTGTCCGACGGTGCCGGTGCGCTGGTGCTCGAAGAGCTCGAGCACGCCAAGGCGCGGGGCGCGACCATCTATGCCGAACTGGTTGGTTTTGGCATGAGCGGCGACGCCTACCACATGACTTCGCCGCCCGACAACGGCGCCGGTGCGGCCCGCTGCATGGCCAACGCCTTGCGCGATGCGGGCGTGAACCCCAGCGAAGTCGGCTACATCAACGCCCACGGTACCTCGACGCCTGCCGGCGACCTGGCCGAAGTGGCAGCGATCAAGTCGGTGTTCGGCGAGCACGCCTACAAGCTGGCCGTAAGCTCGACCAAGTCGATGACCGGTCACCTGCTGGGGGCTGCCGGCGCGGTAGAGGCGATTTTCAGCGTGCTGTCCATCAATGGGCAAGTGGCGCCGCCGACCATCAACCTCGATGAGCCGGATGAAGGCTGCGACCTGGACTTCGTGCCGCACCAGCCGCGCAACATGCCGATCGAGGTCGTGCTGTCGAACTCCTTCGGTTTTGGCGGTACCAATGGCTCGCTGGTGTTCCGCCGGTTCGCCGAGTGATGCACAGCTGGGTCGATGGCCTGCCGGCTGACGCCCTGACGTTGAGCAGCCGCGGGCTGGCCTATGGCGATGGTCTGTTCGAGACCATCGCCGTGCGGGCCGGGCAGCCCTCGCTGCTGACGTATCACCTCGACCGCCTGGCGCTGGGTTGCCAGCGCCTGGCGATCGACGCCGATCATCCGCTCATCCGCGACGAGGTATGCCGTTATGCCGGCTTGCTGGGTGATGGCGTGCTCAAGCTCATTCTCACCCGTGGCGACAGTCAGCGCGGCTATGCCCCGGCTGCCGGTGCACCGCCGCGTCGCATTCTTCAGGCCAGCCCCGCCGCCAGCTACCCGCCGCAGAACGCCGAGCAGGGGATAAGGCTGTTTGCCTGCCAGACCCGCCTGGCCGAGCAACCCTTGCTTGCCGGGCTCAAGCACCTCAATCGCCTGGAGCAGGTACTGGCACGGGCCGAGTGGCAGGGCGCCGAGTACGCTGAAGGTTTGATGCGTGATGTTTCCGGGCGTGTGATCGAAGGTGTCTACAGCAACCTGTTCGTGGTGCGCGATGGCGTGCTGTACACCGCCGACCTGGCGCGTTGCGGCGTGGCTGGGGTAATGCGCGCTGCCTTGCTGGACGAGGCGCCGCGCCACGGTATCACGGCCCGTGTGGTCGACCTGGCGCTGGCCGATCTCGAGCAGGCCGACGAAGTGTTGCTGTGCAACAGCGTGTATGGCGTATGGCCGGTGCGTGCATTTGCATCGCTGAACTGGTCGCCGGGGCCGCTCACCCGTAAACTGCAGGCCATTGCCCGTACGCTACTGGATGCTTGATTCGTGAGACGTAAATTGTTGGTGCTGCTGGAGACCGGGTTGATCCTGGCCGGCCTGCTATTGGGCTTCTCGGCCTGGAAGGTGCACTCGGCGCTGGAGCAGCCGCTGCACCTGACCGGCGAGCGGTTGCTCGATGTTCCTACCGGCACCACGCCCAACCGCATGTTCTATCGCATGCAGCAGGACGGCGTGATTCGCGACGCCTTCTGGCTACGCCTTTACTGGCGCTTCAACATGCCGAGCGTGGCTTTGCATACCGGCGAGTACCGCATGACCCCCGGCATGAACGTGCGCGACCTGTTCGAGGCGTGGCGGCGTGGTGACGTGGTGCAGTACAGCCTGACCCTGGTCGAGGGCTGGAATTTCCGCCAGGTGCGCTCGGCACTGGCCAGACATGAAAAGATCCGCCAGACCCTGGATGGCCTGAGCGACAGCGAGGTCATGGACAAGCTCGGGCACCCGGGCGTGTTCCCCGAGGGGCGCTTCTTCCCTGACACCTATCGGTTCGTGCGCGGCATGAGCGATGTCGAGTTCCTGCAGCAGGCGTACGCGCGCCTGGAGGAGGTGCTGGCCAAGGAGTGGAACGAGCGCTCCCCGGCTGCGCCCTATCGCGACCCTTACCAGGCGCTGATCATGGCCTCGCTGGTCGAGAAGGAAACCGGCGTGCCACAGGAGCGTGGTCAGATCGCCGGCGTCTTCGTGCGTCGCCTGCAGATCGGCATGCTGCTGCAGACCGACCCTACCGTGATCTATGGCATGGGCGAACGCTACAACGGCAAGATCACCCGCGCCGACCTGCGTGAGCCCACGCCCTACAACACCTACGTGATCGCCGGCCTGCCGCCCACGCCGATTGCCATGGTCGGGCGTGAAGCCATTCACGCGGCCTTGAACCCGGAGCCGGGCAGCAGCCTGTACTTCGTCGCGCGGGGCGATGGCAGTCATGTGTTCTCCGACGACCTGGGGGCGCACAATTCTGCCGTGCGCGAGTACCAGATCAAGCGGCGTGCCGACTACCGTTCAAGCCCGGCGCCAAGCGCCGGCGACACCCCGAACGAGGTTCCTGCGTCCGAGGCGCCCCAGGCTGCACCGCAGCCTGCCGAGCCCTCGGTGCAGCCGGATGTTCCCCCGGCCAGCGAACCTACCCCGCAATGACCCTGATTAAGGACTGCCTGTGAGCGGCTTGTTTATCACCCTGGAAGGTCCCGAAGGCGCGGGCAAGAGCACCAATCGCGAGTACCTGGCCGAGCACCTGCGCGCCCACGGGCTGGATGTGGTGCTGACCCGCGAGCCGGGCGGCACCCCGCTGGCCGAGCGCATCCGCGAACTGTTGCTGGCCCCCAGCGATGAGACGATGGATGCCGACACCGAGCTGTTGCTGGTGTTCGCCGCGCGCGCCCAGCACCTGGCCCAGGTGATCCGCCCGGCGCTTGCGCGGGGCGCCATCGTCCTGTGCGACCGTTTCACCGATGCCACCTATGCCTACCAGGGCGGTGGCCGCGGGCTGTCGGTCGAGCGCATTGCCACCCTTGAAACCTTCGTCCAGGGCGACCTGCGCCCCGACCTGACCCTGGTGTTCGACCTGCCGGTGGAGGTCGGCCTTTCGCGCGCAGCGGCGCGCGGGCGGCTGGATCGCTTCGAGCAGGAAGGCCAGGCGTTTTTCCAGGCTGTTCGCCAGGCCTACCTGGCCCGCGCAGCCGCCGACCCGGCGCGCTATCACCTGGTCGATGCCGCGCAACCGCTGGCCCGGGTTCAACTCGCCCTGGATGCGTTGCTGCCGCAGATACTGGAGCGTTGCCGTGGCTGAGGCCTACCCGTGGCAGGCGACGCTCTGGCAGCAACTGGCCGGGCGCACACAGCATGCTCATGCGTACCTGTTGCACGGCCCGCAAGGCATCGGCAAGCGGGCGCTGGCCGAGCGCCTGATGGCGTTTCTGCTGTGCCGCCAGCCCGAGGGGCTTGAGGCGTGCGGGCACTGCAAGTCGTGCCAGTTGCTGAAGGCGGGCAGTCACCCGGACAACTACATCCTGGAGCCTGAAGAGGCCGACAAGCCGATCAAGGTCGACCAGGTGCGCGACCTGGTCAGCTTCGTGGTGCAGACCGCGCAGATGGGCGGACGCAAGGTGATTCTCATCGAGCCGGTCGAGGCAATGAACATCAACGCTGCCAACGCCTTGCTCAAGAGCCTCGAAGAGCCTTCGGGCGATACCGTGCTGTTGCTGGTCAGTCACCAGCCCAGCCGGTTGCTGCCGACCATCAGGAGCCGTTGCCAGCAACAGGCCTGCCCGTTGCCAAGTCAGGCGCAGAGCGAGGCGTGGCTGGCAGCCGCGTTACCCGACAGTGACGAGGCCGAGCGCCACGAACTGCTGAGCCTTGCAGCAGGTTCGCCACTGCTGGCTGTCAGCCTGCAGGCCCAGGGTGTGCGCGAGCAGCGCGCGCAGGTGGTCGAGGGGGTCAAGAAGCTGCTCAAGCAGCAGCAGTCCGCGACCCAGTTGGCCGAAGGCTGGAACAGCATCCCGCTGTTGTTGCTGTTCGACTGGTTCTGCGACTGGTCCAACCTGATCCTGCGCTATCAGCTGACCCAGGACGAAGAGGGCCTGGGGCTGGCCGACATGCGCAAGGTCGTGCAGTACCTTGCCCAGAAGAGCCCGCAGGGCAAGGTGCTGGATATCCAGGACTGGATTCTTGTGCAGCGCCAGAAGGTGCTGAACAAGGCCAACCTCAACCGCGTGCTGTTGCTCGAAGCGTTGCTGGCCTCCTGGGCCCTGTTGCCGGGTCAGCGTTGAGCTGGCCTTTCGATCCTCCATTTTCAGTGTTGTCATTACGCCCATGCTTGTAGATTCCCATTGCCACCTCGACCGTCTCGACCTCGCCGCCCATGGTGGCTCCCTGGATGCCGCGCTGGATGCCGCGCGGGCACGGGGTGTCGGGCATTTCCTGTGCATCGGCGTAAGTGCCGACAATGCGGCCCAGGTCAGGGCGCTGGCAGCGCGCTACCCTGATGTGGACTGCTCGGTCGGCATCCACCCGCTGGACCTGGCGCCAGGCGAAGCGCCGGCGCTGGACTGGCTGCTCGGCGAACTGAACCACCCCGAGGTGGTGGCTATTGGTGAGACCGGGCTGGACTATCACTACGAGCCCGAGGCTGCACAGTTGCAACAGGCGTCATTTCGCCTGCACCTGGAGGCGGCCAGGCTCACCGGCAAGCCGGTGGTCATCCACACCCGTGCGGCGCGCGCCGATACCCTGACCCTGCTGCGCGAGGCGGCATTGCCGCAGGCGGGCGTGCTGCACTGCTTCACCGAAGACTGGGAGATGGCCAAGGCAGCGCTGGACCTGGGGTATTACATTTCGTTGTCGGGGATTGTCACGTTCCGCAATGCCGACGCGTTGCGTGATGTGGCGCGGCAGGTGCCGGCAGATCGTTTGCTGGTAGAGACCGACTCACCGTACCTGGCGCCGATTCCGCACCGCGGCAAGCCGAACTTGCCGGAGTATGTGCGTGACGTGGCGGAGTTCATCGCGTTGGTGCGGGGGGAGCGTTACGAGCAGCTGGCGCAACAGACCACCGAGAACTTCAGGCGTCTGTTCCCCCTGGCGCGGGTGCGGGTGGCCTGACCCCGCTGCGCGGTCGCCGTGGCGGTCGCGCGGGCAAAAAAAACCCGGGTTCTGGGGGGGAATCCGGGTTAAGACCATTAGGAGTAAAACAAAGGCGAGCGGTCCGTGTTCACCCTTATCGGCGCGTCACTTGGGGGGATGCGTCGCGCCAACACCTCAAGTATTGGTCAGGTTCGCCGCGATTCCACCAAGGGTTGATCGTTTTTTAAACAGATTTGGAATACGTGCGGCCCTGCTGAGCACGCATTGCTCTGCCGTGCGCCTGACCGCCTGGATTGCACGTCTGGGGCAGGGGAAGGGGAGGTCCGCTTCGGGCAACCGGGTCGCCGGCCTGTTCAAACTCATCAAGAAACATAGGCATGCGCGGATGATCCGTGCATTTTTGCGCAAGTTAGGCATAATAACGGGCTTCGATTTTGATCCAGTCCTTCTTATGCAGAAAGAACCTCGTAAGGTCCGTGAGTTTCGTCGCCGAGAGCAAGAGATTCTCGATACCGCGCTCAAGCTGTTTCTCGAACAGGGTGAAGACAGTGTCACCGTCGAGATGATCGCTGACGCCGTGGGTATCGGCAAAGGCACGATCTACAAGCACTTCAAGTCCAAGGCGGAGATCTACCTGCGCCTGATGCTCGACTACGAGCGCGATTTGAACGAACTGCTGCACTCTGCCGATGTGGATCGCGACAAGGAGGCCCTGTCGCGTGCCTACTTCGAATTCCGCATGCGCGACCCGCAGCGCTACCGCCTGTTCGACCGCCTCGAAGAGAAGGTGGTCAAAGGCAACCAGGTGCCGGAAATGGTCGAGGAGCTGCACAAGATCCGTGCCTCCAACTTCGAGCGCCTGACCCTGCTGATCAAGGGTCGCATCACCGAGGGCAAGCTCGAGGACGTGCCGCCGTATTACCACTACTGCGCAGCCTGGGCCCTGGTGCATGGCGCGGTGGCACTGTATCACTCGCCGTTCTGGAGCAATGTGCTGGAGGACCAGGAAGGCTTCTTCCAGTTCCTCATGGACATTGGCGTGCGCATGGGCAACAAGCGCAAGCGCGACCCGGAGCCATCTGGCAGCTGAATGCTCGCTGGCGCCGTGCAGGCATATACTCAGGTAAGAGGCTTGCAAAAAACTGATTTCTGAGTCAGGTTTTGCAAGCCCGATTCACACTTGCCGGAGTGCTCCATGATCGTCGACCGTCAAGGCAGACGTTTTCGCAACCTGCGCGTCAGCCTCACCGCGGCGTGCAACTATGCCTGCACCTATTGCGTGCCGGACGGCAAGCGTCTGGTCGCAGCGCAGGATGAGCTCTCGGCCCAGGCCATGGTGCGTGGGGTGGCCTGGCTGATCGAAGCTGCCGGTATCGAGCGCCTGCGTATCACCGGTGGCGAACCCCTGGTCAGTCCCAAGCTCGAAGCCTTCCTGGCTGGCGTGTCGGTGCTCGGCCTCGATGACATCGCCCTGACCACCAATGGCCAGTTGCTCGCGCGCAAGCTGCCATTGCTGCTGGATGCCGGCATCCGGCGCCTGAACGTCTCCCTTGATACCCTCGACGCCGATGCCTTCCGCGGGATCTCCCGTGGCGGGGATCTGGCCAGCGTGCTCGATGGCATGCACAAGGCCAGCGACGCCGGCATGAAGATCAAGGTGAACATGGTGCCACTGCGCGGGCGCAACCTCGATCAGGTGCTGCCGCTGCTCGACTACTGCCTGGCCCGTGGCTATGAACTGCGCTTTATCGAATTGATGCGCATGGGGCACCTGGCCAGCGACCACAACGCTTTCCTGCAGCAGTTCGTGAGCCTGGAGCAGTTGCTGCAACTGATCGGCGAGCATCACGAGTACGCACAGGCCGATGCGCCAGTGGACGCCACTGCATTGCGCTACCGGGTGCCGGGGCAAGGCCACTTCGGCGTGATCGCCAACGAAAGCGTGCCGTTCTGCCGAACCTGCTCGCGCCTGCGTCTGTCTTCTACCGGGTGGCTGCATGGCTGCCTGTCGTCGAGCAACCGGCATTTCATCGGTGACCTGCTCGACAAGCCGCGCCACCAGGCGTTGCCGGCCTTGCAGGGCATGTTGATGAAGGCCCTGGGCGACAAGCAGGCCGTGGCTTTTTCAGGCGGTGCCACGGTGATGAAGATCATCGGCGGTTGAGCCATACCCTCCAGCTGGCGCAAAACCTGCATCTGGCGGCTGTTCGCCGGTTTTCCGTCACCGGCTTCTGGAGGAAAGATGCGTAGCCTGGTTCTGCTGCTGGCGCTGATGGCGCTGGGTGGCTGCATGAATGTGAGCGATATGGGCGAAGGTGTGCGCTACCACATGAGCGACGCCGGCCTGCTCGACCATAGCGAAACCCGCCGTTCGTTGTCGGTGCGCCTGCAGCCCGACTCGTTCGTCTTCATCGGTCAGGGCGTGTTCGTGCCGCCGGGCAATGCCTATCCGCGGCCCAACGTGGTGGCCGAGGAAGCCTTCAAGGCCTTTGTCGAGTACTTCCCGCTGGTGCGACGTGCCGAGGGTCCGCTGGGGCTGGAGGATGCCTTGTCCCAGGCGCGCGACGTGGGCGCGCATTACCTGCTGTATGCGCGTTTTGCCAAGGCCGACAACCGTATCGGCAATGGTGACGAGTGGTACGACGAGCAGGCGGTGGACCGCCTGGGTGTCGACACCGGAAGAATTCAGCTGATGCTGATCGAAACCAGTACCCGCTATCTGATCGATACCGTGAGCATCCGCAGCCGTGGCGGTTTGCTGACGTTCCACGACAATCAGCCGCAGGATTTGATTGCGGCACCGCTTGAGGATTACGCTCGCAGTTTGTTGGGCATGAGCCGCTGAGGAGCAGATGATGGTGGATACCGGCAAGGCCAATGACCTGTTGGCGCAACTCCCGAAGGTCGGCAAAGGTCCGGCGCCGGTCCACCTGTGGAATCCGGACTTCTGCGGCGACATCGACATGCGAATCGCCCGCGACGGTACCTGGTACTACCTGGGCACCCCGATTGGTCGCAAGCCGATGGTGCGTCTGTTCTCCACCATCATCCGTCGCGACGGTGATGACTACTTCCTGGTCACGCCTGTGGAAAAGGTCGGAATCCAGGTCGATGATGCGCCGTTCGTGGCGGTGCTCATGGACGTGCAGGGCAGTGGTGAGCAGCAGGTGCTGCGCTTCACCAGCAATGTGGAGGATGTGGTCGAGGCCGGGCCCGAGCACCCGCTGCGTTTCGTGATCGACCCGCTGACACAGGAGCCTTCGCCTTACGTGCACATGCGCAGCAACCTCGAGGCGCTGATCCATCGCAGCGTGTTTTACCAGCTGGTAGAGCTGGCTGTAACACGTGACATCGATGGGCAGCCATGGCTGGGCGTATGGAGTGCGGGGCAGTTCTTTCCAATCGGGCAGCAATAGCCTGTCGCAGCCTGTATCGCCCGGTAGTCCTGGCCCGGGCTGAAGACCAAAACGAAAAAACCCGCCAAAAGGCGGGTTTTTCGAGTATTTCAGAGGCTGTGCAAGCACGCTCTGAAATGATGTTTGGCTCCGCGACCAGGACTCGAACCTGGGACCCAATGATTAACAGTCATTTGCTCTACCGACTGAGCTATCGCGGAATCTGGGGCGTATCTTACTGATTGCTAAGGGGAAGTCAAGCTCCCCCTGAGCAATCAGGTGTTACAGGACCTCGACGATCGCCTTGGTCACCACGTGAATGTTGTTCTGGTTCAACGAGGCGACGCAGATACGACCGGTATCCAGAGCATAGATCGCATGCTCGTCCTTCAGGCGTGCCACCTGCTCGACGGTCAGGCCCGAGTAGGAGAACATGCCGCACTGGCGCCCGACGAAGCTGAAGTCCTGCTGTGCGCCGTACTGGGCCAGCAGCTCGACCATCTGCTTGCGCATGCCGTGGATGCGCTGGCGCATCTCGGCCAGTTCCGCTTCCCACATTGCGCGCAGCTCGGGGCTGTTGAGCACGGTGGCGACAATGGTCGCGCCGTGGGTCGGCGGGTTGGAGTAGTTGGTGCGGATCACGCGCTTGACCTGCGACAGCACGCGAGTGGCCTCTTCCTTGGACTCGGTGACGATCGACAGGGCGCCGACGCGCTCGCCGTACAGCGAGAACGACTTGGAGAACGAGCTGGAGACGAAGAAGTCCAGGCCCGATTCGGCGAACAGGCGCACGGCAGCGGCGTCTTCGGCGATGCCCTGGCCAAAGCCCTGGTAGGCCATGTCCAGGAACGGGATGTGACCCTTGGCCTTGACCACCTCGAGCACGTTGTTCCAGTCGGCCGGGGTCAGGTCGACGCCGGTCGGGTTGTGGCAGCAGGCGTGCAGTACCACGATCGAGCCGGACGGCAGCGCGTTCAGGTCCTCGAGCATGCCGGCACGGTTGACGTCATGGGTGGCGGCGTCGTAGTAGCGGTAGTTCTTGACCGGGAAACCGGCGGTTTCGAACAGGGCGCGGTGGTTTTCCCAGCTCGGGTCGCTGATTGCGACAGTGGCATTGGGCGACAGCTGCTTGAGGAAGTCAGCGCCGATCTTCAAGGCGCCGGTACCACCGACGGACTGGGTGGTGACCACACGGCCGGCGGCCAGCAGGGGCGAATCGGCACCGAACAGCAGCTTCTGCACGGCCTGGTCGTAGGCCACGATGCCGTCGATCGGCAGGTAGCCGCGGGAGGCGTGCTGGGCGGCGCGTTGGGTTTCGGCTTCGATGACTGCACGCAGCAGTGGGATACGCCCTTCTTCGTTGCAGTAAACACCAACGCCCAGGTTCACCTTGTGGGTGCGGGTATCGGCATTGAACGCTTCGTTGAGGCCCAGGATAGGGTCGCGGGGTGCCAGCTCGACAGCGGAAAACAGGCTCATTTTTACCTTGGCTCTGAATGGAGAGTGATAGAGGTCGCACGCTCCAGCCGAATGCACTGAAGCGGTGCACAAACGGGGAGTCAGTATAGTGATACCCATCGGTCACGGCGACAGTCTGTCGCAGCTTTTACTGCTGTTTTCGCGAATATTTTTCGACCGTCAGTCGCTTGCGCCGGTCAATACTGTGAAACAGGCCGTGGTTTGCCTTGAAACTGGCGCCGGGCACCACCAATTGGGTATAAGTACTGTCTATAAATACAGTTGCCTGTATCCGTTCATTTCCAGGGGTTCACCATGTCCGAGTTTCAACTCGTCACCCGTTTCCAGCCGGCGGGTGATCAGCCCGAAGCCATTCGCCTGATGGTCGAGGGGATCGAGGCCGGGCTGGCGCACCAGACCCTGCTCGGGGTGACGGGTTCGGGCAAGACCTTCAGCATCGCCAACGTGATTGCCCAGGTGCAGCGCCCGACCCTGGTACTGGCGCCGAACAAGACCCTGGCCGCCCAGTTGTATGGCGAGTTCAAGTCATTCTTCCCGAACAACGCGGTGGAGTATTTCGTTTCCTACTACGACTACTACCAGCCCGAAGCCTACGTGCCGTCCTCCGACACCTTCATCGAGAAGGACGCCTCGATCAACGACCATATCGAGCAGATGCGCCTGTCGGCGACCAAGGCGCTGCTGGAGCGGCGTGACGCGATCATCGTCACCACGGTGTCGTGCATCTATGGTCTGGGCAGCCCGGAAACCTATTTGAAGATGGTGCTGCACGTGGACCGTGGCGACAAGCTCGACCAGCGGGCCTTGCTGCGCCGTCTGGCCGACCTGCAGTACACCCGCAACGACATGGACTTTGCCCGCGCCACCTTCCGTGTGCGCGGCGACGTGATCGACATCTTCCCGGCCGAATCGGACCTGGAGGCCATCCGCATCGAGCTGTTCGATGACGAGGTGGAGAACATCGCGGCCTTCGACCCGCTGACCGGCGAGGTGATCCGCAAGCTGCCGCGCTTCACCTTCTACCCCAAGAGCCACTACGTGACCCCGCGCGAAACCCTGCTCGAGGCCATGGACGGGATCAAGGCGGAGCTCAAGGAACGCCTGGAGTACCTGCACAAGCACAACAAGCTGGTCGAGGCCCAGCGACTGGAGCAGCGCACCCGGTTCGACCTGGAGATGATCCTGGAGCTGGGCTACTGCAACGGCATCGAAAACTACTCGCGCTACCTGTCCGGGCGTCCGGCCGGCGCGCCGCCGCCGACCCTGTACGACTACCTGCCGCCGGATGCGTTGCTGGTGATCGACGAATCCCACGTCAGCGTTCCGCAGGTGGGGGCCATGTACAAGGGGGACCGCTCGCGCAAGGAAACCCTGGTGGAGTACGGCTTTCGCCTGCCTTCGGCGTTGGACAACCGGCCCATGCGCTTTGACGAATGGGAGTCGGTCAGCCCGCAGACCATCTTCGTCTCGGCCACGCCGGGCAACTACGAGGCCGAGCATGCTGGCCGTGTGGTGGAGCAGGTGGTGCGCCCGACCGGTCTGGTCGACCCCCAGGTGGAGGTGCGTCCTGCCACGACCCAGGTGGATGACCTGCTGTCGGAGATTCGCAAGCGTGTGGCGGTGGAGGAGCGGGTGCTGGTCACTACCCTGACCAAGCGCATGGCCGAAGACCTCAGCGACTACCTGGCCGATCACGATGTGCGGGTGCGCTACCTGCACTCGGACATCGATACCGTTGAGCGAGTCGAGATCATCCGCGACCTGCGCCTGGGCACCTTCGATGTGCTGGTGGGTATCAACCTGCTGCGCGAGGGCCTGGACATGCCCGAGGTCTCGCTGGTGGCGATTCTGGATGCGGACAAGGAGGGCTTCCTGCGTTCGGAGCGCTCGCTGATCCAGACCATCGGGCGCGCGGCGCGCAACCTCAACGGCCGCGCGATCCTGTACGCCGACAATATGACTGGTTCGATGGAGCGGGCGATCGGCGAAACCGAGCGTCGCCGCGACAAGCAGATGGCCTTCAACGAGGCCAACGGCATCGTGCCCAAGGGCGTGGTCAAGGACATCACCGACATCATGGAAGGCGCCAACGTGCCCGGCTCGCGCAGCAAGAAGCGCAAGGGCATGGCCAAGGCCGCCGAGGAGCGCGAGCGTTACGAGGCCGAGTTGCGTTCGCCTGGCGAGATCGCCAAGCGCATCAAGGCGCTGGAAGAAAAGATGTACCAGCTGGCGCGGGACCTGGAGTTCGAGGCTGCAGCGCAGATGCGCGACGAGATCGCGCAGTTGCGTGAGCGATTGCTCACGGTCTGACGGGCCTTTCGCGGGTCAAGCCTGCCCCCACAGGATCACATTGACGCCAAGGGCAATGGAGTACCTGCGGGAGCGGGCTTGCCAGCGAAGACTTCAACGCGGTCTAGTGCGCCTCGCCCGCCTTCAACCCCTGCGGCAGCTTCTTCGTCAACAGCACCGCCACCATGCTGATTGCCAGCCCGATGCCGACAAAATGGAAGGCATCGTTGTACGCCATGATCATCGCCTGCTGATGGGTGATCTCGCTCAGCCTGGCCAGTGCTGCCCCTTCGCTGCCCAGCTTCTCGGTCAGCAAGGTCAACCGCTCGGCCACTGCGGCGTTGGTCGGTACCACCGCCTCGCGCAGGTAGTCGAAATACACCTTGGTGCGCGCATCCAGCAGCGTGGCCAGCAGCGCAATGCCGATGGCCCCGCCCAGGTTGCGCAGGATGTTGAACAGGCTCGACGCCGAGCCTGCGTCCTGCGGCTGGATATAGGCCGTGGCAATCAGCGAGATGGTCACCATGATCATCGGCTGCCCCAGCGCACGGATGATCTGGATATGGTTGAACTGGGTGCCGGCAAAGTCCGGGTTCAATACCCCCGAGCTGAAACTCGCCAGCCCGAACAGCCCGAAGCCGATGGTGCAGAGGATCTTCGGCGAAATCACCTTCATCAGTTGCGGGACCAGCGGGATCAGGAACAGCTGCGGCACCCCCATCCACATGATCACTTCGCCGATCTGCAGGGCGTTGTAGTTCTGGATCTGCGCCAGGTACAGCGGCAGCAGGTAGATCGAACCGTACAACCCCACGCCCATGCCCAGGCTGGCAATGCTCGACAACCCGAAATTGCGGTTCTGCAGGATGCGCAGGTTGATCAGCGGGTTGGGTTTCGAGAACTGCACGATCACGAAGGTAATGAGGCTGACCAGGGCAATGCTGCCCAGGGTGACGATCAGCCCCGACTCGAGCCAGTCCTTGCGATGCCCCTCCTCAAGAAACACCTGCAGGCAGCCAAGCCCGACGCCCAGCGTCAGGATGCCGGTGTAGTCGGTGCTTTTGAGCAGCTCCCAGTGTGCTTCCTTCTTCTCCAGGCCGTACAGCAAGCCGCCGATCATGATCAGGCCGGGCGGGATGTTGATGTAGAAGATGTATTCCCAGCCCCAGTTCTCGGTCAGCCAGCCGCCCAGGGTAGGGCCGATGGACGGGGCGAAGGTGGCGGTCATGGCGAACATCGCCATGCCCTTGGCGCGGTGATGCTCGGGCAGCTTGATCAGGGTCAGGGTGAAGGCCAGCGGGATCAGCGCGCCGCCGGTAAAACCCTGCAGGGCGCGGAACACGATCATGCTTTCCAGGTTCCAGGCCATCGAGCACAGCAGCGACGACACCAGAAAACCCGCCGACACCCACACTGCCAGGCGCCGCGCCGACAGCAGCTGCACCAGCCAGGCGGTCAGCGGGATCATGATGATCTCGGCCACCAGGTAGGAGGTGGAGATCCACGAGCCTTCTTCCAGGGTCGCCGACAGGGCGCCCTGGATGTCCTTGAGCGACGAGTTGGTGATCTGGATGTCGAGCACTGCCATGAACGCGCCGAGCATCACGCTCATCACCGCGATCCAGTCGCGCCGGCTGGGTTCGCCGGCGGGACGGATCAGTTGATCACCGGCCATCGGTACGGATATCGACGGTGGCGGTCACCGACATGCCCGGGCGGATCTTGCCGTGCAACGGGTTGTCGGCGGCGAAGGTCAGCTTGACCGGGATGCGCTGCACAACCTTGGTGAAGTTGCCGGTGGCGTTGTCGGGTGGCAGCAGGCTGAACTGCGCGCCGGAAGCGGCGAACAGGCTGTCGACGCGGCCTTCGATCGGCGTGTCGGGGTAGCTGTCGAACACCAGCTCGGCACGCTGGCCGGGCTGCATCTTGCCGATCTGGGTTTCCTTGAAGTTGGCCTGCACCCAGATGTCCTGATCGGGCACGATCGACAGCAGGTAGGCGCCGGCCTGCACGTACTGGCCGTTGCGTGCCGCGCGCTGGCCGATCATGCCGCTGATCGGCGCGCGAATTTCACTGCGGCTCAGGTTCAGCTCGGCCTGGGCCAGGTCGGTGCGGGCGGTGGCGATCTGGGCGTCCAGGCGCTTGAGCTCGGCAGCCAGTGCGTTGACCTGCTGGCGTTGACCCTGCAGATCGGCCTGGGCCTTGCTCACCTGGGAGCGTGCCACGTTGCTTTCGGCCGACAGGGTGGTCACCCGTTCTTCCGAGACAAAGCCTGGCTTGCGCAGCGCCTGTGCACGGTTGAGGTCCAGCTGGGTACGCCCAAGCGTGGCCTGGTTGGCCGACACCTGTGCCTGGCCGGCGGCGATCAGGCTCGCCTGCTGCGTCAGGCGGCTGTCGGCTTGCAGGCGCTCGGCCTCGCGGGTGGCCAGGGTGGCGCGGGCGCGCTCCACTGCAAACTGGAAGTCGTTGCCTTCCAGGCGCACCAGCAGGTCGCCCTTGGCCACATGCTGGTTGTCCTCGACCAGCACCTGCTCGATGCGCGCGCCCAACTGGCTGGAAACCCGGGTGATCTCGCCCTGCACGTAGGCATTGTCGGTGCTCTCGTAGAAGCGCCCCTTGAAGTACCAGTGGGCCAGAAAGCCCAGGCCGATGAGCAGAACCAGGGTCAGGAAAATCAGCAGGCGACGCTTGAGTTGGGCAGGCATGGGTACGATCGTTCCAAAAATGTAAGCAAATTTAACAAGGTTTGCCTTGGCAAACACAAGCGCCGATCGTGCCCATTGCTGGAGCCGGGTGGCCCCGTGCTGTTAACATCCAGCCTTTGTTTCACCTCTTGTTCGAGACTCTCATGACCACCGTTCGCACGCGTATCGCGCCTTCGCCGACTGGCGATCCCCATGTCGGCACCGCCTACATCGCCCTGTTCAACTACTGCTTCGCCAAGCAGCACGGTGGCGAATTCATCCTGCGTATCGAAGATACCGATCAGCTGCGCTCCACCCGCGAGTCCGAGCAGCAGATCTTCGATGCCCTGCGCTGGCTGGGTATCGAATGGAGCGAAGGCCCGGATGTCGGCGGCCCGCACGGCCCGTACCGCCAGAGCGAACGCGGCGAGATCTACAAGCAGTACGCCCAGCAACTGGTCGATCTGGGCCATGCCTTCCCGTGCTTCTGCACTGCCGAAGAACTGGACCAGATGCGTGCCGAGCAGATGGCCCGCGGCGAAACCCCGCGCTATGACGGGCGCGCCTTGCTGCTCTCGCCTGAAGAAGTGCAGCGTCGCCTGGCCGCCGGCGAGCCCCATGTGATCCGCATGAAAGTGCCGACCGAAGGCGTGTGCGTGGTACCGGACATGCTGCGCGGCGACGTCGAGATTCCGTGGGACCGCATGGACATGCAGGTACTGATGAAGACCGATGGCCTGCCGACCTACTTCCTGGCCAACGTGGTCGATGACCACCTGATGGGCATCACCCACGTATTGCGTGGCGAAGAGTGGCTGCCTTCGGCGCCCAAGCTGATCAAGCTGTACGAGTACTTCGGCTGGGAGCAGCCAACCCTGTGCTACATGCCGCTGCTGCGCAACCCCGACAAGAGCAAGCTGTCCAAGCGCAAGAACCCGACCTCGGTGACCTTCTACGAGCGCATGGGCTTCATGCCCGAAGCCATGCTCAACTACCTGGGCCGCATGGGCTGGTCGATGCCGGACGAGCGCGAGAAGTTCTCGCTGGCCGAAATGGTCGAGCACTTCGACCTGTCGCGAGTGTCGCTGGGCGGCCCGATCTTCGACATCGAGAAGCTGTCGTGGCTCAACGGCCAGTGGCTGCGTGAGCTGCCTGTCGCAGAGTTTGCCGCGCGCGTGCAGAAATGGGCGTTCAACAGCGACTACATGATGAAGATCGCGCCGCACGTGCAGGGCAGGGTAGAGACATTCAGCCAGATTGCGCCGCTGGGTGGGTTCTTCTTCGAAGGTGCGCTCAAGCTCGACGCCAAGCTGTTCGAGCACAAGAAACTGTCGGCCGACCAGGTACGCCAGGTGATCCAGCTGATCCTGTGGAAGCTCGAGGGGCTGCGCCAGTGGGAGAAGGATCGCATCACCGGCTGCATCCAGGCGGTGGTCGAGGCGCTGGAGCTCAAGCTGCGTGACGCGATGCCGCTGATGTTCGCCGCGATTTCCGGTCAGGCCAGCTCGGTGTCGGTGCTCGATGCCATGGAGATCCTCGGGCCGGACCTGACCCGCTACCGCCTGCGCCAGGCGCTGGACCTGCTGGGTGGTGTGTCGAAGAAAGAAAACAAGGAATGGGAAAAGCTGTTGGGCACCATTGCCTGAGCATTTTTCCCGTAGGAGCCGGCCTTGCCGGCGAACAAAGCGCTGCGGTACCCGGTATTGCGCAGCGCCTGTTTCGCCGGCAAGGCCGGCTCCTGCAAGGGCGAGACCCCCGAGTTTGCGGGGGCTCTCCTGACCCAGGCCGGTAAGTGTTTGTTATCTCGGAAATTTCTTTTGGATTTTGTTGAAAATTTATTTGACAGGTCTTCAATCCGATCTTAATATGCGCCCCGTCCACAGCGATGAACGAAACGAAGCGCGAAGCACCCAGCCAAGCGATTCAGTTCAAAGCGACATTGTGGGGCTATAGCTCAGCTGGGAGAGCGCCTGCATGGCATGCAGGAGGTCAGCGGTTCGATCCCGCTTAGCTCCACCAAATTCCCTATCCGGAGTTGGTCATACAACTCAGGGTTCAACCGGGTTCCAGCAGCCGGGTTGTGTGGTAAGAAGGTTCGTCCCCTTCGTCTAGTGGCCTAGGACACCGCCCTTTCACGGCGGTAACAGGGGTTCGAGTCCCCTAGGGGACGCCAGTTTTACACAAGTGATGTTGCAAGACATCGCTGGGCCGCGAGGCTAGAAATCTGGGGCTATAGCTCAGCTGGGAGAGCGCCTGCATGGCATGCAGGAGGTCAGCGGTTCGATCCCGCTTAGCTCCACCAATTTTGCCAGGGTTCGTGAAAACGAGCCTGCACGAAGGTTACAAGTCCCCTTCGTCTAGTGGCCTAGGACACCGCCCTTTCACGGCGGTAACAGGGGTTCGAGTCCCCTAGGGGACGCCATTTTACCCGCTCTGCGGGATTTCAAGGCTCATTCGATTATTGAATGAGCCTTTTGTTTTTTCCCTCGAAAAAATCTCTTTCGCCCTTGGGCCGCAGGAGAAAGTGCTTGCCAATAAATATTATGAGCATAATATTAGCTCCATAATATTTGGAGGCCTGCCATGCACGACAAAAAAGCCCTGACCCGCCAGCGCATTTTGGATGCGGCGCGCAGTGCGCTGATCCTTAACGGCCCGGCCGACCCCAGTGTGCAGCAGGTGATGGGCGCTGCGGGGCTCACCGTGGGTGGGTTCTATGCGCATTTCGAGAACAAGGATGCGCTGATGCTCGAAGCCTTTTGCCAGTTGCTTGGCGAGCGCCGGGCCTTGCTGGCACAGGTCGACGCGTCGCTGGACGGGGAGGCGCGTCGTGCCCTGGTGGCGGCCTTCTACCTGTCGCGCAAACACCGCGATGCCGTCGACAGCGGCTGCCCGCTGCCCAGCTCTCTGGGCGAGATCAATCAGTTGCCGGCGACTTTTCGCGCGGTGCTGACCGAGCATATCGAGTTGATGATGGCCAACCTGGCCGACACCCCCGAAGACGCCGACAAGGTGCTGGCCGACCTGGCCCTGATGGTCGGCGGCCTGGCCCTGGCGCGAGCGCTGGGTACCAGCGAATTGTCCGACCGTGTGTTGCGTGCCGCCAAGTCCGCGGTGATCTGATCTGGAGCGACGTGATGAACAGCCTGAGCTGGATTCGTGGTATCAACGCCACTGTTGGACGCCTGGCACCCAATCGGGTGGCCGGGCAGATGCGCCAGGCCTTCATGAGCCCGCGTACCTTGCCGCCACGCGACTGGGAACTGCCGCTGCTGGCGCGTGCCGAGCGCATTACCCTGCGCTTTGGCCTGAGTGCGCTGCGCTGGGGGCAGGGCCCCACGGTGCTGCTGATGCACGGCTGGGAGGGGCGCCCCACCCAGTTCGCCCATCTGATCGAGGCCCTGGTGGCCGCCGGCTATTGTGCGGTGGCGCTCGAAGGGCCGGCCCACGGCCGCTCGCGTGGAAACAAGGCCAACGTGGTGTCGTTCGCCCACGCCTTGCTCGAGGCGGCCGGCGAGCTGGGCCCATTGCACGGGGTGATCGGCCATTCCATGGGCGGTGCCAGTGCGCTGCTGGCCCTGCAGTGGGGGCTGCGTACCGAGGTGGCGGTGAGCATCGCCGCGCCGGCGCGCCTGCTCGAGGTGCTGCGCGGCATGGCGCGGCACCTGGGGTTGCCGGCGCGGGCGCGGGCAGCCTTCATTCGCCAGGTGGAGCGAGAGGTCGGGGTGCCGATCTCGCGCCTGGACGTGGCCGTCTACCAGCTGGAACTGCCCGGTTTCATCGTGCATGCCGAGGACGACCCTCTGGTCGCCGTCAGCGAGGCGCGGCTGATTCATCAGGCGTGGTTCGACAGCCAGCTGCTGCTGTTGCCCCGGGGCGGGCATATGCGTGTGCTGTCCGACCCGCAACTGGTCGACGGCGTGCTTGCGCTGCTGCAACGCAGTGCCCGGCCAGTGCGCCAATCGGCCTGAGCATCCGTTACACTCTGCCCGTTCACTACAGATCGGGAGCGGGCATGAGCTGGGATCGGGCAACGCCATTTACCATCGACCTGCAGGTCGGTGCCGAGGATATCGACGGCCTGGGGCACGCCAACAACGCGGTGTACGTCACCTGGCTCGAGCGCTGCGCCTGGCGTCATTCCCAGCGCCTGGGGCTGGACCTGGCCGAGTACCGGCGCCTGGACCGCGCCATGGCCGTGGTGCGTCACGAGATCGACTACCTGGCCAGCGCCTATGAGGACGACATCCTGCAGTTGGCCACCTGGATCGTCGACTGGGACCAGCGCCTGAAGATGACCCGTCACTTCCAGCTGGTGCGACCAAGCGACGGCACCACCTTGCTGCGGGCGCAGACCACCTTCGTGTGCATCGAGCTGTCCACCGGCAAGCCCAGGCGCATGCCGGCAGAATTCATCGAGGGCTACGGCGCCGCGATGGCCGGAGCCCGATAAGCCACGGTTTTTGCTAGACTGCCGGCCTTTTTCGCGCGAGACCCACGCTATGCAAATTGCCCTGGCCCCCATGGAGGGGCTGGTCGACAACATCCTTCGCGACGTACTGACCCAGGTGGGCGGCATCGACTGGTGTGTCACCGAGTTCATTCGCGTGTGCGACCGGTTGCTGCCGGCGCATGTGTACGAGAAGCTTGCCCCGGAGCTTGGCCGCGGTGCGCAAACCGCCGCCGGCGTGCCTTTGCGTGTGCAGTTGCTGGGCTCCGACCCGGCATGCCTGGCCGATAACGCGGTGCTGGCCTGCGAGCTGGGCGCCCCCGTCATCGACCTCAATTTCGGTTGCCCGGCCAAGACCGTGAACAAGTCCCGCGGCGGCGCGGTGCTGCTCAAGGAGCCCGAGCTGCTGCATGCCATCCTGCGCGAAGTGCGCCGGGCGGTGCCTGCGCATATCCCGGTCACCGCCAAGATGCGCCTGGGCTTCGACAGCCCGGACGGTGCGCTGGACTGCGCCCGCGCCCTGGCCGAAGGCGGTGCCGACCAGTTGGTGGTGCACGCACGCACCAAGGTCGACGGCTACAAGCCGCCGGCACATTGGGAGTACGTGGCGCGGGTGCAAGAGGTGGTGAAGGTGCCGGTGTTCGCCAACGGCGAGGTGTGGACGCTGGAGGACTGGCGCCGCTGCCGCGAGGTCAGCGGCGTGGAGGACATCATGCTCGGTCGCGGCCTGGTGTCGCGCCCGGACCTGGCCCGGCAGATTGCCGCCGAGCGCCAGGGCATCGAGTTCGTGCCGCTGGACTGGCAGGCACTGCAACCGCTGCTGCAGGACTTCTGGGTGCAGGCCCGGGAACAGATGACCGAGCGTCAGGCACCGGGGCGACTGAAGCAGTGGGTGGCGATGCTGACCCGTACCTACCCCGAAGCCACGGCACTGTTTACCGAACTGCGTCGCGAGACCGACTGTGATCGCGTGGCGCGGCTGCTGGGTATTCCGGTCAGCGAGGCGGCCTGAAAAAATTTTTGTGGTCGATGCTTGAAATGTTAGGGCGGGTCCTTATCTAGGGAGTACGCGATGCCGAAGTCGGGTCGCGCAATCACCAACTCGCTGATATTTCAGGAGATGTACCATGACTACCGCATTTTCTCTGGCTCCACTGTTCCGTCAATCCGTTGGCTTCGATCGTTTCAACGACCTGTTCGAATCCGCGGCACGTAGCGAGTCGGGTAGCACCTACCCACCCTACAATGTTGAAAAACATGGCGAAGACCACTACCGAATCGTCGTTGCTGCAGCTGGCTTCCAGGAAGAGGACCTCGACCTGCAAGTGGAAAAAGGCGTTCTGACCGTCAGTGGCGGCAAGCGTGACAGCAGTGGTGAAAGCGTCACCTACCTGCACCAGGGCATCGCCCAGCGGGCCTTCAAGTTGTCCTTCCGCCTGGCTGACCACATCGAAGTGAAGTCGGCGGGCCTGGCCAACGGTCTGCTCAGTGTCGATCTGCTGCGTGTTGTGCCTGAAGAAGCCAAGGCCAAGCGCATCCCGATCAACGGCGAGAAACCTGCGCTGAACTGAGTGTGGGCTGAGTGAAAAAGGGCACCTTCGGGTGCCCTTTTTTGTGCCCGGTTCGCGCGGCTCTTCACTGCAGGGGCCAGCCTTGCTGGCAACTGCCGTGCTGCGGTGTGTCAGTAGTCCGCCGGTGCCTGCAGCAGCATCGCCCTGAACTCGTTCAGCGGCAATGGCCGGCTGTGCAGGTACCCCTGGTACAGATGGCACCCCAGCCGCTCCAGAAACTCCAGTTGCTCCGACAGCTCCACCCCTTCGGCAATCACTGCCAGGTCCAGGCTTCTGGCCATGGCCACGATGGCCTTGACGATCTCTGCATCATTGGGGTCCAGCGGTGCATCGCGCACGAACGACTGGTCGATCTTCAGCGCATCCACCGGCAAGCGCTTGAGGTAGGTGAGCGACGAGTAGCCGGTGCCGAAGTCATCCATCGCAAAGCTCACCCCGAACGCCTTCAGCTCGCGCATCTTGCTGATGGTGTCCTCCAGGTTCTGGATCACGATGCCCTCGGTGATCTCCAGCTTGAGCATCTGGTAGGGCAGGCGGTAGTCGTCCAGGCTGCGCCGCACCCGCTCGACGAAATCGTTCTGGCGGAACTGGCGCGGGCTGATGTTCACGCACAGGCTGAAATCCATCGGATCGATCAGCCCATCCTGCAGCATGCGCGAGCAGGCATCGCAGGCTTCGTCGAGTATCCAGCTGCCCACCTCCAGGATCAGCCCGCTTTCCTCCAGCACCTGGATGAACTGGCTGGGCGGCTGCTGGCCCAACAGCGGATGGTGCCAGCGCAGCAGCACCTCGGCTCCGACGATGCGGTTGTCACGGGCATCCACCTGGGGCTGGAAGTGCAGCGCCAGTTCGCCCCTGGCCAGGGCCATGCGCAGGTCGCTCTCCATGCGCAGGCGTTCACTGGCGGCCTTCTGCATGGTGGTGTGGAACAGTTGCGTGGTGTTGCGACCCGAATCCTTGGCGCGGTACAGCGCAATGTCGGCGCGCTTGAGCAGGTCGGCCGGCGTGGTGCCGTGGTCGGGGATCAGCGCCACGCCGATGCTGGGGGTTACCTGCAGGCGCTGGCCGTCCAGCGACATCGGCTCGGCCAGCAGCTCGCGCAAGGTGTCGGCCAGTTGGCGAACCTTGTCGGTGACCTCTTCGCGGCTGCCTTCCAGGCCGCTCAGCAGCACCACGAACTCGTCACCCCCCAGGCGCGCCACGGTGTCCTCCAGGCGCACGCTGGCTTCAAGCCGGGCTGTGATGATCTTGAGCACCGTATCGCCCACCGGGTGGCCCAGCGAGTCGTTGATGTGCTTGAAGTGGTCGAGGTCGAGGAACAGCAGGGCGCCGCGCAGGTTCTGGCGTTTGAGCAGGGCGATCTGCTGGCTCAGGCGATCCATCAGCAGGGCGCGGTTGGGCAGGTTGGTCAGCGGGTCGTGGTAGGCCAGGTGACGGATCTGCGCCTGGGCATTCTTGAGCTGGCTGACGTCGCGGGCAGTCAGTAGCAGGCAGTCTGTCTCGTTGAGGGTGATCGGCTCCATCGACACCTCCACGGTGAGGATTTCGCCGCGTTTGTTGCGCCCCAGCATTTCGCGGTGGTGCACCCGCCCGCGCTCACGCATTTCACCGAACAGCAGGGTCTGCTGCTTGTCGTCGGCCCACAACCCGATCTGAGCCATGCTCTGGCCGATCACCTCGTCGGCGCTGTAGCCGGTGAGCCGGCAGAAGCCGTCGTTCACCTCCAGGTAGCAGCCACTGTCGCGCTCGGTGATGGTGATGGCGTCGGGGCTGGAGTGGAAGGCCTTGGCGAACTTCTCCTCACTGGCCTTGAGTGCGGCTTCGCCGCGTTGCTGCTGGGTGATGTCGCGCAGGGTGGTGACGCTGCAGGGCTGGTTGTCGACCTTGATCAGGCGGCTGGAAATCACACAGGTCAGGGGCTGGCCATCCTTGTGATTGACCACCACCGCGACATTGTTCAACGCCTGGTCGCGAATCACCTGCTCGATGCGTCGTGCGCGGGCGGCCGATTCGGCCCACAGCCCCAGTTGTTCGGCGGTACGACCCAGTACCTGGTCGGCGCACCAGCCGAAGGTCTGGGTGAACGCCTGGTTGATCTCGATGAACTGGCCGGTGTCCTGGCGGGTGACGCAGATGGGGTCGGGGCTGACCTGGAACAGGCTGGCGAACTTTTCCTCCGAGCTGGTCAGGCGCTGTTCGCGTTCAACCTGTTCGGTGATGTCCAGCAGGGTGCCGGCCATGCGCAGCGGGTTGCCCTGGTCGTCACGGTACAGCCGTGCGCGGCTCTCCAGGTAGCGTGAGGCGCCGTTTTCCAGCTGGATGCGGTAGGTGATCTGGTAGTTGCCCGCGGGGCCTTCGCGCAGGCTGCGATAGGCCTGGCGCATGCCGCTGCGCTCAAGCTCGGGCACGCCTTCGAAAAACGCCTCGAACGACTCGTGGAACGGCACCGGCGCCAGGCCGTGCAGTTGTGCCGCGCGGGCCGAGCCGTACAGCATGCCGCTGGGGATGTGCCAGTCCCAGGTACCCAGCTGGGCAGAGTCCAGTGCCAGGTCCAGGCGCTCCTGGCTGTCCTTGAGGGCCTGTTCGGCACGCTTGCGCTCGCTGGTGTCGACGAAGGTGCTGAGCAGGTAGGTGACACCTTCGAGTTCGATGGCCTGGGTGCTGAGGATGCCATCGTGGACCTGCCCGCTGCTGGCGCGAAACTGCACTTCCAGGGTCACCGGGCCGTTGTTGCCGCTGGTGGCCTCCAGCACCTGGTCACGCTGCCTGGGGTTGGCCCACAGGCCCAGTTCCAGCGTGGTACGCCCGATCACCTGGGCGCCGGGCCAGCCAAGAATGTTCTCGAAGTGCTGGTTGACCTCATGGATCAGCCCGTCGGCGCGCCGGGTCAGCAGCACCACGTTCGGGCTCAGGTGAAAAAGCGTGGCAAAGCGCTTTTCGGAGTTGATCAGTGCGGTTTCGCGTTCGCGCTGGCGGGTGATCTCGCGCACCACCCCGATCATCTGCAGGCGCCCGTCTCGGTTGGTGGCCAGGCTGCCGTTCACTTCCAGCCAGTGCAGGCTGCCGTCCGGCCAGCGGATGCGATGGCGCAGGGCCTGGTCCACCGGCTCGCCGTTGAGCACTGCATGAAAGGCCTGGCGCATGCGTGCGCGGTCCTCTTCCGGCAGCAGGTCGAGGTAGTCGATGTCGTGGGTCAGCGGTTGATGCGGATCGAAGCCAAACAGTGCCTGGGTGCCTCGTGACCAGTTGATGCGCCCGCTGCCCACATCCCACACCCAGGCGCCAAGGTGCGCACCATTGAGCGCCGCGAGCAACTGCGGCGCACTTTCCCAGGCCTGTTCCAGCTCCTGGGGGTCTGCTGCGTGGATACGGGGAAGGCGCGCAAAACGATTGGCTGACTTGGGCATCGGTACCAGACCTTTGGCGGGTGATACGTCCTTGGTGGCGGGCCGCCCGGGGCAGGGGCGGGCTACGCCGGGCTTGCGTGACTGTCGAGCAGGGCCATGAAGGCTCTGGCCGCATTCGATAACGTTCGTTCCGTGTGCAGAATGTAGCCTAGCTGGCGCGACAGCTGTATGCCCGGCAAGTCGATGGATGCAACCTGCTCATCGAGCATTGTGCGCGGCAGCACACTCCAGGCCAGCCCGATCGACACCATCATCTTGATGGTTTCCAGGTAGTTGGTGCTCATGGCGATGTTGGGGACCAGGCCCTGGGCCTCGAACAGACGCTGCACAATATGGTGTGTGAAAGTGTTGCCGCCGGGGAACACGGCCGGGTGGTGGGCAATGTCCGCCAGGCCCACCGCGCCCTTGCAGGCCAGCGGGTGCTCGGGGGCGACCACGAAATCCAGCGGGTCGTCCCATACCGGCACCGCGCGCACCAGGCTGTGGGGCTCGGGGGCGAGGGTGATCACGGCGATTTCGGCGCGCCCGTGCAGAATTTCCTCGTAGGCCACTTCCGAGTCCAGAAACTGGATGTCCAGAGCCACAGCCGGGTACTGACGGGTAAACGCCCGCAACAGCGGCGGCAGGCGGTGCAGGCCGATGTGATGGCTGGTGGCCAGGGTCAGTCGACCGCTGACCTCGCCGGTGAGGTTGGTCAGGGCCCGCCGGGTGTCGTCCAGCACGTTGAGGATCTGGTAGGCGCGCGGCAGCAGGGCACGGCCGGCTTCGGTCAGGCTCACCTCGCGGCCAAGGCGGTCGAACAGGCGCACATCCAGCTGCTGCTCCAGCCCGGCAATGCGCTTGCTGATGGCCGGCTGGGTCAGGTGCAGGCGCTCGCCGGCACCGGAAAAGCTCCCGGTTTCAGCGATGGCGATGAAGGCACTAAGGTTGGCCAGGTCCACGGAATGAGTTCCTCGGGTTTGGATTCCTGAAAGTTATCCAAAGCATAAAAAATATGAATTTGAGTTATTCAATCTAACCCCATAGCATCGTCCGTACAAGCCAAGGGGTTATTGGCATAGAAAGACTGATGAGGAAAGTCTGATGGCTGGCAAAACGCTCTACGACAAGCTCTGGGATTCGCACTTGGTCAAGCAGCGCGACGACGGTTCGGCGCTGATCTATATCGACCGTCACATCATTCATGAAGTGACGTCGCCGCAGGCCTTCGAGGGGCTGCGCCTGGCCAACCGCAAACCCTGGCGCATCGATGCCAACATCGCCACCCCCGACCACAACGTGCCCACCACGCCAGAGCGCAAGGGCGGCATCGAGGCCATCGCCGACCAGGTGTCGCGCCTGCAGGTGCAGACCCTCGACGAAAACTGTGACGAATACGGCATCACCGAATTCAAGATGAACGATGTGCGCCAGGGCATCGTCCACGTCATCGGCCCGGAGCAGGGTGCCACCTTGCCCGGCATGACCGTGGTCTGCGGCGACTCGCATACCTCCACCCACGGCGCGTTCGGCGCCCTGGCCCACGGCATCGGCACCTCCGAGGTCGAGCACGTGCTCGCTACCCAGTGCCTGGTGGCCAAGAAGATGAAGAACATGCTGGTGCGCGTCGAAGGGCAACTGCCGTTCGGCGTCACTGCCAAGGACATCGTGCTGGCCGTGATCGGCAAGATCGGGACCGCCGGCGGCAACGGGCATGCCATCGAGTTTGCCGGCAGCGCCATTCGCGAGTTGTCGGTCGAAGGCCGCATGACCATCTGCAACATGTCCATCGAGGCCGGTGCGCGGGTGGGCCTGGTGGCCACCGACGAGAAGACCGTTGCCTACGTCAAGGGTCGTCCGTATGCGCCCAAGGGCGAGCAGTGGGACCTGGCCGTCGAAGCCTGGAAAGACCTGGTGTCCGACAGCGACGCGGTGTTCGACACCGTGGTCGAGCTGGACGCGGCGCAGATCAAGCCGCAGGTCAGCTGGGGCACCTCGCCCGAGATGGTGCTGGCGGTCGACCAGCGCGTGCCGGACCCGGCGGCCGAGGCCGACCTGGTCAAGCGCGGTTCCATCGAACGCGCGCTCAAGTACATGGGCCTGAACGCCAACCAGGCGATCACCGACATTCAGCTCGACCGCGTGTTCATCGGTTCGTGCACCAACTCGCGCATCGAAGACCTGCGCGCCGCGGCCGTGATCGCCAAGGGTCGCAAGGTGGCCTCGACCATCAAGCAGGCCATCGTGGTGCCGGGCTCGGGCCTGGTCAAGGCGCAGGCCGAGCAGGAAGGCCTGGACAAGATCTTCCTCGAGGCCGGTTTCGAATGGCGTGAGCCGGGCTGCTCGATGTGCCTGGCGATGAACCCGGACCGCCTCGAAAGTGGCGAGCATTGCGCCTCCACCTCCAACCGCAACTTCGAGGGGCGCCAGGGCGCCGGTGGGCGTACCCACCTGGTGAGCCCGGCAATGGCGGCGGCTGCCGCAGTAACCGGTCGTTTTGTCGATGTACGCGAGTTGATCCAAGGGAGCGCAGCATGAAAGCCTTTACCCAGCACACCGGCCTGGTCGCCCCGTTGGACCGTGCCAACGTCGACACCGACCAGATCATCCCCAAGCAGTTCTTGAAGTCGATCAAGCGCACCGGGTTCGGCCCGAACCTGTTCGACGAATGGCGTTACCTGGACGTGGGTCAGCCCTACCAGGACAACAGCAAGCGCCCGCTGAACCAGGATTTCGTGCTCAACCATGCGCGTTACCAGGGGGCCAGCGTGTTGCTGGCGCGGGAGAACTTCGGTTGCGGTTCGAGCCGCGAGCATGCGCCTTGGGCGCTGGAAGAGTACGGCTTTCGCAGCATCATTGCGCCCAGCTACGCCGACATCTTCTTCAACAACAGCTTCAAGAACGGCTTGCTGCCGATCATCCTCGGCGACGAGGAAGTCGACGAGCTGTTCAAGCAGGTTGAGGCGGACCCGGGCTACCAGCTGACCATCGACCTGCAGGCGCAGACCGTGACGCGGCCGGACGGCAAGGTGCTCCACTTCGAGATCGACGCGTTCCGCAAGCATTGCCTGCTCAACGGCCTGGATGACATCGGCCTGACCTTGCAGGATGGCGATGCGATTGCAGCGTTTGAAGCCAGGCACCGTGCTAGCCAGCCCTGGTTGTTTCGCGACGCCTGAATGATGCAGTGATGTGCCGGCCAAGCCGCCCCAGGAGATCCATGATGACCCGCAGCACCGCCCACACCGAAGTCGTCCAGCGCCAGTTCGGCGAACAAGCCTCTGCCTACCTGAGCAGCGCCGTGCATGCCCAGGGTAGCGAATTCGCCCTGCTGCAGGCCGAGCTTGCCGGGCACGCCGACGCCCGCCTGCTGGACCTGGGCTGCGGTGCCGGTCACGTGAGCTTCCATGTCGCCCCGCTGGTGGCCGAAGTGGTCGCCTATGACCTGTCGCAGCAGATGCTCGACGTGGTCGGCGCCGCCGCCATCGAGCGCGGCTTGAACAACATCGTCACCGAGCGTGGCGCCGCCGAGCGCCTGCCGTTCGCCGACGCCTCGTTCGATTTCGTCTTCAGCCGCTACTCGGCGCACCACTGGAGCGACCTGGGCCTGGCCCTGCGCGAGGTGCGCCGGGTGCTCAAGCCCGGCGGCGTGGCCGCGTTCGTCGACGTCATGTCGCCGGGCAGCCCGCTGCTCGACACCTACCTGCAAAGCGTCGAAGTACTGCGCGACACCAGCCACGTGCGCGATTATTCTGCCGGCGAGTGGCTGCAACAGGTCAGCGAAGCCGGCCTGTGCACCCGCAGCCACACGCGCCAGCGCCTGCGTCTGGAATACACCTCGTGGGTGGAGCGCATGCGCACCCCCGAGCCGATGCGCGCGGCGATTCGCCAGTTGCAGCAGGCAATGGGCGCCGAAGTTCGCCAGCATTACCAGATAGAAGCCGATGGCTCCTTCAGCACCGACGTGATCGTGCTCTGGGCCCAACGCTGAGTTTCCCCCGGTACGCCAGTGCGGCGCACCGCTTGAATTGAATGACGAGGAACCCATGAGCAAGCAGATTCTGATTCTCCCAGGTGATGGCATTGGCCCGGAAATCATGGCCGAGGCGGTCAAGGTGCTGGAACTGGCCAACGACAAGTTCCAGCTCGGCTTCAGCCTGGCGCACGATGTGATCGGTGGCGCGGCCATCGACAAGCACGGCGTGCCGCTGGCCGACGAGACCCTGGAACGTGCGCGCCAGGCCGACGCCGTGCTGCTGGGCGCGGTGGGCGGGCCGAAGTGGGACAAGATCGAGCGTGATATCCGCCCTGAGCGCGGCCTGCTGAAAATCCGTTCGCAACTGGGCCTGTTCGCCAACCTGCGTCCGGCCATTCTCTACCCGCAGCTGGCCGATGCGTCCTCGCTCAAGCCAGAAATCGTCGCCGGCCTGGATATCCTGATCGTGCGCGAGCTGACCGGCGGCATCTACTTCGGTGCGCCGCGCGGCACCCGCGAACTGGAAGGCGGCGAGCGCCAGGCCTACGACACCCTGCCGTACAGCGAGAGCGAAATCCGCCGCATCGCCCGTGTCGGTTTCGACATGGCCCGCGTGCGCGGCAAGAAACTGTGCTCGGTGGACAAGGCCAACGTGCTCGCCTCCAGCCAGCTGTGGCGTGAAATCGTCGAGGACGTGGCCAAGGACTACGCGGATGTCGAGCTCAGCCACATGTACGTCGACAACGCCGCCATGCAACTGGTGCGCGCGCCCAAGCAGTTCGACGTGATGGTCACCGACAACATGTTCGGCGACATCCTGTCGGATGAGGCTTCCATGCTCACCGGTTCCATCGGCATGCTGCCGTCGGCGTCACTGGATGCCAACAACAAGGGCATGTACGAGCCGTGCCACGGTTCGGCCCCGGACATCGCCGGGCAAGGCATCGCCAACCCGCTGGCGACCATCCTGTCGGTATCGATGATGCTGCGTTACAGCTTCAACCAGCAGGCGGCGGCCGAGGCCATCGAACAGGCCGTGAGCCTGGTGCTGGATCAGGGCCTGCGCACCGGCGACATCTGGTCGGCGGGCTGCAGCAAGGTAGGTACGCAGGAAATGGGCGACGCAGTAGTCGCAGCGCTGCGGAATCTGTAATCTCTCGGGCCCGCCGCTGGTTTCTTCCAGGCGGCGGCCCACTTTTAGCGAAGGTGTAGTTGCGATGAAACGTGTAGGTCTGATCGGTTGGCGCGGTATGGTCGGTTCCGTGCTCATGCAGCGGATGCTCGAAGAGCAGGATTTCGATCTGATCGAGCCGGTGTTCTTCACTACCTCCAATGTCGGGGGCCAGGGGCCATCCGTGGGCAAGGACATCGCTCCGCTCAAGGATGCGTACAGCATTGAAGAGCTCAAGACCCTCGATGTGATCCTGACCTGCCAGGGTGGCGACTACACCAACGAGGTGTTCCCCAAGCTGCGCGAAGCCGGCTGGCAGGGTTACTGGATCGATGCCGCTTCCAGCCTGCGCATGCAGGATGACGCGGTCATCGTGCTGGACCCGGTCAACCGCAAGGTCATCGACCAGCAGCTGGACGCCGGCACCAAGAACTACATCGGTGGCAACTGCACCGTCAGCCTGATGCTGATGGGCCTGGGCGGCCTGTTCGAAGCCGGCCTGGTCGAATGGATGAGCGCCATGACCTACCAGGCGGCCTCCGGCGCTGGCGCGCAGAACATGCGCGAGCTGATCAAGCAGATGGGCGCTACCCATGCGGCGGTTGCCGATGACCTGGCCAACCCGGCGGCGGCCATCCTCGACATCGACCGCAAGGTTGCCGAGGCCATGCGCAGCGACGCCTACCCGACCGAGAACTTCGGCGTGCCGCTGGCCGGCAGCCTGATCCCGTGGATCGACAAGGAACTGCCCAACGGACAGAGCCGTGAAGAGTGGAAGGCCCAGGCCGAGACCAACAAGATCCTGGGTCGTTTCAAGAACCCGATCCCGGTCGACGGCATCTGCGTGCGCATCGGCGCCATGCGTTGCCACAGCCAGGCGCTGACCATCAAGCTGAACAAGGACGTGCCGATCGCCGACATCGAAGGCATGATCAGCCAGCACAACCCCTGGGTGAAGCTGGTGCCGAACCAGCGCGAGATCAGCATGCAGGAGCTGAGCCCGACCAACGTCACCGGCACGCTGAACATCCCGGTAGGGCGTCTGCGCAAGCTGAACATGGGGTCGCAGTACCTGGGCGCCTTCACCGTGGGCGACCAGCTGCTGTGGGGCGCGGCCGAGCCGCTGCGTCGCATGCTGCGGATCCTGCTGGAGCGTTGATCGCTGCTGCGCGGTAGAACAGGCCCCCTCGTCTTGCGACGCAGGGGGCTTTTTTGTGGTGGCCTGATGCCTTTGCCGGCACCGGGTGGTCTCGCTGCGGCAATCCGAGTAAAGTGCCGCTCCCCCCGTTCTGCCAGAGGCACTGTCCATGACTCAGACCTACGATATCGCCGTGATCGGCGCCACCGGCACCGTCGGCGAGACCCTGGTGCAAATCCTCGAGGAGCGCGATTTTCCCCTGGGCACCCTGCACCTGCTGGCCAGCAACGAGTCGGCGGGCAGCTCGGTGAACTACCGTGGCAAGAACCTGCGCGTGCGCGAAGTCGATGCCTTCGACTTCAGCCAGGTCAAGCTGGCGTTCTTCGCCGCAGGCCCTGCGGTTACCCGCAGTTTCGCCGCCAAGGCGCGTGCCGCCGGGTGTGCGGTGATCGATCTGTCCGGCGCGCTGTCGGCCGAACAGGTGGCAGCAGTGGTGCCCGAGGCCAATCCACAGGCCATCGACAGTCAGAGCCTGCCCGTGCAACTGGTCAGCCCGAGCGCTGCCGCGGTTGCCCTGGCGGTGGTGCTGGCCCCGCTCAAGCACCTGCTGGAACTGGAACGGGTCAACGTGACGGCGTGCATGGCGGTGTCGGCCCAGGGCCGCGAGGCGGTGGGCGAACTGGCCCGGCAAACTGCGGAGTTGCTCAATGCGCGTCCGCTGGAGCCGCGCTTCTTCGATCGCCAGGTGGCGTTCAACCTCCTGGCCCAGGTGGGCACCAGCGACAGCGAGGGCCATGGCGCCCTTGAGCGTCGCCTGGTGAGTGAGCTGCGCGAGTTGCTTGGCCTGCCTTCGCTGAAGATTTCCGTAACCTGTGTTCAAGTCCCGGTGTTTTTCGGCGATAGCTACACTGTGGCCGTGCACAGTCGCAAGGCGGTCGATCTGGCGGCGGTGAACGCCGTGCTGGAGCACGCCGACAGTGTCGAGCTGGTGGAGGCGGGTGACTACCCGACCCCGGTCGGCGATGCGGTGGCCCAGGATGTGGTGTATGTCGGGCGGGTGCGTGGCGGTGTCGACGAGGCCGAACAGCTCAATCTCTGGCTGACCACCGACAACGTGCGCAAAGGCGCGGCGTTGAACGCCGTACAGCTGGCGGAGTTGTTGATAAAACACCTTGCGTAAAAGATACTTGGCGACGATTTGCACATTGTTTCTGAAATACTGGAAGTGAGCGGCCGTCACGCGCTTGCGGGGCACCTTGCCAACATGATCCGGTGGTCATGCCAGTCAAATGCCTCACGGCGGTTTTTCACTTTCTTCTCGGTAGCCGGGGAAGGTTCATACAAAGGATGAGGTCATGCTTCGAATTCGCAAACTGGTGTTAGCAATAGCCGCGGCATCGGCGCTGTCCTCGGGTATGGCGCATGCGCTGGGGCTGGGCGAGCTGACCCTCAAGTCGGGGCAGAACCAGCCGCTGGATGCCGAGATCGAATTGCTCGATGTGCGTGACCTCACTCCCGCCGAAGTGGTGCCCAGCCTGGCGCCGGCCGAAGAGTTCAGCAAGGCCGGGGTCGAACGCCAGGCGTACCTCAACGACCTGACCTTCACCCCGGTGATCAACCCCAGTGGCAAGAGCGTGCTGCGGGTGACCTCCAGCCAGCCGCTGCCGGCCCCTATGGTCAAGTTCCTGGTGCAGGTGATGTGGCCCCAGGGCCGCCTGCTGCGCGACTACAGCGTACTGATCGACGCCTCCAAATTCTCTCCCGAAGCGGCCCAGGCGGCTTCGGGCGTCACCCCTGCGGTGACCGCGCCCGCCCGCCACACCACCGTGCGTCGCGACACCTTGTGGCAGATTGCCGCCAAGGCGCGCCAGGGTGGATCGGTGCAGCAGACCATGCTGGCGATCCAGGCGCTCAACCCCGATGCCTTCTACAACGGCAACATCAACCAGCTCAAGGTTGGCCAGGTACTGCGCCTGCCCGACCAGCAGCAGGTCGCCGCCATCCCCCAGGGCCAGGCCGTCAAGGAAGTGGCCGAGCAGTATGCGGCCTGGCGTGAGGGGCGCCGTCTGGGCCCGCGTGCGCGCCAGCTCGACGCCACCCGGCGTGACGCGGCCGGCGCCGCCCCGGCGCGTATCGCCCAGCAGGACAACCTCAAGCTGGTGGCACCCGGCGGCAAAGGTGCGGCTGGCGACAGCAAGGCCCTGGCCGACAAGCTGGCGATGGCCGAAGAGAGCCTCGACACCACCCGGCGTGACAACGCCGAGCTGAAAAGCCGTGTGGCGGATCTGCAGAGCCAGCTGGACAAGCTGCAGCGCCTGATCGAACTGAAGAACGACCAGCTGGCGCGCCTGGAAGCCCAGAGCGCAGCGCCGGCGAGCGTGCCTGCGCCCGAGCAGCCGGCGATCGATGCCCAGTTGCAGCAGGCGGTACCGAGCGAAGCGGTGGTGTCCCCGGCGCCGGCTGCCGTGGATACCGCGCCGTTGGCCGAAACGCCGCCGGCTGCCGTTACCCCGAGCGATTCGGACAAGATGCTCGACGACCTGCTGGGCAACAGCTGGCTACTGGCGCTGATCGCAGGTTCAGCCTTGCTGGTGCTGTTGTTGCTTCTGCTGCTGTTGGCGCGCAAGCGTCGTGCCCAGCAGGAGGCTGAAAAGCACATGCGCATGGCGCGAGCCCTGGCCGAGGAAAGCGACCTGGGCCTGGGGCCGGACATGGACCTGCCGCAAAGCAGTTTCGAGGGCCTGGAGGTCTCCGCGCCGAGCGTGACCCTGGCGCCGGGTGTGGTGGCGGCCTCCGCTGCAGCGGCTGCGGCTGCCGAGGTAGCACCCGCCTATGACAGGCTGGACCCGGAGTCCGAGCTGGAGCTGGAGCCGGAATTCGAGCCCAAGCCGGCCCCCGTGGTCGAGCCCGCGCCCGAGCCGGTAGAGGTTCCGTCTCCGGCCCCGGCTGCGGTGGTGGCACCGGCCGTCATCGCGGCTGCCGTGCAGGCACCGGCCGAGGACGCCCCCGCGCCAAATGATGATGCCCTGCTGGCGGAAGTCGACCTGAGCATTGCCCGTGGTCGTCTGAACCATGCCGCCGAGCTGCTGGAGCCTGCGGTGGAGCAGGCCCCCGAGCGCGCCGACCTGCGCCTGAAGCTGATGGAAGTCTATGCCCGCCAGGGCGACCGTGACGCCTTTGTCGGCCACGAGCGCCAACTGGTTGCCAATGGTCAGAACCACGCCGATGTCGAGTCGCTCAAGCAGCGTTACCCGGCCATGCTCGGCGTGGCCGCAGCGGGCGTCAGCGCTGCGGCCCTGGCCGCCGAGCTGGATGCCCAGTATGTGCAGGACCTGCTGCAGGACGACCCGCAGCCCGCGCCGGAAATCGAGTTGCCGGGCGAAGACGACCTGGACAGCGCCTTCGACCTGAGCCTGGATGACCTGGAGGGGTTGGAAGGCCTTGAAGACCTCGAAGGTCTCGAGGGCCTGGCAGACCTGCAGATCGATGATCCGCAGGCGCCGCAGGCCACGCCGCCTGCCGATATCGCGGCGCTCGACGACCTCGATTTCGATACCCTGCTGCAAGAGCAGACCCAGGCCCAGGCCCAGGCCGAGACGCCAGCGCCGCAAGTGCCCGACGTGCAGGAGCAGGCAGTGACTGAAGTGCCGGCCGAGACGCCCGCCGAGGTGCCTGCCGAGCCGATGCCCGAACCTGCACCGGTCGAGCCCGAGCCAATCCTGGATGACCTGTCCGACTTCGACCTCGACATGGGCGCCGACCTTGCGCCACCGGCGCCTGAAGCTGCACCCGCCGCTACGCCTGAAGCGCCACTGGATATCGAGGCCCAGTTGGCCGCGTTCGATGACTCACTGGGGCTGGACGACAGCTTCCCGGACCTGGCCGATGATTTCGACCTGTCCCTGGCCGACGAGCCGGACCCGCTGGACGCCAGCTTTGCCGCCGAGCTGGACGACGTCAACGCCGAGCTCGACAAGCTCTCGCAGAACCTCGAGCAGCCTTCCATCGCGCCGCACTTCACCGCCGAGGACGCCTCCGACCTGATGCTCGACGAGCCGGAGTTCGACTACCTCTCCGGTACCGACGAAGCCGCCACCAAGCTTGATCTGGCACGTGCCTACATCGACATGGGCGACAACGACGGCGCCCGCGAGATACTCGACGAAGTGATGAAGGAAGGTACCGAGACCCAGCGCAAGGAAGCCATCGAACTGCGTTCGCAGATGAGCTGAACGCCCACCTGAAAGGCCAACGGCAGCCCTCGTGGCTGCCGTTGTCGTTATAATCCGCGCCATTGCGTAAACCGACAGGCTGTATCCCCTTGGAAATCATCGATAACGCCGCAGCCGAAATGGCCGCCGAAGGCTTTTTCAGAATCGCGCTGGGCGTGGAATACAAAGGCACCCGCTACCGTGGCTGGCAACGCCAGGCCAGTGGCGTGCCGAGCGTGCAGCAGACCCTCGAGGAGGCACTGTCGAAGGTCGCCGACTCGCCAGTGTCGCTGCAGTGCGCCGGGCGTACCGATGCCGGCGTGCATGCCAGCGGCCAGGTGGTGCATTTCGACACGCGGGCGGTGCGCAGCATGAAGGCCTGGACCATGGGCGCCAACATCAACCTGCCGCATGACGTCAGCGTGTCGTGGGCCAGGCAGATGCCGGCGCACTTTCACGCGCGCTTCAAGGCCATTGCCCGGCGCTACCGCTACGTGATCTACAACGACCAGATCCGCCCGGCGCACCTGGGCGACCAGGTCACCTGGAATCACCGCCCACTCGATGCCGGGCGCATGGCCGAAGCCGCAGCCTACCTGGTGGGCACCCATGACTTCAGCGCCTACCGCGCCGGCCAGTGCCAGGCCAAGTCGCCGATCAAGCAGATCCATCACCTGCGGGTGAGCCGGCATGGGCGCATGATCGTGCTGGATATCCGTGCCAGCGCCTTCCTGCATCACATGGTGCGCAACATTGCCGGCGTGCTGATGACCATCGGCGCCGGCGAGCGTCCGCCCGAGTGGGCCAGGGAAGTGCTCGAAAGCCGCGTGCGTCGTACCGGCGGGGTGACCGCGCACCCGTTCGGGCTGTACCTGGTGCAGGTGGAATACCATGACGAGTTCGAACTGCCCGAGCGTTTCATCGGGCCACATTTCCTTACGGGTTACGAGTCGTTGACGGCTGACGGCCCGCAAGGCATTTGCTAACATCCGGAGCTTTCCGGTTCAGCTGAGGTTCACAGGCCATGTCCGCCGTTCGCAGCAAGATCTGCGGGATTACCCGCATCGAGGATGCGCTGGCCGCGGCCGAGGCGGGCGCCGACGCCATCGGGCTGGTGTTCTACGCGAGAAGTCCGCGGGCGGTGAACGTGCAGCAGGCGCGGGCGATCATCGCTGCACTGCCGCCCTTCGTCACCACCGTGGGCCTGTTCGTCAACGCCAGCCGCTGTGAGCTCAACGAGATCCTCGACGCCGTGCCGCTGGACCTGCTGCAGTTTCATGGCGACGAAACCCCGGCCGACTGCGACGGCTACCACCGTCCCTGGATCAAGGCCCTGCGGGTTCGCCCCGGGGATGACCTGGAGGCCGGCTGCCAGCAGTACGCCAAGGCCAGCGGCATCCTCCTCGACACTTTCGTGGCCGGCGTTCCGGGCGGAACCGGCGAGGCGTTCGACTGGTCCCTGATACCCGAGCACCTGAGCAAGCCGATCATCCTGGCTGGCGGCCTCTCGGCCGACAATGTCGGGGCGGCCATCGCCCAGGTGCGTCCTTATGCAGTGGACGTCAGTGGTGGGGTGGAGCAGGCCAAGGGCATCAAGGACCCGGCCCGCATCGAGGCGTTCATGCGCGCGGTGCGCCAGGCGTGAGGGGCGGGCGAATGCTCGATGTGACGGCTGGCGGTGCGCCATCGTCCATAGCTTTCGCAGCCCGTTGCTGCCGGATCGCGCCCACGGGCCGATCGAAATTACCGGGTGGCGCCACCGGCGTCGCCTTTACAGGTTGACGATGAAGCTGGGGCAGGGTGGTACCGCGCTGAACGCGCACCGCCGGCCACGGTTCATCATCGCGTCATACACGAATTGAGCTCAAGGGCATACGCGTGACCCGGCAACTTTTGCCTGCCGGTCGCCGCTACTGGAGAAAGAAAGCATGAGCAACTGGTTGGTAGACAAACTGATCCCTTCGATCATGCGTTCCGAGGTGAAGAAGAGCTCGGTACCCGAAGGGCTGTGGCACAAATGCCCGTCCTGCGAGGCCGTGCTGTATCGTCCGGAGCTGGAAAAGACCCTGGATGTGTGCCCCAAGTGCAATCACCACATGCGCATCGGCGCACGTGCACGCATCGACATCTTCCTCGACGCCGAAGGCCGCAATGAGCTGGGTGCCGACCTGGAGCCGGTCGACCGCCTGAAGTTCCGCGACGGCAAGAAGTACAAGGACCGCCTGGTTGCTGCGCAGAAGCAGACCGGCGAAAAGGACGCCCTGGTTTCCATGAGCGGTACCCTGCTGGGCATGCCGGTGGTGGTCAGTGCGTTCGAGTTCTCCTTCATGGGCGGTTCGATGGGTGCCATCGTCGGCGAACGTTTCGTGCGTGCCGCCAACTATGCCCTGGAAAACCGCTGCCCGATGGTCTGCTTCTCGGCCTCGGGCGGCGCGCGCATGCAGGAAGCGCTGATCTCGCTGATGCAGATGGCCAAGACCTCCGCCGTGCTGGCGCGCCTGCGCGAAGAAGGCATCCCGTTCATCTCGGTTCTCACCGACCCTGTTTACGGCGGCGTTTCGGCCAGCCTGGCAATGCTCGGCGACGTGATCGTGGGCGAGCCCAAGGCGCTGATCGGCTTTGCCGGCCCTCGGGTTATCGAACAGACCGTGCGCGAAAAACTGCCTGAAGGCTTCCAGCGCAGCGAGTTCCTGCTGGAGCACGGTGCCATCGACATGATCATCGCCCGATCCGAACTGCGCCCGCGCCTGGGCAATCTGCTGGCGCAGATGATGGGCCTGCCGACGCCGAAGTTCGTCGCCCCCGTGATCGAGCCGATCGTGGTACCACCGGTGCCTGCCAACGTATGACCCAGCGCACCCTGGGCGAGTGGCTCGCCTACCTCGAGCAGTTGCACCCGTCGACAATCGACATGGGCCTGGAGCGTTCGCGGCAGGTCGCAACGCGCCTCGGGCTGGGCCAGCCCGCGCCTCGGGTGATTACCGTTACCGGCACCAATGGCAAGGGCTCTACCTGTGCCTTCGTGGCCAGCCTGCTGCAGGCCCAGGGCCTGAAGGTCGGGGTCTACAGCTCGCCGCACCTGCTGCGCTACAACGAGCGGGTGCAGATCGACGGCCAGCAGGCCAGCGATGCGCAGCTGTGCCAGGCATTCGCCGCCGTCGAAGCGGCGCGTGGCGAGACCTCCCTGACCTACTTCGAGGCCGGTACCCTGGCGGCGTTCTGGCTGTTCCAGCAGTCGGCGCTGGACGCCGTGGTGCTTGAAGTGGGCCTGGGCGGGCGGCTCGACACCGTCAACCTGGTGGACGCCGACCTGTCCGTGGTCACCAGTATCGGTGTCGACCATTGCGATTTCCTTGGCGATACCCGTGAGTCGGTGGCCTTCGAGAAGGCCGGGATTTTCCGTGCCGGCAAGCCGGCGCTGTGTGGCGACCTCGACCCGCCGCAGCCGCTGCTGGACAAGGCACGCGAACTAGGCTGCCGGTTCCTGCTGCGCGGACGCGACTTCGACCTGTCCAGCACCGACCAGTACTGGCAGTGGCGGGGCGTGGATGCGCACGGCAATGCCGTCGAGCTGCACGACCTGCCGTTGCTCGATCTGCCCATGGAAAACGCGGCGCTGGCGTTGCAGACCTACCTGCTGACCGGCCTGCCCTGGAATGCCGCGCAGATCGCCCAGGCACTGCGCGACACCCGTATCGTCGGGCGTCTCGACCGTCGCCAGTTCATCTGGCAGGGCAAGCACCTGAGCATTCTGCTCGACGTCGGCCATAATCCACATGCGGCCCAGTACCTCGCTCAGCGCCTGGCTTCGCGCCCGGTGGCCGGCAGGCGCCTGGCGGTATTCGGCCTGCTGGCTGACAAGGACCTGGCCGGGGTGATCGAACCTCTGCATGCGCAAGTGGCCCACTGGGCGGTTGCGCCACTGGACACCGCCCGCAGCCGGCCTGCAAGCGAGTTGCAGGCCGCGTTGCAGAACCTTGGCGCCGACGTGAAGTCGTATGCAAGCGTCGCCGACGCCCTTGACGGGCAGTGCGCGCAAGCGACGGCAGGCGACCAGATCCTGCTGTTCGGATCATTTTTCTGTGTCGGCGAGGCCCTGCAGTGGCTGAGCCGGCAGACCATGGAGGACGGGGCAAATGGCGTTGCTGGATAAAGTCGTCAAGCAGCGGATGGTGGGCGCGCTGGTGCTGGTGGCACTGGCGGTGATCTTCCTGCCGATGCTGTTCACCCGTGAGGACGAGCTGCGCCAGGTGCATGTCGAGGCGCCCGCCGCCCCGGCTGTGCCGGCCTTACCGCAGGTGCAGGTGGAGCCGGTGGAGGTGCCCGAGCCGCAGGTGATCCAGGATGAGGCGCTCACCGCCCAGGAACCCAGCGCACCGAGCATGCCCATTGCCCCGGCACCGGTGGTGACTGCACCTACCCCAGCGCCCGCCGCGCCGGTGACGGAGGCCAAGCCGGCCACGCCTGCGCCGGTCAGCAAGCCTGCGGCGGCCCCGGCCAAGCCGGTTGCCAGTGCACCTGCCAAGGTCGATGGCAATGGCCTGCCGGTGAGCTGGTCGGTGCAACTGGCCAGCCTGTCCAACCGCGCCAATGCCGAGAACCTGCAGAAAACCCTGCGTAGCCAGGGCTACAACGCCTATATTCGCTCGGCCGAAGGTACCAACCGGGTGTTCGTCGGGCCGCTGATCGAGCGTGCCGAAGCCGAGCGCCTGCGCGATGTGATCAACCGCCAGCAGAACCTCAAGGGTTTTGTGGTGCGCTTCCAGCCCGAACGTAGCTGACCCCCCGCCGTCCGGCCGCCGCCGGATGGCAAATCACCGCTTACCGATAGCCCACCGCTCTGGTAAAATGCGCCGCCTTATCCGTTTGCAGGCAGCACTGTGGCATTTACCTGGGTCGACTGGGCGATTCTCGCGATCATCGCCGTTTCTTCGCTGATCAGTCTCAAGCGCGGTTTCGTCAAGGAAGCCTTGTCGCTGCTTACCTGGATCATCGCCGGTGCGGTCGCCTGGATGTTCGGTGGCGGTATCTCGCAGTACCTTGAAGGCTACATCCAGACGCCGTCGGCGCGGGTGATAGCCGGATGTGCCATTCTTTTCGTCGCCACCTTGCTGGTGGGGGCAATGATCAATTTTCTGATCGGCGAGCTGATTCGCGTCACCGGGTTGTCCGGGACCGATCGCTTCCTGGGCATGGCGTTCGGCGCCGCTCGCGGGGCCCTGCTCGTCGTGGTGGCGGTCGGGCTGCTGAGCCTGGGGCCGGTACAACAGGACCCGTGGTGGCAGGAGTCTCGCCTGCTGCCACAATTTCTATTGGTGGCTGACTGGTCGAAAAACCTCATTCTGGGGCTGACCAGCCAGTGGCTAGCCAGCGGAATCAGCGCACCGGCTGATCTCCCGTTTCAAGAACAGTTGCTTGGGCCCAAAGCGCCCTGAGTGCTGATCCGTCAAGTTTCATAATGTAGGGGTTGCGTCGCATGTGTGGCATCGTCGGTATCGTCGGTAAGTCGAACGTCAATCAGGCGCTGTATGACGCGCTAACCGTGCTCCAGCACCGCGGCCAGGATGCTGCCGGTATCGTTACAAGCCATGATGGCCGACTATTCCTGCGCAAGGACAACGGCCTGGTACGTGACGTGTTCCAACAGCGTCACATGCAGCGTCTGGTGGGCCACATGGGCATCGGTCATGTGCGCTACCCGACTGCGGGCAGCTCGACCTCGGCCGAGGCCCAGCCGTTCTACGTCAACTCGCCGTATGGCATCACCTTGGCGCACAACGGCAACCTGACCAACGTGGAGCAACTGGCCAAGGAGATCTACGAGTCCGACCTGCGCCACGTCAACACCAACTCCGACTCCGAAGTGCTGCTCAACGTATTCGCCCATGAGCTGGCGGTGCGCGGCAAGCTGCAACCGACCGAGGAAGACGTGTTCGCCGCCGTGACCGACGTGCACAACCGTTGCGTGGGTGGCTACGCGGTGGTGGCGATGATCACCGGCTACGGCATCGTCGGCTTCCGCGATCCGAACGGCATCCGCCCGATCGTGTTCGGCCAGCGTCACACCGACGAAGGCGTCGAATACATGATCGCCTCCGAAAGCGTCTCGCTGGACGTGCTCGGCTTCACCCTGATCCGCGACCTGGCGCCGGGCGAAGCGGTGTACATCACCGAAGAAGGCAAGCTGCACACCCGCCAGTGCGCCATCGCGCCCAAGCTTTCCCCCTGCATCTTCGAGCACGTTTACCTGGCCCGCCCGGATTCGATCATCGACGGTGTGTCGGTGTACAAGGCGCGCCTGCGCATGGGCGAGAAGCTTGCCGAGAAGATTCTGCGTGAGCGTCCCGAGCACGACATCGACGTGGTCATCCCGATTCCCGACACCAGCCGTACCGCGGCGCTGGAACTGGCCAACCACCTGGGCGTGAAGTTCCGTGAAGGCTTCGTCAAGAACCGCTACATCGGCCGTACCTTCATCATGCCCGGCCAAGCCGCGCGCAAGAAGTCGGTACGCCAGAAGCTCAATGCCATCGAGCTGGAGTTCCGCGGCAAGAACGTGATGCTGGTCGACGACTCGATCGTGCGCGGCACCACCTGCAAGCAGATCATCCAGATGGCCCGCGAAGCCGGCGCGAAGAACGTCTACTTCTGCTCCGCCGCGCCAGCGGTGCGTTTCCCCAACGTCTACGGCATCGACATGCCGAGCGCTCATGAACTGATCGCGCACAACCGCAGCACCCAGGACGTGGCCGAACTGATCGGCGCCGACTGGCTGGTCTACCAGGACCTGCCGGACCTGATCGAGGCTGTAGGTGGTGGCAAGATCAAGATCGAGCATTTCGATTGCGCGGTATTCGATGGCCAGTACGTGACTGGCGACATCGACGCCGCCTACCTGGACAAGATCGAGCAGGCGCGCAACGACGCCTCCAAGGTCAAGAACCAGGCGGTCAGCGCGATCATCGACCTTTACAACAACTGACAAGGGGAGCAACGGCATGACACAGCAATGGGATGCCGGGCGCCTGGACAGCGACCTCGACGGGGTCGCTTTCGATACGCTGGCGGTACGCGCCGGCCAGCATCGCACGCCGGAAGGTGAGCACAGCGACCCGCTGTTCTTCACTTCCAGCTACGTGTTCCGTACGGCGGCCGATGCCGCTGCGCGGTTCGCCGGCGAGGTTCCAGGCAACGTCTATTCGCGCTACACCAACCCGACCGTAAGGGCCTTCGAGGAGCGCATCGCCGCCCTGGAAGGCGCCGAGCAGGCGGTCGCCACCTCCACAGGCATGTCCGCGATCCTGTCGCTGGTGATGGCCTTGTGCAGCGCTGGCGACCACGTGCTGGTCTCGCAGAGCGTGTTCGGTTCGACCATCAGCCTGTTCGAGAAGTACTTCAAGCGCTTCGGCGTGCAGGTCGACTACGTGCCGCTGGCCAACCTGGCTGGCTGGGAACAGGCGATCAAGCCCAACACCAGGCTGCTGTTCGTCGAGTCGCCGTCCAATCCACTGGCCGAGCTGGTGGACATCGGCGCGCTGGCCGAGATCGCCCATGCCCGGGGCGCGCTGCTGGTGGTGGACAATTGCTTCAGCACTCCGGCCCTGCAACAGCCATTGAAGCTGGGCGCGGACATCGTCATGCATTCGGCGACCAAGTTCATCGACGGCCAGGGGCGCTGCATGGGCGGCGTGGTCGCCGGGCGCAACGAGCACATGAAGGAAGTGGTGGGCTTTCTGCGTACTGCGGGGCCGACGCTGAGCCCGTTCAACGCCTGGGTGTTCCTCAAGGGCCTGGAAACGCTGAACCTGCGCATGCGCGCCCACTGCGCCAATGCCCAGGCCCTGGCCGAGTGGCTGGAGCAGCAGGACGGTGTCGAGAAGGTGCATTACGCCGGCCTGCCAAGCCACCCGCAGCACGAGCTGGCCAAGCGCCAGATGCGCGGCTTCGGTGCGGTGGTGAGCTTCGAGGTCAAGGGTGGCAAGGAGGGCGCATGGCGCTTCATCGACGCCACGCGGCTGATTTCGATCACCGCCAACCTGGGTGACAGCAAGACCACCATCACCCACCCGGCCACCACCTCCCACGGCCGTCTGGCGCCGCAGGAGCGTGAGGCCGCCGGGATTCGCGACAGCCTGATCAGGGTTGCCGTGGGCCTGGAAGACGTGGGCGACCTGCAGGCCGACCTGGCGCGCGGTCTGGCGGCGCTGTGATCGACTGGTCGGTGAGCGAGAGCAGCCACAACGGGCGTGTGGCGCTGGTAACCGGCGCTGCACGCGGGATCGGCCTGGGCATCGCGGCCTGGCTGATCAGCGAGGGCTGGCAAGTGGTGCTCACCGACCTGGATCGGGCCCGTGGCGCGAAGGTGGCCAAGGTGCTCGGTGACAACGCCTGGTTTGTCGGCATGGACGTGGCCGACGAGGCCCAGGTGACGGTGGGCGTGGCCGAGGTGCTGGGGCAGTTCGGGCGCCTGGATGCGCTGGTGTGCAACGCGGCGATTGCCGACCCGCACAATACCACCCTCGAAAGCCTCAGCCTGAACCACTGGAACCGCGTGCTGGCGGTCAACCTGGGTGGCCCGATGCTGCTGGCCAAGCACTGTGCGCCTTACCTGCGCGCGCATTGCGGCGCCATCGTCAACCTGGTGTCCACCCGTGCGGCACAGTCCGAACCCGATACCGAGGCCTATGCTGCGAGCAAGGGCGGGCTGCTGGCCCTGACCCACGCACTGGCCATGAGCCTGGGCCCGGAGATCCGCGTCAACGCTGTCAGCCCTGGCTGGATCGATGCGCGGGACCCTTCGCTGCGCCGTGCCGAGCCCTTGAGCGAGGCCGACCATGCTCAGCACCCGGCGGGCAGGGTAGGGACCGTGGAAGATGTGGCGGCGATGGTGGCATGGCTGTTGTCGCGCAACGCGGGTTTTGTCACCGGCCAGGAGTTCGTGGTGGACGGTGGCATGACCAAGAAGATGATTTACACGTAAGCGGCAGGCTTCACGCGACACGCTGCAAGAACCTGTGCAATCGGCTTTTGATTCTGCTTTTACTTGCAGCTTGTTGCTTGAAGCCTGCAGCTGTTTTTTTACGAAAGTGAAAAAAACTTCAACACTGGTATTGACTTAGGTTCGATACCTGCGTAAATTTCACCACCTCAGCGAAGCACACGGGTGATTAGCTCAGCCGGGAGAGCATCTGCCTTACAAGCAGAGGGTCGGCGGTTCGATCCCGTCATCACCCACCACTTCCTGAGATGTTCCTGGCCCGACACTTTCGAAAGACGGTGTTACCAGAGAGGAACAGGACGCAAGTCCACTATGCGCAGCGGTAGTTCAGTCGGTTAGAATACCGGCCTGTCACGCCGGGGGTCGCGGGTTCGAGTCCCGTCCGCTGCGCCACTTTTCTCCAGATCGGTTCAACAACCGGTTTGAGGTCCGAAGCCAAGGCTTCAGGCCAGATCCCAGTTTCAAACAGGTGAAAGCCTGTGCGATACGCAGCGGTAGTTCAGTCGGTTAGAATACCGGCCTGTCACGCCGGGGGTCGCGGGTTCGAGTCCCGTCCGCTGCGCCATATCCGCCTCGAGGCCCTTGAACTCCTCGAAGCAACAAAAAAAGCGACCTTAGGGTCGCTTTTTTTGTGCCTGCAGAAAAGCCTGGCCGCCAAGGCTGGCACCTGCTGGCGACGTACTGCCTGCAGGTGCCGGCCTTGCTGGCGAAAGAATATGCCCCTCAGACCTTGAAGCGCGAAAGCAGCCCTTGCAGCTCAGTGCCCAGGCGCGCCAGCTCTGCCGCCGAGGTGGCAGTGTGCGCCGAGGCGGTGGACGTCTGTTCGGCCACATCACGCACACTGATCACGCTGCGACCGATCTCTTCGGCTACCGCGCTCTGCTGTTCGGCGGCGGTCGCGATCTGCACGTTCATGGCCTGGATGTGCGTGACCGTGTGTGTGATGGCCTGCAGCTCCACGCCTGCCTCATTGGCCAGCCCGACTGTCGTACCGACCATGCCCTGGCTGGTGTGCATGCGTTCTGCAGCCCTCTGCGCACCCTGCTGCAATGACCCGATCAATGTCTCGATCTCTGCGGTGGACTGCTGGGTGCGTTGGGCCAGCCCGCGCACCTCATCGGCCACCACGGCGAAGCCACGCCCGGCCTCGCCGGCACGTGCCGCCTCGATGGCGGCGTTGAGCGCCAGCAGGTTGGTCTGCTCGGCAATGGAATTGATCACCGTCATCACACTGCCGATGCGTTCGCTCTCTTCGGACAACCTGCCGACGGCGTCGGCGGAGGTGCCGATGTCGTCGGCCAACTGGTCGATCTGGGTCAGTGCGCGCTGTACCACCAGATTGCCCTGGCTGGCCTGGCTGTTGGCCTGGCGGGTGGCGGTACTGGCCTGCTCGGCATTGCGCGCCACTTCCTGCACCGTGGCTACCATTTCGCTCATGGCCGTGGCGACCTGGTCGGTCTCCAGTTTCTGGCTGTCGACGCCGGCACGGGTCTGTTCGGTGATGGCCGAGAGCTGCTCGGCCGCCGCTGACAACTGAGCGGTAACGGTGCCCACCTGGCCCAGCACACCGCGCAGGTTGTCGCCGCTTTGGGAGAGGGCTAGGAGCAACTGGCCAAACTCGTCACGGCGCAGCTCGCTGCTGTTATCCATCAGGTCGCCGGCACCGATACGACGCGCGATCACTACGGCCTGCTGCAGCGGCTGGGTGATCTGGCGGATGATCACCCAGCCGATCGCACCGCCCAGCAGCATGGCGCCAACCAGCAGCCCGAGCATCAGCGCACGGCTGTGGCTGGACTCGTCGACGCTGAGCTGATTCTGGCGTGCGATCAGCGTATTGATCGCTTCCAGGCTGGTTTCGATATTGCTCACCAGCACCGTACGGCTGCGGGCCTGCTGCTCGACATCGCGGGCAAAGCGCTCGGCCAGTTGCAGGTACTGGTCCAGGTCGGAGGGCAATCTACCCAGTTGCGGGTGACGGCTGCCCAGGCGCTTCAGGTTGTCATTGGCGCGCGTGTGGGCCTCACGCACCGTGTCCAGGCGTTTGGTGCTGCCCTCGCGCATCATGGCCAGGCTGTTCTGGCGCAGGTCGCTCAGGGCGTCGTTGAGGGTGGCAAGGTCGCGACGGACGTTGCCGGCGTCGTCCTGGTACAGCGCCTGGGTCAGCGTACGGACATCGTTCTGCAGGCTGCTGCCCAGGCGCTCGGAATCGGCCTGGATGCGGCCTATGTCCTGCTGGGCGGTTTGCAGCTGGCGAAACTGCTGCATGTAGCCCTGCATGTTTTCCAGCACGTGTTGCAACTGCTGCCTGGACACTGCGTCGTCCAGGCGCTGGAGGTTCTCCTCGATCAGCGCCACCAGGGTGCTGTAAGAGGTGTTCAATTGCGCCGCAAGGTTTTCATCGCCGTGGTGTTCATACGACAGGCGCGCGGCGCGAATGTCATTGGTGTGGTCGAGCACGTGATTGACCGACACCAGCCGATCGGCACGGGTGGTCAGGGTGTTGAGGCTGCGAATGCCGATCACGGCGAGGAGCGCCATCAGCAGCACGATACTCGCGAAACCGAGGGCCAGCTTCACTTTCACCGATATGTTTTTCACCTTGAATGCTCCTGGGTCGATGGTCAGTGGCTGACGTAGTGGCGTATTGCCATTTTCTGTCGCATGCCGGGCCAGTATCGATGGGCTCAAGGTGTAGCGGGGAGTCAGACATTTCCCGGTATGACGTGGGAAAGCTGGTTAAATAGTGAGCGAAAAAAATCGCGACCAATGGTTCAGGACGGCTGTGTAGTGCAGACCAGCCGCTGTGCAGGTGAAATTTAGTGCCGGATCGCCCGGTTGCGGTTTCAGTCATCTGCGGATGTGATGCACAATAGGCGCCGACCGTTTTTCGCAGGATTTTCAATGTCAAAGTCAACCGTCTTCACTGCGCTCGGGCTGGCCCTTGTGCTGGCGGGCGTTGCCGGCTGTTCCTCGAAGAAAGCCGCCATCTACGAACACGAGAACTTCGACGACTCGGGCACCTTCTCGCGCAGCTTTCCGGTCAGCGAAGCAGGTACCTGCGAGGCTGCCCGGCGCGCGCTGCTCAGCCAGGGCTACATCATCACCACCAGCGAACCGGGCCAGGTCAATGGCAACAAGAGCTTCCAGCAGACGGGCGACTCGCACCTGCAGATCAGCTTCAACGTGGTCTGTGCCAACGACACCGGTTCCGGTCAGCGCTCGACCATGTTCGCCAATGCCCTGCAGGACCGTTATGCGCTGAAAAAATCCAACACTTCGGCCAGCCTCGGGGTGGGTGTGCTGGGGTCGGTGTCGATGCCGATCGGCTCGTCGGACGACTCCATGGTCAAAGTGGCCAGCGAAACGGTGACCTCGCCCAAGTTCTACGAGCGCTACTTTGCGTTGGTCGAGAGTTTCCTGCCCAAGCCGAGCAAGAAGGCAAAGGTCGAGCCCAAGGCCGAACCCGCCAAGCCGGCTCTCGACCTGGGAGTGCCCGAACCTGCGCCTGCTGCGCCAAGCGCTCCGGCCGTCGAGGCCGCGCCGGCGCAGGCTCCGGCCCCTGCGGCACCTGCCGAGGTTGCAGCGCCGGTGGTGGCGGTACCGGCAGCGCAAGCGCCGGCTGCACCGCTGGTCGACGACAGCAAGAGCTCGCAGCCTGTGGCGCCGCCCCAGGATGCGGCGCCGATCACGGTCGAACAGACTGCACCGGCCACCGAGCCTGCCGCCGCACCGGCGCAGCCTCCAGCGGCCCCGACGCCCGACGCGCCTGCTCCGCTGTGACGCATCGGATAAATCATCGATTGCCTGCTACGTTTATCTCAATGGGCTGAGCGCTTGTAATTTTCGCTGGCTTGCCAGCGAAGGGCGAGCCACCTTGCGCCAGCCTGTCACGTCACGGTCATTTTTTCTTCACCTGGGCACTTTAGGGTGAAGCACGACTCAATGACATGATCGAGAAAACCAAGGAGCAGGCAATGGACGACTATCAAGAAGAACTGCTGGAATACCGCGCATTCGAACTCGACCCGCCAGAGCCGGCCGAAGACGCTACCGAGCTCTGATCGGGCTCATGCGCCCCGCCGCTGGCTGCGGCGAAAGTCCCCCGGCGTCACGCCGTTCCAGCGCTTGAATGCGCGCTGGAAGGCCTCTGCCGACGCAAACCCCAGCAGGTAGGCTATTTCGCCAAAGGCCAGCTCCGTGTCGCGGATGTAGGTCACAGCCAGATCGCTGCGCGTGTCGTTCAGAATCGCCCGAAACTGCGTGCCTTCCTCGGTTAGCTTGCGCCGCAGGGTCCAAGTGGGCAGTTGCAGCTGCGCCGCCACTTCACCCAGGTCCGGTTCACGTCCGCCGTTGAGCAACGGCCCCAGCAGATGGGCGATACGCTCAGCCAGGCTGCGCATGCGCGTGCGCTCCGCCAGTTCCTGCTCGCATAGCTGCAACAGGTGCTGCCAGGTGCTGGGGCAATGGGCCGGGTTGCGCAGCGCCAGGCTGGCGCGGTCCAGGCGCAACTGATTATGTGTAGCCCCGAACTGCACCGGGCTGCTGCACAGGGCCTGGTAACGGTCGGCATAGGCGGGCGCGCAAAACTCGATCTCCATGCGCTCCGCCTGCACTGCCACCCCCACCAGCCCCGACAGTTGTGCCAGCCAGCCGGCCAGTACCGAGTCGACCACGAAGCGGTTGTAGTCGTTGTACGGGCTGATCGAATAGAAGCGCAGCCAGGCGCCCTGATTGTCCTCATGGAGGCTGGACTGGCCACGGTAGTTGGCGGCGTACAGCGGCTCGAAACGCACCAGCGTACGCGCGGCCTCGCCCAGAGTAGGGGCCTGGGCGGCGGCTACACCGGCCAGGCCGGCCTGGTTCAGGCGGCTTAGGCGGCCCATGTGCAAGCCCAGCGCCGGTTCGTTGCTGAGTGCAATGGCGGCATGCCCCAGGTGCATGTAGCGCGGAATCGACAGGCGCGCACCGGCTTCGGCCAGCCGTGCAGGCACAAGCCCGTAGCGTTGCAGAAGGGGGGCCGGATCATGCCCCAGTTGCTGCAGCGCCTGCGCAAGGCTCTGGATGAACCCCACCGACAGATCCCCCAGGCGTACCCGTGGTCGGTTCATCGGTTACAGCCAGAGGTTGAGCAGGCGCGCGCCGGGATGACTGCTGGCACTGACGTAGTGCCCGTCGCGGCTGGTGAAGCCCAGGCCGTCGCCGGCAATTTCCCAGAACTGGCCGCGCAGGAACACGCTCAGCAGGGCGGTATCGGCGCTTTGGCCGTGGCCGATCAGGCGCTGCCAGGCCTGGCCTTCCTCGACCTGGCCGGCCTTGAGCGGCAGGCTCACGGCCATCGGCTGGTGGCGGTTGCCGCGCCAGGGGGCGGTCCAGCTGTCTCGGCCGCTGATGAAGGCGGGTACCGCGATCAGTTGTGCCGACTGCGCGGCCAGTTGCTGGTAGTTGGCCGGGTACCAGCTGTCGCTGCCCACCAATACGCCGAGGCGGCCTGCGGGTGTATCGAATACTTGCAGCGGATAGGCATCGCCGCTGCGGATGAAGCGGCGCACTTCACTGTCGGGGTATTGCTGGCGTTGCGGCTGGCCGATCACCTTGCCGTCGCTGGCGAATACCACGCCGTTGTTGTACAGCGCGCCGCTGCCGCTGTGAAGGATGCCTTGCTCTGCATACGGGGTGGGCAGCACGATGGAACCGGCCACCAGGGTCACGCCGAACTCCCTGGCCAGGCCGCCGAACAGTTGCTGGTAGTCGGCTGCCATCTGCGTGGCCTTCATGCGCAGGTGCGCATCGGCGCGGCGGTCGTCGCCCTCGGCGTTGAACATGGCCAGCCCGTAGCGCAGCGGGTTGCTCAGCTCCAGCCATTGCCAGGCCTCCTGCAGGCGGGTGACCTGGTACAGCTCTTTCTTTTCGCCGCGGGCCCACAGCCAGGTGCCGATATGCTCGGGCAGCACCACGATCGTGCGCGGGCCGACCAGGCCCTGGGTGCGAGCGTGTTCAAGGTAGGCGGCGAGCTTGCGGTGCAGCAGGGCCAGGTTCTGGTAGTCGCCCGGATACAGCAGTGGCTCGATGCCCAGCAGATTGCCCTTGTCGGCGGGCACGCCCTGGTTCAGCGCCACTTCAACACGAAGGTCGGACAGGTAGTGGCCGGCCGGGCGTTGTTCGGTCCACAGGCCATAGCCCAGGAGCATGGCAGTCAGAACAAGCGCCAGGGCGCCAAGCAGAAGTTTTCGCATGGAATCAGATGTATGTCCGCAGTTGCGTCGAGGGTACTGGAAACAGGGGGTTGGTGAAACATATCCTGCTCGCACTGGGCCCTGAGCCGAAGCATAGGACAGCTGCAGGCGTCTTAAATACTGGCGCACTTGCTATTTGCCATGGCGGATCTATCGTCGTTGTTACAGCCTTCCAAAGGATTGGCATCATGACGATACGGCTGGTCAGACTGCTGGTCATGGGCGGGGCCGCGCTGCTCGCATCCTGTGCGCTGTTCAACCCTTATGTGCAGAGTATCGCGCCTGAAACAAAGACTGCCACTGGCTCGCAACTGGCCAGCAAGATCCGCATGGAGCTCCAGGGCAAGACCAACGGATTGGCCTACTGGCAGTCGGGATCGTCATTGGCGCTGGCAGGTGCGCTGGGTCTTGGGGGCTACAAGGCCGTCACTGCAGGCAACGGTCACCAGGTGGCAGCGCTTGCGGCTGGCAGTGCATCGCTCTATGGTTTTTCCGCTGCGCAGTACAAACCCACCAGAGAGCAGCTTTATCACCGTGGCGTGCAAGCGGTGATGTGTGTCGAGTCGATATACGAGCGGGCCAGCCTGGAGGAGGGTAACGAGCTGATAAGGCGCATCGCCCAGCTGAAGGCTGGCTCTGGAGCCGTGTCGATTACCAATGCCTACTCGTTGTATGGCGCGATTTCCAGGGCGAAGGCATTCGACAGGGTGTACAAGGAGAAACTGGTCGAAATCGTCGCGGCGCTCAACAACTACCTGGCTGCATTGCAGCCTGCCCCTGAGGTGACGTACCGGATCATCTCCGACGCGATCGGGTCACGGCCGGTTCCCCCGCCGGACGGCACGAAGAACGCGTGGTCAGCCGGCCTGGCGCCTATTTCCATCAATGGACGTTTCAACGCCCAGCAGCAGCTCCAGGCAGCCTTGCTGGCCGATGAGGCCAATGAATGGATTGCGCGCATCTACACCACTGCACCGGGCTTTGACAGTGATGCTCCCGGTTGCAACCCGTTTCAGGGGCAAGTGCCCTCGATCAAAGGGCTGCCATCCGGATCCACACTGGACATGGTGGCAGGCGGGCAGGAGCGCTTTCTGATCCTGAACTCCTCCGGCGACCTGCGCATCACCTACGCAACTCAGGACTCATCCGATCAGGGCGCTGCCGAAATCAGATTGATTACTGAAAACAGAAGCTACTGGGTGGAGGTCAAGGCGCTCAGGCAGACCCAGAAACCGCTGAAGGCCTATCTGACGGATAGCCAGAAGGGCGAAGTCACCATCGACTTCTATATCAGTATCTCCGCCGCTCCTGCGGCTGGTCCTTGAGCTGGGGGGGATCGAGAATGTCTGGCGCAACGGTACTGTCCGGGCTTGCTGCGGGCTTTCTGCTCGCCGCGTCAATGGCTTCAGGCGCCGAGGATTGCGGTACGCCTGGCACACTGACCAGCAGCAAGGGTGATTCCCGAGTGTTGGTGACGCGAGTGTTCAAGGATGGCTCGATCGCCGTGCGTGCGCGGCTGGCAGTGAATCCGGATGGTGGCAAGGGCGCCTACACCGTTGGCGATCATGGGTTCACCTATATCGCCAACGGCCTTTCGATCATGCGCAAAGGTGTCCGCTATCGATGCGACCTTGATTGCCGAAACGCTTTTCTGAAGGCTGAACTCAAAGGGTTTGCCGAGCACACGCCCGAGTTCTGCGTGTATGCCATGGAAGTCGAGCCCTTTGCGCCAGGGCAGGCCAGAACATCCTGCGGCAATGGGCGCTACCTCATCGGAAATGGCAAGGGCCGCCTGCGCAAGGGGCCGCTGCTTGACACCGTGAGCGGCGCCACGGTGCAGAGCTATGTTTCCACCACCTCATTGCGCCACAAGGTGGATGGCCAGGTGCAGCCTCTGGACTCCGAGACACTGCCCATAGCGGTGGCCGCCAAGGCGAGCATGCTGGGATCGATCGTCTGGGTCGCAGGCAAGGGCCTGCACGGCACGTTCGCGCTTGTGGGCGAAAGCGGGCCGGCTTTTGGCGAAGGCTCAATCGCGCTGCACCAGTTGTTGCACACCAATGCAATCACCGCGCAGGCATCCGGCCCTATCCCTGTGGGGCAGCGCTGCAGCGCTGTCGAGTCAGGCCTGACGCCCCCTTTTCGGTCCTCCCCGGACAAACCAGGGGACGGCTGCCGGAAAGGGCGAGCAGCCAGCAGCGCCAGCGATATCCGTGCCTACAACGGTATCAGCGAGCCGGTCGATTTCGTCGTGCTTGGCCAGGCCGGATTCTCCCGCAAAGGCGGGTTGATCGAGCAGACAGTGACCCGGCAGTCGATCGATGAGGCGGCTGCGCGAGCCGGCTATACCCAGCAGCGTATCCGTCAGATGCTGGCCTGCCTGCCGCGGTCCTGAGCCAGGTGACCGCCTACGGCTGGTCTCAGCCCTTGGCCGCCATGGCCGTCACTTCCACGCGCATGCCTTCGACCGCAAGGGCGGCCACGCCAACTGCGGCCCGCACTGGCCATGGTTTGGCGAAAAAGCGCTGGTACACTGCATTGAAGGCGGCGCGGTCGGCCATGTCGGTGAGGTAGATGGTCAGGTGCATGACCCTGTCCATCGAGCTGCCGGCGCGCTCCAGTGCCACCTTCAGGGCTTGCAGGGTGCATTCGCTCTGCAGGGTGATGTCGCCCAGTTCCAGGCTGCCGTCTGCCCGGGTCGGGATCTGGGTGGAGACCAGCACGCCGCCGAAACCGACAACGTCGGAGGAGATGGAGTCGGCATCGAGATCGGGAACGAAGGTGAGGTCGTGGTTGGCCATGGGCAGCTCTCGTTTGAGGGGGGGACAAGTTGGCCGACAGTTTACAGGGTCATGGCGCATGAGGTGCGATGGCGAGCGCATTCAGTCGTCAGTGAGTGGGTGCCTGTCGGCGACGATCGATCGGTCAGTCGACGCTCGTTTTGCCTCTTGAAATGCTCGCGGCCGATTTCCCCAACTGCGCAACTTCTTGCGCACTCAAATGTGGATAACCCTGTGCATACATTGCTGCGGGCCATAATAAACGTGGTCTGCAGCCAACTGCGCAACTTCTTGCACAGTACTGCGCAAGAAGTTGCGCACTTTTTCGGGTTTTCTCGCGTAAAAGTGCTCAAAAAACGTACAGTAAAAACACAAGCTACTGATTAACAACAACTAAATTTAAGTTGGCACGGGTCTTGAACTGTCTCCTTGCAGCCGCACGGCATTTTTCGCCTGTCCGGCTTCACTTTTTGCAAGGAGCAAACCCCCATGGCAACACCTGCCTACATGTCCGTCACCGGCACCAAACAAGGCCTGATCACCGCCGGTGCCTTCACCGCCGATTCGGTCGGCAACACCTACCAGGAAGGCCACGAAGACCAGGTCATGGTCCAGGGCTTCAACCACGAAGTGATCATCCCGCGCGACCCGCAGTCCGGTCAGCCGACCGGCCAGCGCGTGCACAAGCCGGTGGTCATCACCAAGGTCTTCGACAAGGCGTCGCCCCTGCTGCTGGCCGCGCTGACCTCCGGCGAGCGCCTGACCGAAATCGTCATCCACTGGTACCGCACCTCGGCGGCCGGCACCCAGGAGCACTATTTCACCACCAAGCTCGAAGACGCGATCATCGTCGACATCAAGGACTACATGCACAACTGCCAGGACCCGGCCAACGCGCACTTCACCCACCTCGAAGACGTGCACTTCACCTACCGCAAGATCACCTGGACCCACGAAGTGTCCGGTACCTCCGGCTCGGACGACTGGCGTACCCCGGTCGCCGGCTAAGCCTGCGTTAGTTCACTGCCCCGGCCAGCCAGCATGGCCGGCCGGGGCAGCCTGTCACCCCAGTTTTTGCAGCGGGAGGAACATCGGATGTTCTCAGCGGCCAACCAGCCCCATTTCACCCTGACCCTGGACGGGGTCGACAGCGACTTTCAGGTGCTGTCGTTCAGCGGGCGCGAAGCGCTCAGCCAGCCGTTCGAATTCGAACTGGAGCTGGTCAGTGAACGGGCGTCGCTGAACCTCGAATCCCTCCTGCACACGCTCGCCTTCCTGCAGCTGTCGCCCAGCGGCAGCGGCATTCACGGGCTGGTCTACAGCGCCGCGCAGGGCGAAGCCGGGCGGCGCCTGTCGCGCTACCGGCTGGTGCTGCGCCCGCAGCTGGCGTACCTGGCGCACCGCATCAACCAGCGCATCTTCCAGCACAAGACGGTGCCGCAGATCATCGCCCAGGTGCTCGAAGAGCACGGCATCCTCGCCAGCGACCACCGCTTCGTGCTCGGCGCGGTGTACCCCGAGCGGGTGTACTGCGTGCAGTACGATGAGTCCGACCTGCACTTCATCCAGCGCCTGTGCGAGGAGGAGGGCATCCACTACCACTTCCAGCACAGCCCGCAGGGCCATGCGCTGGTGTTCGGCGACGACCAGACCGTATTCCCCACGCTGGCCCCGGTGGCCTACCAGCAGGACACCGGGCTGGTGGCCGACGTGCCGGTGATCAAGCGCTTCGGCCTGCGCCTGGCCACGCGCACCAGCCGCACCACGCGGCGCGACTACGACTTCACCAAACCGCGCATCCAGCTCGAAAGCGACGCCGACAGCGGTGCTGCGCCGGACCTGGAAGACTACGACTACCCGGCGCGCTTCAGCGACCGCGCGCGCGGCAAGCACCTGGCCACCCGCGCCCTGGAGCGCCACCGCAGCGACTACCGCCTGGTCGAGGGCCGCAGCGACCAGCCGAGCCTGGTCAGCGGGCATTTTCTGAGCCTGACCGAGCATGCCAACCCGGCCTGGAACGACCTGTGGCTGCTCACCGAAATCATCCACGAAGGCAAGCAGCCGCAGGTGCTCGAGGAGGTGATCAGCAGCGACGTCACCGACCTCAAGGACGACTTCCACCAGGGCTATCGCAACCGCTTCTGCGCCACGCCGTGGGAGGTGCCGTATCGACCGCCGCTGAGGCATCCCAAGCCCAAAGTGCTGGGTGCGCAACGTGCTGTAGTGACCGGCCCGGAAGGCGAAGAGATCTATTGCGACGAGTACGGCCGGGTCAAGGTGCAGTTCTTCTGGGACCGCGAAGGCCAGTCGGACGACAAGACCACCTGCTGGATGCGCGTGGCCTCCAACTGGGCCAGCCAGAGCAGCTTCGGCGCCATCTCGCTGCCGCGTATCGGCATGGAGGTGCTGATCACCTTTCTGGAAGGCGACCCCGACCAGCCGCTGATCACCGGTTGCCTGTATCACGGCGCCAACCTGCCGCCGTACCGGCTGCCCGATTTCAAGACCCTGGCCACGGTCAAGAGCAAGGAATACAAGGGCAGCCGCAGCAACGAGCTGCGCATCGACGACACCACCAGCGAGATCAGCATCGCGTTGCGCAGCGACCACGGCGCCAGCGCGATCAACCTGGGCTACCTGACCCATCCACGCCCCTCGGGCGGCCAGCCGCGCGGTGAGGGTTTCGAGCTGCGTACCGATCGGCATGGCGCCGTGCGCGCAGCGGCGGGCCTGCTGCTGACCACCGAGCCCCGGCATCACGAAGCCAAGCACCACAAGGACCTGCCCGAAACCGCCGAACGCCTGGCCACCGCCAGCGAGCAGCAGGACGGCTTTGGCCAGCAGGCGCGCGAGGTACAGGCGCAGGAGGCGGGCGACCAGGACGAGGTGGCCAAGGCCCTGCATGCGCAGCACCAGGGCATCGTCGGCAGCGGCCCGACCAACCAGGGCGCCAACGAGTTTCCCGAGTTCAGCGAACCGCACCTGGTGCTGGCCAGCCCGGCGGGCATCGCCCTGACCACGCCGCGCTCGACGCATGTCGCGACCGGTGAACACCTGGCGTTGAGCAGCACCGGGCATACGAGTCTGTCGATCGGCAAGCGGCTGTTGGCCAGTGCCAGCCAGGGCATGCGGTTGTTCGTGCAGAACATGGGCTGGCGGCTGATCGCCGTATCAGGAGATATCGACTTCCGGGCCCTGAAGGACAGCATCAACCTGCTGGCCAAGCTCGACATCACTGCCAATGCCGATCGCATCACGCTGACAGCCAAGACCGAACTGGTGGTGCAGGGCGGCGGCAGTGCCACCACCTACAACGCCAGTGGCATCACCCACGTGACCACCGGGCCGTATACCGCGCACGCGTCGACGTTTGCACACACAGCGCCCAAGAGCCTGGCCGGGACCTTCCCCGAGCCGCCCAAGCCGGGCAAGGGCAACCTGGAGCTGTTCAACCTGTACGCCAATGCCAAGGGCATCCAGGCCGGCGATTACGAAGTGACCGATGCACTGGGCACGGTGCTCAAGGGCAGCCTCGATGGCCAGGGGTTCAATGCCGTGTCGGGGGTGGCACCGGGGCCGGCGTGGGTCAGGTTTGGTCTCGATACGGTCAACACCTGGAGCCTTGGCAGTTTTACCAAGGGCCTGCCCTGGCCGAGCCTGTCGGCCCTTGAAGAGGGCACGCCGTCGATGCTCGGTGCGATGCTCGACAAGCTCAAGCCTGATGTTGGCGGCAGCCTGATCGAAGAGGCCAAGCAACTCGCCGGCAAGGGCATGCATGCAGCAAAGGCCGGCAGTGACTTGCTCAACACCGGCCAAAGCGCGCTCCAAGGTATGCAGCAGATGCGGGGCGCAATGCAGGGCGGCATGGGTGGGCTGGCACAGCGGGTCAGCGCTTCCAGTGCCGTCGGTTCTACGCTGCCTGCCGCCTCGGCGGCGCTGAGTGCGGCGGGCCTGGCCGGCCTGCCAAGGTTGCCAGTACCCAAGCTGGCTGAACTCAAGGCTCACAGCCTGAACACTGTTACCGATTTGCTGCCAGGTGAACTGATCTCATGACTGAACATACCTACGCTTGCGACGACCACTCCCGCGCCTCGCAGGTAGCCATCACCCCGCTTCGCGAAATCCAGATAGAGGACGTTGGTCGTGGCGCCGTGGTCTTCGATGCCTGGCTACGTGAGGTCAGTGCCAGTTTTGCCACCCTCGAGCGCATCAGCGGTGTCGCCGGCAGTGTGCCCATGGCAGGCAATATCATTGCCTTGGTCGACGCGCTGGGTGATGTTGTCGCGCTGGCGCGCAGCAACGTACCTGAGCCCTTTGATTGCGCGAGCTTCGGGCTCAACCTGATTGGTATGGTGGCTTCCCCTGCGAGCATGACCGCAGCACGCATGGCCTTGCGCCCGATGCTGTTCATCGTGCGCCAGGAGGGCAAGCGGGCGCTGGGTGATGCGCTGATAGAGCTGATGGCGGGCCACTTGAATGCTGACATCGTCGGTAGCCTGGATGACTTCGTCGAGCAGTCCCAGGGCAATCTCAAGGAGGCGTTGGCCCAGGCAGCAATTCTGGGCGAACAGATCATTCTCGACATCGCCTCAGGCCTCGGTGCTTTGGTTGCCGGCACTGCTGTGGATGTGGCCAGCCCGGTCTCGGCGCCAGCTGGAAGCCGGCTTGTCCACGACCCGACGGCGAGCATCGACAACTATCTCCGGGCAGCCTTTGATGCCTACAAGGCGGCCGGCAAAGGCATGACCAGTGCTGCTGTGAGCGTTGCACTGGGGGACGAGGGCAAAGCTGGCCTACTGGCGCAGATTGCGCGCCTGCGGGAACTGGCGCCAAAGGTGCGTGCTGAAATCCTTGAACTTTCCGATCCCGGCCGCCCTTGCTCCATTGAAGGCCTGCGCATGAAGCTGGCCAGCAGCGTAGAGCAATGGCGCACGCGCAACCCCCAGGTTGTGGTGGCCAACGTCAAGACCGCAGCCATCAGCATGGCCCAGCACCAGGCTGCCGACGGTAAGGTCGAAACGCAGAAGATGCAGAGCCCGGCGAGCCTGGAGGCCAACCAGTGCAAGAATGGCGCGCCCACCAGCACGTGCAACCGCATCAACTTCGCCTCGGGTAGCGAGACGCTTCAGCACACCGACTTCAGCCTGCCGGGGCCGTTTCCGATCGTGTGGACGCGTACCTATCATTCGCGCCTCGATGCCCTAGACAGCGCCAACCTGGGCGCACGCTGGATCACCGAATTCACCACGTGCATCGATATGCTGGATGACGGCGTGCTGTTCCACGACGTGGATGGCCGCAGCCATGCCTACCCGCTGCCCAAGATCGGTATGTCGCACTATGACCCGGTGGAGTACAACGCCCTGGTGCGCACCACCGACAGTCAGCTGATTCTCATGCGCGGGCTGGGGCGCAAGGAAACCTATGAGCGGGCAGGGGGGCGCTTCCTCCTCACGCATATCGTGCTGCGCAGTGGCGCAGGAGCCACGCTGCATTACGAGCACCGTCATCAGGGGCGCCCGGTACTCTCGGACATCAACACCTACCAGGAGAATGACCCTGCCAAGGTACACCTGCAACTCGGCACCGTGCTTGACGGGCATGGCCGTATCCAGGGGCTCTGGCAGGTGGTCGATGGCAAGCCGCTGCGCCAGCTCTGCGCTTATCACCACGACCGGCTTGGCGACCTGGTAACCGCCCAGGACGAGCATGGCGCTGCCTGGCAGTACGCGTACCAGCACCACCTGATCACGCGCTATACCGACCGTACCGGTCGTGGTCTCAACTTGCGCTGGGACGGCAGCGGCCCTCGCGCCAGGGCCGTGCACGAATGGGCAGACGACAGCAGCTTCGAGACTCGTCTCACCTGGGATGAACACATTCGCCTGACAACGGTGACTGACGCGTATGGCCAGCAGACCCGTCACTATTACGATGCGCAGGGCTACACCTATCGTATCGAGTACCCGGATGGGCGCTCGGAGTGGCTGTTTCGCGACCAGCGCAAGAACCTGATTCGCCACCTTCATGCCGACGGCAGCCAGGATCGTTTTGCCTACGACGAGCGAAGCAACCGGCTGCAACACATTCGTGCCGACCATAGCGTGGTGCATTACGCGTACAGCGACGATGATCAGCTGATCAAGGTTCGGGATGCTGAAGGTGGGCTGTGGCGACGGGACTACGACGAGCGCGGCAACCTGGTAGAGACGGTCGACCCGCTGGGCAACAAGACCGAGTTTGTCTACACCGCCACAGGCCAGGTCAAGGCAATCAAGGATGCTCACGGCAACGAGAAAAAACTCGGGTACAACGAGGCCGGGCAGATGCTCGAATACACCGACTGTTCGGGCAAGACCAGCCAGTGGCACTACAACGAATTCGGGCAACTGGTGGAAACCGCCAATGCGGCGGGCGACAAGACGCAGTACGAATACAAGGCGGGGCAGTTGGCCAAGGTGATTCATCCAGACAAAACCGAAGAGCGCTTCGAGCGTGACGCCGAAGGGCGCTTGCTCGCGCACCTGGATGCGCTGGATCGCTGTACTACCTGGTCCTATACGGCTGCCGGTCTGTTGGCTGAACGGGTGGATGCGAAGGAGCACACGTTGCGCTACCAGTGGGACAGGCTGGGGCGGTTGCTCAGCCTGGAGAACCAGAACGAGAAGTGCGCGTTTTACCAGTACGATGCCATGGGACGTCGAGTGGCAGAAACCGGCTTCGATGGTGTGACCGTCCGTTATCGGTACGACCCCTGCACTGGGCGCCTGGCGAGCAGCCAGGTGGGGCAGCGCCGCATCGATTTGCAGCACGACCGCATGGGTCGGTTGATCGAGCGCACAGCGCACCTTGGCGATCAGCGCCAAACAGAGCGCTTTGCCTACGACGGCAATGGCAAGGTGCTGCAGGCGATCAACGACTCCAGCACACTGCAATGGTTCTATGACGACGCGGGCAACCTGACCCGTGAGCACCAGCATTACCTGGCAACGGGTACGCCGATGGTAGCGGTGTGGCTGCACGAGTACGACGCACTCAACCAGCGAATCGCCACCACGCGCCCGGATGGCCACAAGGTCAGCTGGCTGACTTACGGCAGCGGCCATCTCTTGGACATGCGACTTGACCAGCACGAAATACTGGCTTATGAGCGCGACGATCTGCATCGCGAAGTCGCCCGCCATCAGGGCAACAAACTGACGCAAACGCAGGTATGGGACGCGCTAGGGCGTCCGCAAGAACAGTTGCTCACCAGTCATGACGGCCAATCCATTCTGTGCAAGCGCGAGTATCAATACGACCCGACCGGTCAACTGACAGACATCCTCGATACCCGTCGTGGTCACCTGGCCTACCAGTACGATCCGCTAGGCCGCCTGCTGCAGGCCAACAGCCGCCTGGGTGAAGAAACCTTTGCCTTCGACCCGGCCGGCAACCTGACGGACAAGGCGCGGCAACTGCATCGCCCGCTGGATAACGATGCCAGCTCCCACAAGGTGATGGACAACGTGCTGCGCGAATACGCGGGCAGCCGCTACACGTATGACGAGCGCGGTAACCTTGTGCAACGCTTGCACAACGGGGTGCCTGCCCACTTCAGCTGGGACTTGTTCAATCGCCTGGTGCGCTACAGCGACGACAGGCTCAGTGTGGAATACAGCTATGACGCCCTTGGTCGGCGGTTGCACAAGCATGCCGTCGCCCATTACAAGGACAAGCCCGAGGCCGGCACCGGCTGGAATGCAATGCAGCGCAGCAAGCGTCAGCGCGAGCTGCACTGCGGTTTCACGCTGTACGGATGGGACGGCGAAACCCTGGCCTGGGAAAGCGCATTGCCCCTCGACGAGGGCGACACAGGCCGTACCGTTCACTACCTCTACGAACCGGGCCGCTTCGTGCCGGTGGCTCAAGCGTTGCACAAGCGCTCGATACGCCTGCTCAGGCAACCCGACTGGCAGGGCCGTCAATACGACATCGACCAGGACCCACTCTGGCAGACACTGCCCACTGCGCCAGCGTTCGACGTCATTGCCTGGTACCACTGCGACCACCTGGGCACACCAATGGAAATCACCGACCACAACGGCAATGTTGCCTGGACGGGGCAGTACAAGGTGTGGGGTGAGGTTCGTGAAGAGCGCTCGTCGTGGGCCGCGCAGCATGGCGTGGGCAATCCGATTCGTTTTCAGGGGCAATACCACGACCCTGAAACGGGGCTGCATTACAACCGATTCCGTTACTACGAACCCCGCATGGCGCGCTATGTGTCGAGAGACCCGATCGGGATGCTGGGTGGGTTGAACGTGTACAGCTATGTGAGCAACAAGCCTGTTATGCGGGCTGACCCGTTGGGGCTGTTCGACCTGAACATGCCAGGCGTCGCGGAGCGCGCTTCACTGGGAAGTTGGATGTTGCAGAATGGTGCGACACCGGATGAGGTTTCCCGGGCGATGGCGCCGCCGCCGGCCAAACCTATTATGACGGGGGAGTGTAGGGCTTCTGCTACTGCTGCGGTAGGCACGGGCGTCTCGTTCGGTATGAGTGCAAACGAAAAAACCGGTGCGGCGGGGCAGGTGGCTATACCCGTTATGAGTGTAGGTGCTCGTGCGACTGCTAGTTGCGGTTTCAAATTCTCTGATCCTGACTCGAAGTCGTTGCCGGCGGCAGCGGGAGTTGGGGTAGCGCTAGGTATCATCCAGATTGATGTCACGCAGACCTCGACGTGGCCAGAACTGTATGTAGGTTTCGGGGCAGGAGTGGGGCCTGAGATCAAGACGCCTGCCAGCCCCGCTGTTTCAATTCCATTGTTCTAGGTGGTTTATGTGTGATGTATTGCAGTTCTTCCGTATTTTTTTATTTGTCCTCGGTGGGGTGTTTGTGGCGGCATCCGTCATTTATGCCAATCATTGTTGCAAGAAAAAAGGTATCAATATGAATACCTTTTCAGGCCTTTTTGAAATGTGGGGCATGGTCTTCAGGTTTGAAAACAAAAAACTGTCGATATTGATGCTGACAGCCGCCTTTGGGGGGCTGTGCGTAGCAGTCATTATTCTCGTGTTAACTTTGTGGGGGCAGAGCCAGGGGTGCATTTTTCCAATCAATGACAGATCAATGCGTTAAACATATGGATCGGAAGCCATCATGTGGTTTGGAGGTTTCTGATCCTGATGCAAAGGAGTCAACGTAGGTGTGGGAGTAGGAATGGCGTTGATTCAGGGGTGTTTTAGGCAACCCTCAACCAGTCCGAGCTTTATGTTTATGGGGTGGCCCTGAAGTTAAAGCTCCTGCCGGTCCAGGTGTTACGTTTTTTTAGGTAGTAGGTTATGTGCGACGTAATACAGTTCGTTCGGATTCTTTTGTTTGTTATTTGTTGGGTTTTGTTGGTTTCTGCTGTGTTGTATGCAAGCTCGTACAGTAAAAAATGGCATCAACATGAATACGTTCTCAGGTATGTTAGAGGTGTGGGGCAAGGTTTTTAAGTTTGAGAGCAGGAAGCTGTCCATCCTCCTGCTGACTGCGGCCTATGGGGGGCAGCTATAGGTATCGTTATTCTTGCGTTGACAGTATGGGGGCAGAGCCATGGGTGCGACTTTAAACTTAATTATAGATCAATGCGGTAAGCAATCGAGTTGATGAAAGGCGGAGTGTAGGTAGGGGCTTAGGTAGTTGCCGAGGGCGCATGATCCTGATCAGGTTTAGGCGAAGGTACCGCGTCGAAGGCGCAACGCGTTAAACTGCCGCCGACAACCGCCACTGCGACATTAACAAGGGACCCTTAGATGACGACATTCACTTATCAGGACGGCCAGTACGTCGAAGTTGCTGGGGCGCACCTCTATTCCTCACTGTAATAATTCCACTGAAGGATTGAGGGTGTATTGTGTGTTTTTGGATGGCTTTATTGATAGAAACAATTTCTGGTTTTTGTTTGGGGTGGTTTTTTTAACGGTTTTTTATGCGAATTCTTACTGCAAGCGTAATGGCATAAATATGAATACCTTAGCAGGGCTTTTTGAGATTTATAGGCATGCTTTTTCATTTAAAAATAAGATGCTTTCGTGTGTGGTCCTTACAACTGTTTACGGCGGAGCAGCCGCAGGAGTCGGGCTAGCTTCTCTGGTGTTTTACGCGCGATCTCAGGGGTGTGCGCTTGATGTAGTGGTTCACTTAGGGTGAGTGGAAGGGGAAACAAGAGCTGAAGTTTGGCTCGGCAAGTGCTTTTGCTGATGCGTGTTTGGCGCCGAAGAACTGTGCTTTAAGTCTGTGCTTTGTAGTTGATGGCTGGTTTGGTGGGTGGGCCATATTTCAGCAGTGCCATGCGGTGATGTAACGCAGTTCGCTTTATGGTCAATGTTCTATCTTGGTGGGCGAGCTTGGGCGTACTGAAAGTTTATATATTGTTTAGGGTATGCCATTATAAATGTGTAGCATGATCCAGTTTTTTCGCATTTTTTTGTTTGTTTTTTGTGGTCTGCTCATGGCGGTTGCGGTGATTTACGCAAACCAATGCTGCAAGAAAAAAGGCATCAACATGAATACTTTTTCTGGCATGTTTGAAATGTGGGCGATGGCTTTCAAGTTTGAGCATAAAAAGCTGTCATTCATCATGTTGACTGCAACCTATGGCGGGGCACTCATGATTGTCGCTATTTTCGTACTGACCCTTTGGGGGCAGAGTAAGGGTTGTGTTTTTCCGATCAATGACAGGACGATGCGTTAAGCAAAGGACTTCATACCTGGCAATGAGGGCATCGGGGGTACCGCGTCGAAGGCGCAACGCATTAAACTGCCGCCGACAATTGCCACCGCGACACAAACAAGGGACCCTCAAATGACTACATTCACTCACCAGGACGGCCAGTACGTCGAAGTTGCCGGGGCACGCCTCTATTGTGAACAGCAAGGCAACCCACAGGGCCCGGCACTGGTTTTTCTGCACGGTGGCTTTGGCGACATCGAAACCTTCAATGCCATCACGCCAGCCCTGGCCGAACGTTATCGCCTGATCGGCATCGACAGCCGCGGCCAGGGCAAATCGACCCTGGGGCACCTGCCGCTGACCTACCAGCGCTTGCAACTGGATGTGGAGGCGGTTGCCCGGCAGTTGGGGCTTGAGCGCTTCAGCCTCGTCGGCCACAGCGATGGCGGCATTGCAGCGCTGCGCATCGCGGCTGCCGGGAGTGCTGGCATCGACAAACTGGTGACGATCGGTGCCCACTGGCAACTGAAAGCGGATGATCCCGTGCGCGGCATGTACAGCCGCGTGACCGGCGCGCGCTGGCGTGAGCTGTTCCCGCACAGCTACGAGCGCTACCTGCAGTTGAACCCCGAACCCGATTTCGACCGCCTGGCCGTGGCGTTGCGCGAGCTGTGGCTGGATTCAGGCGAGCAGGGCTACCCGAATGAAACGGTGTGCGGCATCACCGCCGATTTGCTGGTGATTCATGGCGATCAAGACCGCCTGGTAACGCGGGCCAACGCCTGCGAGCTGGCCGATCGGGTGGCGAATGCGCAACTGCTGAACATCCCCTTTACCGGGCATTCGCCGCACGAGGATCACCCCCAGTGGGTAATGCCTGCGCTCAAGGCACTGCTGGGCCTGTAACATGACGCTGCCGTTTGCGCGCCGCGCGGCTTGATCCGGCCTTAAGTGTCAAGGAGTACCCACCATGCAAGGCTTCCATTGCGCCACCTGTGGCGAGTATCACGACGAGCTGCCCACCACCTTCGGCGCGCCAGCCCCTGCCGCCTGGTATGACCTGCCGCAGGCAGAGCGCGAGCAGCGTGCGCCACTGTCCAGCGATCAGTGCATCATCGATGACACCCACCACTTCGTGCTCGGGCGCCTGGAAATCCCGATCATCGGCTCACCCGAGCCGTTCGTGTGGCTGACCTGGGTGACGGTCAGCGAGGCGGATTTCTACCGCACCAGCGAACTGTGGGAAACCCCAGGTCGCGAGCGCGAACCACCTTATGCGGCACGTGTGCAAAGCGAGTTCCCCTATGAGGTTTCGACCCTCAACCTCAAGGCTACGCTGCAGACCCAGGCCCTGGGCGACCGCCCGCTGGTGTTCGTGGACGCGGGCGATCACCCGCTCGCCCTGCAGCAAAACACCGGCATCACCCACGATCAGGCTCGGCAACTGGCCGAACGCTGCCTGCATCCGTGAACAGGCCAGCGCCTCACGCACTGTCAGTTACGGTCATTAACTTGTAACTTTCGGTCATTGAGCCTCACTTCCAGGCGCATTACTGTCCCTCACAGATAACCGACGGGCCCCGCTGCACGCAGCGAGGCGCCCGCATTCCGTGATCAGTTCGCTGTGGAGTTCACCATGACCGCCGCTCAATACCCGCACCTGCTTGCCCCGCTGGACCTGGGCTTCACCACCCTGCGCAACCGCACCCTGATGGGCTCGATGCACACCGGCCTGGAGGAGAAACCCGGCGGTTTCGAGCGCATGGCGGCGTACTTTGCCGAGCGCGCCCGTGGTGGCGTCGGCCTGATGGTCACCGGCGGCATCGGGCCCAACGAAGAGGGCGGGGTGTACTCCGGCGCGGCCAAGCTGACAACGGCCGAAGAAGCGCAGAAGCACCGTATCGTTACCCAGGCGGTGCACGAGGCCGGCGGCAAGATCTGCATGCAGATCCTCCACGCCGGGCGCTACGCCTACAGCCCCAAGCAGGTGGCCCCCAGCGCGATCCAGGCGCCGATCAACCCGTTCAAGCCCCGCGAGCTGGACGAAGAGGGCATCGAGAAGCAGATCCAGGACTTCGTCACCTGCGCCACGCTGGCCCAGAGCGCCGAGTACGACGGCGTCGAGATCATGGGGTCCGAAGGCTACTTCATCAACCAGTTCCTGGCCGCCCACACCAACCATCGCACCGACCGCTGGGGGGGCAGCTACGAGAACCGCATGCGCCTGGCCGTGGAGATCGTGCGCCGGGTGCGCGAAGCGGTCGGCCCGAACTTCATCATCATCTTCCGCCTGTCGATGCTCGACCTGGTGGAAGGCGGCAGCAACTGGCAGGAGATCGTGCAGCTGGCCCAGGCCATCGAGCAGGCGGGCGCCACGCTGATCAACACCGGCATCGGTTGGCACGAGGCGCGTATCCCGACCATCGCCACCAAGGTGCCGCGTGCCGCGTTCAGCAAGGTCACCGCCAAGTTGCGCGGCGCGGTGCAGATCCCGCTGATCACCACCAACCGCATCAACACCCCGGAAGTCGCCGAGCAGATCCTTGCCGAAGGCGACGCCGACATGGTGTCGATGGCACGCCCGTTCCTGGCCGACCCGGACTTCGTCAACAAGGCCGCCGCCGGGCGCGGCGACGAGATCAACACCTGCATCGGCTGCAACCAGGCCTGCCTGGACCACACCTTCGGCGGCAAGCTGACCAGTTGCCTGGTCAACCCGCGGGCCTGCCATGAAACCGAACTCAACTACCTGCCGGTGGCCCAGCCCAAGCGCATTGCCGTGGTCGGCGCCGGCCCGGCCGGCCTGGCCGCCGCTACCGTGGCCGCCGAGCGTGGCCACCAGGTGACCCTGTTCGACTCGGCCAGCGAGATCGGCGGGCAGTTCAACGTGGCCAAGCGCGTGCCGGGCAAGGAGGAGTTCTTCGAGACCCTGCGCTACTTCAAGCGCAAGCTGCAGACCACCGGCGTGGAGCTGTGTCTGAACACCCGCGTCAATGTCGAGCAACTGGTGGAGGGCGGCTACGACGAGATCATCCTTGCGACCGGCATCGCGCCTCGCCTGCCGGCCATCGACGGTATCGATCACGCCAAGGTGCTGAGCTACCTGGACGTGCTGCTGGCGCGCAAGCCGGTGGGGCAGAAGGTCGCGGTGATCGGTGCCGGCGGCATCGGCTTCGATGTGTCGGAGTTCCTGGTGCACCAGGGCGTTGCCACCAGCCAGGACCGCGAGGCGTTCTGGAGGGAGTGGGGCATCGACACCCGGCTCGAAGCGCGCGGCGGCGTGGCGGGCATCCAGGCCGAGCCCCATGCTCCGGCGCGCCAGGTGTACCTGTTGCAGCGCAAGAAGACCAAGGTTGGCGACGGGCTGGGCAAGACCACCGGCTGGATCCACCGCACAGGCCTGAAGAACAAGCGGGTGCAGATGCTCAACAGCGTCGACTACCTGAAGATCGACGACGCCGGCCTGCATATCCGTATCGCCGAAGGCGAGCCGCAGGTACTGGCGGTGGACAACGTGGTGATCTGCGCCGGCCAGGACCCGCTGCGCGAGCTGCAGGATGGCCTGCTGGCCGCCGGGCAGTCGGTACACCTGATCGGCGGCGCGGACGTCGCCGCCGAGCTGGACGCCAAGCGCGCGATCAACCAGGGTTCACGCCTGGCGGCCGAGCTGTAAAGCGGTGGCGGGGGTGCGCTGGTAGACTGCGCGCTCCCGTTCTGCCGAGCCTGTTCGATGTCTGCCGCTTTCGATGACCTGCCACTGGCACCCCTGCAACCGCTGGCCCTAGGCTGGCTGGCGCGCGCCGGGGTCGAGGTGGCAGTGCTGCGTCTGGACCTCATCGACCCGCTGATCAGCGGCAACAAATGGTTCAAGCTGCAGGGGCACCTGCGCCTTGCCCATGCCCGTGGTGCCCCGGGGGTGATCAGCCTGGGCGGCGCCTATTCCAACCACCTGCATGCCCTGGCGGCGGCCGGCAAGCGCTTCGGCTTTGCCACGGCCGGGCTGTTGCGTGGGCACCCGCACAGCAACCCCACCGTGCACGACCTGCAAGCACTGGGCATGCATCTGCACTGGCTGGGGTACGCCGGTTACAGGGCGCGGCATCAGGCGGATTTCTGGCAGCCCTGGCAAGCCCTCTACCCGGCATGGCATTGCGTGCCCGAAGGCGGCGCGGGGCCACTGGGCACCGAAGGCTGCGCACAGATCGTGACCCAGGCGCGGGCGCAGCTGGCGGCCGTGGGCTGGGCCGATTACGACGCCTGGTGGCTGGCGGTGGGCAGCGGTACCACGCTGGTGGGGCTGGCCCAGGCCGAAGCGGGCGCCCACCCGGTGCACGGCGCTCTGGCCGTGCCGCCGGGGCACGGGGTGGAATGCGAGGTCGAGGTGCTGGCGCCGGGCACTTACCGCCTGCACGACGCCAGCCGGGGCGGCTTTGCCAAGGTCGACCCGGCCTTGCTGGCATTCATCCAGGCCAGCGAGGCCGAATCGGGCCTGCCACTGGAACCGCTGTACACCGGCAAGGCGTTGTTGGCCCTGCAGGAGCGTGTGCTGGCTGGCGCGTTCGTGGCCGGCACGCGGCTGATCTTCGTTCACACCGGCGGCTTGCAGGGCCGCCGCGGGTTCGCCTAGTCAGTCACCTTTTTGCGGCAGCATGCGCAGCAGGGTGTTATCGCGGACCACGTAGTGATGGTAGAGGCCGGCCAGTGCGTGCAGGCCGATCAGCCAGTAGCCCAGTGCGCCGAACCACTCGTGCCAGCCCTTGACGAACTTGGCCAGGTCGGTGTCCGGTGCTACCAGGGCGGGCAACTCCAGGCCGAAGAACGGGATCGGCTTGCCAGCCGCGCTGAGGATCACCCAGCCGGCCAGCGGCAGGCCGATCATCAGGGCGTACAGCGCCCAGTGCATCAGGTGCGCAAGACCCGTCTGCCAGGCCGGCGGCTTGGGTTCGATGCGCGGGGTGGGGTGGGTGACCTTCAGGATCAGGCGCAGCCATACCAGCACGAACACGCTCAGGCCGAGCATGAAGTGCAGGCTTTTCATCAGGTCGCGCTCGGCGCTGTCCTTGGGGAAGATGCCGCGCAGTTCGATGCAGGCGTATACCACCGCCAGCAGAATCAGCATCAGCCAGTGCAGGGCGATCGACAGGCTGCCGTAGCGTGCCTGCGTATTGGTCAGGGTCATGGTGGTTCCTCATATCGGACAATCAGGTCAATGGCCGCGCTCTTGATGGCGCTGTGCGGATAACTCTAATCGCTTGCGCGTGCCCTGCACCTGCGCTGGGGCAAAAAAGTGTGCTAGCGGGCCTTCAGACCCTTGCCGAGCAGGTAGTCGACCAGTTGCGGGTCCTCGATACGGATGGCCAGGTCCATCAGGTCGCTCCTGTCGTCGGCCAGGCAGTAGGGTTTGTGCGGGTCGCAGTAGGTGCCGGTGCTGCTCATGCCGCGCTCGAGCAGCACGCTGAGGATGTCGTAGCTCACGTGCGGGGCGTCGGGTCCGTCGCGACCCTGGCGCGAAAGCTCGACCAGGATCGCTTCCATGGTTTCGCTGCCGGTCTCGGGCAGTGGCAGATGGCGGGCGACGGCCCGGCGCGTGGCGCTGTGCTCGGTCAGCACTGCGGCGTCGAAGGCGTCCATGTTGCTGTCGCTGCGCGTGAAGTAGGAGGTGTCGGCGCCGGCCTTGACCAAGGCGTCGATCAGCGAGGCATCGGCGCCCTGGGCGATGGCCAGCAGCAGCGGGCGTGGGTTGTGGTAGTCGCCGGCTTCCACCGGCGCGCCCTGGGCCAGCAGCCATTCGATGGTGGCAGTGGGGTGGTTGTGCTTGATGGCCGTGGACAGTAGCGATTCGGGGTAGTCGCCGAGCCCGACCATGGCCGGTAGCGCGGCACGCAGGTGTTGCAGCATGGCCAGCGAGGCGTTGTTTTCGAGTGCGAGGTGAAAGGCCGTGGTATTGCGGGTGACCACACCGGGTGGATACTCGCCGGGTTGGCTGCGCGGGGCCAGCCACGTGTCCAGGTCGGTGGGCGTCGCCTGGCGCCAGAAGCTGTCGCTCAGCAGGGCGAGGTCGTTGTCCTGGTCCAGACCTGGGGCAGGCGCTGCGCTGGCACTTGCGGGCCAGGCCAGGGTGACGGCGAGCGCCAGGGCGAGAAGATTGCCGGGCACGGGTGGGTTCCTTGTGCGGGTGCTGGGTGAGGGGGGGCGAGGTTAGCAGAATGTTGTCAGCGCTGGCCCCTTCGCCGGCAAGGCCGGCTCCCATGGGGGCGTACGTTCATGTGGGGGCCGGTCCAGCCAGTGCATGCTAACCCGCCAGGTTCGGCCAGGCATCGGCCACCAGAAACAAGCGTTGGGCCTCTATCCAATCCCCGCTATCCCCTGGCACCAGCCGCACCAGCAACTGCGCGGGGGCCATCGGGTCCAGCACTTGCAGCCAGGCCTGGAACTGTTCCGTGCCCCAGGCCTGTTCCTGCGTGTACCGCGCCGGCGCCAGCCATGCCTGGCGCGGCAACGGCTGCCAGCGCCCGGGGTCGGCCTGCGCCGCAAACCGGGCCCAGTCGCGCTGATGCAGCCAGCGCCCGCGCAAGTGTTGTGGGTGCGCACCCGCCGGAGGCTGCGCCGTCCCCGGCCATGGATACAGCAGATACCCGCCCAGCCAAAGCTGAGCCGTGAAGCTGTCTATGTGCAGCGCCGCCAGTGCCTCGCGCCCCTCGGCCCGCGCCGAAATCGGCAGTTGATGGTCGTTCAGGTGCGCCAGCTTGCGGTCCAGCCGGTCATGGCAGCCCGGCCCAAGCCACTGCGCCGGGTTACGCCCGTCACCGTGCTGCGGGCCCAGGTACAGCTTGATGGCCAGCTCCAGGTGATGCACCCCGTCGCGGTCACGCAGCAGGATGTCCAGCTCGCCCAGGGTGTGCCCGCCGTCGCGGATCGGCAGGTTGGCCGCCAGCAGCTCCACCCCCGGAGCATGGCGCAACGCGAACTGCCACAGCCGCTCGTAGTACAACCCCAGGCGCCGGCTGGCGGCCTGTGCCAGCCAGGCCTGCAGGTCACGGCTGTCGTGGTCCAGCGCCAGCAGCCAGTCGCGCAGCAACGCCGGTGCGGCCACCCAGTCGCTGCCGGCCAACGGGTGGCGTTGCGGCCAGGGCGTCACTGCGAGCATGGGGGGTGCAAGGATTACCCACGCCAGGTCCCGCACCGGGGGCTGGCGCAGGCGGTTGGGCAGGTCGCAAAGGTCGGTAAAGGGCATCATCCTGCGAGCATAGCCGCCCGCCCCGGCGCCTTGTGCAAAAAACTGCGGCGTTTGCCGCTGCCCGGCGCTTTCGCCCATAATCAACGCTTTGGCCAACCGGCCCATTCAACGCCGCAGTGCCCCGCAGGAGCCCCATGGAGCAATTTCGCAATATCGGTATCATCGGCCGCCTTGGCAGTTCGCAGGTGCTCGATACCATTCGCCGACTGAAAAAATTCCTGCTCGAGCGGCACCTGCACGTGATCCTCGAGGACACCATCGCCGACGTGCTGCCCGGCCACGGCCTGCAGACCTCTTCGCGCAAGCTGCTGGGCGAGGTGTGCGACATGGTCATCGTGGTCGGCGGCGACGGCAGCCTGCTCGGCGCCGCCCGCGCACTGGCGCGCCACAACATCCCGGTACTGGGCATCAACCGCGGCAGCCTGGGGTTTCTCACCGACATTCGCCCCGACGAGCTGGAGGTCAAGGTGGCCGAAGTGCTCGACGGCCACTACCTGGTGGAAAACCGCTTCCTGCTGCAGGCCGAAGTCCGCCGCCACGGCGAGGCCATCGGCCAGGGCGACGCGCTCAACGACGTGGTGCTGCACCCTGGCAAGTCCAACCGCATGATCGAGTTCGAGATCTACATCGACGGCCAGTTCGTGTGCAGCCAGAAGGCCGACGGCCTGATCGTCGCCACACCGACCGGCTCGACCGCCTACGCGCTGTCGGCCGGCGGACCGATCATGCACCCCAAGCTCGACGCCATCGTGATCGTGCCCATGTACCCGCACACGCTGTCGGGACGCCCGATCGTGGTCGATGGCAACAGCGAGCTGAAGATCGTGGTATCGCGTGACCTGCAGCTGTACCCGCAAGTCTCGTGCGATGGCCAGAACCATTTCACCTGTGCCCCCGGCGACACCATCACGGTGAACAAGAAGCCGCAGAAGCTGCGCCTGATCCACCCGCTGGACCACAACTACTACGAGGTCTGCCGGACCAAGCTCGGCTGGGGCAGCCGTCTGGGTGGTGGAGGCGACTGATGCTCGATCCCGCGCGCAGTTACGACCTGATCGGCGATGTCCACGGCTGTGCCCACACCCTGGAGCGTCTGCTCGACGCCATGGGGTACAAGCGTCAGGGCGGGGTGTGGCGGCATGCGCAGCGTCAGGCGATCTTCCTTGGCGACATCATCGACCGCGGCCCGCGCATTCGCGAGGCCCTGCACATCGTGCACGACATGGTCGAAGCCGGTCAGGCCCACTGCATCATGGGCAACCACGAATTCAGCGCACTGGGCTGGACCACGCCGGCGCTGCCGGGCAGCGGCAAGCAGTTCGTGCGCGAGCACAACCCGCGCCATGCGCGGCTGATCGAAGAGACACTGACCCAGTTCGCCGACCACCCCCACGACTGGCACGACTTTCTCGGCTGGTTCTACGAGCTGCCGCTGTTCATCGATGCCGGACGCTTTCGCGTGGTACATGCCTGCTGGGACGCGCGCCTGATCGAGCCGCTGCGCCAGCAGCATCCGGACGGGCGCATCGACGAGCATTTCGTGCAGGCCTCGGCCGTGGCCGGCAGCTTTGCCCACACCGTGTGCAACCGGCTGCTGCGCGGCACCGACATGCGCCTGCCCGACGGCCTCACCCTGACCGGCGGCGACGGCCTGACCCGCGCATTCTTTCGCACCAAGTTCTGGGAGGAAGACCCGCAGACCTACGGCGATATCGTGTTCCAGCCCGATGCGCTGCCGGCCGAAGTGGCCAATGCTCCGCTCAGTCGCAGCCAGAAGAACGCGCTGCTGCGCTACGGTGACGACGAGCCGCTGCTGTTCGTCGGCCATTACTGGCGCAGCGGCCGACCCGCACCCATCCGCGCCAACCTGGCGTGCCTGGACTACAGTGCGGTGCTCTACGGGAAGCTGGTGGCCTATCGGCTGGATGATGAAACCCGCATCGACCCGCACAAGTTCGTATGGGTGGATGTCGAACGGCCGGAGGCCAGTCAATGAGTGCGGCAATGGTGATGCGCCTGCCCCTGAGCGTCGACCTCAGCGGCTTTGTCGAGCTGCTCAAGCGCCTGCAGGTGCCGCACCGGGTCTCGGAGGAGGGCGAGGAGCAGGTACTGTGGACCGCCGACTACCTGGTGGAAGATGTTCGCCAGCTGTACCAGCGCTATCCGGAGGGCAATGCCGATGTGCAACTGCCGCCCCTGGCGCAGCCCCCGGCCCCACCGCGCCCGAGCCTGGCCGCGCAGGCGAAGGCCAGCAAGGCCACTGCAGCGGTGTTGCTGCTGTGCGTGGTGGTGGCGGCACTGACCGGCTTGGGCGACAACTTCGCCACCTTGAGCTGGCTGACCTTCCTGGATTTTCGCGTACAGGGCGACTACCTGTATTTCACCCCGTTGCTGACCAGCCTCGATGCAGGCCAGTGGTGGCGCTTGTTCAGCCCGATGCTGGTGCACTTCGGCATCCTGCACCTGGCCATGAACGGCCTGTGGTACTGGGAGCTGGGGCGGCGCATCGAGCTGCGTCAGGGCACCCTGGCCTTGCTGTCGCTGACCCTGCTGTTCAGCCTGGTGTCGAACGTGGCGCAGTTCGTGTTCGGCGGGCCCAGCCTGTTCGGCGGCTTGTCCGGGGTGCTGTACGGCCTGCTCGGGCACATCTGGCTGTACCAGTGGCTGGCGCCGAACCCGGTGTATCGCATGCCGCGTGGCGTGCTGGTGATGATGCTGGTATGGCTGCTGCTGTGCCTGTCGGGGTTGATCACCCTGCTCGGCTTCGGCGCGATCGCCAACGCCGCCCACGTGGGTGGGCTGTTGGTCGGCTGCCTCAGCGGGCTCTTGGGCGGGGCACTGGCCCGGCGTAAACTGTCAGCTTGATTTTTGGAGACGCTATGTCCACTTTTGCGCAAATGATCGAAAACATCACCCCGGAGATCTACGCCAGCCTGAAACTGGCCGTGGAAATCGGCAAATGGTCCGACGGGCGCAAGCTCACCGCCGAGCAGAAGGAGCTGTCGTTGCAGGCCGTGATCGCCTGGGAGATGCAGAACCTGCCCGAAGACCAGCGTACCGGCTACATGGGCCCGCAGGAATGCGCCTCCAAGTCCGCGCCGGTGCCCAACATCCTGTTCAAGTCGGACGCGATCCATTGATCGAACTCGGCCGTGGTTCCATCAGCAAGATGACGGCGCGCCTCGAGCAGCCGGTCGTGCAATACGCGTTTCGCCTGGGCGACGTCGAAGTGCCGGTCAACCCCCTGCTGGGCAAGACCGTGCGTCTCGAATACCTGGGCGCGATCCACTGTACCCACTGCGGGCGCAAGACCAAGACCAGCTTCAGCCAGGGTTACTGCTACCCGTGCATGACCAGGCTGGCGCAATGCGACACCTGCATCATGAGCCCCGAGCGCTGCCACTACGAGCACGGCACCTGCCGTGACCCGGCCTGGGGCGAGCAGTTCTGCATGACCGACCACGTGGTGTACCTGGCCAACTCGTCGGGTATCAAGGTCGGCATCACCCGCGCCACCCAGCTGCCCACGCGCTGGCTCGACCAGGGCGCCAGCCAGGCCCTGCCGATCGTGCGGGTGGCCACCCGGCAGCAGTCCGGGCTGGTCGAGGACCTGTTCCGCAGCCAGGTGGCCGACCGCACCAACTGGCGCGCACTGCTCAAGGGCAACGCCGAGGCGGTCGACCTGGTGGCCGTGCGCGAGCAGTTGTTCGACAGCTGCAGTGAAGGTTTCAAGGGCCTGCAGGACCGCTTCGGCCTGCAGGCGATCCAGCCGCTGACCGACGTCGAGCCGATTGAAATCAGCTACCCGGTAGAGGCGTACCCGAGCAAGATCGTGAGCTTCAACCTGGACAAGAACCCTGTCGCCGAAGGCACCCTGCTGGGGATCAAGGGCCAGTACCTGATTTTCGATACCGGCGTGATCAATATTCGCAAGTACACGGCCTACCAGCTGGCCGTGCATCAGTAAAAGGACCGCCACATGCGTACCGAACAGCCGCAAGTGATCTACCTCAAGGACTATCAGGCACCCGAGTACCTGATCGACGAGACGCACCTGACCTTCGAACTGTTCGAGGACCACAGCCTGGTCCACGCGCAGTTGGTCATGCGCCGCAACCCGGCGCGCGGTGCCGGCCTGCCGGCGCTGGTGCTCGACGGCCAGCAGCTGGAACTGCTCAGCGTGGCGCTGGACGACCAGCCGCTGGGCGCTGACGACTACCAGCTCGACGACAGCCACCTGACCCTGCAGCCCACTGCCGAGCGCTTCACCCTGGACACCAGCGTGAAGATCCACCCCGAGACCAACACCGCGCTCGAGGGCCTGTACAAGTCCGGCGGCATGTTCTGCACCCAGTGCGAGGCCGAGGGCTTTCGCAAGATCACCTACTACCTCGACCGCCCGGACGTGATGAGCACCTTCACCACCACGGTGATCGCCGAGCAGCATCGCTACCCGGTCCTGCTGTCCAACGGCAACCCCATCGGCAGCGGGCCGCAGCAGGACGGTCGGCACTGGGCCACCTGGGAAGACCCGTTCAAGAAACCGGCCTACCTGTTCGCACTGGTGGCCGGCGACCTGTGGTGCGTCGAAGACACCTTCACCCGCCAGTCGGGGCGCGACGTGACCCTGCGCATCTATGTCGAGCCGGAGAACATCGACAAGTGCCAGCACGCCATGGTCAGCCTGAAGAAGTCCATGCGCTGGGACGAAGAGGTGTATGGCCGCGAATACGACCTGGACATCTTCATGATCGTGGCGGTCAACGACTTCAACATGGGCGCCATGGAGAACAAGGGCCTCAACATCTTCAACTCCAGCTGCGTGCTGGCGCGTGCCGAGACCGCCACCGATGCCGCGCACCAGCGGGTCGAGGCGGTGGTGGCCCACGAGTACTTCCACAACTGGTCGGGCAACCGCGTGACCTGCCGCGACTGGTTCCAGCTGTCGCTCAAGGAAGGCTTCACGGTGTTCCGCGATTCCGAGTTCAGCGCCGACATGAACTCGCGCACGGTCAAGCGCATCGAGGACGTGGCCTACCTGCGTACCCACCAGTTCGCCGAAGACGCCGGCCCCATGGCCCACGCCGTGCGCCCGGACAGCTTCATCGAGATTTCCAACTTCTACACCCTGACCGTGTACGAGAAGGGCTCGGAAGTGGTACGCATGGTGCACACGCTGCTGGGTGCCGAAGGCTTTCGCAAGGGCAGCGACCTGTATTTCGAACGCCATGACGGCCAGGCCGTGACCTGCGACGACTTCATCAAGGCCATGGAAGACGCCAACGGCGTCGACCTGACCCAGTTCAAGCGCTGGTACAGCCAGGCCGGCACGCCGCGCCTGAACGTCAGCGAGGCTTACGACGCCGCTGCCCAGACCTACAGCCTGGCCTTCAGCCAGAGCTGCCCGGCAACCCCGGACAAGGTCGAGAAGCAGCCATTCGTGATCCCGGTCGAACTGGGCCTGCTCGATGCCCAGGGCAACGACATTGCCCTGCGCCTGCAAGGCGAAACGCAGGCGGGCGCGACCACGCGGGTGCTGTCGGTGACCGAGGCCGAGCAGACCTTCACCTTCGTCGACGTGGCCGCCAGGCCGTTGCCGTCGCTGCTGCGCGGCTTCAGTGCGCCGGTCAAGCTGAGCTTCCCGTACGACCGCGACCAACTCATGTTCCTGATGCAGCACGACAGCGATGGCTTCAATCGCTGGGAAGCCGGCCAGCAACTGTCGGTTCAGGTCTTGCAGGAACTGATCGCGCAGCATCAGCGCGGTGAAGCCCTGGTGCTCGATCAGCGCCTGGTCACTGCCCTGGGCAGCGTGCTGGCCAACGAGGCACTCGACCAGGCCATGGTCGCCGAAATGCTCTCGCTGCCGAGTGAGGCCTACCTCACCGAAATCAGCGAAGTGGCCGATGTGGACGCGATTCACGCGGCCCGCGACTTTGCCCGCCAGCAACTGGCCGAGCAACTGTTCGACGGGCTGTGGGCGCGCTACCAGGCCAACCGTGCGGTCTCGCGCGAAACCGCCTATGTGGCCGAGGCCGAGCACTTTGCCCGGCGCAGCCTGCAGAACATCGCGCTGTCGTACCTGATGCTCACGGGCCGGGCGCAGGTGCTGGAGGCGACGCTCGAGCAGTTCGAGGCGTGCGACAACATGACCGAACGCCTGACCGCACTGGCCGTGCTGGTCAATTCGCCGTTCCAGGAAGAGCGCGCCAGGGCACTGCAAAGTTTTGCCGAGCACTTCAAGGACAACCCGCTGGTGATGGACCAGTGGTTCAGCGTGCAGGCGGGCAGCCCGTTGCCGGGCGGCCTGGCGCGAGTGCGGGCGTTGATGGAGCACCCGGCGTTCACCCTGAAGAACCCGAACAAGGTGCGCGCGTTGATCGGTGCGTTCGCCGGGCAGAACCTGGTCAACTTCCATGCGGCCGATGGCTCGGGTTATCGCTTCCTGGCGGACCTGGTGATCGAACTGAACGGCTTCAACCCGCAGATCGCCTCGCGCCAGCTGGCGCCGCTGACCCGCTGGCGCAAGTACGATGCCGCGCGCCAGGCGCTGATGAAGGCCGAGCTGGAGCGCATCCGCGGCTCGGGCGGGCTGTCCAGCGATGTGTTCGAGGTGGTGAGCAAGAGCCTGGCCTGAGGTTGAGGGCAGGTTGAACAGGGGGCTGGCCTTTTCGGGGCAGCCCCCTTTTTTATGATGAAGGTGCGGGCGAACAACGCGACATCCACGATCCAGAGGCCGCGCTTAACAAAACATAACGCGTTGTACGTTGTCATCCATTTCCAAAGCCTGCTAGCTTGAGGCCAGCATTCGCGGGGCTCTAGATTGCCGCTTCCAGCCCCGCCAGTAGCACCGAATAACAATAATGTGGGAGAGGACTATGAATGTATTCACGGCCAGCGTCTTGCTGAGCCTGGGCCTGGGGCTGTTCGCCGCAACCGCCGGGGCTGCCGATGACGGCCCGACACCGCAGACGGTGTATTCACAGACCTCGAACAAGGCCTCCCACAGCCTGCTGATCGACATCGCCAAGGCCGGGCAGCGCCTGGTGGCGGTGGGCGAACGCGGGCATATCCTCTTCTCCGACGACCAGGGCCAGAGCTGGACCCAGGCCCGCGTCCCCAGCCGCCAACTGCTCACTGCCGTGTACTTCGCCGATGCCAAGCACGGCTGGGCAGTGGGCCATGATGCGCAGATCCTCGCCAGCAGCGACGGCGGCGCCACCTGGAGCAAACAGTTCGAAGACCCATCCCGCGAATCCCCGCTGCTGGATGTCTGGTTCCAGGACACCCGGCACGGGCTGGCCGTGGGGGCCTATGGCAGCCTGTTCGAAACCACCGACGGCGGCGCGCACTGGCAGGACGTCGCAGAGCGCCTCGACAACCCCGATCAGTACCACCTCAATGGCATCGCTGCCGTGAAGGGCGCGGGCCTGTTCATCGTGGGCGAGCAGGGCAGCATGTTCCGCTCCCGCGATGCCGGGCAGACCTGGGAACACCTCGACGGCCCCTACGAGGGCTCGCTGTTCGGAGCGATCGGTACCGCCCGCGCCGATACCCTGCTGGTCTACGGCCTGCGCGGCAACCTGTACCGTTCCAGCGATTTCGGCAGCACCTGGCAGGCCATCGCGCTCCAGGGCGAGCGCGGTGCGCTCGAATTCGGCCTGGCAAGCGCTACGCTACTCGAAGACGGCAGCCTGGTGCTGGTGGGCAACGGCGGCAGCGTGTTGCGCAGCACCGATGACGGCCAGAGCTTCAGCGTGTTCAACCGGCCCGACCGTATCGCCCTTTCGGGCGTGAGCGGCCAGGCCGATGGGCAGCTGATCCTGGTCGGCCAGGGCGGGGCACGCCTGGCTACCGCCACCGGCGCCGCGAGGGCGCAACCATGAGCAGTCAGGAGTCGTTCAACATGCAGCACAACCAGGACAAGGCGAGCCTGCTCGAGCGCCTGATATTCAACAACCGCCCGGCGGTGATCGGCATCTGTGTGCTGGTGAGCCTGTTCCTGTTCTGGCAGGCCATGCTGATTCGCCCGTCCACCAGCTTCGAGAAGATGATTCCGCTGGAGCATCCGTTCATCCAGAACATGATCGAGCACCGCAACGACCTGGCCAACCTGGGCAACACCGTGCGGATCTCGGTGGAGGCCAAGGACGGTGACATCTTCAGCAAGGCGTACATGGAGACCCTGCGCCAGATCCACGACGAGGTGTTCTACATTCCTGGCGTCGATCGTTCGGCGCTCAAGTCGCTGTGGAGCCCCAGCGTGCGCTGGACCGAGGTGACCGAGGAGGGCTTCGCCGGTGGCGAGGTGATCCCGCAGACCTACGACGGTTCGCCCGACAGCCTGGAGCAACTGCGCAACAACGTGCTCAAGTCCGGTCAGGTCGGCCGGCTGGTGGCCAACAACTTCAAGTCGAGCATCGTCGATGTGCCGCTGCTCGAATCCTACCCCGACCCCAACGACCCGGGGCGCCAGATCAAGCTCGACTACCAGGCGTTCTCGCACCAGCTCGAAGACCTGATCCGCAACAAGTTCGAGGCGCAGAACCCCAACGTCAAGATCCACATCGTGGGGTTTGCCAAGAAGGTCGGCGACCTGATCGACGGCCTGATGATGGTGGTGATGTTCTTCGGCATCGCCCTGGTGATCACCTGGGTGCTGCTGTACTGGTTCACCTGGTGCATCCGCAGCACCATTGCCGTGCTCATCACCACCCTGGTGGCGGTGGTGTGGCAACTGGGGCTGATGCACGCGGTGGGCTTCGGGCTCGACCCGTATTCGATGCTGGTGCCGTTCCTGATCTTCGCCATCGGCATCTCCCACGGGGTGCAGAAGATCAACGGCATCGCCTTGCAGTCCAGCGAGGCCGAGAACGCGCTGACTGCGGCGCGGCGTACCTTCCGCCAGCTGTTCCTGCCGGGCATGATCGCCATCCTGGCCGATGCGGTGGGCTTCATCACCTTGCTGATCATCGACATCGGGGTCATCCGTGAACTGGCCATTGGTGCCTCGATCGGCGTGGCGGTGATCGTGTTCACCAACCTGATCCTGCTGCCGGTGGCGATCTCCTATGTGGGCATCAGCAAGAAAGCCATCGAACGCAGCAAGAAGGATGCGACCCGCGAGCATCCGTTCTGGCGCCTGCTGTCCAGCTTCGCCAGCCCCAAGGTGGCGCCGGTGTCGGTGCTGCTGGCGCTGGCGATGTTCGGTGGCGGCCTGTGGTACAGCCAGAACCTGAAGATCGGCGACCTCGACCAGGGTGCGCCGGAGCTGCGTCCGGATTCGCGCTACAACAAGGACAACGCCTTCATCATCGACAACTACTCCACCAGCTCCGACGTGCTGGTGGTGATGGTCAAGACCCCGACCGAAGGCTGCTCGGTGTACAAGACCATGGCGCCGGTCGACGAGCTGATGTGGAAGATGGAGAACACCCCCGGGGTGCAGTCGGCGATCTCGCTGGTGACCGTGTCCAAGCAGATGATCAAGGGCATGAACGAGGGCAACCTGAAATGGGAAAGCCTGTCGCGCAACCCGGACATCCTCAACACCTCGGTGTCGCGTGCCGAGGGCCTGTACAACGCCGACTGTTCGCTGGCGCCGGTGCTGGTGTTCCTCAACGACCACAAGGCCGAGACCCTCGACCGCGTGGTGGATGCGGTCAAGGCGTTCGCTGCCGAGCATGACCAGGAGGGCCTGGAGTTCCTGCTGGCGGCGGGCAACGCAGGGATCGAGGCGGCCACCAACGAGGTGATCCGGTCGGCCGAGCTGACCATCCTGATCCTGGTGTACCTGTGCGTGGCGGTGATGTGCATGATCACCTTCCGCTCGTTTGCTGCCACCCTGTGCATCGTGCTGCCGCTGGTGCTGACCTCGGTGCTGGGCAACGCGCTGATGGCGTTCATGGGCATCGGCGTCAAGGTCGCGACATTGCCGGTGGTGGCGCTGGGCGTGGGCATCGGCGTGGACTACGGGATCTACATCTACAGCCGCCTGGAGAGCTTCCTGCGCGCCGGCCTGCCGTTGCAGGAGGCCTACTACCAGACGCTGCGCTCCACCGGCAAGGCGGTGCTGTTCACCGGGTTGTGCCTGGCGATCGGGGTGTGCACCTGGATCTTCTCGGCCATCAAGTTCCAGGCCGACATGGGCCTGATGCTGACCTTCATGCTGCTGTGGAACATGTTCGGCGCGCTGTGGCTGTTGCCGGCGCTGGCACGCTTCCTGATCAAGCCGGAGAAGATGGCGGGTACCCAGAGCAAGTCGATTTTCGCGCACTGACACACTGCGTCGTTTTCATCGCGGGTCAAGCCCGCTCCCACAATGACTACCGCGGTCCTTGTAGGAGCGGGCTTGACCCGCGATGCTTTTAAGGTTGGGGTATCATGCGTGTTTAATCAGGGATACCCCCCATGACCACCCTTGCCCAAGCCCTTGAATCCTGCGACATGCTGTTGATCGATGGCCTGCACGCATTCGACTTCACCTTCGACGATACGGGCCTGCGCATCGAATTGATGGACGGCCGTGCGTTGAAGAAATGGCAGTTCAGCCCCGAGCAGATCGGCAACGCGACGCTTGCCGGCGAGCACTGGCAGCTCAGCGACGACACGGGCGAGCATCAACTAGTCTGCATGAGTGCCTTGCGCGCTTCTGAAGAGGACGACGATGAAACGCCAGCTGATGTCCCTGCTGACCGCTAGTGCCATGGCGCTGACGCTCAACGCCCACGGCCATGAACTGCTGGTGGGCACCCATGACGGGATCTACCGCTACCGCTTCGACAGCCAGCGCGGCCAGCTCGACCCCACGCCCCTGCAAGTGCTCAGAAGCAGCAACCCGTCCTGGCTGACGCTGTCGCCGGACCGGCGCAACGTGTTCGCGGTGAACGAGAACGGTGACGGCCAGGGCCAGGTCAGCAGCTTTGCCCGGGCGCATGACAGCGGTGAACTGAGCCTGTCGAGCCAGGTGTCCAGCGACGGTGACGAACCGACCCACTCGAGCCTGAGCCTGGATGGGCGTTATCTGTTCGTGGCCAACTACGGCGTCAAGCCTGAGCCGGGCGGCAGCCTCAGCGTGTTGCCGGTCGCTGCCGATGGCCGTTTGTCGGCGTCGGTGCAGCAGGTGCGCCATGTGGCCAGCGGGGTGAACCCCGAACGCCAGGCCGGGCCGCATGTGCATTCGGTGGTGCCGTCCCCGGACGGGCGATACCTGTTTGCCTGCGACCTTGGCGCCGACCAGGTGATCGGCTACCGCTACCAGCCCCAGACCCCGACCCGGCCACTGGGCGCGGCAACCCCGGTCGTCCTGCCGCCGGGCAGCGGGCCGCGTCACCTGGCGTTCGGTCCAAACGGCAAGCATGCCTACCTGACCCTAGAAATGAGTGCACAGCTGGTGGTGTTCGACTACCACGACGGCACCCTGAGCCAGCGCCAGATCCTGCCGTTGACCGAACAGGCCGATGCCGCGGCCAAGGCGGCCAGCGCGGTGCATGTGTCCGCCGACGGGCGCTTCGTGTACGTGAGCAACCGCGGCACCCGCAACGAACTGATCGTGTTCGCCATCGACCGTCAGGATGGCAGCCTGCGCCAGGTGCAGCGCCGTTCGGTGGAGGGTGATCACCCGCGCGAGTTCACCCTGGACCCGACCGGGGGCTACGTGCTGGTCGGCAACCAGCAGAGCAACCAGATCGTGGTGATCCGGCGCGATGCGCAGACCGGCCTGCTGGGCGAGGTGGTGCAGACGCTGGCACTGCAATCGCCTTCGGACCTCAAGTTCGTCGACTGAACTATCAATCGCCTTGATATTCGCTACTGGCGCAATGAATTTTTCAGTGCGCCGGCAGCGGCGTAGGTTTGAACCACGGCCCAACCGGCCACTTCAACCTGACGCTTTCGAGGGCATTGCCATGAACTTCAATCTTTTTTCGGTTATCGCGGCTTCGGCCATTTCTGCCTCTGTGGTGCTGCCTGCCGGCGCCCAGGTCGAGATCCGCGAGAAAAAATCCTCCACCCCGAGCTACACCCAGAAGTACCTGCAGCAAAGCGCGAATTTCTATGCGGCGCTGGATCACAAGGTCCAGCACTGATCGTTTCCGGTGCTGACCTTGTAGCGTCAGTACCGGCCCCTTCGCTGGTCAGCGTGCCATGATCGCCTTGAACAGCGCCGACTCCAGCCACCCCTGCAACCACACGCGCAAGCGCGGGTAGGGCGCTGTGGCAAACCAGTCAGGCTCGACCCCGGCAAACTGGCGAACGAATGGCATCAGCGCCACGTCCGCGATGCTCGGGTGCGCCGCCACCAGGTAGGCCTGCCGCTCGAGGCGCTGTTCCAGGTCCAGCAGTACCGCCTCGGCCAGCGCACGATACGTCTCGCGCGACTGCTCCGGGTAACGCTCGGCATACTTGTAGTGATTGAGCTGCTGCTTGAACAGCGTGTCATTGCGCTCGATCAGTTGCGTGGCCTGCTGCGCTGCGTTTGGGTCGTCCCGCAGCGCCCAGTTTTGCGGATCATGCCGGGCCAGCGCCCAGTGCATGATCTGCAGGCTTTCCTCCAGTACCTCACCGTCCACGCTCAACACCGGCACCGTGCCCTTGGGCGACAGCGCCAGCATGTCGGCCGGCTTGGCCTTCAGGCTCACTTCGCAGATCTGCACCGGGCAACCGGCGTAGCGCAAGGCCATGCGCGCACGCATCGCGTAGGGGCAGCGGCGGAACGAATACAGGATCATCCGCTGACCTCCACCGTGCTCAACCCATTGCCCTGGCGCCGCACCTGGATCTGCACCGGGATCCGCTCATGCATTTCCTGCACGTGGGAGATCACCGCCACCTTGCGGCCCTGGGCCTGCAGGCCGTCCAGCGCGTCCATGGCCAGTTGCAGCGACTCCGGGTCGAGGCTGCCGAAGCCTTCGTCGATGAACAGCGACTCGATGCGCAAGGTGCTCGAGGCCATCGAGGCCAGGCCCAGCGCCAGTGCCAGCGACACCAGGAAGGTCTCGCCGCCGGACAGCGAGTGCACCGAACGCAGTTCGTCGCCCATCTCGGTATCCAGTACCAGCAGCCCCAGCGCGCTGCCGCCACGCTTGAGCCGGTAGCGCCGCGCCAGCTGGCGCAACTGGGCATTGGCGTGGTGCACCAACAGATCGAGGTTGTAGCCCTGGGCGATCTTGCGGAACACGTCGCCGGTGGCCGAGCCGATCAGCGCGTTCAGGCGTGCCCAGCGTTGCCACTGGGCATAGGCCTGGGCGATGCGCTCGGCCAGGGCCTGGTTGGCCAGTTGCCGGCGCTGGTCGTCGGCCTGCTCGGCGCGCAGTTCGGCGCACTGCTGTTCGCTGATCACCAGGTGTTGCTGCAGCTCGCTCAGCGCCTGCTCCAGCTGCTCGGCGGGTACCTCGCCGCTGGCCTGGGCCTGATGCTGCTGCAGGCGCTGTTCGCGCTCTGCGACCAGCACGCCGGCCTGCTCGATGGCCTTTTCTGCCTGTTGCAGGCGCTGACGCAGTTGACTGACCTGCTCGTCATCCACCGCCAGCAGCTGGTCCAGCCCGGCATCGTCGAGTTCCGGGTGACCCTGGCGCCATTGCCCGATGGCGTGGTCGAGCTGCTGGCTTTCCTGCTCCAGGGCGCCCAAACGCTGTTCGTCTGCCTTGAGTTCGGCAGCCCGCTCGATGGCCTGGGCCTGGGCCTGCTGCAACTGCTGGCCGGTCGTTGCCTGCGCGCTGCGCGCTGCCTCGACCTGCTGCTCCAGGTGCTGCTGCCAGTGCTCGGCACCGGCATGCTCGCCAATCAGCGCGGTCAGGGCGTCGCGGGCCTGTTGCTGCTGGGTGCGCAGTGCATCGACCTGTTGCTGCACGGCCTGATGGCTGAGTTCGAGCGCCTGTTGCTGCACCTGGGTCTTTTCAAGCTGCTGCTGACGCTCGGCGTGCTCCTGCTGCTCGTCCTTTTGCCGGTCCAGCAGCTCCAGGCGCTGGGCCAGTTGCTGGTCCAGTTGCAGGAAGGTCGCGGCGGGCTCCCGGCGCAAGGCGTCGAGAATGTCGCCTGGCAGCAGCGTGGCGAAGCCGGCCAGCGCCTGCTCCAGGTGTTCGTCGTCGGCCTGCAGCGCATGCTGTTGCTGGCTCAGGTGCTGCGCGGCCTGCTGGTTCGCCTCGATGCTCGCCTGCACCTGCTGCTGCACACGGGCGGCGTCTTTCTGCAGGGTCAGCAGGGTAGCGAGGCGTTGCTCGTCGCGGGCGATGTCGTCGTTCAGGCGGCGTAGCTGATGCTCCAGCCAGGCCGAGCGCTCGCCCACATCCTGTGCCGAGAGTTGCGCATACAGCGCGTGCGCCTCCAGGCCAGGAGCCAGTGCCTGCTGCTGGGTGGCCAGTTGTTCCTGCTGGTGCAGGTACTCCTTGATCTGGCCATTCACGCCGCCCAGGGTGCTGCGCAGTTCGTCGAGCTTGAGCTTGAGCGCCTCCACCGCCTGCAGGGCGCCGGCCTCTTCAGTCTGGTCGTGCCGGCCGAGGCTCTGCAGCAGGGCTTCGGGCTGGTGATAGGGGTGCTCCTGGCTGCCACACACCGGGCAGGGCTGGTCGTCCTGCAACTGCGCGCGCAGTTCCTCGACGCTGGCGCTGCGGGCCAGGCGCTGACGTTCGAGCACCTGGCGGGTGACCTGCAGGGCCTGTTCGGCGGCGGTCAGCTCGGTCTTGCCCTGCAGGCCTTCGGCGATCAGGCCTTCACGCTGTTGCTGGGCCGCCTGCTGGCGCTCGCGCAGGGCCTGGGCGCGCTGCGTCAGCTCCTGCTGGCTGGCCCACAGGCGGGACAGCTCTTCGACGGCGCGCTGCTGCTTGCGGTTGTCCTGCAGCAGGGTGCCGAGCAGGTCGATCTGTTCGGCCAGCGCCTCGGGCTCGGCGCCGGCCTCGTGGTAGAGCAGGGCCAGGCTTTCACGGTGTGCCTGCAACTGGCGTGCGCACTCTTCGGCGCGCTGCTGCAGGCCGGGCAGTTCCTCGCGGCCCTGGCTGAGGCGGTTGCCGACCAGCATCAGTTGCTGCAACTGGGCACGGTAGGCGTTCCAGGCATCACCGATGCTGGCCAGGTGAGCGCTCTGGCTCAACTGCTCGTCGACCTGGGCCAGGCGCTGGTGGGTGAGTTGCTGGCGCTCGATCAGCGCCTGGATCTGCTGCTGGCCTTGGCGACTGGCTTGCTCGGCCTGCTGACATTGAACGTTGCGCTGGTCAAGCTCCTGCTCCAGGCGCGCCAGCGTCTGCTGCTCGGCGAAGGCCTGGCGCAGCAGCGGCGCGCACTCGGTCTGCCGGGCCAGGGCCGTGGCCAGGTGCTCACCGGCGGCTTGCTGCGCCTGTTCAAGCTGCTGCAGGCGTTGCTGCAACGCGGCCTGCTGCTGGCGTTGCTGCTGGATGCTCGCTGCCAGTGGGCTGAGCTGGCTGGCCAGTTCCCGCTGGCGGGCGAACTGATGGCGCTGCGGGGCGAGTTGTTCGAGGCGGCTCAGGTTCAGGCGTTCGCCCTGCAACTGCGCCCACTGCTGCTGGGCGCTGTGCAACTGCTCGCTGGCGGCGGCCTGCTGGTCCTGCAGCTGCTTGAGTTCGGCGAACCAGCTGCGCTGCTGTTCGAGCAGGCGCAGGCGGGCCTGTTCGGCCTTGAGCTGGCGCTGCGCCTCGGCGAGGCGCTGGTCGAGCTCGGCGCGTGCCTCGTCGGCCATCGGCATCACGCCCTGGGCCTGGTCGGTAAGCGCCTTGTGCGCCTCTTCGGCCTCCTTGCTCTTGCTGTAGGCGCGCCGGCCCAGCTGGCTGTAGATGGCGGTGTTGGTGAGCTTTTCGAGCAGTTCGCTGCGTTCCTTGTCGTCGGCCTTGAGGAACGCGCTGAATTCGCTCTGCGCCAGCATCACGGCGCGGGTGAACTGTTCGAAGTTCAGGCCCAGGCGGGCCTCGATCATCTGCTCGTATTCGCGCTTGCTCTGGTTGCTCAGCAACTGGTTGCTGTCCAGGTCGTGCAGGCTCTGGCGGCTGCCCTGCAACTTGCCGGTGGGTTTGTCACGGGCGCGGTTGGCTTCCCAGCGGGCGCGGTAATGGCGCCCGTCGATGCCGACGAAGTCGACTTCGGCAAAGCCGCTGCCGGTGCCGCGGCGCAGCAGGGTGCGCGGGTCGCTGGTGAGTATTTCGCTGTCGACCTCGGGCAGCTTGGTCTCGCGGCCGATGTTGTTCAGCCGCGGCACCGCGCCGAACAGCGCCAGGCACAAGGCGTCGAGCAGGGTGCTCTTGCCGGCCCCGGTCGGCCCGGTGATGGCGAACAGGCCGGCGCTGGCCAGCGGCTCGCAGGTGAAGTCGATCTCGAACGGGCCGGCCAGGGAGGCGAGGTTCTTCAGGCGAATGGCAAGAATCTTCATGGCTGTTCCTCCTCCTGCTGCACGTCCTGCAACAGCAGGGCGAAGTCGGCCAGGGTCTGTTCGTCGACGCTGGTGCCGTAGGCCTGTTCCCAGGCACGGCTGAACAGGTCGTGGGGGCTGAGCTGGCCCAGCTCGATCAGGCGGGTGTCATCCTCGCCGTCGCTGGCGCCGGTGCCGGCGTATTCGGCGGCGATGCGTACCAGGCGCACGGCCTTGCCTTGCAGGCAGGCTTCGAGCTGCTGGCGCAGGTCGGGCTGCGGTTCGTCCAGGCGCACCCGCACCTCCAGCCAGGGCTGGCGCTGCGGGTCGTCGAGCAGGTCGACCTGGGGCAGTTGCCCGAGTTGTTCGAGAATCTCCACCAGCGGCGCCGGGCCCAGGCGTTGCAGGGGCACGGCACGCGGTATCAGGCGCGGTTCGACACTGGTCAGGGTTGCGCCGTCGAGTTCGACTTCGAGGATCTGGTGCTGATAGCCGATTTCGGAGAACGACAGCGGAATCGGCGAGCCGCTGTAGCGGATGCGGTCTTCGCGGTTGACCTTCTGCGGCTTGTGCAGGTGGCCCAGGGCGACGTAGCTGATCTGGCTGCCGAACAGGCTGGCGGGCAGGGCCTCGGCATTGCCGATGATCAGGCTGCGCTCGGAGTCTTCCGATACCGAGCCGCCGGCCATGTGTGCGTGGCTCACGGCGATCAGCGCCTGGCCAGGCTTGCGTTGCTTGAGGGCGGCCTCGATCAGCCATTCGTGCACCTGGCCGATGCCGCGCAGGTAGTCGTCACCCAGGTGCGCGCCGGTGACTTCGGCCGGGCGCAGGAAGGGCAGGGCCAGGCACCAGGCGGTCACCTTGCCCTTGGCGTTGGTCAGCGGCACCAGCAGGCGCTCGCTGTCGAGCTGGCCGTCGTCGAGCCAGTGCACGCGACCCAGGGCATAGGTCCTGAGACGGCGCATCAGCGGTGCGGGCAATTCGATGCGCGAGCCGGAGTCGTGGTTGCCGGCGATCATCACGACGTTCAGCCTGGGCTGCTGTTCGTGGGCCTGGACGATGAAGTCGTAGAGGCGCTCCTGGGCTTTGACCGGCGGATTGACGGTGTCGAAGATGTCGCCGGCGATCAGCAGCGCGTCAGGCTGGCGCAGCTTGAGCTGGCCGAGCAGCCAGTCGAGAAAGCAGGCATGTTCGAAGTCGCGCTCCTGGCCATGCAGGGTTTGCCCCAGGTGCCAGTCGGAGGTGTGAAACAGACGCATTGGAAGTCCCGTGAAGGTCGAGCCGGTAGCCGGCTATGGTAACGCGGGTGGCAGGTTTTGGGGGCTGCGATAGCCCCTGCGCAGGCGCCGCGTTATTTGGGATAGAGCGGCGGCAGGCTGCCGTTCTCGGCGGCGCTCGGCTGCGCCTGCTCGGCTGCGGGAATGGTGCCGATCGCCCGCCACAGTTCATCGCCCTGCCAGTATTGCCCGCTCTCGCTGTACAGCGCGCCGTTGAGCCCGTCCAGCGCATCCGACAGCGGCACGAAGCGCGCCGCCATCTCGGCCAGGGTCTCGGGCTGCTGGCGGGCCCAGGCATCCAGCGCCTGGCGGGTGGCCTGCGGGTCGTTGGCCTGACAGGCACGCTTGAGGTCGTCGAGCAGGGTGCGCGGGCTCGGCCCGCTCTGCGCCGCACGCAATACCGCCGGCTGCGAGCGTGCGCGCCACCACAGGGCGAAGCCGAGCAGGGTGGTCAGGGCCAGCAGCAGCGTGCTCAGTTGCCACGGCCATAGCGGCCGGTTCTCGAGGTTGACGACGCTGGCCGGGGTGTCTGCCGTGAGGGCAGGGTTGTCTTCGATCTTCAACCCGCGCGCCGGCAGGCTGGTGCGCTCCACGTGCTGTTCGCGGGTGTTCCACCACACCACCTCGAGGCTCGGCAGTTCCAGTGCGCCACTGTGGGTCGGCACTAGCGCCTCGCGTTCCTCGCGCAGGCCTACCAGCCCGCGTTCGCTGACCTCTTCACGCAGTTGCGGCTGATCCGGGTATCGTCGCAGGCCGTTGACTTCGGTGGCGGGCAGCGGTGGCAGTTGCGCACTGGACAGCCCGTCGGCGCTGAGGATCACGCTGCGCGTCAGCGAGTCGCCGATCTGGGTCGGGGTCTGCGCAGGGTCCGGGCTCCAGCGTTCCTCAAGGCTCAGGCTGCGTGCCGGCAGCCACGGCTGGTCGGCGGGGTACTCGGCCGGTATCGGCAGCACCTGCAAGGGCAGCGGCGTGGAACTGACCCGTACTTGCTTGCCACGTGCCGCGCCGCTGTCGCCCTGGGCCGGCTCGTCGGCGCTGGTGGCGCTGAAGGTCAGGGCGGGTATGCTCAGTGCGCCGCTTTGCTGGGGGAAGATCGCGTAGCGCATCTCGATCACGCCAAAGCGCACGCCGTTGATCAGTTTTTCATAGGTGCGCGACTCGCCCAGCGGTTCGACCCGGGCATTGGCGATCACCAGCGGGCTGAGGCTGCTGTCATCGTAAAGCGACACCGAGTGGTAGATGCGCAGGGTCAGTACGGCCTGGGCCTGCACGTACACGCTGTCTGCGTCCAGGCTGGCATCGATGCTCACCGGCGCCTGGCTGATGTCGCTGGCCGCCTCGGCCGGCAGTACCTGCAACGTCACCGGCTGGCTCTGCGCCTCGCCCAGGTGCAGCACCGGCACCTGGACCGTGCCGCTCTGGCGCGGGCGCAGGGTGATGATCCAGCGGGTATTGGCCTGGGTCTGGCCGTCGAGGCTCTTGAGGCTGTTGACCTGGCGCGTGTCGCGCACTTCGAAGTCGGCCTGCAGCGGGGTCAGGTCGGGCTTGCCGAACTGGGTCACGTCTTCGATTTCCAGGGTCAGCTCCAGGGTTTCGCCCGCGATCAGGCGGCTGCGGTCGACGCTGGCGAGCAGCGTCGCCGCCTGCACCTGCAGGGCGAACAAGAAGCTGAAAACCAGGGCGCAGACGCGGATCATTTGGGGCTTTCCTGATGCAGTTGCTGTTCGTACCAGAACTTGCGGCGCAACAGCTCGGACGGGTTGTCCGGGATCTGGCGCAGCCATTGTTCCAGGGCCTGGCGCTGCTCGGCATCCAGGGTGCTGTCGACGGGGCGCTGCGGTGGCCGGGTGGTGTCTTCGTCCGGCGGCTCGCTGGCGTTGTGCGCGTGCTCTGGCGCGGTGGCGGTGTCTTCGCCGGCGCCGGCCTTGGCATCGCCCTGGCTGCTGTCGCTGCTGTTCGATTGCTGGCCGTTGCTGGCCGAATCGGTCGGCAGGTCGGGCCGGCCCTGAGGCGGGTCTTCGGTGGCCGGCGGTTGCTGGGGCTGTTCGGGCTGGCGGCGCAGCAGTTGCTCGACCAGGTCCTTGTTGGCCTGGGCCGCTTCCAGCTCGGGCTCCAGCTCCAGGGCCTGCTCCCAGGCATCCACGGCCGCCTCCAGTTCGCCGCTGCGGGCCAGGGCATTGCCGCGATTGTAATGGGCGCTGGCGCTGCTGGCCCGTGCGAATTCACGGGCGGCGCCAGCATAGTCGCCAGCCTGGTACAGCGCCATGCCTTTCCATTGCGGGTCTTCGAAGTGGCGGGCGGCCTCGGCCGGACGCTGCTGTTCGAGCAGGCGCTGGCCCTGCTGGTCGGGACGCAGCCACAGGTCGTTGAAGGTGAAGGCGTAGCTCGGTTGCGGCAGCAGGCCGAGCAGCAGCGGCAGGCAGAACAGCCAGCCACGCCGGCCAGCGCACGCGGCCAGCAGCAGTAGCGGGATCAGCAGCCAGTAGCCCTGGTCGGCCCAGCTGTCCAGTTGCAGGGTCTGGCCGTCGGCGCGCAGCGCCTGGGGATTGTCGAACAGGCCCAGGCCGCGCAGGTCGAGGTCGTCGATGCGCGCCTTGCGGTAACGCCCGCCGGTACTGTTGATGAAGGCCTTGAGCTCGGCGCTGTCCAGGCGCGGAACCAGGATTGCCCCGTCCGCGTCCTTGAGGTATTCGCCGTTGGTCTGCCTGACCGGCGCGCCTTCGGGGGTGCCCACGCCCAGCATCAGCAGCTTGGGACCATGACGCCCCAGTGCTTGGGTGATGCCCTGACGTTCCTGCGGGCTGAGCGAGGAGCCGATCAGCAGCAGGCGCCCCTGGCCCAGCGCGCCCTGGGCCAGCAGTGCCAGCGCCTTGCGTACCGCCAGGTCGGCGCGCTGACCAGGTTGCGGCATGATGGCGGGGTCCAGGGCGTCGAGCAGGTTGCGGCTGGTGGCCAGGTCGTCGGACAGCGGCACCAGGGTGTGTGCGCTGCCGGCATACACGATGATCGCGGTCTGGCTATCGCGGCGGTGTTCGAGCAGGTCGAGCAGCTTGCGTCTGGCCTGCTGCAGGCGGTTGGGCGGGGTGTCGTCGGCGAGCATCTGCGGGGTCAGTTCGAGCATGACCACCAGCGGGTCGGCGGCGCGCTGGCGGGTCTCTTCCAGGCGCTCCCAGCTGGGGCCGACCAGGGCCAGCACGGCCAGCAGCCAGGCCAGGCCCAGGGCGATCCACGGCAGCTTGCTGTCGCGGCCATTGCCGCCGCCCAGCAGCACGGCATGGAACGCCGCGGGCAGGATCATCTGCCAGCGTCCGGCGCGCTTTTGTCGGTGCCACAGCTTCCACAGCAGCCAGCCGAGCAGCGGCAGCAGCAACAGCCAGGCCGGGCGCAACCATTGGGGCCAGAGCTCGATCATCGACGCCTCCGCAGGCGCAGGCGCTTGAGGCGCTCGCGCCATTCGGGGTGCGGCTGCAGAAAGTGCGGCCGGCGCAGCAGGCGTTGCAGCAGGTTGTCGGGCCAGCGATCGCGCACCACCAGCAGTACGCTCAGGCCCAGCGCCAGGGCCAGCGGCCAGCTGTACAGGGCATGCGCGGTACGCGCCTGGGTCGGTTGCTGGGCTACCGGCTCGAGGCGGTCGAGGGTCTGGCCGATGGCGTTGAGTTCGTTGCCGTCGCGGGCGCGGAAGTAGGCGCCGTGGGTGACCTCGGCGATCTCCCTGAGCGAGGCTTCGTCCAGGTCCAGGCTCGGGTTGAGCCCGAGCATGCCGGCGGTGCCGGTTTCGTCCGGGTCGGCGCCGATGCCGATGGTGTAGATCCTGATGCTTTCCTGGGCGGCCAGGCGCGCGGCGGTCAGCGGATGGATCTGCCCGCCGTTGTTGGCGCCATCGGTCAGCAGAATCAGCACGCGGCTTTGCGCAGGGCGCATGCGCAGGCGCTTGACCGCCAGGCCGATGGCATCGCCAATGGCGGTGTTCTTGCCGGCGATACCGATCTGCGCCTCGTCGAGAAAGCTGCGCACGGTGCGTCGGTCGAACGTCAGCGGGGCCTGCAGGTAGGCCTGGCTGCCGAACAGGATGAGCCCCACGCGGTCGCCTTCACGCGCTTGCAGAAAGTCGCCCATCAGTTGCTTGACCAGGGTCAGGCGGCTGACGTCCTCGTCGTCCCAGCGCATGTCGGGGAAGTCCATCGAGCCGGATACATCCACCGCCACCAGCAGGTCGCGCCCACTGGCGGCCACCGGCAGCGGCTCGCCCAGCCATTGTGGGCGCGCGGCGGCGCACAGCAACAGCAGCCACACCAGCACGAACGGCGCCTGCTGGCGCCAGGTCGGCAGGTTGAGCCGCGCGCGACGCCCGGCCAGGCCTTCGAGTTCGTCCAGAAAGCTCACCTTGAGCACCGGTTCGCCGCTGTCGGCGGCCGGCAGCAGCAGACGGGCCAGCCACGGCAGCGGCAACAGCGCGAAGACCCACGGCCAGGCCAGTTCAAACATGTTTGCGAATCCAGGTGTCGACCGCCTGGTTGAGCCCGGCGATGGCCTTGTCGTCAAGCCGGCACTCGGGCTTGTAGGCGCCTTCCACCAGTACCATCCAGCGGGTCAGGCCGGCGGCCGGGCAGCGGTTGTCGAGAAACGCCAACCACTTGCGCCCGTTGAGGGTGTGACTGTGGCTGTCGGGGTAGTGGTTGCGGCACAGGCGTTTGAGCAGGGCGTTGATCTGCTGCAGCCAGGCACCGGCCGGTGCGCCGTCGTAGGGCTTGGGCAGCGCCGCCAGCTCTGCCAGGGCGGCGATGCGGATCGGTTCCAGCGGTTGTTCGGCGCGTGGCAGCGGAGCCTTGCGCGGGCGCCAGTGACGCAGCCGCCACAGGCCCCAGGCGAGCACGGGCAGCAATGCCAGCAGCATCCACCAGCCCGGCGCGGGCGGCCACGCGCCGATGGGGGCGGGGGCGATCAGCGGTTGCAGTGCGTCCAGTGGGTTCATCGGCTTTTACCCGAGCGTTGCGGGTCGAGGTATTCGCGCAGTTGCTCGATCATTTCGCTCTGGGTGCTCAAGGGCATCAGCACCACGCGCAGTTTCTGGGCCAGCAGTTCCCAGCGTTCGATGCGTGTCTCGCTCTGCTGGCGATAGCTCTTGCGCAGGTTGGCATCCAGGGTATCGAGCTCCAGCTGTGCGCCGCGCTGGGCAAAGCGCAACAAGCCGGCGGCGGGCAGGGCGTGGTCGAGTGGGTCGGACACCGGCAGCAGCAGCAGGTCGCAGTGTCGCGCCAGCAGGCTCATCTGTTGCTCCACCCCGGGGGTGAGCGCGCGTTCGTCGCAGATCACGATGGCCAGGCTGCCCGGGCGCAGCACTTCGCGGGCGCGGCGCAGGGCGATGTTGAGGTTGTCGCCCTGGGGCTGGGCCTCGGTGTGCAGCGACTGGTTGACCCGCGCCAGGCGGTTGAGCAGTTGCAGCAGGCTCTGCTTGCTGCGCCGTGGCTTGATTTCATAGTGCTCGTTATCGCCGAACACCAGGCCGCCGATGCGGTCGTTGTGGCCCAGCGCGGCCCAGCCGATCAGGGCGGCGGCCTGGGCGGCAAGTACCGACTTGAACATCAGCCCGGAGCCGAAGAACAGGCGTCGGCTCTGTTCGACCAAAATGAAGATAGGCCGCTCGCGCTCTTCGTGGAACAGCTTGGTGTGGGGTTCCTGGGTGCGGGCGGTGACTCGCCAGTCGATGTTGCGCACATCGTCGCCGGCCTGGTAAACGCGCACCTGGTCGAAGTCCACGCCGCGCCCGCGCAGGCGCGAGTGATGCAGGCCCACCAGCGGGCTGCGTTGCCCGGGGGCGGAGAACAGCTGCACCTCGCGCACGCGATGACGCATCTCGATCAGCTCGGAAAGGCCGATGCGGATGCCGGGCTCGGCCTGCGCTGAAAGAGGCATGGCTTCAGGCCACGGCGACGACGTCGAGGATGCGCTGGATCACCCGGTCCTGGTCGATACCGGCCGCTTCGGCCTCGAACGAAAGAATGATGCGGTGGCGCAGCACGTCGAACAGCACCGCCTGGATGTCTTCGGGGCTCACGAAGTCGCGTCCGGCCAGCCAGGCGTGGGCGCGTGCGCAGCGGTCCAGGGCAATGGAGCCGCGCGGGCTGGCGCCGTAGGCGATCCAGTCCCCGAGTTCGGCGTCGTACTTGGCACCGGTGCGGGTGGCCATCACCAGTTGCACCAGGTACTCCTCCACTGCGTCGGCCATGTACAGGCCGAGGATCTCCTTGCGTGCGGCGAAGATCGCCTGCTGGCTGACCCGGCGTTCGGGCTTGGTTTCGCCGTTGAGCGCCTCGCCGCGCGCCTGCTGCAGGATGCGCCGCTCCACGGCGGCATCGGGAAAGCCGATTTTCACGTGCATCAGGAAACGGTCGAGCTGGGCTTCGGGCAGCGGGTAGGTGCCTTCCTGCTCGATGGGGTTCTGCGTGGCCATCACCAGGAACAGGGGCGACAGCTCGTAGGTGCTGCGCCCCACGCTGACCTGGCGCTCGGCCATGGCCTCGAGCAGGGCCGACTGGACCTTGGCCGGGGCGCGGTTGATTTCGTCGGCCAGCACCAGGTTGTGGAAGATCGGACCCTGCTGGAACACGAAGCTGCCGGTTTCAGGGCGATAGATTTCGGTGCCGGTGATGTCGGCGGGCAGCAGGTCGGGGGTGAACTGGATGCGGTGGAACTGCGCCTCGACGCCTTCGGCGAGTTCCTTGATGGCCTTGGTCTTGGCCAGGCCCGGCGCACCCTCCACCAGCATATGACCATCGGCGAGCAGCACGATGAGCAGGCGCTCGACCAGTTTTTCCTGGCCAAGAATCTGGGTGGAGAGAAAGGTGCGCAGCGCGATGAGCGCTTCACGATGTTCCATCGGGACGGTTCCTGGGCGTGCGCCCGGGGGGAGGGCAACAACGCCCGGGCAGGGGCTGATACTTTAATCCATCCGGGGGTGCGGCGACTAATGGTGGGTGGGTAAATTTGAGCGCAGATCACAAATCATCGGTGCCGCCATCGCGGGTCAAGCCCGCTCCCACAAGGTCGGCGCTGTTCTTGTGGGAGCGGGCTTGACCCGCGATGATTAGCCAGGCGAGTCAGTTCTTGAAGCTGGAGTGCTTGCGCCCCTGGTCACACAGGGCGAACACCACCACGAACACTGCGGCAATCGCCAGGATCGCCACCACGCCGTCGGTCGAATGGGTCGGCGAGCTGGCCACCAGTGCCAGGCCGCCCAGTGGCGCCAGGCCACCGGCCACCGCGGTGCCGATCTCGCGCCCGGTGCCAAAGCCCGAAGAGCGCGTGGCCGTGGGGAACTGGCGGCTGAGGAACGAACCCTGCGGGGCGAACATCATCGGCGCCAGCAGGCCGGTACCAATGGCGATGGCGATGTAGATCATCAGCGGCTCGGCGGTGTTGAGCAGGGCCATGAACGGGTACGCGAACAATACCGAGAACAGACCGCCCATGATCAGCACGGCCTTGCTGCTCCATTTGTCGCACAACCAGCCGAAGCATGGCACCGCCACGATCGCCACCAGGCTGGCAATGGTCACCGACAGCGAGGTCACGTGGGCTTCGACACCCTTGAACTGGGTCAGGTAGGCCAGCGAGAAGGTCTTGAAGATGTAGCTCAGGGCGTTGTAGCCGATGGCCACGAAGAACACCACGGCCAGGCCCTTGAGGTCGTTCTTGAACAGCGCCTTGAGCGGCGACACCTTGGCTTTTTTCGGCGCCTGCTCGAGTTCGGCGAACTGCGGGGTTTCCGGAATGCTGCGGCGTACCCAGAAGCCCACGCCCACCAGCACGATGCTGCAGATGAACGGGATGCGCCAGCCGCCCGAGAGCAGGAAGTCGTTGCCGTTCATGGTCAGCAGGTACACGGTCAGCGACGACAGCAGCAGGCCCAGGTTGAGCCCCAGCGCAGGCCAGGCACCCTGACTGCCGCGCTTGCCTTCGCTGGCATGCTCGTAGCTGGTCACGGCCGCGGCGGACAGCTCGGCGCCCGCGCCCAGGCCCTGGATGATGCGCACCAGCACCAGGATGATCGGCGCCCAGATGCCAATGCTGGCGTAGCTGGGGATCAGGCCGATCAGGGTGGTGCACAGGCCCATCATGCAGAAGGTCACCACCAGTACCTGCTTGCGCCCGAAGCGGTCGCCCAGGTAGCCGAACAGCACGCCGCCGAACGGGCGGGCGATAAAGCCGATGGCAAAGGTGGAGAAGGCCAGCAGCGAGGCAACCTGAGGGTTGCTGGCGTCGAAGAAGATCTTCGAGAACACGATGGCCGCCATGGTGGCGTACAGGTAGAAGTCGTACCACTCCAGCATCGAGCCGAAGATGGTGGCCGCCGCGACCTTGCGCAGGCGCTTCCTGTTCTGTTCCGGGGTTTCGGTTGCGGTGGTGACCGCTTCATGTACCGACATCGAGAGATTCCTTGTTGGTCTTTGTAGTTATTTTCAAGCGGGCGGCGGGCGCCCGTGCAGCAATGCGGATCAGCGTGGTGTGAGCAGGCGGTCGGCGATCATTTCGCCGATCGGGATGGCCGAGGTGGCTGCCGGCGACGGTGCGTTGCACACGTGGACCATGCGCGGGGTCTCGGCGAACAGGAAGTCGTGCACCAGGGTGCCGTCACGCATCACCGCCTGGGCGCGGATGCCCGCCTCGTAGGGCAGCAGGTCGTCGACCTCGAGCGAAGGGCAGTATTTGCGGCACTGTTCCAGGTAGCCGCGCTTGAACAGCGAGTTCTTCATCTCGGTGGTGCCCGAACCGAGGTTGTTCCACAGGGTTTTCCAGAAGCCGGGGAAGCGGGCGTACTGCGCCACGTCGCGCCAGTTGATCGAGAACTTGCCGTAGTTCTCGCGGCCCAGGCCCAGCACCGCATTCGGCCCGACAGTGACGCTACCGTCGATCATGCGGGTGAGGTGCACGCCCAGAAACGGCAGCTCCGGGTCGGGGATCGGGTAGATCAGGTGATTGACGATCTGGTTCTTGGTGGCTGGCAGGCGGAAGTATTCGCCGCGAAACGGGATGATCTGGTGGTCGATCCTGACCCCGGCCAGCGCCGCCAGGCGGTCCGACTGCAGGCCGGCGCAGGCGACCAGCTGCCTGGCGCGCCATACGCGGTCTTCGCTGCTGATGGTGACGCTGTCGCCGCTTTCGGCGATCGCCGCCACGCGGGTGTCCAGGCAGATCTCGCCGCCGGCGGCCTGGATGACCTTGGCCATGGCCTGGCACACATGCTTGTAGTCGACGATGCCGGTGGCATCGAGGAACAGCCCGCCCAGGCCGACGATGTTCGGCTCACGACGGCGCAGTTCGGCGGCATCCAGGCGCTCGACCTTCAGCCCGTTCTGTTGCGAGCGCTCGTACAGCGCCTGCATGCGTTGCACCTCGAGCGGGTTGGACGCCACCAGCAGCTTGCCGCACACCTCGTACTTGATGGCGTGGGTGTCGCAGAAGTCCTTGGTGGCCTGGGCGCCGCGCTTGCACAGGTCGGCCTTGAGGCTGCCGGGTGCGTAGTAGATGCCGGCGTGGATGACCCCGCTGTTATGGCCGGTCTGGTGCCGGGCCAGTGTGGTTTCCTTCTCCAGGATGACCAGCGAGGCGCCAGGCTGGCGCTTGAGCAGCGCCATGGCGGTGGCGAGGCCGACGATGCCGCCGCCGATGATGCAGTAGTCGTAAATCATGCAGGGGTCACCTTGGTATTCTTATCTGGTTATCAGGTTGTCAGACTAAGTAGTGCGAAGAAAAGGGCGCTGACCCGCAGCGCCCGTCACGTGATGTTCATTCCATGGCTGGCAGGTCCAGCTTCAGGCGCTTGGCCGAGGCCCGCAGGTGCGCTTCGGCGCAGGCCGCGGCGCGGTGGCGGTCACCGTCGGCAATCGCCTGGTACAGCGCCTGGTGTTCGCGATTGGCGTCGGCCGAGCCGCCCACCGAATGCGCCGCCGAGTTCTCCCACGCGGTCTTGCGCGCGGCAGCCAGCTGGCCGCGCAGAAAGTCATGGAAGGCGACGAAGTAGTCGTTCTTGCTGGCTTCGGCAATTGCGCGGTGAAACTCCACGTCGGCAGCCGCCGCCACGTCGAACTGGCTGCGCTTGTCGATCATTTCCTGCAGGGCCTTGGCCATGCGCGCCAGGTCTGCCTGGTCGCGGCGCTGGGCGGCAATCGAAGCGGCCTGGGTTTCGATCCACAGGCGCACTTCGAACATCTGCACCAGGTCGGCACTGCGCCCGTTGTTGCTGGGGAAGCGGAACACCGTGCCGGTCGGATTCTGCGAAATGTACGAGCCCAGCCCGCGCCGGGCGATCAGTACGCCATCGGCCTTGAGCTGGGAGATCGCCTCGCGCACCACCGAGCGGCTGACATTCAGCTGTTCGGCCAGTTGCTGCTCGGTGGGCAGGCGTGCTTCGGCAGCCAGGCGCCCCGAGTCGATCTCGGTGCGGATGGCGCTGACGACGCGTTCCACCAGGGTGTCGGGGCGTTGAAGCTCGAGCATGAAGGATAAAGCCAGTAGGTCAGGTTGTCAGACAATGCCCGTGCAGCCGCATGTTGTCAAGAATGTGCCTGGGGTTGCAGGCGATAGAACGCCCGTGCGTTACCCCACAGCACGCGCTCGACACTGGCGCTGCCCAGCGTGTGGCGGATCAGCTGGATATCGGCCGGGTCGAACGGGCGCGGTGCGCGGGTGGAGGGCAGGTCGCTGCCGAACATCAGGGCGTGGGGGTTGGCGGCATCGATGTCGCGCAAGGCAGCGGCCACATCGAAATCGACCCGGCCAAAGCCGCAGGCCTTGATGCGCACACCTGCCTCGGCCAGTTGCAGCAGCGCCGGCAGGCCGTCGCGGCGCAGGCCCAGGTGATCGATGCTTACCGCCGGCAAGCGGCGCAGCAGCGGGGTCAGCTCGCCCAGCTCGCGCGAATCGACGTACAGCTCGACGTGCCAGCCGGCCAGTTCGAACACGCGCAGGGCCATGGCTTCGAGCTGATCGGCCTGCGCCGAGCCGCCGCGCTTGAGGTTGAAGCGCAGTGCACGCACGCCGGCGGCATCCAGCGCGAGCAGCTCGGCATCGCTGATGCCGGCCGGCACCTGGGTCACCCCCACGTAGCCTGGGCCCAGCTGTTTCAAGGCGGCCAGCAGGTAGCCCTGGTCGAAGGCCTGGAACGAACCCGACACCACCGCGCCGCCGCAGATGCCCAGCGGCGTGACGGCCGCCAGGTAGTCTTCGGTGGTGAAGGCCTCGGGCAGGTAGCCGTTGTTGGGCACCAGCGCGAAGCGCGGGTCGATGATGTGGCAGTGGGCGTCGAAGATCGGCTGGGGCATGGGGGCTCCTTGACGGGGTTACAGCTCGCTGACGTAGGTGCCGGTGCCCTTGAGGATGTTCTGCAGGGTCTGCTCGACTTCGGCGAGGTCGGTGCCGTCGCTGCTGAGGGTGATTTCCAGATGATCGGCGCCGTTGAACACGTCGGCGTCTCCCGGTGCCACTTCGATCAGCAGGCGCCTGGCACTGAGGGTGACCTTGATGCCGTCCAGTGTGCTCGGTTCGTCATCCAGGGTGATGTCCACCGTGTCTTCGTCCGGGTAGCGGGTCATGAGGAACATCTGGCCCTTGTCGCTGTGGCAGCACAGGGTGGCCATGTTGTCTTCTTCATCATCGCAGGGGGTGGCGAAGAGCAGGGGGGTGGTCAGTTGCATGGACGGCTCGGTGGTCAAGAAGTGAAACGCGAGTGTGCCAGTCTTCGGTCAATGGATAAATCGCCGCCTGCCGCTGATTGACCGAATATGTCGCAGCATCGCAAGCAGGGGTGACCGGCCAGTCGTTAAGCTGCCCTGTCGATGGACAACCCGACGACACCCAGCGTGTGGTTGGCTATGGTTGATCCGAGCATGACGGCATGTGCGCGACGCTTCACTCAATAACAAGCCCAAGCGGAGTACCACAGATGGCGTTTTTCACCGCAGCCAGCAAAGCCGACTTCCAGCATCAACTGCAGGCGGCCCTGGCGCAGCACATCGGGGAACAGGCACTGCCACAAGTGGCGCTGTTTGCCGAGCAGTTCTTTGGCATCATCTCTCTTGACGAATTGACCCAGCGTCGCCTCTCCGACCTGGCCGGCTGCACCCTCTCGGCCTGGCGCATCATCGAACGCTTCGACCACACCGAACCCCAGGTTCGGGTCTACAACCCCGATTACGAACGCCACGGCTGGCAGTCCACCCACACGGCCGTGGAAGTGCTGCACCATGACCTGCCGTTTCTGGTCGACTCGGTGCGTACCGAGCTCAACCGCCGCGGCTACAGCATCCATACCCTGCAGACCACCGTGCTCAGCGTGCGTCGCGGGGCCAAGGGCGAGCTGCTGGAGATTCTGCCCAAGGGCACCCAGGGTGAGGGCATCCTGCAGGAATCGCTGATGTACTTGGAGATCGACCGCTGCGCCAATGCCGCCGAGCTCAACCTGCTGGCCCGCGAGTTGGAGCAGGTGCTGGCCGAAGTGCGCGTGGTGGTGGCCGATTTCGAGCCGATGAAGGCCAAGGTGCGCGAGCTGCTCGAGCTGATCGACCACACGGCCTACGCCCCGGCCGCTGCCGAGAAGGACGAGGTCAAGAGCTTCCTGCAATGGCTGGTGAGCAACCATTTCACCTTCCTGGGCTACGAAGAGTTCGTGGTCAAGGCCGACGCCCAGGGCGGCCAGCTGGAGTATGACGAGCAGTCCTTCCTCGGCCTGACCCGCCGCCTGCGCAGCGGCCTCAGCGCCGACGACCTGCGCATCGAAGACTACGCCGTCAATTACCTCAACGAGCCGCTGCTGCTGTCGTTCGCCAAGGCCGCGCACCCCAGCCGCGTGCACCGCCCGGCCTACCCGGACTACGTGTCGATCCGCCAGCTGGACGCCGACGGCAAGGTGATCAAGGAATGCCGCTTCATGGGCCTGTACACCTCGTCGGTGTATGGCGAAAGTGTGCGGGTGATCCCGTACATTCGCGGCAAGGTCGCCGAAGTGGAGCGCCGTTCGGGCTTCGACGCCAAGGCCCACCTGGGCAAGGAGCTGGCCCAGGTACTCGAGGTGCTGCCGCGCGACGACCTGTTCCAGACCCCGGTGGACGAGCTGTTCAGCACCGTGATGTCGATCGTGCAGATCCAGGAGCGCAACAAGATTCGCGTGTTCCTGCGCAAGGACCCCTACGGGCGCTTCTGCTACTGCCTGGCCTATGTGCCGCGCGACATCTATTCCACCGAGGTGCGCCAGAAGATCCAGCAGGTGCTGATGGAGCGCCTGAAGGCCAGCGACTGCGAGTTCTGGACCTTCTTCTCCGAGTCGGTGCTGGCCCGCGTGCAACTGATTCTGCGAGTCGACCCGAAAAACCGCATCGACATCGACCCCCAGCAGCTGGAAAACGAAGTGGTGCAGGCCTGCCGTTCGTGGCAGGACGACTATGCCAGCCTGACCGTCGAGAGCTTCGGCGAGGCCCAGGGCACCAATGTGCTGGCCGACTTCCCCAAAGGCTTCCCGGCTGGCTACCGCGAGCGCTTTGCCGCGCATTCGGCGGTGGTGGACATGCAGCACCTGCTGACCCTGTCCGACAGCAAGCCGCTGGTGATGAGCTTCTACCAGCCGCTCACCCAGGCCGGCAAACAGCAGCTGCACTGCAAGCTGTACCACGCCGACACCCCGCTGGCGCTGTCGGACGTGCTGCCGATCCTGGAAAACCTGGGCCTGCGCGTACTGGGCGAGTTCCCGTACCGCCTTCGCCACAGCAATGGCCGCGAATTCTGGATTCATGACTTTGCCTTCACCTACAGCGAAGGCCTGAACCTGGATATCCAGCAGCTCAACGACACCCTGCAGGACGCCTTCGTGCACATCGTCAACGGCGACGCCGAAAACGATGCGTTCAACCGTCTGGTGCTGACCGCCGGCCTGCCGTGGCGCGACGTGGCGCTGCTGCGCGCCTATGCCCGCTACCTCAAGCAGATTCGCCTGGGCTTCGACCTGGGCTACATCGCCAGCACCCTGAACAACCATACCGACATCGCCCGCGAGCTGACCCGGCTGTTCAAGACCCGCTTCTACCTGGCGCGCAAGCTGGCCGGGGATGACCTGGACGACAAGCAGCAACGCCTGGAACAGGCGATCCTGACCGCGCTGGACGACGTGCAGGTGCTCAACGAAGACCGCATCCTGCGTCGCTACCTGGACCTGATCAAGGCCACCCTGCGCACCAACTTCTACCAGACCGACGCCAATGGCCAGGCCAAGTCGTACTTCAGCTTCAAGTTCAACCCAAGGCTGATTCCCGAGCTGCCCAAGCCGGTGCCCAAGTTCGAGATCTTCGTGTATTCGCCGCGGGTCGAGGGCGTGCACCTGCGCTTTGGCAACGTGGCACGCGGCGGGCTGCGCTGGTCGGACCGCGAAGAGGACTTCCGTACCGAAGTGCTGGGCCTGGTGAAGGCGCAGCAGGTGAAGAACTCGGTGATCGTGCCGGTGGGCGCCAAGGGTGGCTTCCTGCCGCGCCGGCTGCCGCTGGGCGGCAGCCGCGACGATATCCAGGCCGAAGGCATCGCCTGCTACCGCATCTTCATTTCCGGCCTGCTGGACATTACCGACAACCTCAAGGATGGCGTGCTGGTGCCGCCGGTCAACGTGGTGCGTCACGACGATGACGACCCGTACCTGGTGGTGGCGGCCGACAAGGGCACCGCGACCTTCTCGGACATCGCCAACGGCATCGCCATCGACTACGGCTTCTGGCTGGGCGACGCCTTTGCCTCGGGCGGTTCGGCCGGCTACGACCACAAGAAGATGGGGATTACCGCCCGTGGTGCGTGGGTTGGCGTGCAGCGCCATTTCCGCGAGCGTGGCATCAACGTGCAGCAGGACCCGATCACCGTGGTCGGTGTGGGCGACATGGCCGGCGACGTGTTCGGCAACGGCCTGCTGATGTCAGACAAGCTGCAACTGGTGGCCGCCTTCAACCACCTGCATATCTTCATCGACCCGAACCCGGAGCCTGCCAGTAGCTTTGCCGAGCGCAAGCGCCTGTTCGACCTGCCGCGGTCGGCCTGGAGCGACTACGACACCAGCATCATGTCCGAAGGTGGCGGGATCTTCTCGCGCAGTGCCAAGAGCATCGCCATCAGCCCGCAGATGAAGGAACGCTTTGCCATCGAGGCCGACAAGCTGACCCCGACCGAGCTGCTCAATGCGCTGCTCAAGGCGCCGGTCGACCTGCTGTGGAACGGCGGCATCGGCACCTACGTCAAGTCCAGCGAAGAGAGCCACGCCGATGTGGGCGACAAGGCCAACGACGCGTTGCGCGTGGACGGCAACGAGCTGCGCTGCAAGGTGGTGGGCGAGGGCGGCAACCTGGGCATGACCCAGCTGGGTCGGGTCGAGTTCGGCCTCAACGGCGGCGCGACCAACACCGACTTCATCGACAACGCCGGTGGCGTGGACTGCTCCGACCACGAGGTCAACATCAAGATCCTGCTCAACGAGGTGGTGCAGGCCGGTGACATGACCGAGAAGCAGCGCAACCAGTTGCTGGGCAGCATGACCGACGAAGTGTCTGCGCTGGTGCTGGGCAACAACTACAAGCAGACCCAGGCACTGTCGCTGGCGGCGCGCCGGGCGCGTGAGCGGATTTCCGAGTACAAGCGCCTGATGGCCGACCTGGAAAGTCGCGGCAAGCTGGACCGGGCCATCGAGTTCCTGCCTACCGAAGAGCAACTGGCCGAGCGCATTGCGGCCAACCAGGGCCTGACCCGGGCCGAGCTGTCGGTGCTGATCTCGTACAGCAAGATCGACCTCAAGGAAGCCCTGCTGCAGTCGCTGGTGCCGGATGACGACTATCTGACCCGCGACATGGAGACGGCCTTCCCGCCGTCGCTGGTGAACAAGTTCGCCGAGGCCATGCGTCGCCATCGCCTCAAGCGCGAGATCGTCAGCACCCAGATCGCCAACGACCTGGTCAACAACATGGGCATCACCTTCGTGCAGCGGCTCAAGGAGTCCACGGGCATGAGCCCGGCGAACGTGGCCGGTGCCTACGTGATCGTGCGCGACATCTTCCACCTGCCGCACTGGTTCCGCCAGATCGAGGCGCTGGACTACCTGGTGCCCGCCGAAGTGCAGCTGACGCTGATGGACGAGCTGATGCGCCTGGGCCGCCGGGCCACGCGCTGGTTCCTGCGCAGCCGTCGCAACGAGCAGGATGCCGGGCGTGATGTGGCCCACTTCGGGCCCAAGATCGCGGCGCTGGGGCTCAAGCTGGACGAACTGCTGGAGGGGCCGACCCGCGAGCGCTGGATGACCCGCTACCAGGGCTTCGTCGAAGCCGGCGTGCCGGAGCTGCTGGCGCGCATGGTGGCTGGCACTACGCACCTGTACACCCTGTTGCCGATCATCGAGGCTTCCGATGTGACCGGCCAGGACCCGGCCGAGGTGGCCAAGGCGTTCTTCGCCGTGGGCAGCGCGCTGGACCTGACCTGGTACCTGCAGGAAATCAGCAACCTGCCGGTGGAGAACAACTGGCAGGCACTGGCACGTGAAGCGTTTCGCGATGACATCGACCTGCAGCAGCGCGCCATCACCATCTCCGTGTTGCAGATGGTCGATGCGCCTGCCGACATGGATGCGCGTGTAGCCTTGTGGCTGGCGCAGCATGCGGTGATGGTGGAGCGCTGGCGCGCGATGCTCGATGAGCTGCGTGCGGCCACCGGCACCGATTACGCCATGTATGCGGTGGCCAACCGCGAGCTGGTTGACCTGGCGCTGAGCGGGCAGTCGGCGGCGGTGCCGTCGTGAGTGTGTAGCAGGTAAAAAGAAGCCCCGGCCTGTGCCGGGGCTTTCTTTTGGTGGGGTGGGCCGTTGCGCCGGCAAGGCCGGCCGGGCGGCTTACTTGAAGCGCCGCTCCACGCCTTTCTCCACCAGGATCTTGGCGGATATCTCTTCCACCGAAAAATGCGTGGAGTTGATGTTGGGAATGTTCTCGCGCCGGAACAGGTTCTCCACTTCGCGCACCTCGAACTCGCACTGGGCAAAGCTGGCGTAGCGGCTGTTGGGCTTGCGCTCGTGGCGAATGGCAGTGAGGCGGTCGGGGTCGATGGTCAGGCCGAACAGCTTGTGCTGGTGGTTCTTCAAGGCCGGTGGCAGCTGCAGGCGCTCCATGTCGTCTTCGGTCAGCGGGTAGTTGGCTGCGCGAATGCCGAACTGCATGGCCATGTACAGGCAGGTGGGGGTCTTGCCGCAGCGCGATACGCCCACCAGGATCAGGTCGGCCTTGTCGTAGTAGTGGGTGCGCGCACCGTCGTCGTTGTCCAGGGCGAAGTTCACCGCCTCGATGCGCTCCATGTAGTTGGAGTTGCCGCCGATCGAGTGCGATTTGCCCACCGAATACGACGAATGGGCGGTCAGCTCCTGTTCCAGCGGCGCCAGGAAGGTCGAGAAGATGTCGATCATGAAGCCGTTGGAGGTAGCCAGGATCTCGCGGATATCCTGGTTGACGATGGTGTCGAAGATGATCGGGCGCACGCCGTCGCGTTCTGCGGCGGTATTGATTTGCTGTACCATGGTGCGCGCTTTGTCCACGGTGTCGATGTACGGTCGCGTGAACTTGTTGAACCCGATGCTCTCGAATTGTGCCAACAAGCTTTGTCCCAGCGTTTCGGCAGTGATGCCGGTGCCGTCGGAAATAAAGAAAGCAGATCGTTTCATTTGCGCCTTGGGCCTTAAGCTGGTGACGATTCTTGGATATGATACGTTCGGTTTGCCGAACATCCCTGGTCGGCATTCTCACTTATTTTCCAGGTCCAGGCCACAAACGCCCGGTACGGTCACAGCGAACTGACCGGCGTCATGAGCTTTTCCAACACAGTTAGTGGAGAGATCACCTTGGTAGAGTACGTAGTTTCCCTCGATAAGCTCGGCGTCCATGATGTAGAGCATGTGGGGGGCAAGAACGCATCCCTCGGAGAGATGATCAGTAATCTCGCGGGCGCCGGTGTATCGGTCCCCGGCGGCTTTGCCACTACGGCTCAGGCGTACCGTGACTTTCTCGAGCAGAGCGGCCTGAACGCCCAGATCCATGCCGCCCTCGACGCGCTGGATGTGGATGACGTCAATGCCCTGGCCCGCACCGGCGCACAGATCCGCCAGTGGATCATGGAAGCCGAATTCCCCGAGCGGCTGAACACCGAAATCCGTACCGCCTTCGCCGAAATGTCCCAGGGCAACCCGAACATGGCTGTCGCCGTGCGTTCCTCGGCCACTGCCGAAGACCTGCCGGATGCCTCGTTTGCCGGGCAGCAGGAAACCTTCCTGAACATCCGCGGCGTGGACAACGTGATCCGCGCGGCCAAGGAAGTGTTCGCCTCGCTGTTCAACGACCGCGCCATTTCCTACCGCGTGCACCAGGGCTTCGACCACAAGCTGGTGGCCCTGTCGGCCGGCGTGCAGCGCATGGTGCGTTCAGAAACCGGCACCGCCGGCGTGATGTTCACCCTGGACACCGAGTCGGGTTTCCGTGACGTGGTGTTCATCACCGGCGCCTACGGCCTGGGCGAAACCGTCGTGCAGGGCGCAGTCAACCCCGACGAATTCTACGTGCACAAGGGCACCCTGCAAGCCGGGCGCCCGGCCATCCTGCGCCGCAACCTGGGCAGCAAGGCCATCAAGATGATCTACGGCGACGAGGCCAAGGCCGGTCGTTCGGTCAAGACCGTCGATGTCGACAAGGCTGACCGCACCCGTTTCTGCCTGAGCGACGAAGAGGTCAGCGAGCTGGCCAAGCAGGCCATGATCATCGAGCAGCACTACAAGTGCCCGATGGACATCGAGTGGGCCAAGGACGGTGACGACGGCAAGCTATACATCGTGCAGGCGCGCCCTGAAACCGTGAAGAGCCGCGCCCAGGCCAACGTCATGGAGCGCTACCTGCTCAAGGAAACCGGCACCGTGCTGGTGGAAGGCCGTGCCATCGGCCAGCGCATCGGCGCCGGCAAGGTGCGGATCATCAAGGACGTGTCGGAGATGGACAAGGTCCAGCCCGGCGACGTGCTGGTGTCCGACATGACCGACCCGGACTGGGAACCGGTGATGAAGCGCGCCAGCGCCATCGTCACCAACCGTGGCGGGCGTACCTGCCACGCCGCGATCATTGCCCGTGAACTGGGCATTCCGGCGGTGGTCGGGTGCGGCAACGCCACCCAGCTGCTCAAGGATGGCCAGGGCGTGACCGTGTCGTGCGCCGAAGGCGATACCGGCTTCATCTTCGAAGGCGAGCTGGGCTTCGACATTCGCCAGAACTCGGTAGATGCCATGCCCGACCTGCCGTTCAAGATCATGATGAACGTCGGCAACCCGGATCGCGCATTCGATTTTGCCCAGCTGCCCAACGCCGGTGTCGGCCTGGCGCGCCTGGAATTCATCATCAACCGCATGATCGGCGTGCACCCCAAGGCACTGCTCAACTATGCCGGCCTGCCGGCCGAGCTTAAGGAAAGCGTCGACAAGCGCATTGCCGGCTACGGCGATCCGGTCGGTTTCTACGTCGAGAAGCTGGTCGAGGGCATCAGCACCCTGGCCGCAGCGTTCTGGCCGAAGAAGGTCATCGTGCGCCTGTCGGACTTCAAGTCCAACGAGTACGCCAACCTGATCGGCGGCAAGCTGTACGAGCCGGAAGAAGAAAACCCGATGCTGGGCTTCCGTGGCGCCTCGCGCTACATCAGCGAATCGTTCCGTGACTGCTTCGAGCTCGAGTGCCGTGCACTCAAGCGCGTGCGCGACGAAATGGGCCTGACCAACGTCGAGATCATGGTGCCGTTCGTACGGACCCTGGGCGAAGCCAGCCAGGTGGTCGACCTGCTGGCCGAGAACGGCCTGGGCCGTGGCGTCAACGGCCTGCGTGTGATCATGATGTGCGAGCTGCCCTCCAACGCGATCCTGGCCGATGAGTTCCTCGAGTACTTCGACGGGTTCTCCATCGGGTCCAACGACCTGACCCAGCTGACCCTGGGCCTGGACCGCGACTCCGGCATCATTGCGCACCTGTTCGACGAGCGTAACCCTGCGGTCAAGAAGCTGCTGGCCAACGCCATCCAGGCCTGCAACAAGGCCGGCAAGTACATCGGTATCTGCGGCCAGGGCCCTTCCGACCACCCTGACCTGGCCAAGTGGCTGATGGAGCAGGGCATCGAAAGCGTCTCGCTGAACCCTGACTCGGTGCTCGAAACCTGGTTCTTCCTGGCCGAGGGCCAGGCCCAGGCCTGATGCGCTGAAGAGGAGCGGCCGCCAGCCAGGAGGCGTCGGGCGGCCGCTTCAACGGATTTTCAGGGCGTGATCCAGTGATGGGCTCGCCCTTTTTTGTGCAAGTAACCTATGCAAAGCAGCAGTACTCTTTTTCCCGTTGCCCTGCTCAGTGCCGAGCGGCGCGGCGACCTCAGCGAAGATGTGTATCGGCTCAAGGCCGGCAACAGCCCCGACCGTACGGTCGAGCTGGCGCTGACACGCCTTGGCATGGCCGACCAGAGCGAGGTGCGCGGTGCCCCGGTCATCCTGTTGCATGGCAGCTTTTCCAACCGGCGCTTCTGGTTCTCGCCGCGCGGTATCGGCCTGGGCGCGACCCTGGCACGCGCCGGTTTCGACGTGTGGATACCGGAAATGCGCGGCCATGGGCTGTCACCCCGCAACCGCGACTACCGCCACAACCGTGTGGCGGACTATGCCCGTTACGATCTGCCGGCAATTGCCGCGTTCGTGTGCGAGGTGAGCGGGCGCACCCCGCACTGGCTTGGCCACTCGCTGGGCGGTACCACGCTGGCGGCAGCATTGGGCGGGGCTTACCTGGCCCAGGAGCAGGTCGCCAGTGCGGCCTTTTTCGGCACCCAGGTCAGCCGAACCTACTGGCCATTGAAAATCCCACCGGTGGAGTGGGGCGGGCGCCTGCTGCTCAGGCGCTTTGCACACCTGTCAGGTTCGCGGCTCAAGCGCGGGCCCGAAGATGAGCCCATCGGCCTGGCGCTGGAAAGCATGCGCTGGTTCGGCCTGTTCGGACGCTTTGGCGACAAGCAGAGCGACTGGTGGGCCGGGCTTGCCGAGGTGCGCGTGCCGGTGCTGGCGGTGGCTGGGGCCGCAGATCACCAGGACCCGGTGTGGGCCTGTCGCAAGTTGTTCGAGCAAATAGGCAGCGAGCACAAGCGTTTCGTGCGGCTGGGGCGCGAGGAAGGCTTCGACAATTTCGGTCATGTCGATATGCTGGTCAGCAAACCGGCCCAGGCCCAGGTGTGGCCGCTGGTGGAGCGCTGGCTGAGCGACCCGCAGGCCATGCTGGCCCCGGCCGAGACAGGTGACCCGCAGCCCGTCGGCGTGTAGCCTTGGTTAAACGCCGGTGCGCCGGCTTCGTCTTTTCAGTGAACGTGTGAAATCCGCCTTCCATTCAATTGGCCATCGACAGGAGTTTCCCATGCATTACCTTACCCCCGACTTGTGTGACGCCTACCCGGACCTGGTGCAGGTGCTGGAGCCGATGTTCAGCAACTTCGGCGGCCGCGATTCGTTCGGCGGTCAGATCGTCACCGTCAAGTGCTTCGAGGACAACTCGCTGGTAAAGGCGCAAGCCGACCTGGATGGCAAGGGCAAGGTGCTGGTGGTCGACGGCGGCGGTTCGCTGCGCCGGGCGCTGCTGGGTGACATGATTGCCGAGAAGGCCGCCAAGAATGGCTGGGAAGGGCTGGTGATCTACGGTTGCGTGCGTGACGTGGATGCGCTGGCGCAAACCAATCTGGGTGTGCAGGCGCTGGCCAGCCACCCGATGAAGACCGACAAGCGCGGCATTGGTGACCTGAATGTGGTGGTCACGTTCGCTGGTGTGACCTTCCGGCCGGGGGAGTACGTGTACGCTGACAACAACGGTGTCATCGTGTCGCCCAGCCCGTTGAAGATGCCCGAGTAATTTTCGCTGACGGTGCGTGGGGTAGGGATGTTCGAGGAAGAAAACGCGCAGTGGGGGCTGGTGCATGCCCTGGTACTCGATGGCAAGGGCGGTGCGCGTTCGATCGCTCGAACCGAACTGGACGATCTGCAGTTGCAGCCGGAGCAGAGCCTGTGGCTGCACTGGGATCGCAGCCACCCGCAAACCCAGACCTGGCTGCGCCATGACAGCGGCCTGAGCCCCTTCGCCTGTGACCTGCTGCTGGAGGAAAACACCCGGCCTCGCCTGGTGCCTTTACCGGATGCGCAGATGTTGCTGTTTCTGCGCGGGGTCAACCTCAACCCGGGCGCCGAACCCGAAGACATGGTGTCGGTGCGCATCTTCGCCCAGGCGCAGCGGGTGATTTCGCTGCGCCTGCGGCCGCTGCGCGCTACCGACGAGCTGCTTCAGCAACTGGACGAGGGGCGTGGCCCGACCACGGCTTCCGAGCTGTTGCTGAGCCTGGCCCAGTTGCTGACCGAAAAGGTCCAGGCGCTGGTGTCGGACCTGTCCGAAGTGGTGGATGAAGAGGAAGAAAAACTCGAATCCGACGAACGGTATGCGCCTGAGCACGGCAGCCTGCAGCAGATGCGGCGGCGCGCCGCCGGCCTGCGTCGGTTCTTGGCGCCGCAGCGGGAAATCTATGCGCAGCTGGCGCGCAACAAATGGCCATGGTTCGCGCCGGACGATGCCGACTACTGGAACGAGCTCAACAACAGCCTGATCCGCTACCTCGAAGAGCTGGAACTGACCCGCGAGCGCGTGGCGCTGGTGCTTGAAAGCGAGGACCGGCGCCTGAGCGAACGCATGAACAAGACCATGTACCGCTTCGGAATCATCACCTGTATCTTCCTGCCCATGAGCTTTCTGACCGGCTTGCTGGGCATCAACGTGGGGGGCATTCCGGGTTCGGAAAACCCCTATGGCTTCCTTTATGCCAGCTTGCTGGTGCTCGTGCTGGCCCTGGGCCAATGGTGGCTGTTTCGCCGTCTTCGCTGGGTATAGGGGCACTTTCTTGAAGTTTCCTACAACATTTGCGCAGATTGTTCATGTGACCCGCCCTATGAGCGTCTCGTCTTTGACAGACATTGCGCGAGGTGCCCATGCACGATCCGTTTGAAGAATCCCTGCGGGACCTGCTCAAGGCCTCGCCGTCCGGCAAAGACCGCGACGACGACGCCTGCCTGGGCCGGGTCCTCAAGACCGCCAACCGTCAGGTCGGCGCGGGCGATCTGTTCAGCCTGCTCGGCCGTTGGAGCCAGGCGCTGATGATCGCCGTGAACAATGGCTCGGCGCATGTCGCGCCGGTGCGTCGTAACGCTTCTGCCCGTAAAGCTGATAAGGCTGATTGATTATGGAACTTGATCTCTGGACCCAGAGCCTGGTGGCGGCGATGACCGCCTTGTGGACCAAAGTCGCCAACTTCATCCCCAACCTGTTTGGGGCGCTGGTGGTGGTGCTGCTGGGCTTTGTGGTTGCCAAGCTGCTCGATACCCTGTTGTCCAAGCTGCTGGCCAAGCTTGGCCTGGATCGCCTGATGGGCGGCACCGGCCTGACCAAGATGCTCAGCCGGGTGGGCATCCAGGTGCCGATCTCGACGCTGATCGGCAAGATCGTCTACTGGTTCGTGCTGCTGATCTTCCTGGTTTCGGCCGCCGAATCCCTGGGGCTTGAACGTGTTTCGGCGACCCTGGACATGCTGGCGCTGTACCTGCCCAAGGTGTTTGGCGGTGCGCTGGTGCTGCTGGCCGGTGTGCTGCTGGCCCAGATCGTCAACGGCCTGGTGCGCGGTGCCGCCGAGGGCATCGGCCTGGAATACGCCGCAGGGGTCGGGCGTATCGCCCAGGGCCTGGTCATCATCATCAGCATTTCGGTGGCCATCAGCCAGTTGGAGGTCAAGACCGACCTGCTCAACCACGTGATTGTCATCGGGTTGATTACCGTTGGTCTGGCAGTTGCGCTGGCCATGGGCCTGGGCAGCCGTGAAATCGCCGGGCAGATCCTGGCTGGAATTTACGTACGTGAGCTCTATCAGGTCGGCCAGCAGGTCCAGATTGGCGAGGTCGAGGGGCAGATCGAAGAGATCGGCACGGTCAAGACGACCGTGCTCACCGACGAGGGTGAACTGGTATCGCTGTCGAACCGGATCCTCCTGGAGCAGCGGGTCAGTAGCCGCTAACCGGGCAAATCCTGCTAATGTATGCCGCCGCAAAATCGCCCAGGCAGGGCGAGCGGCGACAATGACCTGACTGTCGGCCAGATTTGTTTTGAATAAAGTTCACTCGCTGCCCATGCGTTACGACCCCCGCGAGCTCACTGATGAGGAGTTGGTGGCGCGTTCGCATGAGGAGCTTTTTCATGTTACTCGCGCCTATGAAGAGCTCATGCGGCGCTACCAGCGGACCCTTTTTAACGTGTGTGCACGTTATCTGGGGAACGATCGGGATGCTGACGATGTCTGTCAGGAGGTGATGTTGAAGGTGCTGTACGGCCTGAAGAATTTCGAAGGCAAGTCGAAATTCAAGACCTGGCTCTACAGCATCACCTACAACGAATGCATCACCCAGTACCGCAAGGAGCGGCGCAAACGTCGTTTGATGGATGCGCTAAGTCTCGATCCACTCGAGGAGGCCTCTGAAGAGAAGGCCCCCAAACCGGAAGAGAAAGGCGGGCTGGATAAATGGCTGGTTCATGTGAACCCGATCGACCGCGAAATCCTGGTGCTACGATTTGTCGCAGAGCTGGAGTTCCAGGAGATCGCCGACATCATGCACATGGGCCTGAGCGCCACGAAAATGCGCTACAAGCGTGCGCTCGACAAGCTACGCGAGAAATTTGCGGGCCTCACCGAAACTTAGTGAGTCGCAAATATCTCTAACGTATCGACAAGGTCTGCTAAACTTGTCGACGAGTTGTCCCCCGGGTTTGGTGGGACTACTTAACAATCACCAGATGGGGATTTAACGGATGAAATTGAAAAACACCTTGGGCTTGGCCATTGGTTCTTTTGTTGCCGCAACTTCCTTCGGCGCTCTGGCACAAGGCCAAGGCGCAGTCGAAATTGAAGGCAACGTCACCAAGCAGTACTACGACAGCGAGCGTAACTTCAAGAACGACGGCACCAATCCTGGTGTTCGCCTCGGTTACTTCCTGACCGACGACGTGTCCTTGGACCTGGGCTACAACGAGACTCACAACGCTCGTGGCGACGTGTTCAACAAGGACATCAAAGGTTCCAAGGCCAAGCTGGACGCCACCTACCACCTGGGTACCGTTGGTGACGCAATCCGTCCTTACGTATCGGCTGGTTTCGCTCACGAGAGCCTGGGCCAAGCTACCCGTAACGGTCGCGATCACTCCACCTTCGCCAACCTGGGCGCTGGCGCCAAGTGGTACATCACCGACAACCTGTTCGCCCGTGCTGGCGTTGAAGCGATGTACAACATCGACAACGGCAACACCGAGTGGGGCCCATCCCTGGGTCTGGGTCTGAACTTCGGTGGTAGCGGTGGCAAGGTTGCACCGACTCCTGCGCCAGCTCCAGTAGCTGAAGTCTGCTCCGACAGCGACAACGATGGCGTGTGCGACAACGTCGACAAGTGCCCTGACACCCCAGCCAACGTTACCGTTGACGCTGATGGCTGCCCGGCTGTTGCTGAAGTCGTTCGTGTAGAGCTGGACGTCAAGTTCGACTTCGACAAGTCGGTCGTCAAGCCAAACAGCTACGGCGACATCAAGAACCTGGCTGACTTCATGAAGCAGTACCCATCCACCACCACCACCGTTGAAGGTCACACTGACTCCGTCGGTCCTGACGCTTACAACCAGAAGCTGTCCGAGCGTCGTGCAAACGCCGTGAAGCAGGTTCTGACCAACCAGTACGGTGTTGAGTCGAACCGCGTTGAATCGGTTGGCTACGGTGAGACCCGTCCGGTAGCTGACAACGCCACCGAAGCTGGTCGCGCTGTCAACCGTCGCGTTGAAGCTCAAGTAGAAGCCCAAGCCAAGTAATTGGTCTGACGCTTGAGAAAAGCCCGGCTCCGGCCGGGCTTTTCTTTGCCTGCGATTTGATCGGGCGGTGGGTGCAAGGCGTACGCGGGCCTGTCTTCGTGGCGGCTGCACCGCTATAATCGCTGCCTTCCCACACCTCGAGCTAAGCCTGCCCATGTATACCCTGGCCCGCCAGCTGCTGTTCAAACTGTCCCCGGAAACCTCCCACGACCTGTCGCTGGACCTGATCGGTGCAGGTGGGCGCCTGGGCCTCAACGGGCTGTTGACCAAGGCGCCGGCGCAGTTGCCGGTAACCGTCATGGGCTTGCCGTTCGCCAACCCGGTCGGGCTGGCAGCGGGGCTGGACAAGAACGGTGCCGCCATCGACGGCTTCGCTCAACTGGGCTTCGGTTTCGTCGAGATCGGCACCGTCACCCCGCGCCCGCAGCCAGGCAATCCCAAGCCGCGGCTGTTCCGCCTGCCTGAAGCCGAGGCGATCATCAACCGCATGGGCTTCAACAACCTGGGCGTCGACCATCTGCTCGAGCGTGTGCGTGCGGCCAATTACCATGGCGTGCTGGGCATCAATATCGGCAAGAACTTCGATACCCCGGTGGAGCGGGCAGTGGACGATTACCTGATCTGCCTGGAGAAGGTCTACGGTCACGCCAGCTACGTCACCGTCAACGTCAGTTCGCCCAACACCCCGGGCCTGCGCAGCCTGCAGTTTGGCGATTCGCTCAAGCAACTGCTCCAGGCCCTGGCCGAGCGCCGTGAGGCGTTGGCCCTGACCCATGCCAAGCGCGTACCACTGGCCATCAAGATTGCCCCGGACATGAGCGATGAGGAAACCGCACAGGTGGCGTCGGCTTTGCTGGCCACTGGCATGGACGCAGTGATCGCGACCAACACCACCCTCAGCCGCGAAGGCGTGGAAGGCCTGGCGCATGCTGACGAGGCCGGTGGGCTGTCGGGCGCCCCGGTACGCGACAAGAGTACCCACACGGTGCGCATGCTGGCCGCCGAACTGGGTGGCAAGCTGCCGATCATCGCAGCAGGCGGTATCACCGAAGGCAAGCACGCCGCCGAGAAGATCGCTGCCGGTGCAAGCCTTGTGCAGATCTACTCCGGGTTCATCTACAAGGGGCCTGCGCTGATTCGCGAGTCGGTGGACGCCATCGCCGCCATGGGGCCACGCTGAGCGGGCATAAAAAAGGGCCCCTCAAAAGGGGCCCCTGGGCCGCAGCCCGCCGCTCGGATAGAGCGTGCATGGTGACTAGAATTCAGATCCTCGTTCAGCCAACGGCGTGAAGTTCGTTGAGTCTATGGATACCCGCAGTGCCGGTCATACCGTCCCAGTTGTCGCCACGTCCCTCGCGCCAGCCATTGACCCAGGCTTGGCGTACTGACGGTAGAGTAAAAGGGCAAAGCTCGCGGGATTTGCCGGTGACCCCATATTGGTAGCCACGTAAAAATGCTCTTTCCAACGGATCACGCTTAAGTCTTCTCATAGGGTGTTGCCCTCACTTGTTGACTGTAATGTCCCGTCGGCCTCGGCTGAGGCCGGGCAGAGTCGTTCTGCCGGTTATGCGCTCGCTGCCGGCGTGGCGAGCTGGAAGTGTTGCCCCGTTGCAGGACAACCTGATACGAGTTCTAACCAATGCAGGTCACAGTGTGAATGATCGTTTTGTCATAAGGACGTAACCTTTCCAAGGGTCAGGGGATAAGTAAAAAATTGCTTCAGCGGCGAAATGAAGGCAAAGCCAGCTATGATCAGGCTTTGCTCATGGCTCAGGTCAGAACGCCATCGTTGAGAATCACTTCCAACGCAGGGGCTCAAAACGACGAAGGGTCATAAAAAGCCGCAGTTTTACTAGAATTTTTCATTCTGCCGGACGATCAAAGCCTTTTTACCCTGGGGTAAATGGCCGTTGTCCGGCGGCCCGGCGCCATGTCAGCGCCATTCGAATGCCTGCTGGAAGGCGTTCGATCAAACAGCGAAGGGGCGATGCGCTTGCCTTTTCACCTATTGCTCAAGGCTTGGATTACTCATGTCGGACCGTTTCGAACTCTATCTCACCTGCCCCAAGGGCCTGGAAGGCCTGCTTGCCGAAGAAGCCCGTGGGCTGGGCCTGGAGGATGTGCGAGAGCACACCTCGGCCATTCGCGGCGAAGCCGACATGGAAACCGCCTATCGCCTGTGCCTCTGGTCGCGTCTGGGCAACCGTGTACTGCTGGTGCTCAAGCGCTTTAACATGAAGAACGCCGATGACCTGTATGACGGGGTCAACGCCGTCGACTGGCAGGATCACCTGGAAGCCACCGGCAGCCTGGCTGTGGAGTTCAGCGGACACGGCTCGGGCATCGACAACACCCACTTCGGCGCGCTCAAGGTCAAGGATGCCATCGTCGACAAGCTGCGCAATGCGGCGGGCGAGCGGCCTTCGGTAGACAAGCTCAACCCCGATCTGCGTGTGCACCTGCGCCTGGAACGCGGCGAGGCGATTCTGTCCCTGGACCTGTCCGGCCACAGCCTGCACCAGCGAGGCTACCGTCTGCAGCAGGGGGCTGCGCCACTGAAGGAAAACCTTGCCGCTGCCGTGCTGATCCGTGCCGGCTGGCCGCGTATTGCTGCCCAGGGCGGCGCGCTGGCCGACCCGATGTGCGGTGTGGGTACATTCCTGGTGGAGGCGGCGATGATTGCCGCCGATATCGCGCCGAACCTGCGCCGCGAGCGCTGGGGCTTCAGCGCCTGGCTGGGTCACGTGCCGGCGCTGTGGCGCAAGCTGCACGACGAGGCCAAGGCGCGCGCCGAAGCCGGGCTGGCACGTCCGCCGCTGTGGATCCGCGGCTACGAGGCCGATCCGCGGCTGATCCAGCCAGGGCGCAACAATGTCGAGCGTGCGGGCCTGAGCGACTGGATCAAGATCTACCAGGGCGAAGTGGGCAGCTTCGAGCCGCGTCCCGACCAGAACCAGAAGGGCCTGGTAATCTGCAACCCGCCCTACGGTGAGCGTCTGGGTGATGAAGCCAGCCTGCTGTATCTCTACCAGAACCTGGGTGAACGCCTGCGCCAGGCCTGCCTGAACTGGGAGGCGGCGGTATTCACCGGCGCGCCCGATCTGGGCAAGCGCATGGGTATTCGCAGCCACAAGCAGTACGCCTTCTGGAACGGCGCGCTGCCGTGCAAGCTGCTGTTGATCAGGGTGCAGCCCGATCAGTTCGTCACTGGCGAGCGTCGTCAGCCAGAGCGCGAGCGGGGCAGCGAGCCGAGCGAGCCCGTGGTTTCAGTCGCCAGCGAGCCGGCGCGTCTGAGCGAAGGCGGGCAGATGTTCGCCAACCGCCTGCAGAAGAACCTCAAGCAACTGGGCAAGTGGGCCAAGCGCGAGAACATAACCTGCTATCGCGTCTACGATGCCGACATGCCGGAATACGCGCTGGCCATCGACCTCTACCATGACTGGGTGCATGTTCAGGAGTACGCCGCGCCGCGCTCGATCGACCCGGAGAAAGCCCAGGCGCGTCTGTTCGATGCCCTGGCGGCGATCCCCCAGGCGCTGAACATCGACCAGAGCCGCGTGGTGATCAAGCGGCGCGAGCGGCAATCCGGCACCAAGCAGTACGAGCGTCAGAGCAGCCAGGGTCAGTTCACCGAGGTGAGCGAAGGCGGCGTCAAGCTGCTGGTCAACCTGACCGACTACCTCGATACCGGGCTGTTCCTCGACCATCGCCCGATGCGCATGCGCATCCAGCGCGAGGCGGCCGGCAAACGCTTCCTAAACCTGTTCTGCTATACCGCCACGGCCAGCGTGCATGCGGCCAAGGGTGGTGCGCGCAGCACCACCAGTGTCGACCTGTCGAAAACCTACCTGGATTGGGCGCGGCGCAACTTCTCGCTCAACGGCTTCTCGGACAAGAACCGCCTGGAGCAGGGCGACGTGATGGCGTGGCTGCAGGCCTGCCGCGAGGAGTACGAGCTGATCTTCATCGACCCGCCGACCTTCTCCAACTCCAAGCGCATGGAAGGGGTGTTCGACGTGCAGCGTGACCATGTGGAGCTACTTGACCTGGCCGTTGCGCGCCTGGCACCGGGTGGCGTGCTGTATTTCTCCAACAACTTCCGCAAGTTCCAGCTCGACGAACACCTGCAGGAGCGTTACGCGGTCGAGGAGATCACCGCCCAGACCCTGGACCCGGACTTCGCGCGCAACAGCAAGATCCACCGCGCATGGCGCATCCAGGCGCGCTGATGGCGCGCAGGATGTGATCAGGCGTGTGGGGGGTGGCTACCTTGCAGCCACCGCCCGCACGCCCGGGTGGAGCCCTGAGCCCGGCTCAGGGTTGCAGCGCTGCGGTACTGCTGTTGAGCTTTGGCTGGCGGTACAGGTCCAACAGCACCTGGTCGAGCACTGCCGAGGCGCCCCAGGGTTTGGGGTCGTTGAGAATTGCCACCACCGCCCAGGTGTTGCCGTTGCTGTCGCGGCTGAAGCCGGCGATGGCACGCACCGTATTCAGGGTGCCGGTCTTGATGTGTGCTTCACCGGTCATGGCGGTGCGCTTGAGGCGCTTGCGCATGGTGCCGTCCATGCCGGTCAGCGGCATCGAACTGATGAATTCGGCAGCGTAGGGGCTCTTCCAGGCTGCCTGTAGCAGGGTGGCCATTTCCCTGGCGCTGACACGCTCGGCACGCGACAGCCCTGAACCGTTCTCCATGACCAGATGCGGCGCGGTGATGCCTTTCTTCGCCAGCCACTGGCGCACCACACGCTGTGCGGCACGGGCATCGTCGCCGTCGGCATCGGTGCGGTACTGCGCGCCCAGGCTCAGGAACAGTTGCTGGGCCATGGTGTTGTTGCTGTATTTGTTGATGTCGCGGATCACCTCCACCAGGTCCGGGGAGAATGCGCGGGCCAGCAGGCGTGCACTCTTGGGAACTTCGGCAACCCGGTCAGCCCCCATGATGCGCCCGCCCAGTTCGTTCCAGATGGCACGTACCGCGCCGGCGGCGTAGGTCTGGTGGTCGAGCAGTGCCAGGTAGGTCTGGGAGTTGCAGCCGTCAGCCAACTGGCCGCTGACCACCACGCTGACGCCGTCGGCCTGGGTCACCGGGTTGTAGCGCACTTCGCCCTTGCACTGGTTGCCCGGTACCGCCTTGACCTGGTTGTCGATGCGGATGCTGGCGATGGGCGGCTCTACCGATACCAGGACCTTGCCGCCATCGTTGCGTGCCACGAAGCGCAAGGCCTTGAGGTTGACCAGCAGGGAGTCGGGCTTGACCAGGAACGGCTTGTTTTCATCGCCGCCGTCGTCGTTGAACTGGGGAAGCTGGGGCTGCACGAAGTGGCTGCGGTCCAGCACCAGGTCGCCATTGATGGTCTGTACGCCGTTGGCGCGCAGGTCGCGCATCAGCAGCCAGAGTTTTTCCATGTTCAGCTTGGGGTCGCCGCCGCCCTTGAGGTACAGGTTGCCGTTGAGGGTGCCGTTGCTCAGGGTGCCGTCGGTGTAGAACTCGGTTTTCCACTGGTGGGTCGGGCCGAGCATTTCCAGCGCGGCATAAGTGGTGACCAGTTTCATGGTCGAGGCCGGGTTGACCGACACATCGGCGTTGAACACCGTGGGTGTGCCCGGGCCATTGAGCGGCAGCATCACCAGCGACAGCGCGGAGCCGTCGAGCTTGTTGGTCTTGAGGGCCTGTTGCACCTTGGGCGAAAGGGTGGTGTTGACGGGGGCGGCGTGGGCCGGCATGGCCAGTGGCAGCAGCAGGCCGGCGAACAGCAGAGAACGTAGAGATGTGGTCATTTGCACTGAAACCCTGCAGGCGAGGGGTGAAAAAAACCAGAGCGCAATAGGGTGACGGCCCCGGTATGGAAAAATATAGCGCGCATTATGCACCACGCATGCTGCCCATGTGCCTAACAATGCCTGTCAGTGCGGCGATTTTTCGGGTTTTATTCAGGCAGTTTCGCGGTGGAACTGGTAAAGTGCCGCGCGTTATTACTTAAGAGGATTGTTTCATGGCGACCAACCGTTCCCGCCGTCTGCGTAAAAAACTGTGTGTAGACGAGTTCCAGGAGCTGGGTTTCGAACTGAACCTGGAGTTCAAGGAAGACCTGTCCGACGAAGCCATTGACGCTTTCCTCGACGCCTTCCTGGATGAAGCCATGGATGCCAACGGCCTGGACTACGTCGGCGGCGACGACTTCGGTCTGGTCTGCAAGGCAGATCGTGGCTCGGTCACCGAAGAGCAGCGTGCTGCAGTGCAGGCATGGCTCAAAGGCCGCAGCGAGCTGACCAAGATCGAAGTCAGCCCGTTGCTGGATGCCTGGTATCCGGAAAAGCCGGTCAACCCGGCTAGCTGATACCTCGTCAAAGCGGCAGCCCTGGTGGCTGCCGCTTGCGCTCTACCCCTGCATCGGCCCCGTTCCCGTGGGCTGCGACAGCGCCTCAAGCGTATCGCGCAACGCCTGATCCACCTCGTTCATCGCCCTTAGCACCTGCCGTTTGCGTCGCCTGAGCACAGGTTCTGGCGCAGCGTCCTCGCACGCCGCTTCCAGCCGTTCGCAGGCCAGCATCAGCGCCTCGGACTGCACCATGCGCGCCACCCCCAGCACCTTGTGTGCAGCGTCCCTGAGTATTGCCGGCGAGCCGCGAGTATCGGCGTCGAGCAGCTGCTGACGGTCGATCGGAGCGCAACTGAGCAACTGTTCGAGCAGGCGGCGCAGTTCGCCTGGGTCGTTGCCGATGATCGGCCCCAGCCCCATCAGGTCGATCAGGGGCATGTCACCACGGGCGCGGCCTGCCGACAGGGGAGCGTCGTTCAGGCGCTGGCTGAGTTCATGCAGGGTGATGGGTTTGAGCAGACAGTCGTTCATGCCAGCGGCGTGGCAGCGATCACGCACTTCAGGTTGGGTGTTGGCGGTGTAGGCCAGGATGGTGCAGGGCGCGCGCCCGAGTATGCGCTCTTCCTCGCGTACGGCCTGGGCCAACTGGTAGCCGTCCATCTGCGGCATGTTGCAGTCCACGATCAACACGTCGAAAGGCTCCAGGCGCCATGCCTGCAGCGCACTCAGGCCGCTGTCGGCATTGGTGTGCTGCACGCCGAGAAAGTCCAGCTGCTGGCCCATCAGCAGCAGGTTGGCCGGGTGGTCGTCGACCACCAGCACCTTCACCGCCGGCGCCGGCAAGGTCGGCTGGGGCACGGGGTCGGCGAGCTTCTCGCAGGCTGCCAGCCCCGTCAGCGGCATGCTGATCTTCACCTCGGTCCCGGTGCCCGGTTCGCTGTGCAGCGTCAGCTGGCCGCCCATCATGGCGCACAGGCTGCGGCTGATGACCAGGCCCAGGCCGGTGCCGCTGCGTGCCAGCGGGCTGTCGGGGGCGACCTGGGCGAAGGGCTGGAACAGGTACTGCTGGTCAGTCGCGCTGATGCCGATACCGCTGTCGCTGACCGAGAGCAGCAGTTGCAGGGTATCGGGCCCGGCCCCCGGTTGCAGGGCCAGGTCCACGCGTACCTGGCCCTGGTCGGTGAACTTGATCGCGTTGCTGACCAGGTTCGAGAGGATCTGCTTGAAGCGCAGCGGGTCGAGCAGCACGTCGCGGCAGGCGCTCTCGTCGATGACCAGGCTCAGGCTGAGGTCCTTCTGCCGGGCCAGGGCCTCGAACACCCGACCCACCGACTCCACCAGCTCACCCAGGTTGACGCGCTGGGGGCTCAGGCTCATGTGGCCGGACTCGATACGCGCGATGTCGAGGATATCGCCGATCAGCGACAGCAGGTCCCTGGCCGAGCTGTAGGCCACCTCGATGGCGGGACGGTCGAGGTGCCCGGCATCGGCGCGCTTGAGTGCCAGCTCGAGCATGCCGATCACCGCGTTCATGGGGGTACGGATCTCGTGGCTCATGGTGGCCAGGAACTTGCTTTTTGCACGGTTGGCATTGTCGGCCTGCTCCTTGGCCTGGCGCAGTTCCTGGATCAGCTGGCGGCGGTCGCTGATGTCCAGCCAGCCGCCGATGATGCCCTGTACCTCGCCCAGCGAGTCGCGGTACGGCAGTACCCAGTGGTAGATGGTCAGCTCGCGGTTCTTCAGCATCATGGGGCGGTCGACGATCAATGGCAGGCCTTCGTTCATCACCTGCTGGTAGTCCGCCTGAAACTGACTGGCATTGTCGGCATCGGTGAGCGGCGCATCGTGGATGGACTTGCCCAGTACCTCTTCGGCGCGCGCCTCAACGGCCTGCAGGTAGCTGTCGTTGCAGCTCTTGAGCAGGCCTTGGCGGTCACGCACGTAGATCGGGTGCGGCGTGCCGTTGACCAGCGCCCGCATGAACTCGAGCTGGTCGCCCAGGGCGCGCTCGATCTGCTCGCGCTTCTTGATCTGGCGACGCATCCAGCCGTTCCAGGCCAGCGACAGGATCAGCAGCAGGCCAGTGCCCAGCACCAGTTGAATGATGAAGCGCTGGTGGCTTTGCCAGTAGGAGCTGGGTTCGCCGCTGAAATCGCGCCAGCGGCCATTGATTGCGCCCAGCTCCTGGGGCGGGATGCTAAGCAGGGCCTTGTCGAGGATGGAGGTCAGTTCGTCGGCGCCCTGGGCGGTGGCCATGGAGTAGGTCGCCGGCTCGTCGCCGATGTTGGCGCGGATGATCAGATGCTTTTGGGTGGTGAGCCTGAAATTGGCATTGATCAGCGCGGTGACCATGCCGTCGACCTGGTGACGCGACAGCAGTTCGGCGGAGGCTGCGGGGCTTTCCGTTTCAACCAGCTCGATGCCGCCATGGCGAATGCGCAGCCCGTCGTTGAGCGTACTGCCGCGGGTCACGGCCAGGCGCTTGCCATACAGCTGGCGCAGCGAGGCAGGTTCGTCCTCGCCCTTGCGCGTGACCAGCACGTAGGCGTTCTCTAGGTAGGGCCGGCTGATGTTCAGGGTGGCTTCGCGCTGTGTGCTGGGCGTGATGGTGGCGATGACGTCGGCGCGACCCTGGTGCAACTGGTCGATCATGTCGCTGATGCCGGCGCTGCGATGGATCTCGAAGCGCAGGCCGGTGCGCAGACGGATCAGCTCGAGCAGGTCGGCAACGATACCTCGCAGGTTGTTGGCACTGTCGTAGAACGACAGCGGCGCGGCGTTTTCGTCCACCACCACGCGCACCACCGGGTGTGCCGCCAGCCAGCGTTGTTCGCGTGGGGAAAGTTGCAGCTTGCGATCAGTCAGCAGCATGCCGTCGCCGATGCTCCAGCGCTGGAAGATACTGGTGCGCATGGCGCTGGTGACCGCGTCCAGGGTGGTATTGACCAGCTCGAGCAGCAGCGGGTTGTCGGCGCGCAGGGCGAAGCTGAAGCCCACAGGCTCGTGTTTGCCGAAGTTCACCATCTTGAGGTTTTTCAGGTAGCCCTGGTTGATCTGGTAATAGGTCGACAAGGCGTCCCCCAGGAACACGTCGGCCTGTTCGAAGGCCACCGCGTTGAGGGCATTGTGGTAGGAGCTGTAGGTCTGCACCGTGGCGTTGGGGTAGGTGGCGCGAACCTCGCTCAATGGCAGGTAATGGGCAACCACGCTCAGGCGCAGCCCCTTGAGGCCGTTGTCCAGTGCCCGGGTTTCATTTTCGCGGGTGACCAGCACCGGCAGGTCTTCGGCATAGGGGCGCGACAGGGCCACCTCGGGGAGGGCGGCATCGTAGCCATTGGCACTTCCCAGCAGGTCGATGTGCCCGTCTATCAGGGCTTGCAGGGCCTTGTCGCGGTTGGCGAAGCGCTTGACCCGAATGGGCCGGTTCAAGGTATTGCCGATCAGGCCGGCGTAGTCGGCGGTCAGGCCCTCGTAATCGCGGCCACTGGCGGTGATGTCGAACGGCGCGTAGTCCGGTGCCGAAGTGCCCAGTACCAGCACGTCATGCTTGTCGAGCCAGTCGGCCTGGGCCGGTGTGGGGGTTACAGCCATGGCCGCCAGGCCGCTGCGGCTGAGCAGCTCGTAGCTGCGCTCGCCGGGTTCGTTGGCGCAGAGCGAAGGGGCGAGACAGGCCCCGGCGAACAGCAGGCAGAACAACAGAAGACGTTTGGCCATGCTCGCACTCATACCAGCGCGTTGCGTTTGGCCATCTCGATCAGTTCCACCAGCGAGTTGGCCTTGAGTTTCTGCATCAGGCGTTTTTTATAGGTGCTCACGGTTTTATTGCTGAGAAACATGCCGGACGCAATTTCCTTGTTGCTCTTGCCCTGGGCAAACAGTTGCAGAACCATCAGTTCGCGATCATTGACGGTCTTGAACAGTTCCATCTCGCTGTCGCCGCTGTCGCCGCTGTCGCCGCTGTCCTGATGGCGAAGTGGGTTTATTGCCTGGCTGGGGAAATAGTTGTAACCGGAAAGTACCGCCTTGATGGCACTGAGCAACTCGCTGAGGTCCTCCTGCTTGCATACATAACCGCAGGCCCCCGACAACATGCAGCGTGTTGCAAACAGTACGGGTGATTGCGCAGTCAGCACCAGAACCTTCATCGGCACGGCCATGCTGTTGAAGCGTGACAGCACTTCCAGGCCGTCCAGCTTGGGGATGCCGATGTCGAGGATGATCAGGTCGGGCACGGTTTCGCGGGTCATCTGCATGGCGTCCACGCCATTGTCGGATTCGCCGGTGACCCGATAACCCTCGTTCTCCAGCAACATGCGTACAGCCAGGCGAATGACGGGATGATCGTCGACAATAAATACGGAGTGCATAATCACCTTCCAGGTAGGGGCCATAAAGAAGCCGCACCATAGCCCAGTTGGAAGGCGTGCACGTAAATAGAGTTGCGCTCAAACTTAATATGGGAAAATTCCTACAATAAGTTGGGCGCAAGGCTACAAATAGTTGATTTTCAAGCGCGCCATATCGTTTTGCGCACTAATCAATACGGCTGCAATCGCCTACGTTACATACGTGGAAGTTGCAGCGTATTGATCGGGTCAACTGCATCAGATCGGGCTTGAACGCCCGGTCATTTCGCGGGCCATTTCGCTGGCATAGCTGTCGGTCATGCCGGCAATGAAGTCGATCATGCGCAGGAAGGCGCTGTGCAATGTGCTGTTGGGGTCGGGCGCATTGTTGCCCAGCAGGTCAAGGATGCGCCGGTGCTTGAACGAGGGCGTGCGTCCGCCGTGCTGTTCCAGCGCTGCGCCGCAAAATGCATTGAGCAGAATCTCCAGCGTGGTGTAGGCACCGATTTCATGCAGTGTCTTGCGCTTGTCCTGGAAGATCTTCTTGCGCGCCATGTCCTTGGCCTGCAGCACACAGCGCTTGGCCGGGCCGTGCATGTGCTCGACCAGGTCGCCGTGCAGGGTGCCGGCCAGCAAGGCTTGCTGCTGCTCGACGAATGCCCGTGCGGCGGCGTTGGTCAGGTGCTCGATCGCCTTGCCGCGCAGGATCGCCAGCTTGCGCCGGCGCGAATCCCCGGGGCCCAGCTGGCGGTAGGTTTGCGGCAGGTCGTCACCCACCAGCCCCAGCAGCAGCGCTTCTACCTCGGCGTAGTCGAGCAGCTCCATTTCCAGGCCGTCTTCCAGGTCGATCAGCGCATAGCAGATATCGTCGGCGGCCTCCATCAGGTACACCAGCGGGTGCCGGGCCCAGCGTTGCGGCTCGAGTTGCGGCATGCCCAGCTTGCGTGCGATCTGCTCCAGCAACGGCAGCTCGCTCTGGTAGCAGCCGAACTTGTGCTTCTTGTAGCCCAGGGCATCGGCGTGGCGGGCGCTCCAGGGGTACTTGAGGTAGGTGCCCAGGGTGGCGTAGGTGAGGCGCGTGCCGCCATCGAACTGGTGATACTCCAGTTGGGTCAACACGCGAAAGCCCTGGGCATTGCCTTCGAAATTGAGGAAGTCGCCCCGTTCGGCATCGCTCATCGCATCCAGCCAGCCGCGTCCGGCGGCCTGCTGGAACCAGTGCCGGATTGCGTCCTCGCCGGAGTGGCCGAACGGCGGGTTGCCGATATCGTGGGCCAGGCAGGCAGACTGCACCACCATGCCCAGGTCGCTGGGCGCGCACCAGTCCGGCAGGCTGTCGCGCAGTGTCTCGCCCACCCGCATGCCCAGCGAGCGGCCCACGCAACTGACCTCCAGCGAGTGGGTCAGGCGCGTGTGGATGTGATCGTTGCTGGTGACCGGGTGTACCTGGGTCTTGCGCCCCAGGCGGCGAAAGGCACCCGAGAAGATGATCCGGTCGTGGTCCTTGTGGAAGGGGCTGCGCCCGAGTTCTTCGGGGCTGTGCAGGGTTTTGCCGAGGCGTTCGCGGGTAAGCAGTGTGTGCCAGTCCAAGGCCGGTTCTCCAGTGCGGGGCAGGCCCCTAGCTTCCCGTGTCCCGGACGTGGCCGCAACCCTCAGAGGCCATCGGCATCCAGGTCGATCAGCAGCAGGCGGCGCCCGTCGTCGAAGAACTGGCCGGCGGTCATGCAGTACTGGTTGGTGGTGGCGTCGCGGTAGGTGCTGGACAGGATCAACCGGCGCTCATCCCAGCCCTCGGCCAGCAGGTGATAAAAGTAGGGCCGCCATGACCAGTTGTGGCCCTGGTAGCCGTTGTTCACGTGCCAGTGCTGGGCGTGCCATTCCAGATTGGGGGTGAGCTGGGTGCCGTGCCGGTCACACAGAAAGAACCGCAGCACCCAAGGGTAGGCGTGCAGGTTCGGCAACTGTTCGACCGAGGCCTGGGCCTGCGCCCAGGCCTGCAGCCGGGGCATCAGTTCGGCCAGTTGCTGGCGGCGCTGCATCAGCCGTGCGCGCTCGTCCAGCTTGCCCTGCACGTAGCGCTCGCGCAGGTGGCCGAAGCGGGTGACGAATGCATCGCTGGCGAAAAAACCGGCCTGGGCCTGGGCGAACAGGTGGCCCTGCAGGTAACGCGCGCCACATTCCAGGGCGAAGTCAAGCTCGGCCTCGTTCTCGACGCCTTCGGCAATGATCCAGCACCCGGTCTTCTCGGCCATCTGGGCCAGGGCCTTGACCACTTCGCTGCTGGGCCCGCCGCGGGCGGCGGCCTGGAACAGGCGCATGTCAAGCTTGAGAATGTCTGGCTGCAGCGCCAGCACCCGGTCCAGCTGCGAGTAGCCGGCGCCGAAATCATCGATGGCGATGCGCGCGCCGGCCTGGCGATAGCGCGTGACCACTTCGGCCAGGCGCTGCAGGTCGCCGCCCTGTTCGGTGATCTCGAAGACCACCCGGCGTGGATCGATGCCGTGCTGTCGTACCTGCATCAGGCTGGGCAAGGGTTCGTCGGCAGTCAGCTCGCTGATCCAGCGGGGCGAGATGTTCAGGCTCAGAAACCAGTCGCCCGGTGCCTGGCTGAAGGTTGCCAGGGCCTGGCCACGCAGCGTGCGATCGAGGGTGCGCAGGGCTGCGGTGGGCATTTGCGGGTCAATGAACAGCGGGCCGACCGAGCGCAGCTGGCCGTCGGCCTGAACCAGTCGGCCAAGGGCTTCGATACCGGCGATGCGGCCAGTGGCCGTATCGATGAAGGGTTGATAGCAGGCGAGCGGGTGCCCGTCGTACACGGCGGCTCCTTGTTTTTACGAGACGGCTGGCCGGATGCTCAGCACGGCAAGCCTGCGGCCCGCCGCCTCGTATTGCAAGAATGCAGCCAGTTTGCGTTCAGCGCCTTGACTGCATGAACAGGCGTATCAGCGGCGTCAGGCTGCTGCCCACGCCGGCCAGCCGTGTCAGGCTGCCGTTGCGTGCGCCCTTGCCGGTCAGAAAGCCCAGCAGCACCACGGCGCCGATACCCCAGAGGGGTGCGTGCTTGATGCCCAGGCCGCCCTGCAGCCCGCCTTGCAGGGAGTCGCCCACCCCGCGCAGGCGTGTCAGCGGCTTGAGCAGTTGCCCGGATTCGTGGCGGATTTCCTGGCGACGCATTTCCAGGCGCAGGCGTACCAGGGCCTTGCGCAGTTCGCGGCGGTCGGTGGTTTGCGGCAATTCAGGCAGGCTCATGGCAACAGGCGCTCCCGGTCCTTGGCAAGTTCTTCGAGGGTGGCATGGAACGGCGAGGACTCGTCGAACACCGCTGCCTTGAGGCGCAGCCCGCAGAACACCGCCGCCAGGCTGTAGAACACGCACAGGCCGATGATGCCGGCCAGGCGATAACTGTCCCACAGCAGAATCAGCAGCAGCGCCGACAAGGCCGTCAGCAACAGCAGGGCGAACACCAGGGCCAGCCCGGCGAACAGCAGCAGGCTCAGGGTGCGCGCCTTCTGTTCCTGCAGTTCGATGCCGAACAGTTCGACGTGGCCGTGCAGCAGACCAAGGATGGCAGCGCCAAGGCGCCGTGAAGACGAGCCGGTGGTTTCGGTTTCCATACCCCGTACCTCAGCGACGACTGGCCAGCAGGCCGATCAGAAAGCCCACGCCAGCGGCGATGCCGACGGATTGCCAGGGGTTGGACTGCACGTAGTCCTCGGTGGCGCTGAGTGCAGCCTGGCTGCGTTCACGTACCGAGTCCTGGGTCTGCTTGAGGGTCTCGCGGGCACGCGACACGCTTTCCTCGATCTGCCTGCGCAACTCGTCGGCCTGATCGCCGGCCAGGGTCGCGGAGTGCTCCAGCAGTTTTTCGGCATCCTGTACCAGGATTTCGAAGTCTGCCTGAAGGATGTCTTTTGCAGTTTTGCGGGCCATGGGTCTCTCCGTGTCAAGTGGGCGTCTGGCATTTCGAGTGCCGAGCGCTGCGTAAGGTTCAGTGCAATCGGCAGTGGTACAGCATTTGCCTTGCCTTGGTGCAGCAGGCCGGGCGGCCGCGCCAGATCAGGGCGCGAAACGACGGCCGGTCGATAAACCATAACCCAATCCACGACAAACCCCGGAAAAAACTCCACGTCAGCGCTGCATTCGCGCCCCCGGCCCCCACATCGCGGGCCAGGGTAGTGCGCACGGCAGCCGCTAGCGCCCGGTCAGCAGGCGGGCCTGGCAGGCATCGATGGCGTTGGAGGGGCCGCTCAGCAGCACCGCGTCACCGGCATGCAGGCAGGTATCGGTGGCCAGGGCCACTTCCTCGCCATTGCGCTGCACGGCCTGTACTTCCACCCCGAGCAGGTCCAGGCCCAGCTCGGTCAGCGGGCGTCCGCAGGCATAGGCATCGGCGCCCAGGTTGACCGCATGCAGCATGACCTTGGGCAGGCCTTCGCTGTCGACCGGGCTGGTCTGCGCCCCCTGGTAGAACCCGTGCAGCAGGCGATAGCGGCTCTGGCGCACCTCGTCGATACGCTGCTGTACACGCTCCTGGGGTACGCCGAGCATCACCAGGGCATGGGAGGCGAGCATCAGGCTGGACTCCAGCAACTCCGGTACCACCGCCGTGGCACCTGCGGCGCGCAGTTCGTCGCGCAGGCTGTCGTCGCGGGTGCGCACCAGGATCGGCACCTGGGTGTTGAAGTGACGGGCGGCCTTGAGCACGCTCATGGCGACATCGGTCTTGTCTACCGCGATCACCAGCAGCCGGGCACGCTCCAGGCCGATGGCCGCCAGCAGTTCGCCGCGCCGCGAGTCGCCGTAGTGCACGCGCTGCTCGCCGGCGGCGGCCTCCTGCACCCTGACCGGGTCGTCGTCCAGGGCAATGAAGGCCAGCTGTTCGCGCCGCAGGAAGCGCCCGATGGACTGGCCTACCCGGCCATAACCACAGATCAGCACGTGCCCGCTGAGCGAGGCGCTTTGTGCCTGGATCTCTTCGAGCTGCACCTCCTGGTTGGGTTTGCGATGCAGGCGGGCGGCCAGCGCCGGAGCGCCGCGCAGCATCAGCGGGGTGACCAGCATCGAACAGAAGGTGGCGGCCAGCAGCAGGTGCCCGAGGTCTTCGGGCAGCAGGCGGGTCTGTTGCATCTGCGCCATCAGTGCGAAGCAGAACTCGCCGCCCTGGGCCAGGGCCACGCCACTGCGCCAGGCGGTTTCGCTGTCGCTGCCGCGCAGCTTGACCAGCACCGCCACCACCACCCCCTTGATGGCCAGCAGGGCCAGGGTCAGGCCGAGGATTTCCAGGCCGTGGCTGGCAAACAGTTGCAGGTCGATGAGCATGCCGATACTGACAAAGAACAGCCCCAGCAGGATGTCGCGGAAGGGGCGGATATCGGCTTCGATCTGGTGGCGATAGTTGCTTTCGCCCAGCAGCATCCCGGCGAGGAACGCCCCCAGTGCCGGAGACAGGCCCAGCAGGTGGGTAAGCCAGGCGGTCAGCAGCACGATCACCAGTGCCAGCAGCACGAACAGCTCGGCCGAGTGCGAGCGGGCCACCTCGTGGAACAGGCGCGGCAGCAGCCAGCGGTTGGCCAGCAGCAGGCCAATGAACAGGATCACGGTCTTGCCCAGGGTCAGCGGCAGCGCCCAGTACCAGGCCTGGCCGCCCTGGCCGGCGAACACCGGCACCAGGGTCAGCAGCAGTACCGCAATCACGTCCTGGAACAGCAGCACGCCAATGGCGTTCTGGCCGTGGCTGCTGAAGATTTCGCCGAGGCTGGTGAGCTCCTTGCTGACGATGGCGGTGGACGACAGCGCCAGGCCGCCGCCCAGCAGCAGGGCAGCCCCGGTCGGCATGCCAAGCAGCCCCAGCAGGCCGGCCAGCAGCAGCGCCGAGCAGATCACCTGCAGGCTGCCCAGGCCGAAGACCACGCGGCGCAGGGCGAGCATCTTGCTCAGAGAGAATTCAAGGCCCAGGGAAAACAGCAGAAACACCACGCCCATTTCGGCGAGGTCGGGCAGTTCTTCGCTTTCATTGACCCAGTCCAGGGCGGTGGGGCCGACGAACAGGCCGACGCACAGGTAGCCCAGCACGGGGGGCAGTTGCAGGCGCCGGAAAATGGCGATGACCACCAGTGACGAGGCCAGGATGATCAGCAGGTTGGCAAACACTCAATACACTCCATTGCAATGCCGACGGGCGCGAAAAAATTTGTCAGTCTACAGCGCTCGAGGCCACGCAGGCTGACCCAGGTCAGTCGTTGGTGTCTCGACCCGCCAGGTGTACGGGCCTAGAATACGGGTCCGCTTTTCACGTTTCACGGTACTTCCCATGCTTCCTGAAACTCAACTGCTCGGCACCCTGGGCTGTCACCTGTGCGAGGTGGCCGAGGCCATTCTGATGCCGCTTGTCGAGCACGGGCTGCTGGTCGAGCTGGTCGATATTGCCGATGATCCGGCCGATGTCGAGCGCTACGGCCTGCTGATTCCGGTGCTGCGTCGCTGTGACTCCGGTGCCGAGCTGCTCTGGCCGTTCGATACCGAGCAGGTGGTCGCGTTTCTGAGCTGAGCTTCGCCAGCGGGGTGTTCACATGCCGATGCACAATCTGTGATGCAACGGCGCAGGTGCTGTTGGAGAATCGCCAGCGCAGCATACACCCGTGACGAAGTCTCATCCGCCAAGGAGTGGCGAACCATGCACCTGAGTCCGCATTTCACACTGGAAGAACTGACCGCTTCCGAAACTGCCCGGCGTGAAGGCCTGACCAACCAGCCCGGCCCCGATGCCCTGGCCAACCTGCGCCGTCTGAGCCAGACCCTGGAACAGGTACGCAGCCTGCTCGGGCAGCCCATCCGCGTCAACAGTGCCTACCGCAGCAACGAGCTCAACCGCCGTGTCGGCGGGGTGAGCGGCAGTGCGCATACCCTCGGGCTGGCAGCCGATATCAGCGTGGCGGCGCTTTCACCCCTGGTGGTGGCGCAACGTATCCTGGACAGCGGTCTGGCGTTCGACCAGCTCATTCTGGAGTTCGACCGCTGGGTTCACCTGGCCATCGCCGAAGGGGCAGGGCGCAAGCAGGTGCTGACGGTGCGCGAGGGTACCGGCTACCTGCCGGGGTTGCAGTGAGCACTGTTCATTCATACACTGTATGCAAATACAGTAATCGGGTGAGCGCTTGCGCCAGAGGGGCCGGACGATGGTCAACGTCGAACAATTGAAATACAGCGTCAACCGCATGGCTGTCGAACAGGTGCGCGAGGCCGTGCTCGAATTGCGCCTCGATGGCCTGGTCACCGAGGGCAAGACCCCTTTCAGCAAGATCCACTTCAACACCTGCTTTGCCGAGATCGAGGCATTGTTCCAGCGCGCCGGTTACCACCGGGCGCTGGATGTGGTCGGTTACCAGGGCCTGATGTATGCGTTGTACGATCCGGGCCGCTGGGAGGCGGTGGATGTGCTGCGCTGGCTCAAGGAGTTTACCGAGGCTGCGGCAACCCGGGCTGGCTGAGCCGGCAGGCATGCCGGATAATGGACGGCCCCCAACTGGCGAGCATGTCCATGAGTGTCCCTTTCGATCCGGCCCAGCACCAGGCCAGCACTGTCTGCCTGCCACCGGGCAGTTGGGCCACCGTGCTCGACTGCCTGTGCGACCACTTCAAGGCGATCAGCCGTGAACAATGGCTCGATCGCATCGCCCGTGGGCGGGTGCTGGATGCCCAGGGCGCGCCGATTGACGTGGGCCTTGCCTACAAGCCAGGCCTGCGTATCCACTATTTTCGCGAAGTACCCAACGAAAAGCCGATCCCGGTGCAGGAGCATATCCTGCACGTCGACGAGCACCTGGTGGTGGCCGACAAACCGCACTTTCTGCCGGTGACGCCCACTGGCGAATATGTCGAGCACACGTTGCTGCGCCGTTTGATTCGCCGGCTCGACAACCCGCACCTGGTGCCATTGCACCGCATCGACCGGCACACGGCGGGCCTGGTGCTGTTCTCGGCCAACCCGCAAAGCCGTTCGGCCTATCAGCAGCTGTTTCCCACCCGACAGATCGACAAGCACTACCAGGCCATTGCCCGCGCCTTGCCGCAGCTGGAGTTCCCGCGGGTGCACAAGAGCCGGCTGGTCAATGGCGAGCCGTTCTTTCGCATGCAGGAGGTGCCCGGCGTCAGCAACAGCGAAACCATTGCCCGGGTTCTGGAAAAAAACGGCGAGTGGTGGCGCTACGGCCTGTCACCGGTCACCGGCAAGACCCACCAGTTGCGGGTGCACATGACGGCGCTGGGGGCGAGTATCTGCAATGATCCGTTCTACCCGCAGATCGTGCAGGGCCCCGATGACTACGCAAGGCCACTCAAGCTGCTGGCCCACAACCTGCGCTTCAACGACCCGCTCGATGGGCAGGAGCGCTATTTCGAAAGCCGGCTGACACTGGACTGGTAGACCGCTGTGGGCGCACAACCAGAGGTTGTGCGCCACCGGGTCAACGGTTGAAGCGCTCCACCAGGGAATACTGGGTGGTGGCGGTGAGGGTCAGTTCCTCGCTGAGCAGCGCCGAATGCTGGGCCTGCTCGGAGGTCTGGTCGGCAAGCTGGGCGATGGTGCTGATGTTGCGGCTGATTTCATCGGCCACTGCGGTCTGCTCTTCGGTAGCGGCGGCAATCTGCGTGGTCATGTCGGTGATGTTGGCCACCGCCTCGCTGATGCCCACCAGCGCCTGGTCGGCTTCCATCACCCGTGCCACACCTTCCTCGGCCTGGCGATGGCCGGTTTCCATGGTCTGTACGGCATTGCTGGCGGTTTGCTGGAGCTTGGCGATCAGGCCGTGGATCTGCCCGGTCGATTCACTGGTGCGCTGCGCCAGCTGACGCACTTCGTCGGCCACCACCGCGAAGCCGCGGCCCATTTCACCGGCGCGTGCCGCTTCGATGGCGGCGTTGAGCGCCAGCAGGTTGGTCTGGTCGGCAATGCCCTTGATCACATCGACCACGCCACCAATCTCGTCGCTGTCGCGGGCCAGCTGGGTCACGGTCAGGCCGGTTTCGCCCACGGCAGCCGACAGACGCTGGATCGCATCGCGGGTTTCGCCGGCGATGTCGCGGCCGCGCCCGGTCAGGCGGTTGGCTTCCTGGGTGGCATCGGCGGTGCGCTGCACGTGGTTGGCCACTTCCTGGGTGGTGGCGGCCATCTGGTTGACGGCAGCGGCCACCTGCTCGGTCTCCACGCGCTGGCGCTCCAGGCCCGAGGAGCTGTTGTGGGCCAGGGTGTCGGACTGGCGCGCCTGCTCGTTGAGGTGCTCGGCGGTGTCCTGCAGGCGGGTCAGGCAGGTCTTGAGGCGCGCGTCCTGGCTGAGCATGGCCATTTCCAGGCGAGCCTGCACGCCGCGGCTGTCGGTGTACATCTGCGCGATCAGCGGGTCGGAGGTGGTCTGTTCGGCCAGGCGCAGCAGGCGCTTGAGGCCACGCTGCTGCCAGCTCAGGCCCAGCAGCCCCAGCGGTACCGACAGGGCGGCCGCCACGGCGAAGCCCCAGGAGTGGCCCAGCCAGCTGCCGATCAGGAAGCCGACCTGGCTGACCAGGATGAACGGCAGCCAGTCCTGCAGTACCGGCAGCCAGCGGTCGCGGCGCGGAATGGGTGGCTTGCCCTGATTGATGCGGTGATACAGCGCCTCGGCGCGACGGATCTGTTCGGCGCTGGGCTTGACCCGCACCGACTCGTAGCCGACTACCTGGTTGTTCTCGAAGATGGGGGTGACGTAGGCGTTGACCCAGTAATGATCACCCGACTTGCAGCGGTTCTTGACGATGCCCATCCACGGCAGGCCCTGCTTGAGCGTACTCCACATATGCGCAAACACAGCCGGCGGCACATCCGGGTGCCGGACCAGGTTGTGTGGCGCACGAATGAGCTCCTCCCGCGAAAAGCCGCTGATCTCGACGAAGGCATCGTTGCAGTAGGTGATCACACCCTTGGCATCGGTGGTCGATATCAGACGTTGTTGGGCAGGGAAAGTCCGTTCGCGCTGGGTAATCGGCTGATTGTTACGCATAAGCTGTTCTATCCGGAAGGCTTTCGTGGTGTATCGGCAGACAGGCGTTTTTATTGAATGGATATTTAAAGAATATTGATCCGGCTCAAGGTGCCTTAGCTGTTCGTGTTGTAGTTGAAAGGCTGCAAAGTCAAGCAACTTGTTTGCATTCTTTCATATATTTGTCATGTTAGTCAGCTAGTGACCTGGTGTTCACGCGGGGGCAGGTAGCAGGCGGGCAACGCCGCACAGTGCCTCTGGTTCAGGTCGAACTCAGTGGCCACACGGCGGGCCAATGCAGGCCCGGCGCAACGGCGCCGGGCCTGCTTCAGGCTAGCTCGCGATCAACTGGCGCAGCACGTAGTGCAGAATGCCGCCAGCCTTGAAGTACTCCACTTCGTTGAGCGTATCGATGCGGCACAGTACCTGGATCTGCTGCGTCGATGCGTCTTCGCGGGTGATGCGCAGGGTCAGCGTCATGCGTGGCTGCACCTGGGTCTGGCTGAGGCCGAGAATGTCGATGCGCTCATGGCCGGTCAGCCCCAGGGTCTTGCGCGTCTGGCCCTCGGCGAACTGCAGGGGCAGCACGCCCATGCCCACCAGGTTGGAGCGGTGGATACGCTCGAAGCTTTCGGCCAGTACCGCCTTGACCCCCAGCAGGTTGGTGCCCTTGGCGGCCCAGTCGCGGCTGGAACCGGTGCCGTATTCCTGCCCGGCGATCACCACCAGTGGTGTACCTTCGTCCTTGTAGCGCATGGCCGCGTCATAGATCGCCAGCTTCTCGGCGCTGGGCACATGCACCGTGTTGCCGCCTTCCTCGCCACCGAGCATCTCGTTGCGGATGCGGATGTTGGCGAAGGTGCCGCGCATCATGACCTCATGGTTGCCGCGACGCGAGCCATAGGAGTTGAAGTCCCGCGGCTCCACGCCCTTGTCGCGCAGGTAGCGTCCGGCCGGGCTGTCGGCCTTGATGTTGCCGGCGGGCGAGATGTGGTCGGTGGTCACCGAATCGCCCAGCAGCGCGAGTATCCGGGCGCCGTGGATGTCTTCGATGACCGGCAGCGGGCCGGTGATGTCGTCGAAGAAGGGCGGATGCTGGATGTAGGTGGAGTCCTCCTGCCACACATAGGTCGCTGCCTGCGGCACCTCGATGGCCTGCCACTGTGCGTCGCCGGCAAATACCTCGGCATACTCCTTGTGGAACATCGCGGTATCGACCTTGGCCACGGCTTCGGCGATTTCCTGCTGGCTGGGCCAGATGTCGCGCAGGTACACCGGCTTGCCGTCCTTGCCCAGGCCCAGAGCCTCGCTGGACAGGTCGACGCGCACGCTGCCGGCCAGGGCGTAGGCCACCACCAGCGGCGGCGACGCCAGCCAGTTGGTCTTGACCAGCGGGTGTACCCGGCCTTCGAAGTTGCGGTTGCCCGACAGTACCGAGGCGACGGTAAGGTCGGCCTGGGTGATGGCCTTTTCGATCGGCTCGGCCAGCGGGCCGGAGTTGCCGATGCAGGTGGTGCAGCCGTAGCCGACCAGGTCGAAGCCCAGGGCATCCAGATAAGGGGTCAGCCCGGCCGCCTTGTAGTAGTCGGTCACCACCTTGGAGCCGGGGGCCAGTGAGGTCTTGACCCAGGGCTTGCGCTGCAGGCCCTTTTCCACGGCCTTCTTGGCCACCAGCCCGGCAGCCATCATCACGCTGGGGTTGGAGGTGTTGGTGCAGGAGGTGATTGCGGCGATCACCACGGCACCGTCCTTGAGCAGGTGATTGGCACCTTCGTGCTCGTATTCGATTTCGCCGGCCTGGTCGGCATTGCCCACCGCGACGCCGCCGCCCCCTTCACTTTCCAGGCGCCCGACCTCCTTGGTCGACACCTTCAGTTGCAAGCCGATGAAGTTGTTGAATGCCTGGGCCACCTGGGACAGCGCCACACGGTCCTGCGGGCGCTTGGGCCCGGCCAGGCTGGCTTCGACTTCGTCCATGTCCAGTGCCAGGGTGTCGGTGAACACCGGCTCCTGGCCCGCCTCGCGCCACAGTCCCTGGGCCTTGCAGTAGGCCTCCACCAGTTGCACGGTGGCGGCGGGGCGACCGGACAGGCGCAGGTAGTCCAGGGTCACGTCGTCCACCGGGAAGAAACCGCACGTGGCGCCGTACTCCGGCGCCATGTTGGCAATGGTCGCGCGGTCGGCCAGGGGCAACTGGGCTAGGCCGTCGCCGTAGAACTCGACGAACTTGCCCACCACGCCCTTCTTGCGCAGCATCTGCGTCACCGTCAGCACCAGGTCGGTGGCGGTGATGCCTTCGCGCAGCTTGCCGGTCAGCTTGAACCCGATCACCTCGGGGATCAGCATCGACACCGGCTGGCCGAGCATGGCCGCCTCTGCCTCGATGCCGCCCACGCCCCAGCCCAGCACGCCCAGGCCGTTGATCATGGTGGTGTGCGAGTCGGTGCCGACCAGGGTGTCGGGGAAGGCATAGGTGCGTCCGTCTTCCTCGCGGGTCCACACGGTGCGGCCCAGGTATTCCAGGTTGACCTGGTGACAGATGCCAGTGCCCGGCGGCACTACGCTGAAGTTGTCGAAGGCGTTCTGGCCCCAGCGCAGGAACGCATAGCGTTCGCCGTTGCGCTGCATCTCGATGTCGACGTTCTCGCCGAAGGCCTGTGCGGTGGCGTAGCGATCGACCATCACCGAGTGGTCGATCACCAGGTCGACCGGGGAAAGCGGGTTGATGCGCTGCGGATCGCCGCCGGCCTTGGCCATGGCGGCGCGCATGGCGGCCAGGTCGACCACGGCGGGCACGCCGGTGAAGTCTTGCATCAGCACCCGTGCCGGGCGGTACTGGATCTCGCGGTCCGAGCGGCGCTGCTGCAGCCATTCGGCCAGTGCGTGCAGGTCCTGGCCGGTGACGGTCTTGCCGTCTTCCCAGCGCAGCAGGTTTTCCAGCAGCACCTTGAGCGACATCGGCAGGCGCTGCAGGTCGCCGAGGCTGCGGGCGGCCTCGGTCAGGCTGTAGTAATGGTATTCACGGTTCTCCACCGTCAGGGTCTTGAGGGTTTTCAGGCTGTCGAGCGAGGGCATCTGCCAACTCCTTCTGCGTCGGTGCCTGGCAATCATCCTTGCAGTCGCCAGTTCACCGCCTCTGTGACGGTCCGCACGGCACGGACCTGGCTAAGCGGTCAGGTTAGCCCTGTTTGGCGGACCTGACCATGTACTGGACCGGCGGGGCGTGTCGCCAGTTCCTAAACTGCTTTATCATTCGCCGATTTGCCGTGTGCAGGTGTTGCGCCCGGTCAGGGTTGGCGTGCAGGCCAGCCGTTCTGGAGTAGTTGATGAATACCCTGTTTATGCATTGCCGGCCCGGTTTCGAGGGTGAAGTGTGCGCCGAGATCGCCGAGCATGCCGCACGCCTGGGGGTTGCCGGTTATGCCAAGGGCAAGCCGCAGAGCGCCTGTGCCGAGTTCGTGTGCAACGACGCCGAGGGCGCCGAGCGCCTGATGCGCGAGCTGCGTTTCAAGCAGCTGATCTTTCCGCGCCAGTGGGCCCGCGGCAGCTTCGTCGAGTTGCCCGAAACCGACCGTATCAGCGTGCTGCTCGAGCACCTGGCCGCCTACCCGGTGTGTGGCAGCGTGTGGCTGGAGGTGATGGACACCAATGACGGCAAAGAGCTGTCGACCTTCTGCCGCAAGTTCGAGGCGCCGTTGTGCAAGGCCTTGAGCAAGGCTGGCCGGCTGGTTGACGACCCGGCCAGGCCGCGTCTGCTGCTGACCTTCGTCAGTGGCCGGCGCGTGTTCGTGGGGCTGGCCGCAGCGGACAACTCGGCGATGTGGCCGATGGGCATCCCGCGCCTGAAGTTTCCGCGCGAGGCGCCGAGCCGTTCGACCCTCAAGCTCGAGGAGGCCTGGCACCACTTCATCCCGCGTGAGCAGTGGGAGCAGCGCCTGTCGGGCGACATGACCGGGGTCGACCTGGGCGCCGCACCGGGTGGCTGGACCTACCAGCTGGTCAAGCGCGGCATGCTGGTGACCGCGATCGACAACGGGCCGATGGCCGAGAGCCTGATGGATACCGGGCTGGTGCAGCACCTGATGGCCGACGGGTATACCTACAAGCCCAGGCAGACCGTGGACTGGATGGTGTGCGACATTGTCGAGAAGCCGGCGCGCAGCGCAGCGCTGCTGGAAACCTGGCTGGGGGAAGGGCTGTGCCGCGAGGCGGTGGTCAACCTCAAGCTGCCGATGAAGCAGCGCTATGCCGAGGTGCGGCGGCTGCTCGAGCGTATCGAGGACGGATTCAAGGCGCGCAAGGTCAAGGTGTCGATCGGCTGCAAGCAGCTGTATCACGACCGTGAAGAGGTGACGTGTCACCTGCGTCGTCTGGATCTGAAACCGCGTTGAGGCCTTCGCCGGCAAGGCCTTCAATCAACACCGAACAACCGCTGACCCCGGAGTACCTGATGACCGACCTCACCCCCGACGCCACCCTGGATGCCACCGGCCTCAACTGCCCCGAGCCGGTCATGATGCTGCACCAGCACATCCGCGACCTGGCGCCCGGCGGCCTGCTCAAGGTGATTGCCACCGACCCCTCGACCCGCCGCGACATCCCCAAGTTCTGTGTGTTTCTGGACCATGAACTGGTGCAGCAGCAGGAAGATGCCGGCACCTACCTGTACTGGATCCGCAAGAAACTCGCCTAACCCCGGCGCTGCTGGCGGATGCGCTTGCGTGCGCTGCGCGCCAGGCGCACCGACAGCATCAGCGCCGCACAGGTCAGCCCCACGATAAGGCCTTCCCATAGCCCGCTGGGGCCGCTGGCCGGCCCGAAGTGGTCGGTAAGCCCCAGCAGGTAGCCCACCGGCAGGCCGATGCCCCAATAGGCGAACAGGGTCAGGATCATGGTCACGCGGGTGTCCTGATAGCCGCGCAAGGCGCCGGCCGCAGTCACCTGGATCGCGTCCGAGAACTGGAACAGCGCCGAATACACGATCAGCATCGAGGCGATCTGGATCACCGCCAGGTCCGTGGTGTAGATGCTGGCGATAGGCTCGCGCAGCAACAGCATCAGGCTGGCCGAAAAGCAGGCGTAGGCCAGCGCCGTACCCATGCCCACCCCGGCGGCAAAGCGCGCCTGGCGCGGGTCGCCGGCACCGATGGCCTGGCCGACCCGCACGGTTACCGCCATGCCCAGCGAATACGGGATCATGAACACCAGCGAACTCACGTTCAGGGCGATCTGGTGCCCGGCCACCACGGTGGAGCCCAGGCTGCCGATCAACAGGGCAATCACGCCGAAGATGCTCGATTCGGCGAATACCGCGATACCGATCGGCAGGCCGACCGTGAGCAGGCGCTTGATCACCGACCATTGCGGCCAGTCGAAACGGGCGAACACCTGGGCCGGGCGATAGGCCGCTGCACGGCCGACCCACAGCGCCATGGCCAGGGCCATGAACCACATCACGATGCCGCTGGCCCAGCCGCAGCCCACGCCGCCCATGGCTGGCACGCCCAGGTGGCCGTAGATGAACACGTAGTTCAGCGGGATGTTCAGCATCAGCCCGCTCAGCCCGATCACCATGCTCGGCCGGGTGCGGCCCAGGCCGTCGCTGCTGCAGCGCAGCACGTAGTACAGCGCCACCGCCGGCAGGCCGAAGGCGATGCCTTGCAGGTAGCCCATGCACGGTGCGATCAGTTCCGGGTCGACCTTCATCAGGTGCAGTACCGGCTCGGCGCTGAGCAGCAGGCCGCAACCGCCCAGGCCGACCACGCCGGCCAGCCACAGGGCCTGGCGCACCAGCGGGCCGATCTCGGCATGCTGACCGGCACCGAAGCGCTGCGCCACCTTGGGCGTGGTGGCCAGCAGGATGCCGGTCATCAGCAAAAACACCGGTACCCAGATCGAGTTGCCCAGGGCAACCGCTGCCAGGTCGCGCGGGCCGACCCGGCCAGCCATCACGGCATCCACGAAGCCCATGGCGGTGGTGGCCAGCTGGGCGATGATGATCGGCGTGGCCAACTGCAGCAGGCTGCGTACTTCAGTGCCGACCCTGGCTGGGCGGGAGAGGCGGGTGGTAGCGGTGTTCGACTGTGTCACGGGGCGGATGTCCACAATAAAGGCGCGGAAAACCGCCTAGTCTACGCCTTGACGCACGGGTCAGGAAATACACCGGCGGGCTTTATCTCGGCTGGATCGAGCCGGGTGTATGGGCCTACACTGCGCTCCCTTACAGGAGAGCGCCATGCTGATTGTTGCCGACGAGAATATACCGCTGCTCGATGCCTTCTTCGCAGGCTTCGGCGAGATCCGCCGTTACCCGGGCCGCAGCATCGACCGCGCCTGCGTGCAGGACGCCGATGTATTGCTGGTGCGCTCGGTGACAAACGTCGACCAGGCCCTGCTCGAAGGCAGCAAGGTGCGCTTCGTCGGCACCTGCACCATCGGCACCGATCACCTGGCGCTGGACTACTTTGCCCAGGCCGGTATCCAGTGGTCCAGCGCGCCGGGCTGCAATGCGCGGGGCGTGGTGGATTATGTGCTGGGCAGCCTGCTGACCCTGGCCGAGCTGGATGGCGCAGACCTGGCGCGGCGCACCTACGGGGTGGTTGGCGCCGGTGAAGTCGGCGGGCGCCTGGTGGAGGTGCTGCGCGGGCTGGGCTGGACGGTGCGGGTATGCGATCCGCTGCGCCAGGCGCAGGAGGGGGGGGACTACGTGAACCTGGAGCAGGTGCTGGCCGAGTGCGATGTGATCAGCCTGCACACGCCCTTGACCAAGGGCGGCGAGCATTCGACCTGGCACCTGCTGGACGCCGAGCGCTTGGCGCAACTGCGCCCCGGCGCCTGGCTTATCAACGCCAGCCGCGGCCCGGTGGTCGACAATGCGGCATTGCGCAGCCTGCTGCAGGCGCGTGACGATGTGCAGGCGGTGCTGGATGTGTGGGAGGGCGAGCCGCAGGTCGATCAGGCGCTGGCCGACCTGTGCGTGATTGCCACCCCGCATATCGCCGGCTACAGCCTGGATGGCAAGCAGCGCGGCACGGCGCAGATCTACCAGGCGTTCTGCGCCTGGCGGGGCGAGGCCGAAACGGTGCGCCTGGCCGACCTGCTGCCGCGCCCATGGCTGGCGCAGCTCAGCCTGCAGGCCGAAACCGATCCGGCCTGGGCTCTGGCCACACTGTGCCGTGCGGTGTACGACCCGCGCCGCGACGATGCGGATTTTCGTCGCAGCCTTGACCGTGACCCGCAGGCCCAGCGCGCGGCCTTCGATGTGTTGCGCAAACAGTACCCGCCGCGGCGCGAGATCGAGGGGCTGATGGTGCGCATCGAGGGTGATGCGCCGCAGTTGCAGCAGATGGTCAAGGCGTTGGGTGGCCTGTTGGTGTGAGGTACTGCTTTCGCCGGCCGGCAACGGGTCTCCCTGCAGGCGCCGGCCTTGCCGGCGAAGCGGGCTTTACACCAGGCATAAAAAACCCGGCACCAGGGCCGGGTTGATTTGAATAGGGGTCAGGCTTTCTTGGCGAGCTCTACCCGGCTTTTCTCCAGGTCCTCGCAGGCTTTTCTGATCATGTCTTCGGTGATCTCGATTTCCCGACCCTGGGCATCGATGATCGACCCGCACGCCGGGTTCGGATGGCTTGGGCGTTGCGCTTGGGTATTGCTGTTTTGCAAGCTCATTTCCTGTCTCCTCATCAGGTTGCAAGCTCAGACTAGATCCGCGACATGACCGCACCATGACAGCCCTGTCACACCTCCAGTCCAACAGAAAGTCAGACAAATCTCCAGCGGCACTTTAGAACGAAACGCTCTAGTGAACTTGTTGCCTGGTCTTGTCAGTGATGCCCCACGCGCTGCAGAGTTCCTTGGCGCCTGACCGGTGGTCGGGTGTAGGCTGACCTGCATACTCCGGATAAACGAAGACCTTCATGCCCAGCCTTCTTTCTGCTCGCCAGCGCCAGGCCCTGCGCCTGGCCTGGCGTTTCATTCGCCCTTACCGCAAACAGGCCATGGCCGCACTGCTGGCGCTGGTGGTCACTGCGGGTATCACGCTGTCCATGGGCCAGGGCATTCGCCTGCTGGTGGACCAGGGTTTCATGACCCAGTCGCCACACCTGCTCAACCAGTCCATCGGCCTGTTCATGTTGCTGGTGCTGGCACTGGCGGTGGGTACCTTCAGTCGTTTCTACCTGGTGTCGTGGATCGGCGAGCGGTGCGTGGCGGATATACGCCAGCAGGTGTTCGACCACCTGGTTTACCTGCACCCGGGCTTTTTCGAAAGCAACCGCAGTTCGGAGATCCAGTCGCGCCTGACCACCGACACCACGCTGCTGCAATCGGTGATCGGCTCTTCGCTCTCGCTGTTCCTGCGCAATGCCCTGATGGTGCTGGGCGGCATCGTGCTGCTGTTTGTCACCAACCCCAAGCTCACCAGTATCGTGGTGCTGGCCTTGCCGCTGGTGCTGGCGCCGATCCTGATCTTCGGCCGGCGGGTGCGCGGCCTGTCGCGCCAGAGTCAGGATCGCATCGCCGACGTGGGCAGCTACGTGGCCGAAACCCTCGGCCAGATCAAGACCGTGCAGGCCTACAACCACCAGGCCCGTGACCAGCAGCGTTTCGGCCTGACCGTGGAGGCTGCCTTTACCACCGCTCGCCAGCGAATCGTGCAGCGCGCCTGGCTGATCACCCTGGTGATCGTGCTGGTGCTCGGGGCGGTCGGTGTGATGCTGTGGGTCGGTGGCATGGACGTGATCGCCGGGCGTATTTCCGGCGGCGAGCTGGCGGCGTTCGTGTTCTACAGCCTGATCGTCGGCAGCGCCTTCGGCACCCTCAGCGAAGTGATCGGCGAGCTGCAACGGGCCGCGGGCGCAGCCGAGCGGATCGCCGAGCTGCTGGCGGCACGCAGCGAGATCCACGCCCCCGACGAAGGGCTGGAGCGCCTGCCTCCCAGGGTCAGTGGCCGCCTCGAACTGCAGGAGGTGCATTTTGCCTACCCCTCGCGGCCCACCCCGGCGGCTATCGACGGCCTGAGCCTGACGGTGGTGCCTGGCGAGACCCTGGCCCTGGTCGGGCCTTCGGGGGCGGGCAAGTCGACGCTGTTCGACCTGCTGCTGCGCTTCTACGACCCGCAGCAGGGGCAGATACTGCTCGACGGCCAGCCACTGACCCGGCTCGACCCGCAGGACCTGCGTCGGCATTTCGCACTGGTTGCGCAGAACCCGGCGCTGTTCTTCGGCACGGTCGAAGACAACATCCGCTACGGGCGTGCCGAGGCTACCAGTGCCGAGGTCGAGGCAGCGGCGCGCAGCGCGCATGCCCATGAATTCATCCTGCAGTTGCCCCAGGGCTACCAGACGCACCTTGGCGATGCCGGGCTTGGGCTTTCCGGTGGTCAGCGCCAGCGCCTGGCCATTGCCCGGGCGCTGCTGGTGGACGCGCCGATCCTGCTGCTGGACGAGGCCACCAGTGCCCTCGACGCACAAAGCGAGCACCTGATCCAGCAGGCCTTGCCAGCCCTCATGGCCGGGCGCACCACGCTGGTCATCGCCCATCGCCTGGCCACGGTGCAGCACGCCGACCGTATCGCCGTGATCGACCAGGGCCGGCTGGTCGCGGTGGGCACCCATCGCCAGCTGATTGCCGAGAACCCGCTGTATGCGCGGCTTGCCGCCTTGCAGTTCAACAGCGCATGAAGGAAATGTTACAGATTTTGTACGTCTGTAACATTTCTGTAGCAATCCCCTGAGAGTATCGAATCAGCTGTTGCGTAATGCTCAATGCAGTTTGCTGCCATCGCTCGATGGCAGCTTTTTTTTGCCCGGTGAACGAGGACAAGGACGTCTTTGACTGGTGCGGCAGGTGGCGCGCCAGCTTTCCTATCCTCTTGTTCCGAGACCCTTGCGATGTTCGTGCGTAAATCCCTGCGGCTGCAAATTCTCGCCCTGCTGGCTGGCAGCCTGCTGGCGATGTTGCTGATCGCCCTGGTGTGCTTTCAGTTCCTGTCGGCCAGCGTGCGTGGCTATGGCCAGCTGGTGGAGGGGCCGATACTGGCTTCGCAACTGATCGACGAAGCCAACCTGCAGTTCAAGGTGCAGGTGCAGGAATGGAAGAACGTATTGCTGCGCGGCAAGCAGCCGGTCGAGCGGGACAAGTACTGGCAGCAGTTTTCGGCGCGTGAACAGCAGGTGCAGGCGCTGCTGGCCCAGCTGGTGCGGGCCAACGCCGACGATGCGGGGCTCAGAGCGCGTCTGCAGGCGCTCAAGGACAGCCACGCGCAACTGGGTGCTGCCTATTCCCGCGGTCGCGATGCGTTCATCGCGGCAGGGGCCGACCCCGCTGTCGGGGACCAGTCAGTGAAGGGCGTGGACCGCGCGGCCAGCGAACAGATGAGCGAACTGGTAAGCCAGTTGCGTGCCGATGCCCAGGTGCAGGCGGCGGCCATCGATGCCCGCGCGCAGCGTACGGTGTGGCTGGGGCTGCTGGTGATGCTCGGCTCGGCGCTGCTGATTGCGCTGCTGAGCCTGTGGCTGGTTGATCGCAGCCTGATCGAGCCGATTCGACGCCTGATCGAATACGTGGCACACCTGAGCCAGGGCCGCTTCGATGCCCGCGTGGCCTGCGGGCGCCATGACGAGCTGGGGCGCCTGGCGGTGGCTGCCAATACCTTGCGCGATTTTCTGGCCGACACGGTAGGGCGCCTGCAGGACAACGCCCGGGAGCTGGAGTCCGCCAGCGGCGAGCTGCGCAGCCTGGCCGGCGGCATGGCGCGGGGCACCGAAGACCAGTTCCAGCGGACCGACCAGGTGGCCACGGCCATGCAGGAAATGTCCGCCACTGCCCAGGAGGTGGCCCGCCATGCAGCGGACGCGGCCCGCGCCGCGGATGATGCCGACCACAGTGCCCAGGCCGGCGAGCAGGTGATGCAGTCGACCATTGCCACCATCGACGCGGTCAACCGGGACATCGCCGGCACGGCGGCGGTGATTCGCCATCTGGAACAGGACAGCGCCCGTATCGGCAAGGTGCTGGAGGTGATCCGCGCTATCGCCGAGCAGACCAACCTGCTGGCGCTCAATGCTGCCATCGAGGCGGCCCGTGCCGGCCAGGCCGGGCGCGGGTTCGCGGTGGTGGCCGACGAGGTGCGCAACCTGGCCCAGCGCACGGCGGCGTCCACCGCCGAGATCAACCAGATCATCAGCGCCGTGCAGTCGGGCGCGCTGGAGGCGGTCAAGGCCATCGAGAACGGCCAGGCCCGCAGCGAGGAGGGGGCCGAACAGGTACAGCGTGCCGGTGCCATGTTGCAGCGCATCACCCAGACGGTGGAGGCCATCCGCGACATGAACCGCCAGATCGCCACCGCCGCCGAGGAACAGACCAGCGTGGCCGAAGACATGTCCTGCAACCTGGTGGAGATCACCCGCATCGCCACCGCCAATCAGGGCGCGGTGCAGCGGACCGAGCAGGCCGGGCAGCACTTGCACGACCTGTCGGGTCGGTTGGGCGAGGTGACGGCGCGCCTGCGGGCCTGACCGGGGGAAATCCGCCACCTGCCGGCCTTTATGTCGGGCAATGTGGCGGATTGTCGCCAGCAAAACCATCAACGATGGGGTGCGACCACAGGTCCTAGCTATTAGCCGTTGGTCTTGTGCAAGTTGGCCCGCTTTCTGCTTAAGGCGACCCAGGCTTAAGCCTTGCGAAACATTCAGGGCTGCTACGGCAGCCATGGCGTCAGACCGTTCCCCGCACCCTCGATACCCCAGCCGCCAGCCAGCCTCGAAGGCCTGGACGCCATGCCTTGAGCCATGGCCTGCGCGCGCAGAACCACAAGAGACGGGCGTGCACTGCGGGCGTGATGGTCATTGCCAATCACTTCACTTCAATTGGATTGAACTATGAAAAAAATCCTGCTGACGCTCCTGTGCCTGAGCGTCATGGGTTGCTCCAAGCCCAGTGAACCGGAAAAGACCGTCGACGTGCTGCTGATCGGCGGCGGCATCATGAGTGCAAGCCTGGGGACCTACCTCAACGAGTTGGAGCCGGATTGGTCCATCGACGTGTACGAGCGCATGGACAAGGTGGCCGAGGAAAGCTCCAACGCCTGGAACAACGCTGGTACCGGCCACTCTGCGTTCTGCGAGCTGAACTACACCAGCGAAGCGGCTGACGGTTCGATGGACATCAGCAAGGCGGTGGGCGTCAACGAGCAGTTCGAGATCTCCAAGCAGTTCTGGGCCTACCAGGTCGAGCAGAAGGTGCTGAACAACCCGACCTCGTTCATCAACAACGTGCCGCACATGAGCTTTGTGTGGGGCGACAAGAACGTCGAGTTCCTCAAGAAACGTCATGCGGCCCTGCAGCACAGCTCGCTGTTCCGTGGCATGGAGTACTCCGAAGACCACGCGCAGATCCAGAAGTGGGTGCCGATCGTGATGGAAGGCCGTGCCGCCGACCAGAAGATTGCCGCAACGCGCATGCCGATCGGTACCGACGTGAACTTCGGCGAGATCACCCGCCAGCTGTTCGCTTCGCTGACCCAGCATGACAACGTCAAGCTGCACACCTCGCACGAAGTGCGCGACATCGTGCGCAACGCCGACAACACCTGGACCGTGGTGGTTGCCGACCTCGCCAACAAGGGCGTCGAAACCAGCGTCAAGGCCAAGTTCGTGTTCATCGGTGCCGGTGGTGGCGCGCTCAAGCTGCTGCAGAAGTCCGGCATCCCGGAAGCTGACGGCTATGCCGGCTTCCCGGTGGGCGGCCAGTTCCTGATGACCGACAACCAGGACATCGTCAAACGCCACAAGGCCAAGCTGTACGGCAAGGCCTCGGTCGGTGCGCCGCCGATGTCTGTACCGCACCTGGACACCCGTGTCATCGATGGCAAGGAAGTGCTGCTGTTCGGCCCGTTCGCGACCTTCTCCACCAAGTTCCTGAAAAACGGTTCGCTGCTGGACATGTTCTCGGCACTGACCACCCACAACATCATGCCGATGACCCATGCCGGTATCGACAACATCGACCTGAGCACCTACCTGATGGGCCAGTTGATGCTGAGCTTCGAAGACCGCATGCATGCCCTGCGCGAGTACTTCCCCAACGCCAGGAACGAAGACTGGAAACTGCTGCAGGCCGGCCAGCGCGTCCAGGTGATCAAGAAGGATCCCGAGCACGGTGGCATCCTGCAGTTCGGTACCGAGGTGGTGGCTTCGCAGGACGGCACCATCGCCGCGCTGCTGGGCGCCTCGCCAGGTGCCTCCACCGCCGCACCGATCATGCTGACCGTGCTGGAAAAGACCTTCAAGGACCGTATCAAGACCCCTGAATGGCAGGCCAAGCTGAAGCAGATCGTGCCGACCTATGGTCAGAAGCTCAACAACAACCTCGAGCTGACCAACAAGACCCGTGAGTGGAGCAGCTCGCGCCTGAACCTGCTGTTCGTGCCGGTGCTGCCGGACGAGACGGCGGTGGCCGCGCAGTAACGTCGGGTTGACGCTTCGCGGATCGAGCCCGCCCCCACCGGATGATTGACATCCTTGTGGGGGCGGGTTTGATCCACAGCGGATGCAGTACAGCCAGAAACCACAAAGCCCGCAAAAGCGGGCTTTGTGGTTTTTGCCGATCTGGTCGGAGAGACAGGATTCGAACCTGCGGCCTTCTCGTCCCGAACGAGACGCGCTACCTGGCTGCGCTACACTCCGATGACAAAATTCTACTCAAAAAAAAACGCGACCGGCAAGCCCCGGCGAGGGGCCTGAAGCTTGCCGTCTGTACTGCCTTTTACAGCTCTTTCACGGTGCGGACCTGGTCCTTGTTGATCCGGGTGCTCTTGCCGTCGAGCTGTTCGATTTCATAGAAGCCCGAATCTTCATCGTACTTGGGGGTGTCGACCGCCTGGATCTCACGTCCGTCATTCAGCGTGATCACGGTAGGCGAAGCACACCCGGCGAGGGTGCCCAGGCCCAGGGCGAGCAGGAAAGCGGGGAGGGTCCGTTGAATCATATTCTTTCTCCATTGAGGGGGAAGTTGCGGGTCATGTCATTGAGACGCATCGCGTCCCAGCAAGTTCCTCGCAACTTGAGCATAGCGGCTGAACCGCGTCATTGATCGGGAACAATGCAATCGGCCGCTGGCGGGCGGGCGCGGGGAGGGCTGTGATATAACTGGCGGCATTCTTTCCCTGTCATGGATTCACCCTCCTCATGAAAGCCAAGGCTGATGTACCGTTCGTGCCGCTGAACATTGCCGTGCTGACCGTCAGCGATACCCGCACCCTGGAAACCGATACCTCCGGCCAGGTGTTCGTCGACCGCCTGACTGCTGCCGGCCACGCGCTGGCCGCCCGTGTACTGCTCAAGGACGACCTCTACAAGATTCGCGCGCAGGTCGCCACCTGGATCGCCGACGAGCAGGTGCAGGTGGTACTGATCACGGGCGGCACCGGCTTCACCGGCCGCGACAGCACCCCCGAGGCGGTCGGTTGCCTGCTCGACAAGCAGGTCGACGGCTTCGGTGAACTGTTCCGGCATATCTCCCTGGCCGATATCGGCACCTCCACCGTGCAGTCCCGCGCCCTGGCCGGGCTGGCCAACGGTACGCTGGTGTGCTGCCTGCCCGGCTCGACCAACGCGGTACGCACCGGCTGGGACGGGATTCTTGCCGAGCAACTGGATGTACGCCATCGCCCGTGCAATTTCGTCGCGCACCTCAAGCAGGCGGCGCCGTGTGAAAGCCGTGGCTGAGCCTGTTGCGGCAAAGCCGCTGCTGCCCGTGGAGCAGGCACTGGAGCGCTTGCTGGCGCTGGCCGAAGCGGCGCGCATCGAAGACTGCGAAGAGGTGCCACTGGCTGCTGCCGAGGGCCGTGTGCTGGCCACGGCGCTGGTCGCCGGCCTTGATCTGCCGCCCTGGCCCAACAGCGCCATGGACGGCTACGCACTGCACCACGCCGACTGGCAGGGCACGCCGCTGGTGGTGAGCCAGCGCATTCAGGCCGGGCAGGCGCCTGCGCCTCTGGAGCCGGGTACCTGTGCGCGCATCTTTACCGGTGCGCCGCTGCCGGCAGGGGCCGACTGCGTCGAGATGCAGGAGAACGCCGACGTTCAGCCCGATCAACGCGTGTGTTTCACCGAGCCGCTCAGTGCCGGGCTCAACGTGCGCCCGCAGGGCCAGGAAACCCGGGCAGGTGAAACCGTGCTGGACGCCGGGACCCGCCTCGGGCCGGTCGAGCTGGGCCTGGCTGCCTCGCTCGGCTGCGCGGTGCTGTCGGTAGTGCGCAAGGTGCGGGTGGCGGTGCTTTCCACCGGCGACGAACTGGTCGAGCCGGGGCTGCCCCTGGGCCCCGGGCAGATCTACAACAGCAACCGGCGCCTGCTGGTCAGCTGGCTGCAGCGCCTGGGCTGCGAGGTGAAGGACGCCGGCATCCTGCCCGATGATCTGGCGTTGACCCGTGAGCGCCTGGGCCAGCTCAAGGACGTCGACCTGATTCTGTCCACCGGTGGTGTATCGGTGGGCGAGGCCGATTACCTGGGTATCGCCCTGCGCGAAGAAGGTGAGCTGTCGCTGTGGAAGCTTGCGATCAAGCCCGGCAAGCCGCTGACCTTCGGGCATTTTCGCGGGGTGCCGGTGATCGGCCTGCCAGGCAACCCGGCGTCGACCCTGGTCACCTTCGGCCTGCTCACCCGGCCGTACCTGTTGCGCCGCCAGGGTGTGCAGGACGTGACGCCGCTGCAGTTCAGCGTGCCTGCCGGTTTCGACTGGCCCAAGCCAGGCAATCGCCGCGAATACCTGCGCGCGCGCATGGAGCAGGGCCAGGCGCTGATCTACAAGAACCAGAGCTCGGGTGTGCTGCGCAGCGCCGCGTGGGCCGAGGGCCTGGTGGAGGTGCGCGAGGGCACTGCGCCCGGCAAGGGCGACAGCGTGCAGTTCATCCCCCTCAGCGAGCTACTCGGCTGACGGCAGCAGGCCCCGGGCAACCCGGTCGTTGCCCAGTGGGGCCTGCGCGGCGAGGCGCGCATACACGCTCTCCAGCTGCGCGGCGGCCCTGCTCCAGTCATGCTGCTCGCGCACGAACTGGCGCGCGGCATCGGACAACTGCTGCATGCGCGTCGGGTGGCTCAGCAGGCGGGTGATGATCAGTGCCAGCGTGTCGGTGTCGTCCCCACCCAGGTAATGCTCGCCGTTGCGCACTGCCAACCCCGCTGCGCCCTGGGTGGTGGTGACCACCGGCAGGCCTGCGGCCATGGCCTCGAGCAACTTGATCTTGCACCCGCCGGCATGGCGCAGCGGGGCAAAGAACAGCGCCGAGTGGCGTTGCAGCTCACGCAGGTCGGGCAGGTAGCCGATCCATTCGATGCGCGGGTCGTTCCAGCGCAGCTTCCACTGGGTGGGCAGGGCATGTCCGACCACCGCCAGGCGCACGGCCGGGTTGCTCAGCCATACCTGCGGCAGGATCTCCTCCAGCGCCCACTCCAGCGCCTCCAGGTTGGCGCCGTATTCGAAGTTGCCCACCAGCAGCAGGCGCTGGCTGTGCGGGCAGGCGCTGATGTGCTGGTAGTACTCGTAGTCCACGCCGTTGATCACCACCTCGGCAGGGCGGCCGGTGAACTGGCGGATCTGTTCGGCATCGCGCGGGTTGACGGCCACCACTTCGCTGGCCTGGCGCAGCACCCGCGACTCCCAGCGCCGGTAGCGCCAGCGGTCGAAGCTGTTGAACGGGCGCAGCCACAGGGGCAGGCGGTCCTGGCACACCGCGCCGGTGTCCGACTCCACATGATGCTCGCTGACCATGAAAGGCAGGCCGCTGGCTTGCAGGGCCTTTTCGAAGGGTTGGAAACTGTAGCTGTGCTCGATCTGGATCACATCCCACTGCTCGCGCAGCAACGTTTCGAAGCAGTGGCGCAGGTGGGGCGCCAGGCCGTTGGTGCTGGCCCGCATCGGGTAGCCGACGTACAGCGCCGCCAGCAGGTTGAGCGGGCTGCGCAAAGGCCTTCGCGGCAACACGATCAGGCGCTCGAGCAGTGGCTCCAGTGCCTGTCGGGCTGCCTCGCCAAGCGGAACTTTCGAGTGCACCAGCAGCGTGATCCTGTGCCCGCGTTCAGCCAGGCCACGCAACAGGTGGTATTGCCGGGCCTTGCTGCCGCTGGTGGTGGGCCAGGGCAGGTAAGGCAGTGTCCAGAGTACGCGCATGACCCACTTCCTCTCTTGCCGCAGGGGCGTCGACAGGCTGAATGCGAAAACGCGCCTGGCGGGCCTCAGCCGATCGCTGCTGCCGGGGCGCGTCCATAGATATCAGTAAAGCGCACGATGTCGTCCTCGCCCAGGTATTCGCCGCTTTGCACCTCGATCATTACCAGATCGATCACCCCGGGGTTGCTCAGGCGATGCTCGCGCCCCGGCTTGATGAAGGTCGACTCGTTGGTGTCGAGCAGAAATTCCTCTTCGCCGTTGGTCACGCAGGCCATGCCGCTGACCACGATCCAGTGTTCGCTGCGGTGATGGTGCATCTGCAGGGACAGGCAGGCCTGCGGGCGTACCATGATGCGCTTGATCTTGAAGCGCGGGCCTTCCTCGAGCACGGTGTAGGTGCCCCAGGGGCGCGTCACGGTGCGGTGCAGGCGATAGGCGTCGTGGTCCTGGCGCTTGAGCTGCTGGGCAATCAGCTTGACCTCCTGGCTGCGGCTCGCGTCGGCGATCAGCAGGGCGTCGGGGGTGTCGATGATGATCAGGTTGTCCAGGCCGATGGCGCCCACCAGGCGGCGAGGCGAATCGATGTAGCAGTTGCTCACGTCGTGCAGCACGGTCTCGCCGTTGCACTGGTTGCCCTGGGCATCGCCCTGGGCCAGGCTGCGCACCGCCCGCCAGCAGCCGATGTCACTCCAGCCCAACTGGCTGGGCAGCACTGCCACCTGGGTGGAACGCTCCATCACGGCGTAGTCGATGGAGATGTCGGCAACCTGCGCGAAGCTGGTGGCATCCAGTTCCAGTTGCAGGCTGTTGCTGCCCTGTTTGCTCTGGCTCAGCCCCAGGCATTCGCCGACCGCATCCAGAATCTGCGGTGCGTGCTGCTGCAGCTCGCGCAGGATGGCATCTGCACGCATGCAGAACATGCCGGCGTTCCACAGGTGCTGGCCGCCCTCGACATAGCGCTGGGCGGTCTCTGCGTTCGGCTTTTCGACGAAGCGCTCCACGCGATAGCCATGGGCATCCAGGGCCTGGCCCTTCTCGATGTAGCCGAAGCCGGTTTCCGGTTGAGTGGGCACCAGGCCGAAGGTGGTCAGCCAGCCTTGCTCGGCCAGGGCGCGGGCGCGCTCCACGGCCTCTTCGAAGGCTGCCTGGTCGGTGATCAGGTGGTCGGCGGGCAGCACCAGCAGGTGGGCGTCTTCGCCGTATTCACGGGCGCAGTGCAGGGCGGCGGCGGCAATCGCCGGGGCCGTGTTGCGCCCGCAGGGCTCGAGAATGAAGTCCAGCGCGATGCCGGGCTGTTTGAGCTGGCGGTATTCATCCTGGGTGCGGAAGAACACTTCGCGATTGGTGACGGTGAGTACGCGGGCCACATCCTTGAGTGCGCAGGCACGCAGGAAGGTTTTCTGCAGCAGGCTCTGGCCATCGGGCATGCGCATGAAGGGCTTGGGCATGGCCTCGCGTGAAACCGGCCACAATCGGGTGCCGGCTCCACCGGCAATGATGCAAGGGATCAGTGTGCTCATTTCACTCAGCCTCGTGTTCTGGGCACCGCTAGGCGGTGTGATAACAGGGAAAAGGTGAACCTGGCAGGCGCTTTGCTCAATGAGTCAAAAAAGTGACTTTTATCACTGGCATCGTCCGTGAAGGCCAAATATTTGTCGAATGATGCACATCGATTGAGAATCTTTCAATGGCAATTGTGTGAAAGCGCTGTTTTTGACGTGGTCCGCATGCAACGGAACCGTGTTGTAATCGGTCGATATACACGGGCGTCATCTGACGCGGCACCGCCGTCGGCGGTGATCAATGCGGGGGAGCAGTTATGGGTGAGCGCAGGGCATTGTTGATTCTGCATGGCAAGCAGGCCATGAACGACGAGGTGCGCGCGGCGGTAATGGGCTTGCGCGAGCGCGGCTGGCAGCTCGATGTTCGACTCACCTGGGAGGGGGGCGATGCCCAGCGCCTGGTTCACGAGGCGCTGGCGGCGGGGTACCCGCATCTGGTGGCCGGTGGTGGCGACGGTACCCTGCGCGATGTGGCAGAGGCGCTGGCCCAGGCCCGGGGTGATGCCAGCCTGGCGCTATTGCCGCTGGGTACCGCCAACGATTTCGCACGGGCTGCCGGTGTGCCGCTGGAGCCGGACCAGGCTCTGAACCTGCTGGAGTTGCCGGCGCGGGCGATCGACCTGGGCGAGGTGGGCGGGCAGGTGTTCCTCAACATGGCCACCGGCGGTTTCGGCAGCCAGGTCACGGCCAGCACTTCCGAGGACCTGAAGAAGGTGATCGGTGCCGCGGCCTATCTGTTCACCGGGCTGTCGCGTTTCAGCGAGCTGCGTGCGGCCTCGGTGGAGCTGCAAGGTCCGGATTTTCACTGGCAAGGTCAGTTGCTGGCCCTGGGAATCGGCAACGGCCGCCAGGCCGGCGGCGGGCATGTGCTGTGCCCGCAGGCGCAGGTGGACGACGGGCTGCTCGATATCAGCATCCTGCCGGCGCCGCAGGAGGTGGTCGGCACTTTGCGTGACCTGCTGAGCGAGGGCCTGGGGCTGGACAATCTGTTTGTTCGCGCGCGCCTGCCGTGGGTCGAGATCAAGAGCGCCGAAGGCCTGGACATCAACCTCGATGGCGAGCCGCTGCAAGGCGACAGCTGGCGCTTCAGTGCGCTGCCTGGGGCGCTGCGCGTGCACCTGCCCGCCGAGTCGCCGCTGCTCAGTCGTCCAGGCTGATGATCTGTTCGCGCACGGCGAACAGCACCAGGCCCGCCACGTCGTAGATCTGCAGGCGTTTCATGATCTGCGAGCGGTGGGTCTCGACGGTCTTGATGCTCAGGCCCAGGCCGTTGGCGATTTCACGGGTGGATTTGCCGCGCACGATCAGGCGCAGGATTTCCAGCTGGCGCGCCGTGAGGTTGTGGTTCTCGACGGCCTCGGGCTTGCTGCTCTGGGCGCGCAGTAACGCCTGGTTGATCACGGTATGCGCGATGGCCGGGCTCAGGTAGCGCTCGTCGCTGCGCAGCGCGGCCAGTGCCTGCTCCAGTTCGGTGGCGGTGGTGTCCTTGAGCAGGTAGCCATGGGCGCCGATTTCCAGTGCGCGCATGATCAGCTCGGGGTCGGTGTGCATCGACAGGATCAGCACCTTGCTGCGACAGCCGGCAGCCTTCAGGCGGCCCAGGGCCTCCAGGCCCCCGGTCGAGCGCATCGAGATGTCCAGCAGCACGATATCCGGGTCCAGGCGCTGCACCAGTTCGAGCAGCTGGCTACCGTCGTTGGCCTCGCCTACCACGGCGTAGCCGGGTATGTCGGCGACCAGGGCGCGTACGCCGGCGCGAATCAGGGAGTGGTCATCCACCAGCAACAGATTACAGATCATGGGGTTTACTTGTATTGGCGCGTTCACGGGCACGCGGTGGCCAGGGGAACAGTACGTCGATGTGGGTGCCCTGGCCGGGTTGGCTGTTCACGCTCAGCCGGCCATTGAGCAGGTTGACCCGTTCACTCATGCCGGCCATGCCGCGCTGGCCCTCCTCGCCGGGGGCGGCAGCAGGCGTGAAGCCCTGGCCGTCGTCGCTGATCGATAGTGCCAGGCCTTCGGGGGTGCGCTCGATGCGCACGCTCAGGTTGCGCGCCCGGGCGTGTCGCAGAATGTTGGTGACGGCTTCCTGGGTAATGCGAAAGGCAGCGATGGCCATGTCTTCCGGAATGCCACCCAGGCGCTGCCTGCACTCCAGGCTCCAGTGCACGTCGGTGTTTTCCAGGGTGCGCAGCAGGTGCGCGCGCAGGCTCGCTTCAAGCCCCAGGCTGGCCAGTTGGCGTGGGTTGAGGATCGCCGACACATCACGCACGTTGGCCAGGGTGTCGTCCAGGGTGCTGCGCAATGTGGCGCAGTGTTCCTGCAGGTCGGCCGGCATGCGCCGTTGCAGCCAGTCTGCCTGCAGCTTGGCGGCTGTCAGCAGTTGGCCGATATCGTCATGCAGTTCGCGGCTCAGACGCTGGCGTTCGCTCTCCTGCACCTCGAGCAGGCGGTGGGCCAGCTCCTGGGGGCGCATGGCGATCGAGCGCGCGGCCTGGCGCAATTGCCAGCCAATTCCGAGCAGGGCGGCCAGCTGCAGTGCCAGCAGGCTGCCGGGCATCGGTGCCGCACGCAGGTACAGGTACAGGTTGGCCGCCGCCGACACCAGGCACAGCAGGGCGCTCAGCCAATGCAGCAGAGAAGCGCCCGGAGGGCCGCGCTTGAGTGTCTTGAGGCTTGAGAGCATAGGGAATGAAGCCACTGAAGTATCGCTGTTGAAAGCCGGTCGAATATCGCCCAACAGGCGTTTGGGGCAACGCCTGGATTTAACTTTGTGCAGTTTTGCCAACACTGGAATCAGACGATTTCAAGTGTGCTGAAAACGCCAAACTTCAGCACCGTGCATTGTCGGTGTGCAATTTGCGTCGGGCATAGTATCACTTCGCTTGGAAATGGTCGCGGGGCGTGAAAGATGTCCGAACTGTCAGTTTTACGGGCTGGTACGGTCGTTCCGGATGGCGCAAAGTCTAGCACTTTGCTATCACTGGTGGCGATACACAACTTGTCCTATATGCGCTGATATTGTTTTTGTATACAGCTGACAGAAACTCGCCGCCCACGCGTAAGTTAATGCTTAGTGTTGTGGGAAAGTGCTTTGAAATGATGTGCGGCGGGGAAATTTCCCACGCCGGTTAGTTGTGCAACTTCATGCGCCCAGGGCGGGTGCAGGGGCGGCGGGTGTGGCGGTCGCCTTGGCCGGTTCTGCGTGCAACTGCCGGAAGGTCTGTTCCAGTTCCTCCAGCAAGGCCAGTTGCTCCTGGGGGTCCAGGTTCAATTGGCCGGTGTGCGGGTCGATCAGTTCAAGCTGCCAGGCCAGCAGGCTCAGGCAGGCTTTCAGCTTGGGCAGTGCAGCGTGAAGGCGCGCGCGGCATTGCTGCGGTTCGAGCACATGACAGAGTTGGCGACAGAAGTCGGCGATCTGCGTCTGGGCCTGCAGGTGGGCACGCTCGGCCAGTGTGCCGAGGGTGTTCAGCAGGCAGTCGCACGCGTCGGTATCGTGGCCGATCAGGTCAAGGTGCGACAGGCACTCCTGAGCGCGGGTCAGCAGTACGTGGGCATCGACCTGAAAGTCGTGTAGGGCGCTGATGTCCGCAGTGGTGTCGGACATCAGTCGTTTCCTGCCAGGCGCAGACTGCGGATGGGGGCTGAAACGCCCTGGAGCCGGTGTTTTGGCAAGACGCTAGCATTGGTTGTGGACAACAAGGCAGTAGCGAGCAAAAGCCTGACTCCATTCATGCAATGAGAATGGCGTCACATTAATGGCTAAAGGATATTGCGAACATCAGGTCTCGCCCGATTGTGGCTAGGGGTTTCCCTGATGGCATTGGCTTGGTGTGATCGCTGATGACCTGCCGCGACTGCAAAACTGTCAGCGCAGTAAACCATGATGCTAAAGTGACATCAATGCCCCCCGCAGCATTTTATTTTGGGGGGTCAAGCCAAGACGAACGCGGCCGATACACGGTTGATAATTCAATTTTTGCGACACGCCTGGGGGTTGTTTAATGGCTGGCATTCTCGACACGGTAGACCAAAGGACGCAGCTGGTAGGCGAGAACCGTCTGGAAATCCTCATGTTTCGCCTGGCCGGGCGCCAACTGTTCGCGATCAACGTGTTCAAGGTGCAGGAAGTGCTGCAGATGCCCAAGTTGACCCTGATGCCGCAACGCCATGCGTATGTGTGCGGCGTGGTCAACCTGCGTGGGCAGACCCTGCCGGTGATCGACCTGTCCCAGGCCATCGGCATGCGCCCACTGGAGCCGGGGCCCAACAGCACCATCATCGTCACCGAGTACAACCGTTCGGTGCAGGCGTTCCTGGTGGGAGGCGTGGACCGTATCGTCAACATGAACTGGGAGGCGATCATGCCGCCGCCCACCAGTGCCGGGCGTCAGCATTACCTGACGGCCATCAGCAAGGTCGACGAGCAACTGGTAGAAATCATCGACGTGGAGAAAGTACTGGCCGAAATCGTGCCGTACAACGCCAAGGTGTCCCGCGACAAGCTGGAAGACCCAGTACTGGCGCAGGCGCGAGGGCGGGAGGTGCTGCTGGTGGACGACTCCACCGTGGCCCTGGCGCAGTTGCGTGAAACCCTGAGCCAGCTGGGGGTGAAGATGCATGTGGCCAGCGATGGCCTCAAGGCACTCAACCTGCTCAAAGGCTGGGCGGATGCCGGTGAGGACGTGTGCTCGAAGTTGCTGATGGTCTTCACCGATGCCGAAATGCCGGAAATGGACGGCTACCGCCTGACCACCGAGATCCGCAACGACCCGCGCCTGCGCAGCCTGTACGTGGTGCTGCACACGTCCTTGTCGGGCAGCTTCAACGAATCGATGGTGAAGAAGGTCGGTTGTGACAACTTTTTGTCCAAGTTCCAGCCCGACAAGCTGGTGGATGTGGTGCGCCAGCGCCTGATGCTGGACGAAGCGACCGTCTGAGCCGGCACCGACTGCCGGGCAGCGGTTGCCCGGCCCTCGGTGTAAGCTTGCGCCTTTATCATCCGGAGCCGGCCCATGCGTCTGAGCGCGTTGTATCGTTACCCACTCAAGTCGGCCCAGGCGCAAGCCCTGGGCCAGTCGCCGTGCGGCCTGCTGGGCTTGCTGGGTGACCGGCGCTGGATGCTGGTGGAGCAGGACAACGGACGTTTCCTGACCCAGCGCGCCTACCCGCAGATGAGCCAGTTATCGGCGCTGTACGACGCCGATGGCGGTCTGGTGCTCAGTGCCCCGGGTTTTGACCCCCTGCAGGTGGCGGTGCCGCAAGCGGACGCCAATCTGCGTGGGGCGACCATCTGGCGCGACACCCTGCGCGTACCGGATGCAGGCGATGCGGCGGCCGACTGGTTGAGCCGCTTCATCGGCAAGCCGGTGCGCCTGGTGCATGTGCCCGAGCCGCGTACCCGCTATCTGCCGGCCGGCTACGGTGAGAACAGCGACCGTGTGGCCTTCGCCGATGGTTTCCCCTTGCTGCTGATCGGCCAGGCGTCGCTCGACGACCTGGTACAGCGGGTTGGGCGCCCCTTGGAGATGCTGCGCTTTCGGCCCAATCTGGTGGTCGAGGGCAGTGCGGCATATGCCGAGGATGGCTGGAAGCGCATTCGCATTGGCCAGCAGACCTTTCGGGTGCTTTCCCCGTGCACGCGCTGCATCCTCACCACCCTCGACCCGCAGACCGGCGAGCGCAGCCCCGATCGCGAACCCTTGACCACGCTCAAGACCTATCGGCAGAAGGAGGGGGATGTGCTGTTCGGCCAGAACCTGGTGGCCGACGGCGAGGGCATGCTGGAGGTGGGCATGGCGGTCGAGGTGCTGGAATAGCGACGGGCCGCTTCGCCAGCAAGGCTGGCCCCTGCACACGCACCGTCGCCTCCACAAGGTTGCGCTTCGACGTTGCCGGCGAAGCGCTGATCACCGCTTACTGATCGTCGAAAAACCGCTCGTGCCAATCCACCAGTGGCTGCGGTGAATTGAGTTTCTGCCCGTAGATCACCGAATACGACAGCACGTTCTGCACGTACTGGCGGGTCTCGTCGAACGGAATCGACTCCACCCATACGTCGAAGCTCAGGTGATCGGCGCCGCGCAGCCACTGGCGCACGCGTCCGGGGCCGGCGTTGTAGGCGGCCGAGGCCAGCACCCGGTTGCCGTTGAACTGGCCGTGCACCTGGCTCAGGTAGGCGGCGCCCAGCTGGATGTTCTTGTCCGGGTTCAGTACCTGCGCCGGCGAAGCCAGCGGGATGTTGAACTTGCGCGCCGTCTCCTTGGCGGTGGCCGGCATCAGTTGCATCAGGCCGCTGGCACCCACGTGGGAGCGGGCGTCGTCCATGAAGGCGCTTTCCTGGCGGGTGATCGCGAACACCCAGCTCGAGTGCAGGCCGCGTACCTTGGCTTCGCGTACCAGGGTGTCGCGGTGGGCCATCGGGAAGCGGATATCCAGGTCGTCCCAGTACTGGGCCTGGCTGATGGTACGGATGGCCGGGAAGTACCAGCGCATTTCATAGGCCAGGCGCGCCTGGGCGACCATCTCGTCGCGGCTGAAATGACGGCTGACGTGGTACCACTCGCGGCGCCCGTCAACGATCTGGCCGCGGGCATGGAATTCCAGCGCGCGCCGCACGCCGGGGGTGTTGCGTACCTTGTTGATCAGTTGCTGGCTGAGCACCAGCGGCTTGTTGTTGAGCTGGTACGGGGTCTGTGCACGATCGGCGGCCAGGAACCCGTAGAAGTCGCGCTCTCGCGCTACCGTCTTGTACAGCAGTGGAATCTGCGGGTTCTTCGGCTGCGCCAGCTCCAGGCTGCGCGCCTGCCAGTAGCGCCAGCGGTTGGTGGTGGCCAGGTCCTGGGGCAGGCGTTTGGTCAGCTCGTAGGCATCTTCCCAGCGGCCCAGACGCAGCAGCAGGCGCAGGCGCCATTCGGTCACGGTGTTGTCGCGCAGCTCGGGGTCGTACTGGGTCATCAGGCCCAGGGCGCGGGGGTCGTAGCGCCGTGCCAGGGTAAGGCCGATTTCGCGGGCGATCGCCACCTTCTCGTCGCGGGAGAAATGCATGCGATTGGCGTAGTCGTCGAGCAGCGCCATGGCCCGCTCCGGGTCCTGGCGCGCCAGGCGGCGCAGGCCCAGGCTGACCACGTCGGACATCGCTTCGTTGACCGGGGTGAAGCGCCCGGGGTTGTTGAGCAGTTCGGGCTTCTGCGCCACATCCACCAGCAGACGGCCTTGCGGGCCCAGGGTGTTCAGGCCTTTGATCAGGGTGTTGGCCAGGGCGTAGTTGCGCGCCTGGGCCGCGAGCTTGATGCGCTCCCAGCGCTTCTGTTCGGTCAGCTGGCCCTCGGCGGCCCAGCGGTCGAACAGCACGTCACAGGCCGCCGGCTGCGACTTGCCCACCAGCCACAGCTTGTCGGCGGTGGCGTAGCCCTCGGCGCGCAGGTTGTGGCTGAGCTGATACTGGCCGTTGAGGCAGTCGAGCTCGGTGAAGTTCAGCTTGGGGTCGTAGTACTTGACGAAGGGTTGCCAGTCGCCGCGCTCTGCCAGCCAGCGCAACCAGCGCAGTTTCATCCAGTTGGCCTGGGGCAGGTCGCCATGCTCGGCAAGAAACTTCTCGATCTCGGCGTTGCTGGCGCTCTTGAGGCGCGCCGTCAGTTCGTCGTAGGCCAGGTAGGGCTCCAGCGGATAATCACGCAGGGCCTGTTCGTAACGGCGGTAAGGGCCGCTGTCGCCCTTGGCCAGGGCACGCTTGGCTTCATCGTAGTACTGGCGTTGCTGGGTGAGGTCGGCGGCCTGGACGGTGCTGGCCGCGGTGGCGGAAAAAAGCAGACAGGATACGAGGCTGAGCAGGCTGCGGCGCATGATACTTCCGGACAGTTTGACCAAAACGAGTGTCGGCGGCGCCAGCACTGGTGGGATTACGTGCTTAAGCTTAGCCGTTTGCCGGGGGCGGAAGAAAGCATTGTGCTTGTATCGGCATGTAATGCAGGACTGCGGTCGGCACGCCGGTCGCGCTTAATGTGAAGCAGGCGCAACTCAGGTAGAATGCGCCCCCGGTTTTTGGAGAAGATCATGACCCTGCTCAAATTAAGCGATGTGTCCCTTGCGTTCGGCGCCATGCCGTTGCTGGACAAGGTGTCCTGGCAGATCGCCCGTGGTGAGCGGGTCTGCATCATCGGCCGCAACGGCACGGGCAAGTCGAGCATGCTGCGCCTGGTCAAGGGCGACCAGAAGCCCGACGAAGGCGATGTGTGGCGTGCCCCGGGCCTGAAGATCGGCGAGCTGCCGCAGGAACTGCCGGTGGCCGACGGGCGCACCGTGTTCGATGTGGTTGCCGAAGGCCTGGACGGTGTCGGTGCATTGCTCGCCGAGTATCACCACCTGAGCCAGAACATTCACACCGACGCCGACCTGGAAAAGCTCATGCACGTGCAGAGCGACCTTGAGGCGCGCGATGGCTGGCGCTTGCAGCAACTGGTCGACAGCACCCTGAGCCGTCTGCAGCTGCCGGCCGACAAGACCCTGGCCGAGCTGTCCGGTGGTTGGCGTCGGCGTGTGCTGCTGGCCCAGGCGCTGGTGTCCGAGCCCGACCTGCTGCTGCTCGACGAACCGACCAACCACCTGGACATCGGTGCCATCGCCTGGCTTGAAGATGCCCTGAGCGGTTTTGGCGGCGCCGTGCTGTTCATTACCCACGACCGTTCCTTCCTGCAGAACCTGGCCACGCGCATCCTCGAACTGGACCGAGGCGGGTTGATCGACTGGAACGGCGACTACGCCAGCTTCCTGGTGCACAAGGAAGCCGCGCTGGCTGCCGAAGAGACTGCCAACGCGCTGTTCGACAAGAAACTGGCCCAGGAAGAGGTGTGGATCCGCCAGGGCATCAAGGCCCGGCGTACCCGCAACGAAGGCCGCGTGCGCGCCCTCAAGGCACTGCGTGTGGAACGCAGCGAGCGTCGCGAGCGCCAGGGCAAGGCCAACATCCTGCTCGACGTGGCGGAAAAGTCCGGCAAGCAGGTGATGGTGCTGGAAAACGTCAGCTTCGCCCACCCCGATGGCCCTTACCTGGTCAAGGATTTCTCGATGGTCCTGCAGCGCGAGGACCGTATCGGCCTGCTGGGTGCCAACGGTACCGGCAAGACCACGCTGCTCAAGCTGATGCTGGGCGACCTGGAGCCAAGCTCGGGCAAGGTGGAGTCGGGCACGCGTCTCGAAGTGGCCTACTTCGACCAGTTGCGCCACCAGCTTGACCTGGAAAAGACCGTGATCGAGAACATGGCCGAAGGCCGTGACTTCATCGAGATCGATGGGCAGAACCGTCACGTACTGAGCTACCTGGGCGACTTCCTGTTCAGCCCCCAGCGTGCACGCACGCCGGTCAAGGCGTTGTCCGGTGGCGAGCGTGCGCGCCTGCTGCTGGCCAAGCTGTTCAGCAAGCCGGCCAACCTGCTGGTGCTCGACGAGCCGACCAACGACCTGGACGTGGAAACCCTGGAGCTGCTCGAAGAGGTGCTGGCGGGCTTCAAGGGCACCGTGCTGATGGTCAGTCACGACCGGGCGTTCCTCGACAACGTGGTCACCAGCACCCTGGTGTTCGAAGGCGAGGGCAAGGTGCGTGAGTACGTGGGCGGCTATCAGGATTGGATTCGCCAGGGCGGTTCGCCCAAGCTGCTCGGCGTGACCGAAAGCAAGTCGGGCAAGTCCGAGCTCAACAGTGCGGTGGTCGAGGCCGTTGCACCCGAGCCTGCGGCAGCGCCGGTGGTCAATGAAGGCAAGAAGAAGCTCAGCTACAAGCTGCAGCGCGAGCTGGAGGCGCTGCCGGGGCAGATCGATGCCCTGGAGCAGAAGATGGCTGCGGTGCAGGCGGAGATTTCCGATGCAGGCTTCTATCAGCGGCCAATCGACCAGACCACCGCCGTGCTGGCCAGCCTCGAGAAGCTGCAGGGCGAGCTGGACACACTGGTGGAGCGTTGGGCCGAGCTCGACAGCTGATATGAAGAAGGCCCGCTGTGTCCAACAGCGGGCCTTCTGGTATCAGTCGGCCTTCTTCTGCAGGCGTACCGCCAGCACATCGCACGGTGCGCCGTGCAGCACGTCATTGGCGGTGGAGCCCAGCAGCAGCGCCAGGCCGTGGCGGCCATGGCTGCCGACCACGATCAGGTCGCACTTCTGGTCCTTGGCCAACTGGTGAATCTCCTGGCGAGGCTGGCCGTAGGTCAGGTGGGAATCGCCGCGGTTGATCTCCGGATACTTGTTGAACAGGCGGTCCATGCGCTCCTTGGCCTGGTCGAACTGTTGCTGCTGCAGTTGCGACAGGTCCATCGGCACGTCGCCGCCGAAGGCCATGGCCATGGGCTCGACGATATGTACCAGGGAAACCTTGGTGCCGTTGGGCGTGGCCAGCTCGCGAGCGCGCTTGATCACCGGGTCGCATTCTTCGGTCAGGTCGACGGCGACCAGAATGTGTTCGTAGGGCATGAGGGCTCTCCTGACAATCGCGATAGTTAAAGTATGGTCGGTTTCAGGCTGATCGCATCGATGTCGGCTAACCAGCTCATTTGCAAAGTCTTTATAGGAATAACAGATATGACGTTCTGGGTAGTAGTGTCAATCCTTGCGCTGATGCTCAGCCCCATGGTCTGGCTGTTGCCCTCGCGTCGCACCAGCGGGCGCATGGCCCTGCGCCTGGAGGCGCGGCGCATGGGGCTGGCCATGCAGCTCACCCCGCAGACCTGGCCGCACTGGCTGCCCGAAGAGCCGCCGCATACCTGCGCGCAGTATCATTGCGCGCGCCGTCGCGGGCATGCCGACAGCTGGAGCTACTGGCAGGTGACACCAGGGGTGTGGCTCAACCAGTGGCGCGAGCCCTGCGAAGATGCGCGCGTGCTCGAGCACCTGTCGCGCCTGCCGGCGAGTGTCTACAAGGTCGAGGCCAACCCGCAGATGATCGCGTTGTGCTGGGGAGAGAAGGGGGATGCCGCAGCGTTGCAGGACATTGCCCGGTTGCTCAAGGCGCTGGCGTGACCCGTGAGTCGTGTGATTGACCGCCAGGGCCAGCCCCATGGCGGGGCCGGCAACTGAATAAAAAAGGCCAGGCAGGCCGGAAACTTCTTCGATGCCCTCAGTGTAGCTGCGCTTTATCCCTTCGCCGCCTCTCTCGTGCGTATCCATGGCCGATCACCTGCATGAATGATGGCCAATCACCTACAGGCTGAACCCGCACCCCTTCGCTCAAAATGACCGTAAAGTCGCGTTTTGCTCGTGCTTTTGGGTATTTGACAACGGCAGGCTTTTCGGTGAATGTGTCCGTACCCAAATCAAACGGGCGTATGAATTGAGCGTTTGTATGTCACATGACGCTCGCAGAATCCCGACTATCGCGCTGACGGGTGTGCCTGGTGCCGAATTTCGTGCCAGCGTTCGGCGTGTACAGTTCAGCTTCCATATCGTGGAGATCAGTTGATGATTTACGAAGGTAAAGCCATCACGGTTAAGGCTCTTGAAAGCGGCATCGTCGAACTGAAGTTCGATCTCAAGGGTGAGTCCGTCAACAAGTTCAACCGTCTTACCCTGAATGAATTGCGTCAGGCCGTAGACACCATCAAGGCAGATGCGTCGATCAAAGGTGTGATCGTCAGCAGCGGCAAGGACGTGTTCATTGTCGGCGCCGACATCACCGAATTCGTCGACAACTTCAAGCTGCCGGATGCGGAGCTGGTTGCAGGCAACCTCGAAGCCAACAGAATCTTCAGCGATTTCGAAGATCTCGATGTACCGACCGTTGCCGCCATCAACGGCATCGCGCTGGGCGGCGGCCTGGAAATGTGCCTGGCGGCCGACTTCCGCGTCATGTCGACCAAAGCCAAGATCGGCCTGCCTGAAGTCAAGCTGGGTATCTACCCGGGCTTCGGCGGTACCGTACGCCTGCCGCGCCTGATCGGCGCCGACAATGCCATCGAATGGATTGCCGCCGGCAAGGAGAACCGCCCTGAAGACGCACTGAAAGTCGGTGCCGTCGATGCAGTGGTGGTCCCGGAGAAACTTCAGGAAGCTGCCCTGGAACTGATCAAGCGCGCCATCAGCGGCGAGCTCGACCACAAGGCCAAGCGCCAGCCGAAGCTGGAAAAGCTCAAGCTCAACGCCATCGAGCAGATGATGGCCTTCGAGACCGCCAAGGGTTTCGTGGCAGGTCAGGCAGGCCCGAACTATCCGGCGCCGGTCGAAGCCATCAAGACCATTCAGAAAGCCGCCAACTTCGGGCGTGACAAAGCGCTGGAAGTCGAAGCCGCCGGCTTCGTCAAACTGGCCAAGACCTCGGCAGCCCAGAGCCTGATCGGCCTGTTCCTGAACGATCAGGAACTGAAGAAAAAGGCCAAGGCCTACGACGAGATCGCCCAGGACGTGAAGCAGGCCGCCGTACTCGGTGCCGGCATCATGGGTGGCGGCATCGCCTATCAGTCGGCCTCCAAAGGCACGCCGATCCTGATGAAGGACATCAACGAGCACGGTATCGAGCAGGGCCTGGCCGAAGCCGCCAAGCTGCTGGTCAGCCGCGTCGACAAGGGTCGCATGACCGCCGCGAAAATGGCTGAAGTGCTCAACGGCATCCGTCCGACCCTGTCCTACGGCGACTTCGGTCACGTGGACCTGGTGGTGGAAGCCGTGGTCGAAAACCCCAAGGTCAAGCAGGCCGTGCTGGCCGAGGTCGAAGACCAGGTCAAGGCGGACACCATCCTGGCTTCCAACACCTCGACCATTTCCATCAGCCTGCTGGCCAAGGCCCTCAAGCGTCCGGAAAATTTCGTCGGCATGCACTTCTTCAACCCGGTGCACATGATGCCGCTGGTGGAAGTGATCCGTGGCGAGAAGTCCAGCGAACTGGCGGTGGCCACTACCGTTGCCTACGCCAAGAAGATGGGCAAGAACCCGATCGTGGTCAACGACTGCCCGGGCTTTCTGGTCAACCGCGTGCTGTTCCCGTACTTCGGCGGTTTCGCCAAGCTGGTGAGCGCCGGTGTGGACTTCGTGCGCATCGACAAGATCATGGAAAAATTCGGCTGGCCGATGGGCCCGGCGTACCTGATGGACGTGGTCGGCATCGACACCGGCCACCACGGCCGCGACGTGATGGCCGAGGGCTTCCCGGACCGCATGAAGGATGACCGTCGTTCGGCCATCGACGTGCTCTACGAAGCCAAGCGCCTGGGCCAGAAGAACGGCAAGGGTTTCTATGCCTACGAGGCCGACAAGCGCGGCAAGCAGAAGAAGGTTGCCGACCCGTCGGTGCTCGAAGTGCTCAAGCCGATCGTCTACGAGCAGCGTGAAGTCAGCGACGAGGACATCATCAACTGGATGATGATCCCGCTGTGCCTGGAGACCGTGCGCTGCCTGGAAGACGGCATCGTCGAGACGGCGGCCGAGGCCGACATGGGCCTGGTCTACGGCATCGGTTTCCCTCCGTTCCGTGGCGGTGCACTGCGCTACATCGATTCGATCGGTGTGGCTGCGTTCGTTGCCCTGGCTGACCAGTACGCCGACCTGGGCGCGCTGTACCACCCCACCGAGAAGCTGCGCGAGATGGCCAAGAACGGCCAGAGCTTCTTCGGTTAAGCGCCCAACGACTAGAGCGAGAATATTGTATGAGCTTGAATCCAAGAGACGTCGTGATCGTCGACTTCGGTCGTACGCCGATGGGCCGCTCCAAGGGCGGCATGCACCGCAACACCCGCGCCGAAGACATGTCGGCGCACCTGATCAGCAAGCTGCTGGAGCGCAACGTCAAGGTCGACCCGAGTGAAGTCGAGGACGTGATCTGGGGCTGCGTGAACCAGACCCTGGAGCAGGGCTGGAACATCGCGCGCATGGCTTCGCTGATGACCCAGATCCCGCACACTGCGGCCGGCCAGACTGTCAGCCGCCTGTGCGGTTCGTCGATGAGCGCGCTGCACACGGCCGCCCAGGCGATCATGACCGGCAACGGCGATGTGTTCGTGGTCGGCGGTGTCGAGCACATGGGCCACGTGAGCATGATGCACGGCGTGGACCCCAACCCGCACATGTCGCTGTATGCGGCCAAGGCCTCGGGCATGATGGGCCTGACCGCCGAGATGCTGGGCAAGATGCATGGCATCAGCCGTGAGCAGCAGGACGCCTTCGGTCTGCGTTCGCACCAGCTCGCCCACAAGGCGACGGTCGAAGGCAAGTTCAAGGACGAAATCATCCCGATGCAGGGCTATGACGAGAACGGCTTCCTCAAGGTCTTCGACTACGACGAAACCATTCGCCCGGACACTACCCTGGAAAGCCTGGCGGCGTTGAAGCCGGCGTTCAACCCCAAGGGCGGCACCGTGACAGCGGGTACCTCCTCGCAGATCACCGACGGCGCCTCGTGCATGATCGTGATGTCGGCCCAGCGTGCCCAGGACCTGGGCATCCAGCCGCTGGCGGTGATCCGCTCGATGGCGGTGGCCGGCGTGGACCCTGCGATCATGGGCTACGGCCCGGTGCCGGCGACCCAGAAAGCCCTCAAGCGTGCGGGCCTGAGCATTGCCGATATCGACTTCTTCGAGCTCAACGAAGCCTTCGCTGCACAGGCCCTGCCGGTGCTCAAGGATCTGAAAGTGCTCGACAAGATGGATGAGAAGGTTAACCTGCACGGCGGCGCAATCGCCCTGGGTCACCCTTTCGGTTGCTCCGGTGCGCGGATTTCCGGCACTCTGCTCAATGTCATGAAGCAGAATGGCGGTACCCTGGGTGTTTCGACCATGTGCGTCGGCCTTGGTCAGGGGATCACCACCGTCTTCGAACGCATCTAAGCGTTTCGTTGTCGGAAGCCGGGGCCTTGTGCCCCGGTTTTTTGCTTTTTGCAGATTTTTTTTCAAGAGGGTTGGCAGCATGCAGATACAACCAGGCGTATACCGGCATTACAAAGGGCCTGAGTATCGTGTATTCGGTGCCGCGCGCCATTCCGAGACCGAGGAGTGGGTGGTGTTCTACCAGGCCCTGTACGGCGATTTCGGCCTGTGGGTACGCCCGCTTTCGATGTTCACCGAGTCGGTCGAGGTTGACGGCGAGCACGTGCCGCGCTTTGCTTTGGTCGAGGCCGAGCCCGAGCTGTTTTCGCGTGCCGATGCGCAAGTGGGCTAACCTTCGGCGCTTGACCTCACTCTGTTGCCACTATATATAGCGGTGCCACGTCAGGTACCTGCCGTGTTTTTATTTTCGTTATTCAGGAATTTTCCGATCCATGGGCAAATCGCTGGTCATTGTGGAATCCCCGGCTAAGGCCAAGACCATCAACAAGTACCTGGGCAACCAGTACGTGGTGAAGTCGAGTATCGGCCATATCCGAGACCTGCCCACCAGCGGTTCCGCCAGCAAGGAGCCTGCTGCCAAGCGCGGCAAGGCTGCTGCCGGCGAGGCACCCGCGCTGTCGCCGAAAGAAAAGGCGCGCAAGCAACTGGTGGCGCGCATGGGCGTCGACCCGGACCACGGCTGGAAGGCCAAGTACGAGATCCTTCCGGGCAAGGAAAAGGTCATCGAGGAGTTGCGCCGCCTGGCCAAGGATGCCGACACCATCTATCTCGCAACCGACTTGGATCGCGAGGGGGAAGCCATTGCCTGGCACCTGCGCGAAGCCATCGGTGGGGATGACAGCCGCTACAAGCGCGTGGTGTTCAACGAAATCACCAAGAAGGCCATCCAGGAGGCCTTCTCCCAGCCGGGCGAGCTGGACATCGACCGTGTCAATGCACAGCAGGCGCGTCGCTTCCTCGACCGCGTGGTGGGCTACATGGTCTCGCCACTGCTGTGGCAGAAGATCGCCCGTGGCCTGTCGGCCGGCCGGGTGCAGTCGGTGGCCGTGAAGCTGGTGGTGGAGCGCGAGCGCGAGATTCGCGCATTCATCCCCGAAGAGTACTGGGAAGTGCACGCCGACCTGGGTACTGCCAAGGACGCCAAGGTGCGCTTCGAGGTGGCTCGCCAGAACGGCGAGGCCTTCAAGCCGCTCAACGAAGCTCAGGCGATGGCCGCGCTGGAGAAGCTCAAGGCTTCCAGCTACACCATTGCCAAGCGTGAAGACCGCCCGACCAGCAGCAAGCCCTCGGCGCCGTTCATCACCTCGACCCTGCAGCAGGCGGCGAGCAATCGCCTCGGCTTCGGCGTGAAGAAGACCATGATGATGGCCCAGCGCCTGTACGAAGCCGGCTACATCACCTACATGCGTACCGACTCGACCAACCTGTCGGTCGATGCGGTGGAAATGGCGCGCAGCTACATCGAAAGCGAGTTCGGCAAGAAGTACCTGCCAGAAGCGCCGATCGTCTACGGCAGCAAGGAAGGCGCACAGGAAGCGCACGAAGCGATCCGACCTTCGGACGTGGCCACGCACCCGACCAAGCTCAGCGGCATGGAGCGTGATGCCGAGCGTCTGTACGAGCTGATCTGGCGCCAGTTCCTGGCCTGCCAGATGCCGCCGGCGCAGTACCTGTCGACCACCGTCAGCGTCACGGCGGGCGAGTTCGAGTTGCGTGCCAAGGGCCGTATCCTCAAGTTCGACGGTTACACCCGTGTGTTGCCGCAGCAGAGCAAGCCGGGCGACGACGATGTACTGCCGGAAATGAACCAGGGCGAAGTGCTCAAGCTCATCAAGCTCGACCCGAGCCAGCACTTCACCAAGCCGCCGGCACGTTTCTCGGAAGCGAGCCTGGTCAAGGAAATGGAAAAACGCGGTATCGGTCGCCCATCGACCTACGCGGCGATCATCTCCACCATCCAGGACCGTGGCTATGTGACCCTGCACAATCGCCGCTTCTACTCCGAGAAGATGGGCGACATCGTGACCGAGCGTCTGTCCGAGAGCTTTTCCAACCTGATGGACTACGGCTTCACCGCCGGCATGGAAGAGAACCTCGACGATGTGGCCCAGGGCGAGCGCGACTGGAAAAACGTGCTGGACGAGTTCTATGGCGACTTCAGCAAGAAGCTGCAACTGGCTGAAGATGCCGAAAAGGGCATGCGTGCCAACCAGCCGACCCCGACCAACATTGCCTGCAAGGAATGCGGCAGGCACATGATGATCCGCACAGCCTCCACGGGTGTGTTCCTCGGTTGCTCGGGCTACAGCCTGCCGCCCAAAGAGCGTTGCAAGGCCACCGTGAACCTGGTGCCAGGTGACGAGATTGCCGCCGACGACGAGGGCGAGTCCGAGTCGCGCGTGCTGTTGGGCAAGCACCGCTGCCCGATCTGCGCCACGGCGATGGACGCCTACCTGCTCGACGAGAAACACAAGCTGCACATCTGCGGCAACAACCCCGATTGCACGGGCTACGAGATCGAGGAAGGCAGCTACCGCATCAAGGGCTACGAGGGCCCGAGCCTTGAGTGTGACAAGTGCGGCAGCGAGATGCAGCTCAAGACCGGTCGTTTCGGCAAGTTCTTCGGCTGTACCAACCCGGAGTGCAAGAACACCCGCAAGCTACTCAAGAGCGGCGAGGCGGCGCCGCCGAAGATGGACGCGGTGAAGATGCCCGAGCTCAAGTGCGAGAAGGTCAACGACACCTATGTGTTGCGTGACGGGGCTTCGGGCCTGTTCCTGGCCGCCAGCCAGTTCCCGAAGAACCGCGAGACCCGCGCCCCCCTGGTGATGGAGATCGTGCCGCACAAGGACGAGATCGATCCGAAGTATCACTTCCTCTGTGAAGCGCCGAAGAAGGACCCGGACGGTCGCCCGACGGTGATCCGCTACAGCCGCAAGACCAAGGAGCAGTATGTGCAGACCGAGGTCGACGGCAAGCCGACCGGCTGGCGAGCGTTCTATGACGGCAAGGCGTGGAAGGTGGAAGACAAGCGCTAAGCGATAGAATCGGCTACTAGAGGCTGCATCTGGTGATCCTGGACGCAGCCTTTTTTTTAGTCAGGTCAGCGAACGGTTGTGAGGTTTGATCGGGACGTTTCTCCGCCAGGGCTGTACACCATCGAGCAGAGGCAAGCAGATGAGTCAGGAAATGTTGGAAGCAGGGCCGCAGTCGGCCAGAATCCTGTCGGTGTTCGATTTCGATGGCACGCTGACCCGCCGTGACAGCTTTGTACCTTTTTTGAGGTTCGCTTTCGGCAACGGCTTTTTTGCTCGCCGCATGCTGCGGATGATCTGGCCAAGCCTGCGCTATATGGGGCGGCGGATCAGCCGCGATGAACTCAAGGCCCAGTTGATCCAGACGTTTCTTGCGGGTGTGAAAGAGCAATGGGTCGCGCAGAAGGCGGTGGCGTTCAAGTCGCAGGCGTGGGCCCGGCTGATGCGCCCGCAGGGCGTGATTTCGGTGAAACAGGAACTGGCCTCTGGTGCCGAGGTGACGATCTGTTCGGCATCGCCGGCGCTGGTGCTCAAGCCCTTTGCCGAACAGTTGGGCATCAAGCTGATCGGCACCGAGCTGGAGGTGATCGATGGCGTGCTGACCGGCAGGATCAGTGGAGACAACTGCCGCTGCGAAGCCAAGGTTCTGCGCCTGGAGGCGGTTTACGGGGTGCTGACGCAGTACCGCATGCGCGCCTGGGGCGACACGCGGGGCGACCATGAGCTGCTGGCCGCGGCTCAGGACGCACACTGGCGGCACTTTCATCCCGCGTGGCAGCGTGGCCGCCTGCGCATCGAAAAGATCTACGGCCCGGTCACCCCGGCCACGCCGAAAGACTCGGCTGCAACCACGGTTGGCGGTTTGCCGCGCAACGATGACCGCAAGGGCGGTTGAGCCTCACGCCTGCGGTGATTCAGCTTGCGTGCCTGCGATCCATCACAGAAACTGAGCCCCCGCCTCACACTCCCTCGGAGCGCGCCTCGATGGCCCAGGAACTCTATACCCGTACCAACCAGAAGATCTATTTCGCCGGTCTGGCCCTGGAGGCACTGGGCAAGGCGCAGGACAGTCGCGCCATGAACGCCCAGGCGCAGACCCAGGCCGAGCGGGAGTCTGCGCTGTTTCACCTGTATGGTGCGCTGTTGGGGCTGTGTCATGAGGTCGGTGGCTATTATCGCTTGCCCCAGGCCGGCGCGCTGCGTGCCGAGCAACTGCTGAGCCGTGAAGTACTGGCGACCATCGCCATTCCCGAGCTGGCTGAACTGGTCGAACTTGCCGAGCAGCCTGAAACCTGGCTGGCGCAACTGCTCAGGGCTTATGCCGATTTGTTCCGACCACCTGTCGCGAGCAAGGCGCCCAAAGGTGATGTGACCCAACCGTTGATTCAGGCCGTGAGCCTGGATGAACCCGAGGCGCCAGCGCTGTCGCGCGAAGAACTGGAGAGCTGGCGGCAGAATCTCAAACGCCTCGTGGTGCGTTTTCGCGAAGGTCTGAGTGAGTGCTGATCCTGCCAGTGGCTGGTACAATGCCGGCCTTTCCTGGAGAACAGTCTTTTATGCCCACGTCCTTTCTAGAAATTGTAGAGTTGCCTGACGGTCGCATCGAGTTGCGCCGCGCCGAGGACGAGGGGTCGTTGGTAACCCTGGATTTTTCGGAAGATGCCAAGGCGTTCCTGCAGGGCCAACACGTCGAGGTGGCCAAGGCCATGCTCAGCGTTGGTGTGCAGATGGCCGGCAAGTTGGTTGAAGGCGAGATCGAACAGGAACATGCAGGCCCACGGGTTCTGCACTGACCGTCAGTATCCGGCTTCCTCGTCCTGAGGAAGCCTGCTGCATACCCTTCGAGCGTTCAGCGAGTATCAGCCCAGGCGGATATTCAGGCTTTGTGCGTCACCCGCACGGGCAGCATTGGTCAGTTGCAGGCGGGCGCCGTTGCTGACCGGATTGAACCAGGTGACCACCGTATGGCTGCGCCCAAGGCGCAGGGCGTCACAGGCCAGTTGCAGCGCACTCTGGTTGCCGCGAGGCTGCAGCAGCAGTATGCGTTCGCGGTTGAGCCCTGCGTCCCTCAGCCAGGCCTGGGTAAGGCTACCGGGTGGGGCGATCAGGGTAAGCCAGCGGGCGTCATGCTCTTCACTCAGTTCGCTCAGGTCGCGTAGCACCGGTGCCAGCAGGCTTTGGCAGTGCTCCAGCGCGCCACGCAAGGACAGCTCGCTGAATGCCTGCGGCTTGTTGCTTTGCCGGGCGGGCTGCCTGGTTTTGACCCGCGGCAGTACCGGCTGGGCCAGGAATGCTTCGAACAAGGGCAACTGTGCTTGCTGTGGTACGTGGGGGAACTGCATGACGCCTCCTTATTAGCGGCGGATAACGCCGACGCTCAAGCCCTCGATGACCAGGTCCTGCTCTTTCAGGTTGACTTCGATAGGGGCGAATTCGGGGTTCTCGGCGATCAGCCAGACCTTGTTGCCTTCCCGTTTGAAGCGCTTGACCGTGACTTCGTCACCCAGGCGGGCTACGACGATCTGACCATTGCGCGCTTCGCGGCAGGTGTGTACGGCCAGCAGGTCGCCGTCGACGATGCCGACGTCCTTCATGCTCATGCCGTGCACGCGCAGCAGGTAGTCGGCGCGGGGGTGGAAGAAGGCCGGGTTGATGGCGCAGGATTCCTCGATGTGCTGCTGGGCGAGGATAGGGGCACCCGCGGCCACGCGGCCAATGATGGGCAGGGCGTTTTCATCGGGCTTGCTCTCGAGCCCCGGAATGCGGATGCCGCGCGAGGCACCAGGGGTCATCTCGATTGCACCCTTGCGGGCCAGTGCCTTCAGATGCTCTTCGGCGGCGTTGGGGGATTTGAACCCCAGTTCCTGGGCGATTTCCGCGCGGGTGGGCGGGAAGCCGTTGTCTTCGAGGCAGCGCTTGATGAAAGCCAGAATCTCAGCTTGGCGTGGCGTCAGTTTTAGCATGTCGATCGCTCTGTCTTTTTATACAGTGACTGGGATTATATACAGTGATAGCGGCAAGCTACAAGCGGCAAGCTCCAAGCGTGCCCGCAGCTGCCTGCCGCTTCCGGCTTGTGGCTTGTCGCTGCCTTCAATACCATGACCGGCCGGGCACAAAACGCCCGTGCGTACTTGACAGAACCCTGCCTTGAAACGTATGTTTCAAACAAGTGTTTGTCTCGCGGAGTAGTCATGGCCCAGTCGGAAACCGTTGAACGCATTCTCGATGCTGCCGAGCAGTTGTTCGCGGAAAAAGGTTTTGCCGAAACCTCATTGCGGCTGATCACCAGCAAGGCCGGCGTCAACCTGGCGGCGGTGAACTACCATTTCGGTTCGAAGAAGGCGCTGATCCAGGCGGTCTTCTCGCGTTTTCTAGGGCCGTTCTGCCAGAGCCTGGAGCGTGAGCTCGAGCGGCGCCAGGCGCGCCCCGAGCACAAGCCCAGCCTTGAAGAACTGCTGGAGATGCTGGTCGAGCAGGCGCTGGTGGTGCAGCCGCGCAGCGGCAATGACCTGTCGATCTTCATGCGCCTGCTGGGCCTGGCCTTCAGCCAGAGCCAGGGCCACTTGCGTCGTTACCTCGAAGACATGTACGGCAAGGTGTTCCGCCGCTACATGCTGCTGGTCAACGAGGCCGCGCCGCAGATTCCTCCCCTTGAACTGTTCTGGCGCGTGCATTTCATGCTCGGCGCTGCAGCGTTCAGCATGTCGGGCATCAAGGCCCTGCGCGCGATTGCCGAGACCGATTTCGGGGTCAATACCTCGATCGAGCAGGTCATGCGCCTGATGGTGCCGTTCCTGGCCGCCGGCATGCGTGCCGACAGCGGGGTCACGGACGAGGCGATGGCGGCGGCGCAGTTGCGTCCGCGCAGCAAGACCAGCCACGCCCCGGTGCCGGCAAAGGCCTGATTCCCCGGCTGGGCGGCACAGCCGGCTTCGGCTAAGCTAGCGCCCATGCCTATTCTCGATTTGCTGCACATTTCCATCGCCGACCAGTGCCTTTATGGGTTCGCCCAGGGGCGACTGGCGGTGCGTCTTGCGGTGTCCACCGCACTCAATGGCCCGGGCGAGCACAACGGCTCCGGTTGTACACCGCGCGGGCTGCATCAGGTGCGTGCGAAGATCGGCGCGGGCTTGCCCCAGGGCGCGGTGCTGCGCGGGCGTCGCTGGACCGGCGAGGTCTGGACGCCCGACCTGCACGCGCAGTTCCCTGGGCGTGACTGGATTCTCTCGCGCATTCTCTGGCTCAGCGGCCGCGAGCCGGGGCGCAACCGCCTCGGGCCCGTGGATACGTTCCGCCGCTATATCTACCTGCACGGCACGCCCGACAGCGAACCCATGGGTGTGCCGTTGTCCCACGGCTGCATACGCCTGCGCAACGCCGACCTGGTAGCGCTGTTCGACCGGGTGCCTGTGCATTGCCCGGTACAGATCGAAGAAGCCGCCTGCCCCCAGTGGGCGAGCGCGCCCCTCAACTGAAGGATCATTTATGAGTACCCGCCTGCAAGGCTCCCTGATGGTCGACGTGGCCGGCACCTGGCTGACTGCCGAAGACCGCCACCTGCTGCGTCAGCCCGAAGTGGCCGGCCTGATCATCTTTGCCCGCAACATCGAATGCCCGCGCCAGGTGCGCGAACTGAGTGCGTCGATTCGTGCCGTGCGCCCGGACGTGATCCTGGCCGTGGACCAGGAGGGTGGTCGCGTACAGCGCCTGCGCCAGGGCTTCGTGCGCTTGCCCGCGATGCGTGCGATTGCAGACAACCCCAATGCCGAGCGCCTGGCCGAACACTGCGGCTGGCTGATGGCAACCGAAGTGCTGGCGGTAGGGCTCGACTTGAGCTTTGCCCCGGTGCTGGACCTTGACCACCAGCGCAGCGCGGTGGTTGGCAGTCGCGCCTTCGAGGGTGACCCGCAGCGCGCCACCTTGCTTGCCGGTGCCTTCATTCGCGGCATGAACGCGGCGGGCATGGCGGCCTGCGGCAAGCACTTCCCGGGGCATGGCTGGGCCGAGGCGGACTCGCATGTGGCGATACCCACCGACGAGCGCAGCCTGGAGCAGATCCGCGCAGCCGACCTGGTGCCGTTCACGCGCCTGAGCGGGCAGTTGGCGGCAGTGATGCCGGCGCACGTGATCTATCCACAGGTCGATAACCAGCCGGCCGGCTTCTCGCGGCGCTGGCTGCAGGAGATTCTGCGTGGCGAGTTGGGCTTTGACGGGGTGATCTTCAGCGATGACCTGTCGATGGCCGGTGCGCATGTGGTGGGGGACGCCGCCAGCCGTATCGAGGCGGCGCTGAGTGCCGGTTGCGACATGGGCCTGGTGTGCAATGATCGGGCGGCTGCCGAGCTTGCGTTGTCCGCGGCGCAGCGGTTGAGGGTGAGGCCGTCGCCGCGGATCGCGCAGATGCGCGGGCAGGGTTTTGCGCGTACCGATTACCGCCAGCAGCCCCGCTGGCTGGAGGCGCTTGGCGCGCTGAGGGATGCACAACTGATCGACTGAGGTCCTGCGCCGGCAAGGCTGGCTCCTGCAGGTGCTGCGATACCTGTAGGAGCCGGCCTTGCCGGCGAAAGGCTCAACTAATTTTCGCGGCCTGCCGCTTCCCGGGCAACGGCGCAAACAGCGCATCAATGTCTTCATCCGCCAGCTTCCAGTCCCCCGCCTGACGCCCCTCCAGCAAGCCTGCAGCCAGCGCTGCCTTCTCCTGTTGCAACTTCTGGATCTTCTCTTCCACCGTGCCCCGTGTAATCAGCTTGTAGACGAACACCGGCTTGTCCTGGCCGATGCGGTAGGCGCGGTCGGTGGCCTGGTTTTCGGTGGCCGGGTTCCACCACGGGTCATAGTGGATCACCGTGTCGGCCGCGGTGAGGTTGAGGCCGGTGCCGCCCGCTTTGAGGCTGATCAGAAACAGTGGCGTCTGCAGGCTCTGGAACTGCTGCACCGGGGTGCGCCGGTCGCGGGTTTCACCGGTCAGCAGGCTGTAGCGGACGCCACGCTTGTGCAGCTCCTGCTCGATCAGTTCGAGCATCGAGGTGAACTGCGAGAACAGCAGGATGCGTCGCCCTTCGCTGAGCAGTTCGTCGAGCATCTGCATCAGGCTGCCCAGCTTGCCCTTGTCCGAATGGGTGGTTCTTGGCGCAATGCTTTTGACCAGGCGCAGATCGCAGCACACCTGACGCAGCTTGAGCAACGCATCCAGAAGCACGATCTGGCTGCGTGCCGCGCCGTTGCGGGTGATTTCCTCGCGGACCTTCCTGTCCATCGCCACCCGCACCGTTTCGTAGGTGTCGCGCTGCGCGTCGCTCAGCTCCACCCAATGCACGATCTCGGTCTTGGCCGGCAGTTCGCGGGCCACCTGTTCCTTGGTGCGGCGCAGCAGGAATGGCTTGATGCGCGCGGCAAGATGCGCCATGCGCTCGACGTCGCCATGGCGTTCGACAGGGGTGCGGTAATCGCGGCTGAAGGCCTTGCTGTCGCCCAGCCATCCGGGTAGCAGGAAGTGGAAGATCGACCACAGTTCGCCCAGGTTGTTTTCCATCGGTGTGCCGGTCAGGCACAGGCGCTGGTTGGCCTGGATCTCGCGCGCCGCTTCGGCGGCCTTGCTGTTGGCGTTCTTGATGTTCTGCGCTTCATCCAGAATCAGCAGGTGCCAGGGCTGCGCGGTGAAGTGAGCCAGGTCGCGGGGCAGCAGGGCGTAGGTGGTCAGTACCAGGTCGTACTGGTCAAGGTCGGCGAAGTGTCGGGTGCGGCCGGGGCCATGCAGGGCCAGCACGCGCAGCTGCGGGGTGAAGTGCTGCGCTTCGTCGAGCCAGTTGGGGATCAGGCTGGTCGGCATCACGGCCAGGGCAGGGCGCTGCAGGCGCCCCGCGTTCTTTTCGGTGAGCAGGTGCGCCAGGGTCTGCAGGGTCTTGCCCAGGCCCATGTCGTCGCCCAGGATCCCGCCGACCTCCAGTTCGCGCAGGGTCTGCAACCAGTTCAGGCCTTCGAGCTGGTAGGGTCGCAGCGTGGCGTTCAGGCCCTCGGGGGCGGCGATGTCGGTACGCCTGGACTCGCGCAGGCGGCGGGCAAAGTCGCGTACCCGGTCGCCGCCGCGCCAGGTCAGCGCCATGTCGTCGATGCTGCTCAGGCGCGCGGCATCCGGCGCTGCCAGGCGCAGCGAAGGCCCGCTGTCATTGCCCAGGTACAGCTCGCCCAGGGTGGCCATCAGCGGCTTGATGCGTGCGTAGGGCAAGGCCACGCGCAGCGCCGGGCTGTCATGGCGGGCGCGGTTCAGGTCGATCAGCAGGTACTCGTCGTCGCTGCGCCGGGCCAGTTCGCTGGGGCGCAGCAGTTCGGGGTTGCTGCGCAGCAGGTGCAGCACGATCGGCAGCAGGCTGTGGCGCTGGCCGTTGACCACGATGCCCAGCTCCAGGTCGAACCATTCGCGCCCCGGCGCTTCCTCGACATCGGCGTACCAGTCGTCGATGTCATGCAGGTTGAAGGCGAAGTCGGGCCTCACTTCCACCTCCCAGCCGGCTGCACGCAGGGTATCGATGCCGGTGCGGGCGAACTGCAGCCAGGCCTGGTCGTCGGCCATCTGCAGCATTTCGCCGGCGCTGTCGGGCAATGCCTTGCTCTGGCGCGTGGCAACGCTGAAGCCCATTTTCTTCAAGGTCTGGCGCAGCGCCTTTTCGGCGTCTGGCTGACGCTGGATACGCTGGCGGACGTTGCCGTCGATACGGATGACTTCGCTGCTGCTCTTGTCGCTGGTGCGCTGCCCGTCATAGGTGAACGCCAGTGCCGCACGGTGTTGCAACTGGCGCTGCATCTTGCCGGTCTTGGGCATGTAGGCGGTGAATTCGTAGCTGCCCAGGGTGAGGTGCGCAACAGCCGGCACATTTTCGATGACCTGGTTCTGGTAGGTCGCCGTGGCTGGAGGCGGCGGAAAGTCGTTGGCCGTCAGCCGCTCCGTCAGGGTGTACAGCGCCGCTGCGCAATGCTTGCAGTTCTGGCGGACAGGGCAGCTGCAGGTGGCGATCAGGAGGGGGTGAACGTCGCCTTCGATCAGCAGGGTCTGACGGTAGAGGTTGCCGCCGGACCCGTGGCACAGGGTTGTCGCGCCCTTGTCGTCAACCGAAACGAGCCTGACGCGCTTGTTGTCTGCATAGTCAAGCCCTCGGGTGAGGGTCTTGGGGCCGAATTGTTCGCGCCAGAGCTTGCTCTTGAGCGCGCGCTGCAGTGTGGTCGACATGGCTCTACTGTTCCATCATCTCCGCTTCAGCAGGAGAGGTGGTGCGTGTGCCGGCGGCGATCACTTTGAACAGGACCGCCAGGTGCCCGCCATCGAGGAAGGTCAGTTCGTTGTTCTTCACCGTGCTGTTGACCTGCCTGAGCTGTTCGCTCTGGATCACGCTGCCATTGCCATCGAGCTGGTTGACCCAGAAGTTGGCCTGCACTTCGATGAAACGGCCCTGCCTGAGGCTGACATTGCCTTCGACCGGGAAGTGGCCGAACTGCTCCTGGCCCTCGCTGATGGCAACCCGCGACGGTTCGCTGCCTACCTGCTGCTGCCAGGCCTTGTGCAGCAGCACGGTGTAGTTGCTGTCGGCGGCCAGCTTTTCGGCCTGTGCGGTCAGCACCGGCTTGCGCACGTCGTAGTCGCTGGGGGCCTTGGCGCCCTGGCGCCAGTCTTCCGGGGCGAACTGGCTGGTGATCGCGGGCACCGCATTCTGGCGCAGCAGGAACATCTCGACCTGGTACTGGCTGTCGGCAAAGGCGGCCGGCGCAATCAGCGCCAGCAGCAGGGTCAAGCTACGAATTGCACGCATGGATCATCCTTCAAGCGGGTTTCGGGGCGAGTCGTTCGAACAGCGCCTCCACTGTAGTAAAGCGTTCATCGGCGCGTTCCATGGGCACCATGAACTTGAACATCGTCGCGCCTTCGAACTTGTAACGCTTGGGCTGGCCCTGGATCAGCTTGATCAGCACCAGCGGGTCGACCGGGGTCTCGGCCTCGAATTCCACCCGTCCGCCTTGCGGGCCGGCGTCGACCTTCTTGATGCCCAGCTTCTCGGCCTGCAGCTTGAGCAGGGTCAGGCGCACCAGGTTCTTGGTCGGCTCGGGCAGCAGCCCGAAACGGTCGATCATCTCCACCTGCAGATCCTTCAGGCCATCTTCGTCCACCGCCGAGGCGATGCGCTTGTACAGGATCAGGCGCGCATGCACGTCGGGCAGGTAGTCCTCGGGGATCAGTGCCGGTACGCGCAGGTTGATCTCCGGGCCGCCGCCCAGGGGCTGGTCGAGGTTGGGCTGGGTGCCCTTGCGAATCGCCTTGACGGCGCGTTCGAGCATTTCCATGTAGAGGGTGAAGCCCACCGCCTGGATCTGCCCGCTCTGGCCTTCGCCCAGCAGTTCGCCGGCGCCGCGGATCTCCAGGTCGTTGGTGGCCAGCACGAAGCCTGCGCCCAGGTCCTGGGTATTGGCGATGGCCTCCAGGCGCTTTTCGGCGTCGGGGGTGATCTGCTGGCGTGGGGGCGTCAGCAGGTAGGCATACGCCTGGTGGTGGCTGCGCCCCACGCGGCCGCGCAACTGGTGCAACTGGGCCAGGCCGAACTTGTCGGCACGCTCGATGATGATGGTGTTGGCGCTGGGCACGTCGATGCCGGTCTCGATGATGGTCGAGGCGATCAACACGTTGAAGCGCTTGTGGTAGAAGTCGCTCATCACCTGTTCGAGTTCACGTTCGCGCATCTGCCCGTGGCCGATACCGATGCGCGCCTCGGGTACCAGTTCGGCGAGGTCGGCGGCGCACTTCTCGATGCTCTTCACGTCGTTGTGCAGGTAGTACACCTGGCCGCCACGCAGCAGTTCGCGCAGCAGCGCCTCCTTGATGGTGCTCTTGTTCTGCTCCATCACGAAGGTGCGCACCGACAGCCGGCGTGCCGGCGGGGTGGCGATGATCGACAGGTCGCGCATGCCCGCCACCGCCATGTTCAGCGTGCGCGGGATCGGCGTGGCGGTCAGGGTCAGGATGTCTACTTCGCTGCGCAGCGCCTTGAGCTGCTCTTTCTGGCGCACGCCGAACCGGTGTTCCTCGTCGATGATGACCAGGCCCAGGTCCTTGAACTTGACGTCGTCCTGCAGCAGCTTGTGGGTACCGATGACGATGTCGATCTTGCCTTCGGCGAGGTCCGCCACGGCGGCACCGACTTCCTTGGCCGACTTGAAGCGGCTCATCACTTCGACGGTTACCGGCCAGTCGGCAAAGCGGTCGCGGAAACTGTTGTAGTGCTGCTGGGCGAGCAGGGTGGTGGGCACCAGGATCGCGACCTGGCGCCCGCCGTGCACGGCGATGAAGGCGGCACGCATGGCCACTTCGGTCTTGCCGAAGCCGACATCGCCGCACACCAGGCGGTCCATCGGCTTGGCGGCGAGCATGTCCTCGCGTACCGCTTCGATGGCCGACTGCTGGTCCGGGGTTTCCTCGAACGGGAAGCCGGCACTGAAGGTGGCGTAGTCCACCGACGGGTCGGCAAACGCATAGCCCTTGCGCGCGGCGCGCCGGGCATAGATGTCGAGCAGCTCGGCAGCCACGTCGCGCACTTGTTCGGCCGCCTTGCGCTTGGCCTTCTGCCAGGTCTCGGAGCCCAGACGGTGCAGCGGTGCCAGCGCATCGTCGCTGCCGGTGTAGCGCGCGATCAGGTGCAGGTTGGCCACCGGCACGTACAGCTTGGCGCCTTCGGCGTATTCAAGGGTGAGAAACTCGGCGGCCTGGCCGTCGATCTCCAGTGTCGCCAGGCCCAGGTAGCGGCCCACGCCATGGTCGATATGCACCACCGGGGCGCCTTCGCGCAGCTCGGTAAGGTTCTTGATCACCGCGTCGTTGTTGACGTCGCTGCGCTTCTCGCGGCGCCGCCGCTGCATCACGCGCTGGCCGAACAGCGGGCTCTCGGCAACCAGCGCCAGGGCCGGATCGTTCAGCAGCAGGCCGTCGTCCAGTGGTGCGATGGTGATTGCCAGGCGCTGCTTGCTGGCGACGAACTCGTGCCAGCCATCGACGGTTTGCGGGCGCAGTTTCAGGCGTTCGAGCAGTTCCAGCAGCACTTCGCGGCGCCCGGCCGATTCGGCGGTGAACAGCACGCGGCCGGGGAATTGCTCGAGGAACCCCGACAGCGCCGCCAGGGGCTGGTTGGCCTTGGCTTCGATGGCGAGGTTGGGCAGCGTCTGCGCGGCAAAGCGCTCGCGGCCGGGGCCGGCGTCGATGTCGTCCTGGCTGACCACCACCCGTGGCCAGCCCTTGAGCCGGGCGAAGCAGTCTTCCACCGGCATGAACAGCTCGGCAGGCGGCAGCAGAGGGCGGTTAGGGTCGATGCGCCGCTCTTCATAGCGGTTGCGTACATCGCTCCAGAAGTGCTCGGCGGCCTGTTCCACGCCGGGCAGGGAGAACACCTGGGTGTTTTCCGGCAGGTAGTCGAACAGGGTCGAGGTTTCCTCGAAAAACAGCGGCAGGTAGTACTCGATGCCGGCCGGCACGATACCGCTGCTCAGGTCCTGGAAGATCGGGCTGCGGCGAAAATCCACGTCGAAGCGCTCGCGAAAGCGCGCTTTGAAACGGGTGACTTCGTCTTTTTGCAGCGGGAACTCGCGGGCCGGCAGCAGGCGTACCGAGTCGACCTTGTCGATCGAGCGCTGGCTCTCCGGGTCGAAGGTGCGCAGGGTCTCGATCTCGTCATCGAACAGGTCGATGCGGTACGGCAGCTTGCTGCCCATCGGGAACAGGTCGATCAGGGCACCGCGCACGGCGAACTCGCCATGCTCGTACACGGTGTCGACGCAGCGGTAGCCGCTGGCCTCCAGGCGCGTGCGCATCTGTTCAACATCCAGCTTCTGGCCGATGTCCAGCACCAGGCTGCTGCCCAGCAGAAAGCGCGTGGGCGCCAGGCGGTGCAGTGCGGTGGTGATCGGCACCACGAGGATGCCGTGGTCCAGCTCCGGCAACCGGTACAGGCTGGCGATCCGTTGCGAAATGATGTCCTGGTGCGGCGAGAACAGGTCGTAGGGCAGGGTTTCCCAGTCGGGGAACGGCAGCACGGCCAGTTCCGGGGCGAAGAAACGCAGCTCCTGCTCCAGCCGGTCGGCGCTCTGGCTGTCGGCGGTCAGCAGCAGGGTGAAGCGCTTCGCGGCGCTGGCGGCCTCGGCGATGGCCAGGCTCAGGGCGGCACCGGGCAGGTTGCCCCAGGTGTGTTTGCCGGCGCTGGCCGGCAGGTGAGGTAGACGCAGAACAGGCACGGGAGGTCGAGCTCCAAGCGTTGCGACAAAACGCCGATTGTACCGGGCGCGGGGCATTGCTGTCAGGTTTCAGCCGCCTGAATGTGGGGCCCGGATCATGCCGTGCGGCGCCGGCGACAGGCGCTCATTGCTCGAAGCGACGCGGGGCGTCATAATGTAGCCCCTTTTTTCTGTCCCTACATGTGGAAGGTTCCCGTGACTCAGAAGCCCGACCAGTGTCTTGGTGAGTGGATCGATCGTGAAGCGCTTGCAGAAGCGATGATCCCGCTTATCGGTCAGCTCTACCGCAATAACAATGTGGTGAGCTCGATCTATGGCCGTAGCCTGATCAACCGTTCGGTGATCGCGATCCTCAAAGCCCACCGCTTTGCCCGTCATCGCCAGACCGACGAAACCGAACTGTCTGTCCACGAGACATTCCCGCTGCTCAAGGCCATGAGCGAGCTCAAGCTGGGCGCCGCTTCGGTCGACCTGGGCAAGCTGGCCAACAAGTTCAAGCAAGAAGGCAACGGCCGCAGCGCCGAGCAGTTCGTGCGTGAAGAAATGGCCGACGTGGTTGGCCAGCAGAACGCCTCTGCACGCAAGGGCACCGACGTGGTCCTGTACGGCTTCGGTCGTATCGGCCGTCTGCTGGCGCGTATCCTGATCGAGAAGACCGGTGGTGGCGACGGCCTGCGCCTGCGTGCCATCGTGGTACGCAAGGGCGCCGAGAACGACCTGATCAAGCGTGCCAGCCTGCTGCGTCGTGACTCGGTGCACGGTCCGTTCGATGGCACCATCACCATCGACGAAGAAAACAACACCATCACCGCCAACGGCAACCTGATCCAGGTTATCTACGCGAAGAACCCGAGCGAAGTCGACTATACCCAGTACGGTATCGAGAACGCCCTGGTGGTCGACAACACCGGCGTCTGGCGCGATGCCGACGGCCTGGGCCAGCACCTGGCCTGCCCGGGTGCCGCACGCGTTATCCTCACCGCACCGGGCAAGGGCGCGCTGAAGAACATCGTGCACGGTATCAACCACGCCGACATCAGCCCTGACGACAAGATCATCTCGGCGGCTTCCTGCACCACCAACGCCATCGTGCCGGTGCTCAAGGCAGTCAACGACAAGTTCGGCATCGTCAACGGTCACGTCGAAACCGTTCACTCGTACACCAACGACCAGAACCTGATCGACAACTTCCACAAGGGCAGCCGCCGTGGTCGTTCCGCTGCGCTGAACATGGTCATCACCGAGACCGGCGCCGCCACTGCCGCCGCCAAGGCGCTGCCAGTGCTCAAGGGCAAGCTGACCGGTAACGCGATCCGCGTTCCGACGCCGAACGTCTCGATGGCGATCCTGAACCTGAACCTGGAAAAGGCCACCAGCCGCGACGAGATCAACGAGTACCTGCGCCAGATGGCCATGCACTCGGACCTGCACAAGCAGATCGACTTCGTCAGCTCGCAGGAAGTGGTTTCCAGCGACTTCGTCGGCTCGCGTCACGCCGGTGTGGTCGATGCCGAGGCCACCATCTGCAACGACAACCGCGTTGTACTGTACGTTTGGTACGACAACGAGTTCGGTTACAGCTGCCAGGTAGTGCGCGTGATGGAAGACATGGCCGGGGTCAACCCGCCAGCGTTCCCACGCTAAGCATTACGTTGCGTTGAAAGAACGGGAGCCTGCGGGTTCCCGTTTTTTTTGGCTTCAGAAAAGGAGGCGTCGTGTGAAAAAGGGATGGGCTGCGCTGCCTGCCCTGGTGGCATTGCTGGCCGGTTGCGAGCACAGGGATTCGATCGAGCGCATCAGTGGCCCGACCATGGGCAGCAGCTACACCGTGCAGTACGTGCGCAAGGCCGGCGGCCCGACGCCTGGGCAGGTGCAGCAGGAGGTCGAGGCGATCCTGCAGGGCATCGACCAGCGCTTCTCCACCTACCGCAGCGATTCACTGGTGGGGCAGTTCAACCAGTTGCCCGCCCACCGCTGCCAGGCGATGCCGGCCGACGTGCTGCAGCTTGTGCGGGTAGGTGAGCAGCTCTCGCGCCAGAGTGACGGGGCCTTCGATCTCACGGTGGAGCCGCTGCTCGACCTGTGGGGCTTCGGCCCCCAGGCGCGTGAAGAGAAGGTGCCCGATGCCCGGCGGCTGGCGCAGGTGCGCGAGCGGGTGGGGTATACCCACTTGCGTATCGAAGGCCAGCAACTGTGCAAGGACGCTGGCGTCGAGGTCGACTTCAACAGCATCGCCGCCGGGCATGCGGTCGACCTGATCGTGGCACGGATGCAAGCTCTGGGGGTCGAAAGCTTTCTGGTGGAAGCTACCGGTGAGCTCAAGGCAATGGGGCGCAAGCCAGATGGCAGTGCCTGGCGCATTGCACTCGAACTGCCGCGCGACGATCTGCAGATAGCCCAGCAGGTGTTGCCGCTGGAGGGGTACGGGGTGTCCACGTCGGGTGACTACCGCAATTATTTCGAGGAGAATGGCCAGCGTTATTCGCATACCTTCGATGCGCGCCTGGGCACCCCGGTGGCCCATGCGTTGGCGGCGGTGACGGTGCTGGCGCCCACTGCGCTGATGGCTGACGGGTACTCGACCCTGTTGCTGATCCTGGGCCCGGAGCAGGGTTGGCGCTTCGCGGTCGAGCATCGGATTGCGGCAGTGTTCGTGAATCGGGTCGAGGGTGGGTTCGTTTCCCGGGCCACGCCAGCATTCAACAGCATTGCGGGGAAATGAAAGGCTTCGCCAGCAAGGCGGCCTACATGTAGTGCAGAGAAAAATAGCCTACGACGCGACCAAGGGTTAATGTGCGCGGCGTTCAAGCTTGATTAGACTGCACCCGAATTTTTGCATGGCGCCGATGGCGGCATGATGTAGCCCCGGAGGTCAATCTGGCGTCCGGGCCTGTTCTGAAGGAGTACGCATGGCTGTCTACAACTACGACGTAGTGGTGCTGGGTTCCGGCCCGGCAGGAGAAGGGGCGGCAATGAACGCCGCCAAAGCAGGACGCAAGGTAGCGATGGTCGATAGCCGTCGCCAGGTCGGCGGTAACTGCACCCATCTGGGCACCATCCCGTCCAAGGCCCTGCGTCACTCGGTGCGCCAGATCATGCAGTTCAACACCAACCCGATGTTCCGGGCCATCGGTGAGCCGCGCTGGTTCTCCTTCCCCGACGTGCTCAAAAGCGCCGAGAAGGTCATCTCCAAGCAGGTCGCCTCGCGCACTGGCTACTACGCCCGCAACCGCGTTGACGTGTTCTTCGGCACCGGCAGCTTCGCCGACGAGCAGACCATCGAAGTGGTCTGCGCCAACGGTGTGGTCGAGAAGCTGGTAGCCAAGCACATCATCATCGCCACCGGCTCGCGCCCGTATCGCCCGGCCGATATCGATTTCCACCACCCGCGCATCTACGATAGCGACACCATCCTGAGCCTGGGTCACACCCCGCGCAAACTGATCGTGTACGGCGCCGGCGTGATCGGCTGCGAGTACGCCTCGATCTTCAGCGGCCTGGGCGTGCTGGTGGAGCTGGTGGACAACCGCGGCCAGCTGCTGAGCTTCCTGGACTCGGAAATCTCCCAGGCCCTGAGCTATCACTTCAGCAACAACAACATCACCGTGCGCCACAACGAAGAGTACGAGCGCGTCGAAGGCCTGGACAACGGTGTGATCCTGCACCTGAAGTCGGGCAAGAAGATCAAGGCCGACGCCTTGCTGTGGTGCAACGGGCGTACCGGCAACACCGACCGCCTGGGCCTGGAAAACATCGGCGTGAAGGTCAACAGCCGTGGCCAGATCGAAGTGGACGAGGCCTACCGCACCTGCGTGCCGAACATCTATGGTGCCGGTGACGTGATCGGCTGGCCAAGCCTGGCCAGTGCCGCCCACGACCAGGGCCGCTCGGCCGCCGGCAGCATCGTCGACAATGGCAGCTGGCGCTTCGTCAACGACGTGCCGACCGGCATCTACACCATTCCGGAGATCAGCTCGATCGGCAAGAACGAGCAGGAGCTGACCCAGGCCAAGGTGCCGTACGAAGTGGGCAAGGCGTTCTTCAAGGGCATGGCCCGGGCGCAGATCGCCGGCGAGCCGCAAGGCATGCTCAAGATCCTGTTCCACCGCGAGACGCTGCAGATTCTCGGCGTGCACTGCTTCGGCTACCAGGCCTCGGAGATCGTGCACATCGGTCAGGCGATCATGGGCCAGCCGGGCGAGCAGAACACGCTGAAGTACTTCGTCAACACCACCTTCAACTACCCGACCATGGCCGAAGCCTATCGGGTTGCCGCCTACGACGGTCTCAACCGGCTTTTTTGAGCGGCTCCGGCCGGTGGCCTGAGCCGGCCGGGGAGACCGATTTCAGCGATTCTCGAGGGTGGCGCTGGCCAAACCGGGAAAGTCTGTAATCAGGCTGTCTACGCCGAAGTCGGCGAGTCGGAGCATCAGCGCCGGCTCGTTGACTGTCCACACCGACACATGCAACCCCTGACGCTGGGCCTTGGCCAGGCGCTCGGGGGTGCAGTGCGTCCAGTTCAGCGCCAGCAGTTCGCAACCGTAGTTCTGCGCGACCTTCAACGGGTCGAGCCAGGTGTATTCCGCGACCAGCCCGCGGGACACGTCCGGGGTCAGCTCCAGGGCGGCGCCCAGCACCTCCCGCGAGCTTGAGGTGATGGTGACCTTGTCCAGCAGGCCGAAGCGCTGGGCCATTTCGCGAATCGCCAGCACCGTGGTGGCAGCGCGGGTGCGCGAGGCACTCTTGACCTCCAGCTGCCAGTGGTCGAAATCACATTTCTCGAACAGCTCTTCCAGGCGTGGAATCGGGCAGGGGTTGACCCAGCCCGGGCCGCCCTTGCGCGCATCGTAGGTCACCAGGTCGGCGGCGCTGTGCTCCACCACCTTGCCGCCACGGCCGGTGGTGCGCTTGAGGCTGGGGTCATGAATGACCATCAGCTCGTTGTCGGCGGACAGGTGCAGGTCCAGCTCGCAACGGCGAACGCCGTGGCTCAGGCATTGCTGGAAACTGGTCAGGGTATTCTCGGGGGCTTCGCCCTTGGCGCCGCGGTGGCCGTAAATCAGGGTCACGTTCGTTCCTTCAAGCAAGACGGAAAATCAGGAGGCAGGCGGGGTGTTCTGTTCCAGTGCCTGGCGGCGTTGCAGTGCCTGTTTCTGCAGGATATAGCGCGCCAGCAACTGGCGTTGGGCGTCGGTCATCTCGACGAATTCGGCGCCGATGTCGAACAGGCCATCAGCGGCCTTGTCGCAGTGGGTCACCTTGGCCCGCAGCAGCAGGCCCAGAGCCTGGGGCATCAGCACCATCTTCACCGAGACGCGGCTGCCGGCGGTGATGGCCTGGGCCTGGTGCACCTCGACGCCACCTTCGGAGAGAGTCACCGGGCGCGCCTCGCCGATCTGCCCCAGCAGGGTTTGCGCAACCACGGCGCTGAGCAGGTCGATGCGTTTGTTCTGGGCCTTGAGAAAGGCTGCCAGGGTGCGGTCCTTGTCACTGAGCTGGCGCAGCAGGTGCTGGGACTCGAACTCGCTCAGGTGCAGTTCGCTGAGCAGGTTGAAGAGTGGTGAAGCATCTTGCAACAACTCGCCGCCCAAGGCCTCGGCGGCGCTCAGAGGGGTAATTTCCAGTGCGATCCTGTCCTCGATACGGTAGTATTCGCGGCGATCTTCTTCATCTAATGTCGACATGGCGAACCCATGGTAGCGGCGGTGGTCTGAGTGTAAAGCTGCTATTCAAGCCCCGCCACAAGGACGTTCCTCTTTCCTCCGAACAAGCCCCGACATGTTCAGACCTCTTTTCGTATTTATCGGTACGCGTTACACCCGTGCCAAACGTCGCAATCACTTCGTCTCGTTCATTTCGCTGACCTCGATGATCGGCCTCGCCCTGGGCGTGGTGGTGATGATCGTGGTGCTGTCGGTGATGAATGGCTTCGATCATGAAATGCGTACCCGCGTATTGGGCATGGTGCCCCATGCCACCCTCGAGACCGGACAGCCGATCAGCGACTGGCCAGCCCTTGCCGATACAGTAAAGCAGAACCCGGCTGTGCTGGCGGTGGCGCCGTTCACCCAGATGCAGGGCCTGCTTACCCATGACGGCAAGGTACAGAAGGTGCTGCTCAACGGTATTGACCCGGCGCAAGAGCGCAAGGTGTCGATCATCGACGACTTCGTGCGCGAGGGTAAGCTCGACGCACTGGCGCCGGGCAGCTTCGGCATCATGATCGGCGACAAGGCCGCAGCCAAGCTGGGCGTGGGCATCGGCGACAAGCTGACCTTCGTCGCCCCCGAGGTCACCGTGACCCCGGCCGGCATGTTCCCGCGCATGAAGCGCTTCACCGTGGTCGGCATCTTCCACGTGGGCGCCGGCGAGATCGACGGCTACCTTGGCCTGACCAACCTGTCGGACCTGTCGCGCCTGCACCGCTGGAAGGCCGACCAGGTGCAGGGCCTGCGCCTGAAGTTCGACGACCTGTTCCAGGCACCCCGCGAGGCCTGGAACATCGCCCAGAAGCTGGGCGAGCACGAGTTCTACGCCCGTGACTGGACCCGCAGCCACGGCAACCTGTACCAGGCCATCCGCATGGAAAAAGCCATGATCGGCCTGCTGTTGCTGCTGATTGTCGCGGTGGCGGCGTTCAACATCATTTCCACCCTGGTGATGGTGGTCAACGACAAGAAGGGCGACATCGCCATCTTGCGCACGCTGGGCTCCACGCCGGGTCAGATCATGGCCATCTTCATGGTGCAGGGCACCGTGATCGGCGTGGTCGGCACCCTGATCGGCGCCGTGGTCGGCATCGCCGCCGCGCTCAACGTGAGTGCAGCGATTGCCGGCCTCGAGCGGTTGATGGGGCACAAGTTCCTCAACGCCGACGTGTACTTCATCGACTACCTGCCGTCCCAGGTCATGGCCGAAGACGTGTGGATGGTCTGCGGTGCGGCGCTGGTCCTGAGTTTCCTCGCCACCCTGTATCCGGCCTGGCGTGCGGCGCGCACCCAGCCTGCGGAGGCGCTACGTTATGAGTGAGTTGGGCATGAGTGATAAAGCAGTGCTGAGTTGCCGCAACCTGGGCAAGTCCTACGAGGAAGGCCCGGAGTCGGTGCAAGTGTTGTCGGGCCTGCAGCTGGAGCTGCACCCGGGTGAGCGTGTGGCGATCGTCGGCAGTTCAGGGTCGGGCAAGAGTACCTTGCTCAACCTGCTGGGTGGCCTCGATACCCCGACCCAGGGCAGCGTATGGCTGGCCGGTGAAGAACTGTCGGCGCTGGGCGAGCGTGCACGTGGCCTGCTGCGCAACCGCGCACTGGGCTTCGTCTACCAGTTCCACCACCTGCTGCCGGAGTTCACCGCGCTGGAGAACGTGTGCATGCCGCTGCTGATCGGCCGCACGCCGATCCCCGAGGCGCGCGAACGTGCCGAGGCGCTGCTCACGCGTGTCGGCCTGGGCCATCGCCTGACGCACAAGCCATCCGAGCTGTCCGGCGGCGAGCGCCAGCGCGTGGCGATTGCCCGGGCGCTGGTCAACCGGCCCGGGCTGGTGATGCTCGACGAGCCTACCGGCAACCTCGACCACCACACCGCACAGGGCATCCAGGACCTGATGCAGGAGCTGAGCAGCTCCTCGCAGACCGCGTTCCTGGTGGTGACCCACGACCTCAACCTGGCGCGGCAGATGGACCGTGTGCTGCGCCTGGAAGACGGGCGTCTGGTTTCGATCTGACCTGGCAGTACAGGTGGCCCGCCGTGCATGGCGGGCCCCTTGTCTCTTTTCTTTACCTGGGTGCTTCAGTTCATGTTCAGACCCTTGTCAATTTTCATCGGTGCGCGTTACACCCGTGCCAAGCGCCGCAACCACTTCATCTCGTTCATCTCGATGACCTCGATGATCGGCCTGTCCCTGGGCGTGCTGGCGATGATCGTGGTGCTGTCGGTGATGAACGGCTTCCAGCGTGAAATGAGTGCGCGGATCCTGGGCATGGTGCCGCATGCCGCCGTGCTGGGCGCCCAGCCGCTGGACAACTGGCAGGCGGTGGCCGATGCCGCGTTGAAGAACCCCGAAGTGCTGGCCGCTGCGCCGCTGACCGAGATGGAAGGCATGCTCTCCTACAAGGGCGCGATGCAGCCGATCCAGATCAGCGGCATCGACCCTGCGCAGGAAGGCAAGGTCTCGATCGTGGCCGACCACATCGTTCAGGGCCGGCTCGACGACCTAAAGCCGGGCGAGTTCGGCGTGGTGGTAGGCGAGATGACGGCGCGTCGGTTTGGCCTCAGGGTCGGTGACAAGCTGACCCTGATCGTGCCCGAGGTGAGCACCGCTCCCGGCGGCATCACCCCGCGCATGCAGCGCCTCAACGTGGTCGGTGTGTTCAAGGTGGGCGCCGAGCTGGATGGCTCCATGGGCCTGATCCACATGGCCGATGCGGCGAGCATGCAGCGCTGGGCGCCGAACCAGGTGCAGGGCGTGCGGCTCAAGGTCAAGGACCTGTATGCCGCGCCGCAGGTGTCCAGGGCGATAGTGGGCGAACTGGGCGAGCAGTACCGTGCCGATGACTGGACCCACACCCAGGGCAGCCTGTTCAGTGCCATGAAGATGGAAAAGACCATGATCGGCCTGCTGCTGATGATGATCATTGCGGTGGCGGCGTTCAACATCATCGCCACCCTGATCATGGTGGTGAACGACAAGGGCGCGGACATCGCCATCCTGCGTACCATCGGCGCGACGCCGGCGCAGATAATGGGTACGTTCATGGTGCAGGGCAGCCTGATCGGTGTGGTGGGCACCTTGATCGGTGGTGTGCTCGGTGTGATCGCGGCGCTCAATGTGAGCCAGATCGTCGGCTGGCTGGAGCGGGTCAGCGGGCAGCATATCTTTACCTCGGACGTGTACTTCATCAGTACGCTGCCATCGGAACTGCAATGGGGCGATGTGGCGCTGATCTGCACGGCGGGGTTGGTGATGAGCTTTCTGGCCACCCTGTATCCGGCGTGGCGTGCTTCGCAGGTCGAGCCGGCGTACGCCTTGCGGTACGAGTGATGCCACCGCTCTTGTAGGAGCCGGCGTTGCCGGCGAAGCGGACACACTGCCTGGCCATGTTCAGGCATGCCGCATGCGCCGATTCGCCGGCAACGCCGGCTCCTACAGGGCTGCGTTGTGTTCCGGCAAGTCGATCAGGAACCGCGTCCACCCCTGCGCCGATTCGGCACTGATCACCCCACCATGCGCCTGCACGATCGAACGGGTGATCGCCAGCCCCAGCCCCGCGTGTTCGCTGCTGCCTTCCCGGCGTGCCGGGTCGGCCCGGTAGAACCGGTCGAACAGCCGCGGCAATAGCGCTGCATCGATCGGCGCCCCGCGATTGGCCACCACCAGGCGAACCCTGCCATCACCCTGCGCAATCTCGACCCGTATCTCGCCCTGTGCCGGGGTAAAGCGCAGCGCGTTGTCCAGCAGGTTGGACAGGGCCCGTCGCAGCATGTTGCGGTCTCCCGTCAGCTCGGCCAGCCCTTCGCGGCTCAGGCTGATCTGTGCATCCTCGGCCAATGGCGCGTAGTACTCGATCAAGGCATCGGCCTCCTGGTCCAGCGCCAGGGGCTCGCGATTGGGCATCAGCAGGCCGTGGTCGGCCTTGGCCAGGTACAGCATGTCGTTGACCAGTTGCGCCATCCATTGCAGTTCCTCGAGGTTGCCGTGCAATGCCTCGCGATACTCCTCCAGGCTGCGCGGGCGGGTGAGGGTGACCTGGGTGTGGGTCAGCAGGTTGGACAGCGGCGTGCGCAGCTCGTGGGCAATGTCGGCCGAGAAGGCCGACAGGCGCTGGAAGGCATCGTCCAGACGTTCGAGCATGGCATTCATGGTGCCGGCCAGTTGCGCCAGCTCTGGCGGCATCTGGGCCTGGGGCAGGCGTGTGGTCAGCGAGCGTGCCGAAACGCCGGCTGCCACCTCGCCCATCCGGCGCAGCGGACGCAAGCCACGGCGCACGGCCCAGGCACCGAGCAGCGCGGTGGCCAGCGCCGAAAGGCCCATCGTCAGCCAGATCAGGCGCTGCATGCGTTGCAGAAAGTGCTGGTGGTGGGTGATATCCAGAAACAGGGTGAGCCGGCTGCCGCCTTCAAGCACCACGCACAGGCTGCGAAAATCCATGCCCTCGCTGCGCAGGGTGCTCAGGCCCGGTGTGTCGGGTGCGTCAGGCAGGCCGGGGCGGCTGGCAAACCACTGCGCCCCGTCGCTGCCACGAATGCGCAGTGCAAGGTCGGCCTGGTGGCTCAGTTCGCCGCGCAGCAGCGGTAGCCGCGCTGCCAGGCTCGGGCGGTCGTGCACGCCAACGAGCGCCTGGCGCAGTACCGACAGGCGACTGTCGAGCAACTGCTGATCGAGCTCGATGAAGTGCGCCTCGCTGGCCCGGCTGAACAGGAGCCCCGCCGCCAGTGACACCGCCGCCGTGCAGGCGGCGAACAACAGCGCCAGGCGTGCGCCCAGGGACAATCTGCGCATCACGCCGGGCGCTCCTCGAGCACGTAGCCCATGCCGCGCACGGTGTGGATCAGCTTGTTGTCGTGGCCATCGTCGACCTTCAGGCGCAGGCGCCGGATCGCCACTTCGATCACGTTGGTGTCGCTGTCGAAGTTCATGTCCCACACCTGCGAGGCGATCAGCGATTTGGGCAGCACCTCGCCCTGGCGGCGCAGCAGCAGTTCGAGCAGGGCGAACTCCTTGGCGGTGAGGTCGATGCGTGCCCCGGCACGTTCCACCCGGCGGCGAATCAGGTCCAGGCGCAGGTCGGCCAGGTTCAGGGTGGTTTCCTGGGGCGGGCTGGCGCCGCGGCGCAGCAGGGTGCGGACCCGCGCCAGCAGTTCGGAGAACGCAAAGGGTTTGATCAGATAGTCGTCGGCGCCCAGTTCCAGGCCATGCACGCGGTCCTCTACCGCATCGCGGGCCGTGAGGAACAGCACCGGTGTGTCGAAGCCGGCCTCGCGCACGGCCTGCAGAATCTGCCAGCCGTCACGCCCGGGGAGCATCACGTCGAGAATCAGCAGGTCGTAGTCGCCGCTCAGGGCCAGGTGCTGACCGGTATCGCCGTCGGTGGCCAGTTCGGTGCTGAAGCCGGCTTCGTTGAGGCCCTGGCGCAGGTAGAGGCCGGTCTTGGGCTGGTCTTCGACGATCAACAGTTTCATGGGCTTCTCGGCAGCGTTGGGGGCTGGGTTTATACCCTGTGGCAGGGTGCGCGGGGCAAAGCTGACAAAGTTGTAATGTTTTCGTCAGGTGGTTGCCAGCGGCAGTTTTCTACAGTGCGGGGCATGAACTTGCACATGATAGAGGATGCACGATGAAACGCTTGATGATCGCGAGCGCCCTGGCGCTGTGGAGCTTGCCGCTGCTGGCGGCACCCGGGCACGAGTACGCCTTCGGCAAGCCGGCTGCGGCGGCGCAGGCCACGCGCACGGTGGAGGTCGTGATGGGCGACATGTACTTCGAGCCGCGCGCGCTGCAGGTCAAGGCCGGCGAAACGGTGCGTTTCGTGCTGGTGAACAACGGCCAGGTGCCTCACGAGTTCAACCTGGGGGATGCGGCCATGCACGCCCGGCACCAGCAGGAGATGCTCGCCATGCAGGGGCAGATGGATCATTCGGCAATGGGACATGGCGGCATGAATCATGGCGGTGATGATCATGGTGCGATGGGTAGCGGCGGCATGCAGCATGACGACCCGAACATGGTGATGGTGGCGCCGGGCAAGCGCGCCGAACTGACCTGGACCTTCAGCCAGAGCACGCCGATCGAGTTCGCCTGCAACGTGCCGGGGCATTACCAGGCCGGCATGGTGGGCAAGCTGACTATCGCCAAATGACCAATGCGGCGCGCAAACCCGATAAACTAGACCAATTTCGTCCTTCAGGTTTGAGCCATGCATCCCGCCGCCGAACATTCGCCACTGGGCAAGTCCAGTGAATACATCAGCACCTACACGCCGTCGCTGCTGTTCCCCATCCCGCGTGCAGCCAAATGGGCCGAGCTTGGGGTCACCGCGCAAACGTTGCCGTGGTCGGGTGTGGATTACTGGAACTGCTTCGAGCTGTCCTGGTTGCTGCCTTCGGGCAAGCCGGTGGTGGCCATCGGCGAGTTCGCCATCCCGGCCGATTCGCCGGCCATCATCGAGTCCAAGTCGTTCAAGCTGTACCTGAACTCGCTGAACCAGACCGAGTTCGCCTCGGCGCAGGCGGTGCAGGCCTGTCTGGTCAAGGACCTGTCTGCGGCAGCCGGCAAGCCGGTAGGGGTGCGTATCCGCAGCCTGGCCGAGGTTCAGCGCGAGGGTGTGATGGCGCTGCCGGGCACCTGCATCGATGACCTGGAGGTCAGCATCAGCAACTACGAGCAGCCGCAACCGGAGCTGCTGCGCTGCGATGCCGAGCGTGTGGTGGAAGAGACCCTGCACAGCCATCTGCTCAAATCCAACTGTCCGGTGACCGGGCAGCCAGACTGGGGCAGCGTGACCGTCCATTACCGTGGAGCGGGGCTGGACCATGCCAGCCTGCTGACCTACCTGATCAGCTTCCGTCAGCATGCCGACTTCCACGAGCAATGCGTTGAACGTATCTACCTGGACCTCAAGCGCCTGCTCAACCCCGAGACCCTCACGGTGTATGCGCGCTACGTGCGCCGGGGCGGGCTGGACATCAACCCGTACCGCAGCACCGGGCCGGTCACCCTGAAGAACCTGCGCCTGGTTCGCCAGTAACGAAAAAGCCCCGTCCAGTGTGACGGGGCTTTCGTTTTTGCCGCAGGGTTCAGATGCCCATGCTTTGCAGGCTCTGAACGATGTTGCGCAGGGTGGCGGTCAGGCCCGGGTGCTCGACTTCGAAACGTTCGACGGCGAGGTTGACGCCGTCGACCAGGTTGTTGTCCGGGGTTACGGCCTCCAGTTCGATTTTCGCTTGGATCTGCGCCATCAGTTCGTGCAGCTCGACACGCTCCTGTTCCGAGAGCGGTGGGTTTTGCTCCAGTTGCTCGCGCAGGGCGTCGAGTTGCGCTTGAAGTTCGCGGGCAGGCATGGGTGTTCTCCCTCTATGAATAGGCTCAGACATGGACCCCGCGCGCGGGCGAAAGGTCCGTGCCTCGCTGTTCAGGTTAATCCACCCGGCGCCGCTTTGCATGACCCTGATCAATGTGCCTGTATCAGGGTTTTTCGCCCTTGAGGCGGCGCAGGCCGATATCGGCCAGGCAATCGGCCAGTTGTTCCAGCTGGTCGATCACCGAATGCACCCCCAGCCCGAACAGGTGAACGGTAGCCTTGCCTCGCTTGAGTTCGCGCTCGCGTTCCTCCAGTGCCTGCCAGGTAGCCTCGTCCAGCCCGCACAGCGAGCCGCACGAGGCCAGGCCCACGGTCCACAGCCCGGCGTTGAGCCCGGCCTGCAGCAGGCGCGGCTCGCCGCTGACCAGCACGCAGCCATCGAGCCGGTCGGCCTTGAGCTGCATCAGGGCGTGCCAGCAGGCATCCGGCGCGGGCCAGGGCGCGTGGCCGGTGGTATCCGGTCGGCGCACCCAGGCGGGCAGCGCCTGGCTCAGGTGCTGGCCCAGGGCAGCCGGCAGTTCGTCGAGCCAGGCACAGGGCACGCCGTGTTCCCGCAGCCAGTGCAGGGCGGGCAGGGCGCCTGGTGTAGGCCTGGCCGGTGCGTTGCCGGGCGCCTGGCATCGTGCGCCGAAGTCGACCAGGCAGCCGCGCAGGCCGAACAGCACGGCGGTGAAGGCGGGGGAATGGGGCATGGCAACGTCCCTGAAATAACCAGCAAGGCTAACGTCGGGGTGTGACCGTGGCGTGACGCTTTGATGACCTTCAGGCGGCTTTCACAAAATATCGACGCAGGTTGGAGGAAGCTGCCTAATCTGCCAGAGAGGCTTTATACTTGTTTCCTTTTGGCTGTCGACGGCCTGATGCCGGCGCAGTGCAATGTTTGCCTAGGAGAAATTTTATGCGTGGGATCGGTGCTGGCGTGATCGATCGTATGACCCGTGCCTGTGTCTGCGCGAGCCTGCTGCTGGCGCCGGTACTGGCCCAGGCGGCGACCGAGGAAGACCCGTGGGAGAGCATCAACCGGCCGATCTTCCGGTTCAACGACACGATCGATACCTACGCGCTCAAGCCGCTGGCCCAGGGCTACCAGTGGGTGACGCCGCAGTTTCTCGAGGACGGCATCCACAACATGTTCCGCAACCTCGGTGACGTGACCAACCTTGCCAACAACGTGTTGCAGCTCAAGCCCCACGCAGCCGGCGTGGATACCGCGCGGTTGATCGTCAACACCACCTTCGGCCTGGCCGGCTTCTTCGATGTGGGTACCAAGATGGGCCTGCAGCGCAGCGACGAGGACTTCGGCCAGACCCTCGGCTACTGGGGTGTAGGCAGTGGCCCGTACGTGATGCTGCCGCTGCTTGGGCCGAGCACCGTGCGCGATGCGATCGCCAAGTACCCGGACACCTACACCGAACCCTACCGCTACATGGACCATGTGCCCACCCGCAACACCGCAATCGCGGTGGACGTGGTGGACACCCGTGCCAGCCTGCTGTCGGCCGAGAAGATGATCCGTGGCGACAAGTACAGCTTCATCCGCAACGCCTACCTGCAGAACCGCGAGTTCAAGGTCAAGGACGGGGATGTAAAAGACGATTTCTGATCGTGATGCATGAAAAAGGCGGCCATGGCCGCCTTTTTCATGCCTGCTGTTCAGCTCATCGCAAGGATCTTGAGGCCTAGCTTCTGCTGGCCCTGGGGCTGATCGGCAATCCACACCACTTGCGTTGTGGCGTGCAGGCCCTTGAGTGAAGGGTGGTCCGAATCGATGCTGACGCTGAGGTTGTCTCCAACCTGAAAGGTTTTCGCTGCCTGTACCTGCATGCCGCTGCTCGAGAGGTCCAGGCACACCGCCGCAATCACTTGCTCGGCATGTATCAGGGTAACGTCGGTATCTACCCGCATCCTGATGAAATCACGCTTCTCGCTATAGTCGGCGTGGTTCTGGCTCATGCCTGCATCCTTCCATTGGGTTGCGATAGAAGGGGTTTTTATAACTCCCGGTGATTTGTGCTGTAAAGAGCACAGGCGACCATCGGTGCATGCTTGAAACCCCCGGCGGATGGGAGTACCGTCTGCGCCTTACAGGGCACCTCTGACATTTGCCGGGCAGGCCTTTTGTCCTACACCTGAAATGCAAGAGTGGCTAGAAGTGAATCCAGTAAGCGGGCCTCGTTTTGCCTGGCCGCCTACCCCAACCTATTTCTGGCGCCGTTTGCCCACATGCAGAAAAACAGTGCAACGCTGCTGATAATCGATGATGACGATGTAGTGCGTGCGAGCCTCGCCGCCTACCTGGAAGACAGCGGCTTCAGCGTCCTGCAGGCAAGCAACGGCCAGCAGGGTCTCCAGGTCTTCGAGCAGGAACAGCCTGATCTGGTGATCTGCGATCTGCGCATGCCGCAAATGGGCGGCCTGGAGCTGATTCGCCAGGTTACCGAGCGTGCCCCCGACCTGCCGGTGATCGTGGTGTCGGGCGCGGGCGTGATGAACGATGCCGTCGAAGCGTTGCGCCTGGGTGCTGCCGACTACCTGATCAAGCCCCTGGAAGACCTGGCAGTGCTGGAGCACTCGGTTCGCCGGGCGTTGGATCGGGCGCATCTGGTACTGGAAAACCAGCGTTACCGCGACAAGCTCGAAACCGCCAACCGTGAGCTGGAGGCCAGCCTGCACCTGCTGCAGGAAGACCAGACTGCCGGGCGCCAGGTGCAGATGAACATGCTGCCGGAGAACCCGTGGAAGGCCGGAGACCTGCGTTTCGAACACCAGATCATTCCGTCTCTGTACCTGTCTGGCGATTTCACCGATTACTTTCGTGTCGACGAGCGACGCGTGGCGTTCTACCTGGCCGACGTGTCCGGCCATGGTGCCTCCTCGGCGTTCGTGACTGTGCTGCTCAAGTTCATGACCACGCGCCTGCTGTTCGAATTCAAGCGCGCCGGCACCTTGCCCGAGTTCAAGCCGTCCGAGGTGCTCGGGCATATCAACCGCGGCCTGATCAATTGCAGGTTGGGCAAGCACGTGACCATGGTGGGCGGCGTGATCGACGAGCACACCGGCCTGATGACCTACAGCATCGGCGGCCATCTGCCGTTGCCGGTGCTGTACACCCCGGACGACACCCGGTACCTCGAAGGGCGCGGCCTGCCGGTGGGGCTGTTCGACGAGGCCACCTACCAGGATCACGTTCTGGAGTTGCCGCCGCAGTTCAGCCTCACATTGCTGTCTGATGGCATTCTGGACCTTTTGCCTGGCGACACACTCAAAGATAAGGAGGCTGCCTTGCCTGAAATCATCAAGGCAGCAGGTGGCAGCCTGGATGGGCTGCGCCAACGATTCGAATTGGCTACGCTTGGGGAGATGCCGGATGATATCGCCCTAATGGTGTTGAGCAGGAACCTTCAATGAGTACTGGAAGAATCCAGTTTGCCGAGCAGAATGGCACCTTTGTTCTGAAGTTCGTCGGTGAAGTGCGTCTGACCCTGTGTTCGGCGCTGGATGCAACGATTGAAAAGATCTTCACGGCGCTGAATTTCTCGGCGATCGTCATCGATCTTACCGAAACCAACAGTATCGACAGCACCACTCTGGGCCTGCTGGCCAAGTTGTCGATCCTGTCGCGGCAGAAGGTCGGCCTGCTGCCCACGGTGGTGACTACCCATGCCGATATCACCCGGCTTCTGCAGTCGATGGGCTTCGATCAGGTGTTCAACATCGTCGATCGTCCAATCCCGTGCCCTGAGTGCCTGACCGATCTGCCGTCCCAGGACCAGAACGAAGAGGTAGTGCGCGCCAAGGTGTTGGAAGCGCACAAGATCCTCATGGGCCTGAACGACTCCAACCGCGAAGCCTTCCACGACCTGGTCAACGCCCTGGAGCGGACCTGATCGATCCTGGCGCCCTGTAGCGGGCGCCGAACTCACCTTTTCATTCAGCCTCGCGGGGAAACTCCGTGGGCGGCGCGCCGTTGGCGTTGAGCTGGAAGATGCGCTCGGGCTGCCCCTGCGCGTTGAAGAACACCTGGCCCAGCCCGGCGCTGTTCCACAGGCGCTCGCCGGCCTTGCTGTGCGCGGGTGTACGCGGCACCACCTGCATCAGGCGGCGCTTGGTGAACCAGTTCAACGGTGATCGTGGGGCGTAGAGCCAGCGATTGAGTCGGTCGAACACATCGAGCAGCCGGCGCGGGAATTCGTTCTTGATGCCGCTGCTGGTGATCTGCCACAGGTGCGGGGCGCCGCGTTTGTGACGAATCATTACCTCGTACACGAAGGAATAGTGCACGTCGCCCGAGAGGATCACGTAATGCCCTGGCGTGCGCGAGTGACGGAAGATATTCAGGATCACCTGTGCCGCCCCCCGGTGCGCCATCCAGTTCTCGGCGTCCACCAGCAGCGGATAGCCGCACCAACTGAACACGCGCTGGATGGTTTCGATCAGCTTCACTCCAAACAGCGGGGCGGGGGAGACGATGATGGCCGAGGGGTGGTCCAGCAAGGCCTGCTGCAGTTCGCACAGCGCTTCCCAGTCCAGCAGCCCGGAGGGCTTTTGCAGCTTGCTCTCGCTACGCCAGCGACGTGTGCGGGTATCAAGTACCAGCAGCGCAGGCTGGGTGGGCAGCACGAAGTGCCACTCCTGAAAGCGCAGCAGCTGTTTGATCAGGCCATCTTGCGCAGCGCGGTCGAAATAGCCGTCGTCATCGGCGCTGTGGCTCAGGGCCTGGCAGCTTTGCAGCAGCTCGCCAAACACGTCCGGGTTGTTGCCCCAGCCCTGGCAGAGCATGTAGCCGATCAGCGCGTTGCCGATGATGCGCCGCGAGAAGGCGTGCCCGTAGGCGGTTTCTTCCCATTGGGCCGAGAGGTTCCAGTCGTCGGTGATGTCGTGGTCATCGAAGATCATCAGGCTGGGCAGGTGCGCCAGTACCCGCGCCACGCCATCCAGCCCTTCGACGAAGCCCTTCAGGCAGTGCTGTTCGCGCTGGTAGCGGGCCTGGCGCTGGGTGGTCAGGCTTGATGGCATGGGGGTGTCGACCAAGGTCCAGGGCACAGGCGACCAGACCAGCAGGTACATGGCCATGATCTCGGCCAGGGTTACCAGGTGGTTGTCGGCGTTGCTGCTGGTGAAGATGGGTTTGCGCGTGCCGCCGAAAAAGCGCTCGCGCAGGGTTTCGTTGCTCTCCAGGGCTGGCAGCAGGTCGGCACGGTGATAGTAGCTGGCCGGGTGGCGGTACAGCTCGGCGCTGTTCTGCACCACGGCGCCTTCCAGGTGCTCGTGGTACAGGCCCAGCCGTTCGATCAGCCCGTGGATGGCCCGCAGCATGGGGCCGGCGACATCGTCGGCGTACACCTGGTCGCCGCTCATCATCAGCAGCGCCGGGCGCTCGGCGGGTGCGTGGGGCGCGGCCAGCAGGCGGTCGGCGCACAACAGGCCATCGGCGGCGGGGTGGTGCGGCTTGCGGCACGAGCCATGCAACAACTGGTCGAGGCGCTCGCGTATCACGAAGTTGGGCAGGCGGGCGCCTTCATACAGCAGGTGTGGGGCCCAGGTGGCGATGCCCTGGCCGCCGATCAGCACGTCGTAGTCGATCTGCACGTCGGTGGGCAGTGGGGTGTGCAGCTGGATATCGAGCAGGTGCACGAAGGCGTGCTGGCCGATGGGGATGACCTGACAGCTCAGGGTGTATTCGGTGGAGTGTTGCAGGTGCAGTTCGGGCTGCAACGGCTGTGAGCCGACCAGCCACAGGACCATGCGCGCAGGCTCCAGGCGGCGCAGCAACGGGCCGGCCAGTACCAGGGGCAGCGGGGTGTTTTCGGGCATTGATTACTCGAAGATGGATGGGTGCGCCTTCGGCGCTTCGCCGGCAATGCCGGCTCCTACAGTATCGTGCAGCCCTGTAGGAGTCGGCGTTGCCGGCGAAGAGGTCTGCAAGATCCAGCGTGCAAAACCGCTAATGCTCCGCCTTCACACCTTGCCTGGCAAACCGTATTTGTATCAGGCCTTTGCAGCCAACAACGCCTCGAGTTTCTCCTGATCCCGCGCAAACTGGCGGATGCCCTCGGCGAGTTTCTCGGTGGCCATGGCATCTTCGTTGGAGAGCCAGCGGAACTGGCTTTCGTCGAGTGTCAGGCGTGGCTCGCCAGCCTTGCCCGGGGTGAGCTTGCGCGCCAGGGTGCCCTGGTCATCGCTGAGCTGCTGCAGCAGCTCAGGGCTGATGGTCAGGCGGTCGCAGCCGGCCAACTGCTCGATCTGGCCGATGTTGCGGAAGCTGGCGCCCATGACCACGGTGTCGTAGCCGTTGGCCTTGTAGTAATCGTAAATACGCGTGACCGACTTCACGCCCGGGTCTTCGGCCCCGACATACTCCTTGCCGGTCGATTTCTTGTACCAGTCGTAGATACGGCCCACGAACGGCGAAATCAGGAACACCCCGGCATCGGCACAGGCAGCCGCCTGGGCGAAGGAAAACAGCAGGGTCAGGTTGGTCTGGATGCCTTCCTTTTCCAGCACCTCGGCGGCGCGGATGCCCTCCCAGGTGGAGGCCAGCTTGATCAGCACGCGGTCGCGGCCGATGCCGGCCTTGTCGTACAACTCGATCAATTGGCGCGCCTTGGACAGCAGGGCAGGTTGGTCGAAGGACAGTCGGGCGTCCACTTCCGTGGAAATACGGCCCGGGATCACCTTGAGAATTCCGCTGCCCACCGATACCGCGAATGCATCGCAGGCAAGGCCCAGGTCGCCCTTGCTGTGCTTGAGCGCGTCATCGAGCAGCTCGGCATAGCCGGGCATGGCGGCGGCCTTGAGCAACAGGGACGGGTTGGTGGTGGCGTCGACCGGCTTGAGCCGGCTGATCGCATCGATATCGCCGGTGTCGGCGACGACCGTGGTGAACTGCTTGAGTTGTTCCAGCTTGGAAGTCATGAGCGTGCTCTGTCCTGTGCGGTTGGACGACATTACCCGAGCGCTGCCGGCCGCTCAAGGGCTGTGCGGCAGGCTATCGGGGGAGGGTAACGATTGGAGTGTCCAGCCGCGCGCAGGTTCCTAGCGTCCTTCCAGCAGCAGCCCCGCCTGGTCGAGCAGGCCCAGGGGGTCGGTGCTCTTGTGGATGTCCACCGACAGCAGCTGGCGGAACTTGCGAGCGCCGGGGAAGCCCTGGCCCAGGCCGAGGATATGCCGGGTGACATGGTGCATGGCGCCGCCGTTCTGCAGGTGCTGGGCGATGTACGGGCGCAGCCTGGCCAGCGCTTCGCTGCGGCTGATCACCGGGGCGTCGCTGCCGAACAGCTGCTGGTCGACTTCGGCCAGTACATAAGGGTTGTGGTACGCCTCGCGGCCGAGCATCACGCCGTCGAAGGTCTGCAGGTGCTGCTGGCATTCGGCGAGGGTCTTGATGCCGCCATTGAGAATGAACTCCAGGTCCGGGAAGTCGGCCTTGAGCTGCGCGGCGACGTCATAGCGCAGTGGCGGGATCTCGCGGTTCTCCTTGGGCGAGAGGCCCTCGAGGATGGCGATGCGCGCGTGTACGGTGAAGCTGCGGCAGCCTGCGTCGCGTACCTGGCCGACGAAGTCGCAGAGCTCGGCGTAGCTGTCGCGGCCGTTGATGCCGATGCGGTGTTTGACCGTGACCGGGATCTGCACTGCGTCGAGCATGGCCTTGACACAATCGCCCACCAACCCCGGATGGCCCATCAGGCAGGCGCCGATCATGTTGTTCTGCACGCGGTCGCTGGGGCAGCCGACGTTGAGGTTCACTTCGTTGTAGCCGGCGTTCTGCGCGAGTACGGCGCAGGCGGCCAAGTCCGCCGGCACGCTGCCACCCAGTTGCAGGGCCAGTGGGTACTCGGCTTCGTCATGGCGCAGAAAACGCTCGGCGTCGCCATGCAGCAGGGCGCCGGTGGTGACCATTTCGGTGTAGAGCAAGGCATTGCGCGACAGCTGGCGCAGGAAGAAGCGGCAGTGGCGGTCGGTCCAGTCCATCATCGGCGCAACGCTGAAGCGGCGGGACGGCTCGGGCCGCGTATCTACAGGAGTTGTAACAGGTTCTGAGAGCATGTTCGTCTACGTGTGGTGCAGCCAATTCGGGGTGTTTCGGGCGATGGGCGTTCTGCGCTGACACCGCGTCACACCGGCCAGCCCCAAAAACACAAGTGCGCCAGTTTACCAAGAGTCTGCAACCTTCGCCTGCAAGCCCGTCATGCCGGCGCTCAAACGGCCGTGGGCGGGCTAGTCTGTTGCTGTCCCCTGCGCAATGTTCGGCCCACCCCCGCAGGTGAATCGAGGCGCGGCCATGAAGCCTGTCAGGAAAATCGGATTGCGCCCCAGCCTGCGACGGCTTGGGCCCGGGTTGATCACCGGCGCCGCCGACGACGATCCGAGCGGTATCGCCACCTATTCGCAAGCCGGCGCACAGTTTGGCTTCTCCATGCTGTGGACCGTGGTGCTGACCCTGCCCCTGATGATCGCGATTCAACTGGTGAGCGCACGCATCGGCTACATCACCCGTCGCGGCCTGGCCGCCAATATCAAGCACCACGGGCCAGCAGGTGCCTAGCTCGCCCACTTCGAGCCGCGAATCACCGCACAGAAATTCCCGGGCTTGAAGGTGGGGTCCTTGTCGGCCAGCACATCCGCCTTGACGTTGCCGAAGGTGGTCTGCGGCTTGTGGCGGATGCCGTCGTAGAAGGCCTGGATGATGTCTTCCTTGAAGTGCTCGCCCCGCGGGTGGGCGCTGACGATGGCTTCGCGCTCGGCAGCGCCGTACTGGCCGTGGGTCAGCCCCAACACGTCCATCTCGACCCCTGCCGTCACCAGCGCCACCACCGGGTGCATGTGCTCGGGTATGCCTGGGGTGGTGTGCAGAGCGATGGCGGTCCATACCGTATCGATGTCCTGCTGGGCGATGCCGTGGCCGCACAGGAAGTCGCGTGCGGCATTGGCGCCATCCACTTCGAAACGCTCGCAGGCGCTGCTGTGCTGATGGGTCAGGCCCATGTCGTGGAACATGCAGCCGCAGTACAGCAGCTCGGCGTCGAACTTCAGGCCGCGCTTCTGGCCCGCCAGGGCGGCGAAGTAGAACACGCGGCTGGAATGGTGGAACAGCAGGGGCGAGGCCGTATCGCGTACCACCTCGGTGATTTCGCGGGCGAGCTGGCTGTCGGGGATCTTGATGCCGTGGATGTCGAGTGTCATGGGGCAGGCTCCGGGTTGCGGTTCGCCTCCATTGTCAGCCTCGACACTGCTGTCCTCAAATGGCGTGATACGCCATATACTGCCATTTCACGTGAAATCACGACGCCTTGAGGTTCGCCCCTTAGCCATGACCAGAACCATTGCCGTACTCGCGCTGCCCGGTGTTCAACTGCTCGATGTGTCGGGCCCGCTGGATGTGTTCGCCCAGGCCAATGTCGAGGCGGGTCGGCAGGTCTACACGTTGCAGGTGGTGGCGTGCGAGGCAGGGCCCATTCACAGCTCGTCCGGTGCGCGGCTGTTGCCCGACCTGGTGGCAGGTGAGCCCGGGCAGCGCTTCGACACCTTGCTGGTGGCCGGTGCGCCGGATGCGGCGCGGATGCAACTGAACAACACGCTGCTGGCCTGGATCCGCGATTGCGCGGGCCAGTCGCGCCGCTTCGGCTCGGTGTGCACCGGCGCCTTCGCGCTGGCGGCCAGCGGGTTGCTGGATGGGCGGCGGGTGACCACGCACTGGGCCGCGGCACAGGCCCTGGCACAGCGTTACCCGAGCCTGAGCGTGGAAGAGGATGCGCTGTATGTGCGCGACGGCAAGCTGCGCACAGCCGCCGGGGTCACTGCCGGGCTGGACCTGGCGCTGATGCTGGTGGAGGAAGACCTGGGCCGTGAAATCGCGCTGCGGGTAGCGGCGCAACTGGTGATGTTCTTCAAGCGCCCGGGCGGGCAGTTGCAGTTCAGCCGCAAGGGCGAGGCGCAGCCAGCCGGGCGTTCGGTGTTGCAGCAAGTGCAGCGCTGGGTGGCCGCCAACCCGCAGCTGGCGCTGACAGTCGAGGCACTGGCCGAACATGCCGGGCTCAGCCCCCGGCATTTTGCCCGGCTGTTTCATGCCGAGGTGGGCGTCACGCCCGCAGCCTGGGTGGAGTCGGCGCGGGTGGCCGCTGCACGCGCCCTGCTGGAGGCCGGTGGTGATGCGCCCAAGCAGGTCGCCGCCAAATGCGGCTTCGCCAACGCCGACACCTTGCGCCGCGCGTTCTTCAAGCACGTGGGGGTGACACCTGCCGAGTACCGCAAGCGTTACGGGCACGGCGGGGCGTAGCAACGCTCAGTCGTGCTCCTGGCCCAGGTAGAGCAGCTCGCTTTCGAACAGGTTCTCCAGCATCTCACGCGTCAGCGGCTCCACCAGCGTGCCTGCATGGTGGGTGATGCGCAGGCTGGCGCCGGCCTGCTCCAGCGCATCGATGATTGCCAGCAGCGTTTGCTGCTGCGTCACCGTGCCTTGCTCGCTGGGCACCTCCAGGGCGAAGTCCGTGGTATCGAACAGCACGACCGGCGTTTGCGTGCCCACCTTGCGCATCAGCTCGCCGATGCTGTCGGCAGACCACTGGCGCAGCAGCTTGACGATCCCTGGCTTGTGGTCGGCGGCGGTGACGGCGATGGCGTATCGGGACATGGGGGCTCGCTTGAGTCGTGCAATAAAGGGCCGGCAAGGTGAATGCAAATAATGGCAAAAAGCCTTGAACCGATGACGGGTGCGGCGGTCCGACCTCAGGCCTGCTACCCTGTGGCCTTCACATTTCTCGTTTTGCCATAGGAACAGCGGGGCTATCAGATCACTGCACGTCGAAGCGTGCCAGCAATTCAAGGAGCTATTTCGTGGGAAGAACCCCCTCCAACGACACACCCGGGCATTCTCAGGCGCCGACCGTCGACGGCATTCCAGCTCCCAGCGGTGAAGTAAACCTGATCGATACCGACTACGTCGTCGGCCAGGACAATTTCAAGGGCGAGTTTTCCTTCTCGCTGGACATCCACGGCAAGGTGTTCCTCATCTCTGCCGCCACCATCTTCCTGTTCGTCATCCTCACCCTGGCCTTGCAGAACGAAGTCGAGCCGGTGTTCAGCGCCATGCGCAGCTGGTTGACCGCCAACCTGGCGTGGTTCTTCATGAGCACCGCGAACATCTTCGTACTGCTGTGCCTGGGCCTGATCGTCTCGCCGTTGGGCAAGGTGCGCCTGGGCGGGCGCGAAGCGGTGCCGGACCATTCCTATGTGGGCTGGTTCTCGATGCTGTTCGCCGCCGGCATGGGTATCGGCCTGATGTTCTATGGCGTGGCCGAACCGATGTCGCATTTCTCGGCCGCCATGGGCGGGGTCACCCTCGACGCCAACGGCGTGCGTACCGACTGGGCGCCGCTGGGCGGTGCAGGCGGTGATGCCAAGGTGGCGGCCGACATGGCGATGGCGGCCACCATCTATCACTGGGGCCTGCACCCGTGGGCGATCTACGCGATCGTTGCGTTGTCGCTGGCGCTGTTCACCTACAACAAGGGCTTGCCGCTGTCGATCCGCTCGGTGTTCTACCCGTTGCTGGGTGAGCGCGTGTGGGGCTGGCCGGGGCATGTGATCGATATCCTGGCGGTGTTCGCCACGCTGTTCGGCCTGGCCACTTCCCTCGGGATCGGTGCCGAGCAGGCGGCAGCCGGGCTCGAATACCTGTTCGCGATCCCCTCGACCAATGTCAGCAAGGTGCTGCTGATCATCGGCATCAGCATCATCGCACTGGGCTCGGTGCTGGCCGGCATGGACAAGGGCGTGAAGATGCTGTCCCAGGTGAACATGGGCCTGGCGTTGCTGCTGCTGGTGTTCATCATCGTGGTCGGGCCGACCCTGGCGATCTTCACCGGCTTCTTCAGAAACCTCACGGCCTACATCGAGTACCTGCCGGCGTTGTCCAACCCGGTGGGGCGCGAGGATGCCGAGTTCACCCAGGGCTGGACTGCGTTCTACTGGGCCTGGTGGATCAGCTGGTCGCCGTTCGTGGGCATGTTCATCGCCCGTGTCAGCCGTGGCCGCACGGTGCGCGAGTTTCTCATCGCCGTGTTGCTGGTGCCCTCGCTGGTGTCGGTGCTGTGGATGACCACTTTCGGCGGCACCGCCATCGATCAGACCGTGAACCAGCACTTTGCCGGCGTGACCGATGCGGTGCTGGAGCTCAAGCTGTTCGCGATGCTCAGCGGCCTGCCGCTCAAGGAGATCACCTCGTTCATCGGCATCGTGCTGGTGGCGGTGTTCTTCATCACCTCGTCCGACTCCGGCTCGCTGGTGATCGATACCATCACTGCCGGTGGCAAGGTGGATGCACCGGTGCCGCAGCGGGTGTTCTGGGCGGTGATGCAGGGCGTGATCGCGATTGCGCTGTTGCTCGGTGGCGGCTTGATTGCGCTGCAGGCGATGGCGGTGTCGACCGGCCTGCCGTTCGCCATCGTGTTGCTGCTCGGCTGTGTGTCGCTGGTCAAGGGACTGATGTCGGAGCCGCGCGGTTAAAGCCCGCCCGGCGCAGCAACTTTATTGTGGGGGCGTAGCAGCCGGCCTTGCCGGCGATGGCGTGCATGGCGCCCCTGGCCCGGCGTAGCCGGGCATCGCCAGCAAGGCTGGCTCCTGCACAAAGCCAGTTTGCTGGCGTTCAATCCCACAGCCGCCCGATTTCCATTCCCGCTTCGAACCGATGTGCCACCTGTGCCTGCAACAGCTCGGCCGTGGCCAACGCATCGGTCAGGGCATGGTGCGCGTGATAGGGCGGCAGGTGATAGCGCGCGCGGCTGTCGGCCAGGCGTATCGAGGCTGGCGGCCGGCGCAGCAGGCGGTCCCGCCAACTGCGTTTGCCACGGTGCAGCAGCGCTTCCAGCTGCATGGTGTCGATCACCGGAAACTCCAGCCCCTCACCCAGGTGCCGTCGCACCGCATTGTCGAGAAACCCGCGCTCCAGGTTGCGGTAATGCACCACCATCACATGCCCGGCCATGGCTCCCAGCAACGCGTTGAGCACATGGGGCAGGGTGGGCGCATGGCGGATGTCGCTGTGGGTGATGTGGTGGAAGGTCACCGACTCGTCGCTCAGTTCGGTGCGCGGTTTCACCACCCAGTAGCGCGCCTCGGCGCAGCGGATGCGCTGCAGGGTGAAGGGCATCAGGCCAATGCTGACAATGGCATCCTTCTGCGCATCCAGCCCGGTGGTTTCCACATCCAGCGCCAGCAACGGCACCTGCTCCAGGGGAGTGCCAGCCGGCACCACGCCGGCGGCATAGAAGTTCTTCAGCAGCGGGTTGCGCGCCTGGGCTGCCAATGCCTGAAAGCGCGTTGCCCAGTCGATACGGTCGATACCACGCGGCTTCATCGCGAGTGCCGCACGATGCCAGGGTAGCGAAAGCGCAGGAACTTCTGCGCATGGCTCAGCACCTGGAACGCTTCCTTGAGGTTGTGTCGCTCGCTGCTGGAGAAGCGCTCGGGCTCGATGTAGTTGTCCGGCTGCTGGCCGTTTTCGAGGGCGTCCACCTGGTGCCGAATGCGCACCATCGACAGGAACTCCAGCGCATAACGCAGGTGCTCGATGGCCGCCGGCTGCATCAGCTTGGTGGCGCTGATGGCTTCCAGGCGCTCGACCGAGTTCTGCGCGGTGCTGGCGCAGGCCAGGGCATGCACGCGAATCAGGTCGGTGAGCGGTGCGGTGCCGCGGCCCTTGAGGTTGATGATCTGTTTCTGGCGGCCGTCGGTTTCCATCACGAAGGTGCGGAAGAACCCCAGCGGCGGCGTACGGTTCAGTGCATTGCGCGCCATGGCGGTAAGAAAGGCGGGGCTGGCGCTGGACTTCTGCGCGCACAGGGTCTTGAGGGTTTCCACCAGTTCCAGCTGGCCATACACCCCGTCGAGGTCGAAGAAGATGCTGCTGTTGAGCAGGGTGGCCGCGTTGGGTTTGTCGATCCACTGGGTGAAGTAGCCCTTCCATACCCGCAGCGGCTGGCGCCACTGGTCGTTGGTGGCCATGATCCCGCCCTTGCAGTAGCTGTAGCCGCACGCGGCCAGGCCGTCGCTGACGAAGGTGGCGAGTTTGAGGAAGTAGGCGTCGTGCTGCACCGGGTCGAAGCTGTCGTCCAGCACCAGGGCGTTGTCCTGGTCGGTGACCAGCAACTGTTCGTCCCGCGCCATCGAACCCAGCGCCATGAAGCAGTACGGCACCGGCGGCGGGCCCAGGTCGCGTTCGGCCAGTTCCAGCAGGCGCTGGGTGAAGGCGCGCCCGATGCCGGAAATCGCGCTGCCGATCATGTGCGCGGTGGCGCCATCGCGCACCATGCGCACATAGGTGCCGCGCAGGTCGCGCAGCAGCGAGCGCAGGCCGGCCACGCTGTTCTGGTTGGAGATGCTGTTGACCAGGTGCAGGCTGCTCTGGGACTCGTGGCGGATGATGTCCGACAGGTTGATCAGCCCCAGCGTGCGGCCCTTGTGCACCACCGGCAGGTGGTGGATGTTGCGCCGCAGCATGCACAGCATGGCTTCGAACACCGAGTCGTTGGCCTGGATCACCACCGGATCGCTCGACATCACCGTGCTGATGGGCAGGCTGCTGCTGAGGTCGGCGGCCAGCACGCGGGTGCGCAGGTCCCGGTCGGTGACCAGCCCCAGCAGTTTGTCGGGGGCATCCGGTACCGGTTCGACCACTGCCACGCACGACACGCTTTCGGCGGCCATCAGGCGCGCCGCGTCCAGAATCGAAGTGTCCTGGCTCACCCACACCAGGCTGCGCGAGAGCAGGGTGCGTGCCTTGAGCTGGATCAGCTCGCTGGCGCGGCCCTGGCCTTCGACAGCGGACTTGAGACGCGAATGTCCTTCGGCCTCCACGAACTCGGCAAAGCTGTCGTGCTGCTCGCACAGTTCGGCAAACAGGTCTGCCGGAATGAAGTAGATCAGGCTGTCTTCCAGCGCCTTGGCCGGAAAGCGCACCTTGTTGCTGCGCAGCAACCCGGCCTGGCCGAAGATGTCGCCTTCGCCCAGGCGGTTGTAGAGCTCGCCGTTGCGCCGGTAGATCTCCACCGCACCGCTGCGCACGTAGTGCAGGTCCTGGATGCTGGCGCCTGCTTCCAGGATGGTGCTGCCGGCCTTGAAATAGCTCACCTGGATTCGTGGCGCAATGCCGTTGAGGGTTTCTTCGGGCAGGGCGTCGAAAGGGGCGAAACGGTGGAGGTGATCGCGAACCTCCAGAAGCTCGATCTGCATGCAACCTCGCTGAATGTGGGCGTGAAGTGGACCGGGGCTCAGGGCCGCATCAACGGCTCGACGCCGATCCAGGATTTTTTCGGGTGGTGGCACAGTTGCAGTGGCGCCACAGTAACCGACTGCCCGTCGATTTCCAACGTGCCCAGGTTGATCGTCCACTTGGCGTCGGCGTTGAAGTCCGGGGTGTTGAACGCGACGTAGACCGAGCCATAGCGGCTGTTGTTGGTGAGCTTGGGAATGCGCCGGTGCACCTCGTCACTGTTGATGTCGAACGGCGAGGGGCGCACGTAGTCCTTGCCCGAAAGCGGGAAGTCGTTGTTCAGCGCGCCCAGGTAAAGGTCCGGGCGGGCCGCCAGGCGCTGGCCATTCTCGAAGGTCAGGTAGGCCTTGCGGCTGTCGTACAGCATGGGGATGGGCGCTTCGCCCGACCCTGCCTTGAGAGGCTGCTGGCGATTCTTGTTGAAGCCGATCACCTGCACGTAGAACTCGCGCTGTGGCGAGCCATGGGGCACGCTGAAGTAACCCTGCGTGTAGGGTCGATCTCTCCACATCAGCGCATGGTCGTAGAGGTAGGTGTACAGGTAGAAAGTCTTGACCCCGTGCGCGGTCGGCACCTCGAACACCTGGCGCGACTCGCACAGGTCGGCATAGGCCGGGCGCTCTCGCGGGTAGGGCACGCAGGCGACGAGCAGGGCGCTCAGGGCAAGGGCAAGTGGAAAACGGTGGAACAGAACGTGCAACATGCCGGGCCTCCCTGGCTCGATAGCTCTGCGCAAGCAGTCAACGTGTAGTGTCGACGCCCTGTACTTGTCGAGGTTTTATCAGGCTTTGCGCCGGAATTCCGAACATTTCGTGCAACCGCCATATCATCGGCAGTGTCAGCGCTCTCGTTCCATTGAGTACTTCGTAGACCCGGTTCTTCCGGCCGATTGCCGGTACCAGGTCGGCGGCGCTCAGGCCGGACTGCTCCATTCTGAAGCGAATAGCCTCGATGGGGTCGGGCAGGTCGAGCGGAAACTGCTTGGTCTCATACGCCTCTATCAGCGTGACCATGACATCGAAGTAATCACCTTCGGGCGTGCCGGGTTCCGGCTCGTTGTCGAACAGCTCGGACACTGCGTTCAACGCGGCCTTGTAGTCCTGCTCGGTATGAATTGGGTGAATGTTCACAGGATCACTCCATCTCAACGGTGTCGGCGTCAATGCCATCGTATTGTTCGTGAGTACCGACAAACTTGATGTAGATGGCTTCGAAGCGATAGGCCACGGCAGCCACGATCCGATAGTCATTGCCTTTGATATTGAACACCACTCTGCGACTTTTGAGGATGCTGGCATTGCCGAACTGCGCCTTGATATCCGCAGGCGTGGACCATCTTGCCTGCCTGGCTTCGTCAATCCATGAGAGCAAGGGTTGCTTGGATGCAGGATGCTTCTCGGAAAATGCTTTCAGGTGACTGATTGCAATGATTCTCATAAGGCCCCATTCTGGTCCCAGTGTGGGACTTTTTCAAGCGCGACTTCCAGTTGTTCGTCGCTTGATGACGTCAGACGTTGCCCTCTGGACCACGAGCAACGCCTGAGTGTTATCGGCGAATGGCCAATGTTCAATTACCAGAGTGCAACGGTGTACGACAGGATCAGCCGGTTCTCGTCCAGGTCGTTGCCGAAATGCGTGGAGCGTACCGTGGCGTTGCGCCACTTCACGCCGACGTTTTTCAGCGGGCCGCTTTGCACCACGTAGCCGATATCGGTGTCGCGCTCCCACTCTTTGCCATCGGGCCGCCCCGCACCCAGGTCGATGCCGTCGCCGCGCAGGTAGCGGGTCATGAAGGTCAGCCCCGGCAGGCCCACGCTGGCGAAGTTGAAGTCGTAGCGGGCCTGCCACGAGGTTTCGTCCTTGTTGGCGAAGTCGCCGATCTGCACGAAGTTCACCAGGTAGGCATCGGCGCCGTTGAGGTAGGCAAAGCCGGTGTCGCCGCGCATGCGCTGGTAGCCCACACCGAAGGCGTGGCCCTGTATGCCATAGGTGAACATCGCCCCTAGCGCCTTGTTGTCGACGTTGCTGGCGCCGTCGTCGCTGGAGCGGGCGAACCGGATATCGCTTTTGAGCGACTGCCCCTCGCCCAGCGCCCAGGTGTGGTTCAGGCCCACGAAGTGCTGGCGGTAGAGGTTGTCGAGCGCACCGTAGCTGTAGCTGGTAGTCAGGCTGTCGGTCCACTTGTAGCTAAGGCTGGCGAAGTCGAAGCGATCGCTGTCGCTGCGCCGGGCCACGATGTTTTTTGCCGCGCCCGTGGTCACGCCCATGTCCTCGTAGTCGGTGGAGTCGCGCTGGTTGACCTGGCGCAGCCGGCCGATGTCGAGGTTCAGGTTCTCCAGCTCCTGCACGTTCAACTGCCCGCCGGAAAAGGTCTGCGGCAACAGGCGCGAGTCGTTGGGCATCAGCACCGGCAGCCTGGGTATCAGGGTGCCGACCTTCAACACGCTGTGACTGGCGCGCACCTTGGCGGTCAGGCCCAGCTCGCTGTACTCGCCCTGGGCACGGCGCGGTGCCTCGCGGTCACGCTGCAGCAGGCCGCTACCACTGCGTTCGGGGCTGGAATCGAGCTTGAGCCCGAGCAGGCCGATGGCGTCCACCCCAACGCCCAGGGTGCCCTCGGTAAAGCCGGACTCGTAGCGCAGCACAAAGCCCTGGGCCCATTCCTCGGCCTTGGACTGCGGGGCCTCGTGCTGGCGAAAGTCGCGGTTGAAGTAGAAGTTGCGCAGTTCCACGCTGGCCTTGCTGTCATCGACAAAGGCCGCGTTGGCCGTGCTGCAAACGCCGGCGAGTGTTGCCGTGGCCAGCAGGCCAAGGCTGAACGGTGGGAAAGTGCGGTGCATGGTAAATCCTCTTTTTTGTTTTTATGAGGTGCAGCGATGCCCGCACGGGCCGCCGTAGCGGCCCGTGACAGGGGTTGCAGTGGTTCAGTGGCTGACGGCGGTGGCGGCGCCCAGGCCAGTCTGTGCGCGCACGAACTGGTCGTCGAAGGCGGCACGTTCGCGGGCTGCGCGGGCGCTGCGGTCGAGCCTGGACACAATCACCGTGACCAGGAACGCCAGCGGCATGGAAAACAGTGCCGGATGGTCATAGGGATAGATCGCCTGGGCGTTGCCCAGCACCGACACCCACACCGCCGGCGACAGGATCACCAGCCCCAGCGCGGTGATCAGCCCGGCAAAGCCGCCGGCCAGCGCGCCGCGGGTGGTCAGGCCTTTCCAGTACATGGCCATGATCAGCACCGGGAAGTTGGTGGAGGCGGCGATACCGAAGGTCAGGCCCACCAGGAAGGCCACGTTCTGCTTCTCGAACAGGATGCCCAGCAGGATCGCGATGATGCCCAGGCCGACGGTGGCGATACGGGTCACGCGCATCTCGTCCTTTTCGCTGGCGGTGCCCTTTTTCCACACGGTGGCGTAGAGGTCATGGGAGATGGCCGACGCACCGGCCAGTGCCAGGCCCGACACCACCGCGAGAATGGTGGCGAAGGCCACCGCCGACAGGAAGCCCAGGAACAGGTTGCCGCCCACTGCCTTTGCAAGGTGCATGGCGACCATGTTGCCGCCACCGATCAGCGCGCCCTTGAGGTCGCCGTCCACGTAGAACTGCGGGTCGGTGCCGACGATGACGATGGCCGCGTAGCCCAGCACCATCACCACCAGAAAGAAGAAACCGATGAAGCCGGTGGCGTAGAACACCGACTTGCGTGCTTCCTTGGCGTTGGGCACGGTGAAAAAGCGCATCAGGATATGCGGCAGCCCGGCGATGCCGAACACCAGCCCCAGCGACAGCGACGCGGCGTTGATCGGGTCGGCCAGCATCGAGCCGGGGCCCATGATGCTCCAGCCTGTGCTGTGCACGTTCACTGCGCGACTGGCCAGGGTTTCCAGGCTGAAGCCGAACTCGGCCATGGCCAGCAGCGCCAGGGTGGTGCCACCGGCCAGCAACAGCACGGCCTTGATGATCTGCACCCAGGTGGTGGCGATCATGCCGCCGAAGATCACGTACACCAGCATCAGGGCGCCCACCACCATCACTGCGGTGCTGTAGTCCAGGCCGAACAGCAGCTTGATCAGTTGCCCGGCACCCACCATCTGCACCACCAGGTAGCAGCACACCACGGTCAGCGAGCCGAAGGCGGCGAAGGTGCGGATGCGGGTCTGGTCCAGGCGGTACGACACGATGTCGGCAAAGGTGTAGCGCCCCAGGTTGCGCAGGCGCTCGGCCATCAGGAAGGTGATGATCGGCCAGCCGACGAAGAACGCCACGGTGTAGATGAAGCCGTCGTAGCCCTTGGCGAACACCAGGCTCGACAGGCCCAGCAGGGTGGCCGCCGACATGTAGTCGCCGGCAATCGCCAGGCCGTTCTGGAAACCGCTGATGCCGCCGCCGGCGGTGTAGAAGTCGGAGGTGGAGCGGGTCTGGCGCGCGGCCCACCAGGTGATCGCCAGGGTGCCCAGCACGAACACGAAGAACATCGCGATGGCGTGCAGGTTGACCGGTTGTTTGTCGGCCACCAGCGGCGCCGCGAAAGCCGCCGGGGTCAGCAGCAGGCTGCTCAGCACTAGCAGTGCGGTGCGGTTCATTTCGACTCCTCCAGTACCTGTGCGCTGAGGCTGTCGAAGCGGGTATTGGCGCTGCGCACGTACCAGCCGGTCAGCAGCCACGACAGCACGATCAGTGCCGAGGCCACGGGAATGCCGAGGGTCAGTTGGCGACCGTCCCCCAGCGGTGTGTGCAGCACCTGCGGGTAGAACGCCACCACCAGCATGAACAGGTAGTAGGCACCCAGCACTGCGGCGCTGAGTGACCAGGCCAGGCGCGATCGGGTGCGCACCAGTTGCTGGAATTTGGGGTTGGCGCGGATGCGGTCGCAACTCTGCGCGTGATCGGTTGGGGCGTGCGTCATGGGTGGGGCTCCTTTGTTGTTTTTATTGCCTGGGGCGGGCCATCGACTTTGTTGCGGGTGTGGGGCGTCAGGGCGGCGGGCAGGGCTCGCAGCCAGACGGTAAATGCGGTGGGGCAGGCGCCGGCGCGCCGCGATCAGGTCGCGGGGCGGGGTAACGTGCGCGGGGGTGAGCCGAGGTTGAGCAGGCTCGTACAGGCAGGGGCGAGGCCCTGGTGAGAATTCGACATGTGTGGCACCCGTTGGCTGATTGTTAGCTCTTGATGTCAGCTGCCCCCTTGTCGGTGGCGGCAGCGCAGATGGCTCCGGGCATCTTATATAACAATGTCGGGTTGTTATGGAAGTACTACCTGCGACGTATGGTAATACTACTATACGTTGCGTCATAAAAAGCTTCGCCGGCAAGGCCGGCTCCTACATGATCACGGTAGGAGCTGGCCTTGCCGGCGAATGGCGTCGACGCGCTGTCGGAAAGATGCGCTCAGAACGCGAGCTTGTACCCGATCAGCAACAGCATCCCCGCCAGGCAAGGGCGCAGTACGTTGTCGGAAATGCGCCCGGTCAGGTGGCTGCCCAGGTAGATCCCCGGCAACGAGCCCAGCAGCAGGTAGCCCAGCAACGACCAGTCCATGTTGCCCATGCTGGCATGGCCCAGGCCGGCGACCAGGGTCAGAGGTACGGCGTGGGCGATCTCGGTGCCCACCAGGCGCCGGGTGACCAGGTACGGGTACAGCAGAAACAGCGCGACAGTGCCCAGGGCGCCCGCGCCAATCGAGGTCAGTGACACCATCACGCCCAGCACCACGCCAGTGACCACGGTAAGGGCGTTGAGGCTGCGTTCGCTGAGGTGGTAGCGGTCACCGGCGTGCTTGCTGGCAAACGCCTGCAACCGCGACTTGAACAGGATGGCCAGCGCCGTGAGGATCAGCACCACCGCCAGGCCCTGCTTGATCACGCCGTTGAGCGTCTGGGTGTCGGTATGCAGGGTGCTCAGAAACCACAGGGTCAAGGCCGCCGCTGGCACGCTGCCCATGGCCAGCAGCCCGGTGATCTTCCAGTCGATGTTCTTTTGCTTGCTGTGCACCCAGACGCCACTGGCCTTGGTGATGGCCGCATACAACAGGTCGGTGCCCACTGCAGTGGCCGGGTTGATGCCGAACCAGAGCAGGATCGGGGTCATCAACGAACCACCGCCAACGCCGGTCATGCCGACAATGAACCCAACAACCAGGCCTGCGATGGTGAAACCAAAAGAACCTACATCCATAAATACCTAAACACCCAGCGAGCCCGTGATCGGATGGCGCCAGCATAAAGGTTTTTTTATAGCCAAATAGACTTGTTCGTTATTAGTTTATAACCGTAACGCAGCAGGCGAGGGTGCCATCGACCGCCTGGGCGGCCGATGGGCGAGGGCGGGGGTCAGATCTTGAAGCTGTCTACCAGTTGCTTGAGGCGCCCGGCCTGACGCGCCAGGTCATCGCAGTGCTTGAGGGTGTCGTTGAGGTTGGCCACACCCTGCTGGTTGAGCACGTTGATCTGGGTGATGTCCAGGTTCAGGCTCTCGACCACGGCGGTCTGTTCCTCGGTGGCGGCTGCTACCGACTGGTTCATGCCGTCGATCTCGCCAATGCGCAGGGTCACGCTGGTCAGGCGTTCGCCGGCCTGGTTGGCGACCTGCACGCTCTGCTCGCTGGACACCTGGCTGGCGTTCATGTTGTGCACTGCCTCGCGCGACCCCACCTGCAGGGTGGTGATCATCTTGTGGATCTCTTCGGCCGATTCCTGGGTACGGTGCGCCAGGTTGCGCACTTCGTCGGCCACCACGGCAAAGCCGCGACCGGCTTCACCGGCCCGTGCTGCCTCGATGGCGGCGTTGAGTGCCAGCAGGTTGGTCTGCTGCGAGATGCCCTTGATCACGTCGAGGATCTGGCCGATGTCATCGGTGCTGGCGTTGAGGGTTTCGATCTGCTCGCACGACTCGCTGATCTTCTGCGACAGCGCCGTCATCGCGCTGATGGTCTCCTGCATCACCTGGCGACCATCGTTGGCCTGGTCGCTGGCACCGCTGGCATGTTGCGAGGCATCGGCGGCGTTGCGCGCGATCTCCTGGGTGGCGGCGCCCAGTTCGTTGATTGCAGCGGCCACGCTGTTGGTGCGCAGGCTCTGTTCCTCGGAGCCGATGATCGAGGCGTTGGAGGCGCTCATCACGCGTTCCGACAGGTCGTGCACCTGGCGGGTGGCCGAGGCCACTTCGGAAATCGATGCATGGATGCGCTCCACGAACTGGTTGAAGGCACCGGCCAGTTCGCCGAATTCATCCTTGTTTTCCACGGTCAGGCGCCGGGTCAGGTCGCCTTCGCCCTGGGCGATGTCCTGCATGGCGCGGCCCATGGTGGTGAGGGGGCGCATCAGCACCGGAATCAGCAGGCTCAGCAGGCCGGCGATGGCGGCCACGGCGATCAGCATGGCGATGATGGCCGAGGTGCGGAACTGGCTCAGCGGGGCGTAGGCCTTTGCCTTGTCGATGGACAGGCCGATGTACCAGTCGGCCGACGGCAGGCCGCTGACCGGGGCGAACGAGATGATCCGCTGTTCGCCGTTGAGGGTCACGTCGTGCAGGCCGGCGGCGACCTGCAGGTTGCTGCCGGGGTAGATGTCCTTGAGGTTCTTCATGGCCTGGTCGCTGTCCGGGCTGACGATCATCTGCCCGTCGCGGTCGACCAGGAAGGCGTGGCCGATACCGCCGAAGTCCACGGCATTGATGATATCCACCAGGGTGGCCAGGCTCAGGTCGCCGCCCACCACGCCGACCAGTTCGCCGTTGCTCTTGACCGGCATCGCAATGGTCACCACCAGCCCGCCGACAGCCGCCAGGTAGGGTGGGGTGAGCATGGGTTTGCCGGCGGCGACAGCGGCGGTGTACCAGGGACGCTGGCGCGGGTCGTAGCCGTCGGGCATTTTCGCGTCCGGGCGCTGGGTGAACACGCCGTTGGTCTGGCCCACATAGGTGAACTGGAAGTTCGATGTGAAGGCGGGCTGGTCGACCAGCCCGGGGAAGTCGGCATTGGCGCCCTGATGGGCGATGTTCTGGGCCAGGTTTTCCAGCACCAGGATGCGCCCGCTCATCCAGTTCTGCACACTGCTGGCTGTCAGCGCGCCGGCCTGGTTGACCGACGATTCGATGTTCTGGCGGATGGTGTTGCGTTGCAGGTAATCGTTGTAGAGGGTGAACAGTGCAAAGGCCAGCACGACGACTGCGCCGGCGCTGAGCAGGATCTTGTGGCGAAATTTCAGGTTCATGTTTCGAGACCTTTAGCCAGATAGGGGAAGTGACGGCGTCACGGGTCGGAGCCTTGTGAGCACCGCCATCGTGAATTGCACGCGACTGACCTTTCAGGTATCGGCTGAAACCACGAAATATTTACGTACCATTTTGACGCGGGGTCAGTCGGCCAGGGCTGCGGTCTGTCTCAGCAACCTCACCAGCTCCTGGGCAGCGCGTTGCAGCGGCTGTTGCTTGAGCCAGAAGGCATGCACCGGCAGGCGCAGTTCATTGCGGGTGTTGCGAAAATCCAGTTGCACCAGTCGCCCGGCCTTGAGCAGCGGGGCAATGCGCGACAGCGGGAAGTCGCCCCAGCCAAGCCCGGCCTCGACCATCTCGATGGCCATGCTCAGGCTGTCGGTGCGCCAGTGCGAGGCACCGATCAGCACGCGGGGGTCGAGCATCGGCAAATCGCGGCTGGCCACCACGATCTGGCGCACGTTGACCAGGTCTTCGAGATAGCGCACCTGCTCGCCCAGCGCGGGGTGATGGGGCGAGAGGGTGGCGGTCAGCGACTCCAGGCCGACCTGTTCGAAGCGCTGGCGCGGGTCGACCGTCAGCCCGGCAAACGCCAGGCACAGTTGCACGCGACCCTCGTGCAGCAGGTGCAGCGCATCTTCCTGCGGGGCGCTGAGCACCTCCACCTGCAGCAGCGGGTGGCGCTGGCTGATCTGGCCGATGGCCTGGAGCAGCGGCTGGTGATCGATGTCGGGCACCACGCCGATGGCCAGGGTGCTTTCCAGGCCCTGGGAAAGCTCGATGGCGTGCACCTGAAGCTGCGTCAGCTGGTCGGCGATCAGCCGGGCATGGGGCTCCAGCGCCAGGGCCAGCGGGGTGGGGCGGGTTTCACGGTGGGTACGCTCGAACAGGGCAAAGCCTAGCTCCGCCTCCAGGTTGGCGATGGCCATGCTGACTGCCGAGGGTACCCGCCCCAATGCCCGGGCGGCAGCCGAGAACGAGCCGCGGTCGAGCACTGCAAGAAACAGTTCGATAGTGTCGCTGGAAAAATTCATCAGCCTCTCCTTTCAGTAGATCTGATAGCTGCTGACTTTTTCTGTCAAGAAGATTGACGCATCCTGCCGGCCGAATTTGATTTGCCGAGGGGTGAAAAGGTGCAAGGTCTGAAACGCAAGCTGGTGTATGTAACGGCCTATGAAGGTATCGGGCTGTGCCTGTCGACACTCGGGCTGGCGCTGCTGTCCGGTACCGCGCCCAGCAACACCGGGCCGCTGGCCGTAATGATCACCACCATCGCGATGGTGTGGAATTTCATCTACAACACCCTGTTCGAGTACTGGGAGAGCCGCCAGGCCACACGGGGGCGCAGCGTGGCCCGGCGCGTGGCGCACGCGATCGGGTTCCAGCTGACCCTGGTGGTGTACCTGATCCCGCTGATTGCCTGGTGGCTGGGGATTTCGCTTTGGGAGGCCTTCGTGGTGGACCTGGCGTTCATCATCCTGATCCCGTGCTACACGTTCCTCTACAACTGGCTGTTCGATCGGGTGTTCGGGCTGCCGAGTTCGGCATCGGCACAGGTATCGCCCGCCGTGTAGGTCGTGCAGGCCCGCGATGCTTTGCTTCTGAGCGTCGGCTAGGCATAGAATGATAGGAATTCTCATTCGTACCCCCGGTCGCCCATGTCCACTCCCGATCCCGCGTTGCGCGAACAGGTCAGCCGTATCTATCAGGACCACCACCGCTGGTTGCAGGGCTGGCTGCGTCCGCGGGTGGCCTGTCGGCACCTGGCGGCCGACCTGATGCAGGACGTGTTCGTGCGGGTGCTCAGCGCCCCGGACGCCAGCGACCGGCTAGGCGCGGTACGCGAACCACGCGGCTACCTGGCCACCATCGCGCGGCGTTTGATGATCGACTACTTTCGCCGTGCCCGCCTCGAGCGGGCCTGGTTGCAGGCACTGGCCGAGCAGCCCGAAGCGGTGGAGATATCCGAGCAGGAGCGGCTGATCCTGCTGCAGACCCTGTGCGAGCTGGATGCCATGCTGGCGGGGCTCGGCCCGCGCATACGCCGGGCCTTTCTGCTGTCGCAGCTCGATGGCATGACCTACAGGCTGATCGGCGAGGAGCTGGGGGTTTCCGAGGTGACGGTCACCCGCTATATCGCCAAGGCCTTTCACCACTGTACGCTGTACAGCCTGCAAGCCGACTCGTGACCCCATGGCTACTCTCGACCCTCTCCAGCGCGCCGCGCTGGAACAGGCTGCGCTTTGGCGCGCCCGCCTCAATGCTGATGCCGTGGATGATACCGACCGGCAAGCGTGGCAGACCTGGCTGGACGCCCACGACCAGCATCGCTGGGCCTGGCAACAGGTCGTCCAGGTTCAGCAGCGGCTTGGCCAGCTATCTGGCGGGCTGGCCGGGCGTACCCTGGACATCGCCGGGCAGCCTGCCGCGATCCCGCGGCGCGGCGTGCTCAAGGGCATACTGGTGCTGGCCGGCACCAGCGGCCTGGGCTGGGCCGGCTACCGAGAGCTGAGCAGCGGGCCGTGGACGGCGGACTACCATACCCGCGTCGGCAAGCGTCAGGCATTGACCCTGGCCGATGGCACCCGGCTCGAACTCAACACCGACACTGCCCTGGATGTGCGCTACGACAACCAGCAGCGCCTGCTGGTACTGCGCCAGGGCGAGGTGATGATCACCAGCGCCGCCGACAAGGCCGGGCGCCCGTTGCGGGTGCAGACCGTCAACGGCACCGTCGAGGCGCTGGGCACGCGCTTTCTGGTGCGCCGCGACAGCGACGCCAGCAGCACGCAACTGGCGGTGTACCAGGGCCAGGTGGGCGTGATGCCGCGCGATGGCATGGGGGGGGCGGTGGTCGATGCCGGGGATCAGGTGCGGTTTTCACACCCCAAGTTCGTGCTTGGCTCGCCGCTGGAGCCCGACCGCGATGCCTGGCGCAGGGGGCTGCTGATTGCCAACGACCAGATGCTGGGGGTATTCATCGCCGAGCTGCGGCGTTATCGCCCCGGTTGGCTCAACTGTGCCAACGAGGTTTCCAGCCTGCGTATCAGCGGTACCTTCAAGCTCGACGACACCGAGCAGATTCTGCGCGCCATCGGCAAGACCCTGCCGGTGCGGGTCGAGCGGCGCACAAAATACTGGGTAAGCATCGAACCCCTCACCACCTGAAAAATATTTTTCGTAAATGATAGGTATTCGCTCCTTCGTTCGACTTCTAGGCATGCAGGCGTGATGGCCTGACTGCCAACCAGAAGAGAAAAGAACCGATGAATACCCGATCACCGGTCGCGGCAAGGCTGCGTACCACGCTGTTGTGCTCCACCCTGCTGTGGCCGCTGGCGATGCCGGGCATGGCGCACGCCGACAGCACCACACCGACCGAATACAACCTCGACCAGGGCGACCTGGGTCAGGTTCTGAACCGCTTCGCCGCCCAGGCCGGCGTGGTGCTGTCGTTCGCGCCGAGCCTGACCGCGGGCAAGACCAGCGCCGGCCTGCACGGGCGTTACAGTGTCGAGCAGGGCCTGCAGGCGTTGCTCGAGGGCAATGGCCTGATGGCCGTGCGTGAAGACGACGGGCGCTACAGCCTGGCCCCGCTGCCGCAAACTGCCGGGGCGCTGAACCTGGGCGTGACCGAAGTCACCAGCAACCAGTTGGGTACCATCACCGAAGACAGCGGCTCCTACACGCCAGGCACCATCGCCACCGCCACACGGCTGGTGCTGACACCGCGCGAAACGCCCCAGACCATCACCGTGGTCACCCGTCAGCACATGGACGATTTCGGGCTCAACAACATCGACGATGTGATGCGCCATACCCCGGGCATCACCGTGTCGGCCTTCGACAGCGACCGCACCAGCTACTATGCCCGCGGCTTCTCGATCAACAACTTCCAGTACGACGGCATCCCCTCGACGGCGCGCAACGTCGGCTATTCGGCCGGCAACACCTTGAGCGACATGGCCATCTATGACCGCGTGGAAGTGCTCAAGGGCGCTACCGGCCTGCTCACCGGCGCGGGGTCGCTGGGGGCCACGATCAACCTGGTGCGCAAGAAGCCGACTGCCGATTTCAAGGGGCATTTCACTCTGGGCGCCGGCAGCTGGGACAACTACCGCAGCGAACTCGACGTGGGCGGCCCGCTGACCGACAGCGGCAACGTGCGCGGCCGTGCGGTGGCGGCCTACCAGGACAAGCACTCGTTCATGGACCACTACCAGCGCAAGACCAACGTCTACTACGGCATCCTCGAATTCGACCTGAGCCCGGACACCCTGCTCACCGTGGGCGGTGACTACCAGGACAACAAGCCGGAAGGCTCGAGCTGGTCGGGCAGCATTCCGCTGTTCGATGCCCAGGGCAACCGCAACGACCTGCCACGCCACTTCAACAACGGCGCCAAGTGGAGCCACTGGAACCAGTACACCCGCACCGTGTTTGCCAGCCTGGAGCATCACCTGGCCAACGGCTGGGTTGCCAAGGCGCAGCTGGACCACAAGATCAACGGCTATGACGCGCCGCTGGGCTCGATCCAGGGTTACTACCCGCGCGCCGACGGCACCGCCAGCCTCTATTCGGCCAAATACACGGGCGAGACGGTGAGCAATTCGGCCGACCTCTACGCCAGCGGGCCGTTCGAGCTGCTGGGGCGTGAGCACGAACTGGTGATCGGTACCTCGTTTGCCCAGTCTCACTGGGAAGGCAAGGGCTGGTGGAGCGCCAGATACCCCAATGGCAACTCCGTCGACTACGGCAGCTGGAACGGCAACACCCCCGAACCGGACTGGGGGGAGCAGACCCAGACCGTGGATGACCGCGTGCGCCAGACCGGCACCTACGTGACCACCCGCCTGCACCCCACCGACGATCTGACGCTGCTGCTCGGTGCACGCCTGGCCAACTACCGCATCAACGGCGTGACCGCCAACGGCCGCGAGGACGATCGCCTGCTGCCCTACCTGGGGGCGGTGTACGACCTCAATGACTACCTGTCGCTGTACGCCAGCTACACCGATATCTTCATGCCGCAGGATGCCTGGTACCGCGACCGCAACAACCGCCTGCTCGACCCGGATGAAGGGCAGAACTACGAGGTGGGCCTGAAGGGTGAGTTCCTGGACGGGCGCCTGAATGCGAGCCTGGCGTATTTCGAGATTCACCAGAGCAGCCGGGGCGAAGAGGACCGGGCCTACAACGGCAACCCGACCAACCCGGCGGTCGAGTATGCCTACGAAGGCATCAAGGCCAAGACCAAGGGTTATGAGGCAGAGATCTCCGGCGAACTGGCTGAGGGCTGGCAACTGCAAGGGGGTTATACCCACAAGGTGATCCGCGATGACCAGGGCAAGAAGGTGTCGACCTGGGAGCCCGAGGACCAGGTCAGTTTCTACACCAGCTACAAGCTCAAGGGGGCGCTCGACCGCTTGACCATCGGTGGCGGTGCGCGTTGGCAGGGCAAGGGCTGGCAGGTGTTGTCGAACAACGTCAAGAAGCGCGACGAGGAGTTTGCCCAGGACCCTTACTGGCTGGTGGACCTGATGGCGCGTTACCAGATCAACGAGCAGCTGTCGGCCACGCTGAACGTCAACAACGTGTTCGACAAGGCCTACTTCACCAATATCGGCTTCTACAACTCGGCCTCTTATGGCGACCCGCGCAACGTGATGGTGACCACTCGCTGGGACTTCTGAGGCCAGCGTGCCGAGGTGTCAGGCCTGCCGTTGGGCGAGGCAGGCCTGGTGGATCGCGTCCCAGCATTCCTGGCTCCACAGGCGGATCCAGGTGGCGGCCCACAGGCGGTCCCAGTGCCGGCGCAACGGGTTGCGTCGGCGCGCCTCCAGCAGCTCTTCGATTTCTTCGTTGAGCGATACCGGCTCGAAACCGGTCCATACCGGTGGTACCGGCGCCACGATGTTGTAGTAGCAGACCGGCGCGACTTCCTCGTAGAAGATGCGCTTGAGCTCGGCCAGGTCGAAGGGTTCGAGTTCGCGGGCGATCCAGGCGTAGTCCACCCAGCTGTCGACGAACGACTCGGAGAGCAGGGCGCGGACGTTGTGGCGTTGTTCTGGGGTCACGGGGCGGGCTCTTGTGGGAATGCCCGATGCTGCGCGGTTTGTCGCTGGCAGGTCAAGCGCAGCAAGACCCTTCGCCGGCAAGGTCGGCTCCTGCACAACACCTCCTGCAGGAGCCGGCCTTGCCGGCGAAAGGCGCACCGCCATTCTCAATCCAGGCTCAGCTTGGCCTCGATGCGGTCCAGGTGCTGGTGCATCAACTGCAGCGCCGCCTCGCTGTCGCCGTCCTCCAGTGCGTCCACCAGGGCTGCATGTTCCTGCCAGGCGCAGTGTTCGCAAGGCTGGGTCTCGTACTGGGCAATGATCAGCGACGTCATGGGCACCAGCCCGTTGAGAAACCGCGTCAACGGGGCATTGTCGGCCATCTCCGCCAGCTTCAGGTGAAACTCGCCCCCCAGACGAATCGCCGTGCACCGATGGCCCTGCTCGTGGTGCTTGCGCTCGCGGGCAATCAGCTCGCGCAACTGGCGGATGCGTGGGGCACTGGTGCGCCGCGCCGCCAGCCCGATCAGCGTGGTTTCAGCCAGGCGCCGGGCACTGAGCACCTGGCGCGCCTGCTGCGGGTCGGGTGCGGCCAGCCGGGCGGTGTGCGCCGGGCGTTGCACCACCACCTGCTGGTCGGACAGGCGCCCCAGCACGCGGCGGATCACCGTGCGGCTCACACCGAAGGCCTGGCCCAGCGCCTGCTCGGTCAGCGCGGTACCTGGCGCCAGGCGCTGTTCGAGGATCGCATCGAACAGGCGCGGGTAGATCTCGTCAGCGCTCAGGCGCTGCTCGCCGGCCGCCAGCAGCGCGGGCAGGGCGATCGCGGACGGGGTAGCAGGGCAGGCGTTCATGGTCGCTCTCCTGGTCAGTTGCCCGGGTGTTCATCCGGAATGGTCAATTCGATGCCCATGCGCAGGCCTTCCTGCAGAATGTGCCGGCGCATCTGCGCACTGGCCTGGGCGCTGTCCTTGTTGCGGATGGCGCGCACCACCGCCTCGTTCTCTTCCAGGCGCGCGGCCAGGTGCTCGGGCGAGTTGTGCAGCACCTGGGCGCTCTGCTTGAGGGCATTGCTGGTCTGCTGCACCACACTCTGGAAAATCGGGTTGGCGGTCAGTGCGAACAGCTCTTCGTGAAATGCCAGGTAGGCGCGCACCCCGGCTTCGCTGTCGCAGGCCTCCAGGGCCTCGCGCATGTCCATCAGGGTCAGGCGCAACTGGCCGATTTCCTTGCTGCTGACCGACTGCGCCACCAGCCCGACAATGAACGGCTCCAGCGTGTAACGCAGCTGCAGCACGTCCTCCAGGCTGGCTCCGGCCACGGCCGCGGGGGCCTGTACCAGCTCCTGGGTACCGGGGTCGAGCACCAGCACTCCCTTGCCTGGCATGGAACGCACCAGGCCGAGGGTCTCCAGCACCGTGACCGCTTCGCGCAGGCTTGGCCGGCTGATGCCCAGTTGCTCGGCCAGTTCTCGCTGACCCGGGAGCATCTCGCCCGAGCGCCACTGGCCACGGGCCAGTGCCTGGCGCAGTTTCTCCACTACCGCATTCACTACCGTCGATGAGGTAATCACTGTTTGCTCCCTGAAAACACATGCATACGTCGTTGCCTAGAATTCCTGTTGATGGGCAGGGGTGGGCAGCTTGCGCGTCTGGAAGCTGAAGCCCTGCTTGCCGTTGAGTACGTTGTTGGCGCGTTCCAGATCAATGTCCTTTTCCCAGCGGGCGATGGCCACGGTGGCCACGCAGTTGCCGATCAGGTTGGTCAGCGCGCGGCCGATGCCCATGAACCAGTCCACCGCCAGCACCAGCACCAGGCCCACCACCGGGATGGCCGGTACTGCCGTGAGGGTGGCGGCCAGAATCACCAGCGCCGACCCCGGAATGCCGTGGGCGCCCTTGGAGGTGATCAGCGACACCAGCAGGATGGTCAGCAGGTCGGTCATGGCCAGCGGCGTGCCGGTGGCGTTGGCGATGAACACGATGGCCAGGGTGAGGTAGATGGAGAAACCGTCCAGGTTGAAGGAGTAGCCCGTGGGGATCACCAGGCCGACGGTGGAGCTGCCGATGCCCAGGTGTTCGAGCTTGCGCATGATCTGCGGCAGGACCGCATCGGACGACGCAGTACCCAGCACGATGCCCAGTTCTTCGCGCATGTACTTGAGGAACGGGAACAGCTTCAGGCCCGAGACGCGCATCACTGTCCCCAGGATCACCAGCACGAAGCCTGCACAGGTCACGTAGAACAGAGCCACCAGGCCGCCCAGGTGTTGCAGCGAGTCCAGGCCGTACTGGCTGGTGGTGAAGGCGATGGCGCCGAACACGCCGATCGGCGCCAGGCGCACGATCATGCCCATGATGCGGAAGATCACATGGCTCAGTTCGTTTATCAGCCGGGTGATGCCCGACGCGGCCTCGCCCACCAGGTTCAGGGCGCTGCCGAACAGCACCGAGAACAGTAGCACCTGGAGGATGTTGTTGTCGGCGAAGGCGCCGAGTACCGAATTGGGTATCAGGCCCATGAGGAACGCTGCCGTACCCTGGATATGCTGGCCACGCTCGGCCAGCGCGCCGGCATCGGCGGTCGACAACTGGTCGAGGTGGATGTTGGCACCGGTACCGATGCCTGAGGTGAATGCCAGTACCAGCCCCAGCACCAGCGCAATGGTGGTCAGCACTTCGAAGTAGATCACCGACTTGAGGCCGATGCGGCCAACCTTCTTGAGGTCGCCGGCACCGGAAATGCCGCTGACCACCACGCAGAACACAATCAGCCCGATGAGCATCTTGATCAGCTTGATGAAGCCGTCACCGAGGGGTTTGAGTTGCATTGAAACTTCAGGAAAGCTCAGGCCGCAGGCGATGCCGAGCATCAGGCCGAGCACCACTTGGAGGAAGATCGAACGCGAGCACCATTTGAGCATGGGGAGGGATCTCTGGTCGGTGTCCGTGCTTCTGGCAACAAGCGCCGAGCGACAGACTTAATTATTGTGGTCTTACCGGTATGTCCAGTGCAGGCGCAGTGTAGGCGGGGTTTTTGCGGGTTTGCAAGTATTTCGCGAATCCAGGGCATCAGATCGGTTTTACCGGTCTGACCAGTTACAGTACTTATCGACGACAAAAGCGCTTCAAGCAACAGTGGCAGGCGCCTGTCACGCTTTTGCGAGGGCAGTGATCAAGGCTTGGAAAGGGCCAGGTCTACCGCTGCAATCAGCTTTCCCAGGTCCTTGGGTGGAGCTTTGTGAATAACACCGAACAAGTAGGCACGTTGCTCGTCCGCATCTTCCAGGTCGGCGAAAAAGGCATTGAGCTTGACGCCCAGCACGTCGGCAAAGGTGAACAGCGCTTCGACACTGGGGGTGTAGGTGCCGGTTTCAAAGCGGCTTATGGTTTTGGGGTCAAAACCGGTTTTTTCGCCAAGTTCAGCCTGAGTAAGCCCGGCTACCTTGCGATAGCGTCTGATGGCTGGACCCAAACTAGATAATTCCATCGCTCGATTCCCATTTAGAATCAAGAACTTAACGATAAATATTGGCATTGCACAACGCCACGTTTCATCACCTTTCCTTGCAAAATGTGATGTATTTCGTAGAATCGTTCACTTGGACCGACATTTACGCTGCAGGTTTCAGGGCCGCTGGACAAGGCTTTAGCGTGCGCTTCAGGGAGTTTTAACGTGCGTCTCAATCTGCCGGTCACGGCTGTCGAACAGACCTTTCCGGACCATCAGCGGCTGATTTCCGCCACCGATACCGACAGTAACATCACCTATTGCAATGCCGAATTCGCCGCCATGAGTGGCTTCAGCCAGGCGGAACTGATCGGCAGCACGCACAACCTGGTGCGCCACCCGGACATGCCGCCTGCCGTATTTGCCCTGATGTGGCAGTACCTCAAGGCCGGCCAGAGCTGGATGGGCATCGTCAAGAACCGCTGCAAGAACGGCAACTTCTACTGGGTCAGCGCCTACGTCACACCGGTGCTCGAGGACGGCCGCCTGGTCGGCTACGAATCGGTACGGGTCAAGCCCACTCGCGATCAGGTGCAGCGCGCCGAAGCGCTGTATGCCCGTCTGCGTGAAGGCAAGCCCCCCGTGCCCTTCGGGCGTCGCCTGGCCCTGCAGGGCCGCGTGCTTGCGCTGCCGTTGCTGGCAGCCGCTTTGGCCATGGGCGCCAACCGGCTGTTGCCGGGCTGGGGCGGGCAGGGCATCACCCTGGCGCTGTTCGTGGCGGTGGGCCTGTGGGGGCACAATCGCCTGCGCCATGAAGTGCGCCAGATCGTGCGCAGCACCCCCAACACGTTCTCCGACCCGATCAGTGCGCTGGCCTACAGCGAAGCGCTGGGGCCGACCGCGCAACTGCAGATGGTGTTGATCAGTGAAGAGGCGCGCCTGAAAACCGCGCTGACGCGCCTGAGCGACCTGGCCAACCAGATGGCCGTGGCCGCCAGCGATTCCAGCCGGCTGTCCAATGCCACCGAGCTAGCGCTGCTCGACCAGCGCGCCGAAACCGACATGACCGCGGCGGCGATGACCGAGATGGCGGCATCCATCGCCGAAGTGGCGGTGCATGTACAGCAGACCGCCAGCGAGGCCGGCACCGCCAACCAGCTGGCCGAACAGGGCAGCCAGGTGGCCGGTACCTCGCGCGAGGCGATCCAGCTGCTGGCCAGCACCGTCACCCAGATCAACCAGGCGGTCGGCCACCTGGCCGGGCAGACCCAGGACATCATGCTGGCTGCCAGCGTGATCCAGGCGATTGCCGACCAGACCAACCTGCTGGCGCTCAACGCTGCCATCGAGGCGGCGCGGGCCGGCGAGCAGGGCCGCGGCTTTGCCGTGGTGGCCGATGAGGTGCGCGCCCTGGCAGGCAAGACCCGCCAGTCGACCCAGCAGATCCAGGGCATCATCGAGACCCTGCGCAGCGGCGCCGATGACGCGGTGAGCATCGCCAACCTGGGCATCCAGGAGGCCGAGCAGGGCGTGGCGCAGGTGGTCGAGGCGCAGCGCGCACTGCAAGGCATTCGCGAGGCGGTGGCACGCATCACCGATATGACCCAGCAGATGGCGGCCGCCTCGCAGGAGCAGTCCTACGTGGCGGAGGACGTGTCGCAGCAGATCAATCGGGTAGCCGGCACGGTGCAGAAGACTGCCGACAACGCCAATGCCGCCGCCACCCGTGGTGGCGAGCTTGAGCATATTTCCAGCGGCCTGCGTGCCTTGGTTGAACGCTTCAACCGATAGCCGCCAGGCGAGTGAACGAGCATGGATGACAACTACCGCGCGGCCGTCGACGCGGCCGCGATCTTTTCCGAAACCGACCTCGCCGGACGCATCACCTACGTCAACCAGCAGTTCTGCAGCATCTCCGGCTACAGCCGTGAAGAGCTGCTGGGGGCCAACCACCGCATCCTCAATTCCGGCCTGCACGGCAGTGACTTCTTCGAGAGCATGTGGGCATCGCTGGTAGCCGGCAAGGTCTGGAAGGGCGAGATCTGCAACCGCGCCAAGAACGGCTCGTTGTACTGGGTCGACAGCACCATGGTGCCACTGCTGGACCCGGCCACCGGCAAGGTCCGCAAGTATGTGTCGATCCGCTTCGACGTCAGCGAGAAACGCCAGCTGGTGCACACCCTGCAATGGCGCGTGGGGCATGACGTGCTCACCGGGCTGCCCAACCGCGCATTCCTTTCGGACCTGCTGAACCAGGCCCTGGAATTCTCGCGCACCGAGCAGTTCCCGCTGGCGGTGTGCATGCTCGATCTGGACGGCTTCAAGGCGGTCAACGACGGCTATGGGCATGCCTGCGGCGACCTGCTGCTGGTCGAGGTGGCGGCGCGGCTCAAGGGCATACTGCGTGGCGGCGATGCGGTTGCGCGGTTGTCTGGTGACGAGTTCGTGCTGATTCTGCGCCATGTCGAGGGCCAGGCGCAGTTGCGCACGGTGCTGGGGCGGGTGCTGTCGGCGGTGGCGGCGCCGTATTCGATTCGCGGCCAGCAGATCAGTGTCAGCGCCAGTATCGGCGTGACCCTGTACCCGGCCGACAACGATGATGCCGACACCCTGCTGCGCCATGCCGACCAGGCGATGTACGTGGCCAAGCAGAGCGGACGCAACCGCTTCCACCTGTTCGACGTATCGCTGGACCAGGAAGTGAAGGCCACGCACCAGACGGTTGAGCGGGTCCGCCGCGCCATGAAGAATGGCGAGCTGCGCCTGTTCTACCAGCCCAAGGTGAACATGCGCAGTGGCGAGGTGCTGGGCTTCGAGGCCTTGCTGCGCTGGCAGCACCCGGTCAAGGGGCTGGTGCCGCCAGCGGAGTTCCTGCCGTTGATCGAGCAGACCGACCTGATCGTGGACATCGGCGAGTGGGTGATCGACCGTGCGATGGCGCAGATGCAGCATTGGCAGGACGCCGGGTATCGCTGGTCGGTGAGCGTGAACATCGCGGCGCGCCACTTTCAACGGTCTGACTTCGTCGAGCGCCTGCGCCTGTTGCTTGCGCGTCATGACGGGGTTGCGCCGCGCATGCTCGACCTTGAGATCGTCGAGTCGGTGGCAATCGAGAACATCAAGCGGGTCAGCGAATGCCTGGAGGCGTGTCAGCAGTTGGGGGTGCAGTTTTCACTGGATGACTTTGGCACCGGCTATTCGTCGCTGAGCTATCTCAAGCGCCTGCCCACGCAGGCGATCAAGATCGACAAGTCGTTCGTGCGCGACATCCTGCATGACCAGGATGACCTGGCCCTGACCCGCGCGGTGATCGGCCTGGCACGGGCCTTCGGGCGCCAGGTGATCGCCGAGGGGGTAGAGACGGTGGAGCATGGCGAGGTGCTGATGGGGCTTGGCTGCGATGTGGCGCAGGGCTACGGCATCGCCCGGCCGATGCCGGCGGCGGAGGTGGTGGGATGGGTGCGCGAGTATGTGCAGCCGCATGAGTGGGTGGTGTTGCGCCAAGCGTAATGCCGCATCGGGCCCTTGGCCGGCAAGGCCGGCTCCTGCAGGGCCGGCGCTACAACTGCGGCGCCGTGTTCTTCACCACCGCCAGTTCCGGGTGCGCCACCAGCTTGTCGATGTGCAGCTCGTCGTTGTTCATCCAGGTTTCGCTCAGCACCCGGTAATGCTCCATGTCCCGGCAGCGCATGCGCAGGCTGTAGTCGAAATGCCCGCTGATGAGCTGGCACTCGAATACCTGCGGGCAGGCCTTCATGCATGCCTCGAAGGCCCGCTGGGCCGAGCGCCCGCTCTGGTTGGACAACGCCACCAGCACCAGTAGCGACAACCCTGGCGACACCCGCTGCACATCGATGATCGCGCCATAACCACGTATCACCCCGCGTCGCTCCAGCTTGCGCACCCGCTCCAGGCAAGGCCTGGGCGTCAGATGCACCAGCGAAGACAGCTTCTCGTAGGTGATGCGCCCGTTGTGGCGCAGTACGTCGATGATCGCCTCGTCGATCCGATCCAGAGGCGGCGTGTCATGCAAGCGGTTGGCCTTGGTGTCCATGGTGGCGTCGGTTCACTTCAAACGGTTGGAAAGAAATTGCTGCAGGCGTTCGCTCTGCGGCTGGTCGAGCATCTGCGGGCCGCCCTGTTCCTCGACCCGGCCCTGGTGCAGGAACAGTACCTGGCTCGACACCTGGCGGGCAAAACCCATCTCGTGGGTGACCATCAGCATGGTACGGCCTTCCTCGGCCAGCGTCTGTATCACCTTGAGCACTTCACCAACCAGTTCCGGGTCCAGTGCCGAGGTCGGTTCGTCGAACAGGATGATCTCCGGTTCCATCGCCAGCGCCCGCGCAATGGCCACGCGCTGCTGTTGCCCGCCAGACAGGAATGCCGGGTACTGATCGGCCGCGCGCCCTGGCAAGCCGACCTTGTCCAGGTAGGCGCGGGCGCGGGCCTCGGCCTCGCGCGGGCTCACCCCAAGCACGCGGCGCGGCGCCAGGCAGATGTTCTCCAGCACGGTCATGTGGCTCCACAGGTTGAAGTGCTGGAACACCATGGCCAGGCGCGTGCGCAGGTTCTGCAGCTGGGCCGGGTTCGGCGCGCGGGTGCCGGCGCGGCCCTGGTGCATCTCGATGCTCTGGTCGTCGAGGGTGATTACGCCCGAGTCCGGCTGTTCGAGAAAGTTGATGCACCGCAGCATGGTGCTCTTGCCCGAGCCGCTGGCACCGATCAGGCTGATCACGTCGCCCTTGCGCGCCTGCAGCGAGACGCCCTTGAGTACCTGGTGATCGCCATAGCTCTTGTGCAGGGCATCCACGCTCAGTTTGATGGCGGCGCTGCTGACGCGCGGGGCGGTGGGGGGTTCGTACAGGGCCTGGCCATGGGCCGGCAGGGGGTGTGCGCAAAGGGTCATGGGTCAGCCTCGGGCAGGAACAAGGAAACGCATCCAGCGGCGTTCGGCCAGGCGAAACAGCCCGACCAGCGCGAAGGACAGCAGCATGTACAGAATGGCCGCGATGCCGAAGGCCTGGAACGTCAGAAAGGTCGCGGCGTTGGCGTCGCGGGCCACTTTGAGGACGTCGGCGACGGTGGCGGTGAACGCCAGCGAGGTGGCATGCAGCATCAGGATCAGCTCGTTGCTGTACACCGGCAGCGCACGGCGCAGGGCTGCCGGCAGCACCACGAACAGGTTCAGGCGCCAGCCATGCAGGCCGTAGGCCTGGGCGGCCTCGATCTCGCCATGGGGGATGTTGCGAATGGCCCCGGCGAAGATCTCCACGGTGTAGGCACAGGTGTTGAGCACAAAGGCCAGCAGCGTGCAGTTGAGCGCATTGCGCAAGAACTGGTCGAGCAGCGCGTTGTCACGCACCACCTCCAGCCCGTACAGCCCGGTGTAGCAGATCAACAACTGGATATACAGCGGGGTGCCGCGAAACACGAAGGTGTACAGCTCTACCGGCCAGCGCAGCCAGCGCTTGCGCGACACCCGCGCCAGCGCCAGTGGCAACGACAGCACCAGACCCAGCACCATGGTCACGATGAACAGCCACAGCGTCATGGCCAGCCCCGACATGCCCGCGCCATCACTGTACAGGTAGGCCCGGCCGTATTCCTGAAGAAGTTCGATCATGATGCCAACCCCTTGATGCCGGTGTTGTAGCGCCGTTCCAGCACCTTGAACAGGCGATTGGAAAGGGTGGTGATAAGCAGGTAGACCAGCCCCGCGAACAGCAGAAAGTACAACGGCTCATTGGTGGTCTTGCCGGCGTTCTGCGCAGCCTTTACCAGGTCGGAGAGGCCGATGATCGACACCAGCGCGGTGGACTTGAGCAGCACCAGCCAGTTGTTGCCCAGCCCCGGCAGGGCGAAGCGCATCAGTTGCGGGAACAGCACCAGCTGGAAGCGCTGCACGCGGCTCAGCCCGTAGGCGGTAGCCGCTTCCAGCTGGCCATGGGGCACGCTGAGGATCGCTGCGCGAAAGTTCTCGGTGAAGTAGGCGCCATAGATGAAGCCCAGGGTGATCACGCCGGCCATGAACGGGTTGATCTCGACGTAATCCCAACCAAGCAGCTCGGTCAGGTCGTTGAGCCACAGCTGCAGGGTGTAGAAGATCAGCAGGATCAGCACCAGGTCGGGCACGCTGCGAATCAGCGTGGTGTAGAGGGTGGCGGGAATGCGCAGCAGGCGTAGCGAGGACAGCTTGGCGCTGGCGCCGATCAGGCCCAGCAGCAGGCTCAGGCCCAGTGACAGAAAAGCCAGTTGCAGGGTCATCCAGGTTCCTTGCAGCAACAGCGGGCCGAAGCCCTGCAGGCTCAGGGCCTGCAAGCCGGTGGAGGTGAGGAAGTCGTTCACGGGAAAACTCTCGGTAGGACCAAAGGCGGGTGCGACAGCGCACCGGGCCGTGCAGGCCCGGGCTCTGCAGGCGATTACTCGTTGTAGATATCGAGGTCGCCGACGTACTTCTGCTGGATCCTGGCGAAGGTGCCATCGGCCAGCACCGCGGCGATGCCCTTGTCGATCAGCGCCTTGAGCTCGGCGTCGTTCTTGCGCAGGCCCATGGCGATATCCAGGGGCAGGGTGGGGTCCTTGATTGCCGGGCCGCTCTCGAAGTTCGCGCCTTCGGGGGTGTTGAGGAAGTTCAGCTGCGCTTCGAGCTTATCGGTGAGGGTGGCGTCCAGGCGCCCGTTCATGAGGTCGGCATAGTTCTGGTTCTGGGCCTGGTAGGCTTTGACCCGGGCGCCCAGCGGCGCCAGCTTGGCGCGGGCGTAGGCCTCTTGCAGCGAGCCTTGCAACACGCCAACGGTCTTGCCCTCGAGCGATTCGGGGGTGTCGCCGAAGTCGGCGCCCTTGCGCACGATCACCGAGGTGGGGCTGAGGAACAGGCGATCGGAAAACTCGATCTGCTTCTGACGGGCCGGCGTCACCGCCATGGACGACATGATTGCGTCGAACTTGCGTGCACGCAGGGCCGGGATCATGCCGTCGAATTCGTTGTGCACCCAGGTGCACTTGACCTGCAGCTTTTCACAGATGGCATTGCCCAGCTCGATGTCGAGACCTTGCAGGCTGCCATCGGGGGCGACGGATTCGAAGGGCGGGTATTCGGGGAACACGCCGAAACGGATTTCTTTCCATTCCTGGGCCTGGACTGTGCTCGCGCACATGGGCAGGAGCAGCACGCTGAGCAGCTTTCGCAGCGAGGTCATAAAGGTATCCCTGTGTCTTGTAGTTGATGTAGGGCAGTGAACGCTTCGTTGGCCTGAGCCTTGGTCTGTGTGTGACTCTTCGGTCTGGGCGTCAGAATGCGTGAAGGCAGCATTTTTTTTGTGTCGTTTGGGCCGGCGCTGGCTGCCGGATTCTGCTGTTGGCGATTTGGTGTCAGCCGAATCGGCTGCATGACCTCCTGTTTTGGCTTCGGGGCAGCTTGCTGTGTACGGCCGTGCAAGGTGCACGGCCGCCTGGATTGACGTGCAGGCCCGGTCTAGGCGCGTTTCTTGTACACCGCCTGAACCTTGGGCAGCAGCCGTGCAAACAGGTCCTTGGGGTTTTCCAGGGTCGGCACCAGGTCTATTTCATGGCCGATATCCAGGGCCTTGGCCACATCCAGCACATAGCGCAGGGCCGAGTAGTCTTCGATGGCAAAGCCCACCGAGTCGAACAGGGTGACCTGGGTGTCGTTCTCGCGGCCGAGCACCTGGCCGTTGACCACTTGCCAGAACTCGGTGATCGGCGAGTCGGCTGGCATCTGCTGGATCTCGCCCTCGATGCGGCTCTGCGGTTCGTACTCGACGATCACCCGTGCGGCGTCGACGATGTCGCGGTGCAGCTCGGTCTTGCCCGGGCAGTCGCCACCCACCGCGTTCAGGTGCATGCCCGGCTCGATCATGTCGGCGGTCAGGATGGTGGCGTAGGCCTTGTCGGCGGTGACCGTGGTGACGATGTCGGCGCCGCGTACCGCATCGGCCACGGAGCTGGCCAGTACCACCTTGATCGCCGGGAAGGCGCGAAGGTTCGCGGCCAGTTTGGCCGTGGCTTGTGGGTCCAGGTCGTACAGGCGGATTTCTTCGATGCCTACCAGCGCGTGGAAGGCGATGGCCTGGAACTCGCTCTGCGAACCGTTGCCGATCAGCGCCATGCTGCGGCTGTCGGGGCGCGCCAGGTAGCGTGCGGCCAGGGCCGAGGTGGCGGCGGTGCGGATCGCGGTGGTCAGGGTCATTTCGCTGAGCAGCAATGGCGCGCCGGTGTCGACATCGCCCAGCGCACCGAACGCCATCACGGTGAGCATGCCGCGCTGGGTGTTCTTCGGGTGGCCGTTGACGTACTTGAAGGCGTAGAGGTTGGCGTCGGAGGCCGGCATCAGCTCGATCACCCCGTCTGGCGAGTGGTTGGCCAGGCGCGCGCACTTTTCGAAGTCGTGCCAGCGCAGGTAGTCCTGGCGGATGTACTCGGCCATTTCTTCCAGGCAGGTGGTGAGGCCCTTGCGGGCGACCAGTTGGCTGAGGTCGTTGACGTCGATGTAACGGGTCATGGGGAGCTCCTTCTTGTGGTCGGTCAATTGCGCACCGGCAGGTGCACTTCGGCGAGCATGCAGCGCGCGCTGCCGCCGCCGATGCGTTCGATGTTGTCGATGTTCACCACCACCGGGTGGGTGTGCCGCTCGACCTGGCGGCGCTGCTCGGGGTGCAGCGAGCGCCAGGCACTGCGCGACATCACCAGCAGCGGCTGGCCTTGCTTGTCGTGCACTTCGAGCATGTTGCCGGCGAAGCCTTCGAGCTGGTCGAAGTCCAGGGCCAGGATGTCCTTGCCGGTGGCACGCAGGCTGTGTTCCAGGGTACGGCGCTCGTCGGCATCGGGCAGTGCCTTGAGGCACACCACCGACAGCCCGCGGCCCACGCTCATCATCACGTTGCAGTGGTAGATGGGCGCCCGGTGCCGGTCGACGGCGTGAAACAGGCACAGGCGGTAGTCGAGCCTGTCGGCGAACTGGCGCAGTGCTTCGGTGTGGGTGCGCCCGGAGTGGCAGGCGTAGCTGATGCGGTGTTCGCGGTCGAGCACCATGCTGCCGGTGCCTTCCAGGAACATGCTCTGTTGCTCCAGCGGGCTCAGGTCGATGGTGTTGTGAATGCTGAAACGGTCGGCGAGCACCTGCAGCACGCCCTTGTCGCGTTCCAGCCGGCGGTTGTGGCCCTCCATCGGGTAGAGCACCAGGCTGCCGTCGGCGTGGCTGCTCCACCAGTTGTTGGGGAAGATCGAGTCAGGTGTGTGCGGGGCCGGCGTGTCCTGCACCACCAGCACCTCGACGCCATGCTGGCGCAGGGTGTCCACATAGCCGTCGAACTCTTCCAGCGCTTTATGCTGTGCCTGGTCGGGGTCCAGTGCAGGCTGCTGGAAGCGGTTGTTGAGTGCGGTGTCCGGGTTGAAGGCGAACCGCGCGGGGCGGATCATCAAGACTGTATTGGTGGTTTGCATCGAGGCACGCATCCGGGGTTGGCAGTGCGTCTATTGTCGATGCAGTGGCGCTGCAATCCCGGCTGAAGCGCGCGGGGCGCTCAGCGGGGAAAGCTGAAAAGCGGGGTATTGCAGCGTTATCGGCTGTGCCGGTTCAGGGCAGGTGCTCGGCCATGTCACGCAACTGGTTGGCCAGCGCGACGGCAGCACGGGCGCTGTGTTCGCCTGCCACCAGGTGCGTGAAGGGCAGGTCGATCAGCCGGCCCTCGCGCACTGCACGCAACTTCGAAAGGGCCGGGTGGTTGTGCAGGTACTCGCGCTTGCGCCGGGCCGGCGACCAGACGGCGTCGGCCAGGATGATCACGTCCGGGTCGCGTTGCAGCAGGGTTTCGGGGTCGACGGTCACGCGGTGCAGGTCGACGTCGGCGAACAGGTTGCGCCCACCGGCAACCTGGATCAGTTGGGTGATGAAGCCGCGGCTGCCCTCGCTGTCGAGGCCCTGGTGCTCGCTGTCCAGGTAGAACACCGAAAGCGGGGAATGCTGCGCGGCGAGCTGGCGGGCGCGGTCCAGGTCTGCTCGTTGCTGCGCGATCAGCCGAGCGGCCTGGGGTTCGCGCTGCAGCAGCTTGCCCAGGCTGCGCAGGTCGTCTTCGATGGCCGCGAAACCGGAGGCCGGGCGCGGGTCGCAGGCGTTCTCCAGCAGGTAGCTGCCGATGCCATTGCGGGTCAGGTGGGTACGGGCGCCCACGCCATCGCGAAAGGCGCTGGCGAAACCGCCGACCACCAGGTCGTAGCGCTGGGCATAGAACACCTCCGGCGAGGGATACAGCCGCGACAGCAGGGGCACGCCGCGGTAGCGCCGGGAGGCCAGCGCCTCGGGGTCGTCATCGATGTAGCTCACCGCAACCAGCGACGGGCCGACCTGCAGGGCCAGCAGCAGGTCGGCGGCATGCTGGTTGAGCGCCAGGATGCGCTGCGGCGGGGCGTGCGGCAGGGTCCAGTCCTGGCCGCAGTTACGGTAGGTCTGGGCGTGGGCCGTGGTGCCGAGCAGGCACAACAGCAGGCAGAGCAGGCGCGTCATGGGGTATCACCATTTAGCAGCAGTGCGCTGACCGGGGTACCTGCGACCAGGTGCTCGCGCACCAGGCGGCGGGCATCGTCGGCGCTGGCGATGCGGTACCAGCAGCGCTCGGGGTAGACGGTGGCGACCGGGCCGAGGTTGCACGGGAACTGGCAGTGGGTACGGGTCAGCAGCACGCCGTCGGCGGTTTCCATGCGCTGGGCGGCGAGCAGTTCGTTGCGCACCACTTTCCACACCTGCTGCGCGCCGCGCTGGGTGCAGCGCGGGCCGGTGCACAGCATCACGTGGCGGGCGTGGGCGGGAATGTGCGACCACTCGGGTTTGCTGGGGATGGGCATGGGCTTGTCCTTGAGTCCGTGGTGCGGCTTTCGCGGGTCAAGCCCGCTCCCACAGGTGACGGATGAGCCTGTGGGAGCGGGCTTGACCCGCGCTGCTTCTAGAAGCTGTAGGTGTAACGCACTTCGCTGGTGAACGGTCTTCCCAGGTTCTGCACCTTGCGCGCGCCGCTGTCCATGCTGGTGGTGTAGTCGCGGTCCAGCAGGTTCTCCAGCAGCAGGCTCAGGCGATGCTGGCGGGCGCCGTCCAGGTAGCGGTAGGCATCGGCGTCCACCACGGTGTAATGCCCGTAGTCCACATCCCGCGGGCTTTTCACCGTGCCGATGTAGCGCACCGCCGCGCCTGCGCCCCACATCCGGTCACCCGACTCGTACCCCAGCCGGCTGCGTGCAAAGAACCCGGGAATGTTGTTGAGGGTGGCGCCGTTGCGCGACTCGCTCAGGTTGCGCGTCATGTCTGCCGCCAGCTGCCAGCGGTCACTGAGCTGGAACTGCCCGTTGACCTCGACGCCGCGCACCTGGATCTCGCCATCGCCGTTCACCCATTGTGCATCCACGATGGTGATCAGGTCCTCGATGCGCCGGGTGAACAGCGTACCGCTCAGGCTGTAAGGCTGGCCCTGGATCAGGCCGGTGTAGTCCAGGCCCAGTTCGGCATTGCGGCTCTTCTCCGGCTTGAGGTTGGGGTTGCCCATCTCGTCGCCCGGCTCGTTGACGTACAGTTGCTCGGCGTTGGGCAGCTTGTAGGCGGTGCCGAACTGGCCGCGCAGCTTGAGCTGGTCGGTCAGGTCGTAGAGCGAGGTGAGCATGCCCACCGTGGCACTGTCACCGCCGCTCAGGTGCTCGCGGCGCACGCCGATGCTGGGGTGCCAGTCAGGCAGGGCGTCGATGACAGGGCGCAGCTGCACATACAGCGCATGGGCCTCGGCCTGGTTGTTATCGATCTTGAGCACGTCGTCCTTGCCCTTGAACCACTGGTTGTCGGTACCGAACACCAGGGTGTGCTCGCCGGGGAGCACGGCCTTGCCTTCGGCCTGCATGCCCCAGTCGCTGAAGCCCCAGTAGTCGTCGTGGTTGAGGGTGCGGGTGCTGCCGTCGGTGTTGTTGTAGATGCGGGTGTAGCGCGTATCCCAATCGTTCATGTGGCCTTTGACGAAGTAGCTGAAGTCGGGGTTCAGGCGCTGCTCGAAAGTGGCCGTGGCGATCTGCTGCACGCGGTCGTTGTTGGTACGGCGGTTGGCGTCCGGGCGCAGGAAGTCCAGGTTGGCGGCGCTGTACTGGTAGAACAGCTCCAGGCGGCTGTCATCGCCCAGGCTTTGTGCGGCCTTGGCGCCGAAGGTGTTGACCTCGTAGCTGCGCTTCTTGTCGCTGACCGTCGAGGTGATCTGGCTGCTGTGGTAGGGCTGGTAGCCCTCGGACACGTTGTGGCTGACGTAGGCCAACAGCCCCAGGTCGCCCAGGCCGTTGCTGAAGATGCGCTCGATACGGGCATCGCCGTTGCGCCCCATGAAGCTGTCGACGCCCAGGTTGACCTGGCCCGAGGGGTCGCGGCTATGGGCCGAACGGGTGACGATGTTGATGACCCCGGCCACGGCCTGGGTGCCGAACAGCAGGCTCTGGCCGCCCTTGAGTACCTCGATGCGCTCGATGGCGGCGGCGGGCAGGGTGTCTATATAGATGCCGCCGTAGAGACGGTTGTTCAGGCGCACCCCGTCGAGCATGATCAGCGTGTCGTCGTTGCGCCCGCCCAGCAGCGAATAGGTGCCATAGTCGAACGGCCCCTGCTTGGGCGCCACGTACAGGCCGGGCACGAACATCTGCAGCACGCGGGTGATGTCGGCGCTGGGGCCGGCGCGCTCGATCTGCTCGCGGTCCACGACCTCCACCTTGCTGCCATAGCGCGCCATCTCGGCCACCGTGGTGGACTCCACCGAGGGTGCGGAAACGATCTGCTGGTCGAGGGTCAGGGGTTCGCTGGCCGCCAGGGCCGGGCTGCCGATCAGGCAACCGATCAGGGTAAAACGACGTGTCTTCATCTACTTCTCGAAAAAGGATTTTTCGGGAAGCGCACAGGAGGGTTCCGGCGAACGCGCGCCAGAATACCGGCTCGTGCCCGCCCACCGCAGGTTTGCCAAAATGACTGAACGCATCCTTTCAACAGTCGTGGGTTTGCAGGCCGGTCTCCGGGCTTGCGAGGCTCGAAGTCATCCGCCTTCCCATGCGTTGCGCACAGTGGCCTGTTGGATGCTTCACTCGCTTACCGTTGCGGGGGCAGCGCCGGACTAGTCATGCAAGACGCACCGGCTTCCCGTTTCACCTGCTGCACGGCGGCAGCAGGCACCTGAAACTGGGCCGCATCTGACCATTGTCATGACCGTTCGTCAACCTGACGGCCTTTGCTGACGAGCGTGCGTTTGTTCCAGGCCAAAAAAAACGGCACCTTCTCAGGTGCCGTTCCTTTAGTGGCTAGCGCCGCTGGAACTTAAATCCAGCGGGGTCAACCGTGCAGCTCTTCGGCCGCATACAAGGTGTTCTCCAGCAGGCACGCCCGGGTCATCGGCCCGACGCCGCCTGGCACCGGAGTGATCCAGCCGGCGCGGGGCAGGGCGGTCTCGTAGACCACGTCGCCCACCAGCTTGCCGTCTTCCTGGCGGTTGATGCCCACGTCGATGACGATGGCGCCTTCCTTGATCCATTCACCCTTGACCAGCCCCGGCTTGCCGGCAGCCACCACCACCAGGTCGGCGCGGCCGACGTGGCCGGCCAGGTCCTTGGTGAAGCGGTGGGTCACGGTCACGGTGCAGCCGGCCAGCAGCAGCTCCATGGCCATGGGGCGGCCGACGATGTTCGAGGCGCCCACTACCACCGCATTCATGCCGTACAGGTCCTGACCGGTGCTGTGCAGCAGGGTCATGATGCCTTTGGGGGTGCACGGGCGCAGCAGCGGGATGCGCTGGGCCAGGCGGCCTACGTTATAAGGGTGGAAACCGTCCACGTCCTTGTCGGGGCGAATGCGCTCGAGCAGCAGCGAGGCATCCAGGTGCGCCGGCAGTGGCAGCTGCAGCAGGATGCCGTCGATGTCGGCGTCTTCATTTAGGCGGTCGATCAGGTCGGTCAGCGCCTGCTGGGTGGTGTCGCTGGGCAGGTCATAGGCCTGGGAGTTGAAGCCGACCTCTTCACAGTCTTTACGCTTGTGCGAAACATAGACTTGGGAGGCGGGGTCGCTGCCTACCAGGATCACTGCCAGGCCGGGGGTGCGCAGGCCTTGCTCGCGACGTTGCGCGACACGTTGGGCGATCTGCTGGCGCAGGCTGGCGGCGATCGCCTTGCCGTCGATAAGTTGTGCAGTCATGACGCGTGATTAACCATCGAGAGGGAATAAAAAGAGCGCGCATTCTCGCATGACCGGGGCGCAGGGCAAAGGCGCTTGGTCTGGCAATTCCCCTAACCCCTTAAATAAAATGAATTTTTTTCAAAAAGGTGTTGACGACTTTGCCGCTCGTCTATAACATTCATCGCACTTGTCGGGCAGAGCCTAGCACTGGTTAGCAAGGTCAGGCAGAATGAGTGGTTTTGATAGCTTGTTCGGTATGACTAAAAGTTAATTTGTAATCCTAACAGAAAGCAGATTAAATATGCGCCCGTAGCTCAGCTGGATAGAGCATCCGCCTTCTAAGCGGATGGTCGCAGGTTCGAGTCCTGCCGGGTGCGCCAATACAGGCAGCTGGCACAAGTAAAAGCAGTAAAGCAATATGGTGGGCGTAGCTCAGTTGGTAGAGCACAGGATTGTGACTCCTGTTGTCGTGGGTTCGATCCCCATCGTCCACCCCATATTCTAAAAGGCGCCCGATGAAAATCCGGCGCCTTTGCTTTAAAAGCTTCACGCGGACGTGGTGAAATTGGTAGACACACTGGATTTAGGTTCCAGCGGCGCAAGCTGTAAGAGTTCGAGTCTCTTCGTCCGCACCACTTTGTAAATCAAGTACTTACCAGCTTTAGAGCGCCCTCCGCTCGACCCGCTGGATTATCAGTGTAGCGAGATTGTGACATTGGCTTGTCGAGCACACTGACCGCATCTCGCACCCTGGCCGGTGCGAGGTGCGCATATTTCTCGGTCATCTGCACCGACGAATGCCCCAGCAAATCCCTTATCTCCATCATCGGTACCCCAGCTATCACCAGCCAGGCTGCGCATGTATGCCGCAGGTCGTGGATGGTGAAGTCGGCAATGCCTGCCTTCTTTGTTGCTGAATCGAACCCGGTAGACGGGTCAGCGACCCTTTCCCCATTGCGACGCGAGAACACCCAGGGTGAAGACGGGCAGTGCTCGGCCCGATCGGCCATCCTGCTGCGCATCACCGCCATAGCGGCCTCGTTCAGCGGGATGCTGCGGCGTTTCTTGGCCTTCGTTCTTTCCCCCTCTAGGAAAATCAGCCGGTTGGCCATGTCCACCCGTCGCCATTCAAGCCCGAGCATCTCTTCTTTGCGGCAGCCGGTGTTTACCGCCAGGCGGATGAAGTCGTCCAGCACATCTCCATGGCGCTGCGATCTTGCCACGCGGCACAGGGCGTCAACCTCCGACCTGGTAATCCAGCGCACCCGGCCTTCTGGCTCCCGCATCGTTCGCCCCTTCACCGGGTTGGGAAGACCCCATTCCAGTTCAGTGATGCCCCAGTTGATTGCCACAGACAGCGCGGCCAGCTCCCGGTTGATGGTGGCCGGCGACTTCCCGGCCTTGATCCGAAGGGATGAGTACTCCCGAATGTCCTTACCGGCCAAGTCGTTCATGATTCGGCCGGCGAAGAACGTGCGAAGCGCTTTCACCCGGTGCTGGGTGGTTTCGAAGCTGCGCTGCGTCTGGCCGCATGGTTCAGGTACTCAACCATCACTTCCTCAAACGTCCGCTGGCGATCGACCCCCATTTCCTTTTCCCGCCACGCCTGGCTCCGCTGTTCCTGCTCTAAAGCCTTGGCTGCGGCATGGTCCTCGGTGCCAGAAGAGCGTCTAACGTACGTTCCATCTGACGCGGTGTAGCTGATCCACCACACCTTTCCTCGTTTGTACGGCATATCCTCTCCTCGGATACGACGCCCGCGGCGGCGAGGGTACCAGGGATGCCAGCCTCGATCATCTCAACGAGCTTTTGATAGTGAACGCGCAGCGGCCCGAAGCCCCGCACGCATGGGATTTTTCCGTCCTTCGCGAGGCGATAGGCAGTTGAGCGACCGATTCCCAGCATCTCGGCCGCCTGGGTGACTGAAATCAGTCGCAGGTTCATGGATGGTCTCCACGCCGCCGGTGGCGGCTGGTTGGTGGTCAGCCGCGGTGCAGCTGAATCATTTCGCGTGCATGTTCGAGGGCGGCCAGGTGTTCTTCCTCGGCGCCGATCTGGCCATTGGCGTCAGGTGTGGTCACGGCAACTAGGTGCTCAAGGGCGTTCACCAGGTCGTCGCGCTGCTGGCCTTCGGCCCGACCGATATCCCAGAACCGATTGGCCCAGTGGTCCGCCGGCGGCTGGTTGTTGTTCTGTTTGCCCACGAAAAGGGCGCCCACGATTACGTCGCACAAGCCGCTCTTGTAGCCGTTGTCGCCATCGAGGCTCAGGCCCCAGCGCCGGCGCAGGGTGTTCACGACCTCGTCGGCATCGACGCCAGGGCCCTTCAGGACGATGTCTTGCTCTGGCTCGCCGGGCGTGTATATCGCCAGGGTCAGTTTGGCTTCGGGCGCCAGGTGATTACTGATCATCACCAACGCATCGTTGGCGACCTCATGGAATCGGTTGATTGCGGACATAGGGAATCCTCGCCCGCGCATGTCGGCGGGCTTGAGTTGTAGGGGGAGGGGGTAGGCGCGTGCTTCGAACAGGTCGATCTGCGCCGCTGGGGTGTCGCGAATGGTTATGGCCTCGGCAATGCACTGTTGGGCGGTACCGAAGTGCGCCTCGTCCTGCTCGATGCCGATGAAGCGCCGGCCCAGCTGGATGCAGGCGATGCCGGTCGTGCCGCTGCCCATTGTGTTGTCGAACACGACTTGACCAGGGTTGGTGTAGGTGGCGATCAGGAACCGCATCCAGCTGACGGGCTTCTGTGTCGGATGGAAGTTAGCCGTCTGCTTGTCGCTCGAGAAGAATTGGACCGAACGCGGGTACCGGTCCGTGGAGTCGTACTCGGTGAGCGCCAGGGCCTTGCCGTAGCACTCCGAGTTGACCGTCTTGCGCTTGGCAGTGCGCCGCTCGTGGCCGCTGATCATCTGTGGGTTGTACACAGGCTGTCGCCGGTAGAAGACCTGGGCGCTTTCATGGGCCCGCAGTGGCTGCTTCTTGGCGTTGAGAAATCCGGTTGCGTTGCCTTTTTCCCAAATCCACTCGTAGCGGTAGTCCCGCGGGTTGCTGGCGACCACCAGCGAGCTGAACGGCTGAGCTGCGCAAAGAACGATGGCCGCCTCGGGCTTGGCGAATCTCAAGTACTGCTCCCACAGGGGGGGCGAAAGGGATCACCACGTCCCACGCGCATTGCGTAGTCCCGTATGGCAGGTCAGCCAGCACCATGTCGACGCTGGCATCCGGGATCGACTTCATCACCTCCAGACTCTCGCCTTGGTACAGACTGACTTCGCTCATCGCGGCCCCCTGTAGATCAGGTAGGCCATATGGGCGAGGGCGATCATCGCATCAGCTCCTTGGGCACCTGGACTGTGCGACCTATCCTGTTGGCGACGATTGCTCTGCAAGCAGCATGCTCCCGCGTACCCCCACCCTCCCGCTCGAACGGGTCCAACTTGATGCTCGCCACCCACGGTACATGGGCACCACGGTCAATCCAGACGCAGTACTTTTCGATGAGGCGCTCTACGACATCGGTAGCGAATGAGTCGGCGCAAAATGCCAACTGCAGCTGGCCGGCCGGCTTCGGCAGTGGTCCTTCGATTTGTTCGATTGCCCAACCCAGCGCCTCGCCGACCAGGTCGGCCGTCTTCACTTCGATCAGGTCGGTCATGGTCGCTTCTCCAGAGAGTCCTTCCAGTCCCCGCCAGGGGCACTTTTGCCAGCCAGGGTGTGCTCGGTGTCATAGTTCGTGAGCCACAGAACTCGTCGGCAGTCAGGAAGCGCCTGGAACCAATACCACTCGCCGAAGCTGTCCCTGGCCAACCATCCCGCCCATTGCGGGGCGTCCTTCCAATCGGGCTTGCTCACAGCTGATACCTCTCATCAATCCAGCGCCTAGGCGCCAGTGCGGGTGTAGGTTCGGGTTGTGTTTCGTGCAGGGAGAGCTGGCGCTCGTTGTGGGCTAGGTCCGACCTGTGCAGCATCCAGTCCGGCAGGCAGGAGATCCCGCCATTGCTGCCGCCGTACTTCCAGCAGGTGACCTGCCGGTAATCGTCGTGCATCACCTCTACATGGGTGTCTGGCCTGGCCGCCCGGCGCTGGGCGAGCTGTTCTGGCGTCATGGGTTCGCAGCCGGCCAGGGTGGCCAGCAGCAGGAGGCAGAGGGCGAGGCGGGTCATGGCTGAACCTCGCGCATCTGCTTGTAATAGTCTCCGGCGGGGCCGGCGTAGCGCAGAGCGTCCGTGACGTTCATCCAGCCAAGGCTTTTGGCGAGAGCCCACACCTCGTCGTAATGCTCTGCCTTGCGGCTCTCCATGCCCTTCCGGTGCGCCTCATGGTGAGCGGCCAGCGCTCTGACGCAACGCTTGCAGGTGACCAAGCCTTCCTTCGTAGTGAAATCGCCCTCGATCAGGTTGGTGCCGCAGAAAACGTAGTCGTCGCCGTCGTCTTGTGGCGCGCCTGATCCGCCGAAGGTGAAGTGTGTTTTCCGCCTGCTCATTCCTTCACCTCGATGGCCACGTCGTCATGAATCCACTCGATGTCGAGCAGGTCGTCCTCAGTGATCTGGTCCTCCCTGGTGTCACTCATGCTCACCAGGTCCTGAACCTCTTCGTCCGGCACGTTCTCCATTACCTTGCGGAAGTTCACGACCGCTTTCCCGGTCAGGATGATTGTTTTGCCCACGGCAGATCCTTGGCCGCCATATCGCGGCAGTGAATAGAGGGGAGAGGGGTAGGGGTGTTGCTACGGAACGCGGACCCACCAGCTTTGCGCGTAGGCCACGCCGTCGATGAACTCGATGCCAGTGAACGTGGCGCCCATGGTCGACATGCCGGTCATCACCGCCTCATACAGCGGCGGCAGAAGCGGCTCGCCCGGGTGAATCTTCAGGATCGACGCAGAGCTGGAAGGCCGGCCCATGGGTGAGAACGCATCGACGCACAGGTGCACGTCTCCGCGGATCGGCACGACGCTGTTGATCTCTTTCTTGCTGCGCGGCACGCCGCGCACGCGCATTGGAACGATGAGGAAGCGATAGTACTGTTCAAATAAACAGTATTTGTTCCCGCAAATCTCGGCCGTCGATGGCGGTTCGTCGGTTGGAGTACAAATGTTCTCCTGCTATGGCTTGCGTTCGAGGGCGGCGCGGGCTTTTGTCACGACCTCTATGACCTCAGGCTTGAACCCCATCCGACCCGAGCCATCATCAGATATGTCTTCCGGCCAAAGTTTGCACATTGCCTCAAGATGACCTCGGAGATCCCCCCGCCCATCGCGCTCAACCGGCTGCCTTTCTCGAGCTGGCAGCCGCTTGCGATCCGTTTCGGTTTCGGCCAGGTGGGCGCGCAACCGCTCGGTTTCTAGCAAGTAGTCGTTGGTCACAGGCGAAGGGTCTCTACTTGTTCCCGCAGCCGCTCAACCTCGCCAGAGTCGACGTGGGTGTAGAGCGGTGTCCAGTCGTTCGTGAAGGGCTTTTCGCAGTACTCGCGACCATCCACAAATTCCCGATAAAAAGCCACCGGCTCGCCTTGGTGCTGTGCGCCGGCCCCCACAGTCGTGAACCGAATCCACCCTTGCCGGTCGCCAGCAGTCGCCACGCCGCCGTACTCGCGATCATCACCACCGGCCGCCAGGCAGGCGAACAGGGCGTCTTTCAATGCTCGGTCGGGATCGCCCTGGTGCTGGTCGGCCGGCTGGGCCAGAAGGGCGCGCAACTCCTTCCGCGCTCGGTCTTGGGTGATTCGAAGTCCATTGCACGCTTCCTCAAGGAGGCTGCGCGGCACGCTGAACATCTGTTCGGTGTTGCTGTATAGGTTTTCTGTGGGCATGGGAATACCTCGTTCATTGGCTACTGTAAGTGATGGCTTTACGGAATCACTGAAAGTGCATAAAGTGCGTGAAGCCTGAGCCTCCCTGGGAAAGTCAAAGTCAACTTTGCGGGGCGCTCCGCATTGGGGATTCCACCGAATAGGTGGTTGCGTGAAGTCCGCCGAATAGGCGGTTACGTGAGCTTCATAACGGTTTGCCGTTGCGCTGCTCTTACCTTCGCCCAGCTATTGGAGCTTCTTATGCAAATTGAGATCACTATCAGGCTAGATCTGAAGATTTTGATCGTGCTGCTGAAATTCGCACTGTCTTGATTTGAAGGTTGTTCCGGGTCGTAGCGCCGCCACCCGGTTTTCTTACTCTCCGAAAAAGCTATCAATTTCTTCGTCCTCGTCGACTAACGGCTCGTGTTGCAGGTCTTCAGGGGCGGCGAGGTGCGTCGGGCTTTTGCGAAAGTTAAGCGACTTGTCGGGCTATGTCAGGCAGATAGTCAACCCACCCAATCTTTGGCATCTTGGTCTTCTGATTAATCACTGGCTTACCTTTGGCGTCGGTGATTTCACACTTTGCCCTGATGCGTAGATCGCGGCACTGGCCTGTCTTTCTTGCAAGCTCCATGAACTGCTGGGCGTACTGCGGCGCATCGAAAAGATGACTCAGCTGCTTGACCTTCTCGCTGGCCATGATCGCTGCGGTGCGCTGCTCCACGGCCTCATTCCACTCAGCAAGGGTCAGCTCCAGGGGGGGCGCCGGCTTTCCCGCTCGGCCTGGTCGTCTTGTTGATCTTACTGGCCTTCAGCCAGCGCTACGTCGGCGGTCATGCCGAAGACTGCGAATGTGCTCATGGTGATCTCCGGGCAGCCACCAGCCTCGCCGGGGTGGCGTGATTCGTTGAAGTGGGGTATTGGTGTCGCGCTTATTTCAAGGAGAGCGCTGTGGAGTGGTATGAATCGTTGTTTTTGCAGGCATGTGGCCATGTACTGACCCAGTCGCGGGTAGCCAACCTTCGTCGAGCTGACGGTGTTCTAAATCTGGATATTGCAGCCACGCGTGATCTTGCTGACTCTTACCAGCGCAGCGTTGCTTTAGCGTTCAGCGCCGAAGAAGTGAAGCAGAGGCTTTCCGAAGGTGCAGATTGCGTTCTGTTGTTGCTGGTCCATGAGCATCAGTTCTTCAACACCTTGGAGAAGCTGAAGAGGGAAAACGATGTTGTTTTGAGCGCGTCCCTGCGGACCGATGCCAGGTCGAATGATTTTTCCAACTACTACGTCGATGTCGCACTGATCAGGAAGTCGGCCTCTGGCCAGATGAATGTCGCGCACTAGTCGACAGTTATCGCTATGCATGCACCGCCCTCTGTGGCCGGATGCGGCATGGTGGCAATATGAGTTGAAGAAGATTCGGTCGTTGAGTAGGATGCGGGGTATTGGCGTGCAACTTGTGTCGCATGCCTACAGCGTTGGGTTCATAGTGAACTGCGACCTGAAGATAACCGAAGTCTTGGCCGTCCTAGCAGATCTGGTAACGCTGTACCTGCCGATCGCTCCATTCATTGCTGTATTTGACCTGGGGGTTGCTATGACGATTATGACAATGCTGAACTGGTGCGAGGCGGTTACTGCGGGGTCTGAAAGGACTGGCCAGGCATTCGAATTTCAGGTTGTGGCTAGCTCCAATAGGCCGCCAGGGGAGATCTAATTTTCCCAAGACCCGCACCAATTTTAGGAAAAGGCCGATCATTCGGCCTTTTTTTCGTCTCGAGTTCCGTTTTTTGCTTAATTTAGGGTCAAGCTGAGATGATCGCGACGTAGGTGTTAGCCATGGAGAATAGGGTGAATTTGGACAGCGCGACGACCCTGCCACAGAGCTATGCGTACAGTTTTTCGAATTGCAACTTTGTATACGCGGATGACAATTTCGCTGTCGGGGCTTGGAATAGAGTAATGCACTCTTCGGGGTATCGGTATTGGAGAATATCAGGATTGGCCGGTTCGGGTGTGGCGGCGGGTCAAGATGGCATTCTTGTGACGCAGACGGTCGGCGGCGCCATCCATTCTTTTACTGGTATATCGCTTGAGGCTGCGCCCGGTACTGAATATGTTATACGCCAATCTTCTACCTCTCTCGCTCTGTCAAATTTAAATATGAGCGGATGCTCATTCGAAGGGCGTGTTTCAATAACTAATTTCTCGTCAGGAGTCGTGTCGAGAAATAATTTTTTTAATTATTCTGGCGCTCTTGTCTGCTCCGGGGCTGGATTAATTATTGGGAATGGTGGTTTCCTGAATCCTTTTTCGGGAACTACTCTCGTAACGCTTTGGGGGGCAATGCCTGTCAGTGTTGGAGGGCAAACCAGATACATTCCAATGTATAACGGCTTTTCGTAAACTCCTGAAAACGCCCGCCCAAAGGTTTTGACTAGGGGCGGGCCACCGGCTTACTGGATTATTTCTGGTGCATTCTTTTTCGCCCACAATGCAAAATGCTCAGCCAGTTTCTTGCTTGCATATTCTGAGTAGTGGTTGTATTCATCCCTGAATACTGGCATTCCGTCCACAATGAAGTTACAACGCTCTGCGTCGCAGAAAAATTCATTCTGATCATAGAACATAGTCATTGGGTTGCTGGCTTTTACCTCTACCACTAGCTGGCTGAATGAAGATTTAAGTCGCTGCAAGTCGGAAGCTGGTTTGGTGCACTCATTTTTTGGTGCCGTGAATGGGCGCGAGAAGCATCCTTTTATGTCGTAAGGCAAAACGATGTGCGGAAAGAAAATGATAGCCTTAGCGCCGCTGCGCTCAATGTATGAGACCTTTTCCTTTATAGATGATATGTATTGCTCAGTTGGAGATCCGGACAAGCCACTAATTAATACGTACTTTAGGTTTGGGCTTTCGCTGATTATTTTCTTTATGTACTCCATCTGATGGAGTGGCCGGAATCCTGCGCATGGCCTACCTGTTTTTGGCGAGTCTGACGGTTGGGTGTCAGCTAGTGTAGGATCGCATGCGCCAATCGATAAGATTGTCTCATTCTTGAATTCAGCCAAGCTTTCCAATCCGGGATAAATATGATTAGCAAAGCTATTTCCCATTATAATTATAGTAGGGGGTGCGTCCTTGTTTGTTACGCAGAACCACCAGTCATAGGTGGTGGCCTCTCTGAAATCATATCTATTTAGGCATGTTCTGTTTTTTGAGAACTCCCAGTGCGGCCCAACAAACTGAGAGTTGATGTCTTTGTATGTTTTTACTGTGCTTCTGTTTGGGATGCCAGAATAATAAAATGTGGATAACCCAATGCATAACGTAACGGCCATGGCAGCGGTCAATGCATGGGTCTTGAATGTCCAATTCGTCTTTGATCTTAACGGCTTCTCGATAAAGTAGAAGGTTGTTGCTGCCAAAATGACTGCCGTCACAACTGCGATTAGACGTAGCTCGATAGATGGAGTTCCGCCCTCTACCACCCTTAGTAGTGACAACAGAGGCCAATGCCATAGGTAGAGAGGGAAGCTTATCAGTCCAACCCAAACCATTGGTCTGCTGGCGAGTACATGCTTGTTGAAAAACGCGTTAGGGCCGGCGGATATTAGGAAGATCGCAGCAGCTACTGGTATCAACGCAAACCATCCAGGGAAGCTATTTTCTTTGCTGATAGTCGCTATCCCATATGCCACAAGAGCGGTTCCCGCCAGGGATAGAAGGTTTGCCGCATAGAATCTAGGCTGCAGGTTCCTGAATATCGAGAGGTAAGCTAGGATCGCGCCTGCGATGATCTCCCAAAATCGCGTGTGCGGCGAATAGAAGATTGTTACTGGATCACCTTTTATCATGCTGATGTTCAGAGTGAACGATACGGCAAACAGAAGTACCGATACAGCCAGTATGTTGGCGCGGAGCTTCCACGCAGCCCAAAGTATGATGGGCCACAGAAAATAGAATTGCTCTTCCACCCCAAGCGACCACAGATGCAAGAGTGGTTTTGTTTCTGCTGAGTTATCAAAATATCCACTTTCATTCAGCAGGACGATGTTGGAGACGAATGCAGCGCCGCCTGCGATGTGCTTGCCCAGTTGCTCAAATTCGTCTGCGAATAGGCCGAACCAACCGAAAACGTAGCAGGATGCTAGAACCGTGAGCAGGGCCGGGAAGATCCGCTTCACCCGCCGAGCATAGAAATCGGAAAAGCTGAACGTACCGTTCGCAATGCTTTTGAGAAGAATGCCTCCGATCAAGTAGCCGGAGATTACAAAGAAGAAGTCCACGCCGACGAATCCGCCTGGAAGGGCGCTTGGGAATGCATGGAACACAACTACTGCAAGGACTGCAATAGCCCTCAATCCATCAATGTCAGGGCGATACTGGATGTTCGGATTACTCATAACTTACCTGTTGTGTTGGTCAGCTGCCTGCTATGGCGGCGAAGAGTTTACCTAAAAGGAGTGCCTATGCCGATCACCGAGCGGCAGTTGCTGCAGATCCTTCCCAGTGCCCGCCCGGTAGCGGGCATTTTTTTGCCTGCTCTAAACCGGGCAATGGCTCGCTTCAAGATCAACAGCCGGCTGCGCACCGCGGCGTTCCTTGCCCAAGTCGGTCACGAACAGGCCACCTGCGTAGCCTGGTGGAGAACTTGAACTACAGCGCCGATGCACTGGCGCGGACCTGGCCCACCCGGTTCACCGCGCTGTCGAGCGCCGCCTATGCCCGGCAGCCTGAGAAGATCGCGAACAAGGTATATGCCGATCGCATGGCGAACGGCCCCGAGTCATCGGGCGATGGTTGGCGGTACCGAGGCCGCGGGCTGATCCAGCTCACCGGCCGGTCGAACTACCGCGCCGCCGCTGACGAGCTGGGCCTGCCCCTGGTCGATAAGCCTAAGCTTCTGGAGCAGCCTGAATTTGCCTGCCAGTCGGCCGCGTGGTGGTGGTCGCAGAACCGACTGAACGAGCTGGCGGACGCCGGAAAGTTCGAGGCTATCACTCGCAAGATCAACGGCGGCCTCAATGGCCAGGCTGATCGGGTGGCTCTATACGAGCGGGCACTGAAGGTGTTGGCGTGATCGGGTGGCGCACCGCCGGCGCGGCGGTGTGTCTCGCCCTAGTGCTGGTGTCGTACTGGGGTGCCTATGAGCATGGGCGTACGACGATGGACACCGAGTGGCGGGGCAGTTGGGCTGCGCGCGATGCCGGGGACAAACAGGCTTGGGCCCTGGCTGAGCAGGTGGCCAGAAAAGAAGAGCTTCGCCGGCAGGCGGTGGTGGATGAGGAGGAGAGCAATGCGAGGAAACAGTTTGAACTGGCGGCGGCTCGCGCTGCTGCTGGTGGGCTGCGCGGGGAAATCAGCCGGCTGCGCGCAGGGCATTCAGCCACCTGCAATGCCAACGCTGCCCAGCAGCGCCAGACAGGAGCCTCTGCCGTCGTGGTGCTCGGGGGATTGCTTGAAGACGCTGACCGAATGGCGGGCAGCTGCGCAGCAGCGCTTGAGCGAAGCCGAATAGCTGGGCTAGCGTGGGAATCGATCATGGACGGCACGAGAACGCACCGCTGACCGGTGATTGCCTGAGGCCATGACGGGCTATACGATACTGGTTTTACATACAGTATCGGCCATGCCACTCCCATACCCTCCAGCCTGGGTAACCGCACTCGATGACCGCGAGCCACTGATCACAGATCCAGAGGCGCGAGTTGCCGTGCTCAGGCAGATGGCCTACGACTGCTATCAGCGGGCTGAGGTGTCCATCGAGGAGATGGGCGAAATGCTGAGCTTGTCGAGGCGGCGCGGCTTTGGGCGCTGATAGAGCACGAAGAGGCCTGGGCGCTGGGCTTGTTTGGCGACTATCCGCAGGATAATCCCGGCGGCGCACAGGTGATACAGGGTAGCGGCAAGCCCACCTGTGGGTAGCTATATAGACGGACGGAATCAGTCGGCAGAACGCGGGAGATGGTGGTGTGACAGGATTGTGCTGCACACGCGGTGTGATGTGACACAGAGCGGGACTATTTGAACAGGATTGACTAGTGCGGGCGTCGTAACCTGTTGAATTTAAAGAGCTAAATGTAGACCCTCATGATTTAGGTTCCAGCGGCGCAAGCTGTAAGAGTTCGAGTCTCTTCGTCCGCACCATCTAAGCGTCTGTTTCTAAAGGCGTTTTCCCGGAAAGCTCTGAAAATGGAGTCGTTTGGGAACACTTTGGAAATGAGCAAACGAGAAAGGCAGCCTTGATGGCTGCCTTTTTTCGTTTCCGGGCTCGACATTTCAGCGCTTCACTGCGTTCGTGGGCACTGCATGCTTAACTCAGCCTATCCGCACTTGCGATCGAGCACCCACGAAGATATGGACGACAATGCGTTCGGTGCATACGCGTCGCGCCCGTACATAAGGAAAACGGCTTTGGAATACCATGGCCACTGGCTGGTCAGTTGATAATCGAACCATGTGCTGCGGAGCAGGCCATGCGTCGCAGACGGGATTTTGCGAATACATCTATGTGTTTGCTTGGGGAGCCGTTCAGACCAGACGGCCAAGCTCTCGTCCGGGCTGACGTTCCTGTCCGTTTCACCCATCAGAATCATCACCGGCGTGTGCATGCTTGAAATCGCTTGCCGGGCATCCGCCTGGGAATTACGCCGCTCGAAATCATGTCGTGTGCAGGAGGAGTCGCACAGCCTGACGGCTTCCTTTGGCGTGAATCGGGTATCAAACAGGGAGGCCTCATGACGTTCTGCGTCATTGATCTCACTCGGTGGTACCTGTTGTGCCAAGAGTCTTTGACGCATGTAGTAAAGCCCTTGGTCGCGCCAGTTGATTGCAGGCCCTACCAACACCGCAAAATCTGCATGCGCCCATTTGCTCGCTTGCGGCACCACCCAGCCTGCCTGTGAAAATCCTAGGAATCCCATCGGGCTGTCAGCGAGGGCGGGCTCGCTCCTCAGCCGCTTCAGTGCAGCTGCTGCTTCTGCTGCGCGGTCGTCCATGACCTGCGCTAGCCAGTTGCCCTGGCTGGCACCCACGCCCGGCTTGTCCCACGAGAATACGGCAATACCTTGATCCAGCAAGTGATTCACCAGGGGCGCATAACCGTCGTCTGACCAACTGTTCTGCGCGCCATCCCCGTGAACAATCAATGCGACGGGAGGGGACTGTTTCCCGTTAGGCAGGAGGAGCGTGCCCTCTAGTTGATCACTGAGATGACTGAATCGAATTGTGTGGGCGGGGCGTTCGCCGAGATCAAAGTCTTGCAATCGAACGACCATGAAAACACCGATTGCTATCAGGCCTCCTAGCCCGATTGCTGCTTTGCTGAGTTTTTTTCTGTTCATGAACTTGCTCGAATGTGTCCCTGCATCGTTCTGCTCGGCACTGAACACCTACCGCTGCACCGCAATGCACTTGATCTCCACCAGCAACCCTGGTCGGGCGAGTTCGCTGACGCCTATGCAGGTCCATGCACAGGTGCCCCTTGGAAAGACCTTGTCCTTCACGCTCCTGAACAGCGGCATATGGCGTTGCATGTCGATGTGATAGGTCGTCATTTCGACCACGTCGTCAAACCCGCAACCGCCCGCCGCGAGCACGAGGCGAAGGTTTTCCCAGGCCGCCAGAAACTGCTGCTCCGGGTCTTCAATCACCTCCAGCTCCGGCGTTCGACCCACCTGCCCGGCGCAGTACAGGGTTCTGCCCACCTTTACCGCGGGGGCATAACCAGCACGCTCGCAAAGCAATTTCATCTCGTCGGGGACGATAATCTGGCGATCAGTCATGGGGCAGGGTCCAGGGGAGTAGGGCTATCAAGCGACGCGCCACTCTATAGAACAGAAAAGCCACCTATCAAGGTGGCTTTCGCGTTTCAGTGCCCTCGCGTCAATGCCTGGTCGCCTTGGGCCCACCTACCGGTGACAGCTCAAGCTCCAGTCGAACGATGTTGAGGATTCTGGTGAGTGGAGCGGCTTGCTCCGCCTCCCCCAGTGCGAGGAGGTGATCGCGTTGTTCGCGAATTCTGCTGAGGCTCTCGTCGAGCTGCGCAGCGGCCAATCGGTATTTTTCCATGTGCGGTTCCTTTATCACGGCCTCCCTGCCACTCGAGTCGGCCGTTCCGTGTGCGGGTGCTGTGGCACCGTTCGTCAACGGAAGGCCCTGCAAGCATAGCGTCCTTTGCGCCGTAGGCGCGTGAACACCACGGGCAGAACTGTTCCAACATTTATCCGCGCGCATGCTGATGAATGATTTTAAAAATAATACTGATTTTCATTTCCCTTTTTGCCTGCCTCACGTGACCTCTATTGCAAGACCATTGCAACGTTCCAGGGAGCTTCACGTGAAACGCATCGCGCCGACCGTAAATCCAGGCCAGCAGCCCGACAGGCACCGTGTTTTCAAGGCGGCGCAGGGCGCGCTTACTGTGCTGGCGCTTGCCGTCAGTGGTGCCAGCGTTGCAATGGCGGCGCCCATGGAGGCGCCCACCGCTCAGCACGCAGCTGTACGCAAGCATTACCAGATTGCGGCAGGCCCGCTGGCGCCCGCACTCAATCAGTTGGCGGGCGCCACCGGCGTGATGCTGACCTTTTCCCCGGAGCTGACCGACAAGCGCCAGACCCAGGGCCTGGATGGCGAGTACAACCGCAAGGAAGCCTTCGACCTGCTGCTGATGGGTACCGGGCTGCGCATCGTGCAGCTCAAGGACAAGAGCTTCGTGCTGCGCGCCGATGAACAGAGCCGCAGCGCGCTGGAGGTGGGCCCCACGCTGGTCAACGCACTGGGCGAGCGCCCGGGCGTGATCCGCAGCAGCCGCGAAGTGCACGCCGAACGCCAGGACCTCAACAGCCTGGTGCGTTCCATGCCCGGTACCTACACCCTGCATTCACGCAGCCAGCCCGGGGTTTCGGTGAACATCCGCGGGCTGTCGGGCCTGGGGCGGGTCAACACCATGATCGACGGCGTGACCCAGACCTTCCGCAACAACGCCGGTCACGGTTCGGGCGGGCCGATGGCCTTCGTCGACCCCAACCTGCTGGCCGGTGTCGATGTGCAGCGCGGCGCGGTGGACGGCGCCGAAGGGGCCAATACCCTGGGGGGCACCGCCAACTTCCGCACCTTCGATATCGACGACATCGTCAAGCCCGACCACCGCGTGGGTGTGCGCAGCACCTACCGCACCGGCAACAACGGTTACGGCAACACGCGCATGCTCGCCGCCGGCGCACGAACCCGTCCCGAGGATAGCGAGGGCGTGTACGGCATCGTCGCCGCCGCCAGCAGTTCGCAAACCGGCGAATACAAGACCAGCTCCGGCCAGGAAAACCACTACGACACCACCAAGCAGAGCCCGCGCTCGGGCCTGCTCAAGGTGCGCCTGCAGCCCAACGACCTGCACCGCCTGGACCTCAGCGGCGTGCAGTACCGCAACGAGTTCTACCACAACTACCCATGGGAACTGCGCAACGAAACCTACCGCGCCAAGTACGCCTACACGCCCTACAACGAATGGGTGAACCTGACGGTCAACGCCTACCAGAACAAGACCCAGCTCGATTACCCGCCGGTGGAGGAATCCACCTTCATCGGCCGCAAGACCCACGACGATGCCCACGGTTTCGACTTCACCAACCTCAGCCGTTTCAACCTCGGCCCGGTGGAAGCGAGCTGGAGCAACGGCATGCGCTACTACACCGACGACTTCGTTGCCGACACGCCGGAAAAACGCGGGGCCAACCCCGAAGGCAAGCAGCAGACCGAAAGCCTGTTCAGTACCCTGGAGCTGGACTATGACATCTATGCCATGACCCTGGGCATGCACTACGACGGCTACAAGGTCAGCGGCCACGTGCCCAAGTGCTCGATTTTGCGCGAGTGCGCGGGTATCGGCGGGGGCGATGTGGACATCACCCGCCGCGAGCACAGCTTCAACCCGCGTATCGGCTTTGCCGTAAAGCCCTATGACTGGATGCAGCTCTATACCAGCTGGTCGCGCACCTCGCGTGCACCGCGGGTGCAGGAGATGTTCTTCGAGAAGGTGCCGATGACCGCCGACGCCAGCGATGCCGACGGCGTAGGGGCCAACCCGTACCTGCGCCAGGAGCGCTCCACCAACTACGAGTTCGGCTTCAATCTCAGTCGCGCCGGGCTGTTCAGCAACAACGACTACGCCCAGCTCAAGGTCAACCGCTTCATCAGCAAGTTCGACGGCTATATCACCCCGCAGTCGTTCGACATCGTCGATGACGACGGCGAATACTCGGCCAAGGCCAACTGGGTCAACTGGCCCGAGCAGGTGCGCATGAGCGGTTACGAGATCGAGGGCCGCTACGACGCAGGCTTCGTCTACGCCAACCTCTCCTGGACCCGCGCCACCACCAAGGCGCCGACCACCTCGGGCATCGAACTCGAAGACATCAACAGCCAGCCCGACCGCTACTGGACCCTCGACCTGGGCACGCGCTGGTTCGACGAGCGCGTGGTGCTCGGCGCCCGCGGCGAGTACTCCGGCCCTGCCGAAGAAAGCTGGGACTGGTACGAAACCAGGAAGACACAGTCTACCGGCGTGATCTGGGACCTTTACGGCAGCTGGCAGGTGCAGCAGAACGTCAGCCTGTTCTTCAACGTCGAGAACGTGGAGAACAAGACCTACAGCTACAACGCCTCGGTGGACTCGATCATGTCCGCCTCACTGGACCGCGGTACCGGGCGTGGGCGTACCACCTCGTTCGGGGTCACGTTCGAATACTGACCCCACAGGACCCTCTCATGTACACGAACTGCCTGCTTGGGGCGTGCCTTGCCCTGCTCGTCGGCTGCGCCACGGTCAATGCGCCGCCGGCCCAGACCGCCTATGCCCGTGTCGAAGCCAACATCCCCGGCTGGGGCGCGATCGTTGATGTGCGCAGCGGCCAGCAGATCGATGCCGGGCAATTGCTCGACGTACTGGCGCAAGCCCCCACGGTGATGGTGGGGGAGACCCACGACAACGTGGCTCATCACCTGATCGAGCAGTGGCTGGCCACCGGCCTGGCCGAGCGGCGCCAGCAAGGCGCCGTGGTGCTCGAGATGCTCGATAGCGATCAGCAGCGCCCGGTTGGCGATGTGCAGGCGTGGCTGGGCGCAGGCAACCGCGTGCGGCTGGCGCGTCTGCGCAAGATCATGCAGTGGGATGAGCGCTGGAGCTGGGAGCAATACGGCCCGTTGATGCAGGCACTGATGCAGGCCCCGGCACCGGTGCTGGCCGGCAACCTGTCTTCCCGCGAACGCAAGCAGGTGGCAGCCGACGCGCCCGCGGATGCGGCCAGCCTGTTTCCGCAAGCGGCAATCGCCGAGGTGCAGCGTCAGCGCATCGTGCAGATGCACTGTGGCGAGATCGACCTGCCGCGACTGAACGCCATGCTCGCCATTCAGCACGGTCGCGACCGGCGCATGGCCCAGGTGCTCGACGCCGCGCCGGCCCCGCGCCTGTTGTTCGCCGGTGTGCTGCACACCCTCAAGTCCCAGGGCGCGCCCCAGTACCTCAGGCATGGCGCGCGCGATCCCGGTTTGAAGGTGCTGGTGCTGGGGGAGGAGGGCCAGGCCCCAGCCGTGCAGGATGCCGACTTCGTGTGGCTGTTGCCCAGCCAGGACGGCGACGGCGTTGCGCTTGCCCCGGCGGCTGCCAGCTGCGACGCACCCTTGCAGCCACCCCTTCACTGAACCTTTTCTGCTCACAAGGAATCCCCACATGCCTGCTATTACTGCCAGCGACCTCCGCCAACGCCTTGGGCATGACTGCCTCAGCCTCGCCCTGCCTGCCGCCGAAGTGGCGGCCCGGCTGTATCACCTTGGCCCGCTGAGGGTCATGACCCAGGCCAGTCATGCATTCCTCGACCAGGTGGGGCGCTTCCCACGGTCGGACGATGTTGCCCAGGTCGGTCTGGTGCTTGGCGAAGATGGCCTGGACCTGCGCCTGAACCTGCGCGCCTGGCACTGGCTGTGCCTCACCCGTGGCCAGGCCGCTGGTGATTTCGAGCTGCGGGTGTTCGACCGGCATGCCGCGCCGCTGTTGCGCTTGGCGTCGCTACCCGGCTCGAACCTGCAGGCGTGGGCCGAGCTGTATGCCCAGGGCAGCCTGGAGCACCCGCACTTCACACCGCGCGAGGCGCTGGTCAAAACTGATGTACAGGTCGCCGGGTTGGTCGACGACTGGGCAGCGATGGGGGATGTGCATGACCACTTCGCGCTGCTCAAGCGCCATGGCCTGACCCGCTATCAGGGCAACCAGGGCGTGGCCCCGCAGTTTGCCCGGCGTATCGGCAGCGCGGGCACTGCGGCGCTGCTCGGGCAACTGGCCGACAGCGGGCTGGAACTGATGGTCTTCATCTATAGCCCCGGCTCCACGCAGATCTACACCGGCAAGCTCGACGGCGCCACGCGGCAGGGCGACAGCCTGGTGTTCGACATGCCGGGTGATGGTGACGCCGCACCAACCCGTTTCGGCATACGTGACACCGTCGAAGCCGAAGCCTGGCGCGTGTACAAACCCAATGCCGTAGGCGGGGTCAACAGCCTGGAGATCTTCGATGCCGAGCAGCGCCTGATCGTGCAACTGTTCGGGCGTCGCCCTGCCGGGCAGCCCGAACAGCCAGCCTGGCGCGAGTTGCTCGATCGGTTGGAGGCGGGGCAATGAGCGCTCGGCTGCTGAGTGTGTGCCTGCTTCTTTTAATAGGTACAGCGCCCGTGCATGCCGATCAGGCCGACACATTGGTCATCGGCAACGACCTGGCCGAGATTGCCGCGCAGTTGCAGGCCACTTCGCGGTTGGTGGGGCGTGACGATTCCAGTCACTACCCACCCGAAGTGGCTCGCCTGCCGTCGGTGGGCTATCTGCGCCAGTTGTCGTCCGAAGGCATCCTGAGCCTGCATCCGCGGCGGGTGGTGCTCAGCGATGCGGCGCGTCCGGCCGTGGTGCTGCGCCAGCTGGATACCGTGGGCGTCGAGGTCATCGAAGTGCCCAGGGGCAAGCGCATCGCCGATATCCCGCGCAAGATAGAACAGGTGGCCAAGGCCTTCGACCGTGAAGCCCTGAGCCAGCCGCTGGTTGCAGAGCAGCAGCGTCTGGCCGCCGAGCTGGCTGCACTGGCGCCGCTCAAGGGCCCCAGGGCGCTGTTCATCTTCAATCGAGCGGGCATGATCCCGCTGATCATGGGGCGCGGCACCGAAGCCCATGCCGCACTGGAGCAGGCGGGCATCGAGAACTGCGCGCCGTTCAGTGCCTACAAGCAGGTGGCGGCCGAAGCGATGGTGTCGCTTGCACCGGATTTCGTGATCATCAGCCGCGCCGGGTTGCAGGCCCTGGGCGGCGAGGACAACCTGTGGAAGCTCGGCGGCCTGGCGCTGACCCCGGCCGGTCAGCACCGGCGCCTGGTGCAGGTGGACGATCAGGCGCTGCTCAACCTGGGCCCGCGCACCGTGGCGGCCATGCTGCAACTGCGCCGTGATGCCGGGGCGCTGTTCCCATGACGCGCTCGCACACCCGCTCATTGCCCACGCTGTTGCTGATGCTGGCCGGCCTGTGCGCCTTGCTGGCGCTGTGCTCGCTGGTGGGCAGCATCGGCCTGTCGCCGCGCATCCTGCTGGGCCATCTGCCCGCGCCGCTGGAATGGCAAGTGTGGAGCGAGGTACGCCTGCCGCGGCTGCTGCTGGCGGTGCTGGTGGGCTCGACCCTGGCAGCAGGCGGCACCGCCATGCAGGGGCTGTTTCGCAACCCGCTGGCCGACCCCACGCTGCTGGGCCAGGCCAGCGGTGCGGGGTTGGCGGTGTCGATCTGGATCGTGCTGTTCAATGGGCGTTTTGCCGGCCTGGAGCTGTATGGGCAGTTTCTGGCCGGGTTTGTCGGGGCGTTGCTGGTAACGCTGGTGATCTTCCGCATCGGGCGCGGCTACAAAGGTCGTGAATCGACCATCACCCTGCTGTTGGCCGGCCTGGTGATCAATACCCTGACCGGCGCGGTGGGCGGCATGCTGACCTTCATGGCCAGCGAAGAACAGTTGCGCCAATTGAGCCTGTGGGGCATGGGCAGCCTGGGCAGTGCCGAGTGGTCGACCCTGAGCGTAGCGCTGGTGGTGTTGCCGTTGACCTTGCTGGTGCTGGTGCGCAGCGCCGCCGACCTGGACCTGTTCCAGTTGGGTGAGGTGTCTGCCCATGCGGCGGGGCTCAATGCCGAGCGCCTGAAAAATCGCATTGTGCTGGCCTCCTCGCTGGGCGTGGGCCTGTGCGTCGCACTCACTGGCATCATCGGCTTCATCGGCCTGCTGGTGCCGCACTGCCTGCGCCTGTACTTCGGGCCGGGCCACCGTCTGCTGATTCCGGCCTCGATGCTGTGCGGGGCGATTCTGCTGCTGCTTGCCGACACCCTGGCGCGCAGCCTGGTCAGCCCTGCCGAGATTCCGGTCGGCCTGGTCACCAGCGTGATCGGCGGGCCGTACTTTCTCTGGTTGTTGCTGGGCCGCAAGGTCCGGGAGTTCTGAATGCTCGATCTTCTCGCTGTCGGCCTGCATCGGCCATTTGCCCTCAGCCCGGTCACCGAGGCCATACAGGGCGGCCAGCTACTGGGGCTGATCGGCCCCAACGGCGCAGGCAAAAGCACATTGTTGTCGCTGATCTCCGGCTATATCACGCCCGACTGCGGCGAAGTGCGGCTGCTCGATCAGCCGTTGAGCGCCTATTCACCGCGCCAGCTGGCGCGCAACCGTGCCCTGGTCACCCAGCACATGGACAGTGCGTTCGACTGGCAGGTCGGCGAATTCATCCAGCTGGGCCAGGGGCATGCGGGGTTGCCGTGCGCCGGCATCGTCGAGGCCATGGACATCACTCATCTGCTCGACCGCGGCGTGCTGTCGCTGTCGGGCGGCGAGTTGCAGCGGGTGACCATCGCCCGCGCGCTGAACCAGTTGGCCATCAGCCCTGCGGGCCCCACCGAGGGCCAGGCGCCGCGCCTGCTGCTGCTCGACGAGCCCACCAGCGCGCTGGATATCGGCCAGCAGCAGAATCTGATGCGCCTGTTGCGCCGGCTGGCCCGCGTGCCACATATCGCGGTGGTGTGCGTGCTGCATGATCTCAACCTGGCGGCGCGCTACTGCGACCGGCTGTGGCTGATGGAAAAGGGCCGGTTGTGCGCCAGCGGGACGCCCGCACAGGTACTGAATGCACATACCATCGAGACGGTGTTCGGGGCTCAGGTCAGTGTAACGGCGGGGCCCGGCCACGCGGTGGGCATCGAGCTGGCGTGCTGAATGGCCAGTTCCCTCAGCGGGCGCTGACCGTGACCCAGTAGCGTGAGCGCCGGTTGATGCTGACCGGCAGCGACTGGGTCAGCGCGTCGAGTACCGCATCGCTGTCGGCCAGCGGGTAGACCCCCGAGATGCGCAGGTCGGCCACTTCACTGGTGCAGCGCAACAGGCCGGGGCGATAGCGCGACAGTTCGGCAATGAAGTGCCCCAGGCGCATGTCGTCGGCCTCCAGTGCACCTACGCCCCATGAAGGCTCGCGGCCCACCCGGGTGCTGTCGTCGATGCGCATGGCAGTAAAGCGTGTGCGCTCACCGGCACTGAGCCGCTGTGGCGTGGTGTGCAGCGGGCTGAGTTTCAGCGCGCCTTCGAACAGTTGCACATCGGTGCGCTCGGGCTGCACCTGCACCACGAACCGGGTGCCCAGCGCGAGGACGCTGCCCTGGGCGGTCTTCACGCTGAAGGGGCGCTGCGCGTCATCATGCCCGGTACTGATCAGCAGCCGCCCACTGCGCAGGTGCAGGGTGCGCTGGGTGGGGGTGAAGTCCACCTCCACCGTGCTGTCGGCATCCAGGGTCAGCTGGCTGCCATCGGCCAGGGTAATGTGTCGAGGGGCGCTGGCGCCATTGTGGTAGGCCAGGCCCGCACCGCTGCGCCAGGGCTCGCGGTAGGCCAGGCCGCCGGTGCCGCCGGCCAGGGCAAGCAGCAGCAATGCCTTGACCACCCTCCGACGACTGCTGCCGCCGTGACTGAGGCTGCGGTAGCCGGCGGTGGGCTCCAGCCCGGCCAGGCGACCGCGCAGGCTTTCTATATGCAGCCAGGCGCGTTCGTTGTCCGGGTCGGCGGCGCGCCAGCGTGCAAAGGCCTGGGCCTGCTCGGGCGGCAGGTCGCCGTCCATCCACAGGGTCAGCCAGTGGGCAGCCTCACGGGTGGTGCGGGGCTTGAAGGCCGGTTGCGGTGTGCTCATGGCAGTTGCGCAAAAAAACAGTGCTGGTTGGCGCGCACCAGGTACAGCTTCACCGAGCGAGTGCTGACTTGCAGGCGCTCGGCGATCTCGGCGATTTTCAGACCCTGCAGGTGCGACAGCAGAAACGCTTCGCGGACCTTGGCCGGCAGTTCGTCGAGCAGCCTGTCCAGCAGGGTCAGGGCTTCAAGGGCCAGGGTGCGCACCTCGGGCGAGGGCTCCACGGCTTCGGGCAGGTTGGCCAGGGCTTCGAGATAGGCCTGCTCCACCAGTCGGCGCCGGTGTACGTTCGCCATCAGGCGCCGCGCCACGGTGGACAGGAACGAGCGCGGCTCGCGGATGCTGAACAGGTCCTTGGAGGCCAGGATGCTCAGGAACGTGTCCTGGGCCAGGTCAGCCGCCGACTCCGGGCAACCCATTCGGTTGCGCAGCCATTGGCGTAGCCAGCGATGGTGATCGGTGTACAGCGTCTGCAGGTACGCATGGGCGCTGGCAGGGGCGTGTGGGCTGGATTCCATCGAGTGCGATCGGTGCAGGGCTGATGAGGTTGCGGAGTATAACGAGATTATTTCTCAAATGATAATTGTTATTGTTAGTGAGTTGTGGCCGCCAAACCGGCTCCTGCAGGAGCCGGCATGGCCGGCGAAGGCAGCATCGCCGTCTACAGAGCAAAAATCCACGGCACCATCAGCACGCTCACAATCATCACCAGGATCGTGAACGGTACCCCCACCTTCACAAAGTCGGCGAAGCGATACTGCCCCGGCCCCAGCACCAGGGTGTTCACCGGCGACGACACCGGCGTCATGAATGCGGCGGATGCGGCCAGCGCCACGATCATGGCGAACGGGTAGGGCGATGCGCCCAGTTGCTGTGCGGTGGTGATCGCAACCGGCGCCATCAGTACCGCTGTTGCGGTGTTGGAAATGAACAGCCCGATCAGCGCCGTGATCGCAAACAGCGTGGCGAGGATCACGTAGGGCCCGGCACCGCCCAGCACGCCCACCAGGCCGTCAACCGCCAGGGCGATGCCTCCGGTTTTCTGCAACGCCAGGGCAAAGGGCAGCATGCCCACGATCAGTATCAGGCTCTGCCAGTGGATCGCCCGGTAGGCGCTCTCCATGTCGATGCAGCGGCTGGCGCCCATCAGCAGGCAGCCGATCAGCGCGGCGATCACGTTGGGCACCAGGCCACTGATCATCAGGCCCACCATCACCGCCAGGCTGATCAGCGCATAAGGCGCCTGATTCAGGGCCGGGGCCACGTTGTCCACTTCCGCCGGCAGGCTCAGCACCAGAAAGTCCCGCGGTTGCGTCTGCAGCTGGCGAATCGCCTTCCAGGTGCCGATCACCAGCAGGGTGTCGCCCAGCTTGAGCTTTTCTTCCACCAGTTGCTCGTCGATGGCCGCCTGGTCGCGACGCAGGCCCACCACGTTCAGCCCCCAGCGGCTGCGGAACGTCAGCTCCAGCAGGTTCTTGCCGATCAACTGCGAGCCCGGTGGCAGCGCCACTTCGGCCATGCCCACTTCGCGCGACTGGTCGATGAAGTAGGCGGCCTTGAAGTGCAGAGGCTCCAGGCGCATGGTCTGGCACAGGCTGCGCAGGTCGTCCTTGGGCGAGAACAGGTCAAGCAGCAGCACGTCGCCTTCGTGCACCAGGGTACTGGAGTCGGGGCTGATCACGCGGGTGCTGAACTTGTGCTGGCGCTCGATGCCGACCACGTTGGCACCGTGCTCGGTGCGCAGCTTCAGCTCGCTCAGGCTGTGGCCGATCAGCGGCGAATGGGGCCTGACCCGCAGGCGTCGTTCACGCCCGGCCAGCTTGTAGTCGATGATCAGGTCGAGCAGGGTGCGGCGGGTTTCGGTGCTGCCGTCCTTGCGCGTCGCGCTGCCCAGCCAGTTGCGCGTCAGCAGCATGTAGCCCACCCCCAGCACCAGGATCACCAGGCCGAAAGGGGTGAAGCTGAAAAAGCTGAAACCGGTTTCCCCGTGGCGTACCAGCTCGCTGTGCACCACCACGTTGGGGGGCGTGGCCACCAGGCTGAGCATGCCGCTGATCAGCCCGGCGAAGGCCAGTGGCATCATCAGGCGGCTGGGCGACACCTTCATGCGTGCGGCGATGCTCAGCACTACCGGGATGAAGATCGCCACCACGCCGGTCGAACTCATCACCGAGCCCAGGCCTGCCACCGACACCATCAGCAGCACGATCAGGCGAGTTTCGCTGTTGCCGGCGCGTTCGGCCATCCACTCGCCGATGCGGTAGGCGATACCGGTGCGCACCAGCCCTTCGCCGATCACGAACAGCGCGGCAATCAGCACCACGTTGGGGTCGCTGAAGCCGGCCAGGGCTTCCTGCACGCTCAGGATGCCGAGCAGGGGAAGGGCGACGATCACCAGCAGCGCCACCACGTCCATGCGCGGGCGATTGATGACAAACAGCGCGACGGCGCTGAACAGCAGGCCAAGGACCCAGAACAATTCGTGATTCATGCAGGTATCCGAAAAGAAGACGCCGGTGAGTCTGGCAGAAACCGGGCGGCCGTTTGTTGATTTGCTGCAGCGCTTGGGTGGCACAGGGCCAGATGTTAAGGTGCGCGGCATTCTGCTGTTCACCTGTCGCCGATGTCACCCTGGCTAGTGACAAATAAGCCAAAGCTGATAGATTTCAGGCGGTTGAAGCAGTGGCCGGGTTATCGGCCGCAGGAAGGAATGCACCATGATTGCAAAAGAATCACGCCAGGCGGTCGCGCTAGAGCGGTTTGCCCAGGCAAACCCGCAGTTGCTCGAAGAGATAGCCGGGCTCAATGCCCACGAGCAACAGCAGCAGATCCAGTGGGCGTTCGATGACCAGGCGCAGGAGCGTGGCCTTCAATCCTGGGAGTTGACCCTGGAGTTGATTGCCGAGTCGCCCGAACAACTGCGCGAGATGCGTCTTGAAGTGCACCGCGAAGTGGCCGAGGCATTGGGCCTGAGCTGGCAGGAATACTGCGAGTTCAACGAAATTGAAGATGCTGCGCCCTGAGGCGCGGTAGTGTGTTGAAAAGTTTCTGTTCCATAGCCTCCACTGGGCATCGGGATGCCCGCCGGTCAGGCCGCAACGCCTTCAACGGCGGGTTCCGGCGCCCGGGCAAGAGGCTTCGGGGCAGTTGTGCGAAATTCAAATGTGCCGCGGCCTGTTCTCCTTGATTTGAACGGGGTGACTTCTGGTGTTTGAGTCACTAGAATGCTTGCCCTTGATTCTGGAGTCGGTATCGCCGGCTAACGTCTGTGCAACGAGGAATATCCATGCAAGTTTCTGTTGAAAATACTTCCGCTCTCGAGCGCCGCATGAGCGTCACCGTGCCGGCTGAGCGTATCGAGAGCCAGGTCAACAAGCGTCTGCAGCAGACCGCCCAAAAGGCCAAGATCGCTGGCTTCCGTCCAGGCAAAGTTCCAATGAGCGAAATCAAGCGCCGTTTCGGTGCTGACGCTCGCCAGGAAGCAGTAGGCGATGTGATCCAGTCCTCCTTCTACGAAGCCGTGGTCGAGCAGAAGCTGAACCCGGCCGGTTCGCCGTCGATCGAGCCGAAGTCGCTCGAAGCGGGCAAGGACCTGGAATACGTTGCCGTCTTCGAAGTGTTCCCTGAGTTCACCGTTGCCGGTTTCGAGTCGATCAACGTCGAGCGCCTGAGCGCCGAAGTGGCTGACGCCGACCTGGACAACATGCTGGAAGTGCTGCGCAAGCAGAACGTTCGCTTTGAAGCGACCGATCGTGCTGCCCAGAACGAAGACCAGCTGAACATCGATTTCGTCGGCAAGGTCGACGGTGAAGTGTTCGCCGGTGGTTCGGCCCAGGGCACCCAGCTGGTGCTGGGTTCCGGCCGCATGATCCCAGGCTTCGAAGAAGGTCTGGTCGGCGCCAAGGCCGGTGAAGAGCGCGTTCTGAACCTGACCTTCCCCGAGGACTATCAGAACCTGGACCTGGCTGGCAAAGCCGCCGAGTTCACCGTTACCGTCAACAGCGTTTCCGAGCCAAAACTGCCTGAGCTGACCGAAGAGTTCTTCGCCCAGTTCGGCATCAAGGAAACCGGCATCGAAGGCTTCCGCACCGAAGTTCGCAAGAACATGGAGCGTGAACTGCGCCAGGCCATCAAGACCAAGGTCAAGAACCAGGTAATGGACGGCCTGCTGGCTGCCAACCCGATCGAAGTGCCAAAGGCCCTGCTGGAAAACGAAGTGAACCGTCTGCGCGTGCAGGCCGTTCAGCAGTTCGGTGGCAACATCAAGCCTGAGCAACTGCCGGCCGAGCTGTTCGAAGAGCAAGCCAAGCGCCGCGTCGTGCTGGGCCTGATCGTCGCCGAAGTGGTCAAGCAGTTCGACCTCAAGCCAGACGAAGACCGCGTTCGCGAAATGATCCAGGAAATGGCCTCGGCCTACCAGGAGCCTGAGCAAGTCGTGGCCTGGTACTACAAGAACGACCAGCAGCTGAACGAAGTCCGTTCGGTTGTGCTGGAAGAACAAGTTGTGGATACTGTTCTGCAGAAAGCGACTGTGACCGACAAATCGGTCTCTTACGAAGAAGCTGTCAAGCCGGTGCAGGCACCTGCCGCTGACTGATTTCCTTCTCTTGTAGGAAAACACCACAAGCCAGCCTTCGAGCTGGCTTGTGCGTATTCAAGACATGACTATTTGGGAGTGAGTGCAGGACATGTCCCGCAATTCTTATTATCAGCAGAGCTCTGACATCCAGGCCGCAGGCGGCCTGGTCCCGATGGTTATCGAGCAATCCGCTCGTGGCGAACGCGCCTATGACATCTACTCGCGCCTGTTGAAGGAGCGGGTGATCTTTCTGGTCGGCCCGGTAGAGGACTACATGGCCAACCTGATCGCAGCGCAATTGCTGTTCCTTGAAGCGGAAAACCCGGACAAGGACATCCATCTCTACATCAACTCGCCGGGTGGTTCGGTGACAGCAGGCATGTCGATCTACGACACCATGCAGTTCATCAAGCCCGACGTTTCCACCACCTGCATCGGCCAGGCGTGCTCCATGGGCGCGTTCCTGCTGGCTGCCGGTGCCCATGGCAAGCGTTTCTGCCTGCCGAACTCGCGGGTGATGATTCACCAGCCGCTGGGTGGCTTCCAGGGTCAGGCCTCGGATATCGAGATCCACGCCAAGGAAATCCTGCAGATCCGTTCGCGTCTGAACGAGCTGCTGGCCCATCACACCGGGCAGGACCTCGAAACCATCGAGCGTGACACCAACCGCGACAACTTCATGAGCGCCGAGCGTGCTGCCGAATACGGCCTGATCGACTCGGTGCTCCACAAGCGGCCTGTTTGATAGGCAGCCAAACGGGTGGCCGGGCCTTCCCGCCACCTGTGGACTTGAAAAAGCCCGCAATTGCCTTCATCTTGTGTTGCAAGCCTACCGGATTGGATCGATCGAATGACTGACACCCGTAACGGCGAGGACAACGGCAAATTGCTCTATTGCTCCTTCTGCGGCAAAAGCCAGCATGAAGTACGCAAGTTGATTGCCGGCCCCTCGGTCTTTATCTGCGACGAGTGCGTCGACCTGTGCAACGACATCATCCGTGAGGAGGTGCAGGAAGCCCAGGCCGAGAGCAGCGCGCATAAATTGCCTTCGCCGAAAGAAATCAGCGGCATCCTGGACCAGTACGTCATTGGTCAGGAGCGCGCGAAAAAAGTCTTGGCCGTAGCGGTGTACAACCACTACAAGCGCCTGAACCAACGTGACAAGAAGAACGACGATGTCGAGCTCGGCAAGAGCAACATCCTGCTGATCGGACCGACGGGCTCGGGTAAGACCCTGCTCGCCGAAACCCTCGCGCGTCTGTTGAATGTGCCGTTCACCATTGCCGATGCCACCACGCTGACCGAAGCGGGTTATGTCGGTGAAGATGTCGAGAACATCATTCAGAAACTGCTGCAGAAGTGCGACTACGACGTGGAAAAGGCCCAGATGGGCATTGTCTACATCGACGAAATCGACAAGATCTCGCGCAAGTCGGACAACCCGTCCATCACCCGTGACGTTTCGGGCGAAGGCGTGCAGCAGGCATTGCTCAAGCTGATCGAGGGCACGGTTGCCTCGGTACCACCGCAAGGTGGCCGCAAGCACCCGCAGCAGGAGTTCCTGCAGGTCGATACGCGCAACATCCTGTTCATTTGCGGCGGTGCGTTCTCGGGCCTCGAAAAGGTCATCCAGAACCGTTCCACCCGCGGTGGCATCGGCTTTGGTGCGGAAGTTCGCAGCAAGGAAGAAGGCAAGAAGGTTGGCGAGTCGCTGCGTGAAGTCGAGCCGGACGATCTGGTCAAGTTTGGCCTGATTCCCGAGTTCGTCGGTCGTCTGCCGGTACTGGCAACCCTCGACGAGCTCGACGAGGCTGCACTGATGCAGATCCTCACCGAGCCGAAGAACGCCTTGACCAAGCAATACGGCAAGCTGTTCGAGATGGAAGGCGTCGACCTGGAGTTCCGCAGCGATGCGCTCAAGTCGGTGGCCCGCAAGGCACTGGAGCGCAAGACCGGTGCCCGTGGCCTGCGTTCGATTCTCGAAGGCATCCTGCTCGACACCATGTACGAGATTCCTTCGCAGAAGGATGTCAGCAAGGTGGTGATCGACGAGAGCGTCATTGATGGCTCGTCCAAGCCGCTGTTGATCTACGAGAACAGCGAGCCGCAAGCCAAGGCTGCACCCGACGCCTGAGTCGGGTGACGGCAGCAAACCAGCAAGGGGCCTACGGGCCCCTTTGCTTTTCCTGTCGCAGAGCTTGTTTTTTTGCGGGCCTGCCCCCACATTAAGTCCATGCTCAAATTTCCATCGGATTACGGCCATAAGGCCGCTGTAGAGGCGAAATCATGAAGACAACCCTCGACTTGCCTCTTTTGCCATTGCGCGATGTCGTCGTTTACCCGCACATGGTCATCCCGCTGTTCGTGGGGCGTGAAAAGTCCATCGAGGCCCTCGAGGCCGCGATGACGGGCGAGAAGCAGATCCTCCTGCTGGCCCAGAAGAATCCAGCTGATGACGATCCAGGTGAAGATGCCCTGTACCGTGTCGGCACCATCGCAACCGTACTGCAACTGCTCAAACTGCCCGATGGCACCGTCAAGGTGCTGGTCGAGGGCGAGCAGCGCGGTGCGGTTGAGCGCTTTGTCGAAGTCGACGGGCATATTCGCGCCGATGTGGCGCTGATCGACGAAGTCGAGGCCGCCGATCGCGAGTCCGAAGTCTTCGTGCGCAGCCTGCTGTCGCAATTCGAACAGTATGTGCAGCTGGGCAAGAAGGTCCCCGCTGAAGTCCTCTCGTCGCTCAACAGCATCGACGAGCCGGGCCGCCTGGTCGACACCATGGCCGCCCACATGGCCCTGAAGATCGAGCAGAAGCAGGAAATTCTCGAAATCATCGACCTGGGCGCCCGGGTCGAGCACGTCCTGGCCTTGCTGGATGCCGAAATCGACCTGTTGCAGGTCGAGAAGCGCATCCGTGGTCGGGTCAAGAAGCAGATGGAGCGCAGCCAGCGCGAGTACTACCTGAATGAGCAGATGAAGGCCATTCAGAAAGAGCTCGGCGACAGCGACGAAGGCCACAACGAAGTCGAAGAGCTGAAAAAGCGCCTCGACGCTGCCGGCCTGCCCAAGGATGCCTACGCCAAGGCCCAGGCCGAGCTGAACAAGCTCAAGCAGATGTCGCCGATGTCGGCTGAAGCCACCGTGGTGCGCTCGTACCTCGACTGGCTGGTGCAGGTGCCGTGGAAGGCGCAGAGCAAGGTGCGCCTTGACCTGGCCAAGGCCGAAGAGATCCTGGATGCCGACCACTATGGCCTGGACGAGGTCAAGGAACGCATCCTCGAATACCTCGCCGTGCAAAAGCGCGTGAAGAAGATCCGCGGCCCGGTACTGTGCCTGGTCGGCCCGCCGGGTGTGGGCAAGACCTCCCTGGCCGAATCCATTGCCAGCGCCACCAATCGCAAGTTCGTGCGCATGGCCCTGGGTGGCGTGCGTGACGAGGCAGAAATTCGCGGTCACCGCCGTACCTACATCGGTTCGATGCCAGGTCGCCTGATCCAGAAGATGACCAAGGTGGGTGTGCGCAACCCGTTGTTCCTGCTCGATGAAATCGACAAGATGGGCAGCGACATGCGTGGCGACCCGGCCTCGGCACTGCTCGAAGTGCTCGACCCCGAGCAGAACCACAACTTCAACGATCACTATCTGGAGGTCGATTACGACCTGTCGGACGTGATGTTCCTGTGCACCTCCAACTCGATGAATATCCCGCCGGCGCTGCTCGACCGGATGGAAGTGATTCGTCTGCCGGGGTACACCGAAGACGAGAAGATCAACATTGCGGTCAAGTACCTCTCGCCCAAGCAGATCAAGGCCAACGGCCTGAAGAAGGGCGAGCTGGAGATCGACACTGCCGCCATCCGCGACATCATCCGCTACTACACTCGCGAAGCCGGTGTGCGGGGCCTGGAGCGCCAGATCGCCAAGATCTGCCGCAAGGTCGTCAAGGAACATGCCGGGCTCAAGCAGGTGGCCGTCAAGGTCGATGGTGACAACCTCGAGCATTACCTGGGCGTTCGCAAGTTCCGCTACGGCCTGGCCGAGCAGCAGGACCAGGTAGGGCAGGTAACCGGCCTGGCGTGGACCCAGGTGGGCGGCGAGCTGCTGACCATCGAGGCCGCGGTGATTCCGGGCAAGGGTCAACTGATCAAGACCGGTTCGCTGGGCGATGTGATGGTCGAGTCGATCACTGCCGCGCAGACCGTGGTGCGCAGCCGTGCACGCAGCCTGGGGATCCCGGCCGACTTCCACGAGAAGCGCGACACCCACATTCACATGCCGGAAGGGGCTACCCCCAAGGACGGCCCGAGCGCTGGCATCGGCATGTGCACTGCACTGGTGTCGGCCCTGACCGGGATTCCGGTGCGCGCCGATGTGGCCATGACCGGGGAAATCACCCTGCGTGGCCAGGTGCTGGCCATTGGCGGTTTGAAGGAAAAACTGCTGGCAGCACACCGCGGCGGGATCAAGACCGTGATCATTCCAGAAGAGAATGTGCGCGACCTGAAGGAAATTCCTGACAATATTAAACAGGATCTTCAGATTAAACCTGTCAAATGGATTGACGAAGTCCTCCAAATTGCGCTGCAATACGCCCCGGAGCCCTTGCCAGATGTGGCTCCCGAGATTGTCGCCAAGGATGAAAAGCGCGACAGCGATTCCAAGGAACGAATCAGTACCCATTAGTACGTATTTGGCTGGGGGGCCTCCACGACGTTAATTCGGGCCCTTGTTATAAAGCGGCGCCCACTTGTCGGTGGGCCACCCGGCAATCGTTTTGCTTTTCATTACATACTTAGAAACAAACTCAAATAGAGATAAGGGGACTTAGAGTGAACAAGTCGGAACTGATTGACGCTATTGCCGCATCTGCTGATATCCCGAAAGCTGCTGCCGGCCGTGCGCTGGACGCAGTCATCGAATCCGTCACCGGCGCCCTGAAAGCCGGTGATTCCGTGGTGCTGGTCGGTTTCGGTACCTTCTCGGTAACCGATCGTCCTGCCCGTACCGGTCGCAACCCGCAAACCGGCAAGACTCTGGAAATTCCTGCTGCCAAGAAGCCAGGCTTCAAGGCCGGCAAAGCACTGAAAGAAGCCGTCAACTAAGGCGTCTCTTTCAGGCTTCGCCTAACCGGGTCGGGTTTCGCCTGGCCTGGTAGCGCAGCACGGGGAATCGCAAAAACAGATTCCCGTGTGCTTCGCCAGTTACGAGAAGGCGCATCCTCGGATGCGCCTTTCTTCTATCAGGACTCTACCCACGCTCCGCGGTTGTTTATTTAGTACGGCCGTTTCTGGGGGACGCATGCTTCAAAATATCAGGGACAATTCACAAGGTTGGATTGCCAAGACCATCATCGGTGTCATCGTGGCCTTGATGGCGCTGACCGGCTTCGATGCCATCTTCCAGGCCACCACCCATAGCCAGGACGCTGCCAAGGTCAATGGCGACACCATCAGCCAGAATGAGCTGAGCCAGGCTGTCGACATGCAACGTCGGCAACTGATGCAACAGCTGGGCAAGGATTTCGACGCCTCCCTGCTGGATGAAAAAATGCTGCGTGAAGCAGCACTCAAGGGCCTCATCGAGCGCAAGCTGCTGCTCCAGGGCGCCAAGGATGCCAAGTTCAGCTTCTCCGAAGCCGCGCTTGACCAGGTCATCCTGCAAACGCCGGAGTTCCAGGTTGACGGCAAGTTCAGCCCCGAGCGTTTCGACCAGGTGATTCGTCAGCTGGGCTACGGTCGCCTGCAGTTCCGCGACATGCTGGCGCAGGAAATGCTGATCGGCCAACTGCGTGCTGGCCTGGCCGGCAGCGGTTTTGTTACCGATTCGCAGGTCGAGGCATTTGCCCGCCTGGAGAAGCAGACCCGTGATTTCGCTTCGCTGACCTTCAAGGCCGACCCGGCCGCGGTCAAGGTCACCGACGAAGAGATCAAGGCGCACTACGACGAGCACGCCAAGGAGTTCATGAGCCCCGATCAGGTGGTCATCGACTACATTGAGCTGAAGAAGGCCGCGTTCTTCGACCAGGTCAAGGTCGACGACGAGGCGCTCCAGGCGCTGTACCAGAAGGAAATCGCCAACCTGGCCGAGCAGCGTCATGCCGCGCACATCCTCATCGAAGTCAACGACAAGCTTGACGATGCCCAGGCCAAGGCCCGCATCGAAGAGATCAAGCAGCGTCTGGACAAAGGCGAAGACTTTGCCAAGCTGGCCAAGGAGTTCTCCCAGGACCCGGGCTCTGCCGCCACGGGTGGTGACCTGGGCTATGCCGGCCAGGGCGTCTACGACCCGGCCTTCGAAGAGGCGCTGTATGCGCTGAACAAGGGCCAGGTATCGGCGCCGGTGCGTACCGACTTCGGTTGGCACCTGATCAAGCTGCTGGATGTGCAGGCACCTGAAGTGCCGACCTTCGCCAGCCTGAAAGACAAGCTGACCCGCGAGCTCAAGACCCAGCAGGTCGAACAGCGCTTCGTCGAAGTGACCAAGCAGCTGGAGGACTCGGCGTTCGAAGCCTCCGACCTGGCCCAGCCGGCCCAGGAGCTTGGCCTGAAGCTGAACACTTCGGCGCCGTTCGGCCGTGAAGGTGGCGATGGCATCACGGCCAACCGTGCGGTGATCCAGGCGGCGTTCAGCCCGGAAGTGCTGGAAGAGGGTGCCAACAGCACCGCCATCGAGCTGGACCCGGAGACGGTCGTGGTCATCCGTGTCAAGGAGCACCGCAAGCCTGAGCAACTGCCGCTGGAAGTGGTGAGCGACAGCATTCGCAAGCACCTGGCCAGGGAGCACGCCAGTGCGGCGGCCAAGGCCAAGGGCGAGGCGCTGATCGCCGGCCTGCGCGACGGCAAGGTCGAACTGGCAGCCAGCCAGGAAGGTCAGAGCTGGAAGGTCCAGGAAGCGGTCACACGCAACCAGGAGGCCATCGACCCGGCCGAGCTGCAGGCGGTGTTCCGCATGAGCAAGCCGCAAGCCAAGGACAAGCCGACCTTCGGTAGCGTCACCTTGAACGACGGCAGCTTTGTGGTCCTGCGCCTGAACGGCGTCAACGAAGGTGCTGCGGCAAGTGACGAAGAGAAGGCGGCCTACCGTCGCTTCCTGGCGTCGCGTGCTGGCCAGCAGGACTTCGCTGCGTACCGCAAGCAGTTGGAAGAGAAGGCGGACATCACCCGTTACTGAGTGATGCTGCTGTAAACGGAAAGGGCCGCTGATGCGGCCCTTTCTGTTTTTGTGTTGGTTGTACGGGGGCGTTCGCCGGCAAGGCCGGCTCCTACAGGGATCGCAACCTCTTCAGGAGCCGGCCTTGCCGGCGAATGGCCGGATCCCGGACAAAAGAAAAGGCCGCATCAGCGGCCTTTTCCCATCCTGCCAACCTTACTCGGTAAGGTCGCCCATGGCGGTAGTGTTGAAGCCACCGTCCACGTACATGATTTCACCGCTCACGCCCGACGCCAGGTCCGAGCAGAGGAACGCGCCGGCGTTGCCGACTTCGTCGATGGTGACGTTGCGACGCAGCGGGGTCTGCGCTTCGTTGGCGTCCAGCATCTTGCGGAAGTTCTTGATACCCGAGGCTGCCAGGGTACGGATCGGGCCGGCCGAAACGGCGTTCACACGAGTGCCTTCCGGGCCCAGGCTGCGCGCCAGGTAGCGCACGCCGGCTTCCAGGCTGGCCTTGGCCATGCCCATCACGTTGTAGTTGGGCATGGTGCGCTCGGCGCCCAGGTACGACAGGGTCAGCAGGCTGCCATTGCGGCCCTTCATCATGTCGCGACCGGCCTTGGCCAGGGCCACGAAGCTGTAGGCGCTGATGTCGTGGGCAATGCGGAAGCCATCACGGGTGGTGGCCTGGGTGAAGTCGCCGTCGAGCTGGTCGCCCGGCGCGAAGCCTACGGAGTGCACGATGCAGTCCAGGCCGTCCCACTTCTTGCTCAGTTCTTCGAAGACCTTGGCGATTTCTTCATCGCTGGCAACGTCACAGGGGAAGCACAGCTCAGGGCTGGAGCCCCAGCCAGCGGCGAACTCTTCGACGCGGCCCTTGAGCTTTTCGTTCTGGTAGGTGAAGGCAAGTTCTGCACCCTCGCGATGCATGGCGGCAGCGATGCCGGATGCGATGGACAGTTTGCTTGCGACACCGACGATCAGTACGCGCTTACCGGCGAGAAAACCCATGTGTTGTTCCTCTTCAGGTTAATCGACAGCTGTGGGGGCCAAAAAGGCGGCTTCCAGCAGCTGCTGTGTATAGGGATGTTGCGGGGCGCTGAAAATACCCGTAGCCGGACCTTGTTCCACCACCTTGCCCTGCTTGACCACCATCAACTGGTGGCTGAGCGCCTTGACCACCGCCAGGTCATGGCTGATGAACAAGTAGGTCAGGTTGTACTTGGTCTGCAGCGTACGCAGCAGTTCCACCACCTGGCGCTGAACGGTCCGGTCGAGCGCCGAAGTGGGCTCGTCCAGCAGTATCAGCGCCGGTTTCAATACCAGTGCCCGGGCAATGGCAATACGTTGTCGCTGGCCACCGGAGAACTCGTGAGGGTAGCGGTGCCGGGTTTGCGGATCCAGTCCTACTTCCTCTAGCGCCTCCATGATCGCCTGTTCCTGCTCTGCCTCCGTGCCAATCCGATGAATGCGCAGGCCCTCTCCGACGATATCGCTCACGCTCATGCGCGGGCTCAGGCTGCCGAAGGGGTCCTGGAACACCACCTGCATCTGGCGGCGCAACGGCCGCACCTGTTGCTGGGTCAGGCCGTCCAGCGCCTGGCCTTCAAAGCGTATCGCGCCCTGGCTGCCGATCAACCGCAGGATCGCCAGGCCCAGGGTAGACTTGCCGGAACCACTCTCGCCCACGATGCCCAGGGTCTGGCCCTGGGGCAGGCTGAAGTTGATGCCGTCCACCGCCTTGACGTGGTCCACGGTCTTGCGCAGCAGGCCCTTCTTGATCGGGAACCACACGCGCAGGTCCTCGACCTCGAGCAGCGGCGGGCCCACCGGGTTGTCGGCAGGCTTGCCGCTGGGCTCGGCACCGAGCAGCATTTGCGTGTACGGATGCTGCGGGGCACGGAACAATTCGTCACACGACGCCTGTTCGACGATGCAACCGCGCTGCATGACACATACGCGGTGGGCAATTCTTTTCACCAGGTTCAAATCGTGACTGATCAGTAGCAGCGCCATGCCCAGGCGCGCCTGCAGGTCCTTCAGCAATTCGAGGATTTTCAGCTGCACGGTGACGTCCAGCGCGGTGGTCGGTTCGTCGGCGATCAGCAGCTCCGGCTCGTTGGCCAGGGCCATGGCGATCATCACCCGCTGGCGTTGACCGCCCGACAGCTCGTGGGGCAGGGCCTTGAGGCGCTTGACCGGGTCGGGAATGCCCACCAGTTCCAGCAGCTCCAGGGTGCGCTCGGTGGCCGCCTTCCCGCGCAGGCCCTTGTGCAGCATGAGAATCTCGTTGATCTGCTTCTCGATGTTGTGCAGCGGGTTGAGCGAGGTCATCGGCTCCTGGAAGATCATCGCGATGCGGTTGCCGCGAATGCGCCGCATCTGTTTTTCTTCCAGCTTGAGCAGGTCCTGGCCTTCGTAGGTGATGCTGCCGCTGGGGTGGCGGGCCAGCGGGTAGGGCAGCAGGCGCAGGATGGAGTGCGCGGTCACCGACTTGCCCGAGCCGCTTTCGCCCACCAGTGCCAATGTCTCGCCACGACGGATGTCGAAGCTGATGCCTTCGACCACGCGTTGCTGCTGCGCCCCGGTGACGAACTCCACCGACAGGTCGCGCACTTCGATCAAGGTGTCGTTGCTCATCTCATTTCCTCGGGTCGAAGGCATCGCGGGCGGACTCGCCGATGAACACCAGCAGGCTGAGCATCAGTGCCAGTACCGCGAAGGCGCTCATGCCCAGCCACGGCGCCTGCAGGTTGGACTTGCCCTGGGCTACCAGTTCGCCCAGCGACGGCGCGCCCGGTGGCAGGCCGAAGCCGAGAAAGTCCAGCGCCGTGAGGGTGCCGATGGCGCCGGTCAGGATGAACGGCAAAAAGGTCATGGTCGAGACCATCGCGTTGGGCAGGATGTGCCGGTACATGATCGCGCCGTTCTGCATGCCCAGCGCCCGCGCCGCGCGCACGTATTCCAGGTTGCGCCCGCGCAGGAACTCGGCGCGCACCACGTCCACCAGGCTCATCCACGAGAACAGCAGCATGATGCCCAGCAGCCACCAGAAGTTGGGCTGCACGAAACTGGCCAGGATGATCAGCAGGTACAGCACCGGCAACCCCGACCAGATCTCCAGAAAGCGCTGCCCGGCCAGGTCGACCCAGCCGCCATAGAAGCCCTGCAGGGCGCCTGCGATCACCCCGATGATGGAGCTGAACACCGTCAGCGTCAGGGCGAACAGCACCGAGATGCGAAAACCGTAGATCACCCGCGCCAGCACGTCGCGGCCCTGGTCGTCGGTGCCCAGCAGGTTCTGCGCCGAGGGCGGGGCCGGGGCGGGCACCTTCAGGTCGTAGTTGATGCTCTGGTAGCTGAACGGGATCGGTGCCCACAGCACCCAGCTGTCCTTGGCTGCCAGCAACTCGCGGATGTACGGGCTCTTGTAGTTGGCCTCCAGCGGGAACTCGCCGCCGAAGGTGGTCTCGGGGTAGCGCTTGAGGGCGGGGAAGTACCATTCGCCGTCGTAACGCACCGCCAGCGGCTTGTCGTTGGCGATCAGCTCGGCGCCCAGGCTCAGCCCGAACAGGATCAGGAACAGCCACAGCGACCACCAGCCTCGGCGGTTGGCCTTGAAGCGTTCGAAGCGGCGGCGGTTGAGAGGGGATAGGGTCATCTCAGTGCTCCCGGCTGTCGAAGTCGATACGCGGATCGACAAGGGTGTAGGTCAGGTCACCGATCAGCTTCACCACCAGGCCCAGCAGGGTGAAGATGAACAGCGTGCCGAACACCACCGGGTAGTCGCGGTTGATGGCCGCCTCGAAGCTCATCAGGCCCAGGCCGTCGAGGGAGAAGATCACCTCCACCAGCAGCGAGCCGGTGAAGAAGATGCCGATGAATGCCGAGGGGAAGCCCGCGATCACCAGCAGCATCGCGTTGCGAAACACGTGCCCGTAAAGCACCCGGTTGGGGCTCAGGCCCTTGGCCTTGGCGGTGATCACATACTGCTTGTTGATCTCGTCGAGGAAGCTGTTCTTGGTCAGCAGGGTCATGGTGGCGAAGTTGCCGATCACCAGCGCGGTCACCGGCAGGGTCAGGTGCCAGAAGTAATCGAGGATCTTGCCCGTGGTGCTCAGTTCATCGAAGTTGTTCGAGGTGAGCCCGCGCAAGGGGAACCAGTCCAGGTAGCTGCCGCCGGCAAACAGCACGATCAGCAGGATGGCGAACAGGAATGCCGGGATCGCATAGCCGACGATGATGGCCGAGCTGGTCCACACGTCGAAGTGGCTGCCGTGCCGGGTAGCCTTGGCGATGCCCAGGGGGATCGACACCAGGTACATGATCAGCGTGCTCCACAGCCCCAGCGAGATCGACACCGGCATCTTCTCGGCAATCAGGTCGATGACCTTGGCGTCGCGGAAGAAGCTGTCGCCGAAATCCAGCCGGGCGTAGTTCTTGATCATGATCCACAGGCGTTCCGGCGCCGGCTTGTCGAAGCCGTACATGCGCTCGATTTCCTTGACCAGGGCAGGGTCCAGGCCCTGGGCGCCACGGTAGTTGGAGCCGGCCACGGATACTTCCGAACCGCCACCGGCGATGCGGCTGGTGGCGCCGTCGAAGCCCTCGAGCTTGGCGATCATCTGTTCCACCGGGCCGCCGGGCGCGGCCTGGATGATCACGAAGTTGATGATCAGGATACCCAGCAGGGTGGGGATGATCAGCAACAGGCGGCGAAAGATATAGGCCAGCATGTCAAGGTGCCTCGCCCGCTGGGGCAGCATCGGCTGGGGCGGCGTCTGCGGCCCCCGGCACCACCGGTTTCACGTCCGGCTTGATCCACCAGGTGTTGATGCCGATGTCGTACTTGGGCGGCGTGGCCGGGTGGCCGATATGGTTCCAGTACGCCACGCGCCAGGTCTTGATGTGCCAGTTGGGCACCACGTAGTAGCCCCATTGCAGCACGCGGTCCAGGGCACGGGTGTGTTCGATCAGGCTCTGGCGCGAGTCGGCATTGATCAGGCCGTCCACCAGGGTGTCCACGGCCGGGTCCTTGAGGCCCATGAAATTGCGGCTGCCGGGCTTGTCGGCGCTGGCGCTCTGCCAGAACTCGCGTTGCTCGTTGCCCGGCGAGTTGGATTGCGGGAAGCCGCCCACGATCATGTCGAAGTCGCGCGAGCGCAGGCGGTTGATGTATTCCGATACGTCCACCCGGCGAATGTTCAGCTCGATGCCCAGGTCGGCCAGGTTGCGCTTGTAGGGCAGCAGGATGCGCTCGAACTCGGTCTGGGCGAGCAGAAACTCGATCACCACCGGCTTGCCCTGGGCATCCACCATCTTGTCGTCCTGGATGCGCCAGCCGGCTTCCTGCAGCAGCTTGTAGGCCTGGCGTTGCTGCTCGCGGATCATGCCGCTGCCATCGGTGACCGGGTTCTTGAACGCTTCGGTGAACACCTTGTCGGGGATCTGCCCGCGCAGCGGTTCCAGCAGTTTCAGTTCGGCCGCATCCGGCAGGCCGCTGGCCGCCATGTCGGAGTTTTCGAAGTAGCTGGTGGTGCGGGTGTAGGCGCCATTGAACAGCTGCTTGTTGGTCCACTCGAAGTCCAGCAGCAGGCTCAGTGCCTCACGCACGCGCACGTCCTGGAAGATCGGGCGGCGCAGGTTGAACACGAAGCCCTGCATGCCGGTCGGGTTGCCGTTGGCGATCTCTTCGCGGATCAGGCGGTTCTGGCGAACTGCCGGGATGTTGTAGGCGGTGGCCCAGTTCTTGGCGCTGACCTCCAGCCAGTAGTCGAACTGGCCGGCCTTGAGCGCCTCGAGCGCCACGGTGTTGTCGCGGTAGTAGTCGACGCGAATGGTGTCGAAATTGTAGAAGCCGCGGTTGATCGGCAGGTCCTTGCCCCAGTAGTCGGGGTCGCGCACGTAGCGGACCGAGCGCCCGGCCTTGACCTCGGCGACCTTGTACGGCCCGCTGCCCAGGGGGATCTCCAGGTTGCCTTTGGTGAAGTCGCGGTTGGCCCACCAGTGCTTGGGCAGCACCGGCAACTGGCCGAGGATCAGCGGCAGTTCACGGTTGCCCTTGTGCTTGAACTTGAACAGCACACGCAGCGGGTCTTCGGCGATCACTTCGTCGACGTCGGCATAGTAGGCGCGGTAAAGCGGTGCGCCGCTGGTGACCAGGGTGTTGAAGGTGAACACGACGTCTTCGGCACGAACCGGATGGCCATCCTGAAAGCGCGCCTCGGGGCGCAGGTAGAAGCGCACCCAGCTGTTGTCGGGGGCTTTTTCGATCTGCCTGGCCAGCAGCCCGTATTCGGTGAATGGCTCATCGAGGCTGTTGCGCGCCAGGGTGTCGTATACCAGATCGATGTTGTCGGCCGGCACGCCCTTGTTGATGAAGGGGTTGAGGCTGTCGAAGCTGCCGGAGCCGTTGACGCGAAAGGTGCCGCCCTTGGGCGCGTCGGGGTTCACATAGTCGAAATGCTTGAAGTTGGCCGGGTACTTGGGCGCTTCGTCGTAGAGGGTCACTGCATGTTGCGGGGCGGCCAGGGCCTGAAGGCTCAGGCTGGCCAGCAGCAGGCCGCCTGCGATCAGGCGCAGGCACGGCAATGGCATCATTGGGCGTTCTCCGTGGGCTTGAGCCACCAGCTGTTCAGCCCCAGGGTGTAGGGCGGCGTGGCGACAAAGGCAAACCGGTTGCGGTAGGCCAGGCGGTGATAGTCGAGATACCAGTTGGGAACCATGTAGTGCTGCCATAGCAGCACTCGATCGAGGGCGCGCGCCGCAGCCACCTGGTCGTCGCGGCTCTGTGCATTGAGCAGGGACTCTAGCAGGTGGTCGACCACCGGGCTCTTCACACCCGCGTAATTCTTGCTGCCTTTGGTGGCGGCCTGGCTGGAATGAAAATACAGCCACTGCTCAAGGCCCGGGCTCAGGGTCTGGTTCAGGGTCATCAGAATCATGTCGAAATCAAATTGGTCCAGCCGTTGTTTGTACTGGGCCCGGTCTACCGTGCGCAAGCGCGCGTCGATACCGATGCTGGCAAGATTTTCGACATAAGGTTGCAGGATCCGCTCCAGGTTCGGGTTCACCAGCAGAATTTCCAGCTTCAGCGGCTGCCCGTTGCTGTTGAGCAGGCGCTGGCCGCTGAGCTTCCAGCCTGCCTGGCCGAGCAGGCTGAGGGCCTGGCGCAGGGTATCGCGGTCGATACCGCGCCCGTTGGTCTTGCCCACGCTGTAGGGCTGGGTGAACAGGGCGGCAGGCAGTTGGTCGCGGTACGGCGCCAGCAGCAGCCACTCCTTGCCCACCGGCAGGCCGGTGGCGCTGAACTCGCTGTTGGGGTAGTAGCTGCTGGCGCGCTTGTAGGCGCTGCTGAACAGGGTGCGGTTGGTCCATTCGAAGTCCAGCATCAGGCCCAGCGCCTGGCGCACGCGGTCGTCGCTGAAGGCGGCGCGCCGGCTGTTCATGAACAACCCCTGGGTCTGGGTCGGGATCTGGTGGGCGATCTGCGCCTGGATCACCTGGCCACGACGCACAGCGGGGAAGTTGTAGCCGGTGGCCCAGTTCTTGGCCTGGTGCTCGATGTAGACATCGAATTCACCCGCCTTGAATGCCTCGAAGGCCACATCGCTGTCGCGGTAGAACTCGAACTCGACGCGGTCGAAGTTGTACTTGCCGCGGTTGACTGCCAGGTCCTTGCCCCAGTAGTCCTTGACCCGCTCGAACACCAGGCTTCGACCTGGCTGTACCTGGGTGATGCGGTACGGGCCGCTGCCCAGTGGCGGTTCAAAGGTAGTGGCCTTGAAATCGCGGCCTTTCCAGTAATGCTGGGGCAGCACCGGCATTTCGCCCAGGCGCAAGATCAGCAGCGGGTTGCCGGCACGCTTGAACACGAAGCGGATGCGCTTGGGGTTGAGGATGTCGACTCGCTGCACTTCCTGCAGGTTGGTGCGGTAGAGCGGGTGGCCTTCCTTGAGCAGGGTGCGGTAGGAGAACGCCACGTCGGCGGCGGTGATCGGCCGGCCATCGTGAAAGCGTGCCTCGGGACGCAGGTTGAACACCACCCAGCTGCGGTCTTCGCTGTACTCCACCGAACGGGCGATCAGCCCGTAGCTGGAGGTGGCTTCATCGCCGGAGGGGTCGCGCTGGCCGGTGCCCACCATCAGGGTCTCGTTCAGCTCGTTCACCCCGTACTGCAGGAAGTTGGGCGTGGTGACCGGGCTTGAGCCCTTGAAGGTATAGGGGTTGAGGGTATCGAACGTGCCGAATGCCATGGCGCGCAAGGTGCCGCCTTTGGGCGCTTGCGGGTTTACCCAATCGAAATGGGTGAATTTGGCTGGGTACTTGAGCGTGCCGAACTGGGCGTAACCGTGACTTTCGCTGATGGTCGCGCCCGCGGGAAAGCTCAAGGCCAGGCTGAATGACAGCAACAGGAGGGGACGTATCAAGTCGGCGATCCGATCCGGGCTTGGGCTTTATTCCGGCTACAGTAACAGCTTGTATCGGCAGGAAAAAGAGCAGCCCCGGAGATCGCCGGGGCCGCGGCCAGGCAGGCCTGGCCCGGGTCTCAGTGCGGCAGGTAGACGGTGAGGGTCTGGCCGGGCTTGAGGGCGTGGCCGCTGCGCGGATTCCAACGCTTGAGGTGCTGCATTTCAACGTTGAAACGCTTGGCCACCATGTACAGCGAATCGCCTTTGCGCACCTTGTACTGGGTAGGCTTCTTCTGGTTGCCGGCCCCGCTGGCAGGCTGCGCACCTTGCATCACCAGGGTCTGGCCGACCTTGAGGTTGTTGCCGCGCAGCTTGTTCCAGCGCTGCAGGTCCTTGACGCTGACCTTGTTGGCCCGGGCGATGCTGCCCAGGTTGTCGCCACGCTTGACCCGGTAGCGGCTGTTGCGCACCGGCGTCGAGGCTTCGGCCAGGGCTGCCTCGAATACCGCCTTTTTCGGCTGCAGGCTGAGCAGCTCTTCGGGCTTCATGTTCGACAGGCTGGTGGTCAGCAGTTGCGCCTTGGCGGTGGGCACCAGCAATTGCTGCGGGCCGTCCACGGTCATGCGTTTCTTGAAGGCCGGGTTGAGCTGGAACAGCTCGTCTTCGTCGATCTCGGCCAGTGCGGCGACCCGCGACAGGTCGAGCCGGTCCTTGATCGCCACGGCTTCGAAGTAGGGTTCGTTGGCAATCGGGTTGAGGTTCACGCCATACGCCTGCGGGGTCAGCACCACCTGCGACAGGGCCAGCAGCTTTGGCACGTAGTCGCGGGTTTCCTTGGGCAGCGGCAGGTTCCAGTAGTCGGTTGGCAGGCCGAGCTTCTCGTTGCGCTCGATGGCGCGGCTGACCGTGCCTTCACCGGCGTTGTAGGCCGCCAGGGCCAGCAGCCAGTCGCCGTTGAACATGTCGTGCAGGCGGGTCAGGTAGTCCAGCGCCGCGTTGGTCGAGGCGGTGATGTCGCGACGGCCATCGTAGAAGCGCGTCTGGCGCAGGTTGAAGTAGCGCCCGGTGGACGGGATGAACTGCCACAGGCCCACCGCGTGGGCGCGGGAATAGGCCATCGGGTTGTAGGCACTTTCGATTGCTGGCAGCAGGGCCAGCTCCAGCGGCATGTCGCGCTCTTCAAGACGCTCGACGATGTAGTGGATGTACAGGCTGCCGCGGTCGCCGGCGCCTTCCAGGAACGAAGGGTTGCTGGCGAACCACAGGCGCTGCTGCTCGATGCGCGGGTTCACCGCAATGCCGTCCTGCAACTGGAAGCCCTGGCGCATGCGTTCCCAGACGTCCTGGGCCACGGCTGGCTCGACCGGCTTCTTGTCATGCACGAAGATCGGTTTCTGCTTGATCCGCGCCTGGAAGTTGTGCGCGCGAACGCTATCGGATTCATCGACCTGGCGCGTGCTCTGGCAGCCCACGAGGGTGGCGGCCAGGGCCAGCGCACTGGCTTGGGCCAGGCGCGTCAGGGCAACGGAATTGAAGGTTCTGCGGCTAGGGGACGACATTGGCTGGGGGAAAGTTCCGGGCAAAAATGTCGGGCGATTCTAGAAAGGCACCCCCCATCGGTCAACCTTTGAGAATTTTCCGACCTTCACAGCGCCTGTTTAGAACGTGTCTTTCCAGGCCCGCAACCCTGCAAAAACAGCACTGGGCGTAGGGGTTATGCGGCCCACCCGTTCGTCTATTTTTTGTTTAACGGATGTTTCTGCTACCCGCAAAAACGGGTTGGTCAGCTTCTCCAGCGCGATGGTGGAGGGCAAAGTGATGCGATCTTGCGCGCGCAGTGCGGTAACGTCTTCGAAGCGTTGGATAACGTGCGGGTTCTGCGGCTCGACCGCACAGGCAAAGCGCAGGTTGCTCAGGGTGTATTCGTGGGCGCAATACACCTGGGTGGCCGCCGGCAGCGCTGCCAGGCGCTCCAGCGAGTGGTGCATCTGCTCCGGCGTGCCCTCGAACAGGCGCCCGCAGCCGGCGGCGAACAGCGTGTCGCCACAGAACAGCATCGGCAACTGCGGCTGGGCACAGTAATAGGCGATGTGCCCCAGGGTGTGGCCGGATACGGCGAACACCTGGAACTCAAGCCCCAGTACCTCGAGGCGGTCATTGTCGTTCAGGGCCTGGTCGCGGGCGGGTATGCGTTCGTTGGCCGGGCCGCTGACGCGGGCGCCGGTGTGCGCCTTGAGCTGCTCAACGCCGCCCACATGGTCGTGGTGGTGATGGGTGATCAGAATGTCGGTCAGTTGCCAGTCGGCATGCGCCTGCAGCCAGGCCAGCACGGGGGCGGCATCGCCCGGGTCGACCACCGCACAGCGCTGGTTCACGGCATCTTGTAACAACCAGATGTAGTTATCACTGAAAGCGGGCAGGGCCTGTATCTGTATCATCGTGCGATTCGCCAAACGGTGGACATGGGTGCATCTTAGTAGCTATGTGCGTTGTCGAGAACCTTCCAAGGGAGACAGCAATGACCGATCAAGCCTTTGCCCAGGCCGACCCGCAGTGGCTCGAGCTGATCAGCCAGGCGCGCGAGTGGTTCGCCGGCCCGCTGGGCCAGCAGCTGCTCGCCGGGGAGCAGCGCCTGCTCGAAGAGGAGCTGGGGCGCTTCTTCGGTGGCTACCTGGTGCATTACGGCCCTTGCGCCGAGGCACCGCCCAATGCCCCGCAGGTGCAACGCAACGTGCGCCTGGGGGCGCCGCTGCCGGGCGTCGAGATCGTGTGCGAAGAACAGGCCTGGCCCCTGAGCGAGCACGCCGCCGACGTGGTGGTGCTGCAGCACGGGCTGGACTTCAGCCTCTCGCCCCACGGCCTGCTGCGCGAGGCGGCCAGCAGCGTGCGCCCTGGCGGGCACCTGCTGATCGTCGGGATCAACCCCTGGAGCACCTGGGGCCTGCGCCGGGTGTTTGCCCATGATGCGTTGCGCAAAGCGCGCTGCATCTCGCCGTCGCGGGTGGGCGACTGGCTCAACCTGCTGGGCTTCGCGCTGGAGAAACGCCGCTTCGGGTGCTATCGTCCGCCGCTTGCCTCGCCGGCCTGGCAGGCACGGTTGTCTGGCTGGGAGCGTGCTGCCGGGCGCTGGCAGATATCCGGTGGCGGTGTGTACGTGCTGGTGGCGCGCAAGATGGTGGTGGGCCTGCGCCCGCTGCGCCAGGTGCGCCGCGAGCCGATGGGCAAGCTGCTGCCGTTGCCGATGGCCAAGGTCAACCGGCGCACGCCTCACCCCGAGGGCCGCACCTTCAATGATGAGTAAAGGCTGTACATGAGCGAAAGCGTCGAAAGCGTCGAGATCTACACCGATGGTGCCTGCAAGGGCAATCCTGGCCTGGGCGGCTGGGGCGCGCTGCTGGTCTGCAAGGGCGTCGAAAAGGAGCTGTGGGGCGGCGAGCGCGAAACCACCAACAACCGCATGGAACTGATGGCCGCCATCAAGGGCCTCGAGGCGCTCAAGCGCCAGTGTGATGTACTGCTGGTGACCGACTCGCAGTACGTGATGAAAGGCATCACCGAGTGGATGGTCAACTGGAAGAAGCGTGGCTGGAAGACCGCCGCCAAGGAGCCGGTCAAGAACGCCGACCTGTGGCAGCAGCTCGACGAACAGGTCAACCGCCACAACGTGAAATGGCAGTGGGTGCGCGGGCACGTCGGCCACGCCGGCAACGAGCGTGCCGACCAGTTGGCCAACCGTGGCGTCGACGATCTGCGCAAGCAACGCTGAACCCTCCCTTTAGCGAATTCGCCACATCCTGCCCCGGGTGAGGTAAAATTCGCCGCTTTCAATATTCAGGCAGTACGCGGCAGGAGATGACCGACGTGGAGATGCAGAACAACAGGTCGGTAGTGCTCGACACCGAAACCACCGGTATGCCGGTGGCCGATGGTCACCGCATCATCGAGATCGGCTGTATCGAGCTGGTCGGCCGGCGCATGACCGGACGCAATTTCCACGTGTACCTGCAGCCCGACCGCGAAAGCGACGAGGGCGCGATCGGGGTGCACGGCATCACCGACGAATTCCTGGTGGGCAAGCCGCGTTTCGCCGAAATCGCCGACGAGTTCTTCGAGTACATCAAGGGCGCGCGGCTGATCATCCACAACGCGGCGTTCGACGTTGGTTTCATCAACAACGAATTCGCCATGCTCGGCCAGCACGATCGCGCCGATATCGCACAGCACTGCGAGGTGCTCGACACCCTGCTGATGGCCCGCGAGCGTCACCCCGGCCAGCGCAACAGCCTCGATGCCTTGTGCAAACGCTATGGCGTAGACAACTCCGGCCGCGAACTGCACGGCGCGTTGCTCGACTCCGAGTTGCTGGCGGACGTGTTCCTGGCCATGACCGGCGGCCAGACCAGCCTGTCACTGGCCGGCAGCGACAGCGAGGGCGAAGGCCAGTCCAGCCAGGGCAGCGAGATCCGTCGGCTGGTGGGGCGTCAGCCGGGGCGCATCATCCCGGCCACCGAGGCAGAGCTGCAAGCGCACATGGCGCGCCTTGAAGCAGTGGCAAAATCCACCGGTGGCCCGGCCTTGTGGCAGCAACTGCTCGAGGCCCGCTGAAGCAAATCCCGCCGCGTACCTGGCGCCGACCTTCTACCCTGAAATGAACGGCCTCACGGCCTGTCGCTCAGAAGGTGCCGGCGCCCATGTACAAGGACCTCAAGTTTCCGATACTCATCGTGCACCGCGATATCAAGGCCGACAGTGTGGCCGGTGATCGCGTGCGCGGCATTGCCCAGGAACTGGCCCAGGACGGCTTTACCATTCTGCCGGCGGTGGACTACGCCGAGGGCCGCCTGGTAGCGGCCACCCACCACGGCCTGGCCTGCATGCTGATTGCGGCCGAAGGCGCGGGGGAAAACACCCACCTGCTGCAGAACATGGTCGAGCTGATACGCCTGGCGCGTGTGCGCGCACCGCACTTGCCGATCTTCGCACTGGGCGAGCAGGTGACCCTGGAGAACGCCCCGGCCGACGCCATGAGCGAACTGAACCAGTTGCGCGGCATCCTTTACCTGTTCGAAGACACCGTGCCGTTTCTGGCCCGACAAGTGGCGCGGGCGGCGCACAACTACCTGGACGGCCTGCTGCCGCCGTTCTTCAAGGCCCTGGTGCAGCACACCGCGCAATCGAACTACTCCTGGCACACGCCGGGCCATGGCGGTGGCGTGGCGTATCGCAAGAGCCCGGTGGGCCAGGCGTTTCACCAGTTCTTCGGCGAGAACACCCTGCGTTCGGACCTGTCGGTGTCGGTGCCGGAGCTGGGTTCGCTGCTCGACCATACCGGCCCCCTGGCGGCGGCCGAAGCGCGTGCGGCGCGCAACTTCGGCGCCGACCACACCTTCTTCGTGATCAACGGCACCTCCACCGCCAACAAGATCGTCTGGCACTCGATGGTCGGGCGTGACGACCTGGTGCTGGTGGATCGCAACTGTCACAAGTCGGTGCTGCACGCAATCATCATGACCGGCGCAATCCCCCTGTACCTGTGTCCGGAGCGCAACGAACTGGGCATCATCGGCCCCATCCCGCTGAGCGAGTTCAGCCGCGAGGCGATCCAGGCCAAGATCGAGGCCAACCCGCTGGCCGCAGGGCGCGAGCCGCGGGTGAAGATGGCGGTGGTGACCAACTCCACCTATGACGGGCTGTGCTACAACGCCGAGATGATCAAGCAGGTGTTGGGCAACAGTGTCGAGGTGCTGCATTTCGACGAGGCCTGGTACGCCTACGCGGCGTTTCACGAATTCTTTGCCGGGCGATACGCCATGGGTACTTCGCGCAGTGCCGACAGCCCGTTGGTGTTCAGCACCCATTCCACCCACAAGCTGCTGGCCGCGTTCAGCCAGGCCTCGATGATCCACGTGCAGGACGGCGGTGCACGCCAGCTCGACCGTGATCGATTCAACGAGGCGTTCATGATGCATATCTCCACCTCGCCCCAGTACAGCATCCTGGCCTCGCTGGACGTGTCGTCGGCGATGATGGAAGGCCCGGCTGGGCGCTCGCTGCTGCAGGAAATGTTCGACGAGGCGCTGAGCTTTCGGCGTGCGCTGGCCAACCTGCGCGAGCACCTGGCCGACGACGACTGGTGGTTCAGTATCTGGCAACCGCCGCAGGTGGGTGGCATTCACCGCGTGGCGACCGAGGACTGGCTGCTGCAACCCCAGGCCGAATGGCACGGCTTTGGCGATGTGAGCGAAGACTATGTGCTGCTCGACCCGATCAAGGTCACGCTGGTGATGCCGGGGCTGGATGCGGGCGGCAGCCTGGGCGAGCATGGTATTCCTGCGGCAGTGGTCAGCAAGTTCCTGTGGGAGCGCGGGCTGGTGGTGGAGAAGACCGGCCTGTATTCGTTTCTGGTGCTGTTCTCGATGGGGATCACCAAGGGCAAGTGGAGCACCTTGCTCACCGAACTGCTGGAGTTCAAGCGCAACTACGACGCCAATACCGCGCTGCTGCAGAGCCTGCCGTGCGTGGCGCAGCTGGACCCGTTGCGCTACCACGGCATGGGCCTGCGCGACCTGTGCGAGCAGTTGCACGAATGCTACCGCGCCAACGCCACGGCCAAGCAGCTCAAGCGCTTGTACACGCGTTTGCCCGAGGTGGTGATGAAGCCGGGGGATGCGTATGACAAGCTGGTGCGCGGCGAGGTCGAGGCGGTGCCGATCGAGCGCCTGATCGGGCGGGTGGCGGCGGTGATGCTGGTGCCGTACCCGCCCGGGATTCCGTTGATCATGCCCGGGGAGCGGTTTACCGAGTCGACGCGCTCGATCATCGACTACCTGAGCTTTGCACGGGCGTTCGACCGTGGGTTCCCCGGGTTTGTGGCCGATGTGCACGGGCTGCAGCATGAGGTGGGGGACGTGTATACGGTGGATTGCATCCGCGAATGAGGGATCGCTTGTGCTGGCCGCTTCGCCGCCAATGCCGGCGAAGCCTTCACCGCAACTGTTGCGTGCTCACCACGTGCCCGAAATGATGCCGCCACAGGCTCACCCCCAACTGCCCCGACCGATCCAGCGACGACCCTACCGTGAGGTCGCTGATCAGGGTCGGCTGCAGCCCCGCATCAAACAGCGCGAACCCCGCCGCCAGCACGCAGGTGTCGGTCTGTATGCCGCACACCAGCACGCGCTCGGGGTTCAATTGCCTGAGGTAATCCAGCATCTCGGCCGTCGGGGCGTAGCCATGCTTGATGAAGATACGATCTGCCGCCACCAGGCTCTGGTCGTGCGCCGCCGGTTGCCAGCCCAGCTGACGTTGAAACGGGGTCACCGATTCATCATGGCGCTCCACGCTCGCCACCGACGGCATGCGGCCGATCAGTGATGCTATGCCGTCTACCAGCCATTGCGGCGGGTTGAACGAGGGTTGTACGTCGATAATCAGCAGTACCTGGCGCATGGAAGGCCCTATGGAAGTTCAAGGCCGGGCGATTGTAACCCCCGGCCTTGCACAGATGCTAAAATCCGCCGCTTGAAACCTGGAGATAGACGCGTGCGCAAAGTGGCGGTGGTAATGGCAGTGCTGGCCCTGGCCGGCTGTGACAACGATGCCGAACGGGTACACAAGCAGGTTGCCGAGCATCTGGATAACCCGAAGACGGCCAAGTTCGCCAACGTGCGATTCAACAAGCAGGGCGATATCTGCGGCCAGTTCCGTGGCAAGGACGCGGCCGGTGTGTTCCAGCCTTACCGCAGCTACGTGGCCATCAAGCAGGGCGACGACTACCAGATCATCATCGACGAAACCGGCGGCGACCTGCGCATCCGCGAAATCTGCGGTGGTGCCGACCTGCAGCGCCGCGCCGATGCGCTGGCCGACCAGCCCGCGCCCGAAGGCTGGGACGTCGAGATCATCCAGGGCCCGAACATGGGCGCCCTCAGCGACATGACCGCGCGCCTGATCGAAAAACAGATTCCATCCTCGGTGGTGTACCGCGACGGCAAGCCGGTGGTACTCCTGGGCCCTTACCCGACCAAAGAGGAGGCCCTGGCCAGCAAGAACGATGTGATGGCGCGCCTGGGTACCGATTCGGTGGTCATCCAGCACGGCGCCGAGCGCTAGCCAGCACGCGGCGGCGCCTCTTACACTCACGGCTTGTCTTCAAGGATGAGCCGTCATGAGTGATTCGCCCTTCGCCATTACCCTTCAACGTTGTACCGAACAGCACGTCGAGGGGCTCACGGCCCTGTACAACCACCCGCAGGTGGCGCGGCAGGTGCTGCAGATGCCGTATCAGAGCGCCGACCTGTGGCGCAAACGCATCGCCACCGACAACGAACGAATGGTGTTTCTGGTGGCCTTACATCAAGGCGAGGTGATCGGCAGCTGTACGCTCGAGCAGTTCATACGTGTACGTCGCGGCCACTGCGGCGGCATCGGCATGGGCGTCGCCCCGGCCTGGCAAGGGCAGGGGGTGGGCACACGGCTGTTGTCGGCGGTGCTTGAGGTGGCGGACAACTGGATGGGCCTGCAGCGCGTCGAACTCACTGTTTACGCCGATAACCAGCCGGCACTGGCGCTGTACCGGCGCCACGGCTTCGAGGTGGAAGGGCATTTGCGCGACTATGCTTTACGTGACGGTGTGTTCACCGATGCCTGCAGCATGGCGCGCCTGCGACGGCGCGAGGGTTAGAGGAGGGGGCTTATGTCCACACTGGAGCGAGCCATTGCGGTTGCCGCCAGGGCCCATGAAGGGCAGCAGGACAAGGGCGGCACTGCGTATATCCTGCACCCGTTGCGGGTGATGCTGAGGGTGCAGACCACCGAACAGCGCATCGTCGCGGTGCTGCACGACGTGCTCGAAGATACCAGCATGAGCTTGTCGGACCTGGCCCGCGAAGGCTTCGCCCTGAAGATACTGGCGGCGGTGCAGGCGCTGAGCCGGCGCGATGACGAAAGCTACGAGGCCTTCGTCGCGCGGCTGGGCAGCGACCCGCTGGCACGGGTGGTAAAGCTTGCCGACCTTGCCGACAACAGCGACCTTTCGCGCATCGCCATGCCCGGCCCCGAAGACATCGCGCGCCTGCAGCGCTATCAACAGGCCAGCGCCTACCTGCAGGCGCTGGCCTGAACGCTGGCGCTTTCGATCACCCGTGCCAGGCGCTGCATCGCCGCATCGATGGCTTCGCCACTGAACCCACCCAGGCCGAGCACCAGCCCGGGCCTGCCGTGCGGCCCCGCATACATGGGGGATACCGCGCGCACCACCACCCCGGCCTCTGCGGCCTGGTCCGCTACCTGCCTGTCGTCGATGCCGGCTGCCAGCCACAGCACCAGGTGCATGCCCTGGTCGGTCGGTTGCAGCCAGGCCAGCTCAGGCTCCAGCCAGCGCGCCACCGCTTCGTTCACCTGGCGATGGATGGTGGCGTACACACCGCGGATGCGGCGGATGTGCCGGTCCAGATGGCCTTCGTTGATGAAGGCCGCCAGTACCTGCTGGTCGGCGTTGGCCGGATGACGGTCCATCAGCACGCGGGCACCGCAGAAGGCGTCTACCAGGTCCGGCGGCACGATCGCATAGCCCAGGCGCAGTGACGGGAACAGGATCTTGCTGAAGGTGCCCAGGTAGATCACCCGTTCAGGGTCCAGCCCCTGCAACGAGGGGAACGGGTGCCCTGCATAGCGCAACTCGCCGTCGTAGTCGTCCTCGATCACCCATGCATTGTGGGTTCTGGCCCAGCTCAGCAGTGCCTCGCGCCGGGTCATGCTCATCGGCATGCCCAGCGGGTACTGGTGCGAAGAGGTGACGAAGGCGGCGCGGGCGTGGGGGCAGGTAGCGACGGCGTGTTCCACGTCCATGCCCTCGGCGTCCACCGGCACGCGCACCATCTGCCCGCTGTGCCCGGCGCTTTCTAGAATGGCGGTGATACCGCGGTAGGCCGGGTCTTCGACCCAGGCGAAGTCGCCGATGTCCAGCAGCACCTGGCAGGCCAGGTACAGGCCCTGCTGGGTGCCGGAGGTGATGATCACCTGGCTGGCCTCGCAGCGTACCGAGCGGGATTTGCGCACATAGTCCACCACCGCCTCGCGCAGCTCGATTTCCCCCAGCGGGTCGCCATAGCCGGCAGGGGCACCCGGGCCGCGGGCGCGCACCCGGTTGCCAAGGCGCCGCCAGATATCATCCGGCGCGGCCTTGCCCAGCGGTACCGAGACGGCGAACGGTACCTGGGGTACCTCGCCGAAGCGGCGGGCAAGTTGTGCAAAGCGTTCGATGCGTGCCGAGCTGGCGGCGGGCCGCGCCACACCTGTCGTGTGCGCGGCAGGTGGCTCTTCAAGGCTGTGCGCGACCCGCGTGCCGGCACGGCCGCGGGACTCCAGAAACCCCTCGGCCGTCAGTTGCTCGAACGCCTCGATGGCCGTGCCCCGCGCGATCATCAGCGATCTGGCCAGCATGCGGGTCGAGGGCAGCGCCTCGCCGGGCTTGAGGTCGCCGCGCCGGATCGCCGCACGCAGCGCCTGGGCCAGTTGGCGCCCCAGTTGGCCGCTGCTGCGGTCCAGCGTGCCCAGCGAAGGAATATCCACCACGTTGGCTTTGCGCGCCATGTTTTCTGGTCCAGTCATTTTGTTCGATAGTGGATCTATACCATGGGCCAGTTGCGCCACACAATTTGCCATCGCCCTGTGCCGGATGGATGCAAATCATGTACGTACCGCAGTCTTTCAACGAGTCGCGCCCCGAGGTGCTGCATCAACTGATCATGCAGAACCCGCTGGGAGTATTGGTCAGCCACGGCGAGGGTGGGCTGGATGCCAACCATCTGCCGTTCCACTTCAAGCCGCAGGAGGGCACACAGGGGGTGCTGCATGCTCACGTATCGCGGGCCAACCCGCTGTGGCGTGAACTCAAGGATGGCGATGAAGTGCTGGTGATCTTTCGCGGCGCCGATGCCTACATCTCGCCCAACTGGTACCCCAGCAAGCACGAGACCCACAAACAGGTGCCCACCTGGAACTATCAGGTGGTGCACGCCCATGGCCGCGTGACCTTGCACGATGACGAGCACTACGTGCGTGGCCTGGTGGCCCTGCTCACGCGCACCCACGAAGCATCCCAGCCCGTGCCGTGGAAGATGTCCGACGCGCCGAAGGACTACATCCGCGACATGCTCAAGGCCATCGTCGGGCTCGAGATCGAGATCACCCGTCTGGTCGGCAAGTTCAAGCTGGGCCAGAACAAGGAGGCGCGGGATATCCAGGGCGCCGCCCAGGGGTTGAAGGCGTCGGGCAAACCAGCACTGGGCGAAGCCATGTTGAGCGCCACCGGTCACCCCCTGCACGGGCCGGCCTTGCCGGCGAAGTTGCCCGAATGACCACCGCCTTATCCCACCTGAAAATCGACTTTTCCTACAGAGTCGGCCAGAATCGGCGGCTCGGCTGCGTTATGGCTTTTTGACTGCATCGGTCGAGAGTGGGTGCTTTTGCACCGGCCCGACTTTCCAGCGCAGACGACAGGACATGACCCAGGACGAGTGGTTGAAGGCCAATGCGGCGCGGTTCGGCAGTGACTACGAACGATTGTTCGCCAGCAACGTGCTCAGCCTCGTGGCGGGCATCCGTTACGAGTCACTGAGTGCGCAATACCCCTTCAAGGACAATGACGGCAAGCAACGCTACTGCGACCTTGTCATCAATGAAGAGGGAGACGTGCGCATCGCCATCGAAATCGATGGCTATGACAAAAGCGGTACGGGTACCGGCATGTCGCACCCCGAGTTCATCGACTGGCAGCGGCGACAGTCTGCACTCACTTCCCAGGGCTGGCGGGTGCTGCGCTTTGCCAACCGCGACGTCAGGGATCACCCGCAGCGTTGCGCTCGGGATATCAGCGTACTGCTCGATGCCGAGCGAAAAAAAGCCCACGACCTGCTGTCGAGCACGCGCCAGAGCGCCAGCGTGCAGCAGTTGGCGCAGGCGCAGGGCAGCCGGATCAAAGGGCTCAACAAGGAGGTTTCGGTCATGAAGTACACGATCATGTCATTCACTGCGCTGATCGGGGTTCTGATCGTGGTGTTTGCGTTCAAGGGCACCGAGTCGGTTGCAGGCTCGGCCGTGGTCAGCCAGGCAGTGGCGGCGCCGGCGTCACCCGCCACCTTGCAGGGCGCCACCTGCGACAACCCGCTGGACTGGCGTCAGGCCGCCGACCATATCGGGCAGAGCGCTGCGGTGCTGGGCCCGATCATGAAGGTGACCTACAAACCGTCGTCCAGGGGCCAGCCGACCTGGATCGACCTGGGTGCCAGCTTCCCCAGCAAGCGACGGTTGGGGCTGGTGGTATGGGGCGAGCATCGCCCGGCGTTCGCCTCGTTGCTGGCGCAGCCGCTGGAGGGGCGCACGGTGTGCGTGATAGGGCGTATCGAGCAGTACAAGGGCGTGCCGCGTCTGGAGTTGCAGGGCGCCAGTCAGTTCCAGCTGGTCAAGTGACCTTCAGGTGCAGCCTTGGCGTCAAGGCTGCACCGTTATCCCCTCAGCCGGCCTTCTGGCAGTTGCCGGCGATGCTGTAGCCCTCTGCCTGGGCGGCAGATTCGCTGCTGAACTCGACCCGATTCTTTTCGGCAATGCTGTTGTACGACGGGCAGTCCGGGCGGTGGTAGCGCTTCTTGGCCCGGTTGCCGCGCACTTGCCCGGTGGCGTCGGCCACAGTTGCAGCCTTGGTTTTGGCGGGTGCGGCGGGTCTTGCCGGTGAAGCGGCGGTCGTGGCCGTGCCCTTGCCTTGCCCCAGCTCTGCACGCAGGAATATCGGCGCGTGATCGGAGATGTTCGCCCGGCCTTGCTGGTGAGTCATGCCCAGGTGTTTCGGGTAGTCGTACACGCCCACGCTGTTGACCTTCAGCGGCGAGGAATGGCTGACGAAGATATTGTCGTAAAGGTTGGCGAATTTGCCGTCGGTTGTGGACAGCGTGCTGGCGCCTGCGACCACCAGTGGTCTGGCGGCGGCATTGAGCGACTTCCAGGCAGGCGAAGTGGGCGGCATGTTGAAGTCGCCCATCAGCAGGATGTGATTGTTGCCGGGGTAGACTTCCTTCAGCCAGGTCCAGTAGCTCGACAGCGCATCGATTTCCGCGACCCGGTCAGACGGCTTTTTCCCGTACACGATATGCACCGTGGCCACCACGAAATAGGCATTGTCGGTGAGTGACTTGAAGCGCGCGGAGTAGGGCTCGCGCTCGAAGATCTTCTTGCGGTCCAGGTAGGACACCGCACCGTCTTCATAGGCGACCTTGCTGTCCTTCCACACGAAACCATACATTTCCTTGTACGAAGACCTGCCTACCGCATCGGAGGCCATGTGGCTCCAGGGCTCGCCGCTCTGGCGGCTGAGTTCCCTGGCCAGCTTGTCCAGGGCCGCTTCGCTCATCAGCTCCTGCACAGCCAGAAAATCCACATTTTTGGCGACCTTGGCAATGGCCTTGAAGTCCTTGTTGGGGCGGTCGCTCAGGTGTTCCAGGTTCCAGGTGCCGATACGCGTTTCAGCAAACACCTGGCCACACAACAACATCAGCAGCATCACTGCAGCTGCAAGATTCTTGAACATCATTACTTCCAGATTCTACGGATAACACCATCGCCCAGAAGGGCGACAAGTCGGAGCAGGGTGGGCGGGCAGCGCCTGGCGACGGCTTCAGTCTTCCTTGGGCACAACCCAGAAAATCTGCACGCCGCCGTCATCCCGGTAGGCCAGGGTGACGTTGTCGTTTTCGGCGATTTCCTCGAGCAGGGTCTCCCAGTCGGCAGGCGACTCGTGCTCCAGGCGAAAGATCAGCGCCGCGCGGGACTTCTGCGCGGTTGGCGAGTTGATGATTTTCTGAATGCGGATGCCCAGTTGCTCGTAGCTGCTGACGGGCTTGGCGGCAGAGGAGGTGGCCACAGGTACAGGTTCCTTTTTTTTGCTGTATGCGCATACAGTATTTTACTGTAAGGCTTTTCGCAACTGCGTGTCGCTCAAAGAACCCATGTGACCACACGGCGCAGGCTTTGCTGCACCGTGGGCAAAATAAAAGTGGCGAGGTTACAAGAGGTTAGGCCGCCCTGCTGTAGGAAGGGCGGCCTGCCGGGCTACTGCACTCAGTATTCCCAGAAGATGCGCTGCAGCTCTTTGCTGTCCTGGGTCTTGGTCAGGGCGACCATGGCCAGGATGCGTGCTTTTTGCGGGTTCAGGTCGTGCGCCACTACCCAGTCGTTCTTGTCGTCAGGCTGCTCGGCGTTGCGCAGCACGAACCCGCCCTGGTTGACGTGGGACGAACGGATGATCTGCACGCCGTTCTTGCGCAGTTCCTGCAGGGCCGGCACTACGCGCGAAGACACCGAACCGTTGCCGGTACCGGCATGGATGATGGCCTTGGCGCCATTTTGCGCCAGGGCCTTGTAGGCGGTGTCGCTGACGTTGCCGTAGCTGTAGGCGATGTCCACGGCAGGCAGGCTGCTGATGGTCTTGATGTCGAATTCCGAATCCATCGTGTGGCGCTTGGCCGGCAGGCGGAACCAGTACGACTTGCCTTCCACGACCATGCCCATCGGGCCCCAGGCGCTCTTGAACGCTTCGGTCTTGATGTTGATCGACTTGCTCACGTCGCGACCGGACTGGATCTCGTCGTTCATGGTCACCAGCACGCCCTTGCCGCGCGATTGCTTGTCGCTGGCCACGGCCACGGCGTTGTACAGGTTGAGCATGCCGTCAGCCGACATTGCGGTACCGGGGCGCATGGAGCCCACGACCACGATCGGCTTGTCGGTCTTTTCCACCAGGTTGAGGAAGTAGGCGGTCTCTTCGAGGGTGTCGGTACCGTGGGTGATCACGATGCCGTCCACGTCCTTGCTGTCGGCCAGCTCGGCTACGCGCTTGCCCAGTTGCAGCAGGTTTTCGTTGGTGATGCTTTCGGAGGCGATCTGCATCACCTGCTCGCCGCGTACGTTGGCCAGGTTGGCCAGCTCCGGAACACCGGCAATCAGCTTGTCGACGCCCACCTTGGCGGCTTGATAGGTAGCGCTGTTGGCGGCGCTGGCACCAGCACCGGCAATGGTGCCGCCGGTGGCGAGGATAACCACGTTGGCGAGTTTCTGTTGGGTTTCGGCTTCCTTGGCGTAGGCGCCAGCAGGGAAGAACATGAACAGGGCCAGGGCGGCCGGAGCGAAGGAGTGAAGCGCAGCTTTCATCGTTATTGTTCCTTATGAGTGAAATTGCTGTGTTGCCCACACAAGTTCAGCAGAAAGCGTACCAGTTGCCCAATTAACTGAGCGTTGACGTCAATTCATTGATTTATAAGAAATTTATTTGGGCTTATGCCCCGTGCTGCCCGGCACTGCTTTCGGAAACCCGAATTATTGCGGTGCCGGATGTTCGGTTTTCCGAAGATTTTAAGGATAATTCCCGGCACTATTGGGGCCATGAAGGGCGGTCGGCAGATTTGACAAAACCCGGTAGCGTTTCCATAGTTGTTAACCGCAAACGTTTGCGACCCGACAAAAATCATAAGATTCGGAGTGAACCCATGACGCTGCCCTTCGCTGGACGCCTGCTGGCCGTTGCCATGCTGGCCACCCTCGCCACCGCCGTACCCTTCAGCCACGCCCATGCCGACACCGCCAAGCCCAAGGTGGCCCTGGTGATGAAGTCGCTGGCCAACGAGTTCTTCCTCACCATGGAAGACGGCGCCAAGGCCTACCAGAGAGACCACGCAGGCGAGTTCGACCTGGTATCCAATGGCATAAAGGACGAGTCCGATACCAGCAACCAGATCCGCATCGTCGAGCAGATGATCGTCTCCGGCGTCAACGCGCTGGTGATTGCCCCGGCCGATTCCAAGGCCCTGGTGCCAGTGGTCAAGAAGGCCATGGACGCGGGGATCACCGTGGTCAACATCGACAACCGCCTCGACCCGGATGTACTCAAGAGCAAGAACCTCAGCGTGCCCTTCGTGGGCCCCGACAACCGCAAGGGCGCGCGCCTGGTGGGCGAGTACCTGGCCACCCGCCTGAGCGTGGGCGATCAGGTCGGCATCATCGAGGGCGTGCCGACCACCACCAACGCCCAGCAGCGTACCGCCGGTTTCAAGGACGCCATGGAGGCAGCCAAGATCAAGATCGTCTCGGTGCAATCGGGCAACTGGGAGATCGACAAGGGCAATGCCGTGGCCTCGGCCATGCTCAACGAATACCCCGACCTCAAGGCGCTGCTGGCCGGCAACGACAGCATGGCGCTCGGCGCGGTGTCGGCGGTGCGCGCGGCAGGCAAGGTCGGTGCGGTGCAGGTGGTGGGCTACGACAACATCAAGGCGATCCAGCCGATGCTGCGCGACGGTCGTGTGCTGGCCACGGCCGATCAATACGCCGCCAAGCAGGCGGTGTTCGGTATCGAGGCGGCCCTGAAGATGCTGCGCGGCGAGAAGCCGGACGTGGATGCCGACAACGTCATCCAGACCCCGGTCGAGCTGGTCAAGCAGCCCTAGCCCGCTGACGGTGCCTGCCGTGGGGCGGGCGCTAGGAGAACACCTTATGTCGGCGACTGCGGATGTCGTGTTGTCGGTCAGTGCAATCGGCAAGACCTACGCCCAGCCCGTGCTGGGCGATATCGAACTGTCCCTGCTGCGCGGCGAAGTGCTGGCCCTGACTGGCGAGAACGGTGCGGGCAAGAGCACCCTGTCGAAGATCATCGGCGGGCTCGAAACCCCCACCACCGGGCAGATGTTCTACCAGGGCCAGGTGTATCAGCCCGCCAGCCGCACCGCGGCCGAGCGCCTGGGCGTGCGCATGGTGATGCAGGAGCTCAACCTGCTGCCGACCCTGAGCGTGGCCGAGAACCTGTTTCTGCACAACCTGCCCAGCCGCGCCGGCTGGGTCAATCGCACGCGCCTGCGCCAACTGGCGACCGCGGCAATGGCGCAGGTGGGGCTCGAAGCGATCGACCCCGATACGCTGGTCGGCGAGCTGGGTATCGGCCATCAGCAGATGGTGGAGATCGCCCGCAACCTGATCGGCGACTGCCATGTGCTGATTCTCGACGAGCCCACCGCGATGCTCACCGCACGCGAGGTGGAGCTGCTGTTCCGCCAGATCGAGCGCCTGCAGCAACGGGGTGTGTCGATCATCTACATTTCCCACCGCCTCGAAGAGCTCAAGCGCATCGCCCAGCGCATTGCCGTGCTGCGCGACGGCAAGCTGGTGTGCGTGGAACCGATGCAGCGCTACAGCAGCGAGCAACTGGTCAACCTGATGGTGGGGCGCGAGCTGGGCGAGCATATCGACCTGGGGCGCCGCACGATCGGCGAGCCGGTACTGCGTGTCAGCGGCCTGGGCCGGGGCGACAAGGTGCAGGACGTCTCGTTCGAGGTGCGCAGCGGCGAAATCTTCGGCATCTCCGGGCTTATCGGTGCCGGGCGTACCGAGCTGCTGCGCCTGATCTTCGGTGCCGACACGGCCGACAGTGGCAGCATCGAGCTGGGCAGCCCGCTGCGCCCGGTGCACATCGACTCGCCCATGGCTGCAGTGCGCCACGGCGTGGCCCTGATTACCGAAGACCGCAAGGGCGAAGGCCTGCTGTTGTCGCAGTCGGTCAGTGCCAACCTGGCGTTGGGCAACATGCCGGCGATCTCACGCGCGGGCCTGGTGGATGGTGCTGCCGAGCGTGCCCTGGCCGAGCGCCAGATCCAGGCCATGCGCATCCGCAGCGCCGGGCCCGCACAAACGGTGGGCGAGCTGTCGGGTGGCAACCAGCAGAAGGTGGTGATCGGCCGCTGGCTGGAGCGCGACTGCGCCGTGCTGCTGTTCGACGAGCCCACGCGCGGTATCGATGTGGGCGCCAAGTTCGACATCTATGGGCTGCTCGCCGAGCTGACCCGCCAGGGCAAGGCGCTGGTGGTGGTGTCCAGCGACCTGCGCGAACTGATGCTGATCTGCGATCGCATCGGCGTGCTTTCGGCAGGGCGCCTGATTGAAACCTTCGAGCGTGAGCACTGGAGCCAGGACCAGCTACTGGCCGCTGCCTTTGCCGGCTATCAGAAACGTGACGCGCTGCTGCAAGACGCAGTGCCCAGGAACCCCGCATGAACACCTCCCCGATAGACACACCGCCTGGCCCACCGGCCCGGCGCAGCGGTACCTACCTCGGCCTGGGGACCTACCTGGGCCTGGCCGGTGCGCTGCTGGCGATGGTGGTGCTGTTCTCGTTGCTGAGCAGCCACTTTCTGTCGTACGGCACCTTCAGCACCCTGGCCAACCAGATCCCCGACCTGATGGTGCTGGCGGTGGGCATGACCTTCGTGCTGATCATCGGCGGCATCGACCTGTCGGTGGGCTCGGTACTGGCCCTGGCCGCGTCGGCGGTCAGCGTGGCGATTCTGGGCTGGGGCTGGAGCGTGCTGCCGGCGGCACTGCTCGGCATGGGGTGCGCGGCACTGGCCGGGACCCTTACCGGCTCGATCACCGTGGCCTGGCGCATCCCTTCGTTCATCGTCTCGCTGGGTGTGCTGGAAATGGCGCGTGGCGTGGCCTACCAGCTCACCGACTCGCGCACCGCGTACATCGGTGATGCCTTTGCCTGGCTGTCGGAGCCGGTGGCCTTCGGCATTTCGCCGGCCTTCATCATCGCCTTGCTGGTGATCGTGGTGGCGCAACTGGTACTGACCCGCACCGTGTTCGGCCGTTACCTGATCGGCATCGGCACCAACGAAGAGGCCGTGCGCCTGGCCGGCATCGATCCGCGCCCGTACAAGATTCTGGTGTTCTCGCTGATGGGCCTGCTGGCCGGCCTGGCGGCGCTGTTCCAGATCTCGCGGCTGGAGGCCGCCGACCCCAATGCCGGCTCCGGGCTGGAGCTGCAGGTGATTGCCGCCGTGGTGATCGGCGGCACCAGCCTGATGGGCGGTCGCGGTTCGGTCATCAGCACCTTCTTCGGTGTGCTGATCATTTCGGTGCTGGCCGCAGGGCTGGCGCAGATCGGCGCCAGCGAGCCGACCAAACGCATCATCACCGGGGCGGTCATCGTGATCGCCGTGGTTCTCGACACTTACCGCAGCCGGCGCGCGCGCCGGCGGACCTGAACAATGGCAACCATCAAAGATGTAGCGGCGCTGGCGGGTATTTCCTATACCACCGTTTCCCACGTGCTGAACAAGACCCGCCCGGTGAGCGAACCGGTGCGGCGCAAGGTAGAAGCGGCGATTGCCGAGCTGGACTACGTGCCCAGTGCGGTGGCGCGCTCGCTCAAGGCGCGCTGCACGGCCACCATCGGCCTGCTGGTGCCCAACAGCGTCAACCCGTATTTCGCCGAACTGGCGCGGGGCATCGAGGATGGCTGCGAGCGCAATGGCTACTGCGTGATCCTGTGCAACTCCGACGACGACCCGCGCAAGCAGCGCAGCTACCTGCGCGTGCTGCTGGAGAAACGCATCGACGGTCTGATCGTGGCCTCGGTGGGCGAGGAGGCCGATCTGCTCGACAGCCTGGCCAGCGTGCGCACGCCCATGGTGATCGTCGACCGCGCGCTGGCGGGCGTCGACGCCGACCTGGTGCGCATCGACCACGAGCAGGGGGCCTACCTGGCCACCCGGCACCTGCTGGAGCTGGGGCACCAGGACATCGCCTGCATCAACGGCCCGGCACACACCAGCGTGGCCAAGATGCGCCTGGCCGGCTTTCACCGGGCACTGGCCCAGGCCGGGGTGCCCCTGCGCGAGGGCCGCGTGGTGGACAGCGACTTCACCAGCCTGGGCGGCTATGGCGCCGCAGCGCAACTGCTGGGCCACGACCGCCCGACCGCGATCTTCGCGGCCAACGACATGATCGGCATGGGCGTGCTGCGTGCCGCGGCCGAGCGCAACATCTGCGTGCCGAGCGAACTGTCGGTGATCGGTTTCGACGATATCCAGATGAGCCAGTACGTCTACCCTGCGCTGACCACGGTAGGGCAGTCGATCCGTGAGCTGGGCGAGATGGCGTCCGAACTGTTGCTGCGGCGTATCGGTGAGCCGCAGCGCAGTGGGGTAGAGCAGCGCATCGTCGCACCGAGCATCGTGCTGCGCGAGTCCACCGGGCCGCGTCCCGACCTCTTCAATGATTACCGCTAGGACCGACATGCCATGCAAGCGAATGTAGTGGTGGTAGGCAGCCTGAACATGGACCTGGTGACCCGCGCCGAGCGCCTGCCGCAGGCGGGGGAAACCCTGGCCGGCGAGTGGTTCGGCACCGTGCCGGGCGGCAAGGGCGCCAACCAGGCGGTAGCAGCTGCGCGGTTGGGGGCAGCGGTGGCGATGATCGGCTGTGTGGGGGAGGACGCCTACGGTGCGCAGTTGCGTCAGGCGCTGCTCGACGAGGGCATCGATTGCCAGGGCGTGGACACGGCGGCGGGTGTTTCCAGTGGTGTGGCACTGATCGTGGTGGATGCCAGCAGCCAGAACGCCATCGTCATCGTGGCCGGTGGCAACGGGCACTTGCTGCCGGCATCGGTACAGCGCCTGGACCGCCTGCTGCAGGCTGCCGATGTGATCATCTGCCAGCTCGAAGTACCGCAGGCCACCGTGGCACACACCCTGGCCCGTGGCCGGGCGCTGGGCAAGACCGTGATCCTCAACCCGGCACCGGCCACCGGGCCGCTGCCGGCTGACTGGTTTGCCAACATCGACTACCTGATCCCCAACGAGAGCGAGGCCAGCGCCCTGACCGGGCTGCCGGTGGCTTCGCTGCAGGAGGCGCAGGCAGCCGCCAGCCGACTGCTGGCGCTGGGGGTGGGCAAGGTGATCGTCACCCTGGGCGCGCAAGGCGCTCTGTTCGCCGATGGCCAGGGTTTTGCGCATTTTCCGGCGACGCGGGTGCAGCCACTGGACACCACGGCGGCCGGGGATACCTTCGTCGGTGGCTTTGCCGCTGCGTTGGCCGCTGGCAGGTCGGAGCGCGAGGCCATTGCCTTCGGCCAGCAGGCCGCCGCCATTTCGGTCACCCGCGCCGGTGCCCAGCCCTCCATTCCGTATCTGAGCGAACTGCAGGGGAGCACGCCATGAAGAAGACCCCGTTGCTCAATATCGCCCTGTCGCGCCTGATCGCGTCGCTGGGGCATGGCGATGTGGTGCTGATCGGCGATGCCGGCCTGCCCGTGCCTGCCGGTGTCGAGCTGATCGACCTTGCACTGACGCCCGGCATACCGGATTTCATCAGTACCTTGCACACGGTGCTGGCCGAAATGCAGGTCGAAAGCCACGTGCTGGCCGACGAGACCCTGCAACACAGGCCGCCGGCCCTGGCAGGCATCGAGCTGCTGCATGCCCGCGGCGAGCTGGGCGCGCGCCATTTGATGAGCCATGCGGCGTTCAAGCAGCTCGGTGCGCAGGCCAGGGCCATCGTGCGCACCGGCGAATGCCAGCCCTATACCAACATCGCGCTGGTGGCGGGCGTGACCTTTTGACTGTTGTCCCCTGAGCACAAGGAGTGCCCGATGCCTGAACGTGTCCATAACGCCAAACGTTTGCTGCGAGGTGTATTGCTTATGTCTGCCCTGTCGAGTGCTGCCGTGCTGGCCGCGCCCCGCGACCTGATCATCGATACCGACCCCGGCGCGGATGACGTGGTGGCGTTGTTGTTCGCCCTGGCGTCGCCAGAGGAACTGAAGGTGCGCGCCATTACCACCGTGGCCGGTAATGTGCGACTCGACAAGACCTCGCGCAACGCACGGCTGGCCCGGGAGTGGGCGGGGCGCGAAGAGGTGCCGGTGTACGCCGGCGCGCCCACGCCGCTGGTGCGCACGCCGATCTATGCCGAGAACATCCATGGCGAGGAGGGCTTGCCTGGCGTGGCGGTGCGCGAGCCGAAAAAGGGCCTGGCCCAGGGCAGCGCGGTGCAGTACCTGATCGACACCCTCGGTGGCGCTGAACCCAGCAGCATCACCCTTGCCATGCTCGGCCCGCAGACCAACCTGGCACTGGCGCTGATTCAGGCCCCGCAGATCGTCAAGGGCATCAAGGAAGTGGTGGTGATGGGCGGTGCCCACTTCAATGGCGGCAATATCACCCCGGTGGCCGAGTTCAACCTGTACGCCGACCCACAGGCGGCAGAGGTCGTGTTGCGCAGCGGGGTCAAGCTCACCTACCTGCCGCTGGACGTGACCCACAAGGTACTCACCAGCGAGGCGCGCCTGAAGCAGATTCGCGGGTTGAACAACCACGCCAGCAAGCTGGTGGGCGATATTCTGGATGCTTACGTCAAGGGGGACATGGCGCACTACGGCCTGCCGGGTGGGCCGGTGCACGATGCCAGCGTGATTGCCTACTTGCTCAAGCCCGAGCTGTTCAGTGGCCGGCAGATTCACATGAGCGTGGATAGCCGCGAAGGCCCGACCTTTGGTCAGACCATTGCGGACTGGTACGGCACGCTCGAGCTACCGGCCAATGTGATGTGGATCGAGAGCGGCGATGCCCAGGGCTTTTTCGATCTGCTCAGCGAGCGTCTTGCTCGATTGCAGTAATGGGTGTGGGCTGGTGTTCGGTCGCGGGCCAGTGGCGTTCGAACACCTGGTCGACGAAGGTGCGGGCAGCTTCGTGGCCGAGGTCTTGAAGCAGCAGGTCGGCGGCGATGATGAACAGCTCTTCGGTGGTGCCGGGGCTGTAGGAACGATGGCCGTCAGGCCATGTGACCTTGATGTTGGTGTCCAGGGTGGGGCTATTCATGGGGGTCTCGATCGAAAATACGCGTGCTGTTTGGTGCAGATGCCGGGCCCTGGCGTCTACAGCGGGGGCATGATTGCGCTCCGCCAACTGGTACAAGTTAAACATGTTGCAACAGGGCCGGCACTGCTACTTATGCATAAGCAGCGGGGCTAGGCAAACTAAATGGTGGTTGGGTTCGCCTATTCGTGACGTCTGTACCGATTCTTCGTTGGCACTTGGGTCGGCGCGGTAGCCGTGGAGCTGGCTTGCCAGCGAAGAGGGCGTACAGAGTCCGCCTGATGTACCCTGCACCCCACAGCCACCGCGCACGCCCGAGGACACCCCGTGCAGATCGACTTGAACACCCCCGAGCAGCTCACCCCCCAGCAGGTGCGCCAGCTGCTGGCCGAAGGCAACGACCGAATCCACAACCAGTTGCGCGTCACCCGCGGCGGCATTGCCTACCTGTCGCAGATTACCGGCGGGCGCGAGCTCGATGGCCTGCTGTTTCGCCTCGAGACCTGGGCCGCCGGCTCGGGCTGCGTGGGCCCTGTTGCCGCCGACGACGAACGCTGGGTCATGCAGGTGTACAACGTGCTGGCCAGCAACTGGCCCAAGCCCGCCAGCGACTACATCGATATCTACTGAACCGCTGCGCTCAGGCAAAATCCGGTCACGATTGAGGTTTCCCTGACGAGCACGTCTCAGGCAGACTGGGACGTTTTTGCAACCAAAAGTGCTTAAAACTGTCGTATCAGACAGCATTCCAGTATTTGAAAGGAGGATTCATGTTCCGCACGCGTGCAACATTGGCGAGCCTGTTGGCAGCCGTGGTTCTGGCAGGTTGCAGTACCGATGGCTCATCGTCCAAGGCGCCAGAGGTAGCGGCAGCACCGAACCTCGATGGTCGCTGCGATGCCAGCAACGCCGCATTCACCGTCGGCAAGCCGGCAACCCCCGAGCTGCTGGAGCAGGCGCGCAAGGCGAGCGGGGCGCAGATCGCCCGCGTGCTCAAGCCGACCGACATGATCACCCTGGAGTACCGTTCCGAGCGCTTGAACCTCAACGCCGACGACAAGGGCGTGGTCACCCGGGTCAATTGCGGCTGATTCCGCCCCGGGCCTGCCGTTGCATAAACGGCAGGCACAAAAAAACCCGTCCAAGGACGGGTTTTTTTAATTCGTCAGAACTTACTCTGGACGAACTTGTGCAGCCTGCATGCCCTTCTGGCCTTTTTCGGCAACGAAGGAGACGGTCTGGCCTTCTTTCAGGCTCTTGAAGCCGTCAGACTCGATGGCCTTGAAGTGTACGAACAGGTCGTCGCCGCCACCTTGTGGAGTGATGAAGCCGAAGCCTTTTTCATCGTTGAACCATTTGACGGTGCCGGTTTGGCGATTGGACATGGGTGTATCTCCAGGAAACATGATGTTTTTCAGTAGTGCGGTGTCGCCGAGGCCAACAAGGTGCACAGAGGCATCATAGTCTAATTTTGCGCTTGTGGTGACTTTTACGTGTGCCGAATGCTGATCTGGCGCAAATTAACTGAGTTTTGTATGGCCTGCGCCCTTATTTCTGGGGCTTGCAGGCCTTCGTAACCAGCTGGGTTGCCTTGTCTATGAGCTTCTGGTCTACGCCGTCAGTGCTGTTGAGCTCTTTGATCTCTGCGTCCGAAAAGTTTTTTTCGATCACATTCACGCTGCAGCTGCAGTGCTTTTCGGCGGATTGTTTCGTCATGCCCGGCTGGGCAGAGGCGGTGGCCACGCAGGACGTCAGGTAGCCTGGTGGAACAGTGCCTGCGTTGGCGCCAAGCGGCAGCAGCAGGGCACCAGTGGCCGCCAAGGCCAGAAGAGAATGAAGTCGCATACCGGTCACTCCTTTATTAGGTCGGGTGTATCTAGAGTAGGTCGCTTCCTAATCTCTGAGCGGAAAAAAACCGCTCAAGTTCACCGCATCGGTCTAATTTCAGAATATTTCTGCATATCCCCGGCCCATGGCCCTACGCGCCGAAAGCTTTGTGCTAGCATGCCTGGCTCAGGATTTGGCCGATTCGTCTTGCCGCTCAAATCTTTCTATATATATGTATCCAGTCACTCTGGTTCGTACCCTGGCAGGCCCTTGGGCTTCTGCCACTGTGAGGCAGGCTTTGCATTGCAAAGACAGGGTCGAATCGCGTACTGGCTCATCCCAACCCACGTGACCTTTGGTAGGGGTCACCACTAGGAGAGGAGGCGCCATGCCCACTATTACTCTTCCCGATGGCAGTCAACGTTCGTTCGACAAGGCCGTAACCGTAGCCGAGGTCGCCGCATCCATTGGTGCAGGCCTGGCCAAGGCCACCGTGGCCGGCAAGGTCGACGGCAAGCTGGTCGACGCGTGCGACCTGATCGAGCAGGACGCCAGCCTGCAAATCATCACGCCCAAGGACGAAGAGGGGCTGGAGATCATCCGTCACTCCTGCGCTCACCTGGTCGGTCATGCCGTCAAGCAGCTGTACCCGACCGCCAAGATGGTGATCGGCCCGGTCATCGACGAGGGCTTCTACTACGACATCGCGTATGAGCGTCCCTTCACCCCGGAAGACCTGGCGGCGATCGAGCAGCGCATGCAGCAGCTGATCGAGAAGGACTACGACGTCATCAAGAAGGTCACCCCGCGCGCCGAGGTGATCGAGCTGTTCAAGGCCCGTGGCGAAGACTACAAGCTGCGCCTGGTCGAAGACATGCCGAACGAACAGGCCATGGGCCTGTACTTCCATGAAGAATACGTCGACATGTGCCGCGGCCCGCACGTGCCCAATACGCGCTTTCTCAAGTCGTTCAAGCTGACCAAGCTGTCCGGTGCCTACTGGCGCGGCGACGCCAAGAACGAGCAACTGCAACGTGTGTACGGCACGGCCTGGGCTGACAAGAAGCAGCTGGCCGCCTACATCCAGCGCATCGAAGAGGCCGAGAAACGCGACCACCGCAAGATCGGCAAGCGCCTGAACCTGTTCCACCTCCAGGAAGAAGCGCCGGGCATGGTGTTCTGGCACCCCAATGGCTGGACCCTGTACCAGGTGCTCGAGCAGTACATGCGCAAGGTGCAGCGAGACAACGGATACCTGGAAATCAAGACCCCGCAAGTGGTCGACCGCACGCTGTGGGAGAAGTCCGGGCACTGGGCCAACTACGGTGACAACATGTTCACCACCCAGTCCGAGAACCGCGACTACGCCATCAAGCCGATGAACTGCCCGTGCCACGTACAGGTGTTCAACCAGGGCCTGAAGAGCTACCGCGAGCTGCCGCTGCGTCTGGCCGAGTTCGGCGCTTGCCATCGCAACGAGCCTTCGGGCGCCCTGCACGGCATCATGCGTGTGCGCGGCTTCGTGCAGGACGATGCGCACATCTTCTGCACCGAAGAACAGATGCAGTCCGAGTCCGCCGCGTTCATCAAGCTGACCCTGGACGTGTACAAGGACTTCGGCTTCAAGGACATCGAGCTCAAGCTCTCGACGCGCCCTGAAAAGCGCGTGGGTTCCGACGACCTGTGGGACCGTGCCGAAGGCGCACTGGCCGCCGCGCTCGACAGCGCCGGCCTGCCGTACGACCTGCAGCCGGGTGAAGGGGCGTTCTACGGCCCGAAAATCGAATTCTCGCTGAAGGATTGCCTTGGCCGTGTGTGGCAGTGTGGTACCCTGCAGCTCGACTTCAACCTGCCGATCCGTCTGGGCGCCGAATACGTCTCCGAAGACAACGGCCGCAAGCATCCAGTAATGCTGCACCGTGCCATCCTCGGCTCGTTCGAGCGTTTCGTCGGAATTCTCATCGAGCACTACGAAGGTGCATTCCCAGCCTGGCTGGCGCCTACGCAGGCGGTGATCATGAATATCACCGACAAACAAGCGGATTTCGCCCAGAAAGTGGAAAAAACTCTGGCCGAAAGCGGCTTCCGTGCCAAGTCCGACTTGAGAAATGAGAAAATCGGCTTTAAAATCCGCGAGCATACCTTGCTCAAGGTTCCCTATCTCCTGGTTATCGGGGATCGGGAAGTCGAAACGCAAACTGTCGCTGTGCGTACCCGCGAAGGTGCTGACCTGGGCTCCATGCCCGTCGCCCAATTTGCGGACCTGCTCGCGCAAGCGGTTTCCCGGCGTGGTCGCCAAGATTCGGAGTAATTACTATTAAGCGTGATATGAGACAAGATAAACGAGCTGCACCGAAAGCCCCGATCAACGAGAATATCTCGGCACGTGAGGTTCGGTTAATTGGCGCTGACGGCGAGCAGTTGGGCATCGTCTCGATTGAAGAAGCGCTTCGTATCGCTGAAGAAGCGAAACTGGACCTGGTAGAAATTTCTGCTGACGCCGTTCCGCCTGTCTGCAAAGTCCTCGACTACGGCAAAAGCCTGTTCGAGAAGAAAAAGCAGCAGGCTGCGGCGAAGAAGAACCAGAAGATCATCCAGATCAAAGAAATCAAGTTTCGTCCAGGGACGGAGGAAGGGGATTACCAGGTAAAACTACGCAACCTGGTACGTTTCCTTACTGATGGGGACAAGACCAAAATCTCTCTGAGATTCCGTGGTCGTGAGATGGCCCACCAGGAGCTGGGTATGGAACTGTTGAAGCGGATCGAAGCTGATCTTGCCGAATACGGGACCGTCGAACAGCATCCTAAGATGGAAGGACGCCAGCTTTTGATGGTCATCGCCCCCAAGAAAAAGAAATAACCACCAGGGCACGGCAGGCCTTGCGGTTATGTTTATCAACTGAATGCGGAGTATCCGAACATGCCAAAAATGAAAACCAAAAGCGGTGCAGCCAAGCGTTTCTTGAAAACGGCTAACGGCATCAAGCACAAACACGCTTTCAAGAGCCACATCCTGACCAAAATGTCGACCAAGCGTAAGCGTCAACTTCGCGGTAGCAGCCTGCTGCACGCGTCGGACGTTGCAAAAGTCGAGCGCATGCTGCGCCTTCGTTAATTTTTGGTTATAGATAGAGGAAATTACTCATGGCTCGTGTAAAGCGTGGCGTCATCGCTCGTAAGCGTCACAAGAAAATTCTGAAACTGGCTAAAGGTTACTACGGCGCTCGCTCGCGCGTATTCCGTGTTGCCAAGCAAGCGGTCATCAAGGCAGGCCAATACGCCTACCGCGACCGTCGCCAGAAAAAACGTCAGTTCCGCGCTCTGTGGATCGCTCGTATCAACGCTGGTGCTCGCGTCAACGGTCTGTCCTACAGCCGCCTGATCGCTGGCCTGAAAAAAGCGTCGATCGAAATCGACCGCAAAGTTCTGGCTGATCTGGCAGTGAACGAAAAAGCGGCGTTTGCTGCGATTGTCGAAAAGGCTAAAGCCGTTCTGGCTTAAGTACCCACGACAATCATTCGCCGTCGATGTCGGCGGCGGATGTTAAACGTCATAGATAGGGGAAGAGCCTGTAAGCTCTTCCCCTATTTTGTATCTGGAGTCTGTACATGGAAAACCTGGATGCGTTGGTCTCCCAAGCCCTCGAGGCTGTGGAGCGCGCTGAAGACATCAATGCCCTGGAGCAGATCCGGGTTCAATTCCTTGGCAAGAAAGGCGAACTGACTCAGGTGATGAAGACCCTGGGCAACCTGCCGGCTGAAGAGCGGCCCAAAGTCGGCGCGCTGATCAACGAAGCCAAGGAACGCGTGACCGAGGTGCTCAACGCCCGCAAGGCCGCCTATGAAGAAGCCGAGCTCAGCGCTCGCCTGGCTGCCGAATGCATTGACGTCACCTTGCCTGGCCGTGGCCAGACCTCCGGTGGTTTGCACCCTGTCACCCGTACCCTCGAACGCATCGAGCAGTTCTTCACCCATATCGGCTACGGCATCGCCGAAGGCCCGGAAGTCGAAGACGACTACCACAACTTCGAAGCGCTCAACATTCCCGGCCACCACCCGGCCCGGGCAATGCATGACACCTTCTACTTCAATGCCAACATGCTGCTGCGCACCCACACCTCGCCGGTGCAAGTGCGGACCATGGAGTCCACTCAGCCGCCGATTCGCATTGTCTGCCCGGGTCGCGTGTACCGCAACGACTCGGACATTACCCACTCGCCGATGTTTCACCAGGTCGAAGGCCTGCTGATCGATCGCGACATCAATTTTGCCGACCTCAAAGGCACCATCGAAGAATTCCTGCGCGTGTTCTTCGAAAAAGAGCTGGCGGTACGTTTCCGTCCGTCGTTCTTCCCCTTCACCGAGCCTTCGGCTGAAGTCGATATCCAGTGCGTGATGTGCAGCGGCAAGGGCTGCCGTGTGTGCAAGCAGACCGGTTGGCTCGAAGTCATGGGCTGCGGCATGGTGCACCCGAACGTGCTGCGCATGTCTGGTATCGACCCCGAAGAGTTCTCGGGCTTCGCATTTGGCATGGGGGCCGAGCGCCTGGCCATGCTGCGTTACGGCGTCAACGATTTGCGCCTGTTCTTCGACAACGACTTGCGGTTCCTTGCGCAATTTCGCTAGGTCGCGCACCCGTAACGAATCTTTAGGAGAGCAGGATGAAATTCAGTGAAAAGTGGCTGCGCGGTTGGGTCAACCCGCAGGTATCCCGTGACGAGCTGGTGGCACGTCTGTCCATGGCCGGTCTTGAGGTCGACAGCGTAACCCCGGCCGCCGGTCAATTCAGCGGCATCGTGGTGGGCGAGGTGCTGAGCACCGAGCAGCACCCCGACGCCGACAAGCTGCGTGTGTGCCAGGTCAGCAATGGCAGCGAGACCTTCCAGGTAGTGTGCGGCGCGCCGAATGTGCGCCCTGGCCTGAAGATCCCGTTCGCCATGATCGGCGCCGAACTGCCAGGCGACTTCAAGATCAAGAAGGCCAAGCTGCGTGGCGTCGAGTCCAACGGCATGCTGTGCTCGGCCGCCGAGCTGCAGATCAGCGAAGAGAACGACGGCCTGCTGGAACTGGCGGCAGACGCCCCGGTTGGCCAGGACATCCGCGTGTATCTGGACCTGGACGATGCCAGCATCGAGGTCGACCTGACCCCGAACCGCGGCGACTGCCTGTCCCTGGCCGGCCTCGCCCGTGAAGTCGGCGCCCTGTACGGCGCCCCGGTCACCCGCCCGACCGTGCCGGCCATTGCGCCAGGCATCGACGACGTGCGCCCGGTAGACGTGCTGGCGCCGGCCGCGTGCCCGCGTTACCTGGGCCGCGTTATCCGCAACGTCGACCTGTCACGCCCGACCCCGCTGTGGATGGTCGAGCGTCTGCGCCGCAGTGACGTGCGCAGCATCGATGCTGCCGTCGACATCACCAACTACGTGATGATCGAGCTGGGCCAGCCGCTGCACGCCTTCGACCTGGCTGAAATCAACGGTGGCATCCGGGTGCGCATGGCCGAGGAGGGCGAGAAGCTCGTCCTGCTCGATGGCCAGGAAGTTGCCCTGCGTGCCGACACGCTGGTCATCGCCGACCACGATCGCGCCCTGGCCATTGCCGGCGTGATGGGTGGCGAGCACAGCGGCGTTGCGGCCACCACCAAGGATATCTTCCTTGAAAGCGCCTTCTTCGAGCCGATCTCGGTGGCTGGCAAGGCCCGCTCCTACGGCCTGCACACCGATGCCTCGCACCGCTACGAGCGTGGCGTCGACTCGCAACTGGCCCGCGAAGCCATGGAGCGCGCCACTGGCCTGCTGCTGGATATCGTAGGCGGCGAAGCCGGCCCGATCATCGAGACCGTCAGCCCAGAGCACCTGCCCAACATCGCCCCCGTCACCCTGCGTGCCGAGCGCATCACCCAGATGCTGGGCATGGAGATGGACAGCGCCGAAGTCGAGCAACTGCTCAACGGCCTGGGCCTGAAAACCAGCGGTGAGGCCGGGCAGTGGCAGGTCGAAGTGCCCAGCCATCGCTTCGACATCAGCCTGGAAGTGGACCTGATCGAAGAGCTGGCCCGTCTGTACGGCTACAACCGCCTGCCGGTCCGTTACCCGCAAGCGCGCCTGGCCCCGCAGGCCAGGTCTGAAGTGCGTGGCGAACTGCCTGCGCTGCGTCGCCTGCTGGTTGCCCGTGGCTACCAGGAAGCGATCACCTACAGCTTCATCGACCCCAAGCAGTTCGAGCTGTTCAACCCTGGCGTAGAGCCGCTGCTGCTGGCCAACCCGATTTCCAGCGACATGGCGGCCATGCGTGTCAGCCTGTGGCCGGGCCTGGTCAAGGCACTGCAGCACAACCTCAACCGCCAGCAAGACCGCGTGCGCCTGTTCGAGAGCGGCCAGCGCTTCGTCGGCCAGCTGGGCGACCTCAAGCAACAGCCGATGCTGGCTGGTGTGGTCTGCGGGAGCCGCCTGCCGGAAGGCTGGGCCAACGGCCGCGACACCATCGACTTCTTCGATGTGAAGGCCGACGTTGAAGCGGTACTGGGCTTCTCCGGTTCGCTCGACGACTTCACCTTCGTGCCCGGCAAACACCCGGCGCTGCACCCAGGCCAGACCGCGCGCATCGAGCGTGACGGCGTCGAAGTCGGCTACCTGGGCGCCTTGCACCCCGAGCTGGTCAAGACCCTGGGCCTGGATCGCACCGTGTATGTGTTCGAGCTGGTGCTGGCGGATGTAGTGGAAGGGCGCCTGCCGAAGTTCCACGAACTGTCGCGCTTCCCCGAAGTACGCCGTGACCTGGCGTTGATCGCAGGGCGTGATGTGGCGGCCAGCGCGGTGCTGGATGTAATCCGTGAAAACGCGGGCGAGTGGCTCACCGACCTCAGGCTGTTTGATGTGTATCAGGGTAAAGGTATTGATCCTGATAGAAAAAGCCTGGCCGTCGGCTTGACCTGGCAGCATCCATCGCGCACTCTTAACGACGATGAGGTGAACGCCACCACGCAAAACATTCTCACCTCGCTTGAACAAAGGTTGAACACCACGTTAAGGAAATAGCGTATGGGTGCTCTGACGAAAGCTGAGATGGCCGAACGGCTGTACGAGGAGCTGGGCCTGAACAAGCGCGAGGCCAAGGAATTGGTCGAGCTGTTTTTTGAAGAGATCAGGCACGCTCTTGAAGACAACGAGCAGGTCAAATTGTCGGGTTTCGGCAACTTTGACTTGCGTGACAAGCGCCAGCGGCCGGGCCGCAACCCGAAAACGGGTGAAGAGATCCCGATCACGGCGCGTCGAGTCGTCACCTTTCGTCCAGGGCAGAAGTTGAAAGCCCGAGTTGAGGCCTATGCTGGAACCAAGTCATAACGACGAGCTTCCGCCGATTCCAGGCAAACGCTACTTCACCATTGGTGAAGTGAGCGAGCTTTGTGCGGTAAAACCGCACGTGCTCCGTTACTGGGAGCAGGAGTTTCCCCAGCTTAACCCGGTGAAGCGCCGCGGTAACCGCCGGTATTATCAGCGCCAGGACGTGCTGATGATCCGGCAGATCCGGGCGCTGTTGTATGACCAGGGCTTCACCATCGGCGGTGCGCGGTTGCGCCTGTCGGGGGATGAAGCCAAGGATGACACGACCCAGTACAAACAGATGATTCGGCAGATGATTGTCGAATTGGAGGATGTGCTGGTGGTGTTGAAGAAGTGACCGAAGCCGTTTCAGGAATTTTGGAAAAAAAGCTTCCATAATTCAAAAGGTTAAGGTAAATTCTTCATCGTTCTCAGCAACAAGGGGAACATGCTTCAAGCCCAGTCGGGGCGTAGCGCAGCCCGGTAGCGCACTTGCATGGGGTGCAAGGGGTCGAGTGTTCGAATCACTCCGTCCCGACCATATGTTTAATGACTTAGCCCAATCTGAAAAGATTGGGCTTTTTCTTGCGTGTAGCTTTTGTGCGGTTAGTTTGTTTTTTACTGTAGAAGCCGTATGCTCTGTCCGCCTTAGAAATACATGCATTTGAGACCCTAGCTCCAGTGGCCCGCCCTTCCTTTACGTGGTGATGGCAAGTGGGTACCCTGAGCAGGATGTTCTACTGCAAGCTCTTGTGACATAGTACCGGAAGTAGCTTCTGGTAGATTTACACCACATTGCTAACACTGTACAGATAGGCGCATCTTTATGTCACCCTTGATGGGTATCATGATTTGCAAGCCGTTAGAGAGCTGGGGCATGGACAAGGAGTCGCCCGTGGGAAAAATTATGCAGCAAGCTCATGTCTCGAGTCATTGTTGCGGAAGTTTTTCAGCACGCAAATGCATGGGCATGTTGGTAACGCCGTGGTGAAACTTAATCCCTTACTCCGTATGGCGGCGATTACAGGCGTAGAGATTGCTGTCAAATTTCATATCGCACGAGGTGACAATCTCGATGCCCGCGACAGTGGAGGTGCTACGGCCCTGATGCTTGCTGCCGCGCGAAGGAAGAAGGGCGTTATACGGCTTCTTTTGGCTGCTGGAGCAAATCCAGGGCTGCTGGACTCCAAGGGTCGAGGGGGCATAGTCTACGCTGAAAGAGGTGGATGCCTTGAATGCATTACTTTGCTACGAGAGGCCTCAGGCGTTTTTGGTCGATTGAATGGTGGTGGAATTTCTGATGAGGCTTCGTCTGCTCCAAGTGATTTGAAAGCGTGCCCTGCAACGGAAGCATTGCAGGTTACCCATGCATCAGAATATGAAACGGTTGGGACGGTCAATCAGGATAGGGTGACCATGTTTGACGACTGCCCAAGTGCGCGTCAAGATTCAAAATTGGAAAGCGCTAGTAGCGAACTAGATGATCTTTTCAATTTTGAGACCGAGGAAGCACCAGAAGAGTTCTTCGCCCGATCCAATAGCGAATCGGCTTCTGGGTCGTTCGTTGCGATCATCGGTTCAGAGCCTTTGGTTTTGGATGATAGGGGCATGGACTGGGAACTCGACCTTTCAAGTGCACAGATTACCGGCGATGGTATCGGTGGCAAGACCCCAGTAACTGCAGATCCTGGTTCGGACAATGACTTTCTGAAGGTCCGTAACCGCGGCCGAAAATCGGTAAAACGTGCAGTCCTTCAGACTGGTACACGATTGTCGATTGATCCGGAGATATGTATTGCTTGGGCGGAAGAGACTCTTATGAAGGGATGGTGCTCTTATGATGACGTCGACCGGCTAGTAAACGTTTCTGAGGGTAATGTCTCCTTCGAGGAGCTGCGCATCAATCTCCAGCGTAACTTGGAAGCCGCAGGCTTCGCCCCTATCGACCGTTCTGACGAGCAAGATCTTGTGCAATGGGACACCAGATCAGATGTTTCTTCCGGCGATCTAGCCGAAGCAGTTGAAGCTTTGCTTACACGTAAAGTACTGCTTCCTGGGACGCAAAAATTTCGCATGGACAAATCTTACGAACAGCAGCTTGTAGAGCCAATAGCGAAGGCGAAGAGGGAGCTTCAACTGGGGATTCTTGCCTCTGATGCCGCCGTCGCAGTGATCCTCGAAGCTTTCGACAGCATTCGCGACGGGCGCCGAAGTCCTGATTCTGTCTCGTTGAATATTATCACTCCCTCGCGTTTGAGCCATACCGAGATGGATGAAATCATGGCCGCCGTTGAGACCCTTAGGTTTTGGCTAGCTAGTGGTCGAGCGATGGAAGGTAAACGGCGAAGAGAAGCATTGGAAGCGCTCGATGCGCTCGATATTTCTCTGGTGTTCCACAAAGAAATGGTTTGCTCCTTGGCACAACAAAAAGAGAGCATCGAGCACTCTATTCAGTTGAACCGGCTAATTTCGCTTTATGAAGCAGCCACTGCGCGTCTTATCCATGAGCATCTTCCCTTTGCGAGGCGTTTCGCGGCTAGGAACGTGGGCAAGGGGGAAGACCCTGAGGACGTTTTTCAAGTCGTGTTCACAGGGTTGCAGCGATCGACTAGACGTTTTGACTTAAAGCGGGGAGATAGGTTCGTCATCTATTGCACGTTCTGGATGCAACAGGCATTAATGAGGTGGCGAGCAGATGAAGGTAGGTCGATTCGGGTGCCTGCGCATCGGTATCAAAATTTGATGATGCTTGATCGGGCGTTAGCCAAGCTCGATGTTCAAACTGACAATCTTGTTTCGGACAATAAACTTGCCGTTGAACTAGGGTGGTCAACTGATCAAGTGCGCGAGTTTCGCAGAATTCCCCGTAATGCTGAATATTTCGAGAGCATCGAGGATTGGGATGAGCTCTTACCGGTGCAAGAGCATGAAGATATATTCAGCGATGCAGAAACTGTAAAGATTGTAGGAGATGCATTGGCTGAGCTGGATTCCCGCGAAGCCGCTGTGATTAAAATGCGCTTCGGAATAGGATTAGACAAGGAAATGACTCTCGAAGAAATAGGGACGTATTACAATTTGACACGTGAACGCATTCGTCAGATCGAGACCAAGGCAATTCAGAGGCTGTCACTTCCAGCACGTAAAGCCCGCTTGAAAAAATTAATGGGGATTATCTAGCGTGGGAGTCAGAAATGCTCCTCCTCATGCCAGTTCGATGCTCGAGTCGCTTCGTGGACTCGGATATTCGTTATCTACTGCGCTTGCCGATCTTGTTGACAACTCCATCGCGGCGAATTCGAGAGAGGTCGCTGTTCAACTCGAGTGGGCCGGTTCGGAGAGCTGGGTAAGGATCGTTGACGACGGCGACGGTATGGATGATTTTGCTCTGGAGGCAGCTATGCGGCTCGGTGCGCGTGATCCGAGAGCTGAACGCGCTGTTACTGATCTCGGGCGCTTCGGGCTGGGCTTAAAGACCGCGAGTTTCTCGCAGGCTCGGCGATTGACCGTCGCTAGTCGGAAAAACGGTGGACCTTTAGTATGTTTACGCTGGGATCTGGATCTTATTGGCCAAGCTTCGGGCGCCGAATGGCCGATCTTCGAAGGGCCTGCTCCGGGGTCAGAGCGGATGTTTGCTCCACTCGAACTTATAGAGCACGGCACCGTCGTTCTATGGGAAAAGCTCGATCGGATTGTGACCGATGGATTCGATGCGACAGACATGATCGAAATCGCGGATCGAATAGACGCGCATCTTGCGATGACCTTTCATCGTCTCATCGAGGGCAATCAGCCGACGTTAAGGCTCATCCTAAACGGAATAAGGGTTAAGCCTTGGGATCCGTATCTGATGGGGCACCCTAGTAAGGCATTAGAGAGCCCAGAATATCGCGTCCTGCACACCACGGGTGTCACAGTTCAATGTCATGTCCTTCCTCATCGCGACATGCTCAAGTCCACCGAGCAGGAAGCCGCAGCGGGACCCGGGGGGTGGACGCAACAGGAGGGCTTCTACGTTTACCGTAATAAGCGCCTTTTACTCGCTGGTGGCTGGCTGGGCCTAGGTGAGGGGGGAAGGCCATGGACACGCGACGAAGCTCACAGGCTTGCCCGTATTCGACTCGATATACCGAATACTGCGGACGCCGATTGGAAGATTAATGTCCTGAAATCGAAGGCCAGTCCACCGGTAAGGTTGCGCTCTCAGCTTAGTCGTTTGGCATCGGAAACCCGCGATATAGCTAGAAGAGTTTTTGCCCATAGGGGGCACATTACGCAAGTATCGGGAGCGCGCACCGGTGCTGTAGCAGAGATCTGGCAGGTGCGACGCTCGGGAAGCGGTACATCCTACCGAATTGCGCGTGATCATGATCTTGTCGCCTCAGTCCTGAATCGCGCTGGTGAGCTTAAGGCCGATATCCTTGCTCTTCTAAGGCTTATTGAAGAGACAGTTCCCGTTCAGCGCATTTGGCTTGATACGGCGGAGGACAAGGAGACGCCAAGAACAGGTTTCGCCGGAGCGCCTGACGATGAAGTGATGGAAACGCTGTCCTCATTGTTTGAAGCGCTTGTGAAGTTTCGCGGACTCAATCCTGCCGAAGCGCGTGAAAGGCTAGGTCGCACGCCCCCATTCGACCAGCACCTTGATCTGATTGCAGCTCTTGGAGTGAAAGATACGTAATGATTATTTCGAGCCCGAAAGCTTTTGATTCAATCCTATCCATGTCGCAGAACATGCTCCGCCTCGCTGAAGAGCGCGCTCAGACTCCAGTTAATCCGGAGATGATCGAAAAGGTGCTGACCAAGCTCGCGATCATGATGGAAGAGGACTTTGCCCTTATTGATCGTGACGCGCTCGTCGATGAATTGATCCGTCGATCAAGCCGCACCGTGGGCAAGAACGCTACTCTTTCGAGTGGCGAGGACCATGTCGCTTGGCTCGAGGCGGAAAGGAAGAAGGACTGGACTTACTGGAAGCGCTACTCCGAATACATGGAAGCGCGCATTCCTTGGACGGCCCTTGATGCCCTTGACCTCGCCACGGATGAAGTCCTCTCACAACTCGAGGACCCTACTCGGGAGGGCGCTTGGGATCGTCGTGGGATGGTCGTGGGCCACGTTCAGTCGGGAAAGACCGGCAACTACACGGGATTGATCTGTAAGGCTGCCGACGCAGGTTACAAGATCATCATCGTGTTGGCCGGTCTACACAACAATCTGAGAGCCCAGACGCAGATCCGCCTCGACGAAGGGTTTCTGGGTTTTGCCACCATTGCTGACGCTGATGAGCTCCCCGCCGTCGGGGTGGGGTTGATCGACAAGGATTTGTCTGTTCGTCCAAACGCTGCAACCAATCGAAGCGACAAGGGCGATTTCAACACGGTTATCGCATCGAGGATGAATGTAAGCCCGGAACAGCGGCCATGGCTTTTTGTGGTCAAAAAGAACAAGACAGTCCTTGAGCTCCTGCTGCACTGGATCCGTAATCGTGTCGCCAATCACGTAGAGCCTGAAAGCGACCGCAGGCTCGTCACTAATCTCCCTCTCCTGGTGATTGACGACGAGTCCGATCATGGATCGGTCGACACTGGCGAAGACATCGTGGATGAGTCCGGAGCCCCGGATCTTGAGCATGAGCCCAAGACCATCAATAGATTGATCCGCTCTATCCTCCACCACTTCTCGAGGAAGGCCTATGTCGGCTATACGGCGACACCCTTCGCAAACATTTTCATTCATGACCGCGGGGAGACAAAGGAGCACGGGCCAGACCTATTTCCTTCAGCTTTCATCACTAGTCTTGCGGCACCATCGAACTATGTTGGGCCCGGTCGCGTATTCGGATCAGTTTCCAGTACACCTGAAGATCTACCCATGGTGCGCCCCCTGTCGGAAGACGAGTTTCAAACTTGGATGACACCACGGCACAAAAACGGCTATCGACCCCTGTGGAAGGGAGAGGATCGCGTGCCAGATTCACTGGCAGAAGCGATCCGTTCCTTTGTCTATGCCTGTTCTGTGAGGAAGCTGCGGGGACAGGGCGGCAAGCATTCCTCGATGCTCATCCATGTGACCCGCTTCACTTCGGTACAGAACGCAGTCGTTACTCAAGTCACAGATTATGTGCGGGCTCTCAAGGGACGCTATACCCGAGGCATCGAGCTTGCGGAGCTTGAGTTTTTTATGTGCAAAGAATATGAAGAGGTCTTCCTGCCAAATACGCAGCGGGTCCGCTGTGCACTAGTCGAGGGTGAAGTATTGGAGGATTTCTCGTGGGCAGATATTCGTGGCGTCCTACCCGATGTGCTGTCCGACATTCGCGTGCGCGAGATCAACGGCAGTGCTAAGGATGCGCTCGATTATGCCGAGAATGATGGTACCGGTCTTAAGGTTATTGCCATCGGCGGGGACAAGCTTGCCCGTGGTTTAACGCTCGAAGGTCTTTGCACGAGCTACTTCCTGCGAACTGCACGCATGTACGACACCCTCATGCAGATGGGACGCTGGTTTGGCTACCGAGACGGTTATCTCGATGTCTGTCGTCTCTATACGTCTCAGGAAATGGTGGAGTGGTTCGGCCATATCGCGGATGCCGCCGAAGAGTTGCGTCAAGAGTTCGACAACATGGTTGCGGCCGGAGCTACACCCAAGCAGTTCGGGCTTCGCGTGAAGTCGCACTCTGTGCTGACGGTGACGTCGCCAGCCAAGATGAGAAACGCTCGGGCTATGCAACTGACCTACTCCGGCGATCTTTTGCAAACTATCGTATTTCCAAATCGTAAAGATGATATCACTGCAAACTTCAAAGCCGCTGATCGTTTCATCGTCGAACTTGGGCCATCAAAAGACCTAAACCTCCAGCTCTTTGTTCCAGATGGCCAAAAATGGAACGGTCACCTTTGGCGCGATGTACCAGCTCTGAGCATAATATCTTTCCTTCGGGACTATAAGACGCACCAAGCCAGCTTCAGGATTATGAGTCCTTTGATCGCTGACTTCATTGAGGAGATGAACAAGGGGCGTGAGTTGACAAGCTGGACGGTCGCGCTGATCGGAAAGGATAGCGGCCCGGACGATAAGCACCGTATAGTCGGCGGTTGTTTAGTCAACATGCTACAACGGCATCGAACGACCGAACATGGGGATCGATACTCTATCAAGACCCTTATATCTCCCCGAGATCAGGCCATTGATCTGACGGAAGCGGAGTGGAAGGCTGCCTTAGAGCTCAGTCAGAAGACCTGGCGAAATGATACTGATCGCAACGAAGGAAAAGAACCTCCGTCAGAACCTAGAGGGCCCCAGATCCGTCGAGTTCTCGGAGAAGGCGTCGTCGAAGCGGGCATCCCTCCTCGCCGTGACCGTGGCCTGTTGATGCTATATTTGCTTGATCCAGTGAATGCTGGTGTCGATGAACTGAAGGATGGTGATCCTGTCGTCGCTTGGGCAATCAGTTTTCCGTCAAGCACCTCCGAGAGACGTGTCTCCAACTCGAGGTACATCGCCAATAGCGTGTTATGGAAGGGTCTCAATGACTGGGTGGACTGAAGAGGGACTCGCACGGGCGTGGCGAGCGCTCGCTCGCCAGGAAGCATCGGAAGATTGGCGATTCGTCCACCTTACGAAAATTGGCGCTCTCTCCGTCGAGGCGGGATGCCACTTTCCCCTTGGTCGTGAAGCGCTGATTGTCTCCTTTCCCGGATCGTGGTCGGTCGATCCGACAAGGCTTCCTGAGGGTAGGGGGTTCGATGTTTCGAGCATAGAAGGTCAGCTCGCGTTTGCCGGAAAGACGGCCGTCGCTCTAGTGAGGCAGCCTGAAGGGTCGCCGGATATCTTCGCAGTCATGGTTGTTGATGTCCTGAGAGCGCTGGAGTCAGCAAGTGAGAACGCGAGTCCAGACATGATGGATGTCTTCCTTGAGCGCGTTAGAGAGTGGCAGGCATTTATGGCTCGAGCGCACCGCCCGCTTTCGTCTGATGCGCAAATTGGTCTTTTCGGCGAGCTGTGGTTACTGAAACTACTTGCAAATACTCCTCTTGGGGTGGGAGCTCTCAACTGCTGGAAGGGACCTTTGCAGGCAGCACAGGACTTCCATATTCGTGGTGGTGCGATAGAGGTAAAGAGCACCGTTCGAACCGGCAGTTTCCTCGCTCGTATCAACAGTATCGAGCAACTGGATAGTGATAAGGTACCTATCTTCCTCTGTGGTTTTTGCTTTGAAGAAAATACTGATGGAGTCTCGCTCGCAGACCTAGTGTCAGAGCTCCGCGAAAGGTTTGTGCTGGCCGGAGTACAGCGCGGGTTCGAGGCGTTACTAATGGTGATGGGGTACCTTGACGAACATGCGGTGCTCTATGGCCGTACGTTCACATTAAAGGACGCAAAAGTCATCCGTGCGGAAGGCGATATGCCGCGCCTCACTCGAGCCGCGCTACCAGCCGCCATCCGCTCGGCGGCCTACGTGCTCGACCTTAACGCCCTCGAAGTCCCTTCTATCGGACTGCCTGAACTGATCAAAGAATTTGGACTGGACTGACATGAGCCTTGAAGAGTTTCACCGCAACTTCCGTTCAGATCTACATGCGACGATTGTCGAGCGAGTTGAGGCCGGTGAAGGGCTGTTCCCTTCAGAGGAGCTCGTCTTTGCTGAGAAGATAATGGAACATCTTGCGGAGGCAGGGATTTGCGAAGAGTCTGTGGTCTGCCACTGGAACGGAAAGGTGGGCAACGCGAAGTTGCGTATCACTGGCTATGCGTTGAGCGCGGATGAAGCTGCCCTCGACCTGTTTGTCAGTCACTACTTTGGCACTGAGCATCTTCAAGAACTCTCAGACTCGGATGCAACAGCCTCCGCCAGTGAGGGAGTTCGCTTTCTGTTTCGTGCGGCGAGCGGGAACCTCGACGCAAAGATTGATCCGACTCATTCGGTCCGGGATTTAGTCACGACGATTAGATCTCGCTGGAGTGACATTGACCGGCTTAGAGTGTTCGTAATTACCGACGGTAAGACTAAGAGCAAGCGATTTTCCAACAAGGAGGTCCATGACAAGATCGTGGCTATTGAGTCCATGGATATGGAGAGACTGTTCCGTCACACTGATGGAAAGCCTCGGGATGAGCTGGCTCTAAGCTTTGTCCAGTCAATCGGGCGCCCACTTCCCTGCGTCCATGTACCTGATCCCGATGCCGACTATGAATATGCGCTGACAGCAATTCCGGGTCAGCTCATTCGTGAGCTTTACTTGCGCTTCGGCCCGCGGTTGCTAGAAGCCAATGTGCGAACTTTTCTTGGCAACAAAAAGTCGGTGAATAAAGGTATCGTCGAAACGCTCCGTAAGGAGCCGGAGCACTTTCTCGCCTTCAACAACGGCCTCGTCCTTGTTTGTGACGAAGCGGTATTCGAGCGAGCCGATGACGGCAATCTGGGGCTCTCTTTTCTGAAGGGATTGCAGATTGTCAATGGTGGGCAGACGACCTCGTCCATCTACTTCGCATCTCGCGATGACAGGACTATTGATTTAAGTCACGTCATGGTCCCAGCAAAAATCATAATCCTTAAGGGCTCGCAGGATGAAGCGCGCGAGCGACTAATCTGTAACGTCTCGCGTTATGCGAACAGTCAGAATGCCGTGAAAATCTCTGATCTGTCTGCGAATCGGCCGTTCCATGTTCAGCTTGAGAAGCTTGCAAACGAGACTTGGTGCCCTGATGGTGCCACACGGTGGTTCTACGAACGAGCCGCAGGTGCCTACAATGTCATGCTGCTGAGAGATGGCAATACTCCAGCGAAGCGTCGAAAGCTGCAAGAGACGGTTCCGCCGAAGCGCAAGTTGACCAAGAACGACATCGCAAAGTATCACGAAGCGTGGCGCTGTAAGCCGGATGTAGTGGCCAGGGGTGGGGAAAAGAATTTTGTCTTGTTTATGGAAGCGTTAGACAAGGTTCCGGAAGTAGTTCCCAGTCCGCTCGATGCTCCTTGGTATCGTGCAATGATTGCCAAGGTCATTCTCTTTAAGGCGATCGAAAGCATGATCAAAACGAAGGACGCAAAGGAGGTCTTCCGTCAAGGATGGGTGAACGTAGCCACCTATGTAGTGTCTGTGGTGGCGGACAGACTTGGTGATAGACTGGATCTCGAGCAGATTTGGATTAGGCAAGGGATTTCTGGTGGGTTGCGCGAACTGCTGTGGAGTTGGGCCGTGATCGTGAACGCGGAGTTCAATAGGGTTGCTCCAGGTCAGCAAATTTCAGAAGTAGCTAAGCGGGTGGACACTTGGACAAAAATCAAATCGGCAGATTTCTCATCTCCAGCGAGCGGAATACCTGAGTTGCGATGACAGTAGGGCTCTTCCATCTATATCAAAAGCAGCTGAATTTTTGCTGATTCGAGCCACTGATGCGGTCACGAGATATGCCGCTGGTCATAGCCAGCTGAATCGCCCCTGGTTTCCTAGACACCTCCAAGCCTTATAATGAGGTCCAGATAGGAGGTGCCATGAGTCGTCAGCGTTACCCCGAAGAATTCAAGATCGAAGCGGTCAAGCAAGTGACCGAAAAAGGCAAACCTGTCGCCGATGTCGCCTAGCGTCTGGGCATGTCCGTGCACAGCCTTTACGCCTGGATCAAGGTCTACAGCAAGCCCCAAGAGCAGCGTCAGCAAGACGATGATCAGCAAGCCGAACTGCGCAAATTACGCGCTGAACTCAAGCGCGTGACGGAAGAGCGAGACATCTTAAAGAAGGCCGCCGCGTACTTCGCCAAGGAGTGCGGCTGAAGTACGCCTTCATCAAGAAGCACTCGACGGATTACCCAGTGCGTCGCCTTCGCCAAACCCTCAAGGTGCACCCCAGCGGCTACTACGCTTGGTTGGCCGAGCCTCAATCTGCCCGAGCAAAAGAAGATCAACGTCTGCTTGGCTTGATCAAGCAGGCCTGGTTAGAAAGCGGAGGCGTGTATGGCTATCGCAAGATTCACGATGACCTGCGAGAGCTAGGAGAGATCTGTGGGCGGAATCTAGTCGGTCGTTTGATGCAGGCAAAGGGACTGCGTTCACAAACGGGTATCGACGGTGTCCAGGGTTTTATGGCGGAAAGCCAACCGTCGCCTCGCCTAACCACCTTGCGCGGCAGTTCAAGGTCTGTGAGCCGAACAAGGTCTGGGTGACAGACATCACTTACATCCGCACCTATGAAGGATGGCTGTACCTGGTGGTAGTGCTGGATCTGTTTTTCCGCCAAGTGATTGGTTGGTCAATGAAGCCCAGGATGTGCAGCGACCTGGCGATCGACGCCATGCTGATGGCCGTGTGGCGCCGCAAGCCACAGCAGCAAGTGATGATTCATTCAGACCAAGGCAGTCAATTCAGTAGCTCAGATTGGCAAAGCTTCTTGAAGGCCAACAACGTGATTAGCAGTATGAGTCGGCGAAACTGCCATGACAACGCCGTAGCCGAGAGCTTTTTCCAGCTTTTGAAGCGGGAGCGAATCCGACGAAAGATCTACGGAACGCGTGACGAAGCCCGAAGTGATATTTTCGATTACATCGAGATGTTCTATAATCCTAAACGCCGATACAGCAGTGCTATGCAGCTGGCGCCAGTAGAGTATGAGAAACGCTATTTTCTGAGCTTGGAGAGTGTCTAGGAAACCAGGGGCGATTCAGTTATTATAAGTGCTTCTCTAGCCTCGTGCTTCTTTTTAATTGTATTTAGGTAGCGATTTTGGTATTCGCTTGTTTGTGTAGTGAATAAGGAGGTTTGGGCAAGCCCGCCTCCATGCTTGGTGTCCGGGACATTGGGTTCAGATGGAGAGGGCGGCAGATAAAGTTGGCCAAGAAATGTAGTGCTGATTAAAGTCCGGTACAGCCTCTAGGAGCCAGTTCATCTCTGCTTCAGGTTTGCGTGTTCCGCATTCCCAAATTTCGAAGACGCGCCAGCCCAGTTGTAACAGCTCGTTCCTGTTTTTATTATCTCGTTTCATGTTCTGCTCGAACTTGGAGCGCCAGAATTCTTCGCGAGAACTTGGGGTTGTCGCATACCTGCACCCAGGGTGCCTGTGCCAGAAACAGCCATGGATGAATATGCAGAGCCGGTAACGAGGTAAAACCACATCGGGGCGACCTGGAAGCGTTCGTTGGTGCAATCGATACCTGAAGCCGTGTCTGTGTAGAATTTTTCGGACCTTCATTTCTGGATTTGTATTACTGCCTCGAATGTTGGCCATCATGCGAGATCTGACTTCTTTACTGACTATGTCCATGAATCACCCTTTGGATGCGCCTGTTCTCGCGGAAGGATGGTGCCTATCGAAGCTGCGCTAGCGCTCCCGAGCGCCCTTGGAAATTGTCGTTCCTCCCACTCAATGTGTACAGATCAATAAAGGTTCAGTTGCGTTTAGTGACAAACTATAGTTTGAAACTGTGTTTTCCGTCGGGAAGGTGCTTGTGGCTGGGATGTTGCCCACCTAACAGAGCGTAAGGATCGTAGCTAGCGAGGCTGCAGCTGCGCTACTGCCCTAATCTTGATAAAGTATAGCGGCTAGGTTGCCAGCGCTCTTGCCATTCCTGATTCCTGAAAAATGATGCCCATGACCCAATACCAGAACCTACTTTTTCCCCCGAAGGCGATCGCCGAGCCAGCTGTTCCAGTTGAGGACGCTATCCAGATCGTTGACCTTTTCGCAGGTCCTGGTGGGATGGGTGAGGGTTTTTCATCCTCCGGTGATGGCAAGCACTTCGATATCATCGTTTCTGCCGAAATGGATCCTGTCGCCAGAAGAACGCTCAGACTCCGTGCTTTCTACCGTTTGCTCAAGCGCGAGTACCGAGACGGTCTGCAGGATTATTATCGGTACTGCAATGGAGAGGCACCAACGCCCAGTAGTCCAAAAACAGCAGAATTCTGGAACCGGGCCGAGGAGGAGGCAAGGCAGATAACCTTGGGTTCGATAGAGGGTGATGAGGAGCTGAATGAACTCATCAAAGCCAGATTGATTAAGGATGGGCGCCCGTGGGTCCTGATTGGTGGCCCTCCATGCCAAGCGTACTCGATCGTTGGTAGAGCCAGAAACCAAGCCAAGCAGGGTTACGTCCCTGAGAATGATCATCGTCATTTTCTTTACAAAGATTATCTTCGCATCATCAAGGATTATTGCCCCACTGTATTTGTCATGGAAAACGTTAAAGGGATCTTGTCTTCCAAGGTCGGGGGTAAGGGGATTTTTTCTCAGATCTTGAATGACTTGGTTGATCCTACCAAAGCATTGGATGGGGTAGAAGGTGGGCAGAAATACAAGATTTGCTCTTTGGTCTCCGAGGAATCGTTCAGCTCTTCAGATGGTATAGACGGAGTTAATCCAAAGTCTTTTATCATCGAAGCTGAAAAGTACGGAATTCCACAAGCTCGTCATCGTGTAATTCTTTTGGGAATAGCAATCGATGAGCAGGGTAATGTTCCGGCTCATGAGCTCTTGGATACAGCAGACCCCGTGTCGGTTAGGCAAGCTATTGGTGGGCTGCCAAAACTTAGAAGCAAACTGTCACGGCGGTCGGATTCTCGGGAAGAATGGTATCGAACCGTTGCCGATGAAGTGGATGATTTGCTGCGTTGCGCAGAACTCGAAGATGGAGAACTTATTGAGCCGCTGCGAGCTACTCGAAATGCACTTTTTGACGCGCCAAACAGCTCAGGTAGTGAGCGAGTTCTAAAGCAGCAAGGTGAAGGTAGTACCGGTATCCAATCGCTAGATGCTTGGTATCAGGACCCCAATATCAAATATTGGATGAGTCATGATGCCCGTAGTCATATGCAGTCGGATCTTCGGCGATACGCTTTTGCAAGTACGTTTGCTGAGCATAATAAATATTCGCCCAAAGGCCATCAACAATTCTCACTTCCTGGTCTTGCTCCCGCTCACAAAAATTGGGAAAGTGGTAAGTTTAGTGACCGCTTCAGGGTACAGCTTGCCGAGTTACCGGCAACTACTATCACCAGCCATATCTCAAAAGATGGGCACTACTTTATTCATTACGACCCAGCGCAATGTCGTAGCCTGACTGTTCGCGAAGCCGCGCGACTTCAGACATTTCCGGATAACTACTATTTCGAAGGGAATCGAACCCAGCAGTACCACCAAGTGGGTAATGCAGTACCGCCTTTACTGGCCAACAAGATCGCTAAAATCGTGTATGACTTAGTATGTCGGCGGGTTGCCGAAAGTCGAGATAATGTGGAGAGCCGAGCTGCGCAGGATGCAGCACTCTAGCACCTGATCAAGCGGCCGATTGTACATTTGATAAAGATATGACTGAGTCAGCCGAACGCACTATACATGCGTAAGAGCTTTGTCATTTTGACCCGGTTAATATTGAATTTGCGAAGACTAAAAACTTACTGGGCACGATGGTATCGCTCTTTTCCGGATGGTCAAATTGTTCGAGAAATATACGTCCAATGGCTTGTATATTTTGCTTTGGGTGATCGGTCCAACGGATGGAGCGAGTAGGTGCGCCATTTACTAGCGGCAATTGTGTTCAGTTTTTCCGCCATCCTATCCGCCCAAGCCTGGGATGGACGCGCCGTAGAACCCACGTTCCTCGGAGTAATCGTTACGTCTTCTCTGGCCGTGACGCTGTTTCCCGTGACCCTGACCGAGGACGCGGAAGCCAGCAGCCGAAATAGCAGCAAAAACCAGGATAGAAAAATCGTAGACGCCCGCAATGACGCGGCGGCCTACGTGGCAAGCGACGGCGCCATTCTGGGTGTGGAGCTGCAGCTGCCTTGTCAGCGCTGCGGCCCGCAAGCACGGTAACTACTGAGGACGAGATGCAACTGGCGAAGGCGATCCTGGCCTATCAATCAGCGAACTAAAGTCCTGGCTAAAGCGCCTTTCTCACAACGGATTTGCAATCCGTTACATCCAAACCTCAGCCTTTCCCTATTCCCTGTCGTCTCTTTCCCAATCATACTCCCGCCGCACGCCAGCCATTGCGCCGGCCCTGTCAGCGCTCTAGTCTCCTCCGCGTTGTTGCTCATCAACGACCGGCTTTGACAGGCCGTCCCTGACTCTTGGCGCACGTGCACCCTTTATGGCGGCTGTACGTGGGGCACACTCGTGTGCGCCGAGTTCTAGAGTCCTCGGTCTGTCAACCCGCGTACCGCCACCACCTACTTGATCGACTGCTGGTATGTGTTAACTCCCCGATTGGTCCAATGTTGTCCGTCTGATGTTCCCTCAGTCGATACTTCGCCCGAATGCGCGTACATTGCGTTTTTGCCCGATCGGTCTAACGCAGGAAGCGAGTAGGTGCGCAAACTTTTAGCGGCAATTGTGCTCAGTTTTTCCGCCATCCCATCCGCACAAGCCGGGGATGGCCGCGCCGTAGAACCCACGTTCCTCGGAGTAATCGTTACCTCATCTCTGGCCGTGACGCTGTTTCCCGTGACCCTGACCGAGGACGCGGAAGCCAGCAGCCGAAATAGCAGCAAAAACCAGGATAAAAAAATCGTGGACGCCCGTAATGATGCTGCTGCCTACGTGGCTAGCGACGGCACCATTCTGGGCGTAGAGCTACAAGCCGCCTTCATAGCACTGCAGCCCACGCGCACGATTACCATTGAGGACGAGATGCGGCTGGCGAAGGCGATCTTGGCTTATCAGCCAGCGAACTAGAGCTCTGGCTGAATCGCTGTTCTCTCGCAAATTTACAATCCGTCACATCCGAACCTCAAGTTTTCCAACTTTCCTGTAGTCACTTTCCGAATCGCAGTTTGGCTGCACGCTCGTCATGGCGCCGCGTCCGTCGCTCTACTACGCTCCCTTCGTCGCAGCCAATTAAGCGTCCGTTTTTGCCAAATCGTCTTCGACGTCTAGCGTAGGTGCATCTTTATGGTGGCTGTACGTGGGGCACATCAACGTGCGCCGAGTTTCAATGCTCTCGGTCTGTCAACCCAAGTACAGCTGCCACCTTACTGTCTGAGTAGCCTTCTGATACAAGACTAAACGTGCAGTTTCTCCGAAAATTTCAGACATTCCTTATTCCGTGTAGTCCATTTCCCATTCATACTTCCGCCGCTTTCCAGCCATTGCGGGCGCCTTCATACCGCTCTAGTCTCCCCACGTCGTTGTCAATCCAACGACCGGTTTTGACAGATCGATATCAAGCAATCCGCATGTGCTCGCTTTATGGCGGCTGTACGTGGGGCACACTCGTGTGCGCCGGGTTCCTTGCTTTCTCGGTCTGTCAACCCGCGTATAGCTGCCACCTTCTTGTTTGACAGCAGGGTGTTTGGCGGCTCCATAAAGCAAGGAGATCGTCATGCTAAAAATCGTCCCAGACCCACCCCACCACACCCCCCAGACCCTCGAAGACATCCTCATTCAACTCTCCGAATACCTGCTCTGCGCACAGACCGTGTCGCAGCACGCGGTGCTACTTCATTCCCAAGTCCCCCAGCAGATGCTCAGCCTGGCGGCCGTGCATGAGATAGAGCACGCGCGGGGGTTGGTGGAGGTGGCGTTGAGTCGGGTTCAGGCTGTTCACTGATGAGGTAGTAGGGGGCTTGGGTGCTATGCGACCGCGTTGCGGTCGTTCGCGGGTCAAGCCCGCTCCTACAGGGTTTTGTGGTGTGCATTCGGCTACGGCGGTGTCTGCATTCGCTGGCAAGGCCAGCTCCTACAAGGTTATGCGGCGCCTGTAGAGCCCCCACACCTCCTGAAATTGGCAACGCTGCAGGAGCATTTTGGATGGACAAGGATTCGATTGCACCCGCCACAAACGCGGTCAAAACCATCGGCGTCGGCACCTTCGGCGAAGGCGAAGCAGCCTCCAACGCCGACCGGCTGTTCCGCGTGCAACCCGGTCACAATGCGCAGTTCGCGCTGGAACAAGCCGCCGCGCTGATGAGCTGCGTGTACAAGCTCACCCTGCAAGCCGGCACCCAGCAGGACGCCTCGCTGATCTGGGCCGCGCACTGCCTCAGCGGCATGTCAAAAGCCCTGGTCGAGGACGTGGCTCACGCCATGCTCACCGACTAGCCACCCCGCACAGCAGCGGGCGAAGGGCGCCGATGCTGCCCCTCGGCCGCGGCAAGGTCGTCACCGATCACCCGCACCCGCGCCATCACCACCTGCGGCTGCTGCATCACCGCAAAGTGCCCGCCCTCGATCATGCGCAAGCTGAAACCACCCTCGGTCACGCGCTGCCAACAACCCAGCGATTCAAAGCGCACCTGCTCGTCACCCATACCGCCAAACGCATCCACCGGGATGTCCAGGCCGCGCACATGCGTGTGGCGATACCCCAGAATCAACTCCAGGTCGGCCTGCAGTATCGGCACCGCCAGGTCCATCATCGCCTGGTTCGCTAGCACCTCCCGTGGCGTGCCGGCAAGGTTCGCCAGGTAATCGCGCAAGGCCTGGTCATTGAGTGCTGGCAGGCCAGCGCACACGGGCAGCCAGTCCGGGCTCTGGCGAGAAGACACCAGCAGGTGCACGGGCTTGCGCACCCCCTGCGCCAGCAACACCCGCGCAGTCTCGTAGGCGAGCAGGGCGCCCAGGCTGTGCCCGAACAGCACCAGCGGCTTGTCGGGCAACGCCTGGCACTGCTCGGCAAACGCCGCGGCCACCTCCGTTACCGAGCGGGCGAACGGCTCGCGCAAGCGCCGGCTGCGCCCCGGCAGTTCCACGGCGTACAACTCGCACACCCCAGCCGCCGCCTGCTTCCACGCAAAGAAGCTCTGCGCGCTGCCGCCCGCGCAGTGAAAGCAGACCAGGCTGACCGGCGCTTCGGCGTCTGCCAGCCACTGCACCAGCGGCTCAGCGGGTCTCATCGAACAGGTCCAGCTCGCTCGCCAGGTACAGCTGGCGCATCTTCGCGCGCTGGATCTTGCCGCTGGTGGTCTTGTGCATGCTGGTGGGCTGCACGAACACGATGCGGTTGAGGGTGATGCCGTGCTGGTCCACCACCGCGCTGCGTACCACCGCCTTGAGCTGACGCGGGTTGTCCTGCAGCCAGCGCTTGATCTCGCGGTTCAGTTCGATGGCCGCCACCAGGGTCTGGCGCTGCTGCTCGTTGTCGTGGCTGAACACCGCGCAACTCTGCGGGCGCACCTCGTCCAGGGCTTCGATCACGGTGTACTCGATGTCTTCGGGGTGCAGGTTGCGGCCCTCGCAGATGATCAGGTCCTTGAGCCGGCCACACACGTACAGCTGGCGGTCGTCGGGGCCGACAAAACCCAGGTCGCCGGTGCGCAGGTAATCCAGGGGGCTGCCATCGTCGATCCGCGCTTTGAAACCCGCCTCGGTCGCCGCCGGGTTCTGCCAATAGCCCTGTGCAATGCTCGGCCCGCGTAGCCAGATTTCGCCGATGTGCCCAGGCGTGCAGCGCTGTCGGCTGGCCGGGTCGACGATTGCGATTTCCACCTCCCACGAAGGCTCGCCACACCCCACCAGCTCCTGCGATGCCCCCGCATCCACGGGCACCACCACCGAGCACACCGGCCGCCCCTGCGGCCCGCCGCTCACGAACAGCGTTGCCTCCGCCAGCCCATAGCACGGCACAAACGCGCTGGCCCTGAAGCCATGCCCCGCATACTGCTGCGCAAAGCGCGCAAGGCTTGCCGGGCGTACCACGTCGGCGCCGTTGAGGGCGTGGGTCCAGTGGGACAGGTCCAGGCCCTGCAGGCGTTCGGCGTCGTAACGCTCCACCGCCAGGTTGTAGGCAAAGTTCGGCCCCCCGGCCAACCGCGCCTTGTACCGCGCAATGGCCTGCAACCAGATCAGCGGCTGACGCACGAAGGTCGCCGGCGCCATGATCACCGTGTGGTTGCCCAGCACGATGGGCAGCAGCTGCCCGAGTATCAGGCCCATGTCATGGTGGTGCGGCTGCCAGGTGACGAAGTCGCTGGTGTGGTCCAGCGCCCAGCTGTCGCGCATCATGCGCAGGTTGGCGGTGATGTTGGCGTGGCTCACCCTCACGCCCTTGGGCGCCGAGGTGGAGCCGGAGGTGTACTGCAAGAAGGCGACGCGCTGTGGGTCACGCTCCGCAGGCCGGGCGAACGCCAGCGGTGCGTCGCAATCGTCGGTAGGGCTCAGCATCGCCAGCGCCGCCGCCGGGGTGCCGGCAAATGCCTGCTGCAGCATTGCCTGTTCGCTTGCGGCCACCAGCAGCAGGCGGCTGCCGCTGTCATGCAGAATGCTCAGGCAACGCTCCACCCGGCGCCGGTTCGGCAGGTTGACGGGGACGGCGATGCGGTCGGCGATCAGGCAGGCCAGAAAGCTTGCGATAAAGTCCAGGCCCTGCGGGAAGAACAGCGCCACGCGATCACCCGGCTCACTCACGGCCTGCAACTGGCGGGCGATGGCGCTGGCCCGCCCCAGCAACTGCTGGTAGCTGACCTGCTGCTGTTCTTCCCCCTGGTCGTCGAGCAGGGTGAACAGCACCTTGTGCGGGTGCACCCAGGCGCGCAGCGCCAGGCTATCGTGCACCGCCAGCAGGCCGGTGGCACTGGCCAGTTCCTGTGGGCTCAGGCAGCTCTTGTCAAACATGCGCGGCCTCCCCACGGGCGGCAATCGCCGCGATGGCGAGGGCCAATTCGGCGATGGTCGGGTGCTCGAACACCAGGGTCGGCGACAGGCGCAAGCCAAACTGCTGCTCCAGGCTGCCGATCAGTTTCATGCCCGCCAGCGAGCCCAGCCCGAACGCACCCAGGGGCGTATCCAGGTCGATGTCCTCGGGCGGCAGGTCCATTTCACAGCAGATGAATTCGCTGATGCGCGTTTGCAGCGTCTCGACCAGGGTCATGGCGTTGTCCTTGAAGGGCAGAGGGGAGGGCAGAGCAGGTTGAGCAATTGCTCCGTGGGCATGGGAATGGGCAGCTCGGGCCGGCAGCGCTGGCGCCAGCGATTGAACAGCCATAGCGAGGCATCGCCCGGCTGTTGCCATTGGTTGAGGCCGGCGAGCATGTGGGCCTGCAGTGCGCGGCGTGCGCAGGTGGCTTGGGTCGCGGGGTTGGCAGCGTCGCCAAGGCGGTCGCGCAGCGCGGCCTGGTCGCCGCCGCTGTCGCTGAGGTAGAAGGCCTGCAACGCCTCGGCCTGTTCGTTGCGTAAGCTGTCGAGCACATAGCCGGGCGTGCGGCTGGCGAACTCGGGGTAGCGCCAGTCCGTCAACGGGCGATGCTCGGCCTGTGTCATGCCGGCAAGCTGCTGCTGACGCTCGACGGGCAGGCCGGCCTCGCTGCCCAGCAGAAACACGCTGCCGCACACCACGAAATCCACCCCCATATCGAACATCGCCTGGGCGCTGGCAGGGCTGCCGATCAGGCCGCTGGCGCCGATCTTCGGCCCGCAAGGCTTGCGCCGGGCCAGCGCTGCCAGCAGCAGGGGCAGGTGTGTATCGGCAGCAATCACCAGCGCATAGGCGTCAGCCTCCAGCTCATCGATGCACTCGACCCGCACCTGCCAACGCACCCCAGGGCAGCGCTCACGCAGGGGCTGCCAGTGGGCCGGCACCTCGATGCAGGCCAGTGTCTGGTCCGCCAGCCAATCAATCAGTGCTGAATCTGCGCGGCCATGCAGGCGGATACCGAAACGGCCGCCCACCTGCGGCTCGGCACTCAGGCGCAGCACACGGGCCTTCAACTGTTTTTGGTCCAGGCCGTGACTGTCGATCAGCCCCATGGCCCCGTGGCGCGCCAGTTCGCTCAGCAGCGCGGGGGCGTCAGGCGCAATCACCAGCACAGGGCGCGTAGGGGCATTCGACCGCTCAATGGCAGGCTGCTCACGAATAGCCTTGAGCATCCCACCCAGAATCGCAGGCTGGCCGATCTCGACAAAATCCTCGACGCCCTCGGCCAGCATCCGCTCGATCACCTGCTGCCATTGCACCGGGTGGGTCAGGTGTGTGGACAGTGCCTCCACCAGCCCGTCGCGGGTATGCGGGCGCGCGTGCACGTTGGCGATCACCGGGAATGCCGGTTCGCGAAACGCTCCGCTCATGCGTTGCAGAAAGTCCCGAAACGGTTGCTCCACAGCGGCCATGTGCGCGGTATGAAAGGGCCCGCTCACCTTCAGCGCAATGGCCCGAATCCCCCGCGCTGTGCAGTGCTCCAGCAACTGTTCAAGGGCTGCCAGCGTGCCCCCTACGATGATCTGTGTGGGGCTGTTGATATTGGCGATGGCCAGGCCTGCATCCGGCCGTTCGTCCAGCAGTGCCTGCACCCGCTGTCGATCGTGGCCCAGCACCGCCACCAGCCCGCCGCCCTGCACCTGGGCCATCAACCGCGCCCGCTCGATGACGATGCGCAGGCCCAGGCTGAAGTCCAGCGCGCCGGCAGCGGTCAGCGCCGCGTACTCACCCACGCTGTGCCCGGCCGCAACGCTGGCAACGGCGCCATCCTCACGTGCCGCCAGGTAGCCAAGCCACGACACCACATAGATGGCCGGCTGGGTGAAGGTGGTGAGGTTCAACTGCTGCTCGGGGTCTTCCAGGCACAGACGCTCGATCGAGTAACCCAGCACCGCATCGGCTTCGGCCACCAGCGCCGGAAAACGCGCGAACAACGCCGCGCCCATGCCCTTGCGCTGGCTGCCCTGGCCCTGGAACAACCACGCCTTCATGCGCTCACCTGCTGGCGCACAAGGTCGAAGGCGCGCATCTGCATGCCCTCCAGGCGCAGTGCGCAGCGGCCATCGGCCGTGCACAGGGCCACATCGAAGGTCATGTCCTGGCGCTCGACAATCAGCTGCCGCGCGTCTCGCAACGCCTGGGGATCAAGCGTCAGCGTGCGAATGCGATAGGGCAGGCTGGTGCCCGCCGCCGTGCTCAGGTGGGTCAACAGCGCAGCCCACAGCCGGTAGCCGTCCAGGCCCTGGGGCAGTGTCGCCTGCACACCCTCTGCCGTGACGGGCAGCGCCTGCAATACCGGCGCGGCAGCAACCGCAGCCGCGGTCTCGACCTGCAGCAGCACCTGCCCGTGCACACTCACCTGCCAATGCCGTGGGGCGCGGGTAAAGTGCAGCGTGTCGCTTGCCGCAAGGGCAACCGGCGGGCCAAAACACACATCGTGCCAGTGCAGCACGCTGCTTGGCTGGGCCACATGGTCCACCAGGGCGGCCAGCGCCATGCATGAACCCGGCAGCGCCGCGCCAGGCGCCCAGCAGTCGAGCCACGCCTGTGCCGGCGTGGCCGGCGCAGGTGCTGCGACGGCTGCGCTGTACCACACCCGCTCCAGCCGCCAAGGGTAGGCCGGCAAGGGATACTTGTGTGGTCGCGGCTCGTCGCCATACAGCGTGGCCCAGCCCGGGCTCGGCACTTTGCCGGCCACCCAATGTGCGGCCCAGTGCTCGAGCAGTGCACGGTCGGCCCGGCCACTGCCTGCCTCCGGCGCCGGTTTGGCGGTCAGCCCATCAGCGCTGTGCCACCGGGTATCCGAGGGGCAATCAGACGACCCCAGATACGCCCGCAGCTGTTCGAACAACGCCTCGCGACTATCGACCACCACCGCCAGCCGTCGCACCATCGCATCGCGCCCCTCCTGCAGGCTGCGGGCGATGGCCGCAAGGCTGGCCGACAGGTCGCCCGGCAACGCATTCAAGCTCTCCAGCCGTGCCGCCTCTTCAGGCTGCACCGCCGCTTCGCCCACCAGCCGCTCCACCACCTCTTCAAGGCTTACCGCACCGCGCCATGCATCGATGGGTACGTCCAGTTGCAGAGCGTCCAGCGCCTGCTCCAGGCAACCTACAAAATCCTCGGCGTCCATCTTCAGCTCGGCAAGCCGGGTGGCCACACCGTTGCCTGGCATCAGCCCCAGCAGGTCGCGCAGACGTTCGTCCAGCGCCTGGCGCAGCGCGCCGCCGGCATCGGGCAAGGGCTCGCCAAAGGTCGCCAGCAACTGCCGCGCACGGGCGCGCAGGCCGTCTTCATCCTTGGCCGACAGCAGCACCAGATACGGCTGGCCGTCGGGCACGCCAGGGCTCTCGCTCCCCCTGTCGGCAGCCTTGAGCACCACATGCGCATTCACCCCGCCAAACCCGAACGCACTCACCCCGGCCAGCAGCGGTGCATCCTGTTCGCCCATGGAGTGCGGGGCATCGGGCAGATAGAACGGGCTGCCCGCCAGCTCGATCTGCGGGTTGAGCGCGTCATGGTGCAGGTTGCCCACCACCTGGCGATGCTGCAGGCACAGCAGGCTCTTGATCACCGAGGCAATGCCGGCCGCGGCTTCCAGGTGGCCGATCTGGCTCTTGAGCGCGCCCAGGGCGATGGGCGTGCCGGCCTCGGTCGTGGGCAGGGCGTTTTTCAGCGCGTTGATTTCAATCGGGTCACCCAGCGGCGTGCCGGTGCCGTGGGTCTCGATCATCCGCGCCTGGCTGGGGCAATGGCCGCTCTGCTGCCAGGCCCGGGTGATCACCTCGGTCTGCGCCTTGGGGTTGGGCGCGGTAAAGCTGTGGGCACGGCCGCCGTGGTTCTGCGCGCTGGCGCACACCTGGCCGTAGATGAAGTCGCCATTGGCCTGGGCTGCCGCCAGCGGCGCAAGCACCAGCGCGGCCACCCCTTCGCCGCGCACATAGCCGTCGGCACTGGCGGCGAAGGTCTGGCAATGTCCGGCATGGCTGAGCATGCCGGCCTTGCCGAAGGCGATGAACAGCTCCGGCCCCAGCAGCAGGTTGACCCCGCCCACGATCGCCAGCTCGCATTCACCGTCCTGCAGTGCCTGCCGGGCACGGTGCAGTGCCACCAGCGAGCTGGAGCAGGCGGTGTCGATGGCCTCGCTGGGGCCGTGCAGGTCCAGGCAGTACGACACCCGGTTGGCGATGGCCGTCAGCGCAATGCCGGTGCCGCGCCAGGCATCACAGGGCACGCCGTCGCGGCGCATCAGCGTGGGGTAGTCGGCATGGCCCACGCCCACGAACACCCCCACCCGCCGTTTGGCCAACTGGCCTGGCGCGTAGCCGGCATCTTCCAGCGCCGCCCAGGCCGCCTGCAAGAACAGCCGTTGCTGCGGGTCCATGCCTTGCGCTTCGCGGGGCAGAATGCCGAAGAAGCGCCCGTCGAAGCGGTCGACCCAGGGCATGAAGCCGCCGCGCTGGCAGTAGGTGGTCTCTTCCCCGGGGTTCAGCGTGCTGTCGTGGTCGCGCCAGTTCCAGCGCTCGGCCGGCACCTGGCCGACCGCATCGCGGCCTTCGCGCAACAGCTGCCAGAACGCGCGCAGGTCTGGCGCCCCCGGCAGGCGAGCGCTCATGCCGACCACGGCGACCGGCGTCACGACGGGCATGAGACCGGCTCCCGCTCTTGGACGTGGTGTGCGGCGCTGCTGGCATCATAGGTGTGGGCGATGCTCAGCAACGGGCTCTGGCGATTGCCGGCCTGGGCCCGCTCGCGACCCTGGCGCAGCTCCTTGGCCAGGTAGTGCAGGTAGGTGGGGCCGTGCATCTCGTAGTTGTTGCGTGGGGTGGCCAGGAACTCGCGCTCGATCACCTTGCGCTCGGCGGCAATGTGCGCGCGCTCGGCCTCGGCACCGGGGCGCTGGTACGCACCGGCAAAGTAGTCGGCGGCCACCTCGGCCTGGCGCTCCATCATGTCCAGAAAGCCCCAGGTCACGGCCTGGAACACGCCGATGAAGGCAAGGTTCGGCACCTCGGGCAAAAAGATCCGCTGGTACAGCGGAATGCGGTTTTCCTCGATCTGCAACAGGCTCTGGGGCAAGAACGGGAAGTCGGTGTGATAGCCCGTGGCGTAGATCACCGCGTCCACTTCCAGGCTGCTGCCATCCACGAAGTGCACGGTGTTGCCTTCGATGCGCTGCACCTGCGGCACCACCTTGAGCTTGCCGTCGCCCACGCGGTTGGCGAAGTTCTCCGACAGCGTCGGCAGGCTCGACATCATCAGGTGGTCGGGCTTGGGCATGCCCAGTTGCTTGCGCTTGGCGATCAGCAGCTTGTACAGGCCGGTGAACATCAGCCCGGTCAGCGGGTAGGGCAGAAGCTTCTTCACCCACCAGTCGTTGAGTGGGCCCATCACCTTGTCCACGCGAATGCCGAACAGGTAGTGCGGCAGCACGTACACCCCACGGCGCAGCGACAGGTAGGTCATGCGTGCATCGTGGCTCACGTCCACGGCAATCTGCGCGCCGCTGTTGCCCACGCCCACCACCATCACGGTCTTGTCCTGGTAGGGGTGGCGATAGCGATAGTGCTTGGAGTGGATGCTGTCGATCCGGGCAGTGGCTGCGTAGTCCGGCAGGTTGGGCGTGTTGTGGTGCCCGTTGGCGACCACCAGCGCGTCGTAGTGGCGTACTTCGCCCGAGCCCAGGGTCACCCGCCAGGTGCCGTCGGCCAGGCGCTCGGTGTGCTGCACCGGGCACTCCAGGTGAATGCTGTCGCGCAGCGCGAAGTGCTCGACGAAGCTGTCCAGGTACGCATGCACCTGGCGGTGCGAGGGGAAGTCCGGGTAATGCGACGGCATGGGGAAGTCGCTGAACTGGTACAGGCCCTTGGGCGTGTTCATGTTCATGCTGTGCCACACCGAGGTGTGCTCGCCCGTGTGGTCGAAGGCCCAGATACCGCCGATGCGGTCGCGCTTGTCGAAGCAGTCGAAGGCGATGTGCTTGCGCTTGAGCGCGCGGGCCATCGACAGGCCGCCGACCCCGGCGCCGACGATGCACACCCTGGGGCCTGGCCCGGTCAGCGGGCGAATGGCGGCCACACCCGGTACGGCGTGGCTTGGCGAGTTGACGCGAGTGTGCTCAGTCACAGGTTGGGTCCTTTTTTTTTAGGGTGGGTGAGGCTCGACAGAAACTGCGCAGTGCGCGTATCGCCCAGGTGCCGGTTGTGTTCGGCGCAGTCCTGCAGCACGCCGTCCACGCCCCGGGCCAGGGCCCGGCGCAGGTTGGCGACCATCAGGTCGATGCTGTCGCGGTCGATGTTCAGCGGCGGCAGGTAGCGCAGGCAGTGGTTGTGGATCGGGCACACGGCTGCCGCCACCCCGCCTTCGGGGTCGCGCAGCAGGCTGCCCCACAGCAGGTAGCCGAAGCTGCGCTCGACAAACGCCGGGGTGCCGGCCAGCTCCAGCTCCACCGTCAGCAGCAGGCCCTCGGCGCGCACTGCGCGAATCAGCGGGAACGCCCGTTGCAGCTCCAGCAGGCGCTGGTGGAAGTACTCCCCCTGCGTTCGCGCATGGGCCAGCGCACCCTCGCGCTCCAGTGCCTGCAGGCAGTTCAGCGCCAGGTGCGCGCTCAGCTGGCTGATGCCGCGCCCCTGCAGGTCGGCCACGCGCTGCGGTTGTCGCTGGGCGCCAGCCTGGGTCACGGCCTCGCTGCACAGCACCACGCCCATCGGCAGCAGGCTGTCGCACAGTGCGCTGCCCAGTGCCACGATATCCGGCTGCGGCACCTGTGCCTGGCTGTGCAGAAAGCGCCCGGTCATCAGGTTGGTCTGGGTTTCGTCGATGCCCACCAGGTAGCCGCCAGCGTCGCGATGGCGCTCGATCATCGCGATCAGGTGGGGCGGCACCGGGCGCGAGGCATTGGCATCGACCTGGATCGTCTCGAACCACACCAGGGCGATTTCGCCGCTCAGCAGGTGGCCCTGCAACCGCGCCTCGGCGTCTTCGGCCAGCGGGTCGATGAACACGGTATGCGCATGCAGTGGCTCGAACGGCGCGCGGAAGATATCGAAGCCCAGCGTGTGCGAGGCCGCGGCGCTGAGCATCGAGAACCCCAGCCCGCCGCTCAAGCACAGCAGTTTGTGACGTTCGCCCCTGGCCGCCAGCAGGCCGAGGGTCAGCGCGGCCTCCACGGCGGTGACGTTGCTGGAGGCCGGCAGCGCCATCGGCAGGCCGGTGTTGTGCTGCAGCAGGCCTTGCAGCTCGCCCCAGTAGTCGCGCCGGGTGTCGTGCTGGCGCGCGACCTGCTCGATCACATCCAGCGGGTTGAGGCCGCGCGGGCAGGTGCCCACGTTGACGAAGCAGTCGATGATTTCCCGCGAGGGTTCGCCATCGTTCATCAGCCGTGAGCGCACCCCGCGAGCCTCGTGGAAGCGCCCATCGAAGCCGTGCATGCGGGCGATCTTCGCGTACCCGCGGTTGCCGTAGCACAGGTGCGCCTGGTAGGTCGCTTCGCTGCTGCTGGCGATGCGGCGCAGTTCGCGTTGTTCATCCACGCTCAGCCCGGCGGCGAACTGCGCCATCAGGTGTTCGAAGGCCAGCTTGAACGGCAGGCCGAAGTTGCTCATCACATGGCGCACATAGCTTTCGTTGGGCGTCATCAGCCACGGGTTCTTCACCCGTTCATGTACCAGGCAGGCGCCCAGCGGCGCCTGGAACCCGCTCAGGCCCTCGCCCAGCACGATCAGGTCGGGGCTTTCGCACAACGCCAGCAACGGCCAGTGCCCGGCCTGCCGGGCAGGCTCCACCACCAGGCTGAGAATGCCGCTGCCGGCCAGCTCGCGCAGCCAGGCATCGCAGGCCTCGGCGTTGGCGTCGGCGGCCTGGATGCAGGCCACCGCCGCCAGTTGCTCGGGCCCATGCTGGCGCTGGTAGGCCAGCGCCTGGGCAAGGCTCGCCACCACCCGGATGCCAGGTACCAGCGCACTGGCATCGGCGCGCTGCAGCGGGTTGAAGTAGCGCGCCCAGTAGCCGCTGTCGTCGATCAGCAGCAGTTCGCCCTGGCCGTCGGGGGTGCGGTTGCGTGCATGGTGGCGGGCCAGGCGCAGGGCCGCATCCAGGGCTTCCTCCAGCGAAGTCATGAAGTAGCTGCGGTAATCGGCAGGCTCGCGCTTGCCGCGCTTGGCCAGGTGATTGAGCAGCAGGGCGGTCTGCGCGGCGGGCGCCGACAGGATCGCGCAGTGGCCCTGTTCGCCCTGGCGCACGTAGTCTTCCAGCGTTTGCAGGGTGTGCGCGGTGGCCGGCTGAAACACCGGGGGCACGGGGCGCCGGGCCGGGCCTTCGGGGGTTGGCAGGTTGTGCAGGAACTCCAGCAGCAACTGGTTGTAGCGTTGGTGATGGGTAAAGCCCAGCAGGTGCCCGGCGCCCTGCACCTCGATCAGTTCGGCATGCGGCACGGCGTTGGCGATCAGCGCCGAGTAGGCCGGCGGCTGATAGGCATCGTCGCTGGCGCAGATGATCCTGCACGGGCAGTGCAGGTTGCCCAACTGCGGGCGCAGGTCGAAGTCGCCGATCACCTGCTGGTAGGCCGGCAGCGCTGCCATGTTCCAGCCGCGGTTGAGGGTCATGAAGCGCGGGCTTTTCTGCAGCTCGCCCATCAGTACCGGGAAGTTCGACGCGCCTTCGCTGAACGGCGAACTGACGCTGATGCACAGCCCTGCGCAGCGGTGCGGGTGGGCCAGGGCAAAGGCCTGGGCCAGCACGCCGCCGAACGAATAGCCGATCACCGGCAGCGGCTGGTCGATACCCAGCTGATCCAGCAGCACCACGATATCGGCCACCAGGTGCGCAATGTCGAACGCAGGCGGCAGCTCGGCCTCGCCGCAGCCGGGCAGGTGCAGCATGATCAACCGGTGCCCGCGCCCCAGCGCCTGCAGTTGCAGGCGCCACATCACGTCGTACTGCATCACCAGCCCGCCCAGCATCAGCACCGGCGTGCCGCTGCCATAGGTCGCGCATTCCAGGCGCGGCGCGCCGGGTCGGTGGATCTGCACCCGCGTGGCCTGCTGGCACAGGCTGAACTGTTCGTCGAGCAGGGCCTGGCTGGGCTCGTACTCGTTGCTCACTCGCGTGCCCTGGACCACCGCCGGGGCAGCGGGGGCGAGGTGCTCATAGCGTTGCCACAGCGCCTCGATGCTCAAGGGGCCTTGCGTAGCGGGTGTGGCCACTGCGCCGGCAGCCACGGGCGCAACCACCTGCGCCATCGGTGGCGCCGCAGCCACAACCGGTGCGGGGGCGGGCAAGGGCGCACTGTCGCCGTAATGCTCCAGCAACTGCCCGTGATGGTTGGCCAGCAGGTAGCCGCAGAAACTCTGCAGGTTCTGGAACTCGAAGAACACCGTCGGTGGCACGCTGATGCCGAAGCGCTGGGTGAACAGCGTGCCGATTTCGGTGGAGGCGATGGAGTCCAGGCCATAGTCCATCAATGCACGCGTGGGCGAAAAGTCCGCCGGGTCTATCTTCAGCACGCCCAGCAGCAGATCGCGCAGGTCCTCCAGCAGGCGCTGCTCCAGCGGCGGCGCGGCGCCGGCATCCAGGCTGTCGAGCAGCAGCAGCGCCTGGCGCGCACTCAGCGCGCCGGCGTCCGGGTCGCCCGTCAGGGGCAGGTGGGTCGGTTGGTTCATGGTCGGTTCCCCGGCGTGTCGTCGATGGTCAGGCGCTACGCGCCAAGGGTGGCGAGGGCTGCAGCCGCGCGGTCAGAAAGTTCACGGCCCGGATGAACTTCCACAGGTCCACTTCGTGGGCGTGGCGCTGGGTCTGCATGAAGCGCTGCTGGCCCAGGTCGAGCAGCTGCGGCTGACGCTTGATCTGCTGCACGGTGTGCCAGGCCGGGCTGCGCAGGGCACGGGCCTGCAGGTAGGCGGCCACGAAGCGCCCGGTCATGTTGGCCAGGTTGCCGATGCCCGACGGCGTGTTGAGGTAGCCGACGAACACCAGGTCGTCGTGCTCGGCCGGCAGCATCCGCAAAAACAGCGAGTCGAAATCGCGCTGCCAGTCGAAGGTCTGCAGCGGCAGAAACGGCAGGTCGATGCCGTACCCGGTGGCCCATACGATCAGGTCGATGGTGGCCACGCTGGCGTCGCAAAAGTGCACCTGCTGGCCGTCGAAATGGCTGATATCGGGCTTGGCCTGCACATCGCCATGGCCGATGTAGTAGAGAATCTGCGAGTTGAGAATGGGGTGGCATTCGCGAATGCCGTGGTCCGGTGCGGGCAGGCCATAGTCGCGCCCGTCGTAGCCGGCGAACTTGAAGCTGCGCTCCACGTGCGCCCAGTATTCGTCCTCGTCGGCAAATTTCGGCGCCTGGTCCATCAGCCATTCCTGGGTCGGCTGGCCATCGATGAACTTTGGCATGTAGTGGTAGCCGCGCCGGGTCGAGTGCAGCGCCAGGCTGGCGGTTTGCGCGGCATCCACGGCAATGTCGCAACCGGAGTTGCCGCCACCCACCACCAGCACGCGCTTGCCGCGAAACTGTGCCGAGCTGCGGTACGCGCTGGCATGCAGGGCCTGCCCGCTGAAGGTGCCGGGGTACTGCGGCACCTTGGGCGTGCCGAGCAGGCCGTTGCATACCACCACCGCCTCGTAGCGGGCCTGGCGCCCGTCGTCGAAGCTCAGCAGCCAGCCGTCGGCGGTCTTGTCCATGTGGGTGACGCGGGTGTTGAAGCGGGTGTGCTGCTGCAGCTGGCAATGCTCGGCCAGTTGCGTCAGGTAGTCGAACACCTGGGTGTGCCGCGGGTAGTCCGGGTAGTGCTCGGGCATCGGGAAGTCGGCGAACTGGGTGTTGCGCTTGGAGCTGATCAGGTGCACCGCTTCATACATTTTCGAGGCCGGGCCGTCGGGCTGCCAGTTGCCGCCGAAACGCGCGGTGGCCTCGATGATCTCGAAGGCCAGGCCCACTTCGCCGAGGGCCTTTGCCACGCCCAGGCCACTGGCCCCGGCGCCGATGATGGCGATAGTCGGCTGCTGCATTGCATCACTCCCTTGAAGGTGGAAACAGGCGAATTCAGAGCATCGAACGCAGCAGGTCGCGGGCCTGTTGCTGGCTGATTTCCCGGCGGGCCAGGCGGTCGAGAATGTCTTGTGGCGTCACCGCGGGCGCAGCGTGCGGTGGCGCCGGCAGCGGTGGGCTGCTCACCGTGGGCGGCGTACTGATCCAGTAGCGACGACGCAAGAATTCATAGCCGGGCAGCGGCACCTTTCGCCACGCCTGGGTCGCCGCTGGCGGCGTCGCGGGCAGGTGCGCATCGAGCCAGGTGCGGGCCAGCGCCGCACACTCGGGCGCAGGGGCCGGGCCACTGAGCAGCACCCGTGCTTCGTCGCCCGGCGGGCTCATCAACCATTCGCTCAACTGCCGGCGCAGCGCGTCGAAGTCGTCGGCCACCACGGCCAACCGTGCTTGCTCGAACGCCTGGCGCCCGTGCAGCAGGGTGCTGGCGACGTCCCGCGTGGTGAAGCAGCGCAGGCCCAGGTAGTGCTCGGGGTGCTGCGGTGCCAGGGCGTGTTCATGCTCCAGGCAGTCGACAAAGCGCTGCAGGTAGCTGCGCAGTTGCCCGGCGCTGTGCGCGCTGAATACAAAGGCCTGGGGGCCGGTGGGCGCGGGTGGCGCTTGCAGCGGGGCGTCCTCGATCAGCACATGGGCATTGGCGCCGCCGGCCCCGAACGAACTGATGGCGGCCACCCGTGGCAGGCCATCCGCAGGGTCCGGCCAGTCGGCCAGGCGCTGCTGCACCACGAAGGGCGTGTTGCTGAAATCGATGTTCGGGTTCAGCGGCTGGGCATGGATGGACGGCGCCAGTTGCCGGTGCTTGAACTGCAGCAGCACCTTGGTCAACGCGGCCATGCCGGCGGCCGATTCCAGGTGGCCGATATTGGCCTTGATCGAGCCGATGGGGCAGCGCCACTCGCTGGGTACCTGGGCGGCCAGGGCCTTGCCCAGGCCACGGATCTCGATCGGGTCGCCCAGGCTGGTGCCGGTGCCGTGGGCCTCGATATAGCCCAGCCTGGCGGCGGGCAGGCCCGAGCGCTGCAGGGCGCGGCCGATCACCTGGGCCTGCGATTCGGCGTTGGGCACGGTATAGCCCGAGGTGCGCCCGCCATGGTTGAGCTCGCTGCCACGGATCACCCCGTACACGTGGTCGCCGTCGCGCAGGGCCTGGGCCAGCGGCTTGAGCAGCACCACGCCCACGCCTTCACCCGGCACGTAGCCGTCGCCGCCGGCGCCGAAGCTGCGGCACTGGCCCTGGGTGGAGGCGAAGTTCAGCTCGCACAGCATGCGGTACTTGTACGGGTGCAGCGACAGGTTCACCCCGCCGGCCAGGGCCAGCTCGCAACTGCCGCTGCGAATCAGGTCGCAGGCCAGGTGCAGGCTGGTGAGCGACGACGAACACATGCTGTCGACGGCGAACGAGGGGCCTTCAAGGTCCAGGCAGAACGACACGCGGTTGGCGATCGAGGCATACGAGGAGTTGGTCAGGGTCGCCGGCCGCGCGGGCCAGCTCGACGCACCATAGAACTGGTACTCGCCGTACATCACCCCCGCGACCACCCCCACGCGGCGTCGCTCCACGCCCGGCTGGCGCGGCCCGCACAGGCTCTGCGGGGTGTAGCCGGCGTCTTCCACGGCATGCCAGGCGGTTTGCAGAAACAGGCGCTCCTGCGGGTCCATGCGCTCGGCGTCGCGCGGCGAGATGCCGAAGAACAGCGGGTCGAAGCAGTCGAAATCATCCACCAGGCCGCCCCAGCGCGCATACAGCTGGTCGTCGCCGCCCGGTTGCTCCCAGCGCGAGGTCACTTCGCTGATCAGGTCATCGCCGGCCGCCAGGTGCTGCCACAGCGCCTGGGCATCGCGTGCGCCGGGGTAGCGCCCGGCCAGGCCGATGATCGCGATGTCCTGGCGTTGGGTGTCGGCAGTGCCCTGCGTGACCACCGACAGCGCGGGTGCTGGCGGCTCGACCACCACGGGGCCCGGTGCCAGCCGGGCGACTTCGGCCGGGTGCTCGTTGCCGAGCAGGGCGGCCAGCTCGCGCAGGCTGCGCACTTCGAACAGCACGGTCTTCGACAGGGTGGGGAAGTGCTGTTCAAGCCGGCCGTTGAGTTCCATCACCAGGATCGAGTCCAGGCCGAATACCTCCAGCGAGGTGTCGGGGTCGACCTTGTCCAGCGGCGTGGCCGTCACCTCGGCCAGTTGACGGGTGAGGTAGTCGAGCAGGCAGGGCGCGTCGCTGGCCGCCTGCGGCGCGACCTGCACGGGCGGGGCAGGCGGCGCCTCGATGCCGAACAACCGTGCAACCGCGTCGCGCTTGCCGCACACCGGGATCAACACCGCTTGCGCCAAGGCGAGGCAGCGCAGGAACGTGGCCACCCCCTGATCGCTCGGCAACAGGGCCAGGCCATGGCGAGCCAGCCATTGGCGCACCGGCGCCGGGGCCTGCATGCCGTTGTCGGTCTGCCACAGTGGCCAGGCAATCGACAGCGAGCGGCCCTGGCGCTGGCCGCTGGCACAGCGCTGCTGGCGGGCCTGCACGAAGCGGTCGAGCCAGGCGTTGGCCAGCGCGTAGGCGCTCTGCCCGACATTGCCGTACACCCCGGCCAGCGACGAGCACACCATGAACAGTTTCAGCGGGTCATCGGCGGTGGCTGCATCCAGATGGCGGGCGGCCAGGGTCTTGCCCTGGAGTACGCTGGCGCGCTCCTGGGCAGGTTGCCGCAGGAAGAACCCGTCCTGCAGAACCCCGGCACAGTGAATCACCCCGTGGCAGGCGCCGTAGCGCTGGCGAATGCTGGCAAGGGCGGCGTGCAACGAGTCGGCATCGGCGCAGTCGGCCTGCCAGTAGGCGGCATCGTCGGCGCCCAGGTGCGTGAGGCGCTGCAGCCATCGGGCAGCGTCTGCATCGAGGGCGCGACGGCCCAGCACGGCCAGGCGCAGGCCACCGAGGCTCGCCAGCGCTTCACCCAGTGCACGGCCGACGGCCCCCAGCCCGCCGCTGATCACCAGCACATCGCCGGCGCTCAGTTGCGCCGGCGCTGTGCCGGCACCCGGGGTGACAAAGCGCAGGCTCGCCACGTGGCGTTGCCCTTCGCACAGCGATACCCGGTTGACACCGGGCTGCTCAGCCGCAAGCAGTTCGTGCGCCAGCGCTTCACGCTCTGCGCTGCCGGGCTGGTGGCTGGTTTCGATCAGGCTGGCGCTCAGGCTGGGGATCTCCTGCACCACCGAGCGCAGCAGCCCTTCAAGGGCACTGACAGGGCCGGGGTGCAGCACGATCCGGGTATGCAGCGCGGGGGTGCTCTGGCCCTGGCACAGGTGGCGCAGCAGGTCAGCGGTGGCCAGGGCGGCGTCCAGCCCTTCGCCCAGGCCGGCGTCCTGGCTGCCGGTGCTGCGCAGGTCGATCAGCAGGCGTGCGGGTACCTGCTGCTGGCTGGTCAGCAGGCGCAGCAACAGGTCGATGTGGCGCGCATCGCCCAGGTCGGCCTCGACGGTGCGTGGTGAGGTGTAGTGGAACTGCTGCGCGGGTACCAGTCGCCAGGCGGCGTCACGCAGTTGCGCGGGTAACTGGGCGAAGGCTTGCGGGTCGTCGCACAGCAGCAGTGTGGTGGGCATCGGCCCGGGCGCGGCCGGGGCGGCGGGCTGGTGCTGCCAGTAGGGTTCGAGCAGATGCACGGCATGCTCGGGGTCGACGCGGTACTCGCGAAAGGCAAAGGCCTCGATGTCCATCAGCACCTGGCCGTCTGCATCGAACACCCGGAAGTCGTACAGGCGCATCTGGCTGCCCTGGGCAGCCCGCGGGCGCACGTGCACGAAGCAGCGCTCGGTCAAGGGCCGGTAGCCGTGCAGGGCCTGGCAGGCGTAGGGCACGAAGGTGGTGTCGATCTGTGCATTGCCCTGGGCGGCGGTGACGAAGGCGCTTTGCAGCACCGCATCGAGCAACGCCGGGTCCAGCGTGCTCAGCGGTTCGCCCTGGCGCTGCTCGGGGCGCCAGTGCAGTTCGGTAAGCGCCTGTTGCTCGCCCAGCCACGCGCCGGCAATGCAGCGCAGGGTGGGGCCGTAGGCGATGCCCAGGCGCTCGAGGGTGGGGTACAGCGCGTCGAGGGCCAGCGGCCGGGTGCACTCGCTGCGCACCTGCGCCAGGCTTGGCAGGCTGTCGGCGGGCACCTGCACGGCGCGGCACTCGCCACGAAAACTGGGGGTGGGGTCACTGGCCGGCAGCGGCTGGAACGCCAGGCGCACACCGTCGTGGGTGCGTTCGCTGCGGCATTCGATGCTGCGCTGCTGGCCGGGCTCGACACGGATCGGGCTGGCCCAGGTCAGCTTGTGCAGGGTCAGCGGCAGGTCCAGGCCGTGGCGGCGCGCCTGGTTGCAGCACAAGTCGATGTAGGCGGCGGCGGGCAGCACCGGCTGGCCCTGCACCACATGGTCGCGCAGAAAGAACTGGCCGGCATCCAGGTGCAGCTGGGTGCTGGCGTGGGGCGCGGCCGACGCCACACGCGGCACCCAGTAGCGGTCCCTGGCAAAAGGGTAGAGCGGCGCGGCCAGTGGGCTGGGCGGCTGCGGCCAGAAGCGGCCCCAGCGGGCGAGCGTGCCGTCTACCCAGGCCGCTGCCAGTTCATCGGGGGCGCTGGCGCTCAGCTCTCGCGTTGGTGTGCCGGGCAGCAGCCGGCCCTGATAGCCCCCCGGCATCGATTGCACGAAGCGCTCCAGGCCAGCCTGCAACTGCGTCAAGTCGGCAGCTACCAGCGCGAAGCGATGGTCGAACGCCGGGCGGCAGCATTGCAGGGTGTAGGCGAGCTGGTTGGCCGATGCGTCGGGGTGGCGTTGCAACCAGGCCAGCAGGGCGGCGGCCTGTTCGCGCACTTGCGCTTGGCTGCGCGCCGACAGCGGGTACACCGCCGGGCCCGTGCTGGCGCTCGACGGTGTGGGTTCGGGGGCCTGTTCGACAATCACATGGGCATTGGCGCCGCCAGCGCCGAACGAGCTGATGCCGGCGCGGCGCGGGCCGTTGTCGCTGGTCCAATCACGCGTGTCACGCACGATCTGCAGGTGGCTGTGCTCAAGCCCGGCGTCGGGGTTCAGCACCCTGGCATGCAGCGACGGCGCCAGGCGCCGGTGCTGCAACTGCAGCACCACCTTGCTCAGCCCGGCCATGCCGGCGGCCGCTTCCAGGTGGCCGAAATTGGCCTTGATCGAGCCGACATGGCAGGTCGCCGAGTGTTGCCCGCCCAGTGCCTGCCTGAGCCCTTGCAACTCGATGGGGTCGCCCAGGCGCGTGCCGGTGCCGTGGGCTTCGATGTAGCTGATGCTGGCGGCCGGTACCCTGGCATCGGCCAGCGCCCGCTCGATCAGCGCGGCCTGGGCACCGGCGCTGGGCACGGTGTAGCCGTTGGTGCGCCCGCTGTGGTTGATCGCACTGCCCTTGATCACTGCCAGTATCCGGTCGCCGTCGCGCCGGGCCACCTCGAGCGGCTTGAGCACCACGGCCGCAACCCCTTCACCGGGCACGAAACCGTCCGCCTCGCTGCCGAACGCATGGCAACGTCCGGTGGGCGAGAGCATGTGCTGCTGGCACAACTGCACGTACTTGGCGGGGTGGGTGTAGAGGTTGACCGCACCCACCAGCGCTGCCCGGCACTCGCCCTTGCGCAGGCTGTCGATGGCGCTGTGCAATGCCGTGAGCGATGACGAGCAGGCGGTGTCGATGGCCAGGCTCGGCCCGCACAAGTCCAGGGCGAACGATACCCGGTTGGCCACCGACCACGGCAGGCCACTGGGGATCGCCGGTTGCCCGGCCTGCCACAGGGCAGGGCCGAGCAGGGGGTAGGTGTTGCTGGTGATCCCGACGAACACGCCGACATCCAGCGCACCCTGGGCGCCGCGCAGCAACTGGCCGCGCTCGCCCAGGTGGCCGCTGTCTTCCAGGGCATGCCAGGCGCATTCGAGAAACAGCCGCTCCTGCGGGTCGAGGCAGGCGGCTTCACGCGGGGCGATGGCGAAGAACTGCGCATCGAACCGATCGATATCGGGTAGAAAACCGCCCCATTTGGCATAGCTCAGGCCGCTGCTGCGGGCGTCGGTGCCCGCGGCGAAAAAACCGTCCAGCGGCCAGCGCTCGGCGGGTATCTCGCTCACCGAGTCGACACCCGCCAGCAGGTTGCGCCACAGCGCATCCAGGTCGTCGGCACCGGGGAAGCGGCCATGCAGGCCGACAATGGCGATATCGCCAGCGGGCTCCTCGTTGCACGACGCCAGGGGGGCAATCGAGGGCCAGGCCTCGACGCCTGCGGCCGGTGGGGGCGGGCTGGGCGGGCGGCCCTGCAGGTAGCTGGCGCTGGCCTGCGGATGCTCGCGCAGCAGGTGCGTGGCAACGTCGCGGATGCAGCGGCAGTCGAACAGCAGGGTCTTGTTCAGGTCGGCGAAGAGGGGCTGGATCAGCTCGTTGAAATTCAGGATGGCCAGCGACGTGAGGCCGATCTCGTGGAAGGGCGCATCGTTGTACAGGGTGTGGGCCTCGACACCGGTCGCCTGCTCCAGCAGTTGACGCACCAGATCCATCAAGGCGGCGTGCGAACGGGCTTCCTCGGTATCGAGCATCTTCAATTCCTGAATAAAAGTTGACAGGCGACGGGCAGGCACACAGAGGCCGACGCCGCGGTGGCGTCAGCCTTCAAGTGGCTGGGTCAGGTATTAAAGGGTAATGCTGGTGGTGGGGTAGAACAGCATGTTCAATACGAACAGAATCATCCAGAAGCCGATTTCCAGTGTTTCGGTAATAGGCTGAATACGTTTTATCGCGCCATAGACATGCACCACAAACATCAGGGTGAATACCACGAAGAGTATGTCGAAGGCATAACTGAAACTGGTGCCGGTGGTGGCCGAGCGCAACATGGCCACTTCAACCACCAGAATGAACGCGCCCAGGCAGCGGCCGAAATAGATGGCCAGGTGGGTATGTTCCGGGATGGTCCATTGCATCAGGCGCGCCCAGGTGAGTGGCGCAATGAAGATCGGCAGGGCGAAGAACAGCGTGGTCACGATCATCAGGGTGGTGATGTACACACTACTGTATTGCGCATAGTAGCCAAGCATCGGCGAACTCCTTGTTCAATTGTTATTGTTGTTATTCATCGTGGGGTTTTGCTGGGGGCAAGCATTGCGAGGGCGGTACTTGTGTGTCAAGCAAGCCGCGGTGGGGGAATACCAAAGAAGGGGAGCCGGGTCGAGAGTCGTACTACTTAGGGCGCGAGACTTAAAACGTTATCAACCGCTTCACGGCAGGTGAAGTTATCAAGTAATAACCGGGTGAATAAAGTTTTATTTATCCGATAGTTGCGAGCCCTGCCGGCACATGACCGTCAGGGCCCACTCGCTCGCCGCCTACCACAAACCTGCTGCAGCCCCTCAGGAAAAAAATGCAGGATGTTGTGCGCAGAAATCGCTTGAGGTGGCCGGCCTTGCCGTCCAAGGTGCCACCCTGATAGCCATTGCCTGAAAAAGGCTGAAGCGTGCGGCGCAGGCACATGACGATGCCTGCGTGAGGAGCGGCCTTCTGCAAGCGTGACGCGTCATCTCGCTGCAGAACGTTGCCGTCTTCTCCCAATAATAAGAGAGGTAAAGGAAATGCAATCCAACAGTCTCAAGCAGAGCCTGAAGCAACGTCACATCACCATGATCGCGCTGGGGGGCGTGATCGGGGCCGGGCTTTTCATGGGCTCCGGCTCGCTGATCGCGTCGGCCGGCCCCGCCGCGATCCTGTCGTATTTCATCGGCGGCATCGTGGTCACCCTGGTGATGTTCATGCTTGGCGAGATGGCCTGCCGCACCCCCGATGCGGGGTCGTTCTCCACCTACGCCAACATGTACCTGGGCGAGTGGGCCGGCTTTACCGTCGGCTGGCTGTACTGGTTCAAGTCGATGATGACGATCACCCTGGAGGCCGTGCTGCTGGGCGCCATCCTGCATGATTTTCTGCCCTGGCTGCCGATCTGGGCGGGCGCGTTCATCATGCTGGTGACCCTGATGGCGAGCAACGCCTACTCGGTGAAGTCGTTCGCCGAAGTGGAGTACTGGCTGGCCGCGCTGAAGGTCGCCACCATCCTCATCTTCATGCTGCTGGGCGTGTCGATACTGCTCGGCCTGCACAGCGACATCCCGTCCCCTGGCCTGGTGAACCTGACCGCGCACGACGGCTTCATGCCCAATGGCCTGTCGCCGGTGATGGCGGGGGTGATCGTGGTGATCTTCTCGCTGGGCGGCAGTGAAATCGCCGCCGTGGCGGCTGGCGAGTCCGAGAACCCGCGCCGCAACGTGATCCGCGCGATCAAGAGCGTGATCCTGCGCGTGATGCTGTTCTACGTGGGCTCGGTGTCGATCCTGATCCTGTGCCTGCCGTGGACCGACAAGGCCAACCTGGCGTCGCCCTATGTGTCGCTGTTCACCCTGGCCGGGTTCGGCGGCGCGGCGGTGGCGATGAAGATCGTGCTGTTCGTCTCGTTCATGTCGGTGATGAACTCGTTCATGTTCTCCAACTCGCGCATGCTGTTCTCCCTGAGCCAGCGTGGGCATGCGCCCAAGCTGTTCTCGCACACCACGGCCAAGGGCGTGCCGCTCAATGCCTTGCTGCTCAGCCTGTGCATCTGCCTGACGATTCTGACCGTGCACTTTCTCAGCGGCGGCGACCTGTTCATGACCCTGGCCAAGAGCAGCGGCACCTTCGTGATGATCGTGTGGATCTTCATCATCATTGCCCACCTGGCCATGCGCCTGAAAACCCGTCACGAACCGGTCGACCCCAAGGCCTTCCGCGCCTGGTTCTTCCCTTATGCCAACGTCGTGGCACTGCTTGCGCTGCTCGCCGTGATCGGCAGCCAGGCCATCGACCCGGCATCGCGCCTGCAACTGTGGTTCATCGCGGCCACCACGGTGCTGGTGGTGGTGGCCTATTTCGTGAAGCGCAATCGGGTGGCCGACAAACCGGCGGCTTACGTGCAAGCCGAGTAAGCCGTGGCAAGGGTGTAGGAGCCAGCCTTGCTGGCGATGCCCGGCCATGCCGGGCCAGGGGTGCTGTACGCACCATCGCCGGCAAGGCCGGCTCCTGCAGCCGCTTTACCAGAACCCTGCCGGCGCCTGCAGCGCAGCCCTGAACACCTCGATCGCCCGCTCCACATCCGCCATCTCGGTATACCGCCCCACGCTCACCCGCACACTGCTCAGCGCCTGGCCGGCATCCAGCCCCAGTGCCAGCAGTACATGCGAAGGGGCCTGGGTGGCCGAGCTGCACGCGGAGGTCGACGACAGCGCCAGGCTGCCGGCCACCTGCGCGCTGTTGAACCCGCTGCGGCTGATGCACAGGTTCAAGGTGTGCGGGATGCGCTGCTGCGCGCACCCATTCAGGGTCACGCCCGGCAGGGCCAGCAAGCCTTCACGCAGGCGCTGGCTCAGTTGCTCGATGCGCATGCTTTGCGCATCACCTTGCACGTCCGCCAGCTCAAACGCCGCGCCCATGCCCACAATCTGATGCGTGGCCAGCGTACCCGAGCGCATACCGCCCTCGTGCCCGCCGCCATGCATCTGCGCCTGCAGCACGGGGCGCGCACGCGGGCCGACGTAGAGCGCACCGATGCCTTTGGGCCCATAGACCTTGTGCGCCGAAAACGACATCAGGTCGACCGCCAGCGTGCCCAGGTCGATGGCCACCTTGCCCACCGCCTGCGCCGCGTCCACGTGCAGCAGTGCGCCGTGTTCGCGCACGATGTCGCCGATGCGGGCAATGTCGGTGAGGGTGCCGAGTTCGTTGTTCACCCACATCAACGACACCAGTGCGGTGTCCTCGCGCAAGGCCGCCTGCACGGCCTCGGGCTGGATCAGCCCCTGTGCATCGGGCTTGAGCCAGGTGACCGTGTGGCCCTGGCGCTCCAGTTCATGGGCGGTGTCGATCACCGCCTTGTGCTCCAGGCAACTGGTGATCAGGTGACGGCGCCCAGGCTGGCCCTGGGCAATGCCTTTGAGGGCCAGGTTGTTGGACTCGGTGGCGCCCGAGGTCCATACAAGGGCGTCTGCGGTAGCGCCAACCCGGTCGGCCACTTGCTGGCGCGCGTGGTCCACGGCCTGTCGGGCGGCCTGGCCATAGCCGTGGCCAGTGGAGGCGGGGTTGCCGAAATTGCCCTGGCGGCCGAGGCAGGCCAGCATGGCTTCGATCACCCGGTCATCGACCGGAGTAGTGGCGGCGTAGTCGAGGTACAGCGGTAGTTCTGGCATGGTCATCGTCTTTTTGTGCACGTGAAGGGCAGGTAGGTAGCCTACCGACGATGACGGAGAAAATTTTTGACTGTTGTTCGGTTTGTTTGGTTTTTATAGAAAAAATCTTCTATTTGAATCCAAAGAGTTAGTATTTTTTTCGTTATGGCGCGCCGCCGACCGTATTCATGCCTAAACCGTTGCGCCTCGCCAACCCCATCACACCCTGAACATCGCCATCAGCCCCTGCTGATGATTGGCCAGCCGGTTGAGTGTCTGGCTGATCTGCGCCGATTCCTCGGCTTGCCCGGACAACGATTCGGTCACGTCGCGAATGCTCGCCACGTTGCGGTTCACTTCCTCGGCCACGGCACTCTGTTCCTCCGCCGCCGAAGCGATCTGCAGGTTCATGTCGGTGATCACCGCCACCGCATCGCCAATGCGCTGCAGGGCCGGCAATGCCTGCTCCACACGCGCCGCGCTGTCCTGCGCCTGGCGGTGGCTGTTGTGCATGGCCTCCACCACCTCGCGGGTGCCTTGCTGCAACCCTTCTATATCGACGCGAATCTCGTCCACCGAGTCCTGGGTGCGCTTGGCCAGGTTGCGCACTTCATCGGCCACCACCGCAAAGCCACGCCCGGCTTCCCCCGCCCGCGCTGCCTCGATGGCGGCATTCAATGCCAGCAGGTTGGTCTGCCCGGCAATCGAACGGATCACGTCCAGCACCGAGCCGATCTGCTCGCTGCGCGTGGCCAGGTGTTCCACCTCCTGCATGCTGGTGGTCATCTCGCCGGCCAGTTGTTCGATGGCGCGGGTGGTGTCGCCAATAAGCTCCAGGCCTTCGCGGCTGGCATGGTCGGCGCCGCGCGCAGCCTCGGCAGCCTGCGCGGCGTTGCGCGCCACATCCTGCGCAGTCGCGCTCATCTCGTGCGACGCCGTCGCCACCTGGTCCACCTCGCGGTACTGCTGATGCATGCCGGCGCTGGTCTGGCTGGCCAGTGCCGCCGACTGGTCGGCGGTGCCGCGTGCGTCGTGCACCGAGGCCTTCACGTCGGCAATCACCGGCTGCAGCTTGTCGAGAAACCGGTTGAACCAGCCCGCCAGCTCACCCAGCTCGTCCTTGCCCGCATGCTCCAGGCGCCGGGTCAGGTCGCCCTCGCCACTGGCGATGTCCTTGAGCATCGCCGCCACGTCCAGTATCGGGCGGGTCACGCCGCGCGCGGTCAGCCAGATCACCAGCAACCCCACCACCGCGGCCACCAGTGCCATCAACAGGCTGCTGAGGTTGGCGCTGGCATTGTAGGTGTCCAGGCGATTGTTGAGTGCCACGGCCGGCGCACGCAGCACCTGCTCGGGCACCTCCAGCAGCACGCTCCACGGCTGGGCACCGGGCACCGGGGCGAACGACTGGCTCACCTGCAGCAGGCCGTTGTCGTTGAATTCGGCCGCCTTGCCGGCACGCATCTGTTCGGCCAGGGCCCTGGAGTCGGTGCCGAACACCTGCTCGAAGTGCTTGCTCAACTGGCCGCTGTCCTCGCTGTGCCCGGCCAGCAGGCCGGTCGCGCTGACGATGCTCACCTGCCCGTTGCCGTCGAACAGGTCCTTGCGTCCCTCCAGGCTCAGCAGCTGCAGGTTGTCCAGGCTGATGTCCACACCCAGCACGCCGATCAGCTTGCCGTTGTGCTTGAGAGGGATGGAGATGCTGGTGGTCAGCGGGGTGCGGTCGCCCACGGTGTCGAAGTAGGGCTCCACCATGCAGGTGTCACCGCTCTCCAGAGTGCAGGTCAGCCAGCGATTGGAGACCGAGCCATTGGCCGAGACGCTGGTGTCGGCGAGCATCGATTCAGGCATCGCCTCGCGCTCCAGGGTGCCGGGGCTGGGCTGCGACCAGTACAACGAGAACCGTCCGGCCTCGTTGCTGCCCGCGCCGGCCTGGTTGACGAAGGCCGCGTCCTTGCCGTCCAGCGCATCGGGCAGGAACACCAGGTACAGCCCGAGCAGTTCGGGGTTGTTGCCCAGCGCCCGTTCGGTTTCGCGGGTCAGGGCCTGGCGCAGGTCGCCATTGCCCTGGGCGCGAAGGTACATCACCAGGTCTGCAAAACCGTTGCCGTACAGGTAGGCGCTCTGGAAGTAGCGCTGGATCTGCGCCGCCTGCAGCTGCGCGTAGGTGTGCAGGCGCAGGCGCGCGTTCTGGTCGAGCATCTGGGTGCTGGCGCTGCTCACCAGCGTGGCGCTGCGCGAGGACTGCACCCGTGTCGCCACCATCAGCACCACCACGACGGCCAGCAGGCACAGGCCCGCCAGCAAGGTGATCTTCCATTGAATTCGCAGGCGACGCAGCAACATGATCAGGTCCTTGATTTCACGGTGTCGAGCAGCAACGGCCCGCTCTGGATCGCGGGTGGGCATCGTTGGGCGGTGCTCGGCAGGGGTGGCGCAGTGATGGCATACAGGAGGCAAGGACCATAAGAAAATTGACAGACAAGTGTCAATTAATATTTCCACTTTGAGGCGGGGTGCTCGCAGATAAAACGCAAAATTGCCGATTTTTCCGTTTTTTCGCGGGTGATGACTGATGGTTTGTTTATTAAATTAGACAGATTGGTTATCAGCCCAGGCGGAACCATATGTAAATTTCGTAAATAAGATTTAAACACATTTGAGAATCATTATATTTGGCGTCTCTTTGTGGCAGCCCTGCCGTGCAGGCTGCCCTTGTGCTTGATGTGACGGAGACGTGAAATGCAGTCCAGAAGTACCCCCAACAGCCTGGCCTGGGCCTTTGTCGCGCTGTCATCGCCGGCCCTGATTGCCACCTCGGCCCAGGCCGATGACGAGCAGAACGGCGAGAACACCCTGGTGATCCAGAACACCATGGTCACCGCCGAGCAGGAAGCCAAGCAGGCACTGGGCTCTTCGATTATCACCGCCGAGGACATCAAGCGTCACCCGCCCGCCAACGACCTGTCCGACATCATCCGTCGCGAACCGGGGGTCAACCTCACCGGCAACAGCGCCAGCGGCGCGCGCGGCAACAACCGCCAGATCGACCTGCGCGGCATGGGCCCGGAAAACACCCTGATCCTGATCGACGGCAAGCCCTCCAGCGCCCGCAACGCAGTGCGCTACGGCTGGAACGGCGACCGCGACACCCGCGGCGAAACCAACTGGGTACCGGCCGAGGCGGTGGAGCGCATCGAGATCCTGCGCGGCCCGGCTGCTGCACGCTATGGCTCCGGCGCCATGGGCGGGGTGGTCAACATCATCACCAAGCGCCCCACCCAGGAGCTGCAGGGCAACGTCAGCCTGTTCACCACGCTGCCCGAAGACCACGCCGAAGGCGCCAGCAAGCGCACCAACTTCAGCCTCAGCGGCGGCCTCACCGACGACCTGGCGTTCCGTGTGTATGGCGGCCTGGCCAAGACCGACGCCGATGACCTGGACATCAACGCCAAGAGCGCCAACAGCGCGCTGGTGGCCGGCCGCGAAGGCGTGCGCAACAAGGACATCAACGGCCTGCTCAGCTGGCGCCTGAACGATGAACACCGCCTGGAGCTGGGCAGCGGCTACAGCCGCCAGGGCAACATCTACGCCGGCGACACCATGAACAGCAACGGCGGCGGTGACGTGGAGCGCATCTCCAGCCTGTACGGCCACGAAACCAACGTGATGCAACGCAGCACCTACGACCTCACGCACCTGGGCGACTTCCAGTGGGGCTCGACCAAGTCGTCGCTGTCGTATGAATACGTGCGCAACTGGCGCCTCAACGAAGGTCTGGCCGGTGGCCCGGAAGGCTCGATCAACGACACCGGTGCCGACATGTCGCGCCTGCGCAACACGCGCCTGTCCAGCGAAGTGAACCTGCCGTTCAGCCTCGACAGCAGCGAACATGTGCTGACCCTGGGTGGCGAGTACCTGTACGAAGTGCTCAACGACAAGGGCTCGCTGCGCCCGCAAAGCTTCGACCCCAGCGGTGGTGCCGGCAATGAAATCGCAGGCTTCGATCGCAGCGACTCGAAGATGTCGGCCAAGAGCTTCGCCCTGTTCGCCGAAGACAACATCGTGATCGGCGACACCACCATCACCCCGGGCCTGCGCCTGGACCACCACGAAGAGTTCGGCGACAACTACAGCCCGAGCCTGAACGTGGCGCACAAGCTCACCGACGACCTCACCGTCAAGGGCGGTATCGCACGGGCCTACAAGACCCCGAACCTGTACCAGGCCAACCCCAACTACCTGCTCTACAGCCGGGGCAACGGTTGCAGCACCCAGCAGACCAACAACGGTGGCTGCTACCTGCAGGGCAACCCCAACCTCGACCCCGAAACCAGCGTCAACAAGGAAATCGGCCTGCTCTACGACCGTGGCACCTGGCGCACCAGCGCGACGTACTTTCGCAACGACTACAAGAACAAGATCATCGGTGGCACCGACGTGATCTACGACATCAACAGCGGTCGCCGCGTGACCCATTGGGAAAACGCCGACAAGGCATTGGTGGAAGGGGTGGAAGGCAACTTCTTCGTCGAGCTGACCCCGTCGCTGGACTGGAACACCAACCTCACCCTGATGCTCAACAACGACAACCGCGACACCGGCGAGCCGCTGAGCGTGATTCCCAAGTACACGGTCAACAGCACCCTGGACTGGCGTGCCACCGACAAGCTGTCGTTCCAGGTCGCCGGTACCTACTTCGGCAAGCAGAAGTCGCCGACCTACAACTACCGCACCCAGCAGAACTACGACCTGGATGCCCAGCAGGACGTCGAAGCCTACGGCCTGGTCGATGTGAGCACCGGCTACAAGATCACCAAGAACTACGACGTGCGCTTTGGCGTGAACAACGTGTTCGACAAGCAGATCCACCGGGGTGGCAACGCCAGCAGTTCGGGCGCCAACACCTACAACCAGCCGGGCCGGGCGCTGTTCGCGGCACTGAACATCTCGTTCTGAGCCGCCATTGCCTACAGGCTGCCCCGGGTCGATCGCGCATCGATCGGCCCGGGGCGGCTTTTTTGTGTTTTCAGGCCCTCTACACCCGTACTACCCAAGGTGAAGCGTGAGTTATCTATCAGCACAACCTGCCACGAAGATTCTGGCCGTCGAGGACGATCCGCTGCTGGCGGCCCATCTGGAACAGCACCTGCGTCGCCGCGGTTTCGATGTGAGCGTCTGTCATGGCGTGGACGACAGCACCGACCTGCAGGCCTGGACGGCCTTCGACCTGATCCTCATGGACATCCTCCTGCCCGGTCGCGACGGCCTGCAACTGCTGGGTGAACTGCGCGAGCGGTTCATGGTGCCGGTGATCCTGATGTCGGCACTGGGTGCCGAGCAGGACCGCATCGTCGGCTTCAGCCAGGGCGCCGACGACTACCTGCCCAAGCCGTTCAGCATGAACGAGATGGACGTGCGCATCGATGCGGTGCTGCGCCGGGTTGCCTATGAGCGGGCCGCGCCGGAAGGCGCGCAGGGCGAGCCGGCGGCGCTGCGTAAGGACATGCGCCAGGACATGCAGCTGGGCGCCGCGGTGGCCAGCTTCACCCCCATCGAGTACCGCCTGATGCAAGTGCTGCTGGCGCACCCCGAGGAAGTGCTGAGCAAGCCGTTCCTCTACCAGCAGGTGCTGCACAGGCCGTTCTCCCAGCAGGACCGCGTGCTGGACATGCACGTCAGCCACGTGCGCCGCAAGCTGGCCGCCATCGGCTATGCCGGCCGCCTGGCCACGGTATGGGGCAAGGGCTACGTGCTGACACAGGTGCCGGCATGAGCTTGCCCGGACGTCACTCGCTGCTGTGGAAACTGTGCGCGCTGCTGGTGGTGCTGTGCCTGTCGATCATCTGGTTCAGCCGCTCGGGCGGTGCGCACCTGGAGCGCAGGAGCTATCACCTGAGCGAGGAGGCGCGCCAGGTGCTCAAGGGCTACGCCGTGGAGGCCCACGCGGCGTGGCGCAGCGGCGGTACGCCAGGCGTCGACCGGTGGCTGGCCGACCTGAAGATCCGCGAGCCGGGCTGGGCGCTGGTGCTGGGCAGCGACCTGCGCTCGTTGAGCAGCCAGACGCTGACCGATGAGCAGCAGAAGTACGTGACGTTCATGCGCGAGCTCGACTGGCCCATGAGCAAGCGCTCCCCCGAGCTGCCGGCGATCAGCGTGCCGTTCCCCGAGGCGCCCCAGGCCGGCAGGCTGGTGATCCAGTTGCCCGAGCGCTTCATGCCGTCGATGCGTCCGCTGCTGGTGCAACTGCTGATCCACGGGCTGCTGCCGGCGCTGTTGGCACTGCTGGCGGGTTTTCTGCTGTATCGCGTGCTGATCGGCCCGCTGGCGCACCTGCGCGCCCAGGCCAATGCCCTGCGTGCCGACCGCCTGGACACCCGGGTCGACCCGGCGATTTCCCGGCGTAGCGACGAACTGGGCGATCTGGGGCGGGCCTTCGACCACATGGCCGAGCGCCTCGAAAAGACCGTGTCGCTGCAGCAGCGCCTGCTCGCCGACCTGTCCCACGAGTTGCGCACGCCGTTGACGCGCCTGCACATGGCCGCCGAAAACGAGCCCGACGATGACGTGTTGCGCGAGCGCCTGACCCGCGAGGTGCAGTGCATGCGCCAGCTGGTCGACGACACCCTGGAGCTGGTGTGGCTCGGCACCGAGCGCCCGCAACTGGCGCTGGACACGGTCGAGGTGCAGACCCTGTGGGAGGTGGTACGCGAGAACGCCTGTTTCGAGTCCGGCTGGCGCGAGGGGCAACTGCCCATGGCGCTCACCGAAGACTGCCTGGTGCGCGGCCACCTCAACGGCCTGGCCCAGGCGATGGAAAACATCGTGCGCAATGCCATCCGCCATTCGCCTGCCAACGGGCAGGTGCGCCTGGGCGGCCGGCGCGATGGCGATTGCTGGCACCTGTGGATCGACGACCAGGGCCCCGGCGTGGCCGAGGCTGCGCTGGAGACCATCTTCCAACCTTTTACCCGACTCGACGCCGCACGCCCGGGCGGCGACGGCTTCGGCCTGGGCCTGACGATCGCCCGTTGCCGGGTGCAGTTGCAGGGCGGCCAGGTATGGGCACAGAACCTCAAGCCGGGCCTGCGCGTGAACCTGCGCCTGCCAGCGGCAGCACAAGGAGAAACCTGATGAGCAACACCCGACCGGTCTGGTTGTTGATTGTGTCGCGCGCGGTAGCCGCCTTGCTGGGCGGCTATGCATTCAGCTATGCGGCCACGGCTTTTCTGGCCCGTGTGCTGCCAATGCCTGCGGTGGATGCGGTGATCGTGGCCAGCCTGCCGTCCTTTGCGTTCTACACCTGCGCGTTCCTGTGGGCCTTCGCCAGTCGCGATGCCCTGCGTGCGTGGTGGCCGGCGGCGCTGGCAGTGCCGTTGGCGGCGGTCGGCTTCTGGCCGCAGTTGTGGAGCCTGTGAGATGAAAAATACCTTCACCCAATCCATGGCGTGGCTGCACACCTGGGCCGGCCTGATCTTCGGCTGGCTTCTGTTCGCGATATTCGCCACCGGTACGCTGGCGGTGTTCGACAGCGAAATCGACAACTGGATGCGCCCCGAGGTGCGCAGCCACGACCTCACCCAGTTGCAGGCCGCGCAACGCGGGCTGGCCTACCTGACCCAGCATGCACCGGGCGCCAGCAACTGGAACATCAGCCTGCCGGATGCACGTTCGCCCGGTTTGCAGGTAGCGTCCGGCGAGCGTCGACGCGGTGGCGGCACCGCGCTCGACCCGCATACCGGCGAGCCGATCGAGGTGCGCGAAACGGCCGGCGGCAGCTTCTTCTTCCGCTTTCACTTCACCCTGAACCTGCCGCGCAACTGGGGCATCTTCGTGGTCGGCGCCCTGGCGATCGTGATGCTGGTGGGGCTGGTCAGCGGCATCGTGATCCACAAGAAGATCTTCAAGGAGTTCTTCACCTTCCGCCCCGGCAAGGGCCAGCGCTCGTGGCTGGATTTTCACAACGCCAGCGCGGTGCTGCTGTTGCCGTTTCACCTGATGATCACCTACACCGGGCTGGTGATCTTTTTGCTGATCTACATGCCGGCGGCGGTGGATGCGCTGTTCGAGGGTGACAACCAGGCGTACTACAAGGCCCAGGGCGAGCAGCGTCTGCCCACGCCGCGCGCGGCGCTCAAGCAGCCAGCCGCGCTGGTCGACCTGGCCCCGGTACTGGCCAGCGCGCAAGAGCGGCTGGGCGCCATCAGCAGCATCGGTATCTCCAACCCCGGTACGGCGGCCGCGCGGATCGAGGTGCGCCCGACCCTGGGGTATCGCATCGCCCTGAGCAAGGGGCAGGCCATGGTGTTCGACGGCGTCAGCGGCGAGCTGCTGCGCGATGTGCCCGACATGCGGCCTGCCGTGCTCACCCAGCGGGTGATGGCGGGGCTGCACTTCGCGCAGTTCGGCGGCTATCCGATGCGCTGGCTGTACTTCGTGTGTGCGTTGGTCAGCACCGCGATGATCGGCACCGGGCTGGTGCTGTTCTGCGTCAAGCGCCGGCGCAAGTACGCCAGTGCCTCGGTGTCGGCGCAGCGTTGGTACAAGGTGGCCGAGAGCTTCAACGTGGCGTTCGTCGCCGGCCTGATGCTGGCCTGCGCAGGCTTGCTGTGGGCCAACCGCCTGCTGCCGGTGGAGCTGGCGCAGCGGGCCAACTGGGAGGTCAAGGCGTTCTTCGCGGTGTGGTTGCTGTCGCTGCTGCATGCCGGTTTGCGTCCGGCGCAGCGCGCCTGGGCCGAGCAGCTGGGGCTGACCGCGGTACTGTGCATCGGCCTGCCGGTGCTGGGCGCGTTGACCGCGCAGCACGACCCGGCGCACCGCGTGCTGGAGGCCACCAGCGTGGTGCTGGGTGGGTTGCTGGCGTATGCGGCATGGCGCTGCGTGGCGCCGCGTGAAGAAAAACCTGCGCGCAAGCGTGCGACGGTAGCGGTGGAGGGGCAATGACATGCTGATGATCGGCGTGGTGGTGTTTGCCTATGTGGGCATGTTGGCGTTGTGCCTGGGGCTGGAGCGGCACTACAAGCAGGTGTGGGGCAGGGCACCTGCACCCTGGTTGAGGGTGGCCCTGCGGTCGGCGGGCTGGTCGGCGCTGGCCATCAGCCTGTGGGTCAGTGGCGTGGCCTGGGGCTGGGCGATGGGGCCGGTAGCCTGGTTTGGCGGTATTTCACTGGCCGGGTTCGGGGTGGCGATGCTGTTGCCGTACTGGCCGCGTGCAATGGTTTGGCTGGCCGCAGCGTTGCCGTTGTGGGGCGTGCTGCTGGCGGTGTGACGATGTTGCAGTGGGGGCTGACATGCTGGACAGGCCCCCCCTGCGCGATGGCATCATCGCTAACTCGTTCACAGTCACCCCGGATGTCTTGCAGATGCTCACGATCTACCTGGTGGTCGCTCTCGGGGCCGTTGTTGCGGGGTTCGTCCAGGGGCTTTCGGGCTTTGCCTTCAGCATGGTCGCGATGTCGTTCTGGGCCTGGGTGCTCGACCCGAAGCTGGCCGCCACCCTGGCGGTGTTCGGCGGCCTCACCGGGCAGGTGGTGGCCGCGTTCTCGGTGCGCCGGGGCTTGAGCCTGCAACGCCTGCTGCCCTTCATCCTCGGTGGCCTGGCCGGCATTCCTCTGGGTGTTGCGCTGTTGCCCAACCTGGACATGCACTGGTTCAAGACCTTGCTCGGGGCCCTGCTGGTGACTTGGTGCCCGGTCATGCTGCTGGCCGGCAGATTGCCGAGAATCCCGCTGGCCGGCCGGCTGGTCGATGGCGTCATCGGTGTGATCGGTGGCGTTATGGGTGGGCTTGGCGGTTTCACCGGCACGGTCCCGACGCTGTGGTGCACCCTCAAGGGCTACGAGCGCGACCTGCAGCGCTCGATCATCCAGAACTTCAACCTGTCGATGCTGTTCGTGACCATGCTCACCTATCTGGGCACCGGCATCGTTACGGTGGACATGCTGCCGTTCTTCGCCATCGTCGCGCCGGCCATGCTGATTCCGACCTTCCTTGGTACGCGCCTGTACATCGGCATCAGCGACCTGCAGTTTCGCCGCATCGTGCTGGGCTTGCTGACTGCCTCGGGTGTCTCGCTGCTGATTTCGTCTGTGCCGAACCTGCTGGGGTAACCCAACCCTTTGGCCGGCTAGGCCGGCTCCTGCAGGTTCGCGCATTTGCCCAACCCCCCGGCACATGCTAGAAAACCGCCTACCCATTCAAAACCTGAATCCCGCCATGAGCCTCAGCCTCAAACCCAACAGGTCTCTGTTCGACCTCGACCTGCTGCGCGCCATCGTGGTGGTGGCCGACTGCGGCAGTTTCACCACAGCGGCCACGCGCCTGCATTCCACCCAGTCGACCATCAGCCAGAAGGTCCGGCGCCTCGAGGAGATGGTCGGTCACCGCCTGCTCGAGCGCGGCAATCGCGAGGTGCTGCCCACCGACGCCGGCCAGACCCTGCTCGGCTATGCCCGCCACATGCTCGCCCTCAACGACCAGATGCTCGAAGCCCTGGCCGGCGCCACGGTCGGCGTGACCCTGCGCCTGGGCGTACCCGAAGACTTCGTTGGCGGGCGCACCACCAACGCACTGTCGGCGTTCAACCGCAGGCACCCGCAGGTCAAGCTCGAAGTCACCAGCGGCCTGTGCCGCGACCTCAGCCAGAGCTACGACAACGGCGAGCTCGACCTGGTGCTGCTCAAGCAGCGGCGCAACGGTCGCGAAGGGGTGGCCAGCTGGCCGGAGCAATTGCGCTGGATCGACAGCGCGCACAACCCGGCCCTGGCGCTGGACCCGATCCCGCTGGTGACCTTTCCGCCACGCGGGCTGTACCGCGACGAAATCATCAGCGCAGTAGAGAGCCTGGGCCGGCGCTGGCGCATCGCGTTCACCAGCTCCAGCCTCAGCGGCATTCAGGCCGCCGTGGCCGACGGCATGGGCATCAGCCTGCTGCCGCCACGCGCCGTCACCGCCGAGCACCGGGTGCTCGGCGAGGCGGATGGCCTGCCGGTGATCGACAGCTACGAGATTCTGATTCTGCATCGCCAGACGGCCGACCCGATGGTACGAGCGCTGGCGGGCGTGTTGACCGGCCTGCTCGAAGCACAGGCGGTGTGAGCCTGCGGGTCACTTCCCCACAAAAAAGCCCGCCAGTCACGGCGGGCTTTCTGCATCGCTACCTGCTTAACGCTTTGGGTTCAGCGTCAGGTTCACGTTGCGGTTCACATCCTTGTACAGCAGGTAGCGGAACGGGCCAGGGCCACCCGAGTAGCAGGCCTGCGGGCAGAAGGCGCGCAGCCACATGAAGTCGCCGGCTTCCACTTCGACCCAGTCCTGGTTCAGGCGGTACACCGCCTTGCCTTCCAGCACGTACAGGCCGTGCTCCATCACGTGGGTTTCCGCGAACGGGATGGTGCCGCCCGGCTGGAAGGTCACGATGTTGACGTGCATGTCGTGGCGCATGTCGGCCATGTCGACGAAGCGGGTGGTGACCCAGGCGCCATCGGTGCCCGGCATCGGGATCGGGGTAACGTCCTGTTCGTTGGTGACGAACGCTTCCGGGTGCGCCAGGCCTTCGACTTCCTGGTAGTGCTTGCGGATCCAGTGGAAGGTCACGTTGGCCGCGCTGTTGTTGCGCAGGCTCCAGTCGGCGCCCGGCGGAATGAATGCGTAGCCGCCTGGCTTGAGGGTGTACGGCTTGCCTTGCAGGGTGATGTCGACTTCACCTTCGACCACGAACAGAACCGCCTCGGCGTTCTTGTCCTGCTCCGGGCGCTCGCTGCCGCCTTCAGGGGCAACTTCGACGATGTACTGCGAGAAGGTCTCGGCGAAACCCGACAGCGGGCGGGCGATGACCCACATGCGCATCTTGTCCCAGAAGGGCAGGTGGCTGGTGACGATGTCACGCATCACGCCCTTGGGGATCACCGCGTAGGCTTCGGTGAACATGGCACGGTCTGTCAGCAGCTCGGTCTGAGCCGGGTGCCCGCCGTGGGGGGCGAAGTAAGTGGTTCTGGACATGGACAGTCTCGATGTTTGTTGTTGTGTCCCCCGGGCCAGCCTGCGGCGGGCGGCCCCGTTCAGGGATTGCACCGCTACGTTATGACCATCTTTAGCTATCCACAAATTAAATGTTGAAATCCCTGCCATTCGATTTGTGAATGTGGCGTGCGCCTGGCCGACACTGCGCTACAGGTGTGCGCCCTGTGTAGCGGGTGATGCAACACCTGTAGCGTTGATTGCAGCGCGGGCGGCATCGGTGCGGCGCGCGCAAAGCCGCGTGCCAGAGCGGTTTTGGCGGTTCATGTCACAGCTGGCATGGCGGTTGCGATGAGCTGATGGCGCAGCGCGAAGACTGCGCCACTAATAAGAACAGGACACTCCCATGAGACAGACTGGCCTCGCCTCGCTTCCCCTCAAATCCCTTGCCGTTGCCGTGCTGCTGAGCCTGGCGGGTACACCGGCGCTGGCTGCGGACATCCCGGCCAACGTCGATGGCGCGCGCATCATCGCCGCCGACAAGGAGCCCGGTAACTGGATGAGCACCGGGCGCACCTACGACGAACAGCGCTACAGCCCGCTCAAGCAGATCAGCGACCAGAACGTCGGCCAGCTGGGCCTGGCCTGGAGCTACAAGCTGGACCTGGATCGTGGCGTGGAAGCCACCCCCATCGTGGTCGACGGGGTGATGTACACCACCGGGCCGTTCTCGGTGGTGTACGCGCTGGATGCGCGCGACGGCAGGCTGATCTGGAAGTACGACCCGCAATCGGACCGCCACCGCGCCGGCGAAGCCTGTTGCGACGCGGTCAACCGTGGCGTGGCGGTGTGGAAGGGCAAGGTCTACGTGGGCGTGCTCGACGGGCGCCTGGAGGCCATCGACGCCAAGACCGGCCAGCGCGCCTGGTCGGTCGACACCCGCGCCGACCACAAGCGCAGCTACACCATCACCGGCGCCCCTCGGGTGGTCAACGGCAAGGTGGTGATCGGCAACGGCGGCGCCGAGTTCGGCGTGCGGGGCTATGTCACCGCCTACGACGCCGAAACCGGCAAGGAGGCGTGGCGCTTCTACACCGTGCCGGGCGACCCCAAGCTGCCGCCCGAGGGCAAGGGCATGGAGATCGCCGCCAAGACCTGGTTCGGCGATGCCTATGTGGAGCAGGGCGGTGGCGGCACCGCCTGGGACTCGTTCGCTTACGACCCGGAGCTGAACCTGCTGTACATCGGCGTGGGCAACGGCTCGCTGTGGGACCCCAAATGGCGTAGCCAGGCCAAGGGCGACAACCTGTTCCTGTCGTCCATCGTGGCGGTCAATGCCGACACCGGCGAATACGTGTGGCACTACCAGACCACCCCGGGCGATGCCTGGGACTACACCGCCACCCAGCACATGATCCTGGCCGAGCTGCCCATCGACGGCAAGCCGCGCAAGGTGCTGATGCAGGCGCCGAAAAACGGCTTCTTCTATGTGATCGACCGCGCCACCGGCGAGCTGCTGTCGGCCAAGGGCATCGTGCCGCAGAGCTGGACCAAGGGCATGGACATGAAGACCGGGCGGCCGATCCTGGACGAAGAGAACGCCGCCTACTGGAAGAACGGCAAGCGCAACCTGGTGACCCCGGCGTTCTGGGGCGCGCATGACTGGCAGCCGATGTCGTACAACCCCGACACCGGGCTGGTGTACATCCCGGCGCACATCATGTCGGCCTACTACGAGCACATCCCCGAGGCGCCCAAGCGCAACCCGTTCAAGAGCATGTACCAGCTGGGCCTGCGCACCGGGATGATGCCCGAAGGCGCCGAAGGCCTGCTGGAGATGGCCAAGAGCTGGTCGGGCAAGCTGATCGCCTGGGACCCGGTCAAGCAGCAGGCCGCCTGGGAAGTGCCCTACGTGACCATCTTCAACGGCGGCACCTTGAGTACCGCGGGCAACCTGGTGTTCGAGGGCAGCGCCGACGGGCGGGTGATCGCCTATGCCGCCGACACCGGCGAAAAACTCTGGGAGCAACCGGCTGCCAGCGGCGTGATGGCCGCGCCCGTCACCTACAGCGTTGATGGCGAGCAGTACGTGACCTTCATGGCCGGCTGGGGCGGCGCGTTCTCCACCTTTGCCGGGGCCCTGTCGCTGCGGGCCGGCGTGCAGCCGTACGCCCAGGTGCTGACCTACAAGCTGGGCGGCACCGCCAAGCTGCAAGAGCCGGCGCCACGCCCGGACACCCCCAAACCACCCGCGTTGAGCAACGACACCGCTTCGATCGAGGCGGGCGCCAAGCTGTACGACGGTTACTGCTCGCAGTGTCACGGTATCCACGCGGTCAGCGGCGGCGTGCTGCCCGACCTGCGCAAGCTCACCCCGGAAAAACACCAGATGTTCCTCGGCATCCTCTTCGGTGGCCGCGTGCCGGATGGCATGCCGTCGTTCGCCGACGCCTTCACCCCCGAGCAGGTCGACCAGATCCACCAGTACCTGATCAAGCGCGCCCACGACCTTCATCAGGAAGGCGATACCTGGAAGCAGTTCAGCGCCAAGTCATCCCATTGAAAAGGAGCCATTGACCCATGAGTGACGTCATCTACCAGAACTACATCGCCAATGCGTTCGTCGACAGCGACGCGCAGATCGAGGTGCACAACCCGGCCAATGGACAACTGCTGGGGCGCGTGCCCCAGGCCAGTGACGCGCAGGTGGAGCAGGCCATTGCCGCCGCGCGCAAGGCCCAGAAGGGCTGGGCCACGCGCCCGGCCATCGAGCGCGCCGGCTACCTGCGCAAGATCGCCAGCAAGGTGCGCGACAACGCCGAGCGCCTGGCGCGCATCATCACCGCCGAGCAGGGCAAGGTGCTCGGCCTGGCCCTGGTCGAAGTCAACTTCACCGCCGACTACCTGGACTACATGGCCGAGTGGGCGCGACGCCTGGAAGGCGAGGTGCTCACCAGCGACCGCGCCGGTGAAAGCATCTTTCTGCTGCGCAAGCCGCTGGGTGTGGTGGCCGGGATTCTGCCGTGGAACTTCCCGTTCTTTCTGATCGCCCGCAAGATGGCGCCGGCCCTGCTCACGGGCAACACCATCGTGATCAAGCCCAGCGAAGAAACACCGATCAACTGCTTCGAGTTCGCCCGCCTGGTGGCCGAGACCGACCTGCCCAGCGGCGTGTTCAACGTGGTGTGCGGTACCGGGGCGACCGTGGGCCAGCGCCTGACCAGCCACGCCGGCATCGACCTGATCAGCTTCACCGGCAGCGTGGGCACCGGCTCGCGGATCATGGCCGCGGCGGCGCCGAACATCACCAAGCTCAACCTGGAGCTGGGCGGCAAGGCGCCGGCCATCGTGCTGGCTGATGCGGACCTGGAGCTGGCGGTCAAGTCGATCACCGCGTCGCGGGTGATCAACACCGGGCAGGTGTGCAACTGCGCCGAGCGGGTGTACGTGCAGCGCGAGGTGGCGGATGAGTTCACCGACAAACTGGCCAGCGCCATGGCCGCCACCCGTTATGGTGACCCGCTGGCCGAGGCGGACCTGGACATGGGCCCGCTGATCAACCAGGCCGCCCTGGACAAGGTCGGGCAGATGGTGCGCACCGCCACCGGTCAGGGCGCGCAGCTGGTGACCGGGGGCGCGGTGGCCGATCGCGGGCAGGGCTTCCACTACCAGCCGACGGTGCTGGCCGGCTGCTCGGCCGACATGGAGATCATGCGCAAGGAGATCTTCGGGCCGGTGTTGCCGATCCAGATCGTGGAGAGCCTGGACGAGGCGATTGCGCTGGCCAACGACAGTGAATACGGGCTGACCTCATCGCTGTACACGCGCAGCCTGAGTGCAGCGATGCATGCCAGCAACGCGCTGGATTTCGGCGAGACCTACATCAACCGCGAGAACTTCGAGGCCATGCAGGGCTTCCATGCCGGTACGCGCAAGTCGGGGATCGGTGGGGCCGATGGCAAGCATGGGTTGTATGAGTACACGCATACCCATGTGGTCTACATCCAGATCTGAGGCCCAGGTAGCCTGTTAGGGTCTCATCGCGGGTCAAGCCCGCTCCCACAGCCTGTGGGAGCGGGCTCGACCCGCGATGGGTTGCACAGCAACCCCTGCCATCACAACCGATCATTGGGCTGCACCACCCCGTACTTCTTCATCTGCCGATACAGCGTCGAGCGCGCCACCCCCAGTTCAGCCGCCACCGCACTGATGTTCCAGCGATGGCGCCGCAACCTTTGCAGCAACTCGCTGGCCGGGTCCTGGCTGTCGATGCGCAGCGGCTCGCCGCGCACCACCTGCACCACTTCCGCCGGCAGGCAATCCACGTCGATCACCCCGTCCTCGGCCAACGCCACCGCGTAGCGCAATGCATTGAGCAACTGACGAATGTTGCCCGGCCACGCATGGGCATGCAGGCACTGGCGGGCCTGTTCGGTCAACCGCACGCCGCTGCTCTGCGCCGCCAGTAACTGCTCGATCAACGCGCCCCGGTCACTGCGTTCGCGCAAGGCCGGCAACGCCAGGCTCATGCCGCCCAGGCGGTAGTAGAGGTCCTCGCGAAAGCGCTTGTCGCCAATCATCCCGTGCAGGTCCTGGTGGGTCGCCGACACCACCTGCACGTCCAGCGCCACCGGCGCCTGGGCGCCGATCGGGAAGATCTCGCGCTCGGCCAGCACCCGCAGCAAACGGGTTTGCAGGTGCGCCGGCATGTCGCCGATCTCGTCCAGAAACAGCGTGCCGCCGGCGGCCAGTTCCAGCTTGCCCTTCATGCCCTTCTTGTCGGCCCCGGTGAAGCTGCCGCCGCGGTAGCCGAACAGCTCGCTCTCGATCAGCGTCTCGGGAATCGCCGCGCAATTGAGCGCGATGAACGGCCCGGCGCGCCGCGCACTGGCCTGGTGGATGGCGCGGGCGAATGCCTCCTTGCCGGTGCCGGTCTCGCCGGTGATCAGTATCGGCAGGTCCTTGTCGAGCACCTTGCGCACCCGCTGCACCGCCTGTTGCAGGCGCGCATCGCCGCCGGCCAGCTGCTGCAGGTCGGGGTGGCTGCTGCGCACCGGCGGTCTGGCCGGGGCAGGGCGGTGGCGCTGCGACGGTATGCGCAGGCCCACATCCAGCAAGGCGTCGTCCTGCTGCCCGCGCAGGCGCACGCCGCGTGCACCGCCCTGGGTCAGGTGCAGCAGTTCATCCATCGAGGTTGGCAGCAGGCTGTCGATGCGCGCACCCAGCAGCGGCGCCGCATCGCGCTGGTGGGCAACGAAGGTGGCGCGGTTGGCGCCGATGATGCAGCCGTTGTCGTCCAGCGCCAGCAACTGCTCGTTGGCCAGGTCGGCTATGTCGTCGATGGGCTTGAGCGACAGGGTGAGGCGGTCGCGGTAGCACTCGCGAAAGTGCGCGTTCTCGATCAGCCGCGCATACAGGATCACCAGTTGCAGAGTCAGGTACTGCGCCTCCTTGGGCCCGTTGCTGTTCAGGCAAGTGGCGTTCAGGCAGCCGCGCAGCAGGCCCTGGGCGTCGAAGATCGGCGCCACCGAGCAGCTCAGGCGAAAGTTGGAGGCCAGAAAGTGCTCTTCGCGGTGAATGATCAGCGGCTGCGCGGCGGCCAGGGTGGTGCCGATGCCGTTGGTGCCGGCAATCGACTCGTCCCAGCGCGCGCCCACCACCAGCCCGGCCTGGGTATAGATGTGGCTGGCTTCGGGCAGGCGGGTGTCGAGGGTGATGCCGTGTTCGTCGCTGAGCAGCACCGCGAACCCGGCCGGCACCACGCGCCTGGCCAGGCCGCTGACGCCCTGGCTGGCGATGGCCAGGTATTGCTGGTGCTGCTGTTGATGCTGGCGGATGGCGTCGGCGCCCAGCACATGGGTACGCCCGGCGGCGCCGGGGTCGAGGCGATGCTCGACCACGCTGCGGTACCAGGACTGCGCAATGACAGGGTCGGGGCGGATGCCGCGCTCGGGGAAGTGATCGTCGACGAAGGCCGCAAGATCGCTCGGGCTGGTCTGGGTATGCTGCATGCTCGGCTCCCGTCGACCGTGGCGCGCGCAGGGGCGGCTCACCGTCATCTTGTTGTCTCGGGCCAGGGGCGGGCACCGATCTGTGCCTACCTTAGTCGCTGTGTCGGGAATTTTCAGCTATTGATGCAGCCCTGGCCTAGAAAAGCATCCCCAGCAGAATTGCCTTCACCGTCGCCTCGGCCTTGTTGCTGGCCTGCAGCTTGCGCATGGCGTTGACCAGGTGGAACTTCACCGTGCGGCTGTCGATGGTGAGGATGATGCTGATCTCGCTGTAGGTCTTGCCCACGGCGGTCCATTTGAGCACTTCTTTCTCCCGTGCGGTCAGGGCCTTCTGGGCCTCGGGCAGGTGGGTCTGGGCAAAGAAGCCGGTCATGGCACTGTGCGCCAGTTGCGACAGCCAGATGAGCTTGGCTTCCTTGGCGTCCAGTTCCAGTGTGGAGATCGGGTCATCCGGGCGGGACAGGGACAGCAGGCCGATGGTGCCGTAGTCGCCCTGCACCGACAGGCACCAGCCGTGGTCCAGGCTGTAGTGCCGCGCCTCTTCCCAGAATGCCTGCTGGTGCTGCTGTTGCGCGGCGGCCCACTGCAGGGGCGTGGTGCGGGTCAGCCCGTGGGCCACCGTCGGGTCGCAGGAAAAATAGTCCTCGGCCACGTACCTGGCTTCCCAGGCGCTGGGGTAATTGGAGCGCAGGATGAACTGCGGGGCGGCGATCGGCAGCGGATTCTTCAGCCCATAGGAACAGAACTCGAAGTCCAGCTCGCGGGTAAGCCGGGTCAGCTCGCTGAACAGCTCGCCTTCGTTGCGGCACCCCGTCACCACGGCAATGAACCTTTCGCGCCAATCACTCACTTGAATGTCACTCGAGAGCTGAAAAATGAAACTCAATGTTATGAGCAAGATTTTTAAACATGAAAGTGCATGTTTTTATACGAATTGAAAATGGATATTGCCAAATCCAGTCAACCCATACAGGCCAGCTTTTCCTGCCCTAACAGGCAGCTATTGGGCCCGTCGCAACTTTGCTTAACTACGGGTTCAAAACTCTGACATGGACTTCATCATGAAAAAAATAGTCGACGAGCGTCCTGGACTTCTGCTGTGTGAAACGGCGGAAACGATGATAGGCCAATCTGCCGAGTATCCAGCACTGTTCTGTGTCCGTTCCGGTATCAGTGCCGAAGAGGCTCTGGTACATGCGGCCCTTTACCTTAAATGTGCGGCCTCGACGAGCTTGAAAACCGTTGAGGCAAACGCGCAGGAGTGTCGGGGCCTGGCATGGTCGACGGTGCATTCGGTAGAGATGGCCTCAGCATTGATTAGCGCCGTTTTAACCGGCATGAGAAGCAGCAACCCCAACGAAAGTTGAATTGACGTTATCACAGGGTGCTTTGGATATATCCATTTGTTATGGTGTGCCCGCGATGACCGTATCTTGATGTTGCGGGTAGGAGACCAAGTGCCTAGGAAGGTGATAGTGCAATGATTGCGTGTGTGCGTTGGCTGTTGGTCGTGCTGTTCGTGGTGGTGACGTTTCCGTTCCTGTGCCTGGTGCTGTTGCTCAATCCGCGCAAGCAGGACAACCTCTACCTGGCCTGCAAGGTCTACAGGGCCATCAACTGGATCTTTGGCGTGCGCGTCGAGGTTGGTGGTTTCGACGCCATCGCGCCCGACCGCTCCTACATCTATGTGGCCAACCACCAGAGCAACCACGATGCATTTGTCGTGGCCCAGGCGCTGCGCCCAGGCACGGTGATCGTGGGCAAGCAGTCGTTGCGCTGGCTGCCGTTGGCCGGGCAGCTGTACTGGCTGACCGGCAGCCTGTTCATCGACCGCAGCAACCCGCGCGCGTCGATCACCAGCCTGCGGCGCATCGCCACCCGCGTGGCCGACAGCAAGACATCGCTCTGGATCTTCCCCGAGGGCACGCGCAACACCGGGCAGGGCGTGCTGCCGTTCAAGACCGGTGCATTTCGCATCGCCAAGGAAATGGGCATCGGCATCATTCCCGTGACCATCAGCCCGGCGGTGCGCCGGATCCGCCACAACGCCCTGGGCTGCACCGATGTGAGTATCGTGGCGCACCGGCCCATCGAGGCCGACCTGGTGGCCAGCATGGATGCCAAGCAGCTGGCGTCGTATACGCGGGAAGTGGTCAACAATGGGTTGCCCATCGTGTAGTTGCCGGGGCCTTCGCCCGCAAGGCTGGTTCCTGCAGGAGCCAGCCTTGCGGGCGAAGAGGCCCGTCAGTTCGCCGCCTTGAACCTCAAGCGCCACGCATGCAGCAGCGGCTCGGTATACCCGCTCGGCTGCTCACGCCCCTTGAACACCAGGTCGCTGGCGGCCTGGAACGCCATCGAGGTGGCAAAGTCCGGCGCCATCGGGCGGTATGCCGCATCCCCGGCATTCTGCCGGTCGACCACCACCGCCATGCGTTCGAGCACCTCGCGTACCTTGGCCTCGCTCACCGTGCCATGCAGCAGCCAGTTGGCAATGTGCTGGCTGGATATACGCAAGGTCGCACGGTCTTCCATCAGGCCGACGTTGTGGATGTCCGGCACCTTGGAGCACCCGACCCCTTGCTCCACCCAGCGCACCACGTAGCCGAGAATGCCCTGGCAGTTGTTCTCCAGCTCCTGCAGTTTTTCCGCATCGCTCCAGTTCGGACGCGGCGATACCGGAATGGTCAGCAGGTCGTTGAGCAGGCTGTCACGCTCGCCGGCCAGGTCGATGCGCTGCAATTCGCTCTGCACCCCCTGCACGTCCACCTGGTGGTAGTGCAGCGCATGCAGCGTGGCGGCCGTGGGTGAGGGCACCCATGCGGTGGTGGCACCGGCCTTGGGGTGGCCGATCTTCTGCACCAGCATGTCGGCCATCAGGTCGGGCATGGCCCACATGCCCTTGCCGATCTGCGCGCGCCCCTTGAGCCCGCAGGCCAGCCCCACCAGCACGTTGTTGCGCTCGTAGGCGGTGATCCACGGCGTGGACTTCATGTCGCCCTTGCGCAGCATCGGGCCGGCTTCCATGGCGCTGTGCATCTCGTCGCCGGTACGGTCGAGAAAGCCCGTGTTGATGAACACCACCCGCTCGTGCGCTGCGCCGATGCACGCCTTGAGGTTCACCGAGGTGCGCCGCTCCTCGTCCATGATGCCCATCTTCAGGGTGTTGCGCGGCAGCGCCAGCAGGTCTTCGACACGCCCGAACAGTTCGGCGGCAAACGCCACTTCGGCAGGGCCGTGCATCTTCGGCTTGACGATGTACACGCTGCCGCTGCGCGAGTTGCCGCGCCGCTGCAGGTCGTGGATGGCGATCAGGCCGGTGAGCACCGCGTCCATGATGCCCTCGGGAATCTCGGCACCATCGCCATCGAGAATCGCCGGGTTGGTCATCAGGTGGCCGACGTTGCGCACGAACAGCAGCGAACGGCCATGCAGGGTCAGTGTTGCGCCATCGGCTGCGGTGTAGACGCGGTCCGGGTTGAGGCGGCGCACGCGGGTCTTGCCGCCCTTGCTGATCGCTTCGCTCAGGTCGCCTTTCATCAGGCCCAGCAGGTTGCGGTAGATCAGGGTCTTGTCTTCGGCATCCACCGCGGCCACCGAGTCCTCGCAGTCGAGGATGGTGCTCAGGGCGGCTTCGACCAGCACGTCCTTGACCCCGGCCGCATCGGTCTGGCCGATGGCGCTGGTGGGGTCGATCTGGATTTCCAGGTGCAGGCCGTTGTTCTTCAGCAGCACCGCGTTCGGCTGGGCGGCATCGCCCTGGAAACCGACGAACTTGGCGGGGTCTTTGAGTGTGGTGGTCAGGCCGCTGATGAGGTCGACGCGCAGTTGCCCGTCCTCGATGCGGTAGGCCTTGGCCTCGGCGTGCGAGCCGCCGGCCAGCGGTGCAGCCTGGTCCAGGGCCTTGCGCGCGAAGGCGATGACCTTCTGGCCACGGCGCGGGTTGTAGCCCTCGCCAGCCTCGGCGCCGTCGGTGTCGCTGATCGCATCGGTGCCATACAGCGCGTCATACAGCGAGCCCCAGCGTGCGTTTGCGGCGTTGAGCGCATAGCGCGCGTTCATCACCGGCACCACCAGCTGCGGGCCGGCCTGTTCGCACAGCTCGCTGTCGACGTTGGAGGTGCTCACCGCCACCTGTTCAGGCACCGGCACCAGGTAGCCGATCTCGCTCAGGAAGGCGCGGTAGGCCGGCATGTCGGCCACCGGGCCCGGGTGGGCGCGGTGCCAGGTGTCCAGCGCGGCCTGCAGGCGGTCGCGTTCGGCGAGCAGGGCGCGGTTCTTCGGCGCCAGGTCGTGCACCAGGGCGTCGAAGCCTTGCCAGAAGTTGGCCTCCGGCACACCGGTGCCGGGCAGGGCCTCGGTTTCGATGAAGTGCTGCAGGGCGCTCGCGACCTGCAGGCGTTGACGCTGAATACGGTCGTTCATGGTCGGTTGCTCCTGATCAGTCTTTAACGGCGGCAACGCCGGCCTTGGCCACCTGGGCGTCCTGTTCGGACTTGACCCCCGACACACCCACCGCGCCGACCACCTGGCCGTCGACGATCACCGGCACGCCGCCTTCGAGCGTGCCGCTGATGACCGGCACCGACAGGAACGCCGTGCGCCCGCCATTGATCATGTCTTCGTACAGCTTGGTTTCACGTCGGCCCAGCGCCGCGCTGCGGGCCTTTTCGGTGGCGATGTAGGCACTCACCGGCGCGCAGCCGTCCAGGCGCTCGAAGCCCAGCGGGTGGCCGCCGTCGTCGACCACGGCAATGCTCACGGCCCACTGGTTGGCCTGGGCCTCGGCACGGGCGGCGGCGAGAATCTGCTGCACGTCGCTCAGGGTCATTACGGGTTTGCTTTGCATGAAATCAGGCTCCTGGGTTGAGGGCTTGGTCAACGAGTTCGATCCAGTGCCGCACGGGGGTTCGCCCGGCACCGTCGAGGTGGGTCTGGCAGCCGATGTTGGCCGTGGCGATCACGTCGGGGTGGCCACTTTCCAGCGCATCGAGCTTGTTGTCGCGCAGTTGCCTGGACAGCACCGGCTGGGTCAGCGAATAGGTGCCGGCCGAACCGCAGCACAGGTGGCTGTCGGGTACCTCGGTAAGGTTGAAGCCCAGGCGTTTGAGTACGGCTTCAACTGCGCCGCCAAGTTTTTGTGCGTGCTGCAGGGTACACGGGCAGTGGAAGGCCAGGGTCTGGTCGCAGCACGCCTCGAAGCGCTCCAGCGGTTCGGCGCGGATCACTTCGACGATGTCCCGCGCCAGGGCGCTGATGCGCTCGGCCTTGGCCGCGTAGGCCGGGTCGTCGCGCAGCAGGTAGGCGTATTCCTTGACGAAGGCGCCGCAGCCGCTGGCGGTCTGCACGATGGCTTCGGCGCCGGCTTCCACGGCTGGCCACCAGGCGTCGATGTTGCGCCGCGCACGTTCAAGCCCGGTGTCCTGCGCGTTGAGGTGATAGTCCACCGCGCCGCAGCAGCCGGCCTGGGCAATCGGCGTGATGCTGATGCCCAGGCGGTCGAGCACGCGCGCGGTGGCGGCGTTGGTGTTGGGCGACAGGCTGCGCTGCACGCAGCCTTCGAGCATCAGCACGCGCCGTGCATGGGTGGCCTGGGGGCGTTGCCGGGCCGGTGCCACGCTGCGTGGCAGGTGGGTCCTGAATGCCTCGGGCAGCACTGGGCGCAGCAGCTCGCCGGTACTCACCAGCGCCTGGAACAGGGCCGGGCGCGGCACCACGGCGCGCAGGCCGCTGCGCAGCAGGCGCTGGCCCAGCGGGCGGGGTACACGGGCCTCGATGGCGTCGCGACCGATGTCCAGCAGCTTGTGGTACTCCACCCCCGACGGGCAGGTGGTTTCGCAGTTGCGGCAGGTCAGGCAGCGGTCCAGGTGCTGCTGGGTCTTCTCGCTGACGGTGTCCTGCTCGAGGAATTGCTTGATCAGGTAGATGCGTCCGCGCGGGCCGTCCAGCTCGTCGCCCAGTTCCTGGTAGGTGGGGCAGGTGGCATTGCAGAAGCCGCAGTGCACGCAACTGCGCAGGATGCGTTCGGCTTCGTCGGCGTGGGGCAGGCGCTTGGCCGCTTCGCTCAGGTTGGTCTGCATGGTGGCTCCTGGGTCAGACGTCGGCGTACTGGCGGCCGGGGTTGAAGATGCCCTGAGGGTCCAGGTTGCGCTTGAGCGTCTGGTGAAACCGCAGGATCGGTGCGGCCAGCGGCTGGAACGGGCTGTCCACCACGCCCGGGGTGAAGCAGGTGGCGTGCCCGTTGGCGGCGGCGGCGAGCTGGCGGATGCTGTCGGCATCGGCGCTGCTCTTGAGCCAGCGTTGCGCGCCGCCCCAGTCGATCAACTGCTCGCCCTCGATCGCCAGCGGCGCCGTCAGTGCCGGCACCGACAGGCGCCACAGCGGGCGCGGGTCGTCGAAGAACGCCAGGCGCTGTTCGCGCAGGTCGTCCCAGTAGCTGTCATCCAGCGCATCGCCGCCCAGGCGTTCGGCGGCGGCGCGTACCGAACCCTCGTTGCCTTCCAGGCGCAGGTACAGGGTGCTGCCGTCATGGCTGGCGGCGGTCAGCGGGATCGGCTGCTGGCCCCATTCGCCGAGCTTGTCCAGGGCCATCTGCAGCGGCATGGCCTGGCGCAGGCTGACCCGGCAGCGGTACTTGGGCAGCACCTTGAACGAGGCTTCGGTGATCACCCCCAGGCAGCCCAGGCTGCCGGCCAGCAGGCGCGACAGGTCGTAGCCGGCGACGTTCTTCATCACCTCGCCGCCAAAGCGCAGGTGCGTGCCCAGGCCGCTGATCATGCGCGTGCCCAGTACGAAGTCGCGTACCGAACCCGCCCATGGGCGACGCGGGCCCGACAGGCCGGCAGCGAGCATGCCGCCGACCGTGGCGTTGTCGCCAAAGCACGGCACTTCGCAGGCAAGCATCTGCCCGCCACGCTCCAGCGCGGCCTGCAGCTCGCGCAGGGGCGTGCCGGCGCGGGCGGTGATCACCAGTTCGGTGGGGTCGTAGGAGACGATGCCGGTGTGCCCGGCGAGGTCCAGTGGCTGGGCGTCGACGGGGCGCCCGTAGAAGGTCTTGCTGGCACCGCCGCGGATGAACAGCGGGGTGCGCTCGGCGATGGCCTGCTGCACGCGGGCCAGCAGGTCGGCGCTGCGGTCGCTGCCGTGGGCCGGGTCGAACAGTACGGTGCTCATCAGAAGCGCTCCAGGTCCGGGAAGGGCAGTTGGCCGTGGTGCACGTGCATGGCGCCGAATTCGGCGCAGCGGTGCAGGGTGGGGATGTTCTTGCCCGGGTTGAGCAGGCCCAGCGGGTCGAACGCAGCCTTTACCGCATGGAACAGGCTTAGCTCGTCGCTGTTGAACTGGGCGCACATCTGGTTGATCTTCTCGCGGCCCACGCCGTGCTCGCCGGTGATGCTGCCGCCGACCTTCACGCACAGCTCGAGGATCTTGCCGCCGAACGCCTCGGCGCGTTCCAGCTCGCCGGGGGTGTTGGCATCGAACAGGATCAGCGGGTGCATGTTGCCGTCGCCGGCATGGAACACGTTGGCCACGCGCAGGTTGTACTCGGCCGAGAGGTCGGCGATGGCCCCCAGCACGTGGGGCAGTTCGCGCCGGGGTATGGTGCCGTCCATGCAGTAGTAGTCGGGCGACAGCCTGCCCACGGCGGGGAAGGCGTTCTTGCGCCCGGCCCAGAAGCGCACGCGCTCGGCTTCGTCGCGGGCCAGGCGCACTTCGGTGGCACCGGCCTGTTCGAGCAGTACGCGCACGCGCTCGCAGTCGTCGTGCACGTCGGCCTCGACGCCGTCCAGTTCGCACAGCAGGATGGCCTCGGCCTCTACCGGGTAGCCGGCGTGGATGAAGTCTTCGGCGGCGCGAATCGCCAGGTTGTCCATCATCTCCAGGCCGCCGGGGATGATGCCGGCGGCGATGATGTCGCCCACGGCGCGGCCGGCCTTTTCCACCGAGTCGAAGGCGGCCAGCAGCACCTTGGCCACCTGCGGCTTGGGCAGCAGCTTGACGGTGACTTCGGTGATGATGCCGAGCATGCCCTCGGAACCTGTGAACAGCGCCAGCAGGTCGAAGCCGGGGGCGTCCAGGGCATCGCTGCCCAGGGTCATGCGTTCGCCCTCGACGCTGAGCATCTCGACCTTGAGCACGTTGTGCACGGTCAGGCCGTACTTGAGGCAGTGCACGCCGCCGGCGTTCTCGGCGACGTTGCCGCCGATCGAGCAGGCGATCTGCGAGGAGGGGTCGGGTGCGTAGTACAGCCCATGCGGCGCGGCAGCCTGGGAAATCGCCAGGTTGCGTACGCCGGGCTGTACGCGGGCAAAGCGCCCGGCCGGGTCGATTTCAAGAATCTTGTTGAAGCGCGCCATTACCAGCAGCACGCCCTTTTCCAGCGGCAGCGCGCCGCCGGACAAACCGGTGCCGGCGCCACGTGCCACCACCGGCACCTTGCGCTCGTGGCACAGGCGCAACACGCTCTGCACCTCTTCCAGATGGCGCGGCAGCACCACCAGCATCGGCGTGGTGCGGTAGGCCGAGAGGCCGTCGCACTCGTAGGGCTTGAGGTCTTCGGCGGCGTGCAGGATATCCAGGTCGGGCAGGCGGCTCTGCAGGGTGTGCAGGAACTCGGCCCGGTCGACGCTGTGCAGCGCACCATCGACGCGTTCGTCGTAGAGAATGTTCATGGGCAGGCTAACGACCCTTGTCTTGTTGTTATGGAAGCTCGATGGAACACGGCTCACTTGCATCATTGGCCGGCGACGGCTTAGTGTCTATCGCTCAAATCACTGGTCGAACCAGTTTGTTGCTGCGGTTTTTCCGGCTTTTTCATGAATATTCAATAAATACAGTTAGTTATGTATTGATCTGGCAAGGGTCCTAAAGCCCATGGTGTCTGGTCATACCAGTTGGAGGGACGATGGGCGAAGCGCTTTCAATGCAGGTGGCAGACGTGGTGTGCGAGCGCATCGAGCGGCTGATCGTCGATGGCGTGCTCAAGGTCGGCCAGGCGCTGCCGTCGGAGCGGCGCCTGACCGAAAAGCTCGGCGTGTCGCGCACGGCCCTGCGCGAAGGGCTCAAGCTGCTGCGCGCCAAGGGCATCATCGAGACTGCGCATGGCAAGGGCTCATATGTGGCGCAGTTGTCGGGGCAGGGCAGCACCTCGGCATTGATGCACCTGTTCAGTTCGCAGCCGCGCACCCTGTACGACCTGTTCGAGGTGCGCAGCCTGCTGGAAGGGGAGTCGGCACGCCTGGCGGCGCTGCGCGGCACCGAGGCGGACTTCGTGCTCATACGGCGCAGCTACGAGGCGTTGCTGGCGGCCCATGAGCAGCCACTGACGGCCTCTGAGCATGCGCACCTGGACCATGCGTTTCACCTGGCGATCTGCGAGGCCTCGCACAACCCGGTGCTGGTGCAGACGCTGCGCTCGCTGACCGACCTGCTGTTGAACTCGGTGTTCGCCTCGGTGAACAACCTGTACCACCGCGATGTGCAGAAGCGCCAGATCGACCGCCAGCATGCGCGGCTGTACAACGCCGTGACCGGGCGAATGCCGGAACAGGCGCGCAAGGCGGCGATTGCGCATATCCAGGGCATCTGCGCGAACCTCAAGGAGATCGAAGAGGAGGAGCAGCGGCTGGTGCGGGCGACGTTGCGGCTGGAGGGGTGGGTTTGAGGGCGTGTGGGCCGGGGTAGGCGCGCCGTGCGGCGGAGCTCTGTGACATCTGCCCGCTGGTCGCAGCAAAAAATGCGAACGATTGCAGTCAAACCCACTCACACCTTGAGGGCACGACCCCACGCCCCCCGTCGAAGGAGCAAGCGTATGACCCAGCGAGGCCAGGACACCATCGAATGGCTGCAAGGCCAGTCCATGCTGCAAGCCGCCCGCGACCGCGCCCGGCTGTATGCAGGGCAGGCGCGCATGTGGCTGCACCCTTACGCCGAGGCCCGCGCCCGCGACGCCAGTGCCATCGCCTCGGTGTGGCTGACGGTGTACCCGGCCTCGATCATCGTCGAGGAGGGCGGTTCGGTGTTGCAGGCGCTGGCCCATGAGCAGCTGTGGCAGGCGCTGTCGGAGCTGGGCATCCAGGGCGTGCACACCGGGCCGTTGAAGCGCTCGGGCGGCATCACCCAGCGCGAGTTCACCCCCAGCGTGGACGGCAACTTCGACCGCATCAGCTTCGACATCGACCCGCGCTACGGCAGCGAGGCCGAGCTGGTGCACCTGAGCAAGGTGGCCTCGGCGCACAACGCGGTGACCATCGACGACTCGATCCCGGCGCACACCGGCAAGGGCGCCGATTTTCGCCTGGCCGAGATGGCCTACGGCGACTATCCCGGGCTGTACCACATGATCGAGATCCGCGAAGCCGACTGGGGCCTACTGCCCGAGGTGCCGGCCGGGCGCGATGCGGCCAACCTCACGCCGGCCATGTGCGACGAGCTCAAGGCCCGCCATTACATCGTTGGCCAGTTGCAGCGGGTGATCTTCTTCGAACCCGGCATCAAGGAAACCGACTGGAGCGCCACGCCGCCGGTACTCGGGGTCGACGGCAAGCTGCGACGCTGGGTGTACCTGCACTACTTCAAGGAGGGCCAGCCATCGCTGAACTGGCTGGACCCAAGCTTTGCCGCGCAGCAACTGATCATCGGCGACGCCCTGCACGCCATCGACGTGCTCGGCGCCCGTGGCCTGCGTCTGGATGCCAATGGCTTTCTCGGCGTGGAGCGGCGCGCCGAAGGGCCGGCCTGGTCGGAGAGCCACCCGCTGTCGGTCACCGGCAACCAGTTGCTGGGCGGCATGATCCGCAAGGCCGGCGGTTTCAGCTTCCAGGAACTGAACCTGACCCTGGACGACATCGCCAACATGTCCCACGGCGGCGCCGACCTGTCCTACGACTTCGTCACGCGCCCGGCCTACCAGCACGCGCTGCTGACCGGCGACACCGAGTTTTTGCGCCTGATGCTGCACCAGATGCATGCGTTCAAGATCGACCCCGCCTCGTTGATCCATGCCCTGCAGAACCACGATGAACTGACCCTGGAGCTGGTGCATTTCTGGACCCTGCACGCCAACGACAGCTACCTGTACAAGGGCCAGACCTTCCCCGGCAACATCCTGCGCGAGCATATCCGCAGCGAGATGTACGAGGGCCTGGCGGGCGAGCACGCACCGTACAACCTCAAGTTCGTGACCAATGGAGTGTCGTGCACCACGGTCAGCATCATCACTGCCGCGCTGGGCATTCGCGACCTGGGCAGCATCGACGCCGAGCAGCTGGCGCTGATCCAGAAGGTGCACCTGCTGCTGGCCATGTACAACGCCATGCAGCCGGGGGTGTTTGCGCTGTCGGGCTGGGACCTGGTCGGCGCCTTGCCGCTGGAGCCCGAGCAGGTGGAGGGGCTGATGGGTGACGGCGACACCCGCTGGATTCATCGCGGCGCCTATGACCTAGCCGACCTGGACGTGGAGGCGCAGCTCTCGGCCGAAGGCCTGCCGCGTGCGCGTTCGCTGTATGGCAGCCTGGCCAGCCAGTTGCAGCAGCCCGACAGTTTTGCCAGCAGCCTGAAACGCATGCTCGCTGTGCGCCAGGCCTATGCGATTGCGGCGAGCCGGCAGATCCTGATCCCCGAGGTGGCCAACCCGGCCTTGCTGCTGATGGTGCACGAGCTGCCGGCAGGCAAGGGCATCCAGATCACCGCACTCAACTTCGGTGCCGAGCCACTGAGCGAAACCCTGCATCTGCCGGATGTAAGCCCCGGCGCGGTGGTGGACATGATCAACGAACGGCTGGAGGGCGAGCTGAGCGAAGCGGGGGAGATGACCATCAATCTGGATGGCTATGAGGGCCTTTCGCTGCGCATCGTGAGCAGTGTGGCGACGCTGTAGGCGTTTGCATGCGGTAACGTTTTTACAGGCCCGGGGTTTCGTGTCTGACGGTTCCCCGGCCCCTTCGCTGGCAAGGCCAGCTCCTGCAAGGGGCCGCCACCGTCACCGCACTGCTGCCTGCCCCGTGACACACCCCGCCCACCTGATGGAAAATGCCCGACGCCTCTCCCCACCAAAAGGCTTCTGCATGGACAAGCTGGACCGGGCAATACTCGACCTTCTGCAAACCGACTGCACCCGCGCGGTGGGCGATATCGCCGAGCAGATCGGCCTGGGCACCACCGCCTGCTGGCGGCGCATCCAGAAGCTCGAAGAGGCCGGCATCATCCGCGGCCGCGTGGCCCTGCTCGACGGCAAGAAGCTCAATGTCGGCGTGGTGGTGTTCGTCTCGATCAAGACCACCCAGCACAACGCCGACTGGCTGGCCGGCTTTCATGCCGCCGTGGCCGGTATCGACGAAGTGCTGGAGGTGTACCGCATGGCCGGCGACACCGACTACCTGCTGCGCGTGGTGGTGCCGGACGTGGCCGCCTACGACGCGGTGTACAAGCAGTTGATCCGCATTCCGGGCCTGTCCGACATCAGCTCCAGCTTCTCCATGGAGCAGATCAAGTACTCCACCCGCCTGCCGCTGCGCTATGCGCCCTGAGCCGATCACGCTGCACCAGGCCGGCGCCGACGACAGGCAGGCTGCCGTAGCATTCGTGATGCAGGCCCGCGCCGCGCTGTTCCCCAAGCTCGCCGCCACCGGGATGCCGGCAGACCTGCAGCAGTTCGAACAGGTCTACCTGCACGGCGCGGGGCGTTTCCTGCTGGCCCGCTGCAATGGCCAGATCGTCGCGGCCATCGGCTACCTGCCTTACGACCACCGCTTCCGCCAGCTCGACTACCGTGGACAGAAGGTGGTGGAAGTGGTGCGCCTGTTCGTGTTGCCGGCCTATCGCCGCAGCGGGCTGGCCGGTGAGTTGTACCGCGCGTTGCGTGAGCTGGCGCTGCAGGACCAGGTGCAGGTGCTGTACCTGCACACCCATCCGTTTCTGCCAGGCGCCATTGGTTTCTGGCAAAAACATGGCTTCGAGATCATCGATGTGGAAGCCGACCCGGTGTGGCAGACCACCCACATGCAATGTCGCCTGCCCGCCGGCTGAACCTCAGAAGCGCCCGTTGAGCGGGTATTCCACCGCCAGGCGGATCTGGTCGGCATCCAGCTCGGCCTGGGCAGTGTTGCCCCGGTGCACGTTGTGCCGCAGCGACACGGTGGTGCCCTTGGCCACGCCGCCCTGCACCACGTAGCGCGCCTCCAGGTCGCGCTCCCAGTGCTTGCCGCCTTCGCCGTAGCCCAGGTACGCATAGCCGCCACGCGGGTCGACGTGGCTGCCATCGATGCGGCTGCCGCGCACATACGCCGCACTCAGCACCAGCCCGGGCAGGCCCCACGGGGTCATCGCCAGGTCGTAGCGGGCCTGCCACGACTGCTCGTTGGGGGCGTTGAAGTCCGACAATTGCACGGCGTTGCTGATGAAGATCGCGCCACGGGTCACATAGTCGAACGGTGTGTCGCCATCGACCTTCTGGTAGCCCAGGCTGAAGCTGTGCGGGCCCTGGGCGTAGGTCGAGAGCAGGCTCCAGGTGGTGTTGTCGATCTGCCCGGACAACGCCTTGCCGGTGTCGGTGGTGCGGTACAGGTTGAGGTTGAAGGTGAGCGAGCGATTGGCGTCCAGTGCATGGCTGAAGGTGCCGCCCAGGTAGTGCTGGTTCCAGGTGTCTTCGTAGCGCGAGGTGTACAGGCTGGCGCTGAGGCTCGGGCTTGCACTGTAGACCACCCCGGCCAGGTCGAAGGCATCGCCCTTTGCTGCGTTGGAGTAGTTCACCACGAACCCCTGGTCATGGCTGCTGGCGTTGCGGTCGGTGCTCTCGGTGAAGTGCCCGCCTACCAGTTTCACCCCATCGAATTCGGTGCTGGTGACCAGCACCCCGGTGGCGGTTTCGGGCAGCAGGCGGCTGTCGGACGAGCTGAACACCGGGGTCTTGACCCGCTGTTCGCCATACGACAGCACGGTGGAGGAGGCCCGAAGCTTGACCGCCGCGCCGCCGCGGCTGAATTCGTTCTTGGGGTGGCCGTGGTTGTCCAGCCCCAGCAGGCGCGCCTTGCCGGCGCGTCCGCCGCCGCTGTCCAGTTGCACGCCAAGGTAGGCATGGGCATCCACGCCCACGCCGATCAGGCCCTGGGTGAAGCCCGACTGCAACGTGCCCATCAGGCCATAGGCCCATTCCTCGGCATAACCGTTGCGCTCGGCACGGGGCTTGTAGGCATTGCGTGCGCCGCTGTTGCGCGCGCCGTGGCGGTATTCGCGGTTGTCGTACACGCTGCGGTTGAGCAGGCTCCAGGTGCTGTCTTCGACCAGGCCGTTGGCCTGCTCCTGGGCCGATTCGGCCAGCACCAGGGGCGCCGGCCCGGCCAATGCCAGCAGCAGGGCCGAACGGGTGCGCAGTGCGATCATTGTGCGGCCTCGCGTTGCAGCAGGGCGGCAAGACGATCTGCTGCACGCCTGGGCAAGGTGCTCGGCAGGCTCGGTGGCGTGGCGGCGGGCTCACCGACCTGGATCAGCATCACCATGCCCATCGACAGGTGCGGGATGCACTGGATGCCGTACAGGCCCGGCACGTTGAAGGTCTGCTCGATTTGCTGGTTGATCCTGCCCTTGAACGCCTCGGCGCCTTCGGGCAGCAGGCCGGGCAGCGAGGCGGCATTGTGCCCGCTCTGGGTGGCGATGAACTTCACCGAATCGCCGGGGGCGATGCGCAGGTAGTCCGGCTCGTACACCATGCTGCCGGTCGCACCACGGTTGAGCATTTTCACTTCGTGCACCTCGGCCGATACCGAAGGGGCGAGCAGGGCGCTGGCGAGCAGCAGGGGCAAGGCGGCAAGGCGCATGGGCGGGCTATCCATTTCAGGTCAAGGGGAACGAACGCGCAGGATCTGCGCGCCGTCGAAGGGGTCGGTCAGGTAGTGCGCCTGCACCCCGAAGGTGGCCTGCAGGCGTTGCGGGGTCAGCACCTGCAACGGCGGGCCGACATCCACCAGGCGGCCGCGCTCGAGCACGGCCAGGCGATCGCAGGTGAGGGCCTGGTTGAGGTCGTGCAGGGCGATCAGGGTGGTCACCGGCAGCGCCTGAACCAGGCGCAGAATGCCCAGCTGGTGCTGGATGTCGAGGTGATTGGTCGGCTCGTCGAGCAACAGTAGCTGCGGGCGTTGCGCCAGGGCCCGGGCGATGTGCACGCGCTGGCGCTCGCCACCGGAGAGGCTGCGCCAGCTGCGTGTTGCCAGGTGGGTGGCATCCACGTCGGCCAGGGCCTGCTGCACGATGGCGTGATCGTCTGCCGACCAGGGGCGCAACGCCGACAACCACGGCGTGCGGCCCAGGGCCACGGCATCGAACACATTGATCGCATCGCTGGTGTCGGCCTGTTGCTCGACCACTGCCAACCGCCGCGCCACCTCGCGGCGTGGCAGCTGCCTGAGCGCGTTGCTGCCCAGCTGCACCTCGCCGCAGGTGGGCGTGCGCAGCCCGGCCAGCAGCTTGAGCAGGGTGGACTTGCCCGAGCCGTTGGGGCCGACGATACCCAGGGTCTCGCCACGGCGCACCTCAAGGTCGACCGCGTCCAGCAGCACGGCATCGCGCACCTTCAAACCCAGGCCGGTGCAGCGCAGTGCAGCTTCATCCAGCGGGTGGGTGACAGCGTTCATCGGGCGCTCCTGCGGCCAATCAGTATCAATGCGAACACCGGTGCGCCGACCAGCGCCGTGATCACCCCCACCGGAATCACCTGGCCCTTGATCAGGGTGCGCGAGAGCACGTCGGCGGCAATCAGGAACAGCGCGCCACCCAGCGCGCTGGCCGGCAGCAGGCGCGCATGGGGGGTACCGAACAGCAGCCGCATCGCATGCGGAATCACCAGCCCGACAAAGCCGATGGCGCCCACGATCGACACCATCACTGCCGTCACCAGTGCCGCGCAGCTGATCAGCAGCACCTGCACGCGGCGTACCGGGATGCCCAGCGAGGCGGCCGAGTCGCTGCCGAAGGTGAAGGCGTCCAGCGCCCGCCGATGCCATACGCACACCGCAAGGCCGGCCAGCGCCACCGGCAGCGCCAGCCACACCGACGGCCAGCGCACGCCACTGAGGTTGCCCAGCAGCCAGAACAGGATGCCGCGCGCCTGCTCGGCACTGGCCGACCGGGTGATCAGAAAGGCGGTGAGCGCGTTGAACAGCTGCGAGCCGGCGATCCCGGCGAGGATGATCTGCCCCGTGCTGTTGGACGGCCCGCTGGCACGGGCCAGCAGCGCCACCAGCGCGAAGGCCGCGATGGCCCCGACGAAGGCGCCCAGCGACAGCGTGATCGCCCCCGCGCCCAGCCCCAGCAGCGCCACCAGCACCGCGCCGGTGGAGGCGCCGGCCGAGATGCCGAGCAGGTACGGGTCGGCCAGCGGGTTGCGCAGCAGCGACTGCAGTACCACCCCGCAGGTGGCCAGCCCCGCGCCGCAGGCGGCGGCCACCAGCGCACGGGTCAGGCGGTAGTTCCACACGATGCCTTCATCGATCGGGTCCAGCAGGTGCCCGGCGGCCCATAGCTTGTTGGCCAGCACCTGCAGCACCACCGAGGGGGCGATCGGCGTTTCGCCAATCGCCACCCCTGCCAGTATCGCCAGCAGCAGGGCCAGGCACGCGAGCAGGCCGCGCACAACGCTGCCTGTCATGGCGCCAGGTCGAAGCCGTTGATGGCCGAGGCCAGGGTCTCCATGCCGCTGAACAGGCGCGTGCTGGCCTGCATGGCATGTGCATCGAGAATCACGATGCGGTTGTGTCTGACCGCGTCCATGTTGCGCGTGACCGGGTCGCTGCGCAGGAATTCGAGTTTCTTTTGATAGTCATCGGCCGGGAAGCGACGACGGTCCATGCGCGCGATCACCAGGAAGGTGGGGTTGGCCTTGGCGATGGTTTCCCAGCCCACGGTCGGCCATTCCTCATCGGACTGCACCACGTTGCGCACGCCCAGGGTCTGCAGCATGTAGTCGGGGATACCCTTGCGCCCGGCCACGTACGGGTCGATGTCCAGGTCTGCGCTGGAGAACCAGAACAGGGCGCTGGTGTCCTTCAGATCCTTGCCTTTCACGGTGGCGGCAGCCTTGGCCAGGCGTGCCTTGAGCTCGCTGTTCAACCGTTCGCCACGCGCCTGCACGTCGAAGATCTCGGCCAGCTGGCTGATGCTGTTGTAGATGCTGTCGATGCGAAACGGCTCCAGGCGGGTGCCGTCGGCGCCGACCAGGTTGTCCTTGCCCTCGCAGTCGGACGGCATCAGGTAGGTGGGGATGTTCAGCTCATGGAACTGCTCGCGGGTGCCGACCACGCCCTGCGGGCCGACCATCCACTCCAGCTGCACCGCCACCAGTTGCGGGCGCTTGCCGATCACCGCCTCGAAGCTGGGGTCGTTGTCGGCCAGGCGTTCGACCTTGTCGTTCTGCACCTTGTACTGCGCCAGCACATCGTTGAACCACAGCGAGGTGCCGACCAGCCTGTCGCCCAGGCCCAGTGCGTAGAACATCTCGGTGCCGGCCTGGCCGATGGTCACGGCGCGGTCGGGCGCATGCTGGAAGGTCAGCGGCATGCCGCAGTTCTGCAGCGTGAGCGGGTAGTGGGTCGGGGCGGCCTGGGCCAGGGTCGACAGACCCAGGCCCGCGAGCAGGGTGACAAGGCGGGGCAACTGCATGATGCGATCTCCATTCGAACCGTACACGGGCAGGGGTGTACAACCTGGAAACACATCGACAGGCGCTGCCGCGAGGGCAGGGCAAGGCCGTTCGGCGCGCGGGTCGCTCGCGGCACAGATGTACTCCCCGGACACCCCGCCGGTTAGTGATTGTTGCTGTGCCGGCAGGTCTCCTGACTGGTGCGTCGTCACCTGGCTCCGGCCTTCCCGGGGGTCACCCAGTGGCATTTCAGGAGCAGGCTCGGCACTTACAGTTGCGGGGGCAGTTCCGTTTGACGCCATGCAGTGGCGTCTCGGATTCCCTATTGATTCCGTGTGGAAACCGGCGGGCGGCATGGTAGTCGATCACGCCGCCCGCAGGGAAACAAAACCCCGCCAGCCTCAGAGGTACTTGAGCCAGGCAATGTCGCGACGGCGGGCCTTGAACGCGGCAAACCAGCGCACCGGCGGGAACAGCGCCACGGCCAGCAGCACGGCGGTCAGCCACACCGCCCAGATACCATCGAAGCCGAAGTAATTGCCCTGGTTCAGGCCCAGCAGTGCAACGCAGGCCAGGTACGCCACTTTCAGCACATACAGGTGCAGCAGGTAGAAGAACATCGGTGCGGCGCCGAACACCGCCAGGGTGCTGATCCACCGGCGCTGCCCGGCGCGCTCCAGGCCCAGCAGCAACAGCAGGCCAGCCCCCAGGGTCAGGGCCAGGAACAGCAGTGAGGGCGGGTACTTGGTGATGTTGAAGAAGCTCATCAGGGTGTGCGCGGTATCGGCCTGAACCGTCCATGGCGCCTCGCCGTAGCCGTTGAGCAGGCGCAGGGCGACAAAGCCGATCAGGGTTGCCAGGCCTGCCAGCAGCAGACGGCGCTGGCGCGTGGCGGCCGGCATCGAGTGGGCGAACCAGGGCCCCAGGCCGTAGCCCAGCGCGATCACCCCGACCCACGGCAGCACCGGGTACGAGGTACGCAGGCGCAGGCTGTCGGAGAACTCGAGCCAGCCGCGGTCATGCAGGATCGCCCACGGCACGTGCAGCGCAGAGCCCTGCGCAAAGTGCAGGCCGTCGAGCAGGTTGTGACCGGCCACGATCGCGGCGCCCAGCACCAGCAACAGCGGGCGCGGCAACCACACCAGGGCCGCCAGGGCGATCATGCTGATGCCGATGGCCCAGATCACCTGCAGGTAGATCACGCTGGGTGGCAGCTGGAAGGTCCAGGCGATGTTCACCAGGGTGAACTCCAGCACCACCAGAAACAGCCCGCGCTTGAACAGAAAGGCCGACACATCGCCCCGGCCCTGGTGCTTCTGGCCATACAGCCAGGCCGACAGACCGGTCAGCAGCACGAACACCGGGGCGCACAGGTGGGCCAGCGTACGGCTGACGAACAGCGCAGGTTCGGTGCTGTCGATGGCCATCGGGTCGCTGACCTGGCGGTGCAGGAAGAAGGTTTCGCGCACGTGGTCCAGCAGCATGAACAGGATCACCAGGCCCCTGAGGGCATCGATGGACAGCAGGCGTTGGCTCGGTTTGCTGGCGGCGGGGAGGGCAGTAGCGCTAGTCATTGAAAGGTCGCAGGCAGAGGGGGCGAATTGAATGGTTACTGTATAACATTTCTATTCGCTCGGTAAATCTTCCTTACAATCTTGACTGCCATGCTGCGACATCAGACCGCACCCATCTGGCGCTGCGCGCTGGAACCCGTCGACCCTGCGTGACAAAATGCCGCCTCGCAAAACCCTTGCACAAGGCTCCCGCTCTCGGGGCCGGCACCTTCCCAAAAGGATGGTTACATGAACGATTTACTGACCCGGCGCACGGTGATCGCCGGGCTCGGCCTGCTCGGCCTCGGTGCCCTGGCAGGTTGCAACAACTCCGGCGCGCTGGACTTCAAATACGGCAAGGACCTGAGCAACAAGATCCTCGGCCGCACCTTCAAGCTCAAGGACCCGCAAGGCAACGTAATGACCCTGTCGAGCTTCCAGGGCTCGATGCCGATGGTGTTCTTCGGCTTCACCCAATGCCCGGCGGTGTGCCCCACCACCCTGGCCCGCGCGGTGCAGATCAAGAAGCTGATGGGTCGCGACGCCGACTTCCTGCAGGTGGTGTTCATCAGCCTGGACCCCGAGCGCGACACCCCCGAAGTGCTGGACGCCTACGTCAAGGCCTTCGATCCCTCGTTCGTGGCGCTGTCCGGTACCCTGGAAGAGACGGCCGCAGTGGCCAAGGAATTCGGCGTGTTCTACGAGAAGGTGCCGGCCGGCGACACCTATACCATTTCCCACAGCTCGACCAGCTACGTGTTCGACTCGCGTGGCGTGCTGCGCCTTGGCCTCTCGCACTCCCTCAATGCCAGGGAATGCACCGAAGACCTGCTTACCGTAATGGAGGTTTGTTAATGCGTTCTCCCGTGAAACACGCGCTTGGCGCGATGGCGTTGCTGTCCCTGTTCGGTGCGGCGCTGCCCGCCGTTGCCCAGACCACCGTGGGCGAGCCCTGGGTGCGCGCCAGCGTGCCGCAGCAGCAGTCGACCGGTGCGTTCATGACCCTCACTGCCAGCACCGACAGCAAGCTGGTGGGCGTCGAGTCGCCGGTGGCCAAGACCGTGCAGGTGCACCAGATGCAGATGCACAACGATGTGATGAGCATGAGTGAAGTCAAGGCGCTGGACCTGCCCGCCGGCAAGCCGGTGGTGCTCGACACCAATGGCTACCACGTGATGCTGATGGGCCTGGTCAAGCAGGTGAAGGAAGGCGACACGGTGCCGCTGACCCTGATCGTCGAAGACGCCAAGGGCCAGAAGGAGTCGATCAAGGTCGACGCCCCGGTGCGTTCGCTGACCGCCACCGACGGTCACGGCGAGCACTCGATGCACGACCACAGCCACATGTAAGTACCCGCCGCGCCGGCCCTTGCGCCGGCGCAATCCGTTCCTGCCGGGTGGTTCGCCACCCAATGGGTTCAACTGGCCTGCGCCAGATAGTCCCGCAGCCGATCCTGCAGATACCACACACCTTCAGCGTGTTTCAGGTAATCGCTGATCGGCATCATCTGCCAGTACTGGCCTTCGTCGCCAAATTCGATGGCATCGATTTCCCCCTGCGTGATGTGCCCCACCAGAAACCAGGACTCCCAGCCGGGTCTGGCCAGGCTGGGGTAGTTGCGGCGCCATTCGATGCGTTCGGGGGGCAGGCGCAGGGCGAACTCTTCGTCCAGCTCGCGCAGCGCGCATTCCACCGGGGTCTCATCACCTTCGCGCCCCCCGCCGGCAAAGTCCCAGCAGCCGGGGAAGGGGATGGTGCTTTTCACGTCGCGCTTGTAGGTCAGCAGGTGGTCGTGGAACAGCAGGGCGAGTTTGGCACCGCAGAAGGGTTTGAGGGGCATGGAGACTGGCCTCTGGCAGGACGGGCGTTAGACACCGGGCCGGTATTTATACGATGGTTCTGCAGGTTGCGCGGCATTTTTTGTGGTGTGGGCTGCCGGGCAGCTCCTGGTCACACAGGCATGCGCCGCCGACGGGTATAACTGAACCCGGGAATAAGGATATGCTGTTTCGAAATATTACAAATTGGTGAGGGCAGAATGCCGTTAAAGGACCTGTTGCTGGCGCTGGTGGTGATCGTCGCCTGGGGCCTGAATTTCGTGGTGATCAAGGTCGGCCTCGACGGCCTGCCGCCCATGCTGCTGGGTGGCCTGCGCTTCGTGCTGGTGCTGTTTCCGGCGATCTTCTTCATCAAGCGCCCGCAACTTCCGTGGCGCTGGTTGCTGGCCTACGGCACCACCATCTCGCTGGGCCAGTTCGCCTTTCTGTTCGAGGCCATGGGCAACGGCATGCCGCCGGGCCTGGCGTCGCTGGTGCTGCAGTCGCAGGCCTTCTTCACGCTGTTCTTTGCCGCGATGTTTCTCGGTGAGCGGCTGCGCGCCGCCAGCCTGCTGGGGCTGCTGGTGGCCGCCGGGGGCCTGGCGCTGATCGGCAGCGAGAACGGCAGCCACGTGCCATTTTTGGCGCTGGTGCTGACCCTGTGCGCCGCCGCATGCTGGGCCATGGGCAACATCATCACGCGCCGCTTCGGCAACATCGACCTGGTGGCGCTGGTGATCTGGGGCGCGCTGATTCCGCCGTTGCCATTCTTCGCCCTGTCGTGGTGGCTCGAAGGGCCGGCGCTGATCGAAAGCTCGCTGCGCGGCATCGGCCTGAACTCGATCCTGGCCCTGGCGTACCTGGCCTTCATCGCCACCATGCTCGGCTACAGCCTGTGGAGCGGCCTGCTGTCGCGCTACCCGGCGGGCAAGGTCGCACCGTTTTCGCTGCTGGTGCCAGTGGTGGGGCTGAGCTCCTCGGCGTTGCTGCTGGGTGAGCGCCTGAGTACCCTGCAATGCTGGGGTGGGGTGCTGGTGATGGTGGGGTTGCTGATCAACGTGTTCGGCTCGCGCCTGCGTCAACGTCTGCGGGCCGCGCTGAGCTGAGGCCCCAGGGCGGCGGTGGAACGATCCGCCGCGCACGCCGCTCCAATTCCAGACCCTCGCCGACCAAGGTCCGACCATGAATTCACCTCGATCCACCACGCCCCATGCCGGCCCGGCCGGCATGGTCAAGGTGCGCGGCGCGCGCGAACACAACCTGAAGAACGTGGATGTGGACATCCCCCGCGATGCGCTGGTGGTATTCACCGGCGTGTCCGGCTCGGGCAAGTCGTCGCTGGCGTTCTCGACCCTGTATGCCGAGGCCCAGCGCCGCTATTTCGAGTCGGTGGCGCCCTATGCGCGACGCCTGATCGACCAGGTCGGGGTGCCGGATGTGGACGCCATCGAAGGCCTGCCGCCGGCGGTGGCCCTGCAACAGCAGCGCGGTACCCCCAGCGCGCGCTCCTCGGTGGGCAGCGTGACCACGCTGTCGAGCCTGATTCGCATGCTCTATTCGCGCGCCGGCAGTTACCCGGACGGCCAGCCGATGCTGTATGCCGAGGACTTCTCGCCCAATACGCCCCAGGGCGCATGCCCCGAGTGCCACGGCCTGGGCCGGGTCTACGAGGTGGACGAGGCCTCGATGGTGCCTGACCCGTCGCTGACCATCCGCGAGCGTGCAGTGGCCTCGTGGCCGCTGGCGTGGCAGGGCCAGAACCAGCGCGACATCCTCGTGACCCTGGGCTATGACGTCGACATTCCGTGGCGCGACCTGCCCCAGGAGCAGCGCGACTGGATCCTGTTCACCGAGGAAACCCCCACTGTGCCGGTGTATGCCGGCATGACCCCGGCCCAGACCCGCGACGCCCTCAAGCGCAAGCTCGAACCCAGCTATCAGGGCACCTTCAGCGGCGCGCGGCGCTATGTGCTGCACACCTTCACCCATTCGCAGAGCGCGCTGATGCGCAAGCGCGTCAGCCAGTTCATGCGGGCCAGCGCCTGCCCGTTGTGCGCGGGCAAGCGGCTCAAGCGCGAGGCCCTGACCGTGACCTTCGCCGGGCTGGACATTGCCGAGCTGGCGCAGTTGCCCTTGCTGCAGCTGGCCGAGGTGCTCAAGCCGGTGGCCAGCGCCACCTATGTCGAGCATGGCGACGAGCAGGGTGCGGTGCTGACCCACGCGCAAACCCGTGACGCCCGCCAGCAGCGCGCGGCCAGGGGCGACAACGCCCATGCCGGCGGCCCGGACGTGCGCCACACGCCCAACCTCTCGCTGGAAAAACGCCTGGCCGCGCAGCGCATCGCCCAGGACCTGCTCGAACGGGTGGCCACCCTGATCGACCTGGGCCTGGGTTACCTGGCCCTGGAGCGCAGCACGCCGACCCTGTCGTCGGGCGAGCTGCAGCGCCTGCGCCTGGCCACCCAGCTCAACTCGCAGCTGTTCGGGGTGATCTATGTACTGGACGAACCCTCGGCCGGCCTGCACCCGGCCGATGGCGAGGCGCTGTACGAGGCCCTGCTGCGCCTCAAGGCCGCGGGCAATTCGGTGTTCGTGGTCGAGCACGACCTGGACACCATGCGCCGCGCCGACTGGCTGGTGGACGTGGGCCCGGCGGCGGGCGAGCAGGGCGGCCAGGTGCTGTACAGCGGGCCCCCGGCCGGGTTGGCCGAGGTCGAGGCCTCGCAGACCCGCAACTACCTGTTCGGCGCCCAGGCCGCCGTGCCGCGCACCCCGCGTGAACCCGGCGGCTGGCTGCGCCTGGAGGGCGTGACGCGCAACAACCTGCACAACCTCGATGCGGCCTTCCCCCTTGGGTGCTTCACGGCCGTCACCGGGATTTCCGGCTCGGGCAAGTCCAGCCTGGTCAGCCAGGCGCTGCTGGAGCTGGTGGGCGCGCACCTGGGCCAGGCCACTGCGCCCAGCGAGCCCCAGGAGCAGGGCCTGGAGGATGACGTGGCGCAGGCCAGCGGCGGCCAGGTCACGGCGGGCCTGGAGCACATCCGCCGGCTGGTGCAGGTGGACCAGAAGCCCATCGGCCGTACCCCGCGCTCGAACCTTGCGACCTACACCGGCCTGTTCGACCACGTGCGCAAACTGTTCGCCGCCACCGATGCGGCCCGCGAACAGGGCTTCGATGCCGGGCGCTTCTCGTTCAACGTGGCCAAGGGCCGTTGCGAAACCTGCGAAGGCGAAGGCTTTGTCAGCGTCGAGCTGCTGTTCATGCCCAGCGTCTACGCACCGTGCCCCACCTGCCATGGCGCCCGCTACAACCCGCAGACCCTGGCGGTCACCTGGCAGGGCCTGAACATCGCCCAGGTGCTGCAACTGACGGTGACCCAGGCCCTGGCGGTGTTCGAGCAGCAGCCGGCGGTGCAGCGTGCCCTGGCGGTGCTGCACGAAATCGGGCTGGGCTACCTGCGCCTGGGCCAGCCGGCCACCGAGCTGTCGGGCGGTGAGGCGCAGCGCATCAAGCTGGCCACCGAACTGCAGCGCATGGCCCGCGGGGCCACCCTGTATGTGCTCGACGAACCCACCAACGGCCTGCATCCGCAGGATATCGACCGGCTGATGCTGCAGCTGGGGCGCCTGGTGGATGCCGGGCATACGGTGATCGTGGTGGAGCACGACATGCGCGTGGTGGCCCAGAGCGACTGGGTGATCGACATCGGCCCGGGGGCGGGGGACCAGGGCGGCACGCTGGTGGCCTGCGGCACGCCGCAGCAGGTGGCGGCCAGTGCCCACAGCCGTACCGCGCCGTTTCTGGCCCGGGCCCTGGGCTGAGGCGGCTCAGGCGTCGAGGCTGCGCCGAACCTTGTCCAGCAGTTCGTGGATCTGGAACGGCTTGGTGACGATGTCCATGCGCTCACCGAGAAAATGCTGCCGGTCGATGGCGTTCTCGGCGTAGCCGGTCATGAACAGCACCGGCAGGCTCGGGCGCAGCATGCGCGCGACATTGGCCAGCTCGCGCCCGTTCATGTGCGGCAGGCCCACGTCGCTGAGCAGCAGGGCGATGCTCGGGTCGGCATGCAGTTTCTGCAGGGCGCTTTCGACGTCCGGCGCCGGGGTGCAGCGGTAACCGGCATCGGTCAGCACCTCGCAGACGAAACTGCGCACCACCGACATGTCCTCGACCACCAGCACATGCTCGCCGGCGGTACTGATCACGGTGTCGGGTGTGGGTTCGGTGATGCTCAACAGCGGGCTCTGGCTGGCCGGCAGCAGCAGCGTCACTTCGGTACCGCGCCCGCCGGTGCTGCGGATCTGCACGTCGCCGGCCGACTGGCGGGCGAAGCCGTAGATGGTCGACAGCCCCAGCCCGGTGCCCTGGCCGATGGGCTTGGTGGTGAAGAACGGGTCGAAGACCTTGCCGATCACCTCGGGGGCGATGCCGCTGCCGTCGTCGCGCACCGACAATGCCACGTAGGCGCCATCGGCCAGCTTGAGGTCGTCCTGGGTGTGCGCCGCGTAGGTGCTGATCCAGATGTTGCCACCCTGGGGCAGCGCGTCGCGCGCGTTGATCACCAGGTTGAGCACGGCGTTCTCCAGCTGGATCGGGTCTACCAGGGCCACGCTGAGGTGCTCGCTCAGGTTCAGGTGCAGGCTGATGTGTTCGCCGATGGTGCGTCGCAGCAGTTCCTCCAGCGAGCGGATGTGCTGGTTGATGTCGGCCGGGCGGGGGTCCAGCGGTTGCTGGCGGGCAAAGGCGAGCAGGCGGTGGGTCAGGGTGGCGGCCCCCATGGCGGCGCCCAGTGCAGCGTCGGCGTAGGACTGCACCTTGTCGACGCGGCCCTGCTCGATGCGTTTCTTGATCAGCTCCAGGCTGGTGATGATGCCGGTGAGCATGTTGTTGAAGTCATGGGCGATGCCGCCGGTAAGCTTGCCCAGTGCGTCCATCTTCTGCACCTGCAGCAACTGCGCCTCGGTACGGGCGCGCTCGGCCACTTCCTGGGCCAGCAGGGTGGTCGCGCTGTCCAGTTCGGCGCGCTGGGTGCGTTCGCGGTGGCGCTGTTCGGTCACGTCCTCGACGAAGATCAGGCTCGACTCGCCGCTGCGGTAGGGCGACACCTGCCACTGGGTCTCGCGCAGCTGGCCGTTGACGCGCATGTGCAGCAGGCCCTTCCAGCGGTCCCGGGTGCCGAGCCTGCGCAGCAGCTCGTCGATCACCGGCTGCTGGTCGTCGGCAAAGCACTCGACCAGGGTGTCGGGGCTCAGGTTGTCCTGGATCAGCTGGGCGAACGCCTGGTTGCATTCGTGCACCTTGAGCCCGGTGCCCAGCAGCGCGATGGGCGCGGCGGTGCTGACGAAGATCTCGCGAAAGCGCGCCTCGCTCTCGCGCAGCGCCTGCTCGGTGTCGCGTACCCGCAGCAGCGTGCGCAGGGTGGCCAGCAACACCTCGGGGTCGACCGGGTGGATCAGGTAGGCGTCGGCCCCGGCGTCCAGCCCGGTGATGATGTCGCCGGTACCGATGGCGGCCGCCGATACGTGGATCACCGGCAGCAACGCGGTGGCCGGGGTGGCGCGCAGGATGCGCACGATATCGAAGCCGCTCATGTCCGGCAGGTGTACATCCAGGATCAGCGCGTCGTAGGTCTGGCTGGCAATCAGCTCCAGGCCCTCGCCACCGGTGCCGGCCTCGTCGATGCGGTAGCCATGGCATTCCAGGCGCCGGCGCAGGGCATAGCGGGTGACGATGTTGTCGTCGACGATCAGCAGGCGGATGTCAGGCTTCATCACCAGGCTCCTGGGCCAGCGCCAAGGGGATCACTACGTAGAAGGTCGAACCGACCCCGGGCGTACTCTCGACCCCGACCCGGCCACCCAGCAGCGCCGCGAAGCGCTTGCACAGCGACAGGCCCAGGCCGGTGCCACGCAGGCGCTTCTGCAGCGGCGAGTCGATCTGTGCGAAGTCCTCGAACAGCGTGTCGTGCAACTCGCCCGGGATGCCGATGCCGGTGTCGTGCACCGCAAAGCGGATCTGGCCGTCGTCTTCCAGTTGCGACGACACCCGCACTTCGCCGCGGGCGGTGAATTTCAGCGCGTTGGAAATGAAGTTGCGCAGGATCTGCGCCAGCTTCTTGTCGTCGCTGTACAGGCGCGGCAGGCCCTGGGGCTCTTCGAAGATCAGGTCGACCGCCGAGGCATCGACGATCGGCCGGAACATGCCGCGCAGGGCCGCGAACAGGTCGAGCATGTCGAACCAGGCCGGCGAGATGGTGATGCGCCCGGCCTCGATCTTGGCCAGGTCGAGCAGGTCGTCGACCATGTCGCTCAGTTCGCGCGCCGAATTGCTGACGAAGGTCACCTGCTTGTGCTGCTCGGGGCTCAGCGGGCCGTCCAGCTCGTCGCTGAGCAGGCGGGCGATGCTCAGGATCGAACCCAGCGGCGTGCGAAACTCGTGGCTCATGTACGACAGGAAGCGGCTCTTGAGGTCCGAGGCCTGGCGCAGTTGCTCGGCCTGGATATCCAGCTCGGCATACAGGGCCAGCACGCCCTGGTTGGTTTCTTCGAGTTCGGCGCGCAGGGCGTCGCCCTCTTCACGCAGCCGCGCGATCAGCGCCTGCGCCTCGGTGTCGGCAAGGGTAGGGGAATCAGCCACTTAGGGTCTCCAGGGCAACAACCAGCACGGTGACATCATCGCGGCCTCGGCAGAAGTCGCGATGCAGCACGGCGGCGATCAGTGCCGGGTGCTGATGCATGAGGCCAGCATACTGCTGCAGGTCCCAGCGCGATTGCAGCCCGTCGCTGTAGAGCACCAGCAGGTTGGCATGCACATCAGCATAGTCAAAGGGGCGCACGCGACGGAATTGCCCGCCGACGATACCCGGGTGCGAGGCCAGGCCACGACTGCTACCGGGTGCGAGCAGGTGCGCGCCGATGTTGCCGACGCCGCTGAAACGCAGCGCGCCGTTGTCGTACTGGGCGAACGCTGCGGCGCCGCCACGGGTGCCCTGCATGTTGACGTGCATCGCCTCGAGCACCTGCGCGGGGTCGGCGAACGGGGCCTGGGCAAAGGCCTGGGTGCCGGCGTGGGCGGCCCGTTCGGCGAGCTCGCCGTGGCCCAGCCCGTCGACCACCAGGGCACTGATGCGCTGGCCGTCGTAGGCCAGGTACCAGGCATCGCCACAGGCCGGGTCGTGATGCAGGCTGTGCTGGCTGGCGCCCCAGCGCAGGTCGCAGGCCGCGCTGCTGCGTGGGTACAGGCGCGCCAGCACGGCGGCGCCACGGCTGTCGGCGTACACATCGAACACATCGGCCAGGCGCTTGATCGCGCCCAGGCCGATGCCCTGGGTACCGCCGGTGGAGAACCCGTCGGCCAGGCAGTGGTGCAGGTCGAAGCCTGCACCACGGTCGATGGCGATCAGTTCCAGCCCGCTGTAGCCGCTGTTGGGCAGCACCCGCAGGTGCAGTTCACCGCGCCCGGCATGCTTGAGCAGGTTGCTCGCAAGCTCGGTGGCCAGCAGCGCGGCGCGCCCGGCGTCGGTGGCATCGAAACCCTGCTGTTCGGCCAGGCGTTGCACGCAGCGCCGGGCATGACCGACCTGGCTCTCGTCTTCTATCGGCAGCACCTGGGTCAGGCTGCCCAGGATACTCAGGCCCATCGCAGAATCGTCACGCGCGTGCCGGCCCCGGGGGCGGTATCCAGTTCGAACTCGTCCACCAGGCGCTTGGCCCCGGTCAGGCCCAGGCCCAGGCCGCCGCCGCTGGTCCAGCCATCGGTCATGGCCAGCTTGATGTCGGGGATGCCCGGCCCTTCGTCGCGAAAGGTCAGGCGCAGGCCCTTGCGATGGTCCTTCTCGACCACCTGCCAGTCCATGTGGCCACCGCCGCCATACACCACGGCGTTGCGGGCCAGCTCGCTGACCGCCGTGACCAGCTTGGTCAGGTTGATCAGGCTCATGCCGCAGCCCTGGGCCAGGGTGCGCGCCAGTTGCCGTGCACGTACCACATCCTGCTCCAGCAGGATGGGCTGGGTGCCGCTTTGCTCGGCGCTCATTGCGGTGCAGCCGAGTTGTTGAGCAGGCGCATGCCGCGCTCGGCGTTGAGCGCGGTACGCACGCCGGGCAGGGTCAGGCCCAGTTCGACCAGGGTGATCGCCACGGCCGGCTGCATGCCCACCAGCACGGTCTGCGTGTCCATGATGCGCGACACCCCGGAGATGGTGCCGATCATGCGGCCGATGAAGGAGTCGACCATGTCCAGCGCCGAGATGTCGATCAGCACGCCCTTGGCCGAGGTCGCGCTGATGCGCTCGGACAGGTCGTCCTGCAGGGTCATGGCCAGCTGGTCATGCATGTCGACCTGGATGGTCACCAGCAGGAATTCGCCGATTTGCAGAATCGGGATGCGCTCCATGGCTTCAGCCCGCCTTGGCGACGGACAGGCCCAGGCGATGCAGGGCCAGCTTCAGGGCGTCGGCCAGGTTGGCCTTGGTCACCACGCCCTGCAGGTCCAGGCCCAGGTGCACGATGGTCTGGGCGATCTGCGGGCGTACACCGCTGATGATGCAGTCGGCGCCCATCAGGCGGATGGCGGTCACGGTCTTGAGCAGGTGCTGGGCCACCAGGGTATCGACGGTGGGCACACCGGTGATGTCGATGATGGCGATTTCAGAGCCGGTGTCGACGATGCGCTGCAGCAGCGATTCCATCACCACCTGGGTGCGTTGCGAGTCCAGGGTGCCGATCATCGGCAGTGCCAGTACGCCGTCCCACAGCTTGACCACCGGGGTGGACAGCTCCAGCAGTTCTTCCTGCTGGCGCTTGATCACCGCCTCGCGGGATTTCTGGAAGGTGCGGATGGTGTGCAGGCCCAGGGCATCGAGCAGTTCGGACACCTGCAGCAGCTGGTTGGCCAGTTGCGCCGGCTGCTCGCTGTATTCGCGCTGCAGCAGGGCGAACAGCGGGCCCTTGAGGGAGAAGATGAAGGTGGCGGTCTGCTGCGAGTCCTGGCCGAGCAGGGCGCGGCTATGGGAGAGCTTTTCCAGGAACAGGCGCACCTCGTCCCAGGCACCGGCGTTGAGGTTGCTGGCATCGCCGTTCTGCAGGCCGGCGTGCAGCAGGTCGAGAAACTCTTCGGTCTGGCGCTTGAGGTCGTCGGCCTTGAGGTTGCGCGTGGCACCCGACGCGTCCAGCCCGGCCAGCCATTCGGCTACCAGGGAGGCCTGGTGGGTGCGGATGGCGGTGAGGGTGACAGGTTGCAGTGCAGCCATTTGGACAAGCTCCTGAGCAGGGTAGGTAAGGCACATGCGCATCTGAGTGTGCAGGCCTGATTCTAGTTCGATATTGCCTTCATCAAATTTTTTGCAGGCCCTCAGCTCCCGCTGGCGGGGCGCGGTTGCAGCATCGGGTCGTAGGGGTTGAGCTGGCGCAGCGACTCGAGCAGGGCATTGGCTGTGTCCACCTGCCGGGCCTGTTGCAGATAATGCATCAAGGCCAGCCGAACATCACGGTTAAACGGTTGTTGTTGCAGGCTGCTCCACAGTTGTTGCATTGCCGGCTCGCGCTGCCCCTGATCGTGCAGGGCCACCGCCAGCACATACCCGTAGCCGGCGTTCTGCGGGGCCAGCTGCACGGCCTTGCGCAGCGCCACCAGCGCTTGGTCGCGACGGCCCTGGCGAATCAGGGCCAGGCCGTGGGCCTGCTGCAACAGCGCCGAGTCGGGGTGCTGGCGCAGGCTGTCTTCCAGCAGCGTGCGTGCTTCGTCCTGGCGGCCATGGCTGTCCAGCCACTGCACCAGGGCCACACGGGCCGGCAGGAAGTCGGCGTCGCGCAGCACCGCGCTGCGCAGGTACGGCTCGACCGCATCGGTGCGTCCGCTGGCCTGGTACAGCAGGGCCAGGTTGAGGTTGGCTTCGGCGCGTTCGAGCAGGCTCAGCTGCACGCTTTCGTATTCGCCCAGCGCCTGCTCGAACGCCGCCTGCGCCGCGCCCAGCCCGGCTGCCCGTGCCGGCAGCAGGGCGTAGGCGGCCGCGATGCGCACGGCCAGCACCGGGTCACGCAGCAAGGGGGCCAGCGGCATGCTTCGCTGTTGCGGGGGCAGCAGCGCGGCCAGGGCTTCCACCGCCGCGGCGCGTACCTGCGGTGCGCTGTCGCCCAGGGCGCTGCGCGCCGCCTGCAGGGTACGTTCGCTCGGGTAGTTGGGCAGTTCGGCGAGCAGGGTGGCGCGGCGGATCGCCGGCAGTTCGCTGTTGGCCAGTTGCGTCAGCAGCGCCTGGGCGGCACCGGGTTTGCCGCTGCGCAGCAGGTCCAGGCTGGCAGCGTAGGCCGGTGTGTCGGAGGGCCGGTCGGCGTACCACAGCGCGAACTGCTCGCTGACGCGCTGCCCGGCACTGCCCTTGTGACACCCCAGGCAGGCATCCGGCGTGCCCAGCGCCAGTGCCTGGGCCGGTGCCGGAATGCTGAAGCCGTGGTCGTGGCGATAGTCATTGACCATGTAGAACTTGCCGGGCATGTGGCAGCTGACGCACTGCGCCGCGGGGCTGCCGGGGGCATGGTGATGGTGCTCGGTGGCGGTATAGTCGCGGGCCTTGAGCCCGGCGCCGTCGACCCCGGCCACGCCGGTCTTGCCCGCAGGGTTGTGGCACTGCAGGCACACCCCGTCGCCCGGTGCCTTGAGCTGGGTGCTGTGGGGCTCGTGGCAATTGCTGCAGCGCACGCCCTTGGCGAACATCTTGCTCTGGGTGAAGGCGCCGTACTCGAACACCTCGTCCTTGATCTTGCCGTCCAGCTCATACAGCTCGCGGGTCAGGCGGCTGGGCAGGTAGTCGTCCATCAGGCGGCGCTCGTTGTGAAAGCCATCGCCCAGCGGCGCGCGGCGCGCATGGCAGCGGGCACAGGTTTCGACTTCGGCCAGGTTGCCACCCTCCACCAGGCTCTGCTGGAAGCCGGCATGGGCAACCTGCCTGGCCGGCTTTTGCGCCGCCCACGCCAGGTGCCCGGAGGCCGGGCCGTGGCACGCCTGGCACCCCACGCCCAGGCTGTTCCAGTGGCTGTCGAAGGTGGCGCTGGCAGCGTTGAAATTGCGCTTGAAGCCGGTGGTATGGCACTCCACGCACATGAAGTTGGCATTCTGCTGCGGCTTGCTCCAGTGCAGCGGGTTCTTGAAGTCCACGCCCTGGCCGGGGTACAGGTGAAACCACTGCTGCTGGCGCGTATCCCAGGCCACCCCGAGCGCCTGCAGGTGCCCGCCGCCGGTGTCGATCAGGTACTGCTGCAAAGGCTCGATGCCGAAGGCATAGGCCACCTCGAAATCCTGGGGCCGGCCGTCGGCGCCTGGGGTGTTGACCCAGAAGCGGTCGCCCTGGCGAAAGAAGCGCGTGGTCTCGCGGTCGCTCTTGAACTGCACGTCGGCGAAATTGCCCAGCACGGTCTGGGCGGTGGCCGGCTGCATCGCCAACTGGTGATGGGAACCTTGCCACTGGCGAACCTGTTCGCCATGGCAACCCTGGCAGGTGGCTTCGTCGACCAGCGCCGGGGCGGGGCTGCTTGGCGCTGGCGGGGCTGGTGGCGTGCTCTGCGCGGCCACCGGCAGGTGTGCCGGGGCACGGTCGAGGGCGAACCAGGTGCCCAGCAGGGCCAGCAGGACCGCCCCGGCCAGCACCGGCCAGAGCAGGCTGGTGCCGCGCACGGGGGGCTGTTGGGGCGGCGTAACGGCGCGCTTTTTCGACATGCAGACGTCCATGCTGTTGGGGTAAGGGGCGCTTCAATCAGGCGGCGCGCTTCACGGCATGCCCAGGAACCAACGGTAGTACGGGTTGCTGCCATCTTCTCGCATCACGCCCTGAACCTGTCGCGCCCAGGTGTCGCGCTGGCCGCGGTAGGCGCTCAGGCCCACCTGGTAGAAGCGCTGCAGGCGCTGGCGCTGGTCGTTCAGGCGCAGGCTGGCCAGGGCATCGGCGCCTTCCAGCGGCACCGGGCTGCCCAGCGCCAGCAGGGCCGGCAACACCCGGGTGATCTCGTCGCTGCGCACCCAGGGGGCGTACTCGATGCGTGGCTGGTCGTCGGTGACGGCCGGGGCCTGTGCGGCAAAGCGCTCCAGGCCGGCGCGGTCGGTGACCCAGGTGGCCAGCAGTGCGGCCGGCGAGTCCACGCCCACCTCGGCCAGGGTGCGTTGCACGGGGGGGGGCGCCAGGCGCGCGCTGATGCGCGGCAGGTCCAGGCGCACCGGCTGCAGCGAGCCGACCAGCAGCATTTCATGGAACTCGGTGGTCCACAGCGAGGCATGCGGGAACACGTCGATGAAGCTGCGCACCAGGGCACGGCTGTCGTCGATGTTCTGGGTGGGCAGCGGCAGCCACTGGGCGACCAGGCCCTGGGGGTTGAGGCGGCTGGCGGCCAGCTGGTAGAAGTCACGCGAGTACAGGTTGACCACGCCGGCTGCCGAGGGGGGCGGTGGCTCCAGGGTGATCAGGTCGTAGGGCTGCGGGCTGGCCAGCAGTTCACGGCGCCCGTCGCGCAGGCGGATGTCCAGGCGCGCATCGTCGGCGGCGTGGTAGTTGCCCTGGAACAGCGTCGAGGCGTGCACCACCGCCGGCAGCAGTTCGGCCACCACGCGTTGCTCCAGGCCCGGGTAGCGCAGCAGGGCGCCGGCGGTGATGCCGGTGCCCAGCCCGATCACCAGCGCCGAGCGCGGCTCGCCGTTGTGGATCAACAGCGGCAGCAGGGCCTGCAGGCGCATGTAGCGCAGCGACGGCATGGCATCGCCGGTGTTGGACACGCCCTGGATGTACAGGCGACGAAAGCTGCCCTGGGGCTTGTGCTGTTCGACCACGGCGACCGTGGCGCCACGGCCTTCCTGATAGAACACCAGCTCGCCGCTGCGCGCGCCGGGCAGCAGGTTGGCCAGGCGCTGGGGTGGGGTGAGCAGGGCGGTCAGGAGGCTGGCCAGGGCAATGGCGTAGAGGGCGATGAATCTGGGTTGACTGAGCGCGCCTGTTCGCTGGCAAGCCCGCTCCCACAGGGTTCGAGCAGATCCTGAGCCTGTACCTGCAGGCGCCGGCCTTGCCGGCGAAGCGGCCAGGCCCGCCCCCGCCACGACCGCGATTACCCCGACCCCTGCCGCCAGCACCGCCAGCACCCCCAGGCTGCGCACCAGCCCCAGCGCGGGCACCAGCACGAACCCGCACAGCATCACCCCGGCAATCCCACCCAGGGTGTTGAGCGCCACCACCGCGCCCACGTCGCGCCCCGCATGGCCCGGCGCGCAGGCCAGGCGCAGCGCCACCGGGAACGCCGCCCCCAGCAGCGTGGTGGGCAGCAGCACTACGCTCACCGCCACCACCGCAAAGCGGGCACTCATGCCCGCCAGTGCGCTGCCGCCCAGGCCCAGTACCAGCGCTTCGGCCTGGGTCTGCGCACTGATCAGCCAGCGCCCCAGCCCGGCGATTTCCAGCAGCGCCAGCAGCCCCGCCGCACCGATCAGCATGGCAAAGGTGGCCCACGGGTCGCGCAGCCGCTCCACGCGCCGGGCAATCAGTGCGCTGCCCAGCATCAGCCCGGCCAGGTAGGTGGCCAGCATCACCGCAAAGGCGAAGGTGCGGGTGCTCATGAACTGCACCAGGGCCTGTGACCAGATCACCTCATAGCCCAGCGCAATGCCCCCGGCCACCGCGTACAGGGCCAGGGCCAGGCGCGCCGCCCGGCTGCGCGGGGCGCTGGCGGTTACCACGGTGTCGGCTTCGACGTCCGGTGTCAGGCGCAGCAGCCACAGTGCACCGGCCCCGGCCAGCAGGTTGAGCACGGCGGCGGCACAGGCACTGCCGCGTACCCCCAGCAGCGGGATCAGCACAAAGGCTGCGAGCAGGGTGCCGACAATCGCCCCGGCCGTGTTGGCCGCGTACAGCTGCCCGCCGGCGCGTCCGGCCGTTGCCCCCTGCGCGGTCACGGCACGCACCAGCACCGGCAGGGTGCCGCCCATCAGCAGCGCCGGCAGGGCAACCAGGCTGAACGGCAGCGCCCAGGCCAGCAGCCCGATGCTGCCCTGCAGGCGGGCGAACAACCCGGCGCTGCTGCCCAGGGCCAGGGTGGCCGCGATGCCGACCACGGCCACGGCCAGTTCGAGCAGCGCATACAGGCGCAGCGGCTGGCGCAGCCGATCGGCGTGACGCCCCAGCCACCAGCCGCCCAGCGCCAGCCCGGCGAAGAATGCGCTGATGCCGGTGGTGATCGCATGCACTTCCACCCCCACCACCAGTGACAGCTGCTTGATCCACAGCACCTGATAGATCAGCGCCGCGCTGCCGGAGACCAGCAGCAGGGTCGCTGCCAGGGGCAGTGTGCGGGGTGGAGCGCAGGCGGCGGGGGCTTTGGCGTGTCGGGAGGAGCGGCTGGCGACCGGCATCAGGGCAAGGGGCCTTGTGGTGAGTGCTGGGAATACGCCCTCGCGGGAGGGACAACCAGTGCTTGAGCCTAGCAGCAGATTGGCGGGTTGGCGGGTATCGCAGTCGGCAAAATGCCCCGTCAGGGACGAGGCATCCGTGTGCAGCTTGCCGCCTATTGCTTGCCTTGCTTCATCTTCTCCTCGATCTTCGCGTCCACCTGCTTGCGCACCTGGTCGACGCTGAAGCTGGCCGGGTGCTGGCTGGGTGGGTAGTCGATGAAGGTTTCGAGAAACACCGAGGCCTTCATGGTGGCGATGCCGGTCAGGTAGACGTTCTTTGCCAGCCAGTCGTTGTACTGGTCAGAGACCACGTCGGCGCGCTCATACGGATCCATGCGCAGGTTGAAGATCTTCGGCACGCGCAGGCACACGAACGGGTCCTGCCACACTTCGAAGCCGCCGGGGCGACGCTGTTCGCAGAACACCGCCTTCCAGTCGCCGAAGCGCATCGCCACCAGGTCGCCGTCGTCGTTGAAGTAGTAGAACTCGTCACGTGCGCCCTTGGGTTGCTGGCCGGTGAGGTAGGGCAACTGGTTGTAGCCGTCCAGGTGCACCTTGAAATTCTTGCCACCGGCAGTCGGTGCCCAGCCCTTGAGCAGCTTGTCCTTCACGCCGGTGTCACCGGCAGCCGCCAGCAGGGTGGGGAACCAGTCCAGGCCCGAGAACATCTCGTTGGACACCGTGCCTTCCTTGATCTTGCCCGGCCAGCGGATGATCGCCGGCACGCGGAAGGCGCCTTCCCAGTTGGAGTCCTTCTCGCTGCGAAACGGCGTGGTCGCCGCGTCCGGCCAGGAGAACTGGTTGGGCCCGTTGTCGGTGGTGTAGATCACGATGGTGTTATCGGCGATCTTCAGGTCGTCGAGGGTCTTGAGCAGCTTGCCCACGTCGCCATCGTGCTCGAGCATGCCGTCGGCGTATTCGTTGCCGGGCATGCCGCTCTGGCCCTTCATCGAGTCGCGCACATGGGTGTACACGTGCATGCGCGTGGTGTTCATCCACACGAAGAACGGCTTGTCGGCGGCCACCTGCTTCTTGATGAACTCCTCGGCCGCGCCGGTGGTTTCATCGTCGATGGTTTCCATGCGCTTCTTGTTGAGCGAACCGGTGTCCTCGATCTTGCCGTCGGCGAAGGCGTGGATCACCCCGCGCGGGCTGAAGTTCTTCACGTAGGGGTCGTTCGGATCCTTGGGCCAGTAGGGGCGCTCGGGCTCTTCTTCGGCGTTGAGGTGATAGAGGTTGCCGAAGAACTCGTCGAAGCCGTGCTTGGTCGGCAGGTACTCGTCCTTGTCGCCCAGGTGGTTCTTGCCGAACTGCCCGGTGGCGTAGCCCAGCGACTTGAGTGCCTGGGCGATGGTGATGTCGCGGTCCTGCAGGCCCACCGGCGCCCCCGGTGCGCCGACCTTGGACAGGCCGGTGCGCAGTGGCGTCTGCCCGGTGATGAAGCTGGAGCGGCCGGCGGTGCAGCTGTTTTCCGCGTAGTAGTCGGTGAACAGCATGCCTTCCTTGGCAATGCGGTCGATGTTGGGGGTCTGGTAGCCGACCACCCCCATCGAGTAGGCACTGATATTGGTCTGGCCGATGTCGTCGCCGAATATCACCAGGATATTCGGCTTGTCGGCGGCACTTGCCGCCCCTGTCGCGAGCCCCATCACCGTGGCCGCGACCAGCGCGAGCTGCGGTGCCCATCTGCGTATGCGAGTCATCTGACTTGCCTCCCTTTCGCCATTCGAGCCGCCCGCAGGCGACATGTCGGTTGCATCACTGCTTTGCTCGTTACCGCGTCACTGCGATTGCGGGGTGGAGGCAGGCTCGAACGGGAATACCCGGGCCCAGTCGGCCGCCATGTCCACGATTGTCCATTGCTGGCGGCGCGCTTCGTCCAGCGCCTTGTCCAGCCGTCCGACCTGCGACTGGCGGTCGTAGGCCCATTCACGTTTCGCGTCGGTGTGGTGCACCAGGCCCATGAAGCGCGGGCCCTTGCCGGCGGCGGTCCATTGCAGCATCTGCAGGTCGCCGTCGGAGTTGCCGAAGGCCAGGATCGGCCGGCGCCCGATGATCGCGTCGATGCTTTCGGGCTTGCCCGGGCCGTCATCGTTGTGCGCGATCCTGGCGGTACGCAGCAGGGCCGGCACGCCGTCGACCAGCTGGTATTCGGTGACGAAGCTGGAGCCGATCACCTGCTCGGGCGGCACGCCGTACACCTCGTCGGCGAAGGCGCGCATGAACGCGGTGTCGCCCCCGGAAACGATGTACACCTTGAAGCTCTGGCTGCGCAGGTAGTCGAGCAGCTCGTGCATGGGCTGGTAGATCATCTCGGTGTAGGGGCGCTGGTGGGTGGGGTGACGGGCCTTGGCCAGCCAGGCCCGGGCATGGCCGATGAAGGCTTCGGTGCTGACCCCGGTATGGGTCACGCCGATGATTTTCAGCAGGCCGTCCATGCCGGCGGCGGCCAGGGCCTTCTGGTCGTTTTCCAGCACCGCCTTGAACGGCTGGGTGGTCTTCCACTCGGGGTGCTCGGGGGCCATGCGGCGGATCTCGTCGAAGGCGAACAGCACCTGGAAGTAGGCGGGCTGTTCGCTCCACAGGGTGCCGTCGTTGTCGAACACCGCGATGCGTTGCGCGGGGGTCACGAACTGCGGGTCGCCCTCGCGGGTGACGCTTTCGACGAACTGCACGAGGGCGGCCCTGGCGGCGCCCTGGTGCCATGAGGGCAGCGGCGCATCGGCCTGGGCCGACAATGGCCAGTGCAGCAGCAACACCAGCAGCAGCCACCCACGAACACTCGGACTGGATTTCATCGCGATTCCCTGTTCTGCATTGGATTGAGCGGGCGCAGGCCGTGGCGCGCGGGCGCGGCAGGCTGGCGCGGTGAATGCCGTGCATGAAGCTGTGCAAGTTCGGCCTTGAGCGCAGCGAGCAGCGTATCGGGGGCGCCGTCTGCGCCGTAGCCGCGTCGCAGCAGCGCCAGCAGGGTGGTGTCGTCGGCCGTGGCCAGGCGCACGCTGCCCTGGCTGCGCCTGAACCACAGGTATAGCGCAGTGAGCTGCGGCGGATGCCTGGCCAGATCAACGGGCACCTGTTGCCATGCATGCTCGGCAGAGGCGAGGCGACGGGCCTGGCGTCGGGCCTGCCAGTGCCGCCAGCGGGCCAGCCAGGTCGGCCCGCGGCTACGCCACACCCGCCACGCCAGGCCCAGTGCCGCGAGCACCAAAGCGGCGCCGAGCCAGTGCCGCGACAGGTGCAGGCGGCCCTGCTGGCCAAGGCGCTGCAGATCGTCGGCCACCGAGAACACCGGGGTGTAGGCAGGGCCGGCGCTGGCGGTGAAGGGCACGGCGGGCAGCGTTGTGATACGCAGGGCCTGGTCGGTGGTGCTCCACCAGTGCACCTGCACGGCGGGCAGCTGGTAGCTGCCGGGCTGCTCGATGCGGTAGCTGGCGGTGTCGATGCGCTGGCCGCCCACGACGTGGCCACGGCCATCGTCGAGGGCCTGCACCTGGGGCGTCTTGAGGTAGAGGCTCAGGCCCGGCACGGCCTGCAGCGCCGTCACCGGCAGCATCAGGCTCGGCGCGCCCTGGGCCTGCAGGGTCACGCTGCGGGTGAGGCTGTCACCCACCTTGAGTGTTCTGCTTGCCGGGTTCACCTGCTGGGTCAGGCTCAGGGCGCTGGCCACCAGCACCGCCTGGCCCGGCTCGACCCCGGCCGGCAGTTGCACGCGCAGGTGCAGCGCCGCCGTGGTGGCGCTCAGGGCGGCCGCGGCATTGCCCGGCCGGGCCGTCACGGTCAGTGCGGGAATGTCCAGGGTGCCGGCCTGCTGCACGGTGATCGGGTACAGGTAGCGCATGCCGAACCAGGTGCTGCCGTCCAGGTTCAGGGTCAGGTGCTGGGCCTGGTCGCCGGGTGGGGTGACCAGTGCGCCGGGCACGCTCAGCGTCGGCAACTGCGGGGCGCCGGTGAACCAGGTGTCGGTGAGCACGTCCAGCTGCAACTGCACGGTTTCACCCACCACCACGCTGTCGCCCCCCAGCAGTTGCGCCTGCACCCGCAACTGCGGGTCGGCGGCAAGCGCACAGCTGCACAGCAGCCAGGCCAGGAGCAGGCCGACAAGCCTCATGGCGCCCCCCTGGCAGCCTGGTCCTGCAGGCTGAACTTGCGCTTGAGAAACTGCGCGGGCGAGGTGGTGAGGTTCTGCAGCCACAGGGCGTCCGAGGTCGCCTGCGGGGTCTGCACCTGCTTGCTCGGGCCCTTGCCGGCCGGCTTGTCGAAGGCCACCTGGTCGGCCTGCACCTCTGGGGCGTTCTGCTGCGCCGACTCGGTGTCCTTCTGCAGGGCGATGGCCAGGGCGAGGTTGGCCTGGGCCTCGGCAAACCCAGGTTGCAGGGCCAGTGCCTGGCGATAGGCGGCGATGGCCTGGTCGAACTTGAAGCGGCGGGTGTAGATATTGCCCAGGTAGAAATAGGCCGGTGCGGTGTGCAGGCGCGCGAAACTGGCCAGCGCCAGGTCGTAGTCGGCCCCTTGGTAGGCGGCAATGCCCTTCCAGTAAGGGTCCTGAAAGTGCGCCGCCGCGGCGGGCAGGTGGTGGTGTTCGAAGGCCCAGCGACCCTGCTGATCGGGGGTCATGAATGCATCCACCAGGGCATTGGCGCGCGCCCCGTCCGGGGCCAGCACCAGGCCCAGCAGCAGGCACGCGCTCCAGTTCAGGCTCCAGCCGCGGCGGATGCACAACAGGGCGATCAGCAGCAACGGCCAGCACAGCCAGTAGCCGGCGTCTTTCCAGCGCAGCTGCTGGCTGGCCGGGTCGGCGTTGGCGAAGTGCTGCTGGGCATGGGCCTCGATCCAGTCCAGGTCGTCATCGTCGGGGGTCAGGCTACCCAGTGGTGCATCCAGCGCCCTGGCCAGTTGTTCGAGGCCGGCCTTGTCGAAGCGGCCCAGTTGCGGCCGGCCGTTGCTGTCGGTGCGCGGCTGACCGTCGGCGCCCCTGACCAGACCGCCATCGCTGCGGCCTACTGCCAGCACCAGTACCTGCAGCAGGCTGGCGTCCAGGGCCTTGCCCAGCGGGGCCAGTTGCGTGGTGTCGGCACCGTCGGTGAGCAGCACCAGGGTGGCGGGGCCGGGCTCGGCGGCGATCAGTTGGCGGGCCAGCCCCACCACGGCCAAAACGTTCTTGCCAGGCTGTTCGATCAGGTCGCTGCCCAGCGCCTGGATGAAGCTGTCGAGCAGCGCCGGGTCGCGGGTGGGGGGCAGCACCAGGTGTGCGCTGCCGGCATAGGCGATCAGCCCGGTGGCTGCGCCCTGGCGGCGTTGCACCAGGCTGTGCAGCTTGTGCTTGGCGGCCTCCAGGCGGGTGGGCGAGAGGTCGCTGGCGTCCATCGAGCCGGACAGGTCCAGGGCCAGGATCAACGGCGCGCGGTTGTCGAGAAACTGCGGGCGGTCCTGCTCCCAGGTGGGGCCGGCAGCGGCCAGTGCGCCGAGTGCGAGCAGGGCCGCCAGCAGGTGTATGGGGCGAATGCGGTGCCGGTCGTGGCCGTCCATGCGCAGGTGCGCCAGCAGTTGCGGGGCAATGCTCACGTTCAGCGCCTGGCCGCGCTGGCGGCGCCAGGCCAGCACCAGCAGCACGGCGGGCAGCCAGAGCCACAGCCACAGCGGGCGCAGAAAGTGCAGGTTGTTCAGATCAATGTCCATGCGCGGGCGCCTCCACTGGCAGGCGCCTGCGCCACCACGCTGCCGCCAGGGCGAGCAGGTGGTACAGCGTCAGCAGCAACAGGGCCGCGCCCAGCGGCAGCCAGAACAGGTCGCGCTTGGGTTGGTGGCTGTAGGTCTTCACCGCGTGCGGGGTGAGCGTGTCGAGGGTGGCGTACACCTGTTGCAGGGCATCGCGGTCCTGGGCCCGGAAGAACTGCCCGCCGGTGACGGTGGCGATCTGCTGCAAGGTCGGCAGGTCGACCTTGGCCTCGGCTTCGGCCTGCGGGTCGCCGATGCCGATGGTATGGATCACCACCCCGCGGGCCGCGGCGATCTGGGCGGCGTGGGCGGGGGTGATGGCGCTGCTGGTGTCGTTGCCGTCGGTCAGCAGGATCAGCACCTTCTGCGGCTCGTGAGCCTGCTCCAGCAGCTTGAGGCTCAGGCCGATGGCGTCGCCAATGGCGGTGTTGGGCCCGGCCATGCCGACGTCGGTCTGCTGCAGCAGGATCGACAGGCTGGCGTGGTCCAGGGTCAGCGGTGCCTGGGCGTAGGCGCCGCTGCCGAACACTACCAGGCCGAGACGGTCCTGCTGGCGCCTGGCGATGAAGTCGGCGACCACCGCCTTGACCGCGCTGATGCGCGAAACCGGTTTGCCGTCGGCGTTCTCGAGGTCGACGGTCTGCATCGACTGGGAGATGTCGATGGCCAGCATCAGGTCGCGTACCGGTGCCTGGTGCTCGATGGGGGGCTCGACCAGCACCGGGCGTGCCACGGCCAGGCACAGCAGTGCCCACACCAGCCAGTGCAACAGCAGCTGCCAGCGATTGGCCCGGGTGCCGGGCAGGCGCGGACGCTGCCCGGTGGCCTGGCTGATGGCCTCGAAGAACGGTACGCGCAAGGCGCTGCGGGCTTCCTGATAGGGCGGCAGGTAGCGGTAGCCGAGCAAGGGCAGCGCCAGCATCAGCAACAGCCAGGGGTAATCAAGCTGCCACATGATGATGCTCCACCCAGGCGCGGCTGTAGCCCAACAGCGCTGACGCATCGATTTCGTGCAGGCGGCTGTCGGGGGCATAGGCCAGCTGCGCCAGTTGCCAGGCGAAGTCGGCGGGCAGCGGGGTGCTTGAATGGCTCACCAGAAATGCCTGCCAGTCGGCGGCATGCAGCGGGGCCACGGCCGGAGCCTCGGGCATCGACAGGGCCACGCGCTTGAGCAGCTCGGGCACTTCGCGCAGGGCCTGCACGCGCCGGGTCTGATCTGCCATTGCCTGTTCCAGCTGGCGCAGGCGTGCCAGGGCTTGGCGGCGGTAGCGGTCGCGCTGCCAGCGGCGCAGGCGCAGCGCCGCCCACAGCACCAGCCCGGCCAGCAGCAATGCCGCCAGCAGCGCCCAGCCCCAGGTTTGTGGCCAGTAGCTGACGGCGGGCGGCAGCGCCAGCTCCTTGAGCTGGTCGACGCTGGGCACTGGCGCGCTCATGCCGGTGGCCTGCGCAGCTTGCCCAGTTCCATGCGCAGCTGTTCGGCGGCAGGCTGGGCGGTGCTGAACATCAGCAGCGGCACCTGGCTGCGGCGCAGCATCTGCGCCACGTCGTGCAGGCGGCCACTGAGAAACTCGCTCAAGGGTTTGTGCACCTGACGCCGCTCCACCGCCAGCTCCACCTGCAACTGACCCTGGGTCACCAGCAGGCGCCCCTGGCGTGGCAGGTCGAGGGCCAGCGGGTCGTAGACCTGCAACGCGATCACGTCGTTGTGGGTACGCAGCTGGCGCAACTGATGCAGGGTGCGTTCGCCGGCACCGGCGAAGTCGCTGATGAAGCAGATCAGGCAGTCGTGCGCGGCCAGCGCCAGGCAGCGCTGCAGGACTGTGTCGAGGCCGTGCGCAGCATCGCCATCGGGAACATCTGCCGACAGCGCCTGGTTGAACTGTGCGGCTCTGGCGCAGATCGCCTGGACCCGGCTGCGGCTGCGCAGCGGCGCCAGGTATTCGATGCGGGTGTCGTCGAACAGCAGGGCGCCGACCCGGTCGCCTGCCGCCAGCGCGATCCACGCGCACAGCGCGGCCAGTTGCGCGGCCAGCGCCGACTTGAAGCTGACCTGCGAGCCGAAGAACATCGACATACGCTGGTCGAGCACCACCAGCACCGGGCGGTCGCGTTCTTCGGTGAAGGTGCGTACCACCGGCGTGCCGGTGCGCAGGCTGGCCCTGCAGTCGAGATGGCGCAGGTCGTCGCCGGGCTGGTAGCGGCGCAGCTCGTCGAAGTTCAGGCCGCGCCCGCGCAGGCGCGAGGCGTGGCTGCCGGCCAGCACGCTGGCCCTGGGCTGGCGCGCCAGAAAGCTCAGGCCGCGGGCATCGAACGCCAGCGCCATCAGCTGCGCCAGCGATACGTAGACGTGCCCGTCGGGTTGCTGCGCCGGTGCTGGCATATGCGGTCCTCAGGCCGGGATGGCCACCTTGTCGAGCAGGCGGTCGAGTACCTCGCTGCTGGTCACGCCGTCAGCCACCGCGTCGTAGCTCAGTTGCAGGCGATGGCGCAGCACCGGGTGGAGCATGGCGCGCACGTTGTCGGGCGAGACGAAGTCCTGGCCCTGCAACCAGGCATCGGCGCGCGCGCAGCGGTCCAGGCCGATGCCGCCGCGTGGGCTGGCGCCCAGCTGCAGCCAGCGCGCCAGGTCGGCGTCGTAGTCGGCGGGGTGGCGGGTGGCGTTGACCAGTGCGATCAGGTAGCTGTCGATGGCCGGGGCCACGTGAATGGCCGCCACTTCCCGGCGGGCCTGGAAGATTACCTCCTGGCCGAGGCTGAAGCTGTCGCTGGCCGCCTTGGCCGCCGCCCGCTGTTCCTCCTGGCGCAGCAGTTGCAACACCTGGCTTTCATCGGCCGGCGCGGGGTAATCCAGCAGCACCTTCATCAGGAAGCGGTCCATCTGCGCCTCGGGCAGCGGGTAGGTGCCTTCCTGCTCGATGGGGTTCTGGGTGGCGATCACCATGAACAGGTCGGGCAGCCTGTGACTGGTGCCGGCTACGGTGATCTGGCGCTCTTCCATGGCTTCGAGCAGCGCCGCCTGCACCTTGGCCGGGGCGCGGTTGATCTCGTCGGCCAGGATCAGGTTGCCGAACAGCGGGCCGGGCTGGAAGCGCACCTGGTGCTGGCCCTCGACCTGTTGCAGCACCTCGGCGCCGGTGATGTCGGAGGGCAGCAGGTCGGGGGTGAACTGGATGCGGCTCATGCGTGCATCCAGGTGCCGGGCCAGGGCCTTGACCGTGCGGGTCTTGGCCAGGCCCGGCAGGCTCTCGAGCAGCACGTGCCCGTTGGCCAGCAGGCCCACCAGGATCTGGCGGATCACCTGGTCCTGGCCCAGCACCGAGGCGGCGATAGCGGCGTGCAGGGCATTGATGTCGGTGAGGGCGCTCATGGGCATTCCTTTGGGTCGGGTGGGTTCACCATGGCGCAGGCACCACGATGAACTGCACGTTGCTGCCGACGTATTGCGGCTGGTACCAGGTGGCGCCGCAGTGCTGGTAGGCCACGCCGTTGGCGACCACCGACACGCAGTCCGGCGGTACCTCGGCCACCTGGGTGCCGATGGCGATGGCCGTGGCAGTGGTGGCACCGACCACGGCAGCGGCGGCCCAGGGGTGATACCAGTCGTCCGGGTGCGGCGGTGGCGGTGGCGGTGGTGGCGGCATCGGGCCGGGGCCGGGCGGGTGAGGGCCCGGGCCCGGTGGATGCGGTGGCGGGCCCGGTGGGTGCGGCCCAGGGCCGGGCTGCGGATGCGGAGGCGGCGCCGGGTGGGGCGGCATCGGCTGCGGATGCGGGGGCATCGGGTGCGGCATCGGCTGGTAATGCGGCGGCGGGGGGGCGAAGTGGCCGCCCCCGGCGTGATAGGGCACCACGAAGGTACGCCCGCCACCGCCGCCGCGCAGTTGCCAGGCGTCGGCCATCAGCGGTGTCAGCAGGCAGGCGATCAGGCCCAGGTGCAGGCAGGTACGCAGTGGCGTCATGGCTGGCGGCCCTCGTTCGGTTCGCGCAGCGGCACCGCCACGGCCTTGGCCGGCGGGGTGAAGTCGAAGGCTGCCGGGTTGATGGGCGTGCTCAGGTCCCAGTCGAAGGTCACGCTATGGCGCGGGCGCTCGGGGTCGTCGCGGCGGGTGATCATCAGCTTGCACGGCAACGGCTGCGCGCCTTCGCGTAGCCACAGTTGCCAGTCGATGTCGGGCTGGCGGAACACGTAGTGGGTACAGGCCTGGCCGTCGAGGGATTCGCTGCCGATCAGCGTGGCCTGGGTGATGCCGACCTGTTTCGCGGTCTGGGCGTTCCAGCGGAACAGGTCGGCCAGCGGCAGGGTGATGGCGTAGCGCTCGCTCAGTTGTCCGAGCAGTTGCTCGATGGTCGCCGGCGCCGCGCCTTTGCTGTAGTAGCCGTGACGACCGTCATACAGGGTGAACTGCTTGCCGTCGTAGAAGAACTGGCGCGCCGCCGAGCCCTGGTCGACGCTGACGAACAGCTTGTCGGGCTGGCGGGCGAGCACCTGGGTGTGGTGGGTGAAGGTCACCGTGGGGCCGCTGTCGAGCTGCTGGTCGGTTTCGCTGCGGGTGCTCAGGCTGAAGGCCTGCAGGCGGTGCAGGTAACTGCCCATGTTCGACAGCGCGGCCAGGGCCCTGGGGTCGAGCGGGTCGGCAGCCTTTGCCAGGGCCGGCAACAGGGCCAGCAGGGCCAGGCAGGTGAGTCGGTGCGAACGCTTCATCAGGCCTCCCATGGCTACCAGGCGTAGTTCAGGCGCAAGGTCCAGGTGTTCACATCGGGTGAGCCGGTACGTTCGGACACGGTGTCGGTGTAGGCGATCAGGCCACCGAACTGCGGCGAGAGCATGAAGCCCAGGCTGGCACCGACCAGGGTGTTGGCCTGCTTGTTGTCCTGGTTTTCGCCGTTGATGCGGGTTTCGCCGCCGAAGCTGTAGGTGGCGTCGAGGGAAGCCCACAGGCCGCGGTTGATGGTGTAGCTGTAGTGGCCTTCGACGGCATACAGCGGTTTCTGCTCCAGCTTGTTGTCGCCCAGGTAGTCGTCGTTGTCGCCGAACAGCGAAACCCAGGTGTTGACCTCCAGCCAGGTGGGGCCGATGGGGTGGCCGAAGCCGATTTCGGGTTTGACCACCCAGCGGTTGGCGCCGATGTTGATGACGCGGTTCTTGGCGTAGTCGCCATTGGGCACGGTGAGCCATACGGCGCCGGTCATGAAGGTTTCCGGGGTCCAGCTGGCGAACTCCTCGGCGGTCAGCGCCGGGCCGCCGAAGAAGTTGTGGGCGAACACGATCTGGGTGTCGCCCATGCCGCCGTTGTGCTTGGTGCCATTGAAGAAACGTGCATCGTCGAACGAGGCCGACACGTCGGCGTACGGCTGCACCAGCTGGATCGCGCTGTTGCGTCCGTCGATGCTGAACGAGCGCGCCAGGCGCAGGATGTAGAGGTCGGCATCCAGGGACAGGCCGTCGATGGGCAGGGCGGTGTCGATCGGGGTGTTGGTGTCGATGCGGTTGTAGTAGCCGAACACCATGTTCAGGTCGATCGGGATGTTCTGCCAGTCACGCGCGTTGTCGGCCTGCACCAGCAGCGGCGCGCCACTGAGCACGAGCACCGGCAGGTAACGCAGGACAGGTCGGGTATGCATGGTGGTGCTCCTTCAATTGAACGCACAGGGTGCTGGCTGCCGGAGGGTCCGGTCATGGGCTGGCTACTTGCCGAAGGTCACGTTGAGGCCGGCGAACACGGTGAACTGCGGCAGGCCGTCACCTTTCTTTTCCACCGTCCACTGCGGCTCGATGAAGGCGTTGAGGATGTTGCTGCCGGCCTTCCAGGCCTTGCCCACGCCCAGCCCCAGCGGGATGTAGTGGGTGTCGTTCTTCAGGTCGAAGGTCCAGGTGCCGGTGGAGCGCAGGTACCAGCCCTTGGGCAGGTTGTGGATGATGAAGGGCTGCAGGGTGGCGGTTTCGACGTGGGCGCGGTCATGGTCGCCGGCAAACGAGCTCTGGTACTGCACCAGCGCACCGAGCAGCCCGCGTGGCGAGGCGTCGATGGCCACCGCCGCCAGCCCCGCCTGCCACTTGCCGGTGCCCAGCTCGTCGTGCTCGGCAGTGGGGGCGGTGAGCTGCGGGCCGATGCCCAGCTGCACGCCTTCGGTCTTGAGCAGGAAGATGTCGAACAGGTTGAGGTCGCCGATGCCGGTGCTGTAGCCGCCGTGGGGGTCGGGTCGGGTGCTGATGGGCAGGGTGGCGCGCAGCAGTTGCGGTACCGGCAGCAGTTCGCCAGGGGCGACCGGCAGGGTGCCGCGCACCAGAAAATCATTGGTGTGCACGTTGCTGTCGTACACCGAGGGGGTGTAGTAGTCCTGCAGGTTCAGGCCCGGTGCCAGGTTGAGCGGGTTGTTGCTCTTGTTGGCGGTTTCGGCGTTGTCCGCCAGGGCGTGCTGCAGGAACAGCAGGGCGCAGGGCAGTACGAGACAAGTGGCGGTGGTCCTTTGCATGACGGTGGTGCCTGTTCAATGTTGCGCTTCTGGGCAGGGGCCGGCCTTGCCAGCGAGGCAGGGGCCCCAGGGGGCGAATGGGCGCGTAGGCTGGCGCCGGCACCACCGGCGACCACAGGGTCACTGATACTTGATGACGATGCCCTTGAGCTTGCGTCCGTCGATGGAGCGGATATCGCGGTCCCAGAGCGGGCCACTGACATAGGCCGAAACCGGCTGGATGCGGTCGTAGACCACCACGACGGCGTCACCGCCGATACTGGCGGCCTGTTCGCGCAGCTTCTGCTCCACGTCGGTGATCGGTGGCGGCGGGGACACGCTGGCATCGACCACGATCTCGCCCAGGCGGACATGGGGGCGGGTCGGTTCGCTGCGCAGTACCTCGACCGTAGCCGCAGCGGTGGGCGAAGGATGGGGCGCCCCGACGTATTGTGTGGTGCGGGCATCGATGCTGCTGCAGCCCGCCAGCCCGGCCAGCACCAGGCCCAATGCAAGAACGCTCATGCAACGTGGTATCGACATGCTTCGACTCCGTCCGAAGTATTAATACGCTGTAACAACGTTCCAATGAAAATAGCCGCACTTGGGCGGGCCGCAAGTGACGGGCGGCGAAAGTGCGGGTTTGTTACCATCGTGTTCTTTTGGGTCGGGGCATGCCCCGACAACGCTCAGGAGTACGCAATGATCCTCACCACCACTGGCACTGTCGAAGGGCGCGAAGTCGCGGCCTACCTGGATGTAGTCAGCGCCGAATCGGTGCAGGGCATCAACGTGGTACGCGACATCTTCACCAGCTTTCGCGACTTTTTCGGCGGCCGTTCGCAAACCCTGGAAAGCGCCCTGAAAGAGGCGCGCATCCAGGCCACCGACGAAATCCGCCAGCGCGCCCGCAGCCTGCAGGCCGATGCAGTGATCGGCCTGGATTACGAAATCAGCATGCCGTCGGCCCGTGGCGGCATGGTGGTGGTGTTCGTTACCGGCACCGCGGTCAAACTCAGGTAGCCATAGGCCACTGGTCGGGTGCGACAATAAGTGACCAGGCAGTCTTCAAATGTCCGGCTAGTCTCTGAAAGCAACAGGTCACTATTTCCTAGGCATTCATCTGCGTGCCGGTAGTGATCCACAGCAGGGGAGCCGGGTATGAAGGAATCGTATTTCGAAGACGATGGTGACGAGTTTCCCATCAACAGCCAGGTGCGTTGCGGGCAAGCAGCGTTCCAGCTGGGGTTTGCCAACATGACCCTGGAAGACGCGCCGGTACGTGTGCGCTCCACGGTGCCACCGCGCAGCGAGCGCCGCCGGTTTCTGCCGGGCCTGCGCAAGAAGTAGCCACGACGCCGAAGAGGCCCCGCCATCCAGCCTGTGCTGCGGTGTGTGGGGCTTTTTCATGCGGGTTGTAGGCTATTTCGCAAACAGACGACCGGTACGCTGAATCTGCCGTTTTATGCGGCTTTCTTGACCTCGCTCAATGGGGCGACGGCTGTCGCTAGCCCCCTTGGCGGTTGTATGCCTTACTGTCGGTTCGAACGAACAAGGAGCAGTGCGATGCGCATCAGGGAAGAGACTTATTGGGCGTGGGCCGACTCTCAGCTGCACAGCCGCAGCCATGACGAAGAACTCAGCGATGGCACCAGCATCGACGTGCAGGTGCGGTTGTCGCGCACCGGGGCCACGCAGATGTTCCTGGGGGTGTACGGGCGCCGGGGCAAGGCGCTGTTCGAGGAGTACTACCCCTCGTGCCCGGGAGAAACCATGAGCCGTGCGCTGGTGCGCGGTGTGGACCGGGCCCGGGCGTTGGCCACCGACGCCGTGCCGATGGAGCACCCGCGGTTTCGTCGTCAGGCCTGATGCCTGCGGTTACGCCCTGTCGTGGCGCACAGGGAATGTGCGCAGACGGTGGGGCGAGCCAGAGCCGCGATGAGGCGATAAGGCACGCATGAAAAAGGCGACCCGAAGGTCGCCTTTTTCAATTCGTCTGGCTCAGCACAGCCGGTCGATCACCTTCACGTCCTGGCGCTCGCGGATGGCGGGCCATTCCTGTTGCAGGGTCTCCAGCACCTTGGCGACAAACGCGGTGTCTGCCGCTGCCTTCTTGCCGACGTAGCCCTTGCCACGGCGGAACATCCTGAAACGGGCGCGCATTTCACGCTTCGCATCGATCGCCTCTTCGACAGTGTGCGGCGGCATCTTGTCGATGTGCACGTCACCTGTGGCACTGACCCACAGCAGGTGGTCATCGAGGCTGTCCTTGCGGGCAGCGAACAGCTGAGCCAATTGGTCGATGGTGGGTTGGTTGTTCAAGTTGATCATAAAGCCCCCTATTACCTATTCGTCGTTGGTGAGTTCAAACCTGCGCTACTTCATGTAGCGATCTACCAAGGCTGCTACAGCAGCGTCGCAACAGGGGCTTTCTTCACTCTGCCTTTTGGACAGTCCCTCTCCACGGACAGTCCGAAACCGCTCGAACTGTCTGGAACACCCTTTGCCAGCGCTCCCGATCAGGGAGACGGCCTCATCATGCAAGGGGCAACGAATGCCGTCAATAGGTTTTGTAGTGATTTTTTTTATTCACTACAAATGACCGGTCAGTCTTTTTCGAGCTTACGGGTCGCCGCGCCACAGGCTGTTGGAATGTCCTACAAAGCGCTCTGGTCAGGGCGTCTTGGCCATGTATTGACCCGCGTCAGCGCGTACCGGCCAGGCGCTGGGGATGATAGGGGCCTGTTTTGTTGCCAAAGAAGTCCTGCCCATGAGTACCCCCGCCAATCCTCCCGCAGCGCCTGGCGCTCAACCCCTGTTGCCCGTGGGCCTGCTGCTGGGCATCGTCGCGCTGGTCGGCGTGCTGCTGTTGCCGCTGCCGGCCGACCTGCCGGTGGCCGGTCACCGTGTGCTGGCGATCCTGGCCTTTGCGGTGGTGATCTGGATCACCGAGGCGGTGTCGTACGAAGCCAGTGCGATCATGATCACCTCGCTGCTGGCATTTTTGCTGGGCACCGCACCGACCCTTGCCGACCCGTCGGTGATCTACGGCTCGTCGGCAGCCGTGAGCATGGCCCTGACGGGCTTTGCCAACCCGGCATTGGCACTGGTGGTGGGGGCCCTGTTCATCGCAGCGGCGATGACCCACACCGGGCTGGACCGGCGCATCGCGCTGGTCACGCTCAACCGTGTGGGCGTGAGCACCCGACGCATTCTGCTGGGGGCGATGGTGGTGATCATCCTGCTCAGCCTGGTGGTGCCCAGTGCCACGGCGCGCAGTGCCTGCGTGGTGCCGATCATGATGGGCGTGATCGCCGCGTTCGGCGTGAACAAGCGCTCCAACATCGCCGCCGGCATCATGATCATCGTGGCCCAGGGCACCAGCATCTGGAACATCGGCATCCAGACCGCAGCTGCGCAGAACCTGCTGACGGTCGGCTTCATGGACAAGATGCTCGGTGCACGGGTGTCATGGATCGACTGGCTGATCGCCGGGGCGCCGTGGGCGTTGATCATGTCGGTGGTGCTGATCGTGCTGGTGCTCAGGATGCTGCCCCCCGAGAGCGACAGCATTCCCGGCGGCAAGGCGGCGGTAGCCGAGCAGTTGCAGGCGCTGGGGCCGATGAGCGGGGCGCAGAAGCGTCTGCTGGGGGTGTCGCTGCTGTTGCTGCTGGCCTGGGCCACCGAGGGCAAGCTGCATCACTTCGACACCACCTCGACCACCTACGCCGGGTTGGTGCTGCTGTTGCTGCCGCGCTTCGGGGTGATGACCTGGAAGGATGTGCAGGCGCGTATTCCGTGGGGCACGGTGATCGTGTTCGGCGTCGGCATCAGCCTGGGCACCACCCTGTTGACCACCCAGGCCGGGCAATGGCTGGGCGGGCAGGTGGTGGCCAATACCGGGCTGGATCAATTGGGCACGCTGGGGGTGTTCTCGATTCTGGCGGCGTTTCTGATCGTGATCCACCTGGGCTTTGCCAGTGCCACGGCGCTGACCTCGGCGCTGCTGCCGATACTGATCGCGGTGCTGCAGACCTTGCCGGGGGATTTCAGCCGCCTGGGCATGACCATGGTGCTGGGGTTTGTGGTCAGCTACGGGTTCATCCTGCCGATCAACGCACCGCAGAACATGGTGTGCCTGGGTACCGAAACCTTCAACGCGCGGCAGTTTGCCAAGGTCGGGATCGTGGTGACGCTGGTGGGGTACGGGTTGATGCTGGTGTTCGCCGCAACATGGTGGCACTGGCTGGGCTGGATGTAGAAGGGCCGTTGCAAGCGGCAAGCGGCAAGCGAGGCCGAGCCAGCTTGCCGCTTGCAGCGATGCTCATCAGAAGTTCGCCGGGGTGTTGGCGCTGATGATCTCGGCTTCGTCCTGGCCGATGTTCTTGAAGCTGTGGGGCAGGGTGGTGGGGAAGTAGTAGCCGTCGCCGGAGTTCAGCACGCTGACCTGGCCGTCTACCCGCAACTCGATGGTGCCACGGGTCACCAGGCCGCATTCCTCGCCCTCGGTGTGCACGATCGGCTCTTCGCCGGAGTCGGCGCCCGGCGCATACAGCTCGCGCAGCATGCGCATCTGCCGACCTTCGACACTGGCGCCGACCAGCAGCATGCGCAAGCCACCACTGCCCAGGTCGGGCTGCTCGTTGGCGCGGAACACGAAGCGTTCTTCGCGCGGCGGTTCGTCGAAACTGAAGAACTCCGCCAACGACATCGGGATGCCTTCCAGCAGCTTTTTCAACGAGCTCACCGATGGGCTGACGCGGTTCTGCTCGATCTGTGAAATCGTCGAGTTGGTCAGGCCGCTGCGCCTGGCCAGCTCCCGTTGCGAGAGCTTGGTGCGTTCACGTACCAGTTTGAGTCGTGTCCCCGTGTCCATAGCCGCCTTGATGTCAAAAATAATGGGCGACGCATTAAAACACATTCCGTCGCCGAACCCGCCTACTGGCGTGCAGGCACCGGCCACAAGGCGATCAACAGCAGCAGCAAGGCGGCCATCAGGTACGGCAGGCGCGGGTCCAGGGCGTAGATCAGGGTGCCGGCCAGCGGCCCGATCACCGTGCCCAGCGCCTGTGCCGCGCCCACAGAGCCTGCGGTCGCGCCCTGTTCACCGGCATCCACCGCGTTCGCCGCCAGCGCCTGGAACGCCGGGAACACCCAGCCCATGCCGGCCGCAGCGACGAAGTAGCACGCCCACAGCATGCCCACGCTGTCGGCCAGGGCGCCGCTGGCAAAACCCAGCGCACTGATGCAGCCGCCCACGCGGATCATGCGCAGCGGCGGCCATTGCAGCTTGCTCACCAGCACCTGCGAGAAGATCAGCGCCGCACCCACCATGGTCAGGGCAATGCCCGCCGCTTGGGCGGCATCGGCAGGCGCCAGGCCCAGGCGGTCAAGGGCAAAGAAGCCTACGGTGATCTGCGCCAGCGACACGCACAGCATCGCCACGAAGGCCACCGTGAGCGGGCGAAGCAGGCGCGGGTCGGTCAGGCTGACGGGGCGGGGCGGTTGCCTCAGGTGCAGCTCCTGACCCTTGAGCTTGAACTGCAGTACCAGCAATGCCAGCAGTGGCAGCACCGACATCGCATAGAACGGCAGGCTCAGGCTGTGGCGCGCCAGCAGCGCGGCCAGTGCCGGGCCCATCACCAGGCCCACGGCGTTCGCCGCACCCAGCGAGGCCATGGCGCGGGCGCGCTGTTGCGGTTGCATGTTGTCGGCAATCAGCGCGGCGCAGCCGACCGGCAGGGCGGCATAGAACGCACCGATCAGGCCGCGGCCGATCACCAGTGCGGCAAAGGCCAGGGAGGTGGCCGGCAGGTAGCGCAGCGCGCCATCGATGAACAGGCACAGGGCCCAATAGGCCAGGGTGAACCCCGCGGTGCCCACCAGCAGCACCCGGCGGCGACCGAAGCGGTCGCTGGCCCGGCCCCAGGGGCGCGCCAGCAGCATCCACACCACCCCGGCTACCGTGACCGCCGCCCCCGCCTGCCAGGCTGCCAGGCCCAGCACCCGGGCGATGGGGCCGATCAGGGCGACGAAGGCCATCATCGCCATGGTGCAGGCCATGTTGACCACCATCAGCGGACGCAGGTCGAAGGCGGGGGTTTTGAGCAGCGGGGGTTGCTGGGCGGTGTTCATGGCTATCCAAGGCAGAGGAGCAGGGCGGCCATTGTGCCGCAGCTGCCCCCAAGGCTAAAGCCTGTAAACGATAGTAATAATCATTTAATTGACTTCAGCCTTGTTGCTGTGGGTTAGAAGTCGCCTTGCAGGGTCACCATCAGGTTGCGCGGCTCGCCATAGAAGTTGCCCCAGCCAGCGGCGCCGACGCTGCTGTAGTAGTGCTTGTCGAACAGGTTGTTGCCGTTGAGGGCCAGGCTCCAGTTGTCATCCAGGCGATAGCCGATGCGGGCGCTCCACAGGGCGTAGCCGGGCTGCACCATCTTGGTGTTGCGGTCCACGAAGTGGTTGGCACTCTGCGCGCTGACCCCGCCGCCCACGCTCCAGCGCTGCAGGGCGCCGTCCAGGTCGTAGTTGGTCCATACACGCGCCATGTGCCTGGGCACGTAGCTGGCGGTGAAGGTGGCGTCCTGGCGTTCGTCGTCGATGCGCTTGAGGTATTCGACCTGGGTGTAGGTGTAGCCGGCCAGCACCTGCAGGCGCTCGATCAGTTCACCGCTCAGCTCGGCTTCGAAGCCCTGGGCGCGCACCTTGCCGCTGTCGGTGTAGCAGTAACCGTCGGACGACCTATCGCATACCGTGCTGTAGTCAGCCTCGGCGCGACCCTGCTCGGTGTTGCGGAACAGGTTGAAGGCGCCATTGAGGCGACCCTGGTACCACTCGGCCTTGACCCCCACCTCATAGCTGGCACCGGTCTTGGGCTTGAGCGAGCTGCCGTCGGCCTTGGCGTAGGTGCTTTGCGGCTGGAAGATGTCGGCGTAGCTGGCGTAAACGGACCAGGTGTCGTCCAGGTCGTAGATCAACGCGGCGAACGGCGTCACCTGGCCGTTTTCCTGGCTGCGGTTGGGCTGCCAGTAGTTCCAGTATCGGGTGTAGCTGTCGCTGCTGTTGCGGTACCAGCTGACGCGGCTGCCGAGTACGGCGGTGAGGGGCTCGGCCAGCTTCAGGCGCAGGGTGGCGTAGGTGCCGAACTGACGGGTGTCGGAGGTCACCGGAATCGGCCCGCCGCGGTAGGACTCCTTCTCGTAGACCGAGTCACCCGGCTTGGGGATGTGCGGGTTGGGGTTGAACGGGTTCTGGGTAACGCCGTACAGCTCGGTCAGGTTGATCAGTTCGTAGCGGTCGCGGCCCTTGGAGCGGCTGGCGTTGGCGCCGACGATGATCTCGTGCTCCAGGCCCCAGGCCTGGAAATGGCCGTCCAGGTTGGCGTCGAAGCCGTAGTCGTCCTGGTCGTAGTCGAACAGCCCGGAGTACAGCTTCGAGGCGCTCTGGGTACTGCCCACCGGCACGGTGCCTTCGCCCATGGCGTATTGCATGTTCTGGTCGTTGTGGGTGTACATCGAGGCGACCTTGAGCGCCCAGTCTGCGTTGAAACGGTGGGTGAGGTCGGCGAACAGGCTGGTTCGCTCGCTGTCCCAGTGGTTCCACGACGCGCCCAGGCAGGTGGAGCGCGACAGCTTCAGGTCGCTGCCGTCGCTGTAGCGCGGCAGGCCCTGCCAGCAGGGCTTGGCGTCGAGCTTTTCGTAGGCCAGGCCCACGCCCAGGGTGGTGTCCTCGTTCAGGTCGTAGTCCAGTGCGCCGTACACCACCTGGTCTTCGCGCTCGCCGATGTCGTAGAAGTACTTGCGGTCCTGCTGGGCGACCACGGCGCGCCCGCGCAGGGTGCCGGCGTCGTTGAGCGGGCCGCCGGTGTCGACCTGGGCGCGGTAGTTGTCCCAGGTGCCGGCCGACAGCGTGACGTGGGTGGCGGCCTTGTCCTGGCCGCGCTTGCGAATGAAGTTGACCCCGCCGGCCGAGCTGCCGGCGCCTTTCATCATGCCGGCGGCGCCGCGCATGATCTCGACGCGGTCGTAATAGGCCATGTCGCTGGAGAAGCTGTTGGCCTGCACGTAGTTGCCGCCCACATCCAGCGGTACGCCGTCGTACTGGTACTGGCCGGCGATCATGAAGCCGCGCGAGTAGAAGTACTTGCCGCCCATGGGCGAGTCGTGAACGGTGATGCCGGGGGTTTTCTCCATCACCTGTTCGAGGCTGGTGAGGTTCTGTTCGTCCATCATCTTGCGCGTGATGACCGTGACCGACTGCGGGGTTTCGCGCAGCGAATGCTGACCCTTGCCGATGCTGACGCTGCGCACGGTGTAGCTGTCGGTGCTGTCGCCGGTGCTGCTGGTGCGGGTGCCGTCGACGTTGGTGGCGCCCAGTTCCAGGGCGCCGTTGCTGCTGGGGGCCGGGCGCAGCGAGTAGCTGCCGTCGCCTTGTGGGAAGGCTTGCAGCCCGCTGCCGGCCAGGATGCGGCTGAGGCCGTCGAGGGTGGCGTACTGGCCTTGCAGGCCGGGGCTCTGCTTGCCGCGGGTGAGGGCGGCGTCGTAGGACAGGTTGAGGCTGCTGGCGGCGGCGAAGGCACCGAGCACGCTGGCCAGCGAACCGGCGGGAATGTTGTAGGCCGTGCGGCTGCTGCTGACTTCATCGGCCATCGCCGAGGGGGCTGGCAGCACGCTGGCGGCCATGGCGGCGGCCAGCAGGTGGGCGGGGAGCAGGCGGGGGGAACGGGGTGACATGGGGGCCTCGTCGGATGCAGAAGGGATGCGCGAAAGGGGGTGTTTCAGACAAGGCGGATGAGAATGAGAAAAGGTACCGCGGGGGGAGGAATTTTTTTTGCTGCATCAAACACTGCGCTGTGCAGGTCAAGAGCCGGCCAGACAAGGCCGGCGCCTACATCACCCGCACCCAGTACCGACCATGCCGCTCGATTCGCAAATCGAACGAGCGCGCCAGCGCCGACAGCGCCGCATCACTGTCGGTCAACGAGAAGTTGCCCGACACACGCTGCTCTGCCAGCTGCGGCGCATAGGTCAGCAACCCCGGCCGGTATCGCCCCAGCTCGTCGAGCAGATCACCCAGCCGCCAGTTCTCCACCACCAGTTGCCCCAGGCTCCACGCCGCCTGGGCTGCCGACGCCAGCTGCGGGCTATCCACCCGCTGATCACTGAACCCGCACGCCTGCCCGCTCTCCAGGCGCTGCGCCTCCCCCAGCAAGGGGCTGACCCGCACCGCATGCTCGAACACCTCGACCTCGCTGCGCCCGGCCTGCTGCGCCACGCTGAAGCGCGTGCCCAACGCCTGCACCACGCCCTGCGCGGTCTGCACCCGCAACGGCCGCTGCTGCACATCCTTGCCACTGGTAAGCAGGATGCGCCCGCGCACCAGCTGAATCAGCCGTTGCCGGCTGTCGAAGCGGATGTTCACCGCCGACGCCGTATCGAGCACCAACTGGCTACCGTCGGCCAGGGTGACGCTGCGAATTTCACCCGTGCCACTGTGCACGTCCGCCAGCAACGCCTGCGCCGGAGTACTGCGGTAGCTGGCCCAGCCACCCAGCCCCAGCCCGGTCGCCAGCAGCAGCCCCTTGACCACGCCGCGGCGGGTCAGGCCATGGGCTTCGGCACGCTTGAAGGCATCGAACGCCAGCCCACCCGGCACACTGGCCAGTTGCCCATGCAACTGCTCGACCCGGGCCCAGGCCCAGCCGTTCTGCGGGGCACTGTCCAACCATGCCCGCCAGGCCCGTTCCAGGCCGGGGCTGGCATCGCCGGCCATGCGCTGCACATGCCAGCGGGCGGCTTCCTTGAGCGCCTGGCGCTGCGCTTCGCGGTCGTTGCTCATGGCTGCTCGTCGAAGGCGAGCAGCAGGCAGCGCTCGGTGGTCTTGTACATGTACTTCTTCACCGAACTGAGCGAAACGCCCAGCGCCGTGGCGATTTCGCCATAGGTCATGCCCAGCCAGTTGGCCATCAGGAACGCCTGGCGCGCCTTGGCGCCGCACCCGGCCAGCAGGCGGTCAACTTCGCGCAGGGTCTCGAGAATCAGCAGGCGCTCTTCCAGCGAGATCTCCTCGTACACCGGCTGGGCGGCCAGGGCTTGGAGGTAGGCCTGTTCAAGCTTCTGGCGCCGGAAATGGTCGATCATCACCCGCCGCGCCACGGTTGCCAGGTAGCTGCGCGGCTCGCGCAGCAGGCGCACCAGCTCCAGCGACTCGGACGAGGCGAGGATGCGCACGAAGGTGTCCTGCATCAGGTCGGCGGCGCGCTGCGGGCAGCTCAGGCGCCGGCGCAGCCAGTGCTGCAACCACAGGTGATGGTGCTGGTAGAGCTGGCCGACTTCGGCGTTGGCGGGTGAGGTGGGGGCGCTCATCCTGGCGACTTCCGGGGAAAAAGGATGCAGATGATAAGCATTCCCAAGAATGTTAGGAAGAGGGCAGGTGAAATAGCGCTGGGCGCATCGCGGGTCAAGCCTGCTCCCACAGGGTCTGCACCGTCCTGCAAGGCAGCGGTTTGGCTGTGGGAGCGGGCTTGCCCCGCGAAAGGGCCGCCACGCGGCCCCTCGGCGATTACCACAACGCCAGCGTATACCCCACGATCAAGCGGTTCTCGTCGATATCGCTGGTCAACCCGCCACTGGAACGGAACGTCGCATTGCGCAATCGTACGCTCACGTTCTTCAGCGGCCCGCTCTGCACCACATAGGCGATGTCGGTATCGCGCTCCCATTCCTTGCCGCCGCTCACCGTCGCGGTCTGGATATGGTTGCCATTCACATAGCGGGTCATGAAGCTCAGCCCCGGCAGCCCCAGCGCGGCGAAGTTGTAGTCGTAGCGCGCCTGCCACGCATCGGTTTCGGCCTTGGTGAACACATTCACCGTCACCAGGTTGACCGAGTACGGGTCCAGCCCCGGGTAGGCGAAGTCGCCGTCCCCCGAGAGGTTCTGGTAGCCCAGGCCGAATTTGTGCGCGCCCACGCCCAGGGTCAGCATGCCGTTGAAGAAGCGGTTGTCGATGCGCCCGCCGTCCACCCGCGCAGCGGAACGCAGGTTGGCGTTGCCTTGTTCGCGGGTGTCGAAGTAGCGCAGGTCGCTGCGCAGGCTCACGCCTTCGGTCAGCGGCAGGTCATGCACCAGCCCGGCGTAGTGCTGGCGGTAGAGGTCGTGCATCTGTGCGTAGTAGTAGCTCAGCGCCAGGTTGGGGCGCAGCGCGTAGGTGCCGCCTGCCAGGTCCAGGTGGCTGCTCTGGACACCGGCATAGCTCATCTGGTCGTTGCTCGAGGAGTCGCGCAGGTTCTGTTTTTCCAGACGGCCCACGTTCAGGGTCAGGCCGTCGATGTCCTGCGAGGTCAGCAGGCTGCCGTTGTAGGTCGAGGGCAGCAGGCGCACGTCGTTGATCGAGGCAACCGGCAAGGTGGGCTGCAAGGTGCCGAGCTTGAGCACGCTCTTGCCCAGGCGCAGCTTGGCGGTCAGGCCCAGTTCGCTGTAGTCGTGCGCCGGCTCCTGGCTGGCGCCGAACGGCAGCAGGCCGGTGCCCCGGTGCGCCTTGCTGGAGTCGAGCTTCAGGCCCAGCTCGCCCAGCGCATCCAGGCCAACGCCCAGGGTGCCTTCGGTGTAACCCGATTCCATGCGCAGGATGAAGCCCTGGGCCCACTCCCGCGCCTGGCTCTGGGGCGCGGCGTGCTGGCGAAAGTCGCGGCTGAAATAGAAGTTGCGGGCCTCCAGGCTGGCCTTGCTGTCCTGGATGAAATCGGCCTGCACAAGCAACGGCGCAAGCGCGGCGCACAGGCCGGCGCTGGCCGTCAGGGGACGGCGGGAAAACGACATGCAATCTACCTTTTGTTGTTGTTCTGGCGGCAGCCGCTGCTGCGGTGCGGGCATATAATTAACATATTATCTTTTTGCCCCGAAAGCCTTTGCAGGCTTGCGAGCGAAAAAAGTTAACGTGTTAACGTTATGCCCTTTGCCAGGTAGGTTGCCTGTTGCTGCGCCGGCGCGCTCAGCGCCCCGGCCACATGCTGCGCAACACGCCATCGCGGCGGACAAAACCGTGCACCAGTGCGGCGGCGATATGCACCAGCACGGTGGCAAACAGCAGGTACGCCAGCCAGCCGTGCAGGGCGCGCAGCAGGGCGTACAGGCGCAGGTCGTGGGGCGCGATGGCCGGCAGTTGCCACGGCAGCGGGTAGCCACCGGCCGATTGCATGCCCCAGCCGATCAGCGGCATGCCCAGCATCAACCCGTACAGCAGCAGGTGCGAAGCCTTGGCGGCCCACTGCTGCAGGCGTGGCAGGTCGCTGGGCAGGGGCGGGGTGGCGTAACGCAGGCGTGTGGCGATGCGCAGCACCACCAGCACCAGCAGGGCCAGGCCGATGGCCTTGTGCAGGCTGACCAGCCATGGGTGGCGGGGCGAGAGGTCGGCGACCATGCTCACGCCGACAAACAGCATCGCCAGGATCAACACGGCCATCAGCCAGTGCAGCAGGCGCGCCAACGGGTGGAAGCGGGTGGACGGGTGCAGGTTCATGGGTGGGCCCCCAGGGCGGTTTCGCGGCTGCGCCGGTTGAAGGATTCGGCATAGGCGGCCGAGCGGGCGGCCAGGATCGGGTCGGCCGAGGCCTGGATGCCGTCGGGCAGTATCAGCGGGTCGAAGTTCAGGTCACGGCATTCGCCCTGCTCGGGCGCATTGACGTGGTCGATCACCAGGGTGCCGGCATCGACCTGCTGGCGGGTGACGGGCCAGGGGCGCGCGGGGTCGTCCACCGGGTCGTCGGCGCCGGCCAGGGTCAGGCGCAGGGTCCAGCGCAGCGGGCCCTTGGCCAGGCGTTGCTGCAGGTCGTGCTGAAGGAAGTTCCTGTCGTCGACCTGGGCTGGCAACGGGGCGAAGTCGCTGTGCGGCTGCAGGCTCCAGCGCACGTACTGCACCTTGCCCGCCGCATCCACCAGGCGAAACGCGTTGATGCTGTTGAAGGCCGAGCTGGCAAAGCTGTCGGAGGGCTTGTAGTCCCTGGCCCACTGGCGGAAGGCGGCGCTTTCGGGATGCCTGGCGAAAAACGCCTGCAGGGCCGCCGGGTCCGGCTTGCCGGTGGCCGGGTCGGGCGTCGAGGCCAGCACCTGTTCGTAGAACCCTGCGGCATCGCTGACGGCCAGCACTGGCGGGGTGTTCATGCCGGTACGCCAGCGCTGACCGTCGTCGCTGCTGAACTGCAGCGCCAGGCTGCGGGTGGCGACACTGGCGTCGGCGCTGAACGGGTTGGCGCCGCCGATGGCGAAACGTCCGATCACCGGCACTCTGGATTGGCTGAACACCCGGGCCCGCGACCAGCTGGCCGCCTGGCCGCTGCTGTCGAAATAGCCGCTCACGCACAGGCCCTTGGCGTGATTCTTTCGATAGCCGGGGTAGTGCCCGGCCTGGGCCTCGAAGGTGTCGATGATGCGTTGCGGGGTCAGGCGCTGCGGGCCGATCCAGCCGGCAGCGTAGGCAAAGCTTGCGCCCAGGGCGGCGATACCCAGGCCGATGACGGCCAGGCGCAGGGTGCGGGCGCGACCGTTTAACGGAGTGCTCATGGCGGCGATCCGGTCAGTGAATGAGCCGGTACGACGCACCGCACCAGGTTTTATTCCACGCCGGCGGGAATAAATTTCGGCGGCGAGCGTCTGCCTCGTACACTGACTGCCAGCCGCCCAGAACCCCGACCATGAACGATCTTGATGACGACCAGTTGCGCGACATGCTCCAGCGCCTGCGCCGCTTTGCCTTGTGGCTGACCCGCGAGGCCAGCAGCGCCGACGACCTGGTGCAGGCCACGGTGGAGCGCGCCCTGAGCCGGCGCGGCCAGCAGCGTGGCGATGACAGCCTGCGCGCCTGGCTGTTCGCGATCCTGTACCGGCTGTTCATCGACGCCAAGCGCCGCGAGCGCCGGCATGCCCGCTGGCTGGCGTGGTTCGGGCGCGACGAGGCGGTGGGCAGCAGCACCGAGGATATCGTGCTCGCCGAGTCGGGCCTGGCCGCATTCGCGCGCCTGCCCACCGAGCAACGGGCGCTGTTGCTGCTGGTGAGTGTCGAGGGTCTGAGCTACAAGGAGGCCGCCCAGGCCCTGGACGTGCCCATCGGCACGGTGATGTCGCGCCTGTCGCGGGCGCGTGCGGCAATGCGAGAACTGGCCGAGGGCAATACGCCGCCCCCGGCATTGCGGAGGTTGAAATGAGCCGGCTGATCCCGTCCGAAGACGAGTTGCACGCCTATGTCGACGAACGCCTCGAGACGGCGCGCCGCCGCGAGGTAGAACTGTACCTGGCAGCCCACCCCGAGCAGGCGGCGCGGGTCGAGGGCTGGCGCGCCGATGCACGCCTGCTGCGCACCGCCCTGGCCGGGCTGGCCGAGCAGCCCGCGAACCCGCGGCTCGACCCGGCAGCCGTGCGCCGCGCCGTGCGCCAGCGCCATCGCCGCCAATGGGCCAGCGCGGCGATGCTGCTGGTGGCACTGGGCATCGGTGGCCTGGGCGGCTGGCAGGCGCGCGAGTCGAGCCTGCAGGCGGGCCTCGCACCGATGGCCGATGCCGTGCAGGCGCACCGCCTGTTTGCCCAGTCGGGCACATTGGACCTGAACGTGCAGCGGCCGGGGCAATTGCAGGCCTGGCTGGGCGAGCACTTTGCCCAGGCAGGGCAGTTGCCGGACCTCTCGGCCTATGGCTTCACGCCGGTGGGCGCGAGGTTGCTCAGCAACGAGCAGGGGCCGGCGGCGCTGCTGCTGTTCCAGGATGCCAGCGGCGAGCGGGTCAGCCTGTTCCTGCGCTCGCCCGGCGAGCACTATGCGCGCATGCCCAGTGGCGAGCGGGTGGACGGCGAGTTGCAGGCCCGCTACTGGTCGCAGGGCGCCTACAACTACGCGCTGGTCAGCCCGGCAGCAGAGCCGCGTGCCGCGCAGTTGCGCCAGGCACTGGGGATTGCCCTGTAGCGGGTGCGAACAGGTCCATGAAGTGGCGTGCCTGCGGGGTGCTCTGCTCCCCCGGGCACACCATGTACAGGCCCAGCGGCGGGGTGTCGTGCAGGGCACAGAAGTGCACGCCGTCCTGGCGGTTGGCCCGCGCCGCCGCCTGCGGCACCAGGGCCACGCCGAACCCGCAGCCCACCAGGCTGACCAGTGTCTGCATCTGCGCCGCCTGCTGGCTGATGCGCGGGGTGAAGCCGGCGCGTTCGCACAGGCTCAGCATCTGCTGGTGAAAGCCGCTGCCCAGGGCCGGCGGGGTGAACACGAAGTCTTCGTCTGCGGCCTCGCCCAGGTGCACCGGGCCACCGTGGGCCAGTCGGTGCCCGGCAGGCACCGCCAGCAGCAGCGGCTCGTCGAGGATCAGCCGGCTGTGCAGGCGCTCGCTCAGCCCCGGCAACTGGCGCATGAAGGCCACGTCCAGTTCACCACCCAGCACGCCCTCGGCCAGTTGCGCCGAGGGTTGCTGCTGCAGGCTCAGGCGCACCTTGGGCCACTGCGTGCGAAACCGGCGCAGGGCCTCGAGCAGCGGCGGGTAGCCGGCCAGTGCCAGGCTGCCGATGCGCAGGTGCCCGCTGACCCCGTCGGCCACCTCGCGGGCGTGTTCGGCGCCCTGGTCCAGCAGGCTCAGGGTGGCGCGCGCGGTCTCGACGAAGGCCTGGCCGGCGCCGGTCAGGCACACCCCGCGCGAGTGACGTACCAGCAGCGTGCAACCGAGCTTCTGTTCCAGCCGCGCAATCGCCTGGCTCAGCGGCGGCTGGGCCATGTGCAGGCGTTCGGCGGCGCGGTGGATGTGCAGTTCTTCGGCAACGACGATGAACTGGCGTAACAGGCGGGTCTCGATCATGGCGGCGTCCCTGGCGCGGTGCGATATCTGACGGGTATCGGAACCGGCCTTCGATAATATTCAACTTTGCGCGGCGCGCTCGATAGGCTCGACGACTTTACAGGAGAGCGCCCATGAACTTCACCCATCGCACCTTTCTCGTCACCGGCGCCGCCCGCGGCCTGGGGCTTGCCTACGCCAGGGCCCTGGCCGAGCGCGGCGCGCAGGTGGTCATTACCGACCGCGGCGCCGACCGCGCCGGCTGCGGCACCGACCCCGGCCCGGTCGAACAGGCGGCCCAGGCCCTGCGGGCGGCGGGGCACCAGGTACTCGGGCACTGCGCCGAACTGGCCGATGAAGCGGCCTGTGAGGCGCTGGTGGCACGCACTGTGGAGCAGTTCGGCGGCCTCGACGGGGTGATCCACAACGCCGGCTGGGTGGGGTACCAGCCGATCGAGCAGGTGGATGCAGGCTTTGTCGAGCGCGCCCTGGCGATCAACGTGCAAGCGCCCTTGTGGCTGTGCAAGCACGCCTGGCCGCACCTGAAGGCCAGCGCCGCGCCGCGTGTGGTGCTGACGACCTCCGACCGGGCGATGTATGCGTGCTACGCGCAAACCGGGCTGGCGGCCTATGCGGCCGGCAAGATGGCGCAGCTGGGCATCATGAATGCCTTGAGCGAAGAGGGCGCCGCACACGGCATTCTGGTCAACGCGGTTTCGCCGGTGGCGCGCACGCGCATGTGGGGCGAGGAGGGCGAGCCGGATGACCTCAAGCCCGAGTGGGTGGTGCCGGGGGTGGTGTACCTGGTGTCGGACGCGTGCCAGGTGACGGGGCAGGTGCTGCGCGCCAGCAACGGGCAGTTCGTGGCCACGCGCTTCGAGGAGCAGGCGGGGGTCACCTACCCGAGGGATCTGCGCGGGGTCGAGGCGCAGCAGCCCGAGCAGGTGGCGCAGTGCTGGGCGGCGCACGGAATCTGAGGCATCGCCGGGGGATCGCGCCTACTCTTTCAGGCAGACCGTTTGCCATTGCGACCGGCCACCTGATAAAACCTGTATGCAGCATTGCGTCAGGCGTTAATACCCCGATGCCACAGCCGTTCGCTGGCGTCGTACATATGGAATCCAGAATGACCCCAAGACACGTAATCAACGCATCTGTCAGCCCCAAAGGCAGCCTGGAGACACTCTCCCAACGTGAAGTGCAGCAACTGAGCGAAGCCGGTTCCGGCAGCATCTACACCCTGTTCCGCCAGTGCGCCCTGGCCATCCTCAATACCGGCGCCCACGTCGACAACGCCAAGACCATTCTCGACGCCTACAAGGACTTCGAAGTCCGTATCCACCAGCAGGACCGCGGCGTGCGCCTTGAGTTGCTGAACGCGCCGGCCGACGCCTTCGTCGATGGCGAAATGATCGCCAGCACCCGCGAAATGCTGTTCAGCGCCCTGCGCGACATCGTCTACACCGAAAGCGAACTGGACCGCATGGGCATCGACCTGGAAAGCTCCCAGGGCATCACCGACTATGTCTTCCAGCTGCTGCGCAACGCGCGCACCCTGCGCCCGGGCGTGGAGCCGAAGATGGTGGTGTGCTGGGGCGGCCACTCGATCAGCACCGAGGAATACCAGTACACCAAGAAGGTCGGCCACGAGCTGGGCCTGCGCAAGCTGGACATCTGCACCGGCTGCGGGCCGGGCGTGATGAAGGGGCCGATGAAGGGCGCCACCATCGCCCACGCCAAGCAGCGCATGAGCATCGGTCGCTACCTGGGACTGACCGAGCCGGGCATCATCGCCGCCGAGGCGCCGAACCCGATCGTCAACGAGCTGGTGATTCTGCCGGACATCGAAAAGCGCCTGGAAGCCTTCGTGCGCGTGGGCCACGGCATCATCATCTTCCCTGGTGGCGCGGGCACGGCCGAGGAGTTCCTGTACCTGCTGGGCATCCTGATGCACCCGGAAAACCGCGACCTGCCGTTCCCGGTGATCCTCACCGGCCCGCGCAGCGCCGAGGCGTACCTGCAGCAGCTGCATGATTTTGTCGGCGCCACCCTGGGCGAGGCGGCCCATGCGCTGTACGAGATCATCATCGATGACCCGGCCCAGGTGGCGCGGCAGATGACCGAGGGGCTCAGGCAGGTCAAGCAGTTCCGCCGCGAGCGCAACGATGCGTTCCACTTCAACTGGATGCTGAAGATCGAAGAGGGCTTCCAGCGCCCGTTCGACCCGACCCACGCCAACATGGCCAGCCTGCAACTGAGCCGCGACTTGCCGGCGCACGAGCTGGCGGCGAACCTGCGCCGTGCGTTCTCCGGGATCGTGGCGGGCAACGTGAAGGACAAGGGCATTCGCCTGATCGAGGAGCATGGGCCGTACGAGATCCATGGCGATACCGCGATCATGCAGCCACTGGACAAGCTGTTGCAGGCGTTCGTGGAGCAGCATCGGATGAAGCTGCCGGGTGGGGCGGCGTATGAGCCGTGCTACCGCGTGGTGAGCTGAAGCTTCGCCGGCAAGGCCGGCTCCTACAGACGGTGCACGACCTGTAGGAGCCGGCCTTGCCGGCGAATGGGCCAAAACGATCAGCCCTGCTGCAAACGCCTGAGCACCAACCCGGTCAGCTCATCGATCATCGGCCGGAACGCTTCGGCCGTGCAGTGCTGCCCGAGCATCACGGTGCGTGTGGTGAGGTGCGAGAACAGCGCATCGAACAGTACGTGCGGCAGTTCCGACAGCGATGCATCCGCGGCCACTGCCCCTTGCCCGCGCTGGCCTTCGAGCAAGCGCAGAATCAGCGAATGCCACACCTGCGGGCCATGCTCGTACCAAGTCTGGCCCACTTCGGGCACATGCGCCGTGCCATTGACCACCAGGCGGTAGAACGCCACGTGCCGCGGGCTGGTGACCACCGCCACCAACTGGTCGAGGATCAGCCGCAGCCCCTCGGCCAGGCCCACGGTGCTGGTGTCCAGCTGGCGCAGGTCGATGATGAAGTCGTCGCACAGGTACTCCACCACCGCCACCAGCAGCTCGTTCTTGCTGCCGAAGTAGCGGTAGATGGTGGCCTTGGAACCGCCTGCCGCGGCTACGATGGCGTCCATGCTGACGCCATCGTAGCCGTGCTCCAGAAACAGCTCGCTGGCGGTCACCAGCAGGTTGCGCCTGCGCTCCACACTTCGGCTCGTAGGGGAAGTCGGGGCACGGTGCAACGGGGTCATGGGCGCTACTCTTTGTCAGGGAGCGCGTACGCTATCACGTAATCCCCGCGATCTGGAGACTGGCGCGCACCGCCGGCCACCACCACCACGTACTGACGGCCCGAGCGCGGCGACACGTAGCTCATCGGTGTGGCCTGGCCGCCGACCGGCAGGCGACCCTTCCACACTTCCTCGCCCGTGGCGATGTCCAGTGCCCGCAGGTAGTAGTCCTGGGTACCGGCATAGAACACCAGCCCGGCACCGGTGCTCACGCCGCCGCCCAGGGTGGGCATGCCCAGCGGGATCGGCAGGTTGGCACGCACGCCATTGATCACCGCGTCCTGCACCGTACCGGCCGGACGTTCCCAGACCTGCTTGCGGGTTTTCAGGTCGATGGCGGCGAACACGCCCCATGGCGGGCTCTGGCAGGGGATGCCCAGTGGCGAGTTGAAGGCCTTGTGGTCGATCACGAACGGCGTGCCGTCCATCGGGTAGGTACTGCCCACGCCGTGCCCGGACTTGAGGTGCGACAGGTCGACGTTTTCACGCTTGACCAGCTTGACCACCTGCGGGATGCGGATGTCGTTGAGGAACAGGTAGCCGTTGCGCTCGTCGATGGCCGCGCCGCCCCAGTTGAAGCCACCGTAGTAGCCCGGGTAGATCAGGGTGTCGCGGGTGCTCGGTGCGGTGAACTCACCCTCGTAGTTGAGTTCGCGGAAGTTGATGCGGCACATCAGCTGGTCGAAGAAGGTCGCGCCCCACATGTCCTGTTCGGTCAGCGGTTCGGCGCCCAGCGCCGGCATGCCTACCGAGTAGGGTTGGGTCTTGGCTACCCAGTCGCCTTCGGCATGGGCCTGGGGCACGGGTTTTTCGACCACGTCGGCAATCGGCTTGCCGGTGCGACGGTCGAGCAGGAAGATCTGCCCGCGCTTGGTCAGCTGGATCAGCGCGGGGATCTTGCCGCCCTTGCCGTCCGGCACGTCGTACAGCGCCGGCTGGGCAGCCACGTCGTAGTCCCAGATGTCGTGGTGCACGGTCTGGAAGGTCCAGCGCTCGCGGCCGGTGGCCATGTCCAGGGCAACCACGGCAGACGAGTATTTCTCGGTCAGCGCCGGGCGATCGCCACCCCAGAAATCGGGCTGCTGGTTGCCGGTAGGCAGGTAGACCAGGCCCAGTTCGTCATCGAACGCCGGGGTAGACCACATGTTCGGCGTGCTGCGGGTATAGGTTTCGCCCTCCGGTGGCAGCTTGGTGATGGCCGGGTTGCCCAGGTCCCACGCCCACACCAGTTCGCCGGTGTCGGCGCTGAAGGCACGCACCACGCCTGACGGTTCGTCGGTGGAGCGGCCATCGAAGACCCAGCCGCCGAGGATGATCAGGTTGCGTGCCACGGTGGGCGCGGAGGTGTAGGCGTAGTACGGCACGCCTTCATCCACCAGGCCCAGGCCCTGGGTCAGGTCGACCGAGCCCTTGTCGCCGAAGTCTTCGCACGGCTTGCCGGTGTCGGCGTCGATCTCGATCAGCCGTGCATCCATGGTGACCTGCACGATGCGCTTGGCGCACACACCACCCGTGGCGCGTGGGGCGGGTGCCAGGTCAGCGAACTGGAACGGCTTCTGGACCTTGGCCGGCTCGTAGTAGCCAAGGCCGCGGCAGCGGTTCCAGGTCTTGTCGTTGGCGGGCTTGGAGTCGAAGGTCCAGCGCTCCTTGCCGGTGTCGGCATCCAGCGCGATGACCTTGCTCAACGGGGTGCAGGTGTACACCGTGTCGGCGATCTGGATCGGCGTGTTCTGCGACTCGGAGGCGCCTTCGGCGATCTCGCCGGTGCGGTAGGTCCAGGCCACCTGGAGCTTGTCGATGTTGCCCTTGTTGATCTGGTCCAGCGGCGTGAAGCGCGTGCCCTGCGGGCCGTTGCTGTAGTGCTGCCAGTCCTGGGGGGCGCCGGCCGTGGTGGCCGGGGTGTCGAGCACAGGTTCCGTGGTGGCGTGCATGACCCCGTGCGGCACGAAGGTCGAGGCGCCGCCGGCCACCAGGGCCAGCCCGAACAGGGCGGCGCAGGCATGGCTGAGGCCACGCTGACGGCCGCCGGCCAGGTACGGATGCAACACCGCCGCCACCAGGCCGATCACCAGGAACGGCGCCAGGCGCGGCACCAGTGGCCAGAAGCGCAGGCCGACTTCCCACAGCGACCAGATGACGGTGGCGCCGAACACCAGCGCCATCAGGCCGGCGCCCAGCGGCTTGCGCCGGGCATAGAGCACACCGGCCAGCAGCATGCCCAGGCCGGCCAGCAGGTAGTACCACGAGCCGCCGAGGGTGGCCAGGCGCACACCGCCGACCGCCAGGGCCAGGCCGCTGAGGCCGAGCAGGGTACCGAAGATGTAAAAGGCAAGGCGAGTTGAAGCAGGGGCAGGGGCCCCCGGGTTATCTGTGTTTTTCATTCCTGTTTGTCCATGACACGACCCCAGCTGCGCGGGCATGGGGGCGTGGATTCATGTTTAGTACTGTACGGTACAGTTTTATTTTGAACCTGTTCAGGCGGCAATGAAAGACAAAATGTCGCACCGGTGAAATTTTTTGTGACAATCATCGGGATCAGGATGAACAGCAAGGGGAGTGCAGGCATGGTGTTGCAGGTGGTGGCGAGTACGCCCAGGACGGTGGTGGTGATGCCGGATGCGGCGTTGGCGCCGTGGGTGAACCAGGCGTTGATCGACAGCTTTGTGCTGCACCAGCCGTTTTTGCCGTGGGCCAAGGCCGCACCGGCGTTGCAGGACACGCGCAACAACCTGCGCCAGGCGTTGCTGGACCACGCGCGGGTGGCGGCCGAGAAACGTTACTTCATTCTCACGGCCGATCAGACCGCGGTGATTGGCTGTGCCGGCCTGTATCCGGACCCTGCGGGCGAGCATGCGCATGTGCTGGGGTACTGGGCCAACGTCGGGTACAGCGGGCAGGGGTTGATGAGCGAAGGCATCGGCGCGCTGCTGGCGGCGCAGGATTTCGGCACCCTGCGCCTGACCGCGGCGTCGGTGAACGGCGCCAGCCATGGGCTGGCCAGGGCGCTTGGGTTCGAGGTGGTGCGGGTGGTGGAGGGTGTGCGCGATACACCGTGGCATGGGGTGCATGACACCTGGATATTCGAGCGCAGGGTTGAGGGATGATTGAGGCGGGGCTGCCTTGCAGCCCATCGCGGGTCAAGCCCGCTCCCACAGGTATTGCGATGTTCCTGGGGCCGGCGCAGTACTTGTGGGAGCGGGCTTGACCCGCGATGCGGTCAGAAGGTGGCGCGCACGCTCAGGCGCAGGTTGCGCGGCTCGCCGTACCAGCCCTGGCTGTAGAAGCCGATCTGCTCGTAGTAACGCTTGTCGAACAGGTTGTCGACATGCGCACTGACACTCAGGTGGTCGTTGAGGGCGTAACGGCTCATCAGGCTGACCAGCGTGTAGCCGCCTTGCTCCAGGTCGGTGAAACCGCCCGGCATCGCCACGTCGCTGCGTGACACGCCACTGCGCCACGTCGCGCCTCCGCCCACGGTCAGCTTGTCCAGCACACCGCCCAGACGGTAGGTGGTGAACAGCTTGGCCTGGGTGCGCGGGTGGTTGGTGTTGATCGCCTTGTCGTCGGCATTGCGGGCAATGAAGTGGGTGTAGCTGGCCGACAGGTTCCACTGCTCGGTGAGCTGTCCGGCCAGCTCCAGGTCGAAGCCGTCGACCCGCGCCCCGGTGCCGGCCTTGTACGCCTGCTCATTGGGGCGCCCCTCCACGTTCACCCCCGGGATCGCTTCGGCCAAACCCTCCTGCTGGGTGCGGTACACCGCCAGCGCTGCGTTCAGGCGACCGTCCAGGTAGCCGGCCTTGATGCCGGCCTCGTAGCTGTCACCGGTCACCGGGTCGAGGATGCTGCCGTCCGGCCCTCGCGCGTTCTGCTGGTTGAAGATGCTGGTGTAGCTGGTGTACAGGCTGTAGGTCGAGTTCAGGTCATACACCAGCCCCGCGTAGGGCGTCACTTCGTTGCGGTAGCGGTACTGGCGCAGGCTGCCGTAGTAGTCCTGGTCGATTTCCCAGTTGCTGACCCGTGCGCCGAGTATCAGGTGCAGCGGGTCGGCCAGCGACAGGCGCGTTACCGCGTAGCCGCCGTTCTGCCGGGTGTGGGTGGCATCGCCCGAGGCACGCACGTTGGACCAGGCGGGCTCGGCAATGTGGTTGCTGTTCCAGTCCATGAAGTTGCCGGTATCCGGCACCGTGCCCAGCGGCCTGAACTGGTCGATGGTCAGGTCGTCGTCGATGCTCATCGCACCGAACGCCAGTTCGTGGCTGCGGCCCAGCAGCTGGAACGGCCCGCTGGCGGTCAGGTGCCAGTCGTCACGGGTGCGTTCGCCCTCGTACTTGAGGAAGCTGGCCGACATGCCGCGCCCGGTTTCGCGGTCCGGGTAGCCGCCGCGGTACAGGTAGCGCATGCGGTAGTTGCCTTCGAAGCGGCTGTAGGCGGCGCGCAGCTTCCAGTCGTTTTCCAGCTGGTGCTCGAGGTCGACGAAGGCGGTGGTGGACTCGGTGCCGAAGTAGCCCCACTTGGTGTTGTTGGCCGCCGATCGGCCGAAATCGGTACGCCCGCCGTCCTTGTAGAACAGCGGAAAGCCGCTGCCCATGCCGTCGGTTTCGTTCTTCTGGTACTCCAGGCTGGTGGTCAGCCGGGTGCGCGGGCCCAGTTCGCTGCTGACCACGCCGTACAAGGTGCGCGAGCCGTAGTCCAGGTAGCTGACGTGGCTGTCCTTCTGCGAATAGGCGGCCACCACCCGCGCGGCGATGCGCCCGTCCTCGGTCAGCGGGGCCGACACGTCCACATCACCCCGTCGCTCGTCCCAGCGCCCGATGCCCGCCGAGCCGCTGGCGGCGAACTCGGGCAGCGGGCGCTTGCGCACGAAGTTGACCGCCGCCGACGGGCTGCCGGCGCCGGTCAGCAGGCCGGTGGAACCGCGCACGATCTCGACGCGATCATAGATGGCCGAGTCCATCTCGGTGGCGCCGAAGTTCCAGAAGCCGTTGATCGGCGAGGCCAGGCCGTCGAACTGGAAGTTGTCGATGGTGAAACCACGCGCCGAGAACGACAGGCGATTGCTGTCGTTGCGCACATGGGAAATGCCCGGCGCGCTGTCGAGAATCTGCGCGGTGTTGCTCAGGCCCTCGTCCTCGATCTGCTGGCGGGTCACCACGCTGACCGACTGCGGGGTTTCGCGGATCGACATCGGCAAGCCGATGGCGGTGGACATCGCGCCGGTGGTGTAGCTGGCGCTGCCTTCGGTGGTCTGCGGCCGGTACGCCTCGCCCTGTACGTCGGTGGCCTGCAGTGTCAGCACCGGCTTTTCGGCGGACTCCTCGGCACTGGCCATCAGGGAGACAAAGGCCCCGCCCAGCAGGGCGATACGCACGCTGCTGATCGGTCGGGTAGAGGGGGCAAGGCGGCGCTGCATGGGAATCGTTCTCCGCAGAGTATCGTTATCGTCTGCGTATTATTCACAGTTGCTCGCGGGGCCACGTTTGGCAGATGCCAGACTGCTTATGGGCGCTGCCAAAGCGTGCGTCGGGTGGGGAACTTCAGGCGGTCTCGCGGGGGGCGTGGCCAAAGCGCTGGCGAAACGCGGTGGCGAAATTGCTGGCGTGGCGGTAGCCGACATGGTGGGCGGCCTGCTGGATCTGCCAGCCCTGTTCGAGCAACTGGCGGGCCTGGTCGAGGCGCCGGTTGCGCAGGTAGCCGAACACCGTTTCGCCGTACAGCGCGCGGAACTTGCTGCGTAGCGAGCTGCTGCTCATGCAGGCCAGGCGCGCCAGTTCGGTGAGGTCGTGCTCGTCGCCGGGCTGTTGGTGCAGGTGCTCGCGCACCCGTTCGAGCATCAGCCGGTCGCGTGAGCACAGGCCCGGCGAAGGGGCCGGCAGGCTTTCGAAACTGGCCAGGCCGTGGCTGAGCAGTTGCAGGCTCAGGCCCTGGCACAACAGGTGCTGCAGGGTGCCTTGCCAGCGACCGGACAACATGTCTTCGATGCCCGCCAGCAGGTGCGCCGGCAGGGCCCAGCAACTCAGGGCCGAGCCGTGGCCGCGCAGGCGAGCCTCGATCAGCTCGGCCAAGGCCTCTTCGCCCACATCCTGCGGGCGGCGCAGCGACAGGTTGAGCCCGCGCAGGTGCGCGCCACCGCGGTGCAGTGCCGACATCGGCCGGCCATCGCCGCACAGCGCGGTGATGCAGGCGCCTGGTTGCAGGGGCTGGGTGCGGGTGTAGGTGATCGAGGCCTGACCCTGAAGTACCAGCGCGAGGGTCAGGTCGGGCATGTCCAGCGAATCGGCGCGGTAGGTGTGGAAGGCCTGCACGTCGGAGTTCACCAGGCTGAAGCCGGGGGCCAGGCGATGTTCGCTGATATGGCCCTGCATCAGGCACGGATCGTCCTCGCCGCCGTCGCCTTCGGGCAGGCTATAGTGCACGTCGTAGCGCTGGCCCAGGGCATGGAAGTCGCTCAGCAGGTAGCGGGTGGGCGCGGACAAGACAGGGCTCGGGTGTCGAAAAAAGGAAGGCGATAATAGCATTCATTCTCAAATGCAGGGTGGCTGGAGTGGGGCGGTGATGAGCGAAACATGTCAGGTGCGCCAAGCACTGGAAACGGATGCGCCGGCAATCAGCCGGGTGATTGTCGAGGCCTTGCGCACGAGCAACAGCCAGGATTATTCGCCGGCGGTGATTGCGCGGGTGGAGCAGAGTTTTTCCCCCGAGGCGCTGCTGGGGTTGATGGCGCGCCGGCAGGTGGTGGTGGCGCAGTTGGGCGGGCAGGTGGTGGGTACCGCGAGCCTGGAGGGGGACGTGGTGCGCACGGTGTTCGTGGCGCCGGACCGGCAGGGGCTGGGCATCGGTCGGGCCTTGATGCTGCATGTTGAAGAGCTGGCCGGTGCGTCGGGGGTGCAGGCGCTGCGGGTACCGTCCTCGCTGACGGCGCAGGCGTTCTATGCGCGGTTGGGGTATGCGGTGGTACGCGAGGTGGTGGAGGGGGAAGAGCGCACCATCGTGATGGCCAGGGCGCTGGGCAGGTGACACCGCGTCGGGGCATTCGCCGGCAAGGCCGGCTCCTACAGGCTGTGCAGGAGCCGGCCTTGCCGGCGAAGCAGGCGCCTCAGAACTGCGGCGTGTACTTGACGCTGAACATCATGTTGCGCGGCTCGCCGTAGTTGTTGTTGCCGCCGAGCTGGTTGTAGCCCGAGGCAATGTAGTGTTTGTCGAACAGGTTGTTGGCGTTGACTGCCACACTCACCTCAGGCGTCAGCTGATAGGCCAGGCGTGCATTCCACACCGTGTAACCGGGCACATCAAACGTACTCTCGTAACCCAGTGTGTGGCTCTGGCTGCTGAAGCCCAGGCCCGCGCTTACGCGGCTCCAGTCGCCCGGCAAACGGTAGTCGCTCCATACCCGCAGCATGTGCTTGGGGGTCCACTGGTTGAAGACCTTGCCTTCGTTCTCCGGGTCTTTGATGTACGTGGTGGTGGTGTAGGTGTACCCGGCGAACAGCTGCAGGTCGGGCATCACTTCGCCACTGATTTCGGCTTCGAAACCCTGGCTGCGCACCTTGCCGGACGCTTTCGAGCAATCGCCGGAGCCACATTGCGCAGAAGCGTCGGTGATCGCTCGGTTGTTCTGGTCGTAGCGGAACACGGCGAACGAGGTGTTGACCCGGCCATCCATCAGTTCGCCCTTGAGGCCCACTTCGTAGTTGCTGCCGACAATCGGCTTCAGCACCGATTGTGCGGCATCGAGTTCGCTCTGCGGCTGGAACACGTCGGTGTAGCTGGCGTAGGCCGCCCATTCCTGGGTCAGGTCATAGATGATGCCGGCATAGGGGGTAACCACACCGGTTTCGGTCATGACGCTTGGGTCAGCGACCGTCACCGTGTTGCCCTGTGTGATGACTGAGGAGTAGCGGAAGTCGTACCAGCTCACGCGCGAGCCAAGCACTACGGTCAACGGCTCGGCCAGCTTGACCCGCCAACTGCCGTACAGGCCTTTCTGGCGCACGTCATATTCGCTTGCGGTGGCTCGGCCGCCGTCACGCATCAGGCTGTCGTAGCTGGGTTTGGGGCGGTCGTGGTCGATATCGAAGATATTGCCGCCGTTGATGAAGGTGCGCGCGAACACATCGTCGGTCTTGAGCTGGGAATAGTTGCCACCCAGGATGAGTTCCTGTTGCAGCCCCAGCGTCTCGAAATGGCCGTTGACGTAGGCGTCCAGACCCACCTTGGTCGAGTCGAAGTCGGTGTACCAGTTGGCATACTGGACACCACTGCCGTCAGGATTCAGCCCTTGGCCGGTGGTTTGCACCCGCTGGTGCAGCGAGTCGTTGCTCTCGCTCATGTACACGGCGGCGGCATGCACCTTCCAGTCGTCGTTGAAGCGGTGGTCGAGGTCGGCAAACACCGTGGTCACGTCGATTTCGGAGTGGTTCCAGCGCGCGCCGGTATAGGTCGAGCGCGGCACGTCCACAGGGCGTCCGTCGGCATAGCGCGGCAGGCCACGCAGCATGGGCCGCGAGGTGTTGTCCGAGTAGCTCACGCCCACACCCACGGTGGTGTCCGGGCTCAGGTCGAAATCCAGCGCGCCGTACAGCGAGTGGGTCTTGCTCCACTCGTAGTCGATGAACGACTGGCTCTGGTCTTCGTCGGCGACGAAGCGCCCGCGGATCGTGCCCTGCGGGTTCAGCGGGCCGCCAGCGTCCAGTTGCAGGCCGTAGTGGTCCCAGGAGCCGGCCTTGCCGGTGACGGTCACGGTGGGTTTGTCCTGCCCGCGCTTGCGCACCAGGTTGATCGCGCCGCCCGGGCTGCCGGTGCCCTGCAGCAGGCCCGAGGCACCGCGCAGGAACTCGATGCGGTCGAAGAAGATCAGGTCCTGGGTCGCCCAGTTGCCCAGCGAGTAGGTGTTGCGCGGAATCGGTACGCCGTCGTACTGCCAGTCGTCGATCTGAAAACCGCGCGACATCAGGATCATGCCCTTGCCCACGCCTTGCTGGCCGACCAGGCCGGTGGTCTGGTTGGCGGCGTCCTTGAGGTTGGTCAGGCCCTGGTCGTCCATCTGCTTGCGGGTCATGACGCTGACCGACTGGGGGATTTCCTTGAGCGTGTGTTCGCCCTTGCCGATGGTGGTGACCCGCGCTGCGTAGGAGTTCGAGCCTTCGGTGGTGGCCAGGTTGCGCACCTCGGTGATGCTGGTGGCGCCCAGCTCCAGTGCGCCTGCGGTGTCTACCCCCGGCACCACGCTGAAGTGGCCGCTGCCGGTCACCAGCAGTTGCAGCCCGCTGCCGGCCAGTGCGGCCTGCAGGGCCTGCTCGGCGCTCATCTGCCCACGGACGGCCGGGGCCTGTCTGCCCTGCACCAGGGCCGGGTCGAGGGAGATGATCTGGCCGCTCTGGCTGGCGATGGCATTGAGCGTGGCGGCGAGCGGGCCGGCCGGCAGGTTGAACGCAAGTGCCTGCTGCTGGGCAGACACGGCGCAGCTCAGGGTGGCCAGGGCAACGGCGACGGGGAGGGCGCGGGACCAAGGGTTGAGCACGGAATTCTCCTGATTGTGTGTGCAGTCAGGAGATAGGTGGGATGAGAAATGAAAACCGGACACAAATGCGATTGTTTTTCATAAAAACTTTTCAGAGGGTTCTCGGGCTCAGCTTTTCGGGCCGATCAGGGTCAACCACGGGCCGTAGTGTCGTACCTCGATCGGCAGTGTTTCGGCCAGCGCACCGAAGCTGCGCTGCGGATCGTTGAGCGGGAACACCCCTTGCACGCGCAGGTTGCGCACCTGCGGCGCGACCCGCACGAAGCCGCGGGTGTAGGGGCGCAGCGCGTCGACCACTGCATCCAGCGGGTCATCCAGTACATTCAGGTGCCCGTTCAGCCAGTCGGCGCGGTGACGCTCGTCACGGCCCAGACGCTCGATGCGCTGGGCGTGCAGCAGGGCGGCCTGGCCTTCCTGCAGGTCCAGTTCGCTGCCATCGTGCAGGCGTGCGCGCACCGCATGCTGCAGCACCACCACGCGGGTGGCGTCGGGCTGCTGGCTGACCAGAAAGCGCGTGCCCAGCGCGCGGATTTCGCCCTGGGCGGTGCGCACGCGCAGGGGGCGCTGCGGGTCGGGTGCCACTTCAATCACCAGTTCGCCCTGGCGCAGCAGCACCAGGCGCTGGTGGGCATCGAATTGAAGGTCGACGGCAGTGCTAGCGTTCAGGCTCAGCTGGCTGCCATCTTCCAGTTCCAGGGTGCGCCGCTCGCCGGTACCGGTGTGCAGGTCGGCCATCAGCGTGGTGCCGACCTCGCTGCGCGCCGCCAGCCACAACCCGCCGCCCAGCAGGCCCAGCCCGCCGATGGCGCGCAGCACATCGCGCCGGGAGGTGCCGGGCTGCATCAGCACGCGCCGGGCTTCGCCGGCCTGGCCGGGCAGGCGCTGGTCCAGCGCCCGCACGGTGCCGAACGCGCCACCCAGGCGCTCCTGCAGCCGGCCCCAGGCCTGGGCATGGGCCGGGTCGCTGTTGAGCCAGGTATCGAAACGGGCGTGCAGGCGGGTGTCGTTGCGGTCGGCGCTCAGGCGCACCATCCAGTCGATGGCCTGCTCCGCGGCCGGGTCGAGGCGGGCCTTGCTCATGGTGCCATCTCGGCCAGGTAGCACTGGCGCAGGGCCTGTTTCATGTAGCGGCTGACGGTGCGTTCCGACAGCGCGAGCTTGCGCCCGATCTCCACATAGCTCAGGCCATCGAGCTGGCTGTAGAGGAAGGCTGCCTTGACCACCGCGGGCAGGCCGGTGAGCGCTCGGTCGATGGCCACCAGCGCTTCGACCAGCAGCAGTTGTTCCTCCGGGGAGGGCGCTACCTGCTCGGGCAGGCTCGACAGGCGTTCCAGGTAGGCATTTTCGAGTTGGCGGCGGCGGTGGCGGTCGAAGATCAGCCGGCGCGCGATGGTCGACAGAAAGGCCCGCGGTTGCTGGATGCTGTCCGGATCAACCCGCGCCACCAGCAATTGGCAGAACGCCTCGGCAGCCGTGTCTTCGGCGTCGGCGCGGTTGCGCAGGCGCTTCTGGATGTGTTGCAGCAGCCAGCGGTGGTGGTCGCTGAAGAAGAAGCCGAGCTTGGAGGAAGGCGTGTGCACCGGGAACGACTCGACAGTGAATGTGAATAGTTCTCAATACTACAGTGTCGCAATGCCTGTGTGTAGCCTGGGCGGGGGTGCAATCGCGCGCGGGTTGCACCAGGGCGCGTTGCCGGCTCTGCCGGCGACGCGCCCCAGGCATGGCCGTCAGGCGGCTGCCTGGGCTTGCAGCACCAGTTGCCCGTCGACCTCGACAACCAGCCCGCTGGCGACGAACAGTGGCACCAGGCGTTTGTGCAGCTGTGGCTCGACGAAGGCCTTGATGGCGTCCAGGTCCAGGTTGCCGCTGACATCCAGTTCGGCCTTGGTGTAGGACAGCCAGGCTTTTTTCAGGACCATCAGCACATCGCTGGCGGTGGTGGTGGCGAAGCGGCGATGGGTGACCTGGCCCTGGAAGTCGAAGGTATGGGCGAAGGCGTAGCCGCTCTCGTCGCCCTTGTTTTCCAGGCAGCGGCTGCATGCGCAGGCGCCGTCGGCGAATGCGGCGCGCAGGTAGGTGTTGAAGTCCACCACGGGTTTGAGGCCCAGGCGCTTGTCGACTTCGAACAGGTCCCCGGTCATGTTCGCATCAGCGTTCAACGTCATTTCCTCACAGTCATCCAGTTGGGTTTGCAGGGCGGCACAATACCAGCCTGGGCTGCCAGTGGGTACTTGCGCAGGGATGTCGCGGGTTCAGCTAAGCACTACGACGCCTGGCCCACTCATCCACCACATCCCCCATCGTCCGCGCCGTACCATCGACTATCCATGCCATCAACGGCCGGTCGAACCTGAAATCCTCGCCACACTGCTCACGCATGAACCGCCGCACGTTCTGCGTGTTGCGGTAATCCTCGCCCACCGGTGTCTCCCGGGTAATCACCCCGCCATGCCAGTCAAAAGCCATACCGTGTCTCCTTGCGTCGTTTGAGGGTTTCACTGGGCAACTCCTTGAACAGCGCCTGATAACTGCTGGAAAACCGCCCCAGGTGCCAGAACGACCAGCGCATTGCCACTTCCGCCACGGTGTGGCCGCGCGCGGTCAGCAGCTCGCGGTGCGCGCCATTGAGGCGGCGCAGGCGCAGCCAGTGGCTGGGCGTGATGCCGGTGTACGCCTTGAACGCATGCTGCAACTGACGCACCGAACTGCCGGCCACCTGCGCCAGTTGCAGCAGGTTCAATGACTCCTCCGGCGAATCCGCCGCCCATTCGCTGACCTTGCGCATGATGGTGCGCTCCTCGGTGCGCCGCCACAGCTCGCCGCGGTCCAGGCACACCGAGGCGGTGTCGAGAATGTACAGACAATCGTCCAGCAACTGCCTGGCCAGCACCTGCTGGCACGGCGCGTCCTCGCTCTGCGAGAGGCGCGTCAGGGTACTGCTCAGCCAGCCGCTGAACAAGGCATTGCGCTGGGAATTGAGCGGTGCCATGAACAGACCTTCGAGCGCCGCAACGTCCACGCCGTGCTCACGCACGAACGCAGGGCCGAACACGACGGCCACTTCCTGGTAGTTCTCGGGGGTGATCCAGATGTTGCGGCTTTCGCCATTGAGCACGTACAGGCTGTTGTCACTGCGGTCGAAGCAGAACGACAGCGAACCGCCGGGGGCGCTGAAGCTCTGCTCCACCCGGGTGTTCATGCGCTCTTCGTACACCTCCACGCCCTGCAGGTCGAGGCAGCGCACCATCCCGGCAAAGTGCCCGGGTGACATCTGCTGGTAGTGCTGTGCCCAGCCTGGCGTGGCGCGTACCTGTTCGGCCACATCGGCACTGGTGAAGGCCTGTACCCGCAAGGGCGACGGGGTTGTCATGAGAACCTCTGAATGCACTGCTTTGGTGCATTTTCTTCTGCTCAAAGTGGATAGATGCAGCCGCAGCTGCGGCACCAAGATAGACCTCAACGCGGCGCAGGGGAAGCCAGGCCTTGCCCGCCCGCGCCACACACACCCTTGCGCATGCCCTGCATCACGACAACGAGGTTCTCATGAATACCCCCTTCGATCAGCTGTCCACCTGGCTGAAAGAACACAAGATCACTGAAGTGGAATGCGTGGTCACCGACCTGACCGGTATCGCCCGCGGCAAGATCGCCCCCACCAACAAGTTCCTGCATGAGCGAGGCATGCGCCTGCCGGAAAGTGTGCTGCTGCAGACCGTGACCGGCGACTTCGTCGAGGACGAGATCTACTACGACCTGCTCGACCCGGCCGACATCGACATGCTCTGCCGCCCCGACTCGACGGCCATCTACCCGGTACCCTGGGCGCTGGAGCCCACCGCGATCGTGATCCACGACACCTTCGACAAGCAGGGCAACCCCATCGAGCTGTCGCCGCGCAACGTGCTCAAGAAAGTCCTCAAGCTGTACGCCGACAAGGGCTGGCAACCGATCGTGGCACCGGAGATGGAGTTCTACCTGACCCAGCGCTGCGAAGACCCAGACCTGCCGTTGCAGGCGCCACTGGGCCGTTCGGGCCGCGCCGAAAGTGGCCGCCAGTCGTTCTCCATCGATGCCGCCAACGAGTTCGACCCGCTGTTCGAGGACGTCTACGACTGGTGCGAGGCCCAGGGCCTGGACCTGGACACGCTGATTCACGAAGACGGCCCGGCGCAGATGGAAATCAACTTCCGCCACGGCGACGCCCTGGACCTGGCCGACCAGATCACCGTGTTCAAACGCACCATGCGCGAGGCCGCACTCAAGCACAACGTCACCGCCACCTTCATGGCCAAGCCGGTGGGCGACGAGCCGGGCAGCGCCATGCACCTGCACCAGAGCGTGGTCGACAGCGCCACCGGCAAGCCGATCTTCGTCAATGACGACGGCAGCATGAGCGAGCTGTTCCTGCAGCACATCGGCGGCCTGCAGAAGTACATCCCCAAGGTGTTGCCGATGTTCGCGCCCAACGTCAACTCGTTCCGCCGCTTTCTGCCCGACACCTCGGCACCGGTGAACGTGGAGTGGGGCGAAGAGAACCGCACCGTGGGCCTGCGCGTGCCCACCTCTAGCCCCGAGTCGATGCGCGTTGAGAACCGCCTGCCCGGCGCCGATGCCAACCCGTACCTGGCGATTGCCGCCAGCCTGCTGTGCGGCTACCTGGGCATGGTCGAGGGCATCGCGCCCAGCGCCCCGGTGCAGGGGCGTGCGTATGAGCGGCGCAACCTGCGCCTGCCGATCACCATCGAGGACGCGCTGGCGCACATGGAAGACTGCCCGACCATCGAACGCTACCTGGGCAGCAAGTTCGTGCGTGGCTACGTGGCGGTCAAGCGCGCCGAGCACGAGAACTTCAAGCGCGTGATCAGTTCGTGGGAGCGCGAGTTCCTGCTGCTGAGCGTGTGATGCGCTGACCTGCCGATCATCGATAAAACAATCAGAAGAGGTGTCGATATGCGTCTGTTGAAATCCGTGTTGCCGGTGGCCCTGGGGTTGCTGTGGGGGGCCGCCGCACAGGCCCAGCCGAGCGTCAGCGTGTACAACTGGACCGATTACATCGGCCCCACCACCCTGGCCGACTTTCAGGGGGCGACCGGGATCAAGGTGATCTACGACGTGTTCGACTCCAACGAAACCCTGGAGGGCAAGCTGCTGGCGGGGCGCACCGGCTACGACGTGGTGGTGCCGTCCAACCACTTCCTGGCGCGCCAGATCAAGGCCGGGGCGTTTCTGGAACTGGACCGCTCGCAACTGCCCAACTGGAAGAACCTCGACCCGGTGCTGCTCAGGAAACTGGAGGACAACGACCCCGGCAACCGCCACTCGGTGCCCTACCTGTGGGGCACCAATGGCATCGGTTACAACGTCGACAAGGTCAAGCAGGTGCTGGGCATCGACCATATCGATTCGTGGGCGGTGCTGTTCGAGCCCGAGAACCTGAAAAAACTCAGCCAGTGCGGCGTGTCGTTCATGGATTCTGCCGACGAGCTGTTCCCGGCAGTGCTCAACTACATGGGCCTGGACCCGCGCAGCGAAAACCCGCAGGACTACAAGAAGGCCGAGGCCAAGCTGCTGGCGCTGCGCCCGTACATCACCTACTTCCATTCCTCCAAGTACGTCACGGACCTGGCCAACGGCGACATCTGCATCGCCTTCGGTTACTCCGGCGACGTGTTCCAGGCGGCCAACCGCGCCAGGGAAGCCCATAACGGCGTGAACATCGCCTATTCGATTCCCAAGGAGGGCAGCAACCTGTGGTTCGACCTGCTGGCGATCCCGGCCGACGCCACCAACCCCAAGGAGGCGCACGCCTTCATCAACTACCTGATGGACCCGCAGGTGATCGCCAAGGTCAGCACCCTGGTGGGCTACGCCAACCCGACGCCGGCTTCGCGCCAGTACATGGCCGCCGACCTGGTCGACAACCCCGAGGTGTATCCGCCCCAGGCGGTGCTCGACAAACTGTATATCTCAAGCACCCCCACGCCGGCCATCATGCGTTTGATGACCCGCTCGTGGAGCAAAGTGAAATCGAACAAATGAACAACGTGAATGGCAATGCGCAACACGCCCGTTCGTACTACGCAGCGACGGCCAGACGCCAGGCCGACTACCCGACGCTGGAGCAGGACCTGATCGCCGATGTGTGCGTGATCGGCGGTGGCTTCACGGGGGTCAACACCGCCATCGAACTGGCTCGCCGCGGGCTTTCGGTGGTGTTGCTGGAGGGGCGGCGCATCGGCTGGGGTGCCAGCGGGCGCAACGGCGGGCAACTGATTCGCGGCATCGGCCACGAGGTGTCGGGGTTTGCCCGCTACGTGGGGCAGGAAGGGGTGGCCTACCTGCAACGCGCCGGCATCGAGTCGGTGGAGGTGGTGGGCCGCCGGGTGCAGGAGGACGGCATCGACTGCGACCTGCGCTGGGGCTTCTGCGAGCTGGCCAATACCCCGGCGCAGTACGCAGCGTTCCAGGCTGAACAGCAGAGCCTGGAGGCGTTGGGCTATCGGCACCAGACCCGACTCTACGGGCCGCAGCAGATGCACGAGGTGGTGGCCTCGAAGGTGTATGCCGGCGGGCTGCTGGACATGGGCTCCGGCCACCTGCACCCGCTCGACCTGGTGCAGGGCGAGGCGCGCCTGGCGGCGTCGCTGGGGGTGCAGGTGTTCGAGCACAGCACGGTGCTCGAACTGGTGCATGGCCCCACCGTGCAGGTGCGCTGCGCGCGCGGCAGCGTGCGGGCCGGCAGCCTGGTGCTGGCGTGCAATGCGCACCTGGACGACCTGGAGCCACGCCTGAGCGGCAAGGTGCTGCCGGCCGGCAGCTACATCATCACCACCGAGCCGCTGTCGGCACCGCGCGCCGCCGGGCTGATCCCGCAGAACCTGGCGCTGTGCGACCAGAAGGTCGGCCTGGACTACTACCGCCTTACTGCCGACCGGCGCCTGCTGTTCGGCGGGGCCTGCCATTATTCCGGGCGCGACCCGGCGGATATCGCCGGCTACATGCTGCCCAAGCTGCTCAAGGTGTTCCCGCAGCTGGCGGATGTGCGCATCGACTTTCAGTGGGGCGGCAAGATCGGCATTACCGCCAATCGCTTCCCGCAGGTGGGACGCCTGCAGCAGCACCCCAACGTGTTCTACGCCCAGGGCTATTCGGGGCACGGGGTGAACGTCACCCACTGGACGGCGAAGTTGCTGGCCGAGGCGATCCACGCCGGGCATAGCCAGGGCCTGGATATCTTCAGCAAGGTGCCGCACATGACCTTCCCCGGCGGCCCGGCCCTGCGCTCGCCACTGCTGGCGCTGGGCATGTTGTGGTACCGCCTGCGCGAGCTGCTGGGGTAGGGCGGCGCAAATCGCCGGTTGCAGCTACTGTGCATCTATCAGAGGCTCACAAGAAGGCTCGGTCATGCGCTCATTCGCTGCAGTTTGCTGTCTTGCCGTGTGGTTGATCGCTGTTCTGCCGGGCTCTGCCGCCGCGGCGCCGCCTGCGGCGGTAGCCGAAGACAAGGCCCAGGTGCTGGAGCAGAAGGCTGCCGAACAGGGGCGCGAGGCCAGCGTACCCAGCGACCAGGCCATCACCCGCAGCGAAGTGCAGGCGGTCGACCCCAAGGGCGAGGCCGCGCTGGATGACGCGATCACCTGCCTGGCGCGCACCCTCTACTGGGAGGCCAAGGGCGGTGAGGCGGCGGACATGCAGGGTGTGGCCAGCGTGGTGATGAACCGGCTGGGGCACGAAGGGTTTCCGGGCACCGTGTGCGAGGTGGTCAAGCAGGGCATCAAGGAGCGTACATGCCAGTTCTCGTGGTGGTGCGACGGGCGCTCGGACGATGTGGAAGAGCCGGTGCAGTACACCGTGGCCAAGGAAATCGCGCGCAAGGCGCTGAATCAGCAACTGACCGACAGCACCGATGGCGCGATGTACTTTCATGACCGCCATGTGCATCCCGCGTGGGCCAGGACGTACTTGAAGACCGCCGAAACTCCCAGGTTCCTGTTCTACAAGCCGCGTGCGGGGGAGGCGCGGTGATTGGCAGGTAAGCAGGGCGCAGCCTGTTTTCAGCAGTATGTAACCTGATAACTTTGCCAGTGTCGGTTGATTAGGCGCTGTTGTATGGTGATGCCTGACTTCGCGGTTAGTTGGCGTGGTACGCGATTGAATCGGAAGAGGATGATGGCCATGTCAAGCACTGGTGTGTTAGTGACGGATGAGTGTCGAAATGCTTACAATTCGCTCAAATTAAGTAAAGCGTTTAGGTATATTGTTTTCAAGATCTCAGATGATTACAAGGAGGTTGTTGTTGAATCAACAGGCGATAGGTCCGCAACCTACGAGGATTTTCTGAGCGCGCTGACCCCGAATGAAGTGCGATATGCTGTCGTCGACTTTGAGTTTGAAACCGTTGAGGGGAGACGAAATGCAATTTTGTTTACTCTATACGCAGATGACTCGGCCCCCATAAGAAAAAGGATGGACTATGCCTCCAGTAAGGATGCACTTAGACGTGCTTTAACTGGTATTGCTTTAGACATTCAGGCATCTGAAAAGAAAGATCTTGAATACGACTTGGTTCTGGCTAAGTTTAGTAATGGCCTTGCAATTCGGTAAATATCCATTCGGGCTTACTCTGTACAGCCTGGATAAAGAGTGCATTCACGACCGTCCATCTCGAAAGTCGAAAATGTCGGGTCACGATAACTGCAGGAGGCTTCGCCAACCCACTTCCATTGTGAAGCGCAGGGCTTCATGCCATCGCCGACCGGTGACCAGTTCTCGGGGTAAAGCGGCCACTCCTTGTCGATGAGGCGGTACACGAAGCGCAGGTCGGTCTTGTTCAGCTGGGTGTAGGCGACGTTGGCGACCGGGCCGGGGTGCCTGGAGGTCCGCTCCAGCGGTTGCCACTGGCTGTCGGCGGCGAGGCAGTCGATGTCCCTGGCCAGCACGTGGCGCTCATGCCCGGGCACGATGTGGTAGGCCGTGCCGCACAGGCGGCGCACAACCAGCTCGGGGTCTGCGTCGCGCACCGGCCCAGTGCCGTCGGGCAGTGCCGGCAATACCTTGACCCCCGCCAGGCTGTACCGCCCGCTGGGGGACTTGATGCTCACTGTGATGTTGTCCAGTTGCTGGGTGCAACTGCCGATGGTGTAGGTCAGCGGGATCCTGAACGTGACGGTGCGCGCGTCGGGGTGCGCATCGGCCTGGTCGGTGCGGTACTGGTTGGGGCGCGAGCGCATGCCGCCGGTGGCGGGGGAGGCCACGGTGCAGCGGTACGGGTCGAGCGGGGCGTAGCTGGCGTTGTAGGTGACGCCGTGGTTGGGCGGGAGTTCGGCGATCAGCGTGGTGCTGCTCAAGCCGTAGTGGCTGGTGGCGCCCACGACGCTTTCCTTGGCGACGAAACCGATCAGGCTGCAGGCGGGCAGCAGGGGCAGGGCCAGTAGCAGGTACAGCGGTTTCATCCGGGGCCATCCGTGGGCAAGTGCGGGAGGGGATGGTGCGCGATTGTGCGGGTGTGGGCAAGGGGCTGCACCGACCCAATCGCGGGTCAGGCCCGCTCCCACAGGATCACCGCAGTCATGTGGGAGCGGGCTTGACCCGCGATGGGGCGTTGACCGTCATGCCAGCCCCTCAGAACGACCGCACGATCCGCCCCAGCGTCTCCATCGCCTGCTCCGACTGCTCGGTCCAGGGGCTGCCGTAATTGAGGCGGATGCAGTTGCGAAACCGGCGCGTCGGCGAAAAGATCGGCCCCGGCGCAATGCTGATGCCCTGGGCCAATGCCATCTGGAACAGCTTCAGCGAGTCCATCTGCTCCGGCAGCTCCAGCCACAGGAAGTACCCGCCGCTGGGGTGGCTGACCCGCGTCTGCGCCGGGAAGTGCCGGGCAATCGCCGCCAGCATGGCGTTCTGCTGCTCTTCCAGCGCATAGCGCAGGCGCCGCAGGTGGCGGTCGTAGCCACCGTGCTGCAGGTAGTCGGCAATCGCCGCCTGCGCCGGCATCGATGCACACAGCGAGGTCATCAGCTTGAGCCGCTCGATCTTCTGCGCATAGCGCCCGGCCGCCACCCAGCCGATCCGGTAGCCCGGCGCCAGGCTCTTGGAGAACGAGCCGCAATGCATCACCAGCCCTTCGGTGTCGAATGCCTTGGCCGGCTTGGGCGCCTGCTGCGCGTAGTACAGCTCGGCATACACGTCGTCTTCGATCAGCGGCACCTGGTGCACGCTCAGCAGCTCGACCAGCTGCTTCTTCTTGTCTTCCGGCATGCTCGCGCCCACCGGGTTCTGGAAGTTGGTCATGCACCACACGGCCTTGACCGGATGCCGCTCCAGCGTCTGCGCCAGCACCCCCAGGTCGATGCCTTCGCGCGGGTGCACCGGAATCTCCACCGCCTTGAGCTTGAGCCGCTCCAGAATCTGCAGGCAGGCATAGAACGCCGGTGCCTCGATGGCCACCAGGTCACCCGGCTCGGTTACCGCCTGCAGGCACAGGTTCAACGCCTCCAGCGCACCGTTGGTGATCAGCAGTTCTTCCATCGGCAGCATCAAGCCGCCGACCATGTAGCGCAGGGCGATCTGGCGGCGCAGTTGCGGGTTGCCCGGCGACAGGTCGGTGACCACCATGCGCGGGTCCATCTCGCGGCTGGCGCTGGCCAGCGAGCGCGCCAGGCGCGGCAGCGGGAACAGGTTGGGGCTGGGGAACGCCGAACCGAAGGCCACCGTCTGCGGGTCCTTGATCGAGTCGAGGATCGAGAACACCAGCTCGCTGACGTCCACCTCGGTCGATTCGCTGGCCTGCTCGATGATCTGCGGCTCGTTGAACTGGCGCGGGGCGTGGGTGTTGACGAAGTAGCCCGAGCGCGGCCGGGCCCGGATCAGCCCGCGACGCTCCAGCAGGTAGTAGGCCTGGAACACCGTGGACGGGCTGACCCCGTGGGTCTGGCTGGCGTAACGCACCGACGGCACGCGCTGGCCGGGGCCGAGTACCCCGGAGCGAATCAGTTCGGCAATGTCGTCGGCGAATTTCTCGTAGCGTTTCATCATGGCTCTGGGCGGTCTGACTCAGCGGAGTGTATGTGATCAGCGGTTCAAAGGCGCGACAAAACGGCTGCGCGCAAGGCTGCGCACGTTCGGCTGGTCGGTGTCGATGAGTTCGAAGCTGATCTCCTGGGAGCTGCTGGGCGCACGGTCGGCCAGCATCGCCACCGAGACCGGTATATCGCTCATCTCGCTGGCCGCCAGGGTGAACTCGGTCTTGCCATGCAGTTCGAAGCCCTCGGCGTCCACCAGGCGCAGGCGGTAGGTCTGCGGCTGCTGGGTCTTGTTGATGACCTTGAGGGTGTAGATGTTCTCGATCTGCCCCAGGGCGTTCTCGCGGAACAGGCCGCGGTCCTTGATCACGTCCATCGACACCATCGGGCGTTGCTGCAGGGCGATCACCAGGGCGCCGATCATCACCACCAGCACGGTCACGTAGCCCAGCAGGCGCGGACGCATCCACTGGGTGGTGCCGCCTTGCAGGGTGTGCTCGGACTTGTAGCCGATCAGCCCGCGTGGGTAGCTCATCTTGTCCATGATGCTGTCGCAGGCGTCGATGCAGGCGGCGCAGCCGATGCACTCCATCTGCAGGCCGTCGCGGATGTCGATGCCGGTGGGGCATACCTGCACGCACATGTGGCAGTCGATGCAGTCGCCCAGGCCCTGGGCCTTGTGGTTGGCGTCCTTCTTGCGCGGCCCGCGCGACTCGCCGCGCTGCGGGTCATAGGCGATGGTGAGGGTGTCCCTGTCGAACATCACGCTCTGGAACCGGGCATACGGGCACATGTGCATGCACACCGCCTCGCGCAGCCAGCCGGCGTTGATGTAGGTGGCACCGGTGAAGAACAGGATCCAGAACAGGCTGACGCCACCCAGCTGCAGGGTGAACAGCTCCTGGGTCAGTGGCCGGATGGGGGTGAAGTAGCCGACGAAGGTCAGTGCGGTCAGCAGGCTGACGCCCAGCCACAGGGTGTGCTTGGCTGCGCGGCGCGCCAGCTTGTTGGGGCCCCAGGGCGCCGCATCGAGCTTGATGCGCTGGTTGCGTTCGCCCTCGGTGACCTTTTCGCACCACATGAACACCCAGGTCCAGGTGCTTTGCGGGCAGGTGTAGCCGCACCAGACGCGCCCGGCGAACACGGTGATGGCGAACAGGCCGAAGGCGCAGATGATCAGCAGCGCCGACAGCAGGATGAAGTCCTGCGGCCAGAAGGTGGCGCCGAAGATGTGGAACTTGCTGTCGGCCAGGTCCCAGAGGACCGCCTGGCGCCCGTCCCAGTTCAGCCAGACGGTGCCGAAAAACAGCAGAAACAGAAAACCCGCGCCACCCAGGCGCAGGTTTCGGAAAAAGCCGGTGAAGCTACGGGTGTGGATGTGTCTGTCGCTGCTGGCGGCCTTCTTCTTGAACGTGGAGGGCTCGGCAATTTCAACGATCTGGACGGGAATTCGTTCGCTCATGGTTCGTCGCTCATCAGGCCTCGATCAGGCCAGAGCACTATGGCGTCCCATCTGTTTGCATAACAGGTGCAGATATCTGGATAAAAACCGTATCAGATTATCGCTTGAAACCCTGCAGCCCTTATATGATCGAGCCCTCCTCGGAGGTCTTCAAATGCCTGCGACTATCCACCGCACCTGCCACGGTGAGCGCGTCAGCCTCTGCCTCGGTGATCGGCACCCGTTGCCCGGCCAGGGTCGCGATCGACATGCGCAGGTCGGCATCGGTGATGATCTGCACCTCTGCCGCTTCACCTTCGATGTTAAAGTCGTCGGCTATCAGGGTGCAGCGCTTGGTGGTTTCGTTGATTTCAATGGGCATGGCGGTGTCCTCGAACGGGGGGCTTACAGCTGTGACCCCGTTGCCGGCCGGGTTGCTGAGCGTGGCCGATCAGCGGTCGACAGCACTCGCGCGCCAGGCTGTTGTCCATCCAGTATCCCCTTGCTGATGGACGCTGCTCATGGACGCCTGGTGGCACCAAGTCTGGTCGACACTGATTGCCGAATTCGCCGATATCACCGATGCCAAGCAACTGACGCAGGTGACGGTGCGCCTGCTGATGGCTGCGCTGCTGGGGGCGGTGCTGGGCTTCGAGCGCGAGCTCAAGGGCAAGGCGGCGGGAGTGCGCACGCACATGCTGGTGGCCATCGGTGCGGCGCTGTTCGTGCTGGTGCCGCGCATGGCCGGGGCGGACGACGCAGCGTTGAGTCGGGTGGTGCAGGGGATCGTCGCCGGCATCGGCTTTCTGGGGGCGGGCACCATACTCAAGGGCAAGGAGGACGATGCGGGTCATGTGAAGGGCCTGACCACTGCTGCGGGCCTGTGGATGACCGCCGCCATCGGCGTGGCCGCAGGCATGGGGCGCGAAGCCACTGCGCTGGTGAGCACGGTGCTGGCGTTGCTGGTGCTGGGGGTGATGCCGTGGGTGGTCGACCGCCTGGAGAAGCGCAAGCCAGAGGATGACCAGCAGAACGAGTAGGGCAGCAAGCACTGAGGGGAGCCTGGGCTCCCCTCAAATTTTGTTGCGTGTGCTCTTTTTATTATTGGAGGGTGGTCTATTGTTGTTTTTGGCGACCCTTGCCTCTTGTTGCGTTGCGATCCCCATCCGGGATCAAGAGCAAACGTATTTTTTTGAGCGCTGATCGACCTTTATCATTGCTGATCCAACCGAGACGGGCGCTACCTTGGGGTAGTTTTATTGTTCTCTGTCAGGTCGCGGGGCACGCCCCCGAAAAGCCATCCACTTCAAAAAAATCTGTTAGCTGCGCCTCTGCCGTGTTGTTCTTGTTATGTCAGAGCCGGTACGTCTTATTTTTATTGGGTTGTCGCATTTTTTATTGTTGTTGTACGAAAGATATAGCAGGTGCCGTGCCAACTTTTTAAAACCCAATAAAATCAATGGTTTGCTGGTTTGATGGAAAAATCGCCACGGGAAATTGTGCTGATTTGTTTCCGTGTTACCCGGATTTTCCCTGTCGGGTGTGGGGGCGGTAACACTCACCCCCCATTGGCCCTGTTGCTGCGCACCGTTACCGGGCAGCGCGTGCCCTGGCCACACGCGAACCGCTGGCGCGGCCCAGCACGGCACTGATGCGCTGGCCGGCGTCGATCAGCTTGTCCAGGTCGATGCCGGTCTCGATGCCCAGGCCCTGCAGCAGGTACACCAGGTCTTCACTGGCCACGTTGCCACTGGCGCCCTTGGCATACGGGCAGCCGCCCAGGCCGGCGACCGAACTGTCGAACACGTTGATTCCCTCCAGCAGGCTGGCGTACACGTTGGCCAGCGCCTGGCCGTAGGTATCGTGGAAGTGCCCGGCCAGCTCGGCACGCGGCACCTGCCCGCCGACCACTTCGAACAGGCGGCGGGTGGCGCCCGGGGTGCCGGTGCCGATGGTGTCGCCCAGCGACACCTCATAGCAGCCCATGTCGCGCAGCTCGCGGGCGATGGGGGCGACCTGCTCGGCATCTACCTGGCCTTCATAGGGGCAGCCCAGCACGCACGAGATATAGCCGCGTACCTTCACCCCGTGTTCGCGCGCCGCCTGCATGATGGGCGCGAAGCGCTGCAGGCTTTCGCTGATCGAGCAGTTGATGTTGCGCTGCGAAAACGCCTCGGACGCGGCGGCGAACACGGCCACCTCCTTGACGCCTGCGGCCAGTGCGTCTTCGAAACCGCGCAGGTTGGGGGCCAGCGCCGCATAGGTGATGCCGGGCTGCTGGCGGATGCTGGCGAACACGTCGGCCGAACCGGCCATCTGCGGTACCCACTTGGGCGAGACGAAGCTGCCCACCTCGATATAGGACACGCCGGCGTCGGTCAGGTCATCCACCAGGCGGACCTTGTCCGCCACGCTGATGGGTTGGGCTTCGTTCTGCAGGCCGTCGCGGGGGCCGACTTCGACCAGACGCACATGGGTAGGCAATGACATGGCTAGGGTTCCTGTGGGCCTCAATGGCCGTTTTTCTGATTGTTCAGGGTGGTGGCCAGCGCCTGCTGGCAGCGCTCCTCGGCGGTGTCGAGTTCCAGCTGCATCTGCTGGATGTCGAGCAGTTGCTGTTCGAGCTGGGCGCGGCGCTCGGCGATCTTCGCCAGCATGCTGTGCAGCTGTTTCTGATTGCCGCTGGTGGGGTCGTAGAGTTCGATCAGCTCGCGGCACTCGGCCAGCGAGAAACCGATGCGCTTGCCGCGCAGGATGAGCTTGAGGCTGACCTTGTCGCGGGCCGAATACACACGCTCCAGGCCACGACGTTCGGGGCTGAGCAAGCCCTGCTCCTCATAGAAGCGGATGGCCCGGGTGGTGATGTCGAGTTCGCGGGAAAGGTCGGAGATGCTGTAGGTCTGGCTGCTCATTGCATGGCTCGGGGAAGGGGGCATGCGGCTAAGCTACTGGCTGGTTGACGTATACGTCAAGCAGGCATTCGGGGATGGCTGTCGCGGGTCACGCCCGCTCCCACAGCTTCAGCGCAGGTCGGGTGGGAGCGGGCTCGACCCGCGATGGCTGCAACGCAGCCCGCACCTTATGCGCGTGCCTCCCGCTCGTCCTGCGCCACCACCGCCTGGCACAACTCGATCATCTGCTCGCGCATCCAGCGGTTGGCCGGGTCCTGGTCGGTGCTTTCATGCCAGTACAGGTGGGTTTCCAAAGGCGGCACGTCGCCCACCGGCAGGCTCACGTAGTTCAGTTGGTGGCGCCGTGCGAAGCGCTCCGGCACGGTCATCACCATGTCGGTCTGCTGCAGCACCTGCGAAGCCATCAGGTAATGCTGCGAGCGCAGCGCGATCTTGCGCTTGAGCCCCTGCTTGCCGAGCGCCAGGTCCACATACCCCAGGCCGTTGCGCCGGCTGGAGATCTGGATGTGGGTCAGGCTCAGGTAATCCTCCAGGCTGATGCTGTCCCTGGCCAGCGGGTGGCCCTGGCGCATCGCGCACACGAACGGGTCCTGCATCAGCTTGACGTGACGCACCTGCGGGTCGGTGTTCAGCGGTGCATCCACGGCAAAGTCCAGGCGTCCGGCGGCCAGTTCCTTGGTGGTCTCGCGGCGCTTGCACAGAAAGCTCTCGATCACCACGTTCGGCGCCAGCCGGCGCAGGCGCTGGAACAGCGATGGCAGCACCACCGCCTCGGTAAGGTCGGTCATGCTGATGCGGAAGGTCTTGTTGGCCTGCAAGGGGTTGAAGATGCGGCTCTCCTGCACCGACACCCGCAGCAGCGACAAGGCATTGCGCACCGGGCCGATGATGTTCTGGGCCATGGGCGTGGGCACCATGCCCTGGGCCGTACGCACGAACAGCGGGTCGTTGAAGGTCTCGCGCAGCCGCGCCAGCGCATTGGACACCGCAGGCTGGGTGATGCCGACGATCTGGCCGGCACGGGTCAGGTTGGCTTCGGTGTAGATCGCATCGAAGACGATGAACAGGTTCAGATCGACCTTGCTGAGGTTCATGGATGCCGCTCTTGTTGGAGTTATGGCCCGATCATATATCGGTTATGAATGTTTATACACGCCGAGAATAGGCTAGGTGGATTTTGCCCGGTGATCTAGCATCCAAGCCAGATCTCTTAAATCACTCGCCTTTCCCAGCAGGTACCGCTCATGGATTTCGCCTATTCACCCAAGGTCCAGGCACTGCGCGAACGCGTCACCGCGTTCATGGACGCCTATGTATATCCCGCCGAGGCGGTGTTCGAACGCCAGGTTGCCGAAGGTGATCGCTGGCAGCCGACCGCGATCATGGAAGAACTCAAGGACAAGGCCAAGGCCGAGGGCCTGTGGAACCTGTTCCTGCCCGAGTCGCAGCTGGGCGCCGGCCTGACCAACCTGGAGTACGCGCCGCTGGCCGAAATCATGGGCCGCTCGCTGCTGGGGCCGGAACCGTTCAACTGCTCGGCCCCGGACACCGGCAACATGGAGGTCCTGGTGCGCTACGGCAGCGAGGCGCAGAAACGCCAGTGGCTGGAGCCGCTGCTGCGCGGTGAGATCCGTTCGGCGTTCGCCATGACCGAGCCCGACGTGGCCTCGTCCGATGCCACCAACATGGCCGCACGGGCGGTGCGCGACGGTGACGAGTGGGTGATCAACGGCCGCAAGTGGTGGACCTCCGGCGCTTGCGACCCGCGTTGCAAGATCATGATCTTCATGGGCCTGAGCAACCCGGACGGGCCGCGTCACCAGCAGCACTCGATGATCCTGGTGCCTACCGATGCACCGGGGGTGAAGATCGTTCGCCCGTTGCCGGTGTTCGGCTACGACGATGCGCCCCACGGCCACGCCGAGGTGCTGTTCGAGAACGTGCGCGTACCGTATGACAACGTGCTGCTGGGCGAAGGGCGCGGCTTCGAGATCGCCCAGGGCCGTCTCGGGCCGGGGCGCATCCATCACTGCATGCGTTCGATCGGCATGGCCGAGCGTGCCCTTGAGCTGATGTGCAAGCGTTCGGCCGAGCGCACCGCATTCGGCAAGCCGCTGGCGCGCCTGGGTGGCAACATCGACAAGATCGCCGACTCGCGCATGGAGATCGACATGGCCCGGCTGCTGACCCTCAAGGCGGCCTACATGATGGACACCGTCGGCAACAAGGTGGCCCGCAGCGAGATCGCGCAGATCAAGGTGGTGGCACCGAACGTGGCGCTGAAGGTGATCGACCGGGCCATCCAGATTCACGGCGGGGCAGGGGTCAGCGCCGACTTCCCGCTGGCCTACATGTACGCGATGCAACGCACCCTGCGCCTGGCCGACGGGCCGGATGAAGTGCACCGCGCGGCGATCGGCAAGTACGAGATCGGCAAGTACGTGCCCCGGGAGATGCTGCGCAGCGGGCACTGAGCCCGCGTCGATGCCCTCGCGGATCGCCTGCTGACCGGGTGGGGCGGGCATGATCCGCGAGGGTATCGACACGCTGCCCGAGGCTACTCCACCCGTTTCACCTCCTCGGCCGCCGTTCGTGTCTTGAACAGCGACAGCAGCACGCCACCGGCCAGCAGCCCGAACGTCACGCACAGCGACAGCAGCGGCGGCACCTTGCCGATCAGGCCGTGGGCGAAGATCTTGCCGCCGATGAATATCAGCACCAGCGCCAGGGCGTACTTGAGGTAAACGAAGCGGTGCACCAGCGCCGCCAAGGCGAAGTACAGCGCACGCAGGCCCAGGATGGCGAAGATGTTGGAGGTGTACACGATGAAGGGGTCCTGGGTGATCGCCAGGATGGCCGGCACGCTGTCTACCGCGAACACCAGGTCGGCCAGCTCGATCAGCACCAGGGCCAGGAACAGCGGTGTGGCGTACAGCAGTGCCCTGGGCTGGCCAGCCGGTTTGAGGCGCACGAAGAAGCGCGCCCCATGCAGGTCATCGGTCACGCGCATGTGCCGGCGCACGAACCTGATCACCGGGTTGTGTGCCAGGTCCGGGTGCGTTTCGTGGCGGGTGAACAGCATCTTGAGGCCGGTAAACAGCAAGAATGCGCCGAACAGGTACAGTATCCAGTCGAATTCCTGCACCAGCGCACTGCCCAGGCCGATCATCAGGGCGCGCAGCACCACCACGCCCAGAATGCCCCAGAACAGCACGCGGTGCTGGTAGCGGCGCGGGATGCCGAAAAAGCCGAAGATCATCGCCATGACGAACACGTTGTCCATCGACAGCGACTGCTCCACCAGCAGCCCGGTGTAGAACTCCAGCGCGCTCTGCGCACCCAGCTCCAGCCACACCCAGCCACCGAACAGCAGCCCCACGCTGAAGTAGGCCGAGTACAGCAGCAGGCTTTCGCGCATTTCGATGTCGTGCGGGCGACGGTGCAGCACGCCAAGGTCCAGGACCAGCAGAGCCACCACCAGGGTGATGAACACCAGCCACAGCCACACGGCCGTGCCCAGGAAATCGTCGAAGAGAAATAACGGCAGAGCGCTCATGAGCCCCTCCTTGTCGTCGTAGTTGTATGAAAACAACTGTGACTCCGACATGGCGGCGATCAGCCGTCAGAGGGGCCCGGTGTCACTGAGCCAAAGCCTAGCTCGCCTCTGGAAAGGGTGAGGGGGGAGGCTGTTACAAATGGTTTCCCGGGTGGGTGAGTCAGTAGACCCAGACTTCCACGCGGCGATTGCGAATTCGGCCTTCTTCGGCGGCATTGGTCGCCACTGGCATCTGACCGCCCAGGCCCGTCACTTCGCGCAGGTTCACCCCTTCGCGCACCAGTTCGCGGCGTACCGCCATGGCCCGCAGCCGCGAGAGCAGGGCGGCGCGGTCGGGGTCGTCCTTGGCGTCGCCGAACCCCACCAGCACCACGCTGTGCTGCAGCTTCTGGTGTTCGCGCAGGTACGCCAGCACGCGCTGCACATCGCGCAGCGCCTTGTTGTCGAGGCTGGCGCTGCCTTCCTGGAAGCGGAAATTGACATTCAGGCGCCTGGCGTTGGCGATCAACTGGCGGTACTGCGCCGGCATGCCCGGCAAGGCCTGTACCTGGACCGGCCGCACCTGCTGTGCGACGAACCCGCTGCTGGCCACGATGGCCTGGCCCGCTGCGCTCTGGGCGAACTCCACCAGGGCACTGGCCAGCGGGTTGCGCTGGGCGGGCGGCAGGTACAGGTACAGCCGCCGCGACAGCGGGTAGTCTTCGCTGGCCACCAGGGCGGGGGTCGGCAGCATGGCCTGGGAGGTGCCGTCGACGATGGCCAGCACCTTGGCCCTGTGCACCGACGCCAGGCTGCTGAAGCCGATGGCCTGGCGGTCGGCACTGACCTCGTCGGCCAACTGCTCGCCGGACTCGAAACGCCTGGCGTGGCTGGCCAGCGAATACTGCTGGGCGTCCAGCACCAGGGCCTTGAAGGTGTCGAAGGTGCCCGAGCGGTCATCGCGGGCGTAGAGGTGGATCGGCCCGCTGCCGGCGCCCAGTTCATCCCAGGTGGTGATGCGGCCGGCGAAGATCTGCGCCAGTTGCGTGGTGCTCAGCTGGGGCAGCGGGTTGTCCGGGTGCACGATGACGGCCACGCCATCGAGGGCGATGACCTGTTCGGCGTCGGCACTTTTCAGGTCGCCCAGCGCGTGCAGCGCCTGCTGCTCGCTGTCGTTGATCGGGCGTGAGGTGGCCGCCAGGTCGGCGTCGCCGCTTTTGAGCGCGGCAAAGCCGGTGCTCGAGCCATGGGCGGCAATGCTCACGCGCAGTGTCTGGCCCTGTGGCGAAACCCCCTGCACCCACACCTCGTTGGGTCGTGCGCCGGGCAGGGTCTGGATCGACCGGGCGCCCTGGGCCTGCAGCAGGCCGCGTACCAGCGCGGGGCCGAGCACGCTGCCCACGGTATTGGAGCCTTGCAGGCGCAGGCTGGCCGGCTCGGCGCAGCACAGCGCCGGCAGCAGGCCAAGCAGCAGACAGAAAGATCGCAACATTGCCGGGGGTGCTCTGCACTCAAGATGGTGAGCGCAGATTAAGACAGATCGATGACAGTCCAATGACTGCCATCGAGCGCATGGCTCAGTTCAGTTCCAGCCAGATCGGCGCATGGTCGGAGGGTTTCTCCATGGCGCGCAACTCGTAGTCGACCCCGGCGGCCTTGATGCGCGGCAGCAGTGCCTGGGAGGTCAGGATCAGGTCGATGCGCAGCCCGCGCTTGGGCTCGTCCTCGAAGCCGCGGCTGCGGTAGTCGAACCAGCTGAAGCGGTCGGCCACTTCCGGGTGCAGATGGCGGAAGCTGTCGGTCAGGCCCCAGTTCTTCAGGCGCGCCATCCACCCGCGCTCTTCGGGCAGGAAGCTGCACTTGCCGGTCTTCAGCCAGCGCTTGGCATTGTCTGGGCCTATGCCGATGTCGCAGTCCTCGGGCGAGATGTTCACATCGCCCATCACCACCAGTGGCTGGTCGTTCTGGAATCGGGATTCGAGCAGGGCCTGCAGGTCTTCGTAGAAGCGCTGCTTGGCCGGGAACTTGGTGGGGTGGTCACGGCTTTCGCCCTGGGGGAAGTAGCCGTTCATGATGGTGATGGGGTTGCCGTGCTCGTCGGCGAAGGTACCCCAGATGAAACGCCGCTGCGCGTCCTCTTCATCGGTGCTGAAGCCCTTGACCAGGCTAAGCGGCGCCTGGCGCGACAGCAGGGCGACACCGTAGTGGCCTTTCTGCCCGTGAAAGTGCACGTGGTAGCCCAGCGCCTGCACCTCGGCCAGCGGGAACTGCTCGTCGGACACCTTGGTTTCCTGCAGGCCGATCACGTCCGGCTGGTGCTTTTCGATCAGCGCGGCCAGTTGATGGGGGCGGGCGCGCAGGCCATTGATGTTGAACGAGACGATCTTCATGGGGGGCGCAATCCTGAGCAAATCGGGAATGCTAGCCGATGGCGCCCGGCGTGTCAGCACACGTGGCGTCCTGGCCTATAGTCAAAGGGAACGTTGGCCAGCGCGCACTACTCAGAAAGAGGCATTGAAGCCCACCAGGAGAGTCACCATGTCCGATACCCCTGCCGTACCGGCCGAAGTTCGTCAGCTCGACAGCGGCTACAGCCGTGAGGCGCGCTCGCTGCTGTACCAGGCCTACCGGCATGAGCCGACCTTCCGCTACCTGTTCGAGGCCGATCGCCCCGGCTACGACCATCGCGTGCGCGCCACGGTACGCGAGCTGGTGCGTCAGCATTTCTTCCAGGACCTGCCGGCGCTGGGCCTGCTGGTGCAGGACCGGCTGATCGGCATCGCCCTGATCGCCCCGCCGCAGCGGCGCCTGGGCATCACCGAGAGCTGGGCGTGGCGCCTGCGCATGCTGCTGAGCGCCGGCCTGCGCTGTACCCGGCGCTACCTGGACTACCAGGCCGCGGTCATGGCCTGTGTGCCGGGCGACGCGGTGCATGTGCTGCCGCTACTGGGCATTCACCCGCAGTTCCAGGGCCATCACTATGGCGAACAGTTGCTGCTGGCGCTGCATGACTGGTGCGCCGAGGACGAACAGTCCGAAGGGGTGGTACTGAATACCGGCAATGACCACTACCTCGAGTTCTACAAGCGACAGGGCTACCTGGAAATCGGTGAAATTGCTGTAGGACCAATCCGCGAGCATGTGTTTTTTCATCCCAATCCCCAGCGTTTGCGCCAGGCACAGGCCTGAAGGGGTGATGTATCAGACCGTCGGCGAGCTGCGGGCAACCGCCAAGCTCTGGTAGCATCCGCGCCTATGACGTATTCAGGACGATTCACCTGCGGGTTGATTTTATGGTTTGCCAGCTGCGCGGTGTACGCACAGAGCGAGCTGGTAGTACGCATCAAGCCCGCCAACAACGAGCTCAAGGCCAACGTCGAAGGCTATATCGGCAGCCTTGGCACCCGCGATGAAGAAGCGCTGCTGCGCTTCAGCCGCGGCGCCGTGGAGCAGGCCAGAAAAGCTGCCCAGGCGCTGGGCTACTACCAGGCGCAGATCGACAGCCAGGTCAAACCTTCGCCCAAGGCCGACAAGGGCCCGCAACTGGTGCTCAGCATCGAGCCGGGCGAGCCGGTGCGCCTGCGCGAGGTGACCGTGCGCGTCGAGGGCCCGGCCAGCGAGATGACGGCCTTCCGGGTTCCTTCGAGCAAGGCGCTGCGGCCTGGGGCTGTGCTCAACCATGGCAACTACGAGGACGCCAAGCGGCTGATCCAGAACCAGGCCTCGCGCTATGGTTTCTTCAGCGGGCATTTCCTGCGCCAGCGCCTGGCGGTCGACCCGGCGGCGGGTGTGGCGGACATCGAACTGGTGTACGACAGCGGCCCGCGTTACCAGCTGGGCAAGGTCCGCTTCGAAGGCGACGCGCCGTTCGACGAGAGCCTGCTGCAACGCATGGTGCCCTTCAAGCAAGGCACCCCCTACGACTCCGAACTGATCGCCGAACTGAACAACGCGCTGCAATCGAGCGGCTACTTCGAAGGCGTGCGGGTCGACGCTGCGCCCACTGCCGCCGTGGCGCAGAGCATCCCGGTAGAGGTGCAACTGCAAACCCGCAAGCCCCGCACCATGGGCCTGGGCCTGGGCTTTTCGACCGACGTCGGGCCGCGCGGCAAGGCCAACTGGACCCGCCACTGGGTCAACCCGCAAGGCCACAGCTATGGCCTGGAAACCGAGCTTTCGGCGCCGCGCCAGAACGTCGGCCTGTGGTACGACATACCGCTCGACCCGCCGTTGACCGACAAGCTGCGCTTTGCCGGCGGCTACCAGAACGAAGAGATCGCCGGCACCGACAGCCTCAGCAAACTGCTCACCGTGGGCCCGGAATGGCACAGCAAGCTGCCCAGCGGCTGGCAGCGCGTGGTATCGCTCAAGTGGCAGCGCGAAGAGTACCGTCTGGGTGATGATTCGGGTTTGAGCACCCTGCTGATGCCGGGTGTGAGCTACAGCTACCTGCGCAGCGACAACCGCATCGACCCGCACAACGGCTACCGCTTGCAGTTCGACGCGCAGGTGGCCAAGGAAGGGCTGCTGTCCGACACCAACCTGCTGCATGGCAACGTGCTGCTCAAGGGCCTGACCACCGTGGCGCAGAACCACCGCTTCCTGGGCCGGGTGCAGTTCGGCGGCAGCGCCACCAACGGCTACAAGTCGGTGCCCCCCTCGCTGCGCTTCTTTGCCGGTGGCGACCAGAGCGTGCGTGGCTACGACTACCAGACCCTTTCACCCAAGAACGCCGATGGCGACCGTATCGGCGGGCGCTACCTGGTGGCCGCCAGTGCCGAGTACCAGTACTCGATCGCCGAGAAGTGGCGCCTGGCGACCTTCGTCGACCAGGGCAACTCGTTCAACAGCCTGGAGCTTCCCAGCCTCAAGACCGGCGTCGGCTTCGGTGTGCGCTGGGTGTCGCCGGTCGGCCCGCTGCGGCTCGACCTGGCCAAGGCGCTGGACGATGACGGCGGCATACGTTTGCACTTTTCCATGGGGCCCGAGTTGTGAGCAAGGTGTTGAAACGCGGCGGGCTGGCCCTGCTGGCGCTGCTGGTCGTGCTGGTGCTGGCCGTGGGTATCCTGCTGGGTACCCAGGCCGGCAGCCGCTGGGCCTTGAGCCTGGTGCCGGGCTTGCAGCTGGACAATTTTCAAGGCCGCCTTGGCGGGCAATGGCAGGCCGATCGGCTGATCTGGCAGCAGGGCGAGGACCGTGTCGAAGTGCTTGCGCCGGTGTTTGCCTGGTCGCCCGGCTGCCTGTTGCGCATGACCTTGTGTATCGACCAGCTGCGCGCCGGGCAGGTCAACCTGGACTTCGCCCCCAGCGAGGCAGCGCCCGACAGCGGGCCGCTGCAGTTGCCCAGCCTCCAGTTGCCAGTGGCGATCGAACTGGGCGAAGTACAGGTCGGCCAGTTGCATCTGGACGGCAGCGAGCAGTTGAGCCAGTTGCAACTGGCTGCACACTGGACCGCCCAGGGCCTGCAGATCGACAGCCTGAACCTGCAACGCGAAGACCTCAGCCTGAACCTCAGCGGCCTGCTGCAACCGGTGGGTGACTGGCCGTTGCAGCTGCAGGGTCAGGTGCAACTGCCGGCCATCGACGACCAGCCCTGGCAACTGGCGGTGCAGATAAAAGGCGACCTGCAGAAAAGCCTCGACCTGCAGGCCGACAGCAGCGGCTACCTGCAAGGGCGCCTGGCGGGTCAATTGCAGCCCCTGGCCGAGCACCTGCCGGCCCAGGTACGCCTGAGCGCCACCGGCTTCAAGCCATCGGCCGGATTGCCGGACACCCTGCAGTTCGAGCAGCTGGAACTCAGTGCCTATGGCGACCTGGCAAAAGGTTACCAACTGGTGGGCGCCGGTCGCCTGCCGGCCGAGCAGGGGCCGATCAGCCTGAGCCTGCGTGGCCGGGTGGATGCCAAGGGCGCCCAGATCGCTGCCCTGGACCTGAGCGCCGCCGCGCAACAGCGTGTCACGCTCAGCGCCACTGCCGACTGGCAGAGCGGTCTGGTTGCCGATGCCAGCATCGACTGGCTGGACTTCCCGTGGCTGCGCCTGTACCCGCTGGACGAGGCTCCGCAGGTCACGCTGCGGCGCCTGAACGCCAAGGTCAACTACCGCGACGGCAACTACCAGGGCGATTTCAGTGGCGACCTGGACGGGCCGGCAGGTGCCTTCAAGGTCAGCAGCCCGTTCAAGGGCGACCTGGGCCAGGTCAGCCTGCCACAGCTGGCCCTTGAAGCCGGCCAGGGCAAGGTGGCCGGCAGCGTCGCCGTGCAGTTTGCCGAGGGCGTGGCGTGGGACGCGGCACTGGAATTGTCGGCGCTCAACCCGGCGTACTGGCTGGCCGAGCTGCCGGGCACCCTGGCGGGCCCGCTGCGCAGCAAGGGCGAACTCAAGGGCGACACGCTGCGCCTGAATGCCGACTTGGACCTCAAGGGGCGATTGCGCGGCCAGCCCGCCGTGCTGCAGGCCAAGGCCGACGGTGCAGGCGAGAACTGGACCCTGGGCACCTTGCTGATCCAGCTGGGGGACAACAAGATCAACGGCAGCGCCAGTGTGCAGCAACGCCTGGCCGGTCAGCTTGACCTCAACCTGCCGCGCCTGGGCCAGCTGTGGCCGCAACTGCAAGGCCAGCTCAAGGGTCGGCTTGATGTGGCCGGTACGCTCAAGGCGCCGCAGGGGCAACTGACCTTGCAGGGCCAGCAACTGGGCCAGGCCGAAAACCGCGTGCAACGCCTTGACCTGGACGCCCGGCTGGACAGCGCCCAGCGTGCCCTGATCGACCTGCAGGCCGGGTCGATCCGCCTGGGCGAAACCAACCTGGGCACCCTGACCGCCAAAGGCCAGGGCGACATTGGCAAGCAGCAATTGCAACTGGCCCTCGATGGGCCGCAGCTCAAGCTCGACCTGGGCCTGGACGGTCAGCTCGACAAGGGCAACTGGCGCGGACGCCTGGCCAGCGGCCAGGTGCAGGCGGGCGGGCAGGACTGGCAGCTGCAGGCACCGGCCAGGTTGCAGCGCCTGGCCAATGGGCAGGTGGATTTCGGCGCCCATTGCTGGCGCTCCGGGCAGGCCAGCCTGTGTGGTGAAGACCAGCGCCTGATGCCCGACCCGCGCCTGCGCTACCACCTCAAGCAGTTCCCGCTGCAAAGCCTGGCGCAGTGGTTGCCCAAGGACTTCGCCTGGCAGGGCATGCTCAATGCCGACATCAACCTCGATCTGCCGGCCAGCGGGCCCAAGGGGTCGATCGTGGTGGACGCCAGTGGCGGCACCTTGCGGGTGCGGGAAAAGGATCGATGGCTGGACTTCCCGTACCAGGCGCTGCGCCTGAACAGCACCCTGGGCCCGCGCCGCGTGGACACGCGCCTGGAGTTCGTGGGCGGGCGCCTGGGCGAGCTGACCCTGTCGGCGCGCATCGACCCGCTGGCGCGCAACAAGCCGCTGAGCGGAGACTTCCGCCTGAGCGGGCTGGACCTGTCGGTGGGCCGGCCGTTCGCGCCCATGGTCGAGCGCCTGGCTGGTCAGCTCAACGGCAGCGGACAGATCACCGGTACGCTGCTGGCGCCCCAGGTCAACGGCAACCTGACGCTGAGCAATGGCGAAGTGTCGGGTGCCGAGTTGCCCATCAGCCTCAGCGACCTCAGCCTGCGGGCACAGATCGCAGGCGAGCAGGTGCAACTGGGCGGCGAGTGGAAGAGCGGCCCGGTCGGCCAGGGCCGCCTGAGTGGCCAGATCGGCTGGGCCCAGGGCCTGGCGGTGGAGTTGCAACTGCAGGGGCAGCGCCTGCCGGTCACCGTCGAACCCTACGCCAACCTGGAGGTGGCGCCGGACCTGAAGATCCAGATGATCGGCGAAAAGCTCGCGGTCACCGGCAAGGTGCTGGTGCCCAAGGGCAAGATCACCGTGCGCGAACTGCCGCCTTCGACTGTCAAGGTGTCGGATGACACGGTCATCGTCGGCCGCCAGACCGAGCAGGGCAAGGCGCCGATGGCCGTGGCCATGGACATCGACGTGGAGGTGGGGCAGGACAAGCTGGCATTCAGCGGCTTCGGCCTGACCGCCAACCTGCTGGGGCGCGTGCACATTGGCGACAACCTCGATACCCGTGGCGAGCTCAGCCTGGCCGATGGGCGCTACCGCGCCTATGGCCAGCGCCTGACCATCCGCCGTGCGCGGCTGCTGTTTGCCGGGCCGATCGACCAGCCCTACCTGGACATCGAGGCCATTCGCCAGACCGACGACGTGATTGCCGGCATCCGCCTCAGCGGCAGCGCCGAACAGCCCACCACCCAAGTGTTTTCCGAGCCGGCGATGAGCCAGGAGCAGGCCTTGTCGTACCTGGTGCTGGGGCGTCCGCTGGGCAATACCGGCGAAGACAACAACATGCTGGCGGAGGCGGCCCTGGGCCTGGGCCTGGCGGGCAGCGCGGGGATTACCGGCAGCCTGGCATCGAGCCTGGGCATCGAGGACTTCCAGCTCGACACCCAGGGCAGCGGCGACAACACCAGCGTGGTGGCCAGCGGCAAGCTGACCGAGCGCCTGAGTCTGCGCTACGGCGTAGGGGTGTTCGAGCCGGCCAACACCATCGCCTTGCGCTACCTGCTCAGCAAGAAGGTCTACCTGGAGGCTGCCAGCGGTATCGCCAGCTCGCTGGATATCTTCTACAAGCGCGACTTCTGATACGGCCCGTCAAGGGCTGCGCACACAACAACGCCAGGCGCGACCGCTCGCGCCTGGCGTTGTTGTGTGCAGGGTGTGTCTAGCGCGTGTGCGCTTCCTGGCGCCGGATGTTGCCGATCTGGCGCAGGCTCAACCCGTACTTGTCGGCCAGCACGCTGCGTGACTGGCCATTGGAGCTTTCCTGCTGGATCTGCTGGTTGCGCAGCTGGCGATTGAAGTGATCGGCCTTGGGAATCTCCAGCGCCATGCCGGCGTAGCGCTTGATCAATGCATCCAGCGCTTCGGTTGGCAGGATCTCGGCCAGCGTGGTGCGCTCGCGGTGCTTGGGAATGTACTTGGGGCGGCCGCCGTAGATGGTGGTCAGGCGGTAGGCATGCTCCAGCCCGATGCATTCGATGAGCATCTGCAGTGACTGGGGCAGTTGTTCGATGTCGATCTTGTTCAGGTCACACAGTTCCATGATGACTTCCTTGTTGGCGGTATGAGCGAAGGGGCCACTTCATCGGGTGCCGTCCGTGCCTGAGCATCCTTGCCAGGTGCGGCGCGCCCCACGTCGACAGCGTTGAACTGCCAAGTGGCCTGAAGGAATTCTCGGTCAACCGCCAAGGGGAGATCTAGGCAGCAAGCGGGTCAGGGGAGGTAGTCTTTCCGTACACATTGCGTGAGGAAGTCGGTGGTCTGTTGTAGGAACCAGCGGCGCCAGGGAGGGCGTGGCCGCGTGTCTACGGCGAGCCTGCTCCAGCGCTGTGGTTCAGGTTGCTCAACCCTGAACGCAAGGCACGGGCACACCTGGCGGATGATTTCAGGTTGTCGCGTCGGGAAAAACCGGGAAACATCCTCCTGCGTGACGTGGCGTTGTATCATGGCCGCCGGCCGCAGTAGGGCCCTCAAACCCGTTGTCGTAAGGATTTTTCAATGACTCAAGCTCAACGCCTGAAATACTCGATCCTGGTTGCCCTGGTGGTGCTGGCAATCATGCTGGGCGGCTCGTACCTGCAGAACGCCGGCGTGATCAGCGAAAAGGTGTTCCAGTACATCGCCATCGGCGTAGCCGTATTGGCCGTGATCGTGAACGGCATCATGCGGCGCAAGGTCAAGTTCTGACCGCTTGCGAGGCTGCGGCCGGCGTCACCCGGCCGTTGGCCTAGCGTGAAACCGGCTGTTCCAGCACCGCGCGAGCCTCGGGGTTGAGGCTGTAGCACTTGTCGCTGCCCAGGCTGATCACACCTTCGACGCACAGGCGCTTGAGCACTTCGCGAACGCTCAGGAACGACAGCGGAATATCCAGCTGCTCGAGCTGGCTGTGCACCCCGCGCACCCCGATACTGCGCCCCTCTCTGGCGGCCGCGTGCAGCGCATCGATGACCTTCAGCCGGATCAGGCTGGTGCGCAGGCCGAATGCCTTGAGCAGTTCGCGGATATGTTCGTTGCCGGCGCGGTCCGGTTCAGCCGCTTCGGGCTTTTCCGGCAGCGGCGCGTGGGCTTTGCGCCTGAAGCGCAGCGGTGTGATTGGCTGTTGCTGGTTGTACATGTGAAAACTCCCTTTCCCGAGCCTGTCCAGTTTGCGTGTGGTGCTCTCACTCTATAAGACGAACGAGCGCGGCAAATCTGCATCGGCAAGGCAAAAAATATTGCCTTTATGTAGAGAGAGACGAACGAGCGGCGCAAAAGCGGTAAATTTTCATGATGAAATTCGTCTAGTCAGGATGTTCGTTCACCCTGATGCTGCCGGAGTCCGCGTGTTTGCCAATCGCTCGATCCCCTCGTTCTGCCTGACGGCCCTGCTGGTTGCTCTGAGTTGTTCAGCCCACGCCCGCGAGGCGCCGCCGGGCGAGGCCCGGGCCGAGATCCGCCGCACCAGCTTCGGTGTGCCGCACATCGTGGCCCGCGATGAGCGTGGCCTGGGCTATGGCATCGGGTATGCCTACGCGCAGGACAACCTGTGCCTGCTGGCCAACGAAGTGGTGACCGTCAACGGTGAGCGCTCGCGGTTCTTCGGGCCGCAGGCGCTGACCCTGGAGCAGCGTGAAAACCTGGCCAGCGACGTGTTTTTCACCTGGCTGAACACGCCGGCGGCGGTGTCTGCGTACTGGCAGGCGCAACCGGCGCCGATCCGTTCATTGCTCGAAGGCTACGCGCTGGGCTACAACCGCGCGCTGGCCGAGCGCACTGCCCAGGGCCTGCCTGCCCAGTGCCAGCAGGCCGAGTGGCTGCGCCCCATCACCGCCCTGGACCTGGTCAAGCTGACCCGGCGCCTGCTGGTCGAGGGTGGGGCCGGGCAGTTCGTCGAAGCCGTGGCCGGTGCCGCGCCCCCCGGTGCAGCGGCGGGGTTGCCGGCTGCGGCCTTCAGTGTGGCCCAGGCGCGCCAGGCCAACTTTGCGCTTGAGCGCGGCAGCAACGCGGTGGCGATAGGGCACGAGCGTTCGGCCAATGGCCGTGGCCTGTTGCTGGCCAACCCGCATTTCCCGTGGGTGGGTGGCATGCGCTTCTACCAGATGCAGTTGAGCATCCCCGGCAAGCTGAACGTGATGGGCGCCGCGTTGCCCGGCCTGCCGCTGATCAACATCGGTTTCAACCGGCATCTGGCCTGGACGCACACCGTTGACACCTCCCGGCACTTCACCTTGCACCGCTTGCAACTGGACCCGAAAGACTCGACCCGCTACCTGCTCGACGGCGTGTCCACCCCCATGACCCGCCAGCCGGTGAGCGTGTCGGTCAAGGCTGAGGACGGCCAGCAGCAGGTGGTCACCCGCGAGCTGTACGGCACGATCTACGGCCCGCTGGTGCAGTGGCCCGGGCGGCTGGACTGGACCGGGCAGGTTGCCTTCAGCCTGCGTGATGCCAACCTGGGCAACACCCGCGTGCTGCAGCAGTGGTACAGCATGAACCAGGCCGACAGCCTGCAGGCCCTGCAGCAGTCGGTGCAGCGCCTGCAGGGCATACCCTGGGTCAACACCCTGGCGGTGGATGCCAGGGGGCAGGCGTTGTACCTGAACCAGTCGGTGGTGCCCTATGTGGATGCGCCGCTGCTGGCGCAGTGCAGCGACCCGGCGGCGGGCCTTGAACTGATCGTGCTCGACGGTTCGCGCAGCGCCTGCAACTGGAAGGTCGATGCGCGAGCGGCGCAGCCCGGTATCTTCCCCGCGCAACTGCAGCCCAGCCTGCTGCGTGGCGACTTCGTACAGCACTCCAACGATTCGGCCTGGATGGTCAACCCGGCGCAGCCGCTGCGCGGCTACTCGCCGATCATCAGCCGCGAAGACGTGCCCCTGGGCCCGCGCAGCCGCTTTGCCCTGCTGCGGTTGAACCGCCCCGGCAAGATCAGCGCGCAGGACCTGCACCACATGGTCATGGACGACAAGGTGTACCTGGCCGAGCTGGCGCTGCCCGACCTGTTGCAGTGGTGCAAGGGCGCCACGGCCGATCCGCAGCTCAAGGCCGTATGCGACAGCCTGGCGGCGTGGGATGGCAAGGCCGGCCTGGCCAGTGGCATCGGCCTGGTGCACTTCCAGAACATCCTGCAGGCGTTGCAGGAGCACGGTGAATTCTGGCGCGTGGCATTCGATCCGGCCGACCCCCAGCACACCCCACGCGGCCTTGCGTTGGAGCGTGCCGAGGTGGCCAGGGCCGTGCGTGAGGCGGCATTGGCGTCGCAGGCGCAGGTGGCCGAGGCCGGGCTGAGTGCGAATGTGCAGTGGGGGCAGATCCAGCAGGCGGGCGACGGCACGCCGATGCATGGCGGGCCGTCGAGCCTTGGGGTGTACAACGCCATGCAGAGCGTGCCGGGCGAGGGGGGCAAGCGCACCGTGATCAGCGGCACCAGTTACCTGCAGGTGGTCAGTTTCGATGACAAGGGGCCGCACGCGCAGGGGCTGCTGGCGTTTTCCCAGTCCAGCGAGGCGGGGTCGGTGTATGCCAGTGACCAGACCCGTGCGTTCTCGGCCGGGCACTGGCACACCATTCCATTCACCGAGGCGCAGATCAAGGCGGACCCGCAGTATCAGGTGCAGGTGATACGTGAGACGGATACTGCAGCTGTAGCCAGCAGCGCACGTTGAGCGTCGGTTGCATCGCGGGTCAAGCCCGCTCCCACCAGGGTTGCGCACTACCTGTGGGGGCGGGCTTGACCCGCGATAGCGTGGCTACGTATTCAGATCCCGCAACAACAGCCCGAAGCCCAGCTCCACCTGTTCGGGAATCGGCAGGTACACCGTGTGCCCATCCCCCGGCGCCACCTCCAGCGGATTGCCTGCGCGATCCCGCAGCTGGTGCAGGTCGAAATGGTAGTTGCCCCGCGGCGTCATCAGCTCCAGGTGATCGCCCAGCCCGAAACGGTTCTTGACCTTGACCTCGGCCAGCCCGTCGACCCGCTCCCCGGTCAGCTCGCCCACGAATTGCTGGCGCTCGGACACCGAGTTGCCCCGCTCGTAGTTCTGGTACTCGTCGTGCACGTGGCGGCGCAAGAAGCCTTCGGTGTAGCCGCGTTGCGCCAATGACTCCAGGTCGAGCATCAGCGAACGGTCGAATTCACGCCCCGCCAGCGCATCGTCGATGGCCTGCCGGTACGCCTGGGTGGTGCGGGCACAGTAGAAGTGCGACTTGGTACGCCCCTCGATCTTCAGCGAGTGCACCCCCATGCGGGTCAGGCGCCCGACGTGCTGCACGGCACGCAGGTCCTTGGCGTTCATGATGTAGGTGCCGTGCTCGTCCTCGAATGCCGGCATGTCTTCGCCGGGCCGGTTGGCTTCCTGCAGCACGAACACCTGGTTGGTGGGGACGCCGACGCCCAGGGTCGGCTGGACTTCGCGCACGATGTCACCCACCTCGTTTTCCTGGGCCGGGGTGGCGCTGTACTGCCAGCGACAGGCGTTGGTGCAGCTGCCCTGGTTGGCATCGCGCCGGTTCAGGTAGCCCGACAGCAGGCAGCGCCCCGAATACGCCATGCACAGGGCGCCGTGCACGAACACTTCCAGCTCCATCGCCGGCACCTGCTGGCGGATCTCTTCGATTTCCTCCAGCGACAGCTCCCGGGACAGGATCACCCGGCTCAGGCCCTGGGATTGCCAGAACGCGACACTGGCCCAGTTCACCGTATTGGCCTGTACTGACAGGTGGATCGGCATGGCCGGGAAGTGCTGGCGCACCAGCATGATCAGCCCAGGGTCGGACATGATCAGCGCGTCCGGGCCCATGGCGATCACAGGTTCCAGGTCCTTGAGGAAGGTCTTGAGCTTGGCATTGTGCGGGGCGATGTTGACCACCACGTAGAACCGCTTGCCCTGGGCCTGGGCTTCCTGGATGCCCAGCGCCAGGTTGGCATGGTCGAATTCGTTGTTGCGCACACGCAGGCTGTAGCGCGGCTGGCCGGCGTAGACCGCATCGGCGCCATAGGCGAAGGCATAGCGCATGTTCTTCAGGGTGCCGGCAGGGGCGAGCAGTTCGGGTCGGGCGAGGTGGGTCATGGCAAGGTCGCGACAAAAGCGCGGATGCTACGCGCCTGCACCACCGATTTTATTGATCCACGGCAACGGCACTTTCTGCAGTGCGCCGCGCACTAATCATCAGAGCGCAAAGGAGCGGACATGAACGAATCGGTATTGCAGCAAAAAGCCCTGATGTGGTTGCTGGTCCTGGTGACCCTGGCCTTCATCTGGATTCTATTGCCCTACTACGGCGCGGTGTTCTGGGCGGTGATCCTGGGCATCGTGTTTGCGCCGTTGCAGCGCCGGTTGCTGTTGCGCCTGGGCTGGCGGCGCAACCTGGCGGCGGGTATCACGCTGCTGGTGTGCCTGCTGATCGCGATTCTGCCGGTGATCGTCATCAGCACGCTGCTGGTTCAGGAAGGCGCCACGCTGTACAAGAACATCGAGAGCGGCCAACTGGATATCGCCGGCTACATCGAGCGCTTCAAGGACATGCTGCCCGCTGTGGCCCAGCATGGCCTGGAACGCCTGGGTATGGGGGATCTGGAGGGCTTGCGCGACAAGATCGCCAAGGGCGCGATGCAGGGCAGCCAGTTCTTCGCCACCCAGGCGTTCAGCTTCGGGCAGGGCACGTTCGAGTTCCTGGTGAGCTTCGGCATCATGCTGTACCTGCTGTACTTCTTCCTGCGCGATGGCGCCGAGCTGGTGCGCAAGATCCGCACGGCGGTGCCCCTGGCCGAACACCAGAAGCGTCGCCTGCAACTGAAGTTCAATCGCGTGGTGCGTGCCACGGTCAAGGGCAACCTGCTGGTGGCGGTGACCCAGGGCGCGCTCGGCGGGTTCATCTTCTGGGTGCTGGATATCCCCAGTGCGCTGGTGTGGGCGGTGCTGATGGCGTTTCTGTCGCTGCTGCCGGCGGTGGGTGCCGGCATCGTGTGGGGCCCGGTGGCCGCGTACTTCCTGCTCAGTGGTTCGATCTGGCAGGGTGTGGTGCTTGCCGCCTTCGGGGTGTTCGTGATCGGCCTGGTGGACAACGTGCTGCGCCCGATCCTGGTGGGCAAGGACACCCGCATGCCCGACTACCTGATCCTGATCTCGACCCTGGGCGGGCTGGCGGTGTTCGGCCTCAACGGCTTCGTCATCGGGCCGTTGATCGCGGCGCTGTTCATGTCCAGCTGGGGGATTTTCGTGGCGACCAAGCCTCAGGTGCAACTGCCCTGAGGCGCCGCTGGCGAGCGTCACTTCCAGCTATAGGACATGCCCACGTAGGCTGCGAAGCCTTCGCCGGGGGTGGAGCGTGCGGCATCGAGACCCTTGTCGTCGTAGCCGGGCGTCACGGTTGCGGCATAGCGCTTGCTGGTGAGGTTGCGCAGGTCGAGCCAGGTGGTCCAGTCCTGTCGGGGGGAGGCGTAGCCGAAGGTTGCGCCCAGCAGGGCATACGCATCGGCCTGGTAGGAGTTGGCGTAGTCGACCTGCACCTTTGAGGCCATCTGCGTGTTGAGCCCGGCATAGAAGCCGCTGGGATGGTCCAGGCGCACCTGCGCCTGGTAGTAGTGCATCGGCATGCCGGGCAGGCGGTTGTCGCCGAACGCCGCGTCATCGCGGTAGTGGAAGTCGCTGAAGGTGTAGGCCTGGCGCAGCGACACCCGGCCAACTCCGCTGTGTTCCCACAGCAGGCTGTCGAGGCTGGCTTCCACCCCCTGGTGCACGGTAGGGCTGGCATTCACCTCGCCGACGATGGCGTTGGTGGTGCTGCTGGCGGCCACGGTTTCCACTGTCAGCAGTTCGTGGCGCACGGCCGAGTAGTACCAGGCCAGGTCCCAGCGCCCCAGCCGCGAGTCGCCGCGTGCGCCGAGCTCCAGGGTGGTAGCGGTCTGGTTGCGCAGCTCGATGGGTTGGGTCTGCAGGCCTTTGATCGCTGGCGAGCTCCAGATCAGCGCCCAGGGGTGCGCAGGCTCCACCGAGCGGCTCAGGTTGCCGTACAGCTGCAGCGCGGGGCTGAAGTCGTAGCGCAGCCCCAGGCGCGGGGCGTAGTCCCAGTCATGCTGGCTGACCTTGCCGCCGCTGGCCGGATAGGTGACGGCGCTTTCGCGGCGGGTATAGATCATCGCCAGGCCGCTGGTCAGCCACAGGTCTGGCACCAGTTCCAGTTCGTTGCTGAAGTGGAGGACGCTGTCCGAGCCCTGGTAGGTGAAGTCGCGGGTCTTGGTGCCTATGGGCTGAGTGGGGTCGGTCTCGACCCGCACGAACTCCGAGGCCCCCGTGTTGGGCAGGTGCTTGGTGGTGCGCCAGCCCAGGGTGGTCTTGCTCTCGTGGCCGAACAGGGTGTCGCGGCGCAGGTAGTTGAGCGTGCCGCTGACGTCGGTGTACGCCACCTTGAGGCGCTTGGTGCCTTCACGCAGGTCCATCGGGTAGTCGTGGTAGACCAGGCCGGCTTCCAGTTGCGAGTCGTCATCGAGGTAGAAGGTGGTCTTGTTGCCCAGCCAGGTGCTGCCCGGTTGCGGGCGGCTGGCGTCGCGGCTCAGGTACAGCGGGTTGGCAGCGCGCGGGTGGTGCTTGATTTGGTCCTTGGTCAGGCGCCCGGCCAGTTCGTTTTCGGTTTCGCGGTAACGCAGGTAGAAGCGGGTTTCCAGGTTGGGGTTGAAGCGGTAGCCGACGTTGGCGGCGATGCCCTTGCTGCTGCCGCTGCTGTGGTCCTGGTAGCCGTCGTATTCCGAGTCGGTGAGGGCGACGTAGTAGTCCAGGTCACCCAGTACCTGGCCGGAGCTGACCTGGCGTTTGCCGTAGCCACGGCTGCCGGCCTCGACCCGTACCTGCAGGGTCGCGGCGTCGTAGCCGGTGTGGGTCACATAGTTGATGGCGCCGCCCAGGGCCAGGGCGCCGCGGTCGAAGCCGTTGGCGCCGCGCAGTACCTCGGCGCGGCTTAGCCACAGGGGCTCGAACAGTTCATAGGGCGTGCCGCCGGGGCCGGTCAGGGGCAGGCCGTCGAACAGGGTGTATACGCCGGAGCCGTGGGCGCCGGGGGCACGGTTGAGGCCCGAGCCGCGAATCGACAGTTTGATGCCGTCGTTGCCGGCGGATTGGGCGAACACGCCGGGCTGGTAGGCGAGAACGTCCTGGTTGCTGGCGACGCGGCCTTGTTCGACCTGTTGCATGTCGATCAGGTTGGTGGCCCCGGGGATTTGCTGCAGGCGCTCACGGGCGTCCTGAAGCTCGTTGTGTTCCTGGTCCTGGATCAGTACCTGGCCGAGTTCGATGCCTGGGTTGGCTTGGGCGGTGGCGGTGCAGGCGATCAATACGGCGAGGGACGAGCGGGGCAGGGTGGGGTGCATCGAAGGGGTTCCGGGACGGTTGGGCGGGTATCTGACGTTGCAAGTATCAGACGAAGCACAGTGGGTGATCTGTAGTGCAGTCATGCTTTTGATCTGCTCTGGATCTGCTCTGGATCTGCTCTGGATCTGCTCTGGATCTGCTCTGGATCTGCTGTTGATTTGCTTTTGATTTTGATCTGCTTTTGATCTTGATCTTCCGTCCCCCAGAAGGCCGAGTGGAGGTGTCGTGCAGGAGGCGGGGCGAAGCCCCTTCGGCGTTAGCCGAAGCGAGCGACTGTTAGAGTTGCGCAGCAACTCGGGTCGCGTGCCCCCTGGACGGCGCCGGAGGGAGGGGACCCGGAGCGAAGCGTAGGGCCTGATGATGGACGGAGCGGTTTTGCTTACTTTTTCCAAGAAAAAAGTAAGCCGCTGTAAGAGCGGAAGGGGCCCTGATTGTCGATATGCATGCTGGATATGTTCACGGTCGTCGATTTTATCGAGCGGTGTGTTTATCCGGCATGGATAGCGCTGCGAATGACGCCTTCCGCTCTTACAGCGGGTCACTTTTGCAAGGACGCAAAAGTAACCAAAAGGTCCCCGGCCAAACATACGGCCCTACGCTTCGCTCCGGGTTCCCTCCCTCCGGCGCCGTCCAGGGGGCACGCGACCCGAGTTGCTGCGCAACTCTAACAGTCGCTCGCTTCGGCTAACGCCGAAGGGGCTGCGCCCCGCCCCCTGCACGACACCTCCACTCGGCCTCCTGACAGGCCGGACAATCAAGATCAAGATCAAGGTCAAGATCAAGGTCAAGATCAAGGTCAAGATCAAGGTCAAGATCAAGATCAAGGTCAAGATCAAGATCAAGGTCAAGATCAAGAACAACGGCGGTGCTGGGGATGGGTTGTTCAATCGCCAAAAACAAAACACCCCGCCGAAGCGGGGTGTCCTGTCAGTGCATCAGCACTCAACCAAGCAACTGCAAACCTGCATGCTGCACCAGGTCCAGCAACGGCTGCGGATAAACACCCAGCACGAACGCCAGAATCGCAATCGCCAGCAACATCACGCCACCGGTACGCTGCTCCCAGTTCAACGGCGCATCGTGACGACGCAGGTTCGGCTCGATCAGGTACAGGGTGACCATCACGCGCAGGTAGTAGAACACCCCGATCGCACTACCGATCACCAACGCACCCACCAGCCACCACAACTGCGACTCGACGCCGGTAGCAATGATGTAGAACTTGCCGATGAAGCCCGCAGTCAGCGGAATACCCGCCAGCGACAGCATCATCACGGTCAGCACCGCCGTCAGGTACGGACGACGCCAGAACAGGCCGCGGTACTCGTACAGGGCATCGGCATCACGGCCCTTGTAAGGCGAGGACATCAGGGTGATGACGCCAAACGCGCCCAGGCTGGTGATCACGTAGGTCACCAGGTACACGCCAATGGCTTCCACCGCCATGCCCTTGCTCGCCACCAGCGCAATCAGCAGGTAACCGAAGTGGGCGATCGAGGAATAACCCAGCAGACGCTTGAGGTTGCTCTGGGTCAGCGCCAGCAGGTTGCCGACCAGAATCGAGGCCACTGCAATCACCGACAGCACGGTGGTCAGCACGCCGCTGCTGGCAGCAGGGGAGAGCATGAACAGGCGTACCACAACGGCGAATACAGCCACCTTGCTCGCGGTGGCCAGGAACGCGGCAACCGGCGCCGGAGCACCTTCGTATACGTCCGGGGTCCACAGGTGGAACGGTACCAGCGACAGCTTGAACGCCAGGCCGACCAGCATCATGCCCAGGCCCAGCTGGGCAATCAGGCTTGGCAGGCTGGTGGTGGCCAGGGCCTTGCCGATGCCGTCGAAGCTCAGGCTGCCGGCGTCGGCATACAGTAGCGCCATGCCGAACAGCAGGAACGCGGAACCGGCTGCCGACAGCACCATGTACTTGATGCCGGCTTCCAGCGAACGCTTGTTGAAGAATGCATACGCCACCAGGCCATACACCGGTACCGAGAGCAGCTCCAGGCCGATGAACAGGCCGGCCAGGTGTTGCGCGCAGACCAGCACCAGGCCGCCCAGGGCCGCCATCAGGATCAGCAGGTAGAGCTCTTCGCGGTTGCCCGGGTAACCCTTGCCGCCGTCACCCAGGTAGGCATGCGCCAGGGTCACGCAGGCCAGGGTGGCGACCAGGATCAACGCCATGTACAGGCACGCGAAGCTGTCGACGGTCAGCAATGGGGTGACCGCCAGCGGGGCCACCTTGAGGGTCGGGATGATCGACAGCAGGGCCAGGTTCAGCCCCACGGTCGACAGCAGGAAGGTTTGCGAGTGATTGCGGCGCCAGGCGATGGCCAGCATCACCACGACGATGGTGATACTGGTGATCAGCAGTGGCGCAAGCGCAATAAAGTGTTGAATCGTCAGGTCCATAGCGCTCTTACCGGGCCGAAGCGAGTTGAGTGAAAGCGGAGCCGAGCCACTGCTGCACACCACTCATGGTGGCGGCGGAGGTATCCAGGAACGGCTGCGGGTAAACGCCCAGCACAATCAGCAGTACCGCCAGGCCCAGCACCATGATCAGTTCGCGGTTGTCCATGCCGGCCAGTACTTCGTCGGACTTGGCCGGGCCGAAGTAGGCGCGGTGGATCATGATCAGCGAGTACACCGAGCCGAACACCAGGCCGGAGGTGGCAATCGCGGTGACCCATGGGGCACTGACGAAGCTGCCGATCAGGATCAGGAACTCGCCGACGAAGTTGCCGGTACCCGGCAAGCCCAGCGAAGCCGCGGCGAAGAACAGGCTGATGGCCGGCAGGTAGGCGATGCGCGACCACAGGCCACCCATCTGACGCATGTCACGGGTGTGCAGACGCTCGTACAGCTGGCCGCTGAGGATGAACAGCGCCGCCGCCGACAGGCCGTGGGCCAGCATCTGGATCACCGCGCCCTGCAGGGCCTGCTGGCTGCCGGAGTAGATGCCGATCAGCACGAAGCCCATGTGCGAGACGCTGGAGAACGCGATCAGGCGCTTGATGTCGGTTTGCGCGAAGGCCAGGAATGCACCGTAGAAGATCCCGATCAGACCCAGGGTCATGGCGATCGGCGCGAACTCGGCCGAGGCGTTCGGGAACAGCGGCAGGGCAAAACGCAGCAGGCCGTAGGCCGCGGTCTTCAGCAGGATACCGGCCAGGTCGACGGAACCGGCAGTCGGCGCCTGGGCGTGGGCGTCAGGCAGCCAGGAGTGGAACGGTACTACCGGCAGCTTGACCGCGAAGGCGATGAAGAAGCCCAGCATCAGCAGGTATTCGGTACCCGCCGGCAGGTCGGCCTTGAGCAACTGGGTGTAGTCGAAGGTGATCACACCGGTGTTGCCGTAGTTGACCAGTACCAGGCCCAGGATCGCCACCAGCATGATCAGGCCGCTGGCCTGGGTGAAGATGAAGAACTTGGTGGCTGCGTAGATCCGGGTCTTCTTGCCGTCCGAGGAGCTGTGACCCCAGAGCGCGATGAGGAAATACATCGGCACCAGCATCATTTCCCAGAAGAAGAAGAACAGGAACAGGTCCAGGGCCAGGAACACACCGACCACGCCGCCCAGGATCCACATCAGGTTGAGGTGGAAGAAGCCGACGTGGCGCTGGATCTCTTTCCAGGAACACAGTACCGAGAGCACACCGAGCAGGCCGGTGAGCAGGATCATCAGCAGCGACAGGCCGTCCAGGGCCAGGTGCAGGCTGATGCCGAAGCGCTCGATCCACAGCACTTTGAACTCGTAGGCCCACTGTGGCGCGGCACCCGGCGCAGGCGCCAGGGTGTAGTCGCCGTTGGCCCACAGCCAGAGGCCGATACCAAGCAGCAGGGACATGGTCAGCAGCGCGATGTAGCGCGGCAGGGTGGCGCCGAAGCGCTCACCCAGCCAGCACAGCAGGCCGCCGATAAAGGGGATCAGGATCAGCCAAGGCAAAATCATGACGGGCTCAATTCCTTTCGCAAAGTCGCAAGGTTCATATCAGACCGCAGCCACAACAACGGCACCGAGCACAAGCACGGCACCAATGGCGATCGAGGCGGTGTACCAGCGCAGCTGACCGGTTTCGGTTTTGCTCATGGCGGCATGACCGCCCTTGGCCAAACGCGGAATCAGGCCGATGCTGCGGTCAACCGGATCCTTGCGCAGGATGTGGCTGATCAGCAGGTAAGGTTTGACGAACAGCTTGTCGTAGATCCAGTCGAAGCCCCAGGCGGCGAACCACCAGGCCGACAGCACACGACCGATACCGCTGTTGGCGATCGCGGTAACCAGGCGACGCTTGCCCAGGAACAGCATGGCGGCCAGCAGGATACCGGCGATGGCGATGGCACCCGAGGCGATTTCCAGGCTGTGCTTGGCTTCGCCACCGGCATGCCCGACGCTCTGCGGCAGCACGCCGGCCAGCGGTGGGTGGATCCAGGCGCCGACGAAGGTCGACAGCACGATCAGCACGCCCAGCGGCAGCCAGTGCGAGATGCCGTGGCCAGCGTGGGCTTCGGTCTTGGCTTCGCCGTGGAAGGCGATGAAGATCAGGCGGAAGGTGTACAGCGAGGTCATGAACGCACCCACCAGGCCGGCGTACAGCAAGCCGCTGTTGCCGCTGGCGAAGGCTTCCCAGAGGATCTCGTCCTTGGAGTAGAAGCCGGCGGTCAGCAGCGGCAGGGCAGCCAGGGCGGCACCACCGACGATGAAGCTGGCGTAGGCCAGTGGCAGTTTCTTCCACAGGCCGCCCATCTTGAAGATGTTCTGCTCGTGGTGGCAGGCAACGATCACCGCACCGGAGGCAAGGAACAGCAGGGCCTTGAAGAAGGCGTGGGTCATCAGGTGGAAGATCGCGCCGTCGAAGGCGCCCACGCCCAGGGCCAGGAACATGTAGCCGATCTGGCTCATGGTCGAGTAGGCCAGGATACGCTTGATGTCGGTCTGTACCAGCGCGGCAAAGCCGGCCAGCACCAGGGTCACGCCGCCGACCACACCCACCAGGTGCAGCACGTCGGGTGCCAGGGCGAACAGGCCGTGGGTACGTGCGATCAGGTAGACACCGGCGGTCACCATGGTGGCGGCGTGGATCAGTGCCGATACCGGAGTAGGGCCGGCCATCGCGTCTGCAAGCCAGGTCTGCAGCGGCAGCTGGGCCGATTTGCCCACGGCGCCGCCCAGCAGCATCAGGGTTGCCAGCACGATCCAGAAATCACCGGCCTGGAACTTCTGCGGCGCCAGCACCAGCAGTTGCTGGATGTTCAGGGTGCCCAGTTGCTGGAACAGGATGAACAGGCCGATGGCCATGAACACGTCGCCGATACGGGTGACGATGAAGGCCTTGAGCGCCGCGTTGCCGTTGTTGCGGTTGCTGTAGTAGAAACCGATCAACAGGTACGAGCACAGGCCCACGCCTTCCCAACCGAAGTAGATGAACAGCAGGTCGTCGCCCAGGATCAGGAACAGCATGCTGGCAATGAACAGGTTGGTGTAGGCGAAGAAGCGCGAGTAGCCGGCTTCACCACGCATGTACCACGAGGCGAACAGGTGGATCAGGAAGCCCACGCCGACCACCACGCCGAGCATGGTCACCGACAGGCCGTCCAGGTACAGGGTGAAGTTGGGCTTGAAGTCGCCCACCTGCATCCACTGCCACAGCAGTTGGCTGTACGCGCCGCCTTCAGGCGGGGCGACGTTGAACTGCCAGATCACGTAGGCGGCCACGATGGCCGAGAGGCCGATCGAACCGACACCGATAAGCGCCGACAGGTTCTCCGAGAACCGCCCGCGCGAGAACGACAGCAGCACAAAGCCGATCAGGGGGAAGACGAAGGTCAGAAAGAGTAGGTTCATCCGCGCATCTCACTGGCAGCATCGATATCGAGAGTGTGGAAGCGGCGATACAACTGCAGCAGGATCGCCAGGCCGATACTGGCCTCGGCGGCGGCCAGGCTGATCACCAGGATGAACATGATCTGCCCGTCCGGTTGCGCCCAGCGGCTGCCCGCCACGATGAATGCCAGTGCCGAGGCGTTCATCATGATTTCCAGGCTCATCAGTACGAACAGAATGTTGCGGCGCACCATCAGCCCGACCAGGCCGAGGCAGAACAGGATGCCGGCGACGGCCAGGCCGTGTTCGAGAGGAATTGCTGACATGATTTACTCCTTCGCCTCGTTGCGGCCGAGGTGGAACGCCGTCACTGCTGCAGCCAGCAGCAGCATCGAGGCCAGTTCCACCACCAGCAGGTAAGGGCCGAACAGGCTGATGCCCACGGCCTTGGCGTCAACGGTGGTATGACCGATGGCGGCGCCGCTCGGCTGCACGAACAGCACGTACAGCAGTTCGGCCAGCAGCAGGACGGCGAGGAACACCGGCCCGCCCCAGATGCCGGGCTTGAGCCAGCCGCGCTCCTGGGCGACCGAGGCCGGCCCCAGGTTGAGCATCATCACCACGAACACGAACAGCACCATGATGGCGCCAGCGTAGGCGATCACTTCGAGCACGCCGGCAAACGGCGCGCCGAGGGCGAAGAAGGTCATCGCCACGGAGATCAGCGAAATGATCAGGTAGAGCAGGGCATGCACCGGGTTGGTGTTGGTGATCACCCGCAGGGTGGACACCACGGCGACACCGGATGCGAAATAGAAAGCGAATTCCATCTTTCTTCCTTAAGGGAGCAAGCTCTTCACGTTGATCGGCTCGGCTTCGTTCTGCGCGGCGCCCTTCGGCTTGCCGGCAACGGCCATACCTGCAACACGGTAGAAGTTGTAATCAGGGTTCTTGCCGGGGCCGGAGATCAGCAGATCTTCTTTCTCGTACACCAGGTCCTGACGTTTGAACTCGGCCATTTCGAAATCCGGGGTGAGCTGGATCGCGGTGGTCGGGCAGGCTTCCTCGCAGAGGCCGCAGAAAATGCAGCGCGAGAAGTTGATGCGGAAGAACTCGGGGTACCAGCGACCGTCTTCGGTCTCGGCCTTCTGCAGCGAGATGCAACCCACCGGGCAGGCCACAGCGCACAGGTTGCAGGCCACGCAGCGCTCCTCGCCGTCGGGGTCGCGGGTCAGCACGATGCGGCCGCGGTAGCGCGGCGGCAGGTAGACCGGCTCTTCGGGGTATTGCAGGGTGTCGCGTTTGCGGAACCCGTGGGAGAACACCATCACCAGGCTGCGCAGCTGGGTGCCAGTGCCCTTAACGATGTCGCCAATATACTTGAACATGGGTCAAATCCTCACTGGGCCGCAACAGCTGGCGTGTTGAGCAACACGAGCGCAGCGGTCACCAGCAAATTGATCAGGGTCAGCGGCAGGCAGAACTTCCAGCTGAAGTCCATCACCTGGTCATAGCGCGGGCGCGGGATCGAGGCGCGCAGCAGGATGAACAGCATGATGAAGAACGCGGTCTTCAGGGCGAACCACACGAACGACAGTTGCGGCAGGATGCCGAACGGCCCGTGCCAGCCACCGAAGAACAGGGTTACCAGCAGCGCCGAGATCAGGATGATGCCGATGTACTCGCCCACGAAGAACATGCCCCACTTCATGCCGGCATATTCGATGTGGTAGCCGTCGGCCAGTTCCTGTTCCGCTTCCGGCTGGTCGAAGGGGTGACGGTGAGTCACGGCCACGCCAGCGATGAAGAAGGTACAGAAGCCGAAGAACTGCGGAATGATGAACCACAGGTTCTGCGCCTGGTATTCGACGATGTCGCGCATGTTGAACGAGCCGACCTGGGCCACGATGCCCATCAGCGCCAGGCCCATGAACACTTCGTACGACACGGTCTGGGCCGAGGCCCGCAGGCTGCCGAGCAGGGCGTACTTGTTGTTCGACGACCAGCCGGCGAACAGGACGGCGTACACCGACAGGCCGGCCATGGCGAAGAAGAACAGCAGGCCGATGTTCAGGTCCGCGACACCCCAGGTCGGGGTGATCGGGATGATCGCGAAGGCGATCAGCAAGGCGCTCATGGCCACCACCGGCGCCAGGGTGAAGATCACCTTGTCGACGAAGGGCGGGTTCCAGTCTTCCTTGAAGAACATCTTCAGCATGTCGGCGGCAATCTGGAACATGCCGAACGGGCCGACGCGGTTAGGACCGTAACGGTCCTGCCACCAGCCCAGCAGGCGACGCTCGACGAAGCTGAGCAGCGCACCGCAGACCACCACCGCCAGCAACACCACGATGGCCTTGATGACAGTGAGGATCACATCGATCACTTCAGGGGTGAACCAGGTCATTGTGCTGCCTCCTGCAAGCCTTCGACGGATGCACCGAAGATGGCAGGCGGGATGCCGGCCAGGCCTTTGGGCAATGCAACCAGGCCTGCGCCCAGTTCCTCATTGATGCGCAGCGGCAGACGCAGGGTCTGGCCGGCCACGTTCAGGCTCAGCAGTGCGCCGTCGTTGACGCCCAGGCGGTCGGCTTCGGACTTGGCCAGTGCCACGTAGGCCTGCGGGATGCGCTCCTGCACCGGGGCGGCGCGCGAAGAGTTCTCTTCACTGCCGAACAGGTGGTAGAACGGCACGGCCTGCCAGGTGCCACGGGCCGGCGAGAACGCCGCCGGAACGCTGGCGAACCAGTTCAGCCTGTCGCCCTGGGTCTCGATCAGGCGGGTGCCCGGGTCGCCTGCACGCAGGTGACCACCGACCTCGTCCTGGAACTTGTTCCAGGCCTGCGGCGAGTTCCAGCCCGGCGACCAGGCGAACGGCACCTGCTGGCGCGGTTCGGCGGAGCCCGAGTAGCCTTCCATGGAGAAGGCGAACGCGGTGTCCGGGTCTTGCGGGGTACGTGGCTCGTGCACGCTGATGTTGGCGCGCATGGCGGTACGGCCCGAGTAGCGCAGCGGCTCGCGGGCCAGTTTCATGCCCTTGATGCGGAACGCGGCCGATGGCGCGGCGTTGACGATGCCGGCCAGTTGCGGCACCACGCCAGCCACGGCGTGGGTCACGTGGTCCAGCTGGGTCCAGTCGACCGGCTTGTTGAGCAGGGTGGCACGCAGTGCGTGCATCCAGCGCCAGCCTTCGTGCACCAGGATGCTGCTGTCCAGGTACTGCGGGTCGAACACCTGGAAGAAGCGCTGGGCGCGGCCTTCCTGGCTGACCAGGGTACCGTCGCCCTCGGCGAAGGTGGCGGCCGGCAGCACCAGGTGCGCGCGGTCGGTGGTCGGGGTTTTCTGGTGGTCGGCAACGATCACCACCTTGGCCGCGGCCAGGGCAGCGTCGACCTTGGCAGCCGGTACGCGGCTGTACAGGTCGTTTTCCAGCACCACGATGGCATCGGCCTTGCCGGCGATCACGGCGTCCAGCGCCGCATCGATCGACTCGCCACCGAGCATGGCCAGGCCCAGGCTGTTGGCCTCGGGCACCACCAGGCTCAGCGAGCCGTTCTTCTCGCGCAGCTTGAGTGCCTTGGCGATGTTGGCGGCAGCTTCGATCAGAGCCCTGGAGGCCAGCGAAGTACCGGCAACCACCAGTGGGCGATTGGCCGCGACCAGGGCGTCGGCGATGCGCTTGGCCAGGTCCAGGGCTTCGGCGTCCAGGCCTTCGACGGCTGGGGCGCTCGGGTCGATGGCGTGGGCCACGGCGAAACCGATGCGGGCCAGGTCGTCCGGCGCGGCGTGCACGCACTCTTGCGCCACGTCGTCGAGCTTGGTCTCGCTCAGGCTGGCAATGAACAGCGGGTACATGGCGTGCTGGCCGATGTTCTTCACCGCGGCATCGAGCCATGGCTGAACGCGCATGGCATCGGCCATCGCCTCGGCCTTGCCCTTGACCGACTGGCGCAGGGCCAGGGCCACGCGGGCAGCGGTCTGGGTCAGGTCTTCGCCAAGCACGAATACCGCGTCATGGTCTTCCATGTCGCGCAGGGTCGGCACCGGCAGCGGGCTGTCGTTGAGCACCTGCAAAGCCAGGCGCACGCGCTCCAGCTCACCGGCTTCCATGCCTGCATAGAAATGTTCGGCACCCACCAGCTCGCGCAGGCCGTAGTTGCTCTCCAGGCTTGCACGGGGCGAACCGATACCCACGATGTTGCGCCCGCGCAGCATGTCGGCGGCCTTGTCCAGCGCGGCGTCCAGGCCCAGTTTCTGGCCGTCCTGGAGCAGTGGCTGGCGTGGGCGGTCGGTACGGTTGACGTAGCCGTAGCCGAAGCGGCCACGGTCGCACAGGAAGTACTGGTTCACCGAGCCGTTGAAACGGTTCTCGATGCGGCGCAGTTCACCGTAGCGCTCGCCCGGGCTGATGTTGCAGCCGCTGGAGCAGCCATGGCAGATGCTCGGGGCGAACTGCATGTCCCACTTGCGGTTGTAGCGCTCGGAGTGGGTCTTGTCGGTGAACACACCGGTCGGGCAGACCTCGGTCAGGTTGCCGGAGAACTCGCTCTCCAGGGCACCGTCCTCGACGCGGCCGAAATACACGTTGTCGTGCGCACCGAACACGCCCAGGTCGGTACCGCCGGCGTAGTCCTTGTAGTAGCGCACGCAGCGGTAGCAGGCGATGCAGCGGTTCATCTCGTGGGAGATGAACGGGCCGAGCTCCTGGTTCTGGTGGGTACGCTTGGTGAAACGGTAGCGGCGCTCGTTGTGGCCGGTCATCACCGTCATGTCTTGCAGGTGGCAGTGACCGCCTTCCTCGCACACCGGGCAGTCGTGCGGGTGGTTGGTCATCAGCCATTCGACGACGCTGGCGCGGAACACGCGGGCTTCTTCGTCTTCGATGGAAATCCAGCTGCCATCGGTGGCAGGGGTCATGCAGGACATGACGATGCGACCACGGGTGTCGTTCTCGTCGGTGTACTGCTTGACCGCACACTGGCGGCAGGCACCGACGCTACCGAGCGCCGGGTGCCAGCAGAAATAGGGGATGTCGAGGCCTAGCGACAGACACGCCTGTAACAGGTTGTCTGCACCGTTGACTTCGAGCTCTTTGCCGTCTACGTGGATAGTGGCCATGGTTCAAAGTTCTTCGTTGGCCCGCGTCTGCGGGCGTGGCTAATGGAAAGCTGTATGCCTGCGGTTCGCCGTCATCCGGGCGAGCATCGCGGGCAACGGGCGGCACGGACCGCCCGTCTTCTTGTTCGTTATGCGCCAACCACAACGGGTTTGGCCAAGTCCGGGCGCGGTGCAGCAGTGGCTGCGATGCCGGCTTCGAACTCGGGGCGGAAGTATTTGATGGCACTGCCCAGCGGCTCGACCGCACCGGGTGCGTGAGCGCAGAAGGTCTTGCCTGGGCCGAGGAAACCGACCAGCCCCAGCAGCGTCTCGATGTCGCCTGGCTGACCCTGGCCTTTCTCGATGGCGCGCAGCAGCTTGACGCTCCACGGCAGGCCGTCGCGGCACGGGGTGCAGAAGCCGCACGATTCGCGGGCAAAGAACTCTTCCATGTTGCGCAGCAGCGAGACCATGTTGACGCTGTCGTCAACGGCCATGGCCAGGCCCGTACCCATCCGGGTACCGACCTTGGCGATGCCGCCGGCGTACATCTGGGCGTCGAGGTGCTCGGGCAGCAAAAAGCCGGTACCGGCGCCGCCTGGCTGCCAGCACTTGAGCTTGAAGCCGTCGCGCATGCCGCCGGCGTAGTCTTCGAACAGCTCGCGGGCGGTGACACCGAAGGGCAGTTCCCACAGGCCAGGGTTCTTCACCTTGCCGGAGAAGCCCATCAGCTTGGTGCCGTGGTCTTCGCTGCCTTCGCGGGCCAGAGACTTGTACCAGTCGATGCCGTTGCCGACGATGGCCGGCACGTTGCACAGGGTCTCGACGTTGTTCACGCAGGTCGGCTTGCCCCACACGCCCACGGCGGCAGGGAAGGGCGGCTTGGAACGCGGGTTGGCGCGGCGGCCTTCGAGGGAGTTGATCAGTGCGGTTTCTTCACCGCAGATGTAACGCCCGGCGCCGGTGTGCACGAACAGTTCGAAATCGAAACCGCTGCCCAGGATGTTCTTGCCCAGCAGGCCGGCAGCCTTGGCTTCCTCGACCGCACGGGTGAGGTTGCGCGCGGCGGTGGTGTATTCGCCACGCAGGAAGATGTAGCCGCGGTAGGCCTTGAGCGCGCGGGCACTGATCAGCATGCCTTCGATCAGCAGATGGGGCTGTTGCTCCATCAGCATGCGGTCCTTCCAGGTGTTGGGCTCCATTTCGTCCGCATTGCACAGCAGGTAGCGGATGTTCATGGATTCGTCTTTGGGCATCAGGCCCCATTTGACGCCCGTCGGGAAGCCCGCACCGCCACGGCCCTTGAGGCCGGAGTCCTTGACGGTCTGCACGATGTCGTCCTGCGACATCTGCGCCAGTGCCTTGCGGGCAGCGGTGTAGCCGTCCTTGGCCTGGTACTCGTCGAGCCACAGTGGCTCGCCGTCGTCGCGCAGGCGCCAGGTCAGCGGATGGGTTTCGGCGGCGCGCGCGATGCGGTTGGCCGGGCCGAAGGAAGTGATGGTCATACGTAACCCTCCAGCAGTTTGGAAACGCCGGCAGGTTGCACGTCGCCAAAGGTGTCGTCGTCGATCATCAGGGCCGGGGCCTTGTCGCAGTTGCCCAGGCAGCACACCGGCAGCAGGGTGAAACGCCCGTCTGCGGTGGTCTGGCCCAGGCCGATGCCCAGCTCGCTCTGGATCTGGCTGACCACCGACTCGTGGCCGCCGATGTAGCAGACCATGCTGTCGCACACACGGATGATGTGGCGGCCGACCGGCTGGCGGAAGATCTGGCTGTAGAAGGTGGCCACGCCTTCGACGTCGCTGGCAGGGATGCCCAGCACTTCGCCGATGGCGTACACGGCGCCGTCCGGCACCCAGCCGCGTTCCTTCTGAACGATCTTCAGGGCTTCGATGGACGCCGCGCGCGGGTCCTCGTAGTGGTGCATCTCGTGCTCGATGGCCGAGCGCTCGGTTTCGCTCAGGGCGAAACGGTCGGTTTGGATAAGCGTGTTATTCATGCTTAGCGGTCCACGTCAGCCATAACGAAGTCGATACTGCCCAGGTACGCAATCAGGTCCGCGACCATGCTGCCGCGGATCACCGAAGGGATCTGCTGCAGGTGCGGGTAGCTCGGAGTGCGGATCCGGGTGCGGTAGCTCATGGTGCCGCCGTCGCTCGTCAGGTAGTAACTGTTGATGCCCTTGGTCGCTTCGATCATCTGGAAGGACTCGTTGGCCGGCATGACCGGGCCCCACGAAACCTGCAGGAAGTGCGTGATCAGGGTCTCGATGTGCTGCAGGGTGCGCTCTTTTGGCGGCGGCGTGGTCAGCGGGTGATCCGCCTTGTACGGGCCTTCCGGCATGTTGCGCATGCACTGGTCGATGATCTTGATGCTCTGGCGCATTTCTTCCACGCGCACCATGCAGCGGTCATAGGCATCGCCATTGCTGGCCAGCGGCACTTCGAACTCGAAGTTCTCGTAGCCCGAGTACGGGCGTGCCTTGCGCAGGTCGAAGTCGCAACCGGTCGAACGCAGGCCGGCACCGGTGACGCCCCATTCCAGGGCTTCCTTGGTGTTGTAGGCAGCCACGCCGATGGTACGGCCCTTGAGGATGCTGTTCTGCAGGGCGGCCTTGGTGTACTCGTCGAGGCGCTTGGGCAGCCAGTCGACGAAGTCCTTGACCAGTTTTTCCCAGCCGCGCGGCAGGTCGTGGGCCACGCCACCGATACGGTACCAGGCCGGGTGCAGACGGAAACCGGTGATGGCTTCGATCACGGTGTAGGCGCGCTGACGGTCGGTGAAGGTGAAGAACACCGGGGTCATGGCGCCGACGTCCTGGATGTAGGTACCCAGGAACAGCAGGTGGCTGGTGATGCGGAAGAACTCGGCCATCATGATGCGGATGGTGTCGACCTTCTGCGGCACCTTGATGCCGGCCAGCTTCTCGACCGCGAGCACGTAGGGCAGGTTGTTCATCACCCCGCCCAGGTAGTCGATGCGGTCGGTGTAGGGGATGAAGCTGTGCCAGGACTGGCGCTCGGCCATCTTCTCGGCACCACGGTGGTGGTAGCCGATGTCCGGGACGCAGTCGACGATCTCTTCACCGTCCAGCTGCAGCACGATACGGAACGCACCGTGAGCCGAAGGGTGGTTGGGGCCAAGGTTGAGGAACATGTAGTCCTCGTTGGCACCGGAACGCTTCATGCCCCAGGCTTCGGGGTTGAAGCGTGCGGCTTCTTCCTCGAGCTGCTGCTTGGCCAGGTTCAGGCTGTAGGGGTCGAACTCGGTGGCGCGCGCCGGGAAGTCCTTGCGCAGCGGATGGCCTTCCCAGGTGGGCGGCATCATGATGCGGGTCAGGTGCGGGTGGCCGGCAAAGTCGATGCCGAACATGTCCCAGACTTCGCGCTCGTACCAGTTGGCGTTGGGCCAGATACCGGTGACGGTGGGCAGGTTCAGGTCACCTTCGTTCAGTGCCACCTTGATCATCACGTCGCTGTTACGCTCGACGGACAGCAGGTGGTAGAACACGGTGAAGTCGGCGCCCGGCAGGCCGCGACGCTGGGTGCGCAGGCGCTCGTCCACGCCGTGCAGGTCGTACAGCATGCTGTACGGCTTGGCCACGTTGCGCAGGAAGGTCAGCACTTCGATCAGCTTGGCGCGGGCAACCCAAAGCACCGGCATGCCGGTGCGGGTGTCCTGGGCGGTGAACGCCTCGGGGCCAAAACGATTGTTCAATTCGACGACCACATCCTGGTCGTCAGCCTTGTAAGGCGGGATGTAAATAGCGGTGTCCGCTGTCATGGTCTCGATCGCTTTCGGTCAACGTAGAGAATGAAGCCAGGCCGCCTGCTCGAATGAACAGGCGGCAGGTCGCTGGATCAGACTTCGTCGGGGCTGCGCAGGTGGGTAACCTGGATACGCTGTTCACGACGCTGCTCTTTCTGCGACGGCATCTCGGCGCGGTACACGCCTTGATCGCCGACGACCCACGAAAGAGGGCGCCGCTCCTTGCCGATCGATTCCTGCAGCAGCATCAGGCCTTGCAGGAACGCTTCGGGGCGAGGCGGGCAGCCAGGCACGTAGACATCCACGGGGAGGAACTTGTCGACCCCCTGAACGACCGAGTAGATGTCGTACATGCCACCGGAGTTGGCGCACGAACCCATGGAGATGACCCACTTGGGTTCGAGCATCTGCTCGTACAGGCGCTGGATGATCGGCGCCATCTTGATGAAGCAGGTGCCGGCGATGACCATGAAGTCGGCCTGACGCGGCGATGCCCGGATGACCTCGGCGCCGAAGCGGGCGATGTCGTGGGGCGCCGTGAAGGCCGTGGTCATTTCCACGTAGCAGCAGGAGAGGCCGAAGTTGTACGGCCACAGGGAATTCTTGCGCCCCCAGTTGACGGCTCCACTGAGTACATCTTCGAGCTTGCCCATGAAGATGTTCTTGTGGACCTGGTCCTCTAGCAGCGAATCGGAGACGGTTTCCCGTTCACCGATTGGATACTGCTCGTTGGGCGCATCGGGGTCGATCCTGGTGAGATTGTATTGCATTGCCAAAGCCTCATTGTTTCAGCTTCGCTTGCCGCTTGCGACGACCTTCGGGAGCCCAATCGAGGGCCCCGACGCGCCATAGGTAGACAAGACCTGCCAACAGAATTGCTATGAAAACGAGTGCTTCGACGAATCCGGTCCAGCCGCTTTCGCGGACGGACACAGACCATGCAAAGAGAAAGAGGGCTTCGATATCGAAGATCACGAACAGCATCGCGACCAGATAGAATTTGGCGGAAAGACGCAGGCGGGCACCGCCTGTTGGCAGCATGCCGGACTCGAACGGTTCGTTCTTGCTGCGGCCCCAGGCCTTGCTGCCCAGCAGGGCGGACAGGCCGAGCATGAAGGCACACAGGCCGACGACACCCAAAAGGAAGATGGCAAAGCCCCAGTTGTGGGCGATGAGTCCTGTCGAATCGGGCATGCTGAAAATCCTTAACAGAGCGCTTGGTCTCTGAGCTTGAAAAGAAGTAGAGCAGTGACGATATGTCGCAGCGAAATCTATCGCGCTGATTTTATGGGTAAACCCGTAGCAAGTAAAATTTCTGCAGCAAATTTATTCGTAGCATTAAGAACAAAAATCTTTCGTAACTCGCTGCAGGCCACGTATTCCGTGGATTGCGCGTGCTTTTGTTAATTATGTTTCTTGTATGGCGTAACGAAATGCAAGTTTCGAAATGATAATTAATATCATTTGAGGAACTCCTGTTATTCCTACCTCCTGCGTCAACTAAAAGTTGTTGTTCAAGGGTGTGGCCGGCAAGTTTGTGCGCCCCTGTTTCGGGCAGTGTCTGCGTGCTGGCGCTGGGCTCTGGCTCAGGGTTGTGCGCGGGGGTGGCGCGTCGGTATCTGCGCTGCCACGGCCGTCCGCTGACGCCGGTGTGCACTAGCATAGCCAATCGGGGGTAATAAGGAAGCCTTGTGCCGGGCGGCTGGCCTTTTCGCCGGCAAGGCTGACGCCTGCGCGGGGTATGAATGGCACAAGACCCGGAGCCCCATCACAGGCCCCGGGTCTTGCGTGTTACCCGAATGTCACCAATCGATCAGCCGATCAGTGGAACTGCTCTTCTTCGGTCGAGCCGGTAAGGGCGGTAACCGAAGACTTGCCACCCTGGATCACGGTGGTCATGTCGTCGAAGTAGCCAGTGCCCACTTCCTGCTGGTGCGCCACGAAGGTGTAGCCTTTGGACGCGTCGGCGAATTCCTGCTCCTGCAGCTTCACGTAGGCAGTCATGTCGTTGCGGGCGTAGTCGTGCGCCAGGTTGAACATGCCGTGCCACATGTTGTGGATGCCAGCCAGGGTGATGAACTGGTGCTTGTAGCCCATGGCCGACAGCTCGCGCTGGAACTTGGCGATGGTCGCGTCGTCCAGGTTCTTCTTCCAGTTGAAGGAAGGCGAGCAGTTGTAGGACAGGATCTGGTCCGGGTATTCCTTCTTGATGGCTTCGGCAAAGCGGCGTGCTTCGTCCAGGTCCGGCTTGGCGGTTTCGCACCAGATCAGGTCGGCATACGGTGCGTAGGCCAGGCCGCGGGCAATCGCCTGGTCCAGACCGGCACGTACCTTGTAGAAACCTTCCTGGGTACGCTCACCCACCACGAATGGCTGGTCGTACGGGTCGCAGTCGCTGGTCAGCAGGTCGGCGGCGTTGGCGTCGGTACGGGCCAGGATGATGGTCGGTACACCGGCGACGTCGGCTGCCAGGCGGGCAGCGCTGAGCTTCTGTACGGCTTCCTGGGTCGGAACCAGTACCTTGCCGCCCATGTGGCCGCATTTTTTAACCGAGGCCAGTTGGTCTTCGAAGTGAACGCCGGCGGCGCCTGCCTCGATCATGTTCTTCATCAGCTCGTAGGCGTTGAGCACGCCGCCGAAACCGGCTTCAGCGTCAGCCACGATCGGTGCGAAGTAGTCGATGTAGCCGTCGTCGCCCGGGTTCTTGCCGGCTTTCCACTGGATCTGGTCGGCGCGACGGAACGAGTTGTTGATGCGCTTGACCACGGTTGGCACGGAGTCCACCGGGTACAGCGACTGGTCGGGGTACATGGACTCGGCCGAGTTGTTGTCGGCAGCCACTTGCCAGCCGGACAGGTAGATAGCCTGGATACCGGCCTTGACCTGTTGAACAGCCTGGCCGCCGGTCAGGGCGCCCATGCAGTTGACGAAATCTTTTTCAGGGCGGAACGAAGGGTGGGCGCCTTTGGTTACCAGGTTCCACAGCTTCTCGGCACCCATGCGGGCCAGGGTGTGCTCAGGTTGAACCGAGCCACGCAGACGAACGACATCAGCGGCAGAGTAGGTACGGGTCACGCCTTTCCAGCGTGGGTTCTCGGCCCAATCTTTTTCGAGGGCTGCAATTTGCTGTTCGCGTGTCAGTGCCATGAAAGTAAACCTCGTCGCATAGGTCGGTAAAAAATGTTCGCTCTGTCGGCTGCGCTGTGCGTACAGGGGCAGCTCCGATTGCTCGCTGGTCAGAAGCACTGGCAGCCAGTGGTGTGGGCGAAATGGCGACGTTGAACGATGGGGCTCGAAGGGGGAAGTGAGCAGGTCCTTGGCGTGGCTGTCGGGCAGGTTGGCTCGTGGTTGCCGTGCTGCGTCGATCAGGGTGTGCCGTCTACCGTTTGATGCGCTTCCGTCCCTCGGGACAACTTCGTTCCAGTCGCAATCTCGTCAAACCGCCTTGTGGGCTGTACAGACACGAATCGGCTCAGGTCGGGTAGGTCAGAGCGCAACTCGAAGGCCCTTGCCAGGGCCTCTGATTAGCGGGAGCGGGGCCATCATGCCTCTGCGATTCGGGGGCGTCAAATGTTTTGTAGTGCTTTTTTTCATCCACTACATCTTTGGTCTAATACGACTCGTCAGTCAGTTTCGAGGCCTTTGGTCGAGGCCTTGAACGACGCGGGGTCAGTCCAGTGCCTCGACTTTTACCCGCAAAGTCATGTTCTCACCGCGCTGTGTGGAGTAACTGAGGGTCGAAGCGCTGCGATCGGCCTGACTTTGAGCGTTGACACCTGCCAGGCTGATCCACTCGCCAAGCTTGCCGGTGACCTTCGTGTCGGTGCTTTGCACCTTCACTACATCGGGGCGTTCCTGGCTCATTCGGTCATTGTTGGTGCTGATGGCAAGGTGCACGGTTTCGCCGGTGACGCTGGCGGTGACGTAGAAACCCTGGGTGACGTTGCGGTACTCGGTGTTGCTCTGCACGCGTCCGTAGCTGTCGGTCTGGGTGCTGGTGATGGGAATGCTCTGGCCAACCTGGATCAGCGCCGGAGTGCCCTCGCTGGCCTGCACCTGTTGCAGCCCACCCTCGCGGTTGGCGGTGCCGTAGCGGATCACGCGGGCATTGCCGCGGTTGTCCTGGACGTTGCTGTCGGTGTTGTCGACGCTGATCAGCAGGCGCTTGGGGGCGGTGTCCAGTTGTTGCAGCAGGGTGCGAAGTTCGTCGATCTTGCCGGGCTCGGCATTGACGATCAGCTTGTTTTCGAAGGTGCTGATACTGCCGTCCTTGCCGATGAAGGCTTGCGCGGCTGGGAGCAGTTCGGCGCTGGTGCGGTGGTTCAGCGGCAGGACTTCGGTGGCGGCCAGCGCACTGAGGCTGAACGACAGAAGCAGGGTGGCGAGCAGGGGGCGTAGCGGCATGTCCATGGTCTCCGCGGGTGGAGTGGACATGATGGCAAATTTGTAGCGGTTGTGCTGGCCTGTTCGCCGGCAAGGCCGGCTCCCGCAGGTATGGGAGCTGGTCTTGCCGGCGACAGGGCTGGCGCTTACTGCGAGTCGCGCACCATGTCCACGTGCGGCAGGCCGGCCTCGAGGAACTCCTCGCTGACAACCTTGAAGCCCAGGCGCTCGTAGAATGCGGTGGCATGCACTTGTGCGGTGAGCTTCTGCTGGCGCAGATCGCGGTTCTGCGCCTCGGCGATGGCGGCCTGCATCAGTGCGTCACCCACCTTGAGCCCGCGCCAGTCCTTGAGCACCGACACGCGCCCGATCTGGCCATCCTGCAACAGGCGGGCGGTGCCGATGGCGTAGTCACCCTCAAAGGCCAGGAAGTGCACGGCGATGTTGTCGTCGGCATCCCACTCCAGCTCTGGCGGCACGTTCTGCTCGGCAATGAACACCGATTCGCGGATACGGCGGATGTCGGCGTTGTCTTTCTGCCAATCGGCCAGGCGTACTTCGATCTTATTCATTGGCAAATCCCAGGCTTCCTTGCTTGACCAGTTCGCAGATCAGGGTAAGGCCATTTTCGTCGCCAAGCCATGGCGCGAGGTTTTCCACGTGCAGGGCGTCGGCGGCGCAGATCAGCTTGAGCAGGTCGCGCAGTTCGCCCGGCAGCAGGCGGCTCTGGCCGCTGGCGAACAGCAGTACGTTGTCGTCGACTTCCGACCAGGCCAGGCGCGCGCTCGGGTTGCGGATCAGGATCGCACCCTGTTCCAGGCTGTCGATCAGGTCTTCTTCGCTCAGTGCCTCGCCAGCCACCAGTTCCGGGTAGCGTGGTTCGGTCATGAACTGGCCGAACCAGGTCAGCAGCAGGCGCTCGTCGCTCATGTGCTCGGCCAGCAGGCCCTTGAGGCGATCCAGGGCGTCGCGCTGGATCTGGTGCGGGTCGCTCACTGGCTGGGCGTCGGCGTCGGTGTAGCGCTCTTCGTCAGGCAGGAACTGGCTGAGGAAGTCGGTGAAGTGGGTCAGCACTTCGGCGGCGCTCGGCGCGCGGAAGCCGACCGAATAGGTCAGGCAGTCGTCTTCGGCCACACCGTAGTGGGCCAGGCGCGGTGGCAGGTAGAGCATGTCGCCCGGTTCCAGGGTCCACTCGTCGGTCTGCTCGAAGTCGGCCAGGATGCGCAGGTCGGCGTGCTCGATCAGCGGGCTGTCGCTGTCGCACATCTGGCCGATCTTCCAGTTGCGCTTGCCCTGGCCTTGCAGCAGGAACACGTCGTAGTTGTCGAAGTGCGGGCCCACGCTGCCACCCGGGGCGGCGAAGCTGATCATCACGTCGTCGATGCGCCAGCTTGGCAGAAAGCGAAAGCTCTCCAGCAGCTCGCCCACTTCCGGCACGAACTGGTCGACGGCTTGTACCAGCAGGGTCCAGTCGCGCTCAGGCAGGGTGCTGAAGGTGTCGTCGTCGAACGGGCCGCGGCGCAGTTCCCACGGGCGCTCGCCATGTTCGATGACCAGGCGCGATTCGACTTCCTCTTCCAGTGCCAGGCCGGCCAGTTCATCGGCATCGATCGGGCTTTCGAAATCAGGGAAGGCCTGGCGAACCAGCAGGGGCTTCTTCTGCCAGTAGTCGCGCAGGAATTCGCGGGCAGTCAGGCCGCCCAGCAGCTGAAGTGGGGTATCAGGATTCATGTGTAACCTATTGAAAAAAAGTAATTTTCTTTCAGCAATAAAAACGCCCGGCCAAGCCGGGCGTCAAAACGCGGGGGCAATCAGATGCGTTTGGCTTGTGCCGCGGCATTACCGATGTAGTTGGCCGGGGTCAGCTTCTTCAGCTCGGCGCGGGCTTCGGCCGGCATGTCCAGGCCATCGATGAAGGTTAACAGCGCTTCAGGGCTGATACCTTTGCCGCGGGTCAGCTCTTTGAGCTTCTCGTACGGGTTTTCGATGTCGTAGCGGCGCATCACGGTCTGGATCGGCTCGGCCAGGACTTCCCAGCAGGCGTCCAGGTCTTCGGCGATGCGGGCTTCGTTGATTTCCAGCTTGCTGATGCCCTTGAGGCTGGCCTCGTAGGCGATCACGCTGTGGGCGAAACCGACGCCCAGGTTGCGCAGCACGGTGGAGTCGGTCAGGTCGCGCTGCCAGCGCGAGATCGGCAGCTTGCTGGCCAGGTGCTGGAACAGCGCGTTGGCGATGCCCAGGTTGCCTTCGGAGTTCTCGAAGTCGATCGGGTTGACCTTGTGCGGCATGGTCGAGGAACCGATTTCGCCGGCAATGGTGCGCTGCTTGAAGTAGCCCAGCGAGATGTAGCCCCAGATATCGCGATCGAAGTCGATCAGGATGGTGTTGAAGCGGGCGATCGCGTCGAACAGCTCGGCAATGTAGTCGTGCGGTTCGATCTGGGTGGTGTAGGGGTTGAACACCAGGCCCAGCTCGTCTTCGATGAAGGCGCGGGCGTTGGCTTCCCAGTCGATCTGCGGGTAGGCCGACAGGTGGGCGTTGTAGTTGCCCACGGCGCCGTTGATCTTGCCCAGCAGCGGCACGGCGGCAACCTGGGCGATCTGGCGCTCCAGGCGGTACACCACGTTGGCCAGCTCTTTGCCCAGGGTAGTCGGCGAAGCCGGTTGGCCGTGGGTGCGCGACAGCATCGGTACGTCGGCGAAGCGGTGGGCCAGTTCGCGGATCGACTCGGCGATCTGGCGCATCAGCGGCAGCAGCACGCTGTCGCGGCCTTCGCGCAGCATCAGGCCGTGGGACAGGTTGTTGATGTCCTCGCTGGTGCAGGCGAAGTGGATGAACTCGCTGACCTTGGCCAGTTCCGGCAGCTGGGCGGCCTGCTCCTTGAGCAGGTACTCAATGGCCTTGACGTCGTGGTTGGTGGTGCGCTCGATCTCTTTGACGCGCTCGGCGTGCTCGAGGGCGAAGTCGTCGGCCAGGGCGTTGAGCACGGCGTTGGCTTCGGCGGAAAACGCTGGTACTTCAGCGATTTGCGGGTGGGCGGCCAGGCGCTGGAGCCAGCGGACCTCGACCAGGGCGCGGAAACGGATCAGGCCGTATTCGCTGAAGATGGGGCGCAGGGCCTGGGTTTTGCCGGCGTAGCGGCCGTCAACAGGGGAAACCGCAGTGAGCGAGGAAAGCTGCATGGGGTGTTCTCGGACAGTCGGGCAACGAAAAGGGCGCATATCATACATGAAAAACGCGCCCGGGTTTTGAGGGTGACAAAAGGTCTTTCGGGCCTTTTCGCTGGCAAGCCAGCGAAGGCCGCGACGCGGTCAGGGTCAGCCGCGCAGCATCGGGTACAGCTCCTTGAGCAGCTTGCGCCGGCTGATCACCAGCTGCCAGCGGTGCCCGCCCAGCTGGCGCCACAGGCGCGCAGCACGGATGCCGGCCAGCAGCAGGGCGCGGATCTTCGAGGCATTGTTGGGCTGCTGCAGGTTGCGCATGTCGCCATGCACCTGGATACGCTGGCGCAGGGTGCTCAGGGTGTCCTGGTAGAGGGCGCCGCACGAAGCGATCACGTTTTCATGCACCAGGCCGAAATGATCGGCCTGGGACTGGATCTGCGGCAGGCGCTTGCCGATGGTGTCGAGCATGTCGCCACGCTTGGCCAGCTGGCGCTCCAGGCCCAGCATCGACAAGGCGTAGCGCAGCGGCTCGCGCTGCAGGCTGGCAGGGTCGCGCTCCAGCGCGCTGGCCAGGGCGCGGTAGCCATCCTTGAGGTTCAGGTCGTCACCGCCGAACACCTCCAGGGTGTCCTTGGGGTCGCGTACCAGCAGGCTGCCGAGCATGCAGCCCAGGTCGGCCTCGCTGGCCTGGCCCGTGCGGGCGATTCGGTCGACCAGCACGGCGGCCTGGAATACCCCGCCCAGAGCGACCAGTTGTTCTTGCATCTGGTTCATCAGCGGCTGCTCCAGGGCTCGGCCACTTCGATCACACCGCCCCCCAGGCATACCTCACCGTCATAGAACACCACCGACTGGCCCGGCGTCACGGCGCGCTGCGGCTCGTCGAAAACGGCGCGGTAGCCGCTTGTGGTGCGTTCCAGGGTGCACGCCTGGTCGCTCTGGCGGTAGCGCACCTTGGCCGTCAGCTGGCGCGGGCTGGAGAGGTCGACGGGGTTGACCCAGAAGATCTCCGAGGCGCGCAGGGCGCGGGAGAACAGCCACGGGTGCTCGTTGCCCTGGCCGACCACCAGCACGTTGCGGCTGAGGTCTTTCTCCAGCACGTACCACGGCTCGTCGCTGGCATCCTTGAGGCCGCCGATGCCCAGGCCCTGACGCTGGCCGATGGTGTGGTACATCAGGCCGTGGTGCTGGCCGATGACTTCACCCTCGGTGGTCTGGATTTCACCGGGCTGCGCCGGCAGGTATTGCTTGAGAAAATCGCTGAAGCGGCGCTCGCCGATAAAGCAGATACCGGTGGAGTCCTTCTTCTTGGCCGTGGCCAGGCCGTGTTTTTCGGCGATGGCGCGCACCTCGGGCTTTTCCAGTTCGCCCACCGGGAACAGCGTGCGGGCGATCTGCTCGCCGCCGACGGCGTGCAGGAAGTAGCTCTGGTCCTTGTTCGGGTCCAGGCCCTTGAGCAGCTCGGTACGCCCGTCGATGTCGCGGCGGCGCACATAGTGGCCGGTGGCGATCAGGTCGGCACCGAGCATCAGGGCGTAGTCGAGGAACGCCTTGAACTTGATTTCGCGGTTGCACAGGATGTCCGGGTTCGGCGTGCGCCCGGCCTTGTACTCTTCCAGGAAGTGCTCGAACACGTGGTCCCAGTACTCGGCGGCAAAGTTGGCAGTGTGCAGCTTGATGCCGATGCGGTCGCACACGGCCTGGGCATCGGCCAGGTCTTCGCGGGCGGTGCAGTATTCGGTGCCGTCGTCCTCTTCCCAGTTCTTCATGAACAGGCCTTCCACCTGGTAGCCCTGCTCGATCAGCAGGAGGGCGGAGACGGAAGAGTCCACGCCGCCGGACATGCCGACGATGACGCGTGTCTTTTCGGGTTCGTAGAGTGCTGGACTGGTCATAGGTACCGGCTGTGTATCTGGAAAAAGACGTCGATTCTATCAGGCTGCGCCGCGCAAGGCGAAAGCCGCGGCTTCAATTGCGGATCAGGCTCAGGCTGTGCAGCGGGCCGGCCAGGTAGTCGTCGATGCATTGCGGCACCAGCTCGCTGCGCCAGCGCTCGGGGGCGGCCAGCAGTTCGTCGCGGGTGAGCCAGGTGGCGCGCACGATGTCGGTGTCCAGGGCGCGCTCGGGGTGGTGGCGAAGCGGGCGGGCAGCGAAGCAGATGCGCTGGTAGGTCACGCCGTTGCTGGGGGCGGTATAGAGGTAGATGCCGACGATGCCGGTAAGCTCGACGTCCCAGGCGGTTTCTTCGAGGGTCTCGCGCAGGGCGGCTTCGAGCAGGGTTTCGTTGGCTTCGAGGTGGCCGGCGGGCTGGTTGAAGACGTGCCGGCCGGCCTTGAATTCCTCGACCAGCAGGAAGCGGCCGTTGTCTTCGACGATGGTGGCGACGGTGATGTGGGGTTGCCAGGTCATGCGGGTGCTCCTGCTCAGGGCAGCGTCGCCTGCATCGCGGGTCAAGCCCGCTCCCACACAACCCCTGTGGGAGCGGGCTTGACCCGCGATGCAGACGACACAGATTCCAGAAAGCACAAACCCCGGTGCGTGGCCGGGGTCTGTGTGTCAGCTCAAGCCAACCTTACAGCGCGGCAACCGCGTTGTTGAAGGTCTGGCTCGGGCGCATTGCCTTGGCGGTCAGCTCGGCATCGGGGTAGTAGTAACCACCGATTTCAACCGGCTTGCCCTGGACTGCGTTGAGCTCGGCGACGATGGTCGCTTCGTTCTCGGTCAGTGCCTTGGCCAGCGGTGCGAAGCGTGCTTGCAGCGCCGCGTCATCGGTCTGTGCAGCCAGTGCCTGGGCCCAGTACAGGGTCAGGTAGAAGTGGCTGCCACGGTTGTCGATGCTGCCAACCTTGCGCGCAGGGGACTTGTTGTTGTCCAGGAACTGGCCGGTGGCCTGGTCCAGGGTCGCAGCCAGTACCTTGGCCTTGGGGTTGGCGTAGGCGGTGCTCAGGTGCTCGAGCGAAGCTGCCAGGGCCAGGAACTCGCCCAGCGAATCCCAGCGCAGGAAGTTTTCTTCCACCAGCTGTTGCACGTGCTTGGGTGCCGAACCGCCGGCGCCGGTTTCGAACAGGCCGCCGTTGTTCATCAGCGGCACGATCGACAGCATCTTGGCGCTGGTGCCCAGCTCCATGATCGGGAACAGGTCGGTCAGGTAGTCACGCAGCACGTTGCCGGTGACCGAGATGGTGTCTTCGCCGGCACGGATGCGCTGCAGCGAAACCTTCATGGCCTCGACAGGCGACAGGACACGGATGTCCAGGCCGGTGGTGTCGTGGTCTTTCAGGTACTTCTGGACCTTCTCGATCAGCACGCCGTCGTGGGCGCGTTGCGGGTCGAGCCAGAAGATCGCCGGGGTGGCGCTGGCGCGGGCACGGTTGACGGCCAGCTTGACCCAGTCCTGAATCGGCGCGTCCTTGGTCTGGCACATGCGGAAGATGTCGCCGGCCTCGACGTCCTGGGACAGCAGCAGGTTGCCCTTGCCGTCGACGACGCGGATCACGCCATCAGCCTTGGCCTGGAAGGTCTTGTCGTGGGAGCCGTACTCTTCGGCCTTCTGTGCCATCAGGCCGACGTTCGGCACGCTGCCCATGGTGGTAGGGTCGAAGGCGCCGTGTTGCTTGCAGTCTTCGATCACCGCCTGGTAGATGGTGGCGTAGCAGCGATCCGGGATCACTGCCTTGGTGTCCTGCAGTTGGCCTTCGGTGTTCCACATCTTGCCCGAGTCGCGGATCATCGCCGGCATCGAGGCGTCGACGATGACGTCGCTCGGCACGTGCAGGTTGGTGATGCCCTTGTCGGAGTTGACCATGGCCAGCGCCGGGCGCACGGCATACACGGCCTGCACGTCGGCTTCGATCTGGGCCTGCTGCTCGGCTGGCAGGTCCTTGATGCGGGCGTACAGGTCGCCGATGCCGTTGTTCAGGTTGAAGCCGACCTGCTCCAGTACGGCGGCGTGCTTGGTCAGCGCGTCCTTGTAGTACTCGGCGACGATCTGGCCGAACATGATCGGGTCGGAGACCTTCATCATGGTGGCCTTCAGGTGAACCGACAGCAGTACGCCCTGGGCCTTGGCTTCTTCGATCTGGGCAGCGATGAAGCTGCGCAGGGCCTTGGTGCTGAGCACGGCGCAGTCGACGATTTCGCCGGCCTTGACCGCGGTCTTTTCTTTCAGGACGGTGGTCGAACCGTCCTTGGCCAGCAGCTCGATGCGCAGGCTGTCATCGGCTTCGATCAGCGCGGCTTTTTCGCTGCCGTAGAAGTCGCCGTTGTCCATGTGCGCGACGTGCGACTTGGAGTCGGCTGCCCAGGCGCCCATCTTGTGCGGGTGCTTGCGGGCGTAGTTCTTGACCGACAGCGGTGCGCGGCGGTCGGAGTTGCCTTCGCGCAGTACCGGGTTCACGGCGCTGCCCTTGATGCGGTCGTAGCGGGCGCGGGCTTCTTTTTCCGCGTCGGTGCTGACGGTGTCCGGGTAGTCCGGGATGTTGAAGCCCTTGGCTTGCAGTTCCTTGATCGCGGCCTTCAGCTGCGGTACCGAGGCGCTGATGTTCGGCAGCTTGATGATGTTGGCTTCAGGCGTGGTTGCCAGTTGGCCCAGTTCTGCCAGGTGGTCGGCCACTTGCTTGTCGGCGCCGAGCTGTTCAGGGAAGGCAGAGAGGATACGGCCAGCGAGCGAGATGTCACGGGTTTCGACGGCGATGTCGGCAGTGGCGGTGAACGCTTCGACGATGGGCAGCAGTGAGTAGGTGGCGAGGGCGGGGGCTTCGTCGGTGAAGGTGTAGATGATCTTGGATCGGGTGGGCATATTCGGGTTAACTCTCTGTTTTGCTGAGCGTGCGCGGAATCTCGAGGGGTGCGCAGGATAGGCGCTTCGCTCAAGCGGATCCATGAGCAGAAAGTCGAGGATTCCGGGCTGTGATGGTGGGTTGCATCAGTCGAGTGTCAAACGGCTGAACTGCGGTAACAGCCCAGTCTTGTCGGGGCCGGACGTCTCTATTCGGACCGGTCGCCCCCAGTGACCCTTTGGTCACCGGCGGAGTATATCAAACCCTTGGTCGTAATCATCAAGGTCAACATGTCGGATGGCCACTTTTAGACCAAAGACGTAGAGCGTTTTACGCTGGTATGACGGTTTTTTCGGCGAGGTTTGCGTCTGCGTTCAACTGGGTTAGGCTCTGGGGATTGCATGAAGTCCTATCAACCAGAAAAAAGCGGAGTGCAGCATGGGATACCAGAAAATCAAGGTTCCGGCAGTCGGTGACAAAATCACCGTCAACGCAGACCATTCTCTCAATGTTCCCGACAATCCGATCATCCCCTTCATTGAAGGTGACGGTATTGGCGTCGATGTCAGCCCGGTGATGATCAAGGTGGTCGATGCTGCAGTCGAAAAGGCTTATGGCGGCAAGCGCAAGATCTCCTGGATGGAAGTGTACGCCGGCGAGAAGGCCACCCAGGTCTACGACCAGGACACCTGGCTGCCCCAGGAAACCCTGGATGCGGTGAAAGACTACGTGGTATCGATCAAGGGCCCGCTGACCACCCCGGTCGGCGGCGGCATCCGTTCGCTGAACGTCGCCCTGCGCCAGCAACTGGACCTGTACGTGTGCCTGCGTCCGGTGGTGTGGTTCGAGGGTGTGCCCAGCCCGGTGAAAAAACCTGGCGACGTCGACATGGTGATCTTTCGCGAGAACTCCGAGGACATCTATGCCGGCATCGAGTGGAAGGCCGGCTCGCCCGAGGCGAACAAGGTCATCAAGTTCCTCAAGGAGGAAATGGGTGTCACCAAGATCCGCTTCGACCAGGATTGCGGCATCGGCATCAAGCCGGTTTCCAAGGAAGGCACCCAGCGCCTGGTGCGCAAGGCCCTGCAGTATGTGGTGGATAACGACCGCGAGTCGCTGACCATCGTGCACAAGGGCAACATCATGAAGTTCACCGAGGGGGCCTTCAAGGACTGGGGCTACGAGGTGGCCAAGAACGAATTCGGCGCCGAGCTGCTCGATGGCGGCCCGTGGATGAAATTCAAGAACCCCAAGACCGGCCGTGAAGTGATCGTCAAGGACGCCATTGCCGACGCCATGCTCCAGCAGATCCTGCTGCGTCCGGCCGAGTACGACGTGATCGCCACCCTCAACCTGAACGGTGACTACCTGTCCGACGCCCTGGCGGCGGAAGTGGGCGGTATCGGTATCGCGCCGGGTGCCAACCTGTCGGACACCGTGGCCATGTTCGAGGCCACCCACGGCACGGCGCCCAAGTATGCCGGCAAGGATCAGGTCAACCCTGGTTCGGTGATCCTGTCGGCCGAGATGATGCTGCGTCACCTGGGCTGGACCGAGGCGGCGGACCTGATCATCAAGGGCACCAACGGGGCTATCAAGGCCAAGACCGTGACCTACGACTTCGAACGCCTGATGGAAGGTGCGACGCTGGTGTCGAGCTCGGGCTTCGGTGAGGCGCTGATCAAGCACATGTAAGCGGGCAGCAAAAGGCCGGCCTGTCCGAGAGGGCAGGCCGGCCCTGGTGTTCCTGGGGTGTTCAGGCGTCGATCGTGGTCGCGCTGCCGGCGGGCTCGCTCTGGGCGCTGGTGACGACGGGTCTTATGTTCTGCGCATGAAACCCCTTGGGTGCCTGAATGATATCGAATGTGACGACTTGTCCGGCCTTCAGGGTCTTGTAACCTTCCATGTTAATGGCAGAGAAGTGGGCAAACAGGTCCTCATCCTTGCCATCCTCGTTGATGAATCCGAATCCCTTGGCATTGTTGAACCACTTGACTTTGCCGGTTGCCATCCTCATATCCCTCTGCAAAGGACTCCATCACTGGAGTATCATCCACTCCATCCGCCTATGAACCTGCGAAAATTCTGGTTGACTGCGCGGATCTTTATCGACCACGGTGGGCTCTTATTGGTTGTAACACCGATTTGCCGATAGTCAAGGTCAGGCGACGGCCGTTCCGGCGTGTGGCCAGGCGGTCCACATTCAACCTTAACCTGTCGAAATGATGAATTTCTTTCCATGCATGCACATAGCCAGATTCGACTAACATTCAATCAGGATCGCCCGCAGCAGGATGAGGACGATGGCTCTGGTCTGGCGGTACAGGAAGCCAAGCCCGCGCTGCAGGCACCACCGATGTACAAGGTGGTTTTGTTCAACGATGACTACACACCGATGGATTTCGTCGTCGAAGTGCTCGAGGTGTTTTTTAACCTGAATCGCGAGCTGGCGACCAAGGTCATGCTGGCCGTCCATACAGAAGGGCGGGCAGTGTGCGGATTGTTTACCCGCGACATCGCCGAGACCAAGGCCATGCAGGTCAACCAATACGCCCGGGAAAGCCAGCATCCGCTACTCTGTGAAATCGAGAAGGACGGTTAATCGCCGACCACTTGGGTATGAGGTGAAGCTATGTTAAACCGCGAGCTCGAAGTCACCCTCAATCTGGCCTTCAAGGAGGCCCGTTCGAAGCGTCATGAGTTCATGACCGTCGAACACCTTCTGCTGGCGCTTTTGGATAATGAGGCCGCCGCAACCGTTTTGCGTGCCTGTGGAGCCAACCTCGACAAGCTCAAGCACGACCTGCAGGAGTTCATCGACTCCACCACGCCACTGATCCCCGTGCATGATGAAGACCGCGAGACCCAGCCAACCCTGGGCTTCCAGCGGGTGCTTCAGCGTGCCGTGTTCCATGTACAGAGCTCGGGTAAACGTGAAGTCACCGGCGCCAATGTGCTGGTGGCGATCTTCAGCGAGCAGGAAAGCCAGGCGGTGTTCCTGCTCAAACAGCAAAGTGTCGCGCGAATCGACGTGGTCAACTACATCGCTCACGGTATCTCCAAGGTGCCGGGCCATGGCGAACACCAGGACGGCGAGCAGGACATGCAGGACGAAGACGGCGGCGAAGCCTCGTCCTCGAGCAATCCGCTGGATGCCTATGCCAGCAACCTCAACGAGCTGGCACGCCAGGGGCGTATCGACCCGCTGGTGGGGCGCGAGACCGAGGTCGAGCGCGTGGCGCAGATCCTTGCGCGTCGGCGCAAGAACAACCCGCTGCTGGTGGGCGAGGCCGGGGTGGGCAAGACCGCCATCGCCGAAGGCCTGGCCAAGCGTATCGTCGACGGTCAGGTGCCTGACCTGCTGGCCCAGAGCGTGGTCTATTCGCTGGACCTGGGCGCCTTGCTGGCCGGTACCAAGTACCGTGGCGACTTCGAGAAGCGCTTCAAGGCGCTGCTCGGCGAACTGCGCAAGCGTCCGCAGGCGATCCTGTTCATCGACGAAATCCACACCATCATCGGCGCCGGTGCGGCATCGGGCGGGGTGATGGATGCGTCCAACCTGCTCAAGCCGCTGCTGTCTTCGGGTGATATCCGTTGCATCGGCTCGACTACGTTCCAGGAGTTCCGCGGCATCTTCGAGAAGGACCGGGCCCTGGCGCGGCGCTTCCAGAAGGTGGATGTCAGCGAGCCGTCGGTGGAAGACACCATCGGCATCTTGCGCGGCCTCAAGGGGCGTTTCGAGTCCCATCACAGCATCGAGTACAGCGATGAGTCGCTGCGTGCCGCAGCGGAGCTTGCAGCGCGCTACATCAATGACCGTCACATGCCGGACAAGGCCATCGACGTGATCGACGAGGCGGGGGCGTACCAGCGCCTGCAGCCGGTCGAGAAGCGCGTCAAGCGCATCGATGTGCAGCAGGTGGAAGACATCGTCGCCAAGATTGCGCGCATTCCGCCAAAGCACGTCACCAGTTCCGACAAGGAGCTGCTGCGCAACCTGGAACGCGACCTGAAGCTGACCGTGTTTGGCCAGGATGCCGCGATCGATTCGCTGGCCACCGCCATCAAGCTGTCGCGTGCGGGCCTGAAGGCGCCGGACAAGCCGGTGGGCTCGTTCCTGTTTGCAGGCCCTACCGGGGTCGGCAAGACCGAGGCGGCGCGTCAGCTGGCCAAGGCGCTGGGGGTCGAGCTGGTGCGTTTCGACATGTCCGAGTACATGGAGCGTCACACCGTGTCGCGCCTGATCGGTGCGCCTCCGGGCTATGTCGGGTTCGACCAGGGCGGCCTGTTGACCGAAGCCATCACCAAGCAGCCGCATTGCGTGCTGCTGCTCGATGAAATCGAGAAGGCTCACCCGGAAGTCTTCAACCTGCTGCTGCAGGTGATGGACCACGGTACCCTGACCGACAACAACGGGCGCAAGGCGGACTTTCGCAACGTCATCGTGATCATGACCACCAACGCCGGCGCCGAGACTGCGGCACGGGCCTCGATCGGGTTTACCCATCAGGACCACTCGTCCGACGCGATGGAAGTGATCAAGAAGAGCTTCACGCCGGAGTTCCGCAACCGCCTGGACACCATCATCCAGTTTGGTCGCCTGAGCCACGAAGTGATCAAGAGCGTGGTCGACAAGTTCCTCACCGAACTGCAGGCCCAGCTGGAAGACAAGCGCGTACTGCTGGAGGTGTCGGATGCTGCTCGCAGCTACCTGGCAGCCGGTGGCTACGATGCGCAGATGGGTGCGCGGCCCATGGCGCGGCTTATCCAGGACAAGATCAAGCGGCCGCTGGCCGAAGAGATCCTGTTTGGCGAGCTGGCCGAGCATGGCGGCGTGGTGCACATCGACCTGCGCGATGGCGAGCTGGTGTTCGACTTCGAGACCACGGCCGAGATGGCCTGATCGCGTTCGCCGGCACGGCCGGCTCCTGCGGGGTGATGCTGCCCTGGTAGGAGTCGGCCTTGCCGGCGAGGCTTTTCAGGCAGGCACGCAAAAACGCCCGGCACTGGCCGGGCGTTCTTGTGTGTAGCGTTTAGCGGGCGCGGTAGGTGATGCGCCCTTTGCTCAGGTCATAAGGCGTCAGTTCGACGCGGACCTTGTCGCCGGTGAGAATACGGATGTAGTTCTTGCGCATCTTGCCGGAGATATGCGCGGTAACGACGTGCCCATTTTCCAACTCCACGCGGAACATGGTGTTGGGCAGGGTGTCGACGACAGTGCCTTCCATTTCGAAGCTGTCTTCTTTCGACATGCAGTAAAGCCCTCGGTGTCCAGTTGCCGGCCCGGTGCAACTGCGCCAGGCTAAAAAGTGGCGTGCATTGTGCCCGAAAAATGGGGTTCAAGCCAAGGGTTTCAGTTAAGCGTGACCCATCGTTGATTGATCAGCAGCTCGATGGGGCGGTACTGGGTCTTGTAATTCATCTTTTTGCAGTTCTTGATCCAGTACCCGAGATAGACCGCTTCAAGCCCCAGGCGCAGGGTTTCGCTGATCTGCCAGAGGATCGCGAAACGTCCCAGGCTGCGCCGTTCTTCCTGGGGTTCGTAGAAGGTGTACACCGCCGATACGCCGTTGGGCAGCAGGTCGGTGACCGCCACCGCCAGCAGCTTGCCGTCCAGGCGAAACTCGTAGAAGCGTGAAAACGGCAGGTCGCGGACCAGGAAGGTGGAGAACTGGTCGCGGCTGGGCGGGTACATGTCGCCGTCGGCATGGCGCTGCTCGATGTAGCGGCGGTACAGCTCGAAGTATTCTTCGTTGAACCGAGGGCGTGCGGGGGTCACCACCAGGTCGGCGTTGCGCTTGATGATGCGCTTCTGCTGGCGATTGGGCGTAAAGCGAGCCGCCGGAATGCGCGCAGGTACGCACGCATTGCAGTTCTGGCAATGCGGGCGGTACAGGTGGTCGCCGCTGCGACGAAAGCCCATTTCCGACAGGTCTGCGTAGACGTTGGCGTCCATTGGCTGGCTCGGGTCGAGAAACAGCGTGGTGGCTTGCTCGTCTGGCAGGTAGCTGCAGGCATGGGGTTGAGTGGCATAAAACTTCAACCGCGCCAGCTCTGTCATGATCAACCCCTCGGGAGGTGCGTTTGGATTAAGTGTAAGCCAGCTGTGAAAACTCGCCTAGCAAACGCCAGGACGTCAGGCCCAGCTGACGTTGGCCGGCTGGTCGAGGTAGTTGCGCAGGTACTCGGCAAAGGCGCTGCGAGCGATGGAGCGGGCGCCGAGGCTGTGCAGGTGGTTGGTGGGCATCTGGCAGTCGATGAGCACGAAGCCGGCCGCCTTGAGGTGTTCCGCCAGGTGCACGAAGCCCACCTTGGAGGCGTTGTCGGCGCGGCTGAACATCGATTCGCCAAAGAACAGGCGGCCCATGGCCAGGCCGTAGAGCCCGCCCACCAGCTCGCCGTTTTCGCGCACTTCCACCGAGTGGGCGAAGCCCTGCTGGTGCAGCGTGAGGTAGGCAGCTTGCATGGGGGCGGTGATCCAGGTGCCGTCGGCATAGTCGCGAGGCGCCGCACAGGCACTGATCACGCTGGCAAAGTCCTGGTCGAAGCTGACCTGATAGCGGCCCTGGCGAATGACCTTGCGCAGCGAGCGCGACACGTGCAGCTCGTCCGGGAACAACACGGTGCGCGGGTCGGGCGACCACCACAGGATCGGCTGGCCGTCCTGGTACCAGGGGAAGCAGCCATGGCGATAGGCCTGCACCAGGCGCTCGGCACTCAGGTCGCCGCCGGCGGCGAGCAGGCCGTTGGGTTCGTGCAGGGCCTTTTCCAGGGGCGGGAAGTCCAGGTTGTTGCGGCTCAGCCAGGTCAGCATGGAGGTGGGTCGCCGTGCGGTGGAGGAGGGGAGGGGAAGGATCGCCGCAAAAGGCTTCGTCGGCAAGGCCGGCGCCTGCCGTTGCGCCGCCGGCGTTGGCGGGCGGCGCAACTTAACCTGCACTATGCTGTCCCAACTACGCAAAAACCCCGCATAAGCCTTTGTCACAAAAGAGAATGCGTGCTCAAATTGCCGTATAGGAAATTGGCCCCCGTTTACGCCTCGTTCCGGCGTGCCGTCATGGCGGCAGGCGGGCAGTAATGTTAAAAGTAGTGGTTTGTTGACCCGGTCGCCCGGTCGACCCCTGTTGGACGCGCATTGAGCGCAGGAATAGACGCGTTTTGAAGAAATCCACCGCAACACCCAACCCCGAGCCGATCTGGCGCCAGCAGCTGCACTACCGGCTCAAGGAAGGTGCGCTGATCGCCATGGGCGCGCTGTGCCTGTACCTGTGGATGGCCCTGCTCACCTACGACCAGGCCGACCCGGGCTTCAGCCATACCAGCAATGTCGAGCAGGTGCAGAACGCCGCCGGTCGCGCCGGGGCGTTCTTTGCCGACGTGTTGTTCATGGTGCTGGGCTATTTCGCCTATATCTTCCCGTTGCTGCTGGCGATCAAGACCTGGCAGATCTTCCGCGAACGTCATCAGCCCTGGCAGTGGAGCGGCTGGCTGTTCTCCTGGCGTTTGATCGGCCTGGTGTTCCTGGTGCTGTCGGGCGCCGCGCTGGCGCATATCCATTTCCATTCGGCCCCGAGCCTGCCGGCCTCGGCGGGCGGCGCGCTGGGCGAAAGCCTGGGTGACCTGGCCAAGAACGCGCTGAACGTGCAGGGCAGCACCCTGATGTTCATCGCGCTGTTCCTGTTCGGCCTGACCGTGTTCACCGACCTGTCGTGGTTCAAGGTGATGGACATCACCGGCAAGATCACCCTCGACCTGTTCGAACTGTTCCAGGGTGCGGCCAACCGCTGGTGGACCGGGCGCAACGAGCGCAAGCGCCTGGTTGCCCAACTGCGTGAAGTCGACGAGCAGGTGCACGACGTGGTGGCGCCTGTGGTGCCCGACCGCCGCGAGCAGCTCAAGGCCAAGGAACGCATCATCGAGCGCGATACCGCGTTGAGCAAGCATGTGGCCGAACGCGAGCAGCATGTGCCACCGGTGATCATGCCGGCGCCGGCCAAGGCGCCAGAGCCGAGCAAGCGCGTGCAGAAGGAAAAGCAGGCGCCGTTGTTCGTGGACAGCGCCATCGAAGGCACGCTGCCACCGATTTCGATTCTCGACCCGGCCGAGAAGAAGAAGGTCAACTATTCGCCAGAGTCCCTGGCGGGCGTGGGCCATCTGCTGGAAATCAAGCTCAAGGAGTTCGGGGTTGAAGTGTCGGTGGACTCGATCCACCCCGGCCCTGTGATCACCCGCTACGAAATCCAGCCGGCCGCCGGGGTCAAGGTCAGCCGCATCGCCAACCTGGCCAAGGACCTGGCGCGCTCGCTGGCGGTAACCAGCGTGCGCGTGGTCGAAGTGATCCCGGGCAAGACCACGGTGGGTATCGAGATCCCCAACGAAGACCGCCAGATCGTGCGCTTCTCCGAGGTGCTGTCGTCGCCGCAGTATGACGAGGCCAAGTCGCCTGTGACCATGGCCCTGGGTCACGATATCGGCGGCAAGCCGGTGATCACCGACCTGGCCAAGATGCCGCACCTGCTGGTGGCCGGTACCACAGGTTCCGGTAAATCGGTGGGCGTGAACGCGATGATCCTGTCGATCCTGTTCAAGTCCGGCCCCGAAGACGCCAAATTGATCATGATCGACCCGAAGATGCTCGAACTGTCGATCTACGAAGGCATCCCGCACCTGCTGTGCCCGGTGGTCACCGACATGAAGGACGCCGCCAATGCCCTGCGCTGGAGCGTGGCCGAGATGGAGCGCCGCTACAAGCTGATGGCGGCCATGGGCGTGCGCAACCTGGCCGGCTTCAACCGCAAGATCAAGGACGCCGAAGAGGCGGGCGAGCCGATCTACGACCCGATGTTCAAGCGCGAAAGCATGGATGACGTGCCGCCGCTGCTCAAGACCCTGCCGACCATCGTGGTGGTGGTGGACGAATTCGCCGACATGATGATGATCGTCGGCAAGAAGGTCGAAGAACTGATCGCCCGTATCGCGCAGAAGGCGCGGGCTGCCGGTATCCACCTGATCCTGGCCACCCAGCGTCCGTCGGTGGACGTGATCACCGGCCTGATCAAGGCCAACATCCCGACCCGCATGGCGTTCCAGGTATCGAGCAAGATCGACTCGCGCACCATCATCGACCAGGGCGGCGCCGAACAACTGCTGGGCCATGGTGACATGCTGTACATGCCGCCGGGCACCAGCCTGCCGATTCGCGTGCACGGCGCCTTCGTGTCCGACGAAGAGGTTCACCGCGTGGTCGAGGCCTGGAAGCTGCGCGGCGCCCCGGACTACAACGACGACATCCTCAGCGGTGTCGAAGAGGCCGGCAGCGGCTTCGATGGGGGCGGTGGTGGTGGCGGTGACGATGACGCCGAAACCGACGCGCTGTACGACGAGGCCGTGCAGTTCGTGCTCGAAAGCCGTCGTGCCTCCATTTCCGCGGTACAGCGCAAGCTCAAGATCGGCTACAACCGCGCCGCCCGCATGATCGAGGCGATGGAAATGGCCGGTGTGGTCACTGCCATGAACACCAACGGTTCGCGTGAAGTGATTGCGCCCGGACCGATGCGCGACTGATGATTCCTTATCTGCCGGCGGCCATTGACGGCCGCCGGCCCACCCCTACTGCAACGAGGATTTCCATGCGCCTGATTCGCATGCTGTTGGTTTCCGCCATGGCCCTGTCCAGCGCTTCGGTTTTCGCCGCAGAGGCGGACGTCAAAAGCCTGACCCAATTGCTGGAGACGTCCAAGACCATTTCTGCCGGTTTCTCGCAACTGACCCTCGATGGCAGCGGCACCCAGTTGCAGGAAACCACCGGTCAGATGGCGGTACAGCGCCCTGGTCTGTTCTACTGGCACACCGATGCGCCTGCCGAGCAGGTGGTGGTGTCGGACGGCAAGAAGGTGACCCTGTGGGACCCGGACCTGGAGCAGGCGACCATCAAGAAGCTCGACGAGCGTCTGACCGAAACGCCGGCCTTGCTGTTGTCGGGTGATATCTCGAAAATCAGCCAGAGCTTCGATATCACCTCCAAGCAACAGGGTGACGTGATCGATTTCACGCTCAAGCCCAAAACCAAGGACACCCTGTTCGACTCGCTGCGCCTGTCGTTCCGCAAGGGGCTGGTGAACGATATGCAACTGATCGACAGCGTCGGCCAGCGCACCAACATCCTGTTCAGCGGGGTCAAGGCCAATGAGCCGATCCCGGCGAGCAAATTCAAGTTCGTCGTGCCTGAAGGCGCCGACGTGATTCAAGAGTAAAGAGGTCAAGCCCGCGTCCATGGACCTGTTTCGAAGTGACCCTGTTGCCCAGCCCTTGGCCGCGCGCCTGCGCCCGGCCAACCTGGACGAATACGTCGGCCAGCAGCACCTGCTGGCGCGCGGCAAGCCGCTGCGCGAGGCACTGGAGCAGGGCGCGCTGCACTCGATGATCTTCTGGGGCCCGCCCGGGGTGGGCAAGACCACCCTGGCGCGTTTGCTGGCACAGTTCTGCGAGGCGCACTTCGAGACTGTTTCAGCCGTACTGGCCGGGGTCAAGGAGATCCGCCAGGCGGTGGAGATCGCCAAGCAGCAGGCCGCACAGTACGGGCGGCGCACCATCCTGTTCGTCGACGAAGTGCACCGCTTCAACAAGTCGCAGCAGGACGCCTTTCTGCCGTATGTGGAAGACGGCACGCTGATCTTCATCGGCGCCACCACCGAAAACCCCTCGTTCGAACTCAACAACGCCCTGCTGTCGCGGGCGCGCGTGTATGTGCTCAAGAGCCTGGACGAAGCCGCGTTGCACCGCCTGGTGGAGCGCGCACTGACCGAGGAGCGCGGCCTGGGCAAGCGCAACCTGAGCCTGGGCGACGAAGCCTTCAAGATGCTGCTGGCTGCCGCCGATGGCGATGGCCGGCGCCTGCTCAACCTGCTGGAGAATGCCTCGGACCTGGCCGAAGACGGCAGCGAGATCGGGGTGGAGCTGCTGCAAAGCCTGCTTGGCGATACCCGTCGACGTTTCGACAAGGGCGGCGAGGCCTTCTACGACCAGATTTCCGCATTGCACAAGTCGGTGCGTGGCTCCAACCCCGATGGGGCGCTGTACTGGTTCGCACGCATGCTCGATGGCGGCTGCGACCCGTTGTACCTGGCGCGGCGCGTGGTGCGCATGGCCAGCGAAGACATCGGCAACGCCGACCCGCGTGCGCTGAGCCTGTGTCTGGCCGCGTGGGACGTGCAGGAGCGCCTGGGCAGCCCCGAGGGCGAGCTGGCGGTGGCCCAGGCCATTACGTACCTGGCCTGTGCGCCCAAGAGCAACGCGGTGTACATGGGCTTCAAGACCGCCCTGCGCGAAGCCGCCGAGCATGGTTCGCTGGAAGTGCCACTGCACCTGCGCAACGCACCCACCAAGCTGATGAAGCAGCTGGGCTACGGCGACGAGTACCGTTATGCCCACGACGAGCCCGATGCCTATGCGGCGGGCGAAGACTACTTTCCCGATGACCTCGCGCCGCGCCAGTACTACCAGCCGGTGCCTCGCGGCCTGGAACTGAAGATCGGCGAGAAGCTGCGCCACCTGGCCGAACTCGATCGCCTGAGCCCGCGCCAGCGGAGGAAGCCATGATTGCCCTGGTGGCCGCAGTCAGCGCCGGGGGCATTGCCGGCACGCTGCTGCGCTTTGCCGCGGGAAATTGGGTCAATGCCCACTGGCCACGCCACTTCTATCTCGGTACGCTGGCGGTCAACCTGATTGGCTGCCTGCTGATCGGCTTGCTCTACGGGCTGTTTCTGCATCGCCCGCTGGTGCCGGTCGAGCTGCGCGCAGGCCTGATCGTCGGCTTCCTTGGCGGCCTGACGACCTTTTCATCCTTTTCCATGGACACCGTACGCCTGCTCGAAAGCGGGCAAGCGCCCCTGGCGTTCGGCTATGCCAGCCTCAGTGTAGTGGGTGGCCTGCTCGCCACCTGGGCCGGATTGTCCTTGACCAAATTCTGAACCAGCGAGAAAACGAAATGCTCGATTCCCAACTGTTACGCGGCCAACTTCAGGAAGTGGCGGATCGCCTGGCTTCCCGTGGCTTCAGCCTGGATGTCGCGCGCATCGAAGCACTTGAAGAGCGCCGCAAGTCTGTGCAGACCCGCACCGAACAGCTGCAGGCCGAGCGTAACGCCCGTTCCAAATCCATCGGCCAGGCCAAGGCCAAGGGTGAGGACATTGCCCCGCTGATGGCCGACGTCGAGCGCATGGCCAACGAACTGGCTGCCGGCAAGGTGGAGCTGGAAGGTATCCGCGAAGAGCTGGACGCTATCCTGCTGACCATCCCCAACCTGCCGGACGCCAGCGTACCGGTGGGCGCCGATGAAGACGACAACGTCGAAGTGCGCCGCTGGGGCACCCCGCGCAGCTTCGATTTTGCGATCCAGGACCACGTCGCCCTGGGCGAGCGCAACGGCTACCTCGACTTCGAGACCGCAGCCAAGCTGTCGGGCGCGCGGTTTGCCCTGCTGCGCGGCCCGATCGCCCGTCTGCACCGTGCCCTGGCGCAGTTCATGATCAACCTGCACACCGCCGAGCATGGCTACGAGGAAGCCTACACCCCGTACCTGGTGCAGGCCCCGGCGCTGCAGGGTACCGGCCAGCTGCCCAAGTTCGAGGAAGACCTGTTCAAGATCAGCCGCGAAGGCGAGGCCGACTTCTACCTGATCCCGACGGCCGAAGTGTCGCTGACCAACATCGTGGCCGGCGAAATCGTCGATGCCAAGCAACTGCCGATCAAGTTCGTCGCCCACACCCCGTGCTTTCGTAGCGAAGCCGGTGCGTCGGGTCGCGATACCCGCGGCATGATCCGCCAGCACCAGTTCGACAAGGTCGAGATGGTCCAGGTGGTCGAGCCGGGCAAGTCGATGGAAGCCCTCGAAGGCCTGACTGCCAACGCCGAGCGCGTGCTGCAGCTGCTGGAGCTGCCTTACCGCGTACTGTCGCTGTGCACCGGCGACATGGGCTTCAGTGCCGTGAAGACCTACGACCTGGAAGTGTGGGTGCCGAGCCAGGACAAGTACCGCGAAATTTCCTCGTGCTCCAACTGCGGCGACTTCCAGGCGCGCCGCATGCAGGCCCGCTGGCGCAACCCGGAAACCGGCAAGCCGGAGCTGGTGCACACCCTCAACGGCTCGGGCCTGGCTGTAGGCCGTACCCTGGTGGCAGTGCTGGAGAACTACCAGCAGGCTGATGGCAGCATCCGTGTACCGGAAGTGCTCAAGCCTTACATGGGTGGCCTGGAGATCATCGGTTAAATGGAGTTCCTGCCGCTGTTCCACAACCTGCGGGGCAGCCAGGTGCTGGTCGTGGGTGGAGGCGAGATTGCCCTGCGCAAGTCTCGCCTGCTGGCCGATGCAGGTGCCGTGCTGCGGGTGGTTGCCCCTGAAATCGAGGGGCAACTGGCCGAACTGGCACGCTCCAGTGGCGGCCAGACCCTGGCCCGCGGCTATCACGAAAGCGACCTCGACGGTTGCCAGCTGATCATCGCCGCCACCGACGACCAGGCGCTCAACGCCCAGGTATCGGCCGATGCGCGCCAGCGCTGTGTGCCGGTCAACGTGGTGGATGCGCCGGCCTTGTGCACGGTGATCTTCCCGGCGATCGTCGACCGTTCGCCACTGGTGGTGGCAGTGTCCAGCGGCGGCGATGCGCCGGTGCTGGCACGCCTGATCCGCGCCAAGCTGGAAACCTGGATTCCTGCCGCCTATGGCGAACTGGCCGGCCTGGCCGCGCGCTTTCGCCATCGGGTCAAGGAACTGTACCCCGACGTGAACCAGCGTCGTGGGTTCTGGGAAGACGTGTTCCAGGGCCCGATTGCCGAGCGCCAGCTGGCCGGGCAGGGCGCCGAAGCCGAACGCCTGCTGCAGGCCAAGGTGGATGGCGCGCTGCCGCAGACCTCGGGCGAGGTGTACCTGGTGGGGGCGGGGCCGGGTGATCCGGACTTGCTGACCTTCCGTGCGCTGCGCCTGATGCAGCAGGCCGATGTGGTGCTGTACGACCGCCTGGTGGCGCCCGCCATCATCGAGTTGTGCCGGCGCGACGCCGAGCGCATCTACGTGGGCAAGCGCCGTGCCGATCACAGTGTGCCGCAGGACCAGATCAACCAGCTGCTGGTGACCCTGGCCAAGCAAGGCAAGCGCGTGCTGCGCCTCAAGGGCGGCGATCCGTTCATCTTCGGCCGGGGTGGCGAGGAGATCGAAGAGCTGGCCGAGCATGGCATACCCTTCCAGGTGGTGCCGGGCATCACTGCGGCCAGCGGCTGCTCGGCGTATGCCGGCATCCCGCTGACCCATCGCGATTATGCCCAGTCGGTGCGCTTCGTGACCGGCCACCTCAAGGACGGCACCAGCAACCTGCCGTGGAATGACCTGGTGGCGCCTGCGCAGACCCTGGTGTTCTACATGGGGCTGGTGGGCTTGCCGACCATCTGTGCCGAGCTGATTCGTCACGGTCGTGCGGCTAGTACGCCGGCGGCGCTGGTGCAGCAGGGCACTACCACCAACCAGCGGGTGTTTACCGGCACCCTGGCCGACCTGCCGCAACTGGTGGCGGAGCATGAAGTGCATGCGCCGACGCTGGTGATCGTGGGCGAGGTGGTGCAGCTTCGCGAGAAGCTGGCGTGGTTCGAAGGGGCTCAGTAACAACAGCTTCGCCAGCAAGGCTGGCTCCTGCAGGTACACGCGACCCACTGCAGGAGCCAGCCTTGCTGGCGAAGGGGCCCTTCAACCCCTGATCAAAAACTGGTCTTGTCCCAAATCCCCCGGCCCACCAGCCGCTCCCGATCATGTCGCGTCGCAAAGTCCTGCAATGGTCCCTTGGGCACGATCCCGTTCGGGTTGATGGTCTTGTGGCTCATGTAGTAGTGACGCTGGATATGCTCCATGTTCACCGTCTCGGCCACCCCCGGCCACTGATACAGCTCCCTCAGCCAGTTCGACAGGTTCGGATAATCGGCGATGCGCCGCAGGTTGCACTTGAAGTGCCCGTGATACACCGCATCGAACCGAACCAGCGTGGTGAACAGCCGCCAGTCAGCTTCGGTCAGGTACTCGCCGGCCAGGTAGCGCTGGTCGTTCAGTAGCTTTTCCAGTGCATCCAGCTCGGCAAACAGCTCGTCGAACGCCTGCTCGTAGGCTTTTTGCGTAGTCGCAAAGCCTGCGCGGTACACGCCGTTGTTCACGGCAGGGTAGATCCGCTCGTTCAGTGCATCGATGCTCGCGCGCAGCGGCTCGGGGTAAAGGTCCAGGCGATTGCTGGTCAGCCCGTCGAAGGCGGTGTTGAAGATACGGATGATCTCTGCAGACTCGTTGTTGACGATGCGTTGTTCCTGCTTGTCCCACAGCACCGGCACCGTGACCCGGCCGGTGTAATGCGGGTCGTCGCGGGTGTAGCGCTGATGCAGGAATTCAAGCTGGTCGAGCTTGTCGCCTGTCGAACCCAGGGCTGTGTCGAAGGTCCAGCCGTTCTCGCCCATCAGCCAGCTGACCACCGACACGTCGATCAGCTTGTCCAGGCCCTTGAGCGTGCGAAAGATCAGCGTGCGGTGCGCCCAGGGGCAGGCCAGCGACACATACAGGTGATAGCGCCCGGCGTCGGCTGCGGGCAGCTGATTGCGCCGCTGCGCGTTCTCGCGCTGGAAGGTGCCGTCTTTGCTGCTTTCATACCACTGGTCATGCCAGCGGCCATCGATCAACAGGCCCATGGTGGTCTCCTTGGCGATTCGTTCAACTTGGAGCCCAGTGTACGGGTTCAAGTTCGAACCAATGGCGCAAAGCATCGGCCTGTTTGATCGAAAACCCCGATCAGTCGCCTAGCTCAGGCGTTGATCCCACCAGTGCTGCGCCTGCGTGAAGGCGTCCTCTCGGGTTTGCCCCAAGCCGCGTAGCGCCAGCGCCATGCTCGATACAAGAGCCAGTTCACCGTAGCTGTTGCGGGCCTCGCCGCGCCATACTGCCAGCAGGTGCTGCAGGTCGAGGCTGGCCGGCTTCACATGGCGCTGGGCCGACAGCTGCGGCCATTCTTCATCCCAGTCTTGGCCATGGGCAGTGCCGTACAGGTGGCTGGTGGCATCCGGATTGATCTCGATCTCACCGCCGTCACCCTTGACCACAATCGCCGTATCGCCCAGCAGCCGACTGGCTTCGCGGTGTACGGCCTGGTAGCCGGGGTGGAAGATGCTCTGCAGGCCGCACCGCGCCCCCAGCGGGTTGAGCACCCGTGCCAGGGAGTGAATGGGCGAGCGCAGCCCCAGGGTGTTGCGCAGGTCGATCATGTGCTGCAGGCGCGGCGCCCAGTCCTGCAGGGGGATGAACGCGATGCAGTGCTCGTCCAGGGCACTGGCGACGCTGGCCCAGTCGCGGCACAGCGGGATCTGCACCTGTTCCAGCACCTGCTCGGTATACAGGCGCCCGGCGGTGTGAGCGCCGCCGCCGTGCAGCAGGATGCGCACGTCGTTTTTCGCAAGGCACTTGGCCGCCAGCAGAAACCACGGCAGGTGGCGCTTCTTGCCCGCATAGCTCGGCCAGTCCAGGTCGACCGCGATGGGCGGTGCCTGTACACGCTGGCGCACGGCTTCGGTGAAGCCGGCCAGCTCCTCGGGGCTCTCCTCCTTGTGACGCAGCAGCATCAGGAAGGCGCCCAGCTGCGTCTGCTCGACCTTGCCGTCCAGCAGCATGCCCATGGCCTCGCGGGCTTCTTCCCGGGTCAGGCCGCGGGCGCCGCGTTTGCCTTTGCCCAAAATGCGCACGAACTGGGCGAAGGGGTGTTCGGCGGGCGTTTCGAGGGTGAGCGGGGTAGGGGCAGTCATATGCAGTTGGTCGGCTTTGGCAGGCCCGCGAGCTTCGCGGCAAGTTTGGCGGGGGTGCCGTTGAACAGGCGGTTCAGGTGCAGGCTGTTGCCTTTGTCCGGGCCCAGCTTCAAGGCGGTGTACTTGATCAGCGGGCGCGTGGCCGGCGACAGCTCGAACTCCTGGTAGAACTGGCGCAGCAGCTCCAGTACCTCCCAGTGTTCGGGAGTCAGTTCCAGGCCTTCGCGCTCGGCCAGGGCTTGTGCCACGGGCTTTGACCAGTCCTTCAGGTCGACCAGGAAGCCGTCCTTGTCCAGGGCAATGTCGCGGTTGTCGAGGCTCAGGGTGCTCATAGCCAGCTGTTGACCTTGTCGTGGTCCAGCGACAGCTGCACGAACGCCGGGTAGTCGATGGCCCGGGCCGCGTCGCTGGAGATACCGCGAGCTTGCAGGTCTTCTTCCAGCGCAAACAGCCTTGCGCCCAGGTTGGCGTGCTCCAGCGCCTTCAGCGGCTCGCTGCCGGGCTGCAGCGCGTACACCGCGTCGCCGCACAGCAGCAGGCCGTCGTTGCTGCCCAGCAGGCGCAGGCAACTGCTCAGGCGGTTATCGCCGAACGGCGAGTGGGAAATGACGTGCAGGGTGCTCATCAGAGGGTTACCACCTGGTCAAAACGGTCGATCAGGGCTGCCAGTGCAGCGTCGTCGAGTACCTCGACGTCCAGTGTCAGGTGTTCAGCGTCCAGGCCGCGCTCGAGCAGGCTGCGGGCGTCGGCGAACAGGGCCTCCACGCCGAACATCGGTAGCGCCTGGAGATTGGCCGCCAGGTTCTTCTGTTGCAGCTGTGCCGGTTGCTGCGCAGGTGCCAGCTGAAACACGCCATCATCCAGAAACAGCATGCCCAGCGGCAAGTCGAAGGCGCCGCCGGCCAGGGCGATATCCAGTGCCTCGCGGGCCGACGGGCCGGCCCAGGGGGCCTGGCGGCTGATGATCAGCAATGACTTGGCCATTTCAGTCGCCTCCAAAGCAGACCAGGCGGTCGGCGGTTTGTGCAGCTTCGTGCAACTGGCCCAGGCCCGACAGCTCCCACGGCGCGGGCAGGTTCACGGCGGGGCGTTCATAACGCTGGGCCTCTTCGGCGTTCAACACGCCACGGCGCAGGGCGGCGGCAATGCACACCACCGCATCGAACTGGTGCTCGGTGACGAAGGCACGCCATTGCGCCGGCACGTCCAGCTCATCCTGCGGCGCGACCACGTTGGCCGAGGCGCTGTGCACGCCATCCTGATAGAAAAACAGCCGCACGATCTCGTGCCCGCTGGCCAGGGCAGCCTGGGCGAACAGCAGTGCACGGCGCGAGGAGGGCGCATGGCCGGGGGAAAATACCGCGAGGGCGAACTTCATGGCAGGCTCTGTCAGCAAAACTGCGCCCATGATAAAGCAAAAAGCCCGCGCCTTGTGGGCGCGGGCCTGGTTGGGGCAGCTTGGCAAGCGGCCTCAGTTCTGAGCTTTGGACTCGGGCAGGAACCAGTTCAGCACCAGCGCACAGATGCCGCCGGTTGCCACGCCAGACTCCAGCACATTGCGCAGTGCCGATGGCATGTGCGCCAGGAATTCCGGCACCTGCGCCACGCCCAGGCCCAGCGCCAGGGACACCGCGATGATCAGCAGGGCGCGACGGTCCAGGCTGATGCTGGCCAGAATATTGATACCCGAGGCCGCTACGGCACCGAACATCACCATCGCAGCGCCACCCAGCACCGGCTCCGGCACCGCCTGAATCACCCCGGCCACGCTTGGGAACAGCCCCAGAATCACCAGCATTGCGGCAATCCAGATACCGATATGGCGGCTGGCGATACCGGTCAGCTGGATCACGCCGTTGTTCTGCGCGAACACCGAGCTCGGGAAAGTATTGAATACACCGGCCAGCAGCGAGTTGGCGCCGTTGACCAGCACGCCGCCCTTGATGCGTTGCATCCACAGCGGGCCTTCGACCGGCTGGCGCGATACCTTGCTGGTGGCGGTAACGTCGCCGATGGCTTCCAGCGAAGTCACGAGGTAGATCACCAGCATCGGAATGAACAGCGCCCAGGAGAAACTCAGGCCGAAGTGCAATGGCACCGGCACCTGGAATACGGCGGCTTCATGCATGCCGGTGAAGTCCAGGCGGCCCAGGTAGCCGGCCAGTGCGTAGCCGACGGCCAGCGCGATCACGATCGCGCAACTGCGCATCCACACCACCGGGATGCGGTTGAGTACCACGATGATGGCCAGCACCACGCCGGACAGCAGCAGGTTTTCGCCGTTGGCGAAGGTACCGTTGGCCATGGCGCCGAAGCCGCCGCCCATGCTGATCAGGCCCACCTTGATCAGCGTGAGGCCGATCATCAGCACTACTATGCCGGTGACCAGGGGGGTGATCAGGCGTTTCACGAACGGCAGAATGCGCGAAATGCCCATCTCAACGAACGAGCCGGCAATCACCACACCAAAGATCGCCGCCATCACGCCTTCTACCGGGGTACCTTGCTTGACCATCAGTGCGCCGCCGGCGATCAGCGGGCCAACGAAGTTGAAGCTGGTGCCTTGCACGATCAACAGCCCGGCGCCGAAGGGCCCGAAGCGTCGGCATTGCACGAAGGTGGCGATCCCGGAGATCACCAGCGACATCGACACGATCAGGTTGGTATCGCGGGCCGATACGCCGAGTGCCTGGCAGATCAGCAGGCCGGGGGTAACGATGGGCACGATGATCGCTAGCAGGTGCTGCAGGGCAGCGAGCAGGGCGATCAGCGGCCGGGGCCGGTCTTCCAGGCCTAGAACCAGTTCATTGGCCTGTTCGGGCGCTTGTTCGAGTGAGCTCATGGGTGTTGCTGCCCCGGGCAGAAAAAAGGAGCGCATTCTACGGCGCGCGCGGGGATTGGGGTAGTCCAGTTTGCCAGCATTATCTGGCGCTACAGCCCGCAGGGCGTAGGAGTCGGCCTTGCCAGTGAACGAGCGCGAAGCCAGCGCCCCTCAAACGCCACCCACAAAAAAGCCCGCCGAAGCGGGCTTTTTCAACACTCAACCAACCAAGCTCGGATCAGTCATCCCGACCCATCAGCCCGAACAGTTGCAGCAGGCTGACGAACAGGTTGTAGATCGATACATACAGGCTGATGGTCGCCATGATGTAGTTACGCTCACCACCGTGGATGATGGCGCTGGTCTGGAACAGGATGCACACCGACGAGAACAGCACGAAACCTGCGCTGATCGCCAGTTGCAGGCCGCTGATCTGGAAGAAGAAGCTTGCCAGCACAGCGCCCAGCAGCACGAAGAAGCCTGCGGTGATGAAGCCGCCCAGGAAGCTCATGTCCTTGCGGGTGATCAGCACGTAGGCCGACAGACCACCGAACACCAGTGCGGTCATGGCGAATGCCGAGCTGACCACTTCAGCGCCGCCGGCCATGCCCAGGTAGCGGTTGAGGATAGGGCCGAGCAGGAAGCCCATGAAACCGGTCAGCGCGAAGGTGGACACCAGGCCCCATACCGAATCACGCAGCTTGTTGGTGAGGAAGAACAGGCCGTAGAAGCCGATCAGCACCACGAAAATGTTCGGGTAGCCGACGCGCATCTGTTGGGCTACATAGGCCATGACACCACTGAAAGCGAGGGTGATGGCCAGCAGGCCATAGGTGTTGCGCAGGACGCGGCTGACCTCTTGCTGTTCGACCTGCAGGCCGTGGTTGACGGCGTAATCCTGTTCGCGCATGGCGACACTCCTGTGGGTTTGAAACGTTCAGATGCAAAGATCATAACAGAGGCACGCAGACCAGCCACCTAGAGAGTTTGACAGCTTGTTTCATTTCGGTATTATGGCGCCCGCAATACGAGGAAGCGTGGCCGAGTGGTTTAAGGCAACGGTCTTGAAAACCGTCGATGGGCAACTATCCTAGAGTTCGAATCTCTACGCTTCCGCCATCTTCAAAGCCCTGATTATTCAGGGCTTTTTGCGTTTTTGGAGAGCGGAAAACTTGACGCTGAAAAGGCCAAGTGTTCCGCAACTTTTCGATGGTGTTCCGCAACTCCTTCGTAAAAGATGTTTCATCGGGTTGGTTTCACGATCTCCCCGACGCGGCGGTAAACGGTCTGCGTGATCCGCTTATCGGTGTGACCTAGTAGCCTACTCGCGTGCGCCAGGTCTTCAATTTCGCTCGCTGCTTTGGGGCGGATATCGCGAAACTGGAATTGACGAATGCTGTCGGCCAGGACGCTATCAAGGTCTTCCATCGCTTTGGCGGCGGCCTTGGATCTAGCATCATCAAAGCGAAGGCGTAGCATCGCTGGCGTCACGTTACGGCCGTCCTCTGTCACGATCAGGTAAGGGTTGCGCACCCCTCGCGCCTTGCGTTGGCTCAGAAGGCGCTCAACCAGTATCCCCAGTTGGCTGGTCTCTGTTTCTGATTCAAGACGAATCCTGAGCTTTTTTGTCGTTTTGCCCTGGGCGAATTGCAGAAAACCATCAACCACGTCTGTCGCCCGGGTGGCCAGTACATCCGCTGGGCGTTGACCGGTCAGATAGCCCAAGTCCATTGCATCTCGCAGCTCGGAAGCGGCTTGCTCGTAGACAGCATCCCAGATCGCCGGCCCTGCATAGAAGTCCCTAGGTGTCTCCTTGTTTTTGCGGATACCGGTCGCTGGGTTTGGGCGGTCAGTAATGCCCCACTCCCTTGCCATGTTGAAAATGTGAGAGAGAAGGGCGATCTCTCGATTCGCCCTAACCTTGCCTGTCCGTCGATCTCGATACTGGGCAAGTACTTGAGGTGTAATCAGCTCCATCGGGGCATTATCGAAAGCTTTGCGCAGCTGTTTGAGCTCGGCCAGGTTGTCCTTCTGGGTTCGCGGCTTTTTACCCGGAATGACATCCCTTTCATAGCGATCGAATAGCTGCCCCATCAAGCGCGTAATCTTTGGAATGGCCTTCCTATCGAGCTTCGCCCATTCTACTTTGGCGATGTCGAGGTCGTTACCTAAAGGTATCTCTCGACGCCTGCCATCTTCGTCCCTGCCGTCGTAGTAGTAAGCGACCCAGATGTTGCCGTTTTTGCGCTTTCGCGTACGCCGAATCATTCGCGGCGGAAGATCTCTATTAGCGGTTTGTTTCGGACGCATCTTGCTAACCCACCCGAGACAAATCGAAAGTCCAAGTCTCTGCGACGGCGTTCATGGCTGTTGGCTTAACTCCAGCCAGCTTTAGGCGAGCATACACTCGGCCAACGACCGGACGTCTGGCGCCAGATAGGGCGTATTGCCATCCATTACTGGCTAGCCATTGAATTTGTTTCGAAGGCAGTTGATAGCCAGTGATAGCTGCAATTTCCTCTTCACCCAGAGTTTCAGTCTGAATTTCCATAATTCTCTCCGCGCCGCGCCTGGCGGCAGAGTTGATGAGGAATTCGTTCAGGCGCATGCTTGATAAGAACCCAGCGCGGTGTGCTCATTGGGATGTTCGCTCCCTGCCAGGGAATATGTTTTGGATCATTTTCAGCGCTCCGTATCAGTCCGTTTTAGAACAAGGTACTGGGGTTCAGGAGGGATAGGTTTCGCTTTCAAGCGCATTTATCGTCGGAAATTGAAATTGCCGTAAAAGGTAGATTTCTTTTATCTAGGTTCGCTTTGGCGTGGGTTTTTGGCAGGAATCATTGATTTTCTCAAAAGATATGCGGTTCATTATGCATATGGGGATTGAGTACCCCTGAATGGTCGTCAGTATCGTTTCGTCTCCCTCAGCAACCATGAAGCAGGGATGACCACGGCGGAAACGCATTCCCCTCCCGGTGTAATTGCGCAGGATGATTTCCCAAGAGTCATCGTCGTAGTAGACGCCCGTGATTTCAGCCCAGTTTGCCGAAACGCCGCTTCCAACGATGCCGTCAGGCGTCAGGCAGAAAATTTCTACGTGGTTTTCCTGTGTGGCAGGTACGGCGTAAATCCGGCCATTCGGCGCTATGGGTGGGAAAGTCTGTCCATTGCCTAGGTGACGAAATTCCATGGTGGCGCTCCGCATGCATGAGGTTGCATGACACGCTATGCCAGGCTCTGGAAATCCCAAGCCGGCACAGCTCACAGGCTTATGCCGTTGGGTTTCCTGAAGGTCTCCGTAAGCTGTGGTAATCAAAACAGGGAGTGGCGCCATGGGTAACAAATCAACAACGATCCGAATCGGCTTGCTGGCCGCGACAGTAGCTCTTCTGGTTGGGTGCTCTGGCACCCAGGAGGCTAGGACTGTGCAGCTTCCTGAGCCGAAAGATTTACCGAGGGAAAAATGGTCGGATGCTATGCATGTTCTGACCGCCATGGGGATTTCCGGGCAGCGTGACGTTCCAATCGAGCTGGCAGGGGCAGTTGATAGGGCGAGCCTGGCCAGCGGCTCTGGAACAGTGCTCGGGGATGCTGGATTAAGCGCGGTTAGCTTCGCTTCGCCACCTACAGGTTTGAGTGGTGGCGCAGCAGCGGGAATTGGCTTGGGCTTGATGCTGTTGGGTGGCTCGAGCGATCCGGTGCGTGCAACTCAGGTTGTAGCGTGGGTACCTGCTGACCAGGCAAGCTCGCCGGAGGCGGCGTCTGCTCTCGCATTGCATAAGGTCGAAGATGCTCGCAAGAGAGTTTTTGCCAATGGCCTATCGAAGCTGCCAATGCAGATCGGTAAATATCCTGATGGTCATCACTTCGGCTATGCATCCCTGGCAGATAGTTATGCGGAGCGTCCGGTTCCATACAGTGAAGAGGTTGCTAAATCGCCGAGCTTTCTGAGATCGCCACTCAGCTACGGGCCGATCTTCATACGTGACAACCAATTCACGCTTGATGCCTACAAGAACGACATGACTACGTCGGAAGCCATGCTGCTTGTATCGCAATACCTGCCTGATTGGATCTACATCTACCACCCTGGTCAGCGGCTTAGAAAAGATTCGATTCCAGCGGCAATCTTCAATCAGGGCAGGGTGCTCCACTTCGTAGCGAAGTAATTGCACTCCACTTGATCACCCTTTTGCATCGGATTTGACCCGCACACTGGGTGTCCCTGACCGGCAGAAAGCGACCCATAGCGGACAGCCGCGACGAAGGACCCTTGGGCACAAGTTGGCTTCAAGCAAATCCTCCAGCTCACAAAAGCTCAACCCAGGTCGTACAGGCATTAATTCCAATCGCTAAATTCTTCCGCACTTCTAAAGACGTCATGCTGCCACGAGCCCAAGGTGCATTCAGCGTATAGGGCTTACATTAAAAATCCAAATGTGATATACGGGCACAACTCTTTAACTCACTACCTGATGAGTGAACTATGTTAACTGCTGTCATTTCTGGCAAGAAACGTGGTACTGGCATTGAAGGAAATTGGTTGAAGCTTGGCCAGGCTGAAGGTGCTGAGGATGTGCTCACGGCGAGTGTCTTCGAGCGTCTTGCTTACTTGCCAGATAACTTATTTAGTTCCGCACTCACCGCGGTATTAGGGGTGGCCATTGGTGCAATTGAGACTATCGATTTCTGGCCGTCATGGTACTTGTCCGATGGTCGTCGCGTCGAACCTGATGTAGTAATCAGCGATGGGCAACAGTCGCTGCTGGTTGAAGCCAAACGCCATGACTATTCTCGGCAACAATATGCAGGTCAATTGGCGACAGAACTCCGCGCAGGCTGGAGCGAGGGAAAACTGACTGAGGACTGCATCCTGCTGACGCTAGGCGGCTTGACCGAATATGGGCATAGAGCACGTGAAGATCTTTATAGAGATCTCATCACAAGCCTTCCTCCAGGCAAGGAATATCGATTCAAACTGGTCTGCTGTAGCTGGCAACAACTATTCTGCGCGCTGGAAGAAACGCTGAAGGAGCACCCGAGCCCAGGGCTCCAACGAATGCTCTCAGATATTTCTGAGTGTTATTACTGGCATGGTTTACGCACTCATCGCACGTTATGGCTAAACGCATTAAAGTCTGCGCATCTGACCACCAAGCCAAGTATTTTCGACCGATGGAACCTGAAATGAATCAAGATCTTAATACTGCCTTGCTTGATGTTCGCCGCGCATATCGTTTGCTGGCCAACTACCAGAAACGCCAATTTGATCTACTTTCCTATATTCGTGATAAGCTAGAAGCTATAGATTATTATCAAGACTATGCGTTTTCTCGTCCTAATGACCTAGGCGGGCTGGAGAACCAAGCTAATGCAGGGTTGCGTTTCCTTCCTTTTTTAGATATTTCGGCGATATGGCTCCGCCACCAGAATCAGGAAGAGTATTGGGATAAACACCTACCTGGTGACTTGATGTTTGGTGCATGAGTACGCAGTGATACTGGGTTTGACAAGTATCAAGGTCACTATACAACGAGAACAGCTGAGGACTCCCAAAGCATCCTTGTTATCTCTGTTGTAATCTGTGACGAGCCAAACAAAACCTTAGGAAATTGGTACAATAAAGTGTGGAACCAACTTCCCTATCCAGAAGATGGGCAAGTGGGTAGGAGCGAATCCGTTCCGGGGTATCGTGTGTATAGCAATAGTATTGAATTGGCTGAGCTAGCTGACCAGCATTCAGTAGATGCAGCTATCGAGAAATGGAGAAAAGACGCTGCAATTGCGCTAGGTGTCCCTTACATCTGATAAAACGGTTGAGGCAGCGCATTTTTCAGTCGATTGATTGAGAACAGTCTGTACTGACTGGCTGCTTTGGGTCGGATAGCGACGGTCTAGCATCGACCGTCGCAGTGGGTGGTTAAACTTCCGTCTGTTCCGCCATTTCCAGGGCATCATCGACCTCGATTCCTAGGTATCTGACGGTGCTTTCAAGCTTCGTATGACCAAGCAGGAGTTGGACAGCTCTCAGGTTCTTCGTCCTGCGATAGATCAGCGATGCTTTGGTTCGCCGTAGCGTATGAGTACCGTACATAGATGGGTCAAGGCCAATGGCGGTCACCCACGCTTTGACTATCCGAGCGTATTGTCTGGTGGAGAAATGGTCTGAGTCGTGCAACCGGGTCGGAAACAAGAAGTCCTCACTGCGGAGGTGGGCCTGATGCATCCAAGCCTCCAGAACCGTTCGGGTTTGCTCCGTGATTTCAAATTGTACTGGTGCTGAGTTTTCTGCTGCATCACGATGGCCCGCGACGACACGTGCTTCCCATGGGCTATGTCTCGGACTCGCAGCTTGGTTAAGTCACAGGCACGCAGCTTGCTGTCGATGGCCAAGTTGAAAAGCGCCAAATCTCGCGTCTTCTCAGCAAGCTGGAGTCTTACTCGGATGGCCCAGATATCTCTGACTCGGAGTGGGGCTTTCTGCCCGACAAGCTTTCCCTTGTTCCAAGGCTGATGGCTGTATGTAGCAATAGTGTTCATGGCTTGTCCTTCACGTTGAGGGAGGACAAGGGTGGATCAGTCACAATGAGTGGTGGTCGCTATTCGACCCAAAGCGGCCTTTCGCGAAAGGGCAGCAATCGACCAGTAGCGGTCATTGTGGGCTCGGGTCTTCGCGGTGCCAGTAAACTGAATGATGGTCAGTAATTGGCCCTTCTTTTGATTTATGGCTCATAAAGGCACCCGCCCAGTGGGTCAGACCAGACGAGTTCCCCAGTAGTGGGGCGTCTCATAATGTTGTCAATCCTGGCATCGACGTTACATTCATGACGCTCCGCAAATTCTGCCGACTTAGCGAGAGTGATCAATACACCTGCCAAATTTGGATGCTCGTCGGCTAAGGCTTGGCATTGTTCAGAAAGCGCGCAGTTGGCCGGTAAATCATCGTTGTCGTCGAGCAAACTCGACAATATGCCAGCAAGTAAAGGTTCGCTGGTCTCATCTACGCTCATCAATCTTTCCACTTCGGCCAGCCAATAGAACTCATTTGCACTTCCTTGGAGTGAAGAATCAGAGGGTCCGACTGCGCCGTAATCTTGAATGATCTCGACAACATTACGGTTGCCTTCGGCCCACTGCTGGGCGAGAAAGTTGTGACCGCATCCCTCGAGAGTAAGGCGATAGAGTCTGTCGCCGCGCTCAAACAACATGCTGCTCGAGCCTTGGCAAAGGAAAGTTGCTTCTTTCAGCGGCTCTTGTGCAAGTATCGTCTGAAAGTTAGCGCCCTCAAGCACCGGTTGATTAGTCATGCATATTCCCCGAACCTGATTTTTTCCAATGGGATATAGCTGAGTCAGGATGAGCACGGGAGCCCATTAAAATTAAGGCCAGTTGTGCTCAGCAGGCTTGGAACTTCGGCTTGGATGCGTCGTTAGACAACGACTCCAGATGCATCGATTGCAGCTTTTGAGAGGACGCCAAGGTTGCTTCTTGGGTGACCTTTTCCTCCTAGCCAGTTAGGAATCAAAGCGCCTTGAGCAGCAAAATGCTCAACATGAACCACTGTGATTTTTCCGTCCGTGTAGGCCACTGAGTTGATCATTTTCCAGGCGCCAGGACGAGCGCGGCGAAACAGGTTGTAAGCGGACGCTACATAGTTTAGGCCCGTACCCAGACCAAACATGACAATGAGCCGAGTCTCTTCCGGCAGGTCACGGAGAAAGGTAGTTGTACAGTTAGTAGCAACCGATGTGCCGAACGGGGTAGCAATGAACTTGTCCAACATTCCGCCACCCGATCCTTTCCAGGATACAGACTTGCGGTCGTAGCGTTCTACACTGCAACGAATGAGTGATGCGAAATGAAAGCGCCCGGACTTATCCGCGATAAGACGGTCTACATATTTCTTCAGTTTATCGGGCTCGTCGGTGGGGATGAGACCGACATGAGCCAGAATCTTGCCCACGTTGAGACGACTACCCTTGTACGCAATTTCGTCGTGAGGTGTGGAAGCGAGTGCTCCAGCCTGAGTTGGGCCCTTGGAGAAGCCAAGTACAATAACCTCGGGCTTAGTACTGCCCCATGCCAAAGGGTTTGCTGTAATTCGCCAATCTCCCTCCGTGCGCTTGGATACATCGAATTGTGGCGCAATATCATTATAGCAACGCGAGCAGGAGACTCTGCCGTGACTCGGTAAGCAACTCATCAATCCTCCCAGGACTGTCAAAGTCTAAAGTAGCCGATGGACTCCATAAGCACCTAACTACTACGAGGTAGATGCTAGCAGCGTGGTTGACGTTACCCATTTGCCATCAGAGTGTCCACCGTCCACTTCTGGCCGTGAACTGCCCTCCATGAAGGCAGCTATGGGTCGAAAGCAGTCGTACGGACTACCGCTATTGGCCGACTTCTGTCGGTCACAGGCATCAAATGTGCTGGTCAAATCCCATGCAAACGGCTGGTCAAGTCGAACGCAAATTGGCGGTCACGTGATTGCAGTTACGCAGTAATTTTGCTGGGCTGTGCCGCGGGTTTTTCGCAAACCTACGGTGGTTCTTTTGAGTATGCCTTAGCTGGTACGTTCAGGGGTAACGTTTTCCATGGGTTCAATTTTATAAGTAACGGTCCAAATGCTACGTTTAAAAAAACACCACCCAAACTGATACATGAAAGGAAATCCCATGTTCGTTCGCGCATACCTTCGCGCTTCCACTGCGGAGCAGGATGCCAGTCGTGCCCGTGACGCTCTGCAGCAGTTCGCTGCTAACCATAGCAAGGCCATTGCCGCGCAGTATATCGAGAACGCCAGCGGGGCCAGGGCCGATCGGCCGGAGCTATTGAGGCTGCTAGGTGATGCCCATAGCGGTGACGTGTTACTGCTTGAGAGTATTGACCGGCTCTCACGGCTGCCGGTGGCTGATTGGCAGGCGCTTAAGGCTGCGATTGACTCCAAGGGACTGCGCATCGTCGCCCTGGATCTGCCGACCAGCCACCAAGGCATGAGAGAAACGGTAGGTGATGAGTTCACTGACCGAATGCTGGCAGCTATCAACGTCATGATGATCGAGATGATGGCGGCTATTGCGCGCAAGGACTATGAGCAGCGTCGGGAGCGCCAGGCGCAGGGTATCCAGAGGGCAAAGGCTTCCGGCGCTTACAAAGGTCGGCCGGCTGACAAGGGGCTGCACCAGCGCGTTGGTGAGCTGCTCGGCGCTGGTCTGGGCATTCGGGCGACCGCTCGTCATGCAGGGTGCAGTACCACCACAGTGCTTAAAATCCGCGATCAAATGACCGAGTGACAACGCGATTTGTCGTGTTGTCGAGCCGCAGTGAGATTCGCATGAATTTTACCCGGGTAGCGGACTGCATCCGCAGCCTGGGCAGCATTCCGCTCGCCTGGAATAGATTAGTTCGTCTTACGGCCCAGGCGACGGCGCACCGCTCGAATCATCCTGGCACGCATGAGAACGGTTGCGACTGACACCGCAAGCGCTATACCGCCCGCCTGTTCGCCGAAACGGACGAACGTAACGATGTTCACCAGGGCGAGAACCATAAAACCGTAGAACTCGGCATTAGCCTTGCCGGCAGCCAGAGCCTGATGTTCGGTGAGCATCCACTTCGGCGACAGGCAGAAGGGGCATACGGACGACTCCGGGTCACGGCCGCCCACGGGTACTCCGCTGATGTAGAACGGCGCGCTAGTGATCACCTTTGGAACCATCATCTTCTTGCAGCACTGGCACTCAACTTTGCTCATGGCGTGAACCTGCTGGACTTGGCACATGCCTGAACATTACCCGAGCGCTGGCAAATCCCAAGACGCCGCCATGCGAGCCTGCAGGTGCCTGCAAGGTCAGTCGGTGTGATGTTTTTTATCGAGATGATCCGCCACCTTGTAGCCAATCACCGCCGCCAATCCCAACGTGCCGATTACGCCAATGACCGCGTAAACCAGTAGCTCAATCGCATCCATGTCTTGCTCCTTCTGGGCTGAAAATTTGCACAGAATCCAGCTTCTCACCTGCTGTGCCAATCCCAAGGATTTCTTCCTCCTGAAATCCCTTTCCGCCGGCACTTGGCGATTAAATTCCAGAGCAACCGGCGCACCGCTCATATCCGCTGCGCGACACGTGTTCAAAAAACATGCTCACACTACCTCTCTTGCTTATGGGAGTCTGACGGTTCACCTCACATAGAGGGACTCTGCCGATTTTTGCCGAAGGGGTGTAGTGAAGGGGTGTTGCCGCTGTAACCCGCATGGTTACTGGGTTTCAGGTTATTCAGGACGTCTTGTACAGGTTAAGGGATGTCGTAAAGGGGTGTTGTAGCCCAGGTAAGAGGTGTCGTGAAGAGGTGTTGCTGCTGCAACCCGCATGGTTGCTGGGTTTCAGGTTATTCCTGGCGTCTTGTACAGGTTAAGGGGTGTTGTAAAGGGGTGTTGCTGTCCAGGTAAGGGGTGTCGTGAAGAGGTGTCGTCGCCGCAGCCCCAATGGTTGCTGGGTTTTGCGCTGGACTATCCCATGAACCGTGCAGGCAACGGCAGATCGACGGCAGATGACGACTGAGCGCCAGTGGGCATTTGTCAGGTGCATGCCGTGACAATAGATGGTCGGCAAATGACGACGCCGCATGCTGGCTGGGACAGCGTGTGTGAGGTGGTCTTTAGGGCGGGGTAAACCGCCCCGAAGACGCCTGGGTTTTGTAGGAAGTTACGGCTGCACGAGCCCCATCACCTTGCCGATGTAGTCCGGTTCCCCGATAAAGAAAACATGCAGCGCATTCAGATCTGGGGTTGGCAGGCCTTGCTGACTCCACAGGTGCTGGATGCGCATGCGGTTCGTACTCGGTGACAGGATGACCGACTCCAGCGTGACCCCAGGATCATTCAGGCGTGTCTGCAGATCCTTGATGTTTTGCGAGAGCTGGATCTTGTCGCTGCCGGGGCCTTCGTGTTCCAGTCCGTGCGGGTCGATAAAGCAGATGCGCTGACTGCCATCCGACTTCAGGCACCAGAGGATGAAGTCTGGATAGAAATTGCCGGCCTCAAAGAAACCGACGCCCTGCTTGGCCAGGTTGCGCAGCAGGAAGATGCGCTCTCCACATTCAGCAAGATTCGTTTCGTTGGCCACCAGCCAGAGGCGCAAGTCTTCGACGAATTGAAACTCGGACTTGTTGAGACTGACGGGCTGGATCTTCACCTTCTCGCTGGAAAGCAGCGGCTCATAGAGGTGAGCGTCTAGCCTTAGGCCTTGGACGTGGCCGTGATCACGCCAGCCAACCTGAGCGAGCTCTGCCTTTAGCGCTTTGATGTCGTCGATCAGGTATTGCTCGGTAGCCTCGACGATCAACTGGTAGTTGATGTCGTTACCCGGCAGGTTTTCGTTCTCGCGGGTGAGCAGAACCAGTTCCATGCGCGGATCGAGGTATTTGCGCTTTTGGTGATTGAAGCAGCGCTCCAGAGCACCGCAGAGCAGTTCGAAGGCTATCGATTGCCAGTGACGCAGGTTGGCCATCGAAGGTGCCCACCAGTGCGCGGGCACCAGGACGCGATACCAGTCTGGGGTCTCCAGCAGTGGACGTAGCACTTCTTCTTTGACGATGACGTTGTCCATGTGTCGCTGGCGGCGGAAGCGTTCCAGATCGAACCACAACTTGTCCCAGTCGAGCATCGACAGGCGCAAGGCATCGAAGTGACGTGGTGGGTTATCGGCTGCCTCAGGAGCCTGGCCCATAACCTCTTTGGCCTGGATCATTTGCAGTCGTGGGAAGCGATCCACCACCAATGGCATTCCCCCCTTGGTCAAACCGGGCGGGAGGGCTCCGATACTGAGGTCCACGATGGGGCCGTGTTTGCGGAAGTCGTACTGCTCCTGGGTGTCTTTGCGGAATTTGGAGCGGAGGATCTTCAGCTTCTGGCCAAAGTCGTGGGTGACGTTGAGGGTGATTTCCTCAACATGTGGCGCATCGTTCGGCGGTAGGCCTTCGCTTTCGAGGAAGTCGCGAAAGGTCGCCATAAAGTCAGCCTGCACGCCGAACACGTTCAGCGTCTCCAGGAAGTGAATATCCCTCGGTGGGTTCACCGGCTGATAGCGGCTGGTACGCATCAGGCTTATGTCTTTGCCTTTCAGGCGCACGCCACGCCCGAAAAGCTGAATGATCTGTGCGCCTTCGCTCTGGCCCATGCGCATCAGGCCCAGGCTGGATACCCGCCAACAGTCCCAGCCCTCGATGAACTTCTTCGAGCCGATCAGCATGTGAATGGGCGAGGTCGGTTTATGCACGTCACCGAATACCGGCTCGCCAAACTCGCTAGGGCGCACCTCGGCAAGGGACTGTTTGTCTTCCAGCTCATCCTGCACATGCTTGGCCAGCGCCGCGGCATCGCCGACGTTGATGACACCAAAGGGTTCGTCAGATTCGCCAACCTTCAGTAGCAACTCGCCGCTGTCACCTTTCACACGCTCAACCACCAAGTGACCGCCGCCAGGGGCATGGAACAGACGCTGACAGATGTCGGAATAGAACTGCGCTGCGCTTTGCTTCAAGCCCTTCAGGTAAGGGAAGGACTGCACGAAGATGTCGCGCCCTTGGGCATCAAGCAGCCCGGTCTGCTGGCTGTTGCCGTTGAGCACAGTATGGATAAGCGTAGTAAAGGCTTCACGGTGGGCGAGGAAGCGCGCCAAGAAGTCGAGGATCTGCGCCACATCGGACGGCTGTACGCTTTCCTCATCGACCTTGCGCCCGGTGACGCTTGCACCGACAAAGACCCACAACGGCTTTTCCAGGTTGTAGCCGGTGTAGCGATTGCCCGCCTCGGTGAACATGCGCAGCTGCTGATAAAACCCCAACAGGGCAGCGGTCAGGTAGGCGTCCTTGTGGGCCAGTTCATCCTTAGGCAGGTTGAAGATGCGGTAGTCCTTGCCATAGCCATCGGCATAGAAGTAGCGGTAGCTGTAATCGAACAGCACCGCTTTGGCGTAGCTCTCGGCCAGCACGCGGTCGTTGGCTGCCTTGACTGCCTGCTTGAAGGTAGCGGAGTACTCGAAGGTGAAGCCCTTGGCCGCCAGCTTGTCGCGCTTACTTTTCCAGTCGCTGCCGCTCATGCCACGGTGGCCTTCGTCGACCAGCAGCAGGTTGCCATCGCCAAAACTGTCGACGGCCATTTGCTTGACCTTCTGTTCGTCCGCCAGCTTGGTGATTTCGGTCAGCAGCGGCACATCGAGGGCATTCTGACCGCGAGAGATCAGGTCGCTTTCCTGGCGCAGTGGCTCCGGGTAAAAACCATTCTCGCGCAGCTCACGTTCGTGCTGCTCGGACAGGCGTTCGTTCGGCGACAGCACAATGACCCGGCTGAAAGCGTCGGCTTGGCCGGTCGCCCGCGCATGCTGGGCAAACTGCAGCAAATTCACATGCATGAGCAACGTCTTGCCGCTGCCTGTGGCGTTTTGCAGGCAGAGCTTGTTGAGGTCTTCAACAGCATAAGCTCCGATGCCGGTTTCGCGTCCTTGGCCCTGGTGGTGCTGGTTGAAGCGCTCGATAAATTCATTGAGCGCCGCACAGAGCCCCTGACGGTCGTTGAAGTAGCGGTCGAGGTAGATTTCAACAAACAGCAGAGTCAGCCACTGGAAGTACTTCCAGGCGATTTCTCCCTTGTGCTTGCGCCGGGCATTGATCGCCCGCGTATGAGCCACCAGGTTGGCGTCGTAACGCTCCAGCTCAACCGGGGGCAATGTCGCATTGGCAGGCAAGTGCGAAATCAGCTTGGCCAGAAAGCGGTGCTTGCCGTCCGGGCCGATGCCCGGTTCGGCGTTGCGCAGTGATTTGGCGATTATCTCCAGTGGCCGCACCTGGCGGCCTTCATCTTTGTGAGTTACCAGCGGATCGATGCCAAACAGGCTGATCAGATACTGATTGAGTACCAAGGCATCCTGAAAGTGGCTGGCTACCAGTGGCGGCTGGACTTTGTTTTTACGCGGGGCACGAGCCATCTCAAGCGTTCTCCCACATGCGCTGGGCGAAGGTCTCTTCGATCAGGCGCACGCGTGTGGCTGCATCGCCATCGCTGGGCAGGGCATGGTTGCCGTTGACGTAGATGAACGCGTACTCGCTTTCACGCGGGTTAATGCCGCGCTTGTTCAGCCAGGCTTCCAGGGCGGCTTGATCGCGACCGGAGTCGCCGGTCAGCTTGCGCCAGATCACCAGCACGCGTTCGCGTGACAGATCGTCCCCAGGCACGCTGAGGATGTGTCCTTCCACAGCACGAAACCAGAACTCGCCATCGTCTCGCTCCTTGATGGCGGTGGAACGCCAGCGCGTATCTTGGTCTTTGGGTAGCTCTGGATCGGCCTCACGCACCAGCTCAATGGCATAGCGGCGCGGTTGGTCGAGGTGGGCGACATGCAAGCCGATCAACCAGTTGAAGGTTTCCACCAGGTCAATGGTTTTCTCCACTTGGGCGTCACTGCCAGGTTGTTTGACCTTGAGCCTGTAGGAAGTCGGGTCAGTAAACTCACGGACATTAAGCAGGCTCGGGCTGCCGGCGGTTTCGAACTCCAGCCAATATTTGAGCAGATAATCGCGAGTCATCTCTGCAGATTCAGGCGAGCTGGTATTTAGGCGCGGGGTGTCTGGTAGCTGGAGGTTGTTTAGCGTGTCCTCGAAAGACTCTAAGCGAATATATTTGAGGCAATGGCTAATGCCTTCTCGGGATACGGGTTTCCCTTCGCTCCAGTCTTTTGAGTAAATTGATTTTTGGAGGCGAGGCTTTAGAACTGAATCAAAGTGGGCACCCATCTCTATTAAGATATATTTCTTGTTGCATGCCTGTCGGGAAAGGTTAATCAAGGCATGCCCTGTGCTACCTGAGCCGGCAAAGAAATCTATAATTTGCCTTGGTTCTTTGTTGTCTGCGACCAAGCGAACAAATCTTGAAATAAGTGAAGTGGGTTTTGGGTTGTCAAAGACCGATTTGCCGAACATGTTCTTTAATTCGGCTCCGCCAGCGTCTGTTGTTCCGGTGTCTTGATGTTTCCATATATCGACAGGCACCATGTTTTCAGACGCATCACTTAGGAAGGATTTTAGCCTGGGGTAAGTGTAGTCGCCGGATTCACCCCAGTAGAGCCTGTTGTCTTGCACATGTTGCAGGTAGACTTGTTTATCGTACTTCCAAGCATGAGTGGGATGGCTGATTTCTTCCTGTGTATAAGGATTTACGATCTCATACGAAAGGTTTGGCCTTGCTTCGCGAGTTGCTGGATTTACATATGATGAGCTGATCCAGTCGCCCCTAGGATCTTTGTCAGGATTGCTGTAGTTCTCTAGTGAGCTTTCAGTTCTGCGCTCTTTAAAGGTTTCTACATTGCCGTACACTAAAAGCTGGTCTTTAAGGCTATAAAATTTCTTGGCGTTATTACTTCTTGTGTAGCGTTTTTCCCATGCTATGTCGGCTAGAAAAGAGTCTTCGCCGAATATTTCGTCGAGAAGTAGTCTGAGTCGTGAGGATTCTACAAAGTCGATTGTCGCACCAAAATAGCTGCTGTCGGAAAGTAGCGGTTTGGCCGCCTCTATCCTTGATCTTGCGAATGACAGCCAGGATGAATGGCAGTAAGCATCTTTGTATATGAAGCCATCATTTCCAGTGTTGTAAGGCGGATCAATAAAGATGCAGTCAATTTCTTTCTTGAATTTTTCGCTGATCAGATTGAGTCCCTGTTGATTATCTGAGTGCAGCAGATTTCCTGTAGTGTTTTCGTCAAGTTTGTCTAGGCTGGAAACAAGCTTATATTTAAATGGCTCCGGGAAGAGCCTGGTGTCAATTACTAGAAATTGATTTTCTTTCAAAAAGTTAATGGTAAGTGGTGTGCTATAACCGGATTGTGCGCTGTCCTTGATTTCATCAATGGCAAATAATTTTACCCACTCTTCCCGTTGCTGCTCATTGGCTGCAATTTCTGCATAGAAACTTTCCGGAATGCGATCCAAGGTGATGCAGTACTGGGTCTCGACAACGAATTTCTTTTTGAGCCAGAGTTTCTTTTGGAAGTCTTCGAGCTGGGCGAGAAAATCGACAATGCGCCGTGCGATCTTGCGCAGCACGCGCAGTTTTTTCAGGTATTCATCCACGCGCGGAACATCGGCCGCCTCGATGTCGTCGAGGCGGATGATTTCGTTCTTGATATAGAAGTCCAGCTCGCGACGGAGGAAACCACCGAGGTTCTTGTGGATGAAGTAGTCCATGGTGTTGCGGGCGGTGAACTGCCCCAGGTATTTGCCCAACAGCGTGCGAGTTGGCTGCTTGTCGGTGGGAGCTGGAGCAAACAGTGGCTGCTCGAAGGCGCGCAGCTCTGGGTGAGGGAATACCAGGTTAGCCAGCTGCTCGCCTACGATTTGCTCGGCCTCCGCCAGACGCTTCTGCTGCCAGGTGCCGGCCTGGCCAGTCTTCGTGCTGTCGGGACGATAGTCGAACTGCACGACGAGTTCTGGCAGCCCTTTATCGTTGGTTTCTAGCTTCAGCGGTTCTGTCGCGTGGATGATAAAGAAGCGCTCTTGGCCTTCCTTGACGTTGTTGTGTTCGCCCTCTGCTGCTGCGGCCAGGCGGAAATGCACCTTCAGCGGGGTTGTGGCCGCTGGCTGGAAATCAAATCCGCTTTGCGGGCCCCGCTCCTTGGCCTGGGCTGCGGTGAGGTCGAAGGTGAAGTTGCTGAGTGCCTCGCTGGATTTGATGTAGTACTGGTCTTTGTTGGCCCAGTGCAGCATGACTTCGCGGCCATCATAGGGCACGGCATAGGGCGCGGCACGGCTGTCGTTTTCGGCGACGAAGTAGCGCTTCGACATGAAGTCGCCCTTGTCGTAGTAGCGGCTGAAGAAGCGGTATAGGTGCTCGTACACTTGGGCGTCGTCAGCCAGTACACCGCCGCCATCGCGTGCGTGCTGCTGAGCCAGCTCGAATTCTTTGCCAACCTTGGTGCCGCGATATTCAGGTTTCAGTTCACCCGTGGGCAGGAAGGCGTCCTCCCCGAGGGTCTCGGCGACTTTTACGCGGGCGGCTTCTAACGCGTCATGAGCGTTGCTTTGCGATTGGCCGGCAAAGTGGGCGTCGATCTCGCTACCCAGCTCGGTATCGATAAAGGTTTTGATCTGTGCACTACGGGCGTGAAGGATGCGATACAGGCCGAAGTCGAGCTCAGGCTGGTTTAGCTGGAAGAGCTCGCCCAGCAGGGCGATAAATTGGTCTTTTTGCTTGCTCATAGGTACTTCTCAAAAAAGGTCAGGCGTAGGGCTTGAAGTCGTTGCTGTCGCGAATCAGTAGTTGCATCAGCTTGGGATGGATAAAGAGCTTTTCCTTGCCGACCTGCACCTCTTGCAGGACGCCGATGGCGACCAGCTCTTTGAGGTAGCGGGAGGCGGCTTGACGCTGGGCAATCTGTTTATCGACGACGTTGCTGATGCGGCAGTAGGGCTGCTCGAAAATCACGTCTACCAGCTCGCGGGAATAGGTTTTCGGCAGCTGTTCGCGAACAAACTGGGTGGTGTGCTCGGACAGGCTGCGGATGGCGGCAATTTTGGCAGTGGTCCAGCGAGCGGTTTCTTCCACCGCACTGAGCATGTACAGCAGCCAGGGCTCCCAGGCTTGCTCGCGGGTGACATCCAGCAGCAGGCGGTAGTAGTCGGCTCGGTGGGCGATGATGTAGCGGCTGAGGTAGAGAATCGGCAGATTCAGCAAACCTTCGTGGATCAGATACAGTGTGTTGAGCACGCGCCCGGTGCGGCCATTGCCATCGGTGAACGGGTGGATGGCCTCGAACTGGTAGTGACCCACAGCCATACGTACCAGTGGGTCTAGCTCCGTTTCGTTGTGCAGAAAGCGCTCCCAGTTGGCGAGCAGATCGCGCAAACGGTCTTCACCCTCCGGTGGGGTGTAGATGATTTCTCCGGTGCGGTCGTTGGCCAGCTGTGTGCCCGGCACCCGGCGTATATCCATGTTTACGCCCTTGAGCGTGCGGCAGATCTCGACTGCCGTGCCGGTGGAAAGTGGGCGCTCGGCCAGGGACTGGTAGCCATGATGAAGGGCCTTGCGGTAGCGCAGGGCTTCCTTGGTCGCGGGATCGGCATGGTTGTCGCCATCCTGGGCGTGCTGAAAGAGCAAATCCGTGGTGGTGACGATACTTTCGATTTCCGAGCTGTCCTTGGCTTCCAGCAACGGAATGGTGTTGATCAGCACCGTTTGATTGGGGATCAACTCGGCCGCCTGTTTCAATTCGGCCAAGGCTGTGCGGGCCTCGATACAACGCTTGAGCACTGCACGGGTTTCTAATTCGGCTGCAGGTGGCAGAGGCGGCAGCTGGTTATAGGGCCTGTCGGCCTGCCAGGGGAGGGGGGATGCGGTCACGGATGCGATCCTGATCCTTGGGGTATAAATCTAAAGGCAAGGGCGCTCTGATGAGCGCCCTTTTCGTGGCGTCAGTGTAAACATGTGTGCATAACGTGTCGCTATTTTTTAGTTCCAGCGACATGTTTTGCTCTCATGTCGCTGGCGGCGACATGTGTGCACAACGTGTTCTTGAAATGGCTTTTTAGCGACGTGTTAGCTCACGGCCCAGCGCACAGTGAACAGTGTTTGGGTGCGGCTGGCACGATGCAGGCGCTTTTCCAGGGCTTCGATAAGGGCATCGCGGCGAGCTTCTATCTCGTCTTCTACGGCAAAGATCTCCTGGCGTTGCCGGCGTTGCTCGCCTTCCACCTTGCGGATATCGTCCTGTAAGCGTCGTGCCTCGTCCATGCTCTGGGCGGTACGGGCTTGCCGCTTTAGGCCTTTGAGCTTGAGCTTGGTGTCTTGTAGGGCTTGCTCGGCAGCGAGGATGCGGTCTTCGGCCCAGGCGTCCAGTTTTTCGCGTTCTTGCTGGAAAAACTTGTCGTTCTGCTCTAGTGCTTGGCTCAGCGCTGCATCGATCTGGCGACGGGCGTTGCCATGCAGGTCATCCGGCGGGGCGCTGTGGGTTGGCTCGGCGGTAGCGCACAGTTGGAAGAGTTTTTCGCAGGTTTCCTGATCTAGCAGTTCGCCGCTATCGGCCATGGCGGTGAATACCAGGTGCTCCTCACGTTGAAAGCTGTCGAGCTCCAGCAAGTTGAGCTGAAGCCAGCCCTGCTGATCGACCAGCTGCTCGATGACGCTGATGCGCGGGTTGCGGCCTTCCAGCCATTGCGCATAGCTGAAGCGCAGAGTGGCTGTGGGGGCAGGGGCATTACGTCCCTGATCGAGTACGTATTCGCCCAGTGGGTGCGTCAGGCGGTAGATCCGGGTGTTTTCAATCTGAGCTTGTTTTGCCAGCTCGCCCTTGCGAATGAGCTGGTAGTGCCCGGTTGCGATCTGTGGGAGGGGCGGTAGGCTGAGGTCGAAGGTCAGTAGGGTGCTGTCGAACCTGGCTTGCTCTGCCAGGATGTACTGGGTCAGTTGCCAAAACAGCCGCGTGATTCGGTCTAGCTGGCTTTCAGCGCGCTCTTTGTGGGTTTTGAGCAGGCTGTGGATATCGGCATCGAAATTTTCCAACAGGAGCTTTTCGGTTTCCAGCATGCGTGCCTGAATATCAGCATCCAGTTCGGCGCGCAGGTTGGCAAAAGCGGAATCGATCTCTTGGGGCGTGCGGCAGCAGTCGTAAATTTCGGCAATACGTTTCTCGAAGTCGATGCCGGCTTCGATCCTGCCGAGCACTTGGTCAGACGCACCGAAAACACCATCGAACAGGTGAAACTTGTCCTGCAGTAGCTCCAGTACACGCTGGTCTGCGGCATTGCGTTGGTTGAGGAAGTTGATCACCACTACGTCGAAACGTTGCCCGTAGCGATGGCAGCGACCAATTCGTTGCTCTACGCGCTGGGGGTTCCAGGGCAGATCGTAGTTCACCACCAGGGAGCAGAACTGCAGGTTCACACCTTCGGCGGCTGCCTCGGTGGCAATCAAAATTTCCGCGCTATCGCGGAAGTGATCAATCAGCGCTGTACGACGGTCGATGGCGGGGGAGCCGGTGATACGGTCGCTGCCATGGTAGCGAGCCATCCAGCGCTGATAAATGCCGGTTGCGGCTTCACCCTGATTGCCACCGCTGAAGGTGACAACCTTGCCGGCGTGCCCATGAGCCTCTAGAAAACGACCCAGGTATTCCTGTGTGCGGCGGGACTCGGTGAAGATTACTGCTTTACGCGGTGCGCCCATACCGGACATGCGTGCAAAGCCTTGTTCGAGCGCGTTCAGCAGGGCGAAGGATTTTTGGTCTTCGCGAATGCTGCGAGCGATTTCGATATAAAGGTCGAGCTCGGCGATTTCCTTGCTCAGCAGTTCGAAGTCGAGCTTGCTGGCTGAGTCATGAACATCGTAGTTGGCTGAGTCTTCCGCTGCTTCGAGAAGGTCTTCCTCCAGGTCGTCCTCTTCAATCAGGTGCTCGAACCATTCCTCATCGATGCTCTGACGATCCAGCAGTTTCTGCAGGCGTGCTTTGATGGCTTGCAGTGTGGCGACGACAGCCTCCGTGGACGAGGCCAGCAGCTTGCGCAGGATAAGAGCCACGAGATGCTTCTGGCGCTGTGGGAAGCCGTAGCTGAAGTCGCGGTGCAGATACGCGGAGATGAGGTCGTAAAGCCGCTGCTCGTCATCGCTCGGGGTAAATGGTGTGGTCAGCGCATGGCGCTGTGTATAGGGCACGTACTCCAGAACATCCCTACGCAGGGTGCGCTTGATAAAGGCCTGCAAACGGCGGCGCAAAGCTGCCAGGTCGCCATCCGTGTTGTTGTATTGAGCGCGAAAGCTGCGCTCATCGCCGAAGATGTCCTCGTCAATCAGCGAGCTAAGACCATACAGCTCCATGAGTGAGTTCTGCAGCGGTGTGGCCGTTAGCAAAAGCTTGCGTCGCCCGGCCAGTGAGCGCTTGAGGGATTGCCCCGTTTCGTTGCTTTTTCGGTAGGCATTACGCAGCTTGTGGGCTTCATCGACAACGACCAGATCCCAGGGAATATTGCCCAGCTGCTCTTCCATACGCGCGGCAAAGTGGAGCGACATGATGCTGATAACGTCGCGAGCCAACGGATCGTAGATGCCATCCTGGCGAAGCTGTTTCCAGGTGCGGGCATCCAACACCTGGGTGGGCAAATTGAATTTTTCGGAAAGCTCCTGCGCCCATTGTTTGCGCAGTGCCGCTGGGCAGATGACCAAGAGGCGACGGCGACGTTCGGCCCAGAGCTGGCCTAGAACCAAGGCAGCTTCAATCGTTTTACCCAAGCCGACTTCGTCAGCCAGCACCACGCCTTTGCTCAGAGGGTTTTGCAGGGCAAAAAGGGCAGCATCAATCTGGTGTGGATTAAGGTCGACACTGGCATCGAAGAGCGACTGGGAAAGCCGGTCTTCTTCGCTGGCTGCACGGCGGCGCGTTAGCTCCCAGGCGAAATACTTGGCGTGATGGGGGGTAAGGCTGCTTGGGGGATTGAGCGTCGACATCAACTGCCCTCGGTAATGTCCATGAGCCGAACGATGCAGATCCTGCATCCGGGGTTTGTGTTGGGTCGCTTAATTAAGCTGCGACTGCTGCTCAACTGTACCGATGTAATGAGCAGGTTTGTAGCTCTATTGGACTGGCCACCGTATCCCAACCAAGGGAGGATTACGATGCGCTTCTCCTGGTTGGGGCGTTGTCACGGCTATGGCCGGATCGTTCCGGAAGCCTACTGCTCGCCAATCGCCATTTTTACAAACAGTGCCCAAGGCAAACCTACAAAACCTACAGAACCTGGTTTCGTAGGTTTTGTAGGCTGGACTCACCGCTGTTTCTGAAAATAATCCGCCAAGCTGAGACTATTGCTTACGCCAGACATAGCGTGTTGACGGGCGTCCGCCTTTCTCGCCGGCAACCTCGTAGCCGACAATGTAGTTGTGCTCGACCAGGACGTTGAGTGCATTGTTGACCGCATCCAGAGAGTCGAGCCCCATCCAGCCTTTCAGGCGTATCTCGCGAGGAGTAAACGGCTCGGGCAATTTCTGCTGGCGCTCCAGGATCAGCCGCGCACCCAGTAGTGGCGCGTTGATTGCCACTCCGTACAGCCTCTGGGCGTGGCTCATCAGGTAGTTCGCCCAGTTGATGGCGCGGTCAGTGGACTCAGCGCCCACGGCTTCCCGTCCGCCTTCAATCAGCTCAAATAGAAGGGCCAAGCCTACAATGGTTTTCGGCATTTTCAGGTAATGGGATTGCAATGCGGGGTGAAGATGATCGCTCCGGCTTTCTTGCATGTGGCAGGTATACCAGGCGATAAACTTCTCCTGGGCTTCTGGAGTAAATCTGAGGGCAGAGTGAGGCTCATCAGGTATCTGGTCGAGCTGTTCGATAACCTCCGAGACGCGCTCAGCGGCGATTTTGTTCGGCCAACGGTCGATATAACGCCACTCTCGAACATCGTCGGGATATACCGCCAGCTGCAGGCGCTGAATCAGGCCGTCATCCAGTTCGCCGCTGACGGCAGCGTTTACAAGGGACGCAATTCGTGAGGGTTGAATCCCACCGATCAACGATAAACAACATGACTTGATATAAATGGTTCCTCGGCCGATACGGTCATAGGTGAATGAGCCGTTGCCGTCGAAACATTCCAAATAAAATGCTCGCGCAACCGAACCGTCTTCGCTCTGCATCGTTGCCAGCCAGCCCCCCAACTCGTCACGCTCAACTACTAGGCCGTTTGGATTCTCGTTGAGCAGCTCGCCGAGTTTTTCGACCGTTGCGTCGTTGACGATGTAGCGCCGCTGAATTGGGGGCGGGTTCTCGCTTGAGTGACGTTTCAGTTCTTCCTGAGCTGCATTCTCGTCACCACCACTGTAAAGCTTTCTGGCTTTTACCCTGGCTGCATTGCGCTTCATGTCGTAAAGCTCGCTAGCGGCCTTGTGCTCGGCTTGAGCTTGGCTATAGCGTTCTCGCGCTTTGGCATCTAAGGCGCGCAATGGAAGCAGCGCCTGTTTGAGTGCCGGCGTTTTCATCGCAGACGGTCGCCCGATGATGACGCCCCACTGGTTTGGAACGACCATCCAGTCATCCTTCTGTTTCGGGTAGACGCTGAATTTGCGCCCGACTACTGTGCTGACTGCCACGATAAGCGCGACCCCAACAAAATCAGGTGGGCACTGGGTACGCTCAGCAACATCCCGCACGTACTCCTGAAGAGCAGTAGGCAATAGTTCATCAAACCAGGGCATGACCCTGGCCAACCCGCTCGGTAGTGGCTTTGGCGCAATGTTAGGGTTCATGTATGCGGCAAATGCCGGCGCGGGCATCTCTGCTAAGAACGACGGTATCTGCTCGTGTGTAGTCATTGGTCTTCTCGCCCGGCGAGATCCAGAGCGATACCATCACGCTCGCTGATCTTGCTCTCCAGCCAGGCTTCCACCTCTGCGACAACGAAGTAAACCCCAGCCTGTTTGCTCGGGCCAAATTTGATGGGGCGAGGGAAGCTGGCATCGGTTTCGCGCAGCTTTTCTAGTCCGGAGCGGCTCTTGTCAAAGCAGTGCTGAAGAGAGGTGTGACTGATCAGGTATTTCTTGGGGGCATGTGTCGACATGTATGGGGCTCTGTGTGTAAGTCGACTCCTATTAAATATCCTGTCCGGTCAGTTGGGGGGAGATTTCAAACCAAAAAAGCGCCGGAAAACGTTCTGTCGATTGTTGAAGTAAAGGCGACAGCCGCGGATGGGCGTTGCGGGCAGACAGGCTGTCATAAAGCTGGCATTGAATCGCCCCTGGTTTCGTAGACACCTCCAAGCCTCATAATGAGGCCCAAATAGGAGGTGCCATGAGTCGTCAGCGTTACCCCGAAGAGTTCAAGATCGAAGCGGTCAAGCAAGTGACCGAAAAAGGCAAACCTGTTGCCGATGTCGCCCAGCGTCTGGGCATGTCCGTGCACAGCCTTTACGCCTGGATCAAGGTCTACAGCAAGCCCCAAGAGCAGCGTCAGCAAGATGATGATCAGCAGGCCGAGTTGCGCAAGCTACGCGCTGAACTCAAGCGTGTGACGGAAGAGAGAGACATCTTAAAGAAGGCCGCCGCGTACTTTGCCAAGGAGTGCGGCTGAAGTACGCCTTTATCAAGCAGCACGCGGGCGAGTATTCGATTCGACGGCTTTGCCTGACGCTGAAAGTCCATCCCAGCGGTTATTACGCCTGGCTGGCTGAGCCGCAATCTCTACGAGCCAAAGACGACCAGCGACTGCTGGGTTTGATTAAGCATTCATGGTTGGAGAGCGGCGGCGTTTATGGCTATCGCAAAATCCATGACGATCTGCGCGAGGCCGGCGAGGATTGTGGTCGTCATCGTGTGGCAAGGCTGATGCGTCTTGAAGGTCTGCGTTCTCAGTCAGGTTATCGACGTCGCCCTGGAAAGTACGGCGGTAAGCCAGCAATCGCCTCACCCAACTTGCTGAAGGGCCAGTTTGATGTCGTAGAACCCAACAAGGTTTGGGTCACCGACATCACCTACATTCGTACGTACGAAGGCTGGCTGTATTTAGCAGTGGTGCTGGATCTGTTTTCTCGTCAGGTCGTTGGCTGGTCAATGAAGTCGCAGATGACCAGTGATTTGGCCATTGATGCGTTATTGATGGCGGTTTGGAGGCGAAAACCGAAACAGGAGGTGATGGTTCACTCCGATCAGGGCAGCCAATACAGCAGTTCCGATTGGCGCAGCTTTTTGAAGGCGAACAATTTGGTTGCCAGCATGAGTCGCCGAGGCAACTGTCATGACAATGCCGTGGCCGAGAGCTTTTTCCAACTTCTGAAACGGGAACGGATCAGGCGGAAAATCTACAACACGCGGGAAGATGCTCGTAGTGATGTGTTCGATTACATCGAGATGTTCTACAACGTAAAACGTCGGCATGGCTTCAACAATCAGCTGTCGCCGGTAGAGTATGAGAAACGCTATTTTCTGAGCTTAGAGAGTGTCTAGGAAACCAGGGGCGATTCAGATGCCCAGGGGTTAGTTCGAAAGTTTCTCCTCGTGGGTCAGATATATCCCATGATCGGTGGTCCGTGAGCTAGAAGTTGGGCTATTTGCTGGCTGATATAGAGAAAGTGCGTCTGTAAAAAGCAAAAACCCGGGTCGAACCCGGGTTTTCGGTTGAGTCACTCGGTTGAGTCCTTTTGGGGTATGAATTGAGCAATGCTGCTCTCAGACCGGCGTTGGTTTCTTGGAGGCTTTTTTTGCGAAGCCAGGTTTAATTGGCATCTATATCCAGTGCTCGCTTGTAACTTATCTGATTTTCAATATTAGTAATATAGCTTTCGATATGTGGAAATGCACCGCTAGACTTAAGCAGATTAAGTGCGCCTTTCACTACAAAACCCAGCATGAAGTCTGCTCCTGTGAGTCTGTCTTCGACTAAAAATTTTTTATTATTCAAGTGATTGTTTAGGTATGAAAAAACTTTGTTGAATTCAATTTCTGCATAGTTCTTGAGGAATTTTAGGTCGGTTCCGGATCGTGTTTCGAGCTCATTGAATATTTTAAGTAGGAGCGGGAGCATCGCTGAGCTCTCTGAGAAGTGTATCCATTGTAGGTAGTCAATATATTCTGGACTTTTTTCGTTTGGTGCTAGATGGGGGGCGAATTCTTTAATCAAAACTTCTGTAATCGACCCTGACTCCGCAATTATCTTGCCGTCGAGCTCAATAACCGGAGATTTGCCTAGCGGGTGAATGTCCTTCAGGGTTTCGGGGGCCAGATGGGTTTCTTTATCACGCTGATACCGAATGATTTCATATGGTTGGCCTATTTCTTCCAGTAGCCACAGAATACGAAACGACCTAGAATCATTTAGATGGTGGAGTTTTATCATCGTTATTACGCCTTGTAAGTTATCGTGGGAGGGGAGGTGTGCTTTGTATGAGGGATCTCGGCAGGGGGAGCCAGCAACCGGCGATCAAAAATTTTATCTGTCACTAAGCGACCAGTCTACTGGCATGGCAAGCTGAGTGCGGCGATGCCCTTTAGGTTCCCTCCGGATCCACTGAGGTCTCTATCCAGCGGCTTTCCTTCTGGGCACGAGCGAAGGGCGGTTTGAAGGTTCCCCGTTAGCTTCAGGTAGGTGCTTCGCCGTACTGCGCCGCCATGAGCTCGCTGTGTGTGGGTTGGTCTGTATACTGTCTGGGTGTCATCAAGAATGGCTAACAATTCTCTCAGAAATTCACTATAGACGACTGGTCTATTTATTGATACATTAATCCGATGAAACTACGTTACGACGATACGCGTCAGCATCTACTCGATACCGGCCACCGCATGATGGTGGTTAAGGGCTTCACTGGTGTGGGCCTTAACGAGATTTTGCAGGCCGCTAACGTGCCGAAAGGCTCGTTTTACCATTATTTTAAGTCCAAAGAGCAGTACGGCCAGTCGTTGCTTGAGGATTACTTTCGCAATTATTTGGCGAGCATGGATGAGCGTTTTGCCGTCACGGGCAACACGGCTCGCGAGCGCCTGATGGGGTATTGGCAGAAGTGGCTAGACAGCTACTGCGAGCCCTGCGACGACCAGAAGTGCCTGGTGGTGAAGCTGAGCGCAGAGGTAGCTGATCTTTCGGAGCCCATGCGCCTCACGCTGCGCGATGGTGCAGATCAAATCATTGCGCGGATTTCTGAATGTATTGAGCAGGGGCAGCGAGACGGTTCTCTGGCAATGGGCGATGCTTTCCACACTGCGACGGCCCTTTACCAGTTGTGGCTCGGTGCGAGTCTGCTGAGCAAGCTACACCGTAATAGTCGGCCGCTGGAAAACGCCATGGCCACAACTCAGACCATTCTGACCTCTGACAACATCTGATGGCGAGGTTGCCCACCAACAGGTGGGCATTTTTTTCACTGACCAACTAGTCGACTGGTCTAATTCGGGTGATCGAGACAACCCCAACTTCAGCAACCCCAGGAGTTTGCACATGCCCCAATCAAAGCTAATCAATCGGCGCGTCGTTCTGGCCTCACGTCCCCACGGTGCGCCTCTCGAAGCGAATTTTCGCATTGAGCAAAGCCCCATTCCTGAGCCAGCAGAAGGGCAGGTTCTGTTGCGTACCGTTTACCTCTCACTTGACCCTTACATGCGTGGTCGCATGAGTGATGCACCGTCCTATGCTGCGCCGGTGGAAGTCGGTGGAGTGATTGTGGGTGGCACTGTATGCCGTGTGGAGGCTTCGAAAAACCCGGCCTACAAGGTCGGTGACTGGGTGCTGTCCTTTGCTGGCTGGCAGGACTACACGCTGTCCGATGGAAGCGATCTGACCGCGTTGGGTGAGTCGCCGGCGCATCCTTCTTATGCCTTGGGCATCTTTGGCATGCCGGGCTTCACCGCTTATATGGGCTTGCTCGATATTGGCCGGCCGCAGGCGGGTGAAACCCTGGTGGTGGCGGCGGCCACCGGGCCGGTCGGCGCGACTGTGGGGCAGATCGGCAAGATCAAGGGCTGCCATGTGGTCGGTGTCGCCGGTGGCGCGGAAAAATGCCGGCATGCGGTCGAGGTGCTGGGTTTTGATGCCTGTCTAGATCACCGTGCGCCGGACTTCGCCGAGCAACTGGCCAAGGCCTGCCCGGCAGGTATCGACATCTACTTCGAGAATGTCGGCGGCAAGGTCTTCGATGCGGTGCTGCCGCTGCTCAATACCAAGGCCCGAGTGCCCGTCTGCGGCATTATTGCGCACTACAACGATACCGCTTTACCCAACGGGCCAGATCGTTTGCCTGCTTTGATGGGCAGCATTCTGCGCAAGCGTATTCATGTGCAGGGGTTCATCATTTTTGATGATTACAGCCACCGCTACGACGAGTTCTTTAACGATATGTCGAGCTGGTTTGCGCAGGGCCGGATTAAATACCGTGAAGAATTAGTGAGTGGTCTGGAGGAGGCGCCTAAGGCCTTTATCGGCCTGCTCGAGGGGCGCAATTTTGGCAAGTTAGTGGTTCGCGTCAGTGAGGACTGATTGCCGCTTGTTGGAATAACACAGGTTATTGCTCTGCCAGCTCAAGCTCCTTGCTGGTAGGGCTTTTTTATTTAAAAAAACCAGATTGCTAAGTTACAGGCAATGCCTGCAGGGGGGGGGTATGCATAAACCCAGTAAGCGCTCGCATAAAATAAACGCCATGTTCTGGCGTGTAGTGGTTGGTTGTCTGGGGCTTTACCCAACACTCTTGTTGGTGCTGAGTGTATTAGCCCCGCTGACCCGTGATCTGAGTTTCCCGGTAATGGTGCTGGTGGAAGTGCTGGTATTGGTGCCTGTCACCCAGCTTATTTCCTTTCCATTGGCCGGGTGGCTGGTTGCCCGTTTAAGGCGAATAGATTCGTGAGGGCATGACGCTGTTTAAGTCTGCCTCACGTCGCGCACCCACATGATCAAAGCGATAACCAAGGTTGTCGGCATCAACACTTTAAGCAGAGGAAATACCATGCAAACGTTAATCATCAACGGACAGTCGCAGCAGGTTGACGTTGCCCCCGATATGCCTCTGCTATGGGTCCTGCGCGATGTGCTGGGCCTAACCGGAACCAAGTATGGCTGTGGCATTGCCCAGTGCGGCGTGTGCACCGTGCACCTCGATGGCCAGCCGATTCGTTCGTGCGTGACGCCGATTTCCGCCATGGCGGGCCGCGCGATCACCACCATTGAGGCCATCGGTGAGACGGTCGTGGGCCAAGCCGTGCAGCAGGCATGGCTGGCGCATGAGGTGGTGCAATGCGGTTACTGCCAATCAGGGCAGATCATGGCCGCCACGGCGCTGCTGCAGAGCCAGCCGAAGCCCGATGATCAGGCAATTGATGCCGCCATGGCGGGCAATCTGTGCCGCTGCGCCACCTACACCCGGATTCGCACGGCCATTCACAGTGTTGGCCAGGTTGAGGAGGCGTGAGATGAAAAAGCCTAACGAAGTGACTGTTGATATGTCCCGTCGCCGCCTCTTGCAGGGCAGCGGTATCGCCCTCGGTGGCTTGGTGTTGAGTACCTGGCTACCGCCGCTGGTGGCCAAAAGCGCAGCCGCCGAGGCGGCTGCGGCAGGTCGGCTTGGTGATCACTCCGCGGAGGGTTACGGTGCCTTTGTCCGCGTTGGCCCCGATGGCGTGGTCACGGTGATCTCGCCGAAAATTGAAATGGGCCAGGGTGCGCAAACCGGTATTGCCATGATGGTCGCCGAGGAGCTGGAAGTGCCCCTGGATCAGGTAGTGATCCAGGAAGCGCCACCGAACTCGGCGCTGTATACCGACAGCCTGATGCAGTTTCAGGCCACCGGTGGTTCGACTTCTACTCGTGTTACCTGGGAGCCGCTGCGTCGGGCGGGCGCTACGGCGCGCATCCTGTTGATCCAGGCGGCTGCTCTGCAATGGCGCGTCGCGCCGAGCCTGTGCCATGCGCAGAACGGCCAGGTGCTTGGCCCCAATGGCCTGCAGGCGGCCTATGGCGACTTGGTCGAGGCGGCTGCGACGCTGCCATTGCCCGACGCAGTGCCGCTGAAAACCCCCGAGCAGTTCAAGTTGCTGGGCACCCCCGCGCAGCGTCTGGATACGCCTGCGAAGGTCAACGGCAAGGCGCACTTTACCATCGACCTGCAAATCCCCGGCATGCTGGTGGCCTCCAGTATCACCTGTCCGGTGTATGGCGGGCGGCTGCTCAACGTTGATGACAGTCAGGCGCGACGAGTGCCTGGGGTGCGCGACATCGTGCGCCTGGACAATGCCGTGGCCGTCACTGCGAGCAACTTCTGGGCCTGTCAGCAGGCCATCAGGGCGCTGAAGATCGAGTGGGACCTCGGCCCACATGCCGCGATTGGTTCAGCGCAGTTGGACCAGGAGCTGCTCGCCGCCAGTAGCCGTGATGGCGTGGTCGCCAAGCGCAGCGGCGACATTGAGCAAGCCAAGCAGCAATCGGCCAGCCAGTTCGAAGCGGTTTACGAGCAGGCGCTGTTGTCCCATTCGCCGCTTGAACCCATGAGTTGTGTGGCCCATGTGCGCAAAGATGCCTGCGAGCTGTGGGTCGGCACCCAAGTACCGGTGTTTGCCCAGCAGACGGCCGCCCAAGTCACCGGGTTGCCCGTGGAAAAAATCCAGGTGCACAACCAATTGATCGGTGGCGCATTCGGCCGGCGTCTGGAGTTTGATTTCATCACCCAAGCGGTGGCCATCGCATGCCAGGTCGATTACCCGATCAAGCTGATCTGGAGCCGTGAGGAAGACATGACCCACGACCTCTACCGGCCGCTGTATGCCGACCGTATGCAGGCCGCCCTCGACGAGCAGGGACGGCCGCTGGGTTGGGAGCACCGCATCGCCGGCGCCTCGATTCTCGCCCGTTATGTCGGCAGCTTGCCGCCCAATGGCGTGGATAGTGATGCCGTGGAAGTGGCGGTAGACCCCATCTACAGCCTGGCGCATTTGCAGGTTCGTTATATCCGCCAGGAGCCGAGCGTTGTGCCCGTGTCCTGGTGGCGCGGCGTGGGCCCGCTGCGCGGCACCTATGCCCTGGAGTGTTTTATTGATGAGCTGGCGCACAACGCCAAGGCCGACCCGGTTGCCTATCGCCTGGAACTGATGGCGGAGCAGCCGCGTGCCCAGGCGGTGCTGCGTTTGCTGGCCGAAAAGACTGACTGGAATAAGCCGTTGCCCGCAGGGCAAGGCCGTGGTGTGGCGGTCAGTGCGGTGTTCGGCAGCTATGTGGCGACCCTGGTTGAACTGGAGATGCAGGGCGACTTGGGCATACGCATCAAGCGGCTGGTCAGTGTGGTGGATTGCGGCTTTGCGACTAACCCGACCTCGGTTAAGGCGCAGATCGAGGGCGGCACGCTGTTCGGACTGTCCGCCTCGCTATTCAACGAAATCCTCATCGAAAACGGCCAGGTGCAGCAGACCAACTTCCACAACTACCGGCAGCTGCGCATCAGCGAAGCGCCGGAGGTGGAGGTGCACCTGCTGCCTAGCTTGGAGGCGCCGGGTGGCGTCGGCGAGGCCGGTACTGCGTTGATCGGTCCGGCCCTGGTCAACGCCCTGTTCGCCGCCTCGGGTCAGCGCATCCGTCGCCTGCCGCTGAGCCGCTTCGGCTACTACCCGGTTTAAGGAGCACTTGATGAAATTAATAAGCAACCTACTGACGCTCGCCAGCGCGGCTCTGCTGGCGCAAGCGGCCTATGCGCAAGAGGACTTGCTGGCTAAGGGCGAATACCTGACGCGCGCTGCCAACTGTGTGGCTTGCCATACCGTGTCTGGCGGTCAACCCTTCGCCGGTGGTGTTGAGTTCAAGCTGCCGTTCGGCTCGCTGTTTTCGCCCAACATTACCCCGGACACGCAAACCGGCATCGGTGCATGGACCGATGACGAGTTCGTCAGTGCGCTGCAGACCGGCATTGGCCGTGACGGCAAGCACTACTACCCGGCGTTTCCCTATACCTCCTACAGCAAGATGTCGCGCGATGACATCCTCGCGATCAAGGGTTATCTCGATAGCCTGGAACCGGTCGAGCAAGCACCGCGCGAAAACCACATCGGCTTCCCGTTCAATCAGCGCTGGGGCATGGTTTTCTGGAATTTGCTGTTCCTTAACGATGAGCCATTTCAGGCGGACAGCCAGCGCTCTGCTGAGTGGAATCGCGGCAAATACCTCGTCGAAGGGCCGGGTCACTGCGGCGAATGCCATTCACCGCGCAACCTGTTTCAGGCTGTCAGCAGCGAGCGCTCGCTGGCCGGTAATCTGATCCAGGGTTGGAACGCCTACAACATCAGTGCCGACCCCGTGCACGGCATTGGTGCCTGGCCCACGGACGTGCTAGCTGGCTATTTGAAGGATGGCGCAGCGCCAGGCCTGGGTTTGTCTTCAGGGCCCATGGCGGAGGTGGTGGAAAACAGCTTGCGCCACCTGACTGACGCTGACCGTCAGGCGATTGCAGTGTTCCTCAAGGACTCGCCACCGCGCAGTGAAGGCGTGCCTCGCCCGCAGCAGGTCACGCTTGCAGAACCGGGCAGCGGCAGTGCACTCGGCAACAAGCTGTTCGCCGAAGCCTGCGCCAGTTGCCACCGCTGGGACGGCACGGGCAACCAGAGCCAGACGGCCATGCTGCTGGGCTTGAAGACGGTCAACGATCCGGCCGCCAGCAACTTGCTCGGCATTCTGTTGAGTGGCCACGGCGCCGCCGACGCCCCAGTGAATCGGCGTATGCCATCGTTCGGCAACATTTATACCGATCAAGAGTTGGCCGCGTTGAGCAGCTTTATGTTGCAGCGTTTCGGCGAGAGTGGTGCGCAGGTTTCGGTGCCGGCTGTGGCTAAGCGCCGGACCGAGTCCCTGCATTGAGCGGAGGTTCTGCATGTCGGGCCTGAACACATTGCTGGATGCGCTCCTGGCCGAGCGCGAGGCTGGCCGCGAAGCGGTGCTTGCGACTGTAGTCAAGGTCGAAGGTTCGGCGTATCGGCGGCCCGGTGCGCGCATGCTGGTGTCGCGCTTCGGCCGGCCCGAGGGCACCATCAGTGGCGGCTGCCTGGAGGCGGAAGTGGCGAAAAAGGCTTGGTGGCTGACCGAAGCCGGGCCGGCGCTGCGCAGCTACAGCACCGCAGAGGCGGATGACGCCAGCGAAGAAGCGCTGAGCTTCGGCCTGGGCTGTAACGGCAAGGTTCACGTGCTGTTCGAGCGCCTGCCGGCCGGCCCTTGCGCCTTGGTCGATGCTTTGCTCAGCGTACGCGACCGCCAGCAGCCTGCGGCCATCGCTACGGTAATCGTCAGCTCGGGCGCGGCTGCGCCACGCTTAGGCGAGCGTTTGTGCTTGATGCCTGGGCAGGAGGCCGCGGGCGAGTTGCTGCGCTCGGTGCTGGTTGAGCAAATCAGCGCCGACCTGCAGCAGACCTTGCTGCGCGGCAAGTCATCCCGTGGTCTCTACCCGAATGGTCTCGGCGAAGTGGAAGTGCTTCTGGAGTACTTGCCGCCGGTGCGGCGTCTGGTGATCTTCGGCGCGGGCCATGATGCCCAGCCGCTGGTGCGCATGGCCAAGCTGTTGGGTTGGCATGTGACGGTGATCGACGGCCGGGCGCACTTTGCCCGGGCCGAGCGTTTTGCCGAGGCTGACCAGGTGCTGGTCGGCGATGTAGAGCAGCCTTTCGATTACCACGAGCTGGTGCGCGGGGCTGCGGTGGCGGTGATGACCCACAGCCTGGTGCAAGACGCGCATTGGCTAAAGGGTGTGCTGCACAGTGAACCCTGCTATGTCGGTCAGTTGGGGCCGCGTGAGCGCACCGAGCGCTTGTTGGCCGGCATCCACGAACAATTGGCTAAACCACAGGACGAGCTGCCGGGGCTGGAATGTTTGCATTATCCGATCGGCCTGGACCTGGGTGGCGACACCCCGGAATGCGTGGCCATGGCGGTGCTGGCGGAAATTCAGGCAGTGCTCAACGGCCGCAATGGCGGCAGCCTGCGCTTCAGATCTGCGAGCATCCATGACAGCGACCCTGTGCTAATGGCTGGCCGGGATCAAACGGATGTTGCGGCAGAAGGTTGTCGGCTGGTGGCCGTGCAGCGTTAACAATTTATCAACCGAGGAACCCATCAGCATGAGTCAAGCCATACGCGTTGTAGCGATACTGATAGCCAAGGCTGGCAAAGAGTCGCAGGTCGAGCAGATTCTGCGCGCCTGTGTGCAACCATCGCGCGCCGAAGACGGCTGCCTGTCTTACGTCCTGAATCGCTGTATTGAACAGGCCGGGCGTTTTGTCTTCGTCGAGCGCTGGGCCAGCCATGAGGCGATAGCGCGCCATCGGCAGATGCCACATTACACGGCCATGGCCAATGCCTTGGGCGAGCTGCTAAGCGATCGTCAGGTTTATGTGCTTGAAGCGCTGGCGGAGGACATCGAACCCGCCATTGATCCCCGTACGGGCGTTGTCGAGTGATAGTTGATCGACATGGTCGGCGTTTTCGCAAACTTCGTCTGAGTCTGACTGCCGCATGCAATTACGCCTGCACCTACTGTGTGGCCGATGGCCGTCGCTTGGTGGCCGCACGCGATGAGCTGACGTCCGCGTCGATGCTGCGTGCCGTCGAGTTGCTCAGGGATGTTGCCGGGGTTGAGGAACTGCGCATTACCGGCGGCGAGCCGCTGCTGAGTGACCGGCTGGAGCCCTTTCTGCAGGGCGTAGGTAAGCTGGCGTTGCAGGACATTAGCCTGACCACCAATGGCCAGTTGCTGGCCGGCAAACTGCCGTTATTGCGCAGCGCCGGCATCCAGCGGCTCAATGTGTCCCTCGATACGCTCGACCCGAGTGCCTTCCGCACGATCGCCAAGGGCGGCGACCTGCAGACGGTGCTCAACGGCATTGAGCAGGCGCGCCGAGCCGGCATGAGCATCAAGATCAACATGGTGCCGATGCGTGGTAGCAACCTCGATCAAGTTTTGCCCATGTTGGTGTTCTGCCTTCAGCAGGGCTACGAATTGCGTTTTATCGAACTTATGCGCATGGGCCATCTGGCCCAGAATGCAGAGGCTTTTCGTACCCAGTTCGTCGGCCAGCGCGAGCTGCTGGAGCTTATCGGCGAGCGTTATGCCTTCACCCAGGCTGAGGCGCCGGTAGACTCCACCGCGCTGCGTTATAGCGTTGGCGAGCGCGGGGCGTTCGGCATCATTGCCAACGAAAGCGCGCCCTTTTGCCGGAGCTGCAGCCGTCTGCGCCTGTCGTCTACCGGCAGTTTATACGGATGTCTGTCATCCAATCGCGGGCACTTTATGGGCACGCTGTTGGATCTGCCGACTGAGCAGGCACAGCCGCAGCTCACCGCGTTGCTCGGCCGTGCGCTGGCGGACAAGCAGGACGCTACGTTTACCGGCAGCGCGCTGATTATGAAATCGGTGGGTGGCTGAGGTCGTCCGGCCTGTCGACGTCCCGCAGAATGCCGTGGTCATCGAGCGTCACGGCAATCACCTGTTGCGCATGGCTGGCGATCAAGCCCCTGGCCCCATTCTCGCCTTGCAGTTGCATCAGCTCCGGCCAGAAGCGCCGGCCGAACAACACCGGGTGGCCGCGCTGACCCTCGCAGTAAGCCACGACGATATGTTCAGCGTCGGCCTGCGCTCGCAGTTGCCGCAGGGTGGCGGCAGAAATCCACGGCATATCTCCAAGCAGCACCGCCACCGCAGTGGCCTGCGAGTGTGCCAGGCTCTGGATGCCGGCAGCCAGGCTTGAGCCCATGCCCTGTTTGGCGTGGGCCGCACGTACCAGCTGAACGCCAGGCGGTATAGCCAGGGCCTGGGCATCGTCCTCGGCTTTTAGCACGACTCGAACATCGCTGAAGGCTTCTTGCGTGCGCAGCACTGTTGCGCGTAGCAGGCTGTTGCCGTCGGCCAGCTTGGCGCAGCGTTTGTCGCTGCCGAAGCGCTGCCCGGTGCCGGCGGCGAGTACCAGGCCAATACACTCAGGGTTGCGGCGCGGTTCTGTCATGTTGAAAATCTATGTTGCCCCCTAAAGAAGGTTGGCCGTAGAAGAGCACTTGAAGGGCTTCGCGTCCCTCTCTGGAGTGTGCTGTCTTTTGCGTGTACAGCCCCTGGTTTCAGCGTTGTCAAGTGGCAGTTTTGCTATAGGAGCGTTTTTTCCGCGCACCGCATCACTGGTAATGCTGTTCGATCACTCGAAGCTTCGGATGATCTGATCGTTATTTGGTCAGATTGCTGTTTTTGACATCGGCAAAGACTGAAATCAGTCAGAAATACAAGGGTGTGCAGCCCTAGATTCTTTCTTGCAGCGCCTTGAAGAAGGCATCGATATTCTCATCGTGGCGCTTGTAGTAGGTCCAGGGGCCGATCCGCTGCGATGTCACCAATTGCGCGCGCTGTAGAGCTGCGAGATAAAGCGATGTCGTTGACTGCGAGAGGCCCGTGCGTTCCTGGATGATACTGACGCACACACCTACCGTCTCTGGATCTACCTCCTGCTCGGGAAAGTTTGTCCTGGGATCCTTGAGCCAATTAAGGATGGCTAGGCGCATCGGGTTCGCCAATGCTTTAAGGGCTTCGTTGACATCAATGGTCATAGATTTTTCTATACCTGTTTTTTGCGATATTTAGATATTTTCCTAGTTCGCGTAGAAAATTGGAAGGCGTCTCCGTGACCTCTGCGCGCCCGCCTGTCAAAAAGACTGGCTGCTCTGGACTGAAATCCTATTGCCCTATCAGGCCGGGCTATCGGACGTCTGTGTGTCGAAGTGCGGGATGATGTGCTTGCCAAGTTCCTCGATAACCTCTGCTGCGGGGCGTTTACCGTACTTGAGGTTCAGGATGACGTGGTCCACACCGATTTCCTCAAGCGTATCCAGTAAGGCCCGAAGGTGGTCACGTCCCAGGCGGAATCCAAGATGGATATGCGAGGGCGGCGTGGACGGGTGTTCGTCAAGGTCGATATAAAGCGACTGCAAGAACGGCTTGTAGGTGGGACCACACTGTTTCAATATTTCCTGTCGCCAATCCTCCACGATCAGTCGCTGTATTTTCGGTGGGCGTGGATAGTTGATCCATCCATGGCTTTCGCGCGCGATCCAATCGAGCGACTGGCGGCTGTGTCCGGTTACGAATAGCGGTATTTCACGGGTCGTGGGTTTGGGAATGAGATCGGCCCCCAACAACTCGCCTCCACTCCAGCGAATGGGCTCGAAGTGTGTTCGATGAGCTTGACGTATCACCTCGCAGTTTTCTTGAAAGGTCTCGCCACGCTTTTCGGGATCGATGCTGAATGCGGGAAACTCCACGGGACGATCGCCAGAGGCTACTCCCAGGAGCAAGCGACCTCCGCTCAACTGATCAATGCTTGCTGCGGCCTTTGCCGTGTGCAGGGGATTACGCAGTGTAAGGGCGATGGAGGCCGTGCCTAATGCGATTTTTGTTGTATGGGCGGCCATATATCCCATGTACACCCAAGGGTCGAAAACCTGGCCGACATCGCCGAAGCTTGGGTCCCTGAGTGGGACGTCGCGAAACCAGAGCGCCGAAAAACCAAGCGCCTCTGCACGTTTGGCCAGCGCTACCTGATCTAGCATGCTCGGTGTATCACCTTCGAAAGCCTCTAGGGGAAAGAACAGCCCAAGGCTTAGATGACCCTGCCTGAAGGTTCGTTTGAATCCCCTATGCTCTTGGTAGGGGATCGTGCTCGGTTGGTACATGCTTAACTTCCTCGGTCAGCAAACGCTGAGCCACGCCCCTGAGTTATGGGGCGTGGCATTGAGCGTTTAGGATTTGTAAGTCGGGTAGTCGGTGTAGCCCTTATCGGTACCGCCGTACATGCTGCTTGGATCAACTGGGTTAAGCGGCCAGTTGTTGGCGATACGAGCGGGCAGGTCGGGGTTCGCAATGAAGGGGCGACCAAAAGCGATCAGGTCGCCCCAGCCAGCTTTTATCACGCGATTTCCTCGTTCAGCGGTGTACTTGCCGGCATAGAGAATCTTGCCGCTGAAGGACTTACGAACATCTTCCCGGAACGTCTCAGGCAGCTCGGGGGCGTTTTCCCAATCGGCTTCGGCGAGCGACAGGTAGGCAATGCCCACTTCCTCGAGGATCTTCACGGCCTCGATGTAGGTTTGGTGCGGATCTTCTTCGACCAGACCTAGGTATACGCGGTCTTCGTCTGTGGTCGCGAACAGCGGGGCGAAGCGAACGCCCATGCGCTCCTTGCCGACGACACCAGCAACGGCCAGGGTGATTTCGCGCAGGAAGCGAAGACGGTTCTGCAGCGAGCCGCCATATTCATCATCACGCTGGTTGGTATGGGCCGAAATGAACTGGTTTACCAGGTACCCGTTCGCGCAGTGAAGCTCCACCCCGTCAAAACCTGCGTCCAAGGCATTTCGGGCTGCTTGGGCGTAGAGCTTAACCAGTTCCTTTACCTCCTTGGTGGACAGGGCACGTGGGGTCGATGGGTCGGCCAGTGCACCCGTGCCGGGGCCAGTTTCGATGAACACCTTGACGTTGTCCGCGCGAATGGCTGATGGCGCGACGGGCGCTTCACCACCGGGCTGCAGCGATGTGTGCGACACGCGGCCTACATGCCAAAGTTGAGCAAAGATCACCCCCCCTTCGGCGTGAACAGCGTCGGTGACCTTACGCCAGCCTTGTATCTGTTCTGGGCTATGAATGCCGGGTGTCCAGGCGTAACCCTGTCCCCGGGGTTCGATCTGGGTGCCCTCGGTCACCATGAAGCCAGCACCGCTGCGCTGACGGTAATAGGTGGCCATGAGGTCGTTCGCAATGTTGCCGGGTTGGGAGCTGCGCGAACGCGTCAGTGGCGGCAGTACGATACGGTTCTTGAGGGTGTATGGGCCCAGCTGAGTGGTTTTGAAAAGTTCTGATTGTGTCATTTCATTTACCTGCATATCTAAAATATTCGATGTTGTAAGCTAAAAAACATGGATCAACGAGGTCAGAAGAGCCCGAGCGGTGCTTCGTTGAGGCTGACGTAGATGTTCTTCTTCTGGCTGTAGGCTTCCAGCATTGACTTGTGAGTTTCCCGTCCCAGGCCAGATTTCTTATAGCCACCAAAGGGGGCGTGGGCAGGGATCTCATGGTAGGTATTTACCCACATACGTCCGGTTTCCACCGCGCGTGCCACACGCAACGCCCGGTTGATGTCTTGGGTCCAGACTGCACCCGCTAGGCCGTACTCGGAGTCGTTAGCCATGGCGATGACCTCCGCTTCATCCTTGAAAGGAATGACGCACAGAACTGGGCCGAAAATTTCCTCGTAGGCGACGCGCATATCGTTGCGAACACCGACCAGAATCGTTGGCTGGATGAAGAAGCCGGCATCGTAATCGGCACCTGTAAGACGACCGCCGCCGATCAGTACCTCGGCACCTTCCTCTTTGGCGATATCGACGTAGCCGAGGATCCGTTCCATCTGGGTCTTGCTGACCTGTGCGCCCATCATGGTGTCCGGGTTCAATGGGTCACCCACACGCACAGCTTCGAACTTATGCTTGAGCTCAGCCAGGAATCGCTCGTAGATGGATTCGTGAACGAACAGCCGAGCGCCGGATTCGCAGACTTGGCCTTGGTTCCACAGGATGGCGAGGACTGCGCCTTCCACGGCCTTGTCCCAGTTCGCATCGGGGAAAACGATGTTGGCCGACTTGCCGCCCAGTTCAAGGGTGGCGGGAATTATTTTCTTCGCTGCCGCATTGGCGACGAGTTCGCCGACACGCGTCGAGCCGGTGAAGGCAAGCTTGCGTAGGTCCGGATGATCCAGTAACGCCTGTCCAACTGTGGTGCCTAAGCCTGTGACGATGTTGACCACGCCGGCCGGAAGTACCTTGGCGAAGATCTTCGCTAGTTCAAGGATGGTTACCGGGGTCAGCTCAGAAGGTTTGATAACTACGGTGTTACCCGCCGCGATGGCTGGAGCGATCTTCCAGGCGGCCATAAGAAGCGGGAAGTTCCACGGAATCACTTGGCCCACGACGCCGAGGGGTTCACTGAGAGCGATGCTGAGTGTTTGCTCATCCAGCATGACCGCCTCATCCGATTGGCTGCGGATTACGCCAGCGAAGTAGCGGAAGTGATCAATCGCCAGTGGGATGTCGACGGAGCGACTTTCACGAATGGGTTTGCCTACATCAAGGGTTTCCAGAACCGCGAACCGATCGGCATCGGCTTCCAGTAGGTCGGCGATCTTCAACAGCGCATTGGCGCGTTCCGCTGGTGAGGTGGTACGCCAGGTCACGAAGGCGCGCTGTGCGGCCTGCACCGCGCGGTCGACGTCGGCAGCTGTGGCGTTTGGAATGTTGGTGAGAATTTTTCCGTTGGCGGGGTTGATAATGTCGAGGGTTTCACCGTATTCGGCCGTAACCCACTGGTTGTCGATAAACAGGCCGTAGCAGCTGTCGGGAAGGTGATTCGGATGGGTATCGCTGGAATCTTTCATGGGGTACCTCATGAGGTGCCTAGGGTGGTTTACGAGTCCAGGCTATTCGTAATATTCACATATGTCAATATGCAGCTTTGTATTCCGGCACTTATGCATATCTCCGCACCCTTGCAGCTCACTTCTGGATCAGCCGGGAACGCGCCGTGCTTCGCGCCAGGGTTGCCTATGTAGTCCAGCCCCCCTTGATCTATTCATCAAGGAGGCTGGCTGCATCAGGTATTGATGTTTGCGTTGATGTGCAGATGAAGTTAGAACGGCGCGTCAATATCGATGACGCTAATCAGCTTGTGATTGACGAATTCCTTGATGCCCAAGCCGATTAGCTCGCGCCCGTAGCCGGAGCGTTTGATACCACCGAAGGGTAGGTTGGCCCTCGAGGTGCTGGGATGGTTGACGAACACCATACCAGTGGAGATGCGTTTGGCCACCTCGGCGCCATGCTTAGTATCGGCGGTGAATACCGAGCCGCCCAGACCGAACGGCGAATCGTTGGCAATACGCACCGCGTCCTGCTCGTCCCTGGCACGGAAGATCATCGACACTGGGCCGAAGAACTCCCAGTAATAGGCGGGATTATCGGGCTCTACGTCAGTCAGGATAGTTGGTTGCACGAAGGCCCCCAGTCTAGGGACTCTGGGGCCGACTTCGGTGGCTCTCGCGCCGTGAGCGACTGCCACCTGGATCTTCTGACGAATCTCGTCGGCGGCGGCCTGCGATGACAAAGGGGCCAGCGTGGTTTCCTGGGCAAAGGGATCACCAGCCTTAAGCTGCGCCACTCCTTCTGTGTAGCGACTCAGAAACTCCTCATAGACCTCGTCCACCACAATCATGCGTTTGGAGGAAATACACACCTGTCCAGCGTTCCAGTGACGCCCGATTACGGCCCACTTCACAGTCTTATCCAGCTCGGCATCGCGCAGTACCACGAAGGCATCTGCACCACCTAGTTCCAGGGTCGACTTCTTCAACGCCTTGCCGGCCTGCGCAGCAATGATGGCGCCTGCTCCTTCAGAGCCAGTCAGAGCGACACCATGAACACGATCATCGCTGATAATGCTTTCGATCTGTTGACGCGTTGCGTAGAGATTGCGGAAAGCTCCCGAGGGTAAGCCCGCATCTAGCATCAACTGTTCGAAGGCTGCAGCACACTGCGGTACGTTTGACGCATGTTTGAGCAGTAGGGTGTTGCCGGCTGCTAATTGCGGAGCGAGGATGCGTGCTACTTGGTAGTAGGGGAAGTTCCATGGTTCGATGGCTAGAATGATTCCCAGCGGCTCGTGAGTTAAAGTTGCCTCTCCCTCGGACGGTTCTGCAACAGGGAGTTTCTCTGGAGCTAGCAGCCCCTCCGCATGCTTAGCGTAATACTCTAAAATTCGCGCTGAAATCTCGACTTCGCCCAAAGCTTCAGCGGTGATCTTGCCCATCTCTAAGGTTAGCAGGTGGGCATAGTCGCTGGCCTGGGCGCGTAGCAGCTCAGCTGCCCGCTGGAGACTGGCACTGCGTTCGGTAAAGCTGCGTTCTTTCCAGTCGATGAACGCGCTATGTGCGTCGTCCAGCGCCTGATTGACCTGGTCGTCGGTGGTTTCTGGGAAGGTCTTGAGCAATTCCCCGTTATAGGGGTTGATAGTGGCGTAAGCCATGTGATTCTCCTACTCGTGGCATGGTGGCATGAAAAGCTCCGGTCTTTCCGTACGTGGTGACAGGGGCTGAAACTCGGATTACTCCACCGGCGTATACCGTTCGAGCCAGTGGGCGTAAGGGGGGGGCAGTACCCATGCGGGGCGCTCGACGCCAAGGGTGCGAGCTGCCGCGTATGGCCAATGTGGATCAGCGAGGTGGGCCCGGCCGACCATTACCAGATCAGCCTGGCCATCGCGCACCAAGCGGTCGGCCAGGGCTGGCGACTCGATACCCCAGGCCGCAGCAACGGGAATGCCCGCCTCATGGCGTATGCGTTCGGCAATTGGTGCAAGGAATGCCGGTGCCCAGGGAGTGTCAGTGTTCGGGATGTTGAAGCCCGTGCTAACGTTGACTAGGTCGGCACCTGCGTTCTTGAGTTGCCGTATCAGCGCAATGGCTTCGAGCAGTGTCTGCTCATCCTGGTTGTCGTACTCGATTACGCCGAGGCGTACAGTCAGCGGAAGGTGCTCAGGCCATACTTCGCGCACTGCAGACATGGTTTCGATGAGAAAACGCCTGCGGTTTTCCACGTTGCCACCGTAGCCATCGCTGCGTCGGTTGGAATGCGCAGAGAGAAAACTCTGGCCTAGATAGCCGTGCGCGAAGTGTAGTTCCAGCCATTCGAAACCGGCTGACAAGGCTCGTCGTGCAGCCATGACGAATTCTTCACGCACCTGCGCGATATCGCTCAAGGACATTGCCCTGGGGACCTTTGATAAATGGGCTCCGAAAGCGATGGCAGACGGTGCGATTGTTTGCCAGCCACGGTGGTCGTCTTCGGCTATATGACCATTGCCCTCCCAAGGCCGATTCGCGCTTGCTTTGCGACCTGCATGAGCGAGCTGAATACCCGCTACGGAACCAGCTGCCTTAATTGCCTGGGCAATGGGGATGAAGGCTTCGCCTTGCTTGTCGCTCCATAACCCAGCACAACTGGGTGTGATTCGCCCCTCAGGTGAGACTGCGGTCGCTTCAACTATCACTAGTCCTGCTCCGCCACGCGCGATACTCGCGTAATGGATGTGGTGCCACTCGTTGACCAGCCCCTCGTTGGCCATGTACTGGCACATAGGCGGCACGGCAATGCGGTTACGTAAGCAATGACTTTTTAGTTCGAACGGTTCGAATAGCGCTGACACGATGGTTCTCCGATTGAATTATGGAGGAACTCACCCACATCGCTCGGATAGAACCGTGCAATGAGGCTCCGGAAACCAAGAGGTAGGCTCGTCCAACTAAAGTCCTTAGATCATTTACGGTTTAACTCGCTTGACCTTGCCGTTCTGGAAAGGTGTCTGTCGGTGTAGTTGGTTGGTTGTGAATAAAGCCCGAAGTCTTGCAGTGCGCGGCTATCCGGCCACTGGAACCTTGAGTGTCGGGTGAATGTCGACCAATGGATCACTACCGTTTCAACAAGGAACGGCGAGAGCGCAGCAAAGCAAAGTTGCCAGGTATTAGTGCTCCAGTTCAGGGCGGCGGGAATAGGCATGGGATATCTCACTATCTCAGCGCAGGCCGAAACCTAGGGTGTTTAATGCATCTCGCAAGCGGTGTCTTCCGCTCAGTGAATCCGCTCCTTTTACACGTTCCACGGCCTGGCTGGACCAGGAACGGTTTTCGCGTTGTTGACGATGTTGGAAGTCGCTCATCCTTCGGTCATAGGCAGCAACTGAAACCGCCTCTGCCTCGGTGGCCTCATAGCGCTCACGGTGAAGCACCACTGATTGCGCCAGGCGTGGCTTGATCTCGGCGGGCTGTGCCGGATCGGGATGACCGACGCACATGCCAAATACAGCGAAAGTGTCGTTTGGCAGGCCAAGCTCCTCGGACACCGCTTCCGGGTGGTTGCGCATTCCGCCGATGTAAACGATTCCCAGTCCTTGGGCCTCGAAAGCTAGTGCGGCGTTCTGAGCGGCCAGAGCTGCATCTACAACACCGACGGTGTAGCTTTCTAAATAGTCGATACCTGCAGTCGGTGCCTGAAGGGTTCTGGCTAGTCGGCGTAGGCGTGACCAGTCCACGAGCCAGACCAGGAACAGCGGTGCCTGCTCGACATGGCGCTGGTTACCGGACAGTCGGGCAAGCCTCGCGAGACGCTCGCGATCCCGCACGGCGAGCACGCTCCAAGCTTGCAGGTTCGAGGAAGTCGAGGCTGACTGGGCCGCCGCGATCGCCCAGCTCAGCATCTGCTCATCCACAGGAAGATCGCTGTAGGCACGTACTGATCGATGCTGCAACATCTGCGCGATCACGGTGTCGGCAGCAGGTAAGTTAGCTGGCTCGCCATAACGGGCTTGCCAGGCTTTGAGTGCTTCGTCTTGAAGGCTCATGATGGATTGTTCCAGTGCAATGACATGCACAAGCCGAGATATACGCTCATAACGACTTGTGCACGCGTGTCAGTTAGGTGATGTGTCGGTGCCTTCGATTAGAAAAACTCGGTACTCCGCACCGGAGAGACGATGCTTTAGCGCCGCCTGGTAAGCCGGGCTGGCATACCAGGCTCGAGCGGCTGTCATATCTTCGAAACGTAGAATGACCGCTCCCTCGATCGATGGACCTTCCAACACCTCCAGTTGACCGTAGAAAGCCAGACGTGTGACGTCGTGCCCTTCTCGTGCGGCAGGCGCCTCCTGCGCGTAACGTTGCAGTTCAGCAGCGTCGGTGGTGTGCTCGCGGGTGAAAACCACGTAGGCGGACATCGGGCCTCCTTAGCTCAGCACGTTGAGCAGCGCGTGGGCGGTGGCTTCGGAGGAGGCCGGGTTCTGGCCCGTGATCAGCAGCCCGTCGGTGATGACATGTACCTGCCAGTCGGCGGTCTTGCTGTAGTGGCCGCCCTGAGCCTTGAGCATGTCCTCGACCAGGAACGGCACCACCTGGGTCAGGCCTACAGCCTCCTCTTCGCTGTTGCTGAAGCCGGTGACCGCCTTGCCGGCGACCAATGGCTGGCCGTCGCTGCCCTTGACGTGACGCAGCACCGCGGGCGCATGGCAAACCGCCGCAACAGGCTTGCCGGCGGCGATGGCGCGCTCAATCAAGGCGATGGACGCGGCATCTTCGGCCAAGTCCCACAGCGGGCCATGGCCGCCGGGGTAGAACACAGCATCAAATTCGGCGCCGTTTAAGTCGCTGAGTTTTAGCGTGTTGGCCAGCGCGTGCGTGGCGACTGAATCAATCTCGAAGCGGCGGGTGGCGTCGGTCTGGAAGTCAGGCTCATTGCTCTTTAGGTCGAGCGGTGGCTGGCCGCCATTGGGCGATGCCAGGGTCAGTTGCGCGCCTGCGTCGATAAAGGCGTAGTAGGGCGCGGCCAGCTCTTCGAGCCAGAAACCGGTCTTTTCACCAGTGTTGCCAAGTTGCTCGTGGGAAGTCAGAACGAGGAGGATCTTCATGTGATTTACCTTGCGGATAAAAGTAGTTATGGCTGTTTGGTTATGCGCCGCTAGCGTGGGTGTGCGACGCTAGCGGCACGGCTTAGAGGCTGGCTTCAAGCACCCTGCGGCTGACGTCTAAGCTGACGTCGGCATGTTCGCCGAGTGCGGTTAGGCGGTGAGCGGCGAGCTGGTTGATCAGCGCATCGATGACGTCAGCGCCAAGCTGGTAGGCCGATAGGCGCGTCGGTAGGCCCAGACTCTCGAAGAGTGTCCGGGTCTGTTGTATGGCGGCATCAATGCGCTGTTCTTCGTCCCCTTGGCTTATATGCCAAACCCGCTCGGCGTATTGCAGCAACTTGGCGCGCTTGGCTTCACGGCGAACTTCGAGATTTGCGGGTAACACGATAGCCAGCGTCCGTGCGTGATCGATGCCGTGCTGTGCGGTCAGCTCATGACCAATCATGTGCGTAGACCAGTCCTGTGGCACACCCGCACCGATCAAGCCATTAAGCGCCAGAGTGGCCGTCCACATGAGGTTGGCGCGGGTGCTGTAGTCCGCAGACTCCTCCAGCATCAGCGGACCGATTTCGATCAGTGTTTGCAGCAGCCCTTCGGCGAAGCGGTCTTGCACGCGGGCATCGATTGGGTAGGTAAGGTACTGCTCCATGACATGCACGAACGCATCTACTACGCCGTTTGCGAGTTGGCGGGTAGGGAGGGTCTGGGTCTTAGTAGGATCAAGAATCGAGAATTGCGGGAACACGTGAGGGCTGCGAAACGGCAACTTGTCTTGTGTCGCTCGGCGAGTTACCACACCGCCGTTGTTCATTTCTGAGCCAGTTGCGGGCAGAGTTAGTACGGTACCGAATGGCAAGGCTTGCCGAATACTTGCGCCCCGCGTTTCAAGGATGTCCCAAGCATCACCGTCGTAGCCAACAGCGGCGGAAACGAACTTAGTGCCATCAATGACCGAGCCTCCACCAACGGCTAGTAGAAAGTCCAAGCGATGGATGCGAACCGTATCAACGGCCCTGATTAGCGTTTCGTAGCTGGGGTTCGGCTCTATACCCCCGAACTCTTGCACCTCCCGGAAACCTAATGCCTCTCGGACTTCGTGGAGCGTCCCGCTCGCACGAGCGCTTTGGCCACCATAGAGCAGCAGAATGCGGGCTTCAGTCGGAATCAGCTCATCCAGCCGGGCAATGGTTTGGTTACCGAAGATAATTCGCGTGGGGTTGTGGAAGTCAAAATTGAGCATAGATTTCTCTATTCCTTAAAAGTAGACCAGTCGTATATTTTTTGGTGAAATTTTTATTGCAGAAGCTCGTCGGCGCGCATTGCGCACCAAATAGCTGAAGATTGGTTAGAAGCTTGCTTCTAAAGGCAACCAAGTTGGTGTGGCATTCGTCTGCATTCCTGGTCCCGAGCCAAAGGCGTTGCCGCCAAGCAGCGTAAGCTCCGCGCGATGTCGAGGGTTGTTGCTAGGCACTGATGATAGGGCATCGGGAGTCATAGGTTTACCGTATCAAAAAAATAGACCGGTCGTCTACTTTCGGTTGTGGATAATCTATACAACGCTGTTTCGATGGTTGCTAATGAAGCAGCAGAAGCTTCATTGGCAGCGCATCGACTGATGCAGCCAAGCGTTACCACGCGGACTTCGCTTTGTAGCAGAAGGATCTGCCTGAGACCCAGTGCCTCACCGGAAGGGTGGTTGTGAACCAGCACGGTTGCCGCGGCGTTGTGCTCCAGAGCAGTCTTGACGACTTCCCGGGGATAGACGCTGGCACTGTCCAGAGTGCCCCGGAACAGTTCGTGAAAGACGATCACCCGGTGCCGGCTGTCGAGCAGAAGCAGGGCGAATACCTCATGCTCGTAGTCGCCCAGCAGCGCCTGCAGGTGGCCGAACACTTCCTTTGGTGAAGTCAGTGCTCGCCCCCGGCGCAGACGCAGATTCGCCAACTGTCGGGCCATCAGCAGGATTTCGGTTTCGGTGACCGGCGACTCGACCAGGTAGGTGCCGGTCGATTCACTGGCCTTCAGCTTGTGCAAGCGCATGGTTGGCTCCTTGAGGGTTATCGGTCGGTGGGGTATGGCGCTGGGCTTGCGCGTCCAGCTTCTCAGCCAGGCTGGGTTTCGCAGAGCGTTGGGGAGTCTTGATGGCTGGAGATGGGCTTTCCTCGGTGGGGTAGAACTCCTCGGCGACGGCGCCAGCGTCTTCTTCGCTGTCCTCGAAGGCGCCATTGCCGAAGCCACGCTGCGCCGCTTCATCCAACGCCGCCTGATCGAAGCCAGCTGCTTGCCGCTGCGCATCGAGCTCATTGGCGGCCAGTAGCGCCTTGGCCATGTCCATGCCGCCGCGTACCGTCAGGTCGACGTAGAATATCGGCGTGCCATGGCTTTGCCGGGTGGACTTTCCGCGCAGGCGCAGCTCCAGCGGCAGGCACGCCAAGCGGTTTCCGGAGATGGCCTGGAAGTAATGCAGCCGGGCGGCGAGGGTGCGGATGCTGTTGAAACCGGTGGTTCGGAACACGAAGCTGCCCAACGGGTCGTCGTCGCCAATGACCACGTTCAGTCGGCCGTAAGGTTTGCAGGCATTGCCTTTGGCCAACGAGCAGGCATCCGGCGAAGGGCAGGGCAGCGACTGCATGCCGTCCGGGGTGACGCGCTTGCAAGTCTCGCCATTGCCGACGCACAGCGGGCGCCCGGACTGGCGGTCGAACAGGCTGTAGTCGGTGCGGAAATTCAGCTCGGGTTCGTTGAACAAAAGGCGTACCGGAATGCTACGCAGCTTGTCGTCCTTACCCTGGCGCAGCTCGTCATTAAGCGGGTGCAGCAGCCACCCGTCCTTGCCTTGTACCTGGGACGTGATGGTGAACTGGTCATCCTTTTCCGGCAGTCGCTTGCCGTTCTTCTCGATGACCTTGCCAATTGAAATCCGTCCGAGCACCGGCGGAGTAATAGCCAGACCTTTGAGCATGGTGAATCTCCTGGAAATGAAAAAAAGCCAGCCACGCAGCGCGAACTGCATGGACTGGTCAAGGGAGGTATGGGAGGGAAAGGTTGGGTTTCAGCCGACCAGGAAGCGCCGAGCACCCGGTTTCAGCAGTGGGTACTTGGCCTGCAGGTAGGGTTTGTCTTTGAGTAAGTGAGCGACATTGAGGCCGATGCTGTCCTTGGCTTTGCGCCAGCTGACATAGCCGCTGGAGAACTCCGCACGACTGGCATCGCCCATGGCCTGCTGCAGCATCTGCTTGAGCTCGGCCTCGCGCTTTTCCTTGTCGGCAATCGACTGACGAACGGCCTTCAGCTCGATGTAAGCCGCTGACAGACCAGCATGCTGGCTGAAGTCGACGACCTGGCCGTTGTCCTCCGGATAGAGACAGCGCAGCGCCGACTCAGCGGAAGCGGTGCCATCTGCCGGTGGCGGGGTGTCCGTTTCCACGTAATGCCAGAACTTGCGCTCCAGCTCGATTAGGCGAGCGATCATCTGCTCGTCTCGCTCAATGCGATGGATCTCCAGCGTTTGGCCACCCAGTAGAACCGCTACATCTGCCGCTTGCTTGCCGGTAACGGCGAGCTGGTGCATCACCTGCAACTGCACATACTCAGGCACGCCCTCTTTCCAGAGGCGTGCCCCGTTTATGCCGGCGGTCTTGCATTCGAGGATCTGCACATCGTCGGCCCCGATCACCTCGCGGTCGATGTTGGCGAGCATCCAAGGCAAATCCGGATCTGGGTGCTGCAGCACGGCGTTGATGCGACGGACCCTGTTCTTGGTGCGTTTGCTGTAGTGCCAAGCCACGATGGGCTCTAGGACATTGCCCCAGTACATCGGGCTTTCCTCATCGTGGGGATCGGCCTTCGGCAATCCAGTATCGCGACCGGTCTTCTCCAGCCATAGTTCCAACTGTGATTTGTAGGGATTGAGACCGACTGCAGCAGCGGCATCCGAACTGCCGATGCCTTGCTTGCGGATCTGCAGCCAGTCCTCGCGCGGAAGCTCCTTGGTGCTGACCAGACGCAGGGCAGGGCGTTTCTTGCTGGTGCTGCCGTTCAATGACGTTGCTTTCATAGTGTTCACCTGCAGACATAAAAACGCCCGACCAGCAGAAGGCTGACTGGGCGCGAGGATGGGTGTGAGTGCTGGTTAAGCGACGAGCTGCAGCGCGGTATCCAGGGCGCCTTGTTTGACCTGCGCCCCCTGGCCGAACCAGGCTGAGTCCATGCGGTACTCGTTGCTGCGCGCACGACGCTCGTGGTCGACATACTCGGTCACGGCGTTGAGCAGGCCCCAGGCGGTGCCGCGTGCCGAGTCGAGCTGGCTGCCGCGACCACGACCTTCGTACCGCTCCTGGACTTTGCGCAGGGCGCGCTCATTCGGTAATACCTCTGGCATTGCACCGTCTGGGCTGGTTTCGCACAGCACGGACATGAAGAATCCCAATGCCTCATGCCACTGCACTTTGCGTTCGGCCAAAGCGCGCATGCGATACATGAAGTCGTCCCATTGCGAGACGGCGATGCCGAGTTGCTTCTTTACCGCTTTGGGATCGAAGCGGGTGTTGTGCGGCACCTTGATCGCTCTGCTGGTGCCGTCGAGAGCTATGGTCAGGGTGTTGTTGCAGACCACGCGCACAGTGGTTGGGGTTACCGTGGTGGCCAGGGTGCCGTCACAGGACGTGGCTAACAACAGATACCCGTTGACCTGATCGTTGCCCTTGAGTGCTGCGCCTTGCCCGGTACGCGCCAGCGCCCAGAACTTGCGGCCACCCTTGAGTACGCCAGCTGTTTCCAGCTCGTAGCCGGAGACTTCGGTGAGGTCACGATAGAACTCCAGCACCTCACGCGGCTGCACGGTGTGATAACGCTGCGAGACCACCGACAGCGGTGCCTTAGTATCCGAACGGAAAAGCACCTTCTGCTCGGGGAAGGAATGGATCGCGCCCAGATGCCCAGCTACTTCTGATTTGAAGTGCACGGGGCTTTCCAGGATCTGCCAGTCCATACCGGCTTCGCGTTGCCAGACTTCGATGGGTTGATTCTGAGTGAGTTGATTGCCCAGGCCGTGCCAGGGTGTTGCGCCAGCGTAGGCCATGGTTTCGACGAGATGTGCCATGTGAGCGATTCCTTTGGGTGCAAGTCGGCATAAAGCGCTGCGCGAGGCGCAGCACCGACTGAATGAGAGAATGAGGAGGTGGAAGGCCGGATCAGGCCGGCAGGTTGAAGCGGTGACCGCAGAGCAGGCAGAGGTTGTGGGCCAGGACGTGGCGGTCGAGCGACTCGCCGAGCTGAGCGCCGAGCGCGCAGCCACCCAAGCCACCGGCTAGGCCGCCGAGGATGGCGCCCGATACGGAACCTAGGGTGATGCCGGCAGGGCCGGCGAACGCGCCGATAGCGGCGCCAGCCTGACCACCTGCCAGGGCAGCGCTGACGCCACGCGCGGCACCGCCCACGGTACCAACGGCGGCACCAACTTTCATAGCGTGATGGAAGGACGCGACTTTAGGGGAATGACAACGGGGGCATTGCAATGACATGGAGAATGACCTTCTACTGTTGATGTCATCGCGATCATGTGTGGCTGAGATTTTTTTGAATCGAATGGTCGCTTTTATCAGCGAAACCAATGGTGTAACGGGCTATATCGGCCAATCGCAGTCCTCCGATGGGTTGGGAAACAGAGGGCGATTCATTGCGGGGGGGGGGCAGCATTTAGCCAAGCTAAATTAACAGCCTGGGTCTAAACCGTGTAAGCGCCAATAGCCTAGACTCTTTAGCTTGCTGGAGCATTATGCCACTAGCCGCAGCCAGTGATCGCCGTTATCCTGATTCCCATCATTTTTTGCGCCACCAGGGACGGATAATTTCGCCCCGCCCTAGCAGGGATGCACAATGGAACTCAGGCTAGTATTCGCCGCAGCAATCTTCTTGGGCTCCTACCTTCCGCTCAGCATCATTCTGCTGATTCAGGACTTGAAGGTCGAGCTCATCAGTAGACCTTTTTGCTCAACGCTTTCGCGGATGTCGTCGGAGTGCGAGCTCCCTTTCAATAATTCTGGCCTTGCTATTGGATTTGTTCTCTGCTGCTTGGTTTGCTTTCTAACCACCATCGTTGTGATCTGGTGTAAGCAAGAGCCTCAGAGCGTTACTATCATTGAGTCAAAACAAATTCCAACTGACCTAATAAACTACGTAGTGCCCTACATAGTCTCGTTCATGAGTCTTGAGTATTCACAATTGACCAAGGTGATGGGCTTTGCGCTATTCATGATGTGGATTTTCTGGTTGTCCTACAAAGCCGGCCAAGTCGTCCTCAATCCAATTCTGATTATCCTAGGTTGGAAGTTGTACGAGATCAAATACACGTACCAGAACAGCCCAACTGAGCGCGTAGATAAAGCCTTGGCTAAAACTGAGTTTAAGCCCGCAGCCAAAGCCTGCATCGACGTAGAATTTATACAAGAAGTCATAGTGAAAAGGGATTAATCATGGCAGTGCTGCAGGATCTACACGATTTTGATCTCGAACAAGCAACGGTCAATTTCTGGGTATTCAAACGATATACAAAAGGTACGCCACCAGAGCCAAAATACACGGGCAAATGGGTAAGCCTGGATAATGACCTCAAAGTGGCATTGAGGACGACGGCAGCCGCCTTCAAAGCGGGGCTCACTGAAACACTTGAATACGGGTTACTCGCCGAAAACAATCAATCGAGTGCGCTCACCATTCCGCAGGACGAAACTCACGCAGCCAAGTTCGTGGCAGAGTCGCATGACCAGACCCCAGCCAAGCGAATCTCCAAAATGGAAGAGCTCGCCAACGCCGAGTTTTACGTGGTGAAATTCTCCAGTGCTCAGGGCAATCTGTACTGTGCGCGCAAGACGGATTCAACATGGAAGACCAAGAAGCGAGCTGGTGCCATTCATACCTTTTTCAAATCCAAAACGCTCAAACTTGATGAGGCGCCCAGCTTTCACATCGCTAAGGACTTCGACATGGCGGTGCTGGATGACACCATATTCATCAAACACAAACCCAGCTTTGAATCGATATTGAGCCATAAGGCTGCCCACCAGGATGATTTTACTCAGCTCCTAGCCCAGGCTGATTTCCAAGCACTTTTCACCACCACCGACGCGGTGAGCGCCTACGTTGGTACAAATGCCATGCAGCTTCGCAGGGCTTCTGCCATCAAGATGAAGGGCCATTACCTCGATGCGAGATTCATGGGTAATCTACGACGCGAGTACGCTAACTTTGGTCTAAACATCCCCTTCCAAGCTGACGGAAAAATTGCGCCTACGCCAGAAAGCTGCCCTGATATTTTCAAAGCGCTACTAGATCACCGGCTTAAGTCTCACTTCTCTGAAAAGATTTATGACGTTCAGAACACCGCTGAGACAGGGGTGTGAGTAGAAAAGGGAGGGCCACATGTCCTCCCTTTTAAAAATCACCTGTGCCCGACCAGCAAAAACGAATTGTCCTCGGTTTGCAAGACACAACCAGTGCCTGCTATTCGCCATTTTTACCTTATCTTCACCCGCAATTTCGGGGCGCCGTTTGTTAATCAGCGTATTGAAACGACTTTTCTGTCGCGATTCTCCTGGATGGCTGACACCGACAGATTGCCCGTTGCTGCCTCCTGGATGTGCTCACTCCACCAGATCATCATCGGGCGTCTCCGCTCGATATAGTCCGCACGATTGTAGGCGCTGCGAACCTCATCCTTGTCTACGTGGGCAAGCGCGACCTCGATCAGTTCAGGATCCCAGCCGTGCTCGTTGAGGATGGTGCTCGCCATCGAGCGCATGCCGTGGCTGACCAGACGCCCCTCGAAGCCCATTCGTTTCAGCGCCATGTTGGCGGTCTGGCTGTTGCAGTGGGTACGAGGGTTCCGGTCTGCGGGAAACACATACTCCCGATGTCCACTGTAGGGCTTGATCGCTTCCAGGAGTGCAAGAGCCTGCTCCGTGAGCGGGACAATATGCGTGCGGCGCTTCTTCATGCGCTCCGCAGGGATCGTCCAGATCTTCTTCACGATGTCGATGTCCACCCAGCGGGCGGTCGCAGCCTCGGCTGGCCGGGTCATGGTGTGGAGCTGCCATTCGATGAGGCAGCGGGTCGTTCTTTTGATACTGGCATTGGCGATTGCCACCATGAGCTCTTTCAGCTCATCGGGGGGGAGTGCCGCCATGTTTTTCTTTTTCGGCTTCTTGAAGACTGAGCGGATACCACTGAGCGGGTTTGCGTGAATCAGTCCCGAGTTGACCCCGTAGGTCATGATCTCGTTGAGCCGCTGCGTCAGCCGCTTCACGGTTTCAAGGCTGCCTTTGGTTTCGAGTGGCCGGAGCAGGTTGATGACTTGAGGTGCGCTGATAGCTGAGATCGGTGTGGAACCCAAGTCCGGGAATACGTGCAATGTTAGCGAACGCCAGATGTCCTCAGCGTAGGCCGGCGTCACAGCATCTTTCTTCAGCTCATACCAGGACGTTGCCACATTCTGGAATGTGTGCTCAGTCGCAGCTTGTTTAGTTTGCAGCACCGCATCCCGTTTCTCTTTAGGGTCGATGCCGTGGGCAAGTGCTTCTCTCGCTTCAACGGAACGCTTGCGTGCTTGCGCTAACGAGACTTCAGGGAAGGTTCCTAGTCCCATGTTGATCCGCTTCTTCGTCACAGGGTGTCGATAGTTGAAGTTCCATAGTTTAGAGCCATTGCTTCTCACTCGCATTTGTAGTCCGCCGCCATCAAATAAGACGTAGTCCTTTTCAGCAGGCTTGGCAGATTTGATTTTGAGTTCAGAGAGACGGGTAGCTTGTGCGCACATTGGCATTCCAGAATTGATTTTGGCATTCCAAAAATTAGCACCTAAGCGCTTGGAATGCCATTTGGAATGCCAAAAGGCGTGGCTGCTCATGGACGTCAGTGGATACCGATGGCCCTGAAAGCCCCGTATTTACTGGGTTTTAGGCACAAAAAAAAGACGTCCGTGGACGTCTTTGTTTGATTATTTGGTGGAGCCGGGGGGATTTGAACCCCCGTCTGTAATCGTACCTACAGACAGCGACCTATACTCGGGGGTGATTACCTCTTGGAGGCGGCAAGGATGGCTAAAATCGATGCGGAAACGTTGCTTGCGCGAATGGAGCAAGGTGACGAGTTGATGGCCCAAGCCTTTGAGGCTTTGCGTCCCTACGAAGAAGCAAAAGGTGTGCTTGATGTTGATGAAGTAAAACAGCTGCGCATCCAGGCAGAGTCCTTTATCGAGGCTGTTCAGGCATATCAGCTACGCGCCCTCGGCGGTGAAGCTCCGGTTCTTCACTGAGATCAAACGGTCGCTGTCAGCTCAAATTCAGTTCCGCAACTGAAAAAGCGACCCTTGCTATGGAAGGGATTGAGCTCGTTCTGAAAAGGTGAATTGCGGAACATCGATTTTTCTATCTCATTGTTTTTAAAGGAAAATTTAATGGACTTGAAAACCGTCGATGGGCAACTATCCTAGAGTTCGAATCTCTACGCTTCCGCCACTTCTAAAGCCCTGATTATTCAGGGCTTTTTGCGTTTCTGAGGGTAGGGAAAAAGGCCTCGGGAACACGCTTGGGAATTCTTTTCTTTCGCATTGTCCCCCCTATTGCTCATTCTGAGCCAGGATGTTGCTGATCATGGTCACTAAACTGCGCTCCACTCCGTCAACCTCAAGCAGGGCCCGCAGCTTTTTGTGTGTCTTCTGCTGCTTCACGCCCAGGGCAACGCCCTCGATGTAGTTCCTCCTCAGCACTCGCACGTCCGCAGGACGCTGTCCTGTCAGATACGCCAGATCCATGGACAGCATGGCTTGAAGCGTTATACCCAGTTTCATTCGGGCGTACTGGCTGCCAACCAATAGTCATCTGCCGCGGCGTTCGGTGAAGTACCAATGGAGCTCTTCAAGCCAGCCGCGCTGGTAGCTACTGGCCTTCTAGCCGGTCAGTTCAGCCAGCTCGTTGTCCAGGAGTATTTCGATTTACGTGGGATAAGCCCCACGCCGCAAATGGTAGCGGAGGCGGGGAGGAGGTAGTCGCAGCTGAAGCTCGAACCGCTATCACTGGAGCTGGATGAGGTGCAGTTGGCGCTGGAGTAACTGCTGTGTGGGCGTATTGGCTCGTAGCTGCCAACCGGGTTTCTATCTACAGTCCACCTTGTATCCCTAATGTGATACTTGCATGAATCGGCTTGGGCAGTTATGTTCAAAAAGTCTCCATTGAATTAATCTTGCATCGAGATTCTCCCGTAATGAACAATTAATGTGTGTTAGCCTCTTTCGGATTTGCCAAAAGTCAAAGCACGTAATTGTTTGAGTTGATATGGCCTGTTACCTTGAATTGATCGATGGTGACGGCTAATAAAGCCTTCTTGCTTTACTGTTTGGCGTTGTTCTCTTCTGTAGGGATAAGTAACGATGACTGCCCGATTCTCCTAAAAAGATGTTTATGATCATAATCAGAATGTCTGGAACCGACTTGCTCGCGAAGGTTGTGATTGGTCGAAGCCAGTTTCTGCCGAAGTTATTCAGGCTGCTCGAAGAGGGGAGTGGAAAATACAACTTATCCCCGCAGAGCTCCCGACAGCGTGGCTTAACGATGTGCAAGGGAAGCGCATTTTGTGCCTAGCTGCTTCCGGAGGGCAGCAAGCCCCCGTGTTGGCGGCTGCGGGGGCTGAAGTGGTTGTGATGGATGCCTCTCGCGATCAGCTGGCATTGGATGATATGGTTGCAAAGCGAGACGATCTTTCTCTACGCACGGTCTTGGGAGATATGCAGGACTTGTCTGAATTTGATGATGAGTCATTTGACCTGATTTTTCATCCGATCTCGAATCTGTATGTGCCCGATATTCGTAAAGTATGGGCTGAATGTTATCGCGTACTCGGTAAGGGAGGAAAGCTGCTCAGCAGCTTTTACAATCCGGTAGTATTCATTTTCGACCGCTCTACTGACCTGGCTAAAAGCGGTTTGATGAAACCGCGCTTCACACTGCCTTACGCAGACATAACCGATCTGAATGCTGACGAAATTGAGGGTAAGATAGCGAGAGGTGAGGCATTCGTATTTGGTCACACGTTAGCGGAGCAAATAAGCGGGCAGCTGGAGGCGGGCTTGCTGCTAACAGGCTTCGAAGAAGCTTTTCAGCCGGTGCCCCGATTTCTGATCGACAACTACATGCCAACATTCATCGCAACGTGTTCCGTCAAGCCGGGGTAGCTTTTGTCTGGCCCCGCTAAAAGTGCGGAGCCAGCAACATCCGGTCTTTGCAATGACATTCGATACGTTCAAATCTCTCTGGCCACGCCCTTGGCCCTGATACCGAGGTCGTGGCACCTGCCTGTCTTCCGCAAGCTCCATGAGCTGCTCAGCGCACAGCGGTGCGTCGAGCATCTGGCGCGAGGCGGAATCATTGAATAGGGGTGATATGCTTTGCCGCTGACCAAACAGGGAGCGTGGCAATGGGGTGGAGAAGCAAGCTGGTAGCGCTCAGGCAGAGGTTCACGCGTCGGCAGCGGTTAGTTGTTGGTGGCGGCGTGTTTGTGGTCGCCCAAGTGGGCTCTTTCTCGTACCCGAGCCAATACTGGCTGTACCTGGTGATCTTCGGGGTTATCGTCCTGAGCAGCGCCTGGTCACCCGAACTGCACCGGAAGCGTTGATGCTCTGACGGGCAGCGTCGTCATTGAAGCACTCGCCAGCTCTTGGTAGGCCCGCTAATTGGTCTGGCTACGAGTGCCAGCCCGCCCGCACCGAACATCGCTGTCGAGGATGCTGGCCTCACTGTAAGCGATGACCCGGCGCACAACCAGTAGTGCTGCCTGGTAGATAGGCACTATTTTTCTCTCTGAAAAAATTAGCCGCGCAAAAGAATCGGGCTGTTTCGTGCACTATTTTTTCAAGGCGCTCAGGTGCGTGACGAGTGAACGAAGATTGGCGGGTGGGCTGATCAGGGCATAAAAAGAAAAACTTGCGAGCAGGCCATGGCGGCCTGCTGCAATAACAGTCAGGAGTAGCGAGTGCAGTAGTGTTTTTTACTTTACAGCTTTTCTGGAGGGCTACTCTTTTTACGGTGCTTTCTGGTTTTTAAGATGCACTCCGGCAGCTTTCGCAGCGCCATCCCTTGTAACTTTCTGCTTTTTCAAGCGCTGCAACCAAATCACGACCGGCTATCGTGTTTTGGCAGTTGTTGTGTTTTTCGTTTGGTTTTCTCATCCCCTCGCATTGTTTCTTCAGGAAGGGGCTCACCACCGCCTGCTGCCTTGACGTAAGCGCTCTGAACCCCTTGTCTACGGCTAGCTGGGCGTAGCTTTGTACGCTCGGCTTTTCACCTTGAAATGCGTTCTGCGCGATAAGGGCCGAGAAAATCTCTCGCTCGATAGTCATTCGTTAATCCTTTATTCAACCAACAAGTTTGCTCATGTTTTTTATTATTCTGAGCAATGCGAAAGCATACGTTACCATCGGGTGAGGTTTTATTGAACTGGGTTTCCATCCAGCTATAAAAACGCACAGCTTCACATTTTTTGGTCAATAAAGGTTGGGTTCCTGGTATTTAAAATATTTCAACAGGTCATTGTTACAATTTATTTCTTGTTCAAAAAAAGTTTCGCTCTCACTTTAATGGGATCGTGCACCGTGTAAGTTTCCTGCCTTTTCCGCTAAGTTTTACGGTGACGACACGCCTTATGAGTTTTTATGAAGTTCCGCGATTTCCTGTGCCGGGCTGCCACTGAGTGCGCAGCTCGTGGGGAACACCCGCCCTGTCGATTTCAGCTGCAGGTCGTGCAGGTCCTTCGTCAGCCCCTGGTTCATCGCCACAAGCTTGGCAATGTTCCTGCGCGCCTTGCCCAGCTCTCGGGTCAGGTATTCGGCCTCATTCGTAATGAGCACCACCTGGTGCTTCCACATCTCCAGCTCAGTGGGCGCTCCGAAGCCGTCAAAGTCTTCAATGTCTTGGGTCATTTCCGTCACCATATGGATACTGTTTGCATATACAGTAATCCAGTCGGGCGAGCACGGCGAGCCGAGGCGACGAATTGCACGGGGAGGGGATTTTTTCGGTCGGCAGGACGCCGGAACAGGGGGGGGGAGAATCGGTTTCAGAACGCCAGCGGCGCCACTTGCAGCATGCGGCCTGTCGCATGCCGAGTTATCGCCAGCACCACGCCCCTTCAGTCATGCTCCATCTGAACATACTCCAGCATCTTCTGGCTCCCATCCAGAATGTCACTGCAGATCGCCAGGCGAGCCGCCGCACCATCGCGCTGCTTCAACGCCTCCAGCACATCCCAGTGATGATCAATCGCCATGCGCTCGTTGAACCCGCCGTAGGCCCGGGCAATCAGCGGCCCGGTACGCATCCACAACCCATCCAGCAGGCTGACCAGCACCGGCATATCGGCGATTTCCGCCAAACTGAAGTGAAACTCGTGGTTGAAGGTCAGCGCGGACCTCAAGTCATTGTCCTTGATCGCCACCAGGTTGTTCTGAATGCAGGTTTGCAGCCGCGCCACTTGCTCCTCGGTCGCCAGCGATGCAGCTGTTTCGGCCGCCAACCCCTCGAGCGAGAGCCGGATGCTCCTGATCTCCAAGTACTGCTTGGAAGTCAGTACCGGCACACGAATGTCCCGCGGTGTCTTCAGAACCAGCGCCTGCTCCTTTGCCAGTTGAAGAATCGCGTCCCGCACTGGTGTGACACTCGTACCCAGCTGTTCGGCAAGGTCGCGTATGCGCAGCCGGTCGTTAGGCTGGAAGCGCCCTGTAATCAGGGCTTCGCGCAGCAGGCCATAGATACCGCTGCCAAGGTAGGAGTGTTTCAGGTGCTCAATCGGATAATTCATCGCGTACTCGTGTGCGGCGCAGGCCCGGCGGGAGAGGGGAGGCTACCGGCAGCGATTATCGAGTAACTCAAACATGTTGCCCACCGTTTACATGGATTTCTGCGCCATTGACGTACGAAGCGCCCTGCGTGCAGAGAAAATGCACCAACGCCGCGACCTCCTCGGGTTTTCCCATGCGTTTCATCGGGATCGATCGCTCCACGATCAGCTCGGTGCCAGCGGACAGGATGGAGGTGTCGATCTCCCCCGGGGCGATCGCGTTCACCCGAACCCCATAGGGCCCGAAGTCGTGCGCCATCTCGCGCGTCAGCGCCGACAGCGCCGCTTTGGAGCAGGCATAGGCCACCCCTGCGAACGGGTGCACCCGCGAACCGGCAATGGAGGTGACGTTGATCACCGAGCCTTTCGCCGCCTTGAGCTCCTCGAACAACCCCCGTGCCAGCAGGGCCGTCGAGAAGATGTTCACGTTGAACACGTTCAGCCAGGTCGAGTAGTCGGACTCCAGCACCCCCAGCCGCCCACCATCCGGGCCTTTGGGTGAAACGCCGGCGTTGTTGACCAACGCATCCAGCCGCCCCCCGAGTTTTTCCCGGATTTCCGGAAGCCTGCGCTGTATGTCCTCCACGCTCCCCAGGTCGAGGTGAATGTGGTTGGCGATGCCTTCGGCCCAGGGGCAGCCTTCGCCCAGGTCCTGCCTCGAGGCGGTAAACACGCGCCAACCCGCAGCACTGAAATGTTTCACGGTGGCGTGGCCGATGCCCCGGCTGGCACCGGTGAGAAGCAGCGTACGTTGATCGGTCATGGCGGGTTCCCTGTTCATTGGTGAGGGCAAGTGTAGCGTAAAATATGATGCATCATATTTATTATGTGTTTTAATGCGTCCCGTCCCCACCGGGGAAGCGTCACGTTCGATCGATTGCTGCCACTACAAGAAAACTGCCATCCCTTTAAAGCTGCCCACGACCCGTAGCTGACCTGGAGAGACGCATGAATAAGAAAATCGCAGCTGTACTTTTGCTCGCAACCATCGCAAGCCCGCTGTATGCCGCTGAAAAGCTGACCGTGGTGTCCTTCGGCGGCAACAACCGCCAGGCGCAGGAGAAGGCGTTCTACAAACCCTTCACCGCCCAGACCGGCGTGGCCATCACCGCCGACGACTACAACGGCGAAATGGCCAAGATCAAGGTGATGGCCGACACCGGCAAAACCAGCTGGGATGTGGTGGAGGTCGAATCGCCCGAGCTCATCCGTGGTTGCAGCGAAGGGGTGTTCGAACCGCTGGACTGGAGCCGGATAGGCAACAAGGAAGACTTCATTCCTGCGGCCGTCAGCGACTGTGGTGTCGGCATCTTCATCTGGTCCACCGTGCTGACCTACGACCCCAACAAACTCGCCTCCAGCCCGCAAGGCTGGGCCGACTTCTGGGACCTGAAGAAGTACCCCGGCAAGCGCGGTCTGCGCCGCGGCGCGAAGTTCACGCTGGAGTTCGCGCTGCTCGCCGATGGGGTAGACAACAAGGACCTCTACACGCTGCTGGGTACTGAAGAGGGTGTCAAACGTGCGTTCAAAAAGCTCGATGAAATCAAGTCCAGCATCCAGTGGTGGGACTCCGGCGCGCAGCCGCTGCAATGGCTGATCGCCGGTGACGTGGTCATGACCTCCGCCTACAACGGCCGTGTCACCTCTGCCCAGGAGGAAGGCCAATCGTTCGCGATGCAATGGAATGGCAGCCTCTACGACCTCGATCACTGGGCCATCGTGAAAGGGGCGCCGAAAAAGGAATTGGCCGAGCGCTTCATCGCGTTCGCCAGCGAGCCCATGCAACAGAAGAACTTCGTCGAGGCCATCCCCTACGGGCCCAGCAACACCGGCGCGATGGACCTGCTGGACAAGCGCGTGGGCGAAAAACTGCCCACCGCCCCGCAAAACCTGAAAAACGCCCGTGCCACCGACGCCGAGTTCTGGATCGACCACGGTGAGGACCTGGAGGAACGCTTCAACGCCTGGGTCAACAAGTGATGCATGGCGCCCCTGAAACCGGGGGCGCCATTCAAAGGCCGTATAAGGATGCGAGTCATGCCCCTTGAAAATCTGGCTGTCGATGACAGCCTGCTCGAAGCTGCTCCGGCACGGGTCACCGATGCGCAGGCGTGTGCAGTGCTGCGCCAGCAATTTGGTTTGAGCGGCACGCTCGAAAAACTGGGCGGCGAGCGCGACCTCAATTTCCGCGTGATGCTCGAAGGCGGCTCATCCCGGTTGTTCAAGCTCTCCCACCCGCTTGAAAACCCCGATGTGGTCGACTTCCACAACCAGGCGATGCGAAGAATCGAGCTTCGCGATCCCGGGCTTGCGGTTCAGCGCGTGCACCCCTCGCTTGAGGGCCAGTACGCCACCTTCGTCGAGATCGACGGGCAGCGCATGCTGGCGCGGCTGCTGTCCTTCGAAGACGGCATGCCCCTTCACTGCGTGAGTCACCCCACACCGACGTTTCGCCGGGTCATCGGGCAGTCCATCGCCCGGCTTGACGTGGCGCTGCAAGGGTTTGCCCACCCCGCCGCCGGGCATGCGCTGCTGTGGGACATGCAGCACGCCGCGCACCTTCGACCGCTGCTGGTGCACATCGAACCCGGCCCCGGACGAAGCCTGGTGCAGCGCAGCCTCGAGCAGTATGCGTCGGTGGTGGTGCCCAGCATCCCCGGGTTGCGCAAGCAGGTCATTCACAATGACACCAACCCGCACAACATCATCGTGGATGCCCACAACCCCGATGTGCTGCGCAGCATCCTCGATTTCGGTGACATGGTGCATGCGCCCCTGGTCAACGAGGTCGCGGTTGCCGCTTCCTACCACCTTGGGCAGGTAGGCGATGTACTGGAGCCGGCCCTAGATGTGATTGTCGGCTACCACCAGTGCAACCCCCTGAACCAGCAGGAGCTGGCGCTGCTGCCCGAGCTGCTGGCCACGCGCCTGGCGTTGGCCCTGTGCATCAACTCCTGGCGCGCCGAACTGCATCCGGACAATCGCCAGTACATCCTTCGAAACACCCAGCGTGCCTGGGCAAACCTGAAGGCACTGTCGGCGCTGCCTCGCGCTGAAACAGAAGACCGAATTGCTTCGGCCTGCCTGCGAGCAAATCGAGCATGAGCATGATCAACGGCTTCACGTCAGCCGACGCCACCCGGCTTTCGGCATCGCAGCGACGCCTGATCGAGCGCCGCGAGCGGCTACTGGGCCCGGCATACCGTCTGTTCTACGAGCGACCGCTGCACACCGTTCGAGGGGAGGGCGTATGGCTCTTCGACGAGCAGGGCCGTCGTTACCTGGACGCCTACAACAACGTTGCCTCCATCGGTCACTGCCATCCCCGGGTGGTCGAGGCGATTCATCGGCAGTCGCAGGTGCTGAACACGCACACCCGTTACCTGCAGGAGGGCATTCTCGACTATGCCGAGCAGTTGCTCGGTACCTTCACCGATGACCTGGATCGCGTCATGTTCACCTGCTCCGGGAGCGAGGCGAATGATCTGGCGCTGCGTATCGCCAGGCACTGCACCGGAGGCACCGGCGTCATCATCACCCGGTTCGCCTACCACGGCGTCACCGCAGACATCGCCGAGCTTTCACCATCGCTTGGCAGCGCCATGGTGCTCCCGGCGCATGTGCGCACCGTTCGCGCACCTGACGCTTACCGTCTGGGGGCCGAAAACGTGGCGCCGATGTTCGCCGCAGACGTGCGCGCCGCAATCGACGACCTCAAGGCGCACGGCATCCGCCCGGCGGCAATCCTGCTGGATGGCATCTTCTCCAGCGACGGCGTGCTGCCCGGGCCGGCGGGCTGTATCGCCGAGGGTGTGGCGCTGGCCCAGGCCGAAGGCCTGCTGTACATCGCCGATGAGGTACAGCCGGGTTTTGCGCGTACCGGCCTTAACATGTGGGGGTTTACCAGGCACAACGTGCGCCCGGACCTCGTCACCCTCGGCAAGCCCATGGGCAATGGCCAGCCCATTGCCGGCATCGTCGGGCGCTCCCAGGTGGTCGATCACTTCGGCAGGAGCATGCGCTACTTCAATACCTTTGGCGGCAACCCGGTCTCGTGTGCGGCAGGTCAGGCGGTGCTGGACGTCATCCGCGAAGAACACCTGCAGCAGAGGGCCCATCACATTGGCAGCTATCTGCTGGACGGCCTGACACGGCTTGCCCTGCGCCATCAAATGATCGGCGACGTCAGGGGGGCCGGCATGTTCCTTGGGGTTGAGCTGGTCACCGACCGCGCCACCAAGGCACCCGCAGCCAGGCAGGCCCGCCAGGTGGTCAACGCGATGCGCGAGCAGGGCGTGCTGATCAGCGCCGCCGGTCCGCACCAGAACGTGCTCAAAATCCGTCCGCTGCTGGCGTTTACCGAAGAGCATGCGCAGATGCTTGTGGAAGCGGTCGATACCGCGATGCAAGGGGCTTGTTGAGAAGGCCAGGCCCCTGGTTCCTCAGCCTGCGCCGTGGGCGGCGAGGTTGCAGTATTGCCCCTTGAAGTACAGCAAGGGCTGTGTGGCGGCAGTTTGCTGCAGGTTCAGCGCCTTCACTTCGCCAATCACGATCAGGTGATCACCGGCGACGTGTTCGGCGTGGATCTCGCAATCGAGCCAGTGCAGGCTGCCGGCAATGATCGGGTTGCCCAGTGGCGATGCCTGCCATTGCACGCCCTGCCACTTGTCGGTACCTCGTCGGGCGAACTGGTTGGAGATCCCGACCTGTTCACCGGACAGGATATTGACTGCGAAGCGGCCTGCCTGGCGGATCCTGGGGTAGCTGGCCGAACCGGCCATCACGCTGAACGACACCAGCGGCGGGCTCATCGACACGCTATAGAACGACTGGCAGGTAAAGCCGACCGGCTCCTCCTCGATCTGCGACGTGATCACCGTGATACCCGATGCGTAGTGCCCGAGCGCTTCGCGAAAGCGCAATGGCTCGATGGCAGTACTGGAACGTGACATGGTAGGTCCTGGCTGAAGGGGCGGATCCAAAGGCGGTGGGGAGGGGGCAAGCCGCTCGATCAGCGCTGCAACCCCTCCTGCACCCTTATCGGTTCAAGAGCTCTCTGCGCACGATGTCCGCGCCGGCGCTCAAGGCGTTCAGCTTGCCGCGTGCCACCTCGCGGGGCAGAGGGGCCATGCCGCAGTTGGTGCACGGGTAGAGCTTGTCGGCGTCCACGAACTGCAGCGCTTTGCGCAGGGTGTTGGCCACTTCCTCGGGGGTTTCGATGGCGTGGTTCGCCACATCGATGGCCCCCACCATCACTTTCTTGCCGCGAATCAGCTCGATCAGGTCCATCGGGACATGGGAGTTGTGGCACTCCAGCGAGATGATATCGATGCCGGATTTCTGCAGCTTGGGGAAGGCTTCCTCATATTGGCGCCACTCCGAGCCCAGCGTCTTTTTCCAGTCGGTATTGGCCTTGATGCCGTAGCCGTAGCAAATATGCACGGCCGTTTCACATTTGAGCCCTTCGATCGCCCGTTCCAGTGTGGCCACGCCCCAGTCATTCACCTCGTCGAAGAACACGTTGAAGGCAGGCTCGTCGAACTGGATGATGTCCACGCCCGCCGCCTCCAGCTCTCGGGCTTCCTGATTGAGGATCTTGGCAAATTCCCAAGCCAGCTTTTCCCGGCTTTTGTAGTGGCTGTCATACAGCGTGTCGATCATGGTCATGGGGCCCGGCAGGGCCCATTTGATGGGCTGGCTGGTCTGCTGGCGCAGAAACCTGGCATCTTCGACAAACACCGGTTTTTGCCTGGCAACAGCACCCACAACGGTCGGCACGCTTGCGTCATAGCGGTCACGAATTCTGACGGTTTCGCGCTTCTCGAAATCCACTCCGCTCAGGTGCTCGATAAAGGTGGTAACGAAATGCTGGCGGGTCTGTTCGCCGTCGCTGACGATATCAATGCCTGCGTGTTGCTGTTCCTGCAGGGCCAGGCGCAAGGCATCCTGCTTGCCTTCGAGCAGCTCCTCGCCGTGCAGCTTCCAGGGCGACCAGAGCGTCTCGGGTTGTGCAAGCCAGGACGGTTTGGGCAGGCTGCCAGCAGTGGAGGTGGGTAGCAGTTTTTTCACGATAGATGACCTTGTATGTTCTGAATGATCAAAGCGCGTATTGGGCGGACCACTGCTCAAGCACGGTCTGGTAGGGCTTGATGAAGTGCTCTTCGACAAACCTGCCCTGTTCGATGGCCAACTGACTGCGCTCTTCTCGATCGTAGACAATGCGGGTCAACGAGTAATCCTGGTGATTCAAGCTCGGCTGATAGCATCGACCTGCTGCTGAATTCGCGTTGTAGATTTCAGGGCGATAGATCTTCTGGAAGGTATCCATCGTGCTGATGGTGCTGATCAGTTCAAGGTTGGTGTAATCCCCCAGCAGGTCCCCCGCAAAGTAGAACGCCAGCGGTGCCACGCTGTTGGCAGGCATGAAGTAGCGAACCTTCAGGCCCATCTTCCGGAAGTACTCATCGGTCAGGGAATATTCGTCCTGCTGGTATTCGGTGCCCAATACCGGGTGCTGGTTTTCGGTGCGCTGATAGGTCTTGCTGCTGGAAACACTCAGGCAGATGACCGGTGGTTTTTTGAAGTGTTCTTTATAAGTGCTCGAGTTCACGAAATGCTTGAACAGCTTGCCGTGCAGCTCGCCGAAATCATCCGGCGTGCTGAACCCCTGCTGGTTCTTGTTGTGCCCCAGCAACAGCACGCTGAAGTCATAATCGCGCACGTACGAGGAGAAGTTGTTGCCTACGATGCCCTCGATGCGTTCGCTTGTTTTGCGATCCACAATGGTGGTCTGCAATATTTCAATCAGCGGCAGGGCGGTGTCCCTGTGCTCGGCATCCATGTTCATTTCCACGGAAATGATTTCAAGTTCGACGTTGTAGCGGTCGCCTTTCGGGTTGTCCCAGTGCGCCAGGGCGTTGAAACGATTGTCGATCATCGTCAGGGTGTTGCGCAGGTTCTCCTGGCGACGCTGCCCCCTCGCCAGGTTTGCGAAGTTGGTGGTCGTGCGGGTGTTTTCAGCGGGGCGATAATGTTCGTCGAAACGAATACGCTTGATCGAGAATGTAAATGCTGTGCTCATTTTAATCGGGTGCCCTGATGGTCCGAGATAAAAACCGAATCTACATTTGCCCTCTTCGGCAAGTTTGATTCGTTGTAGGTTTTTTTGCTCGGGCGTCTTGAAGTGTTCCTTAATTGGGGCGTATTTTATGTCCGGGCATCGAACGAGTTAAATTGAATTGATTTCATGGGAACGTTAGCCACCCTCATGATGCTCATCTGCAGGGCTTTTGATTATTATTTTCCGCCTTGGCCAATAAGCGGCAGGTTCGCTTTTTCAAGATGCGCGCAGGCCATGGTGACCATTGAGGCCTCAAGGCGCTGGAGGCCATGGCGTCACTTGTTGCGGATATATAAATGAAACCACTGATCACGGCCCTTGCGCTGTTCATCCTCGCCGGCTGTACCTCCAGCGGCGCTCCCACGGCTGAGCAGCAAACCCGGGAATGCATGAACTATCACGCCATGATGACCGCGCCCATGGCGCCCGATGCCATGCAGCGCCTCAAGGCTGCATGCGAACAGTCCAGGCTTCGATAGCGGCCTAGGCTCTGTACGAAAAGCCTTGATACTCGATGATGCTGCGTTGAAAACAGCCTGACCTTCGTCTCAAGACTTTTCATACAGACCCTAGTCCCAGGCCATCACCACGCCTTCCAGCCGGCGAAATTCATCCAGTGTGTGGTGGAATTCGGCGCGTTCGAAGGTGGCGGTGCACGCGGCCTCGAACCAGCTGACGCGGGGCTGCTCCAGGGTGATCACCTCGTGCAGCAGGCCGAAGCGCCGCCAGTGGATGTGGTCCTCATGGGCGTGTTGCTCCACGACGATGACCGTGCAGCTCAGGTCCAGGTCATCGGAGCACACCAGCAGCGGCACCAGGGTGGTCCACCCAGGGGCAGTGGAGTAGCTGCGGTCCCACACCAGTTCATTATCGTCTTCGCCGTAGAGGCCGGCATGCGCTGCCACCAGATGAAGCTGCGCAGCGGGGTCTCGTATTGGCAGCCAGACTTCCAGCGGCACGCCATCGATGGCGAAGGTCGAGTAGAAGCCCTGGCTGTACTTCGATTTGAAGCTGGCGATTGAAAGCTGGTTCACGTTGGTTTCTTTCCTTTGGCAAAACCTGGCAGGCCCTCAGTGCCCGCCCTTCATGCGCCGCGCCACCAGGTAGATCCCCAACCCCACCAGCGCAGTCGCCGCGCCAATGTAGCCGGTACTGGTCCAGCCGAACCCCGCGGTAATCGCCATGCCGCCAAACCATGGCCCCAGCGCATTGGCCAGGTTGAACGCCGCATGGTTCGATGCCGCCGCCAGGCTCGGTGCTTCATGTGCAATGTCCATCAGGCGAATCTGCAAGGGGGCGGCCAGTGCGATCATGGTGCCGACCAGCCCGCAGCCCAGCAGCACGCCCCACGGCGAGCTGGCCGCGAAGGGGAACAGGCTCAGCACGAGAATCGACCATACCAGCACCAACCCCACCGCGCGAAACTGCAGGCGGTCGAACAGCTTGCCGCCCGCGATGTTGCCGATGATGCCGCCCACCCCGAACGCCGCCAGCCCGAATGGAATCCACTGTGGCGACACCTTGGTCACCTGCAGCATGGTCGGCGCCAGGTAACTGAACACGCAGAACATGCCGGCAAAACCGATCGAGGCGATGGCCAGCGCCATCCACACCTGCGGCAGGCGAAACGCCTGGAGCTCCTTGCGCGGGTCGCTGCGTACTTCATCGTGACGCTGCGGCACGTAGCGCCACACCAGCCCGATGGTGCACAGCGCAATCGCGCCCACCAGCACGAACGCCGCACGCCAGCCGAAGAACTGCCCCAGGAAGGTCGCCACCGGGTTGCCCAGCAGCATCGCCAGGGTGAGCCCCATCATCACCCGTGCCACCGCGCCCGCGCGCTGGTCGGTGGCCACCATGCTCGAGGCCACCACCGCCGCGATGCCGAAGTAGGCGCCGTGGGGCAGGCCGCTGATAAAGCGAAACGCCACCAGCCCGGCGAAGGAGGGCGCCAAGGCCGTGGCCAGGTTGCCGATTGCATACAGCGCCATCAGCAACAGCAGCATGTGCTTGCGCAGCAGCTTGGCGCCCAGAATCGCCAGGGCCGGCGCACCCACCATCACGCCCAGGGCATAGGCGCTGATGGCATGGCCCACCTGGGGCTCGCTCAGGTGCAGGTTGCTGGCGATGTCGGGCATCAGCCCCATGATCGCGAACTCGCCGGTACCGATGGCAAAACTTCCCAGGGCCATGGCGGCTTCCATCTTGCCGACGGTGGCTCTGGAATAGGCGAGTGGCGGCGCTTGCTGAATGGTCATCTGAATCCTTGAAACAAACTGAAACGTTAAAGCGGGAAGCTTAATCAATCTGCACCCTACGCGTCGAGAATCAGGGCACGCGCATTGGATTCGCCGCACAAGGCGCGGTGAGTACCGGGCCTGCTCGCGTCAATCACGCTACCATTGCCCGCGTTCCCCAAACGCCCAATGGAGTTGGTCTTGACCGGTTACCCAACCACCCGCAAACACCTGATCCACGCCCTCGGCTTCTCGATGGCAACGTTGCTGCTCGGCGCCTGCACCAGCGCAACCCCGCCTGCGCCATCCAGCACCGCCTTGCCCGCCGCCCCGGAAATCGCCTCGGGCTACCGCACAGGCATGGCCACCGTACAGGCACAGCACCATATGGCCGCGGCAGCCAACCCTCTGGCAAGCGCCGCCGGCCAGGCGATGCTGCGCAAGGGCGGGTCTGCGATCGATGCCGCCATTGCCATGCAGGCGGTGTTGACCCTGGTGGAGCCGCAGTCCAGCGGCATCGGCGGCGGCGCCTTCATCCTGTACTGGGATGGCAAGCAGGTGCAGGCGTTCGATGGGCGGGAGACGGCGCCCCAAGGGGCCGACAGCCGCCTGTTCCTGAAGCCGGACGGTACGCCGATGGGATTCAAGGACGCCCAGATCGGCGGTCGCTCGGTGGGCGTGCCCGGTGTGCTCAGGGCCCTGGAGATGGCGCACCAGCAACACGGCAAGCTGCCCTGGCGCGCGCTGTTCCAGCCGGCCATCGACCTAGCCCGCGACGGCTTCCCCGTGTCTGCGCGGCTGCATGCCCTGATTGCCGCCTCCACCTCGATACCGCAGTCGCCTGCACTGGCCCGCTACCTGCTCACGGCCCAGGGCCAGCCCTTGCCCGTGGGCACGCTGCTGAAGAACCCCGAGCTGGCGCAAACCCTGGAGGCCATCGCCAACCAGGGCCCGGACGCCTTCTACCACGGGCCCATCGCCGAGGCGATGGTGCAGCAGGTCAATACCCACAGTAACCCCGGCACGTTGTCGCTGGGCGACATTGCAGGCTATCGGGCCAAGGTGCGCGAGCCGGTATGCGGGCCGTACAAGCAGTGGACGGTCTGCGGCATGCCGCCACCGTCGTCCGGTGGCGTCGCGGTACTGCAGACGCTGGGCATTCTGGAGGCGCTGCAGCGCCAGAAACCGGCACTGGACCTGGCGGCGATGGCGCCAGAAAAAGCTCGCCCCGGGGGCGTCATGCAACCCTCCGCCCAGGCCGTGCACCTGATTGCCGAGGCCGAGCGCCTGGCCTATGCCGACCGCGCCCTGTACCTGGCCGACAGCGACCAGGTGCCGGTCAATGTGCCAGGGCTCACCAGCAAGGCGTACCTGGCCCAGCGCGCCACGCTGATCGGTGACCGGAGCATGGGCGTCGCCACTGCCGGTGTGCCGCCCGGCATGCCCCTGGCGTGGGCGCCTGACCGCTCGCCATTGCGCATTTCCACCTCGCAGATCGTCGCGGTGGACGATCAGGGCGGCGCGCTGTCGATGACCACCTCGGTCGAGGCGGCGTTCGGCTCTCATGTGCTGGTCAAGGGCTTTCTGCTCAACAACCAGATGACCGACTTTTCGTTCATCCCCGAGGAGAACGGCAAGCCGGTGGCCAACCGCATCGCACCGGGCAAGCGGCCGCGCTCCTCGATGGCGCCGACCCTGGTGTTCGACCAGGCCAGCGGCCAGTTGGTGGCCGCCCTCGGCTCGCCCGGCGGCTCGCAGATCATCGAGTACGTGAACAAGGCGCTGATCGGCTTGCTGGACTGGAAGCTCGACCCGCAGCAGGCCGTCGACCTGCCCAACTTCGGCAGCCGCAACGTCGGCACCGAAGTGGAGGCCGGGCTGGTCGGCCCTGCCCTGATCGAGCAGCTCAAGGCCCGCGGGCATGCGGTATCGCCCATCGAGATGACCAGCGGCACGCAGGTCATCGTGCGTGATGGGCAGGGCTGGTCGGCCGGTGCCGACCCACGTCGCGAGGGCGTCGCGTTGGGCGACTGAGTTTTTTGCCTGCCCAAGCTGGTAGGGTACGCAACGGTATCCCGCCAGGGCTGTTTTTTCAGAGGATCAAGCGAAGATGAGTCTGCAGTCAGTCAAAGCGTTTTTCTCCCACCATTCACCCGACCTGCAGGTGCTGGAACTGGCGTCCAGCACCGCCACCGTCGCCCTGGCCGCCGAGGCGCTGGCGGTCGAGCCTGGGCAGATCGCCAAGTCGCTCTCGCTGCGCGTGGGGGAGGAGGTGATCGTGCTGGTGGTACGCGGCGATGCGCGCCTGTGCAACCGCAAGTACAAGCAGCAGTTCGGCGTCAAGGCACGCATGCTCGAGGCCGAGCAGGTCGAGCAGCACACCGGCCACCCCATCGGCGGCGTGTGCCCCTTCGGCCTGAGCCAGCCGCTGCGGGTGTACTGCGACGAGTCGCTGAAGGACTTCGAGGTGGTCTTCCCCGCCGGCGGTGCCGTCAATGCGGCGGTGCGCATCGAGCCCGAGCGCCTGGCCACCCTGGTCAACGCGCAGTGGGTCGACGTGATCCAGCCACTGGCCTGAAGTCGCCAGGCGCGCAAGCGGTGGTGGCGCGGGGTTATGAAAACCGCTCGATTATCCGTTGCAGGGCAACGGCGGGCAGGCCGACTTGCCACAGCAAGCCGGCCTGCCCGGGGGTCACACGCAGATCTGCTTGCGCACACCGCGTGGCAGGCGGCAACGGTCGGCCTGGCTGCTCAGGCGAGCCTGCCAGCTGGCCTTGACGTTGAACGCGGGCACCGGCGCCGGCGCGGCCTGTTGCTGGCGCTGCTTGCGCAGTTCGGCCAGCGAAGGGGTCTTGGCCTTGGCGGCCACGGCTGCCGAGTCGGGGGCAGCCAGCGAGCGCAGGCAGGACTTGCACGACACCTGATCCGCTGCCTGAGTGCTGTTGAGGGTCTGACTGGTACGCCCGCAGGCGGCATTGGCGCCGTTCGCCGAATAGTGTGTAACCAAACCGTACATCTCCAACCTATTGATAACAAAGGCGCTATTTTCGCACAGCCGCGCCGCTGGGTGGGCACCGGCTTCAGTTCACCAAGGAGAAGACACATGCAATACCGCGTGATTAAAGCGCACCGCAGCGAATTCCCTCAGCCCATCACCTTTGCCAAGGGGGCCGTGCTGGAGGTGGGGGAGGTGTACCAGGGCGATGAAGGATGGGACAACTGGTACTTCTGCACCACGCCCGGCCAGCAGGGTGGCTGGGTACCGGCGCAGGTGATCGAAAGGCTGGGCGAGCAGGCAGGCCGCGCGCGCGAGGACTACACCGCCAGGGAGCTGGACGTGGACATTGGCGATGAGTTGCTCTGCGTGAGGTCGCTCAACGGCTGGTCCTGGTGCACAAGGTCGCGCGACGCGCAGGCCGGCTGGGTGCCTTCAAGCCATCTGCGCCACATCGAACAGGCGCCGGCGGCACCGACCCGCTGAAGGGCTGCACGCGGGTTCAACGGTGCGAGCGCTGATGCTCGCTGCACCTGTCGCGTATTGACGCCCGCCCGTGACGCCCACTAGGCTCGCTGCCGGTCCCTTTCATGGAGTGCTGCAATGGTTACCTGCTACCTGCGCTACATCGTCGATGCCTACAAGCTGCAAGAGTTCGAAGCCTACGGGCGCATGTGGATACCGCTGGTGGAGAAATTCGGCGGCCAGCACCATGGCTACTTCCTGCCCAGCGAAGGCGCCAACAACGTCGCCCTGGCGATGTTCTCGTTCCCGAGCCTGGCAGCGTACGAACGTTACCGCGAACAGTCGAAAACCGACGCCGAGTGCATCGCCGCGTTCAAGTACGCCGAAGACACCCGGTGCATCATCAGCTACGAGCGCAGTTTCTTCCGCCCTGTACTGGGCTGACCCCATCACGGCGCAAGCCCCCTCCTGTGGGAGCGGGCTTGACCCGCGATCGGGCCGCAGAGCGGCCCCAACTGCCGCCTACAGCTTCATCACCACCGACTTCAGCTCGGTGTAATGCTCGATGGCCGCCGCGCCCATCTCGCGCCCCACGCCCGACAGCTTGTAGCCGCCAAACGGCAGCGCCGGGTCCAGCGCACTGTGACAGTTGACCCACACCGAGCCCGACTTGATGCGCGGCACCATGCGATGCACCTGCGCCAGGTCGTTGGACCAGATGCTCGCGCCCAGGCCATAGGCACTGTCGTTGGCCAGGCGAATCGCCTCGTCCATGTCGTCGAACGGAATCGCCACCAGCACCGGCCCGAAAATCTCCTCCTGCACCAGCGGGCACTGCTGGTCGACGTCGGCAATCACCGTCGGCTGCACGAAATACCCCGGCCCGTAATACTCGCCGCCACACGCCACCTTGGCGCCCAGCTCGCGGCCCATGTCGATGTAGCGGCCCACCCGTGCCTGCTGCTTGGCCGAGATCAACGGGCCCATGTCGATGCTCGGGTCCAGGCCATTGCCCAGCTTCATGCCGTTGGCGATGCCGGCAATATCGGCCACCACGCGGTCGAAATGCTTGCGGTGCACATACAGGCGCGACCCCGCGCAGCACACCTGCCCCTGGTTGAAGAAGATCGCGCTGGCGGCACCGGCAGCGGCCACCTCAAGGTCGGCGTCGGCCAGGATGATGGTCGGCGATTTGCCGCCCAGCTCCAGCGTCACCCGCGTCATCGAATCCATCGCCGCCTTGCCGATCAGCTTGCCCACCTCGGTCGAGCCGGTGAAGGTCACCTTGTCCAGCAGCGGGTGCGCCGACAGCGCCGCACCGGCCACCGCGCCCACGCCGGTGACCACGTTGAACACGCCCGCCGGGTAGCCGGCCTCCAGCACCAGTTCGGCCAGCTTGAGCGCGCTCAGCGGGGTCTCGTCCGCCGGCTTGAGCACCACGCTGCACCCGGTGGCCAATGCCGGGCCCAGCTTCCAGCAGGCCAGCAGCAGGGGGAAGTTCCACGCCACGATGGCACCCACCACACCCACTGCCTCGCGGCGCACATAGGCATGGAACTCGCCGTCGAACAGCGGCAGCGACGGGTCGACCGTGGTGCCTTCGATCTTGGTTGCCCAGCCGGCCATGTAGCGCAGCGAGTCGATGGCCATCTGCACGTCCATCACCCGCGCCACCTGCGCGCTCTTGCCGTTGTTCAGGCATTCGAGCTCGGCGAACACCTGGGCATCGCGCTCGATCAGGTCGGCCAGCTTCCACAGCAGGTTCTGGCGCTCGCGCGGGCGCATGCGGCTCCAGGGCGAGTCATCGAACGCCTGGCGCGCGGCACGTACCGCCTGGTCGACATCCTCGACCGTGGCGGCAGGCACCTGGGCCAGCGCCTGGCCGTTGGCCGGGTTGAGCAGTTGCAGCGTGGCGCCATCGCTGGCGCCGCGCCAGTCGGCACCGATCAGCATGCGGTGCTGACGCTGCACGAACGCCTGGGTATCACTGTGAACCGGGAAGGCATGGGTCATGGGTGTGGCTCTCTTGTTATTGAAAGGAACCCGAGGCATTCAGCAACCCTTGTGCCAGCTTTTTTCTACTACCAAAGTACTTGTTTTTCAGGGGTTTGGAGGGCTTGAGCCGGTTCTGTGCGTATTAGGTCGAGACAAACGGTGAGACACATGAGACGCCCCTGAGAAACCCCGCAAAGCCTTGCAAACCGGGCCTGCAACGGGGCAGGTGGCAGCCGGGCACCTCACCGCAGGTTGACGTCCTCAAAGCGCAACCAATTGATATCAATGGATTAATTTCGTTGGCACGAAGCCTGCTACGGCCTGTGTGCCGCCCATTGGGTGGCTCATCCGACAAAAACAATAAACAGGTGACTCGATGAGCAAGACCGTACTGTCAAGCGTGCCGGCACACCGCCGTCGTACTGTATTGGGCTGGGCACAGGCCTGGACGCTGGGCCTCGCCGGCTGCCTGGGCAGCCAGGCGCACGCCGTGGATGTGGACGCCGGGGACTACACCGCGTTGCCCGAAGGCACCAACCTGGGCATGGTCTACTACCAGCATGCCGAACGTCGCTCGCTGTACTCCGGTGGCCACAAGCAGCCGGTGCGTGCCGGGCTGAACTCCGACATCGGCATTCTCAGGGGCGTGCACTTCATGAAGCTGGGCGGGTTCACCATCGACCCGCAGTTCCTGCTGCCCTTCGGCCAGCTCGAAGGCAAGCGCGACACCTCGGGCCTGGGCAAGAGCGATGGCGGCATCGGCGACCTGATCCTGGCCTCCACCGTGTGGCTGGTGGAGCGCCCGGAAGAAAAGACCTATTTCGGCATCACCCCGTTCCTCTACGTGCCCACCGGCCGCTACGACCGCGACGACGCGCTCAACATCGGCGAGAACCGCTGGAAGTTCGCGCTGCAGGCCGGCTACATCCAGGGCCTGGGCGACAAGTGGTGGCTGGACCTGATCGGCGACGTCACCTGGTTCGGCAAGAACGACGACGCCACCTCCGCCGGCCTGACCCTGCGCCAGTCCGCGCTGTACCAGGGCCAGGCGTTCCTGCGCTACCAGCTCACCCCGAGCCTGGACCTGCGCGTGGGCTACTCCAGGTTGTGGGGCGGCGAAACCCGCCTGGACGGCGTCGACCAGCACGACAAACCCGACACCGCCAAGTTTCTGGTGGGCGCAGGCTGGTTCGTCACGCCCAAGACCCAGCTGCTGTTCAACTATGGCCGTGACCAGTCGGTGGAAAACGGTTTCAAGGAAGGCGACCGCTTCAACGTACGCCTGATGCAGGTGTTCTGACCCGCACCTGCAGCCATCACCGAGGACACCGAACATGAAAAAACCTTTGCGTACTTCATTGCTGATGCTGTGCCTGGCCACCCCGCTGGCAGCCCTTGCCGCCGGGGTGGACGAGGCCGCCATCCGCGCCACCGAACAGGCCGGCGGCGAGTGGCTCAGCCACGGCCGCACCTATGCCGAACAACGCTTCAGCCCGCTCAAACAGATCGACGCCAGCAACGTCAAGTCGCTGGGCCTGGCCTGGTACATGGACCTGGACAACACCCGCGGCCTGGAGGCGACGCCGCTGTTCCACGACGGGGTGATCTACACCTCGATGTCCTGGAGCCGGGTGATCGCGGTCGACGCCGCCAGCGGCAAGGAGCTGTGGCGCTACGACCCCGAGGTGGCCAAGGTCAAGGCCCGTACCTCGTGCTGCGACGCGGTCAACCGCGGCGTGGCCCTGTGGGGCGACAAGGTCTACGTCGGCACCCTGGACGGGCGTCTGATCGCCCTCGACGCCAAGACCGGCAAGGCCATCTGGAGCCAGCAGACCACCGACCCGGCCAAGCCCTACAGCATCACCGGCGCGCCACGGGTGGTCAAAGGCAAGGTCATCATCGGCAACGGCGGCGCCGAATACGGCGTGCGCGGCTTCGTCTCGGCCTATGACGCCGACACCGGCAAACTGGCCTGGCGCTTCTACACCGTACCGGGCGACCCGGCGCTGCCCTACGAGCACCCCGAACTGCGCGAAGCGGCCAAGACCTGGCAGGGCGACCAGTACTGGAAGCTCGGCGGTGGCGGCACGGTGTGGGACAGCATGGCCTACGACCCCGAGCTGGACCTGCTCTACGTCGGCACCGGCAACGGCTCGCCGTGGAACCGCGAGGTGCGCAGCCCGGGCGGTGGCGACAACCTGTACCTGTCGTCGATCCTCGCCATCCGCCCCGACACCGGCAAGCTGGCCTGGCACTACCAGGTCACCCCGGGCGACAGCTGGGACTTCACCGCCACCCAGCAGATCACCCTGGCCGAGCTGAACATCGACGGCAAACCGCGCAAGGTCCTGATGCAGGCGCCTAAAAACGGCTTCTTCTACGTGCTCGACCGCACCAACGGCAAGCTGATCTCGGCCGAGAAGTTCGGCAAGGTCACCTGGGCCGAGAAGGTCGACCTCGCCACCGGCCGGCCGGTCGAGGCCCCTGGGGTGCGCTACGAAAAAGAGCCCATCGTGATGTGGCCCAGCCCCTTTGGTGCGCACAACTGGCATTCGATGTCGTTCAACCCCGGCACCGGCCTGGTGTACATCCCCTACCAGGAAGTACCCGGTGTGTACCGCAACGAAGGCAAGGACTTCGTTACCCGCAAGGCATTCAACACCGCCGCCGGCTTTGCCGACGCCACCGACGTGCCGGCCGCCGTGGTCAGCGGCGCCTTGCTGGCCTGGGACCCGGTCAAGCAGAAGGCCGCCTGGAAGGTGCCGTACCCCACGCACTGGAACGGCGGCACCCTGAGCACCGCCGGCAACCTGGTGTTCCAGGGCACTGCGGCGGGGCAGATGCATGCCTATTCCGCCGACAAGGGCGAGGCGCTGTGGCAGTTCGAGGCGCAAAGCGGCATCGTTGCCGCGCCCATGACCTTCGAACTGGCCGGGCGTCAGTACGTGGCGATCATGGCCGGCTGGGGCGGCGTGGCCACCCTGACCGGCGGCGAGTCGATGAACCTGCCGGGCATGAAGAACCGCAGCCGCCTGCTGGTGTTCGCCCTCGATGGCAAGGCGCAGTTGCCGCCACCGGCCCCGGCGCCCGCCAAGGTCGAGCGCGTGCCCCAGCCCGTCACCGCAGCACCCGAGCAGGTGCAGGCCGGCAAGCAGCTGTATGGCCAGTTCTGCAGCGTGTGCCACGGCATGGGCACCATCAGCGGCGGTTTGATCCCCGACCTGCGCCAGTCCAGCGACGCCACCCGCGAGCACTTCCAGCAGATCGTCCTGCAGGGCGCGCTCAAGCCACTGGGAATGCCGTCGTTCGACGACTCGCTCAAGCCCGAGGAGGTCGAGCAGATCAAGCTCTACGTGATGTCGCGCGAGTACGAGGACTACATGGCGCGCCACAAAGCCGCACCTTGAATCGCACCGGCGGCCTGTGTACGTCACAGGCCGCCGGTCGGGTGCGTGTTGGTGCTCCGGGTCGATCTGGTCTTTTCTGAAAGTAGTCACATCGCTGGCAGTCTTTGTGACTTCAACGCGAGAGCCCGATTGCCCCTGGAGCCACTGCCATGTCCGCCATCCCTTCGCGCAGCCCCCGCAGGACGCCACTTGCCCGCAACAAGGACGTGACCGCGCTGGTCCCGGACTTCCCGTTCCACTACGCCGACTACCTCGCCGCCGCCCGTGCTGCCGGCCAGCCGCTGTGCCGCGTGCCGCCCGAGTGCTGGGGCCGCAAGGTGCTGGTGGTCGGCGCCGGTATCGCCGGCCTGGTGGCGGCCTACGAACTGCTGAAGATGGGCCTGCACCCGGTGGTGCTGGAGGCCGGCGAGCGCATCGGCGGGCGGCTGTATTCCAGGGTCATGGGCGACCCCGGCGCCGAGGTGATCTGCGAGCTGGGCGCCATGCGCTTTCCGGTATCCGGCAAGGCGCTGTTCCACTACTTCGACAAGGTGGGCATGACCGCGCAGTCGGCGGACTTTCCCAACCCCGGCACAGCGGCCGCAGTCAGCACCGTGGTCGACTACCAGGGCCGCGTGAAGTACTACGAGCACGACAGCCCGGTGTTCCCCGTGCCACCGGAGTACCTGCAGCTCGAAGAGCAGTTCTTCGAAACCTTTCTGGCGGGCGCGCCGTTCCACTTCCATGAACTGGAAACCGCCATGACCGAAGGCAGCATCGACCAGAAAGCCATCAAGCGCCTGTGGAATGCCATCGTCCACTGCGGCGCCGGCCGCAGCTGGGACGACGTCAGTTTCTATCAGGCGCTGCTGCAGGAGTCGGGGTGGAGCCGCGAGCAGATCAACCTGTTCGGCCAGATCGGCTTCGGCACCGGTGGCTGGAACACCGACTACCCCAACAGCATTCTCGAAGTGCTGCGGGTGCTGTACACCGGGCTGGATGCCAGCCACCGGCTCATGTACCAGGGCGCCGATGCACTGCCCAGGGCGCTGTGGACGCAATCGCCCACTGCGTTGGGCGACCCCTGCGCCAATGGCCAGGGCGACAGCAGCGTCGAGTCGATGTCCCGCCAGGTATTCGCCGAGCCGTTCAACCAGGAAGTCCGGCATATCAGCCCGCTGGCGAACGGTGAGTTCTCGGTACTGGTCCACGACCTCAAGCGCGATACCAGTGCCTGGCTGACCATCGGCCACGTGGTCTACACCCCGCACCTGCGGGTGCTCGACAAACTGCGCGCCAGCGGCACCGTGCAGCAACTGAAGGCCATGGACGCGCTGCTGCCCAGCGCGACCTGGGAGGCCGTCAAATACACCCACTACATGCAGTCGGCAAAGATCTTCGCGGCCACCCGGCGGCCCTTCTGGCACGAACGACCGGGGCCGATGCAGGAACGCACGCTGAGCGTGACGCTGTCCGATGGCCTCACCCGTGGCACCTACCTGGTCGATTACGCGCAGGCGCCAAGCGGCTACCGCGGCAGCGGCATCTTCCTGTCGTACACCTGGAACGACGATGCGCTGAAGTTCCTGGGCGACCGCGCCAGGCCGGCGCCGCAACATGCCCAGCTGTGCACCACGTTGCTGCAGGCCATCTACCCCAACGTGGACCTCGCCGCGCACTACAGTGCCAGCAACACCTTCGTCGAGTTCAACTGGGAGGACCAGCCGCACTACCTGGGCGCCTTCAAGATGAACCTGCCCGGGCAGTACGCCTACCAGCGCAGGCTCTTCGCGCAGTTCATGACCGGGGTGGGCAGCGCCACGCCCTACGGCTTCGTGCTGGCCGGCGACGACGTGTCCTGGACCGGTGGCTGGGCCGAGGGCGCGGTCACCAGCGCACTCAATGCGGTGAACAAGATTGCCGTGTGCCTGGGCGGCGCGAGCGACCCGCGCAACCCCGGCCCGGTGGAATCCTGGGCCGACCTGCAACCGGTCGAACTGCGCTGAAGCTATCCACAAAAAAAGTGGGTAGCTCTGTGGATAAAGCGCTACACGCTACGTACCACAAGGGCTGCGTCAGTTTGATTACAAACTGAACAGCTTCCCTGGGTGTGCGTGGGGGGCTGTTGGCCACTGTGCCAAGTTCGTCATGCCCGTGGTCCGAATCGATCAAGCCCGGCCCCGGTCGATGGGGCACGATGGACGGTCTGTCCAAGGAGCTGACCATGATTCGACTGACCCTTACCCAAGCCCATGAACTGGCAGAGTCGATCCTGCTGCACAACGGTTTCAACGCGGCGCACGCCGCAGCGGTGACGGCCACGGTGGTCGCCGGGGAGCGCGATGGCTGCGCCTCCCATGGGCTGTACCGGGTGATCGGCTGTGTGAACTCGCTCAAGGCCGGCAAGGTGTCGGCGGCGGCCGAGCCGCAGGTGATCGACCAGGCGCCCTCGATCGTGCGTGTGGATGCTGCTGGCGGCTTCTCGCAGCTGGCGTTCCAGGCCGGCTTGCCGATGCTGCAGGCCAAGGCCCGCAGCAACGGCATCGCGGCCCTGGCCATCAACCATTGCGTGCACTTTTCGGCGTTGTGGGTCGAGATCGAACAACTGACCGAGGCCGGCCTGGTGGCGCTGGCGTGCAACCCCAGCCATGCCTGGGTGGCGCCGGCCGGGGGCAGCCAGCCGGTGTTCGGCACCAACCCCATCGCGTTCGGCTGGCCGCGTGCGGGCGCCAACCCGTTCGTGTTCGACTTTGCCACCAGCGCGATTGCGCGCGGCGACATCGAGCTGCATCGGCGCGCCGACAAGGCCATCCCCGAAGGCTGGGGCGTGGATGCCCAGGGGCAGCCGAGCACCGACCCGAACGTGGTGCTCGACAGTGGCGCGATGCTCACCTTTGGTGGGCACAAGGGTTCGGCGCTGGCGGCGATGGTCGAGCTGATTGCCGGGCCGTTGATCGGCGACCTGACCAGTGCCGAGTCGCTGGCCTATGACGCGGGCAGCAAGTCCTCGCCGTACCATGGCGAGCTGATCCTCGCGCTGGACCCGCAGCGGTTTCTGGGGGCGGGCGCCGAGGCGCACCTGGCGCGGGCGGAGGCGGTGTTTGCGGGCATCGAGGGGCAGGGTGCGCGGCTGCCGTCACAGCGCCGCTTCGAGGCGCGCAAGCGCAGCCTGGAGGAGGGCGTGCAGATCCCCGAGGCGCTGTACAACGACCTCAAGGCATTGCTGAACTGAAACCCCATCGCGGGCCAAGCCCGCTCCCGCAGGGGCTCCACTGACCATGAACACAGTGGTGTACCTGTGGGAGCGGGCTTGACCCGCGATGGGCTGCAAAGCAGCCCCAAATCAGTCAGAGCGGTTCGCGACTGCTACAACCCTCCACCAACCGCACAATCCCCAACGGGTTGCCATCCTGCAACGCCGCCGGCAGCAGATCATCCGGGCAGTTCTGGTAACACACCGGCCGCAGGAACCGATCGATCGCCAGGCTCCCCACCGACGTCCCCCGCGCATCCGAGGTGGCCGGGTAGGGCCCGCCATGCACCATCGCATCGCACACTTCAACACCGGTCGGGTAGCCGTTGAACAGCACCCGCCCAACCTTCTGCTCCAGCAGCGGCAGCACCTGGGCAAACTGCGCCAGGTCGTCGGCTTCTGCAATCAGGGTGGCGGTCAACTGCCCATGCAGGCTCGCCAGTGCGCTATGCAACTGATCCGCATCGGCCACTTCCACCACCACCGTGGTCGGCCCGAACACCTCCTCCTGCAACAGCGCATCACCGTCGAGCAGCAAGCTCACATCTGCCTTGAACAGCTGCGGCTGCGCCTGGTTGCCCTGTTGTTCACGGCCCGCCAGGTGGCTCACCCCAGGGTGCGCCTGCAACGCCTGTACGCCCCTGGCATAACTGCGCAGGGTGCCGGCATTGAGCATGGTCTGCGCCGGCTGCTCGCCCAGCGTCGCCGCCAAGTGCGCAACAAACGCCGAAAACTGCGGCGAGCGCAGCCCGATCACCAGCCCGGGGTTGGTACAGAACTGCCCGCAGCCCATCACCACCGACGCCGCCAGCTCCGTGGCGATTTTCTCGCTGCGCACCTGCAGCGCCTGCGGCAGCACCAGCACCGGGTTGATGCTGCTCATTTCGGCAAACACCGGGATCGGCTGCGCCCGCGCCGCCGCCATGTCGCACAGCGCGCGCCCGCCCTTGAGCGAGCCGGTAAAGCCCACGGCCTGGATCGCCGGGTGCTTGACCAGCGCCTCGCCCACCCCGGCGCCATAGATCATGTTGAACACGCCCTCGGGCATGCCGGTGCGCTCGGCGGCGCGAATGATCGCGTTGGCCACGTGCTCGGCCGTGGCCATGTGCCCGCTGTGGGCCTTGAACACCACCGGGCAGCCGGCCGCCAGCGCCGCTGCGGTATCGCCCCCGGCGGTGGAGAACGCCAGCGGAAAGTTGCTGGCGCCGAACACCGCCACCGGCCCCACGCCGATACGGTACTGGCGCAGGTCCACCCGTGGCAGCGGCTGGCGCTCGGGCAATGCGCGGTCGATGCGTGCACCGTAGAAGTCTCCCCGGCGCAGCACCTGGGCAAACAGGCGCATCTGCCCGCTGGTGCGGCCGCGCTCGCCCTTGATCCGTGCCGTGGGCAAGGCCGTTTCGCGGGTTACCAGCGCGACGAAGTCATCGTCCAGCGCGTCCAGCTGCTCGGCTATGGCCTCCAGAAACTCCGCCCGGCGCCCGGCCGGCAGGTTGCGAAACGTCGGGTAGGCCGCCGCTGCGGCGCGGGCGGCAGCGTCCACTTCCTCGGCGGTGGCCTGGGTGAAACGGTACGGCAGGGCGTCGCCGGTGGTGGCGTCATGGCTGTGCAGGGTGATGCTGCCGGCGGCGCTGCGCGCACCGCCGATGTAGTTGTGGCCGATGATCTCGGTCATGCAGACCTCCTGTTGAAAGGGTTGGGCTCAGGCCAGCGAGTTGCCGCGAGCGCTGGCGGTGTCGGTGCTGGCGGCAACCCGCTCGGCCGACTCGGCGTCGACCAGGTGCAGCGACTTGCCACGGGTTTCACGGGTCAGGCCGACGGCGACGATGGAAATCGCCGCGGCGCCCACCAGGTACCAGGCAATCGGCGTCGAGCTGTTGTACTTGTTGAGCAGGGTGATGGCGATCAGCGGTGCCAGGGAGCCGGCGAAAATCGGCGCCACCTGATAGCACAGCGACAAGGCGGTGTAGCGCACATGGGTGGGGAACATCTCGGCCATCAGCGCCGAGTAGGGCGCATAGGTCATCGACTCGATGGCCAGGCCCAGGGTGATCGCCGCCATGATCAGCCAGTTGTTGCCGGTGTACATCATCGGGAAGCCGACGAAGCCCCAGAACGCGGTCAGCACCGCACCGGTCAGGTACACCGGCTTGCGCCCCACCAGGTCGGACAGGTAGCCCATCAGCGGGATCAGGAAGAAGTGCAGCAGGTGCGCGCCGAACATCAGCAGCAGAATCTGCGAGGTGTCCTTGTGCACCACCAGCTTGAGGTAGGTGATCGAGAAGGTCACCACGGTGTAGTACAGGATGTTCTCGGCAAACCGCGCACCGATGCCCACCAGTACCGAACGCCAGTGATGGCGCAGCACTTCCACCACACCCAGCTGCTGCACCTTGTGCTGTGCCTGGCGGGCCTGGGCCTGCTTGAAGATCGGGGCATCATCCACGCTGGTGCGGATCCAGTAGCCGATCAGCACCACCAGTGCCGACAGCCAGAACGCCACGCGCCAGCCCCAGGCCAGGAACTGCTCCTCGCTCAGGGTGCTCGACAGCGCCAGCAGCGCCACCGTGGCCAGCAGGTTGCCCGCCGGTACGCCGGCCTGCGGCCAGCTGGCCCAGAAGCCGCGACGGTTGTCCGGGCAGTGCTCGGACACCAGCAGAATCGCGCCGCCCCATTCGCCGCCAAAGGCGAACCCCTGGATCAGGCGCAGCAGCACCAGCAGGATGGGCGCGGCGTAGCCGATGCTGTCGAAACCGGGCAGGCAGCCCATCAGAAAGGTGGTGATGCCGACCACCACCAGGCTCAGTTGCAACAGGCGCTTGCGCCCGAACTTGTCGCCATAGTGGCCGAACACCAGGCCGCCCAGCGGGCGGGCCAGAAAACCTACGGCGTAGAGGGCGAAGGCGGCGATGATGCCGTCGATGGGGCTGTCGGTCTGGCGAAAGAACAACTGGCCGAACACCAGTGCCGAGGCCGTACCGTAGAGAAAGAATTCATACCATTCGGCGACGGTACCGGCCATGGCGGCCGCTACCACACGCTTGAGGCCCGCCGGGGCGGTGGTTGCGCGGGGAGAGGGGTGTGCAGTGCTCATGCTGGCGTTTCCTGTGCAGGCGCAAGACAGAAAAACTGGCGCGCCGGGTGGGCCCCGCAGAGAGGCCCGCCCGGCACTCACTCAGAGGCCGACATCCGGCAGTTCAGGGCGATTGGCCAGGGCCTTGGCCATGATCTGCTCGACGAACTCGCGGTCGTCCTTTGGCAGGGCCAGGCGCGGTGGACGGGTCAGCGCGCTGCCGCGACCGGCAATGGCTTCACACAGCTTGATGCACTGCACCAGGTCGGCGCGGGCATCCAGGTGCAGGATCGGCATCAGCCACTCGTAGATCGGCATGGCCTCGGCAAAGCGTCCGGCCTTGGCCAGGCGGAAGATCGTCTCGCCCTCCTTGGGGAACACGTTGGACATGCCCGACACCCAGCCCTCGGCGCCCACCGCGATGCTTTCGAGCACCACGTCGTCGAGGCCGGCGAACAGCACGAAGCGGTCGCCCACCTCGTTGCGCACGTCGATGAAGCGGCGGGTGTCGCCGGAGGAATCCTTGAAGCACACCACGTTGTCGCAGTCGGCCAGGGAAATCAGGATGTCCGGGGTCACGTCGTTTTTGTAGATCGGCGGGTTGTTGTAGACCATCAGCGGCACGTCGGCATGCTTGGCCACGTAACGGTAGTGCTCGGCGGTCTCGAACGGCTTGGAGCCGTACACCAGTGCCGGCATCAGCATCACCCCGTCCACGCCCACCTTGCGCACCGCGTTGGCCACCTTGGCGGCCTGCACGCTGGTGAACTCGGCCACGCCGCAGATCACCGGCACACGCCCACGCGAGGCATCCACCGCCACTTCGGTCACGGCAATCTTTTCTTCGGCCGTCAGCGAGGTGTTCTCGCCCACCGAGCCGCACACCACCAGGCCCGACACGCCGTCGCGGATCACGTTGGAAATCACCTGGTGGGTTTTTTCCAGGTTGATGGAGAAGTCGTCGTTGAATTGGGTGGTGACCGCAGGGAACACGCCACTCCAGTTGATGCGCTTGCTCATTGGTTGTCTCCGGTGGTTGTTAGTATTTCGTATACGATATTTTATGTGTGTGAAGCAGACCAGCGTTATTTCGGGGTTTTTGCTGGTCTTTTTGCTTAGGGTTTGTGAATCAAGGGCTTAGCGATCAGGCGCCGGGCCAGGTGTCCGACAGTCGGTAGCCTTGTGGCCACGGGTCGGCGGGGTCGAGCAGCAACTGGTGGGTGCCGGTGATCCAGGCGCGCCCCGAAATGCACGGGTAGATGGCGGCGCGGCCGGCCACTTCGGTCAGCGAATCGATGCGACAGTGGAACTCCGAGCCCAGGATCGAGCGGCCGATGAAGCGTTCGCCCACCTGCATCAGGCCCTTGGCCTGCAACACTGCCATGCGCGCCGAACAGCCGGTGCCGGTGGGGGAGCGGTCGATCTTGCCGGGCTGGATCACCACCGCGTTGGCACCGGTGGCCACGCCATTCTCCATCACGATGGGCGCGGCGATCTGGCAGAACGAGATATGCGACCAGCCGGGGTTGAGCGGGTGCACAAAACCCAGTTGTTCGTTGGCGGCGCGGGTGATCTTCAGGCCCACCTCCACCAGGTCGGCGGCCTCGTCGGGGCGAATGGCAAAGCCCAGGCGCTGGGCATCGACAATCGCGAAACTGTCGCCGCCATAGGCGGTGTCGACCTGCAGCGAGCCCACGCCCTCGACCTCGATCCAGGCGTCCAGGCGGTCGGCGAAGGAGGGCACGTTCCTGACCTCCACGCGCTGAACCTTGCCGTCCCGGCATTCGGCCACGGCCTCGATCAGGCCGCCGGGGGCTTCGAGCACCAGACGGGTCTGCGGCTCGGTCATCGGCAGGATGCCGCTGTCGAGCAGCACCGTGGCCACGCACAGCGAGTTGGAGCCGGACATCGGCGGGGTGTCGGCCGGCTCCATGATGATCCAGCCCATCTGCGCGGCCGGGTTCTTGGGCGGCACCAGCAGGTTGACGTGGCGGAACACGCCGCCACGCGGTTCGTTGAGCACGAAATTGCGCAGGGTGTCGTCCTGCGCGATCCAGCGCGACTGTTCCCACAGGGTGTCGCCCGGTGGCGGCGCGACGCCACCGACAATCACATCGCCGACCTCGCCTTCGGCGTGGCAGCTGACTACATGAATCACCTTTGATGAACGCATTGCCTGGCTCCTGATTGATTGGGGCTGCTGCGCAGCCCATCGCGGGTCAAGCCCGCTCCCACAGGGTATGGGCTGATCTGTGTGGGAGCGGGCTTGACCCGCGATGAGGCCCCTGGTTACTTCACTGACTTGAGAAACGCCGCCGTCTCCGGCTGCTGCGGGTTGCCGATCACCTGGTCCGGCGAGCCGATCTCGTGCACCAGCCCGTTGCGAAAGAACGCCACCCGGTCCGACACATCCCGCGCAAAGCGGATCTCGTGGGTCACCAGCACCATGGTCATGCCGTCCTCGGCAAGCATGCGCATGGTGTCCAGCACTTCGCCCACCAGTTGCGGATCGAGCGCCGAGGTGGCCTCGTCGAACAGCATGTAGTCCGGCGACATCGCCAGCGCCCGGGCAATCGCCATGCGCTGCTGCTGGCCACCGGACAACTTGCCGGGGAAGGTCTTGAACTTGTCGCCCAGCCCCACGTGGGTCAGCTGCTGGATCGCCAGTGCCTCGGCTTCCTCGCGGCTCTTGCCCAGTACCTTGCGCGGCGCCAGCATCACGTTCTCCAGCACCGTCAGGTGCGGGAAGGCATTCCACTGCTGGAACACGATGCCGATCTTCTGGCGCAGGCGGTTGAGGTCGGTGGCGCGGTTGTGCACTTCGATGCCATCCACGCGAATGCTGCCCTTCTGGATCGGCTCCAGGCCGTTGATGCACATCAGCAGGGTCGACTTGCCCGAGCCCGAACCGCCGATGATCGACACCACCTCGCCCTTGTTCACCGTCAGGCTCACGCCCTTGACCACTTCCAGGTCGCCGAAGGATTTGTGTACGTTGTCGATCTCAATCATTTTCTTGCCACCTTCTTTCCAGTCGGGCGCCCAGGCGTGCGACCACCAGGCTCATGACGTAATAGATGAGGCCCGCGATGCACAGCACCAGCAGGGGTTCCTGAATCCGTGTGACGATGGTCTGGGAGGCGCGCAGCAATTCGACGATGCCGATCCACATCACCAGCGCGGTGTCCTTCATCACGCTCAGCACCAGGTTCAGCCAGCCCGGAAAGGCCACCCGCGAGGCCATCGGCAGCACGATCCAGCGCAGGTCCTGCAGGTAGCTCAGGCCCAGCGAGCGGCTGGCCCGGCGCACGCTGGGCGGCACCGCCAGCACACCGCTGCGCACGATTTCGGTGAAGTACGCCGCGGCGTACACCCCCAGCACGATGCAGCCCACGCTGAAGGCGCTGATGTTCAGGCCCACGATGCTCTTGAACGAGTTGAACAGCACGAACTGGATCAGCAGCGGCACGCTGCGAAACACATCCAGCACCCAGGCCAGCGGCAGGCTGGCGCGTGGCAGCAGCGCACGCAGCAGGCCGAACACCAGCCCGGCCACCGAGCCCAGCATGATCGACCAGAAGGTCAGCTGCAGGGTGACCCAGGCCCCGTCGAGCAGGAACAGCATGTCGTTCCAGGTAAAGCTTGTAGAAAACATGGACAGCTCCTCAGTAACGGAACAGCCGCCAGGCCATCAGCCGGGCCACCGCGACGATCAGCTTGGCGATCAGGTAATACAGCACCGCTGCAATGGCGAAGTACTCGAAGGTGCGGAAGGTCTTGACGTTGTAGTCCTGGGTCACGCCGGTGAGGTCGTTGTTGAGCCCCACGATCACCCCCAGCGAGGTCATCAGCACCGCCCACACCATCTGGTTGCTCAAGGGGTAGAACACCACCCGCAGCAACTGCGGCACGATGATCATGCGGTAGGCCTGGAACGCGCTCATGCCCAGCGAGCGTGCCGCGCGCATCTGCGTGGTCGGCACTGCCTTGAGCCCGCCGCGAAAGTTCTCCGCCAGGTACCCGGCGTTGTTGAAGGTGATGCCGGCCAGCAGCGCGAACCACGAACTCACGTGCAGCCCCAGCGAGCCAAGCCCGAAGTACAGGATGTAGATCTGGAACAGCGAAGGGGTGTTGCGCGCAATCGATACCCAGGCATTGCCGATGCCGCGCGTCACCGGCTGCTGCGCTTCACGCATCACGGTCAAGGCCAGGGCGATCAGCACGCCGAAGATCATCGACAGCGCGGCGGTCTCGAAGGTGACCCAGGCACCGGCCAGCATGTCGGGCAGGGCGCGCAGGGCCGAGCGCCATTGGAAGGTGTAGTCAAACATGCGCGGGGCTCTCCTGTGGGGCGGCCGGTTGCAGCCAAGCCGGCAGGCGACCGCTGGCGCTGCCGGTGCAGGCGGCCTCGACGCACTCGCCAAGGCTGGCGAAATGCACCGCCCGGCCCGCCAGCCCGGGGGCGTAGTGGGCGTATTTGCCCGAGTTGGTCATCAGTGTGCGGGCGGCGGGCGGGATCACCGGCTCGCCGAGCATGCACCAGCAGGTGTCGGTCACCAGCACCGCGCCGAAGGCTTCGATCGGGGCAAGGTGGCCGGCGTCACGGGCCTGCTCCAGCACCGCACGGCCGCAGGTGATCACCAGGCTGACCGCCGGGTTGCGTGTGCGCCCGCGGCACAGCTGTGCCAGGTGCGCGAACTCGCCCAGGGAGAAGTGCGGGTTGCCCAGCGACACCAGGTCCACCTGGCTGTCACGGGCACTGTTCAGCTCGCGCCAGCTCACCAGCAGGTCGGCCAGGGCAATGCGTTTTACCGGCAGCACCTCGCCCGCGCTGACCGCCTGGGCCGGGTCCAGCGCTTCGGGTGTGACCCCGGCGATATGGAACAGCGGCGCCGCCGAGGTGGTGGCGAACGCGGCGCCGAAGGCCTTGAGGTCGTCGTGGGTCGGGGCAAAACGCTCCAGCCCTGTCACCAGCGGGATCCGGCTGCCGACCATGGCGCCGATGTGATAGCCCAGCAGCGGGTAGAACGCATCGTCCAGTTGGGTCAGCGCCGGCAGGTCGATCTGCACCCGCGCCTTGCGCTGGGCCTCCAGGTGGCAGCCGATCAGCGGCGCGCGGCCGGTCAGGGCGATGCAGATATCCAGGTAGTCGGGGTACTTCAGGGTACGCGCGCCGAGCACGCTGTTGGCGTACACCACGGCGTTGGACTCGGCCCACACGATCTGCTCGCCGAGCTTCGGCGCGCTGTCGAGCAGGTAGGGGGCGCAGGTAAAGCTCATCTGCGCGCCCATCGCCATGTAGGCATCGCCCAGCGCACTGGCAGGTTCGCCCAGCGCCGCGTCGATACCCAGTTCGCGCCAGCGGCGCTGGTCCACGGAAATCGAGTTGAGGGTGGTCGGCACCCGCACCCTGGCGCCCCACTGCACCAGCTGCTGCGCAAAGCGCAGGCTGGCGGGGCCGGTGTAGATGCAGCCGTCGATATGCGCCTGGCTGATGTCCACCAGGCTGTGTGCGCCCTGCAGCTCGGCCATGCGCAGCACGATCTGCATCGCCACCTGCGCGGCCTTGCCCAGGTCGCCCGCGAGCAAGGCCTGGTCGTGGTCGGTAAGGGTGAGGGTGGTCGGGCGCGTCGCCGCCGGCGGGCTGGCCGGGGCTGCCGGCAGCGCCTCGGCGGTGGCCTGGTCGAACAGCACCAGGCGCTCGCCCTGCACCTGCGCAAAGGCCTTGCCGCGCAGGGCGGCAAAGGCCTGCTGGCCGATGCACAGCACCGGCAGCGAGCGCCCGAACAGCAACTGCGCCACCAGCACGCCCAGGGTCAGGATCTCATCCGGCTCGGCCAGCACCAGTGCCGCCGGTGCATGGCCATTGCTGATCAGTTCCATCATCACACTGCTGCCGGTACACGAGCCGCGCCCGCTGGGAATGGCCAGCACGCGGCCGGCCAGGTGTGCGCCGCTGAGCGGGTGATGGCGGTCGATGACCTCGCCGCTGAAGGCGTCGACACCGCCCCAGAAACTCAGGCCGATGTCGGCGAACAGCAACTCGCCACTGGCCGCGCCATCGACCAGGCTACGCCCGTTCAGGGCAGTGGAAGGGCTGGGCATGCCGGGCACCTCAGTAGTAGACCTTCGGCACGGTCAGGTCGGTCGGCGGGATATCGGTGCCTACCCATTTGACGAACAGCTCGTTGTAGCGGCCGCTACGTACCTGCTGGTTGACGAACAGGTTGAGGTAGTTGAGCAGGCCGTACTCGTTGCGCTTGGCCCCCAGCGACACGTAGTCGATCACGTAGGGTGCGTTGCCGGCGATCTTCAGGTTCTTGTACTTGCCCGACTTGAGCGTGGCGGCGGCCACGGTGTTGGTCACCACGGTGGCATCGATGTGCCCCTGGGCCACGGCCAGGATGGTGTCGTTCTGCGACTGGTAGGCGCGGAAACTGCCGCTGCCCCACTGCTTCACGTCCTTCTCCAGTGCGATGGCTTCATAGGTGCCGCTGGTGTTGCCCAGGGCCTTGCCCTTGATGTCGTCGAAGCTGTTGATGCCGGTGTTGTCGCGGGTCAGCACGACCATCTGGAAGGCAAAGTAGGGCACCGTGAGGCCGACCGTCTTGGCCCGCTCCAGGGTGTCGGAGGTGGACGCCACGATCACGTCGGCCCGCCCCGAGACCAGCGCCGGGATACGGTCCGGGAACGGCGTCTCGACGATCTCGGCATCTACCCCGAGGACCTTCGCCAGGTCGTTGCAGTAGTCGACGTCGAAGCCGGCCGGCTTGTTGGCGTCGTCGCGAAAGCCCATGGGCGGGAAGTCCAGGGTCACGGCGCAGCGCAGCTTGCCGGAGCCGATGATGTCATCGAGCTTGTCGGCCTGGGCGGTGGCGATGAAGGAGGTACTGAGCACAGCGCTGAGAGCTACAACAAAAGCGGGGTTTTTCATGGAAGCCTCGTTTGTCGGAAGGTGCTGGTAGCGGGCGTATTGTGAATTTCGTATACGATATTTTTATAGCAATGCGCGTGCCTGTTTTTGCCCGCGCGATGCAATTGCTGTGCGGCCCTTGAGCCAGAGGACTTGCGTTGAATCCGGCAGGGCAGGCGGGCGGTGCGCAGGAAACGCTGCCCGGTGCCGGCGGTGTTACATATGGGAGCAGTGGGTGCGGCGGCGCACCCTAAAGGAACACACCGCGTCTAGCGGCGGGTATCGCGGTACTGGCTTGGCGACAGGCTGGTGAGGGCGCGGAACTGGCGGCTGAACGCGCTGTGGTCGGTGTAGCCGCAGCGCAGGGCGATCTCGGTGATCGGCAGGTCGCTGTGGTGCAGCAGCCGCGAGGCTTCTTCAAGGCGCACCTTGTGGATCATCTGGCGCGGGGTGAGCTGGAACACGCGCTTGCAGTTGCGCTCCAGCTGCGCGGCAGACAACCCGGCAATCGCGGTCAGCTCGGCCAGGCTCACGGGCCGTGCGAAGTGCTCGCGAATGTGCGCATCCACCGCCGCCAGGCGATCGAAGCCGGGGTGGCTGGCCTGGGGCGCCTGCAGGTCGCGGGAGATGCCGGCCAGGCCGACGATCTGGCCCTGGGTGTCGAACAGTGCCAGCTTGTGGGTCAGGCACCACACCGGCTGGTTGCCGAAGTACAGGTGCAGTTCGAGCTGGTCGGCCAGCTCGCGGCCGCTGTCGAGCACGCGGCGGTCCTGCGCGGTGTACAGCGGGCCGAAGCGCTCGGGGAACACGCTGTCGGCGGTCAGCCCCAGCAGCTCGTGGCTGTGCCTGAAGCCGCAGCGCCGCGCCAGGGTGTGGTTGACGAAGGCGTAGCGGGCCTGGGTGTCCTTGATGAAGAACACCACGTCGCTCAGCGTATCGAGCAGCGGCGCGATCGGCTGCAGGCTGCTCAGCAGGCTGGGCAGGTCGCAGGGCTGGAAGCTGTTGAGCGATACGTACATGGCGCTGACGGTCTGGTGGGCACCTTCGGGATCATAGAGATCCGGCGCCCGCCTCGAAAGCCCCGGGCTGCGTTTCATGCGGGCGGGGTGTCGTCCAGGCACAGCAGGGTCTCGATGCGCGCCGGGCTGAACGGCGGGCGCGGCGCCGAGGGCTGCCAGCCGAACAGGTGCTGCGCTGCGGCGCCGCACACCCGGCCCTGGCAGGCGCCCATGCCGCAGCGACTGCTCAGCTTGGCCTCGCGCCAGTCACGCTGGCCGGCGAGCTTGCTGTAGGGCACATCCTCGCAGCGGCATACCAGGGTGTCGGGGCGGGCCAGTTGCTTGAGCTGCGGGGCAAGGGCGAAGGCGTGGTTGAGCGCCTTGGCGAAGCCCTGCCAGCGCGCTCGCTGCGGCCAGTGGCGGGCGGCGCCCTGGCGGTCGCCCACGGCCGCCAGCCCGGCAATGGTGCCTTCCACCAGCGCCAGTTCGCTGCCCCCAAAACCGGTGCATTCCCCCGCCGCGAACAGGCCCGGCTCACTGGTGGCCTGCCACGCATCCACGGCCAGCGCCTGGCCGTGGAGTGTGCAGCCCAGGGCCTGGCCGAGCTGGCTGTTGGGAATCAGGCCGAAGCCGCAGGCCAGGCGCTCGCAGGCCAGCTCGACCAGGTTGCCGTGCTGGCGCAGGCGCACGCCTTCGAGGCGCTCGCTGCCGAGTGCCTCCACCACATGGCTGTCGGTGCGGTAGTGGCGGTCGAACAGGCCGAACGCCTGCAGCAGCTTGTTTGGCCAGCGCGGCAGTTGTGCGGCAAAACCCGCCACCGCGCCGCGGGTTGCCTGTTCGGCAACGCCTACCACCTGCGCGCCGTTGTGCCGCGCCGTGGCAGCGCTGGCCAGCAGCAGCGGGCCGCTGCCGGCGATCACCACGCGCTGGTCGCGCACCGGCAGGCCGCCCTTGATCAGTGCCTGCAGGCCACCGGCACCGGTCACGCCGGGCAGGGTCCAGCCGGGGAAGGGCAACAGCAGTTCGCGTGCGCCGGTGCACAGGATCAGCGTGTCGTAGTCGATCACCCAGCCGCGCTCGGCGTCTTCCACCAGCAACTGGCGCGGGCCGGTGGCGGCGATCACGCGGGTCTGCGGGTGGTGCTGCACATTGTTCAAGGCGCCCACGTGCTCGCGCAGGCGCTGTGCCTGCGCCGGCACGCTGGCCTGCGGGCCGTCGCGCCAGATCTGCCCGCCGGGCCAGGGGTTGTCGTCCAGCAGCACGATGCGTGCACCGCTGGGGGCAGCGGCCAGTGCGGCATTGAGGCCGGCCGGGCCGGCGCCGATGATCAGTACGTCGGCATGGGCGCTCATGCGCGGGTCTCCACCTGCATGCCGTCGCGGCACAGGGTCTGGCAGGCCAGGCGGCGCCGGCCGTCGATGCTCACCCGGCATTCCTGGCAGATGCCCATGCCGCACAGCGGTGCGCGGCGCTGGCCGCTCACCGAGGTACGCGTGCAGCCGTCGCCAGCCAGGGCCAGTGCAGCGGCCACGCTGGTGCCTTCGGCCACGCGCAGGGCACGTCCGTCCAGGGTCAGTTCAGGCATGGGTCGGTTCTCCGAGAAAACGCTGTGGCAGGTAGGCCTGTGCGGCCAGGGGCGGGTGTTCGTCGAACAGTTGCGCCACCAGCAGGTCGGCGGTGGCCGGGGCCGTGGTCACGCCCAGCCCTTCATGCCCCACCGCCAGCCACAGGCCGGGGCGTTGCGGGTGCTGGCCCACCAGCGGCAGGCCGTCGGGGCTGGCGGCGCGAAAGCCGGTCCAGGCGCGAATCGCATTGAGCTGGGCCAGCGCCGGCACGTATTCGGTGGCGCGCTTGAGCATCCTGGCAAGCATCCAGCCTTCCACCTGCGGGTCGGTGGTGCCGAACTGGCGTGAGGCACCGATGAACAGCTGGCCGGTAGGGCGCGGCTGGATATTGCACGCGGCCGACGGGCCGCTGGCGTTGTGCGCACTGGTCACGTAGCCCAGTTCCACCAGGGTGTGGGTGACCTGGCCGGGGTAGCGGTCGGTGATCAGCAGGTGGCCCTTCTTGGGTTGTATCGGCAGTTCGGGGCACAGTTCGGTGGCCTGGATACCGTTGGCCAGCACCACGGCCGTGGCGGCCAGCCACTGTCCGTCGTCCAGGCGCACCCGGGCGCCATCCACCTCGGCGACCCGTGCCTGGCGCTGGCGAATGCGCGGCTGGTCGAGCATCCAGCGTGCGGTGGCCGGGGCATACAGAATGCCGTCGTCCTCGATCAGCAGGCCGCCCTCCAGCCCTTCGCGCAGCAATGGTTCGCGTTCGCGCAATCGAGGTGCGCCGACCAGCTGGCAGATCACCCCATGGGCGCGCAGGTTGGCGTGCTTGTGCTCGGCCACGGCCATTTCTTCAGCGTTGGCGGCCAGCCACAGGGTGCCGTTGCTGCGGTAGGCGCAGCCTTCGGGCAGGTTGCGCGCAATGTCGCGCCAGCGTTGCAGCGAGTATTGGCTCAGGGCCAGTTCGGCGGGGTTGTCGTCCAGCACCAGCAGGTGGCCCATGCCGGCGGCGGTGGCGCCGGGCAGCCCGGCATCCAGCACCAGCACGTCGAGGCCGCGCCGGGCCAGGGCCTGGGCGCAGGCCGCGCCGATGATGCCGGCGCCCACCACGATCACATCGGCGGCCAGGCCCTGGGTCACAGGCGGATGCCCCAGGCGAACGGGTCGTCCTGCTCGATGATCAGCGTGGCTTCGGCGCTGATATGCGCGCGGCCGCGAATGGTCGGCACGATGCGATCGCCTGCGGTTTCGAACGAGCCTTCGAACTGGCTGCCGATCACGCTGGCCTGGCGCCAGATCTGGCCCGGTTGCAGCTTGCCGTCGGCGGCCAGGCACGCCAGCTTGGCGCTGGTGCCGGTGCCGCAGGGCGAGCGGTCATAGGCCTTGCCGGGGCACAGCACGAAGTTGCGGCTGTCGGCGTCGGGGTCGTCGGCGAACAGCTCGACGTGATCGATCAGGCCGCCGTCCTCGCCGCGCAGGCCCTGATCTTCCAGGGCCTGCTGCACGGCCACGGTGTAGGCGGTGAGCGCGTCGAGGTTGTCGCCGCTGATACGCAGGCCGTGCTCGGCCACCAGGAAGAACCAGTTGCCGCCCCAGGCGATATCGCCGGTCACTTCGCCGATGCCGGGCACCTGCACGCTGACGGCGTGGCGATAGCGGTAGGCGGGTACATTGCGCACGCTGACCGAGTGGTCGTCGTGCAGGGTGGCTTGCACGTTGCCCACGGGGGTTTCGAGGGTGTGGGTGCCGGGGCCGATCCTGCCCAGGTGGGCCAGCGAGACCACCAGGCCGATGGTGCCGTGGCCGCACATGCCCAGGTAGCCGGTGTTGTTGAAGAAGATCACCCCGGCGCAGGCGCTGGGGTCGACCGGTTCGCAGAGCAGTGCGCCCACCAGCACATCATTGCCGCGGGGTTCGAGCATGCAGGCGGCGCGCCACTGATCGTGGTGTTCGGCCAGCTGTTGCCTGCGTTCGGCCATGCTGCCGTGGCCCAGGTCGGGGAAGCCTGCGGTGACCAGGCGCGTGGGTTCGCCGCCGGTGTGGGAGTCGATCACGGTGATGCGTTTCATGGGGCGCGTCCGTTGGGGGGTATGGACGCAAGGGTGGCGGTTGGTGGGGGGTGGCGTCTTGATGGAATTGCGCGGTGTGGATGACGAAATCGGCATAGGGCCATGACATGTCCGAACTGTTGCAACGCGCCATGGCCTGGGGGTTTTGAGAGGTCAGCCCTGTTGGCCCGGCTCCAGACCGGGGTGGGGCTTGGCCATCGGCAAGTGCTCCAGCAAGGTCTCGCACACCCCCGCAATATGCTCATCCAGCAAGCCCACCGCGCGCTCCACATCACCCGCCCGGCATGCATCGAGGATCTCGCGGTGTTCGTGGTCGGCACGCTCCTTGCCCGCCGACAGGCTCATCTGCATGCGCAGGTACCGCTCCAGCTTGTCGTTCACCGAACGGATCATGCTCACCAGAAACGGTCGCTGCGCCGGCTCGTACAGGCACGCATGCAACTCCCAGTTCAACTGCGCCCAGCGCCCCACGTCGTTCTCGCCAATGAACTCCTGGCAGATGCGCTCGGCCTGTTCGAACGTGGCCTCGGTCATGTTCGGGATGGCCAGGCGCAACACCTTGTCCTCCAGCAACATGCGCACCTCGAACATCTGCGCCAGCTCGAAGTCCGACAAGCGCGTGACCATCGCCCCACGGTTGCGCTGAAACATCACCAACCCCTCGGCCTCAAGCCGCTTGAGCGCCTCGCGCACCGGGATCTTGCTGACGTTGAACTGACGCGCGATGTCGTCCTGGCGAATCGGCTCGTCTTCGTCGAAGTGCCCGGCCACGATGGCATCGCGCAGGTGCCGGGTGATGATCTCGGACGTGGAGGGCGTGTTGCCCAAGTCCGGCGCGTTGAGTTTGGGTAGGTTCACGGTGGCAATCATTCGAGGGGATTTAGGGATATGGTATACGAATTATCTGGAAACGTTCGCCCGGGAGCGCGACGCGTTGCCACACGATGACGGCGACGGCGGCTCGAAACCGTCCCCCGACAGGCACTGGCGCAGGTGCGTCAGCAGCGTCGCGACCTTGGGCTGCGCCTGCCGGCTCTTGAGCCACGCCAGGTGAATCGGCAGGCCGTCGGTGGCCAGCGGCGCCAGCACCTGCACCAGGCTGCCGTCTTCCAGCTGACGACGAATCAGCCAGGTCGGCAGCTGTGCGATGCCATGCCCGGCCAGCACTGCGGCCACCTGGCCCTCGGCATCGCCCACCGCCATGCGTGCCGGCATGATCCGACGCTCGGTATGCCCGGGGCGGGCGGTAGGGAAGTGCCACGGGCCGACCATGCCGTCATTGAGCCCGTACACGATGCAGCTGTGGCGTTCCAGTTCGAGCTCGTTGCCGGGCTCGCCATGGCGCTCCAGGTACGCGGGGGCGGCGCAGAACACCACGCGCTGCGAGCCCAGGTAATGGTGCCCCACCGCCGCCGGCCAGCTTTGCGGCCCGCCGATGCGCACGAACAGGTCGATGCCGGCCTCGACCGGGTCCACGAAGCGGTCGGAGAAGGTCACGTGCGGCATCAGCAGCGCATGCTCGCGCACGCAGGCCAGAATCGCCGGCAGCCCGTGCAGGCGCCCGAAGGCCGCCGGCAGGTCGATGCGTACCCGGCCGCGTGGCTCGGCGTCTTGGGTGCTCAGCGCCAGCTCTGCCTCTTCCAGCTCGGCCAGCACGCCGGTGCAGGTGCGATAGAACGCCGCTCCGGCTTCGGTCAGCGCCACGCGCCGTGTTGTGCGTGCCAACAGGCGCGTGTGCAGCCGCGCCTCGAGCCGCGCGACGCTCTTGCTGACCGCCGAGCCGGTCAGGTTAAGGCGCTCGGCCGCGGCCTTGAAGCTGCCCAGGTCGGCCACGCAGACGAACACGTCGATGCCCTTGAGGCGTTCCGAAGAATACATGTGCCCACCCCATTGATGAATTGCAGTCACTTTACCCGGTAAAACATATCGCCAATACGCCGTTTGTTCCCGAGTAGCCTGATTCGACCTCTACTGCACAACAGGTTGCGACCATGCACGACACCAAGCCCACCGTCCTCATCACCGGCGCCACCGGCCAGATCGGCGGCGACACCCTGCGCTTTCTGCAAGGCGACGACACCATCGAACTGGTGGCCGCCGTGCGTTCGCCGGCCAAGGCGCAGCCCTTCCAGGCCCGTGGCATCCGCACGGTGATCATGGACTTCGACCACGAGCACACCCTGGCGCCGGCCCTGCAGGGCGTCGACCGGGTGCTGCTGGTGACCGGCTACAGCGTCGACATGCTGCGCCAGAGCAAGGCCTTTCTCGACCGCGCACGCCACGCCGGGGTGCAGCACGTGGTGCACCTGGGGGCCTGTGGCGACGACGACGCCACCATCGGCCACTGGGCCTGGCACCAGTTCGTGGAGCGCTATGTGCAATGGTGCGGCTTCAGCTTCACCCACCTGCGCCCGGAGTGCTTCATGCAGAACCTGCTCAGCTACGACGGCACCCAGGCCGTGCGCAACGGCGTGATCGAACAGTACACCGGCCACACGCGGTTCAGCTGGGTCGACGGCGAAGACGTGGCGCGGGTGGCGGCGCAGGCCCTGCTGCACCCGCAGCGCCATGCCGGGCAGACCTACCGCCTGGGCTACGACGTGAAGTCCTACGACGAGGTGGCACAGGTGATGAGCGAGGTACTCGGCCAGCCGTTTCGCTATGACGCGCAATCACCCGACGTGTTTCTCGAAAACATGCGCGCCGCCGGCGCCGAGATGGCCTACATGAGCTGCGTGCACGACAACTTCACGCGCATGGCCGCCGGCACCATCCCCGGGGTCGACCAGGTGTTCGACAATTTCCAGGCCATCACCGGCCGCGAGCCGGTGCGCTGGGTGGACTTCGTGCGCAAGCACCGGGCCGCATTCGCCTACTGATCGAATACATGTCTGAATCTTTTTGTAAGAGGTAAATGACATATTAGAAGCGGGGCAATCTTCATTTTAAAATACAATAGTGTATGTTTGTGCGCGGTGCGCCTTGCGCCGTCGTGCATAACAATAAAATGAGGTATTGCCCCCTATGATCGGGTTGAGACATCTGCGTATCAGCACCCGCATCACCGTGCTGGTGATCGGTATCACCCTGTTTGTCGTGTTGCTCAGTGGCTGGCTGGGGCTGACCCTGCAACGCAGCCTGCTGCAGGAGAAGATGGCCGGTGTCGGCACTGCGCTGGACACCGCATCCACCCTGCTGGCGCATTATGAGAAGCAGGCCGAGGAAGGCCACCTGAGCCGCGCCGAGGCGCAGCGCCAGGCGGCAGAAATGGTCAGCCGCATTCGCTACCTGGGCGACAACTACCTGCTGATTCTCGACCTGCAGCACCGCATGCTCATGCACCCCAAGGCACCCGCCCTGGTGGGCAAGTCGCAGGCCGATTTCAAGGACGTCAACGGCAAGCCGTTCGCCCGTGAAATGATCGACCGGGCCGTGGCCCAGGGGCGCGGCACGGTCGAGTACTGGTTCCCGCGGGCAGCCGGGCAGGCGCCGGAATTCAAGGTGTCCGAGGTGGTGCTGTTCAAGCCCTGGGGCTGGGTGCTGGCCAGCGGCATCCACCCGCAGGACGTGCGCCACGAAGTGAACACGGTGCTGCGCATGCCGGCGTTGCTGGTGCTGGTGGCATTGCTCGGCATGGCGCTGTGCGCCTGGCTGCTGATTCGCAGCATCACTCGGCCGCTCAACCACACCGTGCAGGCGCTGGCCCGCGCCACCGATGGCCACACCGACCTGACCTTGCGCCTGCCCACCGACGGCTTCGACGAGCTGACCCAGGTGGCGCACAGCTTCAACCGCCTGGTGGAGGCTGCGCACCGCGTCACCCGCAGCATGGCCAAGGCCAGCCAGCGCATCTCCAGCACCAGCGACAGCCTGGGGCAGATCACCGAGGCGGCGCAGCGCAGCATGCAGGCCCAGCAACTGGAGACCGACAGCGTGGTCACGGCCATGAGCGAGATGGTCAGCACCGTGCAGGACGTGGCGCACAACGCCAGCGTCGCCGCCAGCGCCACCCGCGATGCCGAGCAACAGGCCACGGCCGGCAGCGCCACGGTGCGCGATGCCGGTGAGGCGATTGGTGCGCTGGCCGAGGCGCTGGAGCACAGCCGCAGCGTGGTGGACCAACTGGCCACCGACTCGGGCAGTGTCGGGCGCGTACTGGACGTGATCACCGCGATTGCCGAGCAGACCAACCTGCTGGCGTTGAATGCTGCCATCGAGGCGGCGCGTGCAGGTGAGCACGGGCGTGGCTTTGCGGTGGTGGCGGACGAGGTGCGCACGTTGGCGCGGCGTACGCAGCAGTCGACGCTGGAGATCCAGCAGATCATCAACCGCGTGCAGGCCGGTGCCAGCCAGGCGGCGGCGCAGATCGGCGCCAACGTCGAGTCGGCGCAGCAGCCGGTGGCGGCCTCGGCGCGGGCCGGGCAGGCGCTGGCGTTGATCGATGCGTCGGCGTCCACGGTGAGCCAGATGACCTTGCAGATTGCCAGTGCGGCGGAGCAGCAGGCGGCCACGGCAGACGGCATCAACCGCAGCGTCACGCGCATCCACGACGCCTCGACGGTGAGCGCGCGCACCATCGAGCAGACGCGCCAGTCGTGTGATGAGCTGAGGGCGTTGGCGCAGCAGCTGGAGGAGCAGGTGGGGCAGGTGGTTACGGGGTAGGGCGCGGCAACGGACGTGTAGGAGCGGGCCTTGCCCCGCGAACTGGTGCGAAGCACCAGCAGGACCGGCACAGGCGGCCTGACTGCCCCGCGAGCGCAGCGCGCCCGTTCGCCGGCAAGGCCGGCTCCTACAGGTACCGCGGTGATTCGACGCTGCCAACGCAAAACGCCCCGGCAAGCCGGGGCGTTTGTTCATCTACACACGATGCCAGCGCGTTACCAAAGCGCCACGGTGTAATCCACGTTCACCCGCAGCTCGTTGTCATCCCTGAACGCCGCAGTCGAGGCAAAGTCATTGCGGTACCACGCATGGCGCAACCGCAATGCAACGTTCTTGAACGTGCCGCTCTGCACCACGTACGACAACTCGATGTCCTTCTCGCTCTCGCTGCGCCCGCTGCCGCCCAGCGCATTCGGCAATTCGATGCGGCTGCCGTCCAGGTAACGCAGCATGCCCTTGAGCCCCGGTACGCCCAGGGCGACGAAGTCGTAGTCATAGCGCACCTGCCAGGTACGCTCCTTGGGGTTGAGGAACTCGCTGCTCAATGCGCCCTCGCTCACCACCATCGGCTCGGACCCGGCGATGTACGGCATCGCCGTATCGCCGCTCAATTGCATGTAGCCCAGCCCCAGGCTGTGTGCGCCCAGGCTGTAGGTGCTCATCACGCCGAAGGTACGGTTGTCGACCTTGCCGGCCCTGGCCGGGCCGTCCTCGCCGCTGATGTGGTAACGCACATCGGTCTTCAGGCGCCCGTTCGCCACCGCACGGTTGTCGACGAAGCCGACGTAGTCCTGGCGATAGATGTCCTCCAGCTGCGCATGGTAGTACTTGAGCACCAGCTGCTCGGACCACTGATAGTCGCCGCCGCCATAGGTAAAGCTGTCCGACTCGGCTGCACCATTGAAGCGCCGGTTGGGCGCGGCGACGGTGATCTTCTGGTAGTTGGTGGAATCGCGCTGGTTCATGCGGTCCAGGCGCCCGCCGCTGAGGGTCAGGTTGTCGATGTCCTGGGACTTGAACTGCACCCCGCGAAAGGTCTGCGGCAGCAGGCGCGTGGGGCTGGCGAACAGGATCGGCGAAAACGGTGCCAGGGTGCCGGCCTGCAGTTCGGTCCTGGAAACCTTGACCTTGCCGGTCAGGCCCAGCTCCGAATAATCGTCGCGCGGATCGCGGTCCCTGGGGTCGAACGGCAGCAGCCCGGTGCCGGTGCGCGCGGGGCTGGAGTCCAGTTTCAGGCCCAGCATGGCCTGGGCATCCAGGCCGAAGCCGACGGTGCCCGGGGTGTAGCCGGAAGTGAAGCGCAGGATGAAGCCCTGGGCCCATTCGCGCGTCGCCGACTGCGCCGATTCGCCCTTGTAGTCACGGTCGAAGTAGTAGTTGCGCGCGGTCAGGGTGGCCTTGCTGTCTTCGATGAAACCCTGGGCCAGCAGTGCCGGGCTGAGCCCGCACAGGGTGCCGAGGGCGAGGGTGGTGTTGACCCGTTTCAGAGTGCTCATGGATCTGCCTTTTTTATTATTGTTGTGGGGGTTTATTCAGGGGCATGCAGCAGGACCCATTGCTGGTCCTGCACGCTCACCAGTGCACGCGCGCGCTGGTCATGGCCGAAATGGTCGGTGGCGCTGAGGTTGTACACGCCATGGGTGCCGACCACGTCGCGGGTCTGCTCCAGCTGGTCGCGCAGTTGCTGGCGAAATTGCGCGGTGCCGGGCTCGGCACCCTTGAGCGCCGCCGGGGTGGCCGCCTGCACCAGCAGCATGGCGTCGTACAGGTAGGCGCCGAACGGCGACAGGCTGTTGTCGCCGTACTTGGCCTGGTAGTCCTGCGCGTACTGGCTGGCGATGGCCTTGGAGGGGTGGCTGGCGGGCAGCTTGTCCCACACCACCACCGGGCCCACCGGCAGTATCGCACCGTTGAGCGCCTTGTCGCCGATGCGCAGGAACGCGCTGTTGGCCGCGCCGTGGGTGTGGTACACGGTGCCCTTGTAGCCCAGCCGGCGCAGCTCGGTATGCGGCAGTGCCGCCGGGGTGCCGGTGGCGCCGATCAGCACCGCGTCGGGCTTGCTGCTCATCACCTTCAGCGCCTGGCCGCTGACCGACGAGTCGGTGCGGTTGAAGCGCTCGTCGCGCACCAGCGTGATGCCTGCCGCCGGCGCCATTTCGCTGAGCACCTTGTGCCAGTCTTCGCCCCACACATCGTTGTAGCCGATGTAGGCGAGGGTCTTCACACCGTTCTGCTGCATGTGCTCGATCAGCGCCTGGGCCATCAGGGTGTTGGTCTGGGCGATGGTGAAGATCCAGCTCTGCTCGCCGCTGGCGGGGCTGAACGGCGCCAGGGCGATCTGCGCGGTCTGGCTCTCCTTGGCGATCTGCGCGACTGCTGCCGAGGTGGGCACGGTGGTCGAGCCGATCAGCAGGTCGACCTTGTGCTCGCTGACCAGCTTGCGCGCGTTCTTGGCCGCGGCGGTACTGTCGCTGGCATCGTCCAGTACCACGTATTTGACGGCCTGCCCGGCAATCTCCCTGGGCAGCAGCGCCACGGTATTGCGCTCGGGGATGCCCAGCGAGGCCCCCGGGCCGGTGGTGGAGAGAATCACGCCGACGGTCATGTCGGCCTGTGCAGCGGTCGACAGCGTGGCCAGCAACAGCAAGGGAAGAATCGGTTTCATGCAAGCTCCTGATATTGTTTTTATGGGTGTGGCAAGTGCTGCGGGGCGCTACGTGCCGGTAGCGCTGATCACCTCCGTGGTGGCGGTGGGCGCGGGTGCGCGGCCCAGGTAGCTTTCGACCACCCGGGGGTTGCTGGCCAACGCCTGGGCGTCGCCTTCAAGCACGATCTCGCCGACCTCCAGCACGTAGCCGTAGTCGGAAATCTTCAGCGCAGCGCGGGCGTTCTGCTCCACCAGCAGGATCGACACGCCGCTCTGGCGCAGGGTGTCGAAGATGGTGAAGATCTCGCCGATCACCCGCGGCGCCAGGCCCAGGCTCGGTTCGTCGAGCATCAGCAGGCGCGGTTTGGCCATCAGCGCGCGGCCGATGGCGAGCATCTGGCGCTCGCCGCCCGACAGCGTGCAGGCGGCCTGCTGGCGCCGTTCGAGCAGGCGCGGGAACAGCCCGAACACCTCGTCGAGGGTCTGCTGATGGTCGCGAAAACCGCGCCGGTGGCGGCTGAAGGCGCCCAGGCGCAGGTTGTCCTCCACGCTCATCAGGCCGAACAGCTCGCGGCTCTCGGGCACCAGCACCATGCCCTGGTCGATGCGCTGGGCCACGTCGTGGTGGCCCAGCAACGCCTGGCCGGCGTAGGTCACCTGGCCCTGGCAGGGCAGCAGGCCGATCAGCGCCGCCATCAGGGTGGTCTTGCCGGCGCCATTGGGGCCGATCAGGCTGACGATCTGGCCTTCCTCCAGGTGCAGGTCGAGGTTGCGTACCGCCTCGACCTTGCCGTGGTTGATCGACAGGTTGCGCACATCCAGCAGGCGACTCATTCGACACCTCCGAGGTAGGCGGCCAGCACCGCAGGGTTCTGCTGGATCTGCAGCGGGGTGCCGCTGGCCAGGGGCTGGCCGAATTCCATCACCACGATGTGGTCGGCCAGGCCCATCACGAACTCCATGTCGTGCTCCACCAGCAGCACGCCCAGGCCCTCGCCACGCAACTGCTCGAGCAGTTGCGCCAGCGCCTGTTTCTCGCCATGGCGCAGGCCGGCGGCGGGTTCGTCGAGCAGCAACAGCAACGGGTCGCTGCACAGCGCCCGGGCGATCTCGACGATGCGCTGCTGGCCCAGCGGCAGGCTGCCGGCCGGGGTGTGCAGGTATTCGCCCAGGCCCACCCGCTGGATCTGACGCGTGGCCTCGGCGAGCAGGGCGGCTTCTTCCTTGCGTTCCAGGTGCAGCATCGAGCGCAGCAGCCCGGCCTTGCCCCGGGCATGGGCACCGAGGGCGACGTTCTCCAGCACGCTCATCTCGCCCAGCAGGCGCACGTGCTGGAAGGTGCGGCTCACGCCCAGGTGGGCAATGGCGCGCGGCGACAGGCCTTCGATGCGCTGGCCGTTGAAGGTGATCTGCCCGGCATTGGGCGTCAGCACCCCCGACAACAGGTTGAACAGGGTCGACTTGCCGGCGCCGTTGGGGCCGATCAGCGCGGTGACCTCGGCGGCATTCACCGACAGGCCCATGTTCTTGTTGGCCACCAGCCCGCCGAACTGCTTGAGCAGCCCCTGGGCCACCATCAGCGGCTTGCCGGCCGCCGGCATGCTGCGCCGGGGCAGGGCCGGCGCGTCATCCAGCGCCAGGGTGCGCGGGCGGCTGGCCGGCAGCACGCTGCGCAGCACCGGCAGCAGGCCGCCGCGGGCGTACTGCAGCACCAGGATCACCAGCACGCCGAAGAAGATCATCTCGACGTTGTCGGCATGCCCGAACAGCTGCGGCAGCACGTCCTGCAGCACCTGCTTGATCAGGGTCAGCAACGCTGCGCCCAGCAGCGCGCCCCACAGGCTGGCGACGCCGCCCAGCACGATCATGAACAGGTACTCGATGCCCATCACCACCGAGAACGGCGTGGGGTTGACCACCCGCTGCAGGTGCGCGTACAGCCAGCCCGACAGGGCCGCCAGCAGGGCGGCGATGATGAACACCTGCAGACGGCTGCGTGCGGTATCGATGCCCATCGCCTCGGCCATCCCGGCCGATTCCTTGAGGGTGCGGATGGCACGGCCCTGGCGGCTGTGCAGCAGGTTGTCGAGCAGCCACAGGCTGGCCGCCAGCAACAACCCGATCAGCACGGCGAAATCGGCCGAGCCGCTGATCTGCCAGCCCAGCAGCTCGATGTTCGGCAGGTTCTGCAGGCCGCCGAAGCCGCCCAGGCCCGGCAGGTTGCCGAACAGGTAGAACAGCGCCAGGCCCCAGGCCAGGGTGCCGATGGGCAGGTAGTGCCCGGCCAGGCGCAGGGTCAGCAGGCCCAGGCTGGTGGCCACCACCAGGGTGATCGCCAGCCCCGCCAGCAGGCCCAGCCACGGCGACAGGCCGTACTGGGTGGTGAGCACCGCGCTGGCGTAGGCGCCAATGCCCACGAATGCGGCCTGGCCGAACGAGGTCATGCCGCCGATGCCGGTCAGCAGCACCAGGCCCAGGGCCACCAGGCTGTACAGGCCGATGTAGTTGAGCAGGGTCACGTGAAACGCGGGCAGCACCAGCGGCGCCAGGCCCGCCACCAGCAGCAGGGCCAACAGGGGGATCAGTCGCAGGGCCATCAGTGTTGCTCCTCCAGGTGCGGGTTTTTCAGCGACAGCCACAGCAGCACCGGGATCACCACGGTGAACACGATGACCTCCTTGTAGGCCGAGGCGCCGAAGTTGGCGAAGCTCTCCAGCACGCCGACGAAGAACGCACTGGCCGCGGCTATCGGGTAACTGGCCAGGCCGCCGAAGATCGCCGCCACAAAGCCCTTGAGGCTGATCAGAAAGCCCGAGTCGTAATACAGCGTGGTCAGCGGGCCGATCAGTACCCCGGAGATCGCGCCGATCAGCGCGGCCAGGCCGAATGCGGCCTTGCCGGCCAACTGGGTGGGGATGCCCACCAGCTGTGCGCCGGTACGGTTGAGCGCAGTGGCACGCAGCGCCTTGCCGTACAGGCTGTGGCCGAAGAAGGCATACAGCAGGCCGATCAGCAGCAGCGCGCTGCCGATCACCAGCAGGCTCTGCAGGCCCACCGGCAGCTCGCCGAGCATGAACACCGACTCGGCCAGGGCTTCGGTGCGCACGCCCTCGGCGCCGAACATCAGCAGGCTCACGCCCACCAGCGCGATATGCACCGCCACCGACACGATCAACAGCAATAGCACCGAGGTCTCGGCCACCCGCTGGTACACCAGGCGGTACAGCAACGGCCCCAGCGGCGTGACCAGGGCCAGGGTCAGCAGAATCTGCAGCAGCGCCGGCAGGCTCGCCAGGTCGAGGTTGCCCAGCACCGCCCACAACAGCAGCGGCAGGCTCAGGTAGCGCGCCAACAGGCCCGGCAGCCGGCGCCATTGACGGCGCCGTGCGGCGTCGGTGCAGTCCAGTGCGCAGGCGGCCAGCGAGCAGCCCAGCAGCAGCCACACGGTGCCGGGCATCAGGCCCAGCTGCAGGGTGGCCAGGGTCAGGGCGCTGTAGGTGACGAAGTCGCCCTGGCACACCAGGATAGTGCGCGTCACCGAGAACACCAGCACCAGGGCCAGCGCCACCAGTGCGTAGATCGCGCCCGTGGTCAGGCCGTCCTGGGCAAGAAACGCCAGTATCGAGAAATCCATGGGCAGGCCTCAGCGAGCAGTGGGCAAGGGGGAGGTGGGGTGCCGGCCGCAGAGGGCGGTCGGCGTCGGTGCGGCGGTGCCGTACCGGGGGCGTGACGGGTCGGGCGCGCAGGGCGGGACCCGGCGAGAGCGTGCAGGCGCGTGCATAGTGAAGTACTCGTTTTCTATTCTTATTGTGGTGCGCCCCTGCCCGGGGCAGGGCAACATGCAAGGCGTTTAAATACACATGTGCATGTGTATGTATAGACTACGCGGGAAGGTGGGCGGCTTGTCAACAGGCGCCGCAGCGGCGCGCCTGCATTCGCCGATTTATTCGATTATCTATTTGAATTTATTGAATAAATATTTTTCAAGACGAGCGTGCCAATACCCGCTGGATGGCGGGTATTGGATATACAAAGATACATTTGTGTATTTGCAATGTGCCGAGCGGGTCGGCACAGGCGCTCAGGCCGGGGCGTGGCTGCACGCGGGGAGGAGGATGCCGGCCATGCGCTGGCTGCGCGCCAGGCGTTGTTGCGGGGTGTCTTCGCTGTGCAGCAGCGACAGGCTGATCTGGTAGGCGTAGATCAGGTAGGCGCGGTCCTGGGCTTCGTCGCTGGGCACGCCGGCCTGAATCAGCAGCCCCTCGATGTAGTTCAGGCGGTGGCTGTCCACCTCGTCGATGGCCTGGCGTGCCTGCTTGTCGCGCCGCGCCCAGCCGCGGATGCCCAGTTCGATCGAGGCGGCGTCCTTGGCGGTCTGGCCGTGGGAAGGCAGCTCCAGCAGGCGCTGCAACTGCTGCAGCGGCGAGCTGTGGGCCGTGCGCAGGTTGAGGATCACATCCTCGGTGGCGCGTGCGCGCCAGTTGCCCAGGATGCCTTCGAGCAGTTCGCCGCGGCTTTTGAAGTGGTAGTAGAAACTGCCACGGGTGATCTTCAGTTCCTTGGCCAGGGTGTCGACGCGCACGGCGTCGACGCCGCTGGTGACAAGCACTTCCTGTGCCGCATGAATCCAATCTTCCCGCGTGAGGTTGGTGCGTGATGACATTGTGTAGGGCCTTGTCCAACAAGCTGGATAAGCGCCAGGGCAGCGCAGGGTTCGACGCTTGGCCTTGGCAGCAAACCGTCATTCTAACGCCCGCCGCAACGGCGAAGCTATTGCCGGCATTGGCCACAAGGCCAGTGCCGGGTGTCCGCATCCTGCCATATATGACAGTACATAGGTGTAGGTACGGCTGCTCATTATTTGAAAATAGTCATGTTTTTTCATTGACTCAGGTCAAAACGGTAAATAGCATGCAGATACATAACTGTATGTTAAGAATAAAAACCGGAGGCCGACATGAGCGCAACTGCAAAGACTCTGCTCGCAGCAGGGCACCACACCCACTACCACGAGGCCGGCCAGGGCGAGCCGCTGTTCCTGCTGCACGGCTCGGGCCCGGGTGTTTCGGGTTGGGCCAACTGGGCCGCCAGCGTGCCGGTATTCGCCGACCGCTGGCGGGTGATCGTGCCGGACATCGCCGGCTTCGGTTTCACCGAGTTCAAGGATGACGCCCGGTACGACATCAAGCTGTGGGTCAGCCACCTGATCGGCATCATGGATGCCCTGGATATCCAGAAGGCCTCGTTCATCGGCAACTCGTTCGGCGGCGCTCTGGCCATCGGCCTGGCGGTGTTCGCCCCCGAGCGCGTCAACAAGCTGGTGCTGCTCGGCACCCCGGCCGGCGAGTTCGTGCAGACCCCCGGCCTGCGCGGTGCCTGGGAATACGAGCCGTCGCTGGCCAACATGCGCCAGCTGATGGAGCTGTTCCCCTACGACAAGGCGCTGATCACCGACGCCATGGTGCAGGCCCGCTACGAGGCCAGTGCCCGGCCCGGTGCCCAGGCCGCCTTGCGCAAGCTGATCCCGCAACCCGCCGCCGAAGGCCAGACGATGGTCAAGGGCTTCCCCGCCGCCGCGCTGGCCAAGATCGTGGCGCCGACGCTGGTGGTACACGGTCGCGAAGACCGTGTGGTGCCGCCGGAGTGCGGGCTGCTGATCGCCAACAGCATTGCCGACGCCGACCTGCACCTGTTCGGGCGCTGCGGTCACTGGGTCCAGAGCGAGCAGCCACGGCGCTTTGCCGCGCTGGTTCGCGACTTTCTCGGCGAGTAGTCCGGCATGAGCAGAAACGTGATGGAGCGGGTGCTGTGGCAGCTGTGCGTGGAGCGCGCGGCCAAGCAGCGCTTTCGTGAAGACGCCGCAGGCTTCGTGCAGCGCTTTGCCCTGGCCCCCGACGAGGCGCAGATGATCCTCGACTTCGACGTGGCCGGCCTGCAGGCGGCCGGGGTCAACCCGATGCTGACCATGGGCTTCTGGCAGGAGCTTTCGCCGCAACGCAGCATGCGCGTCTACAAGCAGCGCCTGGGCTGTACCGATGAACAAGGCGCGGGGTTTTCCGCCGCGCTCAAGGGGTGAACCGATGGGCAAGATAGTGGGCGGCTTCTGGATGCCGCATGACCCGGTGATGTTCGTGGCGCCCGATGCGCCACCGGCCGCACAACGCGATGCCGTATGGGGCGCCTATGCCCAATGCGCCGAGCGCCTGGCTGCCTTGCAGCCCACGGCGGTGATCATCGTCGGCTGCGATCACTACATCCTGTTCGGCCCCCATTGCCTGCCGCGCTACGTGATCGGCACCGGCGACGTGGACGGCCCCATCGACCGCCTGCCAGGCCTGGACCGGGGCGTGGTGCGCAACCACCAGGCGCTGGCCGAGCACATCGTCCATCACGGTGAAGGGCAGGGCGTGGACTGGACCGTGGCGCGCAGCTTCACCGTCGACCATTCGTTCTCGATCCCGCACCAGCTGGTGGTCAAGCCGGCCGAGGCCCTGCTGGGCCGTGAGCTGCCGAGCATCCCGGTGTACCTGGCGTGCGGCGTCGACCCGTACATCTCGCTGGAGCGCTCGGCCGACCTGGGCCGGCAACTGCGCGCGGCAGTCGAGGCGTTCGACGCCGACGAGCGCGTGGTGATCATCGGCAGCGGCGGCATCAGCCACTGGGTAGGCACCGTCGAGATGGGCCAGGTGGCCGAGGACTTCGACCGCGAAATCCTTGCCCACGGGGTCAACGGCGACCTGCAGGCACTGTGCGCCTACCGCGACGAAGACATCCTGCGTCGGGCCGGCAACGGCGCGATGGAAATCCGCAACTTCGCCTGCGCCATGGCCGCCCTGGAGCGTCCGCGCGGTGAAGTGATCGCCTATGAAGCCGTGCCCGCCTGGGTCACCGGCCTGGGCTTTGTGCAACTCAACAACGAGGAGCCGGCATGAGCCGCGTACTGCTTTGCCAGCGTGACGAGCTGGCGCCGGGCGAACTGAAGAAGGTCGCCAACGGCGATGGCGATGCCCTGTGCGTCTACAACCTGGGCGGCACCTTCTACGCCACCACCGACATGTGCACCCACGCCACCGCCTCGCTGGCCGAAGGCGACATGGAAGACGACCTGATCACCTGCCCGGTGCACTGGGGCCAGTTCCATATCCCCAGCGGCAAGGCTGTGACCTTCCCCTGCGAACGGCACCTGCGCACCTACAAGGTCATTGTCACCGACCGCGAGGTGTATGCCGACACGGCCCTGGAAGCCGACGAGGCGCTGGCCGACGCCGACAGCCCGGTCTGACCGGGCGCCGTCCAACCGCATACCTGTGAGTCTGAACCATGGATAACAACAAGCACATACCGCTCAGAACCCTCGAAAGCACGCCCGCCCTGGGCAACCTCGACCGCCTCTGCGACATGCAGGAGGGGCGCCTGTCGGGCAAGGTGTTCTGGGACGAGGCGATCTACGAGCAGGAGCTGGAGAAGATCTTCGCGCGCTGCTGGCTGTTCGTCGCCCACGAATCCCAGCTGCCCAGGTCCGGCGACTACCTGACCACCTCGATGGGTGAAGACGAAGTGCTGGTGGTACGCCAGAAGGACGCCTCGATCAAGGTGTTCCTCAATGCCTGCCCGCACCGCGGCAACAAGGTGTGCTTTGCCGAGGCCGGCAACGCCCGCGGCTTCATCTGCAACTACCACGGCTGGTCGTTCGGCGCCGATGGCGGGCGCCTGATGGGCATGCACGAATCCAAGTGCTACGAAGAAAGCCAGTTCGACAAGTCCAGGCATGGCCTGCGCGAAGCCCGCGTGGCCAGCTACAAGGGCCTGGTGTTCGCCACCTTTGCCAGCGATGCGCCGACCCTGGAGGAGTACCTCGGGCCGATGACCTGGTACATGGACGTGATGCTCGACATGGACGAGGGCGGCAGCGAGTTCCTGGGCGGCTGCATCCGCTCCACCATCGAGTGCAACTGGAAGATCGCCGCCGAGAACTTCGTCGGCGACATCCTGCACGGCGGCTGGACCCACGACTCGGCGGCCAAGGCCATGCTCGGCGGCCCGGTGGCCAATGTCGGCGAACTGCCCGAATCCTACTCGGTGAACTGGAACGGCCACGGCTACGAGTTCGCCACCGACGTGGTCGGCAACGCCGCCACCCTGGGCGAAAAGGACATCAACAAGTACCTGCATGTGCTGCGCCCCAAGGTCGCCGAGCGCCTGGGCGAGTTCCGCTCGAAGCTGATCGGCGCGATCTCCTCGTTCACCGTGTTCCCCAACTTCTCGTTCCTGCCGGGGCAGAACACCGTGCGCATCTGGCAGCCGCGTGGCCCGCACAAGATCGAGCTGTTCACCTGGGTCATCGTCAACAAGAACGCCCCGCAGGACATCAAGGACAAATGGCGCCGTGGCGCGATGATGACCTTCTCGCCCACCGGCGTGTTCGAGATGGACGACGGCGAGAACTGGGAATACTGCACCAAGACCAGCCGGGGCGTGGTCACGCGCTATCAGGACCTGTACGTGGGCCTGGGCATGCACACCCGCCTGGACGACAGCGAACTGCCGGGCAACGTGTTCAAGGGCCAGCTCAACGAATGCAACGCGCGGGCGTTCTACCAGCGCTGGAAAGACCTGCTGCAGGCACCGACCTGGGCCGACGTACCAGACCGCAATGGCACGCTGCGCTGAGGGGGCGAGATGACACACCAACTGCAGGACACCCCGGTGTCCATCGACGAGGCCCGCCGGGTCGAACAGTTTCTGCTGCGCGAGGCGCGCCTGCTCGACAACGAGTGCTGGGACCAATGGCTGCTGAGCCTGAGCGAAGCCATCCACTACTGGATGCCCGGCATCGAGAACCGTCGCCGCGAAGACAAGTCCGGGCCCTACCGCCTGGAGCACATGGCCTTCTTCGATGACGGCATGCGCGAGCTCAAGCGCCGCGTGGCGCGCTTCAAGCAGCCCTCGGCCTGGGCCGAGAACCCGCCCACGCGCAACGTGCACCTGGTCAGCAACATCGAGGTGTATGCCGGCGCCGAGCCGGGCGAGTACCTGGCGTACTCGTGCTTCGTCAACGTGCGCAGCCGCGGCCTGGACGAACACGCCCAGCTGGCCGGGCGGCGCGAGGACGTGCTGCGCCTGGAGGCCGAGGGCCTCAAGCTGCTCAAGCGCAAGATTCTGATCCCCAACGCGATGTTGCTGTGCAAGAACATCAACACGTTCCTATGAGGGCCTGCACATGGCTTGGTTGAAAGGGCAGGTGGCACTGGTCACCGGCGGTACCGGCGGCATCGGCAGCGCCATCGTGCGCCGCTACGTGGCCGAAGGCGCCAGGGTCGCGGTAATGGGCCGCGACGCGGCGCAACTGGCGGCGCTGGCTGCCGAGCTGGGCGATGCGGTGATCACCGTGCAGGGCGACGTGGCGCGCTATCAGGATAACCAGCGCGCCGTGGCCGCCACCCTGGAGGCGTTCGGCAGGCTCGACACCTTCGTCGGCAACGCCGCGGTGTTCGACTATTTCACCCGCCTGGACCGCATCGCCCCGCCGGATTTCGAGGGTGCGTTCCAGAAACTCTTCGCCACCAACGTGCAGGGCTACCTGCTCGGCGCGCAGGCGTCGATCGAGGCGCTGCGCCAAACCCGTGGCAGCATGATCTTTACCTTGTCCAACAGTGCCTTTTATGCCGGCGGTGGTGGCATTCTGTACGTCACCGCCAAGCATGCGCTGGTGGGCATGATCCGCCAGCTGGCCTACGAGCTGGCGCCAGACATCCGGGTCAACGGCGTGGCGCCGGGGGCGACCAACACGCCGATGAAAAGCCTGGATGGCCTGAACAGCCGCAGCGTACCGCTCAACCAGATCCCCGGGTTCGAGGCCGGTGCCGCGCAGGCTGTGCCCCTGCAACGGATTGCCGAGCCCGAGGACCACACCGGGCACTACGTGCTGCTGGCCTCGCGCGAGAATGCCGGGTTGACCACCGCCAACATCATCCACAGCGATGGCGGCTGGGAGATTCGCAGCGCCGGCCCCACGCGGTCGCGCAAGGCCTGAGCCTTGATAACCAGAACAAGAGAGATGCGTGATGACAACAACAAGCCTGAGTGCACCGCAACAGCAACTCCTGAACCTGTTCGCCGGGCTCGACCTGCCGGTGCTGGCCGCGCCGATGTTCCTGGTGTCGGGCCCGCGCCTGCTCGCCGCCAGCTGCCAGGCCGGCATCGTCGGCAGCCTGCCAGCGCCCAATGCGCGCACCGTCGAGCAACTGCAGCAATGGCTGGAACAGATCGTCGGCGAGCGTGACGCCGCGCAGCAGCGTGGCGAACAGTGGGCGCCGTGGATGCTCAACATGATCGTGCACAGCACCTACGACCGCTTCGAGGCCGAGCTTGAACTGGTGCGCCGTTACCAGCCGCCGATCGTCTCCACCGCCCTGGGCAGCCCCAAGCGCGTGCTCGACACCGTGCACGCCTATGGCGGGGTGGTGATCGCCGACGTGATCAGCCCGGCCCTGGCACGCAAGGCCGTGGCCGCCGGCGTCGATGGCCTGGTGCTGGTGTGCAACGGCGCCGGCGGGCATACAGGCAACTACAACCCGTTCGCCTTCGTCGCCGAAGTGCGCGAGTTCTGGGACGGCCCGCTGGGCCTGGCCGGGGCGATCTCCAACGGGCGCGACATCCATGCCGCGCAGGTGCTGGGCTGCGACTTCTCGCTGGTGGGCACGCGCCTGATCGCCACCCACGAAAGCCTGGTCGAGGACGCCTACCGCGACATGCTGGTGGAGTGCTCGCTGGACCAGGTGACCACCACCAAGGCGGTCAGCGGTGTGCTGGCCAACTGGATGCAGCCGTCGCTGGACAAGGCCGGCATCGACCCGCGCAGCGAAACCCGCCCCAGCATCGACTTCTCCGGCGACATCGCCACCGCCAACAAGGCGTGGAAGCACGTGTGGTCGGCGGGGCAGGGCGTGGGCCAGATCACCCGCACCTGCAGCGTGGCCGAGCTGGTCGACGAACTGCACCAGGGCTATCGCCAGAGTCGCGCGCGCGCGTTGTAAGCCAACCGGACCCGTTCAGGAGCAATCCCATGACCCACCCCAACCTTCAGGCCGCCGCCGCAGCGCTGGCCCAGGCCCGCTCGACCCGCACCCCGTGCGGGCGCATTTCCGAGCGTTTCGACATCCAGTCGCTGCACGACGCCTACGCCGTGCAGGAACTCGCCACCCAGGCCGCGCTGGCCGCCGGCCGGCGCCTGAGCGGGCGCAAGGTCGGCCTCACCTCGCTGGCGGTGCAGCAGCAACTGGGCGTCGACCAGCCCGACTTCGGCATGCTGTTCGCCGACATGGAATGCCACGATGGCCAGGCCATCGACAGCACGCGGCTGATCCAGCCCAAGGCCGAGGGCGAGATCGCCTTCGTGCTGGGGCGTGACCTGCCCGACCCCGACACCACCCTGGGCGAGCTGCTGCGCGCGGTCGACCATGTGCTGCCGGCGCTGGAGATCGTCGACTCGGCCATCGAGGACTGGAAGATCACCCTGGTCGACACCGTGGCCGACAACGCCTCCTCGGGCCTCTACGTGCTGGGCAAGACCCCGGTCAGCCTGCACGGCCTGGACCTGGCCCTGGAAGGCATGCTGCTGGAGAAGAACGGTGCCCAGGCCGCCATCGGCGTGGGCGCCGCGTGCATGGGCAACCCGCTGGATGCCTGCCTGTGGCTGGCGCGCACCATGGCCCTGGCCGGGCGCCCGCTGCAGGCCGGTGACGTGCTGCTGTCCGGCGCGCTGGGGCCGATGGTGCCGGTGGTGGCGGGCGACAGCCTGCGCCTGCGCCTGACCCGCCTGGGCGAAGTGAGCTGTCGCTTCACCTGAGCCGTGCCGGCTTGAACCCGGCGGCCTGACCGACCGCCGGTACCTACAACAATAAAACCAGTGAGCAGCGGGCCGACGGCCTGCCGCGCTCACGAGGGCGTGCAATGTACGACTTCTTCAACGACCCCACCCAGCTGGCCCCCGCCCAGGTGCTGTACGAACCGCGTGCCGACGGCAGCTTCGTGCTCAGCTCGCCCGAGCCGCTGCAACCCTATGCGCGCTGCATCGGCCAGTGGCTGGAACACTGGGCCGTGCAGGCGCCGCAGCGTGCCTACCTGGCCGAACGGCGCGGCGCGGGCTGGTTCAGCCTGACCTACGAGCAGGTGCGCCAGCGCGTCGGCGCCCTGGCCCAGGGCCTGCTGGAACTGGACATCGCAGCCGGCCGGCCGCTGCTGATGCTTTCGGAAAACGACCTGGACCAGGCGCTGCTGACCCTGGCGGCGATGCACGTGGGCATCCCGGTGTCGACCATTTCGGTGGCCTACTCGCGCAATACCGGCAGCGGCTGCGCCAAGCTCAAGGCGATTGTCGAGGTGCTCAAGCCGGGGCTGATCTTCGTCAACGACGGCGATGCCTATGGCCGCGCCATCGCCCTGGTCGACCCGGACTGCCCGGTGGTGGCGGCGCGCAACGCCCAGGAAATCCCCGGTGCGCTGGCCCTGCCGCACCTGTACAAGGCCGAGACCCCGGCGGTGATGGCCGCCTTCGCGCGCCTGGATGGCGACACCCCGGCGCGCTACCTGATGACCTCCGGCTCCACCGGTGCGCCCAAGGCCGTGGTCAACACCCACGGCATGCTCTGCGCCAACCAGCAGGCGATTGCCCAGTGCTGGCGCTTTCTGGAGCAGGGCGAACTGATCGTGCTCGACTGGCTGCCCTGGAGCCACGTGTTCGGCGCCAACCACAACTTCAATCTGGTGCTGCGCAACGGCGGCACCCTGTACATCGACGACGGCCTGCCGGTGCCGGGGCAGATCGACCGCACGCTGGAGAACATCCGCTCGGTCAGGCCCACACTGTTCTTCAACGTGCCGCGCGGCTACGAGATGCTGCTGCCGCACCTGGAGCGCGACCCGGCGCTGGCCCAGGCCCTGTTCGGGCGCCTGCGCATGCTGTTCTATGCCGCTGCCGCCCTGCCGCAAAGCAGCTGGAGCCGGCTGGTGGCGTGTGCCGGGAAGGTGCGCGACATGCCGCTGTTCTTCGCCACCGAATGGGGCTCCACCGAAACCTCGCCGGTGGTCACCAGCGTGCATTTTGCCGCCGACAAGGCCGGCATCATCGGCCTGCCGGTACCAGGCACCGAGCTCAAGTTCGTGCCGGCCGGCGACAAGCTGGAGATGCGCGTGCGCGGCCCCTCGGTGTTCCCGCGCTACCTGGGCGACCCGGCCAGCACCCTGGCGGCGTTCGATGAAGAGGGCTTCTACCGTATCGGCGACGCCGGGCGCCTGGTCGACCCGGCGCGCCCCGAGCTGGGCGTGCAGTTCGACGGCCGCGTGACCGAGGACTTCAAGCTCAGCAGCGGCACCTGGGTGTCGGTGGGCACGCTGCGCCCACGCCTGGTCAGCGCGCTGGCGCCGTATGCCAGCGACTGCGTGATCGGCGGGCATGACCGCGACATGATCGGCGCGCTGGTCTACCCGTCCCAGGCCCTGCGCGACCTGCTCGGCGCCGAGGGCCAGCACATGAGCGGTGCACAGCTGGCGCTGCAGCCCGAGGTGCGCCTGGCGCTGTGCGCGGGCCTGCAGGCACTGGCCCGGGAATACCCGGCCTCGTCCCAGCATGCCGTGCGCCTGGTGATACTCGATTCGCCGCCCAGCCTCAACGACGGCGAGATCACCGACAAGGGCTACATCAACCAGCGCACCGCCTTGAGCCTGCGCGCCGAGGCCGTGCAGCGCCTGTACGCCGACAGCCTCGACCCGAGCGTCATCCTCCTCGCCGAAGTCTACGGAGAAGCCGTATGAACCCTGCAAAATTCAATGTCGCCATCATCGGCTCCGGCAATATCGGCACCGACCTGATGATCAAGCTGCTGCGCCACGGCAAGCACCTGAAAATGGCCGTGATGGTCGGCATCGACCCGGCCTCCGACGGCCTGGAACGCGCCCGCCGCCTGGGCGTGGCCACCACCCACGAAGGGGTCGAGGGCCTGGCGCGCATGCCCGAGTTCGCCGATATCGACTTCGTGTTCGATGCCACCTCGGCCGGCGCCCATGTACGCAACGACGCCTACCTGCGCGCACGCAAGCCCGGCATCCGCCTGATCGACCTGACCCCGGCAGCCATCGGCCCGTACTGCGTGCCGGTGGTGAACCTGGAGCAGAACCTGGCGCAGTTGAACGTCAACATGGTCACCTGCGGCGGCCAGGCGACCATCCCGATGGTGGCTGCGGTGTCGCGGGTGGCCAAGGTGCACTACGCCGAAATCGTCGCCTCGATTGCCAGCAAGTCCGCCGGCCCCGGCACCCGCGCCAACATCGACGAGTTCACCGAAACCACCTCCAAGGCCATCGAAGCCATCGGCGGTGCAGCCAGGGGCAAGGCGATCATCGTGATGAACCCGGCCGAGCCGCCGCTGATCATGCGCGATACCGTGTTCGTGCTCTCCGAAGCCTGCGAGCAGGCCCGCGTGCAAGCTTCCATCCACGAGATGGCCCAGGCGGTGCAGGCCTACGTGCCCGGCTACCGGCTCAAGCAGCAGGTGCAGTTCGAGGTGATCGAGCTCCAGGCGCCGCTGCTGATCCCGGGCCTGGGCCGCTTCAGCGGGCTCAAGACCTCGGTGTTTCTCGAAGTCGAAGGCGCCGCCCACTACCTGCCGGCCTACGCCGGCAATCTCGACATCATGACGTCCGCCGCGATGGCGACCGCCGAGCGCATGGCCCAGGCCATGGCGCACAACTGAGGATGCCCGCATGACGTTCAATCCCGCCAAGAAGCTCTACATCAGCGACGTGACCCTGCGCGACGGCAGCCACGCGGTGCGCCACCAGTACTCGCTGCAGAACGTGCAGGACATCGCCCGTGCGCTGGACAAGGCCAGGGTCGATTCCATCGAAGTGGCCCACGGCGATGGCCTGCAGGGCTCCAGCTTCAACTACGGGTTTGCCGCCCACACCGATCTGGAGTGGATCGAGGCCGTGGCCGACGTGATCAGTCACGCCAGGATCACCACCCTGCTGCTGCCCGGCATCGGCACGGTGCACGACCTCAAGGCCGCATATGACGCCGGCGCCCGCGTGGTGCGCGTGGCCACCCACTGCACCGAGGCCGACGTGGCCCGCCAGCACATCGAATATGCGCGCGCGCTGGGCATGGACACCGTGGGCTTTCTGATGATGAGCCACATGATCCCGGCCGAGCAGCTGGCCGCCCAGGCCAAGCTGATGGAAAGCTACGGCGCCACCTGCGTGTACATGGCCGACTCCGGCGGTGCGATGAACATGCAGGACGTGCGTGATCGCTTTCGCGCGTTCAAGGCCGTGCTCAAGCCCGAGACCGAAACCGGCATGCATGCCCACCACAACCTCAGCCTCGGGGTCGCCAACTCGATCACCGCGGTGGAGGAGGGGTGCGATCGCATCGATGCGAGCCTGGCCGGCATGGGCGCGGGCGCCGGCAACGCGCCCCTGGAAGTGTTCATCGCCGCCGCCGAGCGCCTGGGCTGGAACCACGGCACCGACCTCTACACGCTGATGGATGCAGCCGACGACATCGTGCGCCCGTTGCAGGACCGCCCTGTGCGGGTCGACCGCGAATCGCTGGCGCTGGGCTATGCCGGGGTCTACTCCAGCTTCCTGCGCCACGCCGAAATCGCCGCGGCGCGCTATGGCCTGAAAACCGTCGACATCCTGGTCGAGCTGGGCAAGCGGCGCATGGTCGGCGGCCAGGAGGACATGATCGTCGACGTGGCGCTGGACCTGCTGGCCGCCGCCGGACGCGCGCAGTGACGGAGGGTACGCACATGAGCTTCACCCTGCAGATCCAGCCGGTCGGCCTGAGCTGCCCGGTCAACGCCGGGCAGAGCGTGCTCGACGCTGCCCTGGCCGATGGCCTGATGCTCAAGCACAGCTGCCGCACCGGCACCTGTGGCAGTTGCAAGGGCCAGGTGCTCAGCGGCGAGGTGGACCACGCCGACAGCCCGCTGGCAGTGCTCAGCGAAGCCGAGCGGGCCCAGGGCCTGGCGCTGTTCTGCTGCGCCAGGGCACGTTCCGACCTGGTCATCGACGCGCCGGAAGTCACCGAGCTGCGCGGCATCGGCATCCAGCAGATGGGCGTGCGCGTGGCCAGCCTCGACAAGGTCAGCCACGACGTGGCGGTGCTGCGCCTGATGCTCGCGCCGGGCACCGCATTCGCCTACCTGCCGGGGCAGTACGTGCAGGTGCTGCTCAAGGACGGCAGCCGGCGCAGCTACTCGATGGCCACCGCAGCGGCGCGCGACAACCAGCTTGAGCTGCACATCCGGCACATGCCGGGCGGGGTGTTCAGCGGGCATGTGTTCAATGCGTTGCAGCCCAGGGCGATCCTGCGCATGGAGGGGCCGTTCGGTTCGTTCTACCTGCGCGACAGCCAACGGCCGATGGTATTGCTGGCCAGCGGCACCGGCTTTGCCCCGGTGCAGGCGCTGCTCGAGCAACTGCGCGAGCGCGGCGACAACCGCCGCCCGGTGTACCTGTACTGGGGCGGGCGGCGCCGTGAGGACCTCTACCGGCATGAACAGCTGCTGGCCTGGGAGGCGCAGTTGCCGTGGCTGCGCTACACCCCGGTGCTGTCCGAGCCGGGCCAGGCCTGCGACTGGCAGGGCGCCACCGGCTTCGTGCACCGCCAGGTGCTGCAGGACTTCCATAGCCTCAAGGACTTCGAGGTCTATGCCTGCGGTGCGCCGATCGTGGTCGACTCGGCGCGACGCGATTTCGTCGAGCAGCGGGGGCTGGAGCCCGCGCATTTTCATGCCGATGCGTTCGTGTAGCTCAGGCCGGGCGAGCCCACGCACAGCGGGTGGGTGATCGCGTCACCGTCCTCGGCCCTCATGGCCCTGGCCGGTGACGCCCCCATGCAGCCCGGATACAAAAAGTTACCTTGGGAAAACCCATTCAAATCAAACCATTAGGAAATTTACGGGATTCAGATACAAAAAATTTCAAAACTCCCGTGTACAGCTGAGGAAGGCCAGGGGTAATTTCTCCTACAAGCTGCGCGGTCAACTCTGCAATGGAATGCAGCCTGTAGCATCCCGGATCTTCATGCCTCCACCGGGGTTGCACCTACAACAATAGAGGGAGCTATCCGTGAACTGCATTTTCTGTGCAATCGCCAAGAAAGAAGCACCGGCTGCCGTTGTCTACGAAGACGAGCAGTGCCTGGCCTTTCTCTCGATTCAGCTGATCACTCCTGGCCATGTCCTGGTCATTCCCAAGGCCCACGCAAGCGGCCTGGGTGATATCCCTCCTCAAACCTGTGGCCACATGATGCGTGTGGGTCAACGGATGGCGGCCGCCCTGCGTGAAAGCGGCCTGAGCCTCGAAGAACAGCCCTGTGAAGGTATCAACCTGCTGCTGTGCGATGGCGCAGTGGCCGGGCAGACCGTAGGTCACGCGCACCTGCATGTGCTGGCCCGCTTTGTCGGTGACGGTTTCAACCTGGGTCATGCGGACCTCCCGATCGCCACGCCACAGGTGCTGGGCGAGCGCGCCGAGCAGATCCGCCGAGCCTTGGCCTCGCTACCACCGAACTGACTGCACCTCGCTCTGGTTCAACGGCACGCCCGCCACTAGCGGGTGAGTGTCTGGCTGTGCGCAGCCCGTAAATCAACAACCTATGGCTATCTACGCAAGGAGGCGAAGCTATGTATTGTCCTGTGGAAACTTAAGTCGTGCGCTGGGCTGAGTTGAATACTACAGATCACAATAAGAAGGGATTTCTCATGCCGTCACTCGCCAGTAACAAGGCTGACTTGCCTTCGGCAAGTATGCAGTTGGTAAAGGATGATTCCGCCGGTTCGGCCATCTACAGTTTCTATGATTCAGTCCTCCAGGAGTTGTGCCAGTCTGACAAGGTAAAGGTCAGGCAGGTGGTAACGCCTGCGCAATTCATCGAACTTTCTCGTGCCCGTAGCCGGTTGTATGGGCAGCGCAAGATCTATTACAAGACGCTGTTTGGCAACTCGGTCGACAACACCGTGTGCCTGGATGAATACGACCCGCGTTCCTATGTGTTTGCCTTTTATCATGATGGTGAAATCATCGGCACTCAGCGTATTACGCCGTTCCCTCACGAGTCGGGTGAGTTCATCAGCCATGAACAACTGGTGCAGTTCTCCGGGCCCAACTACGAGCACGAGTGCGTCGAACTTTCGCGCCTGATCGTCGACAAGCATGCCCCGGTCAAGAACGTGGTCAACGGGCTGGCCATGACCGGTGCCTCGCTGGTGGCCCTGCAAGGCGGCTACAAGACGTTCATCACCTATGTGAAGCCACGGCTGGCGCCGAAGTTCGACAGCTTCGTGTTCGATCAGGACGGCATCTTCTTCCAGATCAAGGCCCGTGGCGATCATTACTACGCCCTGTACAAGGGCGATCTGATGCCGTCGGTGACGCCCTTCTTCGGCCTGCCCAGCTGCCCGGCAGACCTGAAGGACGTCGATGACCTGATTCGCCATACCTTGGCCGCCCGTCACGCGAGGCAGTCACTGGCGGGATAAGCATCACACAATAACGACAACATTGAGGTTGATCCAAGATGGAAGCCAGGAACAAAGAAGTGGTCATCGAGTTTTACGAGCGCATGTTTGGTCAGCGTGAACTGGCGGTTGCCGATACCTTGATTGCCGAGGACTACGTGCAGCACAACAACGTGTTCATTCCCCCGCGCCGCGAAGGCTTCAAGACCTACTTCACGCAGTTCTTCAAGACGTTCCCCGAGTCGGGTACCAGTATCGAGCGGGTCTGCGCCGAAGGCGATTATGTCTTCCTGTATGCCAAGCACTGGGCCAAGCACAGGTTCTTCACGGTGAACTACAAGGTGATCGATATCTACCGTGTTGAAAATGGTGTGCTGATGGAACACTGGGACACTATCGAAGGCCTGGGCTTCTTTTCCAAGTTCATCTACATCATCAAGTCCGTGCTGCGCCTGTAACGCTGTATTCGCCTGACCGTATAACACGTGTCATGAACGATTTATCAACACGCCAAGGAAGAGAGTGAAATGACTGAAGTGACCGCGTTTCGCAAAGAGCTCAAAGCCATCTGTGACGCCGAATGGGAAAAGATCAAGGCCGGCCGTTTCTTCCAGATGATGAAGCGTCCCGAACTGCAGCGTGAGCTGTATATCAAGTCGATTGTCCAGGTGTACCACTACACCAAGAACAACGCGATCAACCAGGCGGTGGCGTGCTGGAACCAGGACCACAAGAAGGTCGGCCTGCTGCGTTTCGCGATGAAGCATGCGCTGGAAGAACTGGGCCATGAAAACATGGCGTACAACGACCTGATCGCCATTGGCGTGGACCCGTCGGAGTTCGAGAAACCGATGCTGCCGGCCACCGAGGCGTTCTACGGCTACCTGGACTTCGTTTCCGTATGCCGCGGCATCATTCCGCGCCTGGGCTACAGCTTCTGGGCCGAGGACTGCTATGAGCACCTCGAACCCCTGATGGACGTGTGCAAGAACCATCTCAAGCTGACCGACCAGCAACTGACCTTCTTCGTCGCCCACGCGATCATCGACGAGAAGCACTCCGAGCAGGTCAACGCCGCCATCGACCGCTGGGTCGTGACCGACGAAGAAAAAGAGGCGGTCAAGCAAGTGGCCCGCACCACGGTCTACCTGATGGGCAAGATCCTCGAGTCGGTCGCCGACGAGTTCTGATTGATCGGCACCAGGCGTCCTCGCGCACCCCGCTGCGCGAGGACTTTTTCACATGGCGTGCACAACAATAAAAACGATTGGCTGGTCATGGCGTTTGTCGAACCGCCTGGCGGCCACGGTCAATCCACCAGGAGGTGCCATGAGTAGTAATAGCGACATGATTACCTGGGGCATGATGCTGCGCAAAATTCCCTCGATCACTCGGGCCATTCCTCGGCTCGTCAGGGGCCTCAAGGTTTCCAAACTCAAGGCCGATCAGCCCTGTGGCCTGGGCTGGGCCTTCGAACAGGCGGTTGCGCGCAACCCTCAAGGGCCGGCGCTGCTCTACAAGGACACGCGTTTCAGTTACGAACAGGTCAACCAGTGGGCCAACCGTTTCGCCCACTACCTGCTGGCCCGTGGCCTGAAAAAAGGCGATGTGGTAGGCATCTTCATCGAGAACCGCCCCGAATTGCTGGTCAGCGTACTGGCCGTGAGCAAGATCGGCGGCATCTGCGCCATGCTCAACACCTCGCAGACCAACAACGTGCTGATCCACAGCCTGGGCCTGGTCAACCCGTCGGCGATCATCGTCGGCCAGGAGCTGGTGCCATCGTTCGAGGCGGTGCGCGATGAGGTGGCCATCGACAGGCAGCGCAGCTTTTTCCTGGCCGACACCGACACCACGCGCGATGCCGGCATCGCCCCCGAGGGCTACGTCAACCTGACTCTTGCCAGTCAGGGGCACGCTACGGCCAATCCGGCGACTACCCAGCAGGTCTACCTCGACGACGCCTGCTTCTACATCTACACCTCCGGTACCACCGGCCTGCCCAAGGCCGGGGTGTTCAAGCATGGGCGCTGGATGAAGGTCTACGGCAGCTTCGGCATGATCGCCCTGGACATGCGCCCCGATGACATCGTCTATTGCACCTTGCCGCTGTATCACGGCACCGGCCTGTGCGTGAGCTGGGGTTCGGCATTGGCCGGTGCCTCGGGCTTCGCCATCCGCCGCAAGTTCAGCGCCAGCCAGTTCTGGGAAGACACGCGCAAATTCAAGGCCACCACCATCTGCTACGTCGGTGAACTGTGCCGCTACCTGATCGATCAGCCTGCGGCCGGCAACGATGGCGACAACCCGGTGGTGAAGATGATCGGCAACGGCCTGCGTCCGGGCGTGTGGCTCGACTTCAAGAAACGCTTCAACATCGAGCGGGTCTGCGAGTTCTACGCCGCCAGTGACGGCAACATCGGCTTTACCAACATCCTCAATTTCGAGAACACCATCGGCTTTGCCATCAACGCCTGGTCGCTGGTGGAGTACGAACACGACACCGGCGAACCACGGCGCAACGCCGACGGATTCATGCAGAAGGTCGGCAAGGGCGGTCAGGGCCTGTTGCTGGCCAAGATCGACGACGACGCCCCGTTCGATGGCTACACCGACCCGGAGAAGAGCAAGAAGGTGGTGCTTTACGACGTGTTCGAAAAGGGCGACCGCTACTTCAACAGCGGCGACCTGATTCGCGATATCGGCTTTGGCCATGCCCAGTTCGTCGACCGCCTGGGGGACACCTTCCGCTGGAAGGGCGAGAACGTCTCCACCACCGAAGTCGAGAACATCATGGTGCAGCACCCCCACATTGCCGAAGCCGTGGCCTACGGGGTGGAAATCAAGAACACCAACGGTCGCGCCGGGATGGCCGCCATCACCCCGTCGGCGCCGCTGGAGCAGCTGGATTTCTGCGACCTGCTGCGCTTCGTCAAGAGCCAGATGCCTCACTACGCGGTGCCGATGTTCTTGCGCGTCAAGACCTGCATGGAAACCACCGGCACCTTCAAGTACCAGAAGACCAAGCTCAGAAGCGAAGCCTTCGACCCCAGCCAGACCGGCGAAGACCCGGTGTATGCCTGGCTGCCGGGCACCGAAACCTACGTGCGGGTGACCGATCAGGTGCTGCAGGACATTCATGGCGGCAAGTTCCGCTACTGAAGGGCAACCGCGCCAGCGGCGCACCGCGAGGCCTGCCTGCATGCATGCGCAAGGCTGCTCACTGGAGCGGGCGGCCTTGCGATCCACTTTCAGCTTCACCGCCCTGCAACTTCTGCCTGCCGGATTCTGCAGCAGCCCGTCGTGACCCCCACCGCTTGATTGCGCGCCTGATGCTCTGCCCCTTGCGGTACAGGGCATTCCGGAGTACAGCTGATGGCAGGATGCCTTCAGTTGTGGCATCGCAGGAGCGTTTCATGATGTCGACCCCCTTACTGCCGGTGCCGCTGCCGCACAAGCGTGACGTGCGCCTGGCCGTGCTGCTGTTGCTGGTGATCTGCGTATCGCTGGCATCGCTGACGGCCTGGAAGATATGGGCTGCACGTCAGCGCGCGCTGAACGAGGTTCAGGTACACAGCCTCAACCTGACCCAGGCACTGGACACCTATGCCGAGGGCATCATCCGCCAGAGTTCGATGATGCTGCTGGGCCTGAGCGAGCGGCTCGAAGTCGATGGCGGCGGGCCGCAGCAACTGGCGCGCCTGGCCGGGCTGGTGGAGGAGCAGAACGAACTGCTGACGCAACTGCATGGGCTGACCGTCTATGGCCCGACGGGCGAATGGCTGATGTCGACCAACGGCCCGATTCCGGACGGTGCGAACAGCGCCGACCGCGAGTTCTTCATCCACCATCGCGACAACCCGTCCCGCGAGGTGTTCATCGGCCCGCCGATCCGCAGCCGCTCCACCCAGGACTGGGTGATCACCGTCAGCCGGCGTTTCGAGCAGCCCGGGGGGCAGTTCGCCGGGGTGATCGCGGTGACCCTGGGGGTGGAGAACTTTCTGCGCCTGTTCGGCAAGATCGACGTGGGCAAGGACGGTGCGATCGCGCTCACCTACACCAGTGGGCGCATCCTGGTGCGCTACCCGTTTCGCGAGCAGGACATGGGCCGCGACTTTTCCCGGTCGCCGATCTACACCCGCTACCTGGTGGAAAACTCGGTGGGCACGGCTTCGTTTGCCTCGAGCCTGGATGGGGTGGAGCGCCTGTATGCGTTTCGCAAGAACGAGCACCTGCCACTGGTGACCACCGTGGCCATCGGCAAGCGCGAGGCCCTGGACGCCTGGCGCATGGAAGCGTGGCTGACGGTGGGGCTGGTGCTGGCGTTGCAGGGGGTGATCGCGGTGATTGGCCGGCTGCTGATCCGTGACATGCGCCATCGCGCCGAGATGGATGCGCAGCTGCTGGTGGCGCGCGAAGAACTGCTGGCCACCAACCGGCAGCTGGCGGTGCTGGCCACCCACGACACGCTCACCGGGCTGGCCAACCGCCGGCGTTTCGACGAGGTGCTGGCCAGCGAAGTGCGGCGTGCCCAGCGCGAGGCCCAGCCGCTGGCGCTGCTGCTGATCGATATCGATCATTTCAAACGCTTCAATGACGCCTACGGACACATCGGAGGTGACGAATGCCTCAAGGCGGTGAGCGCCTTGTTGCGCGAGTGCGTGCGCCGCCCGACGGATGTGGTGGCGCGTTATGGCGGGGAAGAGCTGGCGATGGTGCTGCCCAATACCGAGGTGGCGGGCGCGGTGGTGGTGGCCGAGACGGTGCTGGCGCGGTTGGCCGAGCTGAACATCGTGCATGCTGGCAGCCCGTTCGGGCGGGTGTCGGTGAGTATCGGCGTGGCAGGCATGGCGGGGCAGGGCGAAACGCCCCTGACGCTGGTGGCGGCTGCCGATCAGGCGCTGTATGCGGCCAAGGCGGCGGGGCGTAATCGGTGTGTGGTGTTCGAGGGGGGCGGTGCCGCCCATCGCGGGTCAAGCCCGCTCCCACAGGGGTAGCGCAAGCCTCTGTAGGAGCGGGCTTGGCCCGCGAAGAGGCCCTCACAGACGACACAAAAAGCCTTATTGCCCCAACCACTGCGGCGTATTGAAGTTGCTCAGGCGCCGGTCCTCCTCTGCACACTCCACCGCCTGCAACGGATGCTCCAGCAACGCCCGCAACAGGCTGCGCTCACCGGCCTGCCATGCCGCCTGCAAGCTCGCCTGCTGGCGCACCGGGATCACGCAGAACATCGGCTGCCACTGCTGGCCCTGGCGCACCATCGCCGCGCAGTCCCCGGTGATCGCCACGCTCAGCAACTGCTCGAGCAACCCGCGCTCGATCAGCGGTGCATCACACGCCAGCACCACCAGCCAGGCATGCCGCGCCACCGCAAGCCCGGCCAGCACCCCGGCCAGCGGCCCGGGAAACCCAGGCTCGGCATCGCCCACCAACTGGTCGGCAAACGCCCGATAGGCGTGCTGGTTGCGATTGCAGGAAAGGATCAGGTCATCGCTCAGGTCACGTACCACGGCGTGCACGTGCGCGATCAGCGGGCGGCCCTGCCAGGACAGCAGGCCCTTGTCCTGCCCGCCCATGCGCTGGCCACGGCCGCCGGCCAGTAAAAGAATGGAGCAGGGGGGAAGTACGGCGGCGGTCATTGCAGGGTTCCAGTCCAGAAGCGGGCTAGCACCATCCCATGACCGCCGCGCGGCTGTCCATCAGCTTTGTTCGACCACCGCAGTGTCGGCCTGGGCGTCACGCCGGCGCCAGCCGGTCACGCGCATCACCACCACGAAGAACACCGGCACGAACACGATCGCCAGCGTGGCGCTGAGCATGCCGCCGATCACCCCGGTGCCGATGGCCTGCTGACTCGCCGAGCTGGCGCCGGTGGCAATCGCCAGCGGCACCACGCCCAGGATGAACGCCAGCGAGGTCATCACGATGGGCCGCAGGCGCAGGCGCGCGGCCTGCACGGTGGCCTCGACCAGGTCATGCCCTTCGTCCACCAGGCTCTTGGCGAACTCGATGATCAGGATCGCGTTCTTCGCCGACAGGCCGATCAGGGTGATCAGGCCGACCTTGAAGAACACATCGTTGGGCATGTCGCGCAGGGTCACCGCCAGCACCGCACCGAGCACGCCCAGCGGCACCACCAGCAGCACCGAGGTAGGGATCGACCAGCTTTCGTACAGCGCCGCCAGGCACAGGAACACCACCAGCAGCGACAGCGCCATCAGCATCGGTGCCTGCGCCCCGGACAACTGCTCCTGCAGCGACAGCCCGGTCCATTCCAGGCCAAAGCCCAGCGGCAGGGCGTCGACCAGGCGCTGCACCTCGGCCATCGCCGCGCCCGAGCTGTAGCCCGGTGCCGGCTCGCCCGACACGGCAATGGCCGGGTAGCCGTTGTAGCGGGTCAGTTGCACCGGCCCCGATACCCACTGCGCCTGGGCGAAGGCCGACAACGGCACCATCTTGCCGCTGGTGTTGCGCACGTGGATCTTGAGCAGGTCCTCGACCTGGCTGCGCTGGTCGCCCTCGGCCTGCACCACCACCCGCTGCATGCGGCCCTGGTTGGGGAAGTCGTTGACGTAGGTCGAGCCGATGGCCGTGTTGAGCACCGTGCCGATGTCGTCGAACGACACGCCCAGCGCGTTGGCCTGCTTGCGGTCGATCAGCAGCTGCACCTGCGGGCTTTCGGCCAGGGCACTCTCGCGCACGTTGGCCAGCACCGGGCTTTTCGCGGCCTCGGCCAGCAACTGGTCACGCGCCGCCATCAGCCCGGCATGGCCCACGCCGGCACGGTCCTGCAGGCGGAACTCGAAACCGGTCGAGGTGCCCAGGCCATCCACCGAGGGCGGCAGCACCGCATAGGCCACCGCGTTCTTGAACTGGCTGAAGGCGATGTTGGCGCGCTCGGCGATGGCCTCGGCGCTGTCCTTGGCGGTGCGCTCGGACCAGTCCTTGAGCGTGGTGAACACCAGCGCCGCGTTCTGCCCGCTGCCCGAGAAACTGAAGCCCAGGATCACCGTGGTGTTGCCCACGCCAGGTTCGCCTGCGCTGTGCGCCTCGATCTGCTCGGCCACCTGCACGGTACGGTTGCGGCTGGCGCCGGGCGGCAGCTGCACGTCGGTGATGGTGTAGCCCTGGTCTTCGGTAGGCAGGAACGAGGAGGGCAGCTGGCTGAAGGTCCAGCCCAGCGCCACCAGCAGCAGGCCATACACCACCAGGTAGCGGCCGCTGCGCTGGATCGCGTGCATCACCCAGCGCTGGTAGCCGTTGCTCATGCCTTCGAACTTGCGGTTGAACCAGCCGAAGAAACCGCGCTTGACGTGGTGTTCGCCCTTGGCGATCGGCTTGAGCAGGGTGGCGCACAACGCCGGGGTCAGGCTCAGGGCAAGGAACGCCGAGAACAGGATCGATACCGCCATCGACGCCGAGAACTGCTGGTAGATCACCCCCACCGAGCCCTGCATGAACGCCATCGGCACGAACACCGCCACCAGCACCACGGTGATGCCGACGATGGCGCCGCTGATCTGCTGCATGGCCTTGCGCGTGGCTTGCTTGGGCGGCAGGCCTTCCTCGGCCATGATCCGCTCGACGTTCTCCACCACCACGATGGCGTCGTCCACCAGGATGCCGATGGCCAGCACCATGCCGAACAGGGTCAGCACGTTGATCGAGAAGCCCAGCGTCAGCATCACCGCGAAGGTGCCCATCAGCGCCACCGGCACCACAAGGGTCGGGATCAGCGTGTAGCGGATGTTCTGCAGGAACAGGAACATCACCAGGAACACCAGCACCATCGCCTCGATCAGGGTGTTGATCACCTGTTCGATCGACACCTTGACGAACGGCGAGGTGTCATACGGGATGTCGTACACCGCCCCGGGCGGGAAGTAGCGCGACAGCTCGTCCATCTTGGCCTTGACCAGGGTTGCGGTCTGCATGGCGTTGGCACCGGGCGCCAGCTGCACGCTGAAGGCGGTGGACGGCTTGCCGTTCAGGCGCGTGCCGTACTGGTACTCCTGGGCGCCGATCTCGACCCGCGCCACATCACCCACGGTGACCCGCGAGCCATCCGGGTTGGCGCGCAGCACGATGTCGGCGAACTCCTGGGGCGTCGACAGCTGGCCCTTGATCAGCACGTTGGCAGTGATTTCCTGGGTCGGGCTGCCGGGCAGGTCGCCGATGCTGCCAGGGGCCACCTGGGCGTTCTGCGCGGCAATCGCAAGGTTCACATCCTCGGGGGTGAGGTTGAAGCCAATCAGCTTCTGCGGGTCGAGCCAGATACGCATGGCGCGTTCCGAGCCATACAGCTGCGCCTTGCCCACGCCCGGTACCCGGCGCACCTCGTTCATCACGTTGCGCGCCAGAAAGTCGCTCAGCGCGGTTTCGTCGAGGCGGTCATCGTCGGCGGTCAGGGTCACCAGCATCAGGAACCCGGTGGAGATCTTCTCCACCTGGAGGCCCTGCTGGGTCACCGCCCGCGGCAGGCGCGACTCGACGATCTTCAGGCGGTTCTGCACATCGACCTGGGCCAGTTCCGGGTTGGTGCCCGGCTGGAAGGTCGCCGTTACCGTGGCGCTGCCCAGGCTGCTGGTGGACTGGAAGTACAGCAGGTGATCGGCGCCGTTGAGCTCCTGCTCGATCAGGCTGACCACGCTCTCGTCCATGGTCTGCGCCGAGGCACCGGGGTATACCGCGTACACCTCGATCTGTGGCGGCGCCACGTTGGGGTACTGGGCCACCGGCAACTGCGGGATGGCCAGCGCACCGCCGAGCAGGATGAACAGCGCGACCACCCAGGCGAACACCGGGCGGTCAATAAAGAACTGCGGCATGGATCAGGGCCTCACTGGGCGGTGGTCTGGGCGATGGGGGCAGCCGTGTCGGTGGCGGGGGTCACGCTCACCTGGTCACCCACCTTCACGTGCTGCAGGCCTTCGGTGACGATGCGATCGCCCGGGGCCAGGCCTTCGGTGACGATCCAGCGGTCCTGCTGCACGCTGCCCAGCACCACGGCGCGCTCGCTCACGCGCTGCTCGGCGTCCACCAGCAGCACCCGCGGCAGGCCCGCGCTGTCACGCAGGATGGCCTGCTGCGGCACGCTGATGCCCTTGGGCTGCACCGCCTGTTCCAGGCGCACGCGGATGAAGCTGCCGGGCAGCAGGTCCAGGTCGGGGTTGGGGAACTCGCTGCGCAGGGTGATCTGGCCGGTGCTCGGGTCCACGCTGATGTCGGAGAACAGCAGCTTGCCCGCCAGCGGATAAGGGGTGCCGTCATCCTGGATCAGCGTGGCGCGGGCCTGGTCCTGGCCCACCTGCTTGAGCTCGCCGGCACGCAGGGCACGGCGCAGGGCGTTGATCTCGCGGGTCGACTGGGTCAGGTCGGCATGGATCGGGTCGAGCTGCTGAATGATCGCCAGCGGGGTCGATTCGTTCTGCCCCACCAGCGCGCCCTCGGTCACCAGGGCACGGCCCACGCGCCCGGAAATCGGCGCGGTCACGGTGGCATAGCCCAGGTTCAGGCGCGCACGCTCGAGCGCGGCCTTGGCCGCTGCCACTTCGGCGTCGGCCTGCATGGCGGCGGCGCGGGCGTTGTCATGCTCCTGGCGGCTGATCGCGTCGATCGAAATCAGCTCGGCGTAGCGCTGGTCCTGCAGGCGCGCCTGAAAGCGCGTGGCCTCGGCCTTGGCCAGGTTGGCGCGGGCGCTGTCGTAGTCGGCCTTGAACGGTGCCGGGTCGATGCGAAACAGCACGTCGCCCTGTTTCACGTCGCTGCCCTCACGGTACACCCGCTTGAGCACCACCCCGGCCACCCGCGCGCGCACCTCGGCAATGCGTGGCGCCAGGATGCGCCCCGACAGCTCGGTGCTGATGGCCAGGGGTTGCTCGTGCACGGTTTCGACGCTGACGGCGGGCTTGGGGGCTTGTTCTTCGGCGGGCGGCTTGCTGTCGCAGCCGGCCAGGGCCAGGCTCAGCAGCAACAGGGGCGCCAGGGTACGCAGACGGACGGGGCTTGAACTGGGCATGCGGATCTTCCATAAATGACCCGGCAATGCTAAGGCAGCCGCGCTACAGGCAGTTGTTAAGCTATGTAGGGCGAGTGTGAAAAAGTGTGAAGAATTTCGCGACCTGCGAATAAGCGCTATATCCTGCCTGACTTTCCCGGCCTTTCAAACTACCCATGCCCACTATCCTTCTGGTCGAAGACGACTGCGCCCTGAGCGAACTGATCGCCAGCTACCTGCAACGCAATGGTTTCAGCGTCAGCGTGATTGCGCGGGGGGACCACGTGCTGGAAGAGGCGCGGCGCAGCAAACCCGACCTGGTGATCCTGGACCTGATGCTGCCGGGCCTGGACGGCCTGCAGGTGTGCCGGCAGCTGCGCGCCGAATCGCTGCTGCTGCCGATCCTCATGCTCACCGCCCGCGACGACAGCCACGACCAGGTGCTGGGCCTGGAGATGGGCGCCGACGACTACGTCAGCAAGCCGTGCGAGCCGCGCGTGCTGCTGGCGCGGGTGCGGACCCTGCTGCGGCGCAGCAGCATCAACGAGCCGCATCTCGAGAGCGACCTGATCGTGATCGGCGGGCTGCGCATCGACCTGGCCGAACGCACCGTGCTGTGGCGCGACCAGACGGTGGAGTTGTCCAGCGGCGAGTTCAACCTGCTGGTGGTGCTGGCGCGCAATGCCGGCAGCGTGCTCAGCCGCGACTGCATCCTGCAGCAGTTGCGCGGCATCGAGTTCAACGGCACCGACCGCTCGGTGGACGTGGCCATCTCCAAGCTGCGGCGCAAGTTCGACGACAGCGCCGGCGAGGCGCGCAAGATCAAGACGGTGTGGGGCAAGGGCTACCTGTTCAGCCGAGTCGAGTGGGAATTCTGAGGAGCGGCCACGGCCATGCTGAAAATTCTGGTACGCCTGTATCTGGTGACCATCGTCGCGTATGCCGGGTCGATCTTCCTGATCCCCGAACTCATCCTGCATGTGTTCCATGACCGCTACATCGCCTACAACCAGGACCAGGCGCGGGGCGTGCAGCGCCTGATCGTCAACCAGTTCCACCTCAAGCACCGCGACAGCTGGCCCCAGGTGGCCGAGGCGCTGAACACCGATTTCGCCCCCCTCAGCATCGAGCTGCGCCGGCGCGCCGACCTTGACCTGAACGCCGAGGAGCAGGCGCACCTGCAGGCCGGCCAGTACGTGGTGCGCCTGGGGGAGTGGGGCTATTACGAAACCGCCCTGGCGCCGCTGGACAGCGAGTGGATGGTGGTGCTGCGCAACCCGCCGGACCCGGCGGACATCTACCTGCTGTCGTGGGGCATCACCGTGCTGATCGGTGCGGCGCTGCTGGGCTGCCTGCTGTTCTGGGTGCGCCCGCACTGGCGTGACCTGCAGCGGCTCAAGGCCACGGCGCAGCGCCTGGGCGAAGGCAACCTGGCGGAGCGCACGCTGATCTCGCCACGCTCGAACATCGGCGCGCTGGCCAAGGTGTTCGACACCATGGCGGCGGATATCGAATGCCTGCTGACCCAGCAGCGCGAGTTGCTCAATGCGGTGTCGCATGAGCTGCGCACGCCGCTGACCCGCCTGGATTTCGGCCTGGTGCTGCTGTACGACGAAATGCCCCCGGCCAGTCGCAAGCGCCTGCTGGAACTGGTGGGGCACGTGCGCGAGCTGGATGCGCTGGTGCTTGAGCTGCTGTCGTACAACCGCTTGCAGAATGGCCAGGGTGGCGAGCGGGTGGAGGTGGCGCTGCCCGAGTTCGTCGACAGCATCCTGGGCAGCTATGCCGAAGAGCTGGATGGGCGCGGGGTGAGCCTGGAGGTGCGTGCCGAGCCGGATCTGCCGCGCTTTGTGCTGGACCCGCGGTTGACGGCGCGGGCGGTGCAGAACCTGATCCGCAACGCCATGCGTTATTGCGGGCAGCGCATCCTGCTGCGCCTGAGCGTGGATGCCAAGGGCGCGTGCGTGCTGACCGTCGAGGATGACGGCATCGGCATTCCGCAGGAGGAGCGCGAGCGCATCTTCCAGCCGTTCTACCGCCTGGATCGCAGTCGGGACCGTGCCACGGGCGGGTTTGGCCTGGGGTTGGCGATCAGCCGTCGGGTGATCGAGGGGCAGGGTGGCACCCTGACGGTGGGGCAGTCGGCGTTGGGGGGGGCGCAGTTTCGCATCTGCTTGCCGCGGGGGCGGTAGGGGCGACAAGTCTGATGTCAGGTGGATTCACTGCAATCGGGTGTCGAACACACCGAGGCTGGCAATACCGCCCCGTGTAGGAGCCGGCCTTGCCGGCGAAGCGCCGCGCTTGCGGCGCTCGATCCTGAGAGCGCTGCAAGGGCATCGGTTGGCACTAGTCGTCCACCGCCATTGCTGGCTGGTTTTCTCGCTCACCCCTTCAATCATCAGCCTTGAAATTCATTCGGGCTGGAAGGTGCCTGTCTTGAATCCACCGGTGCTCCCAAAACCGAGCGCCGCCCGCGCGGCGCTTCGCCGGCAACGCCGGCTCCTACATTGGCTGCAACGAACCATGGCCTGCAGGAATGCAACTGCGCCGATCACGGCCCCGGCCGCTGCGGCCGCACCGACACCCCGAACGCATTGCCCATGCGCTGCCTCGTGGCCGACTGGTTGAACAACCCCAGCTGGTTCGGCGCGCGCCGGCTCACATCCACCTCCATCGCCTTGCGGTTGGCCTGCGCCGCGCGCTGCCCGTTGCCGTTCTGCAACTGGCGCGTCAGGCAGTCGTACGCCAGCGCCCGCGCCTGGCCCACCTGCACGTCGATGCAACCCTCGTCCTGACCCGCCTGCACCACGCCACTCGACAGGCCACTCAGCAGACCGGCAACCAGCCACAACCCCGCGATTCGACAGCCCATGTCCATGCCCTCCCTGAAGCGGTTTCCCCCAGTCTAGCCCCAGGCGACTTCCCACATCGTTAAGGTTTTTTGCCTACCGCTGTCACATCAGATTCATACACAGGCCCCACGATGGCGACTTTCGGGGGAGACACCGGTTTGCGCCACTGCCTTGCCAGAATCGCCGTGCTGCTGTTGGCCGTGCTGGCGATGCCGGTGCACGGCGCAGGCCCGATCCGTTTCGACATACCGGCCCAGCCACTGGACGAGGCGCTGCACGCCTTCGGCCAGCAGAGCGGCATGGCGGTGCTGGTGGACCGGGAGCTGACCGCACGCCAGCGCTCGATGCCGCTGAGCGGCGCGTTCAGCGCCCGCGACGGCCTGCGCAGGCTGCTCGAAGGCACCGGGCTGATGGCCCGCTACAGCGGCGCCGAGGCCTTCACCGTGCAGCGCGTGGCACTGCCGGCAGCCGCGCCTAACCCGCGTGCCACAGGCGGGGGCGGCGCGGCCGGCAATTATGCGCGCACGCTGCAACGCGCCGTGGAACAGGCGCTGTGTGCCAGCGCGCTGGCACGCCCAGGCCATTACCGGGCCGCCGTGCAGGTATGGATCGACGCCCGCGGGGTGCTGGCCCAGAGCCGCCTGCTGGCCTCCACCGGCGATCACCGGCGTGACAGCGCGCTGGTCGAAAGCCTGCGCGCCCTGCGCCTGGAGCGGCCACCGCCCTCGGCGCTGGCGCAACCGGTGACGCTGCTGCTGTTGCCCGATACACGCATGGACTGCCCTTAATCGCATGGAGGCTAGGCAGTATGAATACACCTCTGGTCACGTTGTTCCTGACCTCTTACGACGAGTTCAAGGTGCGCCTCAAACGCCGCCTGGGTTCGGACGACCTGGCCTGCGACGTGCTCCAGGAAACCTACCTGCGGGTCGACCGCATGCAGGCCACCCACGCGCTGCACAAGCCCAACGCCTACCTCTACCGCATGGCCCTGAACATCGCCGCCGACCGGCGCCAGGCCGACGCCCGGCTGCTCACCGGCGCCGAGGTCGAAGACCTGCTGCAGGTGGCCGAAGACCAGGACCCGGCGCGCATTGTCGGCGGCCAGCAGGAAATCCAGTGCCTGCTCGGCGCACTCTACGAACTGCCGGCACGGCGCCGGCGTATCTTCATTGCCGCGCGCCTGGAGGAAGCCTCGCACCTGGAAATCGCCCAGCGCTTCGGCATCTCCACGCGCATGGTCGAGAAGGAGCTCAAGGCCGCACTGGGTTACTGCGCCACGCGGCTGGAAAGAAAAGTGTTCCAGCGGTTCGGTCCCGGTGCGGGAAAACCGTCTTGAACAATACACAGCGCCATTTTGATGCAGGCCCCTCAGACCATGACACCCCAGACTTCGGCTGAACCCAGCCTGCACAGCCAGGCCCAGGACTGGTTGCTGCTGCTTACCTCCGGGCGCGCCACCGTCGCCGACGCACGCGCCCTGCGCCAGTGGTGCGCACAGAGCCCGGCGCACGCCCAGGCCTTCGAGCAGGCCCGCCAGCTGTGGCAGCAGCTGGAGCCGGCGGCGCGCCAGGCCGAGCGCGTGGTGCCCCTGCGCACCCTGGGGCGCCGCGCGTTCCTGGGCGGCGCGCTGGCGGCCTCGGCAGCCTTCGTGCTGCTGCGCAGCAACCTGGTGGACGGGCTCGGCACGCCAGCGGCAGACTTTCACACCGGCGTTGGCGAGCAGCGGCGCATCGACCTGACCCAGGGCATCGCGCTGGAGCTCAACACCCAGACCCGCATCAACCGCAGCGGCGAAGCGATCGCCCTGCTCGAAGGCGAGGTCGAGGTGCTGGCCCAGGCCCCGGTACAGGTGCAGGCCGGGCAGGCCTGGGTGTCGGCCCAGGCCGGACGCTTCAATGTGCGCCACACCGATTCGGCCGTGTGCGTCACCTGCCTGCAGGGCCAGGTGCAGATTCTCTGGCAGGGCCGCAGCTTGCCCGTGCCCGCCGGCCAGCAGCTGCGTTACGACGCCCGCAGCGCCGGCAGCGCGCAGCCGTTCGATGCCGAACAGGTAATGGCCTGGCGCGAGCAGCGGCTGGTGTTCCATGACGCGCCGCTGAGCCAGGTGATCGACGAAATCAACCGCTACCGCCCCGGCATGCTGGTGCTGCTCAACCCCAGCCTGGGGCGACGCAAGGTGCAGGCGCGCTTCAGCCTGGCGCAGCTGCCAGGGGTGGCGCAGCTGATCCGCGACGCCTACGGCGCACGCTGCACCGAACTGCCCGGTGGCGTGGTGCTGCTCAGTTGAGCGGCCCCAGTACCTGGCGGTAACGCTGCGGGCCCTGGGCGCTCTGGCGCAGCAGTTCGATCTCGAGCCCCGGCGGATTGTCCCGGGCCTCGCCGGTCAGGTGCCGCCAGCCCTTGCCCGGCTCCCACACCCGCAGGTTGAATTCAGCCACATCCTCCAGTACCGCCACCCGGCCGGCAGGCGCCGGTAGCGGGAAGCGATCGCGTGCCGGCGCCGCGGCGCGGTACAGCGTGCCACCCTGCAACCACCAGCGCACGCGCATCAGGCCGTCGTCGGCGGCGCTGCTGCGAATCAGCTCCAGGCGCGCCGGGCGCCCGTCGCTGGCCTGCACCCGCACCGCAGGCAGCGGTTTTTCGCTGGGCGGGTCCATGCCCGCCAGCACCGGCTCGGCCAGTTCGCTGCTGGCACGCAACGCCAGGTCGCGCTCCAGCTGGTTGAACACCCGCAGCAGGGCGCGGGCCTGTTCGGTGCTGTCCTTGACGTGGCGGTCGGCGCGGCTGACGCTGTCCAGCCCGCGCCAGGCCACCAGGCTGACAATGGCCATCAACAGGATCGCCACCATCACCTCGATCAGGGTGAACCCGCCTTGCGGGTGGCGCCTCATGGCTGGTGCACCTCGACGCGGCCGGCGGCATCGCGGCGCACTTCGATCTGCTGCTGGCCGCTGACCAGGCGCAGGGTCAGCGGCTCGCCGATCCATTCCGGGTCGATGCGCACGGCCCGCTGCGGGGTGCGCTGCACCGTCACCGGCGCGGCCTGCCAGGGGCGCGGGCGCAGCAGCGGGTCGCTGTCCAGCGCCGCGCCGGCCCGCACAAAACGGTAGCCGTCGCGGTCGGCCTGCCAGACCAGGGCGCGGCCATCGGCCTGCACCTCGCTCTGGGCCACCAGCAGCAATTGCGCCAGGCGCTCGGCGTCTTCGCGCAAGGCCCTGGCCGGGTCGGGGCGGATGTTCAGGCTGATGGCGGCGCTGGCGATGCCGACGATCACCAGCACCACCATCAGTTCGATCAGGGTAAAGCCCTGTTGTGGATGGCTGCGTTGCATGGGGCGATGCCTCCTTGGCTGGTGACAGCGTGCACGGCGAAGATGATCGTCGTGTGAAACAAAAGCGTGAGAATCGGCGCGTATGCTCGGGCCAGGAACCACACGGAGACCGTTCCCCATGGCACTAGCATTCAAACCCGTGGCTGCCCCGCAACTGGTCCAGGGCGCGGCGCTGCTCGCGGCGCTGGCCGGGCTCGCGACCTGGGGCACGTTGCTCTGGACGCCCACCCCCCAACCAGTGCCGGCTGCCATGGAGCAGACCCTATCGGCACCCCCGGCCGCCGCCGGACAGTGGTTCGCCAACCTGCCGGCGCAGGTCGACATCAGCCTCAGCGGGCTGCTGGCCGGCAGTGCCGGTGCGGTGGCCATCGTTTCGCTCAACGGCGGCGCGCCACAGGCCGTGCGGGTGGGCGAGCAACTGACGCAGGGGGTGCAACTGGTGGCCATAGAAGCCGATGCGCTGGTGATCGAGCGCGCGGGGGAGCGCAGCCGCATCGGCATCGCCCGACTGCCCGAAGGCCCCGCGCTGCCGCGCCTCATTCGCCCCTAGGCGCCTGGCCCAGCCAGCTCTCCAGGCGCGCCAGCGGCGGGCCTTCACGGTCACGCTCGAACACCTCCAGGCGCACCTGCAGCAGCCCACCGGGGCGGCTGTCGACCTGCTGCTCGCAGCGCAGGCGCAGGCGCCCCTGGTCGCACTCCAAGCGGCGCAGGCCCGGGGTTGCCTGGCCTTCCAGGCGCAGTTCGGCAAGGCGCGCCTGGGCCGAGAGCAGGGCCAGCGACTTGTCGCGCAGCAGGCCATTGCCCTGGGTCATCAGCCCGGCCGCGCGCACTGCAGCGGCCATCGCCACGGCCACGATGGCCAGCGCCACCAGCACTTCGATCAGGGTAAAACCGGCCTGTTGCGGGCGGCGTCTGCGCATGGGCATCTCGGTGTGGGCAAAGCTGCATCCTAGGGGGTCTGTCTGACCGATTGGCGACCGGAACTCCCGAGGATTTTCAATACCACTGACATATGCCCTTGCCACAATCGGCCCCCGAATCCCGCCAAGGAATGCCGAGATGTCGCTTATCTGCCCACGCCGTTCTGCCCCCCGTCGCCAACGCGGTTTCACCCTGATCGAGATCATGGTGGTGGTGGTCATCCTCGGGATCCTGGCAGCGATGGTGGTGCCCAAGGTGCTCGACCGCCCCGACCAGGCGCGTGCCACCGCCGCCCGCCAGGACATCGCCGGGCTGATGCAGGCGCTCAAGCTCTACCGCCTGGACAACGGCAGCTACCCCAGCGCCGCCCAGGGCCTCAAGGTACTGGTGGAAAAACCCGCCTCGGCCAAGCCCGGCACCTGGCGCGCCTACCTGGAGCGCCTGCCCAACGACCCCTGGGGCCGCCCCTACCACTACCTCAACCCCGGTGCCAACGGCGAGATCGACGTGTTCTCGCTGGGCGCCGATGGCGAGCCTGACGGCGACGGCGTGAACGCCGATATCGGCTCCTGGCAGCTGTAGGCGCCGTGATGAGACCGTCCGCGCAGCAACGCGGAATGGCGATCATCAGTGCCTTGCTGATAGCCGCCGTGGTGGCGGTGATCGCAGCGGGCATGATCAGCCGCCAGAGCGTATTCACCCGTGAGCTGGAAAGCCTGCAGCAGCGTGCCCAGGGGCAGGGCGTGCTGCAGGCGGGCCTGGCCTGGAGCCGTGAGGTACTGGCCGAGCAGCGCCGCGTCGACCCGCTGGTACGCCTCGACCAGGGCTGGGCGCGCCCCATCGCCGGCCTGCCGGTGGGCGAGCACGGCGCGGTGTTTCAGGGCCGGCTGGAAGACGAGCAGGGCAAGTTCAACCTGCGCAACCTGGTGGTCGAGGAGCAACCCGACGCGCAGGCCCTGGCCACCTTCGAGCGCCTGTGTGCACTGATCGGCCTGGCCGCGCCGGTGGCGCAGGCGATCGCGGCGCGGGTGATCGACGGCTACCCGCGCCGGCAGGCGCCCGTGGCCGAGGCGGTGCACGGCTTCGACAGTGGCCGCGCAACCTCGCCGGGTGCCGCCTCGCGCCCGGTGCCGGCACGCCGGCCGATGCTGCGCAGCCTCGACCAGCTGGCCGTGCCGGGGCTGGATGCCGAAGGGCTGGCGCGCCTGCGCCGAGTGGCCACGGTGCTGCCGGCCAACACCTGGATCAATGGCAACACCGCGTCGGCCGAGGTGCTGGCGGCGCAGGTGCCGGGCTTGAGCGTAGACAAGGCGCGCCAGCTGATCGCCGAGCGCGACGGCGGGCGCTGGTTCGTCAACCGCGGGGATTTCGTCAACCGCCTGCAGATGCCCCACGTGGTGCTCGAAAGCGTGCCGGTGGGCATTACCAGCGACTGGTTTCGCCTGCACGGCGTGGCCCGCAGCGGCTCGCGCGAGGTGCGCCTGGAGGCGCTGCTGCTGCGCGGGCAGGCGCCCCTGGCACAGGTTGTATGGGCACGGGTGGGCGCATGAAGGCACAACTGCACATGGCATTGCCGCGGCTCGCGGCGCTTGAGGGCGGGGCGCGGGTCGGCTATCGGCAACTGGACCGCCAGGGCCGGACCGAGGCCGAGGGCGAGGCGGCGCAGGCGCAGCTCAAGAGCCTGGCGCGCGGCCGCGAGGTACTGGCGTGGCTGCACCCGGACGACAGCCTGTGCACCGAGCTGGTACTGCCGCCGTTGCCGGCGGCGCGCCTGGGGGCGGCGGTGCAGTGCGCGGCGCAGGGCCTGATACTGGGCGATGTGCGCGCCGTGCATATCGCCCACGGGCCACGGGCAGCGGACGGGAAGGTGGCGGTGGCATGGCTGGGGCAGGCGGCATTGCAGGGCCTGGCGCAGTGGCTGTCGAATGCCGGCCTCAAACCCCGGGGCCTGTACCCGACCCCGGCAAGGGCCGGCGCATGCCCGGTGGCGAGCCTGCACAGCGGCCTGCGCGCCCCTGGCGCCGCACAGCACGGCTGGCCACGGGCACTCGCCCTGTGCGCCAGCGCCGCCATGATCTGGACCCTGGGCCTGAACCTCTACGCCGCGCGGCTGGCCGACACCGGCCAGCAACTGCGCCAGCACATGCACCAGCAGGTACGCGCTGCCTACCCGCAGTTGCAGGTGATCCTCAACCCGCTGCAACAGGTACGCCAGCAGCTCGCCGCCGGCGACAATGGCGCGGTCGCACCTTTCAACCACCTGCTACAGGCCGCCGGCAGCGCCATGCCGTTTCTGGCCGGCGCAGTCGAGCAACTGACCTACCACGACGGCGTGCTCGACCTGCAGCCACTGCCCGGCGCCGCACGGCCCCCGGCCGACAACGCCTGGCAAACCCGGCTGGCGGCACAGGGCATCGAGGCCAGCAGCAGCGACCACGGCTGGACCCTGCGCCCGGCGACCGCCACGGGCGAGGAGGTGGCCAATGTTGAGTAAGGCACGGCACCCCCTGCGCCGCCTGCGCCCCTGGTGGCACGGCCTGAGTGCGCGCGAGCGCCGCGCCGTGGCCCTGACCGCACTGCTGCTGGGCACCACGCTGTGGTGGCTGGTGCTGGTGCAGCCGGCACTGGCGCGCATCGCCCACTGGGAGGCCGAAACGCCCAGGCTGCGCAGCCAGGCGCAGACCCTCGACGGCCTGCTTGCCCACGCCCCCTCACTGCCGGGCGCCGCGCAACAGGCGCCGGCCCTGCGCCAGAGCCTGGAGCACGCCGGGCTCAGCGGCCATTACCAGCTTCAGGCGGTGGAGGGCGGCTGGCTGCTCGATCTTGTCCAGGCCCCCGCCGAGGCCGCCACCGCCTGGCTGCTGCAGGCCCCCGCACAACTGGGCCTGACGGTGGTGCACAGCCGCCTGCAACGCGACCCGCTGGCCGACCCCTCGGCCACGGCGTCGTTCTCCGGAATCGTTCGCTTGGACCAGGCGCAAGGCGCTAAGGAATCGTCATGATGTGCACCCAACTGCCGCGCCGACTGGCCGGCCTGGCTCCCCTGGTACTGGCACTGGCCCTGGCCGGTTGCAGCCAGCAGCCTGCGCAGCCACTGGCCAGCAGCGAGCTGGGCCGACCGCTGGCCAACGTGCAGCCCGGGCCGACCAGCCTGGAACGCCACGGCCTGCAGGCGCGGGTCGAGCCACAGCGCCCGACCCCGCGTGCCCCCGCCCACCGCGCCAGGCCCCACAGCGATGGCAGCGCCAGTGCCGCACCGGGCAACCCGCTGGGCGACCAGCCGGTGCAGCTGAACTTCGTCGACGCCGACATCCAGGCCGTGGTGCGCGCCCTGTCGCGGGCCACCGGGCGCCAGTTTCTGGTCGACCCGCGGGTCAAGGGCCAGCTGACCCTGGTGTCCGAAGGCGAGGTGCCGGCCCCACGTGCCTACGCCATGCTGCTGGCGGCCTTGCGCATGCAGGGCTTCAGCGTGGTCGACGTGGGCGGGGTCAGCCAGGTGGTGCCCGAGGCCGACGCCAAGCTGCTGGGCGGGCCGATCAACAGCAAGGACGCCGGCACCGGCATGCTCACCCGCACCTTCCGCCTGCAATACGAGAACGCGGTCAACGTGATCCCGGTGCTGCGCCCCATCGTGTCGCCCAACAACCCGATCAACGCCTACCCCGGCAACAACACCGTGGTGGTCACCGACTATGCCGAGAACCTCGAGCGTGTGGCCCGGCTGCTCGACAGCATCGACATCCCCAGCGCCATCGACACCGACGTGGTGGCGATCCAGAACGGCATCGCCAGCGACATCGCGGCCATGGTCTCGGAGCTGCTCGAAACCCAGGGCAACGACCCCACCCAGAAGATCAGCGTGATCGGCGACCCACGCTCCAACAGCGTGGTGATCCGCGCCGGCAGCCCCGAGCGCACGCAACTGGCCCGCGACCTGATCTACAAGCTCGACAACGCACAGAACAACCCCAGCAACCTGCACGTGGTGTACCTGCGCAACGCCCAGGCCGGCAAGCTGGCCCAGGCCCTGCGCGGGCTGCTCACCGGCGAGAGCGACAGCAGCAGCGGTGACGACGCCCGCGCCAGGCTCAGTGGCGGTGGCCTGCTGGCAGGCAAGCAGAACGGCAGCGGCGCGGCGGCGAACACCGCGCAGACCACCAGCGCCACCCCGCCAGCCGCCACCTACGGGGCCAGCCTCGGCCAGGCCGGCAACGCCTATGGCAACGGTTCGCAGGGCAGCGAGCAGAACACCGCGTTTTCCGCCGGCGGGGTGACCATCCAGGCCGACGCCACCACCAACACCCTGCTGATTTCGGCACCCGACCCGCTGTACCGCAACCTGCGGGAGGTGATCGACCTGCTCGACCAGCGCCGCGCCCAGGTGGTGATCGAAAGCCTGATCGTCGAGGTCAGCGAAGACGACGCCAACGAATTCGGCATCCAGTGGCAGGCCGGCAACCTGGGCAAGAACGGTGTGTTCGGCGGCGCCAACCTGGGCGGTGCCGGGTTCAATCGCGGTGCCAGGAACAGCATCGACGCGCTGCCCCCCGGCCTGAGCGTGGGCGTGGTGGACGGCACGGTGAACATCCCCGGCATCGGCGAGGTGCTCGACCTCAAGGTGCTGGCCCGCGCCCTGACCAGCAAGGGCGGCAGCAACGTGCTGTCCACGCCCAACCTGCTGACCCTGGACAACGAGGCGGCGAGCATCTTCGTCGGCCAGACCATCCCCTTTGTCAGCGGCCAGTACGTCACCGATGGCGGCGGCACCAGCAACAACCCGTTCCAGACCATCCAGCGCGAAGAGGTGGGGCTCAAGCTCAACGTGCGCCCGCAGATCTCCGAAGGCGGCACGGTCAAGCTCGACATCTACCAGGAGGTCAGCAGCGTCGACGAACGCGCCTCCAGTGCCGCCGGCACGGTCACCAACAAGCGTGCCATCGACACCAGCATCCTGCTCGACGACGGCCAGATCATGGTGCTCGGCGGCCTGCTGCAGGACGGCTACACCCAGGCCAACGACGGCATTCCGTTTCTTTCCAGCCTGCCGGGGGTGGGCGTGCTGTTTCGCAACGAGCGCCGCGCCACCAGCAAGACCAACCTGATGGTGTTCCTGCGCCCCTACATCATTCGCGATGCCGAGGTGGGGCGCAGCATCACCCTCAACCGCTACGATTTCATCCGCCGTGCGCAGGGCGGGCTCAAGCCGGCCCATTCCTGGGCGCTGCCGGACGCGCAGATGCCGCTGCTGCCCAGCGCCGAGCAGGGCGTACCGCGCGCGGGCGCGGCCATCGGCACCCCGCGTGCGGCGATCCGCGCCGTGCCGCTGGATGAAGTCGGGGTTGCCCGGTGAGCCGCCTGCCGTACGCCTGGGCCAAGGCCCAGCGCGTGGTGCTGCTGGCCGGCGAGCACGCCGCGCCGCTGCGCCTGTGCCCCTCGACCCCGGCCTGGGCGCTGGGCGAGGTGCGCCGCCAGTTCGGCGAGCAGGCCGCCGAGCAGGTCAGCGAAGACGAGCTCGACCGCCTGCTGACCAGCGCCTACAGCGACAACGGCGGCGCCGCAGCGGCGGTCGGCGCGGCCGAGAACGATGTCGACCTCGACCGCCTGATGCAGGACATGCCCGAGATCACCGACCTGCTCGACACCCAGGACGGCGCGCCGGTGATCCGCATGATCAACGCGCTGCTGACCCAGGCTGCCGGCGACGAGGCCAGCGACATCCACATCGAACCCTTCGAGACCCACTCGGTGGTGCGCTACCGGGTCGACGGCACCCTGCGCGACGTGGTCTCGCCGCGCAAGGCGCTGCACGCGGCGCTGGTGTCGCGGATCAAGATCATGGCGCAACTGGACATCGCCGAAAAACGCCTGCCCCAGGACGGGCGCATCGCCCTGCGCGTGGCTGGCCGGCCCATCGATATCCGTGTGTCCACCGTGCCCACCGGGCATGGCGAGCGGGTGGTGATGCGCCTGCTGGACAAGCAGGCCGGGCGTCTGCAACTGGAAACCCTGGGCATGGCCCCGGCGCTGCTGGCCCGCCTGGACGTGCTGATTCGCCAGCCGCACGGCATCGTGCTGGTCACCGGGCCCACCGGCAGCGGCAAGACCACCAGCCTGTACGCGGCGCTGGCGCGGCTCGATGCCAGCGTCAGCAACATCCTCACCGTCGAGGACCCGGTGGAATACGACCTGCCGGGCATCAGCCAGATCCAGGTGAATGCGCGCATCGACATGACCTTTGCCGTGGCCCTGCGCGCGATCCTGCGCCAGGACCCGGACATCATCATGATCGGCGAGATCCGCGACCTGGAGACTGCGCAGATCGCGGTGCAGGCCTCGCTCACCGGGCACCTGGTGCTGGCCACGCTGCACACCAACGACGCCGTGTCGGCGGTCAACCGCCTGCTCGACATGGGCGTGGAACCCTTTCTGCTGGCCTCGGCGCTGCTCGGCGTGCTGGCCCAGCGCCTGGTACGGCGGCTGTGCCCGCACTGCCGTCAGCCCGACCCGAATGCCCCCGGCCAGTTTCGCCCCCATGGCTGCGCCAGCTGCAACCACACCGGCTACAGCGGGCGTACCGGGATCCACGAGCTGTTCTGCATCGATGACCCGATTCGCGGCCTGATCCACCAGGGCGCCGACGAACAGGCCCTGCGCGCCGCAGCGCGCCAGGCCGGCATGCTGAGCATGCGCGAGGACGGCCAGCGCTGGGTCGACAGCGGCAGTACCGCCGTGGAAGAAATCCTGCGTGTGACCCGGGACGCCTGATGAGCCGATACCGTTATGAAGCCGCCGATGCCCAGGGGCGCATCAGCCGTGGCCAGCTGGAGGCCGACAGCCCGGCGGCGGTGATCGGGCAATTGCGCGGGCTGGGCCTGAGCGCCTTGCAGGTCGAGCCGGAGCCTGCCGCCAGTGCCGGCGGCGGGTTGTTCGCCAGCAAGCTGTCGGATGCGGACCTGGCCTGGACCACGCGCCAGCTGGCCAGCCTGCTGGCCGCCGGGCTGCCGCTGGAGGGCGCCCTGAGCGCTACCCTGGAGCAGGCCGAACGCAAGCACATCGCCCAGGTGCTGGGCGCGGTGCGCGGCGACGTGCGCAGCGGCATGCGCCTGGCCGACGCGCTGGCGGCGCGCCCGCGGGACTTTCCCGAGATCTACCGCGCACTGATCGCGGCGGGGGAGGAGTCCGGCGACCTGGCCCAGGTGATGGAGCGCCTGGCCGACTACATCGAAGACCGCAACACCCTGCGCGGCAAGATCCTCACCGCGCTCATCTACCCCGGCGTGGTCGGGCTGGTGTCGATCGGCATCGTGATCTTTCTGCTCAGCTACGTGGTGCCGCAGGTGGTCAGCGCCTTCACCCAGGCGCGCCAGGACCTGCCGGGGCTGACCCTGGCGATGCTCAACGCCAGCGACTTCATCCGGGCCTGGGGCTGGCTGTGTTTCATCGTGCTGGTGGCCGGGGCATGGGGCTGGCGTGTGTACCTGCGCGGCGCGTCGGCACGCCTGGCCTGGCACAGCCGGGTGCTGCGCCTGCCGTTGCTGGGGCGCTTCGTGCTGGGCCTGAACACCGCGCGCTTCGCCTCGACCCTGGCGATTCTGGGCAGTGCCGGGGTGCCGTTGCTGCGGGCCCTGGAGGCGGCGCGCCAGACCCTGGCCAACGACCGCCTCGACCAGTGCGTGAGCGAGGCCACGGCGCGGGTGCGCGAAGGCGTGGGGCTGGCGTCGGCGCTGGCGGTGGAGAAGGTGTTCCCGCCCTTGCTGATCCACCTGATCGCCAGCGGCGAGAAGACCGGCAACCTGCCGCCGATGCTCGACCGCGCGGCGCAGAGCCTGGCCAAGGACATCGAGCGCCGAGCGATGGGCATGACCGCATTGCTGGAGCCGCTGATGATCGTGGTGATGGGTGCGGTGGTGCTGCTGATCGTGATGGCGGTGCTGCTGCCGATCATCGAGATCAACCAGCTGGTGCAGTGATTTTTTTTGGGGGGTTGGCAACACCCGAGTGGGTTGCCGGGGAATCCGGGACCTCGAGGGGCCGCCCCATCGGTGGTGAAGCCATCGCGGGTCAAGCCCGCTCCCACACTGACCTGTGTGGGAGCGGGCTTGACCCGCGATGAGGCCACCCGAAACACCCGAGAAATTACCCGCCAAGCTCCCGATGTTTTTTCCTCTGACTGTCACCGCGCACTGCCAACCTAAGCCTCGTGGATCGGCCAGCAAGCCCTCTGGATCAAGGCGCTGCGCCACGCCACCGTGACATGCAAGCGCGACTCACCTCAACGTACGAACACGACGAAAGGAGCTTCTTCATGTTTAAGCGCACTATGATCGCAGCCTCGCTGGCTGTTGCCGCACTGGCTTCGGCTCAATCGATGGCAGCGGTTGTCGGTGGCGGTGCCACCCTGCCACAAGGCCTGTACACCACCCCAGGCGTACTGGGCGCCGGTTTCGACACCTACACCGGTGTTGGCAGCGGTAAAGGCAAGTCGGCTTTCCTGTTCAACCGTGCCGCCGATATCAACAAGCCCGCCGGTGTGACCGTCGATTTCGCAGGCAGCGACTCGATCCTTTCCGATGCGGAAATCAACACCTACAACCTGGACCACAACAGCGCCGGCAACGACGTCGCCAACAAGTGGGGCCCGCTGATCCAGGTTCCGTCGGCAGCCACCTCGGTCACCATCCCGTACAACCTCAAGCTGGCCAACGGCACTGCCGTCAACGACCTGAACCTGACCAGCGCCCAGCTGTGCGGGATCTTCTCGGGTTCGATCAGCAACTGGAACCAGATCGACGCCAGCTACCCGAACAAGGCCATCAAGGTGTTCTACCGCAGCGGCAGCAGCGGCACCTCCGAGATCTTCACCCGTCACCTGAACAGCCAGTGCCCGACCCAGTTCGGCGTCAGCAGCACCTTCACCACCGCTCAGGTCGGTGCAGAGCCTGCCACGTTCCAGGGTGCTGCCCTGAGCGGCGATATCGTGACCTCGGTGTACGGCACCGAAGACGCCATCGGCTATGTAGGCCCTGAAGACGTGGATGCCACCAACAACGCCAAGGTCGCCCGCGTCAACAACCTGCTGCCAACCGTCGGCAACGTGCAGACTGCACTGGCCAACGCCGCGCCACCGGCCACCGCCGCCGCACGCGCGATTCCGCAGAACTGGGCCCCGGTGCTGGCCAACCCGGCCACCGGCTACTCCATCGTTGCCTACACCAACCTGATCTTCGGTCAGTGCTACAAGGACGCCGCAGACGGCACCGCCGTCGTCGCCTTCCTGAACCGTCATTACGGCGCCACCACCAACAACGATGCGGCCATCATCGCGCAGAAGCTGATCCCGTTGAGCTCAGCCTGGAAAAACGCCGTTCGCCTGCAGTTCGCCAACCAGTCCGGCGCACTGGGCGTGAACAACCTCAGCGTGTGCAACACCCAGGGTCGCCCGGCCTAAGCCGCGCCGACGCCTGTCGCTGTACCCCGTCGGTAACGGCTCGCGCCGTTACCGGCTTTTGCGTTTCAGAACGCCACCGATCACATGAACTTTGCGTGACAAAGGTTCGGTCTGCCGCCCGTGCAACCGCCTATGTCATAGGTCACCGGCCGCACCGGCGTGTGGCACCCCATTACCGCGATGGACCAGAAAAGGATTGATTGCAATGCGCCTTGGCACTGCTGCTTCGCCCTCCCGCCGTACCCACCGTCAGGCCGATATGCCCCTGCTGCGGCTCAAGCCGCTGGCCCAGGTGATTGCGCTGCTGGCCCTGGCCGGCAGCGTGCAGGCGGCGCCTGCGGCGTTCAGTTCGGCCTGGTTCGCGGCCAAGGGCAGCGCGCCGCAGGCCGGCGGTACGGGCGGGCAGGGCGGTGCGGTGCAGTTGCCGGGGCTGCCACCGCCGCTGGCCCAGCAGCAGCGTGCCAATGCCCAGTTGCAGCGTTCGCTGCAAAACCTCAACAACACCGTGGCCGCCATCGCCGCGCAACAGGCTGCCCAGGCGGCCGGCCGCGCCGCCGCGCTGGCGGCGCCCTCGAGCATCCACAACGGCCTGGGCGGCAATGGCCTGAACCCGCTGCTCGATGCCAATGGCAAGCCGTTGTTCACCAACGCCCAGGCTCCGGTACAGACGCAGAAGGGCGGCACCACCCAGGTGACGATCAAGCAGACCGCCGACAAGGCGATTCTCAACTGGGACACCTTCAACGTCGGCCGCGATACCCAGCTGACCTTCCAGCAGGACGCCAACTGGGCGCTGCTCAACCGCGTCGGCAACAGCGTCGCGCCCAGCCAGATCCAGGGCACGATCAAGGCCGACGGCACGCTGATGATCGTCAACCGCAACGGCATCGTGTTCAGCGGCAGCAGCCAGATCAACGTGCGCAACCTGACGGCGGCCGCCGCCACCATCAGCGACCAACAGTTCACCGAGCGCGGCCTGTACGTGGACAGCCTGGGCAGCCAGCCGACCTTCACCGATGCCGCCGGCAAGGTCATGGTCGAGCGCGGCGCGCTGATCCAGACCCACGCCCCGGCCAGCTCCACCCAGGGCGGTGGCTACACCCTGCTGCTGGGCCACGAGGTGGAGAACGCCGGCCAGTTGATCAACGCCAAGGGCCAGGCGACCCTGGCGGCGGGCGATACCTTCTACATCCGCAAGGGCGTCGGCACGGCGGGCAACCCGTACTCCACCACCCGCGGCAACGAGGTGGCCACCACGCTGAAGGCCGGCAGCACGGCCGGCACGGTGCGCAACAGCGGGCTGATCCAGGCCAGCCAGGGCGACATCACCCTGACCGGGCATCAGGTGCGCCAGCAGGGCGTGGCCGTGGCCACCAGCTCGATCGACAACCGCGGCACCATCCACCTGCTCAACGCGGCCAGCGACCGCACCGGCAACGTGACCCTGGCCGCCGGCAGCACCACTGCCATCGTCATCGACGCCAACCCCGGCAGCGCACTGGACAGCCAGCGCGAGGCGGTGCGCAAGGACCTGGGCGGGCAGGTCAACCAGCGTAACGGCGCGTTCGACAACCTCAGCACGGTGGCCGATGACCGCAGCCTGTCGCGGGTCGAGATCGTCAGTGGCGGCACGGTGGACTTCCAGGGCGGCTCGCTGACCCTGGCCACCGGCGGCCAGGTGGCGGTGAGTGCCGGCCAGCGCAGCCTGCTGCGCGACGGCGCGGTGCTGGACGTGGCGGGCGCTGTCGGGGTCAAGCTGGCCATGGACAGCAACAGCATCAAGGTCAACATCCAGGGCAACGAGCAGCGCGACGCGGCGGGCAACCGCGACAGCGGCGCGCTCAACAGCACCGATGTGTGGGTCGACATCCGCGAGCTGGTGCACGTGGCCGCCGGCACCAACGGCTACGAGGGCGAGCGCTGGTACACCGCCGGCGGCCTGCTGGAAGTGGGCGGCTACCTCGGCACGCGCAGCCACGGGCTGGGCGAGTGGCTGGCCCAGGGCGGCACGGTGAGCTTCACCGGGGGCGACCTGGTGACCCAGGCCGGCTCGCTGGTCAACCTCTCGGGCGGCACGCTGGACGTGGCCACCGGCTACCTCAAGCAGACCTGGCTCAAGGGCGCCGACGGGCGCCTGTACAACCTCTCGCGTGCCCCTGGCGATGTGCTGTACCAGGGCGTGTACAAGGGCTACGAGCAGCACAGCGCACGCTGGGGCCAGACCCGCTACTTCTACAGCCCGCTGATCGCCCCGCGCGAGCGCCTGGAGAACGGCTACACCGTTGGCCGCGATGCCGGGCGGCTGGTGGTCGGCACCGCCAATGCGCAGCTGGGCGGTGAGATCCTGGGCGAAACCTTCAAGGGCGACCACCAGCTGCAGGCCCCCCAGGCCGGCCTCGACGGCTACCGGCAAAGCCAGCTGAGCCAGGCCCGCGGCGCGCAGCTGATCGTTGGCGACTACCGGCCCACCGCCACGGGCAGCGTGCTCAACGCCGGCGCGGGCAACCTGCACCAGGTGGTGATCGGCTCGCAGGTGCAGGGCGGCTCACTGACCCTCGACGCCCCGGTCGAGGCCGAGCGCGAAGGCGTCCTGCGCCTGGAGGCCGAGCGCCTGCGCGAGCTTGGCGGCCTGCACGTGGCCGCGTATGAGGGCATCCGCCTGGAGCAGGCGCTGAACCTGGCCGACGGCGCCGGCCTGAGCCTGCTGGCGCCACAGGTGCAGATAAACGCCGACCTGGTCAGCCACGGCGGCGACCTGCTGCTGGGCAACCTGCAACGCGGCTCGGACAGCCTGCGGGTCGGCAATGCCGGCCTGGCCGCGCGTATCGAGGTGGCCGACGGGGTTCGCGTGGAGGCCAGCGGCCGGCGCCAGGACGGCGTCAATGCCCAGCCCGCCGACCTGTCGGCCTGGCTGGACGGCGGTTCGCTGGCCCTGCGTGGCACCGGCGACATTCGCCTGGGCCAGGGCAGTGTGCTGAGTGTGGAAAGCGGCGCGGCGCGCACCCCCGACGGCAGCTGGCGCGGGGGTGCCGGTGGCGACCTGAGCCTGGCCAGCCTGACCTCGGGCGGGGCCGGTGGGCAGTTGCTGCTGGGCGGCGAGCTGCGCGGGTACGGCACCACGGGTGCCGGCACGCTGGCCCTGCGCGGCGACAACGTGAGCATCGGCGCCGACACCCCGGCGGCCAGCCTGAACCTGGGTAGCGATTTCTTCGCCAAGGGCTTTGCCCGCTACGAGGTGGTGGGCAACCAGCGCCTGGAGGTGGCGGCCGACAGCCAGGTGCAGGTGACGCGGCCGGTGTATCGCCTGCGTGGCGATGCCCGTTCGGCGGCCGAGGCGCTGGAGCTGTGGACGCCACCGCAGTACCTGGAGAACGCCGCCAAGGGCGTCCTGACCCAGCGCGCCGGTGCCAGCCTGCTGCTGCAGGCGGGCAGCGAGTTGGACCAGTCGGCCCAGCAGGTGGCGTCACGCTGGCTGCAGGTAGCCAGCGGCAGCCGTATCCAGGTCGATGACGGGCAGTCCATCACGTTGCGCAGCCCCGGTGGCCTGCAGGTTGACGGCAGCCTGGTGGCACACGGCGGGCAGATCACCCTGGCTGACACTGTTGTGCAGGAGGCCTTGACCAGTGCGGTGCGGTTCGAGCCGCATCAACGGGCGATCCGGGTCGGCGCCGGGGCGCTGCTCGACGTATCGGCCCGTGCCGTCACCGCCGTGGACGCGCGTGGCGAGCGCTATGGCGAACTGCGCCAGGGCGGCAGTATCGTCATCGGCAGCACCTTCGACCCCAACCTGGGTGGCGCGCTGGCCCCCGACCTGTTTGTGGTGGTCGAGCGTGGCGCTGTACTGGATGCGTCCGGCAGCCAGATGAGCGTCGATGTACCCGGGGTTGGCGCGACTCGGCTGGCCAGCCAGGGCGGCAGCATCAGCCTGAGTTCGATCAATGGCCTGTACGTGGACGGCGAGTTGCGTGCAGCGGCGGGTGGCGCTGGCGTGGCGGGCGGCAGCCTGACCCTTGCGCTGGAGAGCGGTACCTACCCGATCACCCCGGCCTATGCCGAGGCCATCCGCCAGCGCGAGCTGCGTATCAGCCCGCGCGGGGAAGCCTTCGCCAACCAGGCCGGTAAGCTGGAACATGGCCATGGCCACCTCAGCGTGGCCCAGGTGGCGCAGGGCGGGTTCGATGCACTGACGCTGTTCAGTCGCGGCGTGATCAGCTTTACCGACGACGTGACGCTGCAACCGGCACGCAGCCTGCACCTGTATGCCGGTGCACTGGGGCTGGCCGAAGGGGCTCGCGCCGATACCCGGGTGCGCCTGTCGGCTGCGCATGTGCGTCTGGCCGGGTACACCAGCCTGCCGCCGGCCGGGCCGGGCCTCACCAACAATCAAATCGGTATCGCGCTTTCGTCGCAAGCCGATCAGGCCATGCTGCAGGTGGATGCGGCGCTGATCGACGTACGCAATACCCTGAAGTTCGGCACGGGGGTGAGTGAAGCGCTGAGCATCGATCGACGCGGCTTCCATCAGGTCAGCCTGAACAGCAGCGGCGATCTGCGCCTGCTCAAGACACTGGGCGGTAACGACACGCGGCTGGTGGCGCCGGGCACGCTGACCCTGAGCGCGGCGCAGATCTACCCTGGCACCAATGCCGTGGCAGTGATCAAGGCCGAGCATGTGAAGATTGCGCGCAGCAGCGCGGCCACGCCTGCCCAGCCCTATTCGCTGTTTGGCGCGCTGTCGATACAGGCCGACACCATCGACCAGCAGGGCGTGCTGCGCGCGCCCCTCGGCGCCCTGGTACTGGGCACCGCCAGCACCCGCGAAGTGACCTTGCGCCCTGGCAGCCTGACTTCGGTCAGTGCCGCCGGCCTGGTGATGCCTTATGGCGGCACGGTAGATGGCCTGGTGTACAACTTCGCCGGCCAGTCGCTGAACAGCACGGTGCTGGGCCAGAGCCTGCCCAACGGCTGGCTCAACGTGACCCTGGGCGGTGGCAGCATCGCGGTCCAACCCGGTGCGGTAATCGACCTGTCCGGCGGTGGCGATGTGCGCGGCGCCGGCTTCATCTCCGGGCGCGGCGGCTCCACCGATGCCCGCTATCACCCGCTGGTGCGCAACAACCCCGATGGCAGCTTCAGCCTGCCGGGCCTGGCGAACAACCCGGTGTACGCCATCGTGCCCGGTGTGCAGGCCAGCGTGGCGCCCGAAGCGGTGGCGGGCGAGCCATCGGGTTCGATGCCGTTGGTGGGCCAGCAGATCACCCTGGACGCCGGGGTACCGGGCCTGCCCGCCGGCACCTACACCTTGCTGCCGGCCAGTTATGCGCTGTTGCCGGGGGCCTACCGTGTCGAGGTCAACGGCCAGGCCAGCGTCGGCGCGCCGCAGGCAGGTGCCACGGCGCTGCGCAATGGCTCGTGGGGCCTGACCGGCAAGCGCTCGATCGCCGGCAGCGGGCTGGGCGATGCCCTGTCGCAGCACCTGATACTGACCGGTGCCGACACCTTGCGCCGGTACTCGCAGTACAACGAAACCAGTTTCAGCCAGTTCCTGCTCAACGATGCCGCACGCCTGGGTATCCCGCGTGCCGCGCTGCCCATCGATGCCAAGGGCCTGACCCTGGACCTGGGCCATAACGACACCACGCGGCCCGGCTTCAGCATGCAGGGCGTGCTGTTGAACAAACCGGCGGACAAGGGCCACGGCAGCATCGCCACGGTGCTGTTCGGCGACACCCTGGTGATCCACGGCGACAACGCGCCCGCCACACCGGGTGCCGGCGAAACCGCCATTGCCGCGTCGCAGCTCAACGCCCTGGGTGCCAGCAGCCTGCGCATCGGCCACGCCGGGCAGCGGGTGTACGGGCAGGGTGGCAACCAGCTGCTGTTCGGTGATGCCAGGGGCACCAGCATCGTGCTCAAGGGTGGCGCGCACCTGAAGGCCGCCGAAGTGCTGATGGTTACCGGGCGCATCGCCGGCGCCATCAACATAGAGCAAGGCGCGAGCATCGATACGCTCGGGCAGGGCGCACCCGCCTACGACAGCCGCGACGGCTACCTCTACAACCCGCACAACAGCAGCCTGCTGATCGTGTCCAATGGCTGGGTCGACGTGCTGGCGCCGCAAGCGCCCAGCGGGACGATCACCGGGCCGGGCAGCATCCTGATCGGCGGCTGCCTGACGCGGTGCAGCGGCCAGACCGAGCTGTATTCCGAAGGCACCATTGCCGCCGCCACCAACAACCGCTTCAGCCTCGACGACCAGGTGCGCTTCGGCACCCGCAACCTGACCCTGGCGGTGGGCGCGATCAACGTCGGCAGTGCGCAAAGCCTGGCCGCTGCCGCTGCGGCGGGCTACCTGCCCAGCGGCCTGACCCTCAACCAGCAGGTGCTCGACCGCCTGCTGCAGGGCGATACCCGCCGTGGCGCGCCAGCCCTGGAAACCTTGACGCTGACCGTGCAGGACAGCCTCAACTTCTTCGGCACCACCGCGCTCGACACCCTCGACCCGTCGACCGGCAAGTCGCGCCTGAGCAACCTGGTGCTGGGCACCCCGGCGATCTACGGGCATGGCGCGGCCACTGACGTGGCCAGCATTCGTACCGGCAACCTGATCTGGAGTGGCGCCACCCAGGCCACGCCGGCCCTGCTCGGCAACGGTGCCGGCACCGGCAGCGGGCGGCTGCAGATCGAAGCCCGGCGCATCGAACTGGGGTATGGCCCGCAGGCGCAGAGCAGCAGCCAGCCGGCGTTCGAGCGCCTGGCGCTGGGCTTCAGCGACGTGGCGCTGCTGGCCAGCGAACGCCTGACTGCCAACCACCGCGGCAGCCTGTCGGTGTATCAGTCACGCGGCGAGTATGTGACCGGCGAAGGCTACCGCTACAGCGGCGGCAACCTGCTGGTGCGCACCCCGCTGGTGACCGGTGAAGCCGGTTCGGTCAACCAGGTGCGCGTCGGCGGTGCCCTGCAGATGCTCGCGGGGGCGGCGCCGAGCACCGCCGACGCGCAGCTCAAGGCCGGGGCGCTGGGCGCCGAATGGTCGTTCAGCGCGCAGCGCATCGACCTCGACACCCGCGTGGCACTGCCCAGCGGCAAGCTGACCCTCGACAGCCAGGGCGACCTGCGCCTGGGCCAGGCGGCGCAACTGGACCTGGCCGGGCGCAAGGTCAGCCTCAACGACCTGGACAAGTACAGCTGGGGCGGCGACGTGATCCTGCGCAGCCAGCACGGCAACATCCACCAGGCGGCCGGCTCGATCATCGACCTGCACGCCGAACACAACCAGGCCGGCAGCCTGGAGGTGGTGGCGCTGGACGCCAGTGCCGGCCAGGTCGACCTGCAAGGCCGCCTCCTGGGCGCAAGCTCCGGCCACTACGATGCCGGGGGCACCCAGGTGCCCTACGCGGGTGCGGGTTTCACCCTGCGTGCCCAGGGGCTGGCCGGTGACCTGAGCAGTGCCTTCGCCACGCTCAACCAGCGCCTGAACGACGGCGGCGTGCATGGCAGCCGGCGCTTCCAGTTCAAGCAGGGCGACCTGCAGATCGGCAACGGGGTGCGCGCCAACCAGGTGCAGGTGTCGCTGGACAACGGCCATCTGCGTGTCAACGGCCTGATCGATGCCAGCGGCGAGCGTGTCGGCAGCATTCGCCTGGCCGCCGGCAATGGCCTGACCCTGGCCCAGGGCGCGGTGCTCGATGCACATGGCAGCGTGCTGCGCGTGGACAGCTACGGCAAGATCATCGACAGCCCCAACCGGGCCACGGTGGAGCTGAATGCCGGTGCCGGGCAGCTGACCCTGGCGCGTGGCGTGCGTATCGACCTGCGCCATGGCACCGACGCACCCCGCGGCGGCGCCGCCGGCCAGCACGATGGCCGCGAGCGCGGCACCCTGGCGCTGTATGCGCCGCGGCTGCGGGCCGACGACCCGACCCATGGCGACATCGCCATCGACGCCTCGCAGGCGCTGTCGATTCTTGGTGCGCAGCGTATCGACCTGTTCGCCATGGCGCGCGATCATGCGGCCCCGCAGGGCGTCGACCCACATGTCAGCGGCAAGCCCTATGTCCAGATCGACCAGGCCTACCTTGACGCACGCCACGCGCAAAGCGTGCAGTTCATCGACAGCGCCCTGGCCAACACGGCGCTGGTCAACGGCAAGCTCGCCGGCCTGGTCAAGGGTTACGCCCAGCAGTTCCACCTGCGCCCGGGGCTTGAAGTGATCACCGACGGCGACCTGGTGGTCAGCGGTGACCTCGACCTGTCGCGCTACCGCTATGCCAGCCTCAACCCCAACGTGCACAAGACCGGCGCGGTGTACGGCTCGGGCGAGGCCGGCAGCCTGAGCCTGCGTGCCGGTGGCGACGTGGAGGTGCTGGGCAGCATCAACGACGGCTTCGCGCCGCCATCCGAGACCCAGGACGACGGCGGCTGGGTGCTGCTGGAAGGGCGCCTGGCCTATGGCGCCCAGGTGGTGGTGCCCAACGGCGGGGTCGAGCTGCACGAGGGCACCGGTTTTCTGGCCGGCCAGGTGCTCAACTACGACCTGCCGATACAGGCGCGCGTGCTGGCCTCGGGCGCTGTGCTGCCAGTGCGTGCAACCCTTTCGGCCGCGATCGAGCTGCCGGCTGGCACCGTGCTCTCGGCGGCGCTCTACAACGCCGACGGCAGCCAGGCACTGGCGGCGGGCACCCGCCTGGAGGCCCCGTTGCGCCTGGAAGCGGGCATGCAACTGGGTGCCGGCACGCGGCTGGTGGTCAACACGCCCGTCACGGCCATGACCTGGCCAAAAGGCGTGGCACTGCCGTCCGATCCGGGCCACCTGCTGAACGGTGGCGCCGATGACCTGGTGCTGCTGGCGGGCAACCTGGTGCTGCAACGCGGCGCGATCATTCCGCCGCGCACCGATATCAAGCTGGGGGGCGTGGGCTCGGTGGCGCTGCGCAGCGAGGGCAAGGGCACCAACTGGGCGGTTGCCAGCATGCTGCCGGCCGGTTCGCAGTCGTGGAACCTGCGCGTGGTGGCCGGTGCCGATACCACGGCGGCCGACCCGCGCCTGGCCGACCCGAACGCCAGCGGGCGCCTGCGCCTGGCCGACCACCACGTGGGCATGCTGGCGGTAGGCGCCAGTGCCGGCTGGGTGTGGACCCAGGAAGGCATCGACGGGTTTGGTGTGGACGCCAGGCCCGGCGACCCGATCGACTTCGATGCCATCGGCTACCCCACGCTGTGCGACGAGTTCCCCACCTGGTGCGCCAGGGCACCGGCTGCCGGGGGCGGCCTGGTGTGGACCCAGGAAGGCATCGACGGCTTTGGCGTGGACGCCAAGCCCGGTGACCTGATCGATTTCGACGCCATCGGCTACCCCACGCTGTGCGACGAGTTCCCCACCTGGTGCGCCAGGGCACCGGCGGCCGGCGGTGGCCTGGCCTGGACCCAGGAAGGCATCGACGGGTTTGGCGCAGATGCCAGGCCGGGCGATCTGATCGACTTCGATGCGATTGGCTACCCCACCCTGTGCGATGAGTTCCCCACCTGGTGCGTGATGACCGCGCCGGGCAACACCGAGCACGACACGGTGCCCGGCGGCGCTTCGCGTTACAGCGTGCTGCGTACCGGTACCGGTGACCTGGACCTGATCGCCGCCGGCAACCTGGACATGACCACGCTGTTCGGCGTGTACACCGCCGGTACGGCGACCCCGGTGCCCGCCGCCTATCAACTGGCACGCGGGCAGGCCAATGACGGGCAGGTGCTGCCGGAGTTTCTCGGCGGCTACGAGGCGCTGGTCGATGGCGGCGCGCAGAGCCTGTACCAGGCCTGGTACCCGGAGCAGGGCGGCAACCTGCTGTTGACGGTGGGGGGCAACCTGACGGGCAACTCCCTCAGCCGCGAATATGGCAGCCTGACCCGCCTGGCCTACCAGTTGCCCACCGCACAGGTCGGCAACTGGCTGTGGCGCCAGGGCAGTGGCAACGCGCTGGCGGCAGACGAGCAGATACCCACGGCCTGGTGGATCAACTTCGGCACCTATGTGCGCTACCAGCGCAACAGTGTGGTGGCCGGCTTCACCGGCTTCGGCACCCTGGGCGGGGGCAACCTCGATGTCACGGTGGGCGGGCAGGCCGGCACCCTCGATGTGATCGGCAATACCGCTGACCAGTACCGCACGCAGTGGGACGATAGCGCACGTACCCAGGCCCTGCAGCTGGCAGTGGGCAGCACCGGCCGCGTGGGCCGCGATGGCAGCCTGACGCTGGGCGGTGGCGGCGACCTGAACCTGAAGGTCGGCGGCGCCGTCAACCCGACCCAGGCGGCCCTGGGGCGTGGCGACAACGCCGATGTACTGGGCGTGGCCGCCCATGACCTGCAGGGTACCCTGGTCAACCTGCGCGGCAACCTGCAGGTGTCGGCAGCGGCCCTGGGCGGTATCGACCGTGCCTACGGCGCGCTCGGGATACAGCAGGACAGCCACGAAACCCGCGCCTACGACCCGTTCCAGGCCACCCTGGCCAGCGCCAAAGGCGGCCTGGTGGTGGTGCCCGGCGACGCCACGGTGCAACTGAGCACCCGGGGCGACCTGGTGCTGGGGGCGGCGGCCGACCCGGGCCGTGTGCCCACGCTCAACACCACGCCGTTCGGAACGGCGGCGGGGGGCGGCAACAGCTGGTTCAGCCTGTGGACGGCCAACACTGCCATCGACCTGTTCTCGGCGGGCGGTGACCTGACCCCCAGCACCCAGCTGATCGAATTGACCCAGCCGGTCAGCGGTGATGCGCTGTCCGGCCTGGATACCTCGCCCACCGACGGGCGCTTTGTCTACCCGTCGATCCTGCGTGCGGTGGCGGCCTCCGGCAACCTGTACTACGGGAACTCCGCGCAGTACCGGGAGAAGAACCGGCTGCAGGGCGCGAGTGGCTACTCGTTGCTGCTGGCACCTTCGGCCAATGCCCAGTTGCAGCTGGTGGCGCAGGGTTCGATCTACGCCGGTGGCTATGCGATCAACCAGTCCGGCGCCGCACCGTCGGCCCTGGCTACGCCGTTCAACCCGGGTTTCATCGGCAGCTACAACGGCCACAGCGTCAGCAACCAGAGGCCAGATGGGATTGCGGCAGACCTGGAAGCGGGTCGCTTCCCGCTGTTCGCCTTTGGCAGCACCAGCACCGCCAATGCCTACGGGCAATTGCAGCCGGCGCGCATCTACGCCGTGAGCGGCGACCTGGTGGGGGTGCGCTCGGGCGAGGTCCTGAACTTCGGCAATGCGCGCAATGGGGCCGTCTGGTACGAGGGCGCCGCACCGGTGTGGATGATGGCGGGGCGCGACATCGTGTACAGCGGTACCGGCCTTGGCGAGACCACCTACGTGCCGGCGATGATGTCGGACATCGTCGGTGCGCTGGCGCTGTCCAGCGGCAACCTGTTCGTGCACAACCACGCCACCGATCACTCGCAGGTGGTGGCTGGGCGCGACATCCTGTTCAGTGGCCTGAACGTGGCCGGCCCCGGCACGCTCACCGTCAGTGCCGGGCGTGACCTGCGCCAGGAGGACCGCGCGGCCATCACCAGCCTGGGCGCCATCGTCACCGGCGACAACCGCCCCGGCGCAAGCCTGGTGTTGCAGGCCGGCGTGGGCGCCCAGGGGCCAGGGTATGCGCGCTTTGCCGAGCTGTACCTGAACCCGGCCAACCTTGCCGACAGCAACCAGAGCCTGGCGGCGCAGCCGGGCAAGGTGGCCAAGACCTACGCCGAGGAGTTGCGTCAATGGCTGGCCGAGCGCTACGCCTTCGAGGGCGATGCGGCCCAGGCGCGGGCGCGGTTCGCCAGCCTGCCGGCGACCGAGCAGGCGGTGTTTGCGCGCCAGGTGTACTTTGCCGAGCTGCGTGCCGGCGGCCTGGAGTACAACACCGTGGGCGGGCCGCGCCAGGGCAGCTACCTGCGCGGGCGCAATGCGATCGCGGCGCTGTTCCCCGAGCAGGACGTGGCCGGCAACCCGATCCGCTACGACGGCGACATCCTGATGTTCGGCGGGGCCGGGGTGCGTACCCAGGTGGGGGGCGCGATCCAGATGCTCACCCCCGGTGGCCAGCAGGTGTTCGGCGTGGAGGGCGAGGCGCCGCCGGCCGGTGCCGGGGTGATCACCCAGGGCAACGGCGATATCCAGCTGTACGCGCGTGGCAGCATCCTGCTGGGGCAGAGCCGCATCATGACCACCTTTGGCGGGTCGATTCTGGGCTGGTCGGCCGAGGGCGACATCAACGCCGGGCGTGGTTCCAAGACCACGGTGGTCTACACCCCGCCGCGCCGGCTGTACGACACCTGGGGCAACAGCAGCCTGTCGCCCACGGTGCCGAGTACCGGTGCGGGTATCGCCACCCTGGCGCCGGTGGTGGAAGTGCCGCCGGGGGACATCGACCTGATTGCGCCGCTGGGCACCATCGATGCGGGGGAGGCGGGCATCCGGGTGTCGGGCAACGTCAACATTGCCGCGTTGCAGGTGGTGAACGCGGCCAACATCCAGGTGCAGGGTGATGCCAAGGGCATGCCGGTGGTGGCGGCGGTGAACACCGGCGCGATCTCGTCGGCGAGTGCGGCGGCGTCGTCGGCGACCCAGGCCGCCGAAGATGCGGTGCGCCAGCAGCAGGCCGCGGCCCGCCAGCGTCAGCCGTCGGTGATCACCGTGCAGGTGCTGGGGTTTGGTACCGAGCGCCTGGTGCCGGGCAAGGAGGGCGCGAGCCTGGGGCCGCAGTACAACCCGCAGAGCCCGGTGCAGGTGCTGGGGGCCGGGGCGCTGGATGAGCAGGCGCGGGGGCGGTTGACGGAGGAGGAGCGCGGGAATCTGGTGCTGTAGGGTTGCCAGGTTCGGTTCGGGGCGGGTGGGCCGGTCGTTGCTACCCGCTTACCGCCCCAGGTGCCCCAGCGGCAGCGCCCCCTGCGGCTTGATCGTCTTGATTGCGAAGTTGCTGCGGATATCCCGGATCCCCGGCAGCTTGAGCAGCGTGTCGGTCAGGAACCGCTCATAGCCGCGCAGATCCGGCACCACCACATGCAACAGGAAATCCGACTCGCCCGACACCAGAAAGGCGCTGACCACCTCGGGCAGGGCCAGCACGGCCAGGCGGAAGTTCTCCGCTTCGACCTCATGGTGCCGCTCGACCTTCACCCCCACGAACACCGTCAACCCCAGGCCGACCGCCTCGGCTTCGAGGCTGGCATGGTAGCCGCGGATCACCCCGGCTTCTTCCAGCAGCCTCACCCGTCGCAGGCACGGCGAAGCCGACAGCCCGATCTCTTCGGCCAGTTGCACGTTGGTGAGGCGCCCGTCGCGCTGCAGTGCGCCAAGGATGCGTTGGTCGTAACCGTCCAGCTTGGGGTAGGTTGGGTCGTGGTTTGGCATAAGTGGCCTGTGGCTAGGTATTGAATTGGTACATCCTGCCAATAATAGCCCCGTTGCGGGCGCATAACGCAAGCACCTGCCTCGACCTTCCGGCATAGAATTTTCACTCTGTTGCCCCAGCCTGAGGTCGTTGAAATGGACGAAAAACTGCTCTACCTGACTGCCCTGACGATGATCTACCTGATGCCGGGCCCGGACATGATCCTGCTGCTGCAGACCGGTGCGCGCCAGGGGCGGCGGGCGGCGCTGGCGACCGTGCTGGGGCTGGCGGTTGCCCGGGCGTGCCACGTGACCCTGGCCGCCGTCGGGCTGGCGACGCTGTTCAAGGTACTGCCCTGGACGTTCGAGGTGGTCAAGTACACCGGGGCGGCCTACCTGCTGTGGCTGGGGGTGAAGATGTTCAGGCCCGTGGCGGGTGCAGTGCAGGGCCCGGGGGGTGCAGCGGTACGTGGCACGTGGAGGGCGGCGATAGCGCAGGGCTTTCTGACCAACCTGCTCAACCCCAAGGCCTTGCTGTTCTGCTCGGTGCTGTTGCCGCAGTTCATCCACCCCGCACAGGGGGCGGTGGGTGAGCAGTTCGCGCTGCTGGGGCTGGTGCTGGTGGTGATGGGGATGATGTTCGATGGGGTGTATGCACTGGCCGGCGGGTGGGTCGGGCGCCAACTGGAGCAGCGCGCGCTGGCGCAGAAGGTTCAGCAGTGGGTGTTTGGTGGGCTGCTGGTGGGGTTTGCGGTTCGGTTGGTCTGGGTGCAGCAGGGGTGAGGGGCGGGCGGTTGGGGCGGGCCCGGCAGGCGCCAGTCGATGAAGTAGTTGTGGCGCTCTTCAAACCGAGCGCCGCGCAGGCGGCGCACGACCCTGAGGGCGCTGGATAGCCCAGGCCCTGCATCTCTCTTCATGAAGCTTTGGTGACAAAAGTTCGGTAGCAAAGCGCCACCCCCGTCATGGGTATGTGCAGTCACTGCGCAGCCGCACAGGGACGAAGGGAGTGGAGCGATGGGAACCATGGAACGCTACGCAAAAGTCGGAATGCAGGAACTCGATCAACGCCTGGCGAAGATCGTCGAAGCCGCGCGCAAGCAACCGGTGTCGGTGTACCGCTACGGCGCACCCTGGGTGTGGATCGTGTCCCAGGACGACTGGCAAAGCGCGCTCAAGGAAGTCTCCAGCTGCATCCCGCCAGGCCATTCGCTGGTGATGCTCAAGCCCAGGGTCGAGGAACTGCTGGCCGCCCACGCGCAGGAGCTGGCCGACCTGGCCCGGCGCAACGCGATGAGCATTGCCCCGCACACCCTGATGCACCTGCTGCTGTTGCAGCTGCTGTATTCGGTCCCCAGCGAAAAACAACTCTACGAACAGCTCAACTACAACCTGCTGTTCCGCTGGTTCGTGGGCCTGGAACTCAAGTCGCGGGTGTGGAGCTTCAACCTGTTCAGCCACGACCTCAACGCACTGCTGGCCTGCCAGCAGGCCACGCGCCTGCTGCAGTCGATCGTCAACGAGGTGTGCAACGCGGGCCTGGCGCAGATGCCCGAGTTCAGCCTCAACCTGGCCCAGCTGCACAGCTGGCTGGCCCGCCACGCCGGTCACGGCGGCGCAGACAACCATTCATAAGACACGGCCCTGGGCCAGACAGATTTCCTTGAACGAGGGGGCGGTGTGGAGCATTTGTTTTTCAACGGGTGGCGAGCCGGCGCAGTGATGCTGCTGGCCCTGGGAACCCACCACGCAAGCGCCGAACAGGCCGAGCGTCGCGTCGATATCAACGAGTACGTGGTGCGCGGCAACACGGTGCTCGATGCCCGCGCCATCGAGGAGGCGGTGTACCCCTACCTCGGCCCGCAGAAGACCCTGGTGGATCTGGAAGGCGCCCGCGAGGCCCTGCAGAAACGCTATCAGGCGCTGGGCTATCAGTCGGTGTTCGTCGAGCTGCCCGAGCAGCAGGTCGAAGGCGGCGTGGTGTACCTGCAGGTCAGCGAAACCAGGGTCGGCCGGGTACGAGTGGTCGGCGCCAGGCATTACTCGCCCGTGGAGATCCGCGAGCAGGTGCCGGCCCTGAGCGAGGGCCAGGTGCCGGACTTTGCCAAGGTCCAGGGCGAACTTGCCGCACTCAACCGCGGCCCCGGGCGCCAGGTGATGCCACTGGTGCGCGAAGGCCAGCGCCCCGGCACCCTGGACGTCGACCTGCAGGTCGAAGACAAGCAGCCCTGGCACGCCAGCATCGGCCTGAACAACGACTACAGCGCCGACACCAGAAAGCTGCGCAGCGTGGCCACCGTGGGCTACAACAACCTCTGGCAACTGGGTCACAGCGTGTCGCTGACCTGGTTCACCGCCCCCCAGGACACCGACAACGCGCAGGTGTGGTCCGGTTCATACAGCGCGCCCCTGAACCCGCGCTGGACCCTGCAGGCCAGCGGCTACAAGTCCGACAGCAGCGTGGCCACCGTGGGCGGCAGCAACGTGCTGGGCAAGGGCCATTCCTACGGGCTGTCGGCGATCTACTCACTGGTGCCGGACGGCAACTGGGCCAACTCGTTTTCCGTGGGCATCGACTTCAAGGACTTCGACGAGCAGGTCGAACTGGGCGGCGAGCGCGATACCGTGCCGCTCAAGTACGCACCGATCACCCTGGCCTACAACGGCTTTCGCTACACCGAAGCCTCGCAGTTGGGGCTGGGCCTGAGCCTGGTGGCCGGCACACGCCGGCTGTTCGGCTACGGCAGCGACGACGAGGCCTTCGACTACAAGCGCTACCGCGCCGACTCCAGTTTCGCCGCGCTCAAGGGCGATGCGAACTACACCTTCACGTTTGCCGGCGACTGGCAGAGCGCAACCAAGCTGGGCTTTCAACTGGCCTCCGGGGCCCTGGTGTCCAACGAACAGTTCGCTGCCGGCGGCGCCACCTCGGTGCGCGGCTACCTGGCCGCCGAACGCACCGGCGACGACGGCCTGCTGTTCTCCCAGGAACTGCGCACGCCCTCGCTGGGCCGCTACGTGGGCAGCTACATCAGCGACTGGCGCTTCTATGTGTTCGCCGAAGGCGCGCAGCTGTCGCTGCAGGACCCGCTGCCCGAGCAGGACGACCACTTCAGCCTGGCCAGCGTCGGCCTGGGCACCCGCGCCACCCTCAACGACTGGCTGTCCGGCAGCCTGGACTGGGGCCTGCCGCTCAAGGACGGCGCGAACACCGAGAAAAACCACTCGCGTCTGCACTTCAGCGTACAGGCAACCTTCTGACCCCATCGGCATCGACCCTGGAGATATTCCATGCAACGCCTCATCTTGACCCTGCTCATTTGCCTGGGCTTTGCCCTGCCGGGCAGCGCCAGTGCCTGGTGGCAGGACGACTGGCAGTTCCGCAAGCAGATTTCCGTCGACACCACGCCCCAGGGCGCGGCGCTGACCCAGTCGCTGGGCCGCACGGCACTGCTGGTACGCTTGCACACCGGCAATTTCAGCTTTGACGGGGTCAATGAAAACGGCGCGGACATCCGCTTCGTGGCCAGCGACGACAAGACCGTGCTCAACCACCAGATCGAAAGCTTCGACCCGCTGATGGGCATGGCGCTGATCTGGGTCGACGTGCCGGACGTGCAGGGCGGCCAGCGCCAGGACCTGTGGATGTACTACGGCAACCCCAAGGCGCAGCCGGCCAATGCGCAACCGGCCTTCGATGCCGACTACACCCTGCTGATGCACTTCGACGGCGCCGCACCGCGTGACGCCAGCCCCTACGGCAACCAGGCCCAGGGCAGTGCGGCGAGCATCGAGGGCATCATCGGTCGCGCCATCCAGTTCAACGGCCAGCCGCTGCTGCTGGCACCCAGCCCGTCGCTGCAACTGCCGGCTGGCGCCGCCTTCACCTTCAGCGCCTGGGTACGCCAGGACCAGCTGCTGGGCGATCAGTTGCTGCTGGCCCGCCATGAAGGCGAAAACCGCCTGCTGCTGGGTGTGAGCCAGGGCCTGCCGTTCGTCGAGGTCAACGGCCTGCGCAGCGCTGCCGGCCAGGTGCTCGATGCCGGCCAGTGGCAACACCTGGCGCTGGTGGGCGAGGGCGGTACGCTCAGCCTGCTGGTGGACGGGCGCCAGGTCGCCAGCCTGACCGCGGCGGTGCCGGCGTTCAATTCGACCCTGGCCATCGGCGCCGACCTGCCGCCGGCCGAGGGTCAGCCGGCCGGCGCCTATGTGCCGTTCGTGGGGGCGATGGACGAGCTGCGCCTGTCGCGCATCGCCCGCGCCGTGCCGGTGCTGCAGACCGACGCGCTGGCCCAGGGCGCCGAGTCACGCCTGGTGGTGTACGGGGTGGATGAAGAGCAGTCCGGTTTCGGTTTCGGCAGCCTGGGCTTTCTGCTCAAGTCGGTGCCGCTGGACGCCTGGATCATCATCGCGGTGCTGGTGCTGATGATGGTGCAGTCGTGGGTGATCATGCTGCGCAAGAACCGCACCCTCAACCACGTCAGCCAGGCCAACCGGCTGTTTCGCGAGCAGTTCGCCAACATCGGCACGCGCCTGGAGATGTTCGCCGACGACACCACCCTGGGCGAGCGCCTGACGCATTCGTCGCTGTGGCGCCTGTACCTGGTGGCGGTCAAGGAGATCCGTACCCGCCGCGCCCAGGGCTTCGACACCTCGGCGGTATCGGCGGCCACCATCGATGCCATTCGCTGTTCGATGGACGGGGTGCGCACCCGCGAGAACCAGGCGCTGGGCTCGAAGCTGTCGAGCCTGTCCAACGCGATTGCCGGCGGCCCTTACATCGGCCTGCTGGGCACCGTGCTGGGGATCATGGTGGTGTTCCTGGGCACCGCGATGGCCGGTGACGTGAACATCAACGCCATCGCCCCCGGCATGGCCGCGGCGTTGCTGGCCACCGCCATGGGCCTGTTCGTCGCGATCCCCGCGCTGTTTGGCTACAACCGCCTGATCACCCGCAACAAGGAGGTCAGCGCCGACATGCGCGTGTTCGTCGACGAGTTCATCACGCGCCTGGCCGAGCTGCATGGCGAAGGCCAGGCCGGCGAGGCCAGCCACCGGCGTGCTGCCCACGCTGCCCACCCGTCCGTACCGGCCTGAGGAGAGCGCCATGGCAGCCATGAATGCTTCCCACGACGATGACGACGACGCGGCCGTCGACAGCATCAACGTCACCCCGCTGGTGGATGTGCTGATGGTGGTGCTGGTGATGTTCATCCTCACCGCCACCGCGCAGGTGTCGGGCATCCAGATCCAGCTGCCCAAGGCCAGTGCCTCGGTGTCGCTGTCCCAGCCCAAGACCAAGGCGATCTCGGTCAACGATGCCGGGCAGGTGTTTCTCGACGCCTACCCGGTGACCCTGGCCGAACTGGAAGAGCGCCTGCGCAGCGAGAAGGCGCGCAGCCCGGACTTCCCGATCATCGTGCGCGGCGACGCGGCGGTGCAGTACCAGAAGGTGGTCGAGGTGCTCGACCTGTTGCGTCGGCTGGAGCTGGCCCAGGTCGGGCTGGTGACCGGCAAGCCGAACCAGGGTTGAGGATGCCCATGAACCAGAAGTTCGATAGCCGGCGCCTGCTCAAGTGGGGCGTCGTGGCACTGGTGGGCGCGGGCCTGGCCTGGTTGCTGTGGCAGTGGGCCAACGACATGAGCGGGGTGCGCCGCGAGGCACCGAAGATCCCCGCGATCATTCCGCTGCCGCCACCCCCACCGCCGCCGCCCCCCGAGCCCCCCAAGGAACCGGAGCCGCCCGTGGAAGAAAAGATTGTCGAGCCGCAGCCGGTGCCCGAGGCCGAGGAGGTCAAGCCGGCCGAGGAGGCGCCGCCGAGCCCGGCCGATGACATGGCCAACCCGATGCAGATCGACGGCGATGCACAGGCGGGCGGGGACGCTTTCAACATCGGTGCCGGCAAGGGCGGCGGCATGGCCGGCGGCGGTGGCGGGCTGGGTAGCGGCAGCTACGGCCAGTTCCTGGCGTATGCCTTCCAGCGCCTGCTGCGCGACAACCCCGAGCTGCGCAACCTGACCTTCAACCTGCAGGGCGATGTTTGGCTCAGCGAAACCGGCGAGGTGACCCGCGTCGAGCTGGTGCGCTCCAGCGGCGATGCCGCGGTGGACGCCCAGGTGCTGGCCGCATTGCGCGCCGCCCCGGCCATGACCCAGCGCCCGCCGGCGAGCCTGACCCTGCCGGTGCGCATCGCCTTGCAGGGGCGCCGCGGATGAACCCGGCGCCCGATCCCTACGACGCACGACTTACCAACAGGAGCGGTAAATCCATGATGTGCTCAGTGAACCGATTGACCCTGGCAGTCGGCCTGGTGGTCGCCGCGGCGGTCGGTCCGGCCGTGGCGCAGACCCCGGCGCCGTCGCAGAACGCGACGATCAACCTGATCCGCCTGCTGGTGCAGCAGGGTGTGCTCAAGCAGGACCAGGCCCAGGCCCTGATCGACCAGGCCGAAAGCGAGGCGGTGCAGGCCCGCGCCAGCGTGGCGGCGGTGCCGGCGGCCAATGGCGAGGTGCGCGTGCAGTATGTGCCGGCCATCGTGCGCGACCAGATCCGCGACGAGGTCAAGGCCGAGGTGATGGCCCAGGCCAGGCAGGAGAACTGGGCCGCGCCCAACACGTTCCCCGACTGGGCCTCGCGCATCAGCTTCGATGGCGACGTGCGCCTGCGCGACGAGTCGCGCTACTTCTCGGGCAACAACAGCAACCAGATCATCGATTTCGCCAAGCTCAACGCCGACGGCCCCTACGACGTCAACCCCAACAACGGGCGCAACCTGCCGCCGCTGCTCAATACCCGCGAAGACCGCGAGAACCTGCTGCGCCTGCGCGCGCGCCTGGGCCTGAAGGCGGTGCTGTCGCCGAGCTGGACGGCGGGTATCCGCATCGGCACCGGCAGCGACAACGGCCCGGTGTCCACCACCCAGACCCTGGGCGGCGGCTTCGGCAAGAAGGACCTGTGGCTCGACCAGGGCTACCTGAGCTGGGTGGCGAGCGAGCGCGTGACCCTGACCGGCGGGCGTATCGCCAACCCGTTCATGTCCACCGACATGCTGTATTCCAACGACCTCAACTTCGACGGCGTGGCGGCCCTGTTCAACCAGCCGCTGAGCGACAGCCTGAGCCTGTTCGGGACCCTCGGCGCGTTCCCGGTGGAGTACAGCGCCGACACCGCCAGCAGCAACGGGCTGGACAAGGAAAGCAGCGACAACAAGTGGCTGTACGGCGCGCAGTTGGGCGCCAACTGGCAGATCAACGACAGCAACCGGCTCAAGGGCGCGCTGGCCTACTACCGCTTCGACGACATTGCCGGCGAGCGCTCCGGGGCATGCGAGCCGTGGAACGGCGACCCCGGCTGCGACAGTGACGGCAGCCGCCCGACCTTCATGCAGAAGGGCAACACGCTGTTCCTGCTGCGCGACATCACGCCCAACCCGGCCAACCCGGCCGCCACCCCGCAGCCGCAGTTCGTGGGGCTGGCGTCGGAGTTCAACCTGCTGGACCTGAACGCGGTATGGGACACCGAGCTGCCGCACGACTTCAAGCTGCGCAGCCAGGCCAACTACATCCACAACCTGGCCTACGACGAAGGCGAGATGCGCAAGCGTTCGGCCGGCCAGTTGGCCAACAACCTCGACAGCGACGGCAACATCAAGAGCGGTGCCAATGCGTGGATGGTGCAGTTCACCCTGGGCAACGCGCTGGAGCTGAAAAAGCAGGGCGACTGGAACCTGTTCGCCGGCTACAAGCACATCCAGCCCGATGCCTTGCCCGACGGCTTCAACGATTCCTCGTTCCACCTGGGCGGCACCAACGCCAAGGGCTACATCCTCGGTGCCAACTACGGCCTGGACCAGAACGTGTACGCCACGGCGCGCTGGATGAGTACCGAGGCGGTCTACGGCGCGCCGTTCGATATCGATGTGCTACAACTTGAAGTCAACACGCGCTTCTAGCAGGCGCGCACAGGGAGAAAGAGCATGAACAAGCGAGCCTATCGGGCCTGTTGTTCGTACCTGCTGGTGGCGTTGGGCGTGAGCTGGGCGGGGGCGGCTGCGGCCGAAGGCATGGAAGAGCGCCTGCGCACCCAGCTGCGCAGTACCACCCAGCAGTTGCAGGCGCTGCAGAGCGAACAGGCGCAGGCTTCGGCGGCGCGCCAGAGCGCCGAGCAGCAACGCGATGCGGCCCAGGCCCAGGTGCAGCAACTGACCGCGCAACTGGCCCAGGCCCGTGGCCAGGCCGAGCAGCTGCTGGGCCAGCAGCAGGCCCTGCACGGCCAGGCGCAGGCGCTGGTGGCCAGCAGCAACGCGCAACTGGGCAAGTACAAGCAGGCCTACGACGAGCTGCTGGGCATGGCCAAGGCCAAGGAAGCCGAGCGTGCGCGCCTGGCCGCCAGCCTGGCCGAGCGCGAGCAGCAGGTGCTGGCGTGTTCGGCAAAGAATCAGCAGATGTACGGGGTCGCCAAGGGGATTCTTGCGGCCTACGAAAAGATCGATGTGGCGGATGTGATGAAGATGCGCCAACCCTTTGCCGGGGGCGCCCGGGTGAAGTTCGAGGAACTTGCCCAGGCCTACGGCGATCAGCTGTACCAGACCCAGTTCGATGCCGCGCAGGGCGGCAGCAAACCGCAAGTCAATTGACACAAGGAAGCGAAGCCATGAGCGACAACCAACTGATCGAAACCGTCAGCGCCGACTCTCTGACCACCCTGTTGCAGGATGCAGGTTGCCGAGTCAATCGCAGCGAGCAGAATGCCGTGGTGCAACTGCTCAGTGCCAGCCAGGGCGTGGGCTATGCGGTGCGCTTTGGCAACCGTGCCGAGCGCGAGGGCGAGTTCCTCGACTTCACCTACAGCTGCGCCCTGCGCATCCAGGGCGAGCTGCCGGCCGGGCTGGCCGAACGCTGGAACGTGTCGCGCCGCTTCGCGCGGCTGTCGGTGCAGGGCGAGTTCCTGGTGATGGAGATGGACGTGATGGTGGCCGACGGCGTCAGCCACAAGCACCTGCTGGGCAGCCTGGTGCTGTGGGACCGCCTGCTGCAGGAGTTCATCGTGTACCTGCGCGACTACAGCCGCAACGTGGCCCAGGTGCAGGACGAGGCGGTGGCCGGGGCTGAAGCGGTGAGCGCTTCGTGACTCGACGTACGCTGTGGGCCGGCGCGGGCGCGCTGGCCGTTCTGGGCGTGGCAGTGGTGTTGGCACTGCGCACGGGGGATGACCCGGTGGCAGCCAGCGCGAAAGCGCCGGCGGTTGCCGCTGTGGCGAGCGATGCGGGGCCGGCGCTGGCGCGCCTGGGCGACCAGCAGGTCAGCGTCGAGGAGCTCAAGGCGCTGTTCGCCAAGCTGCCGGCGCCGGCGCGCGAGGAACTGAGCGGCAATCGCCAGGCCCTGGAGGGCTGGATTCGCTCGCGCCTGGCGGAAAAGGCGCTGTACCAGCAGGCCCAGGCCCAGGGCTGGTCGGAGCGTCCCGATGTGCAGGCGCAGACCCATGCGGTGGTGGAGCAGATCGTGCTGCGCGACTACCTGAACTCGGTCAGCCAGGTACCGGCCGACTACCCCAGCGAGGCTGAACTGCAGGCGGCCTACGAGAACGGCAAGGCCAGTCTGCAACTGCCCACGCGCTATCACCTGAGCCAGATCTTCCTGGCGGTGCCGGACGAGCAGTCGGTGGCGCGCGTGCGCAAGCAGGCGCTGGCCCTGAGCAAGCAGGCCCAGGCTGCCAATGCCGACTTTGCCGCGCTGGCCAGGGCCAACTCGCAGGACCGCGAGAGTGCGCAGCGTGGCGGCGACAGTGGTTTGCAGCCGCTGAGCCAGTTGCTGCCGCAGGTGCGCGATGCGGTGCCGCAGCTCAAGGAAGGGGCGGTGAGCGAGCCATTGCAGAGTGCGGCGGGCTTTCACATCGTCAAGCTCATCGAGGTGCAGCCGCCGCGTGTGGCCAGCCTGGACGAGGTGCGCGACAGCCTGCGTGACCTGTTGCGCGCCCAGCGCCAGGAACAGGTGGCCCGGGCCTACGTGGACGGCATGGTCAACAGCGCGACGCTGAGTATCGATGGCGCTGCGCTCAATCAGGTCATGGACGCCAGCCGCTAGGCGGCGTCGATCAAGGAAGAGCGGGCCCTGGCCGGGGCCCGGCAGGAGGCGAGGATGCCGATGTTCGATATGCCGCACTACGTGCCCGATTATCCGCCGGCCGAGCCGCTGGCCAAGGTGCGGGCCGGGCTGGGCTGGGTGCAGGACGAGCAGATGCTCAGCTGTTTTCTGGCCAGTGCGCGGTGCGGCTGCTTCATGCAGGCTGCGCGCAGCCTCAACCTCAAGTCCACCCTGTTGCGCAAGAAGCTGGCGCAGCTGGAAGCGCGGGTGGGGTATCCATTGTTCGTCAACCGCGGCCATGCCCTGGTGCTCAGCCGTGAGGGGCGCCAGTTGCAGGCGTTGCTGCAGTCGAGCCTGAGCAGCAAGCCACAGGCCATGACCGCGCTGGATGCGCCGGTGCTGGTGCGCCTGGCGGTGGCCGAGCCGATCATGCAGGACATTCTGGCGCGCAACCTGGTGGCCTTCGTGCGCCAGAACGCCGGGATCCGCCTGGACGTCAGCGGCCTGGATGCACAGGGATTGGCGCAGGCCGATGTGGTGCTGTGGCTCGATGATGAGGCGGGCAGCGTGCCGCTGCCGGGGTTTGCCGGCGAGGCGCCGACGCGCCTGGCGCAGCTGGAGTATCACCCGCACATTGCCAAGCGCTATTCGCGCGAGAGCAACCGGCCGGTGTGCCGGGACGACCTGCGCGACTACATGCTTGTGCAGTGGCAGGGCGAGGCCCAGGTGGCGGCGCTGGCGCCGTGGAACCGCCTGTTGAGCGAGCGCGAGGCGGGGGTGACGCGGGTGCCGGGCTACGACCTGTTCAGCCAGTTGATCAAGTGCAGCGCGTGCATCGGCTTGCTGCCGCATTATGCGGCGCAGCTGGACCGTGGCCTGCTGGCATTGCCGGGGTTGCTGGAGGCGCCGATGCGCCGCACGGTGTGGCTGGCGGTGCATGAGCGTGCGGCGCAGGCGGCGTTGGTGCAGGTGCTGGTGACCATGATCCGGGCCGCGTTCGAGGAGCGTCGGGAGTGGTTCTGAAGGGGCGCGGTGCCCTGTAGGCGCCGGCTTTGCCGGCGAACCGGCGCCGCACCTCAGACGATAAAACGCGTGACCAGCGTGGTCAGTTGCGTGGCCAGCTGCGACAGCGCATTGCTGGCGACGCGGGTCTGCTCGGCGCCCGCCGCCGAGCGGCCCGACAATTCACGAATGTTCAGCAGGTTGCGATCCACCTCGCGGGCCACCTGGGCCTGCTCCTCTGCCGCGCTGGCAATCACCAGGTTGCGCTCGTTGATCTGGCCGATGGCCGTGTAGATGCCCTCCAGCACCTGGCCTGACGCCTGGGTGATGCCCAGCGTGGACTGCGCGCGGCCGGTACTGGCCTGCATCGAGTCCACCGCCGCCTGGGTGCCCTGTTGCACGCTGTTGATCATCTGCTCGATTTCCTGGGTCGATTGCTGCGTGCGGTAGGCCAGGGTCCTGACCTCATCGGCCACCACCGCAAACCCGCGCCCGGCCTCGCCGGCACGCGCCGCCTCGATGGCGGCATTGAGCGCCAGCAGGTTGGTCTGCTCCGACACCGAACGGATCACCTCCAGCACCGTGCCTATCTCGCGAATCTGCACAGCCAGCTGTTGCAGGCGCTCGCCGCTGATCGCCACTTCACGAGCCATGGCCTGGGTACCGTCGATGTTGTCGGCCACCTGCTGGCGGCTCTGTTCGGCCAAGGCATTGGAGGCACTGGCCGCCTGGGAGGTGGACACCGCATTGCGCGCCACTTCCTCGACCGCCGTGGTCATCTCGGTAACCGCCGTGGCGGCCTGTTCCAGCTCCTGGTCCTGCTGGCGCAGGCTCTGGGTGCTCTGCTCGGTCACGCTGTCCAGGGCCTGGGCGGCGCTGGACAGCTGCGTGGCGCAGGCGGTGATCTGCCCCAGGGTATCGCGCTGGCTGTGTTGCATGCGCTCCAGTTCGGCGAACAGCTGGCCGATCTCGTTGTGGCTGCGTACCGTCACCGGCACGCTCAGGTCGCCCCCGGCAATGCGCTGAAAATGCACGCCGGCCTCGCGCAGCGGGCGCAGCACACGGGCGACGATAAAGGCCCAGCACACGGCGGCCAGCACCAGGGTCAACAGCCCCAGCAGCACGCTCAGCCACTGGGCCGTGGCCAGGCGCTGGTCGGACTCGGCCATGATCTGCCGGCTGCGCTCGGCCAGGGCAGCCACCAGTTGCTGGCGCAGCGCCTGCAGGGCACGCATGGCGTTGCCGGCATCCACGTTGACGGTGAAGTAGTCGTCCAGCGAGCCCTTGAGCGTGGCGGCGCGCTGCCCGGCCACGGCGTTGGCGTAGTCGGCGAAGGTGCGCTGCAGGTCCTGGGCCAGGGCCTTTTGCGCCGGCTCATGGGTGTTGGTGACGAAGGCGTCGACCAGCGCCTGGCTGTCGCCCAGCAGCTTTTGCGACATGGCCAGGCGCGCCTTGGCACTGTCGAGGTGGCCGCCTTGCTGCTCGATAAAGCCCGACGACACGTTGGCACTGGCGCGAATCGCCATCAGCAGCGCGTTGTTGAGGCGGTCGGACTGCTGGGCGGTCTGGTCCAGCTCGTTGATTTGCGCGTCGCTGCCCACCGCCGCCCGCCAGGCGCTGACGGTGGAAAACAGCAGGGTGGCGCTGAACAGCAGCAGCACCCAGAACATTCCGGTGCGGATCTTGAGGTCGGCAAGCATGCGGGCATTACTCCTGGCAGTAAAAAATACCCCCACTCTGTGCGGTGGGTAGGCTGCTATCGGAGGCGCGGCGCATGACTTTAGGGGGCGACGACGGGTTCTGTTCGATTACCGCACAGCCTTTGTTTCAGCGGCCCTCGTGCTGGCGGCGGTAGGCGCCGGGCTGCACGCCGATGGCCTTGCCGAACGCCCGGGTGAAGGCGGCGATGGACTGGTAGCCCACCGCTGCGCAGACCTGTTCGACGGTGTTGTTGGCCTTGAGCAACTGGCAGGCGTGACGCATGCGCAGCGCCAGCAGCACCTGGCCGGGCGACTGGCCGGCCAGCTCGTTGAAACGCTTGAAGAAGGCCGAGCGCGACAGCCCTGTGCAGGCGGCCATGCTCTCCAGCGACCAGGGCTGTTCGGGGTGTTCGATCAACTGCTCCAGCAGCGGGGCGAACGCCGGGTGACGGGCCAGGGCGACCAGGCCGCCAAGGTCCTGGTTGTCGCTCACCTGCTGGCGCAGCACGTACAAGAACAGCAACTGGCTCAGGCGCTCCAGCAGGGTGGAGGAGGGTGCGGGGGTGCGCTGGCATTCCTCCAGGATCAGCTCGAACAGCGCCCGCGCCGCCTGCAGCGACGGGTCGCCGGTGCGCAGGATGATCCAGTCGGCCAGCGACTCGGCCATCAGCGACGACAGCCCCGGCTGGAAGTGAAAGAACCCGCACACCAGCCCCACGCCATCCGCCGCCTGGCTGTCGAGCGCCTGCATCGGGATGCGCGGCTGGCAGCGCGCGGTGTCGCTGTCGGCGCTGTCGGACAGGCGATAGGGCAGGTCGCGCAGCAGGAACACCGCCTCGCCGGCCTCCAGCCGCTGCGGCTCGGGCTGGCCGTCGATGTGCAGCCAGCAGTGGCCCTGCACCACCACATGAAAGCTGGCCCGGGCCAGGCCCTGGGTGCTGGCGTGCCAGCCACCGCAGTAGCGCCCCACATGGAACAGGCTGGCGTCCAGTTCCAGACGCTCTAATAACCAATCGACCAAAACGCTGGAAGAAATCATCTAATGGAAACACTCAGGAGCAAGTAATCGCGACTGTAGAATATGGATCGGTTTTCTTATAACCAACAGACTTGGCGAACACCTTCAGTATGCAGGAGACCACGCCATGTCACGCATCACTCTACACACCGTGCAAAGCGCCCCGGAAGCCGCGCGCCCGTTCCTGGAGAACGCGCAGAAGAATTCCGGCTTCATTCCCAACCTGCTGGGCGTGCTGGCCAACGCGCCGGCCGCGCTGGAAACCTATGTGACGGTTTCGGCGCTCAATGGCAAGGCCGAGCTGAGCCTGGCCGAGCGCGAAGTGGTGCAGCTGATTGCCGCCACCCAGCACGGCTGCGACTTCTGCGTGGCCGGCCATACGGCGGTGGCGCTGAACAAGGCCAAGCTGCCCGAAGAAGTGGTGCAGGCCCTGCGTGCGCGCGGCGAGTTACCATCGCCCAGGCTCGAAACCCTGGCCAAGTTTGCCCGCGAAGTGATTGCCACCCGTGGCAATGTGAGCGATGCCACCTACGCTGAGTTTCGCGAGGCCGGTTACACCGAAGGCCATGCCCTGGAAGTTATCCTGGGGGTGAGCCTGGCCACGCTGTGCAATTTCGCCAACGTGTTTGCGCGCACGCCGCTCAATGACGAGCTGGCCAAGTATCGCTGGCAGGCCGACGCTCAGTGAGCCCCGTGGCGCCAGTGTGTGGCTGGCGCCCTGTTCTAAGGAGGAAAGAACATGCTTGATCCCGTATTGCAGCACTGGCTGGAGGCCAATGCCGAGGCGCTCGACCAGGGCCGGTGCGATCCGCAGCAGGTGCTGGGGCAACTGGCCGCAGCCAAGGTGCTGGGTGTGGGTGTGGACCCGCGTCAGGGCGGCAGCGGCGCCAGTGTGGCCGACGCCGTGGAAACCGTGGCCAGCGTTGCCAGCTATTCGCTGGCCGCCGCCTTCGTGTTCTGGGGCCAGCGGGCCTTTATCGAATACCTGCTGCACAGCCCCAACAGCGCCCTGCGCGAGCGCCTGCTGCCGTCGTTGCTCAGCGGTGAGCTGGCCGGTGCCACCGGGCTCTCCAACGCAATGAAGTTTCTGTCCGGCATCGAGTCGCTGCAGGTCAGCGCCACGGCGCGCGGCGAGCAGGGCTGGGCGCTCAACGGGCGCCTGCACTGGGTCACCAACCTGCGCAAGGGCGGCTTCGTGGTGGCCGCCGCCATCGACCGCGCCGAAGGCGGTGCACCGTTCGTGGTGGCGATCCCCGACGGCATCGCGGGGGTGCAGCGCTCCCCCGACCTGCAACTGATGGGCCTGCAGTCGAGCAATACCGCCGCGCTGGATTTCGATCAGGTGGCCCTGGGCCGCGACTGGCTGCTGCATGAGGATGCCCGGCAGTTCCTGCCGGCGGTGCGCCCGGCGTTCCTGGGCCTGCAGTGCGGCATGGCCATCGGCCTGGCGCGGCGCGCCTTGCAGGAAGCGCAGGGGCACCTGCAGGGGGTGCGTTCGGTGCTGGCTGAAACCCTCGAGGCGCAGCGCGAGCTGCTGGCCGATGTGGTGAGCGAGCTCAAGGCCGGCCTGCTCGACGGGCGCTTCCTGGGCAACCCGGCGTCGCTGTTCAAGGTGCGCATCAGCCTGGCCGAGATCGTTGGCGAGGCGCTGCAACTGGAGCTGCAGGCCAGCGGCGGCAAGGCCTACCTGAGCGAGTACGGCGCAGGCTTTGCGCGGCGCTGGCGCGAGTCGGCGTTCGTGCCGATCGTGACCCCGAGCCTGGTGCAACTGCGCGCCGAGCTGCAACGCCAGGCACGCGCAGCATGAGCAAGGTGGTACTGCAGGCCCGCGGTATCAGCCTGGGCTACGCACGCGAACAGGGCTGGCAAACCCTGCTCGAAGGCTTCGACCTGGACCTGGCGCCGGGCGAAGTGGTGTCGATCCTGGGCCCTAGCGGGGTGGGCAAGTCCAGCCTGCTGCGGGTACTGGCCGGCTTGCAGGCGGCGCGCGATGGTCGCGTGAGCCTGCTCGGCGAGCCGCTGGACGGCCCGCATCCACGGGTGGCGGTGGCGTTCCAGGACCCCAGCCTGCTGCCCTGGCTGAGCCTGGAAAGCAACGTCGCCTTCGGCCTGGATTTCGCTCGCCAGCCGCGTTTGGCCAAGGCCGAGCGCGAGGCGCGCATCGACCATGCGATTGCCGCCGTGGGCCTGCAGCATGCACGCCAGCATTACCCGGCGCAGTTGTCCGGCGGCATGGCCCAGCGCACCGCGCTGGCGCGCTGCCTGGCGCGCCAGCCCCATGTACTGCTGCTGGACGAGCCCTTTGGCGCGCTGGACGAAGTGACCCGCGCCGACATGCAGCAACTGCTGCTGAGCGTGATCGCCGAACACGGCACCGCTGCGGTGCTGATCACCCACGATATCGACGAGGCCCTGCTGTTGTCCGACCGCATCCTGCTACTGGGCGACCACCCGGCGCGGACCCTCGGCCAATGGCCCATCGACCTGGCGCACCCGCGTGAGCAGCAGGTCGAGGCACTGGGCGCGTTGCGCATCGAGATTCTCAAGACCCTTCGGCGGGCGAGCCGCACCCACACTTCCCCAACCGATTCTTTGCCTACGCCGTCGGAGACTGCCCATGTGCCTGGACGACTTCACCCACACTCGTCGTGATTTTCTCAAACTCAGCGCGGTGCTCAGTGCCGCCGGTGCGATGCCGCTGCTGAGCAGCCTGCAGGCGCGTGCCGCCGCCGAGCCGGATGCGCCGGTGCGCATCGGCTACCTGCCGATCACCGACGCCACGCCGCTGCTGGTGGCGCACAACAACGGCCTGTTCGAGGCCGAGGGCATCAAGGCCGAGCGCCCGGTGCTGCTGCGCAGCTGGGCGCAGGTGATCGAGGCGTTCATTTCCGGGCAGGTCAACGTGATCCACCTGCTGTCGCCGATGACCGTATGGGCGCGTTACGGCAGCAAGGTGCCGGCCAAGGTGGTGGCCTGGAACCACGTGGGCGGCTCGGGGCTGACCGTGGCCCCGGACATCACCGAGGTGAAGCAGCTGGGCGGCAAGACGGTGGCTATCCCGTTCTGGTACTCCATTCACAACGTGGTGGTGCAGCAACTGTTCCGTGATAACGGCTTGCAGCCGGTGTCGCGGGCGGCGACGGCTGCGGTGGCGGCCAACGAGGTCAACCTGGTGGTGCTGCCGCCTTCGGACATGCCGCCGGCGTTGGCCAGCAAGCGCATTGCCGGCTACATCGTCGCCGAGCCGTTCAATGCCCTGGCCGAGGAACTCAAGGTCGGGCGCGTGCAGCGCTTTACCGGGGACGTGTGGCGCAACCATGCGTGCTGCGTGGTGTTCATGCACGAGCACGACCTGAACAACCGCCCCGAGTGGTCGCAGAAGGTGGTCAACGCCATCGTCAAGGCCCAGCTGTGGACCCGCGACCACCGCGCCGAGGCGGCGCAGATTCTGTCCAAGAGCGGTGCCAACCGCTACACCCCGCATGCCCCCGAGGTGCTGGGCCGGGTGCTCACGCCGGCTGCCGACAGCCGCGAACAGTATGTGCAGAGCGGGGCGATCCGGCATGCGCAGTGGGACGAGCAGCGCATCGACTTCCAGCCGTACCCGTTCCCCAGCTACACCGAGGAACTGGTGCGCCGCCTCAAGGACACACTGATCGAAGGCGACAAGGGCTTCCTGGCCGCACTGGACCCGCAACAGACCGCCCGCGACCTGGTGGATGACCGCTTCGTGCGCAACGCCATCGGTGCCGTTGGCGGGCTCAAGGCCTTCGGCTTGCCCGACAGCTTCGAGCGCAGCGAGGAGTTCGCGGTCTGATGGTCAAGCCAGTCAAACACGCAGCCCTGGGTATCGCCGGGCTGCTGGTGCTGTTGTTGCTGTGGTGGGGTGGGATCGTGCTGTTCGGCGGTGACGGGCTGGCCTTGCGGTTTGCGCCGCAGGCCACCTTTGCCAGCCTGCTGGAGCTTTTGGGGCATGCCGAGCTGTACGAGCATGTGGCGGTGAGCCTCAAGCGCATTCTGGTGGGGTTGGTGCTGGCGTTGCTGGTGGGCGTGCCGCTGGGCTTGCTGGTGGGCAGCTACCGGCGCCTGGACGCGGCGACCACCCCGGCGTTCCAGTTCCTGCGCATGATCTCGCCGCTGTCGTGGATGCCGGTGGTGGTGATGCTGATGGGGGTGGGTGATGCGCCGATCTACTTCCTGCTGGCATTTGCCGCGTTGTGGCCGATCTTGCTCAACACGGCGGCGGGTGTGCGTCAGCTCGACCCGCGCTGGTTGCAGTTGAGCCGCAGCCTGAGCGCCACGCGCTGGGAGACCTTGCGCAAGGTGATCCTGCCGGGGGTGGTGGGGCATGTGCTGACCGGCGTGCGGCTGGCCATCGGCATATTGTGGATCGTGCTGGTGCCGTGCGAGATGCTCGGGGTGAGTGCGGGGCTGGGGTATTTCATTCTGGATACCCGCGACCGGCTGGCGTACTCGGAGCTGATGGCGATGGTGCTGGTGATCGGGGTGCTGGGCTTCATGCTGGATGCACTGGCGCGAGGGCTGCATCGGCGCTGGGTGCATGGGTGAGGGGCTGACCCCTTCGCCGGCAAGGCCGGCTCCTGCATTGGCTCCAGGTCGTGGGGGCAGCCCGGCACCTTACATCGAACACGCCCGCCGATACTCCCCCGGCGTCACGCCGTACGCCTGCTTGAATTGCCGGTTCAGATGACTCTGGTCCGAATACCCCAGCGCAAACGCAACGTTGAACGGCAGGCAATCAGCCTTGAGCAGTTCCCGCGCACGGCTCAGCCGGCGCTGCTTGAGCCAGGCATGCGGCGGCAGGCCGGTAGCCTGGCGAAACACCCGGGCAAAATGAAACGGCGACAACCCCACCGCTACCGCCAACTCCTCCAGCGACGGCGGGTAGGCCAGCCGGCTTTCCATCAGCTCCTTGGCCCTGGCCACCGACTGCGGCTCCTGCCCCGGTGCCCGCGCCTCGCGCGCCCCGGCATGACGCTGCACCAGCAGCAACACCGCCTCGCGCCAGGCGGTCTGCTGCTCCAGCGCACTGGCGCCATGCTCGGCCAGGCTGTGCAAGCCACTGAAGGCACGCGCCAGCTGCGGGTCGTGCAGCACGCTGGCCTTGAAGATGGGCAGGCCGCCGCGCTTGAGCTCCAGCTCGTCCAGCACCGAGGTGATGCGCTCCTGCTCGGGGTAGTAGCCACGGTAGCGCCAGCCATGGGCATGCGCCTTGGCACCGGTGTGCAGCTCATCCGGGTTGATCAGCACCATGCTGCCCTCGGGCGCCAGGTGCTCGCTGCCACGGTGCCAGAAGCGCTGTGCACCGGACTCGATGATGGTGATCACGTAGCCTTCGTGCACATGCGGGGCGAAGCGCTGCTGCACGTAGCGCGCATGCAGCATCTCGATGTCGCCCAGCGCCTGGGCCTGCCACAGGCGGGTCTGTTCACGCAGCACGGTTTTCATGGGGCGCCGTTCAACCACCAGCGCAGCACGAAGAACAACCCCATGCTCAGCAACATGCTCAGCAGCACGCTGCGGGTCCACAGCACCAGCACGACGGCCACGACCGCGCCCAGCAGGTAGGGGTTGGCCAGGCTCAGGTCGAGCTGGTGGTCAGGCATGAACACGATCGGCCCGCAGATGGCGGTGAGCATGCCCGGCACGGCAAACCCCAGGAACTGCCGCGCATTGGAACTCAGGCGCAACGGCAGGCGGGGTTCGAGAAAGGCGTAGCGGTTGAGAAACACCAGCAGGCCCATGGCAACGATCAGCAGCATGATCATGTGCGTGCTCCGGTCAGTTTCTGGCAGATGAAGCCTGCGCTCATGCCCAGCAGCCCGGCCAGCACCAGCGCGGTTTCCCAGTGCCAGTAGCTGAACAGCACCGAGCTGAACAGGGCCACGGCCACGCACACCACGGTGGCCAGGTTGCGTACCAGCGGCGCTATCAGCGCCACGAAGGTGGCGACGATGGAGAAGTCCAGGCCCAGCTGGTCCAGGTGCGGGATGTTGCGCCCCAGCACGATGCCGGCCAGGGTGAACAGGTTCCAGGCAATGTAGAAGGTCAGGCCCACGCCCAGCGCGTACCAGCGGTTGAACTGCTGGCGGTCGTACTGGCTGGTGAGGGCGAAGAATTCGTCGGTCAGCAGAAAGCCCAGGCCCAGCCGCCAGCGCAGCGGCAGGTCGGCGATCACCGGGCGCATCGACAGGCCGTACAGCAGGTGCTGGGAGGTCAGCAGCAGGGTGGTGAGCAGGATCGAGAACAGGTTGGCGCCGCCCTTGAGCATGCCGATGGCCACCAGTTGCGCGGCGCCGGCGAACACGATGGCCGACAGGCCCTGGCCTTCGAGCGGGGTGAGGTTGGCCTCGATGGCCATGGAACCGGCCAGCAGCCCCCAGGGGGCCACCGCCAGCGACAGCGGCAGGCAGGCGATCGAGCCTTGGATGTAGGCAGTGCGGGCAACGGCAGAACGGGACATGACAACACACGCTTGGGGTCGGTTGCACAGGATGCCAGAGCCGTGGGCGCTTGCCTTGTACGATCTTGCGGTGCCCGCGTACTTCAGCGCTGGCTGGTGAGGCGTCGCTGCGCCGGCAGGCAGCCATTGATGTCGACGGCCTTCTGGTAGTAGGTAAGGCGCTGGCCCGGGTCGATGGTGCCCAGCAGGCGGTAGACCTCGGCCTGGAAGTCACGCTGGCGCCCCCACTGCATGTTCAGCCCCTGGGGCTGCTGGCGATTGCATTCCAGGCGCACCGCCGGCTGCGGGTAATAGGGGGCGTACAGGGTGTTGTTCAGCGGTATGCGTTCCAGCGCCTGGCGGTAGTCGGCGCTGTCGCTGAAGGCCGGGCACCAGGTGGTGATGCCCAGGGCGGCCGGGGCGAAGCCCTGGCGAATGCTGGCTTCGAGCAGCGGGCAGGCGGACCTGGCGATGTCGTTCTGCGGCAGGTAGGTGATGTAGAACAGCGCCAGGCGGTACTGCGCCACCGGGTGGTCGAGTTCGGCCGCCTTGCGCAGCAGCGCCACCGCCGGTTCCAGGATGCGCCCCAGCGCCTCGACCTCGCCGATCAGCTCCTGGTCGCCGGGCTCGGGGGTCAGTGGCAGGGCACGGCTGCGTGCATCGGCCTGCTCCAGAAACGGCAGGGCCTGGCGGTACAGCAGGTCGGCGTGGGGGTCGATGCGCACCTCATCGGCCAGGGCCAGGGCGGGCAGCAGACAGAGCAGGCTGATGTAGCGACAGGCAGAAAACACGTTAACGTTCCATCCGCGAAAAAAGGGCAGCGCTGGTCATGTCGGTATCCGGCTATCCATGGTTGGGTGGGGCTCCTGGGTCGGCATTCTAGCGGTTGGCGGCACCGGGGCAAACAGCCGTTGCTCCATGAAGTCGATGAATACCCGCAGCTTGGGCGACATCTGTCGCCCCGATGGCCACAACAGGTACAGACAACCGCCGTGGTCCAGGTGTTCATCCAGTACCGTCACCAATTCGCCGCGTTCCAGTTGCTGGGTGATGGTGAAGTCCGGCAGGCAGGCGATACCGTGGCCGCGCATGGCAAAGCAGATGCGTGTTTCCAGGTGGTTGCACACCATCGACACCGGCACCTCGTGGTCGGCGCCGTTGTCGGCGCGGCGCAGTGGCCAGCGCTGGAGTTTGCCGGTGGTCAGGAAGCGGTAGTGCAGCCCGGCGTGACGGGCCAGCTCGCGGGGATGGCGCGGTGTGCCGTGCTCGGCGAAGTAGGCCGGCGAGCCCACCAGCACATGCCGGAAGTCGCCCAGGCGGCGGGCATTGAGACGCGAATCGGAGGGTTCGCCGGCCCGCAATACCACGTCGAAACCTTCGCCGACGATATCCACCATGCGGTCGCTGAAGTCCAGGTCCAGTTCGATCTGCGGGTACTGCCCGATGAAGTCGCTGAGCAGCGGCACGATCATGCTGCTGACCTGGGGCAGGCTCACCCGCAGCTTGCCGCGCGGGGCCTGGCTGGCCTGGGACAGCTCGGCTTCGGTGGCTTCGATTTCGGCCAGGATGCGCCGGCTGCGCTCCAGAAACAGCGCGCCCTCGGCAGTGAGGGTGATGCTGCGGGTGCTGCGGTGGAACAGGCGTACCGCCAGCCGGCTCTCCAGCCGCGCCACGCGCTTGCCCACCGCCGAGGCGCTGACCCCCAGGGCCTTGCCGGCGGCCACGAAACTGCGGGTTTCGGCCACTTTCACAAACACCACGAAGCCGCTGAGGCTGTCCATGGTCGTTCTCCGATTGCGGACAGGTGTGTCCGGATTGTGCGGAATTCTACCCGTCTTTTTCCGCAGTGGCGGGAAGGATTACCGTGCAGTCACTTTTTTATTTCAGGAGTTTGCACCATGTCCCAGAGCAGTTGCCCGGCCCAGGCCGCAGCAGGGGTGGAGGCCGAACCGGCGTTCCCGTTGTCCGGCCTGCTGGCGTTGTCGATGGCCGGCTTTATCGCGATTCTCACCGAGACCCTGCCGGCCGGCCTGCTGGGGCACATCGCCAGCGGCCTGCAGGTCAGCGAGGCGATGGCCGGGCAACTGGTCACGGCCTATGCGCTGGGCTCGCTGCTGGCGGCGATCCCGCTGGTGACCCTGACCCAGGGCTGGCGCCGACGCAGGGTGCTGATGCTGGCGGTGCTCGGCTTCGGCGTGTTCAACACGGTGACGGCGGTGTCCGAGCACTACAGCCTGACCCTGGCGGCGCGCTTCATGTGCGGGGTGGCGGCCGGCCTTGCGTGGGGCGTGATCGCCGGGTACGCACGGCGCATGGTCAGCGTGAGCCAGCAGGGTCGGGCGATGGCGGTGGCCATGATCGGCGCGCCCCTGGCGCTGTCGCTGGGGGTGCCGGCGGGCACCTGGCTGGGCGACCTGCTGGGCTGGCGCAGCACCTTCGTGCTGGTGTCGCTGGCGACCCTGGTGCTGATGGGCTGGGTGCTGCTCAGCGTGCCGGACTTCGACGGCCTGCCGGCCGGCCGGCGTGCCGCCATCGGCCAGGTGCTGGCCACCCCCGGGGTGAGCGCGGTGCTGGCGGTGATCTTCACCTGGGTGCTGGCGCACAACGTGCTGTACACCTACATCGTGCCGTTTCTGCAGGCCGGCGGCATGGCCGGCAGCACCGGCCCGGTACTGCTGCTGTTCGGCTGCGCCGCGCTGGTGGGGATTGGCGTGGTGGGCGTGCTGATCGACCGCCACCTGCGCCGGCTGGTGCTGGGCAGCCTGGTCGGTTTCGGCGTGGCGTCGGTGCTGCTGGGCCTGGCTACCGGTGCGCCGCTGCTGGTGTACTTCAGTGTGGCGCTGTGGGGCCTGAGCTTCGGCGGCGCCGGCACCCTGCTGCAGACCGCCAGTGCCGATGCGGCGGGCGAGGGCGCGGACGTGGCGCAGTCGATGATCGTCACCGTGTGGAACCTGGCCATCGCCGTGGCCGGGCTGGTGGGCGGCGTGCTGCTGAGCCACTGGGGCGTGCAGAGTTTCCCGTGGCTGCTGCTGGCGCTGGTGGGGCTGGCGTTGACCCTGACCCTGCGTTCGCACCGGCACGGTTTTCCGCTGGGGCGGCGCAATGCCGGGTAAGCCCGGCACTATCAGGTAGAATCGGCGCATTGACAGGGGTACGAGGTTGCAGCGGTGGAGGTTCAACAGGGCTTTGTCCTGACCCGGCACTGGCGGGATACGCCAGAGGGCACATGCGTGGAGTTCTGGCTGGCGACCGACCAGGGCCCGCGCCAGTTGCGCCTGCCCGTGCAGACGTCGGTGGCGTTCGTCGCCGCCACCCAGCGTGCCCATGTCGAGGCGGTGCTGCGCACCGAACGCGACGTCGAGCTGCGCGAGCTGGCGCTGTGCGACTTCCGCCACCGACCGGTGCTGGGCCTGTACTGCCGCCAGCATCGCCAGCTGATGCAGCTGGAAAAACGCCTGCGCGCCGCGGGCGTCGACCTGCTGGAAGCCGACATCCGCCCGCCCGAGCGCTACCTGATGGAGCGCTTCATCACTGCCCCGGTGACGTTCAGCGGCCGCCCCGATGCCGACGGCCTGCTACTCGACGCCCAGCTCAAGCCGGCCCCGGACTACCGGCCGAACCTGCGCCTGGTGTCGCTGGACATCGAGACCACCGAGCGCGGCGAGCTGTATTCGATTGCCCTGGAAGGTTGTGGCCAGCGCCAGGTGTACATGCTCGGCCCGGCCAACGGCGACGCCAATGGCGTGGACTTCGACCTGGAGTACTGCGCCAGCCGTGCCCAGCTGCTGGAGCGCCTGAACGACTGGATGGCCCGGCACGACCCCGACGCGATCATCGGCTGGAACCTGGTGCAGTTCGACCTGCGCGTGCTGCACGCCCATGCCCAGCAGTTGCAGGTGCCGCTGCGCCTGGGGCGCGGCGGCGAGGTGATGGAGTGGCGCGAGCACGGCAGCCGCACGCACTTTTTTGCCGCCGCTGCCGGGCGCCTGATCATCGACGGCATCGAGGCGCTGCGGTCGGCGACCTGGAGCTTCCCCTCGTTCAGCCTGGAGAACGTCGCCCAGACCCTGCTCGGCGAAGGCAAGGCCATCGATACGCCGTACCAGCGCATGGACGAAATCAACCGCATGTTCGCCGAGGACAAGCCGGCCCTGGCGCGCTACAACCTCAAGGACTGCGAGCTGGTCACGCGCATCTTCGCCAGGACCGAGCTGCTGACCTTTCTGCTCGAACGCGCCACGGTCACCGGCCTGCCGGCCGACCGCAGCGGCGGTTCGGTGGCGGCGTTCTGTCACCTGTACATACCGCTGATGCACCGCCAGGGCTTCGTCGCCCCAAGCCTGGGCGGGCGCCCGGACGAGGCCAGCCCCGGCGGCTTCGTGATGGATTCGCGCCCCGGCCTGTACGAGTCGGTGCTGGTGCTGGACTACAAGAGCCTGTACCCGTCGATCATCCGCACCTTCCTGATCGACCCCATCGGCCTGGTCGAGGGCCTGCGCGAACCGGATGACGAACACTCGGTGCCGGGTTTTCGCGGCGCACGCTTCTCGCGCACACGGCATTGCCTGCCGGCCATCGTCGAGCGCGTGTGGCAGGGCCGCGAGCAGGCCAAGCGCGAACACAATGCGCCGCTGTCGCAGGCGCTGAAGATCATCATGAACGCCTTCTACGGGGTGCTTGGTTCCAGTGGCTGCCGCTTTTTCGACCCGCGCCTGGCGTCGTCGATCACAATGCGCGGGCACGCGATCATGCGCCGCACCCGCGAGCTGATCGAGGCCCAGGGCTACACGGTGATCTACGGCGATACCGACTCGACCTTCGTGTGGCTCAAGCGGGCCCATGACGAGGCGCAGGCGGGGGAGATCGGGCGTGCCCTGGTGCAGCAGGTCAACCAGTGGTGGCGCGAGCACCTGCGCGATGAGTACGGCCTGGACAGTGCGCTGGAGCTGCAGTACGAAACCCACTACAAGCGCTTTCTGATGCCCACCATCCGCGGTGCCGAGGAGGGCAGCAAGAAGCGCTATGCGGGCCTGGTACACCGCGAGGGCGGGCCCGACGAGATGGTCTACAAGGGCCTGGAGGCCGTGCGCACCGACTGGTCGCCGCTGGCCCAGCACTTTCAGCAGGAGCTGTACCAGCGCATTTTCGAGCGCAGGCCGCACCAGGCCTATGTGAAGGACTACGTGCAGCGCACCCTGGCCGGCGAGCTGGACGATCAGCTGGTCTACCGCAAACGCCTGCGCCGGCCCCTGGACGACTACCAGCGCAACGTGCCGCCGCATGTGCGGGCGGCGCGCATGGCCGACGAGTTCAACGACAGCCAGGGGCGGCCACGCCAGTACCAGAATGGCGGGTGGATCAGCTACGTGATGACCCTGGCCGGGCCCGAGCCTTTGGAAAACCGGCGCAACGGCATCGACTACGAGCATTACCTGACCCGGCAGCTGCAGCCGGTGGCCGATGCGATACTGCCGTTTGTGGGGGATGACTTCAGCACCCTGATCGATCGGCAGATGGGGTTGTTCTGACGGGGCTGTTGCGCCCCTGCACACCACCATTGAGCGAACCTGCAGGAGCCGGCCTGGCCGGCGAAGGGGCCAGTGGCCCGACACATCCCTGACCTTCAGCTATCCTCTGCACATGCACAGCTACCCTTGAAACCGAAAGTTACTTTTGTAAACGTCCACACACGCGGGCAGTCGTTTAGGCTCGCTCGGATCTTTCGCTTTGATCTGTAGTCTTTGGTGCATGGAAACAAGAAGGAGATGCACATGCTTGTTCGGTCACTGACCTTCGCCACCCTGCTGGCAGTCGCCAGCCCGCTGCTCGCCGACGACGCGCCCCTGGCCGTTGACCTGGGCAAGTCCAGACCCCTGATCGTGATTGCCCCCAGCACCGCCGACCCGACCTTGCGCACCCTGAACGAGGCCCTCAAGGACCCGGCGACCAAGAGCAAGTTCGAGGAGCGCAACCTGGTGCTCTACAGCGTGGCGGGCATGGTCGGCAAGCGTGACGACAAGAACCTCGAGCAGCAGACCACCATGGCACTGATTCGCGAACTCAGCCTGGGCGCGCGCAAGGGCACCCAGGTGGTGCTGGTGGGCAAGGACGGCGAGAAGCACATCATCGAGCATGACGGCACGGTGGAGCCGGAGCAGATCTTCGCGGCGGTCGACCAGTTGCCGGCCAGCGAAAAGGCCATTGTGGCGCCGACGGTCGCAGCGCCCGCCGCCGAGCCTGCGCCAGAGGGCAAGCCGGGCAAGCATGCCAAACCGGCCAAGCCCGCCAAGCCGGCTGCGCCGCCCAAGCCGCTGGAAGACTGAGACACCCCTTCGCCGGCAAGGCCGGCGCCTACAGGTTCAGCGCTACGCCTGTAGACGTCGGCCTTGCCGGCCAGGCACTTCAGTCGCCCAGCCGCTTCTCCATGAACACCCGCCGAAGCCCCGCCTGCACGGCCCTGTGGGTTTCGCGATAACCCAGCCGCTCATACAGCCCCAGGTTTTCGCTCATCGCTTCATTGGTGTACAACCGCACCACCTCCAGCCCCAACTGCCGGGCCCGCGCTTCGGCATGCGCCATCAGTTGTCGCCCCAGCCCGCGGCCCTGAGCGGCCGGGCTTACCGCGACATTGTCGAGCAACAGGCCATCGGCCTGGGCGATCAGCACCAGCACACCGAGCACCTGACCCTGCTCTTCGAATACCTCGACCCGACCCTGGGCGATCAGCGCGGCGTAATCCTCCAGCATCGGCCCCGGCCTGGCACCGATGCGTGGAATGTACAGCGCATAGGCAGCCTCGATCAGTGCCTGTACAGGTGCAACGTCGTGGGCGGTGGCGGGGCGGATCATCGGCAGGCTCCTGGTGGGTGGCAGCAAGCGCCTACCTTAAATCAAGGCGTTGTCGCAGGGCAGCATTTTGCCGGTGAACAGGCCCTGATGCCTGGCACACAACCCACTGCTGCCTCACTGTTGCCTGGCCAGCAGTACACTCGCTGTTTATCCATAAAACTCATATAAATCAAGTACATGTCTCATTGGCACGCCGCTTGCGATAGTCCGCTTACCCTGACTCATCGGAACCCCAGCCATGCCTGCCCCTACCGCCTATCTACCCCTTGCCCTGGCCATTGCCGCCACGTTGCACGGCGCCGCTGCGCTTGCCGCCGCACCGCCCGCCGACGCCTTGCCCACCGTCACCGTGACCGCGCAGAAGCGCGAAGAATCGGTACAGGACGTACCCTCGGCGATCTCGGTGGTCAGTGACCGCCAGATCGACCGCAGTGGCGGCGGCTTCAGTGCCGGCAAGGCCCTGCAGAACGTGCCCAACGCCATCGCCCCCGAGTTCGCCGGGCACCAGCGCCCGCGCTGGTACATCCGCGGCATGGGCTCGGGCGACATGGCCTCGACCACCGTGTACCCGGTGGGCATCTATACCGATGACGTGTACATCGACCCGCACGTGGCCACCGGCTTCCCGCTCTACGACATGGAGCGCGTCGAGGTGCTGCGCGGCCCGCAAGGCACGCTGTGGGGCAAGAACACCACCGGTGGCGCGATCAACTTCGTGTCGCGCAAGCCAAGCTTCGAAGACGGCGCCAACGGCTACTTCAAGCTCGACCTGGGCAACTACAATTCGCGCCTGTACGAAGGTGCCTACGGCGATACCCTGGTCAAGGACCGCCTGGCCGCGCGGGTGGCGTTCATCGACCAGAGCAGCGACGGCCAGCTCAAGAACGAGGTCGATGGCCATACCGCCGGCGACATCCACGACCAGGCCCTGCGCCTGCAACTGCTGGCCCAGGTCAACGACGACCTGCAGGCCACCCTGCAGCTGCACGCCCGTGACTACAAGGGGCAAGGTATCGTGGCCCGCGCCTGGGGTGCCGGGCCGGGCGGCAGCACGCTGTTCGGGCCCGCGCCCAAGCCTGCCTCCGACAAGGTCGCCTTCACCGGCAAGGCCGATGACCGCATCGAGCACAACGGCCTGCAACTGGCGCTCAAGTGGGACCTTGGCGAGCTGCAACTGGACTCGATCACCGCCTTCGACGACGTGCACGAAAAGGCCCAGAGCCCGAACATGAGCATCTACGAGTTCGGCCGTGGCTATAACGACGACCGCTGGAAGCAGGTATCGCAGGAGCTGCGCCTGTCGTCGGCGAAGAACCAGCCGGTGAGCTGGATCGTCGGCACCCACCTGTTCCACGAACAGCTCGACAGCCACAACAGCAACGCGCTGTTCCCCGAAGCCTACAACCAGGCCTTCGGCGTGGCCGACTTCGGGCGTACCGACATCGACCAGAAGACCGACAGCTTCGCGCTGTTTGGCAGCAGCACCTGGCAGGCCACCGACGACCTGAGCTTCACCGCCGGCCTGCGCTGGACCCGCGAAACCAAGGACATCGACCTGCGCCGGGTGGCCGCGCCGGATGCTGCCAGTGTCGACTTCAGCAACCGCAACGACTGGTGGAAGCATTACAGCGGGCCGCTGGCGACCACGGTGGTGCAGGACGAGAAGCGCACCTGGAACAAGCTGACCTACGACTTCACCCCCGAATACCAGCTCAACGACAACGCGCGGGTGTACTTTCGTTATGCCAAGGGCTTTCGTTCCGGCGGCTTCAGCGGCGGGGCGCAGGTGCAGGCCGAGGCCTCGGTGGTGGCGCCGGAGAACGTCGACGCCTACGAACTGGGGGTCAAGAGCGAGTGGTTCGACGAGCGCCTGATCGCCAACGCCAACGTGTTCTACTACGACTATTCGGACATCCAGGTGAACGCGGTGTCGGTGCGCAACGGGCAGGTGGTGTCGCTGCTGACCAACAGCGGCCAGGGCGTGATACGCGGTGCCGAGTTCGAGTTGCAGGCGCTGCCCTTGGCCAACCTGGAACTGCATGGCTCGCTGGGGCTGCTGCATACCGAGTTGCAGGACTTCGAATCGGGGGGTGTGGACTACTCGGGCAACCGCATTGCACGTTCGCCGTCGCGCACGCTGGCGGTGGGGGGCAGTTATCGCATTGCGCTGGAGAACGGCGACGACATCACCCTGGGCACCGACTGGCGCTACCAGAGCCGGATCTTCTTTCTGCCCACCGCGCAGGCCGACCACAGCGTGTCGCAGGGTGGCTACACATTGGGCAATGCCAGCGCCACGTACCATGTGGGCGGGCAGTATGACCTGGACTTCACCGCCTACGTGAACAACCTCACCGACAAGCAGTACAAGACCGACAGCGTGCCGCTGCCGTTCGATGTGGCGTGGGATGCGCGGGGGGATCGCAGGACCTTCGGGGTGAGTGCCACGACGCGGTTCTGAGGTCGCTCTTGCGGGCCTCTTCGCCGGCAGGTACACCCGCAATCGCTCGATGCTCTCGCGCCACGCACTGCCCACCGGCCATACCAGGTAGTAGGCATCTCCCGTTGCCACCGCCTGTTCGAACTGAGGTCGGGCTTGAGGGCCTTATCGCGGGTCAAGCCCGCTCCCACAGGTACAGCGCCGTTCTCGAAACCAGCGCCGTACCTGTGGGAGCGGGCTTGACCCGCGAAGTTTTTCAGGCCGGCAACTGCCCCAGCAGGTACACCCGTAGCCGCTCGATGCTCTTGCGCCACGCATTGCCTACCGGCCACACCAGGTAGTAGGCATCCCCCGTTGCCACCGCCTGCTCGAACTGAGGTCGGGCTTGAGGGCCTTATCGCGGGTCAAGCCCGCTCCCACAGGTACAGCGCCGTTCTCGAAACCAGCGCCGTACCTGTGGGAGCGGGCTTGCCCCGCGAAGTTTTTCAGGCCGGCAACTGCCCCAGCAGGTACACCCGTAGCCGCTCGATGCTCTCGCGCCACGCACTGCCCACCGGCCACACCAGGTAGTAGGCATCCCCCGTTGCCATCGCCTGTTCGAACTGAGGTCGGGCTTGAGGGCCTTATCGCGGGTCAAGCCCGCTCCCACAGGTACAGCGCCGTTCTCGAAACCAGCGCCGTACCTGTGGGAGCGGGCTTGACCCGCGAAGTTTTTCAGGCCGGCAACTACCCCAGCAGGTACACCCGTAGCCGCTCGATACTCTCGCGCCACGCACTGCCCACCGGCCACACCAGGTAGTAGGCATCTCCCGTTGCCACCGCCTGTTCGAACTGAGGTCGGGCTTGAGGGCCTTGTCGCGGGTCAAGCCCGCTCCCACAGGTACAGCGCCGTTCTCGAAACCAGCGCCGTACCTGTGGGAGCGGGCTTGACCCGCGAAGTTTTTCAGGCCGGCAACTGCCCCAGCAGGTACACCCGTAGCCGCTCGATGCTCTCGCGCCACGCACTGCCCACCGGCCACACCAGGTAGTAGGCATCTCCCGTTGCCACCGCCTGCTCGAACGGCAACGCCAGCCGCCCGGCGCGGACATCGTCGCTCACCAGCGCCAGGTCGCCGATCGACACGCCATGCCCGGCCATGGCCGCCGCAATCCCTTGCTCCAGCGTATCGAACAGCGTGCCGCGCTGCAGGTCGAGCTGCTCGAGCAGGCCCGCCCCGCGCAGCCAGCGCTGCCAGTCCCGCCGGTCATTGGACGGGTGCAGCAACGCCACCCCGGCCAGCCGCTGCGCATCCCACACGCCTTCCCCCAGCAACCCCGGCGCACAGATCGGGATCAATCGCTCATCGAACAGCTTGCACACCTCGACCTGCCCACCGAACTGCCCATTGCCCAGCAGCACCGCGCAGTCGTAGGGCTCGCTGGCAAAATCCACGCTGTCGACGTCCATCCACACGCTTGCCAGCTGCACGGTGTCGGCCTGGGCGTAACGCTGGATGCAGCCCAGCAGCCAGCGCATGGTCAGGGTGGAGGGCGCCTTCAGGCGCAGGTGGCGCGAAGCGCTGCGAAACGGCTGGCAGGCCTGTTCGATCAGGGCAAAGCCGGCCCCCAGTTGCTCGGCCAGGCGCCGCCCGGCATCGGTGAGGCGCAGGCGCGGGCCGTGGCGCTCGAACAGGCGGCAACCGAACTGGGCTTCCAGGGTGCGGATATGGCGGCTGATGGCGCTCTGGGTCAGCGCCAGCTCTTCCCCGGCGCGGGTGAACGAACAGGTGCGCGCCGCCACTTCAAAGGCGCGCAGTGCATACAACGGGGGCAGACGTTCAACCATGCCAGGGGTAGTCCATGATGAGTATTTGTCGTAGTAGGGCAGAGCATTTTGCGTTTTTCAAGGGCCATGCAGCTGCGCACACTCTGCACCTGACCTGCATTGACGACAAAGGAGCCTCTTTTGAACACCACGCTGCTGTTAGCCTACCTGGGCACTGTACTCATTCTGATCGCCACCCCTGGGCCGGTGGTGGCGCTGGTGGTCGGCACCAGCGGGCGTTCGGGCACCGGGGCGGCCATACGCACGGCGCTGGGGGCCAATGCCGCCTCCCTGGTGCTGGTGGCCGCCGCTGCGCTGATCCTGGCCGGCAGCCTGGCACTCAGCCCGATGGTTCTCAATGCGGTGGCGCTGGTGGGGTGCGTGTTCATGGCCTGGCTGGGGCTGGGGGCGCTGCGTGCGCCAGCCGTGGAGGATGCGCCGCCGCCCAGGGCAAGTGGCTGGTGGCACGGCTTTGCGGTGGGTATCGCCAACCCCAAGGACATTCTGTTCTTCGTGGCGTTCTTCCCGCAGTTCATCCACGTCACGGCCTCGTTCGGCACCAGCATCGGGGTGCTGGCGGCGTTGTGGCTGGTGGTCGACCTGGGGGTGCTGGCGCTGTACATCGCGCTGATGCGCGGCGCCCTGGCGCAGCGGCACCGGGCGCTGGTGGCCCGGCTGTCGGGGCTGGTGCTGTTGCTGGTGGCGGTGGCCGGCGCTGTGTATTCGGCGCGGGCGCTGCTGGCCGCCTAGAGGGTGACTACAGCCTTGTCGCTGCCCTGGGCCTGTTGCAACAGCAGGCTCAGCTGCGCCACCTGACGCTGCAACTGGTCGCGTTCTTCCTTGAGGCGGCGCAGTTCGTCGCGGCGCACGCTCACGTAAAGGGTCTGGGGTGGGCTCGCTGACATCAAGGTTCCCATTGCACACCTCGCAATTGGTTTGGTACATGGTTTGAGCGTAGACGCTCGATCGGCCGCGATTCTGAATTCTTTTTCCTGTCATGGGAACTTTTTTGTTTATCGCTGTCGTGCCGTTGGTCGATGAAACCAACCCGGGCCTGCCTGGACTAACCTTGAAGGCCTGAGCAGGCTTTCTACACTTTACGGAGCATCGGCACATGCAACTGGGAATCGTGGGGCTGGGCCGCATGGGCGGCAATATTGCAAGGCGCCTGATGCGCGAGGGGCACCACACCGTGGTGCATGACCGCAACGCGCCCGCCATCGATACGCTGGTGGCCGAGGGCGCCACAGGCGCCGCCGACCTGGCCGCACTGGTGCAGCAACTGGACGCGCCGCGCGCGGTCTGGGTGATGCTGCCGGCGGGCGAGGCCACCGAGCAGACCATCGCGCAACTGGCCGACCTGCTGGAAGCGGACGATGTGATCATCGACGGCGGCAATACCTTCTACAAGGACGACATCCGCCGCGCCCAGCACCTGGCCGAGCGCCAGTTGCACTACGTGGACGTCGGCACCTCCGGTGGCGTGTGGGGCCTTGAGCGCGGCTACTGCATGATGATCGGCGGCGAGCAGGCGATTTTCGAACGCCTCGAGCCGCTGTTCGCCACCCTGGCACCGGGTGAGGGTGACATTCCACGTACCCGTGGCCGAACCGGCCCCAGCGAGCGCGCCGAAAAGGGCTATATCCATGCCGGGCCACCCGGCGCCGGGCATTTCGTCAAGATGATCCACAACGGCATCGAGTACGGCCTGATGCAGGCCTATGCCGAGGGCTTCGACATTCTCAAGACCAAGGCCAGCGAGAGCCTGCCGGCCGACCAGCGCTTCGACCTCAACCTGCCCGAAATCGCCGAAGTGTGGCGCCGCGGCAGCGTGGTCACCTCGTGGCTGCTGGACCTGACCGCCGATGCACTGGTGGCCGACCCGCAGTTGGGCAGCTACAGCGGCTCGGTGTCCGACAGCGGCGAAGGGCGCTGGACCATCGATGCGGCGGTGGAGCAGGCGGTGCCGGTACCGGTGTTGTCCAGCGCACTGTTCGCGCGCTTTCGTTCACGCCAGCAGCAGGGCACCTACGGTGACAAGCTGCTGTCGGCGATGCGCTTCGGTTTTGGTGGCCATGTCGAGAAGCCCGAATGAGTGAACATGACGTCGAAGCGGCACCAGCCTGTACCCTGTTCCTGTTTGGCGCCAATGGCGACCTGGTCAAACGCCTGCTGATGCCGGCGCTGTACAACCTGCACCGCGACGGCCTGCTGGACAAAGGCATGCGCATCGTCGGGGTCGACCACAACCCGGCCACCGACGGCGAATTCGCCGAGCGCCTGGAAACCTTCATGCGTGAACGCGACCAGGGCGAGGGCGCCACCCGGTGCCTGGACGACAAGCTGTGGAAGCGCCTGGCCAAGGGCATCGGCTACCTCACCGGCGACTTCATGGAGCCCTCCACCTACCAGGCCATCGCCGAGCGCATCGACAAGGGGCGCACCGGCAACGCGATCTTCTACCTGGCCACCTCGCCGCGTTTTTTCAGCGGCGTGGTGCAGCAACTGGGGGCGGCCGGGCTGCTGGACGAGGCCAACGGCTTTCGTCGGGTGGTGGTGGAGAAGCCCTTCGGTTCGGACCTGGCCAGCGCCGAGGCGCTGAACGCCTGCCTGCTCAAGGTGATGAGCGAAAAGCAGATCTACCGCATCGATCACTACCTGGGCAAGGAGACGGTACAGAACATCCTGGTCAGCCGTTTTTCCAACGGCCTGTTCGAGGCGTTCTGGAACAACCACTACATCGATCACGTGCAGATCACCGCTGCCGAGACGGTGGGCGTGGAAACCCGTGGCGCCTTCTACGACACCACCGGGGCACTGCGCGACATGGTGCCCAACCACCTGTTCCAGCTGCTGGCGATGGTGGCGATGGAGCCGCCCGCCGCCTTTGGCGCGGACGCGGTGCGCAGTGAAAAGGCCAAGGTGATCGGCGCGATTCGCCCGTGGTCCAAGGCCATGGCCCTGAAGAACTCGGTGCGCGGGCAGTACACCGCCGGCAAGCAGGGGCGCAAGAAGCTGGCCGGCTACCGCGAAGAGCCACGGGTCGACCCCGACAGCCAGACCGAAACCTACGTGGCGCTCAAGGTGATGATCGACAACTGGCGCTGGGTGGGCGTGCCGTTCTACCTGCGCACCGGCAAGCGCATGAGCGTGCGTGACACCGAGATCGCCATCTGCTTCAAGCCGGCGCCCTATGCGCAGTTTCGCGACAGCGACGCCGAGCGGCCCAAGCCCAACTACCTGAAGATCCAGATCCAGCCCAACGAAGGCATGTGGTTCGACCTGCAGGCCAAGCGCCCGGGGCCGACCCTGGCCATGGAGAACGTCGAGCTGGGTTTTGCCTACAAGGACTTCTTCAAGATGCAGCCCTCCACGGGCTACGAGACCCTGATCTACGACTGCCTGACGGGCGACCAGACGCTGTTCCAGCGTGCCGACAACATCGAGAACGGCTGGCGTGCGGTGCAGCCGTTCCTGGACGCCTGGGCGCAGGGCGGCGAGGTGCAGCCGTATGCGGCCGGGGAAGACGGGCCGCAGGCGGCCGACGAACTGCTGGCCCGCGATCGGCGGGTCTGGCACAGCATTGGTTGACGGGAGGTTCATGACGGGCGCCATCGAAGACTACGCACTACTGGGCAATTGCCGCAGCGCAGCACTGGTGGGCCGTGACGGCTCGCTGGACTGGCTGTGCTTTCCACGCTTCGACTCGCCGGCCTGCTTTGCCGCGCTGCTGGGCGACGAAGAAAACGGGCGCTGGCAGATCGCGCCGCGTGAAGCGCCGCTGGAGGTAACCCGCGAGTACCAGCAGGACACCCTGATCCTGCACACCACCTTCGTGACTGCCAGCGGCCGTGCGCGCCTGATCGACTGCATGCCGCTGGACGACGCGCACCACAGCGTGCTGCGCATCGTCGAGGGGCTGGAGGGCGAGGTGGCCTTCGACATGGACCTGGTGATGCGCTTCGATTATGGCAGCAGCGTGCCCTGGGTCGAGAAGCTCGACCCGCTGACCCTGACCGCCTGGCCGGGCCGGACCGCCTGACCCTGCGCAGCACGGTAAGCACCCACGCACGCGATCACCATACCGGCAGCCGCTTCAGCGTGAAGGCCGGGCAGCGCCATACCTTCAGCCTGAGCCACCAGCCATCGCACCTGCCGTTGCAGCCGGCCTTCGAGCCGGAGCAGGCGCTGCTGGACACCGCGCACAAGTGGCGCGAGTTTGCTGCGCGCTGCCCGCAGGTGGGCGAGCACACGGCGCGGGTCAAGCGCTCGCTGATCACCCTCAAGGCGCTGACCTATGCACCCACCGGCGGCATCGTGGCCGCGGCCACCACCTCGCTGCCGGAGCACCTGGGTGGCGAGCGCAATTGGGATTACCGCTACTGCTGGCTGCGTGATGCCACCATGACCTTGCTGGCGTTCATGAACCTGGGCTACTTCGAGGAGGCCCAGGCCTGGCGCGAATGGCTGCTGCGCTCGGTGGCGGGCAACCCCGAGCAGATGCAGATCATGTACGGCCTGGCCGGCGAGCGCCGGCTGCCGGAGTACGAGTTGCCCTGGCTGGCCGGCTATGCCGGTTCGCAGCCGGTGCGGGTGGGCAATGCCGCGGCGGTGCAGCACCAGCTGGACATCTATGGCGAGGTGGCCGATGCGCTGTGCCAGGCGATGCGTGGCGGCCTGCCGCGCTTGCCGCGCAGTGCGGCGATCGGGCGGGTGATCATGCCGTACCTGGAGACCATCTGGCGCCAGCCCGACGAGGGCATCTGGGAGGTGCGCGGGCCGCAGCAGCATTTCACCCACTCCAAGGTGATGGCCTGGGTGGCGTTCGATCGGGCGGCCAGCCTGAGCGAGCCGACCGAGGAGGGCAAGGCCCAGGCTGCGCACTACCGCGAGGTGGCCGCGCAGATCCATCGCCAGGTGTGCGAGCAGGGCGTCGATGCGCAGCTGGGCTGTTTTGTGCAGGCCTATGGCTCGCAGGAGATGGACGCGAGCCTGCTGCAGATTGCCCTGACCGGTTTTCTGCCTGCCGACGACCCGAGGTTTCTGGCAACCCTGGCGCAGATCGAGAAGCGCCTGCTGCATGACGGGCTGGTGCGCCGCTACGACAGCGACAGCGGCTGCGATGGGCTGGCGCCGGGGGAGGGTACGTTTCTGGTGTGCTCGTTCTGGCTGGCGGACGTGTACGTGCTGCTGGGGCGTCAGCAAGAGGCCCAGGCGTTGTTCGAGCGCCTGTGCGGGCTGTGCAACGATGTGGGGCTGCTGGCCGAGCAGTACGACCCGCAAGGTGGTCGCATGCTGGGCAATTTCCCGCAGGCCTTCAGCCATATCGGCATCATCAACACGGCGCTGAACCTGCACCGGGCGCAGTGTCCGGTGCGCGACAGGGCCCGCTGCGGGTGACTGCGGCGGCCGCTTCGCCGGCAAGGCCGGCTCCTGCAGTGCAGGAGCAACAGCCCAGCCTTTGGCACAAGCGCCGCCTACGGTCTGCGATATAGTCCAGCCACCTCATCCCGCGTCAGCCCAAGGAGTGCCACGTGACCGACTACACCGCGTTCAAGGTCGAACTGTCGAACAGCATCGCCCACGTCCAGATCAACCGCCCGGAAAAGATCAACGCCATGAATGCCGCGTTCTGGAGCGAGATCGTCGAGATCTTCCAGTGGATCGACGAGACCGACGCGGTGCGCGTGGTGGTGATCAGCGGCGCTGGCAAGCATTTTTCTTCCGGCATAGACCTGATGCTGCTGGCCTCGGTGGCCAACGAAATGGGCAAGGACGTAGGCCGCAACGCGCGCCTGCTGCGGCGCAAGATCCTGCAGATGCAGGCCTCGTTCAACGCCGTGGATACCTGCCGCAAGCCGGTGCTGGCAGCCATCCAGGGCTACTGCCTGGGCGGCGCGATCGACCTGATCGCCGCCTGCGACATGCGCTACGCGGCTGCCGATGCGCAGTTCTCGATCAAGGAAATCGACATGGGCATGGCCGCCGACGTCGGCACCCTGCAGCGCCTGCCACGCATCATCGGCGACGGCATGCTGCGCGAGCTGGCCTACACCGGGCGCACTGTCGGCGCCGACGAGGCGCGCCAGATCGGCCTGGTCAACCGCACCTTCGACGATCAGGCCAGCCTGCTGGACGGGGTTTTTGCGATTGCCGCCGAGATCGCGGGCAAATCCCCGATTGCCGTGGCCGGCACCAAGGAGATGCTCAGCTACATGCGCGATCACCGCATCGACGACGGGCTGGAATACATTGCCACCTGGAACGCTGCCATGTTGCAATCCACCGACCTGCGGGTGGCGATGGCCGCCAGCATGAGCAAACAGAAACCGCAGTTCGACGACTGAGCCCGGTCGCGAACCCTCAAGGAACGCAACATGTCAGCGCGCTGGACCACTGCAGTACTGGACCCCAACACCCCCGGCGGCCTGGCCGTCGCCCACTGTGCCGAGGGCTTTCTGGTGGACGCCAACGGCGCGCTGTTCCCGCGGGACTGGCTCAGGCGCCAGGACCTGGACGTGGTGTGCGAGCACGGCATCGGCCACTTCGACGGCCAGCCGGTGTTTCTGCTCGAACTGCGCTCGGCACAGGCGCCGCAGGGCTGCAGCTGGCGCGGCCTGCGCCAGTTCATGCTGGAAGGCGATTCCGATACCTACACCCTCCTCGGTTATGCCGCGCAGATCGCCACCTGGGCCCGCGAGCACCGCTTTTGCGGCAGTTGCGGGCAGGCGATGGTGCAGATCCAGTGGGAGCGCGCGATGTACTGCGCCGGCTGCGAGCTGCGCAGCTACCCGCGCATTTCGCCGAGCATGATCGTGCTGATCACCCGTGGCGACGAGATACTGCTGGCGCGCTCGCCACGCTTCGTGACCGGCGTGTACAGCACCCTGGCCGGGTTTGCCGAGCCGGGCGAGTCGGCCGAGGACTGCCTGGTGCGCGAGGTGCGTGAAGAGGTGGCGCTGGAGGTGAAGAACCTCCAGTACGTGGGCAGCCAGTGCTGGCCGTTCCCGCATTCGATGATGCTGGGCTTTCATGCCGAATACGCCGGCGGCGAGATCGTGATGCAGCCCGACGAGATCGAGGATGCCCAGTGGTTCAGCGTGCATGCGCTGCCGCCGTTGCCGGCGGGCCGCTCGATTGCGCGTTACCTGATCGACCTGTACGTGGCGCGCCGCCTAGGCCTGGCCGAACCAGTGCTGCCACGCTAGGCGCACGGTCAGGGCCAGCACCACGGTGATGAACACCGGGCGGATGAACTTGCTGCCGCCGCTGATGGCGGTGCGTGCGCCGAAGAACGCGCCGACCATCAGCGACGAGCCCATGGCCAGGCCCACCGCCCAGTCTACCTGGCCGGAGAAGATGAACACCGACAGTGCTGCGGCGTTGCTCACGAAGTTCATGCTGCGCGCCACGCCACTGGCCTTGACCAGGTCGATGGGGTAGAGCAGCAGGGTGCTGACGGTCCAGAACGCGCCTGTGCCCGGGCCGGCCACGCCGTCATAGAAACCCAGGGTCAGGCCCTGGGGCAGTTGCCACTTCTTCTTGATCGGCGCATCGGCGTCCAGCGGCGCCTTGGGCGTGCCGCCGAACAGCAGGTAAACACCGCAGGCGAACACCACCACCGGGAGCATCTTGTTCAGCCATTCGGCCGGCAGGTAGTGGGCAACGATGGCGCCGATGAAGGCCCCTACCAGGGTACCGACCAGGGCATGTCGCCACTGTGCGGGGTGGAACAGCTTGCGCCGGTAGTAGGTGAAGCCGGCGGTGGCCGAGCCGAAGGTGGAGCTGAGCTTGTTGGTGCCCAGCACCAGGTGCGGCGGCATGCCGGCGGTGAGCAGGGCGGGGGTGGTGAGCAGGCCGCCGCCGCCGGCGATGGCGTCGATGAACCCGGCCACGAAGGCCACGGCGGCAAGAATGGCTAGGGTGGTGAGATCTACGCTGAGTTCGAAGGGCATGGTGTTGGGCTTATTCGACTGGGGCGCAGAACGGTAAAGCTGCGCCTGAGGGGCGCTATGGTAAAGGAGATGGTGCGTGCCTGTCAGGGCCCTATCGCGGGTCAAGCCCGCTCCCACAGAAATAGCGGTGATCCTTGTGGGAGCGGGCTTGACCCGCTTTGCGGTATCAGGACAGGAACCCCCCATCCACATTCAACGCCGTACCGGTGGTGTAGCTGGACGCATCGCTGGCCAGGTACAGCACCGCGCCCGCCATCTCCTTCGGATCGGCCACGCGCTTGAGCGGGATCTGCTGCAGCGCCGTGTTCAGGATCGCTTCGTTCTTGACCAGCGCCGAGGCGAACCTGGTGTCGGTCAGCCCCGGCAGCAGCGCATTGCAGCGGATGCCAAAGGGGGCGCATTCCTTGGCGAACACCTTGGTCATGTTGATCACCGCCGCCTTGGTCACCGAGTAGATCCCCTGGAACACCCCCGGCGATACGCCATTGATCGACGCCACGTTGATGATGCTGCCGCCGCCGTTTTCGCGCATCAGCTTGCCGGCCTCGACCGACATGAAGAAATAGCCGCGGATGTTCACGTCGACGGTCTTCTGGAAGGCGCTCAGGTCGGTGTCCAGCACGTTGCAGAACTGCGGGTTGGTGGCGGCGTTGTTGACCAGGATGTCCAGGCGCCCGAACTGCTCGCGAATGCCGGCGAACACCGCGCCGATCTGTTCCATCTCGCCAATGTGGCAGGCCACCGCCGTGGCCTTGCCGCCGGCGGCGATGATCGCGTCGGCCACGTGCTGGCAGCCGTCGAGCTTGCGGCTGGACACGATCACGTGGGCACCCTGCTGGGCCAGCAGGTGGGCAATCGCCTCGCCGATGCCGCGGCTGGCGCCGGACACGAAGGCGATCTTGCCGTCGAGGTCGAACAACTGGGTCTTGGACATGGGGCGGGTTCCTTGTAGTTGTAGGGCGTCAGAGCGTGGATTTGCCGATGACCTGCAGGCTCATGTGCTCCAGCAGCTTGTTCATGTGCACGAACTGGGCGAAGCGCTTGTCCTGGGTCTGGCCATGGAAGAAGCGGTAGTAGATCTGCTGCACGATGCCGGCCAGGCGGAACAGGCCGTAGGTGTAGTAGAAGTCGAAGTTGTCGATCTGCAGCCCGGCACGTTCGGCGTAGTAGTCGACGAACTGGCGCCGGGTGAGCATGCCCGGTGCGTTGCTCGGCTGGCGACGCATCAGCTGCACGGGCGCAGGGTCGCCGGCTTCGATCCAGTAGGCCAGGGTATTGCCCAGGTCCATCAGCGGGTCGCCGAGGGTGGTCATTTCCCAGTCCAGCACGCCGATGATGCGCATGGGGTTGTCGGCGTCGAGGATCACGTTGTCGAAGCGGTAGTCGTTGTGCACGATGGCGGGGCGTGGGTGGTCGGCCGGCATCTTCTCGCGCAACCAGGCGATCACCGCTTCCCAGCGCGGTGCATCCGGGGTCAGGGCCTTTTCATAACGTGCGCTCCAGCCTTCGATCTGGCGCTGCACATAGCCTTCGGGCTTGCCCAGGTCGGCCAGGCCGCAGGCGGTGTAGTCCACCTGGTGCAGCTCGACCAGGCGGTCGATGAAGCTCTTGCACAGGGCTTCGGTGCGCTGGCTGTCCAGGCCCAGCTCGGGGGGCAGGTCCGAGCGCAGGATGATGCCCTTGACCCGGTCCATCACGTAGAACTCGCCGCCGATCAGCGATTCGTCGGTGCAGTGCACGTAGGCCTTGGGGCAATAGGGGAAGCCGCTGTTGAGCTGGTTGAGGATGCGAAACTCGCGGCCCATGTCGTGGGCCGACCTGGCCTTTTGCCCGAACGGCGGGCGGCGCAGCACGAACTCGCGGTCCGGGTAGCTGAGCAGGTAGGTGAGGTTGGACGCGCCACCGGGGAACTGGCTGATCACCGGCGTGCCGCTCAGGCCTGGAATGCTGGCCTTGAGATAAGGGTCGATGAGGGCAGCATCGAGTTCTTCGCCGGGGCGAACCTGGGTCGACTGGTCGGTGAGCGTCATGCTTTTCCCTTATTCTGAAAGTCGCTGATTATTGTTTAATCTAATTCTCGTGGATAAACCGAACAAGTGTTTGACTGTGTTATAGGCCAGCGTGTTGCACCACGATCACCACCCCTGATGCCGGGCGAAAAAAAACCGAAGCACAAGGCTTCGGTTCTGGTCGGCATCAGCGCAAGGCTCAGGCCGGGAACAGCTCGCTGAGTTTCATCGACAGCATCATGTCGCCTTCGACGCGCAGCTTGCCGCCCATGAAGGCCTGCATGCCGTCGGTTTCGCCGCTGACGATGCCCTTGAGGGTTTCGCTGTCCAGCACCAGGGTGCAGTTGGCGTCAGGATTTTCGCCTTCCTGCAGGTCGCAGGTGCCGTCCTTGACGATCAGCGAGAAGTGCTTGTCTTCGTCGGTGATGTTGAAGCCGAACACCAGGTCCAGGCCGGCAGCGGCGGCAGGGTTGAACTTCTCTTGCATGGCTTGAACGGCTTTAGCTACGTCGGTCATGGTGTATTCCTTATTAAGTGATGTAAGCGACCCTGGGGCCGCAACAGGCCGGTGCTCATCGGTAGGTGATGAGCGCCGGCACCCTCAGCAACTGCACGTGGGCCTGGTTGTTGAAGGAAGCTAGCGCCACCTCGCGGCCACGAAACTTCAGCTGGCTGAGCGAGGTGTTGACGATCTGCCAGTTCAGCGCGAACGCCTGGCTGGGGGTGATGCCGGTGATCAGGTGGAGCAGGGCGGTGATGGTGCCGCCGGAGGTGAAGATGGCAATGTTGTCGCCTTGCCCGGCCTCGCGCAGCAGGCGTTGCAGGCCGTCGTGCACCTGCTCGACGAAGCCCTGCCAGCTTTGCAGGCCGTCGACATCGTGCTCGCCGCCGTGCCAGCGCTGCACCAGCAGGGCGAACAGGCGCTGGAACTCGCTGCGGTTGTCGCGGGCATTGCGCAGGATGTGCAGCGCCTCGGGCTCGTCCGGCAGCAGGCCGGGCAGCAGCGCGCGGATGACGGCGTCGGCGTCGAATTCGTTGAAGGCAGGGTCGGTTTCCAGGCTGGGTACCGCGCTGCCGGCAGCCTGCAGGCGGGCCAGGGCCAGGCGTGCGGTGTGCTGCTGGCGGCGCAGGTCGCCGGCCACGCAGCGATCCAGGCGCAGGCCCAGCTGGGCGAGGTGATCGCCCAGTGCTTCGCTCTGGGCAATGCCGGTCGGCGACAACACGTCGTAGTCGTCGGCACCAAAGGAGGCCTGGCCATGTCGAATGAGGTAGATGCTGCCCACGTCGTATGCCTGGAGTGAAGGTTCTGGCGAGGGTAGGTGGCCGATGGCGGCCTGTCAACGAAAAAACATACAAGCGTTTGAAAAGGTCGTTTGAACTGCGTTTCGGGGCGTTGCCCACGCTGGTGGAGGCGTGGCCGCGCCGGTATGCTTGGGCCACGTTTGGCGCCGTACGGGCGCAGACATGTTAAGGAGCTACTGTGGATTTTCTTGCTGAATACGCCAGCTTTCTGGCCAAGACCGCGACCCTGGTGATCGCGCTCCTGGTGGTGTTGTCGGCCATTGCCGGGTTGCGCGGCAAGGGCCGGCGCAAGGCCGGGGGGCAGTTGCATGTGACTCGCCTCAACGATTTCTACAAGGACCTGCGCGAGCGCCTGGAGTCGGGTCTGCTCGACAAGGCCCAGCTCAAGGCCCTGCGCAAGCAGCAGGCCAAGCGCGACAAGCAGCAGAAGAAAAAGCCCGAGGACAAGCCGCGGGTGTTCGTGCTGGATTTCGACGGCGACATCAAGGCCTCGGCCACCGAGAGCCTGCGCAATGAAATCACCGCGCTGCTGACCCTCGCCACGCCCAAGGACGAAGTGGTACTGCGCCTTGAAAGCGGTGGCGGCATGGTGCACAGCTATGGCCTGGCCTCCTCGCAGCTGGCGCGTATCCGCCAGGCCGGCGTGCCGTTGACGGTGTGCATCGACAAGGTGGCGGCCAGCGGCGGCTACATGATGGCCTGCATCGGTGACAGGATCGTCAGTGCGCCCTTCGCCATTCTGGGCTCCATCGGGGTGGTGGCGCAGTTGCCCAACGTCAACCGCCTGCTGAAAAAGCACGATGTAGACTTCGAGGTGTTCACGGCGGGTGAGTACAAGCGCACCGTGACCGTGTTTGGCGAAAACACCGAGAAGGGCCGCGAGAAGTTCCAGGAAGACCTGGACGTGACTCATCAGCTGTTCAAGGATTTCGTCTCGCGTTACCGCCCGCAGTTGCACATCGATGAGGTGGCCACCGGCGAGGTCTGGCTGGGTGTGGCGGCATTGAACAAGCAACTGGTGGACGAGCTGCGCACCAGTGACGAATACCTGAGCGAACGCGCTCGCGATTCGAACCTGTATCACCTGCATTTTGCCGAACGCAAGAGCCTGCAGGAGCGCGTTGGCCTGGCTGCCAGCGCCTCCATCGAGAACACCCTGGTGGGCTTGTGGAGCCGTCTGGGCCGCTGGCGCTGAGCAATATGTAGCACTTCACCTGCGTCATGATGGGGTCTGCTTGGGGTTCAATCTACCCCGAGGACCATCATGACCACTCCCACCGATTCCACCCACACCTATGTCACCCCGGGGCCGCATGGCCCCTTCATCCATCAGCGCATGCCTGACTGGCTCAAGCACTCCACCCCTGCAAGTTTCGCGGCCCTGAGCCGGCCCTGGGGCGCCGAACAGCACCAGGGCGCAGGGGATGCGCCGGCGCCCTGGTTCAGCAATGCCCGCGAGGACCAGCGCCAGGCACTGCTCGCCTGCCAGCAGCGCGCCCGCGCCTGCGCCGACGCGTTGGCGCGTACCCTGCGCCCCCTCAAAGGCATCGTCGAGTTCGCCGAGCCGCTGCTCAAGGCCAGGCTCAAGCGCGACTTGCAGCGCGACGACGACGTCAACACCCACGAATTCGTGCACGTTACCCACGACACCGAACTGCTGGGCGCGCTGGTGCGCGTGGTGCCCAGGCGCCAGAGCCTGCTGCAGGCGGCGCTGCAGAACTTTGCCCGGGATGCCGAATTCGACGACGGTACGGCCCTGGCGGCCAAGGGCGCATTTTCCATGACGCTGGTACCTGGCAGCGAGCACGCGCCGCGCTATCGCTACGTTTACAGCAGCAAGCTGGCGGTGGCCCCGCGCGACTTTGCCCGCGTGTGCCATGAGCTGGACCTGGGCAAGCAGTACCAGGACCACCTGGCTGCGGTGTACGAGGCGCCGGCCACCCATGATCGGGTTCGCCGGCAGTCCATCGAGGCCTACAAGGCGCGCCTGCGCGTGCGCACCTGGATTGCGGCGATGAAGGGCGAGATTGGCGAGGCTGCCCGCAGCGCCTTGCTCGGTTGGCTCGATGGCACCGGTGCCGCCCAGTACAACGGCAAGCCGCTGGTGTTCAGCACCCTGGAAATGTTCGGCATTGGCTTGTCCGGTATCTGGGTGGCCAGTGCCGACCGCCTGCTCAGCGAGCAGACCGAGCCTGTGCTGGTGTATGTGCCTGGCGCGCCCCTGTACCCGCTCAAGGAATACCCGAGCATCGAGGCGTTCAAGCGCGACCTGCGCATCAACCTGATTTCGCCCGCCTATCAGCAGGCCATGCGCGGTTGTGTGGCACGGGCCGATGAAGAGCGCTTCTTCGGGCTGCTGGAAAGCAATCTGTTTCACCTGGTCGATGGCCAGCACGGGCTGCTGGAGCGCCAGCCCAACCTGGAGGCGGACCTGTACCTGCGTGAACACCGGGTGGAAGAAGACCTGTTTGAGTTGCAGCATCGACGCCTGATCGAGAAGGCCAAGGCTGATGCGCGGCACCTGGCCGTGCCCAGTGCCGACGCGGACGAAGCGGCCCGCGAGGCGCGCCTGGCGTACTGGGAAAGCATCGGTCTGAACGTGCTCAACAGCGCCGCCTTCTTCGTACCCGGGCTGGGGGAGGTGATGGCGGTGGTGGCGGCCGGCCAGTTGATCGGGGAGGTGGTCGAGGGCATCGAAGACTGGGAGGTGGGTGATCGCGAGCTGGCCATGGCGCACCTGCAGTCGGTGGCACTGAACATTGCATTCGCCGTGGGCCTGGGGCTTGCCCTCAAGCCGTTGGCCGTCGGGCCGGGCAGCGAGTTGCTGGAAGGCACAGTCCAGATCAGGCTGGCCAACGGGCAGTACCGGCTGTGGAAGCCGCAGCTGGAGCCCTATGCCGCGGATGTCGATCTGTCGGGGGTCGTGCCGGACCTTCAGGGGCGCTACAGCGTGGGCGACAAGACCTACATTCGTGTGCAGGGCCGCGCCTACGAGGTGGTCGGCACCGAAGCGGGCCAGTACCAGGTCCGCCATCCTCGCGATGACGCCTACCAGCCGCCGGTGGTGCACAACGGCGCCGGGGCCTGGCGCCTCGAGGCCGAAGACCCGCAGCAGTGGGAAGGCCTGACGTTGTGGCGGCGCCTGGGCCATCTGGTGGACGGCATGGGTGACGAGGACCTGCTGAACATGGCCGCCATCACCGGCATCGACGAGGCACGCCTGCGCCGCCTGCACAGCAACAACGAGCCTTTGCCGGCGTTGCTCGGCGACAGCCTGGTGCGCTGGCAGATGAGCCGCAGGGTGACGGATGTGATTGCGGCCATGCGCGACGGGCAACCACTGGCCACCGAGCTCGATGCCTTGCCCCTGGCCTTGCTCACACGCATGCCGGGTTGGCCGGCCGGCGTGCTGGTGCGGGTGATGGAGGACGGGCAGCTGGTCAAGGAGTACGGTACGCCGCTGAGCGCCGACAACCGGACCCTGTCGATCACGCGCCAGGAACTGGTCGACGGTCGCTTCCTGACAACGCTGCTGCAGGGCTTGACCGAACAGGAAGAGAAGGCCCTGTTCGGCCCCTACCTGGCCAGGACCGAGGCTGGTCGCCTGACGCAATTGCGTGAAGCCTATGCCCGTTACGCCAGCGTCAACCGCAGCCAGGTGTTCGACAGCCTCTACCGCGCCGACCCGGTGCAGGAGGTGGCGGGCATGGCGGTGGTACGCAAGCAGTTTGCCGGGCTGGCGTGGCGGCAGGCCAGAGAGCTGGTCGAGAGTGCCAGCGTCAGCGAGCGAGCGCAGCTCACCGCCAACCCGCCGCGGGTGCCGTTGCGCCTGGCCGAACAGGCCCGCTGGCTGGTGGAGCAGGCGCGCGTGGTGCGTGCCCGTGAGGGCCTCTACCTGGGCTACACCGATCGCCTGGACTGCCTGAAGGTTGCCATGGACCAGTTGCAGGCCTTGCCGGGTTGGTCTGGCGATGTGCTGTTGCAGGTACGTGAAGGCAGCCCGTGGGGCGATGAACTCAAGGCGGTCGGGCGCAGCACGGCCACCGGCACCAAGCGTATTCTCGCGCGGCTGGACGAAGGCTATCAGGCCTATGACAGCGAGCATAACGCGCTGGGCGGGGTGGAGCCGTTGTGCGCCGCCATGCTGCATGCGCTGCCCGACAGCGAGCGCGTGCTGCTGGGCCTGAACATCAACCAGGCCGACGCGTTGCGCCTGATGTTGGCCGAGAACGCCGCCAAGGATACGGCTGCGGTGCGTAGCAGCATCGGCGTGCGTCCGCGCACGCGCTGGTTCAAGCCGCCAATGCGCATGCTCGATGGCCAGATCGGTTATCCGCTCAGTGGCCGGCGCCCGTTCGGCAGGCCGCAGACGCCGGTGCAGCGGGCCCGGGCGCTGTACCCCGACCTGACCGTGGACGAGGTGCAGGCCTTTTTGCAGGAGCTAGGCGAGGGGCTCAGTGAGGAGGAGCTGCTGGTCAAGCTTGAGGGGCGGCGCCAGGAACTGTTCAAGCTGATCGATGAGCTGACCGCCTGGCGCAACGATCAGTCCGTGAGTTTCGCCGCCCGTGGCCACCGGGAGGTGGCGGCCGATCGCATCGAGCGTTGCTGGCGGCGCCAGTCCAGCCCGGTGATATCCGTTGAAGGGCGAACCGTCGGCTACACCCTCAACCTGTCGGAGACGCGCCTTGACGGTCTGCCGATTCTGAGTGCCGATTTCAGCCATGTGGCGTCGCTGTTCATGCGCGACATGCAGTTGAGTGAGTTGCCCGAGGCCTTTATCGAGCAGTTTGCCAATACGCGCTGGCTCAACCTTTCCAACAACCTGTTCAGCACCCTGCCTGCCGCGCTGGAAGCCATACCGCGCATCACCCGGCTGACGTTCAGCTACAACAGCCTGGTCATGGATGCTGCTGCCAATGCGGTGCTGGCCAAACTGGTTCGCCTGAGAATCCTCAACCTGGACCACAACCCCTTGATAACCGCGCCCGATGTTTCGACCCTGGCTGACCTGCGCGGGCTCAGGCTGCAGAACACGGGCATCAGTACCTGGCCGACCGGCCTGATGGACCTTGACATGCTCGAAGAGGTCGACCTGCGCGCCAACAACATTCAGGTGGTGCCGCAGGACGTGCTGGCGCCCGCAGCCGAGCGTGTCGATCGGGTGTTGAGGATCAATCGGGTCACCAGCCTGCACGGCAACCCGATCGATGCCGACAGCCAGGTCAGGCTGACGGTCTATCGTCAGCGCACGCGTATCAGCTTTGGCGTGACGCCGAACCTGCGCGTCCATTTTGCGCCCGAGCCGATGGCTGCCGGTGCCACGGCCTGGCTTGCCGGTGCAGATGCGGTGCAGGCGGCCGAACTGCAGGCGATGTGGGATGCGCTCAAGGCCGAACCGGGCACCGGCGAACTGTTCCGGCTGTTCGATGACCTGGGGGAGACGTCCGATTTTCGCGAGACCTACGCCGACCTCAAGCAGCGGGTGTGGGCGCTGATCAAGGCAGTGAGCGCCAACACGGCGCTGCGCGAGGAGGTACTGCAGACCCTGGACAGCGTGCGCAACTGTGGCGATGCGGTGATCCTGGTGTTCAGCCAGCTTGAGGTGCAGGTGCTGATCAATCAGGCCCTGGCGCTGGGTACCCAGCTGGGTGCCGAGTGGTCACTGATGAAGCTGGCGCGCGGGCTGTATCGTCTGGAGCAGGTCGAGCTGATTGCCCAGCGGGTCATCGATGCACGTGTGCGTGCTGGCACGGTGGTGGACGAGGTCGAAGTGCGGCTGGCTTACCGTACCGCGCTGACCGAGCCGCTCGAACTGCCGGGGCAGCCCAACACCATGCGCTACCGAGCCACTGCCCAGGTCACCGATGCCGATATCAAGGCTGCGCAGAAGGAGATCGAAGAGGGCGAGACGCCGGCAGTGCTCAAGGCTTCGATTGCCCAGCGCGACTTCTGGGTCAGTTACCTGAAGGTGCAGTATGCCGAGCGCTACCAGCGCATCGCCAAGCCGCTGCACGCCCGCATGGAGGCCTTGCAGGCAGATGCCGATGCCGGGCACATCACCGAAGCGGCGTACCTGCGCCAGAGCCACGTACTGCAAGCCAACCTGGCCAAGGAGGAGAAAAAGTTGCTGGAGACGCTGACGGCGGAAATCTGGAACAGCGTGCCCGACCAGGTCACCCGGTTGTAAATTCGACGCCACAAAAAAAGGCCCCGCAAGGGGCCTTTTTCATGGGGCGGTGTTCAGCGTCGACGGAACAGCGGCTGCGGCTCGTCGGTGGCGGCCTGGTAGGTCACCGAGAAGTCCTGCAGGCTCTGCAGCGCTTGGACCGGGTCCTTGTCGGCCCGCAGGGCGAAGGCGTCGAAACCGCAACGCTTCATGTAGAACAGCTGGTCGCGCAGCACGTCGCCGATGGCACGCAGCTCGCCGGTGAACTTGTAGCGGTCACGCAGCAGGCGCGCATTGGAGTAGTTGCGCCCGTCGGTGAAGGCCGGGAAGTTCAACGCGATGACCTGGAAGCTGGCCACGTCATCGCCGATTTCCTCGGCTTCCTCGTCGGCATCCAGCCACACGCCCAGGCCGCCGTCGCGGGCCTTGAGGGCATGGGCGTGCTCGCGCCACAGGTGCAGCGGCACGATGTAGTCGTCGCAGTTGGTCAGTTCGTCCAGGGTGACGTCCTTGGGCAGCAGGTGCCAGGTTTCGTCGACGATCTGGTTGCCCTTAATGATTCGCTGCATAGACGCGCTCCTTGAAAGGGTCGATGCCAATACGTTGGTAGGTGTCGATGAAGCGCTCGTCTTCAGTACGTTTCTCGACGTACACATCGATCAGCTTCTCGATCACGTCCGGCATGTCGTCCTGGGCGAACGAGGGGCCGAGGATCTTGCCCAGGCTGGCGTCGCGGCTGGCGCTGCCCCCCAGGGACACCTGGTAGAACTCCTCGCCCTTCTTGTCCACCCCGAGAATGCCGATATGGCCGACGTGGTGGTGGCCGCAGGCGTTCATGCAGCCGGAGATGTTCAGGTCCAGTTCGCCGATGTCGAACAGGTAGTCCAGGTCGTCGAAGCGGCGCTGGATGGATTCGGCGATCGGGATCGACTTGGCGTTGGCCAGCGAGCAGAAGTCGCCACCCGGGCAGCAGATGATGTCGGTCAGCAGGCCGATGTTCGGCGTGGCGAAGCCGTTTTCACGCAGCTCCAGCCACAGCGCGTGCAGCTGGCGCTGCTCGACGTCGGCCAGGATGATGTTCTGCTCGTGGGAGGTGCGCAACTGGCCGAAGCTGTAGCGTTCGGCAAGGTCGGCCACCGCGTCCAGCTGCTTGTCGGTCAGGTCGCCCGGCGCCACGCCGGTCGGCTTGAGCGACAGGGTAACGGCCACATAACCCGGCTTCTTGTGCGCCAGGGTATTGCGCGTGCGCCAGCGGGCGAAGCCGGGGTGCTGCTGGTCGAGCTCGGCCAGCTGGCTGTCGAGGTTGTCCAGCGCCAGGTAGTCGGGGTCGACGAAGTGCTTGGCCACGCGATGCACTTCGGCATCGGTCAGGGTGGTGCTGCCGCCGCGCAGGTGCTCCATTTCGGCGTCGACCTTCTGGGCGAACACCTCCGGCGTGAGGGCCTTGACCAGGATCTTGATGCGCGCCTTGTACTTGTTGTCACGGCGACCGTAACGGTTGTACACGCGCAGGATCGCGTCCAGGTAGCTGAGCAGGTCCTGCCAGGGCAGAAATTCGTTGATGAAGGCGCCCACCACCGGGGTACGGCCCAGGCCGCCGCCGACCAGCACGCGAAAGCCCAGTTCGCCGGCCGCGTTGTGCACCGGCTCCAGGCCGATGTCGTGCACTTCGATGGCCGCACGGTCGCTGGCCGAGCCATTGATGGCGATTTTGAACTTGCGCGGCAGGTACGCGAACTCGGGGTGGAAGGTGGTCCACTGACGCACGATTTCACACCATGGGCGCGGGTCGATCACTTCGTCGGCGGCAACGCCGGCGAACTGGTCGGTGGTGACGTTGCGCAGGCAGTTGCCGCTGGTCTGGATCGCGTGCATCTGCACCGTGGCCAGCTCGGCGAGGATCTCGGGGATGTCCTCCAGGGCAGGCCAGTTGTACTGCACGTTCTGCCGGGTACTGATGTGCGCGTAGCCCTTGTCGTAGTCGCGAGCGATTTTGGCCAGCATCCGGGTCTGGCGCGACGTCAGCTGGCCGTAGGGCACGGCTACCCGCAACATCGGGGCAAAACGTTGAATATAGAGGCCATTTTGCAGGCGCAGGGGGCGGAACTCTTCTTCGCTCAGCTCACCGGCCAGGTAGCGTCGGGTCTGGTCTCGGAACTGCTTGACGCGGTCCTCGATGATCCGCTGATCGTACTCGTCGTATACGTACATAGGGGTCCTGTTCTCAGGCTGCTTGCAGCTAATCGCGCGCACGGCCGCGCACTCCGGGGCGGAGCCGAGGCAAGATAGCAGTTTGCGTTTATGCGCAAAAGTGATGTTTTTGCATATGAAAAGAACTATATGGACTAAGTGAGACTGGCTAGCGTTTGGCTGTCACCTGAGCGTTGCCCGTGCCGTCGCGGTTATACTCGGCGCTTTGCGTTGCAGGAGCGTACTCGAATGCTCAAGGCCTTGTGCCTGTCGGTGTGGCTGGGCCTGTCGCTGGTGAGTGGCGCCCAGGCGGCCTCGGTGGTGTTTCTCAATCCGGGCAATGCCGACGAGACCTTCTGGGTCAGTTACTCGCGTTTCATGCAAGGCGCCGCGCAGAACCTGGGCATGTCCCTGCGTGTCGAGTACAGCGGGCGTGATCGCCAGCGTGTGTTGCATCAGGCGCGACAGGCGCTCCAGGGGCCGCAGCGGCCGGACTACCTGGTGCTGGTCAACGAGCAGTACGTGGCGCCGGAGATCATCCGCCTGTCGCGCGGCAGCGGGGTCAGGCTGTTTCTGGTCAACAACGGCCTGACGGTCGACCAGGCGCGCCAGGTGCACGAGTATCCGGACCGTTATCCGCCGGTCCTCGGCACCCTGACCGGCAACGACGAGGAGGCCGGCTACCGCATGCTCAAGACGCTGGTCGAGCAGTTGCCGCCCGCTGCCCTAGAGCAGGGCGTGGACCTGCTGGCGTTCTCTGGGTTGAAGCACACCCCGGCAGCGCAGTTGCGTGAGCAGGGCATGCACCGGGCGTTGGCCGAGTTGCCCGGCGTGCACCTGCGCCAGCTGGTGTATGGGGAATGGAGTCGCCAGCGCGCCTATGAGCAGGCGCAGTTGCTGGGTGCGCGTTATCCGCGTACGCAGCTGGTGTGGTCGGCCAATGACGAGATGGCGTTCGGCGCGATGCAGGCATTCGAGGAGGCCGGGCGGGTGCCGGGCCGGGATGTGCTGTTCAGTGCGGTGAACAGTTCGCCGCAGGCCCTGCAGGCGCGAATCGAGGGTCGATTGAGCGTGTTGATGGGCGGGCACTTTTCTCTGGGCGGGTGGGCCATGGTGCTGCTGCACGATGATGCGCAGGGCGTGCCGATCGGTCAGTTGCTCGCCCGGCCGCGGCCGGTGCCGGTGCTTCAGCTGATCGATGCGGTCAAGGCGCGGCGCTGGCTCACGCTTGAACAGCAGGGCGACTATGGGCTGGATTTCAAGGGGTTCAGCGCCGTTGGCAAGGCGCCAGGGTATCGATACCCGTTCCTGAAGGACGCGATGGACTACTAACCGACGAGCTGTACAAAAACCCTGCTTGAGCAAAGGGCATTGCTGGACTTAACTGCATCAGGTGCAGTGCATTCCCATAACCACAACAAGAGGCAATGCAATGGGAAATCCAAGCAAGGCAAGCAAGCCGGACAGCAGTGTCGATGCGTGGGCGATACTCTGCCTGATTGTACTGGTGGTCGTGACGGCGGTTTACTGGGTCAGTCATCAATAGGCCAAGCCGCAAGAGCGAATCAACCCGCTCTTGCGGACATGCCGGTGCAGCACCCCCCTCAAGCCTTCAGCAAGGCCTCCGGTGCCTCGGCAGGCACCGGTCGCCCGATGGCCTGCTCGACCCGGCGCGCCACCACCGGGTCATCGGCAAAGGGTATGAGGCTTGCCTGGTCATCCACCTGGTCGCTATGGCGCCTCAGGCAGGCGCTGGTGATCAGGTAGAAGAACACCAGTCCGGTCACGCAATACAACCCATATGTCCAGCCGTTCATTCGCTGCCCCTTACGCCATCTGCGCGTTGTCCAGTGCCAGTTTCGGGTCTGCCACGCGTACCGTGCGCCAGGTGTTCCAGGCCATCAGCAGCATCCCGCTCAGGAAGCACACGCCACCGACGAAGCGCACGATGAAGCCAGGGTGGCTGGCCACCAGTGCCTCCACGAACGAGTAGGTGAGGGTGCCGTCGTCGTTGATCGCGCGCCACATCAGGCCCTGGGTGATGCCGTTGACCCACATCGAGGCGATGTACAGCACGGTACCGATGGTGGCCAGCCAGAAGTGCAGGTTGATCAGCCCGATGCTGTACATCTTCTCGCGGCCGAACACCTTGGGAATCATGTGGTACAGCGCGCCGAAGGTGATCATCGCCACCCAGCCCAGCGCACCCGCATGCACGTGGCCGATGGTCCAGTCGGTGTAGTGCGACAGGGCGTTGACGGTCTTGATCGCCATCATCGGGCCTTCGAAGGTCGACATGCCGTAGAACGCCAGCGACAGCACCAGGAAACGCAGGATCGGGTCGCTGCGCAGCTTATGCCAGGCGCCCGAGAGGGTCATCATGCCGTTGATCATGCCGCCCCAGCTCGGGGCCAGCAGGATGATCGACATCGCCATGCCCAGCGACTGCGCCCAGTCGGGCAGGGCGGTGTAGTGCAGGTGGTGCGGGCCTGCCCAGATGTACAGGGTGATCAGCGCCCAGAAGTGCACGATCGACAGGCGGTAGGAATACACCGGCTTGCCGACCTGCTTGGGCACGAAGTAGTACATCATCCCCAGGAAGCCGGTGGTCAGGAAGAAGCCCACCGCGTTGTGGCCGTACCACCACTGCACCATCGCATCGGTGGCCCCCGCGTACACCGGGTAGGACTTGAACCAGCTGACCGGAATCGACAGGTGGTTGACCACGTGCAGCATCGCGATGACCACGATGAAGGCCCCGAAGAACCAGTTGCCGACATAGATGTGCGTGCCCTTGCGGCGCAGCAGGGTGCCGAAGAACACCACGCCATAGGCCACCCACACGATCGCCATCCACACCGCGCCGGTGAATTCGATCTCGGCGTATTCCTTGGTGGTGGTAAGGCCCAGGGGCAGGCTCAGCAGCATGATCACGATGGTTGCCTGCCAGCCCCAGAAGGTGAAGGCCGTCAGCCAGTCGCTGTAAAGGCGTACCTGGCAGGTGCGCTGCACCGCGTAGTAGCTGGCGGCAAACTGCGCGCTGCCGGCGAAACCGAAGATCACCAGGCTGGTGTGCAGGGGGCGCAGGCGGCCGAAGGTGGTCCAGGGCAGGTCCAGGTTGAGCTCCGGCCAGACCAGTTGCGAGGCGATCCATACGCCCATGGCCATGCCGACGATGCCCCACACCACCGTCATGACCACGAACTGCCGGACCACCTTGTAGTTGTAGGCCTGTGCCTGTTGATGAGTACTCATGGCTGTTTATCCGCGTTTCCTTCCTAGCCCACCCCCCGACGGGACGAGCACAGGCGCTGACTCTAGAAAGCCTGCCGCAGACAAAACAGACTCAGAAACAGGCCTTATATACGGATCAGATAAAAGCCCTGTATTCATTGGGAAAAAGCGCTACTGATCTGTAACAGGTGCGACATTTGAACGCTGTTATGCGGCCTAAATCGCCGTCAACGGGGTGACCATCGGCCGCAGCCAGGGTTCATTGGAATTATCTTGACATCACCGCGAAACGCAGTAGAGAATTTCACAAACTTTGCGCGCAAAGTTTTGCAGGCAGGGGCTTTCTGTCGTTGTTGCAGGCGTTGCGCGATCCGATACGACACTTAACGCGCCAGGGCTAACGGGACGACGCAGGTGCGCATCCCGCGCACGCATTCGGCACCGGAAAATATAATAACGAAGGGAGCAACAGATGAAGCTTTCCAAAGAATTGGTCCTCCAGGCAAAGGCGACATTCGGTACGCCTACCTACCTGTATGACGAGGCGGTGCTGCGCAGCAGTTTCAATGAACTGCGCGACGCCTTGCCCGACTGCGTGGATATCTTCTACGCGCTCAAGGTCAATCCGAATCTGTCGCTGGTGAAGCTGATCCGTTCGTACGGCGGCAACACCGAGGTCTGTTCGCTGGGCGAGCTGGAAATCGCCCTGAAGGCGGGCGTTGCACCCCAGGACATCATTTTCCTGGGCCCCTACAAGAAGCCCGAGGAACACCGCCGGGCGCTGGAAGTGGGGGTGTTCGCCATCGTCGTCGAATCCGAAACCGAACTGCGCGCGCTTTCTGCCCTGGCCGGCTCGCTGGGCTGTACCGCACCGGTGGCCATTCGCATCAATCCCAATTTCTCGGCCTCGGGCTCGCCCTGGAAGATGGGCGGGCGCCCGACCCATTTCGGTATCGAGGAAGACACCGCAGTGGCCAATTTCGGCCAGTACCTGGCGCTGCCCAATCTGCATATCAAGGGCATTCACGTCTACAACGGCACCAAGATCCTCGACGCCCAGTCGGTGTATGACAATGCCAGCTACATCCTCGACCTGTACCGCAACCTCACCCTTCGCTACGACCTGGACCTGAGCATGGTCGACGTCGGCGGCGGCCTGGGCATCAAGTACTACGAGAACGAAAAGGAACTCGACACCCGTCAGCTCAAGCAGCTGCTGGCGCCGCTGTTCGACAGTTTCCATCGCCAGTTCCCGCGTACCCGCATCATCGTCGAGTCCGGCCGTTTCGTGGCCGGCAAATGCGGCGCGCTGCTGGTCACCGTCGACAACATCAAGCACAACCACGGCAAGACCTTCGCCGTGACCGACGGCGGCACCAACTGCCACGGTGCCGCGGCGGGCAGCGGCCAGGTGCTCAAGCGCAACTTCCGCATCGTGCACGCCACCGGCAGCAACGGCGCGCCGCTGCGCGAGTACCATATCTCCGGCCCGCTGTGCAGCCCCGACGACCTGCTGGGGCGTGACGTGCGCATCGAGACCCTGAGCGAAGGCGACCTGCTGGCGGTGACGGCCTCCGGTGCCTATGGCCCCACGGCCTCGCCGACCCTGTTCCACAGCCATGGTCACCCGGCCGAGGTGATCGTCAGCCACGGCCGGCTGTTCCTGGCCAGGGCCCGTCAGACCGCACTGGAGATCCGCGACAGCCACGCCGACGTGGCGCTGGACGACATGCTCGCCGCCCCGGCCAGCGCACCTGCTGCCAGCAGCGCACCGGGCGTGACGGCCAGCGGCGCCACGCAGGCGCAACTGATCGAGATCCTGCGGGTGGTGCTCAAGCTGCCAGCCAGTACCGAGGTGCGTGCCGACTCGCACCTGCGTGACCACCTGGGGCTCGACTCGCTCACCTCGATGGAGCTGCTGGTCAGCCTGGAGGACGAGATCGAAGGCTTCTTCGTCAACCCCGACACCATTGCCCCCGGGCACTTCAATACCGTGACGACGCTGGCGCAGTACATCGACGCCAACCGCCAGAACGCCCCCGAAACCGCCTCGCAAGGCCAGCCAGAGGTACAGTATGAGCCGGTCTAGCGTGCTCCTGCAGCAGGTACTGGAGGCCAGCAACGGCCTGTACCCGCGCAAGGCGGCAGTCATCTATGCCGATGAAACCTACACCTATGCCGACCTCGACGATTCCAGTTCGCGGCTGGCCTCGGGCTTGCAGGCCTGTGGCCTGCAGCGTCAGGAACGGGTGGTGCTGTGCCTGGGCAACCGGGTAGAAACCATCTGTGCCTTCTGGGGTGTGCTCAAGGCCGGTGGCGTGGTGGTCAATGTCGGCCTGGAGACTCATGCCGAGGGCCTTGACTACATCGTGCGGGACGCCGAGGCCTCGGTGCTGATCACCACCTCGGAGAAGTTCGCCAGCCTGTCGGTGGACACCCCGAGCCTGCCGTACCTGCGCACCATCGTGCTGCTGGACGGCGAGGCCGACTCGGCGCTGACACGCACCTTCGAGGGTGTGCTGATGCAGGGCAACGGAGCTCCGGTGCCTTGCGGCACGCTGGACCTGGACCTGGCCGCGATCATCTATACCTCCGGGTCCACCGGCGAGCCCAAGGGCGTGATGCTGACCCATCGCAACATGCTCGCGGCGCTGTCGTCGCTGCACACCTACCTGGGCTACAACGACAGCGACCACGTGCTCTGCTCGTTGCCGCTGTCGTTCGACTATGGCCTGTACCAGATGATCATGGCGCTGAGCGCGGGCGCCACCCTGGTACTGGAAAAGGAATTCACCTGGCCGATCTTCCTGATCAAGAAGATCCGCCAGTACCAGATCACGGTCATCCCGTTCGTGCCCACCATGCTCATGCTGCTGCATGAGTACGCGAGCAAGCGCAACGCCAGTTTCGAGCACGTGCGCATGGTCACCAATACCGGCGCGGCGCTCAAGCCGCCGCACATTGCGCAGATGAAGGCACTGTTTCCGCAGGCGCAGATCTTCTCCATGTACGGCCTGACCGAGTGCAAGCGCTGCACCTACCTGCCGCCAGAGGACATCGACAGCAAGCCGGGCAGCGTCGGCATCGCCATTCCCAACACCGAGTTGTGGCTGATCGACGAGCACGGCCAGCGCATCGACCAGGCCCACCAGGTGGGCCAGTTGGTGATTCGCGGCGCCACGGTCATGGCCGGCTACTGGCGCAACCCGCAGGCCACGGCGAAAAAGCTCAAGCCCGGCCCCTATCCCGGGGAGAGCGTGCTGCATACCGGCGACTACTGCCACCTGGACGAAGACGGCTACCTGTATTTCGAAGGCCGGATGGACCACGTGATCAAGTCCCGCGGCATGAAGGTCAGCCCGGCGGAAGTGGAAGACTTCTTCTATGCCATGGCAGGCATCGACGCGGCAGCGGTGGTCGGTGTCGAGGATGCTGCGGCCGGCGAAGGGCTGTGGGCTTTCGTGACCTTGAGCCAGGGCGTCACGCTCAGCGCCGAGCAGTTGCTCGAACGCTGCCGCGCCGGGCTCGAGCCGCACAAGGTGCCACTGGCAATCAGTATCGAGCTCACCTTGCCGCGGACCGCCAACGGCAAGTTCGACCTCAAGCAGTTGCAACACACGGCACGCTCGGCACAGCTGGCGGCCGCCGGCTGACAGGCGCTGCGGGTGTTGCCCGTTACCTCGAAACAATGCTTACGCAGGGAGTATCTACATGCGTCTTGGCAATAAAGGCAGGGACCAGACCCTGGACGTCAACGGGCAGACGTTTGCCCTGCGGGTCTGGGGCGAGGAGGGGGCTCATCCGGTATTGGCCGTGCATGGCTGGCTGGACAACGCCGCCTCGTTCGAGCAGGTGGCGCCGTACCTGAAGGATTGCTTCGTGGTGGCACCGGACCTCGCCGGGCACGGACGCTCGGACCATCGGCGTGCCGACAGTGGCTACTATCTGTGGGAACATGCCGACGACATGAATACCCTGGTCGAGTGCATGGGCTGGAAGCGCTTTTCGGTGATCGGCCATTCCATGGGCAGCGGCATCGCGTCGATCCTGGGGGCGATGAACAAGTCCATCGACAGCATGATCTTCCTCGATGGCATGGGCGCTCCGTTCACCATCGCCGAAGAAGACACCGTGGAGCACCTGAAGAAGGCCCATCGCCTGATGCGCCTGGCCCTGCGCACCCGCCTGCATGGGTTCTCGGCCCCCGACAGCGTGCAGTTCAGCAGCGTCGAGGCGGCGGTCAACGAGCGGCGCAACAGTATCGACGGCCTGCTCTCGCCGGCCTCGGCACGCCTGCTGGCCATGCGCGACCTGCTCAGCGTGGGGGATGGCTACCGCTGGCGTCACGACCCGCGGCTGGTGCTGCCCGAACCGATGCAGCTGACCGAGCGTCAGGCCTGCGACTTCCTGCGCCAGATCAGTTGCCCGCTGCATGTGATGCTCGGGCGCCAGGGCCTGTTTGCCGGCCCGGAATTCGACAAGCGCAAAAAAGCGTTGCCCTGGGCCAGCCGTGTGCACTGGCATGATGGCGGGCACCATTTTCATCTCGAAGCGGCAAGTGACAGCCTGATCGCACAGATCAACACCGCCCTTGCGCAAAACGAGCAGGGCCCGGTGCGACGAATAGCCAATGAGTAACGGAGTAGGCGTGTGAAAGAGTTCTGGATTGCCCCGTCGATGCTGGCGGCCGATTTTGCCCGGTTGGGCGAGGAAGCCGAGCGGGTTCTGGCTGCCGGTGCCGACGTCATCCACATCGACGTGATGGACAACCACTACGTACCCAACCTGACCATGGGGCCGCAGTTCTGCAAGGCGCTGCGCAGCTACGGCATCACCGCGCCGCTGGATGTGCACCTGATGGTCACCCCCGTGGACCCGATGATCCAGGCATTTGCCGAGGCGGGTGCCGACTACATCTCGATTCACCCCGAGGCCACCGTTCACCTGGACCGCTCCCTGCAACTGATCAAGGATCTGGGGTGCAAGGCGGGCCTGGCCTTCAATCCGGCCACAGGGCTGGAGGAATGCAAGTATGTGTTCGACAAGCTCGACCTGTTGTTGCTGATGTCGGTCAACCCCGGCTTCGGCGGGCAGTCGTTCATCCCGGCGGTCTTGCCCAAGATCGAAGCAGCGCGCAAGCTTATCGATGCCAGTGGCCGTGACATCCGCCTGGAAGTGGATGGCGGGGTCAACCTTCACACCATCGGCCAGGTCGCTGCGGCCGGTGCCGACATGTTCGTGGCCGGTACGGCGATCTTTTCCCAGCCCGATTACCGCGCCACGCTCCACGCCTTGCGCAGCACGATTGCCGATGCCGCCCCGCGGCGCCAGTCATGAGCTGTGCAGTGAATTTCGCGAACCAGCATGAGTTACCCGTCCTTGCACAATAATACGTTTATCAAGGCCTTGCTGCGCCAACCCACGGCGCATACGCCTGTCTGGCTGATGCGCCAGGCCGGCCGCTACCTGCCCGAGCATCGTGCCCTGCGTGCCAGGGCCGGCTCGTATCTGGACCTGGTGAAGAACCCGGACCTGGCCACCGAGGCCAGCCTGCAACCGCTGCGCCGTTTCAGCCTGGACGCCGCCGTGGTGTTTGCCGACATGCTCAGCCTGCCCGACGCCATGGGGCTGGGCCTGTACTGCGTGAACGGCGATGGCCCGCGCTTTCGTCACCCCTTGCGTGACGAGGCGGCCATCGAGCGCCTGCGCGTGCCCGAACCCGAGGCGCTGGAGCACACCTACCAGACCCTTGCCCAGGTGCGTCACGAGCTGGAGGGCAAGGTGCCGGTGGTGGGCTTTGCCGCAAGCCCCTGGACCCTGGCCTGCTACATGGTCGAGGGTGGCCCGCCGGGCGACTGCCAGTTGATCAAGAAGATGCTGTACCGTCGCCCGGAACTGCTGCACCGGTTGCTCAAGGTGCTCGGTCACGCGGTGGCTGCCGACCTCAATGCACAGATCGAGTCCGGCGCCCAGGCGGTGATGCTGGTGGACAGCTTCGGCGGTGTGCTGGCCGACGCTGCCTATCGGCGTTTCTCCCTGTATTACCTGCGTGAAGTGCTGGCGCGCCTGCACAAGACCCAGCATGGCGTGCGCATTCCCTCCATCGTGCATACCCGTGGTGGCGCCCAGTGGCTCAGCCCGCTGGCCGACAGCGGCGCCGATGCGCTGGGCCTGGACTGGACGTGTGACCTGGCGCTGGCACGCCAGCTGGTGGGCAACTGCGTGGCGCTGCAGGGCAACCTCGACCCGGCCGTGCTGCTGGCAGACGAGGCGAGCATTCGCCGCGAGGTGCGACGCACCCTGCAGACGTTCGGACCACCGGCGGCCGGTTTCGGCCATGTGTTCAACCTGGGGCAGGGCATTTCGCCGGCCACTTCGCCAGAGGCGGTTGCAGTACTGGTCGACGCGGTGCATCACTACAGCCGCGTCGCGGGAGGTGTGCATGCTTGACCCGACGTTCGACTTCGACAAGATGCTGTGTTTCTCGCTGTATTCGACAGCCAACGCCATGGTTCGGGACTATGCCGAACCGCTCAAGCGACGTGGCGTCACCTACCCGCAACTGCTGGTGATGGCCGGGTTGTGGGGCAAGGATGATGTGTCGATCAGCGCCTTGAGCGAGCTCACCCTGTTCGACCTGGGCACGTTGACGCCAATCGTCAAGCGCCTGGCGGATGCGGGGTTCATCACCGTGTACCTGGACCCCAGCGACCGACGCCGACGCAACCTGCTGCTGACCGACAAGGGCCGTGAGCTCAAGGCCGAGGCGGCGCAGGTGTTCAGCAACATGGCGTGCAAGATCGACCTGGGCGAGGGCGAGGTGGAGCAGGTGCTCAACGTGTGCCACCGGATCCGTACCCGCCTGCGCTGACCCGCACCCATTCGCCAGCAAGGCCTGCTCCTGTAGGAGCCAGCCTTGCTGGCGAACAGCCACACCACCCACCACATTGGCACACCCGCCAACCTCCCTGGCAGCCAGCGAAACATCCCGCCTGCGGCGGCGCCATACACTCTCCTGGGATGTTCCCAACCATAACAAAAGGAGTGTTCATGACTGCCGGCACCGTACCCCTGCTAGCCAGTGTCCAGCGTTTTCTCGGACGCCAACACGGCCTGTACATCAATGGCGGCTGGCGGCCGTCCACCTCCAGCCAGACCCTTACCGTCTTCAACCCGGCCAACGGCCAACCCATTGCCGTGACCCCCGATGCCAGCGCCGAGGATGTCGACCAGGCCGTGCAATCGGCGCATCGGGCGTTCGTCAGTGGCGTGTGGGCGCGCCGCGCCCCGGCCGAGCGCGAGCGTATCCTGCTGCGCTACGCCGACTTGCTCGAACAGCACGGTGAAGAGCTGGCCCAGCTCGAAACCCTGGAACAAGGCAAGTCGATCAACATCGCCCGCGCCTTCGAAGTCGGCAGTACCCTGAACTGGATGCGCTACACCGCCGGCCTCACCACCAAGATCTGCGGGCGCACCCTGGATGTGTCGATCCCGGTGCCTGAAGGCGCCCGCTACACCGCCTATACGCGCAAGGAGCCGGTCGGCGTGGTGGCTGGCATCGTGCCGTGGAACTTCCCGCTGATGATCGGCATGTGGAAGGTGATGCCCGCCCTGGCGGCCGGCTGCTCGATCGTCATCAAGCCCTCCGAGATCACCCCGTTGACCCTGATGCGCATGGCCGAGCTGGCCACCGAGGCCGGCATCCCGGACGGCGTGTTCAACCTGATCACCGGCAGCGGCAGCGTATGCGGCAGCGCCCTCACCAGCCACCCGCGGGTGGCGAAGATCAGCTTTACCGGCTCTACCGCCACCGGCAAGCACATTGCCCGTTCGGCGGTCGACCGCCTGACGCGCCTGTCACTGGAGCTGGGTGGCAAGAACCCGGCCATCGTGCTGGCCGACGCCGATCCGCAGCAGGTGATCGAAGGCCTGATGATGGGCAGCTTCCTCAACCAGGGGCAGGTGTGCGCCGCCAGTTCGCGTATCTATGTCGAGGCGCCGCTGTTCGACCGCCTGGCAGCGGACTTCGAGCAGGCGATCAAGGGGTTGAGCGTAGGCCCGGGCCTGGACCCCAGCGCGCAGATCAACGCCCTGGCTTCCGGCGCGCACCAGCAGTCGGTGCAGGCCTACCTGGCCGATGCCCGCGAGCAGGGCGCGCAGATCATCAGCGGTGCCAGCGCGCCGGATGCCAATGGCTACTACGTCAGCCCGTCATTGATCCTCAACCCCGACGACAACCTGCGCCTGACCCGCAGCGAAGTGTTCGGCCCGGTGCTGAGCCTGACCCGCGTGGCCGATGTGGAAGAAGCGCTGGCCCGCGCCAACGACAGCGACTATGGCCTGACCGCCAGCCTGTGGACCACCAGCCTCAAGTCGGCCATGGACCTCACCCCGCGCATCGAGGCCGGCACCGTGTGGGTCAACAGCCACACCCTGATCGATGCCAACATGCCGTTTGGCGGCTTCAAGCAATCCGGTACCGGGCGTGATTTCGGCGTCGACTGGCTGGACGCCTTCACCGAGACCAAGTCGGTGTGCATCCGCCACTGAGGCGGCTGGCAGGCCGCAGGCGCTCAGCTGTAGCGCTTGCGGTACTCGCCGGGGGACACGCCGAAGCGCTGCTTGAACGCGGTGGTGAAGTAGCTGCTGTTGGAGAAGCCCCAGGTGTACCCCAGCGCCGACAGCTTGAGGGTCGACTGCGGGTTGCGCAGGGTTTCGGCGCAGATGTCCAGGCGCCGGTTCTTGATGTACTGCGCGATCACCAGGCCCTTCTTGGCGAACACCCGGTACAGCCCGCGCATCGACACGCCGATGTCCCGCGCGATCATCTCCGGGCACAGTGCCTCGTCGGCAATGTGCGTCTCGATCAGCGCCAGGCTTTTGCGAAAGATGCGTTCATGCGGGTCGGGGTTGCTGTCGCTGCCGCACAGTGCCGGGCGCATCAGGCTGATCAGCGCATCGATCACCGCTTCGCTTTCGGCCAGGCTCACCTCGTCCAGCTGGGTCGAGGACAACAGCATCTGCTGGGCGAGCAGGGCGACCGGCGAGCCGGCCGGGATCTTGCGCCCGATCTCCACCGGGGTGAAGCGCAGCAGCTGGTCGACCCGGTCGTGGGGCAGTATCAGCGAGATCTGCTGGGAGGCATCGCCAAAGGTGAAGTCGCTGGGGCGTGCACTGTCGATCAGCAGGATGTCCCCCGGCATCAGCACTTCGCGGGCGTCGTCCTGGGCCATGTTGGCCATGCCCTTGAGTTGGAACACCGCAAAGTACTTGTGTTCGCTGCTGCGCTGCACCTCGCGCGGCGTGCGCAGCAGCCGCGCGTGAGAGCTGCTCACGTGACTGAAGCGCAGGGCGCCCAGCTGGCGGGGGCGAATCTCACCGCTGAACGCATCCCCCAGCGCGGCACCGTCGAACTCGCCGCAGGCATGGTTGATGTCGGCCAGCCATTGCTGGAAGTGCTGCTGGGCAGTAGCGGTATTCATGGGTCACACCTCACACCTGGCATTGTTGTTAGGGTGCATGTGATGGCTGGGGGCACGCGCTGCAGGTTAGCGCAGCCCGCCGAAGCGCCGGTAGAAGTTTTCGCTGGCATCGGGCAGCGGGCCGTCTGCGGTTTCCATCGCACTGCTCAGCCACTGTTCGGCCGGGGCACAGGTCAGTCGATACAGGTTGCGGCACAGCTGGCGTGCGGCGCGGCCCTCCCAGTCGCCCGGCAGCAGTTCGTCGGGCAGGTGCGGGTCGCGCAGCAGCAGCTTGCGGTACTCGTGAATCAGCAGCAGGCGCACCATGAAGCAGTCCATCGGCTGCAGGCTGTCCTGCTCGCGCAGCGCCTGCCACACCGGGCGAAACAGCTGGATGAACTCGCTGTACTGCGCCCCCAGCTCCTCGATACGCCAGCTTTCGCGCACCTGGGCACGCAAGGCGCGGGAGGCCATCACGTCCTGGCCGGTGGTCTCGAACAGGATGGTGTCTTCCAGCGCATCCAGGTCCAGCAGGGTGGCGTTGATGTCGGTGCGGTCGGCCCGCGGGCTGGCCAGCACCACCGGCGAGATGGCGCCAAAGCCTTGCCATTCGAGCTCTTCGCGCACCTGCTTGCGCTTGTCGGCAGACAGCTGGGTGAGCATCGCCAGGTGCCAGGAGCCATCCCACTGCGGCACCACCGAGCTGTACACCCGCTTGAAGGCCTTGTCGAAACGCCGCCGCCCGGCACCGGTGAGGCTGTAGTAGCTGCGCCGGCCGACCTTTTCGGCGGTCAGCCAGCCTTCCTTGGTCAGGCGGAACATCGAGGTGCGGATCAGCCGCTCGTTGATGCCGAAGGGCTCGAGCAACTGGATCAGGCTGCCCAGCCACACGGTGCCGCCGTGGGGTTCGATGGCATCGCCATACAGGGTGACGATCAGCGAACTGGCACGGATCGGGATCTGTTCCTGGAAACGGGTGACGAGCTGATTGAGGGGCGCGAGCGACGACATGGAGGATCCGCTGGGTGAAACCCCGGAATATAACTGCCGTTTGTCCTTCAAGGCCAGCGTTGCCGCCGGCACTTCAGGCCGTGTGGTTTTTCGGGCGGAACGTACTGTCGCTGACACGTCTGCGGTCCTGTTCGGGTTGGCTCAAGGGGCTGCATTCCACCATCTGCTCCAGGCAGCGCCGGGTCAGTGCGTGGTACTCGCCCGTGCCGCCCTGCTTCCAGTGCACTTCAGCGTCGCTCAGGCTGCGTTTTACCTGGGCCGGCGAGCCCACCACCAGCGAGCGGGGCGGGCAGTCGAAGCCGGCCTTGACGAAGGCGGTGGCACCGACGATCGAGCAGGCACCGATCACGGCGCCGTCCATGACCACCGCATTCATGCCCACCAGCGCATCGGCACCGATGCGGCAGCCGTGCAGCACGGCGCCGTGGCCCACGTGCCCGTTGCGCTCGATCACCGTGTCGCTGTCGGGGAAGCCGTGCATCACGCAGGTGTCCTGCAGATTGGCGCCCTGTTCGAGAATGATGCGTCCGAAATCGCCGCGCAGGCTGGCCAGCGGGCCTACATAGCAGTCGGGGCCGACGATCACGTCGCCAATCAGCACCGCCGAAGGGTGCACGTAGGCGCTGGGGTCGATGACCGGGGTGATTCCGCCAAGGCTGTAGCAGGTCATGTCGGTTTCCTGTGGACGGGGATGACAGCGAATATAACGTATTGTTACTTGTTTGCAATGCTTTGATGTATCGCTTCTTGGCGCTTTACTCGCTATAAGCGCAGTGTTTGCTGGGTTTGTTTGGCACGCATGGAAAATAAATAGACACAGACAAGTCGCGGTAATGTTGATTTTGTGTATCGTATTGTGGCTATACTCTGCCGCAATCGGCCTCGACCCAACAATAACAGCCAGCCTCGACTGGCCCGTGCGGTGACCGTCATGCCTGACACCCTGTTGCTTGATAACTCCCACGCCGGCATCTGCCTGGTGACGCTGCACCGCCCCGAGGTGCTCAATGCCCTCAACACCCGCCTGCTCGGCGAGCTGGCAGCCGAACTCGAGCGCCTGGAGCGTGACGACAGCTGCCGCGCCGTGGTGCTCACCGGCAGCCGCAAGGCGTTTGCCGCCGGCGCCGACATCAACGAGATGGCCGAGCGCGATGCGGTGGGCATCCTCAACGACCCGCGTGTTGCCTGTTGGCAGCAGATCAGCCGCTTCAGCAAGCCCCTGGTGGCGGCCGTCAACGGCTTTGCCCTGGGCGGTGGCTGCGAGCTGGCGATGCACGCCGACATCATCGTGGCGGGCGTGGATGCGCGCTTCGGCCAGCCGGAAATCAACCTGGGCATCATGCCTGGCGCCGGCGGTACCCAGCGTCTGCTGCGCGCGGTGGGCAAGTCCATGGCCATGCAGATGGTGCTCACCGGCGAGCCCATCGATGCGCGCACCGCGCAACAGGCCGGCCTGGTCAGCGAAATCACCCAACCCGAATTCACCGTCGAGCGCGCCATGCAGATCGCCCAGGCCATCTCGCGCAAGGCCCCGCTGGCCGTGCGCCTGGCCAAGGAATCGCTGCTCAAGGCCATGGATACCGACCTTGCCAGCGGCCTGCGTTTCGAGCGCCACGCCTTCACCGTGCTGGCCGCCACCGATGACCGGCGCGAGGGCATCAGTGCCTTTCGCGAAAAACGCGCCCCGGTGTTCACCGGCCGCTGAGTGCGCCGGCCCCTTTTACTTCAACCTTGCGAGCGGTACTGGTCATGACCTTCGAGCACATTCTTTTCGACATAGACGACGGCGTGGCCTTTCTGCGCCTGAACCGTCCCGAGCAACTCAACAGCTTCAACGCGCAGATGCACGCCGAAGTGAAGGAGGCGCTCAAGCAGGTACGCGCCAATGCCCAGGTGCGTGTGCTGCTGCTTACCGGTGAAGGGCGCGGCTTCTGTGCCGGGCAGGACCTGTCCGACCGCAACGTCGCGCCCGGTGCGCAGATGCCCGACCTGGGCGAGTCCATCGAAAAATTCTACAACCCGCTGATTCGCGCCCTGCGCGATTTACCGCTGCCGGTGATCTGCGCGGTCAACGGCGTGGCCGCCGGCGCCGGGGCGAACATCCCGCTGGCCTGCGACCTGGTGCTGGCGGCGCGGTCGGCCAGCTTCATCCAGGCGTTCTGCAAACTCGGCCTGGTGCCCGACTCGGGCGGTACCTGGTTCCTGCCGCGGCTGGTCGGCGTGGCGCGGGCCAAGGCCCTGGCGCTGCTGGGCAACAAGCTGTCGGCCGAGCAGGCCGAGCAGTGGGGGCTGATCTACCGCTGCGTCGACGACGAGGCCCTGCGCGACGAGGCCCTGGGCCTGGCGCGACAGCTGGCGACACAGCCCACCTCGGGCCTGGCACTGATCAAGCGAGGGCTCAATGCCAGCCTGGACAACAGCCTTGACCAGCAACTGGACCTGGAGCGCGACCTGCAGCGCCTGGCCGGGCGCAGCGAGGACTACCGCGAGGGCGTGGCCGCCTTCATGGCCAAGCGCGCCCCCGTGTTCAAGGGGTGCTGAGCATGAGCGCACTGGACACAAGCGTTGTGGTGGCGGTGATCGGTGCCGGGGCCATGGGCGCCGGCATTGCCCAGGTGGCGGCGCAGGCCGGGCATCCGGTGCTGCTGCACGACAGCCGCCCGGGGGCGGCGAGCGCGGCCATCGAGGGGCTGGGTGTGCAACTGGGCAAGCGGGTGGAGAAGGGCAAGCTCGACCCCGCGCAGCGCGAGGCCACCCTGGCGCGCCTGCACGCGGTGCAGGCGCTCGACGAGCTGGCGGACGCTGGGCTGGTGATCGAGGCCATCGTCGAGAACCTCGACGCCAAGCGCGAGCTGTTTGCTCGCCTGGAAGCAATCTGCACGGCCGACTGCGTGCTGGCCAGCAACACCTCGTCGCTGTCGATCACCCGCATCGCGGCCGGCCTGGCGCGGCCCGAGCGGTTCGTGGGCGTGCACTTCTTCAACCCTGCGCCGGTCATGGCGCTGGTCGAGATCGTCTCGGGGCTGGCCACGGCGCCGCAGGTAGCGGCCAGCCTGTATGCAACGGCCAGGGCCTGGGGCAAGGCGCCGGTGCATGCCAGCTCCAGCCCGGGCTTCATCGTCAATCGCGTGGCGCGCCCGTTCTATGCCGAAAGCCTGCGCCTGTTGCAGGAGGGTGCGGCCGAGTGCGCCACGCTGGATGCGCTGATGCGCGAGGCCGGCGGCTTTCGCATGGGCGCGTTCGAGCTGACCGACCTGATCGGGCATGACGTCAACTACGCGGTCACCTGTTCGGTGTTCGATGCCTATTACGGCGACATGCGCTTCCAGCCGTCGCTGATCCAGGCGGCGCTGGTGGATGCCGGCCGGCTGGGGCGCAAGAGCGGGCAGGGGTTCTATGACTATGGGCCCTCGGCCGCGCGCCCGGTGGTCAGCGAGCTGCGCAGTGGTTTGCGCATCGAGGCCTGTGAAGTCGAAGGCGACCTGGGCATTGCGCAGGGCTTGCTGGCGCGTATCGAGGCGCACGGCATCAAGGTGTTGCGGGCCCCATCGCGGGTCGAGACCGCGCCCACCGGTCGTTGTGGGAGCGGACTTGACCCGCGATGCGGGCACGCAGTCATACGCGTGGGCGACGCCGTGCTGGCCCTGACCGACGGTCGCCTGGCCAGCCAGCGTGCCCGCGACGAAGGCTTGAACAACCTCGTGCTGTTCGACCTGGCGCTGGACTACGCCACCGCTGGGCGCATCGGCATCAGCTGGTCCGCCGACACCACCCCCGCTGCCCGCGACCAGGCTGTGGCCTTGCTGCAGGCCGCGGGCCTGGTGGTCAGCCCGCTGGCCGACGTGCCGGGGCTGCTGGTGATGCGCACCGTGGCCATGCTTGCCAACGAAGCCGCCGACGCGGTGCTGCAGGGCGTGGCCACGGCGGCGGATGTCGACCTGGCCATGCGCAAGGGCGTGAACTACCCCCAAGGCCCGTTGGCCTGGGCCGACGCCATCGGCCCGACGCAGGTGCTGGCGGTACTCGACAATCTGCAGGCCGCCTACGGCGAAAGCCGCTACCGGCCATCACTGCTGCTGCGGCGCACGGTCGCCGAGGGGAGGGCATTGCATGACTGACCTGAACGCCACCGAGCTTGCCAGCCAATGTGCCCAGGCCATGCTCGCCCGTGACCGCGCCAGCCTCGCGCTGGGCATGCAACTGCTGAGCGTCGCGCCGGGCAGGGCGCGCCTGAGCATGCCGGTGCGCGCCGACATGATCCAGGGCCATGGCACCTGCCATGGCGGCTACATCTTCACCCTGGCCGACTCGGCGTTTGCCGTGGCCTGCAACACCTACAACCAGGTCACCATCGGCCTGGGCTGCAGCATCGACTACATCGCCCCGGCACTGATGGGCGACACGCTCAATGCAAGTTGCGTGGAGCAGAGCCGTGGCGGACGCACCGGCAACTACGACGTGCGTGTGGAAAACCAGAACGGGCAGCTGATCGCGCTGTTCCATGGCAAATCTTACAAGGTGCAAGGCACAGTGCTTGCCCAGGAGACCGCAGATGAATGACGCCCTTATCATCGACGCCGTGCGCACCCCCATCGGGCGCTATGCCGGCGCGCTGAGCACGGTACGTGCCGACGACCTGGGCGCGGTGCCGCTGCGTGCGCTGATGGCGCGCCACCCGCAGGTGGACTGGTCGCAGGTGGACGACGTGCTGTTCGGCTGCGCCAACCAGGCCGGCGAAGACAATCGCAACGTGGCGCGCATGTCGGCGCTGCTGGCCGGCCTGCCGATAGACGTGCCGGGCACCACGGTCAACCGCCTGTGCGGCTCGGGCATGGACGCCATCGGCCTGGGCGCACGCTCGATCCGCAGTGGCGAAGCCGGCCTGCTGCTGGTGGGCGGGGTAGAGTCGATGTCACGCGCCCCGCTGGTGATGGGCAAGGCCGAACAGGCCTTCTCGCGCCAGGCGCAATTGTACGACACCACCATTGGCTGGCGCTTCGTCAACGCCGCGATGGAAAAGGCGTATGGTATCGACTCGATGCCGGAGACTGCCGAAAACGTCGCCGCACAGTTCGGCATCTCCCGTGCCGACCAGGACGCCTTCGCCCTGCGCAGCCAGCAACGTGCGGCGGCTGCCCAGGCCAGCGGGCGCCTGGCGCAGGAGATCGTGCCGGTGTCGATTGCCCAGCGCAAGGGCGAGCCCAGGCGCGTCGAGCACGACGAACACCCGCGTGGCGACACCACGCTGCAGATGCTGCAACGCCTGGGTACGCCGTTTCGCGAGGGCGGCAGTGTCACGGCGGGCAATGCCTCGGGGGTCAACGACGGTGCCTGTGCGCTGCTGCTGGCAAGCCCGGCGCAGGCTGCGCGCTTCGGGCTCAAGGCCCGTGGGCGGGTGGTGGCGATGGCCACGGCTGGCGTCGAGCCGCGCATCATGGGCATCGGCCCGGTGCCGGCCACGCGCAAGGTACTGGAACTGGCCAACCTGAACCTGGCCGACATGGATGTCATCGAGCTGAACGAAGCCTTCGCCGCGCAGGGCCTGGCGGTGCTGCGCGAGCTCGGGCTGGCTGACGACGACCCGCGGGTCAACCCCAATGGTGGCGCCATCGCCCTGGGGCATCCGCTGGGCATGAGCGGCGCTCGCCTGGTGACCACCGCACTGGTGGAACTGGAGCAGCGCGGCGGGCGGTACGCGCTGTGCACGATGTGCATCGGCGTGGGGCAGGGTATCGCGATGATCATCGAGCGAACCTGAGCCAGCAACACAGCGGGAGCCGTGCAGCTCCCACACTCGGGCCCGTCAGGGGCTGAACCATAAAAAGAATCAGAGTGAACACATGAACATGGCCGCCTTGAACACTGCTGTACTCGACCCGCTGGAGACCGCCAGCATCGATGAACTGCGCCAGCACCAGCTTGACCGCCTGCGCTGGAGCCTGTCCCACGCCTACCAGAACGTGCCGCTGTACCGCCAGCGCTTCGACCAGTTGGGGGTGCACCCCGACGAGGTGCGTTCGCTGGACGACCTGGCCCGATTCCCGTTCACCACCAAGACCGACCTGCGCGACAACTACCCCTACGGCATGTTCGCCGTGCCCATGCATGACGTGGTGCGGGTGCACGCCTCCAGCGGCACCACCGGCAAGCCGACGGTGGTGGGCTACACGCAGAACGATATCGACACCTGGGCCAACGTGGTGGCGCGCTCGATCCGCGCCGCGGGCGGGCGCAAGGGCGACAAGGTGCATGTGTCGTACGGCTACGGGCTGTTCACCGGCGGGCTGGGCGCGCATTACGGCGCCGAACGCCTGGGCTGCACGGTGATCCCGATGTCGGGCGGGCAGACCGAGAAGCAGGTGCAACTGATCAACGACTTCCAGCCGGACATCATCATGGTCACGCCCTCGTACATGCTCAACCTGGCCGACGAGATCGAGCGCCAGGGGCTGGACCCGCACAAGCTGGCGCTGCGCCTGGGGATCTTCGGTGCCGAGCCGTGGACCGACGAGCTGCGTCGCTCCATCGAGCAGCGCATGGGCATCACCGCGCTGGATATCTACGGGCTGTCGGAAATCATGGGCCCGGGCGTGGCCATGGAGTGCGCCGAGACCAAGGACGGGCCGACCCTCTGGGAAGACCACTTCTACCCCGAAATCATCGACCCGGTGACCGGTGCGGTGCTGCCCGACGGGCAGATGGGCGAGCTGGTGTTCACCTCGCTGAGCAAGGAGGCGCTGCCGATGATCCGCTACCGCACCCGCGACCTGACGCGACTGTTGCCCGGCACCGCGCGGCCAATGCGGCGCATCGACAAGATCACCGGGCGCAGCGACGACATGCTCATCGTGCGCGGGGTCAACGTGTTCCCGACCCAGGTCGAGGAACAGGTTCTGAAAATAAAACAGTTTTCAGAGTGCTATGAGATTTATCTGTATCGTGATGGAAATCTCGACACGGTGGATGTGCACGTGGAACTGCGCGCCGAATGCCAGCACTACGACGAGGCCCAGCGCAGGCTGCTGACCGCCGAGTTGGGCAAGCAGATCAAGACCTACATCGGCATCAGCACGCGCATCGTGCTGCAGCCGTTGGGCACGCTGAAACGTTCGGAAGGCAAGGCCTGTCATGTGTACGACAAGCGTCTGGCCAGCTGATAGCTGATGGCTGCCGAAGCCCCGACCTGGTCGGGGCTTTTTTTGTTCTTGGGTAAAGCGTGTTTCCTGTAGGAGCGGGCTTGACCCGCGATGGAGCGCGTAGCGGTCCGCTTTCAGAGCAAAGCGATACAAAAAAACATTAGATACACTAAAAAGCTGTTTGATATTGAATTGTGTATCGCTTATAAATACTCCCATGCCCAACCAGCCTTGAGGCGGGAGCCCGAACATGTACGCACAGCTTGTCGAAACCGGCGTCAAACGCATCAAGTCCCTGGACGAGATGTCGCCCCAGGAACGTGCCTTCCAGGAAAAGATCGACGCCGAAATCAAGATCGAAGCCAAGAACTGGATGCCCGACGCCTACCGTCAGACCCTCATCCGCCAGATTTCCCAGCACGCCCACTCCGAGATCGTCGGCATGCTGCCCGAGGGTAACTGGGTCACCCGTGCCCCGACCCTCAAGCGCAAGCTGCAGCTGATGGCCAAGATCCAGGACGAAGCCGGCCACGGCCTGTACCTGTACAGCGCCATGGAAACCCTGGGCGCCGATCGCGACGAAGAGATCGCCAAGCTGCACAGCGGCAAGGCCAAGTACTCCAGCATCTTCAACTACCCGACCCTCAACTGGGCCGACATGGGCGCGGTGGGCTGGCTGGTGGATGGCGCGGCCATCGTCAACCAGGTGGTGCTGCAGCGCACCTCCTACGGCCCCTACGCACGGGCCATGGTGCGCATCTGCAAGGAAGAGAGCTTTCACCAGCGCCAGGGCTACGAGATTCTGCTGACCATGATGCGCCACGGCACCCAGGCCCAGAAGGACATGGTGCAGGACGCGATCAACCGCCTGTGGTGGCCGGCGCTGATGATGTTCGGCCCCAGCGACGACAACTCGCCCAACAGCGCGCAGTCGATGGCCTGGAAAATCAAGCGCCAGAGCAACGACGAACTGCGCCAGCGCTTCGTCGACCAGACCATCCCGCAGCTCGAACTGCTGGGCTGCACCGCCCCCGACCCCGACCTGAAGTGGAACGCTGAGCGCGGCCACTACGATTTCGGCGCCATCCAGTGGCAGGAATTCTTCGACGTGCTCAAGGGCAACGGCCCGTGCAACCAGGAACGCCTGGCCACCCGGCGCAATGCCATCGAAAGCGGCGCCTGGGTGCGTGAAGCCGCCGTCGCCTACGCCCGCAAACAACAGAACAAGAACGCCGCCTGAACCGGCGACTGATGGGAGATACACGATGTCTGTCTGGACCCTCTACGAAGTGTTCGTGCGCAGCAAGCACGGCCTGAACCACAAGCATGTGGGCAGCGTGCATGCCGCCGACGACGCCATGGCCATCGAGAACGCCCGCGAGCTGTACACCCGCCGCAGCGAAGGCGTAAGCCTGTGGGTGGTGCCCTCGGCGCTGATCGTGGCCTCCTCGCCGGACGAGAAGGACCCGCTGTTCGACCCGGCCGACGACAAGGTCTACCGGCACGCCAGCTTCTACGAGCTGCCCGACGAAGTCGGACACATGTGAGGTCGACCATGAACAGCACCCAAGACGATCTGATCCATTACCTGCTGCTGCTGGGCGACAGCGCCCTGATCCAGGGCCAGCGCCTGTGCGAGTGGTGCGGAAAGGCGCCGGCCATCGAGGAAGAGCTGGCGCTGATGAACGTTGGCCTGGACCTGGTGGGCCAGGCGCGCAACTGGCTGGACTACGCCGCCGAGCTGCTGGCCGACGGCCGCGATGCCGACGACCTGGCGTTTCGCCGCGATGAACGCGCCTACCGCAACCTGCTGCTGGTGGAGCAGCCCAACGGCGATTTCGCCGTGACCATGGCCAAGCAGTTCCTGTTCGACGCCTGGCACCTGCAGGTGCTCAAGGGCCTGTGCGACTCCACCGACCTGCGCATCGCCGGCATCGCCGCCAAGGCGCTCAAGGAGGTCACCTACCACCTGCGTCGCTCCAGTGAATGGGTGCAGCGCCTGGGTGGCGGCACCGACGAAAGTCGCCGGCGCATGCTCGCGGCCATCACGCAGGTGTGGCGCTTCACCGTGGAGCTGGCCAGCGGCAGCGAGGCTGAAACCCGCCTGGCCGCAGCGGGCATCGGCGCCGACCCGGCGCAGGTCGGCGCGGCATGGCTGCACCAGGTCGAGGCCACCTTCGCCTCGGTCGAACTGCCGCTGCCGCCTGCGGCCAGCCACTTCTACCTCAGCGGACGTACCGGCATGCACACCGAGCACCTGGGCATCCTGCTGGCCGAAATGCAGTTTTTGCCACGGGCCTACCCCGATGCAACCTGGTGAGCTGATCGCCAGCGACCACGGTGCGCGGGCACTGCGGGCCGATGACCTGAGCCACGCCTGGACGGTGCTGGAGCAGGTGATGGACCCGGAAGTGCCGGTGGTCAGCGTGGTCGACCTCGGGATAGTGCGCGACCTGCACTGGCAGGCCGGCCACCTGCACCTTGTGGTCACGCCGACCTATTCGGGCTGCCCGGCCACCGAGGTGATCGAGGGCGATATCCGCCAGGCGCTGGAGCAGGCCGGGTTCGCCGCGCCGTGCCTGGAGCGGCGCCTGACGCCGGCCTGGAGCACCGACTGGATCACCGAGCAGGGGCGCGAGCGCCTGCGTGCCTATGGCATCGCGCCGCCCGTGGGCAGTGCCAGCAAGCGCAGCCTGCTGGGCGAAAGCCCGCAGGTGCTGTGCCCGGTGTGCGCCAGCAGCCACACCGAGCTGCTCAGCCAGTTCGGCTCCACGGCCTGCAAGGCCCTGTACCGGTGCCGCGAGTGCCTGGAACCTTTCGACTATTTCAAATGCATCTGAGCGCGCTGGCGCCGTGCAGCGGGAGAACAGCATGAGTCAATTTCACAGCCTGACCATCAAGGATGTGCGCGCCGAGACCCGCGATGCGGTGTCGATTGCCTTCGAGGTGCCGGCGCACCTGCAGGACGATTTCCGTTTCACCCAGGGCCAGTACCTGGTGATGCGCACGCAACTGGACGACGAGGAAGTGCGCCGTTCGTACTCGATCTGCAGCGGCGTGGAAGACGGCGAACTGCGCGTGGCGATCAAGCGCGTGGCCGGCGGGCGCTTCTCGGCGTTTGCCAACGAGGTGCTCAAGGTCGGCCACCGCCTCGAAGTGATGCCGCCTTCGGGCAGCTTCCACGTGCCACTGGACCCGACCCGTCGCGGCAACTACCTGGCGGTGGCGGCGGGCAGCGGCATCACGCCGATCCTGTCGATCATCAAGACCACCCTGGAGCGCGAACCCGACAGCCGCTTCACTTTGCTCTACGGCAACCGCTCAAGCTCCGGCGCGCTGTTTCGCGACAAGCTCGAAGACCTGAAGAACCGCTACCTGCAACGCCTGAACCTGATCTTCGTGTTCAGCCGCGAGCAGCAGGACGTGGACCTGTACAACGGGCGCATCGACGCCGACAAGTGCGGTCAGCTGTTCTCGCGCTGGCTCGACCCCAGGGCGCTGAACGCCGCCTTCATCTGCGGCCCGCAGGCGATGACCGAGACCGTGCGCGACAGCCTCAAGGCCAATGGCATGGCGGGGGAGAAGATCCATTTCGAGCTGTTCGCAGCGGCGGGCGACGAACGCAAGCGTGAGGCCCGCGAGGCGGCGCGCCAGCTGGACGCCGCCGTCAGCCAGATCACCGTGATCAGCGACGGTCGGGCGCTGGCCTTCGACCTGCCGCGCAACACCGTCAGCGTGCTGGATGCCGGCAATGCCATCGGCGCCGAGCTGCCGTACTCGTGCAAGGCCGGGGTGTGCTCGACCTGCAAGTGCAAGGTCATCGAAGGGGAGGTGGAGATGGACAGCAACCACGCCCTGGAGGACTACGAAGTGGCGGCGGGGTATGTGCTGTCGTGCCAGACGTACCCGGTCAGCGACAGGGTGGTGCTGGACTTCGATCAGGTCTGATAACGCGTCGGTCCCATCGCCGGCAAGGCCGGCTCCTACACGGCGATGAGGCCCGCCTGAACACCGCAACACCTGTGTGCCCTGAAAACTAAAACAACAACACCAAGAGAGCGCCCCAATGACCCCCGAAGACATCGACAGCATCTGCAAGCACCCCGACTTCAAGCAACTGGTACGGCGCAAGCAGCGCCTGAACTGGTCGCTGACCCTGGCCATGCTGGTCATCTACTACGGCTTCGTGCTGCTGGTGGCGTTCTCCCCCAGCACCCTGGGGCAATCGCTCAGCGGCGGCGTGACCACCGTCGGCATGCTGGTCGGCGTGCTGGTGGTGCTGGTGTCCTTCGGCCTCACCGGGATCTACGTGTACCGCGCCAACAACGTGCTCGACCCGCTCAACGACAAGGTCCGCCAGGAGTGCGCGAAATGAACTGGACAGCCATCAGCATGTTCCTGCTGTTCGTCGTGTTCACCCTGGGCATCACCCGCTGGGCCGCACAGCGCACCCGCTCGGCCAGTGACTTCTACACCGCAGGCGGCGGCCTTACCGGCTTTCAGAACGGCCTGGCCATCGCCGGCGACATGATCAGCGCCGCCTCGTTCCTGGGCATTTCCGCGATGATGTTCCTCAACGGCTACGACGGCCTGCTGTACGCCCTGGGCGTGCTGGCCGGCTGGCCGATCATCCTGTTCCTGATTGCCGAGCGCCTGCGCAACCTGGGCAAGTACACCTTCGCCGACGTGGTGTCGTACCGCCTGGACCAGACCCCGGTACGCCTGACCTCGGCCCTGGGCACCCTGACCGTGGCACTGATGTACCTGGTGGCGCAGATGGTCGGCGCCGGCAAGCTGATCGAGCTGCTGTTCGGCATCAGCTACCTGTATGCGGTGATGCTGGTGGGCGTGCTGATGGTGTTCTACGTGACCTTCGGCGGCATGCTCGCCACCACCTGGGTACAGATCATCAAGGCCGTGCTGCTGCTCTCGGGCACCAGCTTCATGGCGTTCATGGTGCTCAAGCACTTTGGTTTCAGCACCGAGGCGATGTTCAGCGCCGCCACCGAGGTGCACGCCAAGGGCACCGCGATCATGGCCCCGGGCGGGCTGCTGTCCAACCCCATCGACGCGATTTCCCTGGGCCTGGGCATGATGTTCGGCACCGCCGGGCTGCCGCATATCCTGATGCGCTTCTTCACCGTGAGTGACGCCAAGCAAGCGCGCAAGAGCGTGTTCTACGCCACCGGCTTCATTGGCTACTTCTACCTGCTACTGATCATGGTGGGCTTCGGCGCCATCGTGATGGTCGGCACCGACGCAAGCTACCGCGACGTCAACGGCGCGATCATCGGCGGCGGCAACATGATCGCCGTGCACCTGGCGCAGGCCGTGGGCGGCAACCTGTTCCTGGGCTTCATCTCGGCCGTGGCCTTCGCCACCATCCTGGCAGTGGTGGCCGGGCTGGCGTTGTCCGGCGCCTCGGCGGTGTCCCACGACCTGTACGCCTGCGTGATCCGCAAGGGCCAGGCCACCGAGAAGGAAGAGATGCGCGTGTCGCGCATCGCCACCCTGGCCATCGGCGTGCTGGCGATCATCCTGGGCCTGATGTTCGAGTCGCAGAACATCGCGTTCCTGTCCGGGCTGGTGCTGGCGATTGCCGCCTCGGTGAATTTCCCGGTGCTGTTCCTCTCGATGTACTGGAAGGGCCTGACCACCCGTGGCGCGGTGATCGGCAGCATGAGCGGGCTGGTCTCGGCCATCGTGCTGCTGGTGCTCAGCCCGGCGGTGTGGGTCAACGTGCTGCACAACGAAACGGCGCTGTTCCCCTACAGCAACCCGGCGCTGTTCTCCATGAGCCTGGCGTTCCTGGGCGCCTGGGTGTTCTCGGTCACCGACACCTCGGAGCGGGCAGCGCAGGAACGCGGCCGCTACCTGGCGCAGTTCATCCGCTCGATGACCGGCATCGGTGCCGCAGGCGCAAGCAAACACTAATAAACCAAAACGATTGTCGGGTATAAAAATAATGAACCACATTCGCTTCATGCCGGCTTCGCTGCTGGCCGGCTTTGCCTTGCCCCTGGTCGCCGCGCCGGCCCTGGCCGACTTCATCGACGACAGCCATGCCAAGGTCGAGTTGCGCAACCACTACATCAATCGCGATTTTCGCCAGAGCAACGCGCCGCAATCCAAGGCCGAGGAGTGGGCCCAGGGTTTTACCGTGAAGTTCGAGTCCGGCTTCACCGATGGCCCGATCGGGGTAGGCGTCGATGCCATGGGGCAACTGGGCATCAAGCTCGACTCCAGCCGTGATCGGCGCGGCACCGGGCTGCTGCCGTTCGGGCCCGACAGCCTGGAACCAGCCGACGACTACAGCGAGCTGGGCCTGACCGCCAAGCTGCGCGCCTCAAAGAGCGTGCTGCGCCTGGGTACCTTGCAGCCGATCCTGCCGGTGGTGGTATACAACGACACCCGCCTGCTGGCCGCCAGCTTTCAGGGCGGCCTGCTGACCAGCCAGGAGATCGACGGCCTGACGTTCAACGCCGGGCGGCTGACCAAGGCCAACCTGCGCGATTCCTCCAGCCGCGACGACATCGGCTACGGCGCGGCCAGCAGCGACCGCTTCGATTTTGGTGGCGGCACCTATGCCTTCACCCCGCAACTGAACCTGACGTACTACTACGCCAAGCTCGACCAGATCTACCGTCAGCAGTTCGTCGGCCTGGTGCACACCCAGCCGCTGGGCGAGGGCCTGAGCCTGCGCAGCGACCTGCGCTATTTCGACAGCCGTGGCGACGGCGCCGAGCGGGCAGGGCGCATCGACAACCGCAACTTCAACGGCATGTTCACCCTGGCCAGCGGCGCGCACAAGGTCAGTGCCACCTTCCAGCAGATGTCGGGCGACAGCGCCTTCCCGTTCCTCAACGGCGGCGACCCGTACACCGTCAACCTGGTGACCTACAACACCTACACCCGCGCCGGGCTCGACTCCTGGCAACTGCGCTACGACTACGACTTCGTCGCCCTGGGCATCCCGGGCCTGAGCTTCATGACCCGCTACACCGACGGGCGTCATGCCAGGACCGCGACCGTGGACAACGGCCGCGAGCGCGAACGCGACACCGACATCACCTACGTGGTGCAGAGCGGCCCGTTGAAAAACGTCAGCCTGCGCTGGCGCAACGTCACCTTCCGCTCAGGCAACGGCTTGACCAACAGCCTGGACGAGAACCGCCTGATCATCGGCTACACCCTGGCGCTGTGGTAAGCGCGCCCCTTAAAAGAACCGGAGGACACCTCATGTCTGTTGCCCCAACCTTGCAAAGCTTCATCGCCGGCCGCTGGCTCGGCCAGCATGGCGCGCAGCCGCTGCGCAGCGCCCTGGACGGGCACGTATTGGCGTACAGCCATGAAGAGCGGCCCGACTTTGCCGAAGCCATCGAGCATGCGCGCCGTGACGGCCTGCGCAGCCTGATGGCGATGGACTTCCAGCAGCGTGCCGCGCGGCTCAAGGCCCTGGCGCTGTACCTGGCCGAGCGCAAGGAACAGCTCTACGCACTGTCCCACCACAGCGGCGCAACCCGCGCCGACAGCTGGATCGACATCGAGGGCGGCAACGCCACGCTGTTCGCCTATGCCGGCATCGGCAGCCGCGAACTGCCCTCGGGCAACCTGCTGCACGAAGGCCCGGCCATCCCGCTGGGCAAGCAGGGCACCTTCGCCGGCAGCCACATCCTGGTGCCGCGTGCGGGGCTTGCGGTGCACATCAATGCGTTCAACTTCCCGATCTGGGGCATGCTCGAAAAGTTCGCGCCGACCTTTCTGGCCGGCATGCCGTGCATCGTCAAGCCGGCCACCTCCACCAGCTACCTGACCGAGGCGGTGGTGCGCCTGATGGATGAGTCCGGCCTGCTGCCGGCCGGCAGCCTGCAACTGGTGGTGGGCAGTACCGGCGACCTGCTCGACCGCCTGCAAGGCCAGGACGTGGTGACCTTCACCGGTTCTGCCGACACCGCGGCCAAGCTGCGTGTGACCCCGAACCTGATCCGCCACTCGGTGCCGTTCACCGCCGAGGCCGACTCGCTCAACTGCGCGATCCTGGGCCCGGACGTGAAGCCGGACGATGCCGAGTTCGACCTGTACATCAAGGAAGTGGTGCGCGAGATGACTACCAAGGCGGGGCAGAAGTGCACCGCCATCCGCCGCGCCATCGTGCCGGCCAAGCACCTGGACGCCGTGGCCACGCGCCTGCGCGAGCGCCTGAGCAAGGTGGTGGTGGGCGACCCGTCGGTGGAGGGCGTGCGCATGGGCGCGCTGGCTTCCCATGACCAGCAGCGCGACGTGGGCGAGCGGGTGCGCAGCCTGCTGCAGAGCTGCGACCAGCTGTTCGGTGCCAGCGATGGTTTCGAGCCACGGGGCGAGGGCGTGGGCGAAGGGGCGTTCTTTGCGCCGACCCTGCTGCAGGCACGCGACCCGCATGCCGACGGCGGTGCCCACGACATCGAGGCCTTCGGCCCGGTGAGCACGCTGATGGCCTACCACGACCTGGACGAAGCGCTGGCGCTGGCCGCGCGCGGCAAGGGCAGCCTGGTGGCCAGCCTGGTGACCGCCGACCGCGAGGTGGCAGCCAAGGCCATTCCGGTGGCTGCGGCCTGGCACGGTCGGTTGCTGATCCTCGACAGCGAGGCGGCGGCGGAGTCCACCGGGCACGGTTCGCCCTTGCCGCAACTCAAGCACGGCGGCCCTGGGCGTGCCGGTGGCGGCGAAGAGCTGGGCGGGCTGCGGGCGGTCAAGCACTATCTGCAGCGTGCGGCAGTGCAGGGTTCGCCGAGCATGCTGATGGCGGTGACCGGCGAGTATGTGCGCGGTGCCCAGGTGTTCGAGAGCGAGGTGCACCCGTTCCGTCGTCACTTCGAAGAGCTGCGCATCGGCGAGTCGCTGCTGACCCATCGACGTACCGTGACCGAAGCGGACCTGGTGAACTTCGGCTGCCTGTCGGGGGATCATTTCTACATGCACTTCGACGACATTGCGGCCAGGCAATCGCAGTTCGGCAAGCGCATTGCGCATGGCTACTTCGTGCTGTCGGCGGCGGCGGGGCTGTTCGTGTCGCCGGGCGAGGGGCCGGTGCTGGCCAACTATGGCCTGGACACCCTGCGTTTCATCAGCCCGGTGGGAATTGGCGACACCATCCAGGCGCGCCTGACCTGCAAGCGCAAGATCGATCAGGGCAAATCCAGCCCGCTGGGCCAGCCGCAAGGGGTGGTGGCGTGGGATGTGGAAGTGACCAACCAGCTGGGTGAGCTGGTGGCCAGCTACGACATCCTGACGCTGGTGCTCAAGCGCCCGGCCTGACCTTGTTCGCCTGTAGGAGCCGGCCTTGCCGGCGAAGGGGCATGACTGGCCAGCGTGCCATGTCCTCTTCGCCGGCAAGGCCGGCTCCTACAGGCCAAGGGGCCGGGCCTGCAAACCAATATGGCACGCACACAAAAATACCTGGCACACACGCAAGCGCTTTACCCCCTCCGACTTTGCTCTAATCCCGTCATGGCCTGCCACGCCACTCATTGATCCACCCAGAACGGGATAACAATAAAAAATGAAACGCTTGATGCCGCTTGCCGTGCTCTACGTGTCAACGCTCGCCCACGCCGGCACGCCCGGCAACATCGACGCCAACCGACTGCTCAACGCCAACCAGGACGCCGCCAACTGGCTCGCCCACGGGCGTACCTACGACGAACAACGCTTCAGCCCGCTGACCCGCATCAACGACCAGAACGTCGCCGGGCTTGGCCTGGCCTGGACGCAGAAGCTCGACATCGATCGCGGTACCGAAGCCACCCCCATCGTGGTCGACGGCGTGATGTACACCACCGGTGCCTTCAGCATCGTGTATGCCTTCGACGCCGCCAGCGGCAAGCCGCTGTGGAAGTACGACCCCAAGATCCCCATGGAAAAACTCAGCCAGGGCTGCTGCGACGTGGTCAACCGCGGTGTGGCCGTGTGGCAGGGCAAGGTCTACGTGGGCAGCTTCGATGGGCGCCTGATCGCCCTCGATGCGGCCACCGGCAAGGAGGTGTGGAGCGTCGACACCGTTCTGGACCCCAACAAGAGCTACACCATCACCGGCGCCCCGCGCATCGTCAAAGGCAAGGTGCTGATCGGCAACGGCGGCGCCGAGTTCGGCGTGCGCGGCTATATCACCGCCTACGATGCCGATACCGGCAAGCAGGCCTGGCGCTTTTTCACCGTGCCCGGCGACCCGGCGCTGCCACCGGAAAACGAGGCCATGGCCAAGGCCATGAAAACCTGGAAGGGCAATGGCTGGGTCAAGTGGGGCGGTGGCGGCACCGTATGGGACTCGATGTCCTACGACCCCGAGCTGGACCTGCTGTACGTGGGCACCGGCAACGGCTCGCCGTGGAACTACCAGTTCCGCAGCCAGGGCGAGGGCGATAACCTGTACCTGTCGTCGATCGTCGCGCTGCGCCCGGAAACCGGCGAGTACGTGTGGCACTTCCAGGTGACGCCCGGCGATCGCTGGGACTTCACCGCCACCCAGCAGATCGTGCTGGCCGACATCCAGATCGACGGCAAGACCCGCAAGGTGCTGATGCAGGCACCCAAGAACGGTTTCTTCTACGTGATCGACCGCACCAACGGCGAGTTCATCTCGGGCAACAACTTCGTGCAGGTGAACTGGGCCAGCGGCCTGGACCCCAAGACCGGGCGCCCCATCCTCACCGACCAGGCCGACTACGCCAAGGCGCCGAAGGTGATACAGCCAAGCTTCCTCGGCGGCCACAGCTGGCACCCGATGTCGTACAACCCCAACACCGGCTATGTGTACATCCCGGCCCAGGACACCGTGGCCGAACTCAAGGCCGCCGACAAGCCGCTGTTCCTGCCGACCAAGTCGGTGGTGAACTTCGGCCTGGACGTGCCCGACCTGCCGGAAGACCCGAAGGTGCTCAACCAGATCCGCAGCGCCTGGCGCGGCCACCTGATTGCCTGGGACCCGGTCAAACAGCAGGCCGCCTGGACCCACGACTATGTCGAGTCCGGCAACGGCGGCACCCTCAGCACCGCCGGCAACCTGGTGTTCCAGGGCACCTCGGACGGCCGCGTCATGGCCTTCAGCGCCGACAAGGGCAAGCAGCTGTGGGAGCACCGCGCCAACTCCGGCGTGCTCGGCGGGCCGGTCACCTATGAGGTCAAGGGCGAGCAGTACGTGGCGTTCATGGCCGGCTGGGGCGGCATCATGCCGCTGATCGCAGGCGGCCTGACCGACAAGGGCAAGGTGCAACCCGAATCCCGCGTGCTGGTGTTCAAGCTTGGCGCCAAGGGCGAACTACCGCCGCCGCGCAAGGCGCCGGTGCTGCCACCGCAGGTGCCCGCGCTGACCGCTTCGGCGGATGAAATCGCCCAGGGCCGCACCCTGTTCAACGGCATGTGCGGCGCCTGCCACGGCCTCAACGCCGCCAGCGGCGGGGTGATCCCCGACCTGCGCTACCTGGGCGCCGACAAGCACCAGGCCTTCGTCGGCATCGTCAGCGGTGCGTTCATGAGCAAGGGCATGCCGAGCTTTGCCGGGGTACTGGACATGCCGCAGATGCAACTGATCCAGCAATACATCATCAAGCGCAGCCTTGACCTGCGCGCCGCCGCCGACGCCACTGCGGCGCAGTAAGCCACCCCTCGACCCCGCTCGCCAGGCGTGCGAGCGGGGCAGCCTCAACCCGTTCCAATAACAATTAACCGGTAGACAGGTGACCCCCATGAAAGCGCTTTTGCACAAAGGCGGCGCATTGCCGTGCTCGCTGTTCCTTGCCCTGTGCGCCAGCCCCGCGCTGGCCGATGTACGCCCCGACTCCGGCGACTATGCCGCGCTGCCACCGGGCACCGACCTGGCCTTGCTGTACCAGCAGAACCCGCGCATCGACCGCTCGTACATGGGCGGCAAGCGGGCCGCCGACAACCTCGACCTGGACCTGACCGTGGGCGTGCTGCGTCTGGTGCACTTCACCGAGTTCTTCAACACCGGCCTGATCTGGGACCCGCAGATCATCATCCCCTACGGCCATCAGGAAATCGGCGCCACCGGCCAGAAGAACAGCGGCCTGGGCGACATCACCTTCGGCGCCACGGTGTGGAGCCTGGCCGACATGGAGCGCAACCGCCACCTGGGCTGGTCGCTGTTTGTCACCGCGCCCACCGGCGCCGACAAGAACCAGGGCTTTGCCCTGAGCGGCAACCGCTGGGCGGCGGACTTCCAGGTGGGCTATGTGCACGGCTTCAACGAGCGCTGGACGTGGGACGTGATCGCCGAGACCGAGTTCTACCAGGAGCAGCGCGACACCGGTGCGCACCGTGACCCGCTGATCCAGTTGCACAACCACCTGCGCTACAACTTCACCCCGGCCACCTCGGTGGCGCTGTCGTACCGGCACAACTGGGGCTCGCGCGAGACGCTGGACGGGCAGACCCTGGAAACCAGCCACAACAACGGCACGGTCGGCCTGTCGGCGACCACCATGCTGGGCAAGCAGTGGCAGGTAATGGGGCAGTACTGGCGGGATGTGGACGTGCGCTCGGGGCCCATGACCGACCATTCGCTGCAGTTCAGGTTGGCGTATATCTACTGAGGCGAGCCTGACGCACACCGGGTGAGGGGCACCCGGTGTGGTCACACGCCATGGCCGGGCTTAGACTGCGTGGCTTGGGCCTGTCAGTCGCCACGCGCCGGGCCGGACACTTGAACTGTGACGTGAACATGAAGCTCAAACTGTGCCTGCTGCTGCTTGTTTGCCCACCGCTGTTGGCCCAGGAGTTCGCCTGCCAACTGGGTGGCAAGATCGTTCCCGTTGCCGAGTATCGGCAGCCGACCCCTGTCTTCACCCGGCTGAAAAATGACGGGCATCCGATGACGGCCTTCGGCTTTTCAATTGCGCACAGTCAGGTGCTGGGGGCCGACAAAGCCACGCGTGACTATTGCCAGTCGCTGATCGCAACAACGCGCACCGTGCTGTTGTCAGGTCAGTACCCGGCTGATCACTTTCACCCGGGCCAGACCCTGTCGCTCAAGCATGTGCATCGCGACCGCCATGTCTGGCCTTACTGGCCAGACTATTACTGGCTCGCAGATAGCCCCCGGGGCCGCTGACCGATTCTTCGCTGCCGTGTCGCCTGGCGTGTATCGACCAAGGGGAGGGCGGCGCGCAAGGCGCTATCGCGGATCGGCGCCGCAGAGCTGAATCATCAGTGGCGTGCCGACCGGTTCAGCACAGCGGCCTCTACCGAAGGAACTCGCACCCGCAGTGCAATCAGCAACGCGGCCAGCAGCATCAGCACCGCCGCCGCCACGAATACGCCTGCGCTGCCACCGAGGCTGAACATTGCCCCACCCGCGGCCGCGCCTGTGGCGATGGCCGACTGTACCGACGCTACCACCATGCCCCCGGCGCTTTCCGCCTGGTCAGGGACCGCGTTGGCGACCCAGTTCGACCACGCCACCGGCACACCGCCAAAGGCCAGGCCCCATACCGCCAGCAGTACGGCCTGCCCCGGCACCGACGCCGGCAACAGGACCAGCGCCAGTGCCGCAACGCCCACCAGCGCGGGCATCGACACCAGGGTGGCCAACGGGTGGCGAGCAAGCATCCACCCGGCCACCAGGGTGCCGACAAAGTTCGCCACACCAAAACCCAGCAGCATCAGCGACAGCCCCTGCGGGCCAATGCCGGTCGTGCCTTCGAGAAATGGCCGAACATACGTGAACATCGCGAAGTGGCCGCTGTGCACCAGCACACAACCGAACATCCCCATGGCAATGCCTGGGCGCAGCAATACTTCAAGCACCGTGCGCAGGCGTGCCGGGCGGCGCGGCGCAAGGCTCGGCAGCGTGATTGACTGGAACGCCAGGGTCACCACGCCCACCGCCGCCGCTGCAAAGAACGCGCTGCGCCAGCCATATAGCCCACCCAGATAACTACCCAGCGGAACCGCAACCACCGTCCCGATGGCGATGCCACTGAAAATGATCGAGAGCGCTCGCGGCAACAATGCCCCCGGCACCAGACGCATCGCCACCGCCGCCGCCATGCTCCAGAACCCGCCAAGCGCGATGCCCAGCAAGATACGCATCAGCAACAGCACCGCGAAACTGGAGGAAACGGCGACCAACAGATTGGACGCGATCATCAACGTGGAAAAACCCAGCAACACCCAGCGGCGATCGATGCTGCGAGTCAGGCCTGGCACCAACAGGCCGGCGAACAGCGCCACCACGGCTGTCACCGTTACCGCCTGGCCAGCCAGCGCTTCGGATACCCCCAACTCGGTCGCCATTGGCGTCAACAGGCTGGCCGGAAGGTACTCCGCGGTCAGCAAGCCGAACACGCCCATGGCCAGCGAGAACACGGCCATCCACGCGGGGGTTGCAGGTTCTGCATCCGGCCCGGCGCCGGGACGGCTGTCGGGTACGGCATTGCAAACAAGGTCAGTCATTGCACGGATCTCCCAATCTTCAATTGCGACCCGCAGTCTAGGCGCGAGAATCCGGATGATCTATGATCGAAAAACTCGATTTTTTGACCAGAACACCTGAATCATGCCGACGGACCCCTCTGCCTTCTCTTCCGATCTCATCAACGAGCTGTTGCGCGGCATGCGCCTGCGCGGTGTCGACTACCGGCGTATCCAGGCGGGCCCGGCCTTCGGCTTGGGCTTCGCTGCCAAACCCGGGCATGCCTGGTTCCACTTCCTGGCGGTCGGCAACGCGGTGCTGCGCATGGAAGACGGCACAACCTATGCGCTGTGCGCCGGTAACGCCGTCTTCATCTCCCATGGCGCGGCCCATCAATTGCTCTCGGATACACACGTGCCCGTGCAGCAAATCGACCTTCTGGACGGCGAGCCGCTGGGCGACGCCGTCAGCGCGGTGGACACCGGAACCGATGTCGGTGCCATGCCGACCACGCTTTTGTTCAGTGGCTGCATGGAGTTCGAATTGGGCAGCCTGCATGGCCTTGGCAAGCTGATGCCGGGCCTGATGCTGATTGATGCCGGCGGCCAGCGTTACCCCGGGCTGGTGCCGATTCTCACCACCATGGAGCGCGAGGTCAGCGCCGCACGCATCGGCTTCGCCGGCATCCTCGCGCGGTTGGCCGACGTGGTCGCCGCCATGGTCGTTCGAGGTTGGGTCGAGTGCGCCTGCGGTAACGCCTCTGGCCTGGTTGCCGCCCTGCGCGATCCGCGCCTGGCTGGTGCACTGCTGGCGCTGCATCAACAGCCGGGCCGCGACTGGACCGTCGAGCAGTTGGCGGAGCAATGCAATACGTCCCGCTCGGTCTTTGCGGAGCGTTTTCAATTGACGATTGGCATGACCCCGCTGCGCTACGTCACCGAAGTGCGAATGCGGCTTGCCAGCCAGTGGCTGACGCTGGAAAGGTTGCCGATTGAAGAGGTCGCGCAGCGTTTGGGCTATACGTCTCAGGCGGCGTTCAGTCGGGCGTTCAAGCGTGTTACGGGTAAGACGCCTGGGTTGAGTCGCAGGTTAAGGCAGTCGGCTGCCGTCTGAAGCTGAGTGGGATGGGCGAGTGGGCCATCTTGGGCGGCCTTGGCACTATTTGAGACAAGGCCGAACGCGGTCGCTCGCACCTCTTTGCTTTTGATAGGCCGCGTGTGCGGCCCGTGTGTTGCGTCATCAGTTACTGACCGCTTTCGCCTCCATGCCATCAAGCACCGACTCGATCAATGCGTTGCTCAATTCCAGCGAATGTTGCGAGGCCATCAGCAGGCTTTTGAACTGCTCATCGGCGCGTTCGCAGGCTTGTGCGGTGGTGTCCCTTGCACACTGGATCATGATCGACAGGTAGACCAGCGCATCTTCGAGCTTGATGTCTTCGCGCACGGAAAACAGGGGAGGGTGATCGCCGTGGCAACAGCCGAAGGAGGTGTAGGCGGGTTTGCGCGGGGTGTTGGGGAGTGGGGGATCAGGGACGATTTTTGTCATTGTGCAGCTCCTTGATTGGTGGAGCCGACCAGCATCGTGACCAAACGATGGGTGGCGGCTGTACGCAGGTTGGTCAACCGGGAATCAAGGAACCCGGCGCGCACGAATGCGCCCCACGCACAGCCGCCATAACACGAAACAGCAGACACAAAAAAGCGCCACTGATTCGGATGCGGCGCTTTGTGCGCCTTGATTTATCTCAGGTGACCAAACCTGGACGCTGGATTTACAGCGACTGAGCAAGGTTAACGGGGTTGGGGTGGGGATTCAAGTTTCTGGCAGAGGGAAGGAGGAGGCGTTACCGTCTGAGTGCTGATGCATTCATTTTGACGATCTGGCTTGCTTTTGAATTCAAAGGTTTAAGGCGCGCAGAGCGGCCTGCGCTTGAGGCTGACTAATACGTTGCAGTCTGTTGCGGCAGCTAGAGATTCTGGCCGTATGCGGTCTTGGGTGAAAGACCGCTTACGACCCATGGCGGACTGTAGTTGCGCCACTCCTAGAGTCTCAAACAGGATGCAAGGTCGAGACTGCCCCCGAATCTCCCCGACCAGGGTTACCCACGTGTTCAGCGTTCCTGATTGCCATGGGTGTACTCAGTTTGGCAAGGGGGTTAACTGCTGGCCGGATCGCGAAAAATCGCCTATAAAAGAAGCATTTCAACTAGTAAATAACAACTGGGTGTAGAGCGGACATTAGATCCGAGCAGTGAAATAAATTTGCCAATGCGCAGGGCTTAGGTCTTGCAGGGGATTAGTAGGGGTGTCGCGTGAAGTATATCAATCTGCTGTCGTTGGTTCAGGCAAGTGACTCGTTGGCTCCATTGAGCTTTAATGCTTTTTTGGATCTTCATGGCATCCTGATCAAACCCTCCGAAATAATAGACTTAAAGGTTCTGCTTAAAGCATTATATGCTTTGCCAAGCAAGATAAGCGTCTTTGATAAATTTTATGTTGGCTACAAAATTCCTCAGATAGGTAAGGAGTTCGACCTGCTGAGGTTTGGGAGGGAGTTCATTGTTAATGTTGAACTCAAAAAAACTTGTTCGGAGGATAAAGTTAAAGCGCAGCTCATCAGGAATAAGTATTATCTTGGCTGCATTGGGAGAAAGGTGTATGCCTGTACGTATGTTGTTGATGTCGCAACATTGTATGGCCTTCAAGATGATGATAGCTTAGTTAAAGTTGATCTTGTATCGCTTCGAGATCTGCTTGATAGCCAAGAAGTTGATCGAACGGAGGTTGTGGATGATCTCTTTGATCCGTCAGATTATCTGGTCTCTCCATTTAACTCTACTCAAAAATTTCTAGAGGGAAAGTATTTTCTCACTCATCAGCAGGAAGAAATTAAGAGTCTAGTGTTGCGACATTTTAGCGGTCCTAAAGCAGCCAGATTCGTCAGCGTTGTGGGTAGCGCAGGTACTGGGAAAACTCTGCTTGTATACGATATGGTAGATGAACTTAGGAGAGCTACTAGGAATGTTCTTGTCATTCATTGTGGCTACTTGAATGAAGGACAAAATGAGCTGGTTAGAAATGGCTGGAATATTGTGTCTATAAGGAACTACGCCAGTTACAACCTGGCTGCTTATGATCTGGTTGTGATCGACGAAGCACAGCGTATCTACGCAAGGCAACTTAAGGACGTGATTGAGAAAGTCGAGCTAGCGAAGGGGAATTGCATATTCTCTTACGATAAGGTACAGACGCTCTCAAATTCGGAGGAGAGGGCAAAAATCGATGAGAAAATTAATGCCATAAACGGGCTGGTTGTGCATAAGTTGTCGGAGAAAATTAGAACCAACAAAGAAATTGCCGCTTTTGTAAAGATGCTGTTCAATAACAAGCGTAAATTGGCTTTGGAGGGGAGGAACAATATCCAGATTAATTATTTCAAAAGTCCGGAGGATGCCAAGTTCTATTTGTCTGGTTTGGGTGAACCTGGGTGGGAGGTTTTACGATTCACTCCGTCTCAGTATAACAAGGAGCATCACGAAGATTACTTTTGCCAGGATGAGAAGAATTCTCATCAAGTCATAGGTCAAGAATTTGATGGCGTTGTGATCACGTTGGACCGGTATTTTTCTTACGATGATGACGGGGAGCTTTGCTACACAGGGCGCGCATATTATCACCCCGTTATGATGCTTTTTCAGAATATCACTCGGGCTAGAAAAAATTTGAATTTAGTAATAGTAGACAATGAAAAATTGTTGAATCGGTGCGTGTCAATTTTACAATGAGTGATGAAGACGGCGCGTCCTCCAGCTTGCCTGTAGGACGCCGCCTTTCTCGTGCTTAGGTACCAGCTGCACGCGGGGCGGCTTGGACAGGCAATCTATGGACTCAGCAAGCACCGAGGGAAGATCCTGTAAGGCACCTTGCCCTAAATCACCTTGCTCCACGTGGCAGCGCACTCTTCATTCAACTGATGAGCGACCCAACAATGACCGAACTGCGAATCCCACTACAAGAAAGACCAATGAATGATTTTTACGATGACGCGCTGAAAGCATTCGACGTGGCAACCTGCGAGCCCCCCTACAGGAAACTAATGCATTCGCTGATGTGCGCACCGTATTTAGGGAAGCTTCTTGGTGCCCTGCTGGACTGTGAAGAAGAAGCTGAGCTTGTCGATGAAATATCCGGTAAAGCAGCATCAGCTCTCGACGCCGCAGCTCAGCACTAGAAAACTGAAGACACGGCTCGCTTCGCTTCACGGCTCAGCTTGGCAATTCGCAGCGGCGGATTCATATACGCCGATTCAACGCCAGGTTCTTGCCTATAGCCCCGATACTGCGTTACGGTCTGTGCCCTTGGCGGTACTCATAGAACCAATCGAGGCGCATGACCAGCCCGAAGACTGATCATGCGACTTGGCCATCAATAGATATCTTGTTCAATGTGGTCAAAGAAATTGGGGGCTATTTAAAGTGCCTTAAAGTTGCTGGTAATTGGGCTCTTAAAGTCGCCAGCGAAATCGGCGTACAGTTGTCAAATTGAGTTGTTGCAAATGGTCATGCGCCTTTAACTGGGGGCAGCCAATTGGAGAAGGTCTACCTTGAGGGTGTCAAACCGGTTTTTGACAAAAGTAAGCTATCGATTTGTTTGAAATGTTGAAGTTCTTAGCTAAATTACGCTGAATTTATTTCGGGGTCTACGTCGATGCCAAATTGCGAATACTGCCGCCAACCAGCAACCCTGACGAAGGAGCATCTGTGGCCAGCCTCCTTACACAAGCGCCTCTATGCTATCAATCAGCAGACCAAAAACATGTTCTGGCTAAGCAGGCTACAGCGCGACATTCCCAATGAACCACAAATACGTGATGTTTGCGCGCACTGCAACAATGTCACACTATCTAAGCTCGACGATTATATATGTAAGCTTTTCGACTCTAATTTCAAAAACATTGCAGAGCGCCACGCAGAGTTGGTGTTCGAATACGACTACCATCTTCTCAAAAGGTGGCTACTGAAAATGAGCTACAATTCCGCACGGATACACAATTCGCCAGACCGCGGCGCCCTTGAATGTGTTCTTCCGTACATCTTGGGCACTGACCTTCGAGTGGGACGATCAATCCAACTTTTCGTCCAACTCGTACACCCTCAAGAAATTTCTGAGATCGAGGCTAACAAGGGTGGTGATCCGCAAAAGAAGATCTTGGTTGAGCCGTCAATACACAGATTAGGACATGTGATATTCCGCGCCCACGGAGTCGGACAAAAGACTCTCAGGGCGATACATCTGCGTTCCTATACTTTTTATCTCGCATATTGGCAGCCCAATGGCGGGCGTGCAGAGCAAAACGACTTTGCGGAAGTATTCAATCTAGGGATGCATGGCGTACAACTCCTTCGCCCCTCCAACCAAAAGGTAAAACTTTTCTGCGATGGCATCGGTGCGTGGGACTCACTCAAGGACGCCCGCAACGCCCGCTTTTCCTCTGAGGTTGATGCGTAACATATTACTACACACCAGCCTCAGCCTTCGCCGGAAAGGGGAAAAATGGAAAACTGGACAGATTTATTTCCCGTGGCGTGACCGTCCGCTTCTGGCCGAACGCAGTCGCTCGCTCCTCTTTGCTTTCGATAGGCCGCGTCTGCGGCCCGTGTGTTGCGTTATCAGTTACTGACCGCTTTCGCCTCCATGCCATCAAGCACCGACTCGATCAACGCATTGCTCAATTCCAGCGAGTGTTGCGAGGCCATCAGCAGGCTTTTGAACTGCTCATCGGCGCGTTCGCAGGCTTGTGCGGTGGTGTCCTTTGCACACTGGATCATGATCGACAGGTAGACCAGCGCATCTTCGAGCTTGATGTCTTCGCGCACGGAAAACAGGGGAGGGTGATCGCCGTGGCAACAGCCGAAGGAGGTGTAGACGGGTTTGCGCGGGGTGTTGGGGAGTGGGGGATTCGGGACGAACTTAGCCATGTGGTGCTCCTTGATTAGTGGAGTCGACCCTGATTCGGATTCGGCGCTTTTTGCGCCTTGATTTATTTCAGGTGACCAAACCTGGACGCTGGGTTTACAGCGACCGGGCAAGGTTAAAGGGGTTGGGGTGGGGATTCAAGTTTCTGGCTGAGGGAAGGAGGAGGCGTTACCGTCTGAGTGCTGATGCATTCATTTTGACGATCTGGCTTGCTTTTGAATTCAAAGGTTTAAGGCGCGCAGAGCGGCCTGCGCTTGAGGCTGACTAATACGTTGCAGTCTGTTGCGGCAGCTAGAGATTCTGGCCGTATGCGGTCTTGGGTGAAAGACCGCTTACGACCCAAAGCGGACGTAGTCAACCCTGATAATTTGCCGCTCGGCGAGCGACATCTTCACTTATGGAAGAGCAAGCTCTTACCCTAATGCGGCGGCAAATGCTTCTGGCGTGGGGCTCTCCTGCCATTGTGCGATTGCTCCCGGCAGCACCAGCCATGGCTGCTTGCGCCGAGTCCAGATATGCGCAACCGGCTCGAAGCGCTCAGCCCCTTCCAGGATGCCGGCCCGTACCACTCGCATGCCGGGTGCTGCCGTCGTCTCGTTGAACAGCCGGGTATGACATGTACCGCAGGCATGTTGGGTAGACGTTTGACCTTGGTGTTCATGCTCAAAGATCGCCGTTTCGCCAGACACCTGAACAGCCGAAGCCGCGCTCAGCATGTGCAGACCAAACGCACTGCCGCTCCAGCGCTGGCAGTTCAAACAGTGGCAGGCATACAGCGGCGGCAATTGCCGCGCCACGATCTCAAGGGTGACTTGCCCACATCGGCACTGACCGGTGATTCTCATGCGTTAGTTCCTTACAATGACGCCCGGAAAAATGTGGGCGAATGATCGCTTTTCACGGGCTCTGGCAGAAGATCAAATTAGGAGCAACTGTTGGCCAAGAATGTATGAGCGGTATTGAATGGGAAAGCCAGCGTGTATTTCTCGCCGTGTTGCGCTCTGGTAGCCTGAGCGGCGCGGCGAAGCTGCTGGGTATCGCCCAGGCCACTGCGCGCCGGCGCCTCGACTGTCTTGAACACGCTCTCGGTGTGAGTCTGTTCACCCGCACACCTCAAGGACTGACGCCTACTGCCGGAGCGCAGCGCCTGATCGAACATGTGGAGGCCATGGATCTGGCCGCGCAAACCTTCAACCGCATGGCCAGCTCTGAAGCGTCGATGGATCACGGTACAGTCCGGCTGACCTGTGGCGAGTTGCTTGGCGTCGAAGTCTTGCCCGACCTGCTGCGCCCTTTCCATTACGAACACGTCGGACTCAAACTTGAGCTGAGCATAAGCGATGCCCTTGAAGACATCGCCAGGCTGCAATCGGATATTGCGGTGCGGCTGATGCGGCCCAATGAAGCGGATATCACGGTGCGGCGTGTCGGCAGTTTGCAGATTGGCATCCATGCCAGTGCCGGGTGCCTGGAGCGCTACGGTAACCCAACCTCCCTGCTGTCGCTGCGCCAGCGACCGCTGATCGGGCCAGACAGACGCTCAGCGGATTTGCGTCGGTTTATCGACTCTGGTCTGTGCGATGCCGACCAGCATTTCGCCATTGCCTCTGATCATCACCTTGCTCAGCTGGCCGCTCTGAGAGCGGGCTTAGGCTTCGGGCTCTGCCCGACTCAAATCGCAAAATCGCACCGACTGGTACATGTGCTACCACACGATTTTGGCTTTGAGGTTGAGGTGTGGATCGCAATGCACAATGACCTGCGCAAAATTAACAGGATCGCTCAGGCGTTCGAGGTTCTTGGAGAGCAGTTACATCAGTATCTATGCTTAGCCGATCAGTGAGCAGCGTAGGTCGGCTGCCGCTCCATCCGAAGGGCAGCTATGGGTCGATAGCGGTTAGGCGCGACCGGCAGCTTTCGACCCAATAGCTGCCCTTGGCGGAGGGCAGCTAACGGCCAAAAGCGGTCAGTGACAATATTCGCAAAGTCTACCGCTCAGCTTCCCGAAGACCGATCTCGACTATTCGTTAGGTACAGCACCATCGCTGCGCGAGCCGCATCTTTGACTGCTGCTCCGCGCAGTGCTGCAATGGGGTCACGTTATCCGTATAGGATGTTGCTCCATGCGAGTGAATCTCCAAACACTCCCGACGCGATACCTTCAGCCTCAACCAAGGTGATATTCGCGCCTTTATCAGCCAGGTGTTACGCCAGCGAAGCGCCCACGATGCCGGCACTAATGACAACGACTCGTTTGTCCAGAGCATTTCCCATAGCAACCTTCATTCTGTAGACCTGAAGGCGGTTTCAGTGTCTGCCTCTGGTCGATTTCTGCTTGTCGTAAGGGGCAGCAGTTGTCGTCCAGAAAGCAGATGTAAATTTGTCTGAAGTGGCGAAATAGCTGCCAAAATCATCGTGTTAAAACGCCGCCTGAAATGGCAGCAAGATAAGCGCGTGAGTGTTGTTGGCACTGGAGGGTAGCGAAAAATCGTTCAGCTACTACGGTAAGCGTCATCAACGACTATAGTCATTGGTGAGCCAGAGCGAATCTGACCATTCCCCTGCCAACCTGGCCTAATCCAATTCCGCGATTACACGGCGGATCTTCTTGTGTTCCTTGATGCGGAACGTGAACGTTTCGCTGCCGAAATCACTCAGGCTCAGGCTGAGATCGAGGTAGCGTTGTCTTTTTTTGAACCCCTTGATGGTGGATGGAGTTATCCCGCCGGGCACGTCGCATCCCACTGAGCACGTCCCAACCACCCATCTATCAAGGTTCAAGCTATGAATACTTTAGAGTTCGATGATGCACAAAAAACCAATGGCGACCGGGTTCAGGGGCCGCTGCCGGCCGGCACTGTCGCGCCCGACTTCACTCTTCAAGCAACCCCTGATCAACAGTTGTCGCTGCGTGAGCTAAAGGGAAATACCGTGATATTGGCGTTTTATCCCGCTGACTGGACTTCGGTGTGTGGTGACCAACTGACTTTGTACAACCAGTTGCTACCCACATTCAGAGAATACGGTGCGGCACTACTGGGTATCTCGGTTGACAGCGCCTGGTGTCATCAGGCCTTTGCCAAAGATCGGAATTTTCACTTCAGCCTGCTGGCCGATTTCGAGCCCAAAGGGGCTGTGGCACGACAGTATGGAGCGTACGAGTCCCAGCTCGGGGTTTGTAAGCGTGCGCTGTTCGTGATTGACAAGGACGGGATGGTTGCCTGGAGCTACGTCTCCCCGATGGCAATCAACCCTGGTGCGGACGGTATTCTGGATGCGCTGGATGCTTTGGCGAATTCGCCACAAAGCACGCCAACCAAAAATTAACAGGTGATTAGATGGCCACTCTCAAAGTCCCGGTAAGTGCCGACGACCATCGCCAGGGAAGTGCGCATGCCAAGGTCACCTTGGTCGAATTTGGCGACTATGAATGTCCCTATTGCGGTGAAGCTTATTGGATGGTCAAGAATCTGCAACAGCATTTTCGCGATGACTTGCTGTTTGTGTTCCGTAACTTCCCTCTGACCACCGGCTCACCCCCATGCATTGGGTGCAGCGGTCACCGCTGAGTATGCCGGGAGTCGAGGATTCTTCTGGGAGGCCCACGACGGATTGTACGAAAATCAGGATCGATTGGGCCTGCCGCTGTATCGCGCCATCGTTCTCAAACACGGCCTTTCCAGGGAGGAATTCGATCTTGCAATGCAAGAGGATACTTACATTCCCAAAATAAAAGCCGATTTCAATGGCGGTGTACGCAGCGGCGTGAATGGCACCCCAGCGTTTTACATTGACGGGCTTCGGTATGACGGAGTTCCAGAGTTCATCGGGATGAGTCAGATGATTGAGCTTTTGTTAGTGCGTGGACGAAATCGCTAGAGAGCCAAATCGGCTTGGCATCACCCACATCGGAGCCGGGGAAAAACCAACGTTAGCTTCCTTTTACATTGAAGAGGTGGGCACGGAGCCGGCAACTAATGAAATCTTTGAAGTATTATGAAGAAAATCGACACGCCACATGGTTGGAGTTGTTTTTTGACCTGACTTTCGTTGTTACGATAGGTCAAGTTACGCACACTCTCGGACATGTTCATGATAGGCACTTTGAACATAAGCAATTATGGACATTCTTACTGCTTTTTGTGCCGTTGTGGTGGATCTGGTCCAGTCACACGATTTATTCCAACAGGTTCGATACAGACAGCAATCTTCACCGTTTGGCAACATTATTCATAATGCTCCTGCTCATTGTGCTATCGGCACGGATCGGGGAAGACTTGGAAGTGAACTACCCGCTCATTATTGTCTGCTATTTTGGTATACGTGCAATCATCAGTGTTATGTATATTTCATCCATTAGTAAACTCGATTCTCGCGGCGAACTTTCCTCAAGGCTTGGCTTCGCCCTATTAGTTAGCGCAGTTATTAGCCTTTCATCCGTTATTTTTGACCCGCCCTTGCGTTACCTTGTTGCTTATATTGGGATTGTTCTTGATATTCTGTTTCCTGTATTTTTCTGGACTAAACTAAAACCGTTGCCAGCACACACAGAGCACTTGGTTGAGCGCATAGGCCTACTCACCCTAATCTTATTGGGGGAGTCAATTATTAGCCTTTCCGGAGGCTTATCTAACATTCAATGGGGTTATTATAATGTGATGGCGGCCATCACCGGATTTATCATGATTTGCAGTATCTGGTGGATCTATTTTGATAGTTTTTACTTGCTGAACAAACATCAAAGCAGGATGAGTGGGCACGCCTTAATCTACTCGCACCTTTTTCTTTTTATGGGGCTGGCACTTCTGGCAAATTTGATTAGGCATGCGATCCTGAACGACATTGCGATACGCGATTTCCAGATTATGTCGATCACCGGCATGGCCTTGTTTTTCCTAGGTAAGCAATATGGCTATTTCATAGCCGTGAGTAGAATAAGGAAATACATCCTACAAAACACGTTGACAGTGTTTTCTTTGGGCGGGTTAGTCGTGTTTTTACCCCGCGTCGAGTACATATTGGTCGGCCTGACAGCAACCATGATCTCTTACGTTTTTCTAAATTTCAGATATCGTTGAATCATCATTATCAGACCAGAGGGTGGGACCAAGTGAGCAAGTGGCTGACTTGCGGTTACATGCTGCCCACTACGTCGTTCTCACTGCTCGTGCGCTACTCGCCGCTACCCTTGGTCTATTTGGGTTTGTAATCCTGGTATCGTCGACCATAGTTAAGAGTCTCGGATGCCCCTCTTAGCTATCGCGATCTGATAGCGCCAGCCGCATCGTAACAACAGGAGCCACATCATGGTCAAAGTAGCGTTGTTCGTTCGCCTAAAAGCAAAACCCGGGAAAGAAAAGGATGTAGAGAGCTTTCTTTTGGGTGGCCTTCGGTTAGTGGAGGAGGAGCCAGCCACTACAGCCTGGTTTGGAATCCGCTTGGGGCCGTCCACCTTTGGCATCTTTGACGCATTCCCGGATGAAGCGGGCCGGCAGGCTCATCTTTCGGGCAAGGTCGCGGCGGCGCTTATGGCAAACGCTGCCGAGCTATTTGCCGAACCGCCATCAATCGAGAAGGTTGACGTCCTTGCGGCCAAGCTACCCAGCTAAGCAAACCCAATAGGAAGCTCCAGTCAGTACTGGGAGGCCCACGATGTATTTTGTGAAAATCAGGATAGCCTGGGCCTGCTGCTGTTCCGGGCGGTGATCAATCAAAACACTTGTATTGAAGATAAATGTCATGGCTAAAGTGCCGTGTCCAGGATTCATGCCATGCTTGCGCGCCCGGTATAAGTGAAAGGATACGCGCGCAAATCGTGTCCAGGGACGGCGTGGAAGCCGCACAGAATCTGCAAGGCAACGTGCTCATCACGGGTTTAGGCTGGGTAGGGTAGATTGTTTGCCGGGCACCGGTCGCTCATGGCGCGAAGATCTCCATCATTGATATAGAACCGGAGGTCATCCGCGCCGTGACACCTTATGGTTTCGTCAAGTGAGCATTCGTCGGCGTAGCAGTGACCGATGTTCAATGAGCTGCCTGACGCGGCTGCACTCCGAACTGCGCAACGATGTGCGTACCCAATTCCTCAATAACTTCCACCGCAGGGCGCTTGCCGTATTTGAGATTGAGAATGACGTGGTCCACGCCGATTTCCTCAAGCGACTCCAGCAAAAAACGTAGATGGTAACGTCCAAGTCTGAACCCCAAATGGATACGTGTGGGTGGCGTTGACGGATTCTCATCGAGATCGATGTACAGCGACTGAGTAAAGGGCTTATACACAGAACCACATTGTTTCGTGACCTCCAGTCGCCAATCTTCCACGACCAGCCGCTGCATGTTCGGAATGCGTGGATAGTTGATCCATCCGTTGCTCTCACGCGCGATCCAATCCAGTGACTGGCGACTGTTGCCGGTCACGAGCATTGGAATGAATTGGGTGGTCGGTTTCGGAATCAGGTCTGCGCCTTGCATTTCACCAGTGCTCCAGTGGATGGGCTCAAAACTGGTGCTGTGGGCGCGGCGAATCACTTCGTAGTGTTCTCGAAAGATCTCTCCACGCCTTTCGGGATCGACGCCAAATGCCGAAAACTCCACTGGCCGATCTCCCGAAGCAACCCCCAGAATCAAGCGACCAGTGCTCAACTGATCTACGCTGGCAGACGCCTTGGCCGTGTGCAGGGGATGGTGCAGCGGGATGGCGATGGAGGCGGTGCCAAGTGCAATCTCCGAGGTATGGGCGGCCATATAACCCAGGTAAACCCAGGGGTCGAAGACTTGGCCGACATCGCCGAAGCCAGGGTCGCGAAGCGGCACGTCGCGAAACCAGAGCGCGCAGAAGCCCAGCGCCTCGGCTTGTTTAGCCAGTGTGACCTGGTTGAGCATGCTCGGAGTGTCCCCGTCGAACGCCTCCATGGGAAAGAATAATCCAAGGCTCAAATGCCCCTGAGTGAAGGTTCGGCTGAACCCTCGATGCTGCTGGTAAGGAATCGTGCTCGGCCGATACATACGGATTGACCTCATGGCAGAACGTGAACAGCGCCCCCGTTTCCAGAGGTGCTGCGGCATCGGTCGCTTTTGAACGGCAGGTGGGGGGACTGGGTCTGGCTTTTACCCGTTGCGCCGTACTGCTGGTCGTGTGGACCGGACTCAGGGGGCAGTTGCTGGCGATAGGCGCGGGTTGGTCCGGGTGGGTGTTAAGCGGACGGTCAAAGGAAGTCAGATCTCTCGGCTCTATACCACCAGATGGGCAAGGCGTTCGAGGAATCATTCTATAAGCGTAGGCGGTTTTGCAGCTCTCCGCCATATTCTTACAATCGAGCCGCTGGTGGGCGAAAGTCGCGTATCGAAGGCAGTTATCGGTCGTTTCCTGCCATTCCAGAACGGCCGCTATTGGCCGATAGCGGTCAGCCAACGTGTCTCAAAAGGGATCGAGCCGTGCGTCGATGCCAGCCTGCTTAGCCAGCGAGATCAGGTTTTCGACGCAATCTTGCTCAATGATGCAACCCACATAATCGGCGCCGCCTGTATCCACATGCAGAAAGCGCTTCCCGAACCCGGTCAGCCATTGATCGAAATCGATCAGCACTTGCATCAGTGATGGCGTCTCTTCCAGCTTGTAGGCATAAATCTGGTCAATGCCGCTGGCTTCAATCAGTTTCGGTGCCAGGTACTTGAAATCATCGAAGCCGTGCACGTCCACGGCCATTAGAACCAGATTATTGAGTAACTGGCCTTTATCAGCGTCCAAAAGACCACTGACCAACGCGGTGGCCGGGTCTTCACCTAGGTTGTAATAGCGCGACACCCTTCTCACGAGACGCGCACGTTCCTTTTCAGGCAGCCGCGCCAACAGGGCCTGGGTGAACGTTTTCAGTTGCGCACCGAATGGATAAAGCTCACGCATAATCGCGGCATCGCTCAACCTTGGTTCATCGGGTGGGGGTTGTGTGAAGCGATCGCCGAACAATCGACTGAACAAGCCCATCGCCGTTTATTCTCCTTGGTGGGTAAAGCCTCTGGCGCGAAGCTTACCCCAGCGGTTCGATGACGGCGAATAGGGTCAGGGTTGACATCTATTCAGTCTACGTGTGGCAGCAATCGACCCATAGCAGCCATTCACGAAGGGCCGCATTCGGCCAATGCCGCAGCAGTGGGCGCCGCAGCATGAGTGCGAAGTCCTTTAATTACTCGACCTTTTTACCTGGCAATGGGGCCGTATGAATTTCGTCAAACATAGCGGTTGCCACTGAAGCAGCATAAACAATGTATTTCACATCACTTTCTTTGCTCTTGACTTCATAGATTTCACAAAGAAGACTTTTGTTGTTCTTGGGCAACGCTGCAGGCGACCAGGATGAAGGGCTCTTGAAGTTATACTCAGGGCCTTTGTACATTAAGGATTTTATGCCAACAACGGTACGCTTGTATTTTTGTCTGTCAGGTCTTTTGGAATTTTCATAGTCCCCTATAAATGATCCTAAAGAACCGGAGACAACATCTATGCACTCCTTGTCTAGCGCGGTCTCATAATCAGCAGCCGCGTAGGTTCCAACGCTGCCATGGTTGGAATAGAATTTTTGACGGGGCGTCAATTTCTCTTCTGGCTGCTTGGGTTTATATTCATCACCCTCGAAATGGTATTCGATGTACCCTCGCGAAATATCCACCCTGTTGTATATTTTTCTCTTTTCTATCACGTCTTCAAAAGTGTACCAGCGATGCTCAATTAGTGTGTGCTCGACGTCTAGCCCGCTCGCCATCACTTTTAAAGAAAGCACGGAGCCGAACAGGATATATGCAATGTTGATACTTTTCATGAGCTCGCCCAGGGCATGGTTTTTTAAAGTTTACTTGATTCTAGCCAGTGCACGATAGAGTTGTAAATTTAACTAATAGCAAAATCAACCTCAGTCAATGCGCCCCCTCACTCACTTGCCGGGATCTTGGCCTGCCTCCAGTGCCGATGCGTCGAGCTGGCCCGGTGCCTTTCCAAACCACCACAGCGCCCCCGCACCCAGCAACGTAGCCGACACAGCCAGCATCAGAATCACCCCTTGCGTGCCCAAAGGGGCAGCCAACAATGCCACCAGCAAGCCGGCCAGGGGCTGCGACAGATTGTTGAGCAAGGTGATCACCCCCACCGTCTTGCCAAAGTCCTGAGGCGCGATGACCCGCTGACGGATACTGCGCATGTAGACGTTGAACATCTTGTCGAAGCCGACGATCAGCAGAAACCCCACCACGTAACCGATCAGATCTGGGCTCCAGGCGCTGATGAACGCGCCTGCGACGATCATCGAATAGGCCACGCCCCCCATTACACCTAAAGACAACACCACCCGGGCGAGAAAAAACAGAATCACGATGGTGGTCACTGCGCCAACTGTCTGCAGCCCTGCGTAGTCATCCTTGCCGGCGCTGTACTCGCCGAGCACCATGGCCGCCGAGGTGGCCAAGGTGACCCCGACGATCAGGTTGACCCCAACCGCTAGCACGATGATCTTTTTCAGCTCCGCCAATGCGCGGATATGCCCGAAGGCGATGCGCAGTGGCTGCAGCCAGATATCCTGATGCTGCTCGAACACTCCCAGCGTGATGCGGCTTAGACGTTGCCACACCAGCATGCCGATGTCGGCCAGCAAGAACAGCACGGCCACCCCAAGCACCACCCAATGCCAGGCCCAGACTTCCAGTAACAGCGCTGCCACCAGCGGCCCGAGCACCAGCCCGGTCTGGTCGGCTATCTGCGAGTAGGCCAGGGTCTTGGCGTAGCTGTAGTGCTGGAAGATATGCGGCATCAGCACCTCTCTGGCCATGATGCCCTGCGTGGTCAGTACCCCACACAGCGCCGACAGCACCACCAGCCAGGCAATGCCGCCGAAAAGGGCGTAGAACACCACCGCCAGCACGCACAGAAGCGCTCGGTAGATCTGGCTGATGTGCAGGATCCTGATGGGGCAGAACTTGTCGCACAGGGCCCCGCACACAGGAAACGCCAGAAAGCGTGGCAGTGATTCAACGAAAAAAGCGAGCCCGGCCCAGGACGCACTGTCGGTGACCTGAAACACCACCAGCGGCACGATGAACAGAAGTATCTGGTCTGCCAGTCGAGAGAAGAACAGTGAGGTGAAAAAAGCCAGGTAGTCCTTACGCACAACAACCTCCTGCCGCTTGGCGGCGTGGCGTGACGGCATGCCGCTACATCAATAGGCAGAGCCCGAGTTGTCGTTGAGGTTATGTCGCTCGTCACCGCGCAAGGGCGGGTTGAAAACGCTCACCAGAATCAGATCCTGTTGCTTGCCCCCGCGCAGGTAATGGCGATCATGCTGGTCGAGCACATACACGTCACCGGGTCGAATCGGATAGACATTACCCTGCATGTCTTCGACTTCGCCTTCCCCTGCGATGCAGTAACACGCCTCCAGGTGATTGCGATACTGCAGCAGTGATTCAGTGCCAGCACGGACCAAGGTGTGGCACAGGGTAAAACCCATGGCGTCCCGCTCGGTGAGCAGGCGATGGCTTGTGCCGGCGCCCCATTCGACAAAGTACGGGGTTTTCTCGACGTCGGATTTGTTGCGAACGAACATATAGGCCTCTCTGGCAATGCAGGGATTAAGAAGGGGTCAGGCCGGTTCTGTATTTGTACTGACGGGAAGCAGGATGTTTTTGCCGCAGGCCAGCATCGCGTCGCTCCAGACCAGGTCGCGGTGCGCGGCCATGGCCTGAATATCGCGCCAGTGACGCTGAAGCGGATTGCCAGTCACCAGCGACGAGGCGCCCAGCCGCTCGACCAGGCGCTGCACCACCTGCACGCATTGTCGTGCCAGATAGGCGCGGTCGCGTTTGAGTAGCAACAGTTGCGCTGCGTCCAGAGCGTGGCTACGAATACCGGCGTCATGCAACCGGGAAATCAGCGAGTCATACAGCAGCCTGGCGCTGTAGAGCTGCGCCGAGGAGTGGGACACCTTTTCGGCGTAGCGTGGATCGCTGGACAGAGGCGATCCGGCCAGGGTCGCCACATATTCGGCATGCGCGCCCTCGGCACAACCCAGTAGCGGGCCGATGATGGAGGTAGTGAGGTAGGGTGCTAGCGGAAGCCCGTCGATATAGTCGGCGCCGGGTGCGAGCGGGCGCTGGCCAAATATTTCGTTCAAGGGGAAGGCCTGTTCGTGGGGCACCAGCAACTGGTGGGCCAGCACATCGTGCGAACCGGTTGCCGCCATGCCGTAGCTATCCCAGCTGTCCAGCTTCTGGACCTTGTGCGCAGCGACCAGCAGTAGGAAACGCGGGGTCCGCTCGGCATCCGGGTGGTTCGGGCAGGGGGCATTGAGTATCAACCACGTGGCGTTCTCGATGCCCGAGCTGAAGCGCCAGCGCCCGCTAACCCGAACGCCCTCGGCCTCGAATGACAACTGGCTGTCTGCGCTGTTGGAAGCTGAGGCGAACAGCTGTCGAGGGCCTTCGGCGTATAGCCGGGCTTGGCAGGATGGAGGCAGGCGCCGAGCGATGCAGCTGTGGCCGCCCACCAGGGCCAGCATCCAGCCCGTGGAGGCACAGCCCATGGCTGCGATGCGCGCGCTCTCCACCAGTGTTGGCCAGTGCCCGCTGCTGGTGGCCGGGGCGCGGGGTGACAGCAGGTCCAGCCAACCGCCAGCAAACAGCTCGGTGAACGTAGCGCTGTTCAAGCGGCGGTTTTTTTCTGCCACGCTCGCTCGTTCCCGCCAGCCTGGCAGGTGTTGTCGGGCTCGTTGACAGAGTGCGGGCAGGGCCGCCTGGTGAGGCATCTGTTCAGCGAAATCAAACATTACCCGAGCCCCCATCATCGCTCGGCGAGGACGAAATGGCGCCCAGGCGCGTGCTTTCAAAGCTGAAGTCTGCGGGTTGCACCACCGGGCCCAGCAGACTGAGGAAGTGTTCGATTTTCTCCGGGTCGTCAGAGGCGACGAATTCGCAGAAGTTACTGCTGCTCCAGAGGAGGTGAACGTGATTGAAATGGGTCGAGAGGGTGCTGACTAACTCTTCCAAGGTGACCTGGCCGTTTTGCATCTGTTGGAGCATCTGTTGGCGTTTCCAGCGAATTTCTTCTTCGCTGAAGTAGCGAGCTTTGAACACCTCGTCCTTGATGCGCTCCCGACGCAGGTATTCCATAGGGTCGGGGTGGTTAAGCTTCTCAAGAAAAAATGCCAACCCCCCAGGTTTGAGAAATTGCTTGATATGGCTGATTTGCCGATTGCGGTCACGGCTATAGAACTGGAACGCGGCCATTTCATAAATGAACTCAAAACCCAGGTTGAAGCTCTCGTATTCGGGGCTTTGCAAGAGGGGCGGGCACACCTTGAAGAAAGACTGCGGATAGAACCGCGACAATGCCGGGTCTGCGTGCCTGTCGAAGGTGATCTGGTTCGCCCGATTGGGAGATGAGGTGAAGCTGCGGATCAGGCCTTGCGAATGGCCGGCCAGAGCACGGCCGTTACTGCCATCAAAGGCATCTACTTCGAACAGGCTGAAGGTCTGGCCGGCTTCTGTGGTGCGGGCCTGGGCCAGGCGGGTCAGGGCTACGCCAACCCTAGACAGCTCTTCGAGAATGTATGGAACACTGGCGAGGAAATGAGAAAAGAGTGGCCCCGCACCCTCTATCAAGCGGTCATGGTAGTCAAGGACTCGTGGGTCTTCGATCTTCGACTTCAGATGGCTGTGCAGGGATTGCAAGGGCACTTGGCTGGCGCCTGTTGCCAGGCTATGGAAGTGGCCGGCCAATTTGAGCATGGCGCTTTGTTGCAGGTCCTGGTCCAAATTGGCGTCGTCCAGTAGAGGCTGGGTACAAGTGGTCATTTTGTCATTCCTGCCATCAGATCAGTCCTTGGGTGGTGAACTTGCCTGAGTCGGTTCTCGGCAAAGCTTCGAGGAATACGAAGTGGGTGGGCACCATGTGCCAGTCCAGCCGGGCTTTGCAGTGATCGAGCAGAGCTTGCTCGCTGGTCTGGTCATGGCCCGCTGCAAGCACGATGCAGGCCCTTGGCACGTGGCCGGCCGATTCGTCGGCGACAGGCACAACCAGCACCTCGGCCACCGCTGGGTGCGCGGCCAGGCACTGCTCGATTTCCAGCGGGTTGACCATCCAGATATTGCGTGCGAACACATCGTCCTTGCGGGCCACGTAGTAGAGGTAACCCTGAGCGTCCTGCTTGAACAGATCGCCAGTGCGGAACATCCGAGAATGACCGAAGGCATCGTGTACGAAGGCCTTGGCATTGGCCTCGGGCATGTTCCAGTACTCGAGCATCAGGTAGTCGCTGGTTACCAGCAGCTCACCGATTTGGCCGGGCTGGTCGATGGCTCGACCCTGTTCGTCCACAAGGCAAATGCTGATGCCAGGCAGGGGTTTGCCCACTGAAGTTGGGCGCTCGTCGATTTGCCCGGGGGGCAGGTAGCTGACGCGCTTGCACTCTGTGAGCCCGTAGCTGGAAAAGAGCTTCACCCTGGGCAGCACATTGCGTACCTGCTGAATTTGGCGGACGTGCAGGGCCTGTCCGCTGCTGGAAATGTAGCGCAGGCTGGGGACCCGAACCTGCCATTCAGGGCCAGCATTGGCTAGCAGGGAAAATACCGGGGGGAAGACATGCATCGCCGTGACTGCCTCGCGCTCGACAACCGCGAGCACATCGTCGGCGGTGCTGGCGGGGCGGCTTTCTATGACGCTGGTGGCGCCGGCGAACAGCGGCATCACCACGTTGTAGACGCCATAGTCGGAACCCAGCGTCGAATAGCTGAGGATGCGGTCGTCGGGTTTGATCTGCAGGTACTCGGTGACCCGGCTGCAGGCCGCTAGCATGATCCGATGATTGACCAGCACCCCTTTGGGATTGAAGCTCGAACCCGAGGTATAGAAGATCGAGGTGGGTTGCTCGGAGTCTATGACTAGCGGCATAGCGGCCGGGGCATTCTGATCCCTGTACGAGGCGATGGCATCAGCCAGTCGGATGACCTTTGGCGCAGCCGCGAATACCGGACCGGTGAGCAAAATCAGCTCCAGTCCGACTTCCTCAATCAGATCCGGCAGACCCTCGGTACAGTCGGTAATCAGCACACGCGTGCCTGAATCCTTGAGCTGATGAACCAGCTTCTCGCGACTTAGTGTGTGATGAGTTGCAGCGGTGATTGCCCCGACTTGCAGGATGGCCAGATAAGCAGCGATCAGCTCGACGGAAATGGCTGAGTACAGACCCACACGGTCGCCTGTTGCAATGCCCACCGTCTGCAGCAAGGAGGCGACGTCATCCGCATGCTGTTGCAGCACTTGATAAGGCGTTGTGATGCCATCCAGCACAATGGCCGACTTGGTAGGGTATTTAGTAGCATTATCTGCAATGACGTGATGGAGAAGCTGCATGGCTGAACATCCTTTCAGACTCAACGTTGGCAGTTACTTCGGTTTGTTATGCAGCAAGGCTTTCATCAGCCTTGGCTCTTCCGGATGACGAGGCAGTTCTATATTTATTATGGGGTGGTGGTTATTTAAAAGTGCCGGGCGGCTACGTGATGAAAAATATACTTCCATCTGGCGGGCAGGCCTGTCAAGTCGCGGTGCGACTGGGCAGAAGTTATTTTGTCACTGCCCGGTGACGTACTTAAGTTTTGAGTGTTAATGGTGTTTTTGGTCGAGAGGTGTTGGTTGCTGCAGTGGTAGGAAGTTTCCTATGATTGATAGCTTGTTTGATTCAGATATTGTGTTAAGTGGCGTTCAGTAGTTGCGAGATATTTTGATTGAAGTGAAAGGTGACATTATCTAAAGCGGATGGACCGCAACAGTTAAGTCATCACGGATTGAGGATGTCGCCCCAGAAAACCCACGCGCAATGGTTGAAGGGCAGGGACGGTTTGATCGAACGGCAGGACGTGCGTGGCGCACTGCGTACAGACAACAACACGGCGCATCCCTGCGCCACTTCACATCAGAAACTGTACTTGGCCGTGAGCATCATGTTGCGCGGTGTGCCGTAGGTGTCGCCGCCGTAGCTGGTCGAGTTGGAGATGGACGAGTAGTACTTGCGGTCGAACACGTTGTTGGCGTTCAGCTGCAGGTCCAGGTTGCGGGTCAGCCGGTAGCCGGCCATCAGGTCGGTGACGGCGTAGCCACCCTGTTCCAGGCGATAGCTGCCACCGTTGGCCAGCGCCACGTCGTTGTACAGGCGGCTCTGCCACGACACGTTGCCGCCCACGCGCAGTTTCTCCAGCGGGCCCTGGAAGCGGTAGGTGGTGGTCAGCTTGAACAGGTGCTCGGGCGTGTCGGTGTCAAAGCGCTGGTTGACGTTCTGCGGGTTGGCGGCGTCCTTGAGGGTGTGCACGCGGGCATAGGTGTAGCCGCCGCCCACCTGCCAGTTCTCGGTCAGCGCACCCTGCAGCTCGAAGTCGATGCCCTGGCTGCGGATCTCGCCCGAGGCCTCGTAGCATTCGGTCTGCGGGCAGTTCGGCACGAACACCTGCACCGCACGGTTTTCCTGGTCGATGCGAAACAGCGCCAGGCTGGCGTTGAGCGCACCCTCGAAGTACTCGCCCTTGATGCCCACCTCGTAGTTCTTGCCCACGATCGGCTTGACCGGGGTGCCGGAGGTGCCCTTGCTGCTCTGCGGGGTGAAGATGTCGCTGTAGCTGACGTAGACCGAGTGATGCTCGTCCAGGTCGTAGATCAGCCCGGCATAGCGGGTGACGTTGCGGGTGACCTTGTAGTCGCCGTCGCCATCGCGGTTGTCGTAGTCATACCAGTCCAGGCGCCCGCCCAGGATCAGCTTGAGCGGGTCGGCCAGGCTCAGGCGGGTGGTCAGGTACACGCCATCCTGGGTGGTCACTTCGCGGCTGTTGCCGGTGTGGGTGAAGTTCGGCTTGCCGGCATCGATCGGCCAGTTGGGGTCGTAGGGGGCATAGTTGTGGGTGGTCATGTCGTAGATGCGCTTGCTGGCACCCACCACCAGTTCATGGGTGCGCCCCAGCGCCTCGAAGGGCCCGCTGACAAAGGCATCCACGCCGGCCTGGTTTTCATCGTGGGCCGACTGGTACACGGTGCGTGCCAGCGTGTTGTTGACCCAGCGCGACTGGTACGAGCCGGAGAACAGCGCGTTCTGCTCGGAATAGTTGGCGTTGACCTGCAGCTTCCAGTCGTTGGCCAGGCGCTGGCGGATCTCGGCAAAGACGGTGTTGATCTCCTGGTCCTTGTTCTCCCAGGGGGTACCCGGGTTGTACGAGCGCGGCAGGTTCAGGTGATGGCCGTCCAGGCCGATCATCGAGGCGCCCCAGAAGTAGTTGGTCTTGTCCTTCTGGTTGGAGAAGCCGAGGGTCAGGGTGGTGTCGTCGCTCAGGTCCGCCTCGGTGATGGCGTAGAACAGGCCGTGGGTCTCGTCCACGCCATCGACGAAGCTGTTGCTGTCGCGGTAGGACGTCACCACCCGACCGCGCAGGGTGCCGCTGTCGTTGAGCGGGCTGGAGGCATCGACCTCGCCGCGGTAGTCGTCCCAGCTGCCGGCCGCACCGGTGAGGGTGACCTTCTGTTCGGCCAGCGGGCGCTTGCGCACCAGGTTGATGGCAGCCGAAGGGTTGCCCGCACCGGTCACCAGCCCGGTGGCGCCGCGCACCACCTCCACCCGGTCGAACATCGCCAGGTTCGGCTGGGCGCCCACGGTCCAGCCCTGGTAGCCACTGGGGATGCCGTCGTACATCAGGTTGTCGATATCGAAACCGCGCGCCGAATACGTCTGCCGGCCAGGGCCGCTGGAGAAGTCGAGGAACAGCCCCGGGGTGGCCTTGACCACGTCGTTGATGCTGGTCATGGCCTGGTCGTCCATGCGCTGGCGGGTAATCACGGTAACGGCCTGGGGCGTTTCGCGCAGGGTCAGCGGCAGCTTGGTCGCCGTCGACATGGCGCCGGTGGTGTATGACTGGGTGCCTTCGGTGGTGCTGCCCAGTTGAGTGTTGACGATTTCGGTGGCGCCCAGCTCCAGGGTCGCAGCCTTGGCTGGCTGCGGTGTCGCAGAGCTGTCATCGGCCAGGGCGGGGGTCAGGGTGGCCATGCAGATGGCCATGGCCAACAGATTGCGGGGCAGGCCGGAGCAATGCGGCGGGGTAGGGCGCGACATGAAGGGTTCCAGTGGTAGTGATAAATATAATACATATGAGAATCGTTACCAAATGATGTGTCAAGGTGTGTCGCAATAAATAGCGGCGTTCTGGCCGATGCCGCGTCCTCTGCTAGGTTTCTAACCACCACCTTTTGTCACCCCACCCCCAGGCATACAGGCAAGGAAGCACCCGATGAACAAGACACCCCTGTTTTTCAGTGGATTGCTCGCTACCGCGGTACTGTTCGGTAGCGCAGCGGCCCAGGCACATACCCAGCCGGTAGTGCAGGTTTCCGGGCCCGAAGCGGATGTGAAGGTCACGGAAACCTACGTGCGGATGATGGCCAGGGAGGCGTACTTCTGGGGTTGGCCCATGGCCAACATCTTCAACCGCCGGCAGAAGTTCAAGGACCTGCCCGAGGCGGGGTTGATGGGCGGCATCGTGCCTGTGGCGCCGATCAACCACCTGTCGATGCTCACCGACTACATCTCGCCCGGGGAACGGCTCGTGGCCTGCCCCAACCAGGATGTGGTGTATGGCGCAGGCAGCATCGCCCTGGACATCGAACCCGTGGTGATCCAGGTACCGGACTTCGGTGACCGTTTCTGGGTGTACCAGATGGTGGACCTGCGCTCCGACAGCTTCGCCGAGCTGGGCAAGATGTACGGCACCAAGCCCGGCTTCTACCTGCTGGTGGGCCCGGACTGGAACGGCAAGGTGCCGCAGGGCATCACCCAGGTGTTCCGCGCCAGCACCAACACCGGGTTCGTGATTCCACGGGTGTTCCAGGACGATACCGACGACGATCGCAAGGCCATCCAGCACTATCTGTCGGGCATCGACATGTACCCCTTGTCCAAGTACGACGGCAAGCCCAAGCAGCGTGACTGGAGCCAGTCGCCGAAATTCCCGGCCGAGGCGGCGGGTGAAGAGGAAACCCGCTGGGTGTTCCCGGAAACCTTCTTCGACGAGCTGCCGGCGATTCTCAAGGATGCCAGGCCGCTGCCCGGCGAAGAGGCGCGCTATGCGCAACTGACGGTGCTGGCGCAGATCGCCCAGCGCGATCCCGAGCTGAAGAAAGCCATGATCGACGAGGCGCAGAAGGCTGACAGCGAGGTGGTCAAGCCGTTGCTGCAGTTTCGCAACTACGGCCAGCAGTTGCCCCACCACTGGAGCACCATCAGCAACGGCGCGGCGTTCGGCACCGATTATTTCCTGCGCACCGCGGTGGCCCGTTCGAACATCTTCGTCAACAAGCAGATCGAGACCAAGTACTTCTACCAAGACCTGGATGCCTCCGGCACCCGGCTCAACGGCGGCCAGCGCTACAGCGTGACCTTCCCCAAGGGCGCGCTGCCGCCGGTCAAGGGGTTCTGGTCGTTGACGCTGTACAACCAGCAGCACTTCTTCGCCGAAAACCCCTTGGGGCGCTACTCCCTGGGTACCAAGAACACGTCGCTCAAGACCAACCCCGATGGCTCGCTGACGCTCTACGTACAAAGCGATTCGCCCGGCGCGGACAAGGAAAGCAACTGGCTGCCCGCGCCCAAGGGGGCCGACTTCTCGCTCTACGTGCGGGCCTACTGGCCACAGGCGGCGGCGATGAACGGCCAGTGGACGCCGCCGGCAGTGGTCAAGGTCAACTGAACGGATTACCCCATCGCGCCACGAGGACACCTCATGAACCGTTTGAGCAGCACCGTGACGGCCCTGGCCGTAGCCATTTCCCTGAGCAGCGTGGCCAATGCCGCCACCCGTTACGAAGAACTGGCCAACCAGCCCTTCGAAAAGGGCTTCCCGACCGAAGCAACCGCACGCAGCCTCATCGACGAGCTGGTGTTCCAGCGCGCCGTGCAGTCGTACCTGTGGGCGTTGCCGGCGATCAACATCTGGTCGATGAAGGAGGCCTCCGAGAAGCACTTCGGCGCCGGCTACAACATCCTGCCCACCTGGAAGAAACGCATCAACGCCAAGACACTGGTGACCACGCCCAACTCCGACCTGGTCTACGCCATGAGCTACCTGGACCTGGCCAAGTACGGCCCGCTGGTGGTCGAAGCCCCGCCTGGGGTGCAGGGCATGTTCGACGACTTCTTCCAGCGCCCCATCGTCGGCCCGACCATCGACGGCAAGACCTGGCGCGGCGACGTGGGCCTGGCCGGCCCTGACAAGGGCAAGGGTGGCACCTACGTGCTGTTGCCGCCGGGCTACAATGGCCCGGAGCCGACCGAGGGTTACGTCTATCGCTCGCGCACCAACAACGTGTTCCTGTTCTGGCGCACCTTCTTCAAGGACCCCAACGACCTCAGCGTGCCGGTGGCCGAGGTCGAGCGCACCAGGATCTATCCGCTGGGCAAGAAGGACTCGGCACTGGCGATGCAGTTTCCCGATGCCACCGGCGCACCGATCAACATGCTGTTCCCCGAGGACGGTCGCTACTTCGACATGCTGTCGCGCTTCATCGACGCCGAAGCGGTGGACCCGGCCGACATGGACATGCGCGGGTTCCTGCACACCCTGGGCATCGAGAAGGGCAAGCCCTTCGCCCCGGATGCCGAACGGCGCAAATTGCTCGATGAAGCGGCGCGCACCGCGTTCAAGATGAGCAAGGTGGTCACCAGCCACCTGCTGCCCAAAGAGCCTGGCGGCCTGTACTACAAGGATCGCCAGTTCGTGAACACCTTTGCCGGGGAGAACACCGAGTTCCAGGCCAGTGGCACCTTCACCAACCTGGAGCAGCGCGTGGCGTTCTTCACCTCGGCCTATTCGGACAGCCCGGGCATGGTGATGAACCTGGTCGGCGCCGGTGCCAAATACCCGGCCACCACCCGCGATGCCGAGGGCAAGTTCCTCGACGGTGCCCACACCTACAAGCTCAACCTGCCGGCGAATGTGCCGGCGGCCTTGTTCTGGTCGGTTACCGCCTACGACAACCTCACGGCATCGGGCCTGGACAACGGCCAGCCGTTCCCGTCGCTCAACCAGATGGACAAGCCGACGCCCAACAGCGACGGCTCCACCGACATCTACTTCGGCCCCACCTCGCCGGGCGAGGGCAAGAACTGGATCAAGACCCTGCCAGACAAGGGCTTTCTGGTGATCGTGCGGTTGTATGGGCCCAAACAGGCGTTCTTCGACCAGAGCTGGAAGCCGAGCGACCTAGTCAAGCAGTGAGGGTAGTCCAGCCGGCCTGGAACAACTAGTACCCAGGGCTCTTCTTCTGAAGAGCCCTAGGTCGATTTCAAATACCGATATAACGTCTGGCGACTGATATCGAAATCACGCGCCAGCCGGGATTTACTTTCTCCCGCGCGGGCGCGCTCAATTAAACTTACAACCTGATTGTCGGACAGTTTCTTCTTTCGACCTCGGTAGGAACCCCGATTTCTTGCAGTTGCAATACCGGCGGCCTGTTTTTCGCGCAGTGCCGCGCGCTCGAACTCTGCAAGCAACTCCATGGCCGCGACGATGGGGCCCGCAACTTCACGGCCGTCATCTCGGAATGTCAGGTTTTCATCCACAAACTTGAGCGTGACCTGTTTTTCGATCAAGCGGCGAATGAAGTTGCACAACTGCTCGGTATTGGCCGAAAGCGAGGCCATGCTGTCCACGATCACGGTATCCCCGCACTGCAGGTAACGCAGCAGCTTTTCAAAGCCTGCGCGGTGGGTGGCCGTGTCTGCAGGGGCATCGTAAAACACCGCGTCGAAGGCATCGGGGCTGGCTGGGCTGGGTACGCTGGCGTCTGGTTTCGGTGAGGCGAGCCGGCAATATCTGATGCGATGCAATCTCATGGTGCCTCCTTGGCAATACTTGTACGGCGTCGTTTTATAACTGTACAACCTGTAACTAAATTAAAAATCCTTACACGTAACTGTCACGCTGAACCCACCCAAAATACACAGTTGCAAAGACTTTTACTTGCCTTATCATTTTGAAGCTTGAAAGGATCTTAACAAGCTTCACGCAAACAGTCGATTTGCGTTTATATAATGCGCGCATGCATTCACCTACCCGTTGTATAGCCCGAACAATTGACGCGGCCGGTTTAACCTGGCGGGGGATTGTCCGACACAAACAGAGGATGAGGTATGAAAGTCTTGGAGGCAACAATGGAACTTGAACGCCCCACTACCGATCAGCAAAAGATTGATCATGTTACCCGGCGTATTACCGAACATGGTAATTACCTGCGCCAGCGCTATCCGATCCTGCAACATCAGAATGCGCTGGGCGCAGGTGTCATGGCGGTGTCGCTGATCGGCATGGTGGTGAGTGGGGGGCTCTACCTGCAGGGGTCCATTCCTGCCTGGGGCTGCATTCTGATCAACGCGCTGCTGACCTCGTTCATTCATGAAATAGAACACGATCTGATTCATCGTCTTTATTTCAGAAAACAGCCGCTGGCGCACAATGCCATGATGTTTTTATGCTGGTTGGCTCGGCCGGGAATGCCCAGCCCCTGGTTAAGGCGAAGTTTGCACTTTCATCACCATAAAGAGTCAGGCACCGAGACGGATGTGGAAGCCTGGATCACCACCAGTGGCAGCCCCTGGGGTGTACTGCGGTTGTTGAAACTGGTGGACGGGTTCATCTTCGGTTTTCTCAATGCGGTATTTGCCCCAGGCTGGCGGGAGAAAGTCCGCTTGCTGGTCAAGATCGTCCGGCTCAATACACCCTTTGGGCTGTTGTACTGGGGTTGCTGGTATGTGTTTCTCAGCTACCACCTGTATGCCTGGCTTGGCGCGGTCAGCGGGCACGAGGTGCACAGTTCCGCGACCACCCTGGCGGTAATGGATGTGGTCAACAGTGTGGTCGTGATTCTGGTCGCGCCCAACCTGATCCGGCAGTTCTGCCTGTTTTTCATCAGTTCGAACATGCACTATTACGGTGATGTGGCACCGCGCAATGCGCTGCAGCAAACTCAGGTCATGAACGCCTGGTGGCTATGGCCGTTCCAATTGTTCTGCTTCAACTTCGGCAGCACCCACAGTATTCACCACTTCGTTGTCAGGGACCCGTTCTACCTGCGCCAGATGACCGTGCCTTATGCGCATCAAGTCATGGCCGAGGCCGGTGTTCGGTTCAATGACTTCGGCACCTATAAACGCGCGAATCGTTATTCCCTGGCACACACGCACACGTGCTCGCGTGGATGAACGTTCCATCAACCTGTGTGTTTGAGGGGGCGCCCCAGGGGGCGCAGTCGGTAGTCAGGTTCACGAGCCAACAGTAATGCGTTCGGGTCTGTCAGGCGCCGAGACAATCATTGTCGCCTGGCAGGTCTGCTACGCAGCAACGTCGCTCGGTTACAGGGCAACATTTCAACGACGAGGAAGACGAGGCATGAAAGCGCAAGGGATATGTGCCCAGCCCTTCGAGGCGGTCCGGCAGGCCTTCGAAGCGATGTTCGATGATCCGCAGGAGCGGGGTGCCGGGCTCTGTGTGCAGGTGGACGGGGAGCGGGTCGTCGACCTGTGGGCCGGTGTGGCGGACCAGGAGGGCGGCAGGCCCTGGACGCACGACACGCTGGCCAACACCTTCTGTGTTGTAAAACCCTATGTGGCAGTGGCCATCCTGATGCTGGTCGAGGCGGGCCGGCTGGAACTGGATGCGCCGGTGGCCCGCTACTGGCCCGAGTTCGCCCGCAACGGCAAGGCCAGGGTCAGTGTGCGTCAGGTGATGAACCACACCGCCGGCCTGCCGGCGCTGCGGGGCCCCGACCATAACCCGATGATGTATGACTGGGAGCACATGGTGCGGGTGCTGGAAGACGAGCCGCTGTGGTGGGAACCGGGCACCGACCTGGGCTACGGCACCACCACCTTTGGCTGGATTCTGGGCGAGCTGATTCGTCGGGTGGACGGGCGTGACCCCTGCGCCTTCATCCATGAACAGATGCTGGACCCTCACGGCCTGGACGTGCACCTTGGGGTGGACGAGACGCAGTTTCACCGTATCGCTCGCTTCGACAGTGCCACCGGGCGCGTTGGCGACCCCTACTCGCAAGCGCTGCGCACGGTGGTGAAGAGCGAGCCCTCGCATATCGCCACATTCGCCTTCACCAACCCCGGCATGGTGCCCCGGCGCACCAGTGACCCGCGCTGGTGGGCCTATCGGCAACCGGGGGTGTGTGGCCATGCCACCGCTCACGGCCTGGCCGGCTTCTACAGTGCGCTGCTGGCGGGCCACTTCATCGGCCCTGAACTGCTCGACGAATTCACCCGAGAGCACAGTCATGGCATGGATCGGGTTTGGATGCGGCCGATGCGCTACGGGCTGGGCTGCATGCTGGAGCAGCAAATCGACCCGGCGGCTACCCACGCCATGGGCCCGGACACCTTCGGCCATATCGGGCTGGGCGGCCCGATCAGCTTTGCCGACCCCGAGCGGCGCGTGAGTTTCGGTTTCGTCACCACGACCTCGGGCGGCCACAGCATGATCGATCCGCGCCCCGGCCGGCTGTCAGCCCTTGTCTATGCGGCGCTTTGAGCAAGGCGCCAGCGCGCAGCGGCGGCTGGGCGCGGGTGGCGTCGCTCACCTCGAGCCAGCCGGGATGTCCCGCGGCTGATCCACATCCCTGATGACGCCCGCATCCTCCACCGGCACCTGGACGCAGGCGTCGTGCGCGCCGCGCACGATGTCCTTGCCGCCCTGATCGCCCTGCAGGCATGCCAGGGCCGGCCAGAACTGTCGACCGAAGATCACCGGATGCCCACGCACCCCGTGATGCAGCGGCAGCACGATCTGCCGGGCGTTGCACAGGGCCTTCAACTGCTTGAGCGTCTGCCCCTGCACCCAGGGCATATCGCCCAGCAACACCGCCACGGCCGGGGCCGGTGACTGTTCCAGCGCACGCACCCCGGCTGCCAGGCTGCTGCCCATGCCCTGGTCGGCCTGCTCGGCCCACAGAACCCGTACCCGCCCGTCAATTGCCAGGGTCGCGGGATCGTCCCCGGGCCTGAGTACCACCCGGACGTCGTCGAACGCCTCCAATGCCCGTGCCAGCGTGGCTGCCAGCAGCGTTTGCCCCGACGCCAGCCGTGCCAGGCGCTTGTCGCTGCCAAAGCGCCTGGCACGGCCTGCAGCCAGCACCAGGGCGATGCAGTCACCCTGGGTGCGCACAACACGATGCCTGAGTCAGTGGCGGGTGCTCCACCTGGGGCTGGGTCGGCCCCGCGCCGACAGCGCCGGGCAGGGGCACGCCGTTCTTCACCGCCAGCACCTCGGCCATCACGCTCACCGCAATCTCCCCTGGGGTCTTGCTGGCGATGTAGAGCCCGATGGGCCCATGCAGGCGCCGCAGCGATTCCGGCGTCTGGCCAAAATGCCCGATCAAGCGCTGGCGGCGGCTCTCGCTGTTGCGCCGCGAGCCAATCGCCCCGATGTACATCGCCGGCCCGCGCAGCGCTTCGATCAGCGCCAGGTCATCCAGCCTGGGGTCATGGCTCAGGGCAATCACGCAGGTGCGAGCATCCACCGCAAACGCGCGCACCACGTCGTCCGGCATGCCCATCAGCTTCTCTACCCCGGCGACCGTCCACACGTCCATGTGCTCCGGCCGCGGATCACACACCGACACCTTGAACCCGTTGAACAGCGCCATCACCGCCACGTACTCGGCCAGCACACCGGCGCCGATCAGCAGCATCCGGTAAGCCGGCCCCAGCGGGTTGCTCAGCCGCTGCCCATCGAAGCTGAACGGTGCATGGGGCTGGTCGGCCTGCACCGTCACCTCGCCCGAGGCCAGGTCAAGCTCGCGGCGCATCAGTACTCCCTCATCAAGCAGCGCCAGCAAACGGCCCAGCGCCTGCGCGCAGGGTGCGAACTCCAGCACCAGTTCCAGGGTGCCGCCACATGGCAGGCCGAACCGGTGCGCCTCGTCCGCACTCACGCCGTAGCGCACCACCTGTGGCGCGCCGCCTGGCATCCCCGGCCCGCCATGGAGGCTGCTGTACCGGTCAATCAGGTCGTCCTCGATGCACCCGCCCGACACACTGCCCACCGCGCGCCCGTCCTGCCTGAGCACCATCATCGAGCCCACCGGTCGCGGCGACGAGCCCCAGGTGCGCACCACGGTGGCCAGCAGGCAGCGCTCGCCGCCGGCAAGCCACTCCCGGGCAGTTCGCAGCACCAGCAGGTCAATGCTTTCCATGGGGGGTCCTCGACAGGCGTTGCAATGGCATGGGGGCTTCCTGGTGGTGATGCTCAACGCATCTGCAAGATGATCGGGTTGCTGCTGGCCGGCCCGGTGTGCTCGCGCAGCTTGCCCACCGTCTTGGCCTCTACCGCGCCACCATGATTGCCCCAGGTGCTGCGCACAAAACTCAGCACCTCGGCAATTTCCCGGTCCGACAGCTGTTCGCGAAATGCCGGCATGCGGTAGGCGTCCGGCACGCCCGCGGCGACGATGCGCTGCGAGCCGTTCAAGGTGATGTTGATGGCCGATGCGTCCTCCCCGGCCAGTGCCGAGGTGGCGCCGGCCAGGGGTGGCATCCACTCGGCCTGGCCGCGCCCGTCCAGGCCATGGCAGGTCGCGCAGCGGCTCACGTAGGTGTGGGCGCCGGGGGCCGTGGATGCGGCCGACAGCTCGCTCGCCTGGTACTGCCATGCCGGCCCGTCGCGGCTGGGGTCGCCGGGCAGCGACTTGAGGTAGTGCGCGATCGCGCCCAGGTCTTCGTCGCTCATGAACTGCGTTGAGTTGTTGAACGCCTCGGTCATCGAGCCGTACACCACCGCGTGCCGGTTGCGCCCGTGCTTGAGGAAGCTGACGATATCCGCCTCGTTCCAGCGCCCAAGCCCGGTGTTGGGGTCGTTGCGCAGGCTCGGCGCATACCAGCCATCCAGCAGCCCGCCGGCCAGGTACGTCTTGCTGGCCTCGCTCAGGCCCTTCTCGTTGAAGGCCAGGCCGCGCGGCGTATGGCAACTGCCGCAGTGGCCCGGCCCCTGCACGATGTAGGCGCCGCGGTTCCACTGCGCATCCTGGTCCGGCTTGGCCGGGTAGGGCGCGGGGTCGGTGAACAGGCCGTTCCACAGCGCAATCGGCCAGCGCAGGTTCAGTGGCCAGGGGATTTCGCTGGGCTTGTTGGCCTGCGCCGCCGGGCTCACCCCGTGCATGAAGAAGGCATACAGCGCGCGGATATCGTCGTCACTGAGCTTGGCGTACGAGGGGTAGGGCATGGCCGGGTACAGCCGGCGACCGTCCGGGGTCACCCCATGGCGCACGGCGCGGTCGAAGTCGGCCAGGCTGTAGGCGCCGATGCCGGTGGCGCGGTCGGCGGTGATGTTGGTGGCGTAGATCGCGCCCAGCGGGGTGGCCATCTTCAGCCCGCCGGTAAACGGCGCCGCCTCTGGCAGGCTGTGGCAGGCCACGCAGTCGCCCAGCCGCGCCACGTACTCGCCGCGTTGCACCAGGGCCGGGTCTGGCGGTGCGGCACTGGCCTGGGCAGCGAAGGGCGACGCCGGCGTGCGGGTCACGTACCAGGCCAGCACGGCTGCGATGACGAGGCAAAGCAGCGCGAAACAGCCCAGCGTTGTTGCGAGTCGACTCTTGGTCATGTGCGCGGTGTCCCTGATCGAGGCCTAGCTGAAGGTGTAGCGCGACAGCGGCATGCTGCGGATGCGCTGGCCGGTCAGGTGCGCCACCGCATTGGCCACCGCCGGGGCCACCGCCGGCAATGGCGGCTCGCCGATACCGCCCATCTTCGCGCCGCTCTCGACGATGCGTACATGCACCCGCGCCATGCGCTGCGCCGACAGGATCGGGTACAGGTCATAGTTGCGCGCGCGCGGCTGGCCGTTCACGTACACCGCTTCCTCCACCAGTGCCTGCGACAGCCCCAGCGACACCGCGCCATTGACCTGCGCCTCGATGATCGCCGGGTTGACGATGCTGCCGGGGTCGATGGCCTCCCAGATATCGTGCACCTTCACCTGGCCCTGCTCGATGGACACCTCGGCGATCACCGCCGCCTCCGAGCCGAACGGCGAGGCCATGGCCACACCCCGAGCGCGCCGCGAGCCGTCCTCGGCGGTGAACGGGCCACGCTTCCAGCCACCGGACAGATCGCCCACCGCCTGCAGCAGGTTGGTCAGGCGCTGGTTGTCGCGCAGCAGGTGCAGGCGCAGTTCGAACGGGTCCTGCTTGCCCTTGTCGGCCAGCTCATCGAGGAACGCCTCATAGAAGAAGTCATTCAGCGAGTTGCCCACCGAACGCCAGTAACCGAGCATCGCCGGGCCTTTCACATAGACCTGGGCGATACGTTTGCTGGGGATGGCGTAGGCCTTGCCCGACAGCCCTTCGAGTGCCGTGGGGTCGATTTTCTCGCCCTGCTTGCCGGCGATGGCTTCGGTGGGGCCTTCGGTGGCACTGACTGCCTCGATGGCCACCGGCAGGCCCTGGGCGTCGAGTGCGGCGCGGAACCTGACCACGGCCATGGGGCGCAGCGCGTCACGCAGAAACTCCTCTTCGCGGCTCCAGATCAGCTTGACCGGGCGCCCGACCGCCTTGGCCAGCAGGATCGCCTGCGGGTAGGGGTTGGCGCTGTCGTACAGGAAGTGGCGGCCGAAAAAGCCGCCCAGCAGCGGCGAGTGCAGGGTGATCTGTGACGGGTCCAGGCCGGTGCGCTTGGCCATGTCGGCGCGGAACATGTCGGGCGCCTGGTTGGGCAGCCACACCTCCAGCGTGCCGTCGGGGTTGAAGCGCGCCAGGGCCGAAGGCGGCTCCAGCTGCGCATGGTTGAGGAACTGGTTGTGGTAGGTGGCCTCCACCTGGGTGGCGGCGTCGGCATAGGCTTTGCCGAAGTCGCCTTCATTCTCCTCGTCGCGGGCCGGGCCGGTGGCCGCGGCCAACTGGTCGCGAAAGGCGTCGCTGGAAAAGTCCGCAGGCATCTGGCGCACCTTCGAGTCGGCCGATGCCTCCAGCCACTGCACCTGCACGGCCTCCACCGCGCGCTTGGCGTGCCACCAGCGCTCGGCCACCACGGCCACCGCACCGGGCAGCCGATGCACCGAATGCACGCCCTTCATGGCTTTCACCTGCGCCTCGTTGCGCAGCTCGCCCACGCGCATGCCCAGGCGCGGTGCATGCTGCACCGCGGCATGCAGCATGCCGTCGACCTTCACGTCGATGCTGTACACGGCCTTGCCGGTGGACTTGTCATAGGCGTCCACCCGTTGCACCGGCTTGCCGATCCAGCGGAACTGGCTGGGGTCGCGCAGCGTCACGCCGGCAGGGTCTGGCACGGGCAGGTCCATGGCCTGGGCTGCCAGTTCGCCATAGCCCAGCGTGCGCCCCGACGCGGCGTGTATCACCCGGCCGGGCTCGGTGCTCAGGTCGCCCACCGGCACGCCCAGGCGCTCGGCAGCGGCCTGCAGCAGCATGGCGCGGGCCAGGGCGCCGAGGCGGCGCATGGTCGGGTAGCTGGTGCGCACCGACATGCTGCCGCCGGTGATACGCATGCCGTTGTCCATCACCACGTACTGCTCGCCGGGCGGTGCGCTGTCGATCAAAAAGGTGACGGGGTCGGCATCGAGCTCTTCGCCCACGATCTGCGCCATGGCCGTGAAGATGCCCTGGCCGCCCTCCATGAACGGGCTGAGCAGGCGGATGCGGCCGTCCGGGCGGATCTCCAGGAAGGCCGGCACCTGGGTGCCGGGCGCCGCTGCGTTGCCCGTGGCGGCCTGCACACGGCTCAGGCCCAGGGGCAGGCCGAAGCCCAGCACCAGTGCGCCCACTGCCGTGCCGGCGCTTGCCAGCAGAAAGCTGCGGCGCGAGATATTGACCGGCTCGCCCACAGGGAAGGGCTGGGCCACGCCGGTAACGCGCAGGCTGTCGTTCATCAGGCGTTCTCCTGCGCGGCGGCCACGTCGTGCACGGCGGCATGGATGGCGTTGTAGGTGCCGCAACGGCACAGGTTGACCATCGCGGCAGCAATCTGGGCATCGCTCGGGTGCGGGGTGTGCTTGAGCAGGGCAGTGGCCGCCATCACCTGGCCCGACTGGCAGTAACCGCACTGGGCCACCTGGTGCTTGACCCAGGCGCTGACCACGCGCTTGCCCACGGCGTCGGCCTCCACGGCTTCGATGGTGGTGATTTCGCGCCCCACCACGCCTGCCACCGGGGTCACGCAGGCGCGCACCACGGCGCCGTCCACCAGCACCGAGCAGGCGCCGCACTGGGCCAGGCCGCAGCCGTACTTGGTACCGGTCAGGCCCAGGTCATCGCGGATCACCCACAGCAGGGGCGTGTCCGCGTCAGCATCGACCTCGTAGGTCGTCTGGTTGATTCGCAGTTGCATGGCTCACCCGTCATCAGTCGGTCAGGTCTTGATTTCTTATGGGCGTGGCCGTGCGCAAGGCGCAGGCCACCCATAGACGCTAGCACACGGGGCGGCGGTGGCCGTTGAAGGGGCGGGTCAGGTGACGATCAGCAGGGGCTGGCCAGGTCCAGCTTGGCCACGATGGCGCCGGTGAAGAAGTCCACCACCTCGCCACGATGGCTCAGCACGTGGTCGCCAAACCAGTCAGCGGCCAGTCGCGCCTTGGGCATGATGGTGGTCTCGGTATGGCCGGTGGCGGTTGCGATGATGAGATTGCCGGCGAGCGTGGAGCTGTCGGTGGGCGAGGTCGGCAGGCACAGGTGGCTGCCGGATTCGTTGAACAGGATCCGGCCCGAGCCGACATGGCCATACGCACTGACGTCCTTGGTCCATACCGTTGCGCCCTCGCGGTCGCAGCACAACAGCCGGTTGTTTTCCCCGGTCACGAACAGGTACTGCCCGTCGCGGGAAAAGCGCAGGCTGCGCACCTTTGCCTCCAGCGGCACGCTGACCCTGCCGACTTCGCCGCTGGCGCAATCGACCGTCAATACGCCATTGCGGGCACGCTCGTCGGGGGCCCAGAGCCTGCCCTGCAACGGGTCGATGCTGCCGAACCTGGCGTCCACGTCACGCTCCACAGGGTCGCTGTGTTCACCGCTGTCCAGGTCGATGATCACCGGGCGTTTCTTGCCATTGGCCACGCTGACCAGCGCGTAGCGGGCGCTGGGGTCGAAGCGTGCCCAGTACGACAGCAGGTTCTGGGTTGCATGCAGCGGCGCGCCGTCGTGCACAAGGTTCAGCCGCGAGCGGCTGGCCCCGCGCACCACCAGCCACTTGACCCCGCTCAGCGCGATGCGGCGTTGGTCGCGCGCGATGTCCCACACGCTGTCGTCGGGCTGGGCGAAAGCCGGCCGGCTCAGGGTGCCGGTGTCGGGATGGTACTGCACGAGGCAGGGCGGGCGAACGGTGTCGTCCTTGTCGAAGAACACCAGGCGGCGCGGTACATCGATGTACATTGGAACTCCCAGGGCCAGCGTGCGAAACGATGCAGGATAAAGCCTGATTGCGCTGGGCAAAAGCACTTGCTCATGACAGTTCTGCCAGGCAGCGCTCCAGGATATCCAGCCCGCGCTCCAGCACGTCTGCCTCGGCGGTCAATGGCGCCAGCAACCTGATGATGTGCCGCGCCTTGCCCGCCGGCATCAGCAGCAGCCCGGCCGCGCGTGCCTTCTCCAGCACCTCGGCCAGTTGTGCGGTGGCCGGCTTGCCTTGTGGCGTGACCAGCTCGATGCCGCGCATGGCGCCCACACCGGTCAGGCGCCCTAGGTACGGCGTCAACCCGCGGGCCTTCCACGCTTCATAACGCCCGACGATGGCGCGCTCCTGCAGCTCGCCCCAGGTCGCCAGGTTGGCATCGCTCATCAGTTCCAGGGTCGCCAACCCTGCCGCACAGGCCAGCGGGTTGCCCGAATAGGTGCCGCCCAGGCCACCCTTGGGCAGGCTGGCCATCAGCTCGCGCCGGCCTACCACCGCGCCCAGCGGCACGCCGCCGGCAATGCTCTTGCCCAACAGCAGCAGATCCGGCTCGATGCCCAGCCGCGGGAAGCCGAAGCGCTGGCCGGTGCGGCCAAAGCCCGACTGGATCTCGTCGATGATGATCAGGATGCCGTGTGCATCGCAGAACGTGCGCAGGGCCTGGGCAAAGGTGGGGTCCATTGCCAGGAAGCCGGCTTCGCCCTGCACCGGCTCGAAGATGAAGCAGGCCACTTCGTTGACGTCGATCTCGACGCTGAACAGGCGCTCCAGCGCCTGCATCGCCTGCTCGCCGGTCACGCCGTTGTCGGCGCTGGGGTAGGGCAGGTGGAACACCGGGCCGGGCAGCACGCCGACCTTCTGCTTGTAGGGTGCCACCTTGCCATTGAGGTTGAGCGTGGCCAGGGTACGTCCGTGGAAGCCGCCATCGAAGGCCACCACCGCCGTACGCCCGGTGGCGGCGCGGGCCACTTTCAAGGCGTTCTCCGCCGCCTCGGCGCCACTGTTGGTGAGCATGCCTGCCATCGGGTAGCTCAGTGGCACGAACGCCTCCAGGCGTTGCATGAACTGCACATAGGGCCCGTGCGGGACGGCGTTGAACGCCGCATGGGTCAGTTGCGTGGCCTGGTGCTGGATGGCGCTGACGATCGCCGGGTTGCAATGCCCCAGGTTGAGTACGCCGATACCGCCCACGAAGTCGATGTAGTGCTTGCCATCGGTATCCCACACCTGGGCATTGCGCCCGTGTGAAAGTGTAATGGGATGCACAATGGAAAGAGATCGGCTGATTGTTTCGTGCGTCATGGGCAAGTACCTGGGTGACGGAAGTTTTTATATATCTAAGCCAACATCCGGCAAACGCCACAAGCGAAATAAAGTCGAGCAATCATTCCGTCAAATCGTGATCCTGCCCTGTATCCACTCGACGAACGCCTTCACCTTCGGCACCTGCGCCGCATGCTCGGCATGGGCGATGAAGTGCGCGCCCTCGCTGGGCATGGTGTGCGCCCAGGCCACCACCAGCTTGCCCTCGGCCAGTTCTTCGGCCACCAGGTAGCGTGGCACCAGGGCGATGCCGCAGCCGGCCTGGGCCGCGCGGATGCACAGGTAGAAGGTGTCGAAGCGCGGCCCGTGGTAGCTGTGCTGGGACTGCAGGTCCTGCTGCAGGAACCACTCGTGCCAGGCCTCCGGGCGCGAGGTGCATTGCAGCAAGGGGTGGCGGGCGAGGTCTTCGGCGCTGCGTGGCAGCGCTGCCGCGATCAGCTCGGGGTGACACACCGGCACCACCTCTTCATGGAACAGCTCGATGCAGGTGGCCCCCGGCCAGGTGCCCTGGCCGAAGAAAAACGCGATGTCGGCCTTGTTGTTGAGCAGGTCGAAGGGTTCCAGCTCGCTCTTGATGTCCAGATGGATGTTCGGGTGCTGCCGGCTGAAACCGTGCAGGTTGGGCACCAGCCAGCGTGCGCCGAAGGTGGGCTGGGTGGCCACGGTCAGCACCTGGGTCTCGCCGCCGTAGGTCAGGATGTAGCGGCTGGAGATGTCCAGCTGGGTGAGGATCTTGTTCACCTCGGCCAGGTACAGCGAGCCTGCAGGGGTCAGGTGCAGGCGCCGGCGCACGCGCTGGAACAGGTTGTGGCAGAGCATTTCCTCGAGTTGCGCCACCTGCTTGCTCACCGCGCTCTGGGTCAGGTGCAGCTCCTGCGCGGCGCGGGTGAAGCTCAGGTGGCGGGCCGCCGCTTCGAAGCATTGCAGGGTGGTGGTGGAGGGCATCAAACGCTTGGACATCGAGGGCACCGGGCAGATGAAAAGGACTGAGTTCATTCCATGGAGGAATCATGTGGTGATAAAAGGTCGTTTGTAAGCAGCCTGTTCGCAGATTAATACTGACCTGCGTCAATCATTTCAACTGCTAGTTTCGATGCCCCGAGGGACCGGGAAAAGTGCGTCCGAAACTTATCGAAAAGAGGCCGATCAGTACCCGTTACATCACGTTTGATGCCCAAAAAACAATAACGGCTCCTTACATTTCTGCTGCCGCACACTTTCCATGAAGACCTTGGCCTGACCTGCGCGGTCATCGCGCAACCAGGTGCAGCAGGCATTGGCCAGAGAGGCAACCATGTCGTCCCTACAAGAAAAACCGCAACGCTCGCTCAAGCACGGCCTGACCTCGCGTCAGGTCTCGATGATCTCCATCGCCGGCATCATCGGCGCCGGTTTGTTCATCGGTTCGTCCAACGCCATCGCCAAGGCCGGTCCGGCCATCCTCATCTCCTACATGATTACCGGCCTGCTGGTGCTGCTGGTGATGCGCATGCTCGGCGAAATGGCCATCGCCGACCCCAACAGCGGCTCGTTCTCCACCTACGCCGGGCGGGCCATCGGGCCATGGGCAGGCTTCACCATCGGCTGGCTGTACTGGTGGTTCTGGGTACTGATCATTCCGGTAGAGGCAATCGCCGGTGCCGACATCCTGCACGCCTGGTACCCCGACGTGCCGTCCTGGGCCTTTGCCTTCCTGATCATGATCGTGCTGTCGTGCAGCAACCTGATCAGCGTGAAGAACTTCGGCAAGTTCGAGTACTGGTTCGCCCTGGTCAAGGTGGTGGCGATCATCGGCTTTTTGGTGGTGTGCCTGATGGGGGTGAGCGGTGTATGGCCGCTGGCGCAGACCTCGGGCGTCGAGAACCTGTGGTCCAATGGCGGCTTCATGCCCAACGGCTTCGGCGCCGTGCTGGCCGGCGTGCTGGTGACCATCTTCTCGTTCTTCGGTGCCGAGATCGTCACCATTGCCGCCGACGAAACCGCCAACCCGAAAGACAAGATCCGCCGCGCCACCAACCTGGTGGTGTACCGCATCGCGATCTTCTACGTGTTCTCGATCTTCTTCATCGTCGCGCTGGTGCCGTGGAATGACCCGCGCCTGCTGCAGGTGGGTTCGTTCCAGCGCGCGCTGGAAATCCTCAACGTGCCGGGTGCCAAGTTCCTGATCGACGTGGTGGTGCTGGTGGCGGTGACCAGTTGCATGAACTCGGGGCTGTATACCGCTTCGCGCATGCTCTATTCGCTGGGCGCACGGGGTGAGGCGCACCCGCTGACCAAGCGTATTTCCGGCAGTGGCGTGCCCACCGTGGCGGTGCTGTTGTCGACCCTGGCCGGGTTTGTCGGTTGCTTCGTGAACTTCGCCTTCCCGGGCAAGGTGTTCGGCTTCCTGCTGTCGACCACCGGGGCCATCGCGCTGCTGGTGTACCTGGTGATCGCCGTGTCGCAGCTGCGCATGCGTGCCATCGTCGAGCGCGAGGGCACCGAGCTGGCGTTCAAGATGTGGCTGTTCCCCTGGCTGACCTGGCTGGTGATCGTGGTGATTTCGCTGGTGCTGGGCTACATGCTGTTCAGCCCCGACTACCGCTATGAGACCTTGATGACGGCGGCGGTGACGGCGTTGATCCTGGGCATCGCGTTCTACCGCAAGCGGGCGCGTATCGAGCATCAGCCGCAGGCGATGACCGAGCAGGGTTAGCGAGCGCTGCGCACTCGATCGCCGGCAAGGCCGGCTCCTGCAGGATCATCGTGAACCCTGCAGGAGCCGGCGAAGACGTCGCCACAGGCCTCAGCCGAAAATGTCGCGCACGCTGCTGCGATAGAACTCGAACGCCGCCAGCGCCCCATCCACCGCCTGGCGCTCCTGTTCCTCACTCAGCACCAGTGCATCGATCAACCCCACGAACTGGCGCCACTGCAGCGCACGCCCGTCCGGGTGCGGCGCCAGATGCCGGGCGCCACGCTGCGCGTCCAGCCCCAGTTGCTGGGTCTGCCTGAACAGAAACGCCGCCCCCAGGTTCGAGCCCTCGCTGCAGTACAGCCAGCCCAGTGCTTCAGCTGGCGCAGACAGCTGCACAGGGGCCGGTACACCGGGCACCGGCAGGCCAAGGTCGCGCAGGTCGGCCTGCACTGCCTCGAACCGCGACAGCGCCGCCAGCCCGGGCAATGTGCGGTTCAACTGCGCATCGCCATACAAGGCTTGAAGGCTGCCATGAAAGCGGTGCTGCACTTGCAGAAACAATGCATAGCGCTCGCGGCTCTCGAACGGTCGAACGCCCAGCACCAGCGTATCGACACTGTCGTGCTCGCGGCGGCTGGCGGCCTTGAGGCGTTGGCAGCGGCCGGGTTCGGGCGCAGGGGAGGCGGGGGCATTCATGGTCGGGGTCTCATGTCGGCAGTGAGCAGGCATTGGTAATGCCAATGCCTAGACTCTCTCGCGCCATTGTCGTTCCGTGCAGCACCCGGCCTGCCAGGCGAGCGTCTTCAATGCGTGGATCTGCAATGGAATCTTCATCCCGGGTCATTCGTCTCTGAACTGCATTCGTGGGCGTCATGGCCGGCGGATGCTTGCATGCGCTCCAGGTACGGTCAAGCGCCGCGCAGGGCGGGTAGATGCGGGGTTGAGCAGGGATGTCGAGCAGGCCCCTGCACCCGCAGCGCGGGCGCAGGGGCTGCCAGGTTCATGCCGGTGCGGCGGCTGTCTTGACTGCCCGCGGCTTGCGCAGCTGTTCCAGGCGTGAACCGCTGTAGGTGGTCTCGCGGAAGAACTTCCAGCGCCCGAACAGGCAGTACACGTGCGCCACGCGCCCCTGTTCGTGATAACCCATGCGCAGGTGCAGCTTCATGGCCGGTACGTTGTGCGTCTCGACCACGTCCACCACCTTGTTGCAGCCCTGGGCCTGCATGGCCGCCCACAGGTTGACCTGGGCATCCACCGACAGGCTGGTGCCGAAGTACGACGGGGTCATCTCGCCGCCGAACTCGAAGAACTCGCCCTCCTTGACCGGGAAGGTGCAGCCGTAATAGTGACGGTCCAGGTAGTCGCGCTTGCTGCCCCAGATGAACGCCACCGCATTGTCGGCATCGTCCAGGTACATGTGCCCGGTGTGGCCTTCGCGGGCAAGCTCGGCCATGGTTTGCACACGGTCGCCGAAGTGGCGGGCAAAGGCGACGGCGTTGTCCTCGGTGATGGTCACCAGGCGCACCGGCTTGTGCGGTCGCAGGTTGTGCGGCGGTACCGCACTGACCAGGTCGCGCTCCATCCACAGCAGTTCCCAGTGATAGAACACATGGCGTTCCCAGAGGGTTCTGGCGACGCGGCGAAGGCCTTTTCTTCTGATCTTGTCGCGCACGTTCTGCAAAGCACCCATGGTGCCTCCTTGCCGGATAGGGCGGATGAAACGGTGGGTTTGATGAAATCTTTTTCATGGTATAGCCCAGCGTTTTGACGGCGTGTCAAAAAGCCATCGCAGCGGTTGTTTCAAAATATGTGTAACAAGGGTGAACCGCTCTACACCGGAGGTTACCGGCATAGAGCAGTTGATCGGAAAGGTCTGACGCTTTTTTGACGATTTAATGGCGCCTGAATCAAGGCGCGGTTCTGCTCAGGCGATGAAGGTGTCAGGGGCCCGTGGCCGGGCCCGCGGCGCCAGGTGAGCGAGGCGCTTGCCGCTGTAGTGGGTGGTGCGCGAGAACCGCCAGCAACCGAACACTCTGTAGGCGTGGGTGATGCGACCCTGTTCCTGATAATCCAGCTGCAGGTGCATCTTCACCGCCTGCACGTTGTCCAGCGCCACCACATTGACGATGCGCGTACACCCCTTGGCCAGCATGGTGGACCACAGGTCGAGCTGGGCCTGGGTCGACAGGCCTGTACCGAAGTAGGCGCGGTCGACTTCCCCGGCAAACTGGAAGTATTCGCCCGGCTGCACCGGGAAGGTGCAGCCGTAGTAATGGCGGTCGTGGTAATCGCGGGTGCTGGCCCACACCATCGCCACCGCGTTGCCGTGGCTGTCCACGTACATGTGGCCGGTGTGGCCCTGTTCGGCGAGGTCGGTCATGGCCTGCACCTGGCCAGGGAAGTAACGGCTGAAGGCCTCGGTATTGTGGGGTGTTATCGCTACCAGGTGCACTGGCGGGCAGGTACGCCTGCGTTGCGCGGCGACGGGCGCAAGGGGGCTGCGCTGCAACCACACCAGTTGCCAGTGCGAGAAGATGTAGCGGCGCCACAGCGGGCGAAGCGCACGCAGCAAGCCTTTTTGTCTGATGCGCTGGTGGGCGATTTCGATCAATTGCATGAGAACTCCGACAGGTTTTATTCCAGGAGCTCCGATTAGGCGTCCACCGGCAGTTGCATGCCATCGGCCTTCTCTACAGCCCCGGTAAGCTGAAGGTCATGCGCGCTGCATGACCTTGCAACCCGGGGCGTAGGCGCTCAGGCGTCGGTGTCGTGCAGCTGCGGCGCCGGCTCGCTGTCGGCCTTGCGTCTGGCTCGCGGGGCCAGGTGGGCCAGGCGCGAGCCGCTGTAGTGGGTCACGCGGGAGAAGTACCAGCGCCCGAAGAACCTGTACGCGTGGGTGATGCGACCCTGTTCGTGGTAGTCCAGGTGCAGGTGCATCTTGACTGCCTGTGCGTTGTCCAGCGCCACCACCACCACGATGCGCGTGCAGCCTTTGGCGAGCATGGCCTCCCACAGCTCGGTCTGTACCCGCGTGGACAGGCCGGTGCCGAAGTAGGCGCGCTCGACTTCGCCGGCGAACTGGAAGTATTCGCCGGGCTGTACCGGGAAGGTGCAGCCGTAGTAGTGCCGGTCGTGATAGTCACGGGTGCTGGCCCACACCATCGCCACCGCGTCACCGGCTTCGTCCAGGTACATGTGGCCGGTGTGGCCTTCGCGTGCAAGGTCGTTCATGGCCTGCAACTGGCCGGGGAAATGGCGCGCGAACGCGTCGGTATTGCTCGGGGTGATCTGGACGAGCCGCACGGGAGGGCAGGGGCGGGTGCGTTGTCGAGGCACCCTGGCCAACGGGTCGCGGTCCAGCCACACCAGTTGCCAGTGCTGGAACACGTGGCGTTGCCACAGCGGGCGCAAGGCGCGACGCAGGCCTTTTTGTCTGAGACGTTGGAGCAGTTGCGAAACTAGGCGCATACGGCCTCCTGGCAGATCCGGTACTCAAGGGACCCCGATTAGGCGTGTGTCGGTAAACCCTGACCATCGGACAATGCTGCAGCCCTTGTCAGGCTTTGCACTACTACGGGCTCATGACAAAGACACTGCATGTCCGTGGCAAGTTTCATCGGTGGGGCCGGCGCGGCGCGGCGAGCGTTATTGTCGCCCCCCCGACGCATGACGTACCATCGGGCCTGCGACCCGCACCTACCTATAACAACCTTCTGCAGCGCAACACCCAGGCCGCCGGCCCAGGGGTGGCTTTTGCCTGCGCGCCTTTTGCCGCGCAGGTTTCATTGAACCCAGGGTCGCGTCTGACGCGCCCGCCCCGGAGCCTTGCCCCGTCCGATGAACAACCCCGCAGATACCCGTAATGGCAGCTGGCTCAGCGTTTTCGCGCTGGCCCTGGCTGCATTCATCTTCAACACCACCGAGTTCGTGCCGGTGGCCCTGCTCAGCGATATCGGCCGCAGCTTCGACATGCCCACCGCCCAGGTCGGGCTGATGCTGACCATCTATGCCTGGGTGGTGTCGCTGGCCTCGCTGCCGATGATGCTGATGACCCGCAACATCGAGCGGCGCAAGCTGCTGGCGTTCCTGTTCGTGCTGTTCATTGCCAGCCATGTGCTGTCGAGCATGGCCACCAGCTTCGGCATGCTGCTGTTCAGCCGCATCGGTATCGCACTGGCCCACGCGGTGTTCTGGGCCATCACCGCGTCGCTGGCGGTGCGGGTGGCGCCGCCGGGCAAGCAGGCCAAGGCCCTCGGGGTGCTGGCCACCGGCACCACCCTGGCCATGGTGCTGGGCATTCCGCTGGGGCGAGTGGTGGGCGAGGCGCTGGGCTGGCGCACCACCTTCATGGGCATCGCCGGGGTCTCGGTACTGACGTTGCTGTGGCTGATGCGCTCGCTGCCGCGCCTGCCCAGCCAGAACTCCGGTTCGCTGCGCAGCCTGCCGATGCTGCTCAAGCGGCCGGCGCTGATCTCGGTGTATGCGTTGGTGGTGCTGGGCATCACCGCGCAGTTCACCGCCTACAGCTACATCGAGCCGTTCAGCCAGCAGGTCGCGGCGATGAGCGGCGAAATGACCACCATCCTGCTGTTGCTGTATGGCGGGGCGGGCATCTTCGGCTCGATCCTGTTCAGTCGCTACAGCGAGCGTTTCCCGCGGGGGTTCGCGATTGGCGCCATCGGCGCCATCGCCCTGAGCCTGTTGCTGCTGGCCCCGCTGGCAGTCAACCCGACCCTGCTCTGCGCGCTGAGCATGGTATGGGGCATGGCGATCATGTGTTTCAGCCTGGCCCTGCAATCGAAGGTGCTGGTGCTGGCTTCCGATGCCACCGACGTGGCCATGGCCATGTTCTCGGGGCTGTACAACGTGGGCATCGGTGGCGGGGCATTGCTGGGCAGCCTGGTCAGCACCCACATGGGCCTTGGCGACATCGGCCTGGTGGGCGGCGCGGTCGCGGTCAGCGGCCTGGTGCTGTGTTGCGTGACCACCTACCGCTATGCCGGGGTGCTGGGCGCCGACAAACCGGCGTAAGCACCTCACCAGGGGCGCAGGCCCCGCTCGCTGAAGTAGCGCTCCACGGCGGCGGTGGAGGCCGAGGGTTCGGCCAGCGCCACGTAGCTGTCGGGGCGCAGCAGGTACAGCGCGTTGCGTGCCAGGCCGGCGGCCGTGCAGGCGGCCGACCAGGGGTAAACCTGCAGTGGCAGCTGGCGTGCGGCGCACCAGGCACTCAGTTCCTTGCTGGCCAGGCCGTACACGTGCACCTGCCAGCCCAGGTGCGACAGCGCGCTGAAATTGTCGTGTTCCTGCGTCACCACCCAGGGCAGGCGGTCGCCGCCCTGTACATGGCCGGCGCTGCCGAAGCTCAGCGGCATCAGGCGGTAGTTCAGGCCCAGTTGCGAGACCGTGCGAAACAGCAGGCTGCGCGCCTTGGCGAATGCCGCCATGCGCGGTATCAGCACCGGTGCCAGGCGCGTACGCAACAGGTTGGCGATGCTGCCATCGGCGGTAGCGAAGGTGAACACCTGGTCGGTGGTGGCCACCAGGCGCCGGGCGAAGGCCATGCGCTCGACCGGGTAGCTGTCGAGCAGGTCGTCGTGGGCCTTGCCCTTGAGTACGCTGCACAGCTTCCAGGCCAGGTTGATTGCATCGCCGATGCCGGTGTTCATGCCCTGGCCGCCGGCCGGGCTGTGCACGTGCGCGGCGTCGCCGAGCAGGAAGGCGCGCTGCTGGCGGAAATGCCCGGCCACGCGATGGTGTACGCGGTAGGTGGAAAACCAGTTGACCTTGAGCACCTGCAGTTGCAGGTGCTCGATGGCACGTTGGCTGACATCCTCGAAACGCAGTTGCTCGGGGTGTTCGGCGCGTGCGTCGCGCACCGTGCCGATCAACCGCGCGCGGCCTGTGCCGGCCAGCGGGAACACCGCCAGAAAGTCCGCCTCGTCCAGGTCCACGTGCAGCTCGCCGTTCATGGGCGGGCCGCTGGCATCCACGTCGGCCACATAGAACAGCTGCTGGTAGGTGCCGCCGGGGAAGTCGACATGCAGGCCGTTGCGCACGCTCGAATGGGCGCCGTCGCAGCCGGCCAGGTAATGCGCCTCGCAGTCTTGCTCGCTGCCGTCGGGCAGGCGCAGGCGTGCGCTGACGGTGGTGTCGTGCTGGGTGAAACCGAGCAGTTCGGTGCTGCGTTCGACCTCCACGCCAAGGCCGCGCAGGCGCTCGATCAGCAGGTTCTCGTGCTGGTCCTGCGGGTAGATTTCGAGAAAGGGGTAGGGCGTGAGGTTGGCGCCGATGCTGTCCAAAGGCAGGCGTGCGGCGGGCTCGCCCTTGACCCAGAGGTTGGCGGCGGGCACCTGGTGGCCGGCGCCAACGACCGCGTCGGCCAGGTCCAGTTGGCGGTACAGCTCCAGGGTGCGGGCTTGCACGGCGAGCGCGCGGGAGGTGGTGCCGGCGGCGCTGGTCCTGTCGAGGATACGTACCGAGATGCCCAGCTTGCTCAGCCACAGGGCCAGGACCAGGCCGGTGGGCCCGGCGCCGATGATCAGGACGTCAGAGTGGGGCATGGCGCGGTCCTCCGGGAAGGTGCGGTGGCACTGACAAGTGTAGATGCAGGTGGCCACACCCCTCATCCAATTCGGTGTACCTTTGCATCCCCCCAACGCCCAGAGCACACCCATGATCGACTGGCTCAGCAACCACCCACACCACAGCGATACCCTGGCCCGCTGGCTGCACGAGCAGTTCGCCTACGAATACGCCGATGTACCGCTGGCCCAATGGCAACAGGAGTTCGCCCATGGCCAGACTGACGGCAGCCTGTGCAGCCTGCTGGCGCTGGATGACGGCAACCTGCTGGGCAGCGCTTCACTGGCCCGCGACGACCTGCCCCTGCGGCCCGACCTGAGCCCGTGGCTGGCCTGCGTGTTCGTCAGCCCGCAAGCCCGCGGCAAAGGCCTGGCCGAAACGCTGATCGAGGGCATCTGCACCAAGGCCAGGGCCCTGGGGCACACGCACCTCTACCTGCACACCCACGACCGCGCCGAGTACTACCACAAGCGGGGGTGGCAGTACCTCGAGCAGTTCCAGGCCTGGGGCAAATCACACTGGCTGATGCAGTACCCGCTCTAGCCCGGGAACAGAAACGGGTTCACGCCGCTGCGATCGAACCCCTGGCGCTCCACCTCGGCATCCAGCGCGATCGAGGCCAGGTCATCGGCCACCAGCTCAAGGTCGCGCTCGTGCTCGGGGTAGAACACCTTCAGGTAGCTGTGGCAGTCGTCGCAGCTCTCGGCCTTGATCGCGGTTTCATGGGTATCCAGCGACCAGTAGTCCAGGCTGCCGGTCTCTTCGCAGTTGCTGCACTTGAGCCGCACCATGTGCCAGCGGCTCTCGCACAACCCGCAGTGCAGGTAGCGCAGCCCGGCCTGGGCACCGGTCATGATCACGCTGGCCACCGGCGCCCCGGTGCACACCGGGCAATGCTGGCGCTGCTCGCCCACGCCGGCATTGCCGATGGCGGGCAGGTGCGCCGCCAGCTGGGTGAAGTACAGCGACAGGGCGGCCCACAGGAACAGCGCCTGACCGCTGTCGATTTCGCTGAAGCGGCCTGCCAGCAACGCATCGGCCGCCACGTCCAGGGCGGCCTCGCCCTGCGCACACAGGCCCTGCAGGGTGGCGTGTTCGATGTGCTCGCCAAGCCCGCGCAACAGTTGCTGCCAGTAGGCATCGCGCGGCAGGCTGGCCCAGGCCAGCGGCGCCTTGCCGGCGGCTACCCGCCCGGCCAGGCTGCTCACCAGCGTTGCCGGTAGCGGCAGGCGTTCGAGCAATTGCTGCTGGGCATCGGCCACCTGTGCTACGAACCGCAGGTAGTCGGCCATCGGGTGCCCCTCGGCCAGCTGACGCAGGCGGGTGGCGCGCTGGCGGTAGCGCTCGCCCAGGGTCGGCAGCAGCACGGCAGGTATTTCGCCAACGCCGGCGCTACGCTGCTCGGCAGGGGTCATCTGGATGCTGTTCATTGCTGCTTGCCACTCCCGCTCTGCTTGTTGCTGATCTGCCGGTACCAGCGGTCATGGTGGGTCTTGGCCCAGCTGCGGCTCACATACCCGGTGACCATGCCGCGAATCGAACCCTTGACCCAGAACGCCAGGTACGCATGGCCGATGATCAGCAGGATCAGGCAGATGCCGGCAATGGCGTGTACCAGCAGGCCGATGCGAATCGACGGGATGCTGAACCACGGCGCGAAGTAAGGCCGCCAGATCACCACGCCACTGACCAGCAGCACGCTGATCAGGCCCATGATTCCCCAGAACAGGATCTTCTGCCCGGCGTTGTACTTGCCGATCTGCAGCGCCGGCTCGTGCTCGCCGGCCAGCACCTGGCGCACGTTCCTGAACCACGCGAGGTCTTCACGCTCGGGCAGGTTGTACTTGACGAAGCGCACGAACAGGAACGCCAGCAGCAGGAACACCACCACCCCGAAGAACGGGTGCAGGATGCGCGCCAGCTGCGGGGTGCCGAACACGGCGTTGAGCCCGTTGAGCGACGGGAAGAACCACGACAGCCCCGACAGGGCCACGGCAAGGAAGCACAGCACCATTACCCAGTGGCTGGCACGCTCGATGAAGCGGGTGCGCAGGATCAGTTTGTCCTTGTTCATGCGTGGGTGTCCTCCTCGTGTTTCTCGTCGGCTTCCTCGACCTCATTCGGCCCCACGCCTACGTAGTGGAACAGGGTGCCGGCCAGGGTAGCGAAGAAGGCCACGGCCGCCACCGGCTTGAGCCAGCCCTTCCAGCCATGGATGGCGCTGCTGATGCGCGGGTCGGTGGGCAGCTTGTGGTACAGGTGCGGCTTGTCGGCGTGCTGCAGCACGTACACCACGTGGGTGCCGCCCACGCCCTGCGGGTCGTAGATGCCGGCGCCGGCAAAGCCGCGGCCCTGCAGCTCGGTCACGCGCTCGCTGGCCTGGTGCAGCATGTCCTGCTTGCTGCCGAAGTTGATCGCACCGGTGGGGCAGGTCTTGACGCAGGCCGGCTCCTGGCCGACCGACACGCGGTCCACGCACAGGGTGCACTTGTAGGCCTTGTTGTCCTTCTTGCTGATGCGCGGCACATCGAACGGGCAGCCGGCGATGCAGTAGCCGCAGCCGATGCAGTGGTCGGACTGGAAGTCGACGATGCCGTTGGCGTACTGGATGATCGCCCCCGGTTGCGGGCAGGCCTTCAGGCAGCCCGGGTCGGCGCAGTGCATGCAGCCGTCCTTGCGGATCAGCCACTCGAGCTTGCCGCTTTCATCTTCGACTTCATCGAAGCGCATCAGCGTCCAGGTTTCGGCCGACAGGTCGGCCGGGTTGTCGTACACGCCGACGTTGTGGCCGACCTCGTCGCGCAGGTCGTTCCACTCGTTGCAGGCCACCTGGCAGGCCTTGCAGCCGATGCAGATGCTCACGTCGATCAGCTTGGCCACTTCGGCCTGGTGGTCGCGCGCGCGCGGCGCCGGGGTCAGCACGTTGGTGGCCGAGCGCTTGATGATGTCTTGGGATTGCATGGACATGAAGTTCGCTCCCTCAGGCCTTTTCGATGTTCACGAGAAACGCCTTGTATTCCGGCGTGTGGGTATTGGAATCGCCCACCCCCGGGGTCAGGGTATTGGCCAGAAAGCCCTTGCGCGTGGTGCCTTCATAGCCCCAGTGGCAGGGGATGCCGATGGTATCGACGTCCTGCCCGTCGATGGCCAGGCGGCGGATGCGCTTGGTCACCACAGCCTTGGCCTTGATGTAGCCACGCTGGGTGCTGACGCGCACCAGGTCGCCCTGCACGATGCCCTTGTCGGCGGCCAGCTTCTCGCCGATCTCGATGAACTGCTCGGGCTGCACGATGGCGTTGAGCCGCGCATGCTTGGTCCAGTGGCGGAACAGCTCGGTGATCGAGTAGGTGGTGGCCACATACGGGAACTGCTCGCGGCTGCCCATGCGCTTGCGATCGCTTTCGTACACCCGCGCGGTGGGGCTGTAGGTCACGTTCGGGTGCAGCGGGTTGTTCGCCAGCGGGCTTTCGGTGGGCTCGTAGTGTTCGGGGAACGGCCCGTCGTTCATCGCGCCCACCGAGAACAGCCGGCCCAGGCCTTCAGGCAGCATGATGAACGGGTTGGTGTTGCTGCCCGGTGCAGCGGTGACGGCGAAGTCCGGCACGTCCACGCCGCTCCAGCGCGCCCCGTCCCAGCCGATCAGCTTGCGCTTGGGGTCCCACGGCTTGCCCTGGGGGTCGGCCGAGGCGCGGTTGTAGAGAATGCGCCGGTTCTGCGGCCACGCCCAGGCCCAGCCCGGGGTGCAGCCCAGGCCGCTGTCGGCGTTGTCGCGCCGTGCCATCTGGTTGCCCTTTTCGGTCCAGGAGCCGGCGAAGATCCAGTTGAAGCTGGCAGTGGTGCCGTCGTCGCGCAGCTGCGAGAAGTCGTCGAGCAACTGGCCCTTGCGCAGAATCAGGTTGCCCTGTTCGTCGTGCAGGTCGGCCAGGGCGCGGCCGTTGGATTCCTTGGCCACTTCCTCGGGCTTGGGGTCGAACGGGTCGGCGTAGTCCCAGGCCATGTTGAGGATCGGCGCGGGGTTGGCACCGCCTTCCTTCTCGTACAGCTCACGGATCTTCAGGAACAGGTGGCCGAGGATCTTGCCGTCGTGCCAGGCCTCGCCGGGCGGCGCAGCGCCGGCCCAGTGCCATTGCAGCCAGCGCCCGGAGTTGACGATCGAGCCGTCTTCCTCGGCAAAGCAGGAGGAGGGCAGGCGGAACACTTCGGTCTGGATCGCCGCGGTGTCCACGTCGTGCTCCTCGCCGTGGTTCTGCCAGAAGCTCGAGGTCTCGGTGGCCAGCGGGTCGATGATCACCAGGAACTTGAGTTTCTCCAGCGCGGCTTGGGCCTTGTTCTTGTCCGGGAACGCCGCCACCGGGTTGAAGCCCTGGGCGATGTAGCCGTTGACCTTGCCCTCGTACATGCGGTTGCTGTAGTTGAGCACGTCGTAGCTGTCGTCCCACTTGGGCAGCCAGTCGAAGCCCCAGTCGTTGTCCTTGGTGGCCTTGTCGCCCCACAGGCTCTTCATCAGGCTGACGAAGAACTTGGGGGTGTGCTTGTAGTAGTTGACCTGGTCGGGCAGCACCGCGCTGGGCGTGGTCTGCTTGAGGTAGGTGGCCAGGTCGGTCTGCGCATCCGATGGCAGGTTCATGTAGCCGGGCAGGCGCAGCGAGAGCAGGCCCAGGTCGGTGTAGCCCTGGATGTTGGAGTGGCCGCGCAGGGCGTTGACCCCGCCACCGGCCATGCCGATGTTGCCCAGCAGCAGCTGGATCATGCCCGAGCCTCGGATCATCTGCGCGCCGTTGGTGTGGTGGGTCCAGCCCAGGGCGTAGAGGAAGGTGGCGGTCTTGTCCGGGGCACTGGTGGTGCCGAGGATCTCGCAGATCTGCAGGAAGTCGGCCTTGGGCGTGCCGCAGACGTTGGTGACCATGTCCGGGGTGTAGCGGCTGACGTGGGCCTTGAGCAGGTTCCACACGCAGCGCGGGTGGCTCAGGGTCATGTCGCGCCTGGCGAAGCCGTCGGCGCCCAGCTCGTAGGTCCAGGAACTGCGGTCGTAGCTGCGCTTGGCCGGGTCGTAGCCGCTGAACAGGCCGTCGTCGAAGCTGTAGTCCTCGCGCACGATCAGGCTGGCGTTGGTGTAGGCGCGCACGTAGTCGTGCTGGATCTTGTCGTGGGTGATCAGGTAGTTGACCACGCCCATCAGGAAGGTCACGTCGGAGCCGGCGCGAATCGGCGAGTAGATGTCGGCCACGGCGGCGCTGCGGTTGAAGCGCGGGTCCACCACGATGACCTTGGCGCCATTGCGGATCTTGGCCTCGATCACCCACTTGAAGCCCACCGGGTGCGCCTCGGCGGGGTTGCCGCCCATGATCAGCACCACGTTGGCGTTCTTGATGTCGACCCAGTTGTTGGTCATGGCGCCGCGCCCGAAGGTCGGCGCCAGGGCCGAGACGGTAGGGGCGTGGCACACACGGGCCTGGCTGTCGGTGCCCAGGATGCCCAGGGCGCGGGTGAAGCGCTGGTCCAGCGAGCCGGTTTCGCTGCTGGCGGCCGAGCTGCACAGCATGCCGGTGCTCAGCCAGCGGTTGACCGTGGTGCCCTTGTCGTTCTTCTCGATGAAGTTGGCGTCACGGTCGTCCTTCATCAGGCGTGCGATGCGCTCGATGGCGTGATCCCAGCTGATGCGCTGCCATTTGTCCGAGCCAGGGGCGCGGTATTCGGGGTAGAGCAGGCGTTGTTCGCTGTGGATGTAGTCCACCAGGCCCGCGCCCTTGGGGCACAGCGAGCCGCGGCTGACCGGGTGATCGGGGTCGCCTTCGATGTGGAAGATACGCGCCTTGGCGTTCTTGGCGCCGTCGCCAAGGCTGTACATCAGCACGCCGCAACCCACCGAGCAGTAGGTGCAGTTGTTGCGGGTTTCCTTGGCGCGCAGCAGCTTGTACTGGCGTGATTGGGTGGCCTGGGCCATGCCCGGGGCGAAGCCCAGGCTGGCCGCAGTGGCGGTGGCAGCGCCGACGGTGCACAGCTTGAAGAACTGTCTTCTGCCCAGTCCCATGGTTATCTCCTTGTACAAACGAGCTCCAGAATCGGCCGCGCACGCGCAGGCCCGCCGAGATCAGCGTCAGGATCGGTAAGTGGTATGCAGGCTAGTCACAGAGGGTGCGCGCCAAGACCCTTTCTATCGTGGGTGTATTGCGCGCATTCGGGGGCAGTTTATGCCCTTACTTAATTTGTGACTAATCGACCTTGTCGATGAACCTATAGAGGGATTCGATTGTTTGGCACTCAGCGCGAGAGGTCGGCGGGGATCATCGCGGTATCGATCACGATATCCACGGGCGCGGTGACGATAAACGCCAGCGGGCACACGATCAGCGGCCAGCAGAACTGCGCCGAGGTGGCGCTGAACAGGAACGAGAAGTTGTTGCGCACGCCCCGGTACATGCCTGGGGATGCACATTCGGCGCAGTACCCACCGCGCATCATGGTGCCGCAGCTGGTGAGGGCGAGGGTAGAGACGATGAGGGCGAGCGAGAGGATTCGGATGGTGCTGTTCCTTGGCACAGGGGGGGAGGGTCCGTTTTTCTGCGCGGCATTCTCTCACCGGGGGCCGGGGCAATGCTACAGTCGCTCCTTTTTCAATCAGCAGGCCAGGGCTCTTCGCTGGCAAGGCCAGCTTCTGCAGGGCCAGCGAAGAGCCCGGTGCTGCCGACACACAACCAACGGGAGAGACAACCATGCGCGCAGCAATGCTATTGGGTACGGCACTGGTGCTGGCCGGATGCGTCTCGTCGACGATGAACCAGGCTCGCCTGGGCGCACCGCACAAGACCTTCACCTCGGCCAAGGCCGAGCCGCTGGTGGCCGAGTGCATCCAGTTCGGTTGGCAGGACGAAGCCGTCTTCGGCGTGGATGCCAGCGGCTACCTCGACGCCGGCCCCAACGGTGGGGCCACGGTGTCGACACGCGATGCCGAATACTTCGCCGATGTGCGCGCCGAAGCCGGCGGCACGGTGGTCAAGTTCTACACCCTCAAGGACGATGCATTGGCCCAGCGGCGCATGGCGGCGTTGGCCACCTGCCTCTAGCCACGCCCCTCGAAACGCCCGGTGATGCGCTCGCGCCAGCTCAGCGGGCGCGCAACGTGTTCATGCGCGCCGATCTCAACCAGGGTGAAGGCGCAGCGCACGATATCGCTCACTTCCTGATCGGCCAACCGTGCGCAGGCTTCGCGGTGCGCCTGTGCCTGATCGCGACCTGTCAGGCTGTGCACCTCGAAGCCAAGGTTGCGTTTGGTGATATGCCAGTGGTGAAACACAGCGACAAAGCGGCTCATGTGCGCCCCGCAGTCAGATCAGGGATGGGGTCATGCATGCAGCTTGCCCGTGATGCGCTCCAGCCAGCTCAGGCGCCGGGGCGCCTGGGCAGTGCTGGCAATCTCGATCACGGTGAAGTCGCAGGTCTGATCGTCCTGGTAGCCCTGTTCATTGCGTATGTCGCCCGCTTCAAGGTGCGCACCGGCATGATTGTCGCTGTGTAGCGCGTGCACCTTGAAGCCCCTGTCCACGGCATGCCGGCTTCGCAGGTGAAACACCCCCACGAAGCGGCTCATGCCTGCGAAGCCCCGCGCTGTGCTTCAAGCGCCTCGATACGTGCCTGCAGGCGTTCGCGTTCCTGGCGTTCGGCGCCTATGTCCTCGAACACGCTGATCAGATGCTGCGGCTGGCCGTCCTGGCGGCGCTGCAGGGCGGTACGTGCACGTACCCAGATGTAGTGGCCCTGCTTGTGGCGCACGCGCTTTTCCACTTCGTAGCGCTCGATCTCGCCGGCCAGCAGGCGCTGCAGCAACTGCAGGTTGGCGGCCAGGTCGTCGGGGTGGGTCAGTTGCTGGAAGGTCATGCCGTACAGCGTTTCGGCGCTGTAGCCCAGCAGCTCGCAGAAGCTGCCGTTGACCCGCTGCCAGGTGCCGTCCGGGTCGATGTAGGCCAGCGCGCCCCAGGCCAGTTCGAAGATGGCGCGAAAACGTTCCTCGCTGTTGCGCAGTTGCTCTTCGGCGACCTTGCGCTCGGTGTTGTCCATGCTGATGCCGACCATCTTCACCGCGCGCCCGGCGCTGTCGCGCACCACCGTGGCGCGGGAGGCGATCCAGCGCATCTCGCCGTCGGGGCGATAGATGCGAAAGTCGCACTCGCAGCCTTCGCCTTCGAGCAGGGTCTTGCTGTACAGCGCCTGCAGCATCTCGACGTCTTCGGGGGGCAGGTGCACCCAGAAGTCTTCGTTGCGGATCACCTGCCAGCCGTACACGGCCTCGACGTTGGGCGAGTAGGTGAGTTCGTCGCTGATCAGGTTCCATTCCCAGGTCACGATGCGGGCGCCTTCCTGGGCCAGCTTCATGCGGGTTTCGCTCTCCATGATCTCGGCGGTGTAGCGCCGGCGCAGGTCGGTCATCGGCAGCTCCACCACCTGGGTCTGCTGCACGTCCTGCAGGGCTTCTTCGCCGTAGCGCAGCCAGATCCAGTTGACCTTGAGAAAGTCGGCCAGCTTGCGCAGGTTGGCGTAGTCGATCTCGCCGCCGCGGGTCCATTTGTGCACGGCGGTGCGCGAGATCCCCAGGGCCGTGCCCACCGCCTGCAGCGTCAGCTTGTGGTGTTCGAGCAGTTCCTTGAGGCGAAAGGCGAAGCTGTTTTCGGTCATGCGCTGGGGTGTCCTTGGCGAGGGCATGGCCGGCCAGTATACATAAGCTGTCAACCTCAGGTTGACGGGGGTATGCGTGTCGCATCGCGGGCCTGACCCGCGATGCATTCAGCGCCGCTCACCAGCGCACACGCACCCCCAGGTTGCCGATCAACCCGTTCAAGTCGTTGTCGTCCACGTCGCTGCTGTAATCGGCACTGACAAACAGCGCCACCTTGGGCGTCACCCGTGCCACCAGGCCCAGGCCCACCTCCACGGTGGTGGCGTTGCGTCCGCTGCTGATCTTGTCGACCTTGTCCAGGCTCACCGTGTCGGCGTTCGAGAAGTCGTACCACACGTTGGTGCGCACATAGGGTTCGATGGGCATGCCGCGCACCTCGTAGCGGGCCGACAGCTTCGCGCCCACCCGGCCGGTCCAGCTCGGCTGGCTGTCATAGGCCTGCAGGGTCTGGGCTTGGGCGTCGTTGCCGGGGTAGTACTGCTGGTTGATCAACTGCGCCTGGGGCTCGATCACCCAGTGCTTGCCCAGGCCGATGGGGAAGCCGCCCTCCACCGAGAATGTCAGCGCGTGGCCGTTGCCATCGAGCCGTTCGCCGTCGCTGCCGCGCCCGCTGGCGTCGAAACGGGTGCCCATGGCCACCGCATCCACATGCCAGCCCTGGTCATGCTGCAGGCTCCAGTACATGCCCAGGCTTTGCCCTTCCAGGCGCACGGCGTTCTGCTTGTCACCCAGCTGTGGCCGGCGATTGTCCAGGCCGCCCTGCAGGTTGCTGTGGCCCATGAAGATCCCGGCGCGGTGGGTGTTGCCGCCGGCGGTTTCCCGCACGAACAGGTCGGGGGCGATCTGCAGGTTCTGGTTGGGGGCATCCAGGCGTTGCGGGGCGGTCCTGACCGGGGTGGGAAAGAACTGCGCCCACTGGCTGGCAATGCCTTCGTCGCCGAACACCGCCGTGCGCTCTGCCAGGCGTTCGGAAAACGCCCCCAGCGTACCCAGGCTCAGCCCCGACACGCTGGCCGGGACCAGCGACGGCAGCGCCAGGCCGTGTGCCGGGTTGAACATCGGGTCGTCGTCTTCCAGCCCCGCCGCCAGGCTTTCCAGCGGGGTTGCGAGCAGCAGCGACGTCGACAGTGCGTAGAAAACATACTCGAGCCCCGAAGGGCAGGGTGCGCTTTTCATGGCCGATCTCCTCTGTGTGTTACAGCCAAAGGTCTGGCCTGATGTCACGGGCTGTAAGGCAGGAACAGAGAGCGACCCAAACCAGCAAACCTGCCCCATGGCGCGCGCAAAGCCGCGTGCCAGAGGCCCGGAATGAAGTTGAACACGGTGGTTCTAGGTGTAGCTAAGGAGAGTCGCAGGCAGGCGTCAAGATAGTGTGATTATTTTGTGATGGCCGTGTTGGAGGGGGTAAGCGGTTGAAAAATAGCGGTTACTGAATGGGCATAGCCGCGTTGCGAATGACAACGCGGCTGGCTATTTCGAATGATTGCTAAAGCGTCAGGCGTCCTCGTCCCGTTGCAGCTCCAACAGCAGCAACGAGCGTCCGGTGACGTTGAACACGCTGCCGAATTCCAGGCGCTGGGCCTTGCGCAGCTGCGGCCGGTCGGTGTCGATCAGGCAGTTCCAGTACTCGCCCTCGGGCACGTCGGGCAGGGTGAAGTCCACGCCGTCGTGGTGCGCGTTGACGATCAGCAGCAAGGTGGCGTCTGCCCCCGGGCGCAGGATGCCGCTGACCTGCGCGCGCCCGTCCATGAGCATGCCCAGGCAGCGCCCTTGCGGGTCTTCCCACTGTTCCACGCTCATCTCGCTGGCGTCCGGCGCGAGCCAGGTCACGTCCTTGACCCCGATCGCCTCGTTGTAGTCGCCCACCAGGAAGCGGCTGCGGCGCAGGATCGGGTAGGCCAGGCGCAGCTTGGTCAGGCGCTTGACGAACTTGAGCAGGGCGCTGCCTTGCTCGTCCAGGTCCCAGTTGATCCAGCCGATCTCGCTGTCCTGGCAGTAGGCGTTGTTGTTGCCGTGCTGGGTGCGGCTGAACTCGTCGCCGGCCACGATCATCGGCGTGCCCTGGGCCAGCAGCAGGGTGGCGAAGAAGTTGCGCATCTGGCGCTGGCGCAGGCTGTTGATCTCGGGGTCGTCGGTGGGCCCCTCGACCCCGTGGTTCCAGGAGATGTTGTTGTTGCTGCCGTCCTGGTTGTTCTCGTCGTTGTCCTCGTTGTGCTTGTCGTTGTACGACACCAGGTCGCGCAGGGTGAAGCCGTCGTGGGCGGTGATGAAGTTGACCGAGGCATAGGGGCGCCGGCCGCGGCGGTTGAACAACTCGCCGGAGGCGGTCATGCGCGCGGCAAAGTCGGCCAGCTGGCCTTCGTCGCCTTTCCAGAAGGCGCGCACGGTGTCGCGAAAGCGGTCGTTCCATTCGGCCCAGCCCGGCGCGAAGTTGCCCACCTGGTAGCCACCGGGGCCGCAGTCCCAGGGTTCGGCAATCAGCTTGACCTGGCTCAGCAGCGGGTCCTGGCGACAGGCCACCAGAAAGCTGTGCCGCTCGTCGAAGCCTTCGTGGTAGCGGCCCAGGATGGTCGCCAGGTCGAAGCGAAAGCCATCAACGTGCATCTCGCCTGCCCAGTAGCGCAGCGAGTCGGTGACCAGTTGCAGTACGCAGGGGTGGCTCAGGTCCAGGGTGTTGCCGGTGCCCGAGTCGTTGATGTAGTAGCGCTTGTCGTCGGGCATCAGGCGGTAGTACGAGGCGTTGTCGATACCGCGCATCGACAGCGTGGGGCCCTGCTCGTTGCCTTCGGCGGTGTGGTTGTAGACCACGTCCAGAATCACCTCCAGGCCGGCGTCGTGCAGGTGCGCGACCATCTCCTTGAACTCGGCGATCTTGCCGTTGGCCAGGTAGCGCGGGTGGGGCGCGAAGAAGGCGATGCTGTTGTAGCCCCAGTAGTTGTTCAGGCCCTTTTGCAGCAGGTGCTGGTCGTTGACGAAGGCGTGGATCGGCAGCAGCTCGATGGAGCTGACGCCCAGGCCCTTGATGTGCCCCAGCAGCTCGTCGTTCATCAGCCCGGCGAAGGTACCGCGCGCCGCTTCCGGCACCGCCGGGTGACGCATGCTGATGCCGCGCACGTGCGCTTCGTAGAACACGGTACGGTCCCACGGCACGCCCACCCGCTGGTCGCGGCCCCAGGTGTAGGCCGGGTCGATGACCTTGCACTTGGGCACGAACGGCGCGCTGTCGCGCTCGTCGAAACTGAGGTCGCCATCGGGGTGGCCGATGGTGTAGCCGAACAACGCCTCGGACCAGCGCAGCTCGCCGACCAGCTGCTTGGCATACGGGTCGATCAGCAGCTTGTTGGGGTTGAAACGGTGCCCGTTCTGCGGCTCGTAGGGGCCGTACACGCGGTAGCCGTAGATCTGCCCCGGGTGCGCGTCGGGCAGGTAGCCGTGGTAGATCTCGTCGGTGTACTCGGGCAGTTCGATGCGCTCGAGCTCATGTTCGCCGCTGGCGTCGAACAGGCACAGTTCGACCTTGGTGGCGTTGGCCGAGAACAGTGCGAAGTTCACACCCAGGCCGTCCCAGGTGGCGCCCAGGGGGAAGGGCAGGCCCTCGCGGATGCGCGAAGGTTCAACGGCGTCGGGCTGGGTGTTGTGTTTGGACTTGGGCTGGGTCATGGCAATCCTTGTAGCGATCCTTGGGGGGCGAAAGGCGACGCACTGGGCGCCGGGGCAGCGTTGCGCTGCCCCGGGGCGGTAGTGACGCAAGGTACGGCGGCGTCAGGGCGTGGCGGGCTTCTTCGCGGTACGCGGCTTCTTTGCCGGGTCGGGCTTGGCCGCAGGGGCCGGCGGCTTGGCCTTGGCCGCGGCGGCGCCGGGCTTTGGCTTGGCGCCAGGGGCTACCGGCGGTGCGCCTGGCGGGGTGGTACGGGGCTTGCGCGGGGCGGCCTTGGGCGCAATGGCCTCGGCTTCGGCCAACTTGCGTGCCATCTCCCAGTGACGCTCCTCCTGGCCTTCGGGTTTACCTTCCGACTCCCAGATCTGGTAGGCGAATTCGCGGATACGTTTTTCCTCAGCACTCATCTCGACGCTCCTGATGACTCAGTCTGTTCTATGAAGAGATTGACGGGGAAGGCTTTGAGCGCAGTGCTCAGCCACAGCTCGTTAGAGGGTGTGACTGCGCCCTGGGCGAAAAGTCCCGTGCAATTGGCAGCGCACAAGGCGAACGGTAAAAGCACACGGGTATCGTCCCAGTTCTGTGCCGGGATCAAGGGTTGCGTGGCGTTACCCAGCAGGCCCGAGGCCAGCCGCGGCACCACCACCACCGCACGTTGCGCCTCGCCGATACGGGCAAAGGCGAGCACCCGCTCGGCGTGTTTGCCGCGTACCTCCAGGGGTTGGTAGCGGCCGTGGCGAAACAGCTCTGGGTAGGCCCGGCGCTGCTCCAGCACCTGGGCGATCAGGGCCTGCTTGACCCGCCCGTCCTGCCAGTGCCCGAGCAGTTCGGCGGGGCGCAGGCTGTCGTCCAGGGCCTGGCGGCGCGCGGCGTAGTCCACCGCGCGGCGGTTGTCCGGGTCGACCAGGCTCAGGTCCCAGCATTCGTTGCCCTGGTACAGGTCGGGCACCCCCGGCACGGTCATGCGCAGCAGGCTCTGCACAAGGCTGTTGAGCGCGCCCGGGCAGGCCAGGGCCTGCGCCGCCTCGGCCACCGACTGGCGCAGCTGCTGGCATTGCGGCTCCAGCAGCAGGGCGTCGATGAAGCGTGCGCAGGCCTGCTCGTAGGCCTCGTTGGGGGCGCTCCAGCTGCTGCGCAGCTTGGCCTCGCGCAGGGCTTTGCGCTGCCATTGGCGCAGGCGTTCGGCGTAGCCGCGCAAGGCCTGGGTGTCATCGCAGCGCAGCGTCATCGGCCAACTGCCGAGCAGGGTCTGGTACAGCAGCAGTTCATCACCGGCACTCGGTGCCACGCCATCGGCCAGTTGTGTGCGCAGGGGCGAGGCCAGTTCACGCCACAGCTCCACGCGCTGGCAGAACCAGTGGCTGCGTTCGCTGATCACCGCCAGGCGTGCGCGGCAATCTTCGCCACGCTTGTGGTCATGGGTGGCGGTGGCCAGCAGGTTGTCGGGAAAGTGCGCCAGGCGTTGCTGGCAACTGGCATGGAAGGCCTCGGCCGGTGCGCTGAAGCGCTCGGCGTCGAAGCCCACGTCGTTGCGCGACAACAGCACCGCCGAGCGATAGAAGGCGGTGTCTTCGACGGCCTTGGCAGCGGTGGGCGAGGTCAGCTGCTGGAAGCGCACGCAGGCGTGGCGCAACTGCTTGCGCGCCCGCCCCGGGCCCAGCTCGCGCCAGGGCTGGCCGCCCAGCCAGCGCTGCAGGTAGTCCAGCAGCGGCCAGTCGGCTTCGCCCAGGCTCGAACGCGCATCGGCCAGGGCCTGCTGGAAGAACCCCTCGTCCATCGCCGGGCGCCCGCAGGCATTGATGTAGGTGCGGTACACCGGGTAGTGCTCCACCAGCGCCTGCAACGCGCGGCGGATGGCACCCAGGGTCAGGTCGCGGCTCATGATGTCGTTGCGCGCCACCTGCAGCAGGGCCTGGGCCACCGATTCGAAGTCGCCGGCCAGGCTGGCATTGAGCACCAGCTGGCGGGCCAGGCGCAGTTCCTCGACGAACGCCGGGCGCTCGCTCAGGTCGTGCCACAGCGCGGTCAGTTCGGCTTCGCCCTGCGGGTCATGCTGCAGCAGCGAGACCTGGTTCATGAATTCGTAGCCGGTGCTGCCGTCCACCCGCCAGTCGTCGTGCAGGCGCTCGCCGGGGCCGAGGATCTTCTCCACGTAGATCGGAAAGTGCTCGAGCGCAGCGCTCAGCGGCCGGCGTGGGAGCAGGCCGTCGACGCGTCGGCGCAGCTTGCGGCAGTAACCGCGCGGGTCGGCCAGGCCGTCGATGTGGTCGATGCGCAGGCCGTCGACCAGGCCGCGCTCGATCAGCTCGAACACCTTGGCATGGGTGGCCTCGAACACCGCCGGGCGCTCCACGCGCAGGCCGCCCAGCTCGTTGACGTCGAAAAAGCGCCGCCAGTTGATGTCGTCACCGGCGGTGCGCCAGCTGGCCAGGCGGTAGTGCTGCTGTTCGAGCAGTTGATGCAGGTGCTCGAAACCGCTGGGGGTGCGCCCGTCGAAGGCGGCCAGCACCTGTTCGATGGCCTGGCCGATGCGCGGCTCGCGGGCCAGTTCGGCCAGGGCCTGGTGCACCGCCTCGACGTTGGCCGGGGCGTGGCGCTGGCCCTCGAAGGCGGCAAAGCGTGCCCCCAGCTCGCTCAGCTCGGGGTGGCCGCTGACGCACAGGATGCGCGCATAGTCCGGCGGGCTGATCGGGAAGCGGTGCTCGTGGTGCTCGATGTGAAAGCGCCCGTGGCGGGCGTCGAAACGCAGCGGGATTTCCCCGGCCTGCAGCACCGCGCCATAGTCGCTGGCCAGGAACGGCAACAGCAACTGGCCTTTGAGCAACGGGTCGGGCGAATGCCACTGGATGTCGAAGAACTCGGCGTAGGGGCTGCGCCGGCCCCAGGCCAGCAGGTCCTGCCACCAGGGGTTGTGTGCGCCGCCCACGGCCATGTGGTTGGACACGATGTCCAGGATCAGGCCCATGCCGTGCTGGCGCAGCGCGGCCACCAGGCGTTCCAGCGCCGCCTCGCCACCCAGTTCGGGGCTCACCCGGGTCGGGTCGACCACGTCGTAGCCGTGGCGCGAACCGGGCCGCGCCTGCAACAGGGGCGAGGCGTACAGGTGGCTGATGCCCAGCCGGGCGAAGTAGGGCACCAGCGGCACCGCATCGTCGAGGCTGAAGTCGGCATGAAATTGCAGGCGCAGTGTGGCGGTGAGGCTGTTCATCGGTCACGCTCGAAGGCTTGTTCACGGGCCTGGGCCAGCAGCTCGAGGCGTCGCGCCGCATCGCTGTCGTCCAGCAGCTGTGCGGCGGGCAACGCGAAACGGCGGCGCCAGTTGGGGTGGGTGTCGACGGTGCCGGGCAGGTTGGGTTGTTCGTCCACGCCCAGCAGGTCTTCCAGCGGTACCAGCACCAGCGGCGCGCGGGTATGCCCGAGCAGGCGCAGGCTGGCGTCGATCAGGGTGTCGGCTTCGCTGCTGGTGTCGCCGTAGCTGCTGTGCAGCAGGCGACGCAGGCCCTGGATTTCATGCTGGCGGCTGTCGCGCCAGTCGCGCTCGGTGATCGCGTCGATCGCCCCCAGGCGCTGGCCCCAGTCGATGTCGCGGGCCTGCAGCCAGCCTGCCAGCGGGGGCAGGTCGTGGGTGCTGGTGGTGGCCAGGGCGTTGTCGGGCCAGTCGAGGATGGGGGTGAACTGCCCGGGCGGGTCCTGCTCGAACAGCAGCACACGCATGCCCAGGATCGCGCGGGCCGCGAGCTTTTCGCGCAGGCCTTCGGGCACCGTGCCCAGGTCTTCGCCGAGCACGATTGCCTTGTGGCGCACCGACTCCAGGGCCAGCAGGCGCAGCAGGTCGTCCAGTGGGTAGTGCAGGTAGGCGCCTTCGCTGGGGGCGGCGCCCTGGGGGATCAGCCACAGGCGCTGCAGGCCCATCACATGGTCGATGCGCAGGCCCCCGGCGTGGGCGAAGTTGGCCCGCAGCATCTCGATGAAGGCGCGGTAGCCGTTGCGGCGCAGGCCCTCGGGGGAGAACGCGCAGATGCCCCAGCTTTGCCCTGATCGGTTGAGGATGTCGGGCGGGGCGCCGACGTGCAGCTCGGCCAGCAGCTCGTCCTGGCGGCTCCAGGCCTGGCTGCCGGTACCGTCGGCCCCCACTGCCAGGTCGGCGATCAGGCCCACCGCCATGCCGCTGCCGCGCGCCGCTTCCTGGGCACGTTCCAGGCTGCGCGCGATCAGCCACTGGCAGAAGGCATAGAAGCCGATCTGCTCGACGTGGTCGGCGGCAAACGCGGCAATCTCGGCGCTGCGCGGGTCGAGCCAGGCGGCCGGCCACTGGCGCCAGTCCTGGCTTTCGCCGCGTTCGGCGGCGGCATCGAGCAGCGCTTCGAAGCGGCAGTGGTCTTCCAGCGCCTGGCCGCCGGCGTGGCGAAAGCTGTCGAAGTCGGCGCGCTGCGGTTGCTCGCCCTTGATAAAGCCCTGGTACAGCGCCTGCAATATCTGCTGGCGTGCCCCGGCCGCCCGTGGCCAGTCGATCAACGGCAGGCCTTCGAGCTGTTCGAGCTGGGCCTCAAGGCCCAGGGCCTGGACCGTGATACGCACCGTGCGCTCGTCGATCACTGCCTGGGGGCTGGCATACAGGCTGTTCAGAAACAGCCGGCTGGATGGCGAATAGGGGCTGTAGCTGGGGTGGTTGCGGGTGAACATGGCGTGCACCGGGCTGATGGCCAGGGCCGTGGCGCCACGCTCGGCGGCGCTGCGTGCCAGGCCCTCCAGTGCCAGGCAGTCGCCCAGCCCGCCGTCGCCCGGGCGGCGCAGGCTGTACAGCTGGGCACTCAGGCCCCAGCACCGTGGGTGCGGGGTGCCCAGCGCATCGGCCAGGCTGTAGCACTGCGCCGGGGCCACGGCCAGGGTGAAGGTGGTGGCGTCGATATGCAGCTGGTGATACCCCAGTGGCAGCCCGGGCGGCAGCAGGGCCTGGGCATCCAGCTGCAGCTGCTGGCGGGTGCCGTCCTCGTGCTGCACCTCGCAGCGGCTGTTGGCCGCGAAGTAGCGCGACAGGTCCAGCGGCTGGTGCTGGTCGACCGTCAGCAGTGGCGGCAGGTGACGGGAATCGTGGGCTTTTTCCAGGGCCTTGAGGCTGTTGGCGATGGCGATGTCGTCGGCGGCCGGGTGGCCAAGGGCGGCCAGGATGCGCCGCAGGACCGGTTCGCTGACACGCTGGGCGCGCCCGTTGGCGTCGATCCAGTCCACCGCCAGGCCAGCGCGTTCGGCCAGTTGCAGCAAGGGTAGGTCAGGCATGCACAGGCTCCGTGGGGCAGGAAGGGGTCAGGCTCACCACGCAGCTCAACGGCGGCAGGCAGGGTGGGCCCGGGGGCAGTTCGCAACTTTCGAACAGGTGCCGCTCGCGGGCCGGCAGGTCCAGGGCCAGTGGCTGCTGGCCGAGGTTGAGGTCGATGCGCAGCTCGCTGCCATCGCCCAGTTGCCAGCGGGCGCTCACGCCCTGGCCGTCGACCACCTGGGCGCCCAGGGCGCGGGTGCCCGGCAGGCGCGGGATGATGTGCTGGTGGCGCAGGTACAGCAGGCGACGGTACAGCGCCACCCACTGCTCGCTGTCCTCGCCCCATTGCGGTTGCGAGTCGAGGAAGGTCTGGGCGGCGTTCGGGTCGGGGATGCGCGCCCGTTGCTCGGGGTCGGCGAAGGCCTTGAACCCCTTGAACTCGGCGCGTCGGCCTTCGCGCACGGCGGTGGCAAGGTCGTCGTGGTGATCGGTGAAGAACAGGAAGGGCTGGCGGCACCCCCAGTCATCGCCCATGAACAGCAGCGGGATCATCGGTGCCAGCAACAGCAGCCCGGTGGCGGCGCGCAGGGCCTGGGGCGGGCACAGGCGCTCGAGCCGCTCGCCCAGCGCGCGGTTGCCGATCTGGTCATGGTTCTGCAGAAACAGCACGAAGGCACTGGGCGGCAGATGGCCGCTGGCTTCGCCACGCGGTTCGCCGTTGCGGTCCGGCTGGCCCTGGAACACGAACCCCTGGCTCAGGCAACGCGCCAGCTTGTTCAGCGGCGCCTCGCGGTAATCGACGTAGTAGCCTTCCTGCTCGCCGGTCAGCAGCACGTGCAGGGCGTTGTGGCCATCGTCGTTCCACTGGGCGTCGTAGCCCTCCTGAAGCAGGTGCGCCTGGTTGCGCTCGTTCTCGAGGGTGAGCCACACCTGCCGGCCCGGTGCGGTGCTGGCGCGCACGCGGCGGGCCAGCTCATGCAGAAAGTCAGGGTCGTCGATGGCGTGCACCGCATCCAGGCGCAGGCCGTCGAAGCGGTAGTCGTGCAGCCACATCAGGGCGTTCTCGATGAAGAAGTCGCGCACCTGGCGGCGGCGAAAATCGATGGCCGCGCCCCAGGGCGTATGCCGGTCTTCGCGAAAGAAGCCCTGGGCATAACGGTGCAGGTAATTGCCGTCGGGGCCGAAGTGGTTGTACACCACATCCAGCAGCACCATCAGCCCCAGCGCGTGGGCCTGGTCGATCAGCGCCTTGAGTTGCTGCGCGGTGCCATAGCTCGCTTGCGGGGCGAACGGCAGCACGCCGTCATAGCCCCAGTTGCGCTGGCCGGGAAACTGCCCGATGGGCATCAGCTCGATGGCGGTCACGCCCAGTGCGGCCAGGCGCGGCAGGTGCCTGGCCACGCCGGCGTAACCGCCCAGCAGGCCCACGTGCACTTCATAGATGACTGCCTCGTGCCACGGGCGGCCCTGCCAGTCGGGGTGTTGCCAGGCATATTCGGTGCTCAGCACCTGGCTGGGGCCGTGCACGCCGTCGGGCTGGGCACGGCTGGCCGGGTCGGCGACCGACAGGTCGCCGTCGATACGGTAGCGATAGCGCGTACCGGCCGGGCAGGGCAGGCGCAGCACGAACCAGCCGTCGTCACTGCGCTGCATGGGTTGCGGGGCGGCGTTTTCACATTCCACCTCCACCTGCCGGGCATCGGGCGCCCAGAGGGCGAAGCGGGTGGTGTGGCTGTCCAGCATCACGGCCCCGTGGGTCGCGTGTTCCTGTGACCTGAAGGGCATACGGCAGTTCTCCTCAGCCTGCGTTGAGCGTGGCGCGCGTCACCAGTTCCTCGTACAGGTGGGCATAGGGTTCCACGGCCTGACACCAGTTGAATGGCTGGGTCATGGCCAGGCAGCGCATGGCATTGAGCAGGTGTTTCTTGCCGTATACGTAGAAGGCCCGCGAGAGTGCTTCGCGGTAGCTCTCCACGCTCGATTCGTCGAACAGAAAGCCGGTGACGCCATTCTCGATGGTGTCGGCCAGGCCGCCGGTGTTGCGCGCCACCGGCAGCGAGCCGAAGCGCTGCGCGTACATCTGGCTCAGGCCGCAGGGCTCGTAGCGCGAGGGCATCAGCAGAAAGTCGCTGCCGGCGAACATGCGCCGTGCGTCGGTCTCGTTGAAGCCGATGCGCACCCCCACGCGGCCCGGGAAGCGGCTGGCCAGCTCGCGCATGGCTTGTTCTTCCTCCGGTTCGCCGCGGCCGATGATGGCGATCTGGCCGCCCTGTTCGACGATGTACTCGGCCACCCCCAGGGTCAGGTCCAGGCCCTTCTGGTACACCAGGCGCGAGACCACGGCGAACAGCGGGCCGGTGGAGGGCTCCAGCTCGAACAGCTCGCGCACCTGGCTGCTGTTGGCCGCCTTGCCTTCCCAGTCGTTGATGCTGAAGCGGTGGGTCAGGTGGGTGTCGGTGGCCGAATCCCAGCTTTCGTCGATGCCGTTGGGGATGCCGCTGAGCAGGCCCTGCTGCGCCTTGCTGCCAAGAAAACCGTCGAGCCCGCAGCCGAAGGCCGGGGTGGTGATTTCCCGGGCATAGGTGGCGCTGACCGTGGTGATGTGGCTGGAGTAGGCCAGGCCGGCCTTGAGAAACGACAGCTTGCCGTAGAACTCCATGCCTTCCTGTTGCAGGGCGTGTTCGGGAATCGCCAGTTCCGGGCAGCAGCCGCGGCTGACCACCCCCTGGTAGGCCAGGTTGTGGATGGTGAACAGGGTGGGGGTGTTCAGGCCGCGCCAGTGCATGTAGGCCGGGGCCAGGCCGGCAGGCCAGTCGTGGGCGTGCACCAGATCGGGCTTCCAGTGCACCATGCCCTCGCCCGCGGCGATTTCGGCGGCGGCCAGGCCCAGGCGGGCGAAGCGGATATGGTTGTCGGGCCAGTCACGGCCATTGTTGGCGCCGTAGGGGGTGCCTTCGCGCTGGTACAGCTCGGGGCAGATCAGTACATAGATGACCAGACCGTCGGCCAGGTCCATGCGCCCGATCTTGCACGGGGGCAGTGCGGCATGGCCGCCCAGCTCGCCCACCAGGTGGATCGGGTTGTCGCTTTCGAGTACCTGCGGGTAGCCGGGGATCAGCACGCGTACATCGTGCAGGTGGCGCATGGCGCGGGGCAGGGCGGCGGAGACGTCGCCCAGGCCGCCGGTCTTGACCAGGTCGGCGATTTCCGAGGTCACGAACAGCACCTTGCGCTTGTTCGGGTTGCGCCGGGTATCGAGGGCAGGGGCCTTGGCTGTCGTGACGATCTGGGCAGCACGCACCTGCGCGCTGGTATCCGGGTTGAAATGCTCTGCATGAGGTTCGACAGCGGCGCTGATCATACTTGTCTCCGTCCCTTGTTCTGCGGGCGTATCCCACCCGCTGCATGTCTGTACTGTTGTTCTCGCTATGTCATGTGATGCGGTGAAACGCCCCGGACACACGTGCAAGCGCTACGCCAGCCGGCGCTCCTGCCGATGGCGTGCTGACGAGTGGGGGGTGGGCTGCGCCTGGGTAACCAGAGTCGTTGGCCTACTTAGTTGCTGACCTACCGGGTTTGCAGAAGTTTCGACTATTTTCGATCGAGTTTTCCGGACGGTATCAGGTCGATTGAACAGTGTAGGAGAGGGGCGGGATAAATGTGACCCGTTGGTCATGTTTTGTGAATTGGCCGGCACAGGGGTGCACCGACAGCGAGCGTGCACCGCTCGAAGGTGACCCCCGATGGTGCACGTGCCAGCCTGGCTGGCGAAACCGGCGCGGTGGGTGGCTTCAGCCGCTCATCTGCGCAATCAGTTGCCACAGGCGCTCATCGTCGAAGTTCTTCACCACCAGCTGCGCACCGGCCTCCAGCAGCACCTGCGGCGCCTGGCTGGTCGACAGGCCCACGGTAAGGATCCCCGCGCGGCTCGCTGCCGTCACGCCCGGCACCGAATCCTCGAACGCCAGCGCATGGTCTGCCCTGGCCCCCAGGCGCTCCAGGCCGGTGAGGTAGGGCAGGGGATCGGGCTTGGCCCGTGCCAGTTCCTCGGCCACCAGCACATGCTCGAAGCGCTCGGCCAGGCCCATGGCTGCCAGCATGTGCTGCGCATTGGCCCGTGGCGCATTGGTGACCACGGCCATGCCGATGCCGCGGCGCTCGGCATGCGCCAGCAGGCGTTCGAGGCCGGCAGTGGGCTGCAAGGTCGGCGACAGCGCACGAAAGCGCGCCTCCTTGCGGTCGGCGAACGCCTCATGCTCGGCCACCGGGCGCCCGGGGAACAGGTAGCGGCACATGTCGGCGTTGGCCCGGCCACTGACGTGGGCGTCGAACTCGGCCTCGCTCAGTTCGCGACCCTGCTCACGCAGCAACTGCTGCAGTGCCTGCAAATGCAGGGTATCGGTGTCGGTCAGGGTGCCATCGAGGTCGAACAGCAGGGCTTCAAGCATGGGGCGCGGTTTCCATCGCACGGCGGGCCATCATAACCATTTTGCCGTGGCGATCAGCGGGGCTGGTCAGATAAACCCGAAAAGAGTACAAATGTGCTCCATGAACAGACTATCGCCCAAACGTGCCGCCATCCTGACCTTCATCCGCGACCGCATCGCGCAGCAAGGGCAGCCCCCGAGCCTGGCCGACATCGCCCAGGCCTTCGGTTTTGCCTCGCGCAGCGTGGCGCGCAAGCACATCCAGGCGCTGTGCGAGGCCGGCTTCATCGAGGTCACCCCCAACCAGGCGCGCAGCATCCGCCTGGCCGGTGCGCTGCGCCGCCCCGAGGTGCTGGAGATCCCGGTACTGGGCCAGGTGGCCGCCGGCCGCCCGATCGGGCCCGACGTGGACATCCACGAACAGCTGATGCTCGATGCGCACCTGTTCAGCCGTACCCCCACCTACCTGCTGAAGGTGCGCGGCGACTCGATGATCGACGACGGTATCTTCGACGGCGACCTGGTGGGCATTCACCAGCAGCCCGATGCCCGCGACGGGCAGATCGTGGTGGCCCGGCTCGATGGCGAGGTCACCATCAAGCGCTTCCAGCGCGCAGGCACGCACTACCGCCTGCTGCCGCGCAACCCGGCCTATGCACCGATAGACGTGGGGCCAGAACGCGACTTCGTGATCGAAGGGGTGTTCTGCGGCCTGTTGAGGCGCGACTGATGGGCGCGGTGGTCAGCCTCGACGGGCTGCTCGACGAGCGGCGGGTCTGGAAGGGGCGCCCGCTGGCCCAGCCCCGGGGCCTGCAACCCACCGGGCATGCCGCGCTGGACGCGGTGCTGCCCGGCGGCGGCTGGCCACCGGGTGCGCTCAGCGAACTGCTGCTGGCTGCCGAGGGCGCCGGCGAGCTGCACCTGCTCTGGCCGAGCCTGGCGCGCCTGACTGCCAGCGGCGAACGGGTGGTGCTGGTGGCGCCGCCGTTCATTCCGTACCCGCCCGCCTGGCTGGCAGCCGGTGTCGACCTGCGCTGGCTGTCGCTGATCCAGGCCTCCCGCGTCGAGGCCCTGTGGGCCGCCGAGCAGTGCCTGCGCTCGGGCAGTTGCGGCGCGGTGCTGTGCTGGCCGCAGCAGGTCGACGACCGCGCCCTGCGCCGCCTGCAGGTGGCTGCCGAAACCGGCCAGACCCTGGCCTTTGCCTGCCGCCCGCAGCAGGCGGCACTCAACCCGTCGCCGGCCGCGCTGCGCATTGCCGTCGACCTGCACCCGGCGCAGTGGCGGGTGCTCAAGTGCCGTGGCGGGCTGGCCCCGGCCACCCCGATCGCCATGGCCGGGCGAGGGTGATGGGCGATGCTGTGGGCCTGCATCCTGCTGCCGCAACTGGCACTCGACAGCGTGCTGCGCGGTCGCGACGACCCCCAGGCACCGCTGGTGCTGCTCAGCGGCCCGGCGCAGCGGCGCGTATTGCAGGCGGTCAACCCGGCGGCCCGGGCCCTGGGGCTGCGCGCCGGGCAGAGCCTGAGCACCGCGCAGGCCCTGGCCAGCAGTTTTACCTGCGTCGAGCATGACCCGGCGGCGGTCGAGCAGTTGCAGCAATTGCTGGCCGCCTGGGCCTACCAGTTCAGTTCGCAGGTCAGCCTGCATTACCCTCGCACCGTGTTGCTCGAAGTCGAATCCAGCCTGGGCCTGTTCGGGCCCTGGCCGCTGTTCGAGGCTCGCCTGCGCAAGGAGCTGGGCGAGCTGGGGCTGCGTCATCGCATCGTGCTGGCCAGCAACCCGGTGGCGGCGCGCATGCTGGCCAACGCCCATGACGGGCTGGCACTGAACGACCCCCAGGCCACCCGCGCCGCCCTTGCGCAGATGCCCGTGGACCGCATCGGTCTGCCGGTGGAGGCCGCCACGGCCTTGTCGCGCATGGGCCTGCGCGACCTTGGGCAGGTGCTGGGGTTGCCGCGCGACACCCTGGCCAGGCGTTTTGCCGCCAGCGTGCAGGTGCACCTGGATCGCCTGCTGGGCCTGCGCCCCATGGCGCTGGCGTGCTACCGGCCGCCGGACCGGTTCGAGGCGCGGCTGGAACTCAACTTCGATGTGGAATCGCACCAGGCGCTGTTGTTTCCGTTGCGCCGGCTGATTGCCGACCTGGCGGCGTTCCTGGCCAGCCGTGACGGCGGCGTGCAGCGTTTTACCCTGCACCTGGAACATGCCCGGGGCGTCGCCACGCCGGTGGTGGTCGGCCTGCTGGCCGCCGAACGCGAGGCGGGCATGCTGTTCGAGCTGGCACGCGGGCGCCTGGAGCAGTTGAGCCTGCCCGCACCGGTGCGCAGCGTGCGCCTGGTGGCCGACGACCTGCCGGCGTTCGTGCCGCAACCGGGCGAGCTGTTCAATGCGCGGCCCCAGCAGCAACAGGGCTGGGAGCAACTGCGCGAGCGTTTGCGTGCACGCCTGGGCGATGAGAGCGTGCGGGCTGTGCAGGCTTTTGCCGACCACCGCCCCGAGTGCGCCTGGCAGGCGGCAGGCGGCGCCCCGCCGCTGGCCCGTGCGCCGGGTGGGCCGCCGCGCCCGGGCTGGCTGCTGGCCGAGCCGCAGGCCTTGGCGCCCGAGGGCCTGCGCCTGCTGGCCGGGCCCGAGCGGATCGAATCTGGCTGGTGGGATGGCGGCGATGTACGGCGTGACTACTACCTGGTCGAAACCCCGGCTGGCCAGCGCGGCTGGGCCTACCGGCCATTGGGCGAAGGCGGGCCGTTGTGGCTGCAGGGCTGGTTCGCATGAGCGTGGGCTATGCCGAGCTGCACTGCCTGTCGAACTTCACCTTCCAGCGCGGGGCCTCGAGTGCCCGCGAGCTGTTCGAGCGGGCGCACCAGCAGGGCTACCAGGCCCTGGCGATCACCGACGAATGCACCCTGGCCGGTATCGTGCGCGCCTGGCAGGCGGCCAGGGAGACGGGCCTCAAGCTGATCGTCGGCAGCGAGGTGCGGGTGCACGACGGCCCCAGGCTGGTGCTGCTGGTCGAAAACCTGAGCGGCTACCAGCACCTGTGCCGGCTCATCACCCTGGCGCGGCGCCGGGCGAAAAAGGGCGAATACCAGCTGCTGCGCGAAGACTTCGCCGGCCCGCTGCACGGCCTGCTGGCGCTGTGGGTGCCGGACGAGCCGTTGCAGGCCGGCCCCGGCCTGTGGCTGCGCGAGGTGTTCGGCGAGCGCCTGTGGCTGGCGGTGCAACTGCATCGCGGTGCCGACGATCATCAGCGCCTGCAACAACTGCAGGGGTTGGCCGCGAGCCTGAACCTGCGCGCCGTGGCCTGTGGCGACGTGCACATGCATGCGCGTGGGCGGCGCGCGCTGCAGGACTGCATGAGCGCGCTGCGCCATCACAGCACCGTGGCCGGTGCCGGGCAGCACCTGTTCGCCAATGGCGAGCGGCACCTGCGGCCCCTGGCGCAGCTGGCCGAGCTGTACCCGGCCCACCTGCTTGAGGCCACCCTGGAGATTGCCCGGCGCTGCACCTTCGACCTCGGCCAGTTGCGCTACCAGTACCCGCGCGAAGTGGTGCCCGAGGGGTACACGCCGACCGGCTGGCTGCGCACGCTGTGCGAACGCCAGGTGCCGTGGCGCTGGCCGGGAGGAATCGAGCCGGCCGTGCGCCAGATCCTCGAACACGAACTGGCGCTGATCGCCGAGCTGGGCTACGAGAGCTACTTCCTGACCGTCTACGACATCGTTCATTTTGCCCGTGGCCAGGGCATCCTGTGCCAGGGCCGGGGCTCGGCAGCCAACTCGGTGGTGTGCTTCGTGCTGGGCATCACCGAGCTGGACCCGACCCGCACGCACCTGCTGTTCGAGCGCTTTTTATCGCGTGAACGCGACGAGCCGCCGGACATCGACGTGGACTTCGAGCACGAACGGCGCGAAGAGGTGCTGCAATACGTGTTCAACCGCTATGGCCGCCACCGCGCCGCCCTGACGGCCGTGGCCAGCACCTACCATGCCGCCGGGGCGGTGCGCGACATTGCCCGGGTGCTGGGGCTGCCGCCCGACCAGATCAACGCCCTGGCCGATTGCTGCGGGCGCTGGACCGACCGCATCCCGCCGCCGGAGCGGTTGCGCGAAGCCGGTTTCGACCCCGACAGCCCGCTGCTGCACCGGGTGCTGACCTTGACCGGCGAGCTGATCGGCTTCCCCCGGCACCTGTCGCAGCACCCTGGTGGCTTCGTGATTTCCGAGCAGCCACTGGACACCCTGGTGCCGGTGGAGAACGCCGCCATGGACGAACGCACGGTGATCCAGTGGGACAAGGACGACCTGGACATGGTCGGCCTGCTCAAGGTCGATATCCTGGCCCTGGGCATGCTCAGCGCCTTGCGCCGCTGCTTCGACCTGGTGCGCTACCACCGTGGGCGCGAGCTGACCATCGCGACCCTGCCGCCGGACGATGTCCCCACCTACGACATGATCGGCCGTGCCGATACCGTGGGGGTGTTCCAGATCGAGTCACGGGCGCAGATGGCCATGCTGCCGCGGCTCAAGCCACGCGAGTTCTACGACCTGGTGATCGAGGTGGCCATCGTGCGCCCCGGGCCGATCCAGGGCGACATGGTGCACCCGTACCTGCGCCGGCGTAACAAGCAGGAGCAGGTGACCTACCCGTCGGATGCGCTGAAGAAGGTCTTCGAGCGCACCCTGGGTGTGCCGCTGTTTCAGGAACAGGTGATGGAGCTGGCCATGGTGGCCGCCGACTATACGGCAGGCGAGGCCGACCAGTTGCGCCGTTCGATGGCCGCCTGGAAACGTCACGGCGGGCTGGAGCCACACCGCGAGCGGCTGACCCGGGGCATGCTGAACAACGGCTACAGCGTCGAGTTCGCCGAGCGCATCTTCGAGCAGATCAAGGGCTTTGGCAGCTACGGCTTCCCCGAGTCCCACGCGGCCAGCTTTGCCTTGCTGACCTACGCCAGTTGCTGGCTCAAGTGCCACGAGCCGGCGATCTTCGCCTGTGCGCTGATCAACAGCTGGCCGATGGGCTTCTACAGCCCGGACCAGATCCTGCAGGACGCGCGCCGCCACCGCATCCAGATTCGCCCGGTGGATGTGCAGCACAGCCAGTGGGACTGCAGCCTGGAGCCGGTGGGCGGCGATGAACTGGCGCTGCGCCTTGGCCTGCGCCAGGTGCGCGGCTTTCGCCAGGACGATGCCCTGCGCCTGGCACAGGCCAGGGCGCAGCGGGCGTTCGGCGATGTGGCCGACCTGTGCCTGCGTGCCGGCCTGGATGCGCGGGCGCGGGCGCTGCTGGCCGATGCCGGGGCCCTGGGCGCCCTGGCCGGGCACCGTTATCAGGCGCGTTGGGAAGTGGCGGCGGTGCAGGCGCAACTGCCGCTGTTCGCCGGGGTGGAGCCGCCCCGTGAAGTGCCGGTGAACCTGCCGGTGCCCAGTGTGGGCGAGGACCTGTTTGCCGACTATGCCAGCGTCGGCACCACATTGGGCCCGCACCCGCTGAGCCTGCTGCGCCGACGCCTGAATGGCCTGGGCTGTCGCAGTTCGCAGGCCCTGGAGGGGGCCGAACACGGCGATGCGGTGAGCGTGGCGGGGCTGGTCACCGGGCGCCAGCGGCCAGGCACTGCCAGCGGCGTGACCTTCGTGACCCTGGAGGATGAGTTCGGCATGGTCAACGTGGTGGTGTGGCGCGAGCTGGCCGAGCGTCAGCGCCGGGTGCTGGTGGGCTCGCAGCTGCTGCGGGTGATGGGTACGCTCGAATGCGCCGACGGCGTGCGCCACCTGATCGCGAAGCGCCTGGAAGACCTCAGCCCGCTGTTGCACGGGCTGGATGTGCGCAGCCGCGACTTTCGCTGATCACACCATCGCCAGGCGCTGCTTGCGGGTGGGCGGCGGGAAGGCGCGGTCGATGGCGCGCAGGTCTTCGCTGCTCAAGGTCAGGCTGGCCGCGGCGGCATTGAGCTGCACATGGCGCTTGTCCACCGCCTTGGGGATCGCGATCACGCCGTCTTCACGGGTTACCCAGGCCAGCGCCACCTGGGCCGCGGTGGCGCCATGGCGTTCGGCGATCTGGTTGAGGGTCGCGTTTTTGAGCAGGCGTCCGGCCTGGGCCAGCGGGCAGTAGGCCATGGTTGGCAAGTGGCGCTTGTGGCTGTAGGGCAGCAGGTCGAACTCGATGCCGCGCTGCTCGGGGTTGTACAGCACCTGGTTGGTGGCGCAGGCCGGGTTGTCCAGCTCGCGCAGGTCATCGGTATCGAAGTTGGACACGCCCCAGCGCCGGATCTTGCCGGCCTCGCGCAGGCGCTCGAAGGCTTCGACGGTTTCCTCCAGCGGGTACTGGCCGCGCCAGTGCAGCAGGTACAGGTCGATATGGTCGGTGCCCAGGCGCTGCAGGCTGCGCTCGCAGGCGGCGGGGATGCCGCTGCGGCTGGCGTTGTGCGGGTACACCTTGCTGACCACGCAGACCTGCTCGCGACGCCCCTGGATGGCCTGGCCCACCACCCGCTCGGCGCCGCCCTCGGCATACATTTCGGCGGTGTCGATCAACGTCAGGCCCAGGTCGATGCCGTGCTGCAGGGCTGCGACCTCGGCTTTCTGCTGGCCGGGGTCTTCGCCCATGTACCAGGTGCCCTGGCCGATGACGGGTACGGTGGAGTCGCCGAGTTCGAGCGTACGCATGGAAGGCTCCTGCAAAGTGGGGAGGGTGGTCTACTGTCCTTTAGGGTTTTGTGGCGGGTCAAGCCTACCCGCGTCGACATTGATTTGAATAACCAATCAATCCATCAAAAAAACAAAATTAACAAATGAGTGGCCAAGGGTGAAGATGGCCCCAGACGCTCTCCGACGACCCTCGTCGGTTCTACAACTACAAAAGGCGAATCAGCATGGCCGGACTGGACAAGCGCGTAGCGACCTATGAAGAGGCCCTCGAAGGCCTTGCCGACAACATGACCGTACTGGCAGGCGGCTTCGGCCTGTGCGGCATCCCTGAAAACCTCATTGCCGAGATCAAGCGCCGTGGCGTGCGCGGCCTGACCGTGGTGTCCAACAACTGCGGCGTCGACGGCTTCGGCCTGGGCGTGCTGCTCGAAGACCACCAGATCCGCAAGATGGTCGCCTCGTATGTGGGCGAAAACGCCGAGTTCGAGCGTCAGCTGCTCAGCGGCGAGCTGGAAGTGGAACTTACCCCGCAAGGCACCCTGGCCGAGAAGATGCGCGCCGGCGGCGCCGGCATCCCGGCCTTCTTCACCGCCACCGGCTACGGCACCCCGGTGGCCGAAGGCAAGGAAGTGCGCGAATTCAACGGGCGCAAGTACATCCTCGAAGAAGCCATCACCGGTGACTTCGCCATCGTCAAGGGCTGGAAGGCCGACCACTACGGCAACGTGGTGTACCGCAACACCGCGCAGAACTTCAACCCGCTGGCCGCCACCGCCGGCAAGATCACCGTGGTGGAGGTCGAGGAGATCGTCGAGCCAGGCGTGCTGCTGCCTACCGAGATCCATACCCCGGGCATCTACGTCGACCGGGTCATCGTCGGCACGTTCGAGAAGCGTATCGAAAAACGCACCGTCAAAGCCTGACCCGACCCCGCGCAGAACAACAAAGAGAACCTGAGCATGGCACTTACCCGCGAACAAATGGCACAACGTGTAGCCCGTGAACTCAAGGACGGCTACTACGTCAACCTTGGCATCGGCATCCCGACCCTGGTGGCCAACTACGTCCCGGCGGATATGGACGTGATGCTGCAATCGGAGAACGGCCTGCTGGGCATGGGGGAATTCCCCACCGAAGCGCAGCTGGACGCCGACATGATCAACGCCGGCAAGCAGACCGTGACCGCCCGCACCGGCGCGTCGATCTTCAACTCGGCCGAGTCCTTCGCGATGATCCGTGGCGGCCATGTCGACCTCACCGTGCTGGGGGCATTCGAGGTGGACGTGGAGGGCAACATCGCCTCCTGGATGATCCCGGGCAAACTGGTCAAGGGCATGGGCGGGGCGATGGACCTGGTGGCCGGTGCCGAGAACATCATCGTCACCATGACCCATGCCTCCAAGGACGGCGAGTCCAAGCTGCTGTCGCGCTGCAGCCTGCCGCTGACCGGTGCCGGCTGCATCCGCAAGGTGCTGACCGACCTGGCCTATCTTGAGATCGAGAATGGTGCGTTCATCCTGCGCGAGACAGCGCCGGGGGTGAGCGTGGAAGAGATCGTCGCCAAGACCGCCGGCAAGCTGATCGTGGCCGATGATGTGAAAGAGATGACGTTCTAGGCTGATAACCGCCTTGCCTGTGCTGGCCTCTTCGCCGGCAAGGCCGGCTCCTGCAGGGAACCACGCATTCCTGTGCAGGAGCCGGCCTTGCCGGCGAAGGGGCCTTCAGCCGTTCAAAAAAAATCAATAAGAAGGAAAATCCCGTGGCCGCCGAACTCCAAGACAGCCGCTCCGCCCGCTTTGCCCTGCGTTGCTCCAACTGGGCCGAACGCTGGTTCCCCGACTCCTGGGTGTTCGCCGCCCTGGCCGTGGTGCTGGTGTCACTGGCCGCCCTGGCCATGGGCGCCAAACCCCTCGATACCGCCACCGCCTTCGGTGACGGGTTCTGGAGCCTGATCCCCTTCACCATGCAGATGGCCTTCGTGGTCATCGGCGGCTATGTGGTGGCCAGCTCGCCGCCGGCGGTGAAACTCATCGACCGCCTGGCGCGTATTCCGAAGAACGGCCGTTCGGCCGTGTGCTGGGTGGCGCTGATATCGATGGTCGCCTCGCTGCTCAACTGGGGCCTGTCGCTGGTGTTCGGCGGCCTGCTGGTACGCGCCCTGGCGCGCCGTACCGACCTGAAGATGGACTACCGCGCCGCCGGTGCCGCCGCCTACCTGGGCCTGGGCGCCGTATGGGCCCTGGGCCTGTCCTCGTCGGCCGCGCAGCTGCAAGCCAACCCGGCCAGCCTGCCGCCGTCGATCCTGGCGATCACCGGGGTGATCCCGTTCACCGAAACCATCTTCCTCTGGCAGTCGGGCGTGATGCTGGCGGCGCTGGTCATCGTGTCGCTGATCGTGGCCTACGCCACTGCACCCGGCCCGCAGAGTGCCCGCGATGCTCAGGCCTGTGGCATCGACCCCAGCTTCAGCGCACCACCACCGGCGCAGCGCACGCGCCCGGGTGAATGGCTGGAATACAGCCCGGTGCTGACCCTGCTGCTGGTGGCCCTGGCGGCTGGCTGGCTGTACCACGAGTTCTCGACCAAGCCGGCCATCACCGCGATCTCGGGGCTCAATACCTACAACTTTCTGTTCATCATGCTCGGCGCCTTGCTGCACTGGCGCCCGCGCAGCTTCCTGGATGCGGTGAGCCGTGCGGTGCCGACCACCACCGGGGTACTGATCCAGTTCCCGCTGTACGGCTCGATCGCGGCCATCCTCACCCAGGTCAAGGGCGTGGACGCGCAAACCCTGGCGCACCATATCTCCACCTTCTTCGTGCAGATCGCCTCGCATGACACCTACGCCTTGCTGATGGGCGTGTACTCCGCGGTGCTGGGCTTCTTCATTCCCTCCGGTGGCGGCAAGTGGATCATCGAGGCGCCCTACGTGATGCTGGTGGCCAACGACCTGCAGTACCACCTGGGCTGGGCGGTGCAGATCTACAACGCCGCCGAGGCGCTGCCCAACCTGATCAACCCGTTCTACATGCTGCCGCTGCTGGGCGTGCTGGGGCTCAAGGCGCGCGACCTGATCGGCTTCTCGTTCGTGCAGTTGCTGGTGCACGTGCCGCTGGTGCTGTTCTTGCTCTGGGCGCTGGGCACCACGTTGCAGTACACGCCACCTGTGATGCCGTAGCGCATCCGGCGGGTAAAAAAGGCGATCTTCGGATCGCCTTTTTCATGCCTAAATTAAATCGATAAGCATTCGTATTAAGGGTGATCCGATGATGTCCCGCTGTGTATTTCTAAACGGAATTTCCCGTCGTAAAACAAGGAGAAGGCCGCGATGTTCGCGCCGATTACCCGTTCCATGACGTTGACACTGGGCCTGTACGGCACCGCCTGCAGCGCCGTCGCACTGGCTGACAACGAACCCCTGCCCGACGCCGCCCCCCAGGCGCTGGAGCTGGGTTCGACCAACGTGAGTGCCCAGGGCCTGGGCAGCACCACCGAAAACACCGGGGCCTACACCACCGGCAGCATGAGCACCGCCACCCGCCTGAACCTGTCGATCAAGGACACCCCGCAGTCGATGTCGGTGCTGACCCGCCAGCAGCTGGACGACTTCCAGCTCGACAACCTCTCCGAAGCCATGGGCCAGGTGACGGGCGTGGTGGTGCAGCGCAACGACTCCGAGCGCCCCACGTACAACTCGCGCGGCTATGCCATCGACAACTTCCAGATCGACGGCATGCTCAACACCTTCGCGGGGCTCAAGTCCGACTCGGACACCATCATCTACGACCGCATCGAAGTGGTGCGTGGCGCCACCGGGCTGACCACCGGCGCCGGCGACCCGTCGGGCACCATCAACATGATGCGCAAGCGCCCCACCCATGAACTGGCGGTGAAAACCGGCCTGCGTGGCGGCAGCTACGACAACTACTACAGCTATGTCGACGTGGGCGGGCCGCTGGCCTTCGACGGTCGTCTGCGCGGGCGCAGCGTGCTGGCCTACCGCGACGCCCATTCGTTTCGCGACCGCTACCAGACCCAGCGCGAGGTGGCCTACGGCATTCTCGAGGGCGACCTGAGCGACGACACCGTGCTGGCGGTGGGGTACGACTACCAGAACAAGCATGTACAGGGTGCCTCGTGGGGCACCGTGCCGTACTGGAACGCCTCCGGTGGCAAGGCCAAGCTGCCGCGTTCGAACAACATCTCGGCGCCGTGGAGTTCGTGGCCGCTCAAGGACGAGACCGTGTTCGCCACCCTCGACCAGCGCCTGGGCGGCGACTGGCACCTCAAGGCGGCCTACACCTACCGCCAGAGCGAAACCGACGGCAAGGTGTACTTCGGTGGCCAGGGCTTCCCCGAGGCCGACCGCAGCGGCATGAATGCCTGGGTCAGCCACTTCATCGGCGACGAGAAAATGAGCGCCGCCGACCTCAACCTGGGCGGGCCCTTTGCGCTGCTGGGGCGCGAGCACGAATTCATGATCGGCTATGGCGAGTCGCAGCGGCGCAACAGCGCGCCGCTCAAGCGGCCCCTGGACCTGCCGCCCGGCTACACGACCATCCCCGACTGGAAGTACCTGGGCGGGGTAGACAAGTTCGCCGATACCGTGACCAACCTGGATGGTTCGCGCGATACCACGCAGCAGAAGGCCGGCTATGTCGCCACCCGGCTGAACGTGACCGATGCACTGCACCTGGTGCTGGGCAGCCGCTACGGCAGCTGGAAGGTCACGGGGCGCTCATGGGCATTCGATGCGGCGGGGCAGGTGGTGGAGAACCCGCGCTCCAGCCGCACCCACAATGACGTGTGGACACCCTATGCGGGCGTTCTGTACGACATCACCGACCAATACACCGTGTACGCCAGCTACACCGACATCTTCAAGCCGCAGAACTACAAGGATGTCGACGACAAGTACCTGGAACCGGTGGTGGGCAGCAACTACGAGGTGGGCCTGAAGGGCAGCCTGCTGGACGAGCGCCTGAACCTGTCGACGGCGGTGTTTCGCAGCAAGCAGGACAACGTGGCCGAGGTGGACGATTCCATTCCGGTAGGGCCCAACGGCGAGCAGTATTACAAGTCCGGCGGCAAGGGCAATACCGTGGAGGGCTTCGAGGCGGAGGTCGCTGGCGAGGTGATGGCGGGGTGGAACATGACCCTGGGCTACAGCTACACCCACTCGCTGGATGCCGAGCACAAGCGGCGCAACACCACCCAGCCGTTGAACATGGTGCGCTGGAACAGCACCTACAGGGTGATGGACAGGTTGACCGTGGGTGGGTCGGTGGATTGGCAGAGCGACATCTACCGCAGCGGCAATCGTCCGGTGGGGCGAGGCAGCGATGGCCGGATCATCACGGCGCCGGCTGACATTCGCCAGCGGTCCTACACGGTGGTGGGGTTGATGTCCCGTTACGAGTTCGACGAACACCTGTCGGCGTCCTTGAACGTGAAGAACCTGCTGGATACCAGGTACTACAACAACGTGGGGTTCTACAACGGGGTGTACTGGGGTGATCCGCGCACGCTGACGGTGAGCCTGGATTGGCGGTTGTAGCGCCCTGAAGCCGAGCCAACAGGGCTGGCGATGCATGCCCTGTTGGCCGGCGATACCGTGCGCTGAGGCCGTGATAAGGCCTTACCCCATCTGTTCGAGCAACCCGCGCAACCGCTCACGCCCGGCGTCATCCAGCCCGAACACCGGCCTGCGCGGCTCGCCCACCTCCAGCCCGGTCAACGCCAACCCTGCCTTCACCGTCGCTGGCAAGCCGCCCTTGAGGATGAACTCCAGCAATGGCAACTGCCGGTAGAACAGCGCCCGCGCCGCCTCAAGGTCGTTACCCAGCACGGCCTGGTACAGCTGCTGGTTGAGCGCCGGAATCAGGTTGGCTGCCGCCGTGCACCAGCCCGTGGCACCGGCCACGAACGCTTCCAGGGCCAACGGGTTGCAGCCGTTGTAGAACGGCACCTGGCCTTCGCCCAACTGCTGCAGTTTGTGCATGCGCTGGATGTCGCCGGTACTCTCCTTGACCATGGTCACGTTCTCGACCTGGCGCACGATGCGCATGATCAGCTCCACCGACAGGTCGGTGCCGCTGGTGGCCGGGTTGTTGTAGAGCATGATCGGCACGCCGATGCAGTCGCCGATGCTCTGGTAGTGCTGCAGGATCTCGGCCTCGCTCAGCTTCCAGTAGGCCGCCGGCAATACCATCACCGCATCTGCCCCATGGGCCTCGGCAAAGCGCGCGCGGCGCATGGCGCTGGCGGTGGTCAGGTCCGAGACGCTGACAATGGTCGGTACCCGCCCGCCAATGTGCGCCAGGCTGAACTCGGCCACCTGGTCCCACTCGCGGTCGCTCAGGTAGGCGCCTTCGCCCGTGCTGCCCAGGGGTGCGATGGCCTGTACGCCACCTTCGATCAGCCGATCGATGGAGCGGCCAAGGGCCGCCAGGTCGAGCTGGGTGCCGTCGGCGCTGAACGGGGTGATGGTGTAGCCGATGATGCCGTGAAAAGTCGTGGACATGAAAAACACTCCGCAGAAAACAGGTTCAGTTCAGGCAATCGGCATGCTGACGCAGGCACTGCCGGGCATAGTAGGCGAACGCCGCGCCGTGGCGCTTGGGGCGGGCGATCCAGTCGTGCGCTTCGCGCCCCAGCACCGGCTCGATGGGCTTGATCTGGCCGGCTGACATCGCCAGCAACTGCAGGCGCGCCGCGCGCTCGATCAACTGCGCGATCACACAGGCTTCCTCGATGCTGGCGCCGGTCGACAGCTGGCCGTGGTGCGAGAGCAGGATGGCGCGCTTGTCGCCCAGCGCCGCGCTGATCAGCTCGCCTTCCTCGTTGCCCACCGGCACCCCGGGCCAGCCTTCGAGAAACGCGCAGTCCTCGTACAGCGGGCAGAGGTCCATGTGCGACACCTGCAACGGTACCTCGAGCATCGACAGCGCGGCGATGTGGGTCGGGTGGGTGTGGATGATGCAGTTCACATCCGGGCGTGCGCGGTACACCCAGCTGTGAAAGCGATTGGCCGGGTTGGGCATGCCGCTGCCTTCGAGCACCTCCAGGTCCTCGTTGACCAATAGCAGGTTGCTGGCGGTGATTTCATCGAAGCCCAGCCCCAGTTGCTGGGTGTAGAAGGTGCCCGGTTGCGGGCCGCGGGCACTGATCTGCCCGGCCAGGCCGGAGTCGTGGCCGTTGTCGAACAGGATTCGGCAGGTCAGCGCCAGCTTTTCACGCACAGTCCACGTATTATCGGCAAGCGAGCCCTGCATCTGTTCCAGGGCCTGCTTGACCAGTTGGTCCTTGGGGAGTGCTAATGTCTTGGCCATTGGGGTTTCCTCGGTGGCGGATCGGACGTCAGGGCTGGCCCGCCCCGGTTGCTTGGAAGGTGAGCGGGGTGGTCAACCTCATGACACAAGCAAGGCTATATGACACAAAGTGTCATTGGCAAGGGAAAGGTTGCCCATTGCACCGGGAATAGCGGCGTTAAATGTCTATCCGATTGAAAGTATTAAGAAAAAAACTTGGGCTGACGCTTGAGACGCTGGCCGAGAAAACGGCCATGACCAAGAGCTACCTGTCCAAGGTGGAGCGGGGTCTGAACACGCCTTCGATTGCGGCGGCGCTGAAACTGGCGCGGGCGTTGAACGTGAACGTGGAAGAACTGTTCGCCGAAGACCAGCCTGCGCAGGCGCGCTACAGCCTGGTACGCCGGGGTGAACGCCAGGCGTTGTCCGGCAGCGCCGAAGGGCCGGGCTACGCGGTGCTGGCCCAGCATATCGGCCAGCGCAGCCTGCTGCCGTTCATCATCTGCCCGCCGGCGGACTTCAGCGACTCGACGTTCAAGGAGCACCTTGGCGAAGAGTTCCTGTTCGTGCACGAAGGGCAGGTGGAAGTGGACTTCATGCACGAGCGGGTGTTGCTCGAGCGCGGCGATGCGCTGCACTTTAATGCCCAGACACCGCACCGGCTACGCTCGGTCGGGGCGGTGCAGGCGCAGTTGCTGGTGGTGGTGCACGACGCCGATTCGCCGGTTTAACCGGGCTGTCGAATGAACGCCACCGGCACGTGGGCCGTCAGCCATACGCCATTGTCGGCCTGGAAGAACGCCAGGCCCTGGGCGTGCATTGCCGCTGCATCGACGTGCAGCAGTACCGGTGAGCCGTAACGCTGGCCGACCGCAATGGCCGTGGCGGGGTCGTGGGACAGGTGCACGTGGTGACGGTTGCCGGCGATCAGGCCCTGTTGGGCAATCGAGTCGAGAAAGCGCGTTGCCGTACCGTGGTACAGCTCGGCAGGCGGCGCCTTGGGCGCGTACTGGAGCTCGACCGTCGCTGTCGAGTGCCCCTGTACGGCGCGAATCCTGCGGCCATCGTCCGACAGGCCGAAGCGTTTCTTGTCGCTGCTGGCCACCACCGCCTGCAGGTGCGCCAGGTCCAGCGCGCGGCCCTGGCGAGCGGCGCCGGCAATCAGTGCATCGACATCGCCCCAGCCTTCGCTGTCCAGTTGCAGATCGATGGATTCGGGGGCGTGACGCAGCACGTAGCTGAGAAATTTGCTGGTTTCGGTGAAGCGCTTGCTGCTCATGCGGGTCTTCCTTGAACGGTCTGCGCGGCAGCTTATCAGGGCGCGCGAGTGACGACGAGCGGTGCGCAAGGGGCAGTGGCACGCCCTGAAGCCTGATAGAGTGCGCGTTGTTCCACTGCCCACAGGCCCGCACGCGATGACCACCACCTCGTATTTCTGGCGTGACCCGGCGTTGCCCTTCATCGAGGCGCGCGGGGTCGCAGACGGTCGCAAGGTCTGCTATGCGCGCCATTCCCATGCCGGGTTCTCCATCGGTGCGATCACTGCCGGGCGCAGCTCCTACCTCAGCGGGCACACCTGGCGCGAGGTCGAGACCGGCACGGTGGTGATGATGAACCCCGGTGTGGTGCACGCCTGCAACCCGATCGCCGACCAGCCGTGGTCGTACCTGATGCTTTACGTGGACATGCCGTGGCTGACCCGCCTTGGCTTCGCACCGGTCGCTGCCACCCTGAGTACCGCCCCGGCCCTGTTCGAGGCCCTGTTGCAGTTGTACGACGTGCTCATCGACAACCAGCGTGGCGCGGCGTGCAAGGCGGCGGCTGCCGAAGCGTTCTTCGGCGACCTGCGCCAGCAGCTGGAGGCAGCGCCACCGCCGCTGGCCAGGCCGGATGCGCGCCTGGAGCGGGCGGCGGCATTCATTCGCGCACATTGCACCGAACCGCTCAAGCTCGAAGACATCAGCCAGGCGGCCGGCTTGTCCACCTCGTATCTGATCCGCACCTTCAAGCAGCATTACGGCCTGACCCCGCACGGCTTTGTGCTGGACTGCCGCGTGCAGTACGCCCGCGCCCAGTTGCGCCAGGGCCGGCTGATCGCCGAGGTGGCGCTGGAGGCCGGGTTTGCCGACCAGGCGCATCTGCAACGGGCATTCAAGCAGCACCTGGCTGCGACGCCCGGGCATTACCGCTCAGCCTAGGCGCTGTACGAAAAGCCTTGATACTCGGTGATGCTGGGTTGAAAACAGCCTGACCTTCGTCTTTTTCATACAGACCCCTGCATCAGGTACAGGGCACTCAGCACCAGCAGGGCGGCCAGGCTGCGATTGAACAGGCGCAGGCGCCGCGGGTTGTCGAGGTAGCTGCGGATCAGGCTGCCGGCCAGCGCCCAGCAGCCCAGCGAGAGGTAGCAGATCACCAGGTAGATCAGGCTGAACTGACCCAGCAGGGCGGTTTCGCCCTGGCCCACGAAGGCGCCGATGCCCGCCACGCAGGCCAGCCAGGCCTTGGGGTTGAGCCATTGCATGGCAGCGCCGCGCAGCAGGCTGGGTGCGTGGGTATCACGCCCTTCACCGAGCGCGCCGTCGTCGCGGGCCAGTTTCCATGCCATGTACAGCAGAAACAGCACCCCGGCCCAGTGCAGGGCAACGGCAAGGCCTGGCCAGTGGCGCAGCACCTCGTGCAGGCCCAGGCCGATCAGTACCAGCAGCAGTATGAACCCCAGGGTGGCACCGGTAACGTGGCGCATGGCCGGGCGCAAGCCATGCCGTGCGCCGGCGCCCAGGGCAACGATGTTGACCGGGCCAGGGGAAATGGAGGCGGCCAGGGCGAAGGCGGCCATGGAAAGGCTGAGGCTCATGCGGCAGATCCTTGAGGGGGAGGGTGCAGCGAGGGTAGGCGGGAAGGTCGGTGGGGTATTGAAGGAAATTGCCCTGTGCCGCAGCGGGTGTTTTGCCACAGATTGAAATAATTTCACGCTGTGAGAAAAGTCAGCTGAAATTGTAGGATCACCGTCCCTAATTGACCCAAGGTTGATATGACTTCGTTCTCGGAGCCTCCCAGTACCCGGCCGTCCTGGCCATCCTCCCTTTCCCGTCCCCGTGACGTTTCCCGCCTGAGTACCTGCCCATGGAATGGCTAGCCGACCCCACGGCCTGGCTGGGCCTTGCCACGCTGATCGTGCTCGAGCTGGTACTGGGTATCGACAACCTGGTGTTCATCGCGATTCTCGCCGACAAGCTGCCGCCCCATCAGCGCGACCGCGCGCGGGTGATCGGCCTGTCGCTGGCGCTGATCATGCGCCTGGGCCTGCTGGCCAGCATCTCGTGGATGGTGACGCTGACCGCGCCGCTGTTCGAGGTGTTCGACAAGAGCTTCTCGGGCCGTGACCTGATCATGCTGTTCGGCGGTGTGTTCCTGCTGTTCAAGGCCACCATGGAGTTGCACGAGCGTCTCGAAGGGCATGTCGCCCACCATCAGGGCCCGGCGCGCCATTCGGCGTTCTGGCCGATCGTGGCGCAGATCGTGGTACTCGATGCAGTGTTCTCGCTGGACGCGGTGATTACCGCCGTGGGCATGGTCGAGCACCTGTCGATCATGATGATCGCGGTGATCTTCTCCATCGGCATCATGATCGTCGCGAGCAAGCCGCTGACCCGCTTCGTCAACGCCCACCCCACGGTGATCATGCTGTGCCTGGGCTTTCTGATGATGATCGGCTTCAGCCTCACCGCCGAGGGCCTGGGCTTTCATATACCCAAGGGGTACCTGTACGCGGCAATCGGCTTCTCGATCCTGATCGAGCTGTTCAACCAGCTGGCCCGCGCCCGGCGCAAGCGCAGCCTGCAACAGCACCGGCCATTGCGCGAGCGCACCGCCCACGCGGTGATGCGCATGCTGGGCGGGCGCCGGTTGCAGGCCGACGAGGTGGGTGAGGACATCGCCGACCTGGTCGAGGATGGCGATGAACAGGTGCTGTTCGACCGCCGCGAACGGGTGATGATCAGCGGCGTGCTGAACCTGGCCGAACGCCCCATCAGAACGCTGATGACGGTGCGCGCCAAAGTCGACTTCATCGACCTGGCGCAACCGCCGGAGGCGATCCGTACCGCGCTGATGCATTCGTCCTACTCGCGCCTGCCGCTGATTCGCCAGGGGCGGGTGGAGGAGCCGCTGGGCTTCGTGCACAAGAAGGAGCTGCTCAGGGAGCTGCTGGCCGGTCACGAGCCGGATCTGGAGCGCCTGGCGCGCACGCCGCTGAACCTGCTGGAGAGTTTCAGCATCCTCAACGCGCTGGAGCAGATGCGCAGCCAGTCGACCCACATCGCCTTCGTGGTCAACGAATTCGGCGACTTCACCGGCGTGCTGACCATGACCGATATCCTCGAGTCCATCGCCGGCGAGCTGCCCGATGCCAGTGAAGTCGAAGGGCCGGGCATCGTGCAGGCGCCGGACGGCTACCTGGTCAACGGCGCGCTGAACCTGCGCCAGATCCAGGCGCAGATCGGCTTTGCGGCCAAGCCCACCGAGGACTACCAGACCCTCGCCGGCCTGGTCATGAGCCTGCTCGACCGCCTGCCGCGGGTGGGCGATCAACTGACCTGGGGCGACTGGCTGATGACCGTCGAGGCCGTGCAGGAGCGCCGGGTGCGGCAGGTACGGCTTACACCGAACGCCGCCGCTGACGTAGCAGGTGCCTGACCCCCTCGAGCACCAGCACCACCACTGCCAGCCAGATCGGCAGGTAGGTCAGCCACTGATCCGGGGCGATGCTCTCGCCCAGGATCAGGGCCACCGCCACCAGCAGCACCGGTTCCACATAGCTGAGCAGGCCGAACAGGCTGAACGCCAGCAGACGGCTGGCCATCACGTAGGTGACCAGCGCCAGGGCGCTGATCACGCCCAGGATCGGGATCAGCACATAGAGCTGCGGGTGGGCCAGCAGGTCGGCTGCGCTCAGCGGGCCCTGCACGATGAAGTACACCGAGGGCGGCATCATCAGGCACATGTCGGCCCACAGCCCGCCCAGGTGATCGGTGCGCAACTTGCGCCGCAAGATGAAGTAGAACGGGTAGCCGCCGGCCACCAGCAGGGTTTCCCAGGCGAACGAGCCATGGCGTATCAGTTCATGCCCCACCCCCACCACGGCGCAGGCCACGGCGACCTTCTGCAGGCGTGACAGGCGCTCGCCATACACCACCCGCCCGGTCAGCACCATGGTCAGCGGCAGCAGGAAGTACCCCAGCGACACCTCCATGCTGCGCCCGTGCAGCGGTGCCCACAGGAACACCCACAGCTGCAGACCCATCAATGTCGAGGTACCCACCAGCCCCAGCAACAGCAGCGGGTTGCGCCGGATGCGCTGCAGTACGCCGATTGCCAGTGGCCAGTCCTTGGACAGCAGCATGAACAGCGTGATGCACGGCAGGGTCAGCAGCATGCGCCAACCGAAGATCTCCTCGCCGTCGAGGGGGGTGAGCAGGGAGGTGTAGTAGTACATCAGGGCGAACAGACACGACGCCATGACCGATGAAACGATGCCTCTGGACAAGGGGGCCTCGGGAGCACGAAGGGGTAGGGAAGTGGTGAGCGCGCATGATCTCAGGGGCGCGTCACCTGGGCAACCGGCTGTGTGCCCAATGCAGCCACGAACTCGGCCAACGGCATCGGCCGGGCGAACAGGTAGCCCTGCTGGAAGTCCACCCGGTGCCGGGCCAGGTAGTCGCGCTGGGCGATGGTCTCCACACCCTCGGCGACGATGCCCAGGCCCAGCTTGCCCGACAGCTCGATGATGCTGTCCAGGATATGCAGCGACAGGGCATCGACGCCGATCATGGCCACGAAGCTCTGGTCGATCTTCAGGTAGTCGACCTTGAACTGGCGCAGGTAGCCCAGGCTCGACTGGCCGGTGCCGAAGTCATCGATGGCGATCATCACCCCCAGGGCCTGCAGCCTTGCGAACAGCTGCTCGGTGGTGTCGCTGGGTACCACCAGCTTGCGCTCGGTCAGCTCCAGGGTCAGGATCACCCGGCCAGGCGGGAAGGCGGCGAGAAAATCGCGGCAGTCGTCATACAGGGCCATGTCCTGGCAGTGATCGGCAGTGATGTTGATGCCCACATGAAAGCCGTCGCCAAAGCTCTCGGCGTGGGGCGCCAGGCCTTCGGCCACGCGCTGCATCAGGCGCCGGGTCATGGGCACGATCTGGCCGCTGTGCTCGGCATAGGGAATGAACAGGTCTGGGCGCACCATGCCTTCGCGCGGGTGCTGCCAGCGCATCAGCACCTCGGCGCCGGCCCAGCGGTAGTCACCCTCGCGCACCACCGGCTGGAAGTACGGGATGAACTCGTCGGCCTCCAGTGCCCGTTGCAGCTCCACCCGTGGCGAACTGGCCCTGCGCAGCTGCCAGCGGCAGGCCGCGCCGGCCATCACGCCCAGCAGGGTCACCAGGCCGAACAGCCCCGGGTACTCGGCGCGCATCAGGCGCCAGGGCTCGCCAGCGGCATAACCGCTGTGCACCGAAAAACGATAGCGCTGCGAGGCCTGCTGCGTCGGCGCCACGGCAAACACCGGGGGCGGGCCCTGGTGCACCACGCCGTCTTCGCCCATCCAGTTGGGGCCTACCTGCAGCACCAGGGTGGTGCCCTGGTCGAGCAGCTCCAGGGCGCTGCTCAGGTGGTCGCCATCGACGGTGGTGATGGCGCCGTCGTTGCCCTTGCTGAGCCGGTAGGCCAGCAGTGCATGGCCGGGCGTCACCGAGTTGCCGTTCATCAACCACAGGCTGCCATCGACATAGTCCTTGGCATCCACCGGCTCGCTGAAGTTGCCAAACAGCGAACTGCAGTACAGGTCATTGTCACGAAACAGGTTGCTGGAGCGCACGAACGAGCCGCGTGTCACCTGTTCGCGCAGGGCCAGCGTGGCCTCTGCGCAGGGTTGGCGGGTCAGGGGCAGCAGGGCCTGGGCGGCGCCGGCGATGTTGTCGAGGATGCGTTCGAAGTGCCCGGTGACCAGGGCGGCCGTGTTCACGGCCCTGGCCTCGAGCTCACGCTGGGCCTGCCAGTGCATGATCAGCACGCCGGACACCACCGGTATCGCCCCCACCAGCCATGGCAGCAGGGCTCGCAGGGTCCAGCGACCGGGGCGTTTTTTCGTGAGGGGCATGGTGTCTACCTGTGCGGGATGAGCGCGGATGATTTCAAGGGCAGGGTTTCCCTGGTACCCCTGAGCGCACAGCATAGCCGTTCATCGGCCCGTATACAGCTGAGGCGTCAGCCTGATGTACTGCAGGGGAGGCTGCCGCTGTCGGCAGGCCCGGGCACTAAAGTACTTACAATTTTTCTTACGCCCTGTAGAATCGCGTTACGCATACAATAATAAGGTCCTTCGCCACTGGAGGATCAGACGGCCGAGAATAGGTCCCATATGAAGTGTCATGGGTTCAAACTGATTTATGGTGACTACCTCGCCCGCAGTGTGAGGGGCATCTCCTGCGCGCCGCCACGTTCGCTCCACATCGACAGCAAGCTACCCCTGTGATTTGAACGCTTTGATGATGAGGAAACGAACATGGCAGATATCTTCGAAAACCCGATGGGCCTGATGGGCTTCGAGTTCATTGAACTGGCCGCACCTGTCCCGGGTACCCTGGAGCCGATCTTCCAGATCATGGGCTTCACCAAGGTCGCCAGTCACCGCTCCAAGGACGTGCACCTGTACCGTCAGGGCGGCATCAACCTGATCCTGAACAACGAACCCAAGAGCGTGGCGTCCTACTTTGCCGCCGAGCATGGTCCGTCGGTGTGCGGCATGGCCTTCCGTGTGCGCAATGCCCATGAAGCCTATGCCCGTGCCCTGGAGCTGGGTGCCCAGCCGGTCGAGATCGAGACCGGGCCGATGGAACTGCGCCTGCCGGCGATCAAGGGTATCGGCGGCGCGCCGCTGTACCTGATCGACCGCTTCGAGGAAGGCAGCTCGATCTACGACATCGACTTCAAGTGGATCGAAGGCGTGGACCGCAACCCGGTCGGCGCCGGCCTCAAGATCATCGACCACCTGACCCACAACGTGTATCGCGGGCGCATGGCCTACTGGGCCGGCTTCTACGAGAAGCTGTTCAACTTCCGCGAGATCCGCTACTTCGACATCAAGGGTGAGTACACCGGCCTGACCTCCAAGGCCATGACCGCCCCCGACGCGATGATCCGTATCCCGCTGAACGAGGAGTCCTCCAAGGGCGCCGGTCAGATCGAAGAGTTCCTGATGCAGTTCAACGGCGAGGGCATCCAGCACGTCGCCTTCCTCACCGACGACCTGATCAGGAGCTGGGACGCGCTGAAAAAGCTCGGCATGCGTTTCATGACCGCACCGCCGGACACCTACTACGAAATGCTCGAAGGCCGTCTGCCGAACCACGGCGAGCCGGTGGGCGAGCTGCAGTCGCGGGGCATTCTGCTGGACGGCTCGTCCGAGGCGGGCGACAAGCGCCTGCTGCTGCAGATCTTCTCCGAAACCCTGATGGGCCCGGTGTTCTTCGAGTTCATCCAGCGCAAGGGTGACGACGGCTTCGGCGAGGGCAACTTCAAGGCCCTGTTCGAATCCATCGAGCGCGACCAGGTTCGCCGCGGTGTACTGACCGCCGAATAAACGCGGCGCGTATGCAAAAAGGCCATCGAGCATGCCTCGATGGCCTTTTTTTGTGCCTGCGCCGGCCTCAACCGTAACGACGCACCGATGGCGCGCGGCGGTTGCGAAACAGCGTCCAGTACACCGCTGCCGAGGTCATGACGCCCACCAGCAGCAACGACGGGATGATGGCCTGGGCGTTGGACAGCATCGCCTGCCAGATATGGCCGTCCGGGTAGCCGCCATGGATGGTGTACCCGTAACTGGCGGACAGCACGCGGACATGCTGTTCGGAGTGATCGGGCAGCACGTCGTCGAAGGTGCTGCCCTCGCTCCACAGGTAATCGTCACCGAACTGCAGCACCAGATTGGCGCTGGCCTTTACCCGCTGCATCGTGGCTTGCAGGGTCTTGGCGTCGACCAGGGCCAGCACGCCGAGCGGGTACTCCTGCAGGCGGTAATACAGGATGGCCGAGTCCGGGGTCACATCGTTGCCCGGCTCCAGGCGCAGGCGCTGGTTGAAGAAGCTGCCCGGGTCGACCAGCAGCTGGTATTCGCCGTGCACCGTGCTGCAGTAGGCACGGTTCTCGCGCACCAGCACCAGCGAGCGCAGCTCGGGGCGCATCACCACTTCGGTACGCAGGCTGGGCAGGGCCCGCGGGCAGGGGAAGTCCGCCAGGTTGAGCACCTTGTTGCTGGCATTGTGCAGCGAGTCGAGGATGCGATCGATGTCCTGCTGGGTGTGCTGGATCGAGACCAGGGTCGACTCGGCCAGCATCTTTTCCACCTGCCAGCTCATGATCAACAGGCCGCACCCCACAGGGGTCAGGCCGATCAACAGGATGACCAGCAGTTCCAGCAGCACACGGCCAGCGCGAAATTTGTGACGGGGCATGATTCACCTATGTTGACAGAGCGGGCCGCAGGGGCGCGCGGGCATCTTGAGCGGATGCCGTTCAGCATAAGTGAGGGGCGTAGTTTGCCCTTGTAAGACGCGACGACATTGGCCGTGCTATTCGTCGACGCTCCGGGGGGCTAGCCTGCCTTCGATGCGGCCAGTACTGCCAGCACCTGGCGTGCGACAGCGGCCGAGGAGGCGGGGTTCTGCCCGGTGATCAGGCGCCCCTCGCGCTGGTCGCGCACCACGTATTCCTGCCAGGGGTCCTCGGCCTTGCTGTACAGGCCACCGCGCGCGGCCAGTTCGTTCTCGGTCAGAAACGGCACCACCTTGTCCAGTTCGGCCAGTTGTTCCTCGACGTTGGAGAACCCGGTAACCTCGCGGTCCTTGAGCAGCAGGGTGTTGTCACTGAGCTTGATGTTGAGCAGGCCGACCGCGCCATGGCACACCGAGGCCACCACGCCGCCGGCCTCGAAGATCTGGCGCGCCAGGCCCTGCAATGCCGTGTTGTCGGGGAAGTCCCAGATCACCCCGTGGCCGCCGGTGAAATAGATCGCGTGGTAGTCCTGCGCCTTGACCTGGTCAGGTGCCAGGGTGGCGCCCAGGCGGTTCATGAACGCCTTGTCGTCGTACCACTGCCAATCCAGGTCCGGGGCCATGCTCAGGCTGTGCGGGTCGATCGGCACGTAGCCGCCGGCGGGGCTCACATAGTCCACCTTGTAGCCGGCCTTCTCGATCACCGCAACGAAGTGCACGGCTTCGCCCAGCCACAGCCCGGTGGCGCGCTTGAGGCTCGGATACCTGGCGGTATTGGTCAGCACTACCAGTACTTTCTTGCTCATTGCAGCGTTCCTCTGGTGATCGGGCGCGGGGAGGGGTGGGGCGAAGCAAACCTATAGAGCATAGTCGCGGCCGCAAAACCCGCCATCGCCCAGGGCGTTGTGCTAGTTTCCACCCATACAGCCGCTGTCACAGGAGTCACCGCCATCATGTCCACACACACCGACCCGTTCATGCAGGCCGCCATCGACGAAGCGCAGAAGAGCCTGGCAGAAGGTGGCATTCCCATCGGCTCGGTGATCGTGCACCAGGGCAGGATCATCGGACGCGGCCACAACCGACGGGTGCAACAGGGCAGCGCGATACTGCATGGTGAAATGAGCGCGCTCGAAGATGCCGGGCGCCAGCCGGCCAGCGTGTACGCCGACGCCACCCTCTATACCACCCTGTCACCCTGCGCCATGTGCAGCGGCGCCATCCTGCTGTACGGCATCAAGCAGGTGGTGATCGGCGAGCACCACACCTTCCTGGGCGAGGAGGACCTGCTGCAGAGCCGTGGCGTGAACCTGCAGGTGCTGCATGACGCCACCTGCACCGGCCTGATGCGCAGATTCATCGAGGACCACCCCCAGCTCTGGAACGAAGATATCGGCGAGCAGTCCGAGCCTTGAGCCCCAAGGAAGCGCACCCGATCATGCACACCCCCCACTCTGAAGCGGCCCCGAACCTGTCGGGCGGCATGAGCGATGCGGTACGCCAGTTCGACTGGAGCCGCACCGCCCTGGGGCCGGCGCCGCAATGGCAGGCTTCGCTGCGCATCGCCGTGGACATGCTGCTGGCTTCCAAGTTTCCGGGTTGCCTGGTGTGGGGCCCCGAGCTGATCAGCATCCACAACGACGCGTTCGTGCCCTTGCTCGGCGCCAAGCCGGCGCCGCTGGGCAAGCCGCTGAGCGTGATCTGGAGCGACGTGTGGGACGATATCAGCGCCCTGGCGCAGCGGGCCTACGCCGGCGAAGCGGTGTTCATGGAAAACTTCGCGCTCGATACCGACCGCAACGGGGACGTGGAGCGGGCGTACTTCACCTTCTGCTACAGCCCGGTGCGCGACGAGTCCGGCCAGGTGGCGGGCTTTCTGAACACCGTGTTCGAAACCACCGAGACGGTCAGAAACGAGCAGGTGTGGCGCGAACGCGCCGATGCCTTCGAACAGAAGATCATGGAGCAGACCGCAGACCACGAGCGCATCTGGGAGCTGTCCAGCGACATCATGATGCTGGTGCGCGAAGACCTGCAGATCTACGCCATCAATGCCTGCGGTCGCGAGCTGCTGGGCTGGGACGATTCGTTCATCGGCAGGCCGGTGCTGGAGCTGTGCCATGTCGACGACCGGCCGGGCATCGAAGCGGTGCACCAGCAACTGCGGGCCGGGCAGACCGTGCAGGGCTTCAAGTGCCGCTACCGTCACCGCGACGGCCACTACCGCTGGTTCAACTGGTCGATCGTGCCCAGCACCGGCATCTATACCGCCATCGGCCACGACATCACCCTGGACCAGGAGCGCGCCGCGGCCCTGGTGCAAGCCGAGGAACTGCTGCGCCAGAGCCAGAAGATGGATGCCGTGGGCCAGTTGACCGCCGGCATGGCGCACGACTTCAACAACCTGCTGACCGGTATCAGCGGCAGCCTGGAAATGATCGAGCGGCGTATCGGCAGTGGCCAGCTGGACGGCCTGGATCGCTACATCGCCGCCGCCAAGGAGGCGTCCCAGCGCGCGGCGGTGCTCACCCACCGCCTGCTGGCGTTCGCCCGGCGCCAGCCCCTCGACCCGCGCCCGGCAGACCTCAATGCCCTGGTGCACGGCATGGACGCCCTGATCCGCCAGACCCTGGGCCCGGACATCGCCCTGCAGCTGAAGGTCGAGCCGCAGCTGTGGCGCACCCTGGTGGACGCCAACCAGCTGGAAAACGCCTTGCTCAACCTGTGCATCAACGCACGCGATGCGATGCGCGCCGGCGGGCGGCTGACCATCAGTACCGGCAATGAACGCTACGATGCCCGGGTCGCAGGCAGGGACGGCCTGCCCCCTGGCGACTACTGCTCGCTGACGGTCGAGGACGACGGCCAGGGCATGAGCCCCCAGGTGATGGAGCGCGCCTTCGAACCCTTCTTCACCACCAAGCCCGTGGGCCAGGGCACCGGCCTGGGCCTGTCGATGGTGTACGGTTTCGTGCGCCAGTCGGGCGGGCGGGTGTGGATCGAGGCGTCCGATACCGGCGGCACCCGCATCAGGCTGGTGCTGCCACGCTACTGTGGCGCCGACGGCCAGCCTGCAGCCAGCGTACCGGTGCAGGCCAAGGTCAGCGTGCCGGGCAAGGGGCGGATCCTGCTGATCGATGACGAACCGACCCTGCGCATGCTGATCAAGGAGGTGCTGCAACAGGAAGGCTACGACGTGATCGAGGCCGTGGATGGCCGTTCAGGCCTGGCGGCGTGCCTGGCCGGCCCGCCGGTCGACCTGCTGATCACCGACATCGGCCTGCCCGGCGGTTTCAGTGGGCGCCAGGTGGCCAGCGAGGTGCGCCGGCACAACCCGCAGCAGAACATACTGTTCATCACCGGCTACACCGACGAAGCCATCGCCCAGCGCGACACCCTCGAGGCGGGGGTGGAACTGCTGACCAAGCCGTTCCCGCTGGACCGCCTGCAGCGCAAGGTCAAGGCCATGCTTCAGCGCGCCGAGTCGCGCGGGCCGGGGGCCGGCACGCCGGCGCCCTGACTGGCCACGCGCTCCAGCAGCAGGTAGACGACGCAGGCCACCAGCAGCGGCAGCAGAAAGTACAGTACGCGGTAGGCAATCAGCGCCGCCAGCAGGGTGCCCTTGGCGTACTGGCCCTGCAGCAGGGTGATGAACACCGTCTCCAGCACCCCCAGGCCTGCCGGAATATGCGTGATCACCCCGGCAATGCTGCTGATCATCAGCACCCCGACGATGCTCGGGTAGCCCACCATGTCCGGCAGCAGGGTGTAGATCACCAGCCCCATCAGCAGCCAGTTGCATGCCCCCATGACGGCCTGCAGCAGTGCCAGGCGGATGCCCGGCAGCGTGAGCACCTGCCCGCGCACCTGCCAGCTGCGGCGCCTGGCGAACGCGCAGGCGCCCAGGTAGGCCGCAGCGGCCAGCAGCATCAGCACACCGATCACGCGCAGCCCGCCGGTGCCGATCTCCATCCCCGCCGGCAGGCGCGGCAGGCCACAGGCGAACAGGCTGCCGGCCACCAGCAGGTAGCCCAGCCAGTTGGTCACCAGGCCCAGCCCGAGCAGGCGGCTGATGGTCGGTACATCCAGGCCCAGGCGCGAATACAGGCGATAGCGCAGGGCAACCCCGCCCACCCAGGCACTCAGGTTCAGGTTGAACGCGTAGCACACGAAGGCCAGCGGCACGACCTGGCGCGCCGGCAGCTGGTGGCCGGTGTAGCGCCGCCCCAGCAGGTCATAGCAGCTGAACAGCACGAAGCTGCACGCCGCAATCGCCCCGCCCAGCAGCAACACCCCGGGCGGGTAGGACACCAGGGCGTGACGCACCTCGCCCCAGTCCTGGTTGCGCAGCAACATGAACAGCAATGTCGGTATCAGGATGAAGAACGCCAGGGTCAGGGCCCGGCGCGCCCATTGCCAGTGTGTGCCGGAAAGCTTCATGACAGCGGCTCCTGGAGCGCCGCTGGCGGCTGCAGCGGCTTGAGCCGGGGCTGGTGCGCAGGCAGCCAGCCGACGATGGCCGGGAACAGCCGGGTGAAGTGGAACGCCATGAAGATCAGCGGCGCGCGCCACCAGTAGCCGCGCAGCACCCGTTGCAGGGTCACCGGCTTGCATTGGCTGTGGGCCAGCGCCTGCAGGTGCTCGCCCAGCAGCTGGTTGAAGGCCTGGTCGCGGATCACCAGGTTGGCCTCGAGGTTCAGCGACAGGCTCAGCGGGTCGAGGTTGCTCGACCCAACCGTGGACCACTCGCGGTCCACCACCGCGACCTTGCCGTGCAGCGGGCGCTCGCAGTACTCGTGAATGCGCACGCCGTCGCGCAGCAGGTAGTTGTAGAGCATGCGCGAGCACAGCCGCACCAGCGGCATGTCGGGCATGCCCTGCAGGATCAGGGTGACGTCCACGCCACGCCGGGCCGCATTGCGCAGGGCCCGCAGCATCCGGTAGCCGGGGAAGAAATAGGCGTTGGCGATGATGATCCGTTCGCGCGCGGTGACGATGGCGCGCATGTAGTGCTGCTCGATGTCGGTGGGGTGCTCGGCGTTGTCGCGGATGCACAGGCACATGCGCGCCTGCACGCTGTCGGCACTGATCGGCGGCGCCCGGCGCCACCAGCCCCGGGGCCGCACAGGGCGGGCGCGCTGGGCGTCGAGCAGGGTCAGGGTGGCCTGCTGCAGGTCGGCCACGATCGGCCCCCGTACCCGCACGGCGTAGTCCTGCTTGGCCATCGGCCCGAAGTCGGCCAGGTGGTCGGCGCTGTAGTTGATTCCGCCGACAAAGGCAGTGTGCCCGTCGATCACCAGGATCTTGCGGTGCAGGCGGCGGAACAGGTTGGTGCGCAGCCCCAGCCGCCGCGGGCTCGGGTCGAACGCCTGCAGGTGCACACCGGCCTGGCTCAGCGCCAGCAGAAAGGCGTTGCTCAGGTCGGCGGTGCCATAACCGTCCACCAGCACCTCCACCTGCACGCCGCGTTGCGCTGCCTCGATCAATACCTGTTGCAGCTGCTTGCCGACCTTGTCTTCGAAAATGATGAAGGTCTCCAGCAGCACCTGCTCCCTGGCATTGGCAATCGCCTCGAAGGCGGCCGGGAAGTACGCCTCGCCATTGATCAGCAATTGCACCTCGTTATCCTCGCGCCAGTCGGCCTTCATAGCAGTACCTCCACGAACAGCGGCAAGTGGTCTGACAGGTGCGACCAGGGTTTGCGCCCCATCACCCGGGGTTGCCGGGCCTGGGCGTTGCGCACATAGATACGGTCCAGGCACAGCAGCGGCCAGCGCGCCGGAAAGCTGCGTGCGGGGCGCCCGTGGGCCTGGGTGAACACCTCCACCAGGCCGCAGCCGGCCAGGTGCTGGTCGGCGCGCTGGCGCCAGTCATTGAAGTCGCCCGCCACGATCACCGGCGCTTCGGCGGGCAGGCTGTCCAGCAGCCGGCACAGCAGGCGCAACTGCTTGACGCGCTGGCGCTCGTCCAGCCCCAGGTGCGCACACACGGTGTGCAGCGGACGCTGGCCGGGTACATCGAGCACGGCGTGGAGCAGGCCGCGGCGCTCGCTGCCGGTCACGCTCACATCGAGGTTTTCGTAATGCCGGATGGCGAACTTGGACAGCAGCGCATTGCCGTGCTCGCCGTCCGGGTACACCGCGTTGCGCCCGTAGGCGTACTGCGGCCACAGGCTGTCGGCCAGGAACTCGTACTGCGGCACGTGGGACCAGTCCGGGTGGCGGCTGGCATGGCCACGGTGGCTGCCCAGCACCTCCTGCAGAAACACCAGGTCGGCGTCCTGGCTGCGCACGGCCTCGCGCAACTCGGGCAGCACATAACGCCGGTTGAACGCGCTGAAGCCCTTGTGCACATTCACCGTAAGCACCCGCACGGCGTGCTCGGTGACCTGCCGGCCGGCCACCGGCGGGGGCTGGGGCAGGCTCATGGGGCGTTGCCCGGGCCGAGCATCTGCGCCACCTTGCGCGTCAGCTGGGTGAACTTGAATGGCTTGTTGATCATCTGCATGCCCGGGTCGAGAAAGCCCCGGCACGAGGTGGCGTTTTCGGCGTAGCCGGTGATGAACAGCACCTTCAGCCCCGGGCGCAGCTTGCGCGCGATCTCCGCCAGCTGGCGCCCGTTCATCCCCGGCAGCCCCACATCGCTGATCAGCAGGTCGATCGGCCGGTCGGAGCGCAGAACCGACAGTGCCAGGCTGGCGTCGGCCACCTCGCAGCACTGGTAGCCCTGCTCGGCGAGGGTCTCGTGGACCAGCTGGCGCACCGTGTGGTCGTCCTCCACGATCAGCACGCGGTTGCTGCCATTGGCCTCCGGCGGCGGGCCGGGGGCGGGCGCTGGCGCGCCCTGTACATCCCCCACATGACGCGGCAGGTAGAGCTCGACCTGGGTGCCATGGCCGATGCTGCTGTACAGCGCCACGTGCCCCTGTGACTGGCGACTGAAGCCATACACCATCGACAGGCCCAGCCCGGTGCCCTGGCCGATGGGCTTGGTGGTGAAGAAGGGGTCGAAGGCGCGGTCCACGCTGCTTTGCGGCATGCCGCAGCCGTTGTCGTGCACGCTCAGCAGCACATAGTCGCCGCTGGCCAGCGGATGCCCGCCAGGCAACGGCTTGCCCTGGCGGCGGTTGCCGGCGTGGATGCGCAGCTCACCGCCGTTGGGCATGGCATCACGGGCGTTGCTCAGCAGGTTGTCGATGGCTTCGCGCAACTGCTGCGCGTCCACCTCGATGTGCCACAGGTCGGCGTCGAGGCTGACCTGCAGGTCGATCTGTGGGGTCAGCAGGGCGCGCAGCTGGTCGCCGTCCAGCAGGCTGGCCAGGCTGACCGGGCCCGCATCCAGCGGCTGACGGCTGGAGAATGCCAGCAGCCGATGGGTCATGCTGGCGGCGCGCTGCACCGCCCCCAGGCTCATGTCGATAAGCTTGGGCAGGTCTTCCTGGCGGCCCTGGGCAAGGCGCCGGCGGATCAGTTCCACGCTGCCGCCGATGCCGGTAAGCAGGTTGTTGAAGTCGTGGGCCACACCGCCGGCCAACTGGCCGATGGCTTCCATCTTCTGCGTGTGGCGCAGCTGTTGTTCGTCTTCGCGCAGGTGGCGCAGTTGCTCTTCCACCCGTTGCTCCAGGTCCTGCAGGCGGGCCGCGCTGTACTGGGCCTGGTACTGGCGACGGCGTGCGCGCAGCGAAGCGTGGGTCAGGGCCAGCAGGCCGCTGGGCTGGAACGGGCATGCCAGCAGGAACAGGTTGCCCAGCGCCGTGTGCAGGTCGGCGTCCGGCGCCCGGGCCGGGCTGGTCAGCAGCACCACCGGCAGGTCCGACCAGGCGGGCTGGGTACGCAGGTAGTTGTGCACGGGCGACTGCACGAAGCCGCCCAGGGACTCGTCGGCGATGATGGCCAGCCCCGCGCCCTGGCCCAGGGCATCGGCCATCTCGTCCAGGTCGCGGGTGGCCAGCGCCTGTATGCCGGCTTCGTCGAACAGGTTCAGCGCCAGGCGGCTGAGGGTGGGCGGGGCAAGTATCAGTGCGCGTTCGCCGTTTGGCACCGAATTGTTCACGGGCGATCTCCTTTGATAACGCACAGCCAGGCGATTGCCTTTTTATCCATGCACTATCACTGGACACGCCACTTTCGGCGGGGTTCAAAACGCTTGCGGGAGCCCGGACGAGGGGCCTCAGAGGCCTTGCTGCACCAGCGGATCGTCCGGGTTCTGCTGCTCCAGCTGGGCCAGCAGCACCTGCACGTTCTGCAGCTGGCCGGTCTCTTTCCAGTAGCCGATCAGCAGCACCCGCGCCTTGCGGTTGGCCGGCTGGCGGGCGAGCAGGGTTTCGAGCTGCTTCTGCGCCACCTCGACCTGCTCCAGGCTGTGCAGGGTCAACGCCAGGGTATAGCGATACTCGGCGTTGTCCGGGTCCAGCGCCAGGGCCCGGTCGAACGCCAGCAGCGCGTATTCGTGCTGGTCGTGGCGCATCAGCCACAGGCCCAGCTCGTGTTGCAGGAAGGCCGAGTCTGGGTGGCGCTTGAGCGCCTGGGCCAGCAGCTCGCGGGAGGCATCGGCGTGGCCCTGGCTGTCGAGCAGGCGCACCTTGGCCGCCAGTGCCTCGAGGTCGTCGGGGGCCAGCGCCAGCGCTCGCTCCAGTGCCTGCGCCGCCTCGTCGTCATGGCCCTCGTGCACGTACAGCCGGGCCAGGTGCACCTGGGCGGCGGCATCGTCGAGCTGCTTGAGCAAGGCCTGCTGGTACTGCTCCAGTGCCTGCTGCAGCGGGCCGTAGTACAGGCCGACATCGTCCGGGCCCAGCCCCAGCAGCGCATCGACCGCGGCAAAGCGCACGCTCTGCTCGGGGTCTTCGAGCATCGGCCCCAGCAGCACGCTGCGCTGCGGCGCCGGCACCAGCGCGCTGATGCTGGCGATCGCCGCGCGGCGCACCAGCGGGTCGTCGTGGCTCAGGTCCTGGTCGGCCAGCTTCAGCGCCAGCGGCGAAGGGTAGTTGGGCAGCTCGGCATGCAGGCTGGCGCGGCGAATGCCCGACAGGTCGGCGCGCGCCAGTTGCTGGTACAGCACCCGCGCCGCCCCCGGCTGCCCTTCATGGGCCATGGTCAGCGCCTTGGTGTAGCCATGGCTGGGGGCCGGCGCGGGGGCCGGGGCGTCACCCAGCCAGCCGTAGCCCAGCCCGATGACGAGCAGCACGAGCAGGCTGAGCAGGGTATAGAGGCGCGGTTTTGACATGCGGCATCCGGGCAGGCGGGGTGGGGCAAGCTTGGGTCAGCCAGGAAACGGAGTCAATCCGTTTTCCCCCTTCACCTGCCCGCGCCCTGCGCCGCAGCCCGTGCCGCGAGCCGTCAGGTGCGAAAATGCACCACCAGGCTCTGCAGGTCGCTGCCCAGGCGCGCCAGTTCGACGCTGGAGCTGGCGATCTCGCTGCTGGCCAGTGCCGACTGGTCGGCGGTTTCGCGCACATGCAGCACGTTGCGGGTGATTTCCTCGACCACCGTGGTCTGTTCTTCGGCGGCGCTGGCGATGCGCAGGCTCATCTGCTGGATGTCCGAGACCTGCCGGGTGATCGCCGCCAGCGCATCGCCGGTGTTGCGCACCCCGGTCACGGTCGACTGGGTCTGCTCCACGCTGGACTGCATGATCTGCGTACTCTCGTTGGCAATGCGCTGCAACTCGCCGATCAGGTGCTCGATCTCCTCGGAAGACTGCTGGGTACGCTGGGCCAGGCTGCGCACCTCGTCGGCCACCACTGCGAAGCCGCGCCCGGCCTCGCCGGCACGTGCCGCCTCGATGGCGGCATTGAGCGCCAGCAGATTGGTCTGCCCGGCCACGGCCTTGATCACCCCGAGCACGCTGGCGATACGGTCGATTTCCTGGTGCAGGCGGCTCATCGACTCGGCCGACACCCCGACCTCGCCGGCCAGCGCCTCGATCTGCACGATGGCATTGCGCGAGATGCCCGAGGCGCCGCTGGCTTCCTCGTCGGCCTGGCGGGCCGCCTGGGCCGCGTCTTCGGAGTTGCGCGCCACGGCCTGCACCATCGAGGTCATCTGGTTCATGGCGGTGGCGACCCGGTCGGTGTCGCTGCGCTGGCTGTCGGTGCCGGCCTGGGTCTGGGTGGTGATGGTGGCCAGCTGGCTGGCCGATACCGCCAGTTGCGAGGAGCCGTGACCAATGCGCGTGATCACCTCGCGCAGACGCTGGCTCATGTCGCCGATGGCGCGCAGCAGCTGGCCCAGTTCGTCTCGCCGATGGCTGTCCAGCTGCACGGTGAGGTCGCCGTGGGCGATGCGCTCGGCCGCCTCCAGGCTCTGGCGCAGCGGGCGCACGATCTGCCGGCCGATCAGCCAGGCGATCAGGGTGCCCAGCACCAGGGTCGCGACGGTCACGCCCAGTAGAATCGAGACCACCGTGGCCACGCTGGCGGCAGCGCGCTCCTCTTCCTTCTTGTACAGCACGTTGATGCTGCCCTGCAGGTCGGCCAGCAGGGCGTTGGCCTGCACCACCCGGGCGCTGTCGGGCGGGTCCAGGGCCAGGGCGGCCTGGTGGGTGGTGATGTAGCCCTGCAGGCCGTCGGCCAGTTGCTGCACGGTCTGCAGGTCTTCGGCGGGCCAGGCGCCGCGCTGCACGTCCTCGAGCACCGCGTTCAGTGCGCTGTGCAAGGCCTGCTGGTGGGTCTGGTGGGTGTCCAGGTGGGCGGCCTGGGGCGCCAGCGCGTACTGGTAGTTGGCCTCGCGGGCAAACACCGTTTCGTCGAACAGGGTGCTCAGTCGGTTGATCCGCTCGAACGAAGTCTTGTCGTTGTGCAACCCCTTGAGGCCGGTGGCGGCCAACCACACCGCCAGGGCCAGCATCAGCCCGAAGCCCAGTGCCAGTTTGCGGGTGACGGTGAGGTTTTCCAGTGAAAGTACGCGCAGCATGAACGCTCCTTAGAGTGGGGGGAACGTGGTTCCCGCCACACTATAGAAGCGCTGTCGCAGTGGATGAAGGCTAAGTGCCATACATCACGCCAAACGTTGATCCAGCTCAATTTTATTGTCGGACAAAACTCAGAAGTCGTAACTCAGGCTGGTGTAGTAGAACGCGCCCTGGGCGCCCTCGGGCGAGGTGATCGAGTACTTCTGCACCCCGTACAGGGTCTGGCCTTCGAGTTTGTCGGGGTGGCTGTCGAACAGGTTGATCGCACCCACCGAGACCTTCAGCCCCTGGTCGAAGCGGTAGCTCAGGTCCAGGTCGGTGATCCACTGCGCGCTGAAGGTCTGGTCCAGGTCGGGGTTGCTGGCATTGAGGCTCTGCCATTCACCGTAGCGGCGCTGGGTCAGGGTCACGCCCCAGTTCTGGTACAGCCAGTTGGCGCTGAGGGTCAGCTTGGTGTCGGGGGTGCCGTGCTCGATCAGGCCCTGGGTGGCGCGCCCGACGATCTGGTTGCCGGCAATGCCGCCGGCATCGCGCAGTTCGGTGATGCGCGTGCGGGTCTTGGCGAAGCCGGCGTTCAGGTCCAGCCGGCCGTACTGCGCCAGGTCCCACTGGTACTGGCCGGCCAGCTCGATGCCGTCGGTGCGGGTGTCGGCAATGTTGGTATAGAACGCCGCACTCTGGATGCTGGCATACGGCGTACCGGCGAAGATCGGCCCCACCACGCTGGCCGGCAACTGGTCGGACAGGGTGATGCGGTTGTCGATGTCGATGCGGTAGGCGTCCACGGTCACCGAGGCGTTGGCCAGCGGGCGCCACACCAGGCCCAGGGAGTAGTTGGTCGACTCTTCGGGCTTGAGTGCGCGCCCGCCCAGCAGCGCGGCCTCGGGGCTGTCGGCACGCAGGGTGCGCTGCTGCACCTCGACCCAGTTGCCGCTGCCAGGTGGCTGCTCCACCACCTGCACGCTGAACGAGGACAGCCCGCTCTGCACCAGCGAGGGGGCGCGGTAGCCGGTGCTGAGGCTGCCGCGTGCGGCGATCTGCGGGGTGAAGTCGTAGCGCAGCGACAGCTTGCCGTTGGTGGTGTCGCCAAAGTCCGAGTAATGCTCCGAGCGCAGCGCCACGCCGGCCTGGAACTTGTCGGTGAGCTGCCCTTCGAGGTCGACATAGGCGCCGAACACCTTGCGCTCCAGCGACGCGGCATCGACGTTGGTGATGCCCGAGTAGTAACCGGGGATCGGCCGCCCGCTGACCGGGTCCAGGCTGCCGAACAGCGGCCCGTTCTGCCAGCCGGCCGCCTCGCCGGCGCCCAGGTGGTAGTTCTCCTTGCGCCAGGCCAGGCCCGCCGACAGGGTCAGCGGCCTGGCCAGCAGGTCGGTGGGGAAGTCGCGCACCCAGTCCAGGGTCAGGTTGGTCTGTTGGTTCTCGCGCTCGCCGGTGTAGATGCTCGACGGGCTGGCCGTGCCCCAGCTGGGGTTGATGGCGTTGCGGTCGGTGGACTTCAACGTGTCGTTGCCGTAGTTGGCAGCCAGGTCGAACGTGCCCAGGGTTTCGTCCTCCCAGCGCAGGCCGCCGGTCACGGCATAGTCTTGCAGGTTGTAGCGGGTGACCGGCAGGCGCCCGTCCGGGTAGCGGCGCAGCGCATCGCTGCCGTAGTTGCGGGCCAGGGTAGTGGGCGGGTCGAAGAAGCCGTCGGCGTCGGTGTTCTTGTGCGCATAGGTGGCAAAGCCATAGGCGGTCAGCCCTTCGCCCAGGCCGATTTCGCTGTTGGCCACCAGGTTGTACTGGTCCGAGACATTGCCCGAGCCCCAGCGCCAGGTGCGGTAGCGGTTGTTCTGCTCGCGCGGGGTATCGGTGCTGGTGCTGCCGGGGTAGAAGATCCGGTTGTCGGGGTTGGTGTCGCTGGCCGGGTCCTGGCTGCCGGCATCGAAGCTCAGGGTCAGGAAGCCATCGTTGGGCAGGGCCAGGCCCTTCCAGCCGCTGAGCTTGCGCTGCAGGCCGTCGCCCTTGTCATAGCCGCCGAAGCGATAGCCCACGTTGCCGCCGTCGTCGTTCTCCTTGAGCACGATGTTGATCACCCCGGCGATGGCGTCCGAGCCGTACTGGGCGGCGGCGCCGTCGCGCAGGATCTCCACCCGCGACACCGCGCTGAGCGGGATCAGGCTCAGGTCCACGGCCGCTGCGCCACGCCCGTTGGCCAGGCCCTGGCGGGTCACGTTGGCGCTGGTATGGCGGCGCTTGCCGTTGACCAGCACCAGCACCTGGTCCGACGCCAGGCCGCGCAGCGAGGCGCCCTGGGCGATGGAGCCGGCGAACGCGCCCTGGGGCGACTGCGGGAAGCTGAACGAGGGCGACAGGGCGGTCAGCGCACCGGACAGGTCGCTGGCGCCGGTGTCCTGCAGCTTTTCGGCGCTCAGCACATCCACCGGGGCTGCGCTTTGCAGCGCGGTGACGTCGCTGCGGCGGGTGCCGACCACGACCACGGTATCGAGCTTGTCATCCGCGCCGGGTGCGGCCTGGGCAGAGCATTCGGGCACGGCAACGCTGCCGATGACCAGCGCGATGGCGCCGGCCAAGGGGGTGGGACGCAACATGGGGTGTACTCCTTGCAAGGCAGTTGAAGTGCGCCGGCAGCCTGCCGCCGGCGCGTTCGATCAGAATCGGCTGGTGACGCTGACGCCGACCGTGCGCGGGTCGCCGTAGGTCAGCACGTACTGGCCCTGGGGGCCGTTGGGCCGGCCGTGCACCTGGTAGCGGCGGTCGGTGAGGTTGTTGACGAAGCCGGTCACGCTGAGCTTTTCATCCGCGCTGAACCAGGTCAGGCGGCTGTTGGCCAGGGTGTAGTGAGGCTGGCTGAGGGTCGGCTCGGCGCTGCTCTGGCGGTTGGCCAGAAAGTACTCCTTGTCGCGAAAACTCACGTCGGCGCCGGCCACCAGCTTGCCGCCGATCGCCAGCGGGATGGTGTAGTCGGCGCCCAGCGACACCACGTTGCGCGGCGAGCGCACGAAGCTGTTGCCGCTGTAGTCGGCGGTCACTTCGCCGGTGGTGGGGTTGACGTTCTTGAAGTCGGTGTACTCGGTGTCCAGGAACGACACCGCCGCGCGCAGGTGCAGGTAGTCGGTGGGCTGGCCCTCGATCTCCAGCTCCGCGCCCTTGACCTTGCCCTTGGCACCGTTGGTGAGCGCGGTGGTGAGCACGCCGCTGTTGACCGTCAGCAGGTTGACCTGGATGTCCTGGTAGTCGTAGTAGAACAGGTTGGCGTTGACCGTCAGGCGGTGGTCGAACCACTCCGATTTCAGGCCCAGCTCGTAGGCATCGAGCTGTTCCGGGTCGACCGTGGTCAGCTGCGCCAGGTTGCTCGACAGCCCGGTGTTGAAGCCGCCGGAGCGAAAGCCGTGGGCATAGCGAAAGAACACCCGCAGGTTGTCGTTGATGCGGTACTCGGGCGTCACATCGTAGGTCCAGGCGTCCCAGCGCTTGCTCTCGTCGCGGTTGCCGTTGGCGCCCGCAGCGCCCAGCGGCACCAGCGGGCCGTTGGCGCTGGTGCGGGTGAGCTGGGCCAGGTCCAGGTCGATGCTCTTTTTCTCGGTGGTCCAGCGCAGCCCGCCGGTCACGGTGAAGTTGTCGCTCAGGTCATAGGCCAGGTTGCCGAACAGCGCGTAGCTGTCGGTCTTGTGGGTGTAGTCGAGGCTGCTCAGGTCGACCCCGCCGATCTGGTTGGAGCCGGTGCCGTTGGGCGTCGGGCCCGGGGTCACGAAACGCCGGTCGGTGCTGTCGAGGGTTTCGTGAAAGTAGTGGGTGCCGAGCATCCAGCGCAGGGTTTCCTGCTGCGGGGAGGCCAGGCGAAATTCCTGCGAGTACTGGTCGTAGCGGTTGTCGGTGTCGCTCGCGCCGTTGACCTCGTAGGGGGTGTAGTCGGCGTCGGTCAGCGACTGCTGGCGGATAGAGTCGTAGGCGGTGATGGAGGTCAGCCGGTAGTCGCCGATGTCCCAGTTCAGGGTCAGCGAGGTGCCGTCGTGGTCGAGTTTGGAGTGCTCGTCCACGTTCAGCTCGATGCGCCGCCCCTGGGGGCGCTGGTAGCCGACGTTGTAATAGGTGCCCAGCGGCAGCGAACCGCTGCTGCCATCGCCCTTGAACTGGCGCCCGTGGAGCTTCCACAGCGCCTCCAGGTCCGGGTTGAGCCTGGCCAGGAACTGCACGCGCACGGCCTTCTTGTTGACGTCGCCATAGGTCTGGTCGTTGGTCAGGTTGTGGGTGAAGCCGTCGCGCTCCTCGGAATACAGCGACACCCGGCCGGCCAGGCGTTCGTCCACCAGGGTGCCGCCCAGGGCGCCGTTGAGGATGCGTTCGTTCTTGCTGCCAAAGCCGATGGTGCCGAAGCCGTCGGTGTCGAAGGTGGGCTTTTTCGAGATCACGTTGACTGCCCCCGCCGTGGTGTTCTTGCCGTACAGGGTGCCTTGCGGGCCGCGCAGCACCTCGATGCGCTCCAGGTCGAACAGCGGGCCGCCGCCGGCGACGGGGGCGTTGAGGTAGACGTCGTCGGCATAGATGCCCACCGGGTAGACCGTGGCGGCGCCGGTGTCGCCGGTGCCCAGGCCGCGGATGTACCAGCGCGGGCGGCCATCGCCATCGGGGTTCTTGGCCGAGGCGTTGGGGATGAAGGTGGTGATGTCGCCCATGGCGCGCACGCCGTCGGCGGTGATACTGGTGCCCTGGACCGCGCTGACCGCCATCGGCACTTCCTGCAGGGTTTCTTCGCGGTGTTGTGCGGTGACGGTGACGGTCTTGAGTGCCGGCGTGGTGCTGTCGTCGGCGTGGGCGGTGCTGGTGCCTGCGAGCAGCAGGCCCAGGCCGATGCCCCTGGCCAGTGGATGAAGCTGATGCATGGTGTGGCTCCCCGAGTGTGGCTGATACGGGGCTAGAGCAGGGTTTGTGCCATGTTTGCAAGTTGTTGATTTACATGGGGTTTATAGGGTGTTTCGGGATGGGTTGCTAGCGGTGCAGCAGGGGGCTGTGGAATGCCTGCTGCTGCAGCAGCAACCGGTTTGAAAAGCTTCGCCAGCAAGGCTGGCTCCTACAGGGGGCGAGGCCTGTGTAGGAGCCAGCCTTGCTGGCGAATGGGGCGACACGATTTTCAGGTGGCCACCCGCGACGTCGACCCGATCACCGCCTCCAGCACACTGAAATCGATCCAGTCGCGCACATCGAAGCGCCGCGCAATGAAATGCCACCGATGCAGAAAATCGGTGAAATCCTGCAGCGCCTCGATCGAGCGACTGTCCAGCGTGGTCCGCAGGCGTCGGTGCGCGTCCTCGCCATACGCCGCCGCCACCCAGTACTCGCTGGTGTTGAGCTCGCGCGCCAGGTAGCGCCGGGTTTCATCGGGGTTGGCCCAGGCCCACTGCTCGGTACGCAGCACCACGTCGACGATGCGCGTGCACGCGCCGAAATGCTGTTGCAGCAGGTTCAGGTCCACGGTCAAGGTGCGCGGCGTGCCGTTGTTGGAACGGATCAGCGGGTCGGGGTGCGAGCCAGTGTCGATCACCACCCGCAAACCGAACTCGTGGGCCAGTTGCAAGGCCGAGGCCCCCTTGAGGAAAATCGCGTCGATGTCGCCGCGCAGCAGCCCGATCAGTTCGTTGTTGCGCCGGCTCACCCGGTTCATGCCCAGGGTCACCGTGGCGCCATGCACATGGGTGACCTGCTCGTCGCTGTGGGTGCCGCCGTAGGGGTAGTCCACCAGCTCCACATCGGCCACGTCCAGGCCTTCGAGCCTGAGCGCGTTTTCCAGCCCGCGCAGGGCCTGGGCGCGGGTGAAGTCGATCTGCACGTTGGCCCACTTGGGCAGGCCGAAGCGGCGGTTCTTGAGGTCGCGCACGCTTTTCACGCCGCTGTCCTCGGTGGTCAGGATCAACTGCACCTCATCGGCCCAGCTCAGCCCCAGCACGCGGGTCTGCACGCCGCTGGCGTAGGCCCAGATCGCCGGAATGTTGCCGCCGTGGCGCACCGAGTTGGGCAGGTGATGGTCGTAGTGGGCTTCGCGCACTTCGCGCTCGCTGGACTCGCGCAGCGACTGGATCGAGGTGCCCAGCGGCTGGAACGCCTCGGCCAGGCGCCCGGTCTGCACGGCGATGCCAAGGCCGGTCGGCACCGGGCTGTGGGTGTACCAGAGGGTATCGAGAGGGGTGGTCATAGGGGCATCGGGTCCTTGATGGGTTGTTGTTGCACCAGCGGCAGCACTTCCTGGCCGATGCGCAGGGCTTCTTCCAGGTGCGGGTTGCCGGCCAGGATGAAGGTCGAGAAGCCGGCGTCGCGGTACTCGGCCAGGCGTTCGGCGATGTTCTGGTGGCTGCCCACCAGGCCCACGGTGGGGCCGGGCTTGGCCTTGGCGAAACCGGCCCACAGGTTTGGCCCCAGAATCAGGTCGTCGAAGCGCTGGATGTTCTGGTGATAGGCGCTCTGGCGGGCGCCGCCGACCGAGTCGCTGGCAGTGCTGAAGGTGCTGGAGAGGGCGCTGGGCCTGCCGTCGAGCCTGTCGAACTGGCGGCGCAGGTCGCGCCAGGCGGCCTCTTCGGTTTCGCGGGCGAACAGGTCCACGCGCAGGCCGAAGCGCACCGTGCGGCCCTGCCTGTCGGCCAGCTCGCGCACGCGCTCGATGTGCGGCCTGAGCTGCTCGATCGGCTCGGCCCAGTTCAGGTACACGTCGGCATGGCGTGCAGCCACGTCCAGGGCCGGGTCGGAGAAGCCGGAGAAGTACACCCCCGGCTTGCGCACATGGGCCAGGTGCTCGGGCAGGGCGCCGTTGTCCAGTTGATAGACCTCGCCCTGGTAGCTGAAGTGCTCGTTGCGCCATAGGCCGTCGATGATGTCGAGAAATTCGCCGGTGCGCCGGTAGCGCTGGTCGTGGTCGAGAAAGTCGCCCTGGGCGCGCTGGCTGGCGGGGTTGCCGCCGGTGATGATGTTCCAGTCCAGGCGGTCGTGGCTCAGGTGCTGCAGGATGGCGGCCTGCTGTGCGGCGTAGGCGGGCAGGGTCCAGGCGGCCTGGAAGGCGATCAGAAAGCGCAGGCGGCGGGTTTCGCGGGCCAGTGCGGCGGCCACGATCCAGGGTTCGGGGCCGGTGGGCAGCAGGGCGCCTTCGAAGCCGGCCAGTTCGGCGGCCTTGGCCACCTGGGCGATGTAGTCGATATAGGTGAAGCCGTCGGGGCGGCCGTCTGCCAGCCGGCCGGGTGCGATATGGCCGTGCTGGTGGCTGAAGCTGCCACGGTTGTGCCGGTCGGTGCTCAATTGCGGCCCGTCGGTGCCCAGGGGCAGGCGCCAGAAGAATTCGGTGCTCATGGCTGTTCCTCGGTGAATGTGCCAGAGGTGGTGCAACCGTCATGCCACGCGGTGCGGGCCCGATTTTGCGGGGGGTGGGCTGCTGCACTGCTGCCAGGGCAGCAGTGCAGCAGCAGTGGGTGCGGCGGTTGCAGCACCAGAGCAATGCCCCTCTGTGGGAGCGGGCTTGACCCGCGATTGGCCCTAACCGGCCCGCGCATAGCTGCGATGCAGCGCCGCATACGCCCCACCCCTGGCCAGCAACTGCGCATGCGGCCCTTGCTCCACCAGGCGGCCCTGGCCGATCACCACGATGCGGTCCGCCTCGCGAATGGTCGCCAGCCGATGCGCGATGATGATCGCCGTGCGCCCCTCGCACAGCCGACGCAACGCCCGCTGGATGCGCCGCTCGGTATGCACGTCCACCGCCGAGGTGGCTTCGTCCAGCACCAGCACCGCGGGGTCTGCCAGGTACGCCCGCACCAGGCACACCAGCTGACGCTGCCCATGGCTCAGGTGCGCGCCCAGCGCCCCCACCTGGGTCGCGTACTGGTGCGGCAGGCGCTCCAGCACTTCATCGGCGCCCAGCTCGCGGGCCGCCGCGATCAGCGTCGCATCGTCCGCCCCCGGTGCTGCCAGGCGCAGGTTGTCGAGGATGCTGCCGGCAAACAGCACGTTGTCCTGCAGCACCACACCCACGTGCCGGCGCAACTGCTGCTGGCTCAACTGGCGAACATCGATGCCATCGAGCTTCACCGCGCCGCCGTCCACGTCATAGAAGCGCGTGAGCAACTGCACCAGCGTGCTCTTGCCATGCCCCGACGGCCCGACCAATGCCAGCACCTCGCCGGCCCGTATGTGCAGGTCCAGCCCGTCGATCACCGGCGTTGGCGCCTGACGCTCATAGGCAAACCACGGGCCCTGGGCAACGCCACGGGCACCTGCGGGTCGAGAATCTGCGGCGCGGTGTCCAGTAGCAGAAAGATCCGCTGCGCCGAAGCCGAACCGGTGGCATAGCGCTCGAACAGGTCGGTCAGCTCCTGCAACGGCCCCAGAAACAGCATCACGTAGAACAGGCTTTCACCCACCTGGCCTACCGTCACCGAACCCTCGGCCAGCCCGTAGCCACCCACCAGCACCAGCACCGCCATGCCCATCGCGGCCAGCAGCGCGGTGAACGGCGCGAACCAGCCCGAGCGCAGGCTGCCCAGAATCAGCGCGCGGTTGAATTCGTCCAGCAGGCCCTGGTAGCGCTGCAGGTTGGTCTGCTGCCGGCCGGTCTGCTGCAGCAGGCGCACGCCGCTGACGCTCTCCACCAGGTGGGCGGTGAAGCGGCTGCGGTTTTCCGCGACCTTCGCCCAGTTGCGCTGGGCGATACGCTTGAAGCCCCAGGTGGCGAGCAGCAGCAACGGCACGCTGCCGATCAGGCTGAAGAAGAACAGCGGCTCGATCAGCCACAGCATCACCGCCGCCAGGCTGCAGCGCAGCAGGGCGCCGAGCAGCTCGGGCGGGCCCTGGATCAGCAGCGGCTCAAGCGCGTCCACGTCGCGGTCGGCCCGCGAAATGATGCGCCCGGCGCGGGTGCGGTCGAAGTAGCCCACGCTCAGCGCCTGCACGTGCGCAAACACCCGCACGCGCAGGTCGTTGAGCACGCTGATCGCGGCGCTGCCGGCGATGTACTGCGACAGCCCCGCCAGCACGAAGCGCCCCAGCCAGCTTGCCGCCAGGCCCGCGCCCAGCCACAGCACCAGCGGCGGGTCCAGCAGCCAGGCGTTGCCGTCATGGATCAGCCCGTGATCGAGCAGCTCGCGCACGAACCACGGGCGCAGAAACACGGTGAACACCAGCACCAGCTCCAGGCCGATCACCCAGCCGATCTGCCGGCGCACCGGGCGCAGCAGGGGCAGCAGGCGCCGGAACATGCTGCGGTCCAGGGCCTTTCTTGCCAGCAATTCTTCTATTTCGATATCGCTCAGGGCAGTGCCCGCTTGCGGCTTAGCCATGCTCGATCCCCAGCAGTTCACGGTAGGTCGGGTTGCGGTGCAGCAGCTGCGCATGGCTGCCGCTGTCGGCAATGCCGGTACTGCTCAGCAGCAGCACGCGGTCGGCCAGTTGCACGGTGCTCAGCTTGCTGGCGATCAGCAGCAGGGTCGGCGCATGCCCATCGCTGCGGCGCTGGCGCAGGGTGTCGAGCACATGCTGCTCGCTGATCGCGTCCAGCGCGCTGGTGGCGTCGTCCAGGCACAGGATGTCGGGGGCCGCCAGCAGGGCGCGGGCCAGGCACAGGCGCTGGCGCTGGCCGCCCGAGAGGGTCACGCCACGGTCGCCCAGCGGCGTGTCCAGGCCCTGGGGCAGGCGCGCCAGCACGTCCTCGGCGCTGGCCTGGCGCAGTGCATCGAGCAGTTGCGCGTCGCTGGCCGTGGGCGCACCCAGGCGCAGGTTGGCAGCCAGGCTGTCGGCGAACAGAAAGCTCTCCTGGGGCAGCACATGCACGCGCCGGCGCAGTTCATCCAGCGCCAGGGTGCGCACGTCGTGCCAGCCCCGTGCAGCGCTGCCCAGCAGCACGCGGCCCTGGTCGGCCTCGGTCAGGCGCGGCAGCAGGCTGGCCAGCAGGCTCTTGCCGGTGCCCGTGGCGCCCACCAGCGCGACCACCTCGCCGGGTTCTATCTGCAACGAGCACTGGCTGAGCACCGCCTGCCCACCGCCGGGCGCTGCCACGCCGACAGCCTCCAGCTTCAGGCCCAGCGGCCCCGGGGGCAGCGACTGCTGACCGCTGACGATGTGTACCGGCGCATCGAGCAACTGCCAGATACGCTCGGCCGAGGCGCGCGCGTCGGCGAAGGTCTGCATCACCCGGCCGATGCCTTCGATGCGAAACACCAGGGTGGTGGCGATCAGCAGCGAGGTCACCAGCTCGCCGATGCCGATGCGCCCCTGGGCCACCAGCTGCGCACCGACCACCAGGATCCACACATGCCCCAGCGCCACCACCGCCTGCGGCAGCGGTATGCGCGAGCTGGCGTAGGCCAGCGCCTGGCGTGCATGCCCGGCAAACACCTGCACCTGCGCGGCAAAGCCCTCGATGCGCTGGGCCTGCAGGCCGAACGACTTGATCACCCGTACCGCGCCGATGCCTTCGGCCAGGTCCTGGTTGACCCGGTCGTAGGCGGCGCCCACGGCACGGTCCAGTGCCACCAGGCGCTCGGTCTGGTGCACGAAGATGCCCAGCCCGAGCACGGTCAGCAGCAGCGGCCCCAGGGCCAGCCACGGGTCGTACCAGGCCAGCAGGCCGACGGTGGCCAGCACCACCAACGGGGTTTCCACCAGTTGGCGCCAGAAGCTGATCAGCGCATCGCGCACCTTGTCCGCATCGCGGGTGGTGCGGGTGACCATCTCGCCCATGCCGTGCTGCCAGTGGTAGCCCAGGTGCAGGGCCTGCACCTGGGCCAGCAGGCGCTCGCGCAGGCGCGTGAGCAGCGCCTGGCCGAGCACCAGCGAGCCGATGGCCGCGGCGTACTGCAACACCGCGCGGCCCAGCGCCACCGCGCCTATCAGCCAGAACCAGTGCCAGGCCAGGCGTGCGTCCAGGCTGCCATCGGCCAGGCGCACCACGGCGGCGCCGGCACTCACGTCGTTCAGCGCATGGCCGATCAGCCATTGCTGCCAGACCAGCCCCAGGTTGATGAAAACGAACAGCCCGGCGACCAGGGCGAAACGCCAGGGCATTTCGCGGTAGATCGCCAGGCTGCGCAGCAGCGGGTGTCGAGGGCTCATGGAAAACTCGAGGCAAAGGGGAAAGCAGGCGCAGGGCAGGCCCCGCGCCCGGTGTTCAGCGGCTGGCGCCCGCGCTCTGCCTGGCGGCGAGAATGGCGGTGTATTCGCCCGGGTCGATGCCGTTGAGGTAGTAGTTGCCCACGTGGTGCAGGCGCCAGCGGATCGGGTCGTGGGTGGTGTGCACCCGCGCATTGCGCCAGAAGCGGTCCAGGTTCCATTTGCTCAGCGAGGCGCTGGCCCCCAGCAGCGAGAAGATGTCGCTGGAGATCTTCAGCGAGGCGGCATCCGAGTGCGCCCGCGCGGTGGCTACCGAGAGAATCAGCTCGTCCTGCAGGGCCTTGTCGTCGGGGGCCAGCTCGTGCGCGTCGAAGGTCCGTGCGGCATCGCGCAGCAGCGATTCGGCGGCGCGCAGGGCCACGGCGTATTCACCGATCTGGCGGATGATGTGCGGCTCTTCGCTGGCGCGCTCCACCTCGCTCTCCACCCACGGGCGCGCGTGCTGGTTGAGGTAGTCGATGCCGGCCTGCAGGGCGCCGGCGGCGATGCCGGTGTCGATGGCCGCGTGCAGTATCTGCGGGAAGGTCAGCCCGGTGCGCTTCATCGGGCCCTGGCGGCGCAGCACATAGCGCTCGTCCAGCTCGATGTTGTCGAACTGCACCGTGCCGCTCACCGAGTTGTTCTGGCCGAAGGCGTCCCAGTCGTCGAGCAGGGTCAGGCCCGGCGTGTCGCGGTGCAGCAGCACCCCGGCGCCGCCGTCGTCGCTGGCGGCGGTCAGCGAGATCCATTCGGCCAGGTACGAGCCGGTGGAGTAGAACTTGCTGCCGTTGAGCACCAGCTTGCCGTCTTCGCGGCGCTCGATGCGGGTTTTGAGGGCGAACTTGTTCTTGCCGCCGACCTCGGCCAGGGCGTTGCCCAGGCGTTTGCCGGCCAGCAGGTCGGCGATCAGGCGCTCGCGCACTTCATCCGGGTAGCCGCTGAGCACACCGCGCAGCATCACGTTGTGAATCTGCAGCAGTTGCCCGACACCGCCGTCGGCGGCGGACACGATGCGCACGGTCTCGACGATGGTCTGTACCGAAGCGCCCAGCCCGCCGAACTGCGTGGGCACGCCGATGGCGGTCAGGCCGCTGTCGGACAGCAGCTGGGCCTGGCGACGCGGCAACTGGTGGTTGTTGTGCGGGTCGCGGGCCAGCTCGGCGATGTGGCCGGCGATTTCATGGGCGGCGGCGATGGCCTGGGCGGCGCTTTCCAGGCGGCGGGGCGGGGTACTCATGCGGGGGCTTCCTTGAATGAACAGGTTTCAGACCCTTGAGCAGGTTCTGTGCCACACGCCGCAAAGCCTTGTGCCACAAGGACTGCGGCCAGGTACGGGCGGCGGGGTGCTGCTGGGGCAGCAGCGGGGCGCCGATTGTTGCTCTGGCAGCAGCAGGGCAGCTGCAACACTGCTGCCAGGCCAGCAGCCGGTGTTCAGAAGGTCTCTAAAAAACCAACAAAAACAATGAGTTGGTGAGTTGGCACGGGCGCTGCTATGGCATGGCTACCTTCGCTTGATGGAACATGCCCATGTCAATCGCCGCTACCTTGCCGTTGCCTGCCGCACCGGCCCTCGAACAGATCTGGTTCACCCGCTGCCCGGTGCCGACCGCCTCCGGCATCGCCTACACCCTGGGCTGGCTGGGCGAGGAATTCGCCGCCGACGGCCTGCCGGTGGAGACCCTGCAGGAGGCCCGCCAGCTCGGCCATCACCACTACGATCACCAGTTGCCCGGGCTGTTTCGCGAGGGCGGCAACGTGCCGGCCCTGGCCGCCCGCGCCGCCGGTTCGCCCAGCCGCCTGATCGGCCTGACCTGGATCGAGGAATGGCAGACCGTCCTGGTACGCCCCGACTCCGGCATCCGCAGCGCCCGGGACCTCAAGGGCAAGCGCCTGGCGCTGCCGGCCTGGGGCGACAACCGCCCGGGCAGCATCGCCCGTGCCATGAGCCTGCATGGCTACAAGGGCGCGCTGAGCCTGGCCGGCCTGAGCTTCGACGATGTCGAACTGGTGGAAGTGGCGCTGCACAACCAGGACGACGCCCCCACCCCCGAGCAGGGCCTGCAGCGCCTGTGGTCGGGGCTGGACTACCTGGCCCGTGGCGAGGTCGACGCGGTGTACGTCAAGGGCGCCGCCGCTGCCGATGCAGCGCGCCGCCTGGGCCTGGTGGTGGGCATCGACCTGGACCAGATCAGCGACCCGCGTTACCGCATCAACAACGGCACGCCACGGCCGATCACCGTGCACCAGAGCCTGCTGGACAACCACTTCGAGCTGGTGGTGCGCTTCCTGGCGCAGACCCTGCGCGCCGCCGACTGGGCCAGCCACAACCGCGAGGCACTGCTGCGCATCCTGCAGGACGAGACCCGCGCCGGCGCCCAGGGCGTGGACGAAGCCTACCGTGGCGACTTCCACACCACCCTGGCCCCGGACCTCTCGGCCCAGCGCCTGGGCTACCTGGACATCCAGAAGACCTTCCTCAACCTGCATGGCTTTCTCGAAGCCGATTTCAACCTCGCCGACTGGGTCGACCCGCGTCCACTGCAAGCTGCCCATCAACTGCTGGCCCGGCGCGCCCGCGCCTGAACCAAGGAGTTCGCCATGACCGTACTGACTACCGAGCACCTGATCGACGCCGACCTCAAGGCCTTCATCGAGCAGGTGCTGCACGAGGCCGAACAGGCCTTCACCGTGTTCCGCGAAACCAACACCATCACCGCCGCCGGCACCGTGGGCTTCATCGAGCGCGTACCGGGCCGCGAGCTGCTGGTGTCGGTCAACTACCCAGGCCCGTGGGACTACCGCAAGCCGCTGCAGGCCACGGTCAGCGACTTTGCCGGCAACCTGGTGCATGGCCAGGGCAAGGGCGGGCTGGGCCGCTACACCCGGCTGTTTCGCGAAGACGCCGGCATCACCACGGTGTCCCACGTGCACACCCCGTACCTGGGCGCCTGGGCGCAGACCCAGCGCAGCCTGCCGTTCCATTACGTGCCGGTGCAGCGCTACCAGCTGGCCCGCGAGCTGCCGGTGTACATCGACCGGCGCCAGGACGAGGTCGACTTCATTCTCGAGCGCCTGGCCGAGAACCCCTACACCCCGGCGATTCTCGAAGCCAACGGCGGTGCGACAGTGTGGGGGCGCCAGGGCCTGCGCGCCACCGCCGAATTCATCCTGCTGCTGGAGGAGGGCGCGCAACTGCAACTGCTGGCCGAGTCCATCGGCGGCTCGCGCCCCTACGGCCCCGGCGTGCTCACCCAGCAATGGAACATGAGCAAGCTGATCGACCGCGCCCACGCGCTGGGCCTGGTCCCGGCCATCGACCGCCCACGCGCCTGAGGAACCTGCCATGGCCATCAAGATCCTGTGGTACCTCACCAGCCCCGACGGCCCCTACCCGTGGGAGCCCCAGGGGCGCTGGAAAACCGATTTCGCCCACCTCAGGCAACTGGCGGTGGCCAGTGACCGCCTGGGGTTCTACGGCGCCCTGCTGGGTTCAAGCCCCAACGAGAGCCTGGCGGTGTCGGCGGCACTGATCGATGCCACCGAGCGCCTGCGCTTTCTGGTGGCGCAGCACCCGGGCGAGCTGTCGCCGGCGGTGCTGGCCAAGTGGGCGCTGACCTTCGACGAGTTCTCCAACGGCCGCCTGCTGTTCAACGTGGTCAATGGCAGCGACGCGGGCCTGGCCACCCTGGGTGTGCATTACCCGCACGATGAGCGCTACCAGTTCAGCCTGGAATACTGGCGCGCCTTCCAGCGCATCTATGCCGGCGACACCGCCGGTTTCGACGGCCAGTACGTGCAGCTCGCGCCACGCCCGGCTGCAGCGGCGCGCCATCCGCTGGGCGGCTGGCACCCGCCGCAGCGCCTGGCGGTACCCCTGTGGGGCGCCGGCACCTCGGACGTGGGCGTGGCGCATTCGGTGCAACTGCTGGACGTGTACCTGAGCTTTGCCGACACCCCGCCCAGGCTGGGCGACAAGTTCCGCCGCGTGGCCGCCGAAGCGGCGAAGATCGGCCGCGAACTGACCTACGGCACGCGCCTGCAGGTCATCGTGCGCGAGACCGAGGCCCAAGCCTGGGCGCATGCCGAGAATCTGCTGCAACAGACCTCCCTGGCCACCGCCCGCGCCGCCATCGAGCGCCGCCTGCCGCCGGGCCAGACCCTGGACACCTTCCACAGCGACAACCCGCAGGTGCAGCGCAACGTGCAGAGCATCCGCGACGGGCGCCTGCCCACTGCGCGCGAGCTTGAGATCTACCCCAACGTGTGGACCGGCCCCAGCCTGTTCGGCTTCGACATCCTCGGCCCGTCGTCCGGCACCTACCTGGTGGGCAGTGCCGAGCAGGTGGCCGAGCGCATTCGCGAGTACCAGCAGCAGGGCACCTCGGCGTTCATTCTCTCGGGCTTTCCGCTGATCGATGAAGCGCACCGGGTGGCCGACCTGCTGTTCCCGCTGCTGGAACTGGACCACGGGTTCGAGATCCCGCGCCTGAGTGCGCGCACCGCTGTCGAGCCGGCCTAAGGAGCTGCCCATGCCTCATGAATTCTCGCGCCGGATCTTCCTCGGCAACAGCCTGGCCGTCGGTGGCGGCCTGTTGCTGGGCTCCAGCCTGCTGGGCGGCTGCGATGCCGGCGGGCCTGCCAGCGACGCGGCGGCCAGCGCACCCCCGGGCACCCCGGTGCACGGCGGGCGCCTGCGCGTCGGCATCATCGACGGCGACCAGGCCGGCAACCTGGATGCACACAAGCCTTCCGGTGGCGGGATCATTCGCGGCTGGGCGCTGTACAGCAAGTTCTGGGAATGGAACGACGACGTTAGCACGCGCCTGGGCCTGGCCGAATTTGCCGAGCCCAATGCCGATGCCAGCGCCTGGACCATTCGCATCAAGCCGGGGCTGGAGTTCCACCACGGCAAGAGCATCGGCGCCGACGACATGCTGTTCTCGATCCTGCGCCTGACCGACCCGAAACTTGCCTCGCCATTTGCCGGGCTGGTGGGCGACATCGACCGCCAGGCGCTGCGCAAGCTCGACGAGCGCACCATCGAGATCCGCTTCAAGCAGGGCCGCAGCTTCTTCCCGCTGGACGAGACCCTGATTGCCTTCGGCGGCATCGTGCCCACCGACTACGACCCGGTCAGCAACCCGGTGGGCGCCGGCCCGTACCGGCTCAAACGTTTCGTGCCGGGCCAGCGTGCGCTGTTCAGCCGTTTCGAAAACTACTACAAGCCCAACCAGCCATATGCCGACGAGCTGGAGATCATCGAATTCAAGGACCAGGTATCGCGCGTAGCCGCCCTGCGTGCCGGGCAGATCGACATCGCCAGCGGCGTGCAGGCCGAGCACAGTGCCTTGCTCAAGGCCGACCCGCGCCTGCAACTGGTGGTGTCGCCCACCACCTCGTTCAGTGGCTTCAACCTCAACACCGCCAAGGCGCCGTTCCAGGACGAGCGGGTACGCCAGGCCTTCCGCCTGCTGGCCGACCGCCAGGAGCTGGTGGGCCGTGGCCTCAACGGTTTCGGGCGCATCGCCAACGACCTGTATTCGCCAACCGACCCCACCTACAACCATGCCATCGCCCAGCGCCCCTTCGATCTGGACCAGGCCCGTTCGCTGCTGCGCCAGGCCGGGCAGACCGACCTGCGCATAGAGCTGACCACCACCGCCAACGAAATCAACGCTGCCCTGGTGTTCGCCCAGCAGGCGAAGAAGGCAGGGGTCCAGGTCAAGGTCACGCCGGTGGACGCCTCGGTATTCAACGGCCCGCAGAAGGAGCAGTGGCTGATGTCGCCCGGCTCGACACCGGCCCGCGGCTTTCTGGCCACCGGCCTGCACAACGATGCACCGCTGGCGATCTACAACCGCAGCAACTTCCGTGACGAGCGCTTCAGTGCGCTGTTCACCCAGGCACTCGGCCAGCCGGATCTGGCGCAGCGCAAGCAACTGGTACACGAGGCGCAGGCCATTCAGCACCAGCGCGGCGGCCTGCTGATCTGGGGCTTCACCGACGTGCTGGACGCCGCCTCGAACAAGGTCGGCGGCCTGCACGGCGAACAGACCACCTTCGCCTCCTGGCGCTTTGACAGCCTGTGGTTGAACCATGCCTGAACCGTGCGCAACCTCTCATCGACTGCCGGCCTGGCTGCCCTGGTTCATCGGGCGCCTGGGCTACGGCCTGCTCACCGCCTGGGTCATCAGCCTGGTGGTGTTCATCGCCACCCAGGCGCTGCCCTCGGACCCGGCGCGGGTGATCCTGGGCCCCGACGCGCCGCTGGAGAGCATCCAGACCCTGCGCGAGCAACTGGGCCTGAACCGGCCGATCCTGCTGCAGTACCTGAGCTGGCTGGGGCAGGTGCTGCACGGCGACCTGGGCATCTCGCTGGATTCGAACCAACCGGTGGCCGGCATCATTCTCGCGCGCTTTGGCAATACCCTGGCGCTGCTGGGCGGCGTGCTGCTGGTGGTGGTGCCGCTGGCGTTGAGCATCGGCGTGAGCCTGGCGCTGCGGCGTGACAGCCGGCTGGACCGCTGGGCGCTGTCGGCGCTGATCTTTCTCAAGGCCACCCCGGGTTTTCTGCTGGCCATCGGGCTGGTGCTGCTGTTTTCCATGCCGCAGTTCAGCCTGCTGCCGGCGGTGTCGATCCTCGACCCGGACAAGCACCTGTGGCAGCAGCTGGAGTTTCTGCTGCTGCCGATACTGGCCCTGAGCCTGTCGTCGCTGCCTTACCTGGCGCGGCTGGTACGCGCCTCGATGATCGAGGCGCTGGAATCCGACTACGTGAGTGCGGCGCGCCTGCGCGGGGTGCCCGAATGGCGCATCGTGTGGCGCCACACCTTGCCCAACGCGCTGGTGCCGGCAGTGCAGGGCGTGGCCCTGACCTTGCGCACCCTGATCGGCGGCGCGCTGCTGGCCGAGGTGATCTTCAGCTACCCCGGCATCGGCACCCAGCTCAACACCGCGATCCAGATGCGCGACCTGCCGCTGATCCAGGGCGTGGTGCTGGTGATCACCCTGGGCGTGGTGGCGATCAACCTGCTGGCCGACCTGCTCACCGTGCTGCTGACCCCCAGGCTGCGCACCGCGCGGCGGGTCACGCTGATCCAGCGCAACCGTCGCGGCATCCAGAGCTGGTGGCGCCGCCCGGCAGCCAAGGCCCCTTGAGAGGAAGAGAGCATGTTCAGTGCAAGTGTCTGGCGTGAGCCGCAAATTCGTCGGGGTGGGCTGGTGACCCTGGCCATCGTGCTGCTGGCGCTGCTGGGCCCGTGGCTGGCGCCGCATGCGCCTACCGACATGGTTGGCGGGGTGTACGGGCCGCCCAGCGGCGAGGCGCCGTTGGGGCATGATTTTCTGGGCCACGACGTGGTGTCGCGGTTGCTCGGTGGCGGTGTGTCGATCCTGTGGATGTCGCTGGCGGCCGCTGCCATTGCGCTGGTGCTGGGCACGGCGCTGGGGCTGCTGGCCGGGCTGTCGCGCCAGCGCCTGGACCAGGCCATCACCTGGCTGGCGGATGTGTGGCTGGCGTTTCCGGACCTGATCCTGGTGCTGCTGATCGTGTCGATGCTGGGGCGCGCGCCGTGGCTGATCGTGATGACCGTGGCAATTGCCTTTACCCCCGGCGTGATCCGCCTGGCGCGCGGCAGTGCGGTGGCGGTGGCCAGCCAGGAGTTCGTGGAGGCGGCGCAGATGATGGGCTTTTCGCGCACGCGGATTCTGCTTCGCGAGATCCTGCCCAACGTGCTGACGCCGCTGCTGGTGCACTTTGGCAACATGCTGACCTGGGGCGTGGGCATGTTGTCGGGCCTGAGCTTTCTGGGTTACGGCGTGGCGCCGCCGGCGGCGGACTGGGGGCTGATGATCAACGAGAACCAGGCCGGGCTGCTGGTGCAGCCGTGGGCGGTGCTGGCACCGGCGCTGCTGATCGGGGTGTTCGCCTACGGCACCAATATTCTGGCCGAGGGCATTGCCCGGCACAGTGCGGGAGAACGCAAATGAATGCGCATGCCTTGATGGCCTCTTCGCCGGCAACGCCGGCGTCTACAGGTTTTGCACCGCCTGTAGGAGCCGGCGTTGCCGGCGAAGCGTTGCGGGTCGAGAACCTGCGGGTCGAACTCGCCAGCGGCGCCGATATCATCGACCACATCCACTTCAGCCTGGCCCCCGGTGAAATCCTCGGCCTTGTCGGCGAGTCCGGCTCGGGCAAGACCACCCTGGCCACCGCGCTGCTGGCCCATGCCCGGCGCGGTGCGCAGATTGCCGGCGGGCGCATCGATATCGCCGGCGCCTCGCTGCTCGAGCTCAAGGGCGATGCCCTGCGCCGTGCCCGCGGCGGGCTGATCGGCTATGTCGCGCAAGACCCGGCCATGGCCCTCAACCCGGCGCTGCGCATCGGCAACCTGCTGCGCGAAACCCTGCTGGCCCACGAGCCGCAGCTTGCCCGCGCGGCCCAGGCCGACCGCCTGCAGCAGACCCTGGTGGACGTCGGCCTGCCCGGCGATCGCGAGTTTCTCAGGCGCTTCCCCCATCAACTGTCCGGCGGCCAGCAGCAACGGGTGATGCTGGCCCTGGCCTTCGTGCTGCGCCCGCGCCTGATCGTGCTCGACGAACCCACCACCGCCCTCGACGTCGGCACCCAGGCGCACATCCTGCAAACCCTGCGCAGGCTGTGCAAGGAGCAGGGGGTGGCGGCGGTGTACGTGTCCCACGACCTGGCCGTGATCAAGGACCTGGTCGACCGCGTGATGGTGATGTACGCCGGGCGCATCGTCGAGGTGGCGCAGCGCGAACGCCTGTTCGCGCGGCCCGCGCACCCGTACACCCTGGGCCTGCTGGCGGCGATTCCGGACGTGGCCCGCCAGCGCCCGTTGCAGGCGATTGCCGGCCATGCCCCGGCGCCCGGTCAGCGCCCGCAAGGCTGCGCCTTCGCCCCGCGGTGCGCGCGCCGCAGCGCTGCCTGCACCTCGCTGGAGCCGTCGCTGAATGTGCTGGACAGCGCGCAGCAGGTCGCCTGCCTGCACCCGCAACTGACTGCTGTGGCTGCGCCGACGGTGGTGCCGGCAACGATGCTCAGCTGCGCTGACACGCCGCTGCTGAGCCTGCGCGACCTCAACCTGAGCTACGACCGCCAGGTGCTGTTCGACCTGTCGCTGGACCTGTACAAGGGCGAATGCCTGGCGGTGGTGGGCGAGTCGGGCTCGGGCAAGACCAGCCTGGCGCGCACCCTGGCGGGGCTGGGCGATACCGCCCAGGCCGAGCTGACCTTCGACGGGCAGCCGCTGAGCCTGCTGGCGCGCCAGCGGCCTGCGGTCACGCGCCACCGTATCCAGTACATCTTCCAGAACCCGTATCGCGCCCTGAACCCGCGCCAGACCGTGGCGCAGTGCCTGCAAGCGCCCCTGGAGCACTTCTTCGGCCTCAAGGGCGCGGCCTGCCGGGTGCGTATCGACGCGGCGCTGGCACGGGTCGCGCTGCCCCCGGATGCGGCGCACAAATACCCGCATCATCTGTCGGGCGGCGAGCGCCAGCGCGTGGCGATTGCCCGTGCGCTGGTGTGCGAGCCTTCGGTGCTGATCTGCGACGAGGTGACCTCGGCCCTGGACGTGTCGGTGCAGGCGGCGATCCTGGCGCTGCTCAAGCAGTTGCAGGGCGAGGGCATGACCCTGCTGTTCGTCACCCACGACCTGGGCGTGGTGCGCGCCATCGCCGACCGCGTGGTGGTGGTCAGGGAAGGGCGGATTGTCGAGCAGGGGCCGGCGCAGGATGTGCTGGACCACCCCCAGGCGGCGTACACCCAGGGCTTGCTGGCGCACTCGCCACGGCTGGGCTGAGCGGGCGGCCGGCGTGCATCAGCGCATGCACCAGCAGGCCGGTCAGCAACCCCCAGAACGCGCCGCCGATACCCAGCAGGGTGACATTGGCGGCGGTGGCCAGAAAGGTGATCAGCGCGGTCTCGCGGGTACGCGCATCGCCCATCGCGCTGGCCAGGCTGCCACCGATGGCGCCCAGCAGGGCCAGCCCGGCGAGGGTGGTGACGAAAGTGCGCGGCAGCACCATGAACAGGCTGGCCAGGGTCACGCCGAAAACCCCCACGGTGACGTAGAACACCCCGCAGGCGATGCCGGCGAGGTAGCGCCTGGCCGGGTCGGGGTGCGCGTCCTTGCCGGTGCAGATGGCCGCAGTGATGGCGGCCACGTTGAACGCATGGGCGCCAAACGGCGCCATCAGCAGCGACCCCAGCCCGGTGACCGTGATGATCGGGTTGGCGCTGGTGGTGTAGCCGTCGTTGCGCAGCACCAGCATGCCCGGCATGTACTGCCCGGTGAGGGTGATGACGAACAGCGGCAGCGCCACGCCGAACAGCGCGCCAAGGCTGAACTGCGGGGTTTCGAACACCGGCAGCGCCATGCTCAGGTGCACGCCGTGCAGGTCCAGGCGCTGCTGGGCCAGCAGCATGGCCAGGCCCGCCACCAGCACCCCGACCACGGCAAAGCGCGAGGTGAAGCGGCGCAGCACGGCGTAGGTGAGCACCAGCACGATCACCAGCAGCGGGTCGGCGCTGGCCCCGCCGAAGGCGTTGACCCCGAACTGCAGCAGGATGCCTGCCAGCAGCCCGGCGGCGATGCCGGCCGGTATCCAGCGCACCAGCCGCTCGAACACCCCCGACAGCCCCAGCAGGATGAAGCCGATGGCGCACAGCACGTAGGCGCCGATCACCTCGCCATAGGGTGTGAACGGCATGACCGTGGCCAGGAACGCCACGCCCGGGGTGGACCAGGCGGTGATGATCGGCGCGCGGTAGCGCCAGCTCAGCCAGGCCCCGGTCAGGCCCACGCCGATGCTCACCGACCACACCCACGAGGCGGTTTGCGCGGCGGTCAGGTTGCCCAGTTGCGCGGCCTGGAACACCAGCACGAAGGTGCCGCCATAGTTGACCATGACGCTGATCAGGGCGGCCAGGGTGGGTGAGACGAGGTCACGCGGGTGCAGGCGCGAAGCGGTTCGGTTCATGGGCAGGTCCTTGTGGGATGGGCTCGGGTGCCGAGCGTATCCGCGCCAGGGGTGGCCCGATCAGTCCACCTCGCTGGCCTGCGCCAGACCGCTGCGCACGCCGGGGCGCAGGGCCTTGGCCAGGCGTGCCACGGCACTGCCGATCTGGTGCGGGGTGAGCGCTGCGAAGCCCAGCAGCCAGCCGCCCTGTGCCGGCGGCGTGGCGTACAGGCGGCTGAGGCCGGGCAGGTGGATGCCCGCCCGCGCGGCCTGGCGGATCGTCTCGGCCTCGCTCCAGCCGTGCTCCAGGCGGCACAGCATCTGCAGGCCGCCCGGTGGCAGCTGCGCGCTGGCGATGCCGCCCAGGTGCTGGTGCAGTGCCTCGGCCATGGCCTCGCGGCGCACGGCATACAGCGTGCGCATGGCGCGAATGTGCGCGGCGAAATGGCCGTCTTCGATAAACCGCGCCAGGGTCAACTGGGCCAGTTGCGGGGTGTGCCCGTCGAGCATGCTGCGCGCGTGGCTCATGGGCGCGACCAGGGCCGGCGGCAGCACCATGAAACCCATGCGCAGGCCGGGGTACAGCGACTTGGCGAAGGTGCCCAGGTAGATCGTGCGCTGCGCGTTGTCCAGGCCCTGCACGCAGGCGGTGGGTAGGCCGTCGTAGTGGAACTGGCTGTCGTAGTCGTCCTCGATGATCCAGCCGTTGCGCTCGGCGGCCCAGGCAATCAGGTCCAGGCGCCGTTCCAGGGCCAGGGTGACGCCGGTGGGGTACTGGTGCGACGGGGTGACGTAGACGGTGTTGGCGCCGCTGCGGTCAGCACGCAGCAGGTCGGTGCGCAGGCCGTGCTCATCCACGGCCACGGGCACCACCTGCAGTTGGGCCATCTCGAAGGCCTTGCGCGCGCCAAAGTAACCCGGGTCTTCGAGCAGGATCGGCCCGCCGGGGTCGGCCAGCACCTGCGCGCACAGGTACAGCGCCTGGCGCGCGCTGCTCAGCACCAGCACCTGGTCGGCGTGCACCCTGGCGCCGCGTTCCAGGTTCAGGTAGCGGGCGATGGCCTGGCGCAGCGGCGCGGCACCCAGTGGGTCGCCATGCAGCAGCACCTGGGCGCGGTAGTCCTTCTGGGCCTGGCGTTGCAGGCGGTCCCAGGTGTCGAGGGGGAAGTTGCGCGTCTCGGGCAGGCCGGTGGCGAAGGCCTTGACCTGCTGCTGGTCGCTGACCCCGCCGCTGGCCAGGATCGCCGCGCCACGGGCGCTGAGGCCGACGGTGGCAGGCGCGTGCTGCGGCGCGCCGGTGCGCGGGGGGCGTGCACCCAGCAGACGCGGCCCCAGGTGCTCGGCCACATAGCTGCCCGAGCCTGGGCGGCGGCAGATGCAGCCCTCCAGCTGCAGTTGCACATAGGCCATCTCCACGGTGTCGCGAGACAGTCCCAGGGAACTGGCCAGGGTGCGGGTGGCGGGCAGGCGGCAACCCGGCGGCAGTTCGCCGGCAAGAATGAGTTCGCGCAGGGCGCGCTGTACCCGCACGCGCAGCTCCAGCGGGGCCAGCTCGGCGGCGGCCAGGCGGATCTTCAGGGTGTCGAGTTGAAAACTGTGGGCCATGACGTCTGTGCAGTGAAGAAGGGCAGGCCGGCATGCTGACCTGCCAGGGCCCGGCTGTCCATGCCTGCCCTTGAACGGGGGAAGGTTACAGCGCGATCTGGTAGAGGATCGTGCCGGGGTTGACGGCCACACGGTTGTACAGCTGCTGGGCGCGATGGTTGGTCTGGTGGGTGTGCCAGTACAGGCGTGTGCACTGCTGCTGGTCGGCGGCGGCCTTGACCCAGGCGATCAGGTGCTCGCCGGTACCCTGGCCGCGCATCTGCGGGGCGACGTAGAGGTCTTCGAGGTAGCAGTAGTGGGTGGTCGACCAGGTGGAGCGGTGGATGACCCAGGTGACCATGCCGACCAGCTCGCCGTCGTACTCGGCCACTGCGGCGAACACGGGCTCGTCGGGGTCCAGAAAGCGCTTGAAGGTGGTGGCGTTGACGGCTTCGCCCAGGTCGACCTGGTAGAAGTCCTGATAGGCCAGCCAGAGCGGCAGCCAGGCCTCGAAGTCGGTGGGCTGGATGGGGCGGATGGCGAGTGATGCGGTACTGCTGGTCATCGCTGATGGTCCTCGTTGATGGCAAGGCTGCATGCCTCGCGACCTGCCCAAGCATAGGGGCAGGGCGCGGGCATCAACCGACCACTTGGAGGGCGGCGGGCAGTCCGCGTGCCTCAGGCCGCCAACAGGCCGGCCAGCGCGACCAGCCGCTGTTCGACCGTGTCGCGGGGGCAGTGGCTCTGCAGGTAGCCGGCCTCGACGACAAAGTCGAAGTCCTGCTGCAGGGCATGGGCCAGGGCGTCGCGCCCGAGCAGTTCATCGACATCGATCTGCAGCAGGAAGCCATGCGGCGTGGAGGTGACATAGAGATGGGTGTGCACCTGCGGGCTGTGCCTGTGCAGCAGGTAGAAGTAGGGTTCGTCGGCACTGCCGGAAACCGGCAGGTAGCCTTCGACCGACAGCGGTGCCAGTTGCGCCAGCCGCTGCGGGGTTTGCAGCTGTTGATGCAGGGCGAAGCTGAACAGCTCGGCATGGCTGCCACTCATGCGTTCCCTGGCCAGCAGGTACACCTGGTCGCGTTCGAAGCGCAGTTGGCGCAACGCGCAGTACCCGAGGGCCGAGGGGGTCTGGATCAGCACCTGGCGCCACGGCTCCCGCACCCGGGCCTGGTCGATGATGCGTTGCAACTGGGCCGGCAGCGGGCGGGTTTCGTCCAGTCGGTTCCAGAGGCAGAACAGCGTCACGCGCATGCCGTCTTCATTGGCCAGCAGGCGTTTCCAGGTGCCAGGGCCCGTGAGACCGTCGCCAAGGAACGAATGGTTGTAGCCGCGTTTGAGCAGGTAATCACCCTCGCTCAACAGCGCGCGCTCCCAGAGGAAGTCGTCGATTGCGCGTAGGCCGTGGTCGTCGAACATCTGCTCGGCCAGCGCAAGGCTGCTGGCAAAGTGTTCCTGCCAGGTGGCGTGCGCGTGGCTTTGCAGCGCCCAGGCGGCGCTGCTGTGGTCGAGCAGAAAATCGATCTGGCCCTGGAAGTAGCCGTGCTGCTCGGCGTGTTCGAGCAGCGGCCGCCATTGGCTGTCGGCGACGATCAGTTTCGCCTTGGTGATTTCCTCGCGCACCTGGGTACCGCGAAAGCCGCTGACGGGCCTGTCGACGCTGGCAAAGTGCGCGAGGATGTCCAGCGCCTGCTCCAGCATTTCGCCGAGCCCGCTGACGCTGCGCTTTACATCGTCCGGCCCGTCGTAGCTGGCATTGACCGACAGGTTGACCACCAGTCGCATCCACTCGCCAAATGCCTGCGGTTGGCTGCTGCCATGGCGGCGCAGGAACATCGCATAGCCGCAGAACTGCACCAGGCGGGTGTAGTTCAGTGGCTGGTCGCTGATGGCGTGGTTGAAGAAGGCGACCTCGTCGAAGTAGTACGCCGTGGGCAACTGGGTGGTGAAACTGTCGGGCCCCTCGCTCCAGGCCTCGAGCAGCAGCATCAGGGTTTCGGAAAACGCATCATCGAGCCAGCCGTTGTCCTCGTACACCTGGTAGCTCAGGCGCTGCTGGCGGTTGCGCAGCTTGAGCAGGTCGGCTTCGTAGCCCGGCGCCTCGGGCGCGCGGGTGGCCGCGGCGACCATCTGCAACAGGTTCATCACCGCCTGGTCGAACAGGCGCATGGTCGCGGGGGCCGTGGCGTCATTGGGGGCGTTGCTGAAGTTCCAGAAAAAATCCGCCCAGCGCGTGTCCATGCGCCAGGCGAAGAAGGTCGCGGTGCTGACCGGCTTGCCGTGCATCTGCCGGGTGTGACCGTCGAACTGGGTGTGCAGGTGCCGTTCATAGCGCGCCTTGAATGTCTCGAAGGCGGTCAGCGGCATGCCGCGGGCGTTCATCTTGATGTACAGGTCGTCGGCCAGGCCGAAGTCGTCCAGGTCGAGGATCTGGAAGCTGATCACCGGCCGCTGCACATCGATCAGGCGGGCAAAACGGGCGGTGGCGGCGTTGTGAAAGCGCTCGTGCATGGCCTGCAGCATGGTCAGGCATGACTGGATGGTGGGGTCCAGGCGCCAGTGGCGAAAGTACCAGGGCTGGTCGGTGAGGTGCTCGATCAGCGAGTCGTCGGCACCCAGCGCGGGCGAGGGCGCATGCTGGCTGAGGGCGTCGAAGAACTCGCTGCTGCTGGGCCTGACGCTGTAGGCGAATCGGGCGCTGCCGTTGGCGTTGCAGAACAGCTGGGCGAAGGCTGCCAGCTCACCGTCGCGTTGCGCCAGGTACCAGTGCAGCAGAAACAGCGTGGTCAGGCGCTGCTGGCCGTCGAGCGGGACGAACTGGCGCTGGGGGTTCAGCGTGCCGTAGACGAAGTCCAGGTTCAGCGGCAGGCTCGGGTCGTCGGGCGGCAGTGCCAGGGCGCGCGCCAGGGCACCGAGGAATTCGCTGCGCACCTCTTCGGTATCGGCCCTGCCCTGGGCGTAGTCGCGCTGGATCAGCGGGATGCGGGTGCCGGCGTAGCGCTCGAACAGCTGGCCGAAGATGATCTGGCTGTGGGCGCTCATGGGTGCTGCTCCTGCGGGTCGGCGAAGAAGGCTATCAGGGTGTGCAAGAGCGCAAGCGCGTAGCCCTTGCGGTCCTGTTCGCCCCAGAACAGCAGGTGCTTGACGTCAGGGCTGTAGCATTTGAGGAACAGGTTGCGCGTGCACAGCGGCACGAACACGCCGCCCTGGTCCAGGGCCAGCAGGCGCTCGCGCTTGACCGCGAAGATCGCGTTCTTGTAGCTGCGGTTGGTCTTCTGGTCGAGCAGCGTGAGGTTGCCGATGCTGTCGTCGACCTCCTGGTTTTCGCCGAACGCCTCCAGCACTGCCTGGTGGAGCGCGTTGAAAGCCTCATCGTCTGCACCCTTGGGGTCGCCAATGAATGCCTCCAGGGCCTCGCGCAGAGGCCGGGTTTCGGTCTTGTCCGGCAGGTGCGGCAGGCAGCGCTGCAGCCATTGCTGTTTTTCCTCGGCGCCGTTGAAGCGGTGGGCGGTGACCGAGCGCACATGTTCGATGTCCCAGCGCTCCTTCTTGAAGCTGTCGAACTGGAAGCGCACGTTCGATTGCGGGTTCTGCAGCAGGCTGGCGAGGTTGAACAGCAGCAGGGTCGCGCGAATGGCCGATCTGTCCCGCTGTGAGTAGTCCAGGCCGGCGAGGAAGGGCGAGAGCGCATCGGTAATGGCGTCGCGGGTAGCCGGCTGGGGCAGGGGCGAGCCGGTCAGTTGCATGAACACGCGCTGGCGCAGGCGCTGTTCGAACTGGCTCTTGGGCAGGCCTTGCGAGAGGGCGAACAGCTCGGCCACGGCGACACCCTGCTGCACCAGAAAACCGATGATGTGGTAGAGCCGGCGGTCCTCGAACCATTCCTCCAGCAGCATGCAGGTGTTCTTGACCTGCTGCCATAGCGGTTGCGCCGAGGCGTCGGGGGCAGCCAGCCGGCGACTGTAGTGATGGAACACGGAGTAGCGCTGTCGGGCTGGCGCGCTTGCGCCTTCCAGCCGGGCTACCAGCTGGAACAGGAAGCCGATGCGGTTCTGCCCGGTGCTTGGCTGCTCGTTCAGGAAGTACCAGAGCGCGTCGTTCTGCAGGGCCTTTTCGAGTTGATCCCATTCGTGGGCGATGCGCAGTTGCTGGGGCGTTTCGCCCGAGGCGTCGTCGGCGTTGCGCTTGAGAAACAGTGCACGGATCAGCTCGTCGTCGGTCAGGGGGATCTTGCCGATGTTCAGGCGCGTGAAGGCGTCCACCGGGTTCTCGCTGGCGGCCAGCTCGTACCAGATGACCTTGGTGCGGTTGAGCAGGGTGGACTTGAAGTCGTCGACTTCGTTGTCGTGCTGATCGAACCAGTGCTCGATGCTGTGCATGGCCTGGTACAGGTGGAAGAAATCGACATTGCCGCGGGCCTGTTCGGCCGAGGGCCCGAGCAGAAAATCCGGCAGGTGCGGGCGGGTTTCGTAGCTGAGTTCGAACACCGGTGCGCGGTGTCTTTCGGTGAGCCGCTGGTTGAAGAAACGCAGAATCAGCAGCAGCGTGGTGAGGCGCTGCTGGCCGTCGACCACTTCATACTGGCCATTGTCGCGGGCCTTTAGCACCAGCGGCTGCAGGCAGTAGAAGTCGTCGTTCTGCGGGTTCTTGCGGTAGGCGAACTCGAGGATGTCTTCCAGCAGTTGTTGCACCTGCTCGGGTTTCCAGCGGTAGCCGCGCTGGTAGGCGGGGATCCAGAAGCGATTGACCGGGCTTTGCCTGTCCTCCCTGATCAGCTGGTGGACGGGCTTGGGCCGAAAATCGGGTGAGGTCATTGCAATGGTCCTTATTGCCGAGGGTGCGCAACAGCCGAGCGATGGCAGAGTGCCTTGGTGGGGCGAGGTTGGCAACGGAGTGGGCAGAAAAACCGCGTGGGCAGGTTTTGCTGGCGCTGCGCACCAGATCGCGGATCAAGCCCGCTCCCACGGCCTGGCGGCCAGAGGCGGAGTCTGCCCGCAGGGCGTAGGAGCCGGCGTTGCCGGCGAGCGAGCGCGAAGCGGTCGCAACGCCTGAGTGCGCGGTGTGTCAGGCGAACCGCGTGTGCAGGTTTTACTGGCGCTGCGCACCAGATCGCGGGCAAGGCCCGCTCCCACGGCCTGGCGGCCAGAGGCAGCATCTGCCCGCAGGGCGTGGGAGCGGGCTTGACCCGCGAATCGAGCGCGAAGCGGTCGCAGCGCCTGAATGCACGATGTATCAGGCAGATCGCGTGTTCAGTTTTACTGGCGTTGCGCACCAGATCGCGGGGCAAGGCCCGCTCCTACGGCCTGGCGGCGAGAAGCGGAGTCTGCCCGCAGGGCGTAGGAGCCGGCGTTGCCGGCGAACGAGCGCGAAGCGGTCGCAGGGCCTACATGCACAATGCAGGCTTTTGCTGCGAGGCCACCGCGCCAATCGCCAGGGAAGTGCCCCTCACTCACACCCCATCATCAGGTCCAGATTCTGCACCGCCGCCCCCGCCGCACCCTTGCCCAGGTTGTCGAACACCGCCGCCAACAGCACCTGCTCGCCATTCTCGAACACCATCAGGCGCAGGTCGTCGGTGCCGTTCATCACCTGCGGGTCCAGGTACGTCAGCGCCTTGGCCTGCTGCATCGAAAGCACCTCGACGTGCTGCAATTGCGCATAGTGCTCGGCCAGGCACGCATGCAAGCGCTCCCCGGTAACACCCGGCGCCAACAGCCGCAGTTGCACCGGGATGGTCAGCACGATGCCCTGGCGGAACGCACCATAGGCCGGCATGAACATCGGCCGCTGGCCCAGCCCGCTGTACTGCTGGATCTCCGGCACGTGCTTGTGCGCAAGCCCCAGCCCATACGCCTGGTATGCCGGCGCCCCGGCCGCATCCGGCCCCTCGTACAGCTCGACACCGGCGCGCCCGGTGCCCGAGTAGCCCGACACGGCATGCAGGCTGGCAGGGTAGTCCTGCGGCAACAGGCCGGCATCGATCAACGGCTTGAGCAGGCCGATCGCCCCGGTCGGGTAGCACCCGGGGTTGCTCACCCGCTTGGCTGATGCAATGCGCTCGGCCTGCTGCGGGCTCATCTGGGCGAAACCATAGACCCACTCCGGGTGGGTACGGTGCGCGGAACTGGCGTCGATCACCCGCACCGCCGGGTTGCAGATGCTGGCCACCGCTTCGCGCGCGGCATCGTCGGGCAGGCACAGCATGGCGATGTCGCAGGCGTTGATCGCCTCGGCGCGGTGCTGCGGGCTCTTTCTGTGTTCGGCGGGCAGGGTCAGCAACTGCAGGTCGGTTCGGCCCTGCAGGCGCTGGTGGATCTGCAACCCGGTGGTGCCCTGGTCGCCATCGATGAATACAACGGGTGTGGCCATGAGTGTGCTCGCACGTGAAAAAGGTCAGGGCTTATCTTCGATGCGCGGTTAAGATAGGAAAAGTTGAATTTGGCAAAGGTCAGGTTCAGTTTTACTGAAGAGGCAACACCCATGCGTGAAATCAGCCTGGACCGTTTGCGTACCCTGGTGGCGATTGCCGACCTGGGGTCGTTCGCCGAAGCCGCGCAGGTGCTCAACCTGGCGCCGCCCACGGTCAGCCTGCATGTCGCCGAGCTTGAAGCACGGGTGGGCGGCACCCTGCTTTCGCGCACCCGTGGCAACGTGCAGCCCACTGCCATCGGCGAAACCCTGGTGGAGCGCGCCCGCCGCCTGCTGGCCGACGCGCAGCAGGCACTGGACGACGTGCAGCGCCAGGTGCTGGGCCTGGCCGGGCGCGTGCGATTGGGGGCGTCCACCGGGGCGATTGCGCAACTGATGCCCCAGGCGCTGGAAACCCTGGGCCATGCACATCCCGGCATCGATGTGCAGGTGGCGGTGCTGACCTCGCGCGAAACGCTCAACAAGCTCGCCGAGGGCTCGCTGGACATCGGCCTGGTGGCCCTGCCGCAAAGCCCGGTGAAGGGGCTGAGCATCGAGCCCTGGCGGCGCGACCCGGTCATGGCGTACCTGCCGGCCCGCTGGGACTGCCCGACGCAGGTCACGCCCGAGTGGCTGGCGACCCAGCCGCTGATTCTCAACGACAGCAGCACCGGGCTGTCACGCCTGACCTCGGAGTGGTTCAACGCGGCCGGCCAGCAGCCGGCGCCGCGCATCCAGCTCAACTACAACGATGCGATCAAGAGCCTGGTGGCTGCCGGCTACGGCGCCACCCTGCTGCCCAACGAGGGCTCCACGCCGCTGGCCGATGCGCGCATCGTGATGCGCCCGTTGCAGCCGCTGCTGTGGCGCCAGCTGGGCATCGCGCACCGCAGCGGCGAGGTGGAGCGTGCCACCGGCCATGTGCTGCAGGTGCTGTGGGGCTTGAGCGCGGGGTAGGGCGGGGCCGCGCAGACCTGTAGAATCCCCGCCAGGACCGCAAGGTCACCCTGTTTCCGGAGCCAGACGCCGCATGCCTGTCATCACCCTGCTGCAAACACCCCCCGACGAACCGATCAAGGGCCAGATCCTGCAGATGGTGGTCGACTACCTGACCGACATCAGCAGCGTGGCCCTGCCGCCGAGCAACCCGCTGTACAGCCTTTACCAGTACGGCATCGGCTATGAAGTGCACCTGTACCTGGAGGCCCTGAGTGGCGCGCGCGGCATCCCGGTGGAGCTGCTGGTGGCCACCGACGAGCAGGACCCCTCGCGGCTGCTGGGGTTCGTGCTGTACCTGCCGGTGCAGGACGACCCCCAGGCCTGTGCGGTGGCGTACATGGCGGTACTGGCCGGGCATCGGCGCCAGGGCATCGCCCGGGCCCTGCTGGGGCAGGTGCGCGAGCGCTACCCGCACGTGGAGCTGGCCTGCGCCGTGGGCAAGGTTGCGTATTTCGAGGCGATGGGCTTTCAGGTGCTGGGGGCACGCGGGCCGCAGGTGTTGATGAACACCCGCGATCACGCCACCGAGGGGCTGCTGGCGGTGCTCGACGTGGCGCCGATCTACCGCACCCTTGAGGTCCAGCAGATTCACGCCTACCTGCTCAAGCAGCACGGCAAGCGGGCCATGGTGGACGCCGAAAAGCAGCGCGACCGTCATCTGGATCAACTCACCCGCCAGGCCAGGGCATTCGTGCAGCAGCGCCTTGGCGACACGGGCGCGCAGGCCGCTGCCAGCCTGCGGCTGGTGTGAGGGTAGGGGCGTCAACCGGTGGATTTGTGCGCAGGGCAAGGAACGCCGGCCGGCACTGCGCATCCAAGCTCGATAGCGGCGCACAGGCAGGTATTGATAATGCGTCGCATCCCGTGGTGCTACGAAAGCAACACAAAATCACGCATCATGGGCGCAGTTTGTTCAAGGGAGAGTTACATGCACGACTTATCATCCAGGCTGCGTCTGGGCGCGTTGGCGCTGGGCATGCTTGTCACCACGCTGGCGGTGGCGAGCGACGAGACGCAACTGGTCGAGTCGATCAATGGCTATCGCAGCCAGTCGCAACGTTGTGCCGAGCAGGTGTCGCTGGAGCTGCCGCCGCTGGCCAGCGACCCGCGCCTGGTGCTCCCGGCCAACGGTGTCGGTGACTTGCAGCAGGCGCTGGTGAAGGCCTCGTACCCGATGGTCAGCGTGCAGGCCATCAGCCTGTCGGGGCCGCGCGATGCAGCGGCAGCGATGAAGGCGATCCAGGAGAGCTTCTGCAAGGTGGTGCTCGACCCGCAGTTCGTCGATGTGGGCGTGAGCCGCGAAGGGCGTGACTGGCGCATCGTGCTGGCGCGCCCACTGCTCAGTGCCAAGCTGGCGGAGTCGCAGGTGGAGGGGCAGAAGCTGCTCGATGCGATCAACAGTGCGCGGGCCCAGCCGCGCCAGTGCGGCGCCCAGGCCTATGCGGCCAGCGCGCCGCTGGCCTGGAATACCACCCTGGCAGAGGCCTCACAGGGCCATACGCGGGCCATGGCCAACGGCAATTTCTTCGACCACCGCGACCGTGACGGGCGCATGCCGGGCGACCGCGCCGAGTTGCAGGGCTACAGCTATCAGCTGATCGGGGAAAACATTGCCGCCGGGCAGGACAACGTGCGCAAGGTGGTCGATGGCTGGCTGGCCAGCGCCGGGCATTGCGCCAACCTGATGAACCCGCAGTTCAAGGAGCTGGGCGCGGCCTATGCGGTTGACCCCAAGAGCGATGCGGGGATCTACTGGACGGCGATGTTCGGGACGAAGTGACAGCATCGCGGGTCAAGCCCGCTCCCACAAGGCACACCGCCATCCTTGTGGGAGCGGGCTTGACCCGCGAGAGGCCGGCGCCGACCTATACCAGTACCTTGGTCATGGGCACACACGCCAGGTCGATGCCCCGGGGTGAGTGATAGAGCGCTGTCGCTTCGCCCACATAACCACACTGTCGATAGAAGGCTGCAGCGTTCAGCGTGGCGTCCAGGTTCACCTGCGCCAGCCCCAGGTTGCGCGCCAGCGCTTCAAGAAACGCCAGCATCTGTTTGCCCAGGCCTTGCTGCATGTACCCCGGCAACACGAAGATCGCCCCGATTTCACGGGCATTCACATCCAGCATGCCGGTTGCCACCGGCTCACCTTCGATGCACCCCATGTAGAAGTGACTGGCCATGAGGCTGGCGTAGCCATCCTCGGCCGTGCCCGCCGTCCAGGCCAGCATCTGTTCTGCCGGGTAGGCCCCGATGCAGTGATGACGGACTGCCTCCCGACGTATGTCGTAGGCCACTTGGGCATCGGCGCTGGTAGCGGGTCTGATGGTGAGCATTTCACAGTCCATTGGTTCAGGAGGAGGTTGGTGTGGCACTGGCAGTATCGCTGCGGTGGCAGTTCAGGCACCAGACCACGCCACCGACCAGTAGCGCAATAGCAACCAGCTCCAGCGCACCGGGCAGCCGCTGTTCCCACAAAAAGCCGAACAGCAGCGCCGCCAGGGTTTCCACCACCAGCACCTGGCCGCTGAGCGCCAGCGGCAGCAGCCGGCTGGCCTGGTTCCAGAAGGCGCCGCCGACCACCGACGACAGCAGCGCCACGCCCGCGGCCACCAGCACGAAGTGAACCCAGGTTGCCGCGCCATGGGCCGCCACTTCAGGGCCCAGCACCGGAATCGCCAGCACCAGCGCCTGTGCGCCGGTCATCAGGCCCGTGAGCAAGGCCCAGTCGTGGGAGGACACGCCGCCGACCAGGGCCAGCCGACGGGCGTTGGCCACCGCGTACCAGCTCCAGCTCACCAGCGCGCCCACGGCGCACAGCAGGCCGGCTATCACCTGGCCGCTGCTGGTGCGGGTGTCGGCGCCGCTGTGCAACGCATCGAGGCTGATCAGGGCCACGCCGGCCATCGCCAGGGTCAGCGAGGGGATCAGCCGCCGCACAGGCACCGCGTTGGCGTCATGGCGCCCCGCCAGGGTCACCAGCACCGGGATCAGACCGACGATCAACGAGGTGGTGGCGATGCCGACCAGTTGCACGCCGCTGCCCACCAGCGAGTAGTACACCAGGTTGCCCACCAGGCTCAGCCAGAACAGCGAGACCCAGTCGGCACGGGTGAGCTGCGCGCATACCCGGTGCAGGCGCGGCATCAGCAGCACCAGCGAAAACAGCCCGTAACACAGGAACCGCAGTACCGCGAACTGCACCCCGCTCAACCCTGGGGTGAGTTCGGGGCCCAGGAAGATCACGCCCCAGCACACCCCGGCCGCCACGCCGTAGCCAAGCCCCTTTACCAACGAACGATCAGCGAACATCGCACCACCCCTGCCGTGAAAGGTGCCCAGCATGCGGGTTTTGCCAGTGGTGGTATTGGCGCCGACTGCGGGGTTTTTTACCCAGGCTGTTGCTGGCGCCTGCGGTAGGCGGCGGGGGTGATGCCGCCCACCCGCTGCATGGCGCGGGTAAGGGCGGCCTGGTCGCTGAAGCCGCTGCGCAGGGCGATCTCGGCAATCGGCAGGTGGCTGTCGCCCAGCCAGCGCTGCGCCTGCTCGATCCTTACGCGGGTCAGCCAGCCCTGCGGGGTGCAGTCATGCAGCTCGCGAAAGCGCTGATGCAGCTGGCTGAGGCTCATGCCCGCGACATGGGCCATGCGTTCGTTGCTCCAGGCGGCGGCTGGTTGGGCGTGTACCTGGGCAATCAGGCGGTTGAGGCCGGGGTTCGGCTGCACCGGCAGGGCGGCCAGCGACGCCAGCAGCAAGGGCGCCAGGTGCGTTGCAGTGGCCGCCAGCTGGTCACGGCCGATGAGCTCGGCATATTCGATCAGGCGCCGGGTGGCGGGCGGGATGGTGACGTAGGTGCGTTGCGCCAGCGCCGTGAACGGCTGGCCGTGCAGTGCATCGGGGGCACAGTCGAGCACCAGGAAGCGACTGCCGGGCTGCGCCAGCTGCGCGTGCTGCGAACCGGGTCGCACCAGCGCCGCCAGGGCATTGTCGATGCTGCCGCCACGGCCATCCACGTCGATTTCCATGCGCCCGCAGATGGGCAGCACCAGTTGCGTGAAGTCATGCTGGTGATGAGCGCTTTCAGCCTGATAGCTGCGAATATCGAGGTTCAAGACCAATGGTGCACTCCTGGCGTCAGACGTCGGCATGGCCGCCGTGCGCACAGGCTATCCTCGACCCTCTGAACATTCAATCGCACGTGCGCGCCCCAGCCGACAGCCGGCTGTTCGAGATGATCGCACAGTGCCACAATGCGGCTTACCAGCGCTTCACCATAGCGGGCATAGCCAATGGATCATCCCTTTTCGCACCCTGATGCCACTGTGGCGCAACTGGCCCGTACCGACCGTTTGCAGTTGCTGTTCCGTCAGTCGCTGACCGCGGTATACGGCAGCTTTCTTGGCGCAGTGATGCTGTGCTGGCTGTGCTGGGACTACATCGAACACAACGTCGCGTTGAGCTGGATCGGCGTGCTGAGCGTGGCGACCCTGTCGCGCATCGTGCTGTTCACCGCTTACTACCGCAGCCCCGAGACCAGCCATACCCCATCGCGCTGGGAACGCAGATACTGGGTCACCCTGGTGTTCAGTGCCGGCGTGTGGGGCCTGGGGGCGCTGGCGGTGATGCCGCACGACAGCCTGCTGGCCCAGGCGATCGTGCTGTTGTTCGCCGTGGGCATGTCGGGCAGCGCGGTATCCTGCTATTACGCCTACCGCTCGATGACCCTGGCCGCCATCGGCCTGGTGCTGCTGCCCTGCACGCTGTGGCTGCTGTTTCAGCCTTCGCAGCTGCAGACCGGCATGGCCCTGGCGGTGCTGGTGTTTTCCTCGTTCATGCTGCGTGCCACCGGCAAGCTCTGCGCGGCGCTGGAGAAGGCGTTATGCCTGACCCACGAGATGGAACGCGCGCACCACATCGCCAGCAGCGCGGCGCAAACCGATGAGCTGACCGGCCTGAAGAACCGCCGGGCGTTCTTCGAACATGCCCAGCAGTTGTACTCCCACAGCCAGCGCGAGCAGCGCCCGCTGTGCGCACTGATGCTGGACATCGACCACTTCAAGCGCATCAACGACACCTACGGTCATCAGGTCGGCGACGAGGTGCTGCGCCAGATCGGCGGGGTGATCAAGGCCTCGTTCCGCGACACCGACGTGTACGGTCGGCTGGGCGGCGAGGAGTTCGCGGTGCTGCTGGCCGACACCCCGATGGACACGGCGCTGGGCATCGCCGAACAGTTGGCGCAAGCCATCGCCCAATTGCAGTTCGTGCACCACAGCGATGGTCGCCAGGGCATGACGGCCAGCTTCGGCGTGGCGGTGGCCAGTGCGGCGCACAGCGACCTGCACACCCTGCTCAACAGCGCCGACCAGGCGATGTACCGTGCCAAGGCCCAGGGGCGCAATCAGGTGGTGGCGGCCGACTGACCGCCTGTGCACTGCAACTGAACGTTCGGCCACGCCCTGCACTCACTAGAGCTGAGTGACCCAGAGGACAATGCCATGTCGGTTGACCGCAATACGCCTGAACTCAAAGCCTGGTATGCCGTGCTGGACGATCAGAGTTACCGGCTGGAATCGCCGGATGCCTACCACCAGGCCCTGGTCAGCCTGGCCCAGGCACTGCTGGACGACGGTGCCATCGAATGGGACGACTGGCTGGCGCTCAAGGCCATGGCCGACGAGGCGAACACGCACGCCATCGAAGCGGCCGTGGAGGCCAAGGTCGACGACCCGGATACCTGATCGCCAGGGAGGTGCGGATGAAAACGCTGAAGATCGCCACATTCAACATCAACGGCCTGCGGGCGCGGCTGCCCAACCTGCTGGCCTGGCTGGAGCGGGAACAGCCCGACATCGCCTGCCTGCAGGAGCTCAAGGCGGTAGACAGCGCGTTCCCTGTGGCTGACTTCGAAGCCCTCGGCTATGGCTGCCTGCACCATGGCCAGGCGTCGTGGAACGGCGTGGCGATTCTGGCCCGTGACGCGCAACCGCTGGAGGTGCGCCGCGGCTTGCCGGGAAGCGAGGACGATACGCAAAGCCGGTATCTGGAAGCGGCGGTGCTGGGCATTCAGGTCGGCTGCCTGTACCTGCCCAATGGCAACCCGCAACCGGGGCCCAAGTTCGACTACAAGCTGGCCTGGTTCGAACGCCTGATCGCCCACGCCCAGGGCCTGGTGAACAGCGAGCACCCGGTGCTGCTGGCCGGCGACTTCAATGTGGTGCCCACCGACCTGGATATCTACAACCCGCGCTCCTGGCTCAAGGACGCGCTGCTGCAGCCCGAAAGCCGCGAATGCTACCAGCGCCTGCTGGCCCAGGGCTGGACGGACGCTATCCGCCACCTGTACCCGGACGAGCGGGTGTACACCTTCTGGGACTATTTTCGCCAGCACTGGCAGAAGAACTCGGGGCTGCGCATCGACCACCTGCTGCTCAACCCGCCGCTGGCCAGGCGCCTGAAAAACGCCGGGGTCGACGCCTGGGTGCGCAACGAAGCGCATGCCAGCGACCATGCACCCACCTGGATCGAACTCAAGGCCGCTCGATGAGCCCCTTGTTACGCATCGGCTGTGCCGGCTGGAGCCTGCCGCGCGCGTACTGGCCGGCGTTCGCCGAGCAGGGCACGCACCTGCAGCGTTATGCGTCGCGCCTGCCGGCCGTGGAAATCAACAGCTCGTTCTACCGCCCGCACCAGCCCGCCACCTATGCGCGCTGGGCTCATGCGGTACCGCCAGGCTTCGCATTCTCGGTCAAGGTGCCCAAGCAGATCACCCATGTGCAACGCCTGCATAACTGCGCCGGGTTGCTGGATGCGTTTGTGCAGCAGTGCACGCAGCTGGACGAGCGCCTGGGATGCCTGCTGGTGCAGACCCCGCCATCGCTGGCCTGCGAGCCGCAGGTGGCGCAGGCGTTCTTCGGTGCACTGCGTGAGCGCTACGCCGGCGCCGTGGCGTTCGAGCCGCGCCATGCCTCCTGGGCCGACGCCGGGGCGCTGCTCGACCGCTGGCGCATTGCCCAGGTGGGGGCCGACCCCAGCCCCATCGGTGCCGTGCAGCCAGGTGGCTGGGCCGGCTTGCGCTATTGGCGCCTGCACGGCTCGCCACGCCTCTATCACAGCGCCTATGGGCACGAACGCCTGGCACTGCTGGCCCAGGACATACGCCAGGCCCTGCAGACCGGCGTGGAGTGCTGGTGCATCTTCGACAACACCGCCAGCGGCGCTGCGGTAGGCGATGCACTGGGCCTGCTGCAACTGCTGGAGGACACATAAGGCAATTTGCTGGCCCCGACGCCTTTTCATCCTTGGCAAACTCGCCGCCTTTCAACGGGTTAGGATGACTTCATGCGAGGTTTCGTGATGACCGTGGCCGTGTGCGCACTGGCCACCTTCTCGCTGGCGACGCACGCCAAGGCGCTGAACAAGAATGACCGCTTCGTGTGCAGCTGGGGTTCGGAGATTGCCGCCGGTGCGCAGCAGTCCAAGCTGTCCGGGGTCACGCTGTATGCCGCGCGCAAGCGTCTGCAATCGCGCAAGTTCCCCAAGCCGTGGATGCGCATGACGGCCATGGGCATTACCGAACAGACCTACAACAGCCGCTCGCGGCTCAAGCCGCCAGCCATCAAGCAGACCTACTACGAACAGTGCGCGCGCCATGCCATGGCGCAGCGCTAGGCGCCGAGCAGGCGCTCGATCCGGGCCAGTTCCCAGGTGCTGAGCAGGTAGACCGGGTAGGTGCCGTAGCGCAGGCCAGGCTCGTACACCCGGCCATCCGGGCTCTGGCAGCGCTGGCAGTGGTGCAGGTGGCCGTGTTCGACATCCAGGCTCAACTGCCAGCCGTCGATCTGCACCTGCATCACGCCACTGGCCGGTTGCGCCTGCAGGCACTGCAGGCTGGCCAGCCCCAGGGCGGCGTCACGTAGCTGCTGGCACACCTCGCGGGCGGTGAGGGTGTGGTCAGTGGGCGCGTTCATCCATACCTCCCGGAAAAAAGCGTCACTTTATGCGGTGGCGCGGGCGATGTCTTCGCCTGCCTGAGTCGCGCTATAGTCGCCGGCTTGTCGAAGCCCAATGAACGAGGTGTGGTGTGAGAGTGCTGATCGTGCTGTTGCTGGGCCTGATGCCCATCGTTGCCCAGGCGCTTGAGGTGGGCGAGCGCGTGGCCCCGTGGACCCTGCTCGACCAGTTCGAGCAGCCGTATACCCTCAACGACGACACTGCCCTGGTGCTGGTGGCGCGCAGCATGGAGGGTGGCAAGCTGGTCAAGGCGGTGCTGGAGGGGCAGCCCAAGGGCTACCTGGAGGCGCGCAAGGGTGTGTTTGTCGCCGACGTGCAGCGCATGCCGGCGCTGATCGCCAAGCTGTTCGCCATCCCGGCCATGCGCGACTACAGCTACCGCGTGCTGCTGGACCGCGAGGGGCGGGTGGCCTCGCGTTACCCGGGCGCCGAGGGCACGGTGCTGTTGCTGCAACTGGAGCACGGGCGCGTGACGGCCAAGCAGGAATTGGCCGATGCACAGGCACTGCGCGAGGCGCTGGCCGAGGTGAAGGCGCGTTGAAGATCCCCGCTGAGTTCATCGTTCACGAAACCGCGCACTGGGATCGCGGGCCAAGCCCGCTCCCACAGAAGCAGCGCAAACCTGTGGGAGCGGGCTTGACCCGCGATCGGGTGCGCAGCACCAGCAGGCAACTACGCCCCTCACTTCACCGGATGCGCCGCCACCGCCACCTTCAACGCCTCGGTCACCAGCTCGATCAGCACCGGCCTGGCACTGGCCTGCATGGCCTTGCCGATGTCTGGCTGCTTGCTCATTACCTTGTCGGCATACTTGGATTCGCGACCTTCGCTGGCCAGTGACGCCAGCTCCTTCGCCGAGAACGACTGGCTGTAGGCCTCGACCAGGTGCTGGTCCCACTGCGGCTGGTACTTGGGCAGCAACCCCTTGATGGCCGCCGTCACGCTCTTTTCCGCTTGCTGGCTGCCGACCTGCGCAGTCAGCAGGCCGTAGGTGTTGGTGCGCATGGCCGCCGACAGCGCAATCGGCCCCAGGTTGGCCCCGGCCTGGCTCTTGACCACGAACTCGCGCGCCGCCTCTGCGGCCGGTGCCTTGGCATAGGCGGTGCCACCCAGTCCGCTCAACGCCAGCAGGGCAAGCAGGGTATACAGAACTTTCATGATCACTCCGTTCTCGACAATCCGAACCTACTGCGCCAGGTGCTCCAGCGCGATGCCCGGCCGCTCCACATGGCGGTAGCCGGTCTGGCCGGCCACTGGCACGGGCACGCCCGGTTGCGGGGCCCTGGCCTGGGTACGATAACCCAGCGGGCTGGTGCCCAGCTCTTTCTGAAACACCCGGCGCATGCGTTCTTCGCGGCCGAAGCCGACGGTTTCGGCAATGCGCTTGATCGGCTCGCGGGTGGTCTCCAGCAGGCGGCACGCCGCTTCAAGGCGCAATGTCTCTACCGCCTGGGCCGGCGTGTCACCCGTGGCCGCCACATAGGCCCGGGCAAAATGCCGCGGGCTCATGCCGAACTGCTCGGCCAGGCGCTCCACCCGCAGGTCGCCATCCAGATTGGCGGCGATCCAGGCATGCAGCCGGGCCAGGCGCACATCCGGTGCGGTGCGCAGCGCGTTGGACTGTGCCTGCAACGAGGCACTGAGTTGCGGTTGCCCGGCCGAGCGCCACAGAAACACCGTGAAGTAGCGTGCCAGCGCCAGGGCCGCGTGGGGGCCCAGGTCCTGCTCCACCAGTGCCAGCGCCAGGTCGATGCCCGCCGTGGCGCCGCCGCAGGTCCACAGGTTGGCGTCGTTCAGGTACAGCGCGTCGGGCTGGCACTGCACGCTGGGGTAGCGCGCCTGCAACTCGTCATTGAACTTCCAGTGGGTCACCACCCGACGGCCATCGAGCAGGCCCGCAGCCGCCAGCGCGAAGGTGCCGGTGCCCACCGAGCACAGCCGGCGAATCTGCCCATGGCGCCGGCGCAGCCAGTCGCACGCGCGCGGGTCTGCTTCCAGTGCGGCCACCCCAGGGCCGCCGGCCACGATCAGGGTGTCGATGTCGCGCAGCTCCAGGTCCAGCTGCGCCAGTGAACGGGTCATCACCTCGATGCCCGACACCGTGCTGATCAGGCCGCCCTCGGGCGAGGCCAGTACCAGGCGATAGGGCGGGTGCTGTGCGAACGCGCCGGCCAGCAGGCGCGGCACGGCGCCGAACACCTCCAGCGGGCCGGCCGCATTGAGCAGCAACGCATCGTCGAAACCCAGCACCACCACCGCGCGGGGCGCGGGTGGCGTGGCAGCAAAGGAGGGGTGTTTGGCATGGAGTTGCACGGGGGGCCTCGACATACTGGGTTCAACACGAAACAAGGGGACGACAATGCCGTTATTCGCTGCTGCTGCCAAGCACCTGCACGCCCGCCGCACCACCTTGCGCGCCGTGGCGCTGTGCGCCGGCATGGTGCTGGCCCAGGCCGTCAGCGCCGCACCTGCCGCGCTGCGGGTCGGCGACCAGAGCGGGCTGGTACAAACCCTGCTGCAGGCCGCCGGGGAGGCCCAGACTCCTACCTTGCCCCTGAGCTGGCACCCGTTCCCGGCCGGCCCGGCCTTGCTCGAGGCGCTGAGTGCCGGGGCGGTGGATGTGGGGGTGGTGGGCAATGCGCCGCCGGTGTTTGCCCAGGCCGGTGGTTTCGACATCCGTATCATCGGCGTGGCCGACGGCGCCCAGAACAACAATGCGCTGCTGCTGCCACAAGGCTCGACGGTGCAACAGGTGGCCGACCTCAAGGGCCGGCGCGTGGCGGTGGCCAAGGGCTCCAGCGGCCACTACCTGCTGCTGGCCGCGCTGCGCCAGGCCGGGCTGAGCCCTCGAGAGGTGAAGATCGCCTATGCCAGCCCCATCGATGCGCAAAACGCCTTTGCCAGTGACCATCTGGACGCCTGGGCGGTGTGGTACCCCTTTGTCGGGCAGGCCACCGCCCACGGCGCCCGGGTGCTGGTGGACGGCTCGGCCTGGCCCGAGACCGGCCTTAACTTCACGGTCGCCAGCGGCCAGGCCCTGGCCGACCCGCAGCGTGCTCGACAGCTGGGCGAGCTGATGGTGCGCCTGGCCAGGGCGCAGGCCTGGGCCACCGCCCACCCGGATGCCTGGGCCCAGGCGCTGGCAGGCAGCACGCGCCTGCCCCTTGAGTTGGTGCGCGAGATGCTGGCGCACCAGCACCTGCGCTATGTGCCCATCGACCCTTCGATCATCGCCTTGCAGCAACGCCTGGCCGATGCCTTCGCCGCCGAGCGCCTGATCCCCAAACCGCTGCGGGTTGAACAGGTATTCGATAGCCGTTTCAACAGCTTGCTGCCACAACCTGACTAAACACTTCAACTCGACCTGCCATGCCGACCTGCCGTCGGCAGGGCACCACTCACCCGGAGAAACCTCATGACTGCCCTGCACACCCCGACCCTCAAACGCCACAGGACCGGCCTGGTTGCCGTGGACCACGCCCGCAGCGCCGGGGGTTACACCCTGTTCGCACCGCAGACCGCCGACGGCAACGTGTTCCTGATCGACCTGGACGGCGAAGTGGTACATCGCTGGAAGCTGCCCCAGCGCCCCGGTCGCGACGCGGTGATACTGCCCAACGGCAACCTGGGCTACAACGGCAACCACCCCGACTCCCCCGAGCTGTTCCCCGGCTGGTCGGTATGGCACGGCGGCGCCTTCAGTGAAGTCACCGCGCAAGGCGAGGTGGTGTGGCAGCACACCGACCTGCTGCACCACCACGATGCCCAGTGGCTGGACAACGGCCACCTGCTGTACACCACGGTCGAGCCCCTGAGCCCCGAGCTGGCCAGCCGCGTGGTGGGCGGTATTCCCGGCAGCGAGGCGGCGGGCGGGGTGATCTATGCCGATGTGGTCAAGGAGGTGGATCGCCAGGGCCAGGTGGTGTGGGAGTGGCGCAGCTGGGAGCACCTGCGCCCCGAGGACTACCCGCTGCACGACACCTTCGAGCGCTACCACTGGCCCATGACCAACGCGGTGACCCCGGGTCGCGATGGCAAGGTGATCCTCAGCCTGCGCAGCGTGTCGTCGGTGATCGCCGTGCAGCGCGGCAGCGGCGAGGTGCTGTGGCGTCTGGGCCACGATCTGGTGGCGCAGCAGCATTGCCCGAGCGAGCTGGAGAACGGCCGCATCCTGGTGTTCGACAACGGTATTTCGCGGCCACACGTGTCGATGCCGCACTCGCGCATCCTGGAGATCGACCCGCTGACCCGGCGCATCGAATGGCAGTACGCCGATACCCCCGGCTACGCCTTCTTCACCCCGTTCATGGGCGGTGCGCAGCGCCTGCACAATGGCAACACGCTGATCACCGAGGCCAACTTCGGCCGCCTGTTCGAAGTGACGCCGGCCGGCGAGGTGGTGTGGGAGTACATCAACCCGCATTTTGCCGCCTACCCCGATGCGGCCTCGCGCCGCTACCTGCCGGGCGAGAACAACGCGATCTTCCGCGCGCACCGTTACCAGCGCGACGACATTCCCTGGCTGAAAGCCTGAACACAGCGCACCAGCACCCACCCTCACGCTCACGCACACCACGCGCAGCGAGGTACCGCCATACCCCCAAAGGAATCGATGATGAAGCTGCCTTATCCACGCCCCCTGTGCCTGGCCGCACTGGGCCTGCTGTCACTGCCTGCGTCAGCCACTGAACCTACCCCCACCGACGCCCCGACCCTTGCCCCGGTGACGGTCGAGGCGCGCCGGCGCAGCGAAGAGGCGCAGCACGTGCCCACCCCCATGAGCGTGCTGGGCGCCCAGGCCCTGGAGGCCCAGCGCCTGTATCGCCTGCAGGACCTGCAACAGGCCATGCCCAGCGTCAACGTGGCGTTCATGAACCCGCGCCAGTCGAGCCTGTCGATTCGCGGGCTGGGCAACAACCCGGCCAGTGACGGCCTGGAAGGCAGCGCCGGGATCTACCTCGACAACGTCTACCTGGGCCGCCCCGGCATGGCCGTGTTCGACCTGCTGGACATCGAGCAGATCGCCTTGCTACGCGGCCCGCAAGGCACCCTGTTCGGCAAGAACACCACGGCCGGGGTGCTCAACATCGCCACCCGCCAGCCCACCTTCACCCCGCAGGGCAACGTGTCGACGTCGCTGGGCGAGGACGGCTACCGGCAGGTGCAGGGCGGTGTGTCGGGGCCGTTGACCGACACGCTGGCCGGGCGGGTGGCGGCCTACCGCACCGACGAGAACGGCTACGTGGAGAACCGGTTCGACGGCGACACCCTGGGCGGCGGCCGACGCCAGGGCTTTCGCGGGCAGTTGCTGTTCAAGCCGCAGGAAGACTTCAGCCTGCGCTGGATCGGCGACTACAACGAGGAGCACTCCAGCGCCGGCACGCGCTCGCTGTTCAGCACCGGGCCGACCATCAACGGGGTCAACCGCTATGAACAGCGGGCCCAGGCGGTGGGCGCGACGCTGGTCGACGGGCGCAGGGTCAACCTCGATGCCGACCAGCGTGTCACGGTGTTCCAGGGCGGCACCTCGCTGGAGGCGAACTGGGGGCTGGCCGATGGCTTCACGCTGACGTCGATCAGCGCCTACCGCTGGTGGGACTTCACCCCGCGCAACGACGACGAACTGAACGTGGACGTGATGCACAACGTCGGCCAGTCGGCCCGCGACAAGCAGTATTCGCAAGAGCTGCGCCTGGCCTCGCCGCTGGGTGAGCGGTTCGATTACGTGGTGGGCGGCTATTACTTCGGCCAGCAGATGCGAAACCGCGTGTTCACCGAATACGGGCCGCTGGCCGACACCTGGAACGGCACCCCGCAGGGCGCATTGAACGATGTGAACAGCGTGGGCCACGGCAGCATCGACACCGACAGTTTCGCCACCTTTGCCCAGGGCACCTGGCACCTGACCCCGCGCCTGGACCTGAGCCTGGGCCTGCGCGGTACCTACGAGCGCAAGCAGGCCAGGGTGACGCGCGATGCCCCGGTGGGCGGCGCGAGCGTGACGGGTGCGGCGGCAGCGGTAAGGCAGGGGCGTGTCGGCGCCTATGATTCGGGCGACCTGAGCCTCTACAGCTTCAGCCCGTCGGCGCTGGCCAGCCTGGCCTGGCGGGTTAACGACCAGGTACTGGCGTATGGCTCGTTGTCCCACGGGGAGAAGTCCGGCGGGGTCAACCTCAGCGTGGCCAGCGCCCCGGTGGCCGGCGCCGACTCGCTGCTGATCGGCAGCGAACGGGCCAACGACGCCGAACTGGGCATCAAGACCACCCTGCTGGACCAGCGCCTGCAACTCAATGCCAACCTGTTCTGGACGATTGTGCACGGCTACCAGACCAACGCCTACGACGACGCCAACCTCACCAGCTACCTGACCAACGCCGGCAGCGTGCGCAGCCGTGGCCTTGAGCTGGACAGTACCTGGCGGGTGAGCCGTGGCCTGACGCTGAGCCTGAACGGCTCGTGGAATGATGTGCGCTACCTGTCCTACGACAACGCCCCATGCCCGGCGGAGGTGGCCTTGCGCCCCGGCGCCCCGGCCGCCTGCGACCTCAGCGGGCATAACGTGGTGGGCGCGGCCAAATGGATTGCCAACACCAGCGCCAGCTACCAGTGGGACCTGGACAACGGCCTGCAACCCTACGTGAACGGCAACTACGCCTGGCGCTCGCAGGCGGTGGGCACGGTGGACGATTCGCGCCTGGCGCAGTTGCCGGGGTATGCGCTGGTCAACCTGTCGGCGGGGGTGCGCGGCGACTGGGGCCAGGGCCAGTGGGACGTGTCGCTGTGGCTGAAGAACGCCTTCGACAAGACCTACTACACCACCCTGTGGAACTCGCCCAACGGCGCCTACACCGGGGTGCTGGGTACGCCGCGCACCCTGGGCATGAGTGCACGCTACGACTTCTGAGGCGTGGGCTTCAGGAGTACGCCTGCACCACCCAGCGTACCTTCGCCAGCGCCGCGCGCAGCGTGTCCAGGTCCACCGAGCCCAGCGCCAGCCTGAGTGCACGCGGCACGTGACTGGTGGTGGCGAACGGCTGTGCGGTGGACACCGCCACCTGTTCGCGCATCAGGGCGGCGGCGATCTGTTCGGCGCGGGCGTCATCGGCCAGCGGTAGCCACAGAAAATACGAAGTGGGGTGGGTGACGCAAGGCATGCCCGCCAGTACTTCGCGGGCGATGGCCTGCCTGGCCTGGGCATCGGCGCGCTTCTCGGCTTCCAGGCGCTCCACCGTGCCGTCCTCGATCCAGGCGCAGGCAATGGCGGTCATCACCCCGGGGGTATTCCAGGTGGTGGCGCGAATGGAGCGCTCCAGCGCGGCAACCTGGTGCGGCGGCGCGGCAATGAAGCCCACGCGCAGGCCGGTGGCGATGTTCTTCGACAGGCCTGACACGTACAGCGTGCGCTCCGGTGCCAGCTGGGCCAGGGGCGGCGGCGCGTCGTCGGCCAGGAAGGCGTAGGCGGCGTCCTCGATCAGGTGCAGGTTGTGGGTGCGGGCAATCGACACCAGTTGTTCGCGCTGCTCCAGGCTCATCACCCAGCCCAGCGGGTTGTGCAGCGTGGGCATGCTGTACACCGCGCGTACCGGGCGGCTGCGGCACAGCCGCTGCAGGGCGCCGAGGTCCGGCCCGTGGGGCGTGACCGGAATCGGCAGCATCTCGAGGCGCAACGCCTCGGCCAGCACCTTGAACCCGGAGTAGGTGAGGGCGTCGACCGCGATCACGTCGCCGGGCTGCAGCAGGGCCATCAGCACCACGGCCAACCCGTGCTGGGCGCCGCTGACGATCAGTACCTGCTCTGGATTCACCTCTAGCCCGCAACCGAGCAGGTGCCGGGCGATGCAGGCGCGTTCATGGGCGCGCCCGGCATGGGGCTGGTAGCGCAGCAGCGCCTCCAGGTCGCCGCTCAGTGCCAGCTGGCGCAAGCCGCTGCGCAGCAGGTCGGCCTGGCCGGGCAATGCCGGGTAGTTGAAGTTCAGGTCGGCCATGCCGGCGGCCACCACCTGCTGGTCGACGCCCAGGTCGGGCGGCAGCGAGGTTTCGCGCACGAAGGTGCCGCGCCCGGTCTCGCCGCTCACCAGGCCCATCTGCTCGAGTTCGGCATATACCCGTGACGCGGTGACCAGGGCCAGGCCATGGGTCGCGGCCAGGTGACGGTGGGTGGGCAGGCGGGTGCCAGGGGCGAGCCTGCCGTCACGAATGTCTGCGGCAAAGGTATCGACCAGGGCCTTGTAGCGCGAGCGAGGCATGTGCAGATGTATCCATGACGATTTTTTGATTGTGCTGATCGTCGGCCCTAGCATGGTTTTTGGCAAGCGTGCCCTTACCCCTGCAACCTGTCGAGCGTGACTTCAATGGAACAGACTCTCAAACCTCGTACCCTGGACGACGCCACCCGTGGCTGGATCAACGGCCTGATCGGCGTGGTGATTTTCAGTGGCTCCTTGCCGGCCACGCGCCTGGCGGTGCTGGAATTCGACCCGGTGTTCCTCACCGTGGCGCGTGCCGCCATTGCCGGTGTACTGGCGCTGGCCTTGCTGATGCTGCTCAGGCAACCGCGCCCGACCCGGGCTCAGGTAATGCCCTTGATCGTGGTGTCGCTTGGGGTGGTGGTGGGGTTTCCGCTGCTGACCGCGCTGGCCCTGCAGTACGTGACCTCGGCGCATTCGATCGTGTTCATCGGCATGCTGCCGCTGGCCACCGCGGTGTTTGGCGTGCTGCGCGGGGGCGAGCGCCCGCGCCCGGTGTTCTGGCTGTTTTCGGTGCTGGGGTGCTTGATGGTGGTGGGCTTTGCGTTGTCGCAGGGCTTGGCGGCGTCGCCCCAGGGTGACCTGCTGATGCTGCTGGCGGTGGTGGTGTGCGGCCTGGGTTATGCCGAGGGGGCGCGGTTGTCGCGGGCGCTGGGCGGTTGGCAGGTGATCTGCTGGGCGCTGCTGGTGTCGTTGCCGGTGATGCTGGTGCTGACCTGGTACCTGGCGCCGTCGACGTTTGCGGGTATCAGCCTGCCGGCGTGGGTGAGCCTGGGGTATGTGTCGCTGTTCAGCATGCTGATCGGTTTTGTGTTCTGGTACCGCGGCCTGGCCCAGGGCGGGATTGCGGCGGTGGGGCAGTTGCAGCTGCTGCAGCCGTTCTTTGGCCTGGCCTTGGCGGCGGGGTTGCTGGGCGAGCAGGTCAGCCCGGGGATGCTGGGGGTGACGGTGGGGGTGATCCTGTGTGTGGCGGGGGCGAGGCGGTGGGCGCGGTAGACGGTTGCGCCCAGCCTGGGCTTTTGAGCCGAACTCATCTGATCCGCTTTTTGCCTCGCTAGCTGCATCTGTTTCCAGATCAGAAGGGGGCAGACAATGTGGCCTTCGACAGCCGCACCCCCTCAGTTAGGAGCTCCCATGGGCAAGATGGCAATTTTTGTATTCGGCTTTCTGGTATTGGCCTTCGCAATCGGAGCACTGGGTACCATCTCCCCCCTGTAACCCCCGCCACACCCCGCACAAAACCAGGAAGGCGCCGAGACTCCCGCGCCTTCTTTTCTATTCTGCCACCAAGCCCTTGTTCACCCGCCACGCCAGCGGCAGCGTGAGCAGCAGCGTGGCCGCCAGCACCACCACCGCCGTGGGCACCCCGGTAACGTCCCCCAGCCGCCCGAACACCACCGGTGCCAGCGCGCCGCCACCGATGGTGCCGGTGTAGAACAGCGCGAAGGCCTGCTCGTGCTTGCCGGCAGCCGCCAGCTCCGGCACCACGCCATACAGCACCGACGAGGTGCCGTTCAGCGCCAGGCCCAGCAACGGCAGCATCACCAGCGTGGCCGAATACGGCAGCACCACCGCCAGCACGATCAACAGCGCAGTCCCCGCTTCGGTGAGCGAGACGGTTTTCAGCAGGCCGATGCGTGCGCCCAGGTAGCCGCACAGCAGCTTGCCGAAGGCCCCGCCCACGAACAGCAGCGTCAGCGCCAGGCCGATACCGGCGGTGCCGGCGCCCTTGAGCCTGAGCAGAAACGGCAGGAAGGTCAGAAACCCCATGCGCACCGCGCTGTCGAGCATGCCCAGCATCAGCAGGGCACGCAGGCCGCCCGGCGAGCCGTTTCCGGTGGCCAACTTCGGCGCCTTGCCGCCCGCCGCCAGGGCCTGGGCTCGGGAGGGGATCAGCCACCACAGCAACACCGCCGCAGCCACACCCAGCACGCCCAGCAGCGTTGCACCGGTACGCCAGCTGACGGCCACCAGCAGCACGCCCATCAGGCCCGGAATGACCGCCTTGCCGATATCGCCCGCGAAGTTGTAGTGCGACAGCGCCTGCTTGACCCCGCCGCCCGCCGCGTGGCTGTCGGTGATCATCGAGGAGGCCAGCGGGTGCTGGGTACTGGCGCCCAGCCCGCCCAGCATCAGCGCCACCAGCAGCACACCCAGGCCGGTGGCCTGGCCGGCGACCAGGTAGGCCACGCCGGCCAGCAGCGTGCCGCCCACCAGCAGGCGCTCGCGGCCAAAGCGCCGGGCCGCGCGGCTGGCCAGCAGCTGAAAACCGGCCATCATCCCGGAATAGGCCCCGCGCAACAGGCCCACCTGGGCCAGGCTGAGGCCGAACTGCGCCTGCCACAGCGGCAGCAGCACGTAGATCACGTCGGTGAGCCCGTCGTGCACCGCGTGGGCGCTGCAGCCGGCCAGCAGCGAGCGGCGGCGCACCGAGGTTTCGGTGGTGACGGTGGCGTTACGGGGTACCGTTTCTTCCATGGATGACAAACCCTTCGCGTTCGGTCAGACGCTCGTAGTATGCCCGAACCGCTGCAAAATCCGGATGCTCCAGCGGGGTTTCGAACCAGCGATTGACCGACAGGCCGATGGCGATGTCCGCCAGTGAAAAGTCCTGGCCACTGACGTAGGCGCCGGTCGATTCGAGCTGGCGGTCGAGGATCTGCAGGTTGGTGGTCCACTGCCTGCATGCCGCCGCCAGTGCCTCGGGGTCCTGATGGTCGGGGGAATGGCGCACCAGCGACAGGAAGGGGTAGGTCCAGGACTTGTTGAGGTCGGTGGCCTGCCAGTCCATCCACTGGTCCACCCGTGCGCGCACCCGGGGCTCGGCGGGGTAGAGGTGCTGCCCGTGGTACTGGTTGGCCAGGTAGCGCAGGATGCTGTTGGACTCCCACAGCACGAAGTCGCCGTCCTTGATCACCGGCACCATGGCGTTGGGGTTGAGGGCCAGGAACTGCGGGCTGAAGGTGGACCTGAAGCCCGAGCCCCAGTCCTCGCGCTCGAAGGCGATACCCAGCTCGGTGCAGGCCCATAGCACCTTGCGTACATTGATGGAGGAAGCTTTGCCGAGTATCTGCAGCATGGGAGGCCCTTGTGGTTCGGTAGGGGAGTGAGGCGCGTCAGGCGCCGGTGGTGTCGTCGAGCGAGGCCATGTCGATCACGAAGCGGTAGCGCACATCGGAGCGCTGCATGCGTTCGAACGCCTCGTTGATCTGGTCCATGCGGATCATTTCACACTCCGGCAGAATGTTCTTCTTCGCGCAGAAGTCGAGCATCTCCTGGGTTTGCGCAATCCCGCCAATCGGCGAGCCGGCCAGGCGCCGCCGGCCGAGGATGAACGGCACGGTCAGTTGTTCGTCGATCGGCCCCACCTGGCCGACGATCACCAGGGTGCCGTCCACGTCCAGCAGCGACATGTAGGGCGACACGTCATGGCGCACCGGCACCGTGTCGATGATCAGGTCGAAGCTGGAGCGCGCGGCGGCCATGGCCTTGGCGTCGGACGACACCAGCAGCTTGTCGGCGCCCAGCGCCCGCGCATCATCGAGTTTGTCGGGGGTGCGGCTGAGCACCGTGACGTCGGCACCCAGGCCCGCCGCCAGCTTCACGGCCATGTGCCCCAGCCCGCCCAGGCCGATGACCGCGACGCGGCTGCCGGGCCCGGCATTCCAGGTGCGCAGCGGCGAATAGGTGGTGATGCCGGCGCACAGCAGCGGCGCGGCCTTGGCCAGGTCCAGGCCGTCGGGCACGCGCAGCACGAACTCCTCGCGCACTACAAGGTGCTTGGAATAGCCGCCGTAGGTGGGTTCGCGGGTGATGCGGTCCAGGCTGTTGTAGGTTTGCGTGTTGTTCTCGCGGCACAGCTGTTCCTCGCCCTTGCGGCACTGGTCGCACTGCTGGCAGGAGTCGACCATGCAGCCCACCGCCACGGCGTCACCGACCTTGTAGCGGGTGACCTGGCTGCCCACCTCGGTCACGCGCCCGACGATCTCGTGGCCTGGCACGATCGGGTAGCGGCTGAAACCCCAGTCGTCGCGGGCCTGGTGCAGGTCGGAGTGGCATACGCCGCAGTACAGGATCTGCATCGCCACGTCGTTGGGGCGCAGGGCGCGGCGTTCGAACTTGAAGGGTGCCAGCGGTGCTTCGCGGTGCTGCGCTGCATAGCCAATGGTGTACATGTTCACCTCTCGTCACGCTCGGGAATGGGGACCAGGGTTTCAATATAGCCAGCATGGCGGGCTTCGTTGGGCGGGTAGGGATATTGGCGGGAACTCTTGGCCTGGGGGGCCTATCCTAATGAATGTAGGTTCCCCCCATCACGGAGGCATCGTCATGCGCCGTTTACTGCTGGTTTCTTCCCTTGTGCTCTGCCTGCCTTTGGGCACGGCCCTGGCCCGTGTGGATGGTCGCGATGTCGCCACCTCCGCCGGGGTTTCCGCCTCGTTGTACTCGACCTTCAAGGACGACAAGCTGGTGATTCCGGCGCGCGATGATGCTTCGACGTTCATCGCCAGCGGCGGCGAAATTCGCGGTGTGTACCTGGAGTCGATGCTGCAGCGTATCCGTCAGCAGAACCCTGGGTTGCAGGCCAGTGACGAAGACCTGGCCAAGGCGATACTGACCCAGGATGAGCTGGGGGCGGGGCAGTAAGGCGCCGCAGGCAAGGCGAGCCCATCGCGGGTCAAGCCCGCTCCCACAGGGATCTTCATGGCCTTTGTGGGAGCGGGCTTGACCCGCGATGGACACGCCGCGATCTATCAGACTGAAGCCGGATCAACCTTGCCAGGGTCGATGCCCAGCGCTTCGATCGCGCCGGCCACCACCTCGCGCTCGATCACCCCGTCCGCCGCCAGCGCATTCAGCGCCGCCAGCACGATGAACTGGCGGTCCACCTCGAAATGCCGGCGCAGCGCCTCGCGGGTGTCCGACTGGCCGAAGCCGTCGGTACCCAAGGCCACGAAACGCCTTCCGCTCACCCACGGCCGGATCTGGTCGGCATGGATCTTCATGTAGTCCGTGGCCACCACCACCGGCCCCGCATGCCCCTGCAGCAGCGTTTCGATGTACGGCGTCTTCGGCGCCTGCAGCGGGTGCAGCAGGTTCCAGCGCTCCACCGCCTGCGCCTCGCGCCGAACCTCGGTCAGGCTGGTGGCGCTCCACACCTCGCTGCTGACGCCGAAATCGCGCTGCAGAATCTCCGCCGCCGCCAGCACCTCGTTCAGTATCGAGCCGCTGCCCATCAGCTGCACATGCCGCTCGCCCTGCAGCGGTTTTTCCACCGGCAGGCGGTACAGCCCCTTGAGAATGCCTTGCTCTGCGCCTTCGGGCATGGCGGGGTGGGCGTAGTTCTCGTTGAGCACGGTGATGTAGTAGTACACGTCCTCCTGCTCGGCATACATGCGGCGCATGCCGTCCTGGATGATTACCGCCAGCTCGTAGGCATAGGTGGGGTCGTAGGAGACGCAGCAGGGCACGGTGGCCGACATCACGTGGCTGTGCCCGTCGTCATGCTGCAAGCCTTCGCCCATCAACGTGGTACGCCCGCTGGTGGCGCCCAGCAGAAACCCCCGTGCGCGCGCATCGCCCGCCGCCCACAGCAGGTCGCCCACTCGCTGGAAGCCGAACATCGAATAGAAGATGTAGAACGGCAGGGTCATCACGCCATGGTTGGCGTAGGCGGTGCTGGCGGCAATCCACGACGAGGTGGCACCGGACTCGTTGAGCCCTTCCTGCATGATCTGGCCGTCGGTGCTCTCCTTGTAGTAGCTGAGCGTGCCGGCATCCTGCGGCGTGTACAGCTGGCCCACATGGGAGTGGATGCCGATCTGGCGGAATAGCCCCTCCATGCCGAAGGTGCGTGATTCGTCGGGCACGATCGGTACGACGAGGCGGCCGACCTGCGGGTCCTTGAGCAGGGTGCCGAGAATGCGCACGAACGCCATGGTGGTGGAGATGGCACGGTCACCGGTGCCCTTGAGCTGGCTGTCGAAGGCCTCCAGGGCCGGTACCTGCAACGGCTCGACCCTGGCCTGGCGCGCCGGCACATGCCCGCCCAGGCGATCACGGGCCACCTGCAGGTAGCGCGCATCGGCGCTGTCGGGGGCGGGCTTGAGGTAGGGGATCTCGCCGAGGCGCTCATCACTCAGGTCCAGGCCGAAGCGGTCGCGGAAGGCCTTGACCGCCTCGTCGCCCATCTTCTTCAACTGGTGGTTGATGTTCTGGCCTTCGCCGGCTTCGCCCATGCCGAAGCCCTTGACGGTCTTGGCCAGGATCACCGTTGGCCGCCCCGTGTGACGCACGGCCGCCGCGTAGGCGTTGTACACCTTGACCGGGTCGTGCCCGCCGCGAGCCAGCTTCCAGATGTCGTCATCGCTCAGGTCGCTGACCATCGCCAGCAGTTCCGGGTACTTGCCGAAGAAGTGCTCGCGCACGTAGGCGCCGTTCTGCGACTTGTAGGTCTGATACTCGCCGTCCACGCACTCCATCATGCGCTGGCGCAGGATGCCGCTGCTGTCCCTGGCCAGCAGCGCATCCCAGCCGCTGCCCCACACCACCTTGATCACGTTCCAGCCGGCAGCACGGTACAGGCTCTCGAATTCCTGGATCACCTTGGCGTTGCCACGTACCGGGCCGTCCAGGCGCTGCAGGTTGCAGTTGACCACGAAGATCAGGTTGTCGAGTTTTTCGCGCCCGGCCAGCGAGATGGCCGCCAGCGACTCGGGCTGATCCATTTCGCCGTCACCGAGAAACGCCCACACCTTGCGGCCCTGGCGTGGGGTGAGGTCGCGGTCTTCGAGGTAGCGCATGAAGCGCGCCTGGTAGGCCGCGGTGATCGGCCCCAGGCCCATGGACACGGTGGGAAACTGCCAGAACTCGGGCATCAGCCGCGGGTGCGGGTAGGACGACACGCCATCGCGGTCGGTCTCGCGGCGAAAGTTGTCCAGCTGCGCTTCGCTCAGGCGCCCTTCGAGGTAGGCCCGGCCATAGATACCCGGCGCCGAGTGGCCCTGGATGTACACCATGTCGCCGGCAAACTGCGCGGTGCGCCCGCGAAAGAAATGATCGAAGCCCACGTCATACAGCACCGCCGCCGAGGCGTAGGTGGCGATATGCCCGCCCACCCCCGAATGCTTGCCGGCGCGCAGCACCATGGCCAGTGCGTTCCAGCGGATATAGGCATTCAGGCGCTGCTCGGTGGCCAGGTCGCCGGGGTAGGGCAGTTCGCGCTCGGGGCCGATGGTGTTGACGTAGGGGGTGTTGACGCGGCCACGAAAGTCGCCGTGCAGCGACACGTCCAGGTCCAGCATCTGGTCGATCAGGAAGTGCGCACGCGAGCGCCCCTCCACCTCGACAACGGTGGCCAGGGACTCAAGCCATTCCTGGGTCTGCTCGGGATCTGGGTCGTTCAACAGAGGGGGCTGCTGTTGCATCGGTAATCCTCCTGCGGGGTTGTGGCGGGCAGTGCCGGCAGGCCTGCCTGGTAGTAGTTGCATTTGCAATTGATTCTAGGCATGCGCCCCGTATGATTGCAAATGCAATAACTTTGACCCGAGGAACCCTCATGGCTGCACCCACCGCTGACCTCTGGTTCAGCTTCATTCGCGCCCACCGCAACCTGATTCGCGAAATCGAACGCCGCCTGGCCGACCAGGGCCTGCCCGTGTACGCCTGGTATGACGCGCTGTGGGGCATCGAGAGCGGCCCCGATGGCTGCCGGCGCATGCACGAGCTGGCCGATGTGATGGCCATCGAGCGTTACAACCTGACCCGACTGGTCGACCGCCTGGAGGCCGAAGGGCATGTGTTGCGCAAGAAGGTCGCGGGCGACGGGCGCGGCGCCCTGGCGTGTATCACCGACAGCGGCAAGGCGCTGCGCAAGCGCATGTGGGCGGTGTACAAGCAGGCAGTGGACGAGCTGTTTCTGAGCCAGTTCACGCCCGAGCAACAGGCGCTGTTCGCCCAGGCGCTGGAACAGTCGAGCTTCAAGGCCCGGGCGTCATTCGCCTAGGCCCAGCCGGGCCTGTGCGGCGGGTAGCGCCTGGGTGTCGAACAGGCCCTGGCCGGCCAGTGCCTGCAACGCGCTGAAGGTTATCCAGCGCCGATCCAGGCAGTTGCCCGGCGCCAGGCTGTCGGCGCCCAGTGCGGTGAAGGGCGCCGTGACATGCGGGGCAAGCTGGTCGGCGATGTGCTGGGCATAGCCAGTCACGGCGATCACCGGCGTGCTGGCCGACATCAGGCAGTACTGCAGGTAGCTCTTGCGTGGCGCGGCCTCGGGGTGCAGGCGGTTCCAGCGTGCGGCATCGTCGCTGTCACGGGCCAGGCGCGTGTAGCTGGGGCAACTCCACAACTGGCTGGCGATGCCCCAGTGCGTGTCGAGCAGCACCGCGGCGGCGCGTACCTCCCGGAGCATGGCGCCGGCGCCCAGCAGGCGTACCTGGGAGCGGGCAGCGCTGGTGGGCTGCAACGGGTACATGCCCAGGAATGCATCGCTGCAATCGTCGTGTGCCGGTTCATCGGCTGCCGGCGGCTGATCGTGCAGGGTCATGTAGTAGAAGCCGTGGCGCCCCTGTACGTACAGCTCGTCCAGCGCCGCCAGCAGGATGGCCTGGGCCTCGGCAGCGCTGGCGGGGTCGTACGGGCGGCACTGGGCGTTGGCCGACAGCCACAACGGCAGCCACGGGTGCGCGCCCTTGGGCCAGCGCGAGGCGGCCGATTCCAGGTCGTTGAACACGATGCCGCGGTGGCCGATCTGCTCGGCCAGCATCGACACGCGGGCCGAGCTCGGCGACTGGGTGAGGTAGATCAGCGGGCGTTCGCGGCTGGGCGCCTGCTGGCGAAACCAGATGCCCCAGGGGCTGACCACCTCGCTCGCGCTGTCGGCGCGATCATTGATCACCCACAGGTTGCCCGCCACGGCCGGGTCGTGCTCGATGCGGTGCACGGTCTGCAAAATCTGCAACAGTGGCGAGTGCGACGCTGCGCCGGTCGACGGCAGGCCGGCCTCGATGCTGCGAATGCAGGCGTGGGCGGCCAGTCGGGCAGGGGGGATGGCAGGCAGTGAATCCACGGGGCAGCTCCATGATCGGTCCTTGGCAGAAGCGCAAGGGATACTGCAATCTGATTGCAAATGCAATCAGATGCTGTCGACACGATCAGGGCGCTGCGCTTTCAGGTATGGGGCACCGCGGCGGCGGCTGCGTTGCCGGCGTACTGGGGCTTGAGGTGGCCTTGTTCGTCCAGCAGGTAGGCGTCCATGATTTCCCGGACCACCGGCCCGGCCACGCGCCCACCGGCCTCGCCGTTCTCGATCATCACCGCGATGGCGATGCTCGGGTGGTCGGCGGGGGCAAAGCCCACGAACAACGCGTTGTCGCGGTGGCGCTCCAGGGTCTTGTCGCGGTTGTAGCGTTCCCCCTGCTTGATCGCCACCACCTGCGCGGTGCCGCTCTTGCCGGCGATGCGGTACTGCGCCCCGGCAGCGGCGGCGCGGGCGATGCCGCGCGGGGCGTGCATGACCATCTGCATGCCCTGGTTGACCTGGTCCCAGGCGTGGCGGTCATGCAGCACGATGTCGGGCATGGGGTTGGGGTCTACCGGCGGCTCGTCGCCGATGCTCATGGCCAGGTGCGGGCGGTGCCACACGCCCTTGCTGGCCAGCAGGCTGGTGGCCTGCGCCAGTTGCAGCGGGGTGACCTGCATGTAGCCCTGGCCGATGCCCAGGATCAGGGTTTCGCCGGGGTACCAGGCCTGGCGCCGGTTGGCGCGCTTCCAGGCGGGTGAGGGCATCAGGCCGGGTGACTCTTCGAACATGTCCAGCGAGACCTTCTGGCCCAGGCCGAATTCGCTCATGTAGTCGTGCAGGCGCTCGACCCCCAGCTTGTGCGCCAGGTCGTAGAAGTAGGTGTCGTTGGAACGCATGATGGCGCTGTACATGTCCACCCAGCCGTCGCCGCTGCGGTTCCAGTTGCGGTACTTGTGGTCGTAGTTGGGCAGCTCGTAGTAGCCGGGGTCGAACACCCGGCTGGCCGGGGTGATCACGCCGCTGTCGAGGCCGGCGATGGCCACCTCGGGCTTGATCGTCGAGCCCGGGGCGTACAGGCCGCGCAGCACGCGGTTGAACAGCGGCCGGTCGATGGAATCGCGCAGCTCGGCGTACTGCCTGAAGCTGATGCCCTTGACGAACAGGTTGGGATCGAAGCTGGGGTTGCTGACCATCGCCAGCACCTCGCCGGTGGCCGGGTCCAGCGCCACCACCGAACCACGGCGATCGCCCAGGGCCTTTTCGGCGGCCAGCTGCAGGTGCGCGTCCAGGCTCAGGGTGATGTTCTTGCCGGGCACCGGGTCGTGGTGGCGCAGCACGCGCATGATGCGGCCCTGGGCGTTGGTCTCGACCTCTTCGTAGCCCACCTGGCCGTGCAGCTGGGCCTCGTAGAAGTGCTCGATGCCGGTCTTGCCGATGGACTGGGTGCCACGGTACTCGGTGGCATCGAGGTTCTTGGCTTCTTTCTCGTTGATGCGCCCCACGTAGCCCACCGAGTGGGCAAAGTGCGCGCCCATGGGGTATTCACGAATGAACTGCGGCTCCACGTCCAGCCCCGGCAGACGGAACTGGTTGACCGCGATCAGGGCGATCTGCTCTTCGCTCAGGCCGAACATCAGCGTCACCGGCTCGAACGGCTTGCGGCCACGGCGCAGGTCCTTCTCGAAGCCCTGGCGGTCCTCCTCGCCCAGGCCCAGGATCTGCACCAGGCTGTCGAGCACCCTGGGCGTGTCGCCAGCACGCTCGCGGGTCATGGTGAGGTTGAAGCTGGGCTTGTTGTCGGCCAGCACCTCGCCGTTGCGGTCGTAGATCAGCCCGCGCTCGGGGGCGATGGGCAGCACGTGCACGCGGTTGTTCTGCGACACGGCGGCATGGTAGTCGTGCTGCACCACCTGCAGCACGTACAGCCGCCCCACCAGCACCGCCACCAGCACCAGTACCAGCAGCGCACACGCGATCAGCCTGCGGTTGACCAGGTGCGTTTCTTTCTCGTGGTCCTTGAGGGGGATAGGCTGGGGCATGTGCAGGCTCTTGCGGAAAACGGATACATCACCGGCCTGGGAGCAGGCAGTGAACGGGCGCGATGGCTTGAATGAACGGCGATCCTACGCAAGCTGCTGCGGTGCCTCAAGGCCGGTTGTCCGCAGGCGGGCGAGGGTGCGCCGAGGTTCCCCGGTTAGCGGGGCGCAGCGTTCATGAAGATTTTTTCATGAAGGCCGCAGCGGCCCGGTCGACAGGCTACGCTTGCATGCGTGGCGATCTGCGAATACTGTATGGATAATCAGTATCGAGGTGGACCCCATGCAGCTCATCGCCAAGCTCGGCATCCTGGCCGATGCCGCCAAGTACGACGCCTCGTGCGCCAGCAGCGGCGCCCCCAAGCGCAGCTCGCGCGGTCGCGACGGCCTGGGCGCCACCGATGGCATGGGCATCTGCCACAGCTACACCCCCGACGGGCGCTGCGTGTCGCTGCTCAAGGTGCTGCTGACCAACTTCTGCCTGTACGACTGCCAGTACTGCGTCAACCGCCGCTCCAGCAACGTGCCGCGGGCACGCTTCACGCCTGAGGAGGTGGTGCGCCTGACCCTGGATTTCTACCGGCGCAACTGCATCAGCGGGCTGTTCCTCAGCTCGGGCATCATCCGCTCCGCCGACTACACCATGGAACAGTTGATTCGCGTGGCGCAGCTGCTGCGCGAAGAGCACAACTTTCGCGGCTACATCCACCTCAAGACCATCCCCGACGCCGACCCGCTGCTGATCGAGCAGGCCGGGCGGCTGGCCGACCGCCTCAGCGTGAACATCGAGCTGCCCACCGAAGCCAGCCTGCAGCGCCTGGCGCCGGAGAAGCAGGTGCGTACCATTCGCCAGGCCATGGGCACCATCCACCACGGCCAGCAGGCGGTGGCCGGTGAAGTCAACGCACCGCGCTTCACCCCTGCCGGGCAGAGCACCCAGATGATCGTGGGCGCCGATGCCACCGACGACCACACCATCCTGGGCAATGCCGAATCGCTGTACCAGGGCTATGGCCTTCGGCGTGTGTACTACTCGGCGTTCAGCCCGATCCCCGACAGCCCCACCAGCGTACCCCTGGCCGCGCCGCCGCTGCTGCGCGAGCACCGCCTGTACCAGGCGGACTTTCTCATGCGCGGCTATGGCTACAAGGCCGGCGAACTGCTGGGCGGCGCGGGCAACCTGGCGCTGGACATCGACCCCAAGCTGGCCTGGGCCCTGGCCAACCGCGAGGTGTTTCCGCTGGATGTGAACCGCGCCGAGCCGGCGCTGCTGGCGCGCATTCCCGGCATCGGGCTGCGCAGCGTGCAACGCCTGGTGGCGCTGCGCCGTGAACGGCGCATTCGCTATGACGACCTGATCCAGCTGCGCTGCGTGCTGGACAAGGCGCGCCCGTTCATCGTCACCAGCGACTACCGCCCGCCCCAGTCGGAAACCCGCAGCGGCCTGCTGCGCGAACGCCTGCGCGAGCCGCAGGCACCGGTGCAGATGGGGTTGTGGGGATGATCGCGCTGGACTGCGACGAGCACTTCGACACCTGGCGCGACCAGGCCCGCGTGCTGCTGGGCCACGGCATCGACCCCACCGAGGTGGTGTGGGCCCACGGCCCGGTGCACGATCTGCTGGCGGTGCCGGCGGTGTTGCCGCAGGGCCCCGGGCCGTTTCGCACACGGGTGCCGGCCGCCTTGCTGGATCAACTTGAGCAGGCCGCCCGCTACCGTGGCGAGCAGCGCTGGAACCTGCTGTATGAAGTGCTGTGGCGCGTGGCCCATGGCGACCGCACCGCCATGCTGGCGGGCGACCGGCTGGGCAGCGAGCTGCAGCGGCGCATCAAGCAGGTCAGCCGCGAGGCCCATCACCTGCATGCCTTCGTGCGCTTCGTGCCATTGCCGGCGGCACTGGCCGAGCAACTGCAACTGGACCTGGTGGCCTTCCATGAACCGGCCCACGACATTCTGCAAAGCGCCAGCGCCCACTTTGCCGACCGGCTGGGCCGCCAGCGCTGGCTGATCGCGACGCCACGCGATGGCATCCGTTTCGATGGCAGCACCCTGGACTACCGACGGCACTGCCCCGAGCAATGGCGCCAGTGGGCCTGCCACGCCGACGACCCTGGCGCCGAGCTGTGGCGCACCTATTACCGGCACACCTTCAACCCGGCACGGGTCAACCCCGACGCCATGCGCCAGCACATGCCGGGGCGCTTCTGGCGTCATCTGCCCGAAGGCCCGCTGATCGCGCGGCTGGTGGGCCAGGCGCGCCAGGGCAAGCAGCGCGACGGCCAGGCGCAGGAGGTGGGGCAGCAGGGCGGCAAGCGCATCGGGCGCGGGGATTCGCCAACGCGCTGAGGGCCGCCTTTCCATGTGCCACCCTGGCTGTGTATGATCGGCGCGGGCCGATGCTGCCCGCCGCTCGCTCCCGTTGGGAAAGGTGAAAGCATTGCAGTTACCCCTGACGCGATCATTCTCTTGAACGTCGAGGCCTGGCAACGCGAGCCCCACACTGCCTCGGCACCAGGAGCACATGATGATCTCGATCGAACAGGCCAAACAGATGGCCAAGCGTCTGCGTACCGCCCTGCAGGCGCAGAACCCGCCGCTGACCCACTCCGGCGCACTGGAGCTGGTGGCGCAGCAGTTGGGCTACAAGGACTGGAACACCGCCTCGGCCCTGCTTGCCCCCGCCACCCCTGCAAGCGAAGTGAGCTTCGACAAGCCTATCCCCATCCTGCGCATGTTCGACGAAGCCAAGGCGCGCGAGTTCTACCTCGACTTCCTGGGCTTCAGCGTGGAGTTCGAACACCGCTTCGAAGCCGACCTACCGCTGTACCTGGGCATCGTACGCAATGGGCTGCAACTGCACCTGTCCGAGCACCACGGCGACGCGAGCCCTGGCTCGACGGTGTTCATCCCCATGCACAACATCGAGCAATTGCGCGACGAGCTGCTTGACAAGCGCTACGGCTATGGCCGCCCGGACATCGTCGAGCAGGGCTGGGGCAAGGTGCTTGAGGTGTACGACCCGTTCGGCAATCGCATTCGCTTCTGCCAGGGCTGACCGGCCTTTCCCCCCAGGCTGAAGATGCGCCGTTTGTTCAAGCGGAGCAGGCTGCGGCTACACGAAACTCCAGGCTCTGACCTGCCTGGAGTTTCACGATGCGAACCCTGTACGCCCCTGTATTTTTCCTTGGATTCGTCGGCTCGGCCGTGTGGCTGCTGGACGAGGGCGCAAGCCTTGGCTGGTTGCCGGTTCTGCTGTTGCTGGCGATTGGCGTGTCGCTGCTGTGCGAGCGGCTGTGGCCCTATCGCGAGCGTTGGAATGTAAGCCAGGGCGATGGCACCCGGGACGTGATTCACGCGGGGGTGAACGAGGCGCTCAACGCGGCCGGCATTGCCGCCATCCCCCTGATTGCCCTGGTGCTGCCCGATACCGGCCTGTGGCCGAGCGACTGGCCGCTGGCGCTGCAGCTGTTGCTGGCGTTGCCGGTGGCAGACCTGGGCATCACCCTGGTGCATTACGCCAGCCACCGCCTGCCGTTGCTGTGGCGCCTGCACGCCGTGCATCACAGCGTGACCCGAATGTACGGCTTCAACGGGCTGATGAAGCACCCGCTGCACCAGATGCTCGAAGCGCTGGGCGGCACCTTGCCCTTGCTGCTGTGCGGGTTGCCGCTGGATGTGGCGGCCTTGCTGGCGTTCAGCATATCCATCCAGCTGCTGTTGCAGCACAGCAACGTCGACATGCGCATCGGCTGGCTGCGCCATGTGTTTGCCTGGGCGCCGGTGCACCGGCTGCATCACCTCAAGTACGGCACCACGGGGGATGTGAACTTCGCGCTGTTCTTCAGCGTTTGGGACCGCCTGCTGGGTACCGCCTTGCACCTGCCGCACTATCACCTGGCGGACGACGACCTGGGTATCGGCGACTTTCCGGACTACCCGGTGGGCTACGGCGCGCAATTGCGCCAACCCTTTCGCCGCGACCAGCCCGAGCATCCACCTGCCGTACTGCCCGATGCCCTGAGCCGTGCGCTAGTCCAGCAGCCTTAGGCGCAGGTGGCGCAGGGTACGGTCGGCACGGATGCCGAACTGCTGGCGCACGCTGCGTGACAGGTGGGCCGAGTCGGCAAAGCCTGCGCAGGTGGCTGCCTCGGTCAGGCTGCTACCGCCCAGTGCCAGCTGCAAGGCCACGCGCAGGCGTTGCCACAACACCAGGCGGCGCACCGACAGCCCCAGTTGACCGCTGAACAGGCGCTCCAGCTGGCTGAGCGACAGCGCCGCCTCACTGGCCAGCTGCGCGGCGGGCAGGGTGTTTTCATCCAGTGCACGTACCCGTTGCAAGGCGGTGGCCAGGCGCGGATGCAAAGGGCGCCGGGGCAGGGCGCGCAAGCGTTGGTTCAGGCCTTCCAGGTCTGCGCCGGCGTCTTCGCAGAGCTGGCGCAGCACCGGCAGTTCGAAAGCCAATGGCTCGGCAAACAGCGTGATCGCCGGTTGCTCGCTGAGAATCGCATGCGGCTGGCCGGAGGCAATGAGCAGCAGCGGCCCGCACTCGACCTGGCCCTGGATCGACGCCTGCACCGGGGCAGCGCAGGCGATCAGCACCTGGTGGGCATAGTGGGCGTGGGCCTGGGTTTGCCCGACCTGCCCGGCCACCAGGCAGTAGTCGGTGGCCAGCCACAGGTCGCCTTGCCAGGGTTCGTTGGGTGCGCGGTGGATAGTGGTGCTCCTGAGTGGGGGTGAAGGCGGGCGGCGAGGTTACAACGGCAAGGGCCGGTCCTGCACCACGCGCTTCATCACCAGGGTGGAGGTGAGCCGCTGCACGTTGGGCAGCGACGACAGGCTTTCATCATAGAGCCGCTGGAAGGCCGGCAGGTCCTGGGTGATCACGTGCAGCAGGTAGTCCGGCTCGCCGAACAGGCGCTGCGCATCCACCACCTGTGGCAACGCCACCAGCGCGTTCTCGAACGCCTCGACCGCCGTGCGATCGCCCTCGCGAAGGGTGACGAAGACCATGGCGGAAAAGGTCAGGCCCAGGGCAATGGGGTCCAGTTTCGCCCGATAGCCCAGCAGCACCCCCGATTCTTCCAGGGCACGCACCCGCCGGTGGCAGGGGGAGAGGCTCAACCCCACCCGCTCGGCCAGTTCGGTGATCGAAAGGCGCCCGTCTTTTTGCAGTTCGGCAAGAATGTTCCGGTCGATGCGGTCCATCTGGAAGGATCTTCCCCTATTGGCCTATGTCGCGATTATCTTCGAAAGAAAATTCTAGCAAGATTTCATTATTGTTCCCTGCATCAATTTGCTTGTGGAGCAGCACGATGCAGCCAACCGTGGATCAACCCCTGGCGTGGGTAGCGCCATGACCCTGAGTGTTTTCGTGGCGTTCTGGGCGGTGTCGATGTTGTTCATCATCACGCCGGGTGCGGACTGGGCCTATGCGATATCGGCCGGGCTGAAGGGGCGGGTGGTATTGCCCGCCGTGGCCGGGCTGTTGTCGGGGCATCTGATCGCGACACTGATCGTCGCCGCCGGGGTGGGCACGCTGGTGGCGGGGCATCCGTTTGCGCTGTCGGTGCTGACAGTGGCGGGAGCCGGGTATCTGTTATGGTTGGGCATCGGCATGCTGCGGCACCCGACTGTGCCCCAGGCGGACCAGGTGCAGGTTGCCGGTGCGTGGCAGCGCTGGGCGGTGAAGGGCCTGTGTGTGAGCGGCCTGAACCCCAAGGTGTTCCTGCTGTTTCTGGCATTGCTGCCACAGTTCACCGACGCCACGGCGCCGTGGCCGGTACCGCTGCAGATCGTGGCGCTGGGGCTGGTGCATGCGCTCAGCTGCGGGGTGATCTACCTGCTGGTGGGCTTTGGATCGCAGGCCGTGCTGGGCGCGCGGCCTGCGGCGGCGCTGTGGGTCAGCCGGGTGTCGGGGGCTGCGATGGTCATCATCGCGCTGGTGCTGCTGGGCGGGCAGCTACCCAGGTAGGCAGAATGTACGCGGCAATCGAACAGGGGGAGTGCCATGAAGAGCTTGAGAGCACGGGCCGTACAGGGCCTGGAGGTGGGGGCGCAACTGAGCGTGACCCGGTGCTTCACCGATGAGGACATCCGCTGCTTTGCGCAGCTTTCGCGGGACTACAACCCCGTGCACTACGATGCCGCCTCGGCCGAACTGCGCAGGTTCAGGTCGATCATTTCCCATGGCCTGCTGACGGCCAGCCTGGTGACCGAGATCGGCGGGCAGATCGGCTGGCTGGCGACCAGCATGAGCTTCGAGTTCAAGCGGCCGGTGTATGCCGGCGATGCAATCACCTGCCACTGGCTGATCGTGGACAAGGACGAGCGCGGGCATGCGCGGGCGCAGTTGAGCATCGTCAACGCGCAGGGCGAAACCGTGCTGGAAGGCATGACCACCGGGGTGTTGCCGAACGCAGCGGCGCGTGAACGCATGGCGCAGCTGTTGGCCGAGGGCGACCCCGGCAACCTGGCTGCGGCAGGTGCCTAGGGCGCCGGCACGCGGCAGGGTTCAATTGCGAAAGTACAGCTCGTCCAGCTGGCGCCGACGGATCGCCACGTACTGCTCCCACACCTTGGGGAACTCCGCTTCGCGGATGAACGGGAAGGTGAGGTACACGAATCGCCCCTTCACCTGAATGTACTGGCGTGCACGCTGGAAGGCCGGCTGCTCGGTCAATGCGATGCTCTCGTCGTAGCCGTCGTGATAGTGACGAATATCCACCCGGTGCGGGGCAAGCATGCCGCGGGCAAAGTCGATCACCCAGCCGGTGCCCACCGAGGTGCTCAGGTAACCGTAGACGCCATCCTCCGACAGCTGCAGGCACGCCTTGGCCTGCGTGCCGTCGTCATCGTTCACCAGCACGATCTGGTCGTTGAAGTACTGGATGGATTGCCCCTGCGGCCCGTGCAGCACCAGGTTCCAGCCTTCGGCATCCATGCGGAACTCGCCCTGGTTGGCAAACTCGGCGATCCATCCGTTTGACAGCTCGATTCTGTGGTTGGTCATGGGGGTGGGGGTCCTGAGGGATAGGGCAGGCAGTTGCTTCAGCTGTGCTCGATCAGCATGACAGCAACGGTATCGGGCTCCAAGGCTTCGAACACATGGGGCTGGTTGGCCGGGTAGCGCAGGTAGTCGCCGGCATGCAACAGCACCGGTGCACTGGCCGGGCCTGCGCTGGCGGCCCCCTGGCACACGAATACATGCTCGAAAGTGCCCGCCGGGTGCGCCTGGGAATGGTGCGGCTGCCCGGGCTGGGCATGCACGCGGTACAGGTCCCGGCGTATGCCGGGCGGGCAGTCGGCGAGCAGGGTCGCCGCGTAGTCGGCGTCGTCGGCCTTGAGCGCCGCACCTTCGCCTGCGCGAATCACCGTGACCGTCTGCGCCGGCTGCTCGAAGAACCGCGTGACCTGAATGCCCAGTGCCGTGGCCAGCGCCCACAGGGTCTCGATGCTGGGGTTGCCAAGGCCGGACTCCAGCTGCGACAGCGTGGATTTGGCCACGCCGGCGCGGCGCGCCAGATCGCTGACGGACATCCCCGACTGCAAGCGCTCGCGCCTGATGGCCTGGGCCAGAATCATGATCGGCGCATCGTTCGATATAATGGTCATTTGTTCGTTATGAGTTGACTGGGAGAGAGGGCGGCGGACATTATGGCACCCACTTGTTCGTTTTGATGGATTTTGTTCGATGACACAGCTTTCTGTTTTTACCTCGACGGGACACCGCGCGCCATGAATGCACGTTCACGCGGCACCCTCGAAATGGTTACCGCCATGTGCATTTCTGGCACTGTTGGCTGGTTCGTGGTGCAGTCGGGCCAGTCACCTTCGTCGATGGTGTTCTGGCGCTGCCTGTTCGGCGCCGCCGTGATGGCCCTGGCGTGCTGGGCGCTGGGGGTGTTTGGCACGCTGCGCCCGACCCGCGCGCAGTGGGGGTGGATGCTGCTGGGTGGCGTTGCGCTGGCCTGCAACTGGCTGCTGCTGTTCAGCGCCTACAGCCAGGCCTCCATCGCGGTGGCCACGGTGGTCTACCACACGCAACCCTTCATGCTGGTGGGGCTGGGCGTGCTGCTGTTCGGCGAGCGGATTTCGGCCAGTGGTGCCGGCTGGTTGGGCCTGGCGTTTGTCGGCATGCTGCTGATTGTGACGGCCAAGACGGGGGCGGCCGGGGAAAACTACCTGATAGGTGTGATGCTCGCGCTGGCGTCGGCCTTGCTGTACGCGATTGCGGCGATCATCGCCAAGCGCCTGCAGGGCGTGCCGCCGCACCTGATCGTGCTGGTGCAGCTGCTGGTGGGCGCGGCCATGCTCTGGCCCTGGGCGCAGGTGCCGGACATGACCGCGCAGCCCCAGGCCTGGGCCTACCTGCTGACCATTGGCGCGGTGCATACCGGGCTGATGTCGACCCTGCTGTACGGCGCCATCCAGAAACTGCCCACGGCGCTGATCGGCGCCCTGTCGTTTCTGTACCCGGCGGTGGCCATCCTGGTCGACTGGCTGGCCTTCGATCACCCCCTCAGCGGGCTGCAGGCAGCCGGGGCGCTGGCCATATTGCTGGCGGCGGCCGGCATGAACCTGGGCTGGCGCCTGGGCTCAAAGCCGGCCCTGAATACCTGAGTTAGACCACCGCGTGCCCTGGGCCGCACTGGTCGAGCGTGGCCAGGTAAACACTGGGCGGGGCGCCCAATTGACGGTGGAACATGCTGGAAAAGGCGCTGGGGCTGTCGTAGCCCAGCTCCAGCGCGACCCGTGTGACCGAGGCGCCGGCCGCCAGGCGGGTGACGGCAGCCATCAGGCAGGCCTGCTGGCGCCAGGTGCCGAATGAAAGCCCGGTTTGCTGGCGGAACAGGCGGCTGAAGGTTCTTGCACTGCAATGCAGGGCACTTGCCCAGGACTCGGCGCTGGTGTCGATGCGGGGTTGGCGCAGGAAGTTGCGACATAGTTCGGCCAGCCGCGGGTCGTTTGGCAAGGGTGCGAACAGCGCCAGGCTCGGCGCGCTGCGCAGCTCGTGCAGTACCAACTGAATCAGATGCCCGTCGCGACCGTGTGTTTCATACAGTGCGGGTACGTGCGCCGTGGCCAGCAACAGGTGATGGAGCAGGGGCGAGACCACCAGGGCCTGGCACTGCGCGGTATCACGCACCGGCTGCGCCGGCTTTATGTACAGGCTGCGGGTGCTCACCCCGCGCATCAGCACCTGGTGCGGCTTGCCGGCGGGTATCCACACCCCGCTACCGGGCGGAATCACCCAGCTGCCGTCCTGGGTTTGGACCTCCATCAGGCCACTCATGCCATACAGAAACTGTGCGCGCCGATGCACATGGGTGGGCAGCAGTGTGTCGGGCGGGTAGTCGGTACCGATGGCGAGCACCGGGCGGGCGACGGCGTCGACGCTGGCGAGCGGAATATTGAGCATGTGAAGCACCTTGGCCGGAACGCGAGGATTATTGGCCAATTCGCGAGGGCTGGCCACATGTCTGGGCGTTAACGTGTGGCTTCCCCCTTGTGTTGGAAGCGATGCATGTTCTGGTTTCTGCTGTGTGCGTTCGGTGTGGTAGCTGGTGTGACGACTGTGCTGTTCGGCTTTGGTGGCGGCTTTGTGGCGGTGCCGCTGCTGTTCACCCTTATCAGTGTGAGCCATGCGCCGGGGTCGGCCATCGGCGAGGCCGCGATGCATATCGCCGTGGCCACCTCCACGGCGGCGATGATCTTCGGCGCAGGCCTTTCGACCTTGCGCCATGCCCGTGCGCGCACCTTGCAGTGGCCGGTGGTGCGGCCGTTGCTGGGTTACGTTGCGCTGGGTGCAGTGCTGGGCGCATGGGCCGCCACGCAGGTGCAAGGGGCGTGGATACGCTGGCTGTTCATCGGCTACCTTGGCCTGACCATTCTTGATGCCGTGTTGCGCCCGGGGTTTACCGTGAGCACAAGCGATGGCATGCGCCCGCTGGGCCGTCGAGCCAGCGCCGTGATCGGTGTCGGCATGGGCGCCGTGGCCGCATTCCTGGGTGTAGGCGGCAGCGTGATGAGCGTGCCGCTGATGCGCAGGCGTGGGGCGAGCATGGCCGTGGCGACGGCGTCGGCCAACCCGCTGTCGCTGCCGATGGCGATTGCCGGTACTGCCGCCTACGCCGTGCTTGCGTGGCGCACCGAAGTGCTCGGGCCCTGGTTTGCCGGCTATATCGACGTGCGTGCCCTGGCCGTGCTGGTGCTTGGCTCGTGGTGCGGCATTCGCCTGGCCGCGCCGTGGATCGGGCGCATGCCCGACGCGCTGCATGTGAAGTGCTACCTGGCCCTGCTGGGGGTGGTGCTGGTGGTGATGGTGGTTGCCTGACTAGCCCAGCCAGACGCTCAGTAACCCCGCAGCCAGCGCGACCAGTGCCGTGTTGAGGCACACCAGCGCAAAGCCGAAGCGCACCAGTTCGCCTTCTTCACTGGTGCTGGTTCTGGCCAGGCCCAGGATCAGCATCACGATCGACAGCGAGCCCAGCGCCGCATGCCCCGCCGCGCTGTTCTGCACCGCCGCGAGCAACAGGCGGCCGTGTTCGGGCAGCATGGCGATGGCGGGCATGAAGATCGCATTGCCGCCCACGTTCGAGCCGGTCATGTAGCCGGACAACCCGCCCAGCAGGGCGACCAGCAACGAGGCGGCGGCCGGTGCCAGGCCGGTCAGCAGCTGCATCAGGCCCGCCAGAAAGCCGGCCTTGACCATCAACTGCGACATGGCGAGAAAAAAGAAGATCGTCAGCAGGGGCCGCTTCGCCCGGGCCAGCAGTGCGGTGCCGATGCGGGTGCCCGGCACCGGCAGGGACGGTGCGCTTCGCGCGTGAAACCCCAGGCCCACCAGCACCAGGATCAGTGCCACGCCCGGCGAGGCAAGCGGCTTCCAGGTGACCTGGGCGCCCTGGACGACCCACAGGTTCTGCCAGCCGGTGATGGCCCACAGCGCCTTGAGCGCGACGATGCTGGTGATCAGCACCAGGTAAGGCCACGCCTGGCGCGGCCATTGTCGCGCCCCGCGTGTGCCGCCGTGGTTGTGCAGGCGCCACAGCCCGCTGGCCAGTACGACGGCTGCGCTCACCAGGCCCGCCGCCACGCCGGCTACCTCCGGCCCCAACCCGCGGCTGCTGCTATAGAGCACCCCCACGAATACCAGCCAGCCAGCGCCCAGCACCATCCATTCGCGCAAGGTGCGAACCTCGGCCAGGTACAGCGCCATCGCCCCGAGCGCGAGAAACACCGGTGCGCTGGTCAGCGCCGAAGTGGCTGCCAGCGCCGCAGCATCCAGCTGGGCCAGGGAAGCGCCGATCACCGATGCCAGGCCCAGCGTGCCCCACGGCATGATCGCCATGCCGGCCAACGCGATACGCAGCGCCACCCGGCGGTCGAACAGGCTGAGCAGCAGCGGCACGGTGGCGATCAACGACACGCCAAAGCCGGTCATGGCTTCGAGCAACGGGGCCAGCCCGAGCACGATGAACACCACCTGGTCGCCGCGCCCGAGCCCGAGCGAGCGTACCCACTGGCTGAATGCCAGGTTCACGCCCATGCGCTCGATGAAGATCACGAAGGCCAGCCCCGGTACGATCACGAACGCGGTGCTGGCAAACAGCACGGCAGTGTCCTGGGCGGCCGCCACCAGGCTGCCCAGGCGCCACGTATCGGCAGCACCGACCAGCCACAGCACCATTACCAGCAGCGTACCGGCGATGGCGGCGTGCACGGGTGGGCGGCGCAGCACCACCAGCATGGCCGTGACCAGCAGCACGGGCGACAGATGAAACAGTGCGAGCATGCGAGCAATATCCTGTGTGAGTCCCGACCAGGGCTGCGGCTGCAGGCTGGGGCTCGATAATATTTCTCGCCGTCAGATAAAGGGGCGCGGATTTCTGGTAGTTTTCGAGAAAATTTCTCGCAGGGTTTCCATGGCCATTCACGATGTAGCGGCTGAGCCGCTGGACAAGTTCGACCGCGCCATTCTTGACCTGGTGCAGCGCGACAACACCGTGCCGCTACGGTTGGTGGCCGAGCAGGTCAACCTGTCCACGGCGGCGGTGCAACGGCGCATCAAGCGCATGGAGGAGCGGGGCGTCATCACCGCCAATGTCGCCGTCGTCGACCCTACTGCGGTGGGTCGGCCGATCACCATCATCGTGGAGGTGATGGCCGAGCGCACCAGCCTCGATGCGCTGGAGGCCATGAAGGCGCACTTTGCGGTGCCTGAAGTGCAGCAGTGCTACTACGTCACTGGCGAGGTGGATTTCGTGCTGGTGCTGACCGTGGCCAGCATGCAGGAGTACCAGGCGTTGGCGCGGCGGTTGTTTGCCGAGAACGCCAATGTCACCTGGTTCAAGACCATTGTGGCGCTGGACCGGGTGAAGGTCGGGTTGCAGGTGCCCAGCCTGTAGGAGCGGGCCTTGCCCCGCGATCTGGCGCGCAGCGCCAGCAGAACCTGCGACGCGATCAGCCTGAAACACCGCACACTTTCCAAGGTAACGATGTTGGTGCAGCATAGGCCCGCGTCGACAAAGGGACATGAGACTCGAATGAAGCTTATCGCTGCGCAAATCTCGGCCACCCCGGGCGATGTCGAAAAGAACCTCGCCCAACACATCGACGCTATCCACGCCGCTGCAAGCCAGGGAGCCGATGCGGTGGTCTTCCCCGAACTTTCGCTGACCGGCTACGAACCCGAACTGGCCGGTGGCCTGGCGATGGCGCCCACCGACAGCCGCCTCGATGCGTTCCAGGCCTTGAGCGATCGCTACACCCTGCTCATCGCCGTGGGTGCGCCAACCCAGGGGAGGAAGGGCACCCAGATCAGCATGATCGCCTTCCAGCCAGGGCTGCCACGTGTGGTGTATTCCAAGCAGCTTCTGCACGCCGACGAACTGCCATTCTTCACGCCTGGTACCCAGCAGCAGGTGTTCCGCCAGGGCGGGCATGTTCTGGTGCCCGCGATCTGCTATGAATCCTTGCAACCCGCCCATGCAGACCAGGCCGCCGCGGCAGGTGCCCAGGTGTACCTGGCCAGCGTGGCCAAGTCGCAGAAGGGCGTGGACCTGGCCTGCAACCATTACCCGGCAATGGCCCGCAAGCATGGCATGACCGTGATCATGGCCAACTGCGTAGGCCCCGCCGACAACTTCATCGGTGCAGGCCAGTCCGCGGTCTGGAACCCGAATGGCGAGCGCGTCTGCACTGCCGACGCCACCCGGCAAGCCCTGGTCGCATATGACACACGCACGGGAGAAGCGGGCACTGTCAGCCTGGCTTGAATCACCATCGCCACCCCAATTCGTCGACCTTCGGAAGCACTCATGCCCGCCTTGATTCCCCTTGACCCCGCAACACTCCCGGACATCGCCACGCTGCGCCAGCGCGCCAAGGCCCTGGCCATGCTCGATGCCATCGTCTCCCCCGAATGGGAGTACCGCTATTTCAGCTACAACGCGAGCTGGTTCGACGGTGAGGAAATGGCGTCGATGCGCAATGGCTCGGGCGATGAATGGTTTGTGCACTTCGGGCCGTTCGGCGCGGCCATCAAGGGGATTGCGCATGAATCCCCGTTAGCCGGCGACAGCCGTCTCGTCGAGGCCGTACAGCAACAAGTGCCGCCGGCCTTTGCCGCCTTTCTCAACGAAGCGGCCTTCAGCATGGACTGGCTGAGCTACTGCTACTGGAGAAGCCCTGACGACGCGGCCTGGCAGAAGGTGGCAGCGCCGAACGTCAAAACGCACTACCTCGACGATGGCTCGGTGGAGTTTCTGGCGCTGCTGATCGAACCGGCCAGTGGCTACGTGGAGTTTGCCCAGTGGTACTACGAACAGGCCGTGCCATTGGCGGCGGTGCAGCAACTCTACGACCACACCCCGTTGACCGCCGACCTGGTGGCCGCGCTCAACCCGGACCTGGACTTTGCCGAGGCGGTGGCCTCGGCTGTCGAAACGGGCTACCCCTGCGCCGGATAAGTGCTACCACCCCTGGGCCAGCGGCGCTGGCCCTTGCAAGGTGGGGAACAGCGGCAACACTTCTTCGGCCAATTCCTGAATGACCTCGTCAACCGGCCGCCGGGCCATCTGAATGCCCAGCGCCGCATGATTGACGCCCGCTGCCTTCCATTCGCCAAGCAACGCGATCAGCCCGTTGCGCCCGGTCTTGAGCACATACCCACCTTGCAACGGCGTGCGCGGGAAGTCGGGGTCTTCGTCCAGGTCGATCCACTCGTTGGTCATGTGCGGGCGAAACCCGCCGTTGGGGATCTGCGAGCGCCACGCCCGAACCTTCTCTGCCAGGCGAAGTGGGCCCTGCGCCGTGTGGGTGGCGTCCGGGTAGGTCAGCCAGCCATCGGCCTGCTCACCCAGCCACTGCAGGGATTGACGCGACGACCCCGTCACGATCAGCGGAATGCGCCCGGTGACCGGTTGTGGCAGCAACTGCGTGCCGTTCATCTGGCCCAGCGGCGAGCGGAGGGTCGCAGGGCCCTGCGCCAGCAATTGCCGAAAGTAGTCCACGCTGTGGGCAAAGCGCTCACCGCGCTGGTCATGGGCCAGGCCGTAGGCCGGGAACTCCACGGCCCTGTCCCCCGACGCGATGCCCATCACCAACCGGCCGCCCGACAGGCGATCGAGGCTGGCGGCAGACTTGGCCAGGTCGATGGGGTGGCGCAAGGTGAAGATGGCGCTGCCGGTGACCAGCGCGATGTGCCGGGTATGGGCGGCCAGGTAGCCCAGGTACACGAAGGGGTCGAACACCTGGCCGGCATCGCCGAAGGCCGGGTCGAACAAGGGCACGTCGCGCACCCATACGGCAGCAAAGCCCAGGCGCTCGATCTCGCTCACATGCTGCGCCTGGGCGTGAAGCACCGCCATGTCGCCCTGGTAGAAGCGCAGTGGCAGAAAGATGCCCAGTGTCAGGTGATCGGCGGCGAACATGCGCCGGTAGCCGGGGTGGTGGGCGAAGGCTTCGGCGTTCGCGCCGCAGGTGACGGCGGGTGCAGTGGGGTGGGTCATGGTGTTCATGCCTGTTCCTTGGTGTTGGGGGTCATGGGCCGGTGGCAGGGGCGGGCAGGCGGATGCCGCGTTGTACCGCAGGGCGCTGCTCTACCTGCGCGTACCATTGGCTCAACCAGGGCTGCTGGCTGAAGTCGAAGCCCACCAGCTGCGCGATATGCAGCCAGGCGAAGGTGGCGATGTCTGCAATCGAATAGGTGGCGCCACCCAGCCACGGCTGGTTTGCCAGGTGCTGATCGAGGGTGACGAAGGTGGCTTCGGTGAGGGTCCTGTAACGCTGGATGGCGGCAGGGTTGGGCACGCTGTCGAAGCATTCGAAGTGCACGCGCTGGCCCAGCAACGGCCCCATGCTGGCGCTGTGAAACATCAGCCAGGTGATGCATGCCCAGCGCTCGGGAGCGTCGTGGCCAAGCAACTGGCCGCTCTTGTCCGCCAGGTACAGCAGGATGGCGGCGGACTCGAACAGGGTGATGCCGGTGGCGCGGTCGATCAGCACCGGAATGCGACCGTGCGGGTTGAGCGCAAGAAACTCGGGCCGCTGGTGCTCGCCCTCATCGATGCGCACATGGCGCAGGTTGTAGGGCAGGCCCATTTCTTCCAGGGCGATGGTGATCTTGAAGCCGTTTGGCGAACTGTCGGTGTAGAGAATCAGATCAGGATCGGACACAGGGCACATACCTCAGGCAGACTAATGCTTGTTGCGTGGTGTGGGTGCCATGCTAGTGAGTGATTGCCTGGGACAAAAACGATTAGTCCTGCGCTTTGACGTTAGATTTTCTAAACCAAGGAATACGCCATGGGCGCCGTTCTACCCTTGCTGGCGCTGCGCGCCTTTACCGAAGCTGCACGGCTGTGCAGCCTCAAGGCGGCGGCCGAGCACATGGGCGTCACCCCCGGCGCCATCAGCCAGCAGATCCGCCAGCTGGAAGACCGCCTGGGCGTCACGCTGCTGGTGCGGGGGCGGCATGGGGTGCAGCTCAGCGATGCCGGCGCACGTCTTTTCCCCGGGTTGTCGCGGGGCTTTGGGCAGATCGAGAACGCGCTACTCGAACTTGAGTCGTTCACCCACGAGCAAACGCTTACCATCAGCACCGTGCCGTCGTTCGCGTCCACCTGGCTGGTGCCGCGCCTGGGTGACTTCAGTGCCCGGCATCCTGACATCGAAGTGCGGGTGGAGGCGTCGGCAAGGCTGGTGGACTTTCAGCGCGAGCGCATCGACATTGCGCTGCGCCATGGCCTGGGCCAGTACCCGGGGCTGGAGTCGATCCCGCTGATGGCGCCGGTGCTGCTACCGGTGGCCAGCCCTCGGCTGCTGGCCGAGGGGCCGCCGATCAACAGCCCGCAGGATTGCCTGAACTACCCGTTGCTGCACGACACCGAGCGAGCGGATTGGCCGCTGTGGCTGCAAGCGCATGGCGTGGAGGCTGACAGCCGTAGCCAGCGCGGTGCCAGTTACGATGAAGACCTGTTGCTGCTGCGCGCGGCGGCGAGCGGGCAGGGCATTGCCCTGGTGCAGGACAACCATGCCCAGGAAGATCTGCACAACGGCAGGCTGGTGGTGGCGCTGGACAGGCCGTGGCCGTCGCGATTTGCGTACTACCTGGTAACGCGCAAAGAGGCCTTGAAGCGGGCGCAGGTGCAGGCGTTCATCGAGTGGATAACGCAGCAGGCGGGCGCTGCGTGACAGGTGTGGCTCAGCCTTCGGCGGCGGGGGTCGGGGTTTCGGCGGCTTCTGCAGCCAGCTTCAGTCGGTCGGCCTTGCAGATGTATTTGGGTTTGCTTTTGGGGGCCAGCTTGGCGCTGGCCTTCTTGGCGTTGGCCTTGAGTATCTGCTTGATCTTCTTTTGGCGGTTCATGGTTCTGCTGGGCCTGTAGATGCTTGAAAGCGGTGCGATGGCGGGGAGGTTGCAGGTGTCTGCAGAGCCTTGCCGGTATTGCCGGTGGGGCGAGTTTACTAAAGGTTGCGCTGCAAGCGTGAGCGTTGTGCGTGGGGAGGCTTTGAGGGCGCGTGCACAGGTTTTGCTGGTGCTGCGCACCAGATCGCGGGTCAAGGCCCGCTCCTACGGCCTGGCGGCCAGAGGCGGAGTCTGCCCGAAGGGCGTAGGAGCCGGCGTTGCCGGCGAACGAGCGCGAAGCGGTCGTAAAGCCTGAATGCGCGGTGTGTCAGGCGAACCGCGTGCACAGGTTTTGCTGGTGCTGCGCACCAGATCGCGGGTCAAGGTCCGCTCCTACGGCCTGGCGGCCAGAGGCGGAGTCTGCCCGAAGGGCGTAGGAGCCGGCGTTGCCGGCGAACGAGCGCGAAGCGGTCGCAACGCCTGAGTGCGCGGTGTATTAGGCAAACTGCATGTGCAGGTTTTACTGGCGCTGCGCACTAGATCGCGGGGCAAGGCCCGCTCCCACGGCCTGGCGGCCAGAGGCGGAGTCTGCCCGAGGCCTACATGCACGGTATATCACGCGAACTGCATGTGCAGGTTTTGCTGGCGCTGCGCGCCAGATCGCGGGTCAAGCCCGCTCCCACGGCCTGGCGGCCAGAAGCGGAGTCTGCGCAGGGTGTAGGAGCCGGCGTTGCCGGCGAACGAACGCGAAGCGGTCGCAAGGCCTGAGTACGCGGTGTATCAGGCAAACTGCATGTGCAGGTTTTGCTGGCGCTGCGCGCCAGATCGCGGGTCAAGCCCGCTCCCACGGCCTGGCGGCCAGAAGCGGAGTCTGCGCAGGGTGTAGGAGCCGGCGTTGCCGGCGAACGAGCGCGAAGCGGTCGCAAGGCCTGAGTACGCGGTGTATCAGGCAAACTGCATGTGCAGGTTTTGCTGGCGCTGCGCGCCAGATCGCGGGTCAAGCCCGCTCCCACGGCCTGGCGGCCAGAAGCGGAGTCTGCCCGCAGGCCGTAGGAGCCGGCGTTGCCGGCGAACGAGCGCAAAGCGGTCGCAACGCCTGAGGGCGCGGTGTATCAGGCAGACCGCATGTGCAGGTTTTACTGGCGCTACGCACCAGATCGCGGGCCTTGACCCGCGAATCGAGCGCAACGCGGTCGCAACGCCTGAGTGCGCGGTGTATCAGGCGAACTGCATGTGCAGGTTTTACTGGCGCTGCGCACCAGATCGCGGGGCAAGGCCCGCTCCTACGGCCTGGCGGCCAGAGGCGGAGTCTGCCCGCAGGGTGTAGGAGCCGGCGTTGCCGGCGAACGAGCGCAAAGCGGTCGCAAGGCCTGAGTAGGCGGTGTGTCAGGCGAACCGCATGTGCAGGTTTTACTGGCGCTGCGCACCAGATCGCGGGGCAAGGCCCGCTCCCACGGCCTGGCGGCCCGAAACAGATCATCGAGCCATGCATAATCCGCTTCTGCCCGCAGGGCGTGGGAGCGGGCTTGACCCGCGAAGCGGTCGCAACGCCTGAATGCACGGTGCATCAGTCAATCTGCATATGCCGGCAATCACGCTGACCCCGGCGCATCATCAGAAGCTGTACTTCGCCGTAACCATCAAGTTGCGCGGGTCGCCAAACACGTCATATGGGCTCCACGTGGAGTTGCTGGCGATGCCCTGGTAGTACTTCTTGTCGAACACGTTGTTGATGTTCAACTGCGTGTCCAGATGCTTGTTGACCTGGTAACCCGCCATCAACCCGACCAGCGCATACGCCTCCTGCTCGACATGGTAGTTGCCGAACACATTGCTGCCCTTGTTGAAGGTCGCGCTCTGGCTATAGAGGTTGGCCCCCACACGCCACTGCTTCAGATCACCCTGCAACTGGTACGTGGTACTGGCCTTGAACATATGACGCGGCAGGTCGGTGTCGAACAGCCGGCCTTCCTTGGCCTTGTCGGCATCCTTCTCGTACTTGGCCTGGGCGAACGTATAGCCGGCGCCCACTTGCCAGTTGGGCGTCAGCGCACCATTGATCTCGAACTCGATGCCCTGGCTGCGCACCTTGCCGGCCGCTTCATAGCATCCGTAGCTACCCACCGGGATGACCTTGCACAGGCTTGCATCCGCCACCTCGGCCGCGCGGTTGAGCTGGTCGATCTGGAACAGCGAAGCACTGGCATTCAGCGCGCCGCCAAAGTACTCACCCTTGATACCCACTTCGTAGTTTTCGCCGGTAATAGGCTCGATGCCTTTGCCTTGGCCGTCCTTCTCGGTCTGCGGCTGAAAGATATCGGTGTAGCTGGCATACACCGAATGGTTGTCGTCCAGGTCGTAGATAACCCCGGCATAACGGGTGACGTTGCGCACCACCTTGGTCTTGCCCGAGGTGTAGTACTGGTCGTTGATCTGGTCATAGATGGCCGTGGCGTCGTACCAGTCCAGGCGCGCACCGAGTATCACCTTCAGCGGGTCGGCCAGGTTCCAGCGCGTGGTGAGGTAGAGGCCTTCCTGATCGACCTTGTCGTCGATGGAGTAGATGTCCGGCACGTTCGGTCTGGCCAGCCCGCCCGGGTTGAAGCGGTTGATGTCCGGCACATCGACGAACACCGTGCCGCCGGTGGCTTCGGTCTTGAGCTGGCGCTTGCTGGCGCCGACCACCAGTTCATGCTCGCGCCCCAGCAGTGTGAACGGGCCTGTGGCGTAGACATCGTAGGTGGACTGATCGAAGTCGCGGTTCTGGTTGAAGATGCGCTGGCGGTAGGTGGCGTCGTTGTTGCGCTCCAGCACGCCGCCCATCATCTTGAATTCGGACCAGTTTTTCGACGCGCCCAGGTGAAGGCGCCAGTCGTTGTCGAAGCGCTGGTCGAGCTCGACGAACACCGTCTTGTTCTCGACGTCCTGGTGCGACCAGCTGTAGCCGAAGGTCTTGGAGCGAGAAAAGCCCATGTGGCTGCCATCGGGGTTCACCGGCAGGCCGCCCCAGTTGATGTTGTTATTGTCGTTCTGGTCGGACGCGCCCACGGTCAGGGTGGTGCTGTCGGTGAGGTCGAACTCGCTGATGCCGTAGAACACCCCGCGCTCGCGCCCGGCGTAATCCTGATAGCTGCCCTTGTCGTTGTACGCGCCGACGATGCGGCCACGCACGCTGGCGCTGTCGTTCAGCGGGCCGGACACATCCAGCTCGCTGCGGTAGTTGTCCCAGCTGCCGGCGCTGCCGGTCACGCTGGCCTGGAACGCCTGGGTAGGGCGCTTGCGCACCATGTTGATGGCGGCCGACGGGTTGCCGGCCCCTTGCATCATGCCGGTGGCGCCGCGCACCACTTCGACGCGGTCATAGGGGGCGAGGTCGGCGGTGGCCACCCAGTCTGCGTTGTAGGTGGTGGGCAGGCCGTCGAACATCAGGTTGGTGATGGGGAAGCCGCGGGCGAAGAACTCGCTGTTGGCCGGGCGCGCGGCCGACAGGCGCAGCCCGGGCGTGGCCTGCACCACGTCGTCGAGGCTGCGCATGCCCTGGTCGTCCATGCGCTGGCGGGTAATCACCGTGACCGACTGCGGTGTTTCGCGCAGCGACAGCGGCAGCTTGGTGGCGGTCTGCATGGCGCCGGTGGTGTACGAACCGCTGTGCTCGGTGGTCGAGCCCAGGCCCAGGCCGCTGATGGTGGTGGCGCCCAGTTCCAGGGCATCTGCGCTTTGGCTACGGGCAATCAGCAGGTAATTGCCGCTTGCGGTGCGGGTAACCGTGAGGCCGCTGCCGGCCAGCAGGCGTTCGAGGCCATCCTGCACGGCATAGTCCCCACGCAGTGCCGGGGCGCGCTTGCCCTGCACCAGCGCCGGGTCGAACGGCAGGCTGATGCCGGCCACCTGGGCAAAGCTGTTGAGCGACTCTTCCAGCGGGCCTGCCGCCAGCTCGTAGTGGCGGCTGCTTGCCTCGGCGGCCTGCGCGGCCGCACTGGCCAGCGACACGCTGGTGGCACCGGCCAGCAACATACTGCGCAGGGTCAGTGCCAGCACGCTGCGTTGCAAAGGCCGGGTGGGGATAAAAGCAGAAGACATGGACAGCGTGCTCCTTTCGAATGACGAGGTGTATTGCCTGTCTGTCGAAGAGGGTGGCAAAACCCGTAAAAGTTTTTGAGATTTATTCTCATCAGCCTTACCGGGCGACGATACGGGTCCATAACGGGGTAAAGCGTTCCACCCGCACCGGCAGCGAATCGCTCAGGGCGCTGAGGGCCTGGTCGATGTCATCGAGCTGGAACACGCCCGACACCTCCAGGTGCGCGATGGCCGGGTCGCAGCGCAGCCAGCCGTGGCGATAGCGCGCCAGTTCTGCGGTCAGCTCGCGCAGTTGCATGCGCTTGGCCACCAGTTGCCCGCGCGCCCAGGCGCTGGCATTGAGGGGGCTGGTTTCGACCCGCTGGCTGCCGTTTGCATCGATCAGGTATTGCTCCCCGGCGGCAACCATCACCGGCTGGCCCTTGCCCTGAATCGCCACCACCCCATCCTCGACCCGCAACCGCGTGCCGCTGGCTTCATCACGCACCGCAAAGGCCGTACCGATGGCCTGCAACTGTGCATGCCGCGTGCTGACCCAGAAGCTGCGACGCCCGCCCGCCGTGGCGGCGTCCTTGCCGGTGTCGATAAAGATTTCGCCGCGCCGCAGCACGATCAACCGGCGCTGGGCGGTGAACTGCACGTCCACTGCACTGGCTGTGTTCAGTTGCAGGTGGGTGCCGTCATCCAGCACGAACTGACGGCGCTCGCCCACCTCGGTGGCGTAGTCCGCGCCCCAGGGCACCAGCGTGCTGTCACGCATCGACCAGCCGGTAACGCCGCTGGCCAGCAGCCCCACGCCCAGCAGCTTGAGCGCCTGGCGTCGGCTGTGACGACCGCCTTGCAGGCGTTGCAGCGTGTCCCGCGCCACCGAGCCGGGCAGTGCGGCCAGGCCCTGGAAGGTGGCATCGCTTTTCTGCAGCGCTTGCCAGGCCACCTCATGCAGCGCGTGCGCCTGACGCCAGCGTTGGCAGGCCTCCAGCAGTTGCGGGTTGGCGCCGTCGGACTCGATGCGCACCAGCCAGCCGATGGCCTGGTCCAGCACGTTGTCGGGCAGTTCGGGCAATGGCGGGCGGCTCATCGCTGGGCCAGGTAGCAATGGCGAATGGCGCTGGCCATGTACTTCTCCACCGAACTCAGGCTTACCGCCAGGCGCTCGGCGATCTCCTTGTAGCTCAGGCCCTCCAGGCGCGACAGCAGAAAGGCCATGCGCACCTTGGGCGGCAGGCCGTTGAGCAGGGCGTCCACACGGGTCAGGGTTTCCAGCAGTATCAGCTGCGACTCGGGCGACGGCACCTCGGCTTCGGGCAGGTGTGCGATGGCCTCCAGATACGCCCGCTCGACCCGCTGGCGGCGCACGCGATCCACCAGCAGCCCGTGGGCCACGGTGCTCAACCAGGCACGCGGCTGACGCAACTGCTGCAGCTGCTCCGGCTTGCCGAGGATGTGCACGAAGATGTCGTGGGCCAGGTCCGCCGCGTGGTCGCCGTGGCGCATGCGCTTGCGCAACCAGCCCAGCAACCAGGCGTGATGGTTGATGTACAGCGCACGAACATCGGCATGAGGGGTGCGGGAAGTGGATGGCGACGACACGGAAAACCTCAGCATGATAGCCAGGTGCATTTGAGAATTTGTCGCATCCTAGTGCCAGAGGGCCGTGGACAGCAAGGGGAGAGTGCGTGATGTGGGGGGGCAGGTGGGGTTTTGGTGGGCGGAGCGAGCTCGGTAGGCCGCGTGTGCGGCCCGTGTGTTGCGTCGTTACTCGGGTGTCGCGTTTGCTTCCATGCCGTCCAGCACGGTGTCGATCAGTACGGTGCTCATTTCCAGCGATTGCTGTGCGGCGATCAGCAGCGTCTTGAACTGCTCGTCGGCGCGTTCGCAGGCTTGGGCGGTGGTGTCCTTGGCGCATTGGATCTGGAGCGACAGGTGAACCAGGGCGTCTTCCAGCTCGATGCCTTCGCAGACTGAAAACAGGGGCGGGTGATTGCCGTTGCAACAGCCGAAGGCGGTGTAGATGCGTTTGCGGGGTTGAGTAGTAAGCGGGGGATTGGAGACGGTTTTGACCATTGTGCAGCTCCCTTTTTGAGTGGAACCGCCATCTGATGTTCAGGTGGCGCAGTTGCGCCTTTTGCATTAGCGGGCCGCGACGCCCGGTCGCTGGATTGACAGCGACGTCGCAAGATTAGCGGGGTTGGGGTGGGGATTCAAGGCGTTCTACAGCGGTATGCGCACCCCCCATGAAGCGGGAGCCGGATGCTTGTGCATTATTGCTCAGGCAGCAAGGCTGGATCCGCTCGATGCAACTGGCAAAGTTGACCGTTGTGACAAGCAAAATGACGTAGCACGCTATCCAGGAGCACATAGCCGAGTGCCTTTCCTGGGAGCATCGATCATGAGTGCAACATCCTTCAGCGTACAACTCCAAAACGAAATGGAAGGTAAGATCAATTATTTCCACTACCAAAAGTTCGGCGACCCCGCCTCGGGTACAAAATCCGCATTAACATCGCCCCAAACTACTTATGACTTCAATCTCTACCCCGGCGGAAAGTTTATAGCGACGACCGCCGAGTCCTACCAAACGCAGCTTGAAGATCCAAAACTTCTTCGATTCAGATTTACAAATAATTCAGGTTTTCCTGTCGGGTTGCTCCGCGTATACGGTGAGCCCCCTTATCCCGACTGGGTAATAGCCGCGCTGGAGGACATTCCGGGGGACGAAAGTGAGGAAGACGTTCAATCTCAGCGCGAGTTAATAATCGATAGATACAACCAAATGGTTGGGGGGGTGAATACAGGACCGAAGCGGTTTCCAGGGGGGGTACTACGGCGCTGGATCGACTACGAACCTCGCCGTGGCGACCCCTCTAAATGGTACGCATGGCTGCTACGTCCAGGAAGGTCAACTAGTGTGGCGGTAATCGAAGGAAGCGTATGGGCGGTGAGCGAAGCAAAAAACGAAGACTGACCTTTTCCCCTGGCAGCGCAACGGGGAGCTTGGGTGCTGTACAGAACTCAAGTGACCCTAGTTCAGCTCTCGCGTCGTCAGCATTTTTAAGTAGTGCATGCGTTGAACAGAGGAGGGTGATTGCCGTTGCAACACCCTCCCTTTTTGAGTGGAGCTGCCATCTGATGTTCGGGTGGCGCAGTAGCAGTGCTCGAGGACCGTTCGCTGGATTGCCTGCGAGCTCGCAAGGTTAGCGGGTTGGGCGCGGGGCTTCTACACGCTCTACACCTGTATGCGCACCCCCCCTGAAGCGGGAGCCGGATGCTTGTGCATTATTGCTCAGGCAGCAAGGCTGGATCCGCTCGATGCAACTGGCAAAGTTGACAGTTGTGACAAGCAAAATGACGTAGCAAGCTATCCAGGAACACAAAGCCGCGTGGCTATCCTGGGAGCATCGATCATGAGTGCAACATACTTCAACGTGCACCTCCAAAATGAAATGGAGGGTAAGATCAATTATTTCCACTACAAAAAAGTCAACGACCCCACCACGGGTACAAAATCCCCATTAACATCGCCCCAAACCATTTATGACTTCAATCTCTACTTCGGCGGAAGGTTTATAGCGACGACCGCCGACTCCTTAACTGTGCCGCCTGAAGGGCCAGAAACTCTTCGATTCAAATTAACAAATAATTCAGATTTTAAGTTCTATCTGATTGAGCTGGACTCTACCGACGTTGTCATTATGGAATGGCTCAACTCAGACAATTCTACGAAGAAAGCCCCCTTCAAGCCTCATTATACAATGAGGCCACTGTTGCCCAATGTGCCTGTGACGTTGGAGGTCCCCAACGGAAGCCACTGGTATGTGGACGTGGTGTCAGATCGGAACCGCACCTAGCCGCGCAATGAGGAGCTTGGTTTTGTAGAAAACTGAAGTGACGATAAATGCGTTCTCGAGCTGTCAGCAGTTGCCACATAAGTTCCAAACATTGGAGGTAGGCAACGCAAGTCAATGGGAAGTAGATGACTACATCGGCGGTCGCGCCAAGCAGGTAGTGTTCGTGCGCGGCTTCGACCGCCTGCCGGTGCCGGTGTATTTTCGTGGCATCTACATCTTTATGTGACACATCCCACACAACTCCAGGAAGTTTCTCCATATCTGAGAATTCCTTGCCCTCGTACCCTTTTGCCTTCATGGACCACCCAGGGCGCTTCGCCCCTGCCTAGGAAGGCTATCCCCGATGTCTGCTTCCCCCACAGCGTCCACGCCCAGCGAGCGTGAGATCCAGATTGCGATTGCGCCTCTCGAAACCCTGCTCAGTGAAGACCTCGGCGCTGCTGCCGCCTCTGTAAACCACTGGCTGCGCGAGGTCACCTACGGCCTGGTGAACCTGCAACTGCTGCGCCAGGCCGGCGAAAATGTGCCGGTGGTCTGTAATGCCCTGGCCGGTGTGGATGTACTGATCGACATCCTCACGCTGCTGGAAAGCCCGTCCCGCGACCCGCTCGACTGGGTCAGCCTGGGCATCAACCTGATCGGCGTAGTGCCGTTTCCCCCAGGCCTGGCCAAGGCGCGCATGGTGCTGCGCCCGGTGCTGCAATTGACCCGCCAGACCCTGCGCCGTCGCCCGGGGGCGAACATCGGCGCGGTGATCCTGGAGATCATCGACGGCCACCTGCATGCCAACATCCGCGGCGCCCTGGAACACTACGTACGCGAGGCGCTGGCCCAGTTGCCGGCCATGCTCGGCGAGGCCGCCGACACCGCGCGCCTGTTGTTCACCACGCTGGCCAGGACCATAGAAGCCGCTGCCCGGGGCCAACTCGACGCCGCAGCCAGCCACCAGTTGTCACGCACCCAGATGACCCAGGCGGCGCTGTACGACTCGCTGCTGAGCACTGACGCCTGGCGCCTGGCGCTGTCGGCCTTGGCCAATGCCTCCGAGGGCAACCTCAAGGCGGCCTACAACCATGTCGCCAGCCACTTCGGCGAGGCGCTGGAAAGCCTGCTGCGCCCGCTGGTGCACACGCTCGACGGGTTGGCCGCGTCGGTGCCGGATCGCCTCGAAGCCCTGGGCGCCCCTGGCATGCAAAACAGCATTGCCTGGCTGCTGAGCCGCCTGCTGGAAACCGTGCTGGCACACCCCGCCAGGCGCGGCGTTGCCACCAGCATTCGCCCCGGGGTCACCCAGCAGGCGCGGCACATACACAGTGAAGGCCCGACCGAGGTGGTCAGCCGCCAGGTCAGGGCCAAAAAGGCCCCCAATACCGACAAGAATGGTATCTGTCCCTGTACCGGCCACAGCATCGGCCATGTGCTCGGCGACGAGACCGTCGTTCATCAGGACTTCGCGTTGTCCGGCCCGTTCCCGGTGGATTGGACCCGGGTCTACAACTCGCGGCTCGACGCGCTGGATAGCGGCACCATAGGCGCACGCTGGATCACCGAGTTCACCACCTGCATCGATGTGGTCGACAAGAGGCTGGTGCTGCATGACAGCGATGGACGCAGCCACGACTTCCCGTGGCTCGAGGTCGACACCTGGCACCACGACCCCATCGAATACCTGACCCTCAAGCGCACCCGTGCACAGCAGCTGACCCTGGTGCGGGGCCAGGAGCGGTTCGAAACCTATGCCCAGGTCGGCAAGCGCTTTTACCTGACCCACATTCGCCTGCGCAGCGGTGCCGGTGCCATGCTGCATTACGAGCATCGCCACAACGGCCAGCCGGTGCTGTCCGATATCAACACCTACCAGAACGACGACCCGAGCAAGGTGCACCTGCAACTGGGCACCCTGCTGGATGAGCAGGGGCATATCCAGGGCGTGTGGCAGGTGGTCGATGGCAAGCCGCTGCGCCAACTGTGCGCCTATCACTACGACGGCGCGGGTGACCTGGTAGCGGCTCAGGATGAAAACGGTGCCGCCTGGCACTATGAGTATCAGCATCATCTGATCACCCGTTACACCGACCGCACCGGCCGTGGCCTCAACCTCGAGTGGGATGGCACAGGCCCGCACGCCAAGGCGATTCATGAATGGGCGGATGACGGCAGCTTCGAGACCCGTCTGGCGTGGGACCCGAACATCCGCCTGACCTACGTCACCGACGCCCACGGCCAGGAAACCTGGTACTACTACGACGCCCTTGGCTATACCTACCGCGTCGTACATCCCGATGGCCGCGAGCAATGGCTGTTCCGTGATGCACGCAAGAACATCATCCGCCACGTGCACCCCGACGGTAGCCAGGACCGCTACAGCTTTGATGAGCGCAGCAACCTGCTGCAGCACATCCGTCCCGACCACAGCACGCTGCATTACGCCTACGACGACCATGACCAGCTGATTAAGATCCGCGATGCCGAGGGTGGCCTTTGGCTGCGCGACTACGACGAGCGCGGCAACCTGGTAGAGACGGTCGACCCGCTGGGCAACAAGACCGAATTTGCCTACACCCCAAGCGGCCTGGTAAGTGCGATCAAGGACGCCAACGGCAACCAGAAGGCGCTGGCCTACAACGACGCCGGGCAGTTGCTCGAGTACACCGACTGCTCCGGCAAAGCCAGCCAGTGGGCCTACAACGACTTCGGCCAGCTGGTGCAGTTCGCCGACGCAGCGGGCAACTCGACCGCCTATGAGTACAAGGCCGGGCAACTGTCCAGGGTCACCCACCCCGACAACACCGAAGAGCGCTTCGAACGTGATGCCGAAGGCCGTCTGCTGGCGTACCTCGACGCGCTCGACCGCTGCACCACCTGGACCTATTCCGGCGCCGGGCTTCTGGCCGAGCGCGTCGACGCCAACGAGCACACCCTGCGCTACCGCTGGGACAAACTGGGCCGCCTGATCGGCCTGGAAAACGAAAACACCAGCCAGGCGAGCTTCGTGTACGACCCGGTCGGTCGCCTGTTGCAGGAGACCGGCTTCGATGGCCTGACCACCCGCTATCAATACGACCCGTACAGCGGTCGCCTGGCCTCGACCCAGGTCGGCCAGCGCCGCATCGACCTGCGTTTCGACCCCATGGGTCGGCTGGCCGAGCGTACCGCCAGGCTGGGTGATCAGTCCCAGACCGAGCGCTTTGCCTATGACGGCAACGGCAGGCTGATCCAGGCGATCAACGCGGCAAGCCAGCTGCAGTGGTTCCACGACGAGGCGGGCAATCTGACCCGCGAGCATCAGCATTACCTGGGGTTGCAGCAGCCGGTGGTGGCGGTGTGGACGCACGAGTACGACGTGCTCAACCAGCGCATCGCGACCGTGCGCCCCGATGGCCACACGGTCAGCTGGCTGACCTACGGCAGCGGCCACCTGCTGGGCATGAAGCTCGACCAGCACGACATGCTCAGCTACGAGCGCGATGACCTGCACCGTGAAGTGGCGCGCCGTCAGGGCAACAAGCTGATGCAGACCCAGGCCTGGGACCCGGCCGGACGGCTGCAGGAGCAACTGCTAGGCAGCCACGACGGCAAGTCCACGTTGCTCAAGCGTCAGTACCAGTACGATGGCGCCGGGCAACTCACCGACATTCACGACAGCCGACGTGGTCAGTTGGCCTACCAGTACGACCCTGTCGGTCGCCTGTTGCAGGCCACCAGTCGCCTGGGGGTGGAGACATTCGCGTTTGACCCGGCCGGTAACCTGCTGGACGAGAAGACGCAGCAGCTCAACCGCCCTCTGGACCAGGCCCCCAAACGCAACAGGTTGATGGACAACCTGCTGCGCGAATACGCCGGCACCCATTACACCTACGACGTGCGCGGCAACCTCGCCGAACGGCTGCACAACGGCGTGCGTGCGCAGTTCACCTGGGACCTGTTCGACCGGCTGCAGAGCTACAGCGACGACAAACTCAAGGTCGAGTACAGCTATGACGCCCTCGGCCGGCGATTGCACAAACACTCGGTTGCGCATTACTCGAACAAGCCGCAGGCCGGCACGGGCTGGAATCAACTTGAACGGGCCAAGCGCCAGCGTGAGCTGGACTGTGGCTTCACGCTGTTTGGCTGGGACGGCGACACACTGGCGTGGGAAAGCTCCCCGCCGCGTGATGAAGGCGATACGGGCCGTACGGTGCATTACCTGTATGAGCCGGGCAGCTTTGTGCCGGTGGCCCAGGCCCTGCGCAGGGGGCCGGTGCGGCTGCACAAGCAGCCGGACTGGAGCCAGCGCAGTTACGACTTCGACCAGGACCCGTTGTGGCAAACGCACATGCCGCCGCAGGCGTTTGATGCGATTGCGTGGTACCAGTGCGATCACCTGGGCACGCCAATGGAGCTGACCGACCACAATGGCGAGATGGCGTGGGCGGGGCAGTACAAGGCGTGGGGGGAGGTGCGTGAGGAGCGCTCGGGCTGGGCAAGGCAGGTTGGGCTAAGTAACCCAATACGGTTTCAGGGGCAGTATCACGACCGGGAGACTGGCCTGCACTACAACCGGTATCGGTACTATGATCCGGGGGTTGGGCGATTTGTTAGCAACGACCCGATTAGTTATTCGGGTGGATTAAATCTTTACCTGTATGCAGCAAACCCTGTCGAATGGACGGACCCACTCGGACTGGAGAAAGTTGTTGCTGCGAGAAGCCGTGCGCATGCGTTGAGGCTTGCACAGCAGCATGCTCAAGTTCCGAGGGTTGGTCGAGGAGGTAAGGAAATCACTACAGATATCCTTAGGGATGAGAGTAAAGGAAAAAATTATGCTTGCCTGTGCGCTAGAGGAAGTATGCTTGGGCGAAGAGGAAATGATACTTCGCTAGTTTTTGATCACCCAGATGGGCACCCTCACATGGTGGGGGAAGTATTTCCTGAGCATCATAATGGGCCGCACGTGCACGCAAGAAACAAAAAAGGCGAAACATTAGTGATTACTTATCCAGGGTGATTGGGAAAATGTTGGATATCTTGGTTCACAGGTCGAAATTCAAATATTTCAAGAAAGGAGGCAGTGATCTTATATCTTCTTTGCCAGCGAGTGATGAGGATGAGTTTGCTGCTGTTATGGCTCGTGGTACAAATGGGTTGTTGGGGTTTAACGTTAGTCCAGCGGCGCGAAGTATCCTGAAAGCGTTACTTTGCGAGTGCTATTGCCTTGATGCTCCTGACACTATTTTCCACCCAGGAGAACGGCGTGAGGGTGGAATGCCAGATTATTTTTTCAAAGATAAAGGTGGTGCGTTCAATGGTTTGTTGGTGGAGCATGAGCGTTATGTATTGAGTTTAAAAAAATATAATATCATTTCCCGGCATAAGCATATTGAAGTGCCTCTGCCTTCCATGCTGGCTGAGTTTATGAGGGATGGTGGTCGCCTCGAAAATGAACTATATAAACACTTGCTGTCTTCGTGCGAGTACTTTGGGATTTTACAGCACTCGGAAGAGCACGGGTGGGGGGCGTTTGATTTGATTTCCCATGATATAGATTATTTTCTTAACAGATTAGAACGCTTGGTGGGTGATCATGGGCGTCTAGTGTTTATCGAAAATATGCGGGATATGCCTTGTTGGTAGTGCGGTCAACGCAATATTGACCTGCGTGGCTGGCCGAACGTACGACTCACCTGACTGATTAGTCGCAGTCCGAGAGCTTGCCTACGATCGCACGGTCATGAAGCTCGACCATCACGAAATACTCAGCTACGAGTGCGATGACCTGCACCGTGAAGTGGTGCGCCATCAGGGCAACAGGCTGATGCAGACCCAGGCCCGGAACCCGGCCGGACGGTTAGCCCGATGCTGCCGGGCAACTGACCGATATCCACGATAGCCACAGTGACGACAAGCTCAAGGTCGAGTACAGCTATGACGCCCTCTGGCGGCGATTGCACAAACACTCGGTTGCGCATTATTCGAACAAGCCGCAGGCCGGCACGGGCTGGAATCAGCTTGAACGGGCCAAGCGCCAGCGTGAGCTGGACTGTGGCTTCACGCTGTTTGGCTGGGACGGCTACACACTGGCGTGGGAAAGCTCCCCGCCGCGTGATGAAGGCGATACGGGCCGCACGGTGCATTACCTGTATGAGCCGGGCAGCTTTGTGCCGGTGGCCCAAGCCCTGCGCAGGGGGCCGGTGCGGCTGCACAAGCAGCCGGACTGGAGCCAGCGCAGTTACGACTTCGACCAGGACCCGTTGTGGCACACGCACATGCAGCCGCAGGCGTTTGATGCGATTGCGTGGTACCAGTGCGATCACCTCGGCACGCCGATGGAGCTGACCGACCACAAGGGTGAGGTGGCGTGGGCGGGGCAGTACAAGGCGTGGGGGAGGTGCATGAGGAGCGGTCGGGCTGGGCAAGGCAGGTAGGGCTGAGTAACCCGCTACGGTTTCAGGGCCAGTATCACGACCGGGAGACTGGGCTGCATTACAACCAGTATCGGTACTATGATCCTGGGATTGGACGGTTTGTTAGCAAGGACCCGATTAGTTATTCGGGTGGGTTGAACCTGTACCAATACGCACTAAATCCGACGGATTGCGTTGATCCATTGGGTTTGGCGGGGCGAAAAGTAGCTAAACCTCGTATTGATCCTGGCAATCGAAAAGAAGGCTGGCAACATATTGATGAGCGGCATGTGAGTGGCACCCATCCAGGGGGCCATGGCGACCTGTTTCCTGAGGGGACAACGCAAGAACAAATTCAGACGGCATGTGAGTGTCTTGTGAAAAAGGGTAACGGAGTTTCTGATCCTAGTAGCAGAATGCAAATCTATGAGAAGCGCATAAAAATAAATGGTCGCACCGACCGGGTTCGTGGTGTATTCGACTCTCATGATGGAAATAGGACAATTACGGTTTCCCCTGTTAGAGGAGGCTAATAGTTATGGAGTTCTACATTTCGAGATCCGAGGAGGACGGTGAGCCAGAAGGATTTGACATGGGGGATATGAGGCTTTCCTCTGGCGATCAAGGTATAGACTCCAAGGAAGATTCAAGACTTCGGATGATGATATATTTGTCAATTACTTCCTTAATTGATGGCTTGGTGGAATTGAAAAACACAAGGTCTTTTGAATTTATCGGAGTTGATTCATCTTTTGCGTTATTATTTAAGATTAAAGGAGAAGTGCTTTCTGTTTTTTATCAGGGGCGTTTTTTTGCCGAAGCTAGTTATCGTGTTTTTTTAGGGGTTATTGATCGTGAAGTCGATAGGTTCCTTGCTGAAGAAGGAATTTCTATTGTCGACTCGGTTTTTGATGATATGGAGGCTTCTAGGAAAAAAATCAAATCTTCAATCAATACTAAATAGAGCGTGTGGAAGTTTCCATTAGGAGTTGGCATTTTCTAAAAGAAATGCAGCCGCCAGGTGAGCAATCCTCAATGAATATGGCGATGTAATGAAGGAGAAGCACAAAGGGCCGAAAGGATAAATCATGACAAGTACATCACGCAAAGCAATACAATTTCTCATGATGTTATTGGGTTTTTTCTCCGCCAGTAAACATTGCAATACGAGACATGGCATTGCAATGAAGACGTCGGGAGAGAGGTGCTAATCAAGTTGTAGCGCAACGAGCATCCAATAGTTAGTCGGGCGGTTGCAGTAAACGAAAAAACACCGCGTGCAACGTTGAGATAGTTATGCCCTGATGTTGATCATAGAGTTAGTCAAGTTGCGGACTGATGGCCAGTAAACGACACACTATGGGGATGGTACGTGGAAGCAGTACCGTGTGTCGGGAAAAGACCACGGAAATATTCCTAGGCCGAATATTAAATAAGCAAAAAAGAGTCCACGCCAGATGGTAGGGTTCTTATCCACCAGGGGCGTGTATTAGCACCTCTCCCACATGAGGTTCCAAAAGGTGAATGAGTCAAACCATTTCAAATCATATGATTATAAATCATTTGCGTTAGCGAATAATGATCATGTTGTGACGGGCGTTGATTATTTGTGTTCAATTTATAAGTCGCACGAGCTTGCAGGCGATTTTATTCTTTGGTTCGCTAGACTTATATGGCCGGCGTTCAAAATGCTAGATGGCAAGGTTTTTGTTGTTGAGTTGTTTGATGCCGAGCTATACCAACAACATTTAGATGTGAAAAGCACGCCTGGTAAAACTCAGTTCTGGGTGAACCTGCTAGAGATAACGGGCGTATTCGACAAGCTTTCGTTTGATCAGACCATGGAGGTTGCTGTAATAGTATCTGAAAGCTGGAACTCTAAGATTTTGAAAGAATTTGGCGCGGAGCATGCCTTGGCACGATATATATTGGCTGAAGATACGGGGGAGATATTCGTTACCATAGGGCTTTCATCCGAAGAAAATAACGAGCCTCAAGTAGATTTCAGTCTAAAACCGCACTAGGCAGGCAGGGATGATTCTGCTCGCCCGTTATGTGTAATGAGGGCAAGTTACTTACTTGCGAGTGATGATGAAGATGCCACCTCTAGGCGTAGTCGGTAAAGTTGTCAGCGGTCACGATGCGGGGTTGTATGTTAAGGTGATTTTTGATTTGGGTGATACGGACGGTTATTATGTATTAACCTCAAATAAATATGATTTCAGCGTGGGGTTTGATGACTGGATTGAGTCGAAAGAGAGTTTGATAAAGTACTTTGCAGAGTCGGGTTGGGTTGTTGATTGGTTGGGCTAAGGCGTTTATTGGGGGGCGACTAGACTCTGTTAAAAGTGCATGCATACAGCATCTGGTGTTTTGAGTGCGCTGCAATACAGCACTTTTGAGGATTTGCAAAATATGTTGTCCGGCTGGAGCTACATCCTCACCGGCCTGATAAGAAGTAGGTAAAGTTATGTGTGAGAGTGAAGAAATAAATTTGAGGTCAGAGTTGTCTGCTGCATTGGTTTCAGAGGGGCTGAGTCCTAACGAAATCGAAGATAAAGAAAGAGTTACTTCTTTGATTGAAAAGAGATTCATCTCAGGAACCCCTAGGGCTTGGTGGTTATCACTGGTCAGTAAGCCGGAAGTGTATAGCTTTCCGGACAATTCTGGCTATCAAAACTTGCTTGAAATATTTCCCGCGGGTAATGATAAAGTTTGGTTTGTGGTGGATGATGATAACAAGGAAAAATTTGTATTTTTTATTCCATTGAATAAAGTTCAGGACATTATTGAAAGTTGTCGTTTTTTTGAGTATTACGTGGTCGATGAAAATATTTCTTGGATGTTGGCTGAGAATGATCATGGTGAGATCTTGGTTTGTAGAGGGGGGAGTTTATAGTTGAGGTGTATTTATATTTAGTGGTTGAGCTTAGGAAATTTCGATCTATTTAATGAGGTCGTAACGAGAAAAATACTCAAAGCGGCACATTCTGGATATTAGCTATTACGGCGGCCTGAACCTCTATAGTTACGTCGTTAGCCCAGTCGGATGGATTGATCCTTTAGGCTTGGCCGCACACAGGGGACGTATTCAAGCACAAGGAAAAACCTTGAAGAGTCGGTGAGTTGGAACAAAGAAAATCCACTCACAGCAGAGGGCGCAAAGTTGAAAATCACAGAATTGAAAGACAAGCTAAGCAAAGAGGCATCTCAAAGTTAGGGAGGACACATTCAAACGAGCCGAAAAATTTATAGACAAAGCATGCCCATGCGGCGTTCAGGGAGACAGCAAAAAAACATTTCTGGTTAAAGGCACTGCAAGCGAGATAGTCGAAACTACATTGCTGGATAGAAAATCCGACAACTCACAAAGTTTTTGTATTTTTGGCAGCACAGATATTCTTCGTAGAATTCATGAGAAGATGTCTGAGTGGATAAATAAACAGAAATAGGGCTAGTCGGGTGGAGCATGTCGAAGGTGAAATTTCAATGAGGGCCGTAGCTGAATAACCAGCAGGGATGAAGTGAACTTGAGCAGGACATGAACCATTCGCGCTCGCTAATAATGATCATGCCGTGACGGGCATCGACTATTTGTGTTAAATCTACAAGGCGCATGAGTTTTCAGGTCAATTTTATGTTTGCCTCGATAGGCAGGATATTCTAGTTGCCGAGCTTAATTCTGAAAGCAGGGGGAAAAATTACGCATGTCTGTGCGCTAGAGGAAGTACGCTAGGACGGAAGGAAGAAGGCGCTAAGCCGCTAGTTTTTGATCACCCAGACGGGCACCCTCATATGGTAGGCGAAGGATTTCCTGCTCATCACGACGGGCCGCATGTGCACGCGAAAAACAAGAAAGGCGAAGTCATAGTATTTACTTATCCGGGGTAGCTGGGATGTTCGAAGTTTTGATTTGCAGATCGGAATTTAAGTATCTAAAAAAATACGCCAATGAGCGTATATCTTCACTACCGGCAAATGGTAATGATGAGCTTTCTGCTGTAATGGCGCGTGATCCGAATGGTAAGCTGGGGTTCGATGTGAATCAGGTAGCTGAAAGTATTTTAGATGAATTGTTAGGAGAGTGTTACTGCTTACGCGGCTCAGGCAGTGTTGATCATCCAGGAGTATTCCCCAAGGGAGGCATGCCGAATTTTTTCTTCAAAGATAAAGGTGGCGCATTTAGCAGTTTAGTTGCCTCGCATGAGCGCCATGTGCTAGCCATGAAAAAATACAGCATTCTTTCCCGCTATAGGCACACTGAAAAGCCAAAGCCTTCTGAGTTGTCACACTTCCTGCAAGATGACAGCTGGATTGAAGAACCATTGTATGAAAGTCTGCTATCTTCTTGCGCATATTTTGGGATTTCTCAATGTGCGCAAGAGCATGGCTGGGGGGCATTTTATTTGATCTCCCAAGACATGGATGGTTTCTTGACTAAGTTAGAAAACTTAGTAGGCGATGAAGGGCGCCTAGTGTTCATCGAAAATATGCGAGAAATGCCCTGTTGGTAGGGCGGCCATCGTTGTGATGAACTACGTTTTGACCCCATGGGACGGCTGGCCGGACGTACCGCCAGCCTGGGTGTCCAGCCGCAGACCGAGCGCTTTGCCTATGCCGGCAATAGCAAGCTGATCCAGGCGGTCAATGCGGCGAGCACGCTGGTGAGGTGCATGAGGAGTGGTCGGCTTGGGCGAAGCAGGTAGGACTGGGTAACCCGCTACGGTTTCAGGGGCAGTATCACAACCGTGAGACCAGGCTGCATTACAACCGGTATCGGTACTATGATCCGTGGTAAGGCGATTTAGTGGGCAGAGCCCGATTAGTTGTTCGCGTGGATTGAATATGCAATGCCGCGCCCCGGTGTTTTACATTAAAAATACGTATGCTGAGATTCAAATAGATGAAGTTACATGGGTTGTACGCAAAGATAATAAAAAAAGAAGCCTACAATGATCTGCGTTCCATGGCGGGCGCGTTCGACGATTTTGAAGAATTTCCCATCATTTCACGGGACAGCAGATTAAAAAAATTACAAAGGAAACTCGAGAAAAAAGACATCTCGGATTTTCTGTTGGGGCTTGCTGTTTTCGTATTGAATACCGTACGTGCACTCGCCCGCAGCAATCAAAGGCAGTTAGAGCTGACTGCCATCACCTTCACACGCTTCGATGCCAGCGGTGGCTCCACGTTGGTGCCCCGACTCTTCATATACCCAAGTACCGCAGCCGGCGCACTTCGCCAAACGCTTATCAAGAATCAACCTGAAACGGACTCAATGGAAATGGCCAAGGTCAAGCAGCTGTTCACGACCTGCGGCTTCGTTGAGAGCTTCGTTTTTCTAGAGAGCAGGTTCTTTGACCACGCCTGCAACGAGGAACTTGTACGTATTTATGCCATCCCTCGACAGACGATGTAGCGCGTGCCTGAGGGGTAGGGGGTTCGATGCGCTTGCCGGCACTCCGCTGACACCTTGCCGTCGAGCGCAGCTAGAAGCCCCGCTTCTGGGTTGGTCAATTCGCTATATATTTTTGTGTACAGCGTTGTAACGTCCTGTGAACAACGCTAGCATTCCTGCCGTTTGGCCCACCCGCCATCCCGCTTTCCCCCTATAGCAACCACCGGCTGATCACCTTTTGGGGAGGTCGTGACCAGAAAAACCGTCGGTCGCTATATAAAATAATACACAACGTCGTCCGGGCGCCGCCTACGTCAAGGCCGACACAGGAGCAGCAATGAAGCCGCTAACACCGCACGCCCTGATGGTTGCCGTCGCAGCCCTGGGCGCTGAATCCGCCCTCGCGGAGCAGAAAAACACCTTCACCCTCGGCGAAATCCAGATCTCCGCGCCCCAGGACGAAACCCTGTCCACCGGCGGCTCGGTCATCGACCTGAAGGACATCCGCCTGCACGACCGCGAAACCGTCGCCAGCGCGCTCACCCTGGCCCCCGGCGTCAACCTGGGCTATATCGGCGGTCGCGCCGAGCAGGTGGTGTTCGTGCGCGGCTTCGATCGCCTGCAGGTGCCGGTGTATATCGACGGCATCCCCACCTACGTGCCCTACGACGGCAACATCGACCTGGGCCGCTTCACCACCTACGACCTGTCGCGCATTCAGGTGGACAAGGGCTTTGCCTCGCTGCTGTACGGCCCCAACACCCTGGGCGGGGCGATCAACCTGGTTACCCGGCGCCCGGTGCAGGAATTCGAAGGCGAAGTGGGCGGGGGGCTTGAGCTGACCGATCACGGCAACGTGAACGCCTACCGCACCTACGCCAACGTGGGTTCCAACCAGGGCGCGTGGTGGATGCAGGGCGGGGTGTCGTATGTGGATTACGACTACACCCTGCTGCCCGACGACTTCAAACCCACCAACAACCAGCAAGGCACCGGCCGGCGCGAGAACAGCGACCACCGCGACACCAAGTTCAGCTTCAAGCTGGGCTTCACCCCCAACGAAACCGATGAATACGTGCTCGGCTACGTTCAGCAGGAGGGCAGCAAGGGCCAGCCCACCTATGCCGGCAAGCTGCCGCCGACCGGCCAGCGCGCACGCTGGTGGGAGTGGCCGCGCTCGGACAACACCAGTGTGTTCATCGCCACCAAAACCGGCTTTGGCGAGCACTTTCTGAAAACCCGCGTGTACCACGACACCTTCAAGAACTCGCTGGAAAGCTTCGCCTACCGCAACGGCGTGGTGGGTATCCTGCAGAAGGGCTTCCCGAGCAAGTACGACGACGAGAGCACCGGCTTCTCGGTGGAAGGCGACCTGGCCCTGACCGAGAACAACCGCCTGGGCATCGCCTACCACTTCAAGGATGACGTGCACCGCTCCCGCGATGGCGACAGCCCGCAAACTCACTTTCGCGACCAGACCCAGTCGATTGCCCTGGAAGATACCCTGCGCCTGAACGAGATTTTCAGCGTGGTGGGCGGCGTTTCCTACAACTACCGCAAGAGCCTGGATGCCGAAAACTACGGCACCACCGCCAGCTCGCCCAAGCAGGCCGTGCTGTACGACGAACCCACCGGCAGCAACGACGCGGTCAACGCGCAGCTCGGCCTGTTCGCCAACACCAACCCGCTGCTGGGCACCGATGACAACGGCCAACTGCGCCTCACCGTGGCGCGCAAAAGCCGCTTTGCGACCATCAAGGACCGCTACTCGACCCGCTTCGGTACGGTCATCCCCAGCCCGGACCTGAAGTCCGAACGCGCCACGCACTACGAGTTCGACTACAGCGGCCAGGTTGCCCCGCAATGGCAGCTGGATGCGGCGCTGTTCGTGGCCAATATCGAAGACTCCATCCAGAAGGTCACCGTGCCCGCGCAGGACAACTGCGCCGCGCCCTGCGGCCAGTTCCAGAACATCGCCAAGGCGCGCAACCAGGGGGTGGAGCTGGGCATCAACGGCGACCTGGGCGAGTGGGAGCTGGCAGCCAACTACACCTTCCTCGACCGCGAGAACCGCAGCGACCGCGACCTGCACCCCACCGACACCCCGCGCCACAGCCTGTTCGGCTCGGCCTCGTGGAACCTCGACGCCTGGAAGCACACCGCCAGCGTGGAGGCGGCCTCGCGTCGCTACAACACCTCCGACGCCACCCAGATGGCACCGGGCTACGCGGTGTACAACCTCAAGACCGGCTACCGCTTCAGCAACGACGTGCTGATCGAGGGCGGCGTGCGCAACCTGTTCGACCGCCTGTACGAGTACAGCGAGGGCTACCCGGAAATGGGCCGTCAATATTTCGTGCAATTCAATGTGCCGCTGTAACTGCTGGCTGGCGGGCCTGCTGCTGGCGTTCAGCGGCCTGCTGAGCGCGGCCCCGCAAAGCGTGGTGGTGATGACCAGCTACCCCGAGGAGGTGATGACGCGGGTGGAGGATGGCTTCGCCCAGGCCCACCCGGAGTATCGCCTGCAGGTCCTCTGGCGCCAGGGCTTCGATGCCTTGCCCTACCTGCTGCAAGCCAGACAGGGCGGGGTGGATGTGTACTGGGCGCCGTCGCCGGGCAACTTCACCCGGCTGGCGAAGGCGGGCAGTTGGCAGCCGCTGGGTATCAGCCTGGAGGGCCTGCCGGCGCAGATCGGCGGCCTGGCGTTGCGTGATCAAAAAAACCTGTACCAGGCGACCGAGCTGGCAGGTTACGGCTTTGCCATCAACGCCGCGTCGCTGGCCGAGCTGGGCGTGCCCACGCCCAAGGACTGGCCCGACCTGCTCGACGCCCGATTGCGCGGGCGGGTGGCGCTGCCCGACCCGGGCCGGGTCGGGTTTGCCCCGGTGCTGCTGGATATCGTGCTGCGCGCCTATGGCTGGGAGCGCGGCTGGGCCCTGTGGAGCGAACTGGCCGGGCAGGCGCGGCTGGTCACGCGCGGCGGCACGCTGGTGAGTGACGAGGTCACCAGCGGGCGGGCAGCGGTTGGCTTGTCGATTGACTTCTTCGTCGCCTCGGCCAAGGCCAACGGCGAGCCGGTGGACTTCGTGTACCCGGCCCACAGTGGGCTCAACCCGGCATTCATCGCCATTACCGCAAGCACCCAGGCGCCGGCCGGTGCCCGGGCGTTCGCACGGTACGTGTTGTCCGACGCCGGGCAAACGCTGCTGGCCGATGCCGACATTCGCAAGCTGCCGGTGCGCCCGAGCGTGTATGCGCAGCTGCCCACGCAGTACCACAACCCGTTCGTTGCCGCGGGGCACGGCGCCTATGACTACGGCAACGGCAGCTCGCGCGAACGCCTGGCGCTGATCAGTTCGCTGTTCACCCAATGGCTGGGCCTGCCCCACGAGGCGCTGAACGAACTCTGGACGCGGCTGCACGCGGCCGAAGCGGCGGGGCATGACGTAGCCGCCATACGTCAGTTGTTGACCGCGCCGCCACTGACTGCCGGGCAAGCCGAGGCCAAGCCGTTGCTGGGCCTGTTCGCGGCACGTCAGGACAAGGGCATGGCCCACGAGCCGGCAACCGACCAGGATGCACTGGGCCGCACCGAGATCACCTGGCAGTTCCAGGCCGCGCTGCAGCGGGCAGAGGCGGCGCGGTTGCTGGAGGGGCTGGGTCAGTGACCGTTGTGCGCATCGCCGGGCTGTCGATCGGTTTGCTGGTGAGCGCGCTCGCCAGCGCCGATGTCACCCACACCGCGGTCAACCGTGAAGCCTATGCCCAGCCCTTCGCCGGGCTGGACGAAGGCCAGCTGGAGCGCTTCTTTCGCGGGCGCAGCCTGTTCCGGCAGGCGTGGGTGGTCGCGCCGTCTCGCGACGAAGCGGTGGATGGGCTCGGGCCGTTGTACAACCGGGTGTCGTGCATCGCCTGCCACCCCAAGAACGGTCGTGGCCAGGCGCCGCAGCAGGGGGAGGCGATGCGCAGCCTGTTGCTGCGCCTGTCCGTGCCGGGCCGCGATGCCCACGGCGGGCCGAAGCCTCATCCTGTGTATGGCGACCAGCTCAACGACCAAGGTGTGCCCGGCGTGCCGGGGGAGGGGCGGGCCCATGTGTACTGGCAGGACCACGCGGTGCCGCTGGGCGATGGCGAAACCGTGACGCTGCGCACGCCGCGTGTCGAACTGCGCGAGCTGGCCTATGGGCCACTGGACGGGGTGTTGACCTCGGCGCGGGTGGGCTCGCCGGTATTCGGTCTCGGTTTGCTGGAGGCCATCGAGGCCAGCACGCTGCAGGCCATGGCGGCTGAAGCCAAGCCCGACGGCGTGACCGGGCGCGTCAATCAGGTATGGAGTGTGGAGCGACAGCGTGCCGAGGCGGGCCGCTTTGGCCTCAAGGCCAACCAGCCCGACCTGCGCCAACAGATCGCCCACGCCATGCTGGGCGACTTGGGCATCACCTCCACGCTGGCTCCTGAGCAGAACTGCACCCCTGCCCAACAGGCCTGCGCGCAGGCGCCCCACGGCGGCGAGCCGGAGCTGGACGCGATGCAGCTTGGTGACCTGCATTTCTACCTCGCCCACCTGGCCGTGCCTGCGCGCCGGCAGCAGGCCGAGCCTGCGGTTGTGCAGGGTAAAAAACTGTTTGCCGCGATTGGCTGTACGGCCTGTCACCGGCCCGAACTGGTCACGGGCACACACCCGCTGTACCCGGCGCTGAGCCAGCAACGGATCGCGCCGTACACCGATTTGTTGTTGCACGACATGGGCGAGGGGTTGGCCGATGGCCGTGAGGACTTTCTCGCCAATGGCCGCGAGTGGCGCACCCCTGCGCTGTGGGGGCTTGGGTTGGGTGAGCGGATCAACCCCGGCAGTGGCTACCTGCACGACGGCCGAGCGCGCACGCTGGAGGAAGCCATCGTGTGGCATGGAGGTGAAGCGCAAATGGCCCGGGAACGCTATGTAACGCTGGGGGCGAAGGAGCGGGCGGCGATTCGGGCGTTTCTTGAATCGTTGTAGGGGCCTGTGCCTGCGCAACGAAAGCGATCCTTGAAATCTGCGGGCTGCCCCTTTATGGTCTCGCGAAATAGGGAGAGTTCTGACTGATGGCACGGATAGGTTTGATACTGACACCCGGTTTTGCGGACTGGGAATATGCCTTTATTGCCGGGACCGCATCCCCGTTTTATGGAATAGACACCCGATTTTTCACCCCAGTTGCCGGGCAGCTAAGCTCGCAGGGCGGGCTGGCTGCAAGGGTCGACAGCACGCTGCAGGACTGCCTTGATTGGAAGCCGGACGTTGTAGTCGTTATTGGCGGCACGGCCTGGAAAGGCGAACAGGCACCGGATATTTCGGGCTTTCTTCGGGCAAGCCGTGCAAGTGGGGCGACCATTGCCGGTATCTGCGGGGGAACACTGGCGCTTGCGAGGGCCGGGCTTCTGAACACGGTTGCGCATACCTCGAACAGCGCGGGCTTCCTGCAACAGAACGCCGCAGGGTATGAAGGGCAAGCACACTATAGAAACAGCCCGGTAGCGGTGATTGCAGACCGCATCATTACTGCCCCAGGCCCTGCGCCCGTCAGCTTCACCTGCGCCGTGTTCGAAGGCGCCGGGCTGTCTGCAGAGGCTGTCACTCAGTTCAGGGCAATGCTGGCAGCGGAACACGGTTGACCCGCAGCGTAACTCAGCATGAGAAGGCTAGGGCATGAAGCCCTAGCCAACAGCAGCAGTCACTTTTTCTTTTTCGCAGGTTTATCTGCCTTGTCCGACTTCTTGGCCTTCTCGGGCTTGCTGTCCGATTTTTTTGCAGATTTCTTGGGTTCGGCATCTTTTTTCTTGTCTTTCTTTTCTTTCTTTTCAGAGGCTTTGGAAAGAGCCGATGCCGCAGCTGATTTCTTTGCCGATGATGACTTCTTGTCTTTCAAATCCTTGCTGGCTTTTGAAGACCCGTCTTTGCTTTTCTTCTCGTCCTTAGCCACGTTGACCACCTCTGATAGCGCTTGCCGGTATTGGCACGTTGCCTGTGGGATCATCCACATGCTGATCATTAGGCGAGTTCGCCCAGAGGCGGTTCAAATTATTTGAGGCGCTGGGCAGGGCCTTGGCGGATGTTGCGTCAGGTACCGGGGCTTGGCATGCCCGGCAAGCTGGGCCAAGCTTGCATGGGCCTGCAGCAGTTGCTCTACTACGGGCCTTTCATCGATAGCGCTGATGATTACTATCAAAGGGCCCGCCTGTCGGCGCTGCAAAACCCGCTTGTATAATCGCCTTCGATTTTTCCCCGCTTCCCGCGCCTGCTCAAGGCGTCATTTCCCCCATGGAACCCAGCACCATGCCAAGCGCAAGCCAGGCCCCTAGCGGCCTTCCCGAACACAATCAACAGAGCGTCAAACAGCAGTGGCTGGCGATTCTCTCGGTCGCGGTGGGCGCCTTTGCCCTGGTGACCAGCGAATTTCTGCCGGTGGGCGTACTCAACGATGTCGCCAGCGACCTGGGCATCAGTGCCGGTCATGCCGGCCTGATGGTGACGCTGCCCGGCATCATGGCCGCACTCGCCGCGCCCTTGCTGTCGGTGGGCATCGGCGCGATGGACCGGCGCTACCTGCTGATCGGCCTGACCCTGATCATGATCATCGCCAATGCGGTGGTGGCCTACGCCACCGACTTCAGCCTGCTGCTGTTCGGCCGTGTGCTGCTGGGGGTGAGCATCGGCGGGTTCTGGGCCACGGCCATCGCCCTCAGCGGCCGCCTGGCCCCCAAGGGTGTGGGGGTAGCCCAGGCCACCTCGATCATCATGGTGGGTGTGACCCTGGCCACCGTGCTGGGCGTGCCCGTCGGCACCTGGCTCAGCGGCCTGATGGGCTGGCGCATGACCTTCCTGGTGACCGCGCTGGTGGGTGTACCGGTGCTGCTGGCCCAGGTGTTCCTGCTGCCGCGGCTCAACCCCGACAAGGCCATTCGCATCAGTGACCTGCCGGCACTGTTCATCAATCCGCAAGCCCGGGTCGGCCTGATTGCGGTGTTGCTGATCGGCCTGGCGCACTTTGCCGCGTACACCTATGTGGCACCGTTCTTCAAGCAAAGCGCCGGCTTCGATGGGCCGACCATTGGCTCGCTGCTGTTGCTGTATGGCGTGGCCGGGGTGCTGGGGAATGTCTTCGCCGGGTTTGCCGCCAACCGCAGCGTGCGTTACACGCTGATGCTGGTGGCGCTGATGATTGCCGTCAGCACGGCGCTGTTCCCTTACTTCGCCACCGGCATGACCGGTGCGGTGATGCTGATCGCGCTGTGGGGCTTTGCCTTCGGTGCCTTTCCGGCCTGCGCCAGTATCTGGATGTTCGTGGTAGCGCCCAAGGATGTCGAGCGCGGCATGCCGCTGTTCGTGGCTTTGTTTCAGGTGATCATTGCGCTGGGGTCGTTCTTTGGCGGGCGCATCGTCGACCAGATGGGCAGCTCGGTGCTGCTGAGCCTGGCCACGGCACTGGTGGGCTGCGGGTTTGTCACGGTGCTGGTGCTGGGGCGCAAGGTCAGTAACCGAATGGCGGTTCAGCCTTGCTAGCAGCCCGGCGCATGGGCTGACGTCAATCTTGAGGGGGCCGCGTGTGCGGCCTTGCAGATCGCTGAGATTCGATAGCCCAAATCAGCACTTCATTGCTGATCTACGGCGCATAGAAACACCCGCCCAGCGGGTCAGTCCACACCAGCTCCCCGGTAGCGGGGCGGCGCATCAGGTTGTCGAGCTTGGCATCCACGTCACATTCATGGCGCTGCGCAAATTCCGCCGCCCTGGCGAGTGTGATCAACACCCCCGCCAGCGCGGGATGCTCACCGGCCAAGGCCAGGCACTGTTCAGCAAGCACGGCGTTGGCCGGCAGATCATCATTGTCGTCGAGCAACCCCGACAGCAGGCTGGCAAGTAACGGCTCGCTGGCCTCATCCACGCTTATCAACCTTTCCACTTCGGCCAGCCAGTAGAACTCGTTTTCGCTTCCCCTGAGTGAAGCGTCAGAGGGACCCACGGCGCCATAGTCGTGAATGACCTCGACGACATTACGGTTGCCCTGGGCCCACTGCCGGGCAAGAAAATTGTGGCCGCAACCTTCGAGCGTGAGGCGATAGAGCCTGGTACCGTGCTCGAACAGCATGCTGCTCGAACCCTGGCAAAGGAACGTCGCCTGGTTCAGCGGTGCGCTTGCCAGAATCGCCTGGAAGTGTTTGCCCGCCAGCACCGGTTGATCAGCCATGCCCATTCCCCCCGCTGAAGTTGCCGACCCCTGATGCTTGAACAGCCGCTTTCGAGAGCAGGCCAAGCCTGCTTCTCGGGTGATCCCTTTCCCCAAGCCAGTTGGGGATCAAGGCGCCTTGCGCCGCAAAGTGCTCGACATGCACCACGGTGATTCTGCCGTCTGTGTAGGCCACGGCGTTGATCATCTTCCATGCGCCGGGGCGGGCATGGCGCAACAGCGCGTAGGCAGACGCGACATAGTTCATCCCCGTGCCCAGGCCGAACATCACGATCAGTCGGGTCTCTTGCGGCAGGTCGCGAAGAAAGGCCGTTGTACAGTTGCTGGCCACCGACTTGCCGAACGGGCTGGCAATGAACTTGTCCAGCATCCCGCCGCCTGATCCTTTCCAGGTACCAGCCTTGCGGTCGTGGCGCTCTACGGTGCAACGGATGAGCGTTGCGAAATGAAAGCGCCCGTTGTTGTCCGCAATAAGGCGGTCCACCTGTTGCTTGAGCCTGTCAGGCGGGGCGGCGGGGATAAGGCCCACGTGGGCCAGAATCTTGCCCACATTGAGACGACTGCCCTTGTAGGCGATGTCGTCGTGAGGTGTGCTGGCAAGTGCCCCCGCCTGAGTGGGGCCCTTGGAGAAGCCCAGCACAACCACCTCTGGCGTAGTACTGCCCCATGCCAGCGGGTTTGCCGTAATACGCCACTCGCCCTCGGTGCGAGTGGCTACATCGAATGCTGGCGCACTCTCGGTGTGGCAACGCGAGCAGGAGACTCTGCCGTGACGGGGTAAGCAACTCATCAATCCTCCCAAGGTGCCGACGTTTGAAGTAGCAGGGCGCCACAAGATGGACTCGATCCGGCTATTACGCGGCAACTGCGAGCAGCGTAGTTGACGTTGTTTACTTTGCCATCAGCGTGTCTACCGCCCGTTTGTGCTCGGCCAATAGCCGACATGGCGCCTAGCCGGGCACGGGTGCTTCAGTGAGGCCAAGTCGAAGGAAGCTCAATGCATCCTTGTAGAGTGGGTGCCATGCGTCGGATGGCTCGCTATGGAGTGGATGCCAGAAAAACCTGAACGCGTGCCCTCCGTCATCCTGGGTAAAGTGAACCCAGGTGTCGGGAAGCTCGTGGGTGACGTGACACTCATGAAATGCCCACACATGCCCGGTTACCTCAGCGCGCCACACGCCAAGATTTCGTCCCACCGTGCCATTAATTCCGGCTTCCTCGAACAGTTCTCGTACAGCAGCGTCTTCACTCGGCTCACCTGGCTCCACACTTCCCTTGACCAACTGCAGGCCCGCCAACGGATGCGCGAACGCCAGAACCTCCAACGTTTCACGGCTGCGCAGCACCACCGGGCAAGCTTTATCCACTGCCATGTTGTTCTCCCCTTGGCTCATTGCTGTTGAGTGTTGAGCGCGTCGAAAGCTGAACGATGTCAGCTGCCTTCAACACTGCACGATCTTAAAGCATCCATCCGGCTCTGCCGGGTTTTTGCCTCCCTCCCAAGTTCAGGACAAACCAGGCAGCACACTGATGAACCCTGCCCACATGTTGCAGTTTGTTGCCGCAGCCAGATGCCTGGCCTTGAGGTTGACGCAAATCAAGCTGCTGCCTATGGGGTTCGGGAGACCATGGCGGCACGAAAGGAGCGGATCGACAGCAGGCCAACGCCTCGATCCGCATGTGCCACATTGCATAAGGAGCCCCACATGAGCCCGTTGAAGCACGTACTGGTTGCCACCGATTTGTCCACTTCTGCGCGCAACGCAGCAGAGCGGGCCGCACTCCTGAGCCAGGCGCAGCATGCCGCGCTGGACCTGCTCTACGTTGCCAACCCCGCGCCTTACGAGCGCCTCAAGCAGGTTGTGGTACCCGATGACAACCTGTTGAATCGCGTGCTGGAAAGTGCCGGCGAAAACCTGCGTGCAGTGGCTGCCATGCTGTTCCACCGCTACGCCATCTCCGCTGGCACACAGGTCGCGCCCGGTTCGGTGGCTACCGAAATCACCCGTGTGGTGCAAGACAAACACACCAACCTGCTGGTATGCGGGGCCAAGGGGCAGAACCTGGCGCGCCGCCTGCTGGGTTCCACCGTGCAGCGCATGCTGAGCCGCATGCACTGCCCGATGCTGGTGGTCAAACAGGCCCCGCGCGAGGCGTACCGCCGCGTGCTGGTGCCGGTTGATTTTTCGCCTTCGTCGCTGCGTGCCATCGAGCTGGCAAAAGCCGTGGCCCCGCAAGCCGAAATCATTCTGATGCACGCGTTCGAAGCGCCCTTCGAGGGCAGCATGCGCTTTGCCTACATCGACCAGGACACCCTCACGCACTACCGCAACGCCATCAAGAAGGATGCCGTGGAGCAACTTGCGGCCCTGAGCGAAGCCGCCGGCCTGCCCAATGCTCGGCAGATCATTGCACACGGCGACGCAGCCTGGCGGATCGTGGAAACCGAGCAGGAGCTGGACTGCGACCTGATCGTGGTCGGCAAGCAGGGCGAAAGCGCGCTGGAAGAGCTGCTGGTGGGCAGCGTCACCAAGCACGTGCTGAGCGAATCGCAGTGCGATGTGTTGGTGTCGATCTAGGGTCTGTACGTAGGGCAGGGGGCCGGAAACGCTTGGCACAGCACACGCGATAACGGTTCTGTCGCAAGCGCCGTGCGGCGTTGGTGGCATCCGCAAGGCCCATGTTGCGGATGATGGCGTAATGGTATTGTTGGCTACCGTTACGCCATTCATCAATCGGCACAGAAGAAGTGCTTCATGATCGACACCGCACAGATGGCCCTGATTCTTGATGCGCTGCCCGACCCTGCCTTCATTCTGTCGCGCAGTGGCAAGTACGTTGCGGTGTTTGGTGGCCGCGACGCGCGTTATTACCACGATGGGTCCGGCCTGATCGGCCTGTATATTTCAGACCTGATCAATGCCGACAAGGCGAACTGGTTTCTGGAGCAGATTGCCCGGGCACTGGCCACGGGAAACCTGCTGGTCGCCGAGTACGAGCTGAGCAACAGGGACGTAAAGGGCCTGCCCGATGAGGGCCCCAAGGACCCCATCTGGTTCGAGGGGCGCATCCAGGCCCTGAACTTCAGGGTGGACGAAGAGGAGGTCGTGCTGTGGGTCGCCAGCAATATCTCCGAACGGCACACACTGGAAGTCAGGCTCAGGGAACTGAGCGATACCGACCAGCTCACCGGTCTGTTCAACCGCAGAAAGCTCGAACATGACCTGAAACTGCACCACGAGTCCCTGACACGCTATCGCGTGCCGACGTCGGTGTTCCTGTTCGATCTGGACAACCTCAAGAAAATCAATGATACCCAGGGGCACCACGCCGGCGATCAGATCATCCAGGCGGTGGCCGAGATCTGTCGTTGCGCGCTGCGCGCAACGGATTTCGCCTGCCGCCTGGGTGGCGACGAGTTTGTGGTGGGCCTGCCCAATACCGAGCGAGAGCAGGCGCTGCAGCTTGCCGAGCGTCTGCATGAGCGCTTTCGCAAAGAGCTGAGCCGCTATTGGGCAGGCGACACGGTGGTCACCGTGAGCATTGGCGCAACGGCCATGCTGCCCGAGGACCACGCTTACGAGGACACCTTGAAACGGGCCGATCGTGCCCTGTACGTGGCCAAGAGCATGGGCAAGGACCGGATTGTGTGGCTCTGACGCCAGGGTATGGCCAATGTCAGAAAACCCTTGACCTTCCAGACGTGGCAAGTCGGATAAGTACGCGAACGTTGCTTTGCCCCCGCAAAGCAGGTCGACACTCGTGCGAAAGGCCATGTGATGAACGTCAAACGCGTAACCCTTTTCACTGCGGCGCTAAGCGTCGCGCTCACCAGCGTCGGGTGCAAGGAGACGGCACCCGCGACTGAACCCGCCAAGCCTCCCAGTGTTCCGGTAGCCGAGGTGATCGTGCGCCCGGTAACGCCCCATGCCGAATTCACCGGGTCGCTGACCGCGATCAAGCGGGTCGAACTGCGCCCGCGGGTGGCCGGCTATATTCAGGCGGTGAGCGTGCCCGAGGGCCGCATGGTAGAGAAGGGCAGCCAGCTCTTTGTCATCGATCCGCGGCCCTTCCAGGCCGCGCTCGACGCCGCCACCGCACGCCTGCAGGAGGCCCGGGCGGCGTGGCTGCTGGCCCAGGCAGACCATGCCCGAGCCCGGCAACTGTATGCGCAAAAGGTCGTTGCGCGGGACCGGCTCGACAGCGCGATTGCGGCGCTCGATGCGGGCCAGGCCCAGGTCGATGCCGCAAAGGCCGCGCTGGACGCTGCAAAGCTCGACCTGAGCTTCACACGGGTCACTGCACCGATCAGTGGGCGTGTAGGGCAAACCCTGGTCACCGAAGGCAACTACGTCACCAATGGGGTGACGCCACTGACCACCATCGTCTCTGTCGACCCCCTGCATGTGTACTTCGATGTGGACGAGCGCACGTACCTGCGCTCGCTCGCGTCAAGCCGCCCTGGCGCGGGCGCGCAGGCGGCGAAGGTGAGCGTGGCGCTGGCCACCGACAAGCAGTACGCGCGGCCCGGCCGCGTCGATTTTCTGGCCAACGCCGCCGATCGCAACACCGGCACGCTGCGTGTTCGCGCGGTGGTCGACAACCCCGACGGGCAGCTGACGCCCGGTTTGTTTGCCAAGGTGAAGCTTGAGACCGGCATGCCACAGGCCAGGGTGCTGATCTCGGACCAATCGATTTCGACCGACCAGGGCAGCCGCTACGTACTGGTAGTGGGCAAGGACGACAAGACCCAGTACCGCCCGGTCGAACTCGGCCCGATGGTGGAGGGCTTGCGCGTGATCGAAAAAGGCCTGCAGCCCGGCGAGCGCATCGTGGTCAAGGGCCTGGTGCGCCCAGACATGCAGGTTACGCCGCAGCCCACCTCGATCGAGGGTTCGCCCGTCAAGGCGCAGCAAACCCTGGGGGCGGCGCAATGACATTCCCGCGCTTCTTCATCGATCGTCCCATTTTTGCCATCGTCCTCTCGATACTGATGATGATTGCCGGCATCGTCGCCTTCTTCCAGCTACCGCTGAGCGAGTACCCGGCGGTCACGCCGCCGACCGTGCAGGTGACGGCGTCCTATCCGGGGGCCAACCCCCAGGTAATCGCACAAACCGTGGCCGCGCCACTGGAGCAGGCGATTACCGGGGTCGAGGGCATGCTGTACATGGCGTCGCAGTCTGCCACCGATGGCCGGATGGTACTGACCATCACTTTCGCCCAGGGCACCAATGCCGATATTGCGCAGATCCAGGTGCAGAACCGCGTTTCGCGGGTTCTGCCGCGCCTGCCGGCAGAGGTGCAGCACCAGGGCGTGGTCACCCAGAAGACCTCGCCGGACATGCTGATGGTGGTTCACCTGCTGTCTCCCGACAAACGCTACGACCCGCTCTACATGTCGAACTACGCCTACCTTCAGGTGCGCGATGAACTGTCGCGCCTGCCCGGCATCAGCGATGTGCTGGTGTGGGGCGCCGGGGAGTACAGCATGCGGCTGTGGCTCGACCCGGACCTGATCGCCGCGCGCGGGCTCACCGCAGGCGAGGTGATCGAAGCGGTGCGCGAGCAGAACGTGCAGGTGGCAGCGGGGTCGGTCGGCCAGGCGCCCAACGCCACCGCCGCGTTCCAGGTAACCGTGAACACCCTGGGGCGGCTGACCGATGAACAGCAGTTTGGCGACATCATCATTCGCACCGGCGACGACGGTCAGGTCACGCGCCTGCGCGATGTGGCCCGTATCGAGATGGGCGCCGACTCTTACGCACTACGCAGCCTGCTCGATGGCGAACCGGCAGTTGCGCTGCAGATCATCCAGAGCCCGGGCGCCAATGCCCTGGACGTTGCCAAGGCGGTGCGCGAAACCATGCAGCGGCTGGAGGCGAACTTCCCGGCGGGGCTCACCTCGCGCATTGCCTATGACCCCACGGTGTTCGTGCAGGCCTCGCTGGAGTCGGTGGCCATCACCTTGCTGGAGGCGATCATGCTGGTGGTGATCGTGGTGGTGCTGTTTCTGCACAACTGGCGTGCGTCGCTCATCCCGCTGATGGCGGTGCCGGTGTCGCTGGTGGGCACCTTTGCGGTCATGCACCTGATGGGCTTTTCGCTCAACACCCTGTCGTTGTTCGGCCTGGTGCTGTCGATCGGGATCGTGGTGGACGATGCCATCGTGGTGGTGGAGAACGTCGAGCGTCATATCGAGAACGGCGAGGCGCCGGCCCAGGCCGCCAGGCTTGCCATGGACGAGGTGACCGGGCCCATCATCGCGATCACCTCGGTGCTGGCTGCGGTGTTCATCCCCACGGCGTTCCTCAGCGGCCTGCAGGGCGAGTTCTATCGCCAGTTCGCGCTCACCATTGCCATCTCGACGATTCTGTCGGCGGTCAATTCGCTGACCCTCAGCCCCGCACTCGCCGGGTTGCTGCTGCAGCCACGCCAGCACGGCATTACGCCCGACCCCCGCAGCCTGCGCGGGCGTGCCCGGCGGTTGCTCGGCACCCTTGGCCGGCCGTTCCAGCGTGCACCGCAGGCCTATGGCAACACGGTGCGCAAGGTGGCCCGGCTCAGCGGCCTGGTGCTTGTGGTGTACGTCGGCCTGCTGGGGTTGACCGCGTTCGGCTTCAATGCCGTGCCACCGGGCTTTGTGCCGATGCAGGACAAGTATTACCTGGTGGCTATCGCCCAGTTGCCCAACGCGTCGTCGCTGGACCGCACCGAAGCGGTGGCCAGGCAGATGTCGCAATTGGCCCTGGCCGAGCCGGGCGTCGAAAGCGTGGTGGCGTTCCCGGGGCTTTCGATCAACGGTTTCGTCAACGTGCCCAACGCCGCGGTGATGTTCATCATGCTCGACCCGTTCAAGGAGCGTGCCTCGCCGGACCTGGCTGCAACCGCCATCGCCGGGCGTCTGCAGGCCAGGTTCGCGGGTATTCCCGATGGTTTTCTTGGGGTGTTCCCGCCACCCCCGGTGCCCGGCCTGGGTGCCACCGGCGGCTTCAAGATGCAAGTCGAGGACCGCAGCGGCGCGGGGCTGGAGGCCCTGGTGCAGCACACCCGCATCCTGATGATGAAGGCCACCGAGTCGGGGCAGTTGGCCGGGCTGATGACCAGCCTCGATATCAATGCACCGCAGCTCGACGTGGTCATCGACCGGGCCCAGGTCAAGAGCCAGGGCGTGCGCCTGACCGATGTGTTCGAGGCACTGCAGGTGTACCTGGGTTCGCTGTACGTCAACGACTTCAACCGCTTTGGCCGCACCTACAAGGTCACGGCGCAGGCCGACACGGACCACCGCATGCAGGCCGAAGCCATCGGCCGCCTGCAGGTGCGCAATGCGGCCGGGGCCATGCTGCCGTTGTCGGCGTTTGTCAGCGTTACGCCAAGCTCCGGCCCGGACCGGGTGATTCACTACAACGGCTACCCCTCGGCGGACATTTCGGGGGGCGCAATGCCGGGCGTGAGTTCAGGGCAGGCGGTTGCGCTGATGGAGCGTCTGGCCGGGGCCATGCTGCCTGAAGGCATGACCTTCGAATGGACGGACCTGACCTACCAGCAGAAGCTGGCCGGCGATTCGGCGCTGTTCATCTTCCCGCTGTGCGTGTTGCTGGCCTACCTGATTCTGGCGGCGCAGTACAACAGCTGGCTGCTGCCCCTGGCGGTGCTGCTGATTGTGCCGATGTGCCTGTTGAGCGCGATCATCGGGGTGTGGCTGATGGAGGGCGACAACAACGTGTTCGTGCAGATCGGGCTGATCGTGCTGGTGGGCCTGGCCGCCAAGAACGCGATCCTCATCGTCGAGTTCGCCCGCACCCTGGAAGCGCGGGGGGCGAGTGCGCTGGAGGCGGTTGTCCAGGCCTGCCGGTTGCGCCTGCGCCCGATCGTGATGACGTCCCTGGCCTTCGTCGCTGGCGTCGTGCCGCTGGTGCTTGCCAGCGGCGCAGGTGCCGAGATGCGCCAGGCCATGGGGGTGGCGGTGTTTGCCGGCATGCTCGGGGTGACGCTGTTCGGGTTGTTCCTGACCCCGGTTTTCTATGTGGTGATCCGTGGCCTGGCGGCCCGCTTCGAGCGGCACACGCCCACAGCCCAGCCTGCCCTGGAGGAGCGCCGTTCATGAGCCTTTGCTATCGAGCTGTTCTGGCGCCCCTGGCCACCCTCATGCTGCTGGCCGGGTGTGCTGCAGTGGGCCCCGACTACGTTGCGCCGTCGCTGCCGGCAGCGCAGCTTCCCGCACGTTTCGATGAGCTGCCTGCCGGGCTTGGCCCCGGTAGCGTCGAGGCTCGGTGGTGGGGTGCCTTTGACGAGCCCGCATTGACCGGGCTGGTGCAGCGGGCGCTTGCCGCCAACCATGACATCGCGATTGCTGCCGTGCGGCTCGAAGAAGCCAGGGCGATGTTGCGCGAAAGCCGCCAGGGTTTCCTTCCGCGTGGCGGCCCTGCGCTCAGCTACGAGAACCGCCGCTGGAGCGAAGTGCAGACACCGGCTGGCCAGTCGCGGCAGAACGAAACCTATCGGGGGGCGGTCGATGCGTCCTGGGAAATCGACCTGTTCGGCCGCGTGCGCCGCTCGGTGGAGGCCGCACGCGCCCAGGCCGGTTCGCGCGAGGCGTTGCTGCGCGGGGTGCAGGCGAGTGTGGCGGCCGAGATGGCGGCCACCTGGTTCGAGCTGCGGGGCATCGAGGCCGAGTTGGCGGTTGCCGCCGATACCCGCCAAAGCCAGCGCGACAGCCTGAGCATGGTCGAACGCCAGGTGAACGCCGGGGCGGCCACCGAGTTCGACCGGCTGCGGGCCGAAGCCCTGTTGCGCTCGGTCGAGGTGAGCGTGCCCGAGCTGGAGCGTCGGCGTGATGCCTCGGTCAACGCCCTGGCGATCCTGCTGGGCGAGCCGCCGCAGCGGTTCACACCACCGGCCGCCGAGCCTGGGGATCAGGCGCTGGCCCTGCGCACGATCGCCGTCGGTGAGCCCACGGCGTTACTCTGGAGACGCTCCGACATTGCCGCCGCAGAACGCGCCCTTGCGGCCGCCACGGCGCAAATCGGGGTCGAGACGGCGGGCCTCTATCCCGAGGTGCAGGTGCAGGGCTCCATCGGTGTGGTCACCGGAAGCCTCGACGGGATGAGTGGCGCGGGCGCGCTGTCGAGCTTTATCGGCCCGATGATTCGCTGGTCGCTGCTGGACACCGGGCGTGTGCGTGCCCGCATTGCCGCCAGCGAGGCACGCGCCAGGGAGGCGTTGATCGTGTACGACCAGACGGTATTGCGCGCGTTGCAGGAAACCGATGATGCCTTCAAGGCCCACGGGGCTGCGAGCAATACCCTGAGGCTGCGATTGCTCGAATCGGCGGCCAACGGCGAGGCGGCGCGGCTTGCCCGGGCGCGGTTCTCGGAGGGCGAGGGCGTCTACCTGGATGTGCTTGAGGCCGAGCGCGCCGATTACGCCAGCCGACGCGCCCTGACCGCTGCACGTACCCGACAACGCCTGGCGGTTGTGGGCATCTACAAGGCGCTGGGTGGTGGCTGGGAAGTCTGCGCGCAGGCCCGGCAGCCGTGCGACGGCGCCTCTCTCTAGCCTTCCATCAGACAAAAATAATCCCCGAAACCGGGGATTATTTTCATACGGCTTCCGCCAGCTTCTTACTGCTGTTCAGTAGCGTCGGGCAACGCATAGGCAATGATGTAGTCGCCCACATCAGGTGAATGGCTCATGCCGCCCGCCGAGATCACCACATACTGCTTGCCGGTCGCCGGCGACTGGTAGATCAGCGGTGCTGCCACTGCACCTACCGGCAGGCGGGCTTTCCACACCTCCTTGCCGGTGGCCGAGTCCAGGGCCCGCAGGTAGTAGTCCTGGGTGCCGGCAAAGAACACCAGCCCCGAGGCGGTCGAGGTAGGGCCGCCCAGCGTCGGCATGCCCAGCGGGATCGGCAGGTGGGTCTTGAGGCCCAGGGGGCCGGTGTCCTGCACGGTGCCCAGCGGTACCTGCCACACCAGTTTCTGGGTGTTCAGGTCGATGGCGCTCATGCTGCCGAACGGCGGGGTGTTGCACGGCACGCCCAGGGGGGATTGCAGGATGTCGATTTTTACCCCGCCATAGATGCCCGCCACTTGTGGGCGAATCGTACCCATGAAGCCCGGCACCTCATCGGTGGAAACCTTGAACTTGCTGGTGTTTTCCTTGGTGACCAGCGCCATGCGCAGCGGTACGCGCATGTCGTTGACGAACATCATGCCGGTGTTTTCGTCGATGGAGATGCCACCCCAGTTCATGCCACCCAGCAGGCCCGGCCATTCGATGTAGGGCTTTTCGGTCGGCGGGGTGAAGGGGCCCACATACACCGAGTCCTTGAACATGATGCGGCAGTACAGCTGGTCGAAGGTGCTCACGCCCCACATGGACTTCTCGGTCAGGGGCTCGGCACCAATCACCGGCATGCCCACCGAGTGCGGTTGGGTCGGTGCCAGGTGTTCGCCTTCGGCGGCGGGGGATGTGGGTACGGGCAGCTCCTGAACTTCAGTCACCGGCTGGCCGGTGCGGCGGTCCAGCACGAAGATGTTGCCGGTCTTGGTGGTCTGGATCAGCACCGGGGTCTTTTCGCCCTGGGCGTTCTTGATGTCGTACAGCACCGGTTGCGACGGCAGGTCGTAGTCCCACACGTCGTGGTGCACGGTCTGGTACACCCATTTGGCCTTGCCGGTCGAGGCATCGACGGCCACCACGGCCGAGCCGTACTTTTCCTTGGCCTGGTTGCGGTCGCCACCCCAGTAGTCGGGTGGGCCGTTGCCGGTGGGCAGGTACACCAGGTTCAGTGCCTTGTCGTAGGTGGGCACGGTCCACACGTTGGGGGTTTCCAGGGTGAACTGGTGGTCGCTGGCGGTTGCGTCCTGGCCTTCAGGCGCACCGATGTCCCAGGCCCACACCAGCGCACCGGTCACCACGTCGAAGGCACGCACGGCGCCCGACGGCTCCTTGGCGACGATGTCGCGCACCCAGCCGCCGACCACGGTGAGGTGGCCCATTACCACGGGCAGGGAGGTGGGGTGGTAGCGCTTGCTGTTCTCGGTGGGACCCATGCCTTTTTTCAGGTCGACATAACCGTTGTCGCCAAAGCTCGGGCACAGGGTGCCGGTGTGTGCGTCCAGGGCAAACAGGCGGGCGTCGACCGACGACACCAGGATGCGCTGGCGGCACTGCTGCTCGCCATACGAGGCCTTGACCTCGGCGCTCAGGCTGTCGTCCTTGTCGATGTCGTGGTAGCCCACGCCGCGGCACGTCACGTGCTCGGCGCTGCGCGCGTGCGGGTCGAACTTCCAGATCGGCTTGCCCGTGTCGGCGTCGAGGGCGGTGATCAGGTTTTCTGGCGTGCATGAATACAGCACGTTGCCGATCTGCAGCGGGGTGTTCTCGTCCACGCCGGCACCGGCGCCCGTGGTTCTGCGGCCGGTGCGGTAGATCCAGGCCACTTGCAGGTCCTTGACGTTCGCCGGGGTGATCTGGCTGAACGGCGCAAAGCGCGTGCCCGAGGCGTTGCGGCCGAAGAACTCCCAGTTTTCCGGCGCGGCGGGGGCTTCGGTTGGCGCAGGCTTGGCCGTGGAGGCGAGCGGGGTGGAGATTGCACCGTGCGGGTAGAACGCCGCCACGAAGGTCGCGATCAGCCCCGCGAACACCGCAAAGCCGAAGCGGTTGGCCAGGCGTCGGGTGCTTGCCGAGGTGCCGGGCAAGGCTGCGCCGACCCACAGGCTGAGGGTCAGGATGATTGCCGGTACCACCAGGCGTGGCAGCAGCTCCCAGTAGCTGAACTGGCCGACTTCGTAGAATGCCCACACACAGGTTGCCAGGGCGATGGCTACCGAAAGGGCGATGCTGGCGCTTTTGCGCAGGAACATCAGCGCTGCCAGCAGCAGGTATGCAACGCCTGCGATCAGGTAGTACGGCGAGCCATCGAGTGCTACCAGTTTGAAGCCGCCGTAGATCATCGCCAGCGATACGAGCAGCACCAGCAGGGCAAACAGCACCCTTGCGGTGGTGCCGAGTGCAAACTTCCGAGTTTGCGGTTGATGGTCATCCGTCATTTTTTTCATACGTTCCGTTAGTCAATGGAAAGTGCACGCAGGCTCTGCGCAGGGGTCAAGGCATTCAGTCGGCAGCGGTAAAGATCGAACCCGTGGGGTGTGGCGATCAGCGCGCAAGGGCGTGCGCGATCATTCGATACGGGGGGCGCCGAAGGCTCTGGGAAAGGGTGTTGGCGTTGGGATGGCCTTTGCGGAGTCGGCGCGGTAGGGCTGCCTGAAAACGGTGGCCAGTTTAGGCGGGCGAGGCGGGGCGGATAAATGCTCAAGGTCGAAAAGCATTGTTGGGGAAACAGTAACAATGGGGACGGTCGGTAGGCCGCGTGTGCGGCCCGTGGAACGAAAGGGAGGCAGCTGTACGCGGGTTAGCAGACCAGGGATCAAGGACCCCGGCGCGCATGAATGCGCCCCGCGTACAGTCGCCATAACACCCGACGACAAAGGGTGACGGCCGTAAGCAGGATGGTAGACCGGGACTCCAGGAACCCAGCGCGCACGAATGCGCCCTGCGTACAGCCGTCATAAAACGAAACAGCGGGTGCAAAAAGGTGTCAGCTGAGACGGATGGACGCTTGCACGTCCTAAGGTGCTCGGGCTAGCAAACCCGAAAGGATGCAGCTATAGCTCGGTAGCCCACCTTTGCAACAGGCCGCCACAACCCAAAGCAGGCATATTAGCTTCTGGATCAGTAGGTAGCCCCCGCCAGTCCTAAAATCGAGACGGCGGTTCATTTCCAGCTTTGATCTGTGAAAAGACATGGTCTGGATCTGCCTGGCACCAATATCTGAACAGAAGGCGAGGTTCGGTATCCCCAAAATACTGACTCAGGAGGCTCTCGGCGGGGATTAACAATTTAGTTTCTGGCCATTGCTGAGCTAAAACACCTATGTGTTTGCCAGACGAACAAATAATCCACGTCGCCTTGCCTCCACTGATGTCAGGCAGGTAACCCATACCTTGGATCGCTTCGAACAAAGCGCGCAGTGTTACTGCAGGATCAAGCCTGATTGATGTCCTGTGACTTTCCAGATCATCCCCTGCATGCACGCTATCCCGATCAATTTGAATGACCAACATGAATGTTCCTTTTTAGCGTTGTGAGATTACTAGAATGCCAGCGTAGGAATGCCAGCTATCTGTCTACAGTCCGCTTATGGCCAATTGCTGCCGTTAACCACCGGCAGCCTTGGGTCCGTTAGCGACGGCCGAGACCGTGTTTGCCCAGTAATCTCGAATCGCACTCGCCGCTGCGTTTTCTCCAGCATCACCGTGGCTGTTGATGACCCTCTATGAAGGACGGGCAGTTGTTTGTTCTTCTGCACCTTCAACTGCTGAACAGCCCGACAACCCCTCCAACTGCACATACTCAATGCGGTGCCGTCCGTTGTTTTTAGCCGCATAGAGCTGCTGGTCCACGGCTTTGATGAAGTCTGTAGGCCTGTCCCGCTCGCCTGGTACCACCGAACCCGCGCCTATGCTGACCGTCAGGCGGTGGTCATGTGGCGATAGCGCATGCACGATGGACTGCTTGTGGATCAACCGCTGGCAGCGCTCAGCCACTTTACGCGCCACCTCGGCATCGGCTTCGGGCAGCAGCACGATAAATTCTTCGCCGCCATAGCGAGCCACAAGGTCGCGTGGGCCATCCAACGCCAAACTCAGGGTCTGGGCAATCGCTATCAAACATTTGTCGCCTTGAATATGGCCGTACAAGTCGTTGTACTGCTTGAAAAAATCGACGTCCAACAACAGCAGCGACAATGGCCGGCGCTCGCGGCGCGCACGTTCCCACTCCAACTCGAAACAGCTGTCGAAGCGACGACGGTTGGCGATATTCGTCAGGCCGTCCTTGAACGAGAGCACCTCCAGTTCCTTCTGCAAACTCAGCAACTGGTCCTCGGTCTTCTTGCGTTCGCTGATGTCGAACATGAAGCCGATCAGTGCTTCGACTTCGCCCCTGTCATTGCGCACCACGTGCACAACGTCGCGGATCCACACATAGCCGTTGTCCTTGGTCAGCGCTCGGTAGTCCGCCTCATGGTCCACGCCAGCCTTGGATTGCGTCACGCAGAAGTTCACCACATGCTCGCGATCTTCTGCATGCATGCGCATGGCCCAGTCTTCCACGCTCACCCAGCTTTCAGGGCTCCAGCCCAGCAACGCCTCGATCTGAGGGCCGATGTAGGTGAATTTCATCGAGGCCCAGTCAATCTTCCAGGGAATCGCCTTGGTCGACTCCAGAAGGGTTCTGTACACCTCACTGTCATTGACAAGCTCGCTTGCATCGGACATACACGATAGCCCTCGGAACCCTATGGATAAGCCACTTTAGCAGCCCTGGCAGGGCAAGTACTGAGTACCGAGCCATGGGTCGGTACATGGCGACATGGAAGAGGTTGCGGGCACGCTGAAAGCCCTTCGTATTCTGCTACTCATCTGTCTTGGTCGTCAGATCACCCGCCACTTCCTTGGCCAGCGCCATAAACGCCCGGGCAGCCGCGGATTGATAGACATTCTTGCGCTGCATCAAGACCGCTGTACGCTCTAGCCGATGCGGCCCCAACTCGACAGACACCAACTCTGGGTGCTCCTGCGCTATGGCGGCGGGCAGCAAGGTCGACAGCGTGGTTCTGCGCACCACCTCAATCAACGCACCAATTACATTGGCCTCCATCACCACGCGCGGGCGAATGCCGTGCTGGTTGCAATAGCGGTCGATCTGTTCGCGGGTGGCGAACGCTTTGCTGAGCAGAATCAGCGACTGCGCATTCAGCGTCTCCAGGCCGACAGCCCGCGCCCCGGCCAGCGGATGTCGGCTACCAACGACCAGGGCAAGCGTTTCAACCAGCAGCGGATAGGCTTCGATGTCTGGCGCATGCACCTCATCAAACGCAATCCCCACATCCAGTTCGTCCCTCAGCAGCAGGTTCTCCATCTGCTCCTGGGCCAGTTCATGCACGTTCAGCGTGATGTTCGGGTAACGGCTGTGAAAGGCTTCCACCAACGGACCGACCAGGTAGGTCGTGAACGTTGGCGTCACCGCTATGCGCAGCGTTCCTCGACTGAGATCGCCCACATCATGGATCGCCCGCTTGCCTTCGCGCAGCTCCTGCGCCGCCCGCAATGCATAACGCAGGTACACCTGCCCGGCATCGGTCAGGCGTGTTTTGCGCCCTGAGCGATCGAACAACTGCGCCCCGAGGCTTTCCTCCAGCTGGCGCACTTGCTGCGACAGCGCGGGCTGCGAAACATGCAGTGCCGCCGCGGCACTGGTAAAGCCCTGATGTTCGGCGACCGCAAGAAAATACTGAATATGGCGCGCCAGCATGCCTGTACCTATAAGTTTATCTGATGCAGATAATCATATATGAGACTTTTACCTTATTGCACGGCCTCCGTAACCTTTGCCTCATCGCATCGCGAACCAACGGAGTCAACCATGCAAGACATCATCGACGGTTTCCTTAAATTCCAGCGCAATGCCTTTCCTGAACGTGCCGGCCTGTTCAAAGACCTGGCCAACCAGCAGAGCCCGCGGGCGCTGTTCATCTCTTGCTCCGATAGCCGGCTGGTGCCGGAGCTGGTCACACAGCGTGAGCCGGGCGACCTGTTCGTCATCCGCAATGCGGGCAACATCGTGCCGTCCTACGGCCCTGAGCCAGGCGGTGTGTCCGCCTCGGTGGAGTACGCGGTCGCAGCCTTGAAAGTCAGCGACATCGTGATCTGCGGGCATTCCGACTGCGGCGCCATGACCGCCATCGCCACCTGCAAATGCCTGGACAACATGCCCGCCGTGGCCGGCTGGTTGCGCTACGCCGATTCCGGTCGGGTGGTCAACGAGGCCCGCCAGCATGTCGACCAGCATGCCAAGGTCGCCTCGATGGTGCGCGAAAACGTCATCGCGCAGTTGGCCAATATCCAGACACACCCCTCGGTACGCCTCGCGCTGGAAGAAAAGCGCGTGACGTTGCATGGCTGGGTCTACGACATCGAAAGCGGCTGCATCCAGGCCTTCGACAGCCGCACCGGCAAGTTCGTGTCGCTGGCCGAAAGCCCTACCGCTTGCGTTGCTACCCACTAACCCTCGTTTCTACCCACGGAGATATCCCCATGATCCAATCACAAATCAGCCAAGACACTCGCCTTGCCCTGACCGACGTCATCCTGTTGGCCAAGGCCCGCAAAGACCTGTCGTTCGCTCAGATTGCCGAAGGCACCGGCCTGCACGAAGCTTTTGTCACCGCCGCCTTGCTTGGTCAGCACCCGCTGCCGGCCAACGCAGCCCAGGTGGTTGCCGACACCCTGGGCCTCGACGCCGATGCCGTGCTTCTGCTGCAAAGCATCCCGCTGCGCGGCAGCATCGGCAACGGCATTCCTACCGACCCAACCATCTACCGCTTCTACGAAATGATTCAGGTCTACGGCACCACGCTCAAGGCGCTGGTTCACGAGAAGTTCGGCGACGGCATCATCAGCGCCATCAACTTCAAACTGGACGTCAAGAAGGTCGATGACCCAGACGGCGGCTCCCGCGCGGTGATCACCCTGGATGGCAAGTACCTGCCGACCAAACCGTTCTGATCACCCCACCCAGGGGCCCGGCGCTGCATGGCTGCCGGGCTCCATGTTCTTGAAAATGTGGAGGAGGGCCTCTGAACATGAACGCGTTACCTGTACTGATAGCGAGTTTTTTCTGTTCTGCGGCGATGGCCGACGAACCGATACCGGTTGAGCAATACAGCTATGCCCAGCACCTGGACATCGCCCGCGTCATTTCCATCAGCGAAGTCGCGCACGTCTGCGCCGTGGTACCTGTGCTCATGACGTATGAAGACTCCAAGGGCCAGAAACACATTCTTGAATACCGAGTGATGGGTAACGGCTGTTCCAACGGTTGAGCTGCCCATGGTTCGTTTTTTACCGATGCGCCTTGGGGCAGCATCATAGAGGGCCAACGTCATGGATCTGATCTTTCGCAATGTGCGCATCTACGATACAAAACCGCTGATGGACGTAGCGGTGCACCACGGCAAGATTGTCGAGATCGCGCCGACAATTTCAGTGCAGGCCGTGCAGGAAATCCAGGGCCACGGCCACGTGCTGATCCCGGGCTTTGTCGAAGGGCACCTGCACCTGGAAAAAGCCAACATCATGCACCGCAAGGCCAATCGCTCCGGCACGTTGAAGGAGGCGATAGCGGTTACCGCCGAGCTCAAACCCACGTTGACTCGCGACGACATTCTCGCGCGCTCCACTCAAGCACTACGTGCGTTGGTGCAGTCCGGCACTACCCACGTACGCGCCCACGCCGAATTCGACCCGGTGCAAGGCTTCACCGGCTTTGATGTGGTGCTGGAACTGCGCGACAAGCTGCGCGACGCCATCGACATCCAGGTGGTGGCCTTCCCGCAGGAGGGAATACTGAAACTGCCGGGCATGCAGGCAATGATGGTTGAGGCCATGGAGAAGGGCGCAGATGTAGTGGGCGGCATTCCCTACAACGACGACTCGGCCCATGACCACATCGACTATGTATTCAACCTGGCCAGGCGCTACGGCAAGGACATCGACTTCCATCAGGACTTCGCCGACAACGCCGAGCACATGACCATTGAGTACCTGGCGCGCAAGACCATCGAGCAAGGCTATCAAGGGCGCGTATGCGTCGGTCACCTGACCAGCCTGGGTGCCGTGGCACCGCACAAACAGCGGGAGATCATTGCCTTGATTCGCGAGGCCGGCATCAGCGTCATGTGCCTGCCCGCCACCGACTTGCACCTCGGTGCGCGCGGCGACAGCCATGACGTGCGCCGTACCCTGACGCCGGTGCGGGCCCTGCGTGATGGCGGCGTGAATGTGTGCCTTGCCACCAACAATATTCGCAACGCATTCACCCCGTTTGGCACCGGCGACTTGCTCAACATCGCGCAATTGGCGATTCCGGCCTGTCACCTGGGCGGGGCGGATGACCAGGCCACGGTACTGTCGATGCTCACTACCCATCCGGCGAAAGCGCTGGGGTTGAAGGATTATGGGTTGGTGCCGGGTGCGCCTGCTGACGTGGTGTTGCTGGAGACGCATTCGGTGGGTGACGTGATTCTCGACCTGCCCACACGGTTGATGGTGCTAAAGCGCGGGAAGATCGTGGCGACGTCGGCCTGTCAGCGTTCGGTGGCTTTCTGATCCAGTTCGATGCAAGCGACTGGTCGTGGGGAGCTGTTACTTCGCTCGCCCACCACCCGGCTCACCCCGCACGAACTCCCTGGCCGTTCAACATGAAGATACTGGTGAGCACAGGGTCCGTCCAAGCGGCCGTTACAGCCGCTTGAAATCGCCCTATCGACCACTGCTCACGGCTAGTTCTCGTAGCGCAGCGTGACGGCAAAGTTGCGGGGTTCGCCGTAATAGTTTCCGGTGTCCTGGCTGAAAATCGCGGTGTAGTACTTCTCGTCGAAAACGTTGTTGAGGTTCAACTGAACGCTCAGGTTCTGGTCGATCCGGAAGTTGGCATTCAAGTCCACAAGGTTGTAGGCACTCTGCGAAATACTGTTCAGGTACAGCTTGCTCTGATGGTACACGCTGGTTCCGACTCGCCATTGGTCCAGGCTACCTGGCAACTGGTAGGTGGTGGCGGCCTTGAACAGTCGCTGTGGCGAGTTCTCTGTGCCATAGGTGTCACCCTTCCTGCTACCCGCCACGTATTCTGGATGGCTGTAGGTGTAGCCCATGGAGGCATTCCACCCGGGCATCAACTCGCCCGAGACCTCGGCATCGAACCCGCGGTTTCGTACTTTGGCGCCCTCGGTGTAGCACCGCGAATCGCGCGTGGGCCCACACACGCGCCCAGCCTCGGGCACGACCTGCGCAAGGCCTGTCTGATCCACCTGGAACAGCGCCAGGGAGGTATTGAGCCTGCCATCGAACAGTTCGTTTTTTACGCCCACTTCGTAGTTGCTGCCCGTTGTGGGTTCGAGCAGTTTGTTGTCGACGCTGTAGTTGCTCTGCATCTTGTAGATCTCGGTATAGCTGGCATACACCGAGGTAGTGTCATTGACGTCGTAGACGATGCCGCCATAGGGGATGATCTTGCGGTTTTCCCTGAAGCGGTCCGTCTCCCACGGGCCCTGGGTGTCGTAGTCGACCCAACTCAAGCGGCTGCCCAGAATCACGTGCAGATCATCGAATGGGTTCAGGCGAGTGGCTGCATAGATCCCCTTGTCCTTGCGCACATGTCGACTGGGCGTCAGGCTGCCGACTATCTGCGGTTTCGGGAATGTCGAGGTATCGAAGTCCAGAATGTCGACGATAGGGTTCACGCTGGACGAGCCTGTGACGTATTGCAGCCTGTCACGCCGCAAGTTGGTACCGATCACCACCTCATGCTTGCGCCCCAGCAGGTTGAACGCACCGTTGAGCGCCGCGTCGAGATTGATCTGTTCATCATCGTAGCGGGCGCTGTTCGGCCAGTACTGCATCGTCGAGTCGGTGTCCCTGGTGTGGTACCCAACCTGAGCGAGAAAATCCGAATTGGACCAAATCAGGTTGGTGGCGACGGTGAGGTTCCAGTCCTCATTGAAGCTGTGCTTGATATCGGCAAAGACGTTGCGGTTGATCTTGTCCAGGTACGCCCACTTTCCAGCGAACGACTTCGACCGCGAGAAGTTGTATGAGCTGCCATCCAGGTGGGTAGGCAAACCGCCCCAATCGTAGCCGCCACTGTTGTCCTGCTGGAAGGACGCCCCCACTGCAACCGTGGTCGAGTCATTCAGGTCGACTTCGCCGATGGCGTAGAACAGTTGGTTGTCCTTGTCAGCGTAGTCCTGATAGCTGTTTCGACTGTTGTACATCAGGACCGTACGGCCACGCACGGTGCCCTCTGCGTTCAAGGGGCCGCCAACGTCGAGTTGCGTGCGGTAGTTGTCCCACGAGCCAGCACCGATCTCTGCCTTGAGCTGGTACTCACGTGTCGGTCGCTTGCGAACCATGTTGATGGCCGCAGACGGATTACCTGCCCCTTGCATCAGGCCGTTTGCGCCTCGGACAATCTCCACCCGGTCATACATGGCCATGTTGTTCACCGACATGACGTCCATCGAGAAGCTTTCCGTGACGCTGCTCGGCAGGCCGTCGAATTGCAGGTCGTCGACCTGGAACCCTCGCGAGTAGTAAAGCGGACGCTCAGTGCCGAACCCCTTGACCGTGCTGATGCCCGTGGCTGCCCTTGCAACGTCTTCCAGGGACTGCATGTTCTGGTCGTCCATCTGCTGACGCGTGACGACGCTGATCGACTGCGGCGTTTCGCGCAGCGAGAGATTCATCCGCGTCGCTGTGGTGGTGTTACCTGTGGTGTACGACCCCGAATCCTCGGTGATGGTGCCCAGCCCCGAGCCTGTCACGTTGGTCGCGTCCAGTTGCAATGAACCCGACGGTGCAACCGGCAGCAGCACATAGCTGTTGTCCCCACCTGCAACCGCCTGCAACCCGGACCCGCTCAGCAACACGGCAAAGCCCTGGTCGATGCTGTAGCGGCCATTGATGCCCCGGCTCTGCTTGCCTTCGGTCAGCCCGTTGTCGAACGACAGCACCACGCCTGCTTCGGTGGCAAAGCTGTTCAGCACAGTGGCCAGCGCCCCGGCTTCAATGGCAAATTCCTGCTGATGCAGCGTACGGGCTGTTACCTGGCCTTCAGCCGCGTGGCCAAGTGCTGGAGTGGCCATCAACAACGATGCGCCAAGTAGGGCAAGGCATAGCGCGCTTGGGGTGTTCAACGTGGCGGTGCAGAAGCCTGGAAGGGGATGCTGCATGCTTACTCCTGATGCGGTTGTTGGCATTTTGTGAGGTGTCTGCAAAAGGAGTCGCGTAGCCGAGAGGAAAGTGACAACGCGTTTCGAAATTTTTTCCTGGCCTGATTTTCACGGCCAGAAGTCGATTGCTCTCAGGCCATCATTTCACTATATTGCGATTAATTCTTATTCACTGCTTGGCCTGGATATGCCGTCTGGCAACCTTATCGCGACCCTCTACAACGACCATCAACCCTGGCTCATCAGTTGGCTGCGCAAGCGCACCGGGTGTTCGCAGGCGGCGGCAGACTTCGCCCAGGACACCTTTGTTCGCGTGCTGCTCGCCGAGCGCCGTGAGCCCCGGGCGGCCATGCTCAATGAGCCTCGGCATTTTCTGGTAACCATCGCCAAGCGGGTAATGATCGACAGTTTTCGCCGTCAGTCGGTGGAGCGTGCCTATCTGGAAGTGCTCGCCGCGCAGCCCGAGTCGTTCGAGATTTCTGCCGAAGAACAGCTTTCGTTGCTCCAGACACTTCTGGAGCTGGATCGCATGCTTGACGGCCTGGGCGTGAAGGCCAAAACGGCGTTCCTGTTGTCGCAAGTGCAAGGGCTGACCTACCCTCAAATCGCCGAGCACCTGCAGGTGTCCGCCAGCTCGGTAACCAAGTACATGGCCCGGGCCACCGAACGCTGCCTCCTGTACCTGGTGGACAATCCGTGGTGACCACCGACGCCCAGCGCCAAGCACTTCGCCATGCGGCGCAGTGGTTCGCGCAGCTGTGCGCGAACCCTGAAGACGCGGCGCTGCGCGCGCAGTGGCAACGCTGGCACTGCCGGAGGGCGGAGCATGAATGGGCATGGCAGCAGTTGACCGAATTGCAGGCGCGCCTGGGCGGCATGCCGCAGCATTTGGCCTGGAACGTCATGGAAAAGTCCACGCTGCGCGAAAGCGGCCCGAATCGCCGCACGCTACTCAAGGGGCTGTTGCTGGGCGCCGGCGCCAGTTCATTGGCATGGCAGGGATATGACGTTGCGCCCAGATGGATGGCCGACCTCAGAACGCGCACCGGAGAACAGCGCCAAGCGGCTCTTGCCGACGGCACCCTGCTGGTGTTGGATACCGATACCGCGCTGGATGTCATGTTCAATGCCAGCACGCGCTTGCTGGTGCTTCGGGCGGGGGAGGTCCATGTAACCACCGGCAAGGACTCACGTCCGTTGCTGGTGCGCAGTGCACAGGGTGATCTGCGCGCATTGGGCACTCGCTTCGCCGTGCGCCAACTCGACGGGCTGACACGTCTCAGCGTCTACCAGCATGCCGTTGCGGTCCGTCCTGAGCAGGCTGAAGGCGAGGTCGTGATCGAGCAAGGGCAATCGGTGACATTTGATCGTCAGCGACTCTTTGCCACGCAGCCGTTGAAAAAAGGCGAAGAGGCCTGGGCTCAGGGGCGGCTGGTAGTGGAGGGCTGGAGGCTGGATACACTCATCAACGAGTTGCAGCGCTATTGCCCCGGCTATCTGGGCTGCGCCTCGGAGGTCAGCCACTTGCGGGTGTCGGGCTCGTACTCGCTTGGCAACATCGAGCTGACATTGAACACTATCGCCCGTTCGTTACCCATCCGAATCCAGCAGATTACCCGTTACTGGACGCGCATCCTGCCGGTTTGATGATTTACGACTTTCGAAGGCCGGTGGCTCAGACATCGGCTCGCACGGTCCGCTTTTGGCACCACTGCCGCTCGGCCGGCAACTCACCCACCGAGCGGCAACCCGTTTCACACGCCAGCTTCGCCTACTTCAACGGAACGTAGATATCCGTCTGCCATTGATCCTGCGGTGTTTCGGGAAACACGCTCAGGTAATGGAAGAACAACGGGTGATCCCGAAGCTCTTCGTTACTGGAGGGTAGCCAGTCGCGGTAAAGCGGGTAGATGGATTCTCCGATGTAATCAGGCGACCCCGTATGGCGAATCACGGCGCAACGCCCAGCCGGGATGACCCGTTCATGCACGCCGAATTCGTTGGGCAGCACGGCCTCGTCTATCTCGCCGCAAATCGCGAACCTGAAGGCCTCTGCGGGCGTGGTATCGGGATTGTCATAGGGGATGCCAAACGAGCGGCTCACGGCTACTGGCGACTGACCGCTCTGCATGCGCCACTGACGAAAACGACTGACGCTTTGACTGACGAGGCCGGGCGCCCCGCAATGTTCAAGCGCCGCCACGCGGGTTTCGGCGAACGTCACGATACGGATCTGCATGGTGATACTCCTGGAAAAGTGAGGGACAACGAAGACCGCATTCCAGACCTGCCAGCTCGGTGCCTTGGCGAACGCACTCGGCGCCATGCCAAAGGCGCGCCTGAACGCCCTTGAAAAGGCCTCGGGGCTTTCGAAGCCAGCACCCAGTGCTGTCTCCAGCACGGACTGACCCGGTGAACCGACCAGTTGATGCGCAGCGCGCCGAAGCCTCATCAACTGCACATACTGTGCAACCGGCACGCCTACATACGCCGTGAATTGCCGGTGAAAATGAAACACCGAGAAGTTGGCGACGCGGCTCAGTGCATTCACCGAGAGATCGCCCTCGAGGCAGGTATCGATATAGGCGAGTACGGCGTCGAACCGTTTTGCGTAGGCATGGCTGTTGCTTGAGTCGGTCACCGAACAAAACCTCCTGAAGATGCGGTGAGCAATAGCATCCGCCTTTGCCCCCTCGTCGTGCCTAGCCGGGTTTGCTCTGATAGGGGTTGCTGCCCCTATGCAAGCCGAGCCAGTTCCCGCGCCACCATCGCCGCCTGCTGCGCACTGGCAACATTGGTAAACCCCATTACCAGCCCGTGCCTGGGCGCACCTGCCAGGTACCACTGCGATAGCGGCTCCACCGCCAGCCCGGCGGCCCGTGCGCGCTTGGCCAGTTTTACATCGTCCACGCCGGGCAAACCGGCTACCAGGTGCATGCCGCCTGCCTGGGTATCGATCAGCAAACGCTCGCCCAACTGCTGCTGCAATGCCTCGATCAGCCATTGCCGGCGCCGGGCGTACAGATTGCGCATCTTGTTCAGGTGCCGCGCAAAGTGGCCTTCGTTGATAAACGCCGCCACGGTGGCCTGCAGCAGGTGAGGGCAGTGGTTGTGCAGCCGGTCGGCCTGGCGGGCGAAGGCCTCGCACTGCTGCGCCGGCACCACCAGGTAGGCCAGACGCAAGCCGGGGAACAACACCTTGCTGAAGGTGCCGGTGTAGAGCACGCGGCCCTGCTGGTCGAGGCTCTTGAGGGCGGGCAGGGGCTTGCCGCGATAACGGTATTCGCTGTCGTAGTCGTCCTCGATGATCCAGCTGCCTTGCCGGTTGGCCCACGCCAGCAGCGCCAGCCGGCGCGGCAGCGACAGCGACACGCCCAGCGGGCTCTGGTGGGTGGGGGTGACCACGGCAAAGCGCGCATCCACCGCGCGGGCGATGCCCTGTTCCACATCCAGGCCCTGGTCGTCCACGCTGACGGGCACCAGCTGCGCGCCGGCTTCCTGCAGGGCGTTGCGGGCCATGAAGTAGCCGGGCTCCTCCAGCCAGCAGCGGTCGCCCGGCTGCATCAGCGTATGGCAAATCAGGTCGAGGCAGGCGCGATAGCCGGCGCACACGAACACCTGCTCGGGGCGGCAGGTGATGCCCCGCGAGATGCCCAGGTAAGTGGCAATCGCCGCCCGTAGCGGTGCGTGGCCGCGTGGGTCCGGGTACACCAGGCTTTCCAGGCCGCCTTGACGCAGTTGCCGGCCGGCCAGCCGCGTCCACAGCTTGCGCGGGAAGGCGTCCAGGGCCGGCAGGCCCATCTGCAAGGGCAGTGGCAGCTCGCCGGAATGGGTGGTCGGGTAGGTGCTGGCGGCCAGGCCATGGCCCAGTTGGGGTGGGGCAACCGGGGTCAGTTGCGGGGTGACCACCGTGCCGGCGGCGCCGCGCGCCATCAGGTAGCCTTCGCCGATCAACAACTGGTAGGCCGCCTCCACGGTGCCCCGCGCCAGGTTCAGCTCGGCGGCCAGGGCGCGAACGGCCGGCACGCGATCACCTGGGCGCAGGCGGCCGTCGGCGATGGATTCGCGAAAGCGCTGGTAGAGCTGGCGATAGATCGGCGCCTGCTGGCTGCGGTCCAGTTCGAAGGAAAGCATCTTGGCCTAGTCGTTTATTCATTTTTCGGCCCTGTAGCTTAAGCCATTGCTTGCTTAAAGTGGGCGCTCTTGAAAAGCGGACGACGACCATGGCCTACACCCTTCAACACCTCGAAAGCCACGCAGCCTTTGAAGCCAGCTTTGAACTGATGCGTGTACTGCGCCCGCACCTCACTGACCTGGCCGCCTATGTGGCGCAACTGCAGCGCCAGGCCGCCCACGGCTATCGCCTGCTGGCAGCATGGGAGGGTGAGCAGGTGGTGGGCCTGGCGGGCTACCGTCCGCTGGAAAACCTGTTGTACGGGCGCTTCATCTATGTCGATGACCTGGTGGTAAGCCCCGACCTGCAACGCGGCGGCCTGGGCGCGCAGTTGCTGAGCGCCGTGCGTGACGAGGCGCTGCAGCGCGGTTGCGATCACTTCGTGCTGGATACCGGCCTGCACATGCCGTTGGCCCAGCGCTTCTATTTTCGCCAGGGGTTGCTGGCCCGTGGCATGCACTTTACCCAAAGCCTTAAGCCGGGGAACCCGCAATGAACAACGTACTGCTGCTCAACGCCAGCCCGCAGGGGGCGGTGTCCCATGCCAACCAACTGGCGCTGGAGCTGGTCGACACCTTGCGCCGGCGCCACCCCGAGCTGCAACTGATCGAGCGTGATCTGGGCGCGAGCCCGCTGCCCCCGCTCGATACCGATTACGCCCGCGCCCTGACCACCCGCACGCCATTCGACGCACCCACTTTCGCGGTGTCCGAGGCGTTGATCCAGGAACTGGAGCGCAGCGATGTGCTGCTGATTGCAACGCCCATGCACAACTTCATGCTGCCGGCCGCGCTCAAGCTGTGGATCGACTACGTGCTGCGCATTCACCGTACCTTCAGTGCCGGCCCGCAGGGCAAGGTCGGTTTGCTGCGCGACCGCCCGGTGTACGTGCTGGTGGGCTCCGGTGGCATTCACCAGGGCGAGGCGGCGCGCCAACCAGACTTTCTCACGCCGTACCTGCGCCATGTACTCAACACCCTCGGGCTGTTCGACCTGCACTTCACCTACCTGCAGGGCCTGGTGGGCAGCGAGCAGGCGGTGCGTAGCGCAATCGACGCCGGCCGCGCGCGCCTGGCGCTGGAGCCCTTGTTCAACCCACAGGTTTGCGCCTGATCCCTTTCACTTCACTGGAGTTTCACCATGAGCCAACTCAGACTGCCGTTCGCTTCCCTGTCGCCTGAGGCCTATCAAGGCCTGCTCGCCACCAACAACGCACTGGCCGCCAGTTCCCTGGGCCTGCCATTGATCGAACTGGTGTACCTGCGCATTTCGCAGATCAACGGCTGCGCCTTCTGCCTGGGCAAGCATTCGCAAACCCTGCGTGACAGCGAGGTGGCGCAAGCCAAGCTCGATTGCCTGGCCGGCTGGCGCATCAGTGGGCTGTTCAACGAGCGCGAGCGCGCCGCACTGGCCTGGGCCGAGACGCTGACCCACGTCAGCGAAAAGGGCGCCCCCGATGCGTTGTACGAGCCCTTGAAAGCCCATTTTTCCGACGTCGAGATTTCCGACCTGACCTTGGCGGTGGCGTTGATGAATGCGTTCAACCGGCTGGCCATCGGCATGAACCTCTGAGCGCGTTCTACTGTTGTGGGTGCTAGCGCCGGCACGGCATCATGGCGGCTCATCAATCAGGACAACGCCATGGCCACCCCGACGCTTCATCTGATGTGCGGCAAGATCGCCTCCGGCAAGTCGACACTGGCCAAGGCCCTGGCAACCGAACACGCGGCGATCTTGCTGAGCGAGGATCACTGGCTCTCCAGGCTGTACCCGCAGCAGATCCACTCGGTGGCCGACTACGTGCGCCTTGCCCGCCAGGTGCGGGCGGTGATGGGGCCGCTGGTTACCGACATGCTCAGGGCGGGCACCAGCGTGGTGCTGGACTTTCCGGCCAACACGCCTGCCGATCGCCAATGGCTGTGCGCCCTGGCCGACGCCGCACAGGTGCCGCACTGCGTTCACTACATCGAGGCAAGCGATGAGACTTGCCGGGCCAGGCTGCACCTTCGCAACGGCCGCGCCGAGCATGAGTTCGCCGCGACCGACGCCGAGTTCGATCTGATCACCAGCCACTTTCGGGTGCCCGACCCCGAGGAGGGGGTCGAGATCAGCGTTCACCGGCTCTGACCCTCGGCGCGCACAACTCAGTAGAGTTCGATCAACTGCCGGTCGATCGTGGCACCCGGCATCATCTGCTCAAGCCCGGTGCCCAGTTCGTCAGCCGCGGCTTGCAGTGCCTCCAGGGGCATTGCAGGCAGGCTTTCGAGGATGAACCACATCTGTTCTGCATCGGCGTCCAGGCGCGTTCGGGTTCCCTGGCGCCAGTTCCAGCGCCGACACGTCACACCCAGGTCGTCGCGCCAGATCACTTCACCCTTGTCGGGCGATTCGTTGGCGGCGCTGCCGTCCTTGATGGTGTCGAACAGCTCCGTACCGGTGGCAACGGTCAAACGCGGCACACCTATGTAGGCAGCGAAATTCTCGCCGCCGACCGGCACGGCGAACCTGAGGCTGATGGCGTTGTACAGGTCGACAATGGGGTCGATGCTCGGCAGCACGGCGTCGCGCAGCACGCGCTTGCGCAGTGCCTCGGCCGAGCACGGCGTGCGCTGCGGCTTGGCGCCGAACAGCCGGAAGGTGTGTGCCCATGCCGCAAGGTGCGCCTCTGCCCAGTCCGGGGCGCCGGCCGTGACCGCCTCACAGGCCTGCGTCAGGGCGTTGGTCGCCACCTCGGGCCGGGTGATCGGCGTGGCTTTGACGCAGATGCTCATGGCACGGAACCCAGGTGCTATCTCTGCAATCTGCGGGTCAAGAACAGGCACGACAAACGACATGTATTTCTCCAGAAGGCAGGGGGAGCAGAACAGGTGCGCATTCTTGAACGGTGAGCCTTATCAGATCCAATGATTAGGCCTCATGCCTTATCAGTTCTTCTTATCCTGCAGATGGGGTGGTGTACGCACCTGTGTATTGCACACGCTCGGCGGCTTGTATGATGTCGGCCGGTTTTGGGCTTTGCGGCAAGCCCTGTTCAACGGAGTGGCAGTTGCAATGATTGTGGTAGTCGAAGGTATCAGCGCCAGTGGCAAGACCACCTGGTGCACAAGTCACGCCGAGCAACAGTTGATTGCCGAAAACGGGCGTTTTGAGAACGAGCCCGATCGCGCGGCAGATCCGCTCGGGGCGGCTGGGTTCTGGGCCGAACGCAACGTCGATCGCTGGCAGGCGGCGCTGGCCATGGAGCAGCGCCATTCGCGGGCCGTATGCGACAGCGACCCGCTCAAGCTGCATTACATCTGGAGCCTGTGGCAGATCGGCGAGGCCAGTGAGCGCGACTGGCAGGTGGAACTGGACGCCACCCGGCAGACCTTCGCGCAAGGGCGCATCGGCTTTGCCGACGCCTACCTGGTTGCGCGCATCGACCCACAGCTGGCACGGGAGCGGGCCCGGGCCGACAGCACGCGTCGGCGCAGCAGGTTCGAGCTGCACGTGCGCCTGCAGGAAGCAGTGCTGAACTGGTACGGCGCCATCAAGCAGGTGCTGCCCGGCAGGGTGCAATTCGGTTTGCCCGCGCAGTTGCCCACGTTGCAGCGCCTGGAAGGGCGCTATGCGCTGGAGGCCTTTGACCAGATGATCGCCTCGCTACCCAGGCCACGGCATGTTTGACGACTATCTCAAGCGCTGGCAACTGACTGTCGATGGCGAGCCGTTCGACTCGCTGAACGGCACCCTGCTGCCGGTGCGCCAGCAGGGCAGGCCAGCCATGCTGAAGATTTCGCACGTTGCCGAAGAACAGGCGGGGAGCCTGCTCATGGCGTGGTGGCAGGGCGAGGGGGCAGCGCCGGTACTGGCTCACGACGGCCAAGCCCTTCTTATGGTGCGCGCGCAAGGTACGGATGCACTGACGCAGATGGTCAAGGACGGGCACGACGAGCAGGCCACGCGCATTCTTTGCGCGGTTGCCGCCCGCCTGCACGCACCGCGCGCCACGCCCATGCCCGCTCTGGTGCCACTGGAGCAGTGGTTCGAGGGGTTGTGGCACGGGGCCGACAGGCACGGCGGTCTTCTGCTGCACTGCGCCAGCACCGCCCGCGAACTGCTGGCCGCGCCGCGCGATGTGGGGGTACTGCATGGCGACATCCACCACGGCAACGTGCTCGATTTCGGCGCAGCCGGCTGGCTCGCCATCGACCCCAAGGGGCTGTATGGCGAGCGGGGCTTCGATTACGCGAACATTTTCTGCAATCCCGATGGTGAGCAGGCGCTGGTACCGGGGCGCTTCGCGCACCGGGTCGAGATCGTCGCCAAGGCCAGCGGCATGGAACCTCGTCGGTTGTTGCAGTGGGTGCTCGCGTGGACGGGCCTGTCGGTCAGCTGGCTGCTCGAAGACCATCAACCGCCGGGCGGCACCCTTGAGGTGGCGAAACTGGCCGCAGCGGGGCTTGGTTATATGGAGTGACTGCGCTCCATATGGATCGATTGATGGAGCGCTGTCGCTCCGTTTGCGGTTGATATGGCACATTGCCATGGATAGTCTTGCCGTCATCGCCACACGCAAGAGGCCCCCATGAACAGTCCTGTCTCCGTACCACCGAAAAGTTTGGGAGCGCACTTCAGTGACAACCTCAGCGCGGTACTTGCCATCGGTGGCAAGCAGCGCGAGGACGGCCGGCCAGGCCCTGTCACTGCCGCCTGCATTCAACGCGAAACCGGCATCGCTCGCAGTACGCTGAGGGCATTGAAGTCACCTCGCGAGCAGCTCGACCCCAACCCGGACCTGCACACGCTCAGCCGCATTGCCGATGCACTGGGGGTACCCCCTGCGTTCCTGCTGATGCGCCCGCAAGACTGGCTGGCGCTGGGGCAGGCGGTGGGTGGCAGCCGCGATTACCTGGCAGCAGCAGTCAAGCTGCAGAGCGAAGGCAAGCTCGAGCAGGGCAACCCGGTCGAGAAGGTGCTGCGCGAATGCAAGGTGCATCCCGACGTGCGTCCCATCGGCGTGGGTGCGTCGCCCGAAGTCAGCCGTGTCAATGCCCGTGACGAATGGCGCCGGCGCAGTTGCCTGAAACTGGACGCACTGATGCTGCGCCAGGTGCGCTCCGACCAGCCCCGGGCCTGGCTGACAGCCATTGCGGGGGCCTTCGTCAGCCGCAGCACCCCGCATGCCCCGACCATCATCGACTGACCCCTGGTCATCAAAGGAACCCCCCATGTCAATGATTCAAGATGCCGACCTGGCAGACGTAATGATGAGCGCGAGCAGCGACGATATCGGGCTGCTCATCGATGTGATCACCGACAGCGGCAAGGGACGCATCTCGTTGTCGTCCTCGGTCTGCCGCCAGTTGAGCGCTGCCAAGGAGCGTGAGATCACCGACCTTGATCGCGGCCTGGTGGTCGAGGAACTCACGCGCTTTGGCGGTAACTCGCTGATGAACGTGTTTCGCGGCGGCAGCGGCGTGCCCTACAAGGAACTGCTCACCGACGTGGCTTCTCACGTCGGGGTTGCCAAGAGCGGCCTCGGAGACTGCGCCAGTATGGAGATGGCGATCATCGCCAAGGTGGTCGAGCAGTCGGTGGGGCGCATGAGCGAAGACGACAAGAAGACCTTCTTCGAATCGGTCGGGGCGGGTTACCGGCCGGGCATGGGGCCCACTGCACTGGCAAGCTTGATCGCCAGCCTCAGCGCCTCCGGGCTGACCTCCTACCGCCTGGCCGCGGTAGTGGCCAGCGCGACCATGAGCAGCCTGGTGGGACGTGGCGTGATGCTGGCAGGTAGTGCGGGCCTGGGCAGGGGGCTGGCCGTGCTCGCAGGCCCGGTCGGCTGGGCCATCACGGGTCTGTGGACCGCGTTCGACCTGGCCAGCCCGGCCTACCGGGTAACTGTGCCCTGCGTTATCCAGATCGGCCATATGCGCCAGAAAATGCTGGTTGCCAAGATGTGCCCCGCCTGCGGTACAGCGGTTGAGGCATCGAGCCGGTTCTGCGGCCACTGCGGCGTACGCCTGGGTGAAAGGGGGCTGGCATGAACACCACGATCTCGCCGCTCGAATTTCTGCTGACCAATGCCATCTGCGTTGCTGCCGGTGCCGTTACCGTACTGGCATTGCAATGGGCGGGCAGGGCGGCCTACCGCAGCGGGCAGCGCAATGCGCAAGACCCCGTGTAACCCTGGCCTGTCGATTACAAGGAACGATCATGTATAGGAATGAACACGCGGCCCGGGTGGTCGCCCTGACCCAGAAGACCGCATCGATCAACCTGGATATCCAGAAGTTGACCCTCGACATGCAGTGGTACGACGCATTCGACTGCGAGCACGCCAGCGCTCAACTGGCCCAGCGCAACCGCATCACCCTGGATATCAAGCAACGGCTCAATCAGCTCAGCGCCACCCTGCAGAGCACCAGCCAGAGCAAGCAGACCTGCCAGGGCGTGGCCGGTGGCTGGCTGTCGGGCCTGTGGCGCTCCACCGAGCAGAAGGTGGCGCAGCACCAGGCCAGTGAACTGGACAAGCGCCTTGCGATGCTTGAGCTGTCGCGCAAGGAGGCCCAGGCCGAGCTGGCCAGCCATGAGCCCGAAGAGCGCCGGCTGGCGGCGAACTTGCGCCGGTATCGCCAGTTCAATCCGCTGGAAGCAACGGCCACCATCGCCGGCTTGAACGAGGAACTGGCGCACCTGCACCAGTTGATCGAGCATACCCGCAGTGCCAGCGAAAAATGGGAAGCCATGGCCGGCGACGTGTCGCGCCAATGGGAACGCCAGCAGCGCCAACTGCAGCAGATCGACAACGACATCGCCAAGGCGCAAGGGTTTGAGTGGGCGCTCTCGAATGCGTCGAGCGGCAGGGAAAAAGCGCTCATACATCAAGAGTGCGAGAGCTTCTTCGAAAACAGCAAGCCGGGCATGGTACTGAGCGGGTTGAATGCCAAGCGGCGCAAGCTCGAGCGGGATATCGAGAAAATCCAGGAACGCCTGCGCGACATCACACGGCTGATGGAAAACCACATCGAAACGCTCATCCTCGATGGCAACAACCTGTGCTACCTGCCTTCGGAGAACGGCAAGGGAACCTTCATCGGGCTTGGTGCACTGATTGCCTTGGTGCCGGTCCTGTGCCAGGGGTACAAGGTGACGGTGATATTCGACCCGGGCATCTATGCACGGGTGTCGAGCAACCATGCCGGGCTTCAGGCGCTGTTCCCCGGGGCCAAGGTGGTGGTGATGCCCCGCGATGTGAAAGCGGACGAGGCCCTGCTGGCCGCTGCCGAGTTCGACCAGGCCGCCTACATCGTCAGCAATGACCGGTTCGCCGACTACGCGGAAAAATCCGCGGTCAAGGAGCGACGCGTGTTGACCCACCTGATCCACCCGCATTCGGTACAGATCCAGCAGTTGCAGGTCAACGTGCCTTACTGACCTGGCTGGGCTCAAGCGGTAGCTCAACCACATGCGTGCAGGTGGGCTGCTGCTGGCCGACGATCGTGCGCGGTGCATCAGCCAGATCGCGTTCGCAGGTTTGCTGGCGCTGCGCGCCAGTTCGCGGGGCAAGGCCCGCTCCTACGCCCTTCGGGCAGAAGCCACAGGGCTGTAGGAGCCAGCATTGCTGGCGAACGAGCGCGAAGCGGTCGTAGAACCTGCGTGCACGGTGCATCAGCCAGATCGCGTTCGCAGGTTTTGCTGGCGCTGCGCGCCAGTTCGCGGGGCAAGGCCCGCTCCTACGCCCTCCGGGCAGAAGCCACACGGCTGTAGGAGCCAGCATTGCTGGCGAACGAGCGCGAAGCGGTCGCAGAACCTGCGTGCACGGTGCATCAGCCAGACCACCCGCAACTCCTGCGCCTACCCCCCGGCAGCCCCTTCCAGAATCCTCGGCCCCGGTCCATCCTGCCCCAGCGCATCCCCCGGGTTGCGCAACGGGCAATCATCCAGCGACAGGCAGCCACAACCGATGCAGTTGTCCAGGCTATCCCTCAATGCCTCCAGCGTCCGGATGCGCGCATTCAGGTTCTCGCGCCAGGCCGATGACATCTCACCCCACTGCGCCGCCGTCAATTTGCTGTTGGGCGGGTAGCGGCTCATCGCGTGCTTGATCTCTTCCAGCGGAATCCCGGTGCGCTGCGCCACCTTGATGATCGCGATGCTGCGCAGCACCAACGCCGGAAATCGCCGCTGGTTGCCGGCATTGCGCGTGCTGGCGATCAACCCCTTGGACTCGTAGAAGTGCAAGGTGGAAATCGGCACGCCACTGCGTCTGGCCACCTCGCCGATGGTGAGCGAGCGCGCACCATCCATCGTCTTTTCTGCCGCCACGTGTGTTGACCTCAAGTTAAGTTGAGGTTTTATAGTCCGGCCCGATCTTTCCTGCAACCGCTTTGCCGTGCCGATGCCAGCCGTCGGCACGGGATGCGCTGTGCAGCGAACACACCACACCGATGAGCGGAGCAAAGATGGGCAAGAGGATGCTGTTGGGAGGGGGCGCCGCTGTTGTGTGCGTGCTGGCCGTCGTCATGCTGCTGACCAGAAAGGACTCGGCGGCGCACGCCACTGCGGCGTGGCCGGTGACCAAGGTCGCGCTGGCCACCGTCACCTCGCGTGAGGCGCCCCGCCAGACCTTCGCCGCCGGCGAGCTGGAAGCCGCCCACCAGGTGCAGGTGGCCGCGGAAACCACCGGGCGCATCACGCGCATCGCCTTCGAGTCGGGGCAAAGGGTCAAGGCCGGGCAACTGCTGGTGCAGCTCAACGATGCCCCCGAGCAGGCCGACCGGGTGCGCCTGAGCGCACAGCTGCGCAATGCCCGCACCCTGCATCAGCGCATCGGCAAGCTGCGCACCGCCAATGTCACTACCCAGGAGCAACTCGACAACGCCACCGCCGCCGTGCAGATGGCCGAGGGCGAACTGCAGCAGGTCGATGCACGGATTGCGCAGAAGGCGATCCGGGCCCCCTTTGCCGGCAAGCTGGGCATCCGCCGCGTGCATCAAGGCCAGTACCTGAATGCCGGTGACGCCGTGGCCAGCCTGGTGGACGCCACGCAACTGCGGGTGAACTTCTCACTGGCCGAGCATGCCGCCCCGGGCTTGCAGGTGGGGCAGACCGCAGCCCTGGCGGTGGATGCACTGCCGCAAAAGACCTTTGCGGCGCGCATCAACGCCATCGACCCGATGGTGGGCAAGGCGCGCGCAGTATGGGTGCAGGCCACCCTGGCCAACCCGGACGGGCAGTTGCAGGCCGGCATGTACGCCAGCGTGCAGCTCGTGGCGGCGCAGCCGACCCGGGTGATGGCTGTGCCGGAAACCGCCATCACCTACACCGCCTACGGCCAGACCGTGTTCATCGCCACCCACGACCCGGAACGCGGCCTGAGCGTGCACCGCGTGCAGGTGACCACCGGCGAGCGCTGGAAGGGCCAGGTGGAAGTCACCTCCGGGCTCAAGGCGGGCGACCGCGTGGTGGTCTCGGGCCAGCTCAAGCTCAGTGACGGCATGCAGGTGGAGCAGGTGGCCAATGACACGCTGCACAACGCCGACGGGGGCGACGCCTCATGAGGTTCACCGACAGTTTTGTGCGTCGCCCGGTGCTGGCCCTGGTGGTCAGCAGCCTGATCGTGCTGGCCGGCCTGTTCGCCCTGGGCAAGCTGCCCATCCGCCAGTATCCGTTACTGGAAACCGCCACCATTACCGTCAGCACCGAATACCCGGGTGCATCGGCCGAACTGATGCAGGGCTTCGTGACCCAGCCGATCACCCAGGCGGTGTCGTCGGTGGAAGGCATCGACTACCTGTCTTCGTCGTCGGTGCAGGGCCGCAGCCTGGTGACCCTGCGCATGGAGCTGAACCGCGACTCGACCCAGGCGCTGAGCGAGACCATGGCCAAGGTCAACCAGGTGCGCTACCGCCTGCCGGACAAGGCCTACGACCCGGTGGTGGAGCTATCGGCCGGGGATTCCACCGCCGTGGCCTATGTGGGCTTTGCCAGCGACACGCTGTCGATTCCCGAACTCAGCGACTACCTGTCGCGGGTGGTCGAGCCGCAGCTTTCCGGCATCGACGGCGTGGCCAAGATCCAGACCTTCGGTGGCCAGACCCTGGCCATGCGCCTGTGGCTGGACAGCGAACGCATGGCCGGGCGCGGCGTGACCGCCGCCGAGGTGGCCGATGCCGTGCGCAGCAACAACTACCAGGCCACGCCCGGGCAGGTACGCGGCCAGTTCGTGCTGGCCGACATACGCATCGATACCGACCTGACCAGTGTCGAGGCCTTTCGCGACCTGGTGATTCGCAATGACGGCACGGCGCTGGTGCGCCTGCGCGATGTGGGCACGGTCGAACTGGGCGCCGCGGCCACCCAGACCAGCGCCACCATGGATGGCCGCCCGGCGGTGCACCTGGGCCTGTTCCCGACGCCTGCGGGCAACCCGCTGGTGATCGTCGACGGCATTCGCAAGCTGCTGCCGCAGATCCGGCAGACCCTGCCGCCAGGGGTCAACGTGGCGCTGGCCTACGAGACTGCACGCTTTATCGAGGCCTCGATCCAGGAAGTGCTGCACACACTGGTCGAGGCGATCGTGATCGTGGTGCTGGTGATCTGGCTGTGCCTGGGCTCGTTGCGCAGCGTGGCCATCCCGGTGCTGGCGATCCCGCTGTCGATGCTCGGCGCGGCCGGGCTGATGCTGGCGTTCGGCTTCAGCCTCAACCTGCTGACCCTGCTGGCGATGGTGCTGGCCATCGGGCTGGTGGTGGACGACGCGATCGTGGTGGTGGAGAACGTGCACCGCCATATCGAGGAGGGCCAGACGCCGGTGGCCGCCGCGCTGGTCGGTGCCCGCGAGATCGCCGGGCCGGTGATCGCCATGACCCTCACGCTGGCCGCCGTGTATGCCCCCATCGGCCTGATCGGCGGGCTCACCGGCACGCTGTTTCGCGAGTTCGCCCTGACCCTGGCCGGGGCGGTGATCGTCTCGGGGGTGGTGGCCCTGACCCTGTCGCCGGTGATGAGCTCGCTGCTGCTCAAGCCCGGCCAGCAGGAGGGGCGCATGGCCAGGCTTGCCGAGAAGGTGTTCGGCGGGCTGGCCAGCGCCTACGGGCGGGCACTGGCGCACTCGCTGTCGCGTCGCTGGGTCAGCGGTGGCGTCGCCTTGCTGGTGTGCCTGAGCCTGCCGTGGCTGTACCTGCAGCCGCAACGCGAGCTGGCGCCACCCGAGGACCAGGCCGCCGTGCTCACCGCCATCAAGTCGCCGCAGTACGCCAGCCTCGACTATGCCGAGCGCTTCGCCAGCAAGCTCGACCAGGTGATGCACAGCCTGCCGGAAACCACCGACACCTGGATCATCAACGGCACCGACGGGCCGGCCAGCAGCTTCGGCGGCATCAACCTCAGCCTGTGGCAGGCCCGCGAGCGCTCGGCCGATCAGGTCCAGGCCGACCTGCAGCAGGCCGTGAGCGAAGTGGAGGGCAGCAGCATCTTTGCCTTCCAGGTGGCCTCGCTGCCAGGCTCCAGCGGTGGCCTGCCGGTGCAGATGGTGCTGCGCAGCGCGCAGGACTACCCGGTGCTGTACCAGACCATGGAAACCCTCAAGCAGCGTGCCCGCGACAGCGGCCTGTTCGCGGTGGTGGACAGCGACCTGGACTACAACAACCCGGTGGTCAAGGTGACGGTCGACCGCGCCAAGGCCGCCAGCCTGGGCATCGGCATGCAGGCCCTCGGCGACTCCCTGGCCGTGCTGGTGGGCGAGCAGTACATCAACCGCTTCGCGCTGTATGGCCGCTCGTATGACGTGATCCCGCAGAGCACCCAGGATCAGCGCCTGACGCCCCAGGCGCTAGAGCGCCAGTATGTGCGCAGCGAAGCGGGGCAACTGGTGCCGTTGTCTGCCGTGGTGCGGCTGCAGATGACGGTCGAGCCCAACCGGCTGCTGCAGTTCGACCAGCAGAATGCGAGCACGCTGCAGGCCATCCCGGCACCGGGGGTTTCCCAGGGGCAGGCGGTGGCGTTTCTGCAGCAACTGGCCAGCGAACTGCCGCCGGAGTTCAGCCATGACTGGCAGTCCGAGTCGCGCCAGTACGTGCAGGAAGGCAATGCGCTGGTGCTGGCGTTTCTCGCCGCGATGGTGGTCATCTACCTGGTGCTCGCGGCCCAGTACGAAAGCCTGGTGGACCCGCTGATCATCCTGGTCACCGTGCCGCTGTCGATCTGCGGCGCACTGTTGCCGCTCGCACTGGGCTGGGCCACCCTCAACATCTACACGCAGATCGGGCTGGTGACCCTGATCGGGCTGATCAGCAAGCACGGCATTCTGATGGTGGAGTTCGCCAACGAGATCCAGCTGCGCGAGAACCTCGACCGTGCCGGGGCGATCATCCGCGCCGCGCAGATTCGCCTGCGCCCGGTACTGATGACCACCGCCGCGATGACCTTCGGCGTCATGCCGCTGCTGTTCGCCAGCGGCGCCGGTGCCAACAGCCGTTTCGGCCTGGGTGTGGTCATTGTCTGCGGCATGTTGATAGGCACGCTGTTCACCTTGTTCGTGCTGCCCACGGTGTATGCCTGGCTGGCCCGTGACCATCGCGTGCACAGCCCGCGCAAGCAGCAATTGGAGGAGGCCGAGCAGGGCCTTGCGCTTGGGCACAGGGAGGCAAGGCCATGAAGGGGTTCAGCCGTTATCCGCTGTTGCTGGGCGCCGTGGCGTTGCAGGCCGCCTGCAGCGTCGGGCCGCAATATCACGCCCCCGAGGTGGCGCCCATTCATGTGGTCAGCCCGCAGGCGCAGGCCTTCGCTGCGACGCCGGTGCAGCCGACGTCAGCCTGGTGGACCTTTTTCGACGACCCGCAGCTGGAACGCCTGATCGCAACCGCCCTGGCCCACAACCACGCCATCGAGCAGGCGCGTGCCAGCCTGCTGCTGGCCCGTGCTCATGTGGATGAACAGGCGCTGGAGCGCCTGCCGACGGTGACCAGCAGCGCGAGCTACCAGCGCAGCCTGGCGCAGCAGGCCAGGCAGGGGCAGCCGCCGGCCCGCAGCCTGTCCGAATCGTGGCGGGCGGGGCTGGACCTGCAGTGGGAGCTTGACCTGTTCGGCCGCCTCGATCACCTGGAGCGCGCCGCCCAATCCCGTGCGCAGGCCTCCGCGGCCGACCTGGAGCAGGTGCAGTTGAGCATCGCGGCCCAGGTGGCCCAGGCCTACTTCGAGGCCCAGGGGCTACGCCAGCAAGGGCTGCTGGCCGAAGAGGCGGTGCGCAGCTGGCAGGAGACCGTGCAGTTGACCCAGGCGCAGTTGCACGCCGGCGCCGGCCTGCCCGAAGCGCTGGAGAGCGCGCAGAGCAACCTGCTGCTGGCGCAATCGACTGTGGCGCCACTGCGCAGCCAGCTGCAGCGGCGCCTGTACCGGCTGCAGGTGCTCACAGGCCAGCGCCCCGGCAGCTTCGCCATCGCGCTGGGTGACATGCCGCCGATGCCATTGGCGCGCCAGTTGCCACTGGGGGATGTGGATCAGCTGATCCGCAACCGGCCCGATGTGGTCCAGGCCGAACGGCTGCTGGCTGCCCGTGTGCAGGATGTGGGCGCTGCCACTGCCGACCTGTACCCACGTTTGAACCTGGGTGGGTTCATCGGCTTCTTTGCCTTGCGTGACGGCGACCTGGGCAGTGCGGCGCGGGCGTTCGAGCTGACGCCCGGCCTGACCTGGCCAGCGTTCGACCTGGGCTCGGTGCGGGCGCGCCTGCGCGGTACCCAAGCGCTGGCCCAGGGTGAGGCAGCGCACTTCGAGCAGGTGCTGCTGGTGGCGGTGGAAGAGGTGGAGGGCGCAGTCACGCAGTTGGCCGAGCACCAGCGCCACCTGCTCGGCCTGGTGCAGGCGGCGCGGCATGGCGAGGCGGCGTTCGCCATCGCCCAGCAGCGCTATGGCGCAGGTTCGGGCAGCTACCTGGCGGTCAAGGACAGCCAGCGCGACCTGTTGCGTCTGCGCCAGGACATCGCGCGGGCACAGGCCGCCTCCTATGGCAACGCGGTGGACCTGTACAAGGCCCTGGCCTGGCGCGCGCCTGCCGGCAGGACGCTTAGCGCAAACACCCTGAACAACTGATGAGGACCGCTTCGTGGATACTGCAACTTCACTGCTGATGTTTCAGATGGTACTGGCCGCAGGGTTCACCCTGTGGTTGAGCATTGCCCTGGTCAACAACCTGCAGGCTTTTACCAGTTCGGCGGCGGCCGTCGGGGGCACGCTGTCGATGGCGCCCCTGCGCCAGGCCCCGGCGATCGACCTGCCCCTGTGCTCGCGGGCCATCCACTCGCCCGCCGTGCACCGGGCGGCATTGATGGTCGTGGTGCTGCTGCAGGCGGGGGCGGTGCTGGCCGCCTGGGCGGGCTGCTACCACCTGCTGCTGGGCAGCGGCCTGGACGCAGCCCGGCCCTGGTTGAACCTGGCGCTTAGCGCAGCCCTGGGCTTTCTTTTCGCCATGCTGCTCGGGGGGCTGTGGTTCGGCTACTGGATACGCCAGGAGGGCCTGCAGCTCACTCACCTGGCACTGGTGGTGTGGGTGGTGCTGAACTTCATGGTGTTCAACCTGCAGTGGGGCTAGTGCGCCGCTGTCACCCCAATCGGGCCACCCTCGCGTGGCCTTGATGCCCTATGGTTTGGCCAGCAGCCCGCGCAGCAGCAGTTCCAGTGCGCCGGTGCTGCGCGCCAGTCGCGCATCGCCGTCATCACCCTGGGCGATCCACACCGCAGCCTCGGCCAGGCTGCCGTAGACCAGCGAGGCCAGGGCCTGCGGGTCGGCCTCGGCCACCACGCCTTGTTCGATCAACCGTTCCAGCAGTGCCTGGATCGACGCGATGCAATGGCGTTGCGCGTCCGTCGAGGTGCCCCCCAGCACGGCTGGGGCATCGCGCAGCACGATGCGCTGGTAATCCGGCTCCAGCGCCATTTCCAGATACGCCCGGCACCGCTGGCGAAAGCCTTCCCAGGGCGTGCGGGCAGTGTCGGAGAGCGCCTGCAGGCGTGCATCCATCTCGGCGTCGATCGACGCCACCACGGCCGCCAGCAGCCCCTGCTTGTCGCCGAAGTGGTGATACAACGCGCCGCGGGTCAGCCCGGCCTGGGCGGTCAGGTCATCCATCGAGGTATCGGCATAGCCGCGGTCGCTGAACACGCTGCGGGCGGTGGCGAGCAAGGTGGCGCGGGTTTCTTCCATTTCGGCACGGGTGCGGCGAGCCATGGGCGTGTCTCCTTACATACGGTGCGTATGATTATTTACATTCGGTGCGTATGAATATACGCTTTTTATACATACATGCCGTATGTAACTTGTCGCGCTGCCGTGTCAGCGGCCAATTCACCGCCCTGGAGCATCAGATGGCCAACCCTTATCGAGACCTTTTTGCCGCGCCGGGCGCCCTGGGCTTTGCCTTGGCCGGGCTGCTGGCGCGTACCGCACTGCCGATGACAGGCATCGGCATCATCACCTTGCTGTCGCAATTGCGTGGCAGCTACGCACTGGCCGGGGCAGTGGCGGCGGCCTTCGTGCTGAGCTATGCGCTGTTGTCGCCACAGGTATCGCGCCTGGTGGATCGCCTCGGGCAACGCCGCGTGTTGCCTGCGGCCACCGCCATCAGCCTCCTCGGCCTGCTGCTGGTGCTGGCCAGCACCTGGCAACGGGCTGGCGACTGGGCGCTGTTCATCGGGGCGGTGCTGGCAGGGTGCATGCCGAGCGTGTCGGCGATGGTGCGCGCGCGCTGGACGGCCCTGTACCGTGGCCAGCCGCAGTTGCAAGCGGCGTATTCGCTGGAGACGGTGTTCGATGAGGTCAGCTTCATTGCCGGGCCGCCGCTGTCGGTGGGCCTGGCGGTGGTGGTATTGCCTCAGGCGGGCCTGCTTGCGGCCGCACTGTTGCTGGTGCTGGGTGTGTTCGCCCTGGTCATCCAGCGCAGTACCGAGCCGCCGATCCAGCCCCGGGAAGCTGCCGGGGATCGTTCGGGCTCGGTGATCCGCCTGGCCAACGTGCGCCTGCTGACCCTGCTGATGGTGGCGATGGGCATGATCGTCGGCACCGTGGATATCGTCAGCGTGGCCTTTGCCGAGCAACGCGGCCAGCCGGCGGCGGCCAGCCTGGTGCTGTCGGCCTATGCCGTGGGGTCGTGCGTGGCGGGGCTGCTGTTCGGTGCGCTCAAGCTGCAGGTGCCCTTGCCGCGCCTGCTGTTGCTGGGTGGGCTGGCAACCGCTGCCACGACCCTGCCGCTGTTGCTGGTCGCCAGCCTGCCGGGCCTGGGTGTGGCGGTGCTGGTGGCGGGGCTGTTCTTTGCGCCGACCCTGATCGTGGCCATGACCCTGGTCGAGCGGCTGGTGCCCGAACATCGTCTGACCGAGGGCATGACCTGGCTGCTGGCCGGCTTGAACATCGGTGTGGCCGTGGGGGCGGCGGTAGCGGGGCAGGTGGTGGATGGCAGCGGTGCACGGGCCGGCTTCGGTGTGGCGCTGGTGGCCGGTGCCCTGGTGCTGCTGGTGGCTGTGTGGGCCCACCGGCGCCTGGTTGCACGGGCGGCGACGTCGCAGCCCGCCTGAATCAGCTGGCTACATGGCGCCAGTGCCAGGGCTCATACACGTAGCCTGCGCCATTGTCGGGCGGGTACGACAGCTCGAAGCCGTAGGTCGCTGCGTTGCGGGTCAACCATCTGAATGCCGGTGTCGCTTCGAATTCGGGCTCCAGGTCGGTGCAGCCGGGGGTGCCTATGTCGACGGCACGCCCGGTGTGATGCTCGCTGAAGAACGGCGGGGCCGAGACCGCAAGGATCTGCTCGATGCTCTGCCCCTTGTCCAGCTTGCGCTGGATGATGCTCTTCTGCCGTTCGACGCTTCTGAAGGCCGACACCAGGTAAAGCGCCACGCCCTCGGCACCGGCAGCCGCTTTCAACTGGCGCCAGGCCTGAGCGGCCACGGCGACCAGTTCGTGCCTTCGGTTGTCCTGGCCGGTCTCGGCCCACTGCAGCAGGCTGGCTTCGACGAACTCCTGCAGATGGCGCTCGATCACCGCGTTCAACGGTATGCCGAGCTGTTCGAGCATCTGCAATGCGGCGGGGGAGTAGGGCATGGGGCTGACCTGGGCAGTGGGTATCAATCCAGCCTAGCAGTGAAGACGTGGTGCGATGGGGCGTCGTCCGTTCAAACAGGTTCGCCTTGCCGATGCGTTACTGGCCCTTGCACTGGGCCAGTACCACCTGGCAGGTCCTGGGCGTGCCACCGGAGCGGCTGGCGTAGCGCATGCAGTTGACCATGGATTTCTTGCGGGCCTGGCCCAGGGTCGAGCCCCAGGCCAGGCCGCCTTCGCCAGTGCTGGGCACCGCCTTTGCGTAGCAGTTGGAACCCTGGGCGGCATAACGATTGGCGGCCGTCTTGCCGGCGCAGCCGCCGGTCAGCAGCAGGGCGAATGCAAGCAGGCAGGGCAGGCCCCATGACAAGCGGCCAGGCACTGTTTTTGCGTTCATCCCGGTTCCCCTGTGCAACGGTCAAGCGACGTGAAAAAGGGGGGTGTTCCAATGGAATACCCGTGGCAGGCGCGGCTGGCCATCGGGTGGTGGGCGGTGCGTTCCTGGCCGGGGAAATCCGGCCGGGAACGGCGCGCCAGAGCCGTTCGAGTCAGTCGACTCGGCGAGCATACCTCACGGGCGCGAGGTTTTCACGGTCAGCACTTCGGTGTACACCACGTCGACCGTCTGGCCGACCTTGAGGTTCTTCATGCGCGCCTGCAGTTCAGGGTCCTCGACCTTCACCACCTTCACCTTGCCCTGGGGCGGCAGCAGGGTCACTTCATGGGCGTTGAGGTCGATGGCGGTGATCTTGGAGGTGACGCGCACCTGGCGGAAAGCTTCGCCGCCCGGGTTGGGGTTGTCCTTGGTGGCGCGCACGGTGCCGGCCTCGTCGGTGACCTTCGGCGCGCCGCCCTCACTGGTGTTGAGCACATAGGCCACGGCACGGGTCACCGTGATGTCGACCTTGTCGCCCACCTTCAGGTTGTGCAGGTCCTTGGCCTGTTTGGTCAGCTGGATAGGCACCTGGCTGTTGTTCGGGCCTTCGATCGTGACCCGGAAGTTGCCCGGGTCCACGGCCAGCACCTGGGTGCTGATGTGGTCTTGCAGCGCTTCGCTGCCCAGCGGCAGTTCGGCGGCGTGGGCCGCAAAGCTGGCAGTGGTCATGAGTGAGGCGAGGGCAACGGCGTGGGCGAGGGAGCGAATCGATTTCATAAGCCTGCATTCCATGTAATGGCTGAATGAGCGGAACAACGCATGACGCAACGTGCGTGGATCACGCGCAAAGCATAGCCACTGATTGCGGATATGCCCGTTAGACGCCGCCCTGCGACTGCACCTGGCCACGCATCGCGGCCTCGATGAATGGCGCCTTGCCGGCCAGGTACTCGCCGATACCGTCACGATTGGTTGCTTCAAGCTCAAGCTTCAACGCCTGGTAGCGCTGGCGAAGGTCGTCATCGCTGCGCAGCAGGTCGCGAAAGCGCAGCATCCAGGCAATCTGTGGGTGGCCCTGGGCACACACGTGCACCTTGTGGGTACGGATACCGTCGACATCACGACGGTAGAAGTGGTGGCCCGGCGACAGGTCGGAGCCGCGCACGTACCCCAGAGCCTGCATGTGGGCGTGGCGTGCTGCGGTTTCCCGATGCGCCTGGACCACCACCAGCACGTCGATCTCCGGCTTGGCGGCAAGGCCGGGTACGCCCGTGCTGCCCACATGATGGATGTCGATCAGTTCACTGCCAAAACCCTGGGCGATGCCTGCCCTGGCGGCCAGGTAGCGCTCGGGCCATTGGTTGTCGTAGGGGCGGATCTGACTGGTCAGCTTCATTGCGGTGTTTCCCTGGGAGTCATATTGGCCAGTCGCTTACCCGTGCGTTCCAGCGCTCACGGTGGCGTTCGCGCCAGCCGCGGCTGCCGGAATCGAGCCAGGCGAGGGTGGCCTGCACACTGTCCTGGCTGATGATGAAGCTGTCGATATGGTTGACGATGGTCTCTTCGGCCACATGCAGCAGGGCCAGGTAGTCGTTGAAACTTTCGGCCAGCACCACGTATTCGTCGCCTTGCTGGCGGCGGCCGGTCCAGGCGGGCAGGGCGGCGACCATCGCGGCCACCTGCTGGCGCCCCTCGCGCAGGTCCAGCAGCAACAGGCTGGCGCCGCCGTCACGCCCGATCGGCAGCAGGCCGTGGGCAGGGTAGCCAGGGCGCTGGCGTGCGCGTTCCAGCTCGTAGGGGTTCGACTCCCATTCGCCGTCCAGGTCCAGCCCGTACAGCGAGAAGCTCATCAGCTCGCGTTCGCCGCTGGCCAGGGTGACCGCCACGTCGTACTCGACGTAGGCGCCGTTGCAGGTCGTGAGAAATTCACGGTAGTCAGCCGGCAGGGGCGCGCCAAGGCTGGCCTCCAGCTGTGCAAGCGCAGCGTCGCTGGCGCCTTGCCGGGTGTCTTCGAGCATCAGCCCGCGGTAATCGGTCATCGAGGTGGCTCGCTGTACAGGGGCGGCAGATGATGCCGCGCATGGGCGCCGCAGGCAAACGGCGCGGGTGGGGCCGCACCGTTTGCGGCATTACGCGGCCGGGGTGCCTTGATGAAAGGTCATCTGCCAATGGCCATCGAGCCTGCGCCATACCGAGCTGCGCAGCGACGCGGTGTCGCTGTGGCAGGTATAGGTCACCAGCGCAACGTCCGGCGCCAGGGGGCGTACCTGAAAATCGCTGATCGTGCGCACCCTGAATGCCTGGACGGGCAGGCTGGAGAGCACATCCGCCTTGTGCCAGGCCTTGCCGCTGGCGCCAATCTCCATGAAGTCATCGGCCAGCAGCGTCGACAGCAAGGCCGTGTTGCAGCGTACGTCCTGCTGCAGCAGGCGTTGCTCCAGGTAGTGCAGGGTGGCTTCCAGCTCGCCAGCGGGTTGCGTTGCGGGGCTGGCGTCGCCGCGGCGCTTGCGCCATTCATCCTGCGTCAGCTCCCAGGTTTCCTGGGGCATCGGCCCACTGACGAAATTGCCGGGCTGCACGTGCAGCAGGTGCATGCCCTCGCGCAGCGATATGCGCCGTGACGCCAGGTTGCTCACGGCCTTGGGCACTTGCAGGGTCGGGCGATTCAAGGTGTCGAACCAGAAGCGGTTGATCACCTCGCACACCTCGCGCATGTAGCCCTTGCCTTGCCACTGCGGCGCCAGCCAGAAACCGCGGTGGTTACCGGGGGTATCGTGCAGCGACACGCTGCCGATGCACTGCAGCGGGTTCTGCACCAGGCGGATCATCCAGTGCCATTCCTCGCCACGCGCCATGGCGGGTAGCGCCAGGTCGCGCACATACGTCAGTGCGCCGTCGTCCGGGTACGGCCAAGGCACGCGGCTGTCGAGATAACGCACCACCTCCCACTGCGGGAACAGTTGCTGGATCGCCGCAGCGTCGCTCAATTGCAGGGGCGTGAGCTGCAGGCGCGCGGTGGTGAAGGTAGGGATGCGGTTCATCTTGGCCTCGAAGCGGTAATGCATGGGGTGGGCGAGGGTGGGCAAGGTGTCGGCACCGAGGGTAAACCAAACCCATGCGCCAAGGCGATTGGATCGCGCAGGCCGGCACGCTGTAGCATGTGCGCCACGTTGGGCGCGACGCGCAAGGGGCGCGCCCTCACCACGCAATGACCATGGGGGGCGCATGAGCGACAACCAACCCTGCCGCGTCTGCGGCAACGTGATCCTGGCAAGCACCGCAGCGCGCACCGGCGGGTTGTGCATGCCCTGCAAGGGCGGCTACCGGGAGAACATCGAGAACGGCAAGCGCTACGCCCAGGAGCGCAAGCAGTACCTGGCCAGCCCGCAGGCGCTGTACTGGTCTGCGCTGGTCGACCGGGTGTTCCGCACGCCCCAGGGGTTTGCCGGGCTGGCACTGGCCGAGCAGCACTATTACGCGGTCAACGTGCTGCAGGGCGAGGTGTACAACGGCGGTTTCGACCAGTACTTCGGCAACTCCTCGGGCGATCACTACGCCAGCGCGTGCGCGGGGCTGCGCGAACTCGGCGCGTTGCAGACCCTCGCGCTGCTGGAGGAGGCCAAGGGCCTGTTGTTCGGCGCCCAGGCAGTGCCTGCCGAGCAGGGCGAGCGTCAGTTGCGCATGCCCACCTATGCCGATGAGCCCGACCTGGCCTGCGAGGCCGCGCTGGATGCACTGGACACTCGCTTCTACCTCGACCCCGACCAGCTGGAGGAGCGCCTGGTGGCGTATGCGCGGCAACAGCAGCTGTTTGCTGCCGATTAGGTTTCGGGATCCTGTTCTGCCAGGGGCGCGCGGTGTCAGTCGTTGCGGGCCTGCACGGTATCCAGTACCAGCTCCATGCCCTGGGACATCAGCGCGCTGCCCGCGCGCAGCGGTTCGGGTGGCCCAATCGGCTTGAAGCCCAGCGCGGTGTACAGGTGCATGGCAGGGCTGTCCTGAATCGTGACCCCCAGCCGTACCCGCTGCATGTCGTGGCGGCGGGCCCAGTCCAGCGCTGCCTGCAGCAGTGCCCGTCCGGCGCCGCGCCCGCGGCAGGCCGGGTCGACCCACATCTGGAAGATCTCGGCAACGCCGGGCCCTGCACCGGCCAGCTTGCACCACACCAGCCCACAGGGCGCTTCGCCCTCCAGCGCAACAAACGCACGGCCCTGGCCGGAGCTTGCCGCCGCCTGCAAGCGCGCCGACCAGTCTTCATCGGTGCGCGTGGCCTCCGAGCCGTAGGTGCTGCCGAACGCATCCGGCGAGTCCTGCAGTGACTGCAGGCGCAGGTCGCGGTACAGCGGCCAGTGCGAGGGTTCGAGTGCTGTTGTGGCGATCATGCTGCTGTTCACCTTGTCCATTGGTACTGCCTCAAGGCGTGTGCAGGGGTTCGCCAGCGGCTGCGGTGCGGTCCACCACGCGAATACTGTCACGTCCACCGCGCTTGGAGGCGTAGAGCGCGCTGTCGCTTTGTTCGATCAGGGCCGTGAGGCTGCCCGGCGGCTGGTCGAACAGGTTGGCGCCGATGCTCAGGGTCACTGGCGCAGGCGTGGGGAACAGCTGCGCGGCGGCCTGCCGGAACTGCTCGCGCAAGGCACCGCCCAGCGCCAGGATACGTTCGGTGGGGGCGTTGTTGAGCAGAATCACGAACTCATCGCCACCCAGTCGCGCCGCCAGGGCGCCGGTGGGCAGCACCGCGCGGATCATCTCGCTCAGGTCGACCAGCAGGCGGTCACCGGCGCTATGCCCGAACAGGTCGTTGACCAGCTTGAAGTTGTCGATATCAATCAGCAGCAACGCTCCGGGCCGCGTGGCCGACACGTCTTCGAGCAGGCGCGGCGCACGGACTTCCAGGGCGCGGCGGTTGTACAGGGCCGTCAGCGGGTCACGGGCGGCCAGGCGGGCGATGCGTTTTTCTCGCCGGTAGCGCTCGGTGCCGGTCATCGACAGCGCAATCAGCATGATTGCCATGGCGCCTTCCACCAGCGAGATCTGGATGATCTGGCCGCGGAACGCCGCCAGGTCGATCAACGTGCCGGGCACCACCGCCGTGATCGCCTTGGCCACGTAGAACAGGCCGTGCATCAGCAGCACGTAGCGCAGTTGCACCGCCCCCACGCTCAGCGACTTGCCATGCGGGCGCAGCAGTGCACTGGCCTTGAGCGCCAGCAGCGCCACCAGCAGCGAGTTGACCAGCAGCATCAGCTTGGACCATTGCGGCTCCTCGGGTACCACCAGCAGCGCGAGCCATACCACGAAGACCAGGTACCAGCCCCGCGACAGCTGCGTTTGCGTGAAACGCCCGACACCCAGCAGGAACAGCCAGTGCGCCGTCACCAGCAGGCCATTGGCGAACCAGATACCGATCAGCAGCAGGCCGCTGCTGCGCAGCAGCGCGAGGGTACAGCCCACGGTGATGGTGGCGAACCCGGCGCTCCAGAACAGCAGCGAGGGTTCACGCACGCTGCGCCACTCGATCGCCAGGTACAGCGCGGCGGCCGCGGCGAGGGCGATCGTGATGGTGAGCATCGTGGGTGGGTCTAGCGCCATGGCGAGCGGGCCTGCATGAAGTGCACGGAAAGCGGCGATTGTAAGCGTTTGAATCGGTTTTTCGCAGTGCTTGCGCGAAGCGTTTCAGCCGGCTGTCGCAAACCTGGGCCAGCCTGTCGCGGGCAGTGCAAAAGACCCTATCGACCCTGTGGCCAATGGTCCTCGATTACGTACCACGGCGCCTTCGAAGCCACCTCCACATGGCGCTGCCTGTCGAACGTCAGGGGTGAGTCCAGGGTGCCCAGCGCAACCGAGATCCAGTCGGCATGGTCCCCCTGTGAGCGCGACCAGAACAGCGATGAACCGCAGTCGCCACAGAACTGGCGCGCCACCGACTCGGACGATGCGTACGACTTGAGCCGCTCGCCTCCCTGCAGCAGTTGCAGGTCGTCGCGCCTGACGCTGGCGTAGCTGGCGAACGCCGCCCCGTGGCCCTTGCGGCACTGGCTGCAATGGCAGTGCGAAACCGCCTTGAGGGGCGCGCTGAGCTGATAACGGATGGCGCCGCACAGGCAGCTGCCCTGGTACTGGTGTGTCATGGAAGGTCCAACCCGGTTGCTCGCAATACAGGGCCGACAGTCTAAGCTGATCCCTTGCCCGTCATGCAACACACCCTTTTGCCACCCTGCACCGAGGCCCCGCCCTATGCCGTTGTTTCGCCCTCCCTACGCCAGCGCCCTGGCGCTCTGCCTGTCCTTCGCCTGTACCGGCGCCATCGCTTCCCCCGCCCAGGACCTGCTGGAAAAAGCCAAGGCCGAGCAGTCGAGCTACCTGGATACCCTCAAAACCCTGGTATCGGTGGACACCGGTACCGGCACCCAGCAAGGCCTCACCGACGTCGGTGCACTGCTGGTCAAGCGCCTGGAGGCCCTGGGCGCCACGGTGCAGACCAGCGCCGCCACGCCCTCGGTGGGCAACAACATCGTCGGCACCTTCAAGGGCAGCGGCAGCAAGCGCTTCATGCTGATGGTGCATTACGACACCGTGTTCGGCCCCGGCACCGCCGCCAGGCGCCCGTTTCGCATCGAGGGCGAGCGTGCCTATGGCCCCGGGGTGGCCGACGCGAAGGGCGGGGTGGCGATGATCCTGCATGCGATCAAGCTGCTGCAGGATGTGCGCTTCAACGACTACGCCACCCTGACCGTGCTGTTCAACCCCGATGAAGAAATGGGCTCGCTCGGCTCCCGGCAGATCATTGCCGAGCTTGCGCGCAAGCATGACTACGTCTTCTCCTACGAGCCCCCGAACAAGGACGCGGTGACGGTGGCCACCAACGGCATCAACCAGCTGCTGCTGGAAGTGCGCGGTCGCTCGGCACACGCCGGCTCCGCCCCTGAAGACGGGCGCAACGCCTTGACCGAGCTGGCGCACCAGGTGGTGCAGCTCAAGGACCTGGGCGACCCGGCCAAAGGCACCACGGTCAACTGGACCCTGGCCAAGGCCGGCGAGAAAGCCAACATCATCCCGGCGCTGGCCACCGCCGAAGCCGACATGCGCTATGCCGACCTGTCCGAAAGCGACCGCGTGCTGGCCGACGCGCAACGTATCAGCCAGGCCCGGCTCATCACCGACACGCAGGTCACGCTGACCCTGCGCAAGGGGCGCCCGCCGCTGGCCAGAAATGAAGGCTCCGCCGCCCTGGCCAGCACTGCCCAGCAGCTGTATGGCCAGATCGATCGCACCCTGGAACCCATCGCCATGCGTTTTGGCACCGACGCCGGCTATGCCTATGTGCCCGGCAGCGCCACGCCGGCGGTGCTCGAAACCATGGGCGTGGTCGGGGCCGGGTTGCACGCCGACGATGAATACATCGAACTGTCCAGCATCGCGCCGCGCCTGTACCTGACGGTGGCGATGATCCGGCACCTCTCGCAGTAGGCTGCACCGCGCCCTCCCGGCACCCGGGAGGGCGGGCGGTTTCAGCTGTGGTTGATGTCGCGGTCCTTGGTCTCGGGCAGGAAGAAGGTACCCAGGATGGCGGTCATCACCGCGATCACGATCGGGTACCACAGCCCGTAGTAGATATCCCCCGTGGCCGCGACCATGGCGAACGCCACCGTGGGCAGGAAGCCGCCGAACCAGCCGTTGCCGATATGGTAGGGCAGCGACATCGAGGTGTAGCGGATACGCGCCGGGAACAGCTCCACCAGCCACGCGGCGATCGGCCCGTAGACCATGGTCACGTAGATCACCAGGATGGTCAGCAGCAACAGCACCATGGGGTAGTTGGTCTTGTTCGGGTCGGCCTTTTCCGGGTAGCCGGCGTCCTTCAGGGCCGCGCCCAGGGTGGCGGAGAAGGCATCGTTCTGCGTCTTGAAGTCGGCGGCCGGCAGGCGGCTGCCGTCGAAGCTGGGCACCACCGTGCTGCCGATGCGCACCTGCGCCACGCTGCCGGGCTCGGCCTTTTCGTTCACGTAGGGGATCGCGCGCTTGGCCAGCACGCTCTTGGCCACGTCGCACGAACTGGTGAAGCGCGCCTTGCCCACCGGGTCGAACTGGAACGAACACTGCGCCGGGTCGGCGACCACCGTCACCGGGTTGCGTGCCTGGGCACTGAACACGTCGGGGTTGCCGTACTGGGTCAGCGCATGAAAGATCGGGAAGTAGGTCAGCGCCGCCAGGATGCAGCCGGCCATGATGATGCCCTTGCGCCCGATGCGGTCGGACAGGCTGCCGAAGATGACGAAGAACGGCGTGCCGATCAGCAGCGAACCGGCAATCAGCAGGTTGGCGGTCTGCGGGTCGATCTTGAGCGTCTGCAACAGAAAGAACAGCGCATAGAACTGCCCGGTGTACCACACCACCGCCTGGCCGGCGGTACCGCCGAGCAGCGACATGATCACCACCTTGAGGTTGTCCCAGCGGGCGAACGACTCGGTCAGCGGCGCCCTGGATGCCTTGCCTTCGGCCTTCATCCGGTTGAATACCGGCGACTCGCTCAGTTGCAGGCGGATGTACACCGACACGATCAGCAGCAGAATCGACAGCAGGAATGGTATGCGCCAGCCCCACGCCTCGAACGCCTCGGTGCCCAGCACGGTACGGCACGCCAGGATCACCAGCAGCGACAGGAACAGCCCCAGCGTGGCGGTGGTCTGGATCCACGAGGTGAAGAAGCCGCGCTTGCCGGGCGGTGCGTGCTCGGCCACGTAGGTGGCGGCGCCGCCGTATTCACCGCCCAGCGCCAGGCCTTGCAGCAGGCGCAGGGTGATCAGGATCACCGGGGCCGCCACGCCGATGCTCGAGTAGCTGGGCAACAGGCCCACCACCGCGGTGGACACGCCCATGATCACGATGGTGATGAGGAAGGTGTGCTTGCGTCCGATCATGTCGCCCAGGCGGCCGAACACGATGGCGCCGAACGGCCTTACCGCAAACCCGGCGGCGAAGGCGAGCAGGGCGAAGATGAAGGCAGTGGTTTCGTTGACCCCGGCAAAGAAGTGCTTGGCGATGATCGCCGCCAGGGAGCCATACAGATAGAAGTCGTACCACTCGAACACGGTGCCCAGGGACGAGGCAAAGATGACCTTGCGTTCCTCTTTGGTGATCCCGCGCCTGGGCGCACTGCCTGTGGAAGTGCTGTCGATTGTCGCCATGAGTTTTCTCCGGATTGTTGTTGTAGGCCGGAACACCCACTGCCACTTCACCCAAGCCCTGGGGCTGATGTCATCGGACTACGCAATGCGCACAGACACCTCGCAGCGCTGCCCGCTCGTTTGAAGCATAATCAGCTTCGCGCAGATATCCACTCGCCGACGGTTGGCCGGACGGCAGGAGAGGGCTGCAATAACCAGACGTGATGAGAAAGGGACACGCAATGCCGCAAAATGCTGACGACTCGTTCTACGACCGCGCCGACGCCCATATAGAGCTGTCCAACGAGCAGCTCGGGCAGGTCCAGGACCTGGGCAAGGTGAGTGCCTCGATGATGTTCGGCACCACCCGGTTCAATGCCTGGGTGAGTGCGCGCAACTTCAAGTCGGGGGAAGAAATGGCGCAGGCACGCGAGGCGATGCTCACGTACTTCTGCGACCAGTACCGGATGATGCTCGAAGACAACCTGGACGACCATATCAACAACTTTGCGACGTACATGCAGGGTTCGGCCAAGTAACGCGTTGCCCGCTTCGCCGGCAACGCCGGCTCCTACAAGGAAGAACCGTTATGGCAGGTGAATACAATCTGGCGCTGGTGATTGCCGCGGCGCTCAGCGCGCTGGCGGCCGTGCTGCACGTGGGTACGATCATCGCGGGGCCGTCCTGGTATCGCCTGTTCGGGGCGGGTGAGCGCTTCATCCGGGCGGCGGAGGCGGGCCGGACCTTTCCGGCGGTGGTCACGGCAGCGATTGCGCTGGTGCTGCTGAGCTGGGCGGCCTTTGCATTGTCGGGGGCGGGCGTGATCGCGCCGCTGCCGTTGCTGCTGCCGGCGTTGTGCGCGATCACGCTGGTGTACCTGCTGCGCGGTATCGCCGGGCCCTTCGTGCTGGCCAATACCGGGCGCAGCCAGCGCTTCATCGTGGTGAGCTCGCTGGTGTGCCTGGGGTTCGGGGTGGTGCACCTGGTGGGGCTGGTGCAGGTCTGGGGCCGCCTGGGCTGATCCGCGAATGGCCGGGCGGGGGCGCTGGGCCGCCGGTGCCTCCACCCGGTCGGCCTCAGGCCTGTGCAGCCACACTGGCCATGAACAACCCCAGTTTTTTCTGGAAGTCGGCCACCTGCTGGTTGCCGGTGTCTTCGTTGCAGCGCAGCTCCCATTTCAGGCGTGATACCTGGCGCTGCACCGCATCGCACTCGGTATCCAGTTGCACCAGCCGGTTCAACTGTTCGCTGCGTTGCCCGGCCTGCTGGCTCAGCTCCACGAACCGCCAGGATTTGCCCGGCTGGATGTGGGTCTTGCGATAGCTGACCTGCAACGTGGGGCGTTCATCGTGCAGGTTGAGGTTGAGGTAGAACTTGATCTGCTTTTTCAGCACGCTCTGCAGGTTGAGATCGTCCACCACCTCGCGACGGCCGCTCAGGTAGTCCTCGATGAACGGCAGGTTGTCGCGGTTCTGCTCACTGAAGGTCGCCGGTTCGATCAGTGCCGGGGTCAGGTTGACGGCAATCTTCTCGAACTCCAGAAAGTAGGTGTGGATGTCGTCGAGCAGCGCCTTGCGCTCGTCGTGAAGCCGCTGCAGGTGCTGTTCGCTGTCGTGCAGTGCCTGGGCCAGCGCCGGCGATGTCTTGTCCGGGCTGTGCTTGCCCTGCAACGAGCGGAAGGCATAGCGGGCGAGGAAGTCGGACAGTGCCTCTTCCCCCCGGGCCGCCAATGCCACCGCCTGGGCCTGCAGGTCGGCGGCCGCGCCCTCGAGGTCGCAATTGCGGAGCTTGGTCAACAAGGTGGTGAGTGTCGCTTGATCCATATGCAGCCCTCCCTTTGGCTGCCTCGCACAGTACTGCACCTGAGCGCCGGCCTGCCAGTGTCGGTGAAGCAGGTTGTTTCGGCGGCAATCATAAAAATCCACCGCAAGCTAATGAGAAGTATTACCATGCACGACTCCCGTCAGCCTGCGTCCCGGAACCCTGCCGATGCATCCACTTTCCAGCACCCACCATGCGGTGGGCGAACTCTACGTTCAACACCACAGCTGGTTGACGCAGATGCTGCGCCGCAAGCTGGGCAACCGGGAGCAGGCGCTGGACCTGGCGCAGGACACCTTCGTGCGCATCCTGCGCAGCGAGGCACCGCCGGTGTACCGCGAGCCGCGCGCCTACCTCACCACCGTGGCCAGCCGCCTGTGCATCCAGTACTTTCGGCGCCATGCGCTGGAGAAGGCCTACATGGAGTCGCTGGCGCATCTTGAACCGGCGCTGGTGCCGTCCCCGGAAACTCGCCTGCTGGTGCTCGAGGCGCTGGACGCGGTGGGCCAGGTGCTCGATGGGCTGGGCAGCAAGGTGCGCGAGATCTTCCTGCTGTCACAGCTTGACGGCCTGACCTACGCGCAGATCGCCGAACACCAGGGCCTGACGGTGAACGTGGTGCAAAAGGCCATGCTCAAGGCCTACCGCCACTGCTATGCGGCGGTCTACGGCGCATGAGCCGCTTCGCCCGGATCGACAACCAGCCGCTGGACCCCGGCGTGGTAGAGCAGGCCATGCTGTGGATGGTCACCCTGCAGTCGGGTGTCAGCAGCCTGGCCGAGCAGCAGGCCTGCCAGCACTGGCGCAATGAAAACCCCCAGCATGAACTGGCCTGGCAGCGTCTTGCCGGGCTCACCCATGACCTGCGCCAGGGCACCAGGACGTTACCGGCCGCCGGCGCGCGCGGATTGCTGCAGGCACGTGGCACTGCGTCGCGGCGCAATGTGCTCAAGGGCTTCGCCGGGCTGGGGGTGGTACTGGCGGCTGGCCTTAGCGTGCGTGAGCGGGTGCTGCTGCCGGAACTGTTCAGTGACTACCGCACCACCACCGGCGAGCGTCATCACGTGGCGTTGTCTGGCGAGGTGGAGCTGACCCTGGATACCCGCACCGGCGTGGATGCTCACGCAGACGTGCTGGCGCTCAACCTGGGGCGGATCATGCTCACCCTGGGGCAAGGTGCTTCGCTGGCGGTGCGCACCGCCAATGGCTGGGTACGCCCCGAGCCTGCCTCGCGGCTGGTGGTCAGCCAGGGCCTGCCCGGGGTGTCGGGTACCCAGGTGCAGGTGCTGGCAGGCAGTGCCTCTATCGCCTGGGCCGGCAGCACCCGCATGACCTTGAGCGCCGGCCAGCAGGTGGCGTTCGGGCAGCAGGTCGGCAGTGTCGAACCCCTCGACGCGGGCGCCCAGGCCTGGGTTGACGGCCTGCTGATTGCCGAGCGCATGCCACTGGGCCAGGTGTTGGCCCAGCTCGACCGCTACCGGCGCGGCGTACTGCGCTGCGATCCGGCGGTGGCGGCCTTGCAGGTGTCGGGTTCGTTCTCCCTCGATCGGCCCGATGCCAGCCTCGACCTGCTGGCCAGTGTGTTGCCGATACGGGTACAGCGTGTGTTCGGCTACTGGGCAAACGTGGTCGTGGCCTGAGAACGATTATTTTTAACAGCGGCGGCAGTTTTTTCCATCTCATGCATCAAGACCAGGGAAGACGCTGAAAAACAGCGCATCGCCAACACCCTCAACCCATGGAATTGTTTATGCACAGCCGCCTCACTCCGCTTGCCGGTGCCTTGCGCACGGCCATCCTCGGGCTTTCCCTCGTGTGCGCCAGCCAGGGCGTACTGGCCGGCGCCGATGCCCACGCCACCCACGCCTTCCATATCGGCGCCGGCAACCTCGATCGCGTGCTCGGCGCATTCGGCCAGCAGGCCGGGGTGATGATCGCGGTCGACTCGGCCCTGACCCAAGGCATCCACAGCAGCGGCCTGGACGGCAGCTACGCCATCGCCGAGGGCCTGGAGCGACTGCTCGCGCCCCAGGGCCTGCAGGCGATGCCCGAAGGCGAGGGCTACCGGGTAATGCCAAGGCTGGCCACCGGCAGTGCGCAGCTGGAGCTGCAGGCCACCGAAGTCAGCGCCAACCAGCTGGGCACCATCACCGAAGGCACCGGCTCCTACACGCCGGGCACCATCGCCACCGCCACGCGCATGGTGCTGACCCCACGGGAAACCCCGCAGTCGATCTCGGTGGTCACGCGTCAGGCCATGGACGATTTCGGCCTGAACGCCATCGACGATGTGATGCGCCACACCCCCGGCATCACCGTGTCGACCTACGACAGTGAACGTACCAACTACTATTCGCGCGGCTTCTCCATCGTCAACTTCCAGTACGACGGCATCCCGACCCTGCGTGACGCGCAGTACTCGGCCGGGCAGACCCTTACCGACATGGCGATCTATGACCGGGTCGAGGTGCTCAAGGGCGCCACCGGCCTGCTCACCGGCGCGGGCGGCCCCGGTGGCACGATCAACCTGATCCGCAAGAAGCCGACGGCCGACTTCAGGGGGCATGTGGACCTGGGCGCCGGCTCCTGGGACAACTACCGCTCGGAGATCGACCTCAGCGGCCCGCTGACCGACAGTGGCAACGTGCGGGGCCGGGCGGTGGCCGCCTATCAGGACAAGCACTCGTTCATGGACCATTACGAGCGCAAGACCAGCGTGTACTACGGCATCCTGGAAGTGGACCTGGACGAAGACACCCTGCTGACCCTGGGCGCCGACTACCAGGACAGCGACCCCAGAGGCTCGGGCTGGTCGGGCAGCCGTCCGGTGTACGACTCCCAGGGCAACCCCATCAGCCTGCCGCGTTCGTTCAACAATGGCGCCAAGTGGAGCAGTTGGGAGCAGTACTCGCGCACGCTGTTCGCCACCCTGGAGCATCGCCTGGCCAATGACTGGGTCATCAAGGGTCAGTACAACCACCAGATCAATGGTTATGACGCGCCACTGGGCTCGGTGTCGCCCGACACCCCGACCGTGTCGTCGATCTATTCGCGCAAGTACACCGGCGAAACCACCAGCGACAGCGGCGACCTCTACGCCACCGGGCCGTTCAGCCTGTTCGGGCGCGAACACCAACTGGTGGTGGGTGGCTCGGTGTCCAGCTCGCACTGGAAGGGCGACAACTACAACAACGTCACCTACTTCGACAACGAATACGATCTGGAGAGCTGGCACGGCCAGGCCATCGAGCCGGACTGGGGCTCGGTGACAAAGCGCAACGACGAAACCACCCGGCAAAGTGGCGGCTACCTGACTGCGCGCTTCAGTGTCACCGATGACCTTTCGCTGCTGCTGGGCAGCCGCCTGGCAAACTTTCAGGTCACCGGCACCAGCGACAGCCAGGAGAGCGGACGGCTGGTGCCCTATGCCGGGGTGGTGTACGACCTCAACAGCAACTTCTCTGCGTATGCCAGCTACACCGATATCTTCCTGCCGCAGACGGCCTACCGTGACAGCCGCAACAGGATGCTCGAGCCCAACGAGGGCCAGAACTACGAGGTGGGCATCAAGGGTGAGTTCTACGACGGTCGCCTGAACACCAGCCTGGCCTACTTCGAAGTGCACGAAGATAACCGCCCGCAGGCCGACACGTTCTACAACGCCAGGCCAACCAACCCCGACATCGACTACGCCTACATGGGCATCAAATCCAGAACCAAGGGCTACGAGGCAGAGGTCTCCGGGGAGCTGGCACCCGGCTGGCAGGTGCAGGCCGGCTACACGCACAAGGTCAGCCGCGACCAGGGCGGGGCCAAGGTAGCTACCTGGGAGCCCGAAGATCAGCTCAACCTCTACACCACCTACAAACTTGGCGGGCGCCTCGACAAGCTCACCGTGGGCGGTGGGGCACGCTGGCAGGGCAAGGGCTGGCAGGTCCTCAACAACTACGCCAAGGGCACCAATGACACCTTCACCCAGACCCCGTACTGGCTGGTCGACCTGATGGCGCGCTACCAGTTCACCGAGCACCTGTCGGCGTCGGTCAACGTCTACAACCTGTTCGACAAGTACTACTACACCAACATCGGCTTCTATAACTCCTCGTACTACGGTGACCCGCGCAACGTGATGTTCAGCACTCGCTGGGACTTCTGACGTCCAGGCCCGCTCCCGTGTGGGGGCGGGTTCGACCTGCGATGGGTGCACCCGAAAAATCCGCGTCGGGCAAAAATCACTTCCGAGCTTTCGATTCCCGTGCAGTGAAGGCACAATGCGTGTCCTTTTTTTGGCCGGCCTTGCCGGGGGCCTCGAAATGATCAAGACGCCGTACTACCTCATCGACAAAACCAAGCTGCTGCACAACATGCAGAAGATCGCCTATGTGCGCGAACAGTCCGGGGCCAAGGCCCTGCTGGCGCTCAAGTGCTTCGCCACCTGGTCGGTGTTCGACCTGATGCAGCAGTACATGGACGGCACCACCTCGTCCTCGCTCTACGAGCTCAAGCTCGGCCGCCAGAAGTTCGAAGGCGAGACCCACGCCTACAGCGTGGCCTGGGCCGACGATGAAATCGACGAGATGATCGAGAACTGCGACAAGATCATCTTCAACTCCATCGGCCAGCTGCAGCGCTATGCCCAGGCCACCGAAGGCAAGGTGCGCGGCCTGCGCGTCAACCCGCAGGTGAGCAGCTCGGACTACCTGCTGGCCGACCCGGCGCGCCCGTTCAGCCGCCTGGGCGAATGGGACCCGGTCAAGATCGATGCGGTCATGTCGCAGATCTCCGGCTTCATGTTCCACAACAACTGCGAGAACGGCGATTTCGGCCTGTTCGACCAGATGCTCAACACCATCGAAGAGCGCTTCGGCGAGCTGCTGCACAAGGTCGAGTGGGTGAGCCTGGGCGGCGGTATCCACTTCACCGGCGAAGACTATGCACTGGATGCATTCTGCGCGCGCCTGAAGGCGTTCTCGCAGAAGTACGGCGTGCAGGTGTACCTGGAGCCGGGCGAAGCGGCGATCACCCAGAGCGCTTCGCTGGAAGTGACCGTGCTCGACACCCTGTACAACGGCAAGCACCTGGCCGTGGTCGACAGCTCCATCGAGGCGCACATGCTCGACCTGCTGATCTATCGCCTCAACGCCAAGCTGGCGCCCAGCGAGGGTGAGCACACCTACATGGTATGCGGCAAATCCTGCCTGGCCGGGGACATCTTCGGCGAGTATCAATTCGATCGTCCGCTGGCCATCGGCGATCGGCTGTCGTTCATCGACGCGGCAGGCTACACCATGGTCAAGAAAAACTGGTTCAACGGTTTGAAGATGCCATCCATCGTAGTGAAACAACTTGACGGTACTGTCGAGGTGGTTCGCGAATTTGGTTTTGACGACTACCTGTCCAGCCTCTCGTAAGCTGGCGGAAAGGAGAGATAAAGAAATTGAAGAAAAACGTTCTTATCATTGGTGCAGGAGGTGTCGCCAAGGTGGTGGCCCACAAGTGCGCGCAGCACAACGACGAACTCGGTCGTATTGCCATCGCGTCACGCAACATCTCCAAATGCCAGGCCATCATCGACAGCGTCAAGGCCAAGGGTAGCCTGAAGGTACCCGCCGACATCACGGCCTTTTCGCTCAATGCACTGGATGTCGAGGCGACCAAGGCGCTGATCCGCGAAACCGAATCGCAGATCGTGATCAACGTCGGTTCCGCCTTCCTCAACATGTCGGTGCTGCGTGCCTGCATCGATACCGGCGTGGCCTACCTGGACACTGCCATTCACGAAGAACCGGGCAAGATCTGCGAGACGCCGCCCTGGTATGGCAACTACGAGTGGAAGCACCTCGAGGAATGCCAGCAGAAGAACATCACCGCCATTCTTGGCGTGGGCTTCGACCCGGGTGTGGTCAATGCCTATGCAGCACTGGCGCAACAACAGTATTTCGACCGCATTGATTCGATCGACATTCTCGACGTCAATGCCGGCTCCCATGGCAAGTATTTCGCCACCAATTTCGACCCGGAAATCAATTTCCGCGAATTCACCGGACAGGTGTGGAGCTGGCAGAACAGCCAGTGGACCAGCAACACCATGTTCGAAGTCAAGCGTACCGACGACCTGCCGGTGGTGGGTTCGCAGAACCTGTACCTGACCGGCCATGACGAAGTGCACTCGCTGTCCAAGAACCTCGACGTGCCGAACGTGCGTTTCTGGATGAGCTTCGGTGAGCACTACATCAATGTGTTCACCGTACTGAAGAACCTGGGCCTGCTGTCCGAGCAACCGGTGAAGACCGCCGAGGGCCTGGAAGTGGTGCCGCTCAAGGTGGTCAAGGCCGTGCTGCCGGATCCGTCTTCGCTGGCGCCGGGCTACACCGGCAAGACCTGCATTGGCGACCTGGTCAAGGGCACCAAGGACGGCCAGCCACGCGAAGTGTTCATCTACAACGTGGCTGATCACGAAGAGGCCTATGCCGAGACCGACAGCCAGGGCATCTCCTACACCGCGGGCGTGCCGCCGGTGGCGGCGGCCCTGCTGGTGGCCCGTGGCGAGTGGGACGTGCAGCGCATGGCCAACGTCGAGGAACTGCCGGCCGAGCCGTTCCTGAAGGCTCTGGACGTGATGGGCCTGCCGACCCGCATCAAGGACGAGAACGGCGATCGTCCCTGGAACTGATGGGTTCAGGCTGACAAAAAAGGGGGGCGCCGTGATGGCGTCCCCCTTTTTTGTGTTGTGCCCTTCGCCAGCAAGGCTGGCTCCTACAGACCTACCAAACCCGTAGGAGCCAGCGTTGCTGGCGAAGAGGCCAGCCCAATCAACTCAAGATAAACGGCCACCCACCAGCATCGGGGTTCGCGGCGGTATCAAGCGCTTTGAACCCGTAGCCTCGAACGCCGAGGCCAGGCGCAGCAACGCCGAGTCATCATACGCCCGCCCGGCAAAGGTCAGCCCCACCGGCATGCCGATGTCCGCCATCACCCCCATCGGCACCGTCACCGTCGGCACCCCAAGGTGACGGATCGCCAGGTTGCCGTTGGCCACCCACACCCCGTTGCTCCAGGCAATATCCGCCGAGGCGGGGTTTACATCGGCATCGGCCGGGGCCACATCGGCCACCGTCGGGAACAGCACCGCATCCAGCCCCAGCCTGTCCATCCAGTCTTCCAGGTCGATGCGCCGCGTCTGCTCCAGCCCGCGCAGGCCATCGGGCAGGGTAGCGATCTGGTCCCACGGCGTGATGCCGCGCTCGGCCATGCGCACATACTCGTCCATGCCCGCCGCCAGGTCGCCCTCGCGGTTGGGCAGGGTGCCGGGGTCGTGGGGGAAGATCTTCGGCCCGTCCACGTCCACCAGGCGGTTGAGCTGCGGGTCGCCGTTGGCCTGCAGGAAGTCGTCGAAGGCCCAGGCCGTCAGGTCCCACAGTTCATGGTGCAGGAATGCCTTGGACACCAGGCCCCGATTGAACACGGTGGGGGCACCTGGGCGGTCGCCCTCGCAGTTCGATACCAGCGGGAAATCCACTTCGAGCACCTCGGCGCCGGCCGCTTCCAGTGCCTTGCGCGCCGCCTCCCACAGTGCGATCACCGAAGGCCGCGTGTTGATGCGCTGGCCGGTCGGGCCGCCGATGCCGGGGCTGTCCGAGGTGCCGGCATCCGGGTCCTTGTTGATGTACATGCGCGGGATGCCGAAGCGCTTGCCGGCCAGCGCCGCGCTGTCCGCCGCCAGTTGCGGGTAGGCGGCGGGGCGCACCGAGGCCACGCTGGGGATCGGCACCCAGGGCTGCAGGCGCCACAGGTCGCCACGGGTGTCGGGGTCTTCGGCCACCACCACGTCGAGCACTTCGAGCAGGTCGGCCATGGTGCGGGCGAAGGGCACCACCACGTCCATGGTCGGCGTCAGCGGCCAGTTGCCGCGCACCGAGATCACCCCGCGCGAAGGGGTGTAGGCGCACAGGCCATTGCTGGAGGCCGGGCCGCGGCCGCTGGACCAGGTTTCCTCTGCCAGGCCGAACGCGGCGAAGCTGGCCGCCGTGGCCGTGCCCGCGCCGTTGGACGAGCCCGAGGCGAAGGGTGCGGTGAGGTAGGCGGCGTTGTACGGGCTTTCGGCCCGGCCATACACGCCGCGCTGCATGCCGCCGTTGGCCATGGGCGGCATGTTGGTCTTGCCCAGGCAGATCGCCCCGGCGCCGCGCAGGCGCTCGATGGTGAAGGCGTCGCGGTAGGCCACCAGGTTGGCGAAGGCCGGGCTGCCGGAGGCGGCGGTCATGCCCTTGACCAGGTAACTGTCCTTGGCGGTGTAGGGGATGCCGTCGAGCGGGCCGAGGGGCTTGCCCTGGGCACGACGCTCGTCGGATGCCTGGGCTTCGCGCAGGGCTTCGGGGTTGCGTACCACCACCGCATTGAGCGCGGTGGGCGTGTCTGCGCCGTCGTAGGCATCGATGCGGGCGAGGTAGGCCTTCACCAGCTCGACCGAGGTGGTCTGGCCCGATTCGAGGGCGGCGCGCAGCTGCGCAATGGAAACTTCGGTGACTTCGATCATGCGGTGGTTACCAGCGGCCAAAGGGGTCATGAGTGATGGCGGGAATCATAGCGGTTTAAGGTTCAGGTGTCCGCCCGGCGAGGGCCCTGGCAGGTGACCTCAGATCACCTGTGCGCTGAAAAACCATCCTTTGTAAAGGCCTGCCTGCGTGCCGCCTAATCGCCTCCGACCGCGCCCTGCGCGGCAATCGCTCACTAAAACAAATAAAGGCGAAGTCATGCACGAAGACGCAGGTTTGTTACTGATATTGATGGCGGCCATCGGCCTGATCGTGGTGCTGGTGGTCAGGTTTCGGGTGCACTCGTTCCTGGCGCTGATGCTGGCCAGTTTTGTGGTGGGCGCCGGGGCCGGCATGCCGCTGCCGGCCATCGCCGATTCGTTCGAGAAGGGCATGGGCGGCACCCTGGGTTTTCTTGCGGCGGTGATCGGCCTGGGCAGCATCCTGGGCAAACTGCTGGAGGTGTCGGGCGGCGCCGAACGCATTGCGCGCTCGCTGCTCGACGCCCTGGGTGAACAGCGCACGGCGTGGGCCATGATGCTGGTGGGCTTCGTGGTGGGCATACCGGTGTTTTTCGAAGTCGGTTTCGTGTTGCTGATACCACTGATCTACGTGGTGGCCCGCCAGACCCGGCTCAACATCCTCTACGTCGGCCTGCCACTGGCCGTATCGCTGATGACCGTGCACTGCATGCTGCCGCCGCACCCGGCGGCAATGGCCATCACCCAACTGCTGGGGGGCGACGTGGGCAAGGTGATCCTGTACGGGCTGATCGTCGGCCTGCCGACCGCGGTGATTGCCGGCCCGGTATGGGCCACGCTGGTGTGCCCGCGGCACGCCGCGCCCGACGCGCAGGCCGCGCCAGAGCCTGCCGCCACGCCAGCCGCTGGCCAGTCGATGCCGGGCCTGGGCCTGACCCTGCTGGTGATTCTGCTGCCGCTGCTGCTGATGGTGGGCAAGACCCTGGCCAGCATGACCCTGGCGCCCGAGGCCGGGCTGTACCGGCTGATGATGTTCCTCGGCAACCCGCTCACTGCCCTGGCCATCGCGGTGTGCTTCGCCTACTGGGCGCTGGGCCTGCGCCGTGGCCTGGGCATGGCGCGGTTGCAGGCGCTGACTGCCGGCTCCTTCACCCCGCTGGCCAGTATCCTGTTGATCATCGGTGCCGGCGGTGCCTTCAATGGCGTACTGATCGACAGCGGGGTCGGCAAGGTGCTGGCCAGCACCCTGTCGCAGTGGGACCTGAACCCGATCCTGCTGGCCTGGTTCGTCGCCGGGCTGATGCACCTGGCGGTCGGCTCGGCCACCGTGGCAATGGTCAGCGCCGCCGGCATGGTGCTGCCGCTGCTGGACGCGATGCCGGGGCAGAACCGCGAGATCGTGATCATTGCCATTGGCGCCGGCGCGATTGGCTGGACTACCGTCACCGACTCGGCGTTCTGGGTGGTCAAGGAATACCTGGGCGTGTCGCTGGGCGAGGCGCTCAAAAAATTCACTGCCGCGACACTGCTGGCTTCGGTCGTGGCCCTGGGCATGACCCTGCTGCTGTCGCACTGGGTATGAGCCTGCCCGTACTACCGTCACTTTTCTGGAGAACCGCATGATTCACGACAAGACCCTGGACCAGTGGCAGCACAGCCACCCCTTGATCGCCGACCTGGTGCGCCTGCAACCGACCACCTGGTTCAACCCGGGCCTGGCCCCGACAGCGCAGGCGCTGGGCGACGTGCCGCTGACCCTGGCCGATGTGGACGACGCCAGCGCGCGGCTGGAACGTTTTGCCAGCTACATTGCCTCGGCCTTCCCGCAGACGGCGGTGAGCAAGGGCATCATCGAGTCGCCCCTGCTGCCGTTGGCGCAGGTGCAGGCCGCGCTGTGCGCCGAAGCGCAGGTACCCGTGCAGGGCGCGCTGTGGCTCAAGGCCGACAACCTGCTGCCGATCTCCGGCTCGATCAAGGCGCGTGGCGGTATCTACGAGGTGCTCAAGCATGCCGAAGACCTCGCATTGGCGGCGGGCATCCTGCAGCCTGGGGATGACTACGCGAGCCTCGACAGCGACCGCGCGCGGGCATTTTTCGGCCAGTACAGCGTGGCGGTCGGCTCCACCGGCAACCTGGGCCTGTCCATCGGCATCATGAGTGCGCGCCTGGGCTTCAAGGCCAGCGTGCACATGTCGGCCGACGCCCGGCAGTGGAAGAAGGACCGCTTGCACAGTTGTGGGGTGGAGGTGATCGAGTATGCGTCCGACTACAGCGTGGCGGTGGAGCAGGGGCGCCAGCAGGCCGAGGCCGACCCGCGCTGCCATTTCGTCGATGACGAAAACTCCATCAACCTGTTCCTCGGCTACGCGGTGGCGGCGCGTCGCCTGCAACGCCAGCTCGAGGCGGCGGGCATCAGGGTGGATGCCGAGCACCCGCTGTTCGTCTACCTGCCATGCGGCGTTGGTGGTGGCCCTGGCGGGGTGGCATTCGGTCTGAAGCAGATCTTCGCCGACGCGGTGCACTGCGTGTTCGCCGAGCCGACCCATTCGCCCTGCATGCTGCTGGGGGTGTACACCGGGCTGCACGAGCAGGTCAGCGTGTACGACTTCGGCATCGACAACCGCACCGCCGCCGACGGCCTGGCGGTGGGGCGCCCGTCCGGGTTTGTCGGGCGCTCCATGCAGCGCCTGATCGACGGCTATTACACCGTTACCGACGAGCAGCTGTATCGGCAACTGGCGCAACTCGAAGCCATCGAGGGCCATCGCCTGGAACCCTCGGCGCTGGCCGGGCTGCCGGGGTTCCTGCGGGTGACCGGGGAACGGCAGGGCTATCGCCAGCGCCTAGGCCTGAGCGCGCAGCGCCTGGCCAATGCCACGCACCTGGTGTGGGGCACCGGCGGCAGCATGGTGCCGGACGATGAAATGCAGGCGTATCTGGCGCAGGGCCGTACACTGCTGGCCGGACACTAGCGGAACCTGCCCCGATGCTGAACCTGCCCCCGCGTTTGAGCGCACGCCTGAACAGCTCGCAATTTGCCAACCTGCACACCTTTCTGGTGGCGGCGCGGCACCTGAGCTTTGCCCAGGCAGCCGAGGAGCTGTGCCTGACCCCCAGCGCGGTGAGCCACCGTATCGCCCGCCTGGAGCAGGCCCTGGCGCTGCGCCTGTTCGAGCGGCTGACCCGGCGCATACGCCTGACAGCCGAGGGCGAGCGGGTGTTCGCGATACTGCAGGGGGTGATGGAGCAGCTGGGCGATGCCCTGGAGCCATCGCCCGAGGCAGAGCTGCGCGGGGCGGTGGCGTTGTATGCGCGCCCGTCCGCAGCGCAATGCTGGCTGGTGCCGCGCCTGGCCGACTTCCACCAGCGCTACCCGAACATCGCGCTGGACGTGCGGGTGGGCAACGATGCGGTCGACTTTCGCACGCACAACATCGACCTGGCGCTGCTGTACGCCAATGGCGAGTTTCCCGGCCTGGTCAGCCATGCGCTGATGAGCGAGACCATCGCCCCGGTGTGCAGCCCGCGCTATGCCGAGCTGCACCAGCTGTTCGACAACCCCGCCAATCTGCGCCAGTGCACTTTGCTGCACGATGCACTGGCCTGGGAGAACGCGGTGTTCGATGCCGAGTGGCAACTGTGGGCTGGCCAGCAGGGGCTGCTGGACGCCTTGCCGCAGCGCGGCCTGACCTTCGATCGGTCGGACCTGTGCGTGACGGCGGCCATCCACCACGCCGGTATCGCCATCGGCCGCCAGCGCCTGGTGCAGGCGCGTATCGACCAGGGCGAGCTGGTGCTGCCGTTCGGCGGGTTTTCCCAGCCGGGGCGCTATGACTACTTTCTGGTTCACCCGCCGCGCGACCCGTTGCCCCGGCGGGTGCAGGTACTGATCGACTGGCTCAAGGGTTGCGCCGCGGGCGACTAGACTGCAGAGGTCTGTCGCTTTTCTGTGGAGAACCACGATGAACAGCAAGAACACGATCTGCCTCTGGTACGACGGCGCGGCGCTGGAGGCTGCCACCTTTTACGCCAGCATCTTTCCCGACAGCGCGGTGGGCGCCGTGCACCATGCCCCCGGTGACTTCCCTGCCGGCAAGCAGGGCGATGTGCTGACCGTGGAGTTCACGGTCATGGGCATCCCGTGCCTGGGCCTCAATGGCGGCTCGGCCTTCCATCACAGCGAGGCGTTCTCGTTCCAGGTGGCCACCGACGACCAGGCCGAGACCGACCGCCTGTGGCAGGCGATCATCGGCAACGGCGGCCAGGCCAGCGTGTGCGGCTGGTGCAAGGACAAGTGGGGGCTGTCGTGGCAGATCACCCCGCGCGCGCTGACCGCCGCGATCACTCACCCCGACCCGGCTGCGGCCAAGCGTGCCTTCGACGCGATGATGCAGATGGACAAGATAGACATCGCCGCCATCGAGGCCGCCTTGCGCCCCCAGGCACCGACGCGAGAGTAAATTCGCCGACAACTGCACAACAGGCTTTGTGACGCGCGTGTGTGCGGGCATAGTAGCGCCCGCACGCCAGCGCGCGCGTGCGTCACTATAAAACGAGCGGTTCGGCATGCGCCCCTTCGGGCCGGTGCATGACAAGATCGCCACACGAAGGAGGCTGTGCCTTGTCAACCGTAGAGAAGCATCTATCCAGGCTCGCGTGGAGCGACGTCTGGGCTGGCTTCAAGCAACTCTTGCCGATTTCCCTGTTCGTCGTGGTGTTCGGTGTGGCCTTCGGCCTCGCTGCAGCCCAGACCGGGCTGGGGGACGCGGCGACCCTGCTGATGAGCGCACTGGTGTTCGCCGGCGCCTCGCAGTTCGCCGCGCTGGAACTGTGGGGCGAGCAGGTACCGCTGGTGCCGCTGATTATCACCGTGTTCGCCATCAATGCCCGTCACCTGCTGATGGGCGCCACGCTGTACCCCTGGCTGCGCGAGCTGCCCACTGCCCGGCGCTACGGCGTGATGCTGGTGGTGTCCGACGCCAACTGGGCGATGGCCATGCAGGCATTGAACGCCGGCAAGCCGGGCCTGGGCCTGGTGCTGGGCGGCGGTATCGCGCTGTGGTCGGCGTGGTGCCTGGGCAGTTGGCTGGGGCTGCATTTCGGCAATGCGATCCACGACCCGGTCAGCCTGGGCCTGGACATGGTGATGGGCTGCTTTCTGCTGGCGATGGTGCTGGGCGGGCACAAGAGCCTGCGCATGCTGATGATCTGGATCGTGGCGGCCGGTTCATCGCTGCTGGCCTACTGGTACCTGCCGGAGAACAGCCACGTGGTGGTGGGCGCGCTGGCGGGCGGCATTCTGGGTGTGGTGTGGATGGAGAACAAGCATGAACGTTGAAACTGCAGGCGCCGGCACGCTGCTGCTGGTGGTGATCATGGGCCTGGTGACCCTGGCCACCCGTTGGGGGGGTGTGTTCGTGATGTCGTTCGTGCCCATCAACTACCGCGTGCAGCAGTTCATCAGCGCGATGTCCGGCTCGGTGCTGGTGGCGGTGCTGACGCCGTTGGCGGTGAACGGCGACAACGGCGCACGCCTGGCGCTGCTGAGCACGGCGGTGGTGATGCTGCTGGTGAAAAAGCCGCTGCCGGCGATTGCGGCAGGCATTGTGGCAGCGGCGCTGGTGCGGGCGCTGTAGGGGGCCGAAGGGCATGTGGCATTGCTGCATCAGGTGCACATATGTTCGGCAATGGCGCTGTATTGTCGTTTACGGGTGCGCTAATTAGCCTTTGCAGACCTTCAACCACTGCAAGAGGCAACATCATGGTGACTTCAATCACGCTCCAGGCGGTAGGCGCCCCCGAGGTGATGCAGCTTCAGGCCGGCGCCGTGCAAGCGCCAGGCCCGGGCCAGGTGTGGCTTGAACAGGCCGCGATCGGCGTCAACCCGCTGGACATCAACCAGCGCAAGGGCACCGTGCCGATTGCCTTGCCGTCCGCGCTGGGCCTGGAAGGTGCCGGCACCGTGCGGGCGCTGGGGGCGGGCGTGACCGAGGTGGCCGTGGGCGACCGTGTGGCCTATGCCACCGGGCCGCTGGGTGGCTATGCCAGTGCACGCCTGTACCCGGCCGAGCGCCTGGTCAGGCTGCCCGCTGCCGTGTCGTTCGAAGACGCGGCTGCCGTGCTGTTCAAGGGCATCACCGCCCAGTACCTGCTCAAGGCGAGCTACCCGGTAGGCCCCGGCACGCGTGTGCTGATCTACGGTGCGGCGGGGGCGGTAGGGCAGATCATGGTGCCGTGGGCCAGGCACCTGGGCGCCCATGTGATTGGTGTGGTGTCCAGGGCGCAAAGCGTCGAGCGCGCCAAGGCGGCCGGCTGCAATGCGGTGCTGGTGTTCGACGCAGCCACGTTGGCGGCCCAGGTGAGCGAGCTGACCCAGGGCCACAAGGTCGATGTGGTCTACGACTCGGTCGGCCGGGTGAGCTGGGAGGCGTCGCTGGACAGCCTGCGCCCGCACGGCACGCTGGTGTCGTTCGGCGCCACCAGCGGCGCGCCCCCAGCGGTCGAGGTGGGCACGCTGAACGCCAAGGGCTCGCTGTTCCTCACCCGGCCGTCACTGGCGGCACATACCGCCAGCCCCCAGGAGTACCAGCAGCGCGCGCAGGATGTGCTGGATGCACTGGCGGCGGGTATCATCCAGCCGCACATATGGCAACGCTACCCCCTGGCCGACGTGGCCAGCGCCCATGCTGCCATCGAGCAAGGCCGGTCCCAGGGGGCGGTCGTGCTGATCCCCTGACCGACGCGCACGAGGCCGAACTCACCGATGGACCCTTTCGACAGCCGTCAGGCCGATGAATTTGCCACCTTGCTGGCGCTGCACGAGCACGGCTCGTTCGCTGCCGCCGGCCGGGTGCTGCAACGCCATGCCTCGGTGCTGTCCAAGCGCCTGGCGGCTCTGGAGCAGCGCCTGGGTATCCGCCTGGTGGAGCGAACCACCCGGCAACTGCGCTTCACCGACGAGGGCACGCGGCTGGTGGAGCGCCTGCAGCATGCCGCCAGCCTGATCAGCACGGCCGAACTCGAGGCCTGCAACGGTGCGGCGCAGGTGCGCGGGCGTCTACGCGTGGCGCTGCCGGGGGCGATGGGCCGGCGCTGGCTGAGCCCGCTGGTGGCCGGGTTTTCCCTGGCCTACCCCGAGGTGACCGTCGACGTCGACTATGCCGACCGCTTCGTCGATATCGTGGGCGAAGGCTTCGACGTGGCCGTGCGCGTCGGCGAGCTGGCCGACAACCGGCTGGTGGCGCGCAAGCTGTGCGAGCACACGCGCATCCTGTGTGCTGCGCCGGCCTATCTGCATCGTCACGGCGCACCGCAACGGCCAGCCGACCTGGCCGGGCACAATTGCCTGGGTTTCAGCGGCTTGCGTTCGTTCCCCGACTGGCGCCTGAACGGGCAGGGCGGGCAGCAGACGGTGCGGGTGCAGGGCAGCCTGATCAGCAATGACAACGAGGCACTGCTGGCGGCGGCGCGCTGCGGCGTGGGGATTCTGGCCGGTGGCGACTGGATGATGCACCAGGACCTGGCCGAGGGGCGCCTGGTGCGCGTGCTGCCCCAGTGGCAGCTGGACTCGGCGTCGGGCATCTACCTGATGCGGCCTTCGGCGCGCTTCACCACGGCCACTACCCTGGCGTTCAAGCACTGGATGGAGGCGGCCTTTGCCAAGGGGGCGCCATGGCAGCACGCTGGGGCGTCTGCCGCCTAGCCCTCAGGCCAGCCCCGCCATGCGCGCCGCGCGCAAGGCGAACCACAGCGTGGCCACGTCCTCGGTACTGTCCAGCGAGCGGCCGGTGATCTCTTCGATGCGGCGCATGCGGTACACCAGCGTCTGCTTGTGCACGTGCAGCTGCGCGGCCGCCGCCAGCCACGAGCGGTTGTGTTGCAGAAACACCTGCAGGGTGTGCAGCAGCTGGGTGTTCTGCTGGCTGTCGTAGTCGGCCAGCGGGCCCAGTACGTTGCGGAAAGTACGTTCGGCTTCATCCAGGCTCTGCGCCAGCCACGGTACGCTGGCGCCGGCCTGGGCGTAGGTCACCAGCGGTTGCGCGGCGCTGGTGTGGGCCAGTGCCAGGCGCGCCTCGCGCAGCGCCTCGACACTGCGCCCGGCGTGGCCCAGCGGGTTGCTCACCCCCAGCGGCGCCTGCAGTTGCGCCTGCAGCTGCGGGATGCTTTCGGCGGCGCCGAGCACGATCAGGTCATCGCCCTGAACCCGAATCAGCACGCGACGACCCTGGCGTTGCAGGGCTTCGTCGCAGGCCGCCGGTGACACCCCGGCGGCGCGGCCGAGCAGCAGGCAGGCCTGTTCGGCGCCGATGTCGAAGGCGGCCAGGCGCTGTTGTGCCTGATGCGCCGGCAGACGCTGCTGCAACAGATCGTCCAGCAGCTCGGAGCCCAGGCGCAGGTTGCGCTCGTTGTCGACCCGCAGGCGCTCCAGCTCGATGCCCAGCACCGCCACCACGTGGTGCAACAGGCCGTAGTCGAGCAGCCCGTCACCTTCGGCCACCAGCAGGCAGTCGGCCTGGGACGGCAGCGCCATCACCAGCAGCTCGCCCGCCTCCAGCGCATGGCGCTGCACCACCGGCCGGTTGCCCGAGGTGTCGCGCTGGCGGGCTGCCAGCCATTGGCGCTGGCTTGCCGGCAGGCCGCCCAGTGCGTCGCGCCAGGGCGCCAGCGAGGCGGCGTCGAGCAGGGTCAGGCGCGCCTGCACGTCCTTTTCCAGGCGCTTGAGCAGTGCGCCCAGGCCCAGCCCCTGGATGCTCATGCGGGCACTTTCGTAGACCCGGGTGATGGCATTGCGGCGCGCCTGCTCCTCCTGCTGGCCGGCATCGACGATGGCCCGCGTGACGGCGGCGAAGGGCACGCCGTAGTGGGTGAACATCACCGCAAAGCCCAGGGCGTCGGCCCGCTCCATCAAGGCCTCGAGGTTGGCCGGGGCCTGCATGTTCTCGCCGATCATCATGCCCGCCAGGCCAGCGGCCGCGAGGTTTTCCACGTACGCGCGCTGGGCATCGGCATCGGTGGGTATGCCGATGCCGGTGGTCATCAGCAGGTCGGCGTCGCCCAGCCATTCGCTGGGCTCGGCCAGTTCGCACACGTGGGCCCAGCGCACCGGCTTGCCCAGCCCTCCGGCACCGCTGATGACGCGGGTGCGCAGTTCGGGCAGGGCGATGATGTCGCTGACAGACAGGGCCATGGGGCAGCTTCCGGGGCAGGGTGACGGCCAGTGTAACCGGGCATGGCGCGCCTTTGAACGGCTTTGTACGAACGTATGAAGGTGCGCGGCTGAATCTTGTTTGCGTCTGATTGTGGCGGCCCGGCTGCGGCTCGACACTTGGCCTACTGAGCCATCCCGACCCGGAGAACATAACAATGCACAAGAATCTGGCCTTTTCGCTCACCCTGATCGCTGCCGCTGCGTGCAGCACATCGGCGCTGGCCGACCTCACCGTGGTGTCCCACGGCGGGGCCAACAAGGCCGCACAGGTGGCGGCCTTCTATGACACCTACCAGGCACAGACCGGCACCCGTATCGTGGCCGGCGAGTTCAATGGCGAGATGGCCAAGGTCAAGGTGATGGTCGATACCGGCAGCGTCTCGTGGGATGTGGTCGAGATGGAGTTGCCCGAGCTGGCACGCGCCTGTGAAGAAGGCCTGCTCGAAGAGTTCGCCCCCGACCCGGCCGTGGCCGCGCAACTGCTGCCCGGTGCGGTACAGCCGTGCGGCGTGGGCTTTTTCGTGTGGTCGACGGTGATCGCCTACAACGCCGACAAGCTCAAGGTGGCCCCCACCAGCTGGGACGACTTCTGGAACCTGGAGAAATTCCCCGGCAAGCGCGGGCTGCGCAAGGGCGCCATGTATACCCTGGAATTCGCCCTGCTGGCCGATGGCGTGCCAGCGGCCGATGTCTACACCTTGCTGGCCACCCGTGAAGGCCAGGACCGCGCCTTCGCCAAGCTCGACCAGATCAAGTCGAGCATCCAGTGGTGGGAGGCCGGCGCCCAGCCGCCGCAATACCTGGCCTCGGGCGATGTGGTGATGAGCTCGGCCTACAGCGGCCGGATCAGCGCGGTGCAGAGCCAGACCCCGCTGCGCATCGTGTGGAATGGCGGCATCTATGACATGGACGCCTGGGCCATCCCGCGTGGGGCCAAGAAGCGCGACGAAGCACTGAAGTTCATCAACCACACCCTCAAGGCCGAGCAGCAGAAGGGCTACGCCGAGCAGATCGCCTACGGGCCGGTCAACCGCGAGGCCCTGGGCCTGCTGAGCGAGCAGCGGGTCAGCGAGCTGCCCACCGGCAGCCCCAACCTGCAAGGCCAGTTGCCGATGAACGCAAGCTTCTGGGCCGACCACGGCGAACTGCTCGAACAGCGCTTCAACGCCTGGGCGGCACGCTCATGAAACTGACCCCCAGCGCACCGCTCAAACGCAGCTACTGGCTGGAAAGCGCCGAGCCCAGCCTCAAACCCGGCCCGGCGCTGCAGGGCGAGCACGACGCCGATGTGGTGATCGTCGGTGGCGGCTTCGTCGGCCTGTGGACCGCCCTGACCCTCAAGGAACATGAGCCGGATATCCGCGTGATGGTGCTGGAGCAGGACGTGTGCGGCGGGGGCGCCTCGGGGCGCAACGGCGGCTTCGTGATGTCGTGGTGGCCCAAGGTCGGCACCCTGGCGAGCTTCTGCACCCCGGAGCAGGCGCTGTTTCTGGGGCACAGCGCCGAGCGGGCGATCAGCGAGCTGGGCGAGTTCTGCCAGCAGCACCAGATCGACGCGCACTTTCGCCAGAAGGGCTGGTTGTGGACGGCCACCAGCCCCGCGCACATCGACACCTGGAACGCCACGCTGGCCGCCTGTGCCCGCCTTGGGGTGACGCCGTTCGAGCGGGTGCCGGCTGCCGAGGTGGCGCGCCGTTGTGGCTCGAAGGTGCACCTGGCCGGCGTGTTCGAGCGCAGCAACGCCACCGTGCAACCCGGCGCCCTGGTGCGCGGCATGCGCCGGGTGGCGCTGGAGGCGGGGGTGGTGATTGCCGAGGGTACTGCGGTCAGCGATATCCAGCCCGGCACACCGGTGCAGGTGCTGACCCCGCAGGCGCGCATCCGTGCCGGCTCGGTGGTGCTGGCCACCAATGCCTGGGCGGCTGCCTTGCCGCAACTGGCGCGCCTGATCACCCCGGTCAACAGTTCCATCGTGCTCACCGAGCCGGTGGCGACCCGCCTGGAACAGATGGGCTGGACCGGCGCCGAGTCGATCACCGATTCGCAACTGATGGTCGACTACTACCGCACCACCGTGGATGGCCGTATCGCCTTCGGCAAGGGCACCGGGGCGATAGCCTACGGCGGCAGGATCGGGCCGGTGTTCAGCCACGACCCGGGCAGCATCGCGCTGACCGAGGCCGACCTGCGCCGTACCTACCCGATGCTCGATGACGTGCGCATCACCCATACCTGGTCGGGGCCCATCGACCGCACCTACGACAGCCTGCCGACCTTCGGCGGCCTGGGCGAGCAGGGCAACATCCACTACGGCATCGGCTGGAGCGGCAACGGCGTGGGCCCCAGCCGCCTGGGCGGGCGCATCCTGGCCAGCCTGGCCCTGGGGCGCAAGGATGCCTGGAGCACCTGTGCGCTGGTGGGGCGCAACTGCAAGGCCTTCCCGCCGGAGCCGCTGCGGTATGTGGGCGGTTCGCTGGTGCGCAACGCCGTGATACGCAAGGAGCGCGCCGAAATGGCCGGCCACACCGCCGGCCGTCTCGACTGCATGCTGGCCCGCCTGGCTCCGGCCGGGCTTGAAGACAAATCCTGAGGACTGCACATGAACCCTGTACTGATTCACCTTGAAGACGACACCGCCTTCGGCCCCAGCGCGGCAGTCGGCGCCCCCCTGGGCGAGCCGGTGGCCATGGCGCGTACCGCGTTGCACCAGGAGCTGGCCGGGCAGGGCGCCAGCACCGGCTTGTGGGAATGTACGCCGGGGCGCTTCCGGCGCCAGGTGGTGCAGGCCGAGTACAGCTATATCATCAGCGGCGAGGGTAGCTTCACCCCCGAGGGTGGCGAACCTATCCCGTTCGGTGCCGGCGATGCGCTGTACTTTGCCGCCAACAGCCAGGGCACCTGGGACGTGCGCCAGACGGTACGCAAGACCTACCTGATCCTGGGGTAATGCTCCGATAGTCATGCCTGATCCTCCGGGATCGGGCGTGCGGTAGTGGCGGTGGGCAGCGAATCTGCGATGATGCGCGTGTCTGATCCTCTGATGCGGTACCCCATGCAGCTCACCTGCCACGCCGATGCCAATGCCACGCTTTGCGCCCTGATCCAACCCCTTGCCACCCGCCCGGGCCCGGTCGACACCCACCTGCCGCAGGTGCAGGTGTTGTCCTGGAGCCACTACGTGGCGAGCAGCCCGCAGATCTACGAACCGAGCCTGATGATCCTGGCCCAGGGCAGCAAACTGGCCCGGCTGGGGCCGCGCACCCTGGAATATGGGGCTGGCCACTACCTGGTGCAGGCACTGTCGGTGCCGTTCATGTGCGAAACCTTCGCCACCGAAGATGAACCCCTGCTGGGCGTGTCGGTGGCGATCGACCGCACGGTGCTGAGCGAACTGGTGCAGAGCATGGGGCTGGGGGCTGGCCAGGTGGTGGCGGCGCAGACGCCCGAGTCCATGACATCAGCGGCGCTGGATGCGCCGATGCGCGAGAGCGTGGAGCGGCTGCTGCGATGCCTGCACGACCCGCTGGAAAGCCGGGTGATGGGGGCGGCGCGAGTGCGCGAGGTGTTGTACGTGGCCTTGCGTGGGCCGCAGGCCGGGGTGCTGCGGGCGCTGGTGGAGCAGCAGGGGCATTTTGCGCGCATCGCTGCAGCCCTCAGCCATTTGCGCGAGCATTACGCCGAGCCGTTGAGCGTGGAGGCGTTGGCGGGGCGGGCGAACATGAGTACCTCGACGTTTCATGAGCACTTCAAGCGCTGCACGTTGCTGTCGCCGATCCAGTACCTCAAGCGGTTGCGTTTGCTCAAGGCGCAGCAGATGTTGATAGGCGAGGGGTTGGGTGTGGCGCAGGTGGCGCATCGGGTGGGGTATCAGAGCACGTCGCAGTTCAGCCGCGAGTACAAGCGGCATTTCGAGCGCAGCCCGGGGCGGGAGCAGGCTTATCTCTAGGGAGGCGAGCGCGTTTCGCTCGTTCGCCGGCAAGGCCGGCTCCTACAATAGAGGTGGGCCACTCCTCATTCGGTGTAGTAGTAGCTCTTCAGGAACCGGAACTCATGCGCCTGCGCCTCGCACCACTGGGCAAACCCCACCGACTGATCCCCCTGCTGATACACCGCCCAGGCCTCGAGCATTTCACGCAGGCTGCACACTTCACCATCAATGTAACTGCGGGTCGTCTCGGCCTCGATCAGCCGCGCCAGCGCACTGGCACGCGCAAGCTTCGTCGCCGCAACGGTAACGTCACCCAGAAACACCGACTCATGCAGGTGATGAACCATGAAATCAACCTCGCCCAGCTCATCCAGCGCCAACTGCCGCAATGCCACCTGATCCTGCGGGTCGTGCGCCAGTGCCGCCTGGAACCACGCCGACTCGCCCGTCAGCTTGCCCATCCAGCGATAAGGCTCGGCCAACGCCGGGCCCTCGTCGCACCAGGCTCGCAGCACCTGCCTGAGGTAGCGGGTCAAGGCATGCGACAACAACTGGTGCGCACCATTGTTGCTGAAGGCAAGGTCGGCAATCTCGCAGACAATCGCCCGCTGCTGGCCCACCTCCCGCTGACGCGCACCGTCGAGAAACTCGTCCAGCGCCTTGAGCGCCGGCTTTTTCAGGCCCTGTTCGCGCAGCAGGCAATACCGCGAGAAACCGGCAAAGCCTTCACGGGAGGCATAGACCTCGCCAATGCGCCTGAGGCCTTCGAAGTTGTCCTTGTTCCAGTAATACATGCTCTTCCTTGCCATTCAGCGCCGACACCACGGTCGGCAGGGGTTCACGCCAGCGGCCACTGCGCTATCGGCTTGTAGCGGCCGCCACTGGACTCGAACAACACGAAATCGTCGATGTTCAATCTGAACGCCGGTGGCTCCGGCGTCTCCGGTACATCACCCGGGTAGTCGCGCACCAGCGTCAGGTGCGCACGAAACTCACGCACGCTGTCTTCCACGCCCAGCGGCAGCAACGCCTGCTGCAGGGCATACACCCATTGACGCAAGGCCACCGGCGTCTGCATGGGCTCCAGCACCAGTGCATCAGCGCGGTGCCATGCGACCAGCCGGTCCAGCTCCAGGCGCAGCGGGCCTTCGGGGCGCGGCACCGCCGCCATGGCGTCGCACAGCGCAGGCAGGCGCGAGACGCCGACTTCCCCAAGGAACATCAGCGTCAGGTGAAAATTGGCCGCAGGCACCGGACGACCACGGGTGATCCCCAGTGTGCTGCGCCATTTGCCGATGGCCCGGCATTGCTGCTCGGTACAGGGCAGGGCGATGAACAGGCGCTTGAACGGCTCGCCCGGGGTTCGCAGTTCACCTCGCATGGAAGCTCCCTTGAATGTGTGCAGGTGCCGACAGGGTACCGAGCAGCGCCGACCAAGGCCAGCCGTGGTTCCCGCGCCGCTCGCTATACTCCAGGCAAGCGCTTCACTGTACCGGGGGGCCGACCTTGAACCAGCGCATCCTGCTCGCCCTCTGCACCCTTGCACTGTTGCTGGCCATCGGCGGTTGCGCCCGGTCCCGGCCGACACCAGCGCCGCAACCCCCGGTGGTGCTGTCCCAGGCCGCCTGGCAACGTGTCGATTGGGACATCATCGATGCCTCCGAGGGCGCCAGCCGTTCCGCCCAGGACTATGCGCGACGCTCCATGAAGGTATGGAAAGACGCGGTGCACGCGCGCACCGAGGCGGACTTCATTCCGTGGTTCACCGGTTACTGGACCCAGCAGTGGCTGACCCTCAAGGTGGCCTGGTACAAGGTCAGCAAGAACCAGCAGACCGCGCCCGGCGAGGACCGCCTGGCGCTCTACCTGCAGGAGCAGTACCGCGAACGGGTGCTGGAGCCGGTGGCCAGGGAAATCAACCCGCAGCTGATCCGCGAGCGCGCCACCCAACTGTACGTGCAACTGCTCGGCCAGCAGCTGCAAGGTATCGGCCAGCGCTACCGCGCCGCCCCCGACCAGTTCGCCCTGCACCTGAACCGCATTCCCGCCATCGCCCTCGGCCCGCCGGCCGCACGCGACGCCTCGGTGCATCAGCTGATCACGGCCCAGCCACTGCTGACCCTGCCGGCCTACCTGGCGTTGAACGAGCAGATCCAGAAGGCTGCGGTGGCGGCAGGCCAGGCGCCGTCCGACACGGGCCTGTCGTCGGTGGCCAAGCGCGCCAGCGCCCAGCTCGAAGCAACACTGGTGCCGCGCGGCGCGGCCAGCGCGGTGGCGGCTGCGGTGGGCAAGGCGGTGGGGGCGCTGATCTCGGTGGCCTCGGCGGGCATCGGCGCGATGATGCACGAAAGCGAGCGCCCGGCCATGGTCGAGCAGCTGCGGGTAATCCTCAATGTGGCGCTCAATGAGGAATGGCAGGGCCTGATGCAGAACCCCGCCACCGGGGTGATGGCGGGGGTCAATGCGCTGTCGGGGCAGATCCGCGACAGCCTGGTGCTCAGCAGCGGCTTGCCGGCGATGCAGCCCTGATGGCGGTGCTCATGGAGTGATCGCGACTTTCATCACGCCGTCGCGCTGGTGCGCGAACAGTTCGTAGGCCGCCTCGATGTCGTCGAGCTTGTAGCGGTGGGTCACCAGCGGCTTGAGGTCGACGCTGCCGCTGGCCACCACCTCCATCAGGCGGCGCATGCGCTCCTTGCCGCCGGGGCACAGGGTGCTGACGATGCTGTAGTCGCCAAGCCCGGCGCCAAAGGCCGACAGCGGGATGGTCAGGTCGGAGGAATACACCCCCAGGCTCGACAGCGTGCCGCCCGGGCGCAGGATGCGCAGCGCCGACTCGAAGGTCGACTGGGTGCCCAGCGCCTCGATGCTCACGTCTACGCCACGGCCGTGGGTGAGGGCCATGATCTGGTCCACCACGTTGCCCTGCTTGAAGTCCACCACATGGGTGGCGCCCAGTTGGCGGGCTACCGAAAGACGCGCGGGCACGGTGTCGACGCCGATGATGGTGGTGGCGCCCATCAGCTTGGCCCCGGCCACCGCGCACAGGCCGATCGGCCCCAGGGCGAACACTGCCACCGTGTCGCCGATACGCACGCCGCCGCGCTCGGCCCCGGAGAACCCGGTGGACATGATGTCGGGGCACATCAGTACCTGTTCGTCACTCAGCCCGTCCGGGATCGGCGAGAGGTTGGCCATGGCGTCCGGCACCAGCACGTATTCGGCCTGGCAGCCGTCGATGGTGTTGCCGAACTTCCAGCCGCCGGCCGGCTTGAAACCGTGCGGCGTGCCGGGGCCGTCCTGGGACGAACAGCCACACAGGCAGGCATAGCTGTGGCCGCTGGGGGTGATGGCGCCGGCGATGACGCGCTGGCCCTCGGTGAAGCCCTTAACCTGGGCGCCGAGCTTTTCGATGATGCCGACCGGTTCATGGCCGATGGTCAGGCCCTTTTCCACCGGGTACTCGCCGCGCAGGATATGCACGTCGGTGCCGCACAGGGTGGTGGTGGTGATGCGGATCAGGGCGTCCGAGGGGCCGACCTCGGGGATCGGTTTTTCATCGAGCACGATGCGGTTCTTTTCGACAAAGATTGCAGCTTTCATGCGGGCCATGGTCGTTTCTCCTCAAGGGGGTACACGCGCAACTTCATGGGGCAGGGTGCGCCTGCACGGGCGGCGGGCTGTTGATCCGGGTCAAGCTGATGAGCATAGGCCATGGCGGGGCTCATCTGTGTAGGAAACAAATCACCGGGTTCCCAGGCTATTTTCATCATCATTTGTTTTAAAACAGATAGTTAGGCAAATAATCTAAAGTTGTTTGTGAGGTGAACTTAAATTGTAGGACAGGGTCATAGGTTGCTCATGCTGGCAGGTTGATATGAAAGTGCCAGCGTGCAACCCACAAGACAGATACGTGCTAAGGACTCGGTTAATGAAAATCATCAAGACGCTGGTGCTCACCTCGCTGTTCGCCGCCCTGGCCGGCTGCGGCAGCGATGCCATCGAAGGCAAGTTCAACGTGCAGGCCAGCGTGATGGGCTTCAAGAGCAACGTGGGTACCGCAGAGCTGGACGAGGACTACATCACCCTGCTGGGCGACAAGTACGAGATCGACGAGTGGAAGCGTGACGGTGACACCGTCGTCGCCCGCGACAAGAACGGCACCGCAGTGATGAACGCGCGCGTTGAAGACAACGGCAACCGCCTGGTGGTGCTGGACGGCGGTGAGCTGGTCAGCATGACCCTGACCCGCATCAAGTAACTCTCCACGCCACATTCAACTCCAAGGACGTTCTGTGAAAAAAGTACTGGCTGTATCAGGCATGGCCGCGTTGCTGGCTGGCTGCGGGTCGAGTTACCAGTGGGACGAGGTCACCACCTCCAAGGGCAGCAAGGGCAAGCCCACTGCCATCTATGTGGACAAGAAGACCAAGGAGCCGGTGTCCGGCACCATCATCTGGAAGGAAGGCGACACGCTGATCTCCGAGTTCAAGGTCAAGAACGGCAAGGTCCAGGGCGACTGGGTTACCCACAATGCCGACGGCTCGGTGGCTATCGAGGCGCAACTCGATGACGGCCAACTGACCGGCACCACGACCGTGTATTGCAGCGGCGGCGAGAAAAAGCCGCAGCAGCGCATCGTCATCGCCGGCAAGAAGCAGACCGAGAGCCAGTTCGACTGCGCCAGCGGCCTGCAGACCCGCGAACAGGTCACGGTGCACGAAGAGGGCAGCAAGCAGAACGGTCGCACCCTGGCCCAATCGGCCTGGCGCGTGGTCAATGGCGAGCAGGTGCCGGCCGTGGTCGCCAACTATGACAAGGACGGCAGCGGCCAGCTCGATGGCGTGCAGGAAACCTTCTACCCGACCGGCCAGTTGCAGGAGCGCAAGCACTACAACCAGGGCAAGCTGGAGGGCCTGCAGGAGGAGTTCGTGCTGCTCGACGACGGCACCTACCGTCTGCGTAAGGTCACTGCCTACAAGGATGGCCAGCGCGATGGCGATTCGATCCAGTACTTCGCCTCGCCCGACTGGCCGGAAAAGACCGTCGAAAAACGCGAAACCTACGCGGCGGGGCAGGACACCGGCAAGACCGTGATCTACCGCGAGCTGGATGTGCAGGTGCTGGTGCCGTACCAGGACGTGCCGCCCAACCACTACAAGCTCAAGGAAGCGCTGGCCGGCAAGTCTACCCGTGACGGCTACGTGGCCGATGTGGAGTCGCTCAAGTACCTGCTGCAGGCCTCTGACATCGACCTGAACAAGCCGCTGATCGCCGAAGCCGAGCTGCCGGTCCACTATGTGGCCGAGAATGCCTACGACATGCTGGTGAGCCTGGGCGCCGACCCGCTCAAGACCACCGCAGAGGGCAATACCCGGCTGATGATGTGCCTGAAGAACGCGTGGCGCGACTGCTCGGACGCGCACTTCGACCAACTGCTGGCCTTGTCCAATGCCAAGACGGCCAACCTGTTCGGCAACACGCCGCTGCACGAGCTGTGCAAGAGCAACAGCCTGACCAAGGAGCGCCCGGAACTGGGCCAGCGCCTGATCGCCAGCCAGGACATCAACGCGGTGAACTACGCGGGCCAGACTGCCTTGCACTACTGCATGACGCAGCGTGACAAGACCGTGGCCAATGCGCTGATCGCGGCCGGTGCCGATCTGGACAAGGCGGACTATTCGGGCGTTACCCCGGTGCAACTGGTGTTCCTGCGCGACCCGCGCCTGGGCCGTCAGAAGCAGGTGAGCTGGGACGCGGCGCGTATCCAGTACGTGGGCGGGCTGCTGGGCAAGTCCACGTTCAACTTCGAAGCGCCGTTCCCGGGCTTCGACAAGAGCCTGAAGCAGCTGATGATCGAAGCCAGCGATGCGCAGAGCGCAATGCTGGTTGACAGCCTGGCTGCCAACAAGGGTTGACCCCAGTCGCCGGGAAGGCTGGCCCCTGCAGGTGCAGGAGCCGGCCTTGCCGGCAAAGGCGCCCGCATCAGGCGCCGACAGCCTCGCGGCTCATGACGCCATCGACCAGCCGCTGGATTCCCAGCGGATTGGCATTCTGCAACGCTTCGGGCAGCAGTGCATCGGGGTAGTTCTGCAAGCACACCGGGCGCAGGAACCGATCGATCGCCAGTGAACCCACCGAGGTGCCCCGGGCATCGGACGTGGCCGGGTACGGTCCGCCATGCACCATCGCATCGCACACCTCGACCCCCGTCGGATAGCCATTGAGCAGAACTCGCCCGACCTTTTCCACCAGCAACTCACCCAGCCAGCGGTATTCGAGCAACTCGGCCTGCTCGCCGATCAGGGTGGCGGTCAGTTGTCCGCGCAGCCCTTGCCATGCCAGCGCCAGCTGCGCATCGTCCTCTACCTCGATAACGATGGTGGCTGGGCCGAACACTTCTTCCTGAAGCAAATCATCACCTTGCAGCAACAAGTTCACATCGGCCTTGAACAGCTGGGGTTGCGCCTGGCGCCCGTTCTGCGCGGCCCCTGCCAGGTGCGTGAGGCCAGGATGGCGGTGCAGGTGCTCCAGCCCCTTGGCATAACTGGCCAGTGCCCCGGCATTGAGCATGGTCTGTGCAGGCTGTTCGGCCATCTGTGCGACGAAGGCGTGCACAAAGTCACTGAACGCCGGCGAGCGCACGCCGATGATCAGGCCGGGGTTGGTGCAGAACTGCCCGCAGCCCAGGGTCACCGAACCGGTCAGCTCGCGGGCGATGGCCGCCCCACGCACCTGCAGCGCCTGTGGCAGCAGGATGACGGGGTTGATGCTCGACATCTCGGCGAACACCGGGATCGGCTGCGGGCGCTCGGCGGCCATTTTGCACAGGGCGTTGCCGCCCTTGAGCGAGCCGGTGAAGCCCACCGCCTGGATCGCCGGGTGGCGCACCAGCCATTCCCCCACGCCTGCGCCATAGATCATGTTGAATACCCCCGCCGGCATGCCGGTGCGCTGCGCAGCGCGCAGGATCGCATCGGCCACCCATTCGGCGGTGGCCATGTGCCCGCTGTGAGCCTTGAACACCACCGGGCAGCCGGCGGCCAGCGCCGAGGCGGTATCGCCGCCGGCCGTGGAGAAGGCCAGCGGAAAGTTGCTGGCGCCGAACACCGCCACCGGCCCCAGGCCGATGCGGTATTGGCGCAGGTCCGGGCGCGGCAGTGGCTGGCGCTCGGGCAGCGCGCGGTCGATGCGTGCCCCGTGGAAGTCGCCACGGCGCAGCACGTTGGCGAACAGGCGCAGCTGCCCGCTGGTGCGCCCGCGTTCGCCCTGGATGCGAGCAGCGGGCAGGGCGGTTTCGCGGCATACCGTGGCGATGAAGTCATCGCCCAGGCCGTCCAGCTCGTCGGCGATGGCATCGAGAAATTCGGCGCGCCGCGTCGCAGGCAGGGTACGGAACTGCGGGTAGGCGCTGGCGGCAGCCTTGGCGGCGGCGTCCACTTCTTCGGCAGTGGCCTGGATGAAGGTGCACGCCAGCGCTTGGCCGGTGCTCGCATCCAGGCTCTGCAGTACGGTGGTGCCGGCAGCGCTGCGCTGGCCGGCGATGTAGTTGTGGCCGAGAACAGAGGTCATTGCGGGGTCCTTGTCGGTTGAGGGCAGGGGCTCAGGTGATGGCGCCGATCTGCCAGGGCACGAATTCGTTCTGGCCGTAGCCATGTTGTTCGCTCTTGCTGCGTTCGCCCGAGGCAATGCGCAGCATCAGGCGGTAGATGTGTTCGCCGCGTTCCTCGATGGTGGTGCTGGCGTCGGCGATGCCGCCGCAGTTCACGTCCATGTCGTCTTCCTGGGTTTCCCACAGGCGGGTGTTGGTGGCCAGCTTGATCGAGGGCGACGGTGCGCAGCCGTAGGCCGACCCGCGCCCGGTGGTGAAGGCGATCAGGTTGGCGCCGCCGGCGACCTGGCCGGTGGCCGAGATCGGGTCGTAGCCGGGGGTGTCCATGAACACCAGGCCGTGGGCACGCACCGGTTCGGCGTATTCGTAGACGTCCATCAGGTCGCTGGAGCCGGCCTTGGCCACGGCGCCCAGGGATTTTTCGAGAATGGTGGTGAGCCCGCCGGCCTTGTTGCCGGCCGAGGGGTTGTTGTTCAGTTCGGCGCCCATGCGCTCGCAGTAGGCTTCCCACCAGTGGATGCGCGCGATCAGCTTTTCGCCCACTTCGCGGCTGACCGCACGGCGCGTGAGCAGGTGCTCGGCGCCGTAGATTTCCGGGGTTTCGGACAATATCGCGGTGCCACCGGCCGCTACCAGGCGATCCACCGCATTGCCCAGTGCCGGGTTGGCGGTGATGCCCGAATAGCCGTCGGAGCCGCCACATTGCAGGCCGACGGTCAGGTGCCTGACGCTGACCGGCTCGCGACGTACCTGATCGGCTTCGGCCAGCAGCGACTTGACCTGGGCGATGCCGCTGGCAATGGTGCGCGTGGTGCCGCCGGTGCCCTGGATGGTGAAGGTGCGCAGGGTGTGGCTGCTGTTCAGGCCCTGGGCGGCCAGCAGGTCGGGGATCTGGTTGGTCTCGCAGCCCAGGCCGATCATCAGCACCGAGGCGAAGTTGGCATGCACCGCGTACCCGCCCAGGGTGCGCTGCAGCATCGCCAGCGCCTCGCCGCCGGGGTCGACCGCGCAGCCCACGCCGTGGGTCAGGGCCACCACGCCGTCCACGTTGGGGTAGGGCGCGAGCGCCTCGGGGTGGATGTCGCGGCGAAAATGGTCGGCGATGGCGCGTGCCACGGTGGCCGAGCAGTTCACCGAGGTGAGGATGCCGATGTAGTTGCGCGTGGCCACCCGGCCGTCGGCGCGCACGATGCCCATGAAGGTATCGTCGGTGGTGGCCGGTGTGCCCCTGGCGTCCACGCCGAAGGCGTAGTCGCGGGCAAAGTCGCCCATGGCCAGGTTGTGCACGTGCACATGCTCGCCGGCGGCGATGGGCTGGCTGGCAAAGCCGATGATCTGCCCGTAGCGGCGCAGCGGCTGGCCGGGGGCGATGGCGCGCACCGCCACCTTGTGCCCGGCCGGGATGGCCTGCAGCACCTCGATGTGCTCGGCCTGCAGGTGCAGGCCCTTGGGCAGGGGCTGGCGGGCGATCAGCACGTCGTCCAGCGGGTTGAGGCGGATCACGGCATTGGCGGCGCTGTCGCTGCCTGTTGTTGTAATGAGTTGCATCTCAGTCATCTCCAGAGGCGTGGGCCGGGCTTACGCCAGGCCGCGCTCGCGATAGTCGATCAGGCCGGAGAACAGCATCAGGCCGAAGGCCATGACCACGAAGAAGATCAGGGCCAGGAAGTAGGAGCCGGTGAACTGCACGATCAGGCCGATCAGGATCGGCACCAGTACGCCGACCATGTTGCCGCAGAAGTTCATGCTGCCGCCCAGAATGCCGGCCTTGGACTTGCCGCCCAGGATCGCCGGCAGGCACCAGTACATGCCGCACCAGCGGATGAAGAACAGCGCGACGCACAGCAGGGCGATGACCCGCGCGGCATCCGGGGTGTAGGCCACCAGCAGGATGCACAGGGCAGCCACGGCGGCGGAGCCTGCGAACATGCTGCGCATCACGGTGTTGGGCTGGCCACCGCTGGCTTTCCACTTGTCGGCGATCCAGCCGCCGATCAGCTCGCCGACGAAGCCGCACATGAAGATCAGGAAGGTGGCGCCGCCCATGGCCTTGATGTCCAGGTTGTGGGCCTGGTGCAGGTAGCTCGGCATCCAGGTCAGCAGGCCGTAGAACACGCTGTTGTAGCAGGCGTAGCCGGCGAACATGGCCAGTACCGAGCGGCTCTTGAGCAGCTCCTTGAGGATCGCCTTGCGCCCGTTGCCGTCGCTGGCCACCGCGTTGGCCTGGTTGATGTAGTCCAGCTCGGCGGCGTTGACCTTGGGGTGCTCGCAAGGGTGGTTGCGGATGTACCACCAGGCCCAGATGCCGACCACGATGGTGCCCACCCCGGCGATCACGAAGGCGATGCGCCAGGAGTCGAACCAGGTGATCAGGCCGGCGATGATGATCGCGCCGAATGCGGTGCCCAGCGGCGCGCCGCCGTCCACCAGGGTGGCGCCACGCCCACGCTCGTTGGGGGTCAGCCAGGCGCCGTTGAGCTTGGCCCCGGCCGGCATGATCGGCGATTCGGCCACACCCAGGCCGACGCGGGTGATCAGCAGGGTGATCCAGTTGTGCGCGCCGCCGGCCAGTGCCTGGAAGGCGCCCCAGCCGATGGTGGCGGCGCCGATGATGTTGCGCACCTGGAAACGGTCCAGCAGCATGCCGCTGGGGATCTGCATCAGTGCGTACGACCAGAAGAACGCGCTGAGAATCAGGCCTTCCATGGCCGGGGTCAGTTCGAATTCCGCCGAGATCAGCGGCAGCGCCACCGACAGCGAGGCGCGGTCGATGTAGTTGATCGCGGCCAGCAACAGCAGGATCAGGAAGATGCGCCAGCGCACGGTGGTGGGCCGCTGGGCATCGGTGGCAGCCAGGGCAGGTGCCGGGGCGGCCTGCAAGGAGGTGTCTTTCATGCTCATCTCACTCTTATGGTTGTTATGAAATGCCGCGGCGGCGCGCGGGGCGCCGCCTGCGGTTCAGAGCGCTTTCACCTCGCCGGGTGAGATGGCCGAAGGCGTCACGCTGATGCCATTGCGCAGCGGGGCGCCGAACTCGGGCAGGCTGATTTCGAACACGTCGCCGGGCGCGGCCTTGACCTGGTCGGCGAACGACAGGGTCGCGGTGCCGAAGAAGTGCACGTGCACATCGCCCGGACGCAGGAACTGGGTGTACTTGAAGTGGTGGTACTCCAGGTTCTCCAGCGAATGGCACATGTTGTCCTCGCCGCTGAGGAATTCCTTTTCCCACAGCAGGTTATCACCGCGGTGGATACGGCTGACGCCGCCCAGGTGAGCGGGCAGCTCGCCGACCCGCAACTCGGGGCCGTAGGAGCAGTTGCGCAGCTTGGAGTGGGCCAGGTACAGGTAGTTGCGCCGCTCCATCACATGGTCGGAGAACTCGTTGCCGATGGCGAAGCCTACCCGGTAGGGCTGGCCGTCATCGCCGATCACGTACAGGCCGGCCAGTTCGGGCTCTTCGCCGCTGTCTTCGGCAAAGGCGGGGCTCTGGAACGGCTGGCCGGGGCGTACCACGATCGAGCCGTCGCCCTTGTAGAACCATTCCGGCTGCACACCGGCGGTGCCGGAGGGCGGGCGGCCGCCTTCGATGCCCCACTGGAAGATGCGGGCGGTGTCGGTCAGGGCGGTGCTGTCGTCGATTTTCTGCTGGTGCATCTTGTCGCGGGTCGAGGCGCTGCCCAGATGGGTCAGGCCGGTGCCGCTGATCAGGCAGTGGGCGGGGTCGTCGTGGTCCAGCGGCGGCAGCACCCGGCAGTCGGCCAGGGCCTGGGCGTAACTGTGGGCGGTGGCGTCCAGGCCGCGGGCGAGCACTTCGTCGCACAGGCTGCGGGCGTTGCGAATCGCGGCCAGGGCCAGTTCACGCATGGTGCGGGTATTGCGTACCACTTGGATCAGGTCGCCTTCGATGACGCCGACGTGACGCGCGGCTGTAGGGGTTTCGAATTGGATCAGACGCATGCTGACTCCTGATTGTTCTTGTGGGGAGGGCTGTTGTCCGACACTTTAAATTTGCGTGGCTTTGCTGCCTAATGACAGCTGTTGACCGAGGGATAACCAAAAGTAATCACCTATGCTGCCACCCCTGACTACCATGGCTTCGCGCCTGCGCATGCGCCAGTTGCGCCTGCTGATCAGCCTCGACGAGCTGGGCTCGATCCACAAGGCCGCCCAGGCCCTGTCGATTACCCAGCCGGGCGCGACCAAGGCCCTCAATGAAATCGAATCGACCCTGGGCGCGGTGCTGTTCGAGCGCACCAGCAAGGGGCTGGAGGCCAATGACCTGGGGCGCTGCGTGGTACGTTATGCGCGCCTGATCAATACCGACCTGGCGCACCTGCGCGAAGAGATGATCGGTATTCTGCAGGGCCACGGCGGGCGGCTGTCGGTGGGGTCGATCATGGGGGCGGTACCGATGCTGGTGGAGGGCCTGGCGCGTCTGCGCGAGAGCCAGCCGGACCTGTCGGTATCGATCGTCGAGGACACCAGCGACCGCCTGCTCAGCTTGCTCGATCAGGGCCGTCTGGATGTGGTGATCTGCCGAACCAGCGTGAGCCCGCGACCGGGCGCCTATGTGAGCCGGGCCAGGCATCAGGAGCAGTTGGTGGTGGTGGCCAATCTGCAGCACCCGCTGGTGGGGTGTGCCGAGTTGAGGCTCGAGGCGTTGGCCGATTCACGCTGGGTGGTGTTCCCGGTGAACATGCCGATGCGCTTGACGCTGGAGCGTGAATTTCGTGAGGCGGGTTTGAGCTTTCCACTGTATCCCATTGAAACTTCATCAACTTTCACCACGCTCACGTTGCTGTTGCAGGACCGTGGGCTGGTGGCGGTGATGCCGTGGGACTCGGCCAGGATCGCGCTCGAGCATGGGATGCTGGCGCAACTGCCGCTGGTGTTGAACTCGCGCAGCGAGCCCTATGAGGTGGTCACGCGCAAGGGGGTGGAACTGCCGGTGCCGGCGCAGTTGCTGATCGAGGCGCTGGGGGTGTGAGGTGACAGGCCGGGCCCTTCGCCGGCAAGGCCGGCTCCTGCGGCAGGAGCCGGCCTTGCCGGCGAAACGGTTGGCGCGAATCAGGCCGTAGAGCCGACCTTCTTCGCCGCCTGACCCTTGGCTGCCTGCTGGCGGCAGGCCTGGCCGAAGGCTTCGAACATCTTCACCGAGTCCGGGTTCTGCGCCGCCTGCCATTCCGGGTGCCATTGCACCGCGAACAGGAACGGCGACAGGCTTGGTGCATGGATCGCTTCCACCAGCCCGTCTTCGGCACGTGCCAGCGGCTCGAGGCCTTCACCCAGGGTCTTCAGGCCCTGGCCATGCAGCGAGTTGACGCGGATTTCATCGCTCTGCAGCAGTTCGCGCAGCCAGCTGCCGGCTTCCAGGCGCACGCTGTGAACCTGGCTGTACTGCACATCAACCGGATCGTCGGGGTTCTCCCGGTGATCGTTGAAGCCTGGCTCGGCATAGACCTTCTGGTAGATGTCGCCGCCCAGTGCCACGTTGATTTCCTGCATGCCGCGGCAGATACCGAAGATCGGCAGGCCACGGGCGATGGCCAGTTGCACCAGCGGCAGGTCGAACAGGTCGCGGTCGCGGTCCTGGGCCTTGCCCGGGGTTTCGTTCTCCTGGCCATACAGCGCCGGGTCGATGTTGCTGCCGGCACCGGTCAGGTACACGCCGTCGGCCATGTCCAGGTACTGCTCGAGGTCTTCGGTACCGCAGCAGGTCGGAACCAGAACCGGCACGCATCCGGCATGGTCGACCAGGGGTTGGATGTATTTGTGGGTCATTACCTGGTAGGCATGGCCCTTGCGTTCCTGGGCACCCATGGTCATGAGCACGACAGGCTTGCGCAGGGTCTGATTCTTATTGCCAATGTTGCTGTTGGGCATATGTCACCTTGGGACAGGCTCGGCCTGTCATTGTTGTGCAGGCGCATCGGGAACCGCTGACGCTACCTGAGGTTTCGAGCACTGCCGAGAGCGCCTGGAAGGACGACTCCCGGTCGAAACCTGTGACATAGCTTGCCAGAGCCGTTAAATATGTCAAACGGCTTTACCCTGCGGCAGGCTAATTTCCTTATGTTGTTTCTAGAAATACAACCCAATACCTTGTTTTATAAGGATTAATGTCAATTGTTAGCGTGCTTGGTAGTTCATTATATTTAACGTACGACTTTTGGCGTAGGCAACCAGGCCTCAGCTGGCCGGCTGGCCCTTGCGCCAGCGCCGCATGCCGGTGGTGATTGCGTACAGCAGCCAGACAGCCCAGCCGACCAGCACGAACCAGCCGAACACGAAGGGTATGCCGATGACGCCCACCCCCAGCAGCAACAGGCCGATCCAGAACATGCGGATCTGGAAGGTGTAGTGGCTGCGGTCCAGGTCATTGGCGCCAGCGCGGCTCTGGTAGGCGTAGACCAGCCCGGCAGGCGCGGTGACCACCACCAGCAGGCTGATGAGGTACAGCACGTAGACCAGCATCGGGCCGTTGTCGCTGCTGCGGGTGTAGGTGCTCTGGTTCTGCTGCGCCTGGCGGTGGCGCGGCTTGTAGTAGGCCGTGTGGTCGGTGCTGTCGGGCTGCTGCGGTTGGCTTTGCGGCTTGCTTTGCGGCTTTGCGCGGCCATCCGGGTCGGGGCGTTGAATCTTGAAATCCTGCATGCTTGCTGTTCTCCACTGGAGTTGGAAGGCTTAAGCCTGGGCGTCGTGCATGACCTGAATCGCCGACTGGGTGCCGCGGGTCTGCTCGCGGTACTGGTAGGTGACCTTGTCGGTGGCGACCTTGCCGTTGTAGCCGCTCTTGATGGTTCTGACGATGTAGTTGAAGTCGCCCTTGCTGCGGGTGGTGACCACCACATTGGCCTTGCTGCGGGCACCGGACACGTAGCTGCCGACACGGCCCAGGGGCTCCTTGAGGCGCTTGTCGCGCTTGTTGACCAGGGCCTGGGGCACGTTCACCTGCATGGAGTCGACGGCATCGATGCTGGCGGCGCCCACCGCATTGCGCTCGTCGGCCGGCACCGCGACCTGGCGGGTACTGACCTGCACGGCGGCTACGTCGGCAGACTGGCGCTCGATGTCGGCCTGCACCTGCCGGGCCTGCTGCAGGTCTTTCTGGCGGCCGATGTAGTAGCCGCTGGGGGCGCCCAGCGCGGCACCAATGGCGCAGCCCACACCGGGCTTGCCGCCGGTGCCGACCGCAATGATCGCGCCGCCCAGGCAGCCGGCAGCACCGCCCAGTGCGGTGCTGCCCATCTGCGAGTTCTGGCAGCCGCCGAGCAGCACGCTGCCAGCCAGTAGTACAAGGGTAAGGGGGGTCGAGCGGGTCAAGGTGGGGCTCCTTTCAGGCCGTGGCGGGGCGCTGTCATCAGTCGTTGTCGTGGTAGCCGTAGCTCAGGCCTTGCAGCAGGTGCAGGCGTATCGCTTCGTTGAGCGGGTAGAACAGCGGCTGTACCTGGGCGGTCCACTGCGCACCGTGGGCGATCACCCAGCCCATGGCGCCCAGGGTGCTGGCGCCTCGCTGCTTGAGGGTGAGAAACAGCGGCTGTTCGGTGACCTTGTTGCTGAACGGCATCGGCAGCGCCAGCACCACCACCGCGTACACCGCCAGCGCACCCCAGTAGGCGCGACGCGGCACCGGGCGCACGGCGCGCAGGGCGAACAGGGTGCATTTGAACAGGTGGGTGAAGGCCCCCAGCAACGAGAACAGCAGGGCGATCATCGGCACGATCAGGGCGCGGTAGCTGTCTCGGCCGATGTCGGCCTTGTCGTTGCGCTCGCCATAGCGGGCCGGCTCGACCAGGCGTTCTTCGAGCAGTTGCTGGGCATCCAGGCGCAGGGTCGGGCGGTAGATCGCCTGTTCATAGGCCTCGAGCGACCAGTCGGGCTTGAGTGACAGGCTGTCGGGCAGGTACAGCGCGCTACGCCAGCGCTGCTGGATCGCCGGGTCGGCGAAGAACCCCTGGCGCGACAGGCCGGGTTTGATCCAGTCGCCCTGGATATGCTTGAACAGCTCGGTGCCGTAGGCGCCGCTGGCATGGCCCTGCACGCGCTTGGCCACGGCCAGGTTGAAGCCGGCGCGGTCGCCGGGTTGCCAGTTGTCACTCACCTGAATGCCCTTGTCATCCAGCATGCGGCGCACCTGCGGCCAGTGCCGGCGCGGCACGTTGCCTGGGGTCAGGCGGCGATTGCGCTGCTTGAGGGTCTGCACGTAATCGTCCCAGGCCTGCTGCTGATGCCGGGCGATGGCGGCCGGGCTGGTGGCGTCCAGGTAGCGCTGGCTGCCCTGGCGGTAGTTGCCGTACAGCTCGTCCAGCTCGGCCAGGGCCTCGCGGTAACGCTGGTAGTTGTCGGCCAGCGGGCCGCGGCGGGTTTCGGCGAACAGTTCGAAGAAGGCCAGGCCCTGCTGGCGCACTCGCTCTTCGAGGCGATCGACCGACTGCAGCAGGATCGGCAGGGTGGCTAGCAGGGTCTTGCCCTCGGGGCGCTTGTAGTCGTCGGTGCCCAGCTCCAGCCCCTTCAGGCCGAACTCGCGATGCACCAACAGGTAGCTGATGGGCACGCCCAGCACGGCGCGGGCACGCTCCTGCGGGGTGGAGGTGGCGACCAGGTGGTTGATCAGGGCCAGCTGCGCATAAAACACCACCAGCAGGCAGCTGCCCACCGTCAGCGCAGACCAGGCCAGCGTGCGGCCCAGGCTCCAGTACTGGCTGCAGGCCTTTTTCAGTACCCAGCCCAGGCCCAGCAGGGCCACGGCGGTGCCGGCGATCAGGCGTCCGTAGAATTCGATCGACTCGACCTGGGCGGGGCTGGCCAGCCCGCCCACCACATCCAGCAGGCGTGCGTTGAAGCCCATCTCGACGAGCAGGTAACACAGCGTCAGCCCCAGCATCAGGCGGGCCACGAAGCGTTGCTGTTGGCGGGGCGTTGACGCACGTGCCACGACAGGCCGGCGCAGCCACTCGCGCCATGGCCGGCCCGTCAGGTCGGGCGACAGGCGGCTGTTCACGGCTAGTGTTCCAGCTCGGAGGTCAGGTCGAGCGTCACCCGGCGCTGGGCCGGCGCCGCGGTTTTGGCGCGGTCTACCACCTCAGTGGCGACCTGGGGCGTGACCTGCGGCGCGGCCGATGGCGCTGCTGCCGGGGCAGGCGTTGGCGGTTTGGCTTCGACCCTGGCCACTGCGGGCGCGGGCCTGGGTTGCGGCGGGGGCGTCGGGGCCACGGCGTGCTGGACGGGTGCAGGGCGTAGCGCTGCGGCCCTGGCAGGGGCTGGTGTCGCCCTGGCCAGGCCCTTGAGCAGGTTCGGCAGGTCGACCCGCAGCGGGCCGCGAAACTGCCGGTCGAGCGATGAGTAGGTCCAGGCCGCCGACTGCGTGCCGTTGAGCTGCATCGCCACCAGGCTTTTGCCGTCTTCGGCGCGCTGCAAGGCCAGCATGTCGGAACAGCCGCCCAGGCGGTAAGGCCCCCACGCCGAGGTGCCGGACAACACCACCAGCGCGCTTTGCGAGTCGCATTGCGGCGTGCGGTAGCTGAGCACCACGGCGGTTTCGCCCTGCAGGTCGTAGGTGCCCTCCACATTGGTTTCGCGCCACTGCGCTGGCAGCTGCAATTGCAGCTTGCGCTGGGGCAGCGTGAGGTAGGCGTGCCCCTGCGGGGTTTCCATGTGGTTGATCGGGCCGGCAGCCGAGGGGTGGGTGCCGATCAACTGGTCGGCCAGCGCGCCGGATGCCTGGAAGGCGAGCCCGGCCATTAGCCAGCAGGCCAGGGCGAGTGCGCTGAAACGTGAGGAGGTGTGGTGTTTCAAAGAGTGCTTCCCTGTACTGATGGCGCGCGTGACCCGCTGCGCGGGATGGTAGCACAGGGCTACATATTGGGCAGTTTCCTACATGAATTGCTGATAACCGAAACGTGACGCGTAGCGCACGCCAGGGGCGGCGTGGCATTCTGTGGCGTTACGCCAGCAGGCGAAAACAGGACGCGCGCATTGAGACGGAGTAGACGATGACCCAGGCATTCACCCGCACCGTGGAGCAAGCACTGCGCAGCCGCCTGCAGGGGTGCGGCTATGACACCTCCGATCTCGAGCTGACCGTGCAGCAGGTCGAGGACAAGGGGCGCGCGGTGAGCGTGAGCCGGCGCTGGAGCCTGGTGACCGAAGTGCGCCGCGAGTCGGCTTCGGTGGGGCTGCGGATCAATTCGGTGAGCGAACACCAGCTCGAGCAGTCGATGGCCGAGCAGCGTCAAGTGCTGCTGGGCAGGGGCGCGGCGCATTACAAGAACCGTGTGCTCAAGGGGCTGGGCAGCAATCCCGCGCATTTTCTGCGCAGCCAGCAGGTGAAGCTGTTTGCCCTGGACCCGCTCTACACCAGCCATACCTGCGGCACCTGCAGCGGTTACGGCAAGCAGCGCTGCACCGTGTGCAACGGCAGTTGCAAGCTAAGATGCAGCAGTTGCAGCGGCAAGGGCCGCACGCAGTGCTGGGGCTGTGGCGGCTCCGGCCGCACCGGCAGTGGCAGTTGTGCCTACTGCATGGGCGCAGGCGGCGACAACTGCCCCAGTTGTGTGGGCGGCTCTGTGGCGTGCGGCTGCATGGGGGGGCAGGTGACCTGCGGCGGCTGTTTGGGCGACAAGTTCATCTGCACCCGCTACACCCTGGAGGTGTCGGCCAAGGCGGTCGGCAATTCGGTGCACCTGAAGTCCAACGATACCTGGCTCAAGCCTTACGTCGACGAGTGGGGGGATGAGCCCGAAACCATCGAGCGGGCTGCCGAAGGGTTCGCCGCGCCTTATTACCCGGACAACACACCCGAGAAGGGCGACCTGGTACTGAGCGTGGACGGCACCTGCTATTACAGCCAGGCCCAGGTGCGTGCCGGACGGCGCAGCATCCGTTGCAACATGCTTGGCCGCTACCGGCATGTGGTGTTCGATGACGGGCTGGCCGCCAGCTACTTCGACAGGGTGATCGAGCAGTTGGAAAACCCGGCAGACATCGAACAGGTGGCCCTGGCCAGCGAGCGTTCGGTGGCCAGGCGCATGATCGAGGAGTCTGGACACGTGAATTACGTCAGCCAGCTGTCGGACGTGAAAAACGGCACTGTCAGCCCCGAGCAGGCCAATCGCTTCTTCGCGCTGCGCAAGAACGCCTCGGACCAGCAGACGGCCCTGCGCAGCAAATTGGAGCCCAGGCTGGTGCTGCGCCGTGCGCTGGGTTACTTCTGGCGGCTGAGCCTGCTGATGCTGGTGCTGTTCTTTTTCAGCGCGGGCAAGCTTCTGGAGGTGAAGTTCGGCGGGCCGCAGGTGCTGTTCAGGGCCGATGGCCCGGCCACGGTGTGGGCCATGTTCAAGCACTACCTGGTGCTGCCGTTCACCAGCCCGATCAACGGGGTGATGCTGGTGGGCGTGGGGCTGCTGTGCACCTGGCTGTTCAAGGACATGCTGTGGCACCGCATGAACCGCTTCATGGGCAAGGGCCCGGGCAATCGGCTGCTGGCCGCCGTGGTGCTGGCCTTCTGCCTGATGCCGCTGCTGGCGTTGTTCCCGGACACGCCGATCGCCCTGCTGCGGGACGGGCCACGCCTGCAGCACATGCTGCCCAATGCGCTGGTCGGCATGCTGGGGGCCTTGCCCACGCTGGTGCCGCTGTCGCTGCTGCTGGCCCTGGTGTTCAACCGCGCGCTCAACGCGCCGGCCATCGATGCGCGGCTGCGGCGCATGAACTTCGACGTGTGAGGGGGCAAGGGCAGGGCGTGTACCTGTCCTATACTTCGCGTATCCGCAACAGCTGGCTGTCGTTGATCGGATCGAGACGTCTCGATGCCGCCGGTAGTGCCTGTAGTCGTAGTCGCAGCTGAGCCGTCACTCAATCAGCGCTGCGCAGGGGTATAGCCATGGACATCGTGAGTCTGGTCATTCAGGTCATCAGTGGTGTGGTAGGCGGCAATGCCGCCGGCATGAGCAAGCAGAGCATGGGGCCGTTGCTCAATTCGATCTTCGGCGGGGTGGGCGGGGTGATCGTGGGCCAGATACTGGCCGCGATCACCGGTGAGCCCGGGGCCGGCATGGGGGCTGGCGGGTCGCTGGACATGGCGGCGATCATCAGCAGCATCGTCGGCGGTGGTGCCGGCGGCGCGGTGCTGACGTTCGTGGCCGGGTTTATCAAGTCGAAGATGCAGGCGCGCTAGGCGTAGTACGTGGTGGGCTCTTCGCGGGGCAAGCCCGCTCCCTCAAGGCCGGCGTGAGCCCCTGTGGGAGCGGGCGTGACCCGCGAAAGGTCAGCGGCTTCAGTGCAGAATCTGCGCCAGGAAGCCCTTGGCCCGATCACTCTGCGGGTTGTTGAAGAACGCCTCGGGCGGGGCATCCTCGATGATCTGCCCGCCGTCCAGAAACAGCACGCGCTCGGCCACCTGTCGCGCAAAGCCCATTTCGTGGGTCACGCACAGCATGGTCATGCCGGTGTCGGCAAGCTTGACCAGCACATCCAGCACTTCGGCGACCATCTCCGGGTCCAGTGCCGAGGTCGGCTCGTCGAACAGCATGATCTTTGGCTTCATGCACAGCGCCCGGGCGATTGCCACCCGCTGCTGCTGCCCGCCCGACAGCTGGCTGGGGTACTTGCCCGCCTGGCTCTCGATGCCCACCTTGTTCAGGTAGAACCGTGCCCGCTCCTCGGCCTCCTTGCGCGACAGGCCGCGCACGCTCATCGGCGCCAGGGTGCAGTTGTCGAGCACGCTCATGTGCGGGAACAGGTTGAAGTGCTGGAACACCATGCCGATCTCGCTGCGCACCTCGGCGGCCTGGCGCGTGGTCAGCGCCAGGTCGGTGTCGTTGACCAGCAGGGTGCCTTTTTCGGCGATCTCCAGGCGGTTGATGCAGCGGATCAGCGTCGACTTGCCCGAGCCGGACGGCCCGCACAGCACGATGCGCTCACCTTCACGCACCTTGAGGTCGACGTCGCGCAGTACGTGAAAGTCGCCATAGAACTTGTTCAGCCCGTCGATGCTCACCACGACCTTGCGCGGGTCGGGGTGCGTGTCGGGGCGTGCAGCGGCAAGGCTCAGTGGTGCGGTCATGTTGTTGTTCTCCGCGATCTCAGTGTTCGAAGCGGTCGGCGCCATAGGGCGTCGGGTCGGTAAAGGTGTTTTCGCCGGTGATCATTTCTGCCAGCAGGCGCCCGCATACCGGGCCCAGGGTGAGGCCGTGGTGGGCGTGGCCGAAGTTGAACCACAGGCCCTTGTGCCGCGGCGCCGGGCCGATCACCGGGCGCATGTCCGGCAGGCAGGGGCGTCGGCCCAGCCACGGCGCGTCCTGGGTGCGCTCGCCCAGCGGGAACAGCTGGCGGGCGATGGCTTCGCAGCGCTGCAACTGGACCTCGTTGGCCGCATCGTCGCTGGCGGCGAACTCGATGCCGGTGGTCAGGCGAATACCCTGGGCCATCGGTGCCAGCACGAAGCCGCCCTGCACGTCGCACAGTGAATGCTTGAGTGCAGCACCGGCCTTGGCATGAAAATGTACGTGATAGCCGCGCTTGACCTCCAACGGGATATCGTAGCCCAGCGGGCGGAACAGCTCGCCGGCCTGCGGGCCCAGCGCGATCACCGCCTCCGGTGCAGTGACCGGGCCCTGGCGGGTGTCGACCTGCCATTCGCTGGCCACCTGGCGCAGGGTGCGCGCATCGCCCTGGATGAACTGCCCGCCGCGCTTGACGAACAGCGCCGCGTAACCGCGGGTGAGGCCGCCGGGGTTGCTCACGGTCTTGGGGTCGAGCCAGTGGATGCCGCCCACGGCGTTGGCGCTCAGGTCCGGTTCGCGCTCGTGCAGTTGCTGCTTGTCGAGAATCTCGAACTGCAGGCCGTAGGGCTTGAGCGCCTGGGCATCGGCCACGGCCTGGGCCAGGGCAGGCTGGGTGCGGTACACCTCGATCCAGCCCTTGGCCTGCACCATGGCGCCCAGTTCGGCAGCCTCGATCAGTGCGTCGTGTTCCTCGACGCAGCGCTGCACCAGCGGCAGCATGGCGCGGGTGGCCTCGGCCAGGGGCGCCGGGGCGGAGTTCTTCCAGTATTGCAGCAACCAGGGCGCGGCCTTGGGCAGGTAGCTGAAGCTGTAGCGCACGTCGGGCTGGCGGTTGAGGCCGTAGCGCAGCAGCTTGGACAGCTCGCGCGGGAAGGCATAGGGGATCACGCTGGAGCGCTCGATCAGGCCGGCATTGCCGTGGCTGGTGCCGCTGCCCGGTTCGTCACGGTCGATCAGGATCACCTTGCGCCCGCGTGCTTGCAGGTGCAGGGCCGTGGAAACACCGACGATACCGGCGCCCAGAACGATGGTTTGGCAATGCATGAAAAAATCCTCTACGGCTACGGTTCAGCGCAGGTGGCGGCCCAGTCGGGCTTCTATGTGTTTGAGGCTGCGGCGCACGATCTCCACGATCAGCAGGTAGAGCACCGCGGCCCACAGGTAGATCTGGAAGTCGAAACTGCGCGAGAAGGCCAGCTTGGTCACGCCCATCAGGTCGTAGATGGTCACCAGCGAGGCGATTGCACTGGCCTTGATCATCAGAATCAGCTCGTTGCCCAGCGGGCCGATGGCCACGATCAGCGACTGCGGCAGGATCACCTTGAAGAAGGTGGTCGAGCGCTTCAGGCTCAGTGCTCTGGCCGCCTCGTATTGCCCGGGGGCCACGGCCATCAGGCTGCCGCGAAAGATCTCGGCCTGGTAGGCGGCGGTGTTCAGGGTGAAGGCCAGCAGGGTGCAGTACCAGGCTTCGCGGAAGAACCACCACATGCCGACGTCCTGCCAGAAGCTCTTGAGCGAGCCCAGCCCGTAGTACAGCAGAAACAGCTGCGCCAGCAGCGGCGAGCCCCGGAAGAAGTAGATGTAGCCGGCGCTCAGGCGTTGCAGCAGCACGTTGTTCGACAGCCGCGCCAGCGCCAGCAGCAGGCCCAGCAGGGCGCCCAGGGTGAAGGAGATGGCCACCAGTTTGCCGGTGACCAGCAGCCCGTCGATAAAGCGCGGGCCGTAGCGTTCGAGCAGGTCGGGGTCGACGAAGAACGCCAGCAGGGCATCGAGATTCATGTGCGTGCACTCCGCAGGTGACGGCTGGTGTGGCGTTCGATATAGGCGAAGACCCGGCCCGACAGCGCCGAGAACAGCAGGTAGCCCAGGCAGGCGACGGTGTAGAAGAACATCGGCTCCTTGGTCACGCTGACGGCCAGGTTGGTCTGGCGCATCAGGTCGACCAGCGAGATGGTCGACACCAGCGAGGTGTCCTTGAGCAGCGACAGCCAGTTGTTCGACAGGCCCGGCAGGGCGATGCGCACCAGCTGCGGGAACACCACCTTGCGGAAGGTGGTGGTTTTGCTCAGGCCCAGCGCGGCCGAGGCCTCGTACTGGCCCTTGGGAATGGTCTTGAACGCGCCCAGCCAGATTTCACTGGAGAACGCGGCGAACACCAGGCTGAAGGCGATCATGGCGGCGAGGAAGGTATTGATCATTACCTCGCCCTCGTAGCCCATGGCGGTGAGGATCTTCTGCGCGGCGATCTGGCAGCCGTAATAGATGATCAACAGCGTGAGCAGTTCGGGCAGGCCGCGAAATACCGTGGAGAACACGGTGGCCCAGGCGCGCGGGAAGCGTTTTTTCGAGCGGGCGGCCAGCGCCACGCCAAGGCCCAGCGGCAGGCCGATGGGCAGGCAGGCCAGGGCCAGGGAAATGGTCACCAGGGCGCCGGCCAGCAGGGCCTGGCCCCAGCCGCCGCTGGCGAAGGATAACAGGGACAGTTGTTCGATCATGCGCGAACCCTCGGCAAGACAACAGGGCCTCTTCGCCGGCAAGCCGGCTCCCACAGGGTCGCGGTTGACGCAAAACCCTGTGGGAGCTGGCTTGCCAGCGAATGCGGTCTTACTGGTAGATATCGAAGTCGAAGTATTTGCTGGAGATCTTCTGGTAAGTCCCGTTGGCGACGATCTCGTCCAGGGCCTTGTTCAGGCGCTCGCGCAGCGCCTCGTCTTCCTTGCGCACGGCGATCGAGGCATCGGCGGTGGTGCCCTTGACGTCACCCAGGATCTTGCAGCAGTCCTTGCCTGCCTTTCCCAGCCATTCGAGCAGCGGGAACTTGTCGGCAATCACCCCGTCCAGGCGCCCGGCGGCGAGGTCCGCGTTGGCTTCGTCCAGGGTCGGGTACAGCTTGACGTCGGCACCGGCCTTGCCATACACGTCTTCGGCGTAGATCGCCTGGGTGGAGGAGGACTGCGCGCCCACCGTGTAACCCTTGAAGTCGGTCTGCGCGTCGGTGATCTCGCTGTCCTTGGGCACTGCGACCGACAGCGGTGTCTTGTAGTAGTGGTTGGTGAAGGCGATTTTCTTGCGGCGCTCTTCGGTGTTGATCATCGAGGCCACCACGGCGTCGTACTTCTTGGCCATCAGCGCCGGGATGATGCCTTCCCAGTCCTGGGCCACCACGGTGCACTCGACCTTCATCTGTTCGCACAGGGCCTTGGCGATGTCCACGTCAAAGCCGTGCAGCTGGTTCTTGGAGTCGACGTAGTTGAACGGCGGGTAGGCGCCTTCGGTGGCGATCTTCAGGGTTTCGGCCTGGGCCGAGGTGATGCCGGCGAACAGCAGCGCGCATGCGCCTGCAAAGCGGAGGACGGGTTTCATGAAACACCTCGTGGTTGATTGCACTCTTGCTATTGTTTGCTCGTTGACGTGTAGCCAACGAATTCGTTGTGTAGAGCGGCAGTTGCTTCCAAGCGTTTTTCAACATCCGGCCCGAGCTTCTTGCAGACCTCGTTGACCATCAGGTGTACCCACGACAGCATCGTCGCGGTGGACTCCCAGAACAGATTGAATTCGGTGGGGATGCGAAACACCTCGTCGGCGTTGGCATCGGCCCAGTCACAGAAGGTGTCGGTAACCAGTGTTACCGGGATGCCCGCTTCGCGCGCCTTGCGACACAGCACCAGGGCGTGGCGCGAGTAGCGGCGCGCCTCGAACACCACCAGCGCGCAGTCGTGCGAGGCGCTGAGCAGCACTTCGCCGAAGTGCCCGGCGCTGCCGTCCACCACCTGCACGCCATCGCGCAGGTATTGCAGCAGGTGGCTCATGCACTGGGCGATACCGCGCTCGGTCTGGAACCCGGCAATGAATACCCGGCGCCGTTCGGCCAGGCGCCGGGCCACGGTGTGCCAGGCCTCGGTGCGGCTGTACTCGTAGACCCGCACCAGGGCGGCGACCTCCAGCTCGAGGCTGCGCGCGCGGTCGATGTCGTCCTTGCCCTGTTGTTGGCGAAATTCTTGCAACCGATCACCGACCAGCCATGGGCCATCGCCCAAGTCGTCCTTGAGATCGTGCTTGAGGGCCTTGAGGTGCACGTAGCCGAGCGAGCGGCAGAAACGCCCGACACTCGATTCGCTGACGCCGATTTTTGCCGCCAGGCTGGCCGAGGTCTCGAAGGGCAGGTCGGTGAAATGGGCGAGCATGTACGTGGCGATCTTGCGACCCGAGGCCGCCGCATGTTGCAGGCTGTTTTCCAGGCGTTGCTTGATCGGTTGGCTCACGGACGATTCTCGACGGCGGTTGCGCTGGGAATAGAAAATGAATGTTTTCTGTCATCAAGTCAACATTTGACAGTTTGCTGTCAATCGGAGGAAAGTCCGCTATCGCTCACTGCTGTCGCCCATACCAATTCCAACAAGGGAGCTTCAGATGTCCGCAGCTGTTCACCACTTGCCCCAGGCCGATCTCGAGCGCCTGTTGCAGCAGATTTTCGTGCGCCACGGCACCAGCGAATCGGTTGCCCGCACGCTGGCCGCCAACTGCGCCAGCGCCCAGCGCGACGGCGCCCATAGCCACGGGGTATTCCGGATCCCCGCCTATGTGTCGACCCTGGCCAGTGGCTGGGTCAACGGCACGGCGGTGCCCCAGGTGCAGGACGTGGCCAGCGGCTACGTACGGGTCGATGCCGGGGGCGGTTTTGCCCAGCCGGCGCTCGAGGCGGCGCGGGCGCTGCTGGTGGAAAAGGCCCGCAGTGCCGGCATTGCGGTGCTGGCGATACACAACTCGCATCACTTCGCGGCCCTGTGGCCGGATGTCGAGCCCTTTGCCGAAGAAGGCCTGGTGGCCCTGAGCGTGGTCAACAGCATGACCTGCGTGGTGCCGCACGGCGCGCGCAAGCCACTGTTCGGTACCAACCCCATCGCGTTCGCCGCACCCTGTGCCGGGCATGCGCCGATCGTGTTCGACATGGCCACCAGCGCCATCGCCCATGGTGACGTGCAGATTGCCGCGCGCAAGGGCGAGCAGTTGCCCGAAGGCATGGGCGTGGACCGCGACGGGCAGCCGACCTGCGACCCGCAGGCGATTCTCGACGGGGGTGCCTTGCTGCCCTTTGGCGGGCACAAGGGCTCGGCGCTGTCGATGATGGTCGAGTTGCTGGCCGCGGCGCTGACCGGCGGCAACTTCTCGTTCGAGTTCGACTGGTCGCAGCACCCGGGCGCCAAGACCCCGTGGACCGGGCAACTGGTGATCGTGATCGACCCGACCAAGGCCGAAGGCAGCCGTTTTGCCGAGCGCAGCCGTGAACTGGTGGAACAGATGCAGGCGGTAGGCCTGACCCGCATGCCCGGCGAGCGGCGCTTGCGTGAGCGCGAGGCGTCGGCGCGGGACGGGGTGAGCGTGACGGCGCAGGAGTTCGAGCAGTTGCAGGTGTTGGCCAAGGGGTGACCCGCGGCCTTTTCGCCGGCGGATGCATGCGCAGCTGCACTGATCAGTTGCATCCAGGGTCATGTCACAAATCGGCGGCTACAGGTATCCTCGGCAGCGTCTTTCACGATTTGCCCAGACCCAAGGAGCTGCACGCTGTGTTCAAACATGTCGATGCCTATGCCGGCGATCCGATTCTCTCCCTGATGGAGACCTTCAAGGCCGATCCGCGTGCCAACAAGGTCAACCTGAGCATCGGCCTGTATTACGACGCCGCCGGTGTGGTGCCACAGCTGGCGGCAGTGGGCGAGGCGGAAAAACGCCTGGCCGACCAGCCCCACGAAGCCTCGCTGTACCTGCCGATGGAAGGCCTGGGCAGCTACCGCCAGGCGATCCAGGCGCTGCTGTTCGGCGCCGATCACCCGGCCGTGGGTGGCGCACGTGTGGCCACCGTGCAGACCGTGGGCGGCTCGGGTGCGCTGAAGGTCGGTGCCGACTTCCTCAAGCGCTACTTCGCCGACTCGCAGGTTTGGGTCAGCGACCCGACCTGGGACAACCACCGCGCGATCTTCGAAGGCGCCGGGTTCAAGGTCAACACCTACCCGTACTTCGACCCGGCCACCCGTGGCCTGGACTTCGACGGCATGCTCGCCACCCTGCAGACCCTGCCGGCCAACAGCATCGTGCTGCTGCACCCGTGCTGCCACAACCCGACCGGGGTCGACCTGAACCAGGCGCAATGGCAGCAGGTGATCGAGGTGGTCAAGGCGCGCGAGCTGATTCCGTTCCTCGACATCGCCTACCAGGGCTTCGGTGAAGGCCTGGACGCCGACGCCTACGCCATTCGCGAGTTTGCCCGCGCCGGCGTGCCGTGCCTGGTCAGCAACTCGTTCTCCAAGATCTTCTCGCTGTATGGCGAGCGGGTTGGCGGCCTGTCGGTGGTCTGTGACGACAGCGCCACCGCGCAGAGCGTGCTGGGCCAGCTCAAGGCGACCGTGCGCCGCAACTACTCCAGCCCGCCCAACTTCGGTGCACAACTGGTTGCGACGGTGCTTGGCGATGCCGGCCTGAACGCCCAGTGGCAGGCTGAAGTGGAGGGGATGCGCCTGCGTATCCTGGACATGCGCCAGGCGCTGGTGGATGCACTGGCTGTGCTGCTGCCGGGTCAGAACTTCGACTTCTTCCTGAGCCAGCGCGGCATGTTCAGCTACACCGGCTTCAGCGTGGAGCAGGTGCGCCGGCTGCGTGACGAGTTCGGCGTGTACCTGATCGACAGCGGCCGGGTGTGCATGTCGGGCGTGCGCCCGGACAACCTGCAGCAGGTGGCCGAGGCGTTCGCGGCGGTGCACAAGACCGCATAACGGCCAGTCGCGGCTCAAGCCCGCTCCCACACGTACAGTGATGGCCTTGTGGGGGCGGCCTTGACCGGCGCTGCGTTGCCGGCAGGTGCAACCACTCCTCGGCAAGGGCTTTGCAAGTGCAACCAAAGCGCGCACAATCGCGCCCCTCTTTTACAGCTGGGGTGCGCCGATGCGTCTGTTTGGCCACTCCCAGCGATGTTGCAGTCTTGCGAGCGGAGTTGCACCCGGATGAATGAGCAGGCCCCGAGCGTTGATCAACGCTTCGAATCGACCCCCGCCGCCCTAGGTAGCTGGGCCCGGCAGGACACCACCTGGATGCTGGGCCTGTTCGGTACCGCCATCGGTGCCGGCACGCTGTTCCTGCCAATCAACGCCGGCCTCGGCGGCTTCTGGCCGCTGCTGATCCTCGCGCTGCTGGCCTTCCCGATGACCTACTACGCACACCGTGGCCTGACCCGCTTCGTGCTCTCGGGGCGTGACGGTGCCGACATCACCGAAGTGGTGGAGGAGCATTTCGGCCTCAGCGCCGGCGCCTGCATCACCTTGCTGTACTTCCTTGCCATCTTCCCCATCCTGCTGATCTACAGCGTGGCCCTGACCAACACGGTCAGCAGCTTCATGGAGCATCAACTGCACATGGCGCCGCCGCCGCGGGTGCTGCTGTCGTTCGTGCTGATCCTGGGCCTGCTGGTCATCGTGCGCTGCGGCGAGCAGGCCACCGTCAAGGTCATGAGCCTGCTGGTGTACCCCTTCATCGTGGCCCTGGCATTGCTGGCGGTGTTCCTGATACCGCACTGGAACGGCGGCATCCTCACGACCGCCACCGAGCTGCCATCGGGGTCGGCATTCGTGCACACCCTGTGGCTGGCGATTCCGGTGATGGTGTTCTCGTTCAACCACTCGCCGATCATTTCGGCCTTTGCCGTGGACCAGAAACGCCGCTACGGCGAGCACGCCGACGAGCGCAGCGGGCAGATCCTGCGGCGCGCGCACCTGTTGATGGTGGCGATGGTGATGTTCTTCGTGTTCAGCTGCGTGCTCACCCTGAACCCGGCGCAACTGGCCGAGGCCAAGGCGCAGAACCTGTCGATCCTGTCGTACCTGGCCAACCACTTCAGCAACCCGACCATCGAGTTCGCTGCACCGCTGATTGCCTTCATCGCCATCGCCAAGTCGTTCCTGGGCCATTACATCGGTGCCAGCGAAGGCCTCAAGGGCCTGGTGCTCAAGACGGGCAAGCGGCCGGGCGCCAAGGCCCTGGACCGGTTCACCGCAGCCTTCATGCTGGTGATCTGCTGGGTGGTGGCCACGCTCAACCCCAGCATCCTGAGCATGATCGAGTCGTTCGGCGGCCCGGTGATCGCGGCGATCCTGTTCCTGATGCCGATGTACGCCATCCGCCGCGTGCCGGCGATGCGCAAGTACAGTGGCGCGCTGTCCAACGTGTTCGTGGTCGTGGTGGGCCTGGTGGCCATCAGCGCCATCGTCTACTCGCTGGTCGGCTGAGGCCGGGGGCGGGCAGGGGTGCACACCCTTGCTCGCTCTTTGTCCACAAAAACTCTCTGGATATTCAACAATTTATCGCTGCCCCATAGGTGTCGGGGCACTTTCATGCTTAACTCTGGTCCTTTACTCACCCCCGCATAAGGACTTCTTTCATGGCTCAAGTGACTCTCAAAGGCAACCCGGTTCAGGTCAACGGCGAACTGCCGAAAGTCGGTGCCCAGGCACCTGCGTTTTCCCTGGTGGCGGGCGACCTGTCCGACGTGACCCTGGCTTCCTTCGCCGGCAAGCGTAAAGTGCTGAACATCTTCCCGAGCGTCGACACCCCGACCTGCGCCACCTCGGTGCGCCAGTTCAACGCCAAGGCCAACGAACTGGCCAACACCGTGGTACTGTGCATCTCGGCCGACCTGCCGTTCGCCCAGGCACGCTTCTGCGGCGCCGAAGGCCTGGAAAACGTCAAAAACCTGTCCACCCTGCGTGGTGCCGAATTCATCCAGAACTACGGCGTGGCCATCGCCGACGGCCCGCTCAAGGGCCTGACTGCCCGTGCAGTCGTGGTACTGGACGAAAACGACAAGGTGCTGCACGCCGAACTGGTCAAGGAAATCGCCGAAGAGCCGAACTACGACGCGGCGCTGGCGGTATTGAAGTAACGCATTCAGGCACCGCGAGTTTTCATGCACCGCATGGATGCCTTCGCTGGCAAGCCAGCTCCCACAGGGGGGCGGTGCTGAAATAGAAAGGTTATTTGAAAAAAGTTGTAACGGCCTGGCCTTAGCCCAGGCCGTTTTTATTTATAGTTCAGCACTTTGCCAACGTCAGCTCTAGGTAAATAGCCGGTAAAGGCGCTTTGCTAAAACCGCTCTACTGCTTATCGTTCAGCCTCCTCAAGAGAAGTCTTTCCGCACAATGGCCGATCAACCGATGCAAACCGCCCGTCCTCGTCACTCCCGTCGCTGGCTGCTGAGCCTGCTGGTCCTGCTGCTGATTGCCGGCCTGTGCTGGGTATTCTGGCCTTCATCGCCGGCGAACAAGGCCCCGGGCGCAGGCAAGCCGGGGGGCGGGCGGCCAGGTTTCGGCGCGTTCGGCGGGCCGGTACCGGTGCGTGTGGCGCCGGCCACCGTGGGCGACTTCCCGCTGTACTACAAGGCCCTGGGCACCGTGACCGCGACCAACACGGTCAACGTGCGCAGCCGCGTGGGCGGCGAGCTGGTCAAGATCAACTTCAAGGAAGGCCAGCGGGTCAAGGCCGGCGACCTGCTGGCAGAGATCGACCCGCGCAGCTACCAGATCGCCCTGCAGCAGGCCGAAGGCACCCTGGCACAGAACCAGGCGCAGCTGAAAAACGCCCAGATCGACCTTGAGCGCTACAAGGGCCTGTTCGCCGAAGACAGCATCGCCAAGCAGACCCTCGATACCCAGGCCGCGCTGGTAGCCCAGTACCAGGGCACCATCAAGACCAACCAGGCGGCGGTGGGCGATGCCAGGCTCAACCTCGACTTCACCAGGATTCGTGCCCCCATCAGCGGGCGCCTGGGCCTGCGCCAGCTGGACGTCGGCAACCTGGTGGCGGCCAACGACACCACGGCACTGGTGGTGATCACCCAGACCCAGCCGATCACCGTGGTCTTCACCCTGCCGGAAACCGAGCTGAGCACCGTGCTGTCGCGCTACCGCAGCGGGGCCCAGCTGCCGGTGCAGGCGTGGGACCGCGGCGACACCCAGCAGCTCTCGGTGGGCGTGCTGAGCAGCCTGGACAACCAGATCGACACCACCACCGGCACCCTGAAGTTCAAGGCCGGGTTCGAAAACCAGGATGAAATGCTGTTCCCCAACCAGTTCGTCAACGTGCGCCTGCTGGCCGATACCTTGAAGGACGTGGTGCTGGCGCCATCGGCCGCGATGCAGTTCGGCACCAACGGCACCTTCGCCTACGTGATGGACGGCGACAACAAGGTGACCATCCGCAGCCTCAAGCTCGGCGCCAGCGACGGCGACCTCACGGTGGTCAAGGAAGGCCTGGCCAAGGGCGAGCGCGTGGTGCTCGAAGGCACCGACCGCCTGCGTGACGGCAGCGAGGTGGAAGTGGTCAACGACAGCATCGACGTGCCCGCCACCCCAGGCCAGCACCTGCAGGGCCAGGACAAGAAAGACCTCTCGGCCACGCCGGGCGAGCAGGGCAAGGCTGGCGCATGAACCTTTCGCGGCTGTTCATCCTGCGCCCGGTCGCCACCACGCTGAGCATGCTTGCCATCGTGCTGGCCGGCCTGATCGCCTACACGTTGCTGCCCGTGGCGGCCTTGCCCCAGGTCGATTACCCGACCATCCGGGTCATCACCCTGTACCCCGGTGCCAGCCCGCAGGTGATGACCAGCGCGGTCACCGCGCCGCTGGAGCGCCAGTTCGGGCAGATGCCCGGGCTTACCCAGATGGCCTCGACCAGTTCGGGCGGTGCCTCGGTACTGACCCTGCGCTTCAGCCTCGAAATGAACATGGACGTCGCCGAGCAGCAGGTGCAGGCGGCGATCAACGCGGCCAGCAACCTGTTGCCCAGCGACCTGCCGGCGCCGCCGGTGTACAACAAGGTCAACCCGGCCGATACCCCGGTACTGACCCTGGCCATCACCAGCAAGACCATGCTGCTGCCCAAGCTCAACGACCTGGTCGACACGCGCATGGCGCAGAAGATCGCACAGATCAGCGGTGTGGGCATGGTCAGCATCGCCGGTGGCCAGCGCCAGGCGGTACGCATCAAGGTCAACCCTGACGCGCTGGCCTCGGCCGGGCTGAACCTGGCCGACGTGCGCACCCTGATCGGCGCCTCCAACGTCAACCAGCCCAAGGGCAACTTCGACGGCCCCACGCGGGTCTCGATGCTCGACGCCAACGACCAGCTGCGCTCCCCCGAGGAATACGCCAACCTGATCCTGGCCTACAAGAACGGTGCGCCGCTGCGCCTGAAGGACGTTGCCGAGATCGTCGATGGCGCCGAGAACGAGCGCCTGGCGGCCTGGGCCAACCAGAGCCAGGCAGTGCTGCTGAACATCCAGCGCCAGCCTGGGGCCAACGTCATCGAGGTGGTCGACCGGATCAAGGCGCTGCTGCCGTCGATCACCGACAACCTGCCGGCGGGGCTGGACGTGGTGGTGCTCACCGACCGCACCCAGACCATCCGTGCTTCGGTCAAGGATGTGCAGCACGAGCTGCTGATCGCCATCGTGCTGGTGGTGCTGGTGACCTTCCTGTTCCTGCGCCGGGCCAGCGCCACCCTCATCCCGTCGATCGCCGTGCCACTGTCGCTGATCGGCACCTTCGGCGTGATGTACCTGGCCGGGTTCTCGATCAACAACCTCACGCTGATGGCCCTGACCATCGCCACCGGCTTCGTGGTGGACGATGCCATCGTGATGCTGGAGAACATCTCGCGGCATATCGAGGAGGGCGAGACGCCGATGCAGGCCGCGCTCAAGGGCGCCCGGCAGATCGGCTTCACCCTGATCTCGCTGACCTTCTCGCTGATCGCGGTACTGATCCCGCTGCTGTTCATGGCCGACGTGGTGGGACGATTGTTCCGCGAGTTCGCCATCACCCTGGCGGTGGCGATCCTGATCTCGCTGGTGGTGTCGCTGACCCTCACGCCGATGATGTGCGCGCGCCTGCTCAAGCGCGAGCCCAGGGAAGAGGAACAGGGGCGCTTCTACCGCGCCAGCGGTGCCTGGATCGACTGGATGATCGCCCACTATGGTCGCGGCCTGCAGTGGGTGCTGTGCCACCAGCCGCTGACTCTGCTGGTGGCGGTGGCGACCCTGGGCCTGACCGTGCTGCTGTACCTGGCAGTGCCCAAGGGCTTTTTCCCGGTGCAGGACACCGGGGTGATCCAGGGTATTTCCGAAGCCCCGCAATCGATCTCGTTCGCCGCCATGAGCCAGCGCCAGCAGGAACTGAGCGCGGTGATCCTGCAAGACCCGGCCGTGCAGAGCCTGTCGTCGTACATCGGCGTCGACGGCGACAACGCCACGCTCAACAGCGGCCGGTTGCTGATCAACCTCAAGCCCCACGGCGAGCGCGACATCACTGCCTCGCAGGTCATCACCCGTTTGCAACCGCAACTGGACAAGCTGGTGGGCATTCGCCTGTTCATGCAGCCGGTGCAGGACCTGAGCATCGAAGACCGCGTCAGCCGCACCCAGTACCAGTTCAGCCTGTCGTCGCCGGATGCCGACCTGCTCGCGCAGTGGAGCGGCAAGCTGGTGGATGCGTTGCATGATCGCCCCGAGCTGACCGATGTGGCCAGCGACCTGCAGGACAAGGGCCTGCAGGTGTTTCTGGTGATCGACCGCGACGCCGCCAGCCGTCTGGGCATCAACGTGTCGGAAATCACCAACGCGCTGTACGACGCCTTCGGCCAGCGCCAGATCTCCACCATCTATACCCAGGCCAGCCAGTACCGCGTGGTGCTGCAGGCCGCTGCGGCGGCCGACCTTGGGCCCAGGGTGCTCGACCAGATCTACGTCAAGACCACCGATGGCGCGCAGGTGCGCCTGTCGAGCCTGGCCCACGTGGAGCAGCGCCAGGCGCAACTGGCCATTGCCCACATCGGCCAGTTCCCGGCGGTGATGATGTCGTTCAACCTGGCCGAAGGCGTGTCGCTGGGCGAGGGCGTCAAGGTCATCGAACAGGTGCAGCAGCAGATCGGCATGCCGCTGGGCGTGCAGACCCGCTTCCAGGGCGCGGCCGAAGCCTTCCAGGCGTCGCTGTCGAGCACCCTGCTGCTGATTCTGGCGGCGGTGGTGACCATGTACATCGTGCTCGGCGTGCTCTACGAGAGCTACATCCACCCGGTGACCATCCTTTCGACCCTGCCCTCGGCCGCAGTGGGCGCACTGCTGGCCTTGATGATCAGTGGCAACGACCTGGGCATGATCGCGATCATCGGCATCATCCTGCTGATCGGTATCGTCAAGAAGAACGCGATCATGATGATCGACTTTGCCCTGGAGGCCGAACGCAACCAGGGCATGGACCCGCAGACGGCGATCTACCAGGCGGCGCTGCTGCGCTTCCGGCCGATCCTGATGACCACCCTGGCGGCGCTGTTCGGGGCCATCCCGCTGATGCTCGCCACCGGCTCGGGTGCCGAGCTGCGCCAGCCGCTGGGCCTGGTGATGGTGGGCGGGCTGCTGGTGAGCCAGGTGCTGACGCTGTTCACCACGCCGGTGATCTACCTGTACTTCGACCGCCTGGCGCGTCGCTGGCGCCGTCAGCCTGACCCGCAACAGGCCGACGCATGAACCTCTCCGGCCCGTTTATCCGTCGCCCGGTGGCGACCATGCTGCTGAGCCTGGCCATCATGCTGCTGGGCGGGGTCAGCTTCGGCCTGCTGCCGGTGGCGCCGCTGCCGCAGATGGACTTCCCGGTGATCGTGGTGTCGGCCAGCCTGCCCGGGGCCAGCCCCGAGGTGATGGCCTCCACCGTGGCAACCCCGCTGGAACGCTCGCTGGGCAGCATCGCCGGGGTCAACACCCTGACCAGCCGTTCCAGCCAGGGCTCCACGCGGGTGATCCTGGGCTTCGACATGGGGCGCGACATCGATGGCGCCGCACGCGAGGTGCAGGCGGCCATCAATGCCACGCGCAACCTGCTGCCCAGCGGCATGAAGAGCATGCCCACCTACAACAAGTTCAACCCGGCCCAGGCACCGATCATGGTGCTGTCGCTGACCTCCGATGTGCTGCAGAAGGGCCAGCTCTACGACCTGGCCTCCACCATCCTGTCCCAGAGCCTGTCCCAGGTGCCGGGTGTGGGCGAGGTGCAGATCGGCGGCAGTTCGCTGCCGGCGGTGCGTATCGAGCTGGAGCCGCAACTGCTCAACCAGTACGGCGTGAGCCTGGACGATGTGCGCCAGACCATCGCCAACGCCAACGTGCGCCGGCCCAAGGGCTTCATCGAGGACACCCAGCGCAGCTGGCAGGTACAGGCCAACGATCAACTGGAGAAAGCCAAGGACTACGGCCCGCTGGTGATTCGCTACCAGGACGGCTCGGTGCTGCGCCTGAGCCACGTGGCCAAGGTCACCGATGGCGTGGAGAACCGCTACAACAGCGGTTTCTTCAACGACAAGGACGCGGTGCTGCTGGTGATCAACCGCCAGACCGGCGCCAACATCATCAAGACCATCGAGAGCATCAAGGAGCAGTTGCCGGCGTTGCAGGACCTGATGCCGGCCAGCGTGCAACTGAACGTGGCCATGGACCGCTCGCCGGTGATCAAGGCCACCCTCAAGGAGGCCGAACACACGCTGCTGATCGCCGTGGCGCTGGTGATCCTGGTGGTGTTCCTGTTCCTGGGCAACCTGCGCGCCTCGCTGATCCCGACCCTGGCGGTGCCGGTGTCGCTGGTGGGCACCTTCGCGGTGATGTACCTGTGCGGGTTCTCGCTCAACAACCTGTCGCTGATGGCGCTGATTCTCGCCACCGGGCTGGTGGTGGACGACGCCATCGTGGTGCTGGAGAACATCTCGCGGCATATCGACGAAGGCGTCGCGCCGCTGGCCGCGGCCTTCCTCGGCGCCAAGGAGGTGGGCTTCACGCTGCTGGCGATGAACGCCTCGCTGGTGGCGGTGTTCGTCTCGATCCTGTTCATGGGCGGCATCGTCGAGTCGTTGTTCCGCGAGTTCTCCATCACCCTGGCGGCGGCCATCCTGGTGTCGCTGGTGGTGTCGCTGACGCTCACGCCGATGCTCTGCGCGCGCTGGCTCAAACCTCACGCCCCCGGCGAGCAGACCCGCCTGCAGCGCTGGAGCGAGCGTCTCAACCAGCGCATGATGGCCGGCTACGACCGCAGCCTGGGCTGGGCGCTGCGCCATCGCCGCCTGACCCTGCTGAGCCTGCTGGTGACCATCGTGGTCAACGTGGCGCTGTACGTGGTGGTGCCCAAGACCCTGATGCCGCAGCAGGACACCGGCCAGCTGATGGGCTTTGTGCGGGGTGACGACGGGCTGTCGTTCGCGGTGATGCAGCCGAAGATGGAAATCTACCGGCGCGCCTTGCTCAAGGACCCGGCCGTGCAGAGCGTGGCCGGCTTCATCGGCGGCAACAGCGGCATCAACAACGCCATGGTGCTGGTGCGCCTCAAGCCGATCAAGGAGCGCAAGGAGTCGGCGCAGAAGATCATCGAGCGCCTGCGCAAGGAGATGCCCAAGGTACCCGGCGGGCGGCTGTTCCTGATGGCCGACCAGGACCTGCAGTTTGGCGGTGGCCGCGAGCAGAGCAGCTCGCAGTTTCTCTACACCCTGCAAAGTGGCGAGCTGACGGCGTTGCGCGAGTGGTACCCGAAGGTGGTGGCGGCGTTCAAGGCGCTGCCGGAGCTGACGGCCATCGACGCCCGCGAAGGCAGCGGCACCCAGCAGGTGACCCTGGTGGTCGATCGCGAGCAGGCCAAGCGCCTGGGCATCGACATGAACATGGTCACCGCCGTGCTCAACAACGCCTACAGCCAGCGCCAGATCTCGACCATCTACGACAGCCTCAACCAGTACCAGGTGGTGATGGAGGTCAACCCCAAGTATGCGCAGGACCCGCGCACCCTGGAGCAGGTCCAGGTGATCACCGCCGACGGCGCGCGCGTGCCGCTGTCGACCTTTGCCCATTACGAGAACAGCCTGGCCGAGGACCGTGTCAGCCACGAGGGGCAGTTCGCCTCCGAGGACATCTCGTTCGACCTCGCAGAAGGCGTCAGCCAGGACGTGGCGCTGGCCGCGGTGGAGCGTGCGGTGGCCAAGGTCGGCCTGCCCGAGGACGTGATCGCCAAGCTTGGCGGTACCGGCGATGCCTTCACCAAGAGCCAGGAGGGCCAGCCCTGGATGATCCTCGGCGCCTTGCTGGCGGTGTACCTGGTGCTGGGGATTCTGTATGAAAGCTACATTCACCCGCTGACCATCCTCTCGACCCTGCCGTCGGCCGGGGTAGGGGCGCTGCTGACGCTGTACGTGGTCGGCAGCGAATTCAGCCTGATCTCGCTGCTGGGGCTGTTCCTGCTGATCGGGGTGGTGAAGAAGAACGCGATTCTGATGATCGACCTGGCCCTGCAGCTGGAGCGCCATGAAGGGCTGAGCCCGCAGGAGTCGATTCGTCGAGCCTGCCTGCTGCGTCTGCGGCCGATCCTGATGACCACCCTGGCGGCGATCCTGGGCGCCTTGCCGTTGCTGCTGAGCACCGCCGAGGGCGCCGAGATGCGCCAGCCGCTGGGCCTGACCATCATTGGCGGGCTGGTGTTCAGCCAGATCCTCACGCTTTACACCACTCCGGTGGTCTACCTCTATCTGGACCGCCTGCGCCATCGCTTCAATCACTGGCGTGGCGTGCGTACCGACGCTGCTTTGGAAACCCCGCTATGACCCGACCTGCCGATGTTTGTCCACCTTCCCTGCAGCGCGTGCTGGCGGCCCGTGGTTCGCGCCTGCTGACCTCGGCCCTGTGCCTGGCGATGCTCAGCGCCTGTACCCTGAGCCCCGACTACCACCGGCCGCAGGCGCCGGAGCCGGTGGCGTTCAAGTACGCCGAGGGCTGGACCCAGGCCAACCCGTCCGACGCCCTGGCGCGCGGCGCCTGGTGGGAGCTGTACGGCGATGCGCAGCTCAACGGTCTGGTCGAGCAGCTCAATGCCAACAACCAGACGGTGGCCCAGTACGAGGCGCAATACCGCCAGGCCCAGACCCTGGTGCGCAGCGCCCGGGCTTCGCTGTTTCCCAGCCTCGACCTGAGCGCCGGCAAGACCCGCTCCAGCCAGGGCACCGGCAGCAGCAGTTCGAGCCTGAGCAACAACAGCAGCGGTATCCGCGACACGTACAGCGCCCAGCTGGGCGTGAGCTGGGAAGCCGACCTGTGGGGCAAGCTGCGTGAGGGCCTGAACGCCAACGAGGCGAGTGCCGAGGCGAGCCTGGCGGACCTGGCGGCGATACGCCTGAGCCTGCAGTCGGAGCTGGTGCAGAACTACCTGCAGCTGCGTGTGATCGACGAGCAGAAGCGCCTGCTCGAGGCCACGCTGGCGGCCTATCAGCGTTCGCTGACCATGACCCAGAACCAGTATCGCGCCGGGGTTTCGGGAAAGGACGCGGTGGCCCAGGCACAGACCCAGCTCAAGAGCACCCAGGCCGACCTGATCGACCTGATCTGGCAGCGGGCGCAGTTCGAGAATGCGATTGCCGTGCTGATGGGCAAGGCGCCGGCCGAATTTGCCCTGGCGCCGAGCACCACCATACCGGCCTTGCCGCAGATCCCGCTGGCGCTGCCGTCGCAGCTGCTGGAGCGCCGCCCCGACATTGCCTCGGCCGAGCGCAAGGTGATGGCGGCCAACGCCAATATCGGCGTGGCGCGGGCGGCGTACTTCCCGGACCTGACCCTGAGCATGAGCGGTGGCTACAGCAGTAGCAGCTTCAGCGACTGGATCAGCTTGCCGAACCGATTCTGGTCGGTGGGGCCGCAGTTGGCCGTGACCCTGTTCGATGCCGGCAAGCGCTCGGCCGAGGTCGACCGTACCAAGGCCGTGTACGACCAGACTGTGGCGCAGTACCGTCAGAGCGTGCTGGATGGCTTCCAGGAGGTGGAAAACTACCTGGTGCAGTTGAAGGTGTATGCCGATGAGGCGCAGGTGCGCGATGAGGCGCTGGCGTCGGCGCGCGAGTCGCTGCGCCTGACCGAGAACCAGTACAAGGCGGGCCTGATCGGGTATCTGGACGTGGTGAACGTGCAGACCACCGCGTTGAGCAATGAACGCAGCGTGCTGAACCTGCTGCAGGGCAGGCTGGTGGCCAGCGTGCAGTTGATTGCGGCGTTGGGGGGCGGCTGGGAGGCAGCCAGCCTTGCTGCTGAAGAGCGTACCGCGACCGACAGGTAGTGTGCGTCGAGGCGTTCGCCGGCAAGGCCGGCGCCTACAGGCCGCGGTGTGATTGTAGGGGCCAGCCTTGCTGGCGAAGGCCGCGACGCGGTTCCAAAGCCTGATGGCCATTCGCCAAAAACATCCCGCCATCCCTCGGAAACTCCGTGCGTTTCGCTAAAGGTTGAGTACAATCATCGGTTTTTCACCGGGCCGGGACAGCGCCCGTCAACCGGGCCTTGGAACCTTCATGCTCAACGGTAGTTATTCCTCCTCGCTGGTCCTGATTTCGCTGTGCGTGGCGATTCTGGCGTCCTACACGGCGCTGGACCTGACCGGGCGCATCGCCACCGCCAAGGGCCGTGCCGCGTACCTGTGGATGGTCGGCGGTGCTCTGGCCCTGGGCACCGGGATCTGGTCGATGCACTTCATCGGCATGCTTGCCTTCAGCCTGCCCATCGAGCTGGGCTACGACCTGAGCCTCACCGCGCTGTCGCTGGTGATCTCGGTGCTTTCGTCGGGCTTCGCACTCTGGCTGGTGAGCCAGCCGAGCCTGCCGGGCCGCGTGCTGGCGCTGGGGGCGCTGATCATGGGCGCGGGCATCAGCAGCATGCATTACACCGGCATGGCCGCCATGCAGATGCAACCGGGCATCGACTACGACCCGCTGCTGTTCGCCGCCTCGCTGTTGATTGCAGTAGGCGCGTCGGTGGCCGCACTGTGGATCGCCTTCCGCCTGCGCCGCAATACCCCGTATGTACGCCAGATTCGCGGCGGCGCCGCCGTGGTGATGGGCATTGCCATCGTCGGCATGCACTACACCGGCATGGCAGCGGCCAATTTTGCCGACGGCAGCTTCTGTGGCGCGCTGGACGGTGGGCTCAGCGGCAGTGGCCTGGACTACCTGGTGCTGATCACCACCCTGGCGGTGCTGGCGGTGGCGCTGCTGACCTCGGTGCTGGATGCACGCCTGGAGGCGCGCACTGCGGAGCTGGCGCAATCGCTGACCCTGGCCAACCAGGAGCTGACCCAGCTGGCGCTGCACGACACCCTCACCGGGCTGCCCAACCGCAGTCTGCTGACCGACCGCATCGAGCAGGCCATCGCCAAGGTGGCCGAGCAGGGCGGCTGCTTTGCGCTGATGTTCATCGACCTGGACGGGTTCAAGCCGGTCAACGACGCGTTCGGCCATCACACCGGCGACCAGTTGCTCAAGGAGGTGGCGATGCGCCTGCGTGGCCACCTGCACAGCCAGGACACCCTGGCGCGCATCGGCGGTGACGAATTCGTGCTGCTGGTGGAGCTGGACGAGCCTGAAGACGCGGTGGGGGTGGCCGCCAAGCAGGTCAACCTGGTGTCGCGCCCGTTCCGGGTGGCCGAGCAGAGCCTGCAGATCTCCGCCAGCGTCGGCATCGTGTTGTACCCCGGCAACGGCGCCGACCAGATGGAGCTGCTGCGCAATGCCGACGCGGCCATGTACCACGCCAAGAGCGCCGGCAAGAACGCCTACAGCTTTTTCGATGTGTCGATGAACAGCAACGCGCGCCTGCAGCTGCAGTTGCTGCAGGACCTGCGCATGGCGCTGGAGCAGCGCCAGTTGCGCCTGTTCTACCAGCCCAAGTTCGATGCGGTGGGGCGCCAGCCTATCGGTGCCGAGGCCCTGCTGCGCTGGGAGCACCCGCAGCACGGCATGTTGCTGCCCGATCGCTTCATCCAGCTGGCGGAAAAAACCGGGTTGATCATCCCGATCGGCGAGTGGGTGCTGGACGAGGCCTGCCGCCAGATGCGCAGCTGGATGGACTAGGGCTATGAAAACTGGCGGGTTGCAGTGAACCTGTCGGCCATCCAGTTCTGCCATGCCGGGCTGGTTGACAGCGTGGCGTCGGCCTTGCAGCGTCATCGCCTGCCGGCCAACAGCCTGACCCTGGAGATCACCGAAACCACCGCCATGCACGACGCCGATGCGAGCCTGATGGTGTTGCAGCGCCTGTCGGACATGGGCGTGGACCTGTCCATCGACGATTTCGGTACCGGCTACTCAAGCCTGATGTACTTGAAGCGCCTGCCGGCCAACGAGCTGAAGATCGACCGTGGCTTCGTGCGCGACCTGGAGCAGGACAGCGACGATGCCGCAATCGTGTCGGCCATCGTGGCGCTGGGGCAGGCACTGGGGTTGAGGATTGTTGCCGAAGGGGTGGAAACCGACCGCCAGCAGGACTTCCTGACCCGTCTGGGGTGTGATTCGCTGCAAGGGTACCTGCTCGGTCAGCCGCTGCCGGCCGAGCGTTTCATGGCTGATATCGAGAGACTGGCGGTGGGGCAGGCCTGAGCGCCAGCGTCAGGCCGAGCGCAGCGCACACGAGGGCTGGAACGCTTCAAGCTCGTCTTCCACCGCTTCGATGATGCGCTCCACATCCGACGCCGCCATCAGTGTGGCGCACGGAATGCCGGCAATCGCCAGCAGGGTTTCGCCGGTGGCGCGGTCGAACACGCGCGCCACCATGCTGCGCGGTGCATCCATGCTGGCTTCAAAGCCCAGGGGATGGAAGTGCCAGCGCATCATCTGGCAGGCGTTGGGAAACGTGAGCTTGTTCATGCCGGCCTCCTTTTACAGCTGACCCCGATTCGCTGAGCATGCCTGTACCCGGGACACGCTGCCCAGGGAAGGCCAAGACCCTAACCATAGCACCGATGCGGCCGCTGTCCGCCGCTTGTTTGCGCCCCGTTGCAGGATGTTTGACCTGCGTCACAATGGCTTTTTGCTATGTGTGGGTTGCGCAAGCGTTTGCGTGGTCCGCATTGCGGCGGGTGAGGCTGTCATGGCCGCTGAAGCGGGCAGGGTGGGGCCACGGGTATTTCAGACCAGCGGCGGGCTCAGCTGAGCAGGCCGGCGGCGATGTTGATGGTGAAACCCAGAATAGCGGTGTTGAACACGAAACCGATCACCGAGTGGGCCAGCACCACCCGGCGCAGTTCACGCCCGGCGACGCCCACATCGGAGGTTTGCACCGCGACGCTGAGGGTGAACGAGAAGTAGTGGAAGTCCCAGTAATCGGGGTTGCGCTCCTCGTCTGGAAAGCGCAGCAGCGGCTGCTTGGCGGTGCTGGTGTAGAACAGGCGCGCATAGTGCAGGCTGAAGATGGTGCCGATCAGCAGCCACGAGCCGGCCACGGTGAGGCCGGTGTACAGGTAGTGCAGGGCCTGGGTGCTGCCGGTCAGGCCCTTGCTGCTGGCCAGTTGCAGGGTAACTGCGGCAAGGCTGGCGATGGCCGCGATACTCACGGTAAACAGCACCAGCCCGGCATTTTCGTCCTCGATGCAGGCCACCTTGCGCACCTGGCCCGGTTTTGCCCGCAGGGTCAGCCAGAACACCAGCAGCAGGTACAGCCAGACCCCGAGGTTCCAGCCCGCCAGGATGTGTTGCACCAGGTTGTCTGCCGGGATGAACACGCCGCCCAGGCAGCCGACCAGTGCGGCGGCGCTGAGGCGCGGGTGGGTATGGGCCAGTTTGTGGAATGCCATGTTGCCTCACGTCGATGGATGCACCGCCAACTGTAGCCTATACCTAGGAAGCCTTTCTTCAGGCGCCACTGGAGCGACCGCATGAAACACGCATTGATCATCGGCACCTTGTGCCTGGCCGGGCTGGGCCTGGCCGGTTGTTCGAGCAGCACCGTGCAGCCCGACGAGTACTCCGGGTTCCTCAAGGACTACAGCCGTCTCAAGCAGACCACCTCGCCCTCCGGTGCCACGGTGATGCGCTGGATCGACCCGAACCTCAAGCTCGACCGCTACACCAGCGTATACATCGAGCCCAGCCAGCTGTATCCCAAGCCGCAACCTACCGCGCGGATTCCGCAGAGCACCCTGCAAGGCATCACCCACTACTACGACCAGGCGCTCAAGCGCGAGCTGGGCAAGTCGTTGCCGCTGGCCACCGGCCCTGGCCCGGGGGTGATCGTGGTACGCCCGGCGATCACGGCCGTCAGCAGCAAGACCGAGGGCCTGAAGGCATACGAAGTGATTCCGGTGGCGCTGGTGGCGGCAGCGGTGAGCACGGCCTCGGGCATCCGCGACCAGGAAACCGATATCGCCACCGAGGCGCAGTTTCTGGATGGCGGCAACAACAAGGTGCTCGCCCAGGTGGTGCGCAAGGGTAGTGGCAAGCCGCTGGAAAACGACAGCCAGGTGATGAAGGCCGACGATGTGAAGGCAGTGCTCGATGGCTGGGCGTCCGACCTGCACCAGTCCTACCTCAAGCTCAAGGGCCATTGAGCCCTGTGCCAGGCCATTCGGGGAACCCCGCAATGGCCTGGCAGCGTGTTGGCCGGTCTGCCGGCCCCTGCGGCCGACGACAGTTGACCGCTTCAGCATTGAAACCCGGCTTCAATCAGCCTAGCCTGCGCGGCATACCGTTGAAAGGAGCCCGTCATGCAAGGCGTTACCCGCAAGATCACCCAGGCCATTCTGTACGAAGTCATCGCGGTGGCCTGTGTCGCACCGGCCCTGGCGTTGGCCTTCGATGAGGGCATGGCCCATTCCACCGTGCTGTCGGTGATCATGTCGGGCATGGCCCTGGGCTGGAACATGCTCTACAACTACCTGTTCGAGTTCTGGGAGGCACGTCAGGCCCGACGCAGCCGCACCTTCGTGCGGCGCCTGCTGCATGCCATCGGCTTCGAGGGCGGGCTGGTGCTGATCCTGCTGCCGGTGGTGGCCTGGTGGCTGGACATCAGCCTGTGGGCGGCACTGGGCACCAACCTTGCGCTGTTCGTGTTCTTCTTCGTGTACGCCTTCGTGTTCCAGTGGGGCTTCGACCGGGTGTTCGGCGTGCCCGAATCGGCGCACGAACGCGGCGTGCAAGCCTGCACGAGCGCAAAATGAATGATTGACTTGAAAAAGGCCCTGGGCTAGTTTCGCTGCCATGACCTTATTCGCAGCGTTGCCTTCGCACAGCATTATTACCGCCATTATCAGATTGGCGGGCTAGCGAGCACCTTGCACCTAACCCGCCCTGGAGGCGGGTTTTTCCTTTCTGACTCCTGGGCACTTCAAAAAAAACCAGGAGTCACCGATGACCAGCCTTACCGTCTGCCCCAGCACCTCGACCAGCGCCACCAGCCTGCTGTCGGACTATGTGCGAAGGATTCTTGCCGCACCGGTATATGACTTGGCCATCGAGACGCCCCTGCAGCCCGCCCGGGCGCTGTCCGAGGCCCTGGGCAACAACGTGCTGCTCAAGCGCGAAGACCTGCAGACGACCTTTTCCTTCAAGATCCGCGGGGCCTACACCCGCCTCAGTCGTCTGAGCACCGAGCAGCGCGAGCGCGGGGTGATCACCGCGTCTGCCGGCAACCATGCCCAGGGCGTGGCGCTGGCTGCTCGTGAACTGGGCATGCGCGCCACCATCGTGATGCCCACCACCACTCCGGCGCTGAAGATCGAAGGGGTGCGCTCGCGTGGCGGCAATGTGGTGCTGCACGGTGACAGCTTCCCGCGGGCGCTGGCCCATGCGCTGCAACTGGCCCAGAGCGAAGGCGCCACGTTCGTGCCACCGTTCGACGACCCGGACGTGATTGCAGGGCAGGGCACCGTGGCCATGGAGATCCTGCGCCAGCAACCGGGCGGGCTGGACGCGATCTTCGTGCCGGTGGGCGGCGGCGGCCTGATCGCCGGCATCGCCGCCTACGTCAAGTACCTGCGCCCGCAGGTAAAGGTGATCGGCGTCGAGCCGCATGACTCTAACTGCCTGCAGGCCGCGCTGGCCGCTGGCGAACGGGTGGTGCTGCCCCAGGTCGGCACCTTCGCCGACGGCGTGGCGGTGGCGCAGATCGGCGCGCATTGCTTCGAGGTGTGCCGGCATTACGTGGACGAAGTGGTCACGGTCAGCAGCGACGAGCTGTGCGCGGCCATCAAGGACATCTACGACGACACCCGCTCGATCACCGAGCCTTCCGGTGCGCTGGCGGTGGCCGGGATCAAGAAGTACGTGGCCAGCCGCGGTGTGACAGGCCAGACCCTGGTGGCGATCGACTCCGGTGCCAACGTCAACTTCGACCGCCTGCGCCATGTGGCCGAACGCGCCGAACTGGGCGAGCAGCGCGAGGCGGTCATCGCGGTGACCATCCCCGAGCAGCCGGGCAGCTTCCGTGCCTTCTGCCAGGCCCTGGGCCAGCGCCAGATCACCGAGTTCAACTACCGCTACCAGCCCGGCAAGGAGGCCCGCCTGTTCGTCGGCGTGCAGACCCACCCGCACACCGACCCGCGCGCGCAGTTGCTGGCCAGCCTGGCCGGGCAGGGCTACGAGGTGCTGGACCTGACCGAGAACGAGCTGGCCAAGTTGCATATCCGCCACACCGTGGGCGGCCACTCGGCCCCCTCGCTCGACGAGCGGGTGCTGCGCTTCGAGTTCCCGGAGCGTCCTGGCGCCTTGCTGGGCTTTCTGGAGCGCCTGGGCAAGCGCTGGAACATCAGCCTGTTCCACTACCGCAACCACGGGGCTGCCGAGGCGCGGGTGTTCGTGGCGCTGCAGGTGCCGGACGATGAGCTGGCGCAGTTGCCAGGCACCCTCGACGGCATGGGGTATCGCTACTGGGACGAGACCGAAAACCCGGCCTATCGGCTGTTTCTTGGCTGACTTTGCGCTGGATCAACATGCCCTGCGGCCCACGGGCGGATCCTTGAGGCAGAGATATAAAGCCTGAGGAATACCGCCATGAGCAGCACGTTTTTCATCCCAGCCGTCAACATCATGGGCATCGACTGCCTGGACGAAGCCATGACCGCCATTGTCGGCTATGGCTTTGCCAAGGCGTTGATCGTCACCGATACCGGGCTGGCCAAGGCCGGCGTGGCACAGCGAATCGCCGAGCAGCTGGCGATGCGTGACATCGACTCGGTGGTGTTCGACGGCGCCAAGCCCAACCCGAGCATCGCCAACGTGGAGCAGGGCCTGGCGATGCTCAAGCGCGAGCACTGCGACTGCGTGATTTCGCTGGGCGGCGGTTCACCCCACGACTGCGCCAAGGGCATTGCCCTGTGTGCCACCAATGGCGGGCACATCGGCGACTACGAAGGGGTCGACCGCTCCGCCAAGCCGCAATTGCCGCTGATCGCGATCAATACCACGGCCGGTACGGCCAGCGAGATGACGCGCTTCTGCATCATCACCGACGAGGCGCGCCACGTGAAAATGGCCATCGTCGACCGCAACGTCACCCCGTTGCTGTCGGTGAACGACCCGGCGCTGATGGTCGGCATGCCCAGGTCGCTGACGGCGGCCACCGGTATGGATGCACTGACCCACGCCATCGAGGCCTATGTATCCACGGCGGCCACGCCGATCACCGACGCCTGCGCACTCAAGGCCATCGAGCTGATCAGCCGCAACCTGCGCCAGGCGGTGATCGACGGGCAGGACCTGACCGCGCGGGAGAACATGGCCTATGCGCAGTTCCTCGCCGGCATGGCGTTCAACAATGCTTCGCTGGGGTTCGTGCATGCGATGGCGCATCAGCTCGGTGGCTTCTACGACCTGCCGCACGGGGTGTGCAACGCGGTGCTGCTGCCCCATGTGCAGCGGTTCAATGCGGCGGTGAGCGCGGCGCGCCTGCGTGATGTGGCACAGGCGATGGGCGTGGCGGTGGAGGGGCTGAACGCGGCGCAGGGTGCCGATGCGGCGATCCAGGCCATCGTGCAACTGAGCGACGATATCGAGATCCCGCCGGGGCTGGAGGTGCTGGGTGCGCGGGTGGCGGATGTGCCGACCCTGGCGGCCAACGCGCTCAAGGATGCCTGCGGCCTGACCAACCCGCGGCGGGCCAGCCAGGCCGAGATCGAGGCGATCTTCAAGGCAGCCTTCTAGCGCATCTTCGCTGGCAAGCCAGCTTCCACAGGGTTCTGCGGTACAGCCAGAACCTGTGGGCTGGCTTTGCGGCGATGCCGTCAGACCACCAGCGACAACAGCATGATGAAGATGATGCCCACCACCGACAGGATGGTTTCCATCATGCTCCAGGTCTTGAAGGTTTCGGCCACGGTCATGTTGAAGTACTGCTTGACCAGCCAGAAGCCCGCATCGTTGACATGCGACAGGATCAGCGAGCCGGCCCCCGTGGCCAGCACCAGCAGCTCGCGGTTCACGCCCGGTATCATGCCGATCACCGGGGCCACGATACCCGCACCGGTAATGGTCGCCACCGTCGCCGAGCCCGTGGCGATGCGAATCACCGCCGCCACCAGCCAGGCCAGCATGATCGGCGAGATCTGCGCCTGCACCGCCATCTGACCGATCACGTTGCCCACACCGGTATCCACCAGCATCTGCTTGAAGCCGCCCCCAGCCCCCACGATCAGCACGATTGCCGCCGTAGGCGCCAGGCTCTGGTCGAGCATCTTCATAATCTGCTGGCGGCTGAAGCCCTGGGCCGAGCCGAAGGTGTAGAAGGCCAGCAGCAGGGCTGCCAGCAGCGCCGTGATCGGGTGCCCGATCAGGTCCATCCACTGGCGAAAGATGTGCTCGGCCGGCAGTACCACGTCGGCGAAGGTCTTGAGCAGCATCAGGAACACCGGCAGCAGGATGGTCACCAGCGTGATGGCGAAGCTGGGCAGTTGCGTGCGCTCGGCTTCGCGGGCGATCTGGTCCATCAGCTCCTGGGACGGCGAGCCGGGGATGTACCGCGAAATGAACGTGCCGTACAGCGGCCCGGCGATGATCGCCGTGGGCAGCGCCACGATCAGCCCGTAGAAGATGGTCTTGCCGATGTCGGCGCCGAACACGCCGATGGCCAGCAGCGGGCCCGGGTGCGGCGGCACCAGCCCGTGCACCACCGACAGCCCGGCCAGCAGCGGAATGCCGATCTTGATCAGCGATACGCCGGTGCGCCGGGCCACGATGAACACCAGGGGTATCAGCAGCACGAAGCCGATTTCGAAGAACAGCGGGATGCCCACCAGGAAGGCGGCGAACATCATGGCCCAGTGCACCTTCTGCTTGCCGAAGGCGCGAATCAGGGTTTGCGCGATCTGGTCGGCGCCGCCGGAATCGGCCATCAGCTTGCCGAGCATGGTGCCCAGTGCCAGCACGATCCCGACAAAGCCGAGTACGCCCCCGAAGCCGTCCTGGAACGACTTCATCACTTTGGCTACCGGCATGCCGGAGGTCAGGCCCAGAAAGCCCGCGGCCAGGGTCAGCGCCACGAAAGGGTGCACCTTGAAGTGGGTGATCAGCAGCACCAGGCCGATGATGGTCACCAGTGCATCGAGCAAGAGGTAGGTATCAGTTGCCAGACCGAACATGGTTCAGTGCCTCGTATTGTCATTGTTGTGGGCGGAACTTTTACAGCGTGCAGCAGTCGAGACAGCGCTATCTTTGGTGAGCCGGAAAACTGCCGGAAAATCAGGCAGTTCGCGCCAGTGCCGACTCACCGCAGGGCTTTAGCCAGGTGTCTACCTGACGGGCCAGCTGGGCGATGGGTTGGGTGGCGTCCAGGGTCAGGGTCAGGGTTTCGCCGCGCGGCGACTCCAGGGCGGCGAACTGGCTGTCGATCAGGCTTGCCGGCATGAAGTGGCCGGGGCGTGCCAGCACGCGGCGTTCGGCTTCCTGGGGCGTCAGTTCGAGGAACACGAAGCCCAGGTCGGGTACGGCGTGGCGCAGGGCGTCGCGGTAGCGCTTTTTCAGCGCCGAGCAGGTGAGGATCGGCCGTTCGCCGGCCTTGAGGGTGGCCTGCAGCTCTTCGCCCAGGCGGATCAGCCAGCCAGCGCGGTCGTCATCGTCAAGGGGAATGCCGGCGCTCATCTTCTGGATGTTGGCGGCAGGGTGAAAGGCATCGCCTTCGATCAGGCGGCCGCCGCTGCAATCGGCGATGGCAGAACCGACGCAGCTCTTGCCGCAGCCAGCCACGCCCATCACCACAATAGCGGACAGGGGAGAGTTCATCGGTACCTCCTGCGGGGCGAGATAGCGCTATCTTTGGCCGAGGCTGACAACGCCTCGGCGGCTTCCCACCCGGTTGTTATTGGTTTTGTAAAAGCAGTCTGGGCGCTCATCGCCGTGCACCTGCAGTTATGCATTGCCTGACGTCTGAGACAGCGCTACCTTAGTGCCCGTTCCCTTCTCTTTGCAAGCCGAAAAATAAAAGCCCCCATGACCCGCATTGGCTCCCGTACTACCGGTCGTCCCACCCTGGCTGAAGTGGCCAGGCTTTCCGGGGTTTCCCCGATCACCGCCTCGCGCGCCCTGCGCGGCATCAGCACGGTTGCCCCGGAACTGGTGCAGAAGGTCAAGGATGCTGCCGCAGCGCTGGGCTATGTCGCCAACCCGGCAGCCCGCGCGTTGGCGTCGGCTCAGAGCCAGTCGGTGGTGGTGCTGATTCCGTCGCTGTCCAACCAGCTGTTCATCGAAACCCTCGAAGCCATCCACGACGTGATGCGCCCGCGCGGCCTTGAAGTGCTGATCGGCAACTTCCACTACGACGTGGCCGAAGAGGAGAACCTGATCCGCAACTACCTGGCCTACCAGCCGTGCGGCATGCTGCTCACCGGTTTTGACCGCACCGAGGCGTCGCAGCAGATGCTGGCCGCCAGTGGTGTGCCCTGCGTGCACATGATGGAGCTGGGTGGGCCGGACACGGCCACTTCGGTCGGGTTTTCCCAGCAGCAGGCCGGGCGCGCGGCTGCCCGGCACCTGATCGAACGCGGGCGGCGGCGCCTGGGCTTCATTGCCGCGCAGCTCGATCCGCGGGTGATGCAACGCGCCGACGGGTTCCGCCAGGCGCTGGACGATGCAGGGCTGTATGACCCGGCACTGGAAATGCTCGCACCGCAGCCGTCATCCATCGGCCTGGGCGGCGAGCTGTTCAGCCAGTTGCTCGAGCGTCACCCGGAGGTGGACGGGCTGTTCTTCTGCAACGACGACCTGGCCCAGGGCGCGATTCTGCAGGCCTTGCGCCAGGGCATCGAGGTGCCGGGGCAGGTGGCGATGGTGGGCTTCAACGACCTGCCGGCATCGGCTCACCTGGTACCGCGCCTGACCTCCATTCGCACCCCGCGCGCTGCCGTGGGGCGGCAGGCTGCGCAGGCGCTGCTGGCGTTGCTCGACGGCAAGGGCGGGCAGCCGCGCACCCAGGACCTGGGCTTCGAACTGATGGTGCGCGAAAGCAGTTGACGTGGGGTGATAAACGGTGATGGCAGTTGGCTTGCAGGGTACAGAAGTGCATCTATGCTGAGCAAAAACCGCCAATGGAGTGGTAACCAATGTTTAACGCCCATCGCAAGTCTGACCTGGCTGAAATCGAGCGTTGCACCCAAGCGTTACACCACTCCAATGCCAAGCTTGCGGCCATAGGCCGCTCGATGGCCATGATCGAGTTCAGCCCCGACGGGGTGATTCTCGAAGCCAACGAGCGTTTCTGCTCCACCCTGGGCTATGCCGCCGAGGAGATCATCGGCAAGCACCACCGCATTTTCTGCGAGCCCGACTACGTCAAGAGCGATGCGTACCGCACCCTGTGGCGCGACCTGGCGCGGGGCGAGGCCCACAGCGGTACCTTTCTGCGGCGCGACAAGGCCGGGCACGATGTGTGGCTGGAGGCCAGCTACATGCCGGTGTTCGGCGCCAACCAGCAGGTCACCAGCGTGATCAAGGTCGCCTCCGACATCACCCGGCGGGTGGTCGAGGAGCATGAGAGCGACAGCCTGATCAATGCCATCAGCCGTTCCATGGCGATGGTCGAGTTCACCCCCGAAGGCAATGTGATCCGTGCCAACGAGAACTTCCTCAAGACCATGCATTACCGGGCCGAGGAGGTCATTGGCCAGCACCACAGCCTGTTCTGCCACCGCAGCGAAAGCGAGTCGAGCGCCTACAAGGCATTCTGGGCCTCGCTCAATCGCGGCGAGTACCATTCCCATCGTTTCGAGCGCAAGAACAAACTCGGGCAGATGGTGTACCTGGAAGCTTCCTACAACCCGATCTTCGATACCCGTGGCCGCCTGTACAAGGTGGTCAAGTTCGCCAGCGACATCACCCACCAGGTGTGTACCCAGCAGACGGCGGCCGAAGCGGCCCACGCCACCTCGGTGCAGAACGATGCCTGCGCGCGCAAGGGCTCGGAGGTGGTGCAGCATACGGTGCAGGTGATCGAGGAGATCTCCCGCGAGCTCAATGCCGCAGCCCGCAGCATCGATGCGGTGAGCAAGCAGTCGGAACTGATCGGGCAGATCGTGCAGACCATCCGCAGCATTGCCGACCAGACCAACCTGCTGGCCCTGAACGCCGCCATCGAGGCGGCGCGGGCAGGTGAACACGGCCGCGGCTTTGCCGTGGTGGCCGACGAGGTGCGCAGCCTGGCGGCACGCACCAGCAAGGCGACCCTGGAGATCGTCGATGTGGTGCGCCAGAACCACGACCTTTCACTCAATGCGGTGGCCAGTATGCAGTCGAGCCTCAGCCGCACCGGGCTGGGGGTGGAACTGGCCAATGAGGCGGGGGAAGTGATCCTGGAAATCCAGCAGGGTTCGCAGCACGTGGTGGACGCCATCAGCCAGATCAACTCGACCCTGCAGCTGCACTGAGCCGCATCTCAACCGGCGGCGATGGATCGCTGCAGGTGTTCATGCAGATCCTTCAGGCTCTGTTCCAGCGCCGCCAGCAACGCCTCGATGGCCTTGTCCGGGGCCTTGCCGGTACAGGCCTGCTCCAGCGCATCGCAGTGCCCCACCAGGCCATGGGCCTTGAGCATCTTGGCGCCGCCCTTGATGCGGTGCGACAGGCTGCGCAGTTGCTGTCGACTCGCGCCTGAGCCCAGGGCACGCAACGCCTCGAGGTCTTCGGCGCTGCTGCGCTCCAGCTCCGTCAGCAGACGCTTGATCAGCCGTGGGTCACCCAGGGTCAGGTGCTTGAGGTTGTCGATGTTGAAACCACTGTTGTCCTCGGCGCGGGGCTCGGGTGGCGCCTGCGGCTCGGGGGTATCCACCCCCGACAGGTGACGGCTCAAGGCGCCCAGGCCGATCGGCTTGAACAGGCAGTCATCCATGCCCGACGCCAGGCAGCGCTCGCGTTCGTCGGCCTGGGCGTTGGCGGTCAGGCCCAGTATCAGGCAGGGCGGGCGATTCGTCTGGGCTTCCTGGGCACGAATCTCGCGCGCCAGCTGGTGGCCGTCCATGCCGGGCATGTTGCAGTCGGTGATCACGGCGTCGAAGCGCCCGGCCTGCCAGGCCTGCAGGCCGCCCGCGCCGTCGCTGGCCTGGGTCACCCGATGGCCCAGCACGCTCAGCTGCTTTTCCAGCAGCATGAGGTTGGCGGGGTAGTCGTCGACCACCAGGATGTTCAGCCGCTGGCTGGCCTGGGCCGTTGGCTCCTGGGCCGGTTCCTCGGGTTGACTGGCAGTGCTGGCCAGCATCAGCGGCAGGCTGACCGTGACCTGGGTGCCATGGCCCGGGGTACTGTGCAGTTCCAGGCTGCCCTGCATCAGTTCGCACAGGGTCCGGCTGATCACCAGGCCCAGGCCGGTGCCCTGGCGAGCCGGCTGGCTGCCGGCCTGGATGAAGGGGTGGAACAGGCGCTGCTGGTCCGGCTGGCTGATGCCGATGCCGCTGTCCTCGACGGCCAGGTGCATGTGCACCTGCTTGCCGCACGGCGTGGGCTGGCACTGCAGGCGCACGCTGACGCCGCCGCGCTCGGTGAACTTGATGGCATTGCCCAGCAGGTTGGACAGGATCTGGCGAAAACGCAGCGGGTCGATCTCCACCAGGGCGGCGGGGGGCTGCAGGTCCTGGGTCAGGCTGATGTCCTTGAGACGGGCGCTGCTTTCGAACACCTGCACGGTGCTGCGTACCAGCGCACCCAGGTCGGTGGGTTGTGGCGCCAGGCTCATGTGTCCGGATTCGATGCGGGCGATGTCCAGCACGTCGCCGATCAGCTCCAGCAGGCTGCTGGCCGAATCGAATGCCACCTGCAGGGAGTGCTCGTCGGTGCGGCCCTGTGCGGCATCCTTCAGGGCAAGCTCGAGCAGGCCGATCACCGCATTCATGGGGGTGCGGATCTCGTGGCTCATGGTGGTCAGGAAGGTGCTCTTGGCGTGGTTGGCGCTGTCGGCCTGTTCCTTGGCCACATGCAGCTCTTCGAGCAGGTGTTCGCTGATGCGCAGCTGCAGTTGCAGGGCCTGCTCGGCCTCGGCGCGTTGCTGCATCAGCTTGCGCAGGTAACGGTTCCACAACGCTATGGCAAGCACCAGCGCCACCGCGATGCCAAGAATCTGCAGCACCAGCGAGCGGTAGTTGCGCCAGGGCGTGTCGCTGATCAGGGCGTTGATGCGCCAGCGATTGACCAGCTGGGTCATCTGCTCGGGCGGGATGCTGAGCAGGGATTTTTCCAATATCGCATGTAGTGGCGAAGAACGTTCGGTGGCGAAGGCGGCGAGGGCCGGGGTGTCGTCCAGCAGGGTGGCGATGCGCAGGCGGTCCTTGAACATGCGGCTGATGAAGTAGGCGGCGTTGATCTGCGAACTGAGCGCCGCGTCCGCGCGGCCCTGGGCCACGTACTCCATCAGTGCCAGCGGGTCGTCGACTTCGATCAGGCTGATGGCGGGATAGCGCTGGCGCAGTTCGGCGCTCACCGGTGTACCGCGAATGATCGCCAGGCGCTTGCCGTCGAGCTGGTCGGGGTGGCGGATCGATGTATCGCGCACGCTGGTCACCAGCACCCGCGGGTTGGCCAGGTAGGGCCGGGTGAAGGCCAGGGTTCTGGCGCGCTGCTCACCATAGTTGAGCGCGCCGACGACCTCGGCTTCGCCCTGTTCGACCATGCTGATCATGGTGGGCACCGAGTCGGTCTCGATGATCTGGAACTTCAGCCCGCTGCGCAGGCTGATCTGCGCCAGCACGTCGGCGGTGATGCCGCGAAAGTGCTGGTTTTCGTCGAAGAAGCTCAGGGGCGCGAAGTACTTGTTGATGACCACGCGCACGCTGGGATGCTGCGCGATCCAGTGTCGCTCTTCGTCGGTCAGCGCGATGTCCGCCCGGTTGAGCAGGATGCTGCTCACGCCGCTGGTCCAGCGGCGCATCACGTTCAACCGGTCGCTGTCGGTGATGCTGCCCAATGCCTTGTTCACCAGGTCCAGCAACGCGGTGTTCTCGCGCACCAGGGCAAAGCCGAAGGAAGAGCGCTGGGGTTTGACGTAGTGGGAGATCTGCAGGCTTTCGCGGTAGTTCTTGCCGATCAGGTAGTCGGAACTGATCGCGTCGCCGATGAATGCATCGGCCTGGCCCAGGGCCACCGCCGACAGGGCCGACATGGTCGAGGCGTACAGTTGCAGGTTCGCCCGGGGGTAGAGCTGGCGTACCAGCGACGGTGGCAGGTAGTGTTCGACCATCGACAGCGTCAGCCCGTCGAGCGGGTCGTCAGGGTCATGGGTCACGCCGACGGGGGTTGCGATGATCGGCTGGTCGTCGGCGTAGGGCTGGCTCATCACCAGTGCGCTGTCGGCGGCTTCGTAGCCGTTGGCGCTGCCCAGCAGGTCGATCTGGCCACTGTGCAGGGCGGCGATGGCCTGGATACGGTTCGGGAACTGCAGCACCTGCACCGGGATCTTCAACTGCTCGCCGATCAGGCCGGCGAAGTCGGCGCTGACCCCTTCATAGTCGTGCTGGCTCACATTGATGTCGAAGGGCGGGTAGTCCGGCGCCGAGGTGCCCAGGCGCAGCACCTGCTTGTGCTTGAGCCACCGACGTTCGGCGAGGGTCAGCGAGGGTGGCGCACTGCTGCTGACCGAGCGCCCGAGCAGTTGCCGGGCAACCCCCGGCTCCTGTGCCATGGCGCTTATCGCCAGCCACTGCACCAGGCAGGCTAGCAGCAGGGCAGGCAGGCAACGCTTGGTCATGGGCGGCTCAGGTCAGTGCGTTGCGGTTGGCCACATCGATCAACTCAACCAGCGATACCACCCCGAGCTTTTCCATGATGCGGGTCTTGTAGGTGCTGATGGTCTTGGCGCTGAGGATCATCGCCGTAGCGATTTCGCCATTGCTGGCGCCCTTGGCCAACTGGCGCAGCACCTCGAACTCACGGTTGGACAGCTTGTCCAGGCGCTGGAGTTCCGAGCTTGACCGGTCATTGAAGCGTGACGCATCGGGCAGGTAGGAGTAGCCGTTGAGCACGGCCTTGAGGGCGGCGCTCAGGATATCGAGGTCTTCGTCCTTGCGCACGAATGCCGAAGCACCGGACTCGATGCAACGGCGGGCGAACAGCCGGGGTGGGCGGCCGGTCAGTACCAGGATACGTGGCGGGTTGGTCAACTGGCTGAGCCGCTCCAGCACGCTCAGGCCATCCAGGCGTGGCAGCCCCAGATCGAGGATCACCACGTCAGGCTGCAGCTTGCGCGCCAGTTCGACGGCACTGGCGCCGTCTCGGGCTTCACCGACGATGTTGTAGCCATCGCGCTCCAGCAGGGTGCGGATGGCGAAGAGGATGGTGGTGTGGTCATCAACGATCAAGACTTTGGGCATCGCGCAACTCCTTGTCAGAGAGGTGATCCAGGCCCCGAACCGTTCGGGGCGACGCCTGCCCAGGCTCTGGCAAGGCGGCCAAGATACGTGGAAACGCTCAGCAGGAGTACGTCCAGTATAGAAGTGAGGAAGAAATCAGTTCGATTAGAGGATTTTTCTTACAAGGCGCTCGAAAGTTCTGTAGCCGATTTCCTATCGCCTGGCCCAGTTGTCGCTTGCAGAGGCTGTTGAATTGGCAGGCGGGCCCATGGGAACGCGCCGGGCATCGGGCCGGGAGGGCCGCCTTCAATGGCCGTCAAGGTCGGTACAGGTGCGCATGCCCGGCGCGGTATAGCGCCGACTCGCTGAAGGTATCGCTGCCCAACACCCGGCCCACCAGGATCAGTGCGGTGCGTCGAAAGCCCTTGGCCTGCACCCGTTGCACGATGTCGTCCAGGCTGCCCAGCACCCAGTCCTGATCTGGCCAGGTGGCGCGGTGCACCACGGCGATCGGGCAGTCGCTGCCGTAGTGCGGACGCAGTTCCTCGACGATTCTGGCCAGGTGCTTGACCCCCAGGTGAATGGCCAGGGTTGCATGGTGGCTGGCCAGGCTCCCCAGCGATTCGCCCGGCGGCATCGGTGAGGTATCGCCGTAGCGCGTCAGGATCACGCTCTGGGCGATGTCCGGCAGGGTCAGCTCGCATTCGAGCAGCGCGGCACTGGCAGCCACGGCGGTCACGCCGGGGATGATCTGGAACGGGATACCCAGTTCACGCAGGTGGCGGATCTGTTCGCCGATCGCACCGTACAGCCCCGGGTCGCCGCTGTGTACGCGGGCCACATCCTGGCCGTTGGCGTGGGCCGTGCGCATCAGCTCGATGATCTGCCCCAGGTGCAGTTCGGCGCTGTTGATCACGGTTTCGGCGCGGTGGCCTTCGAGCACGGCGGCGGGCACCAGCGAGCCGGCATAGATGATCACCGGGCAGCTGTGGATCAGGCGCTGGCCCTTGACGGTGATCAGCTCGGGGTCGCCCGGGCCGGCACCGATGAAATAGACGGTCATGATGAATCCTTGGAAAGATTGCGCGGCATTATCCGTCAAACGGCGGGGCCCAGGCCAATGCCAGGGTGGCGGCGCCTTGCACGGTGCGTGGCAGGCGCAGTGCGGCATTGGCGCCGCCGCGTTGCTCGGCCAGGGCCAGCGCGGCGCTTTCGGCCACCCCATGGCAGCTGCTGAGGGCGAACGCCGTGGGCGAACGGTGGCTCAGGCGGCTTTCGAAGGGGGCCAGTTGCGCGGCCGAAAAGAATACCAGCGGCAACCCCAGTTGCCTGGCCAGTTCATGCAGGCCGGGCTCGTCGGCCTTGAGGTCGATGCTGGCCAGCCCGGCGAGGGCAGAGGCGGGCAGGTGATGGGCGAACAGGGTCTGCTGGAGCAGGGCAGCCAGTTCGCGGGCCGGGCAGCCGCGACGACAGCCCAGCCCGGCATACAGCTGCATCAGGCTGGCTGGCGACGGTACAGCCAGGCACTGAGCAGGCCCAGGGCCAGCCAGAACGCGGCATTGGTCAACAGCGACGCCACTTTGAACTGCGCCTCCAGTGCTTGCGGCGCCAGGCTCTCGTGCACCTCCGGCTGCGGCGCACCGATCACGTGCGGAACAACCAGCAATGCCACACCCAGCGCCTTGAGCAGCCAGTTGTGGGCAAACACGATCAGGGCCAGGCCGGCAGCGGTGGCAGCCGCGGCGCCCACCCACCACAGTTGACGCTGCGCCAGGTCGGCGGCGGCGGTGCCCGGCAGCTCTGGCGGCAGCCCGAGGGTGGGCGCCAGGCAGAATACCGCGAACCCGGCAAGCCCCCAGGCTGCACCGGTGGCGGTACGGCCCGGCGCACGCAGGGTGTACAGCGCAGCCAGGATCAGGGCAAAGCCTACGGCCACCACCAGGTTGCCACCGGTGGTCGACAGCACGCGCTGCCAGCCGTCTTCAGGCGACCAGGCCTCGGCATCGTGGTGGTGGCCTTCACCCGCGGCGTCGGCATGTTCATGGGTTTGGGCGGCTGGTGCCGGGTTCTCGTAGGTTTCGGCCTGCAGAATCAGCGGTGCGACCCAGAAGCTTTGCAGCAGGGTCAGCAGCAGGGCGGCGAGCAGGCCGGTAAAGCCTGCGGTGCGGGCAATGCGCTTGATCATCGGGGCAGGTCTCAGTGGCAAGGGAACGCGGCGCTGTGGCGGGTATCGTGGGCAGCGTTGTGCACCGCCTCGATGTGCGAGAAGCCGGCGAAGTAGACCAGGCAAAGGCCCAGCAGCGATGCGCCGATGGCGACGGCCAGGCGCTGGCTGAGGGTAGTGGGGGTGACGAGGGGCTGGCTGGCGGTACTGATGGGCATGGCGCGTTCCTTTTTGCTGTTGTCGTGTCGTCGGGGCTGTCGGCAACAGGCAAGCGCGGCCAACCCCTGCGCGAGGCTCGCCCAGGGGTTCAACAGCGCCCGCCCACCGCGGGTTTGTCATGACTGTATCGGGCCGGTCTCCGGGCTTGCGAGGGCTGGCAGCATGCTCAGCCTGAGGGCGTCACCTTCCCATGCCGCACAGCTGGCACAGTGGTAAAGACGCTTTCCTCGCTTACCGTTGCGGGGGCAGCACCGGATTTGTCGCTGCTTCTTTGCAGAAGCGGCTGACGCACCGGTTTCCCGTTTCACCTTGTAAAAAGGCACCCGAACGAATGCGGCTAGCAAATCATGCGCGCCGGCATCCGTCAATACAGCGGTTGACCTGCCCCGGACCACTGCGTAGCCTAGCCGCTTCGAGGTTCTGCGGCCCTGGCTGCAGCTAAGACGGGAATACGGTTCAAGCCGTGGCTGCCCCCGCAACTGTAAGCGTTAACGGCATCGGCCGTGCCACTGCCCCGGGCGGGAAGGCGTCGATGCTGCCGGCAGGCGTGCCGGCACAGCGCGAGCCAGGAGACCTGCCTCGAACAGTTTCCGACTTTCAACCGGGCGGGGTGATCCGGTGGCGAATGCGCTCAGGCAGCAAGGCTCCTGCGGCTCTCGTCCTGCATGCCCGCCATCCTGCCAAGGGCACCCCCATGAAAACACTGGCCAAACTCCCCGTCACCATCGTTACCGGCTTCCTCGGCTCGGGCAAGACCACCCTGCTGCGGCACATGCTCGACAACGCCCAGGGCCGCCGCATCGCGGTGATCGTCAACGAGTTCGGCGAGCTGGGCATCGATGGCGAGATCCTCAAGCAGTGCAGCATCGGCTGCACCGAGGAAGAAGCCAGCGGGCGCGTCTACGAGCTGGCCAACGGCTGCCTGTGCTGCACCGTTCAGGAAGAGTTCTTCCCGGTGATGCGCGAGCTGGTGGCGCGCCGTGGCGACCTGGACCATATCCTCATCGAAACCAGCGGCCTGGCGCTGCCCAAGCCGCTGGTGCAAGCCTTCCAGTGGCCGGAAATCCGCAACGCCTGCACGGTCGATGCGGTGATCACCGTGGTCGACAGCCCGGCCGTGGCCGCCGGCACCTTCGCTGCCTACCCCGACCAGGTGGACGCCCAGCGCAAGCTCGACCCGAACCTGGACCACGAGTCCCCACTGCACGAACTGTTTGCCGACCAGCTGGCCAGCGCCGACCTGGTGGTGCTGAACAAGGCTGACCTGATCGCTGCCGACGACCTGGCCAGGGTGCGCGCCGAGGTGGCCGAGGAACTGCCGCCTGCGGTCAAGGTGGTGGAGGCCAGCAGCGGCCGCCTGCCGTTGGACGTATTGCTGGGCCTGGGCGCCGAGTCCGAGCAGCACATCGACGCGCGTCGTACCCACCACGATTCGCACCATGACGGCGATGACGACCACGACGATCACGACCATGATGCCTTCGACTCCATCTCCATCGAGTTGCCCCAGGCCGACGAAAGCCTGCTGCTCGATGCCCTGACCCAACTGGTGGTGCAGCACGGCATCCTGCGCGTGAAGGGCTTCGCGGCCATTCCGGGCAAGCCGATGCGTCTGCTGGTGCAGGGCGTGGGTACGCGCTTCGACAAGCACTTCGACCGCGCCTGGCGCAGCGACGAGCCACGTACCACGCGCCTGGTGCTGATCGGCCAGGACCTAGACGCCGTGCAACTCGAAGCCAGCCTGCGCGCCGCACTGGGCGCCTGACCCATGCACCTGCTGCGGACCCAGCCCGGCGGCTTTGTGCCGGACGACAGCATCGCCGACCTCGGCCAGACCCCCGCCGACCTGGTGATTCTCTGCAGCGGTGATTCGCACCTGGCACTGCTGGCCGAAACCGCCCAGCAGTTGCCGGACGACTACCCCAGCCTGCGCCTGGCCAACCCGATGCAGGTGCAGAACCATGCTTCGGTCGACCTGTATGTGGACGAAGTGCTGCGCCATGCCAAGGTCATCCTGGTGTCGCTGCACGGCGGCATCGGTTACTGGCGCTATGGCGTGGAGCAACTGGTGGCGCTGGCGGGGCGGGGCGTGCAACTGATCCTGGTGCCGGGCGACGACCGCCCGGACCCTGAGCTGACCAGCCTGAGCACGGTGCCCCCTGCCCAGGCCGAACGGCTGTGGCACTACCTGCGCCAGGGCGGCAAGGCCAATGCGCTGAACCTGTTCCAGTGCCTGGCCAGCCAATGGCTGGGCCGCGACTACCGTTGGGACGAGCCGCAGCAGTTGCCGCGCACCAGTGTCTATCACCCGCAACACCCCCAGGCGAGCGTGGACAGCTGGCGTGCCCTGTGGCAGCCCGGCCAGCCCGTGACGCCGATCATCTTCTACCGCTCGCACCTGCAGGCCGCCAACACGGGGTTCATCGATGCGTTTTGCGAGCGTCTGCAAGGCGCGGGGCTCAACCCGCTGCCGATTGCCGTGGCCAGCCTCAAGGAGGCAGCCTGCCTGGACCAGGTCGAGCAATGGCTGGACCAGGTCGACGCGGCCCTGATCATCAACACCACAGGCTTCGCCCAGTCCAGCCCGCAGCAGCCGCATTTGCGCCCGTTCCGGCGCGACATCCCGGTGCTGCAGGCCATCTGCGCACAGGACAACCAGCCGGCCTGGGAGGCCAGCGAACAGGGCCTGGGGGCCCGCGACCTGGCCATGCACATTGCCCTGCCGGAACTGGACGGGCGCATCATCAGCCGACCGATCAGCTTCAAGGACCTGGCCTGGCGCAGCGAACGCAGCCAGTCGGACGTGGTGTGCTACAAGCCGCACCTGGAGCGCATGGATTTTGTTGCGGAACTGGCCCGGCGCTGGTGCGAGCTGGCGCGCCTGGACAACCCGCAAAAACGCGTGGCGCTGATTCTGGCCAACTACCCGACCCGCGACGGGCGCATCGGCAACGGTGTGGGGCTGGACACCCCGGCGGCGGCGCTCAACATCCTGCGCGCCATGCAGGCCCAGGGCTACCCGGTGGGGCCGTTGCCAGACAGTGGCACGGCGCTGATCCAGGCCCTGCTCGGCGGGGTCAGCAACGACCTCGACACGCTCGACCAGCGCCCCTGTGCGCAGAGCATGGCGCTGGACGATTACCGCGCCGCCTTCGCCCTGTTGCCCCAGGCCAACCAGCAGGCGGTGCGCGAGCGCTGGGGCGAGCCGGAGCAGGACCCGATGTTCCGCAGCGGGCGCATGATGGTCGCCGGCCTGCGCCTTGGCCTGACCTTCGTCGGTATCCAGCCGGCGCGCGGTTATCAGGTCGACCCCAGTGCGGTGTACCACGACCCCGACCTGGTGCCGCCGCATGGCTACCTGGCGTTCTACTTCTGGCTGCGCCACGCCTATGCCGCCGATGCGCTGATCCACGTGGGCAAGCACGGCAACCTGGAGTGGCTGCCGGGCAAGGGCGTCGGCCTGTCAGCCGGGTGCTGGCCGGACGCGTTGCTGGGGCCGCTGCCGAACATCTACCCGTTCATCGTCAACGACCCGGGCGAGGGCGCACAGGCCAAGCGCCGCACCCAGGCGGTGATCATCGACCACTTGATGCCGCCGTTGACCCGCGCCGAAACCTACGGGCCGTTGCGCGACCTGGAACTGCTGGCCGACGAGTACTACGAGGCGCAACTGCTGGACCCGCGCCGGGCCCGTGAACTGCAGCGCGACATCCTCAACCTGGTGCGCGACAACCACATCGACCGCGAGCTGCAGCTGGAAGGCGCGCTGGACGATGCGGCGGTGTGGCTGCCGCGCCTGGACACCTACCTGTGCGACCTCAAGGAGTCGCAGATTCGCGACGGCCTGCATGTGTTCGGCCAATCGCCGGACGGACGCCTGCGGATCGACACGCTGCTGGCCCTGCTGCGGGTGGAACGTGGTGATGGGCGCGGCCCCAATGCCAGCCTGCTGCGCGCCCTGGCCCGCGGCCTGGGGCTGGGCTTCGACCCGCTGGACTGCGACCTGGGCCTTGCCTGGGAAGGGCCACGGCCGCCGAGCCTGGCACAGGTGAGCAGCGAGGCCTGGCGGACCAACGGCGACACCCGCGAGCGGCTTGAACTGTATGCCGCCCGCCTGATCGAGCAGACCCTCGACGGGGCGCCGGCCAGCCACCAGCACAGCGCCGACGTCGAGGCCGTGCTGCAGGCGCTGCGGGCCCAGGTGGCGCCGCAGCTGGATGCCTGCGGCCCGGCCGAAATGCAGGGCCTGCTGGCGGCGCTGGACGGGCGTTTCGTGCCGGCGGGGCCGAGCGGGGCGCCCAGCCGCGGGCGCCTGGACGTGCTGCCCACCGGCCGCAACTTCTACACCGTGGACGTGCGCAACCTGCCCACCGCCACGGCATGGCGCATCGGTTTCGCCTCGGCCAACCTGATTCTGGAACGCCACCTGCAGGACCACGGCGACCACCTGCGCCAGCTCGGCCTGTCGGTATGGGGCACGGCCACCATGCGCACCGGCGGCGACGACATCGCCCAGGCCATGGCCCTGCTCGGCGTACGCCCGGTATGGGCCAGCGGCAGCCAGCGGGTGGACGACTTCGAGATCCTGCCGGTGAGCCTGCTGGATCGCCCCCGGGTAGACGTGACCCTGCGCGTTTCGGGGTTCTTCCGCGATGCGTTCGGCAACCTGATCAAGCTGTTCGACGCGGCGGTGCAGGCCGTGGCGGCACTGGATGAGCCGGATGACCTCAACCCCCTGGCGGCCAAGGTGCGCAGCGAGCGTGCCGAACTGCTGGCCGCTGGCCTGAGCCCCGAGCAGGCCGAGCGCCAGGCCGGCTGGCGGGTGTTCGGCTCCAAGCCCGGCGCCTACGGCGCCGGGGTGCAGAACGCCATTGACGGCCGTCTGTGGCACAGCCGTGAAGACCTTGCCGAGGTCTACCTCAACCATGGCGCGTATGCCTATGGCGCCTCGGACGACGGCACCGCCGCGCGCGAACCCTTTGCCCGGCGCCTGAGCCAGGTGCAGGCGGTGCTGCAGAACCAGGACAACCATGAGCACGACCTGCTCGATTCCAACGACTACTACCAGTTCCAGGGCGGCATGCTCGCGGCGGCAGAAAGCCTGGCCGGTGCCGGCGTTGCCAGTTACCACGGCGATCACAGCCAGCTGGATCGCCCGCGCATTCGCACCCTCAAGGAAGAACTGAACCGGGTGATCCGTGCGCGTGCGCTCAACCCCAAGTGGATCGACGGGGTCAAGCGCCATGGCTACAAGGGCGCGTTCGAGATGGCTGCGACGGTCGACAACCTGTTCGCCTTCGATGCCACCACGCACCTGATCGACGATCATCATTACCAGTCGCTGGCCGAGGCCTATGTGCTCGATGCCGCGACCCGCGAGTTTATCCGCCAGCACAACCCCGAGGCCCTGCGCGACATCACCGAACGTTTGCTGGAGGCCCAGCAGCGCGGGCTGTGGCAGGCACCGGGCGAGTACCGCCAGGCCCTGGAAGAGCAACTGCTGGACGCAGAGGAATAAGCCAGACATGAGCGAACCCGTACATTTTCCGCTGGCCGCCGTGGTCGGCGCCCACGACCTGAAGCTGGCGCTGTGCCTGACGGCCATCGACCCCAGGATCGGCGGCGTGCTGATCGAAGGCCCGCGCGGCATGGCCAAGAGCACCCTGGCCCGGGGCCTGGCCGACCTGCTGGGCGAGGGGCCCTTCGTGACCTTGCCGCTGGGCGCCACCGAGGAGCGCCTGGTCGGCACCCTGGACCTGGATGCTGCGCTTGGGCAGGGCCGCGCGCAGTTCTCGCCGGGTGTGCTGGCCAAGGCTGATGGCGGCGTGCTGTACGTCGACGAGGTCAACCTGCTGCCCGATCACCTGGTCGACCTGCTGCTGGATGTGGCTGCCAGCGGCACCAACCGGGTAGAGCGCGATGGCATTTCCCATCGGCACAGTGCGCGATTCGTGCTGATCGGCACCATGAACCCGGAGGAGGGCGAGCTGCGTCCGCAGTTGCTCGACCGGTTCGGCCTGAATGTGGCCCTGCAGGGCCAGCCGCTGCCCGAGGCGCGCGGCCAGATCATCCGCCGCCGGCTGGACTTCGACAGCGACCCGCAGGCGTTCTGCGCGCAGTGGGCCGATGCCCAGGCCGAGCTGCGCCAGCGCTGCCAGCAGGCACGCGAGCGCCTGGAACAGATTGCCCTGGATGACCAGGCCCTGGCGCAGATCACCCAGCGCTGCTTCGAGGCCGGGGTCGACGGCCTGCGCGCCGACCTGGTCTGGTTGCGTGCCGCCCGTGCCCATGCGGCCTGGCGCAGTGCACCGGGCATCGAGGCCGAGGATATCGAGGCGGTGGCAGAGTTTGCCTTGCGCCATCGGCGCCATGACCGGCCCGCCGAGCAACCGCCTCGCCCCGACGCTCAGCCCCAGGGGCAATCGAGCCCGTCGAGCGAGCCCCAGGGCAGTGGCCAGTGGGGTGAGCTGCCAGGCCAGCCGGTGGCTGTGGGCGCTCGGCGCGAGGTACCGCGCTGGCCAAAAAAGCCTTGAGCATCCGCCCGCGCTCGCACCCAGCGGCGGATGCCAGGCCCCGTGCAGGCAAGCTCGACCGGGGCCCGCGCGGGCGTGCCCGGGCAGCCGGGCAGGGCAGCGTGGCCTGGCCTGCCACCCTGCTCAAGGGCCGCCCGCGCCAGCGCGACGAGCTGTGCTGGGCGCAGCGCACCGCAGCGCCGGCGCAGCTCTGGCTGGTGATTGTGGATGCGTCGGCGTCTACCCGGCGTTACCAGGCACTGAGCAAGGCCAAGGGTTTGCTGGCCGAGCTGTTCGACCAGGCGTACCGGGCCCGCGCCAGGCTCGCCCTGCTCACGGCCAGCGGCCGCGAACCGCGCTGGCAGCGCCACGGCCTGAAGGCCTCTGCTGCGCTGCAGCCCTGGCTGGCGGAGCTTGGCGCCGGCGGAGGCACGCCACTGCTCGAGGCACTGCAGCAGGCCCGGCAATGGCTGACCCAACGCCAGCGGCGCTACCCCAATGAGGTGCAGCACTGCCTGATCCTCACCGATGGCCGGCTCAAGGCCTGGCCGGCGCTGGAGGCACTGCCGTGCAGCAGCCTGCTGGTGGACATGGAAAGCGCACCGGTTCGCCTGGGCCGCGCCAGGCAAATGGCGCTGGAACTGGGTGCGCAATACCAACACCTGGAACAGTTCAACTTGCGTTGAAACAAGTACTTGGGCCGTAAACTGCGGCCAACTGCCGCAGCCGCCGGCGCACACTTCACAAACAAAAAAAGTGCACCCGGTGGGTGCACTTTTGCATGAACGGGGCAGGCCGGAAAGTTACTTCGGCATGCTCCACGGCTGCAAGTCATAACCTTTCTGGCTCAACTCGGCGCGCACTTCCTCGATCAGGTGTGCCAATTGCTGCGGGTCGGAATAGGTGCTGCTTGGAACTTGCTTGCTGCCGATACGGGTGCTGGTCCGGTCGATTACCGCCAGGCTGAGTTCGCCAGTGCCGTTAGGCACATCCCAGGCGACGCACTGGAAAGGTTCGAAGGCGTGGTCGGCAATCAGCAGTGCTTCGTTGACACGGAGCGGGGCGTTCATGGGTTCGGTCTCTCTGTGGTCCCAAACATTGAAAAAGTTGCGGCAAGGTGTGTTCCCTGCGGCAGGTTACTTGTACTGATGCACGCAGTAGTGGGTCAGGTCACACTGCAAGTAATGTTTTTTTAATCGGTGCTGACAATCTGCATTCATTGGCAACATCTGGGACGTTGAATTAACAGGAAAATTCTACCGAGCCGAAAGCAAGGCCGTATTTGCAGACGGACGGTAGTGGGCATTCTGACGTTGGTTGCTACTGTTACAGACGGGCCATACAACATGCTGTTTCTACTAACATTTCCAATAATTGGCGCCAAGGAAAGGTCATGCTGGAACCGGTACCGAACCGCCGCTTGCTGATCGTTGACCCTTGTGACGATTGCCACCGCTTGTTGCCAGGCCTGCGCAGCGTAGGTTGGGACGTGCGCACCTGCACCCTTGCCACTGCCCTGGAGCACCCTTGCGATGTGGGGTTGCTGCGCCTGCACGCCAGCCACCTGCAGCACCCCGATGCGGTCAAGGACCTGATCAGCCGCAGCGGTACCGAGTGGATCGCGGTGCTCAGCGCCGAGGAGCTGCGCGCGCAGAACGTGGGTGATTTTGTGTGCGAGTGGTTTTTTGACTTCCATACGTTGCCGTTCGATGTCTCCCGCGTGCAGGTGACCCTGGGTCGCGCATTCGGCATGGCACGCCTGCGCGGCAAGGGCAACCTGCATGTGGATGAGCCCGAGCACGAACTGCTGGGTGACAGCCGCCCGATCCGCGAATTGCGCAAGTTGCTGAGCAAGCTGGCGCCCACCGAGTCACCGGTGCTGATTCGAGGCGAGAGCGGTACCGGCAAGGAGCTGGTGGCGCGCACCCTGCACCGGCAGTCACAGCGCCACGACAAACCGTTCGTGGCGATCAACTGCGGGGCGATTCCCGAACACCTGATCCAGTCCGAGCTGTTCGGCCACGAAAAGGGCGCCTTCACCGGCGCGCACCAGCGCAAGGTCGGGCGCATCGAGGCTGCCAACGGCGGCACGCTGTTTCTCGACGAGATCGGCGACCTGCCGCTGGAACTGCAGGCCAACCTGCTGCGCTTTCTGCAGGAAAAGCATATCGAACGGGTGGGCGGCAGCCAGCCGATTGCGGTGGACGTGCGCGTGCTGGCTGCGACCCATGTCGACCTGGAGAGCGCGATCACCAGCGGGCGTTTTCGCGAAGACCTGTATTACCGGCTCAACGTGCTGCAGGTGGTGACGGCACCGCTGCGTGACCGGCATGGCGACCTGTCGATGCTGGCCAGCCACTTTTCGCGTTTCTACAGCCAGGAAACCGGCCGGCGCCCGCGCACCTTCAGCGAAGACGCGCTGATGGCGATGGGCAAGCATGATTGGCCGGGCAATGTGCGCGAACTGGCCAACCGCGTGCGTCGCGGCCTGGTGCTGGCCGAAGGGCGGCAGATCGAGGCCCAGGACCTCGGGTTGCAGGGGGCGCAGGTCGAGATGACGCCGATGGGTACCCTGGAAGACTACAAGCACCGCGCCGAGCGCCAGGCGCTGTGTGACGTGCTCAATCGTCACAGTGACAACCTCAGCATTGCGGCCAAGGTGCTTGGGGTGTCGCGGCCTACGTTCTACCGGTTGCTGCACAAGCATCAGATTCGCTGAAGATCCCACGCTACGTCCATTCGCCAGCAAGACTGGCTCCTACCCGAAGGTAGGAGCCAGCCTTGCTGGCGAATGGCGTCGGCGAAGATCAGAAGTAGTAAGGGAATTTGAGGCTGAAGGTGAAGTCCGGCGCATCGTCGGTCAGGCCGATCGACAGGTTGGGCACTATGGTCAGGTTGTCGGTGGCGGCCAGGGTCATGCCCACGTTGAAATAGGCGGCGTTGGCATCACTGCTGGGCACCGAGGTCCAGCTGTCGCCGGTTTCGGCCGACTTGATCTTGGATTTGCGCGCGATCAGGTCGGACACCGAGAACGACATGCTCATCTTCTCGTTCAGCGCAAAGGCGATACCGGCGCCGATCTGGAAGCTGTCGCCCAGCTTGACCTTGCCCGGCACCTTGACCCCGGACGTGGAGCTGACGTCACTGAACGACTCTTCCAGGGTATGGGTATAGGACAGGCTGCCGAACAGTACTGCCGGGTCGAACGTCTTGACCAGCGAGATGCCCGGGCTGATGGACCATACGCCGTTGCCGGTGGGCAGGTCTTCGGGGTAGGCGAGGCTGTCGTTGTTCGGGTCCTGGATCAGCTTGATGCCGAACGGGTCCTTGCCGGTGGGTGCCTTGACCCGCAGGGTGAGCACCGCATCGGGGCTGTTTTCCGATTCGTCGAGGAACTTGTAGGCCACGCCGAAGTTGACATCCCCCAGGGTCGGGTCGCGGGTGACGGTCTGTTCGGTCACGCCCTGGGCGTTGTTGCCGGCGCCCCCGGACTGGTAGGTGGACTCGCGGTAGACGATGGGGGCGTTGATATCGAACTGCCAACGCTGGTCGAGGTTGTAGCGGGCAGTCAGGTCCAGGGTCCAGTTGTCGGCCTTGATGCGGTCCAGGTTGATGTTGCCCAGGAAAATCGAGTCCAGCGCGAGGAAGCCGTTGAGGATCAGTTGGCGGGTGTCGTAGCGGGCGTAGGTGATGCCGGTCTCGACGCTGAACTTGCCGCCACCGAAGAAGCCGCTGGCCTCGTCGTACAGGTTGGACACGCTCTGCGCAGGTTCCGAGTCGCCCTTGAGCGCTTCGCCGTAGGAACTGCCGGTGCCGGGGGCCGCCCCGGATGCGGTAGCCACCTGGCCTGACCGGGTGGGGGCCGCTGGCGAGCGGGTCAGGCGCTGAGGAGGTGCCGCGGGTTGATCTTCAACCTGACGGACCCGCTGCTCGAGCACCATCAGTGCCTGCTGCTGGGATTCATAACGTTGCTTGAGTGCCTGCAACTCCTGTTTCAGGGCCTCAACTTGCGGATCTGGCGCCGCTTGCAGCAGCGCTGAAGACGCCAGAGTGCTCACACAGACCACTGCCTTCAACGAAAACGATCGATGCATGGGTTAGCCGTCCCTTCCAACTGCGGTGAATTGAGACAGAGCGTAGATCAATATCCGGAAATACGAAGGCCCTTGAGTTGATCCAGGTTGCAGTTCAAGGCCCCGGCAGTAGGCAGGTTGTTGCGCAGTACCACATTGAGCTGGGTGATGTTGTTGACGGCGTTGTTGCCGCCCAGGAGCGTGGTGGCCTGCAGCAGCCCGCCCTGGGCCAGGCGCTGCACCGTATTGCCCTGGTTGTTGTTGGCCTGGATACCCAGCTGGATGCCCTTGCCGGTGGCGGAAACGCTCAGCGTGCCGGCGCCATTGCTGCCGGTGATGGTCTGCCCGCTACCCAGCAACTGACCCTGTGGCTGGCCCGCCGCCGGGGCACTGTTGGCTTCCTTCACGTTGATCGAGACATTGTTGTAGGCCGTGTTGTAGTCGCCCGCCGCGCGTACCGACTGGGTAACGCCCTGGGTCGTGCCAAGGCCGGCCCCGCCGGTGACGGTACCGCTGCCCTGGGTTACCGGGGCGCCGTTGCCATCGCGCGTGTCGAGCGAGACATAGAACTGCGGCTTGAACGAGGACTGCTGCACTTGCATGCTGGCGGTGGCGCCGATGCTGTCGCCGCGGGCGTTCTGCCAGGTGCTGCTCATCACCACGCCAAAGCTGATGATGCGCCCTGGCATCACATAGCGTCCGCGCAGCTCGGACAGTTCCTGGTCCTTGATCTCGATGGGCTTGAACTGCGCATGGGCAGGCAAGCTGGCGGCCAGGCAGGCGGCAACCAGCCAGGTTGAAGTCTTCATCGGGTGCTCCCCGGAGCTTCATGCCCCTTCTGATTAGAAGAAATCACTTTGTATGAAACCAAAATCCATCAACTGCGCATCGTCTACCGGGCTGAACCCGTTGATCTTGTTTTTTGCAGTCAAGGGTTGTGGCGGGTCGAGCAATGCGTTGGCCTTGTCATAGCCAGGGCCGATGACGGCAAAGATGATGCCGTTCCAGCCTTTGACGAAATCATCGAACTTGTAGCGTTTGTGGCCCAGAACCGGGTCACCGATGTACACCCAGTCCTTTTCGGTGCGTTGCAGCACCACGAAGTGCTTGTAGCCGCGAATGTCCATCAGCACCACCACTGGAATGGTGACGCTTTGCAGGCTCTCGGGCGGGATCCGATAGCCCCGGGCACGCATGCCGATGCTTTCCACGTATTTCTTCATGTCCAGCATGGAGAAGCCCTGGGTCTTGACCACTTGCTGGTCGGCGTGGGCGAGCATGCCGTCGATGATGTGTTCTTCGTCGACGTCCAGCCAGTAGGCTTGCTTGAGGACGGTGGCCAGGGCGGCGGCGCCGCAACTGAAATCGGTTTTCTGTTGTACAAGGTCGGCGAAGCGTCGTTCGCGAATGCTCTGGATGGGCTTGTAAATGACATTGCCGCCCGGCAGGGCAGCGATGGGCATCTGTGCGGCCTCGGCCAGGCTGGCCAGAAACAGCAATGCGGCAAGCAGGGCAATGCGCATGGTCTTCGCACCGTGTAGATGGCAGGAAAGGGGCCCCTGGGGGCCCCGTCCTTTTTCAGCTTACAGGCAGGCGCGGCAGCCTGCTGCGATGGACAGCGAGTTGCTCTGCTGGTTGCCCGAGCCGGCCGACACGTTGGCGCCCACGTTGCCCGACACGCCATTGAGCGAGTTGCTCATGTTGGCGTTGTTGACCACAGGGTTGGCCCAGCCGGTAGGTTTGAGCACCTGGTAGGTGTAGACGCCACCGAGTACGAAGCTGCCTTCTTCGGTGAAGGTAAGCTTGTCTTTCTGTGGTTTGTTGCCGCCACGATCATCCCAGCCACCGTTGTGCCCGGGTTTGTCGTCTTTGCGTTCCACGTAGCCGTGGCCTTCGCCTTCGTACTGGCCATAGGCGGCAAAGGCGCCACCGAGGGTTTCCTTGGTGTAGGTACGGTCGGCCTTGTTGTTGACGCTCAGGCCGGAGGTGGACTGGTTGGCGGCTGCGCTGGCCACGGCCACACGGCCGCCGGACACGGCGATTGCCAGGTTGTTTTTCTGTTGGTTGAAGTCGCCGGCGGTCACGTTGACACCGATGTTGCCGGAGCTGTTGTTCGCCGAATTGGTGAGATTGGCGTTGTTCTGGGTAGAGAAGTTGTTGACGATGTTGCTGGTGTTGGTCTGGGTGGCGCTGGAAACAGCAACCGCACTGCCGAAGATGAAGCGTTCGTCGGCGGTGGCGATGGCGGCAACGTTGTCTTGCTGGTTGCCGTCACCGGCGGCCACGTTGGCGCCCAGGTTGCCTTGAGAGCCGTTTGCCGAGTTGTCCATGGTGCCGTTGTTGCGGGTGTTCTCGTTGAGCACACCGTTACCACCATTGCCCTGGGTATCGATCACGGTGGCGCCAGCGCCGGCGTTTACCAGCAGGGCGAGCAGCGCGCTGGAATTGTTGTTGCCGCCGTTATTGCCGCCATTGTGTCCGCCGTTGTGACCACCGTTGTTTCCGCCCGCTTGTGCAGCAACTGCCATGACCGCTGCGAGTGCGAATACCAGAGGCTTGAGTGCCATTGTGGGTTTCATGGTGTTTCTCCGCATTGTTTTTAGTTGTTAAGTGTTGTGTTGTGCTGCGTTGTGAACTGCTCGGGTCAATCTGCAACCCGTACGCTCAGGGTGTTGGCCATTCGGTTCCCGACCCCGGCGCTCTGGTTCAACTGGATCACCCCACGGCTGCCGGTGAAGGCCTGATCGCTGGTAGCGACCTGGCGACTGCCGGGGGTTTGACCTGTCGAGCCTGAGCCGTTTGACAGCGCCACGTTCTGCTGGTCGAGGACGCTGTCGTCGATGCTCTGCGCGGTGGCACTGATGCTTACCCGCACGGCATTGACTTGTTGTGTGTTGGCACCGGCCGACTGGTTGATCCCAATCATCCCGTTACCGTTGGTGAAGGCGTTGCCACCGATGCTGGCGCGGGCATTGATCGCGCTGCTGGCAGGGGTGTCGATGCGCTGGCGCACCTGGGTGGTGGCGGTGGCATCGGGGTTGATGGCGATGGCGCGGCTGTTGTTCTGTTGCTGCTGGTCGCCAGCCGCCTGGTTGATGGTCACGTTGCCCTTGTAGCCCTGGCCGCTGGCGTTGATGGTGGCGTTGTCATTGACCGGTTGGCCGGCCAGGGCCGACGCGCTGCAGGCCAGCGCCAGAAACAGCAGTGAGTGGTTCATCTCAACGGCCCCCGGTCAGGATCTGCAGCGGCGCAAGGCCACGCTGCACGTTCTGGTTGACCGAATTGGAGATGCTGTTGGCGCCCCCTGCGCCAGGGCCGGAGCCGCCACGCAGGCCCGGCAGGCTGGTGGGCACGGCCCCCATGCCGCGGATGTTGCCGGACGCGTCGGGCATCAACACCCGGTTTACACTGGCACCGCTGGCCACACCGGCAAAGTCGCCATCGCTGAGCTCGTTGGTCTGGCTCAGGATGCGTGGCGACTGATTGGCATTGACGGTCATGGGGCGGGGGTCGGGGGTGCCGGTCGGGCGAACGGCCGAACGGGGCTGAACCTGGCGCTGGATGATGATGGTGCCGTCGCCGGCGGCCAGTATCGGCAGGCTCAGGGTGCTGGCGCCCAGCGCACAGCCCATGACGAAAAGACTCAGCAGCTTGTTGGTGTGATTCCCCACGGCAGCGATTCCTTCTTCGGTGCGCTGGCCCTATCAGCGTTGCGAGAAGGAGAGCAGAAGCTGTGCCGCTTTTGCTTTGTGCCAGCGAATCAAGGGCATAGCGCACGGGGCAGGGGCCGGTCGGAAAACCTGTATCACCGGTGATACAACCGCTGGTCCTTTTTGCAGGCGCCGCAGCAGCGCAGATGCCCGGCGTGCCCCGAGGGTGGGTGTATCACCGGCTTAACACGTCACCGCGTGTTGGGCGCAAGTGCTCTGGATCGGCGGTTGAGGTGGCCGGGTGTGTAACGCCGGGTTAACACTCGGTGGCGCAGGCCGGGGGCTTGCCTTCCAGCAGCGCCTGTACGGCCGCCAGTACCGTCGATTGGCGGTATGCCCAGTCGCCCTCGATGACCTGCATGGGTTGGCCATGCCGTTGCAGCCATTGGCGGCTGGCCTCGAAGAACGCCTGGCGCTCCTCCAGCCGTGGCTGACAGCGCTGGCCGTCGCCGACCCAGGGCACGCCTGCGGGGCTGAGCAACAGGTGCAGGTCGTAGCGCCGTGCCAGCAGCGCCTGTTCCAGCCACGCCGGGCAGTCGTTGAACAGTACGCGGCTCCACAGCATGTTGCTCAGCAGGTGCGTATCGAGTATCAGCAGCTCGGGCTGGCGCGCGCGGGCCGCATCCTCCCACACCAGCTGCCCGCGGGCGATGGGGTCGATGTCGGCGTAGCAGGTGTCGCGTCGCTGCTCGTCGATGAAGTGGCGCACGTACTCGCCTACCAGTTCGCCACCGAAATGCGCCTGGATTTCGCCGCCCAGCCAGCTCTTGCCACTGGATTCCGGGCCCGCCAGTACCAGGACCTTCATGGGCTGGCCAATGCCGGGTCACGTCGCCAGCTACGCCAGCCCTGCAGGGCGATCAGGGTGAACAGCGCATACAGCGCGGCGGTGATGTACATGCCTTTGTAGAGGAACAGGCCGACGAAGATCACGTCCAGCACGATCCACAACGGCCAGCATTGCACGCGCTTTTGCGCCATCCAGAACTGCGCCACCAGGCTGAAGGCGGTGAGGGTGGCGTCCAGCCAGGGCTCTGCAGCATCGGTCCAGGTGGCCATGGCCGCACCGAGGGCCAGGCTGGCCAGCAGGCCCACGCCCAGGCCCGACAGCAGCGGCGCGGTACCCAGGTAGGTCACCTGCCGGATCGGGCGATCCTCGCCGGGGCGTGTCCACTGCCACCACCCATAGAGCTGGAACACGGCAAACGCCAGTTGCAGCAGCATGTTCGAATACAGCTTGAAGTCGAAGAAGATCCAGCTGTAGAGCAGCACCACCAGCAGGCCGATGGGCCAGCACCAGGGGTTCTGGCGGGTCGTGAGCCATACAGCGATGACGCCCAGCACGGCAGCGTACAGTTCCAGGCCGGACATCGGCGTTCCTTGAAGGGGGGCAGGGCGGCGATTGTACCTTGTGGCACGTCAGGTGCCAGCCTTGGGTGAGCACTTCGCCGCCAAGGCCGGCTCCTGCTGAGGCAATGTCGAGCCTTGCAGAAGCCGGCCGCCGGCGAGGTGCAGGCTGCGGTCAGACCCGGAACTGCCTCAGCAACTGCCCCAGCTGTTCGCTCAACTGGTTCAATGCGGCCCCGGCACTGCTCGACTGGTGCGCCGCCACGGCCGTCTGACGCGACAGCTCGGCCGTCTGGGTGACGTTGTGGTTGATCTCTTCGACCACATGCGACTGCTGCAGCGTGGCACTGGCAATCGAGGCATTCAGCGCGCTGAGGTTGTGCAGTGCCTGGCTGATGGCATCCAGGCTGGCACCGGCCTCGCTGGCCTGTTCGACCGTCTCGCGCGAGGCCAGGCTGCTGGCATCGATCGCCTTGACCGCAGCCTCGGACTGGCCCTGAAGGTGCTCGATCATCTGCTGGATCTCGGCCGTCGACTGCTGGGTGCGTTGTGCCAGCAGGCGCACTTCGTCGGCCACCACGGCGAACCCGCGACCCTGTTCACCCGCCCGCGCGGCCTCGATGGCGGCGTTGAGTGCCAGCAGGTTGGTCTGCTCGGCAATCGAACGGATCACCTCCAGCACGCTGCCGATACGCGTGCTCTGGCCCGCCAGGGCCTGGATCACCTGCACCGCCTGGTCGATGGTGCCCGACAGCTCGTCGATTTTCAGCAGGCTGCCATGAATGCTTTGCCGGCCCTGTTCGGCCCGCTGCTGGGCGTCCTGCATCTCGCTGGAGGCGTGCTCGGCGTTCCTGGCCACGTCCTGCACCGCATAACTGACCTCGTTGATTGCGGTGGCCACCTGTTCCATCTGCTGCGACTGCTGTTCGCTGCGCTGGTGCGCCTGGCCGGCGTTGCTGCCTACATCCCCGGCCGAATGGCCCAGGGCCTGGGCGGCGCCCTGCAACTGGGTCACCACCTGCTGCAGCTTGGCGGTGAAGGTGTTGAAGTGCAGGCCCAGCTGGGTGACTTCATCCTGCCCATGGGTGTCGAGGCGACGGGTCAGGTCGCTTTCGCCGCTGGCGATGTTGCCCATGGCATCCACGGCTTCCTGCAAGGGGCGGGTGATACTGCGGGCGATCAGCATGACCACCAGTGCCATTATCAGCGCGATGACCACCCCCAGCAGCGATGCGTCGCGAAGCTGGCGCACGAACTCGGCGTGCATGTCGTCGATGTACACGCCAGAGCCGATCACCCAGCCCCAGGGTTTGAACAGCTGGATGTACGAGGTTTTTTCCACCGGCTCGCTGGCACCGGGCTTGGGCCAGCGGTAGTCGATGCTGCCGGCGCCCTGGGCCTTGGCCAACGCGACCATTTCGTTGAACAGCGCATAGCCGTCCGGGTCGCGAATGCCGGAGAGGTCCTGGCCTTCGAGCTTGAGGTTCATGGGGTGCATGATCATCTTCGGACCCAGGTCGTTGATCCAGAAGTAGTCGTCCTGGTCATAACGCAACCCGCGCACCGCACTCAGCGCCTGTTGCTGGGCGGCCTCGCGGGTAAGGGTACCGCTGGCTTCCAGCCCCTGGTAATAGGCCAGCACGCCGGCTGCGGTTTCGACCACGTGCCGGGTCTTTTCGGCCTTTGCCTGGTACAGGTCACCGTGGATCTGACGTAGCATCAGCAGCCCCAGGGTCACCAGCATCAGTACCGCCACCACCAGGATGAGCCACAGCCGACGGCTGATCGACATACTGCGTAAAGTCTTCATGAAGGTCACCCTATGTTCTTGTTATTGTCCGCATCCAACCACGCTTTACCGAAACAACCTACTCGACCAAGGGCTAAGTGATTGATTAGTAGAGCGCTGTCGCGTCGAGCGGCAGCGTTTGCACGAGCGCTCTGTTAGGATTTCGGCCTTCACGGGGCAGTTCTGAAGGCCGGGGTAGCATTTCCTTCGGTTTTGCGACGGAGTGTCGCCGTAATATGCCCGGTTTCGGGCAATCAAATAACGAATGATGAGACCTGCCAGCGGCAATGTCTTACGGGGGAATGATGGATTTTTGGACCGCCATGCAGGCTGTGATTCTCGGCATCGTCGAGGGTCTGACGGAATTTTTGCCCATTTCGAGTACCGGTCACCAGATCGTGGTCGCCGACCTGATCGACTTTGGCGGCGAACGCGCGATGGCGTTCAACATCATCATCCAGCTGGGCGCGATCCTGGCGGTGGTGTGGGAATTTCGCCGCAAGATCCTGGACGTGGCGGTGGGCCTGCCCCGCCAGGCCCGGGCCCAGCGCTTTACCCTCAACCTGCTGATCGCCTTCATGCCCGCCGTGGTGCTGGGCGTGCTGTTCGCCGACCTGATCCATGAGTACCTGTTCAACCCGATCACGGTGGCGGTGGCCCTGGTGGTGGGCGGGGTGATCATGCTGTGGGCCGAGCGCCGCCAGCACGTGGTGCGCGCCGAGGAGGTCGATGACATGCGCTGGACCGATGCGCTGAAGATCGGCTGCGCGCAGTGCCTGGCAATGATTCCGGGGACTTCGCGGTCGGGCTCGACGATCATCGGCGGGCTGTTGTTCGGCCTGTCGCGCAAGGCCGCCACCGAGTTCTCGTTCTTTCTGGCGATGCCGACCATGGTCGGGGCGGCGGTGTTCTCGGGCTACAAGTACCGCGACCTGTTCCAGCCGGATGACTTCCCGGTGTTCGCCATCGGCTTCGTGGTGTCGTTCATCTTCGCGATGATTGCGGTGCGCGGCTTGCTCAAGTTCATCGCCAGCCACAGCTACGCGGTGTTTGCCTGGTACCGTATCGCATTTGGCCTGGTGATCCTGGCGACCTGGCAGTTCGGCTGGGTCGACTGGGCCGTGGCGCACGGCTGAGATGGCCCGCATCGAAACGCGCCCGCCCATGCGCCACCTGCGCCTCAAGTTGCTGGCATTCGTGGCCCTGTGCCTGCTGCCGGTGCTGGGCGCACTGAAGCTGGGTGTGGGCACAGGCAACTGGTTGTGGCTGGCGGCCTATGGGCTGGCGAGCCTTGGCTGTTTCGGGCTGTATGGCTACGACAAGCGTCAGGCGCGCGGCCAGGGGCAGCGTACCCCCGAGAAGGTGCTGCATGCCTGCGAACTGGCCGGTGGCTGGCCAGGGGCGCTGCTGGCGCAGCAGGTGTTCCGGCACAAGACACGCAAGTTGTCGTATCAGCTGGTGTTCTGGGTGATCGTGCTGGGGCATCAGGTGTTCTGGGCCGACTACCTGTTTCTTGCCGGGCGATTGTTCGGGTTCTAGAGCGCTTTCGCCGGCAAGGTCGGCGCCTTCAGGGGCCGGCCTTGCCGGCGAAAGCCATCGGCCTCAGAGCAGCAACCCGACCTGTACGCGCTTGGGCAATCGCCGCACCACCAGTTGATGCGAGCGGCGCAGCAACTCTTCCAGTTCCCCACGCCCCATCGCATAAGGCTGCGCCACACTGATCCAGTGTGCCCGCGCCAGGTACGGCGCCGGTCGCACCCCGGGGCGGTCCACGTAGCCCAGGAACAGCTCGGTGTCGACCTTGAACGACAAGCCTGCACCCGCCAGGTCCATCACCGCGAACATCTTGTTGCCGGCCACCGAGAACACGCGCACGCCACCCCATTTGTAGTCTTCCTGCACACCGGGCAGGCCCAGGCAGAATGCCGCCACCTGTGCCTCGGTCATTTTTCGCTCAGACATAACGCTCTCCACATTCCTCGAACGAGGCTACCAGGTGATCGATCCACGCCCTGACCGCCGGCAGCACGCCGCGCCGGTGCGGGTACACCGCCTGCAGGTAACCGCCCGGCAGTGACCAGCCCGGCAGCAGGCGTACCAGTTCGCCGCGCTGCAGTTCGGCCTCGCAGTGCATGATCGGCAGCGTGGTGAAGCCCAGGCCCGCCAGGGTGGCGGCCTTGCGCACCACGAAGTCGTCGATGGCCAGGCGCGCTTCCAGGGTCAGGTCCTGCTTGTGGCCCTGCTCGTCGAGCAGGCGCAGGTGCACCAGACGGTCGGCCTCGACCGCGCCCAGTACCGGCACCCTGGCCAGGTCGGCAGGGGAGCTGACAGGGTGCCGGGCGGCAAACTCAGGTGCGGCCACCAGCAGCATCTGCGCCTGGCGCAGGCGGCGGGTGACCAGTGCCGGGTCTTCGTCGCCCAGGTCGCGCACACGCAGGGCCACGTCGATGCCCTCGGTGATCAGGTCGACCCGGCGGTTGAGCAGCACCATGTCCAGCTGTACCTGCGGGTACTGCTGCAAAAATGCGCTGATCACGCCGGGCAGGAACTCATGGGCCAGGCCCACCGGGCACGACACCCGCAAGCGCCCGCGCGGTTCGCTGGTCATGCTGGCCACCGCCTCGTCGGCCATCTCGGCCTCCAGCAGCATGGCCTGGCAATGGCGCAGGTAGCGCTCGCCCACGGCGGTGAGCTTGAGTTGCCGGGTGGTGCGCTGCAGCAGACGCGTGCCCAGGCGCTCCTCCAGTTCGGCAATGCGCCGCGACAGCCTGGATTTGGGCACACCGAGCAGACGCCCGGCCGCCGCGAAGCCGCCGGCCTCCACCACGCGGGCGAAATAGAACAGATCGTTGAGGTCTTGCATGCCGGTCATGGGCATTGTCCTGCCAGTGGGACGAAGAAGTGCGAATTTGCGATCTTATCAGCTATTGGCTATCCCGGTAGCATCCTCCCCATCGTGATCGCCAGCCGATCCTCATTCAGGAGAGCCCCATGAAACTGTTGCACATCGATTCCAGCATCCTCGGCGACAACTCCGCTTCTCGCCAGCTCAGCCAGCGCGTGGTCGCCGCCTGGCAAGCGGCAGAACCTTCGGCGCAGGTGGTCTACCGGGACCTGGCCGCCGATGCCATCAGCCATTTCTCGGCCGCGACCCTGGTTGCCGCCGGCACGCCTGACGAACTGCGCGATGCGGCGCAGCAACATGAAGCCAGGCTCAGCAGTGAAACCCTCCAGGAGTTTCTGGCGGCCGATGCGGTGGTGATCGCGGCGCCCATGTACAACTTCACCGTGCCGACCCAGCTCAAGGCCTGGATCGACCGCATTGCCGTCGCCGGCCAGACCTTCCGCTACACCGAAGCCGGGCCTGAAGGCCTGTGCGGCAACAAGAAGGTGATCGTGGTGTCGACCTCCGGCGGCCTGCACGTCGGCCAGCCGACCGGTGTGGCCCACGAGGAATTCCTCAAGGTGTTCCTGGGCTTTATCGGCATCACCGACGTCGAGTTCGTGCGCGCCCATGGCCTGGCCTACGGCGACGAGCACCGCAGCAATGCCATGCAGGCCGCCCAGGCGCAGATCGACAGCGAGCTGTTCGCGGCTGCCTGAGCCCCTGTCGAAAAGCCGACTTGCGGTCACCCCGCAAGTCGGCTTTTTCATGCACCTTTCATCCAGCCCGGCCTGGCCCGCTCTATGCTTGCCAGTACCGGTCACAGGTGCGGGCCGGGCAGGGTGAGCAACGATGCGGTGGGTTCGAACATTTTTGATGCTGGTGCTGTGGGGCTGCTGCCTGCTGGTGCAGGCCGAGCCCGCGCAGCACTGGAGTGTCGGCCTGCATCGCATGGCTGTGACCGACCCGGTGGACGGCCAGCCGATGCAGGCCCTGGCGTTCTACCCATCCAGCGACATCGCCCGGTGGCATCAGGTCGACGGCTATCGGGTCCACGTGGCCGAAGAAGGCGCGGTGGTAATGGGCCGCTTCCCGTTGCTGATGTTGTCCCATGGCAATACCGGCACGCCACTGGCGCTGCATGACCTGGCCAGCGCCCTGGCACGCCGGGGCTTCGTGGTGGTGGCGGTGGTGCACCCGGGAGACAACGCCCGCGATCACAGCCGGCTTGGCACCCTGAGCAACCTCTATGGCCGGCCCCTGCAGATCAGTGCCGCCTTGACCGCGACCCTTGCCGATCCGTTGCTTGCACCTTACGTCAGCGACGGGCAGGTAGGCATGATCGGTTACTCGGCCGGTGGCGAGACAGCGTTGATCCTGTCCGGTGCCCGACCAGACCTGCAACGCCTGCGCCGCTACTGCCAGCAGAACCCGCTGGACGCCGATGCCTGCAAGGCCCACGGGGTGCTGGTGGCAGACCGTGACGACCTGCTGCCCCATGCCGACCCCAGGGTGCGTTCATTGCTGCTGATGGCGCCGTTGAGCCTGATGTTCGGACGCCACGCGCTGGCCGATGTGAAGGTGCCCGCGCTGATCTACAGCGGCGACCGCGACCAGTTGCTGGCCATCGACAAGAATGCCCAGGCACTGGCGCGCAAACTGCCGATCACCCCCAACTACCGCCTGCTGGCGGGTGCCGGGCACTTCGTGTTCATGGCCCCGTGCGACGCATCCCAACTGCAGCACATGGCCACGCTGTGCACCGATGCCGAAGGGGTGGACCGCGCCGGCATACACCTGTCGTTGCAGGCCGAAGCCACGCGCTTCTTCACCCGCACCCTGGGGGGCGCCGAGCGTGTCGGCCTGAGTGCGGTCGATCACTGAGCCGTGGCGCGGCGCAACAGCACCAGTGTCAGGCCCACGCCGGCCAGTGACAGCAGCGCCGCCACACAGAAGATCGAGGCGTAGCCCAGGTGCGCAGCGATGGCGCCCATCACCGGGCCGGCAATCGCCAGGGCCAGGTCGAAGAACACTGCGTAGGCCCCCAGCCCGGCGCCGCGGCTGGAACTGGGCACCTGCTTGATCGCCTCGACCCCCAGTGCCGGGTACACCAGTGACAGGCCGAAGCCGCTCAGCCCCGCGCCGACCAACGCCAGCAGCGGTGACGGCGCCAGCCACAACAATGCCAGCCCCAGGGCCTCGACGCCCATGCAGGCAATTGCCACGCGGTAGCCGCCCCACTGGTTGACCGCGTTCACGAACAGCAGCCGCGACAGGATGAAGCACACGCCGAAGGCGCTCAGGCACAGGGCGGCGCCGCTCCAGCCGCGTTCTATATAGAAGAGCGTGACGAAGGTGGTCAGCGTGCCATAGCCGATGGAGGCCAGGGTAAGGCCCACGCCGCACGGTGCCACCCGTGCGAAGGCGGCCCAGAACGGCAGGCGCACGCCACGCACCACCGGCACCGAGGGCTTGTTGCGTATCACCAGTAGCGCCGCTGCTGCCAGCGCGGTCAGGCTCAGGCCCAGGGTGGCGAAGTTCAGTTCGCTGGCCAAGATCACCCCCAGCGGTGCTCCGATGGCGATGGCGCCATAGGAGGCGATACCGTTCCAGGAAATCACCCGCGCGGTGTGTTCGGCGCCCACCTGGCCGATGCCCCAGCTCAGGGTGCCCACGCCAATCAGGCCCTGCGCGATGCCCAGGGCCACCCGTGCAGCCAGCAGCACTGCCAGGCTCATCACTGGCAGGTGCACGGCCAGTGCCGATGCCCAGGTCAGCACGCCGCTCAGCGCGATGCCCAGCAGCCCGTAGATGATCGCGCGCTTGGTCCCCAGGCTGTCGGCCAGGCGTCCGGCCATGGGGCGGCTGAGCAGGGTGGACAGGTATTGCAGGCCGATGGTGATGCCGGCGATGACCGCGCTGAACCCCAGGGTGTCATGCACATGGCTGGGCAGCACCGCGATCGGCAGGCCGATGCAGAGGAAGGCGATGAAGGTGTAGAAGACGATCGACAGTATCTGTCGGGTAACCGACTCGTTACTGAGTGCAGCAGAAGGGGGCGGGGCAGACATGGGGCTCGTTCGCAGGCAAGCGGTTGGAGGCGACCATGATGGCGGGAGCGGGCAGGAAAAGAAAGCAGGCTAACGAACAAGCTGTGGCCAGCAAGGCTGGCCCCTACCCGGGTCGCGAAAACCACGCACCCTGCAGGAGCCGGCCTTGCCGACGAAGCTTGTGTACGACGTTTAGATCAACACACCCTGGCTGCGCAGGTAGTCGTCATAGGTACCGCTGAAGTCGATCACGCCGCTGGGGCTCAGCTCGATGATGCGGGTGGCCAGCGAGGACACGAACTCGCGGTCGTGGCTGACGAACAGCAGCGTGCCCGGGTAGTTTTCCAGCGCCAGGTTGAGCGCCTCGATCGATTCCATGTCCAGGTGGTTGGTCGGTTCGTCCATCACCAGTACGTTGGGCTTTTGCAGAATCAGCTTGCCGAACAGCATGCGGCCTTGCTCGCCACCGGAGATCACCTTCACCGACTTGAGGATCTCGTCGTTGGAGAACAGCATGCGACCCAGAGTGCCGCGGATGATCTGCTCGCCCTGCGTCCACTGGCCCATCCAGTCGAACAGGCTCAGGTCCTCTTCGAAATCGTGGGCGTGGTCCTGGGCGTAGTAGCCCACTTCGGCGCTTTCGGTCCATTTCACCTCGCCGGCATCCGGGGTCAGCTCGCCGACCAGGGTGCGCAGCAGGGTGGTCTTGCCGATACCGTTGGGGCCGATGATCGCCACGCGCTCGCCGGCTTCGACGGTGAAGCTGAAGTTCTTGAACAGGGTCTTGCCGTCGAAGCCCTTGGACATTTTCTCGATGGTCACGGCCTGGCGGTGCAGCTTCTTGGTCTGCTCGAAGCGGATGAACGGGCTGACGCGGCTCGATGGCTTGACCTCGGCCAGCTGGATCTTGTCGATCTGCTTGGCGCGCGAGGTGGCCTGCTTGGCCTTGGAGGCGTTGGCCGAGAAGCGGCTGACGAAGGTCTGCAGCTCGGCGATCTGGGCCTTCTTCTTGGCGTTGTCCGACAGCAGTTGCTCGCGCGACTGGGTGGCGGCGGTCATGTACTCGTCGTAGTTGCCCGGGAACAGACGCAGCTCGCCGTAGTCCAGGTCAGCCATGTGGGTGCACACGCTGTTGAGGAAGTGACGGTCGTGGGAAATGATGATCATGGTGCTGTTACGCGCCGTGAGGATGCTTTCCAGCCAGCGGATGGTGTTGATGTCCAGGTGGTTGGTCGGCTCGTCGAGCAGCAGCACTTCAGGGTCGGAGAACAGTGCCTGGGCCAGCAGCACACGCAGTTTCCAGCCTGGGGCGACTTCGGTCATGGGGCCGAAATGCTGTTCGAGGGGGATACCCAGGCCCAGCAGCAGTTCACCGGCGCGGGATTCGGCGGTGTAGCCGTCCATCTCGGCGAATTCGGTTTCCAGCTCGGCGACGGCCATGCCGTCGTCTTCGGTCATTTCCGGCAGCGAGTAGATGCGATCGCGCTCGGCCTTGACCCGCCACAGTTCCTCGTGGCCCATGATCACGGTGTCGATCACGGTGAATTCTTCGTAGGCGAACTGGTCCTGGCGCAGCTTGCCCAGGCGCACGTTCGGCTCGAGCATCACCTGGCCGGCCGACGGCTCCAGGTCGCCGCCGAGGATTTTCATGAAGGTCGACTTGCCACAGCCGTTGGCGCCGATCAGGCCGTAGCGGTTGCCATTGTTGAACTTGACCGAGACGTTCTCGAACAAGGGCTTGGCGCCAAACTGCATGGTGATGTTAGCGGTGGAGATCAAAGGGCTTACCTATCAATAGCTTACGTCGCTGGCAATGCAGCTGATACCGATTTGATACCAATTTGCAGCTTTTCCAGCTCGCTCCAGTCGGAGCTTGAGTTAATCCAACGCGCATAAGTTGACAGCAGCATCTGAACGCTGTGGCCAAGCTGTTGGGAGATGAATGCGGGGTTGAGGCCGGACATTAAGCATATTGTCGCATAGGTGTGGCGGCAGTTGTATGGCGGCCGATAACGAATTCCTAGGTCCTTCAGGACCGGCCGCCATTGGTGATGCAGGTCCGAGGTCTGCTGAACGAACTCTGCGTTCTTCGACGGCGGGAACACGAACGGTGTTTCGGTGACCCGTCCCTTTCCATTCCTGCGGCGCTCGGCGTAGTTCTTTGCGAACTCGAGCGCGCGCAAGGCCCTCTCGTTGAGCAGTACAAACCGGTCTTTGCCGGTCTTGGTGCGCTCTACCACCTCGCCCAATGCGACTGTGCGTCGCACGTGGGCTACCTTCTTATCCAGATCAACCGCATCCCATCGCATCGCCAGGCCTTCGGACAGGCGCACCCCGGTGAAAAACACGAACTCAAAAAACGCCGCATAAATTTGGCTGGGCCAGTGAGCGTGCTGGTACAGCTTTTCGATTATCTGGTTTGCCTCGTCCAGGGTGAAGGGGTCGATTTCCTTTCGTGATCGTTTCGGCAGCTCGACTGCGGCGGCAGGGTTCTTCGTTATCAGACCCTCCTGGAGCGCCGCGCCGAGGATCGTCGAAAGCCTGATCAGCGCGTTGCGCTTCACACCTGGCGAGTGCCATTCGGTGCTGGTGATGATGCGTCGAATGGTTGTCGTCGAAATCAGGTCCACCTGGGTGAGGGCCAGCGCCGGCATCCAGTATAGGTTGAGCGCGCTTTTGTAGTTCTGGCGGGTACCGGGCGTGATTTCGCGGCTATCGAGCCAGAGCTGGGCATACTCGCCGAACGACGGCTTGCTACCGGCGACGGTCTGCGATCCCGGAAACAGCTCGGCGTACTTGTCCTGATCAAGCAGCCCAAGCCTGTTGAAGCTGACTACCTGATCGCGAAGCTGGGATGCAGCCTGGATGCCTTTTTGTGTCGGGGGATAGGGGAGCGTTTCACATCGACGGATACCGCTCCATGTGAAACGAATCCGGAGGGAGTTGCGGAAGATTTCGACCCCACGGGGCAAATCCATTGGCTTTCGAGCCATTCGTCGTACCTTCTTTTGCTGTACATGATGCGGCCGTGGATCTTCATCCAGACGCCTTCGGGGAAAACCGAGCGCAGGCGCCGGCCTTCGAGGGATCGCTTCGTGCAGCCGAGTAGTTCGGCCATGCGCTGCTCGGTGACTTTGTCGAAGTCGCCGCTCTCGGCCTCTTTGTTCATGGCAATAGATCTCCATGCCCGCGCATGTCGGCGGGCTTGAGTAGTAGGGGGGTTAGGCGCGCGCTTCGAACAGTTCGATCTGCACCGCCGGGGTGTCGCGGATGGAGAGCGCCTCGGCAATGCGCTGCTGCGCGGTACCGAAATGCGCCTCGTCCTGCTCGATGCCGATGAAGAGTCGGCCCAACTGGATGCAGGCAACGCCGGTCGTACCGCTGCCCATGGTGTTGTCGAGCACCACCTGGCCGGGATGGGTGTAGGTGGCGATCAGGAAGCGCATCCAGTTAACTGGCTTCTGGGTTGGATGGAAATTGGCCGTCTGCTTGTCGCTCGAGAAGAATTGCACCGAGCGTGGGTACCGGTCCGTCGAGTCGTATTCGGTGAGCGACAGCGCCTTGCCGTAACACTCCGAGTTGACCGTCTTACGCTTCGCCGTGCGCCGCTCGTGCCCGGTGGTCATCTGTGGGTTGTACACTGGCTGGCGCCGATAGAAGACCTGGGCGCTTTCGTGCGCCCGCAGTGGCTGCTTCTTGGCGTTGAGGAAGCCGGTTGCGTTGCCTTTTTCCCAAATCCATTCGTAGCGGTAGTCGCGGGGGTTGCTGGCGACCACCAGTGAGCTGAACGGCTGGGCTGCGCAGAGGACGATGGCCGCTTCGGGCTTGGCGATCCTCAAGTACTGCTCCCAGAGGGGGGGCGAAGGGGATCACCACGTCCCAGGCGCACTGCGTGGTCCCGTAGGGTAGGTCAGCCAGCACCATGTCGACGCTGGCGTCCGGCAACGCCCGCATCACCTCCAAGCACTCGCCGTGGTAAAGGCTCGTATCGCTCATCGCGGCCCCCTGTAGATCAGGTAGGCCATATAGGCGAGGGCGATCATGGCATCAGCTCCTTGGGCACCTGGACTGCCCAGCCGGTGATTTTAGTTATGACGGCTCTGCAGATCGCGACGAGTGGAGTCGGGCCTATCAGCCAGTCGGTGGGCTCATTCGGCCTGCTGGGGTAGGCCGTCCAGCCACCCCGCACAGGGCCGTCGCCGATCTGGTGTTTCGTCTTCAGCGGCCCGCCAAGCGCCCAGCTCTCGTGAGGGTTGAACCGCTCGCACCGCTCGATTGCTTCGCCGCGATAGCTGACGAACACCCTGGCCGGCGCGCCGTAGTGCGGCTTCTCTACATGCACATCCAGACCTTCGGCCTTGGCGACCGCCCAGGCCAACTGCTCGCCCACCAGGTCTGCCGTCTTCACTTCGATCAGGTCGGTCATGGCTGCACCTGCTGCGTGTTGCACAAGACGACTTCGTCGTTATCCAGGGCTTGTACAGGGCCAAGACTAGCTAGGGCCTCAAGCGCAGCAGGGCGGTTTGCCTCCAGAGCCTGGCGCTCGGCCGCCATCCAAATGGTCAGGCCTGTTCCGCTTCCTCCGGTTCCGCCATAGCTGGAGACTGATTCGGCTTCTTCCTTGGCCGATTCCAGATAATCCTGCGTGCGGCAATGCGGGCACAGGTAGGAGCAGTCTTGCGGGTCGTAGCCTTCGCCATCTCCGGCGTAGAAAAGGTACCCGCCGGGCCGGCATTCCCAGTCACCGTCCGAGTAACCGCAAGCCACCTCGTCGGCGGCCTCTATGTTTTCGCTCACAGCTGATACCTCTCATTAATCCAGCGCCCAGGCGCCAGAGCGGGTGTAGGTTCGGGTTGGGTTTCGTGCGGGGAGAGCTGGCGGTATGATGTTTCAAGAAATCTCATGGGATTGACTTTGCATGCTCCGAAATTTGAAAAGGAATTGGTTGGCCTATGCAGTTCTGGTTGGCGCCTTGGTAGGCGGCGGTTGCGTCTATTACGGGGTATTCAAATCCGATGATTTACCCGCATGGGTTCAAGCCTATGGCTCCATTGGCGCGATATTAGTCGCCATATCGATTAGTCTCTCTCAGCAAAAGCATGAAGCGGAATCTCGCCTGGTCGCAGATCGGCAATCCATTGAGCGACAAGATCAAATTGCTATGAATTACGCCCGTAGTGTTTTTCAGATGACTTACGAGCTTCAGTTTCTCGTGACTAGGATCTGGGAAGAAATTGAAGAGCTGCGGAAACCTGAGTTTTCTCAGATCGAGTTCTGTCTCAATGATTTGCTGTCTCGGTTGGCCAAGCTAGACGTGGGGCCAGTTACTAATAGGCTGACACTTGTATTTGAAATGCGTCAGCAGCTTCTACGACTGCATGATTTTCTGATTAGATCGCTTCAATTAGATGGTGACTTTCTTCGCATAAATCGAGAGTGCAGTGCTATTAAAGAACGCATTGAACATCTGGCGACAATGGCGAAGATTGAGCTTGGTGCGGTTGAGGCGAGGATTAAACAATCCTCCTGAACTCGACGATCCAAACCCAGGGGTTGGATGGCCACGACTCTGCGCCGTTGATGCCTGTCCAAAGCAGCTCGAAGGACTTGCGCGGGTCTGCGCTGTAGGTTTCGATCCCCTCGACGTGGTACCAGTCGCCGCATTCAGCGTGATCGGTGTACAGCCTGACCCCCTCAGCCAGTGCCTGCTGTTCGCTGATGTCCTGCAGGCGCTCGACGCGCACGTCGATGACCTCCAGCAGGATGCGGCTATCGCGCCGGCGCATGTGAATGCTCGGCTTCCACGGTCCGCCGTAGTCGGTGCGGTTGTCGCACTCGCGGTAGACCACCCAGCTTTCGCCGGGCGCCTGTGCCACGTTGATCTGCGCCCAGGCTTCGCGAACCCACAGACGGTCACCGATCTGGCCATAGGGGCAGACAATCGGGTGCTCAGTGCCATGGGCATCCATGCAGCTCTCGTCAAATGTGTGCAGTGGTCGCCACGAGCCATCAGGCTGCTGATGGAGTTCGAACTGAGTGTCCGAACTGCGCATGCGCGGCTTGATCTCACGCCGCGTTACCGTCTTCCGACCAGCGACGATGGCGCGGACCATCGGCCCACTGAACAGGATTGGGCGCTCCTTTGCCTGGTTCATGGCGCCACCACGCGGCGGGCCCACTGCACATGCGGGCCGTCTTCCGTGTCGAAGATGCCCATCAGGAACCACTCAGGGCCAGGCGATTCCGGCTCCCAGCCGTTGCAGTGGCCGGCGCCGTCGAAGTACGGGTGCTCAACCAGGTCCGAATCCATATCCCAGGTCTTGAGCTCCAGACCTTGCTCAGCTACCCAGGCTTTGAAGGGGGCCGGGTCTTCCGTCCCGCCAAAGTCAGGGATTCCTGGATGGCACCACCATCCGTTTTCATCGCGCGCGACAGGTGCCGGCTGGATCAATTGCTTTTCTTCAGGCATGACTTCGTCCTTGGCCGCCATATCGCGGCAGTGAATAGAGGGGGAGGGGTTACAGCTGGTGAGTGGTCGTGGTATCACTGCAAGCAGCTAATGCATGAAATTTTTGGAACTACCGGCCAGAGGGGGCGCAAGTTGGATCAACGAGAGAAGGAGGTTGCTGCCGTCGCGGAGGCGCTTGGAAAGCCTGCTGGGTTTGATATCTCTGATCCAGCTGCAAAGGTTCGTAAAAGCCTCATGGCAGCGTCGGTCGCACTGTTATGTTTGGTGATAGCCAAAATTGAACCAAGTGACACATTCACCATTTTCGGAGTGGCTTTCAAAGGTGTCACTGCCGACAAGATAGTGATAGGCGCGATGATTGTTTTAGCTTATTCGCTGGCGCACTTTCTCTTTTATGTTGTGGAGCTTTTAGGTGAGTATCGGGTGCGTATGACTGGCGCCAGGGTTGCGTTTCAGACTGGCGCGCGCGCAGGCAGCTCTCATGTGGATTACCCGGATGACCCAAAGCAGTCTAGCTTAGCAAATTGGTGGAAGTCGTATGCGCGCCGGCTTCAATCTCTAGGCGATCTGGCAGACAGACTTAGTAGCGATTTAGACGAGATTAAACATAGATTAGGTAGTCCAGATGAAATCAAGGGCACGCCGGACGATATTGCGACCTCTCAATTAATGGGGCAGGTAAATGCTAATTTAATGAATCTTCGCAATGAGGTTCAGACTAGCAGGGAGGTTGTTTTGAGTCCACGAATTGAAGTGTCTTTAGAACGCTTCGACTCTTGGTACAAAGGTTTGATGAATTTGCAAGGGTTTAGAGTGGTGGTTGTTGAGGTTGCATTGCCAATTCTGCTTGGTCTAGTTTCGCTGACAGTTGCTACTCGATACCTTCTAGCGTCCTGAGGAATTTCACGCGGCCTCGATGAGGGCTTCGATGACTCGCTGGCCAGCGAGCGGCGGTACTGCGTTGCCGGCCATGTGCATTGTCAGTCGGTGGTTGTCTGGCCGCTTGGTGCTACTCGGGAACGACATGGCTGCTAGGCCTTCGTCAGCGCTGAGCATCCGCATGCGGTCGCCATCGACCAGCGCCCAGCGATCCACTGTGGTAATCGTGCCGATGGGCCGACTGATGTCGCGCCCGGTGGTGCCTGAGCCTTTGCCGTAGTAGGGCATGATGAACCTGTCGCCAAAGCGCGCCCGGCCGTTCCGCACTCGGTCGAGTGTGGCCTGGGCGCGGCCCGGCTTCTCGATCTGCGACCAGCGCCCGCCATCGAAGTCGAGAAAGCTGCTCGCCGGCACATGGCGCTCCTGCGGTAGCTGAAGTATCAGCGGCGCTTTGCTGCGCGTCAGCACCATGAACAGGCGCACCCGGTGCTGCGGCACGCCGAGGTCGGCGCAGTCCACGATGTGGGGCGCGGCCTGATACCCAAGCGCTTGAACCGCCTGTAGCCAGGCCGGGTAAAGCACCCAGTCGGTGAACTCCGGCACGTTCTCGATCACTGCCGCCTGCGGCCGGTGGAATTCCAGAGCCGATACCGGCGCCCAGGCTGTCGAGCGCGATGCGTCGTGCTCAGGGTTGCCCGACTTCTTGCCGCGGGCCTTGGCGTGGCCCTGGCAGCAGGGCGAGGCGAGCAGAATGTCGTGCGCCGGCACTTGCTCCCAACGCGCCTGGTGCAGGTCCTGGCAGACGTGCTGAGTGTCAGGGTGGTTTGCGCTGTGCCATTCAACTGCCACGGGCCAGTGGTTTGCTGCCCAGAGAACCTGGACGCCTGCGGCGCGCGCGCCGGTACTCCATCCGCCGAGGCCGGCGAACAGGTCGATTGCTGTGGTCATGGGGGGTTGTCCTGGGTTAAGCGGCGCTGGAGGTTGCGTGGTGGTATTCCATCCAACCGATTCTCGGCAGCTTCGTCTTGGGGTTAATCACCGGCTTGCCCTTGGCGTCGGTGAGTTCGCATTTGGCTCTGATGCGTAGGTCGCGACACTGGCCTGACTTCTTGGCCAGCTCGATGAACTGCTGGGCGTACTGCGGCGCATCGAACAGATGGCTCAGCTGCTTGACCTTCTCGCTGGCCATGATCGCTGCGGCGCACTGCTCGACGGCCTCATTCCATTCAGCAAGGGTCAGCTGCAGGGGGGGGGGCGCCGGCTTTCCCGCTCGACCTGGTCGTCTTGGTGATCTTCCTGGCCTCAGCCAGCGCTACGTCGGCGGTCATGCCGAAGACTGCGAATGTGCTCATGGTGATCTCCGGGCAGCCACCAGCCTCGCCGGGGTGGCGTGATTCGTTGAAGTGGGGTATTTGTGCTCGACTCAGCGCGGTGCTGACACTAGGAGTTGTAATGAGCTGGGAATGCATTTCTTACTGGATTGAACATCACCCGGGTCTTGCTTCTTGGGTACAAGCAGTCGGATCAATTGGCGCAATCATTGCGGCAATCTGGATCTCAGGCGGCGAGAGGCGTCACCGGGCGCGAATTGAGAAAGCAGCTCGGCGAGACGCCATCGATAGGGCGATAGATGCCGGCGAGCAAGCAAAAAAAACTGTCGAGAACAACCTCGAATTCTTCTCATGCACTCGGCCTCTGGCGCGCGAAGTTCCTAGATTCCTTGACTTTATCATTCACACGTCCGTACGTATCAAGGATGCTTCAATGGGCCCTGGTGTCGATAACGAAGTACTTGGTCACGTCTCCGAGATTAGCAACGCCTTGGTGGATGTGAAAGGATTGGTTGAGAATTGCGCTCGAACGAGCGGTGGGCAAGTGATTCTGGATCTGGGATATCTCAAGGGAAACATTGATCGCATAGAGCGTGCGATCAGCAGCCTTCGGGCGCTCCGCAAATAGCAGGCCGGCATTTTTTTGTAGAGCCTTAGAGGTAGTTAGCGAGAGGTACTTTAATACCCCGGCGTGCTCGGCGGAGGACGTCGAATGATCAGCCTTTGCGGACCTTGAAGGTAAGCATGGCCGTAGCATCGTCGTTGAAACACTCAGCCACTTCTTGATACGCCCGGTACTTGGCCTGGCTGCGAGTCGATGCCCACACGCGCCGCACATAGTGGCGCGCTTCGCCGAGCATGTATTTCACGTCATCCCAGTCGTACATACCGTTGGTGAGGACTTCCCACTGCTTGAGAGGCAGCACCTCAGCCATCTCGCCGTACTGCATTTCCCAAGTGGGATGGTAGTTGCGGATGCGCTTCTTCGGGTCGCTGTCGAGGAGGACGCCGATGTAGTGTCCACGGTCGGCCATGATCACGCCTGGTTCGCCGTTGGCGATCACGCGGCGCCCGATCTCGGCCGGCACATCGTAGTGGCGGCGAACGTAGTCGCAGTTGTAGTTGCTCATGTATCTCTCCTTGATCAGGCTCCAGCAGTACGCTTCAACTGGTCAATCAGCTGAGTCGGCAGGTTCTTGATGGTCAGGCTGGCGCTGGCCTGGTCGAACTCAATCTTGGAGCCGAGCAGGTGAGACTCGAAGCTGATCGACAAGCCCTCGGCCCGGCCGGTGTAGCGCCGAAACTGGTTGATGGTGCGCTTGTCCGCAGCGAAGCTTTCCGTCAGGCCGTAGCCGCCGGTCTTGATGAAGTCGGCAAAGGTGGTCGGTCGATCTTCGTCGAGCACCTCGGATAGCTCATTCAGGCTGATCGGCTTGCCGGTTTTGGTTTGAGATGCAGCGTAGGTGACCAGCTCGCGGCTCTTCTCCCGGGCGGTGTCGGCCGGCAGGTCCTCGCGCTCGACGAAGTCGCTAAACGCCTTGAGCAGGGTGCGCGTTTCGCCTGGGCTGTCCACACCCTCCTGGCAGCCAATGAAGTCTTGAAAATACGCAGTCGATTTGCGGCCGCCCTTGGGCTTAATGAAGGATATGTACTGCCTCGACGCTGGGTTGTTCTTCCACTCGCTCAAGTTGATGCGGGCGGCGAAGCGCAGAGTGCGAGAGTCGAGCTGGCGCGAGGTGGCGACGGTCAGGTCTTGAGCAACGGCAACCGTCTCGACCTGCTGCAGGATGGCGACCGTCAGGTAGTCCGTCATGCCCTGCTGATACAGCGCGAACAGCACGTGACCGCCGACGCTCAGGTTCGACTCTTCCATCAGCTTGATCAGGTGCTCGGTCGCGGTGCATGTGAAGTCCATGAAACCCAGCTCACCTTCGATGAACTTGCTCAGCCAGCCGCTGAGCGGGTATGCGCCCGACTGCGCATGAAAGAGGCCCCAAGCCTTCCCCGTCTTGGCGTTGTAGGTGTCGTTCACGTCAGCCAGCAGGTTCTCGATGGCCTGCGTGTCCGGCAGACTCTGGCGAGCCAAGTGCAGTACGGCTGGGCTGCCGTCGGGTTTCTTGTCGATCTGGTGGATCACTGCGTGGCGAATGGGCATTTGCGTCTCTCCGGGGCGTGGGCCGCTCTCCGTAGCCGGATGCGGTATGGTGGCAATTTGAGATAAGTTGGTGTTTGATACGCGGCTAGTTAGGTAATTTCGGTGCCGATATGAAGGAAGACCTGCTTGTCCCAGCCATCGTTGCCTTGGCCGTGGGCCTCATCGCGGGGATGGTATCGCTGGTCGTCTCAATTCTGGCGAAGGATCAGAAAACTTCAGAATTCAGGCAGGCCTGGATTGATGGATTACGGAACGATGTCTCGCAGTTGGTTGCTCACTTTGGTGTAGTCAAAACCATCTCGAAAATTATGAGAGCGAGGCCAAGGACAGAAGTCGATGAATATTTGATAGCGAAACAAGAGCAGTTCCTAGAAATGGAAATGCTGGTTTCTCGCATTAGGTTACGGTTAAACCCAAGTGAGCATGTAGTCATGCTTCGTTTGCTACAGAACCTGGAACATATCCGAGAAGAAGAACTCGATCCGCGTGCTGAGCGAATTACGATAGAGGCTCAGGATATTCTCAAAACAGAGTGGGAGCGGGTAAAGCTTGGCGAACCTTCCTTCGTGTGGCTCAAACGGGTCTCTAAGGCTGGGGTCCTTTCTGCTCTAGCTATTGGAGTGGGTATTTTCGCAGCAGTGTTCGTCGAATACTTCGAAGCTTCTAGGTCGGGATGGTGATAAGCTTTTGTCTCCCGACTCCTATCGAATCTCAGCACATTCTTGCGGATGGCTGTTTAGGTGTTTGGCGCGATGATCTCTTCGTCGGGGCCACGTTTCAGTTCGGCCCGACTGGCCGCGTCAAACCGTCGCGCTAGTTTTGGCGATATCTTAAAAGCTGGCGCGTCAGGCTTTTTCAGGCGGCGCGCTTGCTCTCGATGGTCAACAGCAATGAACGCGCGGTGCATGTCCTGCAGCAGCTCCTGCAGCTGGGTGTAGCCGTGAGCCTTCATCGCCTTGGCCAGTTCCGCCCGCGTCCCAGCAGCCGACTCCACTGGCAGGGTCTCGATGCCCAGGCGCTCGGCCTCGGCCCTCTTCCTGTCGCGGTAATCCGCCGAGTGCTTCGCCGCACCGGTCTTCTTCTCGGCCATGGCCGGCACCTCCCAGGCCGCTGGGCGGCAAAGTGATCTGCTGCTGGCGCCGGCCATGCCGTGCGCGGTTGAGTACTCGGCGGATCATGCTGGCCCGCCGAGGGTGATGCTGTTCTCTTGGGCGATCAGCCTGATGCGCGTATGGCTGGCCTTCATCGCCTCGCCGATCTCCTGGGCGTTCATGCCCTGCGCGGCCAACTCGCGCACCATCGGCGCTGCTGCGTCACGTGCGGCGCGCTGCTTTCGCTGGTGCGGGTTCTTCATGCCGCAGCACTCGCCGCTCACGCCGGCCTCGATCAGCATGGGCCGCTTGCCGGCCGCCAAGAACTGGTCGATCTGCGCGCTGAGGTCGGCCATCACCTTCAGTCGCGGATCTGGAATTGGACTGCCGATGTTCATTGCCGTGCCGCCTTGCGATCAGCCGCGGCTTCCAGAGCCTGGGCGGTGTTGACCGCGACCTTGTAGTTGAAGCAGAACACCCGGGTCTTGCCCGTGGCTCGCTCGATGATGTGGAAGGCCTTGCCCTTGGTGACGACCTGGTAGCGCACTGGTTGAGCGCGCTTGCTCAGGCCGAGCATTACGCTCAGGTCAGCCGGCGGCAGGCTAGTTCGGGCACGCATCGCGGCCAGGCCGTCGACGCGCTGCTGCATGGATGGGTGCATAGGAATCTCCAAGGGACGGGCAAGAAAAAGCCCGGCGTACCGGGCTGGCTCAGTAAGTACCACCTCACGTGAGCTACCGAGGCCGCATATGGCGGCGCGGCAAGGGCTGGCGGTTACATGGCGGCATCCTCCGTTGCGGCGCCACTGGGAAGGCAGTGGCCACCTATGAGTGCAGTTCCACGCTCTCGGCGCGGCGCAGCACGCGAACCTGGGCAATGCGTCGTTCAGGGGCTCGGCGGTCGCGCCGCATTGGGTCACCGCCGCCGGCAGCAAGTGAGTGCATGGCGATCAGCGCGACAAGCACAAAGCACATCGGGCTGATGATCCGGCGCTTCATGGCCTCGGCAACCAGGGCGGCGCGGCGGTGTACGCCAAGCTTGAACATGGCGTTTTCGATGCGGTTGGCGACGGTGCCGGGCGAGATGTTCATGACGTGGGCAATCTCTTTGGCGGTCATGCCCTGGGCAACAGCCAATAGTGCTTCCAGCTCTCGCGGAGCCAGGCCCTGTCCGAGCCGGCCAGTCCATGAGCCGCAGGTGATCGTGTCCATGATTTATCTCGGTAGGGCGCCGTCCAGGGCTTTGCGCAGCTCAAGGACAAGCGCGGTAGGTAGGGTGAGGGATCTGCTGTCTTCGTCGACTGCACCGAGCGATGCAATCAAGTTGCGCGAGGCCGCGTGTACTGCTTCAAGGCGGGGCTTCGGGATCGTCGGGCCCTTCATCGTGCCCGCCGTGACCTTCTTCTTGCCGCTGGCCTGGGCTTTCTCCAGCTCGGCCCCCAGCACCTTGCCGGCGCCGTCGCCATGCTCACGAACCACTTGAGCGGCAGTTGTTGCTGACACATGACCCGCCGCAACCAGGTTCTGCACGTCAGAGTTTGCATTGCCAACAGTGACGACCTGCTCAACGTGCTGTCGTGTCTTGCCAACTTTCTTGGCGATCTGGTCAACGGTCCAACCAAATGCCTTGAGCCGCTTGTATCCCTCTGCAAGCTCAAGAGGAGAGAGCTTTTCGTTTTCTTGGCTGGAGATGATCCGTGCGACTCGATCGGCATCGCTGCCCTCGAACATCCGGACATCAACCCAGAACTCCAGGGTCTGCGGGTCTTCTTTGCTGGGCAGGCGAGGAAGCTGGCCTGCTTGGTCAAGCTTGAGCAAGGCGCGGCGGCGTCTGTGGCCATCGACGACCCAGACCCCGCCGGCATCCCGCGGGCGAATCTCCAGAGCAGGAATGACACCTCCGTCAGCGATGAACTGCGCAAGAGCATTGATGCTCGACTCAAGCGCGTCGCCTTCGGTGCGAAGGTTGAAACCCGGCTCTTCGTGAAGGTCTTCCAGCCGCACCTTGATTGCGTCGGCCCGGCGTACCTCGCCGTCCTTGATCATTTGCCTGATTGATCTGGTCATGCAATTAACTTCCGTAAGGGTGGGCTGCATTGGTCGTAACGCTCGCCGCCGCAAAACTCCCGGACCAGGGGAGGGCGAACGCCACGACCAATGCAGCCTGGTGCTGGGGAGTACCAGGTGATCGGGCAGTTAACGTCAGGTTGACGTGGCGTTGGCTGTTTGATGGCCTGCGGCCAGCTCACCACTGCCCAGGTGACGGGCTTTGCGCTAGGCTGAGCGCTCTCACACAACACAGCCAGCAAAGGAGGGCGCAACCTTGGCAGTTTCAGTGGTTGCAAAATTCATCGCAGATGAATGGTTTAAGATCATGATGATTCTTTGTTTCGTATTATTCGTGCTGTCACTTTCCGTAGACCTGCGGGTCGATAACGGCCTCGTCTGCCTCTTCTCGCTTTCTGGATTGCTCTGGGGCATTGGTGAAATGGCCTGTCGGCCATACCGAGAAATATTGGTAGAAGGCTTGGCCGGTCCGGGGTGGGGGACAGTTTCAGGCAGGCCACGCCAGCTCAATGCCGCAGGGATCGTTTTGTTCCTACTCTCCTTCGCATTTGCAGCGCTTGGCTGCTTGCGAGGCTGGCCGATAGTTGCCGCAATGGTTGCCGCTATTTAAACGGCCTGCTTTCCGTCAATCACCTATCAATTCAGGCGGTTAAACGACCGCGCCGCGCAGCCTGTCGTCAGGCTGACGTGGCGCTGGCTGTTCAGATGATCGCCGTCAGAGTCTTTGAGCCGTCAGGGTTGGTCGTGGTCATGTGCATGACCGGGCCTGCGTTGGCAGGCAGAGGGATGCCGTTGCGGATGACGCCCGCCGACTTGCTGAAGCGTTCGTCGAACTTATCGTCGGCATCAGGCAGGTGAGTAGTTACGGTCAGCCTGGTCGCATCCTCGCCATCAGGGCCGCCGTCTTCGTGACCAATGGCGAAGCTCGCGATCATGGCGATTCCATTGCCCCGTGCGATCTGAATCACCTGCTGCATCAGCGGGCTGATCTGGCTGTCGTAAATTTCTTCTTTGTTCACGTTGTCGCCTCCAGTGGATTCCCAATGCCGCCTCATAGAAGCGGCATCAGTGAATCGCTGGTCATGCAGCACGGGTCAATTCAATCTGGGCCAGCAGCTCAGTCACAGCCTCTGCCGGGGTGCAGCCGTCACAGTAAAGGTCGTGCAGCATGTCGTCGTCCGAGCCGTAGACCAGGTCGCGACCAAGGATCTTCGCCGCCTGAGCCTGCCAGCGGTTCCAGCGGCGATCTTCTGCGTCGTCGCGGCACTCATCGGCCGCCATGCTTGCCATGTTGAACATCGTGAATCCCTCCGGTTGATTTCCCGGATGCCACTCAAGGAATGGCACCTGGTGAAATCCCGGCCTCGCTACTGGCGACAGGCCGGGGTACTGCGTCAGCGGTGTTGGCCAGTTTTCCGCTGTTGATTGCAGGGCTGGCCGGTCGTCTTCGTTGGTTTGGCGGTGAGCTTCCTCCCCGTGGCGTCAATCAGCATCTGTTCGCCTTGGATCACAGGTCCCTACAACGTGCACGCTGCAGCTCGTTTGCCCGGTTGACTGGGCAGGGTGCATGAGGTCCGGCGCCCCTCAATGCCGAAGCTCGGGGCGCTAATTCAAATCGGTGTCTCTCCCTTCTGCCGCTGGGATTCGCGGGGCGCATTGCTTGCCAGGTCATTCGCTCGGTTTAGGCATTTCGCCTTCGTCAGCCGTACAGGGTTCTCCCTGTCGTGGGCAGCCTTTCGGGGCTGTCTGATCGCCGGTCGCCGGTAGAGGCAATGCGGTCTGTTGGTTGTTGCGCTGGTTGTTAAAGAGCGGCGACCGGTGAGGGCCTCGGCAGTCGCTGTTCGGTGACTGCTTGAGGTGAAATTTAGCCAAGCGCTAAAGGTCAGTCAATAGCTCATAGCTAAATAAATTTCGCTGAGCGACAAATCTCACCCAAACGAGAAGTCGTCGACGGGTCTTTACCTAGGATTTAGCACTGAGCTATGCTTCTGAGATCACTGTACGAATATACAGCTATGAAGGAGGGACTATGTCCAAGCACAAGAAAGCAGCACCGCAACAGCGCCAGGAAATGTCCGGAGTAGAGCGGCTTGGGCTGAGGGTGTCGTCGATGATCAATCACCCGATCGCGCAGACGCAGCGCTGGGTAGTGATTCATCGCCTGGATACGGACGGGGAGGCGGAGTGGGAGGAAGTGATCGGCTTGCTAGCCGAAACGCCCGAACTGGATTTGACCTTCAATGACGACGGCGCGGTGACCGTGAGGTGGGAGCGAAGCGCGCTTCAGGAGCGGGACGACTTCATCATCGACGAGGACAACGAGGTGGAAACGGAGGTCGCCGCTCCATTCTGAAAGTAAGATCCGGCCTATCCGAAAGCATGTAAAGCGTACTGGAAAACTGCCCTGACCGCGTTTAAATTTTAATGTTGCATAGAATACTTTCGGTCGGCTAAATCTTGTTTTCTAATCTACACTTAAAATATCAATTAGTGGTTAATTTGGAGGGAGGATGAATTCTAAGAACATATTTGACGATGTATTTGTTTCTGGAGAAATCTTGAGGGTATGCCCAGCGTCTGAGGAACCAACTAGGTCGAGTCAGTCGCTAAATGGCGAAGCCTTCATAAAATTAAAGCCTGTCGCTTGGTCTTGGTTTTACTTGGGGCCACATGTCACTGTGGACAGGCACAAAGCCGAAGAATTATTGGCGTATGGAGAGGTGATTACGCCACTCTATATGGTGGTGAATTAGCCGTGCTCTAATTTGGTCGAGCACGGCGATATTTTTAGTTTGTAGGGAATCCAAGCTTGTCAAAGAAGGAACGGTTCCGCTCCTTTGCAGACTTGACTAGCTGGTCAAATGATATGACTTCTATGTATGCGTGGCTTGGCTCGTTGTATCCGAAATAACCCAGGCCATCTGATGTCACTCGAAGGTTTGCTCTGCGGCAACGTTTAGTCATACTCGGAGTTAAGTCACATACGACATATATGTACCCAGGTATTTCTTTGTTTCCTGGTATTGGTCTGCCAGCTTTAGTCTGAACCCCTCCTTCCCTGATACGATCTAGGTAGCCTAGAGCTTGGTCTATAGGGTCTTTGTCTTCTCCCTCTCTCATGTCATCTCTCATTGGTCTCTTTATTTCTACAATAGTTAGAGACGCCATGGGGAACGAGCTCCCGTCGTTAACCAGGATGGGGTTATCAAAGACCCTGAGGCTCACAATGTCTGGCTCTTTCGTTGAGCTACTACTTGTAATAGGCATAGAGCTGAGGGTTTTATCTGAAGCCAGATAGGCGTGGAATGAAAGTCGCTCATCCAATAACCAGAGATTACTGCCATCAGCCATAACTGAATCTGAGTCTTTCCCCATTGGGAAAATTAACTCATGGATCGTATCCTCACGGGCATATTTGCCATTATCAAGCCGTGCTATAGAGGCCTCAAGTATGTCTATAATAGCTTTGCGATGGGATACATAGTTGGCTAGGTCAGATTTTTTTATGTCTTCAGCTTTGGTTATGTAGCCACTGAGTCGTGCTTTATAGTCTTGAACCGACTCAGTTTTTCCTGGCGTCATAATGTCATGGCCTTCGCTTACAAGCTCTCGCTCGATGGAGTACCAAATTTCATGAAGGTGCAGGTCTAAATCTTTATCTGTAATATCCGGCGCGACAATTAAGGACTCAGGTGGTGCATACTGAGTAATAAATTTGTAACGCGGAGCTTGTGTGTCGATGAAAGATGAGATTCTTCGGTTTCCCGCCTCAATACTTTCCCTTAAATAGCTTTCAAGATATAGCTTTGCTCGATCTAGGATCTTATCGCGAATCATGCGCAAGCTTATCTCTGTCTGCGAAAAAATCCCATTGAACTCTTCTGCAATATTGAAAGATGTTCTTTCGCTTCTTACGTTTTCGTCTAAATATGGCGAGGATACATAGCAGTTGTAAATAAAGTCGCCTGATGAATCTGATAGTTTACCGGTTAAGCCAGGTATCTTGCCTTGGATTCCTTCTTCTTTGGCAAGGCGATTTGCCGCGCACAATGCAATCTGGTGTTTTCTAGATGTTGAATATCGAAATTTTATGTGAGTAAGTTCGAAGCTATGTCCTAGTATGTCAATCTTTTCATGTGTGGCTGCAGACATCATGTTTCTGTCGTACAGGTCGTATATGTCGATAGTTTCGCGCTCATCCTTGACGATGATCCGCGGGGCGCCGTCAGGTCGAACGAAATACCAAAGACAATGCTCAAGCAGCTGATTGGCAATCGTTGAAGCCAGCTTCGGTGTGGAATCCCGATATCCTTGATTGAAGCCCAAGAGCTTGATGCGGGACCCACTGCCAACTGCAGCTTTGTCCTCGCTCTTTAAATCGAATACGCCATTGGACTCATCTAAGCGGAAGGTGCGAAATTTGAAGGATTGTTCGTGCTGGTAATAGCTCTCGACTTCGATATTGTCGAATGCCTTCAACCACATGAGCCGCCCAACGCCACGGCAGCCTTTATCAATCTTATGATCTGAGTCTAGAGTTTGGAAGGAGTTAAGATTTGTATCATTAAAGCCGCAGCCATTGTCCGAAACGGTAAATCCGGTAATTGCTTCCACTCCGTCCTCAATGTCAAGTGATGACTGGGTGGAGCGGTTAATTTCCAGTAATATGCGTCCGGTTTCGAGGTTGCCCTTTTCTTCAATCGAATGAATGGAGTTGACAATGGCTTCAAATACTGGGAGCAGTCCATGGCTTTTGGGTAGGGAGGTATTTCTTAGTCGTCCCTTTAAATTGGTATGAAGTAGTACGCTCATCACAATTCCATATAATGTTGACTATCCGGTTATCATGGAGCTCAAGAACGCCTACCAGCCCAAGCAAACCTTAGTGTGACTTTGCTGGTAGCGCTCATCGCCACTCAGACCAAATGCGCGTTCCAGACCAATAGCACGCGAGCCTGAATGTACGTTTCCTCTCGCCGGATCATCCGATCCTTGTGCTTCGGGTTGTCCGAGATCATCTCAAAGTACTCCTCGTCCGCGATCTGCAGGCGCTTGATGTACTCGTGCCCACCCCAAGAGAAGTAGTAAATACCGTCGCCGGCGAAATCGCGAATGCTGACATCGACGATCAGCGGGTCACGGTTCTTGATGGTGGGCGCCATGGACTGCCCCCAACCGGTCACCAGCTTCAGGTGGTAGTGCTCCTTGAACTCGACGCCCAGTTCGCGCAGGTGAGTGGGGCTTACTCTCACATCCTGCAGCATCTCTGGGAAATCGTGGGTGGTTTCCCCATCACCCATGGCCCCGCGCACATCGTAGTGAGCAATCCATACCTCGTCACCAACCAGGCCGGGGCGAACCAAATCGGCTTTCACCAGCACTTTATCGGCAGCACCAGCGGTCGCAGTGGGCTCTTCCGCCGCAACCAGCAACCTCTGGCGTACTTCCTCAGGAATGCCTTTCCCACTTTTGGCCAGCATCTGCTTAACCAAATCGGCCGCCGAAAGCTTGGAGTCTGCAGTATCAGCCTCCGGCCAGGGCTCACCCTCCGCCAGCAATGAGTCAAACCAGCCGCGGGGTAAGCCTTCAATCCCTTCGATTCGCCTGGCTACATCATCGCCCAAGTTTTTTGCCGTCTTGTCCGAAAGGATCTGGCTCAAATGCGCAGGAGCCATCCCCCAGCGCTCCGCGCAGGACCCTTTCCTCTGGCCGCCAATCAGCTTGACCAGGTTGTGCTTGCGAATCTCGTAGATATCCATGCCGCGAAGAATGCCAGCGTTTAGCTCTATGCTAAATGTGCGCAAAGCTAAATTCTCCTTGCTCTGAAATTAGCCGTAAGCTAAATTTATCGGTATGTGTAAGGAGAACCCACATGAATGATCACCTCCGTGAATGGTTGGCCACCGCCACCAACGATCGCCGGCGGGATGTAGCAGCCGCAGCGAAGACCACTGTCGGCCATCTCTGGCAGCTCGCAGGCGGTCATCGGAAGGCTTCCGTCGATCTTGCCGAGCGCCTGCAAGACGCATCCAACGGCGAAATCACCATCGCCGGACTGCGCCCAGACCTCATTCCGTTTGCACGCAAAGCTCTGAAGGGCGCTGCGTAACCAATTTCCATAGCAAGGAGCAGTACCCGTATGACACGCGACGAGCGCGGCCGTTGCACAGCCATGACAGGGTCAACTGAGTCAATTATCCACCCGCTGGTATCGCGCCAGTAGATGACCAAAACACCTGTTAATTTAACCAGTAGGGATACGCCCATGAAGCCGCTCACCTTGCTCGCGCTTGCAGGCCGCAAATCAACAACGTCGACCGAGCTCTTCCTCCAGGCCGAGGACGACCTGGAGGAAGTATTCATCGAGCTGTTGGGGCGGGGGGACCTGATCGGTTACGCAAGGCTGGCTCGCGTCCGTAGCGCAGATGAATTCAGGGCTGGCCGCCCAGTAGCAACGTTTGAATTAGCGGAACTGCTTTCGGCACGTTCTCCATGCCCAGGTCCACTAGTTTCGCTATCAGCTGTTTTGTGGTCTCGCCGGGAGCTTCACGCAGAGCTTTCAAAATGCCGCTCTTCTGCTCTTCCGGAAGATCAGACGCCTGAACCTTCGCCTCGATTAACTGGCGGAGCGTGTCCTCGTGAAGTTTGACCGTCACTGTGCCAAGTATGGCGCTCACCCCGCCGTCATCTTCGATGAAATCGATCCCCTTCGCGGTGATCGTTGCGTGATGGATCTCCCTTGTGCCTCCGACGTACTGACTGTCGAGCAGCGTTACGAGCCCAAGCTCTCTCAGATAATGGAGGTTGCCGACGCAGTCCTCATGCTCACCAAGACTCATGACCTCCTCGGACGGCTCCGGGTAGCAGTCCCTAAGGTGCTCGAGCATCTCTCTTTGAAGCTCGCGAATCAGTTTCATATGCCGGGTCTCCGTGACCATTGTTTCGAGTGGAATCAAAACGTTATCACGGAAGCGCCCGGCGCCAATTGCCGGCAGGCCTGAATCGCAGGCATAAAAAAACCGCCTGGCAGGGCGGCTTCTTCAAATCACAACGGGGTCGATTATGCACATAGCAATCGATGCAAGCAATACCAGCCCTATCGCGTCAGGTTTCGGTTTCTCCGCGAGCCTGTCACGTCAGGTCGAGTCACCGAGGGCTGCAGCGTGAGCACCATCGTAATGAGCCTGTGCTGGCCCCTGCAAGGCATGAGCCCCGCGCAGAAGGCGGTGCTGATCTCGCTCGCCGACAATGCGAACGACGAGGGCGCTTGCTGGCCGTCAGTTGCCCGTATCGCCGAGCGCACCTGTTTGTCCGAGCGCGCCGTGCGCAACGCATTGCGCTGGCTGGAGCAGGTTGAGGTACTGGCAGCGCATCAGCGCACAGGGCGTTCCACCTGGTACACGGTGAGCCCATACAACTACAACCCCGGCATTTCCTGCCCCCCTGCACCAGATGCCCCCCCACCCCGGCAGGAGGTGCCCCCCACCCCGGCACCAGATGCCGGCCCCCCCGGCATTTCCTGCCCCCAGAACCGTAATAGAACCGTAAGGGAACCGTCAGGATCTTTCGCGAGCACTCCGGGCGACTCGAAACAGAGCCAGGTCGATCAGATCGTCGACCTGTTCAACGAGCTGCTGCCAGAGCTGCCCCGTGTCGTGCTGGTCAACAAGGACCGCAAGTCGAAGGTGCAAGCGCGACTGGCCGAGAGCCCTGTTCACCAAGACCTAGATTTTTGGCGCGACTTCTTCGGCATGGTCCAGGCCAGTGACTGGCTCATGGGCCGTGTAGGAGGACGGGACAACAAGCCATTCCGGTGCAACTTCGATTGGCTTATCGCACCGACCAACTTCGTGAAAGTCGTAGAGGGAAATTACAATGCGTGACCTGCACAGCGTCGAGGCCGAGCACGGTCTGCTGGGCGCGATGATGATCCGCCCCGAACTGATCGACACCCTGAGCGATGATCTGACCCCTGAGTCGTTCTACTTCGCCGAGAACGCTGATGTGTTCCGCGCGATCATGGCGACGAGGTCTGCTGGTAAGGCTGTGGACTTCCTGACGGTGGCCGACCAGATGGGTGCCTGGTCCTTCGAGGGTGCCGCGCTGGGCTACTGCGCGGAGATCGTCAACAACACTCCAAGCGCCGCCAACGCCAAAACCTACGCCGGGATCGTGCGTGAGCGAGCTATCGAGCGTGCACTGTATGACCTCGGCGGTCGCGCCATGGAGATTGCCCAGGACGTGGGTGATGTGCAGGCGAAAATTGCCGCCATCCAGGCCGCTGCGATGGCCATTGATAGCAGTGCCGGGGATGACGATATCGTCAAGGCTGGCGATGTCATCGCCGACCAGGTCGAGGTGTGGCAAGAGCGGCATGATCGTCTCGCTCGCGGTGAAACACTGATTGGCATCTCCACCGGCCTGAAAGACCTGGACGATAAGCTGGGCGGACTGCAGCCGGACAACCTGTACATCGTCGCCGGCCGCCCCGCGATGGGCAAAACCACATTGGCCATGGGCTTCATTGCCGAAGCCGCTATCCGCCAGAAGAAGTCGTCCCTGGTCATCAGCCTGGAAATGAACAAGGGCCAGTTGATTGACCGCCTGACCGCATCAGAAGGGCGAATTCCGCTCACCCTGATCAAGAGCGGAGCAGCTTGCCAGGGCCACGGCGCACAGCTCTCTGTAGCCGCCACGGCGATTCATACCGCGCCGCTGTACATCGCCGACCGCGCCGGCACCACCATCGGGCGCATCCGTGCCCTGGCCCGACGCCACAAGCTGCGTTACGGCCTCGATCTGTTGATGATCGATTACCTGCAGCTCACGGAAGGCGAGGGGGGCAATCGCACCGAAGAGGTCAGCAGCATCAGTCGCGGCTGCAAGCTGCTTGCAAAAGAGCTGGGCATACCGGTCGTGCTGCTCAGCCAGCTGTCGCGCAAGTGCGAGGAGCGCCCGAACAAGCGCCCAATCCCGTCCGACCTGCGCGAGTCGGGAGCAATTGAGCAGGACGCCGACGTGATCCTCTTCGTGTACCGCGACGAGGTCTACAACGAAAACACGGACTCCAAAGGGATCGCCGAGATCATCATCGGCAAGGGTCGCGACGTGGAGACCGGCACCGTTCGAACCGCCTTCCTCGGGCAGTACAACCGGTTCGAAAACCTGGCCGCCGGATGGGTGCCCGAACCGAAGGCCCAGCCTGAAAAAGTCACCAGCCTGGCCAGCCGCTATGCCAACAAGGATCGCTTCTGATGGCCGATCCAATGCTGGCCGCACCTGACCTCGCAGAGTACCGCTGGGCGCTCTATGCCTGCGGGCATCTGCTCGACCTCACTACTGAGCCACACCCGCCCGTGGGCCTGTATCGCGACGAGCAGTCGGCGCGGCTGCACGGCCTGCGCATGTGGCCCAGCACCTTCACCGTCATCGATCTGCACAAGGACGACCTCCCATGAGGACTGCTCGCCTATTCCCCGCCAAGGCCGCCGCCAGTAAGCCCCGCGCCAAGCCCGTAGACCGCGAAGGCCAGGAGCAGGCCGCCCTGATGCGCGAGCTGCAGTTGCGCTTCCCAGCCGCGTTCAAGCTGATCTACCACGTTCCGAATGGCGGGCATCGGGTGAAGGCGGTAGCCGCCAAGCTCAAGGCCCAGGGCGTGAAGGCTGGCATTCCTGACCTGGTACTGCCGATGGCGCGCGGCGGGTACTTCGGGCTGTACATCGAGTTCAAGGCCATGCCGCCGTTTGATGCCCCAGTGTCGGCCAGTCAGGACGCCTGCATTCAGGCCCTGACGGTTCAAGGTTACCTGGCCATTGTGTGCCGTGGTCGCATCGACGCCGTCGAGGCGATCAGGGCCTACCTGCTGCAGCCGCAGACCCAGGTGGCTGCATGAGCGCCACCCGGGAAGTGAAGTTGAGCGAGGCCGAGGTGCGCCGCCAGGCTGGTGACAAGTCGGTGCGCGACTTGCGCGACCCGCGCTACCCCGGCCTGCGCCTGCGCTTCTGGAGCAGTCGTGACCGTGGTACTTGGCACCTGGTGCGCGGCAAGCGCTGGGCCCCCATTGCTCGCTGGCCCGACCTGAGTGTGGCCGCCGTGCTGACTGAGCTACCTGCGTTGCGGCAGCGCCTGATGCGCGATCCTGCGACCGCGCCGATTGCCTCGGGCATCTCAACTGTCGGCCAGTTGCTGGACTGGTACGGCGACCGTATGGCTCGGGACCGATCACTGTCGGCCAAGCGCAAAGCCAGTGCCCGCTCGGCCATCGCCCAGCACCTAAAGCCGCGGCTGGATGACCTGGCCGTAGTCGATGTGACTGCTGATAGCCTGGATAAGCAGCTGATGTGGCCGAGCCAGGCCGTGGTGTCGCTGTCATACCTGCGCCAGATGTTCGCGCTGCTGCTGACCGCATTTCGCCAGGCCCTGAAGCTGGGCCTGATCGACCGCAATCCGATGGCCGGGATGCGCTTTAGCGACTTCACCAAGGCCAAGATCCTGCCCAAGGCAGCGCGGCTGCGCGACGTCCAACTGCCCGAGCTGATGCAGCAGTTGGCCCAAGCCTTCGAGCAGGCGCCCGGTGACGCCATGCTGGCCCTGATGATGCTGGCCCACGGCAGCAGGATCGGTGAGACCCGCTTGGCGCGCTGGAACGATGTTTCACTGGCTGCTGCCGAGTGGTTCATCCCCGCAGCAAATGCCAAGACCCGCACCGAGCACCGCTTGCCGCTGACTGCCCAGCTGAAGGCGCTGCTGAGCCGGTACCGGGCCATCCAGCAGGCTCAGGGCTACGAGGGCGCCTACCTGTTCCCGAATCGTCGGGGGCAGCCGCTGAGCGAGACCCAGGCCAGCGCCGTGTTCACCCGGCTGGGGCAGGGGCAGTGGACCAGTCACGACCTGCGCAAAGTCTCCCGCACCACCTGGACCGACCTCGGTATCGACGGGCATATCGGCGAGATGCTGCTGAACCACTCACTGGGCAAGATCGCCAGCACCTATATCCACACCCAGGCCATGCAGCAGCGCCGGGCAGCCCTGGAGAAGTGGCACGGCTGGTTAGACAGCATCGGTTTTTCGGCCATTCACGGCCTTACCGAGGCCTTATTTGAAGTTTCACAGAGTCGCGCGCAGCCCACGGTTGGCGGGGCTCCAGGCGGTATTGATGAATTTGTTATTAGCGAGGATTCGAAATGAGTATTTCAGAGCAGGGCGCCCTTGCACTTTCCTGGTCTGTGCAGGCGTTCAGGCCTGATGCGCCAGCCTTCGACCGCTCGAAAGTGTTCATGGTCTGCATCCAGAACTACGACGATCACCGGCGCCTCAGCGTGACCATGCTTGGCGGCGGTCGCTTCGAGGTGGACAGCCGTACGTTCCCCTACGACATAGACATGGCAGCCGACTGGCTGGTAGGTGGTGAATGAAGAAAAGCCACGGTCCAGCCTTCAAGAAGGCCGTGATCGAGCTGGACAAGTGCCCTTTGTGCCGTGGGAGAGCGGTCACTCAGGGCCTGTTTCACGAACTGCCATGTGACCACTGCAACGCCTCGGGCTGGGTAGCGGCTGCAACCGGCGAGGCCCTGGCCCTGGATGAACTGGTGACCCAGCTCAGCATGAGGCTGCAGGCAGCGACACGGCAGATCGAAAAGTTGAAGAAGCCTCGGGCCATTGGGCCGGAGGCTCTGTATCAGGATGGCAACCGGCTGGGCGCCGGCGGCACAAACTACACGGGCGATTGAGGGGAAGGACATGATCTATAGCAGCGTATCGGGGGCGGTAGTCGCGGCATTGGCGGCAGGCGAGAAGGGCGCAGCAAAGGGGCAGGCGTGGCAGAAGCTGTACAGGGCAGCCGAGGAAGAAGGCGGGTGTCTGGCCTCACTGGGTGGCCAGTCGCACGGGCTTGACCGTACTCAGGTGGATTACTGGATCGCAGCGCGATTGCATCACATGCTGAAGGACTGGCACTGGGACGCCCTAGTGGCGAAGTACAGCACCAACAAGGCGAAGAAGCTTCAGGCAATCACAGCCGTTCGCCCGCGCATTGCCAGCCCCGCGCCGCAGCTGTTCATCTTCAAGGCAGTGACGGCCTGGGCGATCCCTAAGTTGAAGGGCGCCCGCCGGAAAGCGCCGCGATCGGTATCGGTCGAGGTGCCGCTGGATGCGCCTGCGTGGCGGCGTGATTCGCTGGTCAATGCTGCGGTGGCGGCAGGCCAGGCAGAGAGGCGTCGTATCGAGGGGCAGCAGGAGGAGGTGATCGTCCTGGCCGACAGCTTCTACGACATGAACACCTGGGACCTGGATGCCGCCCCAGAGTCGACACGTCGCCGATGGAGGGCCGATATCAATGAGAAGCTCGACGGCATGGTCAGTGACGCACTGACAGAGGTTCGCGAAATACTTCAAGCCGAAGGGCTGCTGATGCAAGAAGCTGCGTAATTGCCTGTTGACATCAGTGAGCGCGTGAGCGAAATTAACCCCATCCTGTCATTCCTGCGCGTTTCAGAGGATAGACAATTGAAAGCCCGGCCATAGCGCTGGGCTTTTTCGTTTATGGAGCTTGCAAGCAACGCGACACAGACGAGCCCCGGTCTATAAGTCGGGGTTTTTTGTTGGCGAGGGGCTCACTCTCACATCTGAGATACCGAGCTCTTTCGCCAGCTGCATGTGATCCAGAACAGAGGTTCGAGGCAGATCCACTCGCAAAACCTGGTCCGCATAGGACATGTGGAGCTTGATAAGTGCGAGCAAAGCATCATCGAGTGAAAGGGTGTCAGCTGGTGCCTCGCAGCACCACCATCGCTCCTTTCCCCTCAGGAAATAGTCAATTCTGAATCTCATCACGATTCCTATGTATGTCGGCCTGGGCTGGAGTCTAGGCAATGCCGGGGATCTTGGCTGTGTCGGCCGTCCCGTTTTATGCAGATGACGCGCCCAGGCAGCTGGGCTAAGTCGGTAGTGGCATCGATCAAAGCCGTGAGCTCCCTGATCGGTTACGCGATGAGAGGCTGGGGTACGTGACCCAGCGATCCAGCCCATCAAGCCGGGTAAGCACCGGCCCTCTGCACCCATTCCAAGGCTCGCCATATCGGCGGGCCTTTTTTCGTTTATGGAGGTCAGCAAATGCGCGGCTCGATCCAATCCGCCAACTACACGCCCAAATCGCTCTGCGGCAAGCATGGCTCTGGCTGGAAGCTCGATCTGGCTTCCGGTGACTTCGAGATTAACGGCCCTGATGTTCAGCTCGGCAGCCTGCCGCCTGAGCCGCAGATGGCCACCGTGACGGTTGGTGAGTGGGCAGAGAGCGACCTGCCCAGCAACGCAGTCGAGCGCTACAAGTTCATCGGCGATCAGGTGATGAAGATCCCCGCCGAGCATCGTGACAGCGCCGAATTCTCGACTGAGGATATTTCGTTCGATCGCGACGGCTCGGACATCCGTACCACGCTGACCTACGAGCGGCCCGAGAACACCGATGAAGCGTCGGCTCGCTCGCAGGCCCGCATGGGCACATCGATCAAGTTGGAGAATGGCAAGCTGACTATCAGTGATGGCGGGGTGCCGCGCATCGTGCTCAGACGTCTGGATCAGCCTTTCGTTGTTGATGGCGGTCAGGCCTATATCAGCGAGGCGTGCATTGATGAAGGCTCGATCGGCATCGGCGAGCACCGGGCAGAGTCGAAGATCGATCTTGCCTCTGCTCTTGCAGACTGGCCAAGTGTCGCGACTCTGAAGATCACCGACCCAGCCGATCAGATCCGCCAGGTGATCCGCGACGAACTCAAGCCCGGCGGTATGCTTCACCGCAACTGACTTTTTCATATTGCCCGCCTTGAGCGGGCATTTTCGTTTTCAGCTCCCCGAAAGGGAGGAACCCGGATGCCCAACATGCCCGAGAAAGACCCTGGCCTTTGGGCCGCCGTGATCGCCTGGGTGATCGCCCATCAGCCACAGCTTTACGCTGCTGGGTTGTCTGTCGGTATTGCCGCGCTGCGCGTTGTGTACGGCGGCGGGACGCGCCGACAGGTGATCCTGGAGGGCGCCTTGTGCGGACTCATCACCCTGGCTCTGGTGCCGCTGCTCGAATGGATGGGCTTGCCGCAGGGCATGGCCACCTTTGCTGGCGGCGCTGTCGGCTTCATGGGTGTGGAGAAGCTGCGTGGCTACTCCGACGTGTTCATGTCTCGCAAAGCACAAGGGTGACCCGATGATCACGCTGACTGACATTAACCGCCGCCAGCACTATCTGGCTCCAAGCTCTATTGCCCGCGTTCAGGAAGCCGGTGCCAGCTCCCAGTGGCACGGCATCTGCGCCTTTGTCCATACGTTCGATGGCCAAGTGATCGAGGTGCGCGAGCGCGCTGATCACATCGCGCTGCAACTCAACATGCGGCGGGATGAGTGATGGCCAGGCTCAAGACCCTTGGCTCTCGTATCAAGGAAGGCTCCAGCTCCTGGGTCAAGGTGGTCACCCCAGGTAGCTGGCGCAGCGGCATGACCAGCTCCCAGCGAGGCTACAACTACAAGTGGCAGAAGGTTCGCGAGCAGTACCTGCGGGACAACCCGCTGTGCGTCTACTGCGCCCGGCAAGGTCGTACCGTTGCCGCTGGAGTGGTCGACCATATTGAGGCGCACCGCGGCGACATGACGCTCTTCTGGGATCAGGCCAACTGGCAGTCGCTCTGCAAACTCTGCCACGACTCGGTCAAGCAGGCCGAGGAGGCAGGATCGCTTTGATGCACGCCAATGACGTGCCGCAATGGGAGGGGGGGGTAAAAATCTGAGCGCTTCCCGCAGCTAGACCGCCTCCGATCCCACGCACAGATTTTTTCTCCCCACAGGATTTTTGTTAAATGGCTTTAACATCCCGCAAGCGCGCTTTCATCGCTGCGCTGAGGGAAGGTGCGTCCAATCGAGACGCTGCCGTGGCGGCCGGCTACTCCGAGAAGACAGCGTCTGCTGCGGGCTCTCGGCTGGTCAAGGACAAGGATGTAGCGGCTGAGCTGCTCAAGCTCCGCGCCCTGGGTTTGATGCCTCAAGATGTTAAAGGCGATGTTAAAGCGCATGTTAAAGCCAAGCCTGCTGAGAAGGCCTCGGCAAAGGATGAGCAGGCGGCAGATTCGGACCCTGTAGCCGAGGAACATCCGGAACCCGAGCCAGCTGGTTTCGACCTGACCCAGGCGCTCCTGCATCGAGACCCCAAAGACTTCTTGCTGTCCGTGATGAACGACCTCGGCAGCGAACCGAAGCTGCGTGTTGATGCAGCCAAAGCCCTGATGCCATTCGTTCACCCGCGCAAGGGTGAGAGCGGCAAGAAGGACCAAGCTCAGGCTAATGCCGAGAAAGCGGCCACCGGCAAGTTCGGCACGCGCCGCGGCCCACTGCAGTCGGTGAAATGATGGAGTGGTCAACTGCCTGTCCAGACTGGGAGCGGCGCATTGTTGCCCGCCAGAGCCTGATCCCATTCGAGCCGCTGTTCCCGACTGAGGCTGAGGAAGCCTTGGACGTGTTCGGTGCATTGCGCATGGTGGACGCCACTGGCAGTCCGTTGATGTGCGAGACCGTGCGTGACTGGGTCAACCAGTTCGTGGCCGCAATCTTCGGCGCATACGACCCAGACTCAGGCCGGCGCCTGGTCAGCGAATTCATGCTGCTTATCAGCAAGAAGAACGGCAAGTCGACCATCGCCGCCGGTATCATGCTTAGCGCGCTGATCCTCAACTGGCGAGCTTCAGGTGAGTTCATCATCCTCGCACCGACCAAGGAGATCGCGGACAACTCTTACCTGCCGATCAGGGATATGGTGGCGGCCGACGACGAGCTCAAAGCCTTGCTGAAGGTGCAGGACCACCTGCGCACCGTGACCCACCGTCAGACCAACGCCACGCTGAAGGTCGTCGCGGCAGACAGCGAGACGGTGTCGGGCAAGAAGGCAATCGGCGTGTTCATCGACGAGCTGTGGGTGTTCGGCAAGCGCGCCAATGCCGAGGCGATGCTGAGAGAGGCCACCGGTGGCCTGGCATCCCGACCGGAGGGGTTCATCATCTGGGCCACCACCCAGTCCGACGCCCCGCCTGCTGGCGTGTTCCGGCAGAAGCTGATGTACGCCCGCAAGGTGCGCGACGGCGAGATCGTCGATAAGTCGTTCTTGCCGGTGCTGTATGAGTTTCCCAAGGCGATGCTGGATGCCGGCGAACACAGGGACTTCTCCAACGCGTACATCACCAACCCTAACCTTGGGCTGTCGGTCGACGAACCTTTCATCGAGCGTGGTTACGCACAGGCCCAGCTGGACGGCGAGGAGTCGTTCCGCGTCTTCCTGGCCAAGCACCTCAACGTCGAGATCGGCTTGGCGCTGCTTTCGGATCGATGGGCGGGTGCTGATTTCTGGGAGGCGCAGACCTCCGAGCTATGCCGCACGTTGGAAGACCTGATCGAGCGCTGCGAAGTGATCGACATCGGTGTCGATGGCGGAGGGCTGGATGACCTGCTTGGCTTTGCAGCACTTGGCCGAGAGCAGGGCACACGGCGCTGGCTGACCTGGACTCACGCCTGGGCCCATCCATCAGTACTGGAGCGGCGTAAAGCCGAAGCGCCACGCATCCGCGACTTCGCCAAGGATGGGCACCTTACCCTTGTTGAGCGCATCGGCGACGACATTGAAGCGGTTGCGCGCCTGGTGGCGCAGGTCGAGCAGGCCGGCCTGCTGGACAAGGTCGGGCTGGACCCGGCCGGTGTCGGCGCGATCCTCGACGCGCTGGAGGCTATGGGTATTCCGCGCGAAAAGATCGACGGTATTTCACAAGGGTGGCGCCTGGGCGGAGCCATCAAGACTGCCGAGCGCAAGCTGGCCGAGGGCACGCTGCTACACGGGGGCCAGCCGATGATGGCCTGGTGCTGCGGTAACGCCAAAGTCGAGCCGCGTGGCAACTCGATCCTCATTACTAAGCAGGCCAGCGGCTCGGCCAAGATCGACCCGCTGATGGCTCTATTTAACGCTGTGACGCTGATGGCCCTCAATCCAGAGGGGCAGGGCGGCATGGAAAACTTCATGGCCGGCATTCGGGATCCACTGATCGCATGAACGCATTTCATATTTTCATCGCCTGCGCAGTGGTCGCTTTCTGCCTGGCATGCAGCGGGGTCTGGATGCTGGCTGGTACCGGCTGGGCTTTGCTGGCCGGATCACTGAGCTTCTTCTGCATCGCCGGCTTCATCCGCAGAGGGCTTGTCAGTGATTAAAACCCTATCCCAGGCACTGGGCGCTGCTGCCACCAAGCCTTCAGCCAGTATGAGTGAATGGCTGGGCAAGGCTATCAAACTGTCGGATGGAGGTTTCTGGAGCGCCTTTAACGGCGCCCAGTCCAGTAGTGGTAAGTCAGTCAGCGTCGACAAGGCCATGCGCCTGTCCACCGTGTGGGCATGCGTTCGTATCATCTCGACCTCGGTAGCCGGCTTACCGTTGAGCATCTACCGGCGGATGCCCGATGGTAGCCGAGAGAGTGCCCGCGATTTCCCGCTGTACGACGTTGTGCACAACAGCCCCAACGAAGACATGGCCGCCTTCCATTTCTGGCAGGCAGTCGTGGCATCGATGCTGCTGTGGGGCAACGCCTACTGCGAGATTCACCGCTCCGCAGGTCGGGTCATTGCGCTGGACTTCCTGATGCCGTCTCGAGTCGACCTCGAGTTCGATGATGACGGCAGGCTGCGATACTTCTTCAGGCCCCGAAAGGGAGCCCGCCGAGAGATTCAGCGGCAGGACATGCTGCATATCCCAGCATTCACCCTGGATGGGCGGGTCGGGCTTTCTGCTATTCGGTACGGCGCAGATGTGTTCGGTTCTGCGATGTCTGCAGACGATGCCGCCAACAGCACCTTCCGCAACGGCATGATGCCCACAGTCGCGTTCTCGGTCGACAAGACGCTTAACCCGGCTCAGCGCGTCGAGTTTCGTGAGTACGTTAAGACAATCTCCGGGGCATTGAATGCCGGCAAGAGCCCAGTGCTCGAGCAGGGCGTGAAGCCGGAAATGATCGGCATCAACCCCGCCGATGCGCAACTGCTGGAGTCGAGAGGGCACAGCATCGAGGAAATCTGCCGCTGGTTCGGGGTTCCACCCTGGATGGTGATGAAGACCGACAAGGGCAGCAACTGGGGCACAGGACTGGAGCAGCAGCAGATCGCGTTTCTCACCTACTGCATCATGTCCTTCACGGCGCCGATTGAGCAGTGCGTGAACAAGTGGTGCATGACGGCGGTTGACCGGATCAAGTTTTATGCGGAGTACTCGCTTGAAGCATTCCTGCGTGCGGATAGCGCGGGCCGTGCGGCTTATCTCAGCACGATGGGACAGAACGGCTACCTGACCCGAAACGAGGGCCGGCGAAAAGAGAACCTTCCGAGCATGCCGGGTGGCGATGTACTGACCGTGCAATCCAACCTGGTTCCACTTGACCAGTTGGGCAAGCAAAACGATAGCCAGGCCGCAAGGGCCGCTCTGATGAACTGGCTCCAACAGCCCGAAAAGTAAATCACGGGAGTAATCCATGAAGCACAAGATCCAGTCTCGCGGCCTGCGCAGCGAGATGAGCCCGCGCGCGCTCGACAAATGGAATCCCGCGATCCAGGCGGCCGTCGAGAACACCTCAGACACCATCACCGTGTACGGCGTGATCGGCGAAGACTGGTATGGCGAGGGCGTCACGCTGAAACGAATCGACGCCGCCTTGCGGGCGATCGGCGAGCGTGATGTCACCGTCTACATCAACTCGCCAGGCGGTGACATGTTCGAAGGCATTGCCATTTACAACCGCCTGCAAGAGCACAGTCACGAGGTCACCACCAAGGTGCTCGGCATGGCGGCGAGCGCTGCTTCGATTGTCTTCCTCGCGGGGAAGAAGCGAGAGGTGGCCAGCAGCGCCTTCCTCATGATCCACAACTGCTGGACCTGGCTTGCCGGCAACCGCAACTACCTCCGCGATATCGCCGACGATATGGAGGAATTCGATGCCGCGATGGCTGACCTCTATGCCGAGACCAGCGGGCAGTCGGCTGAAGACATGGCCGAACTGATGGACGACGAAACCTACCTCCGCGGCAAGCGTGCCGTGGAGCTTGGTCTGGCCACTGGGTTGTTGTCGTCCGCCGAGGTCACCGAGCGCGAAACCGAAGACGCTGCCCAGGCCAATGCACTCAAGGCCATGGATGTAGCCCTGGCCAAGGGAGGAATGCCTCGCTCCGAGAGACGCGAGCTGTTCGCCAGTTTCAAGTCCGGCATGCCTCGCGCTGCCGGCGGGGGCACGCATAACGCTGCCCCGACCGATAAGCCTCGCGCTGTCGCGCCAGACCTCTCCGCCTCTCTGAGCGCGGCAACCAATCTCCTCAATTCTCTGAAAGGAAAGTGACCGTGGACTTTGAAGCCCAAGTCAAAGAACTCAACGCCAGCCTCAAAGGCATTGGCGACCAGATCAAAAGCCAGGCCGAGGCGACCGAGAAGCAAATCAAGGCTTCCGGTGAAATGAATACCGAAACCCGTGCCAAGGTCGATGAACTGCTGACCAAGCAGGGCGAACTTCAGGCGCGCCTGGGCGAGGCAGAGCAGAAACTGGTGAATGCAAGCCGGGATCGGAGCCATCAGGAAGAGCCGCAGAAATCGGTAGGTGCTCTTGTGATCGAGAGCGAAGAAATGAAGGACATGAACTCGTCCTTCCGTGGTTCCCGCCGTGTCTCCGTGCCGCGCGCGGCCATCACCACCGCAACCGGCGGTGACCTGGTGCAGACTCAGCGCTTGCCGGGGATCATTGCCCCGCCTCAGCGCCGACTGACCGTCCGCGACCTGGTCGCGCCAGGTACCACCGAATCGAACTCCATCGAGTACGTCCGTGAAACCGGCTTCGTCAACAACGCCCGCACTGTGGCGGAGAACACTGCCAAGCCGTACTCCGACCTGACCTTCGGCCTGGCCACGGCGAACGTGCGGACCATCGCCCATTTGTTCAAAGCCAGCCGCCAGATGCTGGACGACGCCAAGGCACTGCAGAGCTATATCGACGGTCGTGCACGCTATGGCCTCACCATGGCAGAAGAAGCTCAGTTGCTTTACGGCAACGGCACCGGGGTGAACCTGCAGGGCCTCATGACGGTTGCTCAACTGTACGCCGCCCCGGCTGGCGTAGCTGTAGTGGGCGAGCAGCGCATTGACCGCCTGCGCCTGGCGCTGCTGCAGGCCGAGCTGGCCGAGTTCCCATCCGACGGCATCGTGCTCAACCCGATCGACTGGGCGGCCATCGAGCTGACCAAGGACGGGGAGGGCCGCTACATCATCGGTCAGCCTCAGGAAGGCACCAACGCGAAACTCTGGAATCGCCCAGTGGTTTCTACCCAGGCCATGACACAGAACGACTTCCTGGTCGGCGCCTTCAAGCTCGGCGCTCAGATCTTCGATCGCATGGAAATTGAAGTGCTGATCTCGACCGAAAACAGTGATGACTTCGAGAAAAACATGGCAACGATTCGTGCTGAAGAGCGCCTGGCCTTTGCCATCTATCGCGACGAAGCGTTCGTCACTGGCCCGCTGGTCACGCCTTAATCTTTCCGCAACACGGCGCCAGAAATGGCGCCTCAACGGAGTACTCCCATGGCACGTAAACAGGAAAAACCAGAGTCTACGGTCGAGCCGCAGGATCCTGCCTCGACCACTGAAACGAGCGGCAGCCAGCCTGAAGATGGGGCTTTGGCCCTCTCGCCGGGTGATGCAGTCTCGCCAAATCCTGGCGAATCGGCCGCTTCTGAAACTGATCCAGGCTCGGGGGATAGCACAGAGCAGGCACTGCCACCCGCACCGGGAGACTCGGGGCCTGGATCGAACGTCTCAGCAAGCGACCTGAGCACTATTGCCGAAGCCTCCGCTACTGAAACGGGGGCATCGGAAGGCGCAGGACAGAGCGGCCCAGCGGCGGCTGAGAGTGGCGACGATATCGACCAGCCAGTTGGCGAGGATCTGGTTGCAGCTAACCCCAATCCAGCAACTCTTCAGATCTACCCGATGCGCTCCTACATGGATGAGGGCGAACTGCGTCGCCGCGGCGGTCCCGCTTACATGGTGCCACGCCGGCATGCAGAGGAGCTGGTGCAGCGGAAGTTGGCATCGCTCGAGCCGCTGGAGGAGTGAAGGCATGCCTGTAATCAGTTTGACCATTGCACGCCATCACCTTCGAGACCCTGACGACGATGACGAGTATCTAGAACTCCTGATCGAGGCCTCGGAAGGGCAGGCGATGGACTACCTGAACCGTCGTTTCTATGCCGATCAGCAGGCGCTGGATGAGGCTGTCGCCGCCGGAGCTGCCGGCGAGTCCCCCATGGTCTGCAACAAGCAGATCAGGGCTGCCTGCCTGCTGATCCTCGGCCACCTTTACGCGAACCGTGAGGACGTTGTGATCGGGACCACCGCCACTGAGCTGCCGAAAGGCTCGGAGGCACTCCTGACGCCGCACCGCATTGGGTGGGGCGTATGAGGGCCGGCCCGCTGCGTCATCTGTGCAAGGTCACCTTCCCGCACGAGGAGCGCAATAAGTCCGGGGGCGCCACAGTGACGTGGTTGCCCGCTGCTCGTCCTGATATGTGGGCTGAAATCAGAACCCCCAGCGGTCGGGTTTCATCTGTTGCCGAGCGACTGGAAGCCGTCGTCACTGCCGAGATCATCGCCAGGTCACGCACTGACATTGTTGCGGGCTGGCGGGTGACCAGGCGCGGGATTACCTACAAGGTCGAGGCTGTTTTGCCTGACAACGAAAACTCAATGATGAGGCTCTTGTGCTCATCAGTCCCCAACCCATGAGGTACCCCCAATGAAAATTCGTGCACTGGGCCGACTCTCGGGCGCCTCCGGCGATCGAGAGAAGGGCGAAGAGTTCGAGGTGGCCAAGGAGTATGCCGAGGGCCTGATTGCTCGCGGCTACGCCGAAGCGGTAACCGACAAGGCCGAGAAGCCGAAGGCCGCCCCGGCCAAGGAGTAGGCGATGGCCCGTCGATCCAAGCTACTTGGTGATTTCAAGCTGCGCCGCACGTTGCGCAACATCAACAAGACGATGGACAACGAGCTGAAGCCGGCCATGGAACAGGCGGCAGGGCGCATCCTGGCCACCCAGCAACAGCTGATCCCCAAGGACACCGGCGATGCCGCTGCGGCACTGCGCATGTATGTGTCGCCCAGCGGTCTGGACGCGCAGATCGGTATACGCGGCAAGCGGGACAACCGCCGCTTCTACTACCTGCGCTTCATCGAGTACGGGACCAAGGGGTACACGGGCGGCAAGCGCGCCGGCAATCGCAGTAAGCGCGAGACGAACAAGAGCGACGGCACGCACTTCTTCGGCAAGCACCCGAACATCCCGGCCCGCCCGGCGCACCCCTGGCTGCGGCCATCGATGGACGTGAACCGGGAGTATGTGCTGGCGGATATCGAGACAGCGATTCGACGCACGCTGCGCAAAGCGAGCCTGGGGGCCGGCAATGGCTGACCCATCCCTTGCGCTGCAGGAAGCGCTGGTCGTCCGCCTGCGCGACGAGGTCGATTGCCCCGTGCTGGATGGGGCCGGCATCAACACCCCGATGCCTTATGTGTCCATCGACCGCGAGGTCTCGACCAACATCAGCCCTATCGCCGGCCGCAAGCGCGAGCAGCGCCTGATCTACCTGTCTGTCTGGTCTGATGCCGTTGGCCAGGCAGAGGTCAAGCGCATCAACGGCAAGGTCATCGCCGCCCTCGACGAGCGCCGTCTGGTGCTCGAGCACGGGCGGGCAGTGTCCGTGCGCGTGCTGCAGGCCGATGCCCAGCGCGATGCTGATGGCACTACGTACCAAGGCTCGATCACGGTTCGCGTGATCACCACCCACTGATTTACCTACCGGCCGCCCCGCGGCTTTATCCAACGCGCCTTTGGAGGAACCCCCATGGCCGAAGACAATCTGAACACGGCGGCCGGCTGCCGCTTACGCTTTGGCGGGAAGACCGCCGCCACCACCGAAGCCGAGTACAAGGCCGATGACTACATTGATGTGGGCGAGATCGAGGACCTGGGCGAATTCGGTGACACCTTCAGCAGCGTGACCTTTACCGCCCTGAGCGATGGCCGGGTGCGTAAGTACAAGGGCACCGCAGACGCGGGCGACATCACTTTGACTGTCGGCCTGGATAGCGGCGATGCCGGCCAGAAAGCGGTGTCCGTCGCGCACAAGGACCGCACCAAGGGCAACTACAACACCATGGTCACCCTCAACGACGGCGACCCTGGCGCGACCCCGGCAATCCTTCCGACCACGTTCTACTTCGGCGTCAAGGTGATGAACAACACCGTGGCACCTGGTGCGGCTGACAACGTGGTCCGCCGCAACATCACGCTCGCCATCAACACCGAGATTCTGGAAATTCCAGCCCACGCAGCCCCGTAACCAAACGGGGCTTCGGCCCCGCTTCAACAGGACCTGAACCATGAACAAGACTTTGCACGGTACCTTGACCGTGAAACTGGGCGACGAGGAGTTCACCCTGCAGCCCACGCTGAAGGCGGTGCGTGCGATCGAAAGCCGCTTTGGCGGTCTGCGCGGCGCTTCGCAGACACTCAATGCCATGAGCGTGGATGGCTGCGCCATCATCCTTGCCGCCGGCGCCGGCCTGGAAGGCAAGGCGGCCGAGGCGATCGCCGATAAAGTTTGGAAGGCCGGCGTGCTGGAAGTGTCGGTGCAACTGAACGCCTACCTTGCCGCACTCTACAACCCGCGCGGTGGTGACCAGGGAAACGACCAAGCCGGGGCGGCGTAAGCGTCGTTGAGGACGGCAGCTACGTCGACCGGCTCTACGCCATCGCGACAGGCTGGTTGGGGTGGCCCCCCGCCACGGCCTGGAGCACACCATTGCCCGAGCTGTTCATTGCGCTGGACGCCAAGATCGAGTGGTCGCAGATGACCAATCCGTTTGGCAGCGGCAAGGCGACTGGACAGAAAGCGAAGCCCAAGCCTGCTGGTGTGGCTGAGAAGCTTCGACAGGCGCTGACGGGCCGCAAGGCAGCATAACCTCTGATATCCTGCGCCGTTTCTGAATGGAGGCAGGCCGATGCAGAAACTCATCTTCGCAGCGTTGCTGGTGATCATTGTTCTTTTGGCGCCCTGGACGCTCGGCTGGCTGCTGACCGCTTTTTCAATATGGGCGGTGGCAGCTGTTGTTGTCGCCATATGTGCGGGGCTGGCGATGATCTGGCTCAACTACAGCACCGACTTCAATCGTGAGCAAAAGCGCCTAGATAGGCGGATCAAAAAAATTACTGACGAAGCAAATAGAGTGAACGCCCGTCGCGATTAGCGCGCTGTCGATAGCTCAGCTCAGCCCGGCAATTGCCGGGCTTTTTATTGTCTGGAGAAAAGCATGGCTGACACCGACATCCAGGGGATGCTTGTTCGCATTGAAGCGACTACCGCTCAGTTGCGCGGCGAGATGGCGCGCGCAGATTCTAGCGTGGCCCAAGCATCCGGGAAGATCGACAAAAGCCTAGAGCGAATCGATGCAGCGTTCGACCGTGCGGGCGAGAGCGCCCAGAAGGCCGGGGCCCTGATCAAGACCGCGCTTACCGCTGCTACGGGCGCGGTATCGGTCAAGTCGATCATTGATGTAGCAGATTCTTACTCGCAGATGTCTGACCGCATTGGCCTGGCAACAGGCAGTTTTGGCGAGTACAACCTGGTTCAGGAGCGTCTGCTTGAAACGGCCAAGCGTACCTATCGGCCTCTGAGCGAAGCGCAGGAGCTCTTTATCGGCACGGCCGATAGCCTGAAGTCCATGGGCAAGAGCACAAGCCAAGCGCTGGATGTGATGGACAGCTTCAGCTTCCTGCTGGTGACCAACTCAGCAAGCGCCGACAAGGCTTCGTCGGCCATCGACGCATACTCGAAGGCATTGCAGACTGGCAAGGTTGATACTGATGGATGGAAGTCCATTATTGCGGCGATGCCTACAGTGGTTGAAACCTTGGCAAAAGCCACCGGCAAGAGCGCAGAAGAGATCCGCTCTCTTGGCATTGAGGGCAAGCTCAGCCTAGACCTGCTCACCAACGGCCTGGAAAAGTCGGCCAAGGCCAACGGCGAGCTGGCTGACAGCATGGGCGTTGCCGTCCGGGACGCGCTTCAGAACCTGAGCAACGCCTTTTCCGTCTACGTGGGTCAGGCCAACGAGGCGCTTGATTTCACAGGGCAGATAAGTTCGGGGATATCGCTTCTCGGCGACAACTTCGACACCCTGGCCAATGTCGCTATTATCGCAGCGACTACTGCTCTGGCGAAGTACGGTGCGAGTGCCGCCGGCGCGTCTGCTACAGCCGTGTACTCAGCATTGAAGGATTCAGTAGCCAGAAAGTCGCAGACCGCAGCAGTACTGCTCGCTGCGCAGGCCGAGCAGCAGAAAGCCAGAACCACCGTCTTCTTGGCGGAAAAAGAGGCAGTTGCGGCCAGGGGTACTGCGGTTCAGACGCAAATGTCATTGCAACTTGCTGAGGCAAGAATGGCGGAGGCACGAGCTACCGCTGCTGTGGCTACAGCCCAGACCGCAGTTACGCGTGCGGGATTCAGCTTCATCGGAATGCTTGGCGGGCCTGCTGGAATTATCGCGCTGGCAGTCGGCGCCGCCACAGCGTTTCTGACGCTGCGTGATAACACCGGCGTTCTAGAAAAGAAGCTGGGCGATCTCAACGACCCAATCGACAAGCTGGTCGAGCGATTCAACAAGCTCAATCGAGCCACCCAGTCGGTAACTCTGCGAGAGCTAAAGGCTTCGATTGAGGACGCAGAAAAAGACCTGACCACCGCAGCAGGCTCAATCGCTTTTGAGTTTCAAAGCAGCTTGACCAACGCCGGCCTGGCCGGCGCATCTGGGTTTATGGCCGGGATCGTGCCTTTGTCGGCCGAGTTTCAGGCCGCAATGGAAGTCGTTGACAAGGCGTCAGCCGACCAGGCCGCCGGAATGGCCGTGGATTGGAAGGAAGTGGCTGACCGCCTGCGGGATATTCCAGGCGTTACTTCTGAGATGGCTGACGCCCTTGAGGAGGGCGGCGGGGCCGCGGCGGAAAAAGCAGAGGTCATCACTCACCTCAAGAACGCAATGGCTGAGCTCACCGGTGAGACCGATGCCAACACTAGGTCAGAGCGGGAGAACGCTGCGGCTCGCACTACTGCAGCCAAGGAAACCCAGACGTATCTGGATCAGCAGCTCAAGCAACTGGCGTCCGCGCAAGACAAAACGAGTACCGACGCTGCGAAGCGGTACATTGCCGAAAGGACCAATCTGACTGAGGGCGAGCGGACGGCAATCCTTTCGGTTGCTGCCGCACGCGACGCCCAGAAAGAAGCCGATGATGCTGCCGTCAAGGCTAAGCGAAAGACCACCACAGAAAGCGAGCAAGCCAGCAAGAAACAGCTCAAGGATTTCGAGTCGACCGAGGAGGGCTACAAGCGCCAGATCGAACTGATCAACACCACCGGCGACAAGCAGAAGGACGCCACCGAGGTGGCCAAGCTGTCGTTCGAGCTGCAGGAGGGCAAGCTGGGGAGCCTGTCCAAGGTTCAACAGAAGCGCCTGCTCGAGCTGGCTGCTGAGCTGGACGGCCTGAACAAGATCAAGAAAGCCAACGAGGACGCCCTGAAGCTCAGCGCGTTCAAGGCCGCTCAGGCTGCCGGCACACAGACGACGATCAACGGCTACTCGCAGGAGCTGGCCGGCATCGGCATGGGGGATAAAGCTCGCGACCGGATGCGCGCCGACCTGGCGATTCGGCAGAAGTACGTCGAGGAGCTGAAGGCGCTCAACGAGCAAAGCAACACTGGGCAGATCAGTCCGGAGCTGTACGCCAGCCAGAGCCAGGTGCTGCAGGACGAGCTGAACAAGCAACTGATTGCTCAGCAGTTCTACTACGAGCAGGTCGACGAGCACCAGACCAATTGGCTGCTGGGCGCTCAGGAGGCCTGGCAGAATTACGCCGACTACGCCCAAAACTACGCGGCCCAGGCAGCCGACTTTGTCAGCGGCACCTTGGGTTCAGCTACCAGTGAGCTGGGCGGTGCCTTTTCCGACATCATCACTCAGTCGAAGAGTGCAGAGGATGCGTTCGCCGATGCTGCAGCCGGCATGGCGAAGTCGATGATAAACGCCCTCAGCGATATGGCCGCGCAATGGCTTGTGTATCAGGCAGTGCAGGCGCTGGTCGGGTCCACGACACAGAGCGCTGCGAGCCTTGGCATGGTCGCCAACGCCCAGGCAACGTCGTTCCAGGCCAGTCTTGCCGCCTACGCCTCTACCGCAGCGATTCCGGTGGTTGGCCCCGCGCTGGCCCCGGGTGCCGCCGCTACGGCTGCTGCTGCAACTGCACCAATGGTTGCAGCGGTATCCACCGCGACCGCGATGGCAGGCGCCGGCTTCATGGATGGCGGCTACACCGGCCACGGTCGACGTGATGAGGTGGCGGGGCCAGTGCATCGCGGCGAGTACGTGTTCGACGCCGAGGCCACCGCGCGTATTGGCGTGGGCCGCCTGGAAGCGCTGAGTAATGGCCAGATCGGGATGGTGGGCACTTCTTCGGGCAGCGCTCCCGCGAGCCAGCCAGCGCCCGGCGGCCCCGCCCCGATCATCATCAACTCACCGATCACTGTTCAGGCTCAGCCCGGTATGAGCGACGAAGCCGCGCGCCGCCAGGGGGCAGCGATGGAGGACGGGTTCCGGCAAATGTGCCGGGAGGTTGTCCGGGAGGAGTTCGGGCAGGGTGGCTCTATGTGGAGGCGGTAATGACAGAGACTTTTGACTTCGACATAGAGGCGGACGCCGATGGCGACATCAGTCAGCGCACTTGGGATAACGACTTCGGCGATGGCTACGCGCAGTCAGGCGGTACCGGCATCAATACGAAGTCGCAGTCCTGGAATGCAACTCACACAGGCCTGTTGGAGCAGGGAGAGGAGGCCCTTGAGATCTGCAAATTCCTTGATCGGCACGAAGGCTACAAAACCTTCTTCTGGACCCCACCAGGTGGAGTGCAGGGTCGGTATCGCGTCAAGGGCTACAAGCTCAAAGCCAGAGGCAGCTCCAAGCTGGTAACGATCAGCTGGACTTTCGATCAACGATTCACCCCTTACTAAGCCCCGCCCGTGCGGGGCTTCTTGTTTCTGAGGCCCCATGACTTTTAATACCGATATCCAGAAGCTCGAGCCGGGCAACCAGATCCGGCTGTTCGAAGTGGATGCCACGCGCCTGGGCGGTAACCTCTGGCGCTTCCACGGCCACGCCCAAGAGGGCGACATCATCTGGCAGGGCCACCTCTACGAGCCGATCCAGCTCGAGGCGAAAGGGTTCGACATCCGCGGCGATGGCCGGCCTTCGTCGCCGACCCTGCAGCTGGCCAACGAGCTGGGTGGGGTGAGGGGTGCAATTTCAGCGCTATGCCTGCACCTGCGCGACCTGGCCGGCGCCAAGGTCAAGGTCATCGAGACCTTTCGCCACTTCCTGGATGCCGCGAACTTCCGGGACGGCAACCCAGCCGCCGCCAACCAGGCGCGCATCAACCTCTGGTACATCGAGCAGAAGACCGATGAGGACCGGGAGCAGGTGACCTTCCAGCTCTCCAGCCCGCTGGACCTGGAGGGGCAGATGCTGCCTACCCAGCAGATCACCAAGCTGTGCCGCTGGGCCTGCCGTGGGCAATACCGCCAGGAGGCGTGCGGCTACACCGGCACAGCCAAGTTCACCAAGAAGGACGAGCCCACCAACAACCCCGCGCTGGACCGCTGTGGCGGGCGCTGGAAGAGCTGCAAGGCTCGGGGTAATACGCGCCGCTTTGGCGGCTCCATGGGCGCCAGTCTCATTGCCAGCTCGAGGTAACCATGCGCATCAACCAACAACTACAAGCCGCCATTCGCGAGCATGCCGAGCGGGCATACCCGGACGAGGCCTGCGGGGTGCTGATCAAGACCGAGCAAGGCCGCGAGTATGTGCCGTGCCGCAACCAGGCCAGCACACCTCGCGAGCAGTTCTCGCTGAACCCCGAAGACCTGGCCCAGGCTGAAGACCGTGGCCAGGTTCTCGCGATCATCCACAGCCACCCCGACAAGTCGCCGGCACCCAGCATGGCTGATCAGGTGAGCTGTGAGCTGCATGAGTTGCCGTGGGGCATAGTCGGCTGGCCCGGCGGTGAGATGGAGTGGTTCAAGCCTTCGGCCTACCAGGCGCCTCTACTGGGGCGTGACTTTGCGCACGGCCTGCTGGACTGCTGGGGCGCGTGCCGCGACTGGTACGCCCGCGAGGCCGGTCTGGTGCTGCCGAACTTCGAGCGCAAAGATCTGTGGTGGGAAGAGCGTGATGGCCCGAGCCTGTATGAGGCGAATTTCGCGGACGCCGGCTTCTACCTGGTTGACGAGCCCCGCCGCGGCGACATGCTGGTATTCATCGTGCCGTCACCAGGCCGGCCATGCCACCACCCCAACCACGCCGCCATCTACCTGGGCGACGAGCCGGCCTTTGTCAGCGAGCCAGCCCCGGACCTGGGTGGCAGCGGACCGTTCATCTATCACCACATGGCAGGGCGGGCATCGACTCGCGAAATCTACGGTTGGTCGATGGCCAGCCGCCTGCGCCTGGTGCTGCGCCACAAGGATTACCGGCCATGATGCGAACCATCAAGCTCTACGGCGTGCTGCGCAAGCACTTCGGCAAAGAGTTCACCCTCGACGTGTGCAGCGTGCGGGACGCGATCAGCGCCCTGTGCGCCATGGTGCCGGGGTTTGAGAAGTTCCTGCGCACGGGCGAGGAGCGGGGACTGGTGTTCGCGGTGTTCTCTGGCCGCCGAAACCTGGCCAATGCCGAGCTTGACCTGAAGGGCGACGATCCCGGACAGATCCGCATCGCGCCGATCATTCAGGGCAGCAAGCAGGGCGGCATGTTCCAGACGATCCTCGGGGCCGTTCTGGTCGTCGCTGGCTTTTTCGCCGGCGGCACCACCACGGGCCTCGGCATGGCCCTGATAGCTGGCGGTGCTGCACTGTCGCTCGGTGGCGTGGTGCAGATGCTGTCGCCAACGGCGCGCACCAATACCGGTACCAAGAACGAAGACGGCAACAACCCGAGTTACGGCTTCGGTAGCGCGGTCACCACCATCGCCCAGGGCAACCCGTACCCACTGCTGTACGGCGAGCGCGAGATCGGCGGCGCCATTGAGTCGGGCGGGATTTACACCCAGGACAGGCTGTAGCTGTTGAGCCACCACCAACCCGCTTCGGCGGGTTTTTTGTTTTCAGGAGATCCGCATGAGCGCAGTTGCAGCGAGGCCGCAGGCATCCCGTAAGCGTGTGGCCGGAGCGAAGGGCGGCAGCTCGAAGCCGAAGCAGCCAAGCATTGCATCGAACAGCACGCCCTCCATCGCCACGGCCCGCATCGTCTATCTGTGGAGCTGGGGGCCAATTGTTGGCCCGGTGGATGGCCTGCGGTCGATCAAGCTCGGCGACACGCCTATCCAGGCCGCCAATGGCACCATCAACTACCCGGGTGTGAAGTGGCAATTCCGTTCTGGCCAACTGAACCAGCCTCGCCTGGATGGTATTGCCGAGTCGAGTAACGAGATCGGCGTCAGTCAGGAACTGCGCAGCACCACCCCCTACATCTACACCGTGACCAATTCTATGGTCGACGCCGTGCGCGTGCGCTTCAGCTGGCCACAGCTCCAGTCGCAGGATAAGTCCGGCAACATCAACGGCGTGCGGATTGACTACGCGATCGACGTGGCCACCGATAGCGGGCCGTACCAGCAAGTACTGGCGTCTTCGGTCAACCGCAAGAACATCACCAAGTACGAGCGCTCCCACCGCATCAACCTGCCCGACGGTAGCCGGTGGTCGGTGCGTGCTCGGCGCATCACGCCAGAAGCCAACAGCTCCCTGGTGCAGGATGGGATGTGGATCGATGCGATCGCCGAGGTCGTCGACAGCGACCAGGAGTACCCGCTGACCGCCGTCGGCTGCCTGGAGTACGACGCCGAGCAGTTCGGCGGGGACATCGCCAAAGTCGCAGCGCTGATGCGCGGCCGAATTGTTAGCGTGCCGGCGAACTACGAGCCGGAGACACGGACCTATCACACCAGTGGCCCCGGTACCACCAATGGCGTCTGGAACGGCACGTTCAAGCAGGCCTACACGAACAACCCAGCCTGGGTCTTTTATGATCTGGTCCTGAACCCGTACTACGGCCTGGGCGAGCGCATCGATTCCACGCAGATTGACCGCTGGTCTCTGTACCGCATCGCACAGTACTGCGACCAGCTTGTGCCGAACGGCGCCGGCGGCCAAGAGCCGCGGTTCACCTGCAACCTCTACCTGCAGAAACAGGCCGAGGCCTATGCGGTGCTCCAGGACCTGGCCTCGATTTTCCACGGCATGGCCTTCTGGGACGGTAGCCAGATCGTCGTCAACGCCGACATGCCCAGCGACCCGGTGTACACCTACACCCCGTCGCAGATCCTGGGCGACGGCGCAATCAAGTACAGCGGCAGCCGGTTGCGTGACCGGCACAGCCTGGCGATTGTGGCTTGGGACAACCCGGCCCAGGGCTTCGAGACCGACAAGGAGCCCATCTTCGACGACGAGGCCATGGCCGAAATCGGCGTGCGCGAAGTGTCCGTCGAGGCGCTGGGGTGCACATCGCTCGGCCAGGCGCAGCGCGCCGGCCAGTGGGCGCTGATGACCGAGCAGCTGCAAACTCGGGGTGCGACTATTCGTGTTGGGCTCGATGGGCATATCCCGCGGCCAGGCCAGGTGATCGCCCTGTCTGATCCGATGCTCTCTGGCCGCGCCAACGGCGGGCGTATCGCTGCAGTCGCAGGCCGGGTTATCACCCTCGACCGCGATACCGAGGTGACACCCGGTGCCCGCCTGCTGGTCAACCTGCCCAGCGGCAAGTCTGAAACCCGGCAAGTTCGATCGGTTGCCGGGCGGGCTGTGACAGTGATCGCCGATTTCAGCGAGGCCCCGCAGCCGGAATGCGCCTGGGCGCTGGACTTCGACGACCTGAAGCTGATGCAGTTTTTCGTGCGCAACGTGACGCGCCCGGAATGGCACCAGTTCCAGTTCGAGCTGATCCAGCACGAGCCAGAAAAGTTTGATGTCATTGACTACGGCGCAGTGATCGACGATCGGCCGATCAGCGTGCTGCCGCCAGGTGTGCAGGAAGCTCCGGCGCAGGTATTGATCAGGAGCCACAGTTCGATAGAGCAGGGGCTGGCTGTCACCACCATGACAATCGGGTGGGATGCCGCGCCGGGGGCCGTGGCTTATGAGGTCGAATGGCGCTGGGGTGCGCGGGACTGGATCAAGCTGCCGCGCACTGGCGAGCTCTCTGCCGACGTGCGCGGCGTGTATGCCGGCCAGTACCTGGCTCGCGTGCGCGCCGTAAACGCGATGAACGTGGCGTCGATGCCTGCCAGCTCAATGTTGACCGAGGTGGCGGGCAAGACCACGCCGCCGCCGGCAGTTACCCACCTGCTGGCCACCAGCGAGCTGTTTGCCATCGGCCTGCGCTGGGGCTTCCCAGAAGGCGCAGAAGACACCCAGCGCACTGAGATCTGGTACAGCCCAAGCAATGACCTGTCGGTGGCCACGAAACTCACCGACCTGGCCTACCCGCAGCGTGACTTCATGCTGCAGGGGCTGGCTGCGGGCGTGTCGTTCTTCTTCTGGGCACGCCTCGTCGACCGCACCGGCAACATCGGTCCATGGTATCCCGTGGACAACGGCGTACTGGGGCAGAGCGGCATGGATGCTTCGCCGATCCTCGACCTCATTGCAGGGCAAATTGGCGAGACTGAGCTGGGCAAGGAGCTCATCGACAAGATCGATGGCCTGCAAGACCAGATCGATGCGCTGGACGGGCTCAAGGCATACGAGCCGGGTGAGCCATACGTGAAAGACCAGATGGTCGTGGTCGATGGTCGGATCTACCAGGCAAAAGGCCCTGTTCCTGCCGATGCCTCGGGTGCAAATTCTCCGCCGAACGCGAACCTCTGGATCGATGTTGGTCAGTCTGTGCAAGCGGCCAACGGCCTTGCACAGCAGGTGCAGACGAACAAGACCAACATCGAGACTGTCGACGGCAAGGTCACGGCGACGGCCGAGAGCCTGCAGGCTCTGCGGGCGTCTGCTCGTGACGCCGATGCCGAAGGCGATCTGGCCGGCGCGCTCCACCAGTGGGACGCGACAGCGGCATTTGCAGAGGAAGTGAAGGTCAGCGCCTCTCGCGATGAAGTCATCGTGCGCAAGACCGAGACGCTCGAAGCGACGATGAATGACACGACGGCGGCCGTGCAGACGATCAGCCAGGCCCAGGTCAATGCCGATGAAAAGGCCTCGACGATGTGGGCTGTGAAGATGCAGCTCAACTCGCAAGGCAAGTACGTTGTCGCCGGTATCGGCCTTGGCATCGAGAACGGGCCAGCGGGCCTGCAGAGCCAGTTCATCATCAATGCCGACAGGTTCGCCGTGGTCAACGACATCAACGGCACTCCCGCATCGTTTTTCGCGATCCAGGATGGGCAGACGTTTATCCAGGCAGCCTTCATCGCTGACGGCACGATCACGAACGCCAAGATCGGGAGCTTCATCAGTTCGACGAACTACGTGCCGGGCGTCCAAGGCTGGCGACTGAACAAGGACGGAACACTCGAGATCAACGGCGCTATTGCGGGGCAGGGACGGCTCACGATCACGCACCGTGCCGTGAAGGTTTTCGACAGCAATGACCGGCTGCGCGTGCAACTTGGAGATCTGACGGCATGAGTTACGGTCTAAGGACATTCAGTGAAGACGGTGTTGTAGAGCTTGATACCGACAGCTTCACCTATCAAGTGCTTCACAGCCAAACCTATACGCTCACTGGAAATGGGGCAGTCGTTTCTGTCCCCATTTCAGGGTTCAACCCGGCAACATGCACGGCCGTGATCCTTCCAACAACTGCGCGCAAAAACGAGTTCAACGAAAGCGCAATGCCCTATATGAGGGTGGCGGTAGGCAATGTGACCGTGCGATCAAAGCACCCGAACCAGCCCGGCACTGAGGATTCCGGCTCACACATTCAATTTCGTCTTCTTGTAATGAGGTTCAAGAATTGAGCTTTGGACTTTACGTTAGAAATGACGATGACTACGTGCAGATCGACTCCGACAACCCCAGGCTGTGCGCGCTGTACAGCGGGACTTACTCCGCGACAAGTTCAAGCACTGTAGTCGTCTCGTTCCCGGCCCCGATAAGAACGACCGAGCCGCCCTGCATCTTCATTCGCAACTCGCCGAGCCAGCCAGACATTCTCTATCGGGAAATGACAATTACCGGCTCTCCAGGCAACTGGACAGGCTTCAGACTCGAGAGCGGCAATGTGACCTGGCGGCCCACCGGGAAGTGGTTTGCAGCTGTATTTGCCAGCCGCTCAGCAGCGAGTTGGGGGTTGAGGATGTGGGACGAGGCCGGAGTCATCATCTACGACTCCGGGTCAACTCCGATCATATTCACCAAGGCCACAAACTCATGGAGCTATCAGGGCATGGTCCAGCTGGCACTGGGGAATGCCTACTACTACCTGTGCGCCGCTGTGGGGGCTCTGGCTTCGGACGAGTACTTCATGATCAACCCGTTTTCTCGTGGGCTCATGGCGCCCAACCAGATCCTCACAAATTGGTGTGGTGCAAGATTCAATTACTCAATCAACCGGCTGCAAATCTATTCAGTCGGAACTACAGGCTGGAGTGATCTGGGGCAGCCCGGAGCTGTTTTTGCCCGCTTGCCAGGGACATAACAGTCGCATTCGAAAATCAACATTACCCGCCGCAGCGGGTTTTTTATTGCCTGGAGAATTTATGCCCTGGTACAGAGAAGGCAAGGTCGCAATCGCGGCAGGACAAACCACCGTAACCGGTACCGGTACAAACTTCGCAGCGAACTCTCGCGTCGGCGATGCTTTGCAGGGGCCTGATGGCCGTTGGTATGAAGTAACGAACATCGCAAGCGGTACAGTGCTTTCAATTTATCCTGCCTATCAAGGTGCCACCATCGCGGCCGGTACCTACGGCCTCGCGCCCATGCAGGGGTATGTCAAAGAAGCAGCCGACCGCCTTCGGCAGATCGTCGAGCAGTTCGGCTCGACTCTGGCGGTGCTCGGCGTTGCCACGACTGCACCGAAGCTTCGGGAGAACATCGGCGCCGCGGCGCGCGGGGCGAATAGCGACATCACGTCACTGACCGGCATGACAACCGCGCTGAGCGTTGCTCAGGGCGGTACAGGCGGCAGCACACAAGCGACCGCCAGGGCAGGCCTGGGCCTAAAGGCTGCCGCAACGGCTGATATCGTCGGCACAGTGAGTCAATCGGGCGGCGTCCCCACGGGTGCAATATTTGAGAAGGGCAGTAACGCTAATGGCAGATACGTGAAGTATGCGGACGGCAGTGCGACCGCCGAGATGACGGTAACCACCACGTCTTTTTCTCCTGTCGCGGGCCTGCACGTCTCCAATGATATGAGCGCTCCGACCCCTATTACGTTCATTGCTGGCAGCGCCGTCCTCTCCGGCAATGACGCGTTAAACAACTCATTTCTGGTCGCGGGCCGGGTAGAACCCAACAACATCAGTGTGAAGGCCTACTTCACTTCATCCCCTGGCGTACCGGTGAGAACCATAAACATTGTTGTGCAAGGGAGGTGGTACTGATGCGCATTAAATTGTCACCGTTCAGTGCAGACGAAACACTCGTGCTCAGCAGGAGCGGCGAATCGATCACGATCAACGGCATGAAGCTCGATTTCGAAGCTCTGCCCGACGGCGCGATGCTGCCCGCCACTGCGACGAGCTGCTCTTGGCTCTACGGCGCAATCGAGCGGGTCGCTGGAGAGCTTACGCTGACTGTCAGGCTTCCCCATGGCGCTCAGGCGAGTGAGCAGTCGCGATTCCCAGTGGACATCGTTAATCCGCCAGACGGCCGGGTTCCGCTGCCCACCGACAATGACCCACAGCCAGAACCCCTGGGGCTGGCATGGACGGATACTGTTGGCGTCATCGACTGGTCGCAGATGATCACGGCAGAGATGAAGCAGGATGCGGCTGCAGCGCAGCACCTGGCAAACGTGCAAGCAGAAGCTGCTGTGCGTCGCTCCGCAGCCGACACGGCAATCGCCCCGCTGCAGGATGCCGTCGACCTTGACGAAGCCACCGACGCCGAAGCCGCTGCGTTGAAGGCGTGGAAGAAATACCGAATTGCGCTGGTCCGGCTGCCTGAGCAGCCTGGGTACCCGACCGACATTGACTGGCCCGCACCGCCGGCTTGATCCTGACTGAACACCGACACCCGCCTTGAGCGGGTTTTTTATTGCCTGGAGAAAACATGGCTCGAATTTCTGATTCACTGGCGGGCAGCAAGAATGCACTCGCTTTCCTCGACATGCTGGCCTGGGCTGAGGGCACGTCTATCAGCAAGCACACCCGCGACGACGGCTATGACGTGGTTGTCGGCGGTATCGATAGCCCGAACACCTTCAAGAGCTACAGCGCCCACCCTGGCGTGCTGGTGACCGTGAACAACAAGGGCCTGAAGTCCACGGCCGCAGGCCGGTACCAGCAACTCCAGCGCTACTGGCCGCACTACCGCGACCTGCTCAAGCTGCCCGACTTCGGGCCCACCAGTCAGGACAAGCTTGCCCTGCACCTGATCAAGGAGCGCGGCGCCTTGGCGGACGTGCACGCCGGCCGTATCCAGTCGGCGATCACGAAGTGCCGGAATATCTGGGCCAGCCTGCCGGGCGCCGGGTACGGGCAGCATGAGCGCAAGCTGGATGACCTGCTGGCGCACTACATCGCGGCCGGCGGGAGGCTGGTGTGATCGCCTGGGGCGCGCGCGCGCGGGCCTTGCTACTGGGGCTCGCGATGGGTGGCATTGGCGCATGGCTATGGCAGGCCAACGCTTACGAAACACTGCTGGCCAAGCAGGCCGAGACTTACGTGACTGAGCGCGAGGCAGAGGCGGTCGCTGTGCTCGATCAGTTACAGCAGGATCAGGAGCGCCGCCGGGCCCTGGAGGACCGCCTGCAGGCGGATGAAAAAACCAAGCACAAGGAATTACGCGATGCACAAAAAGCCCGGGATCGCCTTCGTGATCGGCTGGCTACTGCTGATTTGCGGCTGTCAGTCCTACTCGCCGCCACCGCCCAGGGTAGTGGCGGTGGGGTGTCAGCCGCCACCGGCACCTGCGACGTGGTTCATGGAACCGCGCGAGCCGAACTTGACCCAGCGCATGCTCAACGAATTGTCGCCATCACCGGGGATGGTGACGACGGACTAATAGCCCTACGAGCGTGCCAAGCGTATGTCAGAGATATCGGACGGTGAACTGGGAGAGGCAAGTCCAGGCGGCCGCTTACGACCCAAAGCGGAACGTCACGACAATCAAGTCTTGGCTTGCTGCCTGTTGACGGGGTTGGAGGTTGGCGTAAAATAGCCGCCCCCAAAAAATAGCGCGTATGGCGAGAAGGAGCTTAGATGCAGCGGGTGATGATTATTGGTCAACCTGGGTCGGGCAAAAGCACTTTGGCGCGTGAGCTTGGTCTGCGCACGGGCTTACCTGTCGTTCATATAGACACTATCCACTGGCAGCCAGGGTGGGTTGAACGAAGCCGGGACGAGAAAACACGCCTTTGTTCCGAGGTCGAGGCTCGTGATCGCTGGATATTCGAAGGCGGCCATTCCGTTACTTGGGAGAATCGGGTAGCGCGCGCAGATCTTTTGATATGGATTGATCGTTCGGGGACGCTTCGATTTTGGCGCGTGCTGCTAAGAACGCTGATTCAGCGCGGCAGCTCTCGGCCCGATTTGCCGGACAACTGCCCCGAACTGCTGGCGAATCTGCCAGAGTTTTTGAGATTTATGTGGCGGACGAAAAAAACAGCGCGAGTGAATATGCAGCAGCTGGTGGCGACGGCGCCATCAACATGCCGCGTCGTTCGGCTGCGCTCTAATCGAGATACCAACGTGTTTCTTTCGAGCATTGGCTATTTGAGCGGTCAGATCCCACGAGATTGATCGACGGCTGACGGCTGCGGTATGGAAACTACCGATTGCGAGCGGGTGCTACTGGCCGGTTAGCGACGGCCTGACACCGACCGTCGCCATGCGGCCATTCACTTCCAAGGCTGATGGCTGCGTGTTGCAAAAATGTTCATGACTTATCCTCCGCGTTGAGTGAGAGCGAAGCTGGATAAGGGCGAAGCGGGCTTGCGCTGGTTCCGCGCTGTCATTGCCCGATGGGGTAATCGTATCGATCCTGTATGCGCTCCAATTCGCCCGAGTGGCGCAGTTGCTCTAGGGCGTGGGCCCAGGAGGCTACCAGTTCGTCGTCACAGTCGCGGCTGAAGGCGATGTACAGCGATGAGCGATAGAGCTCGATAGGAATCTGCCGCAGCGTGCCGGGGGCGATGTTCAACTGGCGGCTGTAGTAAACCACTCCCGCATCGGTGTCGCCTATGATGATATCGGTGCGCCCGGCTAGCAGCATGCGATAGAGCTGCAGGCTCTGGGTTGCACTTTTTTCGAGGTTGTTGAAGCCCCGCGACTGAAGAGTCTCGGGTATCAGGCCGGCATGTCTCGTCGTAATTTTTGGGGCGCGAAGTAGCTGCTCCAAGGAATTCACCGGCTGCTGCGCATTGGCTAACTGATAGGGGTGAATGGACTCTTCCACGATCGGTCCGACCCACTTGTATAGCGGTTCGCGCTCTGCCGTGCGGAATAGTGAATACATGATGGTCTTGGGCCGGGTCTTCAATGCACGGGCGCTTCGCATACTGGGCAGCAGCACCATCTCAAAGTCATCCCCGGTCCGCGCCATTATGGCTCGAACGATCTCCGTGGCCATGCCGGTGAGCTGATTTTTCTGCTGGTAGTTGTACGGCGCCCACTCTTCAGTAACGACCTGATACTGCTCGGCCCTGACGGGAGTGCCAAGTAATAGGCAGAGCAGCGCGGCAGTAAATGTCGAATGTTTCACGTGTTCTGCCTGGTGGGCTGTGCGGTGATTAAGGGTGGATCTGATCAAAAGAGCGAAATTAGTATAGACCCTGACACACGTCAAACGCCTGATGCAGTCCCCTAAACCGTCAACACGGCGATTGATACATACGAACCAGTACGGATGGCATAGGTTTCTCAAGAGCGTTTAGGGGATTGCCTCTTATCGATATCAGTTGGAACATGTTGTGACCGTCCGGTTCTGGCCGTAAGCGGACATTGATGCTTTTGCCCTTTTGCAGAGCCCAATAGGCGTTGACCTATAGTGCTCTCACCGAAGCCGGAGGACAGCATGGACGACTTGCAGGAGAAGATGGCGGCGGGTGAGCCGCTGATGCAGCAGGCGATGGATGCGGTGCGGCGCTATCACGAAGCGCTGGAATTACTTGCTCCTGCTGAGGATGTCGAGTGCCTGCGCCTTGAGGCAGAGTCACTTATGCAGGCTGTGAGCGAGTACCAGCTGAGCGCCTTGGGCGGGCGGCCCGCAACTCGTCATTGAGACGGCGTGTCCATGGGACAGTAGTGTGCGAAATATACGTCGAAGGATACTCGGTTGGAGAAGGTGCAGCGGAGTAAATCGTCGGCTCGCTTTGCAGCGGCCAAGCGAGATCGCCGAGCTTCTGCCGCTTAGATGAACCCCTGTTTTATCACGCAAGCTTGGTTCAGCTGACGCCTATAGAACGAGCGCGGCTTAGCTATGCTGAATTAGCTGGCTTTCTTTAAAAAACAATACTTAGCAACCATCCGATCAAGCCACTGCCCAATACAATTAACCAAGGAGGAGCCTTCCAGAACATTAAGGCAACAAGGGCTATCAGCGCCAACCCGAAGTCTTGGGGAGCTAATATGGCACTCGTCCAGACCGGGTTGTACAAGGCCGCCAGGAGAAGCCCGACCACTCCCGCGTTGACCCCTGCAAGCGCCGCCTGAGTGCGAGAGCTATGCCGCAGTTGCTCCCAGAAAGGCAACGCGCCAATCACGAGGAGGAATGAAGGTGCAAAGATAGCGATGAGGCACACCGATGCGCCCACCCAGCCAGAAGGCTGGACGTTCATGGAGGCACCGAGAAATGCTGCAAAGCTAAAGAGTGGGCCCGGTACTGCCTGCGCTACGCCATACCCAGCCAGGAAAGTGTCGTTGGCTACCCAGCCGTTGGGTACCGTTGCCGCCTGAAGTAACGGCAGCACAACATGCCCCCCTCCGAAGACTAATGAACCGGCCTGGTAAAAGTCGTGCACCATAGCTAGCGTTTGAGAGGGCCAAAACTGCATCAATAATGGAAGGCCAAACAACAAGCTGAAAAACACCACCAAGGAGATCGCACCCACCTTCTTGGTGATCGAGATCGCCAAAGATTCCGCGGCTTGGCGCTGTGTGGTTTTAAGCAGCATCAAGCCGACGAGGGCGGCGCAGACGATCACACCAATCTGTCCCAATGCATTGGGCCACAGGAGTGCAGCGCAGGCAGAGAATGCGGCGATAGTCACGCGAAGCACATCGGTACAAAGATTGCGGGCCATTCCCCAGACTGCTTGAGCGACGACAGCGACCGCGACGATTTTAAGGCCGTGCAATAGACCGCTTGGGAAAGCACTTCCCCAAGTGGACATACCCTTAGCGAACAGAACCAGCATTAGAGCCGATGGCAATGTGAAACCTGCCCATGCAGCAATAGCTCCAGAAAATCCGGCATGAGACAGTCCCAATCCTATGCCAACTTGGCTACTCGCAGGCCCCGGAAGGAATTGGCACAAAGCGACCAAATCGGCATAACTGCGGTCGCTAAGCCATTGGCGCCGGGCTACGAACTCTTCACGAAAGTACCCCAGATGGGCAACCGGGCCGCCGAAAGACGTTAGTCCCAAGCGCAAAAACACCAGAAAAACTGACCACGCGGAATCAGACGTAGCCATCTTGATGTGACTTTCTGGTGACAATACTCATGCTCCCAACGGTGACTGATATAGCGGGATTGACAAATATCATTCAAGCACAACTCGAGTATTCAATCAGCCCATTTGACGAGTGAGCAAGCTCAGTACCTGCTGGACACCCATTCAATTATGAAAGGTACGTTGGGAGGACGCTCACAATGCCGCACGCCAAAGCTTGTGAAGCTGCAGCAACAATAGTTAATGAGAGTTGGGGTGGAATTGTCGGCAGGACGCCAGTGGCACGTTGAAGTGATACCAATTCTGATACCAATCACCGAGTTTTGATGGGGTGCAGGGGGGGATTTGGCCCAATAAAACCGACCTATAAGCACCCTTTGAGCCCCATGCAGGACGGCATGGTGATGTTAGCGGTAGAAATCAAGTGCTTATCCTGCGGGGTGTCCAGAGGTGTGTTTAGGTGCCGCCGACCTTTTGGGGCCGATTTTGGGCCCGTCAGATACGGGACGGCAGCTTCTCCAGCTCCTTCCAATCCGAGGAGGAGCTGATCCATTTTGCGTAGGTAGAGAGCAACATCTCGACGCTGTGGCCGAGTTGGTTCGCGATGAACGCGGGGTTCATCCCAGCCATTAGGCACATGGTTGCGTAGGTGTGGCGCGTGTCGTACTGCCGACGTTCACGGATGCCCAGCGCCTTGAGCGCGAGCTTGAAGTGCCTGATTGTAACACCTGCCTGCCTGATCTACATCCCGCCTTTACCCGGCTGGAACACAAAAGGACTGGTGGGAGTGGCTGATTTCGATGCCATTTTGCGCAAACCCGGTACCACGGCCTGTTGCTCCCCAGCGTGCTCATCCCCGGGTTTCTTCCTTTTTGCCCGCATGCTTGTCTGCGGGCCGCTACTGCGGTCGTGCTTGCGCGCCGCCGCAGCGGCCCGGCCAGTTCTTCGTTTGCCACGGCAACAGCTCTCCAGGCCCGCGCCTTTCGGCGGACTGATGTGTTATAAAAAAGTATGTCAAACAGGAGGTTAGATATGGCCAATAAAGCCAAACCGTTCTACTACGCTGCGGCGCCACTGATTGCGATCGGCGCTGCGTTCGCCGCAGTCGGCGCCTCTGGGCAAGCTGCTTTTGGCTACACCGCGGTCGGCTTTCTGGTGCCTGGTGTAGTGTTGCTCATTACCGGATATCGCCAGCGGGCTTGACGTGTGCGGTGGGGTCAAGCTGCAGGCACAGGCATACACATAGGTGCCTGAGTGAAAATACTCAACGCGGACTATCGAGCGAGCCTTGAATAGGGAGGCCCTGCCTGAAGCGAAAACTCTTGTTCCAGGCATCTACCCCAGACAATAGGGGGGCGTGATTCCAAGAGAGCCCTTACGGAACTGCCTCGCAATGCCTGTCTCGGCCAAATTGTTAATTTTTTTCGCGTAATACTGGCTTAATTTTTAAAAGGCTTGATTGCCTGCTTTGGAGGTTGACGACATTTTTTTGATGATCAGTGCCCAATTGTAAGAGCCATTTTCAGCGAATACACTCCAGACCATGAAACGCTACCTGCGGTTTTGTCTCATCTTCTTGATCAGCCTGGCGCTTCCCCTCAGTGGGATGGCGGGGGTTCAGGCACCGACAGAACCTTGCCCGATGAAGACCATGGGTATGGCTATGATGGACGACATGGGCATGGATTGTTGCAACGACATGAAAAGCCCTGTCGAACACGGCAAACCTTGCAAGCCGGGCCAGGAGTGCAAGTCGGGCGGTATGTTGCAAGTCTCAATCTTCAAGCCTCCTGTGACCGTGTTCAGCCCCGTAGTGCTTTCCCTCATCAGCGATTCTCTGCCTGTACAGACCCCGTCCGGGGTATGGCGACCGCCACGCGTTTGATTCCTTTCCAACATTGAGCCTCATTCCGCATTAGCGGGATGGACTAGCTGCGCGCGTTCCATTTTTTCGCCTGCAGTGGATGATCACAGGAATCGTAAACATGAACTCCAAGTGCAATTGCACAGGCTGGTCTCTTATGGCCGGCTTGGCGGCAAGCGTGCTGGCATTGCCGAGCTTCGCTGCGCCATTGACGCTCGATGAAGCTCTGCGTCTGGCCGAAAACAATGCGCCGTCGCTGACCGCACAAGATGCCAAAATTCAAGCTGCCAGCAGTGCAGCTATTCCAGCCGGTGAATTACCTGATCCCAAGCTGCTGATGGGCGTGCAGAACTACCCCATTGGGGGCCCGGATCGCTGGAGCATCGACCAAGACTTCATGACCATGCAAATGGTCGGGGTCAGACAGGAGATGCCCAACAGCGACAAGCGCAAAGCGCGGATTGAGGTCGCCGATGCAGCTATTGATCGCGCCTCTGCGGAGCGTCGAGTCGAACGTCTGAAGGTACGCCAGTCCACGGCATTGGCCTGGATCAGTAGTTACTCGGTTGAGCGCAAAGATGCACTGTTTCAGGACTTCTACAAAGAAAATCTCCTGCTAGCCGATACTGTACGGGCTCAGATTGCCGGTGGCCGCGCTCAACCTGCTGACGCGGTGACACCCAAACAAGAAGCAGCCAAACTGGCAGAACAACAGGACGATCTGACTCTCCAAAGAGCGCAAGCACAAGCGGCTCTCAAACGCTGGATTGGTTCTGCCGCTAACGACAAGCCTGTGGGTAGTTTTCCTGAATGGCCGGTCGACACCTCAGGCTACTCCCATAGGCTGCAACACCATCCCGAGTTGGCTGCGTTTGCACCGATGACCCGCGAAGCGCAGGCCAAGGTTCGGGAAGCCGTATCAGAGAAGCAGTCGGACTGGAGCTGGGAAGTGGATTACCAGCATCGTGGCCGTGAGTTCGGCGATATGGTCAGCGTGCAATTTTCTTGGGATTTACCTCTGTTTCCTGACTCGCGCCAAACCCCCAAAATCGCTGCCAAGCAGGCTGAACTCAGCCAGCTCGAGGCCGAGCGCGAAGCCCTGTCACGCGAGCACACTCAGCAATTGGAGAGCGAACTGGCCGACTATGAGCGCCTGAATCGTGCGGTACGTCGAAATCAGGAAAGCCTGTTGCCTCTGGCCAAGGAAAAGGTCGAACTCAGTATGGCGAGTTATCGGTCGGGCAAAGGCGATTTGAGCGCCGTGGTTGCCGCCCGACGTGAACTCGTCGAAGCGCGCCTCAAACAGATCGACGTGGAGGAGCAACGAGCGCTGACCAGTGCGCGCCTGTATTTCGCTTATGGGGAGACCAGCCAATGAGCCTAAAAAAATGGAGTGGGTCATTGGTGATAGGCATCTCGTTGGCATTGGGTGTAGCCGGTGGGTACTGGTTCGCTCATCTGCGCATGAGCGAAGTGCCAAGTACCGTTCCAGAGCAGAGCCTCAATTCTCCAAACGAGCGGAAAGCCCTGTATTGGTACGATCCCATGTACCCGCAACAAAAATTCGACAAGCCGGGTAAATCCCCCTTCATGGACATGCAGTTGGTTCCCCAGTACGCCAGCGGTGCAGGGGATCGGGCAACTGTGAGTATTGATCCGAGCTTGACTCAAAATCTCGGGCTGCGTTTTGCGACCGTCACCCGTGGTGTCCTGGATTCCAGCCTCAATGTGACAGGCATCCTGGCGTTCAACGAGCGTGATGTCGCAGTGATTCAGGCTCGCACCAGTGGTTTTGTGGAGCGGGTCTACGCCCATGCTCCCGGTGACGTGCTCAAGGCCAACGCGGCATTGGCGGATATCCTAGTGCCAGAGTGGGCAGCCGCCCAGACGGAGTTCCTTGCCCTGAAACGCAGCGGGGATGCTGAGCTACTGGCTGCGGCCCGCCAACGATTACTGCTCACGGGAATGCCAGCGGCACTGATCACTCAGGTCGGGCGTAGTGGCAAGGTTCAGCCTTACTTGACGCTCACCAGCCCTATAGGTGGTGTGCTGCAAGAATTGAATGTTCGTGCAGGCATGACCGTGGCGATTGGCGATACTCTGGCACGTGTGAACGGCTTGAGCAGTATCTGGCTGGCCGTGGCCATTCCAGAATCGGAAGCCGGAACTCTCACCTTAGGACAGACCGTCGAAGCGCGCTTGCCTGCCTTTCCGGGAACAACACTCAATGGCAAGGTCAGCGCGATTTTGCCCGAGACCAACTCGGACAGTCGCACAATTCGTGTGCGGGTGGAGCTGCCCAATCCTGACGGTCACCTGAGACCAGGTCTGTCGGCGGAGGTACGTCTGAACCGCTCGACCGAGCAGAGTGTCCTGTGGGTGCCAAGCGAGGCCGTCATTCGCACTGGTCGACGTGCTCTGGTGATGCTCGCCGCAGGCGCGGGTCGCTACCGTCCTGTGGAGATCCAACTTGGGCAGGAAAGCGATGGTAGAACGGCGATCCTGAAGGGCTTGGAAGAAGGTCAGAAGGTGGTTACGTCTGGCCAATTCCTGCTCGACTCGGAGGCCAGCCTTAAGGGCGTTGTCATAGGGGCGGAGGACGAGTCACCACCAGGTGCAGCAGGCTCCAGCTTACATGAAGCGGATGGGCAGATTGTTGAGATCAACGACAAAGAGGTCACTCTTGCCCATGGCCCTTTCAAGACGTTGGGCATGCCTGGTATGACGATGACTTTCCCGCTTGCCAAACCGGCACTGATGCAGGGACTTGAAACGGGTGACAAGGTTCGTATCGGAGTTACTCAAACCGATGATGGTTTGCGTGTGGATCGCTTGGATAAATCGGGGAGCCAGCCATGATCGCGGCCCTGATTCGTTGGTCAGTGGCCAACCGTATCCTAGTGCTACTGGCGACATTGTTCGTTACGGCTTGGGGCATTTGGTCGGTGCAGAGCACCCCTATAGACGCGCTGCCCGATCTCTCTGATGTACAGGTAATCATCCGTACACCTTACGCAGGCCAGGCGCCGCAGATTGTCGAGAACCAGGTCACCTATCCGTTAGCCACCACCATGCTCTCGGTGCCGGGTGCCAAGACGGTACGTGGTTACTCCTTCTTTGGTGATAGCTTCGTTTACGTGTTGTTCGAAGACGGCACTGACTTGTATTGGGCCCGTTCGCGGGTGCTGGAATACCTGAGCCAAATACAAAGTCGATTGCCTGCCAGTGCCAAGCCGGCGTTGGGGCCGGATGCGACAGGGGTGGGGTGGATCTATCAATATGCACTGGTAGATCGCAGTGGCGGACACGACCTGGCACAGCTTCGCGCTCTTCAGGACTGGTTCCTCAAGTTCGAACTCAAGACTTTGCCCAACGTTGCGGAAGTGGCTACCGTGGGAGGCATGGTAAAGCAGTACCAGGTGCAGCTCGATCCGCTCAAACTGGCCAGCCTCGGCATCACGCAAGTCGAGGTGAGCGAGGCTATCGGCAAAGCTAACCAGGAAACCGGTGGTGCCGTGTTGGAGATGGCAGAGACCGAGTTCATCGTGCGGGCGTCGGGCTATTTAAAGACACTTAATGACTTTCGAGCGATCCCGCTTAAGTTGGGTTCAGGCGGTGTGCCGGTGACCCTGGGTGATGTCGCCACGATTCAGTTAGGGCCGGAAATGCGCAGGGGCATCTCCGAACTCGACGGCGAAGGTGAGACCGTCGGTGGTGTGGTGATTTTGCGTAGCGGCAAGAATGCTCGCGAAACCATTGCAGCGGTCAAGACCAAGCTCGATGAACTGAAAAGCAGTCTGCCGGCTGGTGTGGAAATCGTCACCACCTACGACCGCAGCAAGCTGATCGACCGCGCTGTCGATAATCTCAGTCACAAGCTGATCGAGGAGTTCATCGTCGTCGCCTTGGTGTGTGGGATCTTCCTCTGGCACCTGCGCTCATCCCTGGTGGCGATTATCTCCTTACCGGTTGGTGTATTGATTGCCTTCATCGTCATGCGTTACCAGGGTATCAACGCCAACATCATGTCCTTGGGCGGAATAGCCATCGCCATTGGTGCCATGGTCGATGCTGCCGTAGTGATGATCGAAAACGCCCACAAGAAAATCGAGGCCTGGCACGCAGCCAATCCGGATGAGGAGCTAACGGGGGAGCGTCATTGGCATGTGATGACTGAAGCAGCGGCAGAGGTAGGCCCGGCACTTTTCTTCTGCCTATTGATCATCACCTTGTCGTTCATTCCGGTATTCACCCTTGAGGCTCAGGAAGGACGGCTGTTTGGCCCATTGGCGTTCACCAAGACCTACGCCATGGCCGCAGCGGCGGGATTGTCTGTGACTCTGGTGCCCGTGCTGATGGGCTACTGGATTCGAGGGCGAATACCCAATGAGCAGCAGAACCCGTTAAACCGTTGGCTGATCCGAATCTATCAGCCGGCTTTGGATATGGTCTTGCGTCGACCTAAGATCACATTGCTGTTGGCGCTACTGATTTTTGTCAGTGCGCTATGGCCAATGTCGCGCTTGGGTGGTGAGTTTCTTCCGCCGCTGGACGAGGGTGATCTGCTCTATATGCCTTCGGCTTTGCCGGGCTTGTCGGCACAGAAAGCAGCGCAATTGCTGCAACAGACCGACCGCCTGATCAAAACCGTGCCCGAAGTCGAACATGTCTTCGGTAAAGCGGGACGCGCGGAAACTGCCACCGACCCCGCGCCGCTAGAGATGTTCGAAACCACCATTCAATTCAAACCGCACGAGCTATGGCGTGCAGGCATGACCCAGGAAAAATTGGTGGAAGAACTGGATCGAGTGGTGCGAGTCCCTGGACTGACGAATATCTGGATACCACCGATTCGCAACCGTATCGACATGCTGGCCACTGGGATCAAGAGTCCCATCGGGGTGAAAGTTGCCGGCACCAACCTGACGGAGATCGACGCCGCTACTCAGGCGGTAGAGCGCGTTGCCAAGGGTGTGCCTGGTGTCAGTTCAGCTCTGGCTGAGCGCCTGACCGGTGGCCGTTACATCGACGTGGATATCGACCGCAAAGCCGCCGCGCGCTACGGGCTGAATATTGCCGATGTGCAGTCCATCGTGGCCGGTGCTATCGGTGGTGAAAACGTCGGGGAGACCATTGAAGGGCTCGCCCGTTTTCCGATCAGCGTGCGCTACCCACGGGAGTGGCGTGATTCGGTCGGCGCCTTGGAGCAATTGCCGATCTATACCCCGCTAGGGAGCCAGATCACCCTCGGCATAGTGGCGAAGGTCAAGGTCACGGATGGCCCACCGATGCTCAAGAGCGAAAACGCACGACCTTCGGGTTGGGTATACATCGATGTGCGTGGTCGAGACATTGCCTCGGTGGTCGCCGATCTGCGCCGAATCGTCAGTGAGCAGGTCAAGTTGCAGCCCGGAATGAGCCTGAGCTATTCAGGACAGTTTGAATTTCTCGAAAGGGCCAACGCACGACTCAAGCTGGTGGTGCCTGCCACGCTGCTGATCATCTTCGTGCTGCTCTATCTGACGTTCGCCCGCTTCGATGAGGCTTTGCTGATCATGGCCACGCTGCCATTCGCACTTACGGGCGGAGCATGGTTCCTCTATCTGCTGGGATTCAACCTATCGGTCGCCACCGGGGTCGGCTTTATCGCCTTGGCCGGTGTGTCCGCCGAGTTTGGTGTGATCATGCTGCTCTACCTGAAGAATGCCTGGGCCGAACGGGAAGACCTCGGCGACAGCACTGAGCGCGGGCTGGTGGCAGCGATTCGTGAAGGCGCTGTGCAGCGCGTTCGACCCAAGGCCATGACCGTGGCGGTCATTATTGCCGGTTTGCTGCCGATCCTGTTGGGCAGTGGCACTGGTAGCGAAGTGATGAGCCGCATTGCCGCGCCCATGGTCGGCGGCATGGTCACGGCCCCCTTGCTTTCCCTGTTTGTCATTCCGGCAGCCTATCGCCTGATGCGTCGCCGGCACCTCATCGTTGAACCGATCAAACCACAAGGAAAATTCGTATGAAACTGACCCTGATCGCAGCTGCCAGTACCGCGTTTATGTTTTCACTTTCTGCCTACTCGCAGGACATGCCGGGTATGAAAATGGATGGTATGGAGGGCATGAAGATGGAGCAGGAAACAAAACAGGCTCCAGTTGCTGACGCTGAGGGAACCATCAAGGCTATGGATACTTCGAAGCATACGGTGACCATCTCCCACGGAGCTGTGCCAGCGGTGCAATGGCCCCCAATGACTATGGCCTTTTCAGTGACGGAGGATCAGCTGGCAGGTCTGAAGGTCGGAGACCATGTATCGTTTTCCTTTAGGGTAAAGGATGGCAAAGCCGCAATCGTTTCCATTAAAAAATAAGACTGTAGCGATGAGAACTACCGGCACGCTCTGTCGTGCCGGTTTGGAAAGGCTGCCCTTGCTAAAATCCGCTATCTGTTCGTCGCCACAATTCGCGTATTTACCATGGACACCACGTGAACCATTCCTGTGAAAAAGCGTGTGGTCTATGGACGCCGGAAACTTGCTCTAAACCCCGCCAACTGTTCATTCAAACTGATCTCCATGGGTTGACATCTTTCCTTTATATCGACGAAGCCTTCGCCGATCTGACGGGTATGACCGACCTGGACCAGCTCGGCCGGCGCATCCGCGCCCCATGCAACCACAAAATGGAAAAAGACCGAATCGACCCAAGTGGGGTAAGCCAAGGCTGCGGTACTTGTAAGCGAACGCTGTTTGTCCCCTCAAATCTTGATTTCTGATATGTCCGTGCTTTATTGGCTGATGTTTGTCGTCATTGACGATCAAACACTATTTGTCATTACCGAGCCAGGTGCTTGCACGTTCGCTTGAAGGCCTGGGCTCGCGCGTGTTGATAATCAGTTTGGTCAAGGAAATCAAAGGAATGAAACTTTCACCCGCAGCAAAAGGAATTGCACTGGCCCTGGTCGGTTTCTGTTCATCGATACCCGTGGTGCACGCCTGCACGCGGCTGGTTTTTCTTGGAGATAACCAACAGATCATAACGGCACGCTCAATGGACTGGGCGAAGGATGTGGAAACCAACCTGTGGGTGTTCCCCCAGGGCATGAAGCGCCACGGTGAGGCAGGCCCCAATTCGGTTACCTGGACGTCGAAGTACGGCAGTGTCATTGCGTCCGGCTACGATATTTCCACCACCGACGGCATCAACGAAGCCGGGTTGTCTGCAAACCTGCTGTGGCTGGTGGAATCAGAATATCCAGCACTCGAACAGGGCAAGCCAGGGCTCAGTATCTCGGCATGGGCTCAGTACGTATTGGATAACTTCAAGACCGTGGCTGAAGCGGTCGAGGCGCTCAAGGCCGAACCGTTTCATGTGGTGACATCCAAGGTTCCGAACGAAACCCGCCTGGCAACGCTGCACCTTTCAATGTCCGATGCGTCGGGTGATAGCGCAATCGTTGAATATATCGATGGCAAGCAAGTCATTCACCACGACAGAAAATATCAAGTGATGACGAACTCGCCGAAGTTCGACGAGCAGTTGGAAATGTATGCTTATTGGCAAGGCATTGACGGAACACAGATGTTGCCTGGCACCAACCGCTCGCCTGATCGCTTTGCGCGTGCGTCCTTCTACGTAAATGCCGTGCCCAAGCATGAGGATGCGCGGCTGTCACTGGCCAGTGTATTCAGTGTGATTCGCAACGTCTCGGTGCCGTACGGCATTACAACGCCAGATCAGCCCAATATCTCATCCACGCGCTGGCGGACTGTGGCGGACCATAAACACAAGCAGTATTTTTTCGAGTCCGCAGTCACGCCCAATACGTTCTGGGTTGACCTGAAAAAGCTGGACCTCAGCCAGAAAACCGGCAAGGTGAAAAAGCTGGACCTGGGCCCGAACCAGGCAAACGTGTATGCCGGCGAAGTGTCCGCCCGCTTCGAAGAGTCAACACCGTTCAAATTCGAGGGGATTTGAATTGCACCAGCGACTTGATCCCTGACATTTACACTCAGGACGCAACAGCGCTCGCCTCGGCAATCATGAGGTCGAGCGCTTTTGTGTGCGTTGAACAAAAGGCGGCTCGGTCATCAGCCTATCTGTGACAACCCAAATCCCAGACAAAGAAAAGCCCGCGATGGGGGGGAGCGGGCTTAAAGGTTTCTACTAGGAGCTGGGTCAACCATAAGCCTTCGAATGTGAAAGGCTTGTGAAAATTACGGGATTGGTCTGAATGATTGCTATTTCACCGTGCAGGTCCAGCGGTGATTGTGCCGGTAGGGCGCGCGCATGAAGGTGATGTCCGAGACGCGGGTCAGGCCGCGTTTGCGCAGGGCGTCGGTCAGTTGTACGAGTGTCTCTGCTTCGATAGTCATTGCTGTTACCTCGTCAGATTTACTGCGTTCATAGGTCTGGACCGGGCGGGTGTCGGGCTAATTCAATTTTTTTGCCCGTGTATCGACGACCGCAAACAGGCCAGGCAAAAAAGATGAACCACCCACGCCGCCACGCGCTCACATGAACAGCGGTACCTCAAACGCAGTTCCCGAAAAACAGAACGAGGATTTCATGATGAATACCCTGTTGCGAAGCAGCGCTTTTGCGCTGGCGTTTACCCTGGCAGGCGCGGTACACGCGGCCCAGGACGCCGACGATTTCGTGGAAGACGCCTCGGCCAAAGGCATTGCCGAAGTGGAAGCCGGCAAGCTGGCCCAGGAGAAGGGCAGCGCCAGCGACGTGAAGGCCTTTGCCGACATGATGGTCAAGGACCACACCGCAGCCAACGAGAAGCTCAAGGCCATCGCTGCCAGCAAAAAGCTGGAAGTCTCGGATGATGCCATGCTGATGGACAAGGCCAAGGCGATGATTCTGGAGCTGCGTAGCGCCAAGTCGTTCGACCAGGCCTATGCCAACAACCAGGTCAAGGCGCACGAGGCCACCATCGAGCTGTTCGAGAACTATGTGAAGGACGGCACCGATGCCGAGCTCAAGGCGTTCGCCGAGAAAACCCTGCCCACGCTGAAAGAGCATCTGACCAAGGCCAGGGCACTTGCCAGCGCACACGGCGGTGATGCAGCCCAACCCTGAGTCAATGCCCGCTGGCCAGTGCGCAGGCGCTGGCCATTGGCAATGCAGTACGCACCGTTCCAGTCGTAGAGGAGAGGTGACGATGAACGACACGGACAAAAGGCAGGCGTTGCAGAACTGGCGACAGGCGTTGGTCCACGAGCATGCGTCACTGGACGCCGAGCAGCGTTACGACAAGGCGTTGATGGCCGCCGATGCACTCGAGGTGGCGGGCATCATCAGCAGTCGCGAGTGGCGCGAGCTGGTGAAGGAAGCCAATGCCTTTATCTTCCACTGAGCGGCGTTGCCAATGCCGGCAGTGCCTGGAGGTTAGCGTCATGAAACTGACCGCGTTGGCGTTGCTGGTCGCCAGCCTGTCGATGCTGCAAGGGTGCTTCAACGAGCCCGAGCATGTCGACAAGGATACCGATCGCAGCAAGTCTTCCCTGCAGATGCAAAAGCCCGACACGCCCCCTGCGGAGCCGGCGCCTCGGCAACCCCCCAACAACTAGCTTGAGCGAACGTGCGCCCCAGTCAGCCGAGGCTTGGGGCGCAGGGCTCAGAAGGTGGGCGGGGTGATCACCCAGATCACCACCGCATCCACTTCACCCGGGTTGCCGTACTTGTGCGGCTCCTGGCTGGAGAAGCTGAAGCTGTCGCCTTCGCCGAGTTCGAAATGGCGATCCCCCACCCACAGCTCGAAGCGGCCGGACAGCACGTACCCGGCTTCTTCGCCCTCATGGCTGTAGCTCTGCTGGCTGTAGGTGCCTGGCGGAAAGCGCGAATGGAGCATCTCCAGTTCGCGGTTGGGTTGCGGGGTGAGCAACTGGTCGACGATGCCGTCTTCGTAATGCACGCTCAGTCGGCTCTGCCGGCGCACCACGTAGCCGCTGTCCTCGGGGGCGGTGACCGCCTCGCTGGCGAAGAACCACTGGATGGTCACGCCCAGGCTGCGGGCGATATTGAACAGTGCCGGTATCGAGGGGTACGACAGGTTGCGTTCCAGCTGGCTGATATAGCCGGCGGTCAGCTCGCTCTGTTGCGCAAGCTCGGTCAGGGTCATGCCGCGACGCTTGCGAAGCCCGCGAATGCGCGTGCCCAGAAAGTGCGGCGCGGCGCTGCCGTCCTCGGCGGTGGGCGGCAGCTTGCTGTTGTTGCTCATGGCGTTATCCGATCAGCCCTGCAAAGGCCCGGAGTATAAACAGCCTCACAGGCTCGCGGCGACTTTAAGGCCCTCATAGATGGCTTCCTCGGCGGTACGCGCCGCCAGGCAATCGCCAATGCGGTGTACTGCGGCCAGGTCCTGGATCTCGCCGGCCAGGGTGTCGACCGGGTGATGGCCGTGGCACAGCACCAGGGTGTCGATGCCTTCGAAGATCATCGCCTCGCCGCTGGCGGTGTGCTGCAGGTAGACGCTGCTGTCGTCGCAGCCATACAGCCGCGCATAGGGCGTGATCGGGATGCCCAGCTTGTGCAGCTCGCCGGCCATCTGGTCACGCACATACAACGGCAGGCTCTCGCCGCAGTGGGTACCGTTGACCGCCAGTTGTACCTGATGCCCGGCGCGGGTCAGGCGTTCGGCGATGCCCGGCCCGATCCAGTCGCAGCGCCAGTCCATCACCATCACCGAGCGACCGACCTGTACCTGCTCGCGCAGCACCTGCCAGGCGTCGACCACCTGCAACTCGCCGCCGCGCTCGAACGCCGGCCAGTAGGGCGCGGCACCGGTGGCGACGATCACGGCATCCGGCTGCTCGCGCGCGACCAGCGCGCGGTCGACCCGGGTATTGCGCACCACCTCCACGCCGGCCAACTGCATCTCGCGTTGCAGGTTGGTGCTGGCACCGCCGAATTCGCTGCGCCGTGGCAGCAGTTGCGCCAGCAGCACCTGGCCACCCAGTTGGGCGGCCGCCTCATACAGGGTGACCTGATGACCACGGGCCGCCGCTACCGCGGCAGCCTTCATGCCGGCCGGGCCGCCGCCCACCACCATCACCTTCTTGCGCAGCGTGGCAGGCTGCAGTTGGCCGAACTGCCGCTCGCGCCCGGTCTCCGGATGCTGGATGCACGAAATCGGCAGGCCCTTGTGGAAGTGCCCGATACAGGCCTGGTTGCAGGCGATGCAGGCACGCACGTCTTCGGCCCGGCCGCTGTCGGTCTTGTTCGGCATCTGCGGGTCGCAGATCAGCGCGCGGGTCATGCCACACACGTCGGCCTGGCCGCGGGCAAGTATCAGTTCGGCCTCCTGGGGCTGGTTGATGCGCCCGGTAACGAACAGCGGAATGTCCAGGCTGGCCTTGAAGGTGCCCGCCTCGCGGGCCAGATAGGCGGCCTCGATGGCCATCGGCGGCACGATATGCACCGCGCCGCCCAGGGACGCCGAGGTGCCGGCCACAATATGCACATAGTCCAGTTGCCCTTGCAGGGCCTTCACCGCGCCGAGCGATTCATCTTCGCTCAGGCCCTCGGCGTCGCGTTCATCGGCGCTGATGCGCAGGCCAATGATGAAGTGTTCGTCGGTGCTGGCACGCACCGCGGCGATGACCTCGCGCACAAAGCGCAAACGTTGTTCAAGGTCGCCGTTGTAGCCGTCGCTACGCCGGTTGACCCGAGGGTTGATGAACTGGGCGGGCAGGTACCCGTGGCTGGCCACCACCTCCACGCCGTCCACGCCCGCCTGATGCAGGCGCCGCGCCGCCGCAGCATAGCCGGCCACGATCTCGTCGATCATGCCTTGGTCAAGCTCGCGCGGCATCACCCGGAACCGTTCGTTGGGCACCGCCGAGGCCGAGTAGGCCACCGCCAGCAAGCCGTCGCTGGACTCCATGATCTCGCGCCCCGGGTGAAAGATCTGCGACAGCACCACGGTGCCGTGGGCATGGCAGGTCTCGGCCAGCCGGCGATACCCCTCGATGCAGGCGTCATCGGTGGCCATCAGCACGTGGGAGGTGTAGCGGGCGCTGTCGTGTACGCCGGCCACCTGCAGCACGATCAGCCCCACACCACCTTCGGCCCGGGCCTGGTGATAGGCAATCAGCTGTTCGTTGACCAGGTTGTCGGTGGGCATCGAGGTGTCGTGGCCGCTGGACATGATGCGGTTCTTGAGGCGCTTGCCACGGATCTGCAACGGGGTGAACAGGTGCGCGAAGGCGGTCGACATGGTGGTCAGGCTCCAGCGGGGGCGTTGTTATTATTTTTCTATGAAAGTGTACCGACAGTAAAAAATCAACTTGTTTTTTTACTTGGGTTTGATTAGCGTCGAGTCACCCCAGTGCAGGGGCTTACCTCACAAAAACAAGAAAGTGGACCACGCCGGCGCCAGGCCGAGTGGTACCCGCAGGAGGATCCATCGATGAAAGCGTTCCCGCGTAAACCAGGCCTGTATGCAGTGCTGCTTGCCCTGGGCCTGGGCAGTGCCCAGGCAGCTCCGCAGATGGTCGTGGTGGGTTATGGCGGTGCCGGGCAGAAGGCCCAGGACGTGGCGTTCTTCCAGCCGTTCAGTGCCCAGGACAAGAGCAAGCTGATCCAGAGCGAGTACAACGGTGAAATGGCCCGCATCAAGGTGATGGTCGACACTGGCAATGTGGACTGGGATGTGGTGCAGATCGAAGGGCCTGACTTGATGCGCGGGTGCGACGAAGGCATGTACGAACCCCTCGACTGGAAGCAGCTGGGGCATGCCGACGAGCTGATCCCGGACGCTGCCCAGGCGTGCGGCTCGGCGGCGCTGGTGTGGAGCGTGGCGATCGCCTATGACCGCGACAAACTGGCCCAGGCGCCCACCTCCTGGGCCGACTTCTGGGACGTGAACAAATACCCGGGCAAGCGCGGCCTGAGGAAGCGTGCGGTGTACAACCTGGAGTTCGCACTGCTGGCCGACGGCGTCAAGGTCGAGGACGTCTACAAGGTACTGGCCACCCCCGAGGGCGTGGACCGCGCCTTTGCCAAGCTGAGCGAGCTCAAGCCCAACATCCAGTGGTGGGAGGCTGGCGCGCAGCCGGCGCAGTGGCTGACGGCGGGTGACGTGGTGATGACCTCCACCTACAGCGGGCGCATCGCCAGTGCCGCGCAGGCCGGTGCGCCGTTGGCGGTGGTATGGCCCGGCAGCCTGTACGGCATGGACTACTGGGCCATCATCAAGGGCTCCAAACATGTCGACCAGGCCAAGCGGCTGATCGCCTACACCAACGACCCGGCAGCGCAGGTGCGCTATGTACAGCAGATTCCCTACGGCCCGACCAACACCCAGGCCGCGGCAAAGCTGGACCCGTCGCTGGCCAGCTGGGTGCCGACCTCGCCGCAGAACCTTCAAGGGGCGCTGTCGATGAACGTCGAGTTCTGGGTCGATCATGGTGACGAACTGGAGGAGCGGTTCAACGCCTGGGCTACCAAGTAGCCGTTGCAGCCCGTCTCCTGCACCGTTCTGCAGGAGCGGGCTCAGCTGTGAAGGGGCGCGCGGCGCCCCTTCAAAGTCTGGTTAAATACGCGCTTACCAGAACCGCCGGCGAGCCCGTTCCATGCACGATGACGACGATATCCACGAACCCGAGCACGACCACCTGCTCGACCACGAATTTCACGATCAATACATTGCCCCCGAGCCAGAGGCGGGCGGTATGGATGAGGATGACGAGGACGATGATGCCTGGGGTCTGCTCGACGATGACGATGACCAGCCCGAAGACCCATAGCCCTGCCGGCTTCACCATTCGTCGCGTGTGCTGCACCCTGGCCCCGGCCTGACCTCCAATTGACAGGGCCCGGATGTTCCGGGCCTTTGCTGGCGAGGTGTTCCATGACTGACCAAGTGACTGCCCAAGCCCAAGACCCCACCCAACCGACGACGGCTCCCGAAGACGTCGATCCGCTGGCACGCCCACCGGTGTTCACGCCAGATCGTCCCGAGGACTGGAAAGACCCGGCCAGCGGTGATGGCGTGCCCGATGACGAAGACATGCCGCTGCCCAATGATTGAGCGCAGGGGCGTCTGCCAGGGGGCTGGGGGGATCGCTGGCAGACACCCGGATGCCTGGCCCCATTCGACGACGTGGAGGTATTGATGACCGGTAATCAGCACAAACCAGTAGGACCGCATTCATCCGAGCACGCCTCTGAACGGGACACGCTGGACTTTGATCCCGATTCGCCAGACCTGGATGACCCGCAGGTCGATCCGGTAGGCCCGGCCAAGGCGCCCAAGGGCGGGCCAGAACCACGCAAGCCACCGCTTCTTGGCGAGTAGCCGCAAACAAGGGCCCGGCGCAATGCCGGGCCTTTTTGCAATCAGCCGTGCAATCAGCCGCCGGCTGCCTTGGCCGCGGTCACACCCGCCGCACTGAGCTTGATCGGGTAACGCACTGACGGTTCATCGTCGGCCCCAACGGTGACCGCACCGTCCTGGATCAACCCCTTGTCCTGCAGTAGCTTGAGCGTCTCGGCCACCGCCTTTTCGCCTTCGAAGTTGTCCAGCACTTCCTTGCCCAACCCGTTCGGGTGGGCGTGGTACAGCCGGGTGAGTACTTCGTTTTGCAGTGTTTGATTGGTCATTGCCTGCCTCGCAGTGTTCATGGGTATGAAGGGCGTTGCACAGCTTCCGACAGGCCAGGGCGGCAGGGATTCCACCGGATGTCGCGAGGGGGCGACCGGTTGCGTTACAGCAGGTTGCGGGGTGGGGGCGGGCAGCAGGGCCCTGAAACAGAACTGCCCCGGGCAACGCCGCGGGGCAGTGGGTCAAGCGCTACGCCGGGGCGTCAGGGCTTGTTGTTGAGCTTGCGCAGTTCTTCGTAGGTGGCCGACTGGACGAACCAGAAGCCGGAAACGATGCACCAGGTCAGCGTACCGACAATCAATGTGCCCAGGCCAGCCAGGAAGCTCTGGCTGAACATGAACAGGCCGGAAATCCAGATGACGGCCAGTGCCACGTACAGCACCACGTTGTTGACGCTGATAACAAAATCTTTCACGAGTAATCCTTCCCGAGTCATTGTCCACTGTCGCACGAACGGCGTGCGACAGGCCGCTATCATATTGATATTGCGACAACAATTCCATCGGAACGGGCACTGCGCCTGCCTGTCAGCGGCTAGCGAAAGCGCGGCAGCGGTCGGTCCAGGGTGAGGGAGGTCAGGGTCTTCTTCACCAGCACCTCGTCGGCTTCGACGGCCTTGAGAGTGTCGCGGATCTTGCCCGCCACCGGTACATCGCCCTGGCGGTCGATCCAGTCGGCGATCTCCTTGCAGGCCACGGCCAGGCGGTCCTGACGGTGGTTGATCAGGGTCAGCAGGGTGGTGATCTCTTTGTCGGACATGGCGCATTCCTCCCTTCGGCGAATTAAGTGTAGCAGTGCGCCGGCAGTTGGCCCCCCCAGCCTCAATCGGGTTTGCCGCGCACGATGCGCCCGTCCTTGACCTCGTCGGCATAGGCCTTGAGCTTGTCCGAGTCCCGGTACAGGCGGTTCATCAGGTGCAGCACCGCCACCACGTCGACGTCCTTGATGCGCTCGGCCAGCTTGCTGATTTCACCGGCGGTACGCTCAAGGTCGGTGGCGACCAGCTTCAGGTCACGTTTGAGTTCTGCGGAGGACTTCTTGATACCCATGGATACCTCGGATGGGCTGATTGCGTTCAAATGGGTGCATTCTAGCAGGCGACACCATCGGCAACAGAAGAGGGGAGGCACAGCATGAGCGCCAGGGTGCAGGTACGGGCCAACCGTAGTGGCCGCGATATCGCGGTGGGCGATGTCCATGGGCACTTCCAGCGCCTGCAGCAGGCACTGGATGCCGTCGGGTTCGATCCGGCCATCGATCGGCTTTTCAGCGTGGGCGACCTGGTCGACCGTGGGCCCGACAGCGAACAGGCGCTGGCATGGCTCGATCAACCCTGGTTTCACGCGGTGCAAGGCAATCATGAAGCGTTGGCCATTGCCCACGTGCGGGGCCACTGGCTGGACCAGGCGATGTACCGCGCCAGTGGTGGCGGCTGGTTTCTCGACCTGGAAGCGCAGGCCCAGGCCCGCTTTGTGGCCGCCTTCGAACAGATGCCCCTGGCGCTGGAGCTGCAAACCCCTGAAGGCCTGGTCGGCCTGCTGCACGCCGACTGCCCGTTCGCGCATTGGCAGACACTGTGCGAGCACCTGGCAGGCGAACCTTCAGCCGATGTTCAGGAGGTGTGCCAATGGTCGCGACGACGCTTGCAGCAGGGCGACACTGGCGAGGTTCAGGGCTTGCGTGCGCTGATCGTCGGGCACACCACGCTGCGCGAGGTGAAGGTGCTGGGCAATGTCTGGCACCTCGATACCGGCGGCTGGGCAAGCGGACACTTCAGCCTGCTTGATCTTGCCAGCCTTGAGTTACTGCAGACGCCTAGATGAACCACCACGGGTCACCGTTGGGCTTGGTGGGGGTTCGCCTGAGCTGGCGTATCGATACCCATGCCAACGCGATGCCAACCAGCAGCATCAGGCCACTGAACACCATCTTGAACAGGATCGCGGCATGAAACGCGTCGGGGTTGTCACGCAGCGTATGGGTCACGTGGTGGACTGGCCGGATACGGTTGCTGACCATACTGGTCACGCTGCCCGCCTGCAGGTCTTGCAGGTTCAGCAGGGCCATCGCCAGTGCACCCAGAATCAACAGGAAGCCAGCCATCAGCAAGACCATCATATGGCCGCTGCCCACGCTGTTCTGGCGCATGGTCGCCTCCTGGCAGATTTCGAGAAGCGCGCGATCATACATGACTTGACGCTGGCCGGCAGGGCATTTGAAACTCGTTGCCCCAGCCACCGGAGCCCCTCATGGACCTGACCACCCTCGCGTTATTCATCCCGGCCTGTTTCGCCCTGAACATGGCCCCTGGCCCCAACAACCTGCTGTCGCTGAACAACGCCAGCCGCTACGGCCTGCGCACGGCCTGCCTGGCTGGCGCCGGCCGCCTGCTGGCGTTTGCCGGCATGATCGTACTGGCCGCCATGGGCCTGGCGGTGGTGCTGCATACCAGTGAATACCTGTTCCTGCTGGTCAAGGTGCTGGGCGCCGGCTACCTGTTCTACATCGCCTGGCAGTTGTGGCGCGCACCGGTCGGCGAGGCCGCGCAGGTCGGTGCACGCGGCGTGGGTACCCTGCGCCTGGCGCGTCAGGAGTTCCTGGTGGCAGCCGGCAACCCCAAGGCCATCCTGATCTTCACCGCGTTCCTGCCCCAGTTCGTCAGTGTGACAAGCGCCACGCCGGTGGCCGAGCAGTTCGCCGTGCTGGGGGCGATGTTCCTGGTACTGGAGTGGCTGGCCATCGCCATCTACGGCTGGCTGGGGGCGTACATGCAGCGCTGGTTCAACCAGCCTGCACCGCGTCGGCTGTTCAACCGGGTCAGCGCATCGTTGCTGGGCCTGGCGGGGTTCGGCCTGCTCGCCGCACGCCGGGCCTGAGCCCTACCAGCTGATGCGCAGCCCCAGGGTGCCGCCAATCGATTCCTGCTGGCGGCTATCAAGGTTGGCGCTGTAGGTCATTGCGCCGTACACCGCCACGGCGGGGCTCAGCCGGGCGTCCAGGCCGGCGCCCACGTCCATCCAGGTGGCGGCCTGATCAGTCCTGATCGGCTCGCCCCCGTCGAACCGCAGGGTGTCGCGCCCGCCACTGCTGCGCCATACATTGCTGCGCAGGTAGGGCTCCAGCGGCACGCTGCCGGCCAGGTAGCTGCCCTTGATTCGTGCGCCAACGCGACCGGTCCAGTTGGTCTGGCTGTCCTGGCTGACCGTTGAAATGCCATCGCTGCGCGTATCGAAGTCGACCTTGCGGGCGATCACCTGCACCTGGGGCTCGACCACCCAGCGCGCGCTCAATGCCAGCGGATAGCCGGCCTCCACCGAGGCCGCCAGGGCATGCCCATCCAGATCGAGCTTCACGCCGCGATCGGAACGGGCGCGGCCGTCCAGATCGGTGTACTGCAGCACCGTGTCCACGTACCACTGCCCGGGACCGATCAGCGTCCAGTAGGCGCCGACACTGTCGCCATCGAGGCGAACATCGCCCACCGCATTGTCTTCGAAACCCAGCGCGAAGCCTTTGACATCGCCATCGAGCCGGCTATGGCTGACATACACCCCGGCGTGCTGGCGATAACCGCCGTCGGTGTGCGTCGCATACAGGTCATGGCCCACCTCGAAACCGCTCAGGTTGCCGTCCAGGCTTGGCGACACCGTGCCGGACCACTGCTGGCGCAGGTGCTCGCCAAAGGTGCGGGCCCACCCGGCGGCCACCGGGCCTTGTTCGTCGAGCAGGCGTTGCTCGCCCTGGCGCTGGTGGAAGGTGCCCAGGGTCGACAGGCTGATGATGGCCGCGGCGCGGCTGGCCACCGCGTACACCGGCACTTCGGCGCGGTACAGCACGATGGCCTGCCCGGCGACCGGGGTGGGCAGTGGCGGGGTACCCGGGGCGGCCACGGGCGCCGGCACCACCGGTGGCGGTGGCTGGCCGGGCAGGGGCGGCGCCGATACCGGGGGCGCGACCACGCTCGAGCGCAGGTACCAGCTGTTCTCGCTGCCGGCGCTGACCCCGCCCTTGAACAGGTAGTACTGGTAGGCCCCGGCCGACAAGGGCTGGCCAAGGCTGAACGCCGTGCTGGTGCTGGTGGTGCCAGGGCCGGCCTCGACCACCTGGATGCCATCGGCCGCTGTCAGCGCGCCGCTGCCGCCCAGGTTGTTGACCTGCAGGGCAGTGCTGCCGGCCAGCGAGCCCTGGTTGACCACCAGCCGGTCGGAGGCGGCGCCGTCGCCTTCGAGCACGCTGTCGACCTTGAGCACGCCGTTGCTGCCTGCGTAATTGCCGCCGAGGGTCAGGCGGCCCAGTGCATTGGCGCCGCTGCTGAGGTCGATGAGCCCGGCGTTGTTCACGCTCACCGGTGTGCCGCCGGCAAACGCCGTCACCTGGCCGGTGCGCGCCACCAGCTGGCTGGTGGCATCGATCAGCAAGGTGCCGGTACCCGTGCCCTGGTCTCCAAGAACCAGGTGGTCATCCAGGTTGAAGACCGAGGCGTTGGTCAGGGCCATGCGCTCCCAACCGGTATAGCGCGCGCCCAGGCTGCTGCGGGTATGGTCCAGTACCAGGCTGTCGCTGCCCAGGCCGCCGTCCACCTGGCGCACCAGCCCCAGGCGGCTTTCGTCGAGGTTGGCGAGCAGCGCCTGGTCGCTGCCGTCGCCCATCAGCACCGCACCGCGCACGATGCCGTCGTCGCGCCAGGTGAAGCTGTCGTCGCCGAAGCTGAGCAGCACATTGCCCACCACCTCGCCACCGCTGATGGTCACGCTGTCGTCGCCACCGCTGACGCTGATGTTGCCGCCGATGCGTCCGCCACTGACGATGACCGTGTCGCGGTCAAAGCCTGTGACCAGGTTGGCGTCGATGATGCCGCCGGACATGTCGAACAGGTTGCGGTCCAGCTTCATGTCGACGCGCCCGATGCGCCCGCCGCTCATGTAGGCCACATCGCCATCTTCGAAGGCGCCGATGATGCGTCCGCCGCTCATCTGGAACAGGTCGCGGCCGTTGCCCTGCTGCAAGGCCTGCAACTGCCCGCCGGTCATGATGAAGGTGTCGATGCCCGCGCCCTGATCGAGCACGCCGGTGATGATGCCCGACGCCATCTCGACGCGGTCAACGCCGGGGCCGAAGGTCACGCTGCCGGTGAGGGTGCCGCTGCCCCCGGCCGGCAGTATCAGCGTGTTGTCACCGCCAGGGTCGACAAGGGAGGTGCCAATGCCGCTGTCGCAGACATAACGATCGTTGCCGCCGGTAGGGGCGAAGGTGCAGTCCGCCTGACTTGTCAGGGCCCACGGGCTCAGCAACGGCAGGCACGCCAGGGCAACGCGGCTGGGCGGGCTCATTTCGTCCTCCTTGGGCTAGCGATCGGCCCAAGCGATACAGGGCTGCGACGGCGGTCGCAACTGGCAGAAATGATAGGTGGTCATCGGAAATGTGCACATTGGCGCAAAAACGCCTGACCGATGGCACGCCTGTCGATCAGGGCAGAGGGCTCAATCGCGGTAGAACACCTGCACCAGGTGGTAACCGAATTTGCTCTTGATCGGGCCGTGTACCACCCGCAACGGCTTCTTGAAAATCACCTGGTCGATGGCGCCCACCATCTGTCCCGGGCGTACTTCGCCCAGGTCGCCGCCGCGTTTGCCCGACGGGCAGGTGGAGTACTTTTTCGCCAGCACATCGAAGGCTTCGCCCTTGGCGATGCGCTGCTTGAGCTGTTCGGCCTCTTCGGCGGTCTTGACCAGGATGTGACGGGCCTGTGCTTTCATGTTGCCTCTGTTACGGGTAAAACCGGCGATTATGCCTGATTCGGGGCAGGGCGGCTTGGCGCGCCGTGCCCCGAACCCACGCGTTGGCGGGTTACTCCACCGTGGCGCGTTTCACGTCGCTGGAAGCCGACCAGATGCGATAGCGCACTTCCACGTCCTTGGGGGTGTAGACCACCACCGGCAACTTGCTGTTGTAGCGCAGCAGGAAACCATCGCCGACCACCGGCACGAAGGCGTCGATCTTCTTGTTGTCGGGGCAGCCCATCAGGGTCGAGACAGGGCCCATCACCTTGTCCAGCCGGTAGTAGCTATAGCCCCAGCCTTCGAGGGTCTTTTCTTCGAGGTTGCCACCCAGGCGCTGCAGGTTGCAGTCCACCTTGAGGGTCTTGCCGGCCAGTACCTCGACCTTGAATGCCGACTCGTCTTTCTGCTCGGGCAGGTGGATCACCTGGCGCACAAAGCCGTTTTCGGCTTCGGGATAAGGGGCCACATCCTTGAGGCTTGCTGCGAGAACAGGGGCGCTGAAAGCCAGGGGCAGCATGAACAGGGCGGTCAGGGAAAGCGGTCGCATAAAAGCTCCTTGCGGTTTGAAAATGACAGTCGTAGCCGGCCAGCGGTACCTGCGCCCCAGGCCGATGGCTACTGGGCCAGCCAGCCGCCATCGATGTTCCAGGCGGCGCCGCGTACCTGGCTGCCGGCTTCGCTACACAGAAACAATACCAGCTCGCCCAGGTGTTGCGGTGTGACGAAGGCGTGCGAGGGCTGCTTTTCGGCCAGCAGGTCCTGCTGGGCCTGCTGCGGATCGACCCCGCTGGCGATGCGATCGTCGATCTGCTTCTGTACCAGCGGGGTGAGCACCCAGCCGGGGCAGATGGCGTTGCAGGTCACGTTGCTGGTGGCGGTCTCCAGGCCCACCACCTTGGTCAGCCCGACCACCCCGTGCTTGGCCGCCACATAGGCGGCCTTGCCTACCGAGCCGACCTGCCCGTGCACCGAGGCGATGTTGATCACCCGCCCCCAGTTGCGCTGGCGCATGCCGGGCAGTGCCAGGCGGGTGCTGTAAAACACCGCCGAAAGATTGAGCGCGATGATCGCGTCCCAGCGTTCCACCGGGAACGCCTCCACCGGGGCGACATGCTGGATGCCGGCATTGTTGACCAGGATATCGACCCCGCCGAACTCGCGTTCGGCATAGGCAAACAGGTCGTTCAGTTGCTCCACGCTGCCAAGGTCTGCCGCGTGGTGCCCCACCCGGGTGCCATGCCGGCCCACCTCGGCAAGCGCTGCACTGGCGTCGCCGAAGCCGTTGAGAATCACATCGGCGCCAGCGCCGGCCAATGCCTGGGCGATACCCAGGCCGATGCCACTGGTGGAACCGGTAACCAGTGCGACTTTTCCTGCAAGGCTCATGGAAGTCTCCTTAGACAATGCCTGTAGCGTAGAAGGTAGCGATCACCACGAAGACTGCCAGGGTCTTGATCAGGGTGATGCCGAAGATGTCCTTGTAGGCTTCGCGGTGGGTCAGGCCGGTCACCGCCAGCAGGGTGATCACCGCGCCGTTGTGCGGCAGGGTGTCCATGCCGCCGCTGGCCATCGCGGCCACTCGGTGCAGCACCTCCAGCGGAATGTTCGCCGCGTGCGCCGCACTGATGAAACTGTCGGCCATGGCCGCCAGCGCAATGCTCATGCCGCCGGATGCCGAGCCGGTGATGCCGGCCAGCAGGGTCACGGTGATGGCTTCGTTGACCAGCGGGTTGGGAATGTTGCGCAGCGCATCGGCCAATACCAGAAAGCCTGGCAGCGACGCGATCACCGCGCCGAAACCGTATTCCGACGCCGTGTTCATCGCCGCCAGCAGGGCACCGTTGACCGCGCTCTTGCTGCCCTCTGCCAGGCGCGTGCGGATGGCGCCGAAGGCGCTGACCAGCACCAGCAGGATGCCCAGCAGCAGGGCGGCCTCGACTGCCCAGATGGCCGTCAGCTTGGCGATTTCGGTCTGTACCGGGGCGCTCATGCCGGGCAGGCTCAGGCTGTGGGTCTTGCCGTACCACGCCGGGATCCAGTGGGTGAACAGCAGGTTCATCACCCCCACCAGCAGCAGTGGCGACAACGCCAGCAGCGGGTGCGGCAGGGTCAGGTCGGCGGCGGTTTCGGGTTCGTTGCGCAAGTCGCTGCCGTAGCCTTCACCGGCGCGCTGCGCCTTGTTGCGCTGGCGCTGCAGGTACAGCATGCCGGTGCAGAACACGAACAGCGTACCGATCACGCCAAGCCAAGGCGCGGCCCAGGCGGTGGTGTTGAAGAAGGTGCTGGGGATGATGTTCTGGATCTGCGGGGTGCCCGGCAGGGCGTCCATGGTGAACGAGAACGCACCCAGGGCAATGGTGGCTGGTATCAGACGTTTGGGGATATCGCTCTGGCGAAACATCTCGGCGGCGAACGGGTACACCGCGAACACCACCACGAACAGCGACACCCCGCCATAGGTGAGCAGCGCGCACACCAGCACGATCACCAGCATGGCCTGGCGTGTGCCCAGCAGGCGAATGGCGGCAGCCACGATCGAGCGCGAGAAACCCGAGAGCTCGATCAGCTTGCCGAACACGGCGCCGAGCAGGAACACCGGGAAATAGAGCTTGATGAACCCGACCATCTTTTCCATGAACACCCCGGTGAAGGCGGGCGCGACGGCGGAAGGGTCGGTAAGCAGCACCGCGCCGAGGGCGGCGATGGGGGCAAAAAGAATCACGCTGTAGCCACGGTAGGCCGCCAGCATCAGCAGCGCCAGGGCTGCCAGGGCAATGATCACACTCATCGAGTGTCTCCTTGGGTGCATCTTGTTTTTGTTGGGATGCAGCCCTTAGCGAAGACCGTGCCATTTTAATAAGCTATTGATTTATATGGATAAATACTAATTCCAGTGGAATTTATCGAATGATTGTCTCTGGTTTGAGACTGGGTGTGCCGTGCGTGCGCTTGCAGCGCAGGAGGATCTGCACACGGGGTATGCCTGACACACCGTGCACTCTGGTTTTGCGACCGCTTCGCGCCCGTTCGCCGGCAAGGCCGGCTCCTACGTCTCTGGCCGGCAGGCCGTAGGAGCGGGCCTTGCCCGCGATCTGGTGCGCAGCGCCAGTAAAACCTGCACATGCGGTCTGCCTGACACACCGTGCACTCTGGTTTTACGACCGCTTCGCGCTCGTTCGCCGGCAAGGCCGGCTCCTACGCCTCGGGCCGGCAGGCCGTAGGAGCGGGCCTTGCCCGCGATCTGGTGCGCAGCGCCAGTAAAACCTGCATATGCGGTCTGCCTGATACATCGCGCGTTCGGGCCTTGCGACCGCTTCGCGCTCGTTCGCCGGCAACGCCGGCTCCTACGCTTCTGGCCGCCAGGCCGTAGGAGCGGGCCTTGCCCGCGATCTGGTGCGCAGCGCCAGCCAAACCTGCACATGGGGCTCGCCTGACACACCGTGCACTCTGGTTTTACGACCGCTTCGCGCTCGTTCGCCGGCAAGGCCGGCTCCTACGTCTCTGGTCGCTAGGCCGTAGGAGCGGGCCTTGCCCGCGATCTGGTGCGCAGCGCCAGTAAAACCTGCATATGCGATCTGCCTGATACATCGCGCAAACAGGTCTATGACCGCGTTGTGCCGATTCATCAGCAAGGCCGTCTCCAGGTTGAGATGACAGTCTCTCTATTGAGACTTGATCCCCAGAGCCGCCAGCTTCTTGTACAGCGTCGAACGCCCCAACCCCAGCTCTCGCGCGGCCTGCGGCACATTCCCGGCGCAGCGGGCGAGGGCGTTTTCCAGCAACTGGCGCTCGAATGCTTCGCACGCCTGCCTGTAGTCGGTTATGGGGTCGGTGTCGACTGTAAGGGGCGTCAACGGGCCCAATGCCGATTGCATCTGGGCGGCAGTCAGTTGCTGCTGGTCAGCCATCAGCGTGGCCCGCTCCAACACGTTGCGCAGCTCGCGAATGTTGCCCGGCCAGGCATGTCGGGCCAGCAGCGCCTGTGCCGGTGCCTGCAGCTCATGGCGGCTGCCCAGCTCCTCCAGAATCGCCTCGCTCAACGCCGGGAGGTCATCGAGCCGTGCACGCAATGGCGGCACCTCGATCGGCAGCACGTTCAGGCGGTAATACAGGTCGGCGCGAAACTCCCCGCGGGCCATCGCTGCCGAAAGGTCGCGCGAAGTGGCAGCAATCACCCGCACATCGCTCTGCAGCATCTGGTTGGAACCCACCGGCTCGTATTCCTTTTCCTGCAGCACGCGCAGCAGTTTGCTCTGCAGCGCCAGCGGCATGTCGCCGATCTCATCGAGAAACAGCGTGCCGCCTTCGGCCACCTGCAGCTTGCCCGGCCGGCCCTTGCGGTCGGCGCCGGTGAACGCACCCGGCGCGGTGCCGAAGAATTCGGCCTCCAGCAGATCGTGCGGGATAGCGGCGCTGTTGATGCTGACAAACGGCTTGTGGGCGCGGGGCGAGGCGGCGTGGATGGCATGGGCGAGCAACTCCTTGCCCGTGCCGGTCTCACCCAGTAGCAGCACCGGCGAATCGCTGCTGGCCCCACGCCGCGCGCGGCGTTTGACCTCAAGGCTTGCGGCGCTGGTACCGATGAACTGCGCAAAGCTGTACTTGGCCTGGCGCGCACGCAGCAGCGAGCGGGTCGAGGCCAGTTCCTGCTGCATGCTGGCATAGCGCTTGAGCAGCGGCGAAAGGCTGTGCAGCTCATCGAACAGGGCAAAGCCGATGGCGCCCATCACCGCGCCCTCGGCATCGTGGATCGGCAGGCGCATCACCACCAGCGGCTCCTTGGGCGTGTCGAGCATGTCCAGCAGAATCGGCCGGCCCTGGGTGATCACGTCGCGCATCTGGCTGCCGGGGATCACGCTTTCACACGGCTGACCAATCGCGGCACTGGCGTCCTCCAGGCCAAAGCGCCGTGCGTAGCGCTGGTTCATCCACACGATTCGTGCATCGCGATCGACGATGATCGTGCCCTCGCTGGATTGCTCGATGATCTCGAACAGCGAGCGGATCGCCAGTTGGCGCACGCGCTGGTAGTCCTTGAGGCTGTCACTGTCTTGCATGGGCCGCTCCGCCGTAATGAGGCTGCGATTATGCCCGTGGATCGAACGCCTCGCGCAATGCGTCGCCGATGAACACCAGCAGCGAAAGGATCAACGCCAGGGCGAAGAATGCGGTAAACCCCAGCCATGGCGCCTGCAGGTTCTGTTTGCCCTGGTTCACCAGCTCGCCCAGGGAGGCGCTGCCGGCAGGCATGCCGAAACCGAGAAAATCCAGTGCAGTGAGGGTCGAGATGGCCCCGGTGAGAATGAACGGAAGGTAGGTGAGGGTGGCGTTCATCGCATTGGGCAGAATGTGCCGCACGATCACGAGCCGGTCGGGCAGGCCCAGCGCCCTGGCGGCCTGCACGTATTCCAGGTTGCGCCCGCGCAGGAACTCCGCGCGCACCACGTCCACCAGTGCCAGCCATGAAAACAGCGCCATGATTCCCAGCAGCCACCAGAAGCCGGGTTCCACAAAACCACTGAGAATGATCAGCAGGTACAGCACCGGCAGCCCCGACCACACTTCCAGCAGGCGCTGGCCGATCAGGTCCACCCAGCCGCCGTGGTAGCCCTGCAGGGCGCCGGCGGCCACGCCGATCACGGTGCTGATGGCGGTCAGCAGCAGGGCGAACAGTATCGACACACGGGTGCCGTACAGCACCCGCGCCAGCACGTCGCGCGCCTGGTCGTCGGTGCCCAGCCAGTTGGTGGCGGTGGGTGGGCTGGGGGTGGGTACCTGCAGGTCGTAGTTGGGGGTGTCGGCGCTGAAGGGGATCGGGGCAAACAGCATCCAGCCACCCTGGCCCTCGATCAGCTGGCGCACGTAGTGGCTGCGGTAGTCGGGCTGGAACGGCAACTGGCCGCCGAACTGCTGTTCGGTGTAGCGCTTGAAGGCGGGGAAGTACAGGCTGCCCTGGTAGCCCAGCAGCAGCGGCTTGTCGTTGGCCACCAGCTCCGCCCCCAGGCTGAGCAGCAACAGCAGCCCGAACGCCCACAGCGAGAACCAGCCGCGGCGATTGCGCCGAAAATTCGCCAGCCGGCGCCTGGACAACGGCGACAGGCGCCGCATCAGTGCTGCCTCGTGGCAAAGTCGATACGCGGGTCGACCAGGGTGTAGCACAGGTCGCCCAGCAGGCGGATCAACAGGCCGAACAGGGTGAAGATGAACAGCGAACCGAACACCACCGGGTAATCCCGCGACACCGCCGCCTCGTAGCTCATGCGGCCCAGGCCGTCGAGCGAGAAGATCACTTCGATCAGCAGCGAGCCTGCGAAGAACACCGTGATCAGCGCCTGGGGAATGCCCGCCACCACCAGCAGCATCGCGTTGCGAAACACATGCCCGTACAGCACCCGACGCTCGCTCAGGCCCTTGGCCCGCGCGGTGACCACGTACTGGCGGGTGATCTCGTTGAGGAAGGCGTTCTTGGTCAGCAGGGTGAGGGTGGCGAAACCGCCGATCACCAGCGAGCCCACCGGCAGCACCAGGTGCCAGAAATAGTCGGCCAGCTTGCCGGCCAGGCTCAGCTCGGCAAAGTTTTCCGACACCAGCCCGCGCACCGGAAACCAGTTGAGCGAGGTCCCACCGGCAAACAGCACGATCAGCAACAGTGCGAACAGAAACGCTGGCAGCGCGTAGCCGATCACGATCAGCGCACTGCTCCAGGCATCGAAAGCGCTGCCGTGGCGTATGGCCTTGCGAATGCCCAGCGGGATCGACACCAGGTAGGTGATCAGGGTGGCCCATAGGCCCAGTGAGAGGGTGACCGGCAACTTGTCCAGGATCAGGTCGGTGACCTTGGCACCGCGAAAGAAGCTGCTGCCGAAATCCAGCTGGGCGTAGCGAGTGAGCATCAGCCACAGCCGCTCGTGGGCCGGCTTGTCGAAGCCGTACTGGCGTCTGATGGTCTCCAGCAGTTTGGGGTCCAGCCCGCGGCTGGCCCGCGAGTCGCTGTGCAGCGTGTCGCTGCCGGCCCCCGGCGCACCGCCGCCGATACCCTGCAGGCGCGCCACGGCCTGTTCTACCGGGCCGCCCGGTGCCGCCTGGATGATCACGAAGTTCACCAGCAGAATGATCAGCAGGGTGGGCAGTATCAGCAGCAGCCGGCGCAGGATGTACGCGGTCATGGCGCAGCCTCCAGCCGCTCGGCCATCTGCGCCGTGGTCAGCGGGGTGGGGCTGACCTCCCACCAGGTGTCCAGCGCCGGGTCATTGCTGGCTTGCACCCTGGGGATGCCGAAGCGGTTCCACCACACCGTGGAGGCGCCGGGCGGGTAGTAATTGGGGATCCAGTAGTAGTTCCATTGCAGCACCCGGTCCAGCGCATGGGCATGGCGCAGCATATCGGCCGGGCTCGCGGCCTTGACCAGGCCGTCGATCACGCTGTCCACCGCCGGGTCCTGCAGGGCCATGTAGTTGTTCGAGCCAGGGTCGGTAGCCGCCGCCGAGCCGAAGTAGCTGTAAAGCTCCAGCCCGGGCGAGGGCGACACCGGGTAGCCGGTGACGATCATGTCGTAGTCACGGGCCATCAGCCGGTTGACGTACTGGGCCGCGTCGATGCGGCGTATGTCCAGGGTGATGCCGATCTGCGCCAGGTTGCGTTTCCACGGCAGCAGCAGGCGCTCCAGGCCCGACTGGCCATTGAGGAAGGTAAAGCTCAGCGGCTCGCCCCGGGCATTGACCAGTTGATCGCCCTGCGGGCGCCAGCCGGCCTGCTGCAGCAGAGCGAGGGCTTGCAGCTGCTTGTCACGGATCAGCCCCGAGCCGTCGGTGCGCGGCGCCTCGAACACCCGGTCGAATACCTCGGCCGGCACCTGTGCACGCAGGGGTTCGAGCAGGGCGAGCTCTGCGCGGTCGGGCAGGGCGCGGGCGGCCAGCGCACTGTTGGCGAAAAAGCTCTGCTGGCGGATGTACAGGTTGCGCATCATCTGCCGGTTGCTCCATTCGAAATCCCACAGCAGGCCCAGTGCCTGGCGCACGCGCCGGTCCTGGAACACCGGGCGCTGCAGGTTGAACACATAGCCCTGGGCATTCTGCGGCGCCCCTCGGGCCAGGTGCGCACGTTGCAGGCGCCCGTCGTCCAGGGCCGGGCCGTTGTAGCCGATCGAATAGCCGGTGGCGGAGAACTCGCGGTTGTAATCGTAACCGCCACCGCGCAGCACCTGGCGTGCCACGTCGGTGTCGCCGAAATACTCGATCTTCAGCTGGTCGAAGTTGTAGCGCCCACGATTGACCGGCAGGTCCCGTGCCCACCAGTCGCGGTTGCGCTCGAAGGTGATGCTGCGCCCATTGTCGACCCGTGCGATGCGGTACGGGCCGCTACCCACCAGCGCCTGGAAGCCGCCGCCGTTGGTGAATGTATCCTGGTCGAGCGCGTGCTCGGGCAATACCGGCAGCGACGCCAGGTCCAGGGCCAGGGTACGGTTCTGATTGTTCTTGAAGTCGAAGCGTACCTGCAGGGGCGTCTCGACCACCACAGCAGCCACGTCGGCAAACTGCGTGCGGTACTTGAGATTGCCTTCACGCAGCAGCAGTTGGTAGGTGAAGCGCACATCCTCGGCACGCACTGGCCGGCCATCGGCAAAACGCGCACGCGGGTCGATGTAGAAGCGCAGCCACAGCCCATCGGCACTGCGCTCGAGCTTTTGCGCGATCAGGCCGTACACGGTATAGGGCTCGTCCAGTGACCGAATGGCCAGCGGTGCATACAGCCAGCCGTCCACCTCGCTGACCCCGGTGCCCTTGTCGATGTAGGGCAGCACATGGTCGAAGCCGCCGATTTCCAGCGCCGAGCGACGCAGGCTTCCACCTTTCGGGGCTTGCGGGTTGACGTAGTCGAAATGGCTGAACGAGGCGCGGTAGCGGGGGGCTTCACCATAGACGGTGAGGGCGTGGCTGGGGGCGGCGATCAGGGTTTGCCAGGGAGGCAGCAGAAACAGCAGCGGGGCAAGGGCGAACAGCACAATGCGGATCAAGCCCGCTCTCACAGGAGCGGGCCGACCCTCGACACGGCCGGCAGATGCGGCCAAGGCCGATCAGTCCTGGCGGCTGGTCACTTCCAGCAGGTGATAGCCGAACTGGGTCTTCACCGGGCCTTGAACAGTGTTCACCGGTGCGCTGAACACCACGGTATCGAACTCCTTGACCATCTGGCCGGGGCCGAACGAGCCCAGGTCACCGCCCTGGCGGCTGGAGGGGCAGGTGGAGTTGGCCTTGGCGATTTCGGCGAAGTCGGCGCCGGCTTCGATCTGTGCCTTGAGTTCGTTGCACTTGTCTTCGCTGGCGACAAGGATGTGACGGGCGGTGGCTTTTGCCATGGAGAATGCTCCTGGTGAGTAAAGGTGCAGCCTAGCGCAATCGGCGCGCGATTTCCTCCCCCTGTGCGCACGTGCCTTGGCCGGGCACCTGGTATTTGTGTCAGTTGTGCGCCTCGTGCATTTTGCCTTTGAATCATTTCCAGCCCATTCCCCCGTTCAAACCTTTCGGGCTTCCTGGATTGGAGAAAACTTCATGACGAACAACTTGATTGTCCCCGGGACCCAATCGGGCTTGCAAACGATGATCGACCTGTTCAATGCCATAGTGGGAGGGCCGCCGGCATTCGGAGGATTTGCAGCCGGCACCCTGGCCCTGCGGCGCATCTACATTCCAGGTTACATCACCCCGGTATACACCGAAGGCGCCCAGGTTGGCGTGAACAAGGGGATGGTCAATTCGGTGCGCGGAATGCAGGTATTCGTGCAGCCGTATCCGAACATGCTGGCGGGGGATCTGATCGAGGTGTTCTATGGCACCAGCAACATCGCGGCGGTGAAGGTCAGTGTCCGCGAGGAGCAGCTCGGCCAGAACATCGAAACCTACATCCCGGCCAAAAAGGTGCTGGAGGGCGTGCACGACCTCTACTACGTGATCACGCGTGCAGGCTCCACCAACAAGGAGTCTTCGCTGGTGCTCAAGGTACTGGCACGCCTCAAGTACCCCGGCGGAAACGACCCTGAACCCGATCGCGCCGGGCACTACAAGTTGCTGCCACCGTTTCTGACCAGCCCTCCAATCGGTGGCGTGGTGGGTGAAGAAGACATCAAGGACTTCCTTGATGGCGAGCTGTATGGCGTGGAAGTCACCGTACCGGCGTACCCGAACATGCGCGAGTACGACACAATTCGCCTGAGTTGGGGCGGCTCGATCGTCGAGTACATCGTGCAACCTGACGAGGTGGGCAACGACCTCGTCATCGAGGTGGATGCCGAGCTCATCTACGAGGCCGGCGACAGCGAAAAGCTGGTGCTTGTGTACTGGATCTGGGACGAAGTGTTCAATCCCGCAAGCGACTGGTCATTGCGCGGTTACATCGAGGTATCGATCGACCCCAACAAACTGTTGCCGCCCATCATCGTCAACCCAGACTCGCAAGCCGTGGAGGGCGACCCGATCGATGTGGCGCTGGTGGCGCAAGATGGCCTGGAAGTACAAGTGGCGGCGCTGTCGGTGTTCGGCTTCAAGGCAAGGGATGAGATTACCCTGTACTGGGTAGGCACCACGGCGCAAGGCCAGATCATTGCCCTGAATTACTCGCAAAAGTTGAGCAGCCCCCGGATATTGGTATTCAAGATTCCCTATGCCCACGTGCAGATGCTGGCGCGGGGTTTTGGCAGAACCTGGTTCACCAGAAAGCCTGATAAAAGCAACGTAGTACAGACCTCCCGGCGTGTGGGCGCAAACTTTATCGGCGCTGCCGTCAAGCTGCCAAGCCCGCAAGTGACCGAAGCGGTCGACGGCGTGCTGGAGGCCACACTGGCAACGGCGACCGTGGTGGTACCGGCAGCGGCCCAGCTGGAGAAGGACGACTTCATCGAGATCACCTGGCGAGGCACCGGTTCCGATGGCAGCACGTTGCTCTACAAGGACGCCAAAACGGTCACCAGCGCCAGCGCAGGAAAAGACATCTCGTTTGCCGTGAACGGGCCGCAGAACATTCAGCCGCTCAGCGGCGGTTCGCTCGAAGTCAGCTACACCGTAAGCCGGCAGGGCCTGGGGCGCCCTCTGGAATCACAGGCTCTCACGCTGCAAGTGGGCGTGGCGCAGTTGGAACTGCCGGCACCCCGTTGCCCGCAGGCACAAGACGGTGAACTGGATCCTGATGTCCTCGCCAGCGTCGATGTGATCATCGAGCCGTACACCGGAATGAAACTCGACCAGACCATCAGGGTGGTGTGGTCCGACGCGGGCGGTACCTTCTTCGACGATCTGATGAAGGTGACCAAGAACAATCTCGACAAGCAAGTGACGTTCACCTTCGAGCACGCCAAATGGAGCAACTACCTGACAGTGGCAGCCGATGTGTACTACCAGGTCATCGAAGACCGCCAGCCGACTCGCGTGTCTGCCATGCTTTCGTTGCGTCGCAAAGAGCGCCAGTTCCTGCTGCCCGACCCGGTGGTGGAGGGCGCGGTCAATGGCACGCTGCGCCCTGTGGGCGATGCAGTGGTCACGATCCCAGCCGAGGCCCAGCTCAAACTTGGCGATGAAGTGGAACTGCTCTGGGATGGCGATGCCCCCCAAGGCTCGACGAGCGTCACCCTGTACATACTGGAAGATCAGACACGTGAGCTTAAGCAGTCTATCGATGCACGGTTCGTACTGGCCAACATCGATGCCAATGTACGGGTCAAGTACGTGGTGTACCGCTTCGATGGCCGCGAGCAGACGTCCGGCACCGTCACGCTGCGGGTACAGCGTGCGGCGTTGCCGCTGCCGATATTCGTGCAGGCGACCGCCAACAACCAGCTGAACCCGGACGATGTGCGCAATGGTGCAACGTATCGGATCGACACCGTGGCCAGATTGCTGCGCGGTGACAGGGTGACCGTACGGGTGTACAGCGAGCTGCCGGCAGGCAACTTCAACCGCACGATCGTGGTAACGGCGGGCGACGAGGGCAAGGCCCTCGACGTGTCGGTACCCTATGCCACGATCAACGCCAGCAATCGCACCACGATCAAGCTCGAATACACGCTGCAGCGTAGCAGCGGCGGCCCGGAGGAACGCTCGCCGTCCAACAGCTATTTCGTAAACCGTGTGATAGGCAGCGGCAACCTGCGTATTTTCGGCGCCCGCTACGGCGCGAGCACCTACCGCGCCTCCAGTACCTCGCGAATTCTGAGCGCATTCAATGCGCAAAGCCTGCAGCCGATCCTCGCCGAATGGCGTTACCTGGACGAGCCCACCTGGACCGCAGGCACTACCTGGATGGACAAGCAGCCCTGGAAGGCGCTGCGCGTGCGCACGCAAACCGATGAGGTGCAGCTCAACCCGGCCAACATCATCGGCAACGGAATCGACGCCGCGGTCAATGGCAGTGCAGCGTTTGTCGCCCTGCGCAACGAACGCTCAGGGGGGGAGCGCGATATCGTCGGCTGGGGCAGTATTGCCTACGGGGCAGCTATTCCGCCGACATTGCAGACCCGCGACGACATCGCTGAAGTCAGTTGCACGCGCAGCGCGTATGCCGCACGCATGACCAATGGCACTGTGCAGTGCTGGGGCCAGGCGGGCGAGGGCGGTTCCATGCCTAAAGGTGAAACCGGAAATTTCGTCGAAGTGCGCAGCAATGCCAGGGCGTTTGTCGGACGCAAAGCCGACGGCCGCCTCATTGCCTGGGGTGTGGGGCCCGAGGGCGCGACCATTCCGCCGGGGATCCTCAACCTGACGGATTTCACCGCTGTCTACGGTGCCGGCAGCGCTTTTGCAGCGCAGCGTGCCGACGGTTCGCTGGTAGCCTGGGGCAGTGCCGCCAACGGCGGCAGCTTGCCCAACGATATCGCCGACCTCAAGGACATCTACTACGTCAAGGGCAACTTTGCCGCCTTTGCCGCACGGCGCACCAACAATCGTGTCGTTGCCTGGGGCAATGCCGGATATGGCGGCACGGTACCGGATGCAATCGCCCAGTTGACCGATATCGTCACCCTTGAGGGGGCTACGGCCCAGGCATTCAGCGCCTTGCGTGCCACCGGCCAGGTAGTGGCCTGGGGGGCTGGCAGCCATGGCGGCTCGGTGCCGCAAGAAATTGCAGGTCTGACTGACATCGTGGAGGTCACCAGCACCTGGCATGCCTTCTGTGCCCGGCGCAGGAACGGTTCGGTGGTGGCCTGGGGCAACGCGAACAACGGCGGCAACGTGCCACAGCCTGTGGCCAACCTGCGCAATGTCATTCAGGTCACCGGCAGCGCATGGGCGTTCGCCGCCCTGTGCAGCGACGGCACCGTGGCGGTCTGGGGGCGTTCTGAAGCCGGCGGCGATATCAGCCGGGTGTCCGACCAACTGAAACATGTGCGTGCGGTGTACGCCAACTCCAACGGCTTCGCCGCATTGACGTCAGACGGGCGCGTGGTGACGTGGGGCCAACCGCAGGGCGGTGGCGACAGTGCGGCGGTGCAGGCGGCGCTGCGCAACAAGGTGACCACCGGCCACCGGGTAGATGTCAATGCCGAGGCCGACGGCGAATGGGCTGGCGCGCCAGGCGCCTGAGGCCTTTGAGCGATATGACCCTGCAATCGGCGCTGCCTGGCGCCGGTTGCCTACCTGCGGGAGTTTGACGACATGACCGACTACACCGTGCCAAAGATGAACGACGTCAGCGAAGGGGCACTCGACCTCGGTACAGTGGGTGAATTCACCCGTGCAGAGGTACAAAGAAGTGCCAGCTGGCACAACAAAGTGCTGAAGCTGTTTGTGCTCGACGAGCAGAACAAGGTGCTCTACGACGAGGTAAGGCCCACCCCGAACAACGACCGACTGGCGGTGTGGGAAAATATTGCGAAAAGCATATTGCTTGGCCGTGAGGGCCAACAACTGCGCGTGTATTACGAGGTCGACGGGGTGAAGTCGCAGGTACTGACATTCACCATCAAGGCGAACTTCGCTGCGCCCCTGACAGTCGACCTCAGCGGCCGCAACTACATCGTGTTCCGCACCGCCGCCGAGGAGCCCAGCCCGCCGCCAGAAGTGCCCGACTACGCACAGTTCACCCGCACCACCGCACAGGCCGTCAACTACGAAAGCAGCGACACCAAGGTTGCCCGTGTCGACAGCAGCGGCAAGGTCAGCCTGCTGGGCAATGCAGAGGATCCGCCGGTCACCATTACCGCACTGGACGCTGCCGGTGCCTCGGTCGGCAGCTACACACTGACGGTCCGAGGGGTCAGGGGGTTGTACCTGTTGAGCTACGACCACGAGCTGCAGGCCCCAGGCGCCGCACTAGCCGCCACCAGCTATGGCCTGGACGTGCCGACAGCCGACGACTTCAGTCGCTTCAGCGCTGTGTACGCGGCGGCAAAAGACGACCTCGCGGGCTATCTGAACGCGCAGAACCTGGGCCTGCCGGACATGACGGAAAAAGGCTTTCTGGGTGTTGTTACTGATACGAGCGGCTCGCCCACCTACCTGGACCTGGCAACGCTGCAGGTAAGCAGCGCCAGCCCAAGCCAGAAAGGCTACGCGATAGGCATCAGCCAGCCCCACTGACTCCATGGCAGGAGCAACCGTTGATGGACGCAATCAGACGTACCTATGCGGCACTGGTGTTATGCGTTTGCGCGAGCATGTTCAATGCGCATGCAGACACTACCCAACCTTCGGACCCCACCCTTCGCCTGCCCGAAGTGGCAGCCTTGCAGGGCGCCGAGCTGGACCCTGAAAAGGTACCGGCCACGGGGCTGAACATCACCGTCCAGGGGGTTGATAACGATAACGCGGTAGTACTGGCGTTCCAGACCACCTTGACGATCTACCTTGCCGATGCGCAAGGCCAGGCGATCACCACGATCAGTTGGCCGATCTCGGCGCGCAATGCCGGCAAACCCGTCACCTTGCCGATCGAAAAGCGCTATGTCGAGGCCAATGTCGGCAAGACCCTGCAGGTCTACTACACCGCGCAGGCGCCGCGCTCGGCGCCGCGCAGATCGGGCGTGGTCACCCTGCTGATCAAGGAAGGCTTCACTGCTGCACAGGCACTCAACCTGGCCAGCCGACGCTATGTCGTGTTCTTCGATGAGCACAACCTGGCCAGGACGCCACCGACCATCCCCGACTATGCCCGCTACACCCGTGCACAGCCAGGGGCCACCGCCTATCGCGTGGACAACACGGGCATTGCCAGGGTCGATCCCGATGGACAGGTCTCGGTATGGGGCAATGGCGACATCACCGTCACTGCGCAGAACGCGGCAGGGGCCAGTTCCAGCTACGTGCTCAGTGTGCGCGGCGTGCGTGAGCTGCGCCTGCTCAGCTCGGCGTATCGATCCACCTGGGCACAGGCGCAGGCCAAGGCCCGCGACGAGGGCTACACCTTGCCGAGCGACGAGGATTTCGAGGCGCTGGCACGGCTCTACCCATCGCCGGCCAACAGCCTCGCCGAGGCACTGAACCTGGCTCCGTACCGGGTGTGGGGCAAAGGGTTGGGCGCACAGACGGCCGTGTACCTGGACCTCTACGACAACCTGGTCAGTTCCGAAGTCACGACAGAGTATGAGCTGGGCTACCCGGCCGGCATTCGTTGAACAGCGGCGCGCCATGGGAGGCGACCTGGATGAACGTTGCGAGCAAACTGATTTGTGGCATCGCATTGTGCGTTTTGCTGGGCAGCGCCCATGCCGTCGGGAGCCCGCAGGTAGCGATGCAGTTGAATGCGCGCTACAGCAGCACACCGGCACAGTGCGTAGGACGCGCACCGGCCTTTGCCTGCAGCGGCGTGTTGCTGCGCGCAGTGCCAGCCAGTGACGTCGAAACGTTCTGGAAGAAAGACGATGCCGCGCAACTGGTTTTTCTGCGCAAGGACCGCGCCCTTGACGGGCTGGCAGCACCTTCGGGGTTCGTGCTGTTCGACCGGCTGACGGCCGTGGGCCTGGGCAAGCCGTATCAGGCCGACAGCAGTGCCGGTGGCGTGGTGGTCAGTACCTGGAATGCCCAGGTGCCCGCGCAATTGCCCATCCAGGCCATCTTCTACGACGTCACCCGGGCCGGTGCCCTGGCGGCAGCCCAACGCAGCCAGCGCGCCTACTTCGACGCCACGGCCCAGTGGTTGCCTGTGGTGCGCCTGCACCTGGGCGATGGCAATGGTCTGGTGTTCGGCTTCAGCCAGCAGGACCAACTGGACAATGGCTACAGGGTCACCCGGCGCCTCAACCAGCGTTACGCCGACACCCGGCCTGCCTGTATCAGCGGCCGCTCCGGGTTCGATTGCAACGGGGTGCTGTTGCGCTCGACAGGCACGGGCAACTTCAAGGCCTGGAATCCGGCCCCCCGTGCGCTGAAGAACGGCGGCGTGTCCTTCAGCTACCTGCGCAGTGACATGGCCATCAAGGTGGTGGTGTGGCCGCAAGGCTATCTGATTCGCGAAACCGCCGCCCCTGTAATACACACCCTGCCTGCCGCATGCCTGTACGTCGCCGACGGCGCCACGCACGATGCGGTGTCAACCAACACCTGCACCTTTCGTGGCTGGTGCGACGAAAAACAACCGCCCGTGAACAGCGTCGCCACCTGGACCGCCTCCACTGCTGGGAATCGGTTCAGAAGCTGTGCGTTCCGCGCCGACGCCACGGCCTTGCAACTGATGGTCGAGATTCGCCAGAAAGTCCCGGGGCTAACCGGTTGGAATGAAATCATGGTCCCTACCTGGCCGCAGGACATTGCAGCGCAATTGCCGATCGAAGCGTTCTTCTTCAGCGCCACTGCGCATTACCTGGGGCAGGTGGGGGGTACCAACGGCCTGGCCGGGGGGCAGTCGTTCCAGCAGGACTACTTCAAGGAGACCAGCCGCTGGCTACCGCTGGTCAAACTGGACGTGCAGGCCGCCAATCGGCAGCCCTTCACCTATGACCCCGCTATGCAGCAGCTCAAGTGAGGCGCGCACACATGGGCATCTTGAGACTGTGCGGTGTGCTGGCGCTGTGCGCCTGCCTTGCGCCGGTGCACGCGCAGGAAGGCACCCGCACGGCGCAGTGGCTCAATGCACGCTTCACCAACACGCCGGAACAGTGCGTGGGCAGAAGTCCTGCCTTCGCCTGCAGCGGCGTACTGGTGCGCAGCGTACCGCAGAGTGCGAACGCAGATTTCTGGACGCTCAAGGACGTTGCCGGCAGCGACCTGCGCTTTGTCTTCCTGCGCAACGACCGTAGCATGGCGGGCCTGGCGCTCGGGTGCGGCTACCTGTTGTTCGATGGTCTGAGCGCAGCAGCGCTTGGCAAGGCTTTTCAGGCTGTGCAAGACCCGGTATCGCCCGGGGCAGTCCTGGTGTCTGGCTGGCAGGCACAGGCGCCGGCGCAGCTTGCCATCCAGGCACTGTTCCATGACAGCGCGCAGGCCGGGGGCCTGCGCTGCGCTCAGCGCAATCAGTTGGCTTATTACCAGGCCACCGGCCTCTGGCTGCCGATCCTGCGGATTGCGCCTGGCGATCCGCAGGCACAGGTGTTCGGCTTCGCGCAGCAAGAGCAGCTCTACAATGGCAGGCGCGTGGCCGAGCGCCTTGAGCGCCGCTATCGGGATGCATTGGGTGGATGCCGCGACGGGCAGGCAGCCGCCTACTGTCGCGGGGTGCTGATCCGCGCAGTGAATGGCGCCTCCGGTTTTCACGCATGGAACCCCAGCAGCAACTCCGTGACACGCAACGGCGTGTCGTTCTCCTACATACGTGCCGATGTCGGCACGCAGCGCCTGGCCGGTACCGAAGGGCTCATCTACCGCGAGCTTGCAGCACCCGCACGCCAGACACTGGTAATGCGCTGTGCCTACCCGGCCAATGCCAGTAGCAGCGCCATCCCCAACAGCTGCCGGGCCAGCTGCGCCTCGCAGAACATCAACAGTGTCAGCGCCTGGCGCAGCCGCTATGGCGCCAGCCCCGTCAGCAGTTGCGCCTTCGACCCCAGTGCTGCGGCCTTCGAGTTGAACATCGAAGTGCGTGCCCATGGCGGCGCCTGGAACGAAATCATCATCGCGCCCTGGCCGCAGAACATCGGCCCGCAACTGCCACTCGAGGCTGCATTCCTTATCCGTGGCAGTGGCGGGCTGAGCGGTGCCCGGTACATCCAGCGCGATTACTACCAACAGGCCGGCAAGGTCATTCCTGTGCTACGGGTCGATCTGACGGCGGCCAACGGCCAGGTGTTCACCTTCGACCCCCTGGACCAGAACCTGTGACAACGCAAGGCATAGGGCATGGAGGTAACCAGGGGGATTCACTGCGACCGACAAGCGTGGCAGCACGGCGAGCTACGGAGTGAAGGTGAGCAATCGTACCTGAAACCCTCTGCTGGCACTGCCTTCTCGGGGCGGGCGGGCGAGTACGAACCAGGCTATCCAAGCTGATATCCACTGATCGCAGCCACGCTGCCAAGGAGTCGACGATGAGGAACCTGATGCGTTCACTGTGCCTGGGCTGCACCTTGTGCCTTGTACAGAGTGCAGCGTATGCCCTTGGGGGTGCACAAACCGCCGCGCTGCTGAATGCGCGCTACGCCAGTACCGCGTCCCAGTGCGTGGGGCGCGCACCTGCCTTTGCCTGCAGCGGCATCGTGCTGCGCACGCTGATGCCCAACCAGGCCGAGAAGTTCTGGGTGCCTGACGCCGCCGAAGGCACCGACATGCGCTTCATCTTTGTGCGCAAAGACCATGTGCCGACGACATTGGGCTCGGGCGCGGGGTTCTTGCTGTTTGATCGCTTTACGGCGCTGGCCCACGGCAAGCCGTACCAGGCCACCCAGCCAGCGGCCAACCTGGGTGAGGTGGTGGTGAACGGCTGGAATGCGCAGGCGCCGGGGCAACTCGCGATCCAGGGCGTGTTCTATGACCCCGGGCAAGCCGGCAGTCTGTTGCGCGCCCAGAGCAGCCAACGCGATTACTTCCAGGCCACCGGTACATGGCTGCCGCTACTGCGCTTGCAGCTTGGCGAACCGCAGGGGCAGGTCTTCGGCTTCAGTCAGCAAGACCAACTGGACAATGGCTACCGGGTGGCGGCACGGCTCAACACACGCTACCTCGACACCGGCAATGGCGACGACACCTGCCGGGGCAATCGGGGCGCCTTCTACTGCCGTGGTGTACTGCTGCGCACGACCGATGTCGGCAGCTTCCGTGCGTGGGATCCGAGCCCCGGTTCGGTACGCGGCAATGGCGTGTCCTTCAGTTATTTTCGCGCCGACAGCAAGGTGCTGCGTACCTACAAGCCGCAGGGGCTGGTGATACGCGAAGAAGCGGCGCCAGCGACCATACCCTTGTCTCTACGGTGCGTGTTCCCCTTCGATGGTGGCACTAGCGGGCGGGCCGATATGTGCAACTTCCGGCCTTCCTGCGCCTCAGTGGGGGTCGATTCGGCAGCGGCATGGTTGGCGCGCTACCGTGGCAGCCCGTACACAAGTTGTTGGTTCTCCCCGACGGCGCAAGAATTTCGGGTGGCCAACGAGATCCGCCAACAGCTCACCGAATTTCATGGCTGGAATGAATTGATGGTCGCGGCCTGGCCCGCCGGTGCGCCGCTTGGATTGCCGCTTGAGGCGCTGCTCTACAGCACGGTCTCTTACGTGACGGGCAATGGCCTGGCAGGTGGCAAGCGGTTCCAGACCGACTACTTCGCCGATACGGGCCGTACCTTGCCGTTGCTTCAGTTGCGCCCGATGCCCACAGATGGACGCCTGTTCATCTACGACCCGAACGATCAGGCCCTTCGGTAATCGACGCGACAGCGGCCAACCCACTGCCCCTGGGCAAGCTGGAACGGCAGGACCAGAACGTCTGACCTGCCTGCCCCTTAACATTCTGCCTATGTGAGGGGCGCCGAGGCGCCCTCGTCGGGCGGCAGGTGTCTACCCGCGTTGGCTAGTGGCCGCTTCGCTCAACAAGGCTTCTGTGGCCCCCCAGCCCAGGCAGCCATCGGTGATCGATACACCGTAGCGCAGGGGGGCCTTGCCCAGTGCCTGGCAACCCTCGAACAAATGGCTTTCGAGCATCATGCCGATGATCGAGCGGTCACCCTGCAAGCGTTGCTGCAGCACCTGATTGAACACTTGAGGTTGGCGCAGTGGGTCCTTGCCGCTGTTGGCATGGCTGCAGTCCACCATCAGACGTGGGCGGATGCCGGCCTTGTGCAGGCCCTGGCGTGCCTGCTCCAGGCTGGCGGCATCGTAGTTGGGGCCCTGGTGGCCGCCGCGCAGCACCAGGTGGGTATCAGGATTGCCGAGGGTCTCGACGATCGCTGGATGCCCCTGGGCATCCAGCCCGAAGTGGCGGTGGGCATGCGCGGCACTGCGGATGGCGTCGCAGGCGATACCCACGCCGCCGTCGGTGCCATTCTTGAATCCGACCGGCAGCCCCAGGCCGCTGACCATCTCGCGGTGAATCTGCGATTCGGTGGTGCGTGCCCCGATGGCCGCCCAGCTCAGCAGGTCATCGAAGTAGCCTGCTGCCATCGGCTGCAGCAGTTCGGTGGCCACCGGCAGGCCCCGTTCGAGCATGCCCAGCATCAACTGGCGAGACAGCGCAAGGCCACCCTGCATGTCATCGCTGCCATCCAGGTGCGGGTCGTATGCCAGGCCTTTCCAGCCCACCGTGGTGCGGGGCTTTTCGACATAGGCACGCATCACCAGCAACAACTGGTCATCAACCTGGCGGGAGAGGGCAGCCAGGCGTTCGGCGTATTCGAGGGCGGCGTGGGGGTCGTGCAGCGAGCAGGGGCCGACAATCACCAGCAGGCGATCATCCTCGCCGTCGAGAATCGCCTTCACCGCCTGGCGGTGGCGCTCGACCTGGCCGCCAAGGGCGCTGGACAAGGGCAGTTGCTGCTTGAGCTGAAACGGGCTGGGCAGGCGCAGGTTGAGGCTACTGTTGGCTGCGACAGCCTGGGGTTGGGACAGGTTCAGGGCTTGGGTGGACGCTTGCATGGTCGGGTTTCCTTGGGCGGAAGGCGGGTTCGGTCCCGCGCCTTCGGCCCTAGCGAGATGTTCGATTTCGTGTCGGTGTTTGCGTGCCACCTGTACTCGACCGGTCGGAGGCGGCTGGCTGGCCCGAACGGCAGTGGCTAAATCGCCAGGCAAGGCTTTGGTAACGGTAATAGGTGCTGTGGTTCATGCTGCAATCCTCATCGATGTCGGTGGTGTACGGCGCCCAAAACAAAACCCCCGGTGGGCAGGGCCGACCGGGGGTTGAGTATTCTCGTGTTCGGCGGCCCTGGGAGTGGGCGCCGGTGTGGGTATCAGCGGCGCCTGTGGCTAAACCAATACCCAAAATAAAAGCCGCTGGCAGGCAGTGCCGCGCACGCAGGCACAGCCGCCAGGTGCGATACGCGACCTGTGTGCAGTGCTTGAGTGAGGGAAATAGACGACATGCTGTGCTCCAGTTGATTGCTCGAGCTTACTTCAGGCGCGCAACTGGATGCAACCGGCAAATGGCGTTAGGCTTGCGCCCGATTGCTGGCACCGGAGCGTTGTCAGCGCACGCCGCACAGACGTGCATACCACCACATGGAGTCTCCCGATGCATGTGAACGACTACACATCGGCCATTACCACCCGCACCACCGGTGCAAGCCCCCTCCCTACCAGCCTTGGCATCAACCATGGCAACAGCAGCAGCGCCAGGGCCCTGAATGCCTACGCCGGGCAGGATACCAGCAGTGTCTCCAACCTGGCCCGTCAACTGGCCGCAAGTGCCACCCGTGCCAGCGAGCGCGATACCGGCCTGAGCCATTCGGCACTCGGTGCGTTGGCCAGGTCGCTGCTCGACAAGATTACCGGCGCTGCGTATTCGGCCAACAAGGCCGCCCACGACAAGGAAGTACCGGCCACCGATGACCCCGAGCTGCTGGCCCGGGCCGAACAGGCCACTGCGTTCGTGAACGCGACGCTGACCGTGGGCAGCAAGACCGTTGAAAACCCGTTCGCCGGCCTGTCGCGCGAGCAGCTGGCGCTGATCACCTACGATGACAGCGGCACCTTCACGGTCAACGAACGGCGCGCCGCGTTCGAGGAGACCACCCGCCAGGAGCAGGCGTGGCGTCGCGAGGTCAGCGACAAGGCGCAACAGGAATACAACACCACCGGTCGCATGACGGACTTCTTCAAGCAAGTGCAGGCTCACTACAACAGCCTGCCGGCAATCGAGAAGGCCCAGTATCCGGCCGACTATGCGGCGCAGGTGCAACAGCACATCGATGCCGACATCAACTACAAGGCGCAGAACGCCAAGGACATGATCGTTCCCATGACCCTGGCCGAAACCCTGTTGACGATGGGGCCGGTGGGCAGCGGCAAGACCCTCGCGCTGCCCGGCGCCGGCTGATCAGCGCCGCAGATAGGCGGTAAAGTCGATATCGCCGGCACTGAGAATCGCCTGCACCCGATTGTGCACGTTGAGCTTGCGCAGAATCGCCGAGACATGGGCCTTGACCGTGGTCTCGGCGATATCCAGGTTGTAGGCGATCTGCTTGTTCGACTCCCCCTTGGTCATGCGCTCGAGCACCAGCAACTGCTTGCGGGTGAGCGCCTGCAGCAGCTCCGGGGCAAAGCCTGCATGCTCGCTCTGGTTGCGCCGGCCGGTGCTTTTTTGCGTGCGGATGATGTCGGGCGGCAGGTACACGTTGCCGTTGAGGATCTGCTCGATGGCATCGGTCATCTGCGAGCGCGGCGACGACTTGGTGATGAACCCCACCGCGCCATAGGTGATTGCCTGCAGCACCACCTGTTTGTCCTGCTCGGCCGAGACGATCACCACCGGGATCGTCGGCGCCTCGTTGCGCAGGTTGATCAGCCCGCCAAGGCCATGCATGCCGGGCATGTTCAGGTCCAGCAGGATCAGGTCCAGGTCGTCATGCTGGCCGGTCAGGCTCAGGGCGCTGTCCAGGTCGGCGGTTTCCATGACCTCGCTGCCAGGGAAGCCGTCAGTGATGACGTTGTGGATCGCTTCGCGAAACAGCGGGTGGTCGTCGGCGATCAGAATCTTGTACATGGCTTTGCACCTTATTGTTGTGGTTGACCGCTAGGCAGACAGTAGTCAGGGGAACGCTTCGGGTGTCGCGGGGTGTACCGGCAGCCCGGCATTCTCCCAGGCATCCAGGCCATCACGGTACCAGTACAGCCGCGTGTAGCCCAGTGCATCGGCGCGCTTGACCGCATTCCAGCTCAGCCAGCAATCGGAGCGACAGTAGAAGACGATGGCGCGCTGCTTGTCGCCATGGCTCAGGCGTTGCAGGTGGCGGCTGAAATAGCGGGCCCAGGCGGCGTCCAGCTGGCCATCGCCGGTGTTGGCCAGCCAGTGGCTGTGGGGGAGGTTGGCATGCGGCTCGCTGTCGATGAACCGGCCATGCAGCCAGGGGCGCTTGTACACGTCGATCAGCAACGGCGGGGGCTGCTGTTGTAGCAGAGCCTGCAGCTGCGCGGTGTCGAGGGTCTGCGCCGGCGGCGCCTGATCGGGGGTAGGGCTGCGGTACAGGGTGGCGCGGTAGCCGTCGGCAGTGAACAGCGCCGTATCGGCGCTGGCGGGCAGCGCCAGGGTCAGGCAGGCAGAAGCGAACAAGGCACGCAGCAGCATGGTCGGCAGTCTCGTTTTTGTTATGCCTGGTATTACAGGCCAGTACTGGCGCTTTGTGAATGCGACCATCGACAGCGCGGGCAGTACCAAAGTAGTAGCGGCCGTGCTCGCCAGCGGCTCTAGCATGGGGTATAGCCACTACAGGAGTACTGCGCGATGGGCATCTTGCTGGTCGACGACCACCCGATGATCCGCCTGGGCCTGGCCCACTTTCTGGGTGAAGGGCTCAATGGCCTGCCAGTTCGCGAGGCCGGCAGCGGCGAAGAGGCCCTGCAGCAGGTGCAGGAGGAACTGCCCGGCCTGGTGATCATGGACTTCGACCTGCCCGGCATCAGCGGCCTGGAAACCACCCGGCGCCTGCGTCAGCGCCTGCCGCAACTGCGCGTGCTGTTTTTCAGCGAACACACCGAGCTGGGCCTGGTTCGCCAGGCACTGGACGCGGGGGCCTGCGGGTTTCTGTCCAAGGCGGCAGCGCCGGCGGTGGTGCTTGAAGCCGTGCGCCGGGTACTGGCGGGGCATGCCTACATCGAGCAACCGCTGGCCACCCAGCTGGCCTGCCAGCCGCACCCGGGGCAGGGTGGCGGCAATGCTCGCCTGCAGGGGCTGACCCAGCGCGAGATCGAAATCTTCCTGATGCTGGCCAAGGGCACGCCGACCCGGTTGATAGCCCAGCAGCTGTGCATCAGCGCCAAGACCGTCTCCAACTACCTGACCTTGCTCAAGAGCAAGCTGCAGGTCAGCTCCCATGCCGAACTGGTGCACCTGGCAATCGAAGCCGGCCTGCTGCGTATAGCGGCGTAGGCTGTGTACGCAGGCACCTAGTCCCAGGTGCTCGGGCAACCCTGGCAGCCTTCCATGTTGCTGTCCTGGAAGTTGGCGTAGTGCTGACGAGTGCCGCGCAGGTCGGCTTTCTCCAGGTTGCTTTCACCGAACTTGGCTTCCTGCAGGTTGGCATCGGCCAGGTTCGCACCCACAAGGTCGGCCCTGCTCAGCCAGGTCATTTCCAGGTCGGCGGCTTGCAGGTTGGTGTTGTGCAGCTTGGCGCCGGACAGGCGGGCAAACTCCAGGTAGGCGGCGCTGAGGTTGGCACCATTGAAGTTGGCGCCCTGGGCGTACATGCCCCAGGCCTGGACCGCGATCAGCGTGGCATCGGTGAAGTTGGCCACGCGCAGGTTGGTTTGCTGCAGGCTGGCACGGGTGAGGTTGGCGCCTTGCAGGTTGGCTTTCTCCAGGTTGGCCAGGTCGAGCTTGGCGTGACGCAGGTTGGCGCCACGCAGGTCGGCACCGGCCAGGTTCATCTTGCGCATGTCCTGGTTGTTCAGGTCGGCGTTCTGCAGGTTGGCGCCGGGGCACTGGCTTTCAGGCTGGATGATGCAGCCGTTGATCTTCAGCGGCTGTGGTTCCAGTTCGTCGTCGGCAGCAAAAGCCGGGGACAGGGCGACGGCGAGCACTAGGGGCAGATACTTCATGGGAATCTCCTTGGCAGTTTGAAAGCAGACGCGGGTCAAGCCCGCTCCCACAGGTCTGGTGATCCCTTGTGGTGGCGAACTTGACCCGCGAAAACGCTCAGATCAACGCTTGGCGGTCTTGGTATCCCAGGCCGGGATCTTGAACACCCAGAACGATCCACCCTGTGCCACCGGCTTGGTCAGCTCGGCCATGTCGCCACCCCACAGCGGTACTGCACCGCCGTAGCCGACGGTCACGCCGATGTACTGCTCGCCATCCTGTTCCCAGGTGATCGGTGGCGAAACGATGCCGCTGCCGGTCTGGAATTTCCACAGCTCTTCGCCGGTCTTGGCGTTGAAGGCCTTGAAGTAGCCGTCACCGGTACCGGTGAACACCAGGTTGCCCTTGGTGGCCAGCACGCCGGCCCACAGCGGCAGGCGCTCGTTGTGCTCCCACACCACCTTGCCGGTGGTCGGGTCCATCGCACGCAGCGAACCTACGTGGTCCTCGTACATGCGCTTGATGCGGAAGCCCATGCCCAGGTAGGCCGACCCTTTCTTGTAGTTGACCTCTTCGGTCCAGTATTCCTCTTTCCAGTGGTTGGCCGGTACGTAGAACAGGCCGGTGTCCTGGCTGTAGGCCATCGGGTTCCAGTTCTTGCCGCCCAGGAACGGTGGCGAGACTTCCACCGGCTTGCCCTTGGTTTCGCCTGGCAATGGCTTGGCCGGGCGCTGGCCTTCGTTTTCGACCGGGCGACCGGTCTTGAGATCGATGTGGCTGGCCCAGGTGATGTTGTCCACGAACGGGAAGGCGTTTTTCAGCTTGCCGTTGGTGCGGTCCACCACATAGAAGAAGCCGTTGCGGTCAGCGTGCGCGGTGGCCTTGTACTGCTTGCCGTCCTTGTCCTTGTAGTCGAACAGCACCAGTTCGTTGTTGCCCGAGAAGTCCCAGGCATCGTTCGGGGTGTGCTGGTAGAACCACTTGACCTCACCGGTGGTCGGGTCGACGCCGACCTGGCCCGAGGTGTACAGGCTGTCGAAGTCGTGCGGGTTGCCGTCCTTGGAGGTACGTGCCCAGGTGTTCCACGGGCCAGGGTTGCCGGCGCCGACGATGATGGTGTTGGTTTCGGGGTCGAAACTTGCGCTTTGCCATGGGGCGCCGCCACCGTGGCTCCAGGATTCGACCTTGCCGGTCTCGGTGGTCGGATCGTCCGGCCAGGACGGGGCCTTGACGTCGCCGGTAGGGGTGCTGTCCTTGCCGTTCAGGCGGCCCATGTGGCCTTCGACGAACGGACGCATCCACACTTCTTCACCGGTTTCCGGGTCGCGGGCATACAGCTGGCCGACCACGCCGAATTCGTCACCGGAGCTGCCGTGAATCAGCAGCACCTTGCCGCTCTTCTGATCCTTGATCAGGGTCGGGGCGCCGGTCATGGTGTAGCCGGCGCTGTGATCGCCGAATTTCTTGTTCCATACCACCTTTCCGGTGTCTTTGTTCAGCGCGATCACGCGGGCATCGAGGGTGCCGAAGTAGATCTTGTCGCCGAAGATGGCAGCGCCACGGTTGACCACGTCACAGCACGGACGAATGTTGTCCGGCAGGCGATGGTTGTAGGTCCACAGACGCTTGCCGGTCTTGGCATCCAGGGCGAACACCCGCGAATAGGAGCCGGTGACGTAGATCACGCCGTCGTTGATGATCGCCTGGGATTCCTGGCCGCGTTGCTTTTCGTCACCGAAGGAGTACGACCAGGCCGGGGTCAGCTTGAACACGTTCTTGTCGTTGACCATGGCCAGCGGGCTCCAGCGCTGGGCATTGGTGCCCATGCCGTACTGCAGCACGTTCTGGGTGTTGAGGTGGTCGTTGGCGATGTCTTCCCAGGTCACCGGCTTGGCGTTGGCCGCCGGTGCCAGGGCCAGGCTCGAGACCAGCAGGACGGCCTGCACAGCCATGGACAGTGGGGAAAGCGCGGCGGGTAACGATCTTATTGTCATAGTGGGTGTTCCCAATGGAGGTTTTGTGCCTGCCTAGACTGGATCGTCGCCGCCTGCGCAGATACGGAAAAACTCCCGCCCTGAGCGGGAAAATGTCCCAGTCGGCGCATGATTTGGCACTGCCCCACAAGCCCTACTACCAAGGGAGTAGCACGCGACCACCAAAGCAGCATGGGGGCGCTGGAGTGCGCTTTCTAAGATGCCCGGCAGCACCCCGGTATCGCGAGGTGCCTGCGTGCAAACCGTACAGACAAAGCAGTCGAGGGCAGAACAATGACAACAGTGAAAAACGCCTGGATGAGCGCCGTGCTGATGGCCGGCCTGATGAGTACCGGGGCGGTGTTCGCCCATGGCAACGTGACCCCGTCGGCGGTCAACACCGGCACCCTGGAAAAACTCGGTGACGAGTGGCGTGAAACCAACCCCTACCGCAACGGCCCCAACCATGACGAGGCAGTGTCCATCGGCGCCTCGGCCTACAACCAGAACTGCGCGGCCTGCCACGGCCTGGAAGCCAAGTCCGGCGGCATCGCCCCCGACCTGCGCCTGCTGGACGAGGGCGAGGCGGGCGATGAATGGTTCGTGGAGCGGGTACGCAACGGCGCGGTGCGTGACGGGCGCGTGTACATGCCCAAGATGGCCGACTACCTGAGCCAGGAAGCGTTGTGGGCGGTGCGTACCTACCTTGACAGCGTGCACATCGAGGAATAGGCCATGCGCCGGGTACCGTTGCTGTTGGCCGCGTTGCTGCTGGCCGGCCCGGTCTTTGCAATACAGCCGGGTGCCGATCCGGTGCCATCGGTGATGTGGGAGTTCTATCGCAAACAGTGGCTCCAGGATGAGCCCTACGTCTTTGATGAGCGCGTGCGGGTGATTGCCCCGCCATTCGCCGAGGATGCCCGACAGGTGCCGTTGCAGGTCGATGCCCGGGCGTTGCCGGGCAAGGTGCAGCGCATACTTGTGTGGGCCGAACTCAACCCGATACCGCGGGTCGTCGATTTCCATCCCGGCCCGCAGGTTCTGCCGTGGCTGGCTGTACGCATACGCATCGAGCAGGCCACCCCGCTGCGGGCGGCCGTGCTGACCGATGACGGTACCTGGCACATCGGTTCGAGCCTGATCGATGCCGCCGGCGGTGGCTGCACGGCGCCCAGCGTGGTCCGCAGCCAGCCCGGCTGGGAAGAGCGTCTGGGCCAGGTACTGGGTGCACGCTACCCGCGCGAAGCCTTCAGCCGCGTGCGCCTGGACGTGTCGCACCCGATGGATAACGGCCTGACTGGCGGCATCCCCGAATTCTTCATCGAACACGCCGAGCTGTTCGATGCCCAGGGCCAGTCGCTGGCCACCCTCGAACTGTTTCCTGCCGTGAGCGAGAACCCCAGCCTGGGCTTCGACCTGCTCAACCAGGGGGCTACCCGCCTGGTGCTGCGTGACAACAACGGCAACCAGTTCGACGCTGCCATCGAGTGAGGACCGTGATGCGAGCACTGTTGCTGTTGCTGGCGTGTGTCAGCCTGCCGAGCCTGGCCGACCTGGACTACCGCCTGGCGCCGCGCCAGATCGCGGCCGACACCTATGTGCTGGAGGGCAGCACCGAGCACTTCTCCCGTACCAACGGCGGCAACATCGTCAATACCGGTTTCATCGTCACCGAGGCTGGCGTGGTGGTGATCGACAGCGGTCCGTCGCTGCGCTATGGGCAGGCCTTGCGCAAAGCCATCGAAAGCGTCACCGACCAGCCGGTGGTGCAGGTGCTGCTGACCCACCACCACCCCGATCACGCGCTGGGCAGCCAGGCCTTTGCCGGTGTGTCTGTCGGTGCACTGCCTGGTACCACGCAGTTGCTGGAGGAGCAGGGGGATGGCCTGGCCGAGAACATGTACCGCATGGTGGGTGACTGGATGCGTGGCACCCAGGTGCGCCTGCCCGACCAGCCGGTGGCGGCGGGTGAGCGTGCGTTCGGTTCGCACCGGTTGCGGCTGCTGGCCTTGACCGGTCACAGCGGTGCCGACCTGGCGGTGTTCGACGAGAAGACCGGAGTGTTGTTTGCCGGCGATCTGTTGTTCTACCAGCGTGCGCTGACCACGCCCAACACCCCTGGCCTGGCGGTGTGGCTACAGGATCTGCAGCGGCTCGAAGCGTTGCCGTGGAAGGTGCTGGTACCGGGGCACGGCCCGCTGGCCACGGACCGTGCGCCGTTTGCACAGATGGTTGATTACCTGGGGTGGCTGGACAAGGTGATGCGTGAGAGTGCGGCGCAGGGGCTGGACATGACCGAGGTGATTGCCACGCCGATACCCCAGCGGTTTGCGGGCATAGCGTTGAGTCAGTACGAGCTCATTCGCAGCGTGAGCCATCTGTACCCGCAGTATGAGCGGCAGGTGCTCAAGCGGGTGGATCGCTAGAAGGTCTGGGGCCGGGCCAACAAGGCTGACAGGCCATGGTGGCCCGGCATCACATCAAACCGCGCCTTTACAACGGATAGTGCTTCAACTCCCGCGCAATCAGCATGCGCTGAATCTCGCTCGAGCCCTCATAGATCTGGGTGATCCGCGCATCGCGGTAGTATCGCTCCACGGGGTAGTCTTCCAGGTAACCATACCCACCATGCACCTGGATGGCCTTGGAACACACCCGTTCGGCCATCTCCGAAGCAAACAGCTTGGCCTGCGAAGCCTCGCTCAAACACGGCTTGCCCGCACTGCGCAAACGCGCCGCATGCAGTATCAACAACCGCGCCGCATTGAGCTGTACCTGCATGTCGGCCAGCAGGTTGGCCACACTCTGGTGCTCGTTGATCGGCTTGCCGAACTGGATGCGGTCACGCGAATACACCAGCGCCGCCTCGAACGCCGCACGCGCAATGCCCAGCGCCTGAGCCGCAATGCCGATACGCCCACCCTCAAGGTTGGACAGCGCGATCGCCAGGCCCTTGCCACGCTCGCCCAGCAGGTTGGCTGCCGGCACACGGCAGTTGTTCAAGGTCACCGCACAGGTGTCCGAGGCGCGAATGCCCATCTTGTGTTCGCTGCGATCGACCACGAAACCTTCGTTGTCGGTCGGCACCAGAAACGCCGACAACCCTTTCTTGCCCAGCTCCGGGTCGGTCACCGCAAACACGATCGCCAGGCCCGCGCGCCGCGCATTGCTGACGAACTGCTTGGACCCGTTGATCACCCACTCATCACCCACGCGCTCGGCACGGGTGCGCAGGTTGTGCGCCTCGGAGCCGGCCTGGGGTTCGGTAAGGCAGAAGCAGCCGATCACCTGGCCGGTGGCCAGACGCTCCAGCCAGGTCTGCTGCTGCAGGTCGCTGCCATAGGCGAGCAGGGGGCCGCAGCCCACCGAGTTGTGGATGCTCATCAACGCCCCGGTGGCGCCATCGCCGGCGGCAATCTCTTCCACCGCCAGTGCATAGGCCACGTAGTCGGTGTAGCTGCCGCCCCATTGCTCGGGCACCACCATGCCCAGCAAGCCCAGCTCACCCATCCTGGCCACCACGCCATCGTCGATCCAGCCGGCCTTTTCCCAGGCCTGGGCATGCGGGGCGATCTCGTTACGGGCGAAGTCGCGCGCCATGTCGCGGATCATGATCTGTTCTTCAGTCAGTTCCAGGTCTTGCATGTGCGTACTCCGGCCCTCACAGGCCTTCGAAGAATTGATCCACCCGCGAGCGTGAAAGCTCGGCGACGGTGGCGGGGTTCCAGCGAGGCTGCTTGTCCTTGTCGATGATCAGCGCGCGTACACCTTCGATCAGGTCGCCGTGCTCGAACCATTGCCGGTCCAGGTGCAGCTCCATCGCAAAGCAGTCCTCCAGGCTCAGGTGGCGCCCGCGGCGCAGCATCTCCAAGGTCACCGCCATCGCCAGGGGCGAGCGCGTGGCCAGCAGGTCGGCGGTCTTGAGTGCCCATTCGTGGCTGTCGCCGACGGTCACGGCACGCAGTTGCTCGATGATGCTGGCCACATCGGGCAACGCGAAGAAGTGGTCGATGGCCGGGCGCAGCGCAGCCAGGGGAGGGTTGTCCAGGGTCTGGGTGCCCAGCCTGGCCAGCACGCCCTGCAGGTCCTTGAGCGGGTGCTCGCTCCACTTGAGCGTGTTCAGGCGTTCATCCAGGGTGCTCAGCCTGGCGCTGTCGACATGCCAGTCGGCCAGCCCGCAGTACAGCGCGTCGGCCGCCTGGATCTGCACGCCGCTCACCCCCAGGTAGGTGCCCAGTTCGCCGGGGATGCGCGACAGGAAATAGCTGCCGCCCACGTCCGGAAAGTAGCCGATGCCGGTTTCGGGCATGGCCAGGCGGCTGCGCTCGGTGACCACACGCAGCTCCGCGCCCTGGGCCAGGCCCATGCCGCCGCCCAGGGTAAAGCCGTCCATCAGGGCAACGATGGGCTTGCGGTAGTGATGAATGCACAGGTCCAGCGCGTACTCCTCCACGAAGAAGTCGCGGTGCAGGCTGTCGCCTGCCTTGAAGCTGTCATGCAGCGAACGGATGTCGCCGCCGGCGCAGAAACCTTTGGGGCCTTCGCCACGCAGTACCACTGCGTGAACCTGCGGGTCGACGGCCCAGGCGTCGAGCTGCTGCTGCAGCTGACGCACCATCGGCAAGGTCAGGGCGTTGAGGCCGGCGGGGCGGTTGAGGGTCAGATGGCCTACATGGTTGCGTACGGTAGCCAGTACGTTGGTATCGACCGGGGAATGCGCTTGCGCGGTCATCGCTGTCTCCCTGCTTTGTTATTGATTTTCCACATGATTTGTCGCGCCGTGGAGATGAATTCAAGGATCGTCGGATCGTAACAGTGCAATTTTGCCCATTACAATCGACAAAACTGCAGTGCCTGTCTGCATTTTTGCATGGTGGTCTCGGCCATCCGGAGCGGGTGCTGGCACTTTAGCCTTGTGACACTGGCGGACACAGGATTAGTTCCCCGGTGCCTGGCACCTCGCGCCTCGCCAAAGCAGCAGCGCCTTGCCCCCAAGGCAGCGTAGGGCGCGCGGCGCCGCTTTTCGATAATCGCCTCCGACAACCGTCCACCCGTTTGCGGAGAGCGTCATGCACAACAATAAGAATGCCCATACACGTTTCCTGCCCTTGGTGGCGAGCCTTGCCGCGCTGGGCCTGACCCCGCTGGCCCAGGCCGAGATCATGCTGTACGACAAGGACGACACGACCTTTTCCACCGACGGCTACATCAACGCCTTCTACGTCAACAGCAAGGTCGACCGTGACGGCGAGCAGTTCGACCGTCGCCAGTCCCGGGTCAAGATGGGCTTTCTGCCCAACTACCTGGGTTTCAACATGACCCGTCAGATCGACGACCTCAAGCTGGGCGGGCGCGCTTCGTTCTGGGTCACCATCAACGACAGTGAAACCAACGGCACCGACACGGCCATCGACGTGCGTCAGTTCTACGGCACCGTGACCAATTCGGAGTGGGGCGAAGTACTGATCGGCAAGGACTTCGGCCTGTTCGCCCGTTCCAACATCCTGCTCGACGAGTTGCTGGCCGGCTATGGCCAGGTCAGTGACACCCTCGGCCTGGTGGACGGTGGCGGCGTATCGTTCGGCAACATCGGCACCGGCTACCCGTACCCGTTCCCCACTGCGCAGATCACCTACCGCACCCCGGTGATGGATGGCCTGCGCATCGCCGTGGGCATCATGGACCCGGTCGATACCAACGATGACAGTGCGGTGGGCAAGGCCTACCAGAAGAATCCGCGCACCGAGAGCGAGATCACCTACCAGTTCGACCTGGGGGGCGCCAAGATCTACAGCTGGATCAACGGTGGCTACCAGACCTCGGACAACACCGACCACAACGTCGACTCGGTGACCTCCAAGGGCCTGGGCTATGGCGTACAGGCCAAGATGGGCGCCTTCTCGCTGACCGGTTCCGGCTTCACCGCCAAGGGCATCAACCCGTTCTTCACCAACAACGCCGGGGAAGCCACCTTGCGCGAGGTCGACAGCAAGGGCTACCTGATGCAGGGCTCGTACAAGTTCGGCAAGAACCGCCTGGCGTTGTCGTACGGCAAGACCAAGGACGACGGCAACGGCGCGGTCAACACCGGCGCCGACTACGAGACCCGCGGCATCGCGCTGTTCCGCGACATCAATGCCAACCTCACCCTGGTAGCCGAATACAACCAGTTCGAAATCCGCGGGCATGAGGGCAGCAGCCAGAACGAAGACACCGATACGCTGGCCCTGGGTGCCGTGCTGACCTGGTAAACCGCGTCGCCCCCTTCGCTGGCAAGCCGGCGCCCACAGCGATGCCACTGTTCTTCACGTCAGTGGCAAACCTGTGGGCGCCGGCGTTCCAGCGAAAGGGCCCCCCCCTTGCAAACCTACAACCAATGCCACCCCCACCCACTACCCAAGTAGCATTCGACCCCCTCCAGCCCCTTCGTACACTGGGCCCATCCGTTAAAGCCCCCGCCGGAGGCCGTCATGCACCAACCCCCCGCCGAGGGCATTGTCAGTGCCGTCTCGCGCGCCAGTGTCGCCGAAGAGGCCGCACAGGACCTGGCCCGTCAGCTGCTGCACCCGCACCTGGGCTTCGTGCTGTTCTTCTGCTCCGCCGAATACGACCTGCCAGCCCTGGCCCACTCGCTGCAACAGAGCCTGGGCGGCATCCGCCTGGCAGGCTGCACCAGCGCCGGCGAAATCACCCCCGAAGGCTACGGCCGCGGCTGCATCACCGCGCTGGGCTTCGATTACCGGATGTTCTCGATTGCCGCCGAACTCATCGCCCCCATGCAGTACTTCAGCCTGATCGACGCGCAGCAGATGGTCGAGCGCCTGGTGGGCGACTGTCGCAGCAACACCCTGGCCCCGATCAAGGGCCACAGCTTCGCCCTGACCCTGCTCGACGGGCTGTCCAGCCGTGAGGAAACCGTGCTTGCCGCCCTCAGTGCCGCCCTGGGCGACATCCCGCATTTCGGCGGCTCGGCCGGCGACGACAACTACCTGCACCACACCCATGTGTACTTCGACGGCGCCTTCCACAGCAGCGCTGCCGTGGTGCTGCTGGTCAATACCTGCCTGGATTTCGAGGTGTTCACCACCCACCACATCCAGCCGCGTCAGGAAAAGCTCGTGGTCACCCGCGCCGACAGTACCCTGCGCCGGGTCTACGAGCTCAATGCCGAACCCGCCGCGCAGGAATACGCCGCGCTGATCGGCGTGCCCCCCGAACAGCTCGACCACCGCACCTTCGCCGCCCACCCGCTGGCGGTGCGCATCAACGAGCGCTACTACGTGCGGGCCATCCAGCAGGTGCACGACGACGGCAGCCTGAGTTTCTACTGCGCGGTGGAGAACGGCATCGTGCTCACCGCCATGCGCCCCGGGCCCCTGCTGCCCAACCTGAGCGCGTTGTTCGACGGCTTGCGCGAACGCCTCGGGCCGTTGCTGCTGACCATCGGCTGCGACTGCTTCCTGCGCCGCCTGGAGCTGGAAGGCAGCGCAGAGTTCGAAGCCGTCGGCGCCTTTTTGCAGCAGCAGCCTGTGGTGGGGTTCAACTCCTATGGAGAACAGTTCAATGGCATGCACATCAACCAGACGTTCACCGGCGTCGCCATTGGCCAGCCCCGTGCACGCCGTGGACATTGACCAGGCCGCGCTGATCGCCCGCTTGCAGCATGAAAACCGCAAGCTCAGCCGTATCAACGCCGCCCTGATCGAACGCCAGGAATCGGGCGCCGCGCGCCCGGACGACTCCTATGCGGCGTTCCAGCACTCGGTGGTGCTGGCCGAGCAGGTGCGCGAGCGCACCGATGCGCTGAACCAGGCCATGGCCGAACTCAAGGCCAGCAACCACCTGCTCAGCGATGCGCGGCTGCGCGCCGAAACCGCGCACCAGTACCTGGTGGACGCCATCGAAAGCATTTCCGACGCCTTCGTGCTGTTCGACCCGCAGCAGCGCATCGTGCTGTTCAACCAGCGCTTCAAGGCGTTCTGGGCCAACAGCCGCATCCGCATCATCGGCGGCATGCGTCTGGCCGAGATCAAGCGGCTGATGCAGAGCACCGGGCTGTTCTGCGAAGAACAACGCGGCCCCAGCGCCGAGCACATGGTGTACCGCCTGCAGGGCGGGCGCTGGCTGCAGGTCAGCGAGCGCCCGACCCAGGGCGGCGGCTGCGTGATGCTGTTCACCGACATCACCCAGATCAAGCTCAGCGAAACCCAGCGCCGCGAACAGGCCGTGGCGCAGAAGTCGCACCTGCTGCAGCGTGCGGTCGACAACCTGTCCCAGGGCGTGGCCATGGTCAATGCCGACGGCGTGCTGGAGTTGTGGAACCGGCGCTTCCTGGAACTCAGCGGGCTGGCCCCGATTGCCGCCCATCGCGACTTTGCCGAGGTGATCGCCGACAGCGAGCTGGCCTTGCTCACCCCGGCCAGCACCGATGCCAACGGGCGCAGCATCCATGAACTGGAGCAGCGCCTGTTCGACGGGCGCATGCTCGAAATCCGTACCCATCCGCTGCCGGCCGGCGGTTTCGTCAACACCTTCACCGACATCACCGAGCGCTATCAGCATGCCGAGGCGCTGAGCGAGAGCGAGCGCTGGATCCGCCTGATCACCGACCATGTGCCGGCGCTGATCGCCTACCTCAACGCCGACCTGGTCTACGAGTTCACCAACAAGGTGTACGAGCAGTGGTACTGCTGGCCGCGCGGGGTAATGCTCGGCCAGAGCCTGCGCGAGGTGCACAGCGCCGAGCATTACCAGCGCCTGGAGAGCTACGTGGAGCGGGCACTGTCGGGCGAGAGCGTGACGTTCGAGTTCGCCGAAACCAACGCCCACGGCCAGGAGCGCTACATGCTGCGTTCCTATGTGCCCAACCAGCTGGCCAGCGGCGAGGTGGTGGGGATCTTCGTGCTGATCCGCGACATCACCGAACGCCGGCGTACCGCCGAAGCCCTGCACCAGGCCTACCAGAACCTGGAGTTGCGGGTGCGCGAGCGCACCGCCGAACTCACCCAGCTCAACCAGCAACTGCTGCGCGAAATCGAAGAGCGGCGCCGCGCCGAAGCGCGCCTGCGCGAGGCCAAGCAGGAGGCCGACCAGGCCAACCTGTCCAAGACCAAGTTCCTTGCCGCGGTCAGCCACGACCTGCTGCAACCGCTCAACGCCGCGCGCCTGTTCACCAGCGCGCTGCAGGAGCAGAACTGTGCAAGCCCGGCGCTGGTGCGCAACGTCAGCAATTCGCTGGATGACGTCGAAAGCCTGCTGGGCACCCTGGTCGACATCTCCAAGCTCGATGCCGGGGTGATCAAGGCCGATGTCGCGACCTTCGCGGTCAGCGACCTGCTCGACAACCTGGCCGCCGAGTACGCCCATGCCGCCGCCAGCGAAGGCTTGCGCATGAGCTACGTGCGCAGCAGCCTGCGGGTGCGCAGCGACATCCAGCTGCTGGCACGCATCCTGCGCAACCTGCTCAGCAATGCCATCCGCTACACCCCGCAGGGGCGCCTGATGCTCGGGTGCCGGCGGCGTGGGCAGCGGGTGTTCATCGAGGTATGGGACACCGGCATCGGCATCGCCCCCGACAAGTGCGCCGAGGTGTTCCAGGAGTTCAAGCGCGGCGACCTGCAGCGTCCCGACCAGGATCGCGGCCTGGGCCTGGGCCTGGCCATCGTCGACAAGATCGCCGGCATTCTCGGCCACCGCGTGCACCTGCGCTCCACGCCGGGCAAGGGCTCGGTGTTCTCCATCGAGGTGCCGCGCAGCAAGCGTGCGCCCCGGCGCGAGCCGCAACCGTCACAGGTCGAGCCGCTGACCGAACGCCTGGACGGCGCACGTATCTGGGTGGTGGACAACGATGCGGCGATCTGCGCGGGCATGCGCAGCCTGCTGGAGCAGTGGGGCTGCTCGGTGGTCACCGCCCTGAGCGAGCAGGACCTGGCCCGCCAGGTGGCACTGGACAGCGAGTGGGCCGACCTGCTGATCGTCGACTATCACCTGGACAACGACCGCAATGGCCTGGAGGCGGTCGGGTCGATCAATACGCAGCGGCACACGCCGTTGCCGGCCCTGATGATCACTGCCAACTACAGCGTGGAGCTCAAGCAGCAGGTGCGCGACCTGGGCCACAGCCTGCTGCACAAACCGGTGCGGCCGATGAAGCTCAAGGCCGCCATCAGCCACCTGATCGGTTGCGAACTCAGCGTGGCTGGCGCCCGCTGACGAAGTGCGCCGCGTCGTTGTAGCCGTGGGTGGAGGCATGCCCGGGGGTAACCAGCGAATCGATGAAGGCTTCGTCTTCGGCGGTGATCTTCACCTGCAGCGCACCGCCATAGGTGTCCCACTGCGCTTCGGTGCGCGGGCCGACGATGGCGGAACTGACGTGCTGGTTGTTGAGCACCCAGGCAATGGCGAACTCGACCATGCCCACGCCCTTGGCCTGGGTATAGGCGTGGATCTTCTGCGCGATGGCCAGTGACTCGCTGCGCCATTCGGTCTCGAGGATGCGCTTGTCCTGGCGCCCGGCGCGGCTGTTGGCGTCCGGGGTGGCGTCGGGGGCGTACTTGCCGCTGAGCACCCCACGCGCCAGCGGGCTGTAGGGCACCACGCCCAGGCCGTGAAAGGCTGCAGCGGTGAACTGCTCGGTTTCGGCCTGGCGGTTGACGATGTTGTACAGCGGCTGGCTGATCACAGGCTTGGGGATACCCAGGCGTTCGGCCAGGTTGCACACCTCGGCGATGCGCCAGCCGCGAAAGTTCGACACGCCCCAGTGACGGATCTTGCCCTGGCGCAGCAGGTCGCCGATGGCTGCCACGCTGACCTCCAGCGGGGTGGCGTGGTCTTCGCGGTGCAGGTAGTAGATGTCCAGGTAATCGGTGCCCAGGCGCGTGAGGCTGGTGTCGATGGCATTGAAGATATGCTTGCGGCTCAGGCCGCTGCGGTTGGGCAGGCCGTCGACCGGGCCGAAGCCGACCTTGGAGGCCAGCACCCAGTCGTGACGGTGGCGGGCGATGGCTTCGCCGACGATTTCTTCGGAGCGGCCGGCGTTGTACACGTCGGCGGTATCGATGAAATTGATGCCCTGGTCCCAGGCCTTGTCGATGATACGCAGCGAGTCTTCGGTGCTGGTCTGCTCGCCGAACATCATGCTGCCCAGGGTGAGGGCGGAAACCTGCAGGCCACTGCGGCCCAGGGGACGGTAGATCATGCTCGAGCATCCTTTTGCGGGAGGGGGTCGAGCTGTTTTACAGGGTTGAAAGCTTCGTCGGCAAGGCCGGCTCCCGCACAATCGTGTGAACGGCCCTCAGGCCCGTAGGAGCCGGCCTTGCCGGCGAAGCGGTCGTCAGCTGGAGCGCGACACCCGCAGCGCCACCAGGCTGCCCACCACGATCAACCCCGCCAGCGAATACAACGCCACGTCGGTCGAGCCGGTCTGGTCCTTGATCCAGCCCACCAGGTACGGGCTGAGGAACCCGCCATCTGGCCCACCGAGTTGATGATCGCCAGGCCCGCCACCGCAGTGCCCGCAGTGAGCAGGGCAGTGGGCATCGGCCAGAACATCGGCAGGCCGGTGAGCGCGCCCATGGTCGCGATGCTCAGGCCCAGAATCGCGATCACCGGGCTGTGGGCGAAGTTGACCGCCATCAGCAGCCCCACCGCGCCCATCAGCATCGGCACCACAAGGTGCCAGCGCCGCTCGTTGCGCAGGTCTGCCGAACGCCCCACCAGCAGCATGAACAGCCCGGCCAGCAGGTACGGGATGGCGCTCAGCCAGCCGATCAGCAGGGCATCGTCGAAACCCATGTTCTTGATGATCGATGGCAGCCAGAAGTTGATCGCATACACGCCGCTCTGGATGCAGAAGTAGATGAAGCCGAAGGTCCAGATCAACGGGTTGGCCAGCACCGACAGCAGGCTGTCGCTGGCGGTTTTCGGCTTGGCCGCCGCGTCAGCGTTCAGGTCGGCCTCAACCGCCTGGCGCTGCGCCGGGGTCAGCCAGCCGGCCTTGGCGTAGCCATCGCTGAGCAGCACGATCGCCAGACAGCCGAGCACCACGGTAGGCACGCCCTGGATCAGGAACATCCATTGCCAGCCGGCCAGGCCGCCCTGGCCGGCGGCGAAGTGGTTGAGAATCCACCCCGAGAACGGCCCGCCCAGCAGCCCCGACACCGGGATCGCCGACATGAACAGCGCCATGATGCGCCCGCGCCGCTGCGCCGGGAACCAACGCGAGAGGTACAGCACGATACCCGGGAAGAACCCCGCTTCGGCGGCGCCGGTGAACAGGCGCAGCACGTAGAACTCCATGGGGGTGGTGACGAACAGCAGGCAGGTCGACAGCGTGCCCCAGGCGATCATCATCAGCGCGATCCAGCGCCGTGGCCCGAAGCGGTTGAGCGCCAGGTTGCTGGGCAGGCCGCACAGCACGTAGCCGATGAAGAAGATGCCGGCACCCAGGCCGTAGATGGTTTCGCTGAACTTCAGCGCGTCGAGCATCTGCAACTTGGCGAAGCCGACGTTGACGCGGTCCAGGTAGTTGAACAGGTAACAGATGAAGATGAACGGGATCAGCCGCAGGGTGATGCGCCGGTACAGCGCGTTGCGGTCGATGTCGTGGCCTTGGTCAGGGGCAGGGCGGTATGACATGATTCTCTCTCTGTTTTTATGTTTATCGCCGCAACTGCGTCGAGGCAGTTGTCATGACGAGTCTGTTTGAGCCAGAGGACGCTGTCTTTGTGCTTTTGCACAGCCTTTGCGCTGCACCGCTGTGCCCTCGACCAACCATTGCGACCACAAGGATCCGCCCATGTTCGAGCTCGACCACGACCTGGCACAGGATATCGTCGACCGTGCGATGGCCATTCTGCCCTACAACGTCAATGTCATGGACAGCCAGGGGCTGATCCTGGGCAGTGGCGAGGCGCAGCGTATCAACACCCGCCACGAAGGCGCGCAACTGGTGCTGGCCAACGCGCGCATCGTCGAGCTCGACGAAGAGGCCGCCAGGTGCCTCAAGGGTGTGCAGCCGGGTGTGAACCTGCCGCTGCTGCTGGACGGGCGCCTGATCGGCGTGCTCGGCATCACCGGCGACCCGCAGCAGGTGCGCACCTACGCCGAACTGGTGCGCATGACCGCCGAGATGCTGCTGGCCCAACGGCACCTGCAAGTGCAGCAGCAGTGGCGCAAGCAGCGCTGCGACGACCTGCTGGCCTTGCTGCTGGGCGGCAACGGCGACGCCACCCGGCTGGTGGACGAGGCTCGGCAACTGGGTCTCAAACCCCAGCTCACGCGTATCCCGTGCCTGTTCGAGCTGGAGGAGGGCCCGGCCGCCGAGCCGCTGGCGGCCTGGCTGATGCTGCGCTACCCCGACAGCTGGTGCGTGAGCCCGGCACGTCAGTCGTTGCTGTGGTGCCGCCCGGCGACGGTGGCGCTGGACGAACAGCGCCTGCTGGACAAGATGCAGGCCCAGGGCTGGACCGTGCAGCGCCTGGCAGTTGCTGGCCCGGCCGAAGGGCTGGACAACCTGCGCCGCGGTTATCGTCGGGTGCGCGACCTGCTTGCCTACGGGCGCGAGGTACTGCCCCGCCAGCGCCTGCTGACCCTGGCGCGCTATCGGCTGCCGGCGCTGTTGTGGCGTCATCGCAACGACGATGCGCTGGACGAACTGCTGCAACCGCTGCAACGGCTGCGTGCCAAGGACAGCAACGGGCAGCTGCTGGCCACCCTGCGGGCCTGGTGCGCCCACGACGGGCAGAGCCAGGCGTGCGCCGAGGCGCTGGGCATTCACCGCAACAGCTTGCGTTACCGACTGGAACGGGTGGCCGAGTTGAGCGGGGTGGACCCGATGCGGCTGGAAGGGATGCTGAGCCTGTACCTGGGGTTGCAGTTGTTGCCCGTGCACAGTTGATTGCCTGTGCGGGCCGCTTGGTCGGTGCATTGTCCAACTGAACAAATAACCCTGCGCCCGCCTGTGCATCCGACCGACGCCCGCCGCCGGCGCAACTGTCAGCATGCAGCTCATCTGGATAAGGAGCACACCGCATGAAAATCGTCATCGCCCCCGACTCGTTCAAGGACAGCCTGAGCGCCGAAGACGTGGCCGCTGCCATCGCCCGGGGGCTGGCCGATGCCTTGCCACAGGCCGAGCTGGTCAGTTGCCCGATGGCCGATGGCGGCGAGGGCACCCTGCAGGCCCTGGTGGCGACCTGCAGCGGCGAACAGCGCAGCCTGCAGGTGCAGGGCCCGCTCGGCACACCGGTACTGGCCCACTGGGGCTGGCTGGCCGACAGCCACACCGCCATCATCGAAATGGCCCAGGCCAGCGGCCTGCAACTGCTCGGCCTCGCGCAGCGCGATGCTTGCCGCAGCAGCACCTATGGCACCGGGCAACTGATCGGCGCGGCGCTGGATGCCGGGGCACAGCGCATCATCCTGGCCATCGGCGGCAGTGCCACCAACGATGCCGGCAGTGGGATGCTGCGAGCGCTGGGGCTGCGGCTGTTCGATGCCCAGGGCGCTGAACTGGCACCGGGCGGCCTGGCCCTGGCGCACCTGGCCCGGCTGGACAGCAGCGGGCTGGACCCGCGCCTGCTCGACGTGCAGGTGGAAGTGGCCGCAGACGTCGACAACCCACTGTGCGGGGCCAATGGTGCCTCGGCGATCTTCGGCCCGCAAAAGGGGGCGAGCCCCGCCCAGGTCGCCTTGCTCGACCATGCACTGGGGCACTTTGCCGACCATTGCGCCGGCCTGCTGGAGGAAGACGTTCGGGCGTTTCCGGGCTGTGGCGCAGCGGGCGGCATGGGCTTTGCGGCCAAGGCCTTCATGGGCGCGCAGTTTCGTGCTGGGGTCGAAGTGGTGGCCGAGCTGGCCGGGCTGGAGGCGGCGGTACGCGGTGCCGACCTGGTGATCACCGGAGAGGGGCGCTTCGATGCGCAGACCCTGCGCGGCAAGACCCCGTTCGGTGTGGCGCGCATAGCCAGGCGTCACGGCGTGCCGGTGGTGGTGATTGCCGGCACCCTGGGCGAGGGCTATCAGGCGCTGTATGAGCATGGCATCGATGCGGCATTTGCGTTGACCAGCGGGCCGATGAGCCTGCAGCAGGCGTGCGAGCAGGCGGCGCCGCTGCTGCGTGACAGGGCGCGGGACATCGCGCGGCTGTGGGCCTTGCACCAGGGTCTGTAACAAGCCCACTACTGCTTCGCCGGCAAGGCCGGCGCCTACAGACAGCGGCCAACCTGTAGGCGCCGGCCTTGCCGGTTATATACATAGATCAGCAACTGGCAACTGTTCGCCTGGCAACACCCTCCCGACACTAGCCCTCGAATACAACACTCGATTACTTGCCGCTTTATAACTAAACCCCTTTAAACAAGGCACTTCGCCAGTTGGCACGCTCGCTGCAATAGTCCCTGTGAGATTGACTATACCAATAGAAACTCGCCTAATTTTAATCAGGTGGGGAGCAAGACCTTGAAACGCGTGCATTGGGCAACTTCGGCAGTATTGCGACATTCATCCCTGTTCGCTGTAAGCAGCGCACTATTAACCTTCATCCCGTTGGCCTCGGCTGCCGACACCGACACCAGCGGCGACAAGCGCCTGGGTACGGTTACCGTGCAGGCCGCCAAACAGAGCCCTGTGCAGGCGGCGCAGAGCAAACTCGACGAGGTCGCCGGCGGTACCAGCCTGGTCACCCAGGCTGAAGTCGAAAAGGGCCGCTCGGCCACCCTGGAAGACACCCTGGCGTACCAGCCCGGCGTCTACGCCCAAGCTGCCGGTGGCAACGATGCCATCAAGATTTCCATTCGCGGCTCCGGCGCCAATACCTCGCCCGGCTATTTTCGCGAAGGCACAAAGTTTCTCTTCGACGGCCTTGCACTGACCGGCGCCGGTGGCACGCCCTATGAACTTCTGGATACCCAGGGCCTGAACTACACCGAAGTACTGCGCGGTGCCAACGCCTTCGAATACGGCGCACTTTCACTGGGGGGCGCGATCAACTTCGTGACCAACTCCGGGCTGACCGCACCGGGCAACCGCATCAAGCTCGAAGGCGGCAGTTTCGGCTGGCAGAAGCAGACCCTGAGCACCGGCGGCGTGGCCGGCAATGCCGACTACTACGTCAGCGTCGACAACGCTCGCCGCGACGGCTACCAGGACTTCACCTTCACCAAGGCCAAGGGGGTGGTCAGCAACTTCGGCTACCGCTTCAACCCCAAGCTCGAAACCCGTCTGTACATCCGCTACCGCGAGGAATACCACGAGAACTCGGGCACCCTGACCCTGGCGCAGCTCAAAAAGAACTCCAAACAGACCAACGCCGCCACCTACGCCACCCGTGGCGACTCCACCAAGCGCGGCTCGACCTGGGTCGGCAGCAAGACCACCTACACCTTCGATGACGATGCCACCCTCGAAGCCGGGCTGGTGTACCACAACTACCCGCAGATCCTCAGCCGCAAGAGCACCGTCAACCCCAACTACTGGGACTGGCGCGACATCAACTACTCGCTCAAGTACAGCCGCACCGACCAGCTGTTCGGCCTGCCCAGCACCACCACCGCGGGCTGGAGCAGCACCCAGCACATCCGTTCCGGCGCACGCACCTACAAGGGCGACAAGGACCTGGGCATTCTGCAGAAGCAGGTCGAGTACGACGGCTCGTTCGACCATGTGTTCACCCTGGGCAACGACCTGGGCCTGACCGACAACCTGTACCTGGCCACCGGCGTGTCGGCGATCGAGATCAAGCGTGACATCAACGTCACCTACAGCGACCGCCCCAACACCAGCGGCCTGCCCAGCCACTACAAGTACGACGAGTGGAAGCTGGCCCCGCGTATCGGCCTGCGCTACTACATCGCCCCGGACGTGCAACTGTTCGCCAACGCCAGCCGCACCATCGACCCGCCAAGCTCCTGGTCCAGCTCCGGCTCCGGGGTCACCAGCAACTATGCCAAGCCACTGGTGCCGCAAGCGGCCAACACCGTGGAGTTCGGTATCAAGGGCAAGTCGGGGATCTTCGACGGCAGCCTGGCGTTCTACAAATCCTGGGTCAAGAACGAGCTGCTCAACGTCGAAGTGCTGCCGGCCACTGCCACCTCTGCTGCGGTGGTGTCCACCTCCAATGCCACGCCCACCATCCACCAGGGCATCGAGGCCGGCCTGAGCACCCGCCTGTGGGAAGGCGCCAACGGTGACAGCCTGACCTGGCGCCAGGCCTACACCCTCAACGACTTCCACTACGAGAACGACCCGCTGTTCAAGAAGAACGAACTGCCGGGCCTGCCCAAGCACGTGTATCAGGGCGAGCTGCAGTACCAGTGGGCCAGCGGTTTCTACGCCGGGGTCAACGTGCGCACCGCCTCCAAGACTTCGGTGGACTACGCCAACAGCTTCTACGCGCCGTCCTACACGCTGTGGGGCGCGCGCCTGGGTTACGACGACCCGGGCAAGACCTGGCAGGTGTACCTGGACCTGAAGAACATCACCGACCAGGACTACGTGACCGCCGTGCTGCCGACCTACAACTCCCAGGGCAGGGACGTCGCGTCGCTGTACCCGGGCGACGGCTTCGGCGCCTTCACCGGCGTGACCTACAACTTCTAAGCCAGCGCGGCCAGCACCGACGTGCACCTGCACGCGGTGCTGGCGGAGGAAGCACATGACCCTGATCACAAGGCTCGCACGCCTGGTCGTACTCGCCAGCGTGGTGGCGCTGGGCGCCTGCAAGCCGGCCAGCGAAGCGCCGCGCAACAGCGTATCGAGCGCCGACGGCGTGCTGCGCGACGGCAGCCTGAGCTACGCCCCCGAGGACTACCGCGAAGCCGCGCCAGGCAAGCCGGGCGGCACGCTGCGCATTTCGACGGCGTCCGACACCACCACCCTGGACGTGCATTCGATTTCCCACGGCAACGTGCAGTGGCTGGGGCGCATCCTGTTCGACTGCCTGCTGTACCAGGACGAGCAGGGCAACATCTCGCCGTGGCTGGCCAAGTCGTGGGACATCTCGCCGGACGGCAAGACCTACACCTTCCACCTGCGCGATGACGTGACCTTCAGCGACGGCGAGAAATTCAACGCCCGCGCCGTGCAGATCAACCTGGAGCACATGCGCGACCCGGCCACCAAGTCGCCGCTGGCCGCCGCGTACATCGCGCCCTACGTGGACGGGCGCATCGTCGACGAGTACACCTTCGAGGCGCACCTGCGCGAACCCTATTCGCCGTTCCTGGACGTGCTGGCGCAGTCCTGGCTGAGCATGATCTCGCCGCGCCAGATCCTCGAGGCGCCCAAGTCCATCGCCGAGCATGCCATCGGTTCGGGGCCCTTCGTGCTGGAAAGCTACACCCGCGACCAGGGCGCCACCTTTGTCAAACGCAAGGGCTACAACTGGGCGCCCCCGGTGACCCGGCACAACGGCGAGGCCTACCTGGACCGCCTGGAACTGAGCATCGTGCCCGAGCCGATGATCCGCTTCAGCGCGCTCGAGTCCGGCCAGTCGGACTTCACCGTGGACGCGCCGGCGCAGAACGCCAGGGCCATTCGCAGCAACCCCGACCTGCAGATGAGCAGCCGCATCCGCAAGGCCAACCCGTTTCGCAGCCTGACCTTCAACGTCGAGCAGTTCCCGTTCCAGGACGTGCAGGTGCGCCGCGCCGTGGCCAAGGCCATCGATCGCGACGGCCTGGCCTGGATCACCGGCTTTGGCGAGTACCAGCCCAAGAGCGATTTCCTGGCCGCCAACACCCGCTACTACGACCCCACGTTCAAGGATGTGCTGGCTTATGACGTGGCCGAGGCCAACCGCATTCTCGACCAGGCCGGCTGGAGCGAACGTGACGCCAGGGGCTACCGGGTCAAGGACGGCCAGCGCCTGTCGGCGCGCCTGCTGATGTACGAGACCGGCGCCTTCCCCGGTAGCGTGGCAGTGGCCATCCAGGCCGACCTCAAGAAGGTCGGTTTCGAGCTGGCCATCGATCTGCTGCCCCTGGCCCAGGTCACCGAGCGTCGCTATGCCAGCAACTTTCAGGCAATCGCCGGCGGCTACTGGCACACCAACACCCCCGACGGGCTGTACATCCTCTACCACAGCAATGCGATCAGCACGCCCAAGCTCATCGGCCAGAACGCCGGGCGTTTTCGCGATGACGCCCTCGATGCGGCGCTGTCGGCGGCGCGCCGTTCCACCGACCCGGTGGAGCTCGCCGCGCTGTACCGCACCGCGCAGCAACGCCTGGTGGAAACCGTGCCGGCCGTACCGGTGTACGAGAGCCATGTGCTGGTGGCCTACCGCAAGGCGGTCAAGGGCGTGATCTTCGATACCTCGCACAACACCCCGTTCTTCACCAGCATATGGCTCGACCAGGAGGCCCGATGAACACCCTGCGCCTGATACTCCGTCGGCTGCTGGCCGGCATCGGCGTGCTCTGGGGCGCGGCGACCCTGACCTTCCTGGCCTTGAACCTGAGCGCCGGCGACCCGGCACTGGCCATCCTCGGCGGGCCGGAGGCGATGCCCAGTGCCGAGCTGATCGCCCAGGTGCGCGCCGAATACGGCCTGGACCAGCCGTTGATCGTGCAGTACGGCCATTACCTGGGGCGCCTGGCCCAGGGCGACCTGGGCGAGTCGTACCGCCTGCGCATCCCGGTGGGGCAGATCATCGCCGGGCAACTGGGCGCCACCGTGCAACTGTCGCTGGCCGCGGCGGTACTGGCGGTGCTGCTGGCCGTGCTGGTCGCGGTGCTCACCGCCAATCGCGCGCCATGGCTGCGCTCGCTGGTGTCGGGCACGGAGCTGGTGCTGTCGTCGGCACCCTCGTTCGTGATCGGCCTGGGCCTGCTGCTGGTGTTCGCATTCGGCTGGCACCTGCTGCCGCCGTCCGGCTCCAGCGGCTGGCAGGCGCTGATACTGCCAAGCGTGGCGCTGGCCTTGCCGGTGGCGGCGGTGCTCAGCCAGGTACTGCGCCAGGAACTGGAAGACATTCTCGAACAACCCTTCATCGCCATGGCGCGCGCCCGCGGCATGTCCGAAACCGGCGTGCGCCTCAAACACGCGCTGCGCCATGCGCTGGTGTCGCTGGTGACCCTGTCCGGCTTCGTATTCGCCAGCCTGCTCGGCGGTGCGGTGGTGATCGAGCTGCTGTTCTCGCGCCAGGGCATCGGCCGGCTGATGCTCGACGCCGCAACATCCAAGGACGTGCCGCTGCTGCTGGGCATCACCCTGCTGGCGGCGGCGATCTACGTGGTCGTGAACTTTCTCGTCGACCTGATCAATCACTGGGTGGACCCGCGTGCCAAGGCCGTGTGATGCCACCCCCAAGCAAGGACCTGTCATGACCCAATCCAATTCCTACACTGCGCTGCAGGCGCGCTTCAAGCCGCTGTTCGCACAGATCGGCGAGGGTGCGGTGGCGCGAGAACAGCAGCGCGAACTGGCTTTCGAGGCCGTGGCGTTGCTGCGCGATGCCGGCTTCACGGCGCTGCGCGTGCCCCAGGCGCATGGGGGGGGCGGCATCAGCCTGCCGGTGCTGTTTGGCCTGCTGATCGACCTGGCCGAGGCCGACTCCAACCTGCCGCAGATCGTGCGCGCGCACTTCGGTTTCGTCGAAGGGCGGCTCTCGGCCCGCGAACCGGCGTCCCAGGACTACTGGTTCGCCAAGGTGGTGGCCGGGCAGCTGTGGGGCGCGGCAATGGCCGAGCGCAGCGACAGCAGCACCAACTCGGTCAGCCTGGAGGCCGCCGAGGAGGGCTGGCGCCTGAACGGCGAGAAGTACTACTGCACCGGCACTATCTACGCCGACTGGGTGGCGGCCGTGGCCATGCACGACAAGGATTTCGTCAGCGTGGTGGTGGCAGTGGACGCCCCCGGCGTGACCCGTGAAGACGACTGGGACGGTTTCGGCCAGCGCCTGAGCGGCAGCGGCACCACACGCTTCGAGCAGGTGGCGGTGCCCGAGCAGCATGTGCTGCGCCGCTTCAAGCCCGGTGAGCTGCGCGCCGAGTCGTACATCTCGGCGTTCTACCAGCTGTTCCACCTCGCCACCCTGGCCGGCATCGCCCGCGCCGCGCTGCGTGATGCCACCGCCTTCGTCCAGGGCCGCACCCGCGCCTTCGGCGTGCCGGGCCAGTCCAGCCCCAAGGACGACCCGCTGGTGCAGCGGGTGATCGGACGCCTGTCGAGCCTGGCCTATGCCAGCGAAACCCTGGTGCTGGCTGCCGCCGAGGTACTCGAGCGGGTACACCAGGCCGAGCTGAACGACAGCGCCCAGGAAGCCGACTACGTCGAGGCCGATATCCGCACCTTCCAGGCCCAGCAGATCGTGCTGGAGCAGGTGCTGGAAGTCACCACCCTGCTGTTCGAGGTGGGCGGCGCGTCGGCCACCAGCCAGGCCCGGCGCCTGGACCGGCACTGGCGCAATGCGCGCACCCTGGCCTCGCACAACCCGGCGATCTACCGCGAGCGCGCGCTGGGCAACTACTACCTCAACGGCGTCAGCCCCGGTGCTGCCTGGCGTGCGCTGCATGCCCAGGACGGCACCACCGTGCGCGACGAAGCCAGCGCGGTGTAACCGCCTTCATTCAGGAGCAGCAGCCATGAGCCAGACCGCAAGACAGATGAGCATCGGCATGAACATCCTCGGCTTCGGCGCGCATGCCAGCGCCTGGCGCAAGGCCGAAGTACCGGCCAACGCCTACCTCGACGTCGAGTACTACCGCAATATCGCGCGCATTTCCGAGCGGGGGTGCCTGGACGCGATCTTCCTCGCCGACGGCCCGGCGCTGGCGGGCGACATCGCCCAGCACCCGGCCGGGCGCCTGGAACCGACCGTGCTGCTGACGGCCGTGGCCCTGGCCACCCGGCACATCGGGGTGATCGCCACCGCGTCCAGCAGCTACAACGACCCGTTCAACCTGGCGCGGCGCTTCAGCTCGCTGGACCACATCAGTGGCGGCCGGGCGGCCTGGAACGTGGTGACCAACGCCGGCGACGCCGCCGCGCAGAACTTCGGCCTGGCCGGTGCGCCGCGCCATGTGGACCGCTATGCGCGGGCCGACGAGTTCATCGACGTGACCCTCAAGCTGTGGGACAGCTGGGAGGACGACGCGATCATCGGCAACGCCGCCAGCGGCCAGTTCGCCGACCCGCACAAGGTGCACAGCATCGATTTCGTGGGCGAGCATTTTTCGGTCAAGGGGCCGCTCAACCTGCCGCGCTCGCCGCAAGGCCGGCCGGTGCTGGTACAGGCCGGCTCGTCCGAGGGCGGCAAGGCCCTGGGCTCGCGCTATGCCGACGCGATCTTCACCACCCAGACCACCTTGCCCGACGGCCAGGCGTTCTATCAGGAGATGAAACAGCGCGCACGCCAGTGGGGCCGCAACCCCGACCACCTGAAGATCATGCCGGGGCTGTCCACCGTGATCGCCAGCACCGAGGCCGAAGCCCGTGCGCGCTTCGATGAACTGAACGCCTACAGCGGCGAGGCGGGGCTGGTGCAGCAACTGGCGTTTCGCATCGGCCTGCCCCCCGACGAACTGGACCTGGACGCGCCGCTGCCGTGGGAGCGTATTGGCCCGGTCAGCGAATTCGAGCGCGGCTCGCACGGTTTTCTCGAAGCCCAGTTGAACCTGGCACGGCGCGAGAACCTGACCATCCGCGAACTGTCGCGGCGCATCCTGGTGGGCCACCGCCTGCTGGTGGGCACCCCGGAACAGGTCGCCGACACCCTGGAGCACTGGTTCCGCGCCGGCGCCGCCGATGGCTTCAACATCATGCCCGACATGTTCCCCTCGGGGGTCGAGGTGTTCGTCGACCAGGTGGTGCCGCTGCTGCAGCAGCGCGGGGTGTTCCGCCGTGAATACACCGGCAGCACCCTGCGCGACCACCTGGGCCTGCCGTACCCGGCCAGCCAGTACCAACGTGCGGCAGAGGCCGTCTGAACCGATTAGCGAGGCACACCCCATGAACTACCGCACACTGGGCAACAGCGACATCAAGGTCAGCGTCATCGGCCTGGGCACCATGACCTGGGGCCACCAGAACAGCGAGCAGGACGCCCACCAGCAGCTGGACCTGGCGCTGGACCACGGTGTCAACCTGGTCGACACCGCCGAGATGTACCCGACCCCGACCCATGCCGACACCTGGGGCAGCACCGAGCGCTTCATCGGCACCTGGCTGGCCCGGACCGGCCGGCGCAGCGATATCGTGCTGGCCAGCAAGATCGTCGGCCCCACGCGCAACCCCGGCAGCGGCACGCATATCCGCGATGGCCTCAGCCGCCACGACCGCGCCAACATCGTCGCCGCGCTGGACGGCAGCCTCAAGCGCCTGCAGACCGACCACCTGGACCTGTACCAGCTGCACTGGCCCGACCGCAGCACCAACTTCTTCGGCCAGCGCGAGTACCCGTATGTCGACGACCCGCAGGCCATTGCCATCGGCGAAACCCTGCAGGTGCTGGCCGAGCAGGTGCAGGCGGGCAAGGTCCGCCATATCGGCGTGTCCAACGAAACCCCGTGGGGGGTAGGGCAGTTCCTGCGCCAGGCCGAGGTGCTGGGGCTGCCGCGCATCGTCAGCATCCAGAACCCCTACAGCCTGCTCAACCGCCTGTACGAAGGCGGCCTGTCGGAATTCAGCCACCGCGAAGGGGTGGGCCTGCTGGCCTATTCGCCGCTGGCCTTCGGCGCGCTCACCGGCAAGTACCTGGGCGGCGCACGGCCTGAAGGTTCGCGCCTGTCGTCGGTGTACCGCACCTTCAACCGCTACGACAGTGCGTCGGCGCAGCAGGCCATTGCCGCCTACGTGGCACTGGCCCGCGAGCTGGACGTGAGCCCCGCGCAACTGGCTCTGGCTGCGGTGATCGGCAAGCCGTTCGTCAGCAGCGCCCTGACCGGGCAGACGAGCCTGGCGCAACTGCGCGAGAACATCGGCGCGCTTGAGCTGCAACTGAGCGGCGAGACCCTGGCGCGCATCGAGCAGATCCACGCGCACACCCCGAACCCGGCGCCCTGAGCCGCAACCCCTAGCCTGTGGAGGTGCCCATGGCGCCCATCAATCAAAGCGCGAGCGTCGGCCTGATTGCCGCCGAGCCGCTGTTCGTGGCCCGGCGGCGCAAGGTGCGGCGCTGGGCCATCCGCCCGGGCCTGGTGCTGGCCGGGCTGTTCGTGCTGCTGCTGGTGATTGCGGCCATCCAGCCGCACTGGCTGGTGGCGGGCGACCCGCTGGAGGCCAGTGCGCGCCAGGCGTTTCGTGCCCCCGACAGCCTGTACTGGCTGGGTACCGACGAAAACGGCCGCGACATCCTCACCCGGCTGGTGTACGCGGTGCGCCCGTCGCTGGTGCTGGGCCTGTCGGCCACCGCCATCGGCCTGCTGCTGGGCACCCTGTTCGGCCTGGCGGCGGGGCTCGGCCCGCGCTGGCTGGACGGTGCGGTGATGCGCGGGGTGGATGTGCTGCTGGCATTCCCCGACCTGCTGCTGGCCCTGGTGATCATCACCTTCTTCGGCCAGGGCCAGTTGAACACCATCATCGCCGTGGGCATCGCCAGCGTGCCGCGCTATGCACGCCTGGTGCGCGCACAGGCCCTGGTGGTGCGCGGTGCCGGCTATGTCGAGGCCGCCACCACCCTGGGCCTGGGCCGGCACGCGGTGATCCTGCGCCATGTACTGCCCAATGCGATCAAGCCGATCCTGATCCTGGCCACCATCGGCATCGGCGGCAACATCGTCTCGGGCGCGGCCCTGAGCTTTCTGGGCTTTGGCGCGCCGCCGCCGGAGCCGGAGTGGGGCGGCATGCTCGCCGTGGGCCGCAACTACCTGGCCAACGCTTGGTGGCTGGTGGCCTGGCCCGCCCTGGCAATCACATTGACCGTGGTCTCGATCAGTACGATCGGCCGCGAACTGCTGCGCCGCAGCGAAGGTAAACGCCCATGAGTCGCGCACCGCTTATCGATGTACAGGACCTGCACGTGCGCTTTGGCGCCCAGGCCGTGCCCACCCTCAAGGGCATCAGCTTCCAGCTGCACCAGGGCGAGTGCCTGGCGCTGGTGGGCGAGTCGGGCTCGGGCAAGAGTGTCACCTCACGCACGCTGGCCGGGCTGACCGGCGCCCATGCCCAGGTGCAGGCCAGCCGCCTGGACTTTGCCGGGCACGACCTGCGCGAGTTCGACGAGCGCACCTGGCGCCAGGTGCGCGGCGCGCAGATCGGCTTCGTGATGCAGGATGCCCTGGGCGCGCTGGACCCCTTGCGCCCGGTGGGCAAGGAGATCGCCGAGCCGCTGCAGCTGCATACCGGGCTCGACCGCGCGCAGCGCCAGGCCAGGGTGATCGAGCTGCTGCGCGCCGTCGGCGTGCCGCAGCCGGAACTGCGCGCCCGCCAGTACCCGTATCAACTGTCGGGCGGGCTGCGCCAGCGGGCGCTGATCGCCTCGGCCATCGCCTGCAACCCGCGCCTGTTGATTGCCGACGAGCCGACCACCGCGCTGGACGCCACGGTACAGGCGCAGGTGCTGAGCCTGCTCGAATCGCTGCGCGGCGAGAACACCGCGATGCTGATCGTGAGCCACGACCTGGCGGTGGTGTCGCGCCTGGCCAACCGCGTGGCGGTGATGCACAACGGCGTGATCGTCGAGCAGGGCAGCGTCGAGGCGGTGCTGCACGACCCGCAGCACCCCTACACGCAGTTTCTGCTGCGTGCCGGCCGGGCGGTGCACTTTCGGCGCACGCCGGGGGCAGCACGAACGCCGTTGGCCATCGTGGCGCCGCCCCAGGAGCCACCGCTGTTGCAGGTGCGCCAGCTGAGCAAGGCGTTCAAGGGCCCGGACGGGCAGCTGCGCACCGTGGTCAACCAGGTATCGCTGCAACTGCGCCGCGGCAAGACCCTGGGCATCGTCGGCGAGTCGGGCTCGGGCAAGACCACCCTGACGCGCATGATCCTTGGCCTGGAAACCCCCGACAGCGGCGATATCCAGATCAAGGGCCAGCCCTGGCTGAAGCTTTCCGAGGCGCACAAGCGTCAGTTGCGGCGCAGCATCCAGGTGGTGTTCCAGGACCCGCTGAGCTCCTTCGACCCACGCTACAACGTGCAGCGCGTGCTGTTCGAGGCGCTGGAGGTGGCCGGGCACAAGCGCGCCGACTGGCGCAGGCGAGCCGAAGAACTGCTGGGCCTGGTACGCCTGGACGCGGCGCTGCTCGACCGGCGGCCCATCGAGCTGTCGGGCGGGCAGCGCCAGCGCATCGCGATTGCCCGTGCGCTGGCCGCCGGGCCGCAGATTCTGGTGTGCGACGAGCCGGTGTCGGCGCTGGACGTGTCGGTGCAGGCGCAGATCCTCGAACTGCTCGACGACCTCAAGCAGCGCCTGGGCCTGGCGTGCCTGTTCATCTCCCACGACCTGGGGGTGATCAACCAGGTCAGCGACGAGGTACTGGTGATGAAGGACGGCGTGGCGGTGGAGAGCGGGGCGGTGCGCGACGTGTTCGACCACCCGCAGCATCCCTACACCCTGGCCTTGCTGGAGGCCATTCCGCACCTGGAAAGCCGCCGCCGTACCTCGTTCGAATTCCTCAAGTTGGCGATCTGAACCATGAGCCTGCATTTCTCGACCCGCCACACGCCGCGACGACGGCTGCACCACTGGAAGATCGACCACCTGCCGGACACGCCGCTGGCCTTCGTGCGCCTGTGCATCGGCAATTACAAGGTCTGGTACTCAAGCATCCTGCTGTTGCAGTGCATCGCCGTGGTCAGCGCGGTGCTGATCCCCTGGGCGCTGGGCCTGATCACCCGGCAGGTGACCGAGGCCGCCTCGGTGCACGCCGCGCTGCCGGGGCTGGTGGCGCCCCTGAGCCTGTTCGGCACGCTGCTGGTGCTGGAACTGCTGAGCGCCCGCAGCGCCGCCGCCTGCCACATCAAGGTGCTGCCGCTGCAACGGCGCACCGTGACCCATGCCTTGTTCGCCTACCTGCAACGCCACTCCCAGCGCTTTGTCAGCAGCGAGTTCGCCGGGGCGCTGGCGCACCGCATCGCCGAGGTGGCGCTGGGGGTCAACCAGACCCTGGGCATCCTGCTGTTCGACATGCTCGGCCTGGCGCTGACCCTGAGCCTGGCCACCGCCTTGCTGTGGAGCGCCTCGGGCCTGCTGGCCGCGTTCATGCTCGGCTGGTCGCTGCTGTTCATTGGCATTTGCTATGTCCTGGCGCGGCGCAGCCACCCGCTGGCACAGCAGTATTCGGCGGCGCGCAGCACCAGCAACGGCAAGGTGGTGGTCGCGGTGAGCAACCTCACCAACATCCGCCTGTTCGCCCGCCAGCCGTTCGAGCACGGCTACCTGGGGCACTACCTTGACCGCGAGGTGGACGCGGCCTACCGCTCGTTCTGGTACATGGAGAAGATCCGCTGGTTCCAGTCGGCCGGCGGCGTGGCCCTCAAGCTGGGCATGCTGGGGCTTGCGCTGCAGCAGTGGTACGTGGGGCGCATCGACATCGCCACCTTCGTCATGGCCACCAGCCTGTCGCTGCTGATCATCAATGACGTGAGCAACCTGTCGCGGCGCTTTCTGGAGTTCTTCGAGGCCACCGGCAACATCGCCAACGGCGTGCGCACCCTGGTGCGGCCCCACGAGGTGGTGGACCTTCCCGGCGCACGGGCGCTGCCGCCAGTGCGCGGCGACATCGAGTTTCGCGACGTGAGCTTCGGCTATGCGCCCGACAAGCCGATCTTCCAGCACCTGAACCTGGTGATCCCGGCGGGGCAGACCGTGGGCCTGGTGGGCACCTCGGGCTCGGGCAAGTCGAGCCTGCTCAACCTGCTGCTGCGCCTGTACGACGTCAACAGCGGCCAGGTGCTGGTGGATGGACGCGATGTGCGCGAAGTGACCCAGCATTCGCTGCACCAGCAGATCGGCCTGATCCCCCAGGAACCTGGTCTGTTCCACCGCAGCATCGGCGAGAACATCCACTACGGGCGCCTGGAGGCCAGCTTCGAGGACGTGGTGCATGCCAGCCGCCGCGCCGGCGCCGACGACTTCATCGACAGCATGGAACACGGCTATGACTCGCTGGTGGGCGAGCGCGGGGTCAAGTTGTCGGGTGGCCAGCGCCAGCGCATCGCGATTGCCCGGGTGCTGCTCAAGAACGCCCCGATCCTGGTGATGGACGAAGCCACCTCCAGCCTGGACTCGCTCACCGAGCGTTTCATCCAGGAAAAACTCGACGAAATCATGCGCGGCAAGACCGTGCTGGTGGTCGCGCACCGCTTGTCCACGGTGGCGCACCTGGACCGCATCCTGGTGTTCGACAAGGGCCGCTTGATCGAGGACGGCAGCCATGCACAGCTGCTGCGCCAGCGCGGCCAGTACCACCGGTTGTGGAGTCGCCAGGCCGCTGGCCAGGTCGACGAAACACCCGCTACCGAATCTGCCTGAGAGTTTTCAAACGCCCAAGGAGGCGCCCATGCCGCATTTGTCCGAAGTCCCCAAACACGCCCCCCAACACGCACTGACCAGCGTTGCGCACCTGCATCAACGCCTGGATGCCTTGCTTCCCGAGATTGCGGCCGGTGCAGCCGAGCGTGAACGTGAGCGCCAGCTGCCGTATGACGCCATACGCCAGCTGGCCGCCGCAGGGCTCTATACCGTGCGCATCCCGCTCGCCTACGGTGGCCCCGGCGGCTCGGTGAGCGACGTGATCGGCCTGCTGCTACGGGTGGCCTCGGTGGACTCCAATGTGGCCCAGGCCCTGCGCCCGGGCTTTGCCTTCGTCGAAGGGCTGCTGGCCGCCGACCACAGCGGTGCAGAGCAGGAGCGCCAGCGCTGGTTCGCACGCTACCTGGACGGCGCCGTGCTGGGCAACGCAGGCTGGGAGGTGGGCGGCGCCAATGGCGCGATCAGCGCACGCATCGTGCCCGATGGCGAGCACTTTCGCGTCAGCGGCAGCAAGTACTACAGCACGGGCGCGCTGTACGCCGACTGGGTCAGCGCCGTGGCGCTGGACGAACAGGACAGGCCGGTGTCGTTCGTGCTGCCGCGCGATCGCCTGGGCCTGGAGCTGGTGGACGACTTCGACGCCATGGGCCAGCGCCTGACCGCCAGTGGCACCACGCGCCTGAACGATGTGCAGGTGCTGGCCAGCGAGATTCGTCCGCGCACCGTGGAGGAGGGCAAGCGCACCATCGTCACCCCGTTTCTGCAGTTGTTCCTCGCCACCGTGGAGGCCGGCATCGCGCGCAATGCCCAGGAGGATGCAGTGCGCTTTGCCCGCGAGCATGCGCGACCGATCAAGCACAGCAGCGCCAGCCAGTCGGTGGACGACCCCTATGTGCAACTGAGCGTGGGCGAAGTGGCCGCGCGCGCCTTCACCGCCGAAGCGGTGGTGCTCAAGGCTGCAGCGGTGATCGACCGCGCCTGGGCCCTGCAACTGGACCCGCAGGCGGTGGATCAGGCCGCCATCGACGTGGCGCAGGCCCAGTACATTGCCGCCGAATCGGCGCTGCGGGCCGCCGAGCTGCTGTTCGATGTGGGCGGTGCGTCCACCACCGGGCGCAGCCACAACCTCGACCGGCACTGGCGCAACGCGCGTACGGTGGCCAACCACAACCCGCGCCACTGGAAGGCCTCGGCGGTCGGCACCTGGTACCTCAAGGGCACGCCGCCGCCGACCTCGGGGCTGTTCTGAGTGACCATGGCCGAACCCCTGCCGGCCTTGCGGCCGGTTTCGCGCAAGGTGCCGATGATCATCGGCTGCGCGCTGTGCATGGAACTGATCGACTCCACCGTGGTGATGACGGCCTTGCCGCAGATGGCCAGCGACTTCGGCGCGCCGAGCGTGCGCATGAACCTGGTGGTGTCGCTGTACATGCTGGCCGCCGCGCTGTGCGTGCCGGTCAGTGGCTGGGCCGCCGACCGCTTCGGCCCACGACGGCTGTTCGTGGTGGCGATCGTGCTGTTCATCGTGTCGTCGCTGGCCTGCGCGGCCTCCACCTCGCTGCTGCAGCTGTGCCTGGCGCGCATGCTGCAAGGCGCGGCGGGGGCGATGATGGTGCCGGTGGGGCAGGTGATCCTGCTGCGCTGGTCGCCGCGCGAAGACCTGATGCGCAACCTGTCGTACCTGACCATTCCGGCGCTGATCGGGCCGATGATCGGGCCGCCGCTGGGCGGGCTGATGGTGACGTTCGTGTCGTGGCACTGGATCTTCCTGATCAACCTGCCCATCGGCCTGGTGGGCATCGTGCTGGTGCTGCGCCATGTACCGCATTATCCCGGGGTTCGTGCGCGGGCGCTGGATGTGCGCGGGCTGCTGCTCAGCGGCACCGCGCTGGGGGCGCTGGTGTTCGGTTTCGAGGCGCTGGGCCACGGCCTGCTGCCGCGAGCGTGGGTGGCGGTGATGATCGCGGCGGGGCTGCTGTGCGGCGCGTGGTACATCCGCCATGCACGGCGCTGCGCCGAACCGCTGCTGGACTTGTCGCTGCTGCGCATTCCCAGCTACCGCATCAGCTTCTGGGGCGGCAACCTGCTGCGCCTGGGCACCTCGTCTGGCCCGTTCCTGCTGGTGCTGATGTTTCAGCTGTGCTTTGGCCTGAGCCCGCTGCATGCGGGGCTGCTGACCCTGGCGGGTGGCGCGGGGGCGTTTCTGATGAAGCTGCTGGCAGTGCGCGTGGTGCGCCGCTTCGGCATCCGTCGCACGCTCACCGGCAATGCGCTGCTCACCGGGCTGACCCTGGGGGCCTGTGCCAGCTTTACCAGCGATACGCCGTACTGGGTAATCGTGCTGATGCTGTTCGCCAGCGCAGTGATCCGTTCGCTGCAGTTCAGCACCCTGGGCGCGCTGACCTATGCGGATGTACCGGCGGCGCTGAGCAGCCGGGCCAGCAGCCTGTCGGCGATGACGGTGCAGTTGAGCATGAGCCTGTCGGTGGGGCTGGCCGCCTCGCTGCTGGGGGTGCTGATGAACCTGCGCGGGCACGCCACCCCCGTCACCAGCGACGTGGCCTGGGTGATGCTGCTGTGCGGGCTGGCGTGCATGGCCTCGGCACTGGTGTTCCGGCGCCTGGCAGCAGACGCCGGCAATGCGGTGTATGCCGCGCGTGGCTGATCAGATCGACAGGTTGAGCACCCGCTCGCCCTGGGTGGCGCCGGTGGGCCGGCGGCGATTGACCGCCAGTTCGCCGATCTTGATCAGGCGGGTACGCGTGACATTGCGGGTCAGGCCCAGCAGGTTGGCGGTGTGCACCTGATTGTAGTGGCTGAAGCGGTAGGCCGCGCGCAACAGCGCGTCCTCGACCTGTTCGTGCAACGCGCCGGCCTGTTCCTCGAAGAGTTTCTGGAAGGCCCTTTCGAGCAGCGCCTGGGCCGAGTCGTCCTGGCTGGGGCTGTCGTCCTGGCGTTCGATGCGCATGTTCGACAGGCGCAGGTCGTCGTGCTCGATCAGGCCGTCGCGGCAGATCAGCAGGGTGTGGTGGATGACGTTTTCCAGCTCGCGGATGTTGCCCGGCCAGCCGTAGGTGCGCAGCTTGTGCTCGGCCTGGGCGCTCAGGCGCACCTGGCCGTAGCCCAGGCGCTGGCTGTAGGCATCGATGAAGTGGCGGGTCAGCGGCAGGATGTCGCCGGGGCGTTCGCGCAGCGGCACCAGCTCCAGGCTGACCACGTCCAGACGGTAATAGAGGTCTTCGCGAAAGTGCCCGGCATTGATCGCCTTTTCCAGCTGCACGTTGGTGGCGGCCAGTACCCGCACATCGATGGGAATGCTCTTGCGCGAGCCCAGGCGCACCACTTCGCGCTCCTGCAGCACGCGCAGCAGCTTGACCTGGATCGGCATCGGCAGGTCGCCGATCTCGTCGAGGAACAGGGTGCCGCCGTTGGCCTCTTCGAACCAGCCGGCCTTGGCCGCCAGGGCGCCGGTGAAGGCGCCTTTCTCGTGGCCGAACAGCTCGGCCTCGACCAGCGATTCGGAAAACGCGCCGCAGTTGACGGCCACGAACGGCTTGTCACGTCGCCCGCTGAGGTTGTGAATGTGGCGCGCCACCAGCTCTTTGCCGGTACCGGTCTCGCCGATGATCAGCACGCTGGCTTCGCTGGGCGCCACCTGTTGCAGATGCGCCAGCAGCGCACGTGACTTGGGGTCTTCGAACACCTGCGCGGTGGCGCGGATCGAGGTGGCCAACGCGGGCGAGGGCGGTAGGGTCAACAATTGCATGGCAGTCACACTATGAATAGAACGTCGGAATCGGCAGGCGCTGGTTCAAGGCCCAGTCGCCCAGTTCGTGGAGTTTGTAATCCAGCGGGTCGTGCAGGCTCTGGGTGCGCAGGTTGCGCCAGTGCCGGTCGAGCCCCACCGAGGCCTGCGTGGCGCGGGCGCCGGTGACCTCGAAGACCTTGCTGCACAGCTCCAGGCCGTCGCGGCTGGCCGCCACCTTGGCGGTGGCGATGGCCACCGCCACGCGGCCGCGCTGGTCTGCGCCGAGCGCGGCGCCCTTGGCCCAGGCCCGGTCGAGTTCGCCGGCGGCGTTGTCGAGCAGCAGCCGGGCGCCTTGCAGGCGTACCCAGAAGTCGCCGAAGTGGCCCAGTACATAAGGATCGTCGCGGCTATCAAGGGCTGTGGACTTGAACCAGGGCCGGGTCTCGTTGAGGGTGTACTGGCGCGCTTCTTCGAAGGCGCCTTCGGCGATGCCCAGGCAGATGTTGGCGAAATGCAGCTGGGCGATCAGCGGCCGCAGGCAGGCGAACGGCGTGCTCAGCGGGCCGGGGTCGAGCAGCAGGTCGCCTTCTTCCACGCGCACCCGTTCGAAGGTGGCGCTGCCGCTGTCGGTCTGGCGCTGGCCCATGTTGTGCCAGTCGTCGTGCAGGGTGATGCCGGTGCGACCGCTGGGTATCGCGGCAATCAGCAGCTTGCCCCCGGCAGCCTCGTCCACGGCCGAGGCAATCAGCATTTGTGAATCGCTGGCGCCCGAGCAGAAGCTCTTCTTGCCGGAGAATTCACGCCAGCTGCCGTGGTGCTTGACGATGGTGCGGGTGTCGAGGGGGTTGAGGGCATTGCCCCAGAACCAGTTCTTGCGCGCCGTCAGCTCGTACCAGGGCTGCCATTGCGAAGGTGCGCCGAACAGACGCACGGTGGCCAGCATCAGGTGGTGAAAGCCGAACACATGGGCAATCGAGCTGTCGACCCGGGCGAATTCGCGCACCACATCGAAGGTCTGGCTCCAGGTGGCGTTCAGCCCGCCGAACTCGCGGGGGATGCTCAGGGCCAGCAGGCCGCTGGCACGCAGGGCATCGCGTTCGGCCTTGGGCGTGCCGCCCTTGCGGTCGCGCTCTACCACGCTGCGGCTGAATGTCTGGGCCAGGTCGCGGGCAATCTGCAGCGGGGTCGATCGAGGGGTATGCAACGTGGCGCTCACGCGGGTTACCTGTGCAAAAAGGTTCGGGCCTCAAGGCCGGGCCCTGTCGATGCTAAATGATCTAAAAAACCTTAAATAAATAACGTTTAGGAATGTTGATATACAGCTTTTCATATTCCATACGGATCTATATTTGTCGTTATTTATTCTTTTTGATTTTTATCTTTGCGGTGCACTCTGCATTCACGCACTGCAACGACGGTGCTCCCAACTGCTAAGGAGCCACACCATGACCATCAAGGCGATCAACGTACGTAACCAGTTCAAGGGCACCATCAAGGAGATCATCGAGGGGCCGGTGGTCTCGGAAATCGACGTGCAGACCCAGGCCGGCATCGTCACCTCGGTGATCACCACGCGGTCGGTGCATGAGCTGGAACTGAGGATTGGCAGCGAGGTGATCGCGTTCGTGAAGTCGACCGAGGTGTCGATCGCGAAGCTGTGAGAGGGGTGTGACGGTGAGCGCCGGGTGGCCCTCACCGCGACGCTCGGTCGGCTGTCAGCACGTCCCTTCTGGCCGGCAACACTTCCAGCTCCCCGAACGACACCGACGCATCCACGTAGCGCAGCGCCGATTTCACGTCGCGCCAGCCCACGTGGGCCATCAGCGCTTTCATGTCCCAGCCATTGCCACTGGCCCAGGTGGCAAAGCCACGACGCAGCGAGTGGCTGCTGTAGAGGCTGGCGGGTAGCCCGGCATCTGCAAAAATCCGCCTCAGCAGCACGATCAGGCTGCCACTGTTGAGCGCCTGCTCGCCCAGGTTGCCCCAGCGATCGAGCTTGCGAAACACCGGCCCGCGGGCGATGCCCGCCACGCTGATCCAGTCGATGTAGGCCTGTACCGGACACAGGCTCTTCAGGGCAGGGGTGCGATGACTGACTCCGCGGCCCTGCCGGTCCCCTTTGCTTTGCGCCAGGTACAGCTGCATGCCCACGCCCGCCTGGGCCTGAATGTGCTCAACGCGCAGGCGCGCCAGTTCATCGCCCCTGAACCCTCGCCAGAACCCGATCAGCAGCAGGGCGACATCGCGCCGTGCGCGCAGCAGCTCGGGCAGGCAGTGCGCCTGTTGCGCCTGTGCGGCCTTGGTGTGCAGTGCGTCGACCGTGCGCTGCAGGTGTTCCAGGGTCAGGGCGGCTGCCTGGCGCTCCTGCGCCGGGTGCACCGCGCGTATGCCCTTGAGCATCTGGCGCACCAGCGGCGCCTTGGTGGGGTCGGGAAAGCCCTGGCTGGTGTGCCACTGGCCCAGCGCAGCCAGGCGCTGGCGCAAGGTGTTGATCGAGTGCTGCTCGGCGTAATCGGCCAGGTAGCGCGCGATGCTGTCGGCCGTGGCCGGTAGAAAGCCACCCCAGCTCACCTCGAAATGCTCCACGGCCGCGCGGTAGCTGCGCCGCGTGTTGTCCCTTACGGCTGCGTCCAGGTAGCGATCGAGCTTGTTCATCGGCAGGTTCTCCATCGGTGTACGGCTGAGCTACTGAAACCGGGCGTTTTTTGCCTATCACATGTGATAAGCCGTGATTATTTCATCTTTTATTCTGATTTCTATAGGCATTTTTTCAATTTCATTTAGTATGTATCTACATAGTACGTACCACATTACGAAATAGTAGGAGCACCCATGGCCCGTGGCGGTATCAACAAGGCAATCGTGCAGAAGGCGCGTCAGGCGCTATTGGCCCGTGGCGAACACCCCAGTATCGATGCCGTACGCATCGAGCTGGGCAACACCGGGTCCAAGACCACGATTCACCGCTACCTCAAGGAGCTGGACGCGCAGCAACCGACACTGGCGGCGGACAAGCCGGGCATGAGCGAAGCCCTGGCCAACCTGGTCAGTCAGTTGGCCCAGCAACTGGTGGAGGAGGGCGACGCACGTATCGAAGCGGCGCAGAACGTGTTCGACCATGAAAAGGCGGCCTTGCAGGGCGAACTGCAGGCGATCCAGCAGGCGCTGGCGACCCTGCAGCAGCAACACCAGATTCAGGCCGAGGCGCTGGCGGGTGAGTCGGCGCAGCTGGCCACGACCCGCAGTACCCTGCAGACCGAGCAGACGCGCAATGCCACCTTGAATCAGGCGGTAGGTGAGTTGAACCTGCGCCTGAACGACAAGGACGAGCAGATCCAGTCGCTGGAAGACAAGCACCAGCATGCCCGCGATGCGCTGGAGCATTACCGCACCGCCACCCGTGAGCAGCGCGAGCAGGATCAGCGCCGGCATGAGGCGCAGGTACAGCAGTTGCAGGTCGAGGTGCGTCAGTTGCAGCAGAGCCTGATCGTCAAGCAGGACGAACTGACGCGGCTCAACCGCGACAACGAGCGCTTGCTGGTGGAGGCGCGGCAGGTGCAGCGTGAGCGGCAGGCGCTGCAGGACCAGCAGGCGCAACAGGCACAGGAGATCAAGACCTTGATGGCCAGCCTGGCGCAGTCGTTGGGTGCGCGGGAGGAGCTGCTGCGGCAGAACCAGGTGCTGGGGCAGCAGGTGGAGCAGGGGGCGGGTGAACAACGCCAGCAACAGCAGGTGATCGAGCAATTGCAGGCGCAGGTCGAGCAGCGCGATGCAGAGCTGGAGGCCTTGAAGGCAAAGGAGCAAGCCTCAGACCAAGCTGAAGCCGAGCAGACAGGGCTGCCGACTCACCCCTGACAGGGCAGGGTGCGTTGTAGCGAATCTAGGAGCCGGCCTTGCCGGCGTCTTGGGGCGCCAGCTAGTCGCGCAATGACAAGCGCATCGCACACCGCCCCTGCAACCCTCGCGAAGCCTCGTACGCCATCTGCCGGCGCAACATACCGCTTAACGACGCCTCTTCCAGTCTCTCGAAACCCAACCGTGCATAAAACGGTGCATTCCACGGCACCGCCACAAAGGTGGTGAGGGTCAGGGCCGCGAAGCCCTGGGCCTCGGCATGCGCGCGCACGGCCGCAATCAATCGCCGACCCAGGCCCTGGCCTTGCTGCGCATGATCCACCGCCAGCTCTTCTATGTGCAGCGACTCATCGAACGCGCTGGCACACACGAACCCAATTGGGCGGTCCCGCCCATCCACCACCACCCACTCGAGCCCGGCAGCCACGAACTCCAGGTGCTCGACGCTGCTGAGCACCGTGTGCTCGGCAATCCACGCCAGTGCCGGCACTTGCACAAAGGCCTGGGCCGCAGAGCGCTCTATGTCAGGCAGCAGGGGAGCATCGGTAGGGGTCGCCAGGCGAATGGAAAAGGACATCGGGCACGCTCTGCAATGGGAACCCACGCAGTCTGTGCAAAGCACCAGGGTTGTGCAAGCGCCCCCGGCATGGGCAATACGGGGGCACGCTTTTTCCTTGCCAGTGGCGACATAAATCATAATTTCGCTAATACCCGGCGGCGCACAGAATGCGGGCAACCCCCTCATGCAGAAGCGCACAGCCATGACCGTTGAAAAAACCCGAATTGATACGCTTGTAGTAGGCGCCGGTCAGGCCGGCGTGGCCATGAGTGAGCACCTGGGCCGCCTCGGGGTGCAGCACCTGGTGCTGGAACGCAACCGCATCGCCGAAGCCTGGCGCACCGGTCGCTGGGACTCGCTGGTGGCCAACGGCCCGGCCTGGCACGACCGCTTCCCGGGCCTGGAATTCGAAGGCCTGGATGCCGACGCCTTCGCCGGCAAGGATCAGGTGGCGGCCTACTTCGAGACCTATGCCAAGAAGATCGACGCGCCCATTCGTACCGGTGTCGAAGTGCTCAAGGTCGAACGCAACGAAGGTCGCTCGGGCTTTACGGTGCAGACCTCCATGGGCCTGATCGAGGCCAACCAGGTGGTGGTGGCCACCGGGCCGTTCCAGCGCCCGGTGATCCCGCCCATCGCTCCGCAGCTTCCCGGCATTACCCAGCTGCATTCGGCCGACTACCACAACCCCCGGCAATTGCCCGAAGGCGCGGTGCTGGTGGTGGGCGCGGGCTCCTCGGGTGTGCAGATCGCCGATGAACTGCAGCGCGCCGGCAAGCAGGTGTACCTGTCGGTGGGCGCGCACGATCGCCCGCCACGCGCCTACCGCAATCGCGACTTCTGCTGGTGGCTGGGGGTGCTCGGCCTGTGGGACGCCGAAGGCGTGCAGCCCGGCAAGGAGCACGTGACCATCGCGGTCAGCGGTGCCCGTGGCGGACATACCGTGGACTTTCGCAAGCTGGCCCACCAGGGCATCACGCTGGTGGGCCTGACCCGCGCATTCGATCAAGGTGTGGTCAGCTTCGAGGCCAACCTGGCCGAGAACATCGCCCGCGGCGACGAGAACTACCTGGCGCTGCTCGATGCCGCCGACGACTACATTGCACGCAACGGCCTGGACCTGCCCGAAGAACCCGAAGCACGCCACATGCTGCCCGACCCGCAGTGCCTGACCCAGCCGATTCTTGAGCTGGACCTGGCCAAGGCCGGTGTCAGCTCGATCATCTGGGCCACCGGCTACTCGACCGACTACAGCTGGCTGAAGGTCGATGCCTTCAAGCCCGACGGCAAGCCACAGCATCAGCGCGGTGTGTCCCGCGAACCGGGGATCTATTTCGTCGGCCTGCCGTGGCTGTCGCGCCGTGGCTCCGCCTTTATCTGGGGCGTGTGGCACGACGCCCGGCACATCGCCGAGCACATCGTGAAACAGCGCACCTATTTCGACTACCGCGACGCCGCGCAACGCGAGGCTGCCGCCCACTGTGATTCCAACGTCCAGAAACTGGGAGTACGTTGATGCCTACCCATACCCGCATCCGCATGTTCAACACCAAGGATACCTACCCCAACCAGACCCTGGACAACGATCTGTGCCAGGCCGTGCGTGCCGGCAACACGGTCTACGTGCGTGGCCAGGTGGGCACCGATTTCGACGGCCAACTCGTCGGCCTTGGCGACCCGCGGGCCCAGGCCGAACAGGCCATGCGCAACGTCAAGCAACTGCTCGAAGAAGCCGGCAGCGACCTGAGCCACATCGTCAAGACCACCACCTACCTGATCGACCCGCGCTACCGCGAGCCGGTGTACCAGGAGGTCGGCAAATGGCTCAAGGGCGTGTTTCCGATTTCCACCGGGCTGGTGGTCAGTGCCCTGGGCCAACCGCAGTGGCTGATGGAAATCGACGTGATCGCGGTGATCCCCGAATAAGGAGCGGCACATGACTTTTTCTATCGTCGGACGCTGCGCCGAAACCGGTCAGCTGGGTATCGCCATCAGCTCGTCGAGCATCGCCGTGGGGGCGCGTTGCCCCTGGCTGCGCGCCGGCGTGGGCGCGGTGTCGAGCCAGAACATCACGTTGCCGGCGCTGGGCCCGCAGATACTCGATGGCCTGGCCGACGGGCTGGCCCCCGCCACGGCCCTGGACCAGGCGCTGTCGAGCAATGGCTATGGCCAGTACCGTCAGGTAGCGGTGGTGGATGCCCAGGGGCGCACCGCACTCTTCAGTGGCAGCCACGCACTGGGCACCCACAATGCAGTGGCAGGCGATCAATGCGTGGCCGCCGGCAACCTGCTGGCCAGCAGCGCGGTGATCGAACGCATGGTCGAGGCCTTCGAGCGCAGCGAGGGCTGCCTGGCCGCCCGGTTGCTCACGGCATTGCAGGCGGGGCAGGCCGCAGGCGGCGAGGCCGGGGCGGTGCACTCGGCGGCACTGTCGGTGGTCGGCGACCTGACCTGGCCGATCGTCGACCTGCGGGTGGACTGGGCCGACGAGAATCCCATCGGCGAACTGCACAAACTGTGGACCGCCTATGAACCCCAGTTGCAGGACTACCTGACCCGCGCCCTGGACCCGACGCAGGCGCCCAGCTACGGAGTGCCCGGCGATGAGTGAATGGCGCAGCCGCACCCTGCTGGCGCAGCTGGTCGGCTTTGCCACGGTGAGCCGGGATTCGAACCTGGCGCTGATCGAGTTCGTGCGCGATTACCTGGACGATCTGGGGGTGGACTGCGAGCTGATCTACAACGCCGAACGCACCAAGGCCAACCTGCTGGCCAGCATCGGCCCGGGGGTGGAGGGCGGCGTGGTGCTGTCCGGACACACCGATGTGGTGCCGGTGGACGGCCAGGCCTGGACGGTGCCGCCGTTCGACCTGAGCGAGCAGGACGGCAAGCTGTACGGCCGGGGCACTGCCGACATGAAAGGCTACCTGGCCTCGGTGCTGGCGGCGGTGCCGCTGTTTCTGGCAAGCCCGTTGCGCCGCCCGGTACACCTGGCGTTTTCGTATGACGAAGAGGTGGGTTGCCTGGGGGTACGCAGCCTGCTCGAGGTGTTGCCACGGCGTATCCCGATGCCGGCGCTGTGCCTGATCGGCGAACCCACCGAACTCAAGCCGGTGCTCGGGCACAAGGGCAAGCTGGCCATGCGCTGCCATGTGCACGGCGCGGCCTGTCATTCGGCCTACGCGCCCTATGGCGTCAACGCCATCGAGCAGGCGGCGCGGCTGATCGGCCAGCTGGGCGCAATCGGTACGCGCCTGGCGGCGCCGGAGCTTCACGACGAACGATTTGACCCGGCATTTTCGACCGTGCAGGTGGGCACGATCCAGGGCGGCACGGCGCTGAACATCGTGCCGGCCGATTGCCGTTTCGATTTCGAGGTGCGGGCGCTGCCGGCGTTCGCCCCGCAAGCGGTGGCCGATGAATTGCAGGCGTTTGCCGCGCGTGAAGTAGTGCCGGCGATGCAGGCGGTCAATGCCGACAGCGGCATTCGTTTCGAAGCACTGTCGAGCTACCCGGGGCTTGCCACGCCACCGGACAGCGCGGCGGCGCAGCTGATTGCCCGGCTGTGCGGCAGCGATGCCTTCAGCACGGTGGCCTTTGGCACCGAAGGCGGGCTGTTCGACCAGGCCGGGATACCGGCGGTGGTCTGCGGGCCGGGCAGCATGGACCAGGGACACAAGCCGGACGAATACGTCAGCGTCGAACAGCTGGCTGGTTGTGACCGGTTGATGGAGCGTCTGGCGGCGTTTTTGAGCGAGACATAACACACAGATCGGCATACGAGCCGGCCAACGTTGCACCTTTTACTGCCGTAGAGCAGGACGACCGTACCCGCGGTCGCCTAACAAAACCCCGCCGGCGCGCACGAGCGTGCCGGCCTAGTCGAGGAAGTGAGCCATGACCCGATCCTTGCGTTGCAGCGTTCCGTTTGCCCTGGCCCTGTTGAGCAGTGCCGTGTTTGCCGCCCCGCAGAACCTGACCGTCATCTCGTTTGGCGGCGCCACCAAGCAGGCACAGGAAAAGGCCTACTTCCAGCCATTCAATGCCAGCGGTGCGGGCACCGTGGTGGCAGGCGAGTACAACGGCGAGCTGTCGAAAATCAAGGCCATGGTCGACGTCGGCCACACCAGCTGGGATGTGGTCGAGGTCGAAAGCCCCGAGCTGTTGCGCGGCTGTGATGAAGGCCTGTTCGAGAAACTCGACCCGCAACGTTTCGGTGACCAGGCCAATTTTGTGCCCGGCACCTTCACCGAGTGCGGCGTGGCCACCTATGTATGGTCGATGGTGATGGCCTACGACCATGCCAAGCTGGCCAAGGGGCCGACCTCATGGGCGGACTTCTGGAACGTGAAGGACTTCCCCGGCAAGCGCGGCCTGCGCAAGGGCGCCAAGTACACCCTGGAGATCGCCTTGCTCGCCGACGGCGTCAAGCCCGATGAGTTGTACAAGGTGCTCGGCACCCCTGAAGGGGTGAGCCGCGCGTTCGCCAAGCTGGACCAGATCAAGTCCAACATCCAGTGGTGGGAAGCCGGGGCGCAACCTGCGCAGTGGTTGATTGCCGGTGATGTGGTGATGAGCGCGGCGTACAACGGGCGCATCGCGGCTGCGCAGAAGGAGGGCATGAAGCTGAGCATCGTGTGGCCGCAGAGCCTGTTCGACCCTGAATACTGGGCGGTGGTGAAGGGTACGCCGAACAAGAAACTGGCCGAGGATTTCATTGCGTTCGCCAGCCAGCCACAGGCGCAGAAGGTGTTCTCGGAAAACATTCCGTATGGCCCGGTAAACAAGCAGACCCTGGGTTTGCTGCCAGCCGAAGTACAGAAGCAGTTGCCCACTGCCGAAGCCAACCTGGCCCAGGCGCGAGCAGTGGATGCGGCGTTCTGGGTTGACCATGGCGAGGAGCTGGAACAACGCTTCAATGCCTGGGCGGCGCGCTGATTCGAGCCAATATCCCACCCAGGCCTTAGCCCCCGCTACTGATACTTCTGTCAGTAGCGGGCTGGTGTTGCTCACCGTTACTGTTTGCCTTGCCGTTGGGCAGACAGTGGGAGAGCGACATGAACACCTTGCGACATACGCTGGCCCGGCCTGTCCGTACCGAACAAGCCCCCCTGGAACATCGAGACGCGCCGCCCGTATGCGCGTCACCAGCCCGCAATGGCAGCCAACGGCAACCCCTGAAGTGTGATCGACATGGGCAATCCTGCCAAAGGAGCCGGTGATGCCCATCCATCTTGCCACCAGAGCTTGTTGTTTGCTGGCAGCAGTACTGCTGACTGGCTGCATCCATCCGAGCCAGCAGTCGACGCCTCATGCGCCAGGCACCCAGGCGTCGAGCAGCGAGCTTTCCTCCGTCGACGCTTCGCCTGGCGAAGCCGCTGCGCGCGCACGTTGCACGCGCTACTTCGAGTCGGGGCAGTGGAGCTACCGCTACGACCCAGGCATCCGCAAGAACGCCTGGACCCTGGAGCTCACGCCTACCTATTGCGGGCGACGCATCCACCAGGACGAAACCAACGCCGCCTACGCGGAACTGTACAAGCGCTACGGCAGTGACTGGCGCTGGCGCCTCGACAACGGGGGCGGCATGCGTCGTCAGTTGGTGTGCCACCTGGCCACCGCCCGCTACAAGAAAACCTGGAACCTGGAGCCTTTTCGACCCGATGTGTCTCATCGCGTATCGGTGGCTGCCGGTTGCAATCCGACGCCACGTTGACAGGCAGTTTCAGCACTGCAGCACAAGGAGTGGACCATGAACAGGTTAAAGATGTTGATGTTTCTGGGGTGCGTAGCAGCCAGTGCGCCGGGGTTGGCACAGTGGGCGCCTGGCTCACCACGCAGCTCGCTGGAGGACGGCAACGCCACCGTAGCCGACCTCAGGTACAACTACAGCGCAGGCAACTCGCATTGCGGTGATTCAGGCAAACCGCCGTTTCTATGCAGCGGTGTCCTGATGCGCGTCACCCAGCGGCCGCAGAACCCCGGGGCATTTCGCATCTGGGACCCTAGCCCGACCTCGGCGAGAAGTGGCGGAACGTCGTTCTCCTACATACGTTACGACGCAAGGTTCAGATCAGTGGCGTGGGGCTTCAACGACGGTCTGATCATGTATCCCCAGGACCGCAGGCCAGCGGGCAAGGACCTGCTGATGGTGCAGTGTGCCTACAGCATGGATGGCTGGAACTGGTTCAGGAACACACCCTGCGGCACCATGGTCTACGAGGGAGTTGTTTACCCACACAGTCGGCCATGCCAGAGCCAGGGCGTCACCACGCCTCAACAATGGCTCGGGATCTGGTACCAGCCCGCCAAGTACCGCCCGCTGAATCAATGCGGCTTCGACATGCGCAGGGGCGTTGCCAACAGTGCCGGTTACTTCATGCTCATGCTGCAGATGAAAAACATACTGGCCGCAGAAGGGTTCAGCGAGCAGAACGAACTTGTTGTTACGACATGGCCGGCGGGTCGTGCCAGAACCCTGCCCATCCAGGCATTCTTCTATATGCCAGTGGGTGTGCCTGCCCACTGGCCGGCAGGGGTACCGAACGGGCTGGCCGCTGCCAGGCTCAACCAGAAGGAGTTTCGGGCCGACACCGGCATCATCGTGCCCATTGTGCGGCTGACGCCACCTGCCAACATCAATGATCACTTTCGCTTCGACTTTATCGTTGCCGATCAAGCCGAAACAGGGTCGACCGGGGTCGTGCCTCCGAAACCGGTACCAGGCCGCTGCCCGCGCTACATAGACTCGGTGAAATGGGGCGCGATCAATGGCAACCAGTGGAGCCTGGAAATCAAGCCTTCCGCCTGTACCCGCACTATCGCCGCAGACCAGACCGACCTGGCGTTCCAGGAGCTGCTGAACAAGGCCGGCAGTGACCGGCAGTGGAGCAACACCAACAGCATGCGTCGCCAGTTCGTCTGCCTGCTGACCACGTACCGAACCAAGGCATCCTGGTTCATCGAGCCGCATCGCCCTTATGTGTCCCACGAGGCGGCGGTCAAGGCCAACTGCAACCCCTAGGTTGTTGCAGGCCCGCACTTTATTGCGGCCGAGCACAGGTCGTGAGTTGTCGCTTTATTGATACCTGCTGAAACTAAGCACTTGGCAGGCAGACGCAGTTACAGCGTGCAGTGATCGGCCCGCTTTCACGCCAGCCACAGCCTGAACTGCTCCTTGCAGTAATCCACGAACAACTGCGCAGGCTTGGTCAGCTGCGCACGTTTGAGCCAGGCGGCCACCAGTGCCGAACCGGTCACGTCTTCGGCGATATCCACGCACACCAGTGGCTGGCCGTCATAGCTGATGGTGGAACGTGGCCGCGTCACCAGCAGTGCGAAACCGAAACCCTGGCCGACCATGCCGCGCACCATCTCGATAGAGGGCGAGCCGAACACGATGTTCGGGTTCAGGCCCAGTTCCTCGAAAATGCTCACGAAATAGGTACGGCTGGGTTGCACGTCCAGCAGGATCATCGGCTCAAGTACCAGGTCGCGCAGCGAGACCTGGGCTTGACCGGCGAAGCGATGGCCAGCAGGCAGCAGGGCGTAGGGCCTTTGCGGCGCGGTCAGCGGCTCGGTTTCGATGGTGCTGTCCAGGTCATGCTGGTAGAAGATCGCCAGGTCGAAGCGGCCGGCCGTCAGCCCCTGTACCAGCTCTTGCTGCTCGCCATCGCGCAGGCGAATTTCCACGCCCGGAAAGCGTTGGCGAAACCCGGCGATCAGCCGCGGCAGATAGAGTGGGGCGACGGTTTCGAAACAGCCGATGTCGATCTGCCCACTCACCACGTCGTTGTCCGCCAGGGCGTTCTGCTCGAACTCATGGGCCATGCGCAGCAGTTCCTGAGCCTTGCGGTAGAACCGCGCACCGCCCGGGGTCAGTGAAACCCCCTGGGCATGATGCCGAATCAGCAACTGTACGCCGAACCCGTCTTCGAGCCCCTTGATGGCCGTGGATATCGATGGCTGTGCGATATACAGCTTGCGCGAGGCTTCGGCCACGCTGCCGCATTCGACCGTGGTGACGAAATATCTAAGCTGACGCAGGGTATAGGACGCCACGCAAACACCTCAGGTTTTAGTTTTTGCCTACCTTACCGCGTGCTGGCCTTGCGTGCCCCGCAGGTTGCAGCGGATTTTGCGGGGCACAGAGCATATTTTTCCTTCGCTGGCGAGTACGCGGCCCCTGACCATTGATCGGCTGGCTGGCACCTACCACGTCCAGGGGCCTCGAAAAACTGCAGGGCCCGCATTTGTCGGACCACGACCTGAGGTGACCGCCATGGCTATCGATCCACGCCCGCAGGATGACCCCCTGTGGAAGGACCCGCTCAACGACCCGCGACGCGAACACGACCCGGTGACTGACCCGAACGTGCGTGGCGACGACGATCGCCGCGAACACCCTAACGACGTCGAGGGCATTCCCGACACCAACCCGTCAGTGCCCGAACCTGACGAGCCGACGCCACTGTCGGATGAACGACGCTGAACCTGTACCGGAGGACGCCAAGCATGATTCATGACCCGCGCAACCGCGAGCCCGTTGCTGAAGACCAGCCACAACCGCTGCCGCAAACCTGGAAACGCCCGGACGATGGCAAGAGCCTGCCTGAACGCGATGTGGAGGTGCCGCTGCAGGATGCCGGACGCCCGGACGAAGGAGGGCAGGAGCAGAGCAATACACCCGAACCTCACAAGGAAAACCCCTACAGCCCTGACTTCAAGCCACAACGTGAGCGCAAGCCGCGCACTGATGCCGATATCGATACCGATGGTGGCTAGCAGGCGATTTTGTGCTGCGATGATTTTAACGAACCGTTGAAAATTAAACTTTATGTTGATATTTTCTCGGTTCGTTTTTTCTTGTGGTGCGCTCGATGGCCCTCGATACAACCCCTGAACGCCAGCTGGTGCTGGGCGTACTGCACGCAACGGTGCAGATGCTTGGCACTGTGCTGGGACGCACCACCGAGGTGGTCCTGCACGACCTGACCCGGCCGGAACATTCGGTGATTGCCATTGCCAACGGGCATGTCAGTGGGCGTCAGATCGGCAGCCCGGTACTGGCCGGGCCTCGTGAAGACCAGGGGTTCAATGCGGTGCTGCAGGCCCTGCGCGACAAGGGCAGCCATACCCCGGTGGTGGTGGGCAACTACCCGAGCCTGGGCCGCGACGGCAAGACCCTGCGCAGTGCCACTGCGGTGTTCCGCGACGCCTTGGGCGAGCCCTATGCCAGCCTGTGCGTGAACACCGACTTCAGTGGCATCGCCGCCGCCCAGGCGTGCCTTGAACAGCTGCTGCCCGGCACCGGGGCAGCCCCCGGCGAGCCCACCGAGAACCAACCCGACCTCGAGCAGTTGATGGCGCAGATCATCGATGCCGCCCTGCACGACGCACGCAGCCAGGGCCGGCGTATCGCCAAGGCGCAGAAGCTCGAGGCGGTGCGCCAGATGCACGATGGCGGACTGTTCATCGTCAAGGGCGCCGTCGAGAAAGCTGCCGCCGCACTCGGGGTGACACGCTACACCATCTACAACTACCTCGATGAAATCCGCAACCGCTGAGCAAGCGTTGAAATTCAATCGATCGTCGAACTGGCCTGACCTGGAGCCTGGTATGTCCCTGCATCTCGAAACCCCTTTGGTACCTTCGCGCCCGCTCAGCCTGGCCAGCGGCCAGGACGTGTGGCTCAAGCTCGACGCCCTGCAGCCCTGTGGCTCGTTCAAGCTGCGTGGCGTGGGCCTGGCTTGCCAGGCCTATGCCAGGCAAGGCAAGCGCCGCTTCGTGTCCTCGTCGGGGGGCAACGCCGGTATTGCGGTGGCCTATGCGGGCCGCTGCCTGGGCTTGCCGGTGACCGTGGTGGTGCCGCAAACCACCACCGAACGCGCCAGGCAGCTGATTCGCCAGGAGGACGCCGAGGTCATCGTGCACGGCAGCGCCTGGCACGAGGCCAATGCCTATGCGCAATCGCTGCTCACCGACGACGCGGCCTTCATCCACCCCTTCGACGATCCGCTGCTATGGCAAGGCCATGCCAGCCTGATCGACGAGGTGGTCATCAGTGGGTTCAAGCCCGATGCGATCGTGCTCTCGGTGGGCGGGGGCGGCCTGTTGGCCGGGGTGTGCGAGGGGTTGGCACGTAACGACTGGGCTGACGTGCCGGTATTTGCCGTGGAGACCGACGGCGCCGCCTCGCTGGCTGCCGCGATGGCCAGCAAGGCCCCGACGGCCCTGCCCGCAGTGACCAGCGTGGCGACCTCGCTGGGGGCCAAGCAGGTATGCCAGCAGGCCTTCGAACTCAGCCAGCAACGGCCGATTCACAGCCATGTGGTGACTGACGCTCAGGCGCTGGATGCCTGCGAACGTTTTCTGCTCGACCACCGTATCCTGGTGGAGCCGGCCTGTGGTGCAGCGCTGGCGCTGGCCTATGCACCGAGTGAGGCACTCAAGGCATATCAGTCGGTGCTGGTGGTGGTGTGCGGCGGGGTGACGGCCACCCACGAACAGATCCGCGAGTGGCGCGCCAGTTGCTGAAGCGGGTCAGTCCGACGCCAGCTCGAATACCTGCCAGCGTACCGAACTGACGCCTTTCTCAAGGCTCACCCGGCTGGCCAGGTGCTCGAGCTGCGAGGGCGCCTGCGGGTCGCCCATCAACTCGGCCCGCACCTCCAGCTTGGCCGGGTTGGGCAGGTCTTCACTGTGCAGTGATTGCAGGCGCAGGCCGCTGCTACCAAAGCTGTGCAGCATCAGGCTGCGTACCTGGATCTCGTCTTCGGCGCGGCATACGATGCGCACCTCGTAACGCTGCTCGGCCTCGCTGGCCGGTAACACATCCTGCTGGTTCAGCCGCTGGGCGATGTCACGCAGCAGGATGTTGGCGCATAGAACCATCAGGCTGCCCAGGCTCGCCTCAAGCAGTAACCCCAGGCTGCACAGCACACCGACGGCGGCGGTACACCACAGCGTGGCAGCGGTGTTCAGGCCGCGCACGTTCATGCCGTCGCGCATGATTACGCCGCCGCCCAGAAAACCGATGCCCGACACCACATAGGCCGCCACCCGCGAAGCGTCGGCCGGGAGCATGCCCGGTACGGCCTGGGTCACCAGCACGAACAGGCAGGCGCCGGTGCTCACCAGCGCATTGGTGCGCAGCCCGGTGAGGCGCTGACGCAGTTGACGTTCAGCGCCGATCAGCGCCCCCAGTACCAGCGCGACAGCCACGCGCAGCAAGAATACTTTCCAATCCATGAACCACCTCAAGGCACCGGCAGACAGCCGGCGTCAGCGCACTTGTGCGCGTAAAGATTTCGGGGATGGCAACGGGTACGAGCAGCCGACACACCTCGTCACGATGAGGGGCGTCAAGCGGGGAGGGGAAATGAAGATGCGTCATCCCGCCAGGGATGCGGATCGCCACTGACCACCGTGTTCGGCGAGCAGTGGCAGAAGGGTCTGCTGGACTAGCTCGCCGGCTGTACCTGTCGCAATCGACTAGGGCAACTGTCCAATGCAGGACTCCTGTGCAGGCTTGCAAAAATGCGGGCGAGAACGTAACGCCATGGTGCGAGCCGGTCAAGGCTTTTGTTGCAAGTGAATGAGTGTGCCAGCCTGGGCAGAGGGTTCAGCACGCGTAACTTTCACTCGATGTGCCCAGTGTTGCCATACACGTTTCATGCCTTGCAACTGGCAATATTACCAGTCTGAAAACACAGGTGCTCAGCATGAACTTGTTTAACTAGCAACTTGACCGGGAGGGCAGTGATCTTACACTCTGAATGCCACGCTGCCAGATAAAGGGCATCCTCATGAACCTCCATTTTTCGCGCACCCTTATTGCTTTCACGCTTTTCGTGATAATGATTGTGCTCTCGCTGGTCATCATCCTTTTCATGAATAAGTCCACAACGCCTCCTCCTGCACCACAGGGTATTTCAGTGTTGCATTTGTACAAAAAAAACAGCGGGGGATGCACTATCCAGATGACCGTCGGCATGCATCGCTTTGCCAACAATGATTGCGACAATGACGAGATGTATAACTTCGCCGTTGAAAACCCTCGGGATGGCGTAAGGTTCGGCATTTACAATGCCGGGCACTGTAATTCGGATGAGTCCTATTCGCACTACAAAATCGTCAATCCGATCTATGGTCAGATGACTGCAAAAATAAGTGTTTCAAAGGCCCATTATGTCGCTATTGGCCAGGAGGTAACCCGGGGCATCATCTCCGAGGGCTTCAAGGATGGGAAGCTGGAGGGCAAGGTGTCCTGCGTCTATGTATCAGCCGATGGATAAAGCACACTCCCGGCAACCCGTTCCACTCAACCGCAGGAAGCGACATCATGGCCCACGTTACAGACACTGCAGTTGCAACCTTGAGTTATTTTCTGATCGAGGCAGATGCGTTCAGAGGACAACAGAATGCCAAAGCACATCTGTTCGCGAATGGTCGTCAAAAATCAAAAGTGATCATAACCTTACAAGCCCGTAACTCGTATGGCGAAGTGGTACTGTTACCAGTTGGCGGCCTCGAGATAATTCCGTACACCACCGCGCCCGGGGGGTGGGTTTCTGGGACGCAGCCGCCCGAAACCGGGATACTGCCTTATGATGAAGGCACCGTCAGAAGTGGCAAGACTTCAAAAAAAAAACATACTGACAGCAATGACTATCAGACCTTTGTACGCTACCTGCATTTGGACCCCAGTGTTGATGCGCGCACGGTGTTCAAGTTTGCAGCCAGGATCAGAGTGCAAAGCAGAGTCTGGACGACCAACAATCTTGATGTCCCGTATGGTGGCCAAGGCGAAGGAGGGCGTTTCAATAGCAGCGTTCAGATAGAGGCTGTAGAACCAACGCAATACAGGGTAGGGCACGGGTTGGTCGTATCCAGGCCTGTGGTGGTGTTCCAGGGCGCCTCCTCAGAGGCCGGAGGGCGTGCGGCACGTGTCGAAAATACCTACGTTACATTGCAGAACCCACGAACCGCCAATGTCGTGAAGATCCACAGCATGCAACAACCCGCCTATGGATCGTCGCTCCACTTGAACAAGGCAACCTGCATCGGAGCCCCCAACAGCACGGCATCGACCCCCACGATCGTGGGCTCAACCGAAATGATGATGGCCTACTACGACCTTCTCAGCCCCCTGAGATCACCGCGTGACGCAATCTGTATTGCGGTGGGCATGATCGCCTACTTCAACGTCGTTCTGAAGAGACTCCAGCAAAGCTACACCTACGGCATGGATGTCTATGGCAACCGCTTCGATCTGTCGGTGCACCTGCATTCCGAAGACCCGAATGCAAGCAACCAGGCACCGTGGGGGTATACCTTGACCGTTGAAGGGGTGCCTCCCCGATCATTCGAGGCGCTTGCATCTTCGCGAGCTGCGCCACCATTGGGGAGTTGGCTGTCGCAGATACGTATGAGACTAGGCTCGCCAACGGGACACCTTTACCCGAATCTGCGCCAGCAGGTGGAAGTTGTAGTGGAAATACAGCCACGCACCAATCAGGACGTCTCCCAGCAAGAGCTCGACAGCGTGTGCCTGCTGCTACGCAACGATGACGGTACCTACACTGCGCTGCAGTGCGAGGATAACGGGCAAGCCCAATGGTTCTACAGGACGGTACGCAACGCCTACGACTACTACCCAGGCACGTCAGCACAGGCCAGCGCGCATGCAGCTTCAGAGGGCGAAGCACTTGCCGTCTACACCCGCCGGTTCTACGTGCATTCCCGTGCCCTTGCGGGCACCAATGTCACCCTTTGGGCGGGCATCATCCGCATACAGGGCGCTGAAGAGTACTTCTACGTCACGGACGGCAGCGAAACCAGTTTCGACGAGCACGTCGATATCAGCACAAAGCCCATCCCTGTGTTCGGCCTTGACGACTACAGCTTTGAGCGGGAACTGGTAGGCGGTGAGGGAAATTCCGATCTTTTCATCTGGGAATATGTGCTGAGCACCTGGGTGGCCTTGCGTGCCGTGGAACCTACGGGTTTCGGGATGATCCAGTGGGCCGTGCGTTCGCCCAGTGACACCCGGGCCTCCCACGTCGGCTACGCCGCCCCGGGCCACAGCGAGGTGTCCTACAACCCTCTGATCGAGCTGGGCGACGACTTCAGGCCAGTGCCCAGCGTGTCAAGGATACGCCCGCAGAGCGTCGTTGTGGTACTTCAGGGGGGCAACAACATACCGTTTCATAGCCAGTCCTCCCGAGAGCAAGGTGGCCCGCGCCCGCTGTTGTTCGTTGACGCGTATGGCAACGACCACACCTTGATGATCCATTACGCCGATACCTCTGCGTCCGGCTCACGCAGCCTGCGACTGTCGCTGGCAACGGGTGCCGAAAGCCGGAGCGCCACGGATGACGAGGCCTGACGACGTTACCCGGCGCCTGCGCGCCGGCGCGCTCTACACCCAGGCGAGTAATTTTCTGAGCCATGTAAGCACCGGCGTGGACCCCAGAACCAGCCAGTTCACGCTGGCTTGCGAGCTGCCGGCACTGCACGCCAACCACCTTGCCGGGCCGGTCATTCAACCTGCGCTGCATTTCAGCCCACTGGGCTCGCACACCGACAGCGGGTATGGCCTCGGCTGGACGCTCGGGTTGTCCATGCTTGATTTCAATACCGGTCAGCTACGGATCAATTCGGGCGACACGTTCAAGTTCGATAGCGACCGTTCGGATTTGAGCAAGGGCGGGCAACTGGTGTTCGAAGACCAGAAGCTGTGTTCGTTCAAGGTGTTCACCGTTGACGACAGGGCTCGCTGCTTTCGCATCGACTACAAGGATGGCGTCTGCGAGTACCTCGAGGTCCAGGACAACAGCGGCATGGCCATGCTCAAGCAGATCGTTTCTGCCCAGGGGCGCCGCGCGTACCTTGAATGGCTTGCAGGCAGTGGCCCCTACCTGCTGTGGACCATCCGCGACGAGCAGCGTCTGTTGCTGGACGTCCAGCATGATAGGGATGAAACCCGCTTCGTGATGTTTCCGGGTTCTGACAGCACCACAGTCGTCACGCTGCTGCGAAGTGACCGGCTCAATGAGCTGATCCTGCCTGATGGCGGCAACCGCTGGGCCTTCACCTATTGGCAGGATCCGCAAAGCCGATTGCTGTTCCCGAGCAAGGTGCTGGGGCCGCTGGGCAGCACGGACGAAGTCGATTACGCCACGGGGAACAATGGGCTTCGGCTGCCACAGGGCGCGCCGCTGACCGCTTTGCCCAGGGTGTCCACGCATCGGCACGACCCCGGTGCGGCCCAGCCGGTGGCCTACACCACCTACGCCCTGATCGGCTCCAACAACTGCTTTGGCTACGGGGGTGTCTCGGCAGGTGAATGGGCAGACGGCAAGGACAACCTCTATCTTCTGCCACGTTATGACTATGGATGCCTGCAAACCCTGCACGACGAACAGGGGCGCAAGGTGCAAAGTGTCGAATACACCTGGAATCACTATCACCTGCAGACGCAGAAGTTGACCGTGCGCGGCGAGTGCAGGGTTTGCCAGCAGAGCGTGTACGCAGACGACCCTGCAGTGGGTTGGGACGACCAGCCGGCCTGGTGTCAGCTGCCGATTGCCCGCATTACCCGCTATGAAACCGGCAACCGGTTCAGGGAGGAACGCGACACGTGCGAATACGATGCCTATGGCAATGTACTGAACCAGCGATTCGCCGATGGGCGCAGCGAAAGCCGCGAATACTATCCGCTGGGTGGCGCGCAGGGCTGCCCGGATGACGGGGGAAGGTTCGTGCGCTGGCTCAAGCGCTTCACCACTACTGCCCCGGCACCCGATGCACGGTCGGCGGGTCATGTGGCGCACACCGACTATGCCTACGTCAGGCTGCACAAGCGCCAGGCAGAGGATCGACAGCACCTGGTGCTGGACAGCGAAGTGGCTCGGGAAGCGATTGATAGCGGGGAAGTTGAAACGGCCAGAATCCTGCAGCGTGTCGAGCAGGCAGCCGACAGCCCGTTCCATGGCCTACCGATATCCAGTGTCACGCTCTACAACGGCTACGCCGCCACCACGAATTTCCTGCGCACCTTCGAAGGCCCGTTGCTGTGCGAAACCCAGCAACGGATCAGCCATGACCACCTGGTAATCAGCTCATCGACCCTGCGCCACGTGCTGACGGGCCTGACCATCGAAGAACGCAACGAACACGGTACCGTGACCCGTTTTGACCACGACGCACTGGGCCGCACCATACGCCGCATAGAAAGCGCGAACACGCCGTATGCGACCAGCACCCGCTGTACCTACCAGCTGGTTGGCCTGCAGCGTGATCGAACGGTGTACGTCGAGCAGACCGACAGCAACGGCCAGCGCCTGCGTGTGGAGCTGGATGGTCAGGGACGCCCGGTGCGCGAACTGCTCGAGTTTCTGGACAGCCCCGGTGCCCCCCTGCGTGAAGTGCGCCGAGTGACCTACGACGTACAGGGCAATGTCACCAGTGAGACCTCGCAGGACTGGGCGGCCGCCCAGAACACCCCGTTTTGTAGCAGTACGGTGCTCACCGCCTACGATGACTGGGGCTCCGTGTGCCGGGTGCAGCATGCAGACGGCACGGTGGACCATACAAAGCACGACCCCATCCAGCGTACCCAAGTGTCCTGGCAACAGAGCGCCACGGGGGAGCAAGGGCCTCGCACCACGCTGTACCTGAATGCAAGCGGCAGTGTCGAACGTGTGGAGCTGCATGAGCCTGGGGGTGGCCCGTTGTTGCGCCGGGAGCGCTGGACACTCGATGCGCTTCAGCGTCCGGTAGCCCATACGATAGAGACGCCCGATGGCGAGCAGCGCACCACGTCCACCGTCTACGACCGTGACGGCCGGGTCGCGCAGCGTACCCTGCAAGACCACAGCCGCGTGAAATGGCGCTTCGCACCCCACAGCGATGGCGATGCCATAGCAACCCTTTCACTATGCACCGCAACCCGCGAGACGTTGCTGCTCAAGCAGGCCTTCGATGGCCTGGATCGCCCCCTGACGCGTGATTGCGGCGGGCAGCAGGAAACCCTGGCGTATGTGCCGGGGCAGATTCCTCCCGAAGCACTCACACGCTCCAACGGCAGTGTCACGCACTTCGGCTATGAACCCGAGCTGGATTATCAGCTCAAGCGCATCGCACGGCCGAGCGAAAACAGTGAAAGTACCTTCACCTACAGCCCGCCCCACGGTCGCCTTACCCGGGCCACCGGCGGGCTGGGGCAGATAGATTGGGATTTCACCGCCTCGGGTGTGACCAGTGCCGAGCACTGGCACCATGCAGGCCAGCCCCATACCTGCGGCTGGCAGTATTCGTTGAACGGTCGCGTGCTGTCGTTTGCCGATGTACACGGCCAGATGACTTACTGCACCTACGATGCCGTGGGGCGTATCAGTGGCCAGCACTGCGGCCCGCTGGCCTTGCAACTGGGCTACGACGCATTCGGTCGGTTGGCGCAGACCCTCACCACCGACGGCCAGCACGGCCAGTCCCAGCAGCAGACCCTGACCTACGACCTCCTGGGCCGTGAGTGCACCCGGACATGGGTGTGCCATGGTATCTCGGGTATGCAGCGCTTTCGCCAGCGCTTGAGCTGGACCCAGCAGGATCAGGTGGCGACACGCACGTGGGAATCGCTGGAGGCGGAGCAGGCTACCTTGTTGAGCGAAGAGCACTACCGCTACGACGTGCGCAATCGCCTGGTCGAAGCCACCACGCAAGGGCCTCATCTGGTCACCGACCCCCGCACCGGGCAGCGCATTCGTCGCCAGACGTTCTGTTTCAATGCGCTCGACGGTTATGAACAGATCGACACCGAGTACGAGAATGGTCAATGCAACCACATGAGGTTCGCCTACGACAGCGATGTGGCTGCAGATCGTCCGGTTCAGATCACCCACAGCTGGCCGCAGGCTCTGATCATCGACCTTGAATACGACGCCGCTGGTCAACTGACAAGGGAGCGGCATGACGGACAACTGTGGCGGGCATTGTCCTGGGACAGCCAGGGGCACCTGACGCGCCGGGAGGACGGCACCAGTACCTGCGACTATGCGTATGACCCGCTGGGCCGTCTGATCGAGACCCGCGTCAATGGCACCACGAGCCACCGTTTTTATGACGGCCAGCGTATGGTCAACGAGCAGAGCGACCAGGGCTGGTTGACCTTGATGCGTGCCGGCAGCACCGTGTTCGCCCAGACCCTGCTGAGCCAGGCGGTACGCACGGTTATGATCAGCGCCAGCGATGGGCAAGGCAGCGTGCAGATTGAAACCGGCGAGAGCAATTGCTTTGTGGGTTACAGCGCACATGGCCTGGACAACGGCACCGCGCAAAGCCGGGTGGGCTACGCCGGTGAAGTGCGCGAAACCGACAGTCTGTTGTACATGCCCGGCAGCAACCGCCCTTACGACCCGTGCCTGTTCATGTTCCTCAGCCCCGACAGTGCAAGCCCCGATGGTGCGGGCGGCTTGAACCGCTATGCGTATTGCAGCGGCGACCCGGTCAACCGCGTTGACCCAGACGGGCATGCGTGGTGGAACTGGGTCGTGGCTGGTATCGGGCTGGTGATGGGGGCGATTGCAGTGGTCGTGACTGCCGGCACCGCAGCGCCTGCGGTAGGTGCGGCGTACACAGCTTTGCTCGGTGCCGGTGCGAGTACTGCAGGTGCTGCGGCAGGCGCTGTCGCGGCGGTGGCCACCACATCCATTGCAGGAGCCGTATCGGTGGCAGCGGTAGCGGTGGAAGCCATTGCCCTGGGTAGCGGAGCTGCGTCGATGGCGCTTGAGGCCAGTGGCAACGAAAAGGCTGCGGGCATTCTGGGCTGGATATCGTTCGGAACAGGCCTGGCTTCGTTAGGTATGTCGATTGGGTCGTCTGCGCCAAAAGTTGCCGCGAAGGCCAATCGCCTAGTGGGTGGCCTGCGCAATGGTCAACTGCTGAAAAGAAGCGCTTCGAAGTTTTCCAGCCTGCCGACTGTGACCACGCAACCCCTGAGTTCGGCACCGAAGGGGGCCTGGAAAAGCTTTTCGACGGGGCAGGATAAAATCATCTTCGGTAGCAACCGCCCCGTTGCAGGAAAAAACTTCAATACGCCCCTGAATTATTTCCGCCGTAGAACGAGTGTGAATGCCGTTCCACGGGAGATCTTGATTTTTTCGGGCTCTCACGGCGCACCCGATGGAGCCAACTGGGCCAGTAATGGCATCCGCAGATCAACCTTGATCAATTCAGATTTTTTCCTATCGGATACGGCGACCCATGGTGGCGCAGTGGGAGGAAGAGTGAGGGTAGTCGACCTCAAGGGAATGACGGAGGTGGAGTTTGGCCGCTACCTGAACAATAACGATAGCCATGTGATTCTCGGCTTTTGCTTTGGAATAAATGATCAGGCATTGAGGTTCTACAAGAACCTGGCACCGGTGACGAGTTACGTACCGTAGGGTATTGGGTATGGAAAACTAGGTACGTAACGGCAAATAGGGCAACAGGCGTTGGGTTTCACTGCGCACCACCGCATAGCATTCACAACTCAGTCGTTCCAGCTGCGGCCGATCGAGCACCTTGATGTGCCCGCGGCTGTACTCGATCACCCCCAGGCGCTGCAACTTGCCGGCCGCATCGGTGACGCCTTCGCGGCGCACGCCCAGCATGTTGGCGATCAGCTCCTGGGTCATGTTCAGCTCGTTACCGGTCAGGCGGTCCAGCGACAGCAGCAGCCAGCGGCACAACTGCTGATCGATCGAGTGGTGGCGATTGCACACGGCGGTCTGTGCCATCTGGGTGATCAGCGACTGGGTGTAGCGCAACATCAGCAGCAACAGCTCGCCATGGCGGTCGAACTCGTCCTTGAGCCGCTGGCCCGGCAAGCGCCAGGCAAGCCCGGCACTTTGCACCACGGCACGGTTGGAGGTGCTTTCGCCGCCCATGAACACCGCAATGCCCACCAGCCCCTCATTGCCCACCACGCAGATCTCCGCCGAGGCGCCGTTTTCCATGACATACAGCAGCGAAACGATGGCATCGGTGGGAAAGTACACATGCGTCAGCCTGTCGCCCGGCTCGTAGATCACCTTGCCCAGCGGCAAGGCAACCTGCTCAAGGTGCGGCAGCAGCCGCTCGCGTACCGGGTCGGGCAGGGCGGCGAGCAGATGGTTCTGCCCGCTGGCTGGATCATGGGACATGGGGCCGGCATCCATAGGGTAAGGCCCTAGGGTACTCCCTTTAGCAAGGGTAACGTCGCGGTTGCCGATGCAGCGCACAGCAAGGTGACCTGATGCTCGGCGCCATCATCGACCAGCGACAGGCTTGTGCCGTCGATCACCCCGCCATCCAGGCTCAGCACCTGTACGGCCTGTGTGCCCCGGTGCACATCGATGTGATAAACGCTGGCGCCATACCGGTACTGCAGGCTGAAGCCCGACCATTCTGGCGGCAGCAGCGGTTGCAGCAGCAGGGTGTTGCCCTGGCGCTCCACCCCCAGCAGCGATTCGACGATCAGCCGGTACATCCATCCGGCCGCACCGGTGTACCAGCTCCAGCCGCCGCGCCCGGCATGGGGCGCCACACCGTAGACATCCGCCGCCATCACGTAGGGCTCCACCTTGTAGGTTTCGATGCGGGTGGCATGGCCCTGGCTCTGGGGGCTGATCATGCGCATCAGTTCCCAGGCGCGGGCGCCGTCGCCCAGGCGGGCGAACGCCATGCTCGCCCACACGGCGGCGTGGGTGTACTGGCCACCGTTTTCACGAACCCCCGGTACATAGCCCTTGATGTAGCCGGGGTCGAGCGTGCCCTTGTCGAACGGCGGGTCCAGCAGCAGCACGATGCCGATATCACGCCGCACCAGGTGGCGGTCCAGCGATGCCATGGCACTGCGGCAGTGATCCATGGGCGCGGCGCCCGACAGCACCGACCAGCTCTGGGCGATGGAGTCGATGCGGCACTCCTGGTTGCTGGCCGACCCCAGGGGCTGGCCATTGTCGAAATACGCACGCCGGTACCAGGCGCCGTCCCAGGCATGGGCCTGCAGATTGCTGCGCAGCCGCCGCGCCTGCTCGCCGCAGCGCTGGGCAAAGCGGGCATCGCCATGCAACTGCGCCGTTTCGGCGAACCGACGCAGTACCTCGTGGGCGAAAAAGCCCAGCCATACGCTTTCGCCTATGCCGTGCTCACCCACCTTGTTCATGCCGTCGTTCCAGTCGCCGCTGCCCATCAACGGCAAGCCGTGGGCCCCGACGCAAAGGCCGTGCTCCAGCGCGCGCTGGCAATGCTGGTAGAGGGGCTCTTGCAGGGGCGAATGACCGGGCAGGTCGTAGTAGGACTCCTCGCCGTTGTTGAGTGCGCGACCGTCCAGATAGCCGACGGGCTCGTTCAGCACCGCAGTGTCACCAGTGATCTGCACATAGCGGCTGGTGGCCAGGGCCAGCCAGAGCATGTCGTCGCTGCAACGGGTTCGCACGCCGCGATCCATCGGCGGGTGCCACCAGTGCTGCACGTCGCCCTGCACGTACTGGTGGCGGGCACACAGCAGCAGGTGGGCGCGGCTGCTGGCAGGGTCGGCGTGCACCATGGCCATGCTGTCCTGCAACTGGTCCCTGAAGCCAAATGCACCGCCGGACTGGTAATAGCCGCTGCGGGCATGGAAGCGACAGGCAATCACCTGGTACATCAGCCAGCCGTTGACCAGCACGTCCAGCGCAGGCTCCGGGGTGTGGATGCGCAGGCTGCCCAGGATGGTGCGCCAGTGCTGCGTGACCCGCGCCAGTTCGACGTTGGCGGCGCGTACGCCGCGGTACTGCTGCACCCGCCGGGTGGCGGCCTTGGCGTCCTGCTCGGCGCCCAGGCGGAACACCACTTCGCGGCTTTCACCAGGCGCCAGCTCGACGCTTACCTGCAGCGCACCACAGGGGTCCATGCCGCCGCCGAGGCGCCCCGAAAGGCGCGCCCGGCGCAGGGCTGCCGGGTCGGCCAGGGTACCGTTGCGCCCCAGAAACTCGACCCGGTCGCCACTGAGGCCGGCCTGGGGCCAGTCGCAGTCCAGAAACCCCACGCGACCCGAGAATTCGATGGAGTAGGCGTTGCGCGCAAACAGTGCGCCACTGAACGGGTCGGCTTCGGTGACGACGTGCATGGCCGACTTGCTGCGCAAGTCCCCCAGCACCCATTCCACGTAGCAGGTCGCTGACAGGCGTCGCGCACGATCGCCGGTGTTGCGCAGCACCAGGCGCGAGAATTTGACCGGCGCATCCAGCGCCACGAACACCCACAGCTCACTGTGTATGGCGTCCTGCACATGCTCGAACACGCTGTAGCCAAAGCCGTGGCGGGTTCGGTAGGCGCCGCTGCCCGGGCAGGGCGCCGGGGTCGGCGACCAGACCTGCCCGGAATCTTCGTCGCGCAGGTACAGCACTTCGCCGCCGGGGTCGCTGACCGGGTCATTGTGCCAGGGGCTCAAACGGTACTCGTGGGCGTTTTCGTACCAGCTGTAGGCACCGCCGGTTTCCGAGACGATGCTGCCGAACCCGGGGTTGGCCAGCACGTTGACCCAGGGCGCCGGGGTCGGCTGGCCCGGGCGATGATTGATGATGTATTCACTGCCGTCGGCGCTGAAGCCGCCGTAGGCGTTGCCCAGCGTGGGCGCCATGGCCAGCGGCTGCAGCGTGTAGCCGGCACTCTGCGGCCCTTGCAGCAGGCTGGGGGTGAACGGCGCCAGGGCCGGCTCGATGCGCCGCCGGTGGACCTGCTCGGCCAGGCTGCCATGGCTGTCGTTGAGTATCAGGCGTGCCACCGAGCGCATCAGCGTGCGGTCTTCGCTGGACAGCTGCTGCGCAGGACGCACGAAGATGCCGCCGGGGCGGTCCAGCAGGGCCGCTTCGACCCCGGAGGTCACCAGGCCCATGATCAGGTCCTGCAGTTGCTGGCGGTAGCCGGCCTGGTCTTCGTTCCAGATCACCAGGTCCACCACCAGGCCTTTCTGGCGCCAGTAGGCATGGGCCTGGACCATCTGCTGTACCAGCTCGATGTTGGCCGGGTCGGCGATCTGCACCAGCACGATGGGCAGGTCCCCGGAGATCGCCTGGCCCCACAGCCCCGACTGGCTGCGCCGATTGCTGGCCAGCACGGCGCTTTCGGCGCGCAATGCAGGGTTGGCATACAGCACCGAGGCCGCCATCTGCTCGAACAGCCGGGCATCGGCCATCGAGGTGTTGAGCTGGCGCAGCAGCACCTGGCTGTGGGTCCAGGCCAGGTCGAACACCCGGTCGGCCAGGTGCCGGTCGCGGTATTTGTCGATCAGGTGCAGGCAGGCCTCGCGGCTGTCGGCCACCCCGGTGACCAGGTCGATGGTGGCGCTCTGGCCAGGCTCCAGGCTGATACGGCAGCGGATGGCCACGACCGGGTCGAGCACCGCACCGGCAGTGCCGGACAGCTGCTCGCAGGTGTCAGTCAGCGCGGCCGGCGCCTGCAGGGTGCGGCCGCGGCCGATGAAGCGGGCACGGTCGGTTTCGTAGGAGATCTGCTCGATGTCCGCCCCGTGGGCTGCCAGCAGGTGGCACATCCACGGCACGGCTTCGTCACTGGCACGCGGACGCCGGCTGCACAGAATCGCCTGCAGCGGTCGCACCAGCTCGGTTTGCACGAACAGCTTGCTGAACGCCGGGTGCAGCGCATCGCTGATGGCCGAGGCCAGCACCACTTCGGCGTAGCTGGTCAGCTCCAGGGTGCGACGGGTACGGGCGCGGTTGGTCAGGTGCAGGCGACGCAGCTCGATATCGTCCTCGGGGGACACCACGATCTCGGTGTGGCAGTCGAAGTTGAACTCGCGCACGCGAAACTCGGCGCGGGCATCGGTGAACACGGTTTCCTGGCTGTGCGCGCGATGCTGGGTGGGCTGGTAGGTCGTGGACCAGAAATGCCCGCTGGCCACGTCGCGCAGGTAACAGAAGGTGCCAAGGCTGTCGCTGGCGATGTCTTCGCGCCAGCGCGTCACCGCCATGTCGTTGCAGCGGCTGTAGCCGCCACCGGCATTGCTGACCATGACGTGGTAGCGCCCGTTGGACAGCAGTTGCACGGCCGGCCGACGACGGTCCGGGTCGGTGAACACGCGCAGCTTGGTTTCATTGCCCTGGCTGGCATCGTCGACGGTAGGCGCCTGGGCTGCATGCAGGTATTGCGTGGCGCGTTTGGGCACGCGCTCCTGCAGCAGCAGGGCACAGGCCTGGAAGGCCGGCTCGGCGGCAAAGCGCCGCTGCATGGGCTGGCCCAGCAGCAGCGAGGTCAGGGCCAGCAGGCTCATGCCCTGGTGGTGTGCCATGAACGAGCGCACCACGGCGGCATCCGTTCCAGGGGGCAGGCGTGCCGGGGTGTAGTCGACCGCCTCGTACAGCCCGAACCGCCCGGCCACCCCCTGCCTGGCCAGGCGCCGCAGGTTGTGGCAGGCGGCCGCGGGCGCGACCATCAGTGCCAGGGCACTGGCGTAGGGCGCGACCACGTTGTCCTCGCCCAGGCCACGCTTGAGGCCCAGCCCCGGCACGCCGAAGGCGCGGTACTGGTAGTTCAAGTGCGCATCGACGGTGTTGTAGCCGGACTCCGAAACGCCCCAGGGCGTGCCCAGCTGGCTGGCATGCTCGATCTGGCGGGTGACGGCCGCGTGGCAGGTCTGGTCGAGCAGTGTGCCTTCGTAGCTGGGCATCACCAGCATCGGCATCAGGTACTCGAACATCGAGCCGGACCACGACAGCAGCACCGGCACCCCGGCATTGCTGGTCAGCAGGCGCCCCAGGGCAAACCAGCTTTCCTGCGGCACCTGGCCCTGGGCGACGACCACGAAACTGGTCAGGCGAACTTCGGACGCCAGCAGGTCGTAGAAGGCGCTGTCCAGGCGTCGCTCATCGACGTTGTAGCCGATTACGAACAACTCGCGGCGGGCATCGTAGAGAAAGCCGAAGTCCATGTCGGCCATGGCCTCGACGCGCTGGGCAAGCTGCGCCGCCTGCTGCATGCGCTGGCGGGCCAGGGCCTGTACCTGCAGCACCTGCGGGCGATCGGCAGCGCACCACTGCTCGGCGTCCAGCCGCGCCAGGTCGCGCCAGCAACCGGTCGGCGGCCGCGTGCCCGGTTCGTTGGTGGCAGGCAGGGCAAAACGCAGCAGTTCGTCGCGCTGCTCGGTGCACTGACGTTGCAGGCTGTCGAACCAGAAGCGCGCATCCGGATCGTCAGCGGGCGCCGGCAGGTCGAGTGCGTCCTGCAGCAGCTGCGCCAGATCGTGTGGCTGAGGTGCCAGCAGACGCCGGCATAACGCCTGTACCTCGTTGGCGGGCAGGCCGGCACTGGTCAAGGCCTGGCCGAAGACGTCCAGGGTATCGAGCAACCCCTGGGCTTGGCGCGGGTCATCCAGCGGTGTGTCGGCCAGGCCCAGCAGGCCGGGCTTCAAGGTCAGCAGCAGACCGGCGAGATTGCCGCTATCCACCGTGGAGACGTACAGCGGTGGCAGGGGTTTCAGGGTGAGGGTGTCGTACCAGTTGTAGAAGTGGCGCTGGTGACGCTCCAGCCCGTCCATGCTGTCGAGCATGGACTGCAGGCGTTCGAGCAGCCGCCCGCCGCCCAGGTAGCCAAAATCGTGGGCGGCCAGGTGGGCCAGCAATGCCATGCCCATGTTGGTGGGCGAGGTGCGGTGGGCAATGCGGGCAACCGGCAGCTCCTGCACGTTGTCGGGGGGCAGCCAGTGGTCGTCGGGGCCGACGTATTGCTCGAAAAACGCCCAGGTCTGGCGCGCAAGGTTGCGCAGAAAGCGCAGGTCTTCGGCAGTGGGGTCGAAGTGCGCGCGCGGGGAGGGGCGGCTGATCCACCAGGCCAGTGCCGGGCTGGCCAGCCACGCCAGCAGCAAGGGCGCAGCCAGGGCCAGGGTCATGGGGCTTGGCAGCAGGCACAGGCCCACGACCAGAGCCAGTATCGGGGCGCTGCACATGCTGCGGTACAGAGCCCCCAGGCGATTGACACTGGTGCGTTCGACTTCCCGTGACGGGCTCCATTGCAACAGGCGCTGCTTGCTGACCAGCATGCGCCACAGCGTGCGCACGATGGCGTCAAGGCTGTAGTAGGCCTCGAACGGCAGCCAGGCCAGGTGCAGGCCGGCGCGCGCGAAATGCAGGGCGCAGCCGCGCAGCGCCGCCCACAGGTGCTGCGCTAGGGGCACGTCGACAGGCTTGCGCAGCATCTCCAGCAAGGTGCCGAGCGCCGCGTGGGTCAACACCAGCAACAGCGCGGCAAGGGTCCACAGCCCGGGCCGGCCCGAGGCCAGCCAGCCCCACAGCAACAGGCACAGCAATGCACCGAGCTCCAGGCTGCGGCGCAGGTTGTCGAACAGCTTCCAGCGGGCCAGGGCGTCCAGCCGGTTGCGCGCATAGGTGCCGCCAGCGGTGGGCGCCCAGGGCAGCACCCACGGCAGCAGTTGCCAGTCCCCGCGAATCCAGCGGTGGCGGCGCTTGACGTCGGCGCTGTAGCGGGCCGGGTACTCTTCGAACACCTGAACATCGCTGAGCAACCCGCTGCGGGCGTAGCAGCCCTCGATCAGGTCGTGGCTGAGGATGCGGTTGTCCGGCAGGCAGCCTTGCAGCGCCTGCTCGAACGCATCCACGTCGTAGATACCCTTGCCGATGAACGAGCCTTGTTCGAACAGGTCCTGGTACACGTCCGACACTGCGCGGGTGTACGGGTCGACGCCGGCGTCGCTGCCGAACAGTCGCGCATACAGCGAGCGCGCCGCGCTGGGCAGGCTGATGCCGACCCGCGGTTGCAGGATGGCGTAGCCGCTGCCGGCCTGGGCGCGGTTGAGCGGGTGCTGCATGGCCCCGACGAACTGGCGGGCCGCATTGCGCGGCAGCTGGGTGTCGGTGTCCAGGGTGATGACGTAACGTACCGCCTCCAGCACCTGGACATCCCCCACCTGCAACATGAAACGCCCCTCACCGTGCCCGCGCAGCAGTGCATTGAGATCGGCCAGCTTGCCGCGCTTGCGTTCCACGCCCATCCACACCTGCTCGGCGGGGTTCCAGCGCCGCGGACGGTGCAGCAGCACGAAGCGCGCATCGTTCGGGTACTTGTGGTTCAGGCCCTCGATCAGGCTGGCGGCCAGGGCCATCAGCGCGGCGTCTTCAGGCAGGGTTTCGCTGGGCGCATCGAGAAAATCGGTCAACAGGGCAAAGTGCAGGTAATCGTCACGATTGGCCAGAAAGCGCACTTCCAGCCCCTCTGCCAACTCCTCGATATCGGCGGCATTGGCCATCAGGGTGGGCACCACCACCAAAGTACGCGCCTCAGCGGGCAGGCCCTCGCTGAAATCCAGGCGCGGCAGCAGGCGGGGCGTCACGCTCAGGGTCACCAGCCAGTTGACCAGGTCGATGGCCAGGCGGCTGGTCATCACCAGCGTGGGCAGGGCCAGCGCAAGCAGCACTGCCAGTGGCCAGCCATCGCGCAGCGTGGTGTACAGCAGCGGTGCGCTCAGGCCCAGCGTGAGCAGCGCCACCGGGCCGAGGAAGAACGTGAGTGGCGCGCGATGCAGCAGGCGCCGCCAACGCTCGCCCAGCGCCACGCCGGCGTGCACGCGGCGCTCGAGCTGCGCTCGCCCGGCGCCGACCAGGTAGAACCCCACATGGGTGGTGGCGCTGGCGTGTGGCAGCGGGCTGGGCGCACCGGCGGCCAGTTCGACGGCGGCGCGGGCGATTGCCGCCTGCGACTGTGCGCTGTGCCGGGACAGGCGTTCGATGACATGCCGGTAATGATCGCGGCTGGCGAAGTCCATGGCTGGGTAGATGCCGGCAGGATCGCTGCGCAGCACCCGTTCGACGTGGCTCATGTGCTCGACGAATTCGCGCCAGTCGCTGGTGGCGAGCAGCCGCAGGCTGGCAATGCTGTTGCTGACCGAGACCTGGTCGGCTGCCTGCTGCTGGGCATCGAGCTGCACCTGACGCTCGATGCTCAGGCCGGATTCGGCGAGCATCTGCTCCACCCAGGTCAGCGGCTGGATCAGCGCGGCGCTCTGGCCTTGCAGGCGGCGTGCGAGCTCGGCGACGAAGGCGGCGGTCATCGGCGGCTGCGAGCGCGCCATGTCGGCCAGTACCAGCACCACGCTCTTGGCGTCGCGCCCGGCGGTCTCGCGCAGGCGGTCGGCCCAGTCGTTGGCCAGGTTGCGGTCGGCCCAGCTGGCCATGACCCGCGAGGCGACCCGGCGCAGGTTTTCGATCAGCGCCAGGCGCAGCATGATCGGAATGGCCCACAGCTCGCCCAGCGCCAGGGAGGTGACGCTCTGGTAGGCCTCGACGAAGTGGCTCAGGCTGTCCACGTCGACGCGTCCATCGCCATGGGCGATGGTTTCCAGGGCGATGTCATAGACCCGCGGCAGCCCGCTGGACACGCCGTTGGCCAGGCGTGGCAGCTCGCGGCTGTAGCCTTTGGGCAGGTGGGTCTTGGCGATGCGGATGTGTTCTTCGACCAGGTAGTAGTTGTCCAGCAGCCATTCGGCCGCCGGCGTGACCCGTCGCGCGGTGGGCTGTTCGGCGATCAGCACCGCGCAGCTGCTGGCCAGGGTCCGTTCGTTGTCGGCCAGCCGTGCCAGCAGGGTGTCCTTGCCGCTGCGGGGGCTGAGGGCGTGGTGCTGGGCCAGAAAGGTGCCGTGGGCGGCCATCTGCTCGGCGCTGAACAGTTCGGAGCGCAGGATGGCTTCGTATTCGAACTTGCGGGGTGTGGTGCGCCAAAGGCCTGCGTTGCGCAGGCTGGCGCGTGCACGGCTCCAGTAATTATCCATAAAGGCCTGTAGGTGCTCGCGTCGCGGGGTCTGGCCCCCAGTGTGGCGACACATGGCGCAGGCGTCTGTTCGCTAGCGAACACAGTGGGCTTTGTGCCCTGCAACCCGGTAGGCGCTGGCCTGCCAGCGAAGAGGGCAGCGCGCACCTTGTGGCAACGGCGTCGGTGCCTTCGCCGGCAAGGCCGGCTCCTACATGGCGCCGGTAACGTCGCTCAGCTGTCGGGAAACTCGACCGACAGCAGCCACTGGGTGAACGCCTGCAGCGCTGGCAACTGCTGATAGCGCGTGGCGTAGGTGAGGTAGTAGCCACGCCCGCTGTCCACCGGCTCGAACAACGCCACCAACTCGCCGCTGGCGATCTCGTCCTGCACCAGAATGCGTGGCACCAGCCCGATGCCGATACCGGCCACCGCCGCCTGGATCAGGTGGGCAGTCAGCTCGAAGCCCGGCCCCATGCGCATGGCCCGGTGCTGCAGGCCGTTCTGTTCGAACCAGTCGGCCCAGGCATGGGGGCGTGACACCACACTGAGCAGGGCCTGCTGCGAGATGTCCGCCGGCGTCAGGCTGGCGTAGCCGGGCAGGGCGCCAGGGCTGGCCACCACCACCAGCGTCTCGGACAGCAGCCGATGCGCCACATGACCGGGCCAATGCCCGGTGCCGACACTGATGAAGGCGTGCATCTGATCCTTGTCCTGCTCGGCCGGGGCAATGCGCGAATGCATGTGCACCAGCACGCCGGGATGGCGGCGGTAGAAGTCATTCATGCGCGGCAGCAGCCACTTGGAGCCGAACGTGGGCAGCACCGCCAGGTGCAGCGGCCCGTCGCCGGCCTTGTGGGCGATGGTCTGCAGCGTCGCGTTGCGAATGCGGGCCAGGGCTGCGGCCAGCTCGTGGTGATACAGGGCGCCGGCGGCGGTGAGCTCGATATGCCGGCCCACGCGGCTGAACAACGCCACCTCCAGTTGCGCCTCCAGCGCCTGCACCTGGCGACTGACCGCACTCTGGGTCAGCGCCAGTTCTTCGGCCGCCTTGGTGAAGCTGCCATGGCGCGCCGAGGCCTCAAACGCGATAAGCACCGACATGGAAGGGGTGAGTCGTCTTGGATTCATTCATAAAGCTCATGCAAAAGTCACACGAAATTCAGTTGTAGGCCCGCGCCGCACACGGGAACATAGCCCCATAAAGCATGCGGCAGACCTTGCCTGGCTGCCAAGCATACGTGTTTTGAATGTGACGCTGCGTCATTTATCGCCTCAGGATCCCTTGTCATGATTGCTCTGCTTGCCCCCGACCGTGTCCCCGCCAGCCATTACCAGCGTTTTCTCGATGCACTGCAGAGCGAGGGCTTCAGGGGCGAGGTCGCGCGCGACATGGGCCTGCGTACCGTGCTGGCCACCGACAACTCCATCTACCAGCGCCTGCCCCAGGCGGCCGTGTTCCCCCGTGACGCGCAGGATGTCGAGTTGCTGGCACGCCTGGTCGCCCAGCCGCAGCATCGCTCGGTGGTGCTCACGCCGCGTGGCGGCGGTACCGGTACCAATGGCCAGTCGTTGACCGACGGGATCATCGTCGACCTGTCGCGGCACATGAACAACATCCTCGAGATCAACGTCGAGCAGCGCTGGGTGCGGGTGCAGAGCGGGGTGGTCAAGGACCAGCTGAACGCCGCGCTCAAGCCCCACGGCCTGTTCTTCGCGCCGGAACTGTCCACCTCCAACCGTGCCACCGTGGGCGGCATGATCAACACCGATGCCAGCGGGCAGGGCAGTTGCACCTATGGCAAGACCCGCGACCACGTGCTCGAACTGAGCACCGTGCTGCTGGGCGGCGCTCGCCTGGACACCGCACCGATCGACAACCCGCAGTTGCAGGCCTGTACCGCCCGTACCGACAAGGTCGGCGAAGTCTATCGCTGCGCCCAGGCCATTGCCGACGGCAAGGCGGCGCTGATCGAGGCGATCTTCCCCAATCTCAACCGCTGCCTGACCGGCTACGACCTGGCGCACCTGCGCGAAACCCCGGACACCTTCAACCTCAACAGCGTGCTGTGCGGTTCGGAAGGCTCGCTGGGCTTCATCGTCGAGGCCAGGCTCAATGTGCTGCCGATTCCCAAACACTCGATCCTGGTCAACGTGCAGTACGCCGCGTTCATGGATGCACTGCGCGACGCCAAGGCGCTGATGGCGCACAGCCCGCTGTCGATCGAGACGGTGGACTCCAAGGTATTGATGCTGGCGATGAAGGACATCGTGTGGCACGGCGTGGCCCAGTACTTCCCGCCGCACCCCGACACCCAGACCCTGGGCATCAACCTGATCGAGTTCAGCGGCGACGACCTGGATGCCCTGGAACAAACCGTCGACGCCTTCATCCAGCACCTGCAGCGTGACACCTCGGTGGTGCGCCTGGGCCATACCCTGGCGGTGGGTGCCCAGGCGGTGAACCAGGTGTACACCATGCGCAAGCGCTCGGTCGGTCTGCTGGGCAACGTGCAGGGCGAGGCACGCCCGCAGCCCTTTGTGGAAGACACCGCCGTGCCGCCGGAGAACCTTGCCGACTACATCTTCGAGTTTCGCGCCTTGCTCGACAGCCACGGCCTGCAGTACGGCATGTTCGGCCATGTGGATGCCGGCGTGCTGCACGTGCGGCCGATCCTGGACATGAAGGACCCGGCCCAGGCCCAGCTGATCCGGCCGATTTCCGACGCGGTCGCGGCGCTTACGCACAAGTACGGGGGCCTGCTGTGGGGCGAGCACGGCAAGGGCCTGCGCTCGCAGTACGTGCCGGACTTCTTCGGTGAGCTGTACCCGGCGCTGCAGGACCTCAAGGCCGCGTTCGACCCGTTCAACCAGCTCAACCCTGGCAAGATCGCCACCCCGTCGAGCGTGCCGGCGGCGCGCCTGACCGAGGTGGACGCGGTAACCCTGCGCGGCGACCTGGACCGCACCATCGACGAGCGCGTGTGGCAACACTATGAAAGCGCCGTGCACTGCAACGGCAACGGCGCGTGCTACAACTTCGACCCCAACGACGCCATGTGCCCGTCGTGGAAGGCCACGCGCAACCGCATCCACTCGCCCAAGGGCCGTGCCTCGCTGATTCGCGAATGGCTGCGCCGCCAGGGCGAGGCGGGGGTGGACGTGCTGAACCTGGCGGGAGCGGGCAGGGTAACCGGTGTAGCGCAGCGCACCTGGAACTCCCTGGCGCGCCTGGTTGGGCGCAAGGACTTCTCACATGAGGTGTACGAGGCGATGTCCGGTTGCCTGGCGTGCAAGTCGTGCGCGGGGCAATGCCCGATCAAGGTCAACGTACCGGAGTTTCGCTCGCGCTTTCTGGAGCTGTACCACAGTCGTTACCTGCGCCCGATGAAGGACTACCTGATCGGCTCGCTGGAGTTCAGCATCCCGCACCTGGCGCGCTTGCCGCGACTGTACAACGCGATCATGGCCGCCACACCGGTGCGCTACGCGCTGCAGCACATGGCCGGCATGGTCGACAGCCCGCTGCTGAGCACCCATGACTTCGAAGCCGAGTGCAAGCGCTGGAACGTCAAGCAGGCAAGTGTGGGCGCCCTGGCCGCGTTGTCCGACGAACAACGCAAGCGCAGCGTGATCCTGGTGCAGGACGCGTTCACCCGCTTCTTCGAAACGCCTCTGGCAGCCCAGTGGCTGGAACTGATCAGCCGCCTCGGCTACCAGGTGTACCTGGCACCGTTTGCACCCAATGGCAAGCCGTTGCAGGTGCAGGGCTTTCTGGGGGCGTTCGCCAAGGCTGCGCAGTTCAACGCCAAGTCGCTGCTGCTGTTGCAGGCCTCGGGCGTACCCCTGGTGGGCCTGGACCCGGCGATGACCCTGGTATATCGCCAGGAATACCGCAAGACCCTGGGCAACGACGGTGCCCCGACCGTGGCCTTGCCGCAGGAGTGGCTGGCGTCGGTGCTGCCCGAATCGGCAGCGGTGGTCGACGAAGAGGTCTACCAGTTCCTGCCGCACTGCACCGAAAAGACCAACGAGCCGGCGGCGATCGCGCTGTGGCAGAAGGTGTTCGAACGCATGGGGCTCAAGCTTCAGGTGCTTGCGAGCGGTTGCTGCGGGATGTCCGGTACCTATGGTCACGAGACCCGCAACGTGGCCACCTCCGCGATCATCTACCAGCAGTCCTGGCAACCGATCGTGGCCCGGCATGGACAGGGTGGCCGGCTGCTGGCCGATGGTTATTCGTGCCGCAGCCAGGTCAAGCGCCAAGAGGGGCAGGGGTTGCAGCACCCGCTTGAGGTGTTGCTGGCGCGGGTAGCCCGGCAAGTGTGATGATGGCCTGGCCTTCCATTGACCCAAACGAGGAGCCATGACTGTAGCGACACGGCGCGATATCCTGCTGGACCTGATCAAGTGGCTGGCCATGCTGACCATGCTGTTGGATCATCTGCGCCTGTTGTGGCCCGACGCCCACGCCCTGTTCATACCCGGTCGGCTGGCGTTCCCGCTGTTCTGCCTGGCGATCGCCGCCAACGTCGCGCGTTCGCGCCCTGGCCAGTTGCTCAGCCAAAGCAACACGCACTACCTGGGCTGGATGCTGGTGTTCAGCGTGATATCCGAAGGGGTTTACCGCCCCATCAGTGCGCTGGGCACCCTCAATGTGATGTTCACCCTGACCCTAGGGCTGCTGATTGCCTGGGGCTTTCAGCATCGCAACACGCTCAGTGCTGCCTTGGCCGTGGGCGCCGCTGTCGCGGCCGCCTGGCTGGACGAGCGGCTGATGTACGGATTTCTCGGCTGCCTGCTGCCGGCGGCCCTGCTGTTGGCCATCAAGCGGCCGGGGCCGGTATGGCTGGTGCCGGCCTTGCTCAGCGTGGCGGTCAATACCCGCAGCAGTTTGTGGGCGAGGGCGATGGAAGTGGACGCCTACTCACTGGCGGTACTCGGCACCGCGTTCCTTGCACCGCTGTTCGGCCTGTGGCTGTTACGCATGCCTCTCACCACCGGCATCTGGCCGGTACGCCATTGGGCGTACTGGTTCTACCCGGTGCATCTTGGCGCGCTGCAGGTCATACGCAAACTTATGTGAGTGCCGGGCCTTGCGAGCACTACGCAAGGCTAGGCATCATTCGCGCCTTCTTTTTATTCGGTGACAAGGACCGTTCGCATGCCCATCTACCTCGCAGCAGAGCAGGAACTCATCGTAGGCCAAGCCACTGTAGTCGAGGCGCCCGCACAGGAGGGGGCCTTTGTTGTGGTGTTCGAGGACGACGAGGAGACCGGCTACTTCTATGCACTTGACACCACCGCTACCGATAACCCGATTCAGGATGCGTTGCACATCTACAACGTGGACGAGGTAACTGATCGGCAAAAGCCTTCGACAGTGAAGGTCGGCTGGTCCATGGACCATAGCAAGGCGGTATTGCTGATCAACGATCGCCCTCATGCCGTGTTTGATTTCACGGGCAAGCAGGGCTATTGCCATACGGCATTTCCACCACCTGTGGGTAACGGCTGGTCGGAGCAGGGCCATGAGTGGAATGACGATGCGCTGAAATTGTTTGCCTGATGAGGCAGCAAATTGACCAGGAGGGGGCAGGGTACAGGTAGGCGTGACCAGCTGCTTTCCACATTTCAATATAACTCAACTAAATAGTCCTTTAGTTGAGTTATAAGAAAAGGCTAGTTTAGCGGGGAGCAGGGGCATCCTTGATCCGCTGCGAATCCAACCTCACCAACGCAACTAGAAGAGCCGCATTTTTGCAGCAACTTCGACGGTTTTACTGAGGTTGTAGCCGACAACGCGCCACTGTTCGTTTTCTTCAGCCAGCAGCACAGCCTCGGTGACGGTGAGGTTCGAAAAGGCCGATTGGGTCTGAACTGCAGCGTAATGCCCAGGCGGCGCATCAGGCAGCTGTTTGGTGAAGGTGATCTGTGCTCGATCACGTTGCTTCAGCTCGCCCAGGCCCATGCGCAACGTCCCGATGCCTTTTACCCAATTCGACTCGGTCGTGGTTGCCTTGAGCGCGGAGCCCGCTGTGACCCAGGTCATGTCGGTTCTTCCGGCATCGAGCAACATCAGGAACTGCACAGCGGTATCGACCACCAGGCGTTGCTGTTGCGCAGAGCCTGGATCGGAGACTACGACTGCGGACGCCTGTGTACCGCTGGCGTTTGTGTTGAATGAAACATCGCAACCGGCAATCAGTAACAGGCTGCTTAGAACGGCGAAACATTGCTTCATGCAAAAACCTCGAAGGTTGAGGGGTCCAACGGACGAATGTGGCGTCCAGACGTTTAAAGGTGGCTCTTGTAGCTCATCAGGTATTCGGCATGGCCAGTCTGCGGATCGATCTGCTCCTTGATCACTGTAAAACCCTGGGACTGGTAAAAAGCAATGCTGCGTGAATTCTCCTTGTAAACCGCCAGGCTCAATTCGGTGCGCAACGATTTGACGTGTTCGAGCAATTGACGACCCAGCCCACGGCCTTGCTGGTCAGGGTCCACGAACAGTGCCGCCAGTTGGTTGTCCAGCAACGAGCAAAATCCCTGAACCGCCGATTTGTCTTCGATGACAATTGTCTGTGATGCAGGGATGTAGAGTTCGCGCATTGCCACGACATTGGATTGCCAATACGACGCGTCGATAAAGTCATGGGCCTTGATCGAAGCGCGCAACCAGATGTCGAGGACGCGTTCCATGTCTTGCGGTTCAAATGTTCTTACCATGTCGTCCCTTGAAGTGCGTGCAAGCGGTACAAAGCTTGTGAGTATGCCGCAAAGCGATTCGTGGTGGGAAAGCACGGGGGGCTCAGGGTTGAAATCTGGCCTGGCGTAGTCTTGAGCGGATGATACGATAGTACGCATAATGTATATTATGTTAAATGATGTGTAGCATTGGTAAGATCATGTTGTCACCAGCTGTGGGTGTTACCAGTTGTCGGCGTTGAGAATTAATCGGCGGTACGCCATTTCATTCGCAGCCCTGACAAGAATGGCCTTTTCGCCCCGTCGCCTTTCGTCCCACCGCTAATTGTCGAAAATTAATCGGCGCTCTGTTCTTCAAAAAATTTCGATATTTAATCGTCAGGACTTACACGTTTTTGAAAAAAACTGGTGTTACGCTACATTCTCTTCCTATCAGTAGCCTCGCAGCAGTAGTCACTCCTATGGATAAGATGCATCCATTTTTTGGAAACGTGCGCGATCCAAAGGATACGGCAGTTTCCTCAGATCCTAGGGAGCGCTTCCTGATAAATCAGGTGTTGGCGCGCCTCGATCCTGACCTAAATGCAATAGAAAATCATGACCTGGTGCTGAGATTCATTGCTTTCAAAAGCGCTACTCATACGAGCCAACGGTCTGCCGCACTATTGGCTACAGTCTTCGAGCGGCTTCTAAATTGGGCTTTTTTCGTGCGCCGTATATCTTTGCTAAAAATGCGAAGTGAGGACATAACAAAATTCTATGATTTTTACTTGGCGACACCTGCGGATTACCTACGGACAGTGCGCAACAGCAAACGATTTATAAGCTCAAAAATCTCCTGTTCAGTAAATCCCGACTGGAGGCCTTTTTACTTACCACAACCTCAACAGAGGTGCGTTGAAGGCATCGTAAGCGTAGCGAGCGCTCTTCGAGAATTTTATAAGTACGCCCGCCAGTATGCCCCTGCAAAAATTAGTGTCCCTAGATATCGGTTGGCGGCAGCTTCAACTGCACAAGAAGAAACCTCCAGCGACGGCGCCTTGTTAGACAGATATTTTGAATGCTTAATAGGCAACTCGAATTTCTCAATTAGGCGTCGTTTTGGCAGGGCATCGAGGCACAAACAAATATTTTTATTTGCAACGTGCTACCTGTTGAAAGTACCATTTGCCATGCTGTCTAAGTGCACTCGATATTTTAGTATGTCTTCATTTTCAGAGACCCCTCAAGGCTGGTACTTGCGTTTATCCAATGATGAGGAAGTGGTTTTTCGGGGGTTGCCTGATGGATATGTAAACATATTGTTAGAATTTAGGGCTTGCTGCGGACTCAATGGGATGCCTGGCCCTAATGAAATTGAGCCAATATTTGAGTCTCGCGCCGCAATTAAGAATGTGTTTAAGTCGCTCCCTGTATTCGACTTCATGAGTGAAGCCATAGGCCAATGTCTTAGAAGGTTTATTTCAGATGCCAACAAATCAGCTCCTGCTGTATTGTTGGTCTCGGTATTGCCACATGTTACAGCCCACGATAGGCGTAAAAAAAAATCTTTAGGGGTCGCTGCCGGGATTTTCGCCACACGTGAACCTCTTTGCTCTCTGGGGCGCCCCCACAACCCACCTCCTCCACTTTTTACTTATCTTCGGAATAGTGCTCAACTTCTAGAACTTGTAGACCTGAAGGTGTTACTGGATAGGGTTAGGCAGCACCTAACAGTATTGTCCTATAGTGATGTATCTACAATCATCATATTTGTACGTTACGCTAATGGTGACTACGGCAAAGTAAATCGTTATAAAGTCAGAGCTTTTGAAAAGCTAGTGCTCTGGTGTGTTTTTATAAAAGGAACTCATGTAGCCGATTTGACCGAGAATGAAGTTTTAGATTTTTTTCACTTCTGCTCCAGTCCTCCTCTGCACTGGTGCTTTACCAGCCCCGCAGCCGTTGGCGCTGATCGCTCTAGCGCCGGCTGGCGTCCATTCAATTTTCTGTTGACTGAAGATTCACTCCGTCTGCGTGGTGTGAGGATAGTTGAATGGTGTAGCTCGGTATTTCAAGATCTTGTCGACATGTCTATTGTAAATTTCAATCCGTTTAATGAACTTTCGAATTTGCTTCTAAGTCCAAAGCGCCACTGATAATAAACATTTGTTCCCGCGAATGATTCGACGGCTACGTGGCTAATTGCTGATGCAGCTAGGGGCGATAAAGTGCTTCCGAATGCCTCGGAAACCGCCTGAAAAACGAGCAGTTGACGTTCAGCCAAGTGCGTCGGCCGATGCATGCTTTGACGATTAGGTGAGCGAGTGATTGCACCATCGCTTCCCCTCCTCCTCTTAGCTTTCGTTGCACAAAAAGGGCTTGTATGAGCGCGGCTCTAGGAGCACGGCTGTCGTGAATCAAGCCGCCCGGTAAGCGTGCGTCTTGCCCCTGGCGGGCTTCCATCCTCACGCCTGCGCACTTCGTTTGCGGTCGCAGGCAAGGGACGTCTTTGCTCGGGTCTGCCGCATAACAACCTGCCGGCCACTCGAATGATGCGAGTGTGCATGGCTTTCGAGAACAGTGGATGCAGCCGGGTGCCATAATGGACTGATCTTAGGGCGCTTATAAGTCAGGAAATAGTCAGCTATCTAGAATTCTCAGGCATAGAGGTAGGCAGTTCACCCGACGCGCTCGAGTTCCACTACACGGTCACCTTCTACGAAATAGATATGACCGGGTGCTGAGGCGTCAAATTGTAGAGTTCCAATTTTACCAACTAGACCTGAAAGCTCGCTTGAGTAGTACCGTAGCCCGTGCCACGTAACCCCATTTTTAGTAACTTTGATTTCGAAGAAAGGTCCTTGGTCACCAAGATTTTCCAGAGAACTCCGCTTGGTGTGCGCTGATTGCAGTGTCGTACCTTTTCCAGAATTTTTCATTTGATCCAGCCCTGCAGGAAGTACCATAATTGAAATGCGGCGTGTTAATCAGCGCCAAAACTGACCACGCATGAGAGCCATGGTAGTGGTGGCATGCTGAACCATGATCATGCTACCCCATCATTACTGGGGCTAATCATTCGTTGGGTAGGGATTTCGTTGAAATGATCAATTTGAATATGTTTTAGTTTTTCTTTCATGATTTCGATCCTGATGTTAGTCAAGGGTATATTCGGTCGCCTGGCCGCCCCGTATTGGGATGTAACCTTCCCAGCCCATCTGAGTTGCGCTGATCTTATTCAAGCACGTGCGAGGACTCATAGCCAATATAGGCTGCGACTATCTCCCGAATCGCGAAATAATAAATTTCTACTTTGGCCAATGCCAAAATATCGGCAGAGCGCTCGACGGCATTTTTCAAACAAGCTTGTCATAAAAAAATTCCGAGCAGAACCTGATGAGCAAAGCAAGCAGATACTTATGCATGATGGATTGGTTCTTAATAATTCGAGCTTGAGGGTAGAGCGTAAATCCAGGCTGTCAAGGGGATGGTGGTGTGCGCAACCTGTTACGATCAGAGATTGTGCGAGACGAAATGAGCATTTATTTAATTATTGCGAGTTCTGTTGCTCGCCGCCAGAGGTGGTGTGCAAAAAGTCCACTAAGTATAATATTCAAGGCTTGAGCAAAAACCGCAATAATTTCATTGGGTTGTGGTGGTGGGGATTCGGAGGGTAGTAATCTACTAAGTGTACTATTTGAGCGAAATTTCTCTGCCCCCTGCCCCTCGTCAAATGTGATTTTACCTAGCAGTTTTTAGACCATTTGATTGTGTGCTGAATCCAGAGGGCTTCTAAAAGAAGCATGCACACACCTGGCGACATACCGTGAGGTGATCCAGGATGGTCAACGTACACCACCCGCAGGAACACCTAGCTGGGCACGGCCTGCGGCAAGGCTGTCGTGAACCAAGCCCCGACTGAGTCGGGGTCTTGGCCCTGCAGCCTCCCATCCTCGTGCCTACAGCCAAAGGCCTGCGCGCTCCGCTTGCCTCATCTCCTGACCTCATGAATGCGGAGCAGACATCATCTGATGCATTGCAGCGACGGTTGCTCCATAGGCATCATGAAATCAAACAACAACAATAAAGGCAGACCTATGACCTCCCCAACCGCTGAAATTTTTGTCTTCATCCCACAGGCGCCTCAAACCACGGATTCTCCACAACTCGGTGACAAGCTGGACAGTCAAGGGGAGTCCATTTTTCAGGCCATTGGCATTTCCTATTCGATCCTGGACAGGATGATTGCCCACAACGCCAGCTGTGCTAATGCGGCTGCGGATTTCTTCATGACGACGCTCATGAAAGACGGTTGGTCATGGAACACCTCGCATCAGCTTGTGATGGAGACCGACTGGAAGCGCCGGATGTACCGGGCCTGGAATGTCCTGAATGCCGAGAACCGTGCGAACGCAGCAGCGCTCGATTACGAGGTGTACCAGAACTATTGGCCAAACCTGGACTTTTGCGCGGATGGGTTTGAAGCGGAGATGGAGCGTTGGATCTCTGAGGTTTTGAAGCAGTAGCACTCTACTTAACACGAGCACACTACTCTCCCGAGTGTTTGTGCCTTGACGATTAATTACCAGGTTGGCGGAAGGCCGCCCTGGCGAGCTATTCAGAATCTGCTTGTAGACTACCTAGTTGGGCCACCAAGGTTACTTCTAGGCTTGCTACCCGGAGCAGGCGCCTCTAGCGCTTTATAAATTGCTTTGTTGATATTTATGAGGTTGGGATTTAGGTCAATATCAGGGCTCAAAATGGATTGGGCGACTATTAAATACTTAACCCCTCCGTTTGCATCAAGAAAACCTTTGACCGATGCGACCAGATCAGGGTTAAAGTCAAGCTCGTAGCCTTGAAGATATCTGTCTGTAAGGCAGTACGACAAATACTCACAATGTGAATATATTGCTCTATCATCACTGTTAATAGTAATCAGGTGGCGAGTCAGAATGGTCGCAGAAAATGCGGAATTTCCACTTTCACTGCTCACGCAGTCATAAAAAACAGTTCGGTGAAATGATGAGTTATTGCAATACCTTTTCAGCTGCTCCATGTCTAATGCAGTAAATCTTGATTTCGAATCATCAGCTTGGTTGTGATAAATTCGTTTGGCCTCAAGAAATGCCACCCCTTCCAGTATTTTATCCTCACCAAATCGCAGCTGGACTAGAATACCAATGTCGCCGTGCTTTTGCTCAATACCCTGCTCTTTTGTATTTTTATAGACATCCCAATGGCACTTGGCATTGTTTCCAGGTTCGCCTTGTTCAATCGTTACGTTCGAGTGCTCGTTTTTTAATGCAAACAGCAGTGATCTCGTAAGATAATCTTCATCTTTCCAATCTCTGGGGTAGCATTTGCCTAAAGCACTATTGACAGTGTCGTCAACAGCTTGATGTCAGTCGGATCTTGAAGAGTAAGTCTCCATTTTGGTGCTCAGCTCCACTTTTATTTTTGACGTAATTATGCGATGCATGCGAGGTGGTGCGCCCTCTACTCTGCCTGATAAATATCGTGATCGCAGGACGTATTTATATACCAGCTTGCAAGGTGCGAAATGGCTTTTCGAGGGACTTTGAGGCATCAGCGATGCTTACCCGATCAATCGCCTTCGGACAACTCCTGCCCGTTCTGACTGGCAGCGGTAATATGCTATACCAACTCGAAAATATAATATTGGCGCACGATACTCGGATATGCCTAAAGCGTTTGGCCGCCTTGTAGCACGATGGATTCCTTTCAGCTCGCAGCCCCAGCGCGGCCGAGCCCATCGTAAGCCGATATTTTCATGCCCACTCGGGTAGTACTGTCCCACCGGGTTGCGGGCCATATCCGCTGCCTGGTTTGCCAATCGTATAGCCACCGCTAGCGCTGCGCTCGAAACCAGATACCAAGGTGGTCAACAAACTCTCAGTGGGGGCGCAACCTGAGACTGCAACAGTGAAAAAAGCCCATAATCCGCCATCCCGTTGAATAGCGCTGGTCGCAAACTCAAGCTCTTCGTGTTCCGCCATTAAACCGGCCTTTACCAGATCAGCTTTGTTAAAAAGGCTGGCAAGGTGGGAAGGAAACTCATCCCATTGGCGATCAGTGATGGGGTTCAGTACCGCGAAATGCTGACGTGGTGGATACATGATGCCAAAATCCTTTTTATGATCAAAGGCCAATCTTATCGAGCGACCGTTAACCTTCGCAACCACTGCTGTTGCGGACGCGGGGCGGAGTACGGATGTACTCCTCAAGCCACTTCGTCACCCAGAGCGCCGTCGCAATGGGGGGGTACCCTTCTCAACGAGACCGCTGTAGCGCCACATGTGACTCGGCTACAGGCCAGAGAGCCGTGAACCTACTTGTAGACGGCAGCAGCGCAGTTGTTGTCGGCAAGAGGGCAAGGCCTGCAGCTAGCACCACCACCAGCACCAATTTCCACCTCCATCTAAGGCGTGACGTATCCGCCCCTTGCGGAACTCAACTGGTATCCAAGCGAGGCTGCATGCCCCGCCGCCCAACAATCCTCAAACCTACCGTACTCAAGCTCCTTGGTCTGCACTGAGCTCTCGAGCAGCGGCGCGTTAGTGCGTCGTGCACTACAAACCATAACCACCATGGAACTCGCATCGAAGCGAGTCTATGATCGGCTGATCTCAAAGTGCCTTTATGGAGTAGTCCATCATGGACGAGCAACTCGGACGCTTGCACGCTTCAGCCTGCTTTAACTCAGCCTCCACTTTCAAGGAGCCAACGCTGCGCAGCAAAGCGTATGCGAATGCCGCACTCACCGAGTTTGTAAAGCTTCAACGTGAGCAGCCAGAAATCCTGACCACCCTGCTCAAGGGGGGAAATCAAGGGGCCAAACGGCTGAACACCGACCCTTATCAAGGGCTTCGTGAGGTTATCCAGAATGCTGATGATCTGAATGCTACATCTGTGCAATTTGGTGTACAGACTTTCAACGGCAGTAAGCGGCTGGTCATCGTCCATAACGGTTTGCCCGTGGAACTGCCCCACGTGCTACCAATGATCTACCCGTTCTACTCCACCAAGCAGCAATCAGCGGATCTCAAAGGTCGGTTCGGCATCGGCCTGAAAACCCTAACGCAGCTTGGCGATAATCTGACAGTCCACAGCGCGCCCTTCCATTTCGGCTCACGCGATGACCACGTGGCCATGGTGGAAGAGGCCGAGCCTATCAGGGACTTTTATGATCCCCTCGCCGACCACACGATGGTCAGCGTCGATCTCTATCCAGACTACGACCTCGCCTCTCTGGAAGCCTGGTTTGATGACTGGGCCCCCAGTGACTTGATCTTCCTGGATAACGTTCGCGCTATCACCTTGCTTGACCTGGATGAGGGTATCTCGTTAAAGCATCTAGCGATCCAGCAGACTCAAACCGACCGCCACTTCAAACTGTTACTCGGCAAGCACCAGAGCAGTGTCATCCACTCAACCTTCTCGGTGGACGACGGTCTTTGGGAGCGCTTCGTTTGTGAAGTGAGGGTTCCCGCTGGAAAGGCACGCGCTGCCAAGGCAACCGGCGATTCCACACCCATTGGTGTGGCGATGCCGGTGAACGGGAGTGCTCGAGGACGGATCCATGTAGCGCTGCCCACCAAGATCCACACCAATGCTGCATTCTCTCTCGACGCACAGTTTGACCCTTCAACCTCTCGGGAAGACATGATTCATGGCGCGTGGAATCAGTGGCTGACCGAAGCATCCGGCCAGTTTCTAGGTGAGCTGGCCATTTATCTGGCGCAGCAACGCAATACCCTTGCTTGGTTAGCCGTTCCTGTCGGGGCGAAGACAGACAGCAGTTCGGACTGGCTCAACAAATTGTTCCATGAACAATGGAGCAAAGTGATAGAGGCCTTCAAAGCTTGTCCGACTCTCATCGATGGCCGCTATGCGCTGAGTCAGATTTCTTATTGCGATGAGTCGATCGACGGGATGCTGACAGAAGCTGACCACCTCGCGGTGAGCGGATGGCCAATGCTGCCCGAGTGGATGCGGGACAGTGACGGGCGTTGGCGGGTCGTCCTAGAAGCCCTCTCCGTTTCACACTCGCTGGAACTCGAGGATGTGTTCGAACACTGTGAGCGATTCGAGCAAAAGTCTCCGTCATGGTTTTTGGACATGGCTTTAAAATGCCTTGAACTGGACGAGGACTACCTGCTGCTCGATTCTCAATGGGTACCACTTGCAAGCGGGCAACGTACACAAGCCAAGGCCGAAGACGAGGCCGACTCCTGGCTAACAGGGCAGCCACCCGCGATTGGATTTGCAGCCCGCCATCATCTGACAAATGTGGTTCACCCTCTTCTTCTCTCCACGCCATATGCGCCCCTTGTCGCATGGCTATCAGAGAGCGCGAATTACAAGGCAGACGTAGTCGCCCAGGACGTGCTTGAAGCGTTTGCCAGGCGCTTCTCGCAAGACCCGATTGCAGCCGATAAGCAAGACCTCCTCGATCTGCGAGACCTGTTCGAGCACGTCGACACGAAGAACAGTCAGTTGGGCCAGGAGGTGGGCGCGGCACTGCTAATCGACGCGTTCAGTCATGTTGCACTCGAGGATGGTCGATCAACCGTTACGAAGGTGCTCGCCTCCCCGACTAGCGTGTATCTGCCAGCATCCATCGCTGATTCGCAGGACACATGGTCGAAGGCCGCGGGCACCACTCCTGAGCTGCTGTGGGCGTCTGCCAGCTACGCCGAGGTGTTCAAAATCAGCAGAGCAGAACAAAGGGGCATCCAAGGCGAGTCAGTCACCACAACTCGGAAGCGAGGCGTGAAGCGATTTCTGTCATTGCTTGGCGCCGAGGTTTCTCCTCGCCTCGTTGAGGTCGCCACGGACTCCGCACACATCGTGCTTGCCTCTCAGAGTGCCGCTCGCCGCTTCCTGGGCCGGGCGCGTGGTGGACTCGCGCGCGATTTCGTCTCGCCCGATCTTGATGCCGTCATCCGTAACATTCGCCAGAGCCCAATCCAGCCGGTATCACGGAGAGGACGGAAATCCCGTGAGTCGGCGCAAGCGTCCGCCCCCACGGCCGTTGAGAGAGCGATAGCACTTTTTCGCTGTATCGACAGCAACTGGATCACCTTCGAGCCGTACAGCAGAACCTTTGCCTACCGAGAAAGCGGAAGGAGTGATAGCTCACCAGTGCCCACTACTTGGCTCGCGAGATTGATTGATAATGCCTGGTATCCCAACTATGCAGGGACACCGTGTAGACCAACCACCCTCATTGTTGAGACGAAGGTCACGCTCGCGATGTATGAGCATCACACGGATTTTGCCAGTGGCTTGACCGAAGCTGACGCGAATAGCGAATTTGCGCGTGCGCTGGGGATGCGCGTCAATCCGCCCGTTTCACAGCTGGTGGCGGCTCTTGAGCGTGCCAGAAACACATCTTCATCTGACGAAGTCAGCCTGATGAGGTTATACAAGGCCCTGGCTGGCCATTGCCCACAGGGCGCCTCCACCGTCGCGCATGAGGCGATGATAGGCGACATGCAGGCCGGGAGTCTGCGTGGGAAGTTCGGCATTCAGCGTTCACATAAAGGGCTCATTGCCCCGTGCGTCACAACCGCTAGGCACAGCAAGGAGTGGTTCAGCATGCGAGCGGTTTTTGCCGGCAAAGACATCTTTCATGGCAGACAACCTTTCGTTCTGTATGACCGCAGCCTCACTCCATTATGGAACGCACTGGGCATCATTCACCCGGACTTGAAAAGCTGTATCAGAGAGCTGGAATCCTTGGCCAAGACCGCCTACGACCCCAAGCAGGACGCATTGTTGCTCGACATCTATCGGCACATGGACAGGCAGCTGGATAAAGCGACTGCCGCAGATAGACGAAGCCTGAGCCTCCTGCCATTACGATCGGGCGATACCTGGACAACAAAGCGCCCACTGTATTTCTCACACTACTCAAACCTCAAATCCGACAGGATCGCCTTGTGGACGCCACCTTGTGCGGCTGACACCATTTCTCGATTCGTAAACGCCGCAGGGCTGGAGAGGCTCCCATTCGCTGCAGCCGCCCCTGCGATAACGAACGCGACCCCTGACGTGCTCGAGTTTCGTTTCCAAGCTGCGCTTCGCATGCTCAAGGCTGACCTTGCGAGAGAAGATGAACGCTCCTACAAGGCGATGGAGCCCTGGAGTCGTTTCGACAACGCCCGACTCAAGATGCACCTACCAGGTCAACTCATCGTTAACGCCGCCCCAAAGGGGGCGCGGCAAATTCCAGTTCAGCTTCACGCCTATTCCGATTATTCCGGCCTCGCGGTGCATTTCGACGACGAAAAATTCATCGGGAGGAGCGAGCATGGCGGCATCGCGATCGCGGGTCTGGGAGATGGAACGTGCATGCGTGAGATTGCGCTTGCCTGGGTGTCTGCCTGGGCTGCCAGTGAAGACAGTGAATACATTCCCGACATCAGCCTAGCGACTGATGCTGTGGAGACCAGTCTTGATACGTTGATCGCGGAACAGGAAAGGTTGAGTGGCAATAATCGTAAGCGGGTAATCAAGCGGGATGCTGGTACGATGGCTACTACGGACAGTGCTGAGCGCCCTATTCAAACCCGTAAGCTCAAGGCCCTGCCTCACGAATTCCAATTCACCGTCGAAGCCGTTGATGGAAGCGATCTCGCACACAAAGGGCCGCAGCCGCGCAAAACCAGCCCGCTGCTGAATCCATCTCCTACACCCAAAAGGCCATCTCCACCCTCGGCTCCAGAAACCGCTTACAAACAGTACTCATCAGCAGAATTGCAGACCAAGGCTTGGGCTTATTTGGAAGCTTCGATGCAGCGGGATGATGCTGTGCTTGTGGATTTACAGTCCTACAGAGGAATCGGCGCTGACGGGGCTCTGGATCAGAGCACCTTCATCGAGATGAAGTCGTTCGCCCGCGCAGCTCCTTCAGAGATCACTCTGACTGAAACCGAGTTCCGTCGCGCAGAAGCAAGCAAAGCCAATTTCTACCTAGTGATCGTATCTGGGTTGGAGGAGGGATTCGAGACTGAGCTGCGTATTTATATCAATCCTACCAAAAACCTTCCCTGGACGCCCAAGGGTCAAGTATCCATAGGTGGACTGGCTAAAGGAGCTGCCTTGGTGCTTAGGGAAACGATGGACTAACCAAGCTAAGTTAGCTGATCTGTTCAATCAGCTCGGGCATCCGGCCGCACCGGAATGCTTGCGAGCTGATTCTCTGCAGCTCCAAGAATGCCGAGTAAGCCCGTTCCTCCAGCCAAGCTGGTGCTAGGGCGTCTGTGATACGCTCAGATGCTCTACGTAGGGTCTTTCCGCAGCTGCAGGCGTGTGGGATTCCTGCTCGGCTCACCCTGGTCAGGTGTTCACATGTCGCTCAAAATAGGCTTTGCCAACGTACTGAAAACTTTGCGGATCAGCCGAGGCCTAACGCACAAGCAAATGGCCGAGGCCAGCAGCCGTGGCTACATGTCGAAATTGGAACAGGGGCTATCAAGCCCTACCGTCGACAAACTAACTGCCATCAGTGACACGCTGGGGCTGAGCCCTCTGACACTTTTTACTCTGACATTGAGTGTGGAGAGCGGACAGCCCATTGATAGCCTGGTGCAGCGACTCAAGGCTGACGTGGCAGACCTTGAGGCCCATGACGCCCTCAAACATCTGGGGGTCTCTTCACTCCCAAGTATCAATGTGCAAAAGGCCGCTCAGTCCCGGCGGCTGGAGGTTGCTCGCCCTTCCCCTCAAGCTGAGCTGTGCTTCGCCGAGTAGCTAGTGCTGAGATTGCTTCGGGGTCAAAGTCCAAGACCAATCGAGAAAAGGTGTCCCCGGTTGTCGGCAAGCTCAGGCTTCAGCGTGAGCATCGGAGCGTGCGATACAGTGGTGGTCGTCCCGGCCCATTGGCTAGATGGATGCTTGAATATTTCAACCGAGGTCGATCAGGCAACGAATCCATGCTCCAAACGCCTGGCATACTCGACAGCGGTCTCAGTCTCCACACTGCTGGTGACCATGCAGGCAGGGGCTTTGCCGCCGAATGCTTTTATCGGACGTGACATCCAGTGCATGGCTGCGTCGATATCACCGCCATACAAGCGCTTCGCGGCGTCGAGCACTTCCAAATAACGGGCCTGTTGATCGGGGGGCAAAGTGCTCATGAGTACGCTCCTTCTACGGTCTGATCCTAGACTACACCATCGCCATCCGCTCACTGCCTCTCCCTTATAGGCGAGCCTGGTGCCAGTTTCAGGCGTGCCTGTTACTACGATCCCTGCAGGTGGTTACGTTGGCCTGAGGCTGGCGTCTCAGAAAATGTGTAAACCAGTTTTTTGACGTGTAAAGCGCGGTGGTTTACACATCAAAAAATTGGTTTACACACGGGGTCGAGGCCGGTTTCAAGCTAGATATTCACTTCTCTCCAGGATTCCCTCCCCGTACCCCACTACGTATCAGCACGCCTTGACTCAAGTCCAAAACACCATGGTTTTGTCATTCGCATGCTCGCTGGAATTGCTCAGCAAACAGAGGCAGATAAAGCTCAGATTCGGCTACTTGCCACCAAACCTTGTTCTCATCCTTGTCGGTGAAGGCCAGTAGATCGTGCGCCAGAAAGACCTCAAAGCCCGCCCTCGCGACCTTGTCCTCGGCGCTGAACTCGTAAAGTCCGGCTTGGGCGAGTAGTTTTTTGACGATCAGCGGCAGCAACCAGGCGGAGAAAATGAGGTGGTTATGGCGAGGCCAGATGCTTCCCTTCTCACCATTTACGGGGCCGTGAGCTGCGGCGTTACGAGCGGCACAGAAATCGTGAACCCAGGCGTCGAGCGCGCGATTTACGTGCTTGTCCCAGTGCTTGCACCACCACTGTTCGTCCAGGCTCCCTTTATGCCAGATGGGCGGGTTCGGTAGCTCATCGAAGTGTTCGTTGATAGCTCTGCGGAAGGCAGCTTTGTCATGCGGAACGTCAAGCAGTGTGTCTATGGCGACCCGCATCAGAATCAGTTCGGATCGTTCATCTATGGATGACGCATCGGTATTGGCTCTGAGGAAGGAAACGACCGCTTCGTCGATACGTTCCTTAAGCTCCCCAACAGGTAGCTTGAGTAGTGCTTCAAGCAGTGGGATGTCGAGCGTAATTCGCGAGCTGTTGTCGACGTGGTAGGGGCGAATGAACTTGAGCCCTCCCCTGCCCGCCAGCATGTTTTGTGTTCCACCGTCACGCCGGCGCGTGGTCACACAGGAATGAGCTTGTGACGCGACATCAAACCGCTGCGCAACGACCTGGAGTGTGTCGGCGTTGCAGTAGTCGAAAGTGGAGCACAGCGACCGACCTACCAAGGCAGAGAATGCGAGATACGAACACTGAACCAGTCGCTGCTGGATCTGGGCATCCGAGGCTTCAAGGCCCGGTGTGTCTTCGTCCCAAATGATGACCGCGGCTTGCTGGATTGGCTGTGAAGGCTGAGAGCCGAACCCTCGATCGCCGTAGTTGCCTAGTACGCCGTCGAAAGCTTCCTGCGGTATGCCCAGCAACTCACCCGGAAGTCGACCTCGCTCGTAAGGGATCAAACGAAGATCTGCTATTCGCACCTCTTTGGTAGCAGATACCCACGGTAGAAAGAACACAACTGCCATAGCCCCTCGCTGCACTTGGTCATAAGATTGAAGAATCTTAGCTCAGCATCGCCACCGTATTCGCCTTCATTCCGCAGCAGACTCTTGCCTCGAAAGCTCCCCAATGTAGCGACAAGCTGGACAGCCAAGTGGTATCGATCTTCCAGGCGATTGGTATTCCTATTCGATCCTGGACGGGATGATTGCCCACGACGCCGGCTGTGCAAATGCGGCTGCGGAATTCTTCGTTACAACGCTTATGAAGGACGGCTGGTCATCGAACACATCGCACCGGTTGGTGACAGAGACCGACTGGCAGCACCGGATGTATCGAGCATGGAGCGTTTTGAACGCCGAGAACCGCGGGATCGCAACGGCGCTCGACTATGAGGTGTACCAGAACTATTGGCCAAATCTGGAGTTTTGCGCGGATGGGTTTGAAGGGAAGATGGAGCGTTGGATCGCCTGGGCTTGAAGGCGACGCACTGTAGATCGCTTGCTCGGTCACCTGTCACTGACAAGGCACTTTGAAAAATCCGAGCCCCCTACTCTCCTGAGCGCTCAAGCCTCGGTCGAGCAAGCTCATGACCGGGGACGTGCTCGATCCAGGTGATCCCACCGGTTCGAAATGATCTGATAGCAGTCACGGAAAGCCTGCACGCACGATCACATTCAACACTAGGCAGGCCACCTGGGAAATTGCACCTGACTTGACCAAGCGTTTTCATCCTACTTGACCACCTGGCTGCATTCGACTTGACCAGCCATTTGCATCGGGCTTGAACAGCGCACGGGTACGCCTTGACCGGCAGGTATCAACCCGTTGCGGACGCTCATTCCCGGTCGCTAGCTGGCGGCGCGCGCCTTCATCAATCGCGCCGGTTAGCCCCACACGACCGTAGCTGGAACTCAGGGTCTAAAGGCATAAGCCTCGCAAACGATCCTCGCTCACTCTCCAGACATTTCAATGAACGCCTGGACGAGCGGCTTAGAAATCGTGAACCCAGGCGACGCTGTATGGTGGTTGCTAAGCTGCTACCTTCAACGGTCAGGCTAGAGCCATCCGTTCTCAGATGTCATGGATGAAGGCCTTGTGGTCGCGATGATGACGCCGTCCTCTGAGGTCACCGTTGCCAAGTACCCCTCAGATTTCATAGCGTTGACCAACCTCCGGTTTGAATCGGTGTTTCTTACCTTGATCTTCTTGACCTTCGCGCTTACGGTTTTGAAGTCCTCATCGTCGAGCAACCCTAGAGCTGCAGCAACGTCCGGCCACTTCATCCCTGGAAGACATTGTGTCAGCATTTCAGAGCGATGCTCCGGGATGAGGCTTGCGTTGCGAACCAGATGTCGCAGCACAGGCGTCAGCGAATCAGCAAACCTTTCGCCAGCTTGGTTGGCTAGCGCAGATACACGGCCGAGCTCAGGAACCGCTTCGGGTTTGCTTTCAATCGTCTCCAGGCTAAGCCCTGACCACATCTGAATTTTCAGTGTGAGTGGCAACGCTTTGCTTCTGCTCAGCGTGAGCATCGAGTTGAGTTGGAGCGAGCCGATATCGATCTCAGCTTTTGCTAGATCCCACCGTTCAACCAGGTACTGGCCTTCGAGGTGTGGGCAAGTATTCAATACGATGTCCCTGACCTCCGAGCTGTATGGAAGGAATGATGAGGCCACCAGCATGACCCAGCGCCCCGCAGGTAAGACCGCTTTGATCATTGATAGATCTTGGAGCACGACTCCATCGAGCAGTACCTTGAGCACGTCATTACTGATGCTGGGTGAGCTCAGAAGATACTGTTGCAGCGCCCAGTCTGTGCTCGTTGACTGCCACAGCGTTTCCTTGAGAGCCGATGCATTCCGAGCGATGAAGGCGGTGAACACCGTTGTGGGTTCCGATCCGACTTCCTCGCCCGAAACGTGGCGGTCTGGCGCAATGAGCTTCTCAAAAAAGATCCACACAGCGTCGGCCTTGGCCACCAGGCGATCACTTTCAAGTGCCTTTGCCCAAAGATGTCTCGGGGCGTCATTGAGTGTGTGCAGGTCACAGGTCGTGTGATCGAAGAGTCGATTTGTCAGGTCGTCATCTGTATCCAGTTCTGCTAGTAAACTGGCCAAGGAATCGCTTGATTCATCCAGGACAGCGGACTGACCTAGCAATGCGCTACCGAGCTCATCGGCGTGTGATAGCAGATAATCACCGAGCCCATTGATGCCCAAAGCCTGCAGTCTACGCAGAGACACGATGCCCACATCTGCAGGTTCGGATTTGGCGTCTGTGGAATGCTGTCCAGCTTCCGACTTCGCGCAGATCAGCGATAGCATTGGCAGGTTGATCTTGATGCAGCGCCAGTCGATCAGCCTTTCGAGGTCTGCGAGACTCATCATATGGCCCAGTGAGGCAAACTGGACTGGGTAAGCCCTGAGCCACGCCCAAGCTCCCACATTGCTCTCTAATCCTGGCATCAGTCGTGATACATCTTCCAGCCAATCGATCGTAGGAACCAGATCCGTTGAAGCGCCATCGGCAAGGGTCTTGAAGTCGGATTCTGACAGGTTGTCGGCGATGACTTTGACGAGGGACTGACGAGCCTCGCTTCCTTCAAACACCCCGCCAGCGTCCCCCGTGTGCCTGGCGTCGAAAAGGCTCTGAAACAGTTTGGGTTCTAGGCGGTACACGGCGCGGATAAATTCAGCCCCTTCTGTTCGGTTCAAAAGATCGCGTACAGCGACGGCCATTCGTTGGGGGTGTTCGTTTAGGCCGCTCTTAAGTATGTGGCTTAGCTGGGAATCTGCTGAGTTAGTTGCGAACGAGGTTGGTCGGGCGCTGAGACAGGCGATCAAGTCGACGATGATCCCCCTGCCCTCGTCTAGCTCGTCGCTCTTAAGCTTCTCCAGCACTGTACTCGGGCTATCGACAGGCGTGGATACCTCAGGCAGCACGCCACGTCTAAGCGAAAGGATCAGATCTTTGTCACCAGGTGTCAGCGAACCTTGATAGAAATAACCAAGGTAGTCCGTGTAGTCGGCGTCGAGGAAACCATGCAGCATCAGATAGCTCACGACGTCCAAGCCCAGGAGATTGTTCCTTACGACGTTTCCATAACCTTTGCTGACCGCGGTCTTGAACGACATCCTGATGACCTGATCCGATTGCCTCTCCACCGCTGCGATTTCCTCCGCGATGGTGCTAAGTCGCCGGCCAAGCAAAGCATGGCGCTTTTCATAGGATGTAGCGTTGAGTAGCTCATCCTTTGGGACATTCCGAGATGGGTTTCTGATTGACCGACCATAGTCATCCACGACAACCATTGAGAGGGGCCCGGCTTGATTCATTAATACGTCGAACACCTCGTCGGTCACGAACTGCTGAGGCGTGTACCGAGTACCAGCGATTAAGACATGGGTTGCCATGTCGATCTCGGCTAATCGAAGAAGCGCAAACCAAACGTAGGCCCTCAGCTCAGTAACATTGTTGGCCAGTTCGAAGATCCGGTCATCTCGCTCACGCCGCAAGTCATCAAGCCGCTTGGCATTGGCGCTGTTCTCCTGGGTTTTCCAGGCAGCCAGTCCCTTGATGACGCCATAAACCGCCCCTCGGCGTTTGACCAGGTCGGCGTACGCTCCGGGATGCAGATTTCGAACGGCGACAATCGCAAACAGCTTGTCTGGCTCTAGGCGTAGGCCGCTGGCAAGGATATTTGAGAACATATCGAATTCATTGACGATATTTTTCACCAGCCGGAGGTCATCGATGTAGTAGCAGACCGTCTCCACCAATCGACGGTCAAGATGTTCGCCCAAGGGTTTCGATTTGAAGGTTCGATGGTTCAGCAGCTCCATCATCTTTTCTTGGGAGTTTTCCGAGTTGATCACGGGGATCACTGGGATGATGAGGTCAAAAAACTTGGTTTTCTCGCCGACGACGAACATTTCATCGCGCAGCGCGTAGACGAAATAGACGGGGCGTTTCACCTGAGGTGATTGCTTGATAATGAAATTGATTTCTCGCAATCGGGTGAAGACGTCATGGATGCCGAACCGATCGAGATCCTCAATGATCACTACGTCAATGCTGCTGCGTTCAAAGCAGTAAATGATCTCATCGATATTTTTGTGCAGGACGGAGCCATGGTGGGTGGTCTCCAATTTCCCGCCTTTGAGCGTCAACCCATCGATACTGAAAAGCGAACACAACCTCAGACACGTGTGTAGCAGGAATATGCACCCTAACAAGCCGATCCCGACGGCCAGCGGGCTCGGGATCAACAGCAGCCATTCCATGAGCCAAGTCGGTTCGATCTTCGGCAGCTTTTCTGCCACAGGAACGTAAAGTCTCAGCGCTGCCAAAATGAGGGCGCCATAGCAGAGCGTTTTCCACCAGATCTTCAGGCCGGAAGCCTGATCGATCCTCTTAAGGCGGGTCTTGGGAAGCGTCTTTGCTGGGACGGCGTACAGGAGCTGCTGGACGATCGTCTCCTCGATCCGAGCAACGAGATCGGACTCAGCCTTGTTTGCCTCGGATTTAGATTCCGGCCCTGCCTTGGTGGAGGATTCGGAGGGCCGCGGAGAATCCGAGGCCACGTCGGTATCGCTAACAAGCTCAGACGCCCCGGAGATTTCGTTATCCTTGCCGAAGGTAGCCAACGAAACAAACGCGTAGACAAACTCTGGGTGGCGGTGGACGAAGGTGCGAAGCACGCTGCTCTTCCCTGCCCCGTACTCCCCCGTAATAGCGATGTTCCTGACTTGATCGTTCCTCAGACCGTTCAATAACTCCCGCTCATACCGCTCTATCTTGCCAGGCTCAATGAGCACTGGGGTTAGCGGCTGGAACAGATTTTCATGAGTAGGTGTGGCCAAGAACGCATATGCGGCCTTATAAGCAGCGACGACCGCGCAAGGGTATCGCTTCAGGGCGGCCAGCTTGCGGCGAGTCTCGTTGTTCCAGACGATATAGGCATGTACTGCCCGGTGATAAATGGCGCGCAAGCGAATGAACATCCGTGTCTCCAAGCAGGCTGGCGGCTACCAAGCATTCATCTGCCGAAGACTGAATGATCGATCTTGGGTCTGAGCGGGAAGGTGAACTTCCGGTGAGCCTGATACGAGGATTGGGATGATAGCTCACGGCCATCTTCGCCTGCGAACCCTTTGTTCACCAGGCAAGAGCTAGGCGCTAGTTTACCTCTGCACTATCCGCACGCATGACCAGGCCGGGAAAGGATTAATTAGGCTGAGAAGAACGTTATTTGGGCTGGCCTAGCCGGTGCTGCCGGATCGAGAATCTTGGGAGCTTGGACGTCGTGTGCATATGGAGTGTCGGTGAGCAGCTAGTCGTCAACAGAAGATTCCCATAAGCATGCGCGGTGAATGACTTGTTGCCCGCGCATACCCTCGCCTGCAAAATATCCAAGCTCATGGTGGAAGCTCACGACTGACGTCCCTACATGCGTTTCCTCTGCGGCTTGTATTTGCACCTGGGATAGGTTGAGCAGGATTGGAATTCTCCGTACGGCCCTCGTCGCCATATCAGCTCCCCTACCTTACAGCCTGGACAGACAGGCCCTTTGGCCTTGGCGGGAGCTTGCGCAGCCACCCCGGCAGAGGCCCTATCGGACTTGAGTTCAGAGGACGCCGGCTGTGTTATCGCTCGTCCGTTGTCATCACAGGGGGCTACGAAACCTTCATCGATCAACTCTTGCAGGAAAGATGAGCGGCGTCCTGCGACTGTGAACATCGCAACGCTGCGCCTTGCCCTCGTCAGTGCGACGTAGAAAAGCCGGCGTTCCTCGCTGGAGGGAAATGTGTCGCCCTGCGGCATAACCAGGGAGAACAGCGGGTCGTCAACTTTAACGTTTGGAAACCCGCGCATGACCATGCCGGGCAGAATCACATAGTCAGCCTCGTCACCCTTTGAGGTGTGCACGGTCTTGAACCTGAATGCCATGCGATCCCCAAACCGTTGCTGCCAATCGTCACTCAGGAATTTGGCGTCCAGCTTGTAGCGCCCCAATACGAAGACGTTCACTTTACCGCCTCGCCCCAAAGGCACTCTCCCCTCGCAGATCTGCTGGTAGAGACGCTCGACATACATATCAACCGCTTGGGCTACCTTGTTTCGGTGTCCGACCTGTATAGCCTGGAAAGCGGGCCCGATGGCCTCCGTCACAGAGTTCACGTTCTTCTGGAACTGCGCAGGGTTCTTCGATACGAATCGGCTTGAGACGTCACAAATGGCCTGCGGGCATCTGAACGTCGTTTCAAGCCGGAGAACCTGGCCATGGCCATACCAGGGTTTAAAACCTGTCATGACGGAAACGTCAGCGCCCGCGAAGCGATTGATCGATTGCCAGTCGTCCCCAACGGCGAACAGAAACCGATTAGGCTGCCGAACGAGAGCCTTGCAAAGTCGGGCTCGTGCTCGCGATGCGTCCTGATACTCATCGGCCATAACCAGGTCGTACGGCGACCGGTGCCCTGCTTCCAAATACCCTGCAGCCTTGTTAATCATGTCTTCGAAGTCGATTCCGTTCTCTGCGGCCAAGGCTCCGTTCCATTTCTTGACTACAGGAATCAACAGGTCAACGAACATCTCGAACCGGTACTTGAAGGCCCCACTGTCCATTTCGGCCAAGCGAGCCATCAAATCCTGTTCCGTGTAGCAGTTGCTTTTGAAGTGGGTGATGAACGTCCGGATCAGCCCGAGCATGTCGGCATGCTTGATGGGTTCCAGACCATTGGAAGGGATCGGTCGATCAGGGTTTGGATCGAGCTCGATGCCCCTGTCGGTGAGCTCTTTTGCAAGGTGGGTGAACGCTTGCCCAGTGCGGACTTGATGCGAAAGCGTTTCGATCAGACGTGTTCCCTTCTGCTTGTGGATCTGGCGCTTCCACGCCACCCCGTCCAAGTATTTCTTGAACTGCTCAGGCGGCTGGCCATCTTCGTCCAGAGCAAAATGCTCATGGTAGAGATTTAGACCTGGGTAGAAGAAATCCGGGAAGTACTGACGATGTTCTGACGTCGCAGTCGGGTGCTCGTACTCACGCTCGTACTGGTAGTCAACACCGTTGTAAAAAAGCCAGTTGGCGATGATGCACTCTTCCTGGCTGGCCACCTCCTCGCCTTTTAGGGTGACCAGTTTTCCCTCGCCGTCCGAGTTTGTCGTATCAAACAGCTTGTCTTTACGCGAAAGAGGCAGGTGCCGGCCAAACACTAAACGGAAAATGTCCCAACGCGTACGGAATGCTGGAGACTTGTCTTTGAGGTCATCAACGATTTCGCCCAGCTTGGCCAACGCGAGATGCTCTTTACGCGCCCAGGCGGGTACATGAGGTGTGCTGCCGGTAGCCGAACCTATGATCTTCAGCCCTAACGAATGGAATGTCATGGCTGCGATCTCGACGCTAGGCTGGCCAAGGCGCTCAAGAGAGGCATTGGCCCGAGCTTGCAGCTCTGCAGCAGCATCCTTGTTGTAAGCCAGCATGACGATCGATGTGGGGCTGACAATCCCCCGGTGCATGGCATAGATAGCCTTGGCGACCATGGTGGAGGTCTTGCCAGAGCCAGCCGATGCGACAACCTGAACCCGATTGTCAAAGCACACCACTGCCGCCGCCTGCTCGTCAGTTAAAGGCTTACTTTCTACCTTGTCGAAAAGCTCCCGGCAGTCACTAAGCTCTCGCTTCGTGTGCAGCTTGTTGCGCTCTTCCCATGTGCTCGCCCAATCGGACATCCACCGTTCGATGTCGAGCTCAGCTTGGGTATACCCATCATTCAGATGAGCCCTCACCTCTGGGGTTTCAAGCAGCTCTTTCAGCGCCGCAACGCTCAACTCCAGGGTTGGTTTGCTACGCATTAATGCTTGCTGGTTTTCATGGGTGAGCCAGCGGTGCTTTTGATCAGCGGTTGCTAGGGTATGATCAACTTCTGCGAGCCACTCGGACAGCTTGGCATAGTAGGAATCGAAGCGTTGGCAGCGGGATCGTTTGAGTAGATCGCCCACCGCACGGTGCAGAGCTGGAGCGCGTAGGTTCGACAGTCCACCAAAGCGCACGCCGGTGCCTGCAGGCCACACCAGTTCCGACCAGAGCATGCGGCTTTTGATTTCAAAGCTTGGGAGCGTTTCAGGCGTTATGTGGTATTGCTCTCCACCGACGGCCACAACAAGACGATCGCTCTCGACGAGAAGACGCCAGTTGGCTGATCTAGTCAGCAAGCGCCCTAGCCTGGATGGCGCCCATTCCAAAAACATACACGATTCCTACAGCCAAATAGGCGCGATTCTATCCCAATCTTCAGAGGTTTCGGACGCGCGCGTTGATAGGGGCAGCTCTCTGGTTTATTACCATCCCAGTCGTATCGCGCTGTCGAATACTGCGACCAATGACTAATCTTCAGACTTGTGATCATGCGCCTGGGGCAGCAGGTCGTCCACGCTGATGAAACACCGGGGCACATGCTAGCGCCGGGCACAAATAAAACCCACCGTTCCTATGTGTGGGCCTACGCCACCAGCCAGTTCTCGGACAGGACAGCAGTGGTTTTTGACTTCAATTCCAGTCGCCGCCGGAGAGCATACTCGCAACTTTCTGCAAGACTGAAGGGACAGGCTGGTCTGCGATGATTTTGGGGGCTACAAGGCCAGCTTCTAACTCGGCGTGTCCGAGCTGGGTTACAGCCTGAAACGCCGGATGGCGCTGTCGCGCTATCTGGATGATGGACTTTTTTCGGCATTCCGAGCAGTGGCTAAGGTGCCACTAAACTACGTCGGAGAGTCGTGCTCGATCAGGCCATGGATGAGGCTGGGATATAACCGACCTCAACGCACAAATTTGGTACTGGTCTTGTCTAAAAATCCGCCCAACGTGCTCGCTACCGTCTGCAGCTCTGCCTCAAGCCCAGGCCCTTTCCCTACAAATGAATCGCTGAAGAGTTTTACCAGAACCTCCAATGTTGAGATGGCTGAAGGGAGCGTGGATGCATACAGCTTGAACGCCGTCGCCGCATCCAGATTGATCGAACCGACTCTCGGAGAAAAAGGTACGGCGTGCTTCTCTACCACACGACCAAAATTCCTATTCGAGCTAGCGATGACAGGGGCGAGCATGACCCACGCGTCCGGCATCATCTTTAGCGATTGCTTGTTAATGACATGATCCGCATCGAGGGTTGAGTCAAAAGTCTTAAGCAGGCGCCACTCTTGCTCCCCTGCATTTTCCCATGTGGTTGCACCAGCCGATGAGGACGCTGCCAGACAGTCTGCGGCCAAGGCTCTGAATTCACTGACTTGCTTGGCTCGGCGCGCTGGGAGCATTTTCTTGCGAATCAGCTCTCGCTCCAAGGACTGGGCTACATCTTCGTAAACTGTCGCGGCAGCGTCCAGCACGCTCGCAAGCCCTCTATCTCGCCGAAGGTAATTCAGCCACCAAACCATAAGCTCCCTGTAAGGTGAAGTAGCCTTAACCCAAAGGAAGGAGGCGCCTACCATCTTTTCCGAGGAGAACGTCTGACTGACTGTGATAATCGCATCAGTTGTAATGGGCCAGATCGTTAAGCATTCAGTTCCCGCCCAATCATAAAGCTCATTTTCAGAGCTGAAAGCTCCGGGTAGCGCGCTAAAGGAATCACCATGCTCCACAACTGTCTTTACTGAGGTTTGGAAGTTTAAATAGCAGTAGACATGATGATCCCACCTTGCTTCGGTTGCTAAGGCCGCATGTTCCATGTGCTCAACCAAGGTTTGGGTCAGTGAGGATGCCATGAAGATTATTACCTGATCTGCTTTGAGTAGTGGTTCGAAAAACTTGAATAGATCGCATCAGCTTGACTGTGCGCCGAGAGATATTGCGCACATCGAATCTGGAGCGAGAATTGTGACAGATGGCCTTCTGGTGGAGGCTTGATGGTTAGACGATGTGGGCGGACGCGACCAGCCCATTGCAAGGTCAAAGCTTCTTCAGGCCACAAACCCATACTCCAGGCGCCTGATCAACTCGATGACCGCATCCGTTTCCACCCTGGTTGCGACCATGGCAGCAGGAGCGTCGCCGCCAAACGTTTTCAGTGGACGTGACATCAAGTGCATGGCGGCATCAAGATCCCCGTCGAACAGACTCTTTGCTGCGTTGAGCACCTCCGAATAGCGGGTGTGTTGATCAGGGGGCCAATTGCTCATGTGTCCGTTTTCCTTCGGTCACTGTGGCTCAGGTTAGCATTTACTAGCCCGCGACGGGCCCCGCCGGGCAAGCTATTGTTGGGATCCCGGCTTCAAACCTTAACCTTCAGGCGTGCCTAGTACCCCGGTGAAATCAATGCGCTAAGGCATCAATTTATATAAAACCACAGTTCCTTGAGCGAAGCCGTCTCGCTACTATATGGCATACTGCCAGTTGTGCCCGATGCACCTGCCGCTTGAAGGGATTCTCTATGATAAAAAGGTTCCGGCTTGAGCAAAAAGGCCGCTACGAAAAGCTGGTAATTGCTCGGCGTCTATCCGATATGCTGGACAAGTACCTGGACGGGCGTCCTGCCCCTATGTTCATAGGTGCCGAACAGGGTGGAATCCCTCAGTGGGACGACGTAGTCGTTCAGCATACCGAGGAGCATTGGGAACACCTACAAATCAAGCGGCAGACCACTTGCTTCAGCGACAAACACGTCGACAAAGAAGCCTTCCTGCAGTCCCGCGAAAAAAAGGCAAAGGGCGATAAGGCTGGTGAAGGCTCCAAGCCGTCTGATCCAGTCGATGATGCCGATGTGGCAGTCGATACCGACGCAGCCAAGGATCCTGCTGACGACCAATTCGATTCGGAGCTCGAAAAAGTAATGAAGAGCTTGGCGTCCTGGCAGGCACCAGCGAGCGGCGCAAAACCTTCGAAACGTACCTTCACGCTGCACCTCCCCGGCCTTGACGTAGCGATCAAAGGGCATAGCAAGGCACATATCACTACCATTAATCATCTGCGTGAGTTTTGGGACTCATGCAACAAGGACGGGCTTAGCGTCGGTGATTTATCCCAGCGTGATGACAATCCAACCCAGAGGGTCTACACATGGCTTACGACCTGGTGCGGATTCAGGGACTGGTCGCACGTCGTTGAAAAAATGCAGATGCTCAGCATCGAATCTCTGGGGGATGAGACCGAGCTGGAAACGGCCGCGCTTGCTTCTCTTGACAGACATTTTCTAAATTCGCGCACGACCCTAAGCCTTCTTATCGACTACATCTCTGATAACACCACTGACACCAACGTAATCAGCTGCTACTCAGCTGCAAAGCAGCTACAGAACATGCTCCGTCCCAGTTTTCAAACCTGGACTCAATACCTACTTAACCCTCTAGGTCAAGATTGGACAGTCACGGGCACGCACGACCTCGACGGCCCTGACACAGGAGGCTCTGTAAATCCTGCCAGCCAGGTAGTGAGTCATCATTGGAAGGAGGGTGCATTCAACAGGCAGCTTCGGCTACACGCCGGGTACCGCTCTCCCTCCCCCGGGGTCACCGCCCTACCCTCCGCCATTCTCCGGTTGGCTCTGCACCTAAAAGCCGGGAGCCACGGCCTACTGCTCGGCGAGCCCGTATGGCGTCAAGGCGTAGATCAAGAGCTAGGCAGCACCCTCGGAATCGGGGAGGCTGACCTTGATGACCTCCCGTGGATCCAGAATACTGAGTCACTGTCCTGCGGGCTTGGTCGCCCAATTACATCGCAGCTAGACAATCGCCGAGAGTCAGCTGCGCTCCATGACGCGATGAACGAAGTGGTATGGCAGCAGTTGCAGAACCGGGTCGAGCAAAAAATGGCCAAGATCACTGACCTGGATTTACTCACTGCCATGGAAGCCATGTGGCGGGAGTGGAAGCCTGAGCTATCAGCAGACCAAACGGCTCGGCAATCCCTTTTCGAACAGTTGATGTATCCACAAACAGAGGGGTTGGATGCGAAGCATGCATTGCGCATCGGCCCTCGTACGCTGGAGCTCCTTGAAGTCGCAATCCTGATGCTGATGTTGACATGCGTGGGGCTTGGTGGCGCTGATGCGCACTGGCGCGCAATTCCACCAATAGGAGACATTCTTAGCATCGCTTTGCGCCATTGGTCTGGCGGCGCTACAGACCGTGGTGGCCCGAGACTAATAAGTGAGGACAGCTTGCGGGTTGTGCTAGGTCAGTCGCCGGCCCCTGTGGTCGTTCTGTCAGGAGTGGAGGCCTCTGCCACATGTTTACGTGATTCAGGAATGGCTGACGATAGAGCAGCGGAACATAGCATGGCCGCCGAGCGCCAGCCCCGCCTGTTGATTACGCGTTTCCAGGTCTACAGCCAACTGCAAAGAGGCACGCTGACGTCGTTGCAAGAATATTTCAAAAAACAATGGAATGAATGGCTTATTGAGCGCGACGCGGCCATTAACGCTTGTGGAAAGGGGCAGTGATCATGATGACGCTTGAAGATTTGACGACGGCGATAAGCCAGCGCGCTGAGAACCGATACCAAGTGCAGGCTGCTGAAGCAATCGAGCTGCCGGATGTAGACCATCCTTCGACCATTTTACGGCTCAAACGCCAACGCAATACGAATGCAGGTTGGCGCACTGTATTGTTGATTGAGGTGCCGTCAAGCTCTCTGCAAGCGGCCTATCAATGGTCTGCTGATATCCGGGATGTTTTACCGGAGCCTGAAACATCCGATCTTTATATGTTCATGTTGATTGGCGACATTTCTGATAACGAGGCGGCTCGTATCGAGACCGATGACCGTTTTTGTCGCAAGGTAGTGGCGCGTCAGTTGGAGGACGCCCTGGATTTCCTTGATCGCACCTTCCTGGCTGCGCTAGATCCTCCTGGTAACGTAGAAACCTTGAGTGATCCTCTAATTTCAGCATTTAAGGCGATGGTCAAATCTCACCCTTGGACAGGTCGGCACATGGCTGTTTGGAAGACAGAGCTGCTGTCTACAGCCAACGGAGGAGATGTGGTGCAAATCTTGAGTGATTCGGTGATCAGCAGCGAGAACCAGCAATGAGCAAGCTTGAATCCATCACCCTAACGAATCTTCGCAAATTTGGTTCCAACGTCACCATCGAACTGAGTCCTGGAGCGACCATTTTGCTCGCTCCCAATGGCACCGGGAAAACTACCGTATTCGAAGCTATAGAATTGGGGCTGACCGGTAACATCTCTCGACTGGGAGAAAATATTCTCCATGCCGTTCGTGATAACGAATCGTGTGCCGATGTGAGCTTGAATTTCGCTGGGCTGACGGTGAGTTCTCGCATTAATGAGTCGGGTCAGGTCAGCCAAGATGGTGATCTCAGCGCGCTATTTCCAAACATTCCGCCGACCGATATCCCTTTTCTCCTCCGGCTTACTCACCTGCTAGACCAGCGAGAAAACGGTTGGATTGTGCAGGCCGAAGAGAAGGAAGCAGGCTCGCAGCTGGCTCGCCTGCCACTCGGTCGGGACGGGGCACTAGCTCGCACCTCGCTTCCGGCGGTGCGACGGTCGCTGACAGAGCAGAAAAACCGTGAAGAGGATAACCTGCGGCTGTTTGAACAAAAGCTGATCGAGTGGAATGGAGTTATCCAGGAGCGTGATGTCGCCACCGTTGGTGCAGTGGGCGCCTTACGACCTCGCGATGACCTGGCTAGAGCCATTTCTCAAGTGGCGGAAAAGACTGAAAGTCATGATCAGCTCCCTTCAGGTTTACTCGTCCTGCCGGCGAATCAGGATAATCTGACAGTCGCTCACTCTGCGCTCATCGAGGTTCTGCGTCAAAAGGTAGAGCGTACGCAAGGACAAATCGCCGGCTTAGCAGAGACTGGTAACCTGGTCGAAAGCTTTGGCTTGATGCAGGCTCGCTTGGCAGCACTCAATGAAGAGCTCAAATCCTCCGATCTGACCTTGGAGGCACACTCTAAAGTTCGCTCTGATAATGCCACTCTTCTCCAAGAGCATCAGGCTAGCATGCTGGTTACGCAACAGGAGCGAATCAAAATTGACCAAGCTCTGGAGGGCCTGGTCAATGAAGCAAGCGCACGCCAACAGGTACAGCATCGCAATGGAGCGTTGACCCAGGCCGGTACTGCCGTAACTGCGGCGGAACAGCAATGTCGGACATTGCGCGAACGCCACGAAAGCAACCAAATGGTTCGCAACCAACATAGCCAATTCGATAACCAGCTTGTATCGCTCGATCAGGCAGAACTACGCCTCCGTGACGGTGAACGACTGGTTGTCCAGTGGGAGCTGTCGGAACAGCGTTTGAGGGCAAATCGCAACGAGGCAGACCAACTGGAAGAAGACTTGGAGCGTCTGCGGGCGGAGTTGGCTGAGCAACGTGCTGCGCTGGAAGGGTTCAAGGTAGTCGAGATGACCGCCAGGGCGGAGTATCAAGCCTTGAGTTCTTCTGCCGACACGATTCGTCAGGCAGTGGCCTCGATTGCCCAGCATCTGCCTCCCGACCTAGAAGATTGTCCGCTTTGCTTGGAACATCATGGGGCCGTGAAGCTGCAAGATCAGGTTGCCAAGGCGTTGAAGGCTATCGATCCTAGTCTGAAGGTCGCAGAACAGAAGTTACGGGCCGCCGCGCAGGATGTAAATTCCAACGAATCCGTAGTAACAACTGCGCTTGAGGCATTTCAGGCCTGTCAAACTGCACTTGCCCACTTGGGAGAAAGCCGCCAAGAGTTTGAGAGGGAAATTCAAGCGTTCCGTATTGATCCAATTCTGGCCAGCGATTCGGTTCCCTTGGCCAAAGAGTCTCTGAGGGTGCAGTTGGAAGGTGTTTCTGCGAGTCGACTTAGCCTCCTAGAGCGCCGCGCTGACCTTGCGCTTTTGATCCCGCAAGAGGAATTTGACCAGGCTCGCGCCGAATTCGAAGGTTCAGTCCATGCGCTTGATGAGGCACGCATCGAGTATAGCGACGCTTTGACCCGACGCGATCAGGCAGTCTCCACGCTTTCCAATTTGACAGCAGGTGCTCCTCTCGCTCGTACGCTAGAGGAACTCACCATTGAAAAGAACCAGCTAGATCTCCGTGTTAGCGATCTCAACGGCAAAGTGGGTACACTTCAATCAATACTCGACACCCAGCAAAGCCAGTTGATTGAATTAAGTAGCGTAGTTCGACTGAATGAGGAAGCCATACGGCAAGTCCAGAGTCAGATCACGTCCGTGCGCGCCAGCTGGCATGCGCTGGCACTTGAAGGCGATCCTCTGGTTGAGGCCGCTCAAGCTAGGGGGAACAGATTACGATCCGCAATGAGTGAGCTTTACGGTCACATCGCCGAGCTGGAAATCGTCGGTGTTGAAATAGCATCATGGGCCAAATTAAATGACTCGCAGATGGCGCAGCGTTTTATCGATGGCCTACGCCTGGATCGCACGGAGGAGGCATACGAGGCCTATCTCAAAGGGGCTATCGAAAACGCTCGGGGAGCCTTCAACCGGTTGTCCAAGCTCGCAGATGCCATGGATACCCTTGATGGGTCTCTGAAAAAAGAGATCGCCAATGTGCAAAAACATGTCAGGAAAGTCGAACCAAGATGGCGGGCCCTGCTAAAGCGTGTCGTTCGTGAGTCCAGATTCCATGACGCGAGCCTGAAATTCGTCAACACCTATAACCGAGATCGAGCTGGCGTATCGGTGCCATTGGGTAAGATCTCGGCGCCAGTACCCAACATTGCAAGCGAAGCTCAGCTTACTGATCTCCAGCTGACGTTCCTGCTCTCAATGGCCATGAGTCACCAATGGTCGCCATGGAAAGCACTATTGCTCGATGACCCTACACAGCACCACGATTTGGTGCATGCGTCCGCAGTCTTTGACCTATTGCGTGATTATATTGTTGACCACGGTTTCCAAGTCGTCATTGCGACCCACGACGCTTTGCAAGCTCGGTACTTCCTGCGCAAGCTTCAGAACGACGGGATCGAAGCAAAGATATGGTCGCTTGTGCCTACGGACAACGGCGTGATTGCTGAGGAGGGACAGCGCAGGCAGTCAGTGGGTGTGGCTCCATTTACTGCGGGTTAGCTTGCGCCAGCTGGTCTAAACCAGGTCGAGAAATTTGGCCTGGTTGCGGACTAACCACGAGAGCGTCATTGATTGCGTTTATCGTTGGTAAAGCCCACTGCCCAGCCAGTCGGAAAAGACATTGTCGCCCCGCTCCGGTCACATGCGAGTGGACGGCTATTGCATGGATAGCTAGTAACTCACCTTCTCGCCGCCTGCCGTTCGAGTCTACGTTTGTTTTTTTGCAACGATGAGGTACTCGAAGTAGTAAATGGACTTGATGAGGTGATGCAGATAATGCATCGTAAGCGTACGGGGAATACGCCTTGCGTAGATCAGCCAGGCATCCACTGATGCGGCAGTAGATGCTCGATCTCACTAGCTTTCTGCGTCGGCAATCGCGTCAGTACATCCTTGAGATACGCGTACGGATCATGCCCGTTCATGCGTGCCGACTGGATCAAACTCATGATCGCTGCCGCTCGTTTGCCACTGCGCAGAGACCCGGCGAACAACCAATTGGAGCGCCCAAGCGCCCATGGCCTGATCGTGTTCTCCACCGGGTTGTTGTCGATGGGTACGGCACCATCATCCAGGTAGCGCGTCAGCGCTACCCAGCGTTTCAAGCTGTAATCCAGAGCCTTGGCCGTGGCCGAGCCCTCGGGCACGAGGTCGCGCTGAGCCAGCATCCATTCATGTAACTTTTGTGCAATGGGCGCCGCTATTTCTTGGCGTAATCGCCATCGTTCTTCATCGCTCATGTCTTTGGCCTGCCGTTCGACTTCGTACAGCCCGCCGATTGAGTGCAGCGCTTGTTCGGCCAACTGGCTTTTGTTCGCTACATGCAGGTCGAAGAACTTACGGCGGGCATGCGCCATGCAGCCGATTTCGGTGATGCCCAGGTCGAAGCTGGCCTTGTAACCCGCGAAGTCATCACAGACCAGCTTGCCGTTCCAGGTGCCCAGGAAGTTGCGCGCATGTTCGCCGGCGCGGCTGGGGCTGAAGTCGTAGACCACCGCCTTGAGGGCCGAGTACGGCGTCGTGCAATAAGCCCAGACATAGGCTCGATGCGTTTTCTTCTCTCCGGGCGCCAGCATCTGCACCGGCGTTTCATCGGCATGCACGACTCGCTGAGCCAGCACCGCCTCGCGCAGTGCATCCACTAGCGGTTGTAGCTGTACGCCAGTTTGGCCCACCCACTGAGCCAGCGTTGAACGCGGGATCGCCAGGCCTGCACGGCCAAAGATCTTTTCTTGCCGGTACAGCGGCAGATGATCAGCGAATTTGGCTACCATCACATGCGCCAGTAGGCCTGCGGTCGGGATGCCCTTGTCGATCACTTGGGCCGGCACCGGTGCTTGGATCAGTGTTTCGCACTGGCGGCAGGCCCACTTTCCACGTACATGCTGCTCAACGGTAAACACGCCAGGTGTGTAATCCAGCTTCTCGCTGACGTCTTCGCCGATGCGCTGAAGCTGGCACCCGCAGACACACTGGGTGTTCTCTGGCTCGTGACGAATGACGGTACGTGGGAACTGCGGCGGCAGCGGCGCGCGCTTGGGCTTTTGGCGGGTTTCGTCCGACGTTGGGGCGGGACGAAGCGCGTTCAGTTCTGCCTCGATAGCCTCAAGGTCGGTGTTGAGCAAGTCATCCAGCAAGCTGCCTTGCGCTGGGCTGATCTGCTCGCTGCGCTTGGCGAATTTGTGGCGTTTGAGGATGGCAATCTCGTGAGAGAGCTGCCCGATGATCGTCTCGTCACGATGGATTTTTCGGCCCATGGTGTCGACCTTCGACAGCAACTGCGCAGCGAGTGCGCGCAGTTGTTCGGGTGTCATTTGGTCGAGATTGGGCGAGGAAGTCATGCCGTGGATTTTACCAAAGCGATCCACCTGCCACAGCTGAAAAGCAAGGCTAAATCACTGTGATTGCGCCGTTAGCGCCAACTCGCTGCCATGGCAAACCGAGCACCAGCGCTTGAAGTTGTTCAGCGTCGAGCCCGACTTCCAAGCCGCGATGAGTGCCAGGCCAGTGAAACTTGCCTTGGTTCAAACGCCTCGCGGCAAGCCAGATGCCCACGCCATCGTGCACCAGCACCTTCATCCGGTTGGCCCGGCGGTTGGCGAACAGATAAGCGCAGTGCGGCTTCGCCGCACCGAACACAGCGACCACGCGGGCCAACGCAGTTTCGGTGCCGGCGCGCATGTCCATGGGCTCGGTGGCTAGCCAGATGGCGTCGATGCGTATCATTGCGAGAGGCTGCGGATAAAACGTGCGCAGCCGTCCGGGTCGGAGATGGGCCATTTGACCGTGATGGATTTGTCGCCCAGCGGCAGTGCGATGACCACGGCTTCGTCAGCGTGCCGTTTAGGCATCGGTTGCAGCGGTACAAATGCGGGAAGTGGCGCGACGGGTTTATCACGGTAAATCGGCAGCCACTTGCGAATCACGTTGGCATTGATGCCGTGGCTGATCGCGACGCTGGAAACTGAGGCACCGGGTTTCAGGCATTCCTGCACGACCTGGGCCTTGAAGGGTTTGGGATAGGAGCTTCGTTGGCGCATGGAAATCCTGGTGATAAGGGTGATCGCGTCCGCTTAAAAATAGGCGGACACCATCGCCCTTAATTCCGGATTTCTGAAGGTGTGTTCGCTGGCCGCTTACAATGCATCTCTCGGAATAGCACCAAGATCATCCGCATAAAGGCTAAGAAGGAGAGCTCGACGCCCTCCTCACGCTTTAGTCCTTCTTTATTGGGGTAGCACGTGATGATTTGGGTGGTTTCGTCATATTCGAATGAGTAATGGGCGATTGCATTACGTACGCCGGCGTTCAATACGCTTGAATCGATCTTGTACCAGCAGTCGTCCAGGTACTTGAGCTTGTCTGAGAGGTTTTTGTCAGTGAATTTGGCAAGACTAGAGAGGGCGCCCCCGTCCTTCGCCAAAAACGCATTATGGCCACCTCGGTGCATCAGGTTATTGATACCGGCGACCAGTGAAAGCTGTCGACCAAACACCTCTGCCAGATCCTTATAGATGTCCTTACAGTTTTCAAAACCCAGACGTGAGATCTTTGCCGAGGTCTTAAGATGTTCCTGGCCCGTGCAAAAATCCAGAAAAATGGCTGGACGGATGTATAGCTCAAGCTCGAAGATTTTGCCGTACAGACCCAAGCAATCTTTTTGCAGGTTGTACAGGAACCTCGAGTCGCAAATTTCGCGGTGAAAACTTGTGTAAGCGGCCCAATCCTTCTGAGCAAGCCCCATGATGATCTCGGGATAGCCCCGCACGACTTGGAGCACCGTATCGTCCTCCAGAAAAGCTGCCGTTACCGTGGATAACACTTTGTAGAGGAGTACGTTCAGGTCTTCCGGCCTGAGAGACGGACTGTGTTCTCCTCCGAGGAACTCGGATGCCCTGCGACGGAACAAGTCCTTGTTGGCCCGCGGATACAGTTTCAGCAGCTGTTTCACCTCCTCGAAGCGCTTGCCATAGTGATTGAGGACATCCAGACGGTCTCTAAATAGCGCGCCTGCATGAGCACCGCTTGTCATGAGTTTGTCCCGATCCACCATTCCCATGGCTGTCATGAATGGCGTGTTGCCTGCCACATATTCTTTGCTCCAGACTGGAAAATCCAAATGCAAATCCTGAAAGAGGTAGCCGCCTGCAAAGGCTTTCTCGCGATCCAGCGGCCCTTCTGTAGCATTAGTCAGCTCAATTGGATGACCTCCTCCCAAGACAATGCTGATGTCACTGCTACAGCTTGGGCAGAGAAACGAAAGTGGTTGCACGTCTCGGTTCGACATACCTATGCGACAGTGAACTTCTACTCCACAGGTGGCACACAGAAGTAGCATATTGTGGTTCATTCGTTGTCCGTTCCTTGGTGGGAGGGTCATAAAGTGAGCCGCGAACGGTAGCCGTTTTCGGGCTGTCCCTCCAGCGGATAGCATCCGTGGTCAGTAGCCATTGAGGTGGAGCGAACCGCGACGCTTTACGCCACGAGGTTCCTCTTTCTGAGCGGATATCCGGGTTACCTGAGGTCGACGTAATAGAGCGACGTTGTGACGAGCGTTCTGAGTAGGGCAATCGAGGCGACACGTGCCCTTCCCCACCATGACGAAGCCTTGACCGTATACCGATTTCAGCGGCACCGTCCGCTCCAGCTACTTAGGTATCATCGAGGCTTCGAAGGCGCATGGTCTCTTTTCCCTTCTCCATTTTGTCTACCAGTTGTAGTGGAAGTGTTCGCTGATGCTTCGCTGCTATCGTTGCCTGGCATCGAATCCATTCGTCCTCCTCGCGCTGGCGGTATTTGCCATGCCGGGATGGTATGCAACCGTTCTCCACAGTTTAGCGCTTGGCGTCGTTGCTCTATCGGCCTAAAGCTCCAGCTTGAATCGGCACATTGAAGGCATTTGACCCAGCGCCTATACTCGATGCACTACATACAGGAGTGTCAAATGTCTAGGCTCGCAGAATTCCGTGCCCTTGAGCAACAATTAGCTGCTCAGCTCGCCGAACTTGAGTCCCTCAAAAACGATGATGGCTTGAAGCGCGAAATCGAGTTTGAAAAAAAGCTCCGCGACCTTCTTTCTGAGTACGGATACAGCTTGCGTAATATTGTGGCCATCCTTGACCCACAATCTGCTACTAGACGCGCACCAGCCGTAGTCGCTGAAAAAAGTAGTCGCAAGCCCCGCCAGACTAAGGTTTACAAGAATCCCCATTCAGGTGAGCTCGTGGAAACGAAAGGAGGCAACCACAAAACCCTGAAGGAGTGGAAAAGCCAGTACGGTGCTGACGAAGTCGAAAGCTGGTTAGATAAGTAACTCTTTAGGGACAAAATAAGGGGCCTCGTGAGACCCCTTTTTTATTTACTCCAAAGCAGTGGATGCCTCTCTAGACGACCCTACAACCCCTGCATACTGCGCGTTCAAGATCACGACGTCAGATTACCGACCCAAACCCAAGAGCGTAGATCGCTGGATGGAGAAACGCAGCCCGCATGGTGGGTTCGTTTCCCACGTGACAAGGCATCTGGCTGGTCGACTACCGCATTCGTAGAGCGTGGAGTGGTGTACGTTATGGCTAGTAGCCGCAATTCGGGAGGCACTGACCTTTTCTTGGGTCGCGGATGGAGAGTGAACGCAGTGCGACAGCACAGTGGCCCTCTTTGAGTGAGAGGGCGACCCAGCGACATTATCGTTGAGCCCACCTACCCTCCGCCAGTTATGCCCTACTCGTCCCTCAACCACACTGCGTCCAGATCGACGTCGTCACCAGCGAAATGGCCTGGGACAGCGACTGGCTGCGCTGCTCCTGGCTCGCCGTCATCCTCATCTTCGCCCTGGTCGGTGGAGTCAAAGTACTCTTCATCCATATCATCGAAGTCAAAGTCATTTTCGATTTCATCGTCGGAGTCGAAATCGATGTCCATAGGCGCTGACTGCTTAAGCTGGAAGATGGGGGGAAGCTGAGCCGCCTCACTATAAAAGCCTACGCCAGCCTCCAGGAGCGCGGCGAAGCAAGCATCTCCCTGGATGAAGTCAAGGTTCTCGTTGGCAAGCCAGCGACGACGCCCCCCTTCATAAGCCAACATCCAATTGTTGCCCACAAGCGCCTGACGCGTCGCCAAAGGCCCAAGGTCGGTAAGGTTGAGATCACCGTTCACAAAGCCTGAATGTTTGAGATCCAAAGCTATAAGTGAGCAAACCGAGCTCTCCATGTGCAGCACTTGCTGCACCAACGCGGCGTCTAGGTGAATCTCAAGCTCCTTACATAGCCATAACAACCAGGCCGTTTCACTGTGATGGTTCGCGGCCGATGCTGAGCCCAGGAGGTTGTTGCAAAAGTCGCCCAATGCCTCCCTGTTCAATTGATACTGGTGGCGATGGTAGGTCACAAGGATCTGGGTGATCACCTGGAGCGTGTTGGGAAATCCATAACCGCATTTGAGAAGGTATGCTTCCGCGATGGGCCAATTGGATTTTTTGATGATGGTGGACGAAAGCTGCTTCAGGCCATATTTCACCAAGCTTTCATCCTTGAACCGCGCCTCCAGCGAGAACAGCACTTCAAAATAGTGGTGGATGTCGTCTTTTTGCTGGCGCCGCTTTGCTGAGACTCTTAGCTTCTTGAGGGCGTATTTCCAAGACTCCTGAACGAGCTCGCGTACCTCGACAATCTTAGTTTTCGATGCATTGATCTGCAGCTCAAACGCGCTTACGCACTTGATGATGACAGCCAGCGCGCGTTCGGCCTCTTCTCGCGTGTTGAAGAAAAAGGTGAAGTCATCAACATAGCGGAAACCTTTGGGCCAACCATCCAGGGCAATTCGAATGGAGTCGTCAATCGCGACGCCGATCATCTCTGCAATGATGTGCGAAGTATCCGGGCCAATGGGCAACCCTATGGTCTGTCCATCCTGCGTGCCCATGCAGCGTTGGTCTAGGATGTTGCCAAAAAAATCGGGGACTCTGTCCCGTCTCGCCTTGGCTACAGCTTTTGAATGCAACGCCCACGGGATGGTATGAGTGTAGATGGTGGGAAAATAGCTCGAAATATCGGTGACCAGCGCGTAGCGCGCGCCTGCCGAGCGGCGCACACGCTCCTCGTACAAGTCGGTGAATTTCGTCAGTTCAATCGCTCTCAGCGATCCTCCTTCTCCAGGGATGCTTCGAGAGATCTCGCTCTTGTTGAAATGTTCTTGGATTTGGGGCCAGTACTGGCAGATGTCTTTGGCCAGGCCATAAAAATTGACGGGATTGGGTATTGAGGTAGTCCGTCTGCTATATGACGACCTCGCCACCGAAAATCGTTCGGACTGGGAGAGTATGCGCCTTCTCCCGTCCAGGGCTTCATCCCAGTTCGCTTCGACTGCCCCTATGTGTTCTGCCAATTGCTTGGTGCTGAATCCAACCGGGAGTTGGATAGGAAAATACCCTCTGGAAAGCAAGTCCTGAAGTTGCATGGCTGTCCCTGGCGCTCGGGTAGTGAGTGAAAGCCCTAGTAGTGCTGACACATCTACGATCATGATTTGATAGCTATATGCCACGAAAATCTGACCAAGGCTACTCGCTGCAATGCCTTACCTTCGTGCGTCCTGCCATTTATCGGAACACGGCTCTACGTAAACGAAGGCGAAACAATGCAGCAAGCAGGTCGTATGGGCATTCCACCGGAGCGCCGGCGCCAGCGAGCACAGCGCGATCCACCGGTTGGCTTGCGATAATTGATATATTGAACCAGCCTGCTTGATCCGGTGGTAAGACTTGCAGAGCACGATGCTCCGCAGAGACATGCTTCCAATATAGGGGGGGCTTATGGACTCAGTGGATAGCGACGCCCAGCGCTTGCTCGGGCTGATCGTGAGGGCAGCGCAGCTTGATGCCCGCGAGTGTGCCGAACGGCACGACCTCTTGCGCCAAGCCAGCGCCCTACTTTGGTGGCTGGAGCCTGGTTCCCCTCCCCGCACGATCGCAAATCTGCTCTCCTGCCTCAGCCTGCCGCTTGAGCAATGGCTGGACAGTCGTCTTAGGCAAGGCTACGAGGGCGCTCTGCAGTTTGCTGATGAACCCACTATGCTGTGCAGCGCGATCGCGCTGGAGACAAACCCTCGCTTGGGCTGGGAGCGTGTCCAGCAAATCGTGAAAAAAGTTCGCGACCTCTGCCGGACGCGACCCCATGGCGATGATGAATACCGGCTGTTCCGGATGTTTTTGATCGAGCATGGAGTCGTAGACGCTGACAGTAGCCTGGACTTCTTGATTCCGCTTCAAGTCAGCTTCAACTCGCTGTACGAGCCGATTCCTCAGCATCTAATCCGCTCGGGTTATATCTACCTATGTCCGGGTTGTGGGTGGCCGATGGAGATTCACCACCGGGCAGTGTCCTGCGGCGCGCAGTGGTGTGAACAAACCGTCGGGATTTTCCAGTGGATGGGTGACGAGCTGGTGAGTGTCAGAACCTCTAAGCTCATCCACCCCGTCACTGCTAAGAACAAGTACCGGCTAGTCCCCGCATTATGGGCATTTACCTTGATTCCGGGACTGCTGGAGATGCGCCTGCGCGATGGTATTGCTCGGCTAGGGATTACTGCAGAGCTGTGGCCTGACGTCGACCAGGCTGACCTGAGCTTCACGGCCAATGATCGAACCTATTCGCTGGATGCCAAGGTTTGGAATTCGCCTCGAAATCTGGGACTTCACCTGGTTGATACCCCATCCACTGGGGCTATCTACATCATTCCGGACTACCAACGGCAGCACGTCGATTCGTTAAGTGAGCAGTGCAGCCCTAAGCAGATCAAGTCTGAATCTCAGTGCCTGCGGTGGGTGAAAGAGCTATGTCAACGTTAACTGAAAATGCAACCGCCCTAGCGCTTGGGCTGGCCATCAAGCACATCAGCAAGGAGCCGACCCTCGCTGACGCTGAAGTCTTTCTGGTAGGACGCCCTCATCTGTGGATCGGCTGGGAAAGCGCTTCTGAGGTGGCGCGCGAGCAAATAATTACGCTCATCAAGTACCGCCCTGTCGACCTGAACCAGACCGGGCGATTTCTTGATGAGGCGCGGAGGATTATTTTCGGTGCTGGTTCGCCGTTTCGGGCAGCGGGTGCTGATCTCTTAGTTAGCCAAGAAGCCCCGCCCCCCCTGACCGAAACCGACGTTTACTGCTTCCAGGAAGGCTTTGACCTGGACGGCCTAATCGAGGAGAAACTCTGCGCTATCAAGGTGGAGCCAACTGCCGCGTCATCTACGAAATGGCCCGTGGACGGACAGATTATTCTTCGAGAAACGCAGTCCGATGGGTATCGCACGTTTGTCATTCCCGAAGCCCAGCGCTCTCGACTGGCGCTAAATGACACCCCTCTTCCCCTGGTTGAAGCCGCGGACGTGCCGAAGTTTGCTTGGGAGAAGGCTTCGCTGCATGAGTTGGCCAGCGCGCTCGATCAAGCGGGACGTGACCCCATCAACCATCTGCATCAGAGCCATCGAAGCTCCTTGAACTCAATCGTACGAAATGAAGGGCGCGTAGAGGCAAATGCGGGAAATTTCTATCGGGTCAATGCGCCGACAGGAACAGGGAAAACTGTTGTCATGGGGTTGATGGGCATCCACTCCGCCTTGCAAGGGCATCGGGTCGTTATTGCGGTTCCCAACCTGACTGACGTGCGCAATATGGTTGAGACCCTGAAACGTTCGGTGCGTGTCGTAGCTCCCCACCTGAAGATTGCCCCGCTGCACTCCCAGCGTCGGATTGCCAAAGCGGGAGATTTTTACCTGGCGCGTGGCCGAGAGGATCACCCCTACGACTACCGATGCCTACTCGATGCCTGCGCAACAGACGAGAGCGTGAGCCCACGGGATGAAGAGCCCTGCTTTAATCTGCAGATCCCGGGTGAGCGCCGAGGGCGTGAGACGTACAAGCGTATTCATAGCTGTCCGTTTTTGAACCAGTGTGGCAAGCGCACGTTGCTCGAACAGGCTTTGGCAGCGGACATCGTCGTCGTTAATCACCATGCTCTGATTTCCGGTACCACCCGTATCGCTCTCGGAGGTGGCGGTGGAGAGTCAAGAAGCCTCTTGGAGCTGCTTCTCAGGACGGCCTCACTGTTCATGGTCGATGAGATCGATGGGCTTCTACTGAGCGCCATCGACACGAGCGTGTTTGAGCTGCCGTTGAGCAACCACATCGAGCACAGCAGCCTGGCCGAGCTGCACATGGAGATCTTCGGGCGAGACAGCATTCCAGATGTCGATGCCCCGACCCTGTATCGTGCGCAGCGGGGCTGCAACGCGGTAATCCTCCATACGACACGGCTGCTCCAGTTGGCGTTGAAACACCTGAAATGGCCAGATCGCGAAACCGTGTGGGAGCGAGCGGAAGATCAGATGATCGCGGATTACCTGGGCGTCGACCCTTCGGTGCTCGATGGTGTCTGCGGCTACGGCGATCAGAGCATTCCTCCCCACCTGGCGCCGCTGCAGGAACTTCTGCAAGCCTTCTCACACAATGACGCGTTGCCGAGCCCAATGGAGGTGATCGTCAACATTGGGGATCTGCTTCGCAACTTGGCGGCACGTAAACAGCTAGGGAGGAAGCTGAACGACGATAAACTCGAAAAGCTCAAGTCGTCATTGGTTATCAGGACGGGTTTGCACTTTATTGAGACCAGCCTTCGTACCCTCTATTCAGATGTCCCCATGCTCGCGCGTGCGAAGGTGGCCGCGGCGTTGAGGGTGCAGCAGGATCTTTCGGGCTCGGCGCCCTTCAGCCCGACGCCACTTGGGCCGCTGCAACGCGTTGTCTACGGTTTCAAGCGTAAGTTGGAGGGGCGGGACACCTGGTCGCTTCAGGTCGTGGCTATGTCCGGGGATCCGCATCGGACACTTCAGTATCTGCCGAACCTGACGTCCAAGATCCACGCAGGTGTGAATCGCACGTTCATTGGCTTCAGTGCCACCGCGTTCTTCCCTGGCGCCAGCTGCTTCGATTTGAACGCGAAGACGCTAATCGACGTGCCGGACGCCAAGGGGAATATCCGTTTTGAAAATGTGAATGTCTCCGTGCATGTGTCAGGCTCCCCGCTGGATTCTCGCCTGCTCAACGTAAGGGATCTGGGCTATGAGCTCTGGCCGTGGCTCACCAGCCACTTGGCGGCCCTGGAGCAAGACGCCAACACCTGCCATAGAGCACGATTGCTATTAGTCACAGGGAGTGACGCCGAGGCAGAACAGCTCGCATCAACCCTCCATGAAATTTCTGCAGGGCAGCGCAAGGTCGCATGGATTAGGGGCGGCAAGAAAGCCGATCGACAGGAGCGCTTACCGCTCGCGAACCGGCTCACCTACGACGATCTCGTCGAATTCGCCGACGGCCCCAATGCAGATGTGCAACTCATGGTCAGCTCGATCTATCCGATGGCGCGGGGTCACAACATCGTGACCGCCGACGGCAAGTCGGCATTGGGGGGCGTGGTGGTTTGTGTGCGACCGTTGCCTTCCTCAGACCAGCCCGGCAACAACCTAGCGCACCTTTGCTACAGCGTTGGCGAAGGTGTGATGGCGTCAGCCAATCCAGGCCTTGCGCTGCTGGCAGAGCGTGCCATGGCAAACCGCATTCTCAACGGTATCCGGCTGGCACCGCCCTACTTTTACAGCCAACCCAAAGCTATCCGGTTCTTCACCATCATGAACGTCCTGGTCACGCTTACCCAGCTGGTTGGGCGAGCCAGGCGTGGAGGCACTCCCGTTACCTGCTACCTGGCCGACGCGGCGTTCTTCGACAGTCGCTACACTTGGGCGATGCTGTTGGAACGCACCATTTATAAGCTCAAGCAGGATGGCCACTGGAGTGAATTTTCCACGCACCACGCGGGGCTGGTGGAAGCTATGACGCTGTACATCGAGACGTCGGGCCCGCAATCGCCTGCAGGCCCCCAAGAGACTGAGGGGCTACCTGATGACGATTTCCCTGAGGACTAACCTATTCCGGTTTGACCCGGACGAGCTTCCTCCCATCACGCAGTACCATGCTTCGCGGGAATTCGTGAATGCGTGGGCGCTACTCACCGACCACTTCGGCAAGCCATATCTGCCCACCGATTCACTTGAAGAGATCCTCAGCTACTTGTCAGGCGGCCCGGTCTGGGTCAACGCGCAACTGCTCAAAAGCAATGACGCGCCAGCCATCGCGTCCCTGAAGGCGCTCGACTCCGGCAAACTGAACCGGGCAATCAACGTATGGGCTCAGCACATCCTGCGCAACGCACCGCCTGGCCAACAGGATTTCGTTCATGCGCTGGTACCCGATCACGCCATGCCGCTTCGTGCGTCCGACATCATGCGCGACCCACGACAGTCGAACTTGGCCTACAAAGTCGTCCCCTGGATGATTGCCCATCAGTTATCGACCAAGCCGATGGACTCTTCTGTCCCGTTGAACCTCACGGTCTGCAGCGACGGTTCATTGGTCGCCTGGGATAGCCCGTTGCTCTACGCCCGAGGCGATCGCAAGGCCGTGGCCATGCACTCGATTTCGACGAACCTCTTGTTGTTGCACAAGGTGCCGAGTCAGTACGCATCCGTGACGGTTCATTTGAGCCACATTCTGCCTGAGTGGCGCCATACCACACACTCGACTTGGCTCAAGACTGACCACGGGATTTCCAAGTTTCAGATCCACACGATACGTATTGGCGAGGGTCAATATCAGACGGTCTACTCAAGCCCCGCCGCGGAACTCATCCAGCACATGGGGGAAGGTAGCCTGCCGGCATTGGGTGGCAATGAAGTCTCTCTAGCGGGGCCCCTCAGACCTATTCACACCCACACGCCGATTGGCTCACCCATTGGCAGTGGCGTCGGAACGGTTATCCTCGACCAAGCAAGCTTCCATGTCCAGAAAACTGTAGCCTCCGCCAAGCCCATGCTGACCCGCTATGTCGGTCGGCTCATCGCCCTGCGAGACAGCGACTCCCATGCTCCAACTCGGCCTATCCGCATCGCGGTGGTAACTGCGCATACAGACATCATGATGCGCATTAACACGGCGTACACCAATTTGGAAGCAGTCTCCCACGTATTCAGGGACAAGCCTAAGCCTCAAGTCCTGCTCCAGCAGATCCAGTGCAAGGACGCGCAGCGCGTACTGACCACCAAGACGAGTTCAGCCGACATCCAAAGCTGGTTTACCCATGAATTGCTGCCGCGGCTGAGCACCTGGGCGCCGGATGCTGCGATCATCGAGACCACTCCCGATGTGGCCACGAAGGACGATAGCGATCCGAAGCATGTCCTGCGAGCGCTCTGCGCTAAACATGGCATCTCCACGCAGTTCATCTTCCACCTCCCGCCGCAAGCGGAAGGGGCTGTCACCTCCAGAGGTATGGCCGCTGGGCTCAAAAGCCGATTGCGTAAAGCCAAGGCGAACGCTGAGGAGTCCGACGAGCCAGAAGATTACCCAGGCATCAACAGCGTGATCGATGCCATCCGCGGTACCGGCTATGTGCCGATCCCCCTGGAGCGCACAGCAGGCATCCCGGCCGAAACGACCGTGGTTTCGATCTATGTCGATTACCTCAGCAAGCTGAGTGTGTACTTGCCCGTCATCACACGCGCTGTGGTCAACACGCGCGAGATGCAGGTCTACGTGGATGGGGCCGGCGGTCAACCGGGCCAGTGGAGAAGTTACAGCGAAGGCCTCTGCGCCATTCATGCGAGCCCGAAACTGCTGGATGGAGAGGCAGCGAAGCTGCTGATCAGACAGCCACTCCTGGCGCCTACCACGGTGGCCGACAGCCCGCTGATTGTCTATATCAACGCCAGCGCCAAGCGCCTGTATCCTGGCATGAATGATGGCGCGGGCCATGGCTTGCCACCCGTGCCAAAGAACGCCTGGTTGATCCGCACGCGGTCTGATCATCAAGCGGCTCAGATGACCGGTGTCCATTCCCTTTCGCCTCTGGTGCCCATGTTCATAGGCAATCGCATTGGTGTACACCAAGCTGAGCACCAAGAACGGGTGTATTACTTCACGTCCTATTCCAAGACCTTTAACAAAGTGCGCTCTCACCGCAAGCACACCCGCTACGACGTCACGCAGTCACAGCTCAAGGATTCGTGGCTGCAGCTCGGGGTGACCGAGTTTGTGATGATCCAGGAAGGCGATTTTGCAAACAAAGATCAGCTGGCGCTGCAGGCCGGATACTGGTGCAAGAATGCGCCGTCGTGGGACGGGTTCCTGCGGCTTCCCTCCCCGCTTCATGCAGCTCGGCAGATCGCGGAGGATCATCCGGTCGCCGAAAAACTAAGGAAAGGCCGGTTTTGAAGGCGCCGCTTTGATTGACTGTGTTGAGACTTGGTCTTAGCTATCTTGGCTAACCAAAACGCCCTCGTCGTCAAACTCCTCCGACCGCACGCTCGGCAAGTCCTCTAAGCCCATGCGAACTACCAGCTACCTTGGCCAACCTACACTTTCATCGGCGTTGCGTGCCGACTCGCAGCGACATCCCCAACGAAACTACGTGAGAATATTTTTTCAAAATTGGGGATGGTTGTTTGTATTCAAAGCATAAGCGCAGCCAAAGGCTGCGAAGAAGACGATTTCCCCTCAGCCCCTGCGGGGCAATGCAGATGCGAGCCTGGCAACAGAGACCAAATCTGGAAACCGTCAAAAGCAAAAACCGAACCGGCAAAACCGTGTGTGAACCTTGCAGATCACCTGCGACTGCACACCACTCGCTTTTTTCTTGTCCTCAAATATAGAACTCCGTCTCGCGAAAAAAATTTCAAGGGTGCATGCAGGAAAATACTTTAAATACAGAGAAAGTCACTGATTATATGAGGTTAATCAGTGAAAACAACTAGATCACGGTGAGCGATGGGCACGGGCAGTCCGCGCCGGGAAAGCTGCAGGCCTATCCCGATGCTGGCCTGAAAAGGTTCTTCGTTAAGACTGGCGGGAAGGTCTCTGTGGTACTGTCAGATGCTCTACGTCGGGTACTTCCGCTGAAAATGGTTGCGGGCTTTTCTCGCCTGACATTGGCCAGGAGCATCTATGTCGCTGAAAGCAGCTTTCGCCACTGTACTGAAAACCATGCGCATTAGCCGCGGGTTGACGCATAAGGATATGGCAGTAGCGAGCAGCCGTGGCTACATGCTGAAGCTGGAACACGGCCGATCAAGCCCTACGGTAGAGAAGCTGACTGCGATAGGTGATGCGATGGGGCTCAGCCCTTTGACGCTTTTCACACTGACGTTGAGTGTGGAGAGCGGTCAACCGATTGATACCCTGGTACAGCGGTTGAAAGCTGACGTTGCAGATCTGCAGGCCAATGGCGCGCTCAGCGGCCTAGTAGTCTCATCAGCGACTCCTATCTGCATAACAAAGCCCTCGTCGGCACGCCGGCACAAGGCTATTTACCCGTCATCTCAAGCTGAACTGTGCTTTGCCGAGTAGCAGAGGTTGAGATCGCCGAGTGTCAGAGTCCAAGGTCAATCGAAAACAGGATATCCCTTAGCTCAACTGGAACGGCCTCCTCTTCTACAAGGCGTTTTAGCACCTGATAAATCAGATGTGACCGTAACTGTTCCCGGACAGGGATGTAGCTGCTGTCGGTGCGCGGCAAATCCGCGCTGGGCAGGACGCGCTCAAGCACTGCAAACGCTACGGCGCCAACGTCTTGCTTGTAGATGCGAGTGAAACTGTCCAGGCCCGGTTTACGGCGGTAGCTGGCGACTGCATCACCCACTATCGCCATGAGAGAATCACGATAGTGCTCAGCGGCGTACAACCACACCTGCGCTTCCTGCTCAACCTTCAATGCCCTGTCCTCCTCGCTTCCAATCGGCGCGCAATATTCGACCAAAGCGTGCTTGAGCGCCAGGGGGCGGGCTGCAGTTCAACCATCTAGGGATTTTCGAACATGCACATTCAACTTGATCTGAACCGTAACGACCGCGACGCACTGCTACGACACTGCCAAGAGTTTGTTCCTGAAAGCGGAGATGCCCGTGAAGACGCCCGCCTGGCTGAAGCTTTGGAGGCGCTAATCGCTGCGTTGGAAGAGGCTATTTGAAGTGCAGGAGAGATGTTGTCGAAAGCTGCCTCAATAGACCAGTTGAGGCGCCTAAGGTGCAAAGGAGTACATGTGTACTCTTGGGTTTTCTCACCCATCGCGAGACGCTACCAAGATTATGGTCTCACTGAGAATCAGGCGTATGAAGAGCAGCGCCACGATCCATTCACCTCCGCAACACAGCCCTGACATAGCCTTGTAAGCAGATGGCTTTGTTGGGGATCCGTTTAAGTAATCTCGCCCCAGCGCTCCCTTCGTCTGTTCCGCTTGGCCCGCCTCGTGAAATCCGTAAGAATGTCATCTGGCCATTACCAACTGTACGGAATACTCATATGCCACGGAAGCGCAAAGGGAGCGGCGGCGGGCCGATCGCTCTGTACGCCTTGTTATTCGTTGTTGCCCTTGTGGCGCAAGTTCCAAAGCAAGCGTGGATCACCCTTGGAGTTATCTTGGGCGTAAGTGCGTTGGTATGGGCCGTCAGACGCGCCACCCAGGCAAAGCGTTACGCGCCTGAAGATGACATTGTTGCGGAGATCGCCGCTGAATCTCGACAGGCAACCTCCCCCAGTCTCACCGTCCAGTTTGGCACCAGTACCCGCGAGCGAGACTTCCATACTGTCCAAGTCGGTTCGTCCAGCGATAGTCAGAACTACGCCATCCCAAAGCCAAGTGCAAAGCCCATGGGCGTTCGCTGGCTTGCAGAAGGTGAGTCCATCACCGTGGCCGGATTGGCTATCCCGGGTGGAATGCTCTACATCACCGAGCGGGCAACCCAGTTCGGTCAGACTGAACCGTCCCTGATTGATGCAACGCTTCGAGTCGCACGCTCACCCATGAGCCTTACAGAGCGGCAGATGCCTTATTGGCCAAGTTACCGAAGCATCACGCCTGAGGCGCGGCGAGCGTATCTGCAATGGTTGGCAAGAGGTCGCCGCCAGCCTGCGGATGCGGGATACGTATTCCTGTTTTTTTACGGGCTTGAACGCCGCGCGCTGATCGATGCACCGAGCGATCCTCAGGCGAAGGCAGAGATCCCTGCCATCAAGGCCGAGGTCGAACGCTTGCTTGGTCTCTACGGGGACAACCATTCTTTCCGCGGCTACGCTACCCGCTTTCTCGCCCATATCGACGCGGGTTCTGTTCAACCTCAAAGCTATATGAGTGAACCCACCGCCAGTGCCGCAGATGGGTACGAGCTGCCCATGTCACTGAGAGTCGCGCTCGGTCAGATGGCCGTGGATAAATACCCTCTCAATCCGAGCTGGGCATTGGCCTGGGCGCTCGCAGAGCCCAACATTTCCAGGCGTACACCTGTGACCCGTTGTCCTGAGCAATTCGCAGCACTCTTCAAAAACGAATTCGCAAAACGTTATCCCAACGGCATTGTGCTGCCTCAGAACAAGACCAAGCTGAAGATTGCCTATCGCCCTGCTTCTTCCGGATTGAACATCCCGGCAGCAGCCGTGGGCGACCTCCCGGATGTCGCCGCAACCTCAGGAACGCGTAACAAGCTGCAGGTTATAGTGGAGGATTGCACCACCGTTCTAGACGCTTACAGTCGGTATCTGGGGCGTAACCCAGACGCTGGAGATAGCCTGGAAGCCATCCTGCAGTTGCCAACAGAGCTCTGGCCTGCTGAAGCGAAAGCAGAGCTCGAACAGTTGGAACAACGCGTCGGCGGCGAAACCATCTGCATGAGTTTCGCTGAGCTGGCAGGTCGTTTCAAATCCGCCGGCGCGCTTTCCCGCGACAAAGTCGTGGCACTCGCCCGGGCTTTGGAAAGCAAGCGGATCGGATTAGAGCCCGATGTGCTTTCTGGCAGCCGTACGCCCAAGGCAGAAGACACTATCGCGTTGTTCGCAGCGGACTCTGATGAAGGCACTCTTCGTTCGACCGATGCTTACAGCGCTGCAGCAGTGACTTTAGACCTGGCCAGTGCAGTGGCTGCGGCAGACGGTGACACCTCGCTAGAAGAGGTGAGTCTGCTGTCCGGCCACATTGACTCATGGGATCACCTCTGCGTCGCGCATCGAAAACGCTTGAAGGCGCACCTCCAGATTCAACTGAAGCAACCGCCGACATTGGCAAGCCTCAAGAAGAAGCTTGAGCCGCTGACGATCGAGGCCAAGCGGAAAATTGCAAGCTTCCTGGCCCACCTGGCACAAGCGGATGGCGAGGTGACGCCACAGGAAGTTAAGCTCCTTGAGCGCGTATACAAGTCGCTCGCCCTCGATCCGCAGTTCGTCTACAGCGACCTCCACAGTGCAGCTGTTCGGCCCTCCCATGGAGTGGAGGCACTGACTGCGAATGCCGCGCTGGCCACTGCGACACAGACATCAGAAAGCACTGGCTCTGGCTTTGCACTGGACATGGACAAGGTCGCTCGCTTGCAACAAGAAACGGCGGAAGTGTCGGCGCTCCTGGCCAGCGTCTTCAATGAAGAATCGCTGACTGAGACGCCTAGCGCCCTGGAGCCCGAGGCGCCCCAACGGCAGGAAGAAAGTAGCGCCGAACAGCTTGCTACCGTACATGGCTTGGACGTCGAGCATTCAGCGTTCCTTCGACTTCTGGTGTCACGGTCTGAGTGGAGCCGTGCCGAGCTGGAAGACGCAGCCAGTGATATGGAACTGATGCTGGATGGCGCCTTGGAGCGGATCAACGACACAGCGTTTGAGCTGTTCGACATGTCCGTGACCGAAGGTGATGATCCCATCGAAATCAACCCCGACATTCTGGATGAGCTAGCCCTATGAGTAAGATACGAGCCAAGGATCGCGACGCGGTCATTCAATCGCTGCGTGCGGGCGTAGTGCCCCGTGTTGGGCAGCATCTCATCCAGGTAGGTCGAGCGGGTGAACTCGATTCGCTGCTCAAAGATGTGGATCGTCTTGCGGATGGCGGCTCGGCTTTTCGCGTCGTCGTTGGCGAGTACGGCGCGGGCAAAACCTTCTTCCTAAACCTGGTGCGCGGCATCGCCATGGAGCGCAAGCTTGTCACCATGCACGCCGATTTGAATCCAGACCGCCGCCTTCACGCTTCAGGTGGCCAAGCGCGCTCGCTTTACTCGGAGCTGGCTAAAAACATGGCCACCCGCACCAAGCCAGAAGGCGGCGCTCTGCAGGGTATCGTTGAGAAGTTCATCTCCCAGGCTAAGACGGAAGCCAAGACCAAAGGTGTCGAGAGTGAGGCGGTCATTCGTGAGTACCTGGCAGAGCTCACCGAGATGGTCAATGGGTATGATTTTGCCGACGTCATTGCCGCCTACTGCCGCGGCTTCGAGGAAGGTAACGAGCAGCTCAAGGCTGACGCCATTCGTTGGCTACGGGGGGAATTCTCCACCAAGACTGACGCCCGCGCTGCGCTGGGCGTGCGGACGATCGTCGATGATGTTTCTGTCTACGACCAGCTGAAATTGTTGTCACGATTCGTACGCCTGGCTGGTTTCGGCGGCTTGATGGTCTGCCTGGATGAACTGGTCAACCTGTACAAACTGGCAAACACCCAGGCCCGTAACGCCAATTACGAACAGATTCTGCGCATCCTCAACGATTCGTTGCAGGGTTCCGCTGAAGGCCTGGGTTTTGTATTGGGCGGCACACCAGAGTTTCTGATGGACACTCGTCGGGGGCTCTACAGCTACCCTGCCCTGCAATCCCGCCTCGCTGAAAACAGCTTTGCTAAGTCTGGCCTGGTCGACCTTTCTGGGCCTGTCATTCGACTCAGCAGCCTGACACCTGAAGACTTCTACGTGCTTCTGCAGAAGCTGCGTAGTGTCTACGCCTACGGTGAGCCTGAGAAGTTTTTGCTGCCAGATGAAGCCGTCCCCGCTTTCATGGCGCACTGCAACCAGCGCTTGGGCGAGGCATATTTCCGGACGCCGCGCACGACCATTACGGCTTTCATCAACTTGCTCGCGGTGATCGAGCAGAACCCTACCGCCGATTGGCGAACTTTGCTGGGCGCCGTGGAGCTGACCAAAGATGAGGCCGGGCAGCAAGATCTTGAAGTTGAGGCCGACGATGAGCTCGCCAGCTTCAAGCTCTGACTCTTCTTCGTTCGAGCGTTTACACCCGGAGGTTCAGCAATGGATCTGGTCACAGGGGTGGACGTCTCTGCGTGATGCGCAGGAGTGGGCGGTACCGGCATTGGTGGGCGCCGATCGCGATGTGATCATTGCAGCGTCCACTGCCGCAGGTAAAACAGAGGCCGCATTCCTGCCGATCCTGACCAACCTGCTCAACAACAGTGAGCCAGCCGGCGCGGTGCTGTATATCAGCCCGCTCAAGGCGTTGATCAACGATCAGTGGGACAGGCTTAGCCGGCTATGTGAGAGGCTCGAACTGCCCGTCGTTGCTTGGCATGGCGATGTGGCAGCAAGCAAGAAACAACGGTTTTTGAAAACGCCTGAGGGCATCTTGCTGATCACTCCGGAGTCCCTAGAAGCCCTGTTCGTAAACAGAGGCTCAGGCTTACCTGGGGCTTTTCAGAACCTTCGCTACATCGTCGTCGATGAGCTTCATGCCTTCATCGGAAGTGAGCGTGGAAAGCAGCTGCAATCGCTCATGCAACGGGTTGAAATCGTCGTGGGTAGAACGCTGCCCCGTGTAGGGCTTTCGGCGACACTTGGGGAGATGTCGCTGGCCCGCAAGTTCCTGAGGCCAGCGTGCCCGGATGGCATCACGGTTATTGAGTCAAAGTCCTCTGGCCAAGAGCTCCAGGTACAGGTGCGGGGCTACATTGAGCAGCCCATGCAACAGCTGGTGGTGGAACACCCGGGGAATGCGTCAACAGATGAAGGCGCAGAGAAGGAAGACACCTCAGGTACCAAAGTGGCTATCGCAGGTCACCTGTACAAGGTGCTGAGGGGGCATAACAACCTGATCTTCCCCAACAGGCGCCAAGAGGTTGAATGGTTTGCCGACCGTCTGCGCTCACTGTGCGAGAACGATGGTGTTCCGAACGAGTTCTGGCCGCATCACGGTAGCTTGTCCAAGGAGCTACGCCAGGATGCCGAGCGGGCGTTGAAAGCGGGAGATCCTCCAGCTTCTGCCGTATGCACTACCACCCTGGAACTGGGTATAGACATCGGTAGCATCAGGACGGTCGCACAGATCGGCTGTCCACCCTCTGTGGCAAGTCTAAGGCAAAGGCTTGGCCGCTCGGGTCGCCGCGCCGGTGAGCCTGCGATGCTCAGGACGTACTGCCGGGAGCGCCCTATAACAGATAAGTCGGATCTCTCCGATCAGTTACGTGAGGGCCTTGTCCAAACGGTCGCCATGATCAGATTGCTAATCAGTGGATGGTTTGAGCCGCCTCGATCGGGAGGCCTACACGCCTCGACGCTGGTGCAACAGTGTCTATCCTCAATTGCTCAGCTCGGCGGTGCTTCTGCGGCGCAATTATGGGGAAATCTCATCGCAAGCGGCAGTTTTGCGAGCGTCACCCAGCCTGATTTCCTGGCTTTGCTCAAGGGTATGGGTGAGAAGGAATTGATCGTCCAGGACAGCTCAGGACTTCTGCTACCAGGCGAACTCGGGGAGCGGTTGATCAACCACTATGAGTTCTACACCGCCTTCACAAGCGATGAAGAGTTTCGTTTGCTCCGGGATGGGAAGCCACTTGGCTCGCTGCCCGTCAGCAAACCCCTGACCAAGGGACAGCGCATCATCTTCGGCGGAAGGCGTTGGCAGGTTCAGGATGTCGACCTCGAAGCAAAGGTGATCGTGGTCACACCGGCGCGGGGCGGCGAGCCCCCTCAGTTTGATGGGCTTGGTGCCCAGGTCGATGATCGTGTCAGGCTTGAAATGCGAAACGTGTTGATGGAAACCACATCCTGCCCCTTCCTGGACAAACACGCTCAAGCGCTCCTAGACGAGGCTCGGAGTAACTTCCGCGCTCTCGGGTTGGGTGGCGCGGCGATTATTGGCTCTGCCAGCGTAAGCCATGTGGCAACCTGGCGAGGGGATTACACCAACGATGCGCTGGCCTTGTTGCTCAGGCATGTGGGCATTCAGTGTGAAAACACCGGGCTTTTCCTGGAAGTTGCATTCGGCGCGGAGGACACATTGCGAGCGTTGCGGATGGTCGCTCAAATGGACATCTCGAACGTAGAGCCGATCTTGGAAAATGTCGAAAACATGATCCGAGAGAAATGGGATTGGGCCCTTCCCCGCCCGCTCCTCATGAAGTCGTTCGCCTCAAGCCATCTTGATCTCCAAGCCGCGGTCACCACAGCTCGACTCCTTACACTGGAGTCGCCGAGAGAGGAATAGCGATTGCACCATGAATCGCCCCGGATTTTATAGACACCTTCTTTGCTTCGTGGCCGCCCCCGGTAGCCCACGAGCGAAGGAATGCCGCGCCCGCAACGCACCTGCAGCGAGGCAAAAAAAGATCGTGGCCATTTGCTATATCGTCGAGTGCCTACTACTTTTCCAAGCGCCACCGTCGCGTCACCAGGAAGGTGGCCACCTCCCCCCCCCCAGTCCATGCAGCAAGGAGCTCTCAGAATGGGTATCAGTGCCAAAGTAAATGCTGAGTTTTTGATCGACAACAAGACCTACAAAGCTTCGCTCAACATCCCCAACTCCGCACCGACTGCCGATAAGCCGTTCATCTTCACTGTCACCTCCAAAGGCGAAGCCGCAGACGCGGTACCGCAGACACTTCTCGAAGTCGCCGTCGGCGCCACCGACCAGGTATACGTTGCAGTTGCACCCCCCATGGACCTGATCTCCGACGCCATTGGTGGTGACGCCAAGGTCGTCCAGGCGCTCAACGTTGAAGTCTCCGAAGGCAAATACAAAGACGGGAAATTCGAAGTCAAGGCCTGACTCCTCCACGGTGGGGCATGTCACTATGCCCCACCGCATTGATGTACCTGCCTGCGGGAGGGCCCCTCGCCCATGGATATCCGCGTTACGGCGCACTTTGCCTGGTCGGAGATTTTTGGTCGCAAGATCGCCGCCCGAAGCAAGTGCCAGCTGGACCTGTCACGCCAGTACAGCCTGATCTATGCAGACCTGGGAACAGAGGATGCACAGGGGTGGAATGTTCTCGCTGAACTCAACAAAGCCTTCGATATCGAGCTTCCGGCCGAATATCTGAGGGTGATGGATGCCGGGTTCTTCACATTCAGTCATTTCGGCAACGGGGCGGTCCCCCCGAACACCTCTTTGGACAAGATTTTCCCGCAATCGCCGGTTCCACTCAGTGTCTCCAGGGCCACCGAGCCGATGACCAATACAGCGGGGTTTTGGCTGACGGTAAGCCTCGACGATATCAAGCTGTTCGGCAGCCTGATTGAAATAGGGTACGCCTCGCCCTCTGGCGACGGTGACAAACTTTCACTCTCCGCGGTGCTGGCTAGAGGGACTGTCGCCGGCAAGGCGGTGAGTGACGCGATCTACTTGGCCAGCTTGCCGAACATCCGCTTGTTCAAGCTGTTCGGCTTTGAAGAGGTCGAGGTTCGATATCGCTTCAAGGAAGCCAGACAGCTCAATGTCAAAGGCAAGCTGCGTGTGTCCCTTTTTGATGAGAAGCAGTATCTGTTCGAAGGGGTACTGAACTCGGACGAGGTCAACAGAACCTTCTCAGCCTGCTTGAAAAGTGCCGAACCCGATCAAAGCGTTACCAGGCTCTTCGGCGACCAGATGCGTGGCATTACCTTCCAGCGCCTGGTGTTCGGGATATTCGCTCGCTATGGCGACAACGATGATCAACGAACATTCCAGGTCCAGGGTACGGTCAGAGTCGGCTCAGCCCAGCTGACCGGGTACATCTACCTGCACAACGGCAAACCCCAGGTGGCCAGCATAAAAGTCGACAAGGCACTGTCGATCGGTGATGTGTTCAACCAATGCATCCCGGGGGCCCCGTGGCCGACCTCGCTCATCGACATCACCTTCAAGGCAGGCAGCGAGCTGTATTACCGCTCGGCCGCTGGAAGCCAACTCGCAAGACTGGAGACATTCTCATGCCCTGCCGAGGGGGACCTGCCCGATCGTCAACTTAGCGCCAGCATCGACTACCAGAATGGGTTCAACATAAGGGCGCTGTTCGACCTGACACTCGTCAAGACCCTGGAAGTGGTCGGCACGATCCAGATTGCCGAGGATGGCGTCACTGCCGATATCAGCCTGGGCAAGCCCATCGACCTCTTCATCGTGACCATCGCGGCATCACGCGCCTCACAGCCCATCGGCGGGCCTGCGTTCGAGCTGTCTACCGTCGAGAAGAAATCCTCTATGGGTTTCGTTGGCAGCCTATGGTTCATGCAGGAACAATTTGGCGTCGACGTCCGCGTGAAAGCCACCAGAAACGCGAAGGGAAACACCCAGGTCGACGGTACGCTCACGGCGCTATCGAACTACCCACCGTTCCTGCCCGCTGGCACATCCCTGGGGCTTCGGTACAGCAAGGACGGTGGCTTCCAGGTGACGAACTGGCCAAGTTTCGAGTATCTGACCAACGCCATCGATTTCATCAAGACACTGCAGAAACTCTCCGACCAGGGCAGCGCCGGGTGCGGCAAACTCGTCGGGTTCGCCTTCGAGAAGCTTCTACAGTCGAAATTCCGCGTGAATGTCTCGTTTGGTACCCAGGAAAATGATGAGGGGGTAACGCTGGTCCTCGATGGGTCCTATACGCTCTGCGTCGCGCAGACCTCCCTCACCGCGGTAGCGATTCCATTTCCAGGGTTGGTGTCGATCCCCCTACCCAACTCGATCAGCTTTTCCGAGTTGGGCAACTACATCGAACGTGCTCTGGCTGCAGCAGCTGAATCATTTGTCAAAGCCCTGGTGAAAAACCGAGAGGCCATTGCTGCCGTCATTGGTCTCACCGCGGGAAAAGCCGCGGCCTCCTATGCCGCTACTCTTGCCTGCCAGGCCTTGATCGACGGTGTAGCAGCAGATGCTGTTGTTGCGACAGCTGCAGAGACCCTTGCCGCAGCCACGGCCGCAGAGGCGGGGGCCGGCGCTGCTGGGGCCCTGGTCGCCGGGGCCGTAGTCGCGGTTGCAGATTTCTTTTCTGGCACAGGCACAGGGACTGGCACTGGCACTGGCACTGGCACTGGCGGCACAGGAACAGGAACAGGAACCGCGACACAGAGCCCGCCTGTTGATCCGCGAGTCACCATCACCAACCGTGTGGTCACTCTGACCTGGGGGGGTGGCCAGGGCAATGCGCGCTATCACGCGCAATTGCTCGACAGTGCCGCGACCATCCTGCTGAACAACCCGGACCTGGCGGGTGCGGCCCGGCAGACCCAGTTCGAGTTTGGCCCAGAGTGGCCTTCAGGCCCTTACACGGCCCAGGTCCAGGGTGTTCATGAACAATCGGCCACCCGCTGGGCGGCGGCTCCCTTCAACCGGCTGACAGCGCCGGCCCAACCCAGCGCTCAAGCAGACACCACGGTCCCGGCGCCAGCATATGGAGTGCAGCTGAGTTGGCCACCGATTGCCGGGGCCTCCTCGTACGAGCTCTCTACCCGCCTGCCCGGGAGTGCGACCGATAGGGTCCAGATCGAGCCCGGCGCAGATCAGTCGCTCCCACCTGCGACATACGCATTCATTTTCGAAGAGGCTTCCCCAGCGGGGGATTATCGCTTCAGCGTAACGGCCAAGGGTGGGCATGCATCCGTAGCGAGTCCAGACAGCGAGCCGCTGACGCTTGTACGTCCAGGCCAGCCCCAGGACTTCCAGGCCAGCAGTATCGGCAGCAATGTTGCGTTGCGCTGGCGTTCGGTTGCCGGTGCATTGCGCTACCAGGCATTGGCGCAGAAGAAAGGGGCTGCCCCTCTGGTTATTGAGCTGCATGCCCGGGAGGAAAGCGGCGTCGAGCATGCAGACTTCGCTCTACCCTGCCCTTCGCATTCGCCTTCCGTTTACCAGGTGCAGGTCTGGGCGCTGCCTGGCGCCGACCAGGTGAACTACGTAGCGGGCGTGCCGTCGGCCGTCGTCGAGGTGACGATTACGCCCTATGCAACCGCATCAGAAATGGCCACCGCGCTGCATGCCCTCACTATCGAGGGGAGCGCGTGCGGTACACAGTTGATAGCGGCATTCCCGAACCTGACACCGGACACTTTGGCCATCGCCATGGCGCAAGGCGGCTACCCGGCCATTGAGACCAGCAATGGCCTGCTTGCTGTGTGGCCTGATACCCCACCTCTTGAGCTGGCGACCGTACTTGCCCTGGCGTATCCCGATCCGTTGCAGTTTGCCGCCTCCCAGCGTGACCAGGGCGTGCCTGGAGAGCTGTGCGCAGTCAATCTGTTGAAGGCATTCCCACAGCTTGGCGTATCAGAGATGGCGCGCGCCATGGCAAAGGCAGGTTACCCCGCAACGGACACCGCGACAGGCCTCAAAGTGGCGTACCCCGCCATCTCGCCTGTGGAGCTATCAACTGCGCTGGTGCTCGCTTATCAGTGACGCCGCCATGCCGAGCAAGAAGATCCACCGTTCAACTGCGTCATTCACCCCATTACAAACAGCGACTACGAGAGGTAAACAGCATGAGCACCGAAACCCTGATCAGCATCCTGCAGTCTCTTAAGCAACAAGGGCTGAGCCCCCTTGAGGCGGTCAAAGAGGCACTGGCCCAGCTCCAGTCACGTGCCCGAGGGGCTACCACCGACAACACCGCAGTGGCCGAAGCCGTGATCGAGGTTTTCTCGCCCCTGACCGCGACCCAACTCGCAATCATCCTGCACACCACCTATCCGGACCTGACCGCGCTTGACGTCGGGAAAACCATTCTCAACCCGAAAGTGCTGCCAGCCACACCGGCCACCGAGATGAATGAAGCCCTTGGCAAGGCGGGTTTCGACGCCTCCAGCGTCAGTGATGCAGTGAACATCCTGTATCCGGTTACCGTGACCATTCAGGCCAATCAAGCCTGGCAGCAAAGCGGCCTGACAGTGACTGGCCGCCAGGTCACCCTGATTGCAGCGCAAGGCTCCTGGACTTCCAACCCGGCAACAGGGAAAACAGGCCCGGCCGGCAACACGAACTATCGCGCCAAGCAAGGCTATACCCTGCCAGGCCAGTTCGAGGGGGCCCTGATCGGCCGCATTGGCGACAACGCACCGTTTCTGGTTGGGCCTCAGGTCAAGGTGCCGGCAGGACAGTCGGGGGCCTTGCAACTGTGCATCAACGATGACCTCAACGGGATTTATGGTGCGGGCCTGACGGACAACGTCGGTAGCATGCAGGTAGACATCCGCACGCAAGGCGAATAGCCGATGCTGCCAGCCCGGTGGCTACCTCACCGGGCTGGCAGTCTCATTGCCCCGGCGCGCTGCCACGCTCCCCGAAGAGCAGCGTCACATTGACCCGTTGATTGAGGTAGCCCGGCCGGAAAGCCAGTGGCGCGGTGGCATGGAACAGATCTGAGTTGAAAATCACAGCGCGATTGCACCTGTAAGGGATGACTGTGCGCCGGGCTCCAGCCTCCTTCAGAAAGGCGGCAATTCGATCACCTTGGCGATTGTAGGTTTCGAAATCCCAGTCAGAGGGTGCCTCGACGTCGTAGACCACAAGCCCTCCCGAGTCGCGGTCAAGGTTTGCCTCGTCCGGCGTGATCCAGAAGTTCACGTTCACAGCGGCAAAGTCTGCATGGGGGTGTGTCGCAGGCTGGTCATGCTGGTACTTGAACCCCCACATCTGAAGCAATGGGTGATGCTTGCCGATAAGCTGGGGGAAGCAACGCCGAATCTCATCGGCAACCTGCAGCAGAAGCGGGCAATTGAAACCCTCCCTGAAGAACGCGCCGAGCCGACCATGAGCATATCGGTCGGTATGCCAGATGGTGGACTGCAAACAGAACGCCTGCACAAGCGCCAGTGCATCAGCAGACAGGAAGTCGTCGATCACGACCAGGCCCAGGGGGCTCTCCAGGTAATCGCGTTCAGCTCGCAGCAGCGCCTGGCTCATCTTCAAGGCCCCTTCTTGCAGTCGCGGAGCCTGCAACTGGTGCACATTACGCCCGTAGCTCGGGGGCAGCGCAGCGACGTTGGCCGGGGGTGTTGCCAAACTGTTGGGCTGTTCGAATGGTTGGAGAGCTGCCTCATAGCTAGCAATCTCCGCCTCAAGACGCGGACCAATCAGCTGGTGGTCTCGCAAATAGCGTAACTGCTCCAGGTCGTGGGCCAGCTTCGCCCGCGAAGCCCTCGATACAGCACCACGCCCTTCGAAGGCACCGGGTTGAGACAGGCTGCGCTCGTCACCACGAACTACAGAGGCATAGTGCGCAGCCCACAGGCCCGCAGCGTCAAGGTCGTGAGTACGCAATGAAGTGCTGACGAGTTGCTCCAGGATCTCTGGATCGCGCGGGTACAGTTCGCCGAGGACCTTCCACATGCCACGGGCCGAATCGTGCTGGCCCATGTGGCCATACAGCGTGGCCAGCAAAAAGGCCAGGTTGGCCCTGGCCAGGTCGAAGGCAGGCTGCAGGCTGATCGCAGCCTTGTAGCTCGAAATTGCGTCCTCATTGCGCCCCGATTGCTGCAAGGCCCAACCCAGGTTGTTATGGCCAACAGCCCAGTCAGGACATTGCTGCACTACGGCACGAAAGCATGCCTGTGCGGCATCGAACTCACCCTGATCACACAGGGTACAGCCTTCCTCCAGCAGCACCGATACGGTCTGCTGCGCGCAGCCATTGCCTGCAGCCTCTGGCGTGGTGCGCAGGGCACCATATTTCGCCATCCAGACTTGCGCACTCACGCAAAGCCTCTGAACGGGTCAAGGGCAGCCTTCATCTTCATGGCGCGGCCGAAAGCGTCCTTGTCGGTACTTTCAGCAGCCTCATTCCCGTCATCGCCAATCGCGGCGCTCGCACCGCCAGTGTCATTCAATGCAGCCCAGGCAGGCTCGGTCTCAAGAGACCTTGCGCCGTAGGCTCGAATCACACCGGTTATGTTTGTACTATCCCTTTCAGCGTGCATGGTCCGTCCTTGGAATCGAGCATCAGGTGGCTCGTGGAGCCGGGTTGCGAAACGCCTAGCATAGCCACTCTATCGCCACCATCCACTGAAAGTGCAGCTACAGGTGGAAATGCCCCGCAGCCTCGGGCTGATAGAGCACCTTCCGGATCTCGATCCGGCGGGTTCGATCAGCGATTCGCCAGTCGATGGCGTCCCCCTCCTGATAGCCGAGGATGGCGGCGCCGATGTCGGAACACACCGAATGCTTGCCGGTGCTGCTGTCCGCGTCTTCGGGGTAGACCAACGCCACTTCGATCTCCTCGTCGTCCAGCTGCAACAAGGCCCTGGAGTTCATCGTGACGACATTGCGCGCCACCTGCTGCGGCTTCACGACGATGGCCCGCTCGAGCTCATGCTCGAGTTCCACCACGGTCGGGCCTTCCTCTAGCGCGATCAGGCCCTCGAGCCTGGCCTTGTCGATTTCTGTGATGTAGATCCCGGTGGAGTCGCCCACGGCACCTTCGCGCAAGAACGTGAGGTAGCGCCCCATCGTCATGGCAAATGACTTCAATGTCGGGGTTTCGCTCTCCAGCACAAAGCCGCTGCGTACAAAGGCTTTCAGCGAGCGCGTGTTGTCGGGGTGGATCTTGGCGATGAGCTTCTTGGCCCGCATGTCGAGGAAGGCCAGTTTCATGCCTTCGCGAATCGTACGGGCGCCAAGGTTTCGGCCCCACTTGTCGCTGTCTCCGATGACCAGGACGATCTCGCAGTTGGAGCCAGTCTTGACGAGGCGGACAAAGCCGACGGGGGCGTCATGTCGGTCATAGGCCATGAAGAATCGGCCGCCCCGATTGAATAGATGGGTCAGGATCGGCAATTGAGTCCGATCGATGGCTTGTTCGATGGAGCGAGAAACATCACGCGAATCACTCAGATAGCAGGTAACACGTTCGTCTTCCAACCAGTCCATCAACGTCAGCGCATGTGCCCGGGTAATTTCAGGGCACAGCGAAATGAAAGGCCTGTTCATCTTCACCACACTTGATATGCAAAGGATGAAAGCCCTTCATGGCGATTGCCATGACGGTTCTTTCGGCAACCGGCCATCTTAAGACATAACGCCAGAATGGCGAACAGTTTGCGCACTTTTCGTTAGTCAGCGGCACTCCCCACACTACCCGCCTGATGCCCTCTGCGACCCTACCCAACTTCGAACATGCCTGGCGCAGTTCAGGATTGCGGGTAACATACAAACCCATTCAGCTGTTCGATGGTTTTCTGCGGCGCAGCAATGAATTCCGCCAGATCGACCTCCCACCACGTGCCTAAAAGCACATCCGTAAGTGACGATACCGAAAAAGCGTCACCGCCCGGGTAATCGGCATTCCTCCACTCTTGATCGATATCAGTACGCGGTTCGCCGACGAGCCAGTAAACATAAATCCTTATGCTCGGCGTTGTTTCTTCAAGCTCGAGCGGATCCGGCTGCGTATTACCCACGCGATGCCTTCTGAGTACCGCAGGCTCGGTGTTGAGATGAAATTCGAAAAAGGCGTGCTGCACGCCTTCGGTGCGGATGTACAGGAACTGGGCATTCATGAGCGGCAAGTAGTCCCAGGCCCAATTGCGGGACGGCTTTGTAGCTGCGCGTGGTGGACGCCCAAGGTCGATGGGGTCCCAGGACCAGAAGATTGCGCCAAATTTTGCTGCCACTTCGTCAATCGCAGGAAGAATCCGTTTGTAGAAGCCCGCCAATAAACGATGTGATCGTTGTACCTGTTCAACCAGCTGATTCGCTTGTTCACGGTTCAGTTCCATTGATTTTCGTCCTTTTCAAATGCCTTCACCAACGGCATCAAAGAATGCCAGTCAATCGGTTTTCTATCTGCTTTGACAGCGCTCACAGAGCGCCAGCCCTTGAGTGAATCAAGGGCGGAAAGAAGTCTTCCATTCGATTCAGCGAGAGGAAGCAGGTCGATGAATGGAGCGCATTCATTCGTCATGCCGAACAACCCAAACGCCTGCAGCCAATCTTCGATAATGTGCGCATCCCTGGTATCGGCGCTCGCAAGAATCGCTGTCAATCCTTTCATTACCTCCTGCCACTCCCTACACACCACCCGCAGACGTACCGCAGAAAACTCACTCTGCAGACTAGTTGCCATGTCACTTGAGTGATTGGGGTTTCTGCCCAGAGCAAGCAAAACAATGGGTTTGGGGTCTCCATCCTCTTGTTGAAGTGCTCTAACCTCTGCTCGCCATTGTTCGAGTCGCTGGGAGCCTGAATACGGTGGTTTAACCTCCACCAGCAACTGGTGGTTGGGATAATCCATGAGCACATCAGGCTCTACAAACCCGCGATACTTTCCAGCGCGCAACTTGGGCCAGAACGTGATTTCCTGGAGGGTGCCCAGCTCACTGGCGATCTCAGCGCCTAGCAGGAGCGTCAGGAACTGCTCCTGCGCGCCATCGCTCAGGTAAGGCAACCTCCCGAACAATACACCCGTGAGCAAGTCTTCACGCTGACGAAAGAGCTCACGCCAACCAATGGCCCTCCCTTCCACCTCGACCCTCCCTGCCTTGCCATGCAGTACTGCCGTCAACATTGCGCGAATCCTTGGTAGTTCAGTGTTCAGGGCTACAGCGGAGCCTTGCCCGAAGTATCCCCACCTCTCATTACGTGTCAAATCAGCATGATCGCTAATACCTGCACCTTGACCGAAGTAAAAATCTCATGAATCTCCACTGGGCGGGAGCAGTCAGAAGTTACTGCCGGTACAGTCACGGTACACAGATGGTTATGTTGATTGCTAACGGGTACGGGCTATCGTCTCGAATCGCTGACACGTGGGCGGCACGCATATTCCTGCAACGAACAACCCCGCCCATCATTCAACCCAAGGCTCGATTCGTTACGCTGGCATTAACCATCCGAACATTGATTATTGTGTGCCCGCCCATCCATCATGCGCGGGCTATTCCACTCACAGCCTGTGGTTCAACTTTCGCTAGGGGCCCGATCATGCTGATCGATGAAGAGCTCACCCTGAAAAAGCTCGAAGTGTTTCTCGCATTCATGCGCACTGGCAACCTGTCCCGGGCAGCGGCCGAGCTGCAAACCAGCAATGTGAGCGTACACAGGGCCATCCATTCGCTGGAAAGCGCCCTGCGCTGCCCGCTGTTCAAGCATGAGGGGCGCAACCTCACGCCGCTGGAAAGCGCCTATGTGCTCGAGGAACGTACGCAAAAGCTGGTGCAGGATGTGGTCGATACGGTGCGCCTGACCCGCGAGGCCGCAGGCTTTTCCGCTGAACGATTCAAGCTGGGCTCGTTGTACTCCTTGACGGTCAAGACGGTGCCGCAGCTGATCATGGGCCTGAAGATCCGCCGTAGCGAGCTCAACATCGACCTGATCCTGGGCTCCAACTTCGACCTGCTGTACAAGCTCAAGAACATGGAGGCCGATGCGATTCTGGTTTCACTGGACGAAACCACCCATGACCCGGACTGCGAGTCGATTGAGCTGTTCAGCGACGATATCTTTCTCGCCACCCCGGTCGACTCGCCCTTCGCTTCCCACGCCGATGTCGACCTGGCCGAGCTGCGCGACTCGACCTTCATTACCCTGACCCAGGGCTTTGCCACGCACCGCGATGGCGTCAGGGTGTTCGATCAGGCGGGATTCGCGCCGAAGGTGGCGATGCAGGTGAACGATATCTTCACCTTGCTCAGCATGGTCAGCTCCGGGGTGGGCTATGCCCTGCTGCCAGGACGGATTGCCGCGGTGTATGAGAACCGGGTGAAGTTGATACCGCTGCAGGCGCGCTACAGCCTGCAGCAGCGAATCGGCGTGGTGTTTCTCAAGGCCAAGGAGCGTGATCCGAACCTGCTGGCCCTGTTGGCCGAATGCCGCCTGTATGCTGGCCGTCACGCCCAGGGTTGAACCCCCTGCCCTGTCGGGCAAGGGGCGCAGGCTCATGCCCCGACCAGGCCGCGAACCACGAAATACAGCAGCGATGGCCCCAGCAGACAACCCAGCCCGGTATGGAACGTGGCTGTCAGCGCGCCGTAGGGCACCAGCCGCCGATCCGTCGCCGCCAGCCCCGCCGTCACACCGCTGACCGTACCCGCCAGGCCACCGAACACCATGGCCGAGCGTGGATTGTCCAGCCCCATCCAGCGCGCCGCGAAGGGCGTGCAGACCATCACCAGAATTGCCTTGATCAGCCCCGTGGCAATCGACAGCGCAACCACCTCGGAGCTGGCCCCAATCGCGGCACCGGTCACCGGCCCCACGATATAGGTCACCGCGCCGGCGCCGATGGTCGAGATGCTCACCGCATCACGGTAGCCGAACGCCCAGGCAACGCAGGCGCCGACGATAAAGGGCAGTAGGGTGCCCAGCACCAGGGCCAGCGCCCCGACCATGCCGGCCTTGCGCGCCTCGGTGGCCTGCACCTCGAACGCGGTGGCCACGATGGCGAAGTCGCGCAGCATGGCGCCGCCCATCAGGCCGATGCCGGAAAACAGCGCCAGGTCCGCCAGGCCCTTCTGCCCACCGGTCAGGGTGCCACCCACCCAGGCCAGCACCAGGCCTATCACGATGGCGATTGCCGAGCCGTGAACGCGGCCAAAGGTCAGGCGCCTGGACAGCACCACCGAGACCCACATGATAACCCCGACAAACGCGAAGGCCGTGATCAGGCCATTGTGTTCCAGGCCCTTGATGATGACGTCCAACATATCAATGCCCCCCGTTGGTCGATGGCAGTACATCCAGCGGTTCGGCCGGCAACGGCTCGCCCTTGTGCGTGCGGCTGATCAGCGCGATGGTCGCGCCGCACAGCAGCACCGAGCCGATGGCCGCCAGCACCGCCATCGGTCCGCCGTGCAGGGCCGTGACAACGTTCTGTTGCGCCGCCATGGCCACCACCACCGGAATGTACATTGCGCCCCAGAAGCCCACGCCCAGCTCGCACTCCTTGCTCAAGCCACCATGACGATGCATGTACAGGCGCACGAAGATCAGCAGCAGCATCGCGATACCGACCCCGCCGACGTTCGATTGCACGCCCATCAACGCGCCCAGCAGATCACCTGCCACAATGCCCACCAGCGTGCAGATCGCCAGTAAAGCCACACCGTAAATAATCATTGTTGTTGTCCTCCAGGGTGTACCGCCTTCAATTGTTGTTTTTGTATCGGGCAAAACAGTGCAGGTTCAGAGGTGGCGCCGGCCCTCCCGTTGCATGAGGGAAACAAGGGTATCCAGGCGGGTACCTTCAAAGCACAGGGTGGTGCCCTGGCTGAACACGCGCCGGGCAAGACCGGTGAGGACCTGCCCCGGCGGCAGTTCGATCTGCAGGCGTACACCGCGTTCGTAGGCGCCTTGCAGCGTTGCGCGCCAGTCGACGATCCGGCACATGTTGAAGGCCAGTTCATCGCGAATGCTTTCGCCGCTGTACAGCGGCCTGGCCCGACTGCTGCTCAGGTAACCCAGCTGCGGTGCGCGCACGTTCACCTGTTCGAACGCTGCGGCCAGCAACCGGGCGGCGGACTCCAGCAACGGGCAATGCGACGGCACGCTCACGGCCAGGCGCTTGCCGATCACCACGCCGGCGCTGCGCGCGCGGTCGACAACATCGGCCATGGCCGCATCGCTGCCGGCGATCACCACCTGGTTATCGGCATTGATGTTGGCCAGGTACACCGGTGTCGCCGCGCTGTGCACCTGCGCCAGCAACGCTTCGACGCGCGCAGGCTCCAGGCCGATGAGGGCGGTCATGCCATAGCCATGGGGCCAGGCCTGCTGCATCAACTCTGCGCGCAGGCTGACCAGCTTCAGGGCATCGGCAAAACTCAACGCACCCGCCACCACAGCCGCCGGATACGCCCCGATCGACAGCCCCGCCACATAGGCCGGTGCGGGTGCCTGTTGCAACAGCAATCGGGCACAGGCCACCCCGGCCACCAGCAGGCACAGCTGCACTGCACGGGTAGACGCCAGCGCCGCTGCCGAATCCAGCTGCATCACGTCCTCGCCGAGTACCGCCGAGGCCTCGGCGATGCTCTCGCGCACCAGTGGTTCATCGGCCAGGCCATGCAGCATCCCCGGCTTCTGCGCGCCCTGCCCCGGGAACACCAGCCAGCAGCTCATGCCCGGCGCTCCGTTATCTGCCACGGGTCAGCCGCCAGGCAGGCGCCGGTGCTGGCCTTGAGCAGTACCTGGCGCGCATCGCCGGCCCACTCGCCCAGGGCTACGGCGCCGCCGGGTGTCTGCAGTTGAACATCGATGCGGCACAGCGGAGTCCGCAGACGCTCCAGCAGTTGCCGCGCCGCCAGCCGCGACATCGGCACGGGGGTACGCAGAATCAGGTCGAGGTCACTGTGCTGATGCAGAACCGCCACCCCGCAGGCGAGCTCATAACCCGCGCTGCCGCTGACGCCCCACACCAGCCCCGTCGCGTCGAGCACCGGCCTCAGTTGCGCCAGGGCCTGCAGCGCCGGCCATTGCCGGGTGCCTGTCGGGTACGCCGCGAGCTGTTCAGGGCTCACCTGACGCTGCACGCTGCTTGCCGGTATCCAGCTCGCGTAACGCTGTTCGCGGTTGCTGCCACGCAGGCCCACGGCCACCTGGCCCGGCGCACCCTCGGCCCGCCGCACCACCACCGGTCGCCCCTGCTGCAGCACGTTCACCGCCCAGACCGGCGCATCGGCCGGCAACCCGTCCAGGGCGGTGGTCCAGAGCAGGTCGTGAGGCAAGTACGGGTTCATGGCCGTTACCACTGGGCGCGCAACAATTCGCGCACCCGGCTCGACGCGGCGCGGTTGCTGGCACCCAGCCGGCAACTGAGGTCGGGGCCGCTGCACTGGATGTCCTTGACCGCCTCGATCAGGCATTCCACCACCCGCCCGAGATCGGCCATCGAAGGGTGCTCGGCATCGCTGACAGTCAGGGTTCGCCACAACAGCCCCAGGCTTGCGTAACTGTCGATGTCATAGGCCATCGGCGGCACGCTGGCAGCCAGGGCTTCGAGTTCCTCGACACTGCGCAGCGTGACCCGCGCCGCCGAGGCCTTGCCCATGGCATGCACCATGACTCCGTCATCGGCCAGCGCGATCAGTCGATTGGCCTGGTAGCCATGGGCCAGAAACGCCCCGGACATCGCCTTGCCTACCAGCAGCGCGATCACCGGGTGCCCGGCCAGGCGAGCACGGGCATAGCTGTCGGCGGCAGCGGCCAGGGCCTGATGAATGCCTAGCGCTTCTTCGCGCCGACCATAGGCCTGGCTCGGCACATCGACAATCGCGACCAGCACCCGCTTGCAAGACTGGTCGCGGTCAGCGGCGATGGCCTGCTCCACCGCCTGGGCCAGGCCCCAGCCTTCCACCAGGCCGACTTCGCCCTGGCGTGCGCGAACAAAGCGGTTATGCGCATCGGCCACCACGGCCAGATAGCGCACCGGCCACTCCCCCAGCCGACCATCGGCGACCCTCAACGAAGGCGGTACGTCGTTGGCCTCGACGGCGTCGCGGCCCAGGGCCTGGAACCAATGCAGGCCACGCAGTGAACAGGCAGTCATCAGCGTTCTCCTTGATACAGGTGGCGAACCGTCGCCGGGTCGATTGGCGCCGTGGTGTCCAGCGCTTTCAGGCGCTGCAGGTAATAGCCAGACTGCTGACTGCGCGGCACAGGCGGCAGGCCTTGCTGCAACAGCGCACTGACCTCGCTGCGAATCTGGCTGACCTCGTCGGCCACATAGCGGTCGGCCAACTGGCAGGCAACACGTTGTTCGCCTCCGGTCAGGCTCCAGATGAACGGCCGGTCTCGCGAGTCGTACTCCTCCACACCCGCCTCCTGCTCGATCACCAGCGGCCCGTTCAGGCCCAGGCGTGCCTCCTGGGTAACCACCAGGTAACTGCACAGGCCGGCGGCAATCGACATGCCGCCAAAGCAGCCGACACTGCCGGCAATCACGCCGATCACCGGCTGGTACTGGCGCAGGTCGACGATGGCGGCATGAATCTCGGCAATCGCCGCCAGGCCGAGGTTGGCTTCCTGCAGGCGCACGCCGCCGGTCTCCAGCAACAGCAGGGCGCGGGTGGCAATGCCTTTGCGGTTGTCGTCGGCAGCCAGCTCCAGCGCGCCGGCGATCTTGGCGCCCCCCACCTCGCCCAGGCTACCGCCCTGAAAAGCACCTTCGATGGCCGCAACCACCACCGGCAGGCCGTCGACCAGGCCCTTGGCAATCACCACCCCGTCATCGGCCTGGGGCACCACCCCCTGCTTGGCCAGCCAGGGCGACATCAGCCGTTCGAACGGGTCGATCAGCTCGCGAAAGCTGCCACTGTCGAGCAGCGCTCGAGCGCGCTGGCGAGCACTCAGCTCGACGAAGCTGCGCTTGTGCAGCAACTGGGTAGGGTCAGTCATGGTCGATCTCCTCCAGGCCCTGCTCCAGACGCAGGCGAACCACACCGGGGGTGGCGCCGAAGTCATGGATATCGATGCGCAGCGCCGGTGGCGTACGCCCTTCGAAAATTCGCGCAAACACCTGCTGCCAGCGCGTCGCGCTGCCATCGACGGATGTCTGCACGGCGATGCTCAAGGTGCCGGCAGGGCCAGGCTCTATCAGCACTTCCAGGTCCCCGGAGCCGACACAGCCCACCAACGTGCGCCCGCGGCCAGGCTGGCCGGCGGGGAATTCAAAACTCAAGGTTTCCATCAGCATGCTCCCTGAACATTCAGCTCGCCCTGCTCCAGGCGATCGATCAACAGGCACGCCGCGAGCAGATCGGCGGCGCCACCGGGCGAGGCATTGCACTGCAGCAGTTGCCGGTCCAGCGCCAGCAGACGCCGCCGCCCGGCCAGGCTTGCGCTGCCCCCGGCATCCAGCACGGCCTGGGCACCGTCCTGCATCAGTGCCAGGCCGTGCAGGCCAGCGCGGTACAGCACGCAGGTGTCCTGCAGCCGGGCCCTGATCGCCAGCAAGGCATCGAGCCGGGCGTTCTGCTCGCCATGGCCTGCAGCGCGGCTGCGCTTGAGTTGCGGCAAACCGTGCAGCAGCACCGCTGGAAACCCCTGTTGCGCCTGTTCACGGGCCCCACCGGTGCCGTACCGCTGGCTGACCTGCCGGCCGTGACTGGCAACGCAAGGGGCATGGCGATCATCGAGCAAGGCCAGGCGCGCGGCACGGGTGCACACCGCCGAGGCGCCCAGTTGGCCAGGCGCCAGGGCGGCTGCAGTCACCAGCAGGCCCAGCGCCCAGATGCCGCCACGGTGGGTATTGACGCCGGCGGTGGTTGCCAGCATCGCCTGTTCGCCTTCGCGGCCCACGGCGCCGATGGCCTCACGCAGCGCCAGGCCGATCTCGCCCAGGCCCTGGGCTGCATCGGCCATGGCCTTGAAGGCCGGCCACAGCGTCAGCGCCGACGCGTGCATCAGGCCCAGGTCAAGGTCGCTGTGCGCGCCACTGCCGCGCCGGTCCACCAGGGCCGGCTTGGGTGACAGGTCCGCTTCGTCGATCAGCGCATCAACGGCAAAGTCGGCCAATTGTTCGCTGAGCGACACCGGGCGGGTGTTCAGATTGAGTGCGTGCATTACCAGCTCCTGAATTTGGCGGGCGGGGCGTACAGGCCGCCCGACCATTGCACCAGGTCGGCGACGCTCTTGGCCGCCAGCAGCTCGCGGGTGGCATCGGTGCGCCGGATGCCCAGGTCTTCGGGCCAGGCGATCAGCCCTTCGCGGCGCATGCGCTGGGTGTCCTTGGGGTCGTGTCGCTGGCCAATGGCGGTCACCCCGGCCACGGCGGCAATCATGGCCTGGCGCTCCTGCAGCGAACGCGCCTTGTACAGGTAGGCGATGCCTTCTTCGGTAAGCAGGTGGGTGACGTCGTCGCCGTAGATCATGATCGGCGCCAGCGGCATGCCGCATTTTCTGGCGACGTCGATGGCGTCCAGGGTCGGCACGAAGGTCGGCTTGCCGCCCTCCTGGTAGGTTTCGACCATCTGTACCACCAGCTTTCTGCCGCGCTCCAGCAGTGCTTGCGGGGCGCCATCCTGCTCAAGGCGCATGTCCAGCCAGGCAGGGGTGGCATGCCGCCGGCCGCGCGGGTCGTGGCCCATGTTCGGCGCACCGCCAAAGCCGGCCAGGCGGCCGCGGGTGACGGTGGAGGAATGGCCGTCGCCGTCCACTTGCAGGGTAGCGCCGATGAACAGGTCCACGGCGTACTGCCCGGCCAGCTGGCAGAGCATGCGGTTGGACCGCAGCGAGCCATCGCGCCCGGTGAAAAACACGTCCGGGCGCGCGGCGATGTACTGTTCCATGCCCAGCTCGGTACCGAAGCAGTGCACGCTTTGGACCCAGCCGCTCTCGATTGCCGGTATCAGCGTGGGGTGGGGGTTGAGGGTCCAGTTACGGCAGATCTTGCCCTTGAGGCCCAGGGATTCGCCATAAGTCGGCAGGATCAGCTCGATGGCAGCGGTGTTGAAGCCGATGCCGTGGTTCAGCGACTGCACGTTGTGCTTCTCGTAGATGCCGCGGATCGCCATCATCGCCATCAACACATGCACCGGCTTGATGTGCCGGGGGTCGCGGGTAAACAGCGGCTCGATATAGAACGGCTGGTCGGCGACCACCACGAAATCGACCCAGGAGGCCGGGATGTCCACCCGTGGCAGATCGCTCGCATCCTCTACCAGCTGGTTGACCTGGACGATGACGATGCCATCGCTGAACGCCGCCGGCTCGATCAGCGCCGGGGTGTCTTCGGTGCTCGGGCCGGTGTAGATGTTGCCCTGGCGATCGGCCATGAACCCTGCCGACAGCACCACGTTGGGGGTCAGGTCGACCACCAGCCGGGCATACAGCTCGATGTAGGTATGGATCGCGCCGATTTCCAGCAGCCCGTCTTCGAGCAACTGGCTGATGCGCAGGCTCTGGGTGCCCGCGAACGAAAAGTCGAGTTTGCGCGCAATGCCGCGCTCGAACAGGTCCAGGTGCTCGGGGCGCCCGACGCTGGGCATGATCATGTGCAGATCATGCAGCTTGGCGGGGTCGACCCTGGCCAGCGCGCGAGACAGAAAATCGGCCTGTTTCTGGTTGTTGCCTTCGAGCACCACCCGGTCGCCGGGCAACATCAGCGCCTCAAGGGCCTCGACGATCCGTTCGGTGGGCAACACCACGCCATCGGCGAACGCTTGCACGCTTTGCAGTCGCTGCTGCTTGGCAGCGCGGCGACTCGACCAGCGCGGGTCGGGGTAGATTGTTGTTGTCATGCTCACTCCACGCGTCTTCGCTGTAGTGGGCACACTGTGAAACTACACGGCCAGAGCATCAATCAAGCAGGCTGACGAATCATTACGCTCAGGTTAACGATCAGGGCATCGAAGCGTCGCCCACTACCCTGTGCGCTTGACAATGAACGCTGCAATCATCGTTCACAAAACAGGACGCTCACGTGCAAATTACGCGTCTACCGGCCCTATCGTTCCGTATCTAGACTCCCTCTCACACCACTACCCCAGAGGAGAGTCCAAATGAGCGCACCCGCCAACTTCAACAATCAGGCCCCTGTCATCGACCCGACCGATGTCGCCATGCTGTTGATCGACCATCAGAGTGGGCTGTTCCAGACAGTGCACGACATGCCCTTCACCACCTTGCGCCGCCTGGCCAGCACCTTGGCCAGGATCGCGACCTTGTCCAACATCCCCGTGATCACCACCGCCTCGGTACCGCAAGGCCCCAACGGCCCGTTGATTCCCGAAATTCATGAGAACGCCCCGCATGCCCGCTACATCGCACGCAAAGGCGAAATCAACGCCTGGGACAATCCGGAGTTTGTCGCCGCCGTGAAGGCCACCGGCAAGAAGCAGCTCATCATTGCCGGCACCATCACCAGCGTGTGCATGGCCTTTCCGTCCATTGCGGCGGTGGCTGCAGGCTATCAGGTGTTTGCCGTGATCGACGCCTCCGGTACCTACTCGAAGATGGCGCAGGAAATCACCCTTGCGCGAATGGTCCAGGCAGGTGTCGTGCCCATCGACGTGGCGGCGGTGGCTTCCGAACTGCAAAAGACATGGAACCGGCAAGACGCGGCTGAGTGGGCGCAGGCCTATACCGGCATCTTCCCCAACTATCAGTTGTTGATCGAAAGCTACGCAAAGGCACAGGAAGTGGCGAAGAACAACGAAGCGCTGGACTCCCAGCGCAGCTGATTCACCCGCCGACGGTTCCCATCGCAAGGTGGGGACTGTTGGCGGCACCCGCAATTCATGGAGCTGACACGGCGTGCTCGGCCCGAGAGTCGCCCAGCACGCCGTCGATCTCGGCCACCAGTTGCCTCACCGCCTCCTCAACCGTGCCTTCATTACGGCACAGCACCCACCCGTTATCCGCAACCGCCTGCTCGAACGCCTGCGTGGCAGCAACCTGCTCCTCCAGGCTGAACATCACGGTACTGCCCAGCCCTCGGGTTCTGGCCGCCGCCCTCGCCCACGAAATCTGCGGGCTGGTAACCACCCCGACGTGCAGGTCCGGCACACTCACCTCGCGCTCGAGGTTCAACCGCAGAATCTCGGCAAACGGCACTATCCGGCGAAACGCCGCATCCGATGGATACCAGCGGTCGATCAGGATGATGCTGTTGGGCGGCTGCCTGGTCAGCACCTGCCGGGAAATCCAGGCCCGGCTCTCGGCAAGGCGTTCGCAAACCGCCCACTCCAGCGACCGGCTGGGGTTTCTGACCAGTGCGTTGACGAGCGCCATCGTCTCGCCCCGGCCGGGGTCGCTGTTTTTCTCGGACAGCCGGACCACCTTTCTGCCGTCAGCCCGCAGTGCCTGGGTCACGGCTTCCAGCAGCGTGGTCTTGCCGGTTCCCTTGGGGCCATCCAGCGAAACGAAAAGCGGACGGTTCATTGTTGTTGCGCCTCTGGTTGTGTCCATCAGTCATGAGCCGGCATTCTTGCACACCCGCTCCCCAGCAGACACCGAGGCACCTCCGTCAATGGACCCGACACTCACCCAGGCCCTTGCGCAACTGCGCAGCGCCCTGCCCATCGGCCTGCGTCACGCCCGGGCCCTGCTGCAACGCTGCGCCGGCAACCCGCAGCAGGCCGCCGAGCTGTACAAGGCCGAACTGCTGCAGGTGCTGATGGAAAAATCCGGGCTGCCACACCACCAGGCCCGCCAGTACCTGCACAGTGCGGGCTACGACCTGAGCCGCGCCTTGACCGCCCTGGACGAAGCGCGTTTCACCCTGACCCAGCGCATTCTGCGCCACCATCACCAGGACAAGCCACGCGCCCTGGACCTGATCGCCCAGGCCATCGAAACCGCCGAACAGCTGCCCCGCCAGTACTGGCTGGATTTCGAGCGCCTGGATCAACTGCCCGCGGCGCTGCGCTGCTTCATGGTGATCCACGAATGGCTGGCCTTCGAGCAATGGGAAGGCTTTGACAGTGCCCTGCACTTTCACCTGCCCCAGGCCATCACCCAACTCAGGCACCTGCAGCTCGATGCCCTGGCGCACACACTGGAGCAGGCCGATCAGCGCCAGCAGCACCTGCGCCAGGCCCATGCCGATGAACACCACGTCGAGCTGGCCATACGGATCCAGCAGGACCTGCTCTTCGACGCCTGCCAAACCCGCTTCAACCAGCAGCGCACGCAGCTCGACGAGCAGCTGTACGCGTGGGTGGAGCGACACATGGCGCAGTTTCCCGCTTGAGCCGCGCCCCTGCAGCGCGCAAGCCGGTAGACTGCCGCCCTCCCCGACGGACCTCGGATTCCCCCTCATGGAACTGCACTACCGCATCACCCCCGACCACCTCCAGTCCTGGATCGCCGAACCGCTGAAGCAGGAACTGCTCAAGCAGGACGAGCAACAGGCCCGCGCCCTGGCCACCTTCGCCAGGTGGCAGAGCCGCCTGATCGGCCCGCTGATGTTCGCCCTGTGCCTGATCGGCGCCCTGCTGGCGGTGTATCTCCCGGAGCGACGCATCACCCCGGAGAAAGCCATCGCCCTGCTGCTGTTCACACTGGTGTTCATCCCGCTGTGGTGGCGCTTTTCCGGGCGCTGGGTCGGCCACCTGCAAGCGCGGATCGCCGCCAACCACGCCAAGCCCCGGGCACCGGTACGCGGGCTCAACCAGCGCCTGATCGAGGCCAGGCTTCGGGCACCCCTGAAATCGGCCCAGGCACGTACAAGCTGAGCTTCGATGATCAGGGCTTCACGCTGGACAAGGCCCGGGGCGGCAAGACGGTCCTGGCCTGGGAGCAAGTCGTACACCTGCTGGAAACGCCGGATTTCTACCACGTGGCGAGCGCAGACATGCGCGCCAAGGGCATGGCCTGCCTGATTGCCAGGCACAGCGAGCTGATGCCGGCGCAGGACTATCAGCAAGGTCTGCAGGCGTTTCTGAGCCACTGCCCGGTCACGGCTAGCGCCCCGGCCACGTCTTGCCCATCAACCCCGAAGTAGCCCTCGGCCGGCCTGGGCGCAGGTGGTAATTCGGCCAAAGCACAGGGAAGCAATGCCATGGCAACGCGCCGGTGCTGCATGCAGCCACGGCGAACGTATAAGGTAGGCCGCACAACAATCCAACTGCCAAGGAGACAGCCATGACCCTGTTCTGCCGGCTTAGCCTGCTGTTGCTGATCGTGGGAATGCTGCTGGGCGAGATCGTGCTCGCCAGCGTGGGGCTGGTGGGCGTGTGCGGCGCGGCGCTGTACATCAGCATCCGCGAGGACACCCCGCAGGCGCCCCCCGCCGAGCCGGAGTTTCTCGCCTAGCCGTTCAAGGCTGCAGCGGTTCGGCGCCCTTGACGAACATCTGCGCCGTGACAATGCAGCACTTCTCGGCCTTCTTCGAACTGAAGGCCTTGTGGTCGAGCGCCCATTCCAGCCAGAAGCCGTCGATCAGCGCGGTGATGGTCAACGCCGCGCTTTTGGCGTCTATCTGCGTGCCCTGTGCCTTGCCGATGGCCTTGAACACCGACTCCAGTTCCTTGCGATAGTCGGCATAGAGCTTCTTGTTCAAGGCGCGCAGCTGCTCCGACGATACCGCCGCCCCCCAGAACCCCAGCCAGGTGGTGAGGATGAACTCGTTGAAGATCTGCCCGCGAAACGAGGAGCGGATGATCGCCAGCAGACGGTCCTCGGGGGTGCCGCCCTGCACCGCCAGGTACTTGCGGGTTTCTTCGCGCAGCTGGTCGGTGAGTTCCTGGTAGGTCGACAGCATCAGCTCTTCCTTGCTGGAAAAGTGATGGCCGATCAGCCCGATGGACACCCCGGCCTGCGCGCAGATGCGCTCCAGGGTACTGCCACTGTGGCCATAGCGGGTGATGCACTGCATCGTCGCCTCGATGATGGCCTTGCGGCGCGTCTCGGGGTCGATGCGGGTTCGACGCTTCCTGGGTTGGGTTACTTCGGGCTCACTGCTCATACGTCAACAACCTGTGCACTGCGGGGCATGGCCCCGGTCTCCGGACAGCGGCTACATCTCAGTCGCCAAGCGAGGCGACAATTTAGCAACTTTTGCCCGGGCAAGTGACAGGAAATGGCGATTGCCCCGGCGTGCGTTGCGCACGCCGGGGCAATCGTCGACAGGCTCAGTTGGCGCTCAGGCCGCGCTCCAGGTCCTTGTCCAGTTCATCGATGCGCGACAGCTCCGCCGCGATGTCCTGGGTGCGGCACAGCCACCCGTAGACCAGCGCCGACACCACCAGGCCCACCAGCATGCTGATGTCGGCGCCATCGAGAAGCGTGGTCACGTAGCCGGTATACAGCCCGGTGCTGGAGAACGGCAGCATGGCCACGAAGCCTGCCACGTAGGCGCCGATGCCGCGCCAGTTCCAGCGCCCGTAGATCCCGTTGGGCTTGAAGATCTCGGTAATCGAGAACTTGCCGTGGCGTACCTTGTAGAAGTCCACCAGGTTGATCGCCGTCCACGGGGTGAACAGGTACAGCAGGATGGCCAGGAAGTCGCCGAAGTCCTTCACGAAGTTGTCCGATGCGGTCATCGCGATGGCGATCGCGGTCCCGCCCACCAGCAACATCGAAACGATGCGCTTGAACAAGGTGGAGGTCTGGGTCTTCACCGTGTCGGCGATACTCAGCAAGGTGATCGAGGCGCCGTAGAAGTTCTGCGCCGCGCTGGTCACCAGGCTCAGCACCGCCAGGATCAGCAGGCATTCGCCGAAGCCGCCGAACAGTGTGTTGCCCAGCATCACCAGGCCCTTGGCCAGGTTCTGCCCCGGGCTCAGTGCCGCGGCCAGGGCGCCGATCAGCATCATCCACACCCCGCCGATCATCGCGCCCATGTAGGTCCACCAGAACGACGAGCGCACGCTGACATTGGCCGGCAGGTAGCGCGAGTAGTCCGACACGTAGATCGCCCAGCTCAGCTGATACGCGGCGGCCACGAAGAACTGCGCCAGGAACGGCGTTGCCTTGAAGTCCGAGACGCTCAGCTGATCGGCTGGCAGCTTGACGAAGAAGAACAGCCCCACGGTGAACACCAGCATCACCGCGATCAGCACGAACGCCAGCAGCCGCTGCACCTTGTGGAAGGTGTTGTAGCCGGCAATCGCCATGACGATCGCCAGCAGCGAGAAGGCGATGGCCGAGCCGTTTTCGGGAACGTCGAACAGTTCGTGCAGCGTCTGGCCCACCAGCAACTGGTTGAAGGCGTTGTAGCCCACGTAGGTGGCGATGGCCACCACATACACCAGCAACGCGCCCAGGTAGCCGAACTGCGGGCGCGACTGGATCAGTTGCGGCAGGCCCATCTGCGGGCCCTGGGTGGAATGGCCGGCCATGAACAGCGTGCCGAAGGCGCAGCCCAGGAAGATCGCCACCGCCGACCAGAACAGGTTGGCGCCCATGCCGACCCCGATGATGCCCACCGCCAGGGTGGTCAGGTGCGCTTCCCCGCAGAACCAGATGGGCCACAGGTGCCACGCCTTGCCGTGGCGCTCTGCGAGCGGGACGTAATCGATGGAGCGTGTTTCAAGGTTCAGGCGTCCCTTGGACGCCGAGTGGGAGGCAGACATGGCAGTTGCACCTTTTTTTATTGGTCTGGTTGCACGGCTAAGCGGAAAACAGCGGGTTCATCAATCGCGGGCGTGGTTGATCGCCTGGGTCAACAGCGCCTCCAGTTGTGCCTGGGTGCTGTCGCGCGGGTTGGTCAGCCGCGCCGGGTCGCCCATGGCCTTGCGTGCCACGGCGCCGACATCGGCCTGGCGGACCCCGAGCTCGGCCAGCGACCTGGGAATCTCCAGGCGGTCGAGCAAGGCGCACACGGCGTTGTAGAAGGTCTCGAACTCGGCGTCCGGCAAGCCCAGGGCCTGCGCCACCGGCATCAGGCGCGGGGTGATCTGCGCCTGGTTGTAGCGCAGCACCACCGGCAGGATGACCGCGTTGGTCAACCCATGGTGGGTGTTGTAGGTGGCGCCCACCATATGGCTCAGTGCGTGCACCAGCCCCAGGCCCTTGAGAAACGCCACGCCGGCCAGGCACGAGCCGATCAGCATGTTGCCCCGCGCCTCCAGGTCGTGACCGCGTTCGACGGCGGTGTCGATCGAGCCCCACAGCAGCGTCAATGCCTGCAACGCGGCGCCATCGCTGAGCGGGTTGAAGCTGGGCACGAAGTAGGCTTCCAGGGCATGGATGATCGCATCGCACCCGGTCCATGCGGTCAGGTTGGCCGGCAGGCTCTGGGTCAGCTCCGGGTCCAGGATCACCGCCGCCGGGCGCGCCCGTGGGTGCCACACGCAGCCCTTGATGCCGCGCCCGGTGTCGGTGAGCATCGCGGTGCTCTCGGTTTCGGCGCCGGTGCCGGCGGTGGTGGGAATCGCGATCACCGGCGCAAAGTCCGCCGCACTGAAACTTGCCGGCACCGGCTTGTCGAAGTCGAAGGCCCACAGCTCGCTGCGCTGCTGACGGGCGACCAGGGCCACCGCCTTGCCGCCGTCCAGGCCACTGCCGCCCCCCAGCGCGATGATGCCGTCGGCGCCCCAGGCCCGATAGGCTGCGGCACCGGCCAGTACCGACTGGTCGGTGGGGTTGGGCTCGATGCCGCCGTACAGGCCGCAGGCAAGCCCCGCCTCGGTCAGGCTGCGCTGCAGTTCATCCACGAAGGGCAGGCGCAGCGAGCCCTGGTCGGTGATGATGATCGGTCGGCTGATGTTGAAGTCCCGGCACAGCCTGGCCAGGTGATGACGCGCACCCGGGCCGTACTCGATGGGCAGTGGCACGGTCCATTGTTGCGGGTTCAAGGCTGAAAGCGTGTTTTGCATGGGGTTGACCTCAACGGCAGCGCAGGATGGTGGATTTCAATTCGGTGTACTTGCCCAGCGCATGGGCCGAATTGTCCCGGCCATTGCCGGACTCCTTGAACCCGCCAAACGGGAAGTTCATGTCCACCAGATCGTCATAGCAGTTGACCCACACCGTGCCGGCCCTGAGCTGGCGGGTGGCGCGGTGAATGGTCCCAAGGTCGGATGACCACACCGCCGCCGCCAGGCCGAACTCGGTCTGGTTGGCGATGGCGATGGCCTCATCGAGGGTGTCGAAGGGAATCACCACCAGCACCGGGCCGAAGATTTCCTCGTTGGCGATACGCGCCGTTGCGTCCGGGGCAAGGAAGATCGTCGGCTCCAGGTAGGCGCCTGCCCCCACCGGCGAGAGCGCCTGGCCGCCCTTGAGCAACTGCGCCTCGTGCCGGCCTGTTTCGATGTAGCGCTGGACGCGCTCGAACTGCACCGCGTCGATGATCGCACCCGTGACGCTGGCCGGGTCCAGGGGGTGCCCCGGGTAGTAGCTGTCGGTGGCCACGAGCAGTTCGCGCAACAGCGGCTCGATCACCGAGCGCTGCACCAGCAGACGCGACCCGGCGCTGCACACCTGGCCCATGTTGGCGAAGATCGCCGCCGCTGCCGACTGCGCGGCCTGGGTGAGATCCGCGCAATCGGCCATGACGATGTTGGCCGACTTGCCGCCCAGCTCCAGCCATACACGCTTGAGATTGGAGGCGGCGGCGTTCTGCGCGATCTGCCGCCCCACCGCGCCGGAGCCGGTGAAGGCGATACAGTCGACGTCGCCATGCAGGCTCAGCTCGCGTCCCACCGCGCCATCACCGGGGAGCACGTTGAATACCCCCGCCGGCACACCCGCTTCCATCGCCAGGGCGGCGATGCGCAAGGCGCTCAACGGGGTTTTCTCCGACGGCTTGAGCAGCACGCTGTTGCCGGCTGCCAGGGCCGGGGCGAACTTCCAGGCGGCCATCAGCAGCGGGTAGTTCCAGGGCACCACCGCCGCCACCACGCCCAGCGGCTGCTGGGTCACGGTGCCGAAGAATTGCGGGTCGGTGGCCGGCACCTCGCCGTGCACCTTGTCGATCAGTTCGGCAAACCAGCGCAGGCAGTAGATCGTGCCCGGCAGGTCGGCACCGATGGTATCGGCAATCGGCTTGCCGCTGTCCAGGGTCTCCAGCAGCGCCAGCTCGTCGGTATGCGCCTCGAGCAGTGCGGCCCACCTCAGCAGCACCGCCTTGCGCTCGCGGGCCGCCAGCTCGCTCCACACGCCGGCCTCGAAGCTGCGCCGCGCAGCAGCCACGGCCAGGTTCACATCGGCCTTCGCGCACTGGGCCACCGCCGCGAGCACGGCGTCGTCAACCGGGCTGCGGGTGCAGAAGGTCGCCCCGTCTTGCGCGTCCACATAGCGCCCGTCGATGAATGCCCTGCCCTCCAGCGGCAACGTTGCTGCCTTGTCGAGCCAATAGGCCCTGTCTTTGAGTCGTGTCACTGCAATACCCCGTCTTGTTCTTGTCAGGCTGGGGCAATCCTAGGCGATACTGAAAATATCTTCAATAACGATCAAGGCCGTTACTGAATTTATTTTCAATAAAAATGCCCGCATGAGCGGGCATTGTTCCAGGCGATGCATGGGCAGCAGCGTGCAGTCAGTCCGTCCAGGTCAGCGAGGGCGCCCCCCGCCGGCGCATCACCCAGGCAATCAGCAGGCCGCCGAGCATCCAGGCGGCGCCCAGCACCTTGGCGTGCACGTTGGTGCTCCACAGCGCATAGCTCAACAGCAGCACGCCCAGCACCGGGGACACCCCATGGCTGAACAGCTGCGCCTGGCCGATCTTCCTGAAGTAGATCATCACCGACACGTGCAACAGGATGTAGGCGGTCAGCGCGCCGAACGTGACCAGGGTCACCATCACATCCAGGTAGCCGGCCCCGGCGAACGCCACCACGAACGAAACCAGCGCAACCGTGACGATGGCGTTGGCAGGCACGTTGGTGCGGGCACTGATGCGGCTCAGGTACGCGGGCAGGCGCTTGTCCCGCGACATGCTGAACAGCACCCGCGCCGTGGTCGCCTGGGACACCAGGGTGTTGGCCATCAGCGCGATGATGCCGCTGGTCAGGGTGATCACCGGCAGAAACCAGGCCCCGACGATCTCGGCACTGAGGGTATAGAACGCAGTGTCGGCAGCGGCGCCCTGGTACACCGTGCCCAGCGGCACGAACACTGCCGCCAGGTACACCTGCCCCACGAACAGCACCGTGACCAGCACCAGCAGCATCATCGTGGCCCTGGAGACCGTATCCCCGCCCCCCTTGGCCTCTTCGTTCAGGGTCGACACCGCGTCGAATCCGATGTAGCTGAGGGCTGCAATCGGTACGGCGGCGAACACCATGGCCATGGAGAAGTCGGAGCGGTTGTAGAACGGCGCGATGAAGTGCTCCAGGGTCGGCTTGAGTTCGATGATGCGAGAGGTGGCAAAGGCGGCGAACAGAAACAGCACCACCAGCTGGATCAGCAGCAGCACCTTGCTCAACCTGGCATTCATCTCGATGCCCATCAGGTTGACCGCCGTGGGCACCGCAACGAAGGTGACCAGCCACACCGTGGTCGGCACCTGCGGGAACTGCGCCGACAGCGCCGCCGCCCCCAGCACCGCCAGCAGTGCCGGCAGCAGCAGGTAATCGAGCAGAATCGCCCAGCCGGCCACGAAGCCCAGGCTGCTGTTGGTGCCGTGGGTGACATAGGAATAGACCGAGCCGGCCAGGGGGATCTTCCTGGCCATCTGGCTGTAGCTGATGGCGCTGAAGATCATCGCGACGGCGGCCACCAGGTACACCAGCGCCACCATGCCGGCGGAGGTGTTGTAGATAAGCCCGAACACGCTGACCGGGGCGATGGGCACGAAATACAGCAGGCCGTAGGCGAGCACATCGGAAAAGCTCAGTACCCGTTTGAGCCCTGCCTGCTCCGGGTCTTGTGTACTGGGGGTGTCTGACGCATTGGCAATCGACATGGGCAATCTCCGAAGCAATAGATCGTCGAGGCGCAACCCCCTGTTTCGCCAGGGGCCTGGGTCGACTTGTTTTTTATAGTTTTATCCATGACTTCAAGGGTCGGTACAGCGCGCGCGGGGCTGCGTGCGCTGTACCGGGGCTGCTTCCTGCAAGGGGCAAGTATCAAAGTGGGCCACCAGGCGAACAAGCGACCATTGCGCATGCAATCAGTCGTCGGCGGAATGATCCCCAGCGGTGCCGCCCTGGCTGTGCATCGACCCGACGGCATTCAGGTGCGCGGGGTCGCCTTGGCAATGAAGGCGCGCAGGTGCCTGAAGAAGGGTTCGGGGTTTTCGATATGCGGCATGTGGGAGGCCTCGGGTATGCAGCAGAACTCGGCGCCCCTGACCATCGCCGCGAAGGCCCGGCCCGATTCGGGGGTGCCTTCGTCGTGGGCCCCGCACATGAACAGCGTGGGCACCTCGATCGACGCCAGCTTCGGGGTCAGGTCCAGGTCCGCCAGTGTGCCGGTGCCGAAGAACTCGGTGGGGCCCCACATGTAGCCGTACAGTTCGGTCGCGCAATTGTCCATCGTGTCGACCACGATCTGCGGCCAGGGCTGCACGCGGCACAGGTGACGCACATAGAACGCGTTGACCGCCTCCAGGTACTCGGGGCTGGTGAAGTCGCGCTGCGCCTCGCACCGGCGCATCACCGCCTGCAGGTGGTCGGGCAACTGCGCCTTCAATCGCTCGCAGTCCGCCATCCAGCGCTTGGCATCGACCAACGGCCCCGACAGCGCCAGCGAGCACAGCCCGGCCGGCTGCCGGGCCGCATAGTTGATGGCGATGCTGCAGCCCCACGAGCTGGCAAACAGATGCACCTGGCCCAGGCCCAGGTGCTCGCGAACGGCATCTATCTCGTCGGTAAAACGCTCCAGCGTCCAGTTGCGTGTGTCGCCCACCCGCTGCGAGCGTCCGCAATCGAGCTGGTCGTACAGCACCACGCTGCGGTCAGGCACCAGTTCGAGCAGCGGCAGCAGGTAGTCATGGGAGTTGCCGGGGCCGCCATGCAGCACGATCAGCGGCACGGCACCGCTGTTGGCCGAGCGGTTGAGCCGGTACCAGACCTTCCCACCCGGTACATCGATATGGCCGCTTTCATCTGGCACAGCAGCGTAGTCACTCACGAGCACCTCCAACCTTGTGATTGTTATTCTGTTGGCGCGCGCCCCCGAACCCGCAAGCCCGGTACTGACGCGGGAACAGGCGGTCGTCGCCCTGCTCGAGTCTTAGGGCACGAAGGGGCTGGCACAAGCGAAAAAAAATGGGCTGGTCCTGAATTATTTTCCTGACCTGCCGTGGCGCTGCGGCACGCTCAGGGCGGCGGCGCGAACAGCACGGGCCGCGCTGCATCGGCGCCCAGTACACAGGCCACGTCATGCGCGCAACCTGGCACGATGACCATGCGCCTGGGCGTGCGCGGCTTGAGCACGGCCTGTTCATAGGCGGCATACGCCAGCCCTCGCTGCAATCGGAAAGGCCCCTGCAACATGGCCGCGCAGGATTTGTCGAGAATCGGGTAGAACGTACCCTTGTCGGCACTGCTGTCGAGGGCACCTTCCAGGTAATCGACCTGGGCCGCCGCATAGTGTGCGCGGGCCTGCGCGCCGGTACGCGGCAGATAGCCAGGCAGCGACTGGGTGCCGTACTTCCAGTGGTCATAGGCACAGGCCGGGGACGTCGCCGGCACGTCGAAGCGCCAGGTGCAGCCCCCCGTACCACAGGCCTCCCACGGCACCGTTCGCTCGCCCCGCAGGCGCACGGGGCGAACCGGGTCGAAGTACAGCCAGCTGCCCGGGTCGGCGATCACATAGCGCAGCGCCACACCCGCCGGCGGGTCGGCGGCAAAACCGATGCTGTGCTGGAGCATCTGCGCACCGGCCGAAAACCCCACCAGGGTCACACTGCGCAGGCTCGGCCACTGCCGGGCCAGTTCGCCCAGCAAGGCGTCCAGTGCCGCAAAGGCGCCAAGCGGATGGGCGCCCAGCGAGGGAGCCCCCGCCAGCCAGCCGGCACAGCTCCACAGCGCGTCGCCCGGTTGAGCGCCGGGCGTGTCCGGCATGCTGCAACGCCCGGCCTGCGCCGGCGCCACCTGATACAGCGGCGCCACCACCAGGGTACGCGGCAACCGGCCCGCAGCACGTGCCGCCTGCAAGCCGGCCTCGAAGCTGCGCCCGACATCGCGCGGATGCCCGTGCAGTATCAGCAGTGCCGTCTGCGGGCCGTGGGGGTCGCCGGGCCTTGGCGCGCGCGATGCGTAGTAATGCATCTGGCCTGCACCTGCCGGCAACGCGAAGCTGTGCAGGCACTGCGGGCCGGCCTGGCGCCCGCAGTGGCCGCGCTCGGCGGCGAGCGCGCCACTGGCCGTCAGCCACAGCACTGTCAACCACATAACGCTGCGCCAGAGGCGCCTTGGCGTGTGCATCGTCGCCTCCATCAGGCCTGGCCTGTCACTCCGGCGAGGTCAGTTCCCCGTACGCCACCACCCGGTTCCGGCCGCCCTGCTTGGCCTGGTACATGGCCTGGTCGGCCTGTCGCAGCAGGTGCTGGTAGTCGGGGTGGCCGTTGTAGGTGGCCATGCCGATGCTCACGGTGACCTGGTGCCTGCGGCCTTCGGTCAGTTGCAGCTTTTCCGCTTCGACCTTGCGCCGCAACTTCTGCGCCACCTTCATGGCGTTGGCGCTGTCGATGTCCACCAGGATCATCAGGAACTCCTCGCCCCCCATGCGGAACACGTAGTCCCCCGCGCGGCTGTGGCTGCTGAGGATCTCGGCGATCTGCTGCAGAATCGCGTCGCCGGCTTCGTGACCGAAGTTGTCGTTGATCGACTTGAAGTTGTCGATATCCACCGAGAACACCGAAAACGTCTGCCCGGTCTTCTGCGCGATGGCGATCTCGTTGCCGATCACCACCGGCAGGAACTTGCGGTTGAGCATGCGTGTGAGCACGTCGCGGCCGCTTTCCAGCTCGTTGGCGGTGTTGAACAGGTTGTCGAGGTTGAACATCAGGCTCTTGGTCTGGTCGCGAATGTCGCGCAGCAGGCGCATGCGCGTCTCCTGCTCGTGCATCGAGGCAAGAAACATGGGCAGCAACACGTCATCCATGTGACGGATGATCTTCAGGATCTGATCGCTTTCGCTGGTGTTCTGGAAGGCGTAGGCGCCCTTGTGACGGAACCACAGGCCGAAATCAGAGGCCGCGAGCCTGGGCAGGTTCACGCCGTTGGAGCCCATGGCCAGGTCGAACATCAGGCTGTTTTCCCAGTCCAGCAAGGCGCCGCGCTGACGCTCGCGCTCGGTGCTGATGTTCTGCAGCACCGAGAACAGCCGGTAGCCTTCCTCGTTGCGCGAGTTGCGGTCATGGGACCGCGAATAGGCGTGGCTCATGATTTCCATGGCCAGGTCCATGGTTTCGCTGGCCAGGCGCAATGCCTGCGCCTCGCTGGCCCACTGCTGTTCGAGAATCAGCTGGAACAGCAACTTCTTCAGGTGCCGCGCACCACTGAGCACCAGGTGCAGCGGCACGTCGATGCGCGCATGCACTTCCCCCACCTGCTTCTGCAGGGCAACCAGCGGCATGCAGTCATCGGTGGGCGACACCGAATAGACCCGCACCAGCCAGGCCTGCATCGAACTGCCCAGGCGGCTCTTGACCTCGTCGTGGGACAGGATCAGCGAAGCATTGGGGTCGGCCAGCATGTGTTCATAGAACCGCGCGGCCAGCATGACCTTGTTGCGCTCGACAAGGCCCTGCAACGATTGGGTCAGCGTGCATGGGTACTGGGAAACCATGCTGTGCCATTCTTTGGCTTGTACTTCCGGGGAAACGCTTGGCATGTGTGGCCTATTTTCAATTCAGCAAGAAGCCTGATGCCTACACGAATCACAAGAGGCTTCGGCACTGGACGAACCAACCGGGTTCGCCCGCCGGGTATTCTATTGCACGCTGCGCGGGAAGTCTTTGAACGCGAGCGCTGCGTACCCGGCTCAATACTTGCGCGGCCCTGCCGATAGCCTGCGCAAGGCATTTTTTCAGAGGAAGCAAGCGTCGATGAACCATAAAGGCATGGCCTTGGCCAGCAAATACTGTCAGGGCCGCGGCCTGGAGATCGGTGCCGCCGCGCATAATGCGTTCTACCTGCCGGACTGCATCAACCTGGCCCCCTGCGATGGCGAGGCATTCCTGTACCCGCAGGACCTGGAAGACTACACGCACTACAAGCAGGAACAGGCCAACTACCACGTCGAGCCCGCCAGGGTCGACGCGCTGGGCGACTTCCTGGATATCCCCTTTGCCGACCAGACCTTCGACTACCTGATCACTTCCCACGTCATCGAGCATGTGCCCAACCTGCTGGCGGCCTACGTGGAGTCATCCCGGGTGGTGAAGGACGGTGGCGTGTTCTTCTGCATCTTCCCCAACCGCAACGCCGAGCCCACCGACCGCATCCGCGCGCTGACCACCCTGGAACAGATGATCGACGCCTACGAAAAGCGCGTCGACATGAGCACGATCGACGCGCACCTGTGGCGTGGCCATCACCTGGTGTTCTCCCTGCAGAGCATGCTGCGGGCCGTCAACCTGATCAACAACGTCGGGCTGGGGCACTGGCTGGTCGAAAGCGTCGAGCAGACCGACTCCAAGGTCGGCAACGGCCATACGGTTGTACTGCGCAAGCAGGTCGGCCTGGCGAACCTGATGATCAAGGATGGCGCCCAGTTGAATCACGAGATCGGCACGCGCCTGCGGGCCCAGGACCTGACCGGCGCCCTGCACCTGGTGAAGGTGGCGCTGTCGTTCGACTTCTTCAACGCCTATCACCTGTACCTGGCCTTTGCCCTCAGCTGCCAGCTGGACAACGCTCGCGAGGGGCTGGAGTTCCTGCGTCAGGCACTGATCATCGACCCGGAAAACGAAGAGTACCGCCAGCTGTTCGTGCAGTTCACCGGCGGCCCGTTCATCAACCCTGTGCCCTGACCCCGCCGAGCCGGCCGCACGCAGGCCGGTTCAGGCGTGCCAGCAACGGTACCAGCCATCCTGTTCGCTGATGCGCAGCTGCGTCTGGTACAGCTGCGACAGTGCCGCGCTGGTCAGCACCTCGGCCTTGGGCCCGTCGGCCACGATGCGCCCCTGGCTAAGCAGCACCACACGCTCGATCTCCGGGATGATCTCGTCGATATGGTGGGTGGTGATGATCATGGCGTGCTCCTCGGCGCAGAAGCTGCGCAGCAACCTCAGCATGCCCAGGCTCGCCCCCATGTCCAGGCCGTTGGCCGGCTCGTCGAGAATCAGCGCACTGGGCCGGTGAACCAGCGCGCGGGCCAGCAGCAGGCGGCGCTTCTGCCCGGTGGACAGGCGCTGGAACATGGTGCTTTCGTACCCGGCCATTTCCACCTCGGCCAGCAGCGCACGCGCCTGCGCCAGTTGCTCGTCATCGGGCTGCAGATGGCCATGGGCACCGATGGCGCCGAAAAAGCCCGACGTCACCACATCCAGCGCCTGGGTGTGCGGGGTGTAGTCTTCCTGCAGGTCCTGGGACACGAACCCCAGGCGACTGCGCAGTGCCCACAGGTTGACGGTGTCGCTGCCGAACAGCTTCAGGTGGCTGCCTTCGCGCTCCACCGGGTACAGCTCGCGGGTGATCAGCTTGAGCAGGGTGCTTTTGCCGGCCCCGTTGGGGCCCAGGATGGCGACCTTCTCGCCGGCACCGATGTGCAGGGAGAAACCGTCCAGCACACGGTTGTGCTGCTGGTAGGCGGTGACATTGTGGAAATCGATCATGGCTTGCTCGTCAGTGCGGCACGGAAAAGAACCCGGATCTTTCCACAGCACGCAGCCACTGGCTACAGGGCACGGCCAGGTGCCCATGAATACCGGGCGCGACGTGTGTCTGGCGCCAGATTACCGACAGCCGCCCCGCGTCAAACAATCGTTTGAAAAAAATCGTCGAAATACCCATTTTCAGTGATGGCAATGCGTCACTACCTCGCCTAGCATCAACCCACCTCCCGAGGGCCGCTTCGCCGGACCCTCTGCCTGTTATCGCAACCATGGAAGGAACGCTCATGAAGAAGCGCAGATGGAAGCTGGAACGGCCACAAGCCGTGATCGATAACCGCCTTACCTAGCTAGTCAGCTCTGCCGTGATTGTCACTCACTTGCCTGCAAGTGGGTTTTTTTTGGTGCCTGAGAAACATGATGGAGGTTTGTTCATATGGAACCTTTCGTGGGTGAAATCCGCCTGTTCCCTTACAACTTCGTGCCCAAGGGTTGGCTGCCGTGCGACGGACGCCTGTTATCCACCCAAACCAACGCTGCACTGTTTTCCTTGCTCGGCACCCAGTTCGGCAGCTCCGGCAACAACCTGTTTGCCCTGCCTGACCTGCGCGGGCGCACCGCGCTGGCCCGGAACAGCACCGGCACCCCTGACCCCGGCCTGAGCAATCATACCCAGGGCCAGTCAGCCGGCACCGAGAAAGAAACACTGCCCGCCGCCGCACTCGCCCAGCATACCCATGAGGTCTATGTATCCGATGCCCTGGGCAACAGCGGGCCGGCCGGTGCGTTCCCGGCCACCAGTGCCAACCTGGCAACCCCACCGGTCGCTTCGCGCAGCACCTACGTCAAGTTCGACAGTAGCAAGCAGCAAGCGCTCAACCCGGCAACGATTCAGCCCACGCCACCCCAACAGCCCCTGGACAACATGCAGCCTTCGCTGGTGCTGCAGTACTGCATCGCCAGTGTTGGCGTTTACCCACCGCGCCCGTGAACACGCTCCTTCACATCAAGGAATGAACCATGTCTGAAGCCTTTATCGGGGAAATCCGTCTGTTCGCAGGCAACTACGAGCCACAGGACTGGGCACTGTGCAATGGCCAGCTGTTGTCGATCCAGCAGAACCAGGTGTTGTTCACGCTGTTGGGCACCACCTATGGCGGTGATGGGGTCAACACCTTCGCCCTGCCCGACCTGCGCGGCCGGGTACCGGTAGGCGCCGGCGCAGGCCCCGGCCTCACGCAGCGCAACCTGGGCCAGGCAATGGGCAGTGCACAGACCACCATTGGCGTGCAACACATGCCCGCTCACTCGCATACCTTTTACGCCAGCACGCAGTTGGCCGATGCCGCCTCGCCGGTCGACACCCAGGCACCGGCCTCGCGCACGCTCGGGGTGTTCACCGCGCAAAGCTCGACCAAGGGGCTGTACAGCAACGGCGGCACCAACCCCAACGTCACACTGAACTCCGCGGCAGTGTCGGTGGCGCCAGGCGGCGGGCAACCACATGCCAACCTGATGGGCAGCATGGCGCTCAACTACATCATCGCGCTGGCCGGGATCTACCCGTCGCAGCAGTAAGCCCACCCCTCTCTGAATCAAGGAAAGAGCATTCCATGGACGCTTTCTATGGTGAAATCAGGCTTCTGCCCTACAGTTTCGTGCCGCAGAATTTTCTTCCCTGCGACGGGCGTTCGTTGTTGATCCAGCAGTACAGCGTGCTGTTTTCGGTGATCGGCAACCGATTCGGCGGCGATGGCAAGACCACGTTCATGCTGCCCAATCTCAATGGTCGTGTGGTGATGGGAGCCGGCCAGGGTACCGGGTTGCCAAACGCAGCCTTCGCCAGTACCGCTGGCGCCGACAAGGTAGCGCTCAATTCCTTGAACTACCCGCCACACAACCATGGGTTCACCGCGCGCGATGGTACCGAGCCGGACCAGAGGGTCGACATCCCGAGCACCACCACCTACCTGGCCCAGCCACGCAACATCAACCTGTACAACACTGTGGGCACCACGCAGACGCTGGCCGAAGGCAGCATGACTGACGCCGGCACTGGCAACGGCAACATCGAGCGCAACCTGATGCAACCCTACCTGGCGCTGGCGTACTGCATCTGCGTCGAAGGGGAGTACCCGATCCGCAATGACTAGCCTCGAGCGCCTGGCCCGCCTGCTGCCATCGTCGTTCGTTCCCGGCCTGCGCCTGCAGGCCGAGGCGGATGACGGGTTTCTGCGGGCGCTGTTCGTGACGCGCCGCTGGGAAGAGGTGCGTGCCGCACCAGGGTGGACCGACGCGCAGCGGGTCGCGTTTCTGCACGCCCAAGCCGAGCTGCAGCAACGCCACTACGCCCTGCACTATCGCTCGGCCGAATTCCTGTTGCTGGAGCACCAGGGGCAACCGATCGGCAGGTTGTGCCTGCAGGTGGACGCCAGCGAAGTGCGGGTGGTCGATATCGCCTTGCTGCCTGCCTGGCAGGGCAAGGGGCTGGGCAGCACCCTGCTGGCTGCGGTGCTCGCGCTGGCCGACGGCCAGCACACGCGCTGTGCCCTGAGTGTGGAGCCGTTCAACCCGGCGCGCCGGCTGTATGCGCGCCTGGGCTTCGAGGTAGTTAGCGAGCAGGGCTTGTACCTGCAGATGCAACGGCCACTGACGCAGACCTGTGCCGAGGGTGCCCCCATGGAACCCTGACCACGCCGCCGTTACCTCCACGCTGCAAAACCCGCACTGCCAGTCACGGCATACGGGTTGTTCCGATGACTCTTGACCCGCGCCGCAAGCGAGTAATACCGCTACCTGGCAGGAAGCCCCATGAACAGATCCCTGATTGACCTTCGTCACCGCATGGCCCGCAGCATTGCATTGCTGGGCCTGATGCTCGTCTCGCTGCTGCTGTGCGGCCAGGCCAGTGCCGCCCCGACCCTTTCCCCCGCCAGTGGCACCGCCCTGCCGGATGTGGCGGTCAACACACCGATAGACACTTTCACTATCACCGCCACCGGCGGCGCCATGCCGATCTTCGAGTGGTACGAATGTGACCAGGATGACACCAGCATGCCGACCAACTGCCTGCCGCCCGGTCTGGTTCTGGAAACGTCGCCTGGAAGTGCGACCACCACCCTGCATGGCACCCCCACAGCCATCGGCAACTACGATTTCTGGATTTCGGCCCTTGACAGCAACGACGTCGTGGGCAAGGCCCGTTACACCCTCAAGGTCACAGGCGCAACACCGCCCCTGACCCTGACCGCCGTATCGCCCGGCAGCGGCCCCGCCATCGGCGGCACCTCTGTGACCCTGACCGGCACCAATTTTGTCGGCGTCACCGACGTGACATTCGCTGGTGTGCCCGCTACCAACATCATCGTCGTTTCCCCGACCTCGATAACCGCCACCGTCCCCGCCTACACGGCAGGCCCGGTCAACGTGACGGTCACAACGGCAAGCGGTACGAGCACGCTGACCAATGGTTTCACCTACCTCGCCGTACCGACCCTGACCATCGCTACGCCCAATTCCGGCGCCACCACCGGCGGCAATCAAGTGTTTATCTCAGGCACAGGCCTGACCGGCACCACCAGCCTCACCTTTGGCGGCACACCGGCAAGCAGCTTCACCGTCAACAGTTCGACATCGATCACCGCCATTGCGCCCGCGCATGCCGCCGGGCCCGTCAATGTCGTGGCCACCACGCCGGGGGGCAGTGCCACTTCGGTCAATGCCTATACCTACCTCGCCGTGCCGACCCTGAACACCGTCACCCCCAACTCAGGCCCCATCGGCGGTGGCACCAGCGTGACCCTCACGGGCACCGGCCTGACCGGCGCCAGCAGCGTCACCTTTGGCGGAGTATCGGCAACCGGCTGGACCATCAACAGCCCCACCCAGATCACCGCCACAATCCCGGCCGGCAACGCCGGCGTGGTCAACGTGAGTGTCACCACTGCCGCCGGCTCGGCGTCGTTGACCAATGCCTTCACCTACATTGCACCGCCGGTTGCCGGCCCGGTCAGCGCCTCTGTCGGCCACAACAGCAGCGCGAACCCTGTCACACTCAGCCTCTCGGGGGGCGTCGCCAGCAGCGTGGCCATCAGTACCTCAGCAAGCCACGGCACAGTAACGGCCAGCGGCACCAGCGTCACCTACACACCCACGGTCGGTTATGCAGGCACGGACAGCTTCACCTATACCGCCACCAACAGTGCAGGCACCTCTGCCCCGGCGACCGTGACCGTTACCGTCGGTTCCCCGACCATCAGCATCGCCCCTGCATCACTGCCTGCGGGTACTGCCGGTATCGCCTACAGCACCACCTCGCTGGCTGCCAGCGGGGGTAACGCGCCCTACGCCTTTTCGCTTGCATCTGGAGCCTTGCCCAGCGGCCTGACCCTGGCATCCAACGGCACGCTCAGCGGCACGCCGACCAGCAGCGGCAACTTCAGCTTCACGGCCAAGGCCACCGACGCGTTCAGCTACACCGGCACGCGCAGCTATACACTGACCATCGTTGCCGGCAGCATGGCCATCACCCCGGCGACATTGCCGGCCCCCATTTACAGCAGCAGCTACAGCCAACAGCTCACCGTCAGTGGGGGTGTCGCGCCCTACACCTTCAGCATCAACGGTGGCAGCCTACCGACCGGAATCGCCCTTTCCAGTACCGGTACCCTGACCGGAAGCCCCTCCAAAGCCGGTACTTACACCTTCAGCGTCACGGCGGTCGACAGCTCCAGCAACCTCACCAGCGTCAGTCAGACCTATACCCTCACCATTGCCACGCCCTTCATAGACATCACGCCGATTACCTTGCCCGCAGCTACGGTGGGCACGGGGTACAGCACGTCGATCAGCGCCAGCGGTGGGGTTGCACCCTTCGACTACGGTATCGCCTTCGGCGCGCTGCCTGCAGGAATGAGCCTTACCAGCACAGGCACCCTGAGTGGCACACCAACCACCGCCGGTACGTTCACTTTCGGGGTGCGGGCCAGTGATACCAACAGATTCACCGGAGTGCGTCCCTATTCCTTCGTGGTTGGCCAGCAAGCGCCGGTAGCCGCCAATATCAACCAAACCCTCGCAGCCAACAGCGGCGCCAGCACGATCAGCGCAAGCCTCAGCGGGGGGCCGACCACCAGCCTGGCCGTGGTGACACCCCCTGCACATGGCACCGTCAACATCACCGGGGCCACGGGTTTCACCTATACCCCGACCCCAGGCTATGCCGGCGTCGACAGCTTTACCTATACCGCCACCGGCCCGGGGGGGACTTCGGCGCCTGCCACCGTCAACCTCGCCATCACGCCGCCCACCGTGGTTATCGGCACGACCACACTGGCCAACGCCACCCAGAACGTGCCCTACACGGCCAGTATCAGTGCCAGTGGCGGAACCGCGCCGTACAGCTACACCATCGTTTCGGGCGCCCTGCCGTCCGGCATGACCCTGGCCCCGACCGGCAGCCTGGCCGGTACGCCAACCGCACCCGGCACCAGCAGCTTTACCGTCAGGGTGACTGACAGCCAGAATTTCCAGGCAAGCCAGGCGCTGAGCCTGACAGTCGTGGCGCAGGCGCCCGTGGTCGGCAACGTGTCGGCCAGTGTGGCCGCCAACACCAGCAACAACCCGCTGACCCTGAACCTGGGCAGTGCCCCGGTCACCAGCGTGGCCGTGGCCAGCAACCCACAGCACGGTACTGCGCAGGTCAGTGGCACCAGCATCACCTACACCCCGACTGCCGGTTACTCGGGCATTGACAGCTTCACCTACACCGCCACCGGCCCGGGCGGCACCTCGGCACCTGCCACGGTGAACGTTACCGTTACCCCGCCAACCCTGGTGCTAAGCCCAGCGTCAGGCTCGCTGCCGCCAGGCACCGTGGGCACCGCCTACAGCTTCGGCCTGGGTGCCAGCGGCGGGATGGCGCCGTACAGCTATGCCATCGGCGGCAGTCTGCCCAATGGGTTGACACTCAACACCTCGACCGGGGTGATCAGCGGCACGCCGACCGAGGCCGCCAACGCCACGCTGACCGTTACCGCCACCGATGCCAACGGTGCCACCGGCAGCCGTACGCTGAGCCTGACAGTCGTGGCACAGGCGCCCGTGGTCGGCAACGTGTCGGCCAGTGTGGCCGCCAACAGCCGCAACAACCCGCTGACCCTGAGCCTGGGCAGTGCCCCGGTCACAAGCGTGGCCGTGGCCAGCAACCCACAGCACGGTACTGCGCAGGTCAGTGGCACCAGCATCACCTACACCCCGACTGCCGGTTACTCGGGCATTGACAGCTTCACCTACACCGCCACCGGCCCGGGCGGCACCTCGGCACCTGCCACGGTGAACGTTACCGTTACCCCGCCAACCCTGGTGCTAAGCCCAGCGTCAGGCTCGCTGCCGCCAGGCACCGTGGGCAGCGCCTACAGCTTCGGCCTGGGTGCCAGCGGCGGGATGGCGCCGTACAGCTACGCCATCGGCGCCGGCAGCCTGCCCAATGGCCTGCAGCTCGACCCGGCGACCGGGGTGATCAGCGGCACGCCGACCGAGGCCGCCAACGCCACGCTGACCGTTACCGCCACCGACGCCAACGGCGCCACCGGCAGCCGCAGCATTACCCTGGCGATCGCCGCCCAGGTGGTCACCGTGGTGTCATCCAGCGAGGCGCTCAGCCCCGGTGCTGTCGCCAGCGTCGACCTTACCCGTGGGGCCACCGGAGGGCCGTTCCTGCGCGCCCGCGTGGTGTCGTTGAGCCCAGCGTCAGCCGGGCATGCCAGCCTGACATCGGTGGCCCCTGCGCGAGCAGCGCGTGCCGCCCTGTCCGGTTTCAACCTGCGCTTCGTGCCTGCCGCTGCCTTTGCCGGCACAGCAGTGGTCACCTTCAGCCTGGAGAGCACCAGCGGTGCCAGCGCGACCGGCACCGTGACCTTCAGCGTGCAGGCACGTCCCGACCCCAGCAAGGACGCCGAAGTGATCGGCCTGCTCAACGCGCAATCGCGCGCAGCGGATCGTTTTGCCAGCACCCAGATGGACAACTTCAACCGGCGCCTGGAGCAACTGCACCGCCCTACCTGTGACCGCAACGCGTTCAACGCCAACGTTCAACATGGCCGCGACAACCTCGGCCTGGGCAGCCTGGGCAAGGCGCTGCGCGACGAGCTCGAAGGCAACGGCAAGGGCAATGACGACGAGGACGCGGACGACACCCGTCGCAAACAGCGCGACACCGCCCGCGCCACCTCCGGCGAGTGCGTCGAAGAGGCCGTGGCCTACTGGACCGATGGCTTCATCAACACCGGTTCCAACCGCGCACGCGGCGCCAAGGACAACAGCTTCGTCACCTACGGACTGAGCGCCGGCGTCGACTATCGCCTGTCGCCAAGGGCCGTGGTGGGCATCGGTTTTGGCTACGGCAACGACCGCGCCGACATCGGCGAGCAGGACACCCGCAGCGAGGCTGACGCCCTGGGCCTGGCGGCGTACCTGAGCGTCAACCCGCTGTCGGAGATCTACATCGATGCACTGCTGGGCTACAACCGCATCCGCTTCGACTCGCGCCGCTACGTCACTGCCGACCCGTCCAACGGCTATGCCCATGGCTCGCGCGACGCCGACCAGCTGTTCGCCTCGCTGACCGCCAGCTACGAGTACCGCGAAGGCGCCCTGTCGCTGGCGCCGTACACACGGCTGAACGCCAGCTTCACCAAGCTGGACGACTTCAGCGAACGGGGCGGCGGTATCTACGGGCTGTCGTACGAACAACAGCGCCAGCGGACCTTCACCTCGTTCCTGGGCGTGCGCAGCGGCTACGACATCCAGACCGGCGCCGGCGTGCTCACGCCGCGGGTCGGGCTGGCGTGGGGCCACAACTTCAGCCACAGCGACGACTACCGCATGCGCTACACCGACCAGACCAACGACGGCGTGCTGTATCGCCTGTCACCCGACCCGATGGACAGCAACTTCGTCGACCTGGACCTGGGCCTGGACTTCAGCCTCAGCCAGAGCTGGCGCCTGGGCTTCTCGTACAAGACCGCGCTGGCCACCGACGAGCGCAACGAGATGTTCCGCATCGGCCTGGACGGGCGCTTCTGACCCCTGCCCTGGCGCCCCTTTGCCGGCCTCACCGGCGAAGGGGGCTGGTCAATCTGCATGACGCCTGTCGGCAAAGGTGCCGACAGCGCGTTGCGCGGCTACAATGCGCGGCTACCGTGACCAGCAGACTAAAAAGACATGTCCCTACCCAAGCATCACCTGGAATTGCTCAGCCCCGCCCGCGACGTGGCGATTGCCCGCGAGGCGATCCTGCATGGCGCCGATGCGGTGTACCTGGGTGGCCCGAGCTTCGGTGCCCGCCACAATGCCTGCAACGAGGTGAGCGATATCGCCGGGCTGGTGGAGTTTGCCCACCGCTACCACGCGCGGGTGTTCACCACCATCAACACCATCCTGCACGACAACGAGCTGGAGCCGGCGCGCAAGCTGATCCACCAGCTGTACGACGCCGGCGTCGATGCGCTGATCGTGCAGGACCTGGGGGTGATGGAGCTGGACATTCCGCCCATCGAGCTGCACGCCAGCACCCAGACCGACATCCGCACCCTGGCACGGGCCAAATTCCTCGACCAGGCCGGCTTCTCGCAGCTGGTGCTGGCCCGCGAGCTGAACCTGCAGGAAATCCGCGCCATCGCCGACGAAACCGACGCGGCCATCGAGTTCTTCATTCATGGCGCGCTGTGCGTGGCGTTCTCCGGGCAGTGCAATATCTCGCACGCACAGACCGGACGCAGCGCCAACCGTGGCGACTGTTCCCAGGCCTGTCGCCTGCCCTACACCCTCAAGGACGAAAAAGGCGGCGTGATCGCCTACGAGAAGCACCTGCTGTCGATGAAGGACAACAACCAGAGCGCCAACATCCGCGCCCTGGTAGAGGCTGGCGTGCGTTCGTTCAAGATCGAGGGCCGCTACAAGGACATGGGCTACGTGAAGAACATCACCGCCTACTACCGCCAGCGCCTGGACGAAGTGCTCGAAGACCGCACCGACCTGGCCCGCGCCTCCAGCGGCCATACCGCGCACTTCTTCGTGCCCGACCCGGACAAGACCTTCCACCGCGGCAGCACCGACTACTTCGTGAGCGAGCGCAAGATCGACATCGGCGCGTTCGATTCGCCCACCTTCACCGGCCTGCCGGTGGGTGTGGTGGAAAAGGTCGGCAAGCGCGACCTGCAGGTGGTCACCCATGCACCGCTGTCCAACGGCGACGGCCTCAACGTGCTGGTCAAGCGTGAGGTGGTCGGCTTTCGTGCCAACATCGCCGAGGCCAGGGGCGAGTTCGACGAAGACGGCGAAAAGCGCTACCGCTACCGCGTAGAGCCCAACGAGATGCCCAAGGGCCTGCACCAGCTGCGCCCCAACCATCCGCTGAGCCGCAACCTGGACCACAACTGGCAGCAGGCGCTGCAGAAGACGTCGGCCGAACGCCGTATCGGCCTGGGCTGGGTCGCGCAGTTGCGTGAACACGGCCTTGAGCTGACCGCCACCAGCGAGGAAGGCATCAGCGCCAGTGCCACCCTGCCCGGCCCGTTCGGCCCGGCCAACAAGCCGGAGCAGGCGCTGGAGCAACTGCACGACCTGCTCGGCCAGCTGGGCACCACCCAGTACCACGCCACCGGCATTCGCCTGGATGCGCCGCAGGCGTACTTCATTCCCAACTCCCAGCTCAAGGCGCTGCGCCGCGACGTGATCGAGAGCCTCACCGCCGCCCGCGTTGCCGCGCACCCGCGCGGCAGCCGCAAGGCCGAGACGGTGCCGGCGCCGGTATACCCCGAGTCGCACCTGTCGTTCCTGGCCAACGTGTACAACCAGAAGGCCCGCGACTTCTACCACCGCCACGGGGTCAAGCTGATCGATGCGGCCTACGAGGCCCACGAAGAGCCCGGCGAAGTGCCGGTGATGATCACCAAGCACTGCCTGCGCTTCTCGTTCAACCTGTGCCCCAAGCAGGCCAAGGGCGTCACCGGCGTGCGCACCAAGGTTGCGCCCATGCAGCTGATTCACGGTGACGAGGTACTGACCCTGAAGTTCGACTGCAAGCCGTGCGAGATGCACGTGATCGGCAAGATGAAGGGGCACATCCTCGACCTGCCGCAACCGGGCAGCGTGAAGCACATCGTGGGCCATATCAGCCCCGAAGACCTGCTCAAGACCGTGCCGCGCGGCACGCACTGAGTGCCGCCCGGGCGGTCATGCGCCCTGCATGACCGCCCGCACCCGGCGGCGCAGGCCTACCCCCTGGCCGCCAGCTGGCCTTGCCTGGCCAGGGTCAGTTCCTCGATGCTGATCTCGCGCATGCGAAACTTCTGCACCTTGCCGGTGACCGTCATGGGGAACTCGTCCACCAGGCGAAAGTGCCGCGGCACCTTGAAGTGGGCGATCTGCGCCCTGGCCCATTCGCGCAGCTCGTCTTCGCTGGCACTGTGTCCGGGGTGGAACTTGACCCAGGCCACGATCTCCTCGCCATAACGGCTGCACGGAATGCCAATCACCTGCACGTCGGCGATGGCCGGGTGGGTGAAGAAGAACTCCTCCAGCTCCCGCGGGTAGATGTTCTCGCCCCCGCGAATGATCATGTCCTTGCTGCGCCCGACGATGCGCACATAGCCCTGCTCGTCCATCACCGCCAGGTCGCCGGTGTGCATCCAGCCCTCGTGGTCGATGCTCGCGGTGGTGGCCTCGGGGTTTTCCCAGTAGCCGAGCATGACACTGTAGCCACGGGTGCACAGCTCGCCGATCTGCCCGCGGGGTACCGTGAGCCCGTCGCTGTCCACCAGCTTGCTCTCCAGGCACGGCTGGGTACGCCCCACGGAGGTGACGCGCAACTCCAGCTCGTCCTCGGCAGCGGTCTGCAGCGACACCGGGCTGGTCTCGGTCATGCCATAGGCGATCTGCACCTCGCTCATGTGCATCTCGTCGATCACCCGGCGCATCACCTCGATCGGGCAGGTGGCGCCGGCCATGATCCCCGTGCGCAGGCTCGACAGGTCGAATTCATGCCGCTGCGGGTGGTCCAGTTCGGCGATGAACATGGTCGGCACACCGTAGAGCGCGGTGGCGCGCTCCTCGGCAACGGCGCGCAGGGTGCTCAGCGGGTCGAAGGCATCCCCGGGGTAGATCATGGTCGAGCCATGGGTCAGGCAGCCCAGGTTGCCCATGACCATGCCGAAGCAGTGGTACAGCGGCACCGGGATCACCAGCCGGTCGTGCTCGGTCAGGCCCAGGCTCTCGCCGACCATGTAGCCGTTGTTGAGGATGTTGTGGTGGCTGAGGGTTGCCCCCTTGGGAAAACCCGTGGTGCCGGAGGTGTACTGGATATTGATGGGGTCGTGCCAGTGCAGGCCGGCCTGGCGCTCGGCCAGGGCCTGCACGGTCACCGCCTCGGCCATGCCTTGCAGGCCCGCCCAGGGCAGAAAGCCTGGGGGTGGTTGCTCGGCCAGGCTCACCACGCCGCGCAGGGCCGGCAGGCGCTGGCAGTTCAGGCTGCCGGGGGCGACGCTGGCCAGCTCCGGCACCAGGCCGAGGAGCATCGCGTGGTAGTCGCTGGTCTTGAACGCGTCGGCGCAGATCACCCAGTTGCAGCCGGACTGCTTGAGCGCGTATTCCAGCTCGCTGCTGCGATAGGCCGGGTTGATGTTGACCAGGATCACGCCGACCTTGGCGCTGGCGAACTGGGTGATGCACCACTGCGCGCAGTTGGGCGCCCAGATGCCCAGGCGATCGCCGCGCTGCAGCCCCAGGGCCAGCAGGGCCCGGGCGTGGCGCTCGACCTCCTCGGCCAGTTGCTGCCAGCTGTAGCGCAGGCCCTGGTGGCGCACCACCAGCGCTTCACGCGCGGCGAACCTGGCCGCGGTGGCGTCGAACGCCGCGCCGATGGTCATGGCGAGCAGGTCCTTGTCCTGACGCCCCTGGGTATAGCTCGGTTGATTCATGGTTGCCCCTTGTGCTGGTAGCTGATGCGGCTCAGGGCATCGTTGCCCTCAGGGGTATGGCAGGCCATGCACTTGGCATTGAGAATCGCCTTGCCATCTTCGGCCACGGCGGGGGGCAGAACAGCACAGGCCAGCATGGCCAGCGTGCCGGCAGTCAGGGAATGCCGGAGTCGTGTTGTCTTCAAGGTCGGGCCTCCACGGTATTGTTTTTATAAATCGTCCGCGCCCGGCGAGGGGCTGTAGGGCACATCTGATTCACACCAAGCAGAGTGCATGCCAACAAAAACAAATCTTTGTTTAACAGTTAGTTATCAGACATTCCTGATAAACAAGATTGATTCAAGCGGTGCCCGGACGTGCAATTTCGCGATGACTGTCTAACTCTGAGACAGCTGAGACCACTACCTGGCCCGCCGCCTGCAATGCCGAGGTCCACCCACCGGGTCGGTATTGACCAGGCGCAGCAGCACTCGACCCAGGCGGTTCAACTGCGCAGCTGCTTGATCTTGCGGTACAGCGTGGCGCGGCTGATGCCCAGGGCATCGGCTGCCGCGGTGATGTTGCCGTGATGACGCGCCAGGGCGCCACGGATCAGCTCCTCCTCGTTTTCGCGGATGCTGCCCGGCTGCTGGGTGCTGCCCCTGAGGTCTTCAAGCAGGCAGTCGGTCAGGTGTTCCAGGCCCAGCAGTGGCTCGCCCGGCTCGCGCATGGCCACCGCCGAGCGCAGCACCATCTCCAGCTGGCGGATGTTGCCGGGCCAGTCGTAGTTGTTCAGCAACGCGGCCAGCTCCTTGCTCAGGCGCACGCCGTGGGTGCCGAACTTGTGCAGCAGGCTGTCGATCAGGGTGCCCAGGTCGTCGCGCTCGCGCAGTGCCGGCAGGCGCAGGCTCACGCCGTTGATGCGGTAGTAGAGGTCTTCGCGAAACTGCTGCTCGAGCACGTGGCGCTTGAGGTCGCGGTGGGTGGCGCAGATCACCGCCACGTCGATGTCCTGCTCTTCGCCGGCGCCCAGCGGCGCCACCCGGCGCTCCTGCAATACCCGCAGCAGGCGTGCCTGCAGGGCCAGCGGCATGTCACCCACCTCGTCGAGAAACAGGGTGCCGCCGTGGGCCTGCATCAGGCGCCCGACCATGCCGCCACGGCGCGAGCCGGTGAAGGCCCCTTCGCGGTAGCCGAACAGTTCGGACTCGATCAGCCCCTCGGGTATGGCCGCACAGTTGACCGCCACGAACGGCTTGCCGGCACGCGGGCTGGCCTGGTGCAGGGCGCGCGCCACCACTTCCTTGCCGGTGCCGGTTTCGCCCAGCAGCAGCACCGGCAGTTCGTTCTTCAGGCCCTGCAGGGCCATGCGCAAGGTGCGCGCAAGGCTGCTGTCGCGCCCGGCCAGGGCCTCGAGGTCGACGCTCTTCTGCGCGGCCACCGGGGCAGCGGGTGCAGGTGTCGCGGCAATCACGGGCTGGCGCGGCAGGTGCTGGGAGCGGAAGTAGAACTCGCCCTTGGCGGTCTGCACGCTGCTGATGCCGCCCTGCCATACCCGGCTGATGAAGGCGCTGGAGCGTTCGCCGATCAGGTCGCTGCAGCTGCGCCCCACCAGGGCGGCGCGCGATACCTGCAGCAAGGCGCAGGCCTGGTCGTTGGCGGCCAGCACCTCGCCGTCCAGGCTCAGGGCAAGCAGGCCGTGCCAGGCGCTGCCCAGGTACTGCGGGCGGTTGTGGAAGGCCACCACCAGTTGCTCGGGGTAGCACAGGCCGAACATACGGCTTTCGATGTTGCCGGCCGCCAGCAACAGCGTCGAGAGGTTGTCCTGGGGCTGGGCCATGACGCCTTCGCGGGTCAGGTCGAGCACCCCGATGATCTCGCCGCGCGGGTCGCGCAGCGGTACCGAGGTGCAGGAGAACGGGCTCAGGCGGTCCAGGTAGTGTTCGCCGCAGTTGATCAGCGTGGGGCGCCCTTCCACCACGGCGGTGCCGATGGCATTGGTGCCGCGCACCGACTCGCTCCAGCAACTGCCCGGGTGCAGGTCGCGCAACCCGGTCTGGCGCAGTGGCTCGGTGTTGCCCTCGATGGCCAGCACGTTGGCCTGGGCGTCGCCGAGGATGATGATGCCGCCCTTGCCCTGGCGCGACACCAGGTACTCCAGCTCCGGCGTGGCGGCGTCGATCAGCAGCCGGTTGCTTTCCAGCAGGCGCTTGAGCTCACCGCGCTGCGGGGCGGCCAGCTCGTGCCGCTCGCCTTCGAGGCAACTCAGGCCATGGCCGAGGCTGCGCCGCCACGAGGCATCGATCTCGTCGCGCAACATGCCCAGCGGCAACTCCCCGTCATGGACCAGTTTCATGCGTGCCTGGCGTGACTCCTGCAAAGGGTCAGCGGCGTTTTTTATTAGAATGGTGCGTGCCATCGCTTACTCCAGCGCCCGTCGAACGTTGTGCACTTAAGGCAATGTAACTCAAGGGAGTGTGCTTGAGATTTGCAGGGCCGTCACCCGCAGGCGCCGACAACCTGATCGGCAGAGTGGCACAAGGTTACGTTTACGTAAAGGTGATGAATCGCGACGTGTCGTCCTCCTTTCAGGCGCGCCGATTGCGCGCCAGCAGCCACAGCAGGTACACCCCGCCCAGCAGGCCGGTGGTCAGGCCGATGGGCAGGTTGAGGTTGGCCACAAAACGCTGGCTGAGCAGGTCGGCGGCCAACAGCAGTACCGCCCCCATCAGCGCTGCGCTCACCAGCGGCACCTGCGCCGTGGTGGTCAGGCGCCGTGCCAGCTGCGGCGCGGCCAGGGCGATGAAACTGATCGGGCCGGCCGCCGCGGTGGCGATCGCGGTCAGGCCCACCGCCGCCATCACCATCAGCAAGCGGGTACGCTCCACCGCCACACCCAGCTGAGCGGCGCTGTCGTCACCCAGTTCGAGGATGTTCAGGCGCCGTGCGTGGTACACCGCCACCGGCACCACCAGCAGCAGGCCCAGCGCCGCCGGCAGCACATGCGACCAGGTGCGGGTGTTGAGCGAGCCGGCCAGCCAGATCTGCGCCGACATGGCCTGGTCGAGGTTGCCCATCACCAGCAGCACGGTGTTGAGCCCCGAGAGCATCGCGCCCACCCCGATGCCCACCAGCACCAGGCGATAGCCGCCGGTGGTGCGGCCCTTCATCGACAGCACGAACACCAGCGCAGCGGTGCCCACGCCGGCGATCACCGCCGCCAGCGACGCCCCCAGCGGGCCGGCATCGAACAGGATGATCTGCACGATCGCCCCGCTCGCCGCCCCGGTGGTGAAGCCGATGATGTCGGGCGAGCCCAGCGCGTTGCGCGAGATGGACTGGAAGATCGAGCCGGCCATGCCCAATGCAGCGCCCACGCACAACGCGGTGAGCACCCGGGGCAGGCGCACGCGCAGCACGATGCGCTCGGTGGTCGGGCTCGGCCCTGCCCCCAGCAGGCTGGCCAGCACCTGGCCCGGCGTCAACGGCAAGGTGCCGATGCCCAGCAGCAGCACCCCCAGCCCCACGGCCAACAGCAGCAGCACGGCACACACCAGCACCCCCCGTGGCTGCCAGCGAAACGACAGGGCGGCCAGGCGGACGACCCGTGTAGCGGTAGTGTTCATAGCTTGCTCAACCGGAATGTGCGCACCAGCGCGATAAAGAACGGCCCGCCGATCAGCAGCGCGACGATACCCGCCGCCACTTCCGCCGGCGCCGCCACGACCCGGCCCAGCACATCGGCCCCCAACAGCAGCACGCCGGCAAACAGTGCCGAGTACGGCAGGATCCAGCGGTAGTCCGGGCCCACCAGCAGGCGCGCCAGGTGCGGCGCCACCAGCCCCACAAAGCCGATCGGCCCGGCGGCGGCGGTGGTAGCGCCGGCCAGCAGCATCACCGCCAGGCAGGCCAGCAGCCAGGTGAGGCGCACGTTCACCCCCAGCGCCAGGCCCAGGTCCTTGCCCAGGGCCATGGCATTGAGGCTGCCGGCCAGCGCCAGCACCGTGACAGCGCCCGGCACCACGGCCATCGCCAGCACGCCCACCGCCTCGAAGCCGCTCTTTTCCAGCGACCCCGATGCCCAGTGGCGAAACTGGTCGAACACCTGCGCCGGCGCATTGAGGATGATGATGCCGGTGACCGAGGCCAGCATCACCGACAGACCGGCGCCGGCCAGCACCAGGCGCACCGGGTTGGTGCCGGTCTCCTGGGCACGGCCCAGCATGAACACGGCCACCCCGGCCAGCCCGGCGCCGACGAAGGCGCACCACACGTAGCCGCTCATGCTGCTCAGGCCCAGCACGGCCACACCGACGATCACCCCTACCCCGGCCCCGGCGTTGATGCCCAGCAGGCCCGGTTCGGCCAGCGGATTGCGGGTGACCGCCTGCATGATCGCACCGGCCAGGCCCAGCGCCAGCCCGGCCAGTATCGCCACCAGCGTGCGCGGCACCCGCAGTTCGCGCACGATCAGGTGCTGGTCATCGAGCCGGTCGTAGGCCGACAGCGCCTCGAACACCTGGGCCACGCCGATGCTGCGCGACCCCACCACCAGGCTCGCCAGCACCGCCACGACCAGCAACAGCAGCCCCAGCAGCAGGCCCTGAAAACGTCTTGATCGCACCATGGCTCAGCGGTACGCCCGCGCCACGGCGTCGATCATCTCGCGCCCGGAGTAGTAGTCGATGCGAAACGAACTGGGGCCCAGTGCATACACCCGCTTGTGCACCACCGCCGGCAGGTTGGCCAGCACCGGGTCGGCGAGAAACGCCTGCACGTCGGCGTCGCTGCCGCCCAGCAGGAACACCGTGTCGCCGGTGATGGCCGCCGAGAGGTTTTCACGGGAGATGAAGTCCACGTCGGAGCTGCGCTTGACCTGCCCTTGCAACCCTTGCGGCAAGCCGGCCACTGCGAAGCCGAGAGCTGCCAGCAGCTGCGCATGGGGGCTGTCCAGGCGCGCTACCGAATAGCTGCCACCCAGGTTGTAACCCACCACGCTGACCGCGCCGGCAGGTGGCGTGATGCGCGCTGCAACCTGCGCGGCGTAGGCGTCGAAGCGCTCGATGGCCACCTCGGCCTGCGCCTGCAGGCCGCTGGCCTGCCCCAGTTGGCGCGCCAGCTCCTGCCAGCTGTGGTTGGCGTAGTTGACCACCACCGTGTCGATACCCTGGGCCTGCAGCTCGGCCTGGTGGGGCAGCACACTGTCGGCCCCGGTGGCCGACACCACCAGCAGGTCGGGTGCCTGCCCGACCACCGCTTCGAGGTCGAACACCAGGTTCTTGTACAGCACCTGCACGCCGCGCTGGTCGGCCACCTCGGCCCACTGGGTGAAGAAGCCCTTGGCATCGGAGATGCGGCTGGGCGTGGTCGCGGCACTGGCCACCAACGGCGCGTCCATGGCCAGCAGGATGCCGGTCACGCTCGGCGAGGTGGACACGATGCGCTTGGGCGAGGCCTGCGCCGACGCCGTCGGCGCCTCGTCCGCAAGCTCGGCGGGCTGCCGGGCCAGCCACAGGGAGGCGCTGGCCACAGCGACGATGGCCAGCACGGCCACCACAATCTTTTTCATCGTCTAGCCCTGCTCGTCAAGGTGGTGGGCGAAGGTCGAGCCGCTGTAGCCCTCGCGGAACAGGCCGGCCTGCACCAGGCGTGGCATCAACTGGTCGAGAAACAGGTTCAGCGACTCGACCGAGCCACCGGGCGCGGCTATGAAGCCGTCGATGGCGCCACTGGCAGCCCAGTCCGCGATCTGCTCGAAGGCATCGTCGACGGTGCCGACCACCTGCCAGTGCGCCGCCGAGATCACCTCGGGGCGCAGCAGCAGTTGGTCGATGCTCAGCGACTCGCGCTCGATCAGCCGGCGCAGCAGGCTGCTGTGGGTACGGCTGGAGGCGTCCGGCGCAACCACCGGCAGGTCGGCGCGGGTCACCGGGCGGTCGAGGGGCCAGTCGGCCAGGTCCAGCCCGGTCATTTCCTTGATCGAGGCCAGCTTGCGCGCGCGGTTCATGCGCCCGTGGGTTTGCATGAACACCGCCCGGGCCTGCTCGCGGGTGTCGGCCAGGTACAGGCTCAGGCCCGGCAGCAGGCGGATCGCCTGCGCCGAGCGGCCATGGCGTTCGGCGCGCCGGCCCAGGTCACGGCGCAGTTCAAGCGCCGCTTCCTTGTCGGGCGTGGGTGCGAACACCAGGTCGGCCACCGAGGCGGCGAAATCCCGCCCCGACTCCGAGGCACCGGCCTGGATCAGCGGAATGCGCGTGCCGGGGAAGGCTGGCAGGTTCAGCGGGCCCTTGACCTTGAGGTAGGTGCCCTCATGGTTGACCGGGCGCACTTGGGTGGTGTCGGCATAGCAGCCATTGGCACGGTCGATGGTCAGCGCCTCGAACGGGAAGCTGCCCCACAGCTGGTGCACCAGCTCGGTGAACTCGGCCGCCCGCGCATAGCGCTCGTCGGCGTCGGGCATCTGCTCAAGGCCGAAGTTCTCGTGCCCCTGCAAGGCGGTGACGATGTTCCAGCCCACGCGCCCGTTGCTGATCCAGTTCAGCGATTGCAGCTGGCGCGCCACCACATACGGTGGATAGAAGGTGGTCGACACCGTCGACACCAGGCCGATGTGCGAGGTCTGCTGGGCCACGGCGGCCAGCAGGATGGTGGGGTCGAGGCTGGTGAAACCAGGGCCGCTTTCGAGCATTTCCACCGGCAGGCAACTGACGTCGGGGCGGAACACGAAGTCCAGGTGCGCGGCTTCGGCGCGCTGCGCCAGATCGATGGCGAAGGCGCTGGTGAACAGGCCCTCGACGTTGCTGTCGGCGCGCCGCCAGGCGTCGCCGCTGAGCCAGGTGGGGGCCAGTGAAAGGCCGATATGGAGTCGCTTGGGCGAGGTCATCAAAGCTCCGGGTGCAAGTGATCGAGTACGGCGGCCCCAGGGCCGCCGTTGACAGTGGGTTGATTCAGAACGAGCCCTTGACGCCCACGCCGAACATGCGTGGCGTGGTCATGCTCGCCTCGGTGCCGCCGATACCGCGGTTCTGCTGCAGGTAGGTGGCCGAGCGGTCGTCGAACACGTTCTTGACGTAGCCGTACAGTTCCACCGCCGGGGTGAACTGGTAGCTGGCGCGGGCATCGGTCAGGGTGTAGGAGTCGACCGAATACGACGAGTTGTTGGCCGTGTCGGAGTAGTAGCCGTCGATATGCCGCACCTGGGCCGACAGGTTGAGCTTGTCGGTCACGTCCCAGCTGGGCCCGAAGCTCAGGGTGTAGCCGGGCGACTTGGCAAACTCGTTGGCCTGGTAGCTGTCGTTGCTGGTGATGCGGTCGATGCGCGTGCGCAGGGTGCCGGCGCTGGCCTTGAGGGTCAGGCTGTCGAGCAGCTGGTAGTCGGCGCTCAGTTCCATACCGTAGGCGTGGGCCTTCTCGGCATTGATGGTGTAGGACTGGCTGATCCCGGTGGAGATCACCACCGGAATGTTGTACTGCGAATCCTTCATGTCCATGTAGAACAGGTTGCCGCTCAGGCGCAGGCGGTCATCGAGCAGGCTGGCGCGGGTGAACAGCTCGTAGTTCCACACCGACTCTTCCTTGAAGTACTGCCATTGGCGCGTCGACAGGTTGAGCGAGACACCGCCCGGGTTGTAGCCGCGGCTGACCATCGCGCCCACGGTCCAGTCCGGGGTCGCGGCGTAGGCCAGCGATACCTTGGGCAGCACGGCGGTGAAGGTCTTCTGGTAGTCCAGCGCAGTGGGCGCCAGCACCGAGTTGCCGTCGCGCTCGATACGGTCCTGCTGGAAACGCAGGCCCGTGCTCAGGGTCCACAGGTCGCTCAGGCGGTAGTTCAGCTCGCCGAAGAGGCCGAGGTTTTCCTTGGTGTCGTCGAACGCCGACAGCCCGGCCAGGTTGAGGGTTTCGTCGGTCCTGGTGCGCGCCACGTAGAGGCCGGTGGCGCCGCTGAGCACGCTGTGCTGGTCACCGAACACCAGGCGGGTTTCGTTGGACAGGTTCTTCTGCTTGATGTCGGCGTCGCCCTGCCCCGGGATGCCGGTGTAGCGCTGCACGCTGGACAACGAATACTGCGCCTGGTTGATCAGCTTGAGGCCGTTGTCGAAGTCGTAGCTCACGTCCAGCACGCTGGTGTTGGTGCTCTGCTCCCAGCTGGGCATGGTCGTGGTGGTGTGATCGAGCTTGTGGTACGGCGCCGAGGCGGCTTCCTGGGTGGGGCGGTTGCTCTCGTTGTGCGAGAAGGTGAACTTGGCCTCCAGCCCCTGGATGTCGGTGGGCAGCCATAGCAGCTTGGCGCGGGTGGTGAGCGCGCTGAAGTCGTGGTCGGTCTTGCCCTTCTGGAAGTTGGGGTTGGTGTAGTCGATGAAGGTATCGCGCGCCGAGTAGTCCACCGCCAGGCGCCCGGCCAGGTCGGTACCCATCAGCGGCCCGGACAGCGCGATGGAGGTGCGCTTGGCGTTGTAGTTGCCGATCTCGGCCTGGTAGGCGGCCTCGGGGGTGAAGGTCGGGTCCTTGGTGTTGACGATGATCGCGCCGGCGATGGCGTTGGCGCCTTGCGAGGTGGTCTGCGGGCCGCGGAACACCTCGATGCTGTCCACGTCCCACACCGAGGTGGCGCCGAAGAACATCTCGTTGTAGTTCAGGTAGTGGCCGTCCAGGTTGATGGTGGCCCGTGGCACGGTGCCGCCCCAGAACTGGTTCTGCCCGTTGTTCGGGCCCTGGGTGTCCTGGCCGCGGATGATCGGCGCGCCTACCGAGTCGGTGTAGATCACGTTGGGCACGTCATTGAGCACTTCATGCACGCTGGCGTTGCCGGTGTTCTGGCGCTCGATGTCGCGGGCAGTCTTGACCGACACCGAGGAGGCAGTGTTCTTCAGGTCACGCTCGAGCTTTTCCCCGGTGATCATGATCGGTTCGAAGGTGACTGCGCCTTTGCCCGGGGCAGCAACGGCATCATCGGCCATCGCGGGCGCCATGCCGAGCACGGTCGCCAGGGTCAGCACGCTGAAACCGCAGGTGAGTTCAAGGGGTGAATAGGCCTTCAAGATACGCTCCAAATGATAATCATAATCGTTTGTGCGAAAGGTATCATGTGACCACTTCATTCCTCAATAGAGAATTCATTCTGCAATGTGGTAAATCCAGGGGCCCGGCCAGCGCTCGGAAAAGTCGGTATCATGCGCACCGACGCCGCGCACAAGCGGCGCTCACTTGATGCCTGATGAGGACCAGCCGCCAGCCGGCGATGAGGAGAGGCCCGTTGAAAAAAACCATTCCAGCTGCGGATGACGCCCCGCACGCGCCGGGCGAAAAACGTTCGGGCACCATTCAGTCCGTCGCCATCGCCGCCCGCTTTCTCAACGTACTGGCCAGTGCCGAGCACGAACTGGCCCTGGGGGAAGTGGCGCGGCGCACCCAGACCGGCGCGTCCACCGCGCACCGCTATCTGCAGAGTCTGGTCAAGGAGGGCCTGGCCAGGCAGGACCCGGCCAGTAGCCTGTACGACCTGGGCCCGGCGGCGCTGAGCATCGGTATCGGTGCGCTCAAGCGGGTGGATGCAGTGGAGATCGCCGCGCAGCACATGAAGGCGCTGGCCCACCAGCATGCGGCCAGCGGCGGCGTGGCGATCTGGACCGACCGTGGCCCGACGCTGGTGCGCTGGTACCGCAGCGCGTTCTTCTCGATCAACCCGCTGGCCCTGGGCGACGTGCTGCCCATCGACAACACCGCCTGCGGGCTGGTGTTCCAGGCCTTCCTGCCCAAGGCCACCATCGATGCGGCGCGCAAGCTGCAACCGGCGCACTTTCGCGGCACGGCGCCGGCCAAGGCTGTGCTGGACGAGGTGCGCAGCAGCCGCTGGGCCGAGAAGACCAGCCACCTGCTGTCGAATGTCACCGGGCAGGCCGCGCCGGTGTTCGACGCCCAGGGCGAGATCGTGTGTGTGGTGACCACGGTGACCGACCTGGGTCAGCTCAAGACGCCCGAAGACCGCGATGCGCTGTTCCGGGCGGCCAGCCGGGTCAACCAGTCAACCGGCGGCCTGCCGTGGCAAGGCGCCTGACACCACCGCCCGCTCGCGCGACAAGGGCACCAGCAGCGGCGTGCCGCTGACCGGGTCGGCGATGATCATCGAGGCCACGCCGAACACCTCCTGCACCAGGGCCTCGGTGAAGATGCGCGCCGGGTCGCCCTGGGCGACGATGGCGCCGGCCTTCATGGCGATCAGGTGCGAGGCATAGCGGCACGCCTGGTTGAGGTCATGCAGCACCGCAACGATGGTGCGGCCCTGGCGATTGAGCTCGGCCAGCAGTTCCAGCAGTTCGATCTGGTGCGCGATATCGAGGTAGGTGGTGGGCTCGTCGAGCAGCAGTACCGGCGTCTGCTGCGCCAGCACCATGGCGATCCATACCCGCTGGCGCTGGCCGCCGGACAACTCCTGCAGCAGGCGCTCGGACAGCTCGCTGACCTGCGCCGCCTGCATGGCCGCGGTCACGGCCTGTTCGTCGGCCTGCGACCATTGGCGCAGGAACGACTGGTGCGGGTAGCGCCCGCGGGCCACCAGGTCGGCCACGGTGATGCCGTCGGGCGCAACCGCGCTCTGGGGCAGCAGGCCGAGCCGCCGGGCCACGTCCTTGGCCGCGAGCGTGTGAATATCGACCTGATCGAGCAGCACCGTGCCGCTCGAAGGCACCAGCAGGCGCGACAAGGCCCGCAGCAAGGTGGATTTGCCACAGGCATTGGGGCCGACGATGACGGTAAAGGACCCTTCGGTGATAGCCACCGAAAGGTCCGTGGAGATCGTGCGCTGGTCGTAGCGAAGCGTCACGGCGTCAGCCTGCAGGCGATACGTCATGGAGAGGGTGTTCCAGTGAAGGGATTCGGCGCCAGTATTGCAGATGAGGAATTTATTCCGCAATCCGGAACGCCGGCGCCCTGCCCTCAGCCCGCGGCCATCAACGGCTGGCACTGCGCGTAGTGCCGCGCCAGGCCCTTGAGCGAATGCCCCAGGGTGATACGGGTGTGCCGGTCGTACTGGTGCAGCAGGTCCAAACGGCCCTGCTGCAACCTGGCCAGGATGGCGCGGGCAGCCAGGTCGGTGGCACCCAGGGCGTGGGTCAGCCCCTGGGACGACACCGGGTCGAAGGCGATGGCCGCCTCGCCCACCGCCAGCCAGTGCGCCGATGCACAGCGCTGCAGTGCACTGCAGCCGGCATCCAGCACCTGAACCTGCGCTGCGGCCAGTTCGTCGGCACCTGCATAGCGCTGCATCAGGCGCGTGCGCTGCAGTTGCTCGGCCAACTGCGGCGCGGTGCGCTGACCGTCACCGCCGGGAAAGAAGCGCACCAGGTGGCGCTGGCCGCTGGCGGTGGTGGCCCCGGACCACCAGCCCTGGGCATCCGCCTCGATCAGCAGCCACTCGGTGTCGGCCAGTTCCGAGCCACCTCGGGGCAGGCGCGCCGCGACGGCCACCTGACGACTCAGGCGCTGGCGTCGTGCCCCGCCGAGCCGGGCGATGCAACTGGCCTTGCCGGTGGCATCCACCACGAAACGTGCCTGCCCGCGCCAGGGGTGTTCACCTCGCCGACCGCCCAGGGTAATGCTGTCGTCGGCAAAATCGGCATGGGTCACCCGCACGTCGTCTTCACGGGTGATCCCAAGCGCCGCCGCCCTTTCCCGCAGCCGGGCGTCGAACACCCGTCGTTCCAGGAACGCGCCATGGGCGGCGCGCTCGCAGAAGTAGTCGCGAAATACCGGCTCGCTGGTCAGCCAGATCGACTGCACGCCGCAGCAGCGTCGCGCCACGGTGCTGTCGTCGAGCAGGTCGGCGTGCCCCAGTGCGGCAAGTGCAGGCAACGCCTCGGGGGACAGGCACTCGCCGGGGCGCAGCGCCGCCTCGGGTTCACGCTCCACCAGCCCCACCTGCAACCCGGCCTGCGCCAGGCGGATGGCCAGCGCCGTGCCGGCCGGCCCGGCGCCCACCACCAGCACGTCGTGCACGGGGTTCAAATCTCGTCCCTGCGCAGCCGACGACGTGGCGGTACCTTCTGCCTGGGCAGCTCCAGTTCGGTCTCGCCCAGCAACGGTGGCGGCGAATCCAGGGCCTCGATCACCGCCAGCAGGTCGAGCTTGGCATTGGAGCCGGTGACCCGCTCGGGCCGCCCGCTTTCGATCCAGGCCCGCGCCGGCAACCCCAGTGCAATCGCCTCGGGGGTGGCGTCGTGGGCCAGCAGAATGCCCAACTCCCACCAGTGGCTCACCATCAGGTTGATGCGCGTGAAGTAGCTGCCCTTCAGGTCGCGCAGCCAGTCTTCGCGGTAGGAAAAGTGCTTGAGCTGCTGCGCCGGCGTAGTGCGTCTTGCGCCCACACGCTCCCACGCCTCGCTGCTCAGTACCTGGTTGGGCACGCGGGCCCCCCAGTAGCTGGGGAACGACAGGTAGGTACTGGGCTCGTACTCGGCATCCGACAGGCACGAGGCCTCGTCGGTCTGCCACGGCACGCCCAGCGCGCGGGTCAGCGAACCCGGGCCCACGCCGTCCAGCGGGCCCTGGGGTGCCAGGCACACCTGTGGCGTGAGTTCGTCACCGAAATCCTGGCGCACCGCCTGCCCCTGGGGCAGTACCGCCAGGCGATAAGGGCTGCGCCACACGCTGGGCACACGCATGAACCAGGTCAGTTCGATGCCCGGGTGGAACGGGCCGCCCAGGCATTCATGCAGGCCGGCGCGGTCCAGCGCCTGGGCCTGGGCGCGCGGTTCGAGCGTGTCGAAGTCTGCCGGCACCGGCGCGCCCTGCCAGTCGGCGACGAATTCGCCTTGCACCCACTGGCTCAAGGCCTGGTACATCAGCGGGGTGACCGCGAGCCCGACCGCGGATGGCGGCTGGGGGTCGAGGTCATAGTCGCCGTAATAGTCGCCGTACAGGGGCAACAGCGCCGGGGCGAACTCGGCGGTGCTGGCGGGGTCGCGAAACAGCGCGAAGACCTTGCGCCGAAAGTCCGCACTGGCCTCACCGGGGTCGGCCAGCCGGGCCACCACGTCGGGGTTCTGGGTATCGAGTGGCGAACCGTGGCCGCTGAGCATGAACAGGCCCTGGTTGGTCCACTGCATGTGGGTCATGCGCTCGAAGATCGGCCAGATATCGCGGGTGAACGAACAGCTCGGCTCGGCCGGCAGCTGACCCTGGCGCACGAACAGGTCGCGCACCACCTCTTCCATGGTGACCACGCCGAACAGCCCTGGCGCGTAGTTGGGGGGCGTCACCACCAGGTAGCCGGGCTCGGCATCCAGGCGCTGGCCGTTGTTGAACGTCACCCGTGCGTACACCGGGCCGTCCGACACGTCGTCGTGCCAGTCGTCGTTGTTGGCGAAGGTTGTCGGTGGGGTCTTGTCCACCCGCGGTGCGCTGTGGCCGTGCCCGCCGAGGGCGATCAGGCGCCCGGCCTCGTCGGTGCGCAGTTCGCCCAGGTACACGGGTTTGCCGTGGAAGGTGCCGGTGTCGAAATGGAAGGGCTTGCCTTGCTGGCGGCGGCCGCTGATGGTCCTGGGGCCGGGGCGGATGTCCAGGGCCTGGCGCTGCGCACCGGTCACGAGCGGGTTGCGTCGTTTTTCGGCGATGGCGTACTGGCCGGGCAGGTCCATGGCATTTTCGAAGGCGTACCAGCCGGCCTTGAGGTTGGCGACTTCCACGGTCCATTCGATCTGCACGCCGTCGTCCAGGCTCAGCTCCTGTACGGTGCCGTCGTGCAGTTCGGCATAGAGGCGAAAGCGCACGGCCTGGCGCCGCACCTGGCCCCTGGCATCGCGAAATTGCCCGTCGGCGCTGCTGGCCAGTGCCCCTGGCACCTGCGCGGCGAGTACGTACTCCTCATCGCCATCGGCGTTGCCGACACGGGCAACGCCGAGCCCTGGGTGCACACGAATGGATTTGATCGATGCCGGGCTGATCATGGCCGTCTAGCCTCCTTGCCAGTGGGGTCTGCGCGAATGCGCAATTTCGCGCTCAACGCTAGATGGCGAATGGAGGGGTGTCAAATGGCCATGTCAGCCAGCAATCCGAAGCTCAATTTGCGCCGTTGAGTCAGCCGTTGCGAGAGGCCGCGTTGTTGTTGATCGCCTTGGGTCCCGCCACGCCCCACACGATCAGGCCGACCAGCGGCACGAACACCACCAGCACGATCCACAACATCTTGCGGTCGGCCTTGCTCTTGCTGCCGATGATGCTCTTGATGGCCCACAGTTCCACCAGGGCCAGGATTACCGCCAATGTGATCCAGATATAACCGTTGTTTTGCATGCGTCATCTCCCGAATGGTATTGCGTTAGGTCAGGCGACGCCGCGATGGTTCAGTGAATCTGCGCCCAAAGGCGCCAGGCAGACACCTCACTGCACCGGCAGAAAGTTCATCAGCAACAGGCTCTGCGCATAGTTCAGGCCGATGCGCCGGTAGCGCTCGTCGAGCATCTGGGTCAGCAGGTCCAGGCGCGCGACGATCTTGCCGAACTCCACGGCAAAGCTCAGGTTGCTGCCCGCCTCGGAGATTTCGTTGGAGAACAGCAACAGCACGCCATTGGCATCCTGGCGCTGGCTCAGCAGCCAGGTGGCCTTCTCGATGTTGCGCGCTGCGTTGCTGACGAACTGCGGGTCGATGGTGTCGGTGATGAAGAATTCGGTACGCCCGCCATGGGCGGTCACCAGCATGCTGCCGATGGCGTAGATGAACGCGCCAACGCGGTCGCCCCTGAACTCCGGGCTCAGGGCATAGCTCAGTGCCGCCAGGTCGCGGCGCTCGCCCAGCTGCGGCAAGGCCTGGCGCTGCTCGATGGCCTGGCGGATCTGCCGCTCGGCACTGGCAGCATCGAGAAAGCCCGATTCGCGCCACTGGTTGGGGTTGCGCAGGTACAGCTTGCCCATCAACAGGTACAGGCTCTGCAGGTTGTCCTGCATCGACAGCGTGGCCATGCGATCGACGCTGGTCTGGAACAGTTCCTGGGGCCGGCCGTTGCCCAGCTGGGTGGCGATATCGCGCCCCTGCTGCTGGGTACAGCCAGCGGCGCAGGCCATCAGCGTACCCGCCAGCAACAGCCGGCGCAGCACGCGCTGGGGTGGAACGCAAAGCGGATAAACCATCGGCACCGGGGTCTGGGTTCACGGGCCGCGTCGGGGATCGACGCGGCCTGGCGATGAATAGAGCCGAAAAAACGCAAAAAGTGCGATAACCGCCAGACCGCAGTGGCGCCACGCCGCACTATTGGAGCACCGCGCCCCGCTCCTCCAGCAGTTTCACGAACATCGCCAGGCTGCGCGATACCGTGCCGCTGCGCCATACCAGCCAGGTGCGCAGGTAGCGAAAACGTTGCGACATCGGCCACACGCTGACCGTGGCGCACCCCGGCATGCTCTCGAGCATGCTGCGTGGCATCAGCGCCAGCCCCGCCCCTGCGCTCACGCAGGCGAGCATGCCGTGGTAGCTCTCCAGTTCGAAGATCTTGCCCGGCACGGCGGCATCCTGGGTGAACCAGCGCTCGAAATGATGGCGGTACGAACAGTTGGCCCGGAACGCATAGATGCTCTGCCCGTTGACGTCCTGGCCACGGTGGATCGGCGCATGGTTGAGCGGCGCGATGATGACCATCTCCTCCTCGAACACCGGCACGCCCTCCAGCGAGGGGTGCAGCACCGGGCCGTCGACGAAGGCCGCCGCCAGGCGTCCCGACAGCACGCCCTCGATCATGGTGCCCGACGGCCCGGTGGAGAGGTCCAGCTCGACCTTGGCGTACTGCTGGTTGTAGGCCGCCAGCAACGCGGGGATGCGCACCGCTGCGGTACTTTCCAGCGAGCCCAGCGAGAACGCCCCCTGGGGTTCCTCCCCCGCCACGGTCAGGCGGGCCTCCTCCACCAAGGCCAGGATGCGCTTGGCGTACTCCAGGAAGGTCCAGCCGGCCGGCGAGAGGCGCAGGCGCAGCTTTTCACGAATGAACAGCTCCACCCCCAGGTCGGCCTCCAGCTGCTTGATCCGCGTGGTCAGGTTCGACGGCACGCGGTGGATGTGCTGGGCGGCTGCGCTGATGCTGCCGTGCTCGGCCACGGCGGTGAAGATCTCAAGCTGTACCAGGTCCAAAAACATTCTCCAAACGTGAAAGAAACCGTTTTTATTATTCAGTTTTCGAAAGATTAGCACGGCATTACGCTGGGCCCCTGTTTCCCTTCTGACAGGAACGCCCGCCATGACCGACATAACCAGCCACACCCATGCCCTCTCGATCAACCCGGCCACCGGTGAACGCATCGGCCACTACGCCTATGAAACCGACGCACTGATGGACGCCGCCCTGGGCCGCGCCGCTGCCGGGTTTGCCGGCTGGCGGCGTACCCCGCTGGCCACCCGCTCGGCCCTGCTGGTGAAACTGGCCGGCGTGCTGCGCGACAACGCCCAGGCCATGGCGCGGATGATTACCCTGGAAATGGGCAAGCCTGCGGCCCAGGCCCGCGGCGAAGTGGAAAAGTGCGCCCAGCTGTGCGAGTGGTACGCCGAGAACGGGCCGGCCATGCTGGCCCCCGAGCCGACCCAGGTACCCGACGCCAAGGCCCACATCGAATACCGCCCACTGGGCCCGATCCTCGCGGTGATGCCGTGGAACTTTCCGCTGTGGCAAGTGCTGCGCGGTGCGGTACCCGCGCTGATCGCCGGCAACACCTACGTGCTCAAGCACGCGCCCAATGTGATGGGCTCGGCCTACCTGCTGCGCGATGCGTTCCAGCAGGCCGAATTCCCCGAAGGCGTGTTCGAGGTGCTCAACGTGACGCCTGAGGGCGTATCCAGGGCCATCGTCGACCCGCGCATCGTCGCCGTGACCCTTACCGGCAGCGTGCGTGCCGGTGCCGCCATCGGTGCCCAGGCCGGTGCCGCGCTGAAAAAATGCGTACTGGAACTGGGCGGCTCCGACCCGTTCATCGTGTTGAACGATGCCGACCTGGATGCCGCCGTACAGGCTGCCGTGATCGGCCGCTACCAGAACACCGGCCAGGTGTGCGCGGCAGCCAAGCGGCTGATCGTCGAAGCCGGCGTGGTCGAGGCATTCACCCGCAAGTTCGTCGAGAAAACCCGCGCGCTGGTGATGGGCGACCCGTTGCTGGCCGACACCTACCTGGGGCCGATGGCGCGTCATGACCTGCGCGACGAGCTCGACCAGCAGGTCCAGGCCACCCTGGCCGAAGGCGCCACGCTGCTGCTGGGCGGGCACAAGGTCGAAGGCCCGGGCAACTACTACGCGCCCACGGTACTGGCCGACGTCACCGACCAGATGACCTCGTTCCGCCAGGAGCTGTTCGGCCCGGTGGCCTCGATCATCACTGCCCGGGATGCGCGCCACGCCCTGCAGCTGGCCAACGACAGCGAATTCGGCCTGACCTCGACCGTGTACACCCGGGATGCGGCACTGGCCCGACAACTGGCCGACGAACTGGAGTGCGGCGGCGTGTTCATCAACGGCTACAGCGCCAGTGATCCTCGCGTGACCTTCGGTGGGGTGAAGAAGAGCGGCTTTGGCCGCGAACTCTCGCACTTCGGCGTTCGCGAGTTCTGCAACGCGCAGACCGTATGGTTCGATCGCCACTAAAGTACGAAGCACCTTCCTATAAAGCGCAGGATAAAAAAATAGGCTTATCCTGCGTTTAATAGATACCCATGGCAGCGCTTATCCATTAGCCTCAACTCACTCTCAAACACAGCAGGCACCTTGCCACTATAAAAATCAGCACCTTTCATCTATTTTGCGCCCGCTTGCAACTGCCAAACATAACTCGAAATAACAGTCTTGATTGGAGCGTTCGAATGTCGAAAAAACTCTTCACCCTCACCGTGCTCGGTGGCCTGATGCTGGCCAACAGTGCCTTTGCCGACAAGCTCACGGTGATCTCCTATGGTGGCGCGAGCAAGGCCGCGCAGGTCACCGCGTTCTACAAGCCCTACGAAGAAAAGACCAAGACCCAGGTGATCGCTGGCGAGTGGAACGGTGAAATCTCCAAGCTCATCGCCATGAACGACACCAAGACCGTGACCTGGGACGTGCTCGATACCGAAGACACCGACCGTGCCCGTGGCTGTGAAGAAGGTCTGTTCGAAAAACTCGACTACGAACGCCTCGGCACGCCGGGCGACTGGATCGAAGGCACCAAGAGTGACGACGGCTGTGGCGTCGGTATCTTCGTGTGGTCCAACGTGCTGGCCTACAACGCCGACAAACTGAAGGTCGCCCCTACCGGCTGGGCCGACTTCTGGGACGTGAAGAAATTCCCGGGCAAGCGCAGCCTGCGCAAGTCTGCCCGTGGCTCGCTGGAATTCGCCCTGATGGCCGACGGCGTGCCGCCTGCCGAAGTCTACAAGCTGCTCAGCACCAAAGAAGGTGTGGACCGCGCCTTCAAGAAACTGGACGAGATCAAGCCGTACATTCAGTGGTGGGAAGCCGGTGCACAGCCGCCGCAGTACCTGGTGGCTGGCGATGTGGTGATGGCGTCCTCGTACAACGGCCGCATCCACGCTGCACAGCAGAGCGGCAGCAACCTGAAGATCGTCTGGAACCAGAACCTGTACCAGTTCGACGAGTGGGCCATCCCGCGCGGCACCAAGAACCTGGACAAGGCCTACGACTTCATCAAGTTCGCCATGCAGCCTGAGCAGCAGAAGCTCTACACCGAGCAGATGGCCTACGGCCCGTCCAACACCAAGGCCGCCGAAATGCTCGACAAGTCGCTGGCTGACGACCTGCCCACCGCGGCAGAGAACCAGAAGAATGCACTGCGGGTAAACGTCGAGTTCTGGCTCGAGAACGCAGAAACGCTTGAACAGAAGTTCAACGCCTGGGCTAGCAAGTCCTGATTTCCCCTCCCTGTGCGCCTCATGGATGATCAGCGCACAGGTTCTATTCTCCTGTCCAGGGCCCTCCCCGCAGCCATGTCCAGTCCGCTAGACTGCGATCCTCTATCGTGTCTGGATCGTGGATTGCACATGAAACTCGCCACCGCCCTGGAACAGACCTCCCTCAGCCAGGCCACAGTGGTCGCGGGCAGGCAATGCCTGGACCGCGACCTGGCGTGGGTGCATATCGTCGATCACCCCGACATCTTCAACTGGCTGAAAAAGGGCGACCTGCTGCTGACCACCGGCTACAACTGGCCGCAAGACCCGCAAAAATGCCGCGACATGGTTCGCCGGCTGGCCGAGCTGGGCCTGGCCGGGGTCGTGATGGCAGTCCCGCACTTTCACGAACACTTCCCCCAGGCGGCCATCGAAGAAGCCGACCGCTGCTGTTTCCCTTTGCTGGAACTGCCCTGGGAAGTCGCCTTCAGCGACATCACCCAGCAGGTTCTCGAACAGATCATCAACTTCCAGACCCGCATCATCCGTCGCTCCGACCTTATCCACCGCATGCTCACCCGCGCTGCCATCGAGGCCGACAACCTGCAGAGCCTGGCCAGCGCACTCACCAGCGCCCTGGAACTGCCGGCGCTGATCGTGGCCAGCTCCGGCAGTGTGCTGGGGGCCAGCGAGCCGGCCAATGACGCCGTGGAGCTTGCCGTGATGCGCCACCTGAACGAGCAGGCCAACCTGCTGCAGGGGGTCGAGCCGCAGGTGCTGGAGCTGGACGCCGATGCCGGCGCGTTTCGCCTGGGCTGCCCCATCCGCCTGCAGGGCGAGCGGGTCGGGGTGGTGTGGCTCAAGGGCCAGCGGGACAGCTTCGAGGAGCTGCACTGCCGCGCAGTGGAACATGCTGCGCTGATCGCCGCCCTGCAGCTGTCCCATCAACGCGAATTGCTGGACCAGGAAAACCGCCTGGGCCATGCGCTGGTGGCAGGTCTGCTGGAAGGCAAGTTCCCCGAAACGCCGCGCGCCATCGAACGTGCGCTGGTGTCCGGCTGGTGTCATACCCGCGACTACCGCGTGTGCCTGGTGTTGCTGGACGAGCCGATTCCCCTCAGCCGCGAGGGCTTCCAGCGGCGCAAGGAGCAGGCCGAGCGCATCACCGAGATCATGCAGGGGTTGGGAATCGCGCCCCTGCTGTCGGTGTCGTTGAACCAGATCAGCCTGATCGTGCCGGCCGATGTGATGCCCGAGTCGATCTGGAAGCATATTCGACTGGACGGCGGCGCCATGGCCGCCAGCCGCGTGCACCGGGGCGTGGCAGGCATGGCCCAGGGCGCCGGGGATGTGGCCACCCTGCTGCCGCTGCTGCGCCCGGGCAAGCTGCATGGGTTTGACGAAGTGCTGTTTCCGCGGGCGCTGATGGGCGACGACGATGCACGGCGCATGCTGCTGGAGCGCCTGGTGACCCCGCTGACCCGGCACAAGAACGGTGCCATGCTCATGGAAACCCTGTGCACCCTGGCCAGCGAAGGCTTTCAGCTGGCCAGCAGCGCCCGCTGCCTGGACATCCACATCAGCACATTACGCTACCGCGTGGAGCGCATCGAAGAGCTGCTGCAGCTGTCGATGGAGAACCCGCAGGCGCGCTTTCAGCTGCAGGTGGCAACCGAGATGTACCGCCTGCAGAACGACGCCTGACAAACAATCTGCTGCCTGTACCGCCAGGTGGCGGGCCAGGCCCGCTCCAGCAGGCCGTCAGAGGCCTTGCGGGAGCGGGCTTGACCGGCGCTGGAGACACCTCGACCACCCCCGCAGCATAGTGTGCTGCCAACCCCCTCAATACGGCATTTATGCCTGGCCCAAGCGGTCATCTCGGCATCGGTCACTGCGTGCCTGTTCTTACAATCGTGCCATTCACCGGACCCGTAGAAGGCACCCTCTCCATGTTGAAAAGCACACTGCGTGACCCCTCGCTGCTTGTCGAACGCGCTTACGTCAATGGCAGCTGGATCGATGCCGACAACGGCGAAACGATTGCCGTGATCAACCCCGCCGACGGCAGCGAAATCGCCCGGGTCCCGGCCCTCGGCGCCGCCGAGACGCGACGCGCCATCGAGGCCGCCCAGGCCCGTTTCGAAAGCTGGCGCGAAGTCCCCGCCGCCACCCGCGCACGTCACCTGGAAGCCTGGTACAGCCTGATCCTGGAAAACCAGGAAGACCTGGCGCTGATCATGACCGCCGAACAAGGCAAGCCCCTGAGCGAGTCGCGCGGCGAAATCGGCTACGGCGCCAGCTTCGTCAAATGGTTTGCCGAAGAGGCCCGTCGCATCTACGGCGACACCATCCCCGCGCCCACCAACGACCGCCGCATCCTGGTGCTCAAGCAGCCGATCGGCGTGGTGGCGGCCATCACCCCGTGGAACTTCCCCAACGCGATGATCACGCGCAAATGCGCGCCGGCCCTGGCCGCCGGCTGCACCGTGCTGGTCAAGCCGTCCGAGATGACCCCGCTGTCGGCCCTGGCCCTGGCGGTACTGGCAGATCGTGCCGGCATCCCGGCCGGGGTGTTCAACGTGCTCACCGGCCTGCCTGCCGGCATCGGCAGCGAAGTGACCGCCAACCAGGCCGTGCGCAAGTTGTCGTTCACCGGCTCCACGCGCATCGGCAAGCTGCTGATGAGCCAGTGCGCCGACACCCTCAAGCGCCTGAGCCTGGAGCTGGGTGGCAACGCGCCGTTCATCGTGTTCGACGACGCCGACCTCGACCTGGCGATTGCCGGGGTGATGCTGAGCAAGTTCCGCAACGCCGGGCAGACCTGCGTGTGCGCCAACCGCATTCTGGTGCAGGACGGCATCTACGACCGCTTCGCCGAGCGCCTGCGGGCTGCGGTGGCCGAGCTGAAGGTGGGTGATGGCCTGGGCGAGAACGTGACCATCGGCCCGCTGATCAACGCCGCCGCCGTCGCAAAAGTCGCCAGCCACATCGGCGATGCGGTGGAAAAAGGCGCCAGCATCTCGATTGGCGGCATGCCCGACGACACCGGCCTGTTCGTGCAGCCGACCGTGCTGCTGGACGCCACCACCGACATGCTGCTGGCCACCGAAGAGACCTTCGGCCCGGTTGCCCCGCTGTTCCGTTTCAAGGACGAAGCCGAGGCCCTGGCCATCGCCAACGCTACCCCGTTCGGCCTGGGCGCCTACTACTTCACCCAGGACATGCGCCGCGCCTGGCGTGTGGGCGAGCGCCTGGAGTTCGGCATGGTCGGCCTGAACACCGGGATCATCTCCATGGAAGTGGCCCCGTTCGGCGGCATGAAACAGTCCGGTACCGGCCGTGAAGGCTCCAAGTACGGCCTGGACGAGTTCCTCGAAATCAAGGCCTGGCACATGGGCGGCCTCGACTGAATACCTGCGTTCCCGAACCCCTGACACCATCGTTAGTTAATGGAGCTGCACCATGAATTCTGCACTGACTGAAAATCAACGCCTGCTGGCCCTGCGCGAGCAGCACGTACCCCGCGGCATCGCCACCGCCCACCCGATCGTGGTCAGCCACGCCCAGGGTTCGGAGCTGTGGGACGTGGACGGCAAGCGCTACCTGGACTTCGTCGGCGGCATCGGCGTGCTCAACGTCGGCCACAACCACCCGCGTGTGGTCGAGGCCGTGCGCCGCCAGGTGGGCGAGATCTCCCATGCCAGCTTCCAGGTGGTGGCCTATGCGTCGTACATCGACGTGGCAGCGCGCCTGAACGCCATGGTCGGTGGCGGCGAAGCCTACAAGAGCGTGCTGTTCACCTCCGGCGCCGAAGCGGTGGAGAACGCCATCAAGATCGCCCGTGGCTACACCAACCGCCCGGCGGTGATCTCGTTCCGCGGCGGCTTCCACGGGCGCACCCTGCTGGGCGTCACCCTGACCGGCATGAGCCAGCCGTACAAGCAGAACTTCGGCCCGTTCCCGGCCGAGATCTACCACGCCACCTACCCCAACGAATACCGCGGCGTGAGCAGTGACGACGCCCTGGCCGAACTCGACCACCTGTTCGCCACCGACGTGGCCCCCGACCGCGTGGCGGCCATCCTGATCGAGCCGGTGCAAGGCGATGGCGGCTTCCTGCGCGCCCCCGATGCCTTCCTGCGTGCCCTGCGCGAACGCTGCACACGCCACGGCATCGTGCTGATCCTGGACGAGATCCAGGCAGGCTTCGGGCGTACCGGCAAGCCGTTCGGCTTCCAGCATTCGGGCATCCAGCCTGACCTGGTGACAGTGGCCAAGAGCCTGGCCGGCGGCATGCCGCTGTCGGGTGTGGTGGGGCGTGCCGAGATCATGGACGCGCCGACCCCGGGCGGCCTGGGCGGCACCTACGGCGGCAACGCCGTGGCCTGCGCGGCTGCACTGGCGGTGATGGACCTGTTCGAGGAAGAAGACCTGCTGGCACAGGGCGAGCAGCGTGCGGTGCAACTGCGTGAAGGCCTGCTGGCCCTGCAGAACCGCTACCCGTGCATCGGCGACGTGCGTGGCCTGGGCTTCATGCAGGCCATCGAGATCGTGGCCGACGACGCCGCGCAGACCCCGGACGCGAACCTGGCCCAGGCCATCATCGACCAGGCCCGTGAAGCCGGCCTGCTGGTGATCAAGTGCGGCGTGTACCGCAACGTGGTGCGCTTCCTGGCACCGCTGGTGACCACCGAGGCGCAGATCTCCGAAGCGCTGCGCATGCTCGACCAGGCGTTGACCCGCGCTACGGCGTAATCCGCCCCCTCTGCGGCGCCACCTTCGCTGGCAATGCCGGCTCCCGCCGGGAGCGGCCTTGCCAGCGAAGGCCCCGTGGGTGAAAGTGTGTTTTTTTGTCATCCCGCATTTCAGGAGTCAGGAATGGAAGCGGCAACCAAGCTCGATCGGATCGATATCAACATCCTGGTCCAGTTGCAGAAAGACGGCCGCATGACCAACGTCAGCCTGGCCGAAGCCGTGGGGCTGTCGCCCAGCCCGTGCCTGCAACGGGTCAAGCGACTCGAGGCGGCAGGCTATATCAGCGGCTACGAAGCCCACCTGAACCTGGCCAAATTCGCCAACTCGGTAACCATCTTCACCGAAGTCACACTGAGCGACCACAAACGCTCCGACTTTCAGAAATTCGAATCGAGCATCCGCAACATCGACGAAGTGCTCGAATGCCACCTGATCAGCGGTGGCTATGACTACCTGGTGCGCTTTCTGACCAGCAGCATCCAGCATTACCAGGAGCTGATGGAAACCATCCTCGACCAGAACATCGGCATCGAGAAGTACTTCAGCTACATCGTGATCAAGTCGCCGGTGATGAAGAACAAGGTGCCCCTGCGCAGCCTGCTCGCCGCCGTCTAGCGCCTGGCCTCGGCCTGCTGTTCATGCAGGCTGTCGAACAACGCCTGGGCCGCAGCCGACAGTTCGTGGCCCGGCTTGCTCAGCACCCCGATGGCACGTTCCACCGGGTCGCGCAGGGTGATGCAGCGCGCGCCCAGCTCGTGCATCTGGCCGGCGCACAGGGCCGGCACCGCGCTGACCCCAAGCCCGCTGGCCACCATGCGACCCACTGTCACCAGTTGATGGCTCTCGAACTCCACCGCCAGCTTCATGCCGCGCGCCTTGAGGTGCTCTTCGAGCATCACGCGCACGTTCGAGGGCCGTTGCAAGGTAATGAACGGCTGCTGCAGCAAGGTCTGCCAGTCGATTTCATCCAGCGCGGCCAGGGGCGAATCCAGCGGCACCACGGCAGTGAACCGGTCGACGTACAGGGGCGAGAACACCAGCGACGAGCCTTCGAACGGTTCGAACGCCACCCCCAGCTCCACCTGGCGGTCACGCACCATCTCCAGCACCTGTTCGTTGATCACGTCGTTCACCGTGACCCCGATGTTAGGGTAGCGGGTGCGAAAGTTCTTCAGGATGGGCGGCAGCAGGTTGCCGGCGAACGACGGCATCGCCGCAATGGTCACGCGCCCGCGCTGCAGGGTGAAGCGCTGGCGGATCTCGTCCTCGGCATTGTCCCAGTCGGCAAGCAGGCGGCGCGCCAGGGGCAGCAGCGATTCGCCTTCCGGGGTCAGCGTGACGTTGCGCGTGGTGCGCGTGAACAGCCGCCCGCCCAGGCCCTCCTCCAGCGACTTGATGGTCAGGCTCAGTGCCGACTGCGACAGGTGCAGACGCTCGCAAGCCACCGCAAAACTCAGGCTCTGGGCCACTGCCCAGAAGGCACGCAGCTGCTTGACGGTCATGCTGACTCCGGCAAAACGGGGAATTGTTGAGGTTTATCGATCAATCCATCTCAAAAATCAACTTAACAAATATATGTAATGGCGCAACACTCACGCCACTGGACCACTAACAAGGAGAACATTCCATGCAAGACGTCGTCATTGTCGCGGCCACTCGTACCGCCATCGGCAGTTTCCAGGGTTCGCTGGCCGCCATCCCGGCCCCGGAGCTGGGCGCAGCGGTGATCCGCCGCCTGCTGGAGCAGACCGGGCTGGCCGGCAGCGAAGTGGATGAGGTGATTCTGGGCCAGGTGCTCACCGCCGGCAGCGGCCAGAACCCGGCGCGCCAGGCCGCGATCAAGGCCGGCCTGCCCCATGCGGTGCCGGCCCTGACCCTGAACAAGGTCTGCGGCTCGGGCCTCAAGGCCCTGCACCTGGGCGCCCAGGCGATCCGCTGTGGCGACGCCGAGGTGATCATCGCCGGCGGCATGGAGAACATGAGCCTGGCCCCCTACGTGCTGCCTGCCGCGCGCACCGGCCTGCGCATGGGCCATGCCAGCATGATCGACAGCATGATCAGCGACGGCCTGTGGGATGCCTTCAACGACTACCACATGGGCATCACCGCCGAGAACCTGGTGGACAAGTACGCCATCACCCGTGAGGCCCAGGACGCCTTTGCCGCCGCCTCGCAGCAAAAGGCCTGCGCGGCCATCGAGGCCGGCCGCTTTGCCGACGAGATCACCCCGATCCAGATCCCGCAGCGCAAGGGTGAGCCGCTGGTGTTCGCCACCGACGAACAGCCCCGCGCCGGCACCACCGCCGAGTCGCTGGCCAAGCTCAAGCCGGCGTTCAAGAAGGACGGCAGCGTGACGGCGGGCAACGCCTCGAGCCTCAACGACGGCGCAGCGGCGGTGCTGCTGATGAGCGCGGCCAAGGCCAAGGCCCTGGGCCTGCCGGTACTGGCGCGCATTGCGGCCTATGCCAATGCGGGCGTGGACCCGGCGATCATGGGTATCGGCCCGGTCAGCGCGACCCGTCGCTGCCTGCAGAAGGCCGACTGGTCGCTGGATCAGCTGGACCTGATCGAAGCCAACGAAGCCTTCGCGGCCCAGGCGTTGTCGGTGGGCCAGGAGCTGGGCTGGGACGCGAGCAAGGTCAACGTCAACGGCGGCGCGATTGCCCTGGGCCACCCGATCGGTGCCTCGGGTTGCCGAGTGCTGGTGTCGTTGCTGCACGAAATGATCAAGCGTGATGCGAAGAAGGGCCTGGCAACCCTGTGCATCGGTGGTGGGCAGGGTGTGGCGTTGGCCATCGAGCGCGCCTGACCCTCGATCTGCAGCGCCTCGTCGCAGGTCAAGCCCGCTCCCACAGGATTGCCGTGGCCCCTGTGGGAGCAGGCTTGACCCGCGATGGCGTCGACACCTTGCATCGCCTGGCTACTGCACCTGCACCATCAGTTCCACCTGCACCTTGGCCAGCATGTGCTCCATCCCCCCGCCCCGGCGCATTCCGCGCACCGGGCACGCATCCAGGTAATCCAGCCCCACCGCCAGCTTCAGGTGGCGCTCGGGCCTGGCCAGCCGATTGGTGATATCGAAACTGTACCAGCCCTCCCCCAGCCAGGCTTCGGCCCAGGCATGGCTGGCCAGGTGCGTGGCGTCCTCGGTGCACAGGTAGCCCGACACATAGCGCGCCGGGATACCCAGGCTGCGCACACAGGCCAGAAACGCATGGGTATGGTCCTGGCAAACCCCCGCCTGCCTGGCGAACGACTCGGCCGCGGTAGTGCCCACCTCGGTCGCGCCGGGGCTGTAGGGCATGTGCTCGGCCAGCGCATTCATCAGCTCGATCAGCGCCGCCCTGTCGCGCCGCTCGCCGCAATGCTGCGCGGCAAACGTCAGCAGCGCCTCGTCGGCGGCGGTCAGCGGGCTGCTGCGCAGAAACGGCAGCGGCGACTGCAGGTCCGGCTCCACCTCGCGGGTGGGGTCGATCTCCACCTGGCCGTGGGCGCACAGCACGATCTCGCCGTGGGGCTCGTCCAGGGTCAGTACATGCAGCACGTTGCCATAGGGGTCGAGCTGGCTGCGCACCTTGCGCGGCATGTCCACCTGCCAGTCGATGACCCGCTGGCGCTCGCTGTCCTGGGGCGTGAGGCGCAGGAACTGGATGCTGGTGCACACCTCGTTGGCATAGCTGTAGGTGGTGTCGTGGCGAATGGACAGTTTCATACCACCTCCAGGTAGGCGTCGTGAATGGCCTGGCCCAGGTCGCGGACCTGATCGATGAACTCGATCAGCCAGGCGTGCAGGCCTGCATCGAGGATCTCGTCGATGCCGGTGTAGCGCAGGCGAGCGTTGAGGCCGGCGGCCAGGCGCTGCGCCGGGCGGCCGTTGATGCCGGGCAGGTTGGACAGTTCAAGGTCCAGCTCCTGGATGCAGGCATGCAGCGAGCGCGGCACCTCGGCGCGCAACAGCAGCATTTCCGAAACCTGCTCGGCGTTCGGTGCGTTGCGGTAGATCTCGTTGAAAGCCTCGAACGACGACAGGGCGCGCAGCAAGGCGCTCCACTGGTAGTAGCCACGGGCCGACTTGTCGCTGACCTCCTCCGACTCCTCGCCAAACATCTCGTAGCGCGCATCCAGCAGACGCAAGGTGTTGTCGGCGCGCTCTATGAAGGTGCCCAGGCGAATGAAGCCATAGGCCTCGTTGCGCATGATGGTGCCCGAGGTGGCCCCGCGAAACAGGTGCGAACGCTCCCGCACCCATTCGCAGAACTGGCTGATGCCGTAGCGGCCCAGGCCGTTGCCGGCAATGGCGCGCATCTCCAGCCAGGTGGCATTGATGTTCTCCCACATGTCGGCGGTGATGCGCCCGCGCACGGCGTGGGCATTGCTGCGCGCCGCACGCAAACAGCAGTAGATGCTGCCGGGGTTGGCCTCGTCCAGGGCAAAGAAGTGCAGCATGTGCTCGGTGTCGAGCGCGCCGTGGCGGGCCTTGTAGTCTTCCAGCGTGCCGGCCGCCAGCAGCGACATGGCCAGCTCCGCGTGGCCGTCGCTGCGTCCGGCCTGGGGCATCAGCGACAGCGAATAGCTCACTTCGAGCATGCGCGCGAGGTTTTCCGCGCGCTCCAGGTAACGCGACATCCAGTAGAGGTCTGCAGCGGTTCTTGAAAGCATGGTTCAGTCCTCCACCACCCAGGTGTCCTTGGTACCGCCGCCCTGCGACGAGTTGACCACCAGCGAGCCTTCGCGCAGCGCCACCCGCGTGAGGCCGCCGGGCACCAGGCGGGTCTGGCTGCCCGACAGCACGAACGGGCGCAGGTCGATATGGCGCGGGGCAATGCCGTTTTCGACAAAGGTCGGGCAGGTGGACAGGCACAAGGTGGGCTGGGCGATGTAGTCCTGCGGGCGAGCCTTGAGGCGCAGGCGGAACGCTTCGATCTGCGCTGCCGTCGACGCCGGCCCCACCAGCATGCCGTAGCCGCCCGAACCCTGGGTTTCCTTGACCACCAGGTGCTCCAGGTTGGCCAGCACATGGGACAGCTCGGCCGGCTTGCGGCACTGCCAGGTGGGCACGTTCTTCAGGATCGGCGCTTCGTCCAGGTAGAAGCGGATCATCTCGCCCACGTAGGGGTAGATCGACTTGTCGTCCGCCACCCCGGTGCCGACCGCATTGGCCAGCACCACGTTGCCCAGGCGGTAGGCGGCAATCAGGCCGGGCACCCCGAGCATCGACTCGGGGTTGAAGGTCAACGGGTCGAGGAAGGCGTCATCCAGCCGGCGGTAGATCACGTCCACCGGCTGCGGGCCGCAGGTGGTGCGCATGAACACGCGGTCGTCACGCACGAACAGGTCGGCGCCTTCCACCAGTTCCACCCCCATTTCGCGGGCCAGGAACGCATGCTCGAAGTACGCACTGTTGAAGCGCCCCGGGGTCAGCACCACCACCGTGGGGTTGTCCAGCGGGCTGGCGCTCCTGAGCGTGTCGAGCAGCAGGTTGGGGTAATGGTCGATGGGCGCGATGCGCTGGGCGGCGAACAGCTCGGGGAACAGGCGCATCATCATTTTGCGGTCTTCGAGCATGTAGCTCACGCCGCTGGGGGTGCGCAGGTTGTCCTCGAGCACGTAGTAGCTGCCGTCGCCATCGCGCACCAGGTCCACCCCCGCGATATGCGCATAGAGGCCCCTGTGCAGCCCCAGGCCACGCATGGCCACCTGGTAGCCCTCGTTGGCCAGCACCTGCTCGGCCGGGATGATGCCGGCCTTGAGGATGCGCTGTTCATGGTAGATATCGGCCAGGAACATGTTCAGTGCCTGCACCCGCTGGATGCAGCCACGCTCGATGACCTGCCATTCGCTGGCCTTGATGCTGCGCGGAATGATGTCGAACGGGATCAGGCGTTCGGTGCCCTGCTCGTCACCGTAGAGCGTGAAGGTGATGCCTGCGCGGTGGAACAGCAGGTCGGCTTCGCGGCGGCGCTGCGCCAGCAGTTCCAGCGGCGTGTCCGCCAGCCAGCGGGCAAACTCGCGGTAATGCGGGCGACACTGGCCCCCTGCGGCATACATTTCGTCAAAAAAAGCTCCGGACATACCCCACTCCTCGCCGTGTTCGTAACGGCTTCTTCTAATTGGCTGCTGTCTTCCAGTACCCGGGCCTTTCAACAGACTTTAGCAAGGGCTGTGCCCAACGCCCGGGAATCGCTCTGCCACGCCCCTTGAGCGCGGCGGGCGACCCGAGCGGTGCATGCATTTGCCCCATAACGGTGCGCGCAACCTGCCCGGTGCACGCTGCGCACCTTTTCGTAAAGACTTGTATCTACGAGGCCTCCCCAGCAGCACATGGCGATCTGGTGGCCTAGAATGCCGACACCTCTTTTCTGCGAGTTGCTGCCATGACCGCTTCGCCATTGCTGACCGCCTTCCTGCCCGTTGCGCTGGGCATCATCATGTTCGGCCTGGGGCTTTCGCTGACCCTGGCCGACTTCGCCCGGGTGGTGAAATACCCCAAGCCGGTGGTCATCGGCCTGGTGTGCCAGATCCTGCTGCTGCCCTTCATCTGCTTTCTGATTGCCAACGGTTTTGGCCTGGCACCGGCCCTGGCGGTCGGCCTGATGCTGCTGGCGGCCTCGCCCGGTGGCACCACCGCCAACCTGTTCAGCCACCTGGCGCACGGTGACGTGGCGCTCAACATCACGCTGACGGCGGTGAACTCGCTGATCGCGATCCTGACCATGCCGCTGCTGGTCAACCTGTCGCTGAGCTACTTCATGAGCGCCGACCAGGCCATCCCGCTGCAGTTCGCCAAGGTGCTGCAGGTGTTTGCCATCGTGCTGGTGCCGGTGGCGCTGGGCATGCTGGTGCGGCGCCTGACCCCGGCCTTCGCGGCGCGCATGGAGAAACCGATGAAGCTGGTGGCGGCGCTGTTTCTGGCCGGCACGGTGATGCTGGCGCTGATGAAAGACTGGGCCACCGTGGTCGAGTACGCGCCCCTGGTAGGCGCAGCCGCGCTGTTGTTCAACCTGGTGAGTCTGGGGCTGGGCTACTATGTGCCGCGGATACTGAAGATTCCGAAGCGCCAGGCCATCGCCATCGGCATGGAGATCGGCATCCACAACGGTACGCTGGCGATTGCACTGGCGCTGAGCCCGACCCTGCTCAACAACTCGACCATGGCCATTCCGGCGGCGCTGTACAGCCTGATCATGTTCTTTACCGCCGCCGGGTTTGGATGGTGGGTGAGCCGCAACCCGGAACCGGTGGCAGTGCTCGACTGACTGCACGGCAAGGCCGGCTGCTACGGGGTTCTGTGAACGGCGCAACCCCCTGTAGGAGCCGGCCTTGCCGGCGAAGCAAGCCAACACCGTTCAATTGCGTTGCTCCAATCGCCGCTGCCGTCTACCCAGCCAGCCCCCGGTAGCCGCCCACCCCAGCGCAATCCCCGCCCCGATCAGCATCGCCAGTTGCGGGTGCTCACCCAGCACATCCAGCCCGCGCTTGACCCAACCACTGAGCGCATCGCCACCGCGATAGACCACCGTGTCGATGAAGTTCTTGGCGCGGTACTTCTGCTCGGCCGGCAACACGGTGTACAGCATCTCGCGCCCCGGCCGTACCAGCGCATACTCCCCCGCACGGCGCACCACCATCACTACCACGAACACCGCAAACACCGGGGCCAGGGCCAGCCACAGGAAGCCGGCCACCATCACCAGCGGCACCGCCACCAGCAACACGCCCACCCCCATGCGCCGCGCGATCCGCCCTGTGAAAAACAACTGGGTGAGGATCGCCAGCGCCTGCACCACGGTGTCGATCAGGCCGAACACCTGGGTCTGGCGGGTGCGGTCGGTAAAGGTCTGTGCCACCAGCCGCGCCTGCTCGAAGTACAGGAAGGTACTGATGCTGGCCAGCAGCACCACGAACAGCGCCAGCATCAACAGGTAGGGCGAGCGAAGCACCTCGCCGGCCCCGGCGAACGGGTTGCCGCCCAGCGGCCGGGAGCGCGGGTGTTCGGCCTCCGCCGGCAAGGGCGCACGGTCGCGCCAGCGCTGCAGGTAGGTTGCCGCGCCGATGCTGCCCAGCAGAAACAGCGTGGCCAGCAGCACCAGCCCGGCATGCCCGACCACGCCCACCAGCAGGGTACCCAGTATCGGCCCCACCAGCCCGCCCAGGCTCGCACCGGCTGCCAGCAACCCGAACAGGCGCTTGGCCTGCTCGTTGCTGAACAGGTCGGCCAGTACGCTCCAGGCCAGCGAGATGCTCAGCAGGTTGAACACCGACAGCCAGATGTAGAACGCCCGGGCCACCCACAGGTTGTCGGGCTGCACCGCGAACACCAGGGCGAAGGCCAGCAGGTTGCTTGCCAGAAAGCCGTAGGTCCAGGGCAGGATCCTGCGCCGCCGGGCCCGCGCCACCACCCAGCCGAACAGCGGCAATGCCAGCAAGGTGACGATGAAGGTGCCGGTGAACAGCCATTGAAGGTTGTCGACGCCGCCGGCCACCCCCATGGTCTCGCGTACCGGGCGCAGCATGAAATAGCCGGCGAACAGCAGGAAGAACAGCGCAAGGCCGCCCACCACCGCCGGGGTTTCGTCGTCGTGAAAGGTGAACAGCCGGCCCAGCAGGCGCATCAGCCGAACATCTTGATCAGCGCCTGCTGCCGGGCCGTGTCGAGCAACGCGCCACTGCCGGCCTTGAGCTGGTCGCGTTGACGGTCCGGGCGGCTGGTGGCCGGGATCACGGTCGTCACTGCCGGGTGACTGAGGGCAAATTTGAGAAACAGCTGCGCCCAACTGCCGATGCCGGCTTCGCTGGCCCAGCCCGGCAACGGCTGGCCCTTGACCCTGGCAAACAGCCTGCCGTCGTCGAAGGCGCGGTTGATCAGTACCGCCACGCCCTTGTCCTGTGCCAGCGGCAGCACCGTGCGCGCGGCGCCAGGTGCATTCACCGAATAGTGGATCTGGATGAAGTCCAGCGGCTCGCGGCGCAGGATGCGCTCCAGTTCGTCCAGCCCGCCATCGGTGTAATGGGTAACGCCCACGTAACGGGTCTTGCCCTGGGCCTTGAGTTCACGGGCGTAGGGCAGCTGGCGCTGCCAGTCGCGCAGGTTGTGCACCTGCAGCAGATCGACCTTGTCGGTGCGCAGGCTGCGCAGCGTCTGAGCCCATTGCGCCTGCGCCGCAGCCTGGCTGTCGGCGGCGATCTTGGTGGCCAGGAAGGTGCGCTCGCGCCAACCGCCCTCCTCCAGCAACTGGCCCAGTATCGCGTCGGCGCCGCCATAGTTGGGCGAGGTATCGATGACCCGGCCGCCGCCGTCGAAGAACACCTGCAGCACCGCTTTGAGCTGCTGGTACTCGGGGGAACCCGCCGTCACCTCGAAACTGCCCGAGGTGCCGGCGCCGATCACCGGCAAGGCCTCGCCGGTGGACGGCACCTTGCGCTCGAGCAGCGCCGTGTGGGGCTGCGCCAGGGCGTGCGGGCGGCTCAGCAGCAGCCCCAGGCCAGCGGCCAGGGCAGCACTGGTGGCGAGAAAACGGCGACGCGTAGGCATGCGCAGGCCTCCTGCAAAGCGGCGTTGGAAGGGGTCAAAGGGTCAAGCATAGACCATGGCTCAACGGCGCCGATTTGCTCAATTGCCATGCGCTTCTATATTGAGCTAGTCCCTGTTGCGAGTGCCAAGCGTGGCCAGCACCGATCGGTTGATCATCTGCGAACACTGCGACTGCGTGTATGAACGGGTCGAGCTCGCCAAACACCAGAAAGCGCTATGCCTGCGTTGCGGCGCCGTGCTGCAGCGCCATAACGGCCTGGATGTACAGCAGCGCCTGGCGCTGAGCCTCACTGCAGCGATCCTGTGGATGTTCGCCAACTTCTACCCGGTGATGAGCATCAGCCTGCAAGGCCTGCACAACAGCGCCACGTTATGGGACTCGGTGCGCGCCCTGGCCACCGGGCCGATCACCTTCATCGCCCTGGTGGCCGCCATCGCGATCATCATCGCGCCGATGTTCCAGCTGTTGCTGCTGCTGTGGGTGCTGGTGCATGCCCTGGGCCGACGCCGCTCGCCGGCCTTCAGCCTGTGCATGCGCTGGCTGGAAACCCTGCGCCCGTGGAGCATGCTGGAGGTGTGCCTGCTGGGGTCGATGGTGGCGGTGTTCAAGCTGGCCGGGCTGCTCGATGTGCTGCCAGGCCTGGGGTTGATCGCCCTGGCCGCCCTGAGCCTGCTGATGATCCGCCTGGCCGGGCGCGATATCCGCGACCTGTGGGTGTACCTGTCTTGAACGCGCCGCCGCTGGCCAGCGAGCTGGGCCTGGTGCTGTGCCATGCCTGCGGGCTGGCCTGCGACAACCGCGACCACCCCACCCAGTGCCCTCGCTGCGCAGCGCCGCTGCATGAGCGCAAGCCCGAGTCGCTGACCCGAACCTGGGCGTACCTGATCGCCGCCCTGGTGTTCTACATCCCGGCCAACCTGCTGCCGGTGATGAACACCAAGCTGTTCGGTGCCGGCGACGACAGCACCATCATGAGCGGCGTGCTCGAGTTCTGGGCCCATGGCTCATGGGACATCGCACTGATCATCTTCATCGCCAGCATCGCGGTGCCGGCCACCAAGTTCGTGGCCCTGGGCCTGCTGCTGGTGACGGTGCAGCGCGGCAGTACCTGGGCCCAGCGCCAGCGTTCGAAGCTGTTCCGCTTCGTCGAGCTGATCGGCTACTGGTCGATGCTCGATGTGATCGTGGTGGCGCTGGTTGCCGCACTGGTCAAGTTCCAGGCCCTGGGCGACATCGAGCCGCGCCTGGGCATTCTGTTTTTCGGCATGGTGGTGGTGTTCACCATGCTCGCGGCCATGAGCTTCGACCCCCGCCTGATCTGGCAACCGCCCAACGGCAAGGAACCCGCGCATGAGTGAAGACAGCAACCACAGCGCGGCACAACCGGCTCGCCCGGCGGTGCAGACCCGGCGCTTCAGCGTGTCGCTGGTGTGGATCGTGCCGATCGTGGCAGTGCTGGTGGGCATCTCGCTGGTGGTGCACAACTGGCTGCAGGAAGGCCCCAGTATCCAGGTCACCTTCAAGACCGGCCAGGGGCTGGAGGCCAACAAGACAGCAGTGAAGTACCGCAACGTGGTGATCGGCCAGGTCAGCGAAGTGGAGCTCAGCCAGGACCAGAAGAGCGTCACCGCCACCATCAAGCTGGTCAAGCAGGCCGAGAACTTCACCCGCCAGGACTCGCTGTTCTGGGTGGTGCGCCCGCGCATCGGTGCGGGCGGCGTAACGGGTATCGACACGCTGTTCTCCGGTGACTTCATCGGCGCCGATGCCGGGCAGTCGGACACCCGCGCCAAGACCTTCACCGGCCTGGAGACACCACCGCCAATCACCTACGGCGAACCCGGCAAGCGCTTCAACCTGCATGCCTCCGACCTCGGCTCGCTGGGCGTCGGCTCGCCGGTGTACTACCGCAAGATCCAGGTCGGCCAGGTGGTGTCGTACGCGCTGGACGCCAACGGCAAAGGGGTCAATGTCGAAGTGTTCGTGCACGCCCCCAACGATGCCTTCGTCACCGACAACACGCGGTTCTGGAACGCCAGCGGCGTGGATGTCGAGGTGGGTGCCAACGGCTTTGCCCTGCGCACCGAGTCGCTGTCGTCGCTGATGGTCGGCGGCGTGGCCTTCAGGGCCCCGGACTACAGCCCCGACGACCAGCCGGCAGCCGAGGACAAGACCTTCGAGCTGTTCGACGACCGCCCCGCAGCCCTCGCCCCGCCGGCGGGCAAGGCGCAGTACCTGGCGCTGCGCTTCGACCAGTCGCTGCGCGGGCTCAAGGTGGGCGCACCGGTGGAGTTCCTGGGCATGGAATTCGGCCGGGTAGTCGCCATCAACCTCGACTTCGACGCCAAGACCCGCACTTTTCCGGTGAATGTGGGCATCGTGATCTACCCGCAACGCCTGGGCCAGGCGCATACCAAGATGCTCAAGGTGCTCAATCACAACCCTGACGATGAACAGGCCGGCGTCCGCCTGATGGGCACCTTCATCGACAACGGCCTGCGCGCCCAGGCCCGCAGCGGCAACCTGTTGACCGGGCAGTTGTACATCGCCCTGGATTTCTACCCCAAGGCGCCCAAGGTGACCTTCGACCCGACCGCGCGCCCCATCACCATCCCGACCATCCCCAGCAGCCTGGAGCAACTGCAGGAGCAGTTCCAGGCCATGGTCGAGAAGATCAACAAGCTGCCCATCGAACGCATCGCCGGCAACCTGGACGCCAACCTGGTGGAGCTGCGCAAGGCGCTCAAGCAGTTCAACGGCAAGACCCTGCCCGGCATCGAGGGCACCCTGCAGGACATGAGCACCACGCTCAAGAGTGCCAATGCGACCCTGGCCGACGACTCGCCACAGCGCGAGCAGCTGTCGCAGACCCTGGACGACCTGGGCCGCATGACGCGCTCGATGCGCGAGCTGGCCGACTACCTCAAGCGCAACCCCGAGTCGCTGCTGCGCGGGCGGCCCGACAATGCCCCTGCCGATGCCTTGCAACCTTCCTCGCGCCAATGAGCACTGGAGCCCGCCCCATGACCTATCTGCTCAAACCTTCGCTGCTTGGCATCGCGCTGTTGCTGGCGGCCTGTCGCAGCGAGCCGGTGCACTACCACACCCTGGTGCCTGCGCAGCTACAGGCCGGGGCGACCCGTGCGGTAGACGTACGCATAGAGTCCATCAGCGTGCCGCCCCAGGTCGACCGCGAGCAGATTGTCGTGCGTCAGGGCGACAGCGGCCTGGCGGTGCTCGACAGTGAATGGTGGGGCGCCAGCCTGGTGGATGAACTGCGCAGCGCCTTGAGCGGCCAGCTCAACAGCAATGCACCGCGCACCCTGGGCCTGCGCCTGGAGGTGCAGCGCTTCGACTCGGTACCCGGGCAATACGCCCTGCTTGAGGCGCGCTGGCGCCTGCGTACGCTGGGCGGCGATGCCAACCGCCCCGCCCTGCGCTGCCACAGCCTGGTACGCAGTGCGGCGGGCACCGGGATTGCCGAGCTGGTAGCAGCCCAGCAACGCAACGTGGCGCGCCTTGCAGGGCTCATAGCCCAGGCGGCCGATGACACCCGGGCCGGGTGCCCGGCCTCCGGTTCCTGAGGCATCGGGCCGGTCAGCTCACTGGGCCGTGCCCACCGGCATGCCCTGCGGCCCCGGTGTGACCACCACGTCCAGGTCGATATGCTTGAACTCGGGCTTGGCACCAAGGCGTGCATTGAAGCGGTAGTTGAAACTGAACGGATCGTTGGTCGGCACGTTGAGCGCGTGTCCGTAGATCGGCTCGACCGCCGCGGCGTCATACCCCAGCAACTGCAGCAGCGTGGGAAAGATGTTGTAGTGGCTGGAGCGGTCCTTGTTGGTCGCCAGTTGCGCCTGCCAGTCCAGGGTCTTCAGGCCCTGGCCCTGGATCACCACCAGCGGCACCAGGCCCTCTTCCTCCACCGGGTTCTCGCCACAGTGGGTGTTGAGCCCCGGGTTGCCGCGTTCATGCAGGTCCTGGCCATGGTCGGAGGTGTAGATGATCACCGCCTGGCTCAGGTCGGCCTGGGCAAACAGGCGCTTGAAGAATTCGCCCACGCTCCACAGCACGCTGTTCTTGTACGAGTTGCGGTACAGCACCCAGTCCTGCGGGGTACCACTGAACCCGTCGCGCTGACCGGTATCGGCGATGTCGGCATAGTGGCCCCGCGGCAACGCCGGCGTGTAGGTCATGAACGCATCCGGGTACTTGTCGTGCACCGGAAAATGCACCCCCACCTTGTTGATCACGATCAGTTGCGGCTTGCCGTCGCCCAGCAGCTCCACGAGCTTTTGCAGTGCGGCCATGTCGCGGTCGCGCACCGGGGTGGTATCGAACTGGATGAACTGGTCGATGTCGCGCTTTTCGGTGGCATCCATCAGGTTCTGCAGGTTGCCGCCGGTGCGCTGGCTGTCGATGTAGACGGTGCCAAGCCCGGCCTGTTTGGCGTACTGCCAGATCGACGGCAGGGTCGAGTTGATGCGCAGGTAATCGCTGCGGGTGCCGCCGTAGCGCAGCGTGACGTTGGTGTCGGCGCTGCAATTGGCGATGGAGGCGGCATAGCCGTAGTTGAAGATGCTGGCCCCCGGCTGGGGGTGGGTGAGGTTGCTGGTGACCCCGTTGGGGGTATTGAGGTCCAGGTAGTTGCCCGAAACGCTCTCGTCGATGATCAGCACGATATCGCGCGCCAATGGCGGGCCGCTGCGCGCCAGTGTCACTGGCTGGCGCGGGCCCACGCTGTCGTGCAGCGATTCGTAGAGGAACAGGTTCAGGTAGGCCAGCGGCGTGTACATCACCGGCAGGCCGCGTGCGCCCTCGCCGGCACGCACGAACAGGATGCCGGTCAACAGCGCCAGGCCCAGCAGCGGTGCGGCCCACGCCAGGGTGCCGGGCAGCCGCTGCACCGGGTCCGGGCGCAGGCCCAGCCCCAGCAGCAACAGCAGCCCCTTGGCCGCGACCCCCAGGATCACGCTGTGGTACTGCTCAAGCGCCTCGCCGATGAACCCACCCGAATACACCATCGAAACGAAGGCGCTGTAGGTGAGGTACTCGGCGGTTATGCGCGTATAGGCGTCGAAAAACACCGCGCTGGCACAGAACCCCACTGCAAACAGCCAGCGCACCAGGCCCTGGCGTATGTTCGCGCACAGCCACAGGGCAGCCACCAGCAGCACGAACACACCGGCATACAACACCAGTGCCACCCCCAGCCCGATCGCCTCGAGACGCTCGAGGTAGTACGCATGGAAACTCAGAAGGTAGACCAGCAGCAACAGTCCCTTGATGTAAACGCGCATGACTTCCCCGCCAGAAATGTTTCCCCCCAGCCCACTGAGGTTTCCCACACGGTAGCAGGATGCCGACAAAGCGCAAACCACAGTTTGTCAAAAAAATGACGAAATGCAGGGCGCCGATTATGACGTTTTTCAAGCGGGAATCTGATGCATTCGCGAAACAACCCACATTCCACGAGCCACGTTTTACGCGGGCTACGACCGTTCATCGCATTGACAACCGGCCAAGTGCCAGCCCATTTCGACGCTAAGGTACGGATTGGAAAAGGGTTGATGGCAAAACAGTGGAACTCCTACCACCTGTAACTCTACAGATACATGCCATAGGTTTGACACAAACCGGCTCAGCTGGTCTATACCGAATTCACACCCGCTGTTTCACTTTCATTACTCCATACGAGGCACGCCAGCATGGATGTGAGCGTATTTGGCACCGGTTATGTCGGACTTGTGCAAGCTGCCGCCTTGGCTGACGTAGGTCACCGGGTACTTTGTGTCGATGTAGACGCCCATAAAATCAGTCAGTTGCGACAAGGTGTTCCACCTATTCATGAGCCTGGCCTGTCGGGCATGCTCGAGGAAAACATCAAGGAAGGTCGGCTGTCGTTCAGTACCCAGGCCAGCGATGCCGTCGCCCACGCCGAGCTGATCTTCATTGCAGTCGGCACCCCACCGGACGAAGACGGCTCGGCCGACCTTTCCCACGTGCTGGGCGTCACCCGGCAGATCGCCGGCCTGATGGGGGCGCACCGCACCCTGATCATCAAGTCCACCGTGCCGGTGGGCACCGCCGACAAGGTGGCCGCGCTCGCCCGCGAGGAGCTCGACCGGCTGGGCAAGCATCAACTGCAGGTGCGCGTGGTCTCCAACCCCGAGTTTCTCAAGGAAGGCAGCGCCCTGGCCGACTGCATGCGCCCGGATCGGATCATCGTCGGTACCGCCGATGACCAGGCCCAGCAGCAGTTGTCCGAGCTGTACGCGCCGTTCTGCCGCAATCATGAAAAGCTCATGTTCATGGACAACCGCAGCGCCGAGCTGACCAAGTACGCAGCCAACGCCATGCTCGCCACGCGCATCAGCTTCATGAACGAACTGGCCAACCTCAGCGAGTTCCTCGGCGCCGACATCGAATCGGTGCGCAAGGGCATCGGCTCGGACCCACGCATCGGCTACCACTTCATCTACCCGGGCTGTGGCTTTGGCGGGTCGTGCTTCCCCAAGGACCTGCGTGCGCTGCTGCATACCGCCGAACACAGCGGCATGCCGCTGCGCCTGCTGCAGAGCGTGAGCGAAATCAACGACAGCCAGCGCCAGATCCTGTTCAGCAAGCTCAAGCGCAGCTTCCCCGGCAGCCTGAAGGGCAAATCCATCGCCCTGTGGGGTCTGGCCTTCAAACCCAATACCGACGACATGCGCGAAGCCCCCAGCCGCTACCTGATGGAGGCGCTGTGGGCCGAGGGCGCCACGGTGCGCGCCTTCGACCCCGAAGCCATGGCCGAATGCCGGCGCCTGTATGGCTACCGCGACGACCTGCAACTGTGCGCCACCCGTGACGACACCCTGGAAGATGCCGATGCGCTGGTGATCTGCACCGAGTGGAAGACCTTCCGCGTGGTGGATTTCAACCTGCTGGCGCAAAAGCTGCGCCAACGCCTGATCATCGACGGACGCAACCTCTACAGCCCCGAACAGGTGGCAACCTTCGGCCTGACCTACAGCGGCATCGGCCTGCGCCAGGTACAACCGCAGGTATCGGCGCCATGAGAATACTGGTCACCGGTGCGGCCGGCTTCGTCGGCGCACACTGCACACTGCGCCTGTTGCGCGACGGCCATCAGGTCGTGGGCCTGGACAATTTCAACGACTACTACGACCCCGCGCTCAAGCAAGACCGCGTGCGCTGGGTCCAGGCCCAGGCCGGCGATTTCGACCTGCGCCGCCTGGACCTGGCCGACGGCCCAGGCATCGAGGCGCTGTTCGCCGAGTTCGCCCCCGAGGTGGTGATCCACCTGGCCGCCCAGGCCGGGGTGCGCTATTCGCTGGACAACCCGCGCGCCTACGTGGACAGCAACCTGGTGGGTTTCCTCAACATGCTCGAGGCCTGCCGCCGCCATCCGGTGCAGCACCTGCTGTATGCCTCCTCAAGCTCGGTGTACGGCAGCAACCAGCGCACACCCTATGCCGTGCAGGACGCAGTGGACCATCCGCTGTCGCTGTACGCCGCGAGCAAGAAGGCCAACGAACTGATGGCCCACAGCTACAGCCACCTGTTCGCCATCCCCACCACCGGGCTGCGCTTTTTCACCGTGTACGGCCCCTGGGGGCGCCCGGACATGTCGCCCATCCAGTTCGCCCAGGCCATCAGCCAGGGCCACCCGCTCAAGCTGTTCAACTACGGCCAGCACCAGCGCGACTTCACCTACATCGACGACATCGTCGAAAGCCTGGTGCGCCTGATCCCGCTGGCCCCGGTCAGCGACCCGGCCTGGGACCGCCTGGCCAGCGACCCGGCCAGCAGCCACGCGCCCTGGCGCATCTACAACATCGGCGGGCAACGGCCGGTGGCCCTGACCGACTACGTGGCGCTGCTGGAAAAACACCTGCAGCGCACCGCCCAGGTCGAGTTGCTGCCCCTGCAGCCAGGTGACGTGCTGGACACCTGCGCCGATGCCAGTGCCCTGGCCCAGGCCACCGGCTTCACCCCGTGCATCTCGCTGGACGAAGGGCTGCGCCGCTTCGTCGCCTGGTTCGTCGATTATTACGCGCACACGCCCGACGACGCTGTGCGGTCCATCGGGCAAACGCCGGTTGCCGCGCCCGAGCATCAACGGAGGGTGGTATGACAGGCCAACAGAAAAGTGCTGAAACCCAGGCCCTGCGCCAGGACAAACGCATGGACCCCAATCACCGCATGCGCATCGATGCGGCGATTCACATGCAGGGCCGTGGCTGGATGACCGGGCGCGCCGGCGGGCGGCCGTGGACGCTGTCGCGCACCAACCGCGTACTGTCGTTCATCGGTGCGCTGATGATCGTGCTGTTGATTTCACCGCTGCTGCTGGTGCTGGCCGTGCTGGTCAAGCTGAGCAGCCCCGGCCCGGTGTTCTTCGTGCAGCAGCGCACCGGCTACCGCGGGCGCAGCTTCGGCATGTACAAGTTCCGCACCATGGTCGCCAACGCCGAGGACCTCAAGGAGTCGGTGCGCCACCTGAACAAGCACGGCGCCGACGCCATCGACTTCAAGATCGACAAGGACCCGCGCGTAACCCGCATCGGCAGCTTCCTGCGGCGCAGCAGCCTGGACGAGCTGCCCAACCTGTTCAACGTGATCCGCGGCGAAATGCGCCTGGTGGGCCCTCGCCCGACCTCCTTCAACGCCTATCGCTACAAGGACAGCCACCTGGCGCGCCTGAGCATCTACCCCGGCATGACCGGCCTGTGGCAGATCTCGGGGCGCAGCAACATCGACTTCGACCAGCGGGTCGAGCTTGACCTGAGTTACATCGCCGAACAGAGCTTGAGCCTGGACCTGAAGATCCTGCTCAAGACCCCCTTCAAAGTCTTCAGCGGCCACGGAGCAAGTTGAATGGACGGTTCTACTTCGAGAAGTCTGACCATCGCCACCCCCAGCGAAACCAACCTGACGTCCACCGTGCTGGACCAGGAGCAGCGCGTGCTGCTGCTGACCGCGGCCAATACCGGCAGCGGTACCAGCACCAGTGCGCTGGCCTTCGCCAAGCAGCTGACGCTGATGAGCGGCGGACCGGTACTGCTGGTGGACAGCAGCCCTACCAGCAACAGCCTGACCCAGCAGATGGGCCTGCAGAAGCTGCCCGGCTTTCGCGACCTGCTGTTCGAGCAGGACACCCCGCCCGTGCTGCAGGACTGCCTGGTGCGGGTGTCAGACCAGCCTTTCGACATGTTGCCGTGCGGCCAGTACCGGCGTGGCAACGAACGCCTCAACCCGGACCGCCTGCGTGCCCTGCTGAGCCAGCTCAGCGCGCACTACCGCTTCGTGGTCATCGACGGCGAGGCGGTGTACTCCAGCGTCGACAGCCTGGTGATCGGCACCCTGGTCGATGGCGTGATCCTGGTGGTCACCGCCGAGGACACCCGCTGGGAGGTCGCCCAGGCCGCCGCCCAGCGCCTGACCCAGGCCGGCGCCAAGCTGATCGGCAGCGTGTTCAACCGACGCCGCTACTACATGCCCAAATGGCTTTACAACAATCTCTGAGCAGCCAGGCTAAGGATGACGCTATGAATGTGAAACTGTTCGCCCTGCTGGCGCTGCTGCCTCTGGCAGCCTGCACCAGCCAGGAGCCACGCCAGATGCCGGTGCAGATCATGACTGCCAACGCGGCCAACGCCCAGGACACCGAGCTGCCACGCGGCGAGCAGGCGCTGCGCCCGGGGGACGTGCTCGATGTGATCTTCCATATCAGCACCAGCGGCTCGCAGGCCTATCGCATCCAGCCCGGTGACACCGTCGGCCTGGGCTTCCTTGCGGCCAGCTCGCTCAACGGCAACCAGCTGGTGCTGCCCGATGGCACCATCGAACTGCCACGGGCCAACACCTCGGTGAACGTCGCCGGGATGACCCCGGACGAAGCGCGCCAGGCCATCCAGCAGGCCTACCGCAACAAGCGCCTGTTCCAGCCCAACCGCGACCAGATGACCGTGCAGGTGATCAGCCCGCTGACCAACGAACAGAACCTCAAGAGCGCACTCAACCACCCCGCCACCGGCATGAGCCGCGAGATCACCGTGGGCACCGACGGCCAGGCCAGCTTTCCGGAGGTGGGCGCCGTGCCGCTGCAGGGCATGACCGTCACCCAGCTGCAGACCTTCCTCAACAAGCGCTACGCCGACCTGCCCGGGCGCATGACGGTGGACGTGATGCTCAAGTCCACTGCGGTCAACGAGATCTATGTGCTCGGTGAGGTGGCCCAGCCCGGCGCCTATCCGATCCGGCGCCCGGTATCGGTGCTCGAAGCCCTGACCCTGGCCCGCGGGCCCAGCCTCAAGGCCCGGCTCGACTCGGTGGTGATCATGCGGCGCAACGGCAACCAGGTGCAGGCCGTGCCCTACAACGTCGACAAGGCCCTGGACGCCAGCGCCGCGCAGGTGGCCTACCTGCAGCCCGACGACATGCTCTACGTGCCCAAGACCAAGCTGGCCAGCGCCGGCGAACTGGCCCGGCAACTGGCCGACGTGGTGCTGTTCCAGGGGGTGGGCTTCAGCTTCTCCTACCGCGTCGACAACAAAGACAGCGATAACTAAACCCAGGCAGGTGCACGCGCATGACTACCAAAGAAAACTACCTGCATGAATTCTTCAGGATCCTCTTCGCCAACCGTCAGTTGGTGAAGCGGGTATTCCTGGTGTTCGCAGTGATTGCCCTGTTGCTGCCGCTGGTGCTCAAGCAGAGCTTCGACATCACGGCCGAAGTGATCGTGCAGTCGAAAAAGCTCTCCCAGAGCGATACCAACACCGCCCTGGCTCAGGAGACCGACAAGTTCATTCCGCCTTCGCTGGCCGACATGGAGACCGAGAGCAACATCCTGCGTTCACCCACGCTGATCCGCCAGACCATCACCCAGCTGCGCGACGAGGGCCTGTATGACGTGCCCCCCGGCCTGCTGCAGCGCCTGGTGTTCGGGCCGATCCGCAGCCTGATCGTCAACCCGCTGCGCGAGTATGTGGTCAACCCGGTGCGCAGCCTGTTCGGGCTGGAGGTCGACCCGGTACGCGATACCCAGCTCGACACCCTGACCGACGACGCGATCAAGGACCTGAAGATCGAGACCCTGCCCGGCTCCAACGTGGTATCGATCACCTACAGCTTCCCCGACCCCAAGGTCGGTACGCTGTTTGTCAGCCGTCTGCTCGACAACTACCTGCGCAACCGCCAGAACCTGCAGTCCAACGAACTGCCGCAGGAGTTCTACGAGCAGAAGAAGATGCAGTACCAGGTGCGCATGGATGACCTGGAAAGCAAGCGCCTGGGCATGCTCGAAGGCATCGGCTCGTCCGACCCCAAGGAAGAGATCACCTTCCGCCTCAATGCCATCAACACTGAGGAACAGGCACTCAACCAGTACCGCGATCGCCTGCTGCAGAGCCAGCAGTGGCTGGAATACCTCAAGACCAGCCTGGCTGCGGCCAGCAACGCCAACATGCGCGACTTCGCCTTCCCCTTCACCTTCACCCAGACCGTCGACAACGTGGCCTTCGAGGACCGCGAGATCAAGCAACTGGGCGAGCAGCTGACCACCCAGGTACTGACCTACGTCAGCGACCTGGCAGTGTTCCAGCCCGGCAGCGAGCAGATGCTGTTGCAGCGCGAGCAGATCGCCAAGACCCGCCAGCAGTTTCTCAAGATCGTCGCCAACCGTATCCAGGAGCGCGAGAAGGACCTGGCCGTGGTGCAGAACGTGATCGCGCAGAAAACCCAGCGCATCGCCGACTACAAGAGCCGCGTGCACCAGTTGCAGGAAACCCAGAGCAAGGCGCGTCAGCTGGATACCGAGATCGATGCCCTGCACAAGGCGTTCTTCACCTACACCCAGCGCTACGAGGAAGCCCGTGGCGAGCGCCTGCTGTCGGGTGACGTGTCCAACGCACGGATTCTCAGTGCGCCCTATGAGCCCGCCGAGCCGGCCTTTCCCAAACCGATGCTGATCATTCCGTTCGGCATGCTCACCGGCCTGCTGCTGGGCATCGCTCTGGTGTACGTGCGCGAGTTCTTCGACCATCGCTTCAAGCACCCGGCGCAGATCACCCAGCAGCTGGGCTTGCCGGTACTGCTGGTGATCAACGACCAGACCCCGGAAACGCACAACCCGCACAAGGGCTGGTCGCTGCCACGGCTTGTGCACTGGGTGCGCAATTGAACGCAGCCATGAGCCCGCAGCGGCCGATCATCCACCTGCTGGGCAGTGGCGGCTTCTATGGCGCCGAACGGATGTTGCTGGACCACTGCCAGGCCACCCCGGGACAGCACGTGGTGCTGTTTCTGGGCGCGCCGCAGACGCTGGTGGCGCGGTTTGCCGCCGCCGGCGTGGACTGTCGCACCTGCAACGGGCTGGGCGAGGTGTTGCGGGCGCTGGACCAGTACCGCAGCCAGCAGCCGCTGATCAACAGCCACAACTTCAAGGGCATGCTGTTCGGCTGGGTGGGCGCCACCCTGTGGCGCCTGCCGATGGTCGCCACCCAGCACGGCTTCACCCCCAGCAGCCGCAAGCAGCGGCTGTACACCTGGCTGAGCCTGCAACTGTGCCGCACCGCCACCATCGGCAAGGTGGTGTGCGTGGCCGAGAGCATCCGCCGGATCCACCTGCGTGCCGGCGTGGCGCAGCGCAAGCTCGATGTCATCCCCAACGGCCTGCCGGATGCTGGCGCCCTGCCCGCCCATGCCCACGGCCACGAACGCTGGCTGGCCGGCTACGTGGGGCGCCTGAGCAGCGAAAAGGGCCCTGACCTGTTCCTCGATACGCTGATCCCGCTGTGCCAGCGCCACCCGCATCTGGACGCGGTGATGCTCGGCGACGGCCCGGAACGCGAAGCCCTGCAGGCCCGCGTCGATGCCGCCGGGCTGCACGAGCGCATCCGCCTGCCAGGCTTTCAGGAAGACATGCGCCAATGGATGGCGCGCCTGGATGCGCTGGTGATCAGCTCGCGCACCGAAGGCACCCCGATGATCCTGCTCGAAGCCATGCAGGATGGCGTGCCGGTGGTGGCCTTTGGTGTCGGCGGCATCCCCGACGTGATCGAGCACGGGCGCAGCGGGCTGCTGGCACCGCCCCTGGCGGTGGACGAACTGGCCGCCCAGCTCGAAGCGCTGATGCTCGACCCGGCCCAGGCCGGCGAGCTGATCGCCCAGGCACGACGCACCCAACGTGAACGTTATCACCTGCCGACGCTGGCGCAACGCTGGGCCCAGGTCTATCGCGGCACGGCAGGTGCGGCCAAGGAGACCTGCGCATGATCATTCCCCTGTCCCTGATCGGCCTGCTGGCGATCGTCAGCGTGGTACTGCTGGCCAGCCCCTACCCGTTCCTGGCCCCCGGCGCGGTGATCGGCCTGGCGGGCGTGCTGGTGCTGTACCGCCGCCCGGCGTGGGGCCTGCTGGCCATCATCACCCTGGTGCCGCTGGAGGGCCTGTTCAAGGACAGCGAGCTGACCGCCTCGAAATTCATCGGCGCCGCGCTGGCCATGGTGCTGCTGCTGCAACTGGCCGTGGGGCAACTGCCGGGCGAACGCCTGCGCAGCTCCATGTGGCGCCTGCTGCTGGCCTTTATGGCGCTTTACCTGCTGAGCTTTCTGGCCAGTGAAAGCAGCGAGATGTCCATGGGGCACTTTCGCGAACTGGCGGTGGGCCTGGTGCTGTTCGTGCTCACCCTGCTGATCGGGCGCGAACTCAACCTGCCGATGATGTACCGCCTGGTGACCCTGAGCGTGGGCGTCACCTGTGCCATGGCGATGTTCTCGGCCAAGTACCAGGACGAAGGCCGCGCCTCGGGCCTGCTCGAAGACCCCAACGTGTTCGCCATGCTCATCGCCATCGCGGTGCCCATGGCCCTGTGGCTGGTGTTCAGCAGCCCCAACCGCCTGCAGCGGCTGTTCTGGCTGGCCTGCGTGGTGCTGTTGCTGGCCGGCATGACCAAGACCAACTCACGTTCCGGGCTGGTGGTGCTGGCCATCAGCCTGGTGATCGGCCTGGTGCACTACCGCGAAAAACTCACGCACCTGCGCCCGCGCCACCTGGGCTTCGCCATGCTCGGCCTGGCCATCGTGCTGCCTGTGGCGGTCGCGGTGATGCCGGCCAGCTACATCGAGCGTATCCAGTCGCTGGCCTTGCTCAAGTCCGGGGTCAATGCCTACAAGGACGACTCCCTGGGCCGGCGTTCGTCCTACATCGTGGTGGGCAGCAAGATGATCCGCGAACATCCGCTGCTGGGCACCGGCCCCGGTACCTTCCCGCTGGAATACGCCACCACCGGCTACGCCAAGGCGTTCTCGGCCAACCGCAAGGTCGGCGACCTGTACCGCCGTGCCCACAACACCTACCTGGAAATCTTCAGCGAAGTCGGCGTACCGGCGGGCCTGGCATTCGTCGGCATGGTCATGCTGGCCCTGTACAACCTCTGGCATGCACGGCGCCTGTGGCTGCAAAAGGGTGATCAGGGGCAGGCCGACATGCTCACGCACCTGTCCACCAGCATGCTTGCCATCGGCCTGTTCCTGATGTTCCTCAGTGCGCCGAACCACAAGTACCTGTGGATTCTGCTGGCGCTTTCCAGCGTGCTGCGCCTCAAGGCCGAACAGGCGCGCCCCGTGCAGGTGGCCGGATGAAGATCAGTATCGTGATGCCGATGTTCAACGAGGCACGCCATATTGCCCGCACCCTTCACTCGGCGCGTCGGGCCGCCGACCTTGCCGGCCTGGACTGCGAGCTGATCGTGGTGGACAACGGCTCCTCCGACGATGGCCCGCAGATTGCCCGTAACCTCAGCGCCAAGGTGCTCGACCTGCCGGGGCTGACCATCGGCGCCTTGCGCAACCGGGGCGTGCAGGCCAGCTCCGGGGAATGGGTGGCGTTTCTGGATGCCGACATCGAGGTGCCGGAGCAGTGGCTGAGCCTGCTGCTGGACCTGCATGCCCAGGGCCGTGGCGATGTATTCGCGCTGGACTGCGACACCCCGCGCCAGGCGCCCTGGTTCGCCCGCGCCTGGCAGCGACGCACACTGCGCGCCGGCCGGCCGGCGCTGCACAGCATGCAATGGCTGCCCACCCCCAACCTGCTGATGCGCCGCGACTGGTTCGACCGGGTGGGCGGTTTCAACGAAACCCTGCGCACCGGCGAAGACAAGGACTTCACCTGGCGCCTGGCCCAGGCCGGTGCCCGCCTGCTGGCCCTGCGCGCACCGGTGGTACTGCACTGGGGCTACGAGGGCAGCTGGAGCGAATGGCTGGGCAAGGAGCTGTGGCGCCAGGGCAGCAACCTGCAACTGCTGCGCAGCAATGGCGCGAGCCTGCGCCTGCTGCGCTTCCCGTTGCTGTCCCTCGGGGCCTGGGTGCTCGATGCGCTGGCATTGTCCGCGCTGCTCGACGGCTTTCCGCATCTGGCAATGCTGCTGCTGTTCTTCACCAGCCTGCCGGCGCTGGCGCTGAGCCTGCGCCAGAGTCTCAAACACCGCGACCCGGTGTTCACCCTGCAACTGTGGGGCCTGCACTGGGTTCGCCTGCACCTGGCTGGAGCGGCCTTCGTGCTCAGCCTGTTCAACTGGAACGCAAGGAGGCCCGCACGTGGCTGAGTTCATTTTCTGGCTTTGCCTGCTGTTGCCTTTCTATGCCTGGCTGGGCTACCCGCTGCTGCTCACACTGGTGGGGCCGCTGTTCCCGCGGCACACCCCGCCGCCGCTGCCGCCGCAACGGGTCAGCGTGGTGGTTGCGGCGCACAACGAGGCGCGCAACATCGAGAACAAGCTGCGCAACCTGCTGGAGCAGGACTGTCCGCTCGCCAGCCTGCAGATCGTGGTGGCCAGCGACGGCTCCAGTGACCAGACCGTGACGCTGGCGCGCACCTTCGACGACCCGCGCATCCTGGTGCTGGACCTGCCACGGATGGGCAAGAACCGCGTGCTCAATGCCGCCGTCGAGCACTGCAGCGGCGACATTCTGGTGTTCACCGATGCCGACGTGCACTGGGTGGAGGGCACCTTCGCCGCACTGCTCGCGCCCTTCGCCGACCCCGAGGTGGGCGGCACCGTGGGCAACATGACCATCCCGGTGGCAGGCAAGGGCCTGAGCCTGGGCGAGAGCCTGTACCGCCACTACGAAGCCTGGCTGCGCCGGGTCGAAAGCCGCACCGGCTGCACGGTGTCGGCCGACGGTGCGTTGCAGGCCCTGCGCCGCGAGCTGTACCAGCCGATCCCGGACCGGGTCAACGACGACTTCTTCATCAATACCTGCGCCCCGGTGGCACACAAGCGCGTGGTCTACGTCGACCAGGCCAGGGTGCTGGACTACGGCGTGGACGAGGCCGAGCGCCAGTTCAGTCGCCGCCAGCGCGTCACCGTCGGCGGGCTGATCAGCCTGGCGGCCCGGCGCGAACTGCTCAACCCGCTGCGCCACGGGCTCTACGCCATCGCCCTGATCAGCCACAAGCTGGTACGCCGCCTGGCCCCCGTGCTGCTGGTGCCCCTGCTGCTGGCCAACCTGTGGCTGCTCGACGGCCACGGTTTCTATCGCCTGACCCTGGCCGCCCAGCTGCTGGGTTATGCCATCGCCGTGGTCGGCCTGCTGGACAAGGGCCACCGCCTGCCCAAGCCGTTTCGCCTGGCCGCCTTCGTGCTGGTGACCCTGGCCGGCATGAGCGTGGGCCTGTGGCAGTTCCTGCGCGGGCACAGCTACAACCAATGGAACCCCGACCAGACCCGATGAGTGCCTTCATGCCGATCAAGACCAGTCTCAAGCGCGCCAGCGGTTGGTTGTACCTGCACTCCCCGAAGGGCCGCAGCCAGCTGCGCGGCGCCGGGGTCATCCTGATGCTGCACCGGGTGCTGGCCGACGACGCCAGCGCGGCCCTGCCCCATCGCAACGAACTGTGCGTGGGCCCGCAGGCCTTCGAGCGCCTGCTGCGCTGGCTGCGCCAGCACTTCGATTGCGTGCACCTGATGGACCTGCTCAAGGACCATCAGCAGCCCAGGGGCGACAGCCGCCCCAAGGTTGCCCTGACCTTCGACGACGGCTGGCGCGACAACGCGCTCAATGCGTTCCCGTTGCTGCAGCAGTACCAGGTACCGGCCAGCATCTTCCTGTCCACCGACTACATCGGCAGCCGCCAGCGCTTCTGGTGGGAGAGCCTGGGCGAAACCCTGTGGGGCAGCCATGGCGAAGGCCCGCGCCACACCCTGATCGAAGCGTTGCGCAAGATCGGCCGGCCGCTGCCGGCTGCCTACTTCATGAACCAGCGGCCCAACGCCCGCAGCCAGACGCTGGCCGGCTACCTGCAAAGCCTCAAGACCCTGAGCCCGGCCGCCCTGCATCAACTGACAGACGCCTGCCCGGCCGAATCCCTGCCCCAGGCCCTGGACTGGCAGCAGGTACGCGAACTGGAAGGCTCCGGGCTGATCAGCTTCGGCCCGCACGGGGCCAGTCACGCGCTGCTGCCGGGGCTGGACAACCAGCGCCTGGATGAAGAACTCAGCCGCAGCCACCACGCCTTGCAGCAAGGCTGCCAGCAGCCGCTGCCGGTGTACTGCTACCCCAACGGCGACCATGACGCCCGGGTACGCGCGCGCCTGGCCGCCCATCGCTACCCCTTCGCCCTGAGCACCCGCGCCGGGATCTGCCAGGGTCATGACGACCCACTGGCGTTGCCGCGCATCGGCGTGAGCCAGCGCAACGCCAGCCGCCCCTCGCTGCTGGCCTGGCGCATCAGCCGCGGAGGCCGCTCATGAGTCGAGGCAACTACCTGCGCCACCTGCTGCTGAGCATGGGCACACGCCTGGCGATGATCGCCCTGCGCCTGGCGCGCAACGTGCTGCTGGCGCGCATCCTGGGGCCCAGCGAGCGCGGCCTGTTCGCCCTGCTCAGCACCCTGCCCGACCTGATCAGTGCCGCCACCAGCGGCGGGCTGAACACCGCGGTGGGCTATCAGGCGGCGCAGCAACGCTCGATGGGCCTGCTGCTGAGCCAGGTGCTGATCTACGGGTGCCTGCTGGCCGGGGTGCTGACCCTGATCTGCGTGGCGCTGATGCGCGAATTCGGCACTGAACTGGAAGTGACCCTGCAACTGGGCCTGCTGGCCTGGCTGTTGCTGCTGGCGGTGCCGCTGACGGTGCTCAAGAGCGGCCTGCTCACCCTGCACAACGCCACCGGCGGGGTGGGCGCATTCAACGCACTGCGCCTGACCGAATCGCTGGTGCCGCTGCTGCTGTTCGTGGGCATGTTCTGGATGTGGCAGCACGCGGCGCTGGAGGCCGCGCTGATCAGTTGGCTGCTGGGCCTGGGGCTGGTCGCGCTGCTGGGCCTGGTGTGGCTGGGCCGCCAGCACGACATCACGCTGTGCTGGAACCGCGGCGGGCAGCGCGAGCTGCTGGCCTACAGTGCGCGCAGCCACCCGGACGTGCTGTTCCAGCAGGTCATCCTGCGCTCGGACTACCTGTTCATCAGTGCCTTCCTGGGCAGCGCCGCCCTGGGGCACTACGCCATGGCCAGCGCCGCCGCCGAACTGCTGCTGATCATCCCCGAGGCCGTCACCACCCCGCTGATGAAGCGCCTGCTGCAGCAGGATGCCGGCATGGACAAGCTCACCCCGCTGGCCCTGCGCCTGACTGCCACCGTGATGCTGGGGGCCTGCCTGAGCATGGCCCTGGTGGGCGAATGGCTGATCGTCACCCTGTTCGGCGCGGCCTACCAGCCGGCCTACCCGGCCCTGCTGGCACTGCTTCCCGGCTTGTTCGGCCTGTGCTACGCAAGCATCCTGCGCCTGGACCTGCTGGGCAAGAATCGCCCCGGCGCGGTCTCGCTGATGATGGGGGTGGGCGCGGCGGCAAACCTGATTCTCAACGTGGTCCTGATTCCCCGTTTTGGCATCGCGGGTGCGGCCCTGGCCTCCTCCATCGCCTACCTTGGGGTGACGGTGGCCATGCTCGTGCTGTACTGCAGGCTGAGCGGCGTACCGTTGCTGCGGACCTTGTTTGTGTTGCCTAGCGATCTGTTGCCTTTGCGCCAGATGCTGCAACGGAGAACGGTATGAAACGTACATGGATGTTGTTACCCGGCCTGCTGCTGGCCGCCACTGCCCACGCCGCCACCCTGCGCTGGCCGGACATTCGCGACGGCAGCCTGTACCTGGCGCCGCAGCGCAGCGCCCCGCTGCAACTGAGCTGGGTGCCGGCCTGGCAGGCCGATGCCAACCAGGAACAGGTGTACCTGCTCGACGCCACCGGCAAGCTCGATGCGCAACGCATCATTGCCCCCCATGAAGGCCGCGGCCAGCTGAGCTGGCCACTCACCGCCGGCACCGGCACCTACCAGGTGGCCATCCCCGGCTACAGTTTCAGGCGCTACCGCCTCGAATACGACGACACCACCAGCGCCCAGTTCGCCCCCGCCAAGGTGCACTTCAGCCTCGAACTAGACCGCGCCACCACCCTGTACTTTCGCGTCAAAGCCGGTGAAACGGCAGTGCTTGCCGGCAAGTATCACGACGGCGTGCGCAACCTGACCCTGGAGCGTGTGGACGATGGCAAGCGCCTCAGGCTGGCGCTGCTCGAACACCGGGCCTACTGGCAGTTCGATCAGGTGAACCTGCCCGCAAGCGCCCAGGACCAGACATGGCGCCTGAACTTCGAAGGCACCGGCAAGGTGGCCTTCTGGCTGGACGGCAGCGCCAACCTGTTCGCCCTGCGCCCCCAGGACCTCGCCCCACTGGTGCACCGCGACGGCCAGGTAAGCCTGCGCAGCAGTGCCAAGGTACTGGGCCCCACGCCCAGGCTGGGCAACAACCTGCCCTACGTGATGCCGCCACCGTCCAGCCATGCGGTGATCGATGCGCTGCAACTGCAGGCCGCCGGCTACTACACCTTTGCCGACGTGCTGGCACGCAAGCCGCGCTACGAACTGCCGTTTCGCCAGCTGTACCAGGAGCGCTTCGGCATTCACCACGACATCACCCTGATGGCCGCCACCGGGCGCAAGTCCGACCTGATGCGCAGCCGCGCCAACGATGGCGCGCTGGACGACTGGCTGGCCACCAGCGTCGCCCTGGGCGGCAAGGGCCTGCATTACATCGCCTTTGCCGACGAACCCAACCTCAACTACGCCGACTACGCCACCTACCGCACCTTCTTCGCGGCCATGGCCCAGCGTGTGCGCGCCTACCCCGGCGCCCATGAAGCCGGCGTGCGCATCGCCATGCCGGCCAGCTCGCGGCTGGTCAACGGCCCGTTGCGCGGCGATGCGGCGCAGCGCGTCGGCCTGGACTGGGCACGGCGCCTGCTCAAGGAATTCGAACCGCAGATCGACGCCATGGCCTGGCACGAGTGGATGGTCCGCGACCTGCTCGCCACCCGCACCTACCGCGACTCGGTACGCCGCGCCGCCGAACTGGTGGGGCTGGACGCCAACGGTCGCCCGCGCAAGGCGCTGCTGCTCGACCAGACCAACCTGTCCAGTGGCTCGACCCTGAGCCTGTACGAGCAGAACACCCACTATGCCGGCGTATGGTGGGCCTCGGTGGTCATCAATGCCTCCCAGGACGGCCTGCTGGACATGCTCAACTGGTTCCACATCGCCGACGAGCCCGAGTGGCCCAAAGGCATGGTCAAGGTGCTGGGCAACAACCGCTTCGAACTCAAGCCGGTGGGCCTGGCCCAGCAGTTCATCGCCCAGCACTGGCTCGACCAGGTGCTGCACCTGGACAACGACGCCTTCGAGGTCGATGCACTGGCCATGGCACGCGGCGCACAGCGCAGCCTGCTGGGCGTCAACAAGGGCGAACGCCTGCAACACGTCAGCTTCGCCACCCCGGCCAGCCGATGCCCGCAGGCCGCTGCCACGCTCACCCTGTTCGGGCCGGACAACCAGCCACGCGCCGCGGCACTGGATTGCCAGCACGGCCAGGTACGTTTCGAACTGCCCGGGCAGACCCTGTTTGCCCTGCGATGGAGCGCCTCATGAACACAGTGCCGAAGATCTCTTCCCCTGCCGGATACGGGAGCCACCATGAATATCGTCAGCAAGTTCAGCCAGCGCGTACACCAGAAAGGCCTGCGCGCCACCCTTCGCAGCGCGTACAAGCGCTACGTGTTCTTTCACTGGGAGCTGCTGTGGATGGAGCGCGACCTGGTCAGCCCGGTGCCGCCGCATACCCTCAAGCCCTATGCGCCGCTACGCGTGGAGCGCATCACGGTGCACAACGTGCAAGGCTTTGCCAAGCACTTCGGCGACCGTGTCGAAACCATGCGTGAACTGGCCGCCGAAGGGCATACCGGGTTGATGTTCCTGGACGAAGACAGCCACGTGGTGGCGTTCATCTGGGGCAGCCCGCGTCACTACCACGACCGTCATTACTATGGCTGCTGGTTCCCGGTCGAGCCGGGCGAGTTCTTCGAGTTCGGCGGTGAACTGGCGCGCCAGTACTGGGGTACGTCGCTGTCGGTCGACCTGCAACTGGCCCTGTGGCGCGCCATGGCCGAACAGGGCTGCGACAAGGTGGTCGACGTGTGCGAGACCCACAACATTCCGGCGCTCAAGCTGCACCTGCGCATGGGCTACGTCGAGCAGGGCCGTGTGATGCACGTGTACTGCCTGTTCGGTCGCTGGAAATTCTTCCGCGAAACGCGCTACAGCGGCTCGCGCCTGGATGCCTTGCGCAAACCGGCGCCGCGCAGCACTACTGCCACGGTGTCCTGAACCGATGACCCTGACCTTTACCTGGCACGCCTCGTTGCGTGCCGACGACTTCCCCGCCGACGCCTACGAGCAGTTGCGCGAGCGGCTGCCCGATGCCACCCCCTTCAACAGCCTGGCCTGGCTGCGCGCCGCCGAGGCTGCCTTGCCGGCCAGCCAGCACCTGCAGGTACTGCTGGGGCACGCACAAGGACGCCTGGTGCTGTGCCTGCCGTTGGTCCGCACCCTTGAGCGCCACGGGCCGCTGGACTTTGCCGTGGTGCACCACCTGGGCTACCCCATGAGCGACCGCATCGGCCTGCTCATCGACCTGCCGACCAGTGCCGCCGGCCAGGTACTGGCAGCCATTCGCACGCGCCTGCCCCATGCCCTGCTGCAACTCAACGAGGTAACGGGCGATTCGCCCTGGCTGCAGCAGTGGGCACGCCGCAGTTCCACCCACGAACAGCGCACCGCCTGCCGTGCGCCGGTGCACCAGATAAGCGAGGCCGACCGCCAGGAAGTCAGTGGCGACCCGCGCTACAAGTTGCGCCGCGCGCGCAAGCGCATCGCCGCCTGCGGGGCACAGGTGCGCCGAGTAACCCCCGATACCGCCAACGCAGCTTCCTGGCTGGAAGCCGTCAGCGCGGTCGAGGCCGTGAGCTGGAAAGGCGACGACGGGGTCGGCATCTTCTCGGTTCCCGCACAGCGCCAATGGATGTTCCAGGCCTTCACCGCGCTGGCGGCCGATGGCCGTCTGCGCCTGGTGGTGCTGGAACTGGACGGGCGCTGCATCAGCTACCGCCTGGGCCTGCTCGAACGGGGCCGCCTGTACGACTACAACCTCGCCTTCGTGCCGCAGTATGCCGACCTTGGCAGCGGCCGGGTGCTGCTGCAGGAATGGATCGACTGGGGGCTGGACGAAGGCTGGACGTGGATCGACGCTTCAAGGGTGAGCCTGGAGAACTCCAGCCACCAGCTGCATGAGCGCATGACCGGCCAGGTCGAGCACCTGCGCCACAGTTTCTACAGCTGGCGCCCGTCGGGCCTGTGCCTGGGCATGGCGCTGCGCCTGTGGCAACGCATCAAGCCCTGGATCAAACGCCGCCAACAGCAGCCCGTGCCGGCACCTGCCACTACCCCCACTGCCACACCCACAGCACAGGAGCGCCCGGATGCCGTCCCAAGTCATAGTCAACGCTGACGATTTTGGCCTCAACGAACACACCAACGCGGTGATCCTGCGCGCGTTCCAGTGCGGCCTGATCAGTTCGGCCACCGCCATGGCCAGCATGCCGGCATTCAAGGCCGCCTGCGCGCTGGCCCAGCAACCGGCCCTGCGCGGGCGCGTGGGCCTGCATTTCAACCTGACCTACGGGCGCCCGCTGAGCGAGCCGATCCGCGCGCTGGCGCAGTTCTGCAATGCCGAGGGCGAGTTCGACCTGGGCCTGTCGCGCAAGCGCCTGTGGCTGGGGCGCGCGGCCCGCCAGGCGGTGCACGAGGAACTGGCCGCGCAATGGCAGCGCTGCCTGGACCATGGGCTGACCCCCAGCCACCTGGACTCCCACCAGCACGTGCACAACCTGTGGCCCATCGGCGAAATCGTCGCCCGCTTCGCCGCCCGCGAAGGGGTGCCGATACGCCTGGCCCGCAATGTGGGGCACAACATCGGCCCGGCAAAACGCCTGTTCAAGACGTTGCTCAACCAGCGCCTGCGCCAGCTGGCCAGGCTGACCGCCGACCATGTGTGTACCCCGGTCGACCTGCGTGACGGCCTGGCCCCACGCCATGGCGTGCTCGAAGTGGTGGCGCACCCCAGTGCCCTGGGCAGCCACGACTTCGGCGATGCCTACCTGGGCAGTGGCGAGTCCTTGCAGGCCTTGCTCGACCAGCGCCTGGCGGGCGTGCCCAGGGTCGGCTACGCGTCGCTGCGCGAGGCGCGCCAGAGCACCCTGGACACTGCCTCCAACAGATAACTACCACCGCTTCGCCCGGCTGATCGGTTGTGCTGTCGGTCCACGGACCGGAGCACGACCATGCCTACCACCCCTTCACGTATTCCCCACTCACCGTTCATCGTCCAGCGCCTGCCCACCTGGCTGAAACACACCAGCGCCCAGGACGCCGAAGACCTTCGGCGCCATCTGGCCCTGACCCATGTCATCCCCGATGCCGAACCGGACTGGCTGGCCAACGGCCTGCCCGATCAGCGTGACGCCGTGCGCGCAGCCAGGCGTCGCTATCGGCGGGCCAGCCAGACACTGGCAGGCACCCTCAAGGCCTTCCAGGGGTTGCTGGCATTTGCCGAGCCGCTGCTGCAGGCGCGCCTTGACGCCGAAATTGGCGAAACCCTGAACCTGCACACTACCGACCTGGTGCAGTTTCACGAAGAGGCCGACCTCTGGCAGCTCGCCACACGTACCACCTACCAGAAGCAGAGCCTGCTGCAGGCAGCGCTGCAGAACTTCGGTGACGACGTGACTTTCCTCGGCAAGAGTGCGATCACCCTGCAAGGCCATTTCCACCTCGACCTGACCGACGCCGGGCTTGCCTACCGCTATACCCGCCATCGCCTGTCACCCGCCGTGTTCGCCCGCCTGTGCCGCGAACTGGACCTGGGCGCCCGCTACCAGCAGCACCTGCAGGCAGTGTTCGAAACACCTGCCACGCAAGACAGGGTGCGTCGCGACTCGATCGATGCCAATCGCCAGTTGCTGCGCCTGGAGGTCACCGTGGCGAAAGCGCGCCAGCGCATCGGGCCAACCGCCTGCCGCCGGTTGCTGGCGCTGCTGGACGCGCCCGCCGCAGCAGGCGCCGAGGCCCCGCCAGTGCAGGCCAGCCTGCTGAGCATGAGCGGCGTACCGTTGCACGACATCCTGCTGTTTGCCCTGGCATCTGAGCAGCAGGCAGACAGCCTGCTGCTGTACCTGCCCGGCGACCCGGACGATGCCCTCACCGAGCATGCGTCGATGCCGGCGCTGGAGCGCTACCTCAAAGGGCGCCTCAACCACCCCGGGTTTCGCAGACTGTTTCAGCGCTACGTACCGCTGCAACAGCAGCAACACCTGTTCGATGTGCTCGGACACAACCTGGCCCGGCAGGTGGTCGACAAGGACGGACCGTGGCACTCGCAGGAGCAGGACAGCCTGTACCTGAGCCTTGCCCCGGTTGCCGGCGAGCTGTTCGGCGTGCTGCAGGACCGCCACCTGCAACGCCTGAAGGATGAAGCACGGGTACTCATGGTGCCCACCGCTGAAGCCGACGAGAAAGCGCGCAAGGCCCGCCTGGAACAATGGGAGACACGCGCGCTGAACGTGCTCAATGCCGCGGCGATGTTCGTTCCCGCGTTGGGCCCGGTCATGCTGGCGGTCACTGCGGTACAGCTGATCAAGGAGGTGTATGAAGGCGTGGAGGACTGGCAGGACGGCGACGTCGAGGGCGCCATGGCGCACCTGCAGTCGGTGGCGATCACTGCCGGCATGCTGGCCGGTTCGGTGCTGGCGATCAAGGCAGCGCCAGCGCTGGTCGATGCGTTGATCGAAGTGCCACTGCCCGATGGCAGTACGCGCCTGTACCTGCCCGACCTGGCACCCTACCGGCTGGACACGTCGCTGCCCGCCGAGGTGACAGCCAACGACCAGGGCCAGTACCGGCACGCGGACCGGCACTACATCAGGCTCGGCGCCGACCTGTACGAGCAGCAGTTCGATGCGCACCAGCAGCAATGGCAACTGCGCCACCCCGAGCGTGAAGACGCCTATCGCCCCGCGCTGGAGCACAACGGCCAGGGTGCCTGGCGCAGCGTGCATGAACAGCCGCTGAGCTGGTCGCGGGCCACCCTGCTGCGCCGTCTGGGCCCGCTTGCGCAAGGCCTGAGCGATGCAGAACTCGAACAGGCCTGCCAGGTCAGCGGCACCCGCGAAGACGCGCTGCGTCGGTTGCACGCCGCCAATCTGGGCGTGCCACCCTTGCTGGCCGATACGCTGCAACGGCTCAGGATCGCCCGGCAACTGCGCGCCGAAAACGTCACGGGCAACGTCGGCAAGGCCCTGTTCGAGCAGCGTTACCTGGCCCTGGTGCCCCCGCAGCCGCACATCACGGCCCTGTGCGCACGCTTGCCCGGGTTGAGCCCGGTGCTGGCCCGCAGCCTGCTGGACACTGTCGGCCCGGCCCGGCTGGCACGCTGGGTGCCACCGGCAGCCATCCCCACCAAATTGCTGGAAGAGGCCGCCACGCTGGCCGCCCGTGTTCCCCTGGTACGCGCGACCGAAGGCCTGTATTGGCCAGCCCTGGCGACGCCGCAAAGCACGCGCCTGGCGCTGTTGTGCCTGGAGCACGCCCCTGGCTGGGACGCCTCGGTGGTGCTGGAAGCACGCAGTGGTGGCCCGCGCGGCCCTCTGCTGCAGCGCGTGGGTCGTGCCACCCAGGCGCAGCGCAGGGTTCTGGTGCACGGTGCAGAAGGCTACCAGACCTTCAAGGACGACCTCCCGCTGCACGCGCCCGGCGACGACCTGTTCGCGGCCCTGCATGACAGCATCGCTCCCCGCTATCGCCAGGTGCTGGGCCTGGACACCAGGGCGGCGCTGCAGCAACGCGTGCTGTCGATGCTCGAACGCCCCCGCGGCGAACTTGCCACCTGGCTGTGGTCCGGCGAGGTCCGCGGCTGGGCCAGCGAAGCACGCCTGCTGGGCGGCAGTGACCGCCCCGGCTACCCGCCGGTGTCGCCTGCCAGCTCCTCACAGGAGGCCCGCTACCGCACGCTCTACCCGCATGCCAGCGGCGAAGAGGCGCGTGCCACACTGGCGGCCTGGGAGGCCAGCGAGATTCCGGCACAGGCGCGCTTGCGCACGCTCGAACAAACCCTGCAACGCCTGAAAAGCGCGTTGACCCTGTGGGCCCTGCCCAGTACAGCCCGGCAATCGGCGCGGGAAGAAATCATCGCCGCCTGGCAGCGCCTGTCGGTGCGCGAGGTCGCCGACGGCGAAGCCATCATTCAACTGAACCTGGACTTTCTAGACCTGACCGACGGTGACCTGGAAAGCTTCCCTGTGCTGGAGGCCAACTTCGATCACTTGAATGAGCTGTCGCTGGAGCAGAACTCCCTGACCCGGGTGCCTGACGCCTTCCTGCGCCACTTCACCCAGCTGCAGCGCGTCAGCCTGAACGGCTGCGAACTCACCAGCCTGCCCACCGGGCTGGGTGATCGGCTCAGCGTGCTGGACCTGGCCAACAACCGCCTGGTCTGGGACGAGCACCTGCAGCACGCCCTCGAAGGTTACCCGCAGTTGCGCGACCTGAGCCTGGCGAACAACCCGCTGGCAACCCCGCCCGACTTCGCCCGCCTGAACCGGCTGCAGGGCGTGGACCTGTACAACTGCAGCCTGGCGAGCTATCCGGCAGGGCTTGATCAGCTGGACGCGCCGAACCTGGTGGACCTGTCCGGCAACCAGCTGCAGGAGCTGCCACCGACCGCCATCCTCTCACCTCCGCTGGCCCGGGCGCTGCGCCTGGAACACAATCCGCTGAGCGATGCTGCCCTGCAGGCGGCCGATGCCTACTACACCACCCACCGTATCGACCTGCTGGTGGCCGAGATCGATTACAACGAACTGCTCGACGACGCCACGCCACAACAGCGGGCCAGCTGGCAACGACTGCAGCAGAGCCTGCCGTCGGGGTTCTTCCGGGACCTGCGTGCCATGTTCGACAGCCCGCCCTACATCGTCGCCCCACTGACCTACCGGCGCCGCCTGTGGCGCCTGCTGACCTGGATGGACGCCAATGCGCCCCTGCGTGAGCAGATTCTCGCCCGCACAGGCGGCACCCTGCTCGACCTCGAACAGTTGGGCGAGGTGTCACAGGCCCTGGCCATCCCGCACCTGGCAACCCGCTCGCGCACCTTGCTGGCGACCATCGTCAACCACGTGCGTCTCAGAAAGCTCGGCTTCGGCGTGCTGAGCCTTTCGTTCAACATGTCCGAAGACAGCTACGCGACGCTCTACCAGTGGGCGCTCAAACGTATCACCCGCCTGCCGGGCCTGGACCTGGCCCAGGCGGCGCGTGCCGACGAGCCGGTGATCATCGACGCACTGGTCGATGTGATGCCGCTGCCGGGCGAAGCCTGGATAGAACAGCAGCGCAACCTGCTGCTGGCGGTTGACCCGACCACCTCCCACGGCCTGGACGAAGTACTGGCCATGAACCATGAAGAGGAACCGGTCTACCCTGCATGGGAGCACCACTTGCGCGAACGCTTCGCCGCACAGTTCGCCGCCTCGCGGGCAGCGCTGGACGACAGCCTGGAGCAGGCAGCCGAAACGCTGAGCGAAGGTGAACTGCTGGTGGAGGCGCAGCGCTTGCGGCAGGTGTACGAACAACGCCTCGTCGACCTGCGCAGAACCCTGACCGAGGGAGTGGCGCGAGGCACCATCGACTGACAGGCGAGCGCCGGCCCGGAGCGCACCCGGGCCAGGCTGGCTTTTGTGCCGGGGCCGGCGTTATGCTCGGCTGAACCGTTTCATTCACCATGGAAAAGAGGTATTGCGTCATGGATCGTCTGGACTCGCTGTTTCCCGCTGCCACGGATATCCCCGAGGCCTATCGCCTGGGCGACCCGCTCGAGCAGCGCGACTACCTGGTGGATGGGCAGCTGCACCGCTGGGAAGGCCCGCTGGCCACGGTGCGCAGCCCGGTGTGGCTCAAGACCGACGACGGTGAGCAGCAGGTGATACTCGGCAGCGCCCCGCTGCTGGACGCCGATACCGCCCTCACCGCCCTGGACGCCGCCGTGCGTGCCTACGACAAGGGCCGCGGCGTGTGGCCGAACATGCGCGTGGCCGAGCGCATCCAGCATGTGGAGGCGTTCCTGGCCCGCATGCGCGAGCAGCGCGCGGTGGTGGTCAAGTGGCTGATGTGGGAAATCGGCAAGAACCTCAAGGACTCCGAGAAGGAGTTCGACCGCACCTGCGACTACATTGTCGAGACCATCGGCGCCCTCAAGGAACTCGACCGGCGCTCCAGTCGCTTCGAACTGGAGCAGGACACCCTCGGCCAGATCCGTCGCGCGCCCCTGGGCGTGGCGCTGTGCATGGGCCCCTACAACTACCCGCTCAACGAGACCTTCACCACCTTGATCCCGGCGCTGATCATGGGCAACACCGTGGTGTTCAAGCCGGCCAAGTTCGGCGTGCTGCTGATTCGCCCGTTGCTGGAGGCGTTTCGCGACAGCTTCCCGGCCGGCGTGATCAATGTCATCTACGGGCGTGGCCGCGAGACCGTCAGCGCGCTGATGGCCAGCGGCAAGGTCGACGTGTTCGCCTTCATCGGCACCAACAAGGCCGCCAGCGACCTGAAGAAGCTTCACCCGCGCCCGCACCGCCTGCGCGCCGCGCTGGGGCTGGACGCCAAGAACCCGGGCATCGTGCTGCCCGAGGTCGACCTGGACAACGCGGTCAACGAGGCGGTCACCGGCGCCCTCTCGTTCAACGGCCAGCGCTGCACGGCGCTGAAGATCCTGTTCGTGCACGAGCAGGTGGTGGACGCCTTTCTCGACAAGTTCCAGCGCAAGCTGGCCGACCTCAAGCCCGGCATGCCATGGGACCCGGGCGTCAGCCTGACCCCGTTGCCCGAAGCAGGCAAGGTCGACTACCTGGGCGGCCTGGTAACCGATGCAGTAGCCCACGGTGCCAGGGTGATCAACCAGGGCGGCGGCCAGAGCCGCGGTTCGTTCTTCTACCCGGCGCTGCTGTACCCGGTGAACCCACAGATGCGCGTGTACCACGAAGAGCAGTTCGGGCCGGTGATCCCGGTGGTGCCCTACCGCGACCTGCAGACAGTGATCGACTACGTGCTGGATTCGGATTTCGGTCAGCAGTTGAGCATTTTCGGCACCGATTCGGCCACCGTGGGCCGGCTGGTCGACACCTTCGCCAACCAGGTCGGGCGCATCAACCTCAACGCCCAGTGCCAGCGCGGGCCGGACACCTACCCCTTCAACGGGCGCAAGAACTCGGCCGAAGGCACCCTGTCGGTGCATGACGCACTGCGCGTGTTCTCGATCCGCACCCTGGTGGCCACCAAGTTCCAGGAGGCCAACAAACAGCTGATCAGCCAGATCATCCGCAACCGCGAGTCGAGTTTCCTGACGACTGACTACATCTTCTGATTGCGTGGTGGGCAAAACGGTACAAGCATAGGCTTGGATCGCGGCGCACCTATCGCGGGTCAAGCCCGCTCCCACAAAGGCAGTGATGAACACGTGGGAGCGGGCTTGACCCGCGATAGGGCCCGTGTAGGCAACACACTTTTTGCGTACCAATGGAGGAAAAAATGGCCACCCAACCCATCCCCGACGGTCAGCACAGCATCACCCCCTACCTGGGCATCAAGGACGCTGCCAGGGCCATCGACTTCTACAAGGCCGCCTTCGGCGCCACCGAAATGTTCCGCCTCGACGCCCCCGATGGCCGTATCGGCCATGCCGAGCTGAAAATCGGCGATTCCTCGCTGATGCTGGCCGACCCCTGCGACCAGGCCGGCGGGCTCACCAGCAGCCAATCCCTGCAGGGCAGCGCCATCGGCCTGCACCTGTACGTCAAAGATGTCGACGCTACCTTCGCCCAGGCGCTGAAGGCCGGCGCCACCCAGGTCAACGCCGTGCAGAACCAGTTCTACGGCGACCGCAGCGGCACCCTCAAGGACCCTTTCGGCAACCTCTGGTTCGTCGCCACCCACGTCGAAGACGTGTCGGTCGAGGAAATCCGCGCCCGCGCGGCAAAAATGTTCAGCCCGCAATGAACGCCACCTGCACGCGGCGATGGTCGCGTGCAGGGCTTTGAATTAAGGTGGCAGGCACAGGAAGGCTGGCCAGGATCGTCCATGCGAATCATCGAGAAAAACGCCGCGCTGGTGCGCACCCTTACCCCCGCCGAAGAGGAACTGCTGCGCGGGTTCGTGCTGGGCGCCCTGGAGGGCCCACGGCTGCTGCAGGCCAACCAGTTGCTGATGAAGGTACGCGCCGCCGGGCAGTGGCTGGCCTGCGAATGCCAGCCCAAAAGCATGCCGGTACTCAACGTCAACCTCAACGGCAGCACCGGCACGCTGTTTCTCAAGAACAACCCCGGCACCGCCGAACATGCGCCGGGCTGTGCCTTCACCAAGGACGAACGCGACACCGACGCCAGCCATAACGAGGCCGACACCCCGCCGGCGGCCTGGCTGGCACCGGACGCGCCGTTGCGCCTGATCGGCGATTTCCAGCGTGCCGCTGCCGGCAGCGGCGAAGGCAACGGCAGCGGCGACAGGCGCGAACAGCATCGCCTGCTCTCGCTGCTGCTGACCCTGATCGAAGCCAGCGGCCTGAACGTCTATGCCACCCACCTCAAAAAGGACCTGACCGCCCAGTTCGCCGAACTGCGCAGCGTCGCCACCCGCTACCCGCTGATCGACCGCGTGCCCGCCAGCAACTACCTGGAAACCCGCCTGGACATGAAGCACATGATGATGCTCAAGGCACGTCTGCGCGACGCCACGGTGTTCGGCACACATCGGCGCCATGGCCTGCTGCTGGACTGCGTCAGCCAGATCAAGGCGCGCAAGGTGCTCACCGAACGCAGCGAAGACGGGTTCGACTTCCAGGGCCACCACCTGCTGTGGGGCGGTAGCCGCACCCCCGGCCCGCTGCTGGCGCTGGCCATCTATTCCCCCGCCACCGCCGGCAGCCACTTCTACGAACTGATCCATGTGGCCAGCGTGCCGGTGCTGTCGCGCGCTCACCTGTTCCCGGTGTACCGCGACGAAGAGCGCGAACCGCTGAAGATGCTCGTCTCGCTGATCGACTGGATGGCCGGCAAGGGTGTGAAGGTGGTGATGCGCCGGCCGGTGATCGGCGGTCGGGTGATGGACGAACTGGTGCTCAGCTCCGACCAGGACCGGGTGCTGTCCGTGTCGCTGACCGAACAGCCGCTGGGCCCGGAGCCCGAAACGGAAAACTTCAGGCGCTTTGCCGATTTCAAAGGCCTGGACACCTTCCGCAAGTACGTGGCGGGCTTCTTCATGCGGGGTCGCGACTAGACCGTCCGTCGCTCACGCCGCACCCTCGGCGCATGACGACGGACCAATGTCAGGTAGCCCACATGAAAGGAGTTCGACCATGACCCGCACCCCGATCACCGCTCTGCTGTTCGCCGCGCTGCTGGGCGCCCAGGCCACCGTGGCCCTGGCCGCAGGTACCGGCCCGACCAACCCTGCCCCCGGCAACGGCGTGCCCAACTCCACCCTTCCTGGGGCCGGGGTGGATGTACCGGCCCCGTCCAACGAGCCGTCCATGCCCAACGGCACCGACCCACGTACCCAGGGCAACGACGACGGCCGCCAGGGCGGCATGAACACCGATGACACCCGTGGGCAGATGCCCGAGGGCACCGGTTCCGAGAGAAATGGCCACGAAGGCTCCGAAAGCAACAACAGCGGCGGTGTCAGCGGCCCGGCTGGCAGCTGACCGCTGCGCCCGCAAGCTGGCTCCTACCGGCAATACACACCCTGTAGGAGCCGGCCTTGCCGGCGAAGGCCCAAGCACTGCAACCGCTTGAGTGCCGCCCCTGCTGCCCCTATCATCCCCAGCCTCTTCCACCTGGGGCTCCCCGTGTCTCACCCTCGCCTGAAACGCCTTGGCGCTTGCCTGCTGGCAATCCTTGGCAGCGCCTACCTGGCGCAGAACATCGTGCCGTGGCGCCAATTGATGGCCGATGAACGCACCGGGCCGGCCCAGACACGCCTGCTGCAATTGAGCGATGGCAGCCAGCTTGCGCTCAACCACGCCACCCATGTGGACATCCGCTTCACCGCGCAGCAACGACGCCTGGTGCTGCACGACGGCGAAGTGCTGGTGCAGGCCAGCAGCGACCCGCGCCCGCTGATCGTCGAAACCCCGAGCGGTGAAGTCCGCGCACAGTCCGGGACGTTCAGTGTCGATCATCTGCACAGGGGCTCCCAGGTCAACGCCTACGCGGCTGACGTACAGGTCCTGCCACGGCTGGGCACCCCCAGCCTGCTGCCCAGCGGCAGCGGGCTATGGTTGCGCCGTGCCGGCAGCAGCTGGCAATGGCCAGCCCGGCCCAGCCGAATCAACACCCGGGCCTGGCCCGCCGGCAGCTAGCAGTCGAAGCGGTCCACCGCGCGGCGCCGCTCGTTGTCGTCGCGCATGTCGTAGTTGGCCGTGGTCTGGATGTTGCTGTGATGCGCCAGCTTCTGCGCGATCGACAGGTCGTGCTCCTCGATCACCCGGGTGATGAACGAACGGCGAAAATCGTGGGGCATGATCTTTACGCCCACCTGGGTACCGCGTTGGCGGGCGATGTAGTAGATCGCGTGCTTGGTGATGCGCTCGCGGGTGATATGGCTGCCGCGGCGGATGCGGTTGAACAGGAAGGTATCGTCGGCCTGGCCCTCGGGCAGCTGCGAGCGGCGAAACTCCAGCCAGGCATTGAGCTTGTCGAAGGCCCACACCGGTGCGTACTTGATCAGCTGCTTGTTGCCCTTGCCCAGCACCTGCAGGCTGCGCTCGGCAAAGTCGATCTGCTTGAGGTCGAGGTTGACCGACTCGCTCTTGCGCATGCCGGTGCCGTACAGCAAGGCGATCACCGCCGCGTCGCGCAGCCCCTGCGGGCGCGGGTCGGCAGCGCAGGCCTCCATCAGTTCGCGGATCAGCGTGCGCTTGAGGTTGCGCCCCACCGGCAGGCGCGTGCCCTGGGCGGCCTTGACCGTGCGCATGCGCAGCAGCTGGTCCTGGCTGATCAGGCCCAGGCGCCAGGCTTCGTTCATCACCCCGCGAATCGCGTTGACGTACAGCGACGTGGTGTTGGGCGCATAGCCGTCGGCGCGCAACGCCGCCACCAGCGCAGTGACATGCCCCGGTTCGAGCAAGTGCCAGGGCACCTCCTTGATGTCGATGTCCTCGAAGTCCAGACGGTCGGCGGCGTCCTGCAGGATGTACTTCATGGTCAACTGGCTCGACGGGGCCAGTCGGGCGAGGTATTGCAGCAGGGGGTTGTGGAGCGATGCATGCAGTGAATCAGGCAAACCGTGGGGTTCCTCTAGCGCAGTAGGGCAAATTCAGCTGGGGATGATACCCCTAGTCCACCAGGTAAAGCTTGATGGTTTCCCGGGTCAGCGAGATCACCTCGTGGGTGTAGCCCTCGGCATCGCTGGTGCCGTATTCCAGATACCCGTCCTTGCGCTGGATCACGTAGGCCACGCGTGGCAGTGGCCTGCCGGTTTCGCTGTCGGTGATGGGCAGGCGTGCACTGTAGAGCGGCGCCTCGACCTGCCTGGCGAAGGGTGCCAGCGGCGTGGCGTCGTCCAGCGTCGGCGCGGCCCACACAAAAGGTGGTATGTACGGGCTGTAGTCGTGCTTGTTCACTTCGGCCAGCAGCACCGAAACCGGGATGCGCATCACCAGTGAAAAGTACGCGTGATACGGGAACGCGGTGACGTACAGCTTGCACGGGATTGTGGTTCTGTTCTCGAGCAGGCGCTGGATGGTTTCGCGGGTCAGTTCAGTGCTGCTGGAGCGGCTCGGCAGGGTCTTGTCGAAGCTCATCTGCGCCAGGTAGTTGAAACTGCCATCGGGCGCGCGGCTTTCGAACTCGGGCGAGCCGGACAGGTTGTAGGTGATCACGTGCTCGAGGTCGAAGTTCTCGTCGCCGTCCAGCGCGCACACCAGCCGCTCGCTGATCTGGCCATTGCCGGTGTGGCGTTCGAACAGGCTGAGCAGGTCTTCGTCGGCCTGAAAACGCAGGTCGTAGCGATACGGGTTGTCGCTGAACGACACAAAGCGCAGGGGCAACGGGTCGATGCCGTGGTCCTTGACGCAACCACTGCTCAACAGTGCACCGGCGGCCAGCGTGAAGCCGAGGGCGAAGCGGTGAAACACAGGCATGCGCCCTTCTTCCATGAGTGTGGCGGGCGCGCAGGATGCCCTAGCAGGCACTCTGCGGCAAGTGTCACGGCGCTTTGTGCGATGCCTCGTGAACCGCTGGCGCAGCGTGACCAACTGGTGTATCAAGGCGCCCTCCCGCCCCCATGGATGACACATGCGCCTGCTTCCACTGATCGTACTTGGCCTGCTGGCTGCCCAGCTCAGTGCCTGTTCACTGTTCATCCCGCGCGCCAAGGCCACGGTCGAACCGATTTCCCTGCAAAAGCAGCTCGACAGCAACCACAGTGTGTACACCCTGACCTTCGCGGCAGATGTGGATGTGCTCGACGCCTTCCGGGGCAAGACCAGCCAGTTGGGCACGCGCATCGAATGCTCGATCACCGAGGATGAGAACCTCGCCTATGACCACCGCATGACGTATTCGCTGATCGGTGAGATCGAACGCGATGACCGACCGCCCCGTGATGGCCTGTTCACCTCGAAACTGAGCTTTCAGAAAAAAGACCAGTACCGCGACCTGAGCGACGCAGCGGCCCTCGACATGCTGGCAAGAAAGCCGGTACTGCCATGCACCATGAAGGCGTCCGGCTTCTTTGTGGGCTACTACTATTCGAAGCCGTTCACCTTGCAGGCCAGCGACCTGATCCGACTGATCAACGGGCCGGTGCCTTCGCAGCGCCTATTTCTCAAACACTACTGAAGAACGTGCGGCGCCCTTGAAAACAGGTGCTTGACCTCAACCTAACTTGAGGTTTTACCCTTGCGCCTCCCTTGAGTGGAGTCGCCCCATGAGCACCAGCCAACCCGCCGTATTTGTGTTGTCCAACCCCGAAGGCCTGTACGACCCCAGCGCCAATGCCTATTCACACGTGGCCGAGGTCAGCACCGCCGCCAAGCTGCTGTACATCGCCGGCCAGGGGGGTGAAGACCCTGCCGGTACGCTGTCGCCCGACTTTGCCGAACAGGCGCGCCAGGCACTGCTCAACCTGCGCACCGCGCTGGAATCAAGAGGTGCGAGCCTGGCCGATGTATTCAAGCTGACCCTGCTGATCGTGGACCATAGCGAAGCCAGGCTGGCGCTGTGGGTGGCGGCTGCCAACGCCGCCTGGGGCCAGCTCAGCAAACCGACCTGCACCCTGATACCCGTGCCGCGCCTGGCACTGGACGGCATGCAGATCGAAGTCGATGCCGTGGCGGCCCTGCCCGCTACGAGCTGATGGCCCCTAGCGCAGCGTGCACTGCGTCTGCGCCGTCGGCTTATGCACGGCAGCGATCAGCAGCAGTGGCGTTGTCATCGACCTTTTCGGCTTGCCTCAGTACACGGCCCCCACCGGATACACGAATGCATTCACGTCATAGAAGGGCGTGCGCTGGTAAAACCAGTGCAGGCGCGCACTCGGGCTGTCGGCGAACGCCTTGTCGTCCTTGAGGCGGGCCTCGAACTCGGCCTTGAGTGCCGGGCTCGCGGCCAGCATCTTGCGCGCCATCGGCTCCATCACGTATTCCTCTGGCTCCTCCGCCGCCACCAGGGTCGCGTTGAAGAAACCCCAGGCCCAGAACGAGTCGGGGCTTTGCGGGTGCAACAGGTTGATCGCCAGCACGCCCAGCGGCTGGTCGACGTCGATCAGCACCGAACCCGCCGCAAAGGTCTGCATACGCTCCAGCGGGTTGGCCACGCCACTGACCAGCAGATGCCCTTCATAGCCCGGAATCTCGTTGGCTGCCGCACGGTCCGGCTCGAAGCCACCGGCCACCTTCACCTCATCCATGCGGTACAGCGTCACCGCCATCGCCGTGGGCTGCTCGAGGGTGCGCATGCGGATGCCATGCGCCTTGAGCCGCGCGATCACCTCGGCCCACTGCGCCGGCACCACGTACTGGCGTGGGCGCTTGACCACCAGGTCGGGCTCGGTGTTGCCAGTGACCGGCACCGTCAGCGGCTTGGGCACGTTGCCCCACACGATCGTCCTGGCACCGGTGATCGGCGACTGTTCGTAGCGGTAGTCGCCCACCTTGAAATCCACCTGCTCCTCCTTGCCCGGCTTCCAGGTCAGCACCACCTCGCGCTGGGCCGCGAGCCGGGCACGGTCACTGGCAATGGCCTGCTGCAGCGAAGCGGCCTGCTCGCCGATCACCTGGAACATCGTCTTGAGCATCACGTAGTTGCCCAGCACCTGGGTCTGGTACGGGTGCAGTGCATGCTGCTCGATCAGAATCGACGGCACGTTGCGGATATCGCCGTACTGGTTGGAGAAGCGCGCCAGGTCGGTGCGGTACGGGTAGTAGCCCTGGGTCGGGTCCTGGTTGTCGTTCATGCTGATGCACTCGTGCACCACATGCCCCTCGCCCTCCAGCGCCTGGTACACCGGCGCACGCATCACCGTGTCCATCCACGCGCTGCTGGCCGGCGACCAGCCATTGCCGTTATGGCAATACGAGCTGTCGTAGGGGTACATCGCGCCATCGGTGGAGTGGGTGTCGGCGAAGAAGCTCAGCTCGTAGGTGTTGAACACCCAGGCCACGTTGCGGATCTCGGCGCTGTCGAGCTTGGTGAAATCGCGGTTCAGGTTGAGGTTGCGCCCGTTCACGCGCCAGCCACTCTGGCGGGGGCCGTTCTGGTTGATTCGGCCATAGGCGCTGCGGCGGATATCGCCGTCCACGTTGACACTGGGGATGAACAGGATGTTGACCTTCTGCAGCAGGCCGGCCAGCGGCTTGCTGCCGGTGGTCATATCGCGCAGCAGCATGAACATCGCGTCCTTGCCGTTGGACTCGCCGGGGTGGATACCGGCCTCGATAAAGAGCGTCGGCTTGCCCGAACGCTTGAGCGCGGCGGGTGACTTGTCGGCCTCCAGCGAGGCCACCACCAGCAGCATCGGGTGGCCCTCGGCGCTTTTCTCCGGCAGCTCGCTGAGCACGATGGCGCCATTGGCGGCGGATGCCAGTTGCTGAAGGTAATCGCGGGTTTGCGCGTAGGTGCTGGTGTCGGCAAAGCCGGTGGCTTCGGCCACGGTGGTCAGGGGATTGCCGGCGGGCGCGATATAGCGGGTACTGGTGAGGGTCTGCTCGAACATTGCCGGCAGAATGCGTTGCTTGGCGGCCTCGGGGTAGCCGCTGTCATCGATATAGGCCGGGGCGCCGGGCAAGGCCGCAAGGGCGGGCAGGCTGCCGAGCAGCAGCAAGGTGGCCAGCAGGGGCTGCGGGTGCAGGTCGTTCATGATGGGTCCTTATCATGCGTAAGCAGGCAACCTTAGCTGATAAGGGGCAATGTCACCGCGATGGGATGCCGGCGAAGCGCCGCGCGAGCGGCGCTCGGTGCCGGGAGCGCCGTTGCGCCACGCCGTTCTACCGCGCCGCCAACCCCATCTGCCAGAAATCCGCCTCCAGCCGCGATGCCTGGGCAAAGATCGCCACCAGCTCGGTGAAGCGCTGCTCGGTCATGCTGCGCGCCGCCAGTTCGTCCAGGTGCAGGCGCGCTGCAGCAGCCACGCCCTGATACCCCTCCCCGGCATACTCGCCAATCCACTCGCGGTACGGATGATCACCCAGCGCCGCCACCCCGTCGGGGCTCAGCGCCCGGCCGATCTCGGCATAGCCGATCACACAGGGCGACAGCGCCACATGCAGGTCCAGCAAGTCGCCCGCCGCGCCGCAATCGAGCACGAAGCGCGTATAGGCCACGGTGGCCTGGTGCTCCGGCGCGGCCTCGATGTCAGCCTTGGACAAGCCCCAGCGCGCGCACAGGCGTACATGCAGGTCGGTCTCGTCCAGAATCGCCGCAAGCCCCGCCTGGGCGGCACGGATGTCCGAAGGCCGGCGGCTCTTGTACGCGGCCAGCGCCCAGGCCCGCGCGAACTGGATCAGGAACAGGTAATCCTGCACCAGGTAGGTACGAAACGCCGTTTCGGGCAAGCTGCCCTGGCCCATCTGGCGCACGAAGCTGTGGTCCACGTAACTGGCCCACTCGGTCGGTGCAGCAGCTTTCAAACGGTCGAAAATATCCATCGTTCACTCCCCCTGTGGGTACACGGCATCGAAAAACTCAAGCTCCAGCGCCACGGCACGCAAGAAGAAATCGGTGCTCAGCGCCTCTTCCTGCGGGCCCACGCGGTCGAGTTCGGCGCCCAGGAACGCGACGAAGTCGGCGAAGGCCGGGTTGTCGTGCAAGGTGATCCACTCGGCGTGCACGAAGTTGTCCGGCAGCGGCCTGGGCGCCTTGAGCGCCCAGTCCAGGTACAGGCCCTCGGCCACGTTGAGCACCGCCAGCACCGCCGCATAGGATCGGGTGGCCGCCGCCTGGCGCATGATCGCCTTGAAGCCGGCCGTGGGCTGTGCGTCGGCCGGCGCGGTGCGTTGCGCCTCGCTCACGCCCAGTGCCTCAAAGGCGCGCAGGAAATAGGTGTTTTCATCGCTGGCGATCATGCCGGCGAAACGCGCCAGGCGCAGGCGCGCATCGAAGGTGTCGGCGGTGGCAATGGCCGCGCCGAGCAGGGTCAGGAAGCTGTCGATGAAGCGATGGTCTTGCACCAGGTAACGCACCATCACCGGGTCCGGCAGGCTGCCGTCGCACAGCTGGGTGACGAAACGGTGGCCGACGGCGGCCGACCAGGTGGGTTCGCTTTGTTTGCGCAGGTGTTCGGTGAAACGTGGGGCAGTCATAGAGCGGCCTCGCAGTGAGACCGGCAAAGAAGGCAGGCGCTAGATCCCATCCCTTCGCCGGCATGATCCGGATCAGGTTCGAAGGGTCACCGCGCTGCAGATGCCAGCGGTTTCTCAGCCCGTTGCCGGGGCTCCCCTTGGTGCGCACACTGTATACAGCGATGTGGGCAATGTGCAATGCGCAGGCACCGCATCGATGCCATCGCGGGTCAAGCCCGCTCCCACAGGAGCTGGCGCCGTCCTTGTGGGAGCGGGCTTGACCCGCGATAGGCATTCACACCGAAACCGGTTTCAACATCCCCCGCTCGACAATGAACCCGATCACCGCCTGCAAACCCTGCCCCGTCTTCAGGTTGCTGAACGTCCACGGCCGCTCGGGCCGCATGCGCCGGGTGTCCTTTTCCATGACCTCCAGCGACGCACCCACATAGGGCGCCAGGTCGATCTTGTTGATCACCAGAAAATCCGACTTGGTGATCCCCGGCCCGCCCTTGCGCGGGATCTTCTCGCCTTCGGCCACGTCGATCACGTAGATCGTCAGGTCGGCCAGCTCCGGGCTGAAGGTGGCACTCAGGTTGTCACCGCCACTCTCGACGAAGATCACTTCCAGGTTGCCGAACTTGCGCGCCAGATCCTCCACCGCCGCCAGGTTCATCGAGGCATCTTCACGGATCGCGGTATGCGGGCAGCCGCCGGTCTCCACGCCGACGATGCGCTCGGGTTCGAGCGCGCCGGCTTCGGTAAGGATGCGCTGGTCTTCCTTGGTGTAGATGTCGTTGGTGACCACGGCGATCTGGTAGTCATCGCGCATGGCCTTGCACAGCGCTTCGAGCAGCGCGGTCTTGCCGGAGCCGACCGGGCCGCCGACACCGACGCGCAGGGGTTGCTGGTAGCTTTGCATGGCAGTTTCCTCAGGATCGGAACAATCGGGTGTATTGGGTTTCATGGCGGGCAGAGGCAATCGCCAGCAACGGCAGGCCGCCGCCCAGGTGTTCATCAGGTACGTCCAGCGCCCACTCCAGTACCGCAGGCAGCTCCTCGCACAACTCGCGCAGCAGGGTCTGGGCCGCCTGCTGACCGAACGGCACCAGCTTGACCCCGGCCATCACCGCCCCTTCCAGCCAGGCAAAGCCATGCCCCAGGGCCAGCTCACGCAGCGGGATCTGCCAGTGCACGGCCAGCCAGGCCATGCCGCCCAGCTGGCTCAGCTCGACGCTGCTGCGCCAGGCCGGCGCCTGACACAGCTGCCAGCCATCGAGCAGGCGCGCCAGGGCCTTGCCGCGCTGGCGTTCCTCCAGGCGCAGCTCGGCGGTTTCGCGGTTGGCCAGCAAAAAGCTGCTCCAGTGGGCGAACGCATCGGCATCTTGCGCGCGGCACGCGCTGTACAGCCGTTGCAGCAGCGGCCAGTCGAGGTGGCCGAGGGTGTCGTGCAACTGCTCGCGCTGCCAGGCGCCAAAGCCGTCGGCCCCCGTCACCCAGCCCGCCTCCACCGCCCACTCCAACCCCTGGGAATAGGTGAAGCCCCCCACCGGCAGGTTGGCGCTGACCAGTTGCAGCAGGCGCAGCAACTGCAGGTTGGCGCTCATCAGCCGGCCAGCACCAGGGCGGCACCGGCCAGCAGGCCGCCGCCACAGGCCTTCTGCAGCCCGGGGTGACGGCGCAACAGGCGCCCGGCGCCATAGCCTGCCAGCAGCAACAGGCCGCTGACCGCGACAAAGCCTGCGCTGAACACCCAGAACGCGCCCGGGCTGGCTTCGACGCCGTGGGCCCAGCCGTGAAACAGCGCGAACACCGGCATGACCAGCGCCAGCAGCACCTGGCGGCTGGGCAGCAGCAGCGCCGCGGCGGCCACCAGCAGCGAGCCGATGATCATGCTCTCCATGCCGATCACGCCCCCGAACAGATGGCCCATCAGCGCGCCGCCGAACATCGCCGCCAGCGTGGCCAGCGGCAGCGCCAGGGTGCGCCCGGTCAGGGCGGCCAGCACCCCGGTGCCCAGCAGCATCAGCAGGTGGTCAAGCCCGGTGAGCGGGTGCAGCACCCCGTCCTGCAGGGGGTTGCTGTCGTGGCCGGGGTGGGCGAACGCAGGGACGGCGATCAGCAGCAAGGCAAACGCGAGGGTCTTTTTCATCGTGCAACTCCATGTCGAAATCAGTGGGCGTGGCCAGGCACGCGAACAAAGGGGTGATCGTTGTGGCTGTGGCTGTGCGGCGCGCTCTGGTAGGCGCCGGCCTCGGGCTCGAACGGCGCCTGTTCCACCGCCACCTCAAGGCCGAAGCCACGCACCATGTCGTCCAGCACATGGTCGTGCTGGTACCGCACGAAATCGCGCTCGATCTGCAACGGCACATGCCGATTGCCCAGGTGATAGGCGGCGCGGGCCAGCGCCAGCGGGTCGGCGCAGCGCACCGTCGAGACCTGCTCCGGCGCCGCCAGCACGCGAATCACCTCACGCCCCTGGGCGTCGGCCAGCAGCTCGCCGCCGCGAATCAGCTGGCCGCGTTCGAGCATCAGCCCGGCCTCGCGCCCGTCATCCAGGGTGATGCGCACGCGGCTCTTGATGCGCGTATCCAGGCTCAGGGTGGCAGTGGCGCCGATGTGTGCGGCCTGGTTCAGGCGTTGCGTCAACAGGATCATGCTCGCTCCTCAAAACAGAAAATAACGCTGCGCCATCGGCAGCACGCTGGCCGGCTCGCACACCAGCAGCTCGCCGTCGGCGCGTACCTCATAGGTTTGTGAATCCACTTCGATGGTGGGCATCAGCCCGTTGTGCAGCATGTCGGCCTTGCGCACCGTGCGACAGCCCCGGGCCACGCCGATCAGGCTGCGCAGGCGCAGTTCATGGTGAACGCCACGCTCCACCGCGGCCTGGGACAGGAACGTCATGCGCGTGGCGTTGCGCGCCTGGCCCAGGGCGCCGAACATCGGCCGGTAGTGCACCGGCTGCGGCGTGGGGATCGAGCCGTTGATGTCGCCCATCGGCGCCATCACGATCATCCCGCCCTTGAGCACCAGTGCGGGCTTGACCCCGAAGAACGCCGGCGACCACAGCACCAGGTCGGCCAGCTTGCCGGCCTCCAGCGAACCGACTTCATGGGCGATGCCATGGGTCAGCGCCGGGTTGATGGTGTACTTGGCGATGTAGCGCTTGACCCGGAAGTTGTCGCTGCGCGCGGTGTCAGGCGCCAACGGGCCGCGGCGCAGTTTCATCTGGTGCGCCACCTGCCAGGTGCGCAGCACCACCTCGCCCACCCGGCCCATGGCCTGGGAGTCTGACGAGGTCATCGAGAACGCGCCGATGTCGTGCAGGATGTCTTCGGCGGCAATCGTCTCGCGGCGGATGCGCGACTCGGCGAAGGCCACGTCCTCGGGGATGCTGGTGTCCAGGTGGTGGCACACCATCAGCATGTCCAGGTGCTCGTCCACGGTGTTGACGGTGTACGGCAGGGTCGGGTTGGTGGAGGACGGCAGCACGTTGGCGTAGCCCGCCGCACGGATGATGTCCGGCGCATGCCCGCCGCCCGCGCCCTCGGTATGGAAGGTGTGAATGGTGCGGTCGCCGATGGCGGCCAGGGTGTCTTCAATGCAGCCGCTCTCGTTGAGGGTGTCGCTGTGCAGCGCCACCTGCACGTCCATCGCCTCGGCCACGCCCAGGCAACAGTCGATGGCCGCCGGGGTCGAGCCCCAGTCTTCGTGCAGCTTGAGCCCCACCGCCCCGGCCTCGATCTGCTCGCGCAGGGCCTGGGGCTGCGAGGCATTGCCCTTGCCCAGCAGGCCGATGTTGATCGGCAGTTCGTCGGCGGCCTGGAGCATGCGCGCCAGGTACCAGGTGCCCGAAGTACAGGTGGTGGCGTTGGTGCCGGTGGCCGGCCCGGTGCCGCCGCCGATGAAGGTGGTGATGCCCGACACCAGCGCCTCGTCGACCTGCTGCGGGCAGATGAAATGAATGTGCGAGTCGATGCCGCCGGCGGTGACGATCTTGCCCTCGGCGGCGATCACCTCGGTGCCCGGCCCCACCGCCAGGGTCACGCCGGGCTGCACGTCGGGGTTGCCGGCCTTGCCGATGCCGAAGATGCGCCCGTTCTTCACGCCGATATCGGCCTTGACGATGCCCCAGTGGTCGATGATCAGGGCGTTGGTCAGCACCAGGTCCATGGCCTCGGCGGCCAGCATCTGGCCCTGGCCCATGCCGTCGCGGATCACCTTGCCGCCGCCGAACTTGACCTCTTCACCGTAGACCGTGAAGTCCTGCTCGACCTCCACCCACAGCTCGGTGTCGGCCAGGCGCACGCGGTCGCCCACGGTGGGGCCGAACATGTCGGCATAGGCACGCCGGGAAATACGGCTCATGCCACGGCCCCCAGCTTGCCCATCACCCGGCCCTGGAAGCCATACACCTCGCGCTTGCCGGCATAGGCCACCAGGTTGACGGTGCGCGCCTGGCCCGGTTCGAAGCGCACGGCAGTGCCGGCGGCGATGTCCAGGCGAAAGCCGCGGGTGGCCTCGCGCTCGAACACCAGAAAGGCGTTGACCTCGTAGAAGTGATAGTGCGAGCCGACCTGGATCGGCCGGTCGCCATGGTTGGCCACGCTGACGCTGATCGTGGCGCGACCGGCGTTGAGTTCGATGTCGCCGTCGGCGACCTGGATTTCTCCGGGAATCATGGGCTGCTCCTGGGCAGGTCAGACGATAGGGTCGTGGACGGTGACCAGCTTGGTCCCGTCGGGAAAGGTCGCTTCCACCTGCACGTCGTGGATCATCTCGCTGACGCCTTCCATCACCTGGTCACGCCCGAGCACTTCGCGGCCCAGGCTCATCAGCTCGGCCACCGTGCGCCCGTCGCGGGCACCTTCCATCACGCTGGCACTGATCAGCGCCACCGCCTCGGGGTAGTTGAGCTTCAGCCCACGGGCCAGGCGGCGCTCGGCGAGCAACGCGGCGGTGAACAGCAGCAGTTTGTCTTTCTCTCTCGGGGTCAGCTCCATGGTGCGGTCTCTCAAGTGGCCCAGATGCGCGGCGGGCATGGCGGCAAGCCGACGACGGTCGGTCGCAGGGCGCGCCACAGCCGCTGCAGGGTGGATTGCAGGCGTTGGTTGTCGTGGTCGAGCAGGCGTACCACCAGCAGCTGGCCAAGCAGCGTGGCGCCGGCGGGCACCGGCAGCGGGTGGATCAGTTCGCGCACCTGTTCAAGCAGTTGCTCGTTGGCCGGGGCGGCGCAGAAGGTGGCCAGCAGCGGGTGGCCGCCCAGCTTGTGCAGGTGCCCACCCTGCAGGCGCAGGCGCTCGTGCAGGCCGGGGTCGTCGGGCATGTCCACCTGCAGCCGGCTGTCCACGGCGCCATGGCTGAAGGCCTCGCCCATTACCGGGCGGCCCAGGCACAGGGTTTCCCAGGCCAGCAGGCGCGCGCCGGGGGCCAGGCTGAAATGGCTGTGCAGCGATACCCGCGCGCCGGGGAAGCAGATGCTGTCCTGGGGCAGCCACTCCAGGGCGCTGCCCTCGGCCAGGTGAAAGCGCTGGCGCAGCACCGAGGTGGGCCCGGCGCTGCGGTAGAACTTGGTGGCGCCGGGCATGGTCAGCAGCGCATGGCTGCCCGGCTCCAGGTGCAGGTTCAGGGCCAGGCGATCACCCCCCACCACCCCGCCCGGGGGGTGCAGCACATACACATGGCAGGGGTCGCCTTCGGGGTAGAACGGGCGCTGCACCAGAAGTGGGCCGAAATGCTGGCGTGCACCAATTCGGGTCCGCCCCTGACCTGCGACGAAGCGCAGGTTCAGTTCGGCGTTCCAGCCGGCCGGATCAACCGGCGCGGGGATAAATCGTTGAGCTAGCGTCATGCACGGCGGCCCTGGGCAATGGAGTGGCGACACGGCAAGGCCGGTGTCTGACCAATCGATCAGCTATCGATGCCTGGGGCAATGCAGGTTGCGAGCCAATGTTGTGCATTGGCGTGGTCACGGCGTAGGAAACGCCCTGCGATGGTTACTGCTGGCCAAACAGGTCATGGGCGTCGAGCAGCCGGTAGGCGATCTCGGGACGTTTTTCGAGGGCGCGGCGGATGGCCGCCGGTATGCTCTGGCGGGTCTTGCGGCACAACCCTGGCGGGCCCTCGACCTCGATACGGATACCGCGCATGGTGCGCACTTCATTGGGGCCGGGGGCGATGTGCACCTGGATGCCGAGCTGATCGAACAGGCGGCGCTGCAGGTGTTCGAGGTCGGGCAGGCTCTGCAGGTTTTCCAGGCGTTGGAGCAGGCGGTTTTCTTCCTGGCGGGTCAGGCGCAGAATGCGCAGGTCGGCGCCCGGCGTTTCGAGCAGGCGTTCGCGCTCGCAGATGCAGGCACCGGGTGGGCAGGGTTGGCGCAGCGGTATGATGGGCTCCATGAGGCCCAAGCATAGTCACCGGCCCCTGCGCCGGCAACGCCGGCTCCTGCCCGGTTTGCGTCGCCTGCAGGCGCCGGCGTTGCCGGCGAAGGCGTCACTGGAGATCCTTGCATGAAACAACCCGAACTCGACCTGTTCGGCCCACCCGCCCTCGGCGCCCCCGAATGGATCGGCAAGCAGACGCTGCTGCTGCCAGGCTTTGCCCTGGACCTCGTCGAGCCCCTGCTGCCGGCCCTGCGCACGGTGCTGCGCGCCGCACCGTTTCGCAACCAGCTCACCCCCGGCGGGCGCACCATCGAGGTGGCGGTCACCAATTGCGGGCCACTGGGCTGGGTCAGCGACCGCCTGGGCTACCGCTACAGCCCCTTCGACCCGCTCACCGGCAAGCCCTGGCCTGCCCTGCCCACGCTGCTCGCCGAGCTGGCCGCTGCCGCCGCAGAGGCCGCCGGCTTCGCCCATTTCAGGCCCGACGCCTGCCTGATCAACCACTACCAGCCCGGCAACCGCCTGACCCTGCACCAGGACCGCAACGAACGCGACTTCAGCCAGCCCATCGTGTCGATCTCGCTGGGCCTGCCGGCGGTGTTCCTGTTCGGCGGGCACACCCGCAGCGAGCCCACCCGCAAGGTCGGCCTGCAGCACGGCGATGTGATGGTCTGGGGCGGCGAGGATCGCCTGCGCTTTCACGGGGTCAACCCGCTCAAGGACGGCGAGCACCCCCTGCTGGGCGCCCGCCGCATCAACCTGACCCTGCGCAAGGCCGGTCAACCCGATTGAACTCCCGCCGGTCTGCGCCCCTCCCACTTCATAGGGTTTGTATGAACGATGGAGCACGGCAATGGCCAAGCCACTGCAGGAATACCAGCGCAAGCGCAACTTCGACGCCACCCCGGAGCCGGCCGGCAAGGCCCGCCGCGGTGCGCGCGCGCAGGCATTGCAGTTCTGCATCCAGAAGCACGACGCCAGCCACCTGCATTACGACTTTCGCCTGGAGCTGAACGGCACCCTCAAGAGCTGGGCCATCCCCAAGGGCCCGTCACTGGACCCGAAGGTCAAGCGCCTGGCCGTCCACGTCGAAGACCACCCGCTGGACTACGCCAGCTTCGAGGGCAGCATCCCCGCAGGCCATTACGGTGCGGGCGAAGTGATCGTGTGGGACCGCGGCGTGTGGCTGCCCGAGGGCGACCCGGCCCAGGGCTATGCCAGCGGCAAGCTGCGCTTTCGCCTGCAGGGCGAAAAGCTGAACGGCACCTGGCATCTGTTTCGCACCCGCCTTGGCGGCAAGAAGGAACAGTGGATGCTGGTCAAGTCCGACGACGAGGCTGCCCGCGCCGAGGCCGACTACGACGTGCTGCAGGCCCAGCCCGACAGCGTGCTCAGCGAGCGCAGCCTGATCCCGCGCACCAAGGGCAAGGGCAAAGACAAGGACAAGCCCAAGGCCGCACCCCCGCCTCGCCGCCCAGCCAGGGCCGGCACACTGAGTGCGGCCAGGAAGGCCACCCTGCCCGCCGCCCTCACGCCGCAACTGGCCACCCTGGTGGAAACCCCGCCACAAGGCGACTGGCGCTACGAGGTCAAGTTCGACGGCTACCGCATCCTGGCGCGCATCGACGGCGACGACGTGCGCCTGTTCACCCGCAACGGCCACGACTGGACCGCGCGCATGCCGCTGCAGGCCAAGGCCCTGGCCAGCCTGGGGCTGAGCTCGGCCTGGCTGGATGGCGAAGTGGTGGTGGCCAACGCCGAGGGTATCGCCGACTTCCAGGCCCTGCAGAACGCCTTCGACAGCGACACCGATGCCAACATCGTCTACTACCTGTTCGACCTGCCCTACCTCAATGGCATGGACCTGCGCCAATGCCCGTTGCAGGAGCGGCGCGCCGCCCTGGCGGCCGTGCTTGAACCGGCCGACGAACAACGCCTGCGTTTGAGTGCCGATTTCGACGAAGCCCCCGAGTCCCTGCTGGCCAGCGCCTGCCAGATGCAGATGGAGGGCCTGATCGGCAAACGTGCCGACAGCCTCTATGTATCGCGGCGCAGTCACGACTGGATCAAGCTCAAGTGCAAGCAGCGCCAGGAATTCGTGATCGTCGGCTTCACCGAACCCAAGGGCAGCCGCGCCGCGTTCGGCGCCCTGCTGCTGGGGGTGCACGACGCCGACAACGGCCAGCTGCGCTACGCCGGCAAGGTCGGCACCGGCTTCAATACCGCCACCCTGCAGAGCCTGCTCCAGCGCCTCACCCCGCTCGAGGTGAAAAAGCCCGCGGTCGCCAACCCACCCACCGGCGCCGAAGCCCGCGGCGTGCACTGGCTCAGGCCACAGCTGCTGGCCGAGGTGGCCTACGCCCAGATGACCCGCGAAGGGGTGGTACGCCATTCGGTGTTCCATGGCCTGCGCGAAGACAAGCCGGCCCGCGCCATCGGCCTGGAGAAACCCGTGAAAGCGCCTACCCGCAAAGCCTCCGACAACACCCTGCGCATCACCCACCCCGACCGGGTGATCGATGCCAGCAGCGGCACCGACAAACGCCAGGTGGCCGAGTACTACGCCCAGGTCGCCGAATGGATCCTGCCGCACCTCAAGCGTCGCCCCGTGGCGCTGGTGCGCGCACCGGAGGGCCTGAGCGGCGAGCTGTTCTTCCAGAAGAACGCCGCCCAGCTGAACATCCCGGGCCTGGAGAGTCACGACAAGGCCGAGGCCGGCCAGGCAGTGATGATCATCGACCGCGCCGACACCCTGCTGGGCGCGGTACAGATGAACACCCTGGAACTGCACACCTGGAACGCCACCGCCAGGGACTTCGACAAACCCGACCGTTTCGTGCTCGACCTCGACCCCGACCCGGCATTGCCCTGGAAGGCCATGGTCGAAGCGACCCAGCTGACCCTGGCACTGCTCGACGAACTGGGCCTGCAGGCGTTTCTGAAAACCAGTGGCGGCAAGGGCATGCACGTGGTGGTGCCGCTGACCCGGCGTGCCGGCTGGGACGAAGTCAAGGCGTTCAGCCATGCCATCGTCACCCACATGGCCGGGTTGTTCCCCGACCGGCTGTCCGCCGTTTCGGGGCCTAAGAACCGCGTGGGGCGCATCTTCATCGACTACCTGCGCAACGCCCGTGGCGCCACTACCGTGTGCGCCTATTCGCTGCGCGCCCGCGAAGGGCTGCCGGTGTCGGTACCGATCCGCCGCGAAGAGCTCACCGAACTCAAGGGCGCCAACCAGTGGAACCTGCACAACCTGGGCGAGCGCCTGGCCAATGGCGACGACCCCTGGGCCGACTACGACAAGACCCGCCAGTCGCTCACCGTGGCGCTGCGCAAGCGCATGGGCGTGGCATGAAGGGCCTGGACTGGATCGACCTGCTGCAGTGGCCGGCCATGCTGCTCACCCTGGTGGCAGCCTGGTGGATCGGCTCGCGTCAGCCGCGTCGGCGGCGCATCGGCTTCTGCTGCTTCATGGCCAGCAACCTGCTGTGGGTGGTGTGGGGCTGGCATACCGAGGCCTGGGCATTGATCGTGCTGCAGTTCTGCCTGTGCGCCATGAACCTGCGCGGCCTGAAAAAGAATACCTCGACCCACGCTGCGTGCCCCAAGGAGTCCGCCTCATGAGCATTGTTCAAACCTTCGACCTGGGCCGCCTGGACACCCTGCTGCGCCAGTTCGCCGAGCGCCCGCAACCGCTGAACCTGGACAGCCAGCTGCTCGAACTGATGCAGGCCCTGCAGGCAGCCGGCCTGGAACGCCTGCCGTTGCCCGGCCAGGGCCAGACGCTGCATCGCTGGCAGACCCTGGCGCGGGTGGCCGGCGCCGACCTGGCCCTGGCCAAGCTGTATGAAGGGCATACCGATGCCCTGGCGATACTCGCCGAATGCGCCGGGGCGCACCTGGCCGGCAACGGGATCTGGGGCGTATGGGCGGCCGAGCCGCCCAGCGCACGGGTGCGCATCGTGGCTCGCGACAACCAGCGGGTGTACCTACAGGGGCGCAAGGCCTGGTGCTCCGGCGCGCTGCAGATCGACCACGGCCTGCTCACCGCCTGGGACGAAGACGAACAGCCGCAACTGGTGGCGCTGGACCTTGCCGAGACGGGTCTGCACCGGGTGGCAGACGGCTGGCAGGCGGTGGGCATGGGCATTACCGCCAGCGTCGAGCTGGAACTGGAACACACCCCGGCGCACCTGGTGGGTGGCCCTGGCCAGTACCTCAGTCGCCCCGGCTTCTGGCACGGCGGCGCCGGCATCGCCGCCTGCTGGTACGGCGCCGCCGAGGCCCTGGCCGACTACCTGCGCGAACACTGTCGCCAGCCACGCCCCGACCCCCACGCCGACGCCCACCTGGGCGCGGTGGACGCTGCCCTGTGCGGCGCCGCTGCAGCCCTGCGCGAGTGCGCCGCACAGATCGACGCACAGCCCCAGGCCGATGCCCAGTTCGCCGTACGCCGTGTGCGCGCCCAGGTCGAATACGCCGCCACCCTGGTGCTGACGCACGTGGGCCGCGCCCTGGGTGCCACCCCGTTCTGCCGCAACAGCCACTTCGCCCGGCTCAGCGCCGACCTGCCGGTGTTCCTGCGCCAGAGCCACGCCGAGCGCGACCTGGCCGAACTGGGCCGGCAACTGGCCGGGCGTGAAGCCGGCGGGTGGCAGCTATGAGCGTCGACAACCCGATCAAGGCAGCCGGCAGCGGCACGCCATTGTCGCTGTGGCAGGCGTCCAGCGCCCTGGCCCAGGTCGCCACGGTGCAGGCCGATGAGCTGCTGCCCCCCGGTGCGCGCCTGGTGGTGGTGGCGCCCCACCCGGATGACGAGGTGCTTGGTTGCGGTGGCCTGCTGTCGACCTTCTGCGGCCGTGAGCAGGCGCTGCTGCTGGTGTCGGTGACCGATGGCGAAGGCAGCCACCCCGGCTCGCTCGCCTGGCCAGGCGAGCGCCTGCGCGTGCAGCGCCCCCTGGAAAGCCGCGCAGCCCTGGCCGCGCTGGGGCTGGACGTCGACCGGGTGGCCTGGCAGCGCCTGCACCTGGCCGACAGTGGCGTGGCCGCGCACGAAGCGCAGCTGGCCCATGCGCTGGTGCGTTGCCTGCGCCCCGACGACCGGGTGCTGAGCACCTGGCGCCTGGACGGCCACTGCGACCACGAGGCCGTGGGCCGTGCCAGCGCACAGGCGGCGCAGACCGTGGGCGCGCAACTGATCGAGGTGCCGGTCTGGGCCTGGCACTGGGCCCGGCCGGACGACCCGCGCCTGCCGTGGCGCCGTGCGCGCAAGCTGGCGCTCAGCCCGCAGCAACTTGCGCGCAAGCGCGCCGCCATCGCCGCGCATGCCAGCCAGCTCCATGCCGATGGCGAGCAGCCACCGGTGTTGAGCCAGACCACCCTGCAACGCCTTCTGCAACCTTTCGAACTGCTGTTTCTATGACGGGTGTTTCCATGAGCGTATCGCCGCAGTATTTCGAACAGCTGTTCGAGCACGATGAAGACCCCTGGGCCTTTCGGACCCGCTGGTACGAGAAGCGCAAGCGCGACCTGACCCTGGCCTGCCTGCCGCGCCAGTACTACACGCGCATCTTCGAGCCCGCCTGCGCCAACGGCGAGCTCAGTGCAGCGCTGGCCGAGCGCACCGAGGCCCTGCTGTGCCAGGACCTCAATGCCACTGCCGTGGAGCTTGCGCGCCGGCGCCTGGCAGCCTGCCCCCAGGCCAGTGTGAGCCAGGGCCACCTGCCCGGCGACTGGCCGGGGGGCGAGTTCGACCTGATCGTGCTCAGCGAGATCGGCTACTACCTCGACCCCGCGCAGTGGCTGCAGGTGATCGAACAGGCCGTGGCCAGCCTGAGCCCTGGCGGTGCGCTGCTGGCCTGCCACTGGCTGCACCCCATCGACGGCTGCCCGCAGGATGGCCGCCAGGTACACGCCCTGCTCGATCAGCGCCTGCCGCTGTACCGCGCCGTGCGCCACGAAGAAGCCGACTTCCTGCTCGAATACTGGTGTTGCCAGCCGTGTGCCATTGACCTGCAGGAGCCTTGCCTATGATCGGCGTGATCGTCCCCGCGCATAACGAAGAACAGTACCTGCCGGCCTGCCTGCGCGCCCTCGGGCAGGCGGCGGCGCAGGCCGAGGCCCTTGGCGAGCGCGTAGAGATCGTGGTGGTGCTCGACCAGTGCAGCGATGCCAGCCAAGCCATTGCCCTGGCGCACGGCGTGCACACCCTGCAGGTCACTGCGCGCAACGTGGGCTACGCCCGGCGTGCCGGCGCCAGCTGGATGCTCGAGCGCGGCGCGCGCTGGCTGGCCTGCACCGACGCCGACAGCTGCGTGCCGGCCGACTGGCTGGTGTGCCAGCTGGACTGCGCCGCCGACGCCGTGTGCGGCACGGTGCACGTGGAGCAATGGCAGGCGCACCAGGATGCGGCGTTGCAGGCGCGTTACCTGGCCCACTACCAGGCCCGCGAGGACCACCGGCACATCCATGGCGCCAACCTGGGCATCTGCGCCAGGGCCTACCAGCGGGTCGGCGGGTTCCGGCCCGTGCCGCTGGACGAAGACGTGCAACTGATCAGCGACCTTGAGCTGAGCGGCGCGCGCATCGTGTGGACGGCACGCAACAGCGTGTCCACCAGCAGCCGTGGCGACTGCCGGGCGCGGGGCGGCTTCGGCGACTTCCTCACCACCCTGGCGGCTACCCCGTGAGCCGTGGCGCGGCGCAGGTGCATATCGGCATCTCGGGCTGGCGCTATGTGCCGTGGCGGGGCGACTTCTACCCCGAGGGCCTGCGCCAGAAGGACGAGCTGCACTTCGCCTCGCGGGCGGTCAACAGCATCGAGATCAACGGCACCTTCTATGCGCTGCAACGTCCCGAGCGTTTCGCCGGCTGGGCGGCCGAAACGCCGCCAGGCTTCGTGTTCAGCGTCAAGGCGCCGCGCTTCATCACCCACGTGAAGCGCCTGCGCGAGATCGACGAACCGCTGGCCAACTTCTATGCTTCCGGCCCCCTGTCGCTGGGCAGCAAGCTGGGGCCGACCTTGTGGCAGTTCCCGCCGAACATGCGTTTTGACGAGGGGTTGTTCGATGCGTTTCTGGCGCGCCTGCCGCACACCGGCAAGCAGGCCAAGGCCCTGGCCGCGCAGTGTGCCGAGCGGATGCAGCGTGCGGGTTACCTGGAGGGCGCCGACCGGCAGGTGGTGCGCCATGCAGTGGAGGTGCGTCACGAGAGCTTTCTGGACCCGGCGTTCGTGGCGTTGCTGCGCACGTACCGGGTAGCGCTGGTGGTGGCCGACACGGCGAAGAAGTGGCCGCATGTGGAGGACTTGACCAGCGACTTCGTGTACATGCGCCTGCATGGGGATGTGGCGCTGTACAGCAGCGGTTATTCAGAGGCGGCCTTGCGCGGCTGGCAAAAGCGTATCCAGGCGTGGAAACGCGGGGCGCAGCCTGGGGATGCGCGGTTGATCGATGCGGCGAGTGCGGCGCCGAAGGCGGCGCATCGCGATGTGTACTGCTACTTCGACAACGACATCAAGGTGCGCGCGCCCTATGACGCCAGACGGTTGCTGGAGCTGCTGAAGCTGGACAAGGGCCTGGAAGCGACACCGGGTGCTGCGCTGTAGGAGCCAGCCAGGCTGGCGAACCGGACACCGCGAAACACCGGCCAACGCAGCGCGCCCTTCGCCGGCAACGCCGGCGCCTACATGCCGTTCACATACCCCTTGAGAAAGTCGATCCAGGCCCGCACCTTGCGCGGCACGTGGTTGCTGGCCGGGTACAGCGCGTACACGCTCTGCTCGGCAAAGCGATACCCCGGCAATGCATCCAGCAGACGCCCGGTACGCAGGTCGTCCTCGATCAACCAGGCCGGCAGCAGCGCCACGCCCAGCCCCTGCAAGGCGAACGAACGCAGGATCGAGGCATTGTCCGCCACCATCACCGCCCGGCCCGATGGCTCGTACACCGCCGCCTCCCCCCTCTGATCGAGCAACGCCCAACCGGCCTGGCGCTCGAAACGCCCATGCACCAGCCTGGGCAAGGCGTTCACCTGGGCAAGCGTCGCCCCTGGCACGCCCACGCCCGGCGCCATCACCAGGTGCACTGCATAGGTCTCCAGGCACACCCCGCGGTAGCCTGAATCCTGCGCCTGACCCAACCGGATGGCCACGTCGAAGCGCTCCTGAACCAGGTCCGCATGGCTGGTGTGGGTTTCCAGCCGCACGTTGAGCAACGGGTGCTCGCGCATGAACAGCTGCAAGGCCGGCGCCACCACGCGCAAACCGTACTCCACCGTGGAGGTGACCCGCAGGCTGCCCTGCAACCCGCCATGCTCGGCACGCGCCTGCTCGATGGCCAACCGCGCCTGCTCCAGCACCAGCAGGCACTGACGGTAGAAGCCCTCGCCGGCATCGGTCAACGCCACCCGGCGCGTGGTGCGGATCAGCAGGGTCACGCCCAGCTGCGCCTCCAGCTGCTTGATACCGAAGCTGACCGCGGCGCGGGTCTGGCACAGGCGTGTGGCCGCCGCCGTGAACGACCCCGCCTCCACCACGGCGCAAAACAGCTCGAAACGGTCCAGGCTGACCATGCAAAGGCCCCTTTATTGTCAAAATAATTCGACCAATCTGGCAGTATTGCGGGGCTTATTCAATCATAAGCACCGCCCTACACTGCGCCCATCGTTCTCCAGCGGCGCCCCGTCATGCCTTTTCGCAGCAAAGTCAGCCTGATCTTCCTGATGGGTTTTGCCCTCGACCTGCTCAACCTGTTCGTGCTCAACAGCGCCTACCCCGCCCTGCAGCGCCAGCTCGGCGCCTCGGTCACGCAGCTGGGCTGGGTCGGCAACGCCTACATGCTCGGCCTGACCCTGATCATCCCGCTGGGTAACGGGCTGGCGCAGCGCATCGGCGAGCGCGCCACCCTGCTGCTGTCGCTGGCCCTGTTCGGCCTGGGCTGCGCCCTGGCAGGCTCGGCCCGGAGCATCGAGGCACTGATCGGCTGGCGCCTGCTGCAGGGCCTGGGTGGCGGCCTGCTGATCCCGGTGGGCCAGGCGCTGGCCTACCGCGCCTGCCCCGCCAGCGAGCGCGCCGGCCTCACCTCGCGGGTGATGATGGTGGCCCTGCTGGTGCCGGCGCTGTCGCCGGCACTGGGCGGGCTGATGGCCGACCAGGGCGACTGGCGCTGGGCGGGCTGATGGCCGACCAGGGCGACTGGCGCTGGGTGTTCTTCGCCCTGCTTGCGCCCACCCTGGCGTGCGCCGCGCTGGTGCTGGCCTGGCTGCCCGGCGGTCGGCCCCAGCCCAGCGCACGGCCGGCCCTGGACCTGCGCCTGTTGCGCCAGCCACTGCTGCACACCGCCATGCTCATCTACCTGTGCGTACCGGGCGTGTTCATGGGGATCAACCTGGTGGCGGCGCTGTACCTGCAAGGCACGCTGGGCCTGAGCGCCACTGCCACCGGCGGGCTGATGCTGCCGTGGGCCGCCGGTGCGCTGGCGGCGATCGCCCTGAGCCGGTGGCGCTTCAACGCACTGGGCCCACGCCCGCTGCTGCTGGCCGGCATGGGCATTCAAAGCCTGGCGGTGCTGGCGTTGGCCAGCCCCTGGCTGGTCGCCCACCCCGGTTGGCTGGTGCTGCTGTATGCGCTGCTGGGCCTGGGCAGCAGCCTGTGCAGCAGCACCGCGCAGACGGCGGCGTTCGTGGCGATCCCCGAGGCGGCCATGGGCGCGGCCAGTGCGCTGTGGAGCCTGAACCGGCAGTTGAGTTTCTTTTTCGGGGTGGCGTTGCTCGGCGCAGTGCTCGACTGGCGATTGCCGGAGCCTACAGCCTACGCGCAAGCGCTGGCGCTGGGCGCCGCGCTGACCTTGCTGCCCTTGCCCTGGGTGCTGCGCCTGCCGGGCGCCCGGGCCCTGTTTGTTCAACCTGTGGAGTGAGTGCAATGCCAGAGCGTAATGCGGGGTTTGAAGAGGTGCTGGAGGCGCATGTGCAGATCCGCCAGTGGCTGGCCGGCGAGGCACGGCCGCCGTTGCTGGAGCGCTTTGCCGAGGGGTTCTCGATGTTCACGCTCAAGGGCACGGTGCTCGACAAGGCGCAGCTGGAGGTTTTTTTTGCCCAGGCCTATGGCTCGCGGCCTGGCCTGCGCATCGAGATCGATGAGATGCACGACGTGGCGCCGGGGGTGGTGACCTATCGCGAGCATCAGCAGGATGACAGCGGCCAGACCACGCTGCGCTGGTCGACGGTGGTGTTCGATGGGCAGGGCAAGTGGCTGCATTTGCAGGAGACCGCGGTAACGCCGCAGCCTGTGTAGGAGCCAGCCTTGCTGGCGAAGCCAACACCGCAAAAGCCCGACAGCCCGCAGTGTGACCTTCGCCGGCAACGCCGGCTCCTACCGCGAAGGTGCGGCCTTCTTGGCCGGTGCCTTCCTGGCCGGCGCCTTCTTGCCCCCACCCAGGCTGCGCTTGAGCAGCTCGGTGAGGTCGATGATGTCCGCACCCTTGCCCGCTGCCTGGTCTTCGGGTGCCTCCACGGTGGCGATCTTGCCCTGGCTGGCCTTCTCTTCCACCAGCGCCATGATGGTGTCCTTGAAGTCGTTGTGGTACTCCTGCGGCGTCCAGTGCCCGGCCATGTCCTCCACCAGACGCTTGGCCATCTGCAGCTCCTTCTTGTCCACCGTGGCCGCGCTCACGCTCTTGTCCAGCTCCAGCCCTTCGAGCCCGCGGACCTCATCGGGCCAGCGCAGGGTGATCATCACCAGGGCGTCCTCCAGCGGGCGCAGCAGCGCCAGGTGCTGCTGGGTATGCAGCACCACCTTGGCCAGCGCCACCTTGCCGGTGCTCTCCAGGGTCTGGCGCAGCAGCGCATAGACCTTGCCACCGCGCTTGTCCGGCGCCAGGTAGTACGGCGTGTCGAAGTGCTGCAGCGGGATCTCGTCACTGCCCACGAACGAGAAGATATCGATGGTCTGGGTGGCCTCGGGCCGCGCCTTGCGGATCTCGTCCTCGCTGATCACCACATAGCGGCCCTTCTCGAACGCCACGCCCTTGACGATATGCTCCTTGTCGATCTCCTTGCCGGTGACCTTGTTCACCCGCTTGTAGCCCACCGGGTCCATGCTGCGCTTGTCGAGCCAGTCGAAATCGACCCGGTCGCTGCTGACCGCCGTGGTCAGCGACACCGGGATATGCACCAGCCCGAAACTGATCGCGCCCTTCCAGATCGCCCTGCTGGCCATGCTCGTCTCCTCGCCTAAGGCAATGGGTTGCCACCGGTCACGCCAAACACTTCACCGGTGATGTAACTGGATTCCTGCGACGCCAGCAGCACGTACAACGGCGCACACTCGGCCGGCTGGCCGGGGCGCTTCATCGGCGTGTGCCCGCCGAAGTCGGGGATCTTCTCCGGCGGCTGCCCGCCGCTGGGCTGCAGCACCGTCCAGATCGGCCCCGGTGCCACCGCGTTGACACGGATGCCGCGCTCGATCACCTGCTTGGCCAGGGCCTTGGTAAAGGCCACGATCGCCGCCTTGGTGGTGGCGTAGTCGAGCAGGGTCGCCGACGGCTGGTACGACTGGATCGATGCGGTGTTGATGATGGTGGCCCCGGCCGGCATCAGCGGCACGGCCGCCTGGCACAGCCAGAACAGCGCATACACGTTGGTCTTCATGGTGGCGTCGAACTGTTCGCTGCTGACCTGGCCCACCTGCTTGCGCGCCACCTGCTTGCCTGCCACGTTGACCAGGATGTCCAGCCCGCCCAACTGGTCGTGGGCCTGGCTGACCAGTTCGCGGCAAAAGGCCTCGTCCTTGAGGTCGCCCGGCAAGGCGATGGCACGCCGGCCCTCGGCCTCGATCAACTGGATGACTTCCTTGGCATCGCTGTGCTCGATGGGCAGGTAGTTGAGCACGATGTCCGCACCCTCGCGGGCAAAGGCGATGGCCACCGCACGGCCGATCCCGGAGTCGGCGCCCGTGATCAGCGCCTTGCGCCCCTGGAGCCGGCCAAAGCCCTGGTAGCTGTGCTCACCGTGGTCCGGCTTGGGTTGCATGCCGCTGTCCAGCCCAGGCGCCGATTGGCCCTGGGCCGGAAACGGCGGTTGCGGGTACTGGGTCAGCGGGTTGCGCATGCTGTACTGGTTGCTGGGTTTTGGCGTCGACATCGGGATCCTCCGGTACGGTTCAGTGCCTCAGTGCGTGGGGGCCTGCCTGGCGCAGCCGCAGCCACTGGCAGAACAGGGTTTGCCGGCCGGGTGATGATCGGCGCAGGCCTGACAGCAATAAGACTTGCCTTCGCGTTGCACGGGGTTGTCGCCGACCTTGCAGTTGCAGTCCGGGCAGGCACAGGTCTGTTGGTCCATGGTCTTGACTCCTGAAGGTGATGGTCGTCATCGGTGGCGCCGTTTGGCGCCCCTGCAAGAAGTGACCGGCCCGCGCGCGCAATGGTTCAAGGCAGTTGGTCCGCTTGCGGCAAAGCCGATGAAACCCTGGCCGCTTTGTGACCTCCACAGAACACGAGGGGCCCTTTCGCCCCGGTACCGGAGACCGCCATGACAAGCCACCTGGTCAAGCTGTTCACCCAACCCAACTCGGCGTGGGCCGATATTCGCCACGACGAGGAAGCCCACCCGCGTCACTACCTGTCACACCTGCTGTTGCTGGCACTAATCCCCACCGTATGCCTGTTCATCGGGATCACCTCGGTGGGCTGGAGCCTGGCCGAAAACGAGAACGTGCGCCTGAGTGCCAGCAGCGCGTTGCAGCTGTGCATCCTGCTGTTTCTGGCGATCATGGCGGGCACGGTGCTGATGGGGGCATTCATCCGCTGGATGTCGCGTACCTTCGATGCACGCCCCACCCTCAACCAGTGCATCGGCTTTGCTGCCTACACCGCCACACCGTATTTCATAGCCGGGCTGGCCGGGCTGTACCCGAGCCGTTGGCTGGCGGTCACGATACTGGGCGCGGCCACGGTGTACGCGACCTTTCTGCTGTTCACCGGTCTGCCGACCTTCATGCGCATCCGCAAGGAAGACGGCCTGCTGTACTCGGCCAGCGTGTGGGGGGTGGGGTTGCTGGTGCAGGTGACCATCCTGGTGTCGATGATCCTGTTCTGGTTCAACACCCTGCAACCGGAATACCTGCGCCCGGCCGGCCTGGGCTAGCCGGGCGCATGGGGGTCAGGCGCGGTAAAGCCTGCGCGGCTGCAGGCCCATGGTGCGGCGCTCTTCGCGGATCTGACCCACCAGGTCCGCGATGGCCCGCACGTCGGGCAAGGCGCTCAGCTGGATACCCGTGACCGTAAGCTCGGCATACTCGGCATCGGCCGGCAGGTGGATGGTCAGCGCCAATCCGTCGCTGCACGCCACTTCACAGCGCCATGGCAGAAAGGCGCCTTCTATCAGGCGACGCAGTTCCAGATCACACACTCCGTTCATTGGCATGATGCAACCCTCGATGTCTCAGGTGTAACCACTAGTAAGGGCCCCCCGGGCCCGACATTCAAATCGAAAACTCCAATACAGCCCCCGGCATCTGATTGACCGGGGCAATGAAACCGCACCGGCATGTTCAGCCGTTGCGCGTCACCGTCAGCCCCACCGCTGCAATGCGCTCGACCTGCTCGTAGCCAGGTTCGAGCAGTTGCTCGCCAAACACGTCAGGGTCCAGCTCCTGGTAGTGCCACGACCATTGCGGGGCGGTGAGCTGGGCACGGATGGCGGCAAGGAACGGGTCGTGCCCGTCGACCATCGCCACCCCGGTGTACAGCAGCAGCGTGCCGCCCTGGCTCAGGCGCCCGATTGCCTCGTTGACGATGCGCAGCGACAGGTCGGCGCCCAGGCTGCCGCCACCGTGCCGATAGGCGCGGCGGCCGGCATCGAGCATGTACGGCGGGTTGGCGACGATCAGGTCGAAGTTGCCGGTAATGCCCTGCAGTACATCGCTGTGCGCCACCGACACATTGGCCAGCCCGGCCAGGGCCACGTTGATCGCGCTCAGGCGCAGGGCGTCGGGGTTGATGTCCAGCGCGGTGACCTGGGCGTGCCGGCGTGCACGGCCGATCAGTATCGCCCCTACCCCGGCCCCGCAGCCGATATCCACCGCGTGGTTGATTTCGCTGAAGCGGCCCTGCAGGTGGCTGGCGATGAAGTGTGCGAAGCGATAGCTGTCGGGCCCGAAGAACACCGCATCGGCCTGCGTGGTGGGAAAGCCCGAATGCACGAACAGCAGGTCCTCCAGGCTCGACCAGCGCACCCGGCTGCGCCAGCAGTCGCCGTCTTCGTCGAGAATCTGTGCCACGCGCATCTGCGCCAGTTCGTCGGCCGACAGCAGCGAAGCGGTGAACGGACGGTTCCAGCCGAAAATGTCGCGCAGGGTGCGCGCCCGCGCCGCGCTCTGGCGCTCGTTGTTGCGCTGCTGGGTCAGCGGGGTGACGCAGGTGAAGCGGTAGCCGTCGGCCTGCAGGCGCCGGCCCAGTTGCAGCAGGGCCTTGTCCGCTTCAGGCTGGCAGGTGTTCAGCAGCATGGTGCACTCCTTCAGTTTAGGCCGGTGAGCTGGCGGTACATCCGCGTGGCCTGCAGGCCGCGCGGCAGTGCATGGCGGTTGCCGGCCATGGCGTCGATCAGGCGTTCGATACGGCACTGTGCGGGCAGCGCCTGCAGCTCGATGTCGAGCGCGGTGTCGTCCGAAGGCATCGAGGGTTGCAGGGCGCTGCCCTGGGTACGCTCGGGGTTGCCGGCCGGCTGCCAGTCGCCGGCAATCCAGTCATGCAGCAGCTGCTTTTCATACACGCTGAACACCCCGAACATCGCCGCGCCCGGCCCCTCGATCACCTGCCAGAAGCGGCTGAGCTGTGGGTCCTGCCCGCGCTTGATCCAGCCCTTCTGTTCCAGCACGCCAAGAAAGCCCGGCATGCTGCCCGGCTCGGCCAGCCATTGATTGACGGTGCGCCCCTGGAAGCGGCAGTAGTCTGAATGCATGTGCTGGCCGAAGGCGCGCTTGCGTTCGAGCAGCGCCACCACCTCGGCCTCCAGGTCAAAGCCTGCGATGATCGCCGCCGAGCCCTGGCCCAGATCGTTGAGCCGGTAGCCGGCGGCCACGCGCTGGTAGAAACGCCCGTCGTCCTGCTCCGGGCGCAACTGCTGCAGGGCCTGCACGGCCTTGCGTGCATGGCCGCTGCTGGCGTTGTCGATGGTGACGTGCAGGCGAAAGTACTGGGCATCCAGGCCCAGTTCGTCGAGCTCGTAGGCGCTGATCAGCAGGTGCAACGGCAGCTGCTCATAGCCCAGGTTGTAGCCGATCACCTCGGGCAGGAACATGTCGCTGTTGGCCCCCAGCGCCAGCTGCAGGCAGCCTTGCAGGTAACGCTCGTCGGGCAGCGGCACCGGCTCGTGGCAACCGGCCTCGGCCAGCAGGCGGCGATAGATCAGTACATGGTTGCAGGCCGGGTCGCCATCGCCCAGCTCTTCGAGGTAGATACGGATCAGCCCGTGATAGCGCGGGTCGGCCCAGTGTCGCAGCAGACCGTGCAGCCAGGCGCCGTCCACCGCCTTGGTGGGGGCCACATGGTGCAGAAAGTACAGCGCGTGGGCGCGAGTGCTGAAATAGCGCCGGGGCGCGCCGGCCTTGCGCCCGGCCAGGTATTCGGCGTACTCGCCGGCAACTGCGGCGGTGCGCCGGTCGGTCCACGCGTCCAGTTCGCCCGGGGTTGCCGGCAGGTCGTCCTGCAGACCCTGGGTGCGCAGCAGTTGCTCGGCCAGCCAGGCGGCACTGCCCACCAGGTCACCGCGCAGCAGCGCCTGGTAGCGGTTGAGCAGGTCGCCGGCCTGAACCTGCGCCAGGTCGGCAGTCGGGCGGGTTGCGTTCATCACGGTCATGGCCGTTGTCCTCTTGGCTGCCCCTTGCAGTCGATATGCAAGGGAATGGGCGCTGCGCTGCAAAGTTCCACAGCCCCGCCAAGCGGATGAAAAAGTCGTGCGGGCTTACCGTTCGTCTCATGCACGCAAAGATTTTAAAACTTTGCCCCGTGGCCTATCTCCACACCTATGTGAGGTCCACAAGGCTTCGCATCCCAATGACATGAGGATCAGCATCATGGACAAGAAAGAAAACTCGGGAAACTTTGCCAACGACAAGAACAAGGCGTCGGAAGCCGGCAAAAAAGGTGGGCAGGCCTCCGGAGGCGGCGCTGGCAGCCAGGGCAACAAGAAGCCTGACGCCACCAAGTCTGACACCCGCAAACCAAGTGGTGGTGGTCGTAGCTGACGCTCGAGCGACCGGCGCACCGAGGGTGCGTCGGTCTTGAGGACTCTTGATGAAGCAGTACGTCATCCACTTTCATTGCCCGATCGATCAGGGCACCACCGAGCGCTTTCGCGACCGTTGCCTGCAGGCGATCGACGAGGGGGCCAGCGCCCTGCTGCTCAACCTGTCGACCATCGGCGGCAGCACCCACCTGGGGTTCTCGATCTACAGCTTTCTCAAGTCGCTGCCGGTGCCGGTCAGCGCGGTGAATGCGGGCAACATCGAATCCATGGGCATCGTGATGTACCTGGCCGCCAGCGAACGCCTGGCCGTGCCCCACTCGCGGTTTCTGATCCACCCCATGACCTGGCACTTCAGCCAGAGCGCGGTGGACCACTCGCGTCTGCGTGAATACCTGTCGAGCCTGAACAACGACCTGGAGCGCTATGCGCGGATCTTCGAACTGGAGACCGCCCATGCCGAGCGCAAACTGGACATCATCCACTGCCTGTCGGCCGAGGAACGGGTGATCCCTGCCTACGATTCGCTGGCCTGCGGCATGGCCCACCGGCTGGAACAGGTAGTGTTCGACACCGATGCCCGCCACCTCACCGTCAGCGCCGAACACTGATGTCGAACAATCAGACTGAATTATTTGGTGGCTGGAAGGTACTTAGTTAGGCGGTATGAGTGAACACGCATCGGTCACCACGTTGAAAGGATTTTCAGGGAACCATGAACAACGCAAAACTCTTCGTCATCGACTATCAATTGCACGGCAAACAGAAGTCCTTCGTGATTCGTGCCGAGGCGATGGACAACGCCGAAGCCTGGCACTGGGCCAGCTGTGACGCCGGGGTGGGGCATATTCCGCGCTATGGGCGCGAGAAGGTAAAGAAGGTCAGCAAGCCACTGGCCGAGCGGTACGGAATCACCGAGGTGACGTGGCGCCAGAGCCACTGAGACGGCGCTGCGGTCAGCGCGGGCCAGGCCCGCGCTGACCGCAGCACAACCCGGTCAACCCGGAATCAGCAAGCCGCGCTGCACCGCCGGCCGCGCCAGAAACGCCTCCAGCACGCGTCGAACCTCGACGAACTCTTCGATCCGCACCAGATCCCCCGCTTCGTAGAAACCGATCAGGTTGCGCACCCACGGCAGCGTGGCGATGTCCGCGATGCCGTACTCGCCCATGATCCAGTCGCGCCCGTGCAGGCGCCGGTCCAGCACGCCCAGCAGGCGCCGCGCCTCGTCCACGTAGCGCTGCAGCGGGCGCTTGTCTTCATAGGCCTTGCCGGCGAACTTGTTGAAGAAGCCCACCTGGCCGAACATCGGGCCGATGCCGCCCATCTGGAACATCAGCCACTGGATCGTCTCGTAGCGCGCAGCCGGGTCTTCAGGCAGCAGCTGGCCGGTCTTCTCGGCCAGGTACAGCAGGATCGCCCCCGACTCGAACAGCCCCAGCGGCTTGCCCCCCGGCCCGTGCGGGTCGAGGATCGCGGGGATCTTGTTGTTGGCACTGAGCGAGATGAACTCGGCGCTCAGTTGATCCTCGGTGGCAAAGTCCACCTTGTGCGCCTCGTAGGCCAGGCCCGTCTCTTCGAGCATGATCGACACCTTCACCCCGTTAGGCGTGGGCAGCGAATACAGTTGCAGGCGCTCGGGGTGGCGGGCAGGCCATTTGCGGGTGATGGGGTAGGCACAAAGATCAGTCATCGGCAGCCTCTGGTTCGGCAGTGGCGCAGGCGCGCACCATCACCCAGTCACGGTGACGTTCCGGCCCGCAGACAAAAATGGCCTCGCCCACCTGGCGGAAGCCATTGCGTTGGTAAAAGCGGATCGCCCGGCTGTTGTGTTCGTTTACCGTCAGGCGGATCGCCCCGCCCACCTGGGCCAGGGTGTCCTCGAGCAGGCGCTGGGCCGCGCCCTGGCCATGGTGCTCGGGCAGCACGTAGCAGCGGCTCAGTTCCGGCAGGCCGTCTGCCGCCTCGATACCCAGCGCCTGCGCCGCCTTGTCGATCAGGGTGTAGCCCACCACCACGCCGTCATGCTCCAGCACGCGCAATTGCTTGGCGCGGCTGATCAGGTGCAGGCAGAAGTGTTCGGGCTGAAGATGGCCTCGGATATAGGCGGCAAGCGCCTTGGCCGACGAATCGGCGGGGCTTGCCAGGGCGAAGGTCTGGCTGGCGATGTCGCTGAGGGCTTCAGCATCGGCCGGCCGGGCAGTACGGGTACTGAAAAGCATGCTGCAACATCCTGTCCAACGGGCGAACCTGCATGGTAGCCCGTTCCATCACCGACGCGACAGCACCCTACGCACTCAACGTCGCCGAAACAGCGGCCTGGGCTCGATCACCGAACGCCCGTAGAGCACGCTCATGCCCTGCAGGCCCTTGAGCGCGTCGGCTGCCGACTTGTTCTCGCGCACGGCAAAACTGTCGAAACCGCACTGGCGCATGTGGCTCAGCTGGTCGCGCAGCACATCGCCGACGGCACGCAATTCGCCCTGCCAGCCCAGCCGCGTGCGCAGCAGGTAGGCCTGGCTGTAGCCACGGCCATCGCGAAACGAGGGGAAGTCGATGGCGATCAGCGGCAGCACGCCCAGCCACAGCTGCAGCGACTCGACATCGTCATCCGGCCCCAGCCACAGCCCGTGATAACCACTGGGCTGCGCCAGCCAGCGGTGCAGCGGCAAAATCAGCGCGCCCGTCGGCAGCGGCGCCTCCTGCTCGCGCAGCAACTGCCAGCTGTCGCCCTCCACAAGCTGCGCCTGCCCTTGGCGTATCGCGATCACATTGCGCATGTGGACACCTCCGGCTGCCTGGCATAGACGCGCTCCTTGAACGGCTCCAGCCCCACCCGCGCCACGGTGTCGACGAAGGGCTCGTCGAGTTCGCGGTAGGCGCAGTAGGTGGCCACGATCTGCTCGATCACGCGGGGGATCTCGGCGGCGCTGAACGACGGGCCGATCACCTTGCCCAGTGCGCTGGCCTTGCCCTGCGCCCCGCCCAGGGTCACCTGGTACCACTCGCTGCCGTTCTTGTCCACGCCCAGGATGCCGATGTTGCCGATGTGGTGGTGGCCACAGGCGTTGATGCAGCCCGAGATGTTCAGGCTCAGCTCGCCCAGGTCGTGCAGGTAGTCGAGGTCGTCGAAGCGGCTCTGGATGGCCTGGGCGATGGGGATCGACTTGGCGTTGGCCAGCGCGCAGAAGTCGCCGCCCGGGCAGGCGATGATATCGGTCAGCAGGCCGATGTTGGCGGTGCCCAGGCCCTGCTCGCAGGCCAGACGCCACAGCGGGTACAGGTCGGCCTTGCGGACATCGGGCAGGATCAGGTTCTGCTCGTGGGCGATGCGGATTTCACCGAAACCGAAGTGCTCCGACCAGTCGGCCACGTTGTCCATCTGCTCGGCGGTGAGGTCGCCGGGGGGCGCCGCCGGGCCGGGCTTGGTCGACAGCACCACGCTGGCATAGCCGGCCACCTTGTGCGGCTGCACGTTGCGCGAGACCCAGCGGGCGAAGGAGCGGTCCATGGCCAGGTGGGTGCCGTAGTCCAGGTCGCCGTCGGGCTGCGCGGCGTAGCGTGGCGGCGCGAAGCCTTCGGCCACCCGCTGGAACTCGGCTTCGGTAAGCTGCGCCGGGCCGTCCTTGATGTGTTGCCATTCCTGTTCGACTTCACGGGCAAAGGCCTCGATGCCCAGTGCCTTGACCAGGATCTTGATGCGCGCCTTGTACTTGTTGTCGCGCCGGCCATGGCGGTTGTACACCCGCAGGATGGCCTCGACGTACGACAGCAGGTGCTCCCACGGCAGGCCCTCGCGGATCTGCAGGCCCAGGATCGGCGTGCGCCCCAGGCCGCCGCCGACCATCACCCGCAGGCGCATCTGCTGGCGCCCGTCGCGGTAAAGGTACAGGCCGATGTCGTGCATCATGATCGCTGCGCGGTCCTGGCGGGCCGAGCAGATGGCGATCTTGAACTTGCGCGGCAGGAACAGGAACTCGGGGTTGATGGTCGACCACTGGCGCAGGATCTCGGCCAGCGGGCGCGGGTCGATGATCTCGTCGGCGGCGACGCCGGCGAAGGCCTCGGTGGTGATGTTGCGCACGCAGTTGCCGGAGGTCTGGATCGCATGCATGTCGACCTCGGCCAGGCGCTGCAGGATATCCGGCACCTGGGCCAGTTCGACCCAGTTGAACTGGATGTTCTGGCGCGTGGTGAAGTGGCCGTAGCCGCGGTCGTAGTCGCGCGCGATGCTGGCCAGGGTGCGCATCTGGCGGGCGCCGAGGGTGCCGTAGGGGATGGCCACGCGCAGCATGTAGGCATGCTTTTGCAGGTACAGGCCATTTTGCAGGCGCAGTGGCAGGAATTCTTCTTCGCTCAGTTCACCGGCAGTGAAGCGCTGCACCTGGTCGCGGAACTGGGCTACGCGCTCGAACACCAGTGCACGATCGTATTCGTCGTAGTGATACATGGTCGGACCTCATCAGGGAGGCCGCTACTATGGCTTCGAGGTGTACTGGGTTACAGATTCAGGTTGGGGGGATTAATGCGGATCAGTTGACCCGGTGGCGCCTGTATCGCGGGTCAAGCCCGCTCCCACAGAACGTTCACAGCCCCTCAAGTCGGTGCACAACCTGTGGGAGCGGGCTTGACCCGCGAAGGGCCCTTACAGGCCGACAGTATCGCTACGCTTGAGCTCGCCGATCTTCTCCAGCCGCGCCCGCACGATGTTGCGGCTGATGTTGAGCAGGCGCCCGGTCTGCAGCTGGTTGCCGTGGCAATAGCGGTACGCGGTGCGAAACACCGTCTCTTCGATATGCTCGTACAAATCCTCGACGTTCTGCTCGAACAGCGCCGTCAGCGCCGCCTCCAGGCTCGGCGCCTCGGGCGTCTGCAGGCGCAGCGGCTGGGCGCTCTCCTCCTGGCGGATACCCACCGAACGCATGTCCACCAGGTGCAGGTCGGCCGGCTGCACCACCTGCTGGCGGCACACCAGCAAGGCATGGTGAATGGCATTCTCCAGCTCGCGGATGTTGCCTGGCCAGCTGTGCCCCAGCAGCTTGCGCTCGCTCTCCAGGCTCAGGCTGGCGCGGCTGTAGCCCAGGCGCTGGCAATGCTCCTCGAGAAAGAACTCGGCCAGCGGCAGGATGTCGCCGGGGCGCTCGCGCAGCGGCGGCAGGCGGATGGTCGCCACGTGCAGGCGGTAGAACAGGTCTTCGCGAAAGTGCCCCGCCACCACCGCATCGGCCAGGTTGACGTTGGTGGCCGCCACCAGGCGCACGTTGATCGGGATCGGCGTGCGCGACCCCAGCCGCACCACTTCGCGCTCCTGCAGCACGCGCAGCAGCTTGACCTGCATGTTCAACGGCAGGTCGCCGATCTCGTCGAGAAACAGCGTGCCGCCATTGGCCGCCTCGAACCAGCCCGCCTTGCTGTTGGTGGCCCCGGTGAATGCGCCCTTTTCATGGCCGAACAACTCGCTCTCCACCAGGGTTTCGGCAAAGGCGCCGCAGTTGACCGCCACGAACGGTTCGCGACCGCGCCGGCTCAACTGGTGGATATGCCGCGCCACCAGTTCCTTGCCGGTGCCGGTCTCGCCGATGATCAGGGTGTTGGCCTCGCTCGGCGCCAGGCGCTCGATACGGGCCAGCAGTTCCTGGGAGCGAGGGTCCTTGAACACCAGCACGGTGGCACGAACGGATTTGGTCAGTTCCCGGGCATGGGGATGGGTAATCAGCGACATGGTGCATTCCTGGCATTGATAGCGCCGGCCCATAGTGCACGAAACAAATTAGAACAAATAATTATTAATTCATCTTTGTATATTCCAATTTCACCTATCAGAAACCACCTGCTGAGGCACTGCTGCCACAGCAGCAATCCGGCCCCGGCGGTTGCTTGCGAATCAGCAGCGCGGTGCTGTGCAGCGACTGGATAAAACCAGGAAAACCCTTTTTATTCAGCAAGTTGTGTGAACATTTCAGCATCTGGCACGGCTTTCGCTCTGCACCCGGCATCGTTGTTTTGCCCAAGGAAGCCCCTGATGAAATTCCCGCACTCCGTTGCCTTCGGCCTGAGCCTGCTCGCCCTCTCCTGCGCCGCCATGGCCGCCGACACCTACGCCCCCACGCCCGACCCGCTGCAGGGCGACGGGCGCGTTTCGGCGTTCTACCACTGGGAACAGGCGATCCCGGCCACCCCCGGCACGTTGCTGCGCAGCGAGCCGCTGGAGCAGACCCTCAGCCTGCCCGGCGCGGCCAGCCAGTTGCGCATTCTCTACAGCTCCACCGACGGCATCGACGGCAAGACCCCGATCGCGGTCTCCGGCGCGCTGTTCATTCCCCAGGGCAAGGCCCCGGCCGGCGGCTGGCCGGTGGTCACCTGGGGGCATGGCACCGTCGGCGTGGCCGACATCTGCGCGCCGTCCTGGTCGGGCCGCTCGTACCGCGACGTGCAGTACCTGGCGCGCTGGCTGAACGAGGGCTATGCCATCGTCGCCACCGACTACCAGGGCCTGGGCGTGCCCGGCGGCCACCCGCTGCTGAACAACCGCATGGCCGCCTACGGCATCCTCGATGCGGCCCGCGCCGTGGTCAGCGGGGTGCCGGGCCTGGCCAACAAGGTGCTGGTGGTCGGCCAGTCCCAGGGCGGCGCCGGGGCCTTCGCCTCTGCCGCCTATGCCCCCACCTACGCCCCGGACCTGGGCCTGAAGGGCAGCGTCGGCACCGGGGTGATCTACACCGTGGGCGCCAGCAACGTGGGTGAGCAGGACCCGAACAAGGTCGACGCGTCACTGGCCTACGGTTTCTACACCCTGCTGGCCGCGCAGCAATACGACCCGAGCATCGACCCGCGCGACTTCTACACCGACAAGGCCCTGCCACTGTTCGAACAGGCTCGCACCACCTGCCTGGCGTCGCTCACCGCCGATGTGATCGGCACCGGGCTGACCCCGGCCAACACGCGCAAGGCCAACGACGGCGCACAACTCAAGCCGTGGCTGGCGCAGGTCTCCTACCCGACGCTCAAGCTTGCGCAGCCGATCTTCATCGGCACCGGCGCCGAGGACAAGACCCCCGCTGCCGTCACCCAGGTCAGCCTGATGAAGGACGCGTGCGCTGCCGGCTCGGTGGTCGAGGGCCACCTGTACAAGGGCCTGGGCCACAGCGAGACGGTCAATGCCTCGCTCAAGGACTCGCTGCCCTTCGCGCGCAAGGTGTTCAGCGATCAGCCCGTCACCCCTATCTGCAACCCCAGCGTGCAATAAGCCAGGAGCCTGCCCATGAGCATCGAATTCTTTACCCGCCTGCCGCTGCACGGTGAAACCCAGTTCCTGCCCGGCGACCCGCGCAACCGCGGCGACTGGCATGCCGACGGCGCCAGCACCGGCGCGGTGTCGGGGTTTGCGGTCGGTGACCACTTCACCTACATCGACTACCTGGGGCAGATTGCCCGGGCCGCCGAAATCAACGGCTTCGGCGGTGCGCTGATGGTCAATGCGCCGTCCGGCGAAGAGCCCTGGACGGTGTGCTCGCTGCTGGCCCGCGAAACCCGCACGCTGAAGTTCGTCACCGCGTTCCAGCCCTACCATTACACCCCGTGGGTGGCGGTGCAGCAGGCCGCCACCTACCAGCGCGCCAGCGGCAACCGGCTGGTGTGGAACATCATCAACGGCGGCTCGGACGCCCTCCAGCGCCAGGTCGGCGACCTGGCCGAGCACGACGAGCGCTACGCCCGCGCCACCGAGTTCATGGATGTGGTCAAGGGCTACTGGCACTCGGAGCACTTCCACTACGACGGGCGCTTCTACAAGGCCGAAGGCGGCGGCCTGCGCGGGCCGCAGAAAAAGGCCGAGCTGCCGCTGATCTGCACGGCCGGCTCGTCGATTGCCGCCCGCGAGTTCGCTGCAAAGCATGCCGACTTCTACCTGATGCGCGCCGAGCACCCCGACGAGATCGCCGCGCTGATCGCCGACATCCGCCAGCGTGCGCTCACGTTCGGCCGCAGCGACATCCGCTTCGGCCTGTCGATCGACGTGATCGCCCGCGAGACCGAGGCACTGGCGCTGGCCGAAGCCAAGCGCTTTTTCGACGAGGGCGTGGCCAGGGGGGCCGCCAAGGCCAAGGCGGCCCACGAAGGGCTGCGTACCGCGCGCAAGCTCAGCTACGAGGAGGACTACCGGCCCGAGCACGACGAGCGTGGCTTCGACGATTTCTTCATCTACCCCAACGTGTGGTCGGGCTTCAGCCACATCGGCATCCCGCCGGGCCTGGCGCTGGTGGGCAGCTACGCCAACGTGGTGGCGCGCATTCGCGAGTACAACGCGCTGGGCATCGACCTGTTCTTCCTGGCCGGCTACCCGCACCTGGAAGAAGCCTACCGCCTGGGCGAGCACGTCCTGCCGCACTTTCGCGGTGAACGGCAGGCGCTGAGCCGGCCCGTGCAGGCCACCGCGCAGTTGCGCGCGGCAGGAGCCTGAGCCATGAACCCCAACCACTACAGCCGGCGCCAGTTCATCGGCCAGGGCCTGGCCATGGGCGGCGGCCTGCTGCTGGGCACCAGCCTGCTCAGCGGCTGCGGCCCGGATGAGGCCCCCGCCCCCGCCGCCGGGGTTGCCCAGCCGCGGCACGGCGGGCGCCTGCGCCTGGGTATCCTGGACGGCGGCCAGACCGGCAACCTCGACGCCCACAAGCCCATCGGCAGCGGCATCGTGCGCGGCTTTGCGCTGTACAGCAAAATGTGGGAATGGGACGAGCAGATGCAGCCGCGCCTGGCCCTGGCCGAGTTCGCCGAGGCCAGCAGCGACGCGCGCAGCTGGACCCTGCGCCTGCGCCAGGGCCTGGAATTCCACAACGCCAAGACCATCGATGCCGACGACCTGATCTTCTCGATCCGCCGCCTCACCGACCCGCAGCTGGCTTCGCCCTACGCCGCCTTGCTGCACTGGGTGGACCGCGACAACCTGGTCAAGCTCGACAACCGCACGGTGCGCCTGAGTTTCAAGGACGGCCGCAGCTTCCTGCCACTGCCGGAAACCTGGGTGAATTTCGGTGGCATCGTGCCGGTGGACTATCACCCGGTCACCAACCCGGTCGGCGCAGGGCCCTACCGGTTCAAGAGTTTCACCCCCGGCCAGCGCTCGGTGTTCAGCCGCTTCGAGAACTACTACAAGGCCGGCAGGCCGTATGCCGATGAACTGGAGATCATCGACTTCAAGGACCAGGTCTCGCGCCTGGCCGCGCTGCGTGCCGGGCAGATCGACATGGCCAACGGCATGCCCAGCGAGCAGTTGCAGGTGCTCGAGCGCGACCCGCGGCTGAACCTGGTGACGTCGATCAGCGGCAACTGGCTGTCGTTCGAAATGAACACCAGCAAGCCGCCATTCAACGACCCGCGGGTGCGCGAGGCACTGCGCCTGCTGGCCGACCGCGACGAGCTGGTGCGCCGCGCCCTCAACGGCCAGGGCCGCGTGGCCAACGACCTGTACGCCCCGTTCGACCCCACCTTCAACCACGCCCTGCCCCCGCGTGCCCATGACCCGCAGCGCGCCGCGCAACTGCTGCGCGAGGCTGGCCAGGAACACCTGCGGGTGGAACTGGTGACCACCGCCGGGCCGGCGCTGGCCTCGGCGCTGGTGCTGGCCGAGCAGGCCAGGCGCATCGGCGTGACCCTCGATGTGCGCCAGGTCGACAGCGCCACCTTCAACGGCCCGCAGCAGGACCAGTGGCTGCTGAGCACCGGCGGCACCATCGGCGCGCCGTTCCTGGCCAGCGCCATGCACACCGACGCGCCGTTCGCGGTGGCCAACAAGACCCACTTCGACGACCCGCAGTTCACCCAACTGTTTCTGCAGGCCATGGCCCAACCGGACCTGGCCAGGCGCACCGAACTGGTCCACCAGGCGCAGCAGATCCAGTACGACAAGGGCGGCCTGCTGATCTGGGGCTATGCCAACCTGCTCGATGCGTTTTCACGCAAGGTCGGCGGCGCGGCGCCGGAGCAGACGTTGTTCAGCACCTGGCGTTTTGAAAACCTGTGGTTGAACAACGCCGCCTGAGCGCTCTGAAAAGTACAAGCGCACCCCTGTAAAAGGCATTTTTCCGTTACACCGCTACCGCCATCATGGCGGCAGCGGCGCTTGCCGCGCCTAACAACAAAAACGGAAAAATGCCATGTCAGCGCACGCCCGCCTGCCGTTGGCGGTACTCGCCCGGCGTCACCTGCGCATAGCGCAGGAAAAACCGGCTGAAGTACGCCGGGTCCTTGAAGCCCAGGCTGTAACAGATCTCGTTGGCCGAACTGCCGGTGAACAGCAGCAGGCGCTTGGCTTCCTGCATCAGGCGCTCCAGGATCAGGCGCTTGGACGGCAGGTCGGCGATACGCCGGCACACGTCATTGAGCCGCGCCTCGGTCACCCCCACCCCCAGCGCATAGCGCGACAGCGGCCAGTGCTCCAGGTAATGCGCCTCGATCAGCTCGTTGAAGCGGTGGAACACCTGCAGGTCCTCATGCCGGGTCTGGCGCGCCGGCAGCGAGCGCGCGCACAGGCGCAGCAGGCTGAGCATGATCAGCCGGGTCAGGCTGTCCAGCGCCGGGCCACGGCCCACCTGCGCGGCATTGATCTCGCGGTGCAGCTCGTCGAACAGCAGCACCAGGCGTCGCGCCTCGTCGGCAAACCTTCCCTCCAGCCCGCTCAGCGCCACGCACGCCGGCGCCACCTGCGGCCCAGGCGCCAGCGCAGGGTCGGCTTCGAGCAGTTGCCATACCAGTTGCTGGCGCACGGTCAGCACGTGGCCATCGGCATCGGGCTCAGTGACGAACGAGTGCGGGATGGTCGGCGGGGTAAGGAAGAACATCGGCCCCGACTCCACGTACTGCTGGTCGTCCAGGTACACCCGCACCGTGCCGCTCTTGACGTAATGCACCTGAAAGTAGCGGTCGTGGCGGTGCACCGGCATGTTGCGGCCGAAAAAACCGGCCAGGTTGCCGAGCTTGTCGTAATGCACCTCGGCATCGCTGTACCGCTGGTCGTAGACCTGCCCGATGTTGATGTTGGGAATCGGCGTGCGTTCGTTCATGACGGGGGTTTCCTGCTGTGTTCCTGTTCTGCCGGCAGCTTAACGCCTGACACGCGCCGCTTGCCTTTCGTTAACATCTTAATTATAACGTTAACACATTAACGATTTGTCCCGCAGGGTGCTTGCCGCCCTGCCCTTGCCAGGAGAAGAGCATGAGCCGTGCCCTGCACGACGTTGCCACCGGCACCCTGTTCGGCGTTGCGCTGAACTACCAGGGGTTGCTGAACCAGCGTCTCGCCGAATTCGAACAGGCGCCGTACCAGAAGCCCCCGGTCAAGCCGGTGCTGTTCATCAAGACCCCCAACACGCGCAACCGCCATGGCGCCCCAGTGGTGTACCCGCAAGGTGTCGAACGCCTGCAGCCGGGCCCGGCGCTGGGCGTGGTGATCGGCAAGCGCGCCAGCCGCGTGAGCGTCGAACAGGCCCTGGAGCACGTGGCCGGCTACACCATCGTCAACGAGTTCAGCCTGCCCGAAGACAGCTACTACCGCCCGGCGGTCAAGGCCAAGTGCCGCGATGGTTTCTGCGTACTCGGCCCTGAGCTGGTGCCGACCGCGCAGGTGGCCGACCCGCATCAGCTGGCCATCGAGCTGTTCGTCAATGGCGAACTGCGCCAGCACAACAGCACCGCCAACCTGGTGCGCAACATCCCGCAGCTGATCGCCGAGATCAGCGAGTTCATGACCCTGCACGCAGGCGACGTGCTGATTACCGGCACCCCCGAAGGCCGCGTGGACGTGCTGCCAGGCGATCAGGTCGAGGTCCGGATCAGCGGCCTGGGCCGCCTGGCCAACCCGATCGTGGCCGAACAGGAGCAACGCTGATGAAACACGCCCGTATCCGTTACCAGGGCCAGGACCACGCCGTGACCGTGGAAGATGGCAACAACGTGCGCCTGGCCGATGGCCGCCTGCTCGCCGAGCACGAGGTGCAGTGGTTGCCGCCGGCCACCGGCAGCATGTTCGCGCTGGGCCTGAACTACGCCGACCACGCCGCCGAACTGGCCTTTGCCGCACCCACCGAGCCGCTGGCCTTCGTCAAGTCGCCCGGTACCTACACCGGCCACAACCAGGTCACCTGGCGCCCGGACAACGTCAAGTACATGCACTACGAGTGCGAGCTGGTGGCGGTGATCGGCAAGCCGGCGCGCAACGTCAGGCGCGAGGACGCGCTGCAGTACCTGGCCGGCTACACGGTGTGCAACGACTACGCGATCCGCGACTACCTGGAGAACTACTACCGCCCCAACCTGCGGGTGAAGAACCGCGACGCCACCACCCCGGTGGGCCCGTGGATGGTCGATGTGGCCGATGTGCCGGATGCGTCCAACCTCACCCTGCGCACCTGGATCAACGGTGAGCTCAAGCAGCAGGGCAGCACCCGCGACATGATCTTCGACATCCCCTACCTGATCGAATACCTGTCCAGCTTCATGACCCTGCAACCGGGCGACATGATCGCCACCGGCACCCCCGAAGGCCTGGCCGACGTGGTGCCGGGTGATGAAGTGGTGGTGGAAGTGGAAGGTGTCGGCCGCCTGGTCAACCGCATTGTCAGCGAAGCCGAGTTCTTCGCGCTGAACCCGCAAGAGGCATGAACCCGATGATCAAGCACTGGATCAATGGCCGTGAGGTCGAAAGCAAGGACGTCTTCGTCAACTACAACCCGGCCACCGGCGAGGCCATCGGCGAAGTCGCCAGCGGCGGCGCCGAAGAAGTCGCCCAGGCAGTTGCAGCGGCCCGGGAGGCGTTCCCCAAATGGGCCGGCACCCCGGCCAGGGAGCGTGCGCGGCTGATGCGCAGGCTGGGCGAGCTGATCGAGCAGAACGTGCCCCGGCTGGCCGAGCTGGAAACCCTGGATACCGGCCTGCCGATTCACCAGACCAAGAACGTGCTGATCCCGCGGGCCTCGCACAACTTCGACTTCTTCGCCGAAGTGTGCACGCGCATGGACGGCCACACCTACCCGGTCGACGACCAGATGCTCAACTACACCCTGTACCAGCCGGTCGGCGTGTGTGCGCTGGTGTCGCCGTGGAACGTGCCGTTCATGACCGCCACCTGGAAGACCGCGCCCTGCCTGGCCCTGGGCAACACGGCGGTGCTGAAGATGAGCGAACTGTCGCCGCTGACCGCCAACGAACTGGGCCGCCTGGCGGTCGAGGCCGGCATCCCCAACGGCGTGCTCAACGTGATCCAGGGCTACGGCGCCACCGCAGGCGATGCCCTGGTGCGTCACCCGGACGTACGCGCCATCTCGTTCACCGGCGGCACCGCCACCGGCAAGAAGATCATGCAGACCGCGGGCCTGAAGAAGTACTCGATGGAGCTGGGCGGCAAGTCGCCGGTGCTGATCTTCGAGGACGCCGACCTCGAGCGCGCGCTGGACGCGGCGCTGTTCACCATCTTCTCCCTCAACGGCGAGCGCTGCACCGCCGGCAGCCGCATCTTCATTCAAGAGAGCGTGTACCCGCAGTTCGTGGCCGAGTTCGCGGCGCGGGCCAGGCGCCTGATCGTGGGCGACCCGCAAGACCCCAAGACCCAGGTCGGCTCGATGATCACCCAGGCCCACTACGACAAGGTGACCGGCTACATCCGCATCGGCATCGAGGAAGGCGCCACCCTGCTGGCCGGTGGCCTGGAGCGCCCGGCCAACCTGCCGGCGCACCTGGCGCGCGGGCAGTTCATCCAGCCCACGGTGTTTGCCGACGTGAGCAACAGCATGCGCATCGCCCAGGAGGAGATCTTCGGCCCGGTGGTGTGCCTGATCCCGTTCAAGGACGAGGCCGAGGCACTGAAGCTGGCCAACGACACCGAGTACGGGCTGGCCTCGTACATCTGGACCCAGGACATCGGCAAGGCGCATCGCCTGGCCCATGGCATCGAGGCCGGCATGGTGTTCATCAACAGCCAGAACGTGCGTGACCTGCGCCAGCCGTTCGGCGGGGTGAAGGGTTCCGGTACCGGCCGCGAAGGTGGCCAGTACAGCTTCGAGGTGTTTGCCGAGATCAAGAACGTGTGCGTGTCGATGGGCAGCCACGCCATTCCGCGCTGGGGCCTCTGAGGGCTTCGCCGGCAAGGCCGGCTCCTACAGACGGCACAACCCCTGTAGGAGCCGGCCTTGCCGGCGAAAGCACCCGCCCTGACCCACCACAAGAACAACAGATCCAGGAGTACCCCACCATGGGCGAAGTCGTCCTCGCAGCCAAAGTCTGCCACGTCCCCTCGATGTACCTGTCCGAACTGCCCGGCAAGCACCACGGTTGCCGCGAGGCCGCCATCGCCGGCCACAAGGAGATCGGCCGCCGCGCCCGCGAACTGGGCGCCGATACCGCCGTGGTGTTCGATGTGCACTGGCTGGTCAACAGCGGCTACCACATCAACTGCGGCGAGCACTTCAAGGGCACCTACACCAGCAACGAACTGCCGCACTTCATCAAGAACATGGACTTCGAGTACCCCGGCCTGCCGGCACTGGGCGAGTTGATCGCACAGGAGGCCAATGCCGCCGACGTGCGCACCCTGGCCCACAACATCCCGAGCCTGGAGCTGGAATACGGCACCCTGGTACCGATGCGCTACATGCACATGGACGTGCCCGCCGCCGACAGACTCAAGGTGGTGTCCATCGCCGCCTGGTGCGCCTGGCACCGCCTGGAAGACAGCTTCACGTTCGGCGCCGCCGTGCGCCGGGCCATCGAGAAGAGCGACCGCAAGGTGCTGGTGCTGGCCTCCGGCTCGCTCTCGCACCGCTTCTCGGACGACCGCAACGCCGAGGCCAACATCCACAACTGGACCCGCGAATTCGACAAGCAGATGGACCTGCGTGTGGTGGAACTGTGGAAGCAGGGCCGCTTCAGGGAGTTCTGCGCGATGCTGCCCGACTACGCCAGCCACTGCTACGGCGAAGGTGGCATGCACGACACCGCGATGCTGCTGGGCCTGCTTGGCGGCGCCGACTACGACAGGCCGGTGGAGGTGCTGACCGAGCCGTTCGGCAGCTCCGGCACCGGCCAGATCAACGCCATCTTCCCCGTCTGACCCCGCCAAGGAGCCCAGGATGCCCCACTTCATCGCCGAGTACACCGACAACCTCCAAGCCCAGGCCGACCTGCCCGGCCTGTTCGAAAAGGTCCACCACTGCCTGGGCGCCACGGGCGTGTTCCCGCTGGGCGGCATCCGCAGCCGTGCGGTGCGCCTGGACACCTGGCGCATGGCCGACGGGCAGCACGACTACGCCTTCGTGCACATGACCCTCAAGGTCGGCCACGGGCGCGACCTGGCCACCCGCGAACAGGTGGCCAAGGCCCTGTTCGCGGTGATCACCGAGCACTTTGCCGACCTGCAGAGCCAGCGCCTGCTGGCCCTGTCGTTCGAAATGATCGAGCTGCACCCGCAACTGAACTTCAAGCAGAACAACGTGCACGCGTTTCTGAACCAGCAGCAGCCGGGCTGAACCCGGCCCTGCGCTCCCCCATCGGCTCTCTGACCAAAAAGAACAAGATCATGAGCACAGCCAATACCGCCGCATCGGCCAGCCTTGCCCAGCACGACTCCACCCACGGCACCGTCACCTGGCGGCTGATGCCGCTGCTGCTGGTCTGCTACCTGTTTGCCCACCTGGACCGCATCAACATCGGCTTCGCCAAGATGCAGATGAGCAGCGACCTGCACTTCAGCGACACGGTGTACGGCTTCGGTGCCGGCCTGTTCTTCATCGCCTACGCGCTGTTCGGCGTACCCAGCAACATGGCCCTGGACCGGGTCGGCCCGCGGCGCTGGATCGCCACCCTGATGATCGTGTGGGGCGCGCTGTCCACCGGCATGCTGTGGGTCGAGTCGGCCTCGGGCTTCTACGTGCTGCGCTTTCTGCTGGGCGTGGCCGAGGCCGGGTTCTTCCCCGGCATCCTGGTGTACCTCAACCGCTGGTACCCGGCCCGGCGCCGTGGCCAGATCACCGCGCTGTTCGCGATTGCCGTGCCGATGGCCGGGGTGATCGGCGGGCCGCTGTCGGGCGGCATCCTGGAACTGTTTCACGACGCCGCCGGCCTGCGCGGCTGGCAGTGGATGTTCCTGATCGAAGGGGCCCCGGTGATGCTGCTGGGCCTGGTGGTGCTCAAGCGCCTGCCCGACAGCTTCGAGCACGTCAGCTGGCTGGATGCCGGCCAGAAGCAGCACCTGCGCGAGCAGTTGGCCAGCGAAGAGCAACGCAAGTCGATCACCTCGTTCGGCGGCATCCTGCGCAACCGTCAGGTATGGCTGCTGGTGGCGGTGTACTTCGCGGTGATGCTGGCGGTCAACACCCTGGCCTTCTGGATGCCGACCCTGATCCACGGCGCCGGTATCGGCAGCGACGGCCGCGTGGGCCTGCTCAGCGCCATCCCCTACCTGGCCGGCTGCCTGTTCATGATCGCCTGCGGGCGCTCGTCCGACCGCCAGCGCGAGCGGCGCTGGCACCTGTGCGTGCCGCTGCTGATGTCGGCACTCGGCATCGCCGTGGCCGGGCTGGCCCCGGGCAACCCGCTGATGGTGCTGGGCGGCCTGATCGTCGCCGGCATGGGCGCCAGCGCCGCCCTGCCGATGTTCTGGCAGCTGCCGCCGGCGTTTCTGTCCAACACCACGCAGGCGGCCGGTATCGCGCTGATCAGCTCGTTCGGCAGCATCGCCTCGTTCCTTGCGCCCTACCTGATCGGCTGGATGCGCGACACCACCCACAGCGCCAGCCTTGCGCTGTACGTGCTGGCCCTGTTCATCGCCCTGGGTGGCCTGCTGGTGCTGCGCACCCGGGCTGCCATCGTCAACCCCCAGTAAGAGATGCCGAACATGCTCGACCCTAGCCAGATCCTTCAAGCCGCCGCCCAGCTCGACCGCGCCGAGCGCAACCGCGAGCAGGTGCGCCAGTTTTCCCTCGACCACCCGGCCATCGGCATCGAGGACGCCTACGCCATCCAGCGCGCCTGGGTGGCGCAGAAGATCAAGGACGGGCGCAAGCTGGTCGGGCACAAGATCGGCCTGACCTCGCGCGCCATGCAGGTGTCGTCCAACATCACCGAGCCGGACTTCGGCGCGCTGCTCGACGACATGTTTTTCGACGAAGGCAGCGACATCCCCTTCGAACGCTTCATCGTGCCGCGGGTGGAGGTGGAGCTGGCGTTCATCCTCGGCAAACCCCTCAAGGGGCCCAATGTGACCCTGTTCGATGTACTGGATGCCACCGAATGGGTGATCCCGGCGCTGGAGATCATCGATGCGCGCATCCAGCAGGTGGACCCGCACAGTGGCGCCACGCGCAAGGTGTTCGACACCATCTCCGACAACGCCGCCAATGCCGGGGTGGTGATGGGTGGGCGCGCGGTGCGCCCGGGCGACATCGACCTGCGCAAGGTGCCGGCGGTGCTGTACCGCAACGGCGTGATCGAGGAATCCGGGGTGTCGGCGGCGGTGCTCAACCACCCGGCCAAGGGCGTGGCGTGGCTGGCCAACAAGCTGGCGCCGTATGACGTGGCGCTGGAGGCCGGCCAGGTGATCCTGGGCGGTTCGTTCACCCGGCCGGTGGCCGCCAACCCCGGCGACACCTTCCATGTCGACTACGACATGCTCGGTTCCATCGCCTGCCGTTTTGTCTGACCTTCGGAGACTGCCATGCACCTGCCTGTGAACCGTTTCAAACAACGCCTGGCCAGTGGCGAGCCGCAGATCGGCCTGTGGCTGGGGCTGGCCAGCGCATATTGCGCGGAGCTGGCGGCCAATGCCGGCTTCGACTGGCTGCTGATCGATGGCGAGCATGCGCCCAACGACCTGCGCGGCATGCTCGCGCAGCTGCAGGCGGTGGCGCCCTACCCTGGCGAGGCGATCATCCGCCCGGTGATCGGCGACACCGCGCTGATCAAGCAGGTGCTGGACATCGGTGTGCAGACGCTGCTGGTGCCGATGGTGGAAAGCGCGGCCCAGGCCGGCGAGCTGGTGCGCGCCATGCGCTACCCGCCCCTGGGCGTGCGCGGGGTGGGCAGTGCACTGGCGCGGGCGTCGCGCTGGAACAGCATCCCCGGCTACCTGGACCAGGCCGATGCGCAGATGTGCCTGCTGGTGCAGATCGAGAGCGCCGAGGGGCTGGCGCAGCTGGACCGGATTGCGGCCGTGGAGGGGGTGGACGGGGTGTTCATCGGCCCGGCCGACCTGAGTGCGTCGATGGGGCACCGGGGCAATCCGGGGCACCCTGACGTGCAGGCGGCAATCGAAGACGCGATCGTGCGGATTCAGCGTGCGGGCAAGGCGGCCGGGATTCTCAGCGCCGATGAAGCGCTGGCGCGCCGCTACATCGAACTGGGCGCGGCGTTCGTGGCGGTGGGGGTGGATACCACGGTGCTGATGCGCGGGTTGCAGGGGTTGGTGGGCAAGTTCAAGGGTGAGGCGGCACCTGTCGACAAGGCTGGCGGGGTGTATTGATCTGACGGGCCGCTTCGCCTGCAAGGCCGGCTCCTACACAGGCTGCGGTGTCTGCAGGAGCCGGCCTTGCCGGCGAATGAGTTAGCGCCGTACTTGCTTCAGTTCTTCCAGCAACCCCAGCAACTGCTGCAGCTTCTGTTCACCGAACTGGTCCTGCAGCTGCTGGTAGTTGGCCTCCATGCTCTGGCTCATGGAGTCGAAACACGCCACGCCCTTGTCCGCCAGCTTGACCAGCACCCGCCGCTGGTCCTGCTCGGCCTTGCGCCGGCACACCAGCCCCGCCGCCTCCATGCGCACCAGCACGCCGGTCATGCTCGGCTTGAGGATGCACGCCTGTTCGGCCAGCCGGTAGATCTCCAGCTCGCCCTGCTGGCTGAGAATACGAATGACCCGCCACTGCTGCTCGGTCAGGCCATGCTGGTTGAGCGAGGGGCGGAAGAAGCTCATTGCCGCCTCGCGGGCTTGCAACAAGGTAAGAGTCAGCGAAACACGAGGTTTGGACATGGAAGGCTACGGTCATCAGGTTATTTGTTAACACTTTAACAAAGAAGCCGGCGGCCACCTACCCGCCTGCGCAGCGCTGGCACCCGCGGTCAAGGCACGCGGCACGCAGGATCAAGACACGCCACCCCGCCAAGCCCCCTAATAGGCCTCGAAAGCTCCTCCACTTTTCAGGCTGCGCCATGATCACGATCGAAACGCCGACCTACTACACGGCAACCAAGAAATACAACCTGAGCTTCCCGACCCTGGAACACGATGAAGACGCGGACGTGGTCATCATCGGCGGCGGGTTTTCCGGCATCAACACGGCGCTGGAGCTGGCCGAAAAGGGCATCACCAACATCGTCGTGCTCGAGGCCCGCTACCTGGGCTTTGGCGGCACCGGGCGCAACGGCGGGCAGATCATGGCCGGCATCGGCCACGACCTTGAAAAGATCAAATCAGCCGTGGGCGAAGATGGCCTGCGCCAGATCTTCGAGATCAGCGACCTGGGCGCCGACATCATCAAGCAGCGCATCGCCCGGTACGCCATCGATGCCGACTTCTGCCACGGCTATGGCTACATGGGCTTCAATGCCCGCCAGGAGAAAACCCTGCGCGCCTGGGAGAAAGACTTCAAGTCGGTGAATTCCCAGCACGAGATCCGCTTTCTGGGCGGCAGCGAGGTCAGCCAGATCATAGGCTCCAACGCCTACGGCAGCGCCCTGCTGCACATGGGCGGCGGGCATGTGCACTCGCTCAACCTGCTGCTGGGCGAGGCCAAGGCCGTGGCCGGGCATGGTGTGCGCATCTTCGAGAACAGCCCGGCGCTGCAGGTGCAGTACGGCGAGCGCATCACCGTGCGCACCGGCCGCGGCTCGGTACGCGCCAGCAAGCTGCTGTGGGCCTGCGACAGCTTTCTGAACAGGCTTGAACCCGAACTGCACCGCTCCACCATCAACACCTACGCCTTCCAGATGATGACCGAGCCGCTGCCAGAGGAGCTGATCCGGCGCATCAGCCCGATTCGCGGCGCCTACAGCGACATTCGCCCGGTGATCGACTACTACCGCGTGACCAACGAGAACCGTCTGCTGTTCGGCGCCGCGACGCCGCTGGTGGAGCATATCCCCCGCGACCTCAAGGCCTGGAACCGGGCTTTGATGCTGAAGATCTTCCCGTACCTGAAGGACGTGAAGATCGACCTGGCCTGGGGTGGCCCGATGGCCTGCAGCCCCAACCTGTTCCCGCAGGTCGGCACCCTGCCCGGGCGCAGCAATGCGTTCTACGTGCAGGGCTACTCCGGGTTCGGCGTGACGCCCAGCCACATCATCTGCAAGGTGCTGGCCGAAGGCATGAGCGAAGGCTCGGCCCGCTATGACCTGGTCAGTTCGATCCCGCGCCCGACGATTGTCGGCAAGGACCATATCCGCCCGCTGCTGCTCACGGCCGGCAAATCCTGGCACCAGCTGTCGGGGTACTGGAATGGCCGGCGCTGACCCCCTTTTTTTCCACTGTTCAAGGAACACTGCCATGACCCTGACTGCACTCAAGCACAACATCCAGCTCGGCGAACTCGACGCCTGGGGCACCGTTGCCGACCTGGGCTCGGAGATTCTCGAAGGCGAGGTGCGTGCCTTCGGCAAGATGACCTTCGGCGCGCCGACCGACGCGCTCAGCAGCGCCTACTTCGGTACCACCCGGGGCAGGTTCCGCATGGTCTACCCGTTCAACGAGCAGGCCACGGTGATGACCGGCCAAGTGCGCCTGACCGATGAAAGCACCGGGCAGAGCACGCTGTACAAGGTGGGCGACAGCTGGTTCGTGACCAAGGGCACGCCGGTGCTGTGGGAGGTGCTGAGCGAGAGCTTCGTGAAGCATTACCTGGCGGTGGCCTGACGGGCCTCTTCGCCGGCAAGGCCGGCTCCTACGGGATGACGCGGTGCCTGTAGGAGCCGGCCTTGCCGGCGAAGGCATCACCTCGGTGCCGCGCCCAGCGCATCCCCGAACACCACCCACATCGCCCGCAACCGCCGCGCGTACGCCTGCGGCCCGGCATAGATCAGCTCTACATTCAGGCTGTCCACCACCCCCAGGTACGCGTCCACATACACCCCCCGCCGCGCCACCGGCACCTGCGGCAGGCACGTGCCCAGCGCCTGCTCGAACACCTCGCCCAGCCGCGCCAGGTACCCCTCGAAGCCTGCCGAGATGATCGGCCGCAGCGCCGCCGGCGGAAAGAACGCGGTACGCAGCAGAAACCGCAGGTGCGCCGACTGCTGATAGCGCTCACCCAGGCAGTGGGCATAGCCGGCCCCCGGCAACGCGTCATCGCACTGCGCAAAGCACTGCTCCACATACAGCCGCTCGGCCTCCACCGCACGCTCGAACACCGCCTCGAACAGGTCGTCCTTGCTGCTGAAGTGCGCATACAGCGACGGCTTGCGCATGCCGGCCGCCGCCGCGATATCGTTGAGCGAGGCGGCATCGTAGCCATGCTCGGCAAACTGCTCGACCGCGATCGCGCAGACCTTCTGCGCCGAAGGCGTGAGGGTTCTCATGCAGGGTTCTCCCGTATCAATGCCCGGCCAGGCTGCTCGCCTCGACCGGCGCGTGCCGGGTGCAGGCGCGCACCAGCAGCGCCACGACAACACCCGAAATCACCAGCAGCGACGCCCAGTGCGCCGCGCCCAAAGGCGCCATGATGCCCGACAACGGCGTGGCGAACGACGAAATGATCAACTGGAAGGCGCCCAGCAACGCCGCCGTGGAGCCCAGCGCGCGGCTTTGCGAAGACATCACCAGCGACATCAGCGTGGCCTCGAGAATGCCCAGGCCGAACATCGCCAGCGCCATGCCGGCAACGATGCCGGCCAGCCCCGCCGCGCTCAGGGCCCCTGCCAGTACCACCAGGGAACCGATCAGCAGGCACCCCGCACCGGCCTTGGCCAGGCGCAGCAGGCCCTTGCGCGCCACCAGCCGACCCGCAGCGATGGCGCCGAGCAGAATTGCCACCCCGGTGGCGCCGAACAGCGTGCCGAAGGCTTGCACCGACAGGCCGAAGTGGGTCTGGTAGACGAACGCCGCACCGCCGATGTAGGCAAACAGAAAGAAGAACACCGCCGCCAGCGCCAGCGCCGGGCGCAGGAACTGGCCATCGCTTCCGATGCGCAGGTAGGTGCGCAGGATGTCCCGCGGCTGCCAGGGCTGGCGCTTGTCGGCGGCCAGGGTTTCCTTGAGCACCCAGGCCGAGTTCAACAGCACCAGCACGCCGAGCCCGGCCAGGGTGAGCATGATCGCGCGCCAGCCAAGGTGCGCCCCCACAAAACCGCCCACCGCCGGTGCGAGCACCGGCGCCAGGCCCTCGACGGTCATCAGCAGGGCGAAGATCTGCGCGGCGCGCGCCCCTTCGGCCACATCGCGGACCATGCTCATGATCACCACCAGGGTCAGCGCACTGCCCAGGCCCTGGACAAAGCGCGCCGCCAGCAGGGTTTCGAGGCTGGGCGCCTGGGCCGCGGCCAGCGAACTGAGCACGAACACCAGCAGCCCGGCCAGCAGCGGCCGGCGCCGGCCCAGGGTGTCGACCAGCGGGCCGAACAGCAATTGACCGGCGCCCATGGCCAGTAGAAACACCGTCAGCGTCAGTTGCACCCCGGCATAGGTCGCGCCGTACTCGGCGGCGATGCTCGGCATGCTGGCCAGGTACATGTCGATGGCCGACGGCCCCAGGGCGCCGATCAGCGCCAGGGACACGGCAAATTTCACATGGGGGGACTGCGGGGTGTGCATAGCTCGAATCCACAAAAAGGTCACAGGTCTGGCTGCCGAATGTTAACCTACCGACCGGTAGGTAGCCAGAGCGTGCGAGCCTATACACTGTGCCCCGCAGGGTCAAGCCAGTGGTTTATCAGACCGGGCCGGCCAGGCTATGGGAGCGGTAGTCCTTGGGCGAGCGTTCGAACTGTTTCTTGAACGAGCGGCTGAAGTGCGCCGAATCGGTGAAGCCCCATTTGTAGGCGATGGTGGTGATCGACTCGGTCTTGAGGATCGGGTTGGCCAGGTCGTCGGCGCTGCGTTGCAGGCGCGTGCGCTGGATGTAGCGACACACGCTGTCGCCCTGCTCTTCGAACAGGCGGTAGAGGTGGCGCACCGAAATGTTCAGGCGGTTGGCCAGGTTCACCGGCGACAGGCCAGGCTGGCCCAGGGACTCGTCGATCACCTTCTGCACATAGCTGCGCAGGTTGGCGCCGTGCAGCGCCGCGCCCGGCTGCACCTGGTCATCGCCGCCCTCCAGGGCCGACCCCAGCAGCGACAGAAATGCACTGTGCAGGGCCTGGCCCTCGGCCAGCTCGCCCTCCCCCGGAGCGCTTTCCTTGCACAGCTGATCCATCAGCACATGCAGCATGCGCCCGCAGGCCTTGGTCTGGGAGATCTTGCCGAAGGTACGCGCATCGCCCCCCAGCTGCCGGCACACCGCCTCGCGCGAGAGCGACAGCGAGGCGTGTTCGATCAGGCCGAACGGCATGATTTCACAGGCCCCGACCGCGTCCATCAGCAGCATCTCGCCCGGTGCCAGCTGCACGCTGACGCCGTTCTGGGTGACCTGGGAGAAACCGGTGCGCTGGCTGACCAGAAAGCAGTGCTGGTCGTTGTCGCGGTCGGGCTTGATGCCGTCGCGGCGGATCAGCCCGGCGTTGGTGCGCAGGTTGGCCAGGGCCAGGCCGCCGCGTGACCAGGTGGAAATCTCGCCGATGAACAGCGAGCGATTGAACGCAAGTTCGGTCTCGAAGTGCCCGCAAATGTGCTGCATGTCGGCATTCCAGCGGTCCAGCGCAGTGCCGGCGAGCTGATGAGTACTCATGGGTACCTCCACGATGGCATCTTGTTTTTGTTGGGCAATAGTTAACATGTTAGCTATATGCACGCAACACGTTCGTCGTCGCCAGGGTGGAAGCAGTTTTGGTGCCAGTCTGCGGGTTCAGAGGCCTTCGACAAGCCGCGCCAGACCTTTCAATGCGGCCAGCAGCAGGTCACGCTGTGCGGGGTTCAGGCTGATGTAGCGACGAAACGCCGGCATGCGGTTGACCACCTCGCTGCCGCCCATGTGCTCCAGGGTCAGGGTCCAGCAGCCGCCTGCCAGGTCCAGGTGCAGGCGCTTGAAATCCAGCGGCATCAGCGCCTGTTGCAGGGCCGGCTCGTGGGCCAGGGCCTGCTCCAGCCGCGCCTGCCAGGACCGCTCGCCACGCAGCCGGCGCCAGCGCAGGCCGCTGCGCCGCAGTGCACCGGTATGCTGCAACGCCAGCCGCGCCGTGCCCTGTTGCGGGCCGGGCACCTGCAGGCGGAACTCGCACAGCACCAGGTGCATCAGCAACTGCGACTCGGTGCGCTCGCGCACCTCGAACGCCAGGCTGCCATCGGCCAGGGCGTAGCGTGCACTGCCCGGCCCCAGCACCTCGCAACCGGCCAGGCCGAGGTTGCGCTGCAGGTGCGCCAGCGTCACCCCGGGGCGGTAGCCAGAGGGCGCGCGGTCAAACAGCCTTTGCCACAGTGTGGGCAGGGTATGCGCCATGCTCGACTCCCGGTTGGTGGGCAAATTCGCGCGCCAGCACCTCTTCGACCGAGGCCGGCTTGAACGGGTTGACCTTCTGCACCACCAGGGTCCAGAACAGCGCGTACACCGCCGTGGCGCCGAGCATCCAGGCGAATGGCACGTACACCTGGGCCGGGTTCATGCCCGGCGGGGTGATGAACCACATGCCCAGGCCGATGCCGACGCTCGACAGCAATTGCGGCAGCGGGAACAGCGGCGAGCGGTAGGCCCGTGGCAGGTCGGGCCGGCGAATGCGCAGGATCACCACCGACAGCGTCACCAGCAGGTAGGCGGTGCTCCAGGCACACACCGCCGCCAGTACCAGGTGCAGGATGGTGTCGGTGTTGCCGCCCAGCCACCAGGCGTGCAGGCACGGGATCAGCATCGCCACCAGAATGCACACGATGGGGGTCTTGAAGCGTGGGTGCAGGTAGGTGAACACCCGGGGCAATGCGCCATCCACCGCCATGCCATAGAGGATGCGCGGCACCCCGGCCATCAGGGTGTTGATGGTGGCGGCGCCGGCGAACAGAAAGCCGATGCCCAGCCACAACGGGCCGATATCGCCCATCACCTGTTGGGCAAAATGCGGAATGGCCATGGGCGTGTCCAGCAGGTGCGTGCCGCTGGCGGCGTCGAGCAGCACGTTGTCGACCTGGCGCTTCATCGCCGCGCCATAGATGAACATGCACGAGGCCACGCCGAACAGCCCCAGCGCCATGGCCCTGGGCAGGGTGCGCGCCGACTGGCGCAGGTCGGGTGCCAGCGGGGTGACGAACTCGCAGCCGACGAACATGAACATCGCCATGCCCACCAGCGACAGCACGGTGATCAGGTCGGTGCCTACCAGCGACGCGCCGAACCAGCCGTCCAGTTGCACCGCCGGGGCGGCGATCAGGCCGAGCACGCCGAACACCATCAGCGTGGTCCACATGCCGAAGGTGAGGATGATCTCGGCCTTGCTGAACACACTGATGCCGAACGCATTGAGGATGCCGAACACCACCACGAAGCCCACCCCCAGCAGCCACGAGCCACCGGCGGATTCGGCCAGGGTGTTGAGGTGTTCGAAGTTCACCAGCGCCATCACCCCGGCCAGGATGGTTTCGGCGGTGCCGGCGAACACGTGCACGATCAGGTAGGCCGACAGCGTGCCGGTGATGGCGAAGAAGCGCCCCATGCCGCAGTTGATGTAGTCGTACACCGAGCCGGTGGTGGGCAGGATGGCGGCGGCTTCGGCGAAGGTGGTCGACTGGGCGAGCATCATCAGCATGGCGATCAGCATGGCCACGGCGAACGCACCGCCGCCGATGCCGAAACCGGTGGTGGCGGTGAGGATCACCGGGCTGGCCATGATCAGGCCGATGGTGCTGGCCAGCGCGGTGGGGAACCCGACCGTGCCACGGTTCAGGTGCACGCTGAGGGTGTGGTTGAGCGACATGATGAGCGACCTCGAATGCCGTTGTTGTGGTTATGCGCCACTGTGCGCTGGCGGTTGACTGGCGTCTTGCCCGTGGCTGCCTGGGGTTTTGTTGCAGGCTGCCAGCGCACTTCTGGCCGTAGCCGGTTTGCCTGACACACCCTGCACTCAGGTTTTACGACCGCTTCGCGCTCGATCGTCGGCCAAGCCAACTCCCACGCCCTGCGGGCAGAAGCCAACCTCACAGCCCCAAACAACCTGCTTCTGGCCGCAAGGCCGTGGGAGCGGGCTTGCCCCGCGATCTGGCGCAAAGCGGCAGCAAAACCAGCGCACCCGATTTGCCTGACACACCCTGCACTCAGGTTTTACGACCGCTTCGCGCTCGATCGTCGGCCAAGCCAACTCCCATGCCCTGCGGGCAGAAGCCGACCTCACAGCCCCTAACAACCTGCTTCTGGCCGCAAGGCCGTGGGAGCGGGCTTGCCCCGCGATCTGGCGCAAAGCGGCAGCAAAACCAGCGCGCACGGTTTGCCTGACACACCCTGCGGGCAGAAGCCGACCTCACAGCCCCAAACAATCTGCTTCTGGCCGCAAGGCCGTGGGAGCGGGCTTGCCCCGCGATCTGGCGCATAGCGGCAGCAAAACCAGCGCACCCGGTTTGCCTGACACACCCTGCACTCAGGTTTTACGACCGCTTCGCGCTCGATCGTCGGCCAAGCCAACTCCCACGCCCTGCGGGCAGAAGCCGACCTCACAGCCCCAAACAACCTGCTTCTGGCCGCAAGGCCGTGGGAGCGGGCTTGCCCCGCGATCTGGCGCGTAGCGGCAGCAAAACCTGCGCACCCGGTTTGCCTGACACACCCTGCGGGCAGAAGCCGACCTCACAGCCCCAAGCAACCTGCTTCTGGCAAGCACCCCGGCACCTACCCGCCTGGCGCACACAATCAATCCATGTGGCAGCCAGATCAAAGACAGCCCCCACCGTCCCCGCCCTAAATGGCCACCACTCACGCCAACCCGGGGACCCCACCACCATGAACCTGCACCCTCACCTGCTTGCCGCCCTCAGCCTGGCTGCGCTGCTGGCCCAGCCATCAGCCCAGGCCATCGAGCTCCACGCCGATGACGAGTCCCACCTGAATGCCGACATCCTGGCGGTGTACGGCCTGTTCAACAGCCGCAAGAACTACGACGCCACGCCCGGCGGCTCGACCTGGCGCGAGGGCTTCATCAAGTATGGAATCAGCGGCGACCAGCGCCTGGCCGGCAACGGCAGTGCCTACGGCGCACTCAGCTGGGTCAGTTCCGCCACCTGGGGCGATGGCGACGCAGCCGGCAACACCGACGGCACCGAGCGCACCACCAAGCTGGAGGACGCCTACCTCGGCTGGCGCTCCGGCGAACTGTTCCCGTTGCTGGGCAAGGATGGCGTGGATGCCTCGTTCGGCCGTCAGGTGGTCAAGCTGGGCCGCGGCTTTCTGATCAACGACGACGGCCCCAACCTCGGCAAGGGCCCCGCCGACGGCGCGCTGAACCGTGGCGGCGCCTATTACCTGGCGGCGCGCCACGCCTTCGACCGCACCGCCGTGCTGCGCCTGGGCGGCGAGCGTGGCGTGCACGCCAGCGTGCTGTGGCTCAAGTCCGACAACCGCGCCCAGGCCGAGACCGAACTGGCCGCCGGCTCCCTGGACTACACCACCGCGGCCGGCACCCTGGGGCTGACCTGGATTCACGGCCTGGGCGTCACCGAGCAATGGGCCAGCGAATTCCAGCGCCAACGCGACGGCATGGACACCTACAGCCTGCGCGGCGAAGGCAACGCCGGTATCGACAACGCCAGCTTCGCCTTCGAATACGCCTGGCAGGACAAGCAGGCCGGCCCGGAAAAGGCCTGGTACGCCGAGGCCGGCTACACCTTCGCCGAGCTGCCCTGGGCACCCAGCCTGACCTACCGCTACACCCGCTATTCCGAAGGCTGGGATGCCTTGTTCACCGGGCTGAGCACCGGCTACGGCACCTGGTTCCAGGGAGAGGTGGCGGCCAACTACGCGGGGCCGTTCAACAGCAATACCGGGGTGCATCACCTGGGCCTGGTGGCCAAGCCACTGGAGAACCTGACCCTGGGCGCGCTGTATTTCGACTTCGATACCCTGCACACACGCAACGCGCTGAACCTCGGTGCCCGCGAGCTGGACCTGTACGTGGAATGGGCAGTCAGCCCGCACCTGATCGTCAGCCCGCTGGTGGGGCTGTACCAGCCGAAAAAGGACGAGAACACGGGGGGCAATCAGGTGGGCGGCAATGGCACCAACCTGTACAGCCAGGTGACGCTGGCGATGCCGTTCTGAGTTGGCTGGGGCGACGGCCAGGGACATGTCCAAGGCCATCGCCCCCGGGGTTACACGGTCGCGTGGGCCTGTTGCTTGAGGCGTTCGGTGTCGACGCGCACGAACACCGAGTCGGCCGTCACGGTGAGCACGTCGCCGGCCCAGACTTCGCAGATGACCCGGCTCTTGCGCCCCACCTCACCCTCGACCCACGCCTTGAGCACCAGCTCCACGCCCATCGGGGTGGGCTTGAGGTAGGTCAGCGAAAGCTTGCCGGTGACGCAGTCGATGCGCGGCAGGCTGCCCGGCTCGCGGTCTTCGGCGCGGTAGTGCCAGGCCATGGCGGTCCAGTTCGAATGGCAGTCCACCAGCATCGCCAGCAACCCGCCGTACACCAGCCCCGGCCAGCCGGTGAAGGTGGCATCGGGTTCGTGCCGGCACAGCACGTGGCTGCCGTCCTCGGCCCAGTGGCTTTTCAGGTGCAGGCCGCTGGGGTGCGAGGTACCGCAGCCGTAGCACACGCCCTCTGGCGCGGCGAGGTCTTGCAGGGGTAAGGCTTGGGCGTTCATAGGCTTCCTGATTGTTTTTATGGAAAGTCAGACCGTCGATGGTAACGCTGCCAGGCCCGCGCGCGAAAGCGCCAGGGGCCGCCGCAGAGGCTCAGGCCTCCACCGGCAGCCCTGCCGCCTGCCAGTCCGGCAGGCCGCTGTCGAGCCGGCGCACCTTGAAGCCGTGCTCGCGCAAGGCCGCGGTGGCGGTACTCGACAGCACGCACCAGGGGCCACGGCAGTAGGCAACGATCTCCTGGTCCTGCGGCAGTTCGGCCAGGCGCTGCTGCAGCTCGTCCAGTGGCATGCTGATCGCCCCCGGCAAGTGCCCCAGGGCGTATTCCTCGTGGGAGCGCACATCCAGCAAGGTGATGCTCTGCTCGTGCAGGCGCTGCACCAGTTCGTCGCGCGACATCGCCTCCAGGCGCTCCTGCGCACTCATGCTGTCGGCCAGCAGCTCGCGCACCGCCAGGCGGTTGTGCTCGGCGAACTGCCCCAGTGCCGCCAGCACCTCCAGGATCGGCCCACCACCCAGGCGGTACAGCACGCGCTTGCCGTCGCGGCGGGTCTGTACCACGCCCGCGCGTCGCAGGTGCTGCAGGTGCTGGGAGGTGTTGGCCACGGACAACCCGCACAGTTCGGCCAGGCGCTCGACCGCACGCTCGCCCTGGGCGATGTGTTCGAGCAGGTGCAGCCGATGCGCATGGCCCAGGGTGCGGGCCAGCTCGGCGATATCGATGAAGTGTTGCTGAGGAAGGTCGGTCATTGACAGGAAGCTATCATTCGCCAATCATTCAATCAATTCATTGAATGTTTTATTCAGGAGCAACGCCATGTCCCCTCTGCTTCACTTCATCGCCAGTGCCAGCCTGATCGGGCTGCTGGGCACGGCGCTGGCCGACCTGTGGGCCGAAACACAGAAGCGGCTGCTGAAGGTGCCCACGCCCAGCTGGCCGATGGTCGGGCGCTGGGTGGCGCACCTGCGCCATGGTCAGTTCATTCATGACAGCATCGCCAAGGCGCCGCCCGTTCCGGGCGAAGCCCTGCTGGGCTGGGCGACGCACTATGTGATCGGGGTGCTGTACGCCGGGCTGCTGCTGGCGATCTTCGGCATCGGCTGGGCCCACAGCCCTACCCTGCTGCCGGCGCTGGCGATCGGTATCGGCACACTGGTGGCGCCGTTCTTCATTCTGCAGCCGGGCATGGGCGCTGGCGTACTGGCCCGTCGCACCCCCAACCCCAAGGTGGCACGCCTGCGCAGCCTGGCGGCGCACACGGCGTTCGGGGTCAGCCTGTTCGTCGCGGCGCTGCTGCTCAATGGCCTGGGCCTGATGCCCCGGGGCTGAGCTCAGGCCTCACGCTGGCACCAGGCGTCTATCAGTACGTCCAGCAATGCCTGCGCATCCGTGGTGTTGCCGTCGACCAGGGCAATGGCCCAGCCACAGCCGGCCAGCTCGAAGTGTTCGCGCCAGTTGGGCCACGCCACAAGCCCGGCCAGGTCGAAGGAAAACATGCCGCCCCGCTCGCCATGGCCGCCGTGAATCGACTCGCCCAGGCCGAATGGCTGCGGGTCGAAGGGCTTGAGGCTCACGTAGTACACGTGGTGGGTGTCGTGCTCCGGGGTGGGCGCGCGGTTGCACTGGGAGAAGTCCACCGACTGCCAGCCCAGCTCGCGCTCGTTCATCGGCTGTGCCTGCGCGAGCAGGTAGTCGAGCCCCAGCGTACGCCCACCCGGCCAACCGAGCTGGGTGGCACTGAAGGTTCGCTGGCGCGCCTTGCGTGGGTTGGCAAGCTCGCTCCAGCCCAGCTCGCGGGTCAGCACCAGGCCCTTGAGCAAGCGGTGCTCGCCATTGTTCAGCTCCAGCACGAACTGGCCGTAATCGGTGGGTATCACCCGCACCAGGTGCGTCGGTGCCCCGTGGTCCTGCCCCATGTCGTCTTCCCCTGATGTTACAAAGAATTTCGGCAACGCCGCAGGGTCTACCCAGTAGATCCCCACACAAGAGTCTGCCATGAAATTCGAACGCTTCGCCCAGGGCCTGGCCAAACAGGCCGGTCGCTCGCGCACCTTCCTCATCGCACTGGTACTGATCGTGGTCTGGGCCGTCACCGGGCCGTGGTTCGACTACAACGACACCTGGCAGCTGATCATCAACACCTCGACCACCATCGTCACCTTCCTGATGGTGTTCGTCATCCAGAACACCCAGAACCGCGACAACGACGTGCTGCACATCAAGCTCGACGAACTGCTGCGCTCGACCAAGGCGGCGCACAACGCGCTGATGAACCTCGACCAGCTGGACAACAGCCAGCTCAAGCAGTTGCTCAAGGAGTACCGGGAGATCGGCGAAGACCGCGCCACCGACCTGCCCGCCGATGAAACCGGGGGCAGGCGCGGCGACGCGCAGTGAGGCGGGCTACTGGTTGGCGCCGGTGAGGGTGTTGTAGCTGGTGATCAGGTTGCGGTAGTCGGGGATGTGGTTGGAGAACAGCGCGCCCAGCCCCTCGACATCGTTGCGCCAGTCGCGGTGCAGTTCGCAGGCTGCGCCGAACCAGGTCATCAGTTGCGCACCGGCCGACGACATGCGGTCCCAGGCCGCGTCGCGGGTGATCGGGTTGAAGGTGCCGGAGGCGTCGGTGATCACGAACACCTCGAAGCCTTCGGCAATCGCCGACAGCGCCGGGAACGCCACGCACACCTCGGTAACCACACCGGCGATGATCAGCTGCTTCTTGCCGGTGGCCTTGACCGCCTTGACGAAGTCCTCGTTGTCCCAGGCGTTGATCTGGCCGGGGCGCGCGATGTACGGCGCGTCAGGGAACTGCGCCTTGAGCTCGGGCACCAGCGGGCCGTTGGGGCCGCTTTCGAAGCTGGTGGTGAGGATGGTGGGCAACTTGAAGTACTCGGCCAGGTCGGCCAGCGCCAGCACGTTGTTCTTGAACTTGTCCGGCTCGATGTCACGCACCAGCGAGAGCAGCCCGGCCTGATGGTCGACCAGCAGCACGGCGGCGTTGTTCTTGTCCAGACGGGTGTAGGGAACACTCATGGTCATACTCCTTGCAGGGGTGGTCCGGCGCCGTGGCGCCGGAGTTGGGACAAACGTCAGTTGCATACAGACCCTAGTCGGCGCGTGTGACAGTGCCGCCGCCATTGGTCATCTGGCCGAAGCGCCCGGCGCGAAAATCGGCGAACGCCGCCTCGATCTCGGCATCGCTGTTCATCACGAACGGGCCGTAGCCGACGATGGGTTCATCCAGCGGCTCGCCGCTGAGCCACAGCACCGCCGCCTCGCTGTCGGCCTGCAGCAGCACTTCGTCGCCGGCACGCTCCAGCAGCACCAGTTGTGCCGGGCCCACCGAACGCTCGCCATTGACCGTGACCTGGCCGCGCAGCACCACCAGGGCGCTGCTGTGACCGGCCTGGGCAGGCAACCGCACGGGCTTGCCGGGCTTGAGCTGCATGTCCCACACCTGCATCGGCGTGAAGGTGCGCGCCGGGCCGCGATGGCCGTGGTAGTCACCGGCAATCACCCGCAGGCTGCCGGCACCGCCGGGCAGCGCCACGCTGGGGATGTCGGCGGCCAGTAGGGTCTGGTAGCCGGCAGGGGCAGACTTGTGCCGGGCCGGCAGGTTGACCCACAACTGCACCATCTCCAGGGTGCCGCCACTGCGGGCGAACGACGGCGCATGGAACTCTTCATGCAGGATGCCGCCCGCGGCCGTCATCCACTGCACATCGCCCGGGCCGATCAGGCCGCCGGCACCGGTGGAGTCGCGGTGCTCCAGTTCGCCCTGGTAGACGATGGTCACCGTTTCGAAACCGCGGTGCGGGTGCTGGCCGACGCCGCGACGGGCGCTGGTGGGGGTGAAGGCATGGGGCCCGGCGTAGTCGAGCAGCAGGAACGGGCTGATGTGCTGGGCCAGGTTGTCGTAGGTGAACAGGCTGCGTACCGGGAAGCCGTCACCCACCCAATGCGGGTGCGGGCTGCTGTAGACGCCTTGGATCTTTTTCATGAGCTACCTCCTCTCGTGCATGAAGCCAACGATAAGGGCGCAACGCTGAAGGCGGTAGATAGCGTAAAGTGCCCTCAGCGTTCCATTTGGAGAACAGTGGTGGAAGACCTCAACGACCTGTACTACTTCGCCCAGGTGGTCGAGCACGGTGGCTTTGCCGCCGCCGGCCGTGCCCTGGACATGCCCAAGTCCAAACTCAGCCGGCGGGTGGCCGGGCTCGAGGAGCGCCTCGGGGTGCGCCTGATCCAGCGTTCCACCCGGCATTTTTCGGTAACCGACATCGGGCAGGCCTACCACCGCCATTGCGTGGCCATGCTGGTGGAGGCCGAGGGTGCGGCCGAGCTGATCGAGCGCCACCGTGCCGAGCCCCAGGGCATCGTGCGCCTGAGCTGCCCCACGGCGCTGCTGGATTTCTGGGTGGGGCCGATGCTGTCGCGCTTCATGGTGCAGTGCCCGCTGGTGCAGCTGCATATCGAGAGCACCAACCGCCATGTGGACCTGATCCAGGAAGGCATCGACATTGCGCTGCGGGTGCGGGTGCCGCCGCTGGAGAGCAGCGACCTGGTGATGAAGGTGCTGGCCAACAGCACGCAGTTGCTGGTGGCCGCGCCCGGCTTGCTGGCGTCGTTGCCCAGGCCCATCGTGCCCGCCGACCTGGCCGCCTTGCCGAGCCTGCACTGGGGCAACCCGCAGCGCGATTATCAATGGCAGCTCAATGGCCCGGACGGCGCCACGGCCAGCTTGCGGCACACGCCGCGGCTGGTGACCGACGACCTGGTGGTATTGCGCCAGGCGGCGCTGGCGGGCGTGGGGGTGGTGCACCTGCCACTGGTGGTGATCCGCGACGAGCTGGCCCGTGGCGAGCTGGTGCAGCCCACCCCGCACTGGGCACCGCAATGCGGGCTGGTGCACGCGGTGTTTGCCTCACGGCGCGGGCTGCTGCCTTCGGTGCGGCACCTGCTGGATTTTCTGGCCCAGGAGTTTGCCCAGAGCGGGATCGATTGATGTGCCAGGGTTTGCTGGCGCTATGCGCCAGATCGCGGGTCAAGCCCGCTCCCACGGGGATTGCGGCACTCTTTGAATAGGCGCTGTACCTGTGGGAGCGGGCTTGACCCGCGATCGAATGCACAGCATTCGCTGAACCTGCACCCACCGATCATCAGGCATACTGCCCCCCCCACCCTCAATCCCAACGCACCGCCATGCAGCCGATTGTCCCCCTGGCAGAAAACTACCCCCACGGCGAGCGCATCGCCCCGCACTGCCACAACCGCGCCCAGCTGATCCATGCCCTGAGCGGGGTGATCACGGTCAACTCCAGCCAGGGCTGCTGGGTGGTTCCGCCAGGGCGCGGCGTATGGGTGCCCGCCGCCGTCGAACACGACCTGAAGATGGCCGGCCAGGTCCGCATGCGCACCCTGTTCGTCGCCTCCGACGCGCGCCCCGACCTGCCGCTGACCTGCCGCGTGGTGGACATCCCGCCGTTGCTGCGTCAACTGATCATCAGCGCCATGCTCATCCCCGCCGACTACCCGCCCGGCGGGCGTGACGAGCGGGTGATGCAGTTGATTCTGGACGAGATCCGCGTGCTGCCGATTCTGGCCCTGTACGTGCCGCTGCCGGTCGACCCGCAACTGGCCGCGCTGTGCCAGGCCCTGCGCGACGACCCGGCCAGCCCCTGGAGCCTGCAGCGCGCCGCCGCCCACAGCGGCCTCAACGCACGCACCCTGACCCGCGCCTTCCAGCGCGAAACCGGCCTGAGCTTCATCCAGTGGCTGCGCCGCCTGCGCCTGCTGGCCAGCCTCGACGCGCTGGCCGCCGGGCACTCGATCCTGAACGTGGCGCTGGACCTGGGCTACGACAGCCCCAGCGCCTTCAGCGCCATGTTCCGCCGCACCCTGGGGGTCTCGCCCAGTGCCTACTTCGGCAAGACCCCGGCCTACGGCCAGCCCGACGCCGACTAGTCAGCGTGCATGCTGGCGCAGCAGCAGCGACGCCAGCGCACACACCGCCAACGCCACGCACGACACATAGAACGCATCCGAATACGCCATCAGGTAGGCCTGCTGATGCACCGTCTGGTCCAGCTGCGCCAGCACCTGCAGGTGCGCCGGGGCCTGTGCATCGAGCACCCCGCCGGGCAGACGCTGCTGCACGGGTGCATCGAACAGCGTCAGGCTCTCATTGATGCGCTGCCCGTGAAACCGTTCGCGCAACGACACCAGCTGCGTCAGCAGCGCCGTGCCCACCGCACCGCCCAGGTTGCGCAGCATCGAGATCAGCGCCGAGGCCGAGCCGGCCTGGGCCTTGTCCAGCCCCTTCACCGCCAGCACCGACAGCGCCACCATGATCAGCGGCTGGCCCAGCCCGCGCACCACCGTGGAGGGGATGATCACGTTCTTCGCCGCGTCCGCCGACAGGTGCGCCCCCAGCCAGCAGCCCAGCGCCATGATCGCGAAGCCGCTGGCCACCAGCACCTTGGCGTTGAGCCAGCGCATCAGGCGCGGCAGCAGTGGTGCCAGCAGCAACTGCACCATGCCGTAGGCGATCAGGCTGATGCCGATTTCGCGGGCGTTGTAGCCCTGCACCTGGGACAGGTAGTTGGGCACCAGAAACACCAGCCCGAAGGTCGCCGCCCCGAACACCGCCATGGCCAGGCTGGCCACACCGAAGTTGTAGCTGGCCAGCAGGCGCAGGTTGATGAAGGGCCGCGCGCCCCACAGCTGGCGCTGCACGAACAGCGCCAGCGCCACCACGGCAATCACGCTGAAGGTGACGATGAACGCCGAATCGAACCAGTCCTCGCGCCCGCCCTCCTCCAGCACGATCTGCAGCGCGCCCAGCCCCAGCGCCATGGCCGCGATGCCCAGCCAGTCGGCGCCGCGCAACTGGGCGCGGTCGCCGGCCTGCGCCGGGATCGACCACGCCACCGCCGCCAGCAGCGCCACCCCGGGCAGCAGTTGCAGCAGGAAGATCCAGCGCCATGAATAGGCGTCGGTCAGCCAGCCGCCGATCGACGGCCCGGCGGCCTGGGCCACGCTGTTGGAGAGGCTGAACAAGGCCATGCCCAGGGCGATCTTGCTCGGCGGCAGCTCGGTGATGATCAATTGCATCGACAGCGGGATCAGCACCGCCCCCGAAGCGCCCTGGATCACGCGGATGGCGATCATCGCCTGCAGGTTCGGCGCCAGCGCGCAACTGACCGAGCTGATCAGGAACACCAGCGAGCCCACCAGCATCACCCGGCGCAGCGAGAACACCTGCACCAGCCAGGCGGTGAGCGGAATCATGGTGATTTCCGCCACCAGGTAGGCGGTGGAGATCCACGAGCCTTCCTCGAACGTCGCCCCCAGCGCGCCCTCGATTTCCGGCAGCGCGGCACTGGTGACGTGCACGTTCATGCCCGCCATGAAGCAGCCGAACAAGCCACCGATCACCGCCACCCACGCGCGCAGCGATACCTTGTCTTCAGTGCTCATCGCGCACCTGCGCCGTGCGCGTATCGATGGTGGCGATCACCGACATGCCCGGCAGCAGCCGCGGCGTGCCGGGTTCCACCGGGTCGAGGTGAATACGCACTGCAAAGCGCTGCACGATCTTGGTGAAGTTGCCGGTGGCGTTGTCGGGCGGCAACAGCGCGAACACCGCCCCCGAGCCGGGCGAGACGCTGTCGACCGTGCCCTGCCAGTGCCGGCCGAAGGTGTCCACCTCCAGGGTCGCGCGCTGCCCCGGGCGCATGTGTTCGAGCTGGGTTTCCTTGAAGTTGGCCACCACGTAGGCCTGCTCCACCGGCACCACTGCCAGCAGTGGCAGGCCGGGGCTGACGTACTGCTGCACACGCACCTTGCGCTGCCCCACCACGCCGTCGAAGGGCGCCCGTACCTGGGTGTCGGCCAGGGCGTTCTCGGCCAGGGCCAGGGCCGCCTCGGCCTGTTCCAGCTCGGCCTCGCGGCGCACCAGTTCGGCCCGGGCCTCGCGCTGCTGGCTGGCCAGCACCTGGTGCCGGGCCCGCTGCATGGCCCAGCCGGCGTCCGCGCCCTTGAGCGTGGCCTGCGCCTGGGTGCGTGTGGTGCTGGCGCGTTCGGCACGCTGGGCACTCACCGCGTTCATGCCGATCAACTGGCGGTAACGCTGCCAGTCGAGTTCGGCGCGCCGCGCCTCGGCACCGCCCGCCTCGCGCTCGGCGGCGGCACGGGCAATCGCCTGCCCTTGCCCCTCCAGCTGCGCCGCCAGGGTCACCAGCACGGCCTGCTGCGCCTGCACCGAAGCGGTACTGGCGGCCAGCGCCGCACGGGCCTGGCGCACCTGCTGGCGATAGTCGCGGTCGTCCAGCTGCACCAGCAGGTCGCCGGCCTTGACCACGGCATTGTCGGCCACGCTGACCTGGGCCACATAGCCGCCCACCCGCGCACTGATCGGCGCCCAGTCGGCGCGCACGTAGGCATCGTCGGTCTGTTCGTTGAAGCGCCCGCTGTGCCACACATACAAGGCAACCCCTAGTACCGCCAGCGTGCCGGCTGCGCCCAGGGCGCGGCGCAGCGTCATCACGCGCACGCGCTCGGTGGCTTGGGTAACCGGTGGTTCGGGGCTGACCGCCTGGTTCATGTTCGTGCTCCCTGTTGTTGTTCAAGGATGCACTCTAAGGGGGTCAGCGGTTGGCGTTCGCTAGCGTACAGGCCAGTATTCGTCGCGAAATGGACAACCTGCCATCAGCCCAGCAGGTAGGTTTGCACCTCGTGCGCACAGGCCTGCGGATCTTCCTGCATGAAGCAGTGCCCGCCGGGCACCTCGCGCAGCTCGACCCTTGGGTTCAGACGGGCCCAGCGCGCCAGCGACACGGGTACGAAGGGATAGGTGGTGATGCCATGCAGCACCCGTGCGGGTGTCTGCACCTGGGCCAGGGCAGCCCACAGCCCGCGCGGGAACGAACTGAACACGTCCACTTCGCGCGCAGGCCGGCACTTGAGCACTACCCCTTCGCCGCAGTCGCCGATGGCGTGGTCCACATAGGCCTGCAGCGCCTCGTCGTGCCAGCCCTTGAAAATGCCGCGCCCGTGCAGCGCGGCGTAGGCCGCCTCGCGGTCGGGCCAGTGGCTGCGCCGGGTGGCGGCCTTGCGTGCCAGGCCGTGGCGACGGTGCATGCCGAACAGCGTGGCCACGCTCATCACCCCCAGCATCGAGCGGCTGAACACCACAGGGTCAAGCAATACCGCCCGCTGAAACAGGCCCGGTTCCAGCGCCAGCATCAAGCCGGTCAGCACCCCGCCGAAACTGTGGCCGATGGCAAAGCACGCCACCTGCCCGTATTCGCCACGGCCTGCCTGGAAGGCCTCGATCGCCAGCGCGGCGCTGCGGTTCCAGCCCACGAAGGCGCCGCCATGATCGCTGTCGCCATGGCCCTGCACATCGCACAGCCACAGGTCGAAATGCTCGGCCAGGCGCTCCAGCAACGGCTGGTAGGCCAGGCAGCAGAACCCGGTGCCGTGGATGAAATGCAGCAGCGGCTTGCCGCTGGCGGGTGAGCGCCAGCCGCGCAGGGTGAAATGTTCGGCGCAGTCATGCGACCAGGGGATCAGTTCCATCGGGACTCGCTGTGGGGGTTACACAAAACCGGATTCTACAAACAGCAGTGGATACAGCGATAGCACCAGCAGTGCGGCCATCAGCCAATTGAACAGCTTGAGCCAGCGTGGGTCCTGCAGCACGGTGCGCAGCGCGCTGCCGAACATCACCCACACGCACACGCTGGGCAGGTTGACCACGGCGAACACCGCGGCGATCACGATCACGTTGGTCAGGTAGCCCTGGCTGGGTGCATAGGTGGTGATGGCGCCCACGGCCATGACCCAGGCCTTGGGGTTGACCCACTGGAAGGCTGCCGCGCCCCAGAAACCCAGGGGCTTGCGCGTGCCGGGCTCGGCGCTGGTCAGCGGGCCTGAATTGGCGATCTTCCAGGCCAGGTACAGCAGGTAGCTGGCGCCCACGTAGCGCAGCACGCCGTAGGCCAGCGGATAGGCCTTGAACACCTCGCCCAGGCCAAGGCCCACCGCCAGTACCAGCACCATGAAGCCGATACTGATGCCCAGCGCGTGGGGAATGGTGCGACGCACACCGAAGTTCACGCCGGAGGCCAGCAACATGGTGTTGTTGGGGCCGGGGGTGATTGAGGAGACGAAGGCGAACAGCACGAAGGCCATCAGCAGGTTGAGCGAGGTGAGCATGGCGGGTGTCCGGCGGTGTGTTGTTGTGAAGTGACACTAACCAAGTCGGTGCGCAGCGCTGCGATACAGTTGGGGGCAATTGTGGCACTACACTTGGCGAGCCTTCACTACCCTCCAGGCTTCCCGTGCCCTCGAGGGGCAATTGCCTTAGGATAACCCTCCTCGATTTCCGGAACAGAAGCCCCGCCATGCCCGTACATATCCGCCCCGCGCGCGTCGAAGACGCCAGCCAGATCCTCACCTTCATCACCGAGCTTGCCGAGTACGAGCGTGCCCGCCACGAGGTGATCGCCACGGTCGCCGATATCGAGCGCACGCTGTTCGGCGAAGGCAGCAGCACCCAGGCGCTGATCTGCGAGCGTGACAGCCAGGCCATCGGCTTTGCGGTTTACTTCCTCAGTTATTCGACCTGGCTCGGCACCCAGGGCATCTACCTCGAAGACCTGTACGTCACGCCCCAGGCCCGCGGCACGGGTGCGGGCAAGGCGTTGCTGCGCCACCTGGCGCAAGAGGCCTGCGCCAAGGGCTGCGGGCGCCTGGAGTGGAGCGTGCTGGACTGGAACGAACCGGCCATCCAGTTCTACAAGTCCATCGGCGCGCAGCCGCAGGACGAGTGGGTGCGTTATCGCATGGAAGGTGAAACGCTGCGCAGCTTCGCCCAGGGTTGAGACCACGCCATGTTCTTTCGATTGGCTGCCGACGGGCTGGTACTGTTTCATCTGACGTTCATCGTGTTCGTGATGCTGGGCGGGTTGCTGGTGCTCAGGTGGCCGCGGCTGTGCTGGCTGCACCTGCCGGCCGTGACCTGGGGCGTGCTGGTGGAGGTGCTGCACCTGCCCTGCCCGCTGACCGAGTGGGAAAACCGCCTGCGTGCAGCGGCGGGTGACACCGGCTACCCCGACAGCTTTGTGGAGCATTACCTGATACCGCTGATCTACCCGGCCAAGCTGACGGCAGGCATCCAGCTGTGGCTGGGGGCGTTGGTGTTCGCGGTGAATGCGGGGGTCTATGCGTGGTTGTGCTACTCGCGCAGGCGCCGTGCCTTGCGGTGAGTGCTCAGGCCGCTTCGCCGGCAAGGCCGGCTCCTACGGGAGCCTGCCTTGCCGGCGAAGCGGTCACCACAGCACCTGAATCAGGCGCTCACCTCCTCCCGCGCCGCATAGCGCTGCGCCAGCACCGCACACACCATCAGCTGGATCTGGTGGAACAGCATCAGCGGCAAAATCATCGCGCCAATCGCCCCCCCGGCAAACAGCACCTGGGCCATCGGCACACCGGTGGCCATGCTTTTCTTGGAGCCGGCAAACAGGATGGTGATGCGGTCTTCCACGTTGAACCCCAGCCGCTTGCCCAGCAACTGCGTGCACCACAGCACCACCGCCAGCAACACGCAGCACACCAGCGCCAGCCCCAGCAGCCGCACCAGCGGCACCGACTGCCACAACCCGCTGATCACCGCGTCGCTGAACGCGGTATACACCACCAGCAGGATCGAGCCCTGGTCGACGGTCTTCAGCCAGCGTGCATTGCGCGCCACCCAGGCGCCGATCCAGCGCCGCGCCAGTTGCCCGGCCACGAACGGCACCAGCAGTTGCAGCACGATCTTCAACACAGCATCGAGGTTGGACCCGGTATCGCCCTGCACGCCCATCAGCACCATCACCAGCAACGGCGTCAGCACGATGCCCAGCAGGCTGGAGGCCGCCGCGCTGCAGATCGCCGCCGGGATGTTGCCCCGCGCCAGCGAGGTGAAGGCAATCGCCGACTGCACGGTGGCCGGCAACGCGCACAGGTACAGCACGCCCAGGTACAGCTCGTCGCCCACCAGCGGCAGGAACAGCGGCTTGAACAGCATGCCCAGCAGCGGAAACATCACGAAGGTGCAGCCAAAAACCAGCAGGTGCAGGCGCCAGTGCCCTGCCCCGGCCGCCACCGCCTCGCGCGACAGCTTGGCGCCGTGCAGAAAGAACAGCAGCCCGATGGCCAGGTTGGTCAGCCAGCCAAACACCACCGCGCCCTGGCCCTCGCAGGGCAGCAGGGTGGCCAGTGCAATCACGCCGAGCAGGGCCAGGGTGAAATTGTCGAACAGCAACCGCAGGTGTTTCATGTCACGTCCTGTCTTGTTATTGGGATGGCGCAGACGGTAAGGTTTCTTTTCTTTTCCGACTAACGACAGAACCCCAAGAGTGTCGCCCAAAGGACAACCCCACGCCCCGCGCATCCCGCCCCTGAGCGAGCTCAAGGTACTGCCGCGCCCGCTGTACGGGCAGGCGCAGTCGCTGGCCAACATCGCCCTGGGCTTTCGTCACAAGCATGCCTGGGGGCAACTGTCGTATGCGGCCCAGGGCGTGCTGCATGTGCACACCGGCGCCGGACGCTACGTGGTGCCGCCGCAGCGCGCGGTGTGGATCCCGGCGCATACCCCCCACCAGGTCAGCTGCGCCGACGACACCTGCATCCGCAGCCTGTACATCGAGCACAGCGTGTGGCCGGGCACCCAGTGCCGGGTGATCGGCGTGAATGCCTTGCTGCGCGAGCTGATCCGCACCTTCAGCGGCCTGCCGGTGGCCTACGACACCGAGGGCGCAGACGGGCGCCTGGTCGCCGTGCTGCTCGACCAGCTGGCCAGCGCCCCGCAGGAAGACCTGATTCTGCCGCTGCCCCAGGACACCCGCCTGCGTGCACTGTGCCGGCGCCTGCAGGCACACCCCGAGGACAGCACCGGGCTGGCAGCCTGGAGCCTGAAGTACGGCGTTTCGGAAAAGACCCTGAGCCGGTTGTTTCTGCGTGACACCGGCATGACCTTTCGCACCTGGCGCCAGCGCATGCGCCTGCTCAGTGCGCTGCCAGCACTCAGCCGCGGCGAGCGCGTCACCGACGTGGCCCTGGCCTGCGGCTACGAATCGCTGTCGGCCTTTATCGCCGCCTTTGGCAAACAGTTCGGCCTGTCACCGGGCGAATTCCTCCAGACCCACCGGAAACCCATTACGTGAACCTGTTCAAACCGCACCACCTGCTGAGCGGCCTGCTGCTGGCCAGCCCTGCCGCCTGGGCCGCCACCGTGCCTGACAACCTCGACAACCTGGTAGAGGCCGCCAGCCAGGCCGTGATGCAGGAGCACGCGATACCCGGCATGGCCGTGGCCCTGACAGTCAATGGCCAGCACCACTACTACGACTTCGGTGTGGCCTCGCGCGACAGCGGCCAGGCCGTCGACCGCGACACCCTGTTCGAACTGGGCTCGATCAGCAAGACCTTCAACGTCACCCTGGCGGCCTATGCACAGGCCACCGGCAAGCTGAAGCTGACCGACAGCCCGGCCAGCTACCTGCCCGAACTGCGCGGCCGTGCCCTGGAAAACACCAGCCTGCTGAACCTGGCGACCCACACCGCCGGCGGCTTCCCGCTGCAGTTGCCAGACAGCGTGCACGACAACGGGCAACTGATGCGCTACTTCAAGCACTGGACCCCGAGCTACCCGGCAGGCACCCGGCGTACCTATGCCAACCCGAGCATCGGCCTGCTCGGGGTGATCAGCGCCCGCCAACTGGACATGAGCTACCGGTCCGCCCTGCAGGACCTGCTGTTTCCGGCGCTGGGCCTGAACAACACCCATCTGCAGGTACCTGCCAACTGGCAGCGTATGTACGCCCAGGGCTATACCCGCGACAACGTCCCCGCCCGGCTGAGCCCTGCGGTGCTGGCCGACGAAGCCTACGGGGTGAAGTCCAGCAGTGACGACATGCTGCGCTTTGTCGAGGCGAACATGGGCCTGGAGAAACTCGATACGCCCCTCAAGCAGGCCATTGCCGCCACCCATACCGGCTACTACCAGGTGGGCCCCATGACCCAGGACCTGATCTGGGAACAGTACCCCTACCCGGTCGCATTGCAGACCCTGCTCGACGGCAATGCCAGCCGCATGGCCCTTGAAACCCTCGACGTCACGCCGCTGCAACCCCCGCTGGCCCCGCAGCAGGCGGTGTGGATCAACAAGACCGGCTCCACCAACGGCTTTGGCAGCTACGTAGCGTTCGTGCCCTCGCAGCGGATCGGCATCGTGATCCTGGCCAACAAGAACTACCCCAACGAAGCGCGGGTGAAGCTGGCCTACCAGATCCTCGGCGCCTTGAACGAAGGTAGCCACTGACCGTGAGCAAACCGGTACGCGACACCCTCAAGCTGCTGTTGCTGCTGGCCGGGCTGTGGGGCTTCGCGCGCCTGCCGCCGAGCCTCGGCGCGAACCTGATACTGGTCGGCGGGCTGGCGGCCGGCGGCATCTATGCGCTGCTGAACCTGTCGCGCCTCTTCGCCTTTCTCAGCTACTGGCCAGGGTCGTTGCTGTACAGCGTGGTCGTGGTGTACCTGTGCAAGCTGTCTGCGCAACGGGCGCTCAATGCGCGCTTTGGCATCGAGGTGGACTACCTGGACAACGCGGCGGTGGTATATGGGGCGCTCTATTCCATCCCGTTCTCGCTGATGCTGCTGGGGGTCTACCTGCTGTTGCCCCAGTGGCTGCGCAGGGCGGCTGGCAGACTACGCCCCGGCGCCGCCCCGGCCCCGGCGCAGAAAGTGCCGACGTTCGAACCCTTCTTTGCCGCGGCCCTGGTCTGTTGTGCGGGGTTTGCCCTGCAGCAGCTTGACGAGGGCCTGGAGTACGCCCTGATCGTAGATGCCATGCCCGCCTCCAACTGCGGCCCGGTCGATGCGGGCACTGCATGGCTGCGCAAGAACCACAGCCAGTGCTACAGGCTGCAGGGCAACCCGTTCACCGGCACCTTCAGCCTGCAGCAGGTCGACAGCCCGGCGCCCTGATGCTGCGTGCAGTGAACCTCTGCCGCACCCCGCCCCTCGAATGCTCAGGGGCCAGCGTTGGCCCGACCCCATGCGACGGTGCCTTCGATGAGTTTTACCCTGTGGATCGCCGTGTTCGGCGCCGTGTTGCTGATCCTGGCCCTGACCTCGTCGTACCTGCGCTGGATGCCGGTGACCACCTCGGCGGTGTGCCTGCTGCTGGGCATCGGCATCGGCCCGCTGGGGCTGGGCCTGTTGCACCTGGACCTGGACCACGCCGCCGGCTGGCTCAAGCACCTGACCGAAGTCGCGTTGCTGTTCTCGCTGTTCATCAGTGGCCTGAAGTTGCGCCTGCCGCTGCGCAGCCGTGTCTGGCGGGTGGCATTCGGCCTGGCCGGCCCGGTGATGCTGCTGAGCATCGGTGGCTTCAGCGTGGTGCTGCACTACCTGGGTGACATGGCGTGGGCGCCGGCCCTGCTGATCGGCGCCATCCTTGCGCCCACCGACCCGGTGCTGGCAGCGCTGGTGCAGGTCAACGATGCGCAGGACCACGACCCGCTGCGCTTCGGCCTGTCGGGCGAGGCCGGGCTCAACGACGGCGTGGCCTTTCCCTTCGTGCTGCTGGGCTTGCTGCTGGTGCAGGGCCAGGCCGTCGACGGCTCGGCGCTGTTCACCTGGTTGTGGCGCGACCTGCTGTGGGCGATGCCGGTGGGGTTGCTGGTGGGCTACTGGATGGGCAAGTTGCTGGGGCGCCTGACCCTGACCCTGCGCATCAGCCATGCCGACAGCACGCTCACCCCCAACGACTACCTGGCACTGGCGCTGATTGCACTGGCGTATGTGGTGGCCGACACCCTGCACGCCTATGGGTTTCTGGCGGTGTTTGCCGCCGGGCTGGGGCTGCGCCAGGCCGAGGTGAGCTTCACCGGCGGTTCGCAGACCCCGTCCGAGCACCTGGCGCAACCGGTGGCCGGGCACCTGGAAGCCGCGCCGGAGAATGCGGTGCATGGCGACCTGGACAACCTCGAAGACACCCAGGTGGCGGCCGGGGTAATGATGGGCGACATGCTTGCCTTCGGCAGCCTGGTGGAGCGGGTGATGGAAGTGTTCCTGGTGACCGTGCTCGGCGTGGCGCTGGCCAGCCACTGGGACTGGCGCGCACTGGGCTTTGGCCTGGCGTTGTTCTGCGTGGTGCGCCCGTTGAGTGTGTTGCTGATGCCTTGGGGCAGCCTGCTCGACCTGCGCCAGCGGCTGATGGTCGGCTGGTTCGGCATTCGTGGCATCGGCAGCCTGTTCTACCTGTTCTACGCCCTGAGCCACGGCCTTGGCGGCACGCTTTCGGCGCAGTGCCTGAACATCACGCTGTCGGTGGTGGCGTTGAGCATCGTGGTGCATGGCCTGAGCACGCAACCGATGCTGAACTACTACGGGCGGCGCGGCTGACCGCCCCTGCTGGCGACGTACGCTTCGCACTTGACCTGCTGCCCACCTGAACTAGAGTCAAAGGCTGCCCATCAAGGACAGATGGCTGCAGATAGGCGACGTTATCTGCGCGTTCAAGGATGCCAACTAATGGAGTGGTGGCAATGAGCAAACCCGCATCGACCCCTTTCATCCATACCCTTATCAACGACCTCGGCGCTGCCGCGATGTTGCCCAACATCATGCTCGGCGAAGAACTGGGCCTGTACCGGGCCATGGCCGACGGCCAGCCGGTGACCGCCCAGACCCTGGCCACACGCACTGGCTGCAATGCCCGCCTGCTTCGCGAATGGCTCAACGCCCATGCCGCCTCTGGCTACATGCAGCACAACGACGAACATTTCAGCCTTGACGAGCAGCAGGCCCAGGCCCTGGCCCATGAGGACTCCGCCACCTACATTGCTGGCGGCACCCAGGCCATCGCCTCGATGGTGCTCGACAAGGACAAGCTGGTGGCGGCGATGCGCGGCGACGGTGGCCTGGCATGGGGCGACCATCATGCGTGCATGTTCGGTGGCGTCGAGCGCCTGTTCCGGCCTGGCTACCGCAACCATCTGGTCGGCAGCTGGCTGCCGGCACTGGAGGGTGTGGTGGACAAGTTGCACGCCGGGGCCCTGGTGGCAGACATCGGGTGTGGTCTTGGCACCTCGACGCTGCTCATGGCCGAGGCCTTTGCGGCTTCGCATTTCGACGGCATCGACTACCACGCGCCCTCGGTGGCCACTGCCGGTCAACGGGACAGGGACAGCGGCCTGACCGAACGGGTGCGCTTCACCCAGGCCAGCGCCAAGGACTACCCTGGCCGCGATTATGACCTGGTGTGCTTCTTCGACTGCCTGCATGACCTGGGCGACCCGGTGGGTGCGGCCCGACATGCCTGGCAGGCACTCAAGCCGGGGGGCACGCTGTTGCTGGTGGAGCCGTTTTCGAATGATCGGCTGGACGACAACCTCAACCCGGTGGGGCGTTTGTTCTATGCGGTCTCGACGTTTCTGTGCACGCCCAATTCACTGTCGCAGGAGGTGGGTTTGGGGCTTGGCGCGCAGGCGGGTGAGGCGCGCATTCGGGGTGTGCTTGAAGAGGCGGGGTTCAGCCACATGCGCCGGGCGTGCGAGACGCCGTTCAACCTGATACTGGAGGCGCGCAAGTAGAGGCGACGCGGCAATCGGGTGTCGAGCCACCAGGGCTGACAACTGCGATCCTGCAGGCCAGGGTGCGTTGCAACCAATGTGGGAGCCGGCAAGGCCGGCTCCTGCATTTTTAAAACCACCCTGGCCCGCAGAATCGCCATGGCACAACCCGATGTACCCACCTGCCCCAACCTGGCCTACCCTTCACCCATGCTCATCGTCGAAAACCTGCACAAGACCTTCACCACCGCCCAAGGCACCCTGCCGGTGCTGCGCGGTGTCGATCTGCACCTGCCCGCCGCCACCAGCCTGGCGCTGATGGGCGAGTCCGGCAGCGGCAAGAGCACGCTGCTGCACCTGATAGCCGGCCTCGAACGCCCCGACAGCGGGCGCATTCTGTTCGACGGCCAACCGCTACACACCCGCACCGAAGCCGGGCTCGCCCACTGGCGCCGACAAGGCATCGGCCTGGTATTCCAGCAATACAACCTGATCAGCAGCCTGGACGTGGCCGCCAACCTGGCCTTCCAGGCGCGCCTGGCCGGCCGCCATGACCCGGCCTGGGTCACCCACCTGGCCGAGCGCCTGGGCCTGGCGCCGCTGCTGCAACGCTACCCCGAGCAACTCTCCGGCGGGCAGCAGCAACGCCTGGCAATCGGCCGCGCACTGGCCTCGCGCCCCGCGCTGGTGCTGGCCGACGAACCCACCGGCAGCCTCGACGAAGCCAGCAGCGAAAACGTGCTCGACCTGCTGCTGGAGCTGGTCGGGGCAAGCAACAGCAGCCTGCTGATGGTCACCCACAGCGCCCACCTGGCCACCCGCCTGCACCAGCGCCTGACCCTGCACCTGGGCCGGGTACGCGCATGATCGGCCTGTGCCTGCAGGCGCTGCTCAGCCACTGGCGGCGCCACCCCCTGCAATGCGCCAGCATCCTCACCGGGCTGTGGCTGGCCACCACCCTGTGGGCCGGGGTCCAGGCGCTCAACCAGCAGGCCCGCGCCGACTACGCGCGGGCCAACGCGCTGCTGACCGGCGCAGCGCAGGCGCAGGTGAGCCCGCGCCACGGCGAACGCTTCGACCAGCACGCCTACATTCAACTGCGCCGGGCCGGCTGGCCGGTGTCGCCGGTGCTCGAAGGCCGCCTGCGCTTTGCCGGCGCCGAACCGGTCAGCGTGAAACTGCTGGGCATCGAGCCGCTGAGCCTGCCACCCGGCAGCGCCATCGCCGGCCAGGCCGCCCAACGCATCGACCCCGCCGCCTTCATCGGCCCCCCGGGCCAGGCATGGATCGCACCCGACACCCTGCAGCGCCTTGGCCTGACGCCCGGTGCCGAACCGCTGAGCGGCGACGGCCAGCGTCTGCCGCCGTTGCAGGTACAGGCGCAGCTGGCCCCGGGGGTGATGGTGGTCGACATCGGCCAGGCCCAACGCCTGCTGCAGGCACCGCAACAGCTCTCGCGACTGCTGATACCCGCCGGCTACACCCCGCCCGCGCTGCCCGAGGGCCTGAACGAGCTACTGGTGGTGCAGGCCGCCAGCGACACCGACGACCTGCAACGGCTGACCGAAAGCTTTCACCTCAACCTCACTGCGCTGGGCCTGCTAGCCTTCCTGGTAGGGCTGTTCATCGTGCATGCGGCCATCGGCCTGGCCCTGGAGCAGCGCCGCAGCCTGTTGCGCACCCTGCGTGCCTGCGGCGTGAGTGTGCGTGCGCTGGTGACTGCCCTGGCCATCGAACTGGGGCTGTTCGCGCTGCTGGCCGGGCTGGCCGGGGTGGCCTGCGGTTACCTGCTGGCCAGCCTGCTGCTGGGTGACGTGGCCGCCAGCCTGCGCGGCCTGTATGGCGCCCAGGTGGCCGGGCACCTGAGCCTGCCGCTGCACTGGTGGCTGAGCGGGCTGGCCATCAGCCTGCTCGGGGCAGCACTGGCCGGTGCCGGCAGCCTGCTGCGCGCCGCGCGCCTGCCGCTGCTGGCGCTGGCACAGCCCCAGGCCTGGCGCCAGGCGCAGGTGCGCTGGCTGCGGCGCCAGGCACTGCTGGCGCTACTGCTGCTGGCCGTGGCCCTGGGGTGCTGGCGCTGGGGGGCGAGCCTGCCGGCGGCCTTCACCCTGCTGGCCGCCTTGCTGCTGGGCGCCGCGCTGATGCTGCCGCTGCTGCTCGATGGCGCCCTGGCGCTGTTGCAGCGGCTGTGCCACCGGCCGCTGGCGCAGTGGTTCGTGGCCGACAGCCGCCAGCAACTGCCGGCCCTGGCACTGGCGCTGATGGCGTTGCTGCTGGCGCTGGCCGCCAGCGTCGGGGTGGGCAGCATGACGTCCGGGTTCCGCCAGACCTTTCTGGGCTGGCTCGATCAACGGCTGTCGGCCGAGCTGTACGTGACCCCGCATGACACCGCCCAGGGCCTGGCCATCGCGGCCTGGCTACCCACCCAGCCAGGGGTGCGCGCCGTGCTCGCGCAGTGGCGCACCGAAGTGCGCGTAGGCGGCGCCCCGGTGCAGGTGCAGGGGGTGATCGACCACCCGGCCTACGCGCAGCACTGGCCGTTGCTCGAACAGCGCAGCGAAGCGTGGCACCAGTTGGCCAGCGGCGCCGGGGCGATGCTCAGCGAACAGTTGGCGCGGCGCCTGGCGCTGGGCCTGGGCGATCGCCTGAGCTTGCCCGGCGCTGCACCCCTTGACGTGGTGGCCGTATACGCCGACTACGGCAACCCGCGCGGGCAGGTGCTGGTGAACGCCGACTGGCTGCGGCGCACCTGGCCCGAGGCCACGCTCAACACCCTCAACCTGCGCGTGGCGGGCGAGCAGGTGGCGACGCTCAAGGCCGCGCTGCAGCAACGCTATGCGCTGGACGGCACCCGGCTGGTGGACCAGCGCACCCTAAGGCGCTGGTCAGTGGAGGTGTTCGAGCGCACCTTCGCCGCCACCGCCGCACTCAACAGCCTGACCCTGGGCGTGGCCGGCGTGGCCCTGTTGATCAGCCTTTTGACCCTGGGCCAGAGCCGGCTCGGCCAGTTGGCGCCGCTATGGGCACTGGGCGTCAGGCGCCAGCACCTGGCCTGGCTGTCGCTGGGGCAGACGCTGCTGCTGGCCAGCCTGACCGTGCTGCTGGCAATTCCCCTGGGCCTGCTGCTGGCCTGGTGCCTGGTGGCGGTGGTCAACGTGCAGGCGTTCGGCTGGCGCCTGCCGTTGCAGGTGTTCCCTGGCCAGCTGCTGCAACTGGCGCTGCTGGGCCTGTTCACCGCCCTGCTCGCCGCCGCCGGCCCCCTGTGGCAACTGGCCCGCCGCCAGCCCGCCGAACTGCTGAGGCACTATGCCGATGGAACCTAGACAGTGGGGCGTCCTGCTGCTGTGCCTGCTGCTGGGCGCCTGCGACCCCTCGCCACCGCCACCCGCCGGTTTTGCCGGCCTGGGCCAGGACGCCGCAGCCTTTGCCACCGTGGTGCGCGGCCAACCGTTGCAGTTCCCGCGTGACCACGGCGCCCATGCGGGGTATCGCATCGAATGGTGGTACGTGACCGCCAACCTGCGCGATGCACAGGGCCGCGACTGGGGTGCGCAATGGACGCTGTTCCGTTCGGCGCTGCGCCCCGGCGCCGAACAGCCGGGCTGGGCCAGCCCCGCCGTATGGCTGGGGCACGCGGCGTTGAGCGGGCCGTTTGGCCATCAGTTCAGTGAAACGCTGGCGCGTGGCGGTGTCGGCCAGGCGGACGTGCAGGCGCAACCGTTCAAGGCCTGGATCGACGACTGGTCGCTGCAGGCGGTGGGCGGCCAAGGCATCGAGCAGTTGCAGATGCGCGCAGGCGGCAAGGGCTTCAGCTACGACCTGCAACTGAGCAGCCAGCAGCCCCTGGTGCTGCAGGGCGATCAGGGCTACAGCGAGAAGTCCGGCCAGGGCCAGGCGTCGTATTACTACAGCCAGCCGTTCTATACAGTGCGCGGTGAAGTACAGCACGAGGGCCGGCGCGTCGAGGTGACCGGCAACGCCTGGCTCGACCGCGAATGGAGCAGCCAGCCGCTGGCCCCCGACCAGCATGGTTGGGACTGGTTTTCGCTGCACCTGGACAACGGCACGCGGCTGATGCTGTTCCAGGTCCGTCAGGCCGATGCACAACCGTACCGGGCAGGCACCTGGATTGCCGCCGACGGCAGCAGCACCGCGCTCAACGGTGCGCAGATCGTGCTTGAGCCGCTGGCCCGCACCCAACTGGTCGACGGCCCGCAGGTGCCCACGCGCTGGCGGGTGCAGGTGCCCGACCGGCAGCTGGACATCGAGGTCGACGCCCTGGTGCCGCAGGCCTGGATGGGCACCCGCTTTCCCTACTGGGAAGGCCCGGTGAAGGTACAGGGCAGCACGGCCGGGCGTGGCTACCTGGAAATGACCGGCTATTCGCGCTGAGCGCCACCGACGCAGCGGCTATTCTTGCCTGAACGCCCCCTTGCCTGGAGTTGCACCATGCCTGGCCTGTCTACTTCCGCCCCCCGTGGCTGGACGCAGTGGTGCAAACCGCTGGCGTTCCTGCTGGTGGCCGCCATCGGCCTGTACTACGTGAAATGGTCGCCCTACTACGCCAAGTCGTTTGTTGCCGCCGACAGCCACAGCATCGGCGCCTCGATCCTGGACGATCACCAGTACGCACCGCTGACGGCAGCGCTGGCGTATGCCCAGGTGTACTTCCTGGCCATCTGGAAGGCGGCGCTGCTGGCGGTGATCCTCGGCTCGCTGGTTCAGGTGCTGATACCGCGCGACTGGCTGCTGCGCCTGTTCGGCAAGGCCGGGCTGGGCTCGACCCTGCGTGGCGGCCTGTTCGCCCTGCCGGGCATGATGTGCAGTTGCTGCGCGGCACCGGTGGCTGCCGGGCTGCGTCGGCAGAATGTGTCGGTAGGCGCGGCGCTGGCGTTCTGGATCGCCAACCCGGTGCTCAACCCGGCCACGCTGGTGTTCATGGGCTTCGTGCTGGGCTGGGAGTTCAGTGCCCTGCGCCTGGTGGCGGGTGTGGTGCTGGTGGTGGGGGTGTCGCTGTTCGCCCAGCGCATCTCACGCCCGGACGTACTGCCCGAACCCGCGGTGGACGCGGCCAATGTGGCCAGTACCCCGGTGCCCGGCAGCCTGCTGGCACGCTGGATGAAAACCCTGTGGCAGCTGTTCTGGACCACCATCCCGATCTATGTGCTGGCCGTGCTGGTACTGGGCGCGGCGCGGGTATGGCTGTTTCCGCATGTCGAGGGCGGCATGGGTTCAGGGCTGGTGTGGCTGGTACCGCTGGCGGTGGTCGGCACGCTGTTCGTGATCCCGACGGCGGCGGAAATCCCGATCGTGCAGACGCTGATGGCCCTGGGGCTGGGCACCGCGCCGGCGGTGGCATTGCTGATGACCTTGCCCAGCGTGAGCCTGCCGTCACTGCTGATGCTGCGCACCTCCTTCGATACGCGGGTACTGGTGTGGGTTGCGCTGCTGACGATGCTGGTGGGGGTGCTCAGCGGGCTGGTTGCGCTGCTGGTGCTCTAGGGCCGGCGTGCACCGCCCCCACAGCACCGGCACAGGTGCCTACAGCCGCCTTTCGCGCAGGTAGGCCAGCACCGCGGCCCGATCGCCGGCGAACTCGATGCGCGCCGCCTTGGCATCGCGCTGGTAGGCGTACATCGGGTCGTAGTACTCGCTCAGCAGGCCCTCGATCCACGCACGGTGCAGCTCCACCGCGCCGCTCGCACGCTGCACCTGCAATGCCGCGTCCATCGCCGCCGCCAGGCGCTGGTAACGCTCGCCACCCAGACGCCGGACAATGCCCGACAGGCTCTCGCGCAACCGCCCGGCAAAGTGTTCGAAGCCCTGCTCCGGCCCGTGGGCCAGCACGAACTCGGCGCACAGGTCGATCACATAGTCCTGCAGGATTCGCTGCACGCGGCATTCCAGGCTGTCTTCGAGCCACACCAGCGGCGCCTGCTGCATGCGCCGGTACAGGCCCAGCGGCACCGCGCGGCTGCCGATCATGCGCCCCTCGTCCTCGAGCACGAACTGCTCGATGCCGGCGTTGCGCTTTTTCAGCAGGTCCACCGCAAGGGTGTTTTCAAAACCGATCTGCGCCGGCTGCGCAGTGGCATGCCGGCCGAAGCTGGAGCCACGGTGGTTGGCGTGCCGCTCCAGGTCCAGCGCATTGTCCAGTTGCGCCAGCGCCTCGGTCTTGCCGGTGCCGGTCATGCCGCCCAGCAGCACGAAATCGCACTGCGCCACGGCCTGGTCGCCAACCTCCAGCAGAAACGTGCGCAAGGCCTTGTAGCCCCCGCCTACGCGCCGGTAGCGGATACCGGCCTCATCGCGCAGCCACTGCTGGGTGATCTGCGAACGCAGGCCACCGCGAAAGCAGTACAGCAGGCCATCGGGGTTGGCCCGGGCGAACTGCGCCCAGGCCTGGATACGGGCCTGGCGCAGCGCCCCGGACACCAGCTGGTGCCCGAGCACCATTGCCGCCTGCTGGCCATGCTGCTTGTAGCAGGTGCCCACCTGCTGGCGCTCGTCGTCGTTCATCAACGGCAGATTGCTGGCGTGGGTGAACGCGCCCTTGTCGAACTCGACCGGTGCGCGCACATCCATCAGGGGCACATCGTCGAGAAAGATCGAACGGTAGTCGGTGCAGTCGTCGTGCATCAACACACCTCGACCGCATGGGTGCCGCGCGCCACCAGCGTGCCGATCGGCGTCAGCGCCAGGCCCTGTGCCTGCGTCAGCTCGAGAAACGCCGCCTGCCCTTCGGGCGCCACCGCCACCAGCAGCCCGCCACTGGTCTGCGGGTCGCACAACAACAGCTTGTGCGCCTCGCTCAACGGGCCGATGCGCTCGCCATAGCTGTCGAAGTTGCGCAGCGTGCCACCGGGTACGCAACCCTGCTCGATGTAGTGCTCGACACTGGCCAGGCGCGGTACCTGCGCCGCTTCCAGGCGCGCGGTCACGCCGCTGCCATCGGCCATTTCCACCAGGTGCCCGAGCAGGCCGAAGCCGGTGACGTCGGTCATGGCCTTGACCCCCTCCAGGCGCGCGATCTGGCTGCCGATACGGTTGAGGGTGCACATCTGGTCACGTGCCAGGCCCACGTCTTCGGCGCGCAGCAGGCCCTTCTTCTCCGCCGTGGTGAGCACGCCGATGCCCAGCGGCTTGGTCAGGTACAGCTGGCAGCCGACGGTGGCGGTGTCGTTGCGCTTGATGTGGCGCTTGTCGACGATGCCGGTGACCGCCAGGCCGAAGATCGGCTCGGGGGCGTCGATCGAATGCCCGCCGGCCAGGGGAATGCCGGCCGCATCGCACACCGCGCGCCCGCCGCGGATCACCTCGCGGGCGATCTCCGGGGCCAGTACGTTGACCGGCCAGCCCAGGATGGCGATGGCCATCAGCGGGTCGCCGCCCATGGCGTAGATGTCGCTGATGGCGTTGGTGGCCGCAATGCGGCCGAAATCGAAGGGGTCGTCGACGATGGGCATGAAGAAGTCGGTGGTCGAGACCACGCCGCGCTCGTCATCGATGGCATACACCGCCGCATCGTCGCGCGAGGCGTTGCCCACCCACAGGCGCGGGTCGAGGTTCTGCGCGCCGCTGCCGGCGAGGATCACCTCGAGCACCTTGGGTGAAATCTTGCAGCCACAGCCGGCGCCGTGGCTGTACTGGGTAAGGCGTACTGGTTCGTTCATCGGTTGTCCCCCGGGTTCAAGCCCCTGAGTCTAAGGCAGGGGACCCGGGGGCGCTACGTGATGGTGGCTACTGCTAGACCTTGAACTGGGTCACCAGCAGGTTGAGGTCGACCGCAAGGCCTGCCAGCGCCTGGCTGGCGGCATTGCTCTGGCGTGCACCGGCCGCGGTCTGGATCGACAGGTCACGGATGTTGACCAGGTTGCGGTCCACCTCGCGGGCCACCTGGGCCTGCTCCTCACTGGCGCTGGCGATCACCAGGTTGCGCTCGTTGATGCCGGTAATGGCCTGGGTGATCTCGTCCAGGGCGTGACCGCACAGCTGCGCCACTTCCAGGGTGGCGTGGGCGCGCTGGTTGCTGTTGCGCATTGCCGTGACCGCCGTGCCGGTGCCCTGCTCGATGGTCCCGATCATGGTCTCGATCTCCTGGGTGGACTGCTGGGTGCGGTGCGCCAGCGCCCGAACCTCGTCGGCCACCACGGCGAAGCCGCGCCCGGCATCCCCGGCCCGGGCCGCCTCGATGGCGGCGTTGAGGGCCAGCAGGTTGGTCTGTTCGGCAATCGCGCGGATCACTTCCAGCACCTGGCCGATGTTGCGTACATCGCCCGCCAGGTGCTCGACCTGCTCGCAGGTGTGGGTCACGTCGTCTGTGAGCTGGCCGATGGAGTCGACGGTGCGCTGCACCTGCTCGCGGCCGTGGTGGGCGGTCTCGTCGGTCTGGCGCGAAGCCTCGGAGGTGCTCACGGCGTTGCGGGCCACCTCCTCCACGGCCGCCGTCATCTCGTTCACCGCCGTGGCCGCCTGCTCCACTTCGTCGTTCTGCTGCTGCAGCGCGCGATTGGAGTCGTCGGTGGCAGCCTGCAGCTCTTCGGCGGCCGAGGCCAGCTGGCTGGAGGAACTGGCAATTTTCTGCAGCGTGCCGCGCAGGCTGCCCTGCATGTCGCGCAGCGCCAGCAGCAGACGCGCCGGCTCATCCTTGCCGCTGATGCTGATCTCGTCGCACAGGTCGCCACCGGCGATGGTCTGGGCAATGCCCACGGCTTCGCCCAGCGGGCGCACGATGCTGCGCGTGAGCAGCACTGCAAGCGCCACGGTCAAAGCCAGCACCACGGCCAGAATCGCCAGCACCAGGCTGATGGCGCCATGGAATACCTCGGTGCTGCGTCGGGCCGCCTGCTCCCCGCCCTTGTCGTTGAGCGCAATGATTTCGAGCAGGTCGGTGAGCATGCCGTCGGCATTGGTCAGGTACGGGCCGGCGTCCACCAGCGCGATGGCGTCGTCCTTGCGCCCCTGCTGCAGTAATTGGACGACCTTGTGCTGATCGGCAAGGTAGCGCGTCTTGGCCTGCTGGTAGCGGGCGAACGCGGCCTGTTCCTGCGCCAGGGTGATCAGCCCGGCATAGGTCGCCTCCTGGGTGTCCAGCTGCGCTTCGAGCTGGTGCAGACGCGTGATCAGGTCCTGCAGGTCGTCGCCGTCGCGCAGTACCAGCAGGCGCAGGGTCAGGGTGCGGATCTGGGTGCTGGTCAGCGCTACGCCATTGGCCGCGACAATCGAGGGCCGCCAGTTCTGGTCGACCTGGTTGGACTGTTCGTTCATTCGACGCATTTCCAGCAGCGACAGGCCGCCAAGGGCCATCGCCAGCAGGGCAATCAGCGCGAAGCTGAGGCCGGCGCGCAGGGAAATGTTGAGGGAGCGCAGAAGCATGGGGTGTTCCTTGTGGCTGCAAAAGTACAACCCGCGCCGGGACAGGCGGCGCGGTCAGGTTCTGCAGGCAAGGCGGTGAAGCGGGAGGGCAGTGTTCTTTATGAGTGCTTGCTCCACTGCCGGCGGGATCACTCGGCGGCAGTGAAGCCATGATATCACATTGACATTAATTGTAACGTTGTCGGTGGTCAGGACTTGAAGCGGCCCACCAGTGCGTTCAATTCGGCCGACAGCGTGGACAGCCGTCCGGAGTCCTCCTGCGCCGAGCTGGCCAGGCTTTCGACCAGGCGCGCTTCGTCGTAGATCTGCTGGATATGCCGGTTGATCTCCTCGGCCACGCTGTGCTGCTCCTCGGCGGCGGCCGAGATCTGCAGGTTCTGGTCGCGGATCTCGTTGACCGACAGCTGGATGCCCTCGAAGCTGTCGCGCGCGCTTTCGATGGAGGTGACACTGGCCCGGGACAGGTCCTGGCAGCTTTGCATCTTCTGCGATACCTCCTGGGTCTTGCTGGCGAGGGTACCGAGCAACTGGTCGATTTCGCCGGTGGAGTCGGCGGTGCGCTTGGCCAGCGCGCGCACCTCGTCCGCCACCACGGCAAAGCCGCGGCCCTGGTCGCCGGCGCGGGCGGCCTCGATGGCGGCATTGAGCGCCAGCAGGTTGGTCTGCTCGGCGATGGCGCGAATGGTGCCCAGGATCTGGTTGATGCTGCGGCTGCCCTCCTCCAGCTCGACCATGGCCTGGGACGACTCGCTCAGGCGGTTGCCCAGGCGGTTGACGTTCTCGGTGGTCAGCTCGATCTGCTGCTTGCCTTCGGCCACCCGGCGATGCCCGCTTTCGGCGGAATCGGCGGCGTTGCTGCACGAGCGGGCCACCTCGTTGGCGGTGGCGACCATTTCGTTGAATGCGGTGGAAACCAGCTCCACCGCTTCACGCTGGCGCCCGGCCGCCTGGTTCATGTTGGTGGCCACTTCGCTGTTGACCTGCGAGGCGTCGTGCAGGTTGGTGGAGGCTGCGCCGATGCGCTGGATCAACTGGCGGATGGCCGCCAGAAACCGGTTGAACCAGCCGGCCAGCTCGGCGGTTTCGTCCTTGCCCTGCACAACCAGGTCGCGGCGCAGGTCGCCCTCGCCCTCGGCGATCGACTGCAGGCCCGTGCTGACCTGGCCGATGGGCTTGACGATCACCCGGGCGAACGCGGCGCCGATCAGCGCGAAGAAGATCGCCAGCACCACCACGATGATCCCGGCCAGGTAGGTCATGCGCGTGGCGGCGCCCATCACTTCGCGCTGCTCGATCAGGCCCACGAAGCGCCAGCCCAGGCCTGGGGAGGTCCATACGTTGGCCATGTAGCGAACCCCGTCGATCTCGACGTCGGCAGCCCCCTGTTCGGTGGCCGCGAGCCTGGCGTAGGGCTCGCCCAGGTCCTTGAGCGGCTTGAAGCTGTGCCCGTCGTCGCGCGGGTCGACCAGCACCACACCGTCCTCGATCAGCATCACGTAGCCGCTTTGACCCAGCTTGATGCTCTTGACCAGTTCGGTGAGGTTCTTCAGCGAGACGCTGACCACGAACACGCCGCGGGGCTTGCCGGCGCTGTCGAGCATGGCCCGGGCGGTGCCCACCAGGGCCACGTCGTCCTTGTCGTAGTAATAGGCCGGGGTGCGCACGGTCTTGCCGGGGCTGGCCATTGCGGCCTTGTACCAGGGGCGCTGGCGCGGGTCGTAGTTGGCCAGTTGCGGGTCATCCGGCCACTTGGCGTAGGTGCCGTCTTCCAGGCCGATGGACAGGATGGCCGCCGCCGGGTGGGTGGCGCCAAAGCGTGCAAAGGCATCGATCACCCCCTGGGCCGGCGCTGGCAGGGGCTGGCTGGCGGCGTCGGCAGCGCGGTAGTCCTTGAGCGTCTGCACAGCGCTGTATACAGGATCGGCCGACATCTGATCGACGTTCTGCTGCATCCCGTCGAAGAACTGGCGCATGTTGCCGTCGATCTGGCGTATTTCCCGGGTACTGCCATCGATGAACTGTTCAACCGCCTGGGTGCGGATGTTCATCACGCTGACCACCGCGACCACCGTCACCGGGATGAAAGCCACCAGTACAAACGCAAGGACCAGCTTGTTTTTTATATTCATCGCGCGCTTCACCCTCCCCGGGCATGAGGCGCCAGTCACCCGTGCAGCGTGAGTTCTGGCAATTTGCTATCACCGCTGTTTCGGCTGGGGAGGTGAAAATCTTTAATACAGTTTCGTGTACAAAAAAATGCAGGATTGTTTCTAGTTGGTCGGCCGCATGGGGCGCGGCGCCGGCATGCCAGGCGTGGCGCCCTGCAGCACCAGGCGGGTGATGGTGGCGGCCGCCAGCGCGTAGTCGTCGCCCTGGGGCGCATGCACGCCCGTGAGCTGGGCCATGCGCCAGCCGAAATTGGTGTAGGTGCGGGTGGCCGACCAGATGAACAGCATCAGGTGTTGCGGGTCGACCGGGGCGATCAGGCCGCGTTTGATCCAGCTGTTCAGGCAGTGCACGTTGAGCTGCGCCTCGGCGCGCAGCAGGTCGCGGCACACCCCGGGCAGTTGCTTGGCCCCATGCAGCAGCTCGCTGCTGAACACGTTGGAGGTGTACGGGTGGTCACGCACGATGCGGATGCGCGCCTGGATGTAGGCCGGCAGCGCCACCTGCGGGTCATCGCTGGCGCGCAACACGGCGGAGGCCGCGAGCAAGGGTTCCAGAAAGGCCATCAGCACCCGGGTGTAGAGGTTTTCCTTGGTCTGGAAGTAGTAGTACAGGTTGGCCTTGGGCACGCCGGCGCGGGCCGCGATGTCGCGGGTCTGGGCGGCGTTGTAGCCCTTGCTGGCGAATTCCTCGCTGGCGGCCTCGAGAATCATCTGCTGGTTGCGTTGACGAATGCTGGACATGGCGATGGCACTTCGGGGAAAGACCCTCGCAATATACAAAAATACATAGCGATGAGGCTATGCATGCCAGGTTGCGGGCGCGCCTTCGCCGGCAAGGCCGGCGGCTGGAGTGGGTGGGGCGCCTCAGGCCTCGGCCAGCAGGTAGGTGCGCAGGTCCCTGGAGACCTCTTCGGCCAGCAGCCCGACGATCACCTCGACACCGGCCTGGCGCAACAGGCGAACCCCGGCCCCGGCATTGCGCGGGTCCGGGTCGAGCATGCCGACGAACACCCGCTCCACCCCCTTGTCGATCAACGCCAGGGCACACGACGGGGTGCGCCCCTGGAACGAACAGGGCTCCAGGGTCACATACGCTGTCACACCCCGGCCCCCTTCCGGCAATTTCGCCAACGCCATGGCCTCGGCATGGGGCTGCCCCGGCGGTTGGGTGTGGCCCTGGCTGATCACCTGGTGATCGCGGACCATCACGCAGCCCACCGGCGGGTTGGGCCGGCACGCCGGCAAGGCACGGCGCCCCTCGATCAGGGCCAGTTGCATGAAATCGCTGTTGGAAGGGAGTATCGGCATAAGGTCCTTGCCCAGTGGGTTCCAGAATGAGCGAAGGCGACAGGGTACTCCTGCTGCACGGCGAGGGCACGATTTCTCCCGCATCGTGCGCTCACGCCGGTTGCCCGTTGTCGCTGCCGGCGGGCTTCGCTATAGTCACGCCCTGGCGTTCTCCGCGCCTGCCGTCCGCGCAAAGGGCCACGCCCCGGTACAGAACAGCCTCATTCGTCGATACGACTCCCGGCCTGCAAGCGGACAAGGCCCGACCCAGGAGATCGTATGCTCGCCGCCCTGCCCCCGCACATCTGCCATGACGGCAGAATCAACCTCGAACACCAGCGCAAACGCGCCAAGACCCTGCTCAGGCACCTGCTGGCCGGCACTGCGCCGGCGCACTTCAAGCCCCTGCCCCACAGCCGCGCCCCACGCCTGGCCGATGCGCAGTGGCTGATCGCGCAGGAGCTGGGCTTTGCCAGCTGGCCAAGGCTCAAGGCGCATGTCGACGCCATCGACTTTGCCGCACGCAACCCCGGCTTCGAAGCCGACGACGAAGCCCGCAGCGTGCATTGGCGGTGCGGCAACGACATCGCCCATACCCTGCGCCTGGCCGGTTTCAAGGGAGCCTTCCATACCTTCATCGACCCGCTGTGCATGGGCCCGGTACCGGCACTGCCGGCGCAACCGTTGCTCGCCCTGCGCAACGACTACATCAGCCGCGTGTTCGGCATGCCAGAAGCCGACGTGGCGCGGCGCAGTGCCGAGGAGTACGCCGCCCTGGCGCAGCTCGACGGGTGCCCGCATGCCGTGCTGTGGTGCGAGGCGGATGCCTATGACCAGCTGTTCCTGATCCGCGTGCTGGCGGGCATCGAGCAGTTGCCCGAGTGCCTGGAACTGATCGAGATCAGCCAGGTGCCGGGGGTGCAGCGTTTCATCGGCATCGGCCAGCTCGCGCCGGACCTGCTGGCCTGGCTGTGGCCCCAGCGTCGGCGGCTGGACGAGGCAGCGCTGGCGCTGGCCCGGCGTGCCTGGGCGGCGTACTGCGCGCCCTCGCCACTGGCCTGGGCGCAGCTGGCCCATGCGCCAAGCCCGGCACTGCCCTTGCTGGCGCCGGCATTGCTGCGCCAGTTGCAGGAACTGCCGGGGCTGGCCGACGGCCTGTCGCTGACCGAGCGCCTGGCCCTGGGCATCGTCGCCGAGGCCGGCAGCCTGGCGTTCGGCCGGGTGTTCGCAGAGCTCATGGGCAGGCGCGAGCCACTGCCGTACCTGGGCGACCAGATGTTCCATGCGCTGATGCGCCCGCTGATCGATGCGCCCACGCCGTTGCTGATCGAAGCGGACGTTCACCTGCCCTGGCCGCAACGCAGCCTGACCCTCACGGCCCTGGGCCAGCGGGTACTGGCAGGCGACGCCTACTGGCTGGACCAGGCGGCCCCCGAACGCTGGGTAGGCGGTGTACGCCTGCAGGCCGGGCTGGCGCACTGGGCACTGGATGCCCATGGCCAGCCGGTGTGGCGCCACCAACCGTCCTGATGCCTGCCGAACGACCGCCGACCTAGCCAAAGGTCGGCACCCCAAAACGTAACAATATGTACAAAGCACGCGGTTGATTGTTTATGCTGGCCTGCTCATGCCATGGCGCATAGCCACATCGACCTGTTAATCGACCATGAAAATCTTTCTCGTTCTACTGTTTGTCTTCTCCATCGCCTACGTGCACCTGCGCGGGCGCGTGCGGCACAAGCTCACCCGCCAGCTGGGCGATCACTCCAGCTTCCTGGCCCCGATCAACGTGTTCCTCTACCTGTTCTCCCGGCTGCCGGCCAAGCCTTACCTGCCGGTGGAGGCCTTCCCCGAGCTCAAGCCGTTGCAGGACAACTGGCAGGAAATTCGTGCCGAAGCCCAGCAACTGCTGCACGTGGGCGAAATCAAGAGTTCGCAGAGCCATGACGACGTCGGCTTCAACTCGTTCTTCAAGAGCGGCTGGAAGCGCTTCTACCTGAAGTGGTACGGCGAAAGCCACCCGTCGGCCATGAAGCTGTGCCCACGCACCACCGAACTGCTGCAGGGCATCGGCACGGTCAAGGCGGCGATGTTCGCCACCCTGCCGCCGGGCTCCAAACTTGTGCGCCATCGTGACCCGTATGCCGGCTCCTACCGCTACCACCTGGGGCTGGACACGCCCAACGACGAGGCCTGCTATATCTGCGTCGACGGCGAGAACTACCACTGGCGCGACGGCGAGGCGGTGATGTTCGACGAAACCTACATCCACTACGCGGCCAACCACACCGAGCACAACCGCATCATCCTGTTCTGTGATGTGGAGCGACCGCTGAAGTACCGCTGGGCGACGGCGTTCAACCGCTGGTTCAGCCGCAAGGTGATGGCCGCCGCTGCGGCGCCGAACGATGCGGGCGACAAGACCGGCGGGATCAACCGGCTGTTCACGCGCATCTACAAGATCCGCGAGCGCGGCAAGGCGCTGAAGAAGCGCAACCGGCTGCGCTACTACCTGGAGAAGTGGGCAGTGGTGGCGCTGTTGCTGCTGGTGTTCATCTATATCTGAGGTGGCCCTTTCGCCGGCAAGGCCGGCTCCTGCAGGCGGCGCGTGAGCCTGTGGGGGCCGGCCTTGCGGCAAAACGGCCCCTACCAAAGTACGCCCCCACCCCGACCATCGACCAACGGCGCCCCAGTGCCGAAAAAACTAGCTTCACTGTTCATTTTGTCGCAACACAAAAAGGTGAAGACGATGAGCATGATGGACTGGGATGGCTACCGCAAACAGCTGATGGCCGGTATCGGCGACCTCAAGCAACTCTCGCCCGGCACGGTCGACGGCTACATGACCGCCAGCGGCGCCGGGGCCAAGACCAACCACCTGGACGCAAAAACCCGCGAGCTGATCTCCCTGGCCGTGGCGGTGACCACCCGCTGCGACGGCTGCATTGCCGTGCACTCGGCGCAGGCGGTCAAGCAAGGCGCCACCCGTGAGGAAATCGCCGAGGCCCTGGGCGTGGCCGTGGCGATGAACGCCGGCGCCGCCCTGGTGTACTCGGCGCGCGCACTGGATGCGGTGGGCAAGGCCGGGGAGTAACCCGGCCCGGGGCCTGCGCTCAGGGCTGCGCAGGCCGCTCCATCAGCACCACCTCGATCGGGTCGCCGCCCACCCCGTGGGAGAAGAAGTCGCGCCCCTTGGCGACAAACCCGTGACGCTGATAGAAGCCCTCGGCATTGAGCGTGGACTCGACCTTGATCACCTCCACACCCGGCGCCCGGGCCTTGGCCAGGCCCGCCTCCAGCAGGCGGCTGCCCAGTTGCTGGCCGGCCGCCTGCTGCAGCACGAACAGGCGCGTGACTTCGCCAGGTTCAGCATCGACAAAACCGACCACCGTCTCACCCTGACATGCCACCACCATCGAGCCCTTGGCAATGGAACGCTCGTAATCCTCATGGGTTCGCTGGCCCATCCAGCCGCGCAACTGCTCATCCGAATAGCGCCCACCCGCCAATTGCGTGATCGACTGGTGCGTCACCGCAAATACCGCTGCCCCATCGCCGGCCCGGGCCGCGCGCAAGGTGATCGACTCCATGGGTTCCCTTCCCCTGTGAATGCATGAGCCGCCACTCTAGCCGGCCTGTACGGTGGCCTCAACCACCCGGGTTGGTGAACTGGATGTACAGGCAGAAGCTGCCCAGCAGCAGCCAGAAGCCGATGAACAGCCAGGGCGTGCGCATGGAGAACAGCAGCGACTTGCAAAAGCCCTTGTGGCTCGATTCCAGCTCGTTGAACAGCGGCGATTCGTCGTAGGCCAGGCCCATGGCCGGCTTGCTGTGCAGCAGGTTGCTCTGCTTGAAGTGCCAGTGATCGATGATCAGGTAGGCCGCGCGTATGCCCGGCCAGGCGTTGAGCGAGCTGACGATGCCAAGCAGCGCCATCAGGCACGGCACCACCAGGGTGAACAGCTTGCCCCATTCGGGGTTGAGGTTGGCCATCGACGAGGCAAAGGCGATCACCAGGAACGACTGCGCCGTGAGGTAGGCGTTGGTCCGGTTGGACAGCAGGCTGGTTTCGTACTGGATCTCGCGCCGGTAGAAGTCCAGGCGCTCCTTGGGCGAGCCGAACAGCAACGGGTCGTCTTCGTCGCTCGATTGCACGGGCAAGGGCTGGGTGATGATTTTCGACATGTGTGGGTATCCGCAACCAGTGGTCGAATTTGGAGCCCGCCCCGGCGCCAGCGTTCAGTTGATTGCGCCGGTCGGGGCGCAATCCCTTAGAATGGCGCCCCACCCGCCCCCTTCGCCCGCCAAGGATTCCCATGCTGCAGATCCGCCCGATGACCGCCGCCGATTTCGACCGTTTCTGGCCCACCTTCCAGGCCGTGATCGCAGCGCGGGAGACCTACGCCTACGACCCGAACCTGAGCCTGGAGCAGGCCCGGCACCTGTGGCTTGAGGTGCCGCTGCACACGCTGGTGGTCGAGGACGAGGGCCAGTTGCTGGGCGCGTACTACCTCAAGGCCAATGCCGCAGGCCCCGGCAGCCATGTGAGCAACTGCGGCTACATGGTCGCCGAGGCCGCCCGCGGGCGCGGCGTGGCGCGGCTGATGTGCGAGCACTCCCAGCGCCTGGCACGCAACGAGGGCTTTCTGGCCATGCAGTTCAACTCGGTGGTGGCCAGCAACGAGGTGGCCGTGGCGCTGTGGCACGCGCTGGGCTTCGAGACCGTCGGGCGCCTGCCCAGGGCCTACCAGCATGCCCGCCTGGGCCTGGTCGACTGCCTGGTGATGTACAAGTGGCTGGGTGAAATGACTGCGCCCGAACAGCCAAGGCTGATCGGGCGCAAGAACATCGAGGCGGTGGTGTCGCGCAAGCGCGGGCGCTAGCCCTTAGAACGCAAGGCCGACCTTGATGCCGAACTCGTCACGCTTGAGCTTGATGTTGTCGGCCACTTCCGAGTCTTCGTCCAGCTTGTACTCGGTGCGGGTGTAGTACAGGCCGGCCATCACCGGCATCGAGCCCTTCTGGTTCATCAGCAGGCTGACTTCGGCATAGGGGTTGGTACGGTCCTTGAGGTCGACGGTGTCGTTGCCCACGTCTTCGACATGCAGCTTGGCCTTGCTGTCCAGCGAACGGCGTGCACCGGCTTCCAGGCGCAGGGTCATGTCGTCGAACTGGTGGTTGTAGCCCAGCGCGGCCTTGGCGAAGGGGGTGCGACCGGTCAGCTTCATGTCGTAGCCGTTGGATTCCAGCTCGTAGCGCGACCAGTTGTAGCCGCCGCCCACGATCAGGTCGACCGAGTTGCGCGCATCGATCGCGGCGCGCCAGCCCAGGTCCACGTCGGCCTGGCCTTCCTTGAGCTTGGTGTCGTTGTGGTCGCCGTACTTGAGGTCGACACCGGCCTGGTAGATGAAGCCGGATTCAGCGGTGAGCTTGTTGCCGAAGTTGAAGAACAGGCCGCCTTCACCCATGCGGTCGGTATCGGACTCGCTGCCGCCTTCGAGCTTGAACTTGTTGTAGGCGCCGAGAACACCAAAGGTTGCAATCGGGTCGGTGGGGGCTGCGGCCAGTGCACTCAGGGGGGCGGCCAGTACCGCCAGGGCCGAGGTCTTGAGCAGCAGGTTGCCGAATCGCTTGGACATCACTTTCAGTCTCCATTTATGTGAAAGGCACTCGGGGTCGAATGCGACCTTTCGAACCCCGGGCGTTTCAAAAAGTTCAGACGAAGGCTCTGGGGTGCGGGTTGTGTCACAGAAACCGTGTCAGGCGTTCACAAAACCCTGTGGGAGCTGGCATTGCCAGCGAAGGCAACGCCGCAGATGTACAGCCGATTGAATGTTTGCAGCAGCGCGCAGTCCGATTCTTCAAGCCCCAGCCATCAGGAGTACCGCATGACTGCACGCAAACTGTTCACCACCCTTGCCCTGCTCGGCAGTGTCGCCCTGGTCCAGCTCCCGGCCCAGGCCGCCGAGCCCAGCGTGGTCGCCCCCGAGTCCCCGACCCGCGAGCTGAAGGTGCACGACAAGGCCCCCGACCTCTACAAGCGCGACGACATGGCCCTGCGCGGCTGGAAGGAAAAGGGCTTGAGCCAGCCCGACGAAGACAGCCAGTGGGTCAAGATCCAGGACAACTACGTGTTGATCGAAATCACCAACGGCACCATCAAGAAGATCGTGCCCGCCAAGGGCTAGCCCAGCACCGGCAGGCTGTAGCGCTCGGCGAAGTACTGGCGCAGGAACTCGACCGCCACGCGTACTTTCGCCGAGCTGGCCAGGGGCGAGGTGTATACCGCCCAGATGTCCGCCGCCTGGTGATAGTCCTCCAGCACCGGCACCAGCCGGCCATCGGCCAGGCTGTCGTGCACATCCCAGTACGAACGCAGCAGTATCCCCCGCCCGTCCAGGCACCATTGGTGCGCCACCTCGCCGTGGTTGGTCGACAGCCCGCCGGTCACCCGCACGCTCTGCTCGCCCTGCGGCCCCTGTAGTTGCCAGACGCCGAACGGGTGGTCACGCTCCTTGATCACCAAACAGTCATGGCTGCTCAACTCGGCCAGTTGGCGCGGCGTGCCGCGCCGTTGCAGGTAGCCCGGTGCGGCGCACAGCACGCGCCGGTTGTGGGCCAGCGGCTTGGCGATCAGGTGCGGGGCAATCACGTTGCCCACGCGGATATCCAGGTCTACCCCCTCCTCGATCAGGTCCACCAGGCGGTCGTGCACGTCCAGGCGGATATCCAGCTGCGGGTAGCGCTCGGCCAGCTCCGACAGCGCCGGCGCCACGAAGCGCCGGCCCAGGCCCAGGCTGCTGGCGATACGCAACTGGCCCACCGGCACGCGGTGCTGGGTGCTGATGTCGTCGCCCATGCGCTGCACCGTCTCGAAGATCTGCAAGGCCCACTGGTAGACCCGCTCGCCCTCCTCGCTCAGCGACACCCGCCGCGTGGTGCGGTGCAGCAGGCGCACGCCCATCTGCTGCTCGAGCAGGCGCACACGCTTGCTGATGAACGCGGCCGACATGCCCAGTTGCTCGGCCACCGCGGCAAAGCTGGCGCGCTTGGCCACCTGGACAAAAATGTTGAGGTCTTCGAGGTTGGGCAGACTATTCACGATATGTGCACAAAGAATTCATGTTGGGCGAGATTATCTCTGACCCAAAGGCTTATAGCATGCGCTCACCTGTTCCCAAACAACAACGAGTGAGCCGCCATGACCAAGACCTTCAAGATTGCCGCCATTCCCGGCGACGGTATCGGAAACGAAGTGCTGCCCGAGGGCATCCGCGTGGTCGAAGCCGCCGCGCGCAAGCACGGCCTGGACATCCAGTTCGAATTCTTCGAGTGGGCCAGCTGCGACTATTACCTGGCCCACGGCAAGATGATGCCCGATGACTGGTTCGAGCAGCTCAAGGGCTTCGATGCGCTGTACTTCGGTGCGGTCGGCTGGCCCGACAAGGTGCCGGACCACATCTCGCTGTGGGGCTCGCTGCTCAAGTTCCGCCGCGACTTCGACCAGTACGTGAACATCCGTCCGGTGCGCCTGTTCCCCGGCGTACCCTGCCCGCTGGCCGGTCGCGAGCCGGGCGACATCGACTTCGTGGTGATCCGCGAGAACACCGAGGGCGAGTACTCCTCGCTGGGCGGTCGCATGTTCGAAGGCACCGAAAACGAGTTCGTGCTGCAGGAGTCGGTGTTCACCCGCCGCGGCGTCGACCGCATTCTCAAGTATGCCTTCGACGTGGCGCAGACCCGCGAGCGCAAGCACGTGACCTCGGCCACCAAGTCCAACGGCATGGCCGTGAGCATGCCGTACTGGGACGAGCGCACCGCCGCGATGGCCGCCAACTACCCCGAGATCAGCTGGGACAAGCAGCACATCGACATCCTCTGCGCACGCTTCGTGCTGCAGCCGGACCGCTTCGACGTGGTGGTGGCTTCCAACCTGTTCGGCGACATCCTCTCCGACCTGGGCCCGGCCTGCGCCGGCACCATCGGCATCGCACCGTCGGCCAACCTCAACCCCGAGCGCAGGTTCCCGTCGCTGTTCGAACCGGTCCACGGCTCGGCGCCGGATATCTTCGGCCAGAACATCGCCAACCCGATCGCGATGATCTGGTCCGGGGCGCTGATGCTGGAGTTCCTCGGCAATGACGGCGCCGACCCGCGCTACCGCGCCGCCCACGACGACATCCTCGGCGCCATCGAGCACGTGATCGCCGCCGGCGACACCACCCGCGACATGGGCGGGCAGAAGTCCACCCAACAGGTCGGCCAGGCCATCACCGCGCTGATCGAAGGGTGAAACAACGGGCCGGTTGTCTGAATTGCCAGACAATCCGGCCCGTCACCTCTTGCGAGCCCACAAGATTCTAGGCAGAATCTGTTAACCAAAAGATAGTCGTTAACTTATAGTTAACAGAAGGAGGACGCTTTACCGCACTACCCCCCGGATTGCCTGCCGGGTACAGATAAGAACGCCAACGTCCAGGAGACGATGATGTCGCACAAGAATAAAAAACAGATAGATGTGTTCCTGATTACCGTGAGCCTGATTGCCGTGCTGCTCACCGTGATCGGCCTCGCCGTGTTTCCCTCCCAGGCCGAACAGGCCGCCAACCAGTTGTTCGAGATTGCCACCCGTACCTTCGGCACCAGTGTCCAGGTGCTGGTATTCGGCAGTTCGCTGGCCGTGCTGTATCTGGCGTTCAGCAAGTACGGCAACATCCGCTTCGGCAGCGGCAAGCCCGAGTACTCCACCCCCACCTGGGTGTTCATGTTCATCTGTGCCGGCATGGGGTCCTCGACCTTGTACTGGGGCGTGATGGAATGGGCCTACTACTACCAGACCCCTGGTCTGAACATTGCCGCGCAATCGAGCCAGGCGCTGGAATACAGCGTCAGCTACTCGTTCTTCCACTGGGGCATCAGCGCCTGGTCGATCTATGCCCTGGCCTCGCTGGCCATGGCCTATCACTTCCACGTGCGCAAGAAGAGCGGCCTGAACCTGGCCTCGATCGTCGAGGCGGTGACCGGCTTCAAGGCCACCGGCCCGATCGGTCGCACCGTGGACCTGATCTTCCTGCTGACCATGATGGGCGCGCTGACCGTGTCGCTGGCGCTCACCGCCTCGACCCTGACCCGCGGCCTGCATGACCTGGCCGGCACCCCCGACACCTTCACCGTGCAACTGATGGTGATCGGTGCAGTGGCCATCCTGTTCTCGCTCAGTTCCTACATCGGCATCGATGGCGGCCTGCAGCGCCTGAGCAAGATGGTGTGCATCGGCGCGCTGGTGTTCGCCGGCGTGGTGCTGCTGGTGGGCCCGACCCAGTTCACCATCAACAACACCGCCAACTCCATCGGCCTGATGGTGCAGAACTATGTGCGCATGAGCCTGTTCACCGACCCGGCCGGCGACGGCGCGTTCACCCGCAACTGGACGGTGTTCTACTGGCTGTGGTGGGTGTCCTATGCCCCGGGCGTGGCCATGTTCGTGACCCGTGTGTCCCGTGGGCGCCAGCTCAAGGAAGTGGTGTTCGCCCTGCTCGCCGGTGGCAGCGTGGGCTGCTGGTTCTTCTTTGGCGCGCTGGAAAGCTACAGCATGCACCAGTTCATCAACGGCGCCATCGACGTACCGAAGATCCTCAGCGAGCAAGGCGGCGAATCGGCGGTCAGTGCCCTGCTGACAGCACTGCCGATGGGCAAGGTGTTCCTGGGCGTGTACCTGTTCATCATGGCGGTGTTCTGCGCCTCGCACATGGACGCTGCCGCCTATGCCGTGGCGGCCACCAGTACCCGCAACCTGCGCGAAGGCGACGACCCCACCCCCACCCACCGTCTGTTCTGGTGCGTGGTGCTGACCCTGGTACCGCTGGCCATGCTGTTCGCCAAGGCCTCGCTGTCGACCATGAAGACCGCCGTGGTGCTGACCGCGATCCCGTTCATGGTGATTCTGCTGATCAAGATCTACGGCTTCTTCAAGTGGATGCTGCAGGACTACGGCCACGTGCCGGCCCACCGCATCGAGGAAGAGGCCGCGCGCCTGGCCGGCGAGCAGCCCGAACAGCCTGAACCCGTTGAACAACCCGCAGCGGCCCCGGTAACCGCGACGGCCCGCTGAGTCGCTGACCCCGACCCACCTGCACGGATGCAGGCCTGACGGTCCTTTTTTTTGCCTGCTCTGTTAACCAATAGATACACGTAAACCAATAAGTAAAAGCCAATTGAACAACGGTGCGCCGGCCTGGCTGGACGCCCCCGTGAGGAGATAGCAATGAACGACTTCAAACGCCTGCCCGCCGATTTCTGCGCCAGCGCAGACGAGGCCTTCACCATTCCGGCCAAGTTCTACACCCAGCCTGCGGTGTTCGAGCACGAGAAAGAGAACATCTTCGCGCGCAGCTGGATCTGCGTGGGTCATCGCAGCGAAGTGGCCGAGAACAACGCCTACATCACCCGCGAGATCATCGGCGAGAGCATCATCGTGGTGCGTGGTCGCGACAGCGTGCTGCGCGCCTTCTACAACGTGTGCCCGCACCGTGGCCACCAGTTGCTCAGCGGCAGCGGCAAGGCCAAGAACGTGATCACCTGCCCGTACCACGCCTGGACCTTCAAGCTCGACGGCGAACTGGCCCACGCACGCAACTGCGAGAACGTGGTCAACTTCGACAAGCAGAACTCCACCCTGGTGCAGCTGCGCGTGGAAGAGTACGCAGGCTTCATCTTCATCAACATGGACATGGACGCCGGCAGCGTCGAAGACCAGCTGCCCGGCCTGCAGGCACGCATGCGCCAGGCCTGCGCGGTGATCGACGACCTGCACCTGGCAGCACGTTTCGTCAGCGATACCCCGGCCAACTGGAAGTCCATCGTCGACAACTACCTGGAGTGCTACCACTGCGCCCCGGCGCACCCGGGCTTCTCCGACTCGGTGGACGTCGGCCAGTACAGCCACACCACCTACGGCAACTGGACCCTGCAATATGGCCTGGCCAAGCCGTCGGAGCAGTCGTTCAAGTTCGACGAAAGCGTCAAGGACCCCTCCTTCGCCGGCTTCTGGGCATGGCCGTGCACCATGTTCAACGTGCCGCCAGGCGCGAACTTCATGACCGTGATCTACGAGTTCCCGGTCGACGCCGAAACCACCCTGCAGCACTACGACGTGTACTTCCTGAACAAGGACATCACCGAAGAGCAGCAGAAACTCATCGACTGGTACCGCGAGGTGTTCCGCCCCGAGGACCTGCGCCTGGTCGAAAGCGTGCAGAAGGGCCTCAAGTCCCGCGGCTACCGTGGCCAGGGCCGGATCATGGCCGACCGTGAGCGCAGCGGCATGAGCGAGCACGGCATCGCCCACTTCCACAACCTGATCGCCGTCGCCCACCTCAACGACTGACAACGCCCGCCCCCGGTACGCCGGGGGCGGCATGGAGTGCCTTGCGTGAAACTCAACGATCCCACACTGCTGCGCCAACAGGCGTACATCAACGGCCACTGGTGCGATGCCGACGACGGTCGTCAGGTCGAGGTCTGCGACCCGGCCAACGGCGAGCGCCTGGGCAGCGTGCCGCTGATGGGCGGCGCCGAGACGGTACGCGCCATCGAAGCCGCCGAGGCCGCGCTGCAAGGCTGGCGCGAGCGCACCGCCAAGGACCGCGCGCAGGTGCTGCGCCGCTGGTTCGAACTGCTGCTGCAACACGAAGACGACCTGGCCCGGCTGATGACCTTCGAGCAGGGCAAGCCGCTGCACGAGGCACTGGGCGAGATCCGCTACGCGGCCTCGTTCATCGAATGGTTTGCCGAGGAAGGCAAGCGCGTCTACGGCGATGTCATCCCCAGCCCTTCCAACGACAAGCGCCTGCTGGTGATCAAGCAGGGCATCGGCGTGTGCACCGCCATCACCCCGTGGAACTTCCCGGCGGCGATGATCACGCGCAAGGTGGCCCCGGCCCTGGCCGCCGGCTGCACCATCGTGGTCAAGCCGGCCAACGAAACCCCCTTCTGCGCCCTGGCGCTGGTGGAGCTGGCCGAACGTGCAGGCATCCCGGCCGGGGTGTTCAGCGTGGTCACCGGTGATGCGGTGGCCATTGGCGCCCAGTTCACCGGGCACCCGGCCGTGCGCAAGCTGAGCTTTACCGGCTCCACCCCGATCGGCCGGCTGCTGATGGGCCAGTGTGCCCAGAGCATCAAGAAGGTGTCGCTGGAACTGGGCGGCAACGCGCCGTTCATCGTGTTCGACGATGCCGACATCGACGCCGCCGTCGAAGGCGCGCTGGCAGCCAAGTACCGCAACGCCGGCCAGACCTGCGTATGCGTCAACCGTTTCTACGTGCATGACAGCGTGTATGCGCAGTTCACCGAACTCTTCGTGGAGCGTGTGCGCGCCCTGGGCGTGGGCCACGGCACCAGCGCCGCGAGCCAGGTCGGCCCGCTGATCAGCGACAAGGCCGTGGCCAAGGTACGCAGCCTGATCGACGACGCCGTGGCCAAGGGCGCCGACCTGCTGCTGGGCGGCGAACCCCATGCGCTGGGCGGCAACTTCTTCGCACCCACGGTGCTGGCCAACATTGCGCCGGGCACCCAGCTGCTGCAGGACGAGATCTTCGGCCCGGTGGCGGCCATCGTGCGCTTTCGCAGCGACGAAGAGGTGATCGCCCAGGCCAACGACACCCTGTACGGCCTGGCGGCGTACTTCTACAGCCGCGACATCGCCCGGGTGTTCAAGGTGGCCGAGGCACTGGAGTACGGCATGGTCGGTATCAATACCGGGCTGATCTCCAATGAAGTGGCGCCGTTTGGCGGCGTCAAGCAGTCGGGCCTGGGCCGCGAAGGCTCGCGCTACGGCATCGAAGACTATCTGCAAATCAAGTACCTGTGCCTGGCCGTGTGAGCCAGTGGCAGTCGAGGTGAATCATGGCCAACAAATACGAGATGTTCAGTGTGCAGGTAACCGCCGTCGAGCAGGCGACGCCGCTGATCAAGCGCTTCACCCTGGCCCGTGAGGACGGCGCGCAGATGCCGGCATTTACCGGTGGCAGCCACGTGATCGTGCAGATGCAGGGCGCCGACGGGCGCCAGTTCAGCAACGCCTACTCGCTGATGAGCGACCCGCGCGACACCCGCAGCTACCAGATCGGCGTGCGCCTTGAAGAGCAGTCCAAGGGTGGCTCGGCGTTCATGCACCAGCAGGTCGAGGTGGGCAGCGTGCTGACCATCTCCAGCCCCAACAACCTGTTCGCGCTGGACCCGAGCGCGGGCCGGCACGTACTGATCGCCGGCGGCATCGGCATCACGCCGTTTCTGGCGCAGTTGCATGAACTGGAGGCCGGCAGCACCGCCTACGAGCTGCACTATGCCTTTCGCAGCCCCGAGCATGGCGCGTTCCAGGCCGAACTGAGCAGCGGGCCGCATGCGGCCAACACGCAGTTCTACATCGACAGCCTGGAGCGCAAGCTGGACCTGGCCACGCTGTTTGCGGGCCTGGATGACGCGGCGCATGTGTATGTGTGCGGGCCCAAGCCGCTGATCGATGCGGTGATCGCTACCGCAGCATCGCTGGGCATTGCCGAGCAGCGCGTGCACTGGGAGCAGTTTGCCGCGGCGCCGGTGACCGGTGCGGCGTTTACCGTGGTGCTGGCGCGCTCGGGGCAGGAGTTGCAGGTGGAGGAAGGCATGACCATCTTGCAGGCCATCGAGAAATCCAAGGCGGCCAAGGTGGAATGCCTGTGCCGCGAGGGTGTGTGCGGCACCTGCGAGACCATGATTCTGGAGGGTGAGGCCGAGCATTTCGACCAGTACCTGAGCGATGAAGAGAAGGCTTCGCAGCAGAGCATGATGCTGTGCGTGTCGCGGGCGCGCACGGCCCGGCTGGTGCTGGACCTGTAGATCGAATCGCGGGTCAAGCCCGCTCCCACAGGTGCAGTGCAGTTCCTGAAAACACTGCAATCCCTGTGGGAGCGGGCTTGACCCGCGAATGGCCTGCGCAGCAGGCCCAAGGTCTCAAGCCGGGCGCAGCACCAACACCGCCAGTGGCGGCAGGTTCACCGCCAGCGACAGCGGCTGCCCATGGCTGGGCAACGCCTCGCTGTTCACCGCCCCGAGGTTGCCGTAGTTGGACCCGGCATACACCTGGGCATCGCTGTTGAGCACCTCCACCCACTGTTCGCCAAACGGCACCCCGATGCGATAACCCTCCCTCGGCACCGGCGTGAAGTTGGCCACCACCAGCAACGGCTCGCCCTCGGCGCTCCAGCGCAGCCACGCATACACGCTGTTGCGCGCATCGTCGCCGATCAGCCACTGGAACCCTTGCGGCACGCAGTCCTGCTGATGCAGCGCCTTCTCGTCGCGGTACAGCCGGTTCAGGTCGGCCACCAGCGACTGCACACCCTTGTGCTCGGGGTACTGCAACAGGTACCAGTCCAGTTCCGCGTCATGGTTCCACTCGCGCCACTGGCCGAATTCGCAGCCCATGAACAGCAGCTTCTTGCCCGGATGGCACCACATGAAGGCCAGGTACGCGCGCAGGTTGGCGAACTTCTGCCAGCGGTCGCCCGGCATCTTGTCGATCAGCGAGTGCTTGCCGTGCACCACCTCGTCATGGGAAATCGGCAGGATGAAATGCTCGGAATACGCGTAGATCAGGCCGAAGCTCATCTCGTTGTGATGATGCGCACGGTGGATCGGGTCGTTCTGGATGTAATGCAGGGTGTCGTGCATCCAGCCCATGTTCCACTTGTAGTTGAAACCCAGGCCGCCCTGCTGGGTCGGCTGGCTGACACCCGGCCAGGCAGTGGATTCCTCGGCGATCACCAGCGCCCCCGGCGCCTCCTGGGCCACCACGTCGTTGAGGTGGCGCAGAAAATCGATGGCCTCCAGGTTCTCGCGCCCGCCGTGGCGGTTGGGCACCCATTCGCCGGCCTTGCGCGAGTAGTCGCGGTACAGCATCGAGGCCACCGCATCCACCCGCAGCCCGTCGATGTGAAAATGCTTGAGCCAGTGCAATGCCGAAGCCAGCATGAAGCCGTGCACCTCGTTGCGCCCCAGGTTGTAGATCAGCGTGTCCCAGTCCTGGTGGAAGCCCTCCAGCGGGTTGGCGTACTCATACAGTGCGGTGCCGTCGAACTGCGCCAGCCCATGTTCGTCGGTGGGAAAATGCGCCGGCACCCAGTCGAGGATCACGCCGATGTGGGCCTGGTGGCAGGCGTCGATGAACGCGGCGAAATCCTCGGCCGTGCCATAGCGCGCGGTGGGCGCGAACATCGACAACGGCTGGTAGCCCCACGAGCCGCCAAACGGATGCTCCATGATCGGCATCAGCTCGATATGGGTGAAGCCCAGCTCCTGGATGTAGGGCACCAGCCGCTCGGCCAGTTCGCGCCAGTTGTAGTAGCGGGCCACTTCACCGCTTTCATCCAGCTCGCATTGCCAGGAACCGGCGTGCAGTTCGTAGATCGACAGCGGCGCGTTGGTGGCCTGGTGCGCCGCACGCACGCGCATCCAGCCCTGGTCCTGCCACACATGGCCCAGCGCGGCGGCCACCTTCGAGGCGGTGCTGGGCGGCAGCTCGGTGGCCAGTGCCAGCGGGTCGGCCTTGAGCGGCAGGATGCCGTCGGGCCCGAGCAGTTCGTACTTGTACGTCTCGCCGGCCTGCAGGCGCGGGATGAACAGCTCCCACACACCGCTGGGCACGCGCTTGCGCATCGGGTGGCGGCGCCCGTCCCAGTTGTTGAAGTGACCGACCACCGACACCCGCCGCGCATTCGGCGCCCACACCGCAAAGCGCACCCCGTCGATGCCGTCCACCTGCGCGGGCTGCGCGCCGAATACCTTGGCCAGGTCGCGATGATTGCCTTCGGCGAACAGGTACAGGTCCATCTCGCCCAGCAGCAACTGGGTAAAACTGTAGGGGTCTTCGGTGACCTGCTCGCCCCCTGCCCAGTTGATGTGCAGGTCGTACGCCTGCGGTTGCTGCAACCGCCCGCTGAACAGCCCGGGCACACTGCCCTGCTCCAACTCCAGCAGCACCTGCCCGCTGTCGCGGGCCACCGCCCGGGCACTCAGGGCATCGGGCAGGTAGGCGCGTATCCACTGCCCGCCCGCGCCATCCGGGTGCGGCCCGAGCACCGCGAACGGGTCGCCGTGCCTGGCATTGACCAGGTCATCGATATCCCTTGTGCCCAACCCAGCCTGTTCCCGCTTGTGCGCGCTCATTCATTCTCCCCACGTACTGACAAGCCCATGGAGGCCATGCAAGGGCACGGCCAACCAGCTCGGGCGATTCTCGGCTTCATACATAATTTCGTAGGCAGCCTTTTCCAGGCTGAACAGATCCAGCGCCGCGCGTGCCCCGCCGGGCTGTTCCCAGGCGTGCGGCAGGTCGGCGGTGGCCAGATCGTAGGCCTGAACAAAGGCATGCCGGGCCTGGTGCAGGTAGCGCCGCGCCACGCGCTGACGGGCCTGGCGGGCCGGCGGCGAGACGTCCACCCCCGACGCGCTGCGCAACACCATCGCAGCAGCATAGTCGAACGAACGCAGCACGCCGCTGACGTCCTTGTACGGGCTGTGCTTGCCGCGTCGCTCCTCCAGCGGGCGCGCCGGCTCGCCTTCGAAGTCGATCAGATAGGCATCGCCCTGCACCACCAGCACCTGGCCCAGGTGCAGGTCGCCGTGTACCCGTATCAGCACGCCACCGACCGCCTGCATGGCCAGTTCGCTGACCTGTTCGAGCAGGCCCTTGCGCTGCTTGCCCAGGTCGTCGACCAGCGCCTGGCTGTCGGCATCCAGCTCATCGCGGTGCTGCTCCAGCAGGTCGAACGCCTGGTTGAGCTGGGCGCTGACCTGCTTGCCCCAGGCCTTGCCATCGCGCGCGCTACTCACCCGCGGCTTGAACGCCGGGTCCTGGGTGGGCGCGGCCAGCACCTGGTGCATCTGGCCCAGGCGCTGGCCCAGCTGCGCGGCAAAGGCCTGCAGCTCCTGCAAGGCATCGGCATGGGCCTGCGGGGCCTGCGTGCCGGGTTCCATTTCGTCGCGAATCGCGCGTTCCAGGGTGTTCTGGGTCCAGTCCCAGGCGTCGCCCTGGTTGCTCAGGTAGCCCTGGGCGATCATCAGCAGGTGCGGCTGCCCGGTGGCGTCCACCCGGCTCAGCCAGCCCAGTAGCGGTGATATGTTCGGGTAGCGGGCGGCAGTGAGGTAGGCGCTCATCTCGAGCTCGGGGTGGATGCCGCCATTGACCCGGCGGATCAGCTTGAGCACCAGGCTGCCCCCTACTACCACCGAGCTGTTGGACTGCTCGGCCGACAGGTAGCGCACCGCCGGCTCGTCGCCCAGCTCCAGGGCGGCCAGCTGTTCGGTGGCCTGGAACTGCAACTCGCCGTCGCTGCAGCTCAGGCGCGTGCCATCGGCAAAGCCGGCCAGCACCGCGCGAATGAAGCTTTCGAGCACGAAACCATCGGTGATCAGGCCCACCTGGCGCCCCCGGCGTACCCGTGACAGGGCCAGTTGCTGGGGCAATGCGCTGGTCAGTTGGTCTTCGCCGATCAGGCCGAACGGCAACTGATAGCGGCTGGTCTGCCCGCCGCTGTCGACCTCGATTTCACTGAGCAGCACGGGGCTGGTGGCCGCACCGAAGCGCACGCCATAGGCGATGCGCACCTTTTCCAGCGCGGCGCCCTTGCCCGCGAACCAGCGGCGCTTGGGCAGGTACTGCGGCAGGATGGCGTCTTGCAGGGTGTCGCGCGACGGCGATTCGAGCAGCTCTTCCATGCGTTTCTTGAGCACCACGGTGGTGAACTCCGGTAGCGGCTGCGCGGGCTGCACATGCCAGCTGGGCATCTGGTCCCTGGGCGCGAGCAGGAACCAGTAGAAGCCATAGGGCGGCAAGGTCAGCAGAAACGGCAGTTGGCCGATCGGCGGGAACGCGCTGCCGCCGAGCATCTCCACCGGCACCTGGTCGACATAGGCCGAGAGGTCCAGCTCTGCCGCCTGGGCGGCGCGGGACACGTTGGCCACGCACAGAATGGTTTCGCCCTTGCCGTCGCTGCCGGTGAATTCGCGGACATACGCCAGGATGCGGCGGTTGCTGGGCGAGAGCATGGTCAGGCTGCCGCGGCCAAAGGCCTTTTGCTGCTTGCGCACCGCCAGCAGGCGACGGTTGAAGTTGAGCAGCGAATGCGGGTCGCTGGCCTGGGCCTCGACGTTCACCGACTGGTAGCCGTACAGCGGGTCCATGATCGGCGGCAGCACCAAGCGTGCCGGGTCGGCGCGGGAGAAGCCGCCGTTGCGGTCGATGGACCATTGCATCGGCGTGCGCACGCCGTCGCGGTCGCCCAGGTAGATGTTGTCGCCCATGCCGATCTCGTCACCGTAATACAGGGTCGGGGTGCCCGGCATCGACAGCAGCAGGCTGGTCAGCAGCTCGACCCGGCGCCGGTCGCGTTGCAGCAACGGTGCCAGGCGCCGGCGGATGCCCAGGTTGATGCGCGCGCGACGATCCTGGGCGTAGTAGTTCCACAGGTAGTCGCGCTCGCGGTCGGTGACCATCTCCAGGGTCAGCTCGTCGTGGTTGCGCAGGAAGATCGCCCATTGGCAGTTGGCCGGGATCTCCGGGGTCTGGCGCAGGATGTCGGTGACCGGAAAGCGGTCTTCCTGGGCCAGCGCCATGTACATGCGCGGCATCAGCGGAAAGTGAAAGGCCATGTGGCACTCGTCGCCCTGCCCTTCGCCGAAGTACAGCTGGGTGTCCTCGGGCCACTGGTTGGCCTCGGCCAGCAGCATGCGGTCGGGGTAGTTGGCGTCGATTTCGGCGCGGATCTTCTTCAGCACCTGGTGGGTTTCGGGCAGGTTCTCGTTGTTGGTGCCATCGCGCTCGATCAGGTACGGGATGGCATCCAGGCGCAGGCCATCCACGCCCAGGTCGAGCCAGTAGCGCATCACCCCGATCACCGCCTTGAGCACCTGCGGGTTGTCGAAGTTGAGGTCGGGCTGGTGCGAATAGAAGCGGTGCCAGAAGTACTGGCCGGCAACCGGGTCCCAGGTCCAGTTGGAGTGCTCGGTGTCGAGGAAGATGATGCGCGTGCCGTCGTACCTGGTATCGGTGTCGGACCACACATAAAAGTCCCGCGCCCTGGAGCCGGGCTTGGCGCGCCGGGCCTTCTGGAACCACGGGTGCTGGTCGGAGGTGTGGTTGATGACAAGCTCGGTTATCACCCGCAGGTTGCGCTTGTGCGCCTCGGCGATGAAGCGTCGCACGTCGGCCAGGGTGCCGTAGTCGCTGTGCACGGCCTTGTAGGCGGCGATGTCGTAGCCGTCGTCGCGCCGTGGCGAGGGGTAGAACGGCAGCAGCCACAGGGTGTTGACCCCAAGCTCGGCGATGTAGTCGAGCTTGGCGATCAGGCCGGGAAAATCACCGATGCCGTCGCCGTTGGAGTCGAAGAACGACTTGACGTGCACCTGGTAGATGATCGCGTCCTTGTACCACAGCGGGTCGTTGATGAACGTGGCTGGGCGGGCTTTCTTCGCCATGTACGACTCCTTCTGGTTGGCGGGGGGCTAGCGGGCCGGGGTGATGCGCCAGATGCCGAACGGCTGGTGCCAGGGTTCGATGCGCATCCACTGGGTCTTGCCGTACCAGCTCCAGCGATGGCCGCTCATCAGGTCTTCGCCGAAGGTTTCGGCGTCGTCCTCCAGGCCCAGCTCCCACAGCGGCAACTCGAAGTGCGCCTCCTGGGCGTTGTGCGGGTCGAGGCTGACGGCCACCAGGATCAGGCTGCCGCTGGCCGGATCGCCCTTGGCGAAGTACAGGATGTTGTCGTTCCAGGCGTTGTAGAAGCGGATGCCCAGGTGGGTCTGCAGGGCCGGGTGCTGGCGGCGGATGCGGTTGAGCTGGGCGATCTCGGCAATGATGTTGCCGGGCTGGGTGTAGTCGCGCGGGCGGATCTCGTACTTCTCCGAGTCCAGGTATTCCTCCTTGCCCGGTATCGCCGCCGCCTCGCACAGCTCGAACCCCGAATACATGCCCCACAGGCCCGAGCCCATGGTGGCCAGCGCTGCGCGAATCAGAAAGCCCGGGCGGCCGGAGTCGTGCAGGAAGAACGGGTTGATGTCCGGCGTGTTGACGAAGAAGTTGGGGCGGTAGCAGTACGACCACGGCGGCTGGTTGAGTTCGCTGAAGTACTGTTGCAGCTCGGCCTTGGTGTTGCGCCAGGTGAAGTAGGTATAGCTCTGCGAATAGCCTACCTTGCCCAGGCGCGCCATCATCGCCGGCTTGGTGAAGGCCTCGGCGAGGAAGATCACCTGCGGGTGCTGGCTGCGCACGTTGGCGATCAGCCACTCCCAGAACGGCAGCGGCTTGGTGTGCGGGTTGTCCACGCGAAACTGGGTCACGCCCTCCTGCACCCAGCCCAGCACCACGTCGCGCAGGGCCAGCCACAGGGCGGGCACCGCGTCGGCGGCATAGAAGTCGACGTTGACGATGTCCTGGTATTTTTTCGGCGGGTTCTCGGCATAGCGGATGGTGCCGTCGGGGCGCCAACTGAACCAGCCCGGGTGCTCGGTGAGCCAGGGGTGGTCCTGGGAGCACTGGATGGCGAAGTCCAGGGCGATTTCCAGGCCATGCTCGGCGGCGGCGGCCACCAGCCGGCGGAAGTCTTCGCGGCTGCCCAGCTGCGGGTGGATGGCCTCGTGCCCGCCGTCGGCGCTGCCGATGGCGTAGGGGCTGCCGGGGTCGTCGGGGCCGGCCTGCAAGGCATTGTTGCGGCCCTTGCGGTGCTGGGTGCCGATGGGGTGGATGGGCGGGAAGTACAGCACGTCAAAGCCCATGTCGCGGATCATCGGCAGGCGCTGATGCACGTCGTTGAAGGTGCCGTGGCGGGCCGGGTCGTCGGTGACCGAACGCGGGAACAGCTCGTACCAGCTGGCAAAGCGTGCGCGCTCGCGCTCCACCTCAAGGGGGAACTCGGCGCTGCGGCTGAGGTAGGCACGGTGGTCGGCGCGGCCCATCAGGGCGCGGGTGTCGCCGTGCAGCAGCAGCTCGACGCCGGCCTGGGCAGGCAGGCTGGCCAGTTGCAGGGCCACCGCCTCCAGTTGCGCACGCAGCGGCTCGCTGCTGCGCTCGGCGCTCTGCATCAGGTGGCGGCGGCCCTCCTCCAGCTCCAGGCCTACGTCGACGCCGGCGGCGAATTTCTTCTCCAGCTCGTAGCAGTAGCTGGCGTACTGGTCGATCCAGGCCTCGATCATGAACAGGTGGCGGCCCACCTCGCTGACCGTGAAGCGCCCCTCCCAGCTGTCGTTGCCCAGCAGCGTCATGGGCACTTCGTGCCAGTTGGGGTGCTGCAGGCGGCGCCAGCTCAGGCGCACGGCCAGCACGTCGTGGCCGTCGGCGAAGACCTTGCTGGTAACGGTGACCTGTTCGCCCACGGTACCCTTGACCGCGTGCTGGCCGGCGTCGAGCACAGGTTCGGTGTTCTCGATCACTATGCGCGGCAGCAGCAGCGCCCTGGCCAGAGTCAGGGTGTGCTCGCTGGTTTCATCGGTGCTGAAAGGCTCATCGCGGGTCATCGAACATCGCTCCGTTACGCTGTGACGGTAAGGTTCAGAGCAATGGCAGGCGTGGGGGTTCAATAAAAAATGAGCGATGCGGCGCGGCCACGGTCGAAGAATGGGTCAGCCTTTGAACAGCCCTTTATGTGAGGTTCGGCCCATGAATATTCCTATTCCTGCTGAAACGCCCGATCCGAATATCGATGACCCCAATCTGCCACCACCGGCGCCGGAGAAGGAGCCTGAGCCGCCCAAGGAGCAGGAGCCCGTGGGCGACCCGCCCAGTGAAGAGCCGCCGGTGAAGGTGCAAGCGTAGACGGGGTTGCACGGTGGTGCTGCTTTCGCCGGCAACGCCGGCTCCTACAGTAAACGCGCCGACCTGTAGGAGCCGGCGTTGCCGGCGATGCGATGTCAGCGGTTGCACAACTCCTCGATGCTGATCTCGCGCATGCGAAACTTCTGGATCTTGCCGGTCACCGTCATCGGAAACTCCTCGACGAAACGAAAATGTCGCGGCGTCTTGAAGTGCGCGATGCGGCTCTTGCACCAGGCCTGCAGCTCCCCATCGGTGGCGCTGTGCCCAGGGTGCAGCTTGATCCACGCCACGATCTCCTCGCCGTAACGCTCATCCGGAATGCCGATCACCTGCACGTCCGCCACCGACGGGTGGGTGAAGAAGAACTCCTCCAGCTCGCGCGGGTAGATGTTCTCGCCACCGCGAATGATCATGTCCTTGTTGCGCCCGGCAATGCACACGTAGCCCTGCTCGTCCATGCTCGCCAGGTCGCCGGTGTGCATCCAGCCCGCCGGGTCGATCGCCTCGCTGGTGGCCGCCGGGTTACCCCAGTAGCCCAGCATCACGCTGTAGCCACGCGTACACAGCTCGCCGATGGTGCCACGCGGCACGATGCAGCCGTGTTCGTCGACGATCTTGCTCTCCAGCTGCGGCTGGGTGCGCCCTACCGTGGTCACGCGCAACTCCAGCTCGTCGTCCGGGCCGGTCTGCAGCGACACCGGGCTGGTCTCGGTCATGCCGTAGGCGATCTGCACCTCGCCCATGTGCAACTGGTCGATCACCCGACGCATCACTTCGATCGGGCAGGTAGCACCGGCCATGATGCCGGTGCGCAGGCTGCTCAGGTCGTAGTCGCCGCGCCGCGGCTGGTCGAGCAGCGCGATGAACATGGTCGGCACCCCGTACAGCACGGTGGCGCGCTCGCGGGCCACGCCTTCGAGGGTCAGCAGCGGGTCGAAGGCGTCGTTGGGGTAGATCATGGTGGTGCCGTGGGTGATGCAGCCCAGGTTGCCCATGACCATGCCGAAGCAGTGGTACAGCGGCACCGGAATCACCATGCGGTCATGCTCGGTCAGGCCCAGGCTCTCGCCGACCATGTAGCCGTTGTTGAGGATGTTGTAGTGGCTCAGGGTCGCGCCCTTGGGGAAGCCCGTGGTGCCGGAGGTGTACTGGATGTTCACCGGCTGGTCGAACTGCAGGCTCTGCTGGCGCTGCTGGTACTCGGCCGGGGCGACCTGCTCGGCCATGCCGGCCAGCGCCGCCCACGGCAGGAAGCCGCCCGGCGGCGCGTCGTCGAGGCTGATCAGCCCGCGCAGGTCGGGCAGGCGCTCGCCATTGAGCTGGCCTGGCGCCTGGTGCGCCAGCTCCGGCAGCAGTTCGCCGAGCATGGCATGGTAGTCGGAGGTCTTGAAGGTGCCGGCGCAGATCAGCCACTGGCAGGCAGACTGGCGCAGCACGTATTCCAGTTCGCTGGTGCGGTAGGCCGGGTTGATGTTGACCAGGATCACGCCGATTTTGGCGGTGGCGAACTGGGCGATGCACCACTGCGCGCAGTTGGGCGCCCAGATACCCAGGCGGTCGCCGGTCTTCAGGCCCAGCGCCATCAGGGCGCGGGCATGCAGGTCGATGCTGTCGGCCAGTTCGCGCCAGCTGTAGCGCAGTTGCTGGTGGCGTACCACCAGTGCCTCGCGCTCGGCAAAGCGCGCCACGGTGTTGTCCAGGGCCTGGCCGATGGTCATGGCCAGCAGCGGTTTGTCCTGGCGACCCTGGGTGTAGCTCGGTTGATTCATGACGACCCCGTATTGTGATTGTTGTGGGTGCTGATTCACGCGAGACCTAATGTGGCGCAAATTAACGTTAACGTAAAGGTCATGGGGAGATTGACAGTGTTCGGTGCGGGGTTTACGTTAACGTAAAGGTGACAGATCGCAGCGCCTTGATCGCGGGTCAACCACCACGCCACTCAAAGAACAATCGACAAGAAAGGTGCCAGCATGCGTTATCCGACCCTGAACTTCGCCCTGGGCGAAACCATCGACATGCTCCGCGACCAGGTGCAGGCGTTCGTCGCAGCCGAGCTGGCCCCGCGTGCGGCGCAGATCGACCAGGACAACCTGTTCCCCGCCGACATGTGGCGCAAGTTCGGCGACATGGGCCTGCTGGGCATCACCGTCAGCGAAGAATACGGCGGCGCGGGCCTGGGCTACCTGGCCCACGTGGTGGCCATGGAAGAAATCAGCCGCGGCTCGGCCTCGGTCGCGCTCTCCTACGGCGCCCACTCCAACCTCTGCGTCAACCAGATCAACCGCAACGGCACCGCCGAACAGAAAGCCAAATACCTGCCCAAGCTGATCAGCGGCGAGCACATCGGCGCCCTGGCCATGAGCGAGCCCAACGCCGGCTCCGACGTGGTGTCGATGAAACTGCGTGCCGAACAGCGCGGCGACCGCTTCGTGCTCAACGGCAGCAAGACCTGGATCACCAACGGCCCCGACGCCAACACCTACGTGATCTACGCCAAGACCGACTTGGAAAAGGGCCCCCATGGCATCACCGCGTTCATCGTCGAGCGCGACTGGGCCGGCTTCAGCCGCAGCAACAAGTTCGACAAGCTGGGCATGCGCGGTTCCAACACCTGCGAGCTGTTCTTCGACAACGTCGAGGTGCCCCAGGAGAACATCCTCGGCCAGCTCAACGGTGGCGTGAAGGTGCTGATGAGCGGCCTGGACTACGAGCGTGTGGTGCTCTCCGGCGGCCCTACCGGGATCATGCAGGCGTGCATGGACCTGGTGGTGCCCTACATCCACGACCGCAAGCAGTTCGGCCAGAGCATCGGCGAGTTCCAGCTGATCCAGGGCAAGATCGCCGACATGTACACCCAGCTCAATGCCAGCCGCGCCTACCTGTATGCCGTGGCCCAGGCCTGTGATCGCGCCGAGACCACCCGCAAGGACGCCGCCGGGGTGATCCTCTATACCGCCGAGCGCGCCACCCAGATGGCCCTCGAGGCAATCCAGATTCTGGGCGGCAACGGCTACATCAACGAATTCCCCGCAGGCCGCCTGCTGCGCGACGCCAAGCTGTACGAGATCGGCGCCGGCACCAGCGAGATCCGGCGCATGCTGATCGGTCGCGAGCTGTTCAACGAGACGCGCTGAGGCGCTCAGCGGCAACGCCGCCATAACGCAGACCCACTCTTGCAGCTTGGAGCTTGCCGCTTGAAGCTGCGCCAGGAGCCACGATGATTCTGAAGTCTCAGTTGAACCCCCGCGCGCCCGAATTCGCGCTCAACAGCGCGGCCATGCTCGAACAGGTGCAAGGCCTGCGTGACCTGCTCGCCAGCGTGCACCAGGGCGGCGGGCCCAAGGCCCAGGAGCGCCACACCTCACGCGGCAAGTTGCTGCCGCGCGACCGCATCGACCGCCTGCTCGACCCCGGTTCGCCGTTTCTGGAGATCGGCCAGCTGGCCGCCCACGAGGTGTACGGCGAAGACGTGCCTGCCGCCGGCGTGATCGCCGGCATCGGCCGCATCGAGGGCGTGGAGTGCATGATCGTGGCCAACGACGCCACCGTCAAAGGCGGCTCGTACTACCCGCTGACCGTCAAGAAGCACCTGCGCGCCCAGACCATCGCCCAGCAGAACCGCCTGCCCTGCGTGTACCTGGTGGACTCCGGCGGCGCCAACCTGCCGCGCCAGGACGAGGTGTTCCCCGACCGCGAGCACTTCGGCCGCATCTTCTTCAACCAGGCCACCATGAGCGCCCAGGGCATCCCGCAGATCGCCGTGGTGATGGGCTCGTGCACCGCCGGCGGTGCCTACGTGCCGGCCATGGCCGACGAGGCGATCATGGTGCGCCAGCAGGCCACCATCTTCCTGGCCGGCCCGCCGCTGGTCAAAGCCGCCACCGGCGAGGTGGTCAGCGCCGAAGACCTGGGCGGTGCCGACGTGCACTGCAAGGTCAGCGGCGTGGCCGACCACTATGCCGACAACGACGAACACGCCCTGGCCATCGCCCGGCGCTGCGTGGCCAACCTCAACTGGCGCAAGCTGGGCCAGCTGCAGGTGCGCACCCCGATCGCCCCGCTGTACGCAGCCGACGAGCTGTACGGCGTGGTGCCGGCCGATGCCAAGCAGCCGTTCGATGTGCGCGAGGTGATCGCGCGCCTGGTGGACGGCTCGCTGTTCGACGAGTTCAAGGCGCTGTTCGGTACCACGCTGGTGTGCGGCTTTGCCCACCTGCACGGCTACCCGGTGGCGATTCTGGCCAACAACGGCATCCTGTTCGCCGAGGCCGCGCAGAAAGGCGCGCACTTCATCGAGCTGGCCTGCCAGCGCGGCATCCCGCTGCTGTTCCTGCAGAACATCACCGGCTTCATGGTGGGCCAGAAGTACGAGGCCGGCGGCATCGCCAAGCATGGCGCCAAGCTGGTGACCGCAGTGGCCTGCGCCCAGGTGCCCAAGTTCACCGTGATCATCGGCGGCAGCTTCGGTGCCGGCAACTATGGCATGTGCGGGCGTGCCTACGACCCGCGCTTTCTGTGGATGTGGCCCAACGCGCGCATCGGCGTGATGGGCGCCGAACAGGCCGCAGGCGTGCTGGCCCAGGTCAAGCGCGAACAGAGCGAGCGCAGCGGCCAGGTTTTCAGCCCGCAGGACGAGGCGCAGCTCAAGCAGCCGATCCTGGACCAGTACGAACACCAGGGCCACCCCTACTATTCCAGCGCAAGGCTGTGGGACGACGGCGTCATCGACCCTGCGCAAACCCGCGAGATTCTCGGCCTGGCCCTCTCGGCAGCCCTCAATGCCCCGATCGAACCGAGCCGTTTCGGCATTTTCCGGATGTGACCGATGAGCGACTTCTCTACCCTTGAACTGATTCGCGACCCGCGCGGCTTCGCCACCCTGTGGCTGAGCCGCGAGGCCAAGAACAACGCCTTCAACGCGCAGATGATCCGCGAACTGATCATCGCCATCGACCAGATCGGCAACGACGCCAGCCTGCGCTTCATGGTGCTGCGCGGGCGCGGCCGGCACTTCAGTGCCGGCGCCGACCTTGCCTGGATGCAGCAGTCGGCGCAGTTGGACTACAACACCAACCTGGACGACGCCCGCGAGCTGGCCGAGCTGATGTACAACCTGGCGCGGCTCAAGGTGCCGACCCTGGCGGTGGTCCAGGGCGCAGCCTTCGGCGGTGCCGTGGGGCTGATCAGTTGCTGCGACATGGCCATCGGTGCCGACGACGCGCAGCTGTGCCTGTCTGAAGTGCGCATCGGCCTGGCGCCGGCGGTGATCAGCCCGTTCGTGGTGCAGGCCATGGGCGAGCGCGCCACCCGCCGCTATGCCCTGACCGCCGAACGCTTCAGCGGCGAGCGGGCCCGCGAACTGGGCCTGCTGGCCGAAACCTGCCCGGCCGCGCACCTGGATGCCGAGGTCGAGCGCTGGGTCGACAACCTGCTGCTCAACAGCCCGCAGGCCATGTGCGCCAGCAAGGAGCTGCTGCGCGAAGTGGGCAATGGTGAGCTCACCCCTGCCCTGCGCCGCTACTGTGAAGGCGCCATTGCGCGTATCCGCGTGAGCGCCGAAGGCCAGGAGGGCCTGCGCGCCTTCCTCGAAAAACGCACGCCAGCCTGGCAAACCCCCGCTTCGGACAAGGAGCCACGCCCATGAGCCGCCCTCTGCTGACCACCCTGCTGGTCGCCAACCGTGGCGAGATCGCCTGCCGCGTGATGCGCACCGCCAAGGCCATGGGCCTGACCACCGTGGCCGTGCACAGCGCCATCGACCGCGATGCGCGGCACAGCCGCGAAGCGGATATCCGGGTTGACCTGGGTGGCGCCAAGGCGGCCGAGAGCTACCTGGACATCCCCAGGCTGATTGCCGCGGCCAAGGCCAGCGGCGCCCAGGCGATACACCCGGGCTACGGCTTTCTGTCTGAGAACGCAGGCTTTGCCCGGGCCATCGAAGAGGCCGGGCTGATCTTCCTCGGCCCGCCGGCCAGTGCCATCGACGCAATGGGCAGCAAGTCGGCGGCCAAGGCGCTGATGGAAGTGGCCGGGGTACCGCTGGTGCCTGGCTACCACGGCGAAGCCCAGGACCTGGAGACCTTCCGCGCGGCCGCCCAGCGCATCGGCTACCCCGTACTGCTCAAGGCCACCGCCGGTGGCGGTGGCAAGGGCATGAAGGTGGTCGAGCAGGAAAGCCAGCTGGGTGAAGCCCTGGCCTCGGCCCAGCGTGAAGCGCTGTCGTCGTTCGGCGACGCACGCATGCTGGTCGAAAAGTACGTGCTCAAGCCGCGTCACGTCGAGATCCAGGTGTTCGCCGACCAGCATGGCAACTGCCTGTACCTGAACGAGCGCGACTGCTCGATCCAGCGTCGTCACCAGAAGGTGGTCGAGGAAGCCCCGGCCCCCGGCCTGAGCCCGGCGCAGCGCCAGGCCATGGGCGAGGCGGCGGTACGTGCGGCCAAGGCCATCGGCTATGTGGGCGCAGGCACGGTCGAGTTCCTGCTCGATGCCCGCGGCGAATTCTTCTTCATGGAAATGAACACCCGCCTGCAGGTGGAGCACCCGGTGACCGAGGCGATCACCGGCCTGGACCTGGTGGCCTGGCAGATCCGCGTGGCATGCGGCGAGGCGCTGCCGCTGACGCAGGATCAGGTGCCGCTGCACGGACATGCCATCGAGGTACGCCTGTACGCCGAGGACCCGGCCAACGACTTTCTGCCGGCCACCGGGCACCTGGCGCTGTACCGCGAGTCGGCGCCGGGCGAAGGGCGCCGGGTCGACAGCGGCGTGTGCGAAGGTGACAGCATCTCGCCGTTCTACGACCCGATGCTGGGCAAGCTGATTGCCTGGGGCGAGAACCGGGAACAGGCACGCCTGCGCCTGCTGGCGATGCTCGACAGCTTCGCCATTGGCGGCCTTAAGACCAACATCGCCTTCCTGCGCCGCATCCTGGCCCACCGCGCCTTTGCCGAGGCCGAACTGGATACCGGGTTCATCCCGCGCTATCAGGATCAACTGCTGCCCGCCCCCGTCGCGTTGCCGACAGCGTTCTGGCAGGCCGCCGGGCAGGCCTTCCAGCAATCGCGCCCCGCCTGCGTGCGCGCTGATGACCGGCACTCGCCGTGGGCAGCCGCCACCGGTTTCAGGCCGGGCGTACCGGCGCAGACCGCCCTGCACCTGCGCTGCAATGGCGAAGACCGGGCACTGAGCCTGAACCCCGGGTCGGTGTCCGCGCGCATGGACGGCGAGCACCTGGTGATCGAGCACGAAGGCGTGCGGCGCAGGCACCTGGCCGTGCGCCGTGGGCAAACGCTGTATCTGGAGTGGGATGGCGAGCTGCACGGGGTAAGCGCTTTCGACCCGATTGCCGAGGCGGACGCCGGCCATGCGCACCAGGGCGGCATGAGTGCGCCCATGAACGGCAGCATCGTGCGGGTACTGGTGGAGGTCGGTCAGGTGGTCGAGGCCGGCACGCAACTGGTGGTGCTGGAGGCCATGAAGATGGAGCACAGCATCCGCGCACCCCAGGCCGGGACGGTCAAGGCGCTGTATTGCCAGGAAGGTGAGATGGTCAGCGAAGGGGCCGCGCTGGTGGAGCTGGAGGTTCAGGAAGGCTGACGGCGCTGCACCTGCACAGGGTTTTGTGGGCGCCACGAAACCCTGCGTGGGCCGGCTTGCCAGCGACGCTTTTCAGCCCAGCCGGATAGACGCCTGCACCACCACACCGAGCACCTCGGTGCCCTCCTCCCACGTCAGTTTGGGCCAGGTGGGATTGAGCGGCTGCAAGTACCGCTGACCACCCTCCTCGACCAGCTGGCGAAACACCGCGACAGGATTGCCGGGCAGGCGCGCGATCACCAGCGCGCCGATCTCGGCGGTTCGACCGCTGTCCACCAGCACCATCATGCCCGCCGGCACGCTCAGGCCCATGGGCGAATTCATCGCGTCACCTTCCACCGTCAGCCAGTAGCACGGGCCATCGGCCAGGTGGTCGCTGAGCACGGTCGGCGCGCCTTCGACAGGCTCGGCCAGGTGCTCCCAGTCCGACAGCGGGTAGCGGAATGCACCCAGCGCCGGTGTGGCATAGACCCCGGACGGCTCCGCGACGGCGTCGTCGCAGACCACGCCCATGCGCCCCATGCCCAGTATGCGCAGGATCTCGTCGATGGTGGCCAGCGGTGGGTTGTTCCTTCCCCGAATCCAATGGCCAACGCCACCTTGGGTCACCCCGAGGCGTTCGGCCAGTTTCTCCTGCGTGAGGCCCAGCTCGCGCATTCTGGCTTTCGCCAGTTCATTCCATTTTTTCATCGCTGGCACGATACGGACTGACAGCAGCGACTCAATACATAATCTGTAGTATTTAAGCGATGGAATACAATACAACATGTACTTAGGATTGAAGGGTAATCTTTTCCTACTCACCACAAGGAAGGCAGCCCCATGACCCCACCCCCTTTCAACGACCTCGACAGCGAAGCGGCACGCCGCGCACTGGACTATTACCTCAACCCTACCCCATCTACGGTCAGCCACACGGACGACCAGCTGTTCATCGCCCGCCAGGACCTCTCGGCCGAAGCGGCCACCGAACACGCCTCGAGCATGCTGCGCTGCGCCGCAGCCAGCGCCTATGAGTCGGCCGACAACCTCAAGGGCAACTCACGGGACATGGCCTTCTCGGTGATGCACATGATCAACATGGCCAGGGCGCTGCTGGACCGCAGCCTCGCGGAACAGGCCAGGCGGCAGGAGCTTCAATCAAGGGAGGGATGATGGGCAACGGGAACGGCGGTGGGGCAGGCCGTGGTTCAACGACCAGGCACAGCGATGCGGAATTTTTTGCTGGATAACAGAAAATTCATTTGACTTGAAAATGAGAACGATTATTATTGCAAACAACTGGTCGCGAGACTGGTTGGATAACTGAAAGCCCTTAGGTCGGACTCTCAGATTATCTCCTCATCAGGCTAATCACGGTTTTTGACCCGGCTTTTTGCCGGGTCTTTTTTTTTGGCTCTTCAGGCTAATGAAGGCGGGTGGTGCTTGAATGGCAGCGATGATAGCAAATGTATGTCTCGATATGTAACCCCGAGACAAGCCTTTGCTGATTCAGCACTTGAGAATCAATCTCATGTAGATTAAGCTGTCGCAGCGTCAGGGAAGACGCCCCCTTCTCTTCAGTCGTTTCTTTCTGCAAGGAGCTCGTACATGACCCGTCTGTTGCTGCCCCTTGAACACCATCACGATAGCGCCGACCTCGGCGAAGATGCCCTGCTCGTGCGCCTGAAAAAGCTGCCACGCCGGGTACAGCAGGTGTTCCTGCTCAATCGCCTCGATCAACTGTCGTTCGCCGCCATCGCCCAGCGCCTGGACATCGGCGCACCTACCGTGGAACGGCACATGGGCCAGGTACTGCAGGCCGCCCTGCCGGTGCGCAGCGCCTCCAGCACTGCGGCGGCGCAATGGTATGTGCGCCTGCAGAGCCCGGACATCACCGCCAGCGAGCGCATCGACTTTCGCCGCTGGCTGGATGCCGCCCCCGAACACCTGCATGCGTTCCATGCCACCGAACTGCGCTGGCGCAACCTGCTGGCACCGGCCCGGCAACTGGGCGATGGGCACTGGTATCGCCAGGCCTGGGCCGGTGTTTCGCTGGGAGGCTGCTCGGTGGCGCTCGGCCTGGGGTTGGCAGCGGCGCTGGCGATCGGTTTCTGGTCGTGATCCAGGGGTGTAGAGTGGTTGGCACAACAACTCTACCGGAGCCTGGCCATGACCGTGACGCTGTCCCCCGTTAGCATCGATTGCGCATTCGATGCCGGCAACATCCTGCTCGTCGATGCCGGCAACCCGTCCCGGATTCACCTGAACATCCGCCCCGACACCCACAGCGGGCATTTCCAGTGGTTTCACTTCAAGGCCAGCGGGCTGACGCCCGGGCATACCCACGCCTTCAGCCTGGACAACGCCAGCCAGTCGTCCTATAGCGCCGCATGGGAGGGCTACCAGGCGGTAGCGTCCTACGACCAGCAGAACTGGTTTCGCGTGCCGACCCGCTACGACGGCAAGGCCCTGCACTTCAGCCTTGAGCCCCGCGAAACACAGGCCTGGTTCGCCTATTTCGAGCCCTACCCGCGCGCGCGGCACAATCAGCTGATCGAACGCGCCAGCGCCTTGCCGGGCGTCGAACTGCTGGCCACCGGGCGCAGCGTCGAAGGGCGCGATATCCCGTTGCTGCGGGCGGGCGACGGGGGCGCGGGCAAGCGCAAGCTGTGGATCATCGCCCAGCAGCACCCCGGCGAGCACATGGCCGAGTGGTTCATGGAGGGCGTGATCGACCGCATACAGGGTAACGATGCCACCGTGCAGGCCCTGCTGGCGGTCGCCGACCTGTACCTGATCCCCAACATGAACCCGGACGGTGCCGCTGCCGGGCACCTGCGCACCAATGCCAGGGGCAAGGACCTCAACCGCGCCTGGCAGGATGCGAACATCGAACACACCCCTGAGGTGCTGTTCGCCCAGCAGCAGATGAAGCTGTATGGCGTGGACCTGTTCCTGGATGCCCATGGCGATGAGGAAATACCCCATGTGTTCACGGCCGGGTGCGAAGGCAACCCGGGCTACACGGATCGGATCGCGGCGCTGGAGGAGCGTTTTCGCAGCACCCTGTGCAGCGTGACCCGGGACTTCCAGACCACCCACGGCTACCCGCGCAGCAAGCCTGGGCAGGCCAACATGACCCTGGCGTGCAATGCGGTGGGCCAGGCGCATGACTGCCTGTCGCTGACCCTGGAGATGCCGTTCAAGGACCACGACGACGCGCCCGATGCGGTGACCGGCTGGTCGGGTGAACGCTCCAAGGCGCTGGGCAGCGCGGTGATCGACACCTTGGCGAAGCTGGTCGCAGCGCTGCGCTAGGGGCTGGCGCACCGTCACCCCGCAGCGCTCCCCATCGCGGTTCAAGCCCGCTCCCACAAGGCTTGCAGTGCCCTGTGGGAGCGGCCTGACCCGCGATGAGGCAGGTCAGGCCGGCGGCGGCCCCGCCACCCGCACGCAATCATCCGGCCCCAGCACCCGCCCATCCGCCGCTCGCAGCTGCAGCGGGCCCACCGGCGCCCCGCTCTGGCGGTCCACCAGCACCGAATGCGCCTCGCCAGGCTGGTAGAAAAACGCCTCGCCCCACTGGCGCAGCCCCACGATCAAGGGAAACAACCCGCGCCCCTTCTCGGTCAGCACGTACTCCTGGTACGCGCTGCCATCCGACGCCGGCACCAGCTCCAGAATCCGGTGCTCCACCAACTGGCGCAAGCGCGAGGCCAAAATGTTCTTGGCCATGCCCAGGTTGCGCTGGAACTCGCCAAAGCGGCGCAAGCCATCAAACGCATCACGCACGATCAACAGCGACCACCAGTCACCGATCGCGTCCAGTGACCGGGCCACCGGGCATTCGGCATCTTGCAGGCGGGTACGTTGAACCATGATCGCTCTCGGCAGGCTGAAAAAAGTAGTTGCAATATAAAACCGGTCCTCTCAGCATACAACCAGTTTCATTATGCAACCACATAGGATATCGCCATGCCCGCCTCCCCTGCGCCCCGGCTTTCGCCGTGGCTCGCCCTGCTGTTCTCCGTCGCCTGCGCACTGGCGGTGGCCAACGTGTATTACGCCCAGCCACTGCTGGACGCGATGGCCCGCGACTTCGCCATCGACCCGGCGCTGGTGGGGCTGGTGGTGACCCTGACCCAGGTGGGCTACGGCCTGGGCCTGATACTGCTGGTGCCTCTGGGCGACCTGTTCGAGCGGCGCCGGCTGATCGTGCTGCAGTCGCTGCTGTCGGTGCTGGCCCTGCTGATGATCGCGCTGGCCACCAGCAGCGCCTGGCTGTTTGTCGGCATGGCCCTGACCGGCCTGTTGGCGGTGGTGGCGCAACTGCTGGTGGCGCATGCCGCCAGCGTATCGGCCGACACCGAACGCGGGCATGTGGTGGGCATGGTCACCAGCGGTATCGTGATCGGCATCCTGCTGGCCCGCACCCTGTCCGGGGCGATGGCCGATCTGGCCGGCTGGCGCTCGATCTACGCCCTGTCGGCAGCGCTGACCCTGCTGATGACCTTGCTGCTGTGGCGCGTGCTGCCCGCACACACGGCTGCGCGCCCCAACACTGGCTACGGCGCGCTGCTGGTGTCGTTGTGGCAACTGGTGCGCGAGCAGCCGGTGCTGCGCCAGCGGGCCCTGCTGGCGATGCTCAGCTTCGCTTCGGCCATGGTGCTGTGGACCCCGCTGGTACTGCCCCTGAGCGCCCCGCCGCTGTCGTTGTCGGCAACCGAGGTGGGCCTGTTCGGCCTGGCCGGCGCAGCCGGGGCGCTGGCCGCCGCGCGTGCCGGCGGGCTGGCCGACCGTGGCCTGGGGCAACGGGTCAGCGGCCTCTCGCTGCTGCTGATGATCGGTTCATGGGGCGCCATCGCCCTCACCCAGCAATCGCTGTGGGCACTGCTGCTGGGGGTGGTGGTGTTCGACCTGGGCCTGCAGGCGCTGCACGTGGCCAGCCAGAGCCTGATCTACCGCCTGCCGGCCGATACCCACAGCCGGCTCACCGCCGCCTACATGCTGTTCTACTCCATCGGCAGTGCACTGGGCTCGCTGGCCTCGACGCTGGCCTACGCCTGGGGCGGCTGGCTGCTGGTATGCGCGCTGGGCGCGGGGTTGAATGTGCTGGCACTGGGGTACTGGTGGCGCACCGTGCGCCAGCCGGCTCAGAACTGCACGTCGAGTATCACGCTGTCCAGGTAGTCGCCGGCCGGCGGCGTGGCCTGGTCGGTGTAGACCCTGGCGTTGTAGTTGAACACCTGGCTGCCGGCCGCGCTGCCACTGCCATTGCCGTTGCCCGGGTTGATGTCGGCGTCGCTGCTGGCGCGCCGCGCACTGCTCAGGCTGCCCCAGCGCACGCCCCCGCCACTCTTGAAGATGTCATAGGCCAGGTAGTTGCCGGCGCTGGACTTCATGCGCCGACGCCCGCCTGCCACGTTCTGCCCGTCATCCAGCCCCACCGTGTAGGCACTGCCCTTGGTACAGGCCAGGTTGACGTTCTGGCTCACCGTGGCGAACCCGCTGACCACCGGCGCGCTGCCGAACACGATGTTGGGTGAGCTGATCTGGCAGTCGTTGGTGACGGTCAGGTTGATGGTCAGGGTGGTAGTGGCGTTGAACACCTGCCGCCCCAGACAGGCGCTGCCCAGACCCAGCCCCCAGCAATAGTCGATGCTCCAGGCCACGGTGAACGTCTCCTGGTACAGGCCGGCCGCCACGTTGCTGGTCATTTGCGTGCGCAGGTAGATGGGCACGGTCTTGGGCGAGGTGCCGCCGAGCAGGCCCAGGGCATCGATGATGCCGTTGCGCGCAAAATCGTAGGGCTGGCCCCGGGTGATCGGGTAGCTGGTGCTGTTGTTGGCGTACAGCGTGTAGAGGATGACGTCGCCGGTGGGGCCCACCAGCCCGGTGGTGCCGTTGTTGGCGGTGAAGGTGGCCTTGAAGGAGTCATCCGAACGCAGCAGGGTCAGCAGCGAACCGGTGCAGCTCAAGCCGGCACTGGGCGCCGTGGTGGTCTGCACCGTGGTGCGTATCAGGGTGGAGTTGACCAGGCCGAAAGTGGCCGGCGTGGTTGCCAGCACCTGGCACAGCGCGTGGGCGCGCATGCCGGCCAGCAGTGCCAGCAGCGCAAGCAGCCCCGTCAGCCGGCGCTTCACTGGCACACCAGCGGGCCGATCAGCGGCACCTGGTCGGCCTGCGCCTTGAGCTCGAACTGCACCCGGCAACTGCCGCCTCCGGCCAGTTGCACCACCAGGCTGTTGTGTTCGCTCAGGTCCTCCAGGTACACCAGGCCATCCCAGCCCACCACCGCCAGCGCGCCGCTCTGCTCGTGGCGTACCTGGCTGCCCACGGCCAGTTCGTTGTTGCCGGCATCCACCAGCACCACGCTGGCGGCCAGTACCCGGCGCAACGGAAATTCCAGCAGGTAGCCGGCGCCGCGCCTTACCGCCACGCGCTGCTCCACATTCGGCGAGCGCACATCGGGGGGCAGTTCCAGCGGGTCGATCTCGTACTTGCCGCGGTAGTAGCCGCTGCCGTAGGGCACCAGCAGGTGCCCCTGGCTGTCGGTGTGCCCCACCACCTGGTTCTCGTAGCGCACCGGCACATCGGCAAAGCCTTCGGTGCTGACCAGCACGAAGGCGTCGTCGATGCGATTGGCCGCGAACACCCCGGCGTCCATCAGCACCACCGAGCCGCTGGCGTCGGCCCAGCGGGTCATGTTGTCGCTGCTGCCGTACACCCCGGCCTGCAACTGCACCGATTGCAGGCGCCAGGTCAGGTCGGCCTGACGGTAGGTTTCACGGTCGCCGCCGGCATAGCCCAGGTTGAACCCCACGCCGCCCTGGGCGGGTACGGCGCGGCTGTAGTTGACCCGCTGCAGGTTCTCGCCCTGCTGGTTGCGCTCCAGGCTCAGGGCCAGCGTGCCGTGCAGGTCGAAGGGCACCACCACCTGCGCCTGCACCGCCCACTGGCTGTCGTCCAGGTCGCGGTTGGCCGACAGGTACAGGCTGCTGTTGCCCCACAGCGGCTTGCTCCAGCTGAGGTTGAGCAGGCGCGTGCGCGAGTTGTCGGCGGCGCGCACATCGAAGTAGCCCGCCCCCAGGCTGCCATAGCGTTGCAGGTTGAGGCTCAGGGTGACCTGCTCGCTGCGCTGGCTGAGGCGGATATACGGGCTGTCGACCAGCGACAGGTCGGCGTAGTCGCCATGACGCTCCAGGCGCTGGTAGTTGAAGCCCAGCCAGCGGTTGTTGTACTGGTAGCCCAGGCTCAACTGCTGGCCACTGCGGCCTTCGAAGCGGCTCTGGCTCAGCGCCGTGTTGAGCACGCCGAAGTTGCCCACCCGCAGGTTGCCGCCCAGCCCGCCCAGGCCCAGGGACCCGGCCGCCTCGGCATGGCTTTCCAGCGTGAAGTAGTCGGTCAGGCCATAGCGCAGGCTGCCCGCCGCAACACCGGGGCCGTAGGCAAAGTCGCGCACGGCATAGTCGCGGCGCAGGGCGCCGGCCGCCACCGAGAAGTCCGCCAGCCCCTGTTGCAGCAGGCTGCTGGTGACGTAGAACGGCAACGTGGTCGAGACCTGCCGGCCAAGGGCGTCGGTGGTCACCACCACCGCCTCGCCGGCACCGTTGATGAACGGCACGTTGGTCAGGGTATAGGGGCCTGGCTGCAGGTCGGCACTGGCGCTCTTGTAGCCATTGATGAACAGGTCCACCGACGAGGGCACCGCGGCTTCACCGGCGAAGGCCGGCAAGGGGTAGGTCACCAGGTCCGGGCGCACGGCAAAGTCCCGCGACAGCTGCACCCCGCCCACCCGCACCGAGCTGGTCCAGGGCAAGGCGCCGGTCAGCACATCGCCGGCCTCGAAGGTCAGCAGGCGCGCCTCGTCGGTGTAGCGCCAGGTGGTGTCGTACCGCCGAAAACCTTCCTGGGCGCCTTCGTAGCCTGCCCCGCCGAGGCGCTGGCGCCACTGCCCGGTGGTGGAGAAGGTGCCCCAGCTGTCGAACACCCGCAGTTCGTTCCAGGCTGCCAGGTAGGTGCCCCCCTCATCGGTGTCGTTGAAGTAGGCGTCGTAGTTGAGCAAGGCGCCGAAACTGCTCAACGCCTCGCCGGCCGGCCCCAGCGAGCGCTCGCCGATACGCTGGTTGGGCAGCCACGCCGCCGGCACCTGCACCAGCAGCCGCTGGTTCTGGCTGTCGTACTCGCTGTGCAAGCCATCGATGGCGTCCAGCGCAAGTTCCGGGCCGGGCTGCCCAGGCAGTTGCACGCCCGCCGCCTGCAGGTCGGCGGTGGCCATGTACAGGCGCCCGGCCCGCTGGTGCACCAGCACCACGCTAGCGCTGCTCATCTGGTTGACCACCAGTTCCAGGTACAACGGCGCATCGGCGACAGCCTCCATACTCGCAGGGGGTGGCGGCAGTTCGCCTGCGACCGCGCTGCCCGCCAGCAGCACCGCCAGCGTCACACTGCGGGTGCAGGCCAGAGAAGTACTCACGCACGCCGTCCCACCATGTCCGGGTCCTCCCTGGCCCCTGCTCCATCTTCATGCGCCCTTGAGGCGCCGGGCTCAGTGGCCCTGGTTGATGGTCTGGGGCGGCTCGGCCCCGTTGACGCGCCCTTTGAGCACACTGGCCGCCGAGGCTGCTGCAGGTGCCGGCCAGCGCATGCTCGCGCCGGGCAGTACATAACCCAGCAAGCCGTCGACCAGCGGCTTGCTCTGGGCGCCCTGCTGCATCACCACATCGGTGAGGCGCGCATGCACCGGCCCCACGTTGCGGATCTCGACGAAGGGCTTGCCCTGCTGCGATACCTGTCGCCAGCTCAGCAACGGCGTGCCCACGCCCGCTGCATCACGCTTGCCCTCGGCGTCCGGCTTGCTCCACAGCCCCTGGCCGTAGACGAACAATGGCACCGAGTAGCGCATCTGGAAGCGGATCTGTGCCTGGGACGTCTGCGCATCGCTGGCCGGCAGGGCGGGTGGGATTTCGTCGATGATGATGCGGTAGGCCTGTTCCTGGCCGGCCGGCGACTGGCCGGTGCGGGTCAGGCGAATCAGCTGTTTCTCGCCCGGCTTGATGGTCGCCACCGGCGGGCTGCCGATGATCTCGCGCTGGGGCTGGAACTGGTCGTCATACCCGTCCTGGCGCCAGGCGAACACCCTGACCTGCAGGTTAGCCGGGGTGGTGCCACGGTTTTCCAACCACAACGCCCCGGCCTTCTGGTCGGCCTCCAGCACCGGGTCGATCGGCCAGATCAACACCGATGTGGCCGCCTGGGCGCCCCCTGCGCCGAGCAAGGCGCCCACCAGCAGCCACTTGCCCATCCCTTGCCATCCACGTGCGTACAGCGCCATGCACCCTCTCCTTTGGCTTGTTCCGATACAACCCCGGGAGCGCACTCACCAGGACAACACCACTTGCACCACGTCGGTGTAGGTGCCCGCCGGCAACACGCCGGGTAACTGGGCTTGCGCATACACCGGCAGCTTGATCGCCGTCGGATCGCTGTAACTGACCGCCACGAGCTGACCGATGCCCAGCACCTGGGACAAGGCCGCGTCGCGGTACAACTGATAGGCCACCAGCGAGGTACCGCTGGTGCGCTTGAGGTTGCGTACCCCGTTGTTGTTCAGGCCACCGTCGACGCTCATCTTCAGGGCCACCCCGGGCGTGCATTGCAGGGTCACCGTGGTGCCGGCCAGCTGGGTGTTCACGCTGGCAGCGCCGAGCGCCGGACGGGTGCCGAAGTCCAGGGTGCCGTAGTTGCTGGCGCCGCCCACCACCAGGCAACCTGCCGCAATCGTTGCGCTGACCTGAAGCGTGCTGGTGAGCGCGGCATCCAGCGGCATGGGCACTGCCCAGGCCAGCACCGCAAGGCCACCGAGCAACCGGCGCATGACCTAGAAGCTCAGCTCGACCGCCACCGTGTCGGTGTACACCCCTGGCGGCAGCGACGGCTTGCCCACGGCGCGGCCGTACAGGTTGACGGTCTGCGCCACCCCGGTGCTGGTGGCGAGGGTGATGGTGCCGTTGATTGCCAGCAGATTGGTGTGCCCGGCATCGGTATAGAAGTCATAGGGCACGTAGTTGGTGCCCATGGCCAGCGCGCGGCTGCCACCGGTGGTGGCCGCGTCATGCGCGCCTGCGCCCACCTTCACCACCGGCGTGGCGCCGGGCGAACACAGCACGCTGATGGCGCCGCCACCACCGGTGCCGATCACCTGGGCGCTGGCCTCGGTGAACAGGGCAATCTGCGAGCCGAAATCCAGGTTACCGAAGTTGACCCCGGTGGTGGCGGTCGAACCGTTCACCTGACAGGCCGCGGTCAGGGTCAGGGTGGCGTTGATATTGCCCGTGACCGTGGCCGCCTGGGCCTGGCTGGCAAGGGCCAGGCCAAGCCCGGCGAAGAGTATGCGTGAGACGTTGGGATGCATGAGTCACTCCTTGTTGTTACCAGTCCAGGGTCACCATCAGGGTGTCACGGTAGATGCCGGCTGGCAGCGCCCTGGGGTGTGCCACCACGGCGCCGTAGATCGGTATGGGGATTTGCGCAGCGCTGCTGATCGAGAAGTTGCGCTGCTGGCCGATGCCGTAGCGCACTGCACCGCTTGGATCGGCCGCCAGCTGGTAGGGGATGAGCTCGCTGCCGTTGCGCAGGCGGCGCACGCCGTTGGCATCGTTGCTGCCGCCATTGATGCTCACCGTGAAGGCCCGCACCGAGGGGTTGCAGCTGACCTGCAGGGTGCCGCTGCCGCCGGTCTGGTCGAGGTTGGCGCTCAGCGGGCGGGCCCAGCTTGGCCCCTGGGTGCCGAAGTCCAGCAGGCCCAGGCCGCCACCGGCCGGGCTGTCGTCCGGCACATTGCTGATCTGGCAGGCTGCGCTGATTACCAGGCGTGCCTGGATATGCCCGCTGAGGGCGGCATTGGCCATCGGACACAACAGCAAGGGCCCGAGGCTGATCAACAGAATCTGCGATGTCTTCATGCTGCCAGTTCCTTTAGCACGCACAGGGTCACCAGGTGACGGTCACCTTGAGCAAGTCCGAGTAATGGCCGACACGGGGCACCTGGGCCAGGGTGTCGATGCGGGCGTACAGCGGCAGTTCCACCGACCCTGAGTCGGGTACGCGTGCGTGCTGGGCGATGTTCACCGCCAGCGGAGTGCGCCAGGCCGGGTCCTGGTAGAGGCGGTACGGGATGGGACGGGCCTTTGGCGTGTCGCTGGCCAGGTAGCGCACCTCGCCGACGCCGCCATGCTGGCCGCCATCGACCTTTACCTGGTACAGCGTGTCGGGGTTGCATTCCAGACGTGGGGGGCGTTGTTGCAGCAAGGCGCCGGTCAGCGGGCCTTGCGGATCGTCCAGGCGCGCGGTACGGCCGAAGTCGAGCAGGCCCTGGGCCTGGGCGCCGGCATCGCGGGTCTGGTGCACCAGCTGGCAACCACGCTGTACATCCACGCGAACTTCCACCAGAAAATCTGCGGCGGCGGCAGCGTCTGCAACAACCAGCCCGAGCAGCGCAGCCAGAGAGCGTCCCTTCACCGTTACCCTCCTTGCAATACAGGATCCATCTGTTCCAGAGGGTAGCAGCCGAAGAAAAACCTGCCAGCAAGCTCGGAAATGTATAGGCCGCGTACAAGAACCTTCCTACATGACCTGCCAGGCACGACATGACTGGCAGCCCAACCCCCTATTCGGTACATTAGCGCCGCCCACTCAGCCGGCCCCTGTGCCCGGTACCCCCAAGGAGCCTGAGATTGACCGCCTTACCGCCGTCCTGGATCCGTTCGCCGCTGCGCGCCCTGCGCCAGCGCCTGGCTGCCCGTGCACACCCGCCGGCCAAGCGCCTGGCGGCTGTTGAAGTCGATGAATTCTTCCGACGAAAGGCCGATGAGCAGGGCTATACCTTGAGCCACGGCCAGCAGCGGGTGATCGCCTGCATGGCCGAGCAGGCCGCGCACCTGGCTGACGGCACGGCGCGCAGCCTGTACCTGTACGGGGCGGTGGGACGGGGCAAGAGCTGGCTGCTGGACGGCTTCTTCCAGTCGCTGGAGCATCCGCACAAGCGCCGCCTGCACTTTCACGATTTCTTCGCCCAGTTGCACGAGGGCATGTTCCGCCATCGCCAGCAGGACGATGCGCTGGGCGCGACCCTGGACGAGCTGCTGCAAGGCTGCCAGGTGCTGTGCTTCGACGAGTTCCACGTGCACGACATCGGCGACGCGATGCTCATCACCGGCCTGTTCAAGGCGCTGTTCGAGCGCCGCGTGTTCGTGCTGCTGACCTCCAACTACCCGCCTGCCGGGCTGCTGCCCAACCCGCTCTACCACCAGCGCTTCGAACCGGTGATCCGCCTGATCGAGGCGCACATGCAGGTGCTTGAAGTGGGCGGCGAGCAGGACTACCGCAGCCACCCGGCCTCCGGCAGCCAGCAGCGCTTCACCCAGGGTCACTACCTCTGGCCCGGCAGCCCGGCGCAGCGCCATGCCGCCGGCCTGGATCACGCCGGCGCGCCGGTAAGGCTGCAGGTGGGCAAGCGCTCGCTGCACGCCCTGTTCAGCCAGGAGCGCGCGGTAGGCTTCAGCTTCGAGGCGATCTGCGAGCAACCCACGGCGGTGATGGACTACCTGGAGCTGGCGCGCCGCTACGACCACTGGGTGATCGAGCACCTGCCGGACCTGGCGCAGTGCTCGATGGCGGCGCAGCAGCGCTTCATCAACCTGGTGGACGTGCTGTATGACCAGGACAAGCATCTGGTGCTGGTCGGCCAGGCCTCGCTGTGCGAAAGCCTGGGCGGCAGCGCCATCGACCTGGCCCGCACCCGCAGCCGGCTGGGCCAGCTCAATGTGCTGGGCCCGGTGGCCTGCCCGGGTTGACCCTCAGCTGGCCCGCGCCAGGCTGGCCAGCACCCCTTCGATCTCGGCCAGCACGGCCGGGTCGTCCAGGGTCGAGGGCGGGGTGTAGGGCTGGTGGTCGGCGATCTTGCGCAGCACCGCCCGCAAAATCTTGCCCGAGCGGGTCTTGGGCAGGCGCTTGACCACCCGCACCTGGTTGAAGCAGGCCAGCGCGCCGATCTGCTCGCGCACGCTGGCCACCAGTTCGGCCTGCAACTGCTGCTCGCTCAGGCTGACCCCGTCCTTGAGCACCACCAGGCCCAACGGCACCTGGCCCTTGATTTCGTCGCGCACCCCCACTACCGCGCACTCGGCAATCGCCGGGTGGCGCGCCACCAGGTCCTCCATCTCGCCGGTGGACAGCCGGTGCCCGGACACGTTGATCACGTCATCGGTGCGCCCCATGATGTAGACGAAACCGTCCTCGTCGAGGTAGCCGCCATCGCCGGTGTGGTAATAGCCGGGGTGGCTGTGCAGGTAGGCCTGCAGGTAGCGCGCATGGTCGCCCCACAGCGTCTGGCTGCAGCCGGGCGGCAGCGGCAGTGCGATCACGATGGCACCCTGCTCGTTGGGGCCCAGAAGGTGCCCGTCGTCGTCCAGCACGCGCACGTGGTAACCCGGCACGGCGCGGTTGCTCGAACCCGGACGCACTCCGCAACCCTCCAGCCCGACGCAGGGCGCGGTCACCGGCCAGCCGGTTTCGGTCTGCCACCAGTGGTCGTGCACGGCCTTGCCGCTGGCCGCCTCCAGCCATTGATGGGTGCTGGAGTCGAGTTTTTCCCCGGCCAGGAAGATCTGGCGCAGCGAGCTCAGGTCATGGCGCTTGAACAGCTCGCCCTGCGGGTCTTCCTTGCGGATTGCGCGCATGGCCGTGGGTGCGCAGAACAGCCCGTTGACCCGGTACTGCTCCACCACGCGCCAGTAGGCGGCAGCGTCCGGGGTGCGGATCGGCTTGCCCTCGTAGAACACCGTGGTGCAGCCGTTCATCAGCGGCCCGTAGACGATCAGCGAGTGCCCCACCACCCAGCCCACGTCAGAGATGCCCCACCACACATCCCCCGGCTGCATGCCGTAGATATGGCGCAGGGCAAAGCGCAGTGCCACGGCGTTGCCGCCGTTCTCACGCACGATGCCCTTGGGTTTGCCGGTGGTGCCGGAGGTGTACATGATGTACAGCGGGTCGCCTGCGGCCAAGGCCACCGGTGGCACCGGGCTGGCCGCAGCCACTGCCGCCTGCCAGTCCAGGTCGCGGCCTTCGCGCAGCTCGGCGCGGGCCTGCGGGCGCTGCAGCACCAGCACCTGGCGGGGCTGGTGGGTGGCCAGTTGCAAGGCCTTGTCCACCAACGGCTTGTATTCGATGACGCGGTCGAACTCCAGCCCGCAGGAGGCGGTGAGCAGCAGCGCAGGCCGCGCATCGTCGATGCGCAGGGCCAGTTCGTTGGCGGCAAAGCCACCGAACACCACCGAATGCACCGCGCCGATACGGGCGCAGGCCAGCATTGCCATGGCCGCCTGCGGCACCATCGGCATGTAGATGATCACCCCATCGCCCTGCTTCACCCCCAGCTCGCGCAGCAGGCCGGCCAGGCGCGCCACCTCGTCGCGCAGTTGCACGAAGGTGAAGGTCTGGCGGGTGTCGGTGACGGGCGAGTCGTAGATCAGCGCGGTCTGCTCGCCACGGCCCTGCTCGATCTGGTGGTCGAGGGCCAGGTAGCAGCTGTTGAGTTGCCCGTCGGCAAACCACTGGTGGGTGCCGTCGGGGTTGGCCACAAGGGTCTGCGCAGGCTTGCGGTACCAGGCCAGGTGGTCAGCCTGTTCGGCCCAGAACGCGGCGGGGTCGGCAATGGAGCGGTCGTAGCTGTGCTGGTAAGTCATCGATCGGTAACCCTGAACTTTGTTGTTATTAAAAGGGCGAATATCGAGTATGGACGCCAATTGCGCGCCTGCCATGGTACTTAAGTCGGGTATCATCGCCGCCGTCTTCATTGCCCTTGCAGCCCCTTCATGCACACCCTCGACGACCTCAGGCGCGGCCGCCTGGCAGGTGCCACCCGCCTCGACCTGAGCTGCGGGCTCACGCAGTTCCCGGATGAGATCTTCGAACTGGCCGACAGCCTCGAAGTGCTCAACCTGAGCGGCAATGCGTTGAGCAGCCTGCCCCATGACCTGGGCCGGCTGCACCAGCTCAAGGTGCTGTTCTGCTCCCACAACCGGTTCACCGAGGTGCCGGCCAGCGTAGGCCAGTGCCTGCGCCTGGAAATGGTCGGGTTGCGCAACAACCGCATCACGCACCTGCCGGCCGCCGCATTGGGCCCCAACCTGCGGGCACTGGTGCTGACCGAGAATTGCCTTGAACAGTTGCCCGACGCACTGGGCGACTGCCAGCAGCTGCAAAAGCTGATGCTGGCGGGCAACCGCCTGCGCGCCCTGCCGGCCAGCCTTGCGCGGTGCCAGCGGCTCGAACTGCTGCGGGTGTCGGCCAACCGGTTGAGCGAACTGCCCCAGTGGCTGCTGACGATGCCCCGCCTGGCGTGGCTGGCGTATGCCGGCAACCCCTTGCCCCAGGGCCTTGCGGCGCCGCAGGCGCCGGGCCGGTGCGACGCCATCGACTGGCACGCCCTAGAGCTGGGCGAGGTGCTGGGCCAGGGCGCCTCCGGGGTGATTCACCGCGTGCAGGTGGCGGGCCGAAAGGCGGCGCTCAAGCTGTACAAGGGCCAGATGACCAGCGATGGCTCGCCGCTCAACGAAATGCAGGCGTGCGTGGCAGCTGGCGCCCACCCGAACCTGATCCCGCTGCTGGGGCAGGTAGCCAACCACCCGCACCAGGTGCCGGGGTTGCTGATGGCGCTGGTGGGCACCCACCTGTCTGCCCTGGCCGGGCCGCCCAGCCTGCAAACCTGCACCCGAGACGTCTACCCGCCTGACCTGTGCCTTGGCCTGCAAGCCGCAACCCGGCTGGCGACGGCCATCGCGTCGGTCGCAGCGCACCTGCACCAGCGCGGCATCACCCACGGCGACCTGTACGCGCACAACATCCTGTGCGATGCACAGGGCAACGCGGTGCTCGGGGACTTTGGCGCGGCATCGTTCTTTGCGCAGGATGGCAGTGTTGCAGCAGACGCATTGCAGCGTATCGAGGTGCGGGCGTTCGGGGTGTTGCTGGGGGAACTGCTGGCGTGTTGCGAGGAGGCGTCAGAGGAACTGGCGGACCTGCAGGCGAGCTGTGTTCAGCCGCAGGTGCTGGCAAGGCCGGATTTTGCGCAGGTTGAACGGGTGCTTCGCCGGCAAGGCCGGCTCCTGCAAGAGGCGTAGGAGCAGGCCTTGTCGGCGAAGTGGGTTATCAGCCCGCCAGGCCGACGTACACGTTCTGCACGTCGTCGTTGTCGTCGATGGCTTCCAGGAATGCCTCGACTTCAGCCATGTGCTCGTCGCTGAGCCCGCTGACCGGGTTCTTGGGGGTGTAGCCGATCTTGGCCGAGATCACCTTGAAGCCCTGTTGCGGCAAGGCCTTCTGTACCGCGTCCAGGTCGGTGGTGTCGGTGATGAACAGGGTCGAGCCCTCTTCTTCACCTTCCGCGAAGTCCTGTGCACCGGCTTCGATGGCGGCCATTTCCGGGTCGGCATCAGGGGTTTCAGGGCTGGCTTCGATCAGGCCGACATGGTTGAAGTCCCAGGCCACCGAACCCGAAGCGCCCAGCTGGCCCTTGCGGAACAGCACGCGAATCTGCGCCACGGTGCGGTTGACGTTGTCGGTCAGGCATTCGACGATCAGCGGCACCTGATGCGGGGCGAAGCCTTCGTAGGTAACGTGGTGGTACTGCACCGCGTCGCCATCCAGGCCCGCGCCCTTGCGGATGGCGCGTTCCAGGGTCTCTTTGGTCATCGAGGCCTTCTTGGCCTGTTCCACGGCCAGGCGCAGGCGCGGGTTCATGTCCGGGTCGGCACCGGCCTTGGCCGCGATCTGGATCTCCTTGGACAGCTTGCCCATGATCTTGCCCTTGGCGTTGGCTGCTACTTCTCTATGCTTGGCTTTCCACTGTGCGCCCATCTCGACTCTCTTGTTTCAGCTGCCGGTTCAGGTAGCGACCAGCAAGGTGGCGTGCAGTTTATACAGGCTGCGCCGGGCAATCGACAAAAAAACGCTGGGCTGTTGCCGGGCCTGGTGAACCCTTCGCCGGCAACGCCGGCTCCTACTGGCGTTGCAGGAGCCGGCCTTGCCGGCGAAGAGACCAGCATCCACAACCTAGAAACCACTTTAAGTTGTGATTTTTATTTCATATATATCAATCAGATAATCCAACAACCTCATGTAGTTAAGCAGCTTCACGCTGCGCCACTGCCTGCGCCGCCGCCAGCATCGCCCTGAGCAGCACTGCGCACCCGGCCGCCAGGTCCTTGGGGTCGGCATTCTCGATTTCGTTATGGCTGATGCCGCCCTCGCACGGCACGAAGATCATCCCGGCCGGGCCCAGTTCGGCCAGGAAGATCGCGTCGTGCCCGGCCCCGCTGACGATGTCCATGTGCGACATGCCCAGCCCCTGCGCCGCGCTGCGCACCGCCTCCACGCAGCCCTTGTCGAAGTACAGCGGCGGGAAGTCCGCGGTGGGCGTCAGCGTGTAGGTCAGCCCATGCTGCTGCGCGGTCGCGGCGATCACCTCCTGCACCTGGGCGATCATCGAGTCCAGCCGCGCCGGCTCCAGGTGACGAAAATCCAGGGTCATGCGCACCTCGCCGGGGATCACGTTGCGCGAGCCCGGGTACGCCTGCAGGCAGCCCACCGTGCCGCACGCATGGGGCTGATGCTCCAGAGCCACGCGGTTGACCGCCGCCACCACCGCACTGGCGCCTACCAGGGCGTCCTTGCGCAGGTGCATCGGGGTCGGCCCGGCGTGGGCCTCGACACCGCGCAGGGCGAGGTCGAACCATTTCTGCCCCAGCGCGCCGAGCACCACGCCGATGGTCTTGCGCTGGTCCTCCAGGATCGGCCCCTGCTCGATATGCGCCTCGAAATAGGCGCCCACCGGGTGCCCACTGACCGCGCGGGTGCCGGCGTAGCCGATCGCATTCAGCGCCTCGCCCACGCTCACGCCCTGGGCATCGCGCTTGGCCAGCGTCTCCTGAAGGGTGAACTTCTCGGCGAACACGCCCGAGCCCATCATGCACGGCGCGAACCGCGAGCCCTCCTCGTTGGTCCACACCACAACCTCAAGTGGCGCCTCAGTTTCTATTTGCAAGTCATTGAGTGTACGAAGAACTTCCAGCCCGGCCAGCACCCCGAAGCAGCCATCGAACTTGCCGCCGGTGGGCTGGGTGTCGATATGGCTGCCGGTCATCACCGGCGGCAGTTGCGGGTTGCGCCCGGGCCGGCGGGCAAAGATGTTGCCCACCCCGTCCACGCTGACGGTGCAGCCGGCAGCCTCGGTCCATTGCACGAACAGGTCGCGGGCCTGGCGGTCCAGGTCGGTCAGGGCCAGGCGGCATACGCCGCCTTTGGCGGTGGCACCCAGTTGCGCCAGCTCCATCAGCGACTGCCACAGGCGCTGGCCATCGATGTGGGCCTGGGTACTTTGCAGAACGTCCTTAGCGGTTTGCATGAGCATCTCCTGCTTGGCCGGCCTCTGCGGGCCGTGGGGTTACACGGTGGGTTTGAGGCTGGTGGCACGCGCGCCCTTCAGGCTGCCCAGGGCGTAGTAGATAACCCCGCCCAGCGCCGAGCCGGTGAACCAGCCGAAGTCGTAGAACCAGCTGAACGCCGGGCTGTGCAGCGACAACAGGGTCAGCACCACCGGCACGCCGAAGGCGATGAAGCCGGTCGCGTTCCAGGCCGGGTACACGTCGTCGCGGTACAGCCCGGCAAGGTCGAGGGTCTGCTTGCGCAGCAGGAAGTAGTCCACCACCATGATCCCGGCAATCGGCCCCAGCAGGCTGGAATAGCCCAGCAGCCAGTTGGAATACACCGACTCCAGGCTCACGTCCGAGACGATCAGGCCGAGTTTCTTGAGCAGCTCATGGGCCATCAGCAGCAGGCCCACCAGCCCGGTCAGCAGCACGGCGGTGGTACGCCCGATCCACTTGGGCGCCAGGTTCTGGAAGTCGTTGGTGGGCGAAACGATGTTGGCCGCGGTGTTGGTCGACAGTGTGGCGATGATGATCAGCGCCATGGCCAGCGCCACCCACAGCGGGCTCTGGATATGCCCGATCAGGCTCACCGGGTCGGACACCGTCTCGCCCACCAGCGAGGCCGAGGCAGCGGTCAGCACCACCCCCAGCGCGGCAAACAGGAACATGGTCAGCGGCAGGCCGAAGATCTGCCCCAGGATCTGGTCCTTCTGGCTTCGGGCGTAGCGGCTGAAGTCCGGGATGTTCAGCGACAGCGTGGCCCAGAAACCCACCATGGCGGTCAGCCCGGCGAAGAAGTAGCCGGTCACGCTGGCGCCTTCGGGGCGTTTGGGCGGCTGCGCCAGCAGTTCGCTGAACGACACGTTGGGCAGCGCCCACACCAGCAGCCCGGCACCCACCAGCACCAGCAGCGGTGCCGACAGGGTTTCGAGCCACTTGATCGACTCGGCGCCGCGCAGCACCACCCACAGGTTAAGGCACCAGAACAGCATGAAGCCGATGACCTCGCCGGTGCCGCCCAGCGCCTTCCATTCCGGCCAGAACGAGCCCAGGAAGAGGTGGATGGCCAGCCCGCCGAACATCGTCTGGATACCGAACCAGCCGCACGCCACCAGCGCGCGGATCAGGCACGGCACGTTGGAGCCGATGATGCCGAACGAGGAGCGCAGCAGCACCGGGAACGGGATGCCGTACTTGGTGCCGGGGAAGGCATTGAGCGTCAGCGGGATGAGCACGATGGTGTTGGCCAGCAGGATCGCCAGCAGCGCCTCGCCCACCGTAAGGCCGAAGTACGCCGTGAGCACCCCGCCCAGGGTGTAGGTGGGCACGCAGATCGACATGCCGACCCACAGTGCGGTGATGTGCCATTTGTTCCAGGTGCGCTGCCCCACCTTGGTCGGGGCGATGTCATGGTTGTAGCGAGGGCTGTCGAGGACGTCGGTGCCGGCGTCGAGCTCGAACAAGCCGTCACGCTCGCTCACTTGCGATCGGGTCTGGTGCATTGGCCGCTCCACTTTTCTGGTTATGTGCACCTCGCGATGAGGCGCCGGAGTCTTGCGCGTGCAGGTAAGGCAATCACGGTCAGGTGATCTGAGAAATCTTGACCATTTACGCATCCTGTCAAGCAAGACAGGACTCGCCAGAAACCTCTCCTAACCCGTAAAAAGAAGTTTTATTCTTATTTTTCAATAAGTTGAAAACAGAATAAGCATATAAAAAATAATCTTGCCCAATCCCGGATCGCCAACTAGATTCAATTCTTGACGGCGATGACAGGATTACTCCGGCGCCGATCACGACAAAAATCTAGAGCCGGTAGCAACCGGTCAAGCCTGCGAGGAGCTTCGTGATGACGCTTTTGATTCGTGGCGCCACCCTGATTACCCATGACGAGAGTTACCCGGCCGACGTGTACTGCGCAGACGGCCTGATCCAGGCCATCGGCCACAACCTCGACGTCCCCGCCGGCTGTACCGTGCTCGATGGCAGCGGGCAGTACCTGATGCCCGGCGGCATCGACCCCCACACCCACATGCAGCTGCCCTTCATGGGCACGGTGGCCAGCGAGGACTTCTACACCGGCACGGCCGCCGGCCTGGCCGGCGGCACCACTTCGATTATCGACTTTGTGATCCCCAACCCGCAGCAATCGCTGCTCGAAGCCTTTCACCAGTGGCGCGGCTGGGCCGAGAAATCGGCGGCCGACTACGGCTTTCACGTGGCCATCACCTGGTGGAGCGAGCAGGTGCGCGAGGAAATGGCCGAACTGGTCAACCACCACGGGGTGAACAGCTTCAAGCACTTCATGGCCTACAAGAACGCGATCATGGCCGCCGACGACACCCTGGTCGGCAGCTTCGAGCGCTGCCTGGAGCTGGGCGCGGTGCCCACGGTACATGCCGAGAACGGCGAGCTGGTGTACCACCTGCAGCGCAAGCTGCTGGCCCAGGGCATCACCGGCCCCGAAGCGCACCCGCTGTCGCGCCCTTCGCAGGTGGAAGGCGAAGCGGCCAGCCGTGCCATCCGCATTGCCGAAACCCTCGGCACCCCGCTGTACCTGGTGCACGTGTCCACCCGCGAGGCGCTGGACGAGATCACCTATGCCCGCGCCAAGGGCCAGCCGGTGTACGGCGAAGTGCTGGCCGGGCACCTGTTGCTGGACGACAGCGTGTACCAGCACCCCGACTGGCAGACGGCGGCCGGCTATGTGATGAGCCCGCCGTTTCGCCCGCGCGGGCACCAGGAGGCCCTGTGGCACGGGCTGCAATCGGGCAACCTGCATACCACCGCCACCGACCATTGCTGCTTCTGCGCCGAGCAGAAGGCCGCGGGGCGTGACGATTTCAGCCGTATCCCCAACGGCACGGCGGGCATCGAGGACCGCATGGCGGTGCTGTGGGACGAAGGCGTGAACACCGGCCGGCTGTCGATGCAGGACTTCGTCGCCCTCACCTCCACCAACACCGCCAAGATCTTCAACCTGTACCCACGCAAGGGTGCGCTGCGGGTCGGCGCCGATGCCGACCTGGTGCTGTGGGACCCGCATGGCACGCGCACCATCTCGGCCAAGACCCACCACCAGAATGTCGACTTCAACATCTTCGAAGGCAAGACGGTGCGCGGGGTGCCCAGCCATACCATCAGCCAGGGCAAGCTGGTGTGGGCCGACGGCGACCTGCGCGCCGAGCGCGGCGCCGGGCGCTATGTCGAACGGCCGGCATACCCGGCGGTGTTCGACCTGCTGAGCAAGCGTGCGCAGCAGTGCAGGCCCGGCGCGGTCAAGCGCTGAGCCTTTAAAGCATCGCGGGTCAAGCCCGCTCCCACAGGTGTCGTGCGATCCCGGTGGGAGCGGGCTTGATCCGCGATGGGCGCGCCAGCGCCCCGGTTTCTATAAAAAAACAAAGAGGCCACTACCGTGATCAACGCCTTGAACCATCTCCCGCACCCGCAAGACGACAACGCCACCCTCGCCACGCATTTCAGCGACCTGGCTCCACCCCTCACCCCGCGCCAGGCCGCCGTGGAAAGCGCGCGCTGCCTGTACTGCTACGACGCCCCCTGCGTCGACGCCTGCCCCAGCGACATCGACATCCCCTCCTTCATCCGCAACATCCAGCAGGACAACGTGCAGGGCGCGGCCATCAAGATTCTCTCGGCCAACATCCTCGGTGGCAGCTGCGCCCGGGTGTGCCCCACCGAGATCCTCTGCCAGCAGGCCTGCGTGCGCAACAACGCCCAGGAATGCGCCCCGGTGCTGATCGGCCTGCTGCAACGCTACGCGGTCGATCATGCCGAGTTCGCCGAGCACCCGTTCCAGCGTGCGCCCAGCACCGGCAAGCGCATCGCCGTGGTCGGCGCCGGCCCCGCAGGCCTGGCCTGCGCCCACCGGCTGGCCTGGCACGGGCATGAGGTGGTGATTTTCGAAGCACGGGAAAAGGCCGGCGGCCTCAACGAATACGGCATCGCCAAGTACAAGCTGGTGGACGACTTCGCCCAGCGCGAGCTGGACTTCGTGCTGCAGGTGGGCGGTATCGAGATCCGCCACGGCCAGGTGCTGGGCGACAACCTCAGCCTGGGCGAGCTGCAACAGCAGTTCGACGCGGTGTTCCTCGGCCTGGGCCTGGCCGCCAGCCGCCAGTTGGGCCTGCCCGACGAAGGCGCCCCCGGCCTGCTCAGCGCCACCGAGTACATCCGCGAGCTGCGCCAGGCCGACGACCTGAGCACCCTGCCCCTGGCCGAACGCTGCATCGTGCTCGGCGCCGGCAACACCGCCATCGACATGGCAGTACAGATGGCCCGCCTGGGCGCCCATGACGTCAACCTGGTGTACCGCCGTGGCCTGCAGGACATGGGCGCCACCCAGCATGAACAGGACATCGCCAAGGCCAACCAGGTACGGCTGCTGACCTGGGCCCAGCCCGAGCAGGTGCTGCTCGACGACCAGGGCCGGGTGCGCGGCATGCGCTTTGCCCGCACGCACCTGGTGGACGGGCGTCTGCAAACCACTGGGCAAACCTTCGAACTGGCGGCGGATGCGATCTTCAAGGCCATCGGCCAGGCCTTCGACGGCCAGGCCCTGAGCGACCCGCAGGCCCTGCAACTGGAGCGTGATGGCGAGCGTATCCGCGTGGACGACAACCTGCGCACCAGCCTGCCGGGCGTGTACGCCGGCGGCGACTGCACGCACCTGGGCCAGGACCTCACCGTACAGGCCGTGCAGCACGGCAAGCGGGCCGCCGAGGCCATCCATGCCCAACTGACCCACAACGTGGAGGCCGCATAAATGGCAGACCTGTCGATCGAATTCGCTGGCATCAAGGCGCCCAACCCGTTCTGGCTGGCCTCCGCACCGCCCACCGACAAGGCCTACAACGTGATACGTGCGTTCGAGGCCGGCTGGGGTGGCGTGGTCTGGAAAACCCTGGGCGAAGACCCCGCCGCCGTCAACGTGTCGTCACGCTACTCGGCGCACTTCGGGCCCAACCGCGAGGTGCTGGGCATCAACAACATCGAGCTGATTACCGACCGCTCGCTGGAGATCAACCTGCGCGAGATCACCCAGGTGAAAAAGGCCTGGCCCGACCGCGCGCTGATCGTATCGCTGATGGTGCCGTGCGTGGAGGACGCGTGGAAAACCATCCTGCCGCTGGTGGAGGCCACCGGGGCGGACGGCATCGAGCTGAACTTCGGCTGCCCCCACGGCATGCCCGAGCGCGGCATGGGCGCGGCGGTGGGCCAGGTGCCGGAGTACGTCGAGCAGGTGACACGCTGGTGCAAGACCTACTGCTCGCTGCCGGTGATCGTCAAGCTCACCCCCAACATCACCGACATCCGCCAGTCGGCCCGCGCCGCGCACCGCGGCGGCGCCGACGCAGTGTCGCTGATCAACACCATCAACTCGATCACCAGCGTCGACCTTGAGCGCATGATCGCCCTGCCGATCGTCGGCGAGGCCAGTACCCACGGTGGCTACTGCGGTTCGGCAGTGAAGCCGATCGCGCTGAACATGGTGGCCGAGATCGCCCGCGACCCGGCCACCCACGGGCTGCCCATCAGTGGCATCGGCGGCATCGGCAGCTGGCGGGATGCCGCCGAGTTCATTGCATTGGGTTGCGGCTCGGTGCAGGTGTGCACCGCGGCGATGCTGCATGGCTTTCGCATCGTCGATGAAATGAAGGACGGCCTCTCGCGCTGGATGGACAGTCAGGGCTACCACAGCCTGCAGGACTTTCGCGGGCGCGCGGTGGGCCACACCACCGACTGGAAATACCTGGACATCAACTACCAGGTGATCGCCAGGATCGACCAGCAGGCCTGCATCGGCTGCGGGCGCTGCCACATTGCCTGCGAAGACACCTCGCACCAGGCCATCGCCAGCCTGGTCAAGGCCGAGGGCGGGCACCGCTACGAGGTGATCGACGCCGAGTGCGTGGGGTGCAACCTGTGCCAGATCACCTGCCCGGTGGAGGGCTGCATCGAGATGGTGCCCCAGGACACCGGCAAGCCGTTCCTGGACTGGCTGCACGACCCACGCAACCCCTACCGCGAGGCGTCCTGAGGCTGCGCCCCGCGCAGGTCTTCGAAGCAGGCCTTGTTCCCGTCCACCTGAACAGACGCCCGGGGCAGGTTCGCCGCCTCCCCGGTCGGCGTCTCCACATGCCAGTAGCAGTGCTTGATCGCGCGGGTGATGGCCACGTAGGCCAGGCGCAGGATCTCGTCCTTCTGGGCGTTGTCGTAGCCTTCGGGGTCGCCCGCCCGGCCCAGCCCGGCCTGGCGGTACACCTGGTTCTTGTACGGCGAGCGCGTCAGGTGCTGGCAGTCACCGAGCATGAACACCGCATCGGCCTGCAGGCCCTTGGCGCTGTGGTAGGTGAGCTGGCGGAACCGCCGCTGCGCCGCCGGCAGGCTGGCCTCGTGGTTGAGCAAGGGCTGCAGGTGCTCGGCAATCACCGACTTGTCGACGCTCTTGCGGTACAGCAGCATCACCGACTCGCCATCGCGGTAGTGGTCCATCAACTGCCGGGCCAGTGTGGCTTCGTCGCGCTCCATCACCATCACCGGCACCGGCTGCTCGGCCGCCGGGCCGCAGGCACGGGCCTTCTTGCCGGCAATTGCCGGGGCCGACTTAACGATATGCTCGGCTGCATCGATGATGTGCTGGTGGCTGCGGTAGTTGTCGGCCAGCATCACGCGGGTGGTGCTGGGGGCGACGAACTGCTTGGCGAACTCCATGAAGTACTTGGGCGAGCTGCCGCGCCAGCCATAGATCGACTGCCAGTCGTCCCCCACGCACAGCAGCGAGGAATGCTGCGCCACCTGCCCCACGTGCATGGCCGGGCCGCGCCGGCGGATCTCGCGCAGGCAGGCGCGCAGCCACGAGACGATCTGCGGCGACACGTCCTGGAACTCGTCGATCATCAGGTGCGACAACGGGCGCAGCATCGGGTCGGGCAGCAGGCGCAGGTTTTCCGGGTTGTTCTCGCCGAACAGGGCGAACATGCGGTTGTAGCTCATGATCGGCGGCGACTGTGCCAGCAGGTGCGCCTCCAGCGCCTTCCAGTACAGGCTCAGGGCCTCGAAGAACAGCGCGTCGGTGTCGCCCTGCGGGAAGCTCATGCCGCCCACCGCCACGCTCACATCCAACCCCAGGTTCTCGATGAACCCGGCAGCGCCGACGAACGCATCCAGCAAGGGCGCCGCGCCCAGCTCGCCCTTTACCTTGTAGTCAAAGCCCGGCCCGGCCACCGCATCGCCGGCCAGCGAGGCGGTGAGGCGTTTGGCCGCCGCGTAGTTTTCCAGCCAGATCACCGGCTTGTCGCAGAACGCCTGGAACAGCGTGCGCTTGATCACCCATTCGGCCCACACCGGCAGCTTGGCGCCGGGGCGCTTGTACTGCTGATTCTCCTTGGGGTCGAAACCCAGCACCACCCAGGCGTCCAGCTCGGCGATATGGCCGTGGAAATGAAAGCGGCTGCCGTTGATTTCGACGGTTTCGCGGCTGGGCTCGATGCCCTTGATCGGCCAGGCACCCGCCTGGAACCACAGGTCTTCGATCACGTCGCACAGCTCTTCGTCGCGCCCGGACGACAGCTGGGTCACCGCCACGCGCTTCTGCACGTCGGGGTGGTCGCGGTCCAGGGCCTTGAGCTGCAAGGCTTCGCGGCGCAGCCCGGCAATCAGCTCGGCGAACCGCGGGCTGGTGTGCAGCAGGTCGCGGTAGCACAGGTTGAGTTGCTGGCGCTGGGCATCGTTGATGCGCAGGTCGAACGGGTTGCTGTCCACGCCCGCCTCGCTGCCCCCGGGCTGCTCGCTGCCCAGGGTCTCGAACGCCCGCACCTGGCTGAAGCCCGGCAGGCTGCGCACCAGCGGCAGGATGCGCGAATGGAAGGTGCGCACCAGCTCACGCGCCTGCACCGGGCTCAGGGCCAGTTGCCACAGGCCGAACACCTGCACCAGGCGGGCAATGAAGTCCTTGCGCGACTCGCGGGTGAAGGTGACCACGGTCATGGCCTCCAGCTCGAAGCCCAGGTAATGGCGCAGCAACAGGATACGCAGCACCAGCGAGGTGGACTTGCCAGCGCCGGCGCCGGCGATCACGCAGGTGGACGGCGTGTCGCTGAAGATCATCTTCCACTGCGCTGCGCTGGGTTGGGCGTGGGCCGGCAGGCGCGCGGCGACGTCGGCCTTGAAGCGCTTCTTCAGCTCGGGGGTCAGCGGCAGGCGCCAGTCGTCGAACAGGGCATCGTCCAGCCCCGGCACGCCGTGGGCATCCGGGCGCGTATCGCGGATCACCAGCACCTGGCGCCCGGCCTCGAAACCGTCCACGCGCCCTTCTTCATAGCCTTCACGCAGCCCGTCGGCATGCCCGGTGCGCTGGCCGTTGGCATGGCCCTGGAACCACGAATCGCGGTGCTGTGCCTGCAACCGGCTCAGGCCACGGCCCAGCAGGCGTGCGGCCAGACGTCTGACCCAGGGCAGTTGCGCGGGTGGGGTTAGATCCGTGGGTAGCTTGGGACGCTCGTGTGACACACCGACTCCGGCAATCAATTCAATCAGCGGCCATGTTCGCTTTATCACGACCAAATCACCAGCCGAATGCTTTCAGATCAGTGGATTAGGCGACGAAGCGGCGAAACTACCGCAGGTTATACATCGAATATAACGATCATATTTAGCCGATATTTACGCTTTTTTTCGATGTTTATCGAGAGGATCATCAGCGCCATCCACCTGATTACCGAGGACACGAGCATGCTGCAACTGCGCCCCTTCGACACCCTTGGCCACGCCAACCATGGCTGGCTGGATGCCCACCATCACTTCTCCTTTGCCGAATACCACGATCCGCGCCGCATGAACTGGGGCACGCTGCGGGTATGGAACGACGACCTGATCGCCGCCGGCAGCGGGTTCCCGCCGCACCCGCACCGCGACATGGAGATCATCACCTATGTGCGTGAAGGCGCGATCACCCACCAGGACAGCCTGGGCAACAAGGGCCGTACCGAAGCCGGTGACGTGCAGGTGATGAGCGCCGGTACCGGCATCACCCACAGCGAGTACAACGTGGAGGCCGTGGACACGCGGATCTTCCAGATCTGGATTGTGCCCCAGCGTGTGGGCCAGGCACCGTCGTGGGGCGTGCGGCCGTTTCCCAAGGGCGAGCGCGGCGAAGGGTTCGTGACCCTGGCCAGCGGGCGCGAGGGGGATGAAGGCAGCCTGGGGATCCGCGCCGATGCGCGGCTGGTGGCGGCGACGCTGAAGGCCGGGGAAAGCGCCGAGTACCGCATCGATGCGGGTCGCCGGGCCTACCTGGTGCCGGCCAAGGGCGTGATCGAGGTCAATGGCCTGCGCGCCGAGGCCCGCGACGGGGTGGCGGTGGAGGATGAGCAGGTGCTCAGGGTGGTGGCGCTGCAAGACAGCGAGATTGTGCTGGTGGATGTGGCGTAGGTACCGACGTCATCGCGGGTCAAGCCCGCTCCCACAGGGTTTGCGAACGCCGCAAAACCTTGTGGGAGCGGGCTTGACCCGCGATGCTTTTAGGCGATGGCAGCGTCCACCAGCTCCTGCGCCTCACCCACCAGGCGCTGCAGGTGCGCGTCGTCGACGAAGCTCTCCGCATAGATCTTGTAGATGTCTTCGGTGCCCGACGGCCGCGCCGCGAACCAGCCGTTGGCCGTCATCACCTTCAACCCGCCAATCGCCTGGTCGTTGCCCGGCGCATGGCTGAGGATCTGCTCGATCGGCTCGCCTGCCAGCGTGGTCGACTTGACCTGCTGCGGCGACAGCTTGCCCAACTGGGCCTTCTGCTGCGGCGTGGCCTTGGCATCCACCCGGGTGGAGAACGGCCTGCCCAGCGCCTCGGTCAGCGCCTCGTATGCCTGGCTTGGGTCGCGCCCGGTACGGGCGGTCATCTCTGCCGCCAGCAGCGACGGGATCAGGCCGTCCTTGTCGGTGCTCCACACCGTGCCGTCCTTGCGCAGGAACGAGGCGCCGGCGCTCTCCTCCCCACCAAAGCCCAGCGAACCGTCGAACAGGCCATCGGCGAAATACTTGAAGCCCACCGGCACTTCGTACAGGCGACGCCCCAGGCGTGCCGCCACGCGGTCGATCATGCCGCTGCTGACCACGGTCTTGCCCACGGCCGCATCGGCGCGCCATTGCGGGCGGTTCTGGAACAGGTAGTCGATGGACACCGCCAGGTAGTTGTTCGGCGCCAGCAGGCCGCCTGACGGGGTGACGATGCCGTGGCGGTCATGGTCGGGGTCGCAGCCGAACGCCACGTCGAACCGATCGCGCAGGCCGATCAGGCCCTGCATGGCGTAAGGCGAGGACGGGTCCATGCGGATCTGGCCGTCCCAGTCCACGCACATGAAGCGGAACGTGGGGTCGACCTCGGTGTTGACCACGTCCAGGTCGAGCTTGTAGTGCTCGGCAATCGCCGACCAGTAACGCACCCCGGCGCCGCCCAGCGGGTCGACACCCAGGCGCAGGCCCGCACCACGAATCACATCGAAATCAATCACATCGACCAGGTCGCTGACGTAACTGCCCAGGTAGTCGTGACGGTGCGTGGTGCTGGCCTTGAGGGCCTGTGCATGGCCCATGCGCTGTACGCCCTTGAGGCCGTCGGCCAGCAGCTCGTTGGCCTTGGCCTCGATCCACTTGGTCACGTCGCTGTCGGCCGGGCCGCCATTGGGCGGGTTGTACTTGAAGCCGCCACTTTGCGGCGGGTTGTGCGACGGGGTGATCACGATGCCGTCGGCCAGGCCACGGCTGCGGCCACGGTTGTAGCAGATGATGGCGTGGGAGATGGCCGGGGTCGGGGTGTACTCGTCATCCTTGGCCAGCATCACCTCGACGCCGTTGGCTGCCAGCACCTCCAGTGCGGTAGCTGCCGCCGGGGTCGACAGCGCATGGGTGTCGATGCCGATGAACAGCGGCCCGTCGATGCCCTGCGCCTTGCGGTACAGGCAGATGGCCTGGCTGATGGCGAGCACGTGCGCTTCGTTGAAGCCCAGGTCCACGGAGCTGCCGCGGTGCCCCGACGTGCCAAAGGCAACGCGCTGGGTGGCGACGCCTGCATCGGGCTGGCCGGTGTAGTACGCGGTCAGCAGCTGGGGGATATCGACCAGCACGGAGGCTGGCGCCGGTTTACCCGCCAAGGGACTGAGCTTCATGCAAAACCTCAAGTAAAGATGTACAGGGTGATGAAAATACGCAGTTTACTGGCACTTCGACCACAACGCGACGGCGGCGATCCCGCCCGCCGCGACTATTTGTACTGCGGTGCCCACCAGCCGGGAAACATCCGCTGCACCCGGGGCTCGGCAAAACGGTCGTCGATCAGCATGACCACACCGCGATCTTCAGTGCCACGTATCACCCGCCCGGCCGCCTGGATCACCTTCTGCACGCCGGGGTACAGGTAGGTGTAGTCGAAGCCCGCGTCGAACAGAGCGCCCATGCGCAGCTTGAGCTGTTCGTTCACCGGGTTGACCTGGGGCAGCCCCAGGGTGGCAACGAAGGCGCCGATCAGCCGGGTGCCCGGCAGGTCGACCCCTTCGCCGAACGCCCCGCCCAGCACGGCGAAGCCCACGCCCTGCCCGTCTTCGACAAAGCGTTCGAGAAAGCCCTTGCGCTGCGCCTCGTCCATGCCGGGCGACTGCGACCATTGCACGATGTGCGGGTAGCGCTCGGCCAGCAGCCGCGCCACCTGCTGCTGGTAGTCGAAGCTGCTGAAGAACGCCAGGTAGTTGCCCGGCTGGAGGCGGTACTGCTCGGCGATCAGTTCCACGATCGGCGCCAGTGACGCCTGCCGGTGCTGGAAACGCGTCGACACGCTGCTGATCACGCGCACCTGCAACTGCTCGGCGGCAAACGGCGAGGCCACATCCAGCCACGCGGTGTCGGCCGGCAGGCCGAGCAGGTCGGCGTAGTAGTGGCGTGGGCTGAGGGTGGCGGAAAACAGCGTGACGCTGCGCGCAGCGGCCATGCGCGGGCCGATCAGCGGCGCGGGCACCACGTTGCGCAGGCACAGGGTGGACAGGCTGCGCCGGCCCGGGCCGTCGCGCTTGCTGATATCGAACACGAAATGCTCGTCGAACACCTCACACAGGCGCAGGAACTGCGAAGCCTGAAAGAAGAGCTGCAACAGCGGCCCTTCGACGCCGGCAGGCTGCTGGTTCATGCTGTCCTGCACATGGCTGACAAAACGCTGCAGCGCCTTGAGAAAGGCCTCGGGCAACTGGCCGGTGGCGCGGTAGGGAACGTCCTGGTCCTTGTGCACGGCGTTCCAGGCCCGGTCAAGGCGCTGCAAGGCGTTGGCCATGCCTGCCGGGGGATCACGCCGCAGGGCCTTCAATTGCCATTGATCGAGGCTCACGCTGTACATCTGGCGTGCACGCTCCACCAGGTTGTGCGCCTCGTCCACCAGCACCGCCACCCGCCACTGGTCGAGCTGGGCCAGGCCGAACAGCAAGGCGCTCTGGTCGAAGTAGTAGTTGTAGTCGCCCACCAGCACATCCACCCAGCGCGCCATCTCCTGCCCCAGGTAGTACGGGCACACCTGGTGCGCCAGGGCTACCTCGCGCAGGCGGGCCTGGTCCAGCACCGGCTGCTGCGCGGCGGCCTGGCGGGCGGCGGGCAAGCGATCGTAGAAGCCCTTGGCCAAAGGGCAGGCTTCGCCGTGGCAGGCGGTGCCGGGAAACTCGCAGGCCTTTTCCCGTGCCACCAGTTCCAGGCTACGCAGGGCCAGCTCGGGGCTGGCGTGCATGACCCGCTGCACGGCCTCCAGCGCCAGCGCCCGCCCCGGCGTCTTGGCGGTCAGGAACAGCACCTTGTCCAGTTGCTGCGGCACCATCGCCTTGAGCAACGGGAACAGCGTGCCCAGCGTCTTGCCGATGCCGGTGGTGGCCTGGGCCATCAGGCAGCGGCCGGTGCTTACCGCCTTGTACACGGTCTCGGCCAGCTCGCGCTGCCCGGTACGAAAGCTGGCGTGGGGGAACGCGAGCGCCTGCAGGCCGCTGTTGCGCAAGGCCTGGCGTTGCATCTGCTGCTGGGCCCAGCGCAGGAACAGCGTGCACTGGGCGATGAAGAACTGCTCGAGTTCGGCGGCGGTATGGCGGGCCTCCACCAGGGTTTCGCGGTCGCTGTCCACGTCCAGGTACACCAGCGCCAGGTTCACCTCGGCCAGTTCTCGCTGCTGGCACAGCAGCCAGCCATACACCCTGGCCTGTGCCCAGTGCAGTTGGCGGTGGTTGTCGGGCTGGCTGGCCAGGTCGCCGCGGTAGGTCTTGATCTCTTCCAGGCGGTTGAGCGCCGGGTTGTAGCCGTCGGCGCGCCCGCGTACCTGCAACTGCTCGAACTGCCCCTCCAGCGCCACCTCCGACTCATAGCCCCGACCCCGGCGCGTAACCACCGTGCGGTGGCCGGTGATGCCCTCCTGGGCCGAGGGCGACGGGGTGAAGCGCAGGTCCAGGTCACCGACCTTGGCGGTGAACTCGCACAGCGCACGCACCGCTACCTTGTAGCTCATGCTGCCGGCTGTGCCCACTGCACGTGGCACACCTCGACGGGCAGGCCGTGCTCGGTGCAGAAGGCGATCCAGCGCAGCTGGTTGTCCTGCAGGCGATCGCCCGGGCCCTTCACTTCGATCATGCGGTAGCGCCGTTGCCCGGGCCAGAACTGGATCAGGTCGGGCATGCCGGCGCGGTTGGCCTGGATATCCTCCAGCAGGCGCTCGAAGCAGCGCTTGAGGTGCGCCGCCGGCAGGCAGTCCAGGGCCTGCTGCAACAGCGTGGCATCCAGCAGCTCCCAGTACACGAAGGGTGATTGCAGGCCGTGCTTGGCCTGGTAGTTGGCCAGGATGGTGTGGCGGTAGCGCTCATCGTCCAGCTGCCCCAGGCAGGCGGCAAAATGCTCGGCGCGGCGCGCCTGGAAGCCGGCGTCGTGCAGGTCCAGCGGGCCGCTCTGGAACGGGTGGAAGAACGCGCCGGGCACGGGCGCGAAGATGGCTTCCCAGCACAGCAGCCCGAACAGGCTGTTGAACAGGGTGTTCTCGACGTAGTGCACCGGCCCGTCATCGGCCGCCAGGTGCACCTGCACCGCCTGCTCCACGCCAAGCGTCGACAGATCGACAGGCAGGCACAGGTCCAGCCGGCTGATCGCTGCCGGGGCGCGCCGACGCTGTGGCGGGCCGCCCAGCTTGCGCTGCAGGCGGGGCACGATGCGCGCCAGCGCCTGGACCTCCAGCGCGTTGGCCGGTTTGGCGCCCACTACGCTGGCAAGCTCCAGGGCGGCGGCATGATCGGCGCTGCGCTCCAGCACGCGGATATGCCGGATACGTGCCTGGGGGTGGTTGCTGCGGGGGTAGATGTTCAGGGCCTGGGCCCAGTCGCCGCTGCGCTCGCAATGCTGGCCAAGCTGGAACAGCAACCTGGCGCGGCGCCGTTCCAGCCACGGGTTGCTCGGCTGCAGGCCGTCCAGCAGTGCCAGCACCTGCTCGACCGGCTGCCCGGCCTCGAGCTGCTCGGCACAGGTGTGCAGGGCCAGGCACAGGTCGATATCGGCGCGCTCGCGCAGCGCCCGGGAATCCTCGCCGAACGCGACCTGCTCGTAGCGCAGCAGGCCAAGGTCGGCGAGCACGAACTCCGACCAGTCCTGGTGCAGGTTGCCGAAAAACAGCAGGCGCAGACGATCGCACAGCGCCTGCAGGTGCAGCACGTACACCGGTTCGTCGAATTCGGGCCACCACTGACGCAGGGGCCTGGCCTCGGCATACAGCGCCGACAACTGTTCGAGCAGTTCGCCCTTGGCAGCCCGCGGGCGCTCCAGCACGTCGGCGAAACAGCGGGCGATTTCGTCCTTGCGCAGCAACTGGAACAGGTGGTCCAGGCCCAGGCTCGGCTGGTCGTCGAGCCAGCCCAGCGCCACCAGCGGCGCGGCGGCAGGCTCGATTGCGCCGATTTCTAGGTAGGTCAGCTTGCTGGCGCGAAACATCACGCCCTTGCGCATCACCATGCGTACCAGCAGGGCCTGGGAGGCCTGGCCCAGCGTCGCGAACTGTTGAATGAAGGCGTGTTCGTGTTCATCGAGCAGGTCGGCGTAGCGCAGTTGCACCCAGGCCAGTACCTGCTGAAAGTTGCACAGGTAATAGAACGGGTCGGCGACGGAATGGGCGATCACGGAGCGGGTAACCAGCAGAAGGAATCCACTGGTTATACATACAGACAGGCGGGCTTGGCAACCTCAGCGGATCAATGGCGCAACCGGCCCGGATCGCTATCCCGGGCCCGCGCCAGCAGCGAACGTCCACCGGCGGCCGCTTCACTTTCGCGCTGGTAGAGCATCTGCAGCGTGCTCAGGGACAAGCCGCTGATCTCCTCCAGCCATTGCACCATGGGCTGTGGCGAGGGTACGCCCTTGAGTGCCTTGTGCAGGTAGGGCAGCGCCGCCTGCATGCCGGGGTGCCGCGCCTGTACGAAGCGCTCCAGGTTGCGCCCGCGGTCGACGAAGGGCGCGAACAGCAGGCAGGCCAGCTGTTCTTCGTTCAGGTTGTAGCCCTGCAGGGCGAAGTTGTCCGCCAGGCGGCGGCGCTGGCCGTGGCGCTCGCGGTCTTGCCAGGTTTCCATGGCCAGTGCCTGCAGCGCCGCCGGCACCGGTTTGCGCCGCAGCTGGGCCTTGACCTGCTGCAGGTGCTCGGCAATGCCCAGCGCATAGTCCTGCCCCTGCACCCACTGCGCGCGCAGCCCGGCAAGGTGTGCCATCAGCAACGGGTTGGCACAGGCCGACTGGCTGAAACCCAGGGCCAGCTCGTCATAGCGAAACCTGAGAAATTCGAGCAGCAGCACGCTCTGCCCCTGCTGGCTGTCCTGCAGCAGGTCGGCGATGTCGATGAAGCGCGGGATACGGCGGGGGCCCGGGACCTGCCGAAGGGGCTCGGCTGGCAGGCCCAGCACCTCGTTGAGGTAGATGCGGCGCAGTTGGCCAAGGCCCTGCAACAGGGCGCCAGGGTGTGAGTGGGCCGGCCTTGCACTGCTCAACCCGGCCTCGCGCATCATGCGGCGGCCCCACGCCAGGTAGCGTTTGCGCTCGGGCATCGGGTCGGCGTTGATCAATGCGTCCACCCCGCCCTCCCAGCCCATGCCCTGGCGGTAGAGTTCGGCCAGCGCCAGGTAGAAGCGATTGCAGAACATCGGCCGCACCTGGCCGGCGGTCAGGTGCCCGGCAACCAGGGTGTCGAAGCGCTCGACCTGCTGCTGACGCGGCGACAGCGGCTTGAGTGCATCGAAGTGCTGGAGGCCGCCGTCGTCCAGCACCAGCAGCTCGACCCGCAGGTCGTCATGCAGCACCAGCGCCGAATAGCCACGCTCGATGTTCTCGATCACCGCCGTCGACATGCCCACATGGCGGGCGGTGACCACGCGCAGCTCGAAGGTGGCCGGCGCACGCGCCGCAATGCTCAACTGCGCGGCGCGCAGAAACGCCAGGGCGAAGGAGCTGTCCTTGCCGCCGCCATGGGCCAGCATCACCTTGAAGTCGCCTATGCGCTCGATCCCGCCGGCGGCCACCAGCATGCGCTGGATAAGCAATTGCAGCGACGCGCGCTGGCCCTGGGTAAGGCACTCGAGCAGTCGCTGCAGGACCTGCTGGTAAATGTGAGTCATGGCTTGATCGTGGAGGGTACTCATGGTGTATACCTGATTCGATAACGACTGCCGTCAGCCGGAAGTTACCCGATGCGGGTAACAGGACATCGTTGCGTAACAACGGCAAAGTGAATTAAAAAAAGAATGATGGTCTTAGGATGTTTCTTACAACTTCCTACGATTATTCCGACTCAGGTCGAAACAGCATCGCCCGATGACCACCCTTGCCCCGGACAGCGCCCCCCGGCGCGTTGCGTGCGAGGGCCCCACCTCCATGAACAGTACAGCTGGCACACCATATCTCGCTCCTTGAGATGATTGATGGTTGGATGAACAGCGCCGCCTTAGGCACGACAGTGCCCGACGCCCATAGGAAACAGCAGCCCTTCCACGCGAAGATGTAATTTTACGGACACCGGAAAGTCTTTATTCCCACGCCCACAACATAACGCAAGCGCCGTACTTAGTCCGCACAAGTTAAATAGGAAACATCTGAAACTTTAATAAGAAATTTCCACAAAAAAGCCCGAGACTCGGCTCGGGCTTGGCGTGTCGCGCAGCCTGTCAGGCGTCAGGCAGCACCAGTACCACGCGGCCTCCACACGGGCACTCGTCCATGTGGCGGTGTGCGGCGACGACCTCGTCGAACGGGTAGGCCTTGATGATGTGTGGCAATACCTGGCGGTCGGCGGTGAACTGGTTGATATCGCGCAGTGCGCGCTGCAGCGCCAACTGGTCCTGGGTGATGCCCAGCTCCGGCTTGCCGGTGAAGTTGCTCACGCAGTGCACGAAGAACTGGATGTTCTTCTGGAACGCCGCACAGGCCGGGAACGGCGTCTGGTTGCCGCCCTGCAGGCCGTACAGCACCAGGCTGCCGCGTGGCGCCAGCACATCGCCCAGCAACGACATCTGCGGGCCACCCAGGCCATCGAGCACCATGTCCACGCCGCGGTTGTCGGTGTACTTGTTGATCTGCATGAGCAGGTCCTGCTCTTCGGTCACGATGACCTTCTCTGCCCCCAGCTTGAGCAGGTTGTCGCGCTCGGCGCTGTCCTTGGTGGCGGCGATCACCTTCAGGCCCAGGGCCTTGCCCAGCTGCACGAAGGCCGGCCCGGCACAGTGGCTGGCGTCGGTGACCAGGGCGGTCTGCCCGGCCTTGGCCCGCGCCAGGTCGACATAGGCGAAATAGGCGATCAGCAGCGGCGTGTAGTGCACGCTGGCCTCGATCGGGCTGAGGATATCGGGGTAGCGGGTCAGTGCGTTGCGCGGCAGCACGATGACCTCGCCATACACCGGGTGCTCGTTGGGGCTGGTGGCCGGAAAGCTGGCGACCTTGTCGCCGATGGCCAGGTCGTCGACGCCGGCGCCGAGGGCGGTCACCACACCGGCCATTTCGTGGCCGATGCCGGCTGGCAGGCGCGCATGGGACGGCGCCAGGTTCTGCCGCCACAGCACGTCGTACCAGCTGATGCCGATAGCCTGCACCCGCACCTGTACTTCACCGGCAGCCGGTTGCGGCGTGGCCACGTCCTCGCACTTGAGCACCTCGGCCTGGCCGAATTTGTGAAAACGGATCATGCGGGACATCGCAAACCTCGCCTAGTGAACCTCTAATACCCGCAACTCTATCGGGGCTATAGCGGTTAGACCATCAGTGGCCATTAATAGTCAACATGCCTGTCATTGATTGGTGATAGCGCCTGCTGCGCAATTTATGCGGTGCAGGGTACCGTCTTTGCCCTTAAGATTCACCCCTGCCCCGACCAGACCTATGAAGCGAAGCCGATGAACCGTAACGACTTGCGTCGCGTCGACCTGAACCTGCTGATCGTGTTCGAGACCTTGATGCACGAGCGCAGCGTCACCCGCGCCGCGGAAAAACTGTTCCTCGGCCAGCCGGCCATCAGTGCGGCGCTGTCGCGCCTGCGCAGCCTGTTCGACGACCCGCTGTTCGTGCGTACCGGGCGCAGCATGGAGCCCTCGGCGCGGGCGGTGGAGATCTTCGCCCTGCTCTCCCCCGCGCTGGACTCCATCTCCACGGCGGTAAGCCGCGCTGCCGACTTCGACCCGGCCACCAGCACGGCGGTGTTTCGCATCGGCCTCTCCGACGACGCCGAGTTCGCCTTGCTGCCGCAACTGCTCAAACGTGTGCGCGCCGAGGCGCCGGGCATCGTGCTGGTGGTGCGCCGGGTCAACTACCTGCTGATGCCCTCGCTGCTGGCGTCGGGTGAAATCTCGGTGGGCGTGAGCTGGACCAGCGACCTGCCGGCCAACGCCAAGCGCAAGGTGCTGCGCCGCAGCAGGCCCAAGGTGCTGCGTGCCGACAGCAAGCCGGGCAGCCTCAGCCTGGATGAATTCTGCGCACGCCCGCATGCCCTGGTGTCGTTTGCCGGCGACCTGAGCGGGTTCATGGACGAGATCCTCGAGAAGCTGGGGCGCAAGCGCCATGTGGTGCTGGCCGTGCCGCAGTTCAACGGCCTGGGCAGCCTGCTGACTGGCACCGACATCCTCGCCACGGTGCCGGACTACACCGCCGAGCAGTTGACCGCCGCCGGCGGCCTGCGCGCCGAAGACCCGCCGCTGGAGGTGCAGAGCTTCGAGCTGCATATGGCGTGGCGCGGGTCGCAGGACAATGATCCGGGGGAGCGGTGGTTGCGGTCGCGGATTCAGATGTTCTTCGGCGACCCTGACAGCCTCTGACAGACCAGCCTCCCAGCACACCCCGCAAAACATGGCCCCAAGCCACCATTCAGGTTATTGTCGACATTTTTCCCGGCAGAGGCGCTCTAATCGTGTCAGTGCCACTGACACAGCCTGTCAGTCGTCCTCGCTAGAGTCGCCGCCAAGCCCATCGACAAGGACCCGCCATGGCGGCCACCGATCACGACACCCTGGCCCTGCGCCTGGCCGATACCCTGCGGTTGCTGCAAAGCGGCGAGCGCCCTACCCGCCTGCAACTGGCCGAGCGCTTCGGGGTCAGCGAGCGCACCATCTACCGTGACCTCAACCGTCTGGGCGATGTGATCGAGCCCGGCGCCAACGGGGTCTACCAACTGGCCCGCCATCACCGCAGCAGCCTGTCCCCCGCCGACCTGCAGACCTTCGCCCGCATCAGCGGTGTCGAGCAACTGTTCCCGGCCAACGACCGACGCTCCTGGCTGGACCTGCTAAAACCCGGCCCCACCAGCTTCCTGGTACGCGACGGGCATTTCGCCGCCCAACGCCCGGACAGCTGCGACTTCCGCGAGCTGGGACGGGCGATCGAGCAACAGCGCCGCTGCCAGCTGAACTACACCGGCAAGCAACGCCGAATCGAGCCCTACAGGCTGATCCACAACAAGGGCATCTGGTACCTGGCCGCCACCGAAGACGGTCGCCTCAAGAGCTTCGCCTTCGCCCGTATCGATGCCTTGCAGGTGCTGGACGAATCCTTTGTTGCCGACCCGGCCACCCAGGCGCAGATCGAGAGCGACGATGACATCTGGTTCGGCGAAGACCGCCTCGAGGTCACCGTCCAGGTCGCCGCCAGCAACGCCTACTACTTTCTTCGGCGCAACGTGCTGCCGCACCAGCAACTGATCGAGCAGCAGGCCGACGGTCGCCTGCTGCTGCGCTGCCGGGTCAATCACCCGAACCAGCTGCTGCCGATCATCCGCTACTGGATCCCCCATGTACGCATTCTCGAGCCCGCCTGGTTGCAGCAGCAACTGCGCGACGAGCTCACCGACTACTTGCACTGAACAGCAGGACGACTGACATGACCGAAATGGAAAAGCCCCTGGGCGACGACTACAACCGGGACGACAGCATCGACTTCGAGCAGGTCAATCAGGATCAGGCCCGCTACCTCGAGGCCGAGCTGTTCGACGGCGACAGCAGCAACGGCGAGAAGACCACGGCGGTGGTCGCCTCCTTCGTCGACTCGTGCAACGCGCGGGGTGAAAAGCCGCTGGACCAATGGCTGAGCGACGAGTTTCGCAAGTACCCGCATCTGTGGAGCAACGAAGAGGAACTGCTGAGCACCAGCCAGCAGGTGATCGCCTCCACCGTGGCCTTCAACCAGTCCCGCGAATCGCTGCACGCGCACATGGACAAGGGCCGCAGCAAGGCCTCGTGGCTGGCCGGCGAAATCGAGAAGAACGCGGGCCTCTCCGGCTCGGTACACGTGGGTCAGTACGCCGGACACATCGACAAGGCGCTGGCCGATGCCACGACCAACGCACGGGACATGGTCACCACGCTCAAGGGTGACATCAACCGCAGCCCGCACCTCAACGGCCTGATTGCCGAGCAGCACCACGTCGACACGTTCAACATCGACGCCGTCAGCAAGGGCAGCCCTTACCGCGCCCGCGTGGTGGGCTCCCAGGAAGCGAACTCGGTGGACATCGAGATCGTCGACGGCAACGGCAATGTGGTCGGCAAGTACCAGGCCAAGTACGGCGCCGATGCCGACGCCACCAAAGAGCTGCTCAACCGCGGCGACTACGAAGGGCAGAAACCGCTGGTACCCGAAGGCCAAGGTGCGGACGTGCCCGACAGCGCGGAGGTGATCGAAGCCGATGGCGTGAAATCCCGCCCGCTGTCAAAGGAAGAAGCCCGCAAGCTGCAGGAAAAGGCCCAGCAGGAAGCCGAGTCGCGCCAGTACGACTGGAACGACACCAACCGCGCCACCATCGCCCGCCAGATCGGCAAGCAGGCAGTCATGGGCGCATGCATCGCAGTGGGCATGCAGGGCACGCGGATTCTGGCGCGGCGCTTCTGGAACCGGTTGAACGGCCGGGAAAACCCCAGCAGCCAGGACGACCTCAAGGAATTCTTCGAGAGCTCGCTGCGCGCCGGCACCAACACCGCTGCGCAAGTGGCGGTTTCCGGTGCCGTGGTGGTGGCAGTGAAAAACGGCTGGCTCGGCGCGGCGCTGCGCAACACCCCGGCCGGGCTGATCACCAACATCGCGTGCGTCGGTCTGCAGAACGCCAAGGTCCTCTACAAGTTCGGCAAGGGCGAGCTGACCGGCGAAGAGGCCATCGACGCCATCGGCAACACCACGGTAACCACCACCATGGCCATCGCTGGTGCAACCAAGGGCGCAGCGCTGGGTGCAGCGCTGGGTACGGTGTTCGGCCCGGCAGGTACCGCCATTGGGGGTTTTGTCGGTGGCGTGGCCGGTGGTATCGCCGGCGGGCAGATCGGCGAAGTGGTGTACGAAGCCGGCAAGTCGGTCGCCAGGACGGCTACCCGGGTCGCGGCCGTGGTGCTCGAAGGCACAGGCCGTGCACTCGAATCGGTGGGCAGCGGTCTGCGTAACCTCGCCTCCAGCCTCTTGTCCCTGTGGTGACTGCCATGAACCTGCTCGAACTCAAGGACAAGATCAAATCCCATCTGGTCGCCGGCTATCCCGGGCTGTACATCCACTCCGGCGAAGAAGCCAGGGTCGATACCATGCTGCAGGATGTCGCGAGCCAGTTGGGCCTGCACCCCAAGGAATGGAACCTGGGTTATGGCTGGGTGGACTTCGTCAACAAGCAGCCACGGGGCAGCCAGGGGCCTAGGACAGACCTGGCCGAAAGCCTGCCATCACTGCTGGACGACGACCTGGACCACAAGCTGTTCATCATCAAGGACGCCCGCAGCGCGCTGGAAAACCAGCCGCTGGCGGTGGCTCGGCTCAAGCAGTTGCTCAACCGTATCCAGCGCCATCATCGCGGCACGTCGGCGGTGGTACTGGTCTCGGAGACCCTGCACATTCCGTCGCAGATCGAAGCGCAGATCACCCTGCTGCCCCTGCCGCTGCCCCGGGGCGAGGAAATCACCAGCCAGCTCGAGGCGGTGTGCCAGCAGCTTGACCTGCTGGTACCCGAGGGCCTGCGTCAGCGCCTGCACGCAGCGTGCAGCGGCCTGAACCAGGAAGAGATCCGCTCGGCACTGGCGATGGTCCGCCAGCACCACGAGCAGATCAACGATGCCGCCCTGGTACTGATCCAGCATGAAAAAGAGCAGATCATCGCCAAAAGCGGCGTGCTGGAAATGCTGCGGGTCAACGAGAACGCCACCGACATCGGCGGCCTGGAAAACCTCAAGACCTGGCTGGGCCGCCGCGCACAGATCTTCCGTCGCCTCGGCGAAGCACGTGACGCGCGGGTGCAGGCGCCCAAGGGCGTGCTTATCGCCGGCATGCCCGGCTGCGGCAAGTCGCTAACGGCCAAGGCCGCCGCCGGCCTGTTCCAGTTGCCGCTGCTGCGCCTGGACATCGGCTCGCTGCTGGGCAAGTACGTCGGGGAAAGTGAGCACAACATGCGCCGAGCCCTGAGCATGGCCGAGTCGGTCAGCCCGTGCATCCTGTGGATCGACGAGCTGGAGAAAGCCTTCGTCGGCCTGACCAGCGGCAGCGGCTCCGAAGTCTCGTCGCGGCTGTTCGGCTACTTCCTGACCTGGATGCAGGAGAAGACCGGCGCAGTGTTCGTCATCGCCACCGCCAACAACATCGCTACCCTGCCGCCGGAACTGTTGCGCAAGGGCCGCTTCGACGAAGTGTTCTATGTGGGCTTTCCGAATGCGGTCGAACGCGGCGCGATTCTCGATATCCACCTCAAGGGTGAGACGGTGCAGCTCGAACCCGCGCAGCGCAGCAAGCTGGTGACCCAGTGCCGCGACTACGCCGGGGCGGACATCCAGAACGCCATCAACGAAGCACGCGAAACCGCCTTTCTGGACGGTCGCCCGCTGAAATTCGAAGACCTCGAAGCCGCCATCGACCTGACCGTGCCGCTGCGTGAAACCCTGCGCGATCAGGTGGCCAAGTACGAAGAGCTGTTCGAGAAGTTCAAGCTCAAGCCAGCTTCAGCCAGCGACGGCCTGAGCGTGGCGCAGATGATTCAGATGGCCGAAAACCACAATGCGCTGCGCCGCGAGGAAGTCGCCCGGCATGAGGACTGCCCTGACGACCTGCTGGAGAGGCTGGTCGGCGACACCGACGCCAAGGTTCGCACCGCGGCCTACGGCAACCCCAACTGCCCGGAAAAGCTGCTGACGCTGCGGATCAACATCGAAGAAGGCCAACCCGGCTTCGATCGCGCCCTGCTGCACCTCGCCTGCCTGCATGCCCACGCGCCGCATGACCTGATAGCGGCGCAGTTCGAACGCCTCGAGCTGGACGCCGAGCAACGCCGTCAGTTGGCGAAAAGAACCGACGACGAATCGTTGCAGCAACGTCTGCTGGCGGATCAGGAGCCGCTGGTTCGCAGGGCACTGGCGACCAACAAGGCCGTGAGCAAGGTCGTGCAACAACAGTTGGCCAAGGACACAGCCGTTACCGTGCGCGAGCACCTGATCGGCAACGACAACCTGCATCCCGAGGTACAGGAACAACTGGCCCGCGATCCTTCCTTCGAGGTACGCGAGCGCCTGGCTCGGCGTGACGAACTGAGCGAAACCGTGCAGCTGCTGCTGACCCGCGATGAAGACCAGGATGTACTCGAAGCGCTGGCCCGCCGCGCAGGCGCGACCGCCCTCCCCGACGCGGTACAACTGGAGCTGGTCAAATGCGACCCTGATGTGCGCGAGGCCCTGGCACGCAACGACAACCTGGGTGCCCCTGCCCAGTTGCTGCTGGCTCGGGACCCAAGCCTGCAGGTACGGCGCATTCTTGCCGACCACCCGAACCTCACCAGCGCCGCCCTGCAATGCCTGACCACAGACGTAGAAGAGGTACAGGCCAGCCTGGCTGGCAACACCAACCTGGGGTCCGCCTTGTTGCAGATGGGCCTGAGCCAGCATGAATCGGAGGACGTGCGTCGCGCTCTGGCAGGCAACAGCGCGCTCAATGTCGAGGTGCAGGCGCGGCTGCTGAAGGACCCCGAGCCCAACGTGCGCGAGGCGCTGGCAGGCAACGACCACCTGGCCGAGCAGATCCTCGAGGCACTGATGTACGATGAGCAGGACGATGTGCGCGAGCGTCTGGTGCGCTGGCGCGACACGGTACAGCCAAGCGTGCAGCGCCATCTGGCAGCAGACCCAAGCACCGACGTCCGCAGATGCCTGGCACGCGTAGCAGACCTGCTGGATGACGTGCAGCAGCAACTGGCCGGTGACCTGCCCGAGATCCAGCAGGAACTGGCGGAAAACGCCGCCCTCGGCACTGACATCCAGCAGCGCCTGCTGGAACGAGGCGATGCGCAGACCCTGTGTGCGCTGGCGGGCAATCAGGCCGTGACAGCACCGCTGCAAGCCCGGCTGGCCGATGACAGCAACATCGATGTACGAACCCGCCTGGCAAGCAACCCGGCGCTGGCCGGGCCGGTCGCCGACAAGCTGATCGGCGACGTGGAAGCGGTGCAACGCGCCCTGGCCGGCAACCGCCACCTGAGCGAGGCACAGTGTCTGCGTCTGTACAAGATCGGCAGCGAGCACGTCCGCCAAACCCTGGCAGCAAACACGGCCATCGGTGAAACCCTGATGACCCTGATCTGCCAGACGAAAACAGCAGCGCCAACCGAGGCCAGTGATTCGGTAGGAAGGGCCATCGGCATGATCTTCTCTGGTTACATGGGCGCGCAACAATCGCCCGTGAGCGGGCAGGAGCAGCCTCCAGGCAAGGAAAAGCTGGTGCTGGCTGCGCAAGGCAAGCTGCCTGCTCATCTGCAGGCCGACCTGTTGGCCGAAGGCGCACAGGCGCAACCCCTGCTCGAAGCGCTGGCCGATAACTCGACGCTGACCAGGCCCGTGCAAGAGGCCCTGGCGGCGCACAAGAGCGCCAAGGTCAGAGCTCGACTGGCCGCCAACAAGGCCGTCGACAGCGACATTCTGCGTCAGTTGCTGCGCGACCCCGAACCCGACGTGCGCATCGCACTGCTGCGCGACTGGTGGATGGATCGCGACATGGAACTGGAGCTGGCACAGGACAAGAATGTCAACGTGCGCTTCGCCGTGGCCGCCAATCAACACGTCGGCACAGCCGCACAACTGCTGCTGGCCAACGACCCGGACGAGTCCGTGCGTGCGCGCCTGATAGAACGTGACAGCCACTTCATGTTCACCCTGCATTCGCGGGCCCAGGAGATCCTGGCACAAGACGTCGAACAGGACATCCGCGAATCGCTGGCTACCTACCCCAAGCTCAAACCATCGGCGCAACTGGTGTTGGCCAAGGACGACGAGATCTGCGTGCGCATCGCACTGGCCAGGGGCAACAAGGACTGGAATGGAGGTGACCTGTGCGAGGAAGCACAACTGCAGCTGTTGCGCGACGAGGAAAGCAGCGTGCATCTGGCGCTGGCTGAAAACCGCCGGCTGTCTCCCGCAACCCAGGCGCTGCTGGCCCAGAACGCGCTGGCAAGCGTGAGGCTCAAACTGGTGGAGTCATCCAGCTACATGAATCAGCTCACCCCAGAGGCGCAGCGGATCCTGGCCAGGGACAAGGACAGCAAGGTCCGCCAGGAACTGGCAAACAGGCTGTTTGGCCTGCTGGCCATGCCCAGTGAAGAAGACGTGCAGTTGACCCTGGCCAGCGACCCGGACACAGAGGTCAGGCTGGCGATCCTGGTTTCCCTGCGCTACAACAGCACCCGCGTAAGCGATGCAGTCAGGGCGCGGTTGATCGAAGGGCTGGACCACGACACCCGCCAGACCGTGGAAGAGATGCTCGACAGCTGCGAGGAAGATTGAGCCCTCCCCGAGTGGCATCTTCCGAGCAACCTATTCGCGCAGGTTGCCGCTATGTTGCAACCTGCGCAAACGAACTTTCCGCTCGACAGGCCCCTCTGTTGCCAACGGAAAGTATTACCCCTAGCATCGTGCGGTTAAACCCCGCCCAATCCGATAAAGGACACTCGTGATGCAATCGAAAACAGTTGAACTTCAATCCCCGGCACTGGACTCGATGACCGAAATCAAGCGCCCGGCACTGAAATTGAGCGAGCTGGATCCTGGTACCCTCAGTGACTTCGAGGCCATGTTCGGCCTGTGGAAAGAAGCGGATCACTGCGACAAGGAACTGCGCGACTGACGCCAAGGGCGGTGGCGGCAATGACAATGTCAGTTGATTTGCAGATCGTTTCAGGCTTGTCGTCGGCCGCCGCTTTGCCCGGCGTCCTCGGGGCGCATCTTGAAGCCCTTGGACATCCTGTGCACCAGCGTATCGATACACTCGATACCGGCGCTGCTGGATGTGCAAGGCACCCGGACACACCCTCTACTGCAGCCATCGTGCTGGTGCTTCCCATCCTGGGCGATAACGACCTGTCGGACGAACACCTGCTGAGCCTGCGGCACTGGCGCGATACCCGGAGCTTGGCGGGCCGACGCATTTTTGTCACCCTCAAGGGCGATCGTCATGTATCGGATGAATTCGTATCCCCACACCACCCCATCCACATCAAGTTGCGCAAGCTGTTCTATTTTCTCGGTGGGTTGAAGATTCTGCCCATCAAGCTGGACAGCGACACGCCGGCACGCATTGCATCGCTCATCGCCGCAGAACTGCAAGCAGGCAGCACAGCCCCCTGCAAAGCGTGGGACCATCTGGCGCAGCTCACCGGCAGGCCCCCCATGTGGGCCCCCGACCGCAAGCTGCTCGACTTCGATGACGAAGAGAATGGGTCGAGCCTGCTACTCGAGACTCCCCGAGCGCGGTTGAACGATATCTTTCACGCCATCCGGGCATTGACCCCCCGCACACTCAAGCTCAATCGGGCACGGTTGTGCGACAGCGATATGACCCGGCTGCCTGCCATCCCCAGCGTGCTGGCGGCAGAGCTGGGCAGCAACTGCATGAGCCTGCAGAGCGCGTCCACGGTGTTTCCCGGCTGCAAATGGCTCGGCCTGGGGGCGAACAGCTTGCAGACTCTGGACCTCACCGCTGCACCCCCCGGGCTCGATACCCTGCTGGTGTACAAGAACAGTCTGCGGGAGCTGCGATGGCCCGCCACTGCTGGGTGTCGCCTCAAGCACCTGAGCCTCTATCGCAACAGGTTTCGACATATCGACTGGCCGGTCGATCAGCTGGACATCGAGCGGCTCAACCTGGGAGCCAACCCTGTCGAGGCACTGCCCGAGCAGTTGGCCCAGGCCCGTCATCTGCGCTGTCTGGGCATTGCCCGCACTCACATACGCCGCCTGCCGGACTGGCTGTTCGAGCTGCCCGCGCTGGTGGAAATCGATATCAGTCATATCGAAGACCAATTGCCGCCCGCGCAACTTGGCAAGTTGATCGATTCAGGTATCACGCTCATAAACAAGCCCAGGTAGAGCCCTGCCCCATGACCCTATTCAACTTCATCTTCGAACACATCAGCCAGCAGCAGTTTCTGGATGAATACTTCGATCGCGCTGCGTTGCACATCAAGGGCAGCCCGCAGAAATTTTCCAGCCTGTTGGATATGCAGGCCTTCAACCAGATTCTCAACAGCAACACCTTGCTGTACCCGAAGGTGCGCATCACCAACCACAACAACACCATTCACAAATACGATCTGATCGATGATGTGGATCGCTATGCAAACAACCAGAACAACACGCTGAACAAGAAAAAGATGCTGCACGCGATTGCCCGCGGCGGCACGCTGGTTTTCGACAACATCCAGCAACACAGTGCGCGACTGGAGAATTTCACCGATACGCTCGCCTCGGAACTCAATACGCGCATCGGCATGAACGGCTACTACACCGCCGCCAACCAGCGAGGCGTCAATCCTCACTTCGACAGGCACGATGTACTGGTGCTGCAGATCCACGGCAGCAAACGCTGGTACTACCGCGACGAACAGCATGTGTTGTCAAAGGCCATCCGTCATCAGCGCGTTCCTGCAATCGATGCGGCTGCCACCGGCTGGTCTTCGGTGCTGCTCGAACAGGGCGATGTCTTCTATTGCCCTCGCGGCCTCTGGCACTTCACTCGTACCGAAGCCCGGCACTCGGCGCACCTGGCTGTGGGGCTGTACCCACTGACCTTGAGGGAGTGGCTGGTGCGCCAGGAGCAGGATGAGAACTTCGCCACACTGCTGGAAACCTACGTGCGCCAACCGTTCCAACCTTCGACCTCGCCCATCCAACAGGTGCCGGTGCAGGCCCTGGTCGATCACCTGAGCGCCACCTCGCAGGCAGACTTCGACCTCGACCTGCACGCACGGCCCTATCTCGAGCTTGAATGATGGAACAGTTCTATTTCGTACTGACCGAACGCTGCAACCTGGCCTGCAGCCACTGTATCCGCGACTCTTCGCCTTATCGCGACGAAACCGCCGAGAAGGCGATGATCCTCGACACGCTGTCGCAGATCCGCCAGGACCATGCGCATAGCCTGGTGCTGCTCACGGGCGGAGAGCCCACGCTGCATCGCCATTTCGACAGCATTCTGCGGCACAGCCTTGCGCTCGGACTGCAGACCAAGATCAACAGCAACGGCGTGACGTCGTTCTACAAGCAGAACATCCTGGAGCAATGGGCCGGGCAGCCGTCACTCTCGGTACAGATATCCCTGGATGGCACAGAAGCCGAACATGACCTGGTGCGTGGGGCCGGCACCTACAGGCGCGCGCTGCGCACACTCGCCAGGCTGCGGGCACAAGGCATTTCGTGCAGTGTGTCGGCGACCGTCATCGACCTCGATTTTTTCGCGCGCATCGAACAGTTCATTCAACCGCTGGATGACCTTGAACTGACCCATATCGCAATCAAGCGGGCAACTTACGCAGGGCGCGCCTCATCAGGCATGGAGGTCTGCAGCCAGGCCTGGAACCAGCATGTCTATGCGCTGCGCAAGCAGCCCTACAAAACGCGCATCCTGGCGTTTCCAATGTACGACTTCAGTCGGCTGCAAGCGCTGGGTGACGACGCCATCGCCGAACTTGGCCGAACCATCACCACAAAAAACTGCGGTGCTGCGACGGCGAAGGTCTATATCTACCCCAATGGCGACGTGTGCTCCTGCACCTGCTTCAAGGCCCACCCCATGGGCAACCTGTACCAACAACCGCTATCGGCCATTCTTGCCCAGCCACTGCAGATCAAGGTGGAGCATCCCACCTGTCAGGGCTGCCGCTACTTTGCCGTATGCAACGGTGGCTGCCTGGGTAGCGGCTACCAGCATACCGGCGAGCTGGGAGAGCCCGACCCCCGGTGTCCGCAGATCCAGGCAGCACGTGGTGCAATACCGGCATTCAACATCTGATGCCAGAGGTGATGCTTGCGCTGGGTGTGTTGCGGCCAGCGCCAATCAACCAGCACTCACCACATGCTTCAACTCCTGAAACGCTGCCAGCCCCCAGGGGCCGAGCTCGCGCCCGATGCTGCTCTGCTTGTACCCACCCCAGGCGGTCTGCGGGAAGATCACCTGAGGCGCATTGATCCAGACCATGCCGGCCTGCAAGGCATCCGCTACCCGGTTGGCCGCAACTCGGTCGCGGCCGACCACCGTGGCCACCAGGCCAAAATCACCCTGGTTGGCCAGCGCAATGGCCTCGGCTTCGGTGCCGAAACGGCGGATGCAGATCACCGGGCCGAAGATCTCCTCGTTCCACAAGCTGCTGTCCAGCGCCACGTCGGTGAACACCGTCGGCGCAACGTAGAACCCCTGCGCCAAGCCCTGCGGGCGCCCACCGCCGCACTCGAGCCGGGCGCCCGAAGCCAGCCCGCGCGCGATGTGCGCCAGCACACGCTCGTACTGGGCACGGTTGACCAGCGCACCCATCTGCACCCCGTCGACAAAGGGGTCGCCAACGGTGATCGCCTGGGCGCGGGCCCTGACCTTTGCCACGAAGGCGTCCGCCAGGTGCTCGGCGACCAGCACCCGGCTGGTGGCCGAGCACATCTGGCCAGCGTTGTAGAAGCCGCCGCCACAGGTCAGCTCGACCGCCAGTTCCAGGTCGGCGTCCTCCAGCACGATGAGCGAGGACTTGCCGCCCAGCTCCAGGCTGACACCCTTCACCGTCTCTGCCGCACGCTGCATCACCTGAACCCCCACCGCGTTGCTGCCGGTGAAAGAGATCTTGGCCACCTGCGAGTGCGCCGACAAGGGTGCGCCCACGGCCAGGCCGGTACCGCACACGATGTTCAACACGCCCGCCGGCAGGCCCGCCTCGAGAATGATCCGCGCCAGTGCAAGCTCCGGCAACGGCGTGACCTCCGATGGCTTGAGCACCACCGTGCACCCCGCAGCCAGGGCCGGCGCCAGTTTCCAGGCCGTGGTGACCATGGGGAAGTTCCACGGCACGATCAGCGCAACCACGCCACACGGCTCGCGGCGCAAGCGCGCGGCATAGTCGCTGACAGGCAGCTCCACATCGCGGTCCTGTGCAGCGTCAAGGCCCTGGGCCAGGTCGGCGTAATAGTCAAAGGTGGCTATCACGTCGTCCACGTCCAGCCCCGCTTCGGCCAATGGCTTGCCGTTGTTGCGCGATTGCAGCGTCATCAGGGCTTGGCGGTTCTGCTGTATGCCCCGGGCAATGCGGCGCAACACCCGGGCACGCAACGCGCCAGTGCTGGTTGACCACTGCGCGAATGCAGCAGCGGCGCTTTGCACGGCAAGCTCGACGGTTTCAGCGTTGCCCCCGCCTACTGTGGCGATCAGCGCCTCGGTGGAGGGGTTGATGACCTCGAGCAGCGGGCCGTCGGCGAGCCATTGCTCGCCGATCAGCACGCCGGCGAGCACTTCGGATGAACATTCAGGAGGGAGCATCGTCATTCCTTCGCAAGCGGCTCAGAGGCCGGCCTGCAGCTTCTCGATGAACTGGCGGATCCGCTGGCAGGCGTCCAGCAGGTCCTTGTCGGCGACGGTGAACGACACCCGCACGAAGCCCGCGCAACTGGCGCCAAAGGCCTGGGCATCGAGCACCGAGACGCCGGTCTCGCGGAACAGCGCCCAGGCAAAATCGACGCCCGACAGGCCCGTGGCACGAATGTCCAGCAGCATGAACATGCCCGCCTCGGGCACCTTGCCCTTGATCAGCGGCACCCCGTCCAGCTCCCGGGCGATCAGGTCACGGCGGCGGGTGTAGAGTTCGCGGGCCGAGGCGACGATCTCATCGTCCAGCTCGATGGCCTTGAGCGCGGCTTCCTGAACAAAGCCCGGCAGACCGTAGAGCATGCACAGCAGCAGGTTGTCCAGGTGCTGGACAAGGCTCGTGGGCGCCACCACCCAGCCGACCCGCCAGCCGGTCATCGCGTGGGATTTGGACAGGCTGTTGAGCACCACCGTGCGCTCGGCCATGCCCTCCAGGCTGGCGATGCTGATGTGCGGCGCGTCGTAGGTCAGCTGGCAGTAGACCTCGTCCGAGATCACCCACAGGTCGTGACGCCGGGCCACCTGCGCCACCGCCTCCAGCTCCTCGCGGGTGTAGACGTTGCCGGTGGGGTTGTTCGGCGTGGCCAGGGCGATGCCACGGGTGTTGGGGGTCAGTGCGGCTTCAAGCGCCTGGGCCGTGAGGCGAAAATCCTTCTCGGCAGGCTGCTCGATGCACACCAGCCGCGCACCGGATGCCTGCACGCTGGCAGCGTAGGTCAGGTACATCGGCTCGGGCACCAGCACGTCATCGCCGCTTTCGAACAGACACATGGCTGCGGCGTACAGGCCGTTCTGCGCACCGGCCACCAGCGCGACGTTCTCGGCGGCCACCGGTATGCCCAGCAGCTTGCGCTGCTTGGCCGCGATGGCTTCGCGCAGCTTTTCCCGGCCCACTACCGGGGTGTAGTGGGTATCGCCGGCCTTCAGGGCCTGGATCGCGGCCTCGCAGATCGCATCGTCCGTCGCGAAATCGGGGTCGCCGATGCTGAGGATGATCGCGTTCTCGCCCCTCTCCTGCGCCTGGCAGGCAGCATAGTGAATGTCCCATGCGGCTACGCTCTCGCCGCTGATGCGTTGAACCAGAGATGAATACTTCATTTGAATTCCTTGTGGCGTGCAGACCGACGCCAATACGTTAGCCACTAGACTCGACGCTGCGAGGTGGTGCCCATCAACTTGAAGCTCTTTTCGATGATCAGGGCCAGGACGATGTAGGTGATCGCCACCAACAGCAGCGGCTCATAGACCCGCAGGGTCTGCGAACGCACGATGTTGGCGGCGCCGAGCAGGTCGGTAACCGCGACGGTGGAGGCCAGCGCCGTGGATTTGAGCAGCATCACGCTCTCCCCCGCCAGGGTCGGCCTGACCATCTGCAATGCCCGCGGCAACCAGACCCTGCGCAGGATCTGCCCGCGGCGCATGCCATAGGCGCGTGCCGCTTCAAGCTCGCCCCTGGGTACGGCGCGCAGGCCACTGCGCAGCACTTCGCCCACATACGCCCCCACGCTCAAGGTCAGTGCAAGGGCCACATACCAGAACCCTTCGCGCAGGTAGGGCCACAACACCCCGCCCCTGATCAGCGGGTAGCTGGCCAGCACGCTGCCGACGCCGTAATACAGGATGTAGATCTGCACCAGCAGCGGCGTACCGCGAATCACGCTGCTGACAAACCTGCAGGCGTTGGCCAGCACAACGCTGTTGGACAGGCGCCCCAGGGCCATCGCGATAGCCAGTACAAACCCGAAGCCTGCCGAGATGAGCAGCAACTGCACGGTCAGGCCGGCACCGCGCAGCAGTTCACTGGAAAAATCATTCAGCCAAGTCAAATCCATGATCGTCCCCTTATACGTTCCTGGGCATCCAGCGTTCGAAGCCGGCCTCGAACTTGCGGAACACCATGCTGGAAACCAGGGTGATGACGTAATAGAACGCCGCGACCACCAGGTAGAACAGCAGGTAGTGCTTGGTGCTGGCCGCCGCCTGACGCCCGGCGGTCAGCAGTTCGCTGTAGCCCACCACGCTGATCAGCGCACTTTCCTTGACCAGCACCAGCCACAGGTTCGACAGGCCCGCGATGGCGAACGGCAACATGCACGGCAGGATGATCCGGCTCAACAGCTTTGCCCGCGACATGCCGTAGGCCCTGCCGGCCTCCACCAGCCCCGCAGGAATGGCCTCGACGGCGCCGCGAATCACCTCACCCGAGTAGGCGCCCTGGACAATCCCCAGCACCACGACCGCAGCCAGAAAACCGTTGATCTCGACACTGGGCCGGCCCATCGCGGCCATCGCCAGGTTCAGCAGGTCGGTGCCTGCGTAGTACAGCAGCAGGATCAGCAGCAGTTCCGGCACGGCGCGGTACAGCGTGGTGTAGCAGTTGGCACAGGCGACCATCCAGCGTGGCCCCCTGAGCTTGATCAACGCGACGAGCAGGCCGATGCACAGGCCCAGCGCGAAGGCCCCCAGGGAGATACCCAGGGTTTTCACCGCGCCCTGGGCCAGGGTTTGAATCCAGCCCTCGGCGAACAGCAGATTGGACATTTCAGAAATGGTCATACAGGCACCCGATCACCCGCGCAGGTTTCAACCGCCTCATTGGGCGGCTGTGACACTGGATTTGAAGTAGCGCGCACCAATGGCGTCGTAGGTGCCGTCTTCACGCACGGCCTTGAGCGCCTGGTTCAGCTTCTCGCGCAGGGCATCGTCGCCCTTGCGCACCGCCGCGCCGATGCCCTTGCCGAACAGCGGGTCGGCCGGCGCAATGCCCTTGCCGGCCAGCATCGCGTTGTCGGGCAGTGCCAGCATCGGCTCCACCGAGATCTTGTCGGCCAGCATGATGTCGATGCGGCCGCTGCGCAGGTCGGCCAGCAGGTCGTCCTGGTCGTTGTAGTAGCGGATGGTCGAGCCTTTGCCGAAGTACTCCTTGACGTAGGCCGAATGGCTGGTCGAGCCCTGCACGCCGATGATCTTGCCCTTGAGCCCTTCCGGGGTGGGCGTCAGTTCCAGGGCGGCATCCCCGACCCACAGCGCCGGCGTCTCGATGTACGGGTCGCTGAAGTCCACCACCTGCTCGCGTTCGGGGGTGATGGACATCGAGTTCATGATGACGTCCACCTGCTTGGAGCGCAGCGCCGGAATCAGGCCGTCCCAGGCCATTCCCTTGAGCGAGCACTCGGCCTGCATGCGCTTGCACACTTCGCTGATCAGGTCAGGCTCGAAACCGCTCCACGCACCATTGCTGTTTCTGAAGGAAAACGGCGGGTAGGGTTCCTGGGAAATCGCGAACACCACCTTGTCCTGGGCGTGAGCGACATTGATCGCCCCGGCCAGCAGGAGCGAGTGCACGACAGCAACGAGTGTCTTTTTCATTTAACAGTCCTTATGCAGCTATTGTTTGGTTTTTGGCAGCGGACAATGCAGGGGCACGCCCCCGCGGATGAATAGTGTTGTTATGAGCGATTGTTCTGCGCCATCACGAACTGGCGGCACCGCTCGCTGTGCGGGTCGAGCATTACCTGTTGCGGTGGGCCCTGCTCTTCGATCTGGCCCTGGTGCAGGTACACGACCTGGGTGGAGACATCGCGCGCGAACGCCATCTCGTGGGTCACCAGGATCATCGTGCGGCCCTCCTGCGCGATGTCGCGGATCACCTTCAACACGTCGCCCACCAGCTCCGGGTCCAGCGCCGAGGTAGGTTCGTCGAACAGCATCACCTTGGGCCGTACCGCCAGTGCCCGCGCGATGGCGACCCGTTGCTGCTGGCCACCGGACAGAAACGAGGGGTAGTCGTGGCGCTTGTGGGCCAGCCCGACCTTCTCCAGCAACTGCTCGGCATGCGCGATCGCGTCCTGGCGCTTCTCACCCAGTACATGCACCGGGGCCTCGATCACGTTCTCCAGCACGGTGCGATGCGGCCACAGGTTGAAGTTCTGGAACACCATGCTCAGGGTCGCACGCAGCCGCTCGACCTGGCGCAGGTCGGCGATCTCGCGCACCCCGCCACGCCCCTGCCTGAACCTGACTTCCTCGTCGTTCACGCGCAGGCTGCCGGCGTTGGGAATCTCCAGCAGGTTGATGCAGCGCAGCAAGGTGCTCTTGCCCGAGCCGCTGGAACCGATCAGGGACACCACGTCCCCCTCATGGGCACGCAGGGAGATCCCTTTGAGGACGTGATGGTCGCCGTAGCTCTTGTGCAGGTCATCGATGGCGACGACGGGGGTCGACTGCATGCTTGGCAGCCCTTTTTCGTGGATCATGCTTCGATGTCCCATTGTTGTTGATCAACCCGACCGGACAGCCCCGTCAGGCAGGCAGAAAGTCCGAGGCGTTCAGTTCGATGACGTGCGGCTCGCCGCTCTCCAGGCCTTGCAGCAGATCGCGCAACCCGTCCAGGCTGCCGGCGGTGTGGCACTGCACATGACAGGAGCGTGCGAAGGCCGCGAAGTCCGGCGTGAGGATGTCCACGCCCAGGGGCGCAATGTCGCGCGCCGTCATGTAGTCGCGAATTTCGCCGTAGCACTGGTTGTTCCACAGCACCAGGATGACCCCGATGCCGTGCTCGCGCGCCGCGATCAGTTCGGCGCTCGAGAACTGCAAACCACCATCGCCCACCAGCGCCACCACGGCACGTTCAGGCAGGGCAACCTTGGCACCGATGGCCGCCGGCAGGCCGTAGCCCAGCGTTCCGTACCCGGTACCGGCGTTGAACCAGGTGCACGGGGCCGGTGCGCGATAGCCCAGCGCGCCCTGGTACACCGGCTGCGTCGAATCGCCAACCAGGATCGGCGCCGGCAGGCTGTCGCGCAGCGTATCCAGCAGCGCCTGCATGGCCTGCTGCCTGCCGGTCCAGCTGCCGCGCTCGGCGGCATTGACCCGCGGCACGTTCAACGCGGCCCAGTCACTGTCTGCGGCCGCCCCGGGCAGCGCTGCGATCAGGGCCTGCAGCCCCAACCGTGCGTCGCCAAGCAGCCCGACGGCTGCGCGTTGCACGCCCAGGATCTGCATCGGGTCGATGTCCAGGCGAATCACCGGCACCTGCAGGGCCAGTGGCCCGAGGCCGAAGAAGTCGTAGTCGGTTTCGCCCAGCTCGGTGCCCACCGCCAGCACCACATCCGCCTGGGCAAAGAGTGCACGGCCATGGGCGGACGATTGCACGCCATCGAGCAGCAGCGGGTGCGCAGGCGGCAGGATGCCGCGTGCATTGGTGGTCAGCGCAACGGGGGCCTGGAGACGCTCGGCCAGTGCCCGCAGTGCATCACTGGCACCGCGCGCGCCGCCGCCGGCGAGAATCAGCGGCCGCCGTGCCGCGCCCAGCAGGGCGGCGGCCTGCTGTACGGCCGCCTCGGCAGGCGCGCTGGCCAGCGGCAATGCGCGAGGGCTCAGGTCCAGGCCATCGGCCGGCATTTCCAGCACATCCAGCGGGATCTCGATATGAACCGGGCGCGGCCGGGCGCAACCGAACAGCGCGAAGGCACGGGCAATCACCTCCGGCAGTTCCTGCGGGCGCTGCAGGGTATGGCTGAAGGCGCACACACCGGCCACCATCGCGCGCTGGTCAGGCAGTTCGTGCAGGTAACCGTGCCCCAGCCGCTGGTGCTCGCGACGGCTGGTGGTGGAAATCACCAGCATCGGCACCGAGTCGGCGTAGGCCTGGCCCATGGCGGTCAGAATGTTGGTCATGCCGGGGCCTGTGATGATGAAGCACACCCCCGGCTTGCCACTGGCTCGGGCATAGCCGTCCGCCATGAACCCTGCGCCCTGCTCGTGGCGAGGGCTGACATGGCGAAGCCGGCTACCGTGCAATCCGCGATACAACTCAACAGTGTGCACGCCCGGAATACCGAACACGGTGTCCACACCATAACCTTCAAGCAGTTTGACGAGCGCCTGAGCACAACTAGTCATTGGGTCTTCTCCTGTTATTTTTACCAGACCGCCGAGGCATTTTTCAGTAGATGCTGGGCAACCACAATCGAATTAAATTTGGCTGATTGTTGATATCTGCTCACCACTCCTGCCCCCTCCGCACAGGCCAGAAGGCCACTACCACCCATATTGCTGAACCTGCCGGAGGCCGTCGCCAATTCAGCTTCACCCATGATGTGAATAAAGCTTGTCATTTGTGTGGATAACGCACGCCTGGAAGCCGGCTTCGAGCGCCTCGGGGGCCAGGGTGCCGCGCTTGCCGATGCACACGAGCCGGGTGTGGGGCGTTTCATCGCCCCAGGCGCGGTCGGGCAGGATCTCGCAGCGGCTGCCGACCAGGTGCATGATGAACCGCTTGCCCGGCACTTCGGCGATGTGCAGCGTGCCCTTGGCCCGATAGATCGACGCCGGCAGTTGCGCCAGCGTCGCGCGCAGCGTGTCGAGCGCCATCGGTCTGTCGCTGGCGAAACTCCAGGACTCGAACACGCTGGCGTGATCTGCCGAGTGCCCACCCAGGCTCGGCGCTGAGGCCGCCTTGACCGGCGTGAAGGACGCCAGCGGGTTGCCGCGCCCCACGCCCAGCACCAGCTCCAGCGGTACATCGCCATACTGGCATTCGAGCATTCGCGCCCGGGGGTACAGCCAGCGGCTCTTGAGCGCCTCGATCTGGCTGCGTTCGACCCGGTCCACCTTGTTCAGCACGATGATGTCCGCCACGTCCAGCTGGTCCATGGCCAACTGCGCCATCTCGCCCTCGAGCTGCCCGAACTGCTCGGTGTCCACCACCGTGATGATGCTGTCGATCGACAGCGCATCGCGAAACTGCGGGTACTTCAGCGTGCGGGCGATCTTGCCCGGGCTCGACACCCCGCTCGCCTCGATCAGAATGTACTCCGGGCGGTTCTGCCGGTCGCCGAGCAGGCGCCCCAGTTGCTCGATCAGGTCACTTTCAACCGTGCAGCAGATGCACCCGTTGGCCAGGCTGAGGGTGGTCTGGGTCTGGCTGACGATCAGCTCGCTGTCGATGTTGATCGCGCCAAAGTCATTGACCATCACCGCCATGCGCAAGCCGTGATCACTGCCCAGGATCTTGTTGAGCAGGGTGGTCTTGCCGGAGCCGAGAAACCCCGACACCAGCGTCACCGGAATGGGAGACTGCTTGTTCATCAAAACGGCCCGCCTCAGAAGTTGGGGAGTTCACGGCGCCAGGTGGCCGCGTGGGTGCCGGCATCGAACTCGCCGTTGCGGTCCCAGGTGATTTCACCTTCGAGCACGGTGATCTGCACCTGGGTGTTGTGGATGTTGCCCTTGGGCTCCACCTCGAACAGGTTGCGATCGAGCACGATCAGGTCGGCGGACTTGCCCGTCTCGATGGAGCCGGCCTTGTCCTCGATACCCATGCACCACGCCCCGTTGATGGTCATCACGCGCATGGCCTGCTCCAGGCTGATGGGCGAGCCGTAGAAACTGCCCTGCTCCTCGCCGAACGGGTTCTGCCGGGTGACCATGGCCTCGAAGCCGATCCAGGGGTTGATGCTGGACACCGGCCAGTCGGTGCCCATCACCGCGACGCCGCCATGCTCGAACACGCCCTTGAAGTTGTAGGCGCGCTGCATGCGGTCCTCGCCGAACACGGCGCGGGCGTTGGCGAACGATGAAGGGAACCAGCCCACCGGGGAGAACTCGGCGGTGACGTTGAGCGCGGCAAAACGCGGCAGGTTGGCATCCAGCAAAGTGGTGCTGTGGGCGCACTGGTGGCGCACGCCGTCGGGCCCGTTCTTGGCCCGCGCCATGGCCACGGCATCGAGGAACAGGTCGGAGGCGCCGTCACCGGTGCAATGGGCGATGACCCGGATACCCCGGCGGTCCATGTCCACCACCATGTCGGTGATGTGCTCGGGGGTCAGGTTGAGGTGGCCGCGCCAGCGCTCCTCGCCCGGCCATGCGCTGGACAGGTACGACGAGCGCGATTCGTGGGTGCCGTCGAAGTGGAACTTGACCGCATTGGCGTTGAGCCGTGCGCTGCGATAGAAGTGACGCTCACCCGCCAGCAGCTCCCAGCGACGCTTGACCGGGAAGATGTCGTCCTGCCAGCTGATCGCGGCCTCCACGCGCACCGACAGCTCGCCCGCCTGGTCGATGGCCTTGAGCGCATTGAGGCGGTGCTCGCACACGTGCACATACTTGGTGCCCACCACCCCATGACCGCTCTGGAACCACACCCCTTCGCGATAGGCACGCTTCAGGGCGTGTTGCGGCGTGGGCGGCATGGCGGCGTGCATCAGTGCATAGGCACCGTCCACCAGGATGCCGGTCGGCTCGCCGGTGACGCTGTCGCGCTCGATGTAGCCGTGGCGCGGGTCGATGGTGTCGGCGTCGATCCCGGCGATCTCGAGCGCCCTGGAGTTGACCATCATGCAGCCCCAGGAGCGATCCAGGATCGCCACCGGGCGGTCCGGCAGCACGCTGTCCAGCCATTGGCGCGACGGCACCAGCCCGGCCTGCTTGAAGGTGTAGCGCACGAAGTACTGCCCATACACCCAGCCGTCGCCCGGGTGCTCGGCCGCATAGTCGAGAATGGCCTGGCGCACCTGCTCCGGGGTCGGATCGCTGACGCCGACTTCGAGGTAGCCGGAGTAACCGGGCGCAAGCTTGAGGTCCGGGTGGGTGTGCATGTCGTAGATACCCGGCATCACGAAACGGCCGTCCAGGTCCACCACCTGGGTGCGCGGGCCGACGAACGCCTTCGCCTCGTCGTTGCTGCCCACCGCGACGAAGCTGCCATTGCGAATGGCCACGGCTTCGGCCCAGGGGGCAGACTCATCGACCGTATAGATGCGGCCATTCAGAAACACCAGGTCGGCGGCGCCTTGGGGGCCGGGCACATGGCTGGAGCGGTAATCGGTCATCGCACTCATCGCAGGGAACACCTTTGCATGGCACCGCCGCGCGGCACCAGTCCAAGAAAACCAGGTTTGGGTAAAAGGCGCCGCAGGCGCCGTCGCCGGTCGGCTATTCGTCGGCCCGGGCCGGAATCCACCACTCCTCGCCACGGGCGGTGCGGATGTATTCGGGCCAGCGGAAGTCATGCGGGACCTTGAAGTCCCGGGGCAGCAGCGGCGCCTGCCAGCGTGTGCCGCCAATGCCGCCGCCGGTACGCTCGGTGAATTCCTGGCGGGCGGCGGCCAGCAGCTCGGGCCGCGTGAGCAGGTCGATCAGGGTGGCACCGATGGTCTTGGCCGCCACCTGGATCATCGGGTCGATGGTCTGGCGGATGCCGCCCAGGGCATTGGGCACCCAGTCCGGGTAGGTGTAGCCAGGCGGTGCCGAGAGCATCGGGCGGGCCACCAGCAGGCGCACGGTCGGGCAATGCCAGGTGTATTCGGGGTAGTCGTCCGAGGTCAGGTGCTTTTGCCAGGCGGGCATCTGCTGGCGCAGCAGACGCTCGCACTCCTGTGGGTCGATCAGGGTTTCGGTTTCGGGCAGAAACGGCCGGGCCATGGGCTCGAGCCCCAGGTTGCCCTGGATCTGCTGCGCGATGGCGATGGCCTCGTCGTCCCAGGTGGGGGCGCCGATGGCCTGCAGGTTGTCGTAGGTGGCCTGCGCCAGCACATGGTTGGGCAGCCCGCCACGGGACTTGCACACCCAGGTCTTGTTCCACTGGCAGCCGGTGGCCAGGGCGGCGGCGGCGGCGTTGTTGTCCATCACCTGGGAGATGGCCTCGGCCTGCTCGAGCGAGTCGCAGCGCGACAGGTACTGGATCTGCGCGATGTGCGGCGGCAGGTTGTCGGCTGTGGCCTGGCCGGCGGTGAGGATCGCCTCGTTGTAGCTCCACAGCCCGGTGAACGGCAACGTGGAGCGGCGCATGCTCTCGTTCAGGGTATAGAAGTGCACCAGCGCGTCGTTGGCCCCAGGCGCCCTGGCAGCCAGGTGGTTCTGCGGAATCGGGCTGTACTTGTCCGCTGCGATCCAGTCCTGGGGCGAATCGCAGGTGAAGGTATAGATGTAGGCGTAGGCGATGCCGCAGTGCGTATCCCAGGTAGTGGTGTTGTTCAGCGGCAGCATGTACGTGGGGTGGAAGCTGATGGCCGCGTCCAGGTCATCGTAATAGCCCTTGGCCGCGTGCACCGGCTTGGAGGCGCGCAGCTTTTCCGCTGGCTCGCCGAAGAATTTCAGCGTGCCCGCGAGGCCATGTTCGAGCATGGCGGCCTTGGCGGCCAGCAGGCCACCCAGGGCACTGATGCCCAGCGCCGAATGAGGGTCGGTATGCCCCGGGGCGAAACGCGACAGCCCTTCGCGCGGCTGGCGCCGGGTGGTCGCCGCCTGGTTGTTGCCCGGCACCGCGTCGTACTCCGCGTAGGTCGCCAGCACAGGGCCGTCGCCGTTGCGAAACGTGGCACAGAAAGCGGTAGGCATGCCGCCGCTGCCCTCCTCCACCTCGAACCCTTGCCTGCGCAGCAGCTCGACGTACCAGGCGCAGGACTTGTACTCGCGAAAGGCCGGCTCGGCATAGTGCCAGATCACCTGGTGCCAGTCGGACAGGGTCGTTTGCTGTTGGTCCACCCAGTTCTGGGCAAAGGCCTTGGGCTCGATCATGCAGGGCATTCCTTATTGGTATGTGACCCCGCTGAGCGGCTCGGACCCGCAGGGCCTGCCTAGTATTGTTGAACCAGAAAATACGACAATCGATTTATTTCGCCATTAATGTTTATATTTGCTCAACAATAAGTCAGTGGAGCGCCCCATGCGTCTACCCTCGATGCCCGCGTTACGTGCCCTGGAAGCGGTTGCCCGGTTGGGCAGCGTGACTGCCGCGGCGCTTGAGCTCAACCTCACCCGCAGCGCCATCAGCCATCAGATCACGGGCATGGAGGACACCCTCGGCTTTGCCCTGACCGAGCGCCAGGGCCGGGGTATCTCGCTGACGTTTCGCGGCGAACGCTACGCCCGGGAGATCCAGCGCCTGCTGGCCAACCTGGAGGATGCAGGCCGGCGGGTCGATGACCAGGAGGTGTATGGCAAGTTGACCATCAGTTGCAGCTCGGGGTTTTCCACCTACTGGCTGTGCCATCACATCGGCGGCTTCGTGAAGGAATACCCCCAGGTCCAGTTGCACATGGTCACACCGACCACGGCGGATGACGTGAGCAACCACAACGCCGACCTGTTCATCTCCTACGGTATCGGCGACTGGCCTGGCATGCAGGTGGAACAGATAGCGGCGCTGAACTACTTTCCGGTCTGCAGCCCGCGGCTGATCAACGCCCTGGGCGGGCTCAAGACCCCGCAGGACCTGGCCGCGTTCCCATTGCTGCACATGAGCGACTACAGCGACTGGCGGGTGTGGCAGGCGGCGGCGAACACCCCGGAGCTGAACGTGGCCACCGGCATCCTGTTTTCCGATGCACATTGCGCACAGGCGGCGTGCATCGCGGCCCAGGGCGTTGCCATGGGCGACAACCTGCTGTGTGGCGACTCCATGGCCAAGGGGCTGCTGGTGCGCCCCTTCGATATCGTCATCCACTCGCACCGCGGCTACTACCTGGTCACTGACCTGCAGAAGTGCGAGCGGCCCGCCGTGCGGGCCTTTACCAACTGGATCAAGAACCAGCTGCAGGCTTCGAGGCAGTCCTGGACGGCGCTCTAGGCCGTTGGCTCCGGCCTGCTGGCGCCGCCAGCCGCCGCCCTAGAAAATCCGCTCGCTCCTGGCGTAATGGGTCACCACTTCGATCAGCGCCTGGTGCGCAATCGCGTGATCGCACGTCGCCAGGGCCGCCTGCAGGCTGTTCATGTACTCGAGCAGCTGGCGCTGGTTGCGCAGGGCGAAGTCGTGCTCCAGCCCCTGATCCTCGTAGATGAGCACGTAGCTGCGGCAAAAGCCCGCGACCAGAAAGGCCGCGCCGGCCTGGAACGGCTGGTCACGGATGATGGCCTCACAGTCGGCGTTGGCCTGCTTGAACGAGTCGGTGCCCGGCAGCGCGGCGGCGAAGCGTTGCACCATTTCATGAAAATTCATCGTTGTTCGTACCTCTTGTTGCGCCACTAGGCAGGCGTGGCGCGGTTGAAGGAAAGTCGTTGCCCACGGACTGCACTGTTCACCGTGGCGCCGTCCCACACCCGTTCGCCATTGACGAACGTGGCGACGATGCTCGATGAGAACTCGGTACCGGCAAACGGCGTCCAGCCGCATTTGGACAGCACCTGGTCATTGCTCACCCGGTGCGGGCGCTGCGGGTCGACGAGCACCAGGTCGGCGGCGTAACCCTCGCGCAGGTAGCCCCGGCCACTGACCTGGAACAGCTGCGCCGGTGCGTGGCTGACTACCTCGACCAGGCGCTCCAGGCTCAGCTCCCCGCAGAAGACGCGCTCCAGGGCGGCCTGCAGCGCGTACTGCACCAACGGAATGCCTGACGGCGCCTTGGCGTAAGTGCTGCGCTTTTCTTCGAGCAGGTGCGGGGCATGGTCGGTCGCCAGCACGTCGAGCCGACCTTCGGCCAGCGCCTTGACGATGGCGTCGCGGTCGCTGGCCGACTTGATCGCCGGGTTGCACTTGATCAGAAAGCCCAGCCGCTCGTAGTCGTGATCGGTGAAGTGCAGAAAGTGCACGCAGGTTTCGGCGGTGATGCGCTTGCCGCTGAGGGGGCCGGGCTCGAACAGCTGCAGCTCTTCTGCCGTGGAGATGTGCAGCACATGCAGGCGCGTGCCGTGCTTGCGCGCCAGCTCGATGGCCAGCCGAGTGGACCTGATGCACGCCTGGCGCGAACGGATCAGCGGGTGCTCGCGGGCAGGAATGTCCTCGCCAAAGCGCGCCCTGGCCTTTTCCAGCTCGGCATTGATCATGGGCGTGTCTTCGCAATGGGTGATGATCGGCACCGGCGAAACCCGGAAGATCTCGTTCAACACCTCGGGGTCGTCCACCAGCATGTTGCCGGTCGAGGCCCCCATGAACACCTTCAGCCCTGGCGTGCTGGCCGGGTCGATGGCGCGAATGGCGGCCAGGTTGTCGTTGCTTGCCCCCATGTAGAAGGCGTAGTTGACCGCGCTCGATGCGGCGGCGATGGCGTACTTGGCTTCCAGGCTGGCCCGATCGAGCGCGGGCGGGTTGGTGTTGGGCATCTCCATGAAACTGGTGATGCCGCCCGCTGCACAGGCCCGCGACTCGCTGGCGATGTCCGCCTTGTGGGTCAGGCCGGGCTCCCTGAAGTGCACCTGATCGTCGATCATTCCCGGCAGCAGCCACAGGCCGTGCGCCTCGATCACGCCCTCCCCGGCAAGCGGCTGCAGGGCCTGCCCGATACAGTCGATGCGGCCCTCGCGCAGCCGCACATCGGCCGCCCAGGTGCGGCCTTCATTCACCAGGGTCGCGTTGCGGATCAACCAGGCATTGCGGGGTACGCTCATGGTGTCAGCTCCAGTGTCGTGTGGTAGAGCACCTCGGTGGCCACCAGAAAGTCGTCCAGGGCCATGGCCTCGTGGGGGTTGTGCGAGCCGTGCTGGTTGCGGATGAACAGCATGGCGCTGGGGATGCCGACGTTGGCGAAAACCGCAGCGTCATGGCCGGCCCCGCTGGGGGTGAGCACGCCCTGCCAGCCTTGTTGGCGGGCCTGGCGCACCAGCGCCTCGACCCAGGGGGCGTGCATGGCCGCCGGGGCCGTGTCGATACGCAGGTCGAACTCGAAGCGAACCTGGCGGGCCTGCTCGATGGCCTTTGCCTCGTGCAGCGCAACCGCGTGAAAGGCCTCGAGCGTGGCCATGTCGAGGCTGCGCATCTCGAGGCTGAAGCTGACCTCGCCGGGAATACGCGAGACGGCATGGTGCGCCGCGTTGGTCCCCAGTGTGCCGACGGTAACCACCAGGTCTCGCCCGGCCGCGAGGTACTCACGCCAGCATTGGTCGATGCGGGCCACCAGCTCGCTCACGGCAAACACGGCGTCGTGGCGGTCCTCCCGAGCCACGGCGCCCGAATGGCCATCTTCGCCCAGGCAGCGAACCTGGTTATGGCGCAGGTTGCCGCGGATGCCGGGCACGATCCCCACGGCCTGCCCCATGCGCTCCAGCGACTGCGCCTGCTCGATATGCACTTCCAGATAGCCGGCAAACTGGGTGCGATCGACCAGCCACTGCCGACGGCCAATCGCTGCCAGGTCGGCGCCCACGGCCTGCATGGCCTGGCCCAGGGTGCGCTGGCTGAAGCGGTTGGTCAGCTGCAGGTCGTGCTCGCTCAACCCGCCGACCAGCGCACGCGAACCTATGTACGACTTGCCGTACCAGGCGCTCTCCTCGCCACGCAGCCCGATGACCCGCACCGGCTGCGCCGTGGCCACGCCCTCGCGGTCGAGCCGGCACAGGCACAGCAGGCCCGCCACAACGCCGGCCAGGCCGTCGTAGTTGCCGCCCTGGGGCACCGAGTCCAGGTGCGAGCCGTACCACAGTGCGGGCTGGCCATTGTCGCTCTTGCGCGTGAAGATCACGTTGCCCGCACGGTCGGTTGCCACCTCCAGCCCCTGGGTCAAGGCGAAGTCGCTCAGGCAGGCGATGGCGTCACTCTCGCCGGGGCCGTAGCTTTCGCGGGTGATCCCCACCTGGGCATCGCGTGACAAGGCGGCGATGGTGTCGAACAGTCTGGCGGCCTGTTCAGGCCATTGCGCGATCATGGCAAGGCTCCAAACGGCTCGGCGGGCAAATCGTCGAGGGCGCCGATCAGGGTGCTGATCGAGGCAACGCCCTTGCGCCGGCAGTAGGCCTCCAGTTCAGACACCATGGTGTTCATGGTTTTCGGGTGCAGGAAGGTGGCCGTACCCACTTGCACCGCCGAGGCACCGGCATAGATGAACTCCAGCGCATCGTCGGCCGTGGCAATGCCACCGCAGCCAATCACCGGAATTTCCAGCGCCTGGGCGCATTGATAGGTCAGGCGCACCATCAGCGGGCGGATGGCGGCGCCGGATATGCCGCCCATGAAGTTGCCCAGCCGCGCGCGGCCTCGCTCGATGTCCACCGACAACCCGAGCAGCGTGTTGCCCACCACGACGGCATCGGCCCCGGCCTCCTGCGCAGCCAGGGCAACCGGCACCACCTCGCCGGCATTGGGGGTCAGCTTGACCCACAGCGGCAACGAGGTGACCTGGCGCATCAGCTCCACCACGTCGCGGGTACTTTCAGCCTGCATGCCGAACGACTGGCCATGCGCTTCCAGGTTGGGGCACGAGATATTGGCCTCGATGCCGGCCACGCCTGGCACATCGCTCAGCCGCGCCGCCAGGTCGGCAAAGCCCTGGGCCGTGGGCGCCGAAATGCTCACGATCAACGGCGCGTCGTAGTCGCGGTAGAACGGCACCACCTTGTCGATGAACAGCTGCGCGCCTTTGCTGGGAATGCCGATGGCATTCATCATCCCGTCATTCAGCTCGCAGACCCGCGGCATCGGGTTGCCGCTGCGCTTTTCGGTGGTGATGGTCTTGGTCACCAGTGCACCCAGCTGGTTGAAGTCCAGCAGGTGGGCAAGCTCTTCGGCAAAGGTGCCCGATGCCGGCATCACCGGGTTCTTCAGGCGCAACCCGCCGACCTGTACGCTCAGATTGATCATCACACCACCTCCGCCAGGTCGAATACAGGGCCTTCGAGGCATACCCGCTTGCCCACCCTGAGCCCGTCCACCTCGAACACCTCGACGCAGCACTGGCACATGCCCAGGCCGCACACCATCTGTTGCTCCAGCGCTACCTGGCCCACCAGGCCGAGCTCGGCGCTCAGCTTCTTCAGCAACTGGGTCAGCCGCCTGGAGCCACACGTGAACAGCGCATCGGTGCCTTCACGGGCGATGATCTGGCGCAGCAGCGGTTCGAGCCGTTCGGGCGAGCTGCTGCCATCCTCATCCAGCACCACCCGCACGTCGGCCCCCAGCGAGGCGAAGCGCTCGCGCGAAAGCAGGCTCTTCTCGCTGCGGGCACTCAGCACTGCGGTCAGGCGGATGCCCAGCCGATGCGCCGCTTCGGCCAGCGGCGCCAGGGTGGCCAGCCCCACGCCCCGGGCCACGATGATCATGTGCTGCCACCCCGGCTGCAGGTCGAAGCCCTTGCCCAGCGGGCCTAGGATCTCCACGGTCTGCGCCTGGCCAAGCGTCTCCAGGCCATAGGTGCCCTTGCCGGTCACCTTGTACAGAAACTCCACCTGGCCCGTGGCCGGGTCGGCCTTGTAGGTGCTCATGGGGCGACGGAAGTACGGCTTGTGCTCGCCTTCACTCGGGCACAGCAGGTTGAAGAACTGCCCCGGAAGCGACTGGCTGGCGGCGCCGTCGGCCTGTAGCACCAGGCGCTTGTATTCATCGTTGACCCATTGGTTGGAAATCACGACCGCCAAGGTGTCGTCTGGGGGAGTCAGGGCACTCGCCTGGCAGCAGCCGGAAATCACGTTCATTGAGGTGGCCTCGCATTTGTCTAAATTTTTATACAGCACGGTCAAAAGTAAATGCCGCCTCAGTGATGAAGCGGCAGATGAAGCGGTGTTTCAGCGATTGCTTAAGCTGACTGTACTGCAGCTCGGTGTTACTGTCTAATTTTTGATACGAATAAGCCAGGGCAAATTCATAACCATCCCGCCGGGCTAGGCCGGCTGCGGCTTCGGCACGTCATGGGCCTGGCAGGCGGGAAGCAGCAACACCGTCGCGAGCATCGCCACCCCATACAACGAGGCAAGCAGCATGATGGCCGCCGAGAACGAGTAGTGCAGCGCTACGGCGCCCACCACCAGCGGCCCGAAGCCACCGGCGGCCCTGCCCACGTTGAACAGCACGTTCTGCGCCGTGGCACGGATCTGCGCGGGGTACAGATCGGAGATCAATGCGCCGTAGCCACCGATCATGCCGTTGACGAAGATGCCCATGATCGCGCCGGCAAACAGCATGACCGTGGGGTTGTCGAGGTTGGCATAGGCGATGACCATGAACCCTGCGCCGGCCTGATACAGCAGGAACATGCGCTTGCGTCCGAAACGGTCGGCCAGGTGCCCGAACAGCCAGATACCGAACGCCATGCCCAGCACCGTCACTGCGGTCCAGGTTCCGGAGGCCATCAGCGAGAAGCCGAACTTGTTCGACAGGTAGCTGGGCATCCAGATCATCAGCCCGTAGTAGCCGAAGTTCTGCACCGAGGTGAGCACCATCACCCCCAGGCTCGCCTTGCTGGTCTGCCGGTCCTTGAACAGGTCGGTGAAGCGCCGTGCGAAAGGCACCGGGTCGGCTGCGGCCTTCACGAACTCTGCCGGCTCGCTCATGGTATGGCGAACCACGAGCGAGACGAACGCCGGCAGCAACCCGACCAGGAACATGCCGCGCCAGCCGATGTAGGGCAGCAGCAATGGCGTGAGCAATGCAGCGGCGAGCACGCCGACCTGCCACCCCATGCCCACATAGGAAGAAGCACGATTGCGCCGGTTGGCCGGCCAGGTTTCGGCGATCAGTGCCATGCCGATGCCGAACTCCCCGCCCAGGCCGAACCCGGCCAGGGTTCGATAGATCAGCAGGTCCCAGTAGCCCTGGGCGAATGCGCACAGCCCGGTAAATATCGAGAAGGTGAGGATGCACAGGGTCAGCATGCGTACCCGGCCATAGCGGTCGCTCAGTTGGCCGAAGATCAGCCCCCCGGCCACGGCGCCCAGCAACGTCCATGTCACCAGCGAGCCAGCCTCCGAGGAACTCAGACCGAGACCGATGGTGATCGCCGGCAGCATGAACCCGAGAATCAGCAGGTCGAAACCGTCCATCGCATAGCCGGTCACGCTGGCTATCAGGGCCTTCTTGGGTGACGCGTCCTTCTTCGGACGCTTTTCGGAAGAAGCCATCTTGGTTTACCTCTTGTTTTTGTATGGTTTTTTAGACAGCTGACGCCTGAACCCGCCCAGGATCGCCGCCGGTCCGCCCGTGCAAGGCTTCACAAAGCGTACTGCCAGCCTGCGCGATTGTCTAAATATTTAGATTGCTGGCTCGCAAAAAAAAACGCCGCGCTCAGAAATGCCACTCCAGGTTGATCGACAAGGCGTCCACGTCGATCCCGTCGCCACGGCGGTTGCCGAACTTGTTGCGCCAGTACTCGTATCCGGGCCCGATCCATAGCGTGTTTCTTGCGCCGCCCAGCACAGCCCCTGCATCCAGCATCAGCGAGGTGCGCATCAGCTGTTCATCCGCCGTCGGGTTGCGCCGGTAGTCATCGCCCTTCTCGCCGCTGTAGCTGTAGAAGCCCTGGAACTTCATCGGCAGGCTGCCCAGCGCGAACGGTATGCCCCAGGTCAGGTTCAACTGGTAGAACGGGTCGAACGCCATGCGCGAATGGTTGCCCGGCTGGCGGCAGCTGTCGAGCCCGCAGTGGTTCCATTCCCTGGCATAGAACAGGCTGAGGTCGAGAAACCCTGCCGGCAGCGCGAACTTGAGGGTCGGGCCTATCAAAATCATGCGCTTTCGCGACTGGAACGCGTTGTTCTTGGTGTTCCAGTCCAGGCCCAGGGTCAGCGCGACGTCCTTCACCGGCCCGAACGCCAGCGGCCCATCGAACACCCGTGCATGCTGCAACTGATTGCGGTAGGTCAGGTAGACCTCGGTGGCGCCGCTGCTGCTGTCCTTGCGCGGGTCATCGCGGTCGGACTTGAACACATCCACGTTGGCGAACTGCTGGCCCAGGGCGTAGCTGCTCACATGGGCAAGCTGGACAATGTGCTTGGCTATGTCCTGGCGCTTGCCCGGGTCCGAGAAATGGCTGCTGTAGCGATAGCCGATAAAGGTATCGCTGAAGGCTGGCGGCGGGCCAGCCATCACCATAGGGGTCATGAAAAGCGCGAACGCGGGCGCGCCGATGCGAGTCTTCATCAGGGAAGCTCCTATCAGGTGGGGGGTGGAGTTGTGGTATCAGGTGGCAGCGCAGGCGATGCCGCAGCAGCTGCAGGGTGGTGTGGACATGTGTCGGCCTTTTTTATATTTTTTGGACAAGCAACAGTTCATGTCTAAATATTGATACACTCGCGCCATGGCCTCGTCAAGCCGATCTGGTAGAACATGCCACCACGAAAAACGACAAGGATCCCCCAGTGAACCAGATTGATTACCAGGCAATCGGCGAGCGCCTCCGGGCCTTTCGCATCGGCCGCCAGCTCAACGCCGACCAGGTGGCCGACAAGCTCGGCATCTCGCGGGCTGCGGTGTACCGCCTGGAACTGGGCAAGATCGTCAAACTCGACACACTGGAGCGCCTGGCCGACCTGCTGAAGGTGTCGCTGACCAGCCTGCTGGGTTCCGATACGGAGTACTTCGACAACGCCCTCGGCTACTTCGAGCGCATGCGCCAGCTGGAGGCCCGTTCCAGCAGCGTCATCTCCTACTTCGACCCGTTTTCCTACCTGCTGACCACGCCCGAATACTCGGCGCTGTTTCAGACCATGCTCCACGAGGCTCGACCGCAGGGCTTCAGCCCGGCACAGGAAGCGATGGAGAGCCAGATTCTGAGCATTCTGGACGAGCGCAAATCCACCTTCTTTCGCGAAAAATTCCAGGTCAGGTCGATTGTCAGCCTGCGTCAGATCGAGCGTTACCTGCACATCGGCCTGGTAGGCCGCCTGGACCTGCCCCCCAGCGTGCGAATGGAGCGCGCCCTGCTGGCACGCAAGGAAATCGAGAACCTGATCTCCATCGTCGAGACCAACAGCGATCACCCGGGTATCTACCTGATCGACGAGGCACTGCCCAGCGCCACCTTCCAGATCTTCGAGCAGAAGACCACCAGCTACGTGGCGGTGAGCCCTTACCGGCTAGGGGAGCTGCCCAACCTGCATGTGGGCATTGCCAGCGTCACCTCCTCTGCCCAGGCCGTGGACATGTACAAGAACATGTCCAGCGACCTGCTCAGCCGCGCCTGTTCCGGGCGCGAAGCCACGAAAAAACTGCAGCACCTGCTCGCCAAGCTGTGACTGGCGCTGGCACGCCAAGGCACGCAGGGCCCGGCAGGGCCGCTTTCAGCCCTTCCTTTGCGCCTCGGCCAGGCGCCGCTGGATTTCGCGGGTCTTTTCTTCCTGCTCCTTGATGGACGTCGGCGTGATCACCTTGTCCACTGCCTCGGTATCCGGGTCCGGTTGTTCCAGCACCGGGTCGGGGGATGGCGTGCCCTTCTGCGCCTGGTCCGACGAGAGTGGCCGCGGGACCTTGTCGCCCTGCTTGGTATCGGTGGGTTTCATCGGGTTCTCCTTCAAGTGCGGGGTGTTACTAAGCAGAACCCGTGAGGTAGGAAAAGTTTGAAGTGATTTGGCCGGCCGGTCTCAGATGAAGATGGTGCCGCGCAGGTAGAGCGCCGCGTGACCGCTGATGATGACCCGGTCGTTGTCCAGGACTTCGCAGTGCAGTTGGCCCTTGCGCGCCCCGCCCTGCTCGGCACTCAGGCTGCGCTTGCCCAGGCGTTGGGCCCAGTAGGTCGCCAGCGAAGTGTGGGCCGAGCCGGTGACAGGGTCTTCGTTGACCCCCACTCGCGGCCCGAACCAGCGCGAGACGAAGTCCATGTGACGACCCGGCGCGGTCACGGCAACCCCGCGCACCTCGAATGCGGCCAGGGCGGCAAAGTCGGGGTCGAGCCCGGCGACGATGCTTTCATCCTCGACCACTACCAGGTAATCGTCCGTGCGATACAGCGCCTCGGCCTCTTGCAGCCCCAGGGCCTGCAGCAGGCCAGGCGGCAGGGCTACGGCTTCAGGCTGCTTGGCCGGAAAGTCCATGGCCAGGCGACCGCCTTCGCGGCGCACTCGCAATTCACCGCTGCGGGTGGAAAACCGCAGCGTGTCGCGGCATTCACCAAGCTGTTCGAACAGCACCCAGGCGGCGGCCAACGTGGCGTGCCCGCACAGATCGACCTCCACTGCGGGGGTAAACCAGCGCAGCTCGAACAACTCACCGTTGCGTACCCAATAGGCCGTCTCGGACACATTGTTCTCTGCTGCGATCCGTTGCAGCGTTGCATCAGGCAGCCAGGCGTCCAGCGGGCACACAGCCGCCGGGTTGCCGCCGAACGTCTCGGAAGAAAAAGCGTCCACCTGGAAAATATCGAGTTGCATCGGGCACCCAAGTAATGATCGTCTGGCCTAGAAAATATCAACCAGGCGTTGAATTATCAATTTATTGTTGAAATCCTGAAGCGGGAACCCGCGTTGGGTCGATTGCGGCTTTCTCTCAACCAGCGCAGCAAACCACCACCGCCTCTTCACTCCCCACAAATCCCGCAAGCCCGCCGTTCGATGTCAGAATTGCCCCCATTCGATCGTTTTGGAGACCACCATGCTTCGTGCATTTGAACGAAGGCTCGACCCTTTCCCTCCTGACGAGGTGCCCCCGCCGCCCGTGGGCCTGGCACGCTTTCTGTGGGCGTGCATGCGGGGTGCGCGCGGCTACATTCTGGCGTTCGCACTGCTCAGCGCTGCGGTGTCCATCTATGAAGCCTGGCTGTTTTCGTTCCTGGGCCAGGTCGTGGACCTGCTCTCCACCTGGCAGGCCGGGGGCGATGCGGCAGCGCAGGAACGCCGCGTGCTGTGGGGCATCGGCATCGTGATGCTGTGCAGCGTCGGGCTGGTGGCCCTGCGCACCATGGTTCAGCACCAGATACTGGCAATCAACCTGCCCTTGCGACTGCGCTGGGACTTCCACCGCCTGATGCTGCGCCAGAGCTTGTCGTTCTTTTCCGACGAATTCTCCGGGCGCGTCACCACCAAGGTCATGCAGACCGCACTGGCGGTGCGCGACCTGCTGTTCACCCTGATCGAGATCGCCCCCGGCATCGGGGTGTACTTCATCGCGATCATCGCGCTGGCCGGCGGCTTCGCGCTCAAGCTCATGCTGCCCTTCGTTGCCTGGGTGGTGCTGTTCGGCCTGGCCATGCTGTACTTCGTGCCGCGCCTGGGCAAGGTCGGACAGGAGCAGGCCAACGCCCGCTCGATGATGACCGGGCGCATTTCCGACGCCTACACCAACATCACCACGGTGAAGCTGTTCTCCCACTCCAACCGCGAGGCGCACTTCGCCCGTGCGGCGATGGAAGACTTCAAGCAGACCGGCTTTCGCCAGATGCGCCTGGTCAGCCAGTTCGAGATCGTCAACCAGGCACTGGTGGTGGCCCTGATCATGGCCGCCGGCGGCTATGCCCTGTGGCTGTGGCACCAGGGCGAGGTCGGCGCAGGTGCCGTGGCGGCGATCACCGCCATGGCGCTGCGCATCAATGGCATGTCGCACTGGATCATGTGGCAGATGACCTCGCTGTTCGAGAACATCGGCACCGTGCAGGACGGCATGGCCACCCTGACCCGCGGCCCCAAGGTCAAGGATGCCCCGGACGCCAAGGTGCTGCAGACCCGCGGCGGCGCGGTCACCTTTGACAAGGTGAGCTTCAACTACAACGGCGAGCGCCAGGTGCTCGACGGCCTGAGCCTGAGCATTCGCCCGGGTGAAAAGATCGGCCTGGTGGGGCGCTCCGGCGCGGGCAAGTCCACGCTCATCAACCTGCTGCTGCGCTTCTATGACGTCGACAGCGGCCAGATCCGCATCGACGGGCAGGACATCGCCCATGTGACTCAAGACAGCCTGCGCAGCGCCATCGGCATGGTCACCCAGGACACCTCGCTGCTGCACCGTTCCATTCGCGACAACATCGCCTATGGCCGGCCCGACGCCACCGACGAACAGGTCCGCAGCGCAGCCGCCAGTGCCCAGGCCGACGGTTTCATCAGCCAGTTGAGCGACCAGCAAGGCCATAGCGGCTACGACACCCTGGTGGGCGAGCGCGGCATCAAGCTGTCGGGGGGCCAGCGCCAGCGCGTCGCGATCGCCCGAGTAATGCTCAAGAACGCCCCGATCCTGCTGCTGGACGAAGCCACCAGCGCACTGGACTCCGAGGTCGAAGTGGCCATCCAGGAAAGCCTCGACGAGATGATGCAGGGCAAGACCGTGATCGCCATCGCCCACCGTCTGTCCACCATTGCGGCCATGGACCGGCTGGTGGTGATGGATGACGGGCGCATCATCGAGCAGGGTACCCACGCCGAGTTGCTTGCCAGAAATGGCACCTATGCGCAGCTGTGGCACCACCAGAGTGGCGGGTTCCTGGGTGAGGATCAGGGGGTAGCACAGGCCATGCACCAGGACTGAGCCGTACAAGCCTGCGATGGTCCGTGGTCAACGGCTATCGCAGCGTCGGCGCAGGCCGTTCATCCACTGATCTGCACTTTGTTCACCTGGTCATGATCACAACACGATACTGACCACGCCCTCCACTTCACTCGGGAGCCACGAACATGGGGTATGTCACTACGCGGGACGGTGTCGAGATCTTCTACAAGGACTGGGGCCCACGCGATGCCCCGGTGATCGTCTTTCACCACGGATGGCCACTCAGTGCCGACGACTGGGATGCGCAGATGCTGTTCTTCCTTGATCACGGCTACCGGGTCGTCGCACACGACCGCCGCGGCCACGGGCGCTCCAGCCAGGTGTGGGACGGGCACGACATGGATCACTACGCGGACGACGTTGCGGCCGTGGTCGACCATCTTGGCGTGCAGGGTGCAGCCCACGTGGGGCACTCCACCGGCGGCGGCGAGGTGATCCGCTACATCGTTCGCCATGGCCAGGAGCGTGTGTCGAGGGCTGCCCTCATCAGTGCCGTGCCACCGCTGATGGTCCAGACCCCGAACAATCCGGACGGCTTGCCCAGGTCGGTATTCGATGACTTGCAGGCGCAGCTCAAGGCCAACCGCGCACAGTTCTACCATGACCTGCCGTCAGGCCCGTTCTATGGCTACAACCGCCCAGGCGCAAACGCCAGCGAGGGCACCATCCTGAACTGGTGGCGCCAGGGCATGATGGGCTGCGCCAAGGCACACCTTGACGGGATCGTGGCCTTCTCCCAGACCGACTTCACCGACGACCTCAAGCGCATCACGATTCCCGTCCTGGTGATGCACGGGGACGATGACCAGATCGTGCCCTATGAAAACTCAGGGCCGCGGTCAGCGAAGCTGTTGCAGAACGGCACCCTGAAAACCTATGCGGGCTTGCCGCATGGCATGCCGACCACCGACGCCGACACGATCAACGCCGATCTGCTCGCGTTCCTGCGAAGCTAGACGACCGGGGCAGGCATCCACCTGCCCCTTCCCTGTCACCACGCCGGGCTGGCAACCCGATGCCGCCCCGGCTTCATCGCCGAGGGTCGACCATGAACACTCGACACACACCTTCAACAGCCTCGCAGGTACTGAGGCTGCAACCCGACGACTGGGTGCCCAACAACACCCGGCTGCCGGTGCTGATCTACCCCCACGCGATTGCGCTGCATGGCAGTGATCCGGCGGCGCAAATCGAACGCACTTTCGAGGCCAATGGCTGGCCGGCGCAATGGCGCGATGGCATCTACGCCTACCACCACTACCACACCGAGGGCCACGAAGCGCTCGGCGTGGTATGTGGCCAGGCAAGGCTGATGCTGGGCGGCCCGCGGGGCCGCGAAGTACAGGTGAGTGCAGGCGATGTGCTGTTGCTGCCCGCCGGCACGGGCCACTGCAAACTCGATTGCAGCCCGGGCTTTCTGGTGGTGGGGGCCTACCCGCCCGGGCAGCACGCAGACATCCGACGCGAAGCGCCAACCCAGGCCCAGCTTGCGTGTATCGCCAACCTGCCCTTTCCCGATCACGGCCCGGTGCAGGACCCGCAAGGGGCCTACCAGCAGCATTGGCTCAACCAGCGTTGAAGGGCAGCGTCTGGCTCCAGAGGGCACAGGCCCGATTGCTCCCGAACCGCTAGAGACGCTACCCCAGCGCCTCGGCCGCGTTGTTTTAAATGATATTAATTCCTGTTATCTTCCTGCGCTCCCTGACCCCCAGCTCGCAGGTGTTTCGTGTCAAGCGCAGACCTCAAGGCGTTGTACCTTGCCCACCGTGAAGAAATTCAGGACTACCTGAATCGTCAGGTGCGCTGCAAGGACACCGCCGCAGACCTGACTCAGGAAACCTTCATCCGCCTGTCCGAACAGCTGGGGCGCACGCCCATCGACAACTTTCGCGCATACCTGTTTCTATGCGCGCGCAACCTGTTCATCGACTACCTGCGTCGCGAGCGCCACCGCAAGGGCGAGGTGGTCGAGCCCACCGAGCTGCAGGCGCTGGAGCAGAAGACCCCGAGCCTGGAACGCACGGTGATCGCCCAGGACCAGCTGGCCACGCTCAACCGCGTGATGCAGCGCATGCCCGAGCCTTGCCGCGAGGTGTTTCTGCTAGCGCGCGGCGAAGGCCTGACCTACGTGGAGATCGGTGAACGCCTGGGCATTTCGCCCAAGACCGCCTACAGCCGCATGGTGCGGGCACTGGAATTGCTCAAGTTGGGCATGGCCGAGTGAGAGTGGACTATCATGCGCCCCTGTACACATCACCGCCCGCACAGTGACCCGACCCATGGCTGAACCGCCCTTCCCCACGCCGGCCCCGGCCTCGCCCGACGAGCCCCAGGCCGACCCCATCTCGCAGCAGGCCTGCGCCTGGTTCGCGCTGATCTTCGAAGGCTCGGCCAGCCAGGCCGAGCACGAGCAGTGGCTTGAGTGGATGCTGGCCGACCCGCGCCATGCCAAGGCCTACCTGGAACTCGAAGCGCTGTGGGCCCTGGCCGCCGAGCTGCCTGCCGTGCAGGCGCCGCCTGCCCCAAAGGCCCGCGGCGTCTCGCGGCGGCGCTTCATGCAACTGGCCATGGCGGCGTGCACCGCCGCAGTGGCCACCGGCTCGGCCACGCTGTGGCTCAAGGGCGACGGCCTGTCGTTTGCCGACCTGCACACGCGCGTGGGTGAAACCCGCACCGAGCGCCTGCCCGATGGCAGCGTGATCGAACTGGCCGGCAACACCGCCCTGGACCTCGACTTTTCCGGCACCACGCGGCGCCTGCGCATGCTGCGTGGTCAGGCCTATTTCAAGGTGGCCGCCGATACCCGCCCGCTGCGCATCGACACCGAGGCCGGCACCGTGGTCAGCCACCAGGGTGCGTTCTGCCTGTCCTGCGACGCCGGCAGCGCCGACCTGGCCGTCAGTGAGCACAATGCCGGGGTGCAAATCCCCGGCCAGCAGGCACAACTGGGCCAGGGCGAGGCCGTGACCTTCGGCGCCGCCGGGCTCGGCCCGGTGCAGCGCGCCGAACTCGACCAGGTGCTGGCCTGGCGCAACGGCAGCCTGGTGTTCTTCGACACGCCCCTGGCCAAGGTGGTCAATCACCTGCAGCGCTGGCGCGAGGGCCGCATCTTCATCGCCGACGAGCGCCTGGCGGCACGCCCGGTGAGCCTGATCCTCAATCGCCAGCACCCCGAGCAGATGCTCGATGTGCTGGCACGCACCCTGCCGATTCGCCTGAGCCGCTACACCGACCTGGTGACCATCATCCGCCCTGCCTGACCCGCCGATGGCTGATTGAAAATTATTTGCAGTACCCATCAGACATTTGCACTCCTCGTGCGTCATCACCAGCAGATGAAACCCATTCGCAAACAGGCGAAGTCGTTCTGCCGAGGAGTCAAGGAAATGGCAACACCCCAGACGTTGTTCCCCCAGGGTTCGTGCTGGCGCATGTCGGCGCTGGGCGCCGCGATCAGTTGCGCGCTGCTGGCACAACCGGCCCAGGCCCAGCTGCCCGCGCCCGGTACAGGGGCGGTCAGCGTGCACACGGCATTCGATATCCCCGCCCAGCAACTGCGCCAGGCATTGCTGGTGTTCAGCCAGCAGACCGGGCAGAACGTGATGCTCGACGGCAACCTGGACGCCGGCCTGCGCAGCGCACCGGTCAAGGGCAGCTACTCCGCCGATCAGGCCCTGGCCCAACTGCTGGCCGGCAGCGGCTTCACCTTCGGGCGCAGTGACGCCTCGACCCTGTACCTGGTACCGCTGCCAGACAGCGCCGGCAACAACATCGAACTGGGCGCCACCACCATCAACAGCGCCTGGAGCCTGGGCAGCACCACCGAGGGCAGCGGCTCCTACACCACCGGGCAGACCAGCACCGCCACGCGCCTGGACATGTCGCTGCGCAAGACCCCGCAGTCGATCAGCGTGATCACCCGCCAGCAGATGGACGACCAGGGCCTGAACAACCTGTCCGAGGTGATGCAGCAAACCCCGGGCATCACCGTCAACCGCGAGAACTCCGAAGGCTTCACCTTCTACTCGCGCGGCTTCGAGATCCAGAACTTCCAGTACGACGGCGTGCCCAGCCTGAGCACCGACGCCGGCAACCTGCGCGACAACTACAGCATCACCAACTCGGTGATCTACGACCGCGTCGAGGTGCTCAAGGGCGCCACCGGGCTGGTCAACGGCATCGGCTACCCGTCGGGGGTGATCAACCTGGTGCGCAAGCGGCCCACTGCCCAGTTTCAGGGCCATGTGTCCGCCGGCGCAGGCTCGTGGGATCACTACCGCACCGAGCTGGACGTGTCCGGACCGCTGCTCGACAGCGGCGCCCTGCGCGGGCGTTTCGTCGCGGCCCGTGAACAGCAGCACACCTTCATCGACTACCAGAAGCAGCAACAGGACATCTTCTACGGCGTGCTCGACGGCGACCTGTCTGACGCCACCGTGCTGAGCGTGGGCTACGAGTACCAGCAGAACGACAACGACGCGTCCTCCACCACCCACCTGCCGGCCTTCTACAAGAACGGCACGCCGGTACGCTTCTCGCGCTCCACCAACCCGGCGGACAAGTGGGCCTACCGCAACCATCGCACCCAGCGTGCATTCGCCAGCATCGATCACCAGTTCGACAACGAGTGGTCGCTCAAGGCCACCGCCAGCTACCGCAACTATGCCTCGCGCGAGATCATCGCAGGCCTGGCCACCGCCCATGTCGACCCGAACGACAACAGCGTCGCCCACGGCTACTACCCGGGCGGTGCGGCCAAGTTCAACACCGATACCGACGAGAAGTCCTTCGATATCTACGCCAAGGGCCCGTTCTCGCTGCTGGGCAGAAGCCACGACCTGGTGGTGGGCTACACCTATGCCCACACCACCGCGCAATCGGACCGTACCGACGGCAGCACCGACGCCGTGGCACCCGATGCCTTCGACTGGAACAACAACGCCGCCTACCCCACCGACTGGGCCTGGTGGTCGACCTTCGATATCAAGACCACGCAGAAGGTCGGCTATGCTGCGGTCGTGCTCAAGCCCACCGACGCACTCAACCTGGTGCTGGGGGCGCGGGTCACCGACTACGCGTGGAGCCTGGACAGCATCAACGCGCTGCCGCGCAGCAGCCGCACCGCCACCCGCGACACCGGTGAAGTGATCCCCTATGCCGGCATCACCTACGACCTCGACGACCAGCACACCGTGTACGCCAGCTACACCGACATCTTCAAGCCGCAGCCCTACAACCGGGGTGCCGACAACAAGCCGCTGGACCCGCTCACCGGGCAAAGCTACGAAGTGGGAATCAAGGGCGAGTATTTCGACCGTCGCCTGAATGCCAGCCTGGCGCTGTTCGAGCTCAAGCAGGACAACCTCGCGCAGTCGACCGGCACCACCGGGGAGTTCGGCAATGAAGTGATGCGCGCCGTGCAGGGCGCCACCACCCGCGGTGTGGAGCTGGAAATGTCCGGCCAGATCCTGCCCGACTGGAACATCAACGCCGGCTACGTCTATCAGGCCTCCTACGACGCCGATCACCGGCGCGTGGCGACCAACCAGCCCCAGCACCTGCTCAAGGTCGCCACCAGCTACCGCCTGCCGGCCGAGCTGAACAAGCTCACCGTGGGCGGCAACTGGCAGTGGCAGAGCCGCACCTACTTCGTCGACGACACCTTCTACGACGACGTCAACGACGTGGCGCTGCCCAGCCACAAGTTCTTCCAGGACGCCTACGGCGTGGTCGGCCTGATGGCCGCGTATGACGTGAGCAAGCAACTGAAGGTGTCGGCCAACCTCAACAACCTGTTCGACAAGACGTACTACAGCGGCATCGGCAACTACTACTCGGTCTACTACGGCGACCCGCGCAACGTGATGTTCAACGTCAGGTACAGTTTCTGACGCGCAACGCGCACGCCATCAGGCCTGCTGGCGGGTCGCCGCCAGCACGATCTCGCGGATGCACACGCCCTGAGGCTGTTCGTAGGCGTAGCGGATCGCATTGGCCACATCGTCCGCCGACAGCACCACGCCGCCCATGCCGGCCTTCCAGTCCTGGTAGCCGGACTTGATCGCCTCATCGGTGGTGTGGCCGAGCAGCTCGGTTTCCACCGCACCCGGCGCGATGGTGATGACCCGCACGTTGTGCGCCGCCACTTCTTCGCGCAGGTTTTCCGAGATCGCGTGCACGGCAAACTTGGTGCCCACGTAGGCCACATGGTTGGGGAAGGTCTTGCGCCCGGCCACCGAGCCGACGTTGATCACCGTGCCGTGGTTGCGTTCGATCATGCCGCCCAGTACCGCATGGATGCCGTTGAGCAGGCCCTTGACGTTCACATCCAGCATGCGCTCCCACTGCTCGGGGGCCTGGGTGGCGGTATCACCCAGCAGCATCACACCCGCATTGTTGACGATCGCATCGGCCGGGCCGTACTGCGCCTCGGCCTCCTTCACCGCAGCCAGCAGCGCCTCGCGGTCGGTGACGTCGACACCCTTGCACAGGGTGGCGGGCAAGCCCAGTGCGAGCAGGCGCTCCACGCGCCGGGCCAGCAGCAGCAGGGGGTGGCCCTGGGCAGAGAACAGGCGCGCGACGGCTTCGCCGATGCCCGAGCTGGCGCCGGTCACGATGATCAGGGGTTTGTTCATGAAAGTGCTTCCGTCATTGGTTTATCAGATAACGCAAAGCGTATAGTGCCGGCCACAGCAGATAAAATGCTTAATTCCTCTTGCAGACATCGGCCTTACCTATGGATATCCGGCACCTCAAAGCCTTTGTGGCGGTGTTCGAAGAACGCAACATCACCAGCGCCGCCCAGCGCCTGTGCATCAGCCAGCCGACCTTGTCGGTGACCATCCGCCAGCTCGAAGAAGCCCTGGGCGCCACCCTGTTCAACCGCCAGTCGCGAGGGGTGGAGGTGAGCGAGGCGGCGCGTTCGCTGTACCCGCAGGCCTGCGCGCTGGTCAGCGAGGCCGAGGCCCTGCGCCAGCGCTTTCGCACCAGCGATGCGCGCCAGCACCTGAGCCTGGGCATCGAGCCGGACCTGAGCCCCGCGCAGGTCGCTGCGTTTCTGCGCTTTGCCCACCAGGTGGTGGCGCACCTGTACATCACGCTGCACGAGGGCTGTGCCGGCGATGCGCGCCTGGCGGTGGAAGAACAGTGCTGCGAAGACGAGCTGTTCCTGCCGGTGTGGGACGACCCGTTCGTGCTGGTGAGCGCAGCCGGCAGGCAGCCGGGCACGGTCACCAGCCTGTACCCCTGGGTCATCTGCCCCGAACACCCCTCCCACCAGCGCCTGATGGCGCTGTATGGCAACTCCACCGCGTCGGCGGTGGCCAGCAGCGGCTCGCTGCAACAGTCGCTGCTGCTGGTGGCGGCCGGGGTCGGCGTGGCGGCGCTGCCGCACTCGCTGGTGAGCGCGGCACAAGGGGTGCAGGTGCATGCGCTCAACAGCCCGCTGCCCAGTCGCCGGGTGGGCCTGTGCTACAGCGGCACTGCGCTGGAGCACCCGGTGCTGCGCCTGCTGCACGCCGCGCTGCGCGACGCCCCGGCCGGTACCTGGCAATGATGCGACAGGCATCGAAAGCCGCGGTCTGAACAGACCGCTGGCTGTTTTCGCGATCTTCAGACTCCGTTAAGAATTGCCTCGGATACTCCTCCCGACACACACCCCGGGAGGCGTGATCGATGCCCGATTCTGACTGGAACATCCCCCTGCCCCTGCACTTCGCAGCCGCAGGCGGTTCGGTGATGAGCCTTGCCAGGGCCTTGCCCGGCGATAGCCTGCGCCCGGCCTACGAGGCCTTCATCCAGCAGCGCTTTCGCAAGGCCCATGGTGCGCATATCGCACAGTTCATGCCGCAGCTGTTCGGCATCAGCGATGCCTCCGGCGCGCTGTGCGCCGTGGCCGGTGTGCGGCTGGCCAGCAGTGAGGCGCTGTTTCTGGAGCGCTACCTGGACGAGCCGATCGCCCCCTTGATCAGCGCCACCGAGAACAACCCTGTCGATCGCAGCGCCATCGTCGAGGTCGGCAACCTGGCGGCCGCCGATACCGGCAGCGCGCGCCTGAGCATCATTGCCGTTACCTACCTGCTGGCCATGGGCGGTCTGGAGTGGGTAGCGTTCACCGGCAGCATCGGCCTGGTAAACAGCTTCCACCGCCTTGGGCTCAAGCCAGTGAGGCTGTGCACGGCCGACCCCCTGCGCCTGGGCGAAGAACGCCATAACTGGGGCAGCTACTACCAGAGCCAGCCCCAGGTGCATGTTGGCAACATCCGTGCAGGCTTCATCCATTTGCGCAACATGGGCGTGTTCACACGCCTGGGCCTGCCTACCGCCGTCGGGGAGGCCTGTCATGTCGCCTGAACTGCAGCATTTCGAACAGGTGCTGCGCAGGCACGCCGAACACACGCCCAACGCCATTGCGTTGTGGGGCGACCAGTTGAAGCTGGACTACGCCACGCTGCAGGCCGAGGTGCAGTACCGCCAGCAACGCCTGCGCGATGAGTCGGCCAGGGTCGTGGCACTGGCCCTGGATAACGGTGTGGAAGCCATGCTGTGGGATCTGGCATTGCTGTTTGCAGGCGTGACCTGCGTGCTGCTGCCGCCCTTTTTCAGCCCCGCACAGCGCAGCCATTGCCTGGCGCAGAGCCAGGCCAGCCTGGTGATTGCCGAGCCGGCCCTGGCCCCCGAACTGCTGGCGTGCGGCTATGTCGAAGACGGCGCGTTCTGGCGCAGGCAATGGTCGGGGCCCGACCTGATGCCCGAGGGCACCGCCAAGCTGACCTTCACCTCCGGCACCACCGGAACCCCCAAGGGCGTATGCCTGGGCGCCGAGAGCATGCTGCGCGTTGCCCGGGCGCTGGAGCAGGCCAGCCGAATCACCGCGCCACAGCACCACCTGACCCTGCTGCCGCTGGCGATCCTGCTGGAGAACCTGGGTGGCTACGCCGCGCTGATGGCCGGGGCCACGGTGAGTGTCCCCAGCCTGGCGGCTCTGGGCATCCAGGGCGCAAGTGGCGTCGATGCTGCGCGCCTGCTCGGCACCCTCGCCGACCGTGCGCCCCACAGCCTGATCCTGGTGCCGCAACTGCTGCTGGTGCTGGTCAGCGCCGCTGAACAGCGCGCCTTCGACCCGCGCACGTTGCGCTTTGCCGCGGTGGGCGGGGCCAGGGTCGCCACCGAACTGCTGATCCGCGCGCAGCGCATCGGCCTGCCGGTGTATGAAGGCTACGGCCTGTCGGAATGCGCCTCGGTGGTGTGCCTGAACCGGCCACAGGCCCATCGCCCCGGCAGCGTGGGTCAGCCACTGCCCCACCTGCAGGTCAGGCTGGCCGAAGACGGCGAGGTGCTGATCAAGGGCTCGGCCCTGCTCGGCTACCTGGGCCAACCGCCGCACACCGACGCCTGGTGGCCCAGCGGTGACCTGGGCGAGCTGGACGCCGAAGGGTTCCTGTACATCAAGGGGCGCAAGAAACACCAGTTCGTCACCAGCTTCGGCCGCAACATCAACCCCGAATGGGTCGAAGCCGAACTGACCCAGCGAGGGGTGTTCGCCCAGGCCTTCGTCTATGGCGAAGCCATGGCTCACAACCACGCATTGCTGTGGCCACATCAACCGGGCTGCACCGACACCGAACTGGCAGCGGCCGTGGCCCAGGCCAATCAGGCCCTGCCCGATTACGCCCAGGTGCATCGCTGGACGCGCCTGGAACAACCGTTCACGACCGCCAATGGCCTGCTCACGGCCAATGGCCGCCCGCGCCGCGATGCCATCGTCGAGCGCTACCGCTCCCAACTCACCGACCCCCTTGCCTGCGAGGCTACCCGACCATGAGCTTTTTCGACACGCTGCAAGAAGCAACCCATCAGCAACGCCATGCGCTGTTCAGCCTGCCGGTGATTCGCGATGCCCTCGAAGGCAAGGTCAGCCTGGATAGCTACCAGGCCTTCCTGGCCCAGGCCTACTACCATGTGCGTCACACCGTACCCTTGATGATGGCATGCGGCGCCCGCCTGCCCTCGCGGCTGGAGTGGCTGCGCAAAGCCGTGTGCGAGTACATCGAAGAGGAGTATGGCCACGAGCAATGGATACTCAACGACATTGCTGCCTGCGGCGGTGACAGGGATGCCGTGCGCGAAGGTCGGCCTTCACTGCCAATCGAGCTGATGGTCGCCTACCTCTACGACCTGATCGCGCGGGGCAACCCGGTAGGGCTGTTCGGCATGGTCAATGTGCTGGAAGGTACCAGTATCGCCCTGGCCACCCATGCCGCGCACAGCATCCGCGCGCGCCTGGCGCTGCCGGAGGCCGCCTTCAGCTACCTCAGTTCCCATGGCTCGCTGGACCTCGAGCACATGCAGACCTATCGCCGTTTGATGAACACCCTGCAGGCCCCTGATGACCAGGCCGCGGTGATCGATGCGTCGCGCGTGGTCTACCGCCTGTATGCCGACATGTTTCGCGGCCTGCCGCACGATGGAGCACAGCATGCGCCTGTCTGACGCCCGCGTGGTCCTGACCGGTGCCAGTGGCGGGATCGGCCTGGCCATAGCCGCCGCCCTTTGCGCCAACGGCGCCCGCGTGCTGGCGGTGGCCCGGCATGCCGAACCCCTGCAATCGCTGCTGCAAGAGTACCCCGCGCAACTGACCTGGATGGGCGCCGACCTGACCTTTCTCGTGGACAGGCGCAAGGTGCTCAACGCCGCCCAGGCCCTGGGCGGCGCGAACCTGCTGATCAATGCTGCGGGCGTGAACCATTTCGCCATGTTCGAGCAACTGGACGACAGTGACATCAATGCCATGCTGGCAGTGAACATCAGTGCCCCCATGTGCCTGACTAGGCTGTTGTTGCCGCTGCTCAAACAGGCCGACAGCGCCATGGTGGTCAATGTCGGATCTACCTACGGTTCGATCGGCTACCCCGGCTACGCGGCCTACTGCGCGAGCAAGTTCGCCCTGCGCGGGTTTTCCGAAGCGCTGCGCCGGGAACTGGCCGACACCCGGGTCAACGTCCTGTACGTCGCCCCGCGGGCCACCCGCACCCCCATGAACAGCCCGGCGGCGCAGGCCCTGAACGTTGCCCTCAAGGCCAATGTCGATGATCCGAAAACCGTGGCCAGCGCCGTGATTCACGCCATTGCCGGTGATCGGCGCGACCTTTACCTGGGTTGGCAGGAGCGTTTTTTCGTGCGCCTGAACAACCTGCTGCCGCACCTGGTGGACCGCGGTCTGCGCAAGCAGTTGCCACTGATCCGCCGCCTCAGCCACAAGACCGACCGCGAGCCGCCCAAACCATGAAAAAGATTGCCACCTGCCTGCTGGTCTGGGGCCTGAGCCAAGGCGCCTGGGCCCTGGACAATGCCGACCAGCAACGCCTGAACATGCTTCAGCACAGCTGGGCACACATCCAATACCAATTGCCGCCAGACCAACGCGCGACAGCCTTCGAGCAATTGTCCAGCCAGGCCTCGGCGTTTACCCGGGAACGTCCGACCACGGCTGAAGCCTGGATCTGGTCGGGCATCGTCACCAGCAGTTGGGCCGGTGCGCAGGGCGGGCTGGGCGCGCTGGGCAAGGCCAAGACGGCCAAGGCCGACCTTGAAAAGGCGCTGACGCTGGACCCCAGGGCGCTGCAGGGCTCCGCCTACACCAGCCTTGCAGCCCTGTATGATCGCGTACCAGGCTGGCCAATCGGCTTTGGTGACGCCGACAAGGCCGAGCAGCTGTTCAAGCAGGCCTTGCTGATCAATCCCGATGGCATCGACAGCCTGTACTTCTGGGGCGATCACCTCTACCGTCAAAAGCGTTACCCCGAGGCCAGGGCAGCCTTGCTCAAGGCACTGCAAGCCACCCCGAGGCCAGGGCGTGAAATCGCCGATAGCGGACGTCGCCATGAAATCAACGCGCTGCTGGCGGACATCGACAAGAAACTCGACTGACAGGAGTCACCGTGCGCTTGCTGCTGATAGAAGATGACGTGGCCCTGGGTGAAGGCATTCATCAGGCCCTGGGGCGCGAAGGCTACACCGTCGACTGGCTCCGGGACGGCAGCAGCGCCCTGCATGCGCTGCTCAGTGAAACCTTCGACCTGGCGGTGCTCGACCTGGGGCTGCCGCGTATGGACGGCCTCCAGGTGCTGCGTCGCCTGCGTCATAGCGGCTCCACCCTGCCGGTGCTGATACTCACCGCGCGCGATGCCACCGAAGACCGCATTGCCGGGCTGGATGCCGGTGCCGACGACTACCTGATCAAACCCTTCGACCTGGCGGAGCTCAAGGCGCGCCTGCGGGCCCTGCTGCGCCGCAGCGCCGGGCGGGCCAAGGCAAGAATCGAGCATGCAGGCATCAGCCTGGACCCCGGCACTCAGCAGGTGTCCTTCCATGGGCAGAACGTGCCCCTGACGCCCAAGGAGTATCAGCTGCTGCATGAGCTGCTTTCACCGCCGGGGCGTGTCATGACCCGCGAGCGGCTGACCCAGTTGCTTTACGGCTGGAACGAAGAAGCAGAAAGCAACACCCTGGAGGTGCACATCCATCACCTGCGCAGAAAATTCTCCGCCGACCTGATCCGAACCGTACGCGGCGTGGGTTATCTGGTGGAGGAGCGCCGATGATGTCGATCCGCCGCCGTACCCTGACCCTGATCATCGGCCTGATGCTTACCGGCCTGATGATTCTCAGCGCCTTCAACCTGCATGACAGCAACCATGAAATAGCCGAGGTGTATGACGCACAACTGGCCCAGAATGCGCGGCTGCTGCAGGGCGTCATGCGCATGCCGCTGGCTGGCGACCAACACACCGAACTGTACCAGGCGTTCAACCAGGCCCTGAGCGAAGCCACACCCAGGCTTGACGGCCACCCTTATGAAAGCAAGATCGCGTTTCAGGTGTGGGATGCGCAGGGCCAGGTGCTGGTACATACCAACAGCGCCCCCGCCTTCACCTCGCCACCGTCGGCACCGGGCTTCAGTGACGTGCATGACCTGCATGGCCGGCAGTGGCGCGCCTTCCTGCTCGAAGACAAAATCAACCAGGTGCGGATCTGGGTGGGCGAGCGCGACGACGTACGCACTGACCTGGTCGACCGCATCGTACGCCACACCCTGTGGCCCAATATGCTCGGCAGCCTGATCCTGGCAGCAATGGTCTGGCTGGCCATTGGCTGGGGGCTCAAACCCCTGGCCAACATGGCAGCCACCCTGCGTGCCCGTCATTCAGGGTCGCTTGAACCTCTGCAACTGATGCCATTGCCTGCAGAACTCGAACCGATGCAGGCCGCGCTGAACCGCATGCTGGCGCAGATCCAGGAAGTGCTGGAACGCGAGCGCCGCTTCATTGCCGACGCGGCTCATGAAATGCGCACGCCCCTGGCGGTCCTGCGGGTGCACGCGCAAAACCTGCAGGAGGCCGGGACCGAACAGGAGCACCGTGAATCGCTGGCGCACCTGATACACGGGGTGGACCGCGCCAGCCGGCTGGTCAACCAGCTGCTCACCATGGCACGCCTGGAACCGCAGCCGGGTCATGCCCATGCCCCGCGAATCGACCTTGAAAACACTGTGCGCGACAGCCTGGTGCAGATGACCCCATGGCTACTGGACCAGGGCCTTGAACTGGTGTTCGAGGCCGCCCCGGGCAACTACCTTGCCCGAGTGGATGGCGGCGCGATCGATATCGCACTCAACAACCTGGTGACCAATGCCGCGAACTTCTCCCCCGAGGGAGGGATCATCAGCGTTCGCCTGAGCCGCCAGCCGACGCATTTCGTGCTGTCGATACAGGACGAGGGGCCTGGTATCGACGAAGCTGAACGCGAGCGCCTGTTCGAACGCTTCTACAGTCGTGGCAATGCACAGGGCGCCGGCCTTGGCCTGGCCATCGTCCAAGCGGTCGCCATGCGGCTGGGCGGTCAGGTCCGGCTGGAGAACATGGCCACCGGCGGGCTGTGCGCAACCCTGGAGATTGCGCTGGACTGAACCCGCCGCCCCCGCTGACAGGTAGCCATCGACGGTCATGGCGCCAGGTCAGGGTCCGAGTCGCTGTGCTTCTGGCCGATCGGGTCGGTGGCCGGCGACTGCTGCGGCGCCTGGGTATCGATGCCCGGTGGCGGCGCAAGCTGCAGTATCTCGCTGGTGTAGGCCCACTCCTGCTGCACCCGGGCCGGGTCGTCGTTCAGGTGGGTGCCGTAGCTGGGCACGATCTGGTGCAGCTTCTGCTGCCAGGCCGGGCTGGCGACCTTGTCCTTGAACACCTTCTGCAGCACTTCGAGCATGATCGGCGCCGCCGTGGATGCGCCGGGCGATGCGCCCAGCAGCCCGGCAATGCTGCCATCGGCCGCGCTCACCACCTCGGTGCCCAGCTTGAGCACCCCGCCCTTTTCCTTGTCGCGCTTGATGATCTGCACCCGTTGCCCGGCCTGCCACAGGCGCCAGTCTTCCTTCTTGGCCTGGGGGAAGTAGGTCTGCAGCGCCTCGAAGCGGTCGTCGTCCGATTGCATCAGCTGGCCTGCCAGGTACTGCACCAGGTCGAACTGGTCGATCCCCACCTTGGTCATGGGCCACAGGTTATGGGTGGTCATGCTGGAGAACAGGTCCAGGTACGAGCCTTCCTTGAGAAACTTGGTGGAGAAGGTCGCGAACGGCCCGAACAGGATCACCCGCTTGCCATCGAGTACCCGGGTATCCAGGTGCGGCACCGACATCGGCGGCGCGCCCGTGGCGGCGATGCCGTAGGCCTTGGCCATGTGCTGCTGGGCGATGGTGGGGTTGTCGGTGACCAGGAACGAGCCGCCCACCGGGAAGCCCGCGTAGTCCTGGGCCTCGGGAATGCCGGACTTCTGCAGCAGCGGCAGCGCCGCGCCGCCGGCACCGATGAACAGGAACTTGGCATCGGCGGTCGACTTCTCGCCGCTCTTGAGGTTCTTGTACTCCACATGCCAGGAGCCGTCGTCATTGCGACGGATGTCCTCGACCTCGCTGGACAGCTTGAGCGAGAAATTCTCCTGCTGCTGCAGGTGCGCCACGAACTGGCGGGTGATCTCGCCGAAGTTCACGTCGGTGCCGATCGGCGTCCAGGTGGCGGCGATCTTCTGGTTGGGGTCGCGGCCCTCCATCATCAGCGGCACCCACTTGCGGATCTGCGCCGGGTCTTCGGAGTACTGCATCGGCCGGAACAGGGGGCTGGCCTGCAGCGCCTCGTAGCGGCGCTTGAGGAAACTGATGTTGTCGTCACCCCACACGAAGCTCATGTGCGGCGTGGAATTGATGAACGAGCGCGGGTTCTTCAGCACCCCGTTCTTGACCTGCCAGGCCAGGAACTGGCGAGTCACCTGGAACGCCTCGTTGATCTCGACCGCCTTGGTGATGTTGATCTTGCCGTCCTTGTCCTCGGGCGTGTAGTTCAGCTCGGCCAGCGCCGAGTGCCCGGTGCCGGCGTTGTTCCAGCCGTTGGAGCTTTCCTCAGCCACCCCGTCCAGGCGCTCGACCATCTCCATCGACCAGCCCGGCTCCAGCTCGTTGAGCCAGATTGCCAGCGTGGCGCTCATGATGCCGCCCCCCACCAGCAGTACATCGACCTTCTTCGATTCCGCCCCCTGCGCCTGGCCGGCCGCCAGTGACACGGCCAGGCCCAATGTGGCCACGTTCCTTGCGAACTTCATGGCATATCCCCCCAATTGCATTACGAGACGATCCAGTGAGTGTGGCTCATGGATCGCGCATGACAAGCCGTACAAGCGACCCGATGCGGTCAGTGGGGTTCCCTTGGATCGGGCCGCGGCGGCGCCAGGGCACGGGCAAAACGCTATCAAACTGAACCAATTCATCAGCTAAGGATCAGTTTTAGCATCGTGAAACCACAGGATTTGATACCTTGTCCGCGCTTTCTACACTTGGCCGGGATCGCTTGTGCCCTTCCCCTGCACGGCCTGCCAACACGCCTTCAGGAGGGATCTTGTGACCACCACCCACCCCAGCGACGCTTTCCAGATCGCCCTGGCCAACTGCGCCCGTGAACAGATCCGTACCCCCGGCAGCATTCAGCCCCAGGGGTTCATGGTCGTGGTGCAGGAGCCGGCCATGTTGATCCGCCAGGTCAGCGAGAACCTGCCGGACTGGCTGGGGGTGGAGATCGACGCCTTGCTGGGCGTGCATTTCGATGCGGTGGTGCAGGACGGTTGCAGTTTCGTCGAGCAGCTGGGCGAACTCGACGAAGACCAGTCCCAGCCCTATCACGTGGCCGACGTACAGTTTCTGATCGGCCAGCAGGCGCAGCGCCTGCCGATGATGCTGCACCGCCACGACCAGGTGCTGATCGCCGAATTCCAGCGCCCGGCCGCCGTGCCGGCGCCAAGCTCGCGGCTGTACCCGCTGGTGCGCTCCTTCGTTGGCGGCGCACCGGACAGCGAGAGCATCGACGAGCTGTGCGAGCGGGCGGTGCGCGTGATCAAGCGCCTGACCGGGTTCGGCCGGGTCAAGTCCTACCGCTTCGACACCGAGGGCAACGGGCTGGTCAACGCCGAACTGGTCGACGACGACTACCCCAGCTACAAGGGCCTGTGCTTCCCTGCTTCGGACATCCCGGCGCAGGCCCGGGCGCTGTACTGTGCCAACCGCATCCGCGTGATCGAGGATGCCGACTATCAGCCGGCGCGCCTGCTGCCGGCCGCCAACCTGCTCACCGGCCAACCCCTGGACCTGAGCTTCTCGACCCTGCGCAGCGTATCGCCCGTGCACCTGCAATACATGCGCAACATGCAGACCTGGGCCTCGATGTCGGTTTCCATCGTGGTCGAGGGCCGGTTATGGGGGCTGGTGTCGTGTCATCACCGTACCCCGCGCAGCGTGAGCTTTCAGGTGCGTACTGCCTGCGAACTGCTGGGCCGGGTGCTGTCGCTGCAGATCGAGACCCGCGAAGCCCACCTGCGCCACGCGCGCATGCTCGAGATCCGCCAGCGCATCGTGCAGCTGCTGGGCGCCATCGCCGACCAGGACAGCGTGCGCCTGGGCCTGCGCGCCCTGCCCGACATCTTCACCGACTTCGTCGGCGCCGCCGGTGCCGCAGTGGTGTCCAGCACCGGCTGCGACACCTACGGGCACACCCCGCCCCAGTCGCGGATCATGGCCCTGGTGGGCTGGCTGACCGCCCGCGGCGACGCCGAGGTGTTCCATACCGACAACGCCGGGCGCGATATCCCGCACCTGACGGGGCTGGCCGACATGGCCAGCGGCATCCTTGCCGTGTCCATTTCCGAATTGCACCCGCATTACCTGATCTGGTTCAAACCCCAGCAGTCCCAGGTGGTGCACTGGGCCGGCCGCCCGGAAAAAAGCATCGCCCAGAGCGGCTCGCTGAACCCGCGCGAAAGCTTCGAGCAGTGGCAGCAGATCGTCGAAGGTTTCTCGACCCCCTGGGACCCCAGCGAAATCGAGGGCGTGCAGGAGCTGCGCCAGGCCATCCTCGGCATCGTGCTGCGCAAGGCCGAAGAACTGGCGCAACTGTCCGAATCCCTGGAAAAGACCAACAAGGAACTGGAAGCCTTCTCCTACAGCGTTTCCCACGACCTGCGCGCGCCGCTGCGGCATATCGCCGGCTACGCCGAGCTGCTCAGCGATGCCGAAGGCGCCAACATGTCCGAGCGCAGCCTGCGCTTTCTGGGCACCATCGAGAACTCCGCCAAGTTCGCCGGCACCCTGGTGGACAACCTGCTGAGCTTCTCGCAGATGGGCCGGTGCGCCATGCACCTGTCCGACGTCAACCTGTCGGCGATGGTCGCCTCCATCAAGCTGGAGATGCTGCCCGACTACGAGGGCCGCGACATCCGCTGGACCTTCAACGCCCTGCCGATCGTGGTGGCCGACCCGGCCTTCCTGCACCTGGCCCTGCGCAACCTCATCGCCAACGCCATCAAGTACACCCGCGGCCGGCCGGTGGCGCTGATCGAGGTCGACGTGCAGGAACGCGACGACGCCCACGTGATCAGCGTGCGCGACAACGGCGTCGGCTTCGACATGCAGTACGCCAACAAGCTGTTCGGCGTGTTCCAGCGCCTGCACCGCATGGAGGAGTTCGAAGGCACCGGCATCGGCCTGGCCAATGTGCGGCGCATCATCGAGCGCCATGGCGGCACGGTATGGGCCCACGGTGTCCCGGACCAGGGCGCGACGTTCTATTTTTCACTTCCAAAGAAAACCCTCATGCCCACTGCATGACCCACACGAGGGCGCTCCATGCTCAAACCGATACTCCTGGTAGAAGACAACCCCAACGACCTCGAACTGACCCTGCTCGCGCTCGAGCGCAGCCAGCTGGCCAACGAGGTGATCGTGGTACGCGACGGCGCCGAGGCGCTGGACTACCTGTTCCGCAGGAACAGCCATGCCGACCGCCCGCAAGGCAACCCGGCAGTGCTGCTGCTCGACCTCAAGCTGCCCAAGGTCGATGGCCTGGAGGTGCTCGAACAGGTGCGCGACTCGGCCGACCTGCGCAGCATTCCGGTGGTGATGCTGACCTCGTCCCGCGAAGAGCCGGACCTGGACCGCGCCTATCAGCTGGGCGTGAATGCCTACGTGGTCAAACCCGTGGAGTTCAAGGAGTTCGTCGGCGCCATCTCCGACCTGGGGATTTTCTGGGCCGTGCTCAACGAGCCACCGCCCGGTTCCACCCGGGTCGTGCGTCGCCCCAAGTCATGATGACAAGACATGCCTAGACGAGAGCCCGGAGCGCCGACGCCGCTCCCCAGAATAAAGCTGCTGCTGATCGAAGACAGCACCCACGACGTCGAGCTCACGCTGTTGACGCTGGAGCGCTATGGCCTGCAGGTCGACCCGGTGGTGGTGCACGATCACATCGGCGCCTGCGAGGCCATGCAGCAGCACACCTTCGACGTGATCGTGTGCGACTACCTGCTGCCCTCCTCGTCGGGCATCCAGGTGCTCGAGGTGGCCCAGCGGGCGGCCCCGGAAACGCCGTTCATCTTCCTGTCCGGCATTTTCGGCGAACAGCAGGCGGTGGAGACCATGCGCCTGGGCGCGGTCGACTACGTGCTCAAGCAGAACCTCAAGGTGCTGCCCAAGGCCATCCGCCGCGCCGTGCTCGAAGTGCGCGAACGCGAGAAGCGCCGCGCTGCGGAAAACGCCCTCGAAGAGGTCGAGACCCGCGCCCGCCTGGCCATCCAGGCTGCCGAGATGGGCGTGTGGGAACTGAGCGTACCCAGCGGCTCGGTGCTGTGGGACGAGCGCTGCCGCGCCCTGTACGAAGTCACGCCCAGCTGCAACCTGCACCTTGACCAGGTGCTGGAGCACTGCCACCCCGACGACCGGGCTATGCTGCGGGCCAAGGTCGAGCAGGCCCTGAGCTGCGAATCGGTGTTCCATGCCGAGTACCGCGTGCAGTTGTCGGGCGGTCGCCTGCGCTGGATCAACTCCAACGGCCGTTCGCTGTTCAAGGATGGCCGCTGCGTGCGTTTCAGCGGGGTGATGCAGGACATCAGCGAGCGCAAGGTCGCCACCCAGGCCCTGGTGCAGTTGACCGAAACCCTGGGCGAGCGCGTGGAGCAACGCACCCGCGAGCGCGACCGCACCTGGGAGCTGTCGCGTGAACTGCTGGGGGTGCTGCGCTTCGACATGACCCCGATCAACTTCAACCCGGCCTGGGAGGCGGCGCTGGGCTGGTCGCGGGACCAGATCGGCAGCCTGCGCCTGTGGGAGCTGATCCACCCCCTCGATCTGGACGCCACCATCAAGGAAACCCGCAGCATCGCCAGCGGCAACGTATCGACCCGCTTCGTCAACCGCATGCGCCACGCCAACGGCGACTACCGGTGGCTGTCCTGGACCATCGTGCCGGAGAACGGCCTGATGTACGCCGCGGTGCGCGACATCACCGATGAGCGTGCGGTGGTCGAGGAACTGGCCGCCACCAACAAGCGCCTGCGCGAACAGATCGACGAGAAGGAACGCGTGGAAGCCACGCTGCAGCAGATGCAGCGCCTGGAAGTGGTCGGCCAGCTGACGGCTGGAGTGGCCCACGACTTCAACAACCTGCTCACGGTGATCCTCACCAGCGCGACCTTTGCCACGCGCGACATTGCCCGCGGCAACCTGGACAAGGCCCGCACCCGGCTGGAACACATCACCGATGCCGGTGAACGTGGCGCCCGGCTCACGGCCCAGCTGCTGTCGTTCTCGCGCCGCCAGCGCCTGCAACCGCGCCCGGTGGACCTGAACGCCACCGTGCGCGGCATGCAGAGCCTGCTGAACAAGGCGCTGGGGGCCAATATCTGGGTAGAGATGTCGCTGGCCCCGGACCTGTGGACCGCCTCGGCGGACCTGACCCAGACCGAGATGATCATCCTCAACCTCATCATCAACGCCCGCGACGCCATGGCCAACGGGCCCGGCTCGGTGCTGCTGCGTACCCACAACGTCACCGTGGAGGCCGCGCCCCTGCGGCCCGAAGACCCGGAACCCGGCCACTACGTGGTGTTCTCCATCGTCGACTCGGGCAGCGGCATGAACGAGGACACCCTGCTCAGGGCCTTCGAGCCGTTCTTCACCACCAAGCCGGTGGGGCATGGATCGGGGCTGGGGCTGGCCCAGGTGTTCGGTTTCGCCAAGCAGTCCGGTGGCGGGGTGCGCATCGAAACCACCCTGGATGTCGGCACCACGGTCAGCGTGTACCTGCCGCGGATCCAGGGCGACGCCGTGGCCGTGCTGCCCAGCCCTGCGCCGGTGAGTGAACCGCATCAGCCGCTGGGCTCGACCATCCTGCTGGTGGACGATGACAGCACCGTGCGTTCCCTCACGGCCACCTTGCTGGAATCGTTTGGCCTGAAGGTGGTGCAGGCGCGCAACGGCCCGGATGCACTGAACATGCTGAGCCCCGAGATCGACCTGCTGCTGACCGATTACGCCATGCCGGGCATGACCGGCGGCGAGCTGGCGGCCCTGGTCAAGCGCTCCTACCCGCAGTTGCCGGTGGTGTTCGTGACTGGCTATGCCAATACCGACGTGCTGGGGCTGAGCCATTCGACGGTGATCCAGAAGCCGTTCAGCGAGCGCGACTTGCGCAGCAAGATCTGGGCAGCGCTGGCGCGTTGAAAAAACCTGTACACGCTTTCTACCTGGCCGAGCAAAAAAGATTATTCTTGAAAGACATTTTTCAACGCCAGACTATGTGAGAGCCGAATATGAAGATCGATGACATGGACGCCTTCGTCGCCGTCATCCGCTGCCAGTCGACCAACCTTGCGGCGCAGTCGCTGCAGTTGACGCAGCCGGCCATCACACGACGCGTGCAGAACTTCGAGGAAGACCTGGGCACCAACCTGCTCGACCGCAACACCAAGCCGCTCAAGCCCACGCCCATGGGCTGGCGCGTGTACGAGCAGTGCAAGGCCATCCTGCGCGAGATCGACACCCTGCGCGAGCTGGTGGCCAGCCACGGCTCGCCCAGCGGCACCCTGCGCCTGGGCGTGCCGCAGACCATCGGCGATGTGGTGCTGCTCGATGCCCTGGCGCAGATTCGCCAGGCCTACCCCGAGCTGCGGACCCAGGTCGCCAGCGGCTGGGGCAGCGCGCTGATCGCCAGGATGGAAAACGGCGAGCTGGATGCGGCCGCCGCGCTGTTCCCCTCCGGCAAGATCTTCCCCGAAGGCATCGCCAGCCGTTCCATCGGCCGCATGCACCTGCGGGTGGTGGCCGCCAAGGGCAGCGCCAGCAAGCGCAGCTACAAGCTCAAGGACTGCTACAGCCAGGGCTGGGTGCTCAACCCCGACGGCTGCGGGTTTCGCGCCGGCTTGCAGCGCGCCTTGAGCGAGCAGGGGCTGTCGCTGCAGATCAACCTGGAAACCTTCGGCACCGAACTGCAACTGGGCCTGGTCGCCAACGGCCAGGGCCTGGGGCTGGTGCCCGAGCCGCTGCTGGCCGCCAGCCGTCATCGCGACCTGCTTGAAGTGGTCAACGTCAGCGACTTCAAGCCCCAGGTCGACCTGTGGCTGTTTCACCCCAGCTACCTGGGCAACCTGCAGGAGCCGGTGGAGCTGTTCGGCAGCGTCACGGCGCAGCGGCTGGCGCTGTAGCAGCCCCGCCCTGCCCCGCATCAGCCAAGGCAGCGGGCCTCACTCCAGCGTGATGTTGCCCGCCCGGATCACCTCGCCCCACCGTGCGCCGTCATCGGCGATCAGCTTGGCAAACCCCGCCGGGGTACTGTGCTCGACGCTGATCCCGTTCTGCGCGAACCGCTCGGCGGTCTGCGGCGCCTGGGCAATCGCGGCAATCGCCGCGCTCAGTTGCTCGACCAGCTGCGGCGAAGCGCCCTTGGGCAGCACCAGGCCGAACCAGCCCGATGCCTCGAACCCTGGCAGGCCTGCCTCGCTGGCACTCGGCACCCCTGGCAGCAACGGCGAGCGCTGCGCGCTGCTGAGCACCAGCCCCTTGAGCTTGCCGGCCTGGATCTGCGGGGCCAGCACGGTGAGGGTATCCACCGCCACATCCACCTCGCCGCCCAGCACCGCCGTGACCGCCGGCGCACTGCCCTTGTACGGCACGTGCAGCAGGTCGATGCCCGCCAGGTTCTTCAGCAACTCCCCGGACAGGTGGCACAGGGTGCCGTTGCCGCACGACGAATAGCTCAACGCGCCAGGGCGCGCCTTGGCCTGGTCGATCAGCGCCTGCAGCGTGTCGACCTTGCTGGCAGCCGGTACGGCCACCACGTTGGGCACCGAGGCCAGCACCGCCACGGGCGTGAAGTCCTGCAGCGGGTCGTAGCGCAGGCCCTTCTGCAGGTTGGGCAGTATGGTCAGCTGCCCGGCGGTGGCCAGCGACAGCGTGTAGCCATCGGGTTTGGCCTTGGCCACGGCCTCGGCGGCGATTGCGGTGCCAGCACCGGGCTTGTTGTCGACCACCACCGGCTGGCCCAGCGAGGCCGACAACTGCTCGGCGTAGTAGCGCCCCACGGTATCGGCAGCGCCGCCCGGCGGGAACGGCACCACCAGGGTCACGGCGCGGCTCGGGTAGGCATCGGCCTGGGCCAGTGCGGCAACGCCCAGGGCCAGTGCGGCCAGGGCAAACTTGAGCGGTAGGATGATTTTCATGCAAAGGTCCTGGAACAGTCAGGGTTGAAGCAGCCCTCAGTCTTCACTGAAGGCCACATGGCGCGTGGCGCGCACCCGCGGGATGAGCATCAGCCCCACCGCCAGCACGCACAGAATCAACAGGGTCAGGCTCAATGGCCGGGTGACGAACACCGTGGGGTCGCCCCGCGACAGCAGCATCGCCCGGCGCAGGTTCTCCTCCATCAACGGGCCGAGCAGATAGCCCAGAAGCAGTGGCGCCGGCTCGCAGCGCAGCTTGATGAACAGGTAGCCCAGCAACCCGAACGCCACCGTGAGCAGCACGTCGAACAGGCTGTTGTTGACGCTGTACACACCAATGCAGCAGAACAGCAGGATCGACGGGTACAGCAGGCGGTACGGCACCGACAGCAGCCGCACCCAGATCCCCACCAGCGGCAGGTTGAGCACCAGCAGCAACAGGTTGCCGATCCACATGCTCACGATCAGCCCCCAGAACAGCTCGGGGCGCTCGTCGATCACCTGCGGGCCCGGCACGATGCCGTGGATCATCATGGCCCCGGCCATCAGCGCCATCACCGCGTTGGAAGGCAGGCCCAGCACCAGCATCGGGATGAACGAGGTCTGCGCCCCGGCGTTGTTGGCAGACTCCGGCCCGGCCACGCCCTCGATGGCGCCCTGGCCGAAGCGCTCGGGGTGCCTGGCGATACGCTTTTCGACCATGTACGAGGCAAACGCGCCCAGCATCGCCCCGCCCCCCGGCAGCACGCCCAGCACCGCGCCCAGGCCGGTGCCGCGCAGCATCGGCTTCCAGCTGCGCCGGTAGTCTTCGCGGGTCGGCATCAGGCTGCCCACCCGCGCCACCTGGGGCGGCTGGCCGCGGCTGCGCTCCAGGTTGGCGATGATTTCGGCGATGCCGAAGATGCCCATCGAGATCACCACGAAACTGATGCCGTCGCTCAACTGGGGCAGGCCGAAGGTAAAGCGCTCCACCCCGGAATTCACGTCGGTGCCCACCAGGCCCAGCAGCAGGCCCAGCAGGGTCATGGCCACGGCCTTGAGCACGTCGCCCTGGGCCAGCACCACGGCGGCCACCAGGCCCAGCAGCATCAGCGAGAAGTACTCGGCCGGGCCGAACTTCAGCGCCACCTCGGCCAGCGGTGCGGCAGCAGCGGCCAGCAGCAGGATCGACAGGCTGCCGGCGATGAACGAACCGATCGCGGCAATGGCCAGGGCCGCCCCGGCCCGGCCCTTGCGTGCCATGGCATGGCCGTCCAGGCAGGTCACCACCGAGGACGACTCGCCCGGCAGGTTGACCAGGATCGCCGTGGTCGAGCCGCCGTACTGGGCGCCGTAATAGATGCCCGACAGCATGATCAATGCCGCGGCCGGGCTCAGGCCGTAGGTGATCGGCAGCAGCATGGCGATGGTGGCCACCGGCCCCAGGCCGGGCAGCACCCCCACCAGCGTGCCCAGGGTCACACCGATCAGGCAGTACAGCAGGTTGTTCAGGGTGAAGGCGGCTTCAAGGCCGATACCCAGGTGTGCCAACAGCTCCATGGGTCACTCCTCAGACAGGCCAGGCCGGCAGGTTCAGGCCCAGCCCGTAGCCGAACACCAGCACGCTGAACAGCCCCAGCGCGCTGCCCACCGCCAGCAGTTCGCCCAGGTGCGCCTTGTGCCGGCCCAGGCCGCTGAGCAGCGTCATGCACAGGGTCGCCAGCGCCAGGCCAAGGCTGGGCAGCAGCAGCGCGAACGCCACCACGCTGGCACTGATGGCCAGCGCCGGGCGGACGATGAACAACCCGTCCAGCGTGACCTTCTCGCGGCCCAGCCACAGGCCGCGCACCAGCAAGGCCACGCCCAGCCCGCACAGGGCCAGGCTCACCAGCCAGGGAAAGTAGCCTGCGCCCATGCGCATCGCCGTGCCGCTGGCATAGGCGCTGCCCACCAGCAGCCCGGTCAGGCCGAAGCCCAGGAACAGGCAGCCGGCCAGCACTTCGCGGGCATCGAGGTTCAGGGTCAGGGAATGCGGGCGCGCAGTGGCGGCCCGTTGCAGAGCATCTCGCACGCAGGTCTCCAGGTGCCGGTACGGCACAAGGCAAGGCGATCCGCGCGTGCGGTCTCGGGGTGGGGTTGGGGTTGCTGCGCCGTTCAGGCGCTGCGTTGTGCCTGGCGCGCCGCGACCTTGGCGTGGGTCAGCGGGATCAGCTCGCGGCCGTAGTCGGCGGCGTCGTTGATCGGGTCGAACCCGCGAATCAGAAAGGTGGTCACGCCCAGGTCGTAGTACGCCAGCAAGGCATCGGCCACCTGCTCGGGGGTTCCCACCAGCGCGGTGGAGTTGTGCCCACCGCCAACCAGTGCAGCCATACCGGTCCACAGGCGCTCATCCACGCGCTCGCCTTGCGCCACGGTGTCCAGCAGGCGCTGCGCACCGACGCTCTGCGGCTTGTTGGCCACCACCGGGCCGGCGCGCTCCAGGCGCTGGCGAGCGGTATCGAGAATGGCATCGGCCTTGGCCCAGGCCGCAGCTTCGGTATCGGCGATGATCGGCCGGAACGACACGCTGAACTGCACCTGGCGCCCGTGCAAGGCCGCCTGGGCACGTACTGCCTGAATGGTTTCGCGGGTCTGCTCCAGCGACTCGCCCCACAGCGCGAACACATCGGCATGCTTGCCGGCCACTTCCAGGGCCGCCGCCGAAGAACCACCGAAGAACACCGGCACGTGCGGCTTTTGCACAGGCTTGATGGCGGAGAAGGCGTTCTGCGCCTGGTAGAAGGTGCCGTGATGATCGAAGGGGGTGTCTTCGGTCCAGACCTTGCGCACCACCTCCAGAAACTCGTCGCTGCGCGCATAGCGTTGGTCGTGGTCGAGGTAGTCGCCGTCCTTGCGTTGCTCGCCGTCATTGCCGCCACTGATCACGTGCAGCGCCAGGCGTCCGTCGAGCAGGTGATCGAGGGTTGCCAGCTTGCGAGCGGCCAGGGTCGGCGCCACGAAGCCGGGGCGATGCGCCAGCAGAAAGCCGATACGCGGCGCCGCCAGCCCGGCCAGGGCCGTGACCAGAAAGCCGTCGGGCTGATCCGACCAGTACCCCACCAGAATCCGGTCGAAGCCTGCCTGCTCGTGCACCTGGGCAAAACGGGTGATGTACGCCTTGTCGAAGATCGGGCCAGTCGGATCGAGGGTCTCCGAAGACAGGCGGTGGCCGATCATGCCGATGAATTGAACGCTCATGGGGGGCTCCTTGAAGAGGGCGAAGAAAGCTTATTGGTTATAGAAGGTTCTTTCTTCAAAACGAACGCTTATAAGCTACCGAGCCCGCCACCCCTTGTGAAATTCATTTTAGGCATAACCTAATATAAAAAATGATTTATATCGAAACAGCTTTAAAATTCACTTTACGCATATTAGCTTATGCTCAATTTGAATTTTGAGAATCATCAGGCGGTTGCTAGGGTGATTCGAAACCGTAGCCAGAGCCCCGACCATGACCGACCCCCTTCGCCTGGACCGCTTGCGTCAGTTCATCGACGAACTGGCCAGCCTGCTCGACCGAGAAACCGATGAAGCGGCCCTTCTCGATGATGGCCAGCGCCTGTTGCAGCAACTGGTGGCCCATGACGACTGGCTGCCGCCAGAGCTGGCCCAGCCCAGCCCCGAACGCTATCAGCAGTACCTGCTGCACTGCGATTCGCGCCAGCGCTTCTCCATCGTCAGCTTCGTGTGGGGGCCGGGGCAGACCACGCCGGTCCACGACCACCGGGTATGGGGCCTGATCGGCATGCTGCGCGGCGCCGAGTACGCCCAGGGTTTTGCCCGCAGCGAGCACGGCGCGCTGCTGCCGTCCGGCAGCCCGGTGCGCCTCGAGCGCGGCCAGGTCGAGGCGGTGTCGCCGCGCATCGGCGACATCCATCAGGTCAGCAATGCCTTCGACGACCAGGTGTCGATCAGCATCCACGTGTACGGCGCCAACATCGGCGCGGTCAGGCGTGCCGTGTACCTGGCCGACGGCAGCGAGAAACCCTTCATTTCCGGTTATTCCAACACCCAACTGCCCAATCTGTGGGACCTGTCAAAAGAGAACCTTGCGCCATGAGCACCCCGACCACCCGCACCTACGCCCACCTGCGCCAGCACTTGCTGGCCAGGCATGAACTGGCCCTGATCGATGTGCGCGAAGAAGCGCCCTTCGCCGTGGAACATCCGCTGTTCGCGGCCAACATCCCGCTGTCCAGGCTTGAAATCGAAATCTACGCGCGAGTGCCGCGGCGCGATACACCGATCACCGTGTATGACGATGGCGAGGGCCTGGCGCAGATTGCGCTCCAGCGCCTGGGTCAACTTGGCTACAGCGACGTGGCCCTGCTCGAAGGCGGCCTGGCCGGCTGGCGCGAGGCCGGCGGCGAGCTGTTCCAGGATGTGAACGTACCGAGCAAGGCGTTTGGCGAACTGGTGGAAAGCCAGCGCCACACCCCTTCGCTGGCGGCCGAAGAAGTGCACGCACTGCTGAACGAAAAGGCCGACGTGGTGGTGCTGGATGCGCGTCGCTTCGACGAATACCAGACCATGAGCATTCCGGGCGGCATCAGCGTGCCGGGTGCCGAACTGGTGCTGCGGGTGGCCGAGCTGGCACCGAACCCGGCCACCCGCGTGATCGTCAATTGCGCCGGGCGCACCCGCAGCATCATCGGCACCCAGTCGCTGGTCAACGCCGGCATTCCCAACCCGGTATCGGCTTTGCGCAACGGCACCATTGGCTGGACATTGGCGGGGCAGACCCTGGCCCATGGCCAATCGCGGCGCTTTGGCGACGTGAGCCCGGCCAACCGGCAGCGCGCCGCCGAACAGGCCCGGGCCGTGGCCGACAAGGCCGGCGTCGTGCGTGCGAACAGCCAGACGCTGGCGGCGTGGCGCGCCCAGGCCGATCGCAGTACTTATGTGTTCGATGTGCGCACCCCCGAGGAATTTGCCCGGGGCCACCTGCCAGGCAGCCGCTCGACGCCGGGTGGTCAGCTGGTGCAGGAAACCGACCATGTGGCCAGTGTGCGCGGGGCGCGCATCGTGCTGATCGATGACGATGGCGTGCGTGCCAACATGAGTGCGTCGTGGTTGGCGCAGATGGGTTGGGAGGTGGCGGTGCTCGATGGCTTGGGCGCAGGCGACTTCAGCGAAACGGGTGATTGGCAGCCGCCGTTGCCGGCGTTGCCGCAGCCTTCGACCATCGACCCCGAGCAGTTGGTGCAGTGGCAGGCCGACGCCGACACGGTGCTGCTCGACTTCACCACCAGTGCCAATTACGTGCAGCGGCACATACCGGGTGCGCACTGGGCGATCAGGGCACAGCTGGAGCAGGCACTGGAGCGCTTGCCGGTGGCGGGACGTTACGTGCTGACCTGCGGCAGCAGCTTGCTGGCGCGGTTCGCGGCGCAGGACCTGCAACGCCTGACCCGAGTGCCGGTGTTCGTGCTGGAGGGTGGTACGGGCCGCTGGATTGCCGAGGGGCGGCCGCTGGAGTCGGGCGAGACGCACCTGGCGGTGCCGCGCAGCGACCGTTACCGCCGGCCGTATGAAGGCACCGACAACCCGCGTGAGGCGATGCAGGGGTACCTGGATTGGGAGTTCGGGTTGGTGGCGCAGCTGGGGCGTGATGGCACCCATGGGTTCCGGGTGATCTGAACCTCCTGAGCAGACCGTATGGTCTGCTCCTGGCCGACAGGCTGCATACGCAGGAGCGGGCACAAGCACAGTAGGCGCCGGCCTTGCCGGCGAATCGAGCGCGAAGCGCTCGTACAACCTGAACCCACCGTGGATCAGGCAGCCCCCACCCGCCGAGCCGCAATCAGCGCCCTGCCACCGGCTCGAACAACGACACCGCCGCCGCATCCACCTTGCGCGGCAACAGGCCCTGGGCAAAGAACACATCGGCAATCTGCTGCTGTTCGGCCAGATGCTCCGGCTTCACCAACTGCACGTCGTAACTGCGCCGCGCATTGGCCTGCTCCACCGTGGCCACATCCAGGTTGCCCCACAACGGCCCCAGCACCTGCGCCGCCTGCGTGGGGTTGGCCTTGGTCCACTACCCCGCCTTCTGCAACGCACCGAACACGGTCTCAAGCACCTGCGGATGCGCCTTGGCGTAATCGCTGCCCGCCAGGTAGTAACGCTGGTAACTGGCCAGCCCCTGCCCGTCGCTCAGCACCCGCGCATGTTGCTGGCGCTGGGCGCTGGCCACGAACGGGTCCCAGGTGACCCAGGCATCGACCTTGCGGTTCTCGAACGCCGCACGGCCATCGGCCGGGATCAGGTAGGCCGGCTGGATATCGCTGAAGGTCAACCCGGCCCTGGCCAGGGCCTGTATCAACAGGTAATGGCTCCCCGCGGCCTTGGTCACCGCCACCTTCTTGCCCTTGAGATCCGCCAGGCTGTGCAGCGGCGAATCCGCCGGCACCAGAATGGCCTGGGCCAGTGGCGATGGCGTCTCGCGGGCAAAATAGGTCAGCCGCGCCCCCGCCGCCTGGGCGAACACCGGCACGGTGTCGGCCACATCCGCCGACACATCGACATTGCCCAGGTTCAGGGCCTCCAGCAGCGGCAGGCCGCTGGCGAACTCATGCCAGCTGACCTGTATGCCCTGCTGCGCCAGCTGCTGCTCCAACGTACCCTGGGCCTTGAGCAGAATCAGCAGCGTCGAGGATTTCTGGTAACCGATGCGCAGGGTTTGCCCCGCGCTGGCGCTACCGATCAGGCTGGCGCCAAGCAGCGCGCCGATGGCCAGTTGTCGCAGACGTTTGAACGGTTGCATGGGGTCAGCTCCTGTCAGTGGGCCTGGGTCACGGCGTCGCTGGCGGGCAGCACGAAGCCGCCGGCAAAGGTCGGCGCCACGTCCAGACGTTGGGCAATCAGGCCGTGGGCCTGGTAGAAGTCGGCGGTTTCCTGCTGTTCGGCGATGGTGCCGGCGTCCACGACCTGCCAGCGCAACTGGCGACGCTCGAACTGCAGCCGGGCCGCGTCCTGCGGGAAGCCGATGATCTGCGCCAGGGTCTTGGAGTAGCTGTCCAGGTTCTGGTTGGCCCACACCTGGGCCTTGGCCAGGCGCGCCAGGTAGTCCTGCAGGGCCGCGCGCCGGGCCGGGTCGGCCAACGCCTTGTCGGTCGCCGCCAGAAAGCTGTTGCCACTGGACAAGCCGCGACCATTGACCAGCACCCGGCCCTGGCCGGTGGTTTCGGCCAGCGCGGTGTAGGGCTCCCACGTCGCCCAGGCATCCACCGAACCGTTGGCCAGGGCCATCCTGGCATCCACCGGGCCAAGGAAGCGGAACTCGACGTCCTTCTCGCTCAGCCCCGCGCTGGCCAGCGCCTTGAGCGCCACGTAATGGCCAATCGAGCCGCGCCCGGTGGCGATGCGCTTGCCCTTGAGGTCGGCCGCCGCGTGCAGCGCCGACCCGGGGTCCACCAGCACCGCTGTGCCATAGGCGTCGGACTTGTCCACGGCAATCGCCTTGACCTGCGCGCCGGACGCCAGGGCGAACAGCAGCGGCGCATCACCGATGATGCCGGCGTCCACCGCGCCGGCATTGAGCGCCTCGGCCAGCGGCGCGGCAGCCGGAAACTCCGCCCACTTGATGTCATACGGCAGGTCGCGCAGCCCGTCGGCGGCCTCCAGCTGGGCACGCATGTTGCCCTTCTGGTCGCCGATGCGCAGTTCGATACGCGGTTCGGCCAGCACCTGCCCGGCCAGCAGCAAGGCGCCAGCGAGGGCGAGAAGTCGTGAAATGGGTGGCATGCAGTGCACTCCTGAAGGCGATTGTAGAGCGACTCTACCGGCTCGCCATAAATCAGTGAAGTGCATTTTATGAATATCCTAATATGCAAATAGCGTTTAATTATCGCCATTAGCTTATAACCATAAAGAATTTTACATCAGAAAATTTAACGCATACGGTCATAAGCCCGCCGATCTGCACACACAACTCAGGGCGGGACGACGGCACCCCCGGGTGCTCCCTGGATTTTCTGCGATGAGTGCCTGATGAGCCTGTCTTCTATTGCCGCGCCGTACCGTTCGATCGAGTCGGCCCCTGCCCTGGCCGACCTGGACCCACTGCTGTTTACCCTGACCCGCGAGCTGGCCGCCAGCGCCGCCGAGGTGGACCGCAGCGGTGCCTTCCCCGCCGCCAACTTTGCCCTGCTGCAACGCCATGGCCTGCTCGCGCTCACCGTGCCGCGCGAGCTGGGGGGTGCCGGTGCCGACCTCGCCACCGCGCGCAAGGTGGTGGCCGCCGTGGCCAAGGGCGAGCCCTCCACCGCACTGATTCTGGTCATGCAGTACCTGCAGCACGTGCGCCTGCAGGACGACCAGCGCTGGCCGCTGTCGCTGCGCCAGCGCCTGGCCCGCGAAGCGGTGGAGCACGGCGCGCTGATCAATGCCTTCAGGGTCGAACCCGAGCTGGGCACCCCGGCCCGTGGCGGCCTGCCCGCGACCCTCGCGCGGCGTACCGCCGAAGGCTGGCGCCTGTCCGGCACCAAGCTCTACTCCACCGGCAGCCACGGCCTGAGCTGGTACCTGGTGTGGGCGCGCAGCGACGATGCCGACCCGCTGGTGGGTGGCTTTCTGGTGCACAAGGACAGCCCCGGCATCCGCATCGTCGATGAGTGGGATCACCTGGGCATGCGTGCCACCTGCAGCCACCGCGTCGAGTTCGACGATGTGCTGCTGCCGCTGGAGCATGCCGTGGCCGTCAGCCCGGCCAGCGCACCGCGCGCCGAGCTCGATGGCGAAGCTCAGCTGTGGATGGCGGTGCTGCTGGCCAGCCTCTACGACGGCGTGGCCCAGGCCGCACGCGACTGGCTGGTGAGCTTCCTGCGCGAGCGGGTGCCGTCCAACCTCGGCCAGCCGCTGGCCAGCCTGCCGCGCTTTCAGGAGCGGGTCGGGCGCATCGATACCCTGCTGTTCGCCAACCGCAACCTGCTCGACTCCGCGGCCAGCGGCCAGGTCACCGCGCAGCACGCCGGGCAGCTCAAGCAACTGGTCACGCACAACGCCATCCAGGCCGTGGAGCTGGCCATCGAGGCCAGCGGCAACCCAGGGCTTTCGCGGCACAACCCGCTGGAGCGGCACTACCGCAACGTGCTGTGCAGCCGCATCCACACCCCGCAGGATGACGTGGTGTTCCACAGTGCCGGGCGCTCGGCGCTGAGCCAGGAAGCGCCGTGACCCTCGCCCCCGGCTGACAGCGGCCGACCGGCCACGCACCGCCGCCCACCAAATCGGCCTATGCTCAAACAGGCCTGCCGGCGGAGGTGCACATGTGCGGACGACTGAGCCAGTACCACGGCATCCACGAGTTCGTGGACGCCCTGAGCATGCCCAACCCACTGGTCAACCGCGTGGGCGATGCGCCGCTTGGGCACTACAACGTGGCCCCCACCACCCAGCTGGCGGTACTCGGCGTGCAGCATGACACCCTGCACGCCGACCTGCTGCGCTGGGGCTGGCGGCCACACTGGGCGCAGGACAAGCCGGCACCGATCAATGCCCGCGTCGAGAAGGTGGCCCACGGCCCGTTCTTTCGCGCCATCTGGCCGCACCGGCTGATCGTGCCGGTCGACAACTGGTTCGAATGGGTCGATGAAGGCGGGCCGAAGAAGCAGCCCTACCTGATCCGCCGCCGCGATGGACGCCCTGCCCTGTGTGCGGCCATCGGCCAGCTGGGCGACCCACCCGGCGAGCAGGACGGCTGCGTGATCATCACGGCCGACAGCCAGGGCGGCCTGCTGGATGTGCATGACCGGCGCCCGGTGGTGCTGGCCGCAGACGCCGCACGCCACTGGCTGGACCCCGCCACCTCCAAGGCATACGCCGAACAGCTGCTGCTGGACCTCGCCGAGCCCGCCCAGGTGTTCGAGTGGTACCCCGTGGACAGCGCCGTGGGCAACAGTCGCAACCAGGGCCCGGCCCTGGTGCAGCGCCGGCACCCCTGAACGGCGCCTACTCGCCCAGGTACGCCTTCTGCACCTGCTCGTTGTGCAGCAGGTCGCTGGCCTGGCCTTCCAGCGCGATGCGCCCGCCATCGATCACATAGGCGCGCTGGCAGGTCTGCAAGGCAAGCCTGGCGTTCTGCTCCACCAGCAGCAGGGTCACGCCGCCCTTGACCACCTCGACGATGGTTTCGAAGATCTTCTGCACGATGATCGGCGCCAGGCCCATCGACGGCTCGTCGAGCAACAGCAGCTTGGGCCTGCCCATCAATGCCCGGGAAATCGCCAGCATCTGTTGCTCGCCGCCCGACATGGTGCCGGCCAGCTGAAAGGCGCGCTCCTTGAGCCGCGGGAAGATGCCGAACATCCGTTCGATATCGGCCTGGATCGCGTCCTTGCCGTCGGTTCGCGAGAACGCGCCCATCTCCAGGTTCTCGTACACCGTCAGCTTGGGGAAGATCCCGCGGCCTTCCGGCACCAGCGCCAGGCCCTGGCGGATCAGGTCGTAGCTCTTGATCGCCGCATGCGCCTTGCCATCGAAGGTGATCTGCCCGGCCACCGGGCTGAGCAGGCCGGCCAGGGTCTTGAGGGTGGTGGTCTTGCCGGCGCCGTTGGCGCCGATCAACGCGACCATTTCGCCCTCGCGGATGTGCAGGTCGATGCCCTTGATCGCCTGGATGGCCCCGTAGGCCACCTGCAGGTCGCGTACTTCAAGAATGTTCTTCATGTTCAGGCCACCGCCTCCGAACCCAGATAGGCCTCGATTACCCGAGGGTCCCTTTGCACATCGGCCGGCAGGCCATCGGCGATCTTCCTGCCGAATTCCAGCACGGTGACGTGATCGCACAAGCCCATCACCAGCTTCACGTCATGCTCGATCAGCAGCACCGTCTTGCCGTCGGCCTTCATCTTGCACATCAGCTGGCGCAGGCCTTCGGTCTCGGAGGCGTTCATGCCGGCCGCCGGTTCGTCCAGGGCAATCAGCAAGGGTTCGGTGGCCAGCGAGCGGGCAATTTCCAGACGCCGCTGGTCGCCGTAGGACAGGTTCTTGGCCAGCTCCCCGGCCAGGTGCGCGATGCCCACGTAGGCCAGCCAGTGCCGCGCAGCCTGGCGAATCTCGCGCTCTTCGCGCACGCAGGCCGGGGTGCGGAACACGGCCCCGAACACCCCGCAGCGGGTGCGTACATGGCGACCGATCATCACGTTTTCCAGCGCGGTCATGTTGTGGAACAGCCGGATGTTCTGGAAGGTGCGCGAGATACCCGCCTCCACCACCTTGTGCGGCTTGCTGATGTTCAGCGGCTTGCCGTCGAATTCGACCTTGCCCTCTTCGGCCCGATACAGCCCGGTAAGCACGTTGAACAGGGTGGTCTTGCCCGCGCCGTTGGGGCCCAGCAGGCCGCGGATCTCGCCGCGCCGGATCGACAGGTCGATGCCGTGCAGGGCCTGCAGGCCGCCAAAGAACTTGCTGACCGAACGCAGCTCCAGTAATACGTCGCTCATACCTTGTCCGCCTGTTGGGCCGGGTGATCGAAGGCCGGCGTGCTCGCGGGCACCGTGGTGCTCAGCGCGGTCGCCGCCGGGGTGGGCTCGGGGTCGCCGTCATGCAGCTCGGCGCGGCGCCGGTTGGACGGCCACAAGCCCTCGGGCCGGTAGCGCATCACCAGAATCAGCGCCAGGCCGAACACCAGCATGCGCAGGGTCGAGGCATCCAGCACGTTGCGCAGCACCTCGCGGCTGACGAAGGTCACGTTGTCCATCACGAACGGCTGTATCCAGTTGACCAGGTCGCGGAACACCTCGGGCATCACCGACAGGATCAACGCCCCCAGCACCACGCCGCGAATCGAGCCCATGCCGCCGAGCACCACCATCGCCAGCACCATGATCGACTCCATCAGGGTGAATGACTCGGGGCTGACGAAGCCCTGGTAGCTGGAAAACAGCACCCCGGACACCCCGCCAAAGGTCGCGCCCATGGCAAATGCCAGCAGCTTGAGGTTGCGCTTGTTCAGGCCCATGGCCTCGGCCGCCACCTCGTCCTCGCGCAGGGCCATCCAGGCCCGCCCGATGCGCGAGACTTCGAGGCGCTTGGACAGCACGATGGCGAAGATCACCACCACCAGGAAGAACAGGTAGTAGCTGATCACCGGGGTGACCTTGAGCCCGAACAGGCTCCATGAGGTCTGCAGCGACAGCAGCGCCTCGGGCGCCTGCCCTGCGGCATGCGACCAGGCCCCACCGTCGATGTGCAAGGGTGCGATGTTGCTGATGCCCTGCGGTCCGTTGGTGATGTTCACCGGCTGGTCGAGGTTGTTCATGAAGATGCGGATGATCTCGCCAAAGCCCAGGGTCACGATGGCCAGGTAGTCGCCGCGCAGCTTGAGCACCGGGGCGCCGATCAGCACCCCGCAGATGGCTGCGGCAATCGCCGCCAGCGGGATGATCACCCACAGCGGCCAGTTCAGCACGCCGTCCACCAGCCCGGCCATGTTCAGGTGCGGCGAGGCCAGCAAGGCATACAGGTAGGCGCCGATGGCGTAGAAGCCGATGTAGCCCATGTCGAGCAGGCCGGCGTAGCCGATCACGATGTTCAGGCCCAGTGCCAGCAGCACGTAGAGCATGGCAAAGCCGAGGATGCGTACCCAGGTGGGCCCCAGGAACGGAATGCTGTCGACGACGAAGGGCAAGGCCACGAACGCCAGGATCAGCAGCAGGTACTGTGCGGTTTGGTTTTTCATGTGCGTTGCCTCCTAGGCCCGGTCGGCCTGGCGTTCGCCCATCAGGCCGTTGGGTCGGAACAGCAGCACCAGAATGAGCACGGCGAACGCGAAGATGTCCTGGTAGTTGGCGCCCAGGAAGCCCCCGGTGAGGTGGCCGGTGTAGCCGGCGGCCAGCGACTCGATCAGGCCCAGCAGCAGCCCGCCGGCCATGGCCCCGAACAGGTTGCCGATGCCGCCCAGCACCGCCGCCGAGAAGGCCTTGAGCCCCAGCAGCAGGCCCATGTAGGCGTCGGCCTGGCCGTAGTTGACCGCGCGCATCACCCCGGCGATGGCGCCAAGCCCGGCACCGATCAGGAAGGTCGCGGAAATCACCCGGTTGATGTTGATGCCCATCAGCCCGGCCACTTCCTGGTTCTGCGCGGTGGCGCGCATGGCCTTGCCCAGGCGGGTCTTGTCGACCAGCAGCCACAGCCCCAGCATGATCACCACCGAAATGATCATGATGCTCATCTGCACGTTGGTGACGGTGGCGCCGAACACCTCGATCGGGCGGGTTTCGACCACTTCGGGGAAGGTCTTGTAGCCACGCCCCCAGATCATCATCGCCAGGTTCTGCAAGGCGATCGAGATGCCGATCGCGAGGATCAGCGGGGTCAGGCGCGGGGCCTTGCGCAAGGGCCGGTAGGCGAACTTCTCCATGCCCTGGGCCATCAGCATGCACACCGCCGCCGCCACCATGATCGCCAGCAGCAGGGTCAGGATGCCGGGCGCAAAGCCCATGCCCGCGAGCATGCTCAGCACCGAGATGGTCACCATGGCGCCCACCATCACCACCTCGCCGTGGGCGAAGTTGATCAGGCCGATGATGCCGTAGACCATGGTGTAGCCCAGGGCTACCAGGGCATAGATGCTGCCCAGCACCAGGCCGTTGAGGACCTGCTGCAACAAGATATCGAAATTGCCTTCCACGAGCTGAATCCTCAAAACTGCGTTGTCGCTCACCGCGTGCGCTGGCAACAGCGACGCGGCGGCATGCCTGGCAGGTCAGAAATGAACGCTTCTTATTGTTGCGAGCCGGGCGGCCCGCTTGTTATTCGAGGTAGAGCAACGGCTCAGTCGCGCTCGACCGAGAGGGTTTTCCAGCCGCCGTCGGCAAACTGGAACACCGTGGCGGCCGGGCTTTTCAGGTTGCCGAATTCATCGAATGCGATGGTGCCGGTGACGCCCTCGTAGCTTTCGCTCTTGAGTACCGGCAGGTACACGGCAGGGTCGGCCGACTGCGCCTTGACCATGGCGGTGATCGCCGCCCAGGTGGCGTCGTACGCCGCCGGCGAGGACTGCACCACGCCCGTGCCGAACTTGGCCTTGAGCTTCTGCTCGAACGCCGCGCCCTTGGGCATCTCCAGCAACGGGGTGCCGTAGTTCCAGGCGTACACGCCCTCGGCGGCGCTGCCGGCCATCTTCTTGAACTCGTCGTTGGGCAGGTTGCCGATGTTCATGAACCTGGCCTTCAGGCCCAGGTTCTTCATCTGCTTGGCCATGGGGGCGGCCTGGTAGTCGAGGGCGGCGAAGAACACCGCATCGACCTTCTGCGACTTGGCGGTGGTGAGGATGGCATTGAAGTCGGTGGACTTGTCGTTGGTGTATTCGCGTACCACCACGTTGCCACCGGCGGCCTTGACCGCCTTGGTCACTTCGTCGGCCAGGCCCTGGCCGTAGGCGGTGCGGTCGTCGAAGATCGCGATGCGCTGGGCCTGCAGGGTCTTGACCAGGTAGTTGCCGGCATAGCGGCCGAGGGTGGCGTCGTCGTTGACCACGCGAAACACGGTCTTGATGCCCTGGCGGGTCAGCGCCGGGTTGGTCGCCGACGGCGAGATCTGCGGGATGCCGGCATCGGCGTAGATCTTCGAGGCCGGGATGCTGGTGCCCGAGTTGTAATGCCCGATCACCACCGCCACCTTCGAATCCACCAGGCGTTGCGCCACGGCGGTACCGGTACGCGGGTCGGCCACATCGTCCTCGGACACCAGTTTGAACTGGGCCACCTTGTCGCCCAGCTTCAACTGCTGCTGGTTGGCCTCTTCGATGGCGATGCTCACGCCATGTTCCACATCCAGCCCCTGGTGCGCAGAGGGCCCGGTCAGCGGGCCGGCAAAGCCGATCCGTACCAGCTGGGTGTCCGCCGCGTTCGCCGTGCCAGCCCCTATCAGTGTTGCCATCAGTGCAGCAAGGGCGGTCAAACCCCGGTTGTTCTTATTCATTCTCAGCTCCCAGTAATCATTGGACGAACTGCACACGCCTGGCCAACCTCGCCGGCGCACTTGTAAGATAACAGTCAGCAGGCAACTGTCAATGGGTGTATGCTTGAGGAAAATGAAAATGCTGACAAAAGCCACGCACGCCTTGATCCATGCACCTTAACGAGGCATGGGATTGCAGTAGAATCAGGCGCTTGCACCATAACAAGTCAGATGTTTGATAACATATGGCTACATTTTCGCCGCTACTTCGGGTTTTTAGCGGGTCGGGTGAAATCGACGCAGATCGCGTTTGACGGATGCGCCAACCTGTTCAACCATTCAATCCATCGTGATGAGCACATCAGTTTCAGGAGCTACACAACTATGAATGCGTCGTTTGGAACGCGCAGGGCCAATCTGGCGGAGACAGTGATCCACGAGCTGTCCAACCGGATCGACAATGGCACATACGGGCCGGGGCAGAAGCTTCCGTCCGAACAGGAGCTGTGCAAGGAATTCGGCGTCAGCCGCCCTGTGATTCGCGAGGCCGTGGCCTCGTTGCGTCTGGGCGGTCGGCTGATCGCCCGCCAGGGTGTAGGCGTGTTCGTGGTCGAGCAGGACGTCAAGCGCCTGGGCTTTGCCCTGAGTACCGCAGTCGATGACGTGCGCGCCGCCGCCCACGTGCTGGAACTGCGCCTGGGCATCGAGACCGAGTCGGTCGCGCGTGCCGCCGAGCGCCGCAGCCCCACCAGCGTGGCGCAGATCACCGAGGCCTTCGACCGCTTCAACGCGCTGGACGGCTCCAACCTCGAGGAAGAGGCCCGTGCCGACTTCGAGTTCCACCTGGCGATTGCCCGCGCCACCAACAACCCGCACTTCCCGCAGCTGCTCGAAGCCCTGGGCCCGGACATCATCTTCGACCTCAACCTCAAGCACGGCCAGTCCACCGGCAAGAACCGCCTGGCGCACATCAAGAAGATCGGCCGCGAACACGGCGCGATTCTCTCGGCCATCAGCATGGGCGACGTCAACGCCGCCCGTTCGGCGGTGCGCAAGCACCTGGAAGAAAGCCTGTCGCGTTACCAGCGCCTGGTCGACAGCGGCGACTGAGCGGCGCTGTCGCCCTGCCCTGGCGGGTCAGCCCAGGCCCAGGCACACGTACTTGATCTCGAGGTAATCCTCGATCCCGTAGCGCGAGCCTTCGCGCCCCAGCCCCGATGACTTCACACCGCCAAACGGTGCGACCTCGGTGGCCAGCACGCCGACATTGACGCCGACCATGCCGTACTCCAGGGCCTCCGAGACCCGCCAGATCCGCCCCACATCCCGTGCATACAGGTAGCAGGCCAGGCCGAACTCGGTGGCATTGGCCTGGGCGATGACCTGTTCTTCGCAGTGAAAGCGAAACAGCGGCGCCACCGGCCCGAAAATTTCCTCGCGGGCCACGCGCATGTCCGGTGTCACCTCGGCCAGCACGGTGGGCTGGTAGAACGCCTCGCCAAGGGGGTGGCGCCGGCCACCGGCGACCAGTCGCGCGCCGCCTTCCAGTGCTTCGCTCACCATCGCCTCGACCCCGGCCACGGCCTTGGCATCGATCAGCGGGCCGACGGTGGTGCCGGCCTGGCTGCCCTCGCCCACCACCAGCTCGCCGACCCGCTGGGCAAAACGCTCGACAAAGCGCTCGTAGATGCCGTCCTGGATGTAGAAGCGATTGGCGCACACGCAGGTCTGCCCGCTGTTGCGGAACTTGGCCACCAGTGCGCCCTCCACCGCCGCTTCAAGGTCCGCGTCGTCGAACACGATGAAGGGCGCGTTGCCGCCCAGCTCCAGGGTCACCTTCTTCACCGTGGCCGCGCTTTGCTGCAGCAACTGGATGCCGATGGGCGTGGAGCCGGTGAACGACAGCTTGCGCACCACCGGGTTGGCGGTCAGTTCGCCACCGATGGCGGCCGAGTCGCCGGTCACCACGTTGAGCACGCCACGCGGTATGCCCGCGCGTTCGGCCAGCACGCACAGCGCCAGGGCGCTGAACGGGGTCTGCGAGGCGGGCTTGAGCACCAGCGTGCAGCCGGCCGCCAGGGCCGGGGCGGCCTTGCGCGTGATCATCGCCGCCGGGAAGTTCCACGGCGTGATCGCCGCGCACACGCCAATCGGCTCCTTGGTCACCAGCAGGCGTCGGTCGGCCTGCGGCGAGGGGATCACGTCGCCATACAGGCGCTTGCCCTCCTCGGCATAGAACTCCACATAGGCTGCGGCGAAGGCGATCTCGCCACGGGCCTCGGCCAGGGGCTTGCCCTGCTCGGCGGTCATGATGCGCGCCAGGTCTTCCTGGTGCAGGAGAATTTCGCGAAACCACGCCTGCAAGCGGCTGGCGCGTTCCCTGGCGGTGAGGGCGCGCCAGGCCGGCAGCGCCGCCTGGGCGGCGAGCACGGCGCGGCGGGTTTCGTCGGCGCCCATGCGCGGCACGCCACCCAGGCGCTGGCCGGTGGCCGGGTTGGTCACGTCAATGCTGCGGGCGCTGTCGGCGCCCACCCAGGTTCCATCGATATAGCAACGTTCACGCAGCAGATCAGGATCGGCAAGGTTCATGCTGATGGGCTCGCAGGGGAATGAAGGAAACGGCGGGAGGCAGACCCTGCCCCCGCCTGGAGGGTCAACGCGACGCCAGGGCCTTTTCGCGGATCTGGCTGAGGGTCATGCGCGGGGTCAGCGCCTCGGGGTCGATCTGCACCTCGATCAGCGCCGGCTTGCCCGATGCCTCGCAACGCTCGAACGCACCCGCGAACTGCTCGGTGGCGCTCACCGTTTCGGCATGCAGGCCATAGGCCCGTGCCAGCGCGGCGAAGTCGGGGTTGTGCAGGTCGGTACCCGACACCCGCCCCGGGTAGCTGCGCTCCTGGTGCATGCGGATGGTGCCGTACATGCCGTTGTTCACCACCACCACGATGACCCGTGCGTCATAGTGCGCGGCAGTGGCCAGCTCCTGGCCGTTCATCAGAAAGCAGCCATCACCGGCGAACGCCACCACGCTGCGCTGCGGCGCGGTGAGCTTGGCCGCAATCGCCGCCGGCACGCCATAGCCCATCGAGCCGTTGGTGGGCCCCAGCAAGGTGCGAAACGCCTGGTGCTGGTAGCCACGGTGCACCCAGCCGGTGTAGTTGCCGGCACCGCAGGTGATGATGCTGTCGGCGGCCAGGTGCTGGTTGAGCCAGGCGATCACCTCGCTCATTTGCACCGCGCCGGGCGAACGCGGGCATTCGAAGTTGGCCCGGTAGCCGCTGTTCAGGCGCTGTACCCACTCGGCGAATGCCTGCGGCTTGACCGGCGCCAGCGCCGCCAGTTGCGCGGCGATGGTCGGCATGCCGGCGTTGATCGCCAGGGTCGGCTGGTACACCCGGCCCAGTTCCTCGATGCCGGGGTGAATGTGCACCAGCGCCTGCCTGGGCACCGGAATGTCCACCAGGGCATAGCCGCCGGTGCTCATCTCGCCCAGGCGTGCACCGATCACCAGCAGCAGGTCACTGCTTTTCACCGCCTCCACCAGCTCGGGGCCGGCGGCAAGGCCCAGGTCGCCGGCGTACTGGGGCAAGGTGTTGTCGAACAGGTCCTGGCAGCGGAACGAGGCCGCTACAGGCAGGTTCTGGGCCTGGATGAAGCGCCGCGCATCGGCCACCGCCGCGGCGGTCCAGCCGCCACCGCCCAGCACCACCAACGGGCGCTGTGCCTCGCCCAGCAGAGCCTGCAGGCGCTGCAGGTCGGCAGATGCCGCCGCCGCTTCGATCCGCCGGGCCGGGCCGGCATCGGCCACTGCCACCCGATCCGTCAGCATGTCTTCGGGCAGGGCCACCACCACCGGGCCGGGGCGGCCGTTGGTGGCGCGGTGGAACGCCTGGCTGAGCAGCTCGGGCAGGCGCGCGGCATCGTCGACCTCCACCACCCACTTGGCCATCTGGCCGAACATGCGGCGGTAGTCGATCTCCTGGAAGGCTTCGCGCTCCACCTGGTCGCGGGCCACCTGGCCGATGAACAGGATCATCGGCGTGGAGTCCTGGAAGGCGGTGTGCACGCCGACCGAGGCATTGGTCGCCCCCGGCCCGCGGGTGACGAAGCAGATACCCGGCTTGCCGGTGAGCTTGCCGTAGGCTTCGGCCATGTAGGCGGCGCCGCCCTCCTGGCGGCACACGATCAGCTCGATATCGTCCCTGGCATCGTGCAAGGCATCGAGCACCGCCAGGTAGCTCTCGCCGGGCACGCAGAACGCGCGTTCCACGCCATTGATGCGCAAGGCATCGACCAGCACCTGCCCGCCCGTGCGCAGCCCGTTGTTGTCAGTGTTCATCTTGTTGTTCTCCATCAGGCGGCGCGGTCAGATGACCGAGTCTTCCAGGAAAGGACGGTTCTCGATCACCCGTTGATAACTCAGGGCACTCAGGTCCAGGGTGCGGTAGCCCCCGTAGATGATCAGCTCGCTCAGGCCGCGGCCGATGGCCGGCGCCTGCTGCAGGCCGTGGCCACTGAAACCGTTGCAGAACAGGAAGTTGCGCACCTGGTCATGGGGGCCGACGATGGCGTTGTGGTCGAGCACGCAGAAGTCGTAGTGCCCGGCCCAGGAGTTGACCACCTTGATCGCCTCGAACGCCGGCACACGCTCGGCCAGCACCGGCCACACCTCTTCCTCGAACTCGTCGTGCATCACGTCGAAGTCGCTGAAATCCACCTCCGGGTCGTGGCGTGGGTAGGTGCCGCCCAGGTACAGGTGGCCTTCGGGGCGGAAGAACACCCCGGTGGGGTCGATGGTCAGCGGCACGGTGCCGGGCAGCGGCGTATGGCAGTCGAACACGAACAGCGAACGGCGCCGCGCCTCCACCGGAATGTCCAGCCCGGCCAGGCGCGCCACCTGGCGTCCACGGGTGCCGGCGGTGTTGACCAGTTGGCCACAGCCGATCAACTGGCCATCGTCCAGGCGCACACCGGTGATCACATCACCCTCGCGCAGCACCTGGACCACTTCGTTCTCGACATACTCCACGCCCAGGCTGCGGGCCTTTCTGCGAAAGCCGTTCATGATCCCGTAGTTGTCGAACCAGCCCTCGTCCTTCTCGCCATAGGTGCCGCCGGCCAGGCTGTCGGGGTTGACCCACGGGAAGCGGCGGATCAGCGCCTCGGTGTCCAGCAACGTGACGTCGGCACCGTTGTCCAGCTGGGTCTGGTGCAGACGCCTGAGCACGTCGAAGCCTTTCTGGTCGGCCAGGAACAGGTAGCCGTTCTCCTTGAAGGCCAGGTCGGGCCTGTCGCCATTGACCGCCATCAGTTCGGGGAAGTCGCGGATGAACTGCGCGCCAAAGCGCGAGATCTGGATGTTGATCGGGTTGGAGAACTGCACCCGGATAGAGCTGCTGGACAACGCCGTGGCCGATTGGGCATAGGTCCAGTCGCGCTCCACCACCAGCACCGAGCCGGTGAAGTCCGGGTTGCTGGCCAGAAAGTACGCGGTGGCGCTGCCATTCACCGCACCGCCGACGATCACCACATCGTAATGCTGCTTTGTTGCTGTCGAAGCCATGGCTGGGGTCTCTTCAAAAGTGCTCGGAAAAGGTCATTTCGGGTCTTCGAAGTGGCCGGCGCCGGCGAAGTTGCCGCCGTGGTAGCGCGCCGCCGGCTCGTTCGGGTCCAGCGGCGGGTGCTCGGCCAGGACCTTCTCGCGGTAGTCGTCGGCGCTGTCCGTGGGCACGTAGCCGAGGGAGGACGCCAGGCGGTTGTCCCACAGGGTTTCGCGGTTGTCGGACATGCCGTACACGATCATGTGGCCGACCCGTGGCGCCAGCAGCGAGCGCTCGCACAGCTGCGCGAAGTCGGCGAACGACAGCCAGGTGGCGAGCATGCGCCGGTCCAGCGGCTCGGGGAACGAGGAGCCGATGCGCAGGTTCACCGACTCGATGGCGAACTTGTCCCAGTAGTAGCGGCCCAGGTCCTCGGCAAAGCACTTGCTCACCCCGTACAGGCTGTCGGGGCGGTGCGCTGCGCTGGCGTCGATGGTTTCAGTGCGGTCATAGAAGCCGATGGCGTGGTTGGAGCTGGTGTAGATCACGCGCTTGACGCCATGCTGGCGCGCCGCTTCATAGATGTTGTAGGTGCCCACGATGTTGCCGTTGAGGATCGCCGCGAAGGTGTCCTCCACCGGCACGCCGCCGGCATGGATGATGGCATCCACGCCCTCGGCCAGCGGCAGCACATCGGCCAGGTTGCCCAGGTCGCAGCGCACCAGCTCTTCGTGCGGCGCGGCGCTGCCCATGTCGGCGATATCGGTCAGGCGCAGCTCGTCGGCAAAGGCCTGCATGTGCTTGCGCAACACGCTGCCCAGGCGGCCGGCTGCACCGGTGATCAACAAACGTTTGAACGGCTTGCTCATGCTTGAAACCTCGTGAAAGTCGGTTTGTCGTTACTAGGCCAGCGCCGCGAACGCATCGCGCAGCTGCCCCAGGGCCTGCTCCAGCTCCTGGCGCGAGGTGGCGAACGACAGGCGAATGTAGGGTTCGAGGCCAAAGGCCGAGCCCGGCACCGTGGCCACCTTGCCCACCCGCAGCAGGTAGCTGGCAAGGTCGGCGTCGGTTTCGATCACCTGCCCGTCCGGCGTACGCCTGCCGATGAACGCGGCGCACTGCGGGAAGGCATAGAACGCGCCCTCGGGCATCTGCAGGCTCAGCCCCTCGATGGCCGCCAGGCCCTCGACCACCAGCGCCCCTCGGGCCTGGTACTCGCGATTGGCCTGGCGCACGAAATCCTGCGGGCCATTGAGCGCCGCAGCAGCCGCCAGTTGCGAAATGGTCGACGGGCAGGTGGTGGTCTGCGACTGGGTCTTGTTCATTGCCACGATCAGCTCGCGTGGCCCGGCCGCATAGCCCAGGCGGTAGCCGGTCATGGCGTAGGCCTTGGACACGCCGTTGATCAGCAGGGTGCGCTCGCGCAGGTGCGGGCAGGCGCTGACGAACGACACGAACGGCTGCCTGCCCAGCACGATGTGCTCGTAGATCTCGTCGGAGATCACCAGCACCCGGGGGTGGCGCTCCAGCACGGCGCCCAGGGCCGCGAACTCTTCACGGCTGTAGATCGCCCCGCAGGGGTTGTTCGGCGAGTTCAGCATCAGCCAGCGGGTACGCGGGGTGATGGCGGCCTCAAGGCGCGCGGCATCCAGCTTGAAGCCGTGTTCGGCGCCGCACGGCACCACCTTCGGCACGCCACCGTTGAGCATCGCCATGTCGGTGTACGACACCCAGTACGGCGCTGGCGTGAGCACTTCATCGCCCTGCTCCAGGGTGGCGAGAAACGCATTGAACAGCAGCTGCTTGGCGCCATTGCCCACGCAGATTTCGTCCAGTGCGTAGCGCAGGCCGTTTTCCCGCTCGAACTTGTCGACGATGGCCTGGCGCAGCACCTCCAGGCCATTGGGCGCGGTGTAGTGGTTGTTGCCCTCGAGCATCGCCTGGTGCGCGGCCTCGATCACGTGGGCCGGGGTGTTGAAGTCCGGTTCGCCCAGGCTCAGGTTGATCACCGGCTCGCCCTTGGCCAGCATCTGCTTGGCCAGCACCGATACCGCCATGCTCGGCGAGCTTTTCACCGCCCGCACACGGGCACTCTGAAAGTCCATGGGTCAGCCCTCCTGGCCGGGTTCGAAGGCGTAGTCGTCGCGTGCCTGGCTGGCACTGATGTAGCCAAAGCGCAGGTCGCGCGCCACCTCGTGGCGTGGCCGCTGGCGCGGGTCGCCGTAACCGCCGCCACCCGGCAGGCGCAGCACCAGGCGCCGATCGGCCGGCACGAACTGCTGGCCCTTGCCGCGCAGCAGGGTGCCGTCGTCCAGGCCCACGTAGCCCTGGGCCCCCTCCTTGCCCCCCTCGAGCCCACGCGCCGGGTACTGGATGCGGTCGAACATGGCGCTGAAGCGGAAGCTGTAGCCTTCGGCGGCCGACACCTCGATTTCCTGGCCCAGGCCGCCGCGCAGCAGGCCGGCACCGCCAGAGCCTTCGCGCAGTTCCTTGCGCCACACCACCACCGGGCCGGCCTGTTCGGTGGCTTCCACCGGCATGGTGTGCACGCCGCTGGGGAACGCGGTGGCGCTCAGGCCGTCCATGCCGGAGCGCGCGCCCATGCCGCCGCTGTTGAACATCAGCATCTCGGCGTTGCGCCCGGTCGGGTTGCTGTCCAGCGGGCGCACGCTCAGGTGCAGGTTCCACAGTGCGCTGGCGCCCTCGGCCGGCACCTGGCCGGGCAGGCACTTGTGCAGCGCACCCAGCACCAGGTCGGGCACGAAGTGGCCCAGTACATGGCGTACCGATACCGGCGCCGGGTGCTTGGCATTGAGAATGCAGCCTTCGGGCGCAGTGACCGCAAAGGGCTCCAGCGAGGCGCTGTTGTTGGGGATCTCCGGCGCCACGATGCACTTGAGCCCGTAGCAGGCATAGGCCTTGGCGTAGCCCAGCGGCACGTTGATGCCGAACTGGCTCATGCCCGAGGTACCGCTGAAGTCGGTGAGAATGCCGTCCGGGCCCACCGTCAGGGTCACCGCCAGCGTCACCGGCACGTCGTAGCCGTCCAGGGTCATGCTGTTGTGGTAGGTGCCATGGGGCAGCGACTTGAAGCATTCCAGGGTGGCGCGGCGGCTGTGCTCCAGGATGAACCCGCCGATGTGTTCCAGGTCGTCCAGGGCAAACTCGTCGAGCATGCTCAGCAGGCGTTTGTGCCCGGTCTCGTTGCAGGCCGACAGTGCGTAGAAGTCGCCGACCACGCGGTCGTTCTCGCGCACGTTGTTGCGCAGGATGTTGATCAGGTCGCGGTTCACCTGGCCGCGCTCGAACAGCTTCATGATCGGGATGAACAGGCCTTCCTCGTACACCTCGCGGGCATCCGGGCCGAAACCGCGCCCGCCGATGTCCACCACGTGGGCGGTACTGGCGAAGTAGCCGATCAGCCGGCCCTTGTAGAACGAGGGCGAGACGATGGTGATGTCGTGCAGGTGCCCGGTGCCCTTCCACGGGTCGTTGGTGACGTACACGTCGCCTTCGAAGATGTTGTCCGGGCCGATGTCGTTGATGAAGTGCACCACCGCCTCGGCCATGGTGTTGACGTGGCCGGGGGTGCCGGTGACTGCCTGGGCCAGCATGTTGCCGGCGCGGTCAAACACCCCGGCCGAGAGGTCGCCGGCTTCGCGCACGCTGGTGGAGAACGCGGTGCGGATCAGGGTCAGGGCCTGTTCTTCGACCACCGACACCAGGCGGTTCCACATCACCTGCATTTGAATATCGATCATTGTTTCGCTCATGGGTTATCGCCTTCCAAACGAATGCGGCTTAGCGCCGGACGACCAGCAGGCAGCCGTCGGGCTGGACCGTGGCGGTGAACGAGGACGACACGAAGGTCGAGGTTTCGCGCTCGGCGATGATCGCCGGGCCATCGATGCGCGCACCGACCTGCAGCGCTTCGCGCTGGTAGATGCCGGCATCGACGAAACCGCCGGCGACCACGTCGAACACCTGGCGACGCGCCACTTCGTGGGCGCGGTGCGAGGCCTTGACCTGGCTGGCCAGCGCCACGGGCGGCAAGGGCGAACTGGCCTTGACCGACCAGCTGACGATCTCCACGTCCGGGCCTTCGATCGGGCGACCGAAGAACACCGTGTAGGCCGCCTCGAACAGCGTCTTGAACTGCGCCGTGTCGCTGTTGCTGAAAGCCTTGAACGGCAGGCTCACGGGGATCTCCCAGCCCTGGCCGACGTAGCGCATGAACGCGGTGCACTCCATCTCCGGCTCGCCCTCGGGCATGCCCTGGCGCAGGAAGCCCAGGGCCTCGGCCTTCATGTCGTCGATCAGTGCATTGACCTGCCCCGCCTCGAACTCGGCCAGGCGCACGAAGGCGCTGCGTACCGCTTCATAGCCGAACGGCGCACGCAGAAAACCGATGGCCGACCCTACCCCGGCGCCGGCCGGCACCAGAAAGCGCGACACACCCATCTTTTCGCACAGACGCGCGGCGTGCAGCGGGCCACCGCCACCAAAGGTGATCATGGTGTAGTCGGCAATGTCCTTGCCGCTCTCCACCGCGTGCACCCGGCCGGCGTTGGCCATGTTCTCGTCGACCACTTCGCAGATGCCGAAGGCGGCGGTGCGCGGGTCCATGCCCAGCGGCTGGCCGATCACCCGGTCCACCGCGCTGGCGGCGTTGTCGACCGACAGGCGCAGCGCGCCGCCGGCAAAATTGTCGGCATCCAGGCGGCCCAGCAGCAGGTTGGCATCGGTGATGGTCGGCTCAAGGCCACCGCGGTCATAGCAGGCCGGGCCCGGCTCGGACGCCGCGCTGTGCGGGCCCACACGAATCTGGCGCATGCTGTCGATGCTGGCGATGGAACCGCCGCCGGCGCCGATCTCGACCATCTCCACCACCGGGATGGAAATCGGCATGCCGCTGCCCTTCTTGAAGCGGTAGGTGCGCGCCACTTCGAAGGTCTTGGCGGTCTTGGGCACCTGGTTCTCGATCAGGCAGATCTTGGCAGTGGTGCCGCCCATGTCGAACGACACCACCGCGTCGAGCGCGTATTTGCGCGCAATGTCGGCGGCGAAGATCGCCCCGCCCGCCGGGCCCGACTCCACCAGGCGCACCGGAAACTCGGCGGCGCTCTGCACCGAGATGATGCCGCCGCCGGAATGGATCATGAACACCGGGCAATCGGCGCCGGCGGCCTTGAGGGTGACCACCAGGCGGTCCAGGTACGACTTGATCAGGGGTTTGACGTAGGCGTTGGCGCACACGGTGTTGAAGCGTTCGAACTCGCGCATCTGCGGCGAGACTTCGCTGGAGATCGAAATCGACAGGTGTGGCAGGCGTGCCTGCAGGGCGTCGCGCAACAGGCGCTCGTGGGCACCATTGATGTAGCTGTGGATCAGGCCGATGGCCACGCTCTGGTAGTCGCCCTCGCCGATGCGCTGCACCAGCGCGTCGATATCGGCCTGTTGCGGGGCGATCAGCACGTTGCCGCGTACGTCCAGGCGCTCGCGCAGGGTGTAGCGGTGCTCGCGCTCGATCAGCGGCGGTGGCAGGGCAATGTTGATGTCGTACTGCTCGAAGCGGTTTTCGGTGCGCATCTCCAGCGTGTCGCGAAAACCTTCGGTGGTGATGAACGCAGTGCGGGCGCCGCGGCGCTCGATCAGGGCGTTGGTGGCCAGGGTGGTGCCGTGGATCAGCTGCTCGATATCCGACAGCTTCAGGCCTGCCGCGTCGACGACCGCCTGCACACCCGTGAGGATCGCACGCTCGGGCAATGCGTAGTCCGTCAGAATCTTGGTCGAGTGCAACACCCCGCCGACATCCAGCGCGATATCCGTAAAGGTCCCACCTATGTCCACGCCGACTCGGCATGCTGTAGCAGTCATCGTCGTTCCCCTGAATTCTTGTGCTTGTCACACCCGACTGGTTGGCGGGCTTAATGTAAGTTATATGTTGTCTTACAGGTGGTCAAGCACTAACACCACGCTTTTCCACCCTCGCCCGGGCTGGCGTGCCGATGCGCCGTGCGCACCGGCACCGCCTGCCTCAGCCGAGCGTCTTGACCATCCGCGCGCCGCCCACGGCCTGGGCCGTGGGGAACACCTCCAGACGCGAAACGTCCACCTTCTCGGGCAGGCGCAAGGCCGCCAGCAGCAGCTGGGCGATGTCCTCGGGCATGATCGAGGCGTAGCCGTCATACAGCTCGCTGCCCGCGGCCTGCATGCCCATGGCAGTGCGGTACAGCTGGGTCTGCACGCGACCCGGGGCGATTTCGGTCACCCGCACCCCGCTGCCCAGCAGATCGCAGCGCAGCGCGTCGCAGAACAGGCTGATGCCGGCCTTCGACGAACCATACACCGCCGCCCCGGGGTGCGGCGCACGCCCGGCACTCGAGCCGATGAAGAACAGGTGGCCATGGCCGCGCTGCACCATGCCCGGCAGCACCTGACGGGTCAGGTGCAGGGGCGCCTTGAGGTTGATGTCGAGCATGGTGTCGATCTCGGCCGGGTCCATGTCCTGGAACGCGGCTCGGCTCGACAGCACCCCGGCATTGTTGACCAGCACGTCCACCGGGTACTGGCTCAGCACCTGGGCAAAGGCGTCGGCCTGGCGCACGTCGGCCTCCACCGTCACCACGCCCTGCTCCTGGCCCAACGCCTGCAGCGCCTCACGGCTGCGGCCCACGGCAATCACCTGCAGGCCGGCATCGCGCAGGGCCAGCACGATGGCCTTGCCGATGCCGCTGGTGGCACCGGTCACCAGTGCACATCGGTAGGACGCCGGTAATGCGGTTGCTTCAGGCATAGATGTAACCCCCGCTGACAATCACGTTCTCACCCGTGGCATAGCTGTTGCGGCTGCTGCCCATCATCACGATCCATTCGGCGATCTCTGCAGGTTCCGCCGCGCGGCCCAGCGGGTTGGCGGCGGCCAGCTCGCCGAGAAAACCCAGCTGGCGGGCGCGCTCGGTGGCAAAGCCGGCCGGCGCCACCGAGTTGACCAGGATCTGGTCCTTGGCACAGGCCTGGGCGAAGGATTTGGTCAGGCTCACCACCGCCGCCTTGGTGGCGGCATAGTGGGCGTTCTGCGGGTGCGCCTTGAAGGCGTCCACCGAGGTCACGTTGACGATGCGCCCGGTCACCTGCGGCGCCGCGACGAAGCCCTGCATGTGGCGCACGGCGGCGACCATCATGTGGTAGGTGCCCTTGATGTTGACCGCGTTTTCCAGGTCCCATTCTTCGTCGGTGATCTCGAAGATGTCCTGGCGCGGGTAGATCGCCGCGCTGTTGACCAGGCAGTGCACCCGCCCCAGTGCCTCGACGACCTGCCCGAAGGCTGCATGGGCGCTGGCCTGGCGCGAAATGTCCGCCGCCGCCGTGGCCACCTCGCAATCCAGGGCGCGCAAGGTGCTTGCCGCCTCGGCCATCAACTGCTCATTGCGATCGATCAAGCCGATTTTTCGTGCCCCACGCTTGACCATCAACCTGGCGGTCTCCAGGCCCAAACCCGAAGCCCCGCCAACGATTACGACCGTCTGACCTTCCATAACCACCTCCGCGCATTAGTCTTTACGTAAGATGCCTGTTGTCTTACATTTGGTCAAACCGAATTTGCCCCGCTCGATGCCCATACAGGACTGCGCCATGCCCGCTGCCGCTACTGCCTGCTCGCCCCGGGACCGCCTGCTCGACGCGGCCACCGAACTGTTCGCCACCCGCGGCTACCAGGCCATCGGCCTGCGCGACCTGGCCAGCCATCTGGGCCTGCGTGCCGGCTCGCTGTACCACCACATCGAGAACAAGCAGTGCCTGTTGTTCGAGCTGATCGAGTCGACCCTGGCCGACCTGGTGTTCGACACAAAACGCTGCATGAAAGGCGCCAGAACCCCCGAAGAACGCCTGCAGCGCTTCGTCCAGGCGTTTGTGCGGTTCAACCTGGCGCACGCCCATCGCGTGCAATTGGTGACTCGCGAGTACGTCAACCTGTCCCACGAACAGCAGTTGCAGATCGACGCGCTCAACCGCAGCCATGCGTCGATCCTGAGCGGCATCATTGCTAGCGAGTGTGCACGCGACGGGCGCCAGGGAGGCGCGATCGGCCTCGTCACCCATGCCGTCATCGGCATGCTGTACGGGCACGCGCAGTGGCGCGGGGTGCAGGTCAGCGAACAGGGCCTGACCCAGGCCCTGATCACCTTCGTCACGGGCATCATCGAAAGCGCCAAGAACAATTCCAACATGGCCTGATCTACATGCACCCACAGCGCAAGACCTTGCACAACGAGCTGCACGCCCGCCCCTCGCTGTACTTCGACGAGCCCGCCCACGTCTACCACCTGGCCTTTCTCAGCGACGACGCACGTTGCGAGGCGCTGCTGCAGCAGTGCTGCCCTGAGCCGGTGAGCCCAGGCGCCGTGCAAGGCATCACCCGACTGCAAGGCCACGCCCTGAAATGGGAACGGCACGCCGAGTTCGTCACCCTCACCCTGGTGGTCACCACCACCGAGCAGACGCCGGCCTGGCAGCCCCTGCCCGCGCTGCTGATGGACAGGGTCGATGCCTTTTTGCCGTACCTGATCAATGCCGTGCAGATCATGGTGCACAACGACGCGGCATTTGCCGGCGAGCTGTCGCGCTACGGCTTCAAGGACCCGTGCGGCTCGTGCATTGGCGGGGGCGATGCGCGGGTATGGAGCGATTTTCGCCTGGGCGAGGACGGCACCAACCGCTTCCTGTTCGTCAACAGGCGCCTCAATGCCTACCGCCAGGGCCGCATGATCCGGCGCCTGCTGGAGATCGAGACCTACCGCATGATGGCCTCGCTGTCGCTGGACACCGCCAAGGCCCTGAGCGTGGAGCTCAATGCCTACGACAGAACCCTGGTGAGCCTGTCCGAGCGCAACGCCGACCCGCAGCCGGGCAACGCCAAGGCACTGCTGGGCGACATTGCCGGGCTGTCGGCGCAGATGGTGCGCAGCGCCGCGAAGACCCGCCACCGCTTCAGCGCCACCCAGGCCTATGCGCAACTGGTGTTCGAGCGCCTGGGCGAGCTGCGCGAAAGCCACCTGGGCGATTGCCAGCGGTTGGGTATCTTCATCGAACGGCGCTTCAAGCCCACGGTGCGCTACTGCGCCGTGACCGAACAGCGCCTGGACCAGCTGGCCAAGAGCGTGGCCAACCTGGGCGACCTGCTGCAGGCACGGGTGCAGGTGGAAATGGAGGAGCAGAACGCGGAGATCCTCAAGAGCCTGAGCACCCGCGCCGACACCCAGATCAAGATCCAGCGCGCAGTGGAAGGGTTGTCGATCATCGCCATCACCTACTACCTGCTCAACCTGTTCAAGCTGATCTATTCAGGCCTGACGGTGATGGGGCTGCAGGTCAGCGCACGGGACGCACTGCTGGGCATGGCGCCGCTGGCCATCGGCGTGCTGGGGTTGATTCTGGTGCGGGTGCGCAAGGTCAAGCACAACGATCACTAGCCCTGCGACCAGCGTTTGAACCTACGTTGTTTAAACCGAGCGCCATGGCCTGCAGCCTTGGCGCCGCTGGCCCGGCAGCGAAACGCAGCACGAACGGAAGCCAACCGCAATCAAGCAGCTTTTGATAGTTGGGGAGGTTGATACGGGAAAAAATGGCAGGGGCGGCTGGATTCGAACCAACGCATGGCAGGATCAAAACCTGCTGCCTTACCGCTTGGCGACGCCCCTGTGATGCAACTGGAAGCCCATGAAAGGCCTCGGCAGGAATGAGCGGAAATGTACCAACTTTCGCTTCGCCAGGGAAGCCCCCAACGATAAAAAATAACGAAAAAACAGGTGGTTACCGCATGGCTTACGGCATGTCCGGCTTTTGCGGCCCGTTCACGCAGCCAAATCGCGTCTCCTTCGACGGGCCGTACCCATAAAAAGAGGTGTAGCACTTGCTGAAATGGCTGGGCGAAACAAAGCCGCACGCCAGGGCCACATCGATCAATGCCAGGTCCGAGTGCTGCAACAACCGGCGACTCTCGGTAATGCGCAACTCCAGGTAGTAACGGACCGGCGTGGTCCCCAGCTGCGACTGGAACAGCCGCTCGATCTGACGCCGGGACAACCCCACATACTGCGCCAACTGCACCTGGCTCAGCGGCTCTTCAAGGTTGGCCCCCATCAGCTTGATCGCCTCGCGCAGCGGCGCACTCATGTTCTGGTGCACGGTCGGCTGCACCCGGCGAAAGCGCGAGGCCTCGTAGGCCAGGATATCGACCACGGCATCCACCAGGCCACGCCCATGACGCTGGCCGATCCATTCCAGCACCATGTTGAACGCCCCCGCCGGGCTGCCCGCCGTCAGGCGGTCTCGGTCCACCGTGTAGCTCTCCCCTGTCACCTGGCTATGCCTGGCCAGCTCGGCCAGCGCCGCACGGTTTTCCGGGTGCACCGCACACTGGTAGCCATCGAGCAGGCCGGCCTGGGCCAGAAACCAGGCACCATTCCACAGCCCCGCCAACGCCACCCCCGCCTGCGCAGCCCGTTGCAGCAACAGCGCCAGCTCCGGCAGCGGGCGCAGCACGGTGCGCAGGCCACCGCACACCACCAGCAGGTCCAGGCCTTCGAGCGTCTTCAGCCCCAGCGGCGCATCCGGGCAGATCACCAGCCCCAGGTCGCTGACCACCGAGGCACCGTCAAGGCTGAAGGTGGTGGTGGCGAAGGCATCAGCCTGGATCAGGTTGGCGGTGACCAGGGTATCGAGCGCCTGGGTGAAGGCCGGCAACGAAAAATGTTCGAGCAGCACAAAGCCCACCCGCGCCCGGGGCCCGCTGCCGTGACCCTGCCCGCCTACAAAACGCAGGTTCGAGCCCTGCAGGGCACCGCTGAACTGCCGCCGTTGCACCACGTTCTGCCTCTTCTGGTTGTTCTGGTAAAGCGTGCAGAGCACGCCGGGTGGCACGGCAATATGCCTTCAAATGCCCCCGCCGCGATAGTCGTCGCCACGCTCGACAGTTGAAACTTTCTGCGCGCACGCCCGGTCCAGACCTCTGACTATCACTTGTAAACGTGAGGGATCGAATGACGACGACAGTGGGCGACTTCCTGGTTGAGCGGCTGTATCAATGGGGCGTGCGACGTATCTACGGCTACCCTGGCGATGGCATCAACGGCGTGTTCGGCGCGCTCGACCGGGCCCGGGGCAAGATCGAATTCATCCAGGCGCGGCACGAGGAAATGGCCGCGTTCATGGCCGCAGCCCATGCCAAGTTCACCGGCGAGCTGGGGGTATGCATCGCCACCTCCGGCCCCGGCGCCTCGCACCTGCTCACCGGCCTCTACGATGCGCGCATGGACCACATGCCGGTGCTCGCCATCGTCGGCCAGCAGGCCCGCACCGCGCTGGGCGGCCATTACCAGCAGGAACTGGACCTGTTGTCGATGTTCAAGGACGTGGCCGGCGCCTTCGTGCAGCAGGCCTCCGAACCCTCCCAGGTACGCCACCTGATCGACCGTGCCGTGCGCACGGCGGTGGGCGAGCGCCGCGTCACGGCGGTGATCCTGCCCAACGACCTGCAGGACCTGCCCTATAAAGAACCCGCTCGCGCCCACGGCACCCTGCATTCGGGCGTCGGCTACAGCAAGCCCAGGGTGGTGCCCTACGAGGCCGACCTGCAGCGCGCCGCCGACATCCTCAATGCGGGCAAGAAGGTCGCCGTGCTGGTTGGTGCGGGCGCGCTGAACGCCACCGACGAGGTCATCGCCGTGGCCGAAAAACTCGGCGCCGGCGTGGCCAAGGCGCTGCTGGGCAAGGCCGCCCTGCCCGACGAACTGCCCTGGGTCACCGGCGCCATCGGCCTGCTCGGCACCGAGCCCAGCTACAAGCTGATGCAGGAGTGCGACACCCTGCTGATGATCGGCTCGGGCTTCCCCTACGCCGAGTTTCTGCCCAAGGAGGGCCAGGCCCGCGCGGTGCAGATCGACATCCAGCCCGACATGCTCAGCCTGCGCTACCCGATGGAGGTCAACCTGGTGGGCGATGCGGCCGAAACCCTGAGCACCCTGCTGCCGCTGCTCGACAGCAAGACCAGCCGCAGCTGGCGCAAGAAGGTCGAAGGCTGGCGCGCCCGCTGGGACAAGACCCTGGAAAAACGCGCCCTGGTCAGCGCCAACCCGATCAACCCGCAGCGGGTGGTGCACGAGCTGTCCCCGCGGCTGCCCGACCAGGCCATCATCACCAGCGACTCGGGTTCGTGCGCCAACTGGTACGCCCGCGACCTGAAGATCCGCCGCGGCATGCAGTGCTCGCTGTCCGGCGGCCTGGCCTCGATGGGTGCGGCCGTGCCCTACGCCATCGCGGCCAAGTTCGCCCACCCCGAGCGCCCGGTGATCGCGCTGGTGGGCGACGGCGCCATGCAGATGAACAACATGGCCGAGCTGATCACCGTGGCCAAGTACTGGCGTCAGTGGCAGACCCCGAACTGGATCTGCGCGGTGTTCAACAACGAGGACCTCAACCAGGTCACCTGGGAGCAGCGGGTAATGGAGGGCGACCCCAAGTTCGAGGCGTCGCAGAACATTCCCGACGTGCCCTACCACCTGTTTGCCATCTCCATCGGGCTCAAGGGCATTTTCGTCGAGCGTGAAGAAGACGTTGCCGCCGCCTGGGAGCAGGCCCTGGCCAGCGACTGCCCGGTGCTGATCGAGTTCAAGACCGACCCCGACGTGGCGCCCCTGCCGCCGCACATCACCGTGCAACAGGCGAAGAACTTCGCCACCACCCTGCTCAAGGGCGACCCCGACGAAGCCGGCGTGATCACCCAGACCGCCAAGCAGGTGCTCAGCGCGGTGCTGCCCAAGCGCAAGCGCTGATTGCATGCCCACGCCACTTCGCTGAGGCGGCGTGGGCGTGGGCAGTGTGCCTTCATCCAAACTGCATGATCCGGTGGCCGTTTCGGGCAATTTGCAAGCCTGACGCTGCCCATGCGCTGGCGACGCCGTTGATTCAACGAGGTTTTTCCAGCGGTGCAGGCTGGCATCGTTGATGCAACGACTACCGAGGCGAACACGCCACCGTACCCGCCACCGGAGATCACCATGAATGCCATTGAACTGCTCGAAGCCGATCACAAGCGCGTAAAGGCCCTGTTGGCAAAACTGAGCGCATCCACCGAGCGCGGCGTCAAGACGCGCACCCAGCTGCTTGCCGAACTGGAGATGGAAATCACCGTGCACACCGAGATCGAGGAGCAGATCCTCTACCCGGCGTTCAAGCAGGCCGGCGGCAAGGAACAGGACGTGATGTACTACGAGGCCAAGGAAGAGCACCGCACCGTCGACTCCCTGGTGCTGCCCGACCTCAAGACCACCGACCCGTCGACCCCGGAGTTCACCGGCCGCGTGAAGGTGGTGAAGGAGCTGCTCGAACACCATATCGAGGAAGAAGAGTCCGAGATGTTCCCGCAGGCTCGCAAGCTGCTGAAAAAAGCCGAACTCGAGGCCCTTGGCGAACAGATGCAGGCGTTCAAGGCCAACTACATGAAGGCCCTCAAGAATACCACCAGCCACTGACCCCTTCCCCAGGCCCGCCGCCGGGCGGGCCCGTCCCACCTTTGGTCGTGCCCTTGGCAGTCACCTGTCACTTGCCTTGAACTCTGCCGCCACGTCCATCGTCATCCGCCTGAGAGTCCATAAAACAGTGCTTGGCAATCAGCGCAGTGTGCCCGGCGTTTATCCGAACGTAAGGGAGAACCACAATGAACGGGACTGATCAGTCGGCCCACGGCGACGCCTCGCAGTCGCCCCAGGGCACCCCGCAGGAACACCTGCACACCCTGGCCGAAGACGCCGGGGCATTGCTCGACGACGCCAGGGAACACGGCGCCAGACAGTACGAGCAGTATCGCGACCTGGCCGCCGAACAGCTCGACTCGCTGGTCGAAGGCGCCCAGTCGGCAGCCTCGGCCCTTGAAGGCAAGGATTCCCTCGGGCTGGCCCAGTACATGGCGCAACTGGCCAGCGGGCTGGGCGATTTTGCCGACCAGGTCCGCGACAACAGCATCGAGGACCTGGTGCACAAGGGCGCGCAACTGGCCCGCGACAACCCCACGCTGTTCCTGGCCGGCAGCGTCGCCATCGGCTTTGGCCTGTCGCGCTTCCTGCGCGCCAGCAGCAGCCACCCGACCGCGTCGGGCACCCCCACGCAGGCCTACGGTGCCAGCACGCCCTACCAGAGCTCGGTACCGCCGCTGCGCGACAACCCCGTGCCCGCCGACCCGCTCGGCCGCACCCTGGCCGATGGCCCCAACACCCAGGACAGCTTCAAGGGAGGTGTGTGATGGAACGCGACCCACTCGATACCCTGCCCCCCGCGCCACCGGGCGAGCACGACAACACCAGCATCGGCAGCCTGCTGCGCCAGCTCACCCGTGAAGTGCCCGAGCTGTTCACCAAGGAGCTGGCACTGGCCAAGGCCGAACTGCAACGCAGCCTGACCACCCTCAAGGCCGGTACAGCCGCCGTGGCCGGCGGCGCCATGGTGCTGCTGGCGGGCCTGATCATCCTGCTGATGGCGGCGGTGTACGGCCTGGCCTACGTGGTCGCGCCCTGGCTGGCGGCGCTGATCGTGGGCGCGGTGACCCTGGTCATCGGCTTCATGATGCTGCAGGCCGGCAAGAAGCAGTTCGACCCGTCCAACCTCACCCCTGACCGCACCCTGCATGCCCTGCAACAGGACAAGGACGCACTGAAGAGGAAAGTCTCATGAGCACCTCATTCGAAGCCGAATCGCACAAGAGCCCGGAAACCCTGGAGCAGGAGATCGACGCCAAGCGCGCCAGCATCAGCCACCTGGTGGACTCGCTGGAACACCGCCTCACCCCCGGCCAGCTGATCGACCAGGGCATGGCGTACTTCAAGGGCAACGGCGGCGAGTTCTTCCAGAACCTGGGCACCACCCTGAAGAACAACCCGGTGCCCACCGTGCTCACCGGCGTGGGCCTGGCGTGGCTGGCGCTGAACCAGAACCGCCCCTTCTCACCCGGCTCGCCGACCTTTGGCGGCAGCGGCCTGGCCGACACGCTGGGCGACGCTGCCAGCGGCATCAAGGGCGCCATGGCCCAGGCCGGCGAGCACCTGCACCATGCCTCGGACGTGGCCCACGACAAGGCGCGCGACGCCGGCGACAGCCTGGGCAGCTCGGCCGACAAGGTGCGCCAGGCCGCGCACCACGCCAGCGACCGGGTGCAGGCCCAGGCCGCGCAGCTCAAGGGCCAGTTCGACCACCTGCTCAAGGACCAGCCGCTGGTGCTGGCCGCCATCGGCATCGCCCTCGGCGCGGCCCTGGGCGCGGCATTGCCCGGCACGCGCAAGGAGGACGAACTGATGGGCGAAACCCGCGATGCCCTGGCCGACAAGGTGACCCGCACCGGCAAGGCGCTGTACGCCGACGCCACCCAGGCCGTGCACAACGCCGACGCCAACGCGCCGGCAGCTGCCGCGCAGGCCCCCCGAGAGGGGCCTGCCGACCTGTCCGACGGCCTGGGCTTCAGGCCCTGAGTGTCGCCCCGGCGCCCTGCGCGCCGGGGCACGCCCCTCTGTGTTGCACCTACCTACGCGAAGCTGGAGAGACCATGAGAGCACTCACCTACCACGGCGCCCACGACGTCAGGGTCGATACCGTTACCGACCCCATTCTGGAAGAATCCGACGACCTGATCCTGCGGGTGACCGCCACCGCCATCTGCGGCTCGGACCTGCACCTGTACCGCGGCAAGATCCCGGCGGTCGAAGACGGCGACATCTTCGGTCACGAGTTCATGGGCGTGGTCGAGGAAGTCGGCACCGGGGTGACCGCAGTGCAGCCGGGCGATCGCGTGGTGATCCCGTTCGTGATTGCCTGCGGCAGCTGTTTCTTCTGCCAGCAGGACCTGTTCGCCGCGTGCGAGACCACCAATACCGGGCGCGGGGCGATCCTCAACAAGAAGCTCATCCCCTCTGGCGCAGCGCTGTTCGGCTACAGCCACCTGTACGGTGGCGTACCCGGCGGCCAGGCCGAGTACGTGCGCGTACCCAAGGCCAACACCGGGCCGTTCCGCGTGCCCGGCACGCTGAGCGACGAGAAGGTGCTGTTTCTGTCCGACATCCTGCCCACGGCCTTCCAGGCGGTGAAGAACACCGAGATCGGCCAGGGTTCGAGCCTCGCCATCTACGGCGCGGGGCCGGTCGGGCTGCTGTGCGCGGCGGTGGCGCGGATGCTCGGCGCCGAACGCATCTTCATGGTCGACCACCACCCCTACCGGCTGGCCTATGCGCAGCAGGCGTATGGCGTGATCCCGATCAATTTCGACGATGACGACGACCCGGCCGATACCATCATCCGCCAGACCCCGGGCATGCGCGGGGTGGATGGTGTGGTCGATGCGGTGGGCTTCGAGGCCAAGGGCAGCACCACCGAAACCGTGCTGGCCGCGCTCAAGCTCGAGGGCAGCAGCGGCAAGGCCTTGCGCCAGTGCATCGCGGCAGCACGGCGCGGCGGTGTGGTCAGTGTGCCGGGGGTGTATTCGGGGTTCATCCACGGCTTCCTGTTCGGCGATGCGTTCGACAAGGGCCTGACCTTTCGCATGGGCCAGACCCACGTGCAGCGCTACCTGCCGGAACTGCTGGGCTACATCGAAACCGGCGCGCTCACGCCGGAAACCATCATCACCCACCGCCTGTCGCTGGAGCAGGCGGCCGAGGGCTACAGGATCTTCGACAAGAAGGAGCAGGAGTGCCGCAAGGTCATCCTCACGCCTGGCGACAGCAGCATCGAGTTGCCGATGGCCATCGTCGACGACGGCGTGGTGGCCTGAGCCCGTGACGCTGGCCGGCAGCCTCGCCGGTCAGCGTCGGGCGGGTTCAGTGGTGGGCGTGCAGCGCTTCGATCAGCTGCGCCTTGGTCATGCTCGAGCGCCCCTTGATGTCCTTGCTGCGCGCCTCCTTGAGCAGGCTTTGCTTGGTCTGGCTGGCCAACGAGGTGGTGGAGGTGCGCGCGTGGCCGGCGCGGGTGCTGGCGGCGCGTTTGGCCGAGTCGGAGGCAGCGGCGTGCTTTTCGCCGGCCGGGGTGCTGCGACCTGAGCCGCCCTTTTTCTCGCCCCCGCCAGACTGCTTGTTCACCGTGGCCCAGGCACGCGCCTCGGCCTCGGCTTTGGGCGTGCCTTTTTGCTCGTAGCTTTCTTCGATGTGCTGCGCCTTGCGTTTCTGCTCGGCGGTGTACTTGGCTTTGCTTCCCTGGGGCATGGTGCTCACCCTCGATCCGGTTGAATGCGGGCCCGTGTCACGGGCCATTCAGGGGGTTTGAGGGCGCGCGTGCGCCAGGGTGCGATTGGGTGGATGAATGGCAGAGGAGCGAAGACCACCGGCCTCTTCGCTGGCACGCCAGCGAACGAGCGCGAAGCGCTCGCCACCTGTCCTACTGGGTAGCCCCGGCCATCTGCCCCGCCGGCTCATCCGCCCCGCCGATCGGCGCCTTGAGCAACAGGAAGTACGCCAGCGCCGAGCACAGCGCCACCACCGCACTGATCATGAACGCGGTATTGAACGAGCCCGAATACTGGATGCTGAACCCGGTCACGATCGGCGCCACGGACCCTGCAATGTAGCCGCCAAAGTTCTGGATCGAACCAAACGAGGCCACCCGCGGGCTGTCGACGATGGTGTTGACGATCATCCACGCCGTGGCACTGGCCATGTTGATGCTGAACAGCGCCAGGCACAGCAGTATCACGCACCCGGTCAACCCGCTCACATACGACAGCGGCAAGGTGAACAGCGCCGCCAGCACCAGCCCGGTGATCACGCTGAACTTGCGGCTGGCCAGCACGCTCATGCCACGCCGTACCAGCAGGTCGCAGAACCGCCCCGCCACGATGGTGCCCACCGCGCCGAAACCATAGGCCAGCGATACCACCCACGCGGTGTCGTACAGGTTCAGCCCGTGCTCGCGCTCGAAGTAGCCCGGCAGCCAGGTCAGGTGCAGCCACAGCATGTAGATCACGCCCATGAAGCCCAGCACCGCGCCCCAGGTGCTGCGATGCTTGAACAGGTCGAGCCAGCCGGCAAAGTACGACGCCTTGGGCGCCTGCACCGCGTCAGCCCGCGGCGCCGGCTGTTCGCTTGGCAGCGCCTGGCCCTGCGCCGCCAGTTCGGCAAGGTACCTGGCCTTGCTCTTGTAGAACGTCAACCAGCACAGCGCCAGCACAATGCCGATCACGCCGGTGATGATGAACATCCCGCGCCAGCCGAAGTTGACCATGAACAGCGTCAGCAACGGTGGCGCCAGGCACGGCCCCAGGCAGGTCGACGACCACACGATGCCGGTCGGCGTGCCCCGCTCGTTGGCGTCGAACCATTCCGACAGCGCCTTGGCCGCCGAGGGGAACATCGGCGCCTCGCCGATCCCCAGCAGCACCCGCAGGCCCATGAAGCCGCCAAAGCTGTTGACCAGCCCGCACAGCGACTGCGCCACCGACCAGGCCAGCAACGAGGCGCCCAGGGCGATCTTGCTGCCCAGGCGGTCGATGATCAGGCCCAGTGGCAACTGCGCAAAGGCATAGGCCACGGAGAAGGCCGACAGCAGGATGCCCATCTGCGAAGGGCTGATGAGCATGTCGCGCTGGATCGAGGTGTTGGCAATCGACAGCGCGCTGCGGTCCAGATAGTTGACGATGCCGATCAACAGCAGAAACACGACGGTGATGCGTTGGTACTTCTTCAGTGCGTTCATCTGATGGCCTTTATTATTGTTGTTGCAGCGTCAAACGCCGAGGCGATCCTTCATCCACACGTCATCCCTGGAATACGCACGCCCGCTCAGGGCTGGCGTGCAGTCACTGCCACCTCCAGCAAGCCACGACGGCTCAGGCTTTCGATCAGCGCACGCAGGCCGAATGCCCATTGTGGCGCCTGGTCGCTGGTGGTCACGCGGTTGCACAGGCTGCCCAGCAGCGGGTTGCTGATGGTGACCACATCGCCCAGCTTGTGGGTGAAACCGCTGCCGGGCTGGTCACGGTCCTGCTTGGGCGCGAACAGGGTACCCAGAAACAGCACCAGGCCGTCGGGGTACTGGTGGTTCTCGTTGAGGGTCTGCTGTACCAGGTCGACCGGGTCGCGGCTGATCTGGCGCATCGAGCTGCGCCCCTGCAGCACGAAGCCATCCCGGCCTTCGACGCGCAGGTCGACTTCGGCGGCGCGCACGTCCTCCAGGCTGAAGGTCTCGTCGAACAGGCGCAGCAGCGGGCCGAGGGCGGTCGAGGCGTTGTTGTCCTTGGCCTTGGACAGCAGCAGCGCGCTGCGCCCCTCGAAGTCGCGCAGGTTCACGTCGTTGCCCAGCATGGCGCCGTGGATGGTGCCGTTGCTCGACACCGCCAGCACCACCTCGGGCTCGGGGTTGTTCCAGCTGGACTTGGGGTGCAGGCCGATATCGGCGCCGTGGCCGACCGCCGACAACGGCTGGGCCTTGGTGAACACTTCGGCGTCCGGGCCGATGCCCACTTCCAGGTACTGCGACCACATGCCCTGCTCCACCAGCAGCACGCGCAGTTCTTCGGCCTGGGCCGAGCCGGGCACGATACGCGACAGGTCGGCGCCGATACGGCTGACCAGGGTGTCGCGAATCGCGTCGGCCTTGGCCGGGTCGCCCTTGGCCTGCTCTTCGACCACACGCTCCAGCAGGCTGGCGGCGAAGGTCACGCCGGCGGCCTTGACCGCCTGCAGGTCGATGGGGGCCAGCAACCATGGCAGGCGCGCATCGCGCTGCTGCGGGTCGCTGTTGGCCAGCAGCGCGGGCAGCTCGATCAACGCCTCGCCCAGCGGCAGTGCGCGCAGGTAGGCGGCCGGGTCGGGTTGTTCGAGCAGGGCCGAGACGGTGGCCACATGGGCACTGATGTCATGCACGGCGCCGGCCCTGACCAGCACCACGGCCGGGCCCTGCTCGGGCAGCCACACCCGCCCTACCCAGCTGCCGGTGGCGAACACGGTGAGATCGTTGCTCAGTGCGAGAGGCGCGTGCGCCTGGTTCTGGTTGGTCATGTGTGCACTCTTGTTGTGGTGGTCGGTCATTGCGAAAGCGGCGCAAGTTGCAACTGCGCAGCGGTCTGGTTCAGCGCATCGAGCACCGCCGGCGACAGGCCCAGGCCCTCGCGCAACGCCTGCTCGCGCAGTTTCAGCCCGGCCTGGCCCGGCAGGCGCACCGGGCGCTGCGGGTCGAGCGGACGGCTGGCCAGCACCAACTGGCCAAGGAAGCTGCTCTCGGCGGTAAAGGCCTCAAGCCCGCCGAAGAAGCGCGGGTCGATCACCACTGCGGTGGCCGAGGCGCCCCACTGCTGCGGCGCGTCCTTGCGCCCGTGCCCGGCCAGGCCCGAGGTCAGCGCCTCGACCAGCAGGGCCAGGGCAAAGCCCTTGTGCCCGAAGGCCTGCCCGCCCAATGGCAGCAGGCTGCCCTGGGGCGTGGTGAAGAAGTCGCGCGGGTCGTTGCTCGGCGTGCCGTCGTTACTCATCAGCACGGCGTGGGGCAAGGTGGTGCCGGCATCGCGGCACTGGCCCACCAGGCCCAGGGTGACGCTGGACATGCTCACATCCAGCAGGATCGGCTCGCCCTGGGTCGGGATACCCGCGGCAATCGGGTTGGGGGTGTAGATCGGGTCGATGCCGCCCTGGGCGCACACCAGCCCCACCGACGGGTCGGAGGAATACAGCAGGGCCACCAGGCCACGGTCGGTGTAGGGCTTGAGGTAGGCCGCCAGGCAGCCGATGTGCGAGGCACGGCGCACCACCGAGATGCCGATACCCTGCGCCTGGGCACCCTGCGCGGCGCATGCCAGGGCACGCTCCACGCAGTACGGCCCGAGCACGTAGTGGCCGTCGAACAGCGTGGCGATGCCGCTGCCCTGCAGGTGTTCGAGGTCGGCGGCACGTGCCTTGACCTCACCGCGCTGTACGCCAGCGACATAGCGGCTGACCAGGTTCAGGCCGTGGGTGCGGTGCCCCAGCAGCTCGCCCTCGAGCAGCACGCGGGTCACCACCCGGGCCACCTCGGCGTCGGCCCCGGCACCCTCGAACAACTGTTCGACGAACCGGGTCAGCGTGGCCGTGTCGTAGCGCCGGGCCTCAGACATCGCCCAGGCCCTGGCGGCTGTACTGGCCATCGACCAGGCGCTGGATACCCAGCGGGTTGGCGTCCTTCAGGGCGTCCGGCAGCAGCGCGTCGGGCACGTTCTGGTAGCACACCGGGCGCAGGAAGCGGTCGATGGCCAGGGTGCCGACCGAGGTGCCGCGGGCATCGGAGGTGGCCGGGTACGGGCCGCCGTGCACCATCGCGTCACACACCTCCACACCGGTGGGGTAGCCGTTGACCAGCACGCGGCCGACCTTGTCTTCGAGCACGCCGAACAGCTGGGCGAAGGCCGGCAGGTCGTCACCGTCGGCCAGCAGCGTGGCGGTGAGCTGGCCCCGCAGGGCGCTGACGGCGCGCAGCAGCTCGGCGTCGTCGGCCACCTGGATCACGATGGTGCAGGGGCCGAACACCTCTTCCTGCAGCAGTTCGTCGTGTTCCAGCAGCAGGCTGACATCGGCGCCGAACAGCTGCGGCTGGGCCTGGTTGCCGGCTTGTGCCTGGCCGCTCAGGTGCTGGATGCCAGGGTGCGCCAGCAGTGCCTGCAGGCCCTTGCCATAGCTGGCCAGGGTGCCGGCGTTGAGCATGGTCTGCGGCGCCTGTTCGGCCAGGTGGCCGCCCAGTTGCTCGATGAAGGTGGTGAAGGCCGGCGAGCGGATGCCCAGCACCAGGCCCGGGTTGGTACAGAACTGGCCACAGCCCTGCACCACCGAGGCGGCCAGTTCCCTGGCCATCTGCGCACCACGGCTGGCCAGTGCCTGCGGCAGCGCCAGTACCGGGTTGATGCTCGACATCTCGGCAAATACCGGGATCGGCTGCGGCCGCGCCGCCGCCATGTCGCACAGGGCACGGCCGCCCTTGAGCGAACCGGTGAAGCCCACGGCCTGGATGCCGGGGTGCTTGACCAGCGCCTCGCCCACCCCGCCACCGAAGATCATGTTGAACACGCCGGCCGGCATGCCGGTTTTGTCGGCCGCACGCAGCAGCGCTTCAGCCACGCGCTCGGCAGTGGCCATGTGGCCACTGTGGGCCTTGAACACCACCGGGCAACCGGCTGCCAGCGCTGCGGCGGTGTCGCCGCCAGCGGTGGAGAATGCCAGCGGGAAGTTGCTGGCGCCGAACACCGCCACCGGGCCCACGCCGATGCGGTACTGGCGCAGGTCCGGACGTGGCAGCGGCGTGCGCTCGGGCAGCGCCTGGTCGATGCGCGCACCGTAGAAGTCGCCACGGCGCAGCACCTTGGCGAACAGGCGCATCTGGCCGCTGGTGCGACCGCGCTCCCCCTGGATGCGTGCGCTTGGCAGCGCGGTTTCGCGGCAGGTCAGCGCCACGAAGTCCTCGCCCAGGGCGTCGAGTTCATCGGCAATGGCGTCGAGAAATTCGGCCCGGCGCACGGCCGGCAGGCTGCGAAACACCGGGAAGGCCGCGCTGGCACCGGCAACGGCACTGTCGACTTCGCTCAGGGTGGCCTGGTGGAAACCGCCCGGCAGGCGTTCGCCGGTGTGGGCGTCGACGCTGTAGACCAGTGTGTCGCCCAGGGCGCTGCGCTGGCCTGCGATGAAGTTGTGTCCGGAAAAGCTCATGTGCATTTCGCCTCTATAAGGGTGCGGAAAGGTCAATCAGGTCACGGCGCCGATCTGCCACGGCACGAACTCGTTCTGCCCGTAGCCGTGTTGCTCGCTCTTGCTGCGCTGGCCCGATGCGATGCGCAGCATCTGTTCGAAGATGTAGGCGCCGCGTTCTTCAATGCTGGTGGAACCGTCGGCAATGCCGCCGCAGTTCACGTCCATGTCTTCTTCCTGGTGCTCGAACACCCGGTTGTTGGTGGCCAGCTTGATCGACGGCGCCGGGGCGCAGCCGTAGGCCGAACCGCGACCGGTGGTGAAGGCGATCAGGTTGGCGCCGCCGGCGACCTGGCCGGTGGCCGACACCGGGTCGTAGCCGGGGGTGTCCATGAACACCAGCCCCTTGGCGCGCACGGCCTCGGCGTACTGGTACACGTCCACCAGGTTGCTGGAGCCGGCCTTGGCCACGGCGCCCAGGGATTTTTCGAGAATGGTGGTGAGGCCACCGGCCTTGTTGCCGGCCGAGGGGTTGTTGTTGAGCTCGGCGTTCATGCGCTGGCAGTAGTCTTCCCACCAGTGGATGCGCGCGATCAGCTTCTCGCCCACTTCGCGGCTGACCGCACGGCGCGTCAGCAGGTGCTCGGCACCGTAGATTTCCGGGGTTTCGGACAGGATCGCGGTGCCGCCCGCAGCCACCAGGCGGTCTACCGCATTGCCCAGCGCGGGGTTGGCGGTGATGCCCGAATAGCCGTCGGAACCGCCGCATTGCAGGCCCACGATCAGGTGCCGGGCGCTGACCGGCTCGCGGCGCACCTGGTTGGCGTCGGCCAGCAGCGCCTTGACCTGCTCGATACCGGCGGCGATGGTCTTGGAGGTGCCGCCAATGCCCTGGATGGTGAACGCGCGCAACTGGGCGCCGGCGGTCAGCCCCTGGGTCTGCATCAGGCTTTCGATCTGGTTGGTCTCGCAGCCCAGGCCGATGATCAGCACGGCGGCGAAGTTGGGGTGCACGGCGTAGCCGCCCAGGGTGCGGCGCAGCAGGCCCAGGGCTTCGCCGCTGGGGTCGACCGCGCAACCGGCACCGTGGGTCAGGGCCACCACACCATCGACGTTGGGGTAGTCGGCCAGCGCCTCGGGGTGGATATCGCGGCGAAAATGGTCGGCCACGGCACGGGCAACGGTCGCCGAGCAGTTCACCGAGGTCAGGATGCCCACGTAGTTGCGGGTGGCCACCCGCCCGTCGGCACGCACGATGCCTTCGAAGAAGGCTTCCCTGGCCGGCACGCTGTGGGCGTCTTCGCCAAAGGCGTAGTCACGGGCGAAGTCGCCCATCTCCACGTTGTGCACATGCACGTGTTCGCCGGCCTCGATGGGCTGCGAGGCAAAGCCGATGATCTGGCCATAGCGGCGCAGCGCCTCGCCCTGCTCCACGCGCTGGCTGGCCACCTTGTGCCCCGAAGGGATCGACTGGCGCACGGTGACCGCCTCGGCGTCCAGGTGCAGGCCCTCGGGCAGCACCTGGCGGGCAATCAGCACGTTGTCCAGCGGGTTGAGGCGGATGACCGCAGGGTCTTCGCTGCTGCGGGTTCTGGCAATCAGGTGCATGGGACCTCTCAGGGCGCTACGGCAAGCTTCTTGTTATGGCATCACGCCCGTCTTGTGCGGGCGAATCTGCACCAACTGTAAGGAGCCGGCCGGCGTATTCCCAATGAGATGATCCGATCAAGCGATAACCCTGGGTTATCGAAGTGCGAATTCTCGTTTCATTTATAGATCGTTTTATGACCCTCGGCCTGACGGCGCTGACGGGCGAAGTCCAGCAGGATATCGGCGAACACCTGCGCCGAGCCGGTCAGCGGCTGGTCCTTGCGGGTGATGATGCCGTACTCCAGCGGTGCCAGGTGCAGCGGGGTCTGCAGCTCGCGAAACTGACCGCTGGCCAGCTGCGCCGCCACCATCGAGCGCGGCAGCATGGCGATCATCGGCCCCGACTGCAGCAGTTGCAGGAACATCGGCATCGAGATGGTATCCACGCTGTCGGCGGGGGTGGCGATGTTGGCAGCGCGAAACGCCCGCTCCAGGCGGTCGCGGATCGGCGTGCCGACCGGGTACAGCACCCACGGCCAGTCGCCCAGGGCCTCCAGCGGCGTGATCTCGAGCTGGTTGAGCGGGTGGCTGCTGTTGACCACCAGGCAGAAGGGCTCGGGCTCCAGTGCCTGGAAGTCGAACAACTGGGCGAAACGCGGTTCGGTGAAGCGCCCGATCATCAGGTCGAGCTTGTTCTGTTCGAGCATCGCCAGCAGGTAGTCGCTGGACTGCTCCACCACTTCTATCGACAGCAGCGGGCTGCGCGCCTTGATCGCGGCAATGGCCTGGGGCAGCACCACCGAGGTGGCGGCGAAGATGCCGCCCACCTTGATGAAGCCGTGCCCACCCTTGCGCAGGCGATTGACCTGGTCGACGAAGGTGTGCGAGTCGGCCAGCGCGTTCTGCGCATAGCGCACCACGTACTCGCCCAGCTCGGTGGGCGGCATGCTGCGCGGCAGGCGTTCGAACAGGGCAAAGCCGAACTGCTCCTCGAGGTCGCGCAGCATCTTGCTCAGGGCCGGCTGGCTGAGGTTCATGCGCGAGGCGGTGGCGTGCATGTTGCGCGTGCGCGCCAGGGTGTCGATCAGCACCAGGTGCTTGAAGCGCACCCAGTTGCAGAAGCTGGAATGGGTAATGTCCGAGGGCATCGGCTCAGTGCCTCCTGAAGGTGGCGGCGCAGGTCATGTCATTGCGCCCGCAGGTAATGCAGCAGGGTGTTCAGCGCCACCGAGCGTGGGCGCGAACGCAGGGTCAGCAGGCCCAGGTTGACCATGCTGATGGGCAGCTCCACCGGCAGGATGGCGACCATGCCATAGCGCGCATAATGCTCGGCCACGTCGTTGGGCACCACCGCGATCATGTCGGAGGCTTCGAGCATGGCGGTGGTGGCCAGGATCGAGGCGGTCTCGACGATGTCCAGCGACTGCACCATGCCGCCGGCCTGCAGCGCGCTTTCCACGCGCCGGCGCATGGGGCTGCCGAGCGGGTGCAGGATCCAGGTGAGGCTGACCAGGTCGGCCAGTTGCAGCGCCGCGGCGCCGGCCAGCGGGTGCCCTGCCCTGGCGATCACGCGCATCTGCTCGCCGATGTCGAACAGCTCGATGTCCAGGTCCTGGCTGTCACCCTGGTCGGGCAGGCGCCCGAGCACCACGTCGAAGTCGCCGCGCAGCAGCGCCGGCAGCAAGGTGTCGCTGGTGCCCACCTCGATGCTGATGCGCACCTTGGGGTGGTCGCGCTTGTAGGCCAGCACCGCGCCGGTCAGCAGGCGCGGCACCGGGCCCATCACCGTGCCCACCCGCACCAGGCCCATGGCACCGCGGGCCAGTTCGGCGATCTGCGCCTGGGCGTGCTCGAACTCGTGCAGCGCGCCCTGGGCATAGCGGATCATCACCTCGCCATACAGGGTGGGCTGCATGCCCCGGGGCAGGCGCTCGAACAGGCGCACGCCCAGGCGTTCCTCCAACTGCTGCAACAGCAGGCTCGCCGCCGGTTGGGTGGTGTGCATGGCCGCTGCGGCGCGGCGCAGGTTGCCGAACTCGCCCAGGGCGTTGAGCAAGGTGATCTGGCGGCTGGAAATTTTCAGCGCGCCAAGGCTGCGTGGCAGCAGCGGATCGGCTTCAGGGGTCGCTGACATATCGAATTCGGTATCCCTGGTTAGGAAACCGCGATTATGCACGTATCGCTCGGCAACCTACAGTCGGGTCTCCAAGTGGTCACCGAGAACAAGAGCCCGCCATGAGCATTCGAATTACCCACCTGAGCGTTCGCGATATCCGTTTCCCTACCTCGCTGTCGCTCGACGGCTCCGACGCGATGAACAGCGCACCGGACTATTCGGCGTCCTACGTGGTGCTGCACACCGACAGCCCCCTGGAAGGCCACGGCCTGACCTTCACCATCGGCCGCGGCAACGAGATCTGCGTGGCCGCGATCCAGTCGCTGGCACCGATGGTGGTGGGCCTGACCCTGGAAGAGATCACCGCCGACATGGGCGCCTTCTGGCACAACTTCACCGTCGGCGACAGCCAGCTGCGCTGGCTGGGCCCGGAAAAAGGCGTGATCCACCTCGCCACCGCCGCCATCATCAATGCCGTGTGGGACCTGTGGGCCAAGCACGAAGAAAAACCGGTGTGGAAGCTGCTGGCCGACATGAGCCCCGAGCAGCTGGTGCGCTGCCTGGACTTCAGCTACGTCACCGACGTGATCACCCCCGAGGAAGCCATCGCCCTGCTGCGCCGCAATGCGCCGGGCAAGGCCGAGCGCGAGGCGCAGATGCTGCGCGAAGGCTACCCGGGCTACACCACCGCACCGGGCTGGCTGGGCTACAGCGAAGAGAAGATGCGCCAGCTGACCCGCGAGGCCGTGGCCGATGGCTGGACCCACGTGAAGCAGAAGATCGGCGCCAACCTGGAAGACGACATTCGCCGCGCCGGTATCCTGCGTGACGAGCTGGGCTGGGAACGCACCCTGATGATGGACGCCAACCAGGTGTGGGGCGTGGACGAATCGATCGAGAACATGCGCCGCCTGGCCGCCTTCGCACCGCTGTGGATCGAGGAGCCGACCAGCCCCGACGACATCCTCGGCCATGCCACCATTCGCCAGCGCATCGCGCCGATCGGCGTGGCCACCGGCGAGCACTGCCACAACCGTGTGATGTTCAAGCAGATGTTCCAGGCCGGTGCGCTGGACTTCTGCCAGCTCGACGCGGCGCGCCTGGGCGGGCTGAACGAGGTGCTGATCGTGCTGCTGATGGCGGCCAAGTACGACGTGCCGGTGTGCCCGCATGGCGGGGGTGTGGGTTTGTGCGAATACGTGCAGAATATCGCGCTGTTCGACTACATCGGCGTTTCGGCCTCGCTGCACAACCGCGTGCTGGAATACGTCGACCACCTGCACGAGCACTTCATCGACCCGGTGGTGATCCGCCGCGGCCGCTACATGCCACCACTGCGCCCCGGCTACAGCATCGAGATGCACGCCGACACCCTGGAGCGCTACCAGTACCCGAACGGCCCGGTGTGGCTGGACATCGCCCGCACCTGATCGACACCCAAGCCCGCCGCCGCGACCTGCGCGTCGGCGGGCCGCACCATCAATACCGGGGTTAACAATAATGACAATCCTCAATACCGCGACAGCGGCGGCCGCGCCCGCCGTGCCTGCCGAACAACGCCTGAACAGCCTGCTGCTGCGCAAACTGCTGCCGCTGCTGGTCATCGTCTACGTGATGAGCTTTCTGGACCGCACCAACATTGCCCTGGCCAAGGCCAGCATGGGCATCGACCTGGGGCTGTCGGCCGCTGCCTACGGCCTGGGCGCCGGGCTGTTCTTTCTGACCTACGCGCTGGCCGAGGTGCCAAGCAACCTGATCATGCACCGGGTGGGCGCACGTTTCTGGATCACCCGCATCATGATCACCTGGGGCCTGCTGTCGGCAGGCATGGCGTTCGTGCAGGGCGAGACCTCGTTCTACATCATGCGCCTGCTGCTGGGCGTGGCCGAGGCCGGGCTGTTCCCGGGGGTGATGCTGTACCTGACCTACTGGTTCGACCGCGAACAGCGGGCACGCGCCACCGGTTACTTTCTGCTGGGCGTGTGCCTGGCCAACATCCTCAGCGGGCCGCTGGGCGGTGCGTTGCTGCAGATGGACGGTCTGCTGGGCTGGCATGGCTGGCAGTGGCTGTTCGTGATCGAAGGCCTGCCGGCAGTGGCGCTGGCGTATGTGGTGTGGAAGAAACTGCCTGACGGGCCGGCCTCGGCCAAATGGCTGTCGGAGGCCGACAAGCGCGATATCGAGCAGCGCCTGAGCGCCGAAAAAGCCGCCGCGCCGCCACAGACCCGCCTGAGCCAGATGTTTCGCGACAAGCAGATCTGGCTGGCGATCGCGGTGTACTTCGTGCACCAGATCACCATCTACACGGTGATCTTCTTTCTGCCGGGCATCATCGGCACCTACGGCAACCTGTCGCCGTTCCAGATCGGCCTGCTGACCTCGGTACCGTGGATTGCCGCCGCCATTGGCGCCGCGACCTTCCCGCGCCTGGCCACCACCCCCACCCGCTGCCGGATGATCATGTTCTTCGGCTTGCTGACCATGGCGGCGGGGCTGGTGATTGCCTCGTTCTCCAACTCGTTCATCGGGCTGGTGGGCTTTTCGCTGACGGCGCTGATGCTGTTCGTGGTGCAATCGATCATCTTCGTGTTCCCGTCCAGCCGTCTGAGCGGCAGTGCACTGGCGGCGGGGCTGGCGTTCGTGACCATGTGCGGGCTGTTCGGCGGGTTCGTCGGGCCGTCGGTGATGGGGTTGATCGAGCAGACCACCGGCAGCACGCGCAACGGGCTGTGGGTGATCGCCGGCCTGCTGGTGCTGGCGGCGCTGATCAGCACGCGGTTGCGTCAGGGGCAGGAGGAGAAGGTTAAGGCCTGATCGGGTATCGGTAACGCGCTCATTCGCCGGCAAGGCCGGCTCCTACGGGTTGTGCATCTGCATGTAGGAGCCGGCCTTGCCGGCGAATGGCGTTCATATCATTCCGAATGATAGTTACCTTCGCCCCATTCGATTCGTTGTTAATAGTTACAAATCGCAGAATCCGCCCACTCTCAATACATTGGCGGATCTATCCATGGAACACTCACTCAAACCCTTGCGCTATCCCCTTGCTGCCCTGGCACTGGTGGTGATGAGTGCCTGTGGTCGTACCCCGGAGGCCCCGCAAGCGCCCGGTGCACCGAAAGTCACGGTGGCCAAGGTGCTGGAGCAGCCCATCAACGAATGGGACGAGTTCACCGGCCGCCTCGAAGCCCCCGAAACCGTCGAAGTACGCCCGCGCGTTTCCGGCCAGATCGACCAGGTAGCCTTCACCGAAGGTGCCCAGGTCAAGAAAGGCGACCTGCTGTTCCAGATCGATCCGCGCCCGTTCCAGGCTCAGGTACGCCAACTTGAAGCCCAACTGCAACAAGCCCGCGCCACCGCCACCCGCAGCCAGACCGAAGCCCAGCGCGGCGAGCGCCTGCGCAGCAGCAATGCGATTTCCGCCGAACTCGCCGAGTCGCGCACCAGCGCCGCCGCCGAAGCCCGCGCCGGGGTGGCCGCGATCCAGGCGCAACTGGACCTGGCCAGGCTGAACCTGAGCTTCACCCGCGTTACCGCGCCCATCAGCGGCCGTGTCAGCCGCGCCGAGTTCACCGCCGGCAACATCGTCACCGCCGATGTCACCGCGCTCACCAGCGTGGTGTCCACCGACAAGGTCTACGCCTACTTCGACGCCGACGAGCGCGTGTACCTCAAGTACACCCAGCTGGCCCGCGACGGCCAGCGCGGCCAGAGCACCCCGGTGTACCTGGGCCTGTCCAACGAAACCGGCAACCCGCACCTGGGCCAGATGAACTTCGTCGACAACCAGGTCAACCCCAAGACCGGCACCATTCGCGGTCGCGCGGTGTTCGACAACAGCGACGGCCAGTTCACCCCCGGGCTGTACGCGCGCCTGAAACTGGTCGGCAGCGCCACCTATTCGGCCGTGCTGATCAACGACGAGGCCGTGGGCACCGACCTGGGCAAGAAGTTCGTGCTGGTGATGGACAAGGACAACAAGGCCGATTACCGCGCCGTGGAGCTGGGCCCCAAACTCGAAGGCCTGCGTATCGTGCGCAGCGGCCTGAGCAAGGAAGACCGCATCGTGGTCAAGGGCCTGCAGCGTGTACGCCCTGGCTCGCCGGTCAGCCCTGAAGAAACCCCGATGGCCAGCGACACCACCCTCGCCGCCCTCGCCCAGCAACGCCAGGCCCTGGAAGCCAGCACCCCGAGCAAGCCGGTCACGGTCAAGCTCGCCAGTGCCGCGGCACCACGCGGTTAAGGGACCAGACCGATGAATTTTTCCCAGTTCTTCATTACCCGGCCGATCTTCGCCGCCGTGCTGTCGCTGCTGATCCTGATCGCCGGCAGCATCTCGCTGTTCCAGCTGCCGATCAGCGAATACCCCGAGGTGGTACCGCCCACCGTGGTGGTGCGCGCCAACTTCCCCGGTGCCAACCCCAAGGTGATCGGCGAAACCGTGGCCGCGCCGCTCGAGCAGGCCATCACCGGTGTCGAGAACATGCTGTACATGTCCTCGCAGTCCACCGCCGACGGCAAGATCACCCTGACCATCACCTTCGCCCTGGGCACCGACCTGGACAACGCGCAGGTGCAGGTGCAGAACCGTGTGACCCGCACACAGCCCAAGCTGCCCGAGGAAGTCACGCGTATCGGTATCACCGTCGACAAGGCCTCGCCCGACCTGACCATGGTGGTGCACCTGACCTCGCCGGATAACCGCTACGACATGCTCTACCTGTCCAACTACGCGATCCTCAACATCAAGGACGAGCTGGCTCGCCTGGGTGGCGTGGGTGACGTGCAGCTGTTCGGCATGGGCGACTACTCGCTGCGCGTGTGGCTGGACCCGAACAAGACCGCCTCGCGCAACCTGACTGCCAGCGACGTGGTGGCTGCCATTCGCGAGCAGAACCGCCAGGTGGCCGCCGGCCAGCTCGGTTCGCCGCCCGCCCCCGGGGCCACCAGCTTCCAGCTGTCGGTCAACACCCAGGGCCGCCTGGTGAGCGAAGAGGAATTCGAGAACATCATCATCCGCTCCGGCGCCGACGGTGAAATCACCCGCCTCAAGGACATCGCCCGGGTGGAGCTGGGCTCCAGCCAGTACGCCCTGCGTTCGCTGCTCAACAATCAGCCGGCGGTGGCGATCCCGATCTTCCAGCGCCCTGGCTCCAACGCCATCGAGATCTCCGACGAAGTACGCGCCAAGATGGCCGAGCTGAAGAAGGACTTCCCCGAGGGCATGGACTACAGCATCGTCTATGACCCCACCGTGTTCGTGCGCGGCTCGATCGAAGCGGTGGTGCACACCCTGTTCGAGGCGCTGATCCTGGTGGTGCTGGTGGTGATCCTGTTCCTGCAGACCTGGCGCGCCTCGATCATCCCGCTGGTGGCGGTACCGGTCTCGCTGATCGGCACCTTTGCGGTGATGCACCTGTTCGGCTTCTCGCTCAACGCGCTGTCGCTGTTCGGGCTGGTGCTGGCCATCGGTATCGTGGTGGACGACGCCATCGTGGTGGTGGAGAACGTGGAGCGCAACATCGAGCTGGGGCTCAACCCGCTGGAGGCGACCAAGCGCGCCATGAGCGAAGTGACCGGGCCGATCATCGCCACTGCGCTGGTGCTGTGCGCGGTGTTCATCCCGGCGGCGTTCATCTCCGGCCTGACCGGGCAGTTCTACAAGCAGTTCGCCTTGACCATCGCGATTTCCACGGTGATCTCGGCGTTCAACTCGCTGACCCTGTCGCCGGCGCTGGCTGCGGTGTTGCTCAAGGGCCATCACGCCCCCAAGGACCGCTTCTCGAAACTGCTCGACCGCCTGCTCGGCGGCTGGCTGTTCAAGCCGTTCAACCGCTTCTTCGAGCGTGCCAGCCATGGCTACGTGGGCACCGTGGGACGCGTGATCCGCAGCAGCGGCATCGCCCTGTTCGTGTACGCCGGGCTGATGGTGCTGACCTGGATGGGCTTTGCCGCCACCCCGACCGGTTTCGTGCCCGCGCAGGACAAGCAGTACCTGGTGGCCTTCGCACAACTACCGGATGCGGCCAGCCTTGACCGCACCGAATCGGTCATCAAGAAGATGAGCGAGTTCGCCCTCAAGCAACCGGGTGTGGCCGATTCCATCGCCTTCCCGGGCCTGTCGATCAACGGGTTCACCAACAGCCCCAACAGCGGCATCGTGTTCGTCGCACTCAAGTCGTTCGACCAGCGCAAGGACCCCAGCCAGTCGGCCGCGGCGATTGCCGCCACGTTGAACGCGCAGTACGCCGACATCCAGGAAGCCTACATCGCGATCTTCCCGCCACCACCGGTTCAGGGGCTGGGTACCATCGGCGGTTTCCGCCTGCAGATCGAAGACCGTGGCAACCTGGGGTACGAGGCGCTGTACAAGGAAACCCAGAACATCATCGCCAAGAGCCACAACGTGCCGGAGCTGGCCGGGCTGTTCACCAGCTACCAGGTGAATGTGCCGCAGGTGGATGCCGCCATCGACCGTGAGAAGGCCAAGACCCACGGTGTGGCGATCAACGATATCTTCGACACCCTGCAGATCTACCTGGGCTCGCTGTACGCCAACGACTTCAACCGCTTTGGCCGTACCTACCAGGTCAACGTGCAGGCCGAGCAGCAGTTCCGCCTGGATGCCGAGCAGATCGGCCAGCTCAAGGTGCGCAACAACCAGGGCGAGATGATCCCGCTGGCGACCTTCATCAAGGTCAGCGACACCTCCGGGCCGGACCGCGTGATGCACTACAACGGCTTCATCACCGCCGAGATCAACGGTGGCGCAGCACCCGGCTACAGCTCCGGCCAGGCCGAACAGGCCATGGCAAAACTGCTCAAGGAAGAGCTGCCCAACGGCATGACCTTCGAATGGACCGAGCTGACCTATCAGCAGATCCTGGCCGGCAACACCGCGCTGTTCGTGTTCCCGCTGTGCGTGCTGCTGGCGTTCCTGGTACTGGCTGCCCAGTACGAGAGCTGGAGCCTGCCGCTGGCGGTGATCCTGATCGTGCCGATGACCCTGCTGTCGGCCATTACCGGGGTGATCCTGTCCGGTGGCGACAACAACATCTTCACCCAGATCGGCCTGATCGTACTGGTGGGGCTGGCGTGCAAGAACGCGATTCTTATCGTCGAGTTCGCCAAGGACAAGCAGGCCGAAGGGCTCGACCCGCTGGCTGCGGTGCTGGAAGCCTGCCGGCTGCGGCTGCGCCCGATCCTGATGACCTCGTTCGCCTTCATCATGGGTGTGGTGCCGCTGGTGTTCTCCTCCGGGGCCGGCGCCGAAATGCGCCATGCCATGGGTGTGGCGGTGTTCTCCGGGATGATCGGGGTGACGATTTTCGGCCTGTTGCTGACCCCGGTGTTCTTTGTGTTGATCCGTCGTTATGTAGAGCGCAGCGAGGCCCGCAAGGCGGCCCGCCAGCTGCAGCTGGAGAACCAGGCATGAACCACTTGAAACTGTGGGCACCGAGCCTGCTGGTGCTGGCCCTGGCCGCCTGTGCGGTCGGCCCGGACTACCAGGCCCCGCACACCGACGCCGCGCACCTGGCGGCGGCCGATGCGCAGGAGGCCAAGGCGGCCTTCGACCGCACCCGCTTCGATGCGATCTGGTGGCGTCAGTTCGACGACCCGGTCCTCAACCAGCTGGTGAGCCAGTCGCTGGCCGACAACCGCGAGCTGCGCGTGGCGTTTGCGCGCCTGAAGGCGGCGCGGGCGATTCGTGACGATGTGAGCAACGATGCGCTGCCCACCGTCACCAGCCGCGCCAGCAGCGACCTGGGCAAGGGTCAGATACCTGGCCAGACCGACCGCCGGGTCAACAGCGAGCGCTACGACCTGGGCCTGGACATGGCCTGGGAGCTTGACCTGTTCGGCCGCATTCAGCGCCAGCTGGAAGCCAGCGAGGCGCAGGAGGCCGCGGCCCAGGCCGACCTGCAACAATTGCAGGTGAGCCTGATTGCCGAGCTGGTTGATGCTTATGGACAACTGCGCGGTGCGCAGTTGCGCGAGAAGATAGCCCTGGCCAACCTCAAGACCCAGCAGGATTCGCGCGGCATTACCGAAACCCTGCGTGATGCAGGGGTTGGCAACGAACTGGACGTGGTGCGCGCCGATGCGCGCCTGGCGGCGGTAGAGGCCAGCGTGCCGCAGCTGCAGGCCGAGCAGGTGCGTGCGCGCAACCGCATCGCCACCTTGCTGGGGCAGCGGCCGGATGCGTTGAGTGTCGACCTGTCGCCGGCGCAGTTGCCGGCGATTGCCAAGGCCCTGCCGATTGGCGACCCGGGCGAACTGCTCAAGCGTCGCCCGGATGTGCGCAGTGCCGAGCGCCAGCTGGCGGCGGCCACGGCGAATGTTGGGGTGGCCACGGCCGACCTGTTCCCGCGGGTGAGCCTGAGCGGCTTCCTGGGCTTTACCGCAGGGCGTGGTTCGCAGTTGGGGTCGAGTGCGGCGCAGGCGTGGGCACTGGGCCCGAGCATCACCTGGGCGGCGTTCGACCTGGGCAGTGTGCGGGCGCGTCTGCGCGGCGCGAATGCCGAGGCCGAGGGTGCGTTGGCGACCTATGAGCAGCAGGTGCTGCTGGCGTTGGAAGAGTCGGAGAATGCGTTCAGCGATTACGCCAAGCGTCAGCAACGGCTGATGGCGCTGCTGCGCCAGAGCGAGGCGAGCCGCAAGGCCGCGGACCTGGCGTCGATTCGTTACCGCGAGGGTACGGTGGATTACCTGGTGCTGCTGGATGCCGAGCGTGAACGGCTTACTGCCGAGGACGCGCAGGCGTTGGGCGAGGTGGACCTGTATCGCGGGATCGTGGCGATCTACAAGGCACTCGGTGGTGGCTGGCAAACCGACAGCGTGGCTGCGGCGAACTGATTCAGAGCTCCTTTGGTTGGTTAGCACCGACCACTTTGCCCCGCCATTGGCGGGGCTTTTTTTTGTGACCTTGCGGGCCTCTTCGCCGGCACATCTGCCTTCTTGGCCCTTGAAATGCAGCGGGCCCCTTCGCCGGCAAGGCCGGCTCCTACACAGGTCACGGTAAACCTGTAGGAGCCGGCCTTGCCGGCGAAGGGGCCCGCCAGAACGCTACAACTGCTTAGTAGTAGGCGTTTTCTTTCTGCGAATGGTCGGTCACGTCACGCACGCCCTTGAGCTCCGGAATGCGTTCGAGCAAGGTGCGCTCGATGCCTTCGCGCAAGGTAACGTCGGCCTGGCCGCAACCCTGGCAACCACCGCCGAACTGCAGCACCGCAATGCCGTCCTCGACCACTTCGATCAGGTTGACCTGACCGCCGTGGCTGGCCAGCCCCGGGTTGATCTCGGTTTGCAGGTAGTAGTTGATGCGCTCGTTGATCGGGCTGTCGGCATTGACCATTGGCACCTTGGCGTTCGGCGCCTTGATGGTCAGCTGGCCGCCCATGCGGTCGGTGGCGTAGTCCACCACAGCATCCTCCAGAAACGGGATGCTGACCGCATCCAGGTAGGCGGTGAAGGACTTGAGCCCCACCGCTTCGTCTTCCGGCTTTTCTTCACCTGGCTTGCAGTAGGCAATGCAGGTTTCGGCGTAGCTCGTACCCGGCTGGGTAATGAAAATGCGAATGCCAATGCCTGGGGTATTCTGCTTTTCCAGCAGATCGGCCAGGTAATCGTGCGCGGCGTCGGTAATCGTTATGGCGCTCATGTAAGTTCCTCACAGACTTGTGCGCAGTTTACGCCAACACGGCCGGCGAACAAAGTCCTAGTAATTCTGTCGGGAAAGTGCCACCGGCACCGCCGGGCCCAGACGCGCCTCGAACCAGCCGCTCATGCGCCGGTACAGGCCCTTTTCCAACCAGCGGTAACTGGCCCACGACGCCCCGCCGATCAGCGGCACGCACAGCGCGAACACCAGGTAGGGGTTGAGCCCCAGACGCTCGCTGGCAAACCAGCCGCCGTACAGCACCAGCACATGGATCAGGTACACCGAATAGGAGCAGTCGCCCAGGGCCTTGAGCACCCGGTTGCCCTTGAAATACGGCTCCAGCGAGATGCACGCCAGCACGATCAGCGCACTCGGCAGGCCCCAGTGCAGCAGGCGTGACGAGGCATCCAGGCGGTAGATCGCCACCGATGCGGCAGCCAGGGTCAGCAACGGCAGCCACAGCCCCTGGGCAATCCAGCCGCGTCGGTAGAGCACGCCGATGGCTACGCCCAGCAGGAACTCGTAGATGATGTTGTTGCTGTAGAACCGCCCCAGCACGCCCAGGCCGGTGAGCACCTCGCTGACCGCGAACAGCGCCAGCGCCACCAGCCACAGGTGATGGCGCTGGCGCACCAGGAACACCAGCGAGAACAGCAGGTAGAAGAACATCTCGTAGTTCAGCGTCCAGCCCACGTTGAGCGTGGGGTACAGGCCGTAGCCGCCGGGGTTTTCCGCCGGAATGAACAGCAGCGACAGCAGCAGGTGCGACAGCTCCAGGGTCTGATGCGGCATCCACTGGCTGGCCACCACCAGCAGCAGCGCCATCAGGCCGGTATAGAACCAGTAGGCCGGCACGATGCGCAGCACCCGGTTGAGCAGAAAGCGCCTGGGCGCCATGGGTTTGTCGCGGGTCGAGAGGTAGATCACCAGCCCGCTGATGACGAAGAAGATGTCCACCCCGACCGCACCGCGATCGGCCAGAAACTGCCCTACCGGGCCGCTGGCCTTGAAGTCGAAGAAGATCTGCATGAAGTGGTGACAGACCACCACCCAGGCGGCGAGCGCCCTCAATGCCTGAAGCGAAAACAGCATGTCGATTCCCGTCTCTCGTTACCCCACCCTGGCCCCGCACAAATCGGGACCGCTTGCGGGTGGGACTACGAAAGGCCGGGAAAGATCAGCCCGATCTGCCCGGCGGTTGCTTCAGAGGTTCTCGTAGCGGTTCATGTCGAGCACGCCGGCCTCCACCGGATCGGTCTGCTGGATGTAGCGGCTCAGGTCATGAAAGTACTGCCAGAACTGCGGGTGGCTGCGGCGCACGCCCCAGCGCATGACGATGCGCTCGAAGCGGGCCGGATCGTCCCGCGCCGCCTCCATGTCCTCGACCCACTCGGGCACGTCGCTGGCCGGAATGTTGAACATGAAGTTGGGGTAGCTGCTCATCACCCCCGGGTAGAGGGTCAGGGTGTCCAGCCCCGGCTGGTAGCGGTAGGCCTCGCCGAGCATGAAGGCCACGTTGCTGTGGGCGCGGTTGCGCAGCAGGCTGTAGACCTTGCGCTGGCCGCCCTGCCCTTCGATGCGCAGCATGGTCGCCTCGGGCAGCTGGCCGATCACCTTGAGCCCGGCCGCCGGGCGCGAGGCCAGCCGGCTCAGGGCCTGCTCCACGTCACGGAACTCCTCGCTGCCGGGCAGCGAGCAGTACGCGCCCTGGCAGCGGTTGATCGGGTCGGGCGCGGCGTTCAGGCTGCCGGTGCGCTCCACCAGCTTGAGGCCGAAGTCGCGCTTGGGGTCGCGCGGGTCGAGCTTGAGGGCGGTCGGGGTCTTGCTGTCGATCGCCTCGTAGTCCAGCCACATCTTGACCTTGCCGCTGTTCTGGTACCAGTCGCCGAGGATGTCGCTGCGCTGCTTGGCCGGCATCAGGCGCAGGAAGTTGACCTCGGCCCCGTTGCGGATCAGGTCGAAGTACAGGCGTGTCTGCGCCTGGTGCGAGACGTTGCCGTACACGTCGAAATTCACCGCCAGCTGGTAATAGGTGCGCTCGAACAGCGGGTAGTCGAACAGCCACAGGGTCTTGGGCACATCGCCGATCAGGCCCTTGCTCACCGAGGCGCTGTCGAAGTGGCGGAAGATGGTCAGCAAGGCGTTGTCGTTGCCGGCCCACAGGCTCGACCAGCTCGGTGGCGGCAGGTCGGCATAGGCGTCGCGGCGCAGTTTTTCGTACTCGTTGCGCTTGTCGCGGTAGGCGTGCCACAGGGTCAGGATGCTGCCCACGTCGTCGATCTGACCGGGCATCGCCAGCAGTGGCGTGGCCTTGCCGCGGTACTCGGCATCGGTGATGTAGCGGTCGTGTGCCGGCTCCTGGAACAGGGTCCAGAAGTTGTCGCGGATCACGTCGGTGGCGATCTGCCCACGGCATACCGGGCCGCGAATGAAGGTGCGCACGAAATACTCGGCGTTATCGAGCATGAACTGGTAGCGCGCTATCGCCGGGATCGCCTCGAAGGTCTCGAACGGGTTGGCGCGGTGGCGCGGGCCGTAGCCGGGCAAGGCCGTGGCATGCCAGTCGCCGCTGTAGAACAGCTGCTTGACGCGCTTGAGCTTGTTCGGCCCCATCGGGTAGGTGATGTGGGTCTTGTGCACGATCACGCCCTGCACGGGCATCAGGCGGTAGTAGAAGTCGGTGCCGGGCGGATCGTTGGGGCGGCGTGTGGCGATCAGGTCGATCGGCTGGCCACTGGGCGTGCGCGAGCGCACCCACTGGAAGAAGTGGCCCTGCTCGCCGCCGACAAAGTAGATGTGCGCCAGGAACAGGTGCTCGTACAGCCAGCGCCCCACCAGCGCCTCGGTGGACCCGGGGCGGTTGAGCAGCGCCTCCCACTCGGTGATCTGCGCGGCCTCGCTGGCACTTGGCTGGATCGGGTTGTACTCCACCGGCGCACCGGCGACGAACCAGCGCTGCAGGGTCTGGTACTCGGCATCGGTAAGGCCGGTGACGGCCAGCGGCATGCCCTCCCTGGGGTGGGCGCCGGCGTAGGCGTCGAACTCGCCGGGCAGCGGGCACATGTTGTTGCGGTTGAGCCCCAGCACGATCTCCTCGGGCAGCTTGGCATTGGGGGTGAGCGGCGTGTTGTGGCCCAGCTCGAGCATGCGCGCCATCAGCGCGGCCTGGCTGCCCTGGCTGTCGAGCACCGAACTGAAGCCCTTGCGCTGCCAGGCCTCGACGCTGTGCGCGTCGTAGAACAGCCGGGTCGGCGCGACCGCCGTACTGCGGTCGCCCTGATACACAGGCACCTTGGAGGCACCGCGCGCGGCGCCCTCGGCACTGCCCAGGTTCAGCTGGCAGGCCGCGTCGTTGCAGGCATGGCAGGCAACGCACTTCTCGGTGAAGATCGGTTGGATGTCCCGGGTATAGGAAATAGCCGGGCTTGTGACGGGGGCTTGTCCGAGCGCCGCGCCGCTGATGAGCAGTGCGAAGGCGCCGGCAAGTAAACGATGCACCATGTGCCGAATGTCCTGGGTATTGATAGCTTCACGATTCTACCGGTGGCGGCAGCGTGCCAACATGAATCAAATTCATGCAAACCGGCAACACGCCTAAAAACCGCGCAGGTTTGTTATTATTCCGCAACTTTTGTATTTGCCCGACCAGGTAGTCCTATGTCTGACCGCAGCGCCCGTTACCAAGCACTTCAGCAAGCCCTCAAAGAGCGCATACTGATCCTCGATGGCGGCATGGGTACTATGATCCAAAGCTACCGCCTGGAGGAACACGACTATCGTGGCACGCGCTTTGCCGACTGGCCTAGCGACGTCAAGGGTAACAACGACCTGCTGCTGCTTTCGCGCCCCGACGTGATCGCGGCCATCGAGAAAGCCTACCTGGATGCCGGCGCCGACATCCTCGAAACCAACACCTTCAACGCCACCCAGGTATCCCAGGCCGACTACGGCATGGAATCGCTGGTGTACGAACTCAACGTGGAAGGTGCGCGCATCGCCCGCCAGGTGGCCGATGCCAAGACCCTCGAAACCCCCGACAAGCCGCGCTTCGTCGCCGGGGTGCTGGGCCCCACCAGCCGGACCTGCTCGATCTCCCCGGATGTCAACGACCCCGGCTACCGCAACGTCACCTTCGACCTGCTGGTGGAAAACTACATCGAGGCCACCCGCGGCCTGATCGAGGGCGGCGCCGACCTGATCCTGATCGAGACCATCTTCGACACCCTCAATGCCAAGGCGGCGATCTTCGCCGTGCAGCAGGTGTTCGAGGACGACGGCATCGAGCTGCCGATCATGATCTCGGGCACCATCACCGACGCCTCGGGCCGTACCCTCTCGGGCCAGACCACCGAGGCGTTCTGGAACTCGGTGCGCCACGCCAACCCGATCTCGGTGGGCCTGAACTGCGCACTGGGCGCCAAGGACCTGCGCCCCTACCTCGAAGAGCTGTCGAACAAGGCCGGCACCCACGTTTCGGCGCACCCCAACGCCGGCCTGCCGAACGCCTTCGGCGAGTACGACGAGACCCCGGCCGAAACCGCCGCGGTGATCGAAGAGTTCGCCGCCAGTGGCTTTCTGAACATCATCGGCGGTTGCTGCGGCACCACCCCGGGGCATATCCAGGCCATCGCCGAGGCAGTGGCCAAGTACCCGCCACGGGCGATCCCCGAGATTCCCAGGGCCTGCCGCCTGTCGGGCCTGGAGCCGTTCACCATCGACCGCAGCTCGCTGTTCGTCAACGTCGGCGAACGCACCAACATCACAGGTTCCGCCCGCTTCGCGCGGCTGATCCGTGAAGAGAACTACACCGAGGCGCTGGAAGTGGCGCTGCAGCAGGTCGAGGCCGGCGCCCAAGTGATCGACATCAACATGGACGAAGGGATGCTCGATTCCCAGGCGGCCATGGTCAAGTTCCTCAACCTGATCGCCGGCGAACCCGACATCTCCCGGGTGCCGATCATGATCGACTCCTCCAAGTGGGAAGTGATCGAGGCCGGCCTCAAGTGCATCCAGGGCAAGGGCATCGTCAACTCGATCTCGATGAAGGAAGGTGTCGAGGCGTTCAAGCACCATGCCCGCCTGTGCAAGCGCTACGGCGCCGCCGTGGTGGTGATGGCCTTCGACGAGGTCGGCCAGGCCGATACCGCCGCCCGCAAGCGCGAGATCTGCAAGCGCAGCTACGACATCCTGGTTGATGAGGTAGGCTTCCCGCCCGAAGACATCATCTTCGACCCGAACATCTTCGCCGTGGCCACCGGCATCGAGGAACACAACAACTACGCGGTGGACTTCATCGAGGCCTGTGCCTACATCCGCGACCACCTGCCGTATGCACTGACCTCCGGCGGGGTATCCAACGTGTCGTTCTCGTTCCGTGGCAACAACCCGGTGCGCGAGGCGATCCACTCGGTGTTCCTCTACCACGCGATCCAGAACGGCCTGACCATGGGCATCGTCAACGCCGGCCAGCTGGAGATCTACGACGAGATCCCGGCGCTGCTGCGCGAGAAGGTCGAGGACGTGGTGCTCAACCGCACCCCCGACGGCACCGATGCGCTGCTGGCGATTGCCGACGACTACAAGGGCGGCGGCGCGGTCAAGGAGGTCGAGAACGAGGAGTGGCGTTCGCTGCCGGTGGACAAGCGCCTCGAGCACGCCCTGGTCAAAGGCATCACCGCGTTCATCGTCGAGGACACCGAGGAGTGCCGCCAGCAGTGCGCGCGCCCCATCGAGGTGATCGAGGGGCCGCTGATGAGCGGCATGAACGTGGTGGGCGACCTGTTCGGCGCAGGCAAGATGTTCCTGCCCCAGGTGGTCAAGTCGGCGCGGGTGATGAAGCAGGCGGTGGCTCACCTGATCCCGTTCATCGAACTGGAAAAAGGCGACAAGCCCGAGGCCAAGGGCAAGATCCTGATGGCCACGGTCAAGGGCGACGTGCACGATATCGGCAAGAACATCGTCGGCGTGGTGCTCGGCTGCAACGGCTACGACATCGTCGACCTGGGCGTGATGGTACCGGCCGAGAAGATCCTGCAGGTGGCGCGCGAGCAGAAGTGCGACATCATCGGCCTGTCGGGGCTGATCACCCCGTCGCTGGACGAAATGGTGCACGTGGCCCGCGAGATGCAGCGCCAGGACTTCCACCTGCCGCTGATGATCGGGGGGGCAACCACCTCCAAGGCGCATACCGCGGTGAAGATCGAGCCCAAGTACAGCAACGACGCGGTGGTCTACGTGACCGACGCCTCGCGTGCGGTGGGCGTGGCCACGCAGTTGCTGTCCAAAGAGCTCAAGCCGGCCTTCGTGCACAAGACCCGCGAGGACTACGTGGAGGTGCGCGAACGCACCGCCAACCGCAGCGCGCGCACCGAGCGCCTGAGCTATGCGCAGTCGATCGAGGCCAAGCCGAAATACGACTGGTCTGCCTACCAGCCGGTGGCACCAACCTTTACCGGTACCCGCGTGCTGGAGAACATCGACCTCAAGGTGCTGGCCGAGTACATCGACTGGACGCCGTTCTTCATCTCCTGGGACCTGGCTGGCAAGTACCCGCGCATCCTCAACGACGAGGTGGTGGGCGAAGCGGCCACCGCCCTGTTCGCCGATGCACAGGAAATGCTGGCCAAGCTGATCGACGAGAAGCTGATCAGTGCCCGCGCGGTGTTCGGCTTCTGGCCGGCCAACCAGGTGGCGCACGACGACATCGAGGTGTACGGCGATGACGGCCAGCCCCTGGCCCTGCTGCACCACCTGCGCCAGCAGACGATCAAGCCCGACAGCAAGCCCAATTTCTGCCTGGCCGACTTCGTGGCGCCCAAGGACAGCGGCATCACCGACTACGTGGGCGGCTTCATCACCACCGCCGGCATCGGCGCCGAGGAAGTGGCCAAGGCCTACCAGGACAAGGGCGACGACTACAGCTCGATCATGGTCAAGGCCCTGGCCGACCGCCTGGCCGAGGCCTGCGCCGAGTGGCTGCACGAGCAGGTGCGCAAGGAGTACTGGGGCTATGCCAAGGACGAGCACCTGGACAACGAGGCGCTGATCAAGGAGCAGTACGCGGGTATCCGCCCTGCCCCGGGCTACCCGGCGTGCCCGGACCACACCGAGAAGGAAACCCTGTTCCGCCTGCTCGACGGCACGGCGATCGGCGAGACCGGCCCGAGCGGCGTGTTCCTCACCGAGCACTTCGCGATGTTCCCGGCGGCGGCGGTCAGCGGCTGGTACTTTGCCCACCCACAGGCGCAGTACTTTGCCGTGGGCAAGGTCGACAAGGACCAGGTCCAGAGCTACACCGCGCGCAAGGGGCAGGACCTGGCGGTAACCGAGCGCTGGCTGGCGCCCAACCTGGGGTACGACAACTAAGCGCTGGTGAGGTAAGGGTCTACACTGAGCTGAAGCCTTTTACAGGAGCAGATCATGGAAGACCCGGCCGAACACAAACCGCCGACCTTCTGGCAAATGCTGCACAGCGTGCTGGCTGCAGCCTTTGGCGTGCAGACCGGCAAGAACCGCGCCCGCGACTTCACCCACGGCAAGCCCGCGCACTTCATTGCGCTGGGCACGGCCTTCACGCTGGTGTTCATCCTGGTGCTGATAGGGCTGGTTCAGCTGGCGATGCACCTCACCGCCCGCTGAGGCGACCGCGTTGGCGCCTTCGCCGGCAACGCCGGCTCCTACAGGTCATGTGTGGCCCTGTGGGAGCCGGCCTTGCCGGCGAAAAGGCCGGTACAGCCTCAGGGCTCCAGCCCGATCCCGCGCAGTATCACACTGGTCACCGTCTGCAACGCCCGCTCGAACTGCGGTTCGCTCAGCGGCTGGTGCGCGTTGAGCAGGTTCACCTGGTGGCTGAAGTCGGCGTAGTGCTGGGTCGAGGCCCAGATCATGTACAGCAGCCCCGAGGGCTCCACCGGCAGAATCCGCCCGTCCTCGACCCACTGGCGAATCTTGCCCTCCTTGAGCTTGGCCCATCCGTACAGGCTGTCATCCAGCGCCGCCCCCAGGTGCGGCGCACCATGGATGATCTCGTTCGCCCACACCTTGGAACCGTGCGGGCGGGTCCAGGAATGGTTCATCTTGGCGCGGATATAGGTGCTGAGCACGATGCGCGGGTCATCGTAGAGCTCGAAGCACAGGGCGTCCTGCTTCCACACTTCCAGCAAGCCGAACAGCACCGCCTGGTACAGCTCGGCCTTGGTGCTGAAGTAATAGTGCACGTTGCTGCGCGGCAGCGCGGCGGCCTCGGCGATGTCGGCCATGGCCGTGCCGGCAAAGCCCTTCTCGGCAAAGACCCTTTCTGCTGCCAGCAGGATGCTGTCGACATTGCGTTGGCGAATGCTGTGCTTGTGCGCGGCCATGGGCGGGTCCGTTACGGATGACCCTGCAAGGCTACCACCGCCAGGGCGATTCGTGCCGCACGCTCAAAAAAGTTGTGCCGCGGGCGGTGTTTTTCAGCGCCGTGCGCTGTCCGATACTGCGCCTCACCGCATTACATCCCACACAAGAGGACGCACTCCATGACTATTCCCCTGCTCGGCCTGGGCACCTTCCGGCTCAAGGACCAGGTGGTCATCGACTCGGTCAGCCAATCCCTCGAACTGGGCTACCGGGCCATCGACACTGCGCAGATCTATGGCAACGAGGCCGACGTCGGGCACGCCATCGCCGCCAGCGGCGTTGCACGCAACGAGCTGTTCCTGACCAGCAAGATCTGGACCGAGAACCTGGGCGCCGACAAGCTGATCCCCAGCCTGAAAGAAAGCCTGCACAAGCTGGGCACCGACTATCTGGACCTGACCCTGATCCATTGGCCGTCGCCCAAGGGCGCCGTGCCGGTGGCCGAGTTCATGGGCGCCCTGCTCGAAGCAAAGCGCCAGGGCCTGACCCGCCAGATCGGCGTGTCCAACTTCACCATCGCCTTGCTGCGTCAGGCCATCGAGGTGGTGGGTGCCGAACAGATCGCCACCAACCAGATCGAGCTGCACCCCTACCTGCAGAACCGCACGCTGGTGGATTTCATGCACGAACAGGGCATCGCGGTGACCTCCTACATGACCCTGGGCTATGGCAAGGTGCTGCACGATCCGCTGATCCAGCAGATCGCCGAACGTCATGGCGCCACCCCGGCACAGGTGGCCCTGGCCTGGGCGATGCAGCTGGGCTATGCGGTGATCCCCTCCTCGACCCGGCGTGAAAACCTGGCCAGCAACCTGAAGGCAGCGCAGCTGCGCCTGAGCGAACAGGACATGGCGCAGATTGCCGGCCTGGACAAGGGCGAGCGCCTGGTCGACCCCGAGTCGCTTGCACCCGCCTGGGACTGATCAACCGCGGTCGGTGCACACCTTGGCCAGTTTCAGGTACTGCACGGTGTGCTGCCGGCCGGCAGAGTCCACGTAGGTCATGTACGCCTTCACCACGTCGCAGACCTCGGTGGCCGGCTCGTCCAGTTGCACCACGCGCGCCACGTCCAGTGGCATGCCGTACTGATAGACCGTGGTCGTCTGGGCCTGGGCGGCACCGGCCAGCAACAGCGCCAGGGGCAGCAGCGTTCGCAGCGTCATGACAGTTCTCCCGTGAAATGGAAGGCACGCCCGGCACCGGCGCGCGCCGACCCTTTCAGTGTGGTGCCATGCCTGCCCTGGCGTCGCTTTCGCGGATCAACGGCATGCCCATCGCCTGCGCATAGCCGCTGGGGGCGAAGCGCCAGGTCACCAGCAGCATCAGCAGCACCGTCACGCTCAGCAGCAGCCAGGAGGCCTGGAAGTCGCCGCTGACGTCGCGCAACCAGCCGGTGACGTAAGGCACGATGCCGGTGATGATGAAGCCCACGCCTTGCACGAACGCCGCCAGCGCCCCCGCACTGGCCGGGGCCTTGAGGTGTTCGAGGGTCAGCGTGAGGCTGAGGCTGAAGCACGCGCCCAGGCCGAAGCCGATCAGGGCCACCCATAGCCCGGCGATCGCCGGGGCCAGCAGCAGGCCGACAAAGCCTGCCAGTTGCACGGTCAACGCCAGCCACAGGCCGGGGCGCCGATCCACCAGGCGACGCAGCAGCAAGGGCAGCCCGAGGGCGCCGGCCACCTGGAACACGGTCATCAGCCCCACCAGCTCGCCACCGCCCTGGGCACTGCCGCCGACCTGCTGGTAGTAGGCCGGCAGCCACGCCACCATGCTGGTGTAGCCGCCATTGATCAGCCCGAAATAGACCGCCAGCAGCCATGCCCGACGGCTGCCGAACGGGTGCCCGCTGGCACCTGCGCCGCCGACCGCCGCTTCGAGCTGCGGGCGCACCCAGGCCCATACCGCGAACGCCAGCAAGGCCGGCAACAGCCAGATGCCCAGGCCTGCCTGCCAGTGCGAGAACTGCTCGGCCACCCGCGGCCCGAGCACGGCGGCGGCCCCGCCGCCGCTCATCAGGGCTGCCGAATACACACCCATGGCCATGGCCAGGCGGTGAGGAAACCAGCGGTTGACCAGCCCCGGCATCAACGCCTGAATGCAGGCCACCCCAAGCCCGGCCAATGCCGCGCTGGCGATCAGCGCAGCGGCGGAGTCGAGGGTCAGGCGCCAGGCGCAGGCCAGCGCGATGGCGGCCAGCCCGGCGAGCATCGCGCCCTGCTCGCTGACCCAGCGGCGCAACCAGGGTTGCAGCAAGGGCACCAGCCCCATGCACAGCACGGGCAAGGCGGTCAGCAGCGCGGCCTGCTGGTAGCCGATGCCGGTGCTCTGGCGGATGGCCTCCAGCAATGGGCCGATGCTGGTGAGGATGGGCCGCAGGTTCAGCGCCATCACCACCACCAGCAACAGCAGCAAGGTACTGCGAGCCTGCTCGCGCATCACCCCTGCACCTGCTGCCAGGCAGCGTACAGGCCCTGCTCGCCGGCTGGCTTCAGGGGTGCCAGGGGCAGCGACTGCTGCTGCGGCGGGCGTGCCATCTGCGCGTACACCGCTGCCGTCGACAGGCCATAGGGCTCGCCGTCTTCGTTGCTGTAGGCGAACCAGGCGCGCTCGATACCGCACAGGTGCATGGCAGCCAGGCACATCGGGCAGGGGTGGCCGGTGGCGTAGATTTCGCAGCCCTCCAGGCGCGGGCTGCCGAGTACCTGGCTGGCCAGGCGGATGGCCTGCAGTTCGGCGTGGGCGGTCGGGTCCTGGGTCAGGTGGATCTGGTTGACCGCCTCGGCGATCACCCGGCCCTGGTGCACCAGCACCGCCGCGAACGGGCGGCCGCCGGCCTGGATGTTCGCCCGGGCCAGCCCCAGCGCTTGCTGCATGAAATGTTCGTTGGCCATGGTCAGGCTCCTGTCAGGTTCAATGGGCATCGTGGGCCAGCAGCAACTCGACGATCCGCTGCTGGCCGCGTTCCCGGGCGTGCTGCAGGGGCGTCACGCCCTGGCGGTCGGCAAGGTTGACGTCGGCACCGGCGTCGATCAGCAGTTGCACGATGGCCTGGTGACGCGGGCCGCCATCGCTGAGCAGGATGGCTTCGAGCAGCCCGGTCCAGCCCAGCGAGTTCACGTGGTCGGGTGCAACGCCGGCGGCCAGCAGGCGGGCGACCACCTCGACATGGCCGCGCTCGCATGCGGGGATCAGCGCCGTGCCGCCATAGCGGTTGGTGCTCTTGAGGTCCGCGCCATGGGCCAGGGTCATCTCCAGAATCTGCAACTGGCCTTCGGCGCCGGCCAGCAGATACGGGCTGTCGTGCATCCAGTTGCTGGCGTTGACGTCAGCGCCGGCGTCGATCAACCGGCGCGCCGCCGCCACATGCCCACCGGCAGTGGCCAGCAGCAGCGGCGTATTGTTGCGCGAGTCGCGCTGATCGACGTCGGCACCCTGGGCCAGCAAGGCGCCGACGCGGGTGGGGTTGCCGCTGGCGGCGGCTTCGAGCAAGGTGTCGGCCGCCCCGGCGGCCCCGGCGATGCCGAGGCTGGCGCACAGCCCGGCAACCCCGTACATCCAGTGTCTGAGCAATGACATGGCGCCTCCTTTGGTGCAATGAAGCGGGATTATCCGAGGCTTGGGGTGTAGCATGAAATTAATTGATTTCATGCATACCAGTGGGTAATCGAATGCTTGACCCTGTACTGCTGCGCAGCTTCGTGACCGTGGTGGAAACCGGCAATTTCACCCGCGCCGCCGAGCGCCTGCACCTGACCCAGTCGACCATCAGCCAGCAGATCATCCGGCTGGAGCAGCACCTGGGGGTGCGCCTGCTGGATCGCAGCCAGCGCCAGGTGTGGCCGACCGAAGACGGCGAGCGCCTGCTGGGGTATGCCCGGCGCCTGCTGCGCCTGGACGAAGAGGCGCGCCAGGCGTTCAGCCCGGTGCAGGCGCAACGGGCGCTACGTCTGGGGGTGCCGGAAGACCTGGCCGGGGAAGTGCTGACCGAGCCATTGAGCCGGTTCATCGGCGAGCGCCCGCATGTGCGCCTGGAGGTCGAGAGCGGGCTGAGCAGCCCGCTGCTGCGCCTGTACCGTGATGGCGAGCTGGACTTGCTGCTGGTCAAGCAATGGGGTGCGGACCGCGACCGCCATGCCGGCTGGCACGAGCCGTTGTCGTGGGTGTGCAGTGCCGGGCAGACGCAGCTGGCCGACCCGGTGCCGCTGGTGGTGTTTCCGGTGGGGGCGCTGTACCGGCAGGAAATGATCAATGCGCTGGAGGCCCGTGGGCGCAGCTGGCGTATCAGCTATTCGAGCACCAGTCTGGCCAGCCTGGGGGCGGCGGTGAGTGCGGGGTTGGGCGTGAGCCTGATACCGACCCGCAGCGTGTTGCCGACCCATCGGGTGCTGGGTGAGGCGCAGGGGTTTACCCCGGTCCAGGGCCTGGAGCTGGCGTTGTACGGGCGCAAGGGGCTGGACGCCGATGGCCTGGCGCTGCGCGAGCTGCTACAGGCCCTGTGCGAGCAGCGCGCAGGGTATCGAGGGGGCCAGCCCCCTACTCCCCCGCCACCCGCGCCCGGTAGCTCCCCGGGCTCTCCCCCGTCCATTTCTTGAACGCGCGATGAAACGCGCTGGGCTCCTGGAAGCCGGTCTGCTCGGCAATCTGCGCCACGCTCAACACACCATCGCGCAAGCATTCGAACGCCAGTGCACGGCGCACCTCGTCCTTGATCTGCTGGTACGAACACCCTTCACGCTCCAACTGCCGGCGAAAACTGCTCGGGCTCAGGCCCTCGGCTGCCGCCATGCCCAGCAAGGTTGGCCACTGCCCGTACTGACGCCCGCGCAGATGCCGGTATACCCGCGCCGCCAATCCGTTCTGGTTGCGGTAGCGCACCACCAGCCACTGCGGCGCACTGCGCAGGAAGGTCTTGAGCGCACCCAGGTCCTGCACCACCGGCAAGCGCAGGTAGTGCGCCGAGAACTCGACCTGGGTGCGGCCACTGCCCAACTGCAGGTTCGGCCCCCACAGCAACGCGTCGTCCTCCAGCACCGCACGCCCGTCGCGCAGTTCGGTACGGTCGATGGCGATGCGCCGCCCCCCCAGCCAGCACAGCAGGCTGACCACCAGCACCAGGAAGGTCTCCTCTGCATATACCCGAGTCTGCGCATCGTCGAAATGCGACTCCAGGCTGATCACCGCACGCTGCCCACGCACCACCAGGCGCCCGCGCACGTCACGCAGGAACAGGCCGAAGTTGCTCAGGCACTGGCGCAAGGCCTTTTCCAGCGTCGGCTCCTGGATCAGCCCACGACAGATCAGGGCGAAACTGCCCAGCGGCATGCCGTGGCTGTCGAGGTTGAAGAATTCGTCGCCCAGGTCTTCAATGAGCAGCAGCCACAGCCGTGCGAACGCCCTGGCCGGCACCCGTGCATCGGGTGCGTCCACCACCGCCGGGTCGATGCCCGCCTGCACCAGCAACGCACTGGCGCGCGCCGGCTGTTGGCGCAGTGTGTGCAGCATGATGTGCACGAAGTACACCGCGACCGAATCGTTTTCCCGCATGACTGTTTCCGCTATGCAGCGTAAGAATATGGCAAAAAGTGCCAGCCTCGCTGGGCAGTTATGGCATAGGCCCAGGCGTGACCTTTGCCTAGACTCGAACCCATCCCGAGCGTGGCCCCGGGCGCCATTCTGGCAGAGCCAGGCAGCGCCCCGCCACGCTTTCGCACACTGGAGTCGCGTATGAACACCCCGCAAATCTATGTAGTGAGCGCCGTTCGCTCGGCCATCGGCACCTTCGGCGGCTCGCTCAAGGACCTGCCCCTGGCCGACCTGGCCACCCAGGTGACCCGCGCCGCCATCGAACGCTCCGGCATTGCCCCCGAACAGATCGGCCACATGGTCATGGGCAACGTGATCCCCACCGAGCCGCGTGACGCGTACCTGGGCCGCGTGGCCGCGATGAACGCCGGCGTGCCCAAGGAAACCCCGGCATTCAACGTCAACCGCCTGTGCGGCTCGGGCCTGCAGGCCATCGTCTCGGCCGCGCAGAGCCTGCTGCTGGGCGAGGCCGAGGCGGTGATTGCCGCCGGCGCCGAATCCATGAGCCGCGGCCCGTACCTGCTGCCGCAGGCGCGCTGGGGCGCGCGCATGGGTGACCTGAAGGGTGTCGACTACATGCTGGGCATTCTGCAGGACCCGTTCGAAGGCTTTCACATGGGCATCACCGCCGAGAACGTGGCGGCGAAAAACGGCATCACGCGCCAGATGCAGGACGAGGTGGCCCTGACCAGCCAGCAGCGCGCCGCCCGCGCCATCGCCGAAGGCCGCTTCACCAGCCAGATCGTGCCCATCGAGATCCCGAGCCGCAAAGGTCCGGTACGTTTCGAGGTGGACGAGCATGTGCGTGGCGATGTGAGTGCCGAGCAACTGGCCGGCATGAAGCCTGCTTTCAAGAAGGACGGCACCGTCACCGCCGGCAACGCCAGCGGCCTCAACGACGGCGCCGGCGCCCTGGTGCTGGCCACCGGCGAAATGGTCGAGCGCCTGGGCCTGCGCCCGCTGGCGCGCCTGGTGGCCTATGCACATGCAGGCGTCGAGCCCGAGCTGATGGGCCTGGGCCCGGTGCCGGCCACGCGCAAGGTGCTGGAAAAGGCCGGCCTGAGCGTCGCCGACCTGGACGTGATCGAGTCCAACGAAGCCTTCGCTGCCCAGGCCTGCGCCGTGTCGCGGGAACTGGGCCTGGACCCCGAAAAGGTCAACCCCAACGGCTCGGGCATTTCCCTGGGCCACCCGGTGGGGGCCACAGGGGCCATCATCGCCACCAAGGCGATCCATGAGCTGCAACGTATCCAGGGCCGCTACGCGCTGGCCACCATGTGCATCGGCGGCGGTCAGGGTATCGCCGTCGTGTTCGAACGTGTTTGAGTCGGAGTTAACCGTGAGTATTGAAAACATCGCCGTGATCGGCGCCGGCACCATGGGCAACGGGATTGCCCAGGTGTGTGCAGTGGCCGGCTACCAGGTCACCCTGATCGACGTGTCCGAGGCCGCGCTGGAGCGTGGCCTGGCCACCCTGCGCAAGAACCTGGAGCGCCAGGTCAGCAAGCAGACCCTGCAGGCCGAACAAGCCGAGGCAGCCCTGACGCGCATCGCCACCAGCACCGACTACGCGCAGCTCAAGGGCGCGCAGCTGGTGATCGAGGCAGCCACCGAGAACCTCGCCCTGAAGGTGAAGATTCTGCAGCAGGTGGCCGCCAGCGTGGCCGACGACTGCGTCATCGCCACCAACACCTCGTCGCTGTCGATCACCCAGCTGGGCGCATCGGTGAGCCAGCCCGAACGTTTCATCGGCGTGCACTTCTTCAACCCGGTGCCGATGATGGCGCTGGTCGAGATCATTCGCGGCCTGCAGACCAGCGACACCACCTACGCCAGCGCCATGGCCCTGACCGAGCGCGTGGGCAAGACCGCCATCAGTGCCGGCAACCGCCCGGGCTTCGTGGTCAACCGCATCCTGGTGCCGATGATCAACGAGGCGATCATGGTGCTGCAGGAAGGCCTGGCCAGCGCCGATGACATCGACACCGGCATGCGCCTGGGCTGCAACCAGCCCATCGGCCCGCTGGCCCTGGCCGACCTGATCGGCCTGGACACGCTGCTGGCGATCATCGAGTCGTTCCACGACGGCTTCAACGACAGCAAGTACCGCCCCGCTGCCCTGCTCAAGGAAATGGTCGCCGCCGGCTACCTGGGGCGCAAGAGCGGCCGCGGCTTCTTCACCTACTGAGGTACGGGCATGCCGCAGACCTGCGCCGAACGTTGCGCCAACTTTGAAGAACGTCGGGACAAGGCACTCGAACTCTTTGCGGTCAAGGGGTTCGGCCAGGTCAGCATGCGTGAACTGGCCAGCCACCTGGGGCTGACGGCGGGCTCGCTGTATCACCACTTCCCGAGCAAGCAGCACCTGCTGTTCGACCTGATCGAAGAGCTGTTCGAGGAGTTGCTGGCCACCCTGCAGCCCCGTGGGCGCGGCAAGCCCGAGGCCACGGCGTTGAGCCGGGTGATAAAGGCACACTGGGCGCTGCATGCCGAGCGCCCGTTGCAGTTTCGCCTGGCCGAGCGTGACCTGTGCTGCCTGAGCGAGGAACAACAGGCACGCATCGCCCAGCTGCGCCGTGAATACGAAACCCGCCTGTTGCAGCTGATCGCCCCTCACGCGGCCCTGCCGCCGCCAGCCCGGGAGGCGACCGGCCATGTCATCGCCACGCTGCTCAACAGCCTGCCCGGCTGGTTGCAGGCCTCACCGCTGGGGCAGCCACAACGCCTGGCGCTGATGGAAAACATGCTGCTGGGGGCGATAGAGCGCACCCTGCAGACCGGTGCGCTGGACGCTGCCGCTTGAACTCACGCCAACGTCAGGCCTATTTCAGGAGTTCCTGAATCTGGTCGCGCAGGCTGTCCAGGTCGAACGGCTTGGCCAGGATCGGTGCCTTGAACGCGATCGGGCTGCCCGACTCGCGGATCTCCGCCGGGTAGCCACTGATGAAGATCACCTTCAGGTCCGGGCGCAGCTTGACCGCAGGTTCGGCGATCTGTACCCCTGAAATGCCGCCCGGCAGGCGGAAGTCGGTCACGATAAGGTCCAGGTGCGGCTTGCTGGCCAGGATCTTGAATGCCTGCTCGCCATCTTCGGCCACCAGCACGTGATAGCCCTCGCCTTGAAGATAGTCCTTCAGGATCATGCGAATGACCGGTTCGTCTTCGACGACCAGTACTACATCTTGCGCATCTTCACTCATGCCAATGCCTTCAACTCGTATTTGATTCATGGGGGATCGCTATACGACCCCGGCCTCACGCAGAGGTTGCCTGCTGCGCGCCACTTTCTTGCGGGCTGCGTACCAGTGGCAGGCGCACGCTGAATGTCGCGCCCTGGCCCTCGGTACTGCTGACCGTGATGCTGCCGCCATGGGCCAGCACGATCTGTTCGGAAATATACAGGCCCAGCCCCAGGCCGGCACTGCTCTGGTTGGAGCATACCCGCTCGAACTGCTGGAAGATGCGCTGCTGGTTCTCGGCACTGATGCCGATGCCATGGTCGCGCACCTGCACGCAGGCCATGCCCTGTTCCTCGAACACGCGCACCTGCACCGGCGACTTGGCGCCATAGCGCAGGGCGTTGGTGAGCAGGTTGGCGATCACCTGCTCGATACGAAACTCGTCCCAGTAGCCGACCAGTTCGGCGCCGGCCTGCAGGCTGATGCTCGAGTCGACCGCAGCCGCCTGGGCGGCGAAGTTCTCGACCAGGTCGCTGACCAGCTGGCACAGGTCGAACGATGCGGGCCGGATCGACAGCTTGCCGGTACGGATGCGCGACACGTCGAGCATGTCTTCGATCAGCCGGATCAGGCTGTTGATCTGGCGCTCGTCACGCTCGACCATGGCGTGCATCTTGTCCAGGGTGAAGGCATCGGCGTTGTTGCGCGCCAGGTGCAGCTTGCGCAGCTGGGTCTCCAGTATCAGACCGTTGAGCGGTGTGCGCACCTCGTGGGAGACGATCGACATGAAGTCGTCGCGCATGCGTACCGCGTGCTCCAGCTCGCTGCGCGTGACCTGCAGCTGCGCCAGCAGCAGCTCCTGCTCCTGGCGGCTGCGCTCCAGGGCCTCCAGCTGCTGGCCGAGGGCCTTGCGCTGGCGGTACAGGTCGATGAACACCGCCACCTTGCTCTTCACCGCCTGGGTGTCCAGCGGCTTGTGCAGGAAGTCCACCGCGCCGCTCTCGTAGCCCTTGAAGGCGTAGTTCATCTCGCGCGCCGCAGCGCTCACGAACACGATGGGAATGTTCTTGGTCTTTTCCGTACCGCGCATCATCTCGGCCAGTTCGAAACCGTTCATCCCGGGCATCTGGACGTCGAGGATGGCCAGCGCGAACTCGTGCTCGAGCAACAGCGACAACGCATGGTCGGCCGATTGCGCCTGGTACACGTTGCGGTCCGGCCCCTTGATCAGCGCCTCGAGCGCCAGCAGGTTTTCCGGCAGGTCGTCGACGATCAGCAGGTTTGCTTGGATATGGCTTAGCATGCACGTGGTTCCAGCTTGGCGAGCAATTGCCCGATGCCATTCAATGGGAGTATGTGGTCGGGCCGGTGCAGCGCCAGCGCCGCCTCGGGCATGACCGCGACTTGCGCCTCATGCGGGTCCTGAATCAGGGTAGTACCGCCGTGCTCCTTGATGCGCGCCAGCCCGCGCGCACCGTCTTCGTTGGCGCCGGTCAGCAACACGCCGACCAGGCCGTCGCCATAGGCATCGGCGGCCGACTCGAAGAGGATGTCGATCGAGGGCCGGGAAAAGTGCACGCGGTCCTCCTGGCTCAGGGACAGGCTGCGGTCACGCTCCACCGACAGGTGATAGCCGGGGCCGGCCACGTAGATCATCCCCGGCACCACGCTTTCCTTGTCGCGGGCCTCCTGCACGGGGCGCTGCAAGCGACGGCTGAAGACTTCGGCCAGCTGGCTGTGGCGGTCGTCGGGCAGGTGCAGCACGCACAGCAGCGCAATGGCGTAGTCGGCGGGCAAGGCGGCAAACACCGTGAGCAGCGCCGACACGCCCCCGGCTGAAGCCCCCACCACGATCGCATCGGTGCCTTTCATGACTTTCGGTAGATCCGTTCTGGCTTGACCAGCGCGTCGAAGCGGTTGGCGTAAGCGGAAAAATCCAGGGTTTCCTTGCTGCCCAGCACCAGAAAGCCACGGTGGCACAGCGAGTCGTGAAACAGGCCGAAGGCCCGGTCCTGCAGGGTCTTGTTGAAGTAGATGAGCACGTTGCGGCACGAGATCAGCTGGGTTTCGGAGAACACGCTGTCGGTGGCCAGGCTGTGGTCGGCGAAGGTCACGTTTTCGCGCAGGCTGCTGTCGATGATCGCGTTGCCATAGGCGGCAGTGTAGTAGTCGCTGAAGGCCCGGCGCCCGCCGGCCTTCTGGTAGTTCTCGGTGTACTCGCGCATGTTCTGCATCGAGTAGATGCCCTGCTTGGCCTTTTCCAGCGAGCTGGGGTTGATGTCGGTGGCGTAGATGATGGTGCGTTCGAGCAACCCTTCTTCGCGCAGCAGGATGGCCATGGAGTAGACCTCCTCGCCCGTGCTGCAGCCGGCAATCCAGATCTTGATCGAGGGCCAGGTCTTGAGGTGCGGCACCACCTCCTCGCGCAGCGCGAGGAAGTGACCGGGGTCGCGAAACATCTCGCTCACCGGGATGGTGAGGTACTGCAGCAACTGCATGAACACACTCGGGTCGTGCAGCACCCGTTCCTGCAGGGCCGACACCGTGGCACATTCGAACTGGCGCACGGCATGCAGCACCCGGCGCTTGATCGAAGCGCCGGAATAGTCGCGAAAGTCGTAGCTGTACTTGAGGTAGATCGCCTCGATCAGCAGCCGGATTTCAATGTCGGTGTTACGTTCGATACTCAAATTCGCTCCAGTTGCGGCAGCCATACCCGAATCAGGGAGAACAGCCGGTCCAGCTCTATCGGCTTGGCCAGGTAGTCGTTGGCGCCGGCCTGCAGGCAGCGCTCCTGGTCATCCTTCATGGCCTTGGCGGTGACGGCGATGATCGGCAGCTTGCGCCAGCGCGGGTCCTTGCGAATGCGCCGGGTGGCTTCATAGCCGTCCATCTCCGGCATCATCACGTCCATCAGCACCAGGTCGATATCGCTGACCTGCTCGAGTTTTTCGATGGCCTCGCGGCCATTGCGACCGATCTCCACGATCGCGCCCTTGTGCTCCAGCGCACTGGTGAGGGCGAAGATGTTGCGCACGTCGTCGTCCACCAGCAGGATCTTGCGCCCCTCGAACACCTTGTCGCGGCTGCGCGCGGTCTTGAGCATGCGCTGACGTTCATGGGACAGCGTCGACTCGACTTTGTGCAGAAACAGCGTGACTTCATCCAGCAACCGCTCGGGTGAACGCGCGCCCTTGATGATGATCGAGCGCGAGTACTTGAGCAGGTCGGCCTCTTCGTCGCGGGTCAGGTTGCGCCCGGTGTAGACGATCACCGGCGGGAACGAGCGGATATCGTCGGCGGTCATGCGCTTGAGCAGCTCGTTGCCGAGCATGTCGGGCAGCTTGAGGTCGATGATCATGCAGTCGTAGATGTTCTCGCGCAGCAGCTCCAGGGCTTCCTGGGCCATGCCCACCGCGGTGATCTTGATGTCTTCGTCGCCGATCAGGCGGGCGATGCTTTCGCGCTGCAGGTCATCGTCTTCCACCAGCAGGATGTGCTTGAGCTTCTGGGTCAGCTTGGCTTCCAGGCGGCCGAACACGGCCTTGAGCTCCTCGCGGCTGGTGGGCTTGACCGCATAGCCGATCGCGCCCATGTGCATGGCCGCCTCGACACGGTCCTCGACCGAGATGATGTGCACCGGTATGTGCCGGGTGGACGCCTGCTCCTTGAGCCGCTGCAGCACGGTAAGGCCGGAATGGTCGGGCAGGCGCATGTCCAGCAGGATGGCGTCGGGGATGTAGCTGGCCGCCAGTTCGAAGCCTTCGTCGGCGGCCTGGGCTACCAGGCAGCTGTAGCCCAGTTCGTGGGCCAGGTCGAAGAGGATGCGGGCAAAGTTGGGCTCGTCCTCGATCACCAGGATGCAGCGGTTGCTGAACGGTGCCAGGTGACGGTCGTCGGCGAAGCTGGCCGCCGGACGCGGGGCTTCGGCGGCCGGCAGCACGACGGGGGCCGCCACGGGCAACGGCGCGGCGGCGCGGGCCACCAGTGCCAGCGGCTGCGCCTCGACGCTCGGCTCGTACGACTCGGGCAGTATCAGGCTGAACACGCTGCCCTGGCCCAGCTGGCTTTCGACACGGATCTGGCCACCCAGCAACTGCGCCAGGTCACGGGAAATCGACAGCCCCAGGCCCGTGCCGCCGTAGCGCCGGTTGGTGGTGCCGTCGGCCTGGTGGAAGGCTTCGAAGATGCTCTGCTGCTGGTCGTCGGCAATGCCGATGCCACTGTCGCGCACCGAGAACACGATGCCGGTGCCGGCCTGGTAGCCGATGGTCAGCGCCACCTGGCCGCGCTCGGTGAACTTCAGCGCGTTGGACAGCAGGTTCTTGAGGATCTGCTCCAGGCGCTGGCGATCGGTGAACAGGGTGGCCGGTACCTGCGGCTCTACGGTGACGCTGAAGGCCAGCTGCTTCTGCTGCGCCAGCGGCTCGAACAGGCTGCGCAGGCCTTCGGCCATGCGGCTGATGTGGGTGGTTTCGGCGCGTACATCGAGTTTGCCGGCCTCGACCTTGGCGATGTCGAGAATGTCGTTGATCAGGTTGAGCAGGTCGTTGCCGGCCGAATAGATCGACTCGGCGAACTTGACCTGCTCGGCGCTGAGGTTGTCCTGCGGGTTCTCGGCCAGCAGCTTGGCCAGGATCAGCGAGCTGTTGAGCGGGGTGCGCAGCTCGTGGGACATGTTGGCGAGGAATTCGGACTTGTACTTGCTCGAGCGCTGCAGTTCCTCTGCACGCTCCTGCAGCTCGACCTGCACCCGGTTCAGCTCGCCGTTCTTGCGGTCCAGCGCATCGCGCTGCTCGGCCAGCGCGTCGGTACGCTCGGCCAGTTGCTCGTTGGTCTGCTCCAGCTCGGCCTGCTGCGTCTCCAGATGGGCCTGGGACTCCTTGAGCACCCGGGACTGTTCCTCGAGCTCTTCGTTGGCGGTCTTGAGCTCTTCCTGCTGCACCTGCAGCTCTTCGTTGAGCTGCTGGGTTTCGGCCAGCACTTCCTGCAGGCGCTGGCGATAGCGCGCACTCTCGATGGACGTGCCCAGGTTGTCGGCCAACCGCTCGAGGAACTCGATGTCGCGGTCCTCCACTGCGCGCAGAAAGCCCAGCTCGACCACGCCATTGACCTGGCCGTCGTTGATCGCCGGAATCACCAGCACGTTGCGTGGGCACCCCTCGCCCAGCCCGGAGCTGACCTTGAAGTAGTCCTGCGGCACCTCGTCCAGGCGCATCAGGCGACGCTGCGCCACGGCCTGGGCAAGGATGCCCTCCTGGGCGCCGACGACCTGCTCCTGCCCCTGCTGCTCGCGGGAGAAGCCGTAGCTGGCCACGCGGCGCAGGCTGCCATGCTCGTCGCGCACGTACACGGCCGCCACCACGCTGCCCAGGTAATGGGCGAAGAACTGCAGGATGTTGTTGCCCAGCATCGGCAGGGTCAGTTGCCCCAGCACCTGCTCGGCCAGACGCGATTGCCCGGCGCGCTGCCAGGCCTGCTGTTCGAGGCGCTCGGCAGCGCGCTGCTGGGCCTCCAGGTTGGCCGCGTAGTTGCTGGACAGGTTGAGCAGGTCGCGGCGGCCGATGTAGGCCAGCAATGCGCTGAGCAGCACCACGAAGGCCAGGTAAAGGGAAATGGACCACTTCGTGGTGTTGCTGACCTGATCGTTGCGGGCAAGACGCAGCTGTTGCTCCATCGCGACGAAATCGTCGAACTCCTTGCGGATCTCGTCGGTCAGGCGCTTGCCCTGACCGAGCTTGATGGGCGTGCGGTAGTCGTCGTTGGCGCGGCGCAGGGCGATCATGTCCTTGCCGAAGTTGTTCCAGGCGGCCTGCAGGGCCTGCAGGCGGCTCAGCCGGTCGACCTGCTGCGGGTTGTCGGCCACCAGTTCCTTGAGCGTCTCGAGTTCGGCCTGTATGCGTGGCTTGGCCACTTCATAGGGGTCGAGGAACTGCTCGTCGCCAGTGAGCAGGAACCCGCGCATGCCGGTTTCCATGTCGATGGACAGCTTGACCGCCTCGTTGGCGTTGTTGATCACCCGGTCGGTGTGGGCGACCCACTGGATGACCGACAGCAGGTAGGCAATCACGGCGACGAAAACCACCGCACTGATCAGACCGACCCCCAGGGGCAGGCCGATGTTGCGGCTCAGCAGCTTGCGAAAGCTCTGCTGATCGGTCGAGGCTGGTTGACTCATTGGAAAGGCCCGAGCAAGTAGACGAACGAAAGAGTGTGACGGATTTTCGAGCAATTGTTCCAGTTTTCCGCCAGTTCAATGCCCGCAGCGTGGCGCCGTGCCCGTGTTGGCCGGGCATCGAGCCCGTATTTGAGCCAGTGCTGCGCCAAACGTTCCCTGTTTGGCCAGAGCCCGCTATGCTCACTGGCTGGTACGTTTGACGATCCAGGGAACTAAGCACCGCGTGCTGTTTACAGATAGTGTGTCACCCATTTTCACAGGATCCTGCCATGCCCGATAATCACCCTCTTCTGGTCGTCGAAGACGACGCCATCGTGCGCATGCTGATGGTGGATGTGCTCGATGAACTGGGTTACCAGGTGGTGGAGGCCAAAGATGCCGAACAAGCGCTGCAAGTGCTGGGCAACCCGGACAAACCCCTTGCCCTGATGATGACCGATGTCGGCTTGCCCGACATGGACGGCAAGCAACTGGCGGGCAAGGCCCGCGAACTGCGGCCGCTGTTACCCATCCTGTTCGCCAGTGGCTATGCCGACAGCTTCGATGTGCCCGAGGGCATGCACATGATCGGCAAGCCGTTCAGCATCGACCAGCTGCGCGACAAGGTGACCTCGATTCTGGCCCTCTAGGCGCGCCAGCTCCCGCACCGCTGTACCTGCGGGAGCCGGCCTGCCGCCGAAGGGGCCGAAACGGGTGGCCCGGATTCTGGTTTAATACGCCTTTTTTGCCCAAAGGCCCGCCCTCCCCATGCACCCAACCGCCCTCCACGTACTGGTCATCGGCTATGTCTGGCCCGAACCCCGCTCTTCGGCCGCCGGCGGGCACATGATGCAGCTGCTGGAGTGTTTTCTGGAGCGCGGCTGGCACATCACCTTCAGCAGCCCCGCAGCCATCGGCGAACACAAGGCCGACCTCGCGAGCCTGGGCATCGCCGAGCAGGCCATCGAGCTGAACAACGCCAGTTTCGACCGTTTCATCGCCGACCTTGCCCCCGACGTGGTGTTGTTCGATCGCTTCATGATGGAGGAGCAGTTCGGCTGGCGCGTCGAGAAGCATTGCCCGGCGGCCCTGCGCGTGCTCGAGACCTCCGACCTGCAGAGCCTGCGCGATGCCCGTCATCAGTTGCTGCGCCGGCGCCTGGCCGAGGGCCTGGACAGCAACGACTTTCGCGCGCTGTTCAACACCTCGGGCCCCGACCTGTATCGCCAGATGGCCGGTGCCGACCTGGCCCAGCGTGAACTGGCGGCGATCTACCGCAGCGACCTGAGCCTGATGATCTCGGATGTCGAGATAGACCTGCTGGTCAATGGCTTCGGCGTGCCCGAGGCGTTGCTGCACTGGTGCCCGCTGATGCTGGCGCCGCCCACCGAAGCCTTCAGGCCGTTCGCGGAACGCGAGCACTTTCTCAGCATCGGCAACTTCCGCCACGCGCCGAACTGGGATGCGGTGCTGTGGATGAAGCACAGCCTGTGGCCGATGGTCCGCCGTCGCCTGCCCAAGGCGCAGTTGCACATCTATGGTGCCTACACGCCGCCCAAGGCCACCGCGCTGCACAATGCTGCCGAAGGGTTTCACGTGATGAACTGGGCTGAGGACGCCCTGCAGGTGATGAGCGGCGCACGGGTGTGCCTGGCCCCGCTGCGCTTTGGCGCCGGCATCAAGGGCAAACTGACCGATGCGATGCTGTGCGGCACGCCCAGCGTGACCACCCCGATTGGCGCCGAGGCCATGCACGGCGACCTGCCCTGGCCAGGCCTGGTGGCCGACACCGCCGAAGGGTTGGCCGATGCCGCGGCGCGGCTCTACAGCGAGCAACCGCGCTGGGAGCAGGCCCAGCGCGACGGGCGCCAGCTGCTGAGCGCCCGCTACGACAGGCGCTGGCACGGCCAGGCCCTGGTGCAGCGCATCGAACACACGCTGGCACACCTGGATGAACAGCGCCTGTACAACTTCACCGGGGCCATGCTGCGCCACCATCACCACAAGAGCACCCAGTACATGGCCCAGTGGATCGAGGCCAAGAACCGGCCTAGCGGCGGCGCAGCAGATACGTGTCCATGATCCAGCCCTTGCGCGCGCGGGCCTGCTCGCGCTGCGCCAGGATCTGCGCCTTGACCTGCATCAGCGGCCCCTCGATCAGCAGCTCGTCGGCAGTGCCCAGGTAGGCGCCCCAATAGATGTGCAGGTGCGGATCGTCCAGTTCGGAGAAGGCGCATTGCCCGTCCAGCATCACCACCACGTTGTCGATGCCTGACTCATCAGCCAGGCGTCGGCCTGGCAGGATATGCAGCGGCTCGCCGATACGGTTCAGTGCAATGCGGTGAGCGGCCGCCAGGGCCTGGACGCTGCTGATGCCGGGGATGACTTCAAGGCTGAACGCCGGCTGCGCCACCCGCTCCAGAATGCGCAGGGTGCTGTCGTAAAGCGTCGGCTCGCCCCACAGCAGGAACGCGCCGCATTGCCCCTCGGCAAGCTCGTCGTGCAGCAGGCGCCCAAACAGCGCAGCGCGCTGGCGGTGCCAGTCCTCCACGGCACCGACGTAGTCTGCAGCCGCCGCGTCGCGTTGCGGGTCTTCGACCTGCACCAGGCGATAGGGCCGGGTGACGTGGCGCTCCAGCAGCTCCTTGCGCAGGCGCAGCAGGTCGTCCTTGGCGGCGCCCTTGTCCAGCACGAAGAACACGTCGGCGCGGTTCAGGCTGTCGATGGCTTCGAGGGTGATCTGCCGGGGGTTGCCCGGGCCTATTCCAATCAGCAGCAGGTGTTTCATCGCAAGCTCTCCCTGGGGCGCGCGGCCATTGTCGGCCGGCCCGCGCCACTTGGCAAAGCCTGCGCCTACAGTACCGAGAAGTTGTAGCTGACGATCACCCGGGTCTCATCCATGTCGCGGGCGAATTTCTCGTAGTTGCTGCGGTAGGTGGAGTTGCGCAGGCGCACGCTGACGTCCTTGAAGGTGCCGCTCTGCACCTGGTACTTGAGCTCGCTGTCGCGCTCCCATTCCTTGCCCTGTGCCGGGCTGCCCGGCACCTTGACGTGATCGCCGCTGATGTAGCGGGTCAGGAAGCTCAGGCCTTCGAGCCCTACTGCCTTGAAGTCGTAGTCGTAGCGCACCTGCCAGGACCGCTCCTGGGCCGCAGCGAAGTCGTTGACCTGGGCGTAGTTGACCAGGTAGGGGTTGCTGCCATCGAGGTACGGCATGGCGTTCTCGCCGTACATGCGCTGCCAGCCGGCGCTGAGCTTGTGCCCGCCCAGGCTGTAGCCAAGCATGGCGCTGAAGGCACGGTGGTCGATGTCGCCGGCACGGGCACGACCGATGTCGTCGCTCTTGATCAGGCGCAGGTCGGCCGAAAGGCGGCCCACGCTCAAGGGCTGGCTGGCCACCAGCCCGAGGAAATGCTGGCGATAGATGTTTTCGAGCTTGGCCACCTGGTACTGCGCGCTCAGGCGCTCGTTGAAGCGGTACTCCAGCCCGGCCGTGTCGAAGTGGTCGGCGCGGGTGTCGCAGGCATAGCGCTTGTTCTTGCAGTGCACGCGGATATCTTGCTGGTCGGTCGAATCGCGGGCGGTGTACTTGTCGAGCCGCGCGGCGCTGAAGGTGAGGTTGTCGACCTCTCTGGACGTCAGCATCGCGCCATGGAACATGGTGGGCAACAGGCGCCCGTCGTTGTACTTGAGCAGCGGCATGTCCGGCAGCATAGCACCGTATTTCAATACGGTCTGCGAGTAACGCACCTTGCCGGCCACACCCAGTTTTGCGTACTGATCGGCCGAATGGCGCGGGTTGTGGCCGCTGGACGGGAGCAGCCCGCTGTTGCTGTCGGCCGGGCTGGAATCGAGTTTGAAACCCAGCATGCCCAGCGCATCGATACCAAAGCCCACGGTGCCCTGGGTATACCCGGACTGCGCGTTGAGTATGAAACCCTGCGCCCACTCTTCACGTTTCGACGCGCCCTGGGAGGAGGCGGTGTGACCGTCACGAAAGTCACGATTGAAATACACATTGCGCGCCTCGATGTTGACACTGCTGTCTTGCAGGAAACCACTGGCCTGAGCCGAAACAGTAACGAAGGACAACAACGCGCCGACCACCGGGCGCTGGGCAATGAAGGGAGTTGGGGCACGCATGAAAAGCAGTATCCAGAACGAAGGGCAAGGTATCCATCAGCCCCGACGGGGCTGGGCAAGAGCCGCTGCACACAACTAGGCAGCGACCGCTTATTGTCTCCAAAGCGCTCTGGCACGGGCCATTGGACCATGGTCTAGAACAGATGTCGATGCGGTAATTAATTCTTTAGTGTGGCGAGCACTGTGCAATAAGAAAGTTCCGTAGTGTGTTGTCGTAAAAGTTTGATGTTTATCGCAGGGCGATTGACTACACTCTTTTTACTGTGTTGTTTGTTTTCTACCCGGTGACGCGGCATCAATAGCGGCCTCAAGCGGTTGCGCCGCGCACGGCCCTTACCGACCAACAGGAGAGATGACAGTGTCCAGACTTGCAGAGTTTCGTGCTGCCGAAAAAGCCCTTCAGGAACAGCTTGCTCAACTGGAGGCACTGAAAAAAGACGCCGGCCTCAAACGGGAAATCGAATTCGAGCAGAAACTTGTCAGCCTGATGAAAACCTATGACAAGGGCTTGCGCGACATCATCAATATTCTCGACCCGGCGGCCACTACGCGCCGGCCTGCCAGCGCGCCCAAACAACGCCGTGCGCGCGTGGTGAAAGTCTATGAAAACCCGCATACCGGCGAGCTGATCGAAACCAAGGGCGGCAATCATCACGGCCTCAAGGCATGGAAGCAGGAGTACGGCGCACAGACAGTCGACAGCTGGTTGCGCAAGTGAAACAGTACTTCACACTTTTTTCACATGTACTGGCTCAGGATGAAGACTGCTAAAGGATTAGCGCCCCATACGCCCGCTTCGGCGGGCTTCTAATTCTTGCGCCCCGTCAGGCCTGGCCGACGGGGCGCAAACCGTTTGCGCAATCGCTTCAGTTCCGTATCATTGCTCCCTGACTGTTTTGCTGGCGCGCCAAGCGCCGGCCCTATCTGCGGAGTGCCCATGAGCCTGCAAAACCTCGACACCCTCCCCGGCGTCACCGCGCAACCGGATGCCGCGACCCACAACTTCGTGTTCAACCACACCATGCTGCGGGTCAAGGACGTCGCCAAGTCCCTGGACTTCTACACCCGCGTTCTGGGCTTCAGCCTCGTGGAAAAACGCGACTTCCCGGAAGCCGAATTCAGCCTGTACTTCCTGGCGCTGGTGGACAAGGCGCAGATTCCGGCCGACCCGGCCAAGCGTACCGAGTGGATGAAGTCGATCCCGGGCATCCTCGAGCTGACCCACAACCACGGCACCGAAAACGATCCCGCGTTCGCCTACCACAACGGCAACACCGACCCGCGCGGTTTCGGCCATATCTGCATTGCCGTACCGGACATCCGCGCGGCCTGCGAGCGTTTCGAACAGCTGGGCGTGAACTTCCAGAAGCGCCTGAGCGACGGGCGCATGAAGCACCTGGCCTTCATCAAGGACCCGGACGATTACTGGGTAGAGATCATCCAGCCGACCGAGTTCTGACAGCGGCCCCGGGGGCGCGCTCGTCGGCGCGCCGCCCCGGCGCACCTGGCTGTGGTATACCGGAGCTGATACCGGTTGAAGCCACCACAGCGAGGTAGCGCTCATGCACACCCTTGAATGTGTCCACCGCAACTACACGGTCACGGCAAACGTGGTCCCGCATGCCGGCATTCCCCTGCCGTTCGAAGTCGGATGCCGCATCACCTCCCCAGACAAGCACAGCACCCGGCGATTGTGTGCCCACGCGCCGCTGTTTCTGGCCGACCTGGAAAACGCCCAGCGCGCGTCGATTGCACTGGGCAAGTCGCTGGTCGACCAGCAACTGGACAAGGGCCGGTCGCTGTTCGAATAGGCCACGCAAAAGCCCTGACAGGCTGACCTGTCAGGGCTTTTGCGTTGTTGCACCGTCACAGGCCGGCAAGGCCGGCGATGCGCCTCAGGCCGGAGCGCTGGTACGGATCAGGTGGTCGAACGCTGCCAGCGACGCCTTGGCACCCTCACCCACCGCGATCACGATCTGTTTGTAGGGCACCGTGGTCACGTCACCGGCGGCAAACACGCCCGGCACGCTGGTCTGGCCACGCGCATCGACAATGATCTCGCCACGGGGCGACAGCTCGAGGGTGCCCTTGAGCCAATCGGTGTTGGGCAGCAGGCCGATCTGGACGAAGATCCCTTCCAGCGCGATGTCATGCTGCACGTCGCTGTTGCGGTCCTTGTAGCGCAGCCCGTTGACCTTCTGGCCGTCGCCCAGCACTTCGGTGGTCAAGGCGCTGGTGATCACGGTCACGTTGGCCAGGCTGTGCAGCTTGCGCTGCAGCACCGCGTCGGCACGCAACTGGCTGTCGAACTCGATCAGCGTGACATGGGCGACGATGCCGGCCAGGTCGATGGCCGCCTCCACGCCGGAGTTGCCACCACCGATCACCGCCACACGCTTGCCCTTGAACAGCGGGCCGTCGCAGTGCGGGCAGTAGGCCACGCCACGGCTGCGGTACTCCTTTTCGCCCGGCACGTTCATCTCGCGCCAGCGTGCGCCGGTGGCCAGGATCACGGTCTTGGCCTTGAGCGTGGCACCGTTAGCCATGCGCACCTGGTGCAGCGCGCCGTCCTGGCCCGGCACCAGCGCATCGGCGCGCTGCAGGTTCATGATGTCGACGTCGTACTGCTTGACGTGCTCTTCCAGCGCCATGGCCAGCTTCGGCCCTTCGGTCTCCTGCACGGAGATGAAGTTCTCGATGGCCATGGTGTCCAGCACCTGCCCGCCGAAGCGCTCGGCAGCCACGCCGGTGCGAATGCCTTTGCGGGCCGCGTAGATCGCTGCTGCCGCGCCTGCCGGCCCACCACCGACCACCAGCACGTCGAAGGCGTCCTTGGCGTTGAGTTTCTCGGCCTGGCGCTCGCTGGTGCCGGTGTCGAGCTTGGCGACGATCTCCTCCAGGCCCATTCGGCCCTGGCCGAACACCTCGCCATTGAGGTAGACGCTGGGCACTGCCATCACCTGGCGTGCCTCGACTTCGGCCTGGAACAGCGCGCCGTCGATGGCCACATGGCGCACGTTGGGGTTGAGTACCGCCATCAGGTTCAGCGCCTGCACCACGTCCGGGCAGTTCTGGCACGACAGCGAGAAGTAGGTTTCGAAGTTGAACTCACCCTTGAGCCCGGCGACCTGTTCGATCAGCTCGGCGCTCGCCTTGGAGGGGTGGCCACCGACTTGCAGCAGCGCCAGCACCAGCGAGGTGAATTCGTGGCCCATGGGGATGCCGGCAAAGCGCAAGCTGATATCGCCCCCCGGGCGATTGAGCGAGAACGACGGGCGACGGGCGTCGGCACCGTCCTCGCGCAAGGTAATCAGATCCGACAGGCTGGCGATTTCCCGCAGCAGGTCGTGCATTTCACGGGACTTCGCGCCGTCGTCGAGGGAGGCAACGATCTCGATCGGCTGGGTGACCCGCTCCAGGTAGGCTTTCAACTGAGTTTTAAGCGTGGCGTCCAACATACGGGCGATTCCTTTTCAAACGGTAGAAAAAACAACGCCCGGGCAGAGTCGCCCGGGCGTTTTGCGGGGCGGGACAGACTTCAGGTGCGGTGGCCCGCCCTCGGCTGGTTCACGGTCTTAGATCTTGCCGACCAGGTCCAGCGATGGCGCCAGGGTAGCTTCGCCTTCTTTCCACTTGGCCGGGCAGACTTCGCCTGGGTGGGCAGCGACGTACTGGGCAGCCTTGACCTTGCGCAGCAGCTCGCTGGCATCACGGCCTACACCGCCGTCGTTGAGTTCGACGATCTTGATCTGGCCTTCAGGGTTGATCACGAAGGTACCGCGGTCGGCCAGGCCGGCTTCTTCGATCAGCACGTCGAAGTTGCGCGAGATGACGTGGGTCGGGTCACCGATCAGCGGGTACTGGATCTTGCCGATGGTTTCCGAGGTGTCGTGCCAGGCTTTGTGGGTGAAGTGGGTGTCGGTCGACACACCGTAGATTTCCACGCCCAGCTTCTTGAATTCAGCGTAGTTGTCGGCCAGGTCGCCCAGTTCGGTCGGGCAGACGAAGGTGAAGTCGGCCGGGTAGAAGAACACCACGGACCACTTGCCCTTCAGGTCGGCTTCGGAAACAGGGACGAATTCGCCGTTGTGGTAGGCAGTAGCGTTGAACGGTTTGACCTGGCTGTTGATGATAGGCATCGGTGACTCTCCTCAGGGTTGAAAAACTTGATGGGAGAATCCTAACCATTCATCGCCAATAGCGCTCATTGGCAAAGCTGATGCTGGTGATTGGTTTTGGCTATAAAGCTCAGTACAGATAGACGATTTATGTTGATGCGATCGCGGGCCAAGCCCGCTCCCACAAAGACCGTTGCAATCGCTGTGGGAGGGGGCTGGACCCGCGCTGGAAGCACCGCTTAGCGCGTAGGCGTACGCAGGGTCACGAACTCCTCCGCGGCTGTCGGGTGCACACCGATGGTTTCGTCGAACTGCTGCTTGGTCGCCCCGGCCTTGAGCGCGATGCCCAGGCCCTGGATGATCTCGCCGGCATCCGGCCCGACCATGTGACAGCCCAGCACGCGGTCGGTGTCGGCATCGACCACCAGTTTCATCAGGGTCTTCTCCTGCACGTCGGTGAGGGTCAGCTTCATTGGCCGGAAGCGGCTTTCGAAGATCTGCACCTTGTGCCCCGCCTCCAGCGCCTGCTCCTCGGTCAGGCCCACGGTGCCGATCGGCGGCTGACTGAACACCGCCGTCGGGATGTTCCGGTAATCCACCGGGCGATACTGCTCCGGCTTGAACAGGCGCCGCGCCACGGCCATGCCTTCGGCCAGGGCCACCGGAGTGAGCTGCACGCGGCCGATCACATCGCCAATGGCCAGAATCGACGGCTCGTCGGTCTGGTACTGGTCATCGACCTGCACGTAGCCGCGCTTGTCCAGTTGCACTTCGGTGTTCTCAAGCCCCAGGTTGTCGAGCATGGGGCGCCGGCCGGTGGCGTAGAACACGCAGTCGGCAATCAGCTCGCGACCATCCTTGAGGGTCGCCTTGAGGCTGCCATCGGGCTGCTGGTCGATACGCTGGATGTCGCTGTTGAACTGCAGGTCGAGACCGCGTTTTTCCAGCTCTTCCTTCAAGTGCGTGCGCACTGCGCCATCGAAGCCGCGCAGGAACAGGTCGCCCCGGTAGAGCAAGCTGGTCTTGGCGCCCAGCCCCTGGAAGATTCCGGCGAACTCCACCGCGATGTAACCACCCCCCACCACCAGCACACGCTTGGGCAAGGTCTTGAGGTAGAACGCCTCGTTGGAACTGATGGCCAGCTCGCGCCCGGGGATGTCCGGAATCTGTGGCCAGCCGCCGGTGGCGATCAGGATGTTCTTCGCGCTGTAGCGCGTGCCGTCCACCTCGACCTCATGGGGCCCGGTGAGGCGGCCGTGGCCTTCGAGCAGGGTCACGCCACTGTTGACCAGCAGGTTGCGGTAGATGCCGTTGAGCCGCTCGATTTCACGGTTCTTGTTGGCGATCAGCTGTGCCCAGTCGAACTGTGCATCTTCCAGCGACCAGCCGTAGCCTGCCGCCTGCTCGAAGTCATCGGCAAAGTGCGCGCCGTACACCAGCAGTTTTTTCGGCACGCAGCCGACGTTGACACACGTGCCGCCCAGGTAGCGGCTTTCGACCACCGCCACTTTTGCGCCGAAACCGGCAGCAAAACGTGCTGCACGCACACCGCCGGAACCGGCGCCAATCACGAACAGATCAAAATCGTAGGCCATATCAGTCTCCTTGGCAGGCCGCCAGCATACCGCCAGCCAGGCCCATAAACAAAAAAGCCACCCGAAGGTGGCTTTGTGACGCAACCGACCGAGTGAACTCAGTAGGCCTTGCCGGTCTTGTAGAAGTTTTCGAAGCAGAAGTTGGTCGCGTCGATGTAACCCTCGGCGCCACCGCAGTCGAAACGCTTGCCCTTGAACTTGTAGGCAATCACGCAGCCGTCCTGGGCCTGCTTCATCAGGGCGTCGGTGATCTGAATTTCACCGCCCTTGCCCGGCTCGGTCTCTTCGATCAGCTTGAAGATGTCCGGGGTCATGATGTAGCGGCCGATGATCGCCAGGTTCGACGGGGCGTCTTCCGGCTTTGGCTTCTCGACCATGTTGCGTACACGGTACAGGTCGTCGCCGATCAGGTCGCCGGCGATCACACCGTACTTGCTGGTTTCCTGCGGGTCGACTTCCATGATCGCAACGATGGTGCAGCGGTACTGCTTGTACAGCTTGACCATCTGCTTGAGCACGCCGTCACCATCGAGGTTGACGCACAGGTCGTCGGCCAGCACCACGGCAAACGGCTCGTCACCGATCAGCGGGCGACCGGTCAGGATCGCGTGGCCCAGGCCTTTCATTTCGGTCTGGCGGGTGTAGGAGAACGAGCACTCGTCGAGCAGGCGACGAATACCGACCAGGTACTTTTCCTTGTCGGTGCCCTTGATCTGGTTTTCCAGCTCGTAGCTGATGTCGAAATGGTCTTCCAGAGCGCGCTTGCCGCGGCCGGTGACAATGGAGATTTCGTTCAACCCAGCGTCCAGCGCTTCTTCAACGCCGTACTGGATCAGTGGCTTGTTCACCACTGGCAGCATTTCCTTTGGCATGGCTTTGGTTGCTGGCAGGAAGCGGGTGCCGTAACCGGCTGCCGGGAACAAGCATTTCTTGATCATAAACGTCCTTAACAAGGGGCTGTGCAGTACGAAATTCGGCGCAGTCTAATCAGGCGGCGATGCGCTTACAATGCCCCCGTGGCCCGGCCGAATGAATGATAGAGAAAAACTCAGTGTAGATAGTTCCCGCAGGTTGCAAATAATCCGCGTATCCAGGCCCGCAGGCAGGCCTGGATACGCGGATGGGCGAGCGTTCTAGCCGCCTGTGCCCTGCCCGATCAGCACCCCATCGACCTTCTGGCCGTAGAGGTTGACGCCGTCATTGGCGTGGAACTTGAGCCGGGTTTTTTCCACCGAGCCTTCGACCAGGCGCGGGTCCTGAGGGCGCTCATGCGCGTTGATGAAGGCCGCCACGTCCCAGGCCTGCTGGTCGGTCAGCGTGCCTGGCTTGCCCAGCGGCATGTTGTGCTTGATGAACGAGGCCGCCGTGTTGATGCGGTGCATGCCGGCACCCCAGTTGTAGGAGTCCTTGCCCCACAGCGGTGGCATCACATAGTCCTTGGCCACCTTCTGGCCCTGGCCGCTGTCGCCGTGGCAGATGGCGCACTGCTGCTGGTACACCTGGGCACCGCGCTTGATGTCATAGCCCTGCGCAGGCTTGTCGACCTCCGGGTAGCCACGCCCCGGTGTCTCGACGCCGATCGGTGCCTTGCTCGCCAGCCAGTAGGCATACACCGACAACGCCGTCATCTCGGGGCTGTCGGCCGCCGGCGGCTTGCCGTTCATGCTGAACTGGAAGCAGCCCTGGATACGCTCGGCAAAGGTGTTGACCTTGTCGTTTTTCTTGCGATAGGCAGGGTACATCGGGTAAGCCCCCCACAGCGGCGCCGAATGCGCCAGCCGCCCCTGATCCAGGTGGCAGTTGCTGCAGTTCAGGCCGTTGCCCACATACTCGGGGGCCAGGCGCTTGGTGTCGACGAACAGCGCATAGCCGTCGCGCACCATCTTGCCGAAGGCGTTGTCGGGCAACTCGCTTTCGGCGGGGGGCTTGAAGCTGGCCGGCGTGCTGGCCGGCGCCACCTTCAGTTGCGACTGGTCTTCCATGGCGATCGGGGCCGCCTGAACGCCGCCCATGAACAGGGTCAGGGTAGTGAGTAGCAAGCGATTCATTTGGCGGCCTCCTGGCTGGCGCGGGTGGCAAAGTATTCAGCCAGCGCCTTGACCTCGGTATCGGTCAGGGCTTTGGCGACACCGACCATCAACTGGTTAGGGTCGTTGCTGCGCCGGCCGTCGCGCCATGCGTCAAGTTGCCCGGCCAGGTAGCTGGCAGGCTGGTGGGCCAATGGCGGAAAGTGCTCGCCTACCCCCACACCACCCGGCCCGTGACATTGCACGCACCCGGGGATGCCTCGGCTCCAGTCGCCGTAAAGCGCCAGCGACTCGACCGGGTCGGTTGCCATCTGCTGGCGACGGGTATCAGGGGTGGGCGGTACCGGCATTGCCGCCAGCGTGGCGCTGATGGCGCTGATCTCGGCGTCGCTCAGGGCCTTGGCCAGCGGCTCCATGATCGGCTGCTTGCGGCTGCCGTCACGAAAGTCCTTGAGCTGTTTGCTCACATAGGCGGCCGGCAGGCCGGCCAGGCGTGGGAAGCCGGCGGCGGCCATGCCCAGGCCATCGGGGCCATGGCAGCTCATGCAGGCCATGGCAGAGGGGTTCTCCCCTCCCTGGGTGAATATCTTCTGGCCATCGGCGGCAGTGGCGGCTTGCATTGAAAGCAACAGCAGGCTGCCTATCAGGATTCGATCCAGTGGGATCATCACGGACTCCATTTTTCTTGTTATAAGCTTAGACTTATAAAATATAAGCCTACCGATACTAGGCCTATCCGGCCAGCGCTACAACGCGGGCAGGCACAGAAAAATGCAGGGACAACCACTGAATCGTTTAAACGCGGCTCACGCCGTCACTTGGAGATGCACACGCTCACAGCCGCTTTGACATCCCCCGGGCGCAGGGGAAAATTGCTCAACCGCTCATGCAACTTGACCGCGCTGCCACTCGAGCGCTCGCTGATCTCCAGCACTGCAGCCGGGGACTTGTCCGAGAGCTTCTGCGGAACCACAACGCGCAGGCCGCTACCCCGCTCCTCGATGGTCAGCGGGCCACGGCTATCAGCCAGTTTTTGCTGAACGCAGGTGGCAAACTCGCGTGGCGACTTGCCCGAGATCACGCTCATGGTCTCGGGGCTCTGTTCGATTTCGGCTACATTGGCACAACCGGTCAGCGCAACTGCCAGCGCTGGTACAACCCATTTCATCGGTACCCCTCCATAAAAAACCGTTGGACCATGGCCAGGCCGATTTGCTCCCTGGATTGGCAGTTTTATCTCTGGCCTTGGCACTCAGCCCCACAGTGTAACCCGACATCGTGCTATCGTTTTGATTTGCCAAAAGATCCCTTGCGGAGAGCGACATGAAATTCGTACACCAGCGCGAGCACCTCAATGAAGACGACATCGTCGTCATCCACTGCTCCCAGCGCTGCAATATCCGCCTGATGAACGATGCCAACTTCCGCAGCTTCAAGAATGGCGGCCGGCATACCTATCACGGCGGCGCCTTCGTCGACTTCCCGGCGAAGATCACCGTGCCCAGCGACGGCTTCTGGAACATCACCATCGACACTGTTGGCCCCCGTGCCCTGTCGGCGGTAAGCAAGCCGACCTTCACCCACACGATCAAGATCATCCGCCGTTCGTCGTCGAAGCTGAGATAACCCCATGAGCGAAAACATCAAGTACGTCATCAAGTACAACCTCGACGGCGAGCGTCGTTTCGACTTCGCCGTGCTCAGCAGCACGGCGCCACAGCAGGTCGAGGAAGCCTTGCGCAAACTGCACGGCGAAGACTTCAGCAAGATCACCGACATCAAGGTAAGCAAGGCGCTGTAACCCACGCCCACACAAGGAGCCCCGCGATGAGCCAATGGCCGAACCCACGTATCCTCGACCTGCTCGGTATCGAGTTGCCCATCATCCAGGCACCGATGGCGGGCGCCACGGGGCCGGCCATGGCCATCGCGGTCAGTAACGCCGGGGGGCTGGGCTCGCTGCCATGCGCGATGCTCACCCCCGAGCAGATACGCCAGGAGATCGCGACCTTCAGCCAGGCCAGTCGCGGCCCGCTCAACCTCAATTTCTTCTGCCATCGGCCACCCGCCACCGATGGCGAACGTGCAATCCGCTGGAAGCAGGCACTCAAGCCGTACTACGAAGAAGTGGGTGCCGACTTCGGCGCCACCACCCCGGTCTCCAATCGCGCGCCCTTCGACGAAGCGGGCTGTGCCTTGGTGGAAGACTGCAAGCCTGCAGTGGTGAGCTTTCACTTCGGCCTGCCTGCGCCCGAGCTGCTGGCGCGGGTCAAGGCCAGCGGGGCCAAGGTACTGTCCAGTGCCACCACGGTCGAGGAAGCACGCTGGCTCGAAGCCCATGGCTGCGACGCGATCATCGCCATGGGCTATGAAGCAGGTGGGCACCGCGGCATGTTCCTGAGCGATGACCTCACCACCCAGATCGGCACCCTGGCGCTGGTGCCCCAGGTGGCCGATGCGGTCAAGGTTCCGGTGATCGCGGCTGGCGGCATCGGCGATGCCCGCGGTGTTGTGGCGGCCTTCGCACTGGGCGCCTCGGCCGTTCAGGTGGGCACCGCCTACCTGTTCTGCCCCGAGGCCAAGGTGTCGGCCGCGCATCGCCAGGCACTGCACAGCGCACAGGCCAGCGATACCGCGCTCACCAACCTGTTTACCGGGCGCCCGGCACGCGGCATCAATACCCGCATCATGCGTGAGTTGGGCCCGATGAGCCCCCTGGCCCCTGCCTTCCCCCTGGCCGGCGGCGCCTTGATGCCCCTTCGCGCCATCAGCGAGCCGCAGGGCAACAGCGATTTCAGCAACCTGTGGGCCGGCCAGGCGCTGCGCCTTGGCCAAGCCCTGCCGGCGGCCGAACTGACGCGCCAACTGGCAGAAAAGGCGCTGGCATTGATGTCACGGTAAAACAGATCTTTCCGTTTGTCGGGCAATCGCTATATATTCAAATGCATAACGATTACCTCATGCACATGGAGCTGTTTGATGAGAATGCGCGCCCCTCGTTTTGCCCTGACCGCCGTATTCGGCATGCTGACCCTCAACAGCGCCTGGGCCGATGAAGTCCAGGTGGCCGTCGCGGCCAACTTCACCGCGCCCATCCAGGCTATTGCCAAGGATTTCGAAAAGGACACCGGCCACAAGCTGGTCGCCTCCTTCGGCGCTACCGGGCAGTTCTACGCGCAGATCAAGAATGGCGCGCCCTTCGAGGTGTTCCTGTCGGCCGACGACACCACCCCCGAAAAACTCGAGAACGAAGGCGAAACCGTCAAGGGCTCGCGCTTTACCTACGCCATCGGCACCCTGGCGCTGTGGTCGCCCAAAGCGGGCTATGTGGATGACAAGGGCGAAGTCCTGAAGAAAAACGACTACAAGCACCTGTCCATCGCCAACCCCAAGGCCGCGCCCTACGGCCTGGCCGCCACGCAGGTACTGGCCAAGCTGAACCTGACCGAGGCCACCAAGGGCAAGTTGGTCGAAGGCCAGAACATCACCCAGGCGTTCCAGTTCGTTTCCACCGGCAACGCCGAGCTGGGCTTCGTGGCGCTGTCGCAGATCTACAAGGACGGCAAGGTCAGCAACGGCTCGGCCTGGATCGTGCCGGCCAACCTGCACGACCCGATCAAGCAGGACGCTGTGATTCTCAACAAGGGCAAGGACAACGCCGCCGCCAAGGCGCTGGTCGATTACCTCAAGGGCCCCAAGGCCGCTGAAGTGATCAAGTCGTACGGCTACGAACTCTGATGCCACTGGACGCCAGCGACCTGGGCGCCATCTGGCTGACGTTCAAGCTGGCGTCGCTGACTACCCTGATCCTGCTGCTGATCGGCACCCCGATCGCCTGGTGGCTGGCGCGCACGCGCTCCTGGCTGCGCGGGCCGATCGGGGCGATCGTGGCCCTGCCCCTGGTGTTGCCGCCCACGGTGATCGGCTTCTATCTGCTGATCGCCCTGGGCCCCCACGGCTGGCTTGGCCAGGCCACCCAGGCGCTGGGCCTGGGCACCGTGGTGTTCAGTTTCACAGGCCTGGTGATCGGGTCGGTGGTGTACTCGATGCCGTTCGTGGTGCAACCGCTGCAAAACGCGTTCAGCGCCATTGGCGAGCGCCCGCTGGAGGTGGCTGCCACCTTGCGCGCCAGCCCGTGGGACTGCTTTTTCAGCGTGGTGCTGCCCCTGGCCCGCCCTGGCTTCATTACCGCGAGCATCCTGGGCTTTGCCCACACCGTCGGCGAGTTCGGCGTGGTGCTGATGATCGGCGGCAATATTCCCGACAAGACCCGCGTGGTTTCCGTGCAGATCTTCGACCATGTCGAGGCCATGGAGTACATGCAGGCCCACTGGCTGGCCGGCGCCATGCTGGTGTTCTCGTTCCTGGTGCTGCTGGCGCTGTACGCCAGCCGCCGCGGCAAGCCGGCCTGGAGCTGACCGATGAGTGCATTGATCCAGGCCCGGTTGCAGGTGGCCTTCGACGATTTCCGGCTGGATGTCGACCTGCAACTGCCCGGGCGCGGTGTCAGCGCCCTGTTCGGCCATTCGGGCTCGGGCAAGACCACCTGCCTGCGCTGCCTGGCAGGCCTGGAGCGGGCCGACCAGGCCTACATTGAGGTCAATGGCGAAGTCTGGCAGGATTCCGCACGCCAGTACTTCATGCCGCCCCACCAGCGCCCCATCGGCTACGTGTTCCAGGAAGCCAGCCTGTTCCCCCACCTGAGCGTGAAGAACAACCTGATCTTCGGCTGGCGACGCATCGCCCAGCACCAGCGCCAGGTCGGCCTGGAGCACGCCTGCGAGCTGCTGGGCATCAGCCACCTGCTCGCGCGCAAGCCGGACACCCTGTCGGGCGGTGAACGACAGCGCGTGGGGATCGCCCGTGCGCTGCTCACCAGCCCCAAGCTGCTGCTGATGGACGAACCCCTGGCAGCCCTGGACGGCCCGCGCAAACGCGAGATCCTGCCGTACCTGGAGCGCCTGCACGACCAGTTGCAGATCCCGCTGATCTACGTCAGCCATGCGCAGGACGAAGTGGCGCGCCTGGCCGATCACCTGGTGCTGCTCGAACAGGGCAAGGTGCAGGCCAGCGGGCCGATCAGCCAGACCCTGGCCCGCCTGGACCTGCCGCTGGCCCTGCAGGAGGACGCCGGGGTGGTCATCGAGGGCGAGGTGGACGCCCACGACGCGGCCTACCAGTTGCTGGACCTGAAACTGCCGGGCAGCGACCTCAGGTTGCGCCTGACCCACGAGGCGCTGGCCCCGGGGGCGCGCCTGCGGGTCAAGGTCCAGGCACGCGACGTGAGCCTGAGCCTGGCCGACGACAGCCGTTCGAGCATTCTCAACCGCCTGCCGGTGCGCGTGTGCGCGCTGCGCGCCGGTGACAACCCGGCGCAGATTCTGGTGAGCCTGGACGCCGATGGCACAGCCCTGCTGGCGCGGGTGACGCGCTACTCGAGCGACCAGTTGGGGCTGCACGAAGGCCAGCAGTTGTGGGCGCAGATAAAATCGGTGGCATTGCTGGGCTAACTTGCGCGAACGGCTGCTGTCCATCGTCAGAGCCCCTACGCGAGCGCCCAGCATGAGTGTCGACCTGCCCCCTTTGCCCAGTGGCCTGCATTACGTGGATGACAGCCGCCCCGGTTTCCATCGGCGCCTGCTGCGCAAGCACTTCGCCTATTTCGACGCCCACGGCCAGCGCATCACCGCACCGGATACCCTGGCCCGCATCAAGGCGCTGGCCATACCGCCGGCCTATACCGATGTATGGATCTGCGCCGACCCGCGCGGCCACCTGCAAGCCACCGGACGCGACGCACGTGGTCGCAAGCAGTACCGGTATCACCCCGACTGGCGCGAACTGCGCGACAGCCACAAGTACGACCGCATGCTGGCCTTCGCCAAACGCCTGCCGCGGCTGCGCAAGCAACTCGACGAGCACCTGGCGCGGCCCGGCCTGGACCGCGAAAAGGTCATGGCACTGGTGGTCAGCCTGCTCGACAACACGCTGATCCGCGTGGGCAACCGTCAGTATGCCCGCGACAACCGCTCCTACGGGCTGACCACGCTGCGCACTCGCCATGTGCAGGTCGAAGGCAGCGCAATACGGTTTCGCTTTCGCGGCAAGAGCGGCATCGAGCACCAGGTGACCCTCAAGGACCGGCGCCTGGCACGCATCGTCAAGCGCTGCCTGGAACTGCCGGGCCAGGACCTGTTCCAGTGGCAGGACGCGCTGGGGCAATGTCACACCGTCGGTTCGGCGGACGTGAACGCCTACCTGCAGCAATTGACCGGTGCCGACTTCACCGCCAAGGACTATCGCACCTGGGCCGGCAGCGCGCTGGCGCTGGAGTTGCTGCGTGAGCTGCAATGGCAACCGGAAACCGAAGCGCGCCGACAGATCGTGGCCATGCTCAAGCAGGTGGCGTCGCGACTGGGCAATACCCCCGCCGTATGCCGGCGCAGCTATGTGCACCCGGCGCTGCTGGAGCGCTTCGTGCTGGGCGAGCTCCACGCGCTGCCACGGCCACGGGCGCGCCAGCGCATGGAGCTGGCCGAGGTGGCCCTGGCAGGTTTTCTCATGACATTGAATGCATGCGATACGAATGAAAATCATTAACTAGCACATTAAATAACCCTACTTTTTAAACGCCGCCGTTCCATAGAAAAAAGACATATCCCCCATCAGGCAGAGAAATTTCCCATATGCGTTGAAGCCCCCTATGCTTGCGTCCATGGGCGATACCGGTTGTGCGTAATTGCCCATCTGCCCAATCGGAACCTGTGACTAAAGACCTCAACAGAATCTTGTGCTCGGGGAATTAATTTCCATCGAATGCGTCTTTAATGAAGGGAAAGACGGCTGTGCCACCGCGCACACCCGGCCTGTGCAGCTACCGCCTGCAAGGCATTCAAAGTTACCAAGGAGAAGTACATGCTGATACTCACCCGCAAAGTTGGCGAAAGCATCGTCATCAATGATGACATCAAGGTCACCATTCTAGGGGTCAAGGGGATGCAAGTGAGGATCGGCATCGATGCACCCAAAGATGTCCAGGTGCACCGTGAAGAGATTTACAAGCGCATTCAAGCCGGCAGCCCGGCGCCGGAGAAGGGGGATGATCACCAGTAACCAGGGCTAATCGAGTCGCACGGATGCGCTTGGTCCCGGCAACACGGTTCACTGAAGCTCTGGCGTATCCCGCCCGGCCTCCGCCACACCGATGAATGCCCTGACCCTGGCCACCATGCTGGCAGTATCGAACGGCTTGTCGAACACTGCAGAAAACAGGTCAGGTATGGCTTTGCCGATACTTGCCTGGGCCCCGCTCATGAGAATGACCGGTAGGTCCGCAAACTGCGCATTGCTGCGAATCGCTTTGGCCAACTCCTCGCCATTCATTATCGGCATCATGTAGTCGGTGATGACCAGGTCGATTCGCACCTTCTCCAGCACGTCCAGGGCCGTCTTGCCATTGGGCGCCTTCTCGACCTTGTAGCCGGCATCCTCCAGGGCATACCCCAGGATATCGGCGATTACATACTCGTCGTCCACGACCAGAATCGTGCTCATGGCTGCCAGCCCAGGGCTTTCATGCCCCTTGCGCCGATGAAGCGGTGCCCGACATCACCGCGCTCGCCTGAACGAACGCCTTGTCGAGCTCGATGCCTGTCGAACGGATGACCAGCTCCAGCAGGGCCGGATCGTATTCACTGTCGCGCACCTTGAGGATCGACAGCAAGCGTTTGAGCTCGGCGTCCAGCTCGACGAAACGCATCAGGAACAGGTTGTCGACGATCGACGACAGCTCCGACGCGGGTGCGTTGATTTCAGAGCCGAACAGGTCGCGCATCTCCCAGGTCGCCAACACCGTCACATCCTCGGCACGCAGCTCGCCCATCAGCGCACGGAAGAACTCGTTGAGCCGCCCCTGGTTGGTGGCGAGCCGGGCAAACGCGCCCAGGCTGTCGATCAGCACCCGTTTGATGCGGTGCTTGCGTACATGGCTGAGCAAACGGGCGCCCACGCCATCGAGCAACCCTTCGGTAGTGGGCTGCCAGGCCAGGTGCACCGCCCCGCTTTTCTCCAGTGCCGGCAGATCGATACCGATGGCCCTGGCCTTGATGCGCAAGCGCTGCGGGGTCTCGTAGAAGCCGAAATGCAGGCCCGGCTCGGCCACTGTGGCACCGGCCAGAAAACTCAGGCCCAGGGAGGTCTTGCCAATACCCGACGGCCCCATCGCCAGCGAGACCGAAGCGCTGGGAAAGCCCCCGCCCAGCAAGCCATCGAGACTGGCCAGGCCCGTGCCGACGCGGGTCAACACCTCGCTGCCCGGGCTGGAGGGGTGGCTGTAGAGTGCTTCAAGGCGCGGATACACCTTCAGCCCCTGCTCGGTGATCTCGCATTCGTGCACCCCGGACAGCGCCCCGCTGCCGCGGGTCTTGCGCAACTGGATGCGTCGCACCGAACGTGCGCCGTACAGGTCCTCGCCCAGTTCGATGACGCCATCGACCATGGTGTGTTCCGGGCTGCCGTCATCCAGGCGCGAACTGGTAAGCAGCAGCAAGGTGCAGCCGGCAAACGCGGCATGGCCTTGCAGCTCTGAAATGAACTTCTTGGTGTCGAGCACGTTTTCGGCGCGTGAACGTGCATTGAGCAGGCCGTCGACAATCAGCAGGGAGGCGCCCTGGCGGCCGATTTCACCGCGCAGCAGCTTGACCACCGCCTCCAGCCCCTCGCTTTCGAGGGTATCGAAGGCACTGACGAACTGCAGCTGGTTGCCCACCAGCGCAGGGTCGAAAAAGCTCAGAGTGGACAGGTACTGGAACAGACGCTCATGGGACTCGCTCAGCAGCGTCGCCACCAGCACCCGCCCGCCCGTGGCCACATGGTTGAACGCCAACTGGTTGGCCAGGATGGTCTTGCCCGAGCCCGGGCGACCCTGGACGATATAGGACGAGCCGGCCACAAGGCCGCCCTTGAGCAGGTCGTCCAGACCTTCGATGCCTGTAGCAAGACGCTTGAGCTGCTCCACGATAGGTTCACTCGCTTTGAAGGTTGTCGGGCTGGGGTGGCTGCCATGCCGGCAGGCACAGGGTCATGCAGGTGCCGCGACCGCTTTCGCTCTCGACCCTGATGCAACCGTTGCTCTGCTTGGCAAAACCGTAGGCCTGGCTCAACCCCAGGCCGGTTCCCTTGCCAAAACTCTTGGTGGTGAAAAACGGTTCGAAGATGCGCGGCAACACCGCAGCATCGATACCACGTCCGGGGTCGCGCACGCTGATGAGCACATGATCGCCAACCAGCCCGTCCCACTCCCCCTGCAGCACCTGGTTGCGTGCAACCAGTTCGATGCGCCCCTCGGCATCCATGGCGTCACGGGCGTTGAAGATCAGGTTGAGCAGCACCATCTGCAACTGGCCGCTGTCCACCTCGATATCCGATACCTCGCCCTGGATATCTACCTGCAATTCGATGCCCTTGGGCAGCGCCTGGGACAGCAACGCCTGGCTCGCCCGGACCAACTGCGCCACATCGACCCGGCTTGTGCTTTGCACCTTGCGCCGGGCAAACCCGAGCAACTGCTGGGTCACCTGGCTGCCGCGTTCGCCGGCATCGACGATATGCTGCAACAGGCGCTCGGTACGCTGCGGGTCGCGAGAGGTCATGGCCAGCTTGGCCGAGCCGATGATGATCGTGAGCAGATTGTTGAAATCGTGGGCCATGCCCCCGGTAAGCTGGCCGAGGGCTTCCAGCTTCTGCGACTGGAACAGCTGCGCACGCATGGCGTCCAACTGTAATGCGGCTTCCCGACGATCGGTGATGTCGCGGGTGATTTTCGCCAGCCCGACCACCTCGCCCTGCTCGTCCCGAATCACATCCAGTGCCGCCAGGGCCCAGAACTGCGTGCCGTCCTTGCGCATGCGCCAGCCTTCGTCCTGTGCCCCGCCGGTGCTCAGCGCACGATTGAGCAACCAGCCAGGCCGGCCTTCGGCGCAATCCTGCGGCGTGAAGAACATCGAGAAGTGCCGACCGATGACCTCGTCGGCGTTGTAGCCCTTGATGCGCTGGGCCCCCAGGTTCCACGACACCACATGGCCCTCGAGGTCGAGCATATAGATGGCGTAGTCCGCAACGGTCTGCACCAACTGCTCATAGCGGCTGGCGTGCATGGTTTGAAGGTCAGAGCGCTGGGAAGAATCCATGGCAAACCCGCAGGCACCGCAGTGAGGACAATGAGAAGGTAGACAACCGGGTGCCTCTGCAATTCCGTAATTTCGAAACAGTCGTATCGACCTGCAGGACGTGAACGATAAATCACTGGCGGAACAGTGGCGCAGTGATTGCCCGGTGTCAACGGGTGCTCACCTATCCGGGCAGTGCCCGGGGAAATCGTTCCGGGCCGGGGGGCAACTTGTTATAGTCCACAGGTGCAAGCGCAACCGGGGGAAGGACGTTGACCACAGATGCAAGGATGAAAGGCATTCACGATGACCTGGAGCACACCGCCGCCGATCTGGAGCAGATCGCGCGCGAAATGGCCGGGCATGCGCGCTACCTGCAGCACTCGGCCCACCCGCAGGATGCCCTGGAAGTGCAGCGCAGCATCAATGGGCTGCAGGCATCGATCGACCAGTTGCGCAGCGTGGCCGACCGCATCGAACCCTAGCCCCGGAGAAGCCCATGCTGCCAGAGCGCCCACAGGGCCAACGCGGGCCGCTGACTACCCTCGTCTACAAGCGCCGGGGCCGCGTCGGGTTGTTTTTCGTCGCCGCCCTGTCGGTGCTGGCGGGCATGACCGACGCCATCGGCTTTCTCGCCACCGGCGATTTCGTTTCTTTCATGAGCGGCAACACCACGCGCATGGCCGTCGCCCTGGGCGATGCGCACTGGGCACTGGTGGCCCGCCTGGCCCTGCTGATCGGCGCCTTCATTGCCGGCAACGCGCTGGGGGTGATCATCGCCCGCCTGAGCGCCAAGCGTGCATGGCCGCTGCTCGCCCTGTCGGCGGCACTGCTGCTGGGGGCAGGCCTGTGGGGCGCGCAGGCGCAGTTGCCGGCGCTGCTGGGCGCGATCATCGCCATGGGCATGCTCAATGCGGCGGTCGAAGAGGTGAACGGGCTGCCCATCGGGCTGACCTATGTAACCGGCGCCCTGTCGCGCTTTGGCCGCGGCCTGGGCCGCTGGCTGATGGGGGAGCGGCGTCCGGGCTGGCGCGTGCAACTGGTGCCGTGGTCCGGCATGTTCGGCGGCGCAGTGCTGGGCGGGCTGCTGGAGCACCGCTACGGCCTGGCGGCGCTGATGGCCTGCGGTGGCTTCGCCCTGGCACTGGCCATCGTGTCACTGCTGATTCCCCGTCGCTGGCTGCGGCGTTACATGGCAAAGTAGCGGGTGCGCGAGTTGACTCGAATATAACGATGAGTTATAAAGCCGCCTTGATCCGGAAGGTAAAGTGTCGCACACACCCTGTGCCTGACCTTGCAGCCGGATGATCCGTGCGAGTGTGGTGGAATTGGTATACACAGCAGACTTAAAATCTGCCGGCGTGAGCCTTGCGGGTTCGAGTCCCGCCACTCGCACCATCTTCTGAAAAGCGCCCCTTGGGGCGCTTTTCTGCTTTCTGCGTCCTGCGTTCTCCCCCGCCTTGCCCCTGCCCCTGCGTCCATCTCCCTGCAGCAAAATCTGCAGGGATGAATTGACTTGTACAAATTTCCCTCTAACCTGCAAATATCTTGTACAAATAACAATACGTGTACAACTAAATGACCACAATGGTCATGGGTGCAGGCAATGTCCGAGTATCTCAAACGCTTTGCAGAGCGATTCTGCGCCATCGACGCGCACAACCTGGGTGTGCTGCGCGAGTTGTACAGCGACGATGTCCAGTTCCGCGACCCGCTGCATCAGATCCACGGCATGGCCGCGCTGCAGGATTATTTCGCTCAGCTGTACGCCAACGTCGATCAGGTGCGCTTCGAGTTCCACGGTTATGACCAGGTGGACGACGGGAAGGGCTACCTGCGCTGGACCCTGTACTACCAGCATGCGCGCCTGAACGGTGGGCGCCCGGTTCAGGTACAGGGTTGCTCGCACCTGATGTGGCGCGACAAGGTCTACCTGCACCATGACTACTTCGACGCCGGGGCACTGCTGTACGAGCACCTGCCGGTGATGGGCTGCGTGATCGGCTGGCTCAAGCGGAGGCTGGCATGAGACGCATCTGGCTGACCGGCGCCAGCAGCGGCATTGGTGCGGCACTGGCCCCCCTGCTGCTGGCCCAGGGGCATCGCCTGGCGGTCAGCGCGCGCAATGTCCAGCCCTTGCAGGCATTGGCGCAGCGCTACCCCGACCAGGTACTGGTGGTACCGGGCGACCTTCGCGAGGTTAACCAGGTGCGCGCGATCGCCCAGCAGATCGCCCAGGCCTGGGGTGGCCTGGACCAGGTGATACTCAACGCCGGCACCTGCGAGTACCTGGACAGCGAAGCCTTCGAAGCCGCCATGGTCGAGCGCGTGGTGGCTTCCAACCTGTTCAGTGCCAGCCACTGCGTGGAGGCTGCCCTGCCCCTGCTGCGCCAGGGTCGACAGCCGCACCTGGTGGCCGTGGCCAGCGCCGTGACCTTTCTGGCGCTGCCCCGCGCCGGTGCCTATGGCGCCTCCAAGGCCGCGGTGCGCTACCTGTTCGAATCGCTGCGCATCGACCTGGCCCGCGAAGGCATTGCCGTGACGCTGGTCAGCCCGGGCTTCGTCGACACCCCGCTGACCCGGCGCAACGACTTCCCCATGCCGCTGTGCTGGCCCGCCGAAAAGGCCGCACGCCATATTGCCCGGCGCCTGCACAAGCGCCCGTACACCATTGCCTTTCCGCTCCTGTTCATCGCCGGCCTGCGCCTGGTCGCGCTGCTGCCGGTGAGCCTGCAACTGGCATTGGGCAAGCACCTGTCACGGCCACTGCGCCAGGAACCCCACCCATGAAGATAGCCATCATCGGCAGCGGTATCGCCGGGCTTACCTGCGCCCACCTGCTGCAGCGCCAGCACGCCATCACGCTGTACGAGTCCAGTGACCGGATTGGCGGGCACACCCATACCGTCGACGTGCAGCTTGGCGAGCGACACTACGCGGTGGATACCGGGTTCATCGTGTTCAACGACTGGACCTACCCCAACTTCATCCGCCTGCTCGATCAGCTGGGCATCGCCTCGCGTCCTACCGAAATGAGCTTTTCGGTCCACGACCCGCAGACCGCCCACGAGTACAACGGCAACACCCTCAACAGCCTCTTCGCGCAGCGCCGCAACCTGTTGTCGCCGCCCTTCTGGGGCATGCTCTACGACATCCTGCGCTTCAATCGCCAGGCCCTGAACGACCTGGAGCAGCAGCGAGTCAACGACACCCTTTCGCTGGGCGACTACCTGTACATGAACGGCTACGGCGAGCGTTTCATCGACCACTACATCGTGCCGATGGGGGCCGCCATCTGGTCGATGCCGCTGGCGCAGATGCTGGGCTTCCCGCTGCAGTTTTTCGTGCGCTTCTTCAAGCACCACGGGCTGCTGTCGGTCAACGACCGCCCGCAATGGCGGGTAGTGGAAGGTGGCTCGCGCAGTTACCTGGCCCCGCTGTGCGCACCGTTTGCCGAACGCATTCGCCTCAACTGCCCTGTACTGGGCGTGACCCGCGATGCCGACGGTGTCAGCCTGTTCAGCCGAGCAGGCATGGAGCGTTACGACAAGGTGGTGTTCGCCTGCCACAGCGACCAGGCGCTGCTGATGCTGCATGATCCCAGCCAGGCCGAGCGCGAGATTCTTGGCGCGCTGCGCTATGCCGACAACGACGTGGTCCTGCACACCGACACCCGCCTGCTGCCGCGTCGTCCCCTGGCCTGGGCCAGCTGGAACTACCGCCTCGGCGGCTCGCAGTCCCAGCCGGCCGCCGTCACCTACAACATGAACATTCTGCAGGGCATCGATGCCCCGCAGACCTTCTGCGTGAGCCTCAACCAGACCGGCGCCATCGACCCCGGCAAGGTCCTTGGCCGCTACACCTATGCCCACCCGCAGTTCAGCCTGGCCGGGGTACGGGCCCAGGCGCGTCACGCCGAACTGTGCGGTGCCCGACACAGCTACTACTGCGGCGCGTACTGGGGCAACGGCTTTCATGAAGACGGCGTGGTCAGCGCGCTGCGCGTGGCCGCCGAATTTGGTGAGCAGTTGTGAACAGTGCGCTCTACCAGGGCTGGGTCAGCCACCGCCGCCCCGCCAGGGGGGATTTCGGCTTTGCCTACCGCATCGGCCTGCTGTACCTGGACCTGGACGAGCAGGCGCAGCTGCCAGCGCTGTCGAGGCTGGCCGGCGGGGGCCGGTGGAGCGCCTTTGCCTTCGACGAGCGGGACTATCTGCCAGCCGCCACTCACCAGGGCACGCCCCTCAAGAGCGCCGTGCTGGACCTGCTCGAACAGGTGCTGCACCACCGCCCCCAAGGGCCGGTGTGCGTACTGACCCAACCCCGCAGCTGGGGCCTGGCCTTCAACCCGGTGAGCTTTTTCTACTGCTTTGAAGGTGACGGGCGTCTGGCTGCGATTCTCTGCGAGGTCACCAACACGCCCTGGCGCGAACGCTTTCACTACGTGTTGCCCGCCGACGGCCCGGGGCCGTGGAACTTCAGCGTGGCCAAGGCGTTTCATGTGTCGCCGTTCCTGCCCGCCGACCTGGAATACCGCATGCACTTCTGCACACCTGCAGCGCGTATCCGTGTGCGCATGGAGGACTGGCAGGCACACACCCGGGTGTTCAGCGCCGTGCTGAACCTGGCGCGCATCGACCTGAACCGACGCAGCCTGCACCGGCACCTGCTGAGCTTCCCGTGGATGACCGCCAAGACCCTGCTGGCCATCCATTGGCAGGCGTTGCGCCTGCTGCTCAAGCGTCATCGCCTGTTCGACCACTTCGCCGCCCGGGGCACCTGGCGGCGAGCCAAACCGATCAATGCACCCGACCGCGCAAAGGACACCCCCCATGAAAAGCCCTGAGGCAATCCCGGCAAAACGCTTCGCGTCCGCCGGCAACGGCATCGGCGTGATGCTGCTGCGGCGCGCTGTGCTGCGCCAGCTCGAACGCCTGCGCCACGGCGCACTGGTGGTCATCGAAGCCAATGTGGTGCACCACTTCGGCAACGCCGGCGCGAACCTGCAAGGGCATGTCCAGGTAGTGGACGACGCGCTATGGGGCCTGGTGGCCAGCAACGGCTCGATTGGCGCGGGCGAAGCCTACGTGCACGGCTACTGGACCAGCCCGGACCTCACCGCCGTGGTCCGCGTGCTGGTGGCGAACCTGGAGGTACTCGACGGCCTGGAAGGCGGGCTGGCACGCCTGGGGCGCCCGCTGCTGCATGGCCTGCACTGGCTCAACCGCAATACCCGGCGCGGCGCCAGACGCAACATCGCCGCCCATTACGACCTGGGCAACGAACTGTTCGAGCGCCTGCTGGACCCGAGCATGATGTACTCGGCGGCCATGTTTCAGGGGGCCGACGATACCCTGGAACAGGCCCAGCACTACAAGTTGCAGCGCATCTGCCAGAAGCTCGCCCTCACCCGCGACGATCACCTGCTGGAGATCGGCACCGGCTGGGGCGGCCTGGCCATTTACGCGGCACGCCACCACGGCTGCCGGGTAACCACCACCACGGTGTCGGCCGAACAGTTCGCCTATGCCCGTCGGCGCATCGACGAAGCCGGCCTGCAGGACCGCATCACCCTGCTGCTGGAGGATTACCGCGACCTGCAGGGCCAGTACGACAAGCTGGTATCCATCGAGATGATCGAAGCTGTCGGCCATCGCTACCTCAGCAGCTACTTCAGGCAATGCGCGCGGCTGCTCAAGCCCGATGGCCTGATGCTGCTGCAGAGCATCACCATCCGCGAACAGCGCTACGCACAGGCGTGCCGCTCGGTCGACTTCATCCAGCGCTACATCTTTCCGGGCGGCGCCCTGCCTTCGGTAGGGGTGATGCTGCAGGTGATGGGCCGCGACACCGATCTGAACCTGCACCACATGGAAGAATTCGGCCTGCACTATGCGCGCACCCTGCGCTGCTGGCACCAGAACCTGCAGCAGGCGCGCCAGCCGTTGCAGGCGTTGGGTTATGACGACACGTTCTACCGCTTGTGGGAGTTCTACCTGTGCTACTGCGAGGGGGGCTTTCTGGAGCGTGCCATCGGCACCGCCCAGCTGTTGCTGGCCAAGGCCGGCGCACGGCCCGCACCGCTGCTGGGGCAACCAGGCTGAACCGGCGGACAGCGCATTGGGCAGCGGTGCTGGGCAATGCGCTGCTGTTTCAGCTTGGCTGGTTCGCCTGCGTGCTGGGTGCTCGCCACCCCGCCTTGCTGGCAGTGGCAGTGGCCTGCCTGGTGACGCACCTGAGCTGCCTGGCCAAGCCCGGCGAGGTGCGCCTGATCGTCGCCGTCAGCCTGTGCGGCTCGCTGACCGACAGCCTGCTGCTGGCGCTTGGGGTGTTCGAGTTTGGCGGTCATCCTTGGCTGCCGCCGTTCTGGCTGCTGTTGCTGTGGCCGGTGTTCGCCTGCACCTTGCGCCACAGCCTGCACTGGACCGCCAACCCCTGGTGGCGGGCCAGCCTGCTGGGCGCGGTGGGCGGCCCGTTGTCCTACTGGGGCGGTGTGCAGCTTGCCGGTGCCAGGCTGCCATTGGGCACCTGGCCGAGCCTGCTGGTGCTTGCCGCCGTGTGGGCCTTGCTGCTGCCGGTACTGCACCGTCTCGGCCGGCCTACTGCACCTGCTTGCGAAAGAACAAGGTGACCTGCCCGACTTCGATGCCGAACTTGGTCATGTAGGAGCGGTTGGCCAGGGTGTTATCGTCCAGCAGGTACATCCAGTCGTCGAAGCGGATGGCCCAGGTCTTGCCGTCCACCGGTACGTCGAGCACGTACTGCCAGCGCAAGGCGAAACCGGCGTTCTGCCCGCGCGCCTCTTCCACCACATCCCCGGCCGTGCCGCGCCAACGTCCCGGGCCGTCCGGGCGAATGGTCCAGGTGCGTTGCTGCCGGGTGCCGTCGCTGTAGGTGAAGTGCTCGTTCAGCACCACGTTATCGCCTTCGCTGCGCCCTTCGATCAGCACGTGAAAACGCTTGATGACCTCGCCGGAACGCTTCTGCACGATGCCCCAGCCGTCGACGCGGCCGTTGAAGTACTGACGCAGGTCGAACGCCGGTGACTGGTTGCGGTAAGCCTCGACATCGACATTGCCGCAGCCGGCCAACAGCAGGAACACCAACAGGTACCAGGCTTTCATGGGGAGGCTCCAAGGAGTTGCCGACGCAAGTCGGGGTAGCGGCTGCGAGGGTCCAGCCAGATGGCGAAGAACGCACGGGCGAATGCCTGGTCACGCACTTCGTGCTGCAGGCGCTCCCCCACATAGAAGCGACAGCCAAGCCCGGGAACGTACACGCCCGTGATGCGCATACCCGCCTCGACATCCACGAACGCCTGCTGCATCTGCGCCTGCCACTGGTCCCGTTGCGCTGCCGTCAGCGGGGTGGCAGACAGACGCTGGATCTCCTCGAGGCTGACCTCGACCAACCGCTCGCGACTGACCGCGCGCCGGTAGGTGATCTCGAGGGCGAAGCCATCGCCCTCGTTCAAGCGTGCACCGGGGGCCCACAATCGCGCCGTATAGATATCCAGGCCCCAGGTCCTGAATTCAGCACTGCCTACCAGACGCGCATCCGGCAGGTCGGCCCGCCACCCCGCCTGGGCGTAACCGCAGGCCAGCACACCGATCAGCAACAGCAGCCTGCACAGCGCGATGGGTGGCGGTCGCATGCGGTACTCCCTGGCAGCCCCTTGGGCGGGGGGTTGCGGCGATACTTGCACGTGGAAAATTTTCTGTACAAGTTAATTGCCGTATCTGTACACGCTAGCACAGCCTGCAGAAGTCACTGCTTGACGAACACTACCCACGACGGCGAGGAGTCGATGATCTGCTCCTTGAACTCGATCTGGACCTGCCCTGCCCCGAACAGGCTGATGTCCTTCAGGCCCAGGCCACCCTGAACCACCACCCGTGCATCCTGCGGAAGCCGCGACAAGGCTGCCACCAGCTCGCCAACGGTCTTGTACTGCGCCATATCAACCTCACTGTGCAAAAGCCAATCGGCCATCTTCGCCGAGGCCCGCGAAGCCTCGCAAGGGCGCACCACGTTTTTAAATGGCGCGACCGGAAACCAAACCTTCGGCGCGCGGTCTGAACAGCACCAAAAAATCATCTTTCAGATCAAGTACCTGAGGTTCACATCATGCGTTTCACCCTGCCTACCCTCGCCCTGGGTATCCTGCTGCCCCTGACTGCCGTTGCCGGCGACGGCACCACCGCCATCGGTGGCGGGCTGGGCGGCGCACTGGGCAATGTGGTTGGCCAGCAGATCGGCGGCAGCACCGGCGCCGCCATCGGTGCCGGGCTGGGTGGCGCTGCAGGTAGCGCGGCCGGTGCGCGCAAGGGCAACCGCACCCAGGCCGCCGTGGGCGGTGGCCTGGGGTCGGCCGGCGGCTCGTTGATCGGCAATGCGTTGGGCGGCTCCACCGGTTCGACCGTCGGCGCCGGCCTGGGCGGCGCGGCCGGAGGCGCGGTGGGCAATCATCTGGCAGATGACAACAGGCACAGCGCCAGCAAGCACAAGCGCAAGCACCGCCACCGTTAAGTCGCCTGCCACTACGCAAACGTCCGGCCATGTGCCGGACGTTTGCGTTTTGCATTGCAGCACAGTTGCAGTCAAACCACGCTGTACCACAGCACAAATGCCGCCATTGCGATGCCCTGCACGATCAGTAACACCCGAGCACCATCAGGCCGGAACGCCAACAGCCAATAGGCAAACACCAGTGGCAGGCACAGCAGGTTGGTCAGTGCCAGCGCGAAAATCGCCAGCACCGGGCCCAGCGAGGGGAACATGCTGGCCGGGCTCAACAGGCAGTACAGGGAAGCACAGAGACCAACCGCCGCAATGATGACTGCACAGACAACGCAGAAACGACGCGCGACGTCGCGCTCATCCAGCTCCCCATCCATGCAGCACTCCCTTTACCCGATCCGATCGCACGGATCCTACCACTTTTGCTCCCTCGCGCCGGTGCCTGCAACTGTCGATCAGTCGCCGCGATGGGCGAGCGCCTGCAGCACCTGGTTCACCTTGAGGCTGGCGGTCTCCATGCTGTCCAGCGAGGCCACCACCGCGCTCCAGTCCTTGTGCTGCGCCTGGTGCAGCGCATGGCTGGCCGATTCGTGGCAGATACGGTGGGGGTCGTCGAGCTGGGCGAATGCCCGGTCGTGCTGGTAGATCTGCTGGGTTTCCGGCATCAGGTACCACTTGCCCAGGCGGCAATGCTTATGGTCCGACAGCTCAAGGTTCGGGTCCTGATTGAACAGGCGCAGGTACACCATCAGCTTGAACAACAGGTGGTCGAGCTTGACCGCCTCGCAGAACGAACTGAGCGCCATGTTCTCGATCAGGGTGGTCATGTGGTCACCCATCACCACCATTTCGTCCAGGGTCTGCGCCGAGGTCGACACGTCGCCAGCCAGGCGCGTGGCTTCATTGGAGAGGTTGCCGATCGAGTTGCTCGCCGCCGTGGTATCGACATTGATGGCGTCCACCAGCACGCTGATGTCCTGGGTGGCCTGGTGGGTGCGCTGGGCCAGGGCCCGTACCTCGTCGGCCACCACCGCAAACCCGCGCCCCTGCTCACCGGCCCGCGCCGCCTCGATGGCGGCGTTGAGTGCCAGCAGGTTGGTCTGGTCTGAAATGGCCTTGATCAAGCCCACGATGCTGCTGATTTCGCTGACCCGCGCCTGCAGGTGGGTCACGCTCTCGACACTGCTCACGCCTTGACCGGCCATGTGCGTGAGCGAGGTAGAGAACGACGAAAGCAGTTCGGACGTCTCGCTGAACACGCCGCTGTTGGCCTTGAGGTGGTCGACCTCCCCGCGCAGGGTTTCGGCCTGGCTGACTACCCCATCACGGGTCTGCTTCATCGACTCGTCGAACATGCCCATCTTGCTGTGCAGATCACATTGGTAACGGCTGTAGGCATTGAGCTCGGCCTGCTCACCCTGGGTTTGCGCCAGCAAATCGGTCAGTTGCTGGTTTTCCTGCTGGAGCGCCAGATTCTGCTGCTTCAGCTCCTGCAACTCACGCGCCTGTGCGTTGACCTGTTCTCGCCACTTTCTACCAAACATTGCCACAACTCCCCGGCACGCAACGCCTATCGATATGTACCTCGATTTTAAAGGCGCAGCAGGGAGGCAACATTGACATCAATCAGCCATCATGCATGAATTGGCCCCTTGCGCACTGCCGTAGAGCGTCTGCATCGCATTTTTCGCGTCCTTGAAAATGCCCATGGCCATGGCACAGTGCGTGGGCTGCAGTGTTTTCTCTTCGTTGTCGCAGGTAGCTGTATGGACAAACTCACCACCTTTCGAATGGGCCTCACCCTGGCTGCCGTACTGGGCCTGATGCCCCTGACGCTGCTGTTCATTGCCGGGTGCATCGGTTTTTTCTTCCCGATGTTGGTCATCAGTGAGCAACCGCTGTTCGCGATACCCATAGCCATGGGCCTGATGTCGATTTCGTTGTTCGGCCTCTGGTCGTGCTGGAAGATCTACCTGCTGGCGATGGCTGAAATACCCGTGGTACCCAACCGCCGCCTGCTGATCTGCGGCGTGGCAGTCACGCTGATATGGGGCGGCGTGCTGGCCGGCTTCACTCACAAGTTCCCGCAGCTCGTGTATATCTTCATGATGCCCGGCCTGCTGTCGGCCGCCCTGTTGTGGCATACACTGCGGCGGGAACGGCAGGCGGGGTGACGCGCCCCTTCATCCCCCCCTTGGTCAACGGCTTAGCGCTGGTCAGCCTCCAGCGACCTATCGGGCCTGCGCCGCTCGAGGGCGACCGCAAGCCCCGCCAGCAGAATGGCCAGCGCGTAGGCAAAAAGACCAAGGTTGACGCCCAGGATCATCTTCTCCGAACCGTCTGTGAGTACCATCGAGCCGCCGTAGCCATCGCGCAGCCAGTACGCCATCAGGAACCCGCCTGTGACGAACAGGGTCAGCAGGCTCGCCAGCCTCAGGTTATCGCGCCCCCACACCAGCCAGACGCTGTACGCACCAATGGCGGTATTGGTGAAGAGTTGCCAGGTTTCATGCAGGCGCGCGTGTGGCTCCCAGGCCTGATTGAAGACGTGGGTATCATTGATTTCGAGGATCGGTACCACGACGGCGTAAAACACGATACCAACGGTGACCATCAACTTCGCTATCATCGCAAACTTCCTTGTTCAGACCATGACGGGACTATTCGGCACTTTAGCGCCAAGTTGCGTATATCGCGACTTTTATGGATTCACTGTCCCTGAAGTACACTTCGCGGCATCAAACCGACAAGGCGAGACCATGAGCCTATCCATCAGGCAGGCCCTGGCAGAGGACATCCACCACCTGACAGGCATTGACGCTGTTGCACGCAACGATGAACGCCGCCGCGAGCAGCTTGCGCAGGCCATCCGCGCACGTGAGTGCTGGATTGCCTGCGAAGCGAACGACGCCGCCACCCCCTTGGGTTATGGTTGCCTGGACCGAAGCTTTTTCGGTGAGTACTTCATTCCCCTGGTGGTCGTTTCAGATGCATCCAGGCGCACCGGTGTCGGCCGCCAGCTGATGACACACCTGGAGCGAGTCGCCTCGGCGCAGAAGGTGTTCACATCCACCAACACCTCCAACCTGCCGATGCGCCAACTCCTGGCACAGCTGGGCTATCAACACAGCGGGACAATCGAAAACCTCGACCCGGGCGACCCGGAACTGGTGTTCGTGAAGTTCATGCGTTGAGTGGGCTTGTCGCCAGGCTTCTACAGAACAGAAAAGGATTTCATCGATGGCATTTTCCCCGACAGAACGTACTGCCCTGCTGGCGCTCAAGGGCGTAGGCCCCACCGTCATCAGCCGGCTCGAGCAGATGGGCATCGATTCCCTGGCCGAGCTGGGCAGATCGGATGTCACTGACATCCTTGCCCAGGCATCTGCCGCATTGGGCTCGACCTGCTGGAAGAACAGCCCCCAGGCCAGGGCCGCCATTACCGCAGCCGTGGACCTGGCCAGAGGGCTGGCCGACGGTGAGCCCGCGCGCTAGCGAACTCCCCATCGATGGCGGAACCGCCCGGCGCAGCACTGGTATCGCCCGGGCGAATCTTTCAAAACGAGACTCAGTGCAGGGTAATGAAAACCCTCACCCTGTAGTCTGCAGCGCTAACGCAACAATGATGCAACTACCAGGACCCGTGACCATGAAGTGCAAGTACCTGTTGCCCCTGGTGCTGCTGGCCGGCTGCACCACCCAGCCCAATCATCAGCCCAATCATCAAGGCATCGACTGGGGCCAGGGCACTTGCCCGGCCCCAGACCCGCAGAGCATCTCGCCCAACCACCAACTGGTGATCGAAGATGGCAAGACGCTCAAGTGCCAACTGCGCCCCTACGTGTCGAACATGGCATGCCAGGGCATCGTCGACAGCCAGAATGAAGGCGTCATCTGCCAGGACAACGTGGGCAACCAGATCATCTTTCTGTTCGACGACAAGGGCGTGCTGAGCCTGCATCGAAGCCTGAGATCACGCTAAGCCACCCGGTGCAATGGAACCGCAAATGACCGTATGGAACGCCCTGGGCGCCGCCCTGCTTGTCCTGGCCAGCAGCCACGCTGCGGCTGCCGAAAACGCCAATCCGTTCGATAAGGCGCTGATGTACACCACGTTCGTGCCGAGCATCCTGGTGGCGGGCACCACCGCGCTGACCTTCAATGCGCCCGATCTGTTCAAGTCGGCCAGAAGCGATGCGCTGGCCTTCGTTGGCTCGGATGGCCAGATACGCGGCGCACAGTTCGAGCAGGCGTCTCGGCATTATCGTGCGACCGCCCGGCCACCTTTGATGACAGATCGGCAGCTGGCTCAGGCGATCACCGCCACCTACTGACCAGGCGAGGGTTCAGGCACCGGACTCAGGATCGCTCGCAGGCACGTCGCGCGCCTCCTTTCTCTCATCGCCCTGCTCGCGCAATGGCGAGCCCGCATGCGGGTGGTCGTCGCGACTGTGGTTTCCTGCCTCGGGATGCTCGCTCAGTACCGAGTTGCCGGCCTCCACATCGGTCATGTCTTCTTCGACCGCCGCTTCGTCGTCAGGCGGCAGTGGCACCTCTGGCGCCTCGCGCCTTGGATCGTGACCGGTTTCGTTGTCGGTGGTGCGCGTAACGCCCTGCTGTGACCTGTTGCCAGGTGCGTTCTCGTCGATGTCCATGGTGCTTCTCCAGGCTGCTGCACGGGATGCCCGCGCATAAGCGTGAGAAGCTTCGAAGGGTGTGGGAGTGCCGGGCATTGGACGAACGGTGCGCACAAGCGCAGGGCACCGGCACCCCCACCGCGCAGTACGGGCTAGAGTTCAGCGCTCGATCGAATGGAGTCAATGAGATGCAGGTACAAGGACGATGTGACGCTGCTTTTGAACCGGTCCGCCAGGCCTTCGCCGCCATCCTGGAAGAGCCCCACGAGCGCGGTGGCGGTGTCTGCATACAGGTCGGCGGCAAGACCGTCGTAGACATCTGGGGCGGCGTGAAGGATGTGCACGGCCATGCCCCCTGGCAGCGCGATACCCTGGTCAACGCCTATTGCACCATCAAGCCGATCACCGCTGTGGCGGTACTCATGCTGGTGGAACGGGGCCGACTGGGTCTGGATGATCCCGTGGCCAAACACTGGCCTGAATTCGCCCGACACGGCAAAGAACGAATCACCCTTCGCCAGGTGTTGAGCCATACCAGCGGCTTGCCTGCGCTGCGCCTGCCGGATCGCACGCCCCACATGTACGACTGGAACCACATGGCCCAGGTGACAGCAGACGAACAACCGTGGTGGTCGCCAGGCACACAGGTGGGGTACGGCGCGACCACCTATGGCTGGATCATCGGCGAGTTGATCCGCCGCGTGGACGGTCGCGACGCCGGGGTTTTCATACACCAGGAGATCCTCGAACCCCATGCGCTGGATGTGTTCCTGGGCGTGCCTGCCGATCAGTTCAAGCGTATCGCTCACTTCGAGCATGCGCCCGGTCGAGTGGGTGACCGGTTCGCACAGGACCTGCGCACCCTCATCCTCAATGAGCCTGCGCATGTGGCGACCCTGGCATTCACCAACCCCAGCCTTTCACCCACCCGTACGGGTAATCCGCACTGGTGGGGCTACCACCAGCCGGGCGTCTGCAGCCATGGCAACGCCCATGGCCTGGCGGGCTTCTACAGTGCCCTGCTGCAAGGCAAGTTGTTGGGGCCACAACTGTTGAAGGCGTTCGGCACAGAGCAAAGTGCAGGGTTCGACCAGACCCTGCGGCGCCCCATGCGCTATGGCCTGGGTTGCATGATGGAACATGCCGCCGACCCTGACGCGTCCTATTGCATGGGGCCGCAGGCATTCGGTCATGTTGGGCTGGGCGGGCCGGTGGCGTTCGCAGACCCAGACCGGGAGATGAGCTTTGGTTTCGTGACCACCACCATGGGCAGCCATGTGCTGATGGACCCTCGCGCCAGAACGCTTGCGGCACTTGCCTTCGCAGCGGTTGAGTGACGCATCGTGCCAGCGCTTACCGGGCGCTGGCGTTTCAGTCCTGATCGGCCAGTTCGCAGACGCCATTCGCACGATTCTTGCCGGTGTACGACACATCCGGCGAGCCGTCGGGCCTGATGGTGAGCGACACGGTTATCCCGCTGCCCTTGGCTTCGAAATAGTTGTCGTTGACTTTCTTCAACGTAGCCTCTTTGCCATTGATATAGATCGGCCCGCCTTCATCGGCGTGAACCTCGATGTTGCCTGGGCAGGTGGCGTTAAGCAGCGGGATGTCCGCATGGGCAATGCCGGCAGCGCTCACCAGCAAGGCGCCCAACAGTAGCTGTTTCATCGAATTGTCTCCTGAGTCGGCCAGGTGCCGAAACATCAGCAATAGCTCACTTCAACGGTGCACGCCACCCTGGTGCAGGGGCGGATGAATCGAATGCGCTACCACAGCGATGGATTCAAGATGAAAAGAGCCCCTCTCGGTCAACCAGCAAAGTGGCTGCAAGCAAAATGCCACCAAGTGCAAGAATGTTCGGAGCTGTTTTAAAATGCGCACTTTGTCATTTCAAAGGAATGAACTAGTGGTAAGTCACAATGCCGTCGCGTGCCCACACTGTCACGGGCAAAATGTTCAACTGCTGTCCGTTATCCATGCCGCAGGCACCTCCCGCATCAAAACCACTCATCAAGTGCAATCCGGAGTAGGGCCAAGTGTTACGGTCGAGACGACGGGTAAACATCAGACTGACCTGGCCGCCAGCGTCTCTCCCCCACCAGGCAAACGCTTGCTGGGGCCCGTCATACTTACGATCGTGGGCTCCATCATCCTGTATGACGGCCTTAAACTCATGAACACCTGGTGGGGAGTCGATTGGACCAGGCTCTTCATTGGCGTTGCGTTCATTGCAATCGGCGTGATCGGTTTTGTTCGTCATTGGCGGTTCAACGTCGCGCAATACGACAAGTTGGAAGTCTGGCGCCGTAGTTGGCTTTGTCATGCTTGCGGCACCCGATTTGAGCCCTCATAACGTGTGAGGTCACTGTCCCGACGCGTACTTGAGCCCGTCTAGCGCGGGCTTTTTTTGAGCCATTTTTCTGCATGAGCATAATTTAAGGGCCGCCAGCTTCTGGTTGTACTCGTCGAGGCTCATGCCGCAGGCGCTGTCACCGTACTGGTTGGCCAGGTTCAGCTTTTGCTGGTTGATCCGGTCGGCGATGGTGGCGGCATCGGTCTGCTCATCACGCCCCTGGACATTGAAATAATGGTGGGTTGCCGGTATTGGTGAACATCAAGTCATCCGCAAGGCAAATCATGCAGCTAACGTTCCGACATCTCAGCGATGTTTCAACCGATGACATCATGGCGCTTAACAACAATCCAGATGTCTTACGCCAGATGCCCTTGGGCCGCCCCGACTTTGACGAAAAAAAATGCAAGGCATGGGTCGCCCAAAAAGAGGCCCAATGGGTCCTTAACGGATATGGGCCCTGGGCCTTCTTTGTCGAGAATGAATTTGCCGGTTGGGGTGGGCTACAGAAAGAGGGCGACGACGCCGATCTTGCCTTGGTGCTCCATCCACACTACTGGGGATTGGGAAAGGTAATTTTCAATGAAATCGTACGGCGCGCTGTTCAGGAGTTGAGGCTGGAGTCGATTACCCTACTGCTTCCACCAACCAGAGTTCGAATCAAAGGTGTACTGCGCCTAGGGTTTCGCCCTGACGGAGAAGTTGATATCGACGGTACGTACTTCAGGCGCTATCGGCTCCTTGTCGGTCCAAGCGCACAGCACCCGTAACCCTCCAACTCGCATGCAGAGGAGCAAGCGCGCCGCCTGAAAAGCCTGATGCGAGCTTCTAATAGATCGAGCTTAATCCAGCACTCCATTTATCACTTCGTAGATGATGCCAGTGGCAATAGCAACGAGAATCAAGTCTGTGCCAGCTTGTTGCCACTCATAGCCATCGTAGCGCGGTAGATGGCCGATAAGTCTTGCGTCGAGCTTTTTCGCGATGCCAGGAGGGAGCGGTTTTCCTCGTGCCAAGTTCTTCTGGATGCCAGGCGGTAGTGCTGGGCCTGGGGCCCAATAATTGTGGTAACTGTTCAGAACGTTCAGGACGCTGCCACGATCAATGTTCGGGCCGTGGTCCCAGTCATTTTGCCCTGAACGCGTTCCCTTAGCCCCGCTCCCCTGGTTGCCGTGGCCTTGAGCATTGTGAGCGTTACCCTTTCCGTTGCCTTGCCCTTTTCCATTACCGGGGTCAGCGCATGCGCCGACCGAGCCTGTAACTAAAACAAGGCTTGATAGCACTGAGATCAACGTTTTCGATTTGAGCATGGCCGTACTCTCAGAAAGGGGATAGCCTCTCCAATGTAGACGACGCTGTATGAAAAGGTTCATTCACCCCCATGCCGCATCCGGCCACGGAGGGCCACCAGAGTCACCATCTGCCTGCCAGGTAGAACATGCCTCCTGCAAACACAGTCAAGATGATGCCGTCCAGTACATCGCCAAATGCGGCGTTATCTGAACGCCATGCTTCGAGCTGTGCGGCTAGAAAGAAGATCGCAATGAACAACACGACGCCCGCGATGCGCCGCTGAACCTTGAACCTGGCTTTGTCGGTTCCGAACCACAGCATTCACGCCTCCTTCAGTAATCCATCCATAACCCCACGATAACTTTCGTAGGCGCTCAGGTCACGGAGGGCGGCGCATGCCGCCGCGAAGCATTACGTCTTGCCCCACCTGAATGCGCTCCCGCATTGACCCTGTTCCGACCGGTTGATGTTGATATTTGGGCCTCACTACACGGTGCAGGTGCTCGATGAAGATCGACCCGCAACCTTCGCCGAACTTATCAAGGCCGGGGACTACGGCCTGATGGAAAGCTTCACTGCGCACAAGCGCACCCTGAACCAGTTCAGGCGCTACACCGGTCGAGCAGAGGGTTTGTCGATCAGCTTCGAGCCTCACTTGCTCGGCTCCAAGATTGAGTTCGACCAGGACAGCAGCAGCCTGACTATCCGCAACCTGCCAACGCAGCTTACTGATCAACTGAAGCGCCGCGCGGCCTGCCCCTTCGGCGCCGCTCGCCAGTGCTTCAGCGCTTGTCATGGAGTTCGGGAGGCCAAGCGCTCATGAACCACATCATTCCGGGAATCATCACGTAGATCCAGTGCTTGCCAGGGTAAACGCAGATGCCGACAGTCCAGATGACGAGCAACGTACCGCCCGCTCGCCGACGCCGCCGCGGCGTGAACCATTCCTGAAATGCCTTATGCTTTTCCCGCAGTTTCACTACCACTCTCCCTGTTTGGTAAGCGGCGAAGCATAACACCAGCAGCGCTGCCCGCCAGCGCCTTCCCCCCATACGAAAACGCCGCCTGATGAGGCGGCGCTGACTGTAACGGACGTTACCAGGTCTTTGGCTCTGACTTTTTGTACGAGCCACCAGTCATGCACTTCTCGACCAGGGAAAGGGGAAATCACCAAGCGTGTTTATCGCCGAGTCGGCGAAGTGGTCAGCCCGACCAAGTAGAGGGCTGATGCGGAAACGATGCCTCAAGATGCGGAAACGATCAGGTTTTCTTTCGCCCAAAGAAAAACCCCGCAGACGTTAATCTGCGGGGCTTTCAATAATGGAGGCCGAGGTCGGAATCGAACCGGCGTAGACGGATTTGCAATCCGATAGAAGAACTCCCGCCAGCTGCGGCCTACGATGCGAAAATAGTTCCAAAACAAAATCGCAACCGATCGCCTACAGGCCGCGCTCTAGAAGGGTCCGCGTTTTAGTTTTGGAACCGATTTTCACCCCTCCTCCGGCGTCCTGCCGACAGAACAAATCCCCTCCCCGTGCAATTCGTCGCCTTGATTCGCCGCGCCCGCTCGACTGCATTACTGTATATACAGACAGTATTCGCAAGGTGACGAAAATGACCCAGGAAATTGAAGACTTTGACGGCTTCGGAGCGCCAACTGAGCTGGAGATGTGGAAGCACCAGGTGGTGCTCATGACGAATGAGGCCGAATACCTGACCCGAGAGCTGAGTAAGGCGCGCAGAAATATCGCCAAGCTTGTGGCAATGAACGAGGGGCTAACGAAGGACCTGCACGACTTACAGCTGAAATCTACCGGGCGAGTGCTCCCAGCGAGCTGCGCACTCAGTGGCGAGTTGCCGCCGGGCCTCCAAGCACAGCCTGCTGATACTCACTGACAGCCTGCATCAGCGCTTCGGCCTCAAGCCGCAAGCGGTCGACCTCTTCTGCCGCGGTAAGCGAATCTCGCGCTTCGTGATAGCGCCGCACCGCATCCATCGCTTGCTGCATCAGCGGCTCACCCGCCGCCATCTTCTCCTGCAAGTCGTCCATGCTGCCCTCCGATTTCGGTCAGGGCAGTATAGGCCTGTTCGCAGGTTGCTCCCCTTCCCCGGCTTTGATCAGCATCTGTCGCCAGGTCTCCCGCTCTTTCATCAGCGCGCTTGAGCACGTCGGCAAGCACCAGGGCGACGCGGGAAGCTGCCGCGCTTGCTGCGGCAGTGCAGGAATGGCCGCCGGCCGAACTGGTGATACGGTTGGCTGCTCGGTCAGCTTCATCCCGCAGGCTGAGATCAGCGCGAGCAGCGGCAGCATCAGCCACCGCACGGTCAATGATTTTCTGTCCATCCAGAATCGCCTTGTTCATTTGTTGTTGGTGGGCCTGCTCCTTGGTCCGCTCTGCAGCCTCGGCCAGGGCCCAAGCCTGTTTGTCCCCGGCATCGCGCGCAGCCCACCTGCTCTGCCACTCGGCGTCCATCGTCGTGCGCCCATGTTCATAGGCGCCCCAGTACGACGCCAGCAACAGCAGCAAGGCTGTCGCGCGCCAGGCCCATCCGCTCACGCCAGCCTCCCGCCGGCGGCGACGTAGTGCGCCAGCAGGTCATCCAGCTTGCGCTCATGCTGCCCGTACCCAGCGCCTGGCAGGCTGGCCCAGATGTTCCGGCACTTCGTGATTGCGGCCTGGATATGGCCGGCGTGCACGTCCGCCAGGGCGCCGCGCTCCTTGATCAGGTGCAGTGCCAGCTTGTCTTGGCTGGTGGGCCCGAAGTCGGGCAGCTTGAGCAGGTCGCGGTAGTGCGGCCAGTAGCGCTGGAGTTGCTGGTACCGGCCTGCGGCCGTGGACTTCAGGCCCTTGTTGTTCACGGTCACCAGCACGCCAGGATGGGTGCTGTAGCTCTTGAAGGTGTTCGGACTGTCGATGCCGCCAACCACCACGTCATAGCCGTCGTCGCGGGTGTGCTTGCTGATCGACGTGCCTTCGGACCATGCCAGCATGTCGAGGAAAGCGAGAGCGTTCTTGCTGCCCGCCAGTGAGTCGGAAATTCGAGCCATGTGTTTCTCCAGGCAATAAAAAACCCGCTCAAGGCGGGTATCGTTGTTCGGCTGTAGTCAGGCCGGCGGCACGGGCCAGTCGATGTCGACTGGGTATCCTGATTGCTCTGGCAGGCGGTTCAGCGCGACCCGGTATTTCTTCCAGGCCTTCAGCGCAGTGGCTTCAGCCTCGGTTGCGTCGTCGAGGTCGACCGCATCTTGCAGCGGTGCGATTGCCGAGTCGGCAACGCCTCGTCGACCGGCGATTTCTGCTTGCACGCCGGCCAGATGCTGCGCTGCAGCCGCATCCTGCTTCATCTCTGCCGTGACCATCTGGCTCCAGTCGATCGAGCCGATGGTATCTGGCCAGGAAACCTCAGACTGCTCAGGCCGGGGGTCGAAGTCTGTGGGGAGCTGCACGCGGCCATCTGGTGGATTGACGATATCCACCGGGAACCGCGACTGCGCGCTTGCCATCGGGCCATGAGGAAGCCTGACGGTCAACGTAAGCTCTCCGGCGACCCGCTCGATTGGCCCATACAGCCACGAGCAGTTCGTCGCAGTTGCAGGCAGCATCGCGCCGTCATGCACGCCTTCGAAATCGAGCTTCATGCCGTTGATCGTGATCGATTCGCCGCTCCTGCTGAGCACGAGTGTTTCGTCTGCACTGAACGGTGACAATTTAATGCGCATCAGTACCACCTCCCTTGCACAACAATGTTTATGGTTCTCACCGGTACGCCAGGGGATGAAGTGAAGTAGGCCTTCACACTGATGTTGTTGGGTTCTACCCGGCCCGCGACCAGAAATGAGTTGTTTAACGCGTCATTGCCGGAGAGGACAGCGCTGCCAGCAATGAACGTTACTGGGGTTGGGGTGCCGATATCGTTGGAGACGTGCAGGCCCGCGACAGGAGAAAAAGACGTGGTAGTTACTGCCATTTCGGCGGTGGCGGTGCCGTCCGCGTATTTGACGTACCTGCCATTTGCATTGCTGCCCTTCTCAAATATCGCACCCGTTGGTACGCCGCCCGATTGACTCACTGTGCCGACGATATCAGCCGTTGCGGCAGCCTTTAGGCCCAGGCCTGCCCTGGCGGTCGCTTGTGTGCTGCCGCCTGTACCGCCCTGAGCGACGCTCAGCGCGGTTGTCATGCCGGTCAGTGACGTGATGTCGCTATTCGCCCCGCGCGCCGCGGCGCCGATGTTCTCCCGAAGCTTCGGTGCAGTCGTGGCGACGCCGAGCACCGCCAGAGTCGAGCCGAACTGCTCGACGATCTGCCGAAGGCGGTCGGCTGATTCTTTGACATACCCCTTCATGGGCGCGAGGCCGTAGGTACCGGCCGCGATGGTGGCACCTTGATAGGCAGGATAAATTGAAAGCACTGTACCGCTTGCGATGTTCGTTACTTCATACCAACGGCCATCAGGCCCCTGCAAAGCATCGCCGACGCGAGAGTTCGCTGCGAAGTTTGTACCGGTACCGGTTACGGTGGTTTGTCCGGCCGCGATTGCGACCTTGCCTTCTCTGTACCAGGGCATAAATTCTCCAGGCAATAAAAAACCCGCCGCGGCGGGTAATGTTGTTTTCGAGTGCGACTGTTATGTCCCTGGCAAGCGGGCAAAAACAGCTCCGGGCTGACCCAGATCACTCCAGCCCGTGGTCCCGACTGAATAGATCTGCAGCCGGTTGATTGAGTAGTTGAATCTTGCACCACACCAATTTGCGAGGGCCTGGTTGGGTGCCATGAGCCCGCGAGAAAACGGGTTGATCATGAAGTACTCGTCCGAAGCCAGCGCCCCCACAGCAGCGCACAAGTAGTAATAGGCATTCCCCAGTGCCAGCTGGACCATGCCCTGATAGCTCCATGAGTTTGTGGCCTTGGTGAATATGATCGGAGTTGACCCGGAGTCGTAGATGATGACTCCGGCCTCGTCCCACATCCTCAACCCCCAACTCGCTGCTGAGCGGCTGGCAAATACAGCTGAAAACCACTTCCCGGTGGGCCGCCAGGTCACATTGCCGCTCTCGAGCCTGAAGCCTGTCCAGTTTCCTGGAGAGCCGGTAATTGTCATTTCCCGATAGAGAATGTCTGGCTGGTTCGGGGAGTTGCGAATGAAGATGCAGGGCGGCTCGGTCGTTCTTATCGGGGCCGGGAATGAGACGACTACAGTGCTTGAGCCTGTCGCGGAGTAAGTACCGCTGTACAGCGCGCACAGCCTCGGGTTGTTGGAGTCGATCTGCACGTAGTCATCGTCATTTCTAACGTAAAGTCCAAAGCTCAATTCTTGAACCTCATTACAAGAAGACGAAATTGAATGTGTGAGCCGTAATCCTCAGTGCCGGGCTGGTTCGGGTGCTTTGATCGCACGGTCACATTGCCTACCGCCACCCTCATATAGGGCATTGCGTTTTCGTTGAACTCGTTTTTGCGTGCAGTTGTTGGAAGTATCACGGCCGTGCATGTTGCCGGGTTGAACCCTGAAATGGGGACAGAAACGACTGCCCCATTTCCCGTCAGCGTGTAGGTTTGGCTGTGAAGAACTTGGTAGGTGAAGCTGTCGGTATCAAGCTCAACTACGCCGCCTTCACTGAATGTCCGTAGGCCATAGCTCATGCCGTTAGATCCCCAAGTTGCACGCGCAGTCGGTCATTGCTGTCGAAAACCTTCACGGCACGGTGCGTGATCGTGAGCCGTCCCTGCCCCGCGATAGCGCCGTTGATCTCGAGTGTTCCGTCCTTGTTCAGTCGCCACCCTTGGACGCCCGGCACGTAGTTCGTCGAACTGATGAAGCTCCCGATCTTGGCGTTCGTGATCGTGCCGTCAGCGATGAAGGCTGCCTGGATAAACGTCTGCCCATCCTGGATCGCGAAAAACGATGCGGGAGTGCCGTTGATGTCGTTGACCACGGCGAACCTGTCGGCATTGATGATGAACTGGCTCTGCAGGCCCGCTGGTCCGTTCTCGATGCCTAGGCCGATACCGGCGACAACGTACTTGCCTTGCGAGTTGAGCTGCATCTTCACAGCCCACATCGTCGAGGCCTTTTCATCGGCATTGACCTGGGCCTGGCTGATCGTCTGCACGGCCGCCGTCGTATCATTCATCGTTGCTTCGAGCGTCTCGGTCTTGCGCACGATGACTTCATCGCGAGAGGCGCTGACCTTCACTTCCTCTGCAAATGCCGCTGTCGCGTCCCACTGGTGGAGCGCGCCGGCCAGATCGCCTTCGGCATCGTCGTCACGAGCAGACGCCCGCAGAGCCTGCAGGCTCTCGGCCGTCGCCGTGACCTTGCCGTCGACGGTCTCGATGTTGGTCTTGTTCGTCTGCACCTGCTGTGCAAGGCCGTTGGCCGCTTGCACAGACTGACCGACATCGACCCAGAGGTTCGCGTTCGGCGGAGAATTTGCACCCGAGGCATCGGCAGGAACAGGGCCTTTTGCCTGGTAGATCCGACCATCGACCACGACCATCTGGTCTTTCACGTATGGCTCACCCGGGTCGTATGCCTTGAGCCCGTCCAGCGCATCGATCTGGTCTTGCAGGCCATCGATCTTGTCGACGACTTCTTTGCCCAGCTGGGTCTCGCCGATCTTGCCGGTAAGAGCCTGTAGCATTGTGGTTACGTCGGTCGAGGTTGAGGCGATGACCTTGAGGAACCCACTCACTCCATACGCGTTTCGAGCGCGGATGAAATAGAAGTAGTTGGTTGAGAAAGCCAGCGCCGTGTGCACCAGACTGAGCCCCTGCCCCAGGTACGCGGCCTGCCCAGCGGTCGCCAGCGGGTCCATGCTGAAGAAGTATTCATAGGTTCCACCGTTCAGGCCGTGCTGCACGTTGCTCGGGAACAGCGTGATCGTGTCGATCGTCGCCTGCACCGCGCACGCCTCGGGCACTGCTGGGCCGTTGATGTTGACCGTGATGCTGGCTTCACCCGAGCGCGTCAGCGGCCCCAGAGCCGCGACGCTCATCGTGTAGCTACCAGATGGCAGCCCCGCCAGTTCCAGCTGGACCGCCGTTGCCGGGATCTGGTGTGCCTGCACGGCGCGCGCGTCTTGCCGGACAGTCACGGCATACCCATTGACGATACCAAACGGTTGCACCCAACTCAGCACGCCCTGGGAGATCTCTGCGGTTTCGTGGGTGCTCCAGGCCAGGCCGGTAGGTGAACCCAGCCCCCCAGTTGGCAGATTGATGAAGCCGATAGGGTCGTAGGGTTTGCCCACTGCATCATCGAAAATGGCAGGCTCGTACTGCGAGACAGTGACGTTGCAGCCGTCGTCCGGCGCCATGTTCCAGTCGGTCACAATGAACTCGCCGACGATGTTCAGCGAAGGCAGATTCACTTTCACCACCCGCCCCGGGCGGCAGTTGTAGCCGGCGAAGTTCATCGGGAGCTGCAGTGATCCGCCGGCGCGGGCGCGCCGAACCTTGATGTTCGCCAGGCGCTGGGCCTGGTAGGCATCACTCACATAGCCCAGCGAGATCGACTCGGGCGCTTCGCCACCATCTTCGACAATCCACTGCTGTACACGCACCTCCGGGAAGTCCGTCTCGGCCCAAGCTTGCGAAGGATCGATGAAGGTGCCCGTGACGATGTTGATCGCAGCGTCATTAGTCACCTCGGTCGAACCCGACACAGTACCGATCACCATGTCCTCGGTGATCTCGAAGTCTGCCGGCCCGTAGTAGGCCCCGGCCTGCAACATCCACTTACCGCCCACACGGATCAGCTGGCCGGCACACGACTCCTCCAGCTTCTGGATCACCTGGGTGCGCTGCTCGTCCGCGCCGATCACGCAGCCTGTGCGGTAGCGGGTGCCCAGCCTGCCATCAGCGTTGACCACCGCTTCGTCGCAGACGTTTGCAGCGCTGGCGAAGGTCTCGAAGATGATCTCGTCATCCGGCACCTTGCAGCGCTCACGCAGGTACCAGAGCAAGTGCAGCGCGGTGTTCTCGCTGTACCTGGTGCGACCGATGCGCGGGTCGTACAGGTCGTTTCGCCCGCGCACTACAAAGCGCGCATCGGGAATGCCAGACGGGAATTTTTCAGTGTCGTGCTTCAGCGATACACGGACAAAGGACAGGCCGCGACCGATCTGCGAGTTCCTCCAGTCCCGGCAGTTGGCCTTGAGGAATGCGTTGACCTGTGTCGGGTTCACAATCAACTGGTACGAAGCGTTCGCGCCGTAGGTGGAGATATCTTCCTCGCCCAGGTAGACCGCCTCCAGCGCGTCAATCGCGCCTTCGCTAAGCACATAAACCAGATGGACCCATTCGCCGGTGCTTTGGCTGCCGGTCTGCTCCTGAGCCCATACCAGAACGCCACCGGTGCTGACCCGGCCCAGAATGAACCGTGCGGGCGCCTTGGACGAACGAACGGTCTGTGCGGACGGTTCACTGCTCGTGCCGTCAGCCTTGAGTGCAGCACCCTGCTGAGAGCCAACAAACAGGCCTACCGCGCCGCCGATCAGCGCAAAGCCAATGCCGCCGGTGACGAACCCCAGCGCAGCACCGGCCGCGACGAGGGCGACCTTCTTGACTGCCTTGCTCATTCAACCCTCCAGACGGCCAGAGGGTCGCAGGCAATCCGCCCTACTCCATCCTCGGCCACCGACCAGAACTCGCCCGCCCAAAACACAGCCACGCCCCGGCCGTTCTCGCCGTCGTACATCGCCACATCACCGCGCTGGATGAACGCGGGATCGATGCGCTGAAAGCACGCATCCCAGGCAGCGTCGAGCGAACCGTGCAACTTCTTGAGCAAACGCTTGGCGCCGGTCTCGGTGCGGTATCTGCCGCGGTACTGGGCGGCCGGGTCGACCCCGCAAACAGCAATCGCGGAGTCGGCAGCAAACAGGCAGCAGTCAAATTCGCCCCATGAAAAAGGCCGCTCGGAGGCGGCCTTGATGGTGTTGGCAAGCTGTGTTGTCCAGTCTCGATTGCGCATGGGCTACTCGTACTTGAATGAGGGTGCGTCCTTCTTGGCGCCCCAGTAGATTGGCCAGTCCGCCATCTGCGCGACGGCGAAGAAGAAGCGGTCGTCCTGGTACCGGGCCCGGTGGTTTTCGTCGGTCCAGCGCTCGGTGCCGGTGCGACTCCACTCGGCCATCCGGTCGATGATCGGCACCTTGATTGCGTTGCCGTCACTGCCGTTGCCGGCGTATGAGAACTGGGCCGCATCCATCCGGCCGCTGAAGAGAATGTCGGCTGCATACCCACCGGCCTGGTCGATCACGACGAACATGAGCTTGGCGTTGCGCCCACGGCAGCCTTTCAGGCTGGTCTCGGTGATGATCGTTGTGTCCAGGCCGTTGAGGGTGAGGTCGACGCTCATCGGCGAGCCCGAACTGCTGCTCTCCTGCGCCTCGCCGACTTCGCCAAACGAGCCGACGCCCTGGTAGGTGATGCCGTCGAGCACCAGGTCACCGGTACCGGTGTGGGCGAAGACCATGCCGTCAGGGAAATCCAGCTGGCAGGCGTACACCGCCATGAAGTTGCCTTGGGCGATGATGTCCACCACCCGCTGGCTGAAAGGGAATGCCCCTGCCATTAGAAAGCCTCCCGGAAATCGAGCGTGCCGTTCGCCACGAGGGGGCGCACGCTCAGTGCGTGGGTGTCGGAGGTCCTGCGCATCTCGGCGTAGGGCGCCCGGTATTCAACCGCGGCGCCGGCCGCGATCGTCTTGCGAATCCGCTTGTTGAGGTTCACCAGTACCTGGCCATTGGCGCCTGAAACAGCGTCATCGATGACCTCGAACATCTCGCCGGCGATCGTGATGTAGTCACCCATGGAGAACACCTGCTTGTTCGCCGTGACGCCGCCCAGGCGCATGAAGGAGGCCTGGGCGGTGGCGGTGACGACGAGCGGCGTGCCGATGAAGTCGGTGCGGGTACGGGTGAACGCCGGGAGGTTGAAGGTGCCGAACATGCCTTGCAGTCGCCCGATAAAGGCCGTCAGAACGCGCTCCTCATCGCGGGAGAGCGCCGAGAACGTCAACTGGCACTGCCAGTAGGCCCCCGGGTATCCAACAATCTGCTGAGCGTTGGAGAGCGACGACGTGAATGCACGGTTGTTGTAGACGACCCCCCACGTCATTTCATTCGGGCACAGGCCATCCGGCCATGCGATTGCCATGTACTTTTCTCCTGGTGGTCGATCAGCCTTTGCGCAGTTGCTGCCGCGCCGGTCCGTTGCTGCGGAAATCCTTCAGGACCATCTGGTACCCGGCCTGGGCCCCCTGCCTGGCGGCCTCCTGGATCCGGGCAAGCGTGGCCTCATCAGCAGACCCCTGAACCGATATGTGCTGCTGGATCGGCGGCATAGCGCTCCACTGGCCCTGTCCGCCATTGGCCTGAATGTCGCTCAGAGTTCGGTCCAGCTTGGCGCTGGTGCCGGCCGTGGTGACTCGCTCGCCCTTCTGCAACAGCCAGGTGCCTTCTCGCGGAATACTGTCGATGCCGTCGTGCGCCATACCCACCAGCGACAGGCTGCTGGCCAGCGCGGTGGTACTGGTGAGTGCTGCAGATGCAGGTGCGGCGTTCGCGCCGAACGATGCCAGCGAGGCCATGGCCGCCGCCGGCGCGTAGGCCGCGGCCATCGACGTGCCGGTGACAGCTGCCACCGCAGCCGAGGAAGCGGCGGCCGTGTCACCGATCGCGGCGTTGACCGCCATCTGCAGGCCGATCTTCACCAGCATGTGCAGCAGGTCGTTTGCGATGCCCTCGGCAAAGGCGCTGAAGTTGAACTTGCCGGTCTTCACGAAGTTGACCAGTTCGTCTTCCAGGCTGCCCAGAGCATTGCTGGTGACGCTATACATCTGCGACGACATGTCCTTGGCATTGTCGGAATAGTCCTGCCAGGCCGCGCGCGCGCCATCCGCCCAGTTGGATTCGGCAGCGTCAAGCTGGCTGTAGTAGTCCAGCTGGATGGCCAGGCGCTCGGCCAGTGCCTCCTCGAGCAGAGCTGTCTCCTTGTCGTAGCGAGACTTGGCATCTGGATCGCCGAGCAGGTCGGCCTCCTTGAACTGCTTGTACAGCTCGCTGCGTTGTTTCGCGAAGTCCTGCTCGATGGCCAGGTTCTCGCGCAGGCGGGAACGGAATTTCTCACCCTGCCCAGCGCCGGCGATCTCAAGCTCGAAGCCCTGGCGCACGATGGTGTTGCTGTCCTTCAGGTTCGCCGCGTAGGTCGCGAGCTTGAGGTCTTCCTGGTTCTGCTTCTGCAGCTTGACCTTGGCATCGAGCTCGGCGGCCAGGTCCTGCAGCACCTTCTTGCGCTCGGCGCTGACACCCTTCAGCTTGCCGGCCTCCAGCTCGAATGCGAGCTTGGCCACCTCGGTAGCCTTGCCCTGCTTGCCGGTGGTCTCGTCGATCAGAGCGATCTGCCGGCGGTAGCCCTCCTCGGCATCGATGCCGCGCTTCTTCAGGGCGTCGGCAGCGGCCTTGGATTTGGACTTGGCATCCTCCTCGGCCTTCTTGGTCGCTGCTGCCGCCTTGATTGCGGCGTCGGCGCGGCGCTGACCAGCCACCAGAAGGTCACCCTCGCCGGCCTTCAGACCCTCGACCAGGCCCGCCTTGATCCGCGCTTCGAGCTTGTCGGCTTCCGTGCGCTTGCCGGCCAGCACGATCTGCTCTTCGATCTTCTTGGCCATCTCGGTGTAGACCTTTGATGACTCAGCAACTGCGCCGGCAACAACTGGCCTTTCAATGATTCCGTTGAGCTCTGCAATCTTCGACTTCAGGTCATCAACAGCCTCATTTGCATCAACCGCTGCGCCTTTTGCCTGGACAAGATCGGCCTTCCATTTTTTAAGGCTGGGACTTCCTGGAAACCTTCGGATATTTTCGTTCAGCGTGAAAATTCGAGCATTGATAGCGTCCGCTGCCATCGTGGCGTCTTCAAGCTTTTTGGTGTAGTCAGGCAGCGCCGCCGCTGCCTGGTCAGCCTTAAGCGTGCTGAATGATGCGTTCAACTTGGCGATACGCTGGTCGAGTTCCGCCGAAGCCTTGTCCGCCTCGCTGGCTCGCGAAGCGAAGTAAACCAGTGCGCTGCCAGCCAGGAGCGCCACACCAACTGGCCCGCCGAGTAACGCCATAGCTGCTGATGCGGCTCGGGCAGATGCGGTCAGGGTTGCCAAGCCCGCTGCGGCTGATCGTGATACGCCCGCCATTCTTGAGAGGGTTGCCTGATACCGAGCAGTATCGTATTGGACAAGAGCAAACGATGCGGCAGCCTTCACTGCAGCGGAGGCAAGCCTCACAGAAAGAACGCCGGCAAGAACTATGGCGGCCTGTGCCGTCACTTCAATTGCTTGCTTGGCTGCGGGCGATGAAAGCACTTCGTTAAGCGCGTTCACTGCATTCTTCGCGCCCTCAAGGCTACCATCGCCCGTCAGAAGGCCAGAGATTGTGTTCTGCAGCGCGGTCAGAGAGCCGCCGAAAGTATCCCTGGCTGCGGCAGCTGCCCCTGAATATGACTCCTCCAGTGCATCTAGGATGATCCCCTGGGCCCCGGCCACATTGCCAGTAGACTCCATCGCCAGAGCCATTTTTTTCTGTTCATCGGTGAAGCGGAACCCCTGCTTGCTGAGGGAGGTGAGGCCCTTCGACGGAACGTCCAGCGCACGCCCGATTGTCTCGGCAGCGTCTTTAACTGTCACCCCAGTTCGGGTCGCCATATCCGCTGCGGACTGCAGTGCACGGTTGAACTGGTTTCCTACCACACCAGTGAAAGCCAGAAGGGTTGTTTGGGCTTGATTGATGTCGCCGCCAGAAAATGTGGTCGCCCGCTCCATAGCGGCGGCCATCCCATTGAGCTGATCGCGGTTGAATCCCGCTGACTCACCGGTCGACCGAAGGACAGCACTGAGCTGTGCCTGCTCCCGCTCAGCGTTTCTCGTTTCCGAGACAAAGCGCCCGAAGATGCTCGCTACCGACAGGCCTGCTACGACACCCGCCGCAACCTCGCCCAACGCACTCCAGGCAAACTTCGCCTGATTGGCAGCGTCGGCCATCTCTTTGGAGGAGGTTTTGGCCGCCCTTGAAGCCTTTTCCATAGGCCCGGTGAAACCACCAATCCTTGCGATGAGGTCTAAGGTCAGCGTTCCAAGGGACCCTGCCATACATTTCTCCAGGCAAAAAAAAGCCCGCACGAGGCGGGCTATCGAGTTGCGAAAGCTGCTTAAGACTTTTCTTTTGCAGCCACGCTTGCATCTTGAGCGAAGAAGCAGGCATGCCTCGCCGCGCTCATCATTGCAGCGAACAAAACCGCATAAATAGCGGAAGCTACCGATCCAAATATCACAGGCCAGTTGATAACTTGCTTGCCCGCGGACAGGTAATCATTGGCACCTGAAATGCCGACCATGCCGAAGTTATAGATGGATATGAAAGCTCCGATGGTTACCAGTACAGCCATTATCTTGGCGACTGCCACGCACAAATCCAAACCAACCCTGTTCATACGCCCTCCTATTGAAAGGGGCGAATCTACCACTACTCTACACAGGCCCCAAATCAGACCCAGTTGTCCATCGCCTCTTCCAGCGTCTCGACCCTTGGGTCCATGTGCGGAGAAAAGTCCTGGGCATACAGCCGAGGGGCGTCCTTGCCGGTCTTGGCGTTGAAGTACATGGCCTGGAACTGGGCCAACGTGGCCTCGAGGCGCATGCCAGGGTGGAGCGATCCGCGCTTCTGGCGGAACCTCACCCAGACCAGGAACTCGGGATAGGTCATGTTCTCCTGCGCCTCGGCAATGGTGCGGCCGCCTATCCCATTCATCACCAGCTCGCACCATAGTTCGTCGATCGGCTCTAGCGCTTCTTCTTTCCCGGGGCGGCGCCGTTCTGCACTTCACCAATGGCGATCAGCAGCAGGTTGGTCAGATCGGGATCGAGAGCCCCCTTCTCCGGATCGGCCTCGCCGGTGATGTCGTTCACGGTGAACACCGGCTTGCCCTCTGCATCGCAGATGCTGGAAGCGATGCGGCAGGCCAGTGGGTCGGCGCCGCGGTGCGCGGCAATGTCGCCCACAGCCGTCTGGTAGGACAGCGGGCGCACGTAGCAAGTGAACTTGCTGCCGGCCCACTCGATCTCCTTGGCCACCGGGCGGGCCGTGAAGGCCTTGGCCTTCTTCAGGTTTGCAATGCTCAGCTCGGTCATGCGGTCACCTTACGAATCCAGGCGGACCCGCCCGAGCGCTGGATCGCGACGGTGGACGCCACCACGGCGTTCAGTGCGAAGTTGAACGGGAAGTCGGCAACGTAGCCGGAGAAGGTGAACCAGGTGCGCGACGGCGGCAGAACGAAGTCGGACTCCTCGCTGATCTCTGCTGCTGCAGCTGCCCCGGTCCCGGTGCCGCCGGCGAAGGTGATGTTCGGCGCGCTGGTGTAGCCGCTGCCTGGGTTGGTGATGTTGATGCTCACCACCTCACCATCATCAACTACGGCTGTTGCCGTCGCACCGGTACCACCACCACCGCTGATACTGACGGTCGGCGCGCTGGTGTAGCCGCTGCCGGCATTGGTCACAGCGATCACCGCCAGGCTGCCGGCCGAAACGGCGGTTGGGGCTGCAGTGCCGTCCGCCCAGCCCACGGCCCAGTGCACCGTGGTGTCGCCATCGGCTTCGGACATCTGGTGCAGGCGGATGTGGCTCGGGTTGTTCGGGTCGGCGTTCAGGCCCAACGAGGCCTGGCCAGGGGTGCGCAGGCCTTTCTTGTAACTGCGCTCCTTGGCCACCAGGCAGGTGTCCTCGATCTGCTCCGCCGGCGCGCCGCCGGGTTCGAAGCTGGTGGCGCACTCCACCTCCATGACGGTGCGGGGCCCGGTACCGGACACCGGCGGCACCTGGGCGTAGATCTGGGTTCCTTGCGTGAGGATCGACATGTCGTTCTCCAAATGTCGGGCATAAAAAAGCCCGCACAAGGCGGGCGGGGTTTTACGGGTGCAGGTCAGCGCTTGAGAATCCAGGCAGCATCAAAGCCTGCCCGACAGCTCTCGGTCGTAGGGTCGCGCGACTCGGCGCCCCACCGGGTGATATAGGCGTGGAGCTCGATGGCGTCGCGGATCGCATCACGCACCTGGCGGGCGACATCCCCTGTTTTCGCGTACACGTCGACTTGCAGGGTGAGGCCGTCAACGTCTGGGCGACCGGCCAAGTAGTTCTCTGGCGACCCAGTGACCACCTGCCAGACCGCGTAGGGCTTGGCGACCCCCTCGGGCGCTTCGCCGAACGAGTAGAGCCGAGTGTCCAGGCCGGCGCCCAGCAGCGCGCCGACAGCCGCGTCTGCAGAGCAGAGATCGAAGATCGGTGCACGCATCAGGCAGATACCCCATTCCTGAGTGCCCGCCTGATCGCACGATCAACGGACTTCTCGTATTCAGTGATGAAAGTGTTGGTCGCCTCGCTGATACTGTCGGCCAGCGCCGGGCGCATGAACGGCACTGCCGCCATGTTCTCGGTACCGAACTCCAGCAGACGCCAGTGCGGCGTCGGTGCATTCTGGCTCAGGTCGCCGCCGCTCTTGAGCACGGCGCCGTGCAGCACGCCGATGCGAAAGCCGAGGTCGCCGGTAGATCGGAACAAGCGGCCATTCCAGCGCAGCGCGATGTTGTCCGAGATTGCCCGGCCAGTTTCCTTGTCGTCGATCCGCTCCGCGCCTTCCTTGGCCTTGGCCATGATGACCTGGGCAGCCTTGCGCAGCGCGGCCCTGCCGCCCTTGCGCTTCACGTCGTAGCTGACGGCCTCCAGCTTGCCCAGCAGGCTGTCCAGCCCGATCAGGCTGAATTCGACTGTTTCAGCCATCCTTCACCCCCTTCGAAGTCAGAATGGTCAGGTAGTCCAGCCCAGAGTCAGGGTCGGCAAGTGGCGGCCCGACGATGCTGTAGATCTCGTCGCGGTAAATGATGCGCATGGTCGGCTGTACGCCAGGCCGGTACCGAATGACCATCCGGCTGGTTGCCTCTGCCTGGCCGGCCTTGGCGGCAATGAAGTCCCGCGCAGACAGGTCCTCTACACTCGCCGGGCATTTGGGCCAGCGCGTCACCCAGACAGGCTCGCCGAACTCACCGTTGGGCTGGCGTACCGGCACCAGCTCCTGGATATCGATGCGGTGCCGCAACCGGCCGGCGCGCATTACACACCCATCCGGATACGGTAAGGCATCAGCAGGTGCTGGGACGCCAGCGGCAGCTCGGTTGCAATAGTGCCGGTGACCACCTCCTCGCGGTTGGCGAACAGGTGGCCGAGCTTCAGCAGGCAAGCAGACTGGATGGCGGCGTTGATCACCATGCCGTAGGCGATCGCGTCGGCCTGGTCGTAGGCGTCGGCCAGTGCTTTGCGGGCGTACTCCAGCAGACGGCAACGTGCGGCGTGATCCTGCTCCGCCTCGGCTGCAGCGACCCCCTCACTGTTGGCCTCGCGCGCTGCCTGCATGTGTCCCGGCAATGCTGCTTTGGCCGCGTCTAGCGCCACCTGGTCCAGGTAGAAGCGGCGATTCAGAAACTGCATCGCCGCCTCCTCCGCCGCATCAAGATAGGCCTGCACCAGCGCCTGGTCTTCCGGCTCGGCCAGCAGGTGATGCATGGCCAGGTCGATGCTGATCACGGCCATGAGTTACTCCTTGGGCTTGGCGTTCGCGCCCTTGCCGCCTTTATTGGCCGGCTCAGGGGCCTTTTTGTTCTCGGGCTCTTCGGCTTTCTTCACGTCGTAGTCCTCGATGAGCCCGTTGCGCAGCAGGTCGCGGGCACGAAATTCGTCCACGGTTATTTCCGTGTTGCGCTTGGCGTAGGTGCCGTTGTTGTTGAAGCCCTTGATGGTCTTGACGGTGACTTCTGGCATGTTGTGTCACGCCCGGTTCCCCGGGCGCGCTCCTGGGCTGATTAAGGGGTGGTGTCGAACTCGCCGTGAACGAACGACTCTTCGCGGTAAACCGCCAGCGCCAGACGCTCTTCGGCCCGAATGGTGACCATGTTGGTGCGGAAGTTGTCGCCATCCTCGGTGGAGATCTCGACGGCCGCCTCCTCACGGTCAAACACCTGGGCCGCGATGTTCATCGCACCGACCAGGAACTCGCCTTCAGGTACAGCGTTGCTGTCCACCACCGGCAGCTTCCACAGGCGCTGGACGCCGCCCTCTTGGACGTTGACCCAGATGTAGGAGCCGTTGGCATCCTTGGTCAGCTCGATATCTGCCCAGTCCACCGGGTTCAGCGCGATGGCCGAGGCGCGGTATTCGGCGACGCGGACCTGCAAGATCGCGCGGCGCAACGTATCGATCTTGGTGTCGCCAGTTTTGCGCAGCGCATCTTTGAAGGCCGTGGCTTGAGGGATCAGGCCGAGCAGGTTCTGGCCGGTACCGTCGCCCGCCAGGATCTGTTCTTCTTCCTTGTATTTCAGGCCGTAGATCGCGCGGCCGTTGATATAGCTTTGCAGCAGCGGGATATCGGACAGCACCTGCTTGGAGGCTCGGAACCAGTGGGCGATGGTGCGCACCGGGGTGTCCTTGAGCTCGAAGGACAGGTCGGACTGTGCCTTGGCGGCACCTTCGCCGGCCTGCGCCGCCGCCATGTTCTGGAAGCCACTTTCACGTACATACTCGACGGAGTTCGAAGAGGTACGGCCAGGCATGATCAGATCGCGGATAGTGAATTCGCGCTCAGGCCCCACCACGATTCCAGGCACCCGGGTAGGCTGGATGCCTGCGCCGACACCACCGGTACCGGTAGTGGCACTGGTGATGTTGGTCACAGCCTTGCGGCCGATACGCGCAATGCCACGACCTCGGGTTTGCAGGGACTGGAAGTCCTCGGACTCGGACAGCTCCTCGCCGACCGACTTCGACTCAACCGGGTCATTGGCAGCGAACCGGCGGGCGAGCTTCTGCTCGATCTCCTGCAGACGGTCCTGCAGGCCCAGGCCGTCTTTTACCAAACCATCCAGCACGGTCTTGGTTTCGGTCAGGATGGTGCCGTGCTCTTTGATCTCAGCAGCCGCCTTGCTGGCGAATGCCTTGATTTCCTGGTCGCGCTGGTCGAGCAGTTCATTGACCGCCTTCAGCTGGATCTTGTCGTCGGCGTGTTCCTTGCGCTGGAACTGGCGGTGTTCGGCGCGAGCCTGGTTGCTCATGGCGTTATGCATGGTGAATCCTCAAAACGATGGGAGAGACAGTGCCGGGCGCGACTTCAGCGCCTCGACGATTTCGATTTCTGCCAGGTCGCCCGCGGACTCGCTCCGGAGCAGGTGCTGCAGCCCGCGGTTGGCAATAACCGCCGACTGGGTTTTCGAGAAGCCTGCCTCGCGCAGGAGCAACTCAAACTCGGGCATCGAAGGCAGGCCGCCGTGGGCAAGCTTCGATTTGATGGTGTCGGTTCGTGCTTCATCGTTCGCTGGCACGGTGACGATGGAGATCTCGATCAGGTCCAGCTTGGTCAGCGTGCGAATACGGGTCTTCTCATCGAAGGTGGATTCGCGAACGTAGTAGCCGATGGACAGGCCGGTGATGGAGCGGGTTTGCATACCTCGGTAGGCAATGCGCGCATAGGGCGCGTCTTCCAGCCAGAGCTCGCCAGAGCCGAACAGACCTCGCTCGTCTTCTTTCAGGCTGGCGATATCCCAGCTGCCGATCGGCTCGCCTGTACGGTGCTGCCAGAGCACGGGGAAGGTGCGCCCCTTGGCCTTGGCGTCCTCGATTGAATCCAGGAATGCGCCAGGTGCCACCACTTCGTTGTAGCTGTCGACCACGCCAAACACAGATCCGTAGCCAGAAAAAAGGCCGTCGTCACCGACAGCCTTCACGTCATAGTCGAAGGAGCGGTACTTGACCGCCGCCTGCCGATCCTTGTGCCTCATGGGGTGTTACCTCTTGGCTGGTCGTTGAGCCAGTCGAGCAGCGCCGACTTGGCCTGGTTGGCACCGCCGGGGTCTTCGCCCAACTTGTCGATCGGCAGCATGTTGGATTGCACGGTGAGCTTCGCGGCGTTACCACCTTCAGGCGGCAGGTTCTCTTTGCGCCGGCAGTCGTCCCGGGTGTAGATGCCGTTCTGGGTCATCGAGCTGTAGAAGGCCGCCCGCGCCGCGCTGTCCATGCGCAGCAGGCCTTCCGGGTTGAACTTCACGTAGAAGCGGCGGCGCTCATCTGGGCGCAGCAGGCGCCGGTTGGCGCACATCTCGATGCGCTTGATCCAGGGCAGCAGGGTGAAGGACAGGAAGCCGATCATCTGCTGCTCCATCCCGGTACCCCAACTGGTGGAGTTCTGCGTGTGCCCGACCATCCATGGCGGCACTCGGAACCAGCGGCAAATCTCCTCGACGTTGAAAGCCCGGGTCTGGAGCATCTGTGCATCTTCCGGCGTCATCGACACCGATTGGTACTTCATGCCTGCCTCGAGCAGCATGGTCTTGCCGGCATTGGTCACGCCCTCGTACTGCTTGACCATGTCGTCGCGCAGCTCGCCGCGCTGTTTCGGATTGAGGATCTGGTCGGTTGAAAGCACCCCACCGAGCTTCATCCCATTGGCGAACATCTTGGCTGCCGACTCATCAGCGGCCATCGCCGATCCCAGCACCTGGCGTCCATAGGACAGAGGCGAAAGCCCGCACAGCGGGTCGGTTCCGAACGCCCTGACGTGGACCATCTGCTCATCGGTGAGCGTGTGCGGCTTGCCGAAGCTGTCCGTGTATCGGTATTCAATACGGCCATCTGCCAGGCGGCGCGGCGGCGACATGTTCTGCGGGAGCAGGAACTCCAGGCTGGTCAGTGACCTGCCGCTCATGTGCGGCTCGCAGAAAGAATTCCCCTGCAGTAGCAGGCTGGCCATGACGTTTTCCCAGAACTCCACCGGCGTCTGGTCGGCGTTGGGCTGCTGGCTGATCACGAAGTTGACCGGGTGAGAGCTGGCCACTACAGGCGCGCCGTTCTTGTCTTCGTAGAGCGCGATCGGCAGCGTGGCAATTGTCTCGGCGATGAGCCTCACGCAAGCCCACACCGTCGACAGCTGCAGGGCTGTCTGCTGGCTGACAACCTTACCCGACGCCGAGTCGGTGCCGTAGAACTTGCTCCAGAAAGTGGAATCGGTGAGGCCGATTCGCCTGCCGGCCCAGCCTGCCACGCTGGAAGCCATTCCCGGTTCGGCAGATTTGAACAGCGCTTGCCCAAGCACTTGGGTGAGAGATTTAGCCACTGGTCAACCCCTTGCGGACGAATCCGGCAGCGGCGAGGCAGGCGAAGGCTGCAGCCAAAAGGCCATAGCCCAGGCCCGCCAGTACATACACACCCGCGATGCCCAGCAGCAAGCCGCCGGCGGCGAGTGCCAGAAAGATGATGAGGCCAGTTTTCATAGGGTTCCTGTCAGCCAAGCACGATGGGGTTGGCGAAGAAGTTGTCGAAGCCGCCGGAGCCCTCGGCCACCAACCGCAGCACCGACCCGATAGCCATGATCAGCGCAACAGCGCCGTCAATCTTGTTGTCCTCGCCCTGTTTAATCGGGCGCACCACGTCGTCGTTACCGGGCAGGTTTTTGCCGATCACGTTGCCGATACACCAGGTCATGATCGGATTTCCGTCGTGGTGGAAACGGCCCGCCTCGATCGCCGCTTCCAGCTCCTTCATGGGGTCGGACATGTTGGTGTAGTTCTGGGTGACGGTGACCGGGTTGAGTCCTTCGTCGTCCAGGTCGTGACTGAGACCCGTCGCCCCGTGTGGGTCAATCGGGCTCTCTGAGATCGGCGCGAGCTTGTTGGCTTCCTTGGTGTCCTCGAGTATTTCCCGGTAATCCACTTCGGCGCCGGGTGTCGTGTGCAGATGGCCGGTGTTGACCCAGGCCTGGAAGCGCTCAGTCATGCGCTTGTTGTCCACGTCGTTGGCGGTGTCTTCCGGCACCCAGAACGCTGGCCCGACGCTGTAGTAGTGGATCTTCCCGTCGATCTCTCGCCAAAAAAGCCTGGCCCGGGAGTTCATGTCCAGCTTGCGCGCCAGGTCGAATCCAGCAATCCACTCCTGCCCTTCGAACTGCTCGAGAGAGAGCGTCTTGTCCTCGCAAGCCTTCCAGCTCTGCATGTTGAAAAAGCCAGATTTCGCGGTCACCCACAGGTTCAGGTGCTTGGTCTTGAAGGTATTGGTGAAGCGTGCCGAGCGGATGCCCCTGGCCAGCTGGCTCTCCAGGTACTCCTGGAACACCGACACCCCCATGCAGGGATTGGCCTTGGCCAGGTTCTTCGGGTCAGTCCAGTCGTCGCCCTCGTCTAGCGTCCAGATGTAGCCGAACAGCTCCTCGTCAGGAACGGTGCCGTTCAGCATCTCGATGACCTGGCGGCGCTTGTCGTAGCACGGGCCCTCAATGTCCGCACCGGCGGTGGTGATGATGAACATCAACGGCTGCCTGCGGGCGCCCATGCCGGTGATCATCGTGTCGTACTGAGCAGCAGTGGCGTGCTCGTGGTACTCGTCGACAATCGCGCACGAAGGAGAAGCTCCATCACCAGGATTGCCGATCAACGGCTCGAAGCGGCTTCCGTTGGACGGGATGTTCATGTTCGAGGCGTTTACCTCGATTCCCGCAGCCTCAATAAGCATGGGCGAGCGACTGACCATCAGACGAGCAGGCCGGAATACCTCCCAGGCCTGCACCTCGGTCGTCGCCCCGGAGTAGACCTCAGCGCCGAACTCATTGTCGGCAACGAACATGCTGATGCCGACGCCGGCAGCGATCACCGACTTACCGTTCTTGCGCGGAACTTCCCAATAGCTTTCCCGGAAGCGCCGATACCCGCCCTTCTTCCGGACCCAGCCGAAGGTGCAGGCCAGTCCGAATAGCTGCCAGGGCTCCAGGGTGATCAGCTGTCGCTTGAACGCCCACTCGCCCTTTGTGTGGGGCAGCAGCTGCATCAGCCGCAGTTTCTTCTCAGCCTTGGCCGGATCGAATTTGTACGGATAGTTCTTCGAGCGGCTGGCCGCCACATCCTCGAAGTGCCGCTCGATCGCTTGGTGGATGAAGAGGCAAGCAGGAAACTTTCCTTTGAGGACGGACCTTGCCCACACCATTGCCTTGTCGACGTTCGTGTACTTGGCTCTGGCCATCAGGAACTCAGTAGGGCTGCAAACTCGTTGGTGGATTTCTGCTTATTGCCGCCGATGATCCGCGTGCGGCTGGCGGGGTCCAGGCCCAGCATCGAGCCGAAAGTGACCATCTGGCGCATTGCTTCGTTGGCCGCGGTCAAAGCCGGGTTTTTTATGGGGCTGCCCTGGGCCGACTCTACGACGATGCCGAACTGATCGACAGAATCCTGAGCCAGTCGCCAGTTGCTGTAGGCCGTGCAAAAGGCTTCAACGTTGTGCAGGTCGGTCAGTGCAAGGACGTTTTCGCGCAGCAGCTCCGGCACGAGCATCCGCCACACGACAGCTGCGCGCTCGCTCAGCCACTCCGGCGGATCGACATCAGTGATGCGGGTGAACTCGGGTTCGGCCTTGTTCAGTGCCCGTTTGCCGGGGTTACCGGCGAGCTGTTTCTTGGCCGTCGGCTTGGGTTTGCGACCACGGCCGGCGACCGTGGCGGGGCCTCCCATCGCGCAACTCCTGAATTTTTAATTTCGCGGGTGTGAAAAAAAGACTGAGGGTGCGGTGTCCGAGCGAAAGGGCCTGGACTTTTGACCCTCCCCCTCCCCGTCAACGAGATTTCTTCTCACTTTCGTCGTTTTCGATCATTTTTTGACCGTTTTCGACTCCCGCTGCGTCTTGGCCTTGTGGCAGTCGCGGTTGATCGCTCGAAGGTTGTCGTCATCGTCGGTACCGCCGTGGGCCAGGGCCACGATGTGGTCAACTTCATGCGCTTCGCGGATGCGACCAAGCTGCGTGCAGTCATCGCACCGACAGAGGTACCGATCTCGCTTCAGGATTCGCTCACGCTTGCGCCGCCATGGCCGACCACCACGCCCTGATCCCTTGCGAGTCGCCCAGGCCTTGGCCTGCTCGGCAGCCAGCTCAGCATGGCCCTCACAGTAGCCGCTGGCATTGCGGTGCAGTGCACGGCAACCTTGGGCTCGGCAAGGCCGCTGCGGCCTCAGCGGCATGGGGCGCCGCCCAGGTAGGTCCTCGGAGTCGCGTCAGCGTCTGCCGCCTGGTCATCGGCCAGCGCTTCGATCAGCGCCAGGTTCTGGCTGGCGATCTGCTCGAGCAACGCGGTCTGTTTCTTCTGCTCGGTCAGCAAGTCGCTCACGCCAGGCTGCAGTTGAGCGGTGATACCCGCCTCAAGTACAAGAAGTTCACAGTCCAGGCGATCGGTCGTGCCCTTCAGGACCCCTGCCAGCTTCTCGCGTACTTCCGCCTTCAGAGGAAACGGCACGCTGATCACCAGCAGGTCGCCCTTCTTCGGGCTCAGACTCTCGATTTGGCGCGAAAAGGCTTCTTGCTCGTTCATATGCCACCTTTGTCCATTTGTTGATTCGTTCGCGCCGGGCGGCGCATCCGCTACAGGCCATCGCCTTCAACAGCCAGGTTGTTCCCGTCAACCGTGAACACGACTGTCAGGCGTACAGGCTGGCCTGGTTCGCTGTGCAAGGTGGTGCTCAGTTGGCTCGGCAGCACGGCGCCATCCTCTGTATGCAGCGCAAACGGGGCCTGGTGATCACGGCGGCCGGGCACGTAGTGACGGCACTCGCTGTCGAGGCTGGTTACCTCGATGCCGGGGATCAGTCTCTTTAGGATCAACTTCATGCTCTACCCCTGTGCTTTGCGTGACAGAAACAGGTCCGAGTAGCCGCGAAGCTTCTCAACACCCATGAACCCGACCATGCCGCCGGCGAAGGTGGCCATGCCCTGCGGCAAGCCCATCCATTCGAGCAGCGGCACCAGGGCCAGGGTGATAAGACCGCACAAGGCGCCCTCCAAGAACATCTGCCGGCGAGTGCCACCGCCATAAACCACCCGGAGGACGGCGATGGCGACTGACAAGCCAGCGGCATACAGCTGAGGCTGATGGGCTAGCACCCAGGTGAGCACAGCGGCCCACAGGCCAGGATCCTTCTCGGGCATGTTTGGCATCTCGGTTCCTCCCTTTTGGGAGCGGAATGGATTCGGCCCCAACAGCACTCCCAGCTCAGGGCTATGGGTGTGATGGAGCCGAAAACGAAAAAGCCCCGGCATATGCCAGGGCTTCGTGGAGAATGTTACTTAGAGTGTCGCGGCTTAATCTCTTTTAATCCGGATGAAGTAGCCAGTTTCAACCACCTCAACACTAATCCGATCGGAACGGAAGTGATCACAGAGACCGAGCTGCACGCCTTTTGCAATCAGTCGAGTTCGATCTGGGTGATCATCGCCGCTATCTACATGAGTCTCGAAAGGCTCACTCGATTTTGACTCGGCAAATTCCCTCGTCGCCATATCCTGAATGGCCTCAACCATTCCATTGATTTCCTGCTTGGTACTCTGATCCATCTCGCATCCTCTGTTCGGATAAAGAGTGGATGATTTCACAACTTGCAGATAGCAAAAAGCCCAGCACAATGGCCGGGCTTTTGTGCCACTCCTCAGCAACGCGCAGGAATGACAGGATGGGGATAATTTCGCTCAGTCGCTCACTGATGTCAACAGGCAATCACGCGGCCTCTTTCATCAGCAACCCTTCAGCCTCCAGAATCACTTTCACATCAGCCAGTGCGTCATCCACCAGGCCTTCGAGTTTCTCGTTGATTTCAGCCCTCCAGCGGCGGCGCGTCGACTCCGGAGTAGCATCGAGGTCCCAGGTGTTCATGTCGTAGAAGCTGTCCGGCAGGATGATCACGCCCTCTTGTAACGCCTCGATGCGTTTCTTTTCCGCTTGGCCAGCAGCAACGGCAGCATTCACGGTAGCGTCACGACGCCAGGCCGAGGCATCCAAAGGAATCTCAACCGACACGGAACGCGGCGGCTTACGACGAGCGCCCTTGAGCTTCGGGATTGCCCAGGCCGTGACCGCCTTGTAGATGAACAGCTGCGAGGCTGGGCTGGCAATGCGCGGCCGCACCAGGGTGATGGCCTGGACCTTCTTCGCCTTGTTCGTGCTGTACTTCGCCACCAATACATCCCAGTGCTGCGGCTTGAGCATGTGGTGCAGTCGCGCAGACACCCAGAAGTCGATCTGGGCCTGGTCGACGCCTCCCGGCTGGCCGGCAAGCGACGCCAAGCATCCGCCCTCTTCCTCCGCCGCTTTGTACAGCTTCTGCCACGCCTGCCCCTTTGCTGATCCCTTCTCGCCAGCCGCCAATGCCGCGACTACCGCTCCCGATACGCTGCTATAGATCATGCCCTTCCCCTCAATCGCCCGTGTAGTTTGTGCCGCCGGCGCCCAGCCGGTTGCCATCCTGATACAGAGCCTCCGGCCCAGTGGCCCGAGGCTTCTTCAACTGTTCGATCTGCCGTGTCGCTGCCTGCAGCCTCATGGCGAGCTGGGTCACCAGTTCATCCAGGGCCAGGGCCTCGCCGGTTGCAGCCGCCACAAAGCCCGAGGCATGACAGTGGCTGCATGGCAGTTCGTGAAACACACCCTGAGTGACCGCTCTCCCACGGCACAAAGGGCACTGAGCCAACTTGATCGCAGCCTTCTTGAAGGCAGGGCCATGGCTCTTCCTTGTCACTTTGAATCCTCGCTAATAACAAATTCGTCAATACCGCTTGGAGCCCCGCCAACCGTGGGCTGCACGCGACTCTGTGAAACTTCAAATAAGGCCTCGGTAAGGCCGTGAATGGCCGAAAAACCGATGCTGTCTAACCAGCCGTGCCACTTCTCCAGGGCTGCCCGGCGCTGCTGCATGGCCTGGGTGTGGATGTAGGTGCTGGCGATCTTGCCCAGCGAGTGGTTCAGCAGCATCTCGCCGATGTGCCCGTCGATACCGAGGTCGGTCCAAGTGGTACGAGAGACTTTGCGCAGGTCGTGACTGGTCCACTGCCCCTGCCCCAACCGGGTGAACACGGCGCTGGCCTGGGTCTCGCTCAGCGGCTGACCGCGACGATTCGGGAACAGGTAAGCGCCCTCATAGCCCCCGGCCTGCTGGATGGCCCGGTACCGACTCAGCAGCGCCTTCAGCTGGGCCGTCAGTGGCAGGCGGTGCTCGGTGCGGGTCTTCGCGTTGGCTGCGGGGATGAACCACTCGGCAGCGGCCAGGGACACATCGCTCCAGCGCGCCAGCCGGGTCTCACCGATCCTGCTGCCGTGGGCCAGCATCATCAGGGCCAGCATGGCGTCGCCGGGCGCCTGCTCGAAGGCCTGGGCCAGTTGCTGCATCAGTTCGGGCAACTGCACGCCACGCAGCCGCGCTGCCTTGGGCAGGATCTTGGCCTTGGTGAAGTCGCTGAAGCGCATCCCGGCCATGGGGTTTCGATCAATCAGACCCAGCTTCAGGGCTTGGCGGAACGCGGTCAGCAGCAGCGCGAACATCTGGCGCAGGTATGACAGCGACACCACGGCCTGGCTCGGCCACATCAGCTGCTTGTCCAGGCTGTCGGCAGTCACATCGACTACGGCCAGGTCATCCAGCCGCGGCTTCAGGTGCTGGGCGATGGCCGAGCGGGCACTGGCCTTGCGCTTGGCCGACAGTGACCGATCACGAGCCATGCGATCGCCGTACCAGTCGAGCAGTTGGCCTACAGTGGCAATGCCCGAGGCTATGGGCGCGGTCACAGGGTCGCGCATCAGGCGCTGACGCAGCGTAGGCAGCTCGGTCAGCACCGCTGCAACGCTGAGGTCGGGCCAGCGAGCAATAGGCGCCCAGTGCTTGCCGCGCACAAGGTGCCAAGTACCACGGTCACGACTGCTCCAGAATCGCAGGCGCAGGCCGGGGTGGCGTGCGTCGCGCAGGTCTCGTACCGACATGTCGGCGGCCTGACGGCGCACCTCGGCCTCGCTGAACTTCACTTCCCGGGTCGCGCTCATGCAGCCACCCGGGTCTGCGGCTGCAACAGGTAGGCCCTGATCGCCTCAACGGCATCGATCCGGCCACGACACACGATGGCCAGGTAACCCTGATCGGTCAGCGCCTGAATGCAAGCGTCCTGGCTGGCCGAGACCGGCGCATCGAACGGCGGCATGGCCTTGAACTCGATGTACAGCCCGAAGTGCCCACCCCGCGCCATCGGCAGCACCAGGTCAGGAATGCCAGCCTTCACGCCCTGGGCCTTCAGCTTGGCGGCGACCGCTTTCACTCGGTGCCCGCCGTTCGGTACGTGGTAGATCAGCTTGAATGCGGCCGGAAAGCGCAGCTGCAGTTCGCGCATAAGTGCGGCCTGTTCTTGGCCTTCACGGTCCACGGGTTTGGCGCGCGGCTTGCTGGGCGCGGTCTTGGCGGGAAACAGGCGAGCAGCCCTCATGAGAGGTCGTCCTTATGCAGATCGATGACGGTGAAGGTGCTTGGCCACATGCGCAGGCCGTGCAGCCTCGCCGACTGCTCGTCGCGATACAGGCCCACGGGCGGGTGTGGCTCGGTAGTGAGGTCGAGCAGATGCCCGCAGGCATAGAGCGCCCAGCGGTACTCTGCGAGGTCGGGCGCGGCCAACATTGAATGAGTCATGACCGACCTCCCCGGGCGGAGCGCAGCGCGTCAAGCGCGGCGCGGCCAACATCCAGCGAGCGCGGGGCGGCCGGTGCAGCGAGCTCGGCAACCGGTACCGGGCCAAGGCTCTCGCCTTGCCAGATCTTCCGGCACTGCACCAGATAGTGCTTCTCGAAGCAGGCCAGCCCGAGCTCACGCGACATCAGTGGCAGGCTGTGGAAGCCAGTCGCAGCAGTCGCGTGGTAGACAGCTGGATGCATCCACTTCGCTGATGTGCGCATTGCCGGGTGGCAGTTGCGCAGACCCTGGGCATAGGCCTTCTCGACGCCGGGCAAGCCAAGGCCTTCGGGAGCGAAACACCAGCTCACAAACACGCCAGGCGCCGGGATGAATGCCGACTTGTTGGCACTCAGCACGCGCATGCCGTGATCGATCTGCTCCAGACGGGTGATGCCCGAGCGCATAAACTCGCCGAGCCATTCCAGCTTGGCCGCGTCCATCACCGCAGGAGTTGGCCAGGATTGGCGCCAGGCGCCGCAGGCTCCACGTAGCCGAAGAAACAGGTCTTCGATCACCTGGCGGGTTGCCGGATCGATCGGCATCGCTCCCGGCTCTACCGGAGGCTGATAGGTCGGATCGGTTCGGCGTTTGGCCAACAGCTGGCGGACGTTGGTGGCTGTCATACTCGAACCCCCTTCTTGGTCCAGTCGGTACCGGCCTCTTCGTGCGCAGCTGCGCCCTTGGCTTTTTCGGTCTTGACCCACTTGGCCAGGCGGAAGCACCAGCCGCCGTTGCTGTCGAACACCTGCGGCTTGGCGATGTAGTAGCCCAGGAAGCTCTGGAGCGCTTCCTCCGTCAGAACCTCAAAGGTCAGGCCGGCCAATTTCAGCTGGGCGGTAACCAGGTTGGTGGGTGGATTCCACTCGGCGAACATGGCGAAGTGCTGGCGATCTTCCTGCGGCTCAATGGCCTGTCGATCCTGCTGCTCGATTACGCCAGCCAGATCGCGCGGCTGCTGCTCTTCGGTTAATTGATGGTTCAATGACGGATTGGGTGCAGCTGCTGCACCCCGTTCTGCGTTTTCCTGCACCCCGTTCTGCTGTGAGCTGCACCCCGTGCGGTCAGCTGCACCCCGCTCTTTACGGGGTGCAGTATTTGCACCCCGCTTCAGTTGCAGGTCATAGACCACGGGTCGGCGATCCCGGCGGTCGATGTACGCCGCAGCGATGGCTTGGTTTCCCTCAACGATGAAACCGCCCTTCTCCAGCTCGTCCAGCTTGAGGCGGACGGTGCGCTCGGACAGGCCAGTGTCTTCGGAGAGCGTGCCTGCAGAGGGGAATGCCCCACGACCGTCGCTACCGGCGTAGTTCGCAAGGCACAGCAGCACATGACGCGCGGCTGGGTTGTCGAGCGAGGCCTTCGGGATGGCCAGCGCCCAGGTCATTGCTTGAACGCTCACGCCCCGCCCTCGCCGATGTCGACCTGACGCGACAGGTTCACGGGGAAACCGAAACCTGACGCGATAGGGCTGGTATTGCTTGCATCGATTGCTATGTGCATAATCGACCCCGTTGTGATGTAGAGAAGACCGCCCTGCCAGGCGGTTTTTTTTCGCCTGCAATTCAGGCGTTATGGGTGCCCGGTGCATCCGTGGTAGCTTTTTGCTTCCACACAACAAGGTCCAAGGAGACCGGACATGGAAAACTTGTCACCGTTTGAAAAGGGAATGATCACTTCACTGGTAGCTCTGGCGTCCACCCTTCGCTCAACACCCGGCTTTGATGGGGAAGCCCTCACCAAGGCGGCGGAGTACTTCATTGCTAACCCTGCCCAAGGGTGTGGCAGCGGAGACGCGCAATCAGATTACGAATGGCCGCTTTCAATCCTGAAAATGGACGTTTCAACACTCCAGAACATGCTGAATCAGCCACATACGCGGAATTGATGTAGACCCCGCCACCTTTCGTGAGCAGCCAGGCAGGGCACCCGTCAACCTTGGTAGCGCTTTCGATGGTGGCGCCCAGCACGGTCTGATCGGCGATGTGGTCGAGTTTTTCGCCTTCGTCGCCATCTCCAGGGCATCCCTTCTGCTGATCCATCTGCTCTCTCCTACTGGTTAAATTCACAGCTACTGCAGGCCGCTACTGGTGGTGCACCAAGTTGCGGATAATTCATTTCGTGGTCAGGCGGCCGTCTTCCCTGAGCCATGTGCTGGATCGTCCTCTCGCTTCGCAACAAGGCGGCTGGACGACTCTTTTTCAAGCACGCATTGCATGGGGTATGAGAAGCCGCCGGACGCTCTGCACTGGGACACCCGGCTTCCACTCACGCCGAGGGCGTCACCGATGGCTCGTCCGGACCCGAAGTACTCAAGGGCTTCGTCGAATGTCATGGGTGTCTCTCCTACTGTTCACGCCGAGTTTAGAAAGATAAACAACAGAAGGCAAGTTATCTAAACAACGCATTGTTTAGAATCCTAAATATGGAATTCAAAGACCGACTCAAATCTCGCATGGAGGCCCTTGGCCTCCGTGCAACCGACCTCAGTGAGCGCACTGGCGTATCCAGGGCCACGGTTACGTTTTGGCTGAACGGAACGAATGGGGCCAAGGGCAAAAACCTTCTGGCGCTCTCCAAGGCCTTGGATTGCAATCCCGAGTGGCTGTCGAGTGGTAAAGGGCCTCAGGAGGCTCGACGCAGTGCGCCCCAGGCCAACGCAGAGCTGCTCGGTGATCTCGCCGTTTGGGACGAAGGTGATCCACTGGATGACGATGAGTGCGAGGTGCCCTACTACGCCGAAGTTGAGTTTTCGGGTGGTCACGGGATGACCGAAGTAGTTGAGGTGACTGATAGGAAGCTTAGGTTCAGCAACGCCACGCTGCGTGCTGCAGGTGTTGATTGCAATAGCGCAGCCTGCGCCCGCGTTCGCGGCAGAAGCATGGAGCGACTGATCCTTGACGGTGCGGCGATCGGCTTTGACTTGACCGACACCTCAATCATTGACGGTGAGATCTACGCCTTCAATCACGGCGGAATGCTGCGAGTGAAGTACCTGTATCGCCTGCCGGCAGGTGCGGTACGCATTCGAAGCGAAAATACTGAGGATTACCCAGACGAAATTATGACCGCCGAACAATTTCAGGAGGAGGTCCGAATGCTGGGTCGGGTCTTCTGGTGGTCAACAGTGCGAAGATCTCCAAAACGTAAGTAGCCACAGCCCGGCAATCGCCGGGCTTTTTATTGCCCGCCTTACACCCTCCTTGCTCTCCGAAATCTCTCGCCTCGAAACGGCCGCGCGCCAATTGTTAAGTTTTCTTAAAAATAAACCTTGACCAATTTTGTTTAGTTTTCTAAATTTGCCTCAACGCCGGATCACCACCGGCCAGATTGAAGGCAGCGATGAACCGGCCTGAACGGTTCAGAGGGTTGGCAACTGACCCAGGCGTGCAGCGTAAAGCGCCAAGAACAGTTATCCGGCGGACAAGGGTCGCGGCCGGAAAAACAACCAACGATATGCACCCGGCCTGACGCCAGTAGCGAGGCCGGGGTGATTTCACCGATTGGCCTTGGCGACAAGGCCAGACGGGAAGTCAACAGGAGATGCCCTATGCGGAATCAAAAAGGAGGCTCAAGGAAGCCATCAGTGGAAGCGCCATCACTACAGGGAAGGATAGAGGCGGCACTGATGACGCTCGCATGTCATGGCAACCCTGGCTTGAGGACGAAGCTCACGCTAATGCACCCCAGCCGGGATATCAGCAAACAAGACTGCCTCAAGTTCGCAACCATCGTTCTCAGTCGGACAATAGCTGGCTCATTACAAGCTTTGCCTCCTCCGCATCTTGAGACGATTTCGAGAGAGTTAGCTGGATATCTGTCTTCAGAATTCGAATGTCCATGACGCCATACCAATACCCGTCGTCAAGCTGAACCGCGTCGCCAACCTTGATAGCTTGGTCGGTCTCAAGGTGCTTTGGGTTCATGTCGTCAGAGTCGTATTTGTACCTCAACTTGAGCTTGCGCATTCGCGGCTCGCCCTCCTTTGCTGGCTGTGCTGTGTGAGAGCGCTCAGCCTAGCGCAATGCCCGTCACCTGGGCAGTGGTGAGGTGGCTGCAAGCCATCAAACAACCAGCGCCACGTCAGCCTGACGCAAACTGCCCAATCACCTGGTACTCCCCAGCACCAGGCTGCATTGGTCGTGACGCTCGCCCTCCCCTGGTCCGGGAGTTTTGCGGCGGCGAGCGTTACGACCAATGCAGCCACCCACCGAGGCAAATCATGGAATCGACAATCGTCAGCGGCCAGTGGAAAGGTCACCTCGGGCGCGGCCTGGCCCCGCGCGAGCTTCAGTGCTTGCTCGCTGTTGCCCAGGGAATGACTGCCAAAGAGATCGCCCGCGCGTTCGACATTTCACCGGGCACCGTCGCGAAACGGCTGTCGGTGGCGATGTTCAAGCTCGGTGTAGCGCGTCGGGCAGCGGCGGTAGCCGAGGCCATGAAGCGCCAGATCATCAGCCCCATGTGCTTTGTGCTCGCCGCGCTGATCGCCATGCACTCACTTGCTGCCGGCGGCGGTGACCCGATGCGCCGCGACCGCCGAGCCCCTGAACGACGCATTGCCCAGGTTCGCGTGCTGCGCCGCGCTGAGAGCGTGGAGCTGCACTCATAGGTGGCCACTGCCTTCCCAGCGGCGAACAACGGAGGATGCCGCCATGTAACCGCCAGCCCTTGCCGGACCGCCACATGCGGCCTCGGTAGCTCACGTGAGGTGGTACTTACTGAGCCAGCCCGGTACGCCGGGCTTTTTCTTGCCCGTCCCTTGGAGATCCCCATGCACCCATCCATGCAGCAGCGCGTCGACGGCCTGGCCGCGATGCGTGCACGAACCACCCTGCCGCCGGCAAACCTGCACGTCATCCTCGGCCTGACCGCGCCGGCCCAGTCGGTGCGCTACCAGGTCGTCGCTAAGGGCAAGGCCTACCACATCATCGAGCGCGCCACGGGCAAGACCCGGGTGTTCTGCTTCAACTACAAGGTCGCGGTCAACACCGCCCAGGCGCTGGAAGCTGCCGCCGACCGTAAGTTGGTGGGCAGGCCGGCAACGTGACTACTGTCACCCTTTGCTGTGCTCTGGCGAAGTTGGTCCGGTCCCTGGCTTGATTCCCCTTGGCCCAAACAGCGCCCAGATGATCAATCCCACAACCGGGAAGATCACGATGCCGAGAAACCACATGACCTTAACGCCATCAGTTTTGTCACTGCGAAACACACTGACGATGGCCCATAGGTCGACAAGGATGACGATCACCGCAACGGCGATCCAGAAATAGATGGCGAGGTTGGACATGACTGCTGCTCCCTGTGGGTTGATACAGGGTTAGGCGAGCGGGTCAGCAGGTGGGTTCAATATTTCGATGGGCTGGACTGAAGAGGACCTCGACGCCACCTAGCTCCCCAAGCGGCGCCGCATAGTTTTCAGCCCTGTTGAATGGCTGCATCAATACTGCGTTTCGAAGCAGCTTTCGCCCTTTCAATTTCGTCGATAACACTCTGAACGTGCGCTTCAGGAATATTGGCGAACTCAACACCGCCAATAATGCCGCCAATGGCGCGATTGCACAGAAAATCAATGTTACAGCCAAGTAATTCTGATGATGCGATCACTGCTATAAGCGCCTGTTCGAGCTGCAGCTCGCGATCAGTTGGCATGCTCCTGAGTCTCCGAAAAGTTGATGGAACTCTAAATTTAGTCTGCTTCAAATTAGGTTTCAACTTGCACAAATGTCTCATGCGCTAACTACATGAGACCCAGCAGAAGGAATTGAAGATGGCCGAGAAGAAGACGGGGGCAGCGAAGCACTCGGCGGATTACCGCGACAGGAAGAAGGCGGAGGCCGAGCGCCTGGGCGTCGAGACGCTGCCTGTAGAGACGGCGGCCGGGACGCGCGCGGAGCTGACCAAGGCGATGAAGGTTCACGGCTACACCCAGCTGCAGGAGCTGCTGCAGGACATGCACTGGGCGTTCATTGCTGTTGACCATCGAGAGCAAGCGCGCCGCCTGAAAAAGCCTGACGCGCCAGCTTTTAAGATATCGCCAAAACTAGCGCGAAGGTTTGAAGCGGCCAGTAGGGCCGAGCTGAAGCATGACCCTGGCGAGAGCCGGTAGGCCGCAAGAGCATGCTGATGATTCAGCAGGACCCGGGTGATGAGGTATTTGCACCAAATACCATTACCAGTCGCGCTTAGACCCTTCAGCAAGAGCTAAATCATCCGCTGCATCGTTGATAGCTTTTCTCCCAAGGTCTCCAGACTCACCATCTAGGCGATAGATGGTCAAAAAAGCCCCTACACGAGTGCAGATCCAGCTGCTGCCAAATGCATCCTCCTCGCCCACTTCAGAGTTGAGGTGTTCACAGTAGTAGGCAAGCTGGCCGTCGTGCATTGCCAGCGGATAATTTGGCTGGACGCTAGTGATGAAGCCCTCATCCTCCAATTGCTGAAGATTAATAGCCACTGTTGCTGCTTGAACTACTACGCATCCGTTGAGAACAAAATCCGCCACGATAATTTCCTTTGGCAACAAAGGCATACGAATACATCATCCCAAACCAAATTGCCACCATGCCGCCACCAGCACGGAGGGCGGCGCATGCATGGAGAAAGCCATGGCCAAGTTCTACTTCCAGATCAAGGGCCGACGCCCGGCCAAAAACGCATACGGCGAGGATGAATGGGCCTGGCCGCCAGTGTTCAGCGGCATGGTTGAGGGGCCCGACCGCAAGGCAGCGAAAGTCGTGGTCGAGGAGCAATACGAGCGCCAGTTTCCGTCGCGCGTGCTTCGCAAGGACATGGAAGCGCACGAGTATCTACTGCACATCCAGCCGATCGACGAGGACGACACCTACCTGCTGGGTCGCTTCGAAAACAGGCCATGCAAGGAGTGCGGCACGGTCTTCAAGTTGATCGACAAATACAACGACCCGCACACTGAAACCAAAAGCCACGACTACTGCACCGAGAAGTGCCAGGCGGCGGCCAGGTTTCGCGACCTTTCGGAATTCAAACTGGCAAGCGAGGGTCGTTCGCCTCCGGTGATCTACCAGGTGCGCCAGAAGTCTAGCGGCCGCGTCTACGTCGGCCAGACCACGCAACCATTCACGCTGCGGTGGTGGCAACACCTGAGCAACCCAACCAGCTGCAAATTCCACGCGGCCCTGGGCGGCTCCGATATCACCGACTGGGAGTTTTCCGTGCTCGAGGTGATCGCCTACCCGGCAGATTGCACCAATCGAGCGGCCTACATCACCCAGCGGGAAAGTCACTGGATCGAAAACCTGGCGGCGGTTGAGACAGGGTTCAACACCGTTCGCCCTGCCGGTGCCGTCGATCAGGCCCAGGTGCCGCTACCTCTGGTCGAGCTGGTCTGACCCTTCCGCGCTGCCCGCCAGCGCCTTCCCCTATTCAACGATAACGCCTCCCCGGCGAGGGCGGCGCATGCCTGGAGGCACCATGAAGATTCAGATCAGGACGCTCTACAAGTGCGGCTCCTGTGGCGACATCCACGACGATGAAGATGGAGCCCGGGAGTGCTGTCAGCCAGAAGTGGAAGAGATGTTCGAATGCCCAGCATGCAAAACCATCCACGACGGCGAGGACGAAGCTCGCTTGTGCTGCGACATCGACTCGATCACGTGCCCTTCCTGCTACCGGGGCCACTCATCCATCACGCTGTCGTTCCAGGCCATCAAGATCGCCGGCCACTGCACCACCTGCAACCCCATGTTCACCATCGACCAGCAGCAGGCAATTCAGGACCTGCACTACCACGAGACCGGGCGCCGCGAGCACCTGTTCGACTGATCCTCCAGCGAGACCACCATGACCACAGCAATCGACCTGTTCGCCGGCCTCGGCGGATGGAGCACCGGCGCGCGCGCCGCAGGCGTCCAGGTTCTCTGGGCGGCAAACCACTGGCCGGTGGCCGTTGAATGGCACAGCGCCAACCACCCCGATACGCAGCACGTCTGCCAGGACCTGCACCAGGCCCGCTGGGAGCATGTACCGGCGCACGACATCCTGCTGGCCTCGCCCTGCTGCCAGGGTCACGCCAAGGCCCGTGGCAAGAAGTCGGGCAACCCTGAGCACGACGCATCACGCTCGACAGCCTGGGCGCCGGTATCGGCTCTGGAATTCCACCGGCCGCAAGCGGCAGTGATCGAGAACGTGCCGGAGTTCACCGACTGGGTGCTCTACCCGGCCTGGTTGCAGGCTGTTCAGGCGCTGGGGTATCAGGCGGCGCCTCACATCGTGGACTGCGCCGACCTGGGCGTGCCACAGCATCGGGTTCGCCTGTTCATGGTCCTGACGCGCAGCAAAGCGCCGCTGATGCTTCAGTTGCCGCAGGAGCGCCATGTACCGGCGAGCAGCTTTCTCGATTTCGACACCGGTCGTTGGTCGCAGATCGAGAAGCCAGGTCGGGCCCAGGCCACGCTTGACCGGGTGCGCAACGGACGCCAACGCTTCGGTGAGCGATTCATCATGCCTTACTACGGCAGAGGCTCCGGCACGACAGGGCGCGATATCGGTCGGCCGATCGGCACAATTACCACGGTGGATCGCTGGGCCCTGGTCGATGGCTCCCGAATGCGAATGCTCAGCGCTGACGAGGGCCTAGCAGCAATGTCATTCCCGTCTGATACCAGGCGCCCAACAAACCATCGCCTGACTATGCACATGGCAGGCAACGCGGTACCGCCGCTCGCTGGACAGCGAGTCATCGAGGCATTAAAGAAGGCTGCATGACCAAAGAGAACATTTGTACTCCATCCGACGAACCGCCATCGACGGGCGAGTTTTGCGGGAACAAAATACTGTTTATTTGAACAGTACTCTCTATGCACTTCCTTATCGTTCCAATGCGCGTGCGCGGCGTGCCGCGTAGCCAGAAGGAGATCCGCGCATTCCATCCGATCCGCGGCGACGTGCACCTGCGCCTGGATGAGTTCGCGCCGCTGGGTCGGGCTTCGAACTCGGCGTCGATCCTCAAAGTTCACCCGGGCGAGCCTGATTTGCCACCCTTGTATGAAGCAGTCATGACTGGTATGTCCACTCTGGGCGCGACGTTCACAGGAATCGAGATCATCGAAGGCGTTGCTTACGCCCAGAGTTGGTGGGTTCGCATCCCTTGAGATTTAGGCCTGCTTCGCAACTGCCCGAGCTGGTTCCTGCTCAACTGCAATGCGGCGAGCTCTACCTACGCCCCATGCCAAGGCGCGTGTCATTGATTCTTGCGGGCGTGAATCGTAAGCCTCTTCGAGAATGGCCACACCACATGCGGCATACACACCGATAAACATTTGTGTGGCGCCCGTCCTCGACAACCTCACTTGAACGTCGATGGTTGTACCGTCGTCGAGCATTTCGTCGTGAGTTCTGGTGTGCAACCGAGGATCCGCCCACGCCCAGTAACACTCCCCACGATGTCTCATTTCGGACTCCTTTTTCCGGTTATTAGCACTTGATCGTATTCAAAATGGCGAGTCTGGCCAGCCTGTTAGGAAGCTCTTTTTCGTATTTCAGACGACCGGCTAAGTAACTTCTACATAACCTGTACAAATACAAATAAACGTACAATTTCAATCATTTGCTGCGGCCTGCGGCAGGAGAGAGTCATGCCTGAAGAAATCAAACTGATCCAGCCGGCGCCGGTCGTGCGCGACGAATACGGAATGTTCCAGCACCCGGACCTACCCGACTTCGACGAGGGTGATGGCGACAAGTGCAAGGCCTGGATTGCTGAGCAGGGCCTAGAGGTCGGCAAGGTCAGCCTGGAATACGCCGACGAGGCTATAGCTGACAGGTACTTCGAAAGCCACGACCCGGACTGCAGCTACTGGGAACCCTACCGGCCCGATGGTGATGGCTGGTTCTGCCTGGCAATCCACGACACCGACGACGGTCCGGTGTGCTGGTGGGGTCGTAGAGTGGTGACGCCATGAGGCTGAAACAGCATCCGCTCGACGTGCAGAGCGTTGGCGAAGACACCTACATCGTCATGAGCAAGGGGCATCACGACCTCGAGCAATTCATGGCCGCAGCCATCAAGCGGTATCCGGGCTGGGCGCTTGGCGGCCCTGTCCACGTCTGGATCAAGACAACCCCGGGTCGCGGCACCTACGCCTGCATGTACAACATGGTGCCAGAGGGCACCCGGGGTGCCTGGCCTGCGACCTACTGCCATGAGTACGGCGAAGGCTACGAGCGCTACAGCGGCGAGGTGCAGCCATGACCCGCCTCGCCCTCTGCCTCCTGCTGCTGGCCGCCAGCGCCAGCGCGGACTCATTGCCGTATGGGGTCAGCGTCTTCCACGACGGCGAGAACGGCGCCACCTGCTGGATCTACGACGGCCCAAGCAAAGGCGGCATCAGCTGCATCCCCGACAGCCAGCTGCAGGCCGGCAACGAGCGCCAGCTCTCCCCGCACGAAACACAACCCGAACCTACACCCGCACTGGCGCCTGGGCGCTGGATTGATGAGAGGTATGAGCTGTGAAACTGACCAGCAACCAGCAGCGCGTCCTCGATGCCTTGCGCGAGGTATCCCGCGCCAACGTACTGCGGTACCGGGAGAAAACCCCGTACCTGTACGAGCAAGACTGCAAGAAGCTGGCGGCCGGCGATCAGGCATGCGCATTTTGGCTTGGCGGGCTGACCTACCAGGTCGGCGCTCGCCTCGACCTCGCAGCTGCTTCGGTGCTCAGCATTTTCAAGGCTCTTGAGCGAAAAGGTCTCGTACTGCGCGAGGCCAGCTACCCGGATCATCAGCGCCCGCGCTACTGGTGGCCCGTTGGCCTCGCTGCCGAGATGGCAGCACAGTTACTTCAAGCCGATACGGAGGCAACATGACCGACCTGATCGAAGTGAAGACGGCGGACCTGGCCGGCGAGCAGTTGGCCTGGGCGATCGCCAAGGCCGAGGGGCTGGATGTGCATGTGGCCAAGCCGCACTACGGCGCGCCGGCCAGGGTGTTCGTCCAGTACCGCGGCGAAGCAACCGAACGCTGCGAGCGGTACAACCCGCAAGAGAACTGGGTGTTTGGAGGGCCGCTGAAGACAAAGCATCAGATCGGCGATGGCCCAGTGCGGGGCGGATGGACGGCCTACCCCAGCAGGCCGAATGAGCCCACCGACTGGCTGATGGGCCCAAGCCCGCTTGTAGCGATCTGCAGAGCCGTCATAACCAAAATCACCGGCTGGACAGTCCAGGTGCCGAAGGAGCTGATGCCATGACGGAACAAAGCACCAAGGAATTCTACTCTGTCGATCAAGCCTCTCAGCATGCTGCTGAATGGTGCAAGCGCAATCCCGCATGGCGCAGGATCTGTGATATCCCTGATATCTCCGTGTTCGAAAAAACCTACGATGAGATCCCAAAGCGCGAGCGCGCCTACTGGGAAAAGAACGGCGGCGAAGAATGCTGGCGTGAATTCGGCGCCGGGGGAACCAAGGTGCCTACCGGATTCATCTCTGGAAAGGGCGAGTTCTTCGACCACGTCCTCAAAGTTCCGCTCCATCACAACATGATGATGGTGTACCGCGTGGGCAAGAGGTGGAAGCCATGATCGCCCTCTCCTACATGGCCTACCTGATCTACAGGGGGCCGCGATGAGCCGCTTTATTGCCGTTGTCCACGGCTGGCACGTCCATAGCAACGGCTTCAACGTGCACGAGCTGAACGCAACCAGTCATGAAGTTGCTGATGACGAAGCGTGCCTTCTTGCAGCGCGCCGTGACGCCGCCTTCGACCGCACAGCCTATGTGGTGGTCGAGATCGGGGACCGCGAGCGCCTACCCCGCCGCCTGACCTGGCGCGAACGCCTCACCGGCAAGATTCAGTAACCCTCCCCCTACAACTCAAGCCCGCCGATATGCGCGGGCATGGAGAGCTATTGCCGCCAACATGCGGCTTGGAGCCTACCCATGGAAACCGAGATCCTTTCGGACGAAGAGCTGGCTGACCTGACTGGCTACAAGGCCAGGGGCTGGCAGCGTCGCTGGCTCACTGATCGCAACTGGCACTTCGTCGAGAGCCGCGGCGGTCGCCCCCTGGTGGGCCGCCAGTACGCGCGCATGAAGCTTGGCATCACGCTCGGCGTTCTGCCTGTTACACCCCCACCCCTGCCGACCGCGGCGTGGACACCTGACTTTTCCCGAGTGAAATGAAATGCGCCCCAGAAGTACCGAGAATCGCGACCTGCCGCCTGGTGTTTACCGGCGCAAGCGCACTAGGAAGAGCGGCAAGGAATGGGTCGGATATTACTACCGAGACCCCGTCGGCAAGGAGATTCCCCTCGGCACGGATCTGACCCAGGCCAAACTCAAATGGGCCGAGCTGGAGGCGAAAACCATACCGGCCGAACTCACGACCATGAAAGGGATCTTCGATCAGTACGAACGACATATCTTGCCTAAGAAAGCGCCCCGCACCCAGAAGGACAACATCTACGAACTGAAGCAACTGAGGATGGTGTTCGATTCGGCGCCTATCGATGCCATCACACCAGCCATGATCGCGCAGTACAGGGATAGCCGATCCGCGAAGACCAGGGCCAATCGTGAGATCGCGCTTCTGTCGCACGTATTCAACACGGCTCGCGAGTGGGGGCTGACGACGCAGCAGAATCCATGCCTGGGGGTGAGGAAAAACAAGGAGAAGCCCCGCGACTACTACGCTAACGAGGCAGTATGGCGAGCGGTGTATGAAGAGGCCCCGATGGAGCTGAAGGACGCGATGGACCTGGCATACCTGACCGGCCAGCGGCCAGCGGACGTGCTGTCCATGCGAAAGGACGACTTGGAAGGGGCCTACCTGCTGGTCAGCCAGGGCAAAACCGGTAAGCGACTGAGGATCATCTTGGAAGTTAATGGGGTGAACAACAGCCTGGGCACACTTCTGGATCGCATCAAGCTTAGGAATCGGGAGCATCTGTCGCCATTCTTCATCCTGAGCGCCAGCGGCAAACGGCTGTCTTGGGAGATGCTGCGCAACCGGTGGCAGGAGGCACGGGAGTCTGCCCGACTGAAAGCCATCAGCGAGAAGCAGCCTGAGCTCGCCAACCGAATCGCGCAGTTTCAGTTCCGCGACATCCGCCCCAAGGCGGCTTCGGAGATCACAGATCTGGGCGATGCCAGCTTGCTGCTTGGCCACTCGAAAGAAGGCATTACCGAGCGCGTTTACCGCAGGATCGGCGCCATCGCGAAGCCTTCTAAATAGAAAAGTTTCGGAACTCCACCCTCAAAGTTTCGGAACTCAGGCCTTTTCTTTCGCCCAAAGAAAAACCCCGCAGACGTTAATCTGCGGGGCTTTCAATAATGGAGGCCGAGGTCGGAATCGAACCGGCGTAGACGGATTTGCAATCCGGAGCATAACCACTTTGCTACTCGGCCTCAAATGACTGAACCCTCTGAAGCAGCTCAATCACGTACAAACTGTAGAGATTTGCATCTCATTGAAAACGTTGAGATTTTTATTTCTCGTCGCTTTCGATGGACGCCATTATGTCCGCATTCGGGAGGGCTTGCAACCCCCTGATTTAAAAAAGATTTGGGGTGGGTTTTCGTCAACGGGGTCATGCGGCGGCAGGCTCTCCTGCCCCGCGGCTGACTTCGAACACGCCCACCAGCTTCTGCAGCTTGTTCGCATTCAAGCGCACGGTCTCGGCACTGGTGTGCAACACCGTCACGGTCTGGCGCATTTCCAGTGACGCCTGATCGACCTCCTTGATGGTGCGCCCGTACTCGAGGCTGCGCTGGTTGAGCTGCTGGATGATGCCGAACATGTTCTCCACGGCCCGGTGCAATTGCACGTTCTCGGACGAGGCCTGCTCGGCCAGGCGCAGGCTGTCATCCACGTCCTGCACGCCGCTCTGCATGAAGCCCACGGCCTGCTGCGTCTCGCTGTGCAAACCGTCGACCATCGTACGGATATCGTCGGCCGCCCGTGCCGTGCGCGCCGCCAGGCTGCGCACCTCGTCGGCCACCACCGCAAAGCCGCGACCATGCTCGCCGGCACGCGCCGCCTCGATGGCGGCATTGAGCGCCAGCAGGTTGGTCTGGCTGGTGATGTCGCTGATCAGCCCGGTGATGTTGCCGATCTCGGCCATGCGGCTGTCCAGCAACCTGACACTGGACGATGAACGCTGCACCACATCGCGTATCGACTGGGTGCCCGCCTGCACGGTCAGGAACTGCTCCCGCGCCCGGCTGACCACCTCGTCCATGGCCTGCTTCATCTGCTCGGCGCCGGCCGAGGCCTGCTGGATCTCGCCCAGTTGCTCCTCCACGATCACCATCATGCGGTGCACGGCATCGGCCACCTCCTCGGAGGTGAGGCTGGCGGCCTGGCTGCGCCCCAGCATCATCTGGTTGGTGGTGCCCACGCTGTGGCTGGCCTTGATCACCTGCCCCACCACCGCGTCCAGATGGTCGATGAAGCTGTTGATCCAGCGCCCCATGTCGCCGGTCTCGTCATTGGCCATGCGCGTGGTGTCCAGGCGCTGGCGCAGGTTGCCCTCGCCTTCGGCGATGGCCCTGATCACGCCGGTCATCTCGCTCAGGCGCGCGGCGAGGCGCCGCGGCCCCAGCACGCTGAACACCAGCGCGGCCAGCAGCAGGCTCACGCCCTCGCACGCATCGATCAGGCCCTGGTCGAGGCCGCTGTAGTGCTGCACCAGGTAGTTGCTGACGAACAGGCCGAGCATGGTCGCCAGGTACGGCTTCATCAGGCCGTAGCTCAGCGAGCGCCGCCGGTACACCTCCTCCAGGTCGGCTTCGCACATCATGCCCCAGCGGTCCGGCGAACCGGGCAACTGAAAGGTCACACCCTTGCCCACCACGGGAATGTGGCGGTAGTCCGAGTAGCCGGGGTAGCTCACGAACAGGTTGGCGCCGGTGCGGATGGTTTCGCGCACGCCAGGGTGCAATTGCCCGGTGGCCGGGTCGGTGAAGCGCAGCTCAAGCTCGGTGTGGCGCTGCACCTGCACGGTCTTCCACGGGGTGTGCACGCCGCTCTTGAGGTTCTCGCCGTGGCTGAAGGTGCCGTCCTCGAAGCGCGAGCGCGACAAGGCCACCCCCGGCTGCAGGCCGGGGTCGAAACGCGACTGCACCATGAACAGGTAGTTGTCCCCGGACTCGGCAAAGATATGCCCGGCCTCGCGCTGGATCAGGTCGCCCAGTACGTCGTTGGGCACCCGTGCGCACAGGCAGCCCACCACCTGGCGGTCGACCTTGATCGGCTGGTAGAACATCAGCGTCACTTCATCATGAAAGCTGGAGGTCGACGGGCCGATCGCCAGGGTCAGCGGGTCGCTGTAGGGCCCATGCAGAAACGGCGCCTTCAGCCCCTCGGCCAGCGGCCGTGGGTCGATGCGCGGGCGCGTGCCCTGGCCGCGCCAGGTCGAGGCAAGCACCTCGCCCGCCGCATCCACCACGAACAATTCGGAAAAGTCTTCGGCCTGCGCCAGCTTCTGCTGCAAGACCTGCCCATCGAGGCTGCGGATGTCGTTGCCGGCACTGGCGGCCAGCTCCGCCAGGTGCTCCCACTGCTCCTGGGCCCAGCCCTGCAGCAACTTGACGCGGGTATGCGCAATGGCTTCGAAGGTCTGCCCGATCACCGGGTACGCCGATCGGTTGAGGCGGCAGGCCCAGCCCATGGCCAGTTTGCCGGTCTTGCCAAACCATGGCAGCCAGCGCTTTTCTGCGGCGGACAGTTGCATGCAATTGTTCGATAGCGACATTTACATCTCCCGATACGACATTCCTTTGTCCATTCGGCAGGCAACTACCAGGCCAACGCAAAAAACCACCTTGAAAACCGACGCGCAAGCCAGCCAGATAGCACTCTGCCAGCCCCTTCCATGCCCCCTGCGAACCCACCTTTTCTGCGCCCCGAAACGGCGCATGAACGCGCTTGTGTGCACCGCAGGAGTGCGCAGATGAAATGTCCTACAATCCTTGCCTTTGCTGCTCAAGCGGCCGCTCGCCACGCCGATAACCCGACCAGACGAAACAACAATTAAACGGCGTCAGCGGAGCGGATATGAACATCAAACAGAAACTCACGTGGGGCTTCGCGACCATCGCCTGCGTACCGATACTGGTCGTCGCTACGCTGGTGATACTCAACATCCGCCTGGAAGCGCGGGAGAACTTCGTCGACGGCAGCGACCGCGAAATTCGACAGGTGGCCAATGCCATGCAGTTGTTCTTCGACGGCATCAGCCAGAACATCGAATTTCTCAGCAAGCTGCCCATGCTGCAGAACACCGACGCCAGCCTGAAGAAGTACATTTCGCCCGACGCCCCCACGCTGCCGATGGGGCCGCAGGACAAACCGGTGTTCGACTACTTTGCCCGCCTCGGCGCCAGCCACCCGGCCTATGGCTACATCTCCATCGGCACCACCGAGGGCGGCTACATCTCATGGCCCGAAGACCCCAGCCTGGCCAACTACGATCCGCGCCAGCGCCCCTGGTTCAAGATGGCCCAGGCCAACCCGGGCAAGACCCTGCGTACCGCCGCCTACTACTGGGCCAACGACGACGCGGTGCTGGTCAGCACCGTGCGCAGCCTGCCCAACGCGCTGGGCGCCAACGGCGGCGTGGTGAGCGTGGATGTGTCGCTCAAGCAACTGACCGAGATCATCAAGCAGCTCAAGCTGGGTGAAACCGGCTACGTGATGCTGCTGGAGCAGAGCGGCAACATCCTGGTCGACCCCAAGCAGCCGGCGCACAACTTCAAACAGCTCGACAGCCTCGGCCAGGGCTATGCGCAGCTGGCCAAGACTACCCAGGGGCTGGTGGAGATCGAGCTCGACGGTGAGCGCTACATGGCCAACGTGTGGCCTTCCGAGCAACTGGGCTGGCGCTTCATCGGCCTGGTCAAGCAGAGTGAAGTGATGGCCTCGGCCACTCGCCTCACCTGGCTGATCGTCGGCATTGCCGCCGCGCTTGGGCTGCTGTTCGCCTTCGTCGGTGCCAGCTTTGCCAAGGTCATCGTGCGCCCGATCAACGACGTGTCCCACGGCCTGGAAGGCATCGCCCAGGGCGAAGGCGACCTGACCCGCAACCTGCATGTGCGCGGCAACGACGAAACGGCCCAGCTCTCGGGCTGGTTCAACCAGTTCCTGGGCGCGATCCGCAGCCTGATCCAGCACATCATGCACGCCGCCGACGGCATCCTGACCAACTCCCACAGCGCCACCAGCGTGTCCAACGAAATGGCCGACGCCGCCAGTCGCCAGCGCGAGGCCGTGGACATGGTGTCGACCGCCTTCCATGAAATGGTCGCCACCGCCAACGAGGTCGCGCGTTCGTGCAGCCAGGCCGCCGAGTCGGCCGACAACGGCCAGCGCCAGGCTTCCGAGGGCCAGCAGCAGATCGACGCCGCCGTGGGCAGCGTCGACCAGCTCAGCCAGGAAATCGCCCAGTCGGCGCAATCCATGCAGCAGCTGGAGCGCGACAGCAACGCCATCCAGTCGATCCTCAGCACCATCCGCTCGATTGCCGAGCAGACCAACCTGCTGGCCCTGAACGCGGCCATCGAGGCGGCGCGGGCCGGCGAGCAGGGTCGCGGCTTTGCCGTGGTGGCCGACGAAGTGCGCGCGCTGGCCAAGCGCACCGCCGACTCCACCGCCGAGATCGACGGCATGCTCGCCAACCTGGCCCGCGGCACCAGCCAGGTCGCCGCACAGATGAACACCAGCCTGAGCCTGTCGCAGGACTCGGTCAGCCGCATCGGCGAGGCACGCACCCGCTTTGGCCAGATCCGCGAGTCGGTGGACATGATCCGCGACATGAACACCCAGATCGCCACCGCCGCCGAAGAGCAGCACCAGGTGGCCGAAAGCATCAACCAGCACATCAGCCAGATCCACGGCGATGCGCAGCGGGTGGCGCAACTGGCCAGTGAAGCCAAGAGCGATGCGTTCAACCTGACCCAGCTGTCCAACGAAATGAACACGCTGGTACGGCGCTTCAAAACCTGAAAAAAAGGCGCTGCACGATTTATTTTGCAGCGCCTCTGTCACTTTTTGTTTCTCGTGCGGCAACAGGGTTACTGAGAACCATTCACATCAGGAACCTGACCCCATGTCCGTTGCCGCCCCTACGCCCCGCCCTCACCTGCTGGCGCTTGCGATTGCCTGCGCCGGTATCGCCACGCCGCTGCTGGCCGCCGATGAACAGGCTGTGCCCCAAGCCCGGCTGAACCTGCCGCAAACCGACGTCAACGCCACCCGCATCGCCGACGGCAGCGCCGAAGCCGGCTACCTCACCGACTCGCTGAAGAACGTCGGCGCCCTGGGCGGCATGGCCCTCAAGGACACGCCCTATTCGATCAGCGTGGTGTCCAGCGAGCTGATCCGCAACACCCAGGCCACCTCCACCGACGACATCTTCAAGCTCAGCCCCTTCACCCAGTTCACCTCGCCCTCGGGCGCCGGCTATGCCAGTTCGGTGGCGATCCGCGGTTTCAACGACCTGGGCAATCTCAACATCGCCAACGACGGCCTGCGTTTCAGCAATGGCTCCGACAGCGGCAACTTCGTCGAGGAGATGGAGCGCCTGGAGATCGTCACCGGCCTCAGCGGCTTCCTGTATGGCCCCGGCAGCCCGGGCGGGCTGGTCAACTACGTGCTCAAGCGCCCCACCTACGAGCGCTACAACAGCGTGACCCTGGGCAACGCCGGCGGCGAGAACGCCTATGTGCACGGCGACTTCGGCGGCCCGATCGACGATCAGGGCGTGCTGGCCTACCGCGTCAACGTGCTGGCCCAGGACGGCGAGACCGCCATCGACCTGCAGAACCGCCGTCGCAAGATGGTCAGCCTGGCGCTGGACTGGAACGTCAGCGACGACCTGCTGGTGCAGTTCGACGCCTCGTACAAGAAAAACCAGACCCACGGCCTGACCAGCTACTGGTACTTCGCCGACCAGCGCCTGCGCCCCGACGCCGATCAGTTGGACAACGACAAGCTCTACAGCCAGCGCTGGGCGTTCTCCGACAGCGAGCACGAGCGCGTCGGCAGCCGCTTCAACTGGCGCCTGAACGAGGTGTTCAGCCTGCGCGGCGCGGTGGCCCACGACCGCAACCGCACCCAGTACGCCTACACCGGCCCCACCGTGACCTCGCCCGGGGTCTACAGCCAACCGCTGTACGCCTTCGCCCCGGTCGAGCGCGAGGAAACCTCGGCCTACCTGTTCGCCGACGCGGCCTTCGACACCGCCAGCATCGGCCACAAGGTCACCTTCGGCTATCAGGGCAACGTGGCGCGGGTACGCGACTACACCGACTACATTCCCTTCCCGGGCCCGCAGTACCAGCCGGTGGGCGGCAACGGCTCGATCCCGCTGGATGAAACCCCGCAGTACGCCAAGCCCGACTACTCCATCGGCCACGGCGACCAGCGCCTGTCCTCGCGCACCCAGGCCGACAACCTGCTGCTGGGCGATGTGATCACCTTCAACGGACAATGGTCGACCATCCTCGGGGTCACCCGCACCCGCATCAAGACCTTCAGCGACAACTTCGTGTGGGCCGAATCGCTCGGCACCCCGAGCCAGATCGACAACTACAACCAGAGCAAGACCTCGCCCAACGTCTCGCTGATCTACAAGCCGCTGCCCTGGCTGACCACCTACGCCACCTACATCGAAGGCCTGCAGGCCGGCGGCATCGCGCCCAACACCGCACTCAACGCCGGCCAGGCCATGGCCCCGGCCATCAGCGAGCAGTATGAGGTGGGGGTCAAGGCCGAAGTGGGCGAAGCCCTGCTGACCCTGGCACTGTTCAACATCGACAAGCCCAATGGCTACACCAACCAGCAGCAGATCTACGTGCAGGACGGACGCCAGGAGAACAACGGCCTGGAGTTCGGCATCACCGGCAAGGTCACCCCGCAGCTGACCCTGGTCAGCGGCCTGACCCTGCTCAACCCCCAGGTGAAGAAGGCGGCCAACGCCAGCATCGAGGGCAACAAGCCGGTGGGCGTGGCCAGCCAGCTGGCCAAGGTGTACGCCGAATACGACCTGAACGGCGTGCCCGGATTCGCCGTGACCGGCGGCGCCTATTACACCGGCAAGCAGTACGTGGATGAGGCCAACCACTACAGCCTGCCGTCGTTCACCACCTTCGATGCCGGTGCGCGTTATCGCCTGCCGCTGGCGGACAACGCCCTGACCCTGCGCGCCAACGTCAGCAACCTGACCAACAAGGCGTACTGGCTGAGCGACCACTTCCTGGGCGCGCCGCGTACCCTGACGTTCTCGGCACAGCTGGAGTTCTGAGCCCCTTCGCCGGCATTGCCGGCTCCTGCACGGGCGCACGCAGCCTGCAGGAGCCGGCGTTGCTGGCCAAATGCCCACCTCGCGCCGCGCAAATCCCTGAGCGCCGCCAAAATCAGTACCAAAGAACCATTGCCGTTCGCATCCGGCCCTGATATTGAGTGTGCCGCTTTGCGCACCCGCGCCTTTCGTTTCCTCTTGCCCACCCCGCTGGCTTCATCCCCACGCGATCCGAGATGCCGACATGATTGAAAACTCCGATGTAATGTATCGCCTGCTGGTACAGAGCGTGATCGATTACGCGATCTACATGCTGACCCCGGAGGGTGTGGTCAGCAACTGGAACGCCGGGGCGCAGCGGGCCAAGGGGTATACCGGCGAAGAGATCATCGGCGAGCATTTCTCGGTGTTCTACAGCGCCGAGGAGCGCGCCACGCAGTTGCCGCAGAAAAACCTGCAGACCGCCCGCGACCAGGGCCGCTTCGAGGCCGAGGGCTGGCGCCTGCGCAAGGACGGCAGTGCGTTCTGGGCGCACGTGGTGATCGACGCGGTGCATGACGACGACGGCCACCTGGTCGGCTTTGCCAAGGTTACCCGCGACTGCACCGAACAGCGCCGCGCCCTGCTCGAACAACGTGAACAGGAGCGTCACTTCCGCCTGCTGGTACAAGGCGTGAACGACTACGCCATCTACATGCTCGACCCGCTGGGCCATGTGATCAACTGGAACGCCGGCGCCGAGCGGGCCAAGGGCTACACCCACGACGAGATCGTCGGCCAGCATTTCTCGGTGTTCTACACCCCGGCGGACCGCGCCGCCGGCCTGCCCGCCCAGTGCCTGGACGCCGCACGCCAGACCGGCCGCTTCGAGGCCCAGGGCCTGCGCCAGCGCAAGGACGGCTCGCACTTCTGGACCAACGTGGTGATCGAAGCCATCCACGACGACGATGGCCAGCTGCTGGGGTTCGCCAAGATCACCCGCGACATCACCGAGCGCCGCCAGTACGAACTCGACCTGCTGGCAGCCAAGGAGCTGGCCGAAGCGCAGAGCGAGAAAATGGCCGCGCTGTCGCAGTTTCTCGACTCGGTGATCAGCAACATCCCGTCCAGCGTGATGGTGCTGGACGTGGCGTCACGCCAGATCCTGCTGGCCAACCCGCAGGCCGAGAAGCTGTTCTCCAGCCAGCAGTGCGCCCTGGTCGGCAGTACCCCGCAGCAGAGCCTGGTGCCGGTGATGGCCGGCTACCTCGAACACCTCACCGAGCATTGCCTGAACCACAACGGCCTGCACCTGACCGAAGACCACCTCGACACCCCGCTGGGCCGACGCACCCTGCGCTCACGCACCCTGCTCAGCCGCAACCCGCAGGTGGGTGCGGGCCACTATGTGCTGCAGATCGCCGACGACGTCACCGACGAGATCGCCGCGCACGCGCAGATTCACCACATGGCGCACCACGACGAACTCACCGGCCTGCCCAACCGCACGCTGTTCCACAACTGCCTGGAAGAGGCGCTGGCCGACGGGCAGGCGCGCCAGCACATGACTGCGGCGCTGTGTCTGGACCTGGACAATTTCAAGAACATCAACGATGCCCTGGGGCATGCCTTCGGCGACCGCCTGCTGCGCGCCCTGGGCCAGCGCCTGCGCAGCGTGCTGCGCGACCAGGACACCCTGGCGCGCCTGGGCGGTGACGAGTTCGCCGTGGTGCTGCCACACCTGGCGCGCCTCGAGGATGCCCAGCGCACCGCCACGCGCCTGATCGAGGCAGTGGCGCCGGCGTTCCTGATCGACGGCCACAGTTTCTCGGTGGGCCTGAGCGTGGGTATCGCCATCGCGCCGGTCGACCACCACAAGGCCGACCAGTTGCTGCGCTACGCCGACATGGCGCTGTACGAGGCCAAGCGCAACGGGCGCAACCGCTACGAGCTGTTCCACCCCGAGCTCGACGAAGCCGCGCGGCGCCGCCGCATCATGGAAACCGACCTGCGCACCGCGCTGCACTTGGGCCAGCTGCACATGCACTACCAGCCGATCATCGGCAACGACGGGCAGATCACCGGCTACGAGGCGCTGATGCGCTGGCAGCACCCGGTCAAGGGGCAGGTCATGCCGATGGACTTCATCCCGATTGCCGAAGAGACCGGGCTGATCCACGAGGTGGGTACGCGGGCGCTGAACCTGGCCTGCCAGGAGGCCGCCAGCTGGGCCACCGAGCAATCGGTGGCGGTCAACCTGTCGCCGGTGCAGTTCAAGAACAGCGACCTGGTGGAAGTGGTGCAGCTTGCGCTGACCGACGCCAGGCTCGACCCGTCGCGCCTGGAACTGGAGATCACCGAATCGGTGCTGCTGGAGAACAGCGACGGCAACCTGCGTACCCTGCAGGCGCTCAAGGACATGGGCGTGCGTATTGCCCTGGACGACTTCGGTACCGGCTACTCCTCGCTGGGCTACCTGCGCTCGTTCCCGTTCGACCGGATCAAGATCGACAAGTCGTTCGTGCACGACATGGGCGAAAGCCGCGAGGCGATGTCGATCATCCGCGCCATTACCGGCATGAGCAGCAGCCTGCTGATCAACACCACCGCCGAGGGGGTGGAGACCGAGGCGCAGTTCAAGCAATTGCAGGCCGAAGGCTGCTCGCATTTTCAGGGGTATCTGTTCGGGCATCCGCAGCCGGCTGACAAGCGCCAGAAGGGAGGCCGGTAGAGCAGCGAGCGCGCAGGCCGTTTCGCCGGCAAGGCCGGCTCCTACACGACAGGTGCGGGAGCCGGCCCTGCCGCCACCTGATCGTACAGCCGCCGCAGCCGCTGCACTGCCGCCTCGATCTCGCCCACCTTGACCCCGCCGTACCCCAGCACCAGCAGGTTGTCGTCATCGGCGTCGGGCTCCACGCTGTAGCCGCCGCGCAGCACCAGCCCATGTGCCGGGGCCTGCGCCAGCATCTTGCGCGCCGTGCCCGGGGCACCGATGCGTACCGCCAGGTGCAACCCCGCCTGCCCCGCCGAGTACCCGATCAGCGCCCCGAACGCCTCGTCCAGGCACTGCTGCAGGCAACTGCGGCGCTGGGCGTACTCGGCGCGCATCTTGCGGATGTGCCGGGCGAAATGCCCTTCCTGGATGAAGTCGGCCATCGCCGCCTGAATCGACAGGTACCCTGGCCGGTACAGCTGGATCAGGCCCTTGCCGAAGGCCTCGGCCAGCCCCTCGGGCACCACAAGGTAACTCAGGCGCAGCCCCGGGAACATCACCTTGCTGAAGGTGCCCAGGTAGATCACCCGGTCTTCGCCACCGAGCCCCTGCAGCGACGGCATCGGCTCGATGTCGTACCGGAACTCGCTGTCGTAGTCATCCTCCACCACCCACAGGTTGTTGGCCTGGGCATACGCCAGCCAGTCACGCCGGCGCTGCAGCGACATGATGTTGCCGGTGGGGTACTGGTGCGACGGCGTGACGAACGCCAGCCGCGGCGCAGCAGCCGGCACTGCAGAAGGCAGGCAGGCGCCCTGCGCATCGATCGCCAGCGGCGCGCAGTGCAGCCCCGCCGCCGAAAACACCACCGGCGCCCCCCAATGGCAGGGGCTCTCGACCCACACGGTGTCCCCCGGGTCGCCCAGCAGCTTGGCCACCAGGTCCAGCGACTGGTGGGTGCCCTGGGTCACGATCACCTGCGCCGGGCTGCAACGGACCGCGCGGGCCGCATACAGGTAGGCACTGAGCGCCTCGCACAGCGGGCGGTAGCCGCCCTGATCCACGTAGCCGGCCAGGTGCGCCTGGCGCTTGCTCAGGTAGCGGTTGTGCAGGCGCTTCCAGATATGAAACGGAAACAGGTCGGCGTCCGATACGCCGCCCACGAAGGCGCCCTCGGCCCGCGCCACCGCGCCGAAGCGCGCGTTGATCGCCTTGCCCCGGGCCGACAGCGGCGCCTGATCGGGCGTATCGGGGGCCGGCACGCCGGTTTTCACCTGGGGCAAGGTGTCGGCCACGAAGGTGCCGCTGCCGGGCCGGGCGTACAGGTAGCCCTCATCGAGCAGACGGTCGTAGGCCAGCGACACGGTCAGGCGCGAGACCAGCAACTGCTCGGCCAGCGCCCGGGTGGAGGGCAACTTGTGGTTGACCGGCAGGCGCCGCTGCAGGATCGCCGCCTGGATCGCCTGGTACAACTGGCGCTGCAGGGTCACGCCGCCGTCGCGGTCCAGCGTGCCGACCAGCAGGTCGTGGAGAAGCGATGCCATCGGGTGCCTCACTGCAGGGGCGGAATCGGAACCGCGAGCATACAAGTGGCCTTAACAACTGATCAACTCTGGATATAACCGATATAGCCAAACAGGCCTATGTTCGAACCAGTGCTGGCCTGACACCCCAGCTTTCCCGGCAATCGACAGAGTGATGTTCAGTGACCCTTCACACACCCCCTGCCTTCGACGCATTGCTGGTCGCAGCTCCGCCCAAGGTTTCGGCCGAACAGGCGCAGGCCGTGGCAGCGCAGTACTTCGGCCTGCACGGCGCATGCCGCCTGCTCACCGGCGAGCGTGACCTCAACTTCCAGATCACCTGCGCCGACGGCGCCCAGTACCTGCTCAAGGTCTCCAACGCGGCCGAAGACCCGCAGGTGGCCGACTTCCAGAACCAGGCGCTGCTGCACATCCAGCACTGCGACCCGACCCTGGCGGTGCAGCGCATCTACCCCAACACCAGCGGCAGCTACCAGATCCCGCTGATGTTCGATGGCCAGCCGCTGCTGGTGCGGCTGTTCTCGTTCGTCGACGGGATCTGCCTGCACCGCGTCGAACACCCCGACGTGGCGCTGCGCAGCAGCCTGGGCGAGCACCTGGCCCGCCTGGGGCTGGCCCTGCGCGGCTTCTTCCACCCCGGCGCCGGGCACGAGCTGCTGTGGGACCTCAAGCACGCCTCGCGGCTGAGCGACAAGATCGGCCTGATCCAGGACCCTGAAGAGCGCCAGCTGGCCCAGCACTTTCTGGACAACTTCGAGCGCCACGCACAACCGCACCTCAAGGGCCTGCGCGCCCAGGTGATCCACAACGACCTGAACCCGCACAACGTGATCGTCGATGCCAGCCAGCCGCACCCGGTGCGCAACATCCTCGATTTCGGCGACATGGTGCATGCCCCGCTGGTCAACGACCTGGCCGTGGGCGCCGCCTATCAACTGGGCAGCCAGGGCGACCCGCTGGAACACGCTGCACCGTTCATCCGCGCCTACCACCGCATCGCGCCGCTGGAGCCGCTGGAACAGGAACTGCTGGTGGACCTGATCGCCACCCGCCTGGTGCTGACCGTGACCATCACCAACTGGCGCGCTGCGCTGTACCCGGAAAACCGCACCTACATCCTGCGCAACGCGCCGTCTGCCTGGCGTGGCCTGAAGGCCCTGGCTGACGTGCCGCGCGAGGTCGCGCAGCAACAGATTCGTCGTATCTGCTCCGAGGAGACGCTGTAAATGACCATGATCAATGGCTTCACCGCCGAAGATGCCGCACGCCTTAGCGAAACCGAACGTGCCCTGATCGAGCGCCGTGCGCGCGTGCTGGGCCCGGCCTACCGCCTGTTCTACGAACACCCGCTGCACCTGGTCAAGGGTGAAGGCGTGTGGCTGTACGACGCCGACGGCAAGCGTTACCTGGATGCCTACAACAACGTGGCCTCCATCGGCCACTGCCACCCCAAGGTGGTCGAGGCGCTGTACGAGCAGGCCAAGGTGCTCAACACCCACACCCGCTACCTGCATGAAGGCATCCTCGACTATGCCGAGAAACTGCTGGCCACCTTCCCGCCCGAGCTGGACCAGGTGATGTTCACCTGCACCGGCAGCGAGGCCAACGACCTGGCCCTGCGCATCGCCCGTCAGTACACCGGCGGTACCGGCCTGATCGTGACCCAGCTGGCCTACCACGGCGTGACCGACCAGATCGCCGCCGCCTCGCCTTCCCTGGGTGCGGGCGTGCCGGTGGGTGACTTCGTGCGTACCGTGCGGGCTCCCGACGCCTACCGCCTGAGCGCCGAGAACGTGGCACAGATCTTCGCCGACGACGTGCGCGCCGCCATCGCCGACCTGCGCCGCTGCGGGATCAAGCCGGCAGCACTGCTGCTCGACGGCATCTTCGCCAGCGATGGCGTGCTGTCCGACCCGGCCGGCTTCCTGCAACAGGCGGTGGCCGTGGCCCGCGAAGAGGGCCTGCTGTACATCGCCGACGAGGTGCAATCGGGCTTTGGCCGTACCGGCTCGCACATGTGGGGCTACCAGCGCCATGGCGTGCAGCCCGACATCGTCACCATGGGCAAACCCATGGGCAACGGCCAGCCGATTGCCGGTGCGGTGTTCCGCGGCGAGGTGCTCGATGCGTTCGGTCGCACCGCCCGCTACTTCAACACCTTCGGCGGCAACCCGGTGTCATGTGCAGCAGCCAACGCGGTGCTCGACGTGATCCAGGGCGAAGGCCTGATGGCCAACTGCGCGGCGGTGGGCGAATACTTCAAGGCGGGTCTGCAAGGGCTTGCCGAGCGCTACCCGCTGATTGGCGACGTGCGCGGGGCCGGGCTGTTCGTGGGGGTCGAGCTGGTAACCGATCGTGCCAGCAAGGCGCCGGCCACCGAGGCAACGGCACGGGTGGTGAACGGCATGCGTGAACGTGGCGTGCTGATCAGTTCGGCGGGGCCGGCGGCCAACATCCTCAAGATCAGGCCGCAGTTGATCTTCCAGCGCGAGCATGCCGATCTGTTCGTGCAGACGCTGGAGGCGGTGCTGAAGTCGCTGAACTGACAGCGAGAGGCATTGACGGTTGTGCCCCTTTCGCCAGCAAGGCTGGCTCCTACAACGATTGGTGCAGGAGCCAGCCTTGCTGGCGAAGGGGTTCACTCACTTGGTCTTGGCAACCCAGGCATTGAAGCGCTGCTCGAGGTCTTCGCCGTTGTTGACCCAGAACTCGCTGTCCATCGGGATGGCCTGTGCCAGGTTGTCCGGCGCGGTGTTCAACTGCGCCGCCAGTGCAGGGTCAAGCAGCCCGGCGGTATGCAGGTTGGTCGACCCATAGCCCAGCTTGGTGGTGTGGATCTTCTGGTTTTCCGGGCGCAGCGAAAACGCGATGAAGTCCTCGGCCAGGGCCTTGTTCTTGCTGCCCTTGGGGATCGCCCACGAGTCGATGGCGTAGATGCTGCCATTCCATACCGTGTGCACATTGGCGCCGGCCGCCTGTGCGGCGAACACCCGGCCGTTGAACGCGGTGCTCATCACCACGTCGCCGCTGGCCAGGAACTGCATCGGCTGCGCACCGGCCTCCCACCACTGGATGTCGGGCTTGATCTGGTCCAGCTTGCGGAATGCACGCTCCACCCCTTCCGGCGTCGACAACACCTTGTACACGTCGGCATACGGCACGCCATCGGCCATCAGTGCCGCTTCCAGGGTGTACTTGGCGCCCTTGCGCAGGCTGCGCTTGCCCGGAAACTTCTTGGTGTCCCAGAAATCGCTCCAGCCGGTAGGCGCCTGCTTGAGCTTGTCGCCGTTGTAGGCCAGCGCCATCGACCATACCAGCAGGCCGCCGCCGCAGTCCGACAGGGTGCCGGGCACGAAATCCGCTTCCTTGCCGATACGGTTGAGGTCCAGGTGTTCGAACAGGCCCTCCTCGCAGCCACGGATCAGTTCGGCACTCTCGACCTGCACCACGTCCCAGTTGACGCTGTTGGTGTCGACCATGACCTTGATCCGGCCCATTTCGCCGTTGTATTCACCCGCTACCACCTTGCTGTGGCTGGCGGCGGCAAAGGGGGCGTAGAAGGCCTCGGTCTGTACATCCTTGCTGGCACCGCCAAACGAAATCACGGTGATTTCGGCAGCAAGGGCGTTGGCGGCAAAAGCACTGAGCAACACGGCGGCAATGGTGGTTCTTTTCATGTCTACCTCTGTAATTTATTGGTTTTGGCAGAGTTGATACACGCTGGGCGTCCTTTCGGGTGGTCGCACTTCAGCTTCGGTAATCCACCTGATCACCACTGATCAGGCGCAAGGCGGCGGTCCAGGCCAACAGGTGGAGTTGCTGATCGAATTCGGCGTCGGACTGCTGCGCGGTCAGTTCGCAGACCGCTTCGTCCGGCAGGCGCAGCGGCGAGTTGCCCGCCAGTGCCTGTACCTGCGCCTGGCAGGCGCGCTCCAGGAAGTAGATCTGGTTGAAGGCTTCGGCAATGCAGCGCCCGGCGGCCAGCAGGCCATGGTTGCGCAGGATCATCGCCATGTGCGGGCCCAGGTCCCTGACCAGGCGCTCGCCTTCGGCCGGGTTCAGCGCAATGCCCTCGTAGTCGTGGTAACCCAGGCGGCGATAGAACTTCAGCGCATGCTGGGTGATCGGCAACAGCCCCTGCTCCTGGGCCGACACGGCCATGCCGGCAGCGGTATGGGTGTGCACCACACAGGCCAGGTCCGGACGTGCGGCGTGGATCGCCGAATGGATGTTGAAGCCGGCACGGTTGACGCTGCCGGCGTCATAGCCAGGGTCGATGGTGTTGCCGTGGTGGTCGATCTTGATCAGGTCCGAAGCGCGCATTTCATGAAACAGCACGCCGTAGCGGTTGATCAGGAAATGCCCCGGCTCGCCGGGGACACGGGCCGAGATGTGCGTGTCGATCAGATCGGTCATGCGAAAGTGGGCCAGCAGCCGGTACAGCGCTGCCAGATCGCAACGGGTCTGCCACTCTTCGGGCGAAACCTGCTGCGCGTCGATCCGCGGGGTGTTGGGGTGCATCGCGCCTCCTTGTTCATGGTATGTTTCGGGCACTTGGCCCGCCGGCATGCAGGGATGTTGCAGCAGCCCCCGGCGGCCCACCATGCACAGAACGCGCTGGTTGTGCCGGCCCTGTTATGGTGTTTTCACCAGTACACCCACCGCCACACCCTCGCCTGACGGATGTTTTCTATGATGTTGTTGGATGCCAGCTCGTCGCAGTCGCTGGTCAACCAGATCGTTGCGGGCATCACCCTCGCGATCAACGAACAGCGCTTGCGCCCGGGCACCAAGCTGCCCTCCATCCGCAAGTTCGCGCAAACCCACAAGGTCAGCCATTTCACCGCCGTCGAGGCTTATGACCGGCTGGTGGCCCTGGGTTACCTGACGGCGGTGCGCAATGCCGGCTTCTATGTACGCAGCGCCCCCGACACCCCCGCCCCGCCGCCGATGCCCAGTGCCAGCGACGATGCCTTCGACTTCGACGCCTACCTGCTGCTGCAGAAGGTGTTCCAGCCGCTGGGCATGGACCTGCGCCCGGGCATCGGCCTGCTGCCCGAGCCCTGGAGCGACGATGACGGGGTGCAACGCAGCCTGCGCGCCCTGAGCCGTCGCGACCCGAGCGAGTTCACCGGCTACGGCCATGCCAAGGGGTGCGCCAACCTGCGCGCCCGGCTGGTGGAGAAGCTGCTCGATACCCGGGTCAACGCCCACCCCGAGCAGATTCTGCTGACCAGCGGCGCCAGCCATGCGCTGGACCTGCTGGTGCGCTACCTGGTGCACCGCGGCGACAGCGTGCTGGTGGACGAACCGGGCTACCACAACCTGTTCCTCAACCTGCGCCTGCAGGGGGCCCGCCTGCTGGGGGTGCCACGCACCCGCGACGGCATCGACCTGGACGTGCTCGAGGCGCAGATCCGCGAACACCGGCCCAAGGTGTTCTTCACCAACACGCGCCTGCAATGCCCCACCGGCACCAGCCTGACACTGGCGGTGGCCCACCGTCTGCTGCAACTGGCGGAAAAGTACGACTTCCTGATCGTGGAGAACGACATCTACGCCGACCTCGACCCGTCCGACCAGCAGGCGCTGGCAGGCATGGACCAGCTGGCGCGGGTGATCTATGTGGCCAGCTTCTCCAAGAGCATCGCGCCGTCGCTGCGGGTGGGGTTCGTTGCCGCGCACCGCGACCTGATCGACGAACTGGTGCCACTGAAGATGGCCAGCGGCCTGACCACCTCGGCAATTGCCGAGGAACTGGCACTGGAGGTGCTGCTGCAGGGGCGCCACCGCAAGCACGTCAAGCAGTTGCAGGCCAACCTGGCCCTGGCCCATGAACAGGTGGCGCGCAAGCTCGAGGCGGTGGGCATGGAGATCTTCGTCAAGCCCCATGCGGGGTTGTTCCTGTGGGCCCGTCACCCCCAGGTCGAAGACGCCACGGCACTGGCCATGGACGCACGCGAACACAAGATTCTGCTCGCGCCCGGGCAACTGTTCATGCCCGATGCGCGGGTGGTGCCGTGGCTGCGTTTCAATGTGGCGCACGCGCAGGATGAGCGGATCTACCGGCTGTTGGAGCAGGCCGCGCACTGACCGGATTCGACTCGCCTCTTCACCAGTAGGCGCCGGCCTTGCCGGCGAAGAGGCCCGCCCGGGCGCCCCCCCCGCAGGTCCGGAGAATCAGGCATGACACGCAGAGGATTGCCGGTGGGCACGCCCGTTGCCCGCGCGGACAATGCGCCGCCTCTATCGTCATTGCTTTTGCGAGGTTCCCCCATGTACACCGCCATCGGCTACGCCGCCCAGTCGGCCACCACACCCCTCGCCCCCATGACCTTCCAGCGCCGCAGCCCACGCCCCGACGACGTAGCCATCGAGATTCTCTACTGCGGCGTGTGCCACTCCGATATCCACCAGGCCCGCAACGAATGGGGCATCGCCGTGTACCCGCTGATGCCCGGCCACGAAATCGTGGGCAAGGTCACTGCCGTGGGCGCCAGCGTCAGCCGCTATCAGGTGGGTGACCTGGTGGGTGTGGGCTGCATGGTCGACTCCTGCCGCCACTGCCAGGCCTGCGCCGCCAACCTGGAACAGTACTGCCTCGAAGGCCCGACCATGACCTACGCCACCCCCGACCGGGTCGACGGCAGCAACACCATGGGTGGCTATTCCAGCAGTATCGTGGTCGACCAGCATTTCGTGGTGCGCATCCCGGCCGGCATGGACCTGGCCAGCGCCGCGCCGATCCTCTGCGCCGGTATCACCACCTATTCGCCGCTCAAGCACCACGGGGTCAAGGCCGGGCACAAGGTCGGCATCCTCGGCATGGGCGGCCTGGGCCACATGGGCATCAAGCTGGCCAAGGCCATGGGCGCCGAAGTCACCCTGTTCACCCGTTCGGCCAGCAAGGCCGAGGAAGCCCGCCGCCAGGGCGCCGACCATGTGGTGGTGTCCACCGATGCCGCGCAGATGGCCGCCGTGGCCGGGCACTTCGACTTTCTGCTCGACACCATCCCGGTGCAGCACGATCTCAACCCCTACCTGGAAACCCTGAAGTTCGACGGCGTGCACATCCTGGTGGGCCTGATCGAACCGGTGGAGCCGCCCCTGCACGCCGCCAACCTGGTGCTCAAGCGCCGCGTACTGGCCGGCTCGCTGATCGGCGGCATCGCCGAAACCCAGGAGGTGCTGGACTTCTGCGCCGAGCACGGCATTTGCTGCGCCATCGAGATGCTCGACATCCAGCACATCAACGAGGCCTACAGCCGCATGATCGCCGGCGACGTGAAGTACCGCTTCGTGATCGACATGGCCTCGCTCAAGGCCTGAGCCCCCGCCTCACAGGTTGAAGCGCCCCAGCAGGTGGTGCTGTTGCCCCACCTGCTCCACCATCACCGCACACTGGCGCACCTGCACCTGGGTGCCTGCGGCCACTTCATGACTGATGTCGCGAATGGTCGTGGTGTTGCGGTTGATCTCTTCGCTGGTGGCGCTCTGCTGCTCGGCCGCGGTGGCGATCTGGGTGTTCATGTCGTTGATGCGGGTGATCGCCTGGCGAATGCGCACGAGCCTGTCGTTGGCCGCGCCCGCCTCCTCGGCGGTCTTGCCGGCGCTGTCGCGGTTGTGCTGCATGCGCGACTCGGCGTGGCGCACCCCGGCCTGCAGCTGGTCGATCATCTGGCGGATCTCCTGGGTCGACTGCTGGGTGCGCGAGGCCAGCGTGCGCACCTCGTCGGCCACCACCGCGAAACCTCGCCCCGTCTCGCCGGCACGTGCAGCCTCGATGGCGGCATTGAGCGCCAGCAGGTTGGTCTGCTCGGCAATGCTGGTAATCACCGCCAGGATCGACTCGATGTTGTCGCTGAGGCGCGACAGGTCATTGATTGCATGGCCGGTGTCGTCCATTTCGCTGGCCAGTTGCCGGATCGCCGCGGTCGAGCGTCGCACCACGTCCTCGCCGCCGTGTGCTTCCTCGTCGGCAATCACTGCGGCCTGCGCCGCTGCCTGGGCGTTGCGCGCAACGTCTTCGGCGGTGGAGGCCATCTCCTGCATGGCCGTGGCCAGCTGGTCCAGCTCCTGCAACTGGCGCTGCAGGCGTTCATCGGTCCGGGTGGCTTCGGCCGACGTCAGGTGGGTGCTCTCGCGCACCTGGTTGGAGGTGCTCATCACCTGATGGATCAGGTTCTGCAGGTTGCCCAGAAAGCCGTTGAACTCGCGCGACACCAGCGCCACCTCGTCATTGCCGCCGTCGGGCAGGCGCCGCGTCAAGTCGCCGTCGCCCTGGTTGACCTCATGGAACGAGCGGTGCAGCAGGTCCAGCGGCTTGAGCAGGCGCCCGAGCAGCAGGCCCAGCACCACGAGGCTCACCAGCACGCCGAGCAGCGTGGCCAGCACTGCACGCCAGGTCAGGCTGTCGGCCTCGGCCATCACGATGCGCTGGTCGAGCACCACGCCGATCAACCAGTCCATGCCCTCCAGGTAGGTCAGCGGGGTGAAGGACACCAGTGAATCGTGATCGCCGGTTCTAACCGTCTGCAGCTGGCTGTCCAGCGCCGGGTGCTGGCCATCGAACAGGCTGCTGTAGGGCTTGCCGTTGTACTGGCTGTCGGGGTGGGAAATGATCGTGCCGTTGCGGCTGAGCAGAAAGGCATGGCCGGCGCCGTTGAAGTCCAGGGTATTGATGGCATCGGCCACGCTCTTGAGGCGGATATCGCCGCCCAGCACGCCGGCGAAGGTAGCGCCATCGTGGAGGCGCGTGACCGCCGAAATCAGCGTTTCGCCAGTGGCCGAGTCGATGTAGGGCTCGGTGAGCACCGCCTTGTCGGCGCCCTTGGCGACGGCATACCAGGGCCGTGTGCGCCCGTCCCAGCTCGCATCGGGGCGCCAGCTGGGCGTGTTGGTGAGGGGTTTGCCGTCGCGTTGCAAGGCGCCGAATATCAGGATGAACTCGTCCTTGAGCATCGGGCTGTCGATGATGCGCTGGGTGTTTTCAGGGCTGTAGCGGCTGTCGATGACCTGCGCCACCAGGCCCATGAGCTTGAGCTTGGCGTTCAGCCAGTTCTCGATCTGCCGGGCCAGGGCACCGCTGGACTCGGCGATGCCGGCAGACACTTGCTTGTGCAGGGCCTCGCGCACCTGGCTGACCTGCGTGACCGACAGCAATCCGGTGGTAATGAACAGCAATGTGGCGGCCGCCAGGCCAACCTTGTGAACGATCTTCATGCCTGCACTCCGTGCCGAATCGAGCAAACGGGCATGCTAGGCAGGCGTACTGGCACACTGCAATCAACGTTGCGATGATTGCCCGGTGCCGTAATGGGGATTGTTTACCGGCATCACGGCCACTGCTTGTAGGACGAACCCGGCGGGCGGCATCCGCGCCGCGGGCAGGCAAAAAAAAACCAGGGCCGTTTGCGGCCCTGGTCTTTTTCGTCATGGTGCCTGTCAGCCCTTGAGCTGCCTGGCCGCACGCACGTGCATGAACACGCCCATCAGTGCCACGATGGCCGCCGCCGCACCGGTGGAAAACACCAGTACCTGGTAGTCCGGCACAAAGGCCATGGTCACCAGGCACCCGATGATGAACACGATCACCAGGTAGGTCAGCCACGGGAACAGCCACATCTTCAGGCGGATTTCCTTGCCCTCGGCTTCCAGCTTGCGACGCATCTTCAGTTGCGAGAACGCGATCACCAGGTACACCAGCAAGGCGATCATGCCGGTGGTGTTCATCAGCACGTCCAGCACGTCTTTCGGGCGCAGGGTGTCGCTGAAGTTGATCAGGGCGACGAACACCGCCACCGAGCACGAACCGATGATGGCGAACACCGGCACACCGGTACCGGCGCGGGTGATCTTGAAGAACGACGGTGCATCACCGCGGGTCGACAGCGAGAACAGCATGCGCGAGGCGGTGTAGTGCGCCGAGATCAGGCAGCTGCTCACCGAGGTCAGCACCACGAAGTTCATCACGAACTCAGCGCCCGGAATGCCCAGCAGTTCCAGGGTACGACGGTACGAACCGTAGCCCGACTGGCCCATCAGCGGGTCGTTCCACGGCACCAGGGCCACGATCAGGAAGATCGAACCCACATAGAACAGGCACACACGCCACACCACCGAGTTGGTGGCCTTGACGATCTGCTCGGACGGGTTCTTCGACTCGGCGGCCGCGATGGTCACGATTTCGGCGCCCAGGAAGGCGAACATCACCCCCAGCATGGCCACCACCACTGCCTCCACCCCATTGGGCATGAAGCCCTGGGCCGTAAGGTTGCTGATGCCGTGGACCTCACCGGTGGGCCACAGGTTGGCCACGGCCAGCCCGCACACCACAAGGAAGCATATGATCGCCACCACCTTTATCAGCGCGAACCAGAATTCGAACTCCCCGTAGTGCTTGACGTTGAAGAAGTTGACGCTGATCAGCACCAGGGTAGTGGCCAGCACGAACACGTTGACGCTGATGGAGGGGAACCAGCCGTGCAGGATCTTGCCCGCCACATAGGCTTCCCAGGCCATCAGGATGACCCAGAACCACCAGTACAACCAGCCGATGGTGAAGCCTGCCCAGCGCCCGATGGCGCGCTCGGCGTAGGTGGAGAACGAGCCGGTGTCTGGCGAGGAGGTGGCCATTTCACCCAGCATGCGCATGATCAGCACCACCAGGATGCCGCCGGCCAGGTACGCCAGGATGGCGGCCGGCCCGGCGCTGTGGATCACACTCCCCGAGCCCACGAACAGCGCACCGCCGATCACCCCGGCGATGGACATCATGGTCAGGTGGCGCGATTTGAGCGAAGCGCTAAGCTTGCTCTCGGGCTCCACCTTGGAGGATGTGGAAGTCGATGTAGCGTCCATCAGTTGTCTACCCCTTGTTTTTCTTTTTCCAGCGAACACGCAAGACCGGCGAATGCCGGGCTTCATTGCTCGTCAGTGTCTGATTGTGTACGGGATGGATCGCAAACCCGGCGGGCATCCATGGCCTTGAAGGTCGGCAATCGTGCTGTGCACGCCCGGGGGCTTGCCCCTGGCGGTAGTGATCGGGCCTCTCAACATGCTTTAGCTGGCGAATACAGACCCCTAATGTAAAAATGTACGACACAGAGAGCCATGCACAGCGCCGTGAAATATGCACTGCACTGTACAGGCCGCCAATGCAGTACACCCCCGTTCCCTGCAGGCGCCAGGCGTTACGCACCCTGAAGGCACAGCCCCAACATGCTTGAATTACGACCCGACTCCGCCCCCCCGCTCGTCAACCAGATCATCAACGGGTTGCGTGAGTTGATCGAGAACCAGACCCTCAAACCCGGTGCCAAGGTACCGTCCATCCGCGCCTTCGCCGCCACCTACTCGGTCAGCACCTTCACCGTGGTCGAAGCCTACGATCGGCTGGTGGCCCAGGGCCTGCTGGTCAGCCGCGGCAATGCCGGCTTCTTCGTCAACCGCTCGGTCAACGAGCGCATCGAAAGCCAGGCCAGCGACGCCGAGCCGGGCAAGCCGGAGTTCAACTCCGAGTGGTACCTGCAGAACATCTTCGAAAGCCGCCAGCTGGCCTTCAAGCCCGGCTGTGGCTGGCTGCCCAACGAGTGGATGTTCGAGGACGGCCTGCGCCGCGGCCTGCGCCAGGTGGCCGGCAGCGTGATGGAACTGAGCGGTTACGGCGACCCCATGGGCCTGCTCGAGCTGCGCACCCTCACCGCGCAGAACCTGGAACAGGATCAGCGCATCGTGGCCAACCCCAACCAGCTGATGCTCACCCACGGCGCCAGCCAGGCGCTGGACCTGGCGGTGCGCACCCTGGTGCGCCCGGGCGATGTGGTGCTGGTGGACGACCCGGGCTACCCCAACCTGATGAGCATCCTGCGCTTTCAGGGCGCCACCCTGATCGGGGTGCCGCGCACCCCGGCCGGGTATGACCTGGAGCATCTCGAGCGGCTGCTGGCCCACCACCGGCCCACGGTGTTCTTCACCCAGCCGCACCTGCACAGCCCCACCTGCTCGCGCACCCCGCTGGCGCAACTGCACCGCCTGCTGCAACTGTCGGCGCAACACGGCTTTCGCCTGGTGGAGAACAACCTGTACGCCGACATGGTGGCCGAACCGCAACCGTGCCTGAGCAGCCTGGACCACCTGCAGCAGGTGGTGTACGTGGGCAGCTATTCCAAGAGCATCTCGCCGAACGTGCGGGTGGGCTACATGCTGGCCAACCCCGAACTGATCCAGAAGCTGCTGCAACTGAAGATGCGCTCGGGCCTGACCACCTCACAGGTGATGGAGCGCGTGGTGTATGCGGCCATCACCGACGGGCGCTGGCGCAAGCACCTCAAGCGCCTGCGCCAGCGCCTGGCCGAGGCGCAGCAGGAGGTCAGCCGGCGCCTGAACCGCCTGGGCTTCGAGATTTTCGTCGAGTCCGACGAGGGCATGTACCTGTGGACCCGCCACCCGCAGATCGCCAACAGCGCAGCGCTGGTGGACGACGCCCTGGAGCGCGGCATCATGATCGGCCCCGGCCAGTTGTTCATGGTCGACGCCCAGGCCACCGGCTGGATGCGCTTCAACGTGGCGTTCAGCACCGACCCGGCCTTGTGGCAGCAACTGGAAAAGCTGTTCGCCCGTCACGCCGCCTGAACCTGCGCAATTTTGTTCAATACGCCGCCCCCGGCCCCGCCACACACTTCCTGGACCCACATCCATAGAAGTGAAGGTTACATGGAGCAGTTCCTGATCATTGCAGCAGCGCACTTTCTGGCGCTGCTGTCACCCGGGCCGGATTTCTTCCTGGTGGCACGCACCTCCCTGGCCACCAGCTGGCGCGTGGCCAGCGGAGCCTGCCTGGGCATCGCACTGGCCAACGGGGTATTCATCGTCGCCGCCTTTACCGGCGTGTCGGTGCTGCAGCCGCACAGCACGCTGTTCATCGTGCTGCAACTGGCCGGTTGCGCCTACCTGCTGTACCTGGGCTGGCTGTTCATCCGCCATGCCGGTGCCAGCACGCTGGAGGTTGCCCCGCAGGGGTCGCCGGCACCGTCGCCCGCGGCCACCACCTGGCTGGGCGCCGCCGGCATGGGGGTGGTGTCCGGCATCCTCAACCCCAAGAACGCGCTGTTCTACGCCAGCCTGGCGGCCATGCTGAGCGGGCCGCAGGCAAGCCCTGGCTGGAAGCTGGCCTACGGCCTGTGGATGTTCGGCGTGGTGCTGGCGTGGGACCTGCTGGTGGCGGTGGTGATCGGCAACCGACACGTGCGCCGCCGCTTCGCCCGTGCCCTGCCGTGGCTGGAGCGGGCCACGGGGGCGATGCTGGTGCTGCTGGCGCTGGGCGTGATCGCGGTAATGGCGCTGGGCTAGCACCGGGGCGTGGGGTAGGCTATGAGGCTTCTTTTACCTGTTTTCAGGGATACCTATTGGCCGCTGCATGGGGCACAGTCGCCCCCACCGCGCGCCCGAGACTGCCCATGCCTATCCAGACGACTGTTCCCGAACCCACGCTGCTCGCGCCGGTACTGCTGGTGGAGGACGAGCCACTGATCCACCGCCGCCTGGAAGCCCTGCTGCTGCAACTGGGCTACCGGCCCGAGGCCCTGCTGTTCGCCAGCTCGCTGGCCGAGGCCCGCGCCTGCCTGGCGGCGCAGCCGGTGGCGCTGGCGCTGGTAGACCTGGGCCTGCCCGACGGCAACGGCATCGAGCTGATCGAAGAGATGCACGCCACCGACCCCGGCCAGGCGATCCTGGTGATCTCGGCATGGAGCACCGAAGACACCCTGCTCGCGGCGCTGCGGGCAGGCGCCACCGGCTATGTGCTCAAGGAACGCGACGACCTGGAGATCCTGTTGTCGCTGCGCAGCGTGCTGCGCGGCGGCGCCCCCATCGACCCGTTCGTGGCCCGGCGCATCATCGAGGAACTGCGCCCGGGGGCCGCCCAGCCGGTCGACACCGCCGATGGCGAACGCCTGACCCCGCGTGAAGACCAGATCCTGCGCCTGGTGGCCGAGGGCCTGGGCAACCGCGAAATCGCCGAACAGCTGAACCTGTCGCGCTACACCGTCGAATGCCACGTCAAACGCATCTATCGCAAGCTGGCGGTGTCTTCGCGCACCCGCGCCATCCATGCGGCACGCACGCGTGGTCTGCTCGATTGAGAGGCCTGATGGCGTGCTGGCTGCTCGTCCTGTGCCTGTCGGGTGCAGCGCAGGCTGCAACGCCGGGCGATGCAAGCTGCACCGTGCAGGTGCTGTCGGTAGCCGCCGCCCAGGGTGATGACCAGGGCAACCGCCCCGAGGCCGGCCCCTGGCAGGCCGTGACCCTGCCCGACGACTGGAGCCGACGCTGGCCGCAGCACGACGGCACGGTGTGGTACCGCCTCCAGTGGCAGCGCGACTGCGCGGCCGGTCAACGCATGCCGGTGGCACTGACGCTGCGCTCGGTGATCATGGCCGGCGAAGTGTTCGTCAACGACCAGCGCCTGTGGCGTGACAGCCAGCTGAGCGAGCCGCTGTCACGCAGCTGGAACATGCCCCGCTACTGGCACCTGCCCGAAGGCCTGTTGAACGAAGGCGTCAACACGCTGTGGGTACGTGTGGTGGGCCTGGCGGTACAGTCACCCGGGCTGGGGCCGGTGTACCTGGGGGATGAGGCCTCGGCACGCCAGCTGTATGAAGAGTTGCTGTGGACCAACCGCTCGTTGTTCGTGCTCAACCTGACCGTCTCGGCGGTGCTGGGCGGGCTGTTCTTCTGTATCTGGGTGATCCGCCGCGAGCAACGTATCTTTGGCTGGTATGCGGCCATGGCCCTGTGCTGGGTGCTGTTCATCGCCAATATACTGATGACCAGCCCCTGGCCCTTCTCCACCACCCTGATGGCTGCGCGCTTCAACGGCATCGCGCTGGTGATGTACGTCACCTGTTTCTGCGTGTTTGTCTGGCGCTTTGGCGGGCAATCGCTGCCGCGCCTGGAGAAGGCACTCTGGCTGCTGACTGCCGCACTGGTGGCCTTGATGGCACTGGCCCCGGATGCCCGCGTCGGCAACGCGCAACTGGTGGCGGTGCTGAGCACGGCGACGGTGTTTTTCCTCAACTGCCTGCAGTTTCAGCTGCATGCCTTGCGCACCCGGCGGCCCGAGCATGTGTGGCTGGCCGCCAGCCTGCTGGTATTCATGCTGGCCGGGGCCCATGACCTGCTGATAATGCTGAAGCTGATCGGCGAAACGCCCGCGTGGACACCGCTCACCAGCGTGGTGACGACCCTGTGCATGTCGGTGGTGCTGGGCTTGCGCCATGCGCGCAGCGTGCGCCGCATCGAGCGCTTCAACCTGGAACTGGCCGAAGGCATCGAGCGCGCTCGCGGGGAACTGGCCACCACCCTCGAACGCGAACACGCCCTGGCGCTGACCAACTCCCGCCTGCAGGACCGCCTGCAGATCGCCCACGACCTGCATGATGGGCTGGGCGGTTCGCTGGTGCGCATGATGGCCATGGTCGAGCAGGCCAGCACGCCGCTGCAGGGCCCGCAGTTTCTGTCGATGCTCAAATTGCTGCGTGATGACCTGCGCCAGACCATCGACAATGGCTCCAGCGCCGGCATCAAGGTGCCGGCCACGCCGCAGGAATGGATCGCCCCTCTGCGCCATCGCTTCACCCAGCTGTTCGACGAACTGGATGTGACCTGCACCTGGCACTTCGCCGCGCAGTGGTGCACACCGCCCAGCGCCTTGCAGTGCATGGCGTTGACCCGCCTGGTGGAAGAGTCGCTGACCAATGTGGTCAAGCACAGCCGTGCCCGGCATGTGCGGGTTGAGCTGCAGCAGCCGCAGCCCGACAGCCTGGAGCTGAACATCGAGGATGACGGTATCGGCTTCGACGTGCTGGCGGTACAGCGCGCCGGGGTGAGCGTGGGCATGCGCAGCATGCATGCGCGCATCGCCCGGGTGGGCGGTCAGCTGGAGGTGGTTTCGCTGCCGGGTTGTACGCGGCTTGTTGCACGCCTTGCGCTGCAACGGGAGGTGCCGGCCAGCGTGTGAGCCGGTACTGCAGGCATTCGCTTGGCCGGCAAGGCCGGCCCCTGCAGGGGTTGTGCTGCTCTGCAGGGGCCGGCCTTCCCGGCGAACGCGCTACTTCACATCGAAACGGTCCAGGTTCATCACTTTGGCCCAGGCCGCCACGAAGTCGCTGACGAACTGCTGCTGCGCATCCGCACTGGCATACACCTCGGCCACGGCCCGCAATTGCGCGTTCGAGCCGAACACCAGGTCGACCCGGGTCGCGGTCCACTTCACCTGCCCGCTTTTGCGATCACGCCCTTCGAACGCCTGAGCGGCCTCGGACACCGGCTTCCACTCCACGCCCATGTCCAGCAGGTGGGTGAAGAAGTCATTGGTCAGCGCCTGCGGCCGCTGGGTGAACACGCCATGGCTGCTCTGGCCCACATTGGCCCCCAGCACCCGCAGGCCGCCCACCAGCACCGTCATCTCCGGTGCACTGAGCGTCAGCAGTTGCGCCTTGTCGATCAGCAGCGCTTCGGCCGGCACGCGGTAGTGCCCCTTGAGGTAGTTGCGAAAACCATCGGCAATGGGTTCGAGAAAGCCGAACGACTCCACGTCCGTCTGCTCCTGGCTGGCATCGGTGCGCCCCGGCGTGAACGGCACCGTGACCGTATGCCCGGCGTTTTTCGCGGCCTGCTCGACACCGGCGTTGCCCGCCAGCACGATCAGATCGGCCAGGGAGATCTTCTTGCCACCGGCCTGCGCCCCATTGAATTCGTTCTGGATGCCTTCCAGGGTCGCGAGCACGGCGGCCAGCTGTTCGGGCTGGTTGGCCTGCCAGAACTTCTGCGGGGCCAGGCGCAGCCGCCCGCCATTGGCACCGCCGCGCTTGTCCGAACCCCTGAAGGTGGAAGCCGCCGCCCATGCGGTGGACACCAGCTGCGCCACCGACAGGCCCGAGGCCAGTACCTTGGCCTTGAGCGCGGCGATGTCGCCGTCATCGACCAGCGGGTGGTCGACCTTGGGAATCGGGTCTTGCCACAGCAGCTCCTCAGCGGGCAGTTCCGGGCCCAGGTAGCGCGACAGCGGGCCCATGTCACGGTGGATCAGCTTGTACCAGGCGCGGGCAAAGGCATCGCTCAGCTGGTCGGGGTTTTCCAGGTAGCGGCGCGAGATCTTCTCGTAGATCGGGTCGAAGCGCAGCGACAGGTCGGTGGTCAGCATGGTGGGATTGCGCCGCCTGGATGGGTCGTGGGCGTCGGGGATGATACCGGCGCCGGCGCCGCCCTTGGGCGTCCACTGGTGGGCCCCGGCCGGGCTCTTGGTCAGCTCCCACTCGAAGCCGAACAGGTTCTCCAGGAAGTTGTTGCTCCAGCGGGTCGGGGTGGTGGTCCAGGTCACTTCCAGGCCGCTGGTGATGGTGTCCGGGCCCTTGCCGGTGCCGAAGCTGTTCTTCCAGCCCAGGCCCTGTTCCTCCAGGCCCGCCGCTTCAGGCTCGGGGCCCACGTTGTCGGCCGGGCCGGCGCCGTGGGTCTTGCCGAAGGCGTGGCCGCCGGCGATCAGGGCCACGGTTTCCTCGTCGTTCATGGCCATGCGCCCGAAGGTCTCGCGAATGTCCTTGGCGGCGGCGACCGGGTCGGGGTTGCCTTCCGGGCCTTCCGGGTTCACGTAGATCAGCCCCATCTGCACTGCGGCCAGGGGGTTCTCCAGGTTGCGGCCCTGCTCGGTACGGCTTTCTTCATTGCCGTGCTGCTCGGGTTCGGCCACCAGGGTGCCCTCGCCCGGCGGCTGCATGGCTTCAGGGTCTTTGCCGTATCGCGTGTCGCCGCCCAGCCATTTGTTCTCCGAACCCCAGTACACGTCCTCGTCCGGCGCCCACACGTCTGGGCGACCGCCGGAAAACCCGAAGGTCTTGAAGCCCATCGACTCCAGCGCCACGTTGCCGGTGAGCACGATCAGGTCGGCCCAGGAAATCGCCCGCCCGTACTTCTGCTTGATCGGCCACAGCAGCCGCCGCGCCTTGTCGAGGCTGACGTTGTCGGGCCAGCTGTTGAGCGGCGCGAAGCGCTGCTGGCCGGAGCCGGCGCCGCCGCGCCCGTCGCCGGTACGGTAGGTGCCGGCACTGTGCCAGGCCATACGCACGAACAGTGGCCCGTAATGGCCGAAGTCGGCCGGCCACCAGTCCTGCGAGTCGGTCATCAGCGCGGTGAGGTCCTGCTTGAGGGCCTGGAAGTCCAGGCTCTTGAACGCCTGGGCATAGTCGAAGCCCTCGCCCAGCGGGTCGGCCTGGGGCACGTGCTGATGCAGGATCTTCAGGTTGAGCTGGTTGGGCCACCAGTCACGGTTGGTGGTGCCACCGCCGGCGGCATGATTGAACGGGCATTTCGATTCAGTTGCCATGTGAGAGCTACCCTTGGTCGAGTTCATGTCGCCAGGCAGCCCTGCCAGGGCGCCGTGGCAACGTGCGAAATCAGTTACACAGGTTGCATCGTCAACGACTCGAACGGCTGAGCGCCGCGATCTTGTCTCTTCATCAGGATGGGTCGGCCAGCTGGCGCCGGCACCGAACTAAGGCTAGTTCGCCGCCCCCGAGTCGGCAAATAGCCGCAGTATTGGTGGGTGATAGCCATAATCTCTTATACGGAACCCGCCAGGGAGCAGAAGGTAGGACAAACGCTCGCTGAGCCGTGCACCGATAACGCAGGCGTAGTCAGGGCGAGCGACCACCCCACGGGAGGCTCGCCCCATGGACATGCGCCCGCGTTCAACCGCCATCCACGAGGCCGGTCACGCCTTGGCCGTGTGGTGGAACGGCCAGCCCATTGCACGGGTGACCGTGCTGACCCACGCCCAGGCCGCCAGCGGCCCGCTGATCGACCTGAACGGGCGTGCGCACTTTGCCGAGGGGCTGGTGGAGGCGGACTACCTGATCGTGCACCCGGCCTTCGCCGCCCGTGGCATTGCCGAGTACCTGCCCTCCCTCGTCGAACCCATCGAGCGCGACCTGCTGCACTGCTTTGCCGGGCCCGTGGCCGAAGCCATCCACCGGCACGCACGCTATGACCGGGTCTTGCGCGGCAGCGGCCGTGGCGACCGCTGCCGCGGGCATGAACTGATCAGCCTGTTGCCCGCGCACAAGCTGCTCGATGCCGAGGCCCTGGCCATCGCCCGGTCTGGCTGCCTGGTACGCCGGTACTGGGCGGGGCTGGTAGCAGTGGCCGACCTCTTGCAGGCACGGGGCGTGGTGGACGGCGAGCGAGTCAGCGCGTTGCTGTGCCAGGTGACTGGTGAATCACCGGCACAAGGGCCCGCAAGCCTGCGCGAGCTTGACCCTGAGGGCGGGTCCGACCGGAGGCAGGCCACCCGGCAAAAGCGTTAGCGCTTTTTGCAATAGCGCAAAAAGCTGAGCTACAGTCGTAAAAGGCGCATCTGATACGTATTTATCAGGAGAAACTGATCTGTATCCACGGATGTTCACATCATGCAGGGATGAGCAACGATGGATCACTGGACAACGGAGCAACTGCGTCAGCTGGTGTGCTCGAAGGACTTGGACAGCCAGTTGGCGCAATTGGAAAAGCTGCTTCGGTGCCTGGGTTTCGACTGCTACGCCTTCAGTTTCACCACCCCGACCTTTTCGATCACACAAAGCAACTGCCCCAACCCATGGGGCGAGCGCTACCGTCGCCATGAGCCTGCGGTCGTTGAGCCCCTGCTTGCGCACAGCCGGCACTCATCCTTCCCGTTGCTGTGGACACCAGAGGCTTTCACCAGCCCCCCCGAGTTGTGGGCAGGCGCGCAGGATCACGGCGTTTGCCTCGGCTGGACCCAACCCTTTCACGATGAGCACGGCAGGTTCAGCAGCTTGAGCGTGATACGCCAACACCCGCCCGTGACCGTCAATGAGCTTTACCGCAAGGGGGCCGCGGTGCTGTGGCTGGTGCAGGTGCTGCATGCGACGGCGGCCGCTCTGGTGAATGACCCGCAGGGGCCGTCATCATCCGAGTGACCCGCAATGGGGTTCGCCAGCGCCACATGGGATATCCTCGCTACCTGACCCGTTCAAAGATCGAGTGGAAGACCCATTGAAATTGCTGAAGGAAAACAGAGAAATCCTCCTGTCTGGAGAGGAAGCCATCCACCTTGTCGCCGATATCGAATACATGCTCATTTCCCTGAGAGACATTGCCCGCCATTACTACAAGGATGTTGATGGCGACATCAGCCCAGGCAACAGAGCGCTGTATTGCGAAGAGACGACACGGTTCATCGATGAAAACCAGATCACCCGTCGACTGGCCGCCATGCGAAGAACAATCACTGAAAAGTTCAACCTCGAGCTGGGCTGCGACGACATGGATGACATTGAAAGAGCGATGGCCGAGATGGACTACTGGAAGCCCAAACAGGCAACGTAGCCAGCTACGTTGCTTGCACAAAGGCAGGCATGAGCCCTACTCGACCATCAACCCTCGACGCACTCGCCCCGCCCGTTTGTAGGCCCTGACCACCGTGTTGGTCTCACACGAGATGATCCCCTCCAAGGATCCCATGCGGGCGGTCGAGACGGTCCATAGATCATGGATATCACGGCACAGCACATGCCAGAACAGCTGCGAGCCGCCACTGGTGCCAAACAGGCAACGCGTGTGTTCATCCTTCGCCAGTTCCTGGGCAATGCCCTCCGCCGCACCCGGTCGAGTCTGCAACGACACAATCGCCTCTACCCCATAGCCCACCAGCAACGGCTCGAGCTCCACACGAAATGTCAGGGCATTGCTGTCGACGAGCCCACTCAGCATCCGCTGAACCTTCGGCTCACTGACTCCACATGTCTCGGCAAGCACGCCCAGGCTGGCCCTTCCATCCAGGGTCAGGGCGCCGAGTAACCGCATTTCGTCAGCACTCAGGCTCACAGGCCCGGCCAGCACCGGCTCGGTAGGCACCGAACCATCAATACGCCAGCGGCTGGCTCGTCGGAACGACCTGAGCACCACCTGCGTCTGAACCTGCCTAACCCCCGGCACCAGCGGCAACTCCCGCACCACCATGTCAGAAAGCGCTTCCACGCTGGGCAGGTTGATCTCGGTGAAGATGTCGAACTCGCCCGTTGTCGCCATCACAACCTGCGTCTGTGCCCACTGCGCCAGGTGCTGCGCCACTTCGCTCTGACGACCGTCTGCTACCCGAATCCAGGCATGCAGCACCGGGCCACTCCCCACCACAACCGGGTCGAGCTCGCCGATCACCCGGATATACCCGTTGTCCATCAAGCGTTGCAGGCGACGCGAAAGCGTACGCTCCGCCACATCGCAGCCGGCGCTCAGATCCCGCCAGGTGCCGCGAGGGTTCGCCTGCAGTGCAATCAGGCAGGCCAGATCCGCGTCATCCAACGCAAAATGTCTTTTTTCATCCGAATCAACGGTTGACGAGACCATATCCTTACAATACCTTCGCTCAAGTGGCCAAATTAATACAAAAAAACGCCGCATATGTCTAAAAACAATTACAACTCAAACCCAAAGGCACAAGCCAATGAATTATGCGACTCAAACGTCCGAAGCGGCAAAGCCGCAGGTATCAACCGCGCGCAAAATTGCTGCTGGCAGCATTGGCAATGCGGTGGAGTGGTTCGATTGGACGATCTATGCGTCGTTCGCGGTGTTCTTTTCCACACAATTCTTTCCAAAAAATGACGAAACGGCGTCCCTGCTGGCGACCTTCGCGATTTTCGCCGTGGGGTTCTTCATGCGCCCGATCGGTGGCTGGGCCCTGGGGATCTACTCTGATCGCTATGGCCGCAAATCGGCACTGGGGGTCACCATCCTGCTGATGGCAGGCGGGTCCCTGATGATCGGCATCACCCCCACCTACGAGAAGATCGGCCTGCTCGCGCCGGTCTTGCTGGTGATAGCGCGCCTGATGCAAGGCTTGTCGCTGGGCGGTGAATACGCTTCAGCCTCTACCTACCTTGCCGAGTTGGCGCCGGACCACCGTCGCGGGTTCTTTTCGAGCTTTGTGTTCTTCAGCTCCGCCGCGGGCATTCTGACCGCCTCGGCGATCGGCTGGGCGCTTACCACCCTCCTCACCGAGGAACAGATGAGAGAGTTCGGCTGGCGCATTCCGTTCCTGCTCGGCGCCCTGGGCGGTATCGCAGGCATCTGGCTGCGTATGTCGGTACCTGAAGCAGAAGCCTCCACGCCGCCAACCGCAGACAAGGTAGAGAAGCAACCGCTGCGCACCCTGCTGCGCGATTATCCGTGCGAGACCCTGCGGATCGTGGGCTTTTCGATCCTGAGCACCTTTGCCTTCTACCTGTTCGTCATCTACATCCCGACCTATGCCATCCGTGCGCTGCACGTGGAGTCCTCGACAGCGTTCGCAGCAAACACGGTTGCAATGGTCGCGTTCATGCTCGTGCACCCACTCTTCGGCATGCTCTCTGACAAGTTCGGGCGCAAGCCGCAACTGATCGTGTTCGCCCTGGGCTACCTGGTGTTCTTCTACCCGATCATCACCAGCATGCAGCCGACGTTCTCGTCGATCCTGATGGTGGAGCTGTTCGGCCTTATGCTCTACGCGCTCTATACCTCCATCGCCCCGGCAATCATGTCCGAACAGTTCCCCAGCCGCGTTCGCGCCGTCGGCATTGGTGCTCCCTACAACCTGATGGTGGCGCTGCTGGGCGGTACCACGCCGTATCTGCTGACCTGGCTGCAGAGCAACGGTCAGGAGAGCTGGTTCTTCTACTACGTGCTCGCAGGCGCCGCGCTCACGCTTGTGACCTTCATCAAAATGCCGGAAACAGCCGGAAAGCCACTGAAATAGTCACTGGCTCGAACAACGCCATGCAATCCCCGCCAACGAGTATCGGATACGGGGATTACCGACCCACACCGCTTAGAACCTAGAACCCATGCTCGAACGATCCGAAGCCCTATGTTTCCAGTCTGCCCTGCAGATTGCCCATCTGATCGCTACCCGGCAGATCACCTCGCGTGCCGTCACGCACTACTTTCTGGACCGCATTGCTCGCGGCAGCGAGCTCAATGCCTTTACCGCAGTGTTCGCAGAGCAAGCCCTGGCGGCAGCCGATGCCGCCGACAGTGCGCTCGAGGCAGGCCACCCTTTGAGCGCTTTGCATGGCGTACCGGTCGCCATCAAGGACAACATCGAAATCGCCCATACCCCGGCATCGGCAGGTTCGTTGAGCCGCCTGAGCACTGTCAGTGCCGTGACCAGCACCGTCGCGCAACGATTGCAGGCGGCCGGAATGGTTATCCTGGGCAAGACCCAGATGACCGAATTTGCGTTCGGCCTGTCCGGGCAGAACCCGACCCGAGGCACGCCCTGGAACCCGTGGGACACAACGCTGCATCGCGCCCCGGGCGGTTCCTCTTCAGGTGCGGCGGTTGCTGTTGCCGCAGGGCTTGTACCTGTTGCAGTGGGGGGCGATACCGGCGGATCGATCCGAGCCCCCGCATCGCTCAATCATCTGGTCGGCTTCAAGCCATCCAGCGGGGTCATCAGCGTGCACGGTGTGGTTCCGCTTGCGCCCAGCCTCGACGTGCTGGGCCCGATCGCCCGTGATGTTGGCGACGCCCATGCACTTACGGCCATCCTTGCCAGCCCGTCTACCGGCAGTGGGTCGAGCGTTCAGGCCGACCTTGCAGGTGAGCTGGTACCAGCCAAGCCGGGCACGGTGTTCGTACTGGACCAGAGCGCGTTCCCAAGTGCGCTGTCCGTGGGCGCTCGCCGGGTTTGGGATCAGGCCCTGGTCACCCTGGAAAAGGCCGGCTGGACGCTCCAGAGCTGGGTTCCAGAGGATGAGTTGAACATTGGCCGGCTGTCCGAGTGCAACTCGATGATCATTGCCTATGAGGGGTATCGCGAGTTCGGCCACCTTGCACATGACCCCGCGCAGCCGCTCTGGGAGGTGGTGCGCAATCGCATCCTGGCCGGCGCGGCCATCAGCCGTGACGACTACGAACACGCCGTTGCACAGCGTGCCCACGCCGCCGAGGCCTTCAGACGAGCGATCGGCTCATCCGGTGTTCTGCTGATGCCGGTCAGCGGTCACGGGGCCCTGCCTCTTGATGACCAGGACGCTGCTCACGTGAGCATCGGCACGTTCAGCCGCGCCAGTAACTACCTCGGCACCCCGGCAATCGCCCTACCCGCCGGATTCGATGAAGCACAGATGCCGATTGGCGTGCAGCTGCTGTCACCGGTATCTACCGACATGCACTTGCTGAACATGGCGAGCGCCATGGCGCCTGCACTGTTGCTTGACGAGCGCAAGCCCGAGCTGGGGCGGTGGGGGCTTTAAGCCCGGAACAACACTCGCGTAGCACCTGGCGCAACGTCTTCAGTGATGTTGCGCAGGTGTCATCCAGGCAGACCATCGCCGTGCGCTGCGATCGTCAGGCCGTTGCAATGCGAAGACTTTTCTACCCATCTCCGGTACTGGCGGGTGCGAAAGGCCATGGCGGCCTGTTGCAGGATCAGCGCGAACAACGGTGAAACACTCGGGTCGGGATTTTTTATTGCGACTGAGTTTACGCAGTTGAAACTTCACTACGGCCATGTTCGCCAAGGCGTGCAGTATTCGCGAAGCGCTGAACAACCTCTTCGATCACGCCAGGGGTCATCGGGGCGGCCAACCATCACGCATTGAATTCAGGCTCGACCACTGTCGCTACGCCACTGGCATCAGCGCTTCGTCACACCACTGTTGATGCAATCGTTCTGGAACGCCAGCCATACGCCAACACCATCAGCAGCCCCAGAGCACCCATCGACGCTCCGGCCAGGGAAATGGCCGGATAACCCAACCCGGCATTGATCACCGCTCCGCCCAGTGCTGCGCCAATCGCGTTGCCAAAATTGAAGGCGCCAATGTTCACCGCAGAGGCAAGATTGGGCGCGTCTTTCGCTGCTTCCATCACACGCATCTGTAGTGGCGGCACCAGGGCGAAACTGGCGATACCCCATATCAGGATGGCCAGAGCGGCCGGCACCGCCCAACGCATCAGCAGGGTGAACGCCAGCAAGACGAGAATCAGAACGCTTAGCGAGACGATCAAGGTGCGATCTATCGAGCGGTCGGCGGCCTTGCCGCCCCACAGGTTGCCCAGCGTCAACCCCACCCCGAAAAGAACCAGCATGCCAGTGATATAGGCGGTGGAACCATTGGTCTCGCTGCTGAGGATCGGCGCGATGTAGGTGAAGACAGTAAACATCGCGCTCGACCCGACTACGGTCAGGGCCAACGCGCCCAGCACCGGACCGCGTCCCAGTACTCGAATTTCGGCCATTACACCGACGCTTTGCGACGTCTTCAGGTTAGGCAGGGCGAACCATAATGCGGCCATGGTCACCACGCCGAGGCCGGTAATTCCCCAGAAAGCGGTGCGCCAACCGAACAGTTCACCAAACCAGGTGGCCAGCGGCACACCGCCGATGGTCGCCAAGGTCAGGCCCATGAACATAGCCGCCACCGCCCCGGCACGTTTTTCCGGGGCGACCACGCTGGCGGCGACGATGGAGCCAACGCCAAAAAATGCACCATGGTTCAGTGAGGTCACCACCCTGGCGACCATGAGGCTGTAGTAATCGGTGGCCAGGGCTGACATCAGATTACCCAAGGTGAAAATCCCCATGAGCCCGATCAGCAGATAGCGTCGGGGAATCCTGCCGGTGGTCAGGGTCATCAGCGGTGCGCCGAGCAATACGCCCAGCGCATAGGCGCTGACCAGCAAACCGGCAGCGGGAATCGAAACGCCCAGATCCTGAGCGATGCCCGGCAACATGCCCATGGGGGCGAATTCTGTTACGCCGATGCCAAAGGCACCGATGGCAAGTGCGACAAGTGGTGGATTGATACGCATGGAAGGCTCCTTATCTATGCCGCCAATGCTACGATGCAGTTTTTTAACGCGGTAGATAGCATTTTTGGCAATCACCTTTGCGCAGGAGGCACAAGTGGACTTCAACGGCAGGTCAGGTGAAATGAGCGTGTTCACCACCGTGGCGCACGAAGGCAGCCTGTCGGCCGCGGCGCGTGCACTGGGCGTGACACCCTCGGCAGTCAGTCGGGTCATCGCGCGTACCGAGCAACGCCTTGGCACCCGCCTGCTGTTGCGCACCACCCGAGCGATCGCCTTCACTGCCGAGGGCGAAGCGTTCCTGCGCGGCGCCCGGCGTATCCTGGCCGATATGGACGAGGTCGAAGCAGCGATCGCTGACCAGGGCGTGCCCAGGGGGCGATTGCGGGTCAGTGCCGCCCTTGGCCACGGGCGGCTGGCCATCGTCCCGCTGGTGGCAGCATTCAGCGCCCGTTACCCGAACATCGTCGTCGACCTTACCCTCGGCGACGAAGTGGTCGACATTCTCGGCGGGCAGGCCGATGTCGCGATCCGCTTCGGCCATCTGCCCGACAGCCCACTGACCGCGCGCAGGATCGGCGACACCGGCCAGGTAGTGGTGGCATCGCCCGAGTATCTGCAGCGCGAGGGCATCCCCACGGAGCCGGAAGACTTGTTTCAGCACAATTGCCTGCGCTTCAACTTCCGGCGTGCCGAACCCAACTGGCCGTTCATCCGCGGTGGAAAAGAGTTTTCCCTGAAGGTCAGCGGCAACATCGAATGCAGCAGTGGTGAAGCGCTGGCACAACTTGCGCGAGTAGGTGCCGGCATTGCACGTATCGGCGAGTTCAGCGTGCGCGAGGATCTACAGCGCGGCGCCCTGATACCGCTGCTGGAAGCCTGGAACCCTGGGGACCAGGAACCGATCCATGCTGTGTTCGTCGGCGGGGCGGCAATGCCGGCGCGGGTGCGATTGTTCGTGGACTTCTTGCTGGAACATCACCGGATGTAAGCGCTTGATCTGAAATTCCGGGTGCTTGTGGTGTTGAAGTCTCCAAAATGTCGTTACCCCACCAGCATCGATGCTGAAACGGTAACCCCTCCAGCTTCCCCACAAGCCAGAACCTTGAATACCCACCCCCACCCCGTTAACCTTCGCCTATCGCTTTTTGTGTCTGCTGTTTCGTGTCATGGCAGCTGTGCGTGGGGCGCATTCGTGCGCGCCGGGTTCCTTGATTCCCGGTCTACCAACCTGCGTACAGCCGCCACCCTTCGTTTGATAGCGATAGGTGTCGGCTCCGCCAATCAAGGGAGCTGCACAATGACAAGAATCGTCCCCGAACCCCGCGTGTTAATCCCCGCAAACCACCTACACCGCCTTCGGCTGTAGCAACGGAAACCACCCTCCCCTGTTTTCCGTCTGCGAAGGCATCGAACTCGAAGATGCGTTGGTCCATCTGTCGCTACAGATCCAATGCGCCAAGGAGATGGCGACAGGCCGAGGTCGGCCAAAAGCAGTCATTCGTGAGTTGCCATCAGCAGTCAGTATTTCGATACGCAGTCGGGCGCGACTCCTTAATCGGTGATAATCGCCAAATAAAAAAGGAGTGCCTCTGTAAAGGGCACTCACTCCTGTTTACTCGCAATGCTAAATCGCTTGGTTTTGTTCAAGCGCTGTGGTTTACCGGTGCGAACTCTGCTTTCACAAAGTAGGTTTTTTCTTCGGTTTCCAGATTCGATATACCGGCCTGCGCACCAACCTCTACTAGCTTTGCCCTGACTGACAGTTCCAAATTTTTGTCTGTGGAGAATGACGTGTTTTCTTTAATTTCTAGGGACGCGGTCAGACAGCCGCCCACTTCGCGTGCAAACACGACCGCCTTCCACGAAGGCTCATACGGCAGCCAAAAGAAGCTCTCACGATCGACTTTGCTATCTGCTTTCCAAGGCTTGCCGGTTAACGAGAACTCACGTGTATCGAGTGAATCAGTATCGCATTCAGTTTTACCTGCGTAACTGACTGCGCCTCCACCCATAGGGCCAACTTGCACAGATGCTTCTGCGCTGATGGAGCCGCGCGTTTTATCGGATACTTTCTTGGTGATGCTGATTTTGGTCGCTCCGAGTTGAACCAATAGCTTGACCAGTTCCGATTCGCGCTCCTCCAGCAGGATTGCGTCATAGCTATCACTGGGAATGTAGAGGTTCTTGTTATCCGGGTTCGAGTAGTCGGACAGTGGGTGTTTGCGGTAAGCCTTGCCAACGACTGGGTGCCCTGGCTGGAAACGATAATCAGCCTCTTTGGCTTGGGTACGGGAAAGCGAATGGCGTTGTACGTAAGCAGTGAGCAAACGTGTTTCTTCGGCTATGGCTTTAGCTGGGGCAGATTCATCAGTTGTGGCGCTACGATCTTTGGCGTCTATTGATTCACCCGCGCCTGCAACACCGGCAGCGGTGGCCGCTGCGCCAATAATCATAGAAATAGGCAGGATAGGAATAAGGAATGACGATGCTACAGCCGCTAAGCCGGAGTATGCAGTTTTTCCAATAAGCGATGTTGTATTTTGGCCAGGAAGTGTGAAGTTTGGAGTGTAGCCGCTATCATTTGGCTGGGAGGTGTCGGAGGAAAAATGATCTTCTACGATGTAAATGAGATCTAGCATTGGGTAACTCTCCTTGTTGGCCAAACACATGGTTGCCAGGCCGGCATTTAGTGATCGTGCCTTGCCAGGGAAGTGTGTATTGATGCTTTGTTTCGGCCTTGCTCGAGGATTCTTGAATCGCCCCTGATTTCCTATACGCTTTTCACTGGCTGCTTCTGGCCGAAAGCAGCCTTCACCAAAAACCAGGTATCGATCGATATACGCATAGACAGCCTCAACCACCCCGCCCTTGAATATCCCCCCAATCCTCGCTACCCTTCGTCTCGCCGCTGCCAATTCAGCGGCCGGGTCTGCAAGCCCGCCAAGCAAAAGGCGCACAGCGCCACCTGAAAGTCATTGGCGCTTTTTTGTGCCCGTGGTTTCGATTTATGGTGGCTACGTGTGGGAGACCTTCGGGTCTGCCGGGTTCCTTTTGCCCCGGTCTTGCAGACCCGCACGTAGCCGCCACCCTATCAACTGCAAGTGATGGCTGGCGGTTCCACTGCAAAAGGGAGCTGCACAATGACAAAAATCGTCCCCGATCCCCCGCTTGTTAATCCCCGCAAAACCGCCTACACCGCCTTCGGCTGTTGCAACGGAAACCACCCTCCCCTGTTTTCCGTCTGCGAAGGCATCGAGCTCGAAGATGCGTTGGTCCATCTGTCGCTACAGATCCAATGCGCCAAGGACACCACCGCACAAGCTTGCGAACGCGCCGACGCGCAGTTCAAGCACCTGCTGGTGGCAGCGCAGCAGTCGCTGGAGATGAGCACCGTGTTGATCGACACGGTGCTGGACGGCATGGAGGCGCAAGCGGTAGACGCGTAACGACGAGACACCCGGGCCGCAGACGCGGCCCACTGATAGGGGTGCCTATGCGCCAAGTAGGAGCCGGCTTTGCCGGCGAAGCGACGCGCGGGCAGCGCGCGGCCTAGAGAGCGCCATCAGATTCAAGGCATGCCCCCCAAACCCAGATGCAATTACAAGACAGGTGACTGAGGATGTCTTCAGAAAGGCCACCAAAGGATCGCGGTGAGGTTATCAGGTGCCAGTCAATGCTGTTGTGCCGGTCACAAGATCGAGCGCCGCGAGCGCGGCGCTTCGCCGGCGAAGCCGGCTCCTACATGGGCTGCCACGTGCCAACGCCTGTGAGATTCGAGTTGTCAGCCACCACAACTACACCACCAGAATCGCCTCATGCACATCAATCGTCGGTATCGGCACCACACAACGGCGCGTGGCGAGCCACTGGCGCATCTTGCAGGCATCGAAAATCTGCCCCTCGTCCATCATCGCCAAGATGAGCGTTTGAGACATACGGTAACATCCACACTGAACGCAACGCCGCCCTTCCCACCCGGCTGGGCAGTCGATGGCCTCGGCGTGGCCGGCGCAGATCAGACAGCTCATGCAACCCCCTGATTGTTTTTCTGGGCGGGAAGGAACGTGCTGGTTACACCACAAAAAACAGCGTTCGAAAAAGGCATGAAAATTCCGTGCCAAGGCACGTATCTCGACAGATGGCAGCTGTTTCGGGCACCCGCCTCACTGGCCCCTGCGAAGGTCGTCGATCAGGGTCTTGTACCCGGCCACCTGCTGCTTGACGTAGGTGCGCAATTGATCACCGGTCAGGGCGAACGGCAGCAGCCTGAAGCCGCTGCGAAGCTGGGCGAACTGTTCCGAGGCCAGTAGCTGGTCGAAGGTGTGCTTCCACCAGGCATAGTCCTCGTCGCTGACCCCGGGCCCCAGATAGAAACCCCTGACCACCGGGCAGACGATGTCGTAGCCCTGTTCCCTGGCGGTGGGCACGTCCTTGAGCTCACCGCCCAGGCGTTCTTCCGAGAGTACGGCCAGCAGGCGCATCTCGCCGCGCTGCAGGTGCGTGATGACCTCGAACGCATCGGTACTGCTGACTTCGATGTAACCGCCCAGCAACGCCGTGGCGCTTTCGCCGCCGCTTTCCAGGGCGATGTAGCGCAATTCGCCAATATCGATACCCGCGGCCTTGGCGAGCAATGCGGCCTGCACCCAGTCCTGCCCGCCGGCAGTGCCGCCGGAGCCGAACAGCACCTTGCGCGGCTGCTGCTTCAGCGCCTTGACCAGGTCGTCGAGGTTCTTGTACGGGGAGTCGCTTCTTACCGCGATGGCGCCATAGCTTTTGCCCAGGGCGGCGACCCAGCGTACCGCGCCCTCGTCGAAGCGCCCGAACTTGCCCTGAGCAAGGTTGAGCAGCGACCCGCTGGACCACGCGATCAGGGTGCCCGGCTCTGCCGGCCGTTGCGCGATGATGGTGTTGTAGGTCACCGCCCCGACCCCACCGGGCATGTAGGTGATCTGCATGGGCTGGTCGAACACCTTGTTCTGGGCCAGGGCTGTCTTGATCAACTGGCACATCAGGTCCCCACCGCCACCCGATGAACCGGGCACGATGCATTCAGGCGAAGACGGCGGCGCCGCCAGCAACGAAGTGGCGAACAGGGAGCAAGCAATCGAACAGATACTGCGCAGGAAAAACGTCATGGCGGTCGCCTGTTATTGTTTTTGGTATGACTTGGCAGTTGCGCACCGGGCGGGTTGTCGCCACTGCACAACTGCACGTACCAAATCTTAGGCTGTGTAGCTTTCTCCAACCTTGCAGCAAGGCAGCGTACGCTGCCCGCGCCATGACTGCAAAACCGGCACCACGGCAGTTACGCAGCGCCCGCCTGGCGGCCGACGCTCAGCGGGCACGTGGTCAGCGACTCCAATGTGCTCGCGCAGCTGATGCCGCATCAGCTGGCGTATTACCTGCTGACCAAGCCGCACAAGCAGATCAGCGACATGGCCCGGCAGTTCATTGCGTGGCTGAAGGAAGAGGCTGGCAACGGGGCGTAGTGCGTGAATGGGTGCCCGATCAGCCCATCAGTTCGACGGCAAGCACTCCAGCGCTTGTATAGACTGGGTCTGGACGCGCCTCACTCACGGGATTGCACGATGAATCACCGCTACACCCGCCTGGACAGGCTGGCCAGCAGTTCACTGCGCCTGAACATGGGGCTTGCCGTGCTCCTGGGCCTGGCACTGCTGTTGACTGGCTTGTGCTACTGGGGCGTGAATCGCGTGCTGCAGAAGCAGGAAGACACGGTGAAGTTTCACTTCGCCCGCCTGATGGAAAACATCCGCGAGCAGGAAGCCTTTCTCAGCGCCGTGTCGCGCAAAAGCGCCGAAGGCCAACTGCTGGGCGCCTCCAGTGTGCCGGTGGTGGTGCAACGGTCTTCGTCCGATGCTACCGGTGCGGTCTATGAAGAACTCGAATACGCCTTCTCCCTGCCGTTCAGCGTGAAGATCAACCCGGCCAGGATCGCAGCCTCGCAACACGCCAGCGTCTCTACCCTGGGGGCGAACCTGGCCAACTACTACAGTGCATTCTGGTCGGCTTCGCACTATCAATCGCCCCAGGTGCTGCTGTTCAACCTGCCGGACAACTTCGATATCAGCGTACCGGCCATGGGGCGCCTGCGCGGCACGGGTCGGCCCCGACAAGAGGACTTCGATCGTGTGGTGCGCCAGGTGGGCAAGAGCCTGCACGACCACGCGCCGCAGGACCACCAGGTGCAGTGGGTGCCCTATGACGCAGGCCCCGATGCCCCTGCCACTGTGCTGGGGTATGTCGACATCGACCTGTCGGCAACCCGGCTGCACATTTCAGGGGCCAGCCCCTCGGTGGTGGTGGCGTCCATGTTCACGCTGGATCAGGTCAACAACATCGAACGCATCATGCAATGGTCGATCTACGATCACTTCAGCCTGATCGCCCCCACCCGCGAGGCATTGGTGGGCGAGTTCAAGCCCGATCGGGTGCTGCATGAAGGCCTGAACCTGAACGCTGACGGGCTGGTGTTCCGTGTGACAAGCCCGGGCGAGCAGCCCTGGACCGGCATCTATGTGATCGGTTTCAAAAGCTTTGTGGACTATGCCTTCTGGCCGCTGCTGGGGCTGGTTGCACTGATGCTGGCCGGATTGGGCGGCGGCTGGGCGTTCAATCACTGGTATCGCAAGCATGTGGTGTTGCCTGCCCACCGTGCACTTGAAGACATCGCCGAGAGCGAGGCTTTCAGTCGAGCCGTCATCGACACGGCGCCAGCCGGTCTGTGCGTGCTGCGTTGCAGCGACTACGCGGTGCTGCTGGAAAACCAGCACGCCCAGCAGTCCCACGGCAGCGCCACGCTGATCGGCGCCCTGCGTCGACAGCACGACCTGCCCGAGCGGGGCTCAACCGATCTGCAGGTTGAAGGCCGCCATTGGCACGTGAGCCTTGTGCCTACCCGCTACCACGGCGAAAACGCCTGGCTGTGTGCCTTTCATGACGTTACCCGGCTTGTCGAAGATGCCGCCAGCCTTGAACAGGCGCGCTTGGCCGCCGATTCCGCCAATGAAGCCAAGACACGTTTCCTGGCCACCATGAGCCATGAGATCCGCACACCGCTGTACGGCGTACTGGGCACCCTGGAGCTGATGGGGCTGACCGCGCTCGACCCGCGCCAGCAGCACTACCTGCAGACCATCCAGCGATCATCGGCCACCCTGTTCCAGCTGATCAGCGACGTGCTGGATGTGTCGAAGATCGAATCCGGACAGATGAGCATCGACGATCTGGACTTCTGCCCTCTGGAGATGATCGAGGCCACACTCGGCACCTACAGTGCATACGCCCAGGCCAAAGGCTTGCAACTGTATGCCTGCATCGATGCCGACCTGCCCGACCGGCTGCGCGGCGATCCGTTGCGCATTCGCCAGATCCTCAACAACCTGCTGAGCAATGCCATCAAGTTCACCGACAGCGGCCGGGTGGTGCTGCGGGCTCGGGTCGTGGAACAGGACAGCGAATACAGCCAGTTGCAGTGGCAGGTCAGCGATTCGGGACTGGGTATTTCCCAGGCCCAGCAGGTGCATCTGTTCGACCCGTTCTATCAGGTGCGCGACGCCAGCAGCGAGGCCGGCGCAGGCCTGGGCCTGTCCATCTGCCGCCGGCTCTGCGAACTGATGGACGGCCAGCTCGACGTGGTCAGTGCAATCGGGCTGGGCAGCAGTTTCACCCTGCAGCTGAAGCTGCCCCGCGCGCCCGGCGCACTCACCGACTGTCCTGAACTCGAGCCATCCACCGCCCCTGTGTACGTGCGCGCACCCGTCCCGGAACTGGCCCGGCACCTTTGCGCCTGGCTCGTTCGGCTGGGGGTCGACGCCCGTCCGCTGGCCAGCGACATGGGTTCGGGCAACGACGCGACACTGTTGGTGGACATGCTCGCGTCCGGTCAAGCGTGGGCTGGCCCCCGGATCAACGCCGTACCGGGCGGGCCCAACCCACCCGACTACGGCGCTGATGGCTGGGAGGTCGATGCCTACGACGTTCGCGCGATCGCCAGGGCGGTGGGCCTGGCGCACGGCGGTCACGACACGCAGCACAGCGCCTGGCCAGCGGGCACCCGCCAGCCACTGGACCTGCGGATTCTGGTAGCCGAAGACAACCCCATCAATCAGGCGATCATCAAGGAGCAACTCGAAGCCCTGGGCTGCGTGGTCACGGTGGCGTTCAACGGTGAGCAGGCACTGGCACTCTGGGCGCCCGGGGCTTACGACCTGGTGCTCACCGACGTCAACATGCCGGTTATCAATGGCTATGAGCTGACCCAGGCATTGCGCCAGCAGGATGCCGACCTGCCCGTGATCGGCATCACAGCCAACGCCATGCGCGATGAAGGCGAGCGCTGCGCGGCCGTGGGCATGAACGCCTGGATGGTCAAGCCCCTGAACCTGCACACCTTGCGTACTCAGCTGTTGCAGCACTGCGAGCTGGTTCTGCCGCAGCCCTTCACCGAGGTCGACGACGCCGCCACCACACCATCGAGCGACGTCGACACCGTCCACGTTCCGCCTGCGATGCGAAAACTGTTCATCACCTCGATGCGCGACGACCTGCACAAGATCCACGTCGCACTGGACAACGCCGATGCCGGCGTCCTGGCGCAGGTACTGCACAGCCTGGGCGGCGCCCTGTGCTCGGTTCAGGCGTTCACCCTGGCCACCTTGTGCGCCGAACTGGAATGCCAGCTTGCGGGGTCGCACATCACGCCGCAGCTGGCCCGGAAAGTACGCCAGGTGCAAACGCGCCTGGAGACCGTGCTGAACACACAGCAGGCCCTGGACGGTTGAAGCCGTCCTGTCTTGCGTATTCGAAGAGGATTGTTGCGCAACGAAAAAAGGGCCACTTTTCAGTGGCCCTTCTTTCTGACGAATTACAGACCTTTCGATCTGTAGCTCCAAATACTGGAGCGGGAAACGAGACTCGAACTCGCGACCCCGACCTTGGCAAGGTCGTGCTCTACCAACTGAGCTATTCCCGCGTCGTGTTGATGGGGGCCATTCTAGCGATTTTAAAAACGCCGTCAACCCCTTGATTCAAAAAAGTTTATTTTATTTCAGAGCCTTCACGCAGGTGCGGCCAGGCTGCACGCAGGTAGTGCACCATCGACCACAGGGTCAGCCCCGCCGCCACCAGCAGCAGCGCATAACCCAGGCCTACCCAGAACCCCCACACCGGCGGATTGCCCAGCAGGATCACCAGCGCCAGCATCTGCGCCGCGGTCTTCCACTTGCCCAGGTTGGACACCGCCACATGGGCACGTGCGCCCATCTCGGCCATCCATTCACGCAGCGCCGACACCACGATCTCGCGACCGATGATGACCGCCGCCGGCAGCGTGAGCCACAGGTTGGCATGCACCTGCACCAGCAGCACCAGGGCCACGGCCACCATCAGCTTGTCCGCGACCGGGTCGAGGAAGGCGCCAAACGGAGTGCTCTGCTGCCACCGACGAGCCAGGTAACCGTCCAGCCAGTCGGTGGCGGCGGCAACGGCAAACACGCTGCTGGCGGCTATGTAGCTCCAGTGATACGGCACATAGAACAGCAGTATGAAGATCGGTATGAGCAGAACGCGTAGTACGGTAAGCAGATTCGGGATATTCATCGGCACAACTGGCTGCGAGGTGAGCGGGCATTCTACTCGCTATGCAGGCTGTCATAAATCGACTCGGCAAGCTTTTTACTGATTCCGGGTGCTTTGGCGATTTCTTCGACGCTGGCACGGCTCAGTTCCTGCAGCCCGCCAAAGTGTTTTAGCAGGTCACGCCGGCGCTTGGGCCCTACCCCGGCGACGCCTTCCAGGGTCGAGGTGCGCCGCGTCTTGCCGCGCCGCGCGCGGTGACCGGTGATGGCGAAACGGTGCGCTTCGTCGCGGATCTGCTGGATCAGGTGCAGCGCCGGCGAGTCGCCCTTGAGGGTGAACTCGTGGGCCACATCGTTGAGGTACAAGGTTTCGAAACCGGCCTTGCGCGTGGTGCCCTTGGCCACGCCCAGCAGAATCAGGTCGGGCACGGCCAGTTCCTGCAGCACGTCGCGGGCCATGTTCAGCTGGCCCTTGCCGCCATCCACCAGCAGCACGTCCGGCAGTTTGCCCTCGCCGTCCTTGATCCGCGAGAAGCGCCGGGTCAGGGCCTGGTGCATGGCCGCGTAGTCATCGCCGGCGGTCACGCCCTCGATGTTGTAGCGCCGGTAGTCGGACTTGATCGGGCCCTCGGGGCCGAACACCACGCAGGAGGCCACGGTGGCCTCGCCGCTGGAGTGACTGATGTCGTAGCACTCCAGGCGCTGCGGGGTTTCATCCAGGTCCAGCACCTGGGCCAGCGCATCGAAGCGCGCGGCCATGTGCTGGCGGTTGGCAAGACGCGCCATCAGCGCCTGCTCGGCGTTGGTCACGGCCAGTTGCTGCCAGCGCGCGCGGGTGCCGCGCACCCGATGGCTGATGGTCAGCTCGCGACCCCGCAGGGCCTCGACGGCGGCGCACAGGGCTTCGAAGTCTTCGTGCACCACGTTGACGATCAGCTCGGCAGGCAGTTCGCGCTCGGCGTTGCCCACGTAGTACTGGGCCAGGAACGCCGACAGCACCTCGGCCACGTCTTCCTCGATGCCCACCTGCGGAAAGAAGTTCTTGCTGCCCAGCACCCGCCCGCCGCGCACGCTGATAAGGTGCACGCACGCCCCGCCCGGGTTGACGAAGGCGGCCACCACATCCACGTCGCCGCTGCCGCCCTCCATGCTCTGCTGATCCTGCACGCGACGCAGCAAGGCGATCTGGTCGCGCAGCTCGGCGGCACGCTCGAACTCCAGGGCCATCGCGGCGCGCTCCATCTCTTCGTTGAGCTCGTTGGTCAACTGGTGGCTGCGCCCCTCCAGGAACATCACCGAGTGGCGCACGTCGGCGGCGTACTCCTGTGGTTCGACCAGGCCGACGCACGGCGCCTTGCAGCGCTTGATCTGGTACTGCAGGCACGGCCGGGTGCGGTTGGCGTAATAGCTGTCTTCGCACTGGCGCACGAAGAAGGTCTTCTGCAGCAGGCTCAGGCTTTCGCGAATGGCACCGGCACTGGGGTAAGGGCCGAAATACCTGCCCTTGGCCTTCTTGGCCCCGCGATGGATGCCCAGGCGCGGGTAGTCGCCATCACTGAGGAACACATAGGGGTAGGACTTGTCGTCGCGCAACAGGATGTTGTACGGCGGGCGCCATTCCTTGATCAGGGTCTGCTCGAGCAGCAGCGCCTCGGTCTCGTTGGCGGTAATGGTGGTTTCGACCTGGGCGATGCGCGCCACCAGCGCGGCTGTCTTGGGCGCCAGGCCCGCCTTGCGAAAATAGCTCGCCAGGCGCTTCTTGAGGTTTTTGGCCTTGCCGACATACAGCAGGCGCGCGCCTTCATCGAACATCCGGTAGACACCCGGACGTCCGCTGCAGGTCGCCAGAAAGGCACTTGAATCAAACGCTGGGGTCATATCAGAGGTTGGCGTCAACCATACCGTGGCGCACGGCCAGCAACGTCAGTTCCACGTCGCTGGTAACGGAAAGTTTCTCGAAGATCCGGTAACGGTACGTATTCACCGTCTTCGGCGACAAGCACAGCTTGTCGGAAATGATCTGCACCTTCTGGCAACCGACGATCATCAGGGCGATCTGGATCTCCCGCTCCGACAGGCTGTCGAACGGCGAGGCATTCTGCGGTTCGAACGACTTGAGTGCCAGCTGCTGGGCTATCTGCGGGCTGATGTAGCGCTGCCCGGCAAACACCAGGCGAATGGCCTGGACCATTTCACCCAGCCCGGCGCCCTTGGTCAGGTAGCCGGCCGCACCGGCCTGCAGCAGGCGGGTGGGAAACGGGTCTTCCTCGCACACGGTCACGGCCACCACCTTGATGTCGGGGTGGCTGCGCAGCAGCTTGCGGGTCGCCTCCAGGCCACCGATGCCGGGCATCTTGACGTCCATCAGGACCACGTCGGGCTTGAGTTCGCGGGTGAGTTTCAGTGCTGCCTCGCCGGAATCGGCTTCCCCTACCACCTGCAGGCCGTCGATGTCGGCCAGCATGCGGGTAATGCCCGTACGCACCAAATCGTGGTCATCGACCACCAGGACCCTGATCAAGCAGACACCTCGCGTTACGGTGTGAATTGTATCCGGCCACCTTAGCAAAAAATCGACCGGGTGAGCTAACTGTAAACGCCATCCGGCTGACGTCAATTTCCCAGCCTTCCTACGTGGCTTCCTACGCGGCTCATCGTCACTGCAGCTGGGCTTCTGCCTGGATGAGCAGACCTGCCTGTACAGGCACAGGCCACGCATGAAACTGAAACTATGCCCGGCTCGCCACGCGGAGCACAAGCGGTGGCGAATGCAAAAAAAGCAACGCCAATAAAACAGGCTGTTCACGCTCGCGATGCACTCATCAACACAACTAACCCGTCGCCCGATTGCAACTTTCAAAACATTAAGCTGAAACGGTTTACCTAATTAAATGAAGGCGATTTGCCACTATTAAAAGTTATGTAAAACCCCCGTGGAAGCATTTTTTTGGCGCCATTAAAACGCACACAATACACATATCAATTTTTTGACGTCGAACTTTACACAAACTATAAGTCATTGTTTTTTAACGGTTTTTTAACTTTCACAAAACAAACTATATTTTTTTCTAGTTAATTTGATATGAAGTGTTGCCGTTCCAAAATTAAACGCTATAGGATGAAAAAAAGAGAGATAAGCCGCCGACGAACATCAACGTTCGCCGCGTTTCAGTTTGCGCCTGCCGCCTGAACATTTATCAACTACACAAGGGTTCGCTCAGGCGAACAGTGCTAAAGGGATCTCTATGAACATCAGTATTTTCGGGCTCGGATATGTAGGTGCCGTGTGCGCCGGGTGCCTCTCGGCACGTGGCCACAATGTGGTGGGGGTGGATATCTCCCCGGCCAAGATCGACATGATCAACCAGGGCAAGTCGCCCATCGTCGAGCCGGGGCTCGAGCAGCTGTTGCAACAGGCCGTGCAGCAAGGGCGCCTGTACGGCACCACCGACGTACAACGCGCCGTGCTCGACACCGAACTGTCGCTGCTGTGCGTGGGCACGCCCAGCAAGAAGAACGGCGACCTCGACCTGGTGTACATGGAGGCCGTATGCCGCCAGATCGGCGAAGCCCTGCGCGACAAGGCTGGCCGTCACACCGTGGTGGTGCGCAGCACCGTGCTGCCAGGCACGGTCAACAACGTGGTCATCCCGCTGCTCGAGCAAGCCTCGGGCAAGAAGGCCGGCGTCGATTTCGGCGTGGCGGTCAACCCCGAGTTCCTGCGTGAAAGCACGGCCATCAAGGACTACGACTTCCCGGCCATGACCGTGATCGGCGAACTCGACACCCAGTCGGGCGACATCCTGCAATCGCTGTACGAGGGCCTGGACGCCCCGGTGATCCGCAAGTCGATCGAAGTGGCCGAGATGATCAAGTACACCTGCAACGTGTGGCACGCCACCAAGGTGAGCTTCGCCAACGAGATCGGCAACATCGCCAAGGCCTCCGGGGTGGACGGACGCGAGGTGATGGACGTGGTGTGCCAGGACCACAAGCTCAATCTGTCGCGCTACTACCTGCGCCCCGGCTTCGCCTTCGGCGGCTCGTGCCTGCCCAAGGACGTGCGCGCCCTCACCTACCGCGCCGGCCAGCTGGACGTCGAGCACCCGCTGCTGGCCTCGATCATGTCCAGCAACCGCAGCCAGGTGCAGAACGCCTTCGACCTGGTCAGCGGTTTCAACAAGCGCCGTATCGGCCTGCTGGGGCTGAGCTTCAAGGCCGGCAGCGACGACCTGCGCGAAAGCCCGCTGGTGGAGCTGGCCGAAATGCTGATCGGCAAGGGCTACGAGCTGCGCATCTTCGACGCCAACGTCGAGTATGCCCGGGTGTTCGGCGCCAACCGCGACTACATCGAGTCGAAGATCCCGCACGTGTCGTCGCTGCTGTGCAACGACCTCGACCAGGTGATCGACGGCGCCGAGATCATCGTGCTGGGCAACAACGACCCGCGTTTCGCCCAGGCCCTGGAAGGCAATGGCGACAAGCAGATCGTCGACCTGGTCGGTTTCATGCCCAACGCCAGCAACGCCACCCAGGAAGGGATCTGCTGGTAAGGCCACAGGCTCCGTCAAGAGAGCCCAAGGCGTTCGACTCCACGCGTCACCCGACTGTTTACCTGCCTGAGTGCCGCCTCCTTCGGAGCGCCGGCGAACCTCATGTGCGTGAACGGCCGGGTGCGCGCTGCCCGTACCAAGGAGAAACGGCACCATGAAACCACAGCAACAGCGGCCCGAGGGCCGACCCGGCTACCTGCAGGCAGGCGCCAGCTTCTGTGCCTGGGCCTGCCTGTTCGGCCTGGTCGCGCTGGCGTCGCAGATGATCGCGCCGCAGTACCTGGACCCCAGCCACCACACGTTCATCTTCATCATCGGTACCCTGGGCATGTGGCGCTACGGCAATGCCATCGTCCACTACATCCGCGGCATGTACTTCCTGCACTGGAAGTTCCCGCGCATCCGCAAGGCGGTCGAGCGCATGGGCGACGATGCCCTGCCCTCGCACATGTTCATGGTGGTGACCAGCTTTCGCATCCCCACCCACACCACCTTCAAGGTGTACCAGTCGGTATTCCAGGAAGTGCAGCGGCTGAACGTGCCGTGCACGGTGATCGCCTCGATCGTGGAAAAAGGCGACGAGCAGTTCATCAAGACCATCATGCGCAACGAGGTGGTCGATCGCGACGACATCAAGCTGGTGATCGTGCGCGCCCGTGGCACCGGCAAGCGTGACGGCCTGGCCCATGCCTTCCGTGCCCTGTCGCGGCAGATGCCGCTGCAGGACGCGGTGGTCGGCGTGGTCGACGGCGACACCATGATGCTGCCCGGCTGCGTCGAGCGCGCGGTCAAGCTGTTCGCCTACCTGCCCAATGTCGGTGGCCTGACCACCAACGAGTTCTGCGAGGTCGAAGGCAGCCCGCTGATGCGCCAGTGGCACTCGATGCGCTTCGTGCAGCGGCACATCAACATGTGCTCGATGGCCCTGTCGCACCGGGTGCTGACCCTGACCGGCCGGCTGTCGTTCTTTCGCGCCAGCGTGATGACCGACCCCGAATTCATCCGCGACGTGGAAGCCGACTTTCTCGAACACTGGCGCCTGGGCCGCTTCCAGTTTCTCACCGGCGACGACAAGTCCTCGTGGCTGAGCCTGATGCGCGCCGGCTGGGACACCTTCTACGTGCCCGACAGCAACACCCTGACCGTGGAGCATCCACCAGACAACAGCTTCTGGCGCGCCACCCGCCAGCTGATGTTCCGCTGGTACGGCAACTCGCTGCGCCAGAACTTTCGCGCCACCCACCTGCTGGGCCGCGCCCGCCTGGGCCTGTTCACCCTGTACGTGCTGCTCGACCAGCGCGTGTCGATGTGGACCTGCCTGATGGGCCTGACCGCCTCGGTAGTGGCCGGCGTGGTGTTCGGCATCGAGTACCTGCTGGTGTACCTGTTCTGGGTACTGCTCTCGCGCAGCCTGGTGACGGTGCTGTTCCTGTTCGCCGGTCACCCGGTCAGCCCGGTGTACCCGTTCGTTCTCTATTACAACCAGATCGTGGGCTCGCTGATGAAGGTGTACGCACTGTTCCACATGGACCAGCAGAGCTGGACCCGGCAAAAAACCACGCTAAGCAACGGCACTGTCGATTTCGACACGGCCCTGAACCGCTGGTCATCGAAGGCGATGCTGTTTTCATCCATCGCGATTTTCTTCGGTGCCATCTCGGTACTTCTCGAACTCACGCAACGTTAAGGAAAGGCGCCTGCCATGAGTAGCTCGAACATCCCAGCAGCCCCCGGCACCACTGCAGCCAACGTGGTCCACGAGGCCATCGACGAACGCCAGTACGTGCGCACCAAGCTCAATGCCCGGGTCAGGCTCAGCGCCCCCGGCCAGGCGCCCATCGACAGCACCCTGCAGGACATCTCCCTGGGCGGCCTGGGCCTGGTGCACAGCGCCCCGCTGAAGATCGGCAGCCTGTACAACGCCTCGATCCAGCTGCGCCTGAACCAGGTCGACCTGAACATCGACAGCCAGATCAAGATCGTCTCGCAGCGCGGCGCCGAAGTCGGCGCACAGTTCGTCGACCTCGACGCCCAGAAGCGCGACATCCTGCGCTACATCATCAGCGCCTACCTGTCGGGCGAAATTGCCGACGTCAACGGCCTGTTCAACGTGATGCAGCGCGAGAACTACATCAAGGAGCGCAAGCACAAGTACGCCAGCGCACGCAATGCAGGCGATCGCCTGCGCGCCATCGGCGGCACCCTGCTGTTCACCGCCGCCGGCATCGCCGCGCTGAGCTTCGTGGCCTACAAGAGCTACCTGCTGTTCTTCCGCATTCCGGCCGTGCAGGCCCAGGTCAGTGCCGATGCGCAGATCATCAGCATGCCCGACAACGGCTACGTGAAGTTCCTGCTGCAGCCTGGGCAGAGCGAGGTCAAGGCCGGCGAGCCGCTGGCCAACATCTCCACCCAGCTGGCCACCAGCTTCACCAGCCCGGCCGACATGAAGGCGCTGGCCGACCTCGCGCCCGGCGACCTGCAGACCCTGCTGGGGCGCGCCACCATCGAGACCGTGATCAACAGCCCGTGCGACTGCCAGGTGTACTTCCCCAGCACGCCCATGAACGGCTACGGCTACAAGCAGGCGCCGCTGCTGCACCTGCTGCCCAAGGACCAGCCGCTGTACGTCAGCGCCAACGTGCCGTTCGACAAGCTGAGCGACATCAGCCGGGTCAGATCCGTGGACCTGCAGGTATTCGGCCTGGACGAACGCTTCGGCGGCACCGTGGTGGACTCGCGGGTCGACGCACTGAACAAGAACCTCGCCCTGACCATCCGGCCGGACCGTCCGCTGCCACTGGCGGCCTACCAGAAACCGGTGGCGGTGGACCTGTACCTGGGCCTGCCGGCCTTGCCGTCGCTGTCGCACTGAAGGGCCCCCAGATGAAACCAATGACGCCCGCCTGGCTGCTGTTCACCGCCCTCGCCTGCACCGGCCCTGCCCTTGCCGGGCAAAGCCTGGAGCAGATCCGCTACGCGCTGTACAAGGACCCGCAAGCCGATGTGAGCGCCGATTTGCGCGTGCTCGCCGAGCGCGGTGACCTGGCGTCCAAGCAGTTGCTGGGCGATGTGCTGGCCAGCAGCGACAGCGCCAACCGCCAGGAGGCGATCCGCCTGTACCAGGAAGCGTTTGCCGAGGGGCGCGGCCTGGTGCCGGCGCTGGCCTCGCTGGCCCGCCTGCTTGACCGCAGCCCCGGCCTGCGCCAGCAGCAGCGCGCCTGGGTGGCCCAGGCGCTGACCCGCTACCCGGCCACCCTGGACCCGCGCAACACCAATGCCACGCTGGAAGTGTTCCTGACCTACCCGGACCTGGTGCCCACCGCCGAGGCCGCGCAGTTGCTGGCGCTGTACGAGCAGTCCTGCCTGCTCGACTGCCACCCCGAGCTGTACCGCGCGGTGGTCGCCGAGCGCCAGGGCGACCGCGCCGCTGCCGAGCACTGGTACCAGCAGGCGGTACGCGTCGACCCGCGTGGCGTCGACCGCTACTACGCCTTCCTCGGCGAGCGCCAGGACACCGCGTTCCCCGCCTTCGCCCGCACCCTGGAGCCCCGGATGGCGCAGTTGCCGGTGGAGATCGTGCACCGTATCGGCTCGTTGCTCGACACCATCAGCACCGTGCAGCGTGCCGACCAGCAAGCCGAACAGGATGAGCAGCTGGGCAACGCCATGGGTGCCCCAAGGCCTGCGCCCACCCCCGAACAGCAGGCCCGTGCAAAGGCCCTGGCCGATGAATGGGCGGCCGCCATGGCCGAGGTCCAGCGCTGGTTCGACAACGCCGCGCAGCGCGGTTTCGTGCCGGCGCTGGTGTCCAAGGCCAACTTCATGATCTCCAACCCCACCGAGCACAACGCCGACCAGGTACAGGCGCTGATTGCCCAGGTGCAGGCCAAGGACCCGACCCGGGCCAAGGCGCTCAATGCCTCGCTGTACATGGTCACCAACTGGCTGACCCTGGACCCGCAAAAGGCCCAGGTGCTGATCGACGAACTGATCGCCAGCAACTTTCGCGACGCGCACCTGCTGCTGGCCGACCTGTACAGCAAGGGCGGCCTCGACCAGCCCGACCAGGAGCGTGCCCTGGCGATCTATCAGGAACAGGCCGAGCGCGGCGCCACTGCCGCCTGGTACCGCATGGCCACCATCTACGCGAGCGGCCGCGCCATCTGCCACGACCCGGTCAAGGCCTACACCTACGCGCGCCTTGCCCTGGACCTGGGCGAGCGCCGCGCCCGCGGGCTGCTCAAGCGCCTGGACAAAACCCTGAAAACGGCTGACATCGAGCGCGCCATGGCGGCACGCAATGACCTGCTCAAGGAGACCACCCTGTGAAAGCGCATCCGTCCCTGTTTGGCGCCCTGCTCATGCTCGCGCCGCTGTACACCGCGTTCGCCGCCGAAGAAATCACCGGCCCCGAGGCCGACAGCAGCGAGCCGGTGCGGGTAGACGCCGACGCCAGCACGCCGGTGATCACCTCCGAATTCTTCAACAAGCTCACCGTGCAGACCGGCTACGGCCCCGAAGACTCCCAGGTGGGGCGCAGCCGCGAGAGCTTCTACAGCCTGCGCTACGAACCCTCGTTCGCCTGGTACTCGCCGGAAAAACGTTGGGCCAAGTGGATGGTCTACGGTCGCCTGTGGCTCAACTACGACTCCAGCCAGACGGCCAACAGCCAGAACGAAAGCACCAACGCCTTCGACCGCGAGCAGCCCGAAGGCTGGTACGCCGAGCTGCGCGAGCTGTACGTCAAGCGCAACCTGCTGGGCGACGACCCACGCTTCTCGCTGTCGGCCGGACGCCAGCGCTTTGCCGACGACTACGGCATCTGGTGGGACGACAGCATCGAATCGCTGCGTTTCGACTACAAGGACACCTTCGCCAAGGGCTTCTTCGCCGTGGCGCAGAAGTTCTACAACTACAACAGCGACGTCAACCGCCTGGCCGACAGCGAAGAACGCACCACCTACCTGATGGGCGAGTACGCCTACCGCTGGAGCGAGAACAACTGGGCCGGCACGCGCGTGATGTACGAAGACGACCACAGCGGGCACGACCCGCGTGACCGCTACGACTTCACCGGCATGCGCTACGGGCTGTTCTTCAAGGCCGACAACCTGCAGGTCAGCCCGCTGTTCAGCGACTACCACCTGGAACTGGCCGCACTCGACGGTAAGGTCGACAACACCGACGGCAACGGCCTGACCACCACCGGCCACAACGCCAGCGGCTGGGCGGCGCTGGGCGAGATCGGCAAACGCTTCGACGACCTGCCCTGGACCCCGCGCCTGGCCTTGCGCGGCGGGCTGACCGACAAGCCGAGCAACGAGAACGACGGCTTTCGTCTCAACACCATCCAGTCCGACCGCATCACCCGCCAGGGCTCCTACAGCACCCGCCTGGCCAGCTCGTTCGTCAGCCTCGACCTGCGCAACCTGAGCTACTACGGCTTTGCCGTGGAAACCCGGCCCACGCCGCGCAGCGCCCTGGATTTTCGCCTCACCGAACTCAAGCTGCGCGATGCCAGTGGCACCCTGCCGATCCGCGTCGACGGCGACCAGCGCAGCGCGCGCAACCAGGCCATCGCCCAGGGCAGCAACGGCAACGGCAAGCACGTGGGGCAGATGCTCGACCTCAACTACTACTGGAAGATGTTTCCGGTCGCCCTCGACGGCAAGCACCTGGACGTCAACACCCTGGTCAGCGCCAGCTACCTCAATGCCGGCAACGCGCTGGATACCGGTGACGACTACCAGCTGACGGTCGGCGTCGTGATCAGTTACTAAGGGCGGGCCCCGCGATGATTTTCGCCTCAAACGTGTTCCTGTTCCTCTACCTGCCGCTGTTCCTGGCGGTGTACTTCCTGGCGCGTGCGCCGTGGCGCTCCACGGTGATCGTCGCCGCCAGCTACATCTTCTATGCCTGGTGGCGCCCGGACTTCCTGCTGCTGTTCGTCGGCATCACCTACTGGAACTACTGGTTCGGCCTGCGCATCAAGGCGCGTCTGGACGCCGACGACAAGCGCTGGGCGTTCCGCCTGCTGTGGATCGGCATCATCGGCAACCTGTCGACCCTGGGCTATTTCAAGTACGCCAACTTCGGCGCCGAGGTGCTGGGCGCACTGCTGGCGCCGCTGGGCATCAACACCTTCACCCTGGAGACGATCTTCCTGCCGCTGGGCATCTCGTTCTACGTGTTCCATGCCCTGAGCTATATCGTCGACATCTACCGCAAGGACGCCACGCCCACCAACAACTTCATCGACTTCGCCGCATTCGTCGCGCTGTTCCCGCACCTGGTGGCCGGCCCGATCCTGCGCTACAGCCAACTGGCCCCGCAGCTGCGCCAGCGTACCCACTCGCTGGAGATGTTCTCGCTGGGGGTATGCCGGTTCATGCTCGGTTTCATCATGAAGGTGCTGATCGCCGACCAGCTGGCGCCGATCAACGTGCTGTTCATCAGCGAGGGCAGCCTGCAGCTGAGCGATGCCTGGTTCGGCCTGGTGGTGTCGACCCTGCAGCTGTACTTCGACTTCGCCGGCTACAGCCACATGGCCCTGGGCCTGGCGCTGATGATGGGCTTTCGCTTCCCGGAGAACTTCAACCAGCCCTACGTCTCGCAGAGCATCACCGAGTTCTGGAGCCGCTGGCACATGACCCTGGCGCACTTTCTGCGCGACTACGTGTACATGCCGCTGGTGCGCAAGCGCATCGCCGGGGCCATGCCGGCGCTGGTGTACACCATGCTGCTGTCGGGGCTGTGGCACGGCGCAAGCTTCGCCTTCATCTGCTGGGGGCTGTTCTTCGGCCTGGGCATGGTGATCGAGCGCAAGTTCAACCTGGCCACCAAGGTCACCACGCCCTACCGCCTGGGGCGCAACCTGCGCACCGGGTTGCTGATCATCCTGAGCATGCCGCTGTTCTTCACCAACGACCTGCGCCACAGCCTGGACATCTACCAGGCGCTGTTCGGCTTCAACGGCCTGGGCTCGCTGGAGCTCTACGTGCTGGGCGCCTCGAAGATGGCCATGTCGTTCGTGGCGGTGGCGCTGTGCTGGCTGATCCTGGCCGGTAGCAACAACGTGCGCTACTACGCCGGCAACAAGCAGCACTTCTTCATGGCCCATGTCGGCGGGCTCAAGGCCGTGCTGCTGTGGGCCGGCTTCGCGCTGGCGCTGAGCAGCCTGGCTGCGCACTCGTTCTCCCCCTTCCTCTACTTCCAGTTCTAGGAGACTGTCATGTACCCGGTGATGAACTCGGCAAGCAAGGTCAACGGCATTCTGTTCTGCCTGGTGCTGGCGGGGATGTTCGTCTACTCCCTGCCACCGGTTTTCAGTTTCGCGAAAAACCAGAGTGACGCCTGGAACCTGTTCGTCGACGGCAAGCTGCTGCGCAAGTTCGAGCAGGCCTACGACAAGCGCTTCTTCCTGCGTGAGCCCTCGGTGCAGCTGTGGGCCGACGCGCAGTACCTGCTGTTCAGGGAGGGCACCAAGGGCGTGGTACTGGGCAAGGACGGCTGGCTCTATACCTCCCAGGAATACCGTGTGCCCAATGATCTGGAGGCCAACCTGCAAGGCCAGCTGGCACAGATCGACGCCGTGCAGGCGCAACTGGCGCAGCACGGCAAGCGCCTGGTGCTGCTGCCGTTGCCGATGAAGCTGGACATCTATGCCGCGCATGCCGAGCACCCGTTCGATCCGCGCGCCATCAGCCTGTACGACCGCTTCGTGGCGCAGCTGCAGGCACGCAACGTCACGGTGACGCCGCTGCGCTCGGCGTTTCTGGACAACCTCGGCGGCCCGCCGCTGTTTCTCAAGTCCGACACCCACTGGAGCCCCGATGGCGCACGCCTGGCCGCCTTCGAACTGGCGCGCCAGCACCCGGAGCTGCTGGGCCAGGAGCGCTATGTGTCGCACCAGGTCGCGCAAAAGACCGTCAAGGGCGACCTGATGAACTACATCCAGTTCGACCAGAGCCGGCTGATGCCGGACTTTGGCGCCAACCAGATCGCCGTGTACGAAACCCTGAAGGCCGAACAGAGCAGCGATGAGCTGTTCGCCGACCAGGCCCAAAGCCTGCTGCTGGTAGGTACCAGCTACAGCAAGATCGACGACTGGAACTTCGTCGGTTTTCTCAAGGAAGCCCTCAACCGTGACCTGCTGAGCATTGCCGTGGAGGCCCGCGGGCCGTTCGAGGCAATGAACCAGTTTCTGGCCAGCGATGAGCTGGGCAACCCTGACATCGACACCGTGGTCTGGGAATTCCCGCTGCGCACCCTGCTGGCCCATCGGGTCAGCGGCCAGCGTCAGATGAACCAGACCCAACACTTCTAAGGAGATACACCATGACCCGTTCGCCACGCCAACTGCTCGCCGCCACCGCCCTGCTGCTGGTCAGCACCGCCAGCCTCGCCAACGACGGCAATGCCGACCTCTACGACGCCGTGGCCCCGGCCGACTCGGCCTTCGTGCGCGTGCTCAACCTGAGCGATCGCAGCATCGACGTGACCCTGAGCGGCAAGGTCAACCCACAGAAGGTCGCCCCCGGCCAGCTCAGCGGCTACCGCTTCACCCCTGCCGGCAGCCACAAGATCGCGGTCGACAAGCAGGCCATCGAGCCGCAGCTCAAGGCCAACGCCGCCAGCACCGTGGTGTATGACGGCAAGGGCCTGACCCTGATCGCCGACAAATACGTCAACGAACCGAAAAAGGCCCAGATCGCCTTCTACAACCTGACCCCCGCGCAGGCCGCCCTCAAGACCTCCGACGGCAAGACCTCGGTCATCGACCCGCTGGGCAAGGACCAGACCGGCAGCCGCCTGGTCAACGAAATCAAGATCGGCTTCGCCGCCTATGTCGATCAGCGCAACGTCGCCCAGTTCGACGACCTGTTCCTCAAGAAAGGCCGCTCGTACAGCTACGTGCTGCTGCCCGCCGCCAATGGCTACAAGAGCATCAGCGTGGCCAACAGCATCGACCCCACGCTGTAACCGCAGGCTGGCCTTGAACACAGGATGATGAACCGCGCATGAAGATCCTTACCTCCCTCGGCCTGATGGCCGTACTCGCTGCCGCCAGCCAGGCCGGCCAGGCCGCCGAGGCGCCCAGCACCGGCTGCACCAGCCTTGAGTGCATGGTCTGCCCGGCCCTGAGCGATCCGCAGAAATACGCCGAAGGGCGGATGAAACTGATGCGCGAGATCGTCCCGGGCAAGGACCGCTGGCTGTTCCGTTCGGCCGTCGACCTGACCAACGACTTCGGCATCCCCGCGCCCATGCGCCCGGAGTTCGCGCGCCTGATGGCCGCGTTCCGCCAGCAGGGTATCCACGTGGCCATGGCCGTGCAGCCCACCCGTGGGCTGATGCACCGCGACAAGCTCTACCCCGGGCAGTTGCACGGGTTCGACTTCGAGCGCGCCAGCAACAACCTGGCCAGCTACCTGCAGCAGCTGCGCAGCGGCGGCGCGGTGGTGCCCGACCTGATGCAACTGGTGCGCACCCCGCCGGCGGGCGAGTACTTCTTTCGCCGCGACCACCACTGGACCCCCAGCGGTGCCGAGGCCACCGCACGCCTGGTGGCCGATGAGGTGCGCCGCCAGCCGTTCTATGCCGACCTGACCAAGAAGCACTACCGCACCGAGCCCGGCGTGATGGTGCCCAAGGACGGCACCATGAACCTGGCGATGAGCAGCATCTGCGGCAACAACTACGGCTTCCAGTATGTGCGCGGCTACCAGACCATCCCGGTGGCCGACGATGCCGACGCACTGTTCGACGAAGCCCCCGACCCGCAGGTGATCCTGGTGGGCGACAGTAACGCCGCAGCCCGTGAGGACGAGAGCAAGCAGTTCAACTTCGACGGCTACCTCAAGCAGTACCTGGATGTCGACATCCTCAACTACGCCCTGCCCGGCGTTGGCCAGGACGGCTCGCTGCTCGAATACCTGCTTTCCGAGAACTACAAGCCCGACGCACCGCCCAGACTGATCATCTGGGAGCTGCCGGCCAACTACCAGCTGGAGTCCGACCAGATGTACCGCCAGCTGATTCCGGCGGTCAAGGGCGGTTGCAGCACCTCCACACCGGTGCTGGGCAACCGCCTGCAGCGCCCGGCGCTGCGCGTCAACGACCGCATCGAACTGCTGAGCAACGCCGGCGAAAGCCGCAAGGCACTGGGCAGCGGCCAGGGCTTTCTGGACATCCGCATCAGCGACAAGAACGTCAAGGACTTCTACGTGATCGTGTATTACGACAACGGTGCCCGCGACAAGGTGTGGTTTCGCCGCGAGGCGGCCGTCAGCGGTGGCCAGTACTACCTGGAGCTGAGCAAGGCCAAGGAGTTCGCCGGGGCCAACCTGCTCTCGGTGTTCCTCGAACCGACCAAGCCGAGCCAGGCCGCCACCCAGGTGGAAACCCGTCTATGCCTCTGAAGCCCTGGCTGGTCGCCACCCTGGGCCTGTGCGCCGGGTTGCAGCTGGGCAGCAGCCTGGCCGCGCAATCGATCTGGCCGGCGCGGGCCACCGCCCAGTCGGCGATGATCGCCGACTACCGCACCCTGCAGTGCAGCAAACAGCCGCCGCCACCGTACACCGCCAGCCTGCGCATGCAGAGCAAGTACGACCAGCGCGATGCCAGCAAGTCGACCCTGCGCAGCCGCCCCGATGCCGACACCGAGGCGGCGAGCAAGCAGGTCAAGCAGTTCATCGCCGGGCTGATCTTCGCCAGCAAGCGTTTCCAGCGCGCCAAGACCCCGCAACAGGCCAACATGGCCCTGGCCTGCCAGGACCAGTGGCTGGAGCACTGGGCGCAGGCCGGTGCCCTGCTCAACCCGGATGCCAGCAGCACCGGCATGGCGGCGCGCAAGTGGGCGGTGGCGGCCATGGCCTCGACGCTGCTGCTGACCCAGGCCGCCAGCAACGGCAAGGTGCAGCTGTCGCCGGCCCAGACGCGCTGGTTCGAACAGCTCGGCGAACTGATCATCCGCGAGTACCAGCCACGCCAGGCCGCCAGCTTCACCTGGTTCAACAACCACGACTACTGGGCCGCCTGGGCCGTGGCCGCCAGCGGCATGCTGGTGCAGCGCGACGACTTCATCCGCTGGGCCGACGGCAATCTGCGTCGCGGCCTGCAGCAGGCGGTGCGCAGCGGGGACGGCAGCTATGCCTACCTGCCGCTGGAAGTGGCGCGGGCCCGGCTTGCCGCCACCTACAGCCAGTACGCGCTGGTGCCGCTGGTGCTGCTGGCCGAGTCGGCGCGGGCCAATGGCCTGCCCTGGAGCGAACACGACCAGCAGACCCTGGAGCTGCTGGGCAACTTCGCCGCACGCACGGTGCTCGACCCCGGCCCGCTGCCCGAACTGATGGGCCAGGCCCAGACCGAGGTAGCCCCCTACAAGCTGGCCTGGCTGATCCCGTTCCTGTACCGCGCGCCCAACAACCGCCTGGCCCGCCAGCTGTACAAAAGCGAGGACGGCAACGTCGACAACTACAGTCAGATCGGCGGCCCGCTCAAGCCCTTCTACCCCCCTTTGCCGTAACCCAAGGACGAATCGCCATGGCCCAGCCTGCCCGCATTTTCCGCTTTACCCGACTGGCCGGCCTGCTGCTGGCCGGCCTCGCCGGCGTGGCCCACGCCGCCCCCCAGGGCCTGCCGATGCAGCAGGCACTGCGCGTGGTCAGCCCCAACGACTACCAGGCGCAGGTGCAACAGGTGCAGGCCAGCACCCGCGAAGCGGTGAGCTTCACCCTGCAGGAACGCCCGCGCCCCGGCGGGCGTGCCACTGTCAGCCTGCAACCGATGTTCTCGGCCCAGGGCGGCAGCTGGCCGTTCGAGCCGTTCGTCAACAACGGCCTGTTCCGCGCCGTGGCCGGCTACCAGGCGCACCACCCGCAGGCGGTGTTGATCCAGGGTGGCAGCATCACCCTGGCGCAGTTGGCCGACACCCTGAACAACCCGCAGGTACTCAAGCGCTACAAGGACGGCTATCTGCTCAGCTACCCGCTGATGATCGCCGCCGATGGCGGGCTGGTGCTGGAGGGCACCAGCCTGTACCTCTACAGCTATTCGGGCACGGCCCTGATCAACCAGGGCTGGCTGGGCCTGAACCAGTCGCGCCTGGAAAGCGTGGCCGGCGACAAGGCCGGCAACACCGAGCGCGCCTGGCGTCCGTTCGTGGTGGCCTGGGCCGGCAGCCATACCCAGCTGATCGGCGCCACCCTCAACCGCCTGGGCTACAACGCCAACCTGTCGCGGGGCCTGACCACTGCCCTGAGCAGCCAGCAATCGCCGGCCACCCGGCCGGCCAGCGTGCTGATACGCGACAGCCAGTTCAGCGAGCTGTCGGCGGTGGAGCTGCAGCACAGCCGTGGGGTGATCGAGGGCAGCCGCTTCGAAAGTGCCCAGCAGTATGGCGTGGACGTGCGCGACAGCCAGATGCGCATGGCGCACAACCAGATTCGCGGGGTCGACAACAACAGCGGCATCCGCCTGCGCGGGCAGACCCGCGCCTGGCTCGACGACAACCTGATCCTGGGCACGCACAAGGCCGCCATCGAGGTCAGCGACCAGCAAGGCGCCCTGCTGCTGAGCGGCAACCGCATCGGCGCCAGCCGCGGCAACGGCGTGCTGCTGCGCAACCTCAAGGGCGAGATGCCGGTGCTGATCGAAGGCAACTTCATCGGCAACAGCCAGGGCAGCGCGGTGGACGCCAGCGACGTGGCTGGCGCGGTCATGCTGGAAAACCACATCGGCAACACCCCCGAGTACGCCATCAGCCTGCGCAACACCCAGCCGCTGGCCGGGCCGCTGATTCTGGGCGGCAACACCCTGGGCCGGGTGGGCAAGGCGGTGGTTCGGGTGGAAGGCATGGACCAGGTGCTGCTGGGCAGCAACCGTTTCGAGGGCAAGCCATTGCTGCAGAACCTGCTGATCGGCGACCTGCTGCCGGTGCAGGGCCCCTTGCTCGACGCCACCGTGCGCCAGGGCTGCGTGGTGCAGGTACGCCGGGTGGCCGCCGGTACCCCGCAGCCGGGGCTGACCTGCGTGCAGAGTGCTAGCCGATAACCCGCTGCATGCGCACGAAGCATTCGTCCTCACCCTGCGCGACGAAGCCGTGGCGCAGGTACAGGGCCTGGGCCGGATTGCTCTTGAACACGGTCAGGCGCAGCAGCGGCAGATGGCGCCTGCCGGCCCATTCGGCCAGTTGCTCCAGCACCCAGCCACCGATACCCTTGCCGCGGGCGGCCTCGACCAGGTGCAGTTCGCGGATGTACAGCGCACGGCTGTCCTGGCTGAGGCTGCAGAAGCCCAGGGGCTGTCCGGCGTCGACAATCAGCCATTGCTCGCGCCAGCCCCAGGCCTGGTCGAAGGCTTCCTCCAGCCAGAGCAGATCGAATTCGCGGTAGTACGCCAGCATGGCGCGGCGCGTGAGGTCGCGGGCGAAGGTTCGGTGCAGGTCGGTGGCGGGGGTCAGGGTTGGGGTCATTTGGGTGCCCGTCAGGGGATTTTCGGCGCGGCCATCGCAGGTCAAGCCCGCTGCCACAGGTAAGGCGGGGCCTTGTGGGAGCGGGCTTGACCCGCGATGGCCGTAACGCAGATTCAGAGAGTCACACTTTAGGCCCCAGCTCATCGGCATAGCAAACCGGCGAACTCCCGGGCCCCTGGCGATCCAGCTCATCCTCCAGCCACTGGGCCAGCACCCGCGCATTGTTGTGCTGTTCATCCTTGAACGCGTACACCAGGGTCAGGGTGCCGCCACGGGCCTTGTCCAGCAGCCCCCACCAATGCTGCGGCCGGTCGGCCAGCTCCTGGCGATACCGCTGGCAGAACCCGTCGTAGTCCACCTCACCGCGGTGAAAGGCCTGGCGCAACGCCGACGACGGCGCCACCTCCGGTAGCCAGGCACTCAGGTGCAACTGATCCTTGCGCCGGTTGCGCGGCCACATCCGATCCACCAGCACCCGCTCGCCATCCTGCGGCGCAGGCGCCTCATAGGCCCGTTTGCACTGAATCATCGGCACGTTCCTCCCACTGCCTGGGTACAAGCGTAGCTGGGCAACCCGCGTTTTTGTTGATCGAAGTCACTATGCCATCACTCAGGGTTTTTATCCTTGATGCGCCAGGCACGACTTCCACCCTACCGGACCCGTCTAATGACAACCCCGATCAGCACCACCCTTGACTCCGCGGGTGGCCGCCCCTCCCTTGCACAACTGGCCACCCGCCCCGGCCGCGCCTCCGTCACCCTGTTCGTCTGCCTGTTGCTGGGGGGCCTGGTGTACACCGCCTGGAGCCTGTTCCGCGACATCGATGCCGCCGGTACCGTGGTCACCACCTGGACGCCCTTCCTGCTACTGGGCCTGGCACTGCTGATTGCCCTGGGTTTCGAATTCGTCAACGGTTTCCACGACACCGCCAACGCCGTGGCCACCGTGATCTACACCAACTCGCTGCCGGCGCAGTTCGCCGTGGTGTGGTCGGGGTGCTGGAATTTCATCGGGGTGCTGCTGTCCAGCGGCGCGGTGGCCTTCGGCATCATTGCCCTGCTGCCGGTGGAGCTGATCCTGCAGGTGGGTTCGGCCACCGGCTTTGCCATGGTCTTCGCCCTGCTGCTGGCCGCGATCATCTGGAACCTGGGCACCTGGTGGCTGGGGCTGCCGGCCTCCTCCTCGCACACCCTGATCGGCTCGATCATCGGCGTGGGCGTGGCCAATGCGCTGATGAACGGGCGCGACGGCACCAGCGGCGTGGACTGGACCCAGGCCAGCAAGGTGGGCTACGCGCTGCTGTTCTCGCCCCTGGTGGGCTTTGCCTGCGCGGCGCTGCTGCTGGTGGGCCTGCGCATGCTGGTCAAGCGCCGCGAGCTGTACCAGGCGCCGGTCGGCGACGCCCCGCCGCCCTGGTGGATTCGCGGCCTGCTGATCGCCACCTGCACCGGGGTGTCGTTCGCCCACGGCTCCAACGACGGGCAGAAGGGCATGGGCCTGATCATGCTGATTCTGGTGGGTACCCTGCCGATGGCCTACGCGCTGAACCGCACCATGCCGGCCGACCAGTCGCTGCAGTTTGCCGCCGTGGCCCAGGCCACCCAGCAGCAGTTGCTCGGCCAGTCGGCGCAGCCCCATGTCGGCGACCCGCGCGCCACCCTCACCCTGTACCTGCGCGAGCGGCAACCGAGCCCCGAGCTGGTACCGGCCCTGGCGGCACTGGCCGGCCTGATCGGCGAGGAAGTCGCAGGCTACGGCTCGCTGACCCACGTACCGGCCGAGGCCATGGCCAACGTGCGCAACGACATGTACCTGACCAGCGAAGCCATCCGCCTGATGCAAAAGCACCAGCACGGCGGGCTCGACGCGGCCGCCACCGCGCAGGTGCAGCTGTTCAAGAGCCGCATCGACGACGCCACCCGGTTCATTCCGTTGTGGGTCAAGGTGGCGGTGGCGATTGCCCTTGGGCTGGGCACGATGGTCGGCTGGCGGCGCATCGTGGTCACGGTGGGCGAAAAGATCGGCAAGACCCACCTCACCTACGCCCAGGGGGCTTCGGCGGAGCTGGTGGCGATGTGCACCATCGGTGCGGCGGACATGTACGGGCTGCCGGTGTCGACCACCCACGTACTGTCGTCCGGGGTGGCCGGCACCATGGTGGCCAACGGTTCGGGCCTGCAGTTGCGCACCATCGCCAACCTGGCGATGGCCTGGGTACTGACCCTGCCCGCAGCGATCATGCTGTCGGGCGGGCTGTACTGGCTGCTGACCCGGCTGCTGTAGGCCTCAGCGCTGGCCGACGGCAGCATTGCCGTGGGAGATGATCACTTCGACGCGGCGGTTGAGCTGACGCGACTGCGCGTCGGCGTTGGAGGCCACCGGGTACTCCTTGCCATAGCCGGCACTGATGATGCGCCCGGCATCCACCCCGTTGCGGCGCAGGGCGTTGGTCACAGCCGCTGCGCGACGCTCTGACAGCTGCTGGTTGAGGCTGTCGCTGCCGGTCGAGTCGGTGAAGCCCTCGACCCGTACCTTGCGCTCCGGGTTGGCACGCAGGTACTCGGCCAGCTGGTCGATGTTGCGCTGGCTGCCAGCCTTGAGCTCGGCACGCCCGGTGTCGAACAGTACATCGCCGAAGGTCACCACGGTGCCACGCTCGGTCTGCTTGGCCTTGAGCTGCTGCAGGGCCTTGAGCTGCGCGGTACGCACGTCCAGGCGGGCCTGGGTGCGCTGCGCCTCGATGCCCTGCAGGCCGGCTTCGGCCTGGCGCAGGGCAATGGTCTGCTCGGCGACGGCGATCTTCTGGTTGGCCAGATAGGCCAGCTGCTCGATCTGCGGGGCCTTGCGGTCCTTGATCGAAGCCAGCTCGGCCTTGCCCAGGGCATTGAACGCATCCTTGGTTTCCAGTGCCGCCAGGCGGCTGGACTCCGGCTTGCTCTGCAGCACGCTGAAGTGCTCGCGGGCTTGCAGCAGGCCAGGGTTTTCGGCGGTAGTGCTGCAACCGGCGAGCAACAGGCCCATCACGGAAACGGCAGGCAACAGGTATTTGACGGACATGACGGGCATCCTTACGGCGTGATCGTGGGGGTGATGGCGTCGGGCGACTGGAGCATTTCCTGCTTCAGCACTTCAATGCCCTGCTGCGCGCTGCGCAGTTGCTGCTGGGCCTTGGCGGCACGCGCCTTGCGCTCGGCCAGGTTGGCATCGGCCTCGGCCTGCTCGGCCAGGGTGCGGGCCGCGACAAGGTTCCGTTCGCCCAGGGCGCGCTCGACGGCGTACAGCTTGTCCTGGGCGGCCTTCATTTCGGCTGGCGCGTACTGGGTGGCGTCGGCGGTCACGGCGCGGCTGACCGCGTTGCGGGTCAGTTCGACCTGCTCGGTGGGCACGGGCACGCCGGCACAACCGGCCAGCACCATCAGCAGGCTGCTGGCGGCCAGGTAGTTCGTGGTGCGTTTAGCAACCATTGAAAGACTCCATAACATGAGAAAGACAGACCGTTGTTCAAGCCGCGTAAGACTATTCCCGGTCATGCCCCGCCCCTATCAGGGGGCATCCTGCTGTCAGGTAGGAAACTTCTCCGGCATTGCCACGATTCGTGCCTGCCCTTCGTCAGTGCGCAGTGAACCTGACGGGCAAAAAATGGTCTGTGGGTTTCATTTTTTCCGTTTTCAAGAAGATCACCATGCCCCCATCTTTTCAGCTTCGCGCACGGCGCTCTCTTATCCCCGGCCTGCTCGGCAGCCTGGTCATCCTGTGTGGCCCGGCCCACGCCGAGGAAGGCAGCGGCAATGAACGCTGGGTCAGCGACAGCCTCAGCACCTACGTGCGCAGCGGCCCTACCGACGGGCACCGGATCGTCGGCAACCTCAAATCCGGCCAGAAGGTCACCCTGCTGACCAGCCAGGGCAACTACAGCCAGGTACGTGGCGAGTCGGGCGATACCGTGTGGATCAACAGCAGCGACCTGCAGACGGTGCCCGGCCAGGCCGAGCGCGTGCCGCAACTGAGCGAACAGGTGACCCAGTTGAGCGAGCAGCTCAAGACCATCGACGACAGCTGGAAGACCCGGGTGCAGGGCATGCAGGAGACACTGGATTCACGCAAGGCGCTGATCGACGAACTGGAGGCGCGCAGCACCGCGCTCAATGCCGAGCTGGGCGATGCGCAATCGCAACTGCGCGCTACCCAGGCGCAGCTGGGCGACGAGAACAAGCAGGTGCTGATGCGCTACATGGTGTACGGCGGCGGCATTGCCGGGGCCGGCTTGCTGGCGGGGCTGATCCTGCCGATGCTCAGCCGCGGGCGCAAGCGCAGCGACCGCTGGTTCTGAGGCCCCGGCCTTCGCCCGCAGGGTGCAGGCGCCAGCCTTGCTGGCGAAGGCCGCCCCACTATTGCCCCGCCCTTCCCCCAGCCAGCGCATAGGGCCCCTGCGCCAGTTGCTCACGCAGAAACGCCACGCAACTGCGCACCTTGGCCGAACTTGACGAGCGCACCGCCGTCACCGCCCAGATGTCCGCCGGCTGGTGATACCCCGGCAGCACCTGCACCAGCGCCCCGCTGGTCAGGCTGGCCGCCACGTCCCAGCGCGATGCCATGATGATGCCGTGCCCGTCATGGGCCCACTGGCGCACGATGTCGCTGTGGTTGGAGGCCATCGGCCCGGTCACCTTCACCGTCTCGGCGCCATTGGGCCCCACCAGGCGCCATACCCCGAAACGGTCGTCGCGGCTGCGAAACAGCAGGCAGTCATGCTGCGCCAGGTCGGCCGGCACCCGCGGCTGGCCGCGCCGCGCCAGGTAGTCCGGGGCGGCCGCCAGCACCCGCGAGCTGCTGGCGATGCGGTGCGCGATCAGGTGTTTTTCCTGCACCTCGCCCACCCGCACATCGATATCGAAGTTGTCGGCAATCAGGTCCACGCGCCGGTCCAGCAGCTCCACCCACACCTCCAGCGCCGGGTACTGGCGCCGCAGCAGCGACAGGATCGGCGCCACGTGCTCGCGCCCCAGGCGCAGGCTGGTGCACACGCGCAAGGTGCCTTGCGGCTCGCGCTGCCCGCCGGACAACGCATCGAACATCGCGCCCACGTCCTCGAGGATCTTCTGCGCCCACACGAACGTCGCCTCGCCATCGCTGGTGATGTTGACCCGCCGCGTGGTGCGGTTGAACAGCTTGACCCCGAGCATCGTCTCCAGGGTGGCGATGCGCTTGCTCACATGCGCCGGCGACAGGCCAGTCTCGGTGGCTGCCGCGATGAAGCTGGAGCGCCGCGCCACCTCGCAGAACAACTGAAGGTCACGCAGCAACGGCTCATTATTCGCTATCAGCGCATTCTGATTCTTCATCTGGCCCGATTATCTCCTGGCGCTTTTTTATTAGCCTCTCACAAACGCGCTTCGACCCAGAACAAGAAAGTGAGAACCATGACTGCATTACGCCTTGCCGTGGCCGGGGCCGGCCTGATCGGCCGCCGCCATATCGAACTGATCCAGGCCAGCGCCGAGTGCCAGCTGGCCGCCATCGTCGACCCCTCGCCCGCCGCCGCCGAACTGGCCAACGCCTGCGGCGTACCGTTGTACCCGGGGCTGGCCGAACTGTTCGGCGCGCAGCGCCCGGACGGGGTGATCCTGGCCACGCCCAACCACCTGCATGTCGACGGCGCACTGGCCTGCGTGGAGCACGGCATACCGGCACTGATCGAAAAGCCGGTGGCGCATACCCTGGAAGACGGCAAGCGCCTGCTGGCCATCGCCGAGCAGCGTGATGCACGCCTGCTGGTGGGCCACCACCGCGCCCACAGTGCGATCCTGCACAAGGCCCGCGAAGTGATTGCCGAAGGGGTACTGGGCAACCTGGTGGCGGTGATGGGCAGCGCGCTGTTCTACAAGCCCGACGACTACTTCGACGCCGCCCCCTGGCGCCGCGAAGCCGGCGGTGGCCCGGTGCTGATCAACCTGATCCACGAGATCGGCAACCTGCGTTCGCTGTGCGGCGAGATCGTCGCGGTGCAGGCCCAGGCGTCCAACGCCACCCGCGGCTTTGCCGTGGAAGACAGCATCGCCATCAGCCTGCGCTTTGCCAGCGGCGCGCTGGGCACCTTCATGCTCTCCGACACCGCCGCCTGCGCGCGCAGCTGGGAGCAGACCGCCCGCGAGAACCTCGACTACCCCAGCTACGCCGACGAGGACTGCTACGTACTGGCCGGCACCCAGGGCTCGCTGTCGATACCGACCATGCGCCTCAAGTACTACGCCCGCCACGAACAGCGCTCGTGGTGGCGGCCGTTCCAGTGCGCCACCGCCAGCCTCGACGAGGCCGACCCGCTGGCCCGCCAGCTGGCGCACTTTTGCCAGGTGATCCGTGGCCAGGCCCGGCCGCTGGTGAGCGTGCGCGACGGCCTGCGCAACCTGCAGGTCATCGACGCCATTGGCCAAGCCGCCCGCTGCGGCCACACGGTAATGATCGACAGCCTCTGAACATCGGTGCCCCGGCCCTGCGCCGGGACGCCTGCGTGCCCCCAATAAAAACAACAAACGGAGAATTGCGATGGCCACACATGACGCCGCGCACAGTGCGCGCCAAACCCGCAAAGCCACCGCCAGCGGTTGGGTGGGCTCTGCGCTGGAGTACTACGACTTCTTCATCTATGCCCAGGCCGCGGCGCTGATCTTCCCGCAGATCTTCTTCCCCAGCACCGACCCCAAGCTGGCCATCTTCGCCTCCCTGGCCACCTATGGCGTGGGCTACCTGGCGCGCCCGGTCGGGGCCTTCGTGCTCGGCCACTGGGGCGACACCCGCGGGCGCAAGAACGTGTTGCTGCTGTGCATGTTTCTGATGGGCATCGCGACCATGGCCGTGGGCCTGCTGCCGACCTTCGAGCAGATCGGCTACTGGGCGCCGGCACTGCTGGTGGTGCTGCGCCTGGTGCAGGGCTTTGCGGTGGCCGGCGAGATCGCCGGGGCCAGCTCGATGATTCTCGAACACGCACCGCCCGGGCGCCGCGGCTTCTTTGCCAGCTTCACCCTGCAGGGCGTACAGGCCGGCCAGGTGATGGCAGCGGCGGTGTTCCTGCCGCTGGCGTACTTCATGCCCAGCGACGCCTTCAACAGCTGGGGCTGGCGCATCCCGTTCCTGCTCAGCGCCGCGGTGCTGATCGCCGCCTACATCATTCGCCGCGAGGTCAAGGAGCCCGAGGCCTTCAAGGTGGCCGCCAAGCAGACCGCGCGCTCGCCGATCCGCGATGCCTTCACCTACAGCTGGCGCGGCATGCTGGTGGTGTTCGGCGTGTCGCTGATGAACGTGATCCCGGTGGTGACCACCATCTTCGGCGCCGCCTACGCGGTGCAGCCGGCCTATGGCGTGGGCTTCGACAAGAGCGTGTACCTGTGGATTCCGGTGGTGGGCAACATCGTCGCGGTGCTGGTGATCCCGTTCGTGGGCAACCTCTCCGACCGCATCGGCCGGCGCCCGCTGATCATCGGCAGCGCACTGGGCAGCGGGCTGATGTCGTTCGTCTACCTGTATGCCATCAGCCTGCACAACCTGCCGCTGGCGTTCGGCGCCTCGCTGCTGATGTGGGGCATGGTCTACCAGGGCTACAACGCGATCTTCCCCAGCTTCTTCCCCGAACAGTTCCAGACCCACTACCGCGTGTCGGCCATGGCCATCGCGCAGAACGTCGGCTACATGATCACCGCCCTGCTTCCGGCGCTGTTCACCGCCGTGGCCCCGCCCGGCTCGAACAACGTGCCGCTGCTGATCGGCGCCATCACCTGCGCGGTCACCGCCATTTCGGCCGTGGCTGCCTGGAGCGCTCCGGAAACCTACCGCACGCCCCTGGACCAGCTCGGCAAGCCGGACGCCGTGGCCCTCGACAAACCCGTGTATGACGCGCTGCGGGCCAAGGCCCTGCGCACCACCCCTGCTACGGAAACCGCCCAATGAAGACCCTGCTCGTGCTCAATGGCCCCAACCTCAACATGCTCGGCCTGCGCCAGCCCGAGGTGTACGGCCGCGAAACCCTGGCCGATGTGCAGGCGCTGTGCCACAGCGCCGGCCAACGCCTGGACCTGGACATCGAGTTCCACCAGACCAACCACGAAGGCCAGATGATCGACTGGATTCACCAGGCCCGTGGCCGCGTGGCCGGCATCGTGATCAACCCCGGTGCCTGGACCCATACCTCGGTGGCGATCCACGACGCGCTGATCGCCGCCGAGGTGCCGGTGATCGAGGTGCACATTTCCAACGTGCACAAGCGTGAAGCCTTCCGCCACCACTCCTATGTGTCGCTGGTGGCCCAGGCGGTACTGGCCGGGTTCGGCACCCATGGCTACGTGCTGGCCATCAACCACTTCGCCCACCTGCAGCGCACCGCGCAAGGAGCCGCGCAATGAAAACCGTAGCCAACCCCAGCCAGCGCCTGCGCCTGGGTTTTGTCGGCGGCGGCCTGGAGTCGTCGATCGGCGCCACCCACCGCTACGCCGCGCAACTGGACGGGCACTTCGAACTGGTGGCCGGGGTCTTCGCCCGCGACCCGGCACGCAACCGCGCCGCTGCCCAGGCCTACGGCGTAGCGCCGGAGCGGGTGTACCCGGACTTCCAGCGCATGGCCGTGGCCGAAGCCGCGCGCGCCGATGGCGTGCAGGCGGTGGCGATCATGGCGCCCAACGCGGTGCACGTGCCGGCCAGCCTGGCGTTTCTCGACCAGGGCATCGACGTGATCTGCGACAAGCCGCTGGCCTCGAGCCTGGCCCAGGCGCAGCAACTGCTTGAACGCGCACGCAAGGGCCCGGCGCTGCACCTGCTGACCCACAACTACAGTGGCTACCCATTGGTGCGCGAAGCCCGCGAGCTGATCGCGCGCGGCGCCATCGGCGAGGTGCGCCTGGTGCAGGTGGAACACGCCAGCGCCTTCGGCACCCACCCGCTGGAGCAACAAGGGGTCAAGGCGCTGGCCTGGCGCACCGATCCGGCCCAGGCCGGGGCCTCATCGGTGCTGGCAGATGTGGGCGTGCATGCCCACCAGTTGCTGCGTTTTGTCACCGGGCAGGAGGTCAGCGAAGTGTCGGCCGAGCTGAGCACCCTGGTGCCGGGGCGCCAGTCGGACGACAACGCACACGTGAAGCTGCGCCTGCAGAATGGCGCGCGCGGCATGCTGTGGGCCAGCTTCGTGGCGGCCGGGCACCGGCATGGCCTGCAGTTGCGCGTGTTCGGCTCCACCGGATCGCTGTACTGGCATCAAGAGGAACCCGACCGGCTGGAGCTGCGTCATCAGGACCAGCCGCACCAGATCCTGCGCCGTGGCGAGGCCTGGCTGAGCGAGTCGGCCAGGTTGTCGACGCGAATCAAGGCGGGCCAGCCGGAGGGGCTGCTGGAGGCGTTCGCCAACATCTACAGCGAGGCGGCCGAGCGGATCATGGCGCGCCGCGAGCACCGTGCGCCGAGCGCGCAGTCGCTGCTGTGCCCGACGGCCGAGGATGGAGTACGCGGCATGCGTTTCATTGATGCCTGCGTGCGCTCGGATGCGGCGGATGGGCGCTGGACGCAGGCCTGAACGCCAGAAGCTGCACTTATGCAGGCCCAGCAGAATTGATTTTGCTGATCAACAATCGGCTGCCAGACTGGCGGCCGATTTCTTTTGCAGGGGCACGATCATGTCGGGTGAAACAAGTCTGGCCACGCTGTTGCGCAGCATGCGGCCGCAGTTGAATGAAGGCAGCTACGTGTTCTGCACGCTGGCCGACTGGTCGGGGCTGCAGCCTGACGAGGTGATCGGCAGTTTTCGCGAGCAGGAGGGGCTGACGGTGATCGTGTCGCGTGGGCGGGCGGAGGCGCTGAAACTGCCTTTCAGCTACGAGGCCGCGTGGATCACCCTGACGGTGCATTCGTCGCTGGAGGCGGTGGGCCTGACCGCGGCGTTCGCCACGGCGCTGGGCCAGGCCGGCATCAGCTGCAACGTGGTGGCCGCGTTCTACCATGACCATATCTTCGTCGCGCAGGCCGATGCGCAGCGGGCGATGGCGGTGCTGGAAGGGTTGGCGGCGGGGGCCTGATGATAGCAGGGGCCTTCGCCGGCAAGGCCGGCTCCTACAGGTTCGGCGTTCTCTGCAGCAGCCAGCCTTGCCGGCGCCAGGGCCATCGGCCACGATGCACCTCCCCCCGCCCTACACGGAACGTCAGCATGGCCCAGATCAAGATCTATGGATTGCGCACCACCCTCGACCAGCACCGCCCTGCCCTTGCCGAAGCCATCCATGGCGCGGTGATGAGCGCCCTGCAGTACCCGCCGGAAAAACGCTTCCAGCGCTACCTGGCCCTGGACCCCGCCGACTTCCTCTACCCCGACGACCGCAGCGAACACTACCTGATCATCGAGATCAGCCTGTTCGAAGGCCGCTCCAGCGCCGCAAGGAAAGACCTGATCCGCCAACTGTTCCAGCGCATCGGCGAGCACACCGGCATCGGCGCCCAGGACATCGAGATCACCCTGTTCGAGACCCCCCGCGAAAACTGGGGCATACGCGGCCTGCCCGGCGACGAGCTGGGCCTGAACTACACCGTGGAGGTCTGAACACACGCGCCGACCGGTAGCAGCAGCCGTGCATTCTTCTGCTTAACTGGAAGAACCCGGGCCACAGGCTGCCCGCCTTTTGCACAGGTGAACGACCATGGCGCGCACCACCCCCATCGAGCTGTACCGCAATATCGGCATTGTCGCCCACGTCGACGCGGGCAAGACCACCACCACCGAACGCATCCTGTTCTACACCGGGGTCAACCACAAGATGGGCGAAGTGCACGACGGCGCCGCGACCATGGACTGGATGGCCCAGGAACAGGAGCGCGGCATCACCATCACCTCCGCCGCCACCACCGCCTTCTGGCAGGGCTCGACCAAGCAGTTCCCCGAGAAATTCCGCTTCAACATCATCGATACCCCCGGCCACGTCGACTTCACCATCGAGGTGGAGCGCTCGCTGCGCGTGCTCGATGGCGCTGTGGTGGTGTTCAGCGGCGCCGACGGGGTCGAGCCGCAGTCCGAGACGGTGTGGCGCCAGGCCAACAAGTACCATGTGCCGCGCCTGGCCTACGTCAACAAGATGGACCGCCAGGGCGCGGACTTCCTGCGCGTGGTCAAACAGATCGACAAGCGCCTGGGCCACCACCCGGTGCCGATCCAGCTGGCCATCGGCGCCGAGGAACACTTCATCGGCCAGATCGACCTGGTGAAGATGAAGGCCATCTACTGGAACGAGGCCGACAACGGCACCAGCTACCGCGAAGAGGCGATACCGGCCGACATGCTGGAGCTGGCCACCGAGTGGCGTGCGCACATGATCGAGGCCGCCGCCGAGGCCAACGACGAGTTCATGGAGCTGTACCTCAACGGCACCGAACTCGACAACGAGCAGATCAAGGCCGGGCTGCGCCAGCGCACCCTCAACAACGAGATCGTGCCGGCCATCTGCGGGTCGTCGTTCAAGAACAAGGGCGTGCCGCTGATGCTCGACGCGGTGATCGACTACCTGCCCGCCCCGTCCGAGATCCCCTCCATCAACGGCACCGACCCGGATCATGAAGACCGGCACCTGGAGCGCCATGCCGACGACAGCGAGCCGTTCTCGGCGCTGGCCTTCAAGATTGCCACCGACCCCTTTGTCGGCACCCTGACCTTCGCCCGGGTGTACTCCGGGGTACTGAACTCGGGCGATGCGGTACTCAACTCGGTCAAGGGCAAGAAGGAGCGCGTGGGCCGCATGGTGCAGATGCACGCCAACCAGCGCGCCGAGATCAAGGCGGTGTGCGCCGGCGACATTGCCGCACTGATCGGCATGAAGGACGTGACCACCGGCGACACCCTGTGCGACATCAACCAGCCGATCATCCTCGAACGCATGGACTTCCCCGACCCGGTGATCTCGGTGGCCGTGGAACCCAGGACCAAGGCCGACCAGGAGAAGATGGGCATCGCCCTGAGCAAGCTGGCCCAGGAAGACCCGTCATTTCGCGTGCGCACCGATGAAGAAACCGCGCAGACGATCATCTCCGGCATGGGCGAGTTGCACCTGGACATCATCGTCGACCGCATGCGCCGCGAATTCGGCGTCGAGGCCAATGTGGGCAAGCCGCAGGTGGCCTACCGCGAGAAGATCCGCAACACCTGCGAGATCGAAGGCAAGTTCGTGCGCCAGTCTGGCGGGCGCGGCCAGTACGGGCACTGCTGGATCCGCTTCGCCCCGGCCGAGGAAGGCAAGGAAGGCCTGGAGTTCGTCAACGAGGTGGTCGGCGGCGTGATACCGCGCGAGTACATCCCGGCGATCCAGAAGGGCATCGAGGAGCAGATGAAGAACGGCGTGCTGGCCGGCTACCCGCTGATCGGCCTGAAGGCCACGGTGTTCGACGGCTCGTACCACGACGTCGACTCCAACGAGATGGCGTTCAAGGTGGCGGCGTCGATGGCCACCAAGCAACTGGCGCAGAAAGGCGGCGCGGTGCTGCTGGAGCCGGTGATGAAGGTCGAGGTGGTGACCCCCGAGGAGTACCAGGGCGACATCCTCGGCGACCTCAGCCGGCGCCGCGGGCTGATCCAGGAAGGCGAAGACACCCCGGCCGGCAAGGTGATCCGCGCCGATGTGCCGCTGGGCGAGATGTTCGGCTATTCGACGCAGATGCGCTCGATGACCCAGGGCCGCGCCAGCTACACCATGGAGTTCACCAAGTATGCCGAGGCGCCGGCGAGCGTGGCCGATGCCATCATCAAAAAGCAGGGCTAGGTCGTCGCGCGATTACTGCACGGTCGACGCCCCGCCGACCCGGTCGCTGGGTGCAGGGATGTGCTGATTGCTGACCACCAGCCGCAGCAGGTGTGCACTTGCCCGGTAAAAGGGGCGCCTGCTCAGTGTGTGGTCAAGCCAGGCATTGAGCTCGTACAGGCGCACCGGTGCTTCACCCGGGTAGTCCGCGAGTACGGCGAGGACCATGTTCCACACCGAGGGGCTGGAACGCAGGCAACGGCTGTCGATGTACTGCCCTATGAACTGGCGAACATCCGCTGTCTCGCTGTGTGAAATGAAGATTGTCCGCACGCTGTCGGGGTATCGCTGCTCAAGATCGGGCGCCATGATTGCCTCCTGTGGAATGCTGCCGTCGCTTGACGCCATTGAACGATACAGCCGGGTCCCGTGCCATCAGGCAAACCTGAAAACGCGGGCACGCCTACTGGAACAGGTTGGCCTCCAGGCAGTACGAGATCAGCTCCTGGTCGCTGCGCACATCCAGCTTGCGCATGGCCGCGATCTTTTGCGTGCTGATGGTCTTGGGGCTGCGATTCTGATTGATCGCGATGTCGCGCAGGCTCATGCCCGCCACGAACAGACGCAGGATCTCCACTTCGCGGGTGGAAAGCGAAGCCATGCGCTCGTCGATCTGGTAGCCGTTGTCGATCACCGAGTTCCGGTTCGCCGGCGCCAGCTTGTAGATGCGGTTCTGGCTCAAGGCTTCCAGTGCGCGCAGCAACTCTTCGTTCACCGTGCGCTTGTCGATCACGCCCGCCACGCCCAGATTGTAAAGCCGCGTGAGGATGAGGCTGTTGGACACCATCGTCAGCACCAGCACGCGCAGCGCGGGGAAGTTGCGCGTCAGGTAGGTGATCAGCCGCAGGCCGTCGCCATACTGGGAACTCTCCGGCATGTTGTAGTCGGTGATCAGGATCTGGGGCTGCTTGTCGTGCAGCACGTTGATCAGTTCGGTGGAGCTGCCCGCTTCGCCAACCACCTCGAAGCGCGGGTCGGACTTGATGAGTTCGCGTACGCCAAACAGCACGATCGGGTGGTCATCGGCGATGACTACGGTGATTTTATGCATGATCGCTCCGGTGTGCACAAAGTGTGGCAAGTCTCGGCCCGGGTCATACCGACCTCATCAAGTCGCAGAGCCGGTCGAGCGCCTGGTGAATATCGTCAATCAAGGTGAGCTGCAGGCTGGGCGCGCGCAGGCGGTGCTCAAGCTCACCGAACAGCCTGGCCAGCACGTGCGCCTGCACCACCGACAGTGCGCCACTGACACCATGCACTTTGTGCAGGACGTCGGTTTGCTCGCCGGCCGCCAGGGCCAGGCGAATGGCGCGGATGTCCTTCTCCATGGTACTCAAAAACAGGTCGCGCATGGCCGGCGACAACACGATGCCCGCTGCCGATGACTCCCCCTCGGCCAGTTGCACCGACAGCTCTAGCGACGGCTGGCGCCCGGCCTCCTCGTGCGCCAGCGCCGGGGTGACATTGAGCAGCAGGTTGCGCAAGGTGGTCAGGCTCAGCGGCTTGACCACCCAGCAGGTCATGCCCGCTGCCTGGCAACGCTCGCCCTCGTCGCGCATGGCATTGGCGGTAACGCCGATGATCGGCGCCTTGGCGTTCTGCAGGCGTATCGCGCGCGCCAGCTCGTAGCCGTTCATGACCGGCATGTTGACATCGGTCAGCAGCACGTCGAAGCGGTACTTGCGCCACTGCTGCAGCGCCTGCTGGCCATCGCTGGCCAGTTCCACGGTGCAGCCCAGGGCTTCGAGTTGTTCCTTGAGAATGGCCTGGTTGATCAGGTTGTCCTCGGCCACCAGCACCTGCAGGCCAAGCGCCGGCAAGGCAGGGGCTGCGCCAGGCGGCGCGGGCTCGGTGACGCCGTTCTTTTCCATCAGCACGGCGCCGGCAATCGCCCGCACATGATTGGCGCTGACGCGCCAGCCCGCCTCCATCGGCTCGGGAACCTGCGGGCCGTCGTAGTCGCACAACAGGCGCCGGCCGTTCCAGTCCGGCAGCCACTTGCCGTTGCCCAGTACCTCGACCAGCAGCGCCCCGCTGTGCACCTCGTGCTGCGCGGCGCTGAGCACCGTAACCGTGGCATGCCAGCGCAGCAGCCAGCTGCCGATGTTCTCGGCCAGCTCCAGCACGGGCGCACGCACGTACACCTGCACGCCGCCGAGGTCGATGCCAGGTTCTGCCGGCAACGGCGTGTCCGGCAGCACGAACGGCAGGCGCACCGTGAAACTGCTGCCCAACCCCTGTTCGCTGACCACCTTCACCTCGCCGCCCATCAACGCACTGAAGCGGCTGCAGATCGACAGGCCAAGCCCGGTGCCGCTGACAAGGTTGTTCGCGCGGGCCTGGTAGAACGGCTCGAACAGGTGCAACTGCTGCTCCGGGGAAATGCCGATGCCGGTGTCGGTGACCTGAAGCTCCAGCGTGATGTCTTGCCCTTCGCCCCTGGCCACGCGACAGCGCAGCACAACCCGCCCGATGTCGGTGAACTTGATCGCATTGCCCAGCAGGTTGTTGAGGATCTGCCAGATGCGCACCTCGTCCCCTACCAGCTGGTCGGGTATTTCCGGTGCCACGCAGGCATAGATCTGCAGGCCCTTGGCGCGCGCGTTGGCGATGTGCGCGGACATCACGTCCTCGATCAGGCCCAATGGCGAAAAGGCCACCGACTCAAGGGTGAGTTGACCCGACTCGATCCTGGACACGTCCAGCACATCGCTGATCAGTTGCAACAATGTGGAGGACGAGCGCTGGATGATGCTGAGGTAATCCATCTGGCGCTGGTCGAGGCCGGTCAGGCCGAGCAGCTCCAGGGTGCCCAATACGCCGTACAGCGGGGTGCGGATCTCGTGGCTCATGGTCGCCAGGAAGAGGGTCTTGGCTTCACTGGCCTTGTCGGCCATGGACTTGGCCTGGCTCAAGGCTACCGCGCGTTCCAGGTGTTCGGTGACGTCGGTGAACGCGCACAGCAGCACCTGCTGGTCCTGGTAGCGGGTCGAGGAGAAACTGAGCCGGAAACAGCGACCCTGCAGCACCATGCTGGCCTCGCCGCACAGTTCGATGCCGGGTTGGCGCGCCATCTCGACGATGGACTGCGCCACTTCGCGACTGTCCTTGGCACGCTGATTTTCCACCACCACCTGGTGGTCGTGCAGGCGGATGACAATCAGCCCGGCAGGTGCGCTTTCGATCACCGCCAGGCTGAACGCCTGGCTGTCGAGCAGCTCGCTCCGGGCCTGGCGAGCCGGCGCGATGACCTGCCGGCGATAGTGGTAGTACAGCCACCCCAGCAGGGCACTGAGCAACGCGAATGCCAGCACGATGCGCAGCAGCGGTAAATTCGCCCCACGGTTGAAGCTGACGCAATCGACGCAGTACTGCGCTGCCCATTGCTCGTGGGTCATCGCCAGCAGGAAGATCAGGGCAATGCCAAGCAGCAAGCCGATACCGAGGCGTAGGGAGCTTCTGGCCAACGACGTCACTCTCGCCTCTCTTCACGCTGGCAGTGCTGCAGGCAGGTGAACAGCGCATCGAGGCCGAAGGGTTTGACCAGCAGCTGCTGCATGCCTACCGCCAGGCACCGATCGCCCTCGTCGCGCATGGCATTGGCCGTGGCACCGATGATGGGCACCACGCAGCCTTGACGACGAAGGGCCTTGGCCAGGTCATAGCCATTCATGCGCGGCATGTTGATGTCGGTGAGCACCACGTCGAACACCTCGTTCTGCCACAGCGCCAGGGCCTCATGCCCATCGCGGGCCAGGCCCACGCTGCACCCCAGCTCTTCCAGCTGGTCCTTGACGATCAGCTGGTTGATCACATTGTCTTCGGCGACCAGTACCCTCAGGTCCAGTTGCCGGGTGATCTCGTGCTCGATCCGGCCAGGCGCCGGGGGGGCGATGCCCTGGGCCTGGCTGACGGCCGCCAGCAGCCCGTTCAGGTCGTTGAGCTTGACCCGCCAGTAGCGTTGCTGCGACGGCGGCTCGCACTCCTGCGGGCAGATCACTACACGCGGCCCGCTCCACTCCAGCAGGACGGGGTGCGCGGTGTGCGGGTGGGCCTCCACCAGCAGCACGTCATGCGCGGCCTGGATCTCGGGTGGCAGCCCGATATGGGTCTGCGCGCCCCAGCGCCGTAGCCAGCCACTGACGTATTCGGCCATTTCCAGCACCGGGGAATGCACGTAGATCATCTCGTCGGCCAGGCGCGGTGTATCGCTCGCCGGCATCGGGTACGAACGCCCCAGCGGAATGCTCAAGGTAAAACTGCTGCCCAGGCCCACGGCGCTGACCACGCGGATGCTGCCGTTCATCAAGGCGGCCAGGCGCTGGCAGATGGACAGGCCCAGGCCGGTGCCGGGCACCACGTTGGTCTTGGTCGAGGACTGGTAGAACGGCTCGAACAGCAAGGCCTGGTCGTCCGGGGCAATGCCCGGGCCGCTGTCGCTGACCTGCCAGAGGATGTCGGCCCGTTCCTCGGTCATCGAGCCGACCTTGGCACGCAGTACGATCTGCCCGCTCTCGGTGAACTTCACCGCATTGTTGAGCAGGTTGTTCAGCACCTGGCGGATGCGCGTTATGTCGCCGCGCAACAGCGCCGGCATGTGCGGGTCGACGAAGGCATACAGATACAACCCCTTGCTGCGCGCAGCACCGGCGTAGCTCTGGGTCACGTCGTGGATCAGCTCCAGCGGCGAGAACTCGCTGGCCTCCAGGGCCAACTGACCGGCTTCGATCTTGGCCACATCGAGAACATCGCACACCAGGTTGAGCAGCGCTGCCGAGGAACTCTCGATGGCGTGCAGGTAGTCTTTCTGCGGCCCCCTCAGCTCGGTACGGGCCAGCAGCTCCAGGGTTCCGAGCACGCCATACAACGGCGTGCGTATCTCGTGACTCATGGTCGCCAGGAACAGTGTCTTGGCTTCATTGGCGGCATCGGCCATCTGCTTGGCCATGGTCATCGCGGCCTCGGCCTGCTTGCGCGTACTGATATCGCTGAAGGCGCAGAACAGCACATCCTCGCCGTTGTAGCGGGTGCGCACGAAACTCAGGTGCAGGTGGCGACCGTCGCCGGCCTGGAACTCGTCGGACTGGACGATTTCGCGGTCGCTGAAGGCTTGTTCGATCCAGCCATGGCACAGGCGCTCGCGCTCCTTGCACTCGCCCAGCCACTGCTGCGACAAGGTGTTCTCCAGTACCACCTGGCCATCCGCGCGGCGCAGCACGCACAGCGCCACCGGGGCGGTCTGGATGATCGCGCGGTTGAACGCTTCACTTTCGATCAGTGCATCGATGCGCTGGGTTGCCGGGGTGATCAGGCGCCGTTCGACGCGCGTCACCAGGCGCCCCACCAGCACGCCGATCAGCAGGATCAGGGCGCTGGCAGCCAGCAACGGCCACCACAACACCTTGAGCAAGGCCTCCAGCCCAATGGCATAGAACAGCTTCCAATCCGAGTAGCCCAGCTTCTTGCGCATCACCAGCTGGTCGGGCCAGAAGCCTTCCCCGGAGAAGCCGAAGTCATGGCCTGTCTCCAGCTTCGGCAAGGGCAGCGACGGGTACACGCTCGACACGCTGCGCATCATCACATCGCCTCTGGGGTTGAGCATCATGAACTGCCCTGCCGCGTCATCGTGCAGCGTGCTGGCCACGTCGCTGGCATCCATCTCCATGCCGAGCCAGCCCGATCGGGGCTGGTGGAAATCCACCCGCACGAACAGATACAGCCGCGGCGTCGACGCCTGCTGATCGCTGAGCCAGACCGCCTGGTCCGCCTCGGGCAGGGTGGGATCAATACGCTGCAGGCGGCTCAGCACCGCGCCAGGGATCGGCGTATCGAAGCTGACCGTGCGGTTCAGGTACACCACGCGGGCCGCCACCTGATCGGCGACGTACAGCAGGTTGATGCGGTTTGTGGTGAGGAAATCCACCATGCGCCCGGACAACTGCAGGTCCCAGCGGAGGTCGTCACCGGGCTGTCGGTGGCCGACCTGCTGCGCCACCGCGAACTGTTGCCCAGGTGGCTTCGCCACCGCCGACAGCGCGAGGCTCTTGAGCAGCGCCTCGCGCTGGGTGAAGAACACCCGTGCATTGGCGATGGCATCGCTCATGAGCCCCTGACGACGGGAAACTTCGTTCCTGAGAATCGAGCTCAGGGAAATGATCGCACCCACCACCATGCCCAGCACCAGTAACTGGGCGAACAATCGCAGCAGCCGGCGCACGGCCTTGGGGGTGGAGAAGAACGAGTCGGTGGGTTGCAGGAAATGCTTCAATTTCATGGCGCCAGCTTAAGTGCCCTTTGCTGCGCAGCACTATCAGGCAAGCCTTAAAAATGCGCCCCAGCACAGCCAGGGCGCTTGGCTCAGCTCGATGTACCGCCGCGAATGCGCATGCCGTGGCTGGGGCACGGGCGCGGTTTCACGTGGTGAAGCGCCGGGTCAGGTCGGCCATGGCAATCGCCAGCCTGGACAGCTCGTTGCTTGCAGTGGCCGTCTGGCTGGCGCCGTCGGAGGTCTGCACCGAGTGATCGCGAATGCTCACCAGGTTGTGGTCCACCGAACGTGCCACCTGCGCCTGCTCTTCGGAAGCGGTTGCAATCAGGAAGTTGCGGTCGTTGATCTCGGTGATCGAACGGGCAATCGCATCCAGTGCGGCGCCGGCTTCCTGCGCGATCCCCAGGGTGTCCTGTGCATTGACGCGGCTTTGCGACATCGCCGTTACCGCCTGCTCGGCCCCCGCCTGGATGTCGGCGATCATGGTCTCGATTTCCTTGGTGGACTCCTGGGTACGGTGGGCCAGTGCCCTCACCTCGTCGGCCACCACGGCGAACCCGCGCCCCTGGTCACCGGCCCTGGCAGCCTCGATGGCAGCATTGAGGGCCAGCAGGTTGGTCTGCTCGGCAATCGCGCGAATCACGTCCAGCACCTTGCTGATGTTCTGTGCCCTGTTCGCAAGGCCTTCGACTTCCCCGCTGGTGGACTCGACAATCGTTGTCAGGTTCTGGATGGCGACAACCGCCTGGGTCACCCGCTCGGAACCGGTGCGGGTCGAACTGGCGGATTGCTGGGTGACTTCCGACGCGGAGGCTGCGTTGCGCGCCACCTCTTCGACCGCAACCGTCATCTCGTTCACGGCGGTGGCGGCCTGTTCGATTTCATCGCTCTGCTGCTGCAGCCCGCGGCTCGATTCCTCGGCCACCGAATGCATCTGTTCGGCCGCTGCGGCCAACTGGTTCGACGAGTCGCCCATCAGACGAATGGTGTCACGCAGGCTGGCCTGCATGCTCGCGGTCGAGGCCATCAGGTCGGTCAGCTCGTCCTTGCCGGACATCGGCACGACACTGCGCAGGTCGCCTTCGGCAATCCGCTGGTTGATCCCCAGCACCGCCAGCAACGGTACGGTGATGCTGCGCGCAAACAGAACCCCCATCAGGATGCTCAACACCACGACCACGCTGATGATCACGATCACGGTCTTCACCGAGCTCTGATAGATGGCCTCGGACTCGATCCCCGATTGGCGGGCACCTTCGCGGTTGATGTCCATCATCTTGCCGATAACGACCTGCAGGCTGTTCGCCAGCGGCCGAGTCGTCTGGTTGAGGTACTCGGTGGCTTCGGCGGCGTGGTCGGCCTGCACCCGTTCCAGAAAGCTGTCCAGTTGCCCTATGTAGTTGGCGATCCCTGTCTTGACATCGTCGTAGGCCGCTTGTTCGTCCGGGCTGGACACCTGGTGACGATAGTCGGTGACCGCCTTGTCGAGCTCGCTGCGTGCACCGGTGATGGTCTCGATGGACATCTTCCTGATCGCTGGGTCATCGGTACTGAGAAGGCGATAGCTTTCAAGCCGCAGGCGCAGCACCAGCGCGTCGATCGCGCCTCCCTGGCGCACACTTTCCATCCAGTTCTTCTCGATTTCCAGGGCAGCGGCACGCACCCGGCCCATTTGCATGATGGAAACCACACCCAGGACAATGACCAGCACGTTCAATACGAAAAACACCAGTATTGCTCGATGGCCCAGCCTGAAATTTCTAAGCAGCATGTTCAATCCCTCATAGAAACAAGCAGAAAATCGGAGGCACCCGACTCCGCGTCGTTGCTGGTGGGGACTTTAATGAGGGCGTTTGAAATAGCCTATCAGGCAAGCCTGAAAACGGGCCTGCACACCGCCCTCCGATGATCGGCGATCGAGATACGCCCACACTCCGAGCGGCCAGGCCCCCTTGCGTGGCGGTGGCAGCCGCTAGTTGAACAGGCGTTGCAACTCCGTCGGCGGCAAGGGCCGGCTGAGCAGGTAACCCTGCGCGTAATGGCAGCCCTGGCCCACGATGAAGTCCAGGTGGTCAGCCTCCTCGACGCCTTCGGCAACCACTTCGAAGCCCAGCTCGCACCCCAGCCCGATGATTGCACGACAGATCGCGTGCAGCTTGCCGCTCTGGGGCTGGCCGCTGACGAAGCTCCTGTCGACCTTGAGGATGCTCAATGGAAAACGCAGCAGGCAACTCAGGGCTGAGTAGCCGGTGCCAAAGTCATCCAGCGCCAGCCGCACGCCCAGGCTCACCAGTTCATCGAGGCAGGCCTTGACCTGGGCACTGTCGCTGACCCACTGGCTTTCGGTGATTTCCAGGATCAGGCTCGCCGGCGGCAGCCCGCAGGCCTGCAGAACGCGCCGCACCGAGGCGGCGAAGCCGACCTGCTCCAGCTGCAGGCTGGAGACGTTGACCGAACAGTGCAGCTGCCCCTGCCCGGCCAGTTGCCAGTCGCGGACCTGTCGACAGGCGCGCTGCAGCACCCACTCGCCAACCGGTACGATCTGCCCGGTGGCTTCAAGGGTGGGGATGAACGCCAGCGGCGGCACCAGTTGCCCGGCAGATCGCCAGCGCAGCAGCGCCTCGACACCCGCGATGTAGGGGCGGCCCTGATCGACGCGGTAGAGCGGTTGATAATGCAGTTCGAACTGATCCCGCTCCAGGGCCCTTCCGAGGTCCGACTGCAACGACGTACTCGCGACGGGCGTCGAGACCACGTAAAGCGCCGACTGATTCATCACTCACCCCTCCCACGCAGGCGTGCCATAGCCCATCCACCGCTTCGAAAGACTCCTCCAATCAACAGGCTTGCCGTCAGAGAACGTCACTCCCGTGACAGGCCAATGTTCAGGCACATGCCGCAGCGCGGACCATCAGCAGATCCTTAAAAATGCGCGTGGGCTCAGGCGGTGTGCTGCTCCCCCGCACGCCTGAGCAGTTGCTTGCAGCGCTCGGTCAGGTGCACCACGCGCAGGTGCTTGCCGGCCTTGGCATAGCGCTCGCGCAGGGTCTTGATGGCAGCGATCGCCGAGTAGTCGACCACCCGCAGGTGGGCGCAGTCCAGGGTCACCTCGGCCGGGTCGTCGGCCGGGGTGAACTGGTTCAGAAAGGTGGTGACCGACGCAAAGAACAGGGTGCCGTGCACGCGGTACAGCTTGCTGCCGTCGGCGTGCACGTCGCTGTCGGCGTACAGCTCGCGGGCCTGCTGCCAGGCAAAGTTCAGGGCGGCGATGATGATGCCGAACATCACGGCAGCCGCCAGGTCGGTGAACACCGTGACCACGGTGACCGCCACGATGGTCAGCACGTCGTTCACCGGCACCTTGTGCAGCACCCGCAGCGATGCCCAGGCGAAGGTCTGCTGCGCCACCACGAACATCACCCCCACCAGTGCCGCCAGCGGAATGCGCTCGATCAGCGGCGCGAGAAACAGCACGAACATCAGGATCATCACCCCGGCCACGACGCCCGACAGCCGACCGCGCCCGCCGGAGCCGAGGTTGATCACGGTCTGCCCGATCATCGCGCAGCCGCCCATGCCGCCGCACAGGCCCGAGACCATGTTGGCCGCGCCCAGCGCCACGCATTCGCGGTCGGGGTGGCCGCGGCTCTCGGTGATTTCGTCGGTGAGGTTGAGGGTGAGCAGGGTTTCGAGCAGGCCGACCATGGCCATCAGTACTGCATATGGCGCGATGATGCGCAGGGTGTCGAGGGTCCATGGCACCTCGGGCAGGGCCAGGCCCGGCAGGCCGCCGGCAATGTGCGCCATGTCGCCCAGGGTGCGGGTGGGCAGGTCGAACAGGTACACCAGCAGGCCCACGCCGAGAATCGCCACCAACGCCGGCGGCACGGCGCGGGTCAGGCGTGGCAGCACGTAGACGATGGCCATGGTCAGTGCCACCAGGCCGAGCATCAGGTACAGCGCATTGCCGGCAAGCCAGGCCTGGCCGGACTTGAAGTGTTCGAGCTGGGCCAGGGCAATCACGATGGCCAGGCCGTTGACGAAGCCGAGCATCACCGGGTACGGCACCAGGCGCACCAGCTTGCCCAGGCGCAGCAGGCCGAACAGCAGCATCACCAGCCCGCCCAGCAGCACCGTGGCCAGCAGGTATTGCACGCCGTGCTGCACCACCAGCGCGACGATCACCACCGCCATCGAGCCGGCGGCGCCGGAAACCATGCCCGGGCGCCCGCCGAACAGCGCGGTCAGGGTGCAGATGATGAAGGCGCCGTAGAGGCCCATCAGCGGGTTCAGGTGCGCAACCAGGGCGAAGGCGATGCACTCGGGCACCAGGGCGAAGGCGGTGGTGAGGCCGGCGAGCACGTCGGCGCGCACGGGGGCGAGGCGGAAGGGTTTGCGTGTGGGCTGCATCGGGGTTCCAATCGGCAGGGCATCGCCTGCGGGGGTGACAGGGTATCGAGGGGGTGCAAAAGGTTGGCTAGCTTACCTCAAACACAAACGGCGTCGCAGCCATCGCGGGGCAAGCCCGCTCCCACAGGACTGTGCAGAGCGGGCTGGAGCCGCGATGAAGGCGACACCCTCATCGCACCCGGTCGCGGCTCTGCACCGCCAGGTCCAGGGCCTTGTGCATGTCCAGCCGCGCCGAGCGGCCGACGTCCTTGTCATTGAGCTGGTAGTTGCGCTCGGACGGCAGGATCGGCGCGGTCAGGTCTTCGGCGTCCATCGGCTCGAAGTCGCCCTCGCCGCCCAGGGTCATGGCGCTGCGGCGCAGCAACAGGCGCAGTTGCTCGGGCTGCAGGCGCGGGTTGATCGAGAGCATGGCCGCCACCACCCCGGCCACCATCGGCGTGGCATAGGAGGTACCGCAGTGCACCTCGCCGCGCTGGTCGGCCTGCGCAGTGGACGCCTGCACGCAGGCGGCGGCGGTGATGTCCACGCGCGCGTCGATGTTGGAGGCGGCGCGCTTGACCACATAGGCCGGATCATCCACCGCCACCGGGCGCTCGCTGCGCTGGTGCCCGCCCACCACCAGCAACTGCTCGGTGACGAACGAGGACGGCAGGCGGTACTCGTCGGTACCCGAGTACGACGCGCCATTGCCCGCCGAGTTGATCACCACCACGTCCGGGTGCTCCTTGCGCAGCCACAGGAAGAACTCCTCCAGCAGCTCTTCATAGCCGCTCATGGCCAGGCCCGAGCGCACCAGCGAGTCGACCTCGTCGCCCTCGACGTTCTTCGCCCCCACCCGGTGGATGCCCCAGCTCCAGTTCAACACCCGCACGCCGTCCTCCACCAGGTTGACCGAGGCGGCGATGTTGGCGGTGATGCCGGCGTCGGAATTGCGCTCCACGATCACCTCGAAGCCGGGGCTGGCCGGGTCGAGCCCGCGCAGAAAACCGGTATTGCCGCCCTGCTCCCAGCGCGCGGCGAGCACCCCGGCCACCGTGCTGCCATGCCCGTCGGGCTTGTCGGCGTCACGCGCGTACAGGCAGGTGCGTGGTCGCTCGCCGCGGCACGGGCCCAGGTAATCGGCGAAATCGGGGGCGTCGAAATCCACGTCGCGCTCGATCACGCCGATGCGAACCGGGCTGACCGGTACCGCCGCATCGCGGGCAGGGATGCGCCGCTGGTAGAAGTTGACCGCGTCCATGAAACGGTTGGCGGCCCACTCCTCGCCGCCGGGCCGGGCCTGCGCATCTGCGGATTCGCGCTCCTCGCCCTTTTCCGGCGCGGACTCCTCGATCACCACGGCGTCCACGCTGACCTCGCTGCCCAGGCGCAGCACCATGGCATCGCGCTGCACCAGGTCACTGACCGGCAGGCGCAGCTGGTAGACGTTCAGCGGCGCGATCGCCCCCACCACCTTGGCGCCGTACTTGTCGGCCAGGCGCCGGGCCTCCTGCAGGCCGTCGTGGCGCTCTTCGATCAGCAGGCTGACCAGGTCGACATAGGTGGTCAGGCCGTCCATGTTCTTCGCCACCTCGCCCGGCCCGGCGGGCACCACATGGCTGGCCTTGAGCGACAGCCACACCGGGTTGCTGGCCTGGCCGCCCGCGTCCTGCAGCCACAACGGGCCGCTGTCCAACCGCGCCGTATCGAGGTTCAGGCGCAGCGTATCGCCATCGCGGGTGACACGGGCGGCGGGCAGCACGTGCCCGTCCAGATGCACCCCGGGCGTGCCCTGCGCCAGGCCGCGGGTGCTCACGCACCACTGCTGCTGCACCGCGCTCAGCACATCGCCACAGCGCTGCAGGCCGGTGATGCGCAAGGGCTCGGCGGCGATGGCCAGGGTGCTGGCCAGGGCCAGCAGGGCGAAACCGGGTGCAATCAGGTGGGGCAGCATGGGCGACTCCGTTGCAGGGTGGCAGGCAATGACCATCCGACCGGCTGGCGCAGGTCATCGTTCAGCGGGGCAAGGCTTGACCCCGCGTTTGCGCCCCGCGCATGCTTCGGCCTCCACGACTTTCAAGGAACGACTGCATCATGAAGCTGGAAACCTTGGCGATCCATGCGGGCTTCAGCCCCGATCCGACCACCAAAGCGGTTGCGGTGCCGATCTACCAGACCACCTCGTTCGCCTTCGATGACACCCAGCATGGTGCCGACCTGTTCGACCTCAAGGTGGCCGGCAACATCTACAGCCGCATCATGAACCCCACCAACGATGTGCTGGAACAGCGCATGGCCGCGCTGGAAGGCGGCGTGGGCGCACTGGCGGTGGCCTCGGGCATGGCGGCGATCACCTACGCCATCCAGACCGTGGCAGAGGCCGGCGACAACATCGTCTCGGTGGCCAAGCTGTATGGCGGCACCTACAACCTGCTGGCCCATACCCTGCCGCGCTTCGGCATCCAGACCCGCTTCGCCGCCCATGACGACATCGCCGCCCTCGAGGCGCTGATCGACGACAAGACCAAGGCGGTGTTCTGCGAGTCGATCGGCAACCCGGCCGGCAACATCGTCGACCTGCGCGCGCTGGCCGATGCCGCGCACCGCCATGGCGTGCCGCTGATCGTCGACAACACCGTGGCCACGCCGATCCTGTGCCGCCCGTTCGAGCACGGCGCCGACGTGGTGGTGCACTCGCTGACCAAGTACATCGGCGGCCACGGCACCAGCATCGGCGGCATCGTGATCGACTCGGGCAACTTCCCGTGGGCCGACCACAAGCAGCGCTTCGCCCTGCTCAACACCCCCGACCCGTCCTACCACGGCGTGACCTACACCGAGGCCTTCGGCCCGGCGGCGTTCATCGGGCGCTGCCGCGTGGTGCCGCTGCGCAACACCGGCGCGGCGCTGTCGCCGTTCAACGCCTTCCTGATCCTGCAGGGGCTGGAGACCCTGGCCCTGCGCATGGAGCGTCACACCGAGAACGCCCTGAAGGTGGCCCACTACCTGCAGGGTCACGAGCAGGTGGCGTGGGTCAAGTACGCCGGCCTGCCGGACCACCCCGAGCACGCGCTGGCGCTGCGCTACACCGAGGGCAAGCCGGCGTCGATCCTGTCGTTCGGGATCAAGGGCGGCCAGGAGGCCGGTGCACGCTTCATCGACGCACTCAAGCTGGTGGTGCGCCTGGTGAACATCGGCGATGCCAAGTCGCTGGCCTGCCACCCGGCCTCCACCACCCATCGCCAGTTGAACGACGAAGAGCTGGAAAAGGCCGGCGTGCCGCGTGACATGGTGCGCCTGTCGATCGGCATCGAACACAGCGACGACATCCTGGCCGACCTGGCCCAGGCACTGGAAGCGTCGCGCGGCTGAGGCATCGGCGGGCAGGCAAGCGCTACACATTCATCTGTATATCCATACAGATAAACCTTGCCTGCATCGCCAATCCTGCGCATTCTAGGGCCCATCACAGCCCGACCAAGAGCTCACCCGGCCATGCGCCTGTACCTCTGCGAAAAACCCTCCCAGGCCAAGGACATCGCCAAGGTCCTTGGCGCCAGCCGCCGCGGCGACGGTTGCTGGGTCGGCACGGGCGTCACGGTGACCTGGTGCATCGGCCACCTGCTCGAAACCGCCCCGCCCGACGCCTACGATGCCCGCTACAAGCGCTGGTCGCTGGCCGACCTGCCGATCATTCCGGCGCAATGGAAAATGCTGGTAAAACCCAGGACGGCCGCGCAGTTCAAGGCGGTCAAGCGCCTGCTCGGCGAGGCGGCCGAACTGGTGATTGCCACCGACGCCGACCGCGAGGGCGAAATGATCGCCCGCGAGCTGGTGGAGCACTGCCGCTATCGCGGGCCGATCCAGCGCCTGTGGCTGTCGGCGCTGGACGACGCCTCGATCCGCAAGGCCCTGGCCGCCCTCAGGCCCGGCGCCGCCACCTTCAACCTGTACCACTCGGCCCTGGGCCGCTCGCGTGCCGACTGGCTGATCGGCATGAACATGAGCCGGCTGTTCACCCTGCTCGGCCGCCAGTCCGGCTATCAGGGCGTGTTGCCGGTGGGCCGGGTGCAAACCCCGACACTGCGCCTGGTGGTGGACCGCGACCGCAGCATCGCCGATTTCGTGCCGGTGCCGTTCTGGGCCATCGATGTGCAGTTGCGCAGCGCCGGCGAGGTGTTCAATGCCCAGTGGCGTGCGCCCGACGAGCTGTGCGACGACCAGGGCCGCTGCCTGAACCAGGCGTTCGCGCAGCAGGCGGCTGCGGCCATCCAGGCGGCGCCCACGGCGCGCCTTTTGACGCTGACCACCGAGCGCGTGCGCGAGGCAGCGCCGCTGCCCTTCGACCTGGGCACCCTGCAGGAGCTGTGCTCGAAGAAATTCGGCCTGGGCGCCCAGGAAACCCTCGACATCGCCCAGGCGCTGTACGAAACCCACAAGGTCATCACCTACCCGCGCAGCGACTGTGGCTACCTGCCCCTGAGCCAGCACGCCGAGGCGCCGGCGATTCTTGCCGCGCTGGGGCGCGCCGACCCGAGCCTGGCGCCCTTGCAGCCGCACCTGCAGGGGCAACGCCGCTCACGCGCGTGGAACGACGCCAAGGTCAGCGCCCACCACGGCATCATCCCCACCGCCGCCGCGCTCGACCCGGCGCGCCTGCCGCCCAAGCACAAGTCGGTGTACGTGCTGATTCGTGCCCGCTACCTGGCGCAGTTTCTGCCCAACCATGAATACGACCGCACCCAGGCCGACTTCGATTGCGCCGGGCAGGCGCTGCGTGCGGTGGGCAAGCAGATCGTCGAGCCGGGCTGGCGCCGCGCGCTGCCCGAAGCCCTGACCCCGCCCAAGGGCCGCGAAGCGCCGGTGGCGCAAGTGCTGCCGGCATTGCACGAGGGTCAGCTGTGCGAGGTGGCCGGGGTCAACCTCAAGGACCTGTGGACCCAACCGCCCAAGCCCTTCACCGAAGGCGACCTGATCAAGGCGATGAAGAACGTCGCCAAGCTGGTGGACGACCCGCGCCTTAAGCAGAAGCTCAAGGACACCACCGGCATCGGCACCGAAGCGACCCGCGCCGGGATCATCCAGGGCCTGCTCGACCGGGGCTACCTGGTCAAGCAGGGCAAGGCGCTGTCGGCCACGCCGGCGGCGTTCAGCCTGATCGACGCGGTGCCAAGGGCGATTGCCGACCCTGGCACCACGGCGATCTGGGAGCAGGCGCTGGACATGGTGCAGAGCGGCGAAATGAGCCTGGAAGCGTTCGTGGCCAAGCAGTCGGCGTGGATGAGCAAGCAGGTGGAGCGCTGCTCGGGCATGAGCCTGCGCATTTCAGGGCCGCCGGTGCCGGCCGGGCGCGGCGGCGCGCCGTGGAAGAAGAAGCGCAAGAGCAGCGCCACGGCCGGCAAGCGACCCCGTGCCACCAAGGCGAAAAAAACCGGGGCTTAGGCCCGTGCCGGCTGCTTCGCCGGCAAGGCCGGCCCCTACAGAAACCACCGACAAGGAATGTGTATGAAACTGGGCTACACCATCGTTTATGTACCCGATGTCGAGGCATCGTTGAGCTTCTTCGAGAATGCCTTCGGCCTGAAGCGTCGTTTTCTGCATGAGTCCGGCGATTACGGCGAGCTGGACACCGGGCCAACCACCCTGGCCTTCGCGTCGCTGGAACTGGGCGAGTCGAATTTCCCGGAAGGTTTCATTGCCGCCAGCAACAGCCAGAAGCCCCTGGGCATGGAGATCGCGCTGGTGACCGAGAAGGTCGCGGCGGCCCACGCCAATGCCCTGGTCAACGGCGCCGAGGAAATCAGGGCGCCGCAGAGCAAGCCCTGGGGCCAGACGGTTTCCTACTTGCGCTGCCCGGCCGGGGTGCTGGTGGAGCTGTGCTCGCCAATGGGTTGAAAGCGCTTGGCCAGCAAGGCTGGCGCCTACAGGGGCCGTCCTTGGCAAAGCCTTTGGCTCACGCGCGAATCACCGCCTTGAGCACCGTCTTGAACGTCTCGATCTGCTCGTCGCTGAACGCGGCAAACACCGTGTCCTGCTGCTCGCGCGCAATCGTCCACAGGGCCTCGGTCTGGTCGATGCCGGCCACGCTCAGGCGCACATGCCCGGCCGCCTCGCTGTCGCACACCAGCCCCTTGCGCTTGAGGTTGGCCACCGCCTCGTCGATCTCTCGCGCCGGCATCGCCACCTCGCGCTGCAGGTCGGCCAGGTTCAACCCCGCATCGTTCTCCAGCACCATCAGCATGCGCGCCTCGCTGGTGCGCAAGCCACTGGACAGCTGGCGCGGCTGGTAACTGGCTTGGTAGGCACGCAGCGCCTGGGTCATCAGGTAGTACAGGTTGTGGCTCAGGCGCCCCTGAAAATGGCTGCTGGGGGCCTGACCCTCTTCGCGTCGGGTCATGCGGGTGTGCGGCAGCACCATCGAGTACGCACCCTGGTGGTAGAGCAACGGCGAACGCCCGCCATCGTCGAACGCTACCACTTTGCCCAGCATGATCCAGTGGTCACCGCCGTCGAGCAGCTGATGGCGTTCGCACTGGAAGCACGCGGCGCAATCGGCCAGCAGCGGTGCGCCCCCCTCGCCCGCCCGGTGCTCGATGCCGGCAAAGCGGTCCTCCCGTGGCTTGGCGAAGTTGTTCGACAGCTCGATCTGGTCGGCGGCCAGGATGTTCACCGCAAAGTGGCTGGCGGCCTCGAACACCGCGAGGCTGCTGGAGCGCTTGTCCAGGCTCCAGAGGATCAGCGGCGGGTCCAGCGAGACCGAATTGAAGCTGTTGGCCGTGACCCCGACCTTGTTGCCCGCGGCATCGGCGGCGGTGACCACGGTGACGCCGGTGGCGAAGTTGCCCAGGGCGCGGCGGAACGCGCGGCTGTCGAAGGCCACGGCAGGTTCAGTAGACATGCAAGACTCCCCGGCTGCCGCCAGGGCAGCCGTACGTTGTTGTTATGGGCAGGGCGCGGTGTTCACACCATGCTCGGGTCGGGCTCCAGGCCCATCAGCTCGCGACCGAGGATCTGCGCGCAGACGTCGTAGTCGGTGTAGGCATGGGCGCCGGTCATGTGCGAGTCGCGCCACAGGCGCTGCATCTCGTTGGCCTCGAACCAGGCGGTGCCACCCGCGGCTTCGAACAGGCGATCCACGGCCTGGATGCACATCTTCACCGCGTAGCCCTGGTTGGTGCGCCAGAACGCCAGGGTCTCGCGGCTGGGGTACTGGTGGCGGGCGCTGTGGTCGGCGTGCTCCTGCCAGGTTTTTTCGAGAAAGGCCCGCGCGGCGGCCACCTGGTGGGTGGACTCGGCCAGGCGCATCAATGCGGGGGTGGCTGCGCCAACCGCGGCACCGGTGTAGGCGCGCACGCGGTTGGCGGTCTTCTCGCGGAAGGCCTGGAGCATGCGCTCGGCCACCCCCAGGCTGACCGTGGAAAAGCCACTGGCGAAGTACGGCCGGTACGGCGAATAGAACACCTTGCTGTCCGGGTACAGGCCGAAGCCGGCGGACTTGCCTTCCATCATGTCCTTGGCTTTCTGGATGCGGTACTCGGGCACGAAGGCCTTGTCGATGAGCAGGGTCTTGGTGCCGCTGCCCTTCATGCCCGCAGCGTGCCAGTCGTCGCGGATCACGTAGTCGCTGCGCGGCAGCACGGCGAAGCAGTAGTCCTGGGTGCCTTCGGCGTTGGCGCGGCGGCAGCCGGCGATGGCCCATTCGGCATGGTCGCTGCCGCTGCTCCAGCCCATCTCGCCGCTGAACAGCAGGCCGCCCTCGACCTCCTCGATACGCCCGAACGGCGCGATGCTGCTGCTGGCAGTGGCGTCGCGGTCGGTGCCCCAGATCTCTTCCTGCAACCGGGCCGGGAACATCGCCAGCTGGTGGCTGTGGGTGCACAGCAGGCTCATGGCCCAGGCGGTACTGGCACAGGCACCGGCCAGCGCGGCGATGCAGTCGGCGAATTCGGGCAGGGAAATTTCCAGGCCGCCATACAGCTTGGGCTGGAAGGCGCGGTGCAGGCCGATGCCCTTGAGCAGCGCGATGTTTTCGGCGGGTACCTGGCGATCCTGCTCGGCACGGGCAGCGTTGGCGGCGATTGTCGGCAACAGTGGCTTGAGGTCTTCAAGCAGCGGGTTTGGCTTTTTCATGGAGGGCCCTGCTTATTATTGGATGTCCGGGCCGGGCTGCGAGGTGGGCAGCTGGCGGCGGATGCAGGGCCAGTATGGGATGGGTGTGACGGGGGGAAAATGCACCTTCCAGAGGCAAGGTTGTACTTTTCATGGGCCTCTTCGCCGGCAAGGCCGGCGCCTACTATCGGTAGGAGCCGGCCTTGCCAGCGAAGGGGCCGCAGGGATCAGCCCTTGACCACCTGCTGCAACCGCTCCCACAGCCTTGCCACATGCTCGCGCTCGGTGGGCAACGCGCCCACCGACACCCGCACCATCCACTGCCCGTTCAACGTCGCCGGGGTCACATACGCCGCGCCCGAGGCATTGAGCCGGTCGGCCCAGGCGCGGGTGTGGCGGTCCAGTGCCTCGCCTTCCAGCCCGCCAGGCTGGTGACGAATGCACAGGGTCTGCAACTGCACCGGCGCCAGCACCTCCCAGCCCGGGGCCGCACCTACCTGCTGTTCAAGCCAGCGAGCATTGCCCAGGTCGCGGCGCAGGCGTTGCTGCAAGCCTTCCACGCCTTCACTGCGCAACATGAACCACAGCTTCAATGCACGAAACCTGCGCCCCAGCGGGATGCCCCAGTCGCGCAGGTTCTTCACTTCGCCATCGACCGCCGACTGCAGGTAGCTGGGGTTGGTGCTCATCACACGGATCAGGTGCTGCGGGTCACGCACGAAATACAGCGAGCAGTCGAACGCCACCCCCAGCCATTTGTGCGCATTGACCACGATGGAGTCGGCCTGCTCGATGCCGGTCCACATCCAGCGGCATTCGGGCAGGATCATCGCCGAACCGGCCATGGCCGAGTCCACATGCAGCCACAGGCCATGGGCGCGGGCGATGCGGCCGATCGGTTCGAGCGGGTCGAGGGCGGTGGTGGCCGTGGTGCCGGTGGTGGCGACCACCGCGCACGGTTGCAGCCCTGCGGCAAGGTCCTGCTCGATGGCCGCTGCCAGCGCTTCAGGGCGCATGGCGAAGGCTTCGTCGACTTCGATGTAGCGGATGTTGTGCTTGCCGAAGCCGGCCAGCAGCGCGGCCTTGTCTACCGAGCTGTGGGCCTGGGCGCTGGTGTAGATCATCAGCGGCCGGGCCTGCGCTTGCAGGCCACCCTTGACCAGCGCGTAGTCGCTGGCGCGCTCGCGGGCGCAGATCAGCGCCACCAGCGTGCTGCTGGAGGCGGTGTCCTGGATCACCCCGCTCCAGGCACCGGACAGGCCGATCATCTGGCGCAGCCAGTCGACCGTGGTCTCCTCCAGCTCGCTCAGCGCCGGGCTCGACTGCCACGACAGGCCGAGCACGCCCAGGCCGGTGCTGAGAAAGTCGCCCAGCACCGAAGACAGCGTGCCGTTGGAGGGGAAGTAGCCGAAGAAGTCCGGGTGCTGCCAGTGCGACAGGCCGGGCATCACCAGCTGGTCCACGTCGGCGAGGATCTGCTCGAAGGGTTCGCCCTGCTGTGGCGCGGCCTGGGGCAAGGCATTCTTCAGGTAGCCCGGCTCGACCTGGGCCATGACCGGCAGGCTGGCGACATTGGCACGGTAATCGGCGATGCGGTCGATCAGTTGGTGACCTTGCTGGCGAAATTCTTCTGGGCTCACGCGCTGGCTCCTGTGGGGGTGATTGCAGTGCCAGCGAGTCTAGGCGCTGGCTGGCCGCTGAAACACGCCGCGCCGCGCATAGCTGCTATGGCGAATCCACATAGCTGCCGGTGACGCCGAACTGCGACTGCTGCCACAGCTCGAACACCTGCGCACGAAACCAGCGGTGCTCGGCCGAAGCCTGCAGGCGCTGGTGCCACACCACCCAGTAGCGCTGGGTGTGTTCGACGAACGCCAGCGGGCACCACACCACCGGGTGCAGGCGGCTGAGCTGGCGGGCGATGTGTTCGGGCACGGTGACCAGTGTCTGGCTGGCGCACACCACCTGCACCGCCGCCGAGAAGAACGGCACCTGCAGGGTTATGCGCCGGGCAAGGCCCTGGCCGCGCAGGTGGCGGTCGATGAAGCTGTCCTTGTCGCCGCCGCCACAGATGCGCACGTGCCCCCAGGCCAGGTAGTCGTCCTGGCTCAGCTCGGCGTGCCGGGCCAGCGGGTGTTCGCGGTGCATCAGGCACACCGCGCGATCCTCGCCGAGCATGCGCCCGTGCAGGTTGGCCGGGGCGCTGTCGAACAGCGTGGTGGCCAGGTCGATTTCACCGCTGGCCAGGCGTTCGAACTGGTCCGGCGACCAGCTGCGGTAGTCGATCGACACCCCCGGCGCCTGCTCGGCCAGGCGGCTGACCAGCAACGGCAGCATGTGTTCGGCGATGTAGTCGGAGGCAGCCAGACAGAAGCGCCGCTCGCAGCGCTGCGGGCTGAAGGCCTCGGGTTGGCGCAGGGCGTCGAGCTCGCCCAGTACCTGGCGCAGGGGCAGCACCAGCGCCTGGGCCCGTTCGCTGAGTACATAGCCGCGGCCCTGGCGAACCAGCAGCGGGTCGTCGAAGGCTTCGCGCATGTGCGCCAGCTGGCGGCTGAGCACCGACTGGCTGCTGCCCAGGCGCTCGGCGGCATGGCTGAGGTTCTTGAGCTGCAACAGTGTGTCGAGGGTACGCAGGTGCGCAAGGCTCAACGAGGCGAAGGTGGGGTTCAATGCGCGCTCCGGCGGTGTAGTCGCCCTAGGCTAAGGGGTTTTGTGCCTGACGCAAAATCCGTTGCGTGGCCTTCGCCGGCAACGCCGGCTCCTACAAGGGCACTGAAAGCTCTAGACTGTGCGCTGGTAGAACACGAGGCCCCCATGGATATCGACCTGGCGCGTACCTTCATCGAAATCGTGCGCAGCGGCAGCCTGGTGGCCGCCGCAGAGCACCTGCACGTGACCCAGACCGCGATCAGCGCACGGGTGCAGAAGCTCGAGCAGTTGCTCGGCTGCCAATTGTTCGTGCGCAGCCGCAACGGCGCCAGCCTGACCGCCGACGGCAAGGGCTTCGTGGCCTACGCCAACCAGCTGGTGCACACCTGGGAGGCGGCGCGGCGCGACCTGCCGTTGCCCGCCGGCGGCTACCAGGTGTTGCACATCGGCGGCGAAGTCAGCCTGTGCAACCCGCTGCTGCTGGACTGGGTTCGCGTACTGCATCAGGAGGTGCCCAGCCATGCCATCCGCAGCGAGGTGGGCGACAGCGACACGCTGCTGCGCAAACTGGACATGGGCCTGCTGGATGCCGCGCTGGTGTACCAGCCGGGGTACGGCCCGGGGGTGCAGGTGGAGCAACTGCTGGAAGAGAAGCTGGTGTGCGTGCGCCGTGCCGGCCAGCCCGAGCCGTATATCTACATCGACTGGGGCGAGGCGTTCCGCCGCCAGCATGACGCGGCGCTGCCCGAGCACGCGCGCCCTGCCTTGAGCTTCAACCTCGGCCCGATGGCCTTGCAGTACATCCTCGAACACGGCGGCAGCGGCTACTTTCGCGCCCGCGTGGTGCAGAGCTACCTGGACTGCGGCGTGCTCGAACGGGTATTGCAGGCGCCGGAGTTCACCTACCCGACCTACCTGGTGTACGCCCGCGAGCGCGACTCGGCAGCGCTACAACAGGCGTTTGGCCTGTTACGCGGCGTGGTCGCGGGGGACAGTGACTGGTCCCAGCGCTGGGACCCGCTGATCTAGACCGGCCTGCTCGCGCTGCAGCAGTTGCTGGTGCAGCGCGCCGATCAGGTCGGTCTGGGTGACCACCCCCACCAGTTGCCCGGCTTCGAGCACCGGCAGGCAATGCAGGCCCTGGTCGCACAGCAGCGGGATCAGGGCCACCGCCGGTTCGTCGCTGTTCACGCTGCGTACCGGTTTGGTCATGACCTGTTCCAGGCGCACCGGGCGACGCCGGCCGAACAGCGCGCGCCAGCTGAAACGGCGTGCGGCCATTGCCGAATCGAGCAGGTCGCCGACGCTGACGATACCCACCAGCTGGCGCGCCTCGTCGAGCACGGGGAGGATCTTCAGGCGATGCTCGCCCAGCATCTTGAAGGCTTGCTCAAGCGTGGTGTCCGGGCTGGCGGACTGCACGTCGCGCGACATCACCCGGGCAGCCGTCATGCCGCCCAGGCTGCGCTGCAAGGCATGGCGCTCGGTGGCCAGGATGATGCGCTCCAGATCATCACGGGTCACGTCGACGAACTCGCCCAGTTCATTCAATGCGCGGTCCAGGTCGCCGGCACTCACCCCTACCCGCTCGCTCACGGGCGCATCCTGGGTACGGTGCAGGTCGGGCCGCGGGGCGACGATCTTGGGGTAGCGCACGCCGGTCAGGCGGTTGTACACCACTGCCACCAGCAGCAGGCACAGGGCATTGAGCAGCACCGGCTCGACCACCTGGGCACCCAGGCTCGCCAGCGACGGGTCGGCCATCGCCAGGCTGACCGCCAGTGCCGCGCCCGGCGGGTGCAGGCAGCGCAGCAGGCACATCAGCAGCACCACCAGCACCAGCGCCATGCACACCACCACCAGGCTCGCGCCCAGCCAGTGGTGCAGCACCAGGCCCACCAGCATCGCGCAGCTGTAGCTGCCCAGCAGCGGCCAGGGCTGCGACAGTGCGCCCGAGGACACCCCGAACAGCAGCACCGCCGACGCAGCCAGCGGGGCCATCAGGTGCAGGGTGACGGCGTTGCCGAACAGCACGCTGCACAGCCCGCCGGCCACCAGCAGGCCGAGCACGGCGCCAAGGCCGGCCCGCAGCCACTCTTTGGGCGGGATATGCAACGCGGCGGGGATGAAGCGATCGAGCCAGTTGTTCAGACGGCGGGTGGACATGCGACGACCTGGTACCTGTTGAAATAAAAGAAGCCCGCCCAAGACGAGGGGGCTTTGTATCGCGAGGGGGCAATACGCAAAGGGCTCCGTCCCTGGAGATGGAAATCCGGGGGTTCGGATGCGCGCAGTCTGAACAAAAGCGGGGATGGGCTCCAACGCAAAAAAATGCAGCTTGAGTGCAATTATTTTGCTGGATGAGCCGGCGGGAGGGTTATGGCAGGAACGCAAGGCTGCGCTCCTGCCGCTGACCGGGCCTGAACGGCCGAATCAGCCAAGCAGTGCCGGGTCGATGCCATCGCAGTCGAAGGCGATGTAGCCACCCACTTCATCGGCCCTGCCATCGGTGATCTCGCCGTGATAGGACAGGCCGTTGCTCAGGGTGACGCAGATATGGGTGGGGTCCTGCGGGGCGTCCAGCTTGCCGTTGAACTCGACCGTGAAGCGGGTTTCGCCATCGACCTTCAACCCGATCAACACATTGGCATTGTCCACGGCCTCGGTCTCCTTGCCTGCGTATTCGGCGCTGACGGTCACGGTGGCGGTGTCTTGATACATGCTAGAGCTCCAACGGCAGGAATGCGTGACGCCCACTGGCGCCAACCGGCGGCTAGGGTAAGCCACCAGGCGGGGTGTGGGGAATCCCCGTCGGGCGCAAGGTTGCAATTTGCATGAGGCAAAACGGGCACTCATGCAGGCTGCATGGCCTTAGGACGGTTCGGTTTTACAACTGATTGATTTTGAAAGGATAAATATTTCGTAGCATTTGGCACAGCAACTGCTCTACAGGAGGGGGAAGACCCATTTCATGACTGGAGCACCAACAATGATTACAAGTGCCGATACCTACGCCGTCCCCGCGGGGGACACCTCCAGCCACTCAGGGGTGTCCTGGGCGGCCATCTTCGCCGGTGCCACCGGTGCCGCCGCACTGTCGCTGATCCTTATCGTGCTGGGCTTCGGCCTGGGGTTCTCGGCTGTCTCGCCGTGGCCGGGTGATGGCGCCACGGCCAAGCAACTGGGTATTTCGAGCATCGTGTGGCTGGCGCTGACGCAGATCATTGCCTCGGGCCTGGGCGGCTACATCGCCGGGCGGCTGCGGGTCAAATGGGCCAACCTGCATGGCGATGAAGTGTATTTCCGCGATACCGCCCACGGTTTCCTGGCCTGGGCCTTTGCCACGCTGGTAACTGCGGTGCTGGTGGTGGGTTCGGTGAGCTCGGTGGTGAGCGGCGGCGTCCAGGCCGGCGCGATGGCGGCCTCTGGCGTGGCTGCGGCTGGTGCCGGCGCGGCTGCCAACAGCAGCAAGGCGAGCAATGACGATTCGGCCTACTTCATCGACATGCTGTTCCGTGACGAACGCCCGGTGGCGGTCACCGATGACGCGGCCCACGGCATTGCCGCGCGCATCTTCGTGCGTGGCCTGGCCGACGGCCAGCTGAACGCCGAAGACCGTGCCTACCTGGCCAACGTGATTGCCCAGCGCACCCAGATCAGCCAGGCAGAAGCCGAACAGCGCATCGACACCGTGTTCGCCGAAGCCCGCCAGGCCATCGAAGAGGCCAAGCAACTGGCCGACGCCGCACGCAAGGCCGCTGCCGCCTCTGCGCTGTGGATGTTCGTGGCCCTGCTGTGCGGCGCGTTCTTCGCCAGCCTGTTCGCCATCTGGGGTGGCCGTCGCCGTGATGCCGCCGTGTTCCTGACGGCCGACCCGGTGCGCGTCGACCCCACCACTGCCCGTACCCTCTGACAGGAGATTCACCATGCGCTCGATACTGCTGTTCTTCCTCGGTGTGCCTATCCCGATCATCATTCTGATCGCCTTGTTCATGCATTGATGCACACACAAAGCCCCCGACCCGTCGGGGGCTTTTTTGTGGGCGACTGGCACGGCCGATAAATTCAAAAAGGATATAAAAATAACTATTTGTTCTAACTAAAAGTAATAAAAAAATTGCACTCCGCGGGCGTCAGCCTTTACTTTCAGGCCCTACCAGAAAACACCTGACGAACCCGCCTGCGGAGCCCTCACCATGTCCAACAAACCTCCTTCGACCCTGCGCCGCGTGCTGCTTGGCGGTGCCTTTGCCGCGCTCGCCAGCCTGGTACTGCCTGGCCCGGCCGCCTACGCCGAGCCAACCAAGAACCTGCGTATCGGCTACCAGAAGTTCAACAGCGTCAACATTCTCAAGGGCTCCGGCGCCCTGGAAAAAGCCCTGGCGCCGCAAGGCATCAAGGTCAGCTGGTACGAGTTCGCCGCCGGCCCGCAGTTGCTCGAGGCCCTGAGCACCGGCGCCATCGACCTGGGGCACGCCGCCGATGCGCCCTCGGTGTTCGCCCAGGCGTCGGGCAAGTCGGTGGTGTACCTGGCCGCCGAACAGCCCTACCCGCGCGGCATCGGCATTGTGGTGCGCGAGCAGGACAAGGTCGCCGATATCGCCGCCCTCAAGGGCCAGCGCGTGGCCACCGGTCGCGGCTGGAATGCCCAGTATCTGCTGGCCGTGGCCCTGCAGGACACCGGCCTGAGCTACAAGGACATCGACCCGGCCTACGTCAACAACGCCGCCGATGCCGTGGCCGCCCTGCAATCGGGCAGCGTCAAGGCCGTGACCCTGTGGGACCCCTTCCTCGCCGCAGCGGAAAAACAACCCGGCCTCAAGACCCTGCGCGACGGCACCGGGCTGACCAACAACCGCACCTTCTACCTGTCTTCGCCAGCCTTTGCCGACGAGAACCGTGGTGTGCTCAAGACCTTCTTCACCGAGCTGGGCAAGGTCAGCAACTGGGCCAACGCAAAACCCAAGGAAGTGGCGGCCCTGCTGGCTCCGCAACTGGGTATCGGCGCCGACGTGCTGGAAGTGGCCAGCGAGCGTCGCAACTACAACGCGGTGGCCATCACCCCCGAGATCACGGCCGAACAGCAGAAGCTGGCGGACACCTTCCAGGGCCTGGGCCTGATTCCCAAGCCGCTCAAGGTCGCCGACGCCGTGTACCCCGTCTCCGTACTGCCTTGACCGCGAGCGATTCGAGCATGTCCAAGCCCATCCGTTTCAACGCCTTCAGCATGAACGCCGCCACGCACCAGTCGCCGGGGCTATGGCGCCACCCACGCAACACCAGCAGCGATTTCAATCGCCTGAGCTACTGGACCGGGCTGGCCAGGCTGCTGGAGCGCGGACGTTTCGACGCGCTGTTCATCGCGGATGTGCTGGGCGTGTACGACGTGTACCAGGGCAGCCACGACGCAGCCCTGCGCGGCGGCGTGCAGGTACCGGTGAACGATCCGTTGCTGATCGTGCCGGCCATGGCCGGGGTCACCGAGCACCTGGGCTTCGGCATCACCTTCAGCCTCACCTATGAGCACCCGTACCCGTTCGCCCGGCGCATGTCGACCCTCGATCACCTGAGCGACGGGCGGGTGGGCTGGAACATCGTCACCGGCTACCTGGACAGCGCCGCGCGCAACCTGGGGCTGGCCCGGCAGCTGGCCCACGACGAGCGTTACGAGCTGGCCGAGGAGTACCTGCAGGTGCTCTACAAGCTGTGGGAGAAGAGCTGGGACGACGATGCGGTGGTCCGCGACCGGGCCCGCGGGGTGTTCGTGGAGCCTGCGCGGGTGCACCCGATCGGGCATGCCGGTGCGCACTTCCAGGTGCCTGGCGTGCACCTGAGCGAACCATCGCCCCAGCGCACCCCGGTGCTGTTCCAGGCCGGCGCCTCGGCACGCGGGCAGCGCTTTGCCGCTACCCATGCCGAATGCGTGTTCATCAGCGGCCCGACCCAGACGGTACTGCGCAGCTATGTGGACGGCATTCGCCAGGCCACGCGTGAGGCCGGGCGCCAGGAAGGCGAGGTGCTGATATACGCGCAGGCGCTGCTGATCGTGGGTGACACGCGCGAAGCGGCCCAGGCCAGGCTGGACGAGTACCGCCAGTACGTGGATATCGAGGCGGCGCTGGCCTTGCTGTCGGGCTGGACCGGCATCGATTTTTCCAACCTGGAGCCGGATGCGCTGATCGAGTACATCGAGAACGATGCCGGGCGCACGGCGCTGGCCGCCTTTACCAGGTCGGACCCGAACCGGCGCTGGACCGTGCGCGAGGCGGCGGAGTTCGTCAGCCTGGGCGGGCGTGGCCCGGTGCTGCTGGGGTCGCCGGTGGAGATTGCCGACCAGCTGGAGCAATGGCTGGATGCCACCGGCATCGACGGCTTCAACCTCACCTACGCGGTGGTGCCGGATGACCTGCAGGCGGTGGTCGACACGGTGGTGCCGGAACTGCAGCGGCGCGGGCGCTATCGCACCGAGTATGAGGCGGGCACCTTGCGCCACAAGCTGTTCGGGCGTGGGGACCGGTTGCCGGCCGAGCATGCGGGGCGGTTGGTGCAGATCTGAGACCGTGCCGTCTGCAATCGCGGGTCAAGCCCGCTCCCACAGGTTCGACGGTTTCTGTGGGAGCGGGCTTGACCCGCGATTGCAGCACCACCGTTACCGCGTGATATATGGCCACTTGCCTCCACGCTATTGACCAGGATCAACAGATCGCAAAATCACACTCCTACACTAGATAGAGGAAATCAGAACGCAAAACAGGCCCACCATGAGCGAAGAATCCACCGTACACCCCCTGCCCCTGCCATCCGCCTCGTCCAACGACAGCAGTTCGCCGGCCACGCCCAAAGCGGCCGTCACTCGTTCGCGCCGCCCACGCGCCCCGCGCAAGCCTGCTCAGGTGATCCCTGCCGAAATCGAAATCAGTGCCATCAGCCACGAGCCTGCCGCGCTGCAGGTCGCCAGTGCGCCGCGTCGCGGCTCCAACGAAGACAGCGTGTCTGCCGCCCTGCCCGCCAATTACCCCTACCGCAACCGCATGCGCCGCGCCGAGTACGAAAAGGCCAAGCATGAGCTGCAGATAGAGCTGCTGAAGGTACAGAACTGGGTAAAAGCCACCGGCCAGCGCATCGTGGTGCTGTTCGAAGGCCGCGATGCCGCCGGCAAGGGCGGCACCATCAAGCGCTTCATGGAGCACCTGAACCCGCGTGGCGCACGTATCGTGGCCCTGGAAAAACCTTCCGACCAGGAGAAGGGCCAGTGGTACTTCCAGCGCTACATCCAGCACCTGCCCACCGCCGGTGAAATGGTCTTCTTCGACCGCTCCTGGTACAACCGCGCCGGCGTCGAGCGGGTGATGGACTTCTGCACGCCGATGCAGTACCTGGAGTTCATGCGTCAGACCCCGGAGCTGGAACGCATGCTGTGCAACAGCGGCATCCTGCTGTTCAAGTTCTGGTTCTCGGTGAACCGCGAAGAGCAACTGCGCCGGTTCATCTCGCGCCGTGACGACCCGCTCAAGCACTGGAAGCTCTCGCCCATCGACATCAAGTCGCTGGACAAGTGGGACGAGTACACCGCCGCCAAGGAGGCGATGTACTTCCACACCGATACTGCCGATGCACCGTGGACCGTGATCAAGTCGGACGACAAGAAGCGCGCGCGCCTGAACTGCATCCGCCACTTCCTGCACACGCTGGACTACCCCGACAAGGACCCGAAAGTCGCGCACCAGCCCGACCCGTTGCTGGTCGGCCGCGCCTCGCGCGGGCTGGAGGAAGAGGACCTGGTCAACACCCACTGACCACCGCTGGGCGCGCGTCAGGATGGCGCGCTACCTGCGGCCTAGCGCTTGTTTTTCTTCTTCAGGGCCTTCAGGCGCTTGGCCGCCCGCTCCACCGTGGCCATTTTCTCGGGCCGCTTCATGCGCTTCCACTGCTTGATCTCGTCCTTGCTGCGCCCGCAGCTCACGCACAGCTCGCCGCTGAGCTTGCACGCCGAGATGCACGGGTTGTCGATATCCTTGGCCATGCTGCGCGCTCAGCGCCCACCGCCCAGGTCGATGAAGCTGCCGGTGGTGTAGGAGGCCTTGTCCGACAGCAGCCACAGGATCGCTTCGGCCACTTCGGCCGCCTGCCCGCCACGGCCCATGGGGATGCCCGGTTCCAGCTTGCGGACCCGCTCGGCATCGCCGCTGAGGGCATGGAAGTCGGTGAAGATGTAGCCCGGCCGTACGCCATTGACACGCACGCCCTCGCCCGCCACTTCCTTGGCCAGGCCCAGGGTGAAGGTGTCCAGCGCGCCCTTGGAGGCGGCGTAGTCGACATACTCGTTGGGCGAACCCAACCGCGCGGCCACCGATGACACGTTGACGATGGCACCGCCCGGCCCGCCATGGCGGGTCGACATGCGTTGCAGCGCATGCCTGGCGCACAGCATCGGCCCCACCACGTTGGTTTTCATCAGCTTGAGCAGGCGAAACTCGGACATCTCTTCCACCCGGCTCTGGTGGCCGATGGTGCCGGCGTTGTTGACCAGCGCCGTGACCCGGCCCAGTTCCTTGTCGACACGCTGGAACAGCTGGATGATTTCATCCTCGACGCTGACATCGGCGCGCACCGTGATCGCCTCGGCACCCAGCGCGCGCACCTGCTCCAGCACGCGATGGGCCGAGGCGTCATCGGCAAGGTAGTTGATGCAGATGCGGTAGCCGGCCCGCGCAGCGGCCAGCGCAGTGGCCGCGCCAATGCCGCGACCGGCGCCGGTAATGATGATCACGTTGTCCATGGATACTCCTGGCCCCAATGCCGTTCACCCGGCAAGGCTAACGCAGCATGGGGCAGCGGGCAAAGGGCTATCAGGCCTTGGGCTCGGGCTTTTGCAGCGGGTACAGGTGCTGGCGCACGATGCCTTCGGGCAGGTCCTTGCCGAACACGCCGTAGCGGGTCGGCCATTCCTTGCGCGGCAACTTGAAGGTGCCGAACAGCATGTCGACCAGGGGCAGGTGGATCGCGTAGTTCTTGTAGATGTAGTCCTTGTGCCGGGCATGGTGCCAGTGGTGGTAGCGCGGCATCACCAGCACGTAGTTCAGCCAGCCGCCGTCGATTCGCACGTTGGCATGCGCCAGCACCGCCTGCACACCCACCAGGATCACGTAGGCATTCATCGCCTGCGGCGAGAAGCCCAGCAGGATCAGCGGTACCAGCACGCCGGTGCGGGTCAGCAGGATTTCGGCGAAATGGATGCGCGAGCCGGCCAGCCAGTCCATCGCGGTGCTGGAATGGTGCACCGCATGGAAGCGCCACATCCACGGCACCACGTGGTACAGGCGGTGCAGCCAGTACTGCCCCAGGTCGGCGACGAACACCGCCAGCACGAACTGCACCACGATCGGCAGGCTCTGCACCTTGGCCTGCAGCGTTTCGGACACCACCCAGCCGGCCAGCCAGGTGGACGAGGCGGTGACGAAGATCAGGATGAACTGCACCAGCATGTGGCTGACGAAGAAGTAGCTCAGGTCGGTACGCCATTGCGGACGCAGGATGTTCTGCTGCGGGTCCTTGGCGTAGAGCTTTTCCAGCGGGATGAAGATGATCGCCGAAACCAGCAGCGCCAGCACGAACCAGTCAAGGCCAAGGGAATACGGGGTTTGACCGATGGTTTCGGTCTGAATGTTGGTGCCGCCCAGAAACACGGCCAGGCCCGCCGCGCTGATGCCGGTGAAGCCCAGGCGCTTGCGCCGGTTGAGCAGGATGTTGAGGGTGCCCAGGCTGAACGCCAGCACCAGCCCGGCCAGCAGCAGGGTGCGGGCGAACTGCTCGCTGTAGACCTTGCGGAACTCGCCGAAGGTCAGCCACTGCGGGAACAGAAAGCACAGCACCGCCAGCAGGCTGAGCAAGCCGAGCATGGCCGACAGGTAGCCGCTGATACGCCCTTCACCGAACCGGAACGGCTCGTGCCCGTGACGCTTGAAGTAGGCCTTGAGTGCCTGCATGGGTCATGTTTCCTTGATTGACTGTGGTACTCCATCACCGATGGTCGCCCTGACCAGGCACGACGCCATCGTTTGGGGTTAGAGGAGCGAGTGCTCCCACAGGTCACGCAGGCAGTGTCCTACCTTACAAATCTGTAATGCAGCGCTCAGTCTGGCGACAGCTTCACCCGGCTATGCTCCAGCCATGAGCCCGGTTACCCTGTTGCACTGACCGACCACCGATCATTCGAGACGCGGGTTGCCCTGACGGCGGCCCCGGAGATCCACGATGCTGAAAAAGAATTTCGTTGCCTTCGGCCTGCTGGCCATGAGTGCGCTGGCCCAGGCCGGCCAGACCATCGATGTGTACCGCGACCCCAACTGCGGTTGCTGCAAGGAATGGATCAGCCACCTGCGCGACAACGGCTTTAGCGTGAATGACCATGTGGAGCCGAACATGAGTGCAGTCAAGCAGCGCCTGGGCGTGGCGCCGCGCCTGGCGTCGTGCCACACCGGGGTGATCGACGGCAAGTTCGTCGAGGGCCATGTGCCGGCCGAGCAGATCCAGCTGCTGGCCAAGCGTCCCGACCTGCGCGGCCTGGCCGTGCCGGGCATGCCGATGGGCTCGCCAGGCATGGAAATGGGCGATCACAAGGATGCCTACCAGGTCATCGGCCTGACCCGCGACGGCACCGACGAAGTGGTCGCCAACTACCCGTGAGCACGGCGCCATGCTGAGCGGCTGGGGGCTGTTCCTCAGCGCCTTTGGCGCCGCCACCCTGCTGCCGTTGCAGTCCGAGGCGGTATTGGTCGGGCTGCTGCTGCACGAACCTGATGCCTGGTTGCTGCTGCTGGCGATTGCCACCGCCGGCAATGTACTGGGCTCGGTGGTCAACTGGCTGCTGGGCCGGGGTATCGAGCACTTGCGCGACAAGCGCTGGTTTCCGTTCAGCCAGGCCCAGCTGGACAGGGCCCAGCAGCGCTACCAGCGCTATGGCCAGTGGTCGCTGCTGTTGAGCTGGATGCCGGTGATCGGCGACCCGCTGACGCTGATCGCCGGGATCATGCGCGAGCCATTCTGGCGTTTCATGCTGCTGGTGACCGTGGCCAAGGCCGGGCGTTACCTGGTGCTGGTGCTGCTGACCCTGGGCTGGGTGCACAGCTGAGCGGCTTCAGCAGAAGCGTTGCAGTTGCATCTCGCGCAGCCGGCTGAGGGTGCGACGGAATGGGAACTCCAGGTAGCCTTCGGTATACAGCGCCTCGAGTGCCACCTCGGCCTCCACGTACAGCGCCACGCGGCGGTCATAGCATTCATCGACCAGCGCGATGAAGCGCCGCACGCTGTCGTCGTGAATCGACAGCTGCGGCAGTTCACGATCCCCCGCCACTACCCGCTCGGCGCCGTCCTCGGTGCCGCGGGCGATTCTGCCCGGTCGTTGCCGGGCCCCGAGTGCAGGCACCTCGCCCAGCAGAATGACCTTGAAGCGATCACACAGGGCCATGAAGTCCATGGCGGCCAGGGGCTGCTCGCACAGTTCGTTGTAAGTGCACCACACCGCCGAGGTGCTGCGTCGCACCACCTTGACCGTGCGGTAGCCCAGGCTCAGGTCCTCGCAGGTGACCGGTTCACCCGCGCTCGACTGCTCGAACACCCGGGCCAGCGCGCTGGGCTGGCCCGGCTGGCGCACCCAGTAGCGTTGCAGTTCGGCACCGGGATGCAGGCGATGGTCCTGGCCGCCGTCCACCGCCACCACGTGCATGTGCCGCTCGATGGCGGCAATCGCCGGCACGAAGCGTTCGCGATTGAAACCGTCGGCGTAAAGCTGCGCCGGCGGCTGGTTGGAGGTGGCGACGATGACCACGCCGCTGTCGAACAGCACCTGGAACAGGCGACCGAGAATGATGGCGTCACCGATGTCGTTGACGAACAGTTCGTCGAAGCACAGCACGCGGATCTCTTCGGCCAGGCCGTGGGCAAGGGCCTGCAAGGGGTCGGCGGTGCCGTTGAGCTGGAACAGGCGCTGATGCACCCAGCGCATGAAGTGGTGAAAGTGCTGGCGGCGGGCGGGCACCTGCAGGCAGCGGTGGAACTGGTCCATGAGCCAGGTCTTGCCGCGCCCGACCGGGCCCCACAGGTATACCCCACGCGCCACCTCGCCGCGCTCAAGAGCCTCGAAGCAGGCTTGAAGGCAGTCGACGGCATGCTGCTGCGCAGCGTCGGGGACAAAGCCATTGAGCTCGATGGATTGCTGGTACAACGACAGCGGGGTGAGGCTGGACATGCCGGGGGCCTGTGCGGAAAAAGGCCAAGGGTAGCATCAGTGAGGTTTGCGGGGCGTGCTTCGCCTGCAGCAGCCGGCCTTGCCGGCGAAGCACGCGCCACCGCTTACTGCGTCAGGCCCACCTTCAGCAGCGCACCGTCACTCTCGTCGGTCAGCACATAGAGAAAGCCGTCCGGCCCCACCCGCACATCGCGAATACGCGCATTCAACTGCCCCAGCAGGCGCTCTTCATGCACCACCTTGTCGCCATCCAGTTGCAGGCGGATCAGCTCCTGGGCGGCCAGCGCGCCGATGAACAGGTTGTGGTCCCAGGCCTTGAAACGCGGGTTGTCGTAGAACGCCATGCCGCTGATGGCCGGGGACTTCTCCCACACGTGCAGCGGGTCCACCGCGCCCTCGACGCGCTTGCCCTTGGCCTCGGGTATCGGCAGCAGCGAGTAGTTGATGCCGTGCGTCGCCAGGGGCCAGCCGTAGTTCTTGCCCGGCTTGGGAATGTTGATCTCGTCGCCGCCGCGAGGCCCGTGCTCGTTGGTCCACAGTTCGCCTGTCCACGGGTTCAATGCCGCGCCCTGCTGGTTGCGATGGCCATACGACCAGATCTCGGGGCGCACGTTGCTCTGGCCGACAAAGGGGTTGTCCTTGGGCACCTGGCCGTCGGGCAGGATGCGCACCACCTTGCCCTGCAGCTTGTCCAGGTCCTGCGCGGTGGGCCGCTGGTTGTTCTCGCCCAGGGCGATGAACAGGTAGCCGTCGCGGTCGAACACCAGCCGCGAACCGAAGTGGTTGCCGCTGGACAGCTTGGGCTGCTGGCGGAAGATCACGTTGAAGTCGTCCAGGCGCAGGTTGTCGCTCGACAGGCGGCCGCGCCCCACGGTAGTACCGGCCGTGTCGCCATCACCCCCGCCTTCGGCATACGAGAGGTAGACCATGCGGTCCTGCTCGAACTGCGGCGACAGCGCCACGTCGAGCAACCCGCCCTGCCCCTTGGCCCACACCTGCGGCACGCCGCTCAACGGCGAACCGACCTTGCCGTCGGCACTGATGATGCGCAGGTTGCCCTGGCGCTCGGTCACCAGCATGCCCTGCCCGTCGGGCAGGAACGCCAGCGCCCAGGGGTTCTTCAGCCCCTCGGCCAGGGTACTGACGGTGAGCTGGCCTTCTTCGCTGGGGAAGGTGCGCTCAGGGGCGGCGGTGGCGGTCAGCGGCAACAGCGCCGCAGCGCAGAGGGAGAGTAGCCAGGTACGTGAAGACATGCAGGGTTCCTTGCAGTGGGCCAAGCGATCAGGGCGTACGCGTCGATTCGCGCGGCGGGCGGGAGGGGTCCAGGCGCGGCGGTACCTGTTCACGGCGCAGGTTCTGGCCGTTGCCGATGCCGCCATTGTCGAGGGTGGGTGGGCGCGGCAGCGGCTGGGTGGAAGGCCCGCGCGGCGGTGGCGTGGAACGCACGGTGCCCTGCTGGGAATTGGGGTTGGCGCGGCGCACCGGGTCGTTGTAGGGATTGCCCGCGTCGGCGGCCTGAACAGGCATGCCCAGTATCAGGCTCAGTGCTGCGCCGGTCAGTGCCGGCAACCATCGGTTCATCGCGTTCATCTCCTGCACAACGTCAGTGGCCCCAGGCGTTGGATAGCCTACGGCGCGAGAGGTTCGCGACGAAACCCGTTGCCGGGCCAGAGATGATTCAGATTGTTACGCTGCTTGCGCCACTTTCAACCGCGCCGGGCATTTGCCACACTGCAGAGACATTTGTCCGGAGCCAAGCCCCATGCCCTGTTTCCTGCGTCATACCCTGCGTGCCGGCCTGGGCCTGCTGCTGGCCCTGAGCCTGAGCGCCTGCGCGTTGCTGCAGGGGCGCGACCCGTTGACCATCAGCGTGATCGGCATCGAGCCGCTGCCCGGCCAGGACCTGGAAATGCGCATGGCGGTGAAACTGCGGGTGCAGAACCCCAATGAAACGCCCATCGACTACAACGGCGTGGCGCTCAACCTGGAGGTCAATGGCCAGCCGCTGGCAACCGGGGTCAGCGATCAGCACGGCAGCATCGGGCGCTATGACGAAGCGGTACTGAGCATTCCGGTGAGCATCACCGCCTTCTCGATGCTGCGCCAGGCCGTGGGCCTGAGCCGGGTGAGCAACCTGGATGGCATGCCCTATGTGCTGCGCGGCAAGCTGGCCGGGGGCGCCTTCGGCACGATGCGCTTCACCGACAGCGGGCGGCTGGCGCTGCCCAAGCCCACCGATACGGCGTGGTAGCGCTGGGGGTCGGCTACTTGGCAGCCGCCATCAGCTTGTTGACTTCGCTGCGCACCATGTTGGCGAACTCCGGCGGCGACATGCCGTCGAGCTCGGCGCGCACCCACTCGGCCCATTTGCCCTTGCGCCGCGGCTTCTCGCTGATCAGCCGCGCGGCTTCGGCCTTGGCCTTGCCCAGGTTCGATTGCCAGAGCTCGAACAGTCGCGACTTCTCGTCCTCGATCTGTGCCCGCTCGGCGAAGCTCATGTTGGCCAGATTGAAACTCATGGTGATTCCTGCCACTTGAAAATGGGGGTTATCTTACACTGTAGCCACCGAGCGCCGCCAAGGCGCTGCAACTTTCGGCGCGCTCAGGCATCCATTGATACAGTGACCATCATTCAACGAGGAAGCGTACATGGCCAGGAAAAGCACCCTTAAAGCCGATGCCGAACAAATCAAGGACCAGGCCTTCAGCGAGCTGCAGGCGCTGATCGAAGAGTCTGACAAGCTGCTCAAGGACAGCTCCACCCTGGTGGGCGAAGAAGCCGAGACCCTGCGCGCACAGGTGGGCCTCAAGCTCAAGCAGGCCCTGGATGCGGTGGGCGGCGTGCGTGAAAAGGCCAAGCCGGCGGTGGATGCCACCGAGGATTACATTGGCGGCCACCCGTGGCAGACCGTGGCGATTTCGGCCGGCTTCGGGCTGGTGGTCGGGCTGTTGCTGGGACGTCGCTCCTGACACCCAATCGCGGGTCAAGCCCGCTCCCACAGGCTTGCACTGTACCTGTGGGAGCGGGCTTGCCCCGCGATGCATTCAACGCAGTTTCAAGGGGTCCACCACCCCACACGCAATCGCCATCCCCACCAGGTCCGGCAGGTGTTCGGCCTGCATGCGCTTCATCACCCGCGAACGGTACAGGTCCACGGTCTTCACGCTGACCTGCAACTGCTCGGCAATCTCCCGATTGGTATAGCCCTGCACCAGGGGCACGAACACGTCGCGCTCACGCGGGGTGAGGCTGTCGATGCGCCCCTGCACTTCATCGCGCTGGCGACTGCTGACCTGAACCCGTGACGAGCGCCCCAGGGCATCCTGCACGCTGTCGAGCAACAACTGGTCGTTGTAGGGCTTCTCGATGAAATCGATGGCCCCGGCCTTGAAGGCGCGTACCACGATCGGCACATCGGCATGCCCGCTGACAAAGATCACCGGCACCTGCACGCCCCGGGCGCGCAAGGCTTCCTGCACGCTCAGCCCACCCATGCCGGGCATGCGCACATCCAGCAGCACGCACGCCGGCAACGCCGCATCGCAGGCCTCCAGAAAAGCCTGGCCACTGGTGAACGGCAGCGCCTGCAGGCCCACCGACTCCAGCAGCCAGACGGTGGAGTCGAGCATGCCCTGGTCGTCGTCGACCACGTAGACCTTCGGTTCCTGCATGGAAATCCCCTTGTTCATGCACTGGCCACCGGCGCCAGCCGACAGCACAAAATCAATCCGCCGGTATCACCCGGGTGCGCCTGCAAGGTACCGCCGAACCCTTCGACGATACTGCGGCTCATGCTCAAGCCCAGCCCCAGCCCTTCGGGCTTGCTGGTGGTAAACGGGGTGAAGATACCGTCCAGCTGCTCGGCGGCCACCCCGGGGCCCTGGTCGGCCACCTGGATACGCAGCCAACCGGCCTGCTGGTCGGCGCTGATCAGCACGCGCGAAGGCGCCCCGGCATGCTGCTCGCGGTTGGCGTCGATGGCGTTGCGCAACAGGTTGAGCAGGACCTGTTCGAGCAAGACACGGTCGGCGTATACCGGCGGCAGGTTGTACACCATGTGCTGCTCGATGGTCACCTGGGCCTGCGCCGCCTCCCAGGCACACAGGCGCACGGCCTCGCGCGATACATCGGCCACGTTGAGCGCCTGCAAGCGGCGCGGCTCCTTGCGCAGGAACGAGCGCAGGCGCTTGATCACTTCGGCGGCATGGGTGGCCTGCTCGGTGATGCGCTGCAGGCCCTGGGCGACCCGCCCGGCCGCCTGCGGGTCACGCTCCACCGCCAGCAGGTAGCGCTGGCTGGCACTGGCATAGTTGACCACCGCTGCCAGCGGCTGGTTGATCTCGTGGGCGATGCCGGAGGCCAGCTCGCCCAGGGTGACCAGCCGCGCGGTGTGCGCCAGTTCATCCTGGTGCCGGCGCTGCTGGCGTTCACGCAGCTCGCGCTCGGTCATGTCGCGAGCCACCAGCGAGTAGTAGCGCTCGCCACCTGCGGCCCGGTGCGCCAGCAGTACCAGCGACACCGGGAACGGCGCCGAGCCGTTGTAGGGCGCCAGCCGCGCCTCGCATTGCCACACCCCTTCGCGCTCGGCGCAGGCCCAGCCCTCTTCGTCGAGGCGTTGCAGGGCTTCTTCGTCCAGCAGCTCGCGCAGGGGCGGCACGGCCTGCACCTCCAGCAGGCCCAGTGCTCGCCGGGCGGAACGGTTGAGGTAGGTGAGCTGGCCCGCGGGGTCGGTGAACAGCACCAGGTCGGTGTTGGCCTCGACCACCTCGGCCAGGCGCCGGCGGTTTTCCTGGGCTTCGATGCGCACGGTGATGTCACGTGACACGCTGACGATCTCGACCACCGCACCGGTGTAGGTTTCGCGGATGGCGCGGCTGGCGATCTCGAACCACAGGTCGCGGCCATCGCGATGGCGCACGCGGCAGGTCATGGTCTGGTAGCCGTCCTGCTCCAGCGCCTGGGAGGCCTGCAGCAGCGATTGCTGGCGGTCCTGGGGGTGAAACAGCGACTGCACCGCCACCCCGCGCAGCTCTTCCGGCCAGTAGCCCAGCAGGCGATAGGAGGCCGGCGAAGCATCCAGGAAACACCCGTCGGGGGTATGGCGCGAGATCAGGTCGGTGGTGTTTTCGGTGATCAGGCGGTACAACCGACGTGCCTGGCTGGCCTCGCGCTCGGCCAGGCGCTCCACCGTGGCGTCGCGGCAGCGGGCCAGCACCTGCAGGCCGCCCTCCAGCGGGACGAAGGTCCACAACAGGATACGCTGGTGCACCAGGGCCTCGACCTCGGCAATCGCCCGCTGCTGGTGCAGGCAGGCGCTCACCAGCGCCTTGTAGTTGGCGGGCAGCAGGCTGCCCACGGGCGGCTTGGGCCAGGTGTCGAACAACGCCTGCACCGCCGGGTTGGCGGCCACCACCTGGGCGGCGGCATCGAGCAGCACGGTGGGTTGCGGGTCCTTGTCGAGCAAGGCCGAGGGAGGAAAGGTCACTTGGGGCTCCGGCTTTTTATAGTATTTATACCATATTGCTATAGTCTATCTTCCAAGTAATATGGAGAACAGCGTAAAAATGAAACACCGAAGTCGGTCTGCGTACCGCCTTCCAGAAACCTGATCAGAGCTAACAATCAGCCATCGGAGGTTTCAGCCAGCGCCTGATCGCGGCTGCCTCCTGCACAGGAACCGTTCATGTCGATCTTCTCCCAGGGCCTGCAGCCCGCCCCCGTCAACCATGTCGCCCTTTCCCCGCTGAGTTTCATCGAACGCACGGCTGCGGTCTATGGCGATTACCCGGCGGTGATCCATGGTGCCATCCGCCGCAACTGGCAGGAAACCTACCAGCGCTCCCGCCGCCTGGCCAGCGCCCTGGCCGGCCGCGGCATCGGGCTGGGCGATACGGTGGCGGTGATGCTGCCCAACATTCCGGCCATGCTCGAGGCGCATTTCGGTGTGCCGATGATCGGTGCGGTGCTCAACGCCCTGAACGTGCGCCTGGATGCCGAGGCCATCGCGTTCATGCTCGAGCACGGTGAAGCCAAGGTGCTGATCACCGACCGCGAATTCCACAAGGTGATCGAAGCAGCGCTGGGCCTGATGGCCCACCCGCCGCTGGTGATCGATGTGGACGACCCGGAGTACGGCGAGGGCCGCGCCGTCAGCGACCTGGATTACGAAGCCTTCCTGGCCGAGGGCGACCCCGAGTTCGTGTGGCACTGGCCCGAGGACGAGTGGCAGGCGATCTCGTTGAGCTACACCTCCGGCACCACCGGCAACCCCAAGGGGGTGGTCTACCACCACCGCGGCGCCTACCTGAACGCACTGGGCAACCAGATGACCTGGGCCATGGGCAACCACCCGGTGTACCTGTGGACCCTGCCGATGTTCCACTGCAATGGCTGGTGCTACCCGTGGACCGTGACGGCCCTGGCCGGCACCCATGTGTTCCTGCGCCGGGTCGACCCGCAGAAGATCTTGACCCTGATTCGCGAGCACCAGGTCACCCACCTGTGCGGCGCACCGATCGTGCTCAATGCGCTGATCAACATGCCCGACTCGGCCAAGGCCGCCATCGACCACCCCGTGAACGCGATGGTGGCCGGGGCGGCGCCACCCGCCAAGGTGATCGGCGCGGTGGAGGAAATGGGCATCAAGGTGACCCACGTCTACGGCCTGACCGAGGTCTACGGCCCGGTGACGGTGTGTGCCTGGCATGCCGAATGGGACGCGCAGCCGCTGGAGGAGCGGGCCCGCATCAAGTCGCGCCAGGGCGTGCGCTACCCTACCCTCGAGGGGCTCATGGTGGCCGACCCGCAAACGCTTGAACCGGTGGCCCGCGACGGCAACACGCTGGGCGAGATCTTCATGCGCGGCAACACCGTGATGAAGGGCTACCTGAAGAACCCCGAGGCCACCGCCGAAGCCTTCCGAGGCGGCTGGTTCCATACCGGCGACCTGGCAGTGTGGCATGCCGACGGCTATGTGGAGATCAAGGACCGGCTCAAGGACATCATCATTTCCGGAGGCGAGAACATCTCGACCATCGAGGTCGAAGACACGCTGTACCGCCACCCGGCCGTGCTCGAGGCTGCGGTGGTCGCCCGCCCGGATGAAAAATGGGGCGAAACCCCCTGTGCCTACGTCACCCTCAAGGCCGGTTTCGAAGGTACCCGCGAAGCGGACATCATCGCCTTCTGCCGCGAGCATCTGGCCGGCTTCAAGCTGCCCAAGACCGTGGTGTTCAGCGAACTGCCGAAAACCTCCACGGGCAAGATCCAGAAGTACCTGTTGCGCGACTGGGCCAAGGCGCTCTGACCTTTTTTCACCTTTATTCGGAAACCGTTATGCCTGAGTTCAATGCACCGCTGCGCGACATGCGTTTTGTTCTTCACGAAGTGTTCCAGGGCCCGGCCCTGTGGGCACGCCTGCCGGCGCTGGCGGCCAGCGTCGACGCGGATACCGCCGATGCGATACTGGAAGAGGCGGCCAAGATCACCGGCCAGCTGATCGCCCCGCTCAACCGCAGCGGCGATGAGGAAGGCGTGCACTTCGCGCAGGGTCGGGTCACCACTGCGCAGGGGTTCGTGCAGGCCTGGCAGACCTACCGCGAAGGCGGCTGGGTCGGGCTGGCGGGCAACCCCGAGTACGGCGGCCTGGGCATGCCCAAGATGCTCGCGGTGCAGTTCGAGGAGATGCTCTACGCCGCCAACTGCAGCTTCAGCCTGTATTCGGCGCTGAGCGCCGGCTGCTGCCTGGCCATCGACGCGCACGCCAGCGAGGCATTGAAGGCCACCTACCTGCCGGCGCTGTACAGCGGGCAGTGGGCCGGCACCATGTGCCTGACCGAACCGCATGCAGGTACCGACCTGGGGATCATCCGCAGCAAGGCCGAACCCCAGGCCGATGGCAGCTACCGGGTCAGCGGCACCAAGATCTTCATCACCGGCGGCGACCAGGACCTGACCGAGAACATCGTGCACCTGGTGCTGGCCAAGCTGCCCGACGCGCCGGCCGGGCCCAAGGGCATCTCGCTGTTTCTGGTGCCCAAGCGCCTGGTGGGCGAGGACGGCAGCCTGGGTGAAACCAACGCGGTGAGCTGTGGATCGATCGAGCACAAGATGGGCATCAAGGCCTCGGCCACCTGCGTGATGAACTTCGATGGCGCCGTGGGCTACCTGGTGGGCGAACCCAACCGCGGCCTGGCGGCGATGTTCACCATGATGAACTACGAGCGCCTGTCCATCGGCATCCAGGGCATCGGCTGCGCCGAGGCGTCGTACCAGAACGCCGCACGCTACGCCCGGGACCGCCTGCAAAGCCGCGCCGCCACCGGGCCGCTGGCCAGCGACAAGGTGGCCGACCCGATCATCGTGCATGCCGATGTACGGCGCATGCTGCTGAGCATGCGCGCCCTGACCGAAGGCGGCCGGGCGTTCGCCACCTATGTCGGCCTGCAGCTGGATATCGCCAAGTACGCCGAGCAGCCGGAGGAGCGCGAGGCCGCGCAGCGCCTGGTGGCCTTGCTGACACCGGTGGCCAAGGCGTTTTTCACCGACATGGGCCTGGAAAGCTGCGTACTGGGCCAGCAGGTGTTCGGCGGGCATGGCTACATTCGCGAATGGGGCCAGGAACAGCTGGTGCGCGATGTTCGCATCGCGCAGATCTACGAAGGCACCAACGGCATCCAGGCGCTGGACCTGCTGGGGCGCAAGGTGGTGGCCGATGGCGGACAGTCGCTGGCGCTGTTCGCCAACGAGATCCGCAGCTTCTGTGAAACCCGTCCGCCCCTGTGCGAACCGCTGCTGCATGCCCTGGCGCAGCTGGAAAGCGTGAGCCAGTGGGTACGCGAGCAGGCCACCGGTGATGCCAACGCGGTGGGCGCGGCGTCGGTGGAGTACCTGCACCTGTTCGGCTATGTGGCCTACGCCTACATGTGGTCGCGCATGGCGGCCACTGCCCGCGAACGGCGCGAGCAGGAGCCGGCGTTCTACGAGGCCAAGCTGGCCACGGCTACCTTCTACGTCGAGCGCCTGCTGCCCAGGGTACTGTCGTTGCAGGCCAGCATCCGCGCAGGCAGTGCGCCGCTGTACCAGTTGCCAGCCGAGCTGTTCTGAGCCGCGCAACGCTCCAGGCGGGTGCTTAAACGATAAAAACCACGCATTTGCGTGGTTTTTCGTTCAAATATTTCTTACAACTGATAGTCATTCACGATGAACTCGGTTCTCGTTGGCCACCTGCCAAGGGTAGAATGGCCAAAACCGGGAGTATCAATGAACCAAACCAGCCTCAGCGCAGCCGAACTTGATGCCATCACCGATGCCGCTGCGCACTGGTGCATGCGCCTGCATGCTGAGGACTGCAGTGAACAGGAACGTGCCGCCTGCGCGCAATGGCGCGCAGCCGACCCACTGCACGAGCAAGAATTCCAGGCCATGCAGGAGATCTGGCAGACCGCCGACCACCTGCCCCGCCCTGCTGCCCCGGTAATCACCCTGTCAGCCAGGCCCCGCGGGCGCGCCCTGCGTCGGCTGGCCTCGGCTGCGGCCGTGGCGCTGGTGGCGCTGCCGATTGGCGCCTGGGTGGGCTGGGAACAGGGCTGGCTGCCCAACAGCTATGAGCGCGTTGAAAGCGGCAATGCCATCGCCCGCGCGGTGCTGCCGGATGGCAGCGAGGTGGAGTTGAACCTCAACACCACCCTGCGCTACGCCAACTACAAGGACGAACGACGGGTGACGCTGGTCAACGGCGAGGCCTTCTTCAAGGTGCAGCACGATACCCAGCACCCGTTCGTGGTGCGTGCCGGCAAGGGCCAGACCCGGGTGACCGGTACCCAGTTCAACGTGTGGAAGTATCAGGACCAGGTGAAGGTCACCCTGGTGGAAGGTTCGGTGCTGGTCAGCAGCAACAGCAGCGACCCGGACAGCGGCTATCGCCTGGGCCCCGGCATGCAGGCCAGCTACCGTCGCGGCGACTACGAGCCGGCCCTCAGCCAGACCTATGCCCACGACACCAGCCTGGCCTGGCGCGGCGGCAAGCTGATCCTCGACAATCTGCCACTGGACCAGGCCCTGCCGCTGATCAACCGCTACCTGGAAACGCCGTTGCTGCTGGCGGACGCCAGTACCGGCAGCATCCGCATCAGCGGCATCTACAACACCACCGAGGTCAATCGCCTGGTGAGCAACATGCCCAAGGTGCTGCCGGTGTACCTGACGCGCAACAAGAACGGCGATACGGTGCTCAACCGCATCTCGCCGCCCCCGCGAAAAAGCTGAGCCTCGCGCCCAGCTCTGCACCCTGGCGCGCTACAGCACCATCGCCGCTACCCAGCCGAACGCCAGCAACGGCAGGTTGTAATGCAGGAAGGTCGGCACCACCGTGTCCCAGATGTGATGGTGCTGGCCGTCGACGTTCAGGCCCGAGGTCGGGCCCAGGGTCGAGTCCGACGCCGGTGAGCCGGCATCACCCAACGCGCCGGCAGTGCCGACGATGCACACGGTGGCCAGCGGGTCGAAGCCCAGTTGCACGCACAGCGGCACGAAGATCGCCGCCAGGATCGGCACCGTGGAGAACGACGAACCGATACCCATGGTCACCAGCAGGCCCACCAGCAGCATCAGCAGCGCCCCGACCGCCTTGCTGTGGTCGATCCAGCCGGCCGAGGCCTCCACCAGGGTCTTCACTTCGCCGGTGGCCTTCATGACCTCGGCAAAGCCGGACGCGGCGATCATGATGAAGCCGATCATGGCCATCATCTTCATGCCTTCGGTGAACAGGTCATCGGTGTCCTTCCAGCGCACGATGCCCGACAGCGAGAAGATCAGAAAGCCCGCCATCGCACCGATGATCATCGAGTCCAGCCACAGCTGGATGATGAACGCCGCGGCGATCGCACAGCCGGCCACCATCAGCGTCAACGGGTTGTAGCTGACGGCCACCTGCTCGACCTGCTCGATCTTTGCCACGTCGTACACGCGCTTTTTGCGGTAGCTGAAGAACACCGCCAGCAGCAACCCGAACAGCATGCCCGCCGCCGGTATCGCCATGGCCTGGGTCACGTTGACGCCGCTGACGTCCACCCCGCTACGGCTGACGTTGGCCAGCAGGATCTGATTGAGGAAGATGTTGCCGAACCCCACTGGCAGGAACATGTAGGGGGTGATCAGGCCGAAAGTCATCACGCAGGCCACCAGGCGCCGATCGATCTGCAGGCGAGTCAGCACGTACAGCAGCGGCGGCACCAGCAGCGGAATGAAGGCGATATGAATGGGCAGGATGTTCTGCGACGAGATCGCCACCACCAGCAACAGGCCGATCAGCAGCCACTTGATCTTGCCGCCTTCGGCATTGCGCTGACCATGGAACATCGACAGGGCGCGATCGGCCAGCGCATGGGCCAGCCCGGACTTGGCGATGGCCACGGCGAATGCGCCCAGCAGCGCATACGACAATGCCACCGTGGCACCGCCACCCAGGCCGCCGTTGAACGCCTTGAGCGTGCCTTCGATACCCAGGCCGCCCACCAGGCCGCCGGCGAGCGCGCCGATGATGAGGGCGATGACCACGTGCACACGGGCCAGGCTCAATATCAGCATGATGCCGACCGCGGCAATTACTGCATTCATTTCATGACCTCTAGAAACCAGACAAAGCTTGCGCTGCGGCGACAGACTGCGAGCGCAGTGGCCGAACGACAGGTGTTTTAATGGGAGGGCGCACACTCTGAAGCAGCACCCGCCACTTGTCAAAGTACGGGGCTAGACGGCTGCACGCGGGTCGCATGCATGACTGAAAACGACGCATTTCAATTGAACGTTTGAATAAAGAAAAACTGCGCCTGGCCGTTACAGTCGTCAGCCTCAATCTTTTTTTGGATCAAAGGACTTCGTCATGTCGTCGAGACAACTTTCCATCCAGTGGAAAATCACCCTGCTGGCCGGGCTCTGCCTGGCCAGCATCGTTACGCTGCTGGTGGGCCTTTCGCTGTACCGCATGGAGCACAACTCCGAGCTGGTCAAGGCCAGCAGCATGCAGATGCTGACCGAAGCGGCCCAGTCGCGTATCGAGTCCCAGGGCGAAGTCCAGGCCTTGAGCATCCGCCGCCAGTTCATGGATGCCTACCAGTACGGTGCAGGCTTTGCGCGCCAGGTGCTGTTTTTGCGCGAGCAGGCCGAAAAGCGCTTTCTGGACGCCTTCGACCTGCGCGAGGACATGACCCGCCAGGTGCGCGCCGCGCTGCAGGCCAACCCCGACCTGCTGGGGCTGTCGCTGGTGTTCGAGCCCAACGCCCTGGACAACAAGGATGCCCTGTTCGCCAACCAGGCCGAGCTGGGCAGCAACGAGGCCGGCCGCTTTGCCCTGTACTGGTCGCAGCCCACGCCCGGCAAGCTGACCTCGATGGCGCTGCCCGAAAAGGACATGACCGACACCAGCATCGGCCCCAGCGGCGAGCCGGCCAACACCTGGTCGGTGTGCCCGCGTACCACGCGCAAGACCTGCGTGATCGAACCCTACTTCTATGACATCGCCGGTCAGCGGGTGCTGATGACCAGCATCGTGTTCCCGCTGATCGTGGCCGACAAGGTGGTCGCCACCCTGTCGATCGACATCAACCTGAACAGCCTGCAGGCGCTGAGCCAGCAGGCCAGCCAGAACCTGTACCAGGGCCAGACCCGCATCGGCATCATCAGCCCGGTCGGCCTGCTGGCCGGCTACAGCCCGGATGCGGGCAAGCTGGCGCAACGCTTCGACCAGGTCGACAGCACCAGCGGCAAGGAGCTGATAGGCCTGCTGAGCAGCGGCACGCCCCTGCAGAGCCTCCACAAGGACGAGCGCCTGAAGGTGCTGGCATCGTTTGCACCGATTCCGGGGGGCAAGCCCTGGGGCGTGCTGCTGGATGTGCCGCAAAGTGCCCTGACCGGCCCGGCCGAGGCCCTCAAGAACGAGCTCGACCAGCGCAATACCAGTGGCACCCTGATCGAGCTTGGCCTGGGTGTGCTGGCCGCGATCGTGGGGCTGCTGCTGATCTGGGTGATGGCGCGCAGTGTGACCCGCCCCATCCTGGGCGTGGCCGCCATGCTCAAGGACATCGCCAGCGGCGAAGGCGACCTGACCCGCCGCCTGAACTACGACAAGCGCGACGAGCTGGGGGAACTGGCCGGCTGGTTCAACCGCTTCCTCGACAAGCTGCAGCCGATCATCGCCGAGGTCAAACGCTCGGTGCAGGCGGCGCGCGACACTGCCGACCAGTCCTCGGCGATTGCCTCGCAGACCAGCGCCGGCATGGAGCAGCAGTACCGTCAGGTCGACCAGGTGGCCACGGCGTCCCACGAAATGAGCGCCACCGCCCAGGATGTGGCGCGCAGTGCTGCGCAAGCGGCCCAGGCGGCGCGTGACGCCGACCAGGCGACCCGTCAGGGCCTGGCGGTGATCGACCGCACCACCACCAGCATCGATACCCTGGCAGCCGACATGAACACCGCCATGGCCCAGGTCGAAGGGTTGGCCGACAACAGCGAGAAGATCGGTTCGGTACTGGAAGTGATCCGCTCCATCGCCGAGCAGACCAACCTGCTGGCGCTCAATGCCGCCATCGAGGCGGCCCGTGCCGGGGAAGCCGGGCGCGGCTTTGCGGTGGTGGCCGACGAGGTGCGCAACCTGGCCCGACGCACCCAGGAGTCGGTGGAGGAGACCCGTCAGGTGATCGAGCAACTGCAGGCCGGCACCCGCGAGGTGGTGGGCGCCATGGACAGCAGCCACCGCCAGGCCCAGGGTAGCGTCGACCAGGTCGGTCAGGCGGTGACTGCGCTGCGCCAGATCGGCGAGGCCGTCACCGTGATCAGCGACATGAACCTGCAGATTGCCAGTGCCGCCGAAGAGCAGAGCGCGGTGGCCGAGGAAATCAACAACAACGTGGCGACCATTCGCGATGTGACCGAGTCACTCTCGGAGCAGGCCAATGAGTCGGCGCGGGTCAGCCAGTCGCTGAACAGCCTGGCCAACCAGCAGCAGGGGCTGATGGACCAGTTCCGCGTCTGATGGTGTTATCGGGCTGCCCTGCGGGGTAGCTCGATGCTCACCCGCAGCCCGCCCAGCGGGCTTTCCAGCAACCTCATCTGCCCACCCCAGGCTTCGGCGATATCGCGAACGATGCCCAGGCCAAGCCCATGGCCATCGACCTGTTCGTCGAGCCGCGCACCGCGCTCCAGCACCCCGGCCCTGGCATTTTCGGGGATGCCCGGGCCATCATCGTCCACCCACAAGCGATACACCCCGCCCTCTTGCTCGATGCTCAGGCAGACCTCGCTGTCGGCCCACTTGCAGGCGTTGTCCAGCAGGTTGCCCAGCAGCTCGAGCAGGTCTTCGCGGTCCCAGGGCAAGGACAGCCCATCGGGCACCTGATGGCGGATGAGCAGGTGATCGCCGTGAATCATGCCCAGGGTCGATAGCAGGCCCGGCAGTTCGGTGGCGCAATCGAAATGCGCCCCCGGCAGGGCATCGCCGGCCAGCCGGGCGCGATTGAGTTCGCGGCTCAGACGTTGCTGGATCTGCTCCAGCTGAGCCTGCAACTGGGCGCGAACCTCGGGCAGGTCGTTCAGGCGCTCGCTCGACGCCAGGCTCATCAGCACCGCCAGGGGGGTCTTCAGGGCATGCCCCAGGTTGCCCAGCGCGTTGCGTGAACGCCTGAGGCTGTCTTCGGTGTGTGCCAGCAGGTGGTTGATCTGCGCCACCAGGGGCTCAAGTTCGACAGGCACCTCACTGTCGAGCTGCGAGCGCTTGCCCTGCTGCAGTTGGGCGATCTGTTCGCGCGTGCGTTCCAGTGGGCGCAGGGAGCGTGTGACCGTGATGCGTTGCAGCACCAGAATCAACAGCAGCGCCACCAGCCCCAGGCCAAGGCCGAGCTGCTGCATGCGCCGGAAGCCGTCGCGCACGGGGGTATAGTCCTGCGCCACGCTGATCGAGATCGCCTGGCCCAGGCGCCGGTAGTCGGCACGCAGCACCAGCAGTTGCTGGCCAGCCGGGCCCAGCTCCAGGCCCGCGTGCAGGCCGGGAGTTGGCGGACGGGGCATGTCCATGTCCCAGAGCGAGCGGGAACGCCAACTGCCCCCTTCGAAATCGATACGGAAGTAGTAGCCGGAAAACGGCCGCTGGTACGCCGACGACAGGCGTCGCTCGTCCAGTTCGAGGCCGCTGTGGCCGCGCACCAGCGCCACCAGCAGGTTTTCGCTTTCCTTGCGCAACCCCGTCTCCAGGTAGCGCTGCAACCCGACCTCGAACAGCCACAGGCTGATCTGCGCCAGGGCCAGGCCGACCACCACCAGTACACCGACCAGCCCCAGGCTCAGGCGCGCCTGGATCGACTTCACTCGACCACTCCGCCAAAGCGATAGCCCTGGCCGCGATGGGTTTCGATCACGCTGCGCCCCAGCTTGCGGCGCAGGTGGTTGACGTGTACTTCGAGCACATTCGAGTCGCGTTCGGTTTCGCCGTTGTAGAGGTGCTCGGCCAGGTGGCTTTTGGAAAGGATCTGCTGCGGGTGCAACATGAAGTAGCGCAGCAGGCGAAACTCGGCGGCGGTCAGTTGCACGTCCTGCCCGTCGCGGCTCACGCACTGGCGGCCTTCGTCCAGGTGCAGGCCGGCGGCCTGCAGGGTCGGCTGGTTGGCCAGGCCACGGGCGCGGCGCAGCAGCGACTGGATGCGCAGTTGCAGCTCTTCGGGGTGAAAGGGTTTGCTCAGGTAATCGTCGGCACCGGCCTTGAGGCCCTCGATGCGCTCGGCCCAGGAACCCCGTGCGGTCAGGATCAGCACCGGGGTCGACAGCCCGCCGGCGCGCCATTGGGCCAGCACCTCGAGGCCGGGCAGGCCGGGCAGCCCCAGGTCCAGGATAATCAGGTCATAGGGCTCGCTGCTACCCTGGTACACCGCATCTCGGCCGTCGGCCAGCCAGTCGATGGCGTAGCCCTGGCGCTGCAGGCTCTGGGTGAGTTCATCGGCCAGCGGGACGTTGTCCTCGACCAGTAACAGGCGCATCAGTCATCTTCCTCATCTTTGATCAGCACACCCGTGCGTGCATCGAACTTGATTTCACGCACGACCCCTTGCGGGGTGACCAGCTCGACTTCGTACTCGTAGCGGTTGTGCTTCTCTTCCAGCTCCGCCTCAAGCAACTTCGCCCCGGGGTAACGCCCCAGGGCGGAGTTCAACAATTGCTCCAGCGGCAGGATGATGCCCTTCTGACGTAGCTCCAGGGCTTCATCCTGATCGAGGTCGCGGGCCAGGGCCGGCGTACAGAAGACCAGCAATGCGAGGAACAGCCACGGTGCCGTTCGCTTGCGTGCAGTCATCAGGTGTCCTTGGCGTCCTTGAGTACTTCACCGGTCTTGGCATCAAGGTCCACGTCCCATTCGACGTTCTGCGCGTCACGCAGTTCGACCTTGTACACATAACGGCCGTACACGTCCTCGAGCTCGGAGTCCTTGATGGTGGCACCCGGATGCTTGGCCAGCGCTTTTGCGTTGAGGTCATCCAGCGACAGGATGGTCTTGGCCTGGACCAGCTGCACGACTTCATTGGTGGGGATGTCTTTAGCCAGCGCAACGTTGGCGCTCAGGGCAAGGGCGGCGGTGGCGAACAGGGCAGTCAATGTTTTCATCGTGTCTCTCCATTTAGGATCAATCTTGCTTACGGGTTCAGAATACCGAACCGAACTTAACTGAAACTGAAAACAACTGGCGCCATGATAGCTCAGGCGCGCCCCTGTTCCGTCCACGCTTCTCTATAATCGTTGATCCAGGACAACGAGGCCCTTATGAGCTCAATCCAGATCAAGTTTCCAGCGCTGACACTCAAGGCCGGCACGCGGGCGTTTGCCCATGTACACGAACGCGGTCTGCAGGCTGCAGACGTGGGGGTGCTACCGGGCGCTGCAGGCGGCCCCAAGGCGCTGGGTATCCAGGGTATCGACCTGGCGCTGTTCGGCCAGTGGCTGCCCACAGCACCGCGCGCGCGCTCGCTGATCGGGGCATCGATCGGCTCCTGGCGCTTCGCCAGTGCCTGCCTGCCCGACCCCGCCCAGGCCCTGCTGCGCCTGGGCCATCTGTATACCGAGCAGGATTTCGCCAAGGGCGTGACCCAGGCCCAGGTCAGCCAGAGCTGTCGTCGCATGCTCGATGACCTGCTGGAGGGCCAGGATGCTCGCATTCTCGACAACCCCCACTATCGGCTCAACATCATGCTGGTCAGAAGCCACGGCCTGCTTCAGCACGATCATCGAGGCCGACTGGGCGTAGGCCTGTCGTCGGTGATTGCCGACAACCTCGTGAGCCGTTCGCGGCTGGCCCGGCACTTCGAACGCGTGATCCTGCATGACGCACGCTGCGCACCGCCGTTGAACCCCCTCACGGACTTCCCTTCGCGCTGCCTGCCGCTGGCGGTCGACAACCTGCGTCATGCCCTGCTCGCTTCAGGCTCCATTCCCATGGTGATGGAAGGCGTGCGGGACATTCCGGGGGTCGGGGCGGGCACCTACCGGGATGGTGGCTTGCTCGACTATCACCTCGACCTGCCCTACAGCGGCGAGGACATCGTGCTTTACCCTCACTTCACCCACAAGGTGGTGCCGGGGTGGTTCGACAAGGCCCTGCCCTGGCGGCGCAGCAATGCGCAGTACCTGCAGAACGTGCTGTTGCTGGCACCCTCGCCGCAGTACCTGGCCCGCCTGCCCTACGGCAAGCTGCCGGATCGCAGCGACTTCAAGCGCTTCATGGGCGATGCCGGTAACCGCCAACGTTACTGGCGTACCGCCATGAGCGAAAGCCAGCGGCTGGGCGACGAGTTCCTGGAACTGGTGGAAACCGGCAAGCTGCACCAGCATCTGCAACCGTTGAAGTAGGCTTGCTGTTAAACTGCCGGTCAGCATTGGTTTTCAGAGTTCTAAGATACCGTGGAAATTTTCAAAGAGTTCACCTTCGAATCGGCCCACCGCTTGCCGAATGTGCCCGCCGGGCACAAATGCGGGCGCCTGCACGGCCACTCCTTCAAGGTTGCCTTGCACCTGACCGGCCAGCTGGATCCGCATACCGGCTGGATTCGCGACTTCTCGGAGATCAAGGCGATTTTCAAGCCGCTGTACGAGCAGCTAGACCACAACTACCTCAATGACATCCCTGGCCTGGAGAACCCGACCAGCGAAGTGATTGCCAAATGGATCTGGGACCAGGTCAAGCCGTTGCTGCCAGAACTGAGCAAGGTGCGTATCCATGAGACCTGCACCAGTGGCTGCGAGTATTACGGCGACTGAGCTGACAGTGACATGTCTGAAACCACCTCCCAAGGTGGTTTTTTTATGCCCGCCTTGCAAGAAACTTTCGGCCCACAAAGACAAAACCCCTACCTGCAGATGCAGATAGGGGTTTCGGAATTTAATCTTGACGATGACCTACTCTCACATGGGGAAACCCCACACTACCATCGGCGATGCATCGTTTCACTACTGAGTTCGGGATGGGATCAGGTGGTTCCAATGCTCTATGGTCGTCAAGAAATTCTGTTGCCAGAAGGTCTTGTTCAGACACTCCAGCGAATCGGGTATGTGATGTTTGTGAGCTACAAATCTTCGGCTTACTGTGTCTTCACAACACCGCAATCTGGTCGTTCGACGCAAATTGCTTGGGTGTTATATGGTCAAGCCTCACGGGCAATTAGTATTGGTTAGCTCAACGCCTCACAGCGCTTACACACCCAACCTATCAACGTCGTAGTCTTCGACGGCCCTTCAGGGAGCTCAAGGCTCCAGTGAGATCTCATCTTGAGGCAAGTTTCCCGCTTAGATGCTTTCAGCGGTTATCTCTTCCGAACATAGCTACCCGGCAATGCCACTGGCGTGACAACCGGAACACCAGAGGTTCGTCCACTCCGGTCCTCTCGTACTAGGAGCAGCCCCTCTCAAATCTCAAACGTCCACGGCAGATAGGGACCGAACTGTCTCACGACGTTCTAAACCCAGCTCGCGTACCACTTTAAATGGCGAACAGCCATACCCTTGGGACCGGCTTCAGCCCCAGGATGTGATGAGCCGACATCGAGGTGCCAAACACCGCCGTCGATATGAACTCTTGGGCGGTATCAGCCTGTTATCCCCGGAGTACCTTTTATCCGTTGAGCGATGGCCCTTCCATACAGAACCACCGGATCACTAAGACCTACTTTCGTACCTGCTCGACGTGTCTGTCTCGCAGTCAAGCGCGCTTTTGCCTTTATACTCTACGACCGATTTCCGACCGGTCTGAGCGCACCTTCGTACTCCTCCGTTACTCTTTAGGAGGAGACCGCCCCAGTCAAACTACCCACCATACACTGTCCTCGATCCGGATAACGGACCTGAGTTAGAACCTCAAAGTTGCCAGGGTGGTATTTCAAGGATGGCTCCACGCAGACTGGCGTCCACGCTTCAAAGCCTCCCACCTATCCTACACAAGCAAATTCAAAGTCCAGTGCAAAGCTATAGTAAAGGTTCACGGGGTCTTTCCGTCTAGCCGCGGATACACTGCATCTTCACAGCGATTTCAATTTCACTGAGTCTCGGGTGGAGACAGCGCCGCCATCGTTACGCCATTCGTGCAGGTCGGAACTTACCCGACAAGGAATTTCGCTACCTTAGGACCGTTATAGTTACGGCCGCCGTTTACCGGGGCTTCGATCAAGAGCTTCGCGTTAGCTAACCCCATCAATTAACCTTCCGGCACCGGGCAGGCGTCACACCCTATACGTCCACTTTCGTGTTTGCAGAGTGCTGTGTTTTTAATAAACAGTCGCAGCGGCCTGGTATCTTCGACCGGCATGAGCTTACGGAGCAAGTCCTTCACCCTCACCGGCGCACCTTCTCCCGAAGTTACGGTGCCATTTTGCCTAGTTCCTTCACCCGAGTTCTCTCAAGCGCCTTGGTATTCTCTACCCAACCACCTGTGTCGGTTTGGGGTACGGTTCCTGGTTACCTGAAGCTTAGAAGCTTTTCTTGGAAGCATGGCATCAACCACTTCGTCGCCTAATGGCAACTCGTCATCAGCTCTCGGCCTTAAGATCCCGGATTTACCTAAGATCTCAGCCTACCACCTTAAACTTGGACAACCAACGCCAAGCTGGCCTAGCCTTCTCCGTCCCTCCATCGCAATAACCAGAAGTACAGGAATATTAACCTGTTTTCCATCGACTACGCTTTTCAGCCTCGCCTTAGGGACCGACTAACCCTGCGTCGATTAACGTTGCGCAGGAAACCTTGGTCTTTCGGCGTGGGAGTTTTTCACTCCCATTGTCGTTACTCATGTCAGCATTCGCACTTCTGATACCTCCAGCAAGCTTCTCAACTCACCTTCACAGGCTTACAGAACGCTCCTCTACCGCATCACCTAAGTGATACCCGTAGCTTCGGTGTATGGTTTGAGCCCCGTTACATCTTCCGCGCAGGCCGACTCGACTAGTGAGCTATTACGCTTTCTTTAAAGGGTGGCTGCTTCTAAGCCAACCTCCTAGCTGTCTAAGCCTTCCCACATCGTTTCCCACTTAACCATAACTTTGGGACCTTAGCTGACGGTCTGGGTTGTTTCCCTTTTCACGACGGACGTTAGCACCCGCCGTGTGTCTCCCATGCTCGGCACTTGTAGGTATTCGGAGTTTGCATCGGTTTGGTAAGTCGGGATGACCCCCTAGCCGAAACAGTGCTCTACCCCCTACAGTGATACATGAGGCGCTACCTAAATAGCTTTCGAGGAGAACCAGCTATCTCCGAGCTTGATTAGCCTTTCACTCCGATCCACAGGTCATCCGCTAACTTTTCAACGGTAGTCGGTTCGGTCCTCCAGTCAGTGTTACCTAACCTTCAACCTGCCCATGGATAGATCGCCCGGTTTCGGGTCTATACCCAGCGACTAAACGCCCTATTAAGACTCGCTTTCGCTACGCCTCCCCTATTCGGTTAAGCTCGCCACTGAATATAAGTCGCTGACCCATTATACAAAAGGTACGCAGTCACCTAACAAAGTAGGCTCCCACTGCTTGTACGCATACGGTTTCAGGATCTATTTCACTCCCCTCTCCGGGGTTCTTTTCGCCTTTCCCTCACGGTACTGGTTCACTATCGGTCAGTCAGTAGTATTTAGCCTTGGAGGATGGTCCCCCCATATTCAGACAAAGTTTCTCGTGCTCCGTCCTACTCGATTTCATGACTAAGAGATTTTCGCGTACAGGGCTATCACCCACTATGGCCGCACTTTCCAGAGCGTTCCGCTAATCTCAAAGCCACTTAAGGGCTAGTCCCCGTTCGCTCGCCACTACTAAGGGAATCTCGGTTGATTTCTTTTCCTCAGGGTACTTAGATGTTTCAGTTCCCCTGGTTCGCCTCTTGCACCTATGTATTCAGTACAAGATACCTGACTTATGCCAGGTGGGTTCCCCCATTCAGAGATCTCCGGATCAAAGTCTGTTTGCCGACTCCCCGAAGCTTATCGCAGGCTACCACGTCTTTCATCGCCTCTGACTGCCAAGGCATCCACCGTATGCGCTTCTTCACTTGACCATATAACCCCAAGCAATCTGGTTATACTGTGAAGACAACATTCGCCGAAAACTTGTAATTACTCACAAATTTTACCTTAGCCTGAACACACACCAGTGAAAGTGCTGTCCAGTCTATCTTTCTATCACATACCCAAATTTTTAAAGAACGATTCTGATAAAGTTCAGAAATCAATATTCGACGCGAATATTCATTTCTAAGCTTTGACAAACTGGCAAGCGGGGTGGTGGAGCCAAGCGGGATCGAACCGCTGACCTCCTGCGTGCAAGGCAGGCGCTCTCCCAGCTGAGCTATGGCCCCAGCAAATTGGTGGGTCTGGGCAGATTCGAACTGCCGACCTCACCCTTATCAGGGGTGCGCTCTAACCAACTGAGCTACAGACCCAATCGAAGGTTGCTAACCTAATCGTCTTCTTCAATGAATCAAGCAATTCGTGTGGGAGCTTATGAGACAGCTGATGTCGTCGATTAAGGAGGTGATCCAGCCGCAGGTTCCCCTACGGCTACCTTGTTACGACTTCACCCCAGTCATGAATCACACCGTGGTAACCGTCCTCCCGAAGGTTAGACTAGCTACTTCTGGTGCAACCCACTCCCATGGTGTGACGGGCGGTGTGTACAAGGCCCGGGAACGTATTCACCGCGACATTCTGATTCGCGATTACTAGCGATTCCGACTTCACGCAGTCGAGTTGCAGACTGCGATCCGGACTACGATCGGTTTTGTGAGATTAGCTCCACCTCGCGGCTTGGCGACCCTCTGTACCGACCATTGTAGCACGTGTGTAGCCCAGGCCGTAAGGGCCATGATGACTTGACGTCATCCCCACCTTCCTCCGGTTTGTCACCGGCAGTCTCCTTAGAGTGCCCACCATAACGTGCTGGTAACTAAGGACAAGGGTTGCGCTCGTTACGGGACTTAACCCAACATCTCACGACACGAGCTGACGACAGCCATGCAGCACCTGTCTCAATGTTCCCGAAGGCACCAATCCATCTCTGGAAAGTTCATTGGATGTCAAGGCCTGGTAAGGTTCTTCGCGTTGCTTCGAATTAAACCACATGCTCCACCGCTTGTGCGGGCCCCCGTCAATTCATTTGAGTTTTAACCTTGCGGCCGTACTCCCCAGGCGGTCAACTTAATGCGTTAGCTGCGCCACTAAAATCTCAAGGATTCCAACGGCTAGTTGACATCGTTTACGGCGTGGACTACCAGGGTATCTAATCCTGTTTGCTCCCCACGCTTTCGCACCTCAGTGTCAGTATGAGCCCAGGTGGTCGCCTTCGCCACTGGTGTTCCTTCCTATATCTACGCATTTCACCGCTACACAGGAAATTCCACCACCCTCTGCCCTACTCTAGCTCGCCAGTTTTGGATGCAGTTCCCAGGTTGAGCCCGGGGATTTCACATCCAACTTAACGAACCACCTACGCGCGCTTTACGCCCAGTAATTCCGATTAACGCTTGCACCCTCTGTATTACCGCGGCTGCTGGCACAGAGTTAGCCGGTGCTTATTCTGTCGGTAACGTCAAAACAGCAAGGTATTCGCTTACTGCCCTTCCTCCCAACTTAAAGTGCTTTACAATCCGAAGACCTTCTTCACACACGCGGCATGGCTGGATCAGGCTTTCGCCCATTGTCCAATATTCCCCACTGCTGCCTCCCGTAGGAGTCTGGACCGTGTCTCAGTTCCAGTGTGACTGATCATCCTCTCAGACCAGTTACGGATCGTAGCCTTGGTGAGCCATTACCTCACCAACTAGCTAATCCGACCTAGGCTCATCTGATAGCGCAAGGCCCGAAGGTCCCCTGCTTTCTCCCGTAGGACGTATGCGGTATTAGCGTTCCTTTCGAAACGTTGTCCCCCACTACCAGGCAGATTCCTAGGTATTACTCACCCGTCCGCCGCTGAATCGAAGAGCAAGCTCTTCTCATCCGCTCGACTTGCATGTGTTAGGCCTGCCGCCAGCGTTCAATCTGAGCCATGATCAAACTCTTCAGTTCAATACTGCTTGGGTTTTGAGAAAACCCTAAACTTGGCTCAGCATTCTCAAATGACTTACTTTCAAATCTTTCGATTTTCGTGCAGTCACTTGTGATGCTGATAATCTTTCTGACTATCAGTCTGAGCTCACAAGCACCCACACGAATTGCTTGATTCAATTGTTAAAGAGCGGTTAGTCAAGAACTTTTCGTCTCAACCGAGGCGCGCATTCTACGCTTTCCTCAGAGTCTGTCAAGCGTTTATTTTGAAGTTTTTCGTTTCACTTCAAACACTTGACTCGCTTCGATCTCTCGTAGCGGGAGGCGAATTCTACAGCGTTACAACCTGCTGTCAACCACCTTTTTCACCGCTGCCGATCTTTCGATCGAAGCACCTCCAGCCTGACCTGAAACGTCCAACTCGTTGATATTCAAGGAGTTTTTCGTTCCGACTGCGCCGGAAGTGGGGCGAATTATAGAGAAATTAAATCGTGCGTCAAGGGTTAATTGGCGATATGCGATGAACAAAGAAAGTTGCGCACTATATTGCTCATCTTCGCCTCCTTGCGCATCATAGACGCCAGGCCACACGCCTCTCTCTATATAAGGAAGCAACTCCAACAATGAACACCCACCCCCGCAGCCTGGCCTCCAGCCTCTTCCCCATTGGCCTGCTGCTAATTGCAATGGCATCCATCCAGTCCGGCGCCTCGCTGGCAAAAAGCATGTTCCCGCTGGTAGGTGCGCAAGGCACCACAACGCTGCGCCTGATTTTCGCCAGCCTCATCATGCTGGTGCTGCTGCGCCCCTGGCGCGCGCGCTTCACCTCCAGCACCCTCAAGTCGGTCATCATCTATGGGCTGGCATTGGGCGGCATGAACTTTCTCTTTTATATGTCCTTGCGCAGTGTCCCGCTGGGTATCGCCGTTGCCCTGGAGTTCACCGGCCCGCTGGCCGTGGCATTGTACGCATCGCGCAGGGCCATGGATTTCGTATGGATCGGGCTGGCAGTGGTCGGCCTGTTGCTGCTGATACCCATCGGGCAGACCGGGGCGGCCATCGACCTGGTAGGCGCCGGCTACGCACTGGGCGCCGGCGTGTGCTGGGCACTCTACATTCTATATGGGCAGAAAGCCGGGGCCGAGCACGGCATTCAGACCGCCGCACTTGGCGTCATGGTTGCCGCACTGTTCGTTGCGCCGATCGGCATCGTTCATGCCGGCAGCGCCCTGCTCAACCCTGCCCTGCTACCCGTGGCGATTGGCGTAGCCATTCTGTCGACAGCATTGCCGTACAGCCTGGAAATGGTGGCCCTGACACGCCTGCCCGCCCGAACCTTCGGCACACTGATGAGCATCGAACCGGCATTCGGCGCATTGTCGGGACTACTGTTTCTCAACGAAGTGTTGAGCATGGCGCAATGGCTGGCCATCGCCGCGATCATTGCTGCCTCGGTGGGTGCCACACTGTCCATGCGCAGGGAAAGCCCACCACTGGTCCCAGCCGACTGATTTGAGAAATATTTCCATTTGAACCTGTTTTTGTCATTGTGTCGCCATGGCACCCTGTTTAAGCTGTAATTCAATGCACTGCTTGAAGTTTTAACTTAAGACAAGGACGCGAGAGGCATCAGGAAGAGGCGCAGGTAACCGTCTCGGGCTTGCAGACCCGACACTCTTTGTAAGGACAGGAATGAAACGAATTTTGCTCATCCTAGCCATTCTGGCCATTGCTGGCTGTGCGGCGAACGCCAAAACTGAGGTCAAACACGGCAAGAAGGGCATGCACATCAACTGCTCGGGCCTGTCGTCTTCATGGAACAAGTGCTACGCCAAGGCCGCCAGTTCCTGCGGCACCAAAGGCTACAAAGTCGTCGCCAAGTCTGGCGATGGCGAAGACGAGCCAGGGGACTACCCCTTCGGTCTCAACCCCGCCGGCTACACCAGCCGAAGCATGATCGTCATCTGCAAGTAACGAAAAAGGGCAACCCGCAGGTTGCCCTTTTTCATGTGCCCGATCAGACAGCTTCGGTTCTTTGTTCCAGCCAGTGCAGAGCAGCACCTGCCAGCAGTGGCGAAAGCCGTTCACGCACCGTGCGGTGGTAATCATTGAGCCATTCGCGTTCTTCGCTGCCCAGTTGCTCAGGCAACAGGCATCGTGTGTCGATAGGGCACAAGGTCAGCGTTTCGAATTCAAGAAAGTCACCAAACCCACTCTTGCCCGAATCCCGGGTGAACACCAGGTTCTCGATGCGCACGCCCCACTGCCCAGGCCGATAGGTGCCCGGCTCGATGGAGGTGATCATGCCGGCCTGCATGGCTGTGTGCGGCGCAGGCGAGGCCTGATAGGCGATCACCTGTGGCCCTTCGTGCACGTTCATGAAGTAGCCGACGCCGTGGCCGGTGCCATGCCCGTAATCCACATGCTCGGCCCATAACGGTGCTCGGGCAATCGCATCGAGCAAAGGCGAGGCAATGCCCCGCGGAAAACGCGCCCTGGATAGTGCAATCATGCCCTTGAGCACCCGCGTGCAATCCAGCTTCTGTTCCAGGCTTGGCGTGCCGATGGGCACCATACGGGTAATGTCGGTGGTCCCTCCCAGGTACTGCCCACCTGAATCGATCAACAACAGCCCATCACCTTCGATGAGCGCATGCGAGGCGTCGGTGGCGCGGTAATGCGGCATGGCCCCATTGCTGTTGAAGGCGGCAATGGTGGCAAAGCTTGGGGACACATGACCGGGACGTCGAGCCCGGGCTGCGCCGAGCAAGGTGTCAACACTGACCTCGGTAAGGGTCGAATGCCCCAGTGCGGCTTCGAAGTCCGCGAAGAACTCGCACAACGCCGCACCATCCTGTTCCATCACCTGCCTGATATGAACGAGGTCCGCCTCGCTCTTTCTCGACTTGGACAGAACGCTTGGATTGATGCCTTCGAGCAGTTGCACCTGGGCACCGAGGTTGGCCAGCAACCCGCTGGTCACCCGTGCCGGATCTACCAGCAGGACACTGCCCGCCTCGATGCCTGCCAGCGCGCTGCCCACTGCTTCATACTCGCGCAGTTGCACCCCGTCAGACTCAAGTGCCTCGCGCACAGCGCTGTCGACCTTGCTCGATGCCACGAACAGAATGGCCTGATGCTGACCGATCAATGCGAAGGAAACGAATACCGGGTTGTATGAAACGTCGCTGCCACGCAGGTTGAACAGCCAAGCGATGTCATCCAGCGTCGCAATGAAATGCCAATCTGCGCCGCGCTCCTTGAGCGTTGTGCGCAGTTGCGCCAGCTTGTCGGCACGGCTGACGCTCGCGTGCGGCGGCAGGTGCTGGTAAACCGGGCTGCCTGGCAACGCAGGCCGCTCCAGCCACACCTGTGCCAGCAGGTCCCTGTCACTGAGCAGGCGCACATTGCGCACCCTGAGGCGATCTTGCAGCTGCCGCGCCGACGCCAGTTGCATCACCGCACCGTCTACTGCCACCGTGCCGCCTGCGGGCGCCTGCTCTGCCAGCCAGTCAAGGGCCCCCGGCTGACCCGGCATCAGCTTCATCAACGCGATGCCGCTACCCGCCAGCTCCTTTTCGGCCTGCTCCCAGTAACGACTGTCGGCCCACAGCCCGGCAAAATCGGCCGTCAGCACCAGCGTACCCACCGAGCCATGAAACCCGGACAGCCATTGGCGCCCCTGCCAGTAGCCTGGAAGGTATTCGGACAGGTGCGGGTCTGCCGAGGGCACCAGCAGTGCATCGACCCCTTCGCGGTTCATCACTGCACGCATGCGCGCCACGCGCGCGGTTACTGCTTCCTGCATTCCAGGCTGACTGTTCATTATGTTGTGCCACCACCGCGACCAATGTTCTGGTGGACGATAATGAAGCAGCACTCAACCGTGGGCAACCGCCCAGAAAGGCACATTGTGTAACGCTGCGTGGATGGCACCGGCAGCGGCGTCGATATCCTCTTCGCGGGTATAGCGCCCCAGGCTCAGACGCAACGTCTGCCGTGCCGCACGCTCGTCATGCCCAAGCGCCAGCAGCACATGCGAAGGCGCACTGCTGGCCGAATTGCAGGCCGACGTCGAGGAAAACGCCAGCGTACGGGCCAGCGCCTGCAGATCGATACCGTCACCGCCAAAGGTCAGGCTCAACGTATGAGGGATGCGCTGGACAGGGCTGCCGTTGAGCCCCAGGCCGGGAATATCGGCCAACTGCTCCAGCAGCCGCTCACGCAACCGGTGCATACGTGCAACTTCCTGCTGCTGCACCTGCCCGGCCAGTGCGAAGGCAGCGCCCATGGCGGCAATCTGGTGAGTGGCCAGGGTGCCCGAGCGCAATCCGTTCTCGTGCCCGCCACCGTGAATCTGTGCCTGCAGCAGCGGCGCGGCGCGCTTGCCGACGTAGAGCGCACCGATCCCTTTGGGCCCATACACCTTGTGCGCCGAAAACGACATCAGGTCCACCGGCCAGCGTGACAGGTCGATAGGCACCTTGCCTGCCCCCTGGGCGGCATCCACATGCAGCAATGCGCCGTGGCGGCGCACCCGCTCGCCGATGGCCTGCACATCGTTCAGGGTGCCCAGTTCATTGTTGACCAGCATCAGCGATACCAGAAAGGTGTCGTCACGCAGCGCCGCCGATACCGCCTGTTCAGTGATCAACCCCTGGGCATCGGGGCTCAGCCACGTCACCTCGATGCCTGCCAGCTCGAGCTGTCGGGCAGTATCGAGCACGGCTTTGTGCTCGATGCGGCTGGTGATGACATGCCCACCTGTGCGGCCCTGAGCCAGCCCTTTGAGGGCCAGGTTGTTGGATTCGGTGGCACCCGACGTCCAGATGATCTCGTCGGCCCGCGCCCCTACCAGGCCGGCGACCTGGGACCGTGCCTGCTCGACCGCCAGGCGTGCCTGCTGACCATACCGATGGGAGCTGGAAGCCGGATTGCCAAAACGCCCGGATACCCCCAGACACTCCACCATTACCTGAATGACTCGCTCGTCGACGGGTGTCGTGGCGGCGTAGTCGAAATACAGCGGGAGTGTGGTCATGGCCAGGCGCTTCCTGAATGCGTGGAGTAGTCGTGCATCTATAGTGCACGAACACGCATAGAACAATTAATTATCAATTTTCATATTTATATAACAAAAATATCATTACGGTGATGACTCAGGCTCCCGCGTCAGACGAGCAGCCAATCCCTTGGCCTGCAACGCCACATCGGTGACGGCAGTACTTTCCCACCACAGGCCACGCAGCGGCGGGCCCATCGCAAACAGGCGCGTACTGACCGCGCCATCGGCATCGACCACTGCGCCCTGCGGGTCGGCATCAATTCCAAGGGCCAGCGGCCCTGGCCGGATCAGCCTGCGCTGCAACAACGCTTGCGGTAGCGGGCGTGCCACGCGCCGCCAGTCATATTCGATACCGGTGGAGTTGACCAGTGCGGCACCCTCAACCCGCGTCGCCTGGGCCTCGCCGCGAAACCGCAGACGCACCCCCACCCCGGCTCCGGTAGCCGGTTCGACCCTCTGCAGGGAGGCCGCATGAATATGCAGGCGCCCCTCCTGGCGCAACCGCTCCAGCAGCGCTGCACCCTGGGGCGGCGAACGGTGATGATGGCTTTCCCACCAGGGCCGCACATGGCGCACGAACTGGCGGCGTTCGCGGTCACTGGCCTGGCTCCACAGCCTGGGGATATGCACCCGCACAGTGTCCAGCGGGGCCTGCCAGTCGATGCCCTGGGCCAACGCCAGCCTGCATTGCCGGCGCAGCGCACGCAGCAACTGGCGCGGGCTGCGCAGCGAAGGGTCCGCCTCGAGAAAATCCTCCCAGGGCGGTGGCTGACGGCGCTCGTGGGGCCACAACCCGTGGCGCGAGAATACCTCGACAGGCCCACGATGCCCGGCCAGTTGCAACGACACCAGGGTGTCGACCATGGTCAGCCCGGAACCGATGATCAACACTGTGCCTTGCGGGTCGATCGTGCGCATGGCGGCCACGTCCCAGGGGTCGATGGCTGCGGCGTTGAGGCTGTTCTCACCCACCTGCGCCGTGCGCGCCGCGGCAAACATGCCGGTAGCCAGCACCGCCTGGCGCGCCTGCACCCGGCGCCCATCCTGCAATTGCGCCTGAACCCTGTCATCGTGCACCTGCAGGTCAACCACCTCGGTACACACATGCTCCAGCGTGGAGCCGGCCTTGGCGCCGACACGCTCGGCCTCTGCCAGACGCTGGCGGGCATAGCGACCGAACAGACCTCGCGGCGGGAACAATTCGGCCACCGGCACGCCCTGCTCGGCGGATTCGGGCCACTGCCCGGCATCGATCTGCTGTTGCAGCCAGTGGGTCAGGTCATCGGGATTGTCCGGATCGACGCTCATGCGCGCCGCATTGCCATTGAGGGTATGACCGTTTTCGGTAGCGCTGTAGGCTTCGCCACGCCCCAGCTCCCCACGCGGCTCGACCACCAGCAGGCGCCGGCGTCCGGGGCGACGCAGCAATTGCGCCGCCAACAAGGCGCCGCTCAGGCCACCCCCGATGATCAGTACATCCGCCATGTCGTCGCAGGCAGGTGCCGGTTGTTGTTCGTGCATCGGTATCTCCTTTCCCGGGAGACCGGATAATAAGCAGCAATCCACCGCAAGGGCAGCGGTGCGGTACCAAAGGAGGATCAGCCCGCAGGACCGACCACGTGCTTGCGGTACTCGCCTGGCGCAAGCCCTGTGACCTTGTGGAAGACCTTGCGAAACGCACCAGGGTCCTGGTAGCCAACACCCCAGGCGATCTGGTCGATGCTGCGGTTGGTGAACTCGAGCATCCGGCAAGCGCGCCCTACCCTCACCTGCTGACAGTACTCGGTGGGTTTGAGGCCGGTGGCGCTGCGAAAACGCCGCAGGAAGGTGCGCTGCTCGAGCCCTGCGCAGTCGGCCATCAAGGCCAGGTTGACCTCCCGCGCCCCCGTGCTCTGCAGCCAGTGCTGCACCTTGAGCACCGCTTCGTCGCCATGGTCCAGGCGCGGGCTGAACACGCTGCCCGGCCCAGGCATGGCATGCACTGGCGCCACCGCGAGAAATCGCGCCGTCTCAGCCGCCAGGGTCTGCCCCTGGAAGCGCTCGACCAGCTTGAGCCCCAACTCGGTCCAGGCCATCAATCCGGCCGAGGTAATGATGTCGCCATCTTCCAGCAACGGCAGGTTGGCCTCGACCTTGACCAGGGGAAAGCGCTCGGCCAGCGATTGGGCAAAATTCCAGTGAGTTGTGGCGGAGCGACCGTCGAGCAGGCCGCTGGCGGCAATGAAGAACACCCCGACACACACCGACACCAGCAGCGCGCCTTCGCGGTGCCACTGACGCAGGTCGTTGCAGAAACGTTCGATCAGTTCGGGGCCCGGCTCCTCGGTCAGGCTGGGCGGGATGATCATCACTCGTGGGCGGTGATGCGCCTGCGGGTGACTGTCGAAGCTCACCGCCAGCGGCTGTCCCGGCACCTCGGCCCAGTGGCACACCCGCAGCAGCGGGCTGCGTCGCGCCCCGAGGTCGGCGGCCATGCGGTTGGCTACCGCGAACAGGTCGGTCAGGCCGTGCACTGCCGCCATCTGGGCACCTGGGTAAACCAGAATACCGATCTCGACCTGATCGCCGATTGCATCCATTGTCAGTTTTTCCCGCCAATTTGTCGGTCGCGCCAATGCGCAAGCCTGTCGCACAAGCCTATAACTATCAGCACGTCACAACCATTCTCCTGAAGGACTGCACCATGAGCAAACAGGCACTGATCATCGTCGACATCCAGAACGACTACTTCCCCGGCGGCAAATGGACGCTGCACGGCGCCGATGCGGCCGCCGACAACGCCGCACGGATCATCCAGGCCGCCCGCGAAAACGGCGACCTGGTGGTCCATGTACGTCATGAGTTCGAGTCCGCCGATGCACCTTTCTTCACTCCGGGCTCCGAAGGCGCGCAGATTCATCCGAAAGCAGCCGCTCGCGAGGGCGAGCCGGTGGTGCTCAAGCACAACGTCAACAGCTTTCTGGGCACCGACCTCAAGGCCCTGCTCGACCAGCACAAGATTACCGGCCTGACCCTGGTCGGCAGCATGAGCCACATGTGCATCGATGCCGCCGCCCGGGCCGCCTCGGACATGGGCTATGGCACCACGGTGGTGCACGATGCCTGCGCCACCCGCGACCTGGAATTCAACGGCGTGGTCGTACCGGCGGCCCAGGCCCACGCGGCGTACATGGCGTCGCTGGCCTTCGCCTACGCGCAGGTGGTCTCCACCCAGGAGTGGCTTGACGCCAATCGGCGCTGACAGGCCTTCAGATCACCACGTTGCGCACGAAGCGCGTCGCCACGTCGCCATCGTTGCGGTAGGCATGCATGCGGTTGCTGGCGAAGCTGTAGAAATCGCCAGCCGCCAGCACATATTCCTGCGTTTCTATCACCAGGGTAAGGCGCCCCTCGAACACGTAGATCTGTTCGCTCCAGCCGTCGAAATCGGCCTCGGCCGGGTACACCTCGCCCGGCTCCAGGCGCCACTCCCACAACTCCACCTCGCGGCTGGCCCTGGAACTTGCCAGCAACACGGCCTTGCTGCCGGGGTGCACACCGGCCCAGGCCAGTTCGTTGATGCGATCAGGGTCACGGCTGTCAGGTGCCTGGATCAGGTCGCTGAACGCCACCGACAAGGCCTCGGCGATCAGGTCGAGGGTGGTCAGGCTGACATTCTTTTCACCCGCTTCTATTGCCACCAGCATGCGTCGGCTGACACCGGATTTTTCTGCAAGGGCGCTCTGGCTCAGCTCTGCCGCATGGCGCAGGCGCCGGATATTCTGGCTCACGTGCTGAAGCACGGAGGCCCGCTGACTGGAATCTTTGTGCACTATATTGCTCACTCACATGGCATGCGCAGTATACTGCCCACCTTCCGACGCATTGTGCGTCGCTCGCCCCACGTGTGCAAGCCCATGACCTCGCCGACCACTGCCCGATCCCTCTTCCTTTCATTGCGCCTGAGCAAGGCCGAACTGGTGCTGGTGTTCATCACCATGCTCTGGGGCGCCACTTTTCTGCTGGTGCATAACGTGATGACCGTCAGCGGCCCGATGTTCTTCGTCGGCCTGCGCTTTGCAGCGGCGGCGCTGTTTGTCGGAGCGTTCAGTGCGCGTGCGCTGTCCGGCCTGACCTGGTTCGAAGTCAAGGCCGGCGTGCTGATCGGCGCCTCGATCATGCTGGGCTACGGCCTGCAGACCGTGGGCCTGCAAACCATCACCAGTAGCCAGTCGGCATTCATCACCGCCTTGTACGTACCTTTTGTACCGCTGCTGCAGTGGCTGGTGCTGGGCCGGCGCCCGGGGCTGATGCCGAGCCTGGGCATTGGCCTGGCGTTCGCCGGACTAATGCTGGTGGCCGGCCCCAGTGGCAGCTCGCTGCAGTTCAGCCCCGGCGAAATCGCCACGCTGATCGGCGCCGTGGCAATCGCAGCCGAGATCATTCTGATCAGCAACTATGCCGGCAAGGTCGACGTGCGCCGCGTGACCGTGGTGCAACTGGCTACCGCGTCGGCGCTGTCGTTCATGATGGTGGTGCCCACCCGGGAAGCCCTGCCGGACTTTTCCTGGCTGCTGCTGGGTAGTGCCGTCGGCCTGGGCGCCATGAGTGCGGTGATCCAGGTGGCAATGAACTGGGCCCAGCAATCAGTCTCGCCCACCCGGGCTACGCTGATCTACGCTGCAGAGCCGGTATGGGCCGGTATCGTCGGCCGCCTGGCGGGCGAGCGTCTGCCGGGCATCGCACTGCTCGGCGGGCTACTGATCGTGATCGCGGTGGTGGTCAGCGAACTGAAGATCAAACGTCGTGGCGAGCCCCTCGGCGCCAGTGATGACGATCAACAGGTGCAACAAACGGACCGGTAATCTGCAATAGCGGCACAATTCTTGTAAAAAACTGTTATAAAAAAACGCGTTGATGAGGCGCAAAAGTAGGATTCTGCGACAGCTTGCGTGTTGGTGATCGACGGGGCGCCACGTATGATCCCTTACAAACCTCTGCAGATTAGAAATCTATGTCCTTGATAGTTCTACTGCTTCTGCCGTTTGTTGGCAGCTGTCTGGCGGCTGTACTGCCGCACAACGCGCGTAACAGCGAATCACTTCTGGCCGGCCTTGTCGCGCTGGTCGGTACCGTGCAGGTCGCACTCCTGTACCCGCAAATTGCCGATGGCGGCGTCATCCGTGAAGAATTTCTGTGGCTGCCGAGCCTGGGCTTCAATCTCGTGCTGCGCATGGACGGGTTCGCCTGGCTGTTCTCGCTGCTGGTGCTGGGCATCGGCACCCTGGTGTCGCTGTATGCGCGCTACTACATGTCACCCCAGGACCCGGTTCCGCGTTTCTTCGCGTTTTTCCTGGCGTTCATGGGTGCCATGCTGGGCCTGGTGATCTCTGGCAACCTGATCCAGATGGTGTTCTTCTGGGAACTGACCAGCCTGTTCTCGTTCCTGCTGATCGGTTACTGGCACCACCGTGCCGATGCACGGCGCGGCGCCTATATGGCGCTGATGGTCACCGGGGCCGGTGGCTTGTGCCTGCTGGCGGGGGTACTGCTGCTCGGCCATGTGGTGGGCAGCTATGACCTGGACAAGGTCCTGGCCGCCGGTGACCTGATTCGCAGTCATGCCCTCTACCCCATTCTGCTTCCCCTTATCCTGCTCGGCGCCCTGACCAAGAGCGCTCAATTCCCCTTCCACTTCTGGCTTCCCCACGCCATGGCCGCGCCCACGCCGGTCTCGGCCTATCTGCACTCGGCCACCATGGTCAAGGCCGGGGTGTTCCTGCTGGCCCGGCTATGGCCGTCGCTGGCCGGCAGCGAAGAATGGTTCTGGATCGTCAGCGGCGCAGGGGCCTGCACCCTGCTGCTGGGCGCCTATGCGGCCATGTTCCAGAACGACCTCAAGGGCCTGCTGGCCTACTCGACCATCAGCCACCTGGGCCTGATCACCCTGCTGCTGGGCCTGAACAGCCCGCTGGCAGCGGTAGCGGCGGTGTTCCACATTCTCAACCATGCCACCTTCAAGGCCTCGCTGTTCATGGCCGCCGGCATCATCGACCATGAAAGCGGCACCCGCGATATCCGCAAGCTCAGCGGGCTGTTCCGGCTGATCCCGTTCACCGCCACCCTGGCCATGGTCGCCAGTGCCTCGATGGCCGGCGTACCCTTGATGAACGGCTTTCTGTCCAAGGAAATGTTCTTCGCCGAAACCGTGTTCATCAGTTCCACGGCCTGGGTCGAAACCACCTTGCCGATCATCGCGACCCTGGCGGGCACCTTCAGCGTCGCCTATGCGCTGCGCTTCACCGTCGACGTGTTTTTCGGCCCGCCGGCCACCGACCTGCCCCATACCCCCCACGAGCCGCCGCGCTGGATGCGCGCGCCGGTCGAATTGCTGGTGCTGACCTGCCTGGTGGTGGGTATCTTCCCTGCCCAGTCGGTGGGCCCGCTGCTGGCCGCTGCCGCACTGCCGGTGGTGGGTGGCACGCTGCCCGAGTACAGCCTGGCCATCTGGCACGGCTGGAATGCACCACTGATCATGAGCCTGATCGCCATGTGCGGCGGCGTGGTGCTCTACCTGGTGCTGCGCAATCAGCTCAAGCGCGGGCGCTTCCTCTACCCGCCGCTGATCGAGCTGTTCAATGGCAAGCGCCTCTTCGAACACGGCCAGGTGCTGCTGATGCGTGTGGCGCGCCGCTTCGAGCGCCTGTTCACCACCCGCCGCCTGCAGAAGCAGCTGTTCATGCTGGTGCTCATCGCCCTGCTCGCCGGCGTGCTGCCCATGCTGCAAACCGGGTTGAGCTGGGGCGACCGGCCCAAGATCCCGGGCTCAGGTGTATTCGTGATGCTCTGGCTGATCGCGATCATCTGTGCCATCGGCGCTGCGTGGCAGGCCAAGTACCACCGGCTGGCGGCCCTGACCATGGTCAGCGTCTGCGGCCTGATGACCTGCATCACCTTCGTCTGGTTCTCGGCGCCGGACCTGGCACTCACCCAACTGGTGGTCGAAGTGGTCACCACGGTGCTGATCCTGCTGGGCCTGCGCTGGCTGCCACGGCGTATCGAAGACATCTCGCCCCTGCCCGGCAGCAAGGAGCGCGCTGTGGCACGCCGCCTGCGCGACCTGCTGCTGGCGGTGCTGGTCGGCGGTGGCATGGCCTTGCTGTCGTACGCAATGCTGACCCGCCCGACACCCAACGTGATTTCTTCCTTCTACCTGAGCCGGGCGCTGCCCGAGGGTGGCGGCACCAACGTGGTCAACGTGATGCTGGTTGACTTCCGCGGCTTCGATACCCTGGGTGAAATCACCGTACTGGTGGCCGTGGCACTGAGCGTGTTTGCCCTGCTGCGCCGCTTCCGCCCGCCCAAGGAGAGCATCCAGCTACCTGCCCAGCAGCGCCTGCTGGCGCCGGACGTGGTCACCGACCTGGTCAACCCGCGTCAGGCCGCCGATACCGCGCTGGGCTTCATGATGGTGCCCGCCGCGCTGGTGCGACTGCTGCTGCCGATCGCGCTGGTGATCTCGATGTACCTGTTCATGCGCGGCCACAACCAGCCCGGTGGCGGCTTCGTCGCCGGCCTGGTGATGTCGGTGGCGTTCATCCTTCAGTACATGGTCGCCGGCACCCAGTGGGTGGAAGCCCAGATGAGCCTGCGTCCGCTGCGCTGGATGGGCACCGGCCTGCTGCTGGCAACCCTCACCGGGGCCGGGGCGATGCTGCTCGGCTACCCGTTCCTGACCACGCATACCGCGCACCTTGACCTGCCGATACTGGGCGACATCCATGTCGCCAGCGCCCTGTTCTTCGACACGGGCATCTTTACCGTGGTGGTCGGGTCCACGCTGCTGATCCTCACCGCACTGGCCCACCAGTCGGTGCGCAGCCACCGGCCGAGCAGCCAGCCCAAACCCACCGTCAACCCGGGAGCCGCCTGATGGAAGAAGTGATTGCAATTGCCATCGGTGTGCTCGCCGCGTCAGGCGTGTGGCTGATCCTGCGCCCACGAACCTTCCAGGTGGTGATGGGCCTGTGTCTGCTGTCGTACGGCGTCAACCTGTTCATCTTCAGCATGGGCAGCCTGTTCATCGGCAAGGAGCCGATCATCAAGGACGGCGTACCCCAGGACCTGCTCCATTACACCGACCCGTTGCCCCAGGCACTGGTACTGACGGCCATCGTCATCAGCTTCGCCATGACCGCCTTGTTCCTGGTGGTGCTGCTGGCTTCGCGCGGGCTGACCGGCACCGACCACGTGGATGGCCGGGAGCCTAAAGAATGAGTGTGATGAACCAACTGATCGTCGCGCCCATTCTGCTGCCGCTGCTGACCGCCGCACTGATGCTGCTGCTGGGCGAAAAGCGCCGGCCGCTCAAGGCCCGCATCAACCTGATCTCCAGCCTGGCCGGGCTGGGTATTTCGATCTGCCTGCTGCTGTGGGTGCAGGAGCAGGGCCAGGCCAGCTCGATTGGCGTGTACCTGCCGGGCAACTGGCAGGCACCTTTCGGCATCGTGCTGGTACTCGACCGCCTTTCGGCACTGATGCTGGTACTCACCGGCATCGTCGGGGTCAGCGCGCTGGTGTTCGCCACCGCGCGCTGGGACCGCGCAGGCGCCAGCTTCCACGCCCTGTTCCAGATCCAGCTGATGGGCCTGTACGGCGCCTTCCTGACGGCCGACCTGTTCAACCTGTTCGTGTTCTTCGAAGTGCTGCTGGCCGCCTCCTACGGCCTGATCCTGCATGGCTCGGGTCGTGCGCGGGTCAAGGCCGGCCTGCACTACATTGCCATCAACCTGCTCGCTTCCTCGCTGTTCCTGGTGGGGGCGGCGATGCTCTACGGGGTCACCGGTACCCTGAACATGGCTGACCTGGCCCTGAAGATTCCACTGGTGCCCGAGGCCGACCGCGGCCTGCTGCATGCCGGCGCGGCGATTCTGGCCACGGCCTTTCTGGCCAAGGCGGGTATCTGGCCGCTCAACTTCTGGCTGGTCCCGGCCTACTCGTCGGCCAGCGCCCCGGTTGCCGCACTGTTCGCGATCATGACCAAGGTGGGCACCTATACCGTGCTGCGCCTGTGGACCTTGCTGTTCTCCGGTCAGGCCGGCGCTTCGGCGTTCTTCGGCGGCGAGTGGCTGGTCATCGGTGGCCTGGCCACCCTGGGCTGCGCGGCGCTGTCGATCCTGGCGGCGCAACGCCTGGAGCGCATGGCCAGCCTGAGCATCCTGGTCTCGGCCGGCACCTTGCTGGCCGCCATCGGCTTCGGCCAGGCGGCGCTGACCGCCGCCGCACTGTTCTACCTGGTGAGCTCCACCCTGGCCTTGTGCGCGCTGTTCCTGCTGGCCGAGCTGATCGAGCGCTCGCGCTCGGCCAACGAGATCCCGCTGGAAGACGACACCGATGCGCTGCCCTCGCCCCTGGAATCGCTGCAGCCGCCCAAGGGCATCAACCTGGACGATGAACAGAAGGCGGTGATCGGCCAGGTGATTCCCTGGACCATGGCATTCCTGGGCTTGAGTTTCATCGCCTGCGCGCTGCTGATCATCGGCATGCCGCCGCTGTCCGGTTTCATCGGCAAGCTGAGCCTGATCAGCGCCCTGTTCAACCCTAACGGCCTGGGCGTGCCGGTCGACCAGCCGCTGTCCGCAGCCGGCTGGGGCCTGGTGGCCTTGCTGGTGCTCTCGGGCCTGGCATCGCTGATCGCCTTGACCCGTGTCGGCATCCAGCGCTTCTGGACCCCGCAGGAGCGCCCCTCGCCGTTGCTACGGCGCAATGAGTGCATTCCCATCGTGCTGCTGCTGGGGCTGTGCGTACTGCTGAGCGTGCGCGCCGAACCACTGCTGCGCTACACCCAGGACACGGCAGCCGGGCTCAAGGACCCTGCCAGCTACGTCAATGCGGTACTCGGCACGCGACCGGTGCCCGGCCCCACCAGCGAGGCGATTGCCGGGCAGGTGCAGCCATGAAGCGCCTGTTTCCCGCGCCACTGCTGTCGCTTTCGCTCTGGGGGTTGTGGTTGCTGCTCAACCTCTCGCTGAGTGCCGGCAACCTGCTGCTTGGCGCACTGCTGGCAATCCTGGCACCCATCCTGATGGCGCCGCTGCGTCCGCTACCGGTGCGCATACGCAAGCCGGGCACCATCGTGCGGCTGATTCTGCGAGTGGGGGGCGATGTGGTGATGTCCAACCTGCAGGTTGCCCGTAGCGTATGGCAGGCCGGTGGCCGGCCGCCACGCTCGCGCTTCATCCGTATTCCGCTGGACCTGCGCGATGCCCATGGCCTGGCGGCGCTGTCGATGATCACCACGGTCATTCCCGGCACCATCTGGTCGGAGCTGGCGCTGGACCGCAGCATCCTGCTGCTGCATGTCTTCGATCTGGACGATGAAACGCAGTTCATCGACCACTTCAAGCACACCTACGAACGTCCGCTGATGGAGATTTTCGAATGACTGGCCTGCTCGCCAACGCCATTCTCGCCAGCCTGTTCATCTTTGCCCTGGCCATGGCCCTGACCCTGGTGCGCCTGTTCAAGGGCCCTTCGGCACAGGACCGGGTACTGGCGCTGGACTACCTGTACATTCTGGCCATGCTGATGATGCTGGTGCTGGGTATCCGCTACGCCAGCGACACCTACTTCGAAGGTGCGCTGCTGATAGCCCTGTTCGGCTTTGTCGGCTCGTTTGCCCTGGCCAAATTCCTGCTGCGTGGCGAGGTGATCGAATGAACTCGACCGTCGAATTGCCGTTCTGGCTTGAAGTGGTCACGGCTGTGCTGCTGGTCGTCAGCAGCCTGTTCGCCCTGAGCGGCGCGGTAGGCCTGCTGCGCCTGAAGACCTTCTTCCAGCGCATGCACCCGCCCGCCCTGGCGTCGACCTTCGGCACCTGGTGCGTGGCCATGGCTTCGATCCTGTACTTTTCCGGCCTCAAGCACTCGCCCGTACTGCACGCCTGGCTGATCCCGATCCTGCTGTCGATCACCGTGCCGGTGACCACCCTGCTGCTGGCGCGGGCCGGGTTGTTTCGCAAGCGCATGGCCGGGGATGACGTGCCCGAAGAGGTCAGCAGTGGCCGCGGGCGCGATACCGGGCACTGACTCCTGGCCCTATCGAGCTGCCAACACCTGCAGCTCGCGGCGCACCATTGCCGCATATTCCGGCGGGCTCAGCTGATACAGCTGCCCTGCCACCCAGTTCAACCAGGCGCCCTGCAGCACCGCGCGTTGTGCCAGCCACTCCAGGGCCTGGGCCTGGGCGCGGGCCTGATGCTCGGCGTGGAAGCGCGCACGCCCCGACGCCGCAGCGGTACTGCTCACTCGCTGGCCTTGAAGGTCAGTTCGCCCTTGCGCCATTTGGCGGCCTTGGCCGTGGCAGCCTTAAGGGTCTTGGTCAGGCCTTCCTTGATCTGCTCGTGGGCAGCAAACACCATCACCACGGTCTGCCCTTCGCGGAACACGATGCCATGCCCTTCGGGCACGGTCACGAACGCATAATCGCCCAGTTCGTAGACGGTCAGCTTGATGTCGCGAAAGCGGATCTCCAACTTGCCACCTTCGCGGCTGGGCAATACCGCCGCCCGAAAGTGATCGCCCACTTTCAGTTCGAGCCGCTGTTTGTCATCGACCACCAGGGCCTCTTCGGTATCGATCTCGGCAAGGTAGATACCTTCGGCACTTTGTTCGGTCACGTAGACGAAGCGCGATTGAAACTGTTTGACCAACTTGGCCCGCAGGTCGCCCAACACGAAGAGGGCGTGCATATCCAGATTACTGACTGCCAATGATTAATTCCTCAAAACCAGCATCACCCCGCCACCTCGCAGGCGGCACTGCGCCGCGAAGGTCCCGGTTTTCAATTTGAAGTCTGAAAGACTAGTGGATCAGTGCCAGGGTTGTTCGTACGCACAGACACCAGGCTGCGAAGGAAAACACGTCGTGCCCTGCCAGTTGATAACCGGCGGCTACAAACAGCCATTTCCCAAAGTGCAACCGATTTCTCTGACAGCGTGCTCGCTGAAAAAATGCGATAGCTGAAAGAAAGATCCCAGAACGAAGGACCTCTGGACGAACATGTTCACTGCACAGGGAAGCGAATATGCACGAAAACACCGAAACACGTCGAGTGGGCAATACACTAGAAGTATCAAAAAATATCGGGAGCGCATCCGGCAAAACCCGGCCGCGCTACATTGTAGTGCCGGCTGGCGTCGGTTTTTTCCATATCACGGAGTCTGCCACGGGCCGGGTGAAAGGCTTTCGCCGACATCACGGGGAGGCCTGCGCCCTGGCAAGGACCCTCGAGGCCAGGCCCCGCGCCTACCCGGCCTGACAGGCGTCCAGCCCCTGCACATCGAACTGTGCCAGCCAGGCGGCGCGACAGGCGTGTGCCTCGTCACGGCTGGCGAACGCGGTGCCTCTGCGCTCACCGTTGACCAGCACCACCCAGCACACGCGCATGCCCACCGAACGCAGCGAAATGGGAACGCCACTGCCGATCATCACCGCCACATCGACCTTGCACTGCATGATTCCCTCCGGAATTTAATTAGCAGCCTAACGATGAGGCGATGATAAACCCCTGCCCCTTGCGGGAAAAAGCTATCCCCGGCATAGCTGTTTTGCATCAAGTGCAACAAATCCGGCTCAGGAAATCACGCTGTGCTGGGGTCGATAGCCCAGGCGCAAGCCACCCCAGTGGCGCCCCTGTACCTGGATCGGCACCGACAGGTCATGCATCAACTCGCCCGTGTCACGGGTATAGGTCTGCAGCAGCACCGGTTGCTGATGGCTGCCGCAACGGATACCGGTGCGGTCGTCGAACTTGCGCTTGCTGCGGTTGTGCGCGGTATCGGTCGCCTCGTCGCCGGTCAGTGGCTGGCTGAAGGCGTTGTTGTGGGTCGGCACATAGCCCTGCTGGGTACAGGCAATGGCGAACACCAGGCCTTCATGCTGGGCCAGCAGCGGCTCCTGGATCGCGGGCAGTACCTGGTCGGTGTAGTCGTCAAAACGCGTGCGGTAACGGGCCGGGCGGGTACCGGGCAGCAACTGATACTGGCGATCGAACAGAGCATCGACGCTGATGCGCCCCTGGGCGATGTCGGCCTCGAAGCGTTCGGCAATTTTCTGGGCCCCCTGGCGGGCAAGGTCGTATACGCGCTGGTGGTAGTCATCCAGCCCCACCTCGGCCAGACGCTCGCTGATACGCTCGGCCTGACCTTCCATCTGCACGGCTGCCTGGGCCAGGCGCTGGGTCTGCTGGTCGCTCACCACCAGGTCGCTGCGCATCTGCGCCACGGCCTGGAACAGGCTGTCGAGCTGAGTACGGTTGGTCTCGGTACCGGCAGCGATCGCATCGATCTGCTGCTCGACGCCAGCGGCGAGCCCGGCGATGGCGTCCAGTTGCTCGCCGGTGTGCTCGACCTGGTCCACCCCCTGGTGCAGGTCATCGGACAACTCACGGATCTGCTCCACCACCTGGGCGGTACGCTGCTGGATATCGGCCACCATCAGGCCGACCTCCTCGGTGGCACTGGCGGTACGTCCGGCCAGGCCACGCACCTCATCGGCCACCACGGCAAAGCCACGACCATGTTCGCCGGCGCGCGCGGCCTCGATGGCCGCGTTCAATGCAAGCAGGTTGGTCTGGCTGGCGATGGTCTGGATCACCAGGGTAACCCGGGCGATGTCTTCGCTGCGCTGGTGCAGCGCCTCGATCAGTTCGCGGCTGTCGTTGGCACGGGCGCTGAGCTGGTGCATGCGCTGGATCGACTCGGCCAGCACCGTTCTGCCGGCAGCACTGCTGTGGTGGGCCTCGCGGGCCGCACCCAGGGCCTGCTGGCTGAGCTGCGAAGTGGCTTTCTCGGTACCGATCATGACTTCGGCACTGCTGACGATCTGCGCCGCCGACACCAGTTGCGATTGCAGCTTGTCGGCCAGTTGCTGCACCGCATGGGCAACGCCAGCGGCAGACAGCGCGTTGTGGCTGGTGGCCTGGGCCAGGTCACGGGTCAGGTCGCCCAGCGGGTCCTGCTCGCTCACCACCTCGGCCGGCCGCTTGCGCATCAACGGCAGCCACAGGGCCAGCAAGGCCAATGGCAGACACAGGTAGAAGGACACATCGGCAAACGCCATGGCACTGAGCAACACCACCAGCACCAGGCTTTGCAGCGCCGTGCCCGACCAGCGCCGGGCGCCAGTGGACGTACCTTGCAGCGGCACCAGCGTGCCAGGCAGAGATCCTTCTCGCATCATAACAATGGTTCCCGCAGTGTCGTTATTGTGCCCCCATTAAACGCCACTACAAGGCCATTATCCATGCTTCGTTGGATGTAAGACCCTCCTGCTTGATGCAAGGCAAAGAAACGCAAAAGCCCCGGGCTGTGAACCCGGGGCTTGCTGGTACGACAGCGGGCGTCAGGCCTGACGCTGGTGCTTGTCGAGCTGCTCGTGGCGCTCTTGCGCCTCGATGCAGTACTTGGTGGTGGGGCTGATCAGCAGGCGCTTGAGGCCGATCGGCTCGCCGCTGTCTTCACACCAGCCGAAGCTGTCGTCCTTGATGCGGCCCAGGGCAATTTCCAGCTGGGGCAGCAGGCGCTGGTCGCGGTCGATGGTGTTGACCAGCCAGTGACGCTCTTCTTCGACCGAGGCGGCGTCGGCAGGATCAGCAGGGGTGTCCAGGCTTTCGATGGCTACACGACTTTTCTCGATGCGCTCATGGATCTCCACTTTCATCGACTGCAACAGCTCGGTGAAAAAGGCATGCTGCTCAGCGTTCATGTAGTCATCGGCCGGCATGGCCAGCAACTTTTCCTTTGTCATTGATTTCTCTATAAAAAATACGTGCATTTAGGCGATCGGGTGCTACCGGCGAACAGCTCGCCGGCGGCGCAATTCTTCAAGCACCATCCGGCACTCAATTTACAGGGGGCGGCAGTCTAAGGCCGAGTTTCGCAAGGGGCAATACAAATGAAGGTGGTTTTGTCCGAAATGCCCCTCGAACGAGCGTCAACGCTCCCCTGAGGGCGGCCTTTATAGCAAAAAAACTCGTCCGCGGGGGTAGTCTCGCTGTTTATCGCACGCCCGCCTCGCCCAGCAGCTGGCTCAGCACCGCACGCAGCTTGCCCGGCTTGACCGGCTTGTTGAGCAATGGCGCGCCCAGGCGCTGCATCGCACGGCGGCTCTGGTCGCTGCGATCGGCGGTAATCATCACGGCGGGTATGGTCACCGCGAAATGCTCACGCAGGTCGCGCACCACTTCGCAGCCGGTCACCCCGTGGTCCAGGTGAAAGTCCGCCAGCACCAGTTCCGGCGCGCGCCCCTGCAACACCTGAAATGCCGTCTCGCGGTCGGTCGCGGTCAGCACCTCGCACCCCCACTGGGCCAGCAGGGCGGCCATGCTCTGCAGGATGCTCAGTTCGTTGTCCAGCACCAGCAGGCGGCGCCCCGGCAGCGGGTTGCCGACGCTCGGCAGCGGTGCTGGCGCCAGCACCGGCGGGCAACGACGTTCGGTGGAGAGCGGCACATCGATGCTGAACACCGAACCGCGCCCCGGCCAAGAGCGTACCCGTACCGGGTAATCGAGGATCCGCGCAATGCGCTCGACGATCGCCAGGCCCAGGCCCACCCCCTTGCGATCGGCGGCGCGGCCCACATCGAGCTGGTTGAATTCGAGAAAGATCGATTGCAGGCGCTGCGCAGCAATGCCGCGCCCGGTATCCCAGACCTCCAGGCGCAGGCAGTCGCCACGCCGCCGCGCCCCCAGCAGGATGCGCCCCTGTTCGGTGTAGCGGCAGGCGTTGCTGAGGAAGTTGCGCAGGATCCGCGTCAGCAGCCGCACATCGGTGCGGATCACCTGGCGCCCGCTGCGCAAACGCAGGCCCAGGCCCTCGGCAGCCGCCACCGGCTGGAACTCCGAGGCCAGCGGCGCCAGCACATCGTCCAGCAGGTACAGGTCAAGGTCAGGCTTGATTGCCGCCTGGTCGAGCCGGGAAATATCCAGCAGATCGCTCAACAGGTCTTCGGCGCCTTCCAGCGCCTGGTGCGCGCGCTCCACCAGCAATTGCTCGGCCTGCGGCAACTGGCGCTCGCGCAGGGTCGAAATCAACAGGCGTGCAGCGTTGAGCGGTTGCAGCAGGTCGTGGCTGGCGGCGGCCAGGTACTTGTCCTTGCTGCGGTTGGCCGCCTGGGCCGCATCGCGTGCCTCCATCAGCTGGCGGGTACGCTCGGCCACGCGCTGCTCCAGCTCGTCGTTGAGTTGCTGCAGACGCTCCTGCGCCAGCTTGCGCTCGGTGATGTCGGCGACGAACCCCTCGACCACGCCCTCCTCGTCCGGGCGCAGCAACAGGTTCATCAGCACATCGATGCTGCTGCCGTCCTTGCGTCGCAGCTGGGTTTCGTAACCCAGCAGGGCCTGCTCGCGCTGCAGCACCTGGGCAATGTCCTGCAACTCGGCCTGGCCGCCCACGAACAGGTGGCTGGCCAGGTCACGCCGGGAAAACAGCACCGCCTGGGGGTCGGCATACCCCAGCATGCGCGCCAGCGCCGGGTTGGCGGCGCGCAGGCCATCGTCGAGGCTGGCCTGGAAGATGCCGTGCACCGCATGCTCGAACAGCCACGAATAGCGCTTGCGCTCGGTTTCCAGCTCGTCCAGGCGCGCCGCCAGTTCCGGGTAGTGGCTTTTGCGAACAGTGTGGTTGCTCAGCCCCAGCAGCCCGGCCAGCGCATTCGCGCCAGGTTCAGAGGGCCTCGCCATACACCACCTCGACATCACGCTGGCTCGAAGTCCGCGGGTTGGTGAGGATGCACGGGTCGTCCATCGCATGCTGCGACAGGAACGGAATGTCGCTGCTGCCCACCCCATGCAAGGCCAGGGTTTCGTGAAAGCCCACGGCGTGCTTGAGCGCGATCAGGTGCTCGACCAGGCGCTGGCGGACCTGATTGTGGTTCAGCCCGCGGCAATCGATACCCAGGGTCTGCGCGATCAACTTGAAGCGATCGGGGGCGGCGCTGTAGTTGAAGGCCACCACATGCTCGACCAGCACCGCATTGCACAGACCGTGGGGCAGGTCGAGAAACCCGCCCAGGCTGTGGGACATGGCGTGCACCGCCCCGAGGATGGCATTGGAGAAGGCCAGCCCGGCCTGCATGCTGCCGAGCATGATCTTCTCGCGCAGGGCGATGTCCTGCGGGTTGGCGATCATCTGCACCAGGTTGCCGTTGATCAGGCGCATTGCCTCCAGGGCATGGGGGTCGGTCAGCGGCCCATGGCCGGTGGACACGAACGCCTCGATGGCATGCACCAGCGCGTCGATGCCGGTACAGGCCGACAGGAACGGGTCCATGCTCAGGGTGGTTTCAGGGTCGATCAGCGACACATCGGGTACCACCGCCTTGCTGACGATGGAGAACTTCATGCGTTCCTGCTGGTTGGAGATGATCACGAACTGCGACACGTCGGCCGAGGTGCCGGCGGTGGTCGGGATCAGGATCAGCGGCGGGCTCGGCACTCGGATGGTGTCGACCCCTTCGAACTCCAGGATGTGCCGGCCGTGGGCCGCCACGATGCCGATGCCCTTGGCGCAGTCCATCGGGCTGCCGCCGCCAACGGCCACGATCACGTCGCACTGTTCGCTGCGATAGCGCTCGGCGCCGGCCATGACCTCTTCGACCCGCGGGTTGGGCGACACGTCGCTGTACAGGCAGTAATCGATGCCCTGCGCCTGCAGGCTGGCCTCGATGTCGCCGACCCAGCCGGCGGCGATCACGCCAGGGTCACTGACCAGCAGTACCTTGCGCGCGCCGAAGGTCCTGGCGTAATTGGCCACATGGTGCCGACAGCCGGCACCGAAGATGATTTCCGGAGAGACGAATTTACGCAACTGGCTCAGGTTCGGGCTCATGCGACGCCTTCTTGTTCTTTTAAGGTAGCGCCAGCCTAAAGCATCAGGAGGGTTTTGCAATCAGACGATAGGGGGGATGCACAAGGCAGCGCCGGTGCCTTGGGGCACCGGCGCAAGAGGGATCAACGGCTGGCGAAGTACATGGTCACTTCAAAGCCGATACGCAGATCAGTGAACGCGGGTTTTTTCCACATAGGTCCATCCTCTTCTGGCACCACAGGATTGCGGTGCGTCTATTAATACACCGTTGCCGGCGCAGGTCGAATGCTACTTTGGAACAAATTTTCCCACAGCCATCGGGCGTCAGAAGAAGCCCAGCGGATTGATGTCGTAGCTCACCAGCAGGTTCTTGGTCTGCTGGTAGTGGTCGAGCATCATCTTGTGGGTTTCACGACCCACGCCGGACTTCTTGTACCCGCCGAACGCGGCGTGCGCCGGGTACAGGTGGTAGCAGTTGGTCCACACGCGCCCGGCCTTGATGCCACGGCCCATGCGGTAGGCACGGTTGATGTCGCGGGTCCACAGCCCGGCGCCCAGGCCGAACTCGGTGTCGTTGGCAATGGCCAGGGCCTCGGCCTCGTCCTTGAAGGTGGTCACGCCCACCACCGGGCCGAAGATCTCTTCCTGGAACACGCGCATCTTGTTGTGGCCCTTGAGCAGGGTCGGCTGGATGTAGTAGCCGGTCGACAGGTCGCCGGCCAGGCGCTCGCTGGCGCCACCGGTCAGTACCTGCGCACCCTCTTCGCGGGCGATGTCCAGGTACGAGAGGATCTTGTCGTACTGCTGCTCGGACGCCTGGGCACCAACCATGGTTTCGGTGTCCAGCGGGTTGCCACGCTTGATCTGGGCGATCTTCTTCATCACCACGGCCATGAACGGCTCGTAGATCGATTCCTGTATCACCGCACGCGATGGGCAGGTGCACACTTCGCCCTGGTTGAAGAACGCCAGCACCAGACCTTCGGCGGCTTTCTCGATGAAACTCGGCTCGGCCTGCATGATGTCTTCGAAGAAGATGTTCGGCGACTTGCCGCCCAGTTCCACGGTGCTGGGGATGATGTTCTCGGCAGCGCACTTCATGATGTGCGAGCCCACCGGGGTGGAACCGGTGAAGGCGATCTTGGCGATGCGCTTGCTGGTGGCCAGCGCTTCACCGGCCTCGCGCCCGAAGCCCTGCACGATGTTGAGCACGCCCGGCGGCAGCAGGTCGCCCACCAGCTCGGCGAACACGGTGATCGACAGTGGGGTCTGTTCAGCCGGCTTGAGCACCACGCAGTTGCCGGCGGCCAGGGCCGGGGCGAGCTTCCAGGCGGCCATCAGCAGCGGGAAGTTCCATGGAATGATCTGCCCGACCACGCCCAGCGGTTCATGGAAGTGGTAGGCGGCGGTGTTTTCGTTGATCTCGGCGGCGCTGCCTTCCTGGGCACGGATGCAGCCGGCGAAGTAACGGAAATGATCGGCGGCCAGCGGCACGTCGGCATTCAGGGTTTCGCGAATGGCCTTGCCGTTGTCCCAGGTTTCGGCAATGGCCAGCACTTCGAGGTTCTGCTCGATACGGTCGGCAATCTTGAGCAGGATGCGCGAGCGGTCCTGCACGCTGGTACGGCCCCAGGCATCGGCAGCGGCATGGGCGGCGTCCAGGGCGCGCTCGACGTCTTCGGCGCTGGAACGTGGAAATTCGGCGATGACCTGGGCGTTCACCGGCGAGCTGTTGGTGAAGTACTGGCCGTTCAGCGGGGCAACGAACTCGCCGCCGATGTAGTTGCCGTAACGCGGTTTGAAGTTGACAAGGGCGCCTTCGGTGCCGGGAGCTGCATAGATCATGTTCGGGCCTCTGTTGATCCGGGCCTGTCATGACGACAGGCGGTGTACGGATCTTAGGCAGCCCGGGGCGGCTGACGAATCGCCCTTTGGCAGAGGACAACTCGTCATTTGGTAGTAGGCGCGGGCGCCGCTACAGGTCCAGGAACAGCGCCCGGGCCGAGCGGCTGTCGATCTGGCTGCGGTAGATCTGGATCACGCGCTCATTGTCGGCGTCTGCCGGCAACTGGTACTGCCCCCCCTCGAACCGCTGTGCGGCGGTTTTCAGATGCGCCGCGGTGTACAGCCCAGGCTCTGCGTCCAGGGTCGCGTAATGAAAGTGCGCCACCCACAGCAACTGCCCCGCCTTGTCGTGGATTTCGTACTCCTGAAGGAAATCCTGGGCATGACCCTTGCGTTTTCGCGTGGGCTTGCGCGGCTGGAGCCTGTGCAGGCTGACCTCGCCCTGGGCCTTGAGGTAGGCCACCCGACTGACCGTCGGCAACTGTGCCAGGGTCATCTGCACACGCAGACGCCGCCCTTCATCACGCAGGTGCTTGGCCTGCTCGAGCAGGGCCTTGGCTTGCAGCGCCGCATCCTGGCCGGCAGCAGACCGGTCGGTGTCGTTGCCGGCAGTCAATGCCTGTTCGATCTGCCGGGCCAGCTCGTCAAGCGGGCGCGCCTGGTGCGTCAGGATTTCTTCCATCTCCACCGGAAGCATGGCGGTCCTGGCCTGGGCGACGGCGCGCCTGAGCTGCTGCGCCGAGTCGTTCAGCAACCGCGTGGAGCGCTCCAGCAAGCCCGGCAACTGTGCCTGGGTGGCGCGCGCAGGTGCTGGGCGGGGGCGCTCCACCGGCTGCCAGATACCGGCCTCGGCGGTTTCCTCGTAGCGGGCCAGCTCGCGCTGTTCCACCGGGTCGATCACCACCACCACGTCGCTGTCGGCCCCGGCCAGCCGACGCTGCTGCCCCACCACCACGCCGCGGTTGCGGGTGCGTATCAACGTGCGCGAGCGGCTGCCTGAGGCCGGTGGCGCCGAAGGTTGGCGTGGCAGGTCGCGAATCAGCCCGGCCAGTCGCTTCTGGGCAGCATCATGCAGGGCCTGCAGCACCTGCTGGTACTCCTCCACCTGTGCCGCCCCCTGCAAAACCGCGCTGGAGGCCTTGTACAGCTGGGTGCCCTGCAGTGCACTGGCATAGTGGCGCACACTGCTGTCGAGCATCTGCACCCGTTCCTGATCGGTGAACGCCCCGCCCATCTCGAGCTCCAGCTGCAAGCCCAATCGGGCAGACAACACCGTCTCGTAGATACCCTCGCCTCCGGCGTGCCCGCGGTCTGCCTGCAGCACCAACACCCCCAGCATGTTGATCTGGGACGAACGCCAGGCCTGGACTGCCAGCTCTTCACCGCGCATCGCCTCGATCCTGCTTGCCTGGGCCGGGCCGCCGGGCAGGATCTGGCGCAGCTGCCCGGTCAGGCGATCGAGGGCCTGATAGCAGTCGATGATCTGCTCGGTCAGGGTCTTGGCCCCTTCGAGCAGCACCACCAGTTGCCGATAGGTGGGCGAAGTGCCTTCCAGCACCAGTTCGCGCAGACGGTCCTGACCCTGGCCGCCGCGAAGGTTGTTTATGCCGTCCTTGTTATGCATGAACAGGCTTCGCAAGGCGTACAGCAACTGCACGGTAATGCTGGACTCCTCGAACAGGTAGTTGCCCTGCTGGGCGCGAAAGTTTGCCAGGGTTTTAAGCTGGTTCAGTTGCGCATGGCTTTCCCGCGCCTTGGCCAGCCCCTGCCCGTGCCGTCGCAGATCATCCACATAGCGCTGCAATCGCTCGGCCGAGGGCTGCGGCTCCTGTTTCACCACCTCGTCCAGATCGCGCTTGAGCTGCAAGGCGCTGGCCTGGCGCACCGGCTGGTAGTCGTCCAGTTCCTTCTGCAGAACCTCCACGCGAGCCTGGTTGGCCAGGCGCAACTGCTGGATGCGCCGATTCAGCGGCATGCCGCCACGCAAGCGCAAGCCCAGGTCGAACTGCCAGCTGCCATCGGCGGCGTGCCGCAGCCAGGGCCCGGGACGCTGTTGCGCGTCGCGGATTCGCAGGCCGGCATCCTCCTCCACCACGGGGTAGACCTGCCCGCTGACACCCACCCACAGACGGTCCTCATGCAGGTACAACCCCTGCCAGGGCCCGTGGCTGATCGGTGCTCCCAGCCCCTCGCGGCCCTGCACGCGCTGCAGGGGCACCAGCCGCGCGCGCTGTTCGCCGCTCAGTCGGTCCGCCGCCGCTGCCCAGCTGAAATCCAGGCTGTCCAACGCCTGGCCCGAGGGCGAAGCGAGGGCATGGCCGAACTCGGGCTCCAGCACCTGGGCCAGCGGCGACTCGCCCCTCTGCGCAGGGGTTGAGAGCTTGAGCCGGGTGGTGTCGGTCCTGCTCGCCAGCAACGTCAGCGCCAGGTTGAACAACCATCCCGCCAGCTGCCCGTCACCCTCGCTCTGGTGTTGCTGCAAGGTATCGCGCAGGCCCACCGTCAGTTGCACCAGCCAGCCGGCCACCGCAACCGGGCCATTGCACAGTGGCAACAGCGTGTTGAACATCAGCCAGCCCAGTTCGGCATAGGCCGCCCAGCGCTGTTCGCTGGATGACTGCGAGCCGGCCCGGGCGCGGGCCACCAGTTCCTGGGCGCAGCTACGGTACAGATGCACCAGCGGGTCGCCGTCGATCAGCGCGTCGCTGAACGACGCCGGGGCCGGCACCTGAAGGGGAGCGAAGTCCGAGCCGGGCAGAAAGCGCACCGTATGCGGCTGCTCCAGCCCGCCACGCGCGTACACCGGCTGTGCCTTGGCAGGCAGCCGCGCCAGCAGATCGTCGTGCAGCGCGCCGGGCTCGCACAACCGCTCGAACAGGGCCTGGCGCGAGCTGAACTCCTGCAGCGGCTCGCGGTGCAGTGGGCGATACAGCAGGCACGGCCCCTGGCGCGGGTCGCGGCCCTCGACCAGGTACGCATTGAGCGCGACATCGGGGTGTGCACCGGCCTCGCGCAACAGGCCCAACGGACGCAGCACCGCGTCGGTTTCCTCGCCACGGCACAGTGCCGTGACACGCCGGGCACTCAGTGCACTGACCCCTTCGCGTTGACGCAGGCAATACTCCAGCACCAGCATCGGCAGTTGTTCGCGCAACTGATCGACGAACAGCTGCTGGCGACTGGCCGACTGCACAGGGTCATCCAGCAGGCTGTGCTGCAACAGGTCCGGGTAGGTCTGGCCCACGTCCAGGCGGGTGACCTGGGCCTTGATGAATGCAAGATCCAGCCATGTCGGCAGCACTGCGCCGCTGCGGCTGCGCAAGGTGACGCTGCCTGCCCTGAGCAGCCCCAGGTTGCCCACCGCCAGTTGGGCCAGGTTCAGCGTCACCTCGCGAATGCTGCCCGCCGGGGCAAAATCCCCCCCACTGCCGCCGGCGCCGGCAATCACCTGGCGGTTGACCAGCTCGACATCTTCCAGCTCGGCACGGGTGAAGCCCGGGTGCCCGGCATGCACCGCCGCCTGCCACTGGGCCCAGGCGTACTCCGGCATGCCGGGCAGGTCATGCAGGAACGACTGCCCGCCACTGCGCTGCTGCGCCCGCGCCAGGCGCACCAGCATCTCGGTGTACTGCAGGCGCGGCGCCTCGTCAGCGTCGCGCAACCACGTCGGCAACAGCCCGCGCAGGCTGGCCAGGGTCTGGCGCTCGCTCACATCGCATACCTGCACCAGCGAGATGGCTTCGTCCAGGCGCGCGACCAGCGTCTGCACCGGGTCGACCTGCGAATCGAGAGGTGCGGCGGCGATGGCATCGATCAGGCGCAATTGCTGTTCGAACAACAACCGCGCCTGGGCCTGGAAAATCGACAGTTCGGTCTGGTACAGGTTGAGCTTGAAGGTGCCCGAAGCCTGCGCGCCCCAGCCCCTGGCCAATGCCTCCAGCAGTGCGTGGCGCGAATCGAAGCGATACAGCCCACCCGCCAGGGTGTAGAGCACCACGACAGTGCGCAACTGGCCGAGCACCTGGCGCTCGATCAGCACCGCGCTGGCCAGTTCAGGGTCCAGCCCGCCACCGGGTTCGGCATCCAGGCACAGCAGCGACACGCGTACATCCGCGCCGTTGCCGAACTGCGCGCGCTGCGTCGCCCGTGGATAGATGCCGACCATCGTCGCCGTGGCCAGCTCCAGCCCGTCCAGCACGCCAGCCCCTCGGGCCAGTTCGCAGGCGCTGGAAAAACGGCTTTTGAGGTAATCGGCCAGCCAGTCCCAGCGCCCGGTCTGGCCCGGCTCGGCCTGGCCCCAGTAACGGCTGAGCACACGCTTGTATTCATCGAGCAGCAACGGCCCGCATTCATTGAGCAGGGTTTCGACCGCGTGCAGGTCGACATCGGCGGCCTGCGGATACTCGGCGCCGCGCTGCAGGGTAAGGTAGTCCAGCCCGCTGGCCAGGTTGAGGCAGGTGCGTTCGCAATAGCGCCGTATCAGGGCATCGGCCAGCGAATCGAGCCGCGCGCCCTGCCCCGGCCGCCCCCTGACCAGGGTCAAGGCCGATGGCGCCGGGCCCTTGATCCCGCGCACCTGCCATTGCTGCGCGCACACCTGCGCAGCCACGGCGTGCAACGAGGGCCGGGTGACCATCTGGCGGCCGATGGGGCCGCACAGCGAAGCGTGTGTGGCCAACTGCCCGAAAAGCGTATCTGCTGCATCCATGATGCGACTTCCTTGTGAGTAAAGAAGCCGCAGTACAGCGTCACGCCCTGCCGGGCAGGTGGTAGATGTTGCTCAGCGGTCCTTGAACTGGGCCTCGCGCTTGGCGATGAACGCCGCCATGCCTTCCTTCTGGTCTTCGGTGGCAAACGCGGCATGGAATACCCGGCGCTCGAAACGCACGCCTTCGGACAGGCTCACCTCGAAAGCACGGTTGATGCTCTCCTTGACCATCATCGCCACCGGCACCGACTTGCTGGCGATCTGTGCCGCCACCTTGAGGGCCTCCTCGAGCAGTTGCTCCTTGGGCACGATACGCGCCACCACGCCGGCACGCTCGGCCTCCTCGGCCCCCATCATGCGCCCGCTCAGGCACAGCTCCATGGCCTTGGCCTTGCCCACCGCGCGGGTCAGGCGCTGGGTGCCGCCCATGCCCGGCAACACGCCCAGGTTGATTTCAGGCTGACCGAACTTGGCATTGTCGGCGGCCAGGATGAAGTCGCACATCAGTGCCAGCTCGCAGCCACCGCCCAGGGCGAAGCCGGACACCGCGGCGATGATCGGCTTGCGGCGGTTGGCGATGCGGTCGCTGTCGCTGAACAGGTCGTCGATGTAGATCTGCGGGTAGCTCAGCTCGGCCATTTCCTTGATATCGGCACCGGCGGCGAAGGCTTTCTCCGAACCGGTCAGCACCACGCAGCCGATGTTCGGGTCGGCTTCGAGCTGGTCCAGCGCCTGGTTCAGCTCGCGCACGATCTGCGCGTTGAGGGCGTTGAGCGCCTGGGGCCGGTTGAGGGTGATCAGGCCGACCTTGCCACGGATGTCCAACAGAATGGTTTCGAAACTCATGCAAGCTGCTCCCTTCAAAGATTGCGCGCAATGACCATGCGCTGAATGTCGCTGGTGCCTTCGTAGATCTGGCAAACCCGCACGTCACGGTAGATCCGCTCCAGCGGGAAGTCGCTCAGATAGCCATAACCGCCCAGGGTCTGCAAGGCATCGGAACAGACCTTTTCGGCCATTTCCGAAGCAAACAGCTTGGCCATCGAGGCTTCCACCAGCGCCGGGCGCCCGGCATCACGCAAGGCGGCGGCATGATGCACCATCTGCCGGGCCACGGCGATGCGCGTGGCCATGTCGGCCAGGCGAAACGCCACCGCCTGGTGTTCGATCAGGGGCTTGCCGAAGCTCTCGCGTTCGCGCGCATAGTCACGTGCCACCTCGAACGCGGCCCGCGCCATGCCCACCGATTGCGCGGCAATACCGATGCGCCCGCCTTCCAGGTTGGCCAGGGCGATCCGGTACCCCTCGCCCTCCTCGCCCAGGCGATTGGCCAGCGGCACACGCACGTTCTCGAAGACGATCTGGCAGGTATCGGAGGCATGCTGGCCGAGCTTGTCCTCCACCCGCGCCACCTGGTAGCCAGGCGAGTCGGTGGGCACGATAAAGGCACTGATGCCGCGCTTGCCGGCTGCCGGGTCAGTCACCGCGAACACGATCACCACGCCGGCATTCTGCCCCGAGGTGATGAACTGCTTGCAGCCGTTGAGCACATAGTGATCGCCCTCGAGGCGCGCACGGGTTTTCAGGCTGCTGGCATCGGAGCCCGCCTGGGGCTCGGTCAGGGCAAAGGCACCGAGCATCGCGCCCGTGGCCAGCGGCGTCAGAAACTGCTGCTTCTGCTGCTCGCTGCCGAACTTGAGGATCGGCACGCAGCCCACCGAGTTGTGCACGCTCATGATGGTCGAGCAGGCACCATCGCCGGCGGCGATTTCCTCCAGGGCCATGGCGTAGGCGACATAGCCGGTGTCGCTGCCGCCCCACTGCTCCGGCACCAGCATGCCGAACAGGCCCAGCTCGGCCATCTGCTCGATAGCCTCCCGCGGGAAGCGGTGCTCGCGGTCCCACTGCTCGGCAAAGGGCCGCAGGCGCTCCTGGGCAAACTGGCGAACGGCGTCGCTGATCTGCTGTTGTTCATCGTTGACTAGCATGGTGCACCTCAGTCCAGACACTCGACAGCCATGGCCGTGGCTTCGCCACCGCCGATGCAGATGGCCGCGATGCCGCGGCGCAGGCCCTTCTGGCGCAGCGCGGCAAGCAGGGTCACCAGAATACGTGCGCCCGATGCACCGATGGGGTGGCCCAGGGCGCAGGCGCCGCCGTGGATGTTGACCTTGTCGTGAGGCAAGTCCAGCTGCTTCATCGCCGCCAGGGTGACCACCGCGAACGCCTCGTTGATTTCGAACAGGTCGACCTCGGCCAGGCTCCAGCCGGTGCGCTTGAGCAGCGCATCGATGGCGCCGATCGGCGCGGTGGGGAACAGTGCAGGCTCGTCGGCGAACGCCGCATGCCCGTGGATCACCGCCAGTGGCTTGAGGCCGCGCTGCTCGGCCTGGGACCTGCGCATCAGCACCAGCGCCGCCGCACCGTCGGAAATCGAGCTGGAGTTGGCTGCCGTGACCGTACCGCCTTCGCGAAACGCCGGCCTGAGCTGCGCGATCTTGTCCAGGCGGGCCTTGGGCGGCTGTTCGTCGTGGCTGACCAGGCGGGTCTGCCTGCCCTCGGTCACCTCCACCGGCACGATCTCGGCGGCAAAGCTGCCGTTCTCGATCGCCTGTTGCGCACGGGTCAGCGAGGCAATCGCAAAGTCGTCCTGAGCCTGGCGGCTGAAGCCCTGGGCCTGGGCGCAGTCCTCGGCAAAGGTGCCCATCAGGCGACCCTTGTCGTAGGCATCTTCCAGGCCGTCGAAAAACATGTGGTCGATGACCTTGCCGTGGCCCATGCGGTAGCCGCTGCGCGCCTTGTCCAGCAGGTACGGGGCGTTGGACATGCTCTCCATGCCGCCGGCCACCACCACCTCGGCAGTACCGGCCAGCAGCAGGTCATGGGCCATGATCGCGGCTTGCATGCCCGAGCCGCACATCTTGTTCAGGGTGGTGCAGGTGGTGCCCTTGTCCAGGCCGGCCCCCAGGGCCGCCTGGCGTGCCGGGGCCTGGCCGAGACCGGCTGGCAGCACGCAGCCGAACAGCACCTGGTCGACGCTGTCGGCAGCCACGCCCGCACGCTCGACGGCTGCGCGAATGGCGGCAGCGCCCAGTTGCGGTGCAGTCAGGCTTTTGAGATCGCCCTGCAGGCCGCCCATGGGCGTGCGCACGGCGCTGACGATTACGATGGGATCATGGGACATGCTCATGCGGTTCTCCTGAATTACTTGGCAGCCATGCGCAAGGCACCGTCGAGGCGGATCACCTCGCCGTTGAGCATGCTGTTTTCAATGATGTGACGCGCCAGCGCCGCGTACTCCTGCGGGCGGCCCAGACGCGGCGGGAACGGCACGCCGGCCGCCAGCGAGTCGCGTACTTCCTGGGTCATGCCGGCCATCATCGGGGTTTCGAAGATGCCCGGCGCGATGGTCATCACGCGGATACCGAAGCGCGCCAGTTCGCGGGCGGCCGGCAGGGTCAGGCTGGCAATCGCGCCCTTGGAGGCAGCGTAGGCCGCCTGGCCGATCTGCCCGTCATAGGCGGCGATGGAGGCGGTATTGATGATCACCCCGCGCTCGCCGTCGGCGTCGGCACCGCCCTCGGCCATGGCCGCTGCCACCAGGCGCAGCAGGTTGAAGCTGCCGATCAGGTTGACGTTGATCACCCGGCTGAAGCTGTCCAGGCCGTGCGGCCCCTGCCTGCCCAGGACCTTCTCGGCGCCGACGATGCCGGCACAGTTGACCAGCCCGTGGAGGCTGCCAAAGGCGCTGACGGCCGCGTCCACGGCGGCCTTGGCCGGGGCTTCCTGACTGATGTCGGCCACGGCGAAACGGGCCTTGTCACCCAGGGCTTGCGCCTTGGCTGCAACGGCCTCGGCGTTAAGGTCCACCAGCATCACCTGGGCACCGGCGCCGATCAGCATCTCGGCGGTGGCGGCGCCCAGCCCGGAGGCGGCGCCGCTGACGATGAAGTTCTTGTTGGCAATTTGCATAAGGGGTCCTCAGGCGCTGGCGACGGGCGCCGGCGCGGTGTGTTGTTTGGCTATTTCCTGATTGCGCAGGATGAAACGCTGCAGCTTGCCGCTCGGGGTCTTGGGCAGCTCGCCGACAAATTCGATTTCGCGCGGGTAGGCATGTGCATAAAGGCGCTGGCGCACATGCTGGCGCAGGTTTTCGGCCAGCTCCGGCGTGCCCTCCACGCCGCTGGCCAGCACCACGAACGCCTTGATCAGTTCGGTGCGCTCCGGGTCCGGCTTGCCGACCACGGCGGCCTCGATCACCGCCGGGTGCTCGATCAGCGCGCTTTCCACATCGAACGGCCCGACCCGGTACCCGGAGGTGGTGATCACGTCGTCGCTGCGCCCGACAAAGCTGATGCTGCCGTCCTGGTTCAGCTCCACCGTGTCGCCGCTGAGGTAGTACTTGCCGACGAAGGCCTTGGTCTGCACCCCGTGGTAGCCACCGAACCAGCACAGCGGTGACTGCTCGCGGTCCACCGCGAGGATGCCGGGCTGGCCGGGCGGCAGTTCGTGCTGCTGCTCATCAAGCACAACGATGCGATGACCCGGGATGGCAAAGCCGGCCGAGCCCAGGTGCACCGGGTGACGCAGGCCGTGGTGGTTGCACAGCACCATGCCCAGTTCGGTCTGACCATAGTGATCGTGGATGGTCACCTGCAGGTGTTCGGCGAACCAGCGGATCACTTCCGGGTTGAGCGGTTCGCCGGCGCTGCTGACCACCCGCAGGCGGCCCTTGATCGGCTCGGCGAAGGCCTGGCCGGCGGCGATCAGCATGCGATAGGCCGTGGGCGACCCGGCCAGGTTGGTGATGGCGTACTTGTCGATCACCCGGCAGGTACTTTCGACACTGAACGGGCCGTCGAAGAAGGTGGTGGCCTGGCCCAGCGCCAGCGGCCCGGTGACGGCGTAGTACAGGCCGTAGGCCCAGCCGGGGTCGGCCAGGTTCCAGAAGTTGTCTTCGGGGCGCAGGTCGATGGCGTCGCGCATGTAGCCCTGAAACGCCACGATGGCCCGCAACGGCACCTCCAGCGGCTTGGCCGGGCCGGTGGTGCCGGAGGTGAACATCAGCAGGAAGGGGGCCTCCCCGGACAACAGCACAGGCGCGCAGTCGGCGCTGGCAGCGTCCAGGGCAATGTGAAAATCCAGGTCGCCGCTGCCGGCCTGGGCATCGACGGTAATGATCCGCGCACAGCCTTCGACCTCGTCGAGCTTCGGGCGGTTGGTGCGGTCGGTGACCACCACGCGGGCGCCGGAACTGTGCAGGCGGTGCTCGATGGCCTTGGGCCCGAAGGCAGTGAACAGCGGCTGGTAGACCGCCCCCAGGCGCCAGGTGGCGAGCACCGTGACCAGCAGCTCGACGGTGCGCGGCAGCAGCCCCGCCACCCGGTCGCCCGGCCCCACGCCCTGCGCCTTGAGCACATTGGCCAGGCGTGCGGCGCGCTGCTGCAGGTCGGCAAAGGTGTACTGCGCGCAGGCCCCGTCGTGGCGCTCCCAGTACAAGGCCACGCCGCCCTCGGCGGCGTGCCGGTCGCAACACTCGACGCAGGCGTTGAGCGCACCCAGGTTGCCCGCCAGCACGGCATCGGCAGTGTGCAGGTAATCGAAAGCACGCTGCGCGTCGTGATAATCACGCATTGCCAGACTCCTCGTTTCTTATTGTTGGAATAGAACGAATGATCTGACGATAGTCGCGCCACCAGCGCGCAGCGACAATGGCCAAAGCTGTCAATCTGGATGACTGGTTTGGCCACTGCCTGCACAGCCCCCGGCGCTAGCCCGCAGGCGGCGTGGCAGCCTCCAGCGCCGCCTGGGTCAGGCGCAATGCCAGCGCCTGCACTGCCGCCTCGCGTTCGCTGCGCAATGCGTTCATTCGCGTCAGGTACACCCCTTCCTGCAGCGTGCCCTGTTGCGCGGCCAGCACCTCGAGTCGATCCCAGAACGGTTGTTCGACCTGCTCGAACTCGCCTTCGTGAGCCTGGCGCAGGTAGGCCAGCCAGAAATCCCGGCCGCTGATGAACGTTGCCAGCTGGTCGGTCTGCTCGGCAGCCAGCACCACCCGCTGGGCCTCGTGTATCTGTGCCGGTGCCACGGCGGCCACTTCGGCGAACTGCATGTTGCGCGGTTGCCCGGGCAGGTCCAGTGCAGCGGCCAGACGGGTGCGATAGGCCAGGCTCACCTCGACCTCGTCCACCCCACGCGCCTCCTGCGTCCTGGCCTGGATGTCGGCACGCGCGAACTGTTCGACCTGTTCAAGACGAAACAGACGCCGCGCGAAGGCGAGCAACGCTTCGCCCTGCTGCTCGTTCGGGCTGTCTGCGCGCACGGTCTGAAACAGCAGAAACCGCACTTCGAGCGCACTGTAGGTGGACGACACGCTGTCCACGCACGTGGTCGGGCTGGCCGCCAGCTCGAACAGTTCCTCGCGCAGCGCCGTGTGCTGCGCCATCGCCTCGAGCATGCGCCACACGCGCTGGTCCAGTTCGGCCCGGGTATGCTGGAAATCCGCCGACCCGGTCAGTTCGGTCAGCAACTGGAAGAAGTCTGCGGCGCCAGGCTCTGCAATCAGGCTGTCCCAGTAACGGCTGCGCACATCCAGCTGCGCCTCGTTCGCCAGCTCCAGCCACAGTGCGCGGGCTTGCGCAGTCGTTTCAGCACGTACCATGACACCGGCCGCAGCCTCCACCACGGGCAGCAACTGCTGCAGATCGTTGATGCGGTCCCAGGTGGCCTGCGGCAGGGGGTTACGCTGGAGCAGGTAGATGTTCAGCGACTCGGGCACGAAGAACGTCTCCGGTAACTGGGTGATGAGGTTGTCGCGCAAGTCGACCACATCCAGAAACGGACATTCGAGCAACCCGGTCGGGAACAGCTGCAGGCGCGTGCTGCGCAACCACACGTGGCGCAAGTTGTACATGCCGGCCATGTTCGGCAGGATCTCGATGGGATTGTTGTCCAGGTTCAGCACTTCAAGCCGATGCAGGGACGCAAGGGTATTGACCCCGGTGTTGCGCAGGTTGATCTGGTTGAGGTTCAGGTTCACCTCACGCAACCAGTTCATGCCGTTCAAGGCAGGCGGTATGCGCCCGAAGCGGTTGTTGGCCAGGTTGAGCCAGCGCACGCCGACAAAGCGTTGCAGGAAGCTGTTCGACAGCTCGGTCAGCCCCATGCCCACCAGGCTCAGGTCTATCACGTGGGAAAAATCGATACCGGCCCCCAGCGGCGGCAGATGCCCCACCGGCATCGCCACCAGGTTCAGGCGATAGCCGATCAGCGTGCCACCCCCATTGGTCACGCGATCGGTCTGTCGTCGCCAGCACCGGCGCAGCTCATCGGCCACCAGGCGTCGCCACTCGCGGGACTGGCCAAAGACCTGCCGACACCACAGCTGCAGGCTCGCATCGAGGCGCTGGTACTGGTCCAGCAGGCGCATCAGTGCCGTCATCGGTTCAACCGAGCCCCCCTGCAGTTCGGTCAGAAGCACATCGATCTGGAGTTGGTCATAGCCCGGGAACAGTACACGCACCACACTGACCAGGGACCGTCGTGTCGCACTGCCCCGGCCACTGAGCGGATACCCGATGCGACCGTCGGGCAAGCGCTGGGGCGGGCTGAAGCGCCCGGCCGAGCGCGCCTGCCCGATCAGTTGCGCGGCCTCGGAGGGATTGGCCAGGGCCCGCGCAGCCAGGGCCTCGCGCATTTGTGCCGCGCTGTCATGACGCGTCCAGCCCAGGGCGCGACGCTGCTCGCGCGTCAGGCAGCAGGCAATCGCCTCGAACAGCCCCTGGGGCGCCGGGATCTCGTCGTCGAGCTCGTAGCCTTCAGTGTCGTACACCGAAAACTGCCCGTCGCGACGCACCAGCACGCGGGTCTGGCGGGTATCGCTGAGTGACAACTGGCGCTCGATCACCCGCCCGCTGGACGAACCTTCGCGCAGCTCCAGGTTCAGCCCGTCGGGCCAGGCCGGCATGCGTCGCAGCAAGCCGAAGGCCAGGCCCACGCTGTCGTCACTGTGCACGTTCTGCAGGCACAACCCCTCCAGCGCCCTGCTCAATCGCGCCTCACGCAAGGTGTGGCGTGCCTGCTCGGCGACCGCCAGGGGAATGCGGCGAGTCTGATCCATCATCTGGCGCTGCGTGGCATCGGCCTGCTCTGCCAGCGCCTGGGCATAGCGTCGCGCCAGCCCGGGAAAGTCACGTTGCAACAGGCTCACACGGCTATCGGCAGCGGTCAGCGTGGCCGCCTCAAGGTGCTCGAACAGTTCGAAGCGCAAGCGCGGCATCTGCTCCCAGATGTGATCGAGCTCCGAGTCCTGCCCCGCGTCTTCGACACCCTGCAGATGCTCCCTGCAGAAGGCATGGAGCACAGGGTCCAGGCCCTGGGCATCGGTTTGCCGGTGCAGACGCTCGAAGAATCTCGAGATGCGCGTATCGATACCGAAACGGACCAGGGTATCGCGCAGGCGAACCGGCATGCCCCGGTTCTCCACGTGCAGGCCGCGCAGGCGCGCCTCGTCCATACCGGCAATGACCATGACCTGGTCGATCTGCGCATCGCTCAGCCCTTCGGCCAGCGGGCCCAGGCGCCGCATCAGCAGGGCATTGCCCGCCCACTGCAGCGCATGCTCGCCAGGCAGGCGCCAGGCGCCTTCGCCATTGGTTTCCAGGCCGGGCGAGTAGGCTTCGGCACGCTGCGGGTGCACCATAACCCAGCGCCCATCGCGCTGCTGAACCTGATAGGTCTGCCCTTCATGCCTGAGCCACAGCGCGCCTGCATCCTCATACAAGCCATCGCCGCGCGGCACCAGGGTTTCAGGCAAAGGGTGGGCATGACGGTAGCTTGCCAGGTCTTCGTTCCACAGCCTGTATTGGCCCGTGCTGCGCACTATCGGCATAAGGCCGTCGACGAAGGCCGAACGTTTGGCCACCGCCACCAGGCCCGCCACACCCGCCCCTGTTGCAACGCTGGCCAGCACGTTTTCGGCCACGCCGGTCAGATGCGCCAGGGCCTCCTTGCGCTGGCCCTTGCTCCAGTCGACGGCGCCCTCGTAGACCTCGCCCAGCAACTGCCCGACGCTACTGAGCAGCATGATCTGGCCAACCCCGGGGACGAACGAGGCCGCTATGCCGAGCAGGGTTTCACCTGCGGCCAGGTAGGCCTCGCGACGTGCTTCGGCCAGCGCATCGTCGACCCTGGCCGTAGGCACGGCAAGCACCGCTGCGTCGGCCTTGAGCCGGGCGATACGCCATTGCGCAAGGCTGGCGAACAACTCTCCGGCCAGCGGGTAATCGAGCAGTTCCAGGTCCGGGCGCGCCGCGTCTCGCTGCGCCTGCCACGCCGCGCCGAAAGCTGCACGCTCCTGCTGGCTGATCAGGCCCTGGAAATAGCTCAGGTAATCAGCCGATTTCAAGGCCAGGCCCAGATCGGTTGCACAGGCATACCAGGTCGGATACTGACGCAGCGGGCGCTGCGGATCGCCAGGCAGAAACACCACCACCTGGCGCACCAGGCCGGCCTCGGTCCAGCGTATCGCCCCCTCCAGGGGTTCGCCACGGGCCAGAAAGGCGACCGCGCCCTGTACCTGCTGCCCCAGCACCTCGATGCTGCGCACCCTTACCGGGTGCTCGGCGTAGGTCACCTGGCTCGCCCCGTCGACCACCTGGCGCAGCATGCGGTAGGCCACCTCGTCGATGTCCTTTTTCAGGTAGCCGACCTGGGCGGCCACATCCAGCTGATCGCGCTGTTCGCGGGCCAGCAGCGCATGGCGCTGGCGCTTGAGTGCGTCATCCGGCGGGTCGAGCACACTGTCCAGATGAGCCTGATACTTCTGGCCCAGGTCCAGCGTGCGGCACAGGCCGGCAAACCGCTCGGGCGCGACGCCCAGTGCCTGACCCGCAGACACGATCGCCGTGCCGCGAAAGAATCCCCAGTAGCCGCCGGCAGTCTCGCTGAAGTTCTGCAGGGCACGCTGCAACAGCGGGCTCTGGATCTCGATCGCCTCCAGATAAGGCATGGGCGTGACCGAAAGCCCCGGGCGGTACTGACGCAGGCGCACTTCCTTCCAGTGCGCCGCACGCGTGTCCAGTTGCAGCCCCAGGGTGTCGCGCAAGGCCTTGTCCAGCAGGGGCGCAGCGAACACGTCGGGCGACTGCAGGAGCTGGAACAACTCGGTCAACGCTTCAAGCGACGCCTGATGCCGGATCAATGCAGCGCTCACTGCACGCGCCTGTTCCCTGGATGCCGTGCGCAGCCAACCCGGCAGGCGTTCGGCGATGAATTGATCGAGGATGGTGGGATCGTCTGTGGTGCCGGTGGTTTTGCGGGTGCTCGAGGTCGGGCTCATGGCGCCTGCTCCATCAAGGGGTGGGCACCCAGACTAGGAACAGCCCCGCCGGCAAGGGAGCGGGAAGGCTTGCCTCGCGGCCTCAGCCCGAACCCAGCACGAGGCTGCGGTAATGCCCGGGGTTGCACCCCGACCACTTGCGAAAGGCCTTGTAGAACGAACTGGTGTCGGCAAACCCCAGGCGTTCGGCGATCTCCACGTAGCTGACCTGCGCATCGGCCAGCCAGCCGATGGCCAGCTCGCGGCGCACGCTGTCCTTGAGGGCCTGGTAGGTCTGGCCCTGCTCGGCCAGGCGTCGACGCAGGGTGGAGGCCGACAGGCACAGCTGCTGGGCCAGTGCCTCGGCATCCGGCCACTGGCTGGCGGGCAACTGGCGCAGGTCGTCGCGGATACGCCGCGCCAGGCTGGTGGGGTCGCGGTACTTCACCAGAATGTTGGCCGGCGCCTCGGCCAGAAAACGCTGCAGCTCTTCGGGTGTGCGCCTGAGCGGCAGGTCCAGGCAATCGGCAGCGAAAATCAGCCGCGTGCGTGGGCGCTCGAACTGCAGGTTCTGTGAAAACATCACGCGGTAGTCATCGCAGTAGTCCGGCTCGGCGCAGCGCAATTCGATGGCCAGAATCGGAATGCGCCGACCCGCCAGCCAGCAGGCCACACCATGCACGATCATCCAGAAGGTGAAATAGGTGAAGGGTCGGCGCGGCGCCTCGGCGGGTTCGCCGATCACGATTTCAGCCAGGCTCTGCTGGCGCACCAGCACCGGGTGCAGGTGCTCGAGCATCAGCGACAGAAACCCCAGCGCGCACTCCAGGCCCGCGCCCAGGGTCGGCTGGGCCATGGACGAGCGGCAGATGAACGCCAGGCTGCCGCTGCGCAGCCCGCGCGGGTCCATGCAGAAGAACTCGTCGTTGCAGCGACGCGCCAGCAGCCGCCACAGCCGGGCATAGGCACTGGCCGGCACGCGGGCCTGGGGCTGCTCCAGTTGCTGCGGGTCGATCCCCACCCGCTGCAGCAACGCCGCAGCCGCCGCGCCGGGTGCGCTGCTTTGCAACAGGGCCTCGCGCACCAGTTGCATGGAGATGGTGTCTTTCTCCTTCATCGACCCTCACTCGTGTTGCAGGTGGTGTGTGCCGGCCATCTTAGGGGGCCGACGGCAAAACGCCAACGCCGTGTCATGCCGATGACGCCAGCCCGAGAAAGGCCTGGATCAGGCGCAACTCGCGGCGCCGCTCCAGGCAACCGAGCATGTGCTGGTTGACCAGCCCTGGCCCCTCTATGGGCCGGGCCACCACCCGCGGATCGTGGCTGGTCTCCATCGACGAGACGATACCCAGCCCCAGCTGCGCGGCCACCGCCTCGGTCACCGCTTCGCGGCTGTCGAGCTCCAGCAGCACCCGTGGCTGCACCCCGGCCCGGGCACAGGCCTGGTCGAAGGTGCGCCGGGTGATCGAGCCGGGTTCGCGCAGCACCATGATCTGCTGGTCCAGTTCGGCAAGGGGCAACTCGGGGCGGCTGGCCCAGCGATGGCCGGCCGGCAGCAAGGCACAGATACGCGACGGGCCCAGGGCCTGCAGGTGCAGGCCCTTGCGCGGTTCGACCTCGGTCAGCACGGCCACGTCGGCATGCTCGGACAGCAGCGCCGCCAGGGTTTCCTGGGCATTGCCCAGGCGCAGGTTGACCGTGATGCCGGGGTAGCGCACGCGCAGCTGGGCCAGCATCGGCATGACCTGGTGTGGCCCGTCGGCGGCAACTTCCAGGCGCCCGGTAAGCAACTGGCGGTTGGCTTCGAGCATCACCTGCGCCTCCTCGGCCAGGCCGAACATCGCGCGGGTGATGGCGGCCAGGCGGGTGCCCTCCTCGGTCAGCTCCACACGCCGCGCAGTGCGCCGCAGCAGGGTGATCTGGTAATGCTCCTCGAGTGCCTTGATGTGCCCGGTAACCGCTGGCTGGCTGATGAACAGGCGCGCGGCAGCGCGAGTAAAGCTGCCCTCGCGGGCCACCGCATCGAAAGCGCGAAGCTGGAACAGGTTCATATCTATCGGCCTGACTTATGGTTGGCATAACGACAAACAATTTGATTGATGAAGCGCGCAATTGCAACGTAGGCACCGTAGTTTCAGCCCACCGCTTGCGAGGAGCATCGCCATGACCCACCCCCCCGTCCTGCTGACGCCAGGCCCCCTGACCACCTCGGCACGCACGCGGCAGGCGATGATGCTCGACTGGGGCTCATGGGACCGCGAATTCAACACCTTGACCGCCAACCTGTGCCAGCAGTTGCTGAGCATCGTCAATGGCCACGCCAGCCACCATTGCGTGCCCCTGCAAGGCAGCGGCACCTTCGCCGTGGAGGCGGCCATCGGCACGCTGGTGCCCCGTGACGGCAAGGTGCTGGTGCTGGTCAACGGCGCCTATGGGCAGCGCCTGGCCAGGATCTGCCAGGTGCTGGGCCGCGCATTCACCACCTTCGAGACCGCCGAAGACCAGCCCACTACTGCCGCCGATGTCCAACGCCTGATCCGCGCCGATGCCAGCATTACCCACGTGGCGCTGATTCACTGTGAAACCAGTACCGGCATCCTCAACCCGCTGGCGCAGATCGCCCAGGTCGTCGCCGATCATGGCAAGCGCCTGATCATCGACGCCATGAGCTCGTTCGGCGCCCTGCCGATCGACGCGGCCCAGGTGCCTTTTGACGCCCTGATCGCGGCGTCCGGCAAGTGCCTCGAAGGCGTACCAGGCATGGGCTTCGTGTTCACCGACAAGGCCGCACTGGCTGGCGCCGAGGGCAACTCGCCGTCGCTGGCCTTGGACCTGCATGACCAGCATGCCTACATGGCCCGCACCGGCCAGTGGCGCTTCACCCCGCCCACCCACGTGGTGGCGGCGCTGCACGAGGCGCTGCTGCAGTACCACGAGCAAGGCGGCCTGGCGGCGCGCCACCAGCGCTATGCAAGCAACTGCAAGACCCTGCTCGACGGCATGGCGGCCATCGGCTTGCGCAGCTTTCTGCCCGCCACCATCCAGGCCCCGATCATCGTCACCTTCCACGCCCCGCGTGACCCGCGCTACCAGTTCGCGGACTTCTACGAACGGGTCAAGGCCAAGGGGTTCATCCTCTATCCCGGCAAGCTGACCCAGGTCGAGACATTCCGCGTGGGCTGCATCGGCTGCGTCGGCCCCCACGAGATGCGCGCCGCGGTCCAGGCCGTGGCCGATGCGCTGCGGGAAATGGAAGTGCTGCACATCTGATTCCGTTTTATCCCCCTTTTCTGCGGTATACCGAACAAGGAACGCAATGATGAACTACAGCAACCCCACAAAACTGCAAGCGGCCATTCTCGACTGGGCCGGAACCGTGGTCGACTTTGGCTCGTTCGCCCCCACGCAGATCTTCGTCGAGGCCTTTGCCGAATTCGATGTACAGGTGTCCATCGAGGAGGCCCGTGGCCCCATGGGCATGGGCAAGTGGGACCATATCCGCACGCTGTGCGACCAGCCGCAGATTGCCGAGCGCTATCGCGCGGTGTTCGGCCGCGTGCCGAGCGATGATGACGTGACGGCGCTCTACAACCGCTTCATGCCGCTGCAGATCGAAAAGATCGCCACCCATTCGGCGCTGATCCCCGGCGCACTGCAGACCATCAGCGCCCTGCGCCGGCAGGGCCTGAAGATCGGTTCGTGCTCAGGCTATCCGAAGGTGGTGATGGACAAGGTGGTGGAACTGGCCGGGCGCAATGGCTATGTGGCCGACCATGTGGTGGCCACCGACCAGACCCCCAACGGTCGCCCGTGGCCGGCCCAGGCGCTGGCCAACGTGATTGCGCTGGGTATCGACGATGTGGCGGCGTGCGTGAAGGTGGACGACACCGTACCGGGCATTCTGGAAGGGCGTCGTGCCGGCATGTGGACCGTGGCGCTGGTGTGCTCGGGCAACGCGCTGGGGCTGACCCATGAAGGCTACCTGGCGCTGGATGCCGAGCAACTGGCCAGCGAGCGTGCGCGCATTCATGCGCTGTTCGAAGGGTCACGCCCGCACTACCTGATCGACACCATCAATGACCTGCCGCAGGTGGTGGAGGATATCAATCGGCGTTTGGCGCAGGGTGAGATGCCGCAGGGGGTGTAGACCGCGTTGGGGCTTTCGCCGGCAATGCCGGCTCCTGCAATCGGCAAGGCGGCTCCTGCAGGCCAGGAGCCGCCCTCGCCAGCCAAGGGCGCGCCTGGGCCCTATGCCAGGTGCCGCACCACCCACGCCGCATAACTGTCGATGAAGCTCTGCAGAAACGGCCGGGTCTTCTCCGAAAGCTTGCCATGCTCGTCGAACAGCGTCGCCGCCCCACCCACATAGGCCTCTGGCTGCTGCATGCAGGGCACATCGAGAAACACCAGGGACTGGCGCAGGTGGTGGTTGGCACCAAAGCCCCCCACCGCCCCCGGCGACACACTGATCACCGCCCCCGGCTTCTTGCTGAACACGCTCTGCCCATACGGGCGCGAGCCGACGTCGATGGCGTTCTTGAGCACCCCGGGCACCGAGCGGTTGTACTCGGGGGTCACGAACAGCACCGCGTCGCTGGCACGCACCTTGTCGCGAAAGGCCTTGTAGGCTGCGGGCGGGTCGGTGTCGATATCCTCGTTGTACAACGCCAGCTCGCCAATTTCGACGATACCCAGCTTGAGGCTGGCCGGTGCCAGCTCTGCAAGCGCCCTGGCGACCTTGCGGTTGATCGACTCCTTGCGCAAGCTGCCTACCAACACCGCAACCGAATAGACCTGGCTCATGACCACGCTCCAACCTGATCGACATAGAGAAGTGGTAGTTATAGACGCTACGGCGCGGCCCACAGGTTTTTTTCCAGGGGGACTAAACTTCCCAGGCAAAACAGTGGTCTATGGCCCATAGAGAACATTTCAGAGGGCACACGCCAAATGACAGCAGTACTGGTCGGACAATTTCATGCTCGGGATGCTGAAGGACGCATCTACCCCGTTCATGAATTTCAGGAAGCCACCCTGCAGGCCGATGGAAGTGCCGACTCCTTGCCGATCACCAGCTATCGCCTGGCCATCGGCGATCGGGTCAACCACCTGGGCGAGGATCGCTTCGAGCTGGTACAGAGCGGCGTGGAGATCACCCGTATCCCCTGATGCACCGCGCGGCCCGAGCAATCCGGCCGCGCCCTTTGCTTCAGGCAAACAAAAAGGGCGACCCTTGCGGGTCGCCCTTTTTGTGTTACCGCCAGCAGGGGCGGTGATGTTTGGTAGGCACAATTGGATTCGAACCAACGACCCCCACCATGTCAAGGTGGTGCTCTAACCAACTGAGCTATGTGCCTGCTGCGGGGCGCATTCTACTCAGGTTCGAGCCCCCTCGTAAAGCGAAATGTACAAAAAAATCAGCAGCTTTGCCGCGCCCATGAAAACGGCCCAAACGAAAAAGGCGACCCTCTCGGATCGCCTTTTTCGTGTACCGCCAGCAGGGGCGGTGATGTTTGGTAGGCACAATTGGATTCGAACCAACGACCCCCACCATGTCAAGGTGGTGCTCTAACCAACTGAGCTATGTGCCTGCTGTGAGGCGGCATTCTACGCAATCGACGCAGCGTGTCAATACTTTTTTTCACGCTAAGCCACTGAATACTAATATTTTTTACCCCAGCCCGGGTTTGCGCGATTTTTACCGTCTGGCTGGCGGGTGTTTATTATTGTTGATACGATCTGCACAATCGTAAAAAATATAGAACATACAACTACAAACCCTGAGGTGCCCGCACATGGCCAACACCCCCTACCCCCAGTCGTATTACGCCGCATCGGCCAACCCCGTCCCGCAGCGCCCGAGCCTGCAGGAAGAAGTACAGACCGACGTCTGCGTGATCGGTGCGGGTTACACCGGCCTGTCCAGTGCCCTGTTCCTGCTCGAGAACGGTTTCAGCGTCACCGTGCTTGAAGCCGCCAAGGTCGGCTTCGGTGCCTCTGGCCGCAACGGCGGTCAGATCGTCAACAGCTACAGCCGCGACATCGACGTGATCGAACGTACCGTCGGCCCCAAACAGGCACAGCTGCTCGGCCAGATGGCCTTCGAAGGCGGGCGCATCATCCGCGAGCGCGTGGCCAAGTACAACATCCAGTGCGACCTGAAGGACGGTGGCGTGTTCGCCGCCCTGACCAAAAAGCAGATGGGCCACCTGGAATCCCAGCAACGCCTGTGGGAACGCTACGGCCACACCCAGCTGGAACTGATGGACCAGCGTCGCATCCGTGAAGTGGTCGCCTGCGACAGCTACATCGGCGGCATGCTGGACATGAGCGGCGGCCATATCCACCCGCTCAACCTGGCCCTGGGCGAAGCCGCCGCAGTGGAATCGCTGGGTGGCAAGATTTACGAACAGTCCCCGGCCATCCGCATCGAGCGCGGTGCCAACCCGGTCGTGCATACCCCGCAGGGCAAGGTGCGCGCCAAGTTCATCATCGTGGCGGGCAACGCCTACCTGGGCAACCTGGTACCGGAACTGGCCGCCAAGTCGATGCCATGCGGCACTCAGGTGATCACCACCGAGCCGCTGAGCGAAGAGCTGGCACGTACCCTGCTGCCGCAGGACTACTGCGTGGAAGACTGCAACTACCTGCTCGACTACTACCGCCTGACCGGCGACAACCGCCTGATCTTCGGCGGTGGCGTGGTATACGGCGCGCGTGACCCGGCCAACATCGAGGCGATCATCCGCCCGAAAATGCTCAAGGCCTTCCCGCAGCTCAAGGACGTGAAGATCGACTACGCCTGGACCGGCAACTTCCTGCTGACCCTGTCGCGCCTGCCGCAGGTAGGTCGTCTGGGCGACAACATCTACTACTCCCAGGGCTGCAGCGGCCACGGCGTCACCTACACCCACCTGGCCGGCAAGGTGCTGGCCGAGGCCCTGCGCGGCCAGGCCGAGCGTTTCGACGCCTTCGCCGAACTGCCGCACTACCCGTTCCCGGGTGGCCAGATGCTGCGCGTACCGTTCAGTGCCCTGGGCGCGTGGTACTACAGCCTGCGCGACCGCCTGGGCGTGTAAGCCGGCAACCCCGGGCCGTCACTGCCCCACGGCATTGACGGCCTGGCGGGCCGCCTGCTCCTGGCCTGCCTGGGCCAGTTCATTGGCGGCCTTGAGCCAGCGCTGGCGGTCCACCTGGGCCGGCAGTTGGCCGGGCGGCTGCACCAGCACCGCCCAGCTCCCCTCCTTCTTCCAGGCTGCGGCGAAATCGTCGAAGTCCATCAGCAACCGCCGATTGTTGCCCGCACGCAGCAGCACCCGCGACTTGTAGCGGTCATAGCCCACCAGCAGGGCATAGCGCGGCTCGCTCCAGAACGCCGAACCTTCCTGATAGCGCAACAGCACCGGATTGCCCGCGGCCACCTGAGTCAGCAACGCCGGCAGGGTGCCGTCGAGCGGGTACACCACCATGCCGTACTGGCGTGCCACGGTCGCTACCGAGGCCTGCAGCCTGTCGACACCTTGTGGCAGTTGCAAGGGCCCTTTGAGCAGGCCGGGGGTGATGCGCACCCCCTGCTGCGAGAGGATCGCGGCCAGCGCCATCGGCGCGCTCTGGTTGGCGTTACCACGGTAGAACGGCACCGCGCCCAGTTCCACGCGCTGGGGCAGGCTGTTGAGCTGGGATGAAGGCTGGCTGGCGCAACCGGCCAGGCTGGCGGCCAGCAGGCAAGCCAGCAGCAGACGATGGGACACGCGACGTTTGGGGGCGGTGGGCAACATGGACACTCGCTTGTGCTGATGCCGGGCAGACGACGCCCGGCCCTGGCTTGCGATCATAGGCTGGCGCAGGCCTGCGGTATAGCCCGCGGCACGCTTAGAGCGAACTGAACCAAGGCGCTGGACCACTGGTCAACCGTCTGTCACAGACGATGGGCTAGACTGAGCTTGTGTCCGAATGGCGAGTGCAGCTTGCCCAGTCGAAGGAGGCACGCAATGAGTCTGACGATGGGAATCTTTCTGTTGATAGGCACGTGGCTGGTGGTAGCCGCAGCCATGCTCTGGGGGGTGTTGCGCATCGCGCGCCGCCACCATCTGCACCATCCGCAGCCGACCAGGGCTGCATCCGAGGCACAGCGGCACGCTCGCCGCCACGCCAACGCGCACTGACGCGACACTGCATAACAACCTTCGCCGACAACGCCGGCGTCTGCAGGTGCGTCCTGCAGAGCCGACGTCGCTGGCGAAGCGGTCAGTCAGGTTTCGCTTGCAGCGCCTCGCGCCGCTCGCGAGCCCGGCGCGACATGATGTTGAGCACCTCGATCGCGGTGGAGAACGCCATCGCCGCATACACATAACCCTTGGGCACGTGGGCACCGAAGCCTTCGGCGATCAGGGTCATGCCGATCATGATCAGGAAGCCCAGGGCCAGCATCACCACGGTAGGGTTGTCGTTGATGAACCGGGCCAGCGGGTCGGCGGCCACCAGCATCACGATCACCGCACTGATCACCGCGATGATCATGATCGGCAAGTGCTCGGTCATGCCCACGGCCGTGATGATGCTGTCGATCGAGAACACGATGTCCAGTACCAGGATCTGCCCGATCGCCGCGGCAAAGCCCAGGGTCACGGTAGACGACGCCTTGGTCTCTTCCTTGGCACGCGGGTCGACGCTATGGTGAATCTCGGACGTCGCCTTCCACAGCAGGAACAGGCCACCGGCGATCAGGATCATGTCCTTCCACGAGAAGGCATGGCCGAACACGTCCACCACCGGCTCGGTAAGCTGCACGATCCACGCCACGGTGCTGAGCAGGCCCAGGCGCATCACCAGCGCCATGCTGATACCGATGCGCCGTGCCTTGGAGCGGAACTGCTCAGGCAGCTTGTTGGTGAGAATCGAGATGAAGATCAGGTTGTCGATGCCCAGCACGATCTCCATGGCCACCAGGGTAGCCAGGGCCACCCAGGCGGTCGGGCTTGCAGCAAGTTCCAACAGGTATTCCATGAATCAATCCTGAATCAGTGTGGGTAAAAAATCAGATTTCCCGGGCGCTGTCGTCGCGCTCGGGTTTGTCCTGGGACTCATCGGGCTTTTTCGCCAGGGGCGAACCGGTCGCGTCGCTGAGCGCCTGCTGGGCGGCATCGTTGGTCTTGTCGATCGCTTCCTTGGCCGACTGGGCAGCCTGGTTGAGCATCTGCTGGGCAGATTTTTCCGCCTGCTCGCAACCGCTCATGGCCAGCAGCGCCAGCGCCATCACCAGGGGTGTGCCAATCGATTTGAAATACAGCATGGGTTCCTCTCTGAAGGTCTTGCCTTGATAGCGACGCATTCTAAAGAGACTGAAACATCCGGAAAATTCGTATTTTCAGCAGTTATACTTCGGTTTTTACGAATCGGAGATGCACATGCTCAACTACCGACAACTGCATTACTTCTGGGTCGTGGCCAAGACCGGCAGCATCGTGCGTGCCGGCGAGCAGCTCAATCTCACCCCGCAGACCATCAGCGGGCAGATCAGCCTGCTTGAGCATAGCTACGGTATCGAATTGTTTCGCCGTGTGGGACGCCAGCTCGAACTGACCGAGACCGGGCGCCAGGCCCTGTCCTACGCCGAGCAGATGTTCCAGATTGGCGGCGAACTGGAAGCAGTGCTGCGCGCCCAGCCCGATGAGCAGCAGATTCTGTTTCGCGTGGGGGTGGCCGACGTGGTGCCCAAGTCGATCGTGTACCGGCTGCTGGCGCCGACCATGGAGCTGCCCGACCCGCTGCGCCTGACCTGCCGCGAGGACAAGCTCGAGCGCCTGCTGGCAGATTTGGCAGTACAGCGCCTGGACATGGTGATTTCCGACAGCCCGATGCCCAGCCATCTGGACATCAAGGGCTACAGCCAGAAGCTCGGGGAGTGCGGCATCAGTTTCTTCGCCACCCCGGCACTGGCTGCCCTGCATCCGGCGCCCTTTCCTGTCGGCCTGCAGCATGCACCGATGCTCATTCCCGGCCAGGAGACGGTGGTGCGCAGCCGGCTGCTTCGCTGGTTCGCCGAGCAACAGTTGCAGCCGCGCATCGTCGGCGAATTCGATGACAGTGCGCTGATGCAGGCATTCGGGCAGTCGGGCAGCGGCATCTTCATCGCCCCCAGCGTGATCGCCGACGAGGTCTGCCGCCAGTACGGGGTGGAGTTGATCGGCCAGACCGATGCCGTCACCGAGTCGTTCTATGCCATTTCGGTAGAGCGCAAGGTCAAGCACCCGGGCATCGTCGCGATCACCGAAGGTGCCCGCCGCGAGCTGTTCAACTGGCCTGCGCCCTGAGAGACACACGGCACCGACATCACATCCCGGGCCTAAACATTCCACGGCCCGAACCGTCGATAGAAGGACGCGCCGACGCATCGCGACAACACGCCCCACCTACCGCCAGGCAGTGTGCTGCGGTCAGGGCCCGCGTGCTGTGCTAAAGTCCCGCCCCTTTCGCCGCAGGGCTTGCCCGCGGCATGCCTTTGCTACGCTATCCGGGCCTCCCGGACCTTGCACAAGAACGAGAAACACCTGTCATGACCCCACTTCTGAACCTGTTGAACCGTACCAGTCTGGTACTGCAGATCGTGATCGGCCTGGTGGCCGGCATTGCCGTGGCGCTGCTCTGGCCAGCCGCCGCGCTGAACCTGGCATTTATCGGCAAGATATTTGTCAGTGCACTCAAGGCGGTGGCACCCATTCTGGTGTTCATCCTGGTGATGGCTTCCATCGCCAACCACAGGCACGGCCAGGAAACCCATATCCGCCCTATTCTGGTGCTCTATCTTTTCGGCACCTTTTCCGCAGCGGTAGTGGCGGTGGTCGCCAGCATGCTGTTCCCCTCCCAGCTGGTGCTGGCCACTCATGATGTGGCGATGAGCCCGCCTGGTGGCATCAGCGAAGTGCTGCAAGGCCTGCTGCTGAGCGTGGTGGCCAACCCGGTGACTGCGCTGATGGAGGCCAACTTCATCGGCATCCTGGCCTGGGCGATCGCCCTGGGCGTGGCTATCCGACATGCCGGTGAAACCACCCGCACCGTGGTCGACGACCTGTCCAAGGGCGTAACGCTGATCGTGCGCATGGTCATCCGTTTCGCGCCTCTGGGGATCTTCGGCCTGGTGGCGGCGACCCTGGCCGAATCCGGCCTGGGGGCCCTGCTGGGCTACCTGCACCTGCTGGCGGTGCTGATCGGCTGCATGCTGTTCGTGGCGCTGGTGATGAACCCGCTGATCGTGTACTGGAAAATCCGTCGCAACCCATTCCCGCTGACGCTGCTGTGCCTGCGCGAAAGCGGAATCACCGCGTTCTTCACCCGCAGCTCGGCCGCCAACATTCCGGTCAACCTGGCCCTGAGCGAAAAGCTCGGGCTGCATGAAGACACCTACTCGGTGTCGATCCCGCTGGGTGCGACCATCAACATGGCCGGCGCGGCCATCACCATCACCGTGCTGACCCTGGCGGCGGTGCATACCCTGGGCATCAGCGTCGACCTGCCCACGGCCATCCTGCTCAGCGTGGTCGCCGCCGTGTGCGCATGCGGCGCCTCGGGTGTGGCGGGCGGCTCGCTGCTGCTGATTCCGCTGGCGTGCGGCCTGTTCGGCATTCCCAGCGAGGTGGCCATGCAGGTGGTGGCGGTAGGCTTCATCATCGGCATCCTGCAGGACTCGGCCGAAACGGCGCTCAATTCGTCCACCGACGTGCTGTTCACGGCCGCCGCGTGCGAGGCCGAGGAACGCCAGGCGAGCTGATCCTGGCAGGCATGAAAAAGCCCGGCAAGGCGTTGACCTTGCCGGGCTTTTTTCATGCCTGGGTAATCAGAACGCGCCCATGTAGTCGCGCTTGCCGATTTCCACGCCATTGTGGCGCAGGATGGCGTAGGCCGTGGTCACGTGGAAGAAGAACTGCGGCAGGCCGTAGGTCAGCAGGTAGCTCTGGCCGGTAAAGCGTTTTTCTTTCGGCGTACCCGGACGGGTGATGATCTCGATGCCTTCCTTGCCGTCGATCTGCTTCGCTTCGATCTGCTCGACGAAGGCCAACACCTTGGCGATCAGCGCCTGCAGCTCGGCAAAGGTGGTTTCAGTGTCGTCGTATTTGGGCAGTTCGACCTCGGCCAGGCGGGCCGAAACCCCCTTGGCGAAGTCCACGGCAATCTGCACCTGGCGAACCAGCGGGAACATGTCGGGGTACAGGCGCGCCTGCAGGAAGACATTGGCGTCGATATTCTTCGCCTCGGCGTGCGCCTGGGCCTTGCCCAGCACATCGCTCAGGGCATTGAGCATCTGCTTGAAAACGGGAACAGAGGCGGCGTACAGGGAAATGGTCATGACAGTCTCGCTGGGTGATGGATTGAGCGTGGCCGATTATAGACACGCTTGGCGGCGCCCGGCGGCTTGTCTTTTATTCTGCAAGGATTAGGCTAGTTGCCTTCCACAGCATAGGGAACGCGCGATGAGCACTGAGTTGGACACCCCCGTTGACGAGCAGCGCCTCGACAGCACGCAAATCCGTATCCTCGGCGCCTTGATCGAAAAGCAGGCCACCAGCCCCGAAACCTACCCCCTCACCCTCAACGCCGTGGTGCTGGCCTGCAACCAGAAGACCAGCCGCGAGCCGGTGATGAACCTGACCCAGGGCCAGGTCGGCCAGAGCCTGCGTGCCCTCGAAAGCCAGGGCCTGGCGCGCCTGCAGATGGGCAGCCGGGCCGACCGCTGGGAGCACCGCGTCGACAAGGCGCTGGAGCTGGTACCGGCGCAACAGGTGCTGCTGGGGCTGATGTTCCTGCGCGGGCCGCAGACGGTCAGCGAGCTGCTGACGCGCAGCAACCGCATGCATGAATTCGAGGATGCCGAACAGGTGCTGCATCAGCTGGAGCGCCTGGTAGCCCGGGGCTTTGCCCTGCACCTGCCGCGCCAGCCCGGCCAGCGCGAAGACCGCTACACCCATGCCTTCGGCGACCCGGCCGACATCGAAGCGATTCTGGCGGCACGCCAGCAAGGCGCGGAACGCCCTGTCGGCGGCGTGTCGGCCGAGCGCATCGAGGCACTGGAGGCGCGTATCGCGGCGCTGGAAGAACGCCTGGCGCAGCTGGAGTAGCCAGCTCGGCACAGGGTCGAGCAACACGTTGCGGGAGCGCGTTCAGTCGCTCCCGCTCACTGCCTGGCGCGAACCTGCCTGCAGGGCTCAATCGCCCCGCGCAAACGCCACCGCTTCGGCGATCTGCCGTGAATCGGGGCGCACCCCGGTATACAGCACGAACTGCTCCAGCGCCTGCAGCGCAATCACCTCCAGCCCGGTAACCACTGGTTTGCCAGCAGCCTGGGCGGCCACGATCAAGGGCGTCTGCGCCGGCATCGCCACCACGTCGAACACCGCCTGCGCCGCCTCGATCTGCTCGTGCTCGAAGGCCAGTTGCTGCGCCTCGGCCCCGCCCGCCATGCCGATCGGCGTCACGTTCACCAGCAACCGGGCCCGCACACCGTGTGGCTCGGCCTGCCAGCGATAGCCACAGGTGCGGGCCAGCCGCTCGCCGGCCTCGCGATTGCGCGCAACGATCGTGCCGTCGCTGAAACCGGCATCGCGCAGCGCGCACGCCACCGCCTTGGCCATGCCGCCGCTGCCGCGCAGCGCCACGCTCCATGCAGGGTCCAGGCGATGCTGGTGGATCAGTTGACGCACCGCCAGGTAATCGGTGTTGAAGCCCTTGAGATGCCCCTGGGTGTTGACCAGCGTGTTCACCGAATCGATGGCCGCCGCCGAGGGGTCCAGTTCATCGAGCAACGCGATGCAGGCCTCCTTGAACGGCATCGACACACCGCACCCACGCACACCCAGCGCGCGAATGCCGGCCACGGCGGCCGGCAGGTCGGTGGTGGTCATGGCCTTGTAGTAGTAATCCAGCCCCAGCTGCTGGTACAGATGGTTATGAAAGCGCACGCCGAAGGTACCGGGGCGCCCGGCCAGGGACATGCACAAAACGGTGTCTTTGCTGGGGGTCATCGATTGGCTCCTGAAAACGGCAGGGGCACCAGTATGCACTCACTGCCCACCGAACCGTTGATCGGGGCTTACACAACCTTTACTCAACGCCCGTGCCATTTTTCCGGGGCTGCGGTCTTATGGGTATCCCCGCGCCACGTCTTGGGTGTCTCGACAGCACCAGCGCCGGGGCTGCAAACCGAGGAGTCTTCATGAACCGTCACATCCCGAGAATCGCCCTGCTGGTTGGCGCCCTGGCCGTCTGCGGGCAAGCGGCCGCCCACGGTGGTGGCGGCGGCTGGCACGGCGGTGCCGGCCCGGTGCTTGGCGCGGCCGTCGTCGGTGCCGTGGTGGGTGCGGTGGTGTCCGGCAATCACGACCGTACCGTCTACGTCGAGCGCCAGCCGGCCTACTACGGTCCCCCGCCGGTGTATGTCCAGGCCCCGCCGCCGCCGGTGTACTACCAGCCGTACCCGCCGTATCCGGTAGTGGAGCGCTACGTACCGGTACCGCCGCCGTATTACCGCGAGCGCTACTACGGCCCGCCACCGGTGTACTACGGACCGCCCCGCTGGTAGCACCGGCCCAGCGCCCTGCCTGCGGGCAGGGCGCTGGCTGTCGGGGAAACCGCCCGCATTGGCTTGATCGCCGTTCAGGCCTAGGCTGGCATACCCTCACAGCCTGAACTCAGGAGTTCGCATGACCGCTGAAAAAGGATTTCCAGCCCCGCTCGACCCAGCCCAACACCCCCTTGCCGCCGCGCAGCAGATGACCCTGGCGATCATCCTCAGCGGCCAGTACAAGCTGCCGCAGACGCCCGCCAAGGCGGCCGAGGCAGGTCACGAGCTGCTCAAGGCCGTCACCGCCGGCTACCTCAAGTCCCGCTAAGGTCCCGCTCGGCTGGTTCGGCACGCCGATCCAGCCGCTGCAAACGAAGCCCAGGGTTAAATAAATTTCATAGTTCGCCCAATGTTTACGGGGCAATCGACACAGACTCGACCATACTCCTAGAATGTAACGGCTTGTAATAAAAAACCTGTGCACAGCCAACGACATACCTACATTTAGTGAGCACCAACGTGAAAACCTCCCTGTCTATTCTCAGCCTGCTGCTGATGCTCACTGGCACTGCCAGCGTCACGTCGAACGCTGTTGCCCAACCGGCCCCCCAGGTCCAGCGCGACCCTGCCAAGCTGCACCTGGCCTCGGGCAGTGCACTGCTGATCGACCTGCAGACCAACAAGGTGCTCTATGCGAGCAACCCGGACCGTGTGGTGCCGATCGCCTCGGTCACCAAACTGATGACCGCGATGGTGGTGCTCGATGCCAAGCAGGCCATGGACGAACTCCTGACCATCACCATCGCCCAGACCAAGGAAATGAAGGGCGTGTACTCGCGGGTTCGCCTGGGTAGCGAGCTGAACCGTCGCGACACCCTGCTGATTACCCTGATGTCCTCGGAAAACCGGGCCGCCGCGACCCTTGCGCACCACTACCCCGGTGGCTACGCCGCCTTCATCAAGGCCATGAACGCCAAGGCCAAGGCCCTGGGCATGAGCCATACCCGCTATGTGGAACCCACCGGCCTGTCGACCAGCAACGTGTCCACCGCCCGCGACCTGAGCAAGCTGCTGCTGGCCGCGCGCAGCTACCCGCTGCTGAGCGAGCTGAGCACCACCCGCGAAAAGACCGTGGCCTTCAAGAAACCCAACTACACCCTGGGCTTTCGCAACACCGACCACCTGGTCAACAAGAGCAACTGGGACATCAAGCTGACCAAGACCGGCTTCACCAACGAGGCCGGTCATTGCCTGGTGCTGCTGACGCGGATGGACAATCGCCCGGTGGCCATGGTGATACTCGATGCCTTCGGCAAGTACACCCATTTCGCCGATGCCAGCCGCATGCGCCAATGGCTGGAAACCGGCGACGCCAAACCCGCCCCGGCCGTCGCGATCCGCTACAAGGCCGAACGCAGCCAGAACCGCCCTGCGGTCGACTGACCCGCCGAGGCTGCCGCGCCTTGCGCGGCAGCCTTCGGGCTTTACTGCCAAGCCCCACTCCCCTGCTGCGCTTCAATGTGCGAGAACTTCAACTGGCCGACCGCCTGTGCATGCCGAAGAGGTCGAGTAAATTCTGGCTCTGACAGCTCGTTCTATCGGTGTATTTGCGCAGGATTCGGGGCGCGCGCCACACACGCCCCCCACTCGACCCTCCAAGGAATCGCACCCATGAGCCAGACTGCATCATCCGAAACAATCCACGACCTGATCGGCGTCGGCTTCGGCCCCTCCAACCTGGCCCTGGCCATCGCCCTGGAAGAACTCGCCCAGACCAACGGCCATGCCCTCGATGCGCTGTTCATCGACAAGCAGAGCGACTACCGCTGGCACGGCAACACCCTGGCCACCCAGAGTGAACTGCAGATTTCCTTCCTCAAGGACCTGGTGTCCCTGCGCAACCCCACCAGCCCCTACAGCTTCGTCAACTACCTGCACCAGAAGAAGCGCCTGGCCGACTTCATCAACCTTGGCACCTTCTACCCCTGCCGCCTGGAGTACAACGACTACCTGCGCTGGGCCGCCGAGCACTTCGCCACCCAGGCGGTGTATGGCGAGGAGATCCTGCGCGTGGAACCTGAACTGCTGGACGGGCGTATCGACCACCTGCGCGTGATCTCCCGCAGCGCCCAGGGCCATGAACGCCTGCGCCGGGCACGCTCGGTGGTGGTGGGCAGCGGCGGCACGCCGAAGATCCCGCCGGTATTCGCGCCCTTCAAGGACGATCCGCGCGTGTTCCACCACTCCCAGTACCTGAACAGCCTGGAACAACTGCCGTGCACCCAGGGCAAGCCCATGCGCATCGCGATCATCGGCTCGGGGCAAAGCGCCGCCGAGGCCCTGATCGACCTGAACGACAGCTACCCGTCGGTCAAGGCCGACATGATCCTGCGCGGCTCGGCACTCAAGCCGGCCGATGACAGCCCGTTCGTCAACGAGGTCTTCACCCCCGACTACACCGACCTGGTGTTCAACCAGCCCCAGGCCGAGCGTGCCAAGCTGATCTCCGAGTACCACAACACCAACTACTCGGTAGTGGACATCGACCTGATCGAACGCATCTACGGCATGCTCTACCGTCAGAAAGTCGCCCATCAGTACCGTCACGCCGTTCTGTGCCGACGCAACATCGAGGCCGCCGTCAGCACCGACAAGGGCATCGAGCTGACCCTGCGCGACCTGGCCACCGGCATCCAGCAGACCCACGTGTACGACGCGGTGATTCTTGCCACCGGCTATGAGCGCCGCTCCCATCGCGAGCTGCTGGCGCCGCTGCAACAGCACCTCAAGGACTTCGAAGTGGACCGCGACTATCGCGTGCTGGCCAGCCCGGAGCTCAACGCGGCGGTCTACCTGCAGGGCTTCTGCGAAGCGTCACACGGCCTGAGCGATACCCTGCTGTCGGTACTGCCGGTGCGCGCAGCCGAGATCGGCCAGTCGCTGTACCAGAGCCTGGGCCAGCGCGCCAGCAACGCCCGCGCCAGCGCGACCCTGGCCAGCGCCTGAACCTGCCCCGTGCTATCAGCGCTGCATGCAGCGCCGATAGCGCTCATCCACCCGTTTGGCAAACCATGCCGTGGTCAGCTTTCGGGTGATCTTGGGGCTCTTGAGTTCGATGCCTGGCAACTGCGCCCGCGGCAACGGCTTGCCCGCAGCCGCCTCGGCCAGTGCATACACCCGCTGATACAGCCGCGTGCGCTCGAATGCCAGGCTGTCCCCCTCCTCCAGCTGACTGCGAATGGTCGGGTTGCGCAGGCCGAGCCTGTCACCCAGGCGCCGTACCGCCTGTTCGGTGGCCCCCGGAAAAATCGCCCCTGGCGCGATCAGGTCGCCGTCCAGCGCCAGTTCCACGCCCGACGCCTGGCTGACCGCATGCTGGAACGCCGCGTTGCGGCTTGCGTACCAGCCTGCATTGAAGTCGGCAAACCGATACAGCGGCTGCTCGTAGCTGGCTGGGTAACCCAGCAGATGGGCGATGCCGAAGTACAGCCCGCCGCGCCGAGTGAACACTTCCTGGCGCAGGGTGCCGCTGTAGGCATAGGGGTAGTCCTGGGCGTGGCGTTCGGCGAACGCGATGCTGACCTGCATCGGCCCCCCGGTGCGCACCGGGTTCAGGTCGCCGAGCAAGGTACGCCCAAGCGGCAGCGAACCGATCAGGTCGTCGAACAGTGCACTCAGTTGCTTCTCGCTGCGCACCGCCGCCAGTCGCTGGCTGTAGGTTCTGCCATCGGGCGAGTGGGTTTGCAGCGCGGCCTCCACCAGCCGCTGCGGAACATGCAGACGCGCCGCACGCCGGTCGATCTCGGCGCGGGCAATGCGCCCCAGGCCGGGCACCTGCGGGTCGGCCTGGTAGGTCGACTCCTGCTCGGTCACCGCCAGCACCGCGCACAGGTTGCTGCGGCTGGGGTCGAGCTTCTGTGCGGCAAACGCCGTCTGAATGTCCGCCGCCCACCCTTCACGGTCACCAGTGGCGGCTGGCATCAGTGCAACCACCGTGGCGCGCACCTGGGCCGGCGTGGTCTGTTGCGCCCCACGCTGGCCGGCGCACCCCTGCAACAGCAGCGCCAGCGTGGCCAGCACCATCCATCCGCGTAAAGGCATACAGCCCCCGGCTATCGGTCGAGGGCCCCACAGTACACAGCCGGGGCCGGCCCGTGCAAACCGTCAGCAGCCCGGCTTGGTCAACTCGGTGCCGATGGTGACCGCATTGACCTTGACCTTGTCGAAGCTGGCCTGCGCCACTTCATCGAAGGTGCGCTCGCAGTTGAAGCGGGTGTCCACCACAAAGTCGTCACCCTTGGCCTTCTGCATGGCCTCGCTCCAGTGACCGGCCGCCGCGCTGGCCTCATCATCCACCAGCACCACCTCCAGCAGCACTTCGGTAAACCCCACTGCCCGCGGTCCTTGCCAGAGCGCGTACACCGACGGGTCGGCGGCATTGCCGCACATGCTCAGGCAACTGGCGTAGAACTCCAGCCCGCCTCCCGAAGACCCGGCCATTGCACCGAACGTCAGGGGCTGCGCGGCCGGCGGCGCAAAGTCGCCGATGAACGTGCTCAGGTCTGCCTTGCAGGTGGACGAGAGCTCCATGCGCAGCTCGCTGACCGTGCCGCCGCCGGCCGTGGCGGTGATTTCGCAGCCTTGCACCTTGTAAGTATGGGTGTCGCCGAACGAGGTACGCGCAACACCGGCTACCGACTCGAAGAAACGCAGGTTGGTGCCCAGCATCTCGCCATTGAACACCTGGGCCACCGTGGCCTGGGCCAGGGCCAGATTCGGCAGAGCGCTGAGGGTGAGTGCGCAGCAGAAGCCAGACAGTGCACGTGAACGCATCGGAACATCCTGTAAGGGCAGAAAATGAAGCGCGTACTGTAATCCAGGCTAACGGCAAATAGCCATCAAGCTCGCCCATCAGCCCAGCACGATGTAGTCGCTGCGCTGCACCAGCGGGGCATGCTCGCCTGCAATCAGGCGCACGTATCGGCCACCGAGCTGGTCGATGGCGATGCAGTCATCCACGTCCATCACTGCATCGGTGTGCGCCTGGCTCCAGTGACGTGCCATGCGTTGCTTGCCGATGGCCTTGGCCTGGGCCTTGCTGGTGGCCACCACCAACAGGTACTGGTGCGCCTCGCCGAACGCACCGGGCTCGTAGCCGCCCAGGTTGATGAAATACAGGCGTGGCTCGCCGGCAGCCGGCTGCATGTCCGACCAGTGCAGCTTGTAGCCGTCGACCCCGTCGACCTCCAGCCAGGAATCGACGTGCACGCCCCTGGCGCTGCCGAACCATTGCTCGCGCAATTGCGGGTAGGCCGCTTCGAGGGTCGGGGCCACCACGAACACCACATCGTGCACTTCGATGCGGGCCCGGGGGTGTTTGCCCCCCAGCATCACCACGAACAACATGATCCGCCCACCCTCAAGGTTGCTCGCCGACCAGGAAGGTCTTGCTGATGTGGCGAAATTTCTCGTGGCCGGCGCTGCCCAGCAGCTCGAACAGCACCATCTCGCGAGTCACGATCTGCGCGCCGGCATCACGCATGCGCTGCAGGCCGGCGCTCTTGCTGAGCAGGCTGCGGCTGTCGCAGGCGTCCTCCACCACGAACACCTGCCTGCCCAGCGCCAGCAGGCCGAGCACTGTCTGCAGCACGCACACGTGGGTTTCCATGCCGCACACAATCACCTGGTGGCGGGCCAGCAGGCTGGCGGGCAGGCAGTCGGCAGCCACGCAGGAAAAGTGCACCTTTTCCACCACCTCGGCAGCGGGCGCCGCCTCGAGCAGTGCCCCGACGGTGTGCCCGAGGCCCTTGGGATATTGTTCGGAAATCACCGTGGGCAACCCCAGTTCGGCCGTCGCCGCCAGCAACCAGCGGGTGCGGGCCAGCGTGCCGGCAGGGTCGCTGACCGCGCCGATGAGTTTTTCCTGAACGTCGATGACCAGCAGCGTGGCCTGGGTAGGGTCGATCAGCATTGCGTGCGCTCCATGGCGGGCGCCGGGGCGATGGGTGTCACCGCCAGGCGGCTTGCGGACAGAAACCCGGGCAGCGCGATGGCTGCCCGGGCCCGGTCGGATGCTACCACGCGAGGCTCATGCGGTCAGGCGGTGCGGCTCCAGGGCCTGGCTGAGCACGCCCAGCACCTGCTCTTCATGCTCATGGATGAAGAAGTGCCCGCCGGGGAAGAGCGCCAGCGAGAAATCACCCTGGCTCTCCTGACGCCAGGCCAGCAACTGTTCCTGGGTCGCGCGATCCTCCTCGCCCCCGAGCACATGCAGCGGGCAACGCAGTGCCGGGCGCTGCCGATAGGCGTAGCGTCCGCACAACAGAAAGTCTGCGCGCAACACCGGCAGGGTCAGGCTCATCAGTTCCTCGTTGCCCAGCACTTCCTCCGAAGTACCGCCCAGGGTGCGCAACTCTTCGATCAGTTGCGGGTCGCTCTTGGGTTCGCGCCAGCTTTCGTCGTCGTAGCCTTCACGACGGGTCGGCGCCGCCGTACCGCTGGCAAACAACGCCACCGGTGGCGGGCAGCCCAGCGCCTGCAGCTCGTGCACCAGCTCGAACGCCAGCAGCGCCCCCAGGCTGTGCCCCAGCACCGCGTAGGGCTGGTGGGCGACAAGGCTCTGTTCGGCGGCCAGTTGCCGGGCCAGGGCCTGCATGTCGGTGTACAACGGCTCGCCAAGGCGTGCACCCCGCCCTGGCAGCTCCACCGGGCGCACGTTCAACCAGGCGGGCACCTTGCGCCGCCAGCGGCTGAAGACCATGGCGCTGGCACCCGAGTACGGCAGGCACAACAGGGTCAGTGACGACACGTGCCGCCCCTCACTGCGCCGCAGCGGTTTCGGCCATCTTCTGGCGCAGGCTCAGCGGGCGCATGTCGGTCCATACCTCATCGATGTACGCCAGGCACTCAGCCTTCAAACCGCTCTTGCCGACGGTGCGCCAGCCGTTGGGGATAGCCTTGTAGTCCGGCCAGATGGAGTACTGTTCCTCGTGGTTGACCACAACCTGGAACACGATATCGTCGCGATCGAATACGGAAGTCATTGCCTGTCTCCTTGGTTGAATGAGGCTCGTGGCGCGGGAGGCGTACGGGCGCTACTGGAGGAGACGAAGCGGCGTGCGGATAAATTAGCGACGCTGGGAAAATCCCGCGGCACCTGCCGGCGCTAGCAGTTGAAGGTCAGGTTGTAATGCACCGAGCGGTGGTCCGATGCCCCCGGCGCAGAGACGTTCCCCGGCGCCGGCACCTGCGAGGTGCCATTGGTCACCGCATAGTCCAGCATGTTGCTCGGCGCCACGCTGGGGTGGGTACTGCCGCCCGCCAGCTCGATACGGGCGATGTCTTCGGGCGACACCCAGTTGCCACGCGTCGGCACCGGGGGAGTGGTCGGTCGCGGATCGCGGTTGAAATCCCCCAGCAGCGCGAACGGCGTATCGGTGTGCCAGCTGATCTCCCTCAACATGCGCGCGGCGTTGACGCCCCCGCCGGAAATGGCATGCAGGTTGAAGATAGCCAGCTCCGGCGTGTTGCCCGCCAGCGCTCGTCGCCTCACACGCACCCCCATGGCCGGGCGGTAAAGGGGCGGGCCCGCCACCGGCAATTGCCCGTCCGAGATGATGGCCAGTTGGCTGACCATGAACTCGCCGGGGTCAGGCATCACGATCGCCAGGTTCACCCGCAACCGCTGCACATCGAGGAAGTAGATCAGGTAGCGCTCGGGCCGGCTGCGGGTGCCGGCCTGCCAGCTGTAGACATGGATGTCGTGGTGACTGCCGAACTGGTCGGCCACCCGTTCGGTGCGGCTGAACACCGCAGAATGCGGGGCAACGCCGACCTCCTGCAGAACCACCACATCGTTGCTGCGCAGCAGCGGCAAGACCCCGGTCAACCATTTGCTCTCGGTGCTGACCGATGCGCCCTGCAGGTTCCAGGTGGCCACCCGTATCGGCACCTCAGTGCGCGCGCTGCGACCTATTTCGATCTGTGCCGAGGGCCCTGCAGTGTTCAATCGGCTGTGGTAGTAATCACGAATGCGCCCATGCAGGCGAATGTGCGCATGCCACGGGCCGAAGATGGCCATGACCCCATGCTGGAGCATGCGCAAGGGGTCGCCAGGATCCAGCAGGTGTGGCCCCTGTACGCTCCTTAGGCCATTCATGACCAGGGCATGGTGCACACGGTAGAGCCCGATCATCACGCCATGACGATACAGCCCTGGCGAGGCCTGAAGATGCTGCAGCACCGTGGTGTCGCTGTACCAGCGGCGCAACAGGGTGGTCATGCATGCCCCATAGCCGGCCTGTGCCTCATGGTTGCTGCTGCGTATCAGGCGGGCCGAAACGATGTAGTTCAGGTAGACCAGGGTATGCACGCAGTCCCGGGGCCTGGCGGCGGCGAGCAGCGCCACCGCGTCCATGAACACCACGTCGACCTGCTCTTCGAACGCAACGGCCTGCATGTCGGGCACCAGGTTGTTGTCGATGTACAGGCCAATGACACGGTCAACGGGCATGGGAACACCTCCACCGGGTCAGGCCTTCTGGAACAGCGCAAACAGCTCGCCATCGAGCACGCCCAGCCCCACCCGCTCGGTAGCGGCCAGGTTGCTGCTGACCGTTGCCGGGCTGAGGGCATTGCCGTCATAGGCGTATTGATAGAGCGCGCGACCGTCGGCATTGGCAATGCTGCGGGTGAAGGCGAGTTTGAGCAGCCCCGCGTGAACCGTCACACCCGGCATGAACGGGTAGGCCTGCTCGATGAACACCCGTGGCTCGGTCCAGGCCTGCTTGCCGTCGTACTTCACCAACAGGGTCCGACCATCGCCATCCTTGTAGAACAGGTGGATCAGGCCCTGGTAGACAATGGCGATCGGGTCGTCGGGGGTGGTCACCGCTACCCCCCTGGCCCTGAGCACCGGGCCATTGCCCCAGTTTTCCAGGTCTTCACTGCTCAGGCACTCGATCTGCCTCGTGTGGCCGTGCCGATAGAAGGCATGCAACCGCCCTTGAAACTCCACCAGCGACGGCGAGCCGTGCATGGGCTGACTCAACGTCATGGGCTCGAACCCCATGAGCGTGTCGTTGTAGGAGGCCAGGGTGTATTCACCCTGGTCATCGCTTCGAAACGCATGGACCTTGTCCTTGAACACAAAAAGCGCCAGTGACCTGCTCGGGGTCACCATCAGTGGCAGCACCGCCGGCGTCGTCCATACGTCGATGCCACTCACTTTCGCGACGAATTCGGCCACGTTGCCGTCGGCGTTGTAGGCGCAATAGAGCACGCCCCGGTGTACGACTACCCGGCAACCGCCAGCCACAGGCTGCGACTCGGTAGGGAAAGCACGGTTGAAGATGCCGTGCATGTTGGCTGCGTAACAAAGTTGCATCGCCTGCTCCAGAGGTACAAAGAGCCCCCAGTAGAACAGCGCAGCCCGGCCGGATCAGCCGGGCAAAGCCCAGCGTGTACGTGAGAAACCGGAAGTTGCACGGGCCCGGGTGTGACCTGCCGGGCTGGCAGCAGGCGCACATCGCTGTGCGATTGTTCGGGCCAGATGCACAACACGGGGTTCGCACCGGCGCAGCGCAGGCGTATCGTATGCACTCGAATCCTGATAGGTAACACGGAGTTTCCCCATGCTTGGCGTAACGGACTACGGTGCCTTCGTGATTGCCTTCCTGGTGCTGCTGGCGATCCCGGGGCCGGGCAATTTCGCGCTGATCACTGCCACCGGCAAGGGCGGCATCAAAGGCGGCCTGGGCGCCACCTTCGGCGTCATCCTGGGTGACCAGGTGCTGTTGTGGCTGGCCGTGGCCGGTGTGGCAGCGCTGCTCACCACCTACCCGGCAGCGTTCCATACCGTGCAATGGCTGGGTGCAGCGTACCTGGCCTACCTGGGCCTGCGCATGGCCCTGGCCAAACCCGGCAGCACGCCGGTACGGCCGATGAAGTCCAAGCACTACCTGCGCCAGACCATGATGATCACCCTGCTCAACCCCAAGGCGATCATGTTCTACATGGCGTTCTTTCCGCTGTTCGTCGACCCGGTCCGGCATCAGGGCTTCGTGACGTTCGGCTTCATGGCGGTGACCATTGCCGTGCTGACCTTCCTGTATGGCCTGGTGGCCGTGCTGCTGACCCACAACCTGGCCGCCCGCCTGCGCGCCAACCCCAAGGTCTCGAACCTGCTCGAACGCCTGGCCGGCATGTGCCTGGTGGGCTTCAGCATCAAGTTGGCGGTACTGCGCTAAACCCCTGGCGCGGGTCTACTACACTTGCCTGACCTTGAAGCGGCGCGGCAAGTGAGACGACATGAAGCGACTGACACAATTGATCGGCGGCGCCCTGCTGGCACTGGGCCTAGCCTCCCAGAGCCTGGCGGCGCCCGCTGCGGCCCCCATCCACTTTGGCGACATCACCTGGGAAAGCGGCAGCCTGACCACGCAACTGCTGCGCTTTATCGTCGAGAAAGGCTACGGCTACCCCACCGACACCCTGCCCGGCAGCACCGTGAGCATGGAGGTGGCGCTGGCGCGCAACGACATCCAGGTGATCGCCGAGGAGTGGGCTGGCCGCAGCCCGGCCTGGACCAGGGCCGAGCAGGCCGGCCAGGTGTTCAGCATCGGGGACACGGTTAAGGGCGCCGACGAAGGCTGGTACGTGCCCGCCTACGTGATCAAGGGCGATGAACAGCGCGGCCTCAAGGCACTGGCCCCGGACTTGCGTTCCGTCCAGGACCTCAAGCGCCATGCCCCACTGTTCAAGGACCCCGAGTCACCCGACAAGGGCCGCTTTCTCAACAGCCCCAGCGGCTGGACCTCCGAGACCGTCAACAGCCAGAAGCTCAAGGCCTACGGGCTGGACGGGCAGTACGTGAACTTTCGCAGCGGCTCGGGCGCGGCGCTGGACGCCGAAATCACCTCCGCCATCCGCCGTGGCAAGCCGGTGCTGTTCTACTACTGGTCGCCCACCCCGCTGATGGGCCGCTACGAGCTGGTGCGCCTTGAAGAGCCGCCATTCGACGCCCAGGCCTGGGCCACCCTCACCGACCCCGGCAACCCCGAGCCCAAAGGCACCCGCTCGCTGCCGGCCAGGCTGTCGATCGGCGTATCGGCGCCGTTTCGCCAGCAGTACCCGGAGCTGGTGGCATTCTTCGCCAAGGTCGATCTGCCGATCGCCACCCTCAACAGCGCCCTGGCAACGATGAGCGAGCAGCGCCAGGCGCCGGACGCTGCAGCGCAGGCCTTTCTGAAGGCGAACCCGAGCATCTGGAAGGCCTGGCTGCCCGCCGAGGTGGCGACCAGGGTCGAGTCGGCCCTGTGAGTACGGGCTTTCCCGAGGCGCTGCACGTTTCGTTCGCAGACAGCGTCAATCGCTTCGTCGACTGGCTGGTGCTGGCCTACGGCGACCAGCTTCGGGCGGTCTCGGACGGGCTGCTGCAACTGCTGGTAGGGTTGGAAAACCTGCTGCGCGCCACGCCGTGGTGGTTGCTGCTGGCGCTGGTGGCACTGCTGACCTGGCACGCCACACGCAGTGTGCGGCGGGCGCTGCTGCTGAGCGGCCTGCTGTTTCTGATCGGGGTGGTCGGCCTGTGGGACAAGCTGCTGCAGACCTGCGCGCTGGTGCTGGTGAGTACCGGCCTGTGCCTCCTGATCGGCATTCCGTTCGGCATCTTGCTGGCCAGCCGGCCACTGGCACGCCGGTTGCTGATGCCGGTGCTGGACGTGATGCAGACCCTGCCCAGTTTCGTGTACCTGATCCCGGTGCTGATGCTGTTCGGGCTGGGCAAGGTGCCGGCGATCTTCGCCACCCTGGTGTATGCCCTGCCGCCGCTGGTACGCCTCACCGAACTGGGCCTGTCGCAGGTGGACCCGTCGCTGACCCAGGCCGCTCAGGGGCTGGGCGCCAACCGCTGGCAGCGCTTGCGCCGGGTGGCATTGCCGTTGGCGCTGCCGAGCATCCTGGCCGGCCTGAACCAGTCGGTGATGATGGCGCTGTCGATGGTGGTGGTGGCCTCGATGATCGGCGCGCGCGGCCTGGGTGAGGACGTGCTGGCCGGCATCCAGACACTGAACGTGGGCAAGGGGGTCGAGGCCGGGCTGGCCATCGTTGCGCTGGCGATCGTGATCGACCGCATCACCCAGGCGTATGGCAAGCCGCGGTGAAGCCTTCCTGGTGCAACAGCGTTGACCTGCACCGCCCTTTCAAAGTACTCGTTGCCGGATAGACCAAAGGGGCCGTTCAGCCCGCGCGCACTAAACGCAACTCGTCTACGCTGCTCAAAAGCCTGCCGGCACACTGAAAGGGAGTTCGAGCGTGCGAGCCTACCGTATCCTGTCCGCCGCAACACTGTGCCTGGTCAGTGCATCGGCCAGCGCTTTCCAACTGTCACCCTACGGCAAGGTGAACAATGGTGCCTACACTCGTGTCTTCAGCGAGGCGGTACACGAAAACCTGACCCTGGCATCGATCAGGCAGGCAGCGATTCCCGATGCCCTTAAAGCGGATCAGAACTTCATCGAAAGCCTCATCGCGGGCGCACGCTGGAACGATGATCCGCTGGGTTTCATGAAGACGGGTGTACCAGTGGATTTCTACCTGTCGTTCAAAGACTCCTGCAAGCGTTCAACACAGATCAATCCCACCTGGGACCTCATGTATCGCACCCACTGCGGCGACATGCAGTACCTTCACGCCATGGCCTCAAGCGCTCTGGAAACCACGACACAAACACGCGCCAGAATCATGATGTGGGCCGAATTCACATTCCGTGTTTCCACCGGAGAAATCCCCAAGAACCGCTACTTTCGCAGCGTGCCGCAACTGATGAGCCCCGAAGGTGGCGAGCAGTTCAGCCAGTCGCTCACCCACAGCAACACCCGACGGCTGCTATGGCAGCCCGAAGACCTTTTCAGCAGGAACTGCACGCGTATGCCCGCACTCAAGGCAATGCTGCGAGGACACGGCTGGACAGAGTCGCGCTGTGACGATTCGCACAATGAGCATGCTGCCAGCACCATCCAGAACCTGGCGTTGGGCTCGTTGCTGCACCTGCTGCAGGACTCCTTCTCCGACAGCCATGTACGGCGCTTCCCCCTGCATGATGAGCACGTCTCTCGGCTGGCAGGGGTGCAGGGCGTCGAACAGTTCGGCAACTATGCCAAACAGGACTCGAGCCGCCACAAGGTGGCAGACAGGCTGCCGGAAACGGCCAATGACGCCCAGCCACTTGATCTGAAGCACCTCAGTGCACAGCTGATCGCACTCTCGGTAACAGGGCGCGACGGTACGGGCGCCGCGCAATGGGAGCAAGCCAGGCCGCTACTCGAACACGCCTTCGATATCAGCCGGGCACAACCCGTCTCGGGCGCGATAGGCTATGAAAAACTCGACCGGTAATGGCACTGGAGGGCCTTTACCGACTGCCGCTATCCCCTTAGACTACAGGCCTTTTCCCGCATCCCGAGGTATTCGTCCAATGCGCCATTGATGCCACCGTCGTTTCAGACGGCCCGTCTTCAGCCCCTTCACCGGGGGAAGCACCAGGCATCCTTGGAGGTTCGCATGACGAACACGTCATCCCTGACGCTGGACAGCGTCACCTATGCACTGCCAGACGGCAGGCTGCTGTTTTCCAACCTCACCGAACGTTTCGACCAGCGCCGCACCGGCCTGGTGGGGCGCAACGGCGTGGGCAAATCCATACTCGCACGCCTGATGGCCGGTCAGCTCGAGCCCAGCGATGGCCGCTGCCTGCGCCAGGGGCGCGTGCACTACCTCGCTCAACAGCCGATCACCTCCCGCACCACGGTCGCCGACCTGGCCCAGGTACGCCAGGTGATAGAAGCGCTCCAACGCATCGAGGCTGGCAGTACCGCCGCGAGCGACTTCGAGACTGTCGGCGAACGCTGGAACATACGCGAGCAACTGCACAGCCACCTGGCCCGCGAGCAGCTCGGCATGCTGCGCTGGGATCGCCCCGCCGAAACGCTGAGCGGCGGCCAGGCCATGCGCGTGGCACTGCTGGGTGCGTTTCTCGGCGACGCCGACTACCTGATTCTCGACGAGCCCACCAACCACCTGGACGCCCCCAGCCGCGCCGCGCTGATGATCATGCTCGAACGCTGGAACAAGGGGCTGCTGGTCATCAGCCACGACCGCACGCTGCTCGCCAGCATGCAGCGCATCGTCGAGCTGTCGCCCTCGGGCCTGCACAGCTACGGGGGCGACTACAGCGCATTCACCGCTTGCAAGGCCCGCGACACCGAACTGGCCGAGCGCAATCTCGAACGTCTGAAGCTCGAACGCCAGCGCCAGGCCCGCGACCTGCAGCGTCAACACGAGCGCCTCGAACGCCACCAGGCCAGAGCCGGCCACGAGGCCAGGCACAGCAACCAGGCGAAGATCCTGCTAGACCGTCAACAGCAACGCAGCGAGGCCACCGCAGGCAGGCAGCAGCGCAACCACCTGGCCACGCGCCAGGCCATGGACACCCAGGTGCGTGAAGCCGCTCAACGCCTGGACCCGCAGCAGCCGGTGGTACTGCACGCGCCGGCACGTCAGTTGCCGCCAGGCAGCCAGATCGCCTGGCTGCGTGACCTTGAGCTACCCCACATCGAGCATCCGCACGCGCTCGACCTGGTGCTGTACGTCGGCCAGCGCCTTGCCCTCACCGGCGCCAACGGCAGCGGCAAATCCACGTTGCTCAAGGTGCTGGCCGGGCAACTGCCGCCCAGAAAGGGTGAATGCGAGACCCGCGCCAGCGTGGCGTACCTGGACCAGCAGTGCAGCCTGCTCGACCCGAGCGTATGCGTGCTGGAGCATGTGCGCGAGGCGTGCCGTCAACTCGACCAGAGCAGCGTGCGCACCCGATTGGCGCAACTGGGCCTGGATGCAGACCGCATCACCCTGCCCAGCGGCCTGCTCAGTGGCGGCGAACGGCTCAAGGCAGCGCTGGCCGCGGTACTCTACAGCGACCAGCCAGCGCAATTGCTGTTGCTCGACGAACCCAGCAACCACCTCGACCTGCCATCGTTGCAGGCCCTGGAACAGATGCTCTGCCAGTATCAGGGGACCCTGCTGGTGGCGTCCCATGACCTGGTGTTCCTGCAACACCTGCAGTTGCAGGGGCAGCTGTGCATGCCGCAATCAGAACTGAACGGCTTCGGTGACGCACAAGGTGGCAAAGCCACTGCCCAGGGTGAGGTTGTGATGGGCGACGATGGCCTCGGCGCCTAGGCCGGGGGTATCCATGCAGGTGTGCGCGTCGCTGACCAGTACCGGGCGCACGCCCAGCTCGGCAGCAACGCGGCAATTGGTATCGACGCAGTACTGGGTTTTCATGCCGACCACCACCAGCTCTTCAACGCCCGCCTGCTGCAGCCACTCACGCAGCGGCGTGTTCCAGAAGGCACTGGGCCGGAACTTGTCGAACACGCGGTCGTATTGCTCGTCTACCTCCAGCGCCGGGAGCAGTTGCCAGGGTGTGCTGCCGGCCTCGATCGGCGAACCCTGCGGGCCGGTGTGGCGCGCGACGAATATCGGCGCCCGGGCCGCCCGTGCGGTGCCGATCAGGCGGTTGATGTTGGCCAGTATCCGCTCGCCCTGCCAGGGCTGTTCGGGGCCATGGAACAGGCCGACCTGCATATCCAGAATCAGTAACGCGCGCCGTACGGGCATGGTGTCTCTCCTTAAGATGCCAGCCGGACGCGCCAACCAAAAGGCCCCGTCCATTGCTGGCGGGGCCTTGGGTGACCTGCTGCGTTCGCTTTACACAGCCACCCATCGCCCGCCGATGGCGGTCGTGGTGGTGCGGGTCGAGGTCAACAGGTCGATATTCATGTCACGCACAATGCTCCACGAGCCCTGCGTCGGTCAAGCCCCTGGCGGCGCAACCACTCACGCTCGTCACGCCGGATCTGAAGCGCTGGCGGCCGGGCACCGGCGCAATCGGCATCTGCCCGTTTCCGATCTGCACGGGATGTATTATCGTGGCTGCTTGCGCAATATGCGTGGCCTGACCATACAGGCATTTGCCAACCGATCGAGGGTGCCATGAGTAACGAGAGCATTAACTGGGACAAGCTGGGCTTTGACTACATCAAGACCGACAAGCGCTACCTTTCCTACTTCCGTGATGGCGAGTGGGACAAGGGCACCCTGACCGAAGACAACGTACTGCACATCAGCGAAGGCTCCACCGCGCTGCACTACGGCCAGCAATGCTTCGAAGGCATGAAGGCCTACCGCTGCAAGGATGGCTCGATCAACCTGTTCCGCCCCGACCAGAACGCCCTGCGCATGCAGCGCAGCTGCGATCGCCTGCTGATGCCGCGGGTGCCGACCGAACAGTTCATCGAGGCCTGCAAGCAGGTGGTCCAGGCCAACGAACGCTTCGTACCGCCGCACGGCAAGGGTGCCCTGTACCTGCGTCCGTTCGTGATCGGCGTGGGTGACAACATCGGCGTACGCACCGCGCCGGAGTTCATCTTCTCGATCTTCGCCATCCCGGTTGGCTCGTACTTCAAGGGCGGCATGACCCCGCACAAGTTCCTGATCTCCGATTTCGACCGTGCCGCGCCCCAGGGCACCGGCGCCGCCAAGGTCGGTGGCAACTACGCAGCCAGCCTGCAACCAGGCTATGAGGCCAAGAAGGCCGGCTTTGCCGACTGCATCTACCTCGACCCGCTGACCCACAGCAAGATCGAGGAAGTGGGTTCGGCCAACTTCTTCGGCATCACCGCCAACAACGAGTTCGTGACCCCGAAATCCGCGTCGGTGCTGCCGGGCATCACCCGCCTGTCGCTGATGCAACTGGCCGAATCGCGCCTGGGCCTGAAGGTGATCGAGGGCGACGTGCTGATCAACCAGCTGGACCGCTTCATCGAAGCCGGTGCCTGCGGCACCGCTGCGGTGATCACCCCGATCGGCGGCATCCAGTACAACGGCAAGCTGCACGTGTTCCACAGCGAGACCGAAGTCGGTCCGGTAACCCAGAAGCTCTACGCCGAGCTGACCGGTATCCAGAGCGGTGACGTCGAAGCGCCGGCGGGCTGGATCGTCAAGGTCGCCTGAATGCATCGCGGGTCAAGCCCGCTCCCACAGGTTCATCGCAACCTTGTGGGAGCGGGCTCGACCCGTGACTGGCTGCGCAGCAGCCCTTTTTCAAGATGAATTTTTCTTTAACCCGGGCACCGCCTATTCTTTGGCACAATCGAGTCTCCACACGCCGCCCAGGTAAGAGCATGCCCCGCGTACTGACTATCGAAGACGATGCCGTCACCGGCCAGGAAATCGTCGCCGAACTCTCCAGCCACGGCCTTGAGGTCGACTGGGCCGACAACGGTCGTGAAGGCCTGGCCAAGGCAATCGCCGGCGGCTACGACCTGATCACCCTCGACCGCATGCTGCCCGAAGTCGACGGCCTGACCATCGTCACCACCCTGCGCAACCTCAAGATCGCCACGCCGATCCTGATGATCAGCGCCCTCTCCGATGTCGACGAACGCGTGCGCGGCCTGCGCGCCGGTGGTGACGACTACCTGACCAAGCCGTTTGCCTCCGACGAGATGGCGGCGCGCGTGGAAGTGCTGCTGCGCCGCAACAGCGTGCCGATGGCCCAGACCCGCCTGCAGGTCGCCGACCTGGAGCTGGACCTGATAAGCCACGAGGCCCGGCGCGGCGAGCAGACCCTCAACCTGCTGCCCACCGAGTACAAGCTGCTGGAATTCCTGATGCGCCACGCCGGCCAGGTCATCACCCGCATGATGATCTTCGAGGAAGTCTGGGGGTACCACTTCGACCCCGGCACCAACCTGATCGACGTGCACATCGGGCGTCTGCGCAAGAAGATCGACGCCGCCGGGCAAACCCCGCTGATTCGCACCGTGCGGGGCTCCGGCTATGCCATTGCCGAACCCGTCTAAGGGCTGGAGTTCGTCCACCAGCCGCCTGCTGGCGCTGTACAGCTTTCTGTTCGTGGCCTGGAGCAGCATCCTCATGGGGGTGCTGTACTTCGAGGTGTCCGGCTACCTGAACAAGCTCACCCGCCATTCCCTGTTGCAGCGCCAGCACCTGTTCGCACACATGAGCGGCAAGCAGCTCGACGACGCCCTGATCGCCAGCCAGGCCTTCGACGAACGCAGCTTCGATGCCTACGGGCTGTTCGACGCGCAGTTCAACCCACTGGGCGGGCAGATCCGCCAGATCCCGCCCGAGCTGGGCCTGGATGGCAGGATCCACGAGCTCAGCCGCTGCCTGGACGCCGACGACCCGCGCATGCCAAAAGACAGCTGTGATGCCGTGGCGCTCAAGGTGCGCGATGGCCGCTGGCTGGTGCTGGTACGCGACAACGGTTCGCTGTTCGTGGTCACGCGGATCATTCTGCATGCGTTGCTGTGGGGGCTGTCGCTGACCATCATTCCCGGCATCGCCGGCTGGTACCTGCTGCGTCGCCGCCCGCTCAAGCGCATAAGGGCGATCCAGGCCAGTGCCGAGCTGATCGTGGCCGGCGACCTCACCCACCGTCTGCCGCTGTCGTCGCGCCGTGACGAACTGGACATGCTGGCAGCCATCGTCAACGCCATGCTCGACCGCATCGAGCGGCTGATGCATGAGGTCAAAGGCGTGTGCGACAACATTGCCCACGACCTGCGCACCCCGCTGACGCGCCTGCGGGCCCAGCTGTACCGGATCCGCCAGCAGGTCGGCGACGACTCGATCCAGGCCGACCAGATGGACCAGGCCATCAGCGAAACCGACACCCTGATGGCGCGTTTTCGCGGGTTGCTGCGCATCAGCGAACTGGAAGACCGCCAGCGCCGTGCCGGCTTCGTCGAGCTGGACCCGCGTGCCCTGCTGGTAGAGCTGCATGACTTCTACCTGCCGCTGGCCGAGGACGGCGAAATTCGCCTGACCCTGGTGCTGCCCGACCAGTTGCCGGCGCTCAAGGGCGACCGCGAGCTGCTGTTCGAGGCCCTGGCCAACCTGCTGGGCAATGCCATCAAGTTCACCCCGGCCGGTGGTCAGGTGCGGATGCGAGCCCGTGAAGACGCCCAGGGCGTGCTGATCGAGGTGGAGGACAGCGGGCCGGGGATTCCGGCGGACGAGCGCGAGGCCGTGCTCAAGCGGTTCTACCGCAGCGAGGAAGGTCATCGGCACAACGGGTTCGGGCTGGGGCTTTCGATCGTTGCAGCGATCGTCGACCTGCATGGGTTTGAGCTGGAGGTAGGAGACAGCGAATTGGGCGGGGCGCGGCTGGTGTTGCAGTGTCGGCCGAAGGTGGCCAGTTAGGGCCTCATCGCGGGTCGAGCCCGCTCCCACAGGTTGATCACTGTGCTCTAGATCAGTGATCAACCTGTGGGAGCGGGCTCGACCCGCGATGAGGGCAGCGCGATCAGTCAGCCAGACGCCAGGTCGTCGTGCCCTTGCCGTCTTCCAGCACCACGCCCATGGCGGTCAGCTGGTCGCGGATGCGGTCCGATTCGGCCCAGTTCTTGTCGGTACGTGCCTGCAGACGCGCCTGGATCAACGCCTCCACTTCAGCCGCATCGACCTTGCCTTCGGCGCCCGCCTGCAGGAAGTCGTCGGCCTCCAGCTGCAACACGCCCAGCAGCTCGGCCAGCTCGCGCAAACGGCCCGCCAGGCCAGCGGCCACCTCAGGCTCGGCCTCGCGCACGCGATTGATCTCGCGCACCAGGTCGAACAGCACCGCACAGGCTTCAGGCGTGCCGAAGTCGTCGTTCATGGCCGCGGCAAAACGCTCGACATACGACTCGCCACCTTGCGCGGCCACGCGCGGCAAGCCGCGCAGCGCATGGTAGAAGCGCTCCAGTGCGCCCTTGGCTTCGCGCAGGCTGTCCTCGGAGTAGTTGATCGAGCTGCGGTAGTGGCTCGACACCAGCAGGTAGCGCACCACCTCAGGGTGATACTTGTCGAGCACGTCGCGAATGGTGAAGAAGTTGTTCAACGACTTGGACATCTTCTCGCCATTGATACGGATCATGCCGCAATGCATCCACGCCTTGGCGTACTGCTTGCCGGTGGCCGCCTCGCTCTGGGCAATCTCGTTCTCGTGGTGCGGGAACTCCAGGTCGTTGCCGCCACCATGAATGTCGAAGCTCTCGCCCAGGCAGCAGGTCGACATCACCGAGCACTCGATGTGCCAGCCCGGACGGCCCGGGCCCCACGGCGATTCCCAGCTCGGCTCGCCGGGCTTGACGCCCTTCCACAGCACGAAGTCGAGCGGGTCCTGCTTGGCCTCGTCGACCTCGATGCGGGCACCGATGCGCAGGTCTTCGATCTTCTTGCGCGACAGCTTGCCGTAGCCGACGAACTTGCCGACGCGGTAGTACACGTCGCCGTTGCCCGGCGCGTAGGCATAACCCTTGTCGATCAGGGTCTGGATCATCGCGTGCATGCCGGCGATGTGGTCGGTGGCACGCGGCTCCTGGTCCGGCGGCAGGATGTTCAGACGGCGCTCGTCCTCGTGCATCGCGTCGATCATGCGCGCGGTCAGCGCTTCGAACGATTCGCCGTTCTGGTTGGCGCGGTTGATGATCTTGTCGTCGATGTCGGTGATGTTGCGCACATAGGTCAGGTCGTAGCCGCTGTAGCGCAGCCAGCGCGTGACCAGGTCGAACGCGACCATGCTGCGCCCATGGCCCAGGTGGCAGAAGTCGTACACGGTCATGCCGCACACGTACATGCGAACCTTGTTGCCATCGAGCGGAACGAAAACTTCCTTGGTCTTGCTCAGGGTGTTGTAGATGCTTAGCACGTAGAGTTCCTTAGCTGCCCCACGAATCGCGCAGGGTCACGGTGCGGTTGAACACCGGCTTACCCGGCGTGGAGTCTTTCAGGTCGACGCAGAAGTAGCCTTCGCGCTCGAACTGGAAGCGGTCTTCGGGCTGGGCCTGGCCCAGCGAAGGTTCCGCACGACAACCGCTCAGCACCTGCAGCGAATCGGGATTGATGTTGTCAAGGAAGCTGCCGCCGTCGTCGGTCTTCTCGGGGTTGGCCGAACGGAACAGGCGGTCATACAGACGTACTTCGCACTCGACGCTGGCCGCGGCCGGCACCCAGTGGATCACACCCTTGACCTTGCGGCCCTCGGGGTTCTTGCCCAGGGTGTCGGGGTCGTACGAGCAGCGCAGCTCGACGATGTTGCCCTCGGCATCCTTGATCGCCTCGTCGGCGCGGATCACGTAGCTGCCACGCAGGCGCACTTCACCGGCCGGCTCCAGGCGCTTGTAGCCCTTGGGCGGCTCTTCCATGAAGTCGTCGCGGTCGATGTAGATCTCGCGGGCGAACGGCAGTGCACGCACGCCCATGTCTTCCTTGGGGTGACGCGGCAGTTCGAGCTGCTCGACCTGGCCTTCGGGGTAGTTGGTGATGACTACCTTCAGCGGGCGCAGTACGCACATGGCCCGTGGCGCGGTGCGGTCCAGGTCGTCACGGATGCTGAATTCGAGCATCGACATGTCGACCACGCCGTCGGAACGGTTGGTGCCGACCATCTCGCAGAAATTGCGGATAGACGCCGGGGTGTAGCCACGACGGCGGAAGCCCGACAGCGTGGACATGCGCGGGTCGTCCCAGCCCTGTACGTGCTGCTCGTCCACCAGTTGCTTGAGCTTGCGCTTGCTGGTGATGGTGTAGTTCAGGTTCAGGCGGCTGAACTCGTACTGGCGCGGCTTGCACGGCACCGGCAGGTGGTCGAGGAACCACTCGTACAACGGACGATGGCTTTCGAACTCCAGGGTGCAGATCGAGTGGGTGATGCCCTCGATGGCGTCCGACTGGCCATGGGTGAAGTCGTAGATCGGGTAGATGCACCAGGTGTCGCCGGTCTGGTGATGATGGGCATGGCGGATGCGGTACAGGATCGGGTCGCGCAGGTTCATGTTCGGCGAGGCCATGTCGATCTTGGCGCGCAGCACGCGCTCGCCATCCTGGAACTCGCCGGCCTTCATGCGCGCGAACAGGTCGAGGTTTTCCTCGACGCTGCGCTCGCGGAACGGGCTGTTCTTGCCCGGCTCGGTCAGGTTGCCGCGGTACTCGCGGGCCTGCTCCGGGGTCAGGTCGCACACATAGGCATTGCCCGACTTGATCAGGTCGACCGCCCACGCGTGCAACTGCTCGAAGTACTGGGAGGCATAGCGCACCGGGCCGGTCCACTCGAAGCCCAGCCACTTGACGTCACGCTGGATGGCGTCGATGTACTCCTGGTCCTCTTTGGCCGGGTTGGTGTCATCGAAGCGCAGGTGACAGGCACCGCCGAATTCCTGGGCCAGGCCGAAGTTCACGCAGATCGACTTGGCGTGACCAATGTGCAGGTAGCCGTTGGGCTCCGGCGGGAAACGGGTGACGATGCTGGTGTGCTTGCCCGAATCCAGGTCGGCCTGCACGATCGGACGCAGGAAGTTCACAGGGACGGCGGGCGCGCCTTTGGCAGCGGCGTTGGGAGCGTTGTCAGCGGTGGGCTTGCTCATAGGATCCTTGAAATACCGGTACACGGCCCGGGTAGGCCGACTGAATCAAAGCGCTTATCATAGCCCAAGCGCCCGAGCTGCCGACAGGGCAGCGCCGACAAACTGGCGCTATATTCGGCTGGCCGGGCAAAAAAACTGCCGTGACGTGCGTATCGTGGCCTGTAAACTGTGCGTCAGGGTTACTACGCGATCCTGCGCACCCATTTCTTGAATGCCTGAAAAGCGAGAATTTGAGCATGACCCAAGTCAAACTGACCACCAATCACGGTGACATCGTCATCGAGCTGAACGCCGAGAAAGCCCCGATCACCGTGGCCAACTTCATCGAGTACGTCAAAGCCGGTCACTACGAGAACACCGTGTTCCACCGCGTCATCGGCAACTTCATGATCCAGGGCGGCGGTTTCGAGCCGGGCATGAAAGAGAAGAAAGACAAGCGCCCGAGCATCCAGAACGAAGCCGACAACGGCCTGAGCAACGACAAGTACACCATCGCCATGGCCCGTACCATGGAGCCGCATTCGGCCTCGGCGCAGTTCTTCATCAACGTTGCCGACAACAGCTTCCTCAACCACAGCGGCAAGAACGTGCAGGGCTGGGGTTACGCAGTGTTCGGCAAAGTCACCGAAGGCACCGACGTGGTCGACAAGATCAAGGCCGTTGCCACCGGTTCCAAAGCCGGCCACCAGGACGTGCCAGCCGAAGACGTGATCATCGAGAAAGCCGAGATCATTGGGTGATACTGCTGATCTCCGATCTGCACCTGCAAGAAGAACGCCCGGACATTACCCGGGCGTTTCTTGATCTGCTGGCCACCCGTGCCCGCAGCGCGCAAGCGCTGTACATTCTCGGGGACTTTTTCGAGGCCTGGATCGGCGACGATGCCATGACGCCCTACCAGGCGTCGATCTGCCAGGCCCTGCGTGCGCTGAGCGACACGGGCACCCAGGTGTTCCTGATGCACGGCAACCGCGACTTCCTCATCGGCCAGGCGTTCTGCAAGGCCGCAGGCGCCACCCTGCTACCCGACCCCAGCGTGGTCGAGCTGGGCGGCGAACCGGTGCTGCTGATGCATGGCGACAGCCTGTGCACCCGTGACGAAGGCTACATGAAGCTGCGCCGTTACCTGCGCAACCCCGTGAGCCTGTGGGTGCTGCGCCACCTGCCGTTGCGCACGCGGCACAAGCTTGCGCGCAAGCTGCGCAGCGAAAGCCGCGCGCAGACGCGCATGAAGGCCAATGACATTGTCGATGTGACGCCCGAGGAGGTACCGCGGGTGATGCAGCAGCATGGCGTGCGCACCCTGGTGCATGGGCACACCCATCGCCCGGCGATCCACAAGCTGATGGTGGGCGATGCGCCGGCGCGGCGTATCGTGCTGGGCGACTGGGATCGCCAGGGGTGGGCGCTGCAGGTGGATGAACAAGGGTTCCAGCTGGCACCCTTCGACTTTGCCTGACCCCTTCGCCGGCAAGGCCGGCTCCTACAGGTTTTGCGTAATCCTGTAGGAGCCGGCCTTGCCGGCGAAGCCTTTTTCAGTGCCCGGCCGACGCCGGCCCGGCCTTGGCCGCGAACGGCGGCTTGGCCAGCCACACCAGCAGCACCAGCCCGACGAACACCCAGCCCATCAACGTGAAGTAATCCACCGTCGACATCATGTACGCCTGGCTGTTGAGCATCTGCTCCAGCTGCGCATACGACTGCCCGTTCGCCCCGCCCAGGTGGCCGAGCATTTCACGGGTGGCCGGCTCATAGGTACTGATGCTTTCGCTCAGGTACGCATGGTGCTGGTCGGCCCGGCGAATCCAGATCCAGGTGGTCAGCGACGCGGCAAAGCTGCCGCCCAGGGTCCGCAGGAAGGTCGCCAGCCCCGAGCCGTCGGCGATCTGCTGCGGCGGCAGGTCCGAAAGCAGGATGCTCAAGGTGGGCATGAAGAACAGCGCCACGCCGATACCCATGAACAGCTGCACCAGGGCGATGTGCTGGAAGTCCACCTCGTTGGTGAACCCGGCCCGCATGAAGCAGCTGGCACCGATTGCCACGAACGCCAGCCCCGCCAGCACGCGCAGGTCGAACTTGTGCGCGTACTTGCCCACGAACGGCGACATCAGCACCGGCAGCAGGCCGATCGGCGCCACCGCCAGCCCCGCCCAGGTGGCGGTGTAGCCCATCTGGGTCTGCAGCCATTGCGGCAGGATCAGGTTGATGCCGAAGAACCCCGCATACCCGCCCACCAGCACAATGGTGCCGATGCGAAAGTTGCGGTGGGCGAACAGGCGCAGGTTCACCACCGGGTGCTTGTCGGTCAGTTCCCAGATGATGAACACCGCCAGGAACACCACCGAAATCAGGCTGCCGATGACGATGAAATTGGACTCGAACCAGTCCAGGTCATTGCCCTTGTCGAGCACGATCTGCAATGCCCCCACCCCGACGATCAGGCTCAGCAGCCCGATGTAGTCCATCGGCTGGCGGCTGGTGCTTACCGGCCGGGTACGCATCTGCTGACGCACCACGGCGGCAGCGAACAGGCCGATCGGCACGTTGATGAAGAAGATCCACGGCCAGCTGTAGCTGTCGGTGATCCAGCCACCGAGTATCGGCCCGGCAATCGGCGCCACCACCGTGACCATCGCCAGCAGCGCCAGGGCCATACCCCGCTTGGCCGGGGGGTACACTGCAATCAGCAGGGTCTGGGTCATGGGGTACAACGGCCCGGCCACCACGCCCTGCAACACGCGAAAGCCGACCAGCTCGGGCATCGATTGCGAGATACCGCACAGGAACGACGCCAGCACGAACAGCAGCGTGGCCCAGATGAACAGCTTCACCTCGCCGAAGCGCCGGCTCAGCCAGCCGGTCAGCGGCAAGGCTATCGCGTTGCTCACCGCGAACGAGGTGATGACCCAGGTGCCCTGCTCCGAACTCACCCCCAGGTTGCCGGAGATGGTAGGCAGGGCGACGTTGGCGATGGTGGTGTCGAGCACCTGCATGAACGTCGCCAGCGACAGGCCGATGGTGGTCAGCAGCAGGCTTGGCGGGGTGAACGAAGCCTGCCCGCTCATCGCTGCGCAGTCTTGCCGCTGGCGGCGCTGTTGTCATGGATCAGGCGCGCGATCAGGGTATCGGCCTCCACCAGCTGGCGGTCGTACACCTGGGTGGCGAACGAGGCTTTCTGCGGCGGCTGTTGCGCCAGCACCGGGCCGCTCTGGTCGTGCAGGTCGACGTCGACCTGGGTCGACAGGCCGATCCGCAGCGGGTGTTCGGCCAGTTGCTCGGGGTTGATGTGGATCCGCACTGGCACGCGCTGGACGATCTTGATCCAGTTGCCGGTGGCGTTCTGCGCCGGCAGCAGGGCGAAGGCGCTGCCGGTACCGGCGCCCAGGCTGTCGATGGTGCCGCTGTACTTCACGTCGCTGCCGTACAGGTCGGCAACGATGTCCACCGGCTGACCGATACGCATGTTGCGCAGCTGGGTTTCCTTGAAGTTGGCGTCGATCCACAGCTGATCCAGCGGAATCACCGCCATGGTCGCGGTGCCCGGCTGCAGGCGCTGGCCCAGTTGCACCGTGCGCTTGGCCACATAGCCGGTGACCGGCGCCACCAGGGTGGTGCGGGCATTGTCCAGGTAGGCCTGGCGCAGGTCGGCGGCGGCAGCCTGCACTTCGGGGTGCGAGGAGACCACGGTGTCGTCGACCAGCGCGGTGGTGGTGTTGAGCTGCTGCTGGGCATTGCTCAGCGCGCTTTGTGCCGATGCCAGGTCGTCACGGGCGTGGGACAGCTCCTCCTGCGAGATCGCCCCGCCGGCGGCCAGGGTCTTGCGTCGGTTGTAGTTTTCCTGGGCCTTCTGCAGCTCGGCCTTGCGCGCCGCCACCTGGGCCTTCTGCCCATCGACGTTGCTGTAAAGCCCACGCACCTGGCGCACGGCGCGGGCCAGCTTGGCCTCGGCGCTCTGCAGGCCGACCTCGGTGTCGCTCGGGTCGAACTGGATCAGCACCTGGCCGGCGTGCACCAGGTCGCCATCGTCGGCGCCGATGCTGGTGACGGTGCCGGTGACCAGCGGGGTGATTTCCACCACGTTGCCGTTCACATAGGCGTCGTCGGTGTTTTCGCTCCAGCGCCCGTAGAGCTCGTGCCAGGCCCACACACCGGCGCCAAGCACGAGTACGAGCACCAGCAGCCCGAGCAGCAGCGTCTTGCGCTTGCGCTGATTGTTGAGGTCCTGCTCGGTAGGGGCAGTGTCCGGGGAGGATGCAGTGGCCATGAGAAATACCTTGGCGTTTTATTGATTGCGGGAAGTCGAGGGCAATGCGGCGGCCTGGGTGTCGGCCTGGTAGCCGCCCCCCAGCGCCTGCATCAACTGGATCGACAGGTCGATCTGTTCGGCGTTCAGTTCGGCCAGCTGACGCTGCGACTGCAGCAGCTGCTGTTCGATGCTCAGCACATCCAGGTAGTTGCCGATGCCGGAGCCATAGCGCTGCATCACGGTGTCGTAGGACTGCTGGGCGATGTCGGTGGCACGTTGCTTGGCTGCAATCTGCTGGCCCAGTGCATGCAGCTGGTCGATGCTGTCGCTGACCTCGCCCAGTGCACGCACCAGGCTCTTGTTGTATTGCGCCACGGCCAGGTCGTAGTCGGCATCACGGGCATCGAGGTCAGCGCGCAGGCGCCCGCCGTCGAAAATCGGCAGCGACACGGTCGGGGCGATGTTGAAGAAGCGGCTCGGCGCGCCGAAAATCGCATCACCCAGCAGTGCCTGGGTGCCGGCGGCGGCGCTCAGGTTGAGGTTGGGGTAGAAGCGTGTCTTGCTCGCATCGATCGACTTGCTCGCCGCCTCGACCCGCCAGCGCGCGGCCACCAGGTCCGGACGCCGGCCCAGCAACTCGGCCGGCAGCACCGAGGGCAGCGCCACCGCAGCAGGCTTGAGCACATTGGGGCGGGCGATCTGCTGGCCACGGTCGGGGCCCTTGCCCAGCAGCACCGCCAGCGCGATCTGCGCGCTGCGTAGCTGCTTCTGGGCATTGATGGCCTGCTCCTGGGAGCTGGCCTCCAGGCTTTCGGTCTGCTGCAGCTGGTACTGGCTGTCGATACCCGAGGCCAGCCGGCGCTGGCTGAGTTCGAGCATCTGGCGGGTACGCTTGAGGTCTTCCTGGGTCAGGTCGTTGACGATGTGCGCCTGGCCCAGCTGGCTGTAGGCACGGGCAACGTCGGCGGCCAGGGTCAGTTGTGCAGCCTGGCGGTCCACCTCGGCGGCACGGGCCTGGCCCAGGGCGGCTTCCCAGGCATCGCGTTGCCCACCCCAGAGATCGAAGGTGTAGTTGAAGGTCGCGCTCAGGCTGCGCAGGGTGGAGTAGCTGCCGCCCTGCCCCGTCGGGTCCTGGTCACGGGCCAGGCGCGAGCGGCTGACCCCGGCGCTGGCATCCAGCGTGGGCATGCGCTCGGCGTCGGCAGCGTAGGCTGCGGCGCTGGCCTGATGGGCACGGGCGCTGGCAACCTGCATGTCGGGGCTGTCGCGCAAGGCCTCGCCGATCAGGCTGTCCAGTTGCGGGTCGCCAAGGCGGGTCCACCAGTCGCCCTTGGGCCAGGCCGCAGGCGACAGGGCAACGCCGCCGAGGGTCTTGCCAGCCTGCAGGTCGGCGGCGCCGAGGCGCCGGCCCTGGGTATCGAGGCCACTGTAGTTGGCGCAACCGGCCAGGCTCAGGGCAAGCACCAGCAGGCTTGCACCGGCACGCAGGGCTCGTGGTTTCATTGGGCCTCCACGCGCAGAGCGGTGACGGCATCGCCGGCCGCCAGCAGCACCTTGGTCAGGATCTTTTCCAGGGTCTTGAGCTCGTCCGGGGCCAGCACGCCAACCAGCTCGTTCATCGCCGAGGCACCGATCTGGGGCAACTGGCCGGCCAGCACATCGCCATCGGCGGTGAGCTCCAGGCGTACCTGGCGGCGGTCCTGCGGGCAGCGGCTGCGGGCGATCAGGCCCTTCTGCTCCAGGCGATCGAGCATGCGCGTCATCGACCCGCTGTCCAGGCTGAGGAAACGGCACAGTTCGGCGGGGGTATCGACCCCGTACTGGGACACGATGATCAGCACCTTGAACTGCGCGGCGGTGACGCCGAAGTCCTGCAGGTGGCTGTCCAGAATGCGGTCCTTCACCAGTGCGGCGCGCCCCAGGAGCATGCCGATGGTGCAGGACTGGAAGTTTTCGGGGGTGAAGTGCTGCATGAAGGGAGATACCTGCTTAGGCAGTGGATGCCGCAGATATTACTGCTCAGGCAGCGAATGGCCAAGCATTAATTAGCTTGCTTTCTATTTGGTCGACAAAAGGAGGTATTGCGGCGCCCGTATCGCGGGTCGAGCCCGCTCCCACAGGATGGGTCCATCAGCCTGTGGGAGCGGGCTTGGCCCGCGATGCTTCAGGCCGGCACGCCGCTATGGAAGCGAAACTCCACGTCCGGCGTGGTGATCAGTTCGGCTTCCACCTCGCGCACCCGCTCCACGGTGCGCTCCACATCCGCCGCTTCGCCATACTGGTACGCCAGCTTCAGGTACCCCTGGTAATGGCGCGCCTCGCTCTTGAGCAGCCCGTGGTAGAACTTGCCCAGTTCCTCGTCCAGGTGCGGCACCACCGCAGCAAAGCGCTCGCAGCTGCGCGCCTCGATGAACGCGCCGACCACCAGCGTGTCCACCAGCTTCACCGGCTCGTGCGCGCGCACCACCTTGCGCAGCCCCGAGGCATAGCGCCCTGCCGACAATGGGCGCAAGGCCACCTTGCGCTTCTTCATCAGGCGCAGCACCTGCTCGTGATGCACCAGCTCCTCGCGGGCCAGGCGCGACATCATGTTGATCAGGTCGACATGCGTGTTGTACTTGGCAATCAGGCTCAGCGCCGTGCTGGCGGCCTTGAACTCGCAGTTCTTGTGGTCGATCAGCATCGTCTCCTGGTCGGCCAGGGCGGCATCGACCCAGGCATCCGGGGTGCGGCAGGCGAGGAAGGCTTCGATTTCGGGAATAAGGGACATAGGCTCACAAACGGGCATGGGGTGTCGACAAGACCGGCGATTATACCGGCGGCAGTGGCGATCACCAGTGACTATGCTTGATGCATATCAACATCCACCGCATCCGGGGCGCCGACTATAGTCAGGCATCGCATGCCATTGTCGAAGGAGTTCTCCCTCATGCTTTTAGAAGTTCGCAGCATCCTGGTGGTGCTCGACCCCGACCACGCCCACAGCAAGGCCCTGACCCGCGCCAAGCTGATCGCCGGCGTCACCAAGGCACGCCTGCACCTGCTGATGTGCGACAAGAAGCAGGACCACAGTGCCCTGCTCAGCCTGCTCGCCAGCCAGTTGCACGACGATGGCTACGACAATGTCACCTATGAGCAGGCCTGGCACGACACCCTGCACGAGTCGATCATCGACGTGCAGAAAGCCGAAGGCTGTGAGCTGGTGATCAAGGAACACCGACCGGAAAACGCGCTGAAGAAGTTCCTGCTGACGCCTTCGGACTGGAAACTGCTGCGCCAGTGCCCGTGCGCGGTGCTGATGGTCAAGACCGAGCGCCCCTGGACCGGTGGCGTGATTCTGGCGGCGGTGGACGTGGGCAACGACGATCAGGAGCATCGCAAGCTGCACGCCAGCATCATCGACCACGGCTATGCCATTGCCAGCGTGGCCAAGGGCAACCTGCACGTGATCAGCGCCCACCCCTCGCCCATGCTCTCGGCGGCGGACCCGGTGTACCAGCTCAAGGACACCATCGAGAAGAAGTACCGCGACGAATGCGCTGCGTTCCAGGCCGAATTCGATATCGCCGACGATCGCCTGCATGTGGCCGAAGGCCCGGCGGACGTGCTGATTCCGCACACGGCTAAAAAGTACGAAGCCGTGGTGACGGTGATGGGTACGGTGGGGCGTAGCGGGATCACCGGTGCGCTGATCGGCAACACCGCCGAGGTGGTGCTCGATTCGCTGGAATGCGATGTGCTGGTGCTCAAGACCGAGGACCAGGTGAAGCACCTGGACGAGCTGGCCAGAGGCTGAAGACCCCATCGCGGGTCAAGCCCGCGCCCACAGGGTAAGCGATGATCCAGTGGGCGCGGGCGTGACCCGCGATGGGAACACCGCTTAACCCAGCGCATCCTTGAGAAAGCCCGGCGCGATGTAGCGTTGATAGTGCGCCTCGGACAACAGAAAGAATTCCCGATCGATGGCATCGCGCAGCTCGGGCAGCTCCCAGTCGCGAAACTCCGGCAACAGCACCATCCCGTACGCTTCCAGCTCGCGAATCACCCGCGCGCCCCGCGCAATCAGCTGATAAGCCCAGCAGTACTCGGACTGATGCGGCACGAATCGAATCTTGCGCAGCTCCAGCTGGCCGCGCAGCTTGTCGGCGTCGAACACCTCCAGCTTGGCCGCCATCACCTGCACCAGCAGGTGTTCCAGGCGCAGCCACACCGCACGCTTTTCATCGTCGTTGTAGCCGTTCCAGTGGATCACCTCATGGTGAAAACGCTTGCACCCGCGACACACCAGGTCCCCGTAAACCGTGGAACACAGGCCGACACAAGGCGTTTTTATTGACTGATTGGACATGAAAGATTCAACGGCATGGCGATGGAACAGACGGCCATGTTAGCCCTTTGTCTAACGGGGGTCACGCCGTAAAGTCGTTGCAATCGCCTTACCTTTGGCGCGTTTTTACCGTAGAATCATCCGGCCTTTTTAAGGCAGCAATGTCCGTTAGAAGCTGTTTTCAAAGCGTCACGAGCACAGTTGATCCGGTAGAACGGCGTTGGCTCGGGGTATTCGAACATCGAATGCACCGCGCCAGCCCTCATCAGCCTCCGTTCTACAGGCGTAAAACTTTGAAAGCAGCTTCTGTAAGGATGTCCTGCAACCCTGGCTACGCGGCTCAAAAAGCCGTATTGCGCATGGGTGCCGGCCATTCTGGATGAGCGTCCCGGACACCCATTTGGGACCACTGATGAGGGTAATAACTGTGCTTGAAGCCTACCGCAAACACATCGAAGAGCGTGCCGCCCAGGGTATCGTGCCCCAGCCGCTTAACGCCGAACAAACCGCAGGCCTGGTCGAGCTGCTGAAGAATCCCCCCGCTGGCGAAGAAGCCGTCCTCGTCGACCTGATCACCAACCGCGTACCACCAGGAGTGGACGAAGCCGCCTACGTCAAGGCCGGTTTCCTGTCGGCGGTCGCCAAGGGCGAAGCCACCTCCCCGCTGATCAGCAAGCAGCGCGCCGTTGAACTGCTGGGCACCATGCAGGGCGGCTACAACATCGCCACCCTGGTCGAGCTGCTGGACGACGCCGAACTGGCCGCCGTTGCCGCCGAACAGCTCAAGCACACCCTGCTGATGTTCGACGCCTTCCACGACGTGGCCGAAAAAGCCAAGAACGGCAACGTTCACGCCAAGGCGGTACTGCAGTCCTGGGCTGACGGCGAGTGGTTCAAGAAGCGTCCGACCCTGGCCGACAAGATCAGCCTGCGCGTCTTCAAGGTCACCGGCGAAACCAACACCGACGACCTGTCCCCTGCCCCGGACGCCTGGTCGCGCCCTGACATCCCGCTGCACGCCCTGGCCATGCTGAAAATGGCCCGCGACGGCATCGTGCCGGACGTACAAGGCGCCATCGGCCCGATGAAGCAGATCGAGCAGATGCGCAACGAAGGCTTCCCGATCGCCTACGTCGGTGACGTGGTCGGTACCGGTTCCTCGCGTAAATCGGCGACCAACTCGGTGCTGTGGTTCTTCGGCGACGACATCCCTTACGTGCCGAACAAGCGCGCTGGCGGTTTCTGCTTCGGCTCCAAGATCGCCCCGATCTTCTACAACACCATGGAAGACGCCGGCGCCCTGCCGATCGAATTCGACGTGTCGAACATCCACATGGGCGACGTGATCGACCTGTACCCGCACGCCGGCAAGGTGTGCAAGCACGGTACCGACGAAGTCATCACCACCTTCGAGATGAAAACCCCCGTGCTGCTGGACGAAGTCCGCGCCGGTGGCCGTATCCCGCTGATCGTCGGCCGTGGCCTGACCGAGAAGGCGCGCGCCGAGCTGGGCCTGGGCCCGACCGACCTGTTCAAGCTGCCTGAAGCACCTGTCGACACCGGCAAGGGCTACACCCTGGCCCAGAAGATGGTCGGCAAGGCCTGCGGCCTGCCAGTGGGCAAGGGCGTTCGTCCTGGCACCTACTGCGAACCGAAGATGACCACCGTCGGCTCCCAGGACACCACCGGTCCGATGACCCGTGACGAACTGAAAGACCTGGCGTGCCTGGGCTTCTCGGCCGACCTGGTCATGCAGTCGTTCTGCCACACCGCGGCCTATCCGAAACCGATCGACGTGACCACCCACCACACCCTGCCGGATTTCATCCGCACCCGTGGCGGCGTGTCCCTGCGTCCAGGCGACGGCATCATCCACAGCTGGCTGAACCGCATGCTGCTGCCGGACACCGTCGGTACCGGTGGTGACTCGCACACCCGCTTCCCGATCGGCATCTCGTTCCCGGCCGGTTCCGGCCTGGTCGCCTTCGCCGCTGCCACTGGCGTGATGCCACTGGACATGCCGGAGTCGGTACTGGTGCGCTTCAAGGGCAAGCTGAACCCAGGCATCACCCTGCGTGACCTGGTTCACGCCATCCCTTACTACGGCATCCAGAAAGGCCTGCTGACCGTCGAGAAGAAGGGCAAGATCAACGCCTTCTCCGGCCGCATCCTGGAAATCGAAGGCCTGGACGACCTGACCGTGGAACAGGCATTCGAACTGTCCGACGCCTCGGCCGAACGTTCGGCTGCCGGTTGCACCATCAAGCTGCCTGAAAAAGCCATTGCCGAGTACCTGAAGTCGAACATCACCCTGCTGCGCTGGATGATCAGCGAAGGCTACGGCGATGCGCGCACCATGGAGCGCCGTGCACAGGCGATGGAAGCCTGGCTGGCCAAGCCCGAGCTGCTGTCGGCCGACGCCGATGCCGAGTACGCCGAAGTCATCGAGATCGACCTGGCCGATATCAAGGAGCCGGTTCTCTGCGCTCCTAACGACCCGGACGACGCTCGCCTGCTGTCCAGCGTCCAGGGCCAGAAGATCGACGAAGTGTTCATCGGCTCGTGCATGACCAACATCGGTCACTTCCGCGCTGCCGGCAAGCTGCTGGACAAGGTCAAGGGTCAGCTGCCAACCCGTCTGTGGCTGTCGCCGCCGACCAAGATGGACGCTCACCAGCTGACCGAGGAAGGCTACTACGGCATCTACGGCAAGGCTGGCGCGCGCATGGAAATGCCGGGCTGCTCGCTGTGCATGGGTAACCAGGCACGCGTAGAGCCGAACTCGACCGTTGTATCGACGTCGACCCGTAACTTCCCTAACCGTCTGGGCGATGGTGCCAACGTGTTCCTGGCCTCCGCCGAACTGGCTGCCGTTGCCTCGATCCTGGGCAAGCTGCCAACCGTCGAGGAGTACATGGAGTACGCGGCGAATATCGACAGCATGGCTGCCGACATCTACCGCTACCTGAGCTTCGACCAGATCGCCGAGTTCCGTGAAGCCGCTGCGAACGCCAATATCCCGGTCGTTCAAGCGTAAGCTGACTTAGCGTGAAAAGAAGCCCCGCCAATTGGCGGGGCTTTTTGTTGCCTTCTGAAAAGCTTCGCCCCTCAGATCACGAACAGATCCATGAACCGATGCACCGCCGTCGCCTCAAGCCTCGCCTGATCCTTGCACAACGCAAGGATCTCGGCCGAACGCTGCGCAGTAAACCGCGTCGCCAGGTTGGCCTTGAACTTGTCCTCCAGCAGCGGGATGCCCTGGGCGCGTCGGCGCCGGTGCCCGATGGGATACTCCACCACCACCTGCTCGGTGCTCGAGCCGTCGGTGAAGAACACCTGCACCGCGTTGGCGATCGAGCGCTTGTCGGCCTCCAGGTACTCGCGACTGAAACGCGGGTCTTCGACGATCACCATCTTCTCGCGCAAGCGGTCGATGGTCGGGTGCGCCGCATGGAAATCATCTTCGTAATGCTCGGCCACCAGATTGCCGAAGATCAGCGGCACCGCCGTCATGTACTGCAGGCAGTGGTCCCGGTCCGCTGCGTTGGCCAGCGTGCCGACCTTGGAAATGATGCGAATCGCCGACTCATGGGTGGTGATCACGATGCGCTCGATTTCATGCAGGCGATTGCGCACCTGCGGATGCAGGGTCACCGCCGCCTCGCAGGCGGTCTGCGCATGGAACTCGGCCGGAAAGCTGATCTTGAACAGTATGTTCTCCATCACGTAGCTGCCGAACGGCTGCGACAGGCTGAACTCGCGCTTGCCCTCGGGCTTGAGCGCCAGGTCCTTGTTGGTATGGCTGAACAGCACGTCATAGAAGCCCCACTGCGGCGCGGTGAGCACGCCGGGGATGCCCATCTCGCCGCGCAGGGCGATGTCCGCCAGGCGCACCCCGCGACTCGACGCATCACCGGCCGCCCACGACTTGCGCGAGCCGGCATTGGGGGCATGGCGGTAGGTGCGCAGCGCCTGGCCATCGACAAAGGCCTGGGACAGGGCCGCCAGCAACTGCTCGCGATTGGCGCCCATGAGCCGGGCGCACACCGCCGTGGATGCGACCTTGACCAGCAACACGTGGTCCAGGCCCACCCGGTTGAAAGCGTTTTCCAGCGCGAGCACGCCCTGGATCTCGTGGGCCATGATCATGGCCTCGAGCACCGTGTGCAGGGTCAGCGGCGCGTCGCCGTTGGCCACGCGCTTTTGCGAGAGGTGGTCGGCCACCGCGAGGATGCCGCCGAGGTTGTCGGAGGGGTGACCCCATTCTGCGGCCAGCCAGGTATCGTTGTAGTCCAGCCAGCGCACGATGCAGCCGATGTCCCAGGCCGCCTTGACCGGGTCGAGGCGGTACGCGGTGCCGGGCACCCGCGCGCCATGGGGCACCACGGTACCCTCCACCAGCGGCCCCAGGTGCTTGGTGCACTCGGGAAAGCGCAGCGCCAGCAGGCCGCAACCCAGGGTGTCCATCAGGCAGTTGCGCGCCGTGTCCAGCGCCTCCCCCGGCTCGGCCCTGAAGTGCAGGACATAGTCGGCAATGTCCTGCAGGACCCGGTCGTAGTCGGGGCGGTCGTTCAGGTCAACATTGGCACTCATGGTCGTCTCTCTGTTCACATGGGGTGAAAGGAGAGCCGAGCACCGCTGCCTCTAGAAGGTATCGCCAGGTACGCGTACCCAACCCTCCATCAGCACGCGAGCGCTGCGGCTCATGATTGCTTTGGTAACGGTCCAGTCGCCATTCACCTGGCGCGCCTCGGCGCCCACACGCAAGGTGCCCGAGGGGTGACCGAAGCGCACGGCGCTGCGCTCGCCGCCACCGGCAGCAAGGTTGACCAGGGTGCCGGGGATGGCCGCCGCGGTGCCGATGGCCACCGCTGCCGTACCCATCATGGCGTGGTGCAGCTTGCCCATCGACAACGCACGCACCAGCAGGTCGATATCGCTCGCTGCCACGGACTTGCCGCTGGAGGACTGGTAGGCGGCCGGCGCTGCCACGAACGCCACCTTGGGCGTGTGCTGGCGCTGCGCGGCCTGCTCGACGTGCTCGATCAGGCCCATGTGCACGGCGCCGTGGGCACGAATGGTTTCGAAACGCGCCAGGGCCTCGGGGTCGCCGTTGATTGCGTCCTGCAGCTCGGTGCCGGTGTAGCCCAGGGCCTGGGCGTCGATGAAGATGGTCGGGATGCCGGCGTTGATCAGGGTTGCCTTGAAGGTGCCGACACCGGGCACCACCAGGTCGTCGACCAGGTTGCCGGTGGGGAACATCGAGCCGCCCGCGCCGTCTTCGTCGGCGGCCGGGTCGAGGAATTCGAGCTGCACCTCGGCGGCGGGAAAGGTCACGCCGTCGAGTTCGAAGTCGCCGGTTTCCTGCACTTCGCCTTCGGTGATCGGTACGTGGGCGATGATGGTCTTGCCGATGTTGGCCTGCCAGATGCGCACCACAGCCACACCATTGCGCGGGATGCGACTGGCGTCGACCAGGCCGGCGCTGATGGCGAACGAGCCGACTGCCGCCGAGAGGTTGCCGCAGTTGCCGCTCCAGTCGACGAAGGCCTTGTCGATGGCGACCTGGCCGAACAGGTAGTCGACGTCGTGCCCGGGCTTGATGCTGCGCGACAGGATGACCGTCTTGCTGGTGCTGGAGGTGGCCCCGCCCATGCCGTCGATCTGCTTGCCGTAGGGGTCGGGGCTGCCGATAACCCGCAGCAGCAGCGCATCGCGCGCGGCGCCGGGGAGCTGGGCGGCTTCGGGCAGGTCTTCGAGGTTGAAGAACACGCCTTTGCTGGTGCCGCCACGGATGTAGGTGGCGGGGATTCTGATCTGGGGTAGGTGTGGCATGGAAACATGTGTCCTCTGGAATACAACACAATCCTGTGTAGGAGCCGGCCTTGCCGGCGAAGGGGCTGGTACATCAATGCACCCTGCGTCGCTCCCTTCGCCGGCAAAGCCGGCTCCTACAGGTCAGGTGTACGTCAAGCCACCGACGACTCGAGGAAGTCCTGGGCAAAGCGCTGCAGTACACCGCCCGCCTCGTAGATCGACACCTCTTCCGCCGTGTCCAGACGGCAGGTCACCGGCACCTCCAGGCGCTCGCCGTCACGCCGCGTGATCACCAGGGTCAAGGTGGCCCGCGGTGTCCGCTGCCCCACCACGTCATAGGTCTCGCTGCCATCGATACCCAGGGTCTTGCGGTCGGTGCCCGGCTTGAACTCCAGCGGCAACACGCCCATGCCCACCAGGTTGGTACGGTGGATACGCTCGAAGCCCTCGGCCACGATGGCCTCGACACCGGCCAGGCGCACACCCTTGGCCGCCCAGTCACGTGACGACCCCTGGCCGTAGTCGGCACCGGCCACGATGATCAGCGGCTGCTTGCGCTGCATGTAGGTCTCGATGGCCTCCCACATGCGCGTCACCTTGCCCTCCGGCTCGATACGCGCCAGCGAACCCTGCTTGACCTTGCCGTTCTCCTGCACCATCTCGTTGAACAGCTTGGGGTTGGCGAAGGTTGCGCGCTGCGCGGTCAGGTGGTCGCCACGGTGGGTGGCGTAGGAGTTGAAGTCCTCTTCGGGCAGGCCCATCTTCGCCAGGTACTCGCCTGCGGCGCTGTCGAGCATGATCGCGTTGGACGGCGACAGGTGGTCGGTGGTGATGTTGTCCGGCAGCACCGCCAGCGGGCGCATGCCCTTGAGCGAGCGCTCGCCTGCCAGCGCGCCTTCCCAGTACGGCGGGCGACGGATGTAGGTGCTCATGGCGCGCCAGTCGTACAGCGGGTCGACCTTGGGTCCGGTGTCTTCGTGCACGGCGAACATCGGGATGTACACCTGGCGGAACTGCTCCGGCTTGACCGCAGCCTTGACCACTGCATCGATCTCTTCGTCGCTGGGCCAGATGTCCTTGAGGCGGATTTCCTTGCCGTCCACCACGGCCAGCACGTCCTTCTCGATATCGAAACGGATGGTGCCGGCAATGGCGTAGGCCACCACCAGCGGCGGCGAGGCCAGGAAGGCCTGCTTGGCATACGGATGGATACGCCCGTCGAAGTTGCGGTTGCCCGACAGCACGGCGGTGGCGTACAGGTCGCGGTCGATGATTTCCTGCTGGATCACCGGGTCCAGAGCGCCGGACATGCCGTTGCAGGTGGTGCAGGCAAACGCCACGATGCCAAAACCCAGCTGCTCCAGCTCATCCTCCAGGCCCGCCTCTTTGAGGTACAGGGCCACGGTCTTGGAGCCTGGCGCCAGCGACGACTTGACCCACGGCTTGCGCGTCAGCCCCAGCCTGTTGGCATTGCGCGCCAGCAGCCCGGCAGCGATCACGTTGCGCGGGTTGCTGGTGTTGGTGCAGCTGGTGATGGCAGCGATGATCACCGCGCCGTCGGGCATCTGCCCCGGCACCTCTTCCCATTGCCCGGCAATGCCCCTGGCAGCCAGCTCGCTGGTGGCCACCCGCGCATGCGGGTTGGACGGGCCGGCCATGTTGCGTACCACGCTCGACAGGTCGAACTGCAGGCCACGCTCGTATTCGGCATTGACCAGGCTGTCGGACCACAGGCCGGCGACCTTGGCGTAGGTTTCCACCAGCTTGACCTGGGCGTCTTCACGACCGGTGAGCTTGAGGTAATCGATGGTCTGCTGGTCGATGGAGAACATCGCCGCCGTCGCGCCGTATTCGGGGGCCATGTTGGAGATGGTCGCGCGATCGCCCAGGGTCAGCGCACGGGCGCCCTCGCCGTAGAACTCGAGGTAGGCGCCTACCACCTTGGCCTTGCGCAGGAACTCGGTGAGCGCCAGCACCACGTCGGTGGCGGTGATGCCTGGCTGCGGCTTGCCGGTGAGCTGCACGCCGACGATTTCCGGCAGGCGCATCCAGGACGCACGACCCAGCATCACGTTCTCGGCCTCCAGGCCGCCGACGCCGATGGCGATCACGCCCAGGGCATCCACGTGGGGGGTGTGGCTGTCGGTACCGACGCAGGTATCGGGATAGGCCACGCCCTGCTCGGCGTGGATCACCGGCGACATCTTCTCCAGGTTGATCTGGTGCATGATGCCGTTGCCGGGCTGGATCACATCGACGTTCTTGAACGCCTTCTTGGTCCAGTTGATGAAGTGGAAGCGGTCTTCGTTGCGACGGTCTTCGATGGCGCGGTTCTTCTCGAACGCCTGCGGGTCGAAGCCGCCGCACTCCACGGCCAGCGAGTGGTCGACGATCAGTTGCACCGGCACCACCGGGTTGACCTGGGCCGGGTCGCCGCCCTTGTCGGCGATGGCGTCACGCAGGCCGGCAAGGTCAACCAGTGCGGTCTGGCCAAGGATGTCATGGCACACCACGCGGGCCGGGTACCAGGGGAAGTCGAGGTCGCGCTTGCGCTCGATCAGTTGGCCGAGCGAGGCATCGAGGGTTGCCGGGTCGCAGCGGCGCACCAGGTTTTCGGCCAGTACGCGGGAGGTATAGGGCAGCTTGTCGTAGGCGCCGGGGCTGATGGCGTCGATGGCGGCGCGGGCGTCGAAGTAGTCGAGCGTGGTGCCCGGCAGGTGCTTGCGAAATTCAGTATTCATGGACGCGGGACTCAATCACGGATAAGTCGGCGGTGCGCAGCAACGATGGGAAACCTGTAGGAGCCGGCCTTGCCGGCGAAACGGTAGAAGAGACACCGCAGTGCTTCCTTCGCCGGCAAGGCCGGCTCCTACAACAGCAACGCCGGCCTCTCCAAAGGCAAGGCCAGCGCCTTCATCGGTACTGCACGCCAGTCTCAGCGTTGTTCGATTGGCACGAACTTGCGCTGTTCGACGCCGGTGTATTCGGCGCTCGGGCGGATGATGCGGTTGTTGGCACGCTGCTCGAACACATGCGCCGCCCAGCCGGTCAGGCGCGAGCAGACGAAGATCGGGGTGAACAGCTTGGTCGGGATACCCATGAAGTGGTAGGCCGAGGCATGGTAGAAGTCGGCATTGGGGAACAGTTTCTTCTGTTCCCACATGGTCTTGTCGATGGCTTCGGACACCGGGTACAGCACGGTGTCGCCCACCTCGTCGGCGAGCTTCTTCGCCCAGCCCTTGATCACTTCGTTGCGCGGGTCGGACTCCTTGTAGATGGCATGCCCGAAGCCCATGATCTTGTCCTTGCGCTCGAGCATGCCGAGGGTGCCGGCAACGGCTTCCTGCGGGGTCTTGAAGCGCTCGATCATTTCCATCGCGGCCTCGTTGGCACCACCGTGCAGCGGCCCGCGCAGCGAGCCGATGGCCGCCGTCACGCACGAGTACAGGTCCGACAGGGTCGAGGCACACACCCGGGCAGTGAAGGTCGAGGCGTTGAATTCGTGCTCGGCGTACAGGATCAGCGAAACGTTCATCACCTTGACGTGCAGCTCGCTCGGCTTCTTGCCGTGCAGCAGGTGCAGGAAGTGCCCGCCCAGGGTGTCTTCGTCGCTGGTGCAGTCGATGCGCACGCCATGGTGGCTGAAGCGGTACCAGTAGCACATGGCCGCCGGGAACAGCGCCAGCAGGCGGTCGGTCTTCTCGTGCTGCAGGCCGAAGTTGAGCTCCGGCTCCAGGGTGCCGAGCACCGAGGAGGCGGTACGCATCACATCCATCGGGTGGGCGGTGACCGGAATGCGCTCGAGCACTTCCTTGAGCGCCTGGGGCAGGTCGCGCAGCGCCTTGAGCTGGTGCTGGTACTCGCTCAGCTCGGCCTGGGTCGGCAGCTCGCCGTACAGCAGCAGGTAGGCGACCTCTTCGAACAGCGCGTGCTCGGCCAGGTCGCGAACGTCATAGCCACGGTAGGTCAGGCCGGCGCCGGCCTGGCCCACGGTCGACAGTGCGGTTTGCCCGGCCACCTGACCACGCAGGCCGGCACCACTGAGTACTTTTGCTTCGGCCATTGGTTTTCTCCACTTTTGAATTTGTTATGGGAATCGGCTAATTGCGGTGTGCTGCGGTTCAGCTCTTCTTCTGAGCGAACAGTGCGTCGAGCTTCTGCTCGAACACGTGGTAGTCGATGGCATCGTAAAGCTCCATGCGAGTCTGCATGGTGTCGATGACGTTTTTCTGCGTGCCGTCGCGGCGCAGCGCGGTGTAGACGTTCTCGGCCGCCTTGTTCATGGCGCGGAACGCCGACAGCGGATACAGCGCCAGCGACACGTCGGCCGAGGCCAGCTCTTCGGTGGTGTACAGCGGCGTGGCGCCGAATTCGGTGATGTTGGCCAGGATCGGCGCCTTCACGCGGTTGGCGAAGGTCTTGTACATCGACAGCTCGGTGATGGCCTCGGGGAAGATCATGTCGGCACCGGCCTCGATGCACGCCGCAGCGCGATCCAGCGCGGCCTCCAGGCCTTCTACCGCCAGGGCGTCGGTACGCGCCATGATCACGAAGCTGTCGTCGGTACGCGCGTCCACGGCCGCCTTGATGCGGTCGACCATCTCCTGTTGCGAGACGATTTCCTTGTTCGGACGATGGCCGCAGCGCTTGGCGCCCACCTGGTCCTCGATATGAATGGCGGCGGCGCCGAACTTGATCATCGAGCGGACCGTGCGCGCCACGTTGAACGCCGACGAACCGAACCCGGTGTCCACGTCCACCAGCAGCGGCAGGTCACACACGTCGGTGATGCGGCGCACGTCGGTCAGCACGTCATCCAGGCCGGTGATGCCCAGGTCGGGCAGGCCCAGCGAGCCTGCCGCCACACCGCCACCGGAGAGGTAGATGGCCTTGAACCCGGCGCGCTTGGCCAGCAGCGCATGGTTGGCATTGATGGCGCCGACGACCTGCAGCGGGTGCTCGGCGGCGACTGCATCGCGAAAACGCTGGCCGGGACTGCTTTTCTGACTCATGACTCACCTCGTGGGCTAGGGGCGGTGGCGTCTTTGTAATGACGCTCGATATTGCGCTTGGATGCGCCGATGTGGCGGCGCATCAGTAATTCGGCCAGCTCGCCGTCACGGTCGGCGATGGCATCGAGAATCCGGTGGTGTTCGGCGAACGCCTGGTGCGGGCGGTTGGGCGTGGCGGAGAACTGGATGCGGTACATGCGCACCAGCTGGTACAGCTCGCCGCAGAGCATCTGCACCAGGGTGCGGTTGCCGCTGCCCTGGATGATGCGGTAGTGGAAGTCGAAGTCGCCCTCCTGCTGGTAGTAGCCCACCCCGGCCTGGAACGCGGCATCACGCTCATGGGTGTCGAGCACCCGGCGCAACTCGTCGATCTCGGCTACGCTCATGCGTTGAGCAGCCAGGCGGCAGGCCATGCCCTCGAGGGACTCGCGAATCTCGTACAGCTCGATCAGCTCGGCATGGCTCAGCGACACCACCCGCGCCCCTACGTGCGGCACCCGCACCAGCAGGCGCTGGCCTTCCAGGCGGTGGATGGCCTCGCGCAGCGGGCCGCGGCTGATGCCGTAGGTACGCGCCAGCTCCGGCTCGGAGATCTTGCTGCCGGGGGCGATCTCGCCCTTGACGATCGCGGCCTGGATACGCCGGAAGACGTTTTCGGAAAGCGTCTCCGAATCTTCCTGAAGGGGGGCGGAGGCTTGGGCTGCATCCAGCATATTGTCGACACCTTGAAAATCTGTAGGGCCAAAATTAGCTAATTAAGCCACCCCAGTCAAAGACAAATTCAATATTGTCGACAATCGTCTAAGAACGAACTTCGTGTCTGTCGGTGTTGTCTGACTCCAGCCGCTGGCATCGACACACCAGCGTGGTAGAATGCCGCCGCCTCTGAGGGGGCAAACCCCCACAGCATCGCGTCAGGATTTATGAGACTCACACCCTTTCTACTGTTACTCAGCCTCTGTGGGCTGCCTGCCCTGAGCCAGGCGGCAGACAAGACTGTCTATGGCCTCAATGAATATGCCCGCCTTGTCGATATCGACCTCGAGGTTGCGGCCAAGCTCGACACCGGGGCCAAGACCGCCTCGCTGAGCGCGCGCGATATCAAGCGCTTCAAGCGCAACGGCGAATCGTGGGTGCGCTTCTATCTGGCAATTGACGCAGCCCATTCGCATCCGATAGAACGACCACTGGCTCGTGTCAGCAAGATCAAGCGACGCGCCGGTGACTACAACCCGGACGAAGGCAAGGCCTATACCTCCCGCCCGGTGATCGCGCTGAATATCTGCATGGGTACGGCCCTGCGCAGCATCGAAGTGAACCTGACCGACCGCAGTGCCTTCCAGTACCCGCTACTGATCGGCTCCGAGGCGCTCAAGCACTTCGACGCGCTGGTCGACCCAAGCCTTAAATACGCTGCCGGCAAACCTGCCTGCGCCACTGACGCTCATACCGCAGAGTAATTTCGATGCGCTCTCTTACCCTTCATCTGAAAGTCCTGATCACCCTCCTGGTGTTGCTGGGTGTGTCGATCACGGCGTACCAGATCTTCATGCTCGGCATCCCGGTGACCGAAGACGAAACCGACGACCTGTGGAACATCGATGCCAAGGTCGAGTTCGTCGCCAGCCCCAAGGACCCGATCAAGATCCAGATGTTCGTGCCGCCATTGAGCAACGACTACGTCAGCCTCAATGAGAGCTTCATCTCCAACAACTACGGCGTGAGCGTCAACCGTGTCGATGGCAACCGCAAGGTGACCTGGTCGGCGCGGCGCGCCAAGGGCAACCAGACCCTCTACTACCGCCTGGTACTGACCAAGCGCTACAGCAGCGAAAAGGTCAAGATCAAGGGCCCGACCTTCCGTGACAGCCAGCCGGTCGAAGGGCCGGAGAAGATCGCCGCCGAAGCGTTGATGGCACCTATCCGCCAGCACTCGGCCGACGTCGAGACCTTCGTCAGCGAGACCATCAAGCGGGTCAACAACCCCAACGACGACAACGTCAAGCTGCTGCTGGCCGGCGATGCCTCTTCGCTGAACAAGGCCAAGGTCATCGACCTGCTGCTGTCGATCGCCCACGTACCGGTGGAGAAGGTGCACACCATCCGCCTGCTGGCCGACCAGCCGCAGAGCCCGGAACTGTGGCTGCGCAGCTTCAACGGCAACGACTGGCTGTACTTCAACCCGGACACCGGCGAGCAGGGCCTGCCGGCCGACCGCCTGCTGTGGTGGACCGGCGATGACCCGCTGATCACCGTCGATGGCGGCAAGAAGGTCAACGTCAGCTTCAGCCTGAACAACAGCGAGATGAACGCCATCCGCCTGGCCAAGCTGACCGACGAGAACACCGACGCCGACTTCCTCGAATACTCGCTGTACGGCCTGCCGCTGCAGACCCAGCAGACCTTCATGATCATGGTGATGATCCCGATCGGCGTGCTGGTGATCCTGGTGCTGCGCAACCTGATCGGCCTGCAGACCCTGGGTACCTTCACCCCGGTGCTGATCGCCCTGGCCTTCCGTGAGACCCAGCTGGGCTTCGGTATCGCCCTGTTCACGGTGATCACCGCGCTGGGCCTGACCCTGCGCTCCTACCTCGAACACCTGAAGCTGCAGATGCTGCCGCGCCTGTCGGTGGTACTGACCTTCGTGGTGGTGCTGATCGCGGCCATCAGCCTGTTCAGCCACAAGCTGGGCCTGGAGCGCGGGCTGTCGGTGGCACTGTTCCCGATGGTGATTCTGACCATGACCATCGAACGCCTGTCGATCACCTGGGAGGAACGCGGCGGCGGCCATGCCATGAAAGTCGCCATCGGCACCCTGTTCGCCGCCTCGGTCGCGCACCTGCTGATGAGCGTGCCCGAACTGGTGTACTTCGTGTTCACCTTCCCGGCGGTGCTGCTGATTCTGGTGGGCTTCATGCTGGCGATGGGCCGCTACCGCGGCTACCGCCTGACGGAGCTGGTGCGCTTCAAGGCCTTCGTGAAGGCTGACGCCTGATGTTCGGCCTATGGAAAACCTGGAAGGCCCTGGAAGCCCGGGGCATCATGGGTATCAACCGGCGCAACGCGGACTACGTGCTCAAGTACAACAAGCGCAACCTGTACCCGATCGTCGACGACAAGATCATCACCAAGGAGCGGGCGATCAAGGCCGGCATCCACGTGCCGGAAATGTACGGGGTGATCTCCACCGAAAAGGACATCGACAAGCTCGACGAGATCATCGGCGGGCGCAGCGATTTCGTCATCAAGCCGGCGCAGGGCGCCGGTGGTGACGGCATCCTGGTGATCGCCGACCGCTTCGAGAACCGCTACCGCACGGTGTCCGGCAAGATCATCACCCACGAGGAAATCGAGCACCAGGTGTCGAGCATCCTCACCGGGCTGTATTCGCTGGGTGGCCATCGCGACCGCGCGCTGATCGAGTACCGGGTAACCCCGGACCAGATCTTCAAGAGCATCAGCTACGAAGGCGTACCGGACATCCGCATCATCGTGCTCATGGGCTACCCGGTCATGGCCATGCTGCGCCTGCCCACGCGCCAGTCCGGCGGCAAGGCCAACCTGCACCAGGGCGCCATCGGCGTGGGTGTGGACCTGGCGACCGGCCTGACCCTGCGCGGTACCTGGCTGAACAACATCATCAGCAAGCACCCCGACACCACCAATGCGGTGGACGGCGTGCAACTGCCCAACTGGGACGGCTTCATGAAGCTGGCCGCCGGCTGCTATGAACTGTGCGGCCTGGGCTACATCGGCGTGGACATGGTACTGGACCAGGACAAGGGCCCGCTGATCCTGGAACTCAACGCCCGCCCCGGCCTGAACATCCAGATCGCCAACGATTGCGGCCTGACCCTGCGCACCCACGCCGTCGAGGCACACCTTGAGGAACTGGCCAGCAATGGCATCAAGGAAAGCGTCGAAGAGCGCGTGCGCTTCGCCCAGGAACTGTTCGGCCACATCCCGGCGCAGTAATCTGCCACCGCCCTGGCGCAGCCGCGCACAGGGCGGTCGCCGATCCGCTAGGAGCATCGCCTGCACAGGGCTACAATGCTCGCCCCGCCTCGACAGCTGTTCACCCGAATGCCGACCTGCACACTTCACCCCCTGCCCTACCAGGCCGATCCGACCGCCTACTTTGCCCGTATCCGCCAGGCACCTGGCGCCGTGCTGCTCGACAGCGCGCGGCCTGGCGCCGTGCGTGGGCGCTTCGACCTGCTCAGCGCCTGGCCACTGTGCACGCTGACCCCGGACGCCGAAGAAGACGGCCAGCACTACCTGCAGCGCCTGCGCGAGCAACTGGCCGGGCTTGGGCGCGCGCACTTGCCGGCAGGTGTCGAGCTGCCGTTCGCCGGCGGCCTGATCGGCTACCTGAGCTACGACTTCGGCCGGCGCCTGGAGCGCCTGCCCGCCATTGCCTGCGACGACCTGGGGCTGGGTGACGCAAGCCTGGGGCTGTATGCCTGGGCACTGATCAGCGACCATCAGCTGCAGCGCAGCCAGCTGGTGTTTCATCCGGCGCTGCCCGCCACCGAACGCGAGCGCCTGGTGGCACTGTTCGAGCACGACGCCCCGACGGCAACCGGCGCATTCAGGCTTGCGGCGCCAATGCGCGGCGACCTCGCAGCCGAGGATTACCGTCAGGCGTTCGAGCGGGTGCAGCAGTACATCCATGCCGGCGACTGCTACCAGATCAACCTTACCCAACGCTTTCGCGCACCCTGCCAGGGCGACCCGTGGGCGGCCTACCAGGCGCTGCGGGCTGCCTGCCCTACGCCCTTCTCCGGCTATCAGGTACTGGCCGATGGCAGCGCGCTGCTGAGCTTCTCGCCCGAGCGCTTCATCAGGGTCAGCCAGGGCGAGGTCGAAACCCGCCCGATCAAGGGCACCCGTGCGCGCAGCAGCGACCCCGTGCAGGATGCCGCCAATGCTGCCGAGCTGCTGGCCAGCACCAAGGACCGCGCCGAGAACCTGATGATCGTGGACCTGCTGCGCAACGACCTGGGGCGCAGCTGCGCTACCGGCTCGGTGCAGGTGCCGGAGCTGTTCAGCCTGGAGAGCTACCCCAACGTGCACCACATGGTCAGCAGCGTGACCGGACGCCTGGCACCGGGCAAGGATGCGCTGGACCTGATAGCCGGCAGCTTCCCCGGCGGCTCGATCACCGGGGCGCCGAAGATTCGGGCGATGCAGATCATCGACGAACTGGAGCCGAGCCGACGTGCACTGTATTGCGGCTCGCTGCTGTATGTGGACGTGCGCGGGGAGATGGACAGCTCGATCGCCATCCGCAGCCTGCTGGTGAAGGACGGCCAGGTGTGCTGCTGGGGGGGCGGTGCGGTGGTGGCGGACTCGCAGTGGGAGGCGGAGTACGAGGAGTCGATCACCAAGGTCAGGGTGTTGCTCCAGACCCTGCAGGGCCTCTAGAACGCTTCGCCGGCAAGGCCGGCTCCTACAGCGTGCAGGAGCCGGCCTCGCCGGCGAAGGCGGTATTACAGGCTCAACGACCTGTTCGAGGCCTTGATGAACTCTTTCTTCAGCGCCTCGAAATCATGCACCGCCGGGAACTGCGGGAACTCGCGAATCACGTTTTCCGGCGCATGGAACAGGATGCCTGCATCCGCCTCGCCCAGCATGGTGGTGTCGTTGTACGAGTCACCCGCCGCGATCACCCGGTAGTACAGGCTCTTGAATGCCAGCACCGACTGGCGCTTGGGGTCTTTCTGGCGCAGTTGGTAGCCGGTCACACGATCGCTCTGGTCGGTGATCAGGCGGTGGCACAGCAAGGTCGGGAAACCCAGCTGGCGCATCAGCGGCTGCGAGAATTCGTAGAAGGTGTCGGACAGGATCACCACCTGGAAACGCTCGCGCAACCAGTCCACGAACTCGATGGCGCCGTCCAGCGGCTTGAGCGTGGCAATCACTGCCTGGATGTCGGAAAGCTTCAGGCCATGCTCATCCAGGATGCGCAGGCGCTGCTTCATCAGCACGTCGTAATCGGGAATGTCGCGGGTGGTGGCCCGCAACGATTCGATTCCGGTTTTTTCCGCAAAGGCGATCCAGATCTCCGGGACCAGTACACCTTCCAGGTCGAGACAGGCAATTTCCACAGCTCACTCCTCGAACAACGCTAAAAATGGAAGGCGCACTCTACAGGCGCGCCGTCTAACCCGGCAATTTTTGTTAACATTCGCCCATTACGAGCGCCAAGCGCCATTCAATGACCGGAAGCCGCCTGATGAGCCAACCCTTCGACGTCGCCGCCCTCGCCGCGACCTATGCCAACAAGTCCCCGCAGGACATCCTCAAGCTCGCCTTCGAACACTTCGGCGACGACCTGTGGATCTCCTTCAGTGGCGCCGAAGACGTGGTGCTGGTGGACATGGCCTGGAAGCTGAACAAGAACGTCAAGGTGTTCAGCCTCGACACCGGCCGCCTGCATCCGGAAACCTACCGGTTCATCGACCAGGTGCGCGAGCAGTACAAGCTGCCGATCGAGATCCTTTCCCCTGATCGCAGTGCACTCGACCCCTTCGTGAAGGAAAAGGGCCTGTTCAGCTTCTACAAGGACGGCCACGGCGAATGCTGCGGCATCCGCAAGATCGAGCCGCTGCGCCGCAAGCTGAGCACCGTCAGCGCCTGGGCCACCGGCCAGCGCCGCGACCAGAGCCCGGGCACCCGCAGCCAGGTGGCCGCGCTGGAAATCGACAGCGCCTTCTCCACCCCCGAGCGCACCCTGTACAAGTTCAACCCGTTGGCGCAGATGAGCAGCGAGGAAGTCTGGGGCTATATCCGCATGCTCGAGCTGCCCTACAACAGCCTGCATGAACGCGGCTTCATCAGCATCGGCTGCGAACCCTGCACGCGCCCGGTACTGCCCAACCAGCACGAGCGCGAAGGCCGCTGGTGGTGGGAGGAGTCGACTCAGAAGGAATGCGGGCTGCACGCCGGCAACCTGATTACCAAGGGCTGAACATGCACACCCTGAGCGCAGCACCTGGCCCCACCTGCCAGACATTGCGTCAGCAGTAAGGGCATCGTGGCCAGTGGCTGGGCTACCTGCTCGCGGGGCTATCTGCAGGAGCGCCTTCAGACCACCGTGCTGGCGGCCTGAAGGCACTGCAAGGGCTTAGTGCACTGGCAGTTCGACGCCAGCGAACAGCTCTTCGAGTTCCTGCTTGTTGTGGCACTGGATGGCCTTGGCCATCACTTCACGGGTCAGGTGGGGCGCGAACTTCTCGATGAAGTCGCACATGAAACCACGCAGGAAGGTGCCACGACGGAAACCGATCTTGGTGATGCTGGACTCGAACAGCTCACTGGCATCGAGCACCACCAGGTCGTTGTCGAGCTTGGTGTCCACCGCCATCTTGGCCACGATGCCCACGCCCAGGCCCAGGCGCACGTAAGTCTTGATCACGTCGGCATCGGCCGCGGTGAACACCACCTTGGGGGTCAGGCCGCGATGGCTGAAGGCTTCGTCGAGCTTGGAGCGGCCAGTGAAGCCGAACACATAGGTCACGATCGGGTATTCGGCCAACGCCTCCAGGGTGAGCTTGGGCAGCTTGGTCAGGGGGTGACCCTGCGGCACCACCACGCAACGATTCCAGCGGTAGCACGGCATCATCACCAGATCACCGAACAGCTCCAGGGCCTCGGTGGCGATGGCGAAGTCGACGGTACCGTCAGCCGCCATCTCGGCGATCTGCATCGGCGAGCCCTGGTGCATGTGCAGCGCCACTTCAGGGTATTGCTTGATGAACGAACTGATCACCGGCGGCAGGGCGTAGCGTGCCTGGGTGTGGGTGGTGGCGATCGACAGGGTGCCCTTTTTCTCGTTGGAGAATTCCTGGGCGATCTGCTTGATGCTCTCGACCTTGCGCAGAATCTCGCCGGCGGTGGTGATGATGCGCTCACCTGCCGGGGTCACGCGGGTCAGGTGCTTGCCGCTGCGGGCGAACACTTCCACACCCAGCTCGTCTTCCAACAGGCGAATCTGCTTGCTGATCCCCGGCTGGGAGGTATACAGGCTCTGCGCTGTCGCGGAGACGTTGAGGTCGTGGTGCGCCACTTCCCAGATGTAGCGCAATTGTTGAAGCTTCATAGGTATCCCTCAAATCAACTGGGCGTCACCGGCAGCAGCGACGAGTTATAACTATATTAGTGGTTTGAAGAATAAATCTAGAACTATTTCTTCAGCTTTCTTACAACGTCCTACACCGCCTCCCCTATGACTTGCGCCGCCCCAGGTACTGCGCCAGGGGCACCATGTACACAGGCACCGGCGACAGCTGAAGGACGCGTACCGCCGTGCGCCCCAAGGGGATCTCGCTACCGGCGCCCTGGCTGTGGCTGCCGACGATCAGCAGGTCGACGCTCAGGCGCTGGGCCTGCTCCAGGATCACGTCGGCCGGGTCGCCCTGGCGTACCCGCACCGCGCGGATCAGCGCCAGGTCTTCCTTCTCGCCCAGTTCATCCTGAAAGTTCTCCAGCACCCGCTGTTCGATGTTCGCCATCACGGTATTGAGCGCCCGACCGCGCATATGGGACAGGGTATGTTCATCAAGGTAGCTTTCCAGCAGCGATTCGGCGAACTGGCCCATCGGTTCCACGGCATGGACCACGTACAGTTCGGCGCTGAAGCTGCGTGCCAGCGCCAGCGCGTGTTGCATGACATAAGGGGAGTAACAACCGAGGTCGGTGGCACACAGCATCGAACGGATCATTTGACCTCCTAGCTGCCGATACGGCAGGGCAAGGTTCAGCTTAGCAGCGCCGAAACGACGCGCAGAGCCGTCCGGCGCCCTGCCAGACGGCCTAGCCGGGGGTACGTTCGTTGCTGATGCCGTGGGGCACATGGCCGGTGGCGACCACTGCACTGGCGCGTTCGCAGTGCCCTGCCTGGTCGTCGAAGAACACATCGGCCGCGAACGCCTCGAGAAACGCCGACTTGTCCAGGCCGCCGAGAAACAGCGACTCGTCCAGGCGAATGTCCCATTCGCGCAAGGTGCGGATGACCCGCTCGTGGGCCGGCGCCGAGCGCGCCGTCACCAGTGCGGTGCGAATCGGACAGGCGCCACTGGGGAACTCTTTCTGCAGCACGTTGAGCGCCGCCAGGAAGGCCTTGAACGGCCCGTCGCGCAGCGGCTCGCGGGCCGACTCGCGCTCGCTGGCCTGGAACGCCTCCAGGCCGCCTAGCTGATAGACGCGCTCGGACTCGTCGGAAAACACCACTGCATCGCCATCGAAGGCGATACGCAGCTCCGCGCTGGCCGCACGCCGTGCCCCGCCGGAAAGGATGGTGGCAGCGGCAAAGCCGGCGTCCAGTGCGCGGCGCACATCTTCTGCATCGGTGGACAGAAACAGGTGGCAACCAAAGGCGGCCAGGTACGGATACGGACTGCGCCCGCCAACGAAGGCTGCCCGCGAGATACCCAGACCATAATGCTCGATGGAATTGAACACCCGCAGCCCGGTGTCGGCGCTGTTGCGTGACACCAGCACCACCTCGACCCGGGCCTGGCCGAGGCTGGCGTTGAGGCCCAGCAGCTTTTCCACCAACGGGAACGCATCACCCGGTTGCAGGTATTCGTCTTCGTGCTCGATCTGGTACTGGCGGTAGGCTTCGACCCCCTCGGCCAGGAACAGCCGATGGCTCTCGCTGAGGTCGAACAGTGCCCGTGATGAAATGGCTACCACCAGTTTGTCGCCAAGGCCTTTGCTCATCGCCGCTCTGCTCCGCACTGCCCTGCATCGGGCGCCATAAGGTCAAATAATCGACACACTATCAGGCCGGGCGCTGCCGCCCGCAACCTGCGAGCGTGTCGGGTGACGGCACTTTTGATCAGAAAACCCCATACCAATGGGCCAAAGCGGCAGGAAAGCGGGCCCTGCCCATTGTCGAATCACGGTGTAACGCGCTAAGGTTCGGCACCCCGCCGCGTTCAATCATGCTGCTCCGCCGCGCGGGTAGCTGGCGGCCGGCACCCGTGACCTGACGAGTAACACGATGGCTGATTTACCGATCGACGACCTTAACGTTGCCTCCAACGAGACCTTGATCACCCCCGATCAGCTCAAGAAGGACATTCCACTCAGCGCCACCGCCCTGCAGACCGTGACCGCGGGCCGCGAAGTGGTACGCAATATCCTCGACGGCAAGGACCACCGCCTGTTCGTGGTGATCGGCCCCTGCTCGATCCATGACCTCAAGGCCGCACACGAATACGCCGAGCGCCTGAAGGTGCTGGCGGCCGAAGTCGCCGACACCCTGTATCTGGTGATGCGCGTGTATTTCGAGAAGCCGCGCACCACGGTGGGCTGGAAGGGCCTGATCAACGACCCGTACCTGGATGACTCGTTCAAGATCCAGGACGGCCTGCACATCGGTCGCCAGCTGCTGCTGGACCTGGCGGAAATGGGCCTGCCCACCGCCACCGAAGCCCTCGACCCGATCTCCCCGCAGTACCTGCAGGACCTGATCAGTTGGTCGGCGATCGGCGCGCGCACCACCGAATCCCAGACCCACCGCGAGATGGCCTCGGGCCTGTCGTCGGCCGTCGGCTTCAAGAACGGTACGGACGGCGGCCTGACCGTGGCGATCAACGCACTGCAATCGGTTTCCAGCCCGCACCGCTTCCTGGGCATCAACCAGGAAGGTGGCGTATCCATCGTCACCACCAAGGGCAACGCCTACGGTCACGTGGTGCTGCGCGGCGGCAACGGCAAGCCCAACTATGATTCGGTCAGCGTCGCCCTGTGCGAGCAGGCCCTGGCCAAGGCCAGGATCAAGCCGAACATCATGGTCGACTGCAGCCACGCCAATTCCAACAAGGACCCGGCCCTGCAACCGCTGGTGATGGACAACGTGGCCAACCAGATCCTCGAAGGCAACGAGTCGATCATCGGCCTGATGGTCGAAAGCCACCTCAACTGGGGCTGCCAGGCCATCCCCAAGGACCTTGCCGAACTGCAGTACGGCGTGTCGATCACCGATGCCTGCATCGACTGGGAAGCCACCGAGAAGTCCGTGCGCAGCATGCGCGCCAAGCTCAAGGACGTGTTGCCCAAGCGCAACCGCGGCTGAAAGCCATCAACGAAAACGCCGGGCAATGCCCGGCGTTTTCGTTTTCAACAGGGTGTCAGCAGGCTCAGGCCTTGTTGGAATGCTTTTGATGACGTTCCATGTAGCGCTCGACATAGGAGCACGAGGGGATCACGGTGTAGCCCATGTCCTCGGCATAGGCGAGGGCCTTTTCGGTCAGCGCCGCAGCGATGCCTCGCCCACGCAGCGCATTGGGCACGAACGTGCGGTAGATATCCAATGTCTGCTTACCCAGGTCCATGTAGGTCAGGTAGGCACGATGACCGTCCACATTGGTCTCGAACTGATGACCAGCCTGGTCATGGTGGATGGACAACGCCTCGCTCATCACTACTCCTCGCGGGTCTTCTCGTCAGACCCTTACCTTACCGATGTTTGTCCGGCGAAGGAACCTCTACGCCACCCCGTGCCCCTTTGGACAGCGAGAACAGCCTGGTTGTTCTCTGGCAACTGAGCACCCACAAATAGTAGGCGCCCAGTGCACAGATGCTCAAGGTACTTGATCGTAAAAAACCTGCACTTGCAGCATGCGAACACGGCAGCGAGCCACACTGCCAACAGTAGCCGGATGATGTAGTGGTAAGACGAACAATGACACTTGGAGTCACTTTTAGTTCACTACAAAGACGCATTTACAGCGGTGTTTCAGCGCCGCTACAAAAGCGCCTGCATTCTTTTCACACCCCCGCCGGGGCGGCCTGCGCAACCGCGCAATTTTTTTCCGGTTCTTGCGCTCGGTCAGTTTACTTACTACAAGTAATGGGTACTATGTACGCCGGCCAGTTTCTCTTTGTTGAGAGATGGCTCTTTAATAGAAAGTCCTTGAAGGGGAACACGATGAACAACGTTCTGAAATTCTCTGCTCTGGCTCTGGCCGCAGTACTGGCCACCGGTTGCAGCAGCGTCTCCAAAGAAACCGAAGCCCGTCTGACTGCAACCGAAGACGCAGCAGCCCGTGCACAAGCTCGTGCCGATGAAGCCTACCGCAAGGCTGATGACGCTCTGGCCGCCGCTCAGAAAGCTCAGCAAACTGCTGACGAAGCTAACGAGCGCGCTCTGCGTATGCTGGAAAAAGCCAGCCGCAAGTAATAATCCCTCGGGATTGTTAAAAAGCCGACCCACCTGTGGGTCGGCTTTTTTATTGTCTGCAGAACCGTCCTGCGCATACGACGAGGCCCGCATGAAGCGGGCCTCGTGCAAACACAGGCGGGTTACTGCATTTCGAGCGGAACGCTCGATACCATCGGCGTACTGGCGTCACCCGGCACCGCGATCTCTACCGGGATACCATCTTCGGCCGCCACCACGTCACGCACCATGTCCCAGTTCATGCGCAGGTTGTTGGCCAGGTCTTCGCGCTTGAGCAGGGCATTGATCACTGCCGTGTGCTTGTCGACCACCGACGGGTCGCCCTTGTCATCCAGCGGAGTATGCGCCTCGAGGTAGACCTTGCCACCACTGAGGCCGAACTTGTACGGCTCGTTGATGATGCGCACCGAAGTCCCCACCGGGGCCATGCTCGCCAGTTGCAGCACGTTGTTGTTGAGCATGCGGAAACAGCCATGGCTGGTACGCATGCCGATGCCGAACTTCTTGTTGGAACCGTGGATCAGGTAGCCCGGTACGCCCAGGGTGAACTTGAACGGGCCCAGCGGGTTGTCCGGGCCGGCCGGCACCACGTTGGGCAACGGATCACCGTCGGCGGCGTGCTCGGCCTTGATCGAGGCCGGTGGGGTCCAGGTCGGGTTCGGCGTCTTGGCCGTGACCTTGGTGTTGGCAATAGGCGAACCCCAGCCTTCGCGGCCGATGCCCAGCGGGAAGGTGTGCACCACGTTCTCGCCTTTGGGGTAGTAGTACAGGCGGTACTCGGCAAGGTTGATCACGATGCCTTCGCGCGGGCCCGGCGGCAGGATGAAACGGGTCGGCAGCACGATCTCGGTGCCGGCGCCTGGCAACCAGGGGTCCACGCCCGGGTTGGCCGCGACCATTTCCAGGTAGCCCAGGTCGTTGGCGGTACCGATGTCGGCGAAGGTGTCCTCATACTTGGCCTTGATCACCTGGACCTGGCCGATGACATCCTCGCCCGGCGGCGGCAGGGGGAACTCCAGAGCGGCAACAGGGCCCGCCGCCAGCAGGGCGGCCAGGGACAGGCAACGGGTGACGGCGGGAAAGCGCGGCAACATCCGGGAAATCCTTCGCTAATTCAGGTGGGTCAAGCGGGCAATTGTACACCGCCCCCTGCGGGATCGGGAGGCATCCGGGCACAGAACCCTTGCCAAACGTAAAAGATCCGACGTCAGGCCTGCAGCTCGGGCCATACCGGACGCGTGCCGCGCCGCTGCGCCTCGAGGATCGCCCGGCACAGGCGGCACAGGCGCTGGTCACTGTAGATGCTGCGCTCCACACCCGACCAGCGCGGTTGCGCCGGCAGCAGGGTGCCACACAGGGTACGGTCGACGGAGCCGCCCAGTTCGAGTTGGCGGGCGATCAGGTGGACGCGACTCTCCTGGCAGGCGAACAGGTCAAGCTGTTCGTCAGGCTCGATCAATTGATAGGCATACAGGGACCAGGCGGGACGCGGCATCGGGGGCTCCAAATCGGGGGCGCAACATTAGCCGAAAGCCGATCAGTATAAAAGCGTCAAAGCAGCGGTTTTATTGATGGCCAGGCATTTTCCAGCAACTGCGCCTGGGCGCCCTGCCCCGGATGGATGCCATCGGCCTGCATCAGCTCGGGCACGCCACCTACCCCTTCGAGAAAGAACGGCACCAGCGGCACGTCCTTTTCCTTGCCAAGATCGGCATACACCTGTGCGAACGCATCGGTGTAGCGCTTGCCATAGTTGGGTGGCAGGCGCATGCCCAGCAGCAGCACCCTGGCACCGGCATCACGGGAGCGATCGATCATCGAGGCAAGATTTTGTTGCAATTGCGCCGGTGCCTGCCCGCGCAGCCCGTCATTGCCACCCAGCTCCACCACCACCAGGCTGGGCTTGTGCTCTGCAAGCAGCGCAGGCAGCCGCGCCTGGCCCCCGGCACTGGTGTCGCCACTGATCGAGGCATTGACCACCTTGTCATCGAAACCCTCGGCCTTGAGCCGCTGTTCGAGCAGGGCAACCCACCCCTGACGGGTATCCAGGCCAAAAGCGGCACTGATACTATCCCCAACGATCAACACCGTTCCTGCCGATGCGCCCTGGGCCATGCACAGCAAGGCCAGGCCTGCACTCAATAACCACACTCGCATTGGATTCTCCATGGGCCCCAGCATCTTGACTGCGCGCAACCTTAGCAAAGTGGTCCCCAGCGCGGAAGGCGACCTGACCATCCTGCACGAACTGAGCCTGGAATTGAAACAGGGCGACAGCCTGGCCATTGTCGGCGCCTCCGGCTCGGGCAAGTCCACCCTGCTCGGCCTGCTGGCCGGCCTCGACCTGCCCAGTGCAGGCTCGGTGACACTGGCCGGGCACGACCTGGGCCCGCTCGACGAAGACCAGCGCGCCCAGGTCCGCGCCGAGCATGTCGGCTTCGTGTTCCAGTCGTTCCAGCTGCTCGACAGCCTCAATGCCCTTGAGAACGTGATGCTGCCCCTGGAGCTGGACGGACGCCGCGATGCCCGCGAACACGCCCGCAGCCTGCTCGAACGGGTCGGCCTGGGCCAGCGCCTGAGCCATTCGCCACGCCAGTTGTCCGGCGGCGAGCAGCAGCGGGTGGCAATTGCCCGCGCCTTTGCCGCCGAGCCTGCGGTGCTGTTCGCCGACGAGCCCACCGGCAACCTCGACAGCCACACCGGTGAACGCATCAGCGACCTGCTGTTCGAACTGAACAAGGAACGCGGCACCACCCTCGTCCTGGTCACCCACGATGAACGCCTGGCGCACCGCTGCGGCCGGCTGATTCGCCTGGAAGCCGGCCACCTGGTCACCCCGCTGGAGCCCTAGATGGCACACCTGTCGTTTCTGCGCCTGCCGCGCCTGGCGTTGCGTCAACTGATGCGCGATGCACGCGCCGGCGAACTGCGCGTGCTGTTCTTCGCCCTGCTGGTGGCCGTGGCCGCCAGCACCGCCATCGGCTACTTCGGCGCCCGCCTGAACGGCGCCATGCTGCTGCGTGCCACCGAGTTCCTTGGCGCCGACCTGGTGCTGCAGGGCAGCGCCCCGGCCACCCCGGAACAGATCCGCAACGGCGAACAGCTGGGCCTGGCCCATGCGAAAGTGGTCGAGTTCTCCAGCGTGATCGCCACCGACAACGGTATCCAGCTCTCCAGTGTCAAGGCTGCCGGCACGGGTTACCCGCTGCGCGGGGAGCTGCGCAGTGCCGCCGAGGCCTACGGGCCGGAGGTGGCCGGCGGTGGTCCGGCGCCGGGCGAAGCCTGGGTCGAGTCGCGCCTGCTGGCGGCGCTGAACCTCAAGATCGGTGACAGCGTCGACGTGGGCATGAAGACCCTGCGTCTGAGCCGCGTGCTGACCTATGAGCCGGACCGCGCCGGCAACTTCTACAGCCTCACCCCGCGGGTGCTGATGAACCTGGCCGACCTGGATGCCACCGGCGTGGTGCAGCCCGGCAGCCGGGTCACCTACCGCGACCTGTGGCGCGGCGAGCCCCAGGCCCTGGCAAGCTACACCCAGGCTACCAAGGCGGGGCTTGCCGCCCACCAGCAACTGCGCGACTCGCGTGACGGCAACCAGCAGATCGGCGGTGCACTGGGCAAGGCCGAACGCTACCTGAACATGGCCAGCCTGGTGGCGGTGCTGCTGGCCGGCGTGGCCGTGGCGCTGTCGGCCAGCCGTTTTGCCATGCGCCGCTTCGATGCCAGCGCCCTGCTGCGCTGCCTGGGCCTGTCCCGGCGCCAGGCGCTGAGCCTGTTCTGCCTGCAACTGGCGATTTTGGGCAGCGTGGCAGCCCTGGGGGGCGCACTGCTCGGCTGGCTGGCGCAACTGGGTCTGTTCGCCCTGCTACAGGGCCTGCTGCCTTCGCAGGTGCCGCCAGGTGGCATCGCCCCGGCCCTGGCCGGGATCGCCACCGGGCTGGTGGCGCTGGCCGGCTTCGCCCTGCCGCCATTGGCAGCGCTGGGCCGGGTGCCGCCGCTGCGTGTACTGCGCCGCGACCTGCTGCCGGTGCCGGCAAGCAGCTGGCTGGTGTATGGCGCAGCGCTGTTGGCCCTGGGCCTCATCATGTGGCGCCTGAGCCTGGACCTGCTGCTGACCTTCGCCCTGCTCGGCGGTGGTCTGGTGGCCGCGCTGGTGCTGGGCGGTCTGCTGCTGCTCGGCCTGCGCAGCCTGCGCCGGCTGCTGGCCGGCGCCCCGCTGGCCTGGCGCCTGGGCCTGGGGCAACTGCTCAAGCATCCGCTGGCGGCGGCAGGCCAGTCGCTGGCCTTCGGCATGATCCTGCTGGCCATGGCCCTGATCGCCCTGCTGCGCACCGAGCTGCTCGACACCTGGCAGAACCAGCTGCCCAAGGATGCTCCCAACTATTTCGTGCTCAACATCCTGCCGGACGACAAGGACACCTTCGCCCAGCGCCTGAACGAATTCTCGGTCCATGCCGCGCCGTTGTTCCCGGTGATTCCCGGGCGCCTGACGCTCATCAATGGCGAGCCGGTGCGCGAGATCGTCAGCAAGGAATCCACCGGTGACCGCGCCGTCCAGCGCGACCTGAGCCTGACCTGGGCCGCCGACCTGCCCCAGGGCAACACCTTGAGCGCCGGCCAGTGGTGGCAGGCACAGCCAACGGCCGATGCCTTGCCCGGCGTGTCGGTGGAGGCGCAGCTGGCCGAGAGCCTCAAGCTCAAGCTGGGCGACACCCTGACCTTCAGCATCGGTGGCCTGGAGCGCCAGGTACAGGTCAGCAGCCTGCGCACGGTCAACTGGGACAGTTTCCAGCCCAACTTCTACATGATCTTCCAGCCCGGCACCCTGCAGGACCTGCCGACCACCTATCTCACCAGCTTCTACCTGGCCCCAGGCCACGACCAGCAGGTGGTGGCCCTGTCGCGAGCGTTCCCGGCAGCCACCATCCTGCAGGTCGATGCGCTGCTGGAGCAGTTGCGCAGCATCCTGGCCCAGGTGACCCTGGCGGTACAGTATGTGCTGCTGTTCGTGCTGGCGGCGGGCCTGGCCGTGTTGTTCGCCGGGCTGCAGGCCACCCTGGACGAGCGCATCCACCAGGGTGCGCTGCTGCGGGCACTGGGCGCCAGCCGCAGCCTGCTGGTCAAGGCCCGGCGCATCGAGTTCGGCCTGCTGGGCGCTGCCAGCGGCCTGCTCGCGGCGCTGGGCACCGAACTGATCAGCCTGCTGCTGTACCGCTACGCATTCGACCTGCACTGGAGCCCGCACCCGTGGCTGCTGCTGTTGCCGGTGATCGGTGCGTTGCTGGTGGGGGGTGCGGGGGTATTCGGCACGCGCCGGGCGCTCAATGCCAGCCCGCTGACAGTGCTTCGCGAGGGCTGATAGACTCGGCGGCTACCTACCCGAGCCTGGAAGCCCATGAGCCGATACCGCCCGCCCCGCACTGCCGGCACCGCACTGATCACCCCACAGGGCGAGGCGCGCATGCGCGCCGAGCTGCATGAACTGTGGCATGTGCGCAGGCCCCAGGTGACCCAGTCGGTCAGTGAGGCAGCAGCGCAAGGTGACCGTTCGGAAAACGCCGAGTACACCTACGGCAAGAAGATGCTGCGCGAAATCGACAGCCGCGTGCGCTTCCTGACCAAGCGCCTGGAAAACCTGAAAGTGGTGAGCGAGCGGCCCAGCGACCCGAACAAGGTGTACTTCGGGGCCTGGGTCACGGTCGAGAACGAAGACGGCGAACAATCGCGCTACCGCATCGTCGGGCCCGACGAGCTGGACTTGAAACTGGGCCTGATCAGCATCGATTCGCCCCTGGCCCGCGCCCTGATCGGCAAGGCGCTGGACGCTGAAGTGCGGGTGCAGACACCGACTGGCGAACAGACGGTGTACATCGTCGAGATCGAGTACCCCTGAGCGATCAGGCGCGGGTGATCAAGCCCTGGCGGGCGACGCGGGTCAAGTGGTGGATCACTTCGGCGGCATCGGCCCTCGAGGGCGCCTGCACCACGGCCAGGTCGAAACGGTCGTTGCCGAACCGGGCGAGGGTTTCGCAGGAGTCGGCGAACTGGATCAGGAACGCCGTGGCGCGGCCTTTGGGGCGGGGCCAGCCATCGAGGTAGCGCAGCAGGGTCGGCTGGTGTTTGCCGCTCAGCAGAATGCGCGGCGTGCGAGCCGCCTGACTGGTAGGGAGAGGGGTGAGGCAAACGCTGGTACGTGGGCAACTCATGGTGTACTTCTCTGTGCCTCGCAGATCCCGCTGGGCTGCGGTGCGAGGCGTCACCGAACCAGCGCTTTAGCGGTATTCGGACGACCTGCTGGTGGTCTTCCTGCGCCCCGCAAGTAGCTGTTTAAATCGGCGCAAGCCAGCATCCTAGAGAAGCGCCGGCCCGGCTGTCAACAATGCCATCGTCTGATAAACGACCCGGACGCCGGAAAAACAAGCGAGTTTCTCGCATTCGACGGCGACGCCGGTTCCTGCACTTGCCGGCGCCCCTGAAGGCGCCTGCGTTGCCGCAGAAGCAAGCAGCCGGGTCGGGCACAAAAAAGGGCCTGCAATGCAGGCCCTTTTTTGTGCCACAACGCCAAGGCTCACTTGGCGATCATGCGGTCCACCGACGCCCTGCCCGCCCCTTCCACCAGTACCGCAATCGCGCCACCCAGCAGCGCCAGGGCGAACTCATAGCCGTTGTTGGCCATGAACAGACCGTTGCCGATGTGCACCGAGAAAATCGCCACCAGCAGCAACCCCACCAGCGCCAGGGCCGCCGGGCGTGCCAGCAGGCCGATGACCAGTGCCAGCCCGCCGAAGAACTCGGCACCACCGGACAGCGCCGCCATCAGTGTCGGCGGGGTCAGCCCCAGGCTTTCCATGTACTGCGCGGTGCCTGCCAGCCCACCGCCACCAAACAGGCCGAACAGCTTCTGCGAGCCATGGGCCATGAAAATGATGCCGATGAAGATGCGCAGTACGGTAATGCCCCAGCCGGCGCGGGTGAACAATACGGAGTTGATGGCGTTCATGCTGTCTTCCTTAAGCGATGCAGGTGTGTGGTAGAGGTCGCCATCTTAATCATATTTTCAAATGTTAAAATCGCGATTATCTGCACATACCAATCGTAATTTTCGATTACTTGCGTGAGGCCACTTTTCGTCCCCGGGCTTCCAGCGCGTCGCGTTCGCGGTCGAATGCCAGAAAGTACTTGTTGACGCTATTAACATAGCTGACCGGCCCCATTCCCACCTGCTCGAGCGCCACACGCTCTACCTGAAAGAACCACTGGTTGGGGTTCAGGCCGCGTCGCCGCGCCTCGGCCCGCATGGCCTGAACCCGCTCCGGCCCCAGGTTGTAGCCGGCCAGCACGAACGCCATGCGCTCGCGTTCGTTGAGCTGGTTGCTGGAAAAGAACTTGCGCCGGATCAGTGCCAGGTAGCGCGCGCTGGCCTGTACATTGCCATCGACATTGTCGATATCGCTGATCCCCACCCGCTGCGCCGCACCGGGGGTGATCTGCATCAGCCCATGGGCGCCACCTGCGCCCCTGGCCGCCGGGTCGAGGGCCGACTCCTTGAACGCCAGTGCCGCCAGGTTCAGCCAATCCAGGTTCTGGGCCTGGGCGTGACGCTGCAGCACCGGCCGCAGTTTTTCCAGGCGCTGGCGGTTGGCCTGGGCCAGCGGGTAATGCACCTTGTACAGGCGCCGGTAGATACGCTCGAACGCCACATCCTGATCGGCCGGGGCGTGATACCCCTTGAGGAAGCGATCGACACTGGCGTGCAGCATCGCCGCGTCGCGGCGCACGTACCAATGCATCGCCGCGGGCTGGGCCAGCTGCACCTTGCGCTGCACCAGCAGCTTGGGCATCACCTGCGCCCAGCGCCGGGCAATCGGCTGTTCGACCACGGTCAGGTGGAAGATGCCGGCCTGCACCATTTCCAGCACATCCTCCACCGCAAGGCTGGGGTCCGCCCATTCCACCTTGAGCGGCGCCAGCTTGCGCAGGGCCAGGCGCTGGTTGATTTCGTGGAGGGTATCGCCTGCCGCACTCGAACTGGTCAGGGTCACGGTGCGGCCGGCAAGCTGCTCGACGCGCTGGTAGGTCCGTTCGCCCTTGCGCCCCACCAGCACCAGCGGCACATTCTCCAGCACCGGGTCGCTGGCCATCACCCCGCGGGTGGAACTCAAATCGATCAGCTCGCCGGGCGCCACCAGATCGCCCTCGCCACGCTGCAATGCGCCGATCAACTGGTCCTTGGCCTTGGGGATGATCTTCAGGCGGATCTGCTGACCGTCACGGGCACGCCCGTTGAGGTAGTGCTCGAAGGCGATCAGCCGATGGTATTCGATGCCCACCGGCTGGCCCTTGACCTCGCCGGAGCTGTTGCGGCTCTGGTTGACCAGCACGCGCAACACCCGGCTTTCACGGATCTGCGCCAGGTCGCGCACCTTGGCCGCAGGCACCGCCTGCTGCGGGCCAGGCAGGCGTGCGTGGGCCGGGCCGGCGCACAGCAGGCCCACACACAGCAAAAAAAGCCAAAGTGATCGCGTCATCCGGTCTCCGGCAAAGGGCCGCGATTGAGTATTTGACGCCATAATGAGCGGTCGGTCCGTGACAATTGACCGCAAAAGACCGCGACAACTTCTTGAAGTTCTTGGCGTTATTGGTATTTTTCGGCGCTGCCAAGCGCTTTTGCCGCACAACCTGAGGTAGCACCATGCAACTCATCGACATCGGCGTCAATCTGACCAACCCAAGTTTCGACGGCAAGCACGAGGCCATCTTGCAGCGTGCCGAGGCCGCCGGGGTGCATCAGATGCTGGTGACCGGTACCAGCCTGGCCGGCAGCGAAGCCGCGCTACACCTGTGCGAGCAACTCGACCCGCAGGCCCGGCGCCTGTTCAGCACGGCCGGTGTACACCCCCACGATGCCAGCAGCTGGAACAGCGACACCGCGCGCCATCTGCGCGCGCTGCTCGAACAGCCACGGGTGCACGCGGTGGGTGAATGCGGGTTGGACTTCAACCGCGACTTCTCGCCGCGCCCGCAACAGGAAAAGGCCCTGGAAGAACAACTGGCACTGGCGGTGCAGCTGCAGATGCCGGTGTTTCTGCACGAGCGTGATGCCAACGAACGCCTGTTGCAGATTCTCAAGGACTACCGCGACCGCCTGCCCGCCGCCGTGGTGCACTGCTTTACCGGCGAGCGCAGCGCCCTGTTCAGCTACCTGGACCTGGACCTGCACATCGGCATCACCGGCTGGATCTGCGACGAACGTCGCGGCACCCACCTGCACCCGCTGGTTGCCAGCATCCCCACTGGCCGCCTGATGCTGGAGAGCGACGCCCCCTACCTGCTGCCCCGGACCCTGCGCCCCAAACCCAAAAGCGGTCGCAACGAACCGGCCTACCTGCCCGAAGTGCTGCGCGAAGTGGCCCTGCACCGGGGCGAGACACCCGAGCAAGTGGCTGCGCACACCAGCGACTGCGCCCGGCGCTTCTTCGGGCTCCCCGACATAGTTTGACGCATATCAAGATTTGTCTTTGAATTGGCTGGCACACTGATGGCACCTTGCCAAATTGTTTCCGCTCAATCAGAGAAGACCTATCCATGGGTGCCTGGCTCAGCAATATCTCACTGAAGTACAAGTTCTGGGCGGTGAACGCAGTCGCCTTCGTCACAACCCTGTTCGTGGTGCTGTATGCGGTGCACCTGGAAACCCGCGCCAGGGCCGAGACGGCCCAGGCCCGTGTGCAATCCGAAGCCCGCCTGCTGGCCGCCTGGCCCGCCGGCCAGGCCTTGCCGCAGAACGCCACCTGGGTCAGCTTCACACCCGGGCAGGCGCCCACCTTCGATGGCCAGGCGTTGCCGGCCCTGGCCACTGCCCAGGGCTGGGTCGAGCTGAACGGCATGCCGCTGCTGGGCAGCGACCCGCTGATCGGCGCGCAGGTCATCCAGCGCGATGGCCAGCAGATCGCGGTACTGGCCCAGGCCCCGAGCATGGCGCAGGTGTTCACCGACCGCTTCGTCAACTATGCGGTGTGCGTACTGATCCTGATGCTGGCCATGCTGTGCGCCTCGCAGTTGCTGATCCGCTTCCTGCTCAGCCAGCTCAACATCCTCAAGGACGTGATGCTGCACGTCGAGAAGACCGGTGACCTGTCGGCACGGGTGCCGCTGTCCTGCGGCGACGAGATCGGCCAGATGGCCAGCGCCTTCAACGCCATGCAGACCACCTACCACCGCGTGGTCAACACCGTGGCGCGAACCGCCGCGCAGCTGGATGCCGGCGCCGCGCGCCTGGCCGCCAGCATGAACGAGGTGCGCCACGGCATGCTCGGCCAGCAGAGCGAAACCGACCAGGCCGCCACCGCCATCAACGAAATGACCGCCACCGTCTACCACATCGCCCAGCATGCCGGTGCCACACGCGACCTGTCGCAAAGCGCCGACACCCTGGCCGGCAGCGGCAAGGACGTGGTCAGCCGCGTGCAGTCGTCGATCTCGGGGCTCTCCACCGGCGTGCAGCAGACAGCCGAGATGATTCGTCAACTGGCCGAGGACAGCCAGAAGATCAACAGCGTGGTCGGGGTGATTCACAGCATCGCCGAACAGACCAACCTGCTGGCCCTCAACGCGGCGATCGAGGCGGCCCGTGCCGGCGACCTGGGCCGCGGTTTCGCGGTGGTGGCGGACGAGGTGCGCAACCTGGCCAAGCGCGTGCAGAGCTCCACCGATGAAATCACCACCATGGTCTCTGCCCTGCAGGCCGGCACCCGCGATGCGGTGGAGTTCATGACCGAGAGCTCGTTCAAGGCCGACGACTGCGTCAAGCAGGCCCAGGAAGCCGGCGAGGCTCTGGCGGAGATCACCGGCGCGGTGGCGCAGATGCGCGAGAGCAATACCCAGATCGCCGTGGCGGCCGAACAGCAGAGCCAGGTGGCCGAAGAGATGAACCGCGCAGTGGTGAGCATCCGCGACGTGACCGAAGAGACCGTGCAGCAGACCGTCGACTCGGCCACCACCAGCAGCGAACTGGCCACCCTGGCCGGCGAGCTGAACAAGGCCATCGGTCAACTCAAGCTATAAACCCGATAGCCGCGCGCAATTGGCCCCCTGGCGGGGGCCAAACTACGCTTGGGTTATCCGTTTTGCACCTTGAGGAGAACCGTGATGAACAAGCACCTGTTTCACCTGCCCCACTGGCATCACGCCCCTCGTACCCCCACCAACATCGCGCTGCAGCTGATTGCACTGCCGCTGCTGGCCATCGGCGCGCTGCTGGTATTGAGCGGCGCGCTCGACGCCGACCTGGGCACCCTGGCCGTCGGCGTCATCGGCATGCTGGCCGGTGTGGCGGTGGAGCGCCAGCGCCAGTGATTCAGGCGAACACGGTCACCGTCTGGCGGCTGATGGCAAGCAAATCACCGGCCCCGTTCCACAAGGCGGCCGCCACATGGCCGTAGCCGTCACGCGCGTAGTCGATCTGGGCGCAGTACTGGCACCAGTCCAGGGTGGTCAGGCTGGCCACCGGCTGCACGAACTCGATGGTCCAGGTCAGGGTGCTGCCGGCAGCGGGCTTGCTCAGGTGCGGCATCAACGCCGGTGGCCAGGCATCGACCAGCGCCAGCAGGTGGGCTTCGGTCACCGGCTCCTCGACCACATCCTCACCGCGCAGGCGCACCCAGCCGCCCATTTCGCGCGACCGGCTATCGCTGAACGGCAAGCCGCCAATGCCCCAGCGCATGGCCAGGTGGCGAATGAACTCGGGGGTCACGCCCTTGATGAAGGGCAACTCGGGGCTGGACTCGCCAAGGCTTTTCATCGGCACCGGCGCCAGCCCTGACACCTGCACCACCGAATCGCGCCCGGCACCGAAACTGCCCTGTACCAGGGTCACCACCTGGCCATTCTGTACCGCGCGCCCCAGCAGCGAGCTGACCGCCTTGCCGTCACGCAACAGCTCCACCTCGAAACGGATCGGCACCCCAGGCTCGGCCGGCCCTACGAAGGTGATGGCCAGCGAGCGCACCGGACGGTCCGGGGCGACCTTGGCGTGCATGGCCTCGTACACCAGCGCCGCCATCAGCCCGCCGAAACAGGCACGCCCCTGGGCCCATTCGGCCGGGATGGTCACCGCCTGGGGCTGCAGGCGCACGGCGGTGAGCAGTTGGGAAAAATTCATCGGGACCTCGACCAGTGGGCAAATGTGGCGATGTTAACCAGCCGCCGCGCCGCGCACAGGCCGCATTTGCGCCAAACACGCGACTTATCGACGTTGGATTTCGCTCAGCAGTGTCTCCAGCGTGCGGTCGGCACGTTGCTCGGCCGCCGCCTGTTGCGCCTGCCAGTGCGCCACGCAGGGCGCCAGGCCAGGCTGCTGCTCGGCCTGCAACAGCCACTGCAACAGGTCGTGCCAGTCGCCCAGATCGCCCTGGGCGCGCTTGAGCCCGCGGCGCAGGGCCGGGCGCAGGCGTTCGAGCTGTGGATAGGCCTCGGCGCCATAACGCACCCGCTTGATCAGCAGGCGCAGGCGGTGGCGGTCGTGCGCCGGGTCGTTCATGGCAGCCTGCAGGTTGCGCCACTGCTTGTGCAGGCGCTTGCCCACCCGCGCCTCCAGGCGGCGTACCAGGCCCTGGCGCTGAGCCGCGCGCAGGAACATCGGGAAGGCATCGATGATCGCCAGCAGCCGCGCAAGCTCGGCGCTGGCCGCCACCCGGGCAAAGGTGCGGGCCGGGTCGCCAAGCTGCTGGCGGGCCACCTCGGGCAGCCCGCGTTCGAGCAACTGCGCGGCCAGCACCTCGCGATCGCGCAGCGGCGTGGTCAGGCGCCCCAGCTCGGCGGCAGCATCCTCCAGCTTGTCCACCCCCGGCAGCCCGCGCAGGGGCCGCAGCAGGCTGCGCAGGCGACGCACGCTGGTACGCAGGTCATGCAGCGCCTCACTGTCGGTATGGGCCGCCAGGCGTGCCTGACAGGCCAGCAGGCGCACGTGCAGGGTCAGCACCTGGGCGATCACATGGTCGAGCATTGCCGACATGGCCTGGTCCTCCCTCAGCGCCCGGCGCGCGATTCACGGATGTAGAAGCGTGCCTTCTCGGCCTTGTTGCTGCAGCCTTCGAAGGCTTCGAACTGCTGCTGGGTCTTGGCGCCGGTCAGCAGCGACAGGGCCTTGGAATAGCTGACCGTGCCGGCGAAGCCCTCGGCCTTGGCCAGGTCCAGCTCCTTCCAGGCCGAATCCAGCTGATTGGCGCAGCTGTCCCGGTACGCCGTCTTGCCGGCGCAGCCGCTCAGTACCAGGGCAATCAGGGGCAGGCAGATCCAGGCTTTCATCGGTGTTACCTCAAAAGGAAAATGTTCGGGGTGGCACTTCGACGGCACGCACGCTGAAAAGTGCCCTGCTCAGCGTAGCCCAGCGCTTGTCACGATTGAAGCACAGCCCTGAATGGGTGCATTGTTAGGCCCACGAGCAGAACAGCCGCAAGGAACGACCATGAGCAAACGCGTAGCACTGGTGCTGGGGTCGGGGGGCGCCCGAGGGTATGCACACATCGGCGTGATCGAGGAGCTGGAGCGGCGCGGCTACGACATCGCCTGCATTGCCGGCTGTTCGATGGGCGCAGTGATCGGCGGCATCTACGCCGCCGGCAAGCTCGACGACTACCGACGCTGGATCGAGAGCCTGGATTACCTGGATGTGCTGCGCCTGGTGGACGTGAGTTTCAGACTGGGCGCGATTCGCGGCGAGAAGGTGTTCGGGCAGATCCGCAAGATCGTCGGCGAGGTCAACATCGAGAACCTGCGCATCCCCTACACCGCAGTGGCGGCCGACCTCACCAACCAGCAGGAGATCTGGTTCCAGGAAGGCTGCCTGCACCAGGCCATGCGCGCCTCGGCGGCGATCCCCAGCCTGTTCACCCCGGTGGTGCAGGGCAACCGCATGCTGGTCGATGGCGGCATCCTCAACCCGTTGCCGATCATCCCGGTGGTGTCCAGCCACTGCGACCTGATCGTGGCGGTGAATCTCAACTCCACCAACCAGAAGCATTACCAGTTGCCGGTGATCGAGCGGCCGGCGGCGTTCAAGTTGCGCTTCGACAACCTGATCAACTCGCTGGGCTCGCACCTGCCGTTCCGGCGCAAGGCCGCCGAAGGGCTGATCCGCATCGAGCAGGCGGCGCCCAACCCGTGGCTCAGCGATGCGGCCGAGCCCGAGGCGCAGCAGCCCTCGGCGGCGCCCGAGACTGACGGCGCGCCGAAATCGGCGGCCGGCTCGTTCATTGTCGACAACGTGGGCCCGGCTTCGCTGCTGGACCTGATCAACCAGAGCTTCGAGGTGATGCAGACGTCGCTGGCGCAGTACAAGATCGCCGGCTACCCGCCGGATGTACTGATCAACGTGCCCAAGCGGGTGTGCCGGTTCTTCGAGTTCTACAAGGCGCCGGAGCTGATCGCGCTGGGACGCGAGATTGCACGCGATACGCTGGACAACTATGAGGCCGAAAGGCGCTAGGCCGGCGAAGAGGCCCTCAAGCCTGCTCCGGCCCGATCAACCGATACCCCACCCCCGGCTCGGTCACGATGAACCGCGGCGCCGTCGGGTCGTCCCCCAGTTTCTGCCGCACATGCGCCACCACGATGCGCAGGTAGTGGCTGTCCTCCACATGGGTGGGGCCCCAGATATCCTTGAGCAACTGCTGCTGGGTGATCACCCGCCCCGGGTGACGCGCCAGTTGCGCCAGCAACGCATACTCCTTGCGGGTCAGCGCCACCTCCTCGCCCGCCAGGGTCACGCGCCGGTAGGCAAGGTCCACGGTCAACGGGCCGAAGCGCGGCGCCGACTCTTCGGCCACCGCCTGGGGCACCTGGCGCAGCAACGCGCGCACCCGCGCCAGAAACTCCTGGATGCCGAACGGCTTGGTCACGTAGTCATTGGCCCCGCCGTCCAGCGCCTCGACCTTCTGCACTTCGCTGGCCCGCACCGACAACACCAGCACCGGCACCTGGCTCCATTCGCGCAGTTCGCGCAGCACCTGCTGCCCGTCCATGTCGGGCAACCCCAGATCGAGCACCACCAGCTCCGGCCGACCCAGCGCCGCCTGGCTCAGGCCCTCGGCACCGGTGCCCGCCTCCAGCACCTTGTAGCCCTGCGAGCCAAGGCTGATGCGCAGGAACTTGCGGATCTGCGGTTCGTCGTCGATGACCAGCACGGTCGCGGTCTGGCTCATGGGGTCTCGCTGTCCAGTTCAGGTTGGGCCGGAAGCGGCAAGCATAGTGTGATGCAGGTGCCACGGCCATCGATGCCGTCCTCTACACGGATCTGCCCGCCATGGGCGCCGATCATGCCCTGGCAGATCGCCAGCCCCAGCCCCGTGCCCTGCCCGCCCCGGTCCCCGCGCGCAGCGGTGTAGAACATGTCGAAGATGCGCGCCCGGTCCTGCGGCGCAATCCCCGGGCCCTCGTCGGCGACGGCCAGGCACAGCTGCTCGCCTTCCACACTCACCCGCAGTTCGAGGCGCCCGTGGGCCGGCGAGAAGCGCGCCGCGTTCTCCAGCACATTGATCAGGGCCTGCTCGATCAGTGCGGCATGCACGAACAGCAGCGGCAGCTCTGCCGGCACCTCGGTGCGCAACTGCAACGGGGCCAGCACCACTCGCAGGCGGCTCAGGGCGCTGCCGACGATGTCGGTCGGCGCCACCCAGTCGCGCGCGAGCTTGAGCCCGCCATGCCCCAGGCGGGTCATGTCGAGCAGGTTCTGGATGTAACGGTCCAGGCGCTCGGCCTCGTCGCGGGTGCCTTCGAGCAGCTCGCGACGGTCGTGCTGACTGATTGCCTCACCCAGTGCCAGCAGGCTGTCGATGCTGCCGCGCATGGCAGTCAACGGGGTGCGCAGGTCGTGGGACACCGAGGCCAGCAAGGCACTGCGCAACTGTTCGGTTTCGCCGTGCAGGCGCGCCGCCTCCAGCTGATCGGCCAGCCGCGCCCGGGCCAGGGCCTGGGCCAATGGCTGGCTGAGGGCCTTGAGCAGGCGCCGGCGCTGGGCCGTCAGCACCTGGCCCTCGCGCGGGCGTACCCCCAGCAGGGCCAGCGGGCCTTCCTCCACCGACAGCGGCCACCACCACCAGCGCCCGTTGGGCAAGGTGTCGCTGCCAAGGCCGGCGGCCTGGTCATGCTGCCAGGCCCAGTCGGCGGCCGCCCGCTCGGTGTCGTTGAACTGCAGGGCACCGCCGCTGGCCACCTGCAGGCGACCTTCGGCATCGCGTTCGAGCAGGCACATCTGCACGTCCGTCCAGCCCTCCAGGTGGTGGCTGGCGGCATTGAACACCGCCTGGCGGTCGGTGGCCGCGGTCAGCCGGCGGGTCAGGTCCAGCAATTGGCCGGTCTGCTCCTGGGTTTCGCGCAGCGCCTGCAACTGACGCCGCTGGCGCGCCGCCAGGTTGCCGGTCAGGGCGGCCATCAGCAGAAAGAACACCAGGGTCAGCACGTCCTCCTCGCGCTGGATGCTCAGCGAGAAATTCGGCGGTATGAACAGAAAGTCGTAGGCCAGAAACGACAGCGCGGCGCACACCAGCGCCGGGCCCAAGCTGCTGCGCACCGCCACCAGCAGCACTGCTGCCAGAAACACCAGCGAGATGTTGGGCAGCGCCAGCACCCCGGCCACGCCCCAGGCCAGTGCACTGGCCAGCACGGTGGCAAGCAGCGCCAGCAGGTAGTGGCGCCAGGCCCAGGCTCGCGCCACCGGCGCGCTGACCGGTTCTGGCTGTGCGTCGCGGTCGAGCACGTTGATTTCCAGCCCGTGGGCCTCGCGCAACAGGCGCGCCGCCACACCGGCACCGAACCAGCGCCGACGCAGCCGATCACGCGACTGGCCCACCAGCACCAGGCTCGCACGCCGCTCCAGCGCATGCTGGATCAAGGTGTTGGCCACCTCGCCGGCGCGCAGCACCACCACTTCGCCGCCCAGCCGCTCGGCCAGCTGCTGGGCGGCCTGCAGGCGCTGGCGTGCGGTTTCGTCGCGCAGGCGGCCGTTGTCCACGTGCACCAGGCTCCAGGGCAGGTGGCGGCGCTGTGCCACGCGGCTGGCATGACGTACCAGGCGCTCGGCCTGGGCATCGCCATCCACCCCCACCAGCAGGCGCCCACGCAGCGCCGGCGCATCCTGGCCCAGGCTGCGGTAGCCGTGGGCGAGGTCGGCATCGACCTGGGCGGCGGCGGTCTGCATCGCCAGCTCGCGCAGGGCCGTCAGGTTGGTCTGGGTGAAGAACGCATCGATCGCCGCCCGCGCCTGCTCCGGCACGTACACCTTGCCGTCGCGCAGGCGTTCGAGCAGCTCGCGCGGCGGCAGGTCGATCAGCACCAGTTCGAAGGCTTCCTGCAGCACCCAGTCGGGCAGCGTTTCGCGCACCTGCACGCCGGTGATGCCGCGCACATGGTCATTGAGGCTTTCCAGGTGCTGCACGTTGACCGTGGTGTACACGTCGATACCGGCCGACAGCAGCTCCTGCACGTCCTGCCAACGCTTGGCGTGGCGGCTGCCGGGTGCGTTGCTGTGGGCCAGCTCGTCCACCAGCGCCAGTTGCGGGGCGGCCTTGAGCAGGCCGTCCAGGTCCATTTCCTCCAACTGCACGCCACGGTACTCGGAGCGCACCAGCGGCTGTTGCGGCAAACCGCCCAGCAGCGCCTCGGTTTCGCTGCGCCCATGGGTTTCGACGATGCCCGCCAGCACCCTCACCCCCTGGCGCAACTGCGCATGGGCGGCCTGCAGCATGGCGTAGGTCTTGCCTACGCCGGGCGCTGCGCCCAGGAACACCTTGAGCCGGCCGCGCCCCTCGCGCGGCAACTCGGCCAACAACGCATCGGCGCGTTCAGAATCACTCATGGTCGACACACGTCCTTATTTCGAAGCAGGTGCGAGCTGGTCGAGGGCCGCATTCAGGGCCTGGATATTGACCACCGGCGGCCCCACCAGTGGGTGCAGGGTGGACTGCTCCACCAGGGCTTGCAAGGTGGGCAGCGGCAATTGCCGCGCCGCTGCCACCCGCGCCAGCTGATAGGCCACGGCTGCTGGCGGCAGGTGCGGGTCCAGGCCGCTGCCGGAGGTGGTCAGCAGCGCCAGCGGCACCGGGCCTTGTGCCGGCACATACAGCGCCTGGGCCTGCTCGCCCACGCGTTTGGCCAACGCCGGGTTGCTCGGCGCCAGGTTGCTGGCACCGCTGGACACCGTGGCATAGTCGGCCGCCGAGGGCCGCGGCTGAAACCAGCCCGCGCCACTGAACGGCTGGGCCAGCAGGCGCGAGCCGCGCACCTGGCCACTGTCGTCGCGCAGCAGGCTGCCGTTGGCCTGCTCGGGGAACGCCACCTGGGCGACCCCGGTGACCACCAGCGGGTACACCGCGCCGGTGATCAGGGTCATCAGCACAATCAGGCTCAGGGCCGGGCGTACTAGCGTCGTCATGTTCATCTCCCAGTTCACACAAGGTGCAGCGCATTGAGCGCCAGATCGATCAGCTTGATCCCCACGAACGGCACCAGCAGCCCGCCCAGACCGTAGATCAGCAGGTTGCGCCGCAGCAGGTGGGCAGCGCTGGCGGCCTGCACCCGTACCCCGCGCAGCGCCAGCGGGATCAGCACCACGATGATCAGCGCGTTGAACACGATCGCCGAGACGATGGCGCTCTGCGGGCTGGCCAGTTGCATCAGGTTGAGCACGCCCAGCTGCGGGTAGATCGCAGCGAACAGCGCCGGCAGGATGGCGAAGTACTTGGCCACGTCGTTGGCAATGGAAAAGGTGGTGAGCGCGCCACGGGTCACCAGCAGCTCCTTGCCCACCTGTACCACATCCAGCAACTTGGTCGGGTCGCTGTCCAGGTCGACCATGTTGGCCGCCTCGCGGGCCGCCTGGGTGCCGTCATTCATGGCCATGCCGACATCCGCCTGGGCCAGCGCCGGGGCGTCGTTGGCGCCGTCGCCGCACATGGCTACCAGGCGCCCGTCGTTCTGTTCCTGGCGAATGCGTGCCAGCTTCTTCTCCGGCGTGGCCTCGGCCAGCACGTCGTCGACCCCGGCCTCGGCGGCAATCGCCGCCGCGGTCAGCGGGTTGTCGCCGGTCACCATCACGGTGCGAATGCCCAGTTTGCGCAGCTCGGCGAAGCGCTCGCGAATGCCGGGCTTGACCACGTCCTTGAGGTGGATAACGCCCAGCAGGCGTTTGTCCACGCACACCAGCAACGGTGTACCGCCGCTCTGGGCAATGCGGTCGACTTCACGGGCCAGGGCGGCCGGCAGGTCCAGGCGCTGCATGCCGACGAACGCCAGTACCGAATCCACCGCGCCCTTGCGGTAGCGCTGGGCGCCGAAGTCGACGCCCGACAGGCGGGTTTCGGCGCTGAAGGCCACCGGCACCAGGTGTGCAGCGTCGGGTGGGGTGAAGTCATGCAACTGGCGCAGGTAGTCGACGATCGACTTGCCTTCGGCGGTGTCGTCGGCCAGCGAGGCCAGCAAGGCGCCCTCGCCCAGCTCGCGGGCAGTGATGCCGGGGGCGGCGTGCACCGCACTGCAACGGCGGTTGCCGAAGGTGATGGTGCCGGTCTTGTCCAGCAGCAGCACGTGCACATCGCCGGCCGCTTCCACTGCACGCCCCGAACGGGCAATCACGTTGAGCCGCACCAGGCGGTCCATGCCGGCGATGCCGATGGCCGACAGCAGGCCGCCGATGGTGGTGGGGATCAGGGTCACCAGCAAGGCCACCAGAAACACCATCGGGATGCTGCCGCCGGCAAAGTGCGCGAAGGGCTGCAGCGTGACCACTACCACCAGGAAGATCAGCGTCAGGCCGATCAGCAGGATGTCCAGGGCCACCTCGTTGGGCGTCTTCTGGCGTTTGGCGCCCTCGACCAGGGCGATCATGCGGTCCAGGGTCGACTCGCCCGGGTTGCTGGTGATCTGCACCAGCAGCCAGTCGGACACCAGCCGGGTGTTGCCGGTGACCGCAGAGCGGTCGCCGCCAGACTCGCGGATCACCGGTGCGGACTCGCCGGTGATCGCCGCCTCGTTGACCGCGGCGATCCCTTCGATCACCTCGCCGTCACCGGGGATCATCTCCCCGGCATCCACACGCACCACATCGCCTTTGCGCAGGTCACTGGCCGGCACCACCTCGAACTCGCCCGAGGCCATGCGCCGCCGCGCGTTCAGGCCCTGGCTGCCGGCCTTGAGGCTGTCGGCGCGGGCCTTGCCACGGCCTTCGGCCAGGGCCTCGGCGAAGTTGGCGAACAGCACGGTGAACCACAGCCACACGGCGATCTGCACCGATACGCCGGTGGGTACGTCGCTGGGCAGCAGGCACAGCAGGGTGGTGAAGATAGCGGTCAGTTCCACCACCAGCATCACCGGGGCGCGCTTGAGCTGGCGCGGGTCGAGCTTGACGAATGCCTGCACCAGGGCCGGACGCCAGAGCGCGGCGAAGGTGGTGCGGGCAGTGGCGGACGGGGCCGCCTTCACTTCGGAAACAGGCAGGTTCATGGTCGGCTCCTCACAAGCCCAGGCTCAGGTATTCAGCAACCGGGCCCAGGGCCAGGGCCGGCAGGAAGGTCAGGCCACCGATCAGCAGGATGGTCACCAGCAACAGCGTGACGAACAGCGGGCCATGGGTCGGGAAGCTGTTCTGGCCCACCGGCGCGCTCTTCTTCAGCGCCAGGCTGCCGGCCAGGGCCAGCACCGGCAGGATGTAGCCGAAGCGCCCGATCAACATACCCAGGCCGATCATCAGGTTGTGGAAGGTGGTGTTGGCGCCCAGCCCGGCAAACGCCGAGCCGTTATTGGCACTGGCCGAGGTGTAGGCGTACAGCAACTGGCTGAAGCCGTGCGGGCCCGGGTTGCTGACCGCGGCGGCAGGCCCCGGCAGGCTGGTGGCCAGCGCGCCGAGCACCAACACGCCCACCGGCATCACCAGCAGCGTGGCGACCAGTAGTTGCACCTCGCGGGCCTGCAGCTTCTTGCCCAGGTATTCAGGGGTACGACCGATCATCAGCCCGGCCAGGAACACCGCGATCAGCACGTTGAGCAGCATGCCGTAGAGCCCGGCGCCGACGCCGCCGAAAATCACCTCGCCGACCATCATGTTGACCAGCGCGACCATGCCGCTGAGCGGGTTGAGGCTGTCGTGCATGTTGTTCACCGAGCCGTTGGAGGCCGCGGTGGTGGTCACGCTCCAGAGCACGCTGGCGGTGGTGCCGAAGCGGCTCTCCTTGCCTTCCAGGGGGGCGGTCTGTTCCACCAGCGGGCTGTTCAGGGTGGGGTTGGGCTGGTACTCCGACCACAGCGCGGTGGCGCCGCCGATCACGAACAGCGCAAGCATGCAGGCGATGATCGCGCGGCTCTGGCGCAGGTCCTTGACGTAGTGGCCGAAGGTGAACACCAGGGCCACCGGAATCAGGATGATCGAGGCCACCTCGAACAGGTTGCTCCAGGCGCTGGGGTTCTCGAACGGGTGCGCCGAGTTCACCCCGAAAAAGCCGCCGCCGTTGGTGCCCAGCTGCTTGATCGCGATCTGGCTGGCAGCCGGGCCCAGCGGGATCACCTGGTCGGCGCCCTGCAGGGTCAGTGCATGCACATAATCGGTGAAGGTCTGCGGCACGCCCTGCCATACCAGCAGCAGCGCCAGCAGCAGGCACAGCGGCAGCAGCCCGTAGAGGGTGGCGCGGGTCATGTCGACCCAGAAGTTGCCCAGGGTGCTGGCCGAGCGTCGGGCAATGCCACGACACAACGCGACCAGCACGGCAAGGCCGGTGGCGGCGCTGACGAAGTTCTGCACGGTGAGGCCGAGCATCTGGCTCAGGTAGCTGAGCGAGGCTTCGCCGCTGTAGGACTGCCAGTTGGTGTTGGTCATGAAGCTGACGGCGGTGTTGAACGCCAGCGACCACTCCTGGCCGGGCAGGTGCTGCGGGTTCAGCGGCAGGTGCCCTTGCAGCAGCAATACGGCAAACAGCAGCCCGAAGCCTGCAAGGTTGAAGGCAAGCAGCGCCAGGGCGTACGTCTTCCAGCTCTGCTCGGTGGCAGGGTCGACCCCGGCCAGCCGGTAGCAGCCTCGCTCCACCGGCCCCAGCAGCGGGCTCAGCCAGGTGCGCTGGCCTTCCATCACCTTGTAGTAGAAGCGGCCCAGCCAGGGCGCCGGCAGCAGCACCAGGGCGAAAAAGGCCAGCAGCAATGCGTAATCGTAACTGTGCATGGCTGCTCCTAACCGCGATCGGCGCGCAGCAGCGCGGCCATCAGGTACACAAACAACGCCACTGCCAGCAGCAGTGACACCCCGTCCAGAATGCTCATGAAGAATCTCCGTCCCGCGGCACGGTGCCGCTGACGGTGATTGTCGGGAGGGGGGGCGTAAAGGGGCGAGAGGGCTAGCGAGGGTTGGGTATAAAGAATGCGTAAAGAGAGCGAATCGGCATGGCTGGGACGCCCCGTTGGCCGGCAGGGCCGGCGCCTGGCAAGGGCGGCCCGGCCAGCCAGGCCGGTGCGATCAGGCCCGCGGCGGGTGCTGCGGCTCGCTGCGGGTCCAGTCCAGCAGCAGGCTGTAGGCCACTGCCAGCAGCGTGGGGCCGATGAACAGGCCGATGAAGCCGAACGCCAGCAACCCGCCAAACACCCCCAGCAGCACGATCACCAGCGGCAGGTTGCCGCCCCGGCTGATCAGGTAGGGCTTGAGCACGTTGTCCACGCCACTGATGATGAACGTGCCCCAGATCCCCAGGAACACCGCCATGCCGTACTGGCCCTGCCACGCCAGCCATGCGGTGGCCGGCACCCAGGCCAGCGGCGGCCCCATGGGGATCAGGCTGAGCAGGAAGGTCACCAGGCCCAGCACCAGCGCGCCCGGCACCCCGGCGATCAGGAAGCCGATCAGCGCCAGCAGGGCTTGCGCCGCTGCGGTGCCGATCACGCCGTTGACCACCCGTTGCACGGTGCCAGCCACCAGGTCCAGGTAGTATTCGGCGCGCTCGCCGATCAGGCGGTTCAGCAGGCGCAGCACGAAGGCCGACAGCCGCGGCCCGTCACGGTAGAAGAAGAACACGAACACCAGGCTCAGGGTCAGTTCGAGAATCCCGCCGCCGATCTGCGCACTGCGGGCCAGCAACCAGTTGCCCACCTGCCCCAGGTGTGGCTTGATCGCCGCCAGCATGGCCGCGCCCTGCTGGTCGAGGGTGTCCCAGAAGCCGACCAGGCGCTCCCCCACGAAGGGTATGCCGCCCAGCCAGGCAGGCGCATCGGGCAGGCCGTCGACCTGCACGTCGCGCACGAACGCGGTGGCATCACGAATATGGTCGGCCAGGTTGAAGCCCAGCCACACCAGCGGCAATGCCACCAGCAGCATCCATACGCCCGTCAGTACGCTCGCCGCGAGGGTTTCGCGCCCGCCGAGCACGCGCGTGAGCAGGCGCATCAGCGGCCAGCTGGCATAGGCCAGGATCGCCCCCCACAGCAGCGCGGAAATGAACGGGGCCATGACCCACAGACCGGCCCCCAGCAGGCCGATAAGGATGATCTGCACCAGCAGGCGATCGTTGTTGAGCATAGCGGCCCCGGTCAGCGGATCAGTTCGACATGCAGCCCGGCAGCCGGCTGCGTACCCACTTCAAGCCGTGCTGCGCGCACCCCGGCCTTGACCAGTTGCTCGCGCCAGGCCTCGGCCTGGGCGCCGGTCAGGGTCACGCGCAAGGTACTGTTCAGGTTGAGGCTGCGCGACAGCAGGTTGACCCAGGCCGGCTGCGGTTCGCCCTTGAGGTCGGCATAGTCGAGCTTGCCGGTGCTCAGCAGTTCGCGCTGCACGGTGGCCGGCGTGGGCAACACCTCGCCCAGCGGTGCGTTGGCCACAAACTCCTCGACATGCAGGTACGCGCGCCGATTGCCCTTGGTGATGCTGTACAGCGCAACCAGGGTGTCGCTGGAGGCGCCGGAGCGGCGCAACAGAATGAACGCCTGCTGATTGTCGGCACCGGTCAGGTTGAATCGCCCGGCCAGCTGCGCCGACCACAGGCTGCTTTCACCGCAGTCCTGCCCCTGGCACCAGAACAGCGGATAGCCACCTGCGGTCTGCAAGGATTCGCGGGCGGCGGTAAAGGCTTCGTTGGCACTGCGCTCGGCCGGCAGCTGGTAGGTGGCATAGCTGACCTTGCCGCGGCCCTCGACCTTGCCCTCCATGCGTACCACATTGCTGATCTTGCGCAGCGAACCGAGGGGGTACACCCGCTCCTGTTCCTGCTCCAGTTCCTGCGCACTGGTCTGGCCCACTACCTTGGCATCCACCGGAATCGGCAGTTGATCGGCCATCAGTGGTGTGCTGGCAAGCACGGCCAGGCCGGCAAGGCCTGTTCGAATCAGACGCGAAATACTCATTGGCGGGCCATGGCGCTAAGGGCCTCGATGGCGAAAAAAGGTGCAACGGTGTCGCGCTTGGTCATGGTTGTCTCCCTGTTCAACCCGCCAAGCCTCGACAGTTGCCCGCCGCAAGTCAAGAAATGGCAAAGAAGCGATTGAAACAGTCTGCAACAAGGCTGGCGCCCGACTCGTCGTTCAGGTGCAGGTGGTGCCCGCCCGGCAGCTGTTCCAGCTTGAAGGGTAGCTGCTCGAGCAGGGGGGTGTTGCGCGCCAGCATGCCGTCGGCGGCCACCACCAATTGGGTCGGACAGGCGATGCGGCGCACGAAGGTCAGCGCCTGTTCTTCGCTCATGCGCAGCGGCGACGGCAGGGTCAGGCGGCTGTCGCTGCGCCAGGTGTAGCCACCCGGCACCGGCATCAGGCCGCGCTGGGCCAGCAGCTCGGCGGCCTCGCGGGTGACCGCGACCATGCCCTGCATGCGCGCCTGCACCGCCAGCTCCAGGGTCGGGTAGACGGTCTTGCCCTTGCCGCCCTGGCGCAACTGCGCCTGCAAGGCCATGCCCATGCGCTCGGCCGTGTCCTGGGGGCCGGCGCCGGGCGGGATCACCCCGTCGATCAGCGCCAGGCGGGTGATCCGCTCGGGCAAGGCACCGGCCAGGATCACCGAGATGATCGCCCCCAGCGAGTGCCCGAGCAGGGCAAACCGTTGCCAGCCCAGTTGCTCGGCTACCCGCAGCACGTCGTGGGCGTAGTCCCACAGCGCGTAGCCGGCGCCCACCGGCCGATGGTCTGAATAGCCATGCCCGGCCAGGTCCAGCGCCACGATGCGCAGCCCATGCAGCCGGGGCGCCAGGCGCGCGAAGGTGTTGGCGTTGTCGAGCCAGCCATGCAGGGCGATAACCGGGATGCCCTGCTGCGGGCCGAACAGGTGCGCTGCCAGTTCGATGTGCCCCAGGTTCAGGCGCACTTCCTCCACGCCACTCATTGCACCGCCTCCTGCCAGCGATCGAACAGGCCCTTGATCAGGCTCGCGGTGTCATGCGGGCGCTCCAGCGGAAACATGTGCCCACCCGGCAGGCTGTGGAACTCGCCCCTGGGCATGCTGCGCACGGCATACGCGTGGTGGCGGCGTACCACGCGGCTCTGGCTGCCACGCACCATCGCCAGCGGCAGCGTCAGCTGGCGGGCCGGGCCGGGGCTTACGTGGGGCAGGCTGCGATAGATGCTGATCTCGGTGGCCGGGTCGAAGCGCAGGCGCAACTGCTCGCCCTCGTCCTGCAGGCCATGTTCCAGATAAGCCTCGAAGCAGTCGGGGTCGAACTGGCGAAACAGCGCCTTGCCGGTGAAGTAGGCCCGGGCGCTCTCGCGGTCGGCGAACGCCTCGCGGCGTCCCAGGGTGCGGCCGGCCGGGGTGATGCGGTCAATGAAGCCAAAGCGCTTGGCCAGCTGGATCAGCCACTCGTCGGCTCGGGTCAGCACCGGCGAATCGAGCATCACCACCCCACGGTAGTACTGCGGGCAGCGCATCGCCGCGTGCAGGTGCAGCACCCCGCCCAGCGAGTGCCCTACCCCCCACACCGGCTCGGGCTGCTGCTCCAGGTGATGGATCAGTTCATCGACCAGGTTCTGCCAGTTGTCGTTGACCGGAAAGCGCGGGTCGTGCGCGTGCTGCGGCAGGTGGGTGACGTGATAATCGGGGGCCAGCGCAGCGAACAGCTTGCCGTAGGTGGCCGAGGGGAAGCCGTTGGCATGGGCGAAGAAGATCTGCTGCGTCATGGTCGCCTGTCCGCGAAGGGGAATCGGGCCATTTTCCCCGCCGCGGCAACACCCGGCAACATCCGTACAGGCCAGGGAGCACGACGATCAGGTCAATTCGCGTCGAAGCTGGCGATCGAACGGCGCAGGCAGGCCTGCAGGTACAGCAACTGGTACTCGAGCGCATCGCGTGCCTTGCGCTTGTGCTCGCGGCTCAGTTCGGCCCGGCGCAGTGCCAGGCAGGTGGCCTGCAACTGATGCCCCATCAGGCGGCCCGTCTCGCGCAATTGCCTGAGCTCGCGCAGCCCCTCCAGGCGTCGCATCAACTCGTCGAGCTTGGCCTCGGCGCTGTCCTTGAGCACGTTGTACTCGGCAAAATCCAGCGCCTGGGCACGCTCGACCTGGCGCACGATGTCGTAGAAGTAGGCCGAGCCTGCCATTTCCGGATCCGGTGTGTTCATCGCCAAACTCCTGTTCGCGCCCCCGATGGGTCCTGGGGGCACGCTAGCAAGGCAGGGCATGGGCAACAACTGGTAGAAATATCAGGTCGCCGGTGGGTTGTCGCCCAGCGCGATGACGGCGATGGTCAGGCGCGAGATGCAGTTGAGCTTGCCGTCTTCGGTGCTCAGGCGGATGTCCCACACATGAGTGCTGCGGCCAATGTGCACGGGCCGGGCAGTGGCCGTGACGCGCCCGCTGCGCACACCGCGCAGGTGGTTGGCGTTGATCTCCAGGCCCACGCAATAGAACCGCGTGGTGTCGATGCACAGGTAGCTGGCCATGGAGCCGACGCTCTCGGCCAGCACCACCGAGGCGCCGCCGTGCAGCAGGCCGAACGGCTGGTGGGTGCGCTGGTCGACGACCATGCTGGCGCTCAGGGAGTCGTCGGTGAAGCCTTCGAAGCGAATATCCAGCACTTCGCCGATGGTGCCTTTCTGGCGGGCGTTGAGCTGGTCGATATCGGGTTGGGTTTTCCAGAGGCTCATGCAGCATTCCTTGTCGTGGTTGGCGATCAGGTGGGAGTGAGACTGCGCAGTGTCATCAGCCCGGCCAGGGGGTGGTCGCCGTCGAGTTCGGCCAGGCTGGCGGTGCCCATGGGTGCGGGGTCCTTGCGGTGGCCATGCTCGAGCAGGCACACCAGCGTGCCCACCAGCGGTTGATGGCTGACCAGCAGCACCTGCTCCACCCCCAGCCTGCCCAGCTCGGCGATGACCTGCTGCGGGTCGCTTTCGGGAGTGAGCCAGGGCACGGTCTGCACCGGCTTGTCCAAACCCAGCGCCTCGTGGACCAGCGCAGCGGTCTGCTGCGCGCGTACATAGGGGCTGGCCAGGATCACCTGCGGCGCGCAGCCGAGCAACTGGGCGGCACTGCGCAGCACCTGCTCGCGACCGTGGTCGGTCAGCCGGCGTTCGGCGTCGCTGTTGGCGCGGGGCTCGGCTTCACCGTGGCGCAGTACCCACAGCCTCACAGCTTGGGCTCTTCGTCACGCGCCGGGTGTGGCGCAGGCGGCACGCTGTGGGCGGTTTCGCCTTCCGGCGCGCGCGGGGTGGGCCAGTCGGCGAACGGCCAGGGCTTCTGGTCGGTGTGGAAACTGCCGAAGCGACCGATCTGGGCCAGAAACTGGCTCAGGCTGTCGCCGAAGTTCATCAGGCTGGCACTGGGTGCGCCGTAGATCAGCCGGTACACCAGTTGCACCACCACCAGGCCACCCAGCAGCAGCTCGGCCAGTTGCCATACCAGTAGGAACACCAGCATCCACAGCACACGCAAGATGATCGATTCGCGCTGCGCCTGTTTTGGGGACTCGTTCATGCCCTGCTCCTGTAATTCAGTTGAAACCGCTGGTGGAAATGAAGTCGACGTCGGTTTTCGGCTCGCCGCGCATCAGCAGCTCGATCACCTGGCTCAGGGTCCGGCCTTCGAACAGGATGGCATGCAGGCCGGCTACCAGCGGCATGTACACCTGCACTTGCTCGGCCTTGGCCTTGAGCACCTTGAGGGTGTTGACCCCTTCGGCCACCTCGCCCAGGCGGTTGACCGCCTCGTCCAGGCTCAGCCCCTGGCCCAGGGCATGGCCGACCTGGTAGTTGCGGCTCTTGGGCGAGGAGCAGGTGACGATCAGGTCGCCGACACCGGCCAGGCCCAGGAACGTCATCGGGTTGGCGCCCTGGCTGACCGCGAAGCGGGTCATCTCGGCCAGCGCGCGGGTGATCAGCATGCTCTTGGTGTTCTCGCCCATGCCCAGCGCCACCGCCATGCCGGCGATGATGGCATAGACGTTCTTCAGGGCGCCGCCCAGCTCGACGCCAAAGCGGTCGTTGCTGGCATAGACACGGAAGGTACGCCCGTGCAGCACGGCCTGGACCCGCTGGCACAGCTGCTCGTCCTCGCTGGCGACCACGGTGGCGGTCAGCGCGTGCTCGGCCACCTCGCGGGCCAGGTTGGGCCCGGAGAGCACGCCGATGCGCGCCTGTGGGGCGATCTCTTCTAGAATCTGGCTCATCAGCTTGAAGGTGTGCGCCTCGATGCCCTTGGTCAGGCTCACCAGCAGCTTGTTGCTCAGCAGCTCGGCATGGGGCGCCAGCACGCTGCGCAGGGCGCTGGACGGCAAGGCGACGAAGATCAGCTCGCAGGCCTGCAGGGTGGCCAGCAGGTCGTTGACCGGCTCGACGCCCGGGTGGATCTTCACGCCCTTGAGGTAGCGCGGGTTTTCGCGGTTGTTGCGCATGGCCTCGGCTTGCTCGGGGTCGCGCATCCACTGCCGTACCTCGACACCATTCTCGGCCAGCAGGTTCGCCACGGCGGTACCAAAGCTCCCGCCTCCAAGAACTGCAACAGGCTGCTGTTCAGTCATATCCAATCCGTTAAAACCAATAAAGTGGCGACCCCCGCATTATACGGAGCGTTAAGGCCACGGCCAGCGCCAGATGTGCGATTGGACCGCAGCAATGCGGGTTTGATCGCTGGAAAAAGCCGGCTACTCGGTTAACATGCCCGCTCGATACCCGCCATCAAGGCCGCGCCGTGCATCTTGGCCCTCCCCCCTCGCGCCCGCTGGTTCTGCTGACTGCCCTGCTGGGCGGTCCGGCGGTGGCGGACGACCTGTTCGTCGACAGCCAGGCGCTGCCGCAGATCCTGACCGCCACCCGCCTCAGGCAGTCGCCGGCGGCGGTGCCCGGCAGCATGAGCGTGCTCGACAGTGAGCTGATCCGCGCCAGCGGCGCGCGCAACGTACCCGAACTGCTGCGCCTGGTGCCCGGCATGATGGTCGGCTACGGCGCGGGCAACCAGCCGGCGGCCAACTACCACGGCAGCAGCGTCAACGATGCGCGGCGCATGCAGGTGCTGGTCGATGGCCGTTCGGTGTACCGCGCGGGGCTGGCGACGGTGGACTGGGGCGATATCCCGCTGGCACTGGAGGATATCGAGCGCATCGAGGTGTTCCGCGGGCCCAACACCGTCAGCTATGGCGCCAATGCACTGATGGCGGTGGTCAACATCCTCACCCGCAGCCCGGCCGACAGCCATGGCACGCGGCTCAAGGTGATCCGCGGCCAGCGCGGCATCGACGACTGGTACGCCAGCCAGGGCCTGGGCTGGGAAGGCGGCGACCTGCGCCTGTCGCTGTCGGGCCAGCAGGACGACGGCTTTGACCACAACGCGCAGGGCCAGCACTACCGCGATGGCCGCCGCCTGACCCGCCTGAGCCTGAGCGCCAGCCATGCGCTGAACGCCGAGCAGAGCCTGGACTGGCAGTTTTCCGCCAAGGAAGGCAGCGAGCAGCGCCCCTATGCCTATACCCCGGTGTTCCCCGGCGTTAGCGGCGCAGGGGCGAACGCCGACGTGAATGCCAAGGACTACGCCGCCTCGGTACGCTGGAACATCGACCTGGACCCGCGGCACAGCCTGTACCTGCAGGGTTCGGCGCTGCACTGGGATCGCCAGCAGGTGTGGCGCGCGTGCGATGCGGCCATCGCCTTCAGCCCGCAACTGGCGCAGCTGTGGCGGCTCAACCCGGGCTATACCGAACGCCTGGCCCGCAACATCGACGCGCCGATTCCTCCCGGCAGCGACCAGGAGCAGGCGCTGGCCCGCGAGGTCCGCCAGCAGTGGCACAACGGCGGTGCCAACCCGGTGTGCGGCGACATCGACCAGAGTACCCGCGAAAGCCGCCTGGACCTGGAGCTGCAGGACACCCTGAGCCTGAGCGACAGCCTGCGCCTGGTCAGCGGCGTCGCCTACCGCTACGACCGGGCCGACTCGCAGACCTACTACGATGGCAGCCTCGACGACACCACCTGGCGCCTGTTCGGCCAGCTCGAGTGGCGCGCCGACGAACACTGGATCGTGCAGGGCGGCGCTATGTTCGAGGATACCCGGCTGGCGGGCAGCTCGCTGGCCCCGCGCCTGGCCGTGAACTACCTGATCACCCCGCGCCACGGCCTGCGTGCGGTGTACTCGGAGGCGGTACGCTCGCCGGACATGTTCGAGAACAACGTCAACTGGAGCTACCGCGTCGACAACCTGCGCCCGGCCGCCTTCGGCCAGCGCCACGCCGAGTACTTCGTCACCACCCGCGGCCCGGGCGACCTCGACCAGGAACGCATGCGCTCGCAGGAGCTGGGCTACAACGGCTTTTTCAGCGAAATCGGCCTGAGACTGGACATCAAGCTGTTCCATGACCAGCTCACCGGCATGGTCAGCGAACCGCTGCGCAACAACCGGCCCATCGCCAGCAACGCCAACAAGGCGCGTTTCACCGGCAGCGAGGCGCAACTGGACTGGCAACTGCGCAGTGCCGACCGCCTGCGCCTGACCTACGCCTATGTGGATGCCTGGGCCAGCAACCCCGATGACCGCCACCTCAGCGCACGCAACAGCGGCTCGGCCGGCTGGCTGCGCGACTGGGGCCGAGGCTGGTCGAGCGCAGTGTTCTACTACGGCGACGACGCCCTCAACCAGTACCGCTTCGAGCGTATCGACCTGCGCGTGGCCAGGCGCATCCCCATCCGCAACGCCAGCCTGGAGCTGGCCGGGATGCTTCAGCAACGCCTGGATGACGAGCCCACCAGCAACTGGCAGAACCGCTACGACAGCCGGCAGGTGCTGTACCTGAGCGCGGAGCTGGAGTTCTGATGCGCCTGCTGCACGCTTGCCTGGTGCTGATGCTGGCGTGGCCGCTGAGCGCACTGGCGGCCGCAGACATTCTGGTTACCGCCGCCCAGGGCAATGCAGGCGTGCGCGACTTCGTCACCGCCCTGCGCGCGCAGCGCCCCACCGATCACGTGCGCTTCACCGCCGTGTCAGAACTGCCTGCCGGGCACAGGCTCAAGCCGGGCACGCGCCTGATTCTGCTCGACCTGGCCGCACTGGACTGGCGCCTGAAACAGGCCGAAGGCCCGCCGACGCTGGCCTTGCGGGTCAGCCGAGTACAGGCCAGCCGGCACCTGGGCGACCGACGCCCGTCCTACCTGAGCCTGCTGTGGAGCGACCCGCCGCCCGCGCGCCAGTTGCGCCTGGCCCACTACCTGCTGCCCCAGGCCAGGCGCATTGGTGTGCTATATACCGAGAACAGCCGGTTCCTGCTCGACGAGCTGCGCCAGGCGGCCAAGGCGCTGCGCCTTGAGATCATCGCCCAGGCCTGGCCCGACCCGCGTGACAATCGGCCGCTGCAGGCCGTGCTCAAAAACAGCGATGTGCTACTGGGCCTGGACGACCCACTGCTGTACAACGCCACCACGGCCAAGCACCTGCTGCTGAGCAGCTATGCACGCCAGGTCCCGCTGATCGGTCCGAATGCCGGGTTCGTGCGCGCCGGCGGGCTGGCCAGTACCCTGAGCGACCAGCATGACTGGCTGGCGGTGCTCGACCGCCTGCTCGACCAGCCGCCGGCGGCCTGGCCGCGGACGTTGTACCCCGAGCGATTTCGCGTGGCCGGCAACCAGCAGGTGGCCCGAGCCCTGGGCATCGAGGCGGTAGACCCGGTGGCCGCACAGCAGGCCGTGGCCGCAGGAGAGAAGCACCGATGAAAAAACTGACCTGGGATATCAGTACCCGCACCCAGATCATCAGCCTGGGGCCGGCCCTGCTGCTGACGTTGCTGCTGATCAGCTTCTTCACCTTCGTACGCATCCAGGACTTGCGCCAGGAGCTCAACCATACCGGCCAGCTGATCGCCAACCAGTTGGCACCGGCCTCGGAGTACGGGGTCATTTCGGGCAATGACGAAGTGCTCGAGAGCCTGATGCGCGCCACCCTGACCATCCCGCATGTGCGCTTTCTCGAAGTGCAGGACAGCGAAAACCACATCCTGGTGTATGTCGAGCAGGCCGACGAGCACGAGAACCGCCCCCAGCAGGTCGAGGTGTTCCAGGCGCCTATCCGCCTGCAGCGGATCTTTCTGGACAGCGATTTCCTGCACAACGGCGGCTCGGCCTCGACCCGCAAGGACGATTACCTGGGCCGGGTGATCGTGGGCATGTCCGATGACGCCTTCAACCAGCGCCAGCAGGAAATCGTGATCAAGGCCGCGATCCTGGCCCTGTTCGCCCTGCTGTTCACCTTCATCCTCGCACGGCGCCTGGCGCGCAGCCTGTCGCGTCCGATCAGCGACATGGGGCACGCGGTCAAGGCCATCCAGAAAGGCGACTTCAATGCGCCGCTGCCGGTGGTCGACGACAGCGAGTTGGGCCACCTGGCCCGCCACATCAACAACCTGGCCAGCGGCCTGGCACAGGCCAGCCACGAGCAGCAACAGGCCATCGCCCAGCTGATCCAGGCCCGCGAGGAAGCGGAACAGGCGAACAAGGCCAAGTCGGACTTCCTGGCGATGATGAGCCACGAGCTGCGCACCCCCATGAACGGGGTGCTGGGCATGCTGCAACTGCTGCAGACCACCGCGCTGAGCGAAGAACAGAGCGAGTACGCGGCCGTGGCCAGCGAGTCCACCGGCCATCTGCTCAAGGTGATCAACGACATCCTCGACTTCTCGCGGATCGAGCGCACGACGCTGGAGCTGGAGCACATCGAGTTCAACCTGGCCGAGCTGCTGGGCAGTTGCACGCAGTCGTTCCAGCATGTCGCCCAGCAGCGCGGATTGCTGCTGCTGGCGCCACTGCCGCCGGGCATGGAACAGTTGCGCGTGGCCGGCGACCCGACCCGCATCCGCCAGGTGCTGGTGAACCTGATCGGCAACGCGCTGAAGTTCACCGAACACGGCAGCGTGCAGATCGAACCGCGCTGGCAGGTACTGGACCGACAACTGATCTGGTTCACCTGTGCGGTGCGCGATACCGGCATCGGTATCGACAGCGAGCGCCTGGAAACCATGTTCGTTGCCTTCCAGCAGGCCGACAGTTCTATTTCACGACGTTACGGCGGTACCGGCCTGGGGCTGTCTATCGCCCGCACCCTGACCGAGCGCATGGGCGGCACGCTGCGTGCCGAAAGCCGTGAAGGCAGGGGCTCGACCTTTACCCTGGAAATGCCGCTGGCGCTATGCATGCAGCAGAACCCCACGCTGCCTGCGCCCAGGGCCGACAACAGTGACCCTGGCCAGGGCCGGCGCATCCTGCTGGTGGAGGACAACCCGGTGAACCAGGCCGTGACCCAGGCCATGCTGCGCAGCCTGGGGTTCGAGGTGTGCCTGGCCGCCGATGGCGCCCAGGCGGTGGCGCTGGCCAGCCGCCAGCGCTTTGCCGCCACGCTGATGGATTGCCGCCTGCCGGTCATCGACGGCTACGAGGCCACCCGGCGCATCCGCCAGATCCCCCATGCCGCAGCCATGCCGATCATCGCCCTGACTGCCAACGCGCTGCAGGGCGATCGCGAACGCTGCCTGGCCGCCGGCATGAACGACTACCTGACCAAGCCGTTCAAACGCATTGATCTGCAGCAGATTCTGCAACGCTGGCTGCCCGCACAGGCATCTGTGACTGGCGATAAATGCTAAAGTGCGGCAGTCTTACAGACTGAACCGGGCCCTTGCCGGGCTTGTCATAAAAATTTCAGTGCACAAGTGTACATCTTCGTCCCCTGTGCTGTGACTTTCACTACAACGCAATAGTCTATGTGTAGGCTGCCGCCCCAAGCCTGAGGCTTTTGGGTCGGTCGGGAAGATCTACCCCGTGCCGCACGGTGACTATTGAGGAGCTCGCATGACCAAACAAAACGCCTTTACCCGGGAAGACCTGCTGCGCTGCAGTCGCGGTGAGCTGTTCGGCCCAGGTAACGCGCAACTGCCCGCCCCTAACATGCTGATGGTGGATCGCATCACGCACATCAGCCAAGAGGGTGGCAAGTACGGCAAAGGTGAGTTGGTCGCCGAGCTGGATATCAGTCCAGACCTGTGGTTCTTCGCCTGCCATTTCGAAGGCGACCCGGTGATGCCAGGCTGCCTGGGCCTGGATGCCATGTGGCAGCTGGTCGGATTCTTCCTGGGCTGGCAAGGCCTGCCAGGCCGTGGCCGGGCCCTGGGTTCGGGCGAAGTGAAGTTCTTCGGTCAGGTACTGCCGACCGCCAAGAAAGTCACCTATAACATCCACATCAAGCGCGTCCTGAAAGGCAAGCTGAACATGGCCATCGCCGATGGCTCGGTCAGCGTCGACGGCCGCGAGATCTACACCGCCGAAGGCCTTCGGGTCGGTGTATTTACCTCCACTGAAAATTTCTAAGGGTTATTCGCATGCGCCGCGTCGTAATCACAGGTCTGGGCATCGTATCGTGCCTGGGCAATGACAAAGAGACCGTCTCCGAAAACCTGCGTAAAAGCCGTCCGGGCATCCGTTTCAACCCGGAATACAAGGAAATGGGGCTGCGCAGCCAGGTTTCCGGTTCCATCGACCTCAACCTCGAAGAGCTGATCGACCGCAAGGTCTATCGCTTCGTCGGCCACGCAGCCGCCTACGCCTACCTGGCGATGCAGGACGCGATCAAGGACTCGGGCCTGAGCGAAGAGCAGGTGTCCAACCCGCGCACCGGTCTGATCGCCGGTTCCGGCGGCGCCTCGACCCTGAACCAGATGGAAGCGCTGGACATCCTGCGCGAAAAAGGCGTCAAGCGCGTCGGCCCATACCGCGTTACCCGCACCATGAGCAGCACCGTGTCGGCGTGCCTGGCCACCCCGTTCAAGATCAAGGGCCTGAACTACTCCATCGCCTCGGCGTGCGCCACCAGCGCGCACTGCATCGGTACCGCGATGGAACAGATCCAGATGGGCAAGCAGGACGTGGTGTTCGCCGGTGGCGGTGAAGAAGAGCACTGGAGCCAGTCGTTCCTGTTCGACGCCATGGGCGCACTGTCCAGCAAGCGCAACGACACCCCGGAAAAAGCCTCGCGCGCCTACGATGCCGACCGTGACGGTTTCGTCATCGCCGGCGGTGGCGGCATGGTAGTGGTCGAAGAGCTGGAGCACGCTCTGGCCCGTGGCGCGAAGATCTACGCCGAAATCGTTGGCTACGGCGCGACCTCCGACGGTTACGACATGGTTGCCCCAAGTGGCGAAGGCGCGATCCGCTGCATGCAGCAGGCGCTGTCCACCGTCGACACCCCGATCGACTACCTGAACACCCACGGCACCTCGACCCCGGTCGGTGACGTTGCCGAAATGAAGGGTGTGCGTGAAGTGTTCGGCGACAAGGCCCCGGCCATCAGCTCCACCAAGAGCCTGTCGGGCCACTCGCTGGGCGCTGCCGGCGTTCACGAGGCGATCTACTGCATGCTGATGATGGAAGGCAACTTCATTGCCGGCTCCGCCAACATCGACGAGCTGGACCCGGAAGTGGCCGACCTGCCAGTTCTGCGCGAAACCCGCGAAAATGCCAAGATCGACACCGTGATGAGCAACAGCTTCGGTTTCGGCGGCACCAATGCCACCCTGGTGCTCAAGCGCTGGGCTGGCAAGTAAGCAAGGGCTCGCCCCTGCTGTAGAAACGCCCCGACAGGTTCGGGGCGTTTTTGTTTGCGGCTTTCGGGGCAATTGGCCGGCAAGGCCGGCTCCTACAGGGCACGCGATGCCTGTAGGGGCCGGCCTTGCCGGCCAAAGGCGTTACACCGAAAACCTGCCCACCAGCGTATTGAGCTCGATGGCCAGCTGCGACAACGCCTGGCTCGCCGCGCTGGTCTGGTTGGCCCCCGCCGAGCTCTGCAGCGCCAGGTCGCGGATGTTGGTCAGGTTGCGGTCCACCTCCCGCGCCACCTGTGCCTGCTGCTCGGACGCACTGGCGATCACCAGGTTGCGCTCGTTGATCAGGCTGATGGCCGTGGCAATCTCTTCCAGCGCCGTACCCGCCGCATGCGCGCCATCCAGGGTGCCCTGGGCACGCTGGTTGGTCTGCTGCATGCCCTCCACCGCCCGGTCGGTACCCTCCTGGATGCCACCGATCATCTGTTCGATTTCCCGTGTCGACTGCTGGGTACGATGGGCCAGTGCCCGTACCTCGTCGGCCACCACTGCAAAACCGCGCCCGGCGTCCCCCGCCCGCGCCGCCTCGATGGCCGCGTTCAGGGCCAGCAGGTTGGTCTGCTCGGCGATCGAACCGATCACATCCAGCACCTTGGTGATGCCGTGCACCTGCTCGGCCAACTGCCCGACTTCCGCGGCATTGGCGGTAACGCCATCGGCCAGCGCCTCGATCGACGCCACCGTCAGGCGCACCTGCTCGCGCCCCTGACGGGCAATGCGATCGGACTTGGTCGAGGCCTGGGAGGTGGCCACCGCATTGCTCGCCACCTCTTCCACCGCGGCGGTCATCTGGTTCACGGCGGTGGCGGCCTGCTCGATTTCCTGGGTCTGCTGGTGCAGGCCGCGGGTAGCGTCCTCGGTCACTGCGCTGAGCTCTTCGGACGCCGAGGCCAGCTGGTTGGACGAATCGGAAATACGCCCGATGGTATCGCGCAGGCTCTGCTGCATCTGCTTGAGGGCCGCCTGCAAGCGCGCCGGCTCGTCACTGCCCTCCACGTTGATCTGCGGGGTCAGGTCGCCGGTGGCGACCACCTCGGCCACCTGCAGCGATTGCGCCAGCGGGCGCACGATACTGCGGGTCAACGTCAGCGCCAGCACAACGGTGAGCACCAGTGCGGCCACCAGCAGGCCGACCACCCACAGGCGGGCACGCTCATACACCGTGCCGGCAAGCTCGGTGGCCATGTTGGCGTGATGGTTGTTGAGGGCGATCAGCTCGTTGAGGGTGGTGGTGAGCTGATCGGCCAGCTGGTTCATCTCACCGTTGACCAGCGCCACCGCCTCCGTTGTCTGGCCCTGCAGGGCCATCTGCGCTACCCGTGCCTGATAGCCCAGGTACTGCTGCTCGAGCTTGAGGTAGCGGTCGAACAGCGCCTGCTCCTCGGGCAATGCAATCAGGGCCTGGTAGCGTTGCTGTTCCTTGCCCAGTTCGCCCTTGATCTGCTCGATGCGTGAATGGGTCTGCTGCTGCGCGGCGTTGTCGCTGTTGAGCAGCAGGCGCAGGGTCAGCGCCCGTATCCGGAACATGTCCTGGCTGATCTGCCCCACAGAGATCACACTGGGCAGCCAGTTGCTGTCGATCTGTTCGGACTGCTGGCGCATGCTGCTCATCTGCAGGAGCGAGAAGGCCCCCAATGCAAACACCAGCAACGCTACCAGACCAAACCCCAGACCTGCCCGCGGCGCAATGTTCAAACGTCTCAAGCTCATCTTCCGGTTCCCTCCAAAAGCGCTGCATCGGTCATGCAGCTGACGTGCTTATTAGAAGGTATCGGCCCTTGAGATTTTTGCGTAAGACGAAAAAGTGATATCAAAACGCCTTGTCATTGCGAGCGCAGGCGGCGCATGCCTCATTGCACGATGAAGCGCTGCTCGGCCAGCAGGCGGTCCCCCTGGAACACCATGAAGTGCCACTGGCCCGGTACCACTTCGTGGTGCTCGGTAAATTCATAGGCCATGACATCCTGCGCGGCCCCCGGCACCAGTTTCTGCACCACCTCGAACTTGTCGTGGCGCTGACCGTCGGGGGTGATCACCCCGGGGGTCAGGTACAGCAGCGTCAGGGGCGTATCTTCGGCCACCTTGCCTTCAAGGCGATAGCGCAGGCCGAACTTGCTGCCAAGACGGGCCGGCACCCGGTCGGTGTGCTCCAGGGTCTGGTTGGTCTGGGTCAATACCCGTTCACCGGGCTGGAAGTCCTGGTGGCGGGTCTGGAACACGCCGTACTCCACCGGCCCCTGCACCCGCACCTCTGCACCGGCCACCGCACTCACCAGCATCAGCGCGGCCAGGGCGCCCAAACGACTCTTCGACATACTGCTCTCCATCAGGTTGATGGCGGCAGGCTATGGGGCTTGCATGACAGGCTGATGACATCAGCGTGACCTGGGCAGTACCGCGAGAAAGTTGTCCTTGGCCACCTTGTGCGCCACGGCCTCGGGCAAGGCATCCAGGAACCGGTCGAACCCGTGCAGTTGCTCGCCCAGGCTGGCGAAGCGGCCGACCACATCGGAACCGAGCATGAAACGTTCGGGGAAGCGCTCCACCAGCGCAACCCATTCGGGCCGTGGCACGCCCTTGTCGTCCAGCAGGTAGGGTTCGAGCACGCTCCACGACAGGTCGATGTACAGGTTCGAATAACGCTCGAGCATGCGCGTCAGGGTCGGCAGCAGAAAGTCCAGCTGGGTCTGGTGGCGGTGAATCTCCATGCTGGTGCCGGCGTGGGCCCAGATGAAACGGGTATCGGGGTGCTCGCGCAGGGGCTGCTCGATCTCTTCCAGGTACAGTGGGTTGCGTTCGCGCTTGGAGGTGATGTTGGAGTGGATCAGCACCGGCATGTCGTGCCTGGCCGCCAGCTGATAGATGAGGCCCAGCGCTTCGTTGTTGGCCCGTGGCGTGTCGCCGCTGGTCAACGCCGTCAGGTCGTCGTGGCGGGTGAAGACTTCGCCGATGCCCTGCCACAGGCCGGGAAACAGCTCGAGCATGCGCTCGATATGGGTGGCCGCGTTCTTGTCCACCGGGTTGAAGCCGGTCAGAAACGGGTGAAAGCGCTGGCGCTGCTGCTCGGGCAACTGTTGCAGCGCCGCTGCCACATAGATGTCGGTGGCGCTGTACCAGTAGGCTGCGGCATCATCGCCGGCGTAGTAGCGCGGGCGCTTGGGCTCGTCTTCATGCCATTTCTTGGCCACCGCCACACCCGAGATCATCGACTGATCGATACGCGCCGCATCCATGGCCTTGAGCAACTCGTCCATGCCGGCGCTTTCCTGAAAGAAATCGACATAATGCAGGTGCGCGTCGCTGTAGCGGTACTCCCGCGCCTGGGCCATGCCCGACAGCGTCACCGACAGCAACAGGCACCCCAGCGTCCTGGCCCACATCGCAATCCCCTTGTGCAATTGACCCAGGGTAGACCTGCCGCCGGGCGCAACGGTTCAGCCCGGGCACCGGGCAGGTTATGCTTCCAATTATTTCCATCGCCCTGGTGCCCCTGATGAACCCTCCCCTGGTAATCCGCCCGCGCGCCGAATCCGTCGAAGGCCAACCCATCCTGCGCCCGCTGCCTTCGGCACGGCGGCGCAGCGTCGGGCCGTTCGTGTTCTTCGATCACATGCTGGCGACCGACTACCCGCCCGGGCGTGGCATGGACATTCGCCAGCACCCGCACATCGGCCTGTCCACCCTCACCTACCTGTTCGAAGGCCAGTTGCAGCACAAGGACAGCCTGGGCTCGGATCAGCGCGTGAGTGCCGGCGAGGTGAGCTGGATGACCGCCGGCAGCGCCGTGGCGCATATCGAGCGCACCCCGCCGGAGCTGCTGGGTCAGCCCAAGCGCCTGCACGGGCTGCAGGTGTGGCTGGCCTCGCCAAAGGATCACGAACAGGGGCCGGGGCACTACAGCCATCACCCGGCGGCCAGCTTGCCGAGCAGCGATGCGCTGGGGGTGAGTATCCGCATGATCGCGGGCACGGGGTTTTGCCTGACCTCGCCAGTGCCGGTGTTGTCAGCGACCCTGTATGCCGAGGTGCGCATGCAAGCGGCGAGCACGCTGCTGATTCCCGCCGAACACGCTGAACGGGCGGTTTATGTACTCGACGGTGAGGCGAGCCTTGATGATCAGCCACTGGAGCCGTGCAGCCTGGTGGTGCTGCCCGAAGGCGAAGCGATGAGCCTGTACGCCGACAGCGAATGCCACCTGGTGATCATTGGCGGCGACGCACTGGACGGGCCGCGGCGGATGAACTGGAACTTCGTCGCCAGTGACCCGGCGCTGATCGAGCAGGCACGGGCACGCTGGGCGGCCGGGGATTGGCCGGTGGTACCGGGCGAGATCGGGCGAATCGAGTTGCCTTGAGATTCGCCGGCAAGGCCGGCTCCTACAGAGGCAGGAGCGGGCTTGCCAGCGAAGAGGCCATCAGGCCTGGAACACTTCCCGCAGCAGGGTGTGCATCGCCTGGAACGCGCGCTTGGACGTCCTGGCGTCGTACTTCATCTTGCCTGGCACGTTCGCTGCGGGGTCGGTGAACGAATGCACCGCGCCTCCGTAGCTCACCAGCTGCCAGTCAGCCTTGGCCGCATCCATCTCGGCCTCGAAGGCAGGCAGTTGCTCGCGCGGCACGAGCGGGTCGGCTGCACCGTGCAACACCAGCAACGCTGCCGACACCTTGCCCTCCTGGGCCGGCAGCGGCGTGTCCAGCGTACCGTGGAACGACACCGCAGCGCGCAGACGCTGGTCTTCACGGGCCAGCTCCAGTGCGCAGCAACCGCCGAAGCAGAAGCCGAAGGTGGCCAGCTTGCCCGGCGCAAGCACTGCCTTCGATTGCCCCAGCAACTGATCCAGCGCCGCCTTCATGCGTTTGCGCAGCTCGACCCGATCATTTTTCAGCGGCATCATCGCCGCCCCCGCTTCATCCATGTTGGATGGGCGCAGCGTCTGCCCATACAGGTCAGCCAGCAGCACCACATAGCCCTGGGCCGCCACCTCCCTGGCAATGCGCTCGGCGCCCTCGCCGATGCCCATCCAGTTCGGCGCCATCACCAGGCCCGGCTGTTCCTTGGCGCCGTGGGTATACACCAGGCGGCTTTCGTACACCTTGCCGTCAAGCTTGTACACCAGCGACTCGATCGTCACGTTGCTCATGAACCCCTCCTTGCACAATGAAAAAAGCCCGCCGAAGCGGGCTTTCCTGCAACTGCTTACGCCGACAGTTCGACCAGCAGCTTGTTCAGTCGACGCACATACGCCGCCGGATCCTTGAGGCTGTCGCCCGCCGCCAGGGCGGCCTGATCGAAGAGGATATGCGAGAAGTCGGCGAAACGGTCTTCGCTCTGCTCGTTGTCCAGCTTCTCGATCAGCGGGTGACCCGGGTTGAATTCGAAGATCGGCTTGGAGTCCGGCACCTTCTGCCCGCTGGCTTCGAGGATCTGGCGCATCTGCAGGCCCATGTCCTGTTCACCGATGGCCAGGATCGCCGGCGAATCGGTCAGGCGGTGCGACACGCGCACTTCACTGACGGTATCGCCCAGCGCAGCTTTCAGACGCTCGACCAGGCCTTCCTTGTCCTTGGCCACTTCTTCCTGAGCCTTCTTGTCCTCCTCGGAGTCCAGCTTGCCCAGGTCCAGGTCGCCACGGGCCACGTCGACGAAGCCCTTGCCGTCGAACTCGCTCAGGTAGCTCATCAGCCACTCGTCGATGCGGTCGGTCAGCAGCAGCACTTCGATGCCTTTCTTGCGGAAGACTTCCAGGTGCGGGCTGTTGCGTACCTGCGCGTAGGACTCGCCGGTGAGGAAATAGATCTTGTCCTGACCTTCCTTGGCACGTGCCAGGTAGTCGGCCAGGGACACGCTCTGCTCGCCGCTGTCGTCATGGGTGGAGGCAAAGCGCAGCAGGCCGGCGATCTTCTCCTTGTTGGCGAAGTCTTCCGCCGGGCCTTCCTTGAGCACCTGGCCAAAGTTCTTCCAGAAGCCCTTGTACTGCTCGGGCTCGTTCTTGGCCAGCTTCTCGAGCATGTCCAGCACGCGCTTGGTCAGCGCCGACTTCATCGAATCGATGATCGGGTCTTTCTGCAGAATCTCGCGCGACACGTTCAGCGACAGGTCGTTGGAGTCGACCACACCCTTGATGAAGCGCAGGTACAAGGGCAGGAACGATTCGGCCTGGTCCATCACGAACACGCGCTGCACGTACAGCTTCAGGCCGCGTGGCGCTTCACGCTGGTACAGGTCGAACGGCGCACGGGCCGGCACGTACAGCAGCGAGGTGTACTCCAGCTTGCCTTCGACCTTGTTGTGGCTCCAGGCCAGCGGGTTTTCGAAATCGTGGCCGATGTGCTTGTAGAACTCCTGGTATTCCTCGTCCTTGATCTCGGTACGCGGACGGGTCCACAGCGCGCTGGCACGGTTGACGGTTTCCCACTCCACGGCCGGCTGCTCTTCGCCTTCGGCGGCAGTCGCTTCCTTGGGCAGTTCGATCGGCAGGGCGATATGGTCGGAGTACTTCTTGATGATGTTGCGCAGGCGCCAGCCATCGGCGAATTCGTCTTCACCTTTTTTCAGGTGCAGCACGATGCGCGTACCGCGCTCGGCCTTGTCCACGGTGGCGACTTCGAACTCGCCCTCGCCCTTGGACGACCAGTGCACGCCCTCGCTCGCCGGAGTACCGGCGCGGCGGCTGTAGACATCGACCTGGTCGGCGACGATGAACGCCGAGTAGAAGCCCACACCGAACTGGCCGATCAGGTGCGAGTCTTTCTTCTGGTCACCGGTGAGGTTCTTCATGAAGTCGGCAGTGCCGGACTTGGCGATGGTGCCCAGGTGGGTGATCACGTCATCGCGGTTCATGCCGATGCCGTTGTCTTCCAGGGTGACGGTGTTGGCCGCCTTGTCGAAGCTCACGCGAATCTTCAGGTCGCTGCCGCCCTCGAGCAGCTCGGGCTTGGCCAGGGCTTCGAAGCGCAGTTTGTCGACGGCGTCGGAGGCGTTGGAAATCAATTCGCGAAGGAAGATTTCCTTGTTCGAGTACAGCGAATGGATCATGAGGTGCAGCAGCTGCTTCACCTCGGTCTGGAAGCCCAGGGTTTCTTTTTGAGTTTCCACACTCATGGTCTTCAACACTCCGATCTGATGGCAGTAGTCACTCGGGCCGACGGCCCCCGCGGGGCAGCGTCCGGCCTTTCGTGGCGGGATGAACAGCAGATGGGGGCTGGCATATCTATTTCAAGGGCACGGGCAGTTCTTTGATCTTGAAATGCGCACGGGCCGTGGCGATGGGCTGGTCCGGGTCGCCCTGCCAGGCGGTGATCGCGACGTTGGTCACCCGCCGCCCCTGGCGCCACAGCTGGCACCGCGCATAGGTATCGCGGTACAGGCCGGCGCGCAGGTAATCGATGGAAAAGTCGATGATCCTGGGAATGCTCGCGCTTTCGCTGAAAATCAGCAGGTACAGCGCCGCCGACAGTTCCATGAACCCGGCGATCACCCCCCCATGGATCGCCGGCAGCAACGGGTTGCCGATATTGTCGGCACTGGCCGGCAGGCAGAACAGCAGGTCGTCGCCGTCACGGCTGCACTGGATGCCGATCAGGCTGGCGTAGGGGATCAGTTGCAGCAATGGCGCGTAGTTGCCCTGGGCATGCGCCTGGCGCAGCTGTGCATGCACGTCCGCGGGAATCATTGCGCCACCGCCTTGAGCTGCCGGCCAAAGCCCAGGCCGCCCTTGATGTCCTTGCCCAGACGCATGTAGGTGCCCACCACCTGGGCAATCGGCTGGTCGGGGTCGTCCTGGTAGGCGCAGCCGCGGATGAAGATCACGTCGCGGGTGACCCGGTAGCACTGCGCCTGCCCATACACCGCCTTGTCGGCCTGCCCCGGGTGCATGTAGTCGATGCGCAAGTCCAGGGTCGGGCACACCTCGAACTCGGCCAGGGCGCACAGGGTGGCCATGCCCAGCGCAGTGTCCATCAGCGTGGTGATTGCACCGCCATGGATCTCGCCGCTCTGCGGGTTGCCCACGATCTGCGGCGAGTACGGCAGGCACAGCGTGATGCCGTCGGCATCGGCGCGCTCTACGCGCATCTTCAACAACTGGCAATGGCGCAGCGCCGAAAGAAAACGTTCGGCCTGGGCCATCAACGGTGACGGTTCATTCACGGTCAGCTCCTTGTGCAATAACTCAGGTGCTGCATAAGCCTGAGGGAAAGTCTATATGGATCCGGCACTTATATATGTGCAAACGACGCGGAACTTATGTCGCTTACTTGAACTCAGATAATTCAAGCAACTCTATTCCACAAGGAGAAACACCCCATGCGTAAACCCATTGCCTTTGCCGTTATGCTGGCCGCCGCCCTGGGCCTCGCTGCTTGCGATAAAGCCAGCGAAAACAAAGCCCAGGACGCTCAAGAACATGCCGAGCAAGCCCAGAAGAAAATGGACGACGCTCAGGATAAGATGAACGACGCCGCCAAAGAAAACGCCGAAGCCGCCAAAGACAGTGCTGAAGCCGAACAAAAGCGTGCAGAAGAAAACAACCAGGCCGCTCCTGTGACGCCAGCACCAGAAGCCGCCCCGGCAGAACCTGCCAAGTAAGCAACTGCGCTTTAATGAAAAAACCCGACTCAGGTCGGGTTTTTTCATGTCAGGCCAGAAGTTGGCGAAAGGTCGGGCTGAGCATCAGCAACAATGAACAGATCAGCCCGATCGACCAGACCAGGCTGCGCTGCCACGCAAAGTCATACCAATACAGCGGCAGGTAGATGCTCCGCGCGATCACGAAGATGATCGCCAGGGTATCGATCAGAAAACCCTGGGTCTGGGTGGTGTGCGCCATCAATACACCTACGGCGAACAACATGAATGCTTCGAAACTGTTCTGGTGCGCCGCCACCGCCCGGGCGCCCATGCCGGTCAGTTGCGCCTGCTGGCTGCGCGGCAGGTGGTTGTCGTAGCTGCCCTGTTGCTTCATCGCACGCGCCACCGGCACCCGCGCCACATAGATCAGCAGTGCGCTGATCAACACACACCAGAACGGAATACTCATGCGACCGGTTCCTTGTTCGGCTCAGGCAATGGCGCCTCTGTAGGGGTATAGACCATCACGTCGAGCACGTCGGAATGAAACTCGCGGCGGTACAGCACCAGTACTACCCCGGTGCTCATCAGCACCAGCAGCCAGGGGCTGATGAACCAGCTGAGCAAGGCCATGCCGAAATAGTACGAGCGCAGCCCGAAGTTGAACTGGTTGGCCGCCAGCGAGATAACCCGCGCCCCGCGCAGAGCGAAGGCCTTGCGCTCCTGCTCGCTGACCTGACGCTCGCCGATCATCGGTGCCGAGCCCACCAGCACGGCGGCGAAGTTGTACTGGCGCATGCACCAGCTGAAGGTGAAGAAGGCGTACACGAAAACCATCGCCAGGCATAACAGTTTGATTTCGGACATGCCCTGGGATGTCTGCTGTACCAGCGGCAGGTCGGCCAGCAGCGACCAGGCGCGGTCCGAGGCGCCCAGCACGGTGAGGATACCGGCCAGGATGATCAGGGTGCTGGAGGCGAAGAACGATGCGTTGCGCTCCAGGTTGCCGATCACGCTGGCGTCGGCGATGCGGTTGTCGCGCAGCAGCATGCGGCGCATCCAGTCCTCGCGGTACAGGTGCATGACGCTGGCCAGGCAGGCGGTATCACGGGCCTTCCAGCTGGCGTAGCGGGTGTAGCCGCCCCAGCAGGCAACGAACCAGCAGGCGGCAAACAGGTTGATCAGGTTGTTCTGGATGAAGCTCATGGCGCTCCCGAAGAAATGGCACAGGATGGTGCATTGTCCGCCTTTCGACGCTGCCAGCGGCAAAAAGACACGTGGCCCCGAGACGAAAAAGCCCCGCATCCGAATGGATGCGGGGCTCTTCAGAGGCTGGCCCGGCAGGCGATCATGGCTTGTGGCCCTCGCCTGCCGCGGCCGACACTCAGGCGACCGCTTCGCGCGGCTTGCCGAGCATGCGGTCAAGCACCACGGCAACAGCCAGCATCGCCACCGAAGGCACCAGCCAGGCCAGGCCCTGCTCGCTCAGCGGCAGGTGCGCCAGCGACTCCGGCAGCCAGCCAGCGAGGTTGGCGCCCTTGAGCGCGTCGATCACGCCGAACAGCAGCGACACCGCCATGACCGGGGCCATGATGCGGGTCTGGGAGTTCCACAGGTTGCCGCAGAAACTCAGCGCCACCAGCACGATGCAGGGCGGGTAGATTGCCGTCAGCACCGGGATCGAGAACGCGATCAGCTTGGTCAGGCCCAGGTTCGACACCACCAGCGAGAAGCCGGCCAGCAGCACCACCAGCATACGGTACGACAACGGCAGTACCTGGCTGAAGTACTCGGCGCAGGCGCAGGTCAGGCCCACGGCGGTGACCAGGCAGGCCAGCGCGATCAGTACAGCCAGGAAGCCACTGCCCAGCGAACCGAAAGTGTGCTGTACATAGGCATGCAGCACCGCCGCGCCATTGCTCGCACCGGCGGCGATCTCGTGGCTGCCCGCACCCAGGCGGAACAGGCTGATGTACACCAGCGCCAGGCCGACACCGGCAATCAGGCCGGCGATGATGGCATAGCGGGTGATCAGTTGCGGCGAGTCGACGCCACGCGAGCGGATCGCGTTGACGATGACGATACCGAACACCAGCGCGCCCAGGGTATCCATGGTCAGGTAGCCATTGATGAAGCCCTGGGAGAACGGCGCGGCGACATATTCAGGTTGCGCCACCCCCATGGTCCCGGCCGGCAGCATGAACGCGGCGATGCCCAGCGCGGCCAGCGCGATGATCTTCAGCGGGGCCAGGAAGCGCCCGACAGTATCGAGCAGCTTGCCCGGGTACATGGACACGGCCAGCACCACGGCAAAGTACACCAGGCTATAGATGAACAACGCGGTCGGGCTCTCGCCGGTCAGCGGTGCCACACCTACCTCGAAGGACACGGTCGCGGTACGCGGGGTGGCGAACAGCGGGCCTACGGCCAGGTACGCGGCAGCCGCCAGCAGGCCACCGGCCACCTTGCCGATCGGGCTGCTCAGCGCGTCCATGCCGCCACCGACCTTGGCCAGTGCCACCACGGTGATCACGGGCAGGCCCACGGCAGTGACCAGAAAGCCCAGGGCGGCCAACCAGACGTAGGGGCCCGATTGCAGGCCGACGATAGGCGGGAAAATGATGTTGCCTGCGCCCACGAATAACGCGAACGTCATAAAACCAAGCGCCAGGATGTCCTGGCCTTTCAAGACTTTCATTAAGGAAATACCACACTTCTGAAATCGGGATTTAGAGAGGGACTTCCCCTTGGGTGAGGGAAATGCTGCCTGCCCGGATGGAGCAGACCCGTTTAGCGTGTAGCTCCCTTTTGGGGTGCTGGCACAAAATGAGGGCACAGGTTAACGAATCTGGCCGCAAAACGCACTGCCAGAGGGGTGCTTGTCCGATGAGCGAATATGCATGTCGCGTGGATGACCGACTTTTATGCAAGAACGCGCTGTCTGCTTCGCCGGCAAGGCCGGCTCCTACAGGGGGCAGCGTACACCAGAAAGCACAAAGGCCACCCGAGGGTGGCCTTTGCCGAAGCGTGGAAGGTCAGCCGCAGCTTACTTCTTCACTTCCCAACCGGTCAGCTCGGCCAGGGCCTTGCCGATGTCGGCCAGCGAACGCACGGTTTTTACACCGGCGTCCTGCAGGGCTGCGAACTTCTCGTCTGCAGTACCCTTGCCGCCCGAAATGATGGCGCCAGCATGGCCCATGCGCTTGCCCGCTGGGGCAGTCACACCGGCGATGTAGGAAACCACTGGCTTGGTGACGTTTGCCTTGATGTAGGCAGCCGCTTCTTCTTCAGCCGAACCGCCGATCTCGCCGATCATCACGATCGCCTCGGTCTTCGGGTCTTCCTGGAACAGCTTCAGGATGTCGATGAAGTTCGAACCCGGGATCGGGTCGCCACCGATACCGACGCAGGTGGACTGACCGAAACCGGCGTCAGTGGTCTGCTTCACGGCTTCATAGGTCAGGGTGCCGGAACGCGACACGATACCGACCTTGCCTGGCAAGTGGATGTGACCTGGCATGATGCCGATCTTGCACTCGCCCGGGGTGATGACGCCTGGGCAGTTAGGGCCGATCAGGGTAACACCCAGCTCGTCGCACTTGACCTTGGCATCGAGCATGTCCAGGGTAGGAATGCCTTCGGTGATGCACACGATCAGCTTGATGCCGCCGAACGCTGCTTCCAGGATCGAGTCCTTGCAGAAAGGAGCCGGTACGTAGATGACCGACGCGTCGGCGCCGGTAGCAGCTACTGCTTCTTTCACGGTGTTGAACACCGGCAGGCCCAGGTGAGTGGTGCCGCCTTTGCCTGGGGTCACGCCGCCAACCATCTTGGTGCCGTAGGCGATGGCTTGCTCGGAGTGGAAGGTACCCTGCGAGCCGGTGAAGCCCTGGCAGATGACTTTGGTGTCTTTATTGATCAGGACGCTCATTACTTGCCCTCCGCAGCTTTGACAACTTGTTGAGCAGCGTCGGTCAGGCTGGTTGCCGCAATGATGTTCAAACCGCTTTCTGCCAGTACTTTGGCGCCCAGTTCAGCGTTGTTGCCTTCCAGACGAACAACAACCGGCACTTTAACGCCAACTTCTTTCACTGCACCGATGATGCCTTCGGCAATCATGTCGCAACGAACGATGCCGCCGAAGATGTTGACCAGTACGGCCGCGACATTGCTGTCGGACAGGATGATCTTGAACGCTTCGGTCACGCGCTCTTTGGTAGCGCCACCACCTACGTCGAGGAAGTTGGCTGGCTTGCCGCCGTGCAGGTTGACGATGTCCATGGTACCCATGGCCAGGCCGGCACCGTTTACCATGCAGCCGATGTTGCCTTCCAGGGCCACGTAGTTCAGCTCGAAGCTGGCAGCGTGGGCTTCACGAGGATCGTCCTGCGACGGGTCGTGGAAGGTTTTCAGCTTGGGCTGACGGTACATGGCGTTGGCGTCGATGTTGATCTTGGCATCGAGGCAGTGCAGATCGCCGTCGGCCTTGATCACCAGCGGGTTCACTTCCAGCAGTGCCAGGTCGTGCTCTTTGAACAGCTTGGCCAGACCGACGAAGATCTTGGCGAACTGAGCAACCTGCTTGCCTTCCAGACCCAGCTGGAATGCCAGCTCGCGACCCTGGAATGGCTGAGCGCCAACCAGTGGATCGATAGTGGCCTTGATGATTTTTTCCGGAGTGTCGTGAGCGACTTTCTCGATGTCCACGCCACCTTCGGTGGAGGCCATGAACACGATACGACGGCTCGAACGGTCAACGACAGCGCCCAGGTACAGCTCTTTAGCGATATCAGTGCACGATTCAACCAGGATCTTGGTGACTGGCTGACCATTGGCATCGGTCTGGTAGGTAACCAGACGCTTGCCCAACCACTGGGCAGCGAACGCCTTGGCGTCTTCTTTGCTGCGAACCAGCTTTACGCCGCCCGCTTTACCGCGACCACCGGCGTGAACCTGGGCTTTTACAACCCACTCGGTGCCACCGATCTTGTCGCAGGCTTCTGCTGCAGCTTCAGGGGTGTCGACTGCGAAACCCTTGGAAACTGGCAGGCCGTATTCAGCGAACAGCTGCTTACCCTGATACTCGTGAAGATTCATGCTTTTTACCGTCTTCGTTAGGTACTGCGCTTCGGCGCTGCGCTCCTGTGGAGTGCCGCGCCACCTGTGACCGCTTGCCCCCGGTATGCTCCGGGAGTTCGAGTCCGGCGGACTTTCCGCGGTGAGCCATGCACGCAAGACTCACGACGGGCCGTCCGCCGTGGTTTCTTATTGTTTAACGCTTCTTGCGGTTGGCTACGTGGATGGCACCGCCATTCACGGCCAGAGCGGCTTCGTGCAGCGCTTCAGACAAGGTCGGATGGGAGAAGACCATCATGCCCAGGTCTTCGGCGCTGGAGCCGAATTCCATTGCGATTGCACCCTGCTGCACCAGTTCGGCAGCGCTTGGGCCAATGACGTGTACACCCAGAACGCGGTCGGTCTTGGCATCGGCGATGACCTTGACGAAACCACCGGTGTCGTTGGCCGCCATCGCACGGCCGCTGGCCGCGAACGGGAAGGTGCCCACGTTAACCTCAACGCCTTCAGCCTTCAAGGCTTGCTCGGTTTTACCGACCCAGGCCATTTCCGGGTGGGTGTAGATAACCGATGGGATCAGGTCGTAGTTCATCTGGGCCTTGTGGCCCTTGATGCGCTCGACGACCATGATGCCCTCTTCCGAGGCCTTGTGCGCCAGCATCATGCCACGTACCACGTCACCGATGGCGTAGACGCCCGGTACGCTGGTAGCGCAGTAGTCGTCAACGAACACGAAACCGCGCTCGTCGATGGTCACGCCGCTGTCGGCAGCCAGCAGGTCGGTGGTCACAGGGCGACGGCCGACTGCAACGATCAGCCTGTCGAAGGTGATCTTCTGCTCGCCGTTGGCGTCGGTGTAGGTCACTTCGACTTCGTCGCCGTTGACCTTCGAGCCGGTCACGCGAGCGCCCAGCTTGATGTCCAGACCTTGCTTGGTCAGGGTCTTCAGGCCTTCCTTGGCAACAGCGGTGTCGGCTGCCATCAGGAAGGTGTCCAGGGCTTCGAGCACGGTCACCTGGGCACCCAGGCGCGACCATACCGAACCCAGCTCCAGGCCGATGACGCCGGCGCCGATCACGCCCAGGCGTTTTGGCACGGTCTGGAATTCCAGGGCGCCGGTGGAGTCGACGATGACTTTCTGGTCGACCGGAGCCGGCGGAATGTCGATCGGACGCGAACCGGAGGCCAGGATCACGTTCTCGGCTTCGATGATTTCGGTGCTGCCGTCAGGCTTGGTGACTTCGACTTTCTTGCCGGCCAGCAGTTTGCCGTGGCCCTGGATCGAAGTGACGCCGTTGGCCTTGAACAGGGTGGCAACGCCGCCGGTCAGGTTCTTGACGATGCCAGCCTTGCGGCCAACCATCGCAGCCACGTCCATCTTCACTTCGCCAGTGGAGATGCCGTGCACGTTGAAGCTCTCTTTGGCTTCCTTGTACTTCCAGGAGCTGTCCAGCAGCGCCTTGGACGGAATGCAACCCACGTTCAGGCAGGTACCGCCGAGGGCCAGTTTGCCTTCGCCGTCAACGTACTTCTCGATACAGGCAGTGCTCAGGCCGAGCTGGGCAGCCTTGATCGCGGCTACATAGCCGCCAGGACCTGCACCAATCACTACCACGTCGAATTTCTGGGTCATAAAAGATTCCTTTTAGCGTCAAGCGGCAAGCTGCAGGCGGCAAGGCGAACACGCTTCTGCTCGAAGCTTGTCGCTTGCAGCCTGCAGCTGTTTATCAGATGTCCAGCAGCAGACGAGCCGGGTCTTCCAGCAGGTTCTTGATGGTCACCAGGAACGTCACGGCTTCTTTGCCATCGATCAGGCGGTGATCGTAGGACAGTGCCAGGTACATCATCGGACGGATCACGACCTGGCCGTTGACGGCCATCGGACGCTGGATGATGTTGTGCATGCCCAAGATTGCAGCCTGCGGCGGGTTGACGATCGGGGTCGACATCATCGAACCGAAGGTACCACCGTTGGTGATGGTGAAGGTACCGCCGGTCATCTCGTCGATCGACAGTTTGCCGTCACGGGCCTTCTTGCCGAAGGTGGCGATGCCGCCTTCGATTTCGGCCAGGCTCATCTGCTCGGCGTTACGCAGTACCGGTACCACCAGGCCGCGGTCGCTGGACACGGCAACACCGATGTCGGCGTAGCCGTGGTAGACGATGTCGCTGCCGTCGATCGAGGCGTTGACAGCCGGGAAGCGTTTCAGCGCTTCGGTGGCAGCCTTGACGAAGAACGACATGAAGCCCAGGCGCACGCCGTTGTGGGACTTCTCGAACAGGTCCTTGTACTTCGAACGCAGTGCCATGACTTCGGTCATGTCGACTTCGTTGAAGGTGGTCAGCATCGCCATGTTCGACTGTGCTTCGACCAGACGCTTGGCCACGGTGGCACGCACGCGGGTCATCGGCACACGCTTCTCGGTACGGTCGCCAGTGGCGACAACCGGGGCAGCGGCAGCAGCGGCCGGCTTGGCAGCAGCGGCAGCCGGAGCGGCCTTCTTGTTGGCGACGGCAGCGACGACGTCTTCCTTGGTGATGCGACCGCCTTTACCGGTGCCAGCGACGCTGGCCAGGTCGATGGCGTTTTCTTCGGCCAGCTTGCGTGCGGCAGGCGCAGCAATCGGGTCGTCTTCGCCAGCGTCGGCCGGAGCGGCAGCCTGGGCAGGTGCGGCGGCAGCGGCGGCCGGAGCAGCAGCTGGTGCAGCGCCTTCATTGATCGAACCCAGCACTTCGTCGGACAGCACGGTCTCGCCTTCGCCCTTGACGATGTCGCCCAGCACGCCATCGGCGGTGGCCAGCACTTCCAGGACGACCTTGTCGGTCTCGATGTCGACGATCAGCTCGTCACGCTTGACGGCTTCGCCCGGTTTCTTGTGCCAGGTGGCAACGGTGCCATCGGCAACCGATTCCGGGAAAGTAGGGGCTTTGATCTCGATAGCCATTATCAGTGGTTCCTTAAATTCGGTTTCTGGTGCGCGATGGCATTAAACGGTGAAGGCAGCTTGCAGCAGTTTTTCCTGCTGTTCGGCGTGCATCGAAGCGTAACCACAGGCAGGTGCTGCCGAGGCGTCACGACCGGCGTACTCAAGGACTAGGTCCTTGTTGTGACGGCTCAGGATGCGACGCATGTGGTGCTGGCTGCTGTACCACGCGCCCTGGTTCATCGGCTCTTCCTGACACCACACCACGTCCTTCAGACCGGTGTAAGGCGCAAGGATTTCAACCAGATCGTCTTCAGGGAACGGATACAGTTGCTCGATACGCACGATAGCGATGTCTTCACGGCCTTCGGCACGGCGTTTTTCCAGCAGATCGTAGTAGACCTTGCCGCTGCACAGCACCAGGCGCGTCACCTTGGCCGGATCGAGGCTGTCGATTTCCGGAATGACGGTCTGGAACGAGCCTTCGGCCAGTTCTTCCAGGGTCGAGATGGCCAGCTTGTGGCGCAGCAGCGACTTGGGTGTCAGCACGATCAGCGGCTTGCGCAGCGGACGGATGACCTGACGACGCAGCAGGTGGTAGATCTGAGCCGGCGTGGTAGGTACGCAGACCTGAACGTTGTGCTCGGCACACAGTTGCAGGTAACGCTCCAGACGCGCCGAGGAGTGCTCAGGCCCCTGCCCTTCATAACCGTGTGGCAGCAGCATGGTCAGACCGCACAGACGGCCCCACTTGTGCTCGCCGCTGGTGATGAACTGGTCGACAACCACCTGGGCACCGTTGGCGAAGTCGCCGAACTGGGCTTCCCAGATCACCAGCGCATTGGGCTGGGTGGTCGAGTAGCCGTATTCGAACGCCAGTACCGCCTCTTCGGACAGGAACGAATCGTACAGGTCGAAACGTGGCTGGCCCGGGAACAGGTTCTGCAGCGGGATATAGGTGCTGGCGTCCTTCTGGTTGTGCAACACCGCATGGCGGTGAGAGAAGGTGCCGCGACCGATATCCTGACCCGTCATGCGGATCGGGTGACCTTCGAAGGCCAGGGTGGCGTACGCCATGGTTTCGGCGTAGCCCCAGTTGATCGGCAAGCCACCGGCCTGCATCTTCTGGCGATCTTCGTAGATCTTCGAGACCTGGCGCTGAACCACGAAGCCTTCCGGCAGCTCCAGCAACTTGGCCGAGAGCTCCTGCAGGGTCTTGAGGTCGAAGCGGGTGTCGTGACGCGCGGTCCAGGCGTGGCCCAGGTATGGACGCCAGTCGACGAACAGCTCCTTGTTCGGCTCCTTGACCAGGCTTTTCACAACATGCAGGCCGTTGTCCAGCGCATTGCGGTACTCGTCGACCTTGGCCTGGACGCGCTCGGCATCCAGACGACCGGCCTGGGTCAGCGCATCGGCGTACAGCTCACGGGTGGTGCGCTGCTTGCTGATCTGCTGGTACATCAGCGGCTGGGTGCCGTTCGGCTCGTCGGCCTCGTTGTGGCCGCGACGACGGTAGCAGACCAGGTCGATGACCACGTCACGCTTGAACTGCATGCGGTAGTCGACCGCCAGCTGGGTCACGAACAGCACCGCTTCCGGATCGTCGCCGTTGACGTGCAGGATCGGCGCCTGGATCATCTTGGCGACGTCGGTGCAGTACTCGGTGGAACGCGAGTCCAGCGGGTTGCTGATGGTGAAACCAACCTGGTTGTTGATCACGATGTGCACGGTGCCGCCGGTCTTGAAACCGCGGGTCTGCGACATCTGGAAGGTTTCCATGACCACGCCCTGGCCAGCGAAGGCCGCGTCGCCGTGGATCGAGATCGGCAGTACCTTGTCGCCAACGCTGTCGTTGCGGCGGTCCTGACGGGCACGCACCGAACCTTCCACCACTGGCGAGACGATTTCCAGGTGCGAAGGGTTGAACGCCATGGCCAGGTGAACTTCACCGCCGGCGGTCATCACGTTGGACGAGAAGCCCTGGTGATACTTCACGTCACCGGAACCCAGCTCGACCTTCTTCTTGCCTTCGAACTCGTCGAACAGCTCGCGCGGGTTCTTGCCGAAGGTGTTGACCAGTACGTTCAGGCGACCACGGTGGGCCATGCCGATCACGACTTCCTTGGTACCGTAGGAACCGGAGCGCTGGATCAGCTCGTCCAGCATCGGAATCAGGCTTTCGCCGCCTTCCAGGCCGAAACGTTTGGTGCCCGGGTATTTGGTACCCAGGTATTTCTCCAGGCCTTCTGCCGCGGTAACGCGCTCGAGCAGGTGGCTCTGGATGTCTGCGGAAAATTCAGGACGCCCACGCACGCTCTCCAGACGCTGCTGGAACCAGCTGCGCTGCTCGGAGTCGACGATGTGGGTGAACTCGGCGCCGATGGTGCGGCAATATGTCTGCTGCAACGCCTCGAAGATTTCGCGTAGGCTCGCTTCCTCTTTGCCGATGAACAGGTCGCCGGCACGGAAGGTCGTATCAAGATCGGCATTGGTCAAGCCGTAATGATTGATCGACAGGTCTACTGGCGCAGGGCGCTGCCACAACCCCAGGGGGTCGAGCTTCGCGGCTTGGTGGCCGCGCATACGGTAGGCCTGGATCAGTCGCAGCACTTCAACCTGCTTCTTCTCGTGTTCACTGCTCACGCTACCGGCGGAAACCGGTTGGGCGCGGCGCTGGTTCTTTGCCAGCAGTACGAAATGGTCGCGGATCGTCGAGTGCGATACATCGGTGGCAGTGCTGCCTTCGGCGGGCAACTTCTGAAAGTAAGTGCGCCACTCTTCTGGCACAGCGTTAGGGTCGTGCAGGTAGAGCTCGTAGAGCTCTTCCACATAGGCAGCGTTACCACCTGAAAGGTGGGCGCTGTTCCACATGCGCTGCATCACGCTTTCTTGCATGCTTGGTCACCCTCGGTTAGGGGCCTCGATCGGCAAGAACCACAGCAAGCTGAGTTGAGTCCGTATGCAGCGACTGAACCAAGCCACCGAGAGTTCCGCAGATTTACCGGGTACCAGCCCGGACGCCCCTGCTGGTCTCATATCTTCATAGGTAAAAGCTCGGGCTTTTGGCCTTTGCTCAAGTTGCACCTCGGTGCGGGCAAGGGCCCGCACTTCGGTGTGCTACGGGTACAACACTTTTGAATCAGGTGCCGCTTTGCAGCAGCATGTTACGTACGTGGCCGATTGCCTTGGTCGGGTTCAGACCTTTGGGGCAAACGTTTACGCAGTTCATGATCCCGCGGCAGCGGAATACGCTGAACGGGTCATCCAAGGACGCCAGGCGCTCCTGGGTCTTGGTGTCACGGCTATCGGCCAGGAAGCGATAAGCTTGAAGCAGAGCGGCCGGGCCCAGGAACTTGTCCGGGTTCCACCAGAACGACGGGCAGGAAGTCGAGCAGCAAGCGCACAGGATGCACTCGTACAGACCGTCCAGCTTCTCGCGTTCTTCCGGGGACTGCAGGCGTTCGATCGCCGGCGCCGGGGTATCGTTCTGCAGGAACGGCTTCACCTTCTCGTACTGCTTGTAGAAGATGCTCATATCAACGACCAGGTCACGGATGACCGGCAAGCCGGGCAGCGGACGCACGACCAGCTTGTTCTTCTTCACCACCGCCGACAGCGGGGTGATGCAGGCCAGGCCGTTCTTGCCGTTGATGTTCATGCCATCGGAACCGCACACGCCTTCGCGGCACGAACGACGATAGGAGAAGCCTTCGTCCTGTTCCTTGATCAGTGCCAGCACATCCAGAACCATCAGGTCCTTGCCGCCGGTATCGACTTCGAACACCTGGGTCTTAGGTGCCGAGTCGGTGTCGGGGTTGTAGCGATAAACTTCGACTTTCAACATAGTGGCCACCCTTAGTAAGTCCGGACTTTAGGCTCGAACGTCGGAACGGTTTTCGGCGAGAAGTTGACTGCACGCTTGGCAACCCGCTTTTCACCCGGGAAGTACAGGGTGTGGCACAGCCAGTTTTCGTCGTCACGGTCTTCGAAGTCTTCACGGGCGTGGGCACCGCGGGACTCTTTGCGCACTTCAGCAGCGATTGCAGTGGCTTCAGCGACTTCCAGCAGGTTCTGCAGCTCCAGCGCTTCGATACGCGCGGTGTTGAAGGCCTGGGACTTGTCGTTGATCTTGACGTTGGCGATACGCTCGCGCAGGCCAGCCAGCTGTTCGATACCCTTCTGCATGTATTCGCCGGTGCGGAACACGCCGAAGTAGTTCTGCATGCAGCTTTGCAGCTCGCGACGCAGGGTTGCCACGTCTTCGCCGTCGGTACGCTCGTTGAGCTTGTTCAGACGGTTCAGCGCGACTTCCACATCGGTGTCGCTGGCGTCGCGGTATTCGATACCGTCGCTCAGGGCCTTTTCCAGGTGCAGGCCGGCCGCACGGCCGAACACCACCAGGTCGAGCAGCGAGTTGCCGCCCAGGCGGTTGGCGCCGTGAACCGATACGCAAGCCACTTCACCGACCGCGAACAGCCCTTCGATGATGGTGTCTTCGCCGTCGGCGTTCTGCGAGATCGCCTGGCCATGAATGTTGGTGGCAACGCCGCCCATCATGTAGTGGCAGGTTGGAACGACGGGTACGGGTGCAACGACCGGGTCGACGTGCGCGAAGGTCTTGGACAGCTCGCAGATGCCTGGCAGGCGGCTGTGCAGCACTTCCTCGCCCAGGTGGTCGAGCTTGAGCATCACGTGGTCGCCGTTCGGGCCACAGCCGTTGCCGGCGATGATCTCCTTGACCATGGAGCGGGCCACAACGTCGCGACCGGCGAGGTCCTTGGCGTTTGGCGCGTAGCGCTCCATGAAACGCTCGCCGTGCTTGTTGATCAGGTAACCACCTTCACCACGGCAGCCTTCGGTAACCAGTACACCTGCGCCGGCGATGCCGGTCGGGTGGAACTGCCACATCTCGATGTCCTGCACCGGCACACCGGCACGCAGGGCCATGCCGATACCGTCGCCGGTATTGATCAGGGCGTTGGTGGTGGAGGCGTAGATACGCCCTGCACCGCCGGTGGCCAGTACGGTGGCCTTGGCGCGAATGTAGACGGTCTCGCCGGTTTCGATGCAGATCGCGATCACGCCGACGAAGGCGCCGTCCTGGTTCTTGACCAGGTCAACCGCGTACCACTCGTTGAGGAAGGTGGTGCCGGCTTTCAGGTTGCCCTGATAGAGGGTGTGCAGCAGCGCGTGACCGGTACGGTCGGAAGCGGCGCAGGTACGGGCGGCCTGGCCACCTTTACCGTAGTCCTTGGACTGGCCACCGAACGGACGCTGGTAGATACGGCCGGTTTCGGTACGCGAGAACGGCAGACCCATGTGGTCCAGCTCGAACACCGCAGCCGGGCCTTCCTGACACATGTATTCGATAGCGTCCTGGTCACCGATGTAGTCGGAACCCTTGACGGTATCGTACATGTGCCAGCGCCAGTCATCGTTCGGGTCGGCCGAAGCGATGGCGCAGGTGATGCCACCCTGGGCCGATACGGTGTGCGAACGGGTCGGGAACACCTTGGTGATCACGGCGGTCTTGTGGCCGCCTTGAGCCAGCTGCAGCGCAGCGCGCATGCCGGCACCGCCACCACCAATGATGATGGCGTCGAAGGAAATCGTTGGAATGTTAGCCATGAATCAGATACCCCAGAGAATCTGCACACCCCAGACGAAGTACGCGAACATCGCGACACCACATACCGCCTGGAACAGGAAACGAACTGCAGTCGCCGACTTGCCCAGCGCCATCGGCGTCAGGTAGTCGGTGGCAATGGTCCACATGCCGACCCAGGCGTGAGCGCCCAGGGCAACGAGGGCCAGCAGACTGAAGATCCGCATCGCGTTATGGGAGAACAGGGCGTGCCACTGGGCATAGTCGATGCCAGGGTGCGCCACCAGGTAGCCGATCAGAAAAATGAAGTAAGCCGCGAGAACGACCGCAGAAACGCGCTGCGCCATCCAGTCATAGAGGCCCGAACGCGACAGGTTCGTGACATTAGTTACCATATCCAAACTCCCGCCAGAACGATCACCACCACGGAAATGGCGATAACGATTTTCGAGCCCAGTTTGCCGCCTTCCAGCGTCTCACCGATGCCCATGTCCATAATCAGATGGCGCACACCGGCAACCAGGTGATACAGCAAGGCGGACAGAAGGCCCCACGCCACGAATTTGGCCAGCGGACTGGTCAGGCATGCCTTCACCTCGGCAAAACCTTCCTCGGAACTCAGGGATTGGCTCAATGCGTACAGCATGATGCCCAGGCCCAGAAAGAGGATGATGCCGGAAACACGGTGAAGAAATGACGTAACGCCGGTAATGGGGAGTTTGATGGTCCTTAGGTCTAGGTTTACAGGTCGTTGGCTTTTCACGGCTTTTTTCACACTGAAGAGCCCCTAGCAAGCAGGGCAAAGTTGTTGGTAAGTGTACTGGTCAGGTACCCACCACCCAGGGAGTGACGACCCCAGAAAAGCGGGCTTTAAAGCCCCTGGCGGTCGGGTGCCGAGTATAGACAGTTAGGCTACTAATGACAACGTGAAGCCCTAGCCCAAATAGCGCATTGCCTTTGGCGAACAAAAGGCGTAAACGGGCCGCAATTTCGCGGAAAAACAGCGCCCAAAGCCCTTTACAACCGTGCTTTAGGCAAATTGACATTCGAATTTATCTCACTATAGTGGTGCGGGCCCTGCGTGGGGGGTCTGTCTGATGATTTCAAGCATTAATAGGAGGCCACATGGCTGACAAAAAAGCGCAGTTGGTCATCGAGGGCGCAGCCCCCGTCGAGCTGCCCATTTTAACCGGCACCGTTGGTCCCGATGTTATCGACGTTAGAGGGTTGGGGGCCACGGGTCACTTCACTTTCGACCCTGGTTTCATGGCGACCGCATCGTGCGAGTCCAAGATCACCTACATTGACGGCGACAAGGGCATCCTGCTGCATCGCGGCTACCCGATCGAACAGCTCGCCGAGCAATCCGACTACCTGGAAACCTGCTACCTGCTGCTCAACGGCGAACTGCCGAATGCCGAGCAGAAGGCTCAGTTCGTCAGCACCGTCAAAAATCACACCATGGTGCACGAGCAGTTGAAGTCGTTCTTCAACGGCTTCCGCCGCGACGCCCACCCGATGGCCGTCATGTGCGGCGTGGTTGGCGCCCTGTCGGCGTTCTATCACGACTCGCTGGACATCAATAACCCGCAGCACCGGGAAATCTCGGCCGTGCGCCTGGTCGCCAAGATGCCGACCCTGGCCGCGATGGTCTACAAGTACTCCATGGGCCAGCCCATGATGTACCCGCGCAACGACCTGACCTACGCCGAAAACTTCCTGCACATGATGTTCAACACCCCGTGCGAGATCAAACCGATCAGCCCGGTGCTGGCCAAGGCAATGGACCGGATCTTCATCCTCCACGCCGACCACGAACAGAATGCGTCGACCTCCACCGTACGCCTGGCAGGCTCCTCGGGCGCCAATCCGTTCGCCTGTATCGCTGCCGGCATCGCTGCACTGTGGGGCCCTGCCCACGGCGGCGCCAACGAAGCCGTGCTGACCATGCTCGACGAAATTGGCGATGTCTCGAACATCGACACCTTCATCGCCAAGGCCAAGGACAAGAACGACCCGTTCAAGCTGATGGGCTTCGGTCACCGCGTCTACAAGAACCGCGACCCGCGTGCCACCGTGATGAAGCAGACCTGCGACGAAGTGCTGCGCGAGCTGGGCATCACCAACGATCCGCAGCTGGAACTGGCCATGCGCCTGGAAGAGATCGCCCTGACCGATCCGTATTTCATCGAGCGCTCGCTGTACCCGAACGTCGACTTCTACTCGGGGATCATCCTCAAGGCGATCGGCATCCCTACCAGCATGTTCACCGTGATCTTCGCCCTGGCGCGGACCGTCGGCTGGATCTCGCACTGGAAGGAAATGCTCTCCAGCCCGTACAAGATTGGCCGTCCGCGCCAGCTGTACACCGGCTACGAGTCGCGTGACATCGTCAAACTGGAAGACCGCAAGTAAGCCAAACGGCTCGCCTGCAACAACAAGAAAGGCTGCCCTCGGGCAGCCTTTTTTGTTGCGTAATGCTTCATGCAGGAGGAGCAAGCCTTGGCGGCCCCTACAGTTGAGACATATTCCAGCCAACCATCAAACTGTTACGGTTTCTCCGCCCGCTCCTTCAACGCCTTGAGCGTATTGAACGGCGCATCGACCACGAACTTGTTCGCCACCATCGCTGGCACACTGCCGCCTGGCTCGGTGTGCACCTGGTATGTCACCTCGGTAGTGTCACCCTTGGGCACCAGCTTCCAGAAACCCTGCACTTCAGCCACCCGCACATAGCCTTTTTCCTCCGGCAGGTACTTGGGCACACCCTCCAGCTTGCGGGTCAGGCTGCCGTCAGCACCTTCGCTGGTGGTTACATGGATGATCGAATCGCGCGGGGTGACCGGCCACGGCGTATTGAACTGGGTGTAGGTCCAGCTCTGGTCACCCTCGTGCTTGAGCAGCTTCTGGCTCTTGCACTCGTGAATCCAGGCACAGGCCCCGGCCACGTCTTCCTGCAGCGCCCGGACCTTGGCCAGCGGCGCCTTGATGGTCGTCACGCCCTGATAGGCCTTGTAGTTCGAACCACTCACTTCGCTCAGCGATACCTTGATGCCATCCGCTTGCTTGGCAACCGTCCAGTCTTCAGCCTGCGCCACCGACATGAACATCGCACTCAGACCACAAATCACCGCTACCCGCTTCATCGAACCCATCGTGTTGTTTTCCTTGTTTGCGAAGTTCCACTCACTCAAGCCGCCGTCACTTGCTCCAGCCAACCGATGATCCTGATCGCCTCGTCGCGATCATTGCCGCAGGTGTCCACCTCCGCCTGGAAGCCCGAGCACACCGCCGGCCGTTCAGGCTGGCCGAACAGGCTGCAGAGGTTGTGCTCGGACAGTTGCACACAGCGTTCGCCAGCCGGCTTGCCGTGCGGCATGCCAGGAATGGGCGAGCTGATGGAAGGGGCAATGCAGCAAGCGCCACAGCCTTCACGGCAGTTCATGACGACATGGACCTCGGCCTAACAAATGATGGGTGAATGGGGATAGTAACCGCTAAAACAGGTGTTTGAAATTACCGCTCAGATGAAATATCGCCGCGCAGAATGTGACCGGCAGGTCGAGCAGCGTTTATTGCTTGAACTCGAAATCGATGGCTGCACCCTCAATGTCCTGACGGGCATCATTGCGCAACTGCAATTGCATTTCGTTGCTGATCAAGCGGCCATTGAGCTGGAATGGGCTGTCCGCGGCAGGCTTTTCTTCGAACAACGACGGCAGCAGCGGACGTCGCACACGGACTTCCTCCTGACTGCTCGGCTGCAGGTCCTTGACCATCTCCGGGGGCAGGCTCAGATCCAGGCGCGCCTTGGGCAAGGGCGCGGCAATCACCTCGGAGGCCTTGCGCTTGCCCGACTTTACCGCCTTGGCCGGCGTCTTCCTGGGGTCGCCAGCCTTGGTCTTGGGTTGCGCCTTGGGCTTGGCCTGTGGCTTGGCACTCGCTTTTACCGGGGCCTGGGTCGAAGGCTTCCGGTCCGGTGCCGGGGCAGCCGACGCCTGTGCCAGCAGTATCGGCCCCGGTCCGGGCACAGCCAGTGCCGGGCCCGTTGCACACAGGCCCAGCGCACACAACATCACGGCAGCACAGCTCAACGCTTTCATAGGCAACGAGACGTATTCATGAGTCGCACATGCTCCTTGTTCCTGCAGTCGCTGGCAAGCCCGCGATCTAGAGGTATCCGCCCGAGGCGGTTTCCTGGCAAAGCTGATGGGCCAGCATCCCCAATGTCAGCAGCGCCCGCTCAGCCTCGCGGTTCCACGGAATGCCGCAGTTGAGGCGAATGCAGTGGTTGAACTGCTCCGTGTTACTGAAGATCAGCCCGGGCGCGATGCTGATGCCCTGCTGCAAGGCACGTACATGCAACTCCTGGGTGTTGACCCGCCCCGGCAGGCTGACCCACAGGATGAAGCCCCCGGTAGGCCGGCTCATCTGGGTGCCTTCCGGAAAGTGCTGCTGTACCGCCAGCTGGTAGGCACTGAGGTTCTTGCGATACTCCTGGCGAATGTAGCGCAGATGGCGGTCATAGCCACCATTTTCAAGGTAGGCCGCCACCCCCATCTGCGTCACACTGCACGCCGAGTGCGTGGTAAAGGTCTGCAGTCGCTGGATTTCCTGCTGATAGTTGCCCGCGATCATCCAGCCGATACGCACCCCCGGCGACAGGGTCTTGGAAAAGCTCGAGCAATAGATCACCCGCCCCAGCCGGTCGAAGGCCTTGAGTGCCTTGGTGCGCCCTTGCTCGAACATCAGCTCGCCGTAGATATCGTCCTCGACGATCTGGATATTGAAATCCGAGGCCAGGCGCAGCAACTGCTTCTGACGTTCCTCGGGAATGGTGCCGCCCAGCGGGTTGCTCAACCGCGCAGTCAGCACCAGCGCCTTGATCGACCACTGGTTGGCCGCCAGTTGCAGGGCCTCCAGGCTGATGCCGGTGGCCGGGTCGCTGGGGATCTCGATCACCTTGAGCCCCAGCAGGTCCGCCAGTTGCAGCAGCCCGTAATAGGTGGGCGACTCGGCGGCGATCAGGTCGCCTGGCCGGGTCAGCACCCGCAACGACATCTGCAGCGCATCGACGCAACCGTGGGTTACCACCACTTCGGACGGGTCGACCACCACCCCGGCGTCGCGCATGCGAATGGCGATCTGCCGGCGCAGCGGCTCGAAACCCGGGCTGAACATGTAGCTGAACGCGCGCGGGCTCTGGAACCGCGTGACCTTGGCCAGTTGCTGGTGCAGCGCGCGCACCGGCAGGTAGTCCACATGCGGAACCGCCGCCCCCAGCGGGAACACCCCATCACGCCGGGCTTCGGTCAGTACCTGCTGGATGATGCTGCTGCGCGTGACCAGCCCTGGACGCTCGACCCGCGCGATGTCCGGGGTCTGCGCAGTCAGGGCCGGGGTCTGGTGGACGTAGTAGCCCGATTGCGGCCGCGCGCGAATCAGCCCCTGGTCCTCGAGGTTGGCATAGGCCTGCAGCACGGTGGCATGGCTGACATTGAGCTGCGAGCTCATCTTGCGTACCGACGGTACGCGCTCACCGGGCTGATAGACGCCGCGGCGGATGTCTTCCGCCAGTTGCTGGGCGATGCGCTGGTAGAGCAACAGATTGGTCATGGGACGGATCTCGAAACGCGGGCTATCTAATTGTTCTTGTACAGTCGGCGAAGAATACCGGAACAGTGCATAAGTGTACGGGCACAGATGCCAGAATAGTCGACTACACAGTTGTGTGACAGCGGGTTTTTCAAGCTTTGCGGCATAAAAAAACCGGTGACTATCACCGGTTTTTTGTTTACCTCGACCTCAGCGCGGCGCGCCCAGGTGGCCTTTCTCGTCGGAAAACACGATCTCCACCCGACGGTTCTGCGCCCTGCCCCGCTCCGAGGCATTGGCCTCGATCGGGTACTGGTCGCCATAGCCTTCGACCTGGATGCGTTTTTCGTCGACGCCCAGGTCGACCAGCATGTCCGCCACGGCCTGCGCACGATCACGCGACAGCGTCAGGTTGTCCTCGGGAGTGCCGGTGCTGTCGGTATACCCCTCGATGCGCACAACGCGCCGGGGGTTGAGCTGCAGAAACTGCACCAGCTTGAGCACGGTACGGCTGGCGGAGTTCTTCAATTCGGCCTGCCCGGTATCGAACAGCACGTCACCCAGGGTCATCACCAGGCCACGGTCGCTCTGGGTCGTGGCCAGGCTGACGATCTGCGCCTCCAGCCATTTGCCCTGCTGCTGCACGCTGACCAGCTTGGCTTCGCGCAGGGCCAGTTGCAGGCGCTGGCGCTCCAGTTCGAGCTTGGCCAGGCGCTCCTGATTGAGCACCAGGTTGCTGTGCTCGCGGGCAATCTCGCTGTAGCGCTGACTCAGGTAGGCGTAATGGCGCACGTCCGCACCACTGCCCACGTAGCTGGACAACCGCTCGGCACGGGCCAGCGACTCGCCGGCGCGGATCACGTCACGCGGCGCACTGCGCAGCACATTGGAATCGTCCTTCACTGCCTGGAAACTGGCGGCGGCCTGGTCGAGGGCGGTTTCGCTGCGCTCGCTGGCGCAGCCCTGCAACCCCAGCACACCTGCACACAACACGGCCACCAAGGGCTTGATCGAACTCACTGTTGCTCCCCCAACTGCTTGCGCAGACGATTGACCCGCGATTGCAGCAGCGACAGCTGCTCCTGACTCTTGAGGGTCAGCACCCGGGCTTCGGCCAGCCGCGCATCAAGTTCGGCCTGCTCGGCGCGCAGCCGCGCATCACGGTACGACTCGCTGGCCATGTTGCTGCGGGCGCGGGCAAGCTTGTCTTCGGCCAGCTTCAGCTCGGCCACTTCGTCGGTGGCACCGACGGCCTTGGCCTGCTCCAGCGCCTGTTCGGACAGGCGCATCTGCTCGTGGGGCGCCGGATCGGCAGCGCAACCGGCCAGGGCCAGTAACGCCATGGCAGCGAAAAGCGGTTGAGTTCTCACACAATCTTCCTACTGTTTGGGGGCGTCGAGCGGTTGCTGCAGCTGCGCCTTCCAGCGCTCGACATTGCGTTGCAGTACTGCCTGAGGCACGCCTGAGGCCGGCAATTCTGTCAGTTTTTTGGCCAGCTGTCCGCGCAACCAGGCGTCATTGCACGCCGAATTGTGCGACAGCGCCAGGTACAGCCCGGGGCGATCCAGCGGCAGGCCGCGGGCGATCAGGTCGTTGGCCATGCCAAGGGTCTGCGCCATGGCCATGCCGGCGTAACGCCCGGCCAGCACATAGTCGACCTGGCCAAGCAAAAGCTTCTGGAATGCCTGGGTCAGGTTCTGCGCCGGCGCCAGCTTCAACTGGTCCTTGGCAAACTGGGCGAACGCCGGGGTCAGTCTGGCCTTCTCCGAGATCGCGCCCTGGTGCTGGTGCAGATCGGCCAGGCCGTCGTAGGCCAGCGTGGAGTCGTGCCGGGTCCACACCAGGTAGTCGTTCTGCAGCAGCGCCGGGTGGATGAAGTCGACGCGGGTCAGGTCTTCAGTGGCCAGCGGCGCATCCACCAGCAGGTCCATGCGTCCGCTGCGCACTTCATCCTGCGCCTCGTTGCGCTTGCCTGCGTACAGCACCTCGACCTTCAGCCCAAGCTCCGTCGCCACCTGCTTGAGCAGGTCGACGTTGGCGCCAATCAGGTGCCTGGGGTCCTGCGGGTCGCGCCAGGCATAGGGCGGCGCATCGGGGCTGCCGGTCGCCACCAGACGCTCGCACTTGCCCACCGCCAGCGCCGCCGTGGGCAAGCAGGCAAACCCCAGCAATCCCGCCATCGCCATTCGGCCAAGCCACCCCATGCACATGCCTCCCTTGCGTCGCGAAATAAAAAAGCCCGATCAAAAGACCGGGCTCTTTATAAGTGAAGCGGCTGGATTAAACCAGCTTCTCCAGCTCAGGTACGGCTTCGAACAGGTCGGCGACCAGGCCGTAGTCGGCCACCTGGAAGATCGGCGCCTCTTCGTCCTTGTTGATCGCAACGATCACCTTGGAGTCCTTCATGCCGGCCAGGTGCTGGATCGCGCCGGAGATACCGACGGCGATGTACAGCTGCGGCGCAACGATCTTGCCGGTCTGGCCGACCTGCATGTCGTTGGGCACGAAGCCTGCGTCGACCGCGGCGCGCGAAGCACCCACGGCGGCGCCGAGCTTGTCGGCCAGCGCGTACAGGTGCTTGAAGTTGTCACCGTTCTGCATGCCGCGACCGCCGGAAACGACGATCTTGGCAGCGGTCAGCTCAGGACGATCGGACTTGGCCAGCTCTTCGCCGACAAATGCCGACTTGCCCGCATCGTGGGCAGCGCCAACCGCTTCGACAGCAGCCGAACCACCTTCGGCGGCAACGGCGTCGAAGCCGGTGGCACGCACGGTGATGACCTTGACCGCAGCGCTCGATTGCACGGTGGCAATGGCGTTACCGGCGTAGATCGGACGCTTGAAGGTGTCCGCCGACTCGACCGCGATGATCTCGGAGATCTGGTCGACGTCCAGCAGCGCGGCAACGCGCGGCAGGATGTTCTTGCCGTTGGAGGTGGCTGGTGCCAGCACGTGGCTGTAGGCCTTGCCAAGCTCGGCCACCAGCGGCGCGACGTTTTCCGGCAGCTGGTGCGCATAGGCAGCGTTGTCGGCTACCAGCACCTTGGCCACGCCAGCGATTTTCGCGGCAGCTTCGGCAACGCCACCCACGTTCTGGCCAGCGACCAGTACGTGGATATCGCCACCGATTTTCGCGGCGGCAGCAACGGTGTTCAGGGTCGCCGGGGCAACGGCGCCGTTTTCGTGTTCAGCGATAACCAGGATAGTCATTTAGATTACCTTCGCCTCGTTCTTCAGTTTCTCGACCAGTTCAGCCACCGACTTGACCTTGATACCAGCGCTGCGTGCAGCTGGCGCTTCGACTTTCAGGGTCTTGTTGGTAGAGGCGGTGGAAACGCCCAGTGCGTCCGGAGTCACAGTCTCCAGCGGCTTCTTCTTGGCCTTCATGATGTTCGGCAGCGACGCATAGCGCGGCTCGTTCAGACGCAGGTCGGTGGTCACGATCGCCGGCAGGTTCAGAGCAACGGTCTGCAGGCCGCCATCGATTTCACGGGTGACGTTGACCTTGTCGCCGGCCACTTCCACCTTGGAGGCGAAAGTACCCTGGGCATAACCGGTCAGCGCAGCCAGCATCTGGCCGGTCTGGTTGTTGTCGCTGTCGATGGCCTGCTTGCCAAGGATGACCAGTTGCGGCTGCTCCTTGTCGACCACAGCCTTGAGCAGCTTGGCCACGGCCAGCGAGGTCAGCTCTTCAGCCGACTCGACCAGCACGGCGCGGTCAGCACCCAGTGCCAGGGCGGTACGCAGCTGCTCCTGGGCAGTGGCCGGGCCGACGGTAACGACGACGATTTCGCTCGCCACGCCCTTCTCTTTCAGGCGCACGGCTTCTTCTACGGCGATTTCGCAGAAGGGGTTCATGGACATCTTGACGTTAGCAAGGTCTACGCCGGAGTTGTCCGCCTTGACGCGAACCTTGACGTTATAGTCGACCACTCGTTTGACAGCTACAAGAACCTTCATGGATTCCTCGTTACTCTCCGGTGAAAAGAATGTCGCCTGGGCAGAACCGGGCGATTGCGCGTGGGTACAAGGGCACCTCCAAAAACGAACGCGAGCAGGTGAAATTCAACTGACTGTGCAGTCTGTTCTCGACGCTTGCGCGCAAAACCCGTGGGTCATTGTTTGTCGTGGCGTGTAAACTCCACTACAAAGGCGGGTCCTGGCGTAACTGCCCTGCTTTTTGCCTGGTTTTTAGGGGTGCTCCTGCATCCGACGGTCAGCCTACGGCGAGCGTAAAACCGCCCGTATCTTGACCGTAACGCCCAATCCGGTCAATACGGCAAACCAGCCAGCTTCAAGCCGTGCGTCTTTGATTTTACTGGGCTGCGGCAAATTCAAACAAACGTTTGTATTGGACCTCGCAAGTGGTGTAGATATAATGCGCGGCCAAGAGAAAGCGGTGTAGTCCGTCATCACCCGAGCTACACACCCGGGTACTTCGAAATGACCGCCTGACACCCGCCAACAAAGAAAAACCGATGAGCCTTGAGTAGGAGAGAACCTGTGGAACGCGAATACATGGAATTCGACGTGGTCATCGTCGGCGCTGGCCCGGCAGGCCTGTCCGCCGCCTGCCGACTGAAGCAGAAGGCCGCCGAAGCCGGTAATGAAATCAGCGTCTGCGTGGTCGAGAAAGGCTCCGAGGTCGGTGCACACATTCTCTCCGGTGCGGTGTTCGAGCCGCGTGCCCTGAACGAACTGTTCCCGGACTGGAAAGAACTCGGCGCGCCACTGAACACCGAGGTCAAGCGCGACGACATCTACGTGCTGCGCGACGCCAGCAGCTCGGTCAAGGTGCCCGATCTGTTCGTGCCCAAGACCATGCACAACGAAGGCAACTACATCATCTCGCTGGGCAACCTGTGCCGCTGGCTGGCCCAGCAGGCCGAGAACCTGGGCGTGGAAGTCTACCCAGGCTTCGCTGCCCAGGAAGCGCTGTTCGATGAAAACGGCGTGGTCCGCGGGATCATCACCGGCGACCTGGGTGTCGACCGCGAAGGCAACCCCAAGGAAGGCGTATACACCCCCGGCATGGAACTGCGCGGCAAGTACACGCTGTTCGCCGAAGGCTGCCGTGGGCATATCGGCAAGCAACTGATCAAGCGCTTCGACCTGGACAACGCCAGCGACGTGCAGCACTACGGCATCGGCCTCAAGGAAATCTGGGAAATCGACCCGGCCAAGCACCAGCAAGGCCTGGTGATCCACACCGCCGGCTGGCCGCTGGACGTGATGAGCACCGAGAACACCGGCGGCTCGTTCCTGTATCACCTGGAAAACAACCAGGTGGTGGTCGGCCTGATCGTCGACCTGTCGTATGCCAACGCCTACCTCTCCCCGTTCGACGAGTTCCAGCGCCTCAAGCACCACCCGGTGCTCGCCCAGTATCTGGAGGGTGGCAAGCGCATCAGCTATGGCGCCCGTGCCCTGGCCAAGGGCGGCCTGAACTCGCTGCCGAAAATGGTATTCAAGGGCGGCGCGCTGATCGGCTGCGACCTGGGCACCATGAACGTGGCCAAGATCAAGGGCAGCCACACCGCCATGAAGTCCGGCATGCTCGCAGCCGAAGCGGTGGCCGATGCGCTGCTGGCCGGTAGCGAGGGTGGCGACGAACTGACCGCCTACGTCGACGGCTTCAAGGCCAGCTGGCTGTACGAAGAACTGTTCGCCAGCCGCAACTTCGGCCCGGCGATGCACAAGTTCGGCCCGATGCTCGGCGCGGCATTCAACTATGTCGACCAGAACTGGTTCGGCGGCAAGCTGCCGTTCACCCTGCACGACACCAAGCCGGACTACGCCTGCCTCAAGCTGGCGGCCGACTCGAAGAAGATCGATTACCCCAAGCCCGATGGCAAGTTGAGCTTCGACAAGCTGAGCTCGGTGTTCCTCTCCAGCACCAACCATGAAGAAGAGCAGCCGTGCCACCTGAAGCTGACCGACCCGAGCATCCCGATCGGCACCAACCTGCCGTTGTACGACGAACCGGCGCAGCGCTACTGCCCGGCCGGCGTATACGAGGTGATCAGCCAGGAAGACGGCAGCAAGCGCTTCCAGATCAATGCCCAGAACTGCGTGCACTGCAAGACCTGTGACATCAAGGACCCTTCGCAGAACATCACCTGGGTGACCCCGGAAGGTGCTGGCGGCCCGACTTACCCGAACATGTAAGTACCGCCCACTAAAAAAGCCCCCACGCCTTGCGGCGCTGGGGGCTTTTTAGTGAAGGCGTTCGAGCAATCAACCTCACACCTTCGCCAACACCAGTTCATCCCCGGCCCGCAGGTCCTCCCGCGCACTGAAGTACACCGCCGTGAGCAGGCCCACCGTGCCCATCAGCAGGCAGAACCCCACACACACCCATGGGCTCCACGGCATCAGCGCAATCAGCATCAGCGGCGTGGTGCTGGCCCACAGCGCATAGGCCAGGTTGTAGGTAAAGGAAATCCCCGACACGCGAATGGCCGGCGGAAACAGCCCGACCATCACCGACGGCACCACCCCCACCACACCACAGGCCAGCCCTGCCAGCGCATAGGCCACCCCGGTCCAGCCCCAGCCGCCGATCAGGCTGGCATACAGCGCCCCCACTCCCAGCGGCAGCAACAGGCTGTAGACCATCAGCGCGCGCCAGGCACCTACCCGGTCCACCAGCAAGCCGGCCAGCACGCAACCGATGTTCAAGAACACGATACCCAGCGCGCTCAGGGCGAAGGTGTCGGCCGCGCTCATGCCGAAGCGCTGCTGCATCACCGTCGGGGTAATCACCACCAGCACCACCACCGCCGAGGTCAGCACGCAGGTCAGCAGGGCCGCCGGTACCAGCGCGCGGCGGTGCTCGCGCAGCACCGTGCGCAGCGGGAAGGCCACCGGTTGTTCACGCCGCTCGCGCAGCGCCAGGAACACCGGCGTCTCGCTCAGCCAGCGGCGCAGCCACACCCCGATCACGCCGAACACCCCGCCCAGCAAGAATGGATAGCGCCAGGCGTAGTCCAGAATCTCCTGGGCGGTGAACACCTGGGCCAGCGCCGTGGCGGTCAGCGCGCCCAGCAGGTAGCCGAACGTCAGCCCGGCCTGCAGAAAACCCAGCGCATAGCCCCGCCGCCCGGCCGGCGCATGCTCGGCGACGAAGGTCCAGGCACTTGGCACCTCACCGCCCACCGCCGCGCCCTGCAGAATGCGCAGGCCCAGCAGGATCAGCGGCGCCGCGTAGCCGATGTCGGCATAGGTCGGCATCACCCCGATCAGCAGGCACGGCAGCGCCATCATCAGGATGCTCAGGCTGAACACCTTCTTGCGCCCCAGGTGATCGGCAAAATGCGCCATCAGGATGCCGCCCAGCGGCCGCGCCAGGTACCCGGTGACGAAGATCCCGAAGCTCTGCAGCAGACGCAGCCACTCCGGCATCTCGGGCGGGAAGAACAGCTGGCTCAGGGTCAGCGCGAAGAACACGAAGATGATGAAATCGTAGATCTCCAGCGCACCGCCCAGCGCCGCCAGGCCCAGGGTCTTGTGGTCTGCGCGTGACAACGACGGTCGGGGGGTAGCGATGGCACTCATGGGCGTTTCCGCAAATCGGCAAACGCAAGAGGATAGCAAAACGCTGCGGCCAATGGCCCGACAAGCTTCAGGAAGGTCGACAGAACACGGTCTGGGCAAAATTGGTGCGCCGCGGCAGGTAGCCTGCACGGGCGCCCAGGCCACCGCTCAGCTCCATCTGATCGATTACCACCGGCGCATCGATGATCGCCATGAAGGACTCCAGCGCCTCGCTGTCTGGCACCTTGGGCAGGCTCAGGCTCACCGCCTGGCGCTGTGACACCGGTACTGCAGGTACCTTCAGGTGCTGAGAGTGATACAGCAAGGCATGCTGGATCGGCAGGCTCGCCTTGCAGAAGCGCGCCATGTCCACGCCCGCGTGGCTGGCCAGATCGATGTTGCCGATCAGCAGATTGAAGGGCTGCAGGGCCGCCTGCACCAGGCGCTGCAGTTCGACGAAACTCTCGACCGGGGCAATGCGGTAATAGCCCAGTCCATTGAGCATCTTTTCCAGTTGCAGCAACTGGCTGGGGTGCTCGTCGGCGATCAGGATGCGCATCGATTTGTTTGGCATCGTCCGGACCTGGCAGAAGGTAAAGGGAGTTAGCGTCCTTGACCCTACAGCGACAATCCACGACTGCAAGTTGCTGCAAACATCGCGCCTGAACAGAGGTCTGCCACTGATACTTGTAGGGAATCGCGCATAAATCAAGGAACAACCCGAACTTTCACCCTGGATCGCAGCCCCGCGCTCAGGATTCCCACTCGCGCATGCGCACGCGGCAGTGCTTCATCGCATTGACGATGTGCTTCTCCACCAGGCTGCGGGAAATGCCCAGGCGCAAGGCGATCTGCTGATGCGACAGGCCATCGAGCTTGCGCAATATGAAGCTGTCGCGGCATGTCGGGCTGAGTTCGGCCAGCGCACGCTGCATCAATGCCAGGCGCTGATCGCCATGCATGGCGTGCAAGGGGGTCGGGCTGTGCCAGCGCTCGTCGGTATCGAGCACCTCCAGGGGTTCGACCTGGCGGATCCGCTCGCGTCGATGGCCATCCACCACCAGGTTCAGTGCAGTACGGTAGAGAAACGCGCGAGGGTGCTCGATAGGTTGCGAATCAGCCCGCTCCAGCACCCGCAGGTAGGCGTCATGGGCGACGTCTTCGGCCGCGTGGCGGCTGCCCAGGCGCGACATCAGAAAGCTCACCAGCTCTCGATAGTAGTGTTCCACAACAGTACCTGTGCGCGACGTTGCCGAGGTTGAACCCGCTGGGTCGTATGGCTCGACACAATAACACTAATTAATATTATTCTCATCAAGCGACTCGGTCATACTCTCGCCCATGTTGCCCTGGTGCGGGCTGGCCCAGCCACGCACCGGTTTAAATTACCTCGAATACCGCTCGTTTAACTTGCAGCCTTCCATGCCTGCCGAGCGCGTGTTCGTCACCTCCTGGCATGGATCAACCCCTGGTTGGAAGCCCGCATGAAACGCCCGAAAAACAAACGCCGCCTGCTCGTGTGCTGCCTCGGCCTGCTCGCCCTGGGCACGCTGGTCGCCTGGAAGACCCTGCCTGGCAACGACCAACTGGCCACCGTGGCGGTCACCCGCGCCAACATCGAAAGCAGCGTCACCGCGCTGGGCACCCTGCAACCCAGACGCTACGTCGATGTAGGTGCCCAGGCTTCCGGGCAGATCCGCAAGATCCACGTCGAAGCCGGCGACTCGATCGAGGAAGGCCAGTTGCTGGTCGAGATCGACCCCTCCACCCAGCAGGCCAAGCTCGATGCCAGCCGCTTCGCCATCGAGAACCTGCAGGCCCAGCTCCAGGAACAGCGCGCCCAGAACGAACTCGCCCGCCAGAAGTACCAGCGCCAGCAGAGCCTGGTGGCCAATGGCGCCACCCGCGAGGAAGACGTACAGACCGCGCGCGCCGAACTCAAGGCCACCCAGGCCCGCATCGACATGTACCAGGCGCAGATCCGCCAGGCCCAGGCCACCCTGCGCAGCGACCAGGCAGAACTGGGCTACACGCGCATCTACGCGCCGATGTCCGGTACCGTGGTGGCCGTCGATGCCCGCGAAGGCCAGACCCTCAACGCACAGCAGCAGACCCCGCTGATCCTGCGCATCGCCAAGCTCTCGCCGATGACCGTGTGGGCCGAGGTCTCCGAAGCCGACATCGGCCACGTCAAGCCGGGCATGAACGCCTACTTCACCACCCTCAGCGGCGGTAGCCGGCGCTGGGCCAGCACCGTGCGCCAGATCCTGCCGATCCCGCCCAAGCCGCTGGGGGAAAGCGGCCAGGGCGGCGGCAGCCCGAACACCTCGAGCAAAAGCGGCAGTGGCCGCGTGGTGCTCTACACCGTACTGCTGGACGTCGACAACGCCGACAGCGCACTGATGGCCGAGATGACCGCCCAGGTATTCTTCGTGGCCAGCCAGGCCAGCAATGTCCTCACCGCCCCCATCGCCGCCCTGCACGGCGGGCTCAGGGACACCACGCAGATGGCCAGGGTGGTGGCCAGCAACGGCCGCGTCGAGGAACGTCAGGTACGCACCGGCATCAGCGACCGCCTGCACATCGAGATCCTCGATGGCCTGAGCGAAGGCGACCGCCTGCTGATCGGCCCGCTAGAAGGCAGCGAGGGTTGAATGCAGACGCCACTGATCCAGCTCAAATCCATCAGCAAGTCTTACGGCGGCGCAGGCACGCCGCGGGTCGACGTCCTGCATGGCATCGACCTGTCCATCCATGCCGGTGAGTTCCTCGCCATCGTCGGCGCCTCGGGCTCCGGCAAGTCGACCCTGATGAACATCCTCGGCTGCCTCGACCGCCCCACCAGCGGCCACTACCTGTTCGCCGGCGAGGACGTCGCCCACCTCGACAGCGACGCCCTGGCCTGGCTGCGCCGCGAGGCCTTCGGTTTCGTGTTCCAGGGCTATCACCTGATCCCCTCCTGCTCGGCCCAGGAGAACGTCGAGATGCCCGCGATCTACGCCGGCACCCCGGCGCCGGAGCGACACGCGCGCGCCGCTGCGCTGCTCGAGCGCCTGGGCCTGGGCCAGCGTACCGCCAACCGCCCGCACCAACTGTCCGGCGGCCAGCAACAGCGGGTGTCGATCGCCCGCGCACTGATGAACGGCGGCCACATCATCCTCGCCGACGAGCCCACCGGGGCGCTGGACAGCCACAGCGGCGTAGAGGTCATGAAGCTGCTGGACGAACTGGCCAGCCAGGGCCACGTGGTCATCCTCATCACCCACGACCGTGCGGTAGCTGCTCGCGCCAGGCGCATCATCGAGATCAGCGACGGCCGGATCATCAGCGACTCGGCGCCGGTCCCGCTGGACCAGCCGGTGGACGCTCCGCCGGGTGCCCTGCAGGCCGTCGACCTGCGCGAACGCATGGCCGACGGCAGCGAATATGCCGGGGCCTGGAAGGGCGAGCTGGTCGATGCCGTGCAGGCCGCCTGGCGCGTCATGTGGATCAACCGTTTTCGCACTGCCCTCACCCTGCTCGGCATCGTCATCGGCGTGGCCTCGGTGGTGGTGATGCTGGCGGTGGGCGAAGGCAGCAAGCGCCAGGTGATGGCGCAGATGGGCGCGTTCGGTTCCAACATCATCTACCTCAGCGGCCACGCTCCCAACCCGCGTACACCGCCTGGGGTCATCACCCTGGAAGACGTCGCCGCCGTGGGCAGGCTGCCGCAGGTCCAGCGCATCATGCCGGTCAACGGCTCCACCGCCGGCGTGCGCTACGGTAATGCCGACTACACCAGCTACGTAGGCGGCAACGACACCAACTTCCCGGCCATCTTCAACTGGCCGGTGGTGCAAGGCAGCTATTTCACCGAAGCCGACGAGCGCAACGCCAGCGCCGTCGCGGTCATCGGCCACAAGGTGCGCGAAAAGCTGCTCAAGGACGCCGCCAACCCCATTGGCGAATACATCCTGATCGAGAACGTGCCCTTCCAGGTGGTGGGTGTGCTCGCCGAAAAAGGCGCAAGTTCAGGCGACCAGGACAGCGACGACCGTATCGCGGTGCCCTATTCGGCCGCCAGCATCCGCCTGTTCGGCAGCCAGAACCCCGAGTACGTGGCCATTGCCGCCGCCGATGCACGTCGCGTCAACGAGGCCGAAAAGGCCATCGACCAGTTGATGCTGCGCCTGCACAACGGCAAGCGCGACTACGAGCTGACCAACAACGCCGCCATGATCCAGGCCGAAGCCCGCACCCAGGGCACCCTGTCGCTGATGCTCGGCGCGATTGCCGCCATCTCGCTGCTGGTGGGCGGCATCGGCGTGATGAACATCATGCTCATGACCGTGCGCGAGCGTACCCGCGAGATCGGTATCCGCATGGCCACCGGTGCCCGCCAGCGCGACATCCTGCGCCAGTTCCTGACCGAGGCGGTGATGCTTTCTGTGGTCGGCGGCCTCACCGGCATCGGCCTGGCCCTGCTGGTGGGGGGGGCGCTGCTGCTCAGCGAGGTGGCCGTGGCGTTTTCCCTGACCGCCGTGCTCGGTGCATTTGCCTGCGCCCTGGTCACCGGCGTCATCTTCGGCTTCATGCCTGCCCGCAAGGCCGCCCGGCTCGACCCGGTGGCAGCCCTTACCAGCGAATGAACACACTATGAAAGCGCCATTGACCCTACTTGCCGCCAGCGTGTTGCTCGCGGCCTGCGCCAGCCAGGCGCCGCGCCCGGACAGCGGCCTGCAGCTACTGCCACGCTGGCATACCGAACACCTGGACGCGGCCGGCACCCTCGACCGGCAATGGTGGACCACCTTCGGCAGCCGCGAACTCGACCAGTTGATCGACCAGGCGCGGGTGGGCAGCCATGACCTGGCCGGTGCCGTCGCCCGTGTGCGCCAGGCCCAGGCCAGTGCCGTGATCGCAGGCGCCGCGCTGCTGCCCGAACTCAATGCGGGCCTTAACGCCACGCGCCAGAAGCGCATGTACGCCTACCGCTCCAGCACCCTGGACAACAGCACCGCCAACAAGGCCACCAACAGTTACCAGGCCACCCTGAGCGCCACCTACGAGGTGGACTTCTGGGGCGGCAAGCGCGCCGGTCGCGACAGTGCCCGCTTCAGCCTGCAAGCCAGCGAGTTCGAGCGCGACACCGTCGAGCTGACCCTGCTCAGCGGCGTGGCCGACCACTACACGCGCTGGCTGGCCCTGGTCGAACAGCAGCGCATTGCCGAACAGAACCTGGACAACGCCCAGAGCGTGCTGCACCTGGTGCAGAGCCGCTACGACTCGGGCTCCGCCACCGCACTGGAACTGGCCCAGCAGAAGAGCCTGGTGGCCGCGCAACAGCGCCAGCTGCCACTGCTGGCCCAGGACGCCGAGCAGACATTGATCAGCCTGGCCGCCCTGCTTGGCCAACCGCGCCAGCAACTGCAGCTGGATCGTGAAGCCTTCGCCCGGCTGAGCTGGCCGGACATTGCCGCCAGCCTGCCGAGCGAGCTGCTTACCCGCCGCCCCGACATCGCCAGCGCCGAAGCCCAGCTGGCCGCAGCGCAAGCCGATGTGCAGGTGGCGCGGGCCAACATGCTGCCAGCACTGACCCTGACTGCTACCGTCGGTTCGGGCGCCTCCCACGTCGACGACATGCTGCGCAACCCGGTGTACAACCTGGGTGCCGGGCTGGTGGCGCCGATCTTCAACGGCGGGCGCCTGAAGGCCGAGCGCGACAAGGCCACGGCACGCCAGCAGGAACTGCTGGAAACCTACCGCGGCGCGATCATCAATGGCTTTGCCGACGTAGAGAAGGCCCTGAACAGCATTCGCGGGCTGGACCAGCAGCGCCAGTGGCAAAGCGAAGAGCTGGCCCAGGCGCAACGCGCCTTCCAGATTGCCCAGAGCCGCTACCAGGCAGGTGCCGAAGACCTGCTCACCGTGCTGGAAACCCAGCGCACGCTGTTCGCTGCCCAGGACGACAACGTGCAATTGCGCCGCTCGCGCCTGCAGGCCAGCATCGCGCTGTACAAGGCGCTGGGCGGCGGCTGGCAGGCAACCCCCCAGGTACGCTAGGGCACACCGGCAGGCAGCGCCTTACACCTGGCGCTGCCTGACCTTCAGGTGACGGGCGTACCACGGACGCTGCGGCACCCGGCGAACCAGGCTGGCCAGCCCGTCTTCGTCGCTGTAGGTGATGCGCAACGCCAGCTTCATGGTCTCCGGGTCCATCTCCACGCTCTTGCCCACCTGCAGGCCCGGCACCGTGCTGCAACCGTGGGTGATCGGGCCCAGCCAGGGGTCGGCCACCTCCACCCAGCGCCCGGGCGCGAACCACGCCACCCCGTTGACCTCGCGCCGCACCACCTGGCCGGGGTGAAAGCGCTCATGGGCGCGGTACCAGTCCTCGATACGGTCATCGATCCAGCCATGGAAGCGCCAGAACACCGGGTTGACGTGGGACGAGAACGGGTCGCCGAGAAAATCGTTTTCGGGCCCGTACCAGCGCGGCGCAAAATCGCTCGGGGTGCGCGCATAGGGCACCGGTGCACCGTTGACCGGGTCACGCGGCACCGACGCCCAGCGCATGTGCAGCCAGTCGTGCAACCCCAGTTCCACCTCCGAGCCGAACTGCCCCAGGGTCAGGCGCGAAAGATAATGCGGGTCGCTGTAGCGTGACTCCCACAGCTCGAAGTTGGCATGGAAAACCTCACTGCTCTTGATGTCCTTGACCCACTGGGTGTATTCGTCATCGCCCTGCGCCAGCCAGGTGGGCGGCAAGGCGTTGCCATCCTGGTTGTCGAAGTAGCGCAAAAAGCCTGCGCGGTCACGCGCCAGTTCCGGCTGCGGCATCGGAAAGCGCGGCCAGGACGGCAGGTCCTGCATCGAACGTGCGGTACCGAGCATGTGCCGGTGCATGAAAAAGAAGTCCTCGCCCGAACCGTTGCGATCCTTGCGCGGGCCGCGGGCATCGCGCTCATGGTCACGCGGACCGGGCTGCCAGCCGATGGCACGCAACGCCTCGTGCTGCTTGGGTGCCAGCTTGTGCCACTTGTCCCGCGAGGCATGCCACAACTGGTGGAACAGGCGATGCTCGGGGGAGATCAGCCACGCCAGCAACGTCGGGTTCAGCGCGGTGCGCTCGCGAGCTTCGGGGAAGGTCCGCTTGCGCGCCACAAAGCGGTGGTTCTGCTCGGGCAGGGCCAGCGGGCGCTGCAGGTCCAGCACCTGGCCGGTGAGCGTGGCAGTGCCGGCGTTACCGAAATCGCCCCATACCTCATCGAGCAGCACGCGACACTCATAGCGCGCCAGCCCCGCAGTGTCCGCTGTGGGTATCAGCCGCCAGCTCAACACATTCGGTGCACCCGGCATCAGGTCGCCCACCACCCGGTAGCGGGGCTCGGCGTCACTGCGCAGGCGCTCGGGCGTGTCCAGGCATCCGCGCAGGCCGCGGCCACGCGGAGCAATATCCAGCAACAACTCCAGGGACGTGTGTTCAAGCCCTTCCAGGCCGACATTGCCGCCTTCCAGCTGCCAGATGCCACGCAGGGTATCGGCCAACTGCTGGCCGGCGGTATCGGGCAAGTCGACGGTGGCCTCCCCGGGGGTGATCGGAAATTCCTCGCGTGTCAGCTCGCGGTGCGCGTACAGCGCCCCAGGCACCGCCACGCCCGTCAGTGCAACACCCGCAATGAACCCTCGTCGAGAAATCGTCATTGACCTACCTGTGTGTCTCGCGTTGCGCCATGGAGCATGGCGTTGTCGAAGCTAGAACGTTGTGCACACAGGGAAATTTAGCCAGCAAGCGGCTCCGGGCGGCCCGCACAGGGCGCAGGCGACGGCTAAATTTCTGCCGATTGCGCTCGTCCTCACCAGATAGCAAAGGCCTCGTGCCTGAACCTCGACGGTGAACCTGACTGAGACCACGATGACCACACCACGCTGGAAAAAAGCCTTGTACATCAGCCTGGCCACCGCGCTCACCGCCGGTGCCGGGGTGGCCGCCTGGACCTACTTCGGCCCCAGCGCCGGCTACCCCCGCGAGGTGGTCAAGCAGGCCAATGAACTGCAGGATCGCCTGCTCTCGTTCGACAGCCACATCACCCTGCCGGCCAACTTCGGCATGGAAGGCAATGAAGCCGACAAGGAAGGCAGCGGACGCTTCGACCTCGTCAAGACCGCCCGCGGGCGCCTGTCCGGCGCCGCGCTGACCATTTTTGCCTGGCCCGAAATGTGGAACGGCCCCAACGGTCCGCACCGGCCCACCGAAGGCTTCGTGCAGGAAGCACGCAACCTGCAGGAGGTGCGCTACAAGTCGATCATGGCGATGGTGCGCGACTACCCCAACCAGGTGGCCATTGCCTACACCCCACAGGACATGCGGCGCCTGCACGGCGAAGGCAAGTTCGCGGTGTTCATCAGCATGCTCAATGCCTACCCGCTGGGTACCGACCTCGACCTGCTCGACCTGTGGGCTTCGCGCGGCATGCGCATGTTCGGCTTCAGCTACGTGGGTAACAACGCCTGGGCCGACTCCTCGCGCCCGCTGCCGTTCTTCAACGACACCGCCGACGCCCTTGACGGGCTGTCGCCCCTGGGCCGCCAGGCGGTACAGCGGCTCAACGACCTGGGCGTGATCATCGACGTCTCGCAGATGTCCACAAAGGCCCTGGAGCAGGTGGCCCGGCTCAGCCGCACGCCGCTGGTGGCGTCCAACTCCGCTCCACGGGCGATGGTCGACATCCCGCGCAACCTCAGCGACAAGGAGATGCAACTGATCAAGGACAGCGGCGGCGTGATCCAGGTGGTGGCCTTCTCCACCTACCTCAAGCCCCTGAGCCAGAAGACCCAGGACAAGCTCAACGCCCTGCGTGCGCGCTTCGACCTGCTGCCGCTGCCCAACCTGGCGGTGGCCCTGATGCCCGGCGACCCGATCATCGCTGCCTGGCCCGAGCAGCGCTTCGGCCAGTACGCCAGCGAGCTGTACGGCATTCTCGAAGAAGAGCCGCCGGCCTCGCTCAAGGAGTTCGGTGACGCCATCGACTACACCGTGCGCAAGGTCGGCATCGATCACGTTGGCATCAGCTCGGACTTCAACGAGGGCGGTGGCGTGGACGGCTGGCGCGATGTGGGCGAAACCCGCAACGTCACCGCCGAACTGCTCTCACGCGGCTACTCCGAGGCCGATATCGCCAAGCTCTGGGGCGGCAACTTCCTGCGGGTGTGGGAACAGGCGCAAAACGCCGCCCGCCCTGTAGCCGCCTCTTCCCGTTGACTCGCCAGCGAGCCCCGTCATGACCGATCGCCGCACCCTTCTCAAGTACGCCGGCCTGCTGGCCGCCAGCCTGCCGCTGGGCAGCCAGCTGTTGCCCGGCGCCCTCGCCGGCCCGTCACTGCCCGGCAACGGCAGCGATGCCTGGGCCGGCTTTCGCAGCCTGTTCGAGCTCGACCCCGATTACGCTCATTTCGCCAACTTCCTGATCACCTCCCATCCCAAGCCCGTGCGCGATGCCATCGAAGACTATCGCGCAAAACTCGACCGCCACCCCGCGCAATGGGTCGACTGGGAAACCCAGGCCGAATGGAAGCGCGAAGGCGAAGTGCGCGACTGGGCCGCCCGCTACCTGGAGGTCAAGCCACGCCAGATCGCCCTCACCGGCAGCACCACCGAGGGCCTGGGCCTGATCTACGGCGGCCTTAAGGTGGCCGCCCACCAGGAGATCCTGACCACCGAACACGAGCATTACTCCACCCGCAACAGCCTCGCCTACCGCGCCACCCGCGAGGGCACCCAGGTGCGCAAGATCCGCCTGTTCCGCGACCCGCAGCGGGTCTCGGACGACGAGGTACTGGGCAACATCGCCGCCGCGATCCGCCCGTCCACGCGGGTACTGGGCATGACCTGGGTGCACTCGGGCAGCGGCGTCAAGCTGCCCATCGGAGCCATCGGCGAGCTGGTACGCGAACACAACCGCAACCGCGACGAGCAGGACCGCATCCTCTATGTGGTCGACGGCGTGCACGGTTTTGGCGTGGAAGACATGCGCTTTGCCGACCTAAAGTGCGACTACTTCATCTCCGGTACCCACAAATGGATGTTCGGCCCGCGGGGCACCGGCATCATCTGCGCTGCCTCCACCGAGCTCAAGGACCTGGTGCCGACCTTCGCCACGTTCTCCGAGAACGAGGACTTCGCCACCATCATGAGCCCCGGCGGCTACCACGCCTTCGAGCACCGCTGGGCCTTGGGCAAGGCCTTCGAGTTGCACCTGCAGGTAGGCAAGGCGCCGATTCAGGCGCGCATCCACGGGCTGAACGACTACCTCAAGCAACGCCTGGCCGAGTACAAGGCGATCGAACTGGTCACCCCGCGCAGCCCGCGTCACTCGTCAGGCTTCACCTTCTTCCGGGTCAAGGGCCAGGACGCCGACGAGGTGGCCGCGTACCTGACTCGCCACCGCATCGTGGTGGATGCGGTGTCCCGCGACGTGGGCCCGGTGGTGCGCGCTGCGCCCGGCCTGCTCAACACCGAAGCGGAAATCGATCGCCTGATCAGCGTGCTGGGCCAACGCCTGCGTGCCTGATCGCGCCCTTTCATCTTGTAGCCAACAGCTGACGGAACCTGCCATGCCTCACCATCGTTCAACCCCGTACCCGCGCATGTCGCGCACCCTTGCACAGCTGTCGTGCAGTGCCGCGCTCGGCCTGGCACTGTGCGCGGGCGCCCAGGCGGCAGATTCCCCTCGCCAGCCGGGCCAGGTATTCACCGACTGCAAGGACTGCCCCGAAATGGTGGTACTGCCCGCCGGCAGCTTCACCATGGGCACCGAGCCCGGCGAGACCGGCCGTGAGGACGACGAAGGGCCGCTGCACACCGTGACCTTCGCCAGGCCCTTTGCCATCAGCCGCTACCAGGTCACTGCCGGCGAGCTGGACGCCTACATCCGCGAAACCGGGGTGAAGATCGCCGACGGCGACACCCGACCCGGGCGCGCCTGCACCGCCAGCAAGCCGACCTACAAACAGGGTCCGCGCCAGCCAGCGGTGTGCGTCAGCTACTTCGACGTGCAGGACTACGCCCGGTGGCTGTCGAAAAAGACCGGCCACACCTACCGCATGCTCAGCGAGGCCGAGCGTGAGTACGGCGCACGCGCCGGCTCGCGCGGACCGTTCCCGTTCCCGTTCGATGACAACGACGAAAAAAAGTACAGCATCGCCCGGCACGCCAACACCTACGGGCCTGCCGACGGCTACTCGTACACCTCCCCGGCAGGCAGTTTCCCGCCCAATGCCTTCGGCGTGTACGACATGCACGGCAACGTCTACGAGTGGGTCGCCGACTGCCTCAACACCAGCTATGAAGGCGCCCCCGCCGACGGCAGCGCGTGGCTGACCGGCAACTGCGACATCCGCATCATGCGCGGCAATGACTGGGGCGAGGCGCCGGTGTTCTCGCGCTCGGGCAACCGCAACAGCCGCGCCCCCGATGTACGCGGCGACTACCTGGGTTTTCGCGTTGCCCGCGAGCTCTGACCGCCCCCTCAACCACGTGTGATTCGGGAGACTCGAATGACCAGCAAACCTCGCGGGGCCATCAGTGAACTGTTCGGCCTGCTCAAACCCTTCTGGCCGCTGGTAAGCCTGTCGATCGGCCTGGGCATGCTCGGCGGCCTCAGCGTCACCGCGCTGCTGGCCACCATCAACAGCGCCCTGCACAACGAAAGCGGCCTCACCCAGGGGCTGGTGCTGGGCTTTGCCGGGCTGTGCCTGATGGCCCTGCTCAGCACCATCCTGTCCGATATCGGCAGCAACTACGTGGGCCAGCACATCATCGCCAGGCTGCGCCGCGAACTGGGCGAAAAGGTCCTGGCTGCGCCCATCGACCAGATCGAACGCTACCGCAGCCATCGGCTGATCCCGGTACTGACCCACGACGTCGACACCATCAGCGACTTCGCCTTCGCCTTCGCGCCACTGGCGGTGTCCCTCACCGTGACCCTGGGCTGCCTGGGCTACCTGGCGAGCCTGTCGTGGCCGATGTTCCTGGTGATGCTGGTGGCCATCGGGCTGGGCACCACGATGCAGTTCGTCGCCCGCGCCTGGGGCATGCGCGGTTTCGAGGCCGCGCGTGAAGCCGAGGACGACCTGCAAAAGCACTACAACGCCATTGCCGAGGGTGCCAAGGAACTGCGCATCCACCGCCCGCGCCGCCAGCGCATGTTCCTGCACGGCATCCGCAACACCGCCAACCGCATCTGCGACACGCAGATCCGCTCCATCAACACCTTCGTGATCGCCAAGAGCCTGGGCTCGATGCTGTTCTTCGTGGTCATCGGCCTGGCGCTGGCCTTGCAGTCCTGGTGGCCCAGCGCCGACAAGACGGTGATGAGCGGCTTCGTGCTGGTGCTGCTGTACATGAAGGGCCCGCTGGAGCACCTGATCGGCACCCTGCCGATCATCAGCAAGGCACAGATCGCCTTCCGCCGCATTGCCGAGCTGTCCAAGCAGTTCTCCTCCCCCGAGCCCCACCTGCTGCTCGACGACCAGAGCCAGCCGGCCACGCCGCTGCATAGCCTGGTCCTGAATCAGGTGAGCTACAGTTTCGCCCCGGTGCCGGGCAGCGAGCCATTCCGCCTGGGCCCGGTGAACGTAAGCATCCAGCAGGGCGACATCGTGTTCATCGTCGGCGAGAACGGGTGTGGCAAGACCACCCTGATCAAGTTGCTGCTGGGCCTGTACGCGCCGCAGTCGGGCAGCATCGAGCTCAATGGCCAGGCGGTGACGGCGGCCAACCGCGATGATTATCGGCAGATCTTCACCACCATCTTTGCCGACTACTACCTGTTCGACGACGTGATCCAGGGTGACAAGCCGGTGCCCGAGGATGCTGCGCGCTACCTCAGACGACTGGAGATCGACCACAAGGTCAGCATTCGCGATGGCGTGTTCAGCACCACCGATCTGTCCACCGGGCAGCGCAAGCGCCTGGCGCTGGTCAGTGCCTGGCTGGAAGAGCGACCGGTGCTGGTGTTCGACGAATGGGCGGCCGACCAGGACCCGACCTTCCGGCGAATTTTCTACACCGAGCTGTTGCCTGACCTCAAGCGCCTGGGCAAGACCATCATCGTCATCTCCCACGACGACCGTTACTTCGACATTGCCGACCAGCTGATCCGTTTGCACGCCGGCAAGGTCGTGAGCGAACTGCAGCCGGCCTGAGCAAACCTGCCTGCCACAGGCCAGGTGCGTTGCAGCAGGTGGAGAAGCCGGCCTTGCCGGCTCCCACATCGGTTGCAACGCGCCACGGCCTGAAACCAGCGCTGCCACCCCCCTGCGCTAAATCCCGCCCCGCCCACTTCGTCTGACAGCTAGATGCCATCGCCTGAAAGGCAATGAGAAGTTTTTTTATTTCCGGTTTTTCAGCGGTCACGCGTCTTACCCACATTCGAAAAAAACTGCTGACACTTACCTTCCCAACCACTTGAGCCAACCAAGACAAGAGCATCGCCATGCCAACACGACACTGCTTGCAGCCCCTGACCACTGCGTTGCGCCTGCGCCACGCCTTCAAAGCCACGTTGCCCGCGGTCGGGCTGGGCATGGCGTTCACCCTGGCTGCACAGGCGCAGACCCAGGAGTGGCAGCTGGACATCCCCGCCGGCCCGCTTGGCCGCTCGATCCAGGAACTGAGCCATCAGACCGGCCTGCAGATCCTGTTCAACCCCGAAGAGATCAACGGCCTGCACGCGCACGCCGTCAAGGGTCGCTACCCGCTTGAAGAAACGCTGCAGATCATGCTTCAAGGCACCGGTGTGCGCTACAGCGTGCAGGACAACGCCATCTACTTCAGCGGCGCACGCTCGGGGGCCGATGCCGACCAGATCAACCTGGAACCGTCGCTGGTGTCAGGCAAGTTCACTGAATCGGCGTGGGGGCCGGTACAGGGATATGTCGCCAAACGCAGCGCCACCGGAACCAAGACCGACACCTCGATCCTGGAAACCCCGCAGACCATCAACGTGGTCACCCAGGACGAGATGACCGCCCGCGGCGCCCTGTCCGTCACCCAGGCACTGCGCTATACCCCCGGCATCCAGGTCGAGGGCTTCTCGGCACGGGTCAAGGCCTTCGATGAACCCACCTCCCGCGGTTTCAGCCCCACGCCGATGTATCTGGACGGCCTGCACCTGCCCTATGGCGGCGGCAGTACCGGCGGTGCGCTGCAGGTCGACCCCTACCTGCTCGAACGGGTCGAGGTTCTCAAGGGCCCCGCCTCGGTGCTGTACGGCCAGAACCAGCCCGGCGGCATCGTCAACATGGTCTCCAAGCGCCCCGGTGTCGAGCCCATCCACCAGGTGGTGCTGGGTACTGGCAGCTATGATCGGCGCTACGGCGCATTCGACTTCGGCGGCAAGCTCGACGAGCAAGGCACCTTCCTGTACCGCCTCACCGGCCTGGCCAACGACAGCAACTCCGAAGTCGACTATGCCGAACAGAAGCGCATGCTGCTGGCTCCCAGCTTCACCTGGAACATCAACGACGACACCAGCCTGACCTTCTACGGCCAGTACCAGAAAGACAACGACGTGCCCGAGCCCCAGGGCCTGCCGGCAGTGGGCACGGTATTCAAGAACCCCAACGGCAAGCTCGATCGCAACACCTTCATCGGCGAGCCCGGGCTCAACGCCTACGACCGTGAACAGTACGTCTTCGGCTACGAGCTGACCCACCAGATCGACGATGTCTGGAGCCTGCGCCAGAACGCGCGCTACGCCTACGTCGATGACCGCTTCGCCGCAGTGCTGCACGGCTACAGCTTCATCGCCAACCCCGCCACGGGGGTCAACAACCAGCGCTACACCGACCGCTACGCCATCGACTGGAAGCAGACCAACAAGGTCTTTGGCATCGACAACTCGGCCCAGGCCGTGTTCAACACCGGCGACGTCAACCACACCGTGCTGCTGGGCCTGGACTACTACCACTTCAACTCCAAGTTCCTCGGCCGCTACGACCGCAACCCGCCAGGCATCGACCTCTACGACCCGCACTACGGCCAGCCGCTGGACTTCAGCCAGGCAGCCGCCAACCCCTGGGACGACACCATCACCCAGACCGGCGTCTACGTTCAGGACCAGCTGAAATGGAACCGCTGGTTCCTTACCCTGGGCGGGCGCTTCGACTGGGCCAAGATCGATTACGACCACCCGCTGTACGTCAAGCCCTCCACCACCCGCGATCAGCAGTTCTCCGGCCGCGCAGGCTTTGGCTACCTGTTCGACAACGGCATCACGCCCTACTTCAGCTACTCCGAATCGTTCCAGCCGGTGGCCGGCACCGCCAACGTGGACGGCAAGACATTCGAGCCTTCCACCGGCAAGCAGTACGAAGTGGGCATCAAATACCAGCCGCCAGGTTCTGACAGTTTCATCCAGCTCTCGGCCTACCAGATCGACAAGAAGAACGTGCTGACCAGCGACCCGGCCAACCCCGGCTTCAACAACCAGGCCGGCGCCATGCGTTCGGTGGGCTTTGAACTCGAAGGCAAGGCGGCGCTGACCGACAACCTCAACCTGATCGCCTCGGTATCACGGGTCGACGCCGAGTTCACCAAGGACAACGATGGCCTCAAAGGTCGTCATCCGGTCGGCGTATCGCCGCTGACCGCCTCGGCCTGGGTCGACTACCAGATGCCGGCAGACACCGCCCTGGTCGGCCTCGGCTTTGGCGTCGGAGTGCGTTATGTGCGCAGCAGCCCGGGCACCAGCTATGCCTGGAGCGAATTCAACGTCCCGTCGTTCAACGTGTACGACGGCATGATCTCCTACGACCTGGAACGCTCCCCGTTGCACATCAAGGGCGTGAAAGTGCAGGCCAACGTGGAGAACCTGGACAACAAACTGTATGTCACCCGCTGCAGCGGCATGTTCGAGTGCACCTACGGCCAGGGCCGCACGGTGACCGCCAACCTGACCTACGACTGGTAAATCGACACCCACGAAAAAAGGCGCCTCGGCGCCTTTTTGCGTTGAGCAGCCCGCGTACCTCAGGCCGATTGCAGCCAGTGCTCGACCTCGGCATAGATCCCCGCGACCCGCGACGAAATCCCTCCCATGCGCAGGAAATCGTGGGTCAGGCCCTGTTCCACCCGTAGCGTCACGTCGGTGCCCGAGGCCTGGAGGCGCTGGGCATAGGCCTGCCCCTCGTCGAACAGCGGGTCGTATTCGGCCAGGCTGACATAGGTACGGATCATCGGCTCGGCGTGCCCGGCCAGCAACGGCGAGGCGCGCCAGTCGCCGCGCAGGGCCGGGTCGGGGCAGTAGTGGGCGTAGAACCAGCGCAGGGTCTGGCTCTCGAGCAGGTAGTCCTCGGCATAGCGCCGATGCGAATCACGCTCGCGGGTAATGTCCGTGACCGGGTAGAACAGCAACTGCGCACTGGGCGCAAGCCGGCACAGGCCTTGCTGTGCGCTCAGTGCCAGCACCGTGGCCAGGGTAGCACCGGCGCTGTCGCCCGCCACACTGATCCGCCGGCTGTCGATAGCCAGTGATGTCGCCTGCGTCGCCAGCCAGTCGGCGGCATCCAGCGCATCGTTGACCGCCGTAGGGTAAGGGTGCTCCGGCGCCAGCCGATACCCCAGCGCAAGCACCGCATGGGTACCGCTGCTGGCCAGGCGCCGGCACACCGCATCATGCGAGTCCAGGCTGCCAACCACATTGCCACCACCATGAAAGTACAGGATCGCCGGTTGCAGGCCGGGGCCACGTCGAGCATGCCGGTACAGGCGCAGCGGCACCGCCTGGGCATCGCGGCTCGGTACACTCAGCTCGACCACCTGCAGGTCGCCTGGCGGCGCAGGGTCCAGGATGCCCGAGGCCGAGGCGAAGTCGCTGCGCGCCTGCGCTACCTGCAGTTCATGCATGGGCCGGGTCTTGCCGCTCAGGCGTCCCAGTTGAACCAGCTCGAGGAAACCTTCCAGGTCAGGGTCCAGGGCCATCTTCTTTTATCCTTGCCAATCAGTGAACAGAAATGAAAAGCCGCCCCGATCGAGGGGCGGCAGGGCTCAGCCAGCAACAGTCAGGTCGTCGGTCAGTCGTCGGCCCAGGCTGGCCAGCCAGTCCGGATGCCTGAGGATGTCGTAGTGGCCGGCGGCGATGGCCAGGTCCTCGACGCTGCCGTCGATGCGTACCCCCTCGGCACGAGCACCGGCCCACCAGCAGCAGGCACCCGCGGCTGTCAGCGGCAGCTGGTTCAAGCGCGTCGACAGCGCCTTCAGGTGCATGGCCACGGCAAAGGTGTGCGCCAGCTCCGCGCTCTCGACCTCGGCAAATGCCGAGCTGGGCAGCCCTGCACGCACGCTGTCGATCAGCGCGTGCAAGGTTGCCACCTGCGCACCGGCCGGCAATGCGGGCAATGCCAGATCCGCCTTCGCTGCCTGCAGCACCACGCCCAGGAAGCTTCGCAGATCCTCGCCCCAGTCAGTGTCCGGCTGCGCCGGCGAGGACGTCGGGATGAAGCTGTCGACCAGGCCAAGGAACGTCACCTGCTGCCCCTGGCTTTCCAGCTCCTGGGTCACCAGACTCGCCAGCGCACCGCCCAACGACCAGCCCAGCAGCCGGTACGGGCCCTCGGGCTGTTTCTGGCGAATGTACTGGGCATAGTCGATGGCCATCGACTGCAGCGATTCGTCCACCCAGCCAGGGTCCAGCAGCATGCGGCACTGCAGGCCGTAGACGCTGCAGCGCCCCTCCAGGCGGCGCGCCAGCGGCTCGTAGTCGAACACCGTACCGAAGCCGGCATGCAGGCAGAACAACGCAGGTCCGTGCTCGACCGGGGTGTTGAGCAACAGCAGCGGGTCGAGGTTCTGCTCCTGCAGTGTCGAATAGCCGGACAACTCGCCAATCGTCGGCCCGGCCATCACATCGCGCAGCTTGAGTTCGATGTCCAGGTCGGCGCAGGCGCGCACCCTGGACAGCATCTTCAGCACACGCAGCGAGTCGCCCCCCAGCTCGAAGAAGTTATCGTCGATACCCACATTGTCCACTTCCAGCACGTCCTGCCAGATGCTCGCCAGCGTGCGCTCCAGCGCATTGCGCGGTGCACTCCGGGGCCGGCTGGCCAATTGCGGGGCCGGCAAGGCATTGCGATCGAGCTTGCCATTGGGCGTCAACGGCAGGGCCGGCAGCAGCATGACATGGGCCGGCACCATGTAGTCGGGCAACTCGCTGCGCAGCGCCTCGCGCAGTTGCTCCACGCCAGCGGCCTGGGCCGTGGCCACGACGTAGGCCAGCAGTTGCTTGCTGCCCTGGGTGTCACGTGCAATCACCACCGCTTCGCGCACCCCCGGCTGATTGCGCAAGCGCGCTTCAACTTCGCCCGGCTCGATACGAAAACCGCGAATCTTGACTTGGTTGTCCAGGCGCCCCAGGTAATCGATCACCCCGTCGGCGCGCCGACGCACACGATCACCGCTGCGGTACAGACGGGCACCGGCGGCGAACGGATCGGCCACGAAGCGCTCGGCCGTCAGGGCCGCGCGGCGGTAGTAGCCGCGCGCAACCCCCAGGCCGCCGATGTACAACTCACCGGCCACGCCATCGGGCAGCGGGTTGAGGTCTTCGTCCAGCACATACAGCGTGCGCTGGCCCACCCGCTCGCCGATCGGTGCATACACCGCCTCGCACTGCTCGCTGGCCGGCACCTTCCACAGCATCGGCGTGACCACCGTCTCGGTCGGCCCGTAACCATTGACCAGCCACTGCGGACGCAGCACCCGCTTGACGTCTTCGAACAGCGCTTGCGGCACGGCATCGCCGCCAAAGCAATAGACGCGCACCGGTGGCGCCGGCAGGTGCTGACGCTCGGCGCACTCCACCAACTGCTGCAGGTAGGCCGGCGGGAAGCACGCGATATCGATGCGCTGTGCCCCAAGCACCTGCAAGGTTTGCTCGGCGGTCCACAGGTGGTTGTCACGCACCACCAGGCAGCCACCGGCCTGCAGGGTCGACAGCCAGCGCTCCTGCGCGCCGTCGAAGGCAAACGACATGAACAGCAGTTCGCGGGTCTTCTCGCTCATTTCGTAGCGCTCGGCAATCGCGCGGCAGTGCATGCGGATCTGCCCGTGGCTGACCGCTACCCCCTTGGGCTTGCCGGTCGAGCCGGAGGTGTAGATCAGGTACGCCAGGTTGTCCGGCTTCACTACCACCTGCGGGCAACCGCCCGCCTGGCCATGCAGGTCCAGGCGGTCCAGTTCCAGGGTGCAGGCCACGCCGGCGAAGCGCTGGCTCAGCGAGCTGTGGGTCAGCAGCAGGTGCATGCCCGAGTCCTCGACGATCCAGGCCAGACGCTCCTGCGGGTAGTCGATATCCAGCGGCACATAGGCCGCGCCACTCTTCATCACCGCCAGGAAGGCAACCAGCGTGTGCACCGAACGCTCGAGGGCGATGCCTATGCAGGTTTCGGCACCCGCACCCTGTGCCAGCAGGTACTGCGCCAGACGGTTGGCCCGCTCATCGAGCTGGGCATAGCTCAGTTGCTGGTCGGCGCAGATCACCGCAATAGCGTCGGGGCGCCGACCGGCGTGGGCCGCGATATCGTCTGCCAGCAACCCAGGGGCCGCGACAGGCAGTGCTGCCAGCTCGTTGCGCCTCTGCAGAAGCCGCGCCTGCGCCGGGGTCAGCATGTCCAGGCTGCCCAGCGTGGCCTGCGGGTTGTCCAGCATTGCCCCGAGCAGGCGTTCGAAGTTGCCCAGAATGGCTGCGGTGGCCGCCTCGGTAAACCGGTTCTGCAGGTACAGGAACTCGACTGTCAGGGTCTGGCCCAGGTTCACCGCAAGGTCCATGGCGTAGTTGGTCACGTCACGGGTACTGGCCTGGCCGAACTGCAGGTCGTTGTTGCTGGTTTCCTGCAGGCGCTCGTCCACCGGGTAGTTCTCGAACACCACGATGCTGTCGAACAGCGCCTGGCCCGGTCGCCCGGCCCAGCGCTGCACATCGGCCAGTGCCGCATGCTCGTGATCACGCAGTTCCAGGTTGTGCCCCTGCAACTGGGAGAGCCAGTCGCTGACGCGCTGGTGCGGCTGCGGGGTCTGCACCACCGGCAGGGTATTGATGAACAGCCCAAGCATCTCGTCGGCACCCGCCAGCGTCGCCGGGCGCCCGGCAACGGTGGCGCCGAAGCACACGGTGCGCTGCCCGGTATAGCGCTGCAACAGCAGCAGCCATGCAGCCTGCACCAGGGTGTTCGGGGTCACCCGCAGGTGCTGGGCCTGGGTGCGCAGGTGCTCGGTGCGTGCCTGGTCCCAGCGCAGGTACAGCGCCGCGTGGCCGCCCAGCCCCGCGTCCGGCTGCGGGGCCACGTTGTCGGCCAGCAACGTGGGGCCTTCCAGCTCGGCCAGGTGGGCGCGCCAGAACTGCTCCAGTTGCCCTTGCGACTGGCGTCCCAGCCACTCGATGTAGTCACGGTAGCGTCCCACCCCGGTGTCGCTCGCACGGCCGTGGTACGCCATGAACACCTCGGCGAACAGCCGGGAGCTGCTCCAGCCATCCATCAGGATATGGTGGCAGGTCCACAGCAGGTGACTACGCTGCGCGTCGAGCCTGACCAGGGTCAGGCGCAGCAAGGGTGCCGTGGCCAGGTCGAAGCCTTCGCCAGCGTCCGCCGCAGCCAGCGCCTCGAGGTCCGGCGGAGCCACCTGGCGGTCGCGCCAGTCGAGCAGACGCACAGGCAGCTCGGCGTGGCGATACACCACCTGCAACGGCTCGGCCAGTTGTGACGCGGCGCAGAAGCCGGTGCGCAGAGTCTCGTGACGAGCCAGCACGCTGCCCCAGGCCGCAATGAACCGGGCACTGTCCAGGCCATCGACCGATACCGCGATCTGGTTGATGTACAGCGCCGTCTCGGGGGCCTGCAGGGTATGGAACAGCATGCCCTGTTGCATCGGCGACAGCGGGTAGATGTCTTCGACATCGCCCAGCGCTACCGGCAGGCTGTCCAGTTGTGCCTGGGTCAGCCTGGCCAGCGGGAAGTCCGAAGGCGTCACGCCAGCCGTATCGTGTGCAATGCAATGCGCAATCAGCGCCTGGAGTTCAGCGGTATAGGCCTGGGCCAGAGTCTGGATGCTGGATTCGGCGAACATCCGATGGCTGAAACTCCAGCTCAGGGTCAACTCGCCGCCATACACCTGGCCGTTGATCGACAACCAGTTGCCCAGCGGTGCTTCGGAGCTCTGGCTGTCACCGGCAGACTCGCGGGCCGGGGTGAAGAACCCGCCCTCCCCCTGCTCGTCGGCAAAGCTGGCGTCGAACTGGCCCAGGTAGTTGAAGGTGATGCGCGGCACCGGCAGCGCGGCCAGGGCTTCACGGGCCTGCGCGTCGCCCAGGTAGCGCAGTGCGCCGAAACCGATGCCCTTGTCGGGTACCGCGCGCAGTTGCTCCTTGATGCGCTTGATCGAGCCGTCGAGGCTGTCGACGGGGCTGAGCCTGACCGGGAACATGCTGGTGAACCAGCCCACCGTGCGGGTCAGGTCGATGTCGTCGAACAGTTCTTCGCGACCGTGGCCTTCAAGCTGGATCAGCACCTCATCGCGCCCGGTCCAGCGCGCGATCACCCGCGCCAGGGCGGTCAGCAGCAGGTCGTTGACCTGGGTGCGATAGGCGGCCGGGGCCTGCTGCAGCAACTGGCGGGTGGTGGCCTGATCAAGCCGCGTCTGCGCCCGGGCCATATGCACGTTCTGCAGCGATCCCTGCGGGTTGTCGCAGGGCAGCTCGGCACTGGCGCCCGCCAGTTCGCTGCTCCAGTAGGCCAGTTCACCTTGCAGGTCGGCCGCGTGCGCCTGCAGGCGCTGCGCCCAGGCCTGGGTCGAGCTGGTCTTGGGTGGCAGGTTCACCACCTGGCTGGCGGCCAGTTGGGTGTAGGCGCTCTGCAGGTCTTCGAGCAGAATGCGCCACGACACGCCATCCACCACCAGGTGGTGGATGGCCAGCAACAGGCGCTGGCTGCCATCGGGCAGCGTCGCGAGTACCGCGCGCAGCAGCTCGCCGCGCTCAAGATCAAGGCTGCGCTGGGCCGTTTCACACAGCCCCTGCAAGGCCTCGGCGTCGGCCACCGGCTGCTTCCACAGCAGTTCGCGCACACCGCCAGGGGCGCCATACTCTGCCGCCCACGCGCCATCGGCCTGCCGGGTGTAGCGCAGGCGCAGGGCATCGTGGTGGGTCAGCAGCGCTTGCAGGGCCTGATCCAGCACGGGCGCCTTCAGCGCCTGACCGGGCCTGAGCAGCAGCGCCTGGTTCCAGTGATGCTGTTCGGGTATTGCCTCGTCAAAAAAGTACTGGTGCACCGGCAGCAGCAACGCCTGACCCTGCATCGGCCCCTGGTCGATCTGCTGTGCCTGTTGGCCCAGCCGGGCCACCGAAGCCAGGCCCTGCACAGTCTGGTGCTGGAACAGCGCCTTGGGGGTGAAGTGGATACCGGCCTGGCGCGCGCGGCTGACCACCTGGATCGAGATGATCGAGTCGCCGCCCAGTTCGAAGAAGTTGTCGGTCAGGCCCACCTTCTCCAGCTTGAGCACGCCGGCCCAGATCGCCGCGATGCGTTGTTCGAGCTCGCTCTGCGGTGCCACATAGGCCTGCTGCAACTGGCTCGCATCGGGCTCGGGCAGTGCCTTGCGGTCGAGTTTGCCATTGGGCATCAGCGGCAACGCATCAAGCCACAGCAGGTGCGTGGGCACCATGTATTCCGGCAGGCGGACCTTGAGATGCTCGCGCAGGCTGGCCAGTTGCTCGGGATTGGCTGCCAGCCCGTCGCTGGCCACCAGATAGGCCGCCAGTTGCCTGCCGTGGGGGCCATCGACAGCCAGCACCACCGCTTCGCGCACCGCCGGATGCTGGTGCAGGCTGGCCTCGATTTCACCCAGCTCGATGCGCAGGCCACGGATCTTCACCTGGTGGTCGGCGCGCCCGAGGTACTCGATCACCCCATCGGCGCGATAGCGTGTCATGTCACCGCTGCGGTACAGGCGCGCACCGCCCTGGGCACTGGTGTCGAACGGATCCGGCACAAAACGCTCGGCCGTCAGCGCCGGCTGGTTGAGGTAGCCACGCGCCAGCGAATCACCGCCGATGTACAGCTCGCCCCTGGCAAACGGCGTTACACCCAGCGCATCGCTCAGCACATGCAGGCGCACGTTGGCCACGGCGCGGCCGATGGGTACCGTGCCCGCCTGCAGCTGCGCCGACAGCACGTGGAAGGTGCTGTCGATGGTGGCTTCCGTGGGGCCGTACAAGTTGACCAGTTGCCCGCCCCAGCCGGCTCGAACCTGCTCGCTCAACGCGGCGGACAACGCTTCGCCGCCCATCGCCAGCAACCGTACCGAGTCCATCTGGCCCGCGCCGCGATCCGGCAGCAAGGCATGCAGCAATGACGGCGCCAACTGCAGGATGCTGATGCGCTGCTCGCTCACCTGCTGCCAGAACCGCTGCGGATCCAGCACCAGCCCCGGCTCGGCCACCACCAGTTGCGCGCCGCCGATCAATGCCAGCCAGAACTCCCACACCGAGGCGTCGAAGCTGAAGGCGGTCTTCTGCAGCACGCGGTCTTCAGGCTGCACGGCAAAGGCCTGCTGCATCCAGTGCATGTGATTGGCCAGCCCGCCATGGCGCACGGCCACACCCTTGGGCTTGCCGGTGGAGCCCGAGGTGTAGATCACGTAGGCCAGGTGGTCCGGCTGCATGTGAAGCTGCGGCGCGCCGAGCTCGCAGCCGGCCAGCCAGGCAGCGCCCGGCTCCAGCATCAGGCGCTCGACAGCACTGCTGGCGGGCAACTGCACCGTCGGCTGGGTCAGCAGCAGGCCGATGCCACTGTCCTGGATCATGTAGGCCAGGCGCTCCTGCGGATAATCCGGGTCCAGCGGCACATAGGCGCCACCGGCCTTGAGGATACCCAGCAGGCCCACCACCATTTCCAGGCTGCGCTCCAGCGCCAGCCCCACCAGTACATCCGGCCCTACCCCGCGCTCGCGCAGTCGGTGTGCCAGCTGGTTGGCGCGCTGGTCGAGCTGCCGGTAGCTCAGCGTCTGCCCGGCAAACAGCACGGCGGGGGCGTCAGGGGTGCGCTGCGCCTGGGCGGCGATCAGCTCATGCACACAGCGCTCGCGGTCAAACCCCGCCTCGGTGCGGTTCCAGGCCTGCACCTGCTGTTGCTCCTGAGCATGCAGCAACGCCAGGTCGGCGATGCGCTTCTGCGGCTGCGCGACAACGTCTTGCAGCAACTGGCGCCAATGGCTGGCCAGACGCTGGATGGTCGATGCGTCGAACAACGCGGTGGCGTAGTTCAGCGAGGCGCCGATGCCCTGTTCGGTTTCGACCGTTTCCAGGGTCAGATCGAACTGTGCGCTGTGCTGCTCCCACTCCAGGCCTTCGACCGTCAGGCCCGGCAGGCTGTGACGCGCGTTCCTGCCCTGGGTCTGGTGGTTGTACATCACCTGGAACAACGGGCTGTGGCTGAGGCTGCGCTGCGGGTGCAGCGCCTCCACCAGTTGCTCGAACGGCAGGTCCTGATGCGCCTGCGCCGCCAGTGCGGTGCGCTGCACCTGGTGCAGCAGCGCCTGGAAGGTGGTGTCCAGGTCGAACTCGGCCTTGAGCACCTGGGTGTTGACGAAGAAGCCGATCAGGCGCTCGGTCTCCACCCGGTTGCGGTTGGCAATCGGCACACCGACGCGAATCTCGGGCTGACCCGAGTAGCGGTGCAGCAACGCCTGAAAACTGGCCAACAGCAGCATGAACAAGGTCACACCCTGCTCCCTGGCCAGGCCTTTGAGGGCACCAGCCAGGCTGGGCTCCAGTTCGATTGCCAGGCTCGCGCCCGCCTGGCTCTGGATGGCCGGACGCGGCCGGTCGAGGGGCAGTTCGAGCACCGCCGGGTCGCCACCCAGTTGCTCGGTCCAATATCCCAGCTGGCGCGTCTGCTCCCCCGCCTCCATCCAGTGGCGCTGCCAGATTGCGTAGTCCGCATACTGGATAGGCAGTGCCGGCAGCTGTACCGGCTGGCCCAGGCGATAGCCTTCGTAGAACCGGATCAGTTCCTCGACCATCACCGGCATCGACCAGCCATCGGAGACGATATGGTGCAGGGTCAGTACCAGCACATGGTCGTCGTCACCCAGCTTCAGCAGCTTGACCCGCAGCAACGGGCCGCTTTCCAGGTCGAACGGGCGCCGGGTCTCGGTTTCCACCCATTGCCTGATCAGCGCCTGGCGGTCTGCACCCGCCGGCACCTGAACCGCATCGACGTGCAATGCGAACGGTGCCGCAGCATGAATCACCTGCAAGGCCTGACCGTCAGCATGGCTGAAGGTGGTACGCAAGGTCTCGTGGCGCGCCACCAGGGCCTCGAAACTGCGGCGCAGCGCCTCCACATCCAGCGCACCCTTCAGGCGCAGCGCCGTCGGCACGTTGTAGGCGGCGCCCTGTGGCTCCAGCTGCCACAGAAACCACTGGCGCTGCTGCGCATAGGACAGGCGCAGTTCATCGAACAGCGCCTTGACCGCCGGAATCGGCAGGTTGGCGGCACTGATGCCCTCGGCCTGCATGCGTTCCCAGTAAACCTTGCGCTTGTCCGGCGCCAGCATGACGAAACGCTTGGCGACGCTCTTGGCGGTATCGGTGTTCATTGAGCATCCTCCAGGTCTTCGGCAAACAGGTCCAGGCGTCGTAACGTATCTTCGAAATCCACACTATTTCCTTGGTCCAGCTGCTCGCAGAACGCGGCCAGAACGGGGTATTGGAAGAGCACCTGCGGCTCCACCTTGAGACCGAGCGACAACTGCAGGCGCGACAGCACCGACAGCACCAGCAGCGAGTGCCCGCCCAGCTCGAAGAAGTTGTCGGTCAGGCCCACCTGCTCCACCTGCAGCACCTGCGCCCAGATCGCCGCCACCTGCTGCTCGCGCTCGCTGTGGGGCGCCACATAGGCCTGCTGCAACTGGTTGGCATCGGGCCTGGGCAGTGCACGGCGGTCCAGCTTGCCGTTGCCGGTCAGCGGCCAGACCTCCAGGAACATCAGGTGTGCCGGCACCATGTAGTCCGGCAGCACGCCCTTGAGGTGCTCGCGCAGGCCGGTGCGCAGTGCGCTTTGCTGCGCCGCCTCCACCGGCCCGGCAGCCAGCAGGTAGGCCACCAGTTGCTTGCCGGTGGCGCCGTCGATATCCAGCACCACCGCCTCGCGGATCGCCGGGTGCTCCTGAAGCCTGGCCTCGATCTCGCCCAGTTCGATACGAAAGCCGCGGATCTTCACCTGATGGTCGATGCGCCCCACGTACTCGATCACCCCGTCGCCGCGATAGCGCGCCAGGTCGCCGGTGCGGTACAGCCGCCCGCCCCCCTGCACGCTGCGGTCGAACGGGTCGGGCACGAAGCGCAGCGCGGTCAGCGAGGCGCGCTGGTGGTAACCGCGCGCCAGGCCGGCACGCCCCACATGCAGCTCGCCGTGGCAGCCCGGCGGGGCCAGGTTGAAGTCGCTGTCGAGCAGGTACCACGACAGGTCCGGGATCACCTCGCCGATCGGGCTCACACCGTCCTGCTGCAGGTCGGCCAGGCTCAGCGGCCGGTAGGTCACATGCACCGTGGTTTCGGTGATGCCGTACATGTTGATCAGCTGTGGCTGCTGGTCGCCGAAACGCTCGAACCACGGCTTGAGGCTGGCCACATCCAGCGCCTCGCCACCGAACACCACATAGCGCAGCGCCAACGCTGAAGGGTTGGCACAGGCCACCGGGATCAGCTGCTTGAACGCCGACGGCGTCTGGTTCAGCACCGTGACCTGCTCGCGCACCAGCAGTGTATGGAAGTCTTCCGGCGAGCGCGCCACTTCACGCGGCACCACCACCGCCTTGGCGCCGTGCAGCAACGCGCCAAACAGCTCCCACACCGAGAAGTCGAAGGCGTAGGAGTGGAACACGCTCCACACATCGCTGGCGTCGAAATCGAACCAGTGCTGCGTGGCCGCGAACAGGCGCATCACGTTGTGGTGCGGCAGCAGCGTGCCTTTGGGCTTGCCGGTCGAGCCGGAGGTATAGATCACGTAGGCCAGGTTGTCCGGCGTGGCGAGATTGACCGGCTCGGCAGTGCTGTAGCCCTCAAGCCATGCAGCGCCGCTCTCGAGGATCACGCGCTCGACCGATGCAGTAACAGGCAACTGCAGGTGCGCCTGGGTCAGCAGCAGCTTGATGCCACTGTCCTCGATCATGTAGGCCAGGCGATCCTGCGGGTATTCCGGGTCCAACGGCACATAGGCGCCGCCGGCCTTGAGAATGCCCAGCACGCCGACCACCATCTCCAGGCTGCGCTCCACCGCCAGGCCGACCAGTACATCCGGCCCCACGCCCTGTTCGCGCAACTTGTGCGCCAGCTGGTTGGCACGCTGGTCGAGCCGGCGGTAGCTCAATGACTGCCCGGCGCACACCACGGCCGGCGCCTCGGGACGCAACGCCGCCTGCTCGGCGATCCGCTGGTGGATGCAGCGCTCGCCCGGGTAGCACGCCGGGCTGTGGTTCCAGGCCTTGACCACCTGTTGCTGCTGCTCGACATCCAGCACCGCCAGCTCGGCGATGCGTTGCTGCGCCGAGCGCACAATGCCTTGCAGCAGATTGGCAAAGTGCCGGGCGATCTGCTCCACGCTGGCCCTGCTGAACCGCGCCTGATCGTAGGCATACTGCACCGACAGCTCGCGGCCCAGGCCGATGATCAGCGTCAGCGGGAAGTTGGTCTGCTCGTGATTCTGCGTACCCAGGAACGCCAGGCCGGCCGGCGCGCCTTGTTGCAGCGCCTCGGCCACCGGATAGTTCTCGAATACCAGCAAGGTGTCGAACAACCCCTCGCCGCCCGAGCCTGCCAGACGCTGGATCTCGTACAGCGGGCTGTGTTCATGCTCGCGCAGCAACAGGTTCTGTGCCTGCAACTGCTCCAGCCAGGCACCCACGGCCTGTTCGGGCGAAGGGCTGGCGACCACCGGCAGGGTATTGATGAACAGCCCCAGTTGCTCCTCCACCCCGTCCAGCTCGGCCGGGCGCCCCGACACGGTGGCGCCGAAGCTGACGCAGGCCTGTCCGCTGTAGCGTTGCAGCAGCAACAGCCAGGCGGCCTGCACCAGGGTGTTGACCGTCACCCGCTGCTGGCGGGCGAACTCGCCCAATGCCTGGGTGGCCTGCACATCCAGCAACTGGAAATGGTTGGCATGGCCCTGCCCCAACTGCGCCTTGTCGCTGCGCAGCGCCTGCACCAGGCGCGTCGGCTCGGTGAGGTCACGTACCTGCTGCCGCCAGAACGCCTCGGTGCGCGAGCTGTCCTGCTCGGACAGCCACTGGATGTAGTCGCGGTAGCGCCCGGCCGAATGCCCTGGCGTCTGGCCGGCATAGCGTTGCAACACTTCGCCCAGCAGCTGCGAGTTGCTCCAGCCGTCCATCAGGATGTGGTGGCTGGTGTAGATCAGGTGATGGTGATCAACGTCGGTACGGATCACCGTCAGGCGCAGCAACGGTGCATCCTGCAGGTCGAAGCTGCGCTGCAGGTCGGCCTCGGCCCAGCTGTCCAGGTTGGCGTGCAACGCCGGCTGCGCCCGCCAGTCCAGCACGGCGAACGGCATTTCGACCTGCTTGCGAATCACCTGCAGGGGCTGTTCGAAGCCGGTCACGAAACTGGCGCGCAGCACATCGTGACGGTCCAGTGCGGCCTGCCAGGCGTTCCTGAAACGTTCCACGTCCAGCCCCTTCACATTCATCCGCAGTTGGTTGATGTAGTTGCCTGCGCCCTGTTCGTACAAGGTGTGGAACAACATGCCCTGCTGCATCGGCGACAGCGGGTAGATATCGTCGATCTCGCTGGCGGCAATCGGCAGGCTGTCCAGCTGCACCTGGGTCAGCCTGGCCAGCGGGAAGTCCGAAGGCGTCACGCCAACGCTGCCTGGCTGCACGCAATGGGCAACCAGCGCCTCGAGCTCCTCGGCATAGGCGCGGGCCAACGCCTCGATGGTCGCGGGCGCGAACATAGCGCGGCTGAAGCTCCAGTTCAGCGTCAACTCGCCGCCATACACCTGGCCGTTGATCGACAACCAGTTGCCCAGCGGTGCTTCGGAGCTCTGGCTGTCACCGGCAGGCTCACCCGCCGGGCTGAAGAAGCCGCCCTGACCCTGTTCGTCGGCAAAGCTGGCGTCGAACTGGCCCAGGTAGTTGAAGGTGATGCGCGGCACCGGCAACGCGGCCAGGGCTTCACGGGCCTTCGCGTCGCCCAGGTAGCGCAGTGCGCCGAAACCGATGCCCTTGTCGGGTACCGAGCGCAGTTGCTCCTTGATGCGCTTGATCGAGCCGTCGAGGCTGTCGGCGGGGCTCAGCTTGACCGGGAACAGGCTGGTGAACCAGCCCACAGTACGGGTCAGGTCGATGTCGTCGAACAGTTCTTCGCGACCGTGGCCTTCAAGCTGGATCAGCACCTCATCGCGCCCGGTCCAGCGCGCGATCACTCGCGCCAGGGCGGTCAGCAGCAGGTCGTTGACCTGGGTGCGATAGGCCGCCGGGGCCTGTTGCAGCAGTTGCCGGGTACTGGCCTTATCGAGGCGCGTCTGTGCCTGGGCGGCGTGGACAGCCTGCACAGACCCCTGCGGGTTGTCGCACGGCAGCTCGGCGCTGGCGCCCGCCAGTTCGCTGCTCCAGTAGGCCAGTTCACCTTGCAGGTCGGCTGCGTGCGCCTGCAGGCGCTGCGCCCAGGCCTGGGTCGAACTGGTCTTGGCTGGCAGGCTCACCACCTGCCCGGCGGCCAGCTGGGTATAGGCGCTCTGCAGGTCTTCGAGCAGGATGCGCCACGACACGCCGTCCACCACCAGGTGGTGGATCGCCAGCAGCAGGCGCTGGCTGCCATCGGGCAGGGTCGCAAGCACCACGCGCAGCAGCTCGCCCTGCTCCAGGCTCAGGCTGCGCTGGGCCTTGTCGCACAGCGCCGGCAAGGCATCGGCAGTCTCAAGCTGCACAGCCCACACCACCTCGGGGGTTGCCTGTACCGCGCCATACTGCGCCCACCAGCGGCCATCGGCCTGCCGGGCATAACGCAGACGCAGCGCGTCATGATGGGCCATCAGCGCCTGCATGGCCTGTTGCAGCCTGTGGGCCTCCAGCAACTGGCCCGGCTTGAGCAGCAGTGCCTGGTTCCAGTGATGGCGCTGGGGTATTGCCTGATCGAAGAAGTACTGGTGAATCGGCAGCAGCAACGCCTGGCCGGTCACCGGCCCCTGGTCCGACTGGCGCTGCGCCTGGCCGAGCGTCGCCACGCTGGCCAGGCCCTGTACCGTCTGGTGCTGGAACAGCGCCTTGGGGGTGAAGTGGATACCGGCCTGGCGTGCGCGGCTGACCACCTGGATCGAGATGATCGAGTCGCCGCCCAGCTCGAAGAAGTTGTCGGTCAGGCCCACCTGCTCAAGCTTGAGCACCTGCGCCCAGATCGCCGCGATGCGTTGCTCGAGCTCGCTCTGCGGTGCCACATAGGCCTGCTGCAACTGGCTGGCATCGGGCCTGGGCAGTGCGCGGCGGTCCAGCTTGCCGTTGCCGGTCAACGGCCAGGCCTCCAGGAACATCAGGTGTGCCGGCACCATGTAGTCCGGCAGCACGGCCTTGAGGTGCTCGCGCAGGCTGGCGAGCCGGTCGGCCGGTGCAGCCTGTTCGTCGCTTGCAATCAGGTACGCCGCCAACTGCTTGCCATTCGGTCCTTCGATGTCCAGCACCACCGCTTCACGTACCGCCGGGTGTCCCTGCAACTTGGCCTCGATCTCGCCCAGTTCGATACGAAAGCCGCGGATCTTCACCTGATGGTCGATGCGCCCCACGTACTCGATCACCCCGTCGCCGCGATAGCGCGCCAGGTCGCCGGTGCGGTATAGCCGCCCGCCCCCCTGCACGCTGCGGTCGAACGGGTCGGGCACGAAGCGCAGCGCGGTCAGCGAGGCGCGCTGGTGGTAGCCGCGCGCCAGGCCGGCACGCCCCACATGCAGCTCGCCGTGGCAGCCCGGCGGGGCCAGGTTGAAGTCGCTGTCGAGCAGGTACCACGACAGGTCCGGGATCACCTCGCCGATCGGGCTCACACCGTCCTGCTGCAGGTCGGCCAGGCTCAGCGGCCGGTAGGTCACATGCACCGTGGTTTCGGTGATGCCGTACATGTTGATCAGCTGTGGCTGCTGGTCGCCGAAACGCTCGAACCACGGCTTGAGGCTGGCCACATCCAGCGCCTCGCCACCGAACACCACATAGCGCAGCGCCAGCGCTGAAGGGTTGGCACAGGCCACCGGGATCAGCTGCTTGAACGCCGACGGCGTCTGGTTCAGCACCGTGACCTGCTCGCGCACCAGCAGTGCATGGAAGTCTTCCGGCGAGCGCGCCACTTCACGCAGCACCACCACCGCCTTGGCGCCATGCAGCAACGCGCCAAACAGCTCCCACACCGAGAAGTCGAAGGCGTAGGAGTGGAACACGCTCCACACATCGCTGGCGTCGAAGTCGAACCAGTGCTGCGTGGCCGCGAACAGGCGCATCACGTTGTGGTGCGGCAGCAGCGTGCCTTTGGGCTTGCCGGTCGAACCGGAGGTGTAGATCACGTAGGCCAGGTTGTCCGGCGTGGCGAGATTGACCGGCGCGGCAGTGCTGTAGCCCTCAAGCCATGCAGCGCCGCTCTCGAGGATCACGCGCTCGACCGATGCAGTAACAGGCAACTCCAGGTGCGCCTGGGTCAGCAGCAGCTTGATGCCGCTGTCCTCGATCATGTAGGCCAGGCGATCCTGCGGGTACTCCGGGTCCAGCGGCACATAGGCGCCGCCGGCCTTGAGAATGCCCAGCACGCCGACCACCATCTCCAGGCTGCGCTCCACCGCCAGGCCGACCAGTACATCCGGCCCCACGCCCTGTTCGCGCAACTTGTGCGCCAGCTGGTTGGCACGCTGGTCGAGCGCGGCATAGCTGAGCGACTGCTCGCCGAAGGCCACCGCGATGGCCTGCGGGGTCCTGTTCGCCTGCGCCGCGATGTGCTGGTGAATGCACGGCCCGGGCGCGTGCTCCGCCTCGACCGGGTTCCACGCCTGCACGATGCGCGCCTGCTCCTGGCCATCCAGCAACGCCAGTTCGGCAATGCGCTGCCCGGCCTGCCGCACGATACCTTGCAACAACTGGGTGAAATGCCGGGCGATCTGTTCCACGCCCGCCCTGCTGAATTGCGCCTGATCGTAGGCATACTGCACCGACAGCTGCGCGCCCAGGCCGATGATCAAGGTCAGTGGGAAGTTGGTCTGCTCGTGGTTCCGGGTGTCGAAGAACCTGAGCCCCGCCGGCGCCCCTTGTTGCAGCGCCTCGGCCACCGGATAGTTCTCGAACACCAGCAAGGTGTCGAACAACCCCTCGCCGCCCGAGCCTGCCAGACGCTGGATCTCGCTCAACGGGCTGTGCTCATGCTCGCGCAGCAACAGGTTCTGTGCCTGCAACTGCTCCAGCCAGGCCCCTACGGCCTGTTCGGGCGAAGGGCTGGCGACCACCGGCAGGGTGTTGATGAACAGCCCCAGTTGCTCCTCCACCCCGGCCAGCTCGGCCGGGCGCCCCGACACGGTGGCGCCGAAGCTGACGCAGGCCTGTCCGCTGTAGCGTTGCAGCAGCAACAGCCAGGCGGCCTGCATTACCGTATTGACCGTTACCCGCTGCTGGCGGGCGAACTCGCCCAACGCCTGGGTGGCCTGCACATCCAGCAACTGGAAATGGTTGGCATGGCCCTGCCCCAACTGCGCCTTGTCGCTGCGCAGCGCCTGCACCAGGCGCGTCGGCTCGGTGAGGTCACGTACCTGCTGCTGCCAGAACGCCTCGGTGCGCGAGCTGTCCTGCTCGGACAGCCACTGGATGTAGTCGCGATAGCGTCCCACCGAGCGGGCGGGTGCCTGGCCGGCATAGCGCTGCAGCACTTCACCGAGCAACTGCGAATTGCTCCAGCCATCCAGCAGGATGTGGTGGCTCGTGTAGACAAGGTGATGGCGCTCGTTTCCGGTACGGATCACTGCCAGACGCAGCAGCGCCTGGTGCTGCAGGTCGAAGCCGCGTTGCAGATCGGCCTCGGCCCAGCTGTCCAGCTGTGCCTGCAGGTCAGGCCGGGCTCGCCAGTCCAGTTCGACGAACGGCAGTTCGAGCTGCTTGCGAATCACCTGCACGGGCTGTTCGAAGCCGGTCACGAAACTGGCGCGAAGCACCTCATGCCGGGCCATGGCGTCTTGCCAGGCCTGCCGGAAACGCTCGACATCCAGCCCCTCCACGTCCACCCGCATCTGGTTGATGTAGTGGCCGCTGCCCTGCTCGTACAGAGAATGGAACAGCATGCCCTGCTGCATCGGCGACAGCGGATAGATGTCGTCGATCTCGCTGGCGGCAATCGGCAGGCTGTCCAGCTGCACCTGGGTCAGCCTGGCCAGAGGGAAATCCGAAGGCGTCACGCCAACGCTGCCTGGGTGCACACAATGGGCAACCAGCACCTTGAGCTCTTCGGCGTAGGCCTGGGCCAGGGCCTGGATGGTCGGCGCGTCGAACATCTGACGGCTGAAGCTCCAGCCCAGCTTCAGTTCGCCGCCATACACCTGGCCGTTGATCGACAACCAGTTGCCCAGTGGTGCCTGCGGGCTCTGGGTGGCGCCGGCAGACTCGCGGGCCGGGGTGAAGAAACCGCCCTCCCCCTGCTCGTCGGCAAAGCTGGCGTCGAACTGGCCCAGGTAGTTGAAGGTGATGCGCGGTAGCGGCAGCGCGGCCAGGGCTTCACGGGCCTGCGCGTCGCCCAGGTAGCGCAGTGCGCCGAAACCGATGCCCTTGTCAGGCACCGCGCGCAGTTGCTCCTTGATGCGCTTGATCGAGCCGTCGAGGCTGTCGACGGGGCTGAGCCTGACCGGGAACATGCTGGTGAACCAGCCCACGGTACGGGTCAGGTCGATAGTGTCGAACAGCGCCTCGCGGCCGTGGCCTTCGAGCTGGATCAGCACCTCGTCGCGCCCGGTCCAACGCGCGATCACCCGCGCCAGGGCGGTCAGCAACAGGTCGTTGACCTGGGTGCGGTAGGCCGCCGGAGCCTGCTGCAGCAACTGGCGGGTGGTGACGGCGTCCAGGTGCGTCTGCACCTCGATACCATGCACGCTTTGCAGCGACCCCTGCGGATTGTCGCAGGGCAGCTCGGCACTGGCGCCCGCCAGTTCGCTGCTCCAGTAGGCCAGTTCACCTTGCAGGTCGGCCGCGTGCGCCTGCAGGCGCTGCGCCCAGGCCTGGGTCGAGCTGGTCTTGGGTGGCAGGTTCACCACCTGGCCGGCGGCCAGTTGGGTGTAGGCGCTCTGCAGGTCTTCGAGCAGAATGCGCCACGACACGCCATCCACCACCAGGTGGTGGATGGCCAGCAACAGGCGCTGGCTGCCATCGGGCAGCGTCGCGAGTACCGCGCGCAGCAGCTCGCCGCGCTCAAGATCAAGGCTGCGCTGGGCCGTTTCACACAGCCCCTGCAAGGCCTCGGCGTCGGCCACCGACTGCGTCCACAGCAGCTCGCGCACACCGCCAGGGGCGCCATACCCTGCCGCCCACGCGCCATCGGCCTGCCGGGTGTAGCGCAGGCGCAGGGCATCGTGATGGGTCAGCAACGCTTGCAGGGCCTGATCCAGCACGGGCGCCTTCAGCGCCTGACCGGGCCTGAGCAGCAGCGCCTGGTTCCAGTGGTGCTGTTCGGGTATTGCCTCGTCAAAAAAGTACTGGTGCACCGGCAGCAGCAACGCCTGACCCTGCATCGGCCCCTGGTCGATCTGTTGTGCCTGTTCGCCCAGCCGGGCCACCGAAGCCAGGCCCTGCACAGTCTGGTGCTGGAACAGCGCCTTGGGGGTGAAGTGGATACCGGCCTGGCGCGCGCGGCTGACCACCTGGATCGAGATGATCGAGTCGCCGCCCAGTTCGAAGAAGTTGTCGGTCAGGCCCACCTTCTCCAGCTTGAGCACGCCGGCCCAGATCGCCGCGATGCGTTGTTCGAGCTCGCTCTGCGGTGCCACATAGGCCTGCTGCAACTGGCTCGCATCGGGCTCGGGCAGTGCCTTGCGGTCGAGCTTGCCATTGGCGGTGAGCGGCAGGGCCTGCAGGTACATCAGGTGCGCCGGCACCATGTAGTCCGGCAGCGCTGCTTTCAGGTGCTCGCGCAGGTCGTTGCGCAGACGCTTCTGCGCTTCGTCGTCGGGCAGCGAAGGCGCGTCGAGCACCAGGTAGGCCACCAGTTGTCGACCGCTGGCGGCTGGCACATCGATCACTACTGCCTCGCGGATCGCCGGGTGGGCCTGCAACCTGGCCTCGATCTCGCCCAGCTCGATACGGAAGCCACGGATCTTCACCTGATGATCGATACGCCCCACGTACTCGATCACCCCGTCCTCGCGGTAGCGCGCCAGGTCACCGGTACGGTACAGCCGCCCGCCACCCTGCACGCTGGTGTCGAACGGGTCGGGCAGGAATTTTTCCGCAGTCAGTGCGGCGCGCCCGGCATAGCCACGGGCCAGTCCGGCACCTGCCAGGCACAGCTCGCCGGCAGCGCCCACCGGCACCGTGCCGCCCGCACCGTCGAGCAGGTAGACCCGGCTGTTGCTGATCGGCCGGCCGATGTTGGCGCGGCCCTGCGCTGTCCTGAGCGTGAAGGTCGAGTAGGTGGTGTCTTCGGAGGGGCCATACAGGTCGTAGACCTTTTCCACCCCGCCGGCCTGATACAACTGGTCGACCAGCGACTGCTTCAACGCCTCGCCGGCCAGGTTGATCATGCGCACGCTGCTAGGCAGCTGCCCGGCATCGTGCAGCGCCTTGATTGCCGAAGGTACCGTATTGATAAGACTCACCTGGTCGCGGGCAGCCAGGGTGGGCAATTCCAGCGCGTTGTTGGCCACAATTGCGTAGCCGCCGCACGAGAGCGTGACGAAAATCTCCCACACCGAAAGGTCGAAACACACCGAGGTGGATGCCAGCACCCCGTGCAGATCACCGGGGCTGTACACCGACTGCGCCCAGGCGATCAAAGCCACGGTATTGCGGTGCTCGATCAGGACGCCCTTGGGCTGTCCGGTGGAGCCGGAGGTATAGATGCTGTAGGCCAGGTTGCCCGGTGCGGTCAGGTTCGGCAGGTCAGCGTCGGGGCAGTCATCCAGCACCAGTTGGTCGAGCAGTACGGCCTGGGCACGCAGGCCTTCGGGCAGGCGTGGCAACAGGCTCGACTGCGACAGCAACAGCAAGGCCCGACTGTCATTGATCATGTAGGCCAGACGTTCCTGCGGGTACTCCGGATCCAGCGGCACATAGGCCCCCCCTGCCTTGAGCACCGCCAGCAGACCCACCACCAGCTCGGGGCTGCGCTCAAGCGCCACCCCCACCATCACCTCGGGCCCCACACCCAGCTCGCGCAATCTGTGCGCCAGCTGGTTGGCACGCCGGTTGAGCTGCTGGTAGGTCAGTACCTGCTCACCATGCACCAATGCGGTGGCATGCGGGGTGCTGGCCACCTGTGCCTCGACCAGCTGGTGCACGCAACGATCGACAGGATATGCCGCCTCGGTACGGTTCCAGTCGCCCAGCACCTGCTGACGCTGCCGGGGGTCCAGCAGGGGCAGCTCGGCAATGCGTCGTTCAGGCTGATCGGCAATACCCTGCAGCAGGTTGTGCCAGTGCCCCAGCATCCGCTCGACGGTACTGCGTTCGAACAGGTCGGTGGCATAGGTCAGCGTCGCCGCGATACCCGAGGCGTGCTCGACCGTGTTCAGCGACAGGTCGAACTGGGCACTGCTTTCCTCCCAGGCCAGCACCTCCACGGTCAGGTCCGACAGCAGGCGGGTCTGCTGCCGGGAGGTGGCCTGGTGATTGAACATCACCTGGAACAGCGGGCTGTGACTGAGGCTGCGCTCGGACTCCAGTGCATCCACCAGTTGTTCGAACGGCAGGTCCTGATGGGCCTGCGCCTCGATTGCAGCCTGCTTGACCTGTTGCAACAGCGCCAGGAAGGTCGTGTGCAGGTCGAAATCGGCCTTCATCACCTGGGTGTTCACGAAGAAGCCGATCAGGGCCTCGGTTTCGGCGCGGTTGCGGTTGGCGATGGGCACGCCCACGCGGATATCGTGCTGGCCCGAATAGCGCTGCAGCAGGCACTGGAAGCTGGCCAGCAACAGCATGAACAAGGTCACGCCCTGCTGCTGGGCCAGCACCTTGAGGCGCTGGGCCAGCTCGCCGGGCAGTTCCAGCCCAAGGTTGGCACCGGCATCGCGCTGTACCGCAGGCCGCGGGTGATCGGTGGGCAGCTCCAGCACCGGCTGGTCGCCGCCCAGTCTGGCCTGCCAGTAGGCGAGCTGGCGCTCCTGCTCGCCGGCCTCCATCCAGTCGCGCTGCCAGATCGCGTAATCGGCGTACTGGATCGGCAGTGCCGGCCGCTGTGCCGACTGCCCGCTACGGCTGGCTTCATAACCCTGGATCAATTCATCGACGATGATCGGCATCGACCAACCATCCGCAATACTGTGGTGCAGCGTCAGCACCAGCGCATGCTCGCGCGAAGCCAGACGCAGCAGCTTCACGCGCAGCAGCGGCCCCTTTTCGAGATCGAAGGGCCGTTGGGTTTCCTCCTCTACCTGGCGCTTGAGCAGTGGCTCCAGGTCAGCGCCCGGTGCGTGGTCCAGAGCCTGGACCTGCAACGAAAAGGCAGTAGCCGGTGCAATCAGTTGAACGGCATGATCGCCGTCCTGCTGGAAAGTGGTGCGCAGGATCTCGTGACGATCGATCATCGCCTGGAAGCTCGAACGCAAGGCCTCCAGGTCCAGGTCGCCCTTCAGACGCAGGGCGACCGGAACGTTGTAGGCGGTGCTTTCGGGCTCCAGTTGCCACAGGAACCATTGACGCTGCTGGGCATACGAGAGCACTGCAGGCTCCCCCGCTCCCCTCGGGGAGATGGGGGCGACGCCGTAAAGATTCACGCCTTGACGCTTGAGCAGCGTGGCCAGCGCCTTGCGCTCTTTGGGAGACAGCGATTTTACGGAATCGAGCAACGCCTGCATTGGAATACCCCTTAAGAAATCAGCTCATCAAGTTCCTCCGTAGTTAGACGTTTGAGTGCCTCCAGGGATTTAGCCAATTGCGCCTGAAGTGGATCAATTCCAAGGTTTTTTTCCTCGAGGCTGCGCACGAACTCCCCCAGCTCGGGGTATTCGAACAGGTCCTTGAGTGCCGCCTCGATGCCCAGCACTTCGCGCAGCCGCACCATCACCTGGGTTGCCAGCAGCGAGTGCCCGCCCAGCTCGAAGAAGTTGTCGGTCAGGCCCACCTGCTCCACCTGCAGCACCTGCGCCCAGATCGCCGCCACCTGCTGCTCGCGCTCGCTGTGGGGCGCCACATAGGCCTGCTGCAACTGGTTGGCATCGGGCCTGGGCAGTGCGCGGCGGTCCAGCTTGCCGTTGCCGGTCAACGGCCAGGCCTCCAGGAACATCAGGTGTGCCGGCACCATGTAGTCCGGCAGCACGCCCTTGAGGTGCTCGCGCAGGCCGGTGCGCAGTGCGCTTTGCTGCGCCGCCTCCACCGGCCCGGCAGCCAGCAGGTAGGCCACCAGTTGCTTGCCGGTGGCGCCGTCGATATCCAGCACCACCGCCTCGCGGATCGCCGGGTGCTCCTGAAGCCTGGCCTCGATCTCGCCCAGTTCGATACGGAAGCCGCGGATCTTCACCTGATGGTCGATGCGACCCACGTATTCGATCACCCCGTCGCCGCGATAGCGCGCCAGGTCGCCGGTGCGGTACAGCCGCCCGCCCCCCTGCACGCTGCGGTCGAACGGGTCAGGCACGAAGCGCAGCGCGGTCAGCGAGGCGCGCTGGTGGTAACCGCGCGCCAGGCCGGCACGCCCCACATGCAGCTCGCCGTGGCAGCCCGGCGGGGCCAGGTTGAAGTCGCTGTCGAGCAGGTACCACGACAGGTCCGGGATCACCTCGCCGATCGGGCTCACACCGTCCTGCTGCAGGTCGGCCAGGCTCAGCGGCCGATAGGTCACATGCACCGTGGTTTCGGTGATGCCGTACATGTTGATCAGCTGTGGCTGCTGGTCGCCAAAACGCTCGAACCACGGCTTGAGGCTGGCCACATCCAGCGCCTCGCCACCGAACACCACATAGCGCAGCGCCAGCGCTGAAGGGTTGGCACAGGCCACCGGGATCAGTTGCTTGAACGCCGACGGCGTCTGGTTCAGCACCGTGACCTGCTCGCGCACCAGCAGTGCATGGAAGTCTTCCGGCGAGCGCGCCACTTCACGCGGCACCACCACCGCCTTGGCGCCGTGCAGCAACGCGCCAAACAGCTCCCACACCGAGAAGTCGAAGGCGTAGGAGTGGAACACGCTCCACACATCGCTGGCGTCGAAGTCGAACCAGTGCTGCGTGGCCGCGAACAGGCGCATCACGTTGTGGTGCGGCAGCAGCGTGCCTTTGGGCTTGCCGGTCGAGCCGGAGGTGTAGATCACGTAGGCCAGGTTGTCCGGCGTGGCGAGATTGACCGGCGCGGCAGTGCTGTAGCCCTCAAGCCATGCAGCGCCGCTCTCGAGGATCACGCGCTCGACCGATGCAGTAGCAGGCAACTCCAGGTGCGCCTGGGTCAGCAGCAGCTTGATGCCGCTGTCCTCGATCATGTAGGCCAGACGATCCTGCGGGTACTCCGGGTCCAGCGGCACATAGGCGCCGCCGGCCTTGAGAATGCCCAGCACGCCGACCACCATCTCCAGGCTGCGCTCCACCGCCAGGCCGACCAGTACATCCGGCCCCACGCCCTGTTCGCGCAACTTGTGCGCCAGCTGGTTGGCACGCTGGTCGAGCGCGGCATAGCTGAGCGACTGCTCGCCGAAGGCCACCGCGATGGCTTGCGGGGTCCTGTTCGCCTGCGCCGCGATGTGCTGGTGAATGCACGGCCCGGGCGCGTGCTCCGCCTCGACCGGGTTCCACGCCTGCACGATGCGCGCCTGTTCCTGGCCATCCAGCAACGCCAGTTCGGCAATGCGCTGCTGCGGCTGCTCGACGATACCCTGCAGCAACTGTCGCCAGTGGCTGGCCAGGCGCTGGATGCTCGCCTCGTCGAACAGGGCGGTCGCGTAGTTCAGCTTGGCGCCGAGCCCGTTCGCCTGCTCGACGGTCTCCAGGGTCAGGTCGAACTGTGCAGTGCCCTGCTCCCACGCCAGGCTCTCCACGGTCAGGCCCGGCAAGCTGTGACGCGCGCCGTTGACCTGGCTCTGGTGGCTGTACATCACCTGGAACAACGGCGTGTGGCTGAGGCTGCGCTGGGGATGCAACGCCTCCACCAACTGCTCGAATGGCAGGTCCTGATGGCCCTGCGCGGCCAGCGCCGTGCGCTGTACCTGCTGCAGCAACTGGGCAAAGGTGGTGTGCGAATCGAACTCGGCCTTGAGCACCTGGGTGTTGACGAAGAAGCCGATCAGGCGCTCGGTCTCCAGCCGGGTACGGTTGGCGATCGGCACCCCGACACGAATGTCATCCTGCCCGGTGTAGCGATGCAGCAAGGCCTGGAAGCTGGCCAGCAGCAACATGAACAGCGTCACGCCCTGGGCCTTGGCCAACTGCTCCAGCGCGCTGGCCAGCGAAGGGTCGAGTTCGATGCCCAGGTTGGCCCCGGCATGGCTTTGCGTGGCGGGGCGCGGCCGGTCGGTGGGCAACTCCAGCAACGCCTGGCCACCCGCCAGCTGCGTGGTCCAGTAGGCCAGTTGGCGGGCCTGCTCACCGGCCTCCATCCACTGGCGTTGCCACACCGCGTAGTCGGCGTACTGGATCGCCAGCGCCGGCAACTGCAGCGGCTGGCCCCGGCGATGGCCTTCGTAGAACTGGATCAGTTCCTCGACCATCACCGGCATCGACCAGCCATCGGAAACGATATGGTGCAAGGTGAGCACCAGCACATGCTCGCCCTCGGCCAGGGCCAGCAGCTTGACGCGCAACAGCGGCCCCTGCTGCAGATCGAACACGCGACGGGTTTCGGCCTCCACCAGCATCTTGACCCATGCCTGCGCATCGGCACCGGCCGGCACGCCGACCTGCTCGACCTGCAGGGTGAATGGCGCGGGTGCATGGATCACCTGCACCGCCTGACCATCGGCCTGGCTGAAAGTGGTGCGCAAGGTCTCGTGACGTTCGATCAGCGACGTGAAGCTGGCCTGCAGGGCATCGATGTCCAACGCGCCCTTAAGGCTCAGTGCCAGCGGCATGTTGTAGGCCGTGCTGTGGGCATCCAGCTGCCAGAGGAACAGCTGGCGTTGCTGGGCATACGACAGCCGCAGTGGCTGATTGCGCGCCACGTGCCGGAAGGCCGGCGCCGTGGCACGGCTGGCGCCCTGCACATCGGCGATGAAGTCGGCCAGCAGCGGTGCCTCGAACAGCGCACGCAAGGGCAGTTCGACCTCCAGTTGCTGGCGTAGACGCGACACCACCTGGGTCGCCAGCAGCGAGTGCCCGCCCAGCTCGAAGAAGTTGTCGTTCAAGCCCACCTGCTCGACCTTGAGCACCTGCGCCCAGATCGCCGCCACCTGCTGCTCGAGCACACTGACCGGTGCCACGAACTGCTGCTGCACCTGGCTGGTATCCGGTGCCGGCAGGGCCTTGCGGTCCAGCTTGCCGTTGGGGTTGAGCGGCAGTGTGTCGAGGAACACGAAGTACGACGGCACCATGTACTCGGGCAGCATCGCCTTGAGGTGGTCACGCAGCGCACCGCGCAACTCGGCCTGCCCTGCCCCGCTGGCCACCACGTAGGCCGCCAGCTGCTTGCCGCCCAGGCCCTGCACAGCGAGCACCACTGCCTCGCGCACGGCGGCATGCGCCTGCAGCGCGATCTCGATCTCGCCCAGCTCGATACGGAACCCGCGAATCTTGACCTGATGGTCGGTACGCCCGACGTATTCGAGTACCCCGTCGGCACCATGGCGCGCCAGGTCGCCGCTGCGGTACAGGCGCCCGCCACCCTGCACACTGGTGTCGAACGGATCGGGCAGGAAGGTCGCCGCGGTACGCCTGGCATCGCCCAGATAACCGCGCCCCACACCGATGCCGGCCACGAACAGCTCGCTGATGGCGCCGTTGGGCACCGGGTCGAGGTTGCCGTTGAGCAGGTACAGGCGGTTGTTGTCGGTGGCCACGCCGATCGGCAGGCGAATCCCCGTGGTCGAGGCCGGCAGGACGTTGAACAGCGCCACGTCGTCGGAACACTCGGCCGGGCCATAGGCGTTCACCAGGCCCACCTCGGGATAACGCTGCACCCAGCGCCGCGCCAGCTCCGGCGCCAGCGCCTCGCCGGTGGTCAGCAGCCAGCGCAGCCGACCCAGTTCCTGGCCGGGGCTGCCCAGTTGTTCAAGCTCGTCGAGCATCACCTGCAATAACGACGGCACGCTCTCGAGCAGGGTGATGCCGCGCTCGCGAACGTAGCTGAGCAACGCCCGCGGGTCATGCGCAATGCGGTTGGGCACGATATCCACCTGCGCGCCGAACAACGGCGCGGCCAGCAGCTGCCAGACCGAAATGTCGAAGCTCTGCGAGGCGGTCTGGGCGATCACGTCCGCGTCGTCCAGTTGCAGGTAAGGCACCTTGCTCAACTGGTTGTTGAGCATGCCGCGCTGCTCCACCTGTACCCCTTTGGGCGTGCCAGTGGAGCCGGAGGTGTAGATCAGGTAGGCCAGCGCTCGCCCGCCCGTATGGCGACCGGGGTAATCGATCGGCACGTCCACCGGCGGCAGTGCATCGTCGATCAGCAGCGTCGCTCGGCGAGCCTCGGGCAGCAGGGCCAGCAGGCCCTGGGCACGGGCCGCGAAGTCGCTGCTGGCCAGCAGTACCGGCGCACCGGCCAGGGCCAGCACCTCGGCCAGGCGCTGGTCGGGCAGTTGCGGGTCCAGCGCCAGGTAGGCACAGCCGGCCTTGAACACCCCCACGGCCATGCCCAGTAGCTCCAGATTACGCTCGCTGAGCATCGCCACCGGCTGGTCCGGCTTGGCCCCGGCGGCCATCAGTGCCTGCGCCACCCGGCTGGCGTGCGCGTCCAGCTCGCGGTAGGTCCATGCCTGCGTTTCGCAGCGCGCCACCACCTGCTCGGGGTGGGCCGCCAGTTGCGCCTCGAACAGGTTCACATACCCGGCCTCCAGCGGGTATTCGGCCAGGGCCTCGGGCTGTTCATGCACCTTGGCCAGCTCCGGCGCGCCCACCAGGGCCAGCTCGTCGAAGCGACCATGAAAGCCCTCGGCCAGGGCCAGCAGCAGGCGACGGAAGTCTTCCAGCAGCGCGGCAATGGTGGGCTCGTCGAAGTAGCTCTGGTCGTAGGACAGGTGCAGGCCCAGCTCGTCGCCGGGGTAGATCACCACTGTCAGCGGGTAATTGGTGTGGGTTCGCGACGTGGAACCGGCCACGTTGAGCTGCTGCGCATTGCTCAGCACCTTGCTTTCCATCGGCGCGTTTTCATACACCAGCAGGCTGTCGAAGATCGGGTGCCCCGCTTCTACCGCACTGCACGCCTGGATCTGCACCAGCGGCAGGTACTCGTATTCGCGCAGGGTGAAGTTCTTCTCGAACAGGCGCTGCAGCCAGGCCTTCACGCTCAGGTCGTCACCGGCCTGCGGAATGTCCACGCGCAGCGCGATGCTGTTGATGAACAGCCCCACGGTGCTCTGCATCTCCGGGCGATTGACCGGGCGGCCCGCCACCGTCACCCCGAACAGTACGTCGTGCAGGCCGCTGTAGCGGTGCAGCACCAGCGACCAGGCAGCCTGGGCGAAGGTGTTGACGGTGATCTGATTGCGCTGGGCCAGTTCATGCAGCAGGCGCCCCTGCTCGGGGGCCAGGTACACGTAGTTGTCGCCGATGCCGGCCGACTCGCCATCGCCCTTCTTGCGGTCGAACGGCAGCGCGGTGACTTCGCTGAAGTCCTGCAGCTCTTCGCGCCACATTGCCAGCGCGGCCTGCTCGTCCTGTTGCTGCAACCAGCCGATGAAGCTGCCGAAGCGCTCGGCGGCCGGCAGGGTCTGACCGTTGTAGAAGGTGAAGAAGTCTTCGAACAGCTGCGAGTGGCACCAGGCATCCAGCAGGATGTGGTGGTTGCTGAGGATGAACCAGTAATGGTCGGTTTCACGGCGGATCAGACGCACCCAGATCGGCGGCTGCTCCAGCAGCCTGAAGCCCTGGTCGCGCTCATCGCGCAGCAGCGCCTGCAACGACACCTCCTGCTGCTCAGGCGTCTGCTCGCTCCAGTCCAGGAAGCTCACGCTCAACTGCGCCTGGCGGTGCACGATCTGCAGCATCTGGCCATCACGGTCGAGGCTGAACGAAGTGCGCAGCGGTTCGTGACGCTGCGCCACCGCACGCCAGGCCGCGGTGAAGCGCTCGAAGTCGATGGGGCTGCGGATGCTCTTGCGCGCCTGCATGAAGTAGATGCCCGAATGCGGGTCCATCAGGGTGTGCAGCAGCATGCCCTGCTGCATCGGTGACAGCGGGTAGATGTCTTCGATGTCGCGCGCGGCAACCGGCAACTCGTCCAGGCGTGCCTGGGTCAGGCCGGCAATCGGGAAGTCCGATGGGGTCAGGCCGAAGCTGTCTGGCCGGACGCAATGCGCGATGAGCGCCTTGAGCTCTTCGGCATACGCCTGGGCCAGGGCCTGGATGGTCGGTTCGTCGAACATGCGGCGGCTGAAGCTCCAGCCCAGTTTCAATTCGCCGCCATACACCTGGCCATTGATCGCCAGCCAGTTGCCCAGCGGCGACTCGGGGCTCTGGTTGGCCCCGGCGTGCTCGCTGGCCGGGGTGAAGAAGGCGTCCTGGCCGTCTTCGGCAAAGCTGCCATCGAACTGGCCCAGGTAGTTGAAGGTGATACGCGGCACCGGCAGCGCGGCCAGTGCTTCGCGGGCCTGCGCGTCACCCAGGTAGCGCAGCGCACCGAAGCCGATGCCTTTGTCCGGCACCGCACGCAACTGTTCCTTGATGCGCTTGATCGAGCCATCGAGGCTGTCGGTGGGGCTCAGCTTGACCGGGAACATGCTGGTGAACCAGCCCACTGTGCGGGTCAGGTCCACGTCATCGAACAGGTCTTCGCGACCATGCCCTTCGAGCTGGATCAGTACCTCATCACGCTCGGTCCAGCGTGCGATCACCCGCGCCAGGGCGGTCAGCAGCAGGTCGTTGACCTGGGTGCGGTAGGCGGCCGGGGCCTGTTGCAGCAACTTGCGGGTGGTGGCCGCGTCGAGCACGGTGTGGGCCGTGGCCAGATGCACGCCCTGCAGCGAACCCTGCGGATGGTCGCACGGCAGTTCGGCGCTGACGCCCGCCAGCTCGGCGGTCCAGTACGCCAGTTGCGGTTGCAGGGTGGCGGCATGGGTTTGCAAACGTTGCGCCCAGGCCTGGGTCGAGCTGGTCTTGGCCGGCAGGGTCACGGCCTGTCCGGCAGCCAGTTGCGTGTAGGCCGTTTGCAGGTCCTCCAGCAGAATGCGCCACGACACGCCATCGACCACCAGGTGGTGGATCGCCAGCAACAGGCGCTGACTGCCATCGGGCAGGGTCGCCAGTACCGCACGCAGCAGTTCACCGCGTTCGAGGTTCAGGCTGCGCTGGGCCTTTTCGCACAGCGCCTGCAACGCCTCGGCGTGTTCTGCCGCAGCCGCCCACACGATGGTCTGTTGCTGGGCCACGGCACCGTAGTGCGCGGCCCATTGGCCGTCGGCCTGGAGGCTGTAGTTCAGGCGCAGCGCATCGTGCTGGGTGGTCAGCGCCTGCAACGCCTGCTCCAGTGTCTGCGCCTGCAATGTCTGGCCGGGCTTGAGCAGCACAGCCTGGTTCCAGTGGTGCTGTTCGGGCATCTGCGCGCCGAAGAAATACTGGTGCACCGGCAGCAGCAGCGCCTGGCCGCTGGCAGCGCCCTGGTCGATCTGGCGGGCCTGCTCGCCCTGGCGCGCCACCGACGCCAGGCCCTGCACGGTCTGATGCTGGAACAGCTCCTTGGGGCTGAAATGGATGCCGGCCTGGCGCGCGCGGCTGACCAGCTGGATGGAGATGATCGAATCGCCGCCCAGTTCGAAAAAGTTGTCGGTAACGCCCACCTGCTCGACCTTGAGCACGCCCGCCCAGAGGGCGGCGAGCTGATGTTCCAGGTCGCTCTGCGGCGCCACGTAGGCCTGTTGCAGCAGGCTGGCGTCCGGTTTGGGCAGCGCCTTGCGGTCGAGCTTGCCGTTTGGGGTCAGCGGCAAGGCGTCGAGCACGATCAGGTGCGCCGGTACCATGTAGTCCGGCAGCACTGCTTTGAGGTGTTCACGCAAGGTGTTGCGCAGCTCGGTGTGCTGCTGCGCATCCGGCGCGGCCACGGGCACCAGGTAGCCGGCCAGCTGTTTGCCGCTGGGGCCGGGGATGTCGACGACCACCGCTTCGCGCACCTGCGGGTGCCCCTGCAGACGGGCCTCGATCTCGCCCAGCTCGATACGAAAGCCGCGAATCTTGACCTGATAGTCGATGCGCCCCAGGTAGTCGACCAGGCCGTCGGCGCGCACCCGCGTGAGGTCGCCACTGCGGTACACGCGCGTGCCGTCGGCGGCGAACGGGTCGGGTACGAAGCGTTCGGCGGTCAGGCCGGGGCGGTCCAGGTAACCGCGTGCCACGCCCTGCCCGCCCAGGTACAGCTCACCGGCAAGGCCGTTGGGCAAAAGGTTCAGCTCGGCGTCCAGCACATAGGCCGTGCGGCGCCCCACCAGGCTGCCGATGGGCGCGTAGGCGGCGCCACAGGTATCGCCTTCACGGGCCTTCCACAGCAGCGGCGTTACCACTGTTTCGGTCGGGCCGTAGCCGTTGACGATGTACTGCGGGCGCAACACACGCCAAGCCAGTGCATAGCTCGCCTGCGGCACGGCATCGCCGCCAAAGCAGTAGATGCGCACGGCCGGCGGGTTGCCGGCCTGTTCGACATGCTCGGCCACCTGCTGCAGGTATACCGGCGGCAGCGCAGTGACAGTCACGCCCTGCTCGCGCATCACCTGGCAGGCCTGCTCCGGCGACCACAGCTCGTCGCCGCGCAGCAGCAGGCGGGCGCCGTGGCTCAGGGCGGTCAGCCAACGCTCGTGGGCACCGTCGAAGGCCAGCGACATGAACTGCAGCTCGCAGTCGCGCGGGGTCATTTCATAGCGCTCGCCGATGGCCAGCACGTGCGCCACCAGCGGGCCATGCGCCACCGCCACGCCCTTGGGCTGGCCGGTGGAACCGGAGGTGTAGATCACGTAGGCCAGGTTGCCTTCGTTCAGCGCCACCTGCGGCGTGGTGTCGGCCCGCTCCTGCCAGGCCTGGGGCTGGTCCACCAGCAAGGTCGCCATCGCGCCGGGCAGCGCCAGCTGGTCGAGCACGTCGTGCTGGGTCAGCACCAGTGCAGCCTTGCAGTCCTCGATCATGTAGTGCAGACGGTCCTGCGGGTAGGCCACGTCCAGCGGCACATAAGCACCCCCGGCCTTGAGCACCGCCAGCAGGGCCACCACGGTGTCGACCGAGCGGCGCAACGCCACGGCCACGCGCACCTCGGGGCCTACGCCCAGTTCAATCAGGTGATGCGCCAGGCGATTGGACTGGGCGTTCAGTTGCGCGTAGGTCAACTGGCGCCCTTCGCAGAGCACCGCCACCGCGTTCGGCGTCAGTGTCGCGTGGTCTGCGATCAACTGGTGAACCTGGCGCTGGCTCGACTGCTGGCCGGGCTGCCACTGGCCGAGGATCTGCCGGCGCTCGTCGGCGCCCAGCAGGCTCAGTTGCGCCAGGCGCTGACGCGGGGCCTGGCAGATGCCTTCGAGCAGGTTCTGCCAGTGCGCGGCCATGCGCTGGATGCGCGCGGCGTCGAACAGGTCGGTGCAATAGTTGAAGGTGGCCACCAGCCCGCTGGCGCGCTCGAAGGTGTTGAGCGAGATATCGAAATGCGCGGTCTGCTCGACCAGGTCGATTTCCTCGACGTGCAGGCCGTGCAGGCTGTCGGCCGAGACCTGGCCGCCAACGTCGCGCAGGTGGTTGTACATCACCTGGAACAGCGGGTTGTAACCCAGCCCGCGCTCGGGCTTGAGTTCATCGACCAGTGCGTCGAACGGTACGTCCTTGTTGGCCTGGGCCTGCAAGGCAGTGTCCTTGACGGCCTCCAGCAACTGGCTGAAGGTCAGCGCCGGGTCGATGCCCACCCGCGCCACCAGGGTGTTGACGAAGAAGCCGATCAGCCCTTCGAGCTCCAGGCGATTGCGGTTGGTGACCGGGATACCGATGTTGACCTTGGGCTTGCCGCTGTAGCGTGACAGCACGATGGCAAACGCCGCCAGCAATACGTGGAACAGCGTGGCGTTGTGCTGCACCGCCAGTTCGCGCAGGCCGCTGGCCAGCGTGTCCGGCAGGCGGATGTCGATACGCCCGCCCTGATGGCTCTGCTCCTTGGGTCGGCTACGGTCGGCCGGCAGTTCGAGCACCGCGAAGTCATCTTCGAGCTGGTCCTTCCAGTACTCGAGCTGGGCCTGTTGCAGCCCCTGGGCCAGACGCTTGCGCTGCCAGGCGGCGTAGTCGGCGTACTGCACCGGCAGCGCCTCCAGGTGCAGCGGCTCGCCGCGCACACGGGCGTTGTAGGCGTTCGCCAGCTCGCGCATCATCACCCCCATCGACCAGCCGTCGGAGACGATGTGGTGCAGCATCAGGCCCAGCACATGCTCGTCACCGGCGCACTTGAACAGGCTGACGCGCAGCAGCGGGCCGTGCGCCAGGTCGAACGGGGTGGCGGCCTCTTCGTCCAGGCGCTGCATCAGTGCCTGTACAGGCTCGGCGCTGAGGTCGTGAATCGCGATGGCCAGCGGCGCAGGCGGCAATACGCGCTGCCACGGCATGCCGTCGCGCTCGTCGAACACGCTGCGCAGCGACTCGTGGCGACCCACCAGCGAATCGAAGGCCGACTGCAGGGCCGACAGGTCCAGCGCGCCGTGCAGACGCACAGCCAGCGGCGTGTTGTAGGCCGCGCTGTGCGGGTGCAGCTTCCAGAACAGCCACTGGCGGTACTGGGCATGCGAAACCGCCAGCGGCGCGCTGCGGTCCAGTACCTCGAAGTCGGCTTGCGTTACCGGCGCCAGGGCTTGCGCCACGTCGGTGAAGGCCAGCAGGTCGGCGCTGTCGAACAGCGCGCGCAGCGGGATATCCAGGCCCAGTTGCTTGCGCACCCGCGAGACCACCTGGGTGGCCAGCAGCGAGTGTCCGCCCAGGGCGAAGAAGTTGTCGTCCAGGCCCACCTGATCCATGTGCAGTACTTCGGCCCAGATCTGTGCCACCACTGCCTGCAATGGTGTCTGCGGCGCACGGTAGGTAGTCTGTGCCGCTGCCGGCTGCGGCAGGGCCTTGAGGTCGAGCTTGCCGTTGGCGGTCACCGGCAGGCGTTCGAGCAACGACAGGTGGGTGGGCACCATGTGTTCGGGCAGGGCCTGCTTGAGCGCGGTGCGGCTGGCATCGAGCAGGGCCTGCTGCGCGGCATCGCCGTGTGGCGCGTCAACCGGCACCAGGTAAGCGGCCAGTTGCTGCGCCTGGCCCTCGCCCACCACACGCACCACGGCAGCACGAATGCCGGGCAACTCGCGCACGCGACTCTCGATTTCTGCCAGTTCCACACGATAACCGCGAATCTTGACCTGACCGTCCATACGCCCGGCGAACAGCAGTTGCCCCAGGCCGTTGCGACGCACCCAGTCGCCGGTGCGGTACAGGCGCCCGCCGGCAGCGTCATCCGGGTCGGGCACAAAGCGTTCGGCGGTCAGCCCGGCACGCCCCAGGTACCCCCGGGCCAGCCCGGCCCCGGCGATGTACAGCTCGCCTCGCGCCGCGCCTGGCACCTGCTGCAGGCAAGCATCGAGCACCTTCACGCGAAGGTTGTCCAGCGGCGTGCCCAGCACCGGCTGGCCATCCATTGCATGGGTCAGCACACCCACGGTGGTTTCGGTGGGGCCGTAATGGTTGATCACCGCAAGCGTCGGGGCCAGCCCCGCGATGCGTTGCAGCAGAGCAGGCGTGCAGGCTTCGCCGCCGAGGATCAGGCACTGGCGGGGCAACGCTGCTGAACCTGCAGGCAGCATGGCCTCCAGGTGCGAAGGCACGATCTTCAGCGCATCCACCGCGTGCTCGTGCAGGTAGCGGGCGAAAGCGTCGGCATCCAGCACCGTCTGCTTGTCCAGCAGATGCAGGGTCTTGCCGCTGCACAGTCCACCGAACAGCACGGTGTGGCCCAGGTCGGCGGCAGGCGTGGTAACCATCGCCAGGCTCCGGATGGCCTGCATCGGCAGGCGTCGACCGACCCCGCGCACGTAGTTGGCCAGCGCGCCATGGCTGATGCCGACACCCTTGGGCCTGCCGGTGGTGCCGGAGGTGTAGATCACATAGGCCAGGTTGTCCGGCGCGACCGCCACTACCGGCGCGGCAGCGTCGGGGTACACGGCATCGGCGTGCATCAGGTGTACCTGCACCGGCAATGTTTCTGCCCAGGTCGAAGCGGCCAGCACCACGCGCACGTTGCTGTCAGCCAGCATGAAGTCGAGCCGCTCGCGCGGCTGCTCGGGCTCCAGTGGCAGGTAGGCGGCGCCTGCCTTGAGCACAGCCAGGATGGCCACCAGCATGTCGATGGAGCGGTCGGCAACCACGCCGACCCGCTCGTCCACCTGCACCCCGGCCTGGCGCAACGCCGCAGCCAGTGCGTCGCTGCGCTGGCACAGAGTGGCATAGGTGATCTGCCGACCGGCGCTGATGGCCGCGATGCCCTGCGCAGTGGCTGCGCCCGCCTGCTCGATCAGATGATGGATGCAGGTGTCGTCCAGCGCGAGGGCCGGCGTGTCGATGTGCGGGGTACCGGCGACCAGCAGCGGCAGCTCACCGACGGCACACGACGCGTCCGCCACCAGGCCTTGCAGCAATTGCACCCAATGCTCGCCCATGGCGACGATGGTGGCCGCATCGAACAGGTCCAGCGCATAGGTGAAGGTGGCGTGCAGGCGACCGGCGCTTTCGTAGGTGTCCAGCGCCAGGTCGAAACGCGCGCTGTGCTTGTCCAGCGCGACCTTCTCCAGGGCCAGGCCCGAGCGGGTGGTGATCTGCGCGGCATCGGCGATGTTGGCCTGGTGGTTGAACAGCACCTGGAACAGCGCGCCCTGGTTGGCGCTGCGTGGCAGATCAAGCGCTTCGACCAGGCGCTCGAACGGCAGGTCCTGATGAGCCTGGGCGCCGACAGCGGTGTGCTTGATGCGCTGCACCAGCTCGGCCACGTCGATCAGCGGGTCGATATCGGTGTGCAGCACCTGGGTATTGATGAAACAGCCGATCAGGCCCTCGACCTCGGCGCGGTTGCGGTTGGCCACCGGCACCCCGACGCGGATCGCGCGCTGGCCGCTGTAGCGTTGCAGCAGCAGCTTGAAGCCGCCCAGCAACACCATGAACAGCGTTGCGCCCTGGGCGCGGGCGAGGCTGCGCAACTGCTCGGCCAGCGCCGGCTGCACTTCGAAGGCATGTCGCGCCCCGCGCTGAGTCGGTATGGCCGGACGCAGGTGGTCGAACGGCAGCGCCAGCGGCGCATGGTCGTCACCGAGCTTTTCGCGCCAGTAGCCAAGCTGGCGTTCCTGCTCGCCGGCCTCCAGCCAGCTGCGTTGCCACAGCGCGTAGTCGCGGTACTGGATCGGCAGCTCGGGCAGGGCCGCTTCGCCCGAACTGCTGGCGGCGTCGTAAAGGCGGATGAACTCGTCGATCAGCACGTTCAGCGACCAGCCGTCGGCGACGATGTGGTGCAGGGTCAGCAGCAGCACGTGCTCGCACGCGTCGAGCCTGAGCAGTTGCACGCGCAGCAGCGGACCGTTGCCCAGGTCGAAGGGGCTGCCGGCATCGGACTCGACCCGTGCGCCGACTTGTGTTTCGCGGTCTGCGGGTGCGAGATGGCTCAGGTCATGGGTGACGATCGTGACCGGTGTGGGCGGCAGAACGCGCTGACGGACCTGCCCGTCGCCCTGTTCGAACAGCGTGCGCAGGGTTTCATGGCGAGCCACCAGCGCATCGAAGGCCTGTTGCAGGGCATGGTTGTCGAGTTCACCCTTGAGGCGCACGGCCATCGGCAGGTTGTAGGCGGCGCCTTGCGGATCGAGCTGCCACAGGAACCACATGCGCCCTTGCGCGTAGGACAGGCCGTCGCGCTCGCTGCTGGTGGCGTTGGCCGGGATCGGGAACTGCGAGAAATCGACGCCCTCCTTGCGCAGTGCTTCCAGGAACAGCGGACGCTTTTCGGTTGGCAGTTCAATAAAGCGGCGAGCGAGTTTCAGCGAGTCTTGGGCATTCATGCAATGCGTCCTTGTCGATAGGATGCGGGACCACAAGGTCCAGTCGTATCCACAAGAACGAAGCAGGTGCAGGGTGATTTAGGCTGTGAAAGCGCCGGCGCATGCGTTGGCCAGCAAGGCTGGCGCCTGCATAGCGTGCACACGGCACATGCAACGTGCCGGGGCCTGCGGAACTGGAGTGGCCAGCCCCCTAATTTCCCCCCGTCTTCCCTCGTCTCCAAAGAGAACCCGCTGCAAGAAAGGCCTATGCCATGTCCACCGCCTCCTCCCTGACCCGCGCCATCGGGCGCGGCCTGCGCAAGCTGGCCGGCGCACAGCCCGAGCGCGCCTACCGCCTGTTCGATGTCACCCTCAAGCAACGCATCCAACTGAGCCCGTCGCTGAGCCGCCTGGTGTTCACCGGCCCGGACGTGGCCCGGATGCACACCCTGGCTGCCGATCAACGCGTCAAGCTGTTCTTCCCCGCCGCCGACGGCAGCCCGCCCGAACTGCCCAACGACCTGCACTGGAACGAAGCCCGCCGCGCCCTGGCCGAGGCCAGCCGCCCGCCCATGCGCACCTACACCATCCGTGCCCTGCGCCGCGAACAGGCCGAGGTGGATATCGATTTCGTACTGCACGGGGTCAACGGCCCCGCCTCGGCCTGGGCCACCCACGCCCGCACAGGCGACCGTCTGCAGATCCTGGCACCCAACCTGGCCTTCGCCGGCGACCCCGGGGGCTACGAATGGAACCCGCCCGCTGGGGTGCGCAACATTCTGCTGGTGGGCGATGAAACCGCCTTGCCAGCCATTGCCGGCATTCTCGAAACCCTCGCCGGGCAAGATGACCCGCCCCAGGTCGAAGCCTATGTAGAGGTGCCGCTGCAACAGGACTGCCTGGCCCTGCGCTGCAATGCCAGCACCACCTTGCACTGGCTGCCACGCGACCAGCAACAGCGTATCCAGGGCCAGGCCATGGTGCATGCCGTGACCCAGCTGGCCACCCTGCCCGCCAGACGCCCGCCCGCCGACACGCGCCTCGAGGAGGTGGACATCGACCAGCAGATCCTCTGGGAACGTGCCAGCGCCAGCCACCAGAGCTTCTACGCCTGGGTGGCCGGGGAATCGGCTGCGGTGATGCAGATCCGGCGCTTTCTGATCAACGAACAGGGCCTGGACCGCAACGCGCTGACCCTGATGGGCTACTGGCGCGCCGGGCGTACGTTCGAGTAGCGCCAGCGGGGTTCAACAGGGCTCCCGGCGGCAGGCCGGGAGCCTTGGAAACATTTGCTTGCATTTTTTAGTGCAGGATTTCTGCTTCTCATTCGTCCTAACAATTACCACTGCACCCTTTCGAGCGAGCCTGAGCCCAGACACCCCGTGCTCCGGAACCTCATGCTCACCACACTCCGAATCGAAGTTGCCTGCCCAATGTCGAAAAAGTCACGTTCAAAACTCTGGTTTCTGGTCCACAGCTGGCTAGCCCTGCCGATCTGGTTCTTCGTGCTGATCGTCTGCTTCACCGGGACGCTGGCCGTGGTCAGCCAGGAAATCGTCTGGCTGGCGCAGCCCGAGGTCCGCGCCTCCAAACCCGACGGCGACCCGCCGATGCTGGGCTTCGACCAGGTGCGCGCCGCCGTCGAGGCCGCGCAGCCGGGGGTGTATGTCAGCACCATCGTGCGCCCGGACGAATCGCATTTCGCCCTGACCGTCAGCGTCACCTACCCCGACTCGCGCTCCACCACGCTCTACGTCAACCCGTACACCGGGGTGGTCCAGGGCGAGGCGGCGCAGTTCAACTTCCAGGCCTTTACCCGCGCCCTGCACGGCTGGTGGCTGGTGCCGTTCACCAATGGCTACAGCTGGGGCTGGTACCTGGTGTCGCTGCTGGGGCTGCCGATGTTGGCCTCGCTGGTCACCGGGCTGGTGGTGTACAAGCGCTTCTGGAAGGGCTTTCTCAAGCCGACCCTGCGCCTGAAGCACGGTGCGCGGATTTTCTGGGGCGACTTCCACCGCCTGAGCGGGATCTGGTCGATCTGGTTCATCGCGGTCATCTCGATCACCGGTACCTGGTTCCTGATCCAGGCGATTCTGTTCGACAACCAGATCTCGATTTCCAGCAACCAGGTGCTGCCGGTGATCGCCCGCGAGAACGTGCCCACCGCGCCCGCCGGCCAGCCGGCCCCGGTGCTGAGCCTGGATGCCATCGAAAAGATCGCCATCGACAAGATCCCGGGGCTGGACGTGAGCTTCATCAGCCTGCCGAGCAACGCCTACAGCCACACCGAAGTGGGTGGGCGCAGCTGGTACCCGCTGATGTTCCAGACCGCATCGGTCAACCCCTACAGTGGCGTGGTCGAGGCCCATGAGCTGCTGTCCGACCGCAGCAAGCTCGAATTCGTCACCGAGTCGATGCGCCCGTTGCATACCGGCGATTTCGGCGGTATCTGGATCAAGCTGATCTGGTTCGTGTTCGGCCTGCTGCTGAGCATGATGGTGCTCAGCGGCCTGCTGATCTGGACCAAGCGCACCGCCATCGCCACGGCCACCGCCCTCAAGCGCAGCGAAAAACCGGCACGCGCCAAGCGCGCCGCCGCTGCCACCCCTACCCCTTCGGAGAGCCAGGCATGAGCAAGGCAATCGCTGCACAACCGCCTTCGCGCCTGCGCCAGTTCTGGCTGAAGTGGCGCTTTCACATCAACGTCCTGCTATTGCTGGTACCGCTGGGTTTCATGCCCAAGTACTTCGCCGATGTGGCCTTGTTTCGCGGTGACGTGGGCCTGGGCGAACGCGAGATCGGCGAGGTCCAGGTCGGCCCCTGGAGCCTGAAGCTGGCCGAGCTGCGCAACGAGGCGCCGCGCCAGGACGGGCCGGCCGGCTACATGAAGAGCTTCAACGCCAGCCTGTGCGAAGCCTGTATCCCACAGGTCAAGGCCACCTACCTGCGTATCGGCAAGCCGCGCAGCCTGCGCGCCGCCGGCGGAATCTTCTTCGGTTCCCCTTACCGCATGGGCGCCACGGTGCCGGTGCCGCTCAAGACCAGCCCCGACGCCGAACTGTGGGTGACCATGGAAGGCTGGGACGGCAGCATGCACCAGGGTTCGGTCCCGCTCAGCAAGGCCTCGCCAAGCACTGTCGCCTGGCTTCAAAAACAAGGAGGCAAATGATGCCTGTTTCTGACCTGCTGCGTCGCCTGGGTGGCGCGGCACTGCTCACTTCGCTCGCCACCTTCAGCAACCTGGCGCTGGCCCACAACCCGATCTGCGAATGCAAGCAGATCGAAGGCGGCCAGATCCAGTGCACCGGCGGCTTTTCCGACGGCAGCGGCGCCCCCGGCGTAACCCTCGACGTGATCGGCTACGACGAAAGCATCCTGGTACCCGGCAAGCTGGGCGAAGACTCCAAGCTCACCTTCAAGCGCCCCGATGCCGAGTTCTACGTGCTGTTCGACGCAGGCCCCGGTCATGTGGTGGAAATCGACCAGGCCGACATCGAGGCACCATGAGCACCCCGACCACGACCCAGACCATCCGCCCGGCCGGTGCCGGCCATGAAACGCTGTATGTGCTGCTGTTCTGCGCCCTGGTGCTGCTGGTGGCCGGCGCGGTGGTCAGCTGGCGCGGTGAAACCACCGAAACCAGCGAAGTGGCGGCCCATCAGTTCGATGCGCGCCGCGACCTCACGGCCGGCGAGCAAGGGGTGTACGCCGACCTGCGGGTTACCCTGGAGGAGATCCAGCTGCGTCAGCAGGAAGAACAGCGCCTGCCCACCCCGGCCGAGCTGGATGCCGAGGGCTACGCCCCGTTCGCCCGCGACGCCAGCGCCGTGAGCCGTGGCGGCCACACCTGGCAGTTGCTCGAAGGCGGCGCCTACCTGGGGCTCAGCCAGGCCAGCGAAGTGGCCGGCTCGTTCCTGATGCGCCTGGGCGCACAGCCCGACAGCCCGGCCGATATCTGGCTCAACCGCAGCACCGACCTCACCGCCCCCCACGACCTCAGCGACGCCGCCTTGAGCGCTGCGGGCTGGCAACAGGTCGTCGCGCAATTCGATGCCGGGGTCACTCGCCAGCATCGGCACTGAACCCACGGATACACCTGAGAGAAGACCGCCTGCCCATGTCTATTTCATCGTTTCTGGTCAACCGCCGACGCATCCTGGCCGGCGTGCTCGCCCTGTGCCTGGCGCCCCTGGCGCACGCCGAAGAGGCCAAGCGCCTGCGTATCGGCATCACCCTGCACCCCTACTACAGCTACGTGGCCAACATCGTCGGCGACAAGGCCGAGGTGGTGCCGCTGATTCCGGCAGGCTTCAACCCGCACGCCTACGAGCCACGCGCCGAGGACATCAAGCGCATCGGCACGCTGGACGTGGTGGTGCTCAACGGCGTGGGGCATGACGATTTTGCCGACCGCATGATCGAGGCCAGCGAAAAGCCTGGCGTGGCCACCATCGAGGCCAACGCCAACGTGCCGCTGCTGGCGGCCACCGGCATCGCCGCACGCGGCGCGGGCAAGGTGGTCAACCCGCACACCTTCCTGTCGATCAGCGCCTCGATCGCCCAGGTCAACAACATCGCCCGCGAGCTGGGCAAGCTCGACCCGGCCAACGCCAAGGCCTACACCGCCAATGCCCGCGCCTATGGCAAGCGCCTGCGCCAGCTGCGTGCCGAGGCCCTGGCCAAGCTCACCAGCGCGCCCAATGCCGACCTGCGCGTGGCCACCGTGCACGCGGCCTACGACTACCTGCTGCGTGAATTCGGCCTGGAAGTCACCGCCGTGGTCGAGCCCGCCCATGGCATCGAACCGAGCCCCAGCCAGCTGAAGAAGACCATCAACCAGCTGCGCGACCTGGACGTGAAGGTGATCTTCTCGGAGCTCGACTTCCCGTCCACCTATGTGGACACCATCCAGCGTGAGTCCGGCGTGCGCCTGTACCCGCTGTCGCACATCTCCTACGGCGACTACAGCGCCGAAAAGTACGAAAAGGAGATGACCAGCAACCTCGATACCGTGGTGCGCGCGATCCAGGAGGCCGGGGCATGAGCGCCATCGAGCCGATCACCCTTGCCAGCCAGGGCCCCGGCGTGGAGTTCGACGCCGTTGGCCTGACCCTGGGCCGCACCACCATCCTCGACCAGGTGAGCTTCAAGGTGCGCCCTGGCAGCGTGCATGCGCTGGTGGGGCCCAACGGCGGCGGCAAGAGTTCGCTGATCAAGACCCTGCTCGGCCAGATGCCCCACCACGGCCGCCTGAACCTGCACTGGGCCGGCGCCCCCGGTTGCATCGGCTACGTGCCGCAGGCCCTGGAATTCGACCGTGGCCTGCCGATGACCGTGGACGACTTCATGGCCGCCATGTGCCAGCGCCGCCCGGCGTTCCTGGGGCTGTCGCGCCACTACGCGGCGAGCATCGGCCAGGCGCTGGAGCGCGTGGGCATGCAGGACAAGCGCAAGCGGCGCATGGGCGCCCTCTCCGGCGGCGAGCGCCAGCGCGTGCTGCTGGCCCAGGGGCTGATTCCGGCGCCGCAACTGCTGGTGCTGGACGAACCGATGTCGGCGCTGGATGAAGCCGGCATCCGCATCTTCGAACAACTGCTGCTGGACTGGCGCGCCAGCGGCACCACCGTGCTGTGGATCGAACACGACCTGGAGGCGGTGAAACGCCTGGCCGACCACGTCACCGGCCTCAACCGGCGCATCCTTTTCGACGCGCCGCCCGAGCAGGCCCTGCGCCCGGAGGCGCTGCTGCAACTGTTTTCCACCCACCCGCGCAGCGCTGCGGTGACCGGGAGCCACGCCTGATGAACTATGAAGAATTTCGCCTGATGATCCAGGGCCTGGCGTCCTCGGGCTACCTGCCCGAAGCCCTGGCCTATGGCTTCGTGGTCAACGCGCTGCTCGCCGGCCTGCTGATCGGGCCGGTGCTGGGCGGGCTGGGCACGCTGGTGGTGGTCAAGCGCTTTGCGTTCTTCTCCGAGGCGGTGGGCCACGCGGCCCTGACCGGGGTGGCCATCGGCATCCTGCTCGGCGAACCCTATACCGGCCCCTACGGCAGCCTGTTCGGCTACTGCCTGCTGTTCGGCGTGCTGCTCAACTACCTGCGCAACCGCACCGGGCTGGCCCCGGACACCCTGATCGGGGTGTTCCTGTCGGTGTCGCTGGCGCTGGGCGCAAGCCTGCTGCTGATACTGGCGGGCAAGATCAACGTGCACATCCTGGAGAACGTGCTGTTCGGCTCGGTGCTGACGGTCAACGGCAACGACCTGCTGGTGCTGGCCATCGTCGGCGCGCTGGTGCTGGGCCTGAGCCTGCCGCTGTACAACCGCATCATGCTGGCCAGCTTCAACCCGCAGCTGGCGGCAGTGCGCGGGGTGGCAGTGAAGACCCTGGACTACCTGTTCGTGGTGCTGGTGACGCTGATCACCGTGGCCGCGGTTAAGGTCATCGGCGCGATCCTGGTGGGCGCACTGCTGGTGATCCCGGCCGCTGCCGCCCGCCTGCTGAGCCAGTCGCTCAAGGGGTTTTTCTGGACCTCGGTGGTGATCGCCACCCTCAGCACCCTGAGCGGCATCCTGCTGCCGATCGTGTTCGACCTGCCGCTGCCCTCGGGCGCCGCGATCATCCTGGTCGCCGGCATGGCCTTCGCCCTGGCCGCCATCGCCCGTGGCACCCTGCCCAGCCTGAAAGGAAACATCGGATGAAGCCGACATTTCGCCAACTGACCCTGGTACTGGCCCTGAGCGGCGCCTTCAGTGTTGCCGCACAGGCCGCCGAAGCCGCGCGCCCGGTGCAGGTACTGGCGTCCCTGCCCATCACCTACGGCCTTGGCCAGTTGCTGCTCGACGGCAGCGAGGTGAAGCTGCAACGCGCCGCCGCGGCCAACCTGCCCGGCTCGCGTCAGACCGCCTACTTCAGCGGGCGTGGGGCGCCGGCCCTGCAGAAGCTGGCCGTGAACGCCGATGCGGTGATCGGCCTGCGCTCGGTATGGGCGGACGACCCGCTGTACCCGATGGCGCGGCGCAGCAATATCCGCATCGTTGAAGTGGATGCCGCACGCCCGGTGGATGGCAGCCTGCCCGGCATTGCGGTGCAGCCGGGGGCGCCAAAGGACGGCCTGAACAGCCAGCCGTGGCTGTCGAGCAACAACCTGGGGCGCATGGCCGACGTGACCGCCGCCGACCTGGTGCGCCTGGCGCCGGCCGCCAAGCCGAAAATCGAGGCCAACCTGGCCACGCTCAAGCAGCAGTTGCTCAAGCTCAGTGCCGACAGCGAAGCGCGCCTGGGCGAAGTCGACAACCTCAGCGTGGTAAGCCTGTCGGAGCGCTTCGGTTACCTGATCGGCGGGCTGAACCTGGAGCAGGTGGCCTACAGCGTACCCGCCGAAGACCAGTGGACCCCCGAGGCACTGCAACAGCTGACCGCCCTGCTCAAGGACAACGACGTGGCGCTGGTGCTCGACCATCGCCAGCCGAGCGAGGCGGTAGCTGCGGCAGTCGCCAAGGCCGGCAGCCGCCTGCTGGTGCTGGAGGGCGGCGGCGAAAATCCGGTGAGCGAACTGCAGGGCAGTATCGATGAAGTGATCAAGGCACTCGCCGCGAAGGCCTGAAGGTCGGCAAAAACAAAGCCCCAGTGCGCAACGCCTGGGGCTTTTCAGTTGCGCCGAACGCCAGCGTGCGCGCGATCAGCGCGCCGGCAGCGGTTGCGGCACCGGCAGCGGCCTGCCAAGCAGCACACCGACCACCACGGCGAACACCAGCGCCGCCACCCCGGCGCTTTGCAGCACCGTCTCGAAGCCGCCGATGAAGGCGTGCTGCGCCAGCGGCGCGAGGGTTTCGCGCAGTGCCGGGTCGACCATAGCCAGCGCTGCCGGCAGGTCACCGGCGGCAACCCGGGTGGCCATGTCGCCGACCTTGTCCAGTTGCCCAGGCGCCACCCCTGCCACCGCCTCGCGCAGCAACTGCCCGCTGCGCGCCGCCAGGATGCCGCCCAGAATGCCGATGGCCAGCACGATGGCACCAAAGCGCGTGGTAGTGCTCAGGCCCGAGGCCATGCCGGTGCGCTCGCGCGGCACGCAGGCCATGATGTTCTTCTGCGTGTCGCCGTTGAGCAGCCCGGCCCCGGCGCCCAGCACGATGCTGGCCAGGGCGAAGCTCAGGTAGCCGCCATAGCTGGCCGCCGCGCCGCACAGTAGGTTGCCCGCGCCCACCAGCAGCAGGCCCAGGGCGAACACCTGGGCGCTGCTCAACCGCGCCGACAGGCGCATGCCCAGGCGCGGGGTCAGCAGCATCGCCAGGGCAAACGGCAGCATGCCCGCGCCGGCGGCCAAGGCCGACAGTTGCAGGCCGTTCTGCAGGTACAGCGGCAGCAGGGTCATCATCACCTGGGCGCAGGCGGCGTAGGCGAACATGCCCAGCAATGCACCGATGAAGCGTGCGCTGCGCATCAGTTGCAGGTCGATCATCGGCCGCGCCTGATTGCGCTCCACCAGAATGAACAGGCCGAACAGGAACGCTGCGATCACCAGGCGCCCAAGGGTCTGGGCACTGCCCCAGCCGACCTGGTTGGCATCGATCAGCGCCCAGATCAGGTAGCCCAGGCTGCCGGCGAAGGTCAGGCTGCCAAACGGGTCCAGCCGCGCGGCGGCGCTATCGCGGGACTCCTCGACACTGCGCCGCACCATCACCGCCAGCACCGCCACCAGCGGCAGGTTGATGTAGAAGATCCAGCGCCAGCCCAGGGTGCTGGCGATCAGCCCGCCCAGCAGCGGCGCGAAGGTGATGGTCGCGCCCATGCACGCGCCCCAGAACGCCCAGGCCCGCATGCGCGCCTCGGGCTCGTGGAAGCGGTGGCCGATGGCAGCCAGTGCCGAGGTCAGCAGCAACGCCGCGCCCACGCCCTTGGCGGCCCGTGCGATGTCGAGAAACACCAGGGTGGGCGCCGCGCCGCAGGCCAGCGAGGCGAGGCCGAACAGGCCCAGGCCCAGCTGCAGCATGCGCCGGCGCCCGAAGCGGTCGGCCAGGCTGCCGGCGGGCAGCAGCAGTGCGGCGAAGGCCAGCAGGTAGGCGCTGACCACCCATTCGATGTCGGCGAACGAGCCGGACAGGTCGCGGGCGATGCTAGGCAGGCTGACGGCGACGATATTGGTGTCGAGGATGATCAGGGCGCACACGGCCGAAGCCGTGAACAGGGTGAAACGGGCGGAGGACATTGCAAGGCTCCCGTGCAAGGCGATCTGGGGCCAGTGTCGCGGTGTCCGAGCAGGCTGCCGCGACAGGGCCGGTGTAGCCACCGGATGCTCATAGGCGCAGCGGCTTTGCCGCCACGTCACGCATCTTGTAGTGTTACTACACATTACCGCCGCAACGGCCTGGCCTTGTTAGCCAGGATCGCCTGCGTCATTAGCCTGCAGCTAACGAGACCCCATGGAAATCCGCCATTTCCGCTATTTTCTCAGCGTCGCCCGCCTCGGCCACTTCACCCGCGCCGCCGAGCAACTGGGCATCGCCCCGCCGACCCTGAGCCGGCAGATCCAGGACATGGAAAGGCAGCTGGGTGTGCGCCTGTTCGAGCGCAGCCAGCGCGAGGTGTGCCTGACCGCCGCCGGCGAGGCGCTGCTGCCCGAGGCCGAACAGGCGGTGCGCCAGTTCGATGCCGCGCAGCTGGGCGCACAACGGGCCGGGCGCGGTGACGTGGGGCGTATCGAGTTGGGTTATGTGGCCTCGGCGGCCTTTTCGGGGCTGCTCCAGCAGCAGGTGACGCGCTTCAGCCAGTCGCACCCGGGGGTGGTGCTGAACATCCGCGAGCAACCCATGGCCGAGTCCCCCGCGCTGGTGCGTGACGGTGTGCTGGATATCGCCTACGTGCGCACGCCGATGGACCTGCCCGACGAACTGGTCGCGATGGACCTGCACGAAGAAGGCTTTGTCCTGGCCCTGCCGGCCAGCTCGCGGTTGAACGAGCTGCCGCAGATCATGGCCGCACGCCTGGCCACCGAAACCTTTATCTTGCCCGAGCAGATCTCCGGCACCCTGGCCGTCGCCGCCCAGGGTGGCTTCGTGCCGCGCCTGGGGCCGCAGCCGGGTAGCCTGGTGGCGGTCATCACCCTGGTTTCGCTGGGCCAGGGCGTGGCGCTGGTGCCCGAGTCGGTGCTGCAACACATCACCCTGCCGCAGGTCAGCTACCGGCGCATCGCCGACAGCCAACCCACCTCGTGCCTCACAGTGCTGCATCGGCGTTTCGAGAAGGCGCCCGCGGTGATGCGCTACATCGAGGCCCTGCGCAGCGGCCAGGGCTGATCGCACCCGCGCGCCTTACAGACGCTGCAGGGCCGCCGGCACGGCGCGGGCGAAGCGCTCGGCCACGTCGTCCACCTGCGCGACGGTAATGATCAGCGGCGGCAGAAAGCGCACCACGCAACCGTTGCGCCCACCCAGTTCGATGATCAGCCCGCGCTTGAGGCATTCGTTCTGGATCAGCGAGGCCAGCTTGCCGAACCCCGGCGCATGCCCCAGCGCATCGGCGGCCCCTTGCGGGTCCACCACCTCGACGCCGAGCATCAGCCCGCGACCGCGAATGTCGCCCAGGTGCGGGAAGTCGCGCTGCAGCACCGCCAGGTGCTCGCACAGCCGTGCGCCCATGGCCTCGGCGTGGGCGGCCACGTCGTGTTCCTTGAGATAACGCATCACTGCCGAGCCTGCAGCCATGGCCATCTGGTTGCCACGGAAGGTGCCGGCGTGGGCACCCGGCAGCCAGGTGTCGAGCCAGTCGCGGTACACCACCACTGCCAGCGGCAGGCTGCCGCCGATGGCCTTGGACAGCACCACCACGTCCGGCACGATGCCGGCGTGCTCGAAGGCGAACATCCTGCCGGTACGGGCAAAGCCGCTCTGGATCTCGTCGACGATCAGCGCCACGCCCGCCTGCTCGGTGATGCGCCGCACGCCGCGCAGCCAGTCGAGGTCGGCCGGGATCATGCCGCCCTCGCCCTGCACCACCTCGACGATCACCGCCGCCGGCAACTGCACGCCGCCTTCGGGGTCGCTCAGCAGGTTTTCCAGGTAGCGCAGGTTGACCTGCACGCCCTGCTCGCCGCCCAGCCCGAACGGGCAGCGGTAGTCGTAGGGGTATGGCAGGAACTGAACGCCGTTGCCCAGCAGCGCGCCCATCGGTTTCTTCGGCCCCAGGCTGCCCATCAGGCTCAGCGCGCCCAGGCTCATGCCGTGGTAGCCGCCCTGAAACGACAGCACCGTGCTGCGCCCGGTGGCAGTGCGTACCAGCTTGAGCGCGGCCTCCACCGCATCGGTGCCGGTCGGCCCGCAGAACTGGATCCGGGCCTGGGCGCTGAAGGCCGGTGGCAGCAGGCCGAACAGGTCCTGCACGAACTGGTCCTTTACCGGCGTGGTCAGGTCCAGGGTATGCAGCGGCAGGCCGTCGGCCAGCACCTGCTGGATCGCCTCGATCACCACCGGGTGGTTGTGGCCCAGGGCCAGGGTGCCGGCGCCGGCCAGGCAGTCGATGAACTGGCGGCCCTCGACGTCTTCGACGTAAAGCCCCTGGGCACGCTTGAGCGCCAGCGGAATGCGCCGCGGGTAACTGCGTGCATTGGACTCCTGCTGCTTCTGTCGCGTCAGCAGTGGCGAATCTTCGAAGTGATAAAGCGTTTCGCCAGGCTCGTCGGCTGAAGAAGCCGGCTGTGCCTGGGCAAGGCAGGTAGCGACTGACATCGGAAGTAACCCTCGCAAGCAAGCGGATGGTCCCGCCACGCGCCGATGGCCAGCGTTGTGTCGGGATGTGTACTCGCTTGAAAGACGCACCAACGCCCTGCGGATTTAGCGCGCGGGGCGGTCTTCTAGAAGGTTTTGTGCATCAGTTGCAGGTGCAGGCCATGAAATCCCAGCGCATCACCGCTGGGCGAATAACCCAGGCGTGCGAAAAAATCCTGGGCCGAGGCGGTGCTGTACAGCGATGCATGGGTACAGCCCCAGCGGCGCAAGGCGTGCTCCAGGTCCAGCACCAGTGCCCGACCGATGCCGCGCCCGGTGTGGTCGCGCTGCACGAAGCACTGGCAGATCTCGCCGCTGCGCAAGGCCAGCGCGGTAGCCACCGGGCGACCCTGCCAGCGCCCCAGGTTCAGGTACAGGGCCGGGTCGCCCAGCCAGTCGGTGATCTGCGCACGCTGCTTGCTGCGCGACCAGGCGTCGATCACCTGCAGGTCGCCGTGATGATCCTGGTCGGCTGCGGTGGCGATGCTCTGCTGCATCAGCCGCTCGATCAGGGCGGCCTCGGCCGGCCGGGCCCTGGCAATGCGAATCCGTTCGTCCATGAGTACTCCCTGGTGCTGTGCGGTCCACACCTTACGGGGGCGAGCGGCGCCTGACGAGGCCGGCGGGGTTACATTTGATGTGCACGCAACGGCATCTGCAGCAACACGCGCAAGCCGTCGGCGTGGCTGTCGAACGTCAGCGAGCAGGCGCAGCGCTGCACGATCGCCTGCACGATCGCCAGGCCCAGGCCACAGCCTTCGCTATGGCCATTGCGCCAGAAACGCTGGGTCACATGCTGCAGGTTCTGTGCATCGATGCCCGGCCCATGGTCGCGTACCAGAAAGCCCACGGTGTTCGCCTTGACCTGAACATGCAGCTCCACCGGCGCATCGGCGGCGCTGTGGCGCAGGGCGTTGTCCAGCAGGTTGCGCAAGGCCGCCACCGCCAGCGCCGCGGGCATGTCGGGAAACACCTGGGCCGCCGGCGCCGCAGCCTGCAGCACGATGCGCCGGTTGTCGCCCAGGCCCGCATCCTGGATGGCCTGGCGGGCGATCTGCTCGGCGCTGTACTGCACGCCATCATCGAACGACAGGCTGCCCTCCACCCGCGCCAGCAACAGCAGCTGCTCCAGGGTACGGTGCAGGCGATCGGCGCCCTGCTCGGCATGCTCCAGGGCCTGCTCGCGCACCTTGCCATCGGTCATGCGGGCCACTTGCAGGTGGGTCTTGATCGCCGTCAGCGGGCTGCGCAGTTCATGCGCGGCATCGCCGGTCAGGCGCCGTTCGCGCTCGATGGTCTGGCCGATGCGCTGGAACAGCTGGTTCTGGGTTTCGAGCAACGGCTGCAATTCGCTGGGCAGGGCACGCACCTGCAACGGCTCCAGCGAATCGGGGCTGCGCCTTCGCAGTGCGTCGCGCATGCGGTTGAGCGGCGCCAGGCCCTTGCCCACCCCCAGCCACAGCAGCCCGAGGCTGCCCAGCAACGCCACCAGCACAGGGGCCGAGGCCGCCAGCAGGATCGAGCGGTTCAGCGCCTCGCGCTCCAGGTGCCGGTCGGCAGTGGTGATGCGCACATCGCCGCGTGCATAGGTGAAGCTGCGCCACAGTGCGCCATCGATCATCTGGTCGTGAAAGCCGCTGCGCTGGTCGTCGAGGGTCTGGTCGGCATGGTTGTGGCTGCGCGCCAGGATCTCGCCGCGCAGCGAGCTGACCTGGCAGGCCATGCCATCGGGGATGCTGAACTGGTCGGTGCTCAGGCGCGTGCCCTCGCCCTTGCTGGTCAGCGGCTGCGGCAACTGGTCGATCAGCCCGGCGACCATGCGCGCCGACGCCACCAGGCGCTGGTCGAGGGAGAACATCATCTGCTGGCGCAGGTCGCACAGCATCCACGTCGCGGCCAGGGCCCAGATCAGGATGAAGGCAGTGCCCAGAATCAGGCTCAGGCGCAGGCGCAGGCTCATCGTTGCAACGCCTGCGGCACCTGGGCCGGCCCCAGGCGATAACCCAGGCCGCGCACGGTCTCGACGATGCCGTTGCCCAGCTTGCGGCGCAGGTGATGGATGTGCACGTTCAGGGCATTGCTTTCGACCTCGTCGCCAAAGCCGTAGACGCTGTCCTTGAGCTGCTCGCTGGACAGCACCCGGCCGCGGTTCTGCAGCAGGGCCTGGAGCAGCGCCTGTTCGCGGCGCGACAGGTCCACCGGCTGACCGGCCAGGTGCGCTTCGCAGCTGGAGGGGTCGAAGCTCAGCGGGCCGTGTTCGATGACGTTGACACAGCGCCCGGCCACGCGGCGCAGCAGGGTGTGCAGGCGCGCGGCCAGCTCGCGCAGATCGAAGGGTTTGAGCAGGTAGTCGTCGGCGCCGGCCTGCAGCCCGTCGACCCGGTCGGTGACCGCATCGCGCGCGGTCAGGATCAGCACCGGCAGGCTGTGGCCCTGCTGGCGCAGGCGTTGCAGCAGCTTGAGGCCGTCTTCGTCGGGCAGCCCCAGGTCCAGCACCATCACGTCGAAATGCGCGGCCTGCAGCATCGCCCGCGCCGCACTGGCGCTGGCCACGCGGTCGACGGTCAGGCCCTGGGCACTCAGGCCGGCAATGATGCCGCTGGCGATCAGGTCATCGTCTTCACAGAGCAGTACGTGCATGGGGCGGGCTCGGTCGTTGGCAGAAAGGCCCAGTGGGCCACAGGCGGATTAACCGGGGATTATGCCGCGCCCAGGCGCACACGTCGCCTGCGAGGCGACGGCTGCCCATCGGTTAACCCTGGGTTAATCCATGCCGGTCAGTCTTGCGGGCTTATCGCACTGCCAAGGCGTCGACATGCGCGTATTTCTTCTAGCCCTGCTGTGGCTGTTCAGTTCGCTGAGCCAGGCCCAGCCCTTCAACAACCCTTTTGCCCAGAGCGAATTCCTGCCCGTGGAAAAGGCCTTCGTGTTCAGCAGCGAGCGCCTGCCCTCGGGGCAGATGCGCCTGCACTGGCAGATCAGCGACGGCTACTACCTGTACCAGAAGCGTCTGAAGTTCGATGGCCTGGCCCCCGAGGCGGTACCACCATTGCCGCCGGCCCTGCCCCACAGCGACGAGTACTTCGGCGAAACCCAGGTGTACCGCGGCGAACTCGAGCTGCTGATACCGGCCAACGCCACCGGCCAGTTGCGCATGGGCTGGCAGGGCTGTGCCGACGCGGGGCTGTGCTACCCGCCCCAAACCAGCCCGGTCGATCTGGGCGGGCAGGCCGCAGGCGCCGAGCAGGCCAGCGACCAGGCCCTGGCCGGCAGCCTCGGCGAACACCCGCTGGCCTGGAGCCTGCTGGCCTTCTTCGGCCTGGGACTGCTGCTGGCCTTTACCCCCTGTTCGTTGCCGATGCTGCCGATCCTGGCCGGGCTGGTGATGGGCAACGGCGCCAGCACCCGCCGCGGGCTGGTGCTGGCAGGCGCCTACGTACTGAGCATGGCGCTGGTGTATGCCGCCCTGGGCGTGGTTGCCGCACTGCTTGGCGCCAGCCTGCAGGCATGGCTGCAGCAGCCTTGGCTGCTGGGCAGCCTGGCCGCGCTGTTCGTGCTGCTGGCCCTGCCGATGTTCGGCGCCTTCGAGCTGCAGCTGCCCACCTTCGTGCGCGACCGCCTGGAGCGCGCAGGCCGCAACACCCGTGGCGGCAATCTGTATGGCGCGGTACTGCTGGGGGCCTTGTCGGGCCTGCTGATGGGGCCGTGCATGACCGCCCCGCTGGCCGGCGCGCTGCTGTACATCGCGCAGAGCGGCAATGCCGTGCATGGCGCGCTGGTGCTGTTCAGCCTGGGCCTGGGCATGGGCCTGCCGCTGTTGCTGCTGGTGACCGTGGGCAACCGCTACCTGCCACGTCCGGGGGCCTGGATGAACCGGGTCAAGGCGGTGTTCGGCTTCGTGTTCCTGGGCATGGCGTTGTACACCCTGCGCGCGGTGCTCGACCCTGCGCTGTGGCTGGGCCTGTGCGGGGCCTGGCTGATTGCGCTGGCCTGGGGCGCCTGGTCCGCGGTCCACACCCTGCGCGCCCTGCAACCGGCCGTGCTGCTGGCGGGCCTGTGGGGCGTCTTGCTGGTGGTGGGCGCGGCCGGTGGCGCGAGCAACCTGCTGCAGCCCCTGCAACCCTATGCCGGTGGCACCGGCAATGCCGTGGCTGCGCCCCACGCCGACGCCTTCACCACGGTGCGCACCCCGGCCGAGCTGCAGGCGCAGCTGGACGCCGCCAAGGCCCAGGGGCAGTGGGTGTTCCTGGATTACTACGCCGACTGGTGCGTGTCGTGCAAAGTCATGGAAAAACAGGTGTTCGCCCGCCCCGACGTGCTCGCCGCGCTGGAAGGCGTGCGCCTGGTACGCCTGGACGTGACCGCCGATGCCCCGGCCAGCCAGCAGCTGCTGCAGCGCTACCAGGTGCCCGGCCCGCCGAGCATGCTGTGGATCGGCCCCGAGGGCGACGAGCGCCGGGCCAGGCGCATCACCGGTGAAGTCAACGCCGCCACCTTCCTGCAACACTGGACCGCCACCCGGAGCCAAGGCTGATGCTGACCGTTAACCTGGGCCCCCTGACCATCGCCCTCGACCACCTGCTGCTGCTCTGCGCCCTGGGCCTGGCCACGCTGGTGGGCTGGCGGGTGGCCAGGCGCGGCGGCGACAACCCCGAGGCCGCACTGTTTCGCCTGTTCCTGCTCGGCCTGCTGTGCGCCCGGCTGGGGTTCGTGGCGCGCTACTGGTCGATGTATGCCGAGGACCCGGTGCAGATCATCGACATCCGCGATGGCGGCTTTTTGCCCTGGGCCGGCCTGGTGGCGGTGCTGCTGGGGGCGGCCTGGTACGCCTGGCGCCAGGCGAGCCTGCGCCGGCCACTGGGCTGGGGCCTGTTCAGCGGCGCGCTGTTCTGGCTGCTGGCCAGCTGGGCCAGCCACCTCTACGAGCAGGGCACGCAACTGCCGGACCTGGCCCTGCGCGATGCCCAGGGCCATTCGGTGGCGCTGCACAGCCACCGCGGCCGGCCGTTGGTGATCAACCTGTGGGCCACCTGGTGCCCGCCGTGCCGGCGCGAGATGCCGGTGCTGCAACAGGCCCAGCATGATTATCCGGACGTGACCTTCCTGTTCGTCAACCAGGGCGAAACCCCGCAGATCGTCACCAACTTCCTGGCCACCACCGGCCTGAACCTGTCCCATGTACTGTTCGATACCGGTGGCCAGCTGGCCCAGCAGGTCGGCTCCATGGCGCTGCCCACCACCCTGTTCTACGACGCCGAGGGGCGCCTGGTGGGCAGCCACCTGGGGGAGCTGTCCCGTGCCAGCCTGCGCCATGCCCTCGAATCCTTCGACCGCGATACCGCGCTCGCTCCCACCGTTCCAGCAAGGACGACACCATGAAAGTTTCCGCCATTACCCTCGCCCTGGGCATGTTCGCCACCCAACTGGCCGTCGCCGAAGAATTGCCCAAGGCCGTGCAGCAGATCGAGGCCAAGGGCGCCAAGGTCACCGGCAGCTTCGATGCGCCCAATGGCCTGAAAGGTTATGCCGCGCAGTTCCAGAACCGTGGCGTGGCCCTGTACCTGACCCCGGACGGCAAGCACGTGCTGGTGGGCAGCCTGTTCGACGAACAGGGCCAGGACCTGAGCGAGGCGCCGCTGGAGAAGCTGGTGTATGGACCCATGGCCAAGCAGGTGTGGGCCAAGCTCGACAAGACCGCGTGGATTGCCGATGGCAAGGCCGATGCACCGCGGGTGGTGTACCTGTTCAGCGACCCCAACTGCCCGTACTGCAACATGTTCTGGCAGCAGGCACGGCCGTGGGTGGACTCGGGCAAGGTGCAATTGCGCCACATCATGGTCGGCATCATCCGCGCCGACAGCCCGGCCAAGTCGGCCGCGTTGCTGGCCAGCGCCGACCCGCAGAAGGCCTTGCAGGCCCATGAAAGCGCGGGCAAGGCCAGCACCCTCAAGCCGCTGGCGAAGATTCCGACGCAGGTGCAGGCCAAGCTGGATGCGAACCTGGCGCTGATGGAGGAGCTGGGGTTGTCGGCTACGCCGGCGATCTTCTACCTGGATGACAAGGGGCAGTTGCAGACCCAGCAGGGTGCGCCGCGGCCAGAGATGTTGGGGAAGATACTGGGCAAGCGTTGAGGTTGTTGGGGCCGACAAAAATCTGAAGCCGGGCACCAGAGCTGGCGATGCAAATCCCACAGGCCATGGCCTGCAGGATCGGTGTTGTCAGCCTTGTTTGTTCGGCCGAAGATCGCAGTGGGGCCATCATGGCCTTTGGGGGTTGGGGTGGCGCTACAGCATCACCAGCGTCAACACCACCAGCAACGGCAACAGCACCGCACACGACCACGCCATGTACCCGAAGAAGCTCGGCATCTTCACCCCGCGCTGCTCGGCTATCGCCTTGACCATGAAGTTCGGCGCGTTGCCAATGTAGGTCATCGCCCCCATGAACACCGAACCCATGGAGATCGCCAGCAAGGTCTGCGGCATGCGCTCCATCAACACCTGCGCATCCCCAGCCGCCATGTTGAAGAACAACAAATAGGTCGGCGCATTGTCCAGGAAGCTCGACAAGGTCCCGCTCAACCAGAAGTACATGCTGTCGATCGGCTCGCCCTGCGCACCACTCACGCTCGCCACCAACCACGCCAACTGGCCGTCACTGCCGGCCCGCAATATCGCAATCACCGGGGCAATGGTGAGAAAGATGCCCGCAAACAACTTGGCCACCTCGACGATCGGCCCCCAGTCGAACTCGTTGGCAACCCGCAGGCCGCGCGGGGTGAACCACAACGACAGCAAGGCCAGTACCACCAGCAGGCCGTCACGCAACAGGTTCTGCACCTCGACCCGAGTGCCCATCAGCTCGACGCCAATCCCCGGTTTCCAGAGGCCCGACATCAATACCGCCAGCACCACGCCCGCCAACAGCAGGAAGTTGCGCTTGCCCAGCAGGCGCAACGGCGCATCCGGCGTCGGGTCTTCGGCCAGCATTTCGTTTTCGCGGCGATAGTAGTAGCGGTCGATCAGGTAGAACACGCCCAGCAACGGCACCGCCAGCAACACCACCGGCAAGGCCATGTGCTGCAGGGTCCAGGCAAAGCTCACACCCTTGAGAAAACCCAGGAACAACGGCGGGTCGCCCAACGGGGTCAGGCCGCCGCCGACGTTGGCCACCAGAAAGATGAAGAACACCACCACGTGCGCGGTGTGCTTGCGGTTGTCGTTGGCACGCAGCAGCGGGCGGATCAGCAGCATCGCCGCCCCCGTGGTGCCCATCACCGAAGCCAGCACCGCCCCCAGCGCCAGCAACCGCGTGTTGAGCCACGGCGAGCCATGCAGGTTGCCCTCCACCACGATCCCGCCCGAAATGGTGAACAGCGCAAACAGCAGGATGATGAACGGCAGGTACTCGGCCAGCAGTACGTGCACGCCCAGCCCCAGGCTGGCGTGCCAGCCGAAGGCAAAGCAGAACGGCAGCGCGAACAGCAGCGTCCAGCCCAGGGTGATCTTGCCGAAATGGTGATGCCACAGCGATGCGGCCACGATGGGCAGCAAGGCGATGCTCAGCAGGATGCCGGCAAACGGCACGCCCCACAGCAGGCCCATGCGCGCGCCATCGACCTCGGCGGCGCTGGCGATGCCCGGCAGGCACAGCAACAAGAGGGCCGCCAGCAGCGACAGACAGGAACAACCACGAAACAAAGCAGGGAAAAGGCGCATCGATACCGACCGTGTGCAGATGAACAGCAGCGCGCCAGCCCGAAGGCTGGCGCGCATGAGCGAAGCATGGATGCTAAACCAAAATGCCCCGCTCGGCTGCCTACAACGCCTCCAGCGAAGCCATCAGGTCACTCAGCCGGTCGACCTTGTCGTCGCTCAGCACCGTGGCCTCGAGGCCCTCCACATAGATCGCCAGTTCCTCCACGCTGCTGCATTCGAACATGGCCCGCAGCGGCACGTTCAGTTGCAGCACCTTCTGCACCCGCGAAGCAATCTGGGTGGCCAGCAGCGAATGCCCGCCCAACTCGAAGAAGTTGTCGCGCACCCCCACCCGCTCGACCTTGAGCACATCGGCCCAGATGTCAGCAAGTTGCTGCTCCAGTTCACTGCGCGGCGCCAGGTAGGCCTGGCTGTGCTGCTGGCCGAACTCGATGGCCGGCAGCGCCTTGCGGTCGAGCTTGCCGTTGGCGTTGCGCGGCAACTCGGCCAGCCACGCCCAGTGCAGCGGCACCATGTACTCCGGCAGTTCGGCGCGCAGGCGCTGGCGAACCTGTTCCAGCAATGGCGCCGTGTCGGCACGGCTGTCGGCCGCCACCAGGTAGCCGACCAGGTGCTTGCCGTTGGCACCCTCCTGCACGCCCACCGCCGCGTCACGCACCTGGACCTGTTCATGCAGGCGTGCCTCGATTTCGCCCAGTTCGATGCGGTAGCCGCGAATCTTCACCTGGTGATCGATGCGCCCCACGTACTCCAGCACCCCGTCGGCACGCCGGCGTGCCAGGTCGCCGGTGCGGTACAGGCGCTCGCCTGGGGCGCCGAACGGGTGCGGGATGAACGCCTGGGCCGTGCGCAGCGGGTCGCCCACGTAGCCGCGCCCTACCCCGGTGCCGGCCACGCACAGCTCGCCCACCGCGCCCAGCGGCACCAGCTCGTGATCTTCACCTAACAGGTACAGGCGGTTGTTGTCGGTCGGCGTGCCGATCGGCAGGTAGCTGCCCTGGGTGGAGGCCGCATCGACGCGGAAGAACGCCACGTCATCGGAGCACTCGGCCGGGCCGTAGGCATTCACCAGGCCGACCTGCGGGTAGCGCTCCAGCCACTGCCAGGCCAGCTCCGGCGGCATCGCCTCGCCGGTGGGCAGCATCCAGCGCAGGCCGCTCAGGTGCTGGCGCTCGTTGGCCAGCATGCCCTGGATCAGCGACGGCACGCTTTCGAGCACCGTGATGCCGGCGGCCTGCACATGCTCCAGCAGCCCTTGCGGATCGTGCGCGATGGCATTGGGCACGATCGCCACCTGCGCGCCGAACAGCGGCGCGGCAAGGAACTGCCACACCGAGATATCAAAGCTCTGCGAGGCGGTCTGCGCGATCACGTCCGCCTCGCCCAGTTGCAGGTACGGCACCTTGCTCAGCTGGTTGTTGAGCATGCCGCGCTGCTCGACCATCACGCCCTTGGGCAGGCCGGTGGAGCCGGAGGTGTAGATCACGTAGGCGAGGTTGTCCGGCGCGCTGTAGATGCCCGGGTTGGCTTCGCTGCCGTCGCCGGCCTGAATGTCCTCCCACACCAGCAGGCGCGGCCGCCCGGCACACCCCAGTTCGTCGAGCAGGGCCTGTGCCTGGGCCAGGCAGGCCCGGGTGCAGACGATCACCGGGGTGCGGCTGAGCTCGACGATGCGTTGCAGACGCGCGCCGGGCAGGCCCGGGTCCAGCGGCAGGTAGCCGGCGCCGGCCTTGAAGCTGCCGACGATCATGCCCAGCAGCGCCAGCCCGCGCTCGGCCAGCAGTGCCACCGGCTGGTCGACCTGCACCCCGGCCGCCACCAGGGCATGTCCGAGGCGGTTGGCCTGGCAGTTCAGCTCGGCGTAGCTGCACTGCTGTTCGAGGCAGCGTGCGACCACCCGCTCGGGATGCGCCGCCACCCTCGCCTCGAACAACGCCGCGTAGCTCTGCTGCAGCGGATAGGCATGCTCGCTGCGGTTGCAGTCCTGCAGCAGGAAGCGCTGTTCCTGCTCGCCCAGCAGTGCCAGCTGCGCCACATCGCCGTGCAAGCCCTCCATCAGCGCCAGCAGCAGGCGCTTGAATTCGCCCAGCAGGCGTTCGACGGTGGCGCGGTCGAAGTAGCGCTGGTCGAACGACAGGTGCAGGCCCAGATCGTCGCCGGGGTAGCACACCGCTGTGAGGGGGAAGTTGGTGTGGGTGCGGCCCGAGTCGGAGGTTGCATTCAGGCTCTGGGCGCGGTCCAGCACCGCCACTTCGACCGGGGCGTTCTCGAACACAAACAGGCTGTCGAACAGCGGCTGGCCCTTGGGCAGTTCGCTGCATTCCTGGATGTTGACCAGCGGCAGGTACTCGTACTCGCGCACCTCCATGTTGCGTTCCAGCAGGCCCTGCAGCCATTGGCGCACCGAACACCGCTCGCCGGGGGCCGGCAGGGTGACACGCAGTGCGATGCTGTTGATGAACAGGCCCACGGTGTGCTGCATCTGCGGCAGGCTGACCGGGCGCCCGGCCACGGTCACGCCGAACACCACGTCACGCTCGCCGCTGAAGCGGCTGAGCACCAGCGCCCAGGCCGCCTGGGCGAAGGTGTTGACGGTCAGCTGATGGGCCTGGGCCAGCTCGCGCAGGCGTACCCCGTCCTCCACCGCCAGGCGCGTGTAGCAGTCGCCCACCTGCATGCCGCCGTGATCGCCCGCGTGCTCGCGCAGCAGCGGGCGGTCGCTTGGAAGGTAGGTGGTGCGCTCGAAGCCCTGCAGGTTCTGCCGCCACCACTGGCGCGCCTCGTCCAGGCTCTGGTGCTGCAGCCAGCCGATGTAGTCGCGGTAGCGCGGCGGCGTCGCCAGCTGCGCCTCACGGCCCTCGCCCAGGGCCAGGTAGAGCTCGAAGAAGTCGTTCATCAGCAGCGAGCGGCACCAGGCATCGATGAGGATGTGGTGGTTGCTCATCATGAACCAGTACTGCGCCTGGCCCACGCGGATCAGGCGCAGGTGGAACGGCGCCTGCTGCAACAGCTCGAAACCGGCCTCGCGCTCCTGCTTGTGCAGGGCCTGCAGGCGTGCTTCGTGATCGGCCTGCGGGTCGGCGCTCCAGTCCTGATAGTCGATAGGCGTGGTGCCGGGCTTGTGAATGATCTGCAGCATGCCTTCGCCGGCATTCCAGCAGAACGAGGCGCGCAGGGCTTCGTGCCGCGCCACCACCGCCTGCCAGGCCTGGGCGAAGCGCTGCGGGTCGATCTCGCTGTTGATGCGGTAGCGGTCCTGCATGTAGTAGATGCCGGTGCCCGGTTCGAGCAGCGTGTGCAGCAGCATGCCCTCCTGCATCGGGGTCAGCGGGTACACGTCCTCGATCTGCGCGGCGGGCACCGGCAGGCTGTCGATCTGTGCCTGGGTCAGGCGCGCCAGCGGGAAGTCCGACGGCGTGAAGCTGCCGTTGGCGTCATCCAGGCAATGGACGATCAGGCTCGCAAGCTCGCCGAGGTAGGCGCGGGCCAGCTCTTCGATGGTCTGGGTGTCGAAGCGCTCGCGGCTGAAGGTCCAGCGCAGCTGCAACTGGCCGTCGTACACCTGGCCGTCGACGCTCAGCCAGTTGGGCAGCGGTGCGTCGAGGTCGTGGGCCAGGCCCGCGGGTTCATCCACCGGCTGATACAGCGCCGCACTGCCGAACTGCTGGTCGAACTGGCCCAGGTAGTTGAAGGTGATGCGCGCCTGGGGCAGCGCGGCCATGGCTTCGCGGGTGGCGTCATCGGCCAGGTAGCGCAGTACCCCATACCCCAGGCCCTTGTGCGGCACGCTGCGCAGTTGCTCCTTGATCACCTTGATCGAGGCCGCCTGCCCGGCGGCCTCCTCGATGTTCAGCGGGCTCAGGCGCAGCGGGTAGGCGCTGGTGAACCAGCCGACGCTGCGGCTCAGGTCGATCTCGTCGAACAGGGTCTCGCGGCCATGCCCTTCGAGCTGCACCAGCACCGAGGTATCGCCGCTCCAGCGGCACAGCACCCGGGCCAGCGCGGTCAGCAACAGGTCGTTGACCTGGGTGCGGTAGGCCGCGGGGGCCTGCTGCAGCAACTGGCGCGTCTGCCCCTGGCTCAGTTGCACGCTGACGGTGTGCGCCTGGCGGTGCAGATTGGCACCCTGGGGGTGGTCGCACGGCAGCTCGCGGGTGGCGGCACTGAGCTGCGCCTGCCACCAGTGCTGCTCGTCACGCAGCGAGTCGCTGCCGGCATAGGTGGCCAGGCGTGCGGCCCAGTGGCTCATCGCGCTGGTCTTGGCTGCCAGCGGCTGGCCACGGTACAGCGCCTGCAGGTCTTCGAGCAGCACGCGCCACGACACGCCATCCACCACCAGGTGATGGATCGCCAGCAGCAGGCGCTGGGCGCCCTGCCCGTCCTCCACCAGCAGCGCACGCAGCAGCGGGCCGTCGGCGAGGTCGAGGCTGCGCTGCACATCGCTGTACAGGGCCTGGCAATCCTGCAGATCGGCCACCGAAGCCTGCCACAGCAGTGCGCGCGTATCGGCCGGGGCGTAGCTGGCGCGGCCCTCGCAAAAGCGCAGGCGCAGTGCATCGTGATGCGCCACCAGCGCCTGCAGAGCCTGTTCCAGCGCTTCGCCGGCCAGGCGTTCGGCAGGCGCCAGCAGCACGGCCTGGTTCCAGTGCTGCGGTTGCACCACGTCGCTGTCGAAGAACCAGTGCTGGATCGGCGTGAGCGCTGCGGCGCCGCTGAGCGGGCCCTGTTCGATCAGCGTGGCCTGGCTGCGGCTGACCACCGTGGCCAGGGTCTGCACGGTCTGCTGCTGGAACAGGTCGCGGGCGCTGAAGTGCAGGCCCAGCTGGCGGGCGCGGCTGACCACCTGGATCGACAGGATCGAGTCGCCGCCCAGTTCGAAGAAGTTGTCCTGCAGGCCCACGCGCTCGACGTTGAGCACATCGCGCCAGATCGCGGCCAGTTGCTGCTCCACCTCGCTGCGTGGCGCCTCGTAGTGCTCGCGGCCCTGCTCCCTGTCCGGCAGCGGCAACGCGTGACGGTCGAGCTTGCCGTTGCCGGTCAGCGGCATCTGATCCAGCAGCACCAGGTGGGCGGGCACCATGTAGTCGGGCAGGTTCACCCGCAGTTGCGCCTTGAGGCTGTCGCGCAGCGCCGCCTGCTGTTCGGCGCCGGCCTGTGCCTGCTCGCACACCAGGTAGGCAGCCAGTTGCTTGCCGCCGGGCATGTCCAGCGCCAGCACCACGGCCTCGCGCACGTCGGCATGTTCCAGCAGGCGGCTTTCGATCTCACCCAGTTCGATACGGAAGCCGCGGATCTTCACCTGATGGTCGATACGCCCCATGTACTCCACCAGCCCGTCGGCGCGCTGGCGCACCAGGTCGCCGGTGCGGTACAGGCGCCCGCCCCGCTGGCTGAACGGGTCGGCGACGAAGCGTTCGGCGCTCAGCCCAGGTCGATCATGGTAGCCCTGGGCCAGGCCTGCGCCACCGATGTACAGCTCGCCGATGGCGCCCTGCGGCAGCAGCGCCAGGTCGGCATCGAGGATGTACGCCACGCGGGCGCCGATCACCCGGCCGATCGGCACACTGCCGGCGCCCGCTTCAAGGGCCGGTGGTGCCAGGCAGGCCAGCGGCATCACCACGGTTTCGGTGGGGCCGTAGGCATTGAAGAACTGCGCCGGCTTGAACGCCTCGCGAATGCGTTGCAGGTGCTCGCCGGTCAGGGCTTCGCCGCCGGTGATGCACAGGCGCACCGGCAGCTGTTCGTCGCGGCTGGCCAGCCATTGCGCCAACTGGCTGCCGTAGCTCGGCGTGAAGCCCAGCACGCTGACCTGCTGCTGGCGGATCAGCGTGCAGATTTCCTCGGCACCCCACTGCCCCTGGGCGCGCAGCACCACCCGTGCGCCGCTGAGCAATGGCACCAGCAGGCGCTCGGTGGCCGCGTCGAAGTTGATCGAATAGAAGTGCAGCTCGCAGTCGTCGCTGCGCATGCCGAACGCCTCGATCACCGCCAGGCAGTGCATGGCGATCTCGCCATGGCTGACCACCACGCCCTTGGGCTTGCCGGTGGAGCCGGAGGTGTAGATCAGGTAGGCCTGATGGCCCGGCAGGCTGAGTGACGGCAAGGCCTCGGCGCTGTAGCCGTGCAGCGCCGCCGCGTCGTCGTCCAGGCACCAGCGGGCCACGCCGGACGGCAGCTCGCCCAGCCTGTCGAACAGCGCGCGCTGGCCCAGCAGCAGGCCGATGCCGCTGTCCTGGATCATGTACTGCAGGCGTTCGAGGGGGTATTCCGGGTCCAGCGGCACGTAGGCACCGCCGGCCTTGAGAATCGCCAGCAGGCCGATCACCAGCTGCGCCGAACGCTCCAGCGCCAGGCCCACCCGCACCTGCGGGCCCACGCCACGTTCGCGCAGCACCCGCGCCAGGCGGTTGGCCCGGGCATCGAGCTGGGCGTAGCTCAGGTGTTCACCGGCAAAGGTCAGTGCCAGTGCATCCGGGGTGCGCTGGGCCTGTGCACTGAACAGGTCATGCACGGTGCGGTTCAGGCCCGGCGCTGCGGGGTCGCCGGCCAGGTTGTCGAACAGGGCCTGGCGCTCGCCCTGGCCCAGCAGCGGCAGTTCGCACAGGCGTTGCTGCGGGTCGGCCAGCAAGGCGTCGAGCAACCGCTGCCAGTGCGCCGCCATGCGCGCGATGCGGGGCGCGTCGAACAGGTCGCAACTGTAGGTCAGGCAGCAGCCCAGGCGACGGTCGAGGTCGGTGACTTCCAGGTTGAGGTCGAACTTGGTCGCCCGGGCATCGTTGACCAGGTACTCCACCTGCATGCCGGCCAGTTGGCGGCTCTGCTGGAATTCCCAGCGCTGCACGTTGCACATCACCTGGAACAGCGGGTTGTAGGCGGCGCTGCGCGGTGGCTGCAAGGCTTCGACCAGGTGATCGAACGGCAGGTCCTGGTGCGACTGGCCGTCGATCACGGTCTGGCGCACCTGCTCGATCAGGTCGGCCACGCGCATCTGCCCGTCCAGCTGGCAACGCAGCACCTGGGTGTTGAGGAAGGCGCCGATCAGCCCCTCGCTTTCCGGGCGGATGCGGTTGGCCACCGGTGCGCCGATGCGCAGGTCGGTCTGCCCGCTGTAGCGGTACAGCAGCAGCGTCAGGGTGGCGGTCATGGTCATGAACAGGGTCAGGCCATGCTCGGCATTGAAGGCGCGCACCCTGGCGGCCAGCTCATCGCTCAGGTCGAAGCGGTACAGCTCGCCGCGGTGGCTCTGCACCGCCGGGCGCGGACGATCGGCGGGCAATTCCAGCACCGGGTGTTCATCGCCCAGCTGTGCGCGCCAGTAGTCCAGCTGGCGCTGGCGCTCGCCGGCCTCCAGCCACTGGCGCTGCCACACGCTGTAGTCCAGGTACTGCACCGGCAGCGGTTCGAGCGGCGAATCGCGGTCGTCCAGAAACGCTTCGTACAGCTCGCCCAGCTCGCGGGCAAAGATGTCCATGGCCCAGCCTTCGGTGACGATGTGGTGCAGGGTGAGCACGAAGTAGTGCTCCTGCTCGCCGGCCTTGACCAGGCAGGCACGCAGCAGCGGGCCGGTCTCCAGGTCGAACGGCTGGTGCGCCTGCTCGTCGGCCAGGGCCTGCAGGCGCTGCTGGCGCTGCGCCTGGTCGTGGGCCGAAAAATCCAGCCAGTTCATCACCAGCCCGGTGTCGGGCGAAACGGCCTGGTACGGTACGCCATCGATGCTCGGGAAGGTGGTGCGCAGGGTCTCGTGGCGCACGATCAGCGCCTGCAGGGCCTGTTCGAAGCGGCTGACGTCCAGCACCCCGCGCAGGCGTGCCATGCCGCCGACGTTGTAGGCCGGGCTGTCCGGCTCCATCTGCCAGAGGAACCACATGCGCTGCTGCGAGTACGACAGCGGCACCGGCTGGCTGCGGTCAATGCGCGTTATTTCGCCTTGCAGGTTGTGCTGCCCGGCCAGTTGCAGGGCCTCGATGCGCGCGGCGAAGGCGCCCAGCGCGCTGGCTTCGAACAGGGTGCGCAGTGGCAGTTCGACGTCGCAGGCCTGGCGCGTGCGGGCGATGATCTGGGTGGCCAGCAGCGAGTGCCCGCCGAGGGCGAAGAAGTCATCGTCCAGGCCGACCCGCGCCAGGCCCAGCACATCGCACCAGATGGCGGCGATCTGCTGTTGCAGCGGCGTGACCGGGGCAACATGCACGCGCTGCTGCCAACTCGGCTCGGGCAGCGCCTTGCGGTCGAGCTTGCCGCTGGGGCCCAGCGGCATCTGCGCCAGGTGCACCAGTTGCGCGGGCACCATGTAGGGCGGCAATTGCGCCGCCAGTGCGCTCAGCAATGCTTCGCCGCAGTCGTGCGCGTGGGTGTAGTAGCCGACCAGTTGCGGGCCGGCCGCCGTGTCGCGTACCAGCACCACGGCCTGCTCCACGCCCGGCTGGGCCAGCAGGCAGGCCTGCACCTCTTCGGGCTCTACACGAAAACCGCGCAGTTTGACCTGCTGGTCGATGCGGCCCAGGTATTCCAGTGCCCCCAGGTCGGCCAGCCAGCGCGCACGGTCGCCGCTGCGGTACAGGCGCTGGCCGTCGGCGCCGGGCACGAAGCGTTCGGCGGTGAGGCCCGGCCGGCCCAGGTAGCCACGGGCCAGGCCCGCACCGCCCAGGCACAGCTCACCGGGCACCCCCACAGGCGAAAGCGCCAGCTCCTCATCGAGCACCTGGCACTGCACGTTGGCCAGGGGCCGGCCGATGGGCGAGCGCAGGCCGTCTTCACGGCGGCAGTGCCAGTGGGTGACGTTGATCGCGGTTTCGGTCGGCCCATAGCGGTTGTGCAGTGCCACGTGCGGCAGTACCTGCAGCACACGGTCGCGCAGCGCCGCCGGCAACGCCTCGCCGCCGGAGAACACCCGGCGCAGGCTGGTACAGGCGGCCGCCAGGGGCTCCTGCACGAACACCTGCAACAGCGGCGGCACGAAGTGCAGCGTGGTCACGCCATGCTGCTGCACCAGTTCGGCGATGCGCTGCGGGTCGCGGTGCTCGCCGGGGCCGGCCAGCACCAGCGTGCAGCCCTGGGCCAGCGGCCAGAAGCATTCCCACACCGACACGTCGAAGCTGATCGGGGCTTTTTGCAGCAGCACGTCGTGTTCGTCCAGCGCATAGGTGGCCTGCATCCAGTGCAGGCGCTCGGCCAGGGCCGCATGGGTGTTGCCCACGCCCTTGGGCTGGCCGGTGGAGCCGGAGGTGTAGATCACGTAGGCCAGGTTGTCACCGTGCAGGTGCAGGCCCGGCGCCTGGCTGGGCCAGTTGTCCAGGTGCAGGGTGTCCATGGCGATGGTACTCACGCCCTCGACCTGGGGCAGGCGTTCGAGCACCTCGCTGTGGCTGAGCAGCAGGCTTGCGCCGCAGTCGGCGAGCATGTAGGCCAGGCGCTCGGCCGGGTAGTCGACGTCCAGCGGCACGTAGGCACCACCGGCCTTGAGAATCGCCAGCAGGCCCACCAGCAGCTGCGGCGAACGCTCGGCGGCAATCGCCACGCACACGTCCGGGCCCACGCCCTTGTCGCGCAGGTAATGGGCCAGGCGGTTGGCCTGGGTGTGCAGGCTCGCGTAGTCCAGGCTGCCGCCGGCCCATACCAGCGCGGTGCGCTGCGGGGTGCTGCGCGCCTGTTCGTTGAGTTGCTCCACCAGCCACTGGCCGGGGGCCGCTGCCGGGGCCTGGCCCCAGTCGAGCAGTTGGGCGCGGCCCGGGGCGTCGAGCAGGTTCAGCTCGGCCAGCGGCAGCTGCGGCGCGCTGCTCACCTGCTGCAGCAGGCTGACCAGTTGCGCGGCCAGGCGCTCGATGCTGGCAGCGTCGAACAGCTCGTCGGCATAGTCGAAGGAAAGGCTGATGCGGCCCTGGTGGCCTTCTTCGCTGTGCAGTTGCAGGTCGAACTTGGCCTCGCGGCTGTGCCACGCCAGTTCGTCGGCCAACAGCCCCGGCAGGCGGCGCAAGGCGCCGAGGTCGCGCTGCTGGTGGTTGAACATGACCTGGAACAGGCCCTGCTCGCGGGCCTCGGGGAAGGCTTCGACCAACTGCTCGAACGGCAGGTCCTGGTTGGCCTGGGCTTCAAGGGTGCGCTGGCGCACCTGGGCCAGCAAGGCACTGAAGGGCTGGCGTGGGTCAAGCTCGGCGCGCAGCACCTGGGGGTTGATGAAGAAGCCGACCAGGCCCTGGGTTTCAAGGCGCGGGCGGTTGGCATTGGGCACGCCGACGCGGATGTCGCGCTGGCCGCTGTAGCGGTGCAGCAGGGTTTGCCAGGCCGCCAGCAACAGCATGAACAGGCTGGCATCGTGGGCCTGGGCCACCTGGCGCAGTGCAGTGCCCAGCGCCGGCTCAAGACGCAGGCTCAGGCGCTTGGCACTGTTGCACTGCTGCACCGAGCGCGGGCGATCGGTGGGCAGGTCGAGCACCGGCTGCGCATCGCCGAGCAAGGTCTTCCAGTAGGCGAGCTGGCGGGTACTTTCCCCCTGGGCCAGCCACTGGCGCTGCCAGCTGGCATAGTCGGCGTAATGCACCGGCAACGTATTCAGTCGCGCCTGCTGGCCCTGGCAGGCGGCGGCATACAGGCGCGCGAATTCGTCCAGCAGAATGTTCATCGACCAGCCGTCGGCGATAATGTGGTGCAGGGTCACCCACAGCTGATGGGTTTCGTTGCCCTGGCGTACCAGGGTGACCCGCAGCAGCGGCCCGCGCTCCAGGTCGAAGGGTTGGCGCGCCTCGTCTTCGCGCAACTGCTGAACGCGGGCCGGGGTTTCGTGCCCCAGGTCCAGGCTGTGCACCTGCAACGCCAGGTTCGCCAGCACGCGCTGCACCGGTTGGCCGTGGTGGTCGGCAAACACCGTGCGCAGCGCTTCATGGCGGGCCACCAGCGCCTGGAAGCTGCTGCGCAGCGCAGCCTCGTCCAGTTCGCCGCGCAGGCGCAGGCCACCCGGGATGTTGTAGGCCGCACTGCCAGGCTCCAGTTGCCACAGCAGCCACAGCCGGGCCTGAGCCAGCGATTGCGGCAGCGCCTGTTCGCGGGGCAATTGCGCGATGGCGCCCTGGGCCACCCCGCCGTCGATGTGCAGGCGGGCCACCTGGGCAGTGAAGCCGGCCAGGGTCGGCGCTTCGAACAGCAGGCTCAGGCTCAGTTCCAGCCCCAGTTCGTCACGCAGGCGCGCCGTGAGCTGGGTGGCGGCGATGGAGTTGCCGCCGAGCAGGAAGAAGTGATCGTCGTCGCCCACCTCGGCCACGTTCAGTTGCTCGCACCACAGCCGCGCGATCAGCGCCTGCAACCCGTCGCCGCTCGGCGCCGCGTGGCGTGCGGCAGGCGCCTGAGCCTCCGGGAAGCGGGCGTAGCAGTCCAGGCTGCCATCGTGCAGGCGCAGGCGGCAGGCCGAACGCTGCAACTTGCCGCTGGAGGTCTTGGGCAACGCACCGGGGTTGAGCAGCAGCACCACCGCCGGGGCCTGCTGGCAGGCATCGGCGATGACCTGGCGCAGGGTGCGGATCAGGTTCGCCGGCTCGATGACCTTCTGCACGTTGCGGCTGATCTCCACCGCGATGCCGATACCCTCCTCGCCCTGGTCGTCGACGGCGAACACTGCCACGCGGCCCTTGCGCAGCACGTCGACCTCGCGCTCCAGGGTCTTTTCCAGGTCCTGCGGGTAGAGGTTGTGCCCGCGTACGATGAGCATGTCCTTCAGGCGCCCGGTGACGAACAGTTCGCCGTCACGCATGAAGCCCAGGTCGCCGGTGCGCAGCCAGGTGCGCCCGCCGTGCTCGACGAAGGTCTTTGCGCTGGCCTCGGGGTTGCGCCAGTAACCGTGGGCGATGCTCGGGCCGGCGGCCCAGATCTCGCCCACCTGGTTGTCGCCCAGCACAGCCAGGGTGTGCGGTTCGACGACCTGCACCGCGTGCAGCGGCTGGCTGAAGCCGCAGCTCATCTGCACGCTGCCCTCGCCTGCTTCGGCGCGGTTGTGCGCCAGTGCCGCGCTGTCCAGCGCCAGCGCGGGGATACCGCCGCCGCGCACGCTGCCACTGACGAACAGGGTGGCTTCGGCCAGGCCGTAGCTGGCGAAGAAACTCGAGGGCACGAAACCGCACGCGGCGAATTTGTCGGCAAAGCTGTCGAGGCTGTCCTGGCGGATCGGCTCGGAGCCCGAATAGGCCACGCGCCAGCAGCTCAGGTCGAGGCTGGCCAGCGCCGCACTGCTGACGCGCTCGTTGCACAGGCGGTAGGCGAAGTCCGGCCCGCCGCTGATGGTGCCGCGGTAATCGCTGATCGCCTGCAGCCAGCGCTGCGGCCGCGCCAGGAAGTAGGCCGGGGCCATCAGCACGCAGGGCACGCCGCTGAAGATCGGTTGCAGCAGGCCGCCGATCAGGCCCATGTCGTGGTACAGCGGCAGCCAGCTGACGATCACGTCGTCGGGGTTCACGTCGATGCCGAAACCGTGGCGGATCAGCACTTCGTTGGCCACCAGGTTGCCGTGGCTGACCTGCACGCCCTTGGGCAGCGCGGTGGAGCCGGAGGTGTACTGCAGAAAGGCGATGTCGTCCGGCTTGAGCGACGGGGCCTGCCACTGCTCGCCCAGGCCGGCGTCAAGGTGATCGACGCTGAGCAGCTGCGGCGCATCCTCGCCCTTGAGTGCATCCAGGGCCAGCAGGCTGTTGTGCAGGTTGTCGACGGTCAGCAGCAGGCGCGGCTGGGCGTCCTCGATGATCGACAGTAGGCGGGCCTGGTGGTGGGTGCGCGAGGATTCCGGCGGATAGGCCGGCACGGCGATCACCCCGGCATACAGGCAGCCGAAGAACGCGGCGACGTAGTCCGGGCCACTGGGGAACAGCAGGATCGCGCGGTCGCCCGGCACCGCACGCGCCTGCAATGCGGCGGCGATGCTGCATGCACGCAGGTGCAGGTCACGGTAGCTGAGCACGGCCTGGTCGCGGGCGTCTTCGGCGAGAAAGCGCAAGGCCACCCGCTCAGGGGTCAGCGCAGCACGCTGGGTGAGGGCCTGGACCAGCGTAACCGGGAGTTCGAAGGCGTCCGTCATGGAAAGTTCCTGCCAGTGTCTGTACGTGAAAATCGGCATCGCGGGGCGCAGGGAGCCGGGTGTTCGGGCACCGGCACACGCCCTTCAGGGGCCGAGGATGTACACAGGGGAACGGATGAACGGGTGAAATAATTAGGCGCCACTGTGGCGCGGCGACCGGTGATTTTCGAAGCGGATCACGGAGTGGTGCTTAGAACCAAAAAACAGTTTGAAGTATTACTTTTCGCATTTGACAATAATTATCATTAAGAATAGCTTGTCGCACGTCGTAGGAAGCATCTCCTCGCGGAGTGCTTCGCTTCCCTCTTCGAGAACAAGGTGAAATTTCCATGGCGGAACAACTGTCCACAAGTAAGTGCGATTCACCGTTACTCCAAGCGTTCGTCGACAATCGCAGCATTCTGGTGAAAATTGCCGCCCGGATCACCGGGTGTCGCTCACGCGCCGAGGATGTCGTGCAGGACGCTTTCTTCCGGCTCAGTGCAGCCCCGCAGATCACCTCGTCGTTCAAGGCGCAGTTGAGCTACCTGTTCCAGATCGTGCGCAACCTGGCCATCGACCATTACCGCAAGCAGGCGATGGAGCTGAAGTATTCCGGCAGCGAAGAGGAAGGTCTGAATGTGGTCATCCATGGTGCCTCGCCCGAAGCCACGCACATCAATTTCGCGACGCTTGAGCACATTGCCGATGCGCTGAGCGAGCTGCCGCAGCGCACCCGCTATGCGTTCGAGATGTACCGCCTGCATGGCGTGCCGCAGAAGGACATCGCCAAGGAGCTGGGCGTGTCGCCGACCCTGGTGAACTTCATGATTCGCGATGCGCTGGTGCATTGCCGCAAGGTGTCGCTGGCGCGGGGTGAGGTGGCCTGAAGGGGCCACCCTGCGCCGCTGCTGCCCTGTAGGAGCCGGCGTTGCCGGCGATCCTCCCTCCAGGCCAGATGCCGGGTGTCCGGCAGCACGAGCGCCTTGTGCTGGTTCGCCGGCAACGCCGGCTCCTAAAGGATCGGGTGCCGGCCTATACCAGCCTGCAGCGCTCGAAGAAGCGCTCGCGTCCCAGGATCATCAGCGCCGCACGCTTGTGCGGGAAGTCGAATTCCTTCTCGCAGTGAAAGCACTGGTCATGCATGTACCCGATCATCTTGGCATTGTCGGCCCGAGGCTCGGCCACCACGCGCTGGGTGCGCGGGTCGTCCAGGAACAGGTAGTGCACCAGCGCCGACAGCCAGCTGGCCACCTTGTGCGGCCCGCGGTGCGTCTGCTCCCCTACCAGCATGTGAATGCCACGGTCGTAGTCGTCGGCCGCATAGAACGGTGCAATCCGGTCCTCCTTGGCCCAGTAGGCTTCGAAGTAGGCAAACGGCTGGTCGTCGAAGCAGCCGATCAGGGTCAGTGTGTGCGGGTCGGCCTCAAGCTTGCTCAGGTAGTCGCGGTGCTGTTCGAGGCTGCCGCCCTCCTGCCAGAAGCTCAGCACCCGCGGGTTGTTCTGCCAACGGTTGAAGCGCTCCAGGTCGTGGTCGATTTCCAGGGTCCGCAACGAGATCCACGCCCCCAGCCGCGCATCGAAGCGCCGATACACTTCCCCCCGCGGCTTGGGCGCACGGCGCGGATGACGCTTGCCGGCACTGATCTGCATCTGCTGCGGGTACACGCCCGACAGCGATTCGCCCAGCCACGGTTGCGGCAACTGCCAGAACAGCGTGCGCTCGCAGCGGTAGCGCCCCGCCTGTTCGTCGGCCACCAGCAGGCCGCTGGCCAGTGCCGCCTCGGGCACCTGCGCCAGATGCCAGCACAGGCGCTGACACCCCGGATCGCGGGAAAACAGCCAGTAGCACGCGGCCCACAACGCCTGCTGTGGGCGCTCGGGGCAGGTGTATTGCAGGTGCACGTCAAGGTCATCACCGCGCTCCAGACGCAGGCGCACCAATGGCGTGTCTTCGAGCACCAGGCTCAGGTGGCAGTCGGTTTCATCGGCGCTGAGGCTGCGCCAGCGCGGCAGGGCCAACGCGCAGGTTGCGGTATCGGAAGGCATGGTCTTGGGCTCACGAAGTGGAAGAGACAATCTCACTGCTGTTGACGTGAAAACCGTGGGCGAATTTAGGGCGAATGGGCCGCGCTGACACCGATCTGGTAAGGCCCGAAGATGTCCTGCAACTGACCGTTCTCGTGCAGTTGCTGCAACAGACGGGCAAAGGCCTCGCCACTGATCGGTGCCTGGGGACGCAGCAGTGCGTAATGGTGATAGGTCTGGTCGGTACGCTCGGAGGCCAGGAACTGGCCTCGGTAATCCTCGTGGCGCGCCAGAAAGTCGTACAGGTACGAACGGGTCACCAAGGCCACGTCGGCGCGGTCGCGCTGCACCATCATCAGGTTGCTGTCGTGGGAATAGGTCAGGGTGGCGCCGAATGTTTGCTGCAGGTACCTGGCGTCGGCATTGAAACCGGCGAAGGCGTAGTGATAGCCGCTGTACAACGCCAGGCGCTTGCCCTGCAGGCTGTCGAAGTAGCCCTGGCCGCGGCCTTCGATATTGTGCGTGACGAAGACTTCGGCATCTTCGAGGCCGAGATCGACCTTGACGAAGTCGATGCCTTTCCAGCCCCAGTCAGGGTTTTCGAAGATCGCCATGTCGATGCGACCCTCGTTGAAGTCGCGAAAGCGTCGCGGTATGGAGGTGGGCACCAGCGTGAAATGGTAGGTGTCCTGAAGCGCGTTCAAGGCCTGGATCAACTGCGCCAGCAGGCCGCTGCCGGTATCGCGTTCGGGATTGACGGTGTACGGGGGAAAGTGCGCTGCGCCGATCCTGATCTGCTCCTGGGCACACGCCGGTGTGGTCAGCCACGCCACCGCGAGCATCGACAGGGAGAGCACGACCTGTGGCAGTGACGCTGAACTCAAGGCAACACACTCTTTACGGGTTCGCGCCTAAACTAGGCGTTTTCCTACGCTTGCACAACTGGCAGAACCATCAGGCAAATGGCCACGGGATACCGCACAGGCCACAGATTGGCTACGCTCAGGCGAGTATCTGTCAAGGAGCCTGCCATGGGCCACTGGTTGGTGATCGACCTGGAAGCTACCACCGACGAGGGTGGCTGGCCGATCGAAGACATGGAAATCATCGAGATCGGCGCCAGCCTGGTCAACCGCGAAGGCCGCGAGGTGGACCACTTCCAGCGCTTCGTCAAACCCCGGCGGCGCCCGCTGCTGACGCCCTTTTGCCGTGAGCTGACGCATATCGCCCAGGCGGACATCGACGCCGCCGCCTCCTTTGCCAAGGTGTGGGACGGGTTCGAGCACTGGCTGCAGCATCAGCAGGCGCACCTGCAGGGCTGGGTCAGCTGGGGCGACTACGATCGCCGCCAGCTGCTGCAGGAATGGCAGGTGCACCAGGTGCACAGCCTGCTGGCCGACACCTGCCACCTCAACCTCAAGCAGCGCTTCGCCAAGGCCCGCCACCTGAAACGCCCGCCCGGGCTCAAGGGCGCGCTGGCCCTGGCCGGGCTGCAGTTTGTCGGGCAGCAGCACCGCGCCCTGGAAGATGCGCGCAATACCGCACGCCTGCTGCCGCTGAGCCTGCCGGCCCAGGGCGCCTGAAAGCGGATGACGCCACCGGGAGGCTTGGGCATACTGGCCAGCCCTTTTTTGCCCCTTTCAGGAGTCGCCCATGTTTAAGGTCAACGAGTACTTTGATGGCACGGTCAAGTCGATCGCCTTCACCAGCGCCGAAGGCCCGGCCACTGTCGGCGTGATGGCCCCGGGCGAGTACGAGTTCGGTACGGCCAAGCGCGAGATCATGCACGTGGTGTCCGGCGCCCTGATCGTCAAGCTGCCGGGCAGCGACAACTGGGAAACCTTTACCGCCGGCAGCCAGTTCAATGTGCCGGCCGACAGCAAGTTCCAGTTGCAGGTGAAGGTCGATACCGCCTACCTGTGCGAATACCGCGACTGATTCAAAGGCTTCGCCGGCAAGGCCGGCTCCTGCAGGGGACTGCGGTCGTTGCAGGAGCCGGCCTTGCCGGCGAAGCGGCCATCAGCGTAAAAACGCCACGATGCTGTCCGCCGCCGCCCCCAGGTGGTGCGCATGGCTGAACCCCGAGGCCTTCAGCGGCTTCAAGTCATGATCCCCTGCCACCAGCCAGCACAGCTCGATGGCTGACGACAGTGCATACCCCTCCACCGTCTCGCGATTGCCCAGCGCATCACGCTCGCCCTGCACGATCAGGGTTGGCGTCTTCAGTTCGGCCAGGTGCGCCACCCGCGGCTTCTCGGGCTTGCCTGCGGCATAGAACGGATACCCCAGGCACACCAGCGCATCCACCCCCAGTTCGTCCGCCACCAGGCTGGCCATGCGCCCGCCCATGGACTTGCCGCCGATCACCAGCGGCCCAGCGACCAATGGTCGCACCTGGGCCACCACTTCGCGCCAGCAGTCGAGCAGGCGGGCCTGGGGGTTTGGTGGCCTTCTGCCACCATCGAGCCGGCGCTGGGCCATATAGGGAAACTCGAAGCGCAGTACCGCCAGCCCTTGCGCGGCAAGCCTCTGCGCCATGTCGGTCATGAACGCGCTGTCCATGGCTGCGCCCGCGCCGTGGGCCAGGATCAGGCACCCCAGGGGCGACGCATCTGCCTGATTTTGCGGGGCATCGTACAACCAGCCGCGTTGTTCGACCCACTGCGCCCATTGATCCCCGTCAATACCGGCCACTTGCCCATTACTCATGCTTGCCTCGCTGTTTAGCCTGCCTATAACCGTGGATGGGAACCCATACATGAACACAACCAGCAGTACCGCCTACAACTACCAGGTGGTCCGCCAATTCGCCATTATGACGGTGGTGTGGGGAATCGTCGGGATGGGGCTCGGCGTTTTCCTCGCCGCGCAGCTCGTCTGGCCTTCACTCAACTTCGACCTCCCGTGGACCAGCTTCGGGCGCCTGCGCCCCTTGCACACCAACGCGGTGATCTTCGCCTTCGGGGGCTGCGCACTGTTCGCCGCCTCCTACTACTCGGTACAGCGTACCTGCCAGACCGTGCTGTTCTCGCCACGCCTTGCCGCCTTTACCTTCTGGGGCTGGCAACTGGTGATCGTGCTCGCGGCCGTCAGCCTGCCGCTGGGTTATACCAGCTCCAAGGAATACGCCGAACTGGAATGGCCGATCGACATCCTGATCACCATCGTCTGGGTGGCCTACGCCGTGGTGTTCTTCGGCACCCTGATGAAGCGCACCACCAAGCACATCTACGTGGGCAACTGGTTCTTCGGTGCGTTCATCATCACCGTGGCGATCCTGCATATCGTCAACAACCTGGAAATCCCGGTCAGCCTGACCAAGTCGTACTCGCTGTACGGCGGCGCCACCGACGCGATGGTGCAATGGTGGTACGGCCACAACGCCGTAGGCTTCTTCCTGACCGCAGGCTTCCTGGGCATGATGTACTACTTCGTGCCCAAGCAGGCCGAGCGCCCGGTGTACTCGTATCGCCTGTCGATCGTGCACTTCTGGGCCCTGATCACCCTGTACATCTGGGCCGGCCCCCACCACCTGCACTACACCGCCCTGCCCGACTGGGCGCAGTCGCTGGGCATGGTGATGTCGCTGATCCTGCTGGCGCCCAGCTGGGGCGGCATGATCAACGGCATGATGACCCTCTCGGGCGCCTGGCATAAGCTGCGCAGCGACCCGATCCTGCGCTTTCTGGTGGTGTCGCTGGCGTTCTACGGCATGTCGACCTTCGAAGGCCCGATGATGGCGATCAAGACCGTCAACGCCCTGTCGCACTACACCGACTGGACCATCGGCCACGTACACGCCGGCGCCCTTGGCTGGGTAGCGATGATCTCGATCGGCGCGCTGTACCACATGATCCCGAAAGTGTTCGGCCGCGAGCAGATGTACAGCCTGGGCCTGATCAACGCGCACTTCTGGCTGGCGACCATCGGCACCGTGCTGTACATCGCCTCGATGTGGGTCAACGGCATCGCCCAGGGCCTGATGTGGCGTGCAGTCAACGCCGACGGCACCTTGACCTACTCCTTCGTCGAAACCCTGGTGGCCAGCCACCCTGGCTTCATCGTGCGGTTCGTGGGCGGTGCGATCTTCCTCACCGGCATGTTCCTGATGGCCTGGAACACCTGGCGCACCGTGCGTGCCCCAGCGGGCGAGACCGCCAACGCCACTGCGCAGCTGGCCTGAGGAGAACCTGATGAAACACGAAGTAATCGAGAAGAACGTCTTCCTGTTGGTGCTGTTGATGGTGTTTGCCGTCAGCATCGGCGGCCTGACCCAGATCGTCCCGCTGTTCTTCCAGGACGTCACCAACAAGCCGGTCGAAGGCATGAAGCCCTACACCGCGCTGCAGCTGGAAGGCCGCGACATCTACATCCGTGAAGGCTGCGTACAGTGCCACTCGCAGATGATCCGCCCGTTCCGCGCCGAAACCGAACGCTACGGCCACTACTCGGTAGCCGGTGAAAGCGTGTGGGACCACCCGTTCCTGTGGGGCTCCAAGCGTACCGGGCCTGACCTGGCCCGCGTAGGCGGCCGCTACTCCGACGACTGGCACCGTGCGCACCTGTACAACCCGCGCAACGTGGTACCCGAGTCGAAGATGCCGGCCTATCCGTGGCTGGTGGCCAACCCGGTCGACAGCAGCCATACCGAGACCAAGCTGCGCGTGATGCGCACCCTGGGCGTGCCCTACAGCGACGACGATATCACCGGCGCCGTGGCCTCGCTCAAGGGCAAGTCCGAGATGGACGCGCTGGTCGCCTACCTGCAGGTGCTCGGCACCGCGATCAAGAACAAGAGGTAAGCGCCATGGACTTCACACTGGATATCGGCCAGTTACGCGGCCTGGGCACCCTGCTGGTAGCCATCGCCTTCATCGGCCTGGCGCTGTGGGTGTTCAGCGGCCGGCGTGACCGCGAGTTCGCCGAAGCGAGCCTGCTGCCGTTCGCCGACGATCGCCTTGTACCTGCCGCCAAAGAATCCGAATCGAGGAGTAACGGGCAATGACCACCTTCTGGAGTACGTACATCTGCGTACTGACCATCGGTAGCCTGATCGGCCTGACCTGGCTGCTGCTCAGCACCCGCAAGGGCCAGAGCAAGGGCACCACCGACCAGACCATGGGCCACAGCTTCGACGGCATCGAGGAGTACGACAACCCGCTGCCCAAGTGGTGGTTCTGGCTGTTCGTCGGCACCCTGGTGTTCTCGGTGGGCTACCTGATCCTGTACCCGGGCCTGGGCAACTGGAAAGGCATCCTGCCCGGCTACGAGAACGGCTGGACCGGCGCCAACGAGTGGCAAAAGGAAATGGACCGCGCCGACGCCAAGTTCGGGCCGATCTTCGCCAAGTTCGCCGCCATGCCGGTGGAAGAAGTGGCCAAGGACCCGCAGGCGCTGAAAATGGGCGGTCGCCTGTTCGCCTCCAACTGCTCGGTGTGCCACGGCTCGGACGCCAAGGGTGCCTACGGCTTCCCCAACCTCACCGACAATGACTGGCGCTGGGGCGGTGACCCGGAAACCATCAAGGCTTCGATCATGGGCGGTCGTCACGGCGTGATGCCGGCCTGGGCCGAAGTGATCGGCGAGCAGGGCGTGGCCGATGTGGCCGGGTTCGTGCTGACCAACCTCGATGGCCGCAGCCTGCCCAAGGACGCCAAGGCCGATGTGGAAAACGGCAAGCAGCTGTTCGCCACCAACTGCGTGGCCTGCCACGGACCGGAAGGCAAAGGCACCCCGGCGATGGGCGCACCTGACCTGACCCACCCGCAGGCATTCATCTACGGTTCGAGCTATGCCCAGTTGCAGCAGACCATCCGTTACGGCCGTCAGGGCCAGATGCCGGCGCAGCAGGACATTCAGGGCAACGACAAGGTCCACCTGCTGGCGGCCTATGTCTACAGCCTGTCGCAACCGGCAGAGAACGTAACTGCCAAGTGAAACGATGATGTAACTGAGCCTTGACTCAAACCGCCGCATCGACAACGGTGCGGCGGTTCCCACCGCCCCTTGCGACCAAGTGTCGCACCCCGCCGCACACCCGCCTTGCACCCCCCCTGATCGAGACTAAGCTTGTTGCCACAGTGGCTTGAAGTCTTGCACCTGAATGCACCTTTTTGGCGCACTTTCTGTTCGCGAGCCACCACCAAAGGCTGATGGATCCCGGCCCAAGTGCGAATTGCCTGCCCTGACCACGCAGGACGATAGTGCCAAGGCAGCTTAATGCGTGCACAACGAAAGCGGAATAATGGTGCACATTATCGCCTTGCGATTGTGTACACTTCCCACCGCCAATCGGCTGGAAACGCCGTAAAATCGGCCTTCGCAAGGTGCGGCGCGATTTCCATCGCGTTGCAATAACCACACGGTTTATACATACTTGCGCCGATTTTTTAACCAACAAAAACACCCAAACCGTGGAACCTTAGAATGAGCACAGCAATCAGTCCGACTGCTTATAACTATAAGGTCGTCCGCCAGTTCGCCATCATGACGGTGGTCTGGGGGATCCTTGGCATGGGCCTCGGTGTCTTCATCGCCTCGCAACTGGTCTGGCCTCAGCTGAACCTGGACCTGCCGTGGACGAGCTTTGGACGCCTGCGCCCCCTGCACACCAACCTGGTGATCTTCGCCTTCGGTGGGTGCGCACTGTTTGCCACTTCCTACTATGTCGTGCAGCGAACCTGCCAGACGCGACTGATTTCCGACAGCCTCGCGGCCTTCACCTTCTGGGGCTGGCAAGCGGTGATCGTCGGCGCGCTGGTCACCCTGCCGCTGGGCTACACCACGACCAAGGAATACGCAGAACTGGAATGGCCTATCGCCATTTTGCTGGCCATCGTGTGGGTTACCTACGGTGCGGTGTTCTTCGGCACCATCGTCAAGCGCAAGACCAAGCACATCTATGTGGGCAACTGGTTCTACGGTGCCTTCATCGTGGTGACCGCGATGCTGCACATCGTCAACCACGCCTCGCTGCCGGTCAGCCTGTTCAAGTCGTACTCGGCCTACTCGGGCGCGACCGACGCGATGATCCAGTGGTGGTACGGCCACAACGCCGTAGGCTTCTTCCTGACCACCGGCTTCCTGGGCATGATGTACTACTTCGTACCCAAGCAGGCCGAACGCCCGATCTACTCGTATCGCCTGTCGATCGTGCACTTCTGGGCGCTGATCACCCTGTACATCTGGGCCGGCCCCCACCACCTGCACTACACCGCACTGCCCGACTGGGCGCAGTCGCTGGGCATGGCGATGTCGATCATCCTGCTGGCCCCGAGCTGGGGCGGCATGATCAACGGCATGATGACCCTGTCGGGCGCCTGGCATAAGCTGCGCACCGACCCGATCCTGCGCTTTCTGGTGGTATCGCTGGCGTTCTACGGCATGTCGACCTTCGAAGGCCCGATGATGGCGATCAAGACCGTCAACTCGCTGTCGCACTACACCGACTGGACCATCGGCCACGTACACGCCGGCGCTCTGGGCTGGGTAGCGATGATCTCGATCGGCGCGCTGTACCACATGATTCCGAAAATCTATGGCCGCGTGCAGATGCACAGCGTGGGCCTGATCAACGCGCACTTCTGGCTGGCGACCATCGGCACCGTGCTGTACATCGCCTCGATGTGGGTCAACGGCATCACCCAGGGCCTGATGTGGCGCGCCATCAACGACGACGGCACCCTCACCTACTCCTTCGTCGAAGCGCTGCAGGCCAGCCACCCGGGCTTTATCGTGCGTGCACTGGGCGGTGCGTTCTTCGCCTCCGGCATGCTGCTGATGGCCTACAACGTTTGGCGCACCGTCCGCGCCTCGCAGCCGGCCGAAGCTGAAGCCGCCGCTCAGATCGCTGTCGTTGGAGCTCACTGATGAAGCACGAAGTAGTCGAGAAGAATATCGGCCTGCTGGCCTTCTTCATGGTCATCGCCGTGAGCATCGGCGGCCTGACCCAGATCGTCCCGCTGTTCTTCCAGGACGTCACCAACAAGCCGGTCGAGGGCATGAAGCCCCGCGTCGCGCTGGAGCTGGAAGGCCGCGACATCTATATCCGTGAAGGCTGCGTGCAGTGTCACTCGCAGATGATCCGTCCGTTCCGCGCCGAAACCGAGCGTTACGGCCACTACTCGGTAGCCGGTGAAAGCGTATGGGACCACCCGTTCCTGTGGGGTTCCAAGCGTACCGGGCCTGACCTGGCCCGCGTCGGCGGCCGCTACTCCGACGACTGGCACCGCGCGCACCTGTACAACCCGCGCAACGTGGTGCCGGAGTCGAAGATGCCGGCCTACCCGTGGCTGGTGGAGAACACCCTCGACGGCAAGCTCACCGCCAGGAAAATGGAAGTGTTGCGCACCCTCGGCACGCCCTACACCGACGAGGACATTGCCGGTGCCCGCGACGCGGTCAAGGGCAAGACTGAAATGGACGCTCTGGTTGCCTACCTGCAAGGGCTGGGCACCATCATCAAAAGCAAACGGTGACCTTGATGGATATCGGGATGATTCGTGGCCTGGGCACCGTCGTGGTGATGGTGGCCTTCATCGGCCTGGCGTTGTGGGTATTCAGTTCTCGGCGCAAGTCCGAGTTCGACGAAGCGACCATGCTGCCCTTCGCGGATGATCCCGAAGCCAGCAAGCACGTCGAGCAAGCGCAAGCGAGCGCTTCTAGGAGTAACAAAGAATGACTACCTTCTGGAGTCTGTACGTCACCGTTCTGAGTCTGGGTACCATCTTTGCCCTGACCTGGCTGCTGCTGTCCACCCGCAAGGGCCAGCGCAGCGAAACCACCGAAGAAACCGTGGGCCACGCCTACGACGGCATCGAGGAATACGACAACCCGCTGCCCAAGTGGTGGTTCATGCTGTTCGTGGGCACCATCGTGTTCGCCCTGGGCTACCTGGTGCTGTACCCGGGCCTGGGCAACTGGAAAGGCCTGCTGCCGGGCTACCAGTACCTGGACAACGAAAACAAGGTGGCCTTTGCCAACGGCGAGTCGGGCTGGACCGGCGTGCACGAGTGGGAAAAGGAAATGGCGCGTTCGGATGCCAAGTTCGGGCCGATCTTCGCCAAATTTGCAGCGATGCCAATTGAAGAAGTGGCCAAGGATCCGCAAGCCCTGAAGATGGGTGGCCGCCTGTTCGCCTCCAACTGCTCGGTATGCCACGGCTCCGACGCCAAGGGCTCCTACGGCTTCCCCAACCTGACCGACGACGACTGGCGCTGGGGCGGCGAGCCCGAGACCATCAAGGCCACCATCATGGGCGGTCGTCACGGCGTGATGCCTGCCTGGGCCGAAGTGATCGGCGAGCAGGGCGTGGCCGATGTGGCCGGGTTCGTGCTGACCAACCTCGATGGCCGCACCCTGCCCAAGGACGCCAAGGCCGACGTGGAAAACGGCAAGAAGCTGTTCGCCGCCAACTGCGTGGCCTGCCACGGACCGGAAGGCAAAGGCACCCCGGCGATGGGCGCGCCCAACCTGACCCATCCGCAGGCGTTCATCTACGGCTCGAGCTACGCCCAGCTGCAGCAGACCATCCGTTACGGCCGCCAGGGCCAGATGCCGGCGCAGCAGGACATTCAGGGCAACGACAAGGTCCACCTGCTGGCGGCCTATGTCTACAGCCTGTCGCACCAGCCAGAGAAAACCGCCGAAGCGCAGTGAACATGCCCCGGCTGTGAAAAGGCCCCGCCAGTGTTGCTGGCGGGGCCTTTTTATTGGCGCAGGCCCCTTGTGCCGGCAAGCCGGCCAAGGGGGCCGGATCTGCCACCCACGTGACTCAGGTCAATTGACAAGCTCCACTACACTATCGCCCGCCACTAACCAACGCGACCAAAGGTCGCACTGCACCCTGTACCGCAATGACAGGCGTATCATGCGCCCTAGAGCAGCAACAACTTCTGACTGCGGTCGGCATGTACTGGCCGCGGCACTTTTCCACTGCCGTGGGACTCAATGATGAGCAAACAGATTCCAGTACATGACGTCACCCCACCTGCCAAGAAAGATGCCGGCGGCGTCGACCTCTATGCCGCACGGGAAAAGATCTACACCCGCGCCTTCACCGGCCTGTTCCGCAACCTGCGCATGGCCGGCGGGGCCCTCCTGTTTCTGCTGTACTTCGGTACCGTCTGGCTGAACTGGGGCGGGCACCAGGCCGTGTGGTGGAACCTGCCCGAGCGCAAGTTCTACATCTTCGGCACCACCATCTGGCCCCAGGACTTCATCCTGCTCTCGGGCATCCTGATCGTCGCGGCCTTCGGCCTGTTCTTCATCACCGTGTTCGCCGGGCGCGTGTGGTGCGGCTATACCTGCCCGCAAAGCGTGTGGACATGGATCTTCATGTGGTGCGAGAAGGTCACCGAAGGCGACCGCAACCAGCGCATCAAGCTCGACAAGGCGCCCATGAGTGCCAACAAGCTGGTGCGCAAGCTGGCCAAGCACAGCCTGTGGCTGAGCATCGGCTTCGTCACCGGCATGACCTTCGTCGGCTACTTCAGCCCCATTCGCGAACTGAGCATCGAATTCTTCACCGGCCAGGCCGACGGCTGGGCCTACTTCTGGGTCGGCTTCTTCACCCTGGCCACTTACGGCAACGCCGGCTGGCTGCGTGAGCAGGTGTGCATCTACATGTGCCCGTATGCGCGCTTCCAGAGCGTGATGTTCGACAAGGACACGCTGATCGTGTCGTACGACCCGCGTCGCGGCGAAACCCGCGGCCCGCGCAAGAAGGACATGGACTACAAGGCCAAGGGCCTGGGCGACTGCATCGACTGCACCATGTGCGTGCAGGTGTGCCCGACCGGCATCGACATCCGCGACGGCCTGCAGATCGAGTGCATCGGCTGCGCCGCCTGCATCGATGCCTGCGACACCATCATGGACAAGATGGAGTACCCGCGCGGGCTGATCAGCTACACCACCGAGCACAACCTGTCGGGGCAGAAGACGCACATGCTGCGCCCACGCCTGATCGGCTACTTCGTGGTGCTGCTGGTGATGATCGGCCTGCTGGCCACCGCCTTCCTCATGCGCCCGCTGGTGGGCTTCGACGTGAGCAAGGACCGCGTGCTGTACCGCGAGAACGCCCAGGGCCGCATCGAGAACGTGTACAGCCTCAAGGTGATGAACAAGGACCAGCGCGACCACGTGTACGTGCTCGATGCCTCCGGCCTGCCGGACCTCAAGCTCGAAGGCGCGCGGGAGATCCGCGTGGCGGCCGGCGATATCGTCAGCCTGCCGGTACAACTGTCGATGGCACCGGAAGATCTGCCTTCGACTGCCAACGAAGTCACCTTCACCCTCAAGGACGCCGACGACAACGGCACCCAGGTCGAAGCCAAGAGCCGTTTCATCGGCCCCAACATTCGCTAAGAGAGTAGAGACATGCCTGCAAACGCCTCCAGCCCCTGGCACCACCACCTCTGGCCGTGGATCATCATCGGCGTGCTGGCCACGTCGGTGACCTTGAGCCTGACCATGGTGACCATCGCGGTGAACAACCCGGACAACCTGGTCAACGACAACTACTACGAGGCTGGCAAGGGCATCAACCGCTCGCTGGACCGCGAGCTGCTGGGGCAGAGCCTGAAGCTCAAGGCCAGCGTGCACCTGGACGAGCTGACCGGCGAAGTGGACCTGCGCCTGAGCGGTGACAGCCAGCCGCAGACTCTGGAGCTGAACCTGATCTCGCCGACCCAGCCGGAGAAGGACCGCAAGATCATGCTGACCCGCAGCGAAAGCGAGCCCGGGCGTTACCTGGGGCAGTTGAGCGACAAGGTCGAGGGCCGGCGTTTCGTCGAGCTGCTGGGTACCGAAAAGGGCCAGGTATGGCGCCTGTTCGAAGAAGAGCAAGTGGCGCACGACACCACGCTGATGCTGGGTGACGAGGCGCTGCAAGGGGCTGAACACCTCGAGAAATGAGTCGACTGCAATCGCGGGTCAAGCCCGCTCCCACAGGTTTTCGGTGCTCAGACACCCTGTGGGAGCGGGCTTGACCCGCGACAAGGTCACCACCCATCTGCGATAGATAACAATGACCAGCCCCACGCCTTGCTACCACTGCGCCCTGCCCGTCCCGGCCGGCAGCCACTTCACCGCCGTGGTACTCGGCGAACCCCGTGCATTCTGCTGCCCTGGTTGCCAGGCCGTGGCCGAAGCCATTGTCGCCGGCAACCTGGAAAGCTACTACCAGCACCGCAGCGAAGCCAGCGCCAACCCCGACGCGCTGCCCGTGCAACTGGTCGACGAACTGGCCCTGTACGATCGCAGCGACGTGCAGAAGCCTTTTGTGCGCCACACCGGCGAACTCGCTGAAACCACCCTGATGATCGAAGGCATCAGTTGCGCCGCCTGCGGCTGGCTGATCGAAAAGCACCTGCGCAACCTGCCGGCGGTGGCCGAGGCGCGACTGAACCTGTCCAACCATCGCCTGCAGGTGCAATGGGCCGACAGCCAGCTGCCGCTCTCGCAACTGTTGGGTGAACTGCGCCATATCGGCTACGCCGCCCACCCCTACCAGGCCGACCGCGCCGCCGAGCAGCTGGCCAGCGAGAACCGCACCGCCCTGCGCCAGCTCGGCGTGGCCGGCCTGCTGTGGTTCCAGGCCATGATGGCAACCATGGCCACCTGGCCCGAGTTCAACATCGACCTGAGCCCGGAGCTGCACACCATCCTGCGCTGGGTGGCACTGTTTCTCACCACGCCCATCGTGTTCTACAGCTGCGCGCCGTTCTTCAAGGGCGCCGCCCGCGACCTGCGCACCCGCCACCTGACCATGGACGTCTCGGTGTCGCTGGCCATCGGCCTGGCCTACTTCGCCGGCATCTGGACCGCCATCACCGGCAGCGGCGAGCTGTATTTCGATGCGGTGGGCATGTTCGCGCTGTTCCTGCTGGCCGGGCGCTACCTGGAACGCCGTGCCCGCGAGCGCACCGCCGCAGCCACCGCGCAACTGGTCAACCTGCTGCCGGCCTCGTGCCTGCGCCTGGATGCCGACGGCAACAGCCAGCGCATCCTGCTGCGCGAGCTGCAGACCGGTGACCGGGTCCTGGTACACCCGGGCGCGGTGCTGCCCGCCGACGGGCGCATCATCGACGGCCAGTCGAGCGTCGACGAATCGCTGCTGACCGGCGAGTACCTGCCGCAACCGCGCCAGCGCGGCGATGCGGTGACGGCCGGCACGCTGAACATCGAGAGCGTACTGACCGTGCAGGTGCAGGCCCTGGGCCAGGACACCCGACTGTCGGCCATCGTGCGCCTGCTCGAACGCGCCCAGTCGGAAAAACCTCGCCTGGCCGAGATCGCCGACCGTGCCTCGCAGTGGTTCCTGCTGTTCTCGCTGGTGGCCGCCGCGGCCATCGGCCTGCTGTGGTGGGAACTGGACCCCTCGCGGGCGTTCTGGATCGTGCTGGCCATGCTGGTCGCCACCTGCCCCTGCGCACTCTCGCTGGCCACCCCCACCGCGCTCACCGCGGCCACCGGCACGCTGCACAAGCTCGGCCTGCTGCTCACCCGCGGCCATGTGCTGGAGGGCCTGAACCAGATCGACACGGTGATTTTCGACAAGACCGGCACCCTCACCGAGGGGCGCCTGACATTGCGCGCCATCCGCCCGCTGGGGACGCTGGACGCCGACCAGTGCCTGACCCTCGCCGCCGCCCTCGAAAGCCGCTCCGAGCACCCGATCGCCCGCGCCTTCGGGCGCACCATCACGGTCGCCGACGACGTGCAGAGCACGCCGGGGCTGGGTCTTGAGGGGCAGGTGGAGAACCGCCGCCTGCGCATCGGCCAGGCCGACTTCGTGTGCGCCCTGAGCCACAGCGCAGTGCCGGCGATGCCCGACGAACCCGGGCAGTGGCTGCTGCTGGGCGACAGCCACGGGCCGCTGGCCTGGTTCGTGCTCGACGACCGCCTGCGCCACGACGCCGCCGACCTGCTGGCAGCCTGCCGTGCCCGCGGCTGGCAGACCCTGCTGCTGTCGGGCGACAGCTCGCCGATGGTGGCCAGCGTCGCCGCCGAGCTGCGCATCGACCAGGCCGTCGGCGGCCTGCGCCCGGACGACAAGCTGCAACGGCTCAAGGCCCTGCAGGCCAAGGGACACAAGGTGCTGATGCTGGGTGACGGGGTCAACGACGTGCCGGTGCTGGCCGCGGCCGACATCAGCATTGCCATGGGCTCGGCCACCGACCTGGCCAAGACCAGCGCCGATGCGGTGCTGTTGTCCAACCGCCTGGAGGCGCTGGTGCAGGCTTTCGGCCTGGCGCGCCGCACGCGCCGGATAATCATCGAGAACCTGCTGTGGGCTGGCCTGTACAATGGCCTCATGCTGCCGTTCGCCGCACTGGGCTGGATCACTCCGATCTGGGCGGCGGTCGGCATGTCGGTCAGTTCGCTGATCGTGGTGCTCAACGCCCTGCGCCTTACGCGCATCCGCGAGCTGCCTGCCACCGCCCCTATCGTCGACGCCGCACACCCCGCGACGGCCTGACCCGGAGACCCCATGCCCGCGCTCTACGTCATGATTCCCGCCGCGCTGCTGATCGTCGCGATCGCCGTGTACATCTTCTTCTGGGCCGTGGACAGCGGCCAGTACGACGACCTCGAAGGCCCGGCCCACAGCATCCTGTTCGACGACCAGGACCCCAAGCACCAGGCCGCCCTGGACCAGGCCGAGCCGCGCAAGCCCGACGACAGCGGCGCCCCGCCCCGTGCTTGACCTGTTGCCGCTGCTGAGTTCGGCGCTGATCCTCGGCCTGCTGGGGGGCGGCCACTGCCTGGGCATGTGCGGCGGCCTGATGGGCGCACTCACCCTGGCCATCCCCAAGGCGCAGCGCAGCCGGCGCTTTCAGCTGCTGCTGGCGTACAACCTTGGGCGCATCCTCAGCTATGCCGCTGCCGGCCTGCTGCTGGGCCTGGCCGGCTGGGCGGTGGCCGGCGGCCCGCTGGCCACCGGCATGCGCGTGCTCGCGGCGCTGCTGCTGATCAGCATGGGCCTGTACCTGGCCGGCTGGTGGAGCGGCCTGACCCGCATCGAAAGCCTGGGGCGCGGCCTGTGGCGGCACATACAGCCGGTGGCCAATCGCCTGCTGCCGGTGTCGAGCCTGCCGCGCGCGCTGCTGCTGGGCGCGCTGTGGGGCTGGTTGCCGTGCGGGCTGGTCTACAGCACCCTGCTGTGGGCCGCCAGCCAGGGCAACGCCACCCACAGCGCCCTGCTGATGCTGGCCTTCGGCCTGGGCACCTGGCCGGTGCTGCTGGCCACGGGGCTGGCTGCCGAGCGCACCAGCGCCCTGCTGCGCAAGCGCGGGGTTCGCGTGACGGGGGGCCTGCTGGTGATCCTGTTCGGCCTGTGGACCCTGCCGGGGCCGCACCAGCACTGGCTCATGGGGCACTGAACACCCGTTGATACAAATCAACACGCCCTGACACAACGCTCCCTAGACTCCGGACACTGCCGCCATTCCAGGGACTGCCACCATGCTCGACGCCCTCCACTGGGACCCCGACCTTATTCGCCGTTACGATCTGGCGGGCCCGCGCTACACCTCCTACCCGACCGCCGTGCAACTGCACAGCCAGGTCGGCTCGTTCGACCTGTTGCACGCCCTGCGTGATAGCCGCCGCGCCGCGCGCCCGCTGTCGCTGTACGTGCACGTGCCGTTCTGCGCCAACATCTGCTACTACTGCGCCTGCAACAAGGTGATCACCAAGGACCGCGGTCGCGCCCAGCCCTACCTGCAGCGCCTGGAGCAGGAAATCCAGCTGATCGCCTGCCACCTGGACCCGCGCCAGACCGTGGAGCAACTGCACCTGGGCGGCGGTACACCGACTTTTCTCAGCCACGCCGAACTGCGCCAGCTGATGACGCACCTGCGTCAGCACTTCAACCTGCTGGATGATGATTCGGGCGACTACGGCATCGAGATCGACCCGCGCGAGGCCGACTGGTCGACCATGGGGCTGCTGCGCGAACTGGGCTTCAACCGTGTCAGCCTGGGCGTGCAAGACCTCGACCCGGTGGTGCAACGGGCCATCAACCGCCCGCAAAGCCTGGAGCAGACCCGCGCGATCATCGAGGCGGCGCGCACCCTGCAGTTTCGCTCGATCAACCTCGACCTGATCTACGGCCTGCCCAAGCAGAGTACCGAAGGCTTTGCACGCACCGTCGAGGAAGTGATCAAGCTGCAGCCCGACCGCCTCTCGGTGTTCAACTATGCGCACCTGCCCGAGCGTTTCATGCCCCAGCGGCGCATCGACAGCAGCGACCTGCCGGCGCCTGCGCTGAAACTGGAAATGCTGCACAACACCATCGAGCAGCTGACCGAGGCAGGCTATCGCTACATCGGCATGGACCATTTCGCCCTGCCCGACGACGAACTGGCCATTGCCCAGGAAGAGTCGACCCTGCAGCGCAACTTCCAGGGCTACACCACCCACGGCCACTGCGACCTGATCGGCCTCGGCGTGTCGGCCATCAGCCAGATCGGCGACCTGTACTGCCAGAACAGCAGTGATCTGAACGAATACCAGAACACCCTCGGCGCCTCGCAGTTGCCCACCAGTCGCGGCCTGATCTGCAACGAGGACGACCGCATCCGCCGCGCGGTGATCCAGCAGCTGATCTGCCATTTCGAACTGGAGTTCGAGACCATCGAGCGCGCCTTCACCCTCGATTTTCGCGGTTACTTCAACGCGCAGTGGCCTGCCCTGCTGGGCATGGCCAAGGACGGCCTGATCAGCCTGGATGCCAACGGGATCAAGGTGTTGCCGGCGGGGCGCCTGCTGGTACGCTCGGTATGCATGGTGTTCGATGCCTACCTGGACCTGCACAACCGCCAGCGGTTTTCGCGGGTGATTTGAATCAGCCCATCAACTCGAACACCTTCGCGACCTGATCAAGGCTCAGGTTCTCCTGCTTCATTGCCTTGTTCAGGTTGGCGGTGGCGGTGGTGATTGCCCCCGTCAGCGTGGCGATCTCACCCTGCAGCGATGAGACCTTTTGCCGCATCTGCTCGGGGGTCAGGGAGTTGTCTCGCATGACGGCCTGCATCTGCTGCATCTTTTCAGCCAGTTGCTGCTGCAGCTTGCGGATGGTCTTGAGGGTCTGCTGGATGGTCTGGGGCAGACCGCTTTCCTCGATGTCCTTGTTGCCGCCGCTGCTTTTGGACGCCTGCAGGCCCGCCAGGGACAGGTTGACCCTGACCCCCTCCTTGGCAGGAGCCTCGGCCGGTTGGGCGCTCTGGGCACCGTCGACATTGGTCTTGGCGACAGGGGGTTTGAGTTGGGTTGCAGCGCTATTCAGAGGATTTGAATCGATAGAGAGCATGGACAGTCTTTCCTGTTAAGGACACTATTCCAGGTCATCGGCCAAACATCGCCGATCTTGAGCCCAGCACGCACCAAAAGCGCGCACGCTGGCCTGAACCCGGCCGTCTGAGTTACCCTTACGGCTTATGTGTGCTTTCCCCAGAAGGATCGAATGAAAATGTCCGAGCCAGTTAAACTGCGCCCTCACAACCAGGCCCATTGCAAGGATTGCAGCCTGGCGCCCTTGTGCCTGCCTCTTTCGCTGAATCTGGAAGACATGGACGCACTGGACGAAATCGTCAAGCGCGGGCGTCCGTTGAAAAAAGGCGAGTTTCTGTTCCGCCAGGGCGACAACTTCGGCTCGGTTTACGCCGTGCGCTCCGGCGCCCTGAAGACCTTCAGCCTGAGCGACGCGGGCGAGGAGCAGATCACCGGCTTCCACCTGCCCAGCGAGCTGGTCGGGCTGTCGGGCATGGACACCGAGGCCTACCCGGTATCGGCGCAGGCCCAGGAAACCACTTCGGTGTGCGAGATCCCCTTCGAGCGCCTGGACGAGCTGTCGGTGCAACTGCCGCAGCTGCGTCGCCAACTGATGCGGGTGATGAGCCGCGAGATTCGCGACGACCAGCAGATGATGCTGCTGCTGTCCAAGAAGACTGCGGACGAGCGCATCGCCACCTTCCTGGTCAACCTGTCGGCGCGCTTTCGCGCACGCGGCTACTCGGCCAACCAGTTCCGCCTGAGCATGTCGCGCAACGAAATCGGCAACTACCTGGGCCTGGCGGTGGAAACCGTGTCACGGGTGTTCACGCGCTTCCAGCAGAACGGCCTGATCGAGGCCGAAGGCAAGGAAGTACGCATCATCGACCCGATTCAGCTGTGCGCCCTGGCGGGCGGCTCGCTGGACAGCTGACACCTGGCGCAGCAGGTATACTGGCTGGCGTTTGCCCTTCAGGATACCTGCCCCATGCCGACCGATGCGTTCGACCTCAAATCCCTGATCCGCCCGGTAACGGACTTTCCCAAGCCGGGGGTGATCTTTCGCGACATTACCCCGCTGTTCCAGTCCCCTCGGGGCCTGCGCCACGTTGCCGACCAATTCATCGAACGCTATGTCGAGGCTGACTTCAGCCATGTCGGGGCGCTGGATGCGCGCGGCTTCCTGATCGGCTCGATCATTGCCCACCAGCTCAACAAGCCGCTGATCCTGTTTCGCAAGCAGGGCAAGCTGCCGGCCGATGTGCTGGCCGAGGGTTACCAGACCGAATATGGCGAGGCGTTTCTGGAAGTGCATGCCGACAGCCTGTGCGAGGGCGATGCGGTGCTGATCATGGATGACCTGATCGCCACCGGCGGCACCCTGCTGGCAGCGGCCAAGCTGATACGGCGCATGGGGGCGGCCGTGTTCGAGGCGGCGGCGATCATCGACCTGCCGGAGCTGGGCGGCTCGCAGAAGCTGCAGGCGGCAGGGGTGCAGACGTTCTGCCTGACCGAGTTTTCGCTCAGCGAATATTGATGGGGCCGCTGCGCAGCCAATCGCGGGTCAAGCCGGCTCCCACAAGGTGTTACGCAACCCCTGTAGGAGCGGGCTTGACCCGCGATTGGCCGGCACGGTCACAGCGTGATCGGCTTGCGCCCCGCGAACGAATGGGCCAGCGTTCCGCCATCCACCAGTTCCAGCTCCCCGCCCAGCGGCACACCATGGGCGATGCGTGAAGCCACCAGCCCCTTGTCCGCCAGCAGCTGCGCGATGTAATGCGCCGTGGCCTCCCCTTCCACCGTGGGGTTGGTGGCCAGGATCACCTCGGTGAAGCTGCCCTGCTCGGCAATGCGCGCCAGCAACTGCGGAATCCCGATGGCCTCCGGCCCCAGGCCGTCCAGTGGCGACAGATGCCCCTTGAGCACGAAGTAGCGGCCGCGATAACCGGTCTGCTCCACCGCGTACACGTCCATCGGCCCCTCCACCACGCACAGCAGGGTGTCGTCACGCCGTGGGTCGGCGCACTGCGGGCACAGCTCCTGCTCGGTCAGGGTGCGGCACTGACGGCAATGCCCCACCCCCTCCATGGCCTGGCTCAACGCCTGGGCCAGGCGCACGCCGCCGCTGCGGTCACGCTCCAGCAGTTGCAGGGCCATGCGCTGGGCGGTTTTCTGACCCACACCCGGCAGCGTGCGCAAGGCGTCGATCAGTTGGCGAATCAAGGGGCTGAAGCTCATGGTAAAAGGCCTGGCAGATCATCGGTTGAACGGAAAAACGACGATGGGAGCGACAACCGACTGGCTGTGCTCCCACCGAGGGTCACGCAGGCAATGCCTCAGAACGGCATCTTGAAGCCCGGCGGCAGTTGCATGCCGGCGGTCATGCCACCCATCTTTTCCTGGCTGTTGGCCTCGACCTTGCGCACCGCATCGTTCACGGCCGCAGCGATCAGGTCTTCCAGCACTTCCTTGTCTTCCTGCATCAGGCTGTCGTCCAGGCTGATGCGCTTGACGTCATGGCGACCGGTCATCACCACGCTGACCAGGCCGGCGCCCGATTGGCCGGTCACTTCGGCGTTGGCCAGCTCTTCCTGCATCTTGGCCATCTTTTCCTGCATCTGCTGTGCCTGCTTCATCAGGCCGGCCATGCCACCTTTCATCATGGGAATCACCTCGGTATCAAGTTACTTGGCACACCGCGGCAGACCGCGGTGCTGGGGTAAACGGATTAGTCGCCCTGGGCCACCAGGGCGTCGACAGGTTCAATAGTATCGTGACGCACGGTGGCGCCGAACTGCTGGATCATCTGCTGGATGAACGGATCGTTCTCGATCGACGCCTCGGCCTCGCGCTGACGGTCGGCACGCTTGCGCGACGCGGCCTGGGCCGGGGTTTCCTGCTCGGGGCGAATCAGCTCGATGCTCAGGTTAAGGGTACGCCCAAGGTGCTGGTTGAGCGCATCGTTCAGGCGCCGCTGCTGGGTGGCGTTGAACAGGGCGCTGTGCGCCGGGTCCAGGTGCAGCAGCCAGTTGTCGCCGTCCATCGCGATCAGCGTGCAGTTGGCGGCGATGCTGGCGGTCATGCCCGAAATCGGCAGCAGCGGGAACATCTCCAGCCATTGCAACGCCAGGCCGGTGGCCGGTTGCGCGGCAGGCTCTGGCTCGGGCTCCGGTGCAGGCTCCGGCGCGGTCTCGCTGGCCAGTTCGTCCAGGTAGCTGTAGCCCACCGGGTCGATCTCGGCGTCGTAGTAATCTTCGTCCAGCGGTGGCTCGTCGTCGCGCTCCATGCCCGCCGGGCTATAGCTGGCGTGGTCGGCGATCGGTGGCTCATCGTGATGCGCGATGGCCGGCGCGGGCGCGGCTGGCACGGACGCAGCAATCGCCTCGGGTTCAGGTTCGGGCTGCGGCTCGGGTTCCGGTTCGGGTTCAGGCGCCGCAGCGAGCTCGGGCGCAGGCGCGGCCGGCTCGTTCCAGGGCAGGTCGACCTCGGGCACGGGCGGCTCGGCAACCTGCGCTTGCAGTACTGGCGCAGCCTGCACCGGCGGCTCGGGTTCGGGCTGCGGGCGGGCAACAGGTTCGGCAACGGGCGTGGGCACGACTGGTGCAGCCACCACCGGCGCGGCGACCGCTGCCACCGCGGGTGGGGAGTCAGCTGTGGCCTGGCTGATCCCCGTCGACTTTAGCGTCGGTGTCGGCGCATCGACGGTGTCGGCCGGGCGGAACGCCAACATGCGCAACAGCACCATCTCGAAGCCGCCACGCGGGTCGGGGGCCAGCGGCAGATCGCGCCGGCCGATCAGGCCCATCTGGTAATAGAACTGCACATCTTCGGCCGGCAGAGCGCCGGCCAGCGCCAGCACACGGTCACGATCACCCTGGCCGTTGTCCACCGCCTCGGGCAGCGCCTGGGCCACCGCCACGCGGTGCAGCACATTGAGCATTTCAGACAGCACGCCGTTCCAGTCCGGCCCCTGCTCGGCCAGGTGCCGCACGGCTTCGAGCAGGGCTCGTGCGTCCCCTTCGAGCAGGGCCTGGAGCACGCCATAGACCTGGCCGTGATCGAGGGTGCCGAGCATGGCGCGCACATCCGCCGCCAGCACCTTGCCTTCGCCAAAGGCGATGGCCTGGTCGGTGAGGCTCATGGCATCGCGCATCGAACCGTCGGCGGCGCGACCCAGCAACCACAGGGCGTCGTCTTCGAACGGCACGTTCTCGACCCCGAGCACATGGCTCAGGTGCTCGACCACCCGCTCGGGGGTCATGTTCTTGAGCGAGAACTGCAGGCAGCGCGACAGGATGGTGGCGGGCAGCTTCTGCGGGTCGGTGGTGGCAAGAATGAACTTGACGTAGGGCGGCGGCTCTTCAAGCGTCTTGAGCAAGGCGTTGAACGAGTGGCTGGAGAGCATGTGCACTTCGTCGATCAGGTAGACCTTGAAGCGCCCGCGGCTTGGCGCGTACTGCACGTTGTCGAGCAGCTCGCGGGTATCCTCGACCTTGGTGCGGCTGGCGGCGTCGATCTCGATCAGGTCGACGAAGCGCCCCTCGTCGATCTCGCGGCACACCGAACAGGTGCCGCACGGTGTCGAGGTAATGCCGGTTTCACAGTTGACGCATTTGGCGATGATGCGCGCGATGGTGGTCTTGCCCACCCCGCGGGTACCGGTGAACAGGTAGGCGTGGTGCAGCCGCTGGTTGTCCAGCGCATTGATCAGGGCCTTGAGCACATGGGTCTGGCCGACCATTTCGCGGAACGAGCGCGGACGCCATTTACGTGCAAGAACCTGATAACTCATCGAAAACCGTCGGATAGATAGACCAAAGACCGCTAATCCTAGCGGAGCAGGGGCAAAAATGCATCCGCCGTGCATGGGCATGCCGGCCAGTCACCGTTGATCGGACAACGGCCCGGGCTGGCCGGTTGCCTGTCCTCTGACTGAACACGCGCCAGGCAAAGCTTGGTAACCTATGTGCCAATCGTGAAACAAACTGATATATGTCAGCACGACTTATCAGTCATTTCCTACAAGCTAGGCTAAGCTTTATGCCGTTCGTGCCGACCTTGTTCAAGAACGGCATCCATCGTGCAGATGCGCTGCACAAGCAGCGACAAAACAGTCAAACTTATGGCGGTATTTTTTTAACTCGGCGAAAATGCGAAAAACCAGCCCAGAAATAAACAAAATATTGACACTATCAGTTTGATATCACACATTAGCATCCTAGCAGTGTGACAGACCTTATCTGCCCCAGCAGTTGATCAGATAGCCGTAGGCCGGGATTACACATATGAGTCATGCAGACGACATTGGAAATCTGTTCACCAGGTTTGGGGCAAGTGCGGACAGCTATAAAGAAATCGACACCGAGTTCGAATACCTCGAACCCGCGCTGACGGTGGCTGAACCGATCACACCTGCTGCCGCGCCCGAGCCGGTTGCCCCGGTGGCCGCGACCCTGGCGGCCCTGAAGCTGCCGCCGACCCTGGCATCGGTACCTGCGCCGGTACAGGCACCTGCTCCTGCGCCGGTAGTCGTTGCAGTGCCCCCGCCCGTGAAGCGTATACCGCCCGCCCCCGAACCGGCTGCACAGCCCGCCGGCGCACCCCTGTCGCTGCGTGAACAACTCGAAGCGGCGGCTCGCCTGCGCCATGCCACGGCCCAGGGGCTGAATCAGGGTGCACTGGAGCATGCCATGCACAAACCGGCACCGACACGCCCCCAGGCCAGCATCATCGCTGTGGTTTCGGCCAAGGGTGGTGTGGGCAAGACCACCTTTGCCGCCGCGCTGGCCAAGCTGCTGGAGCGCCCGCACGGTCGCGTGGTGGCACTGGACCTGGACCCGCAGAACAGCCTCGCCAGCCAACTGATGCTGCCGCGTACCGCCCCCGGTCTGAGCCAGGCCACCGACAGCGACGAACCCTGGAGCATCCACTGCCACCCAGTGCCCGACTCGACCGCCGAATGCCTGCCATTCGGGCACGCCGACGCCACCCAGTTGCGCAGCCTGGAGCAGCGCCTGGCCAACCAGCCTGGCTGGCTGCTGCAGCAATTGGCAACGCTGGCACTGACACCCGCTGACGTACTGATCATCGACCTGCCCACCGGCGCCACCCCATGGCTTGCGCCAGTGCTGGAGATGGCCGACCAGGTGGTGGCCCTGACCCTGCCGACTCCCGCCGCCTACCGCGTGCTGGATGAACTGCAGGCCTGGCTTGCGCCCCTGCACCAGCGCAGCCCCGCGCCGCGCTGCGGCTACCTGATCAACAAGGTCGACCCCACCCGCGCGCTGGACCTGGACATGTGCCAGGTACTGCGCCAGCGCATCGGTCGCGAGCTGCTGGGCATGGTCCGTCTCGACCACAGCCTGGACGAAGCCCAGGCCTTCGAATTCGATCCGTTCGTCAAGGTGCCCGACAGCCCTGCCTGCCAGGACCTGCGCGACGTGGCGCATGCCCTTGGCGCCCACCTCGCCCATCACCACCAACAGTCCGGTACCCCATGACCGCCCCCTTAGACCAGGCGTCTGCAGTGCAGGCGCCCAACACGGTTGCGCGCTTGAATGTCTGGCTCGAACGCTTCGGGCAATGGCCCGCCCCGGTGCTGCGCGCGCTGAAGATCGGTGCCGGCCTGATCGGCGCCCTGCTGCTGGTGGCCGTGGTCACCGCCCCCCTGGAGCTGGAGCGCCAGTTCGCCTTCGCCGCCCTGTGCTTCGCCGGCCTGCTGATACTGCGCAAGCTGCCCGGGCGCCTGCCGGTGCTGGCCATGGTGGTGTTGTCGCTGGTGGCCACCCTGCGTTATGTGTACTGGCGCGTCACCGACACGCTGGGCTTCGACAGCTGGCTGGACATCGTGTTCGGCTACGGCCTGGTGGCAGCAGAGTTCTATGCCCTGGTGGTGCTGGCGTTCGGCTACATGCAGACCGCCTGGCCCTTGCAGCGCAAGCCCAAGATTCTTACCCAGGACCCCAAGGACTGGCCCACGGTGGATGTGTTCATCCCCACCTACAACGAAGCGCTGAGCATCGTGAAGCTGACGATCTTCGCCGCCCAGGCCATCGACTGGCCGCGCGACAAGCTGCGCGTGCACGTGCTGGATGATGGCCGCCGCGACGATTTTCGCGAGTTCTGCCGGCAGATCGGGGTCAACTACATCGTGCGCGCCGACAACGTCCACGCCAAGGCCGGCAACCTCAACGAGGCCCTGAAGGTCACCGACGGCGAGTACATCGCCATTTTCGACGCCGACCACGTGCCCACGCGCTCCTTCCTGCAGGTGGCGATGGGCTGGTTCCTCAAGGACCCGAAACTGGCCCTGCTGCAGACCCCGCACTTCTTCTTTTCGCCCGACCCGTTCGAGAAGAACCTCGACACGTTCCGCTCGGTGCCCAACGAGGGCGAGCTGTTCTACGGCCTGGTGCAGGACGGCAACGACCTGTGGAACGCCACCTTTTTCTGCGGCTCGTGTGCAGTGATCCGCCGCAGCCACCTGCTGGAAGTGGGCGGCGTGGCCATCGAGACGGTGACCGAAGATGCGCACACCGCGCTCAAGCTCAACCGCAAGGGCTACAACACCGCGTACCTGGCGATCCCCCAGGCTGCGGGCCTGGCCACCGAGAGCCTGTCGCGGCACATCAGCCAGCGCATCCGCTGGGCACGCGGCATGGCGCAGATCTTCCGTACCGACAACCCGTTCATCGGCAAGGGCCTGAGCTTCGGCCAACGCGTGTGCTACGTGAACGCCATGCTGCACTTCTTCTACGGTCTGCCGCGCCTGGTCTTCCTGACCGCGCCGCTGGCGTACCTGATCTTCGGCGCGCAGATCTTCCACGCCTCGGCGCTGATGATCACCGCCTACGTGCTGCCGCACATCTTCCACGCCAGCCTGACCAACTCGCGTATCCAGGGGCGCTTTCGCCATTCGTTCTGGAACGAGGTCTACGAGTCGGTGCTGGCCTGGTACATCATGCGCCCGGTACTGGTGGCGCTGATCAACCCCAAGCTCGGCGGCTTCAACGTGACCGACAAGGGCGGCATCATCGACAAGGAATACTTCGACTGGGAGCTGGCGCGCCCCTACATCATCCTGCTGACCCTGAACCTGATCGGCATGGTGTTCGGTGTGGTGCAACTGATCTGGGGCGACCCGGCCGCAGCCATCACCATCATCATCAACCTGGCCTGGACGATCTACAACGTGATCATCACCAGCGCTGCCGTTGCGGTTGCCAGTGAAACCCGCCAGGTGCGTTCCGAGCCGCGCGTGCGCGCCGAGCTGCCGATTCAGGTGCAGACCGCCGACGGCACCACCATCGACTGCACCACCGTGGACTTCTCGCAAAAGGGTGTGGGCTTCAAGCTTCCCGAGGGCCAGAGCCTGCACAAGGGCCAGGACATCCAGGTGATCCTGATGCGCAAGCAGCAGGCCTGCGTACTGCCGGCCACCGTGGTGTTCAGCCGTGGCGCCATGGTCGGGGTGCAGTTCAAGCCGCTGACCTTGCGCCAGCAGAGCGACTTCGTGCGCCTGACCTTCTCGCGGGCCGACACCTGGGCCGCAACCTGGGGTGGCAGCAAGCCCGACACCCCGTTGAGCGCCCTGCACGATGTGAGCCGCATCGGCGTGCGCGGCATCATGGACCTGGCCCAGGCGACCCTCAGCGCCTTGCGCCATCGTCGCTACAAGCGCAAGCAAGCCCCCACCCACCTCGAACCTTCGTTGGACTCGCAATGACCGTCATGCTTCATACCGACCAACAAGTGAACCTGTCGCGCCGTTCTCGCCGTCTGCTCGCCGGCTCGCTGCTGTGCCTGGGCAGCCTGCTGCAACCTGCCCAGGCCGATGAGGTCGCGGCCAGCGCAGCGGCGCCCGCCACGGAGCCCGCCGCCAGCGAAACGGCGCCGGCGGCACCGGATGCGGCCGGCGAAAAGTACCAGCTCAGCCTCAAGCAGCTGGGCAAGAACTACACCATGAGCCTGCGTGGCGTGGAGTCGACCGACACGGTCAACTTCGACGTGCGGGCCGACGAGGTGGTGACCGGCGCGCAACTGACCCTGCAATACACCTATTCGCCAGCGCTGCTCAGCGACCTCTCGCAGATCAACATCATGGTCAACGACGAAGTGGCCGCCAGCCTGCCGTTGCCCAAGGAAAACGCCGGCGTCCTGCAAAAGCAGGTGATCGACATTCCGCCGTACCTGATCACCGAGTTCAACCGGCTCGGCGTGCAGTTGATCGGCCACTACACCATGCAGTGCGAAGACCCGCTGCATTCGAGCCTGTGGGCCAAGATCAGCAACGAAAGCCAGCTGAGCCTGCAGGTCAAGCCGGTGGTGCTGCCCAACGACCTGGCCCTGCTGCCGCTGCCGCTGTTCGACCGTCGCGACCCACGCGCCCTGAGCCTGCCGTTCGTGTTTGCCGTGGCCCCCGACAACACCACCCTCGAAGCGGCGGGCGCGGTGTCGTCGTGGATCGGTGCACTGGCCAGCTACCGTGGCGCAAACTTCCCCACCAACCTGCACAGCCTGCCCGCCAGCGGCAACGCGGTGGTGCTGGTCAACACCGCCGAGGCCAACCAGGTCGAGGGCCTGACGCTGCCCGACCTCAAGGGCCCGACCCTGTCGCTGGTGAGCAACCCCAACGACCCGCACGGCAAGCTGCTGGTCATCGCCGGACGCGACAGCGCCGAACTCAAGCGCGCCGCCACCGCCCTGGTGATCGGCTACCGCAGTTTCTCCGGCCCCAGCGTGCAGATCGACACCGTCAATGCGCTGCAGCCACGCCAGCCGTATGACGCGCCCAACTGGCTGCCGACCGATCGCCCGGTGCGCCTTGGCGAGCTGATCGACCCGCGCCAGCTCAATGTGTCGGGCTACAACCCCGGCATGATCACCGTGCCGGTGCGCCTGCCACCCGACCTGTTCAACTGGCGCGAACAGGGCGCCCGGCTGGACCTCAAGTACCGCTACACCCCACAGCAGACCTCGTCCAACTCTTCGCTGCTGGTGAGCTTCAACGACACTTTCATCAAGTCGATGAACCTGCCCTCGATCGAGCGCCTGGGCGGCGGCGACAGCCTGCTGGCAGCCCTGAAGAAAGACGACAGCATCGCCCGCGAGGCGAGCATGCTGCTGCCGCTGGACTCGGTCGCCCTGCAGTCGCGCCTGCAGTTCCGCTTCATGTACGACTACATCAAGCAGGGTGAATGCCGCGACATCATCATCGACAACATGCGCGGCGCCATCGACCCGGACTCCACCCTGGACCTGAGCGGCTACGACCACTTCATCGCCATGCCCAACCTGGGCGTGTTCAAGGACAGCGGCTTCCCGTTCACGCGCCTGGCCGACCTGTCCGACTCGGCGGTGATCCTGCCGGACAACGCCGGCAGCGCCGACTGGAGCGCCTACCTCACCGTGCTCGGACGCTTTGGCGACTCCACCGGCTACCCGGCCACCGCCGTCACCGTGGCCCAGGCCGGCCAGGTCGATGCCCTGGCCGACAAGGACCTGCTGGTGCTGGCTTCCGGCGACAACCAGCCACTGCTCAAGACCTGGGCCGACTACCTGCCCAGCAGGACCCAGGACGCCAGGCATTACGTGGAGTTCTCCGACCTGCCGATGCGCCTGCGCGAATGGATCAGCCCCGATCCCAAGGCCAACCTGCGCGCCGCGCGCGGTGCGCTCACCTTCACCGGCGAGAACCGCAGCTCGTACGTCACCGGGTTCGAGTCGCCGCTCAAGAGCGGGCGTAGCGTGGTGGTGCTGTCCAGCCCGCAGCCGCAGAACCTGGTGGAGGTCACCGACGCCCTGATCGGCGGCGAGCAGTACACCCAGGCACTGCAAGGCAGCCTTGTGGTGATCAACGGCAGGAATGTCGAATCGCTGGTGGCCGAGCAGGCTTACTACGTGGGGCACCTGGGGCCGTTCCGTTACATCCAGTGGCTGCTGTCCCAGCATGTACCGGCGCTGCTGCTGTTGACCCTGCTGGGAGTTGCCCTGGTCAGCCTGGTGGCATTCTTCTCGCTGCGCGCCCAGGCCAAACGTCGCCTCAACATCGAGTAATCGCATGCCTCTGCCAACCGGACACACCGCACCGTTGCCCGCCAGGCGTTCGCGCTCGCTGCTGCGCCGCCTGCTGGGCGCCAGCGCCCTTACCCTGCTGCTGCCCGGCGTGAGCCAGGCCAACAGCTGCCAGGCCGACCTCTGGCCGTTGTGGCAGGTGTTTCGCCAGCACTTCGTGCAGCCCGACGGGCGCGTGCTCGATGCCAGCACGCCGCAGCAGCACAGCTCGTCCGAAGGCCAGTCCTACGCGATGTTCTTTGCCCTGGTGGCCAACGACCAGGCCAGCTTCGACAAGCTCTGGCTGTGGGCCAGCAACAACCTTGCCGGTGGCGACATCAAGCAGAACCTGCCGGGGTGGATCTGGGGCCTGGACGACAAGGGCCAGTGGCGCCTGCTGGACCACAACTCGGCCTCGGACGCCGACCTGTGGTTCGCCTACGCGCTGAGCGAGGCCGCGCGGCTGTGGAACACCCCGGCCTACAACGCCCAGGCTGCCCAGCTGCTGGCCAATATCAAGGCCCGCGAAGTGGCCGAGCTGCCGGGCCTGGGCATGATGCTGCTGCCCGGCGTGGAGGGCTTTGCCAAGCCCGATCACTTCTGGCAGCTCAACCCCAGCTACCTGCCGGTGCCGGTGCTGCGACGCCTGGCGGTGGTCGACCCCAAGGGGCCGTGGAGCCAGATCGCCCGCAGCACCGCCAGCCTGATCAAGGGCGTGAGCCACAACGGCTATGTGGCCGACTGGGTGGGCTACCGTGGCACCGGCCCGGACAAGGGCCTGTTCGTGATCGACCCGGTCAAGGGCGAAACCGGCAGCTACGACGCCATCCGCACCTACCTGTGGGCCGGCATGACCCCGGCCAAGGACCCACTGGCCAAGCCGATCCTCGACAGCCTCGACGGCATGGCGCGCAGTGTCGCGACCCACGGCGTACCGCCAGAGAAAGTGCAGGTGCAGGCCAACACCAGCAGCGGCGATGGCCCGTTCGGCTTTTCTGCCGCCCTGCTGCCGTATTTCAAGGCGCGCCAGCAACCCTGGCTGCAGGAACAGCAGCGTGCCCGTGTCGACCAGCTGATGAGCAAAAGCCTGAGCCCCGAAGCGCTGCAGGCCAGACAACCCCCTTACTACGACTTCGTGCTGAGCCTGTTCGCCCTCGGCTTCATGGATGATCGTTACCACTTCCTCGACGACGGGAAGCTGCAACCACTCTGGGAGACTTCATGCCCTCGCGCCGCCAAACCCTAGCCATTGGGGTGCTTGCCGCCCTGATCCACAACAGCAGCTTTGCCGAGCTCAGCGAGAACGGCAAGGTCCTGCTGGAACAGGGTCAATACTGGCAGGCCCGCAAAGACACCACCCGCGCCACCGAGGCATGGCGCAAGCTGCTGCTGATCGATCCGCAGCAGGCCGACGCGTTGTACGGCCTTGGCCTGCTGGAGCTTGATGGCAATCGCCCGCAGGGCGCCAAGCGCTACCTCGACCAGCTCAGGCAGGCGCACCCCGGCGAGCGTCAGACCCTGTTGCTGCAACAGGAGATCGCCCTGCACAGCGCCGATAACACCGCGCAACTGGAGCAGGCCCGCCAACTCGCCGAATCGGGCGAGCTGGATCAGGCTGTGGCGGCATACCGCACGCTGTTCGGTGGCAGTGCACCGCAGGGCGAGCTGGGCCTGGAGTTCTACAGCTACCTGGGCTACACCGCCACCGGCTGGCAGGAAGCGCGCCAGGGCCTGGAGCGCCTGCAGGGCCAGTCGCCGGACAACCCCAAGATCAAGCTCAACCTGGCCAAGCTGCTGCTGCGCAACGAAAGCACGCGGGTGGAGGGCATTCGCCGGCTGGCGTCCTATGCCAACGACCCGGTGATCGGCAGTGAATCGATCGAGGGCTGGCGCCAGGGCCTGTCCTGGCTGGGTGCGCCGCGCCCGGCCGAGGTGCCGTTGTTCGATGCCTACCTCAAGGCCTACCCGGACGACGAAGAGATCCGCAACCAGCTCAAGAGCGGTGCCCGTGCCAGCCAGGCCAGCGCCGTCCAACGCCAGAACAGCCACCTGGTGCGCGGCTTCAAGGCGCTGGACGCCAACGACCTGCCCCAGGCCGAGCAGTCGTTCCAGGCCCGTTTGCGCGAGCAGGCGCAGGATGCCGACGCCCTCGGCGGGCTGGGCATCGTGCGCCAGCGCCAGGGCCGCCTGGGCGACGCCGATGCACTGTTCAAGCAGGCCATCAGCCGTGGCAACAGCAGCCGCTGGCAGAGCGCCCTGCAAGGCAACCGCTACTGGGTGCTGCTGGACCAGGCCAATGCCGCCCGCGACGCCGGCAATCCGCAAGACGCCCGCGAGCTGCTGCAACGCGCCATCGCGATGAACCCGCGCCAGGTGCAGGGGCCTGTCAGCCTGGCCGACCTGCAGGCCGCCCAGGGTCAGTTCGACAGCGCCGAAACCACCTATCGCCAGGCCCTGAGCCTGGATGCCGGCAACCCCGATGCGCTGCGCGGGCTGGTCAGCGTGCTGGCGCAGATCGGCAAGCTGGGCGAAAGCCAGCGCCTGATCGACGGGCTCAGCGATGCCCAGCGCGAACGCCTGGGCGACCTGCGCGTGCTGCGCGCGGCCATCGCCGTAGGCCAGGCCCGCGACGCCGAGCGCAGTGGCGACCTGGCCGGCGCTCGCAAGGCGCTGGAAGAGGCCGTGCGCAACGACCCGCAGAACGTGTGGGCGCGTTACGACCTGGCGCAGGTCTACCTCAAGAGCGATGCCTCCGGCAAGGCGCGCCAGACCATCGACGAGATGCTCAAGGCCAACCCGCAGCGGGCCGAGGCGCTGTATGCCAGCGCGCTGTTCTCCAGCCGCCTGGGCGAGTGGCAGTCGGCCCAGCGCAGCCTGGCGCAGGTGCCCACGGCCCAGCGCAGCGCCGCCATGCACACCCTGGCCGAAGAGATCGAACTGCACCTGCTGACCCGCCAGGCGGCAGACCTGGCCAAACAGGGCCAGCGCCAACAGGCCATGAAGCTGCTGCAACGCGCCGAACCGGCAGCGGCCAACAACCCCGGCATGCTCTCGGCGCTGGCCGCGACCTATATCGATATCGGCCAGACCGAACATGCGCTGGGCATGCTGCGCACCGCCATTGCCCAGAGCAGCACGCCCTCCCCGTCCCTGCGCCTGGCCTATGCCGGCGCACTGCTCAAGGCCGGCGACGACGTGCAGGTGAACCAGATTCTGCGCGAGCTGCGCAGCCAGCCACTGCAGGCCGGCGACCAGCGCAGCTACGACGACCTGGTGTTCCAGTACACCGTGCGCCAGGCCGACCTGCTGCGTGAAAAGGGCGACCTGGTGGCCGCCTACGACACCCTCGCCCCGGCCCTGGCGCAACGCCCGCAAGACCCGCAGGCAGTGTCGTCGCTGGCGCGCATGTACCTGGACAACCGCAACCCGGCCAAGGCGGTGGAGCTGTTCACCCCGCTGCTGCGCCAGTACCCGGACAATGCCGACGTGCAGATGGGCGCCGCCCAGGCCTTCGTACAGGCCGGCGATGCCGACAAGGCCGAGCGCGCCGTTGAAAAGGCCCTGCAACTGGCCCCGCAGAACCCGCAGATTCTCACCAGTGCTGCCGGCTATTACCGTGGCCGCGGCAAGCTGGCCAAGGCCGAGCAGCTGTATGCCCAGGCCCTGGCCTTGCAGGCGCCGCCGGAGCAGAACGTGCTCAACCCCTTCGGCCAGGCGATTGCCGTCAACCCCTTCGTCGGCCAGCCGGGCCAGCGCAAGCAGTCGCGCCTGAGCGAAACGGTGCTGGCCGAGATTCCCGAGCCGGCACAGACCCAGGTCAGCAGCCGCGCCAACGAGGCGTTCGACGCACCGGTGCTGCTGGCCAGTCGCGACAGCGAACCTGGCCTGCGCACGGCCAGCCAGGCCACGCCGCAGCTCGCCACGCCGGCACCGGTCGACCCGCGCGCCGCGCTGCAGACCGAGCTGGATACGATTCGCGAGGCGCGCAGCCCGCAAATCAAGCAGGGCGTCACTTTCCGCGGTAACGACAGCGAATCGGGGCTGGGCAAGATTACCGATGTGGAGGCGCCGCTGGAGATCAGTTTCCCCGTCGGCGACGATCGCATGGCCTTGCGCGTTACCCCGGTATCGCTCAACGCCGGAGGCGTGAGCAGCGACCCGGCGAATCGCTTCCGCTTTGGCGGCTTTACCGCCGAGCAAATCGCCAACCTGGCCAATGCTGGCACCGAAGCACAGATCGAGCAGGCAGCCTCCGACCTGTTCTTCGGCAGCACCGGCAAACAGAAGGATTCGGGCGTCGGCTTCGCGGTAGCCTATGAGAACCCGTCGCTAGGGCTCAAGAGCGACCTTGGCGTAAGCCCGGTCGGGTTCCTCTACAACACCGTTGTCGGCGGCATCAGTCTGGATCGCCCGTTCAGCGAAGGCAGTAACTGGCGTTACGGGCTCAACCTGTCAAGGCGTTCCGTGACCGACAGCCTGACATCCTTTGCCGGTGCCCGCGACGCGCGCAGTGGTCTGGAATGGGGTGGTGTGACTGCCAACGGGGGTCGCCTGCAAGTGGGCTACGACAATCAGCGCTACGGCGTCTACGGCTACGGATCCTGGCACAAGCTGATTGGTCATAACGTCGACGACAATACCCGCACCGAACTGGGCAGCGGTATCTACTGGTACCTGCTGAACAACCAGGACCAGCGCCTGACTGCGGGCTTGAGCGTTTCGGGTACCCACTACGCCGAGAACCAGAGCTTCTTCACCTATGGTCACGGCGGCTACTTCAGCCCACAGAACTTCTTCTCCATCGCCATTCCGGTGAACTGGGCCCATCGCGGGCCGGACTGGAGCTACCAGGTCAACGGCTCAGTCGGCATGCAACATATCGAGCAGGACGGCGCACCTTACTTCCCGCGAGACCCGCGTCTGCAATCGGCGTTCGATCAGGCGTCGCAGCTTCTGGCTGAAAACGACGTCGACTTTCGCACCCGTTACTCATCTCAAAGCAAGACCGGCATCGGCTACTCGCTGGGCGCCAGTGGCGAATACCGGCTGGGCGATGGGTTCTTCTTCGGCGGCACCCTGGGTGTGGACAACGCCCGCGACTACCAGCAATGGACCGGTGGCCTGTACCTGCGCTACCTGTTCGACGACGGCCGCGGCGCCATGCCGTTGCCCGTCAACCCGTACCGTTCCCCTTATTCGAATTGATTTGCAGGAGTATCAACCATGGCTAGTTCACTTCTCGCAGGCCTGACCATTCTGATGATCGGCGACAGCCACCTGGCGACCCCCGATTACCTGATCAAGAGCCTGCACGACAACCTCGTGCAGCAAGGTGCCCAGGTGCACTCGCTGGGTATCTGCGGCGCCAATGCCGGCGACTGGCTCAAAGCCACCCCTGGCACCTGCGGCGGTGCCGAGCGCCGTGGCACCGAAAAGCCCGTGGTACTGGGCAGCAAGGCGGCCACCCGGCCGATCGGCGACCTGATCAAGGCCGACAAGCCGGACCTGGTGGTCGTGGTGATGGGCGACACCATGGCCAGCTACACCAAACCGGCCTTCCCCAAGGCCTGGCTGTGGCAGCAGACCACCAGCTTTGCCAAGGAAATCGCCAACACCGGGGCCAAGTGCGTATGGGTCGGCCCCAACTGGGGGACCGAAGGCGGCAAGTACGGCAAGACCTACGCTCGCGTCGAACTGACCTCCAAGTTCCTCGCCGCCAACGTGGCGCCGTGCGACTACGTCGACTCGCTCAAATTCTCCAAGCAAGGCGAGTGGGCCACGGTCGACGGTCAGCATTTGACCGCCCCGGGCTACCTGGCCTGGAGCAAGAAGATCAGCGAAGAGATCGTCAAGGCGCCGGTCGTGACGAGCATCAAGAAATGAAGCGCGCCCTGCACGCTGTACTGCTGGCCCTGCCCGCCGCCCTCGGCGCGGGCCTGGCCCAGGCCGAGATCGCGCTGTACCCCACCGGCCCCAGCGAAGACTCGGCGTTCTTGCGCTTCGTCAACGCGGCCCCCGGCACCCTGCAACTGGTGGCGGACGGCTCCAAGGCCACCCTGCAGCTGGACGCGGCCAAACCGGTGTCGGCGTACCTGCCGGTACCGGCCAACAAGGCCATCAAGGGCACCCTCAGCCGTGACGGCCAGCGCTCGGCCCTGCAGCTGAGCGTTGCTCCTGGCGAATTCGCCACGGTAGTCGCCCTGCAGGACGCCAGCGGCATCCGGCAACGCGTGGTACGCGAGCAACCCGACGACTTCAATGCGCTGAAGGCTTCGCTGGCCTTCGTCAACCTCGACCCTTCCTGCCAGGGCGCAAGCCTGCGCCCTGCCGGGCGCACGGCGGACCTGTTCAAGGACGCGCCAGAGGCCAGCGTGCAGCGTAGATCGATCAACCCGGTGAAGCTGTCGGTGCAACTGGTGTGCGCCAATGCCAACGTCGGCGGCCCGGTGGACCTGGGCGAACTCAAGGCCGGCGAGCGCTACAGCGTATTGCTGCTGCCCACGGCGAGCGGCCCGCAGCTTGTGCCCGTCACGGACACGCTCTCCAACTGATCGGACGTCTTCACCACCATGGTATTCGCCTCACTCGAGTTCCTGACGCTGTTTTTGCCGATCTTCATGCTGGTGTACGCGCTGAGCCGTCCGGCCTGGCGCAACGGCGTACTGCTGATCGGCAGCTGGCTGTTCTATGGCTGGCTGAGCCCGCTGTTCCTGCTGCTGCACATGGCGCTGACCGTGGTCGCGTGGGTTGGCGGGCTGCTGGTGAACCGCAGCCATGAGGACTCGCGCGGGCGCATACGCCTGCTGGCCGCGCTGATCGTGTTCAATACGCTGGTGCTGTGCTGGTACAAGTACGCCAACATCCTGGCCGCCAACTACAACGAGCTGATCACCTATTACGGTGCATTGCCGATGGAGTGGCAGCGGGTGGCGTTGCCGGCGGGGCTGTCGTTCATCGTGCTGCAGGCGATTTCCTACCTGGTGGATGTGCACCGCCATACCGTGCCGGTAGAGCGCAGTTTCGTGAACTTCGCCACCTACATCTCGATGTTCGGCCACTCGATCGCCGGCCCGATCATCCGCTACGACTGGGTACGCCGCGAGCTCAACCAGCGCTACTTCAACTGGCAGAACTTCTCGCTGGGCGCGCGCCGCTTCATGATCGGCATGTGCATGAAGGTGCTGGTGGCCGATACCCTGTCGCCGCTGGTGGACGTGGCCTTCCACCTGGACAACCCGTCGTTCCTGGACGCGTGGCTGGGCTGCCTGGCGTATTCGCTGCAACTGTTCTTCGACTTTGCCGGCTACAGCTGCATGGCCATCGGCCTGGGCCTGATGCTGGGCTTCCACTTTCCCGAGAACTTCAACCGGCCGTACCTGGCCAGCAGCATCCAGGACTTCTGGCGGCGCTGGCACCTGTCGCTGTCGAGCTGGCTGCGCGACTACCTGTACATCGCCCTGGGCGGCAACCGTCACGGCACCTGGAACACCTACCGCAACCTGTTCCTGACCATGGCCATTGCCGGCCTGTGGCATGGCGGGGACAGCTGGAACTACCTGCTGTGGGGCTCGGCCCACGGTATCGCGCTGTGCGTCGACCGGGCCTGGAGCCGTTCCAGCCTGCCGGCGATTCCCAAGGTGCTGTCGCACACCCTGACGCTGCTGTTCGTGTGCCTGGCCTGGACGCTGTTCCGCGCCCCGGACTTTCATACGGCGCTGTCGATGTACGCCGGCCAGTTCGGCCTGCACGGCTTTGCCCTGGGCGAGGCACTGGCAGCCACCGTACGCCCGGTGCACGGCCTGGCGGCGTTGCTGGGCGTGGCGTGCATCATCCTGCCGATCTGGCAGGCACGCGCCGAGCATCGCTTCGCCAGCCGCGCGTGGTTCGTGCATGCCGCTGCCCTGTGGCCCGTGGCCGGCTTCGTGCTGTCGTTCGCGTTGATCGCCAGCCGTGATTCGGTCCCCTTCCTGTACTTCCAGTTCTGATGACGATGAAGACACCTCCTCCCAGTACAGCGCCCACGCCCCCCAGTGCACTGGCCCTGCGCACCAGCCCGATCGCCGGCGTCACCCTGGCGCTGTTCCTGGGTGCCGGCCTGCTGTCGTGTGGCTGGCTGGTGGCCAGCGGCAAGCTCGAGCTGATGCCCGACAAGCACCTGTCCAATGGCCAGGTGCTGCACGGCGAAATCACCCACCGCATTGCCAAGGAGCTGGCCAAGGCGCCGCTGCCGAGCGAGGCCGCCGACCTGGAACGGGCCGGCAGCTGGCTGCTGCTGGGCGACACCGGGCCGCGGGTGCGGCCGGGCTGCACGCAGTGGCTGTTTCTGAGCGATGAACTCAAGCTCGACCGGCACGCGGCCGACAACGCCCAGGCCAAGGCCGATGCGGTGATCGCCCTGCAACGCAGCTTGCAGCAACGGGGTATCCGCCTGCTGGTGAGCGTGGTGCCGGACAAGAGCCGTATCGCCGCCAGCGAGCTGTGCGGGTTGACTCGCCCCACGGCCTCGCAGGCGCGCATCCAGCAGTGGGCGCAGAAACTCCAGGCGGCCGGCGTGGCCACCCTGGACCTGACTGCCAACCTGCAGCCGCTGGGCGCCAGTGCGTTCCTGCGTACCGATACCCACTGGAGCGAAGCCGGCGCCCAGGCCGCTGCCCAGGCCATTGCCGAGCAGGTCAAGGGCATGGGCTTGAGCGCCACCCCCAGCAAGACCTTCGACACCCGCCAGGAGCCTCTGGCACCGCGCCCCGGGGACCTGGTGCGGCTGGCCGGCATCGATTGGCTGCCAGTGGCCTTGCAGCCGCCGCAGGAACAGGTGGCGCCAACGGTCATCACCGAGCGGGCCGAGGCCGTCAGCGATGCGGGCGACAATCTCGATGACCTGTTCGGCGACGACAACCTGCCGAATGTCGCGCTGATCGGCACCTCGTTTTCGCGCAACTCGAGCTTTGTCGGCTTTCTGCAACGTGCGCTGTCGGCGCCTGTGGGCAACTTCGCCAAGGACGGCGGCGAATTCTCCGGAGCCGCCAAGGCCTACTTCGACAGCCCGGCGTTCAGGCAGACGCCGCCACAGCTGGTGATCTGGGAGATACCCGAGCGCGACCTGCAGACGCCCTATGCGGGTGACGTGCAGCTGCCCCCCAGGCCATGAGGCACCACGCCCGCTGCGCGCGTTGACACGGCGCGGCGGGCGCTGGCGAATGCTCAGGCAAGCTTTTTCAGATCTGCCGCTGAATCGAACGTGGTGAAGTGGTAGATGCCGTGGATCTTCTCCAGCTGGCAACACCAGCCCTCCTGCTCGCCGGCTTGCACCACGAACCTCAGTTCTTCGATACCCGCCATATTGGCGGCAGCTTCGAGCAGGGTCTTGACGCGCTTTTCGACAAGGGCGTCGTAGGCCAGTTCGTATGACTTCTCCCAGGTGGCGTCGGCATTGCGAAATCGCTTCCAGTTATCGTCCTTGAGCACCTTGCAAAAGGCCACGCGCTGAACTTCGCCGGTATTGGACAGGTCGAGGGACAACAGGCAGAGGGTCATGGTGGGCTCCCATAAGCAGTGAAATTCCCTTGCAACCTAGTCACTCGCTTTTCATCCATCAATGCTAAATGGCCATCACCTGAGAGTTAAAATAATTCAAGAATTTACCAAAAAACAGCAACTAAACAACTTAACCAAGACCATGTAGGAAAGTTACTACGCAAAGAAACACGAGCTATGAAGTCTTTTTATGGAACAAAGGGCTATCAGGTACTTTAAAATAAACAGAAACATTCAAAGGCGTGCCGTTTCGGCGCAATTACAGCGTCTTGAAGCGAGCGCCGCGCGTCTGCAATCATGCCCGCCGGGCGCTGCCAGCGGGCAGCGTCGTCCCTTAGCGCACTGCACAAAGGAATGACTCAATGATCAGGGTATTGCTTTCGCTGGACCTCACCAACAAGGAATCGGAACGAGACAACTTCAACAACTTCCTGGCAGAACAACAATGGAAGAAGTTGAAGGATGTGGATACCGTCTGGGCCATCGAGTACGACGATTTCAGCCAGACCAACGAGCAACATGTGACAAGCGTCAAAAGAGACCTGTCCAAAGTTCTGCTCACCGCGGCACGGGAATTCAAACCGGACCGTATTACCTACGTTGCACAGATAGCCAACATTGAATGTATCGGGCGCTATATCTACCGGGAGGGTGGCGATTACAAGGCGTTCATTTACGAGCCCTGCTGATAGCGCTGAAGAGAGTGAGGTGTCTGCGACAGTGATAAGGTCGCAGGCATTTTTCGTGCGCGCGAAGGGAAAGCAGCGCAATGCATGCGTATTCGGGGGAAAGGGAACTGGGTAGAGGCGGCCCCTGGCAGACAAGGGCTTGCGTTATGGAGGCAACCCCACCAGCCACACCCCGGCACACGATGTTCCCGCTGTGGCTGCTCCCTTCCGGGCCTGACCAGGTTTACGGGTAATCGTTGCGGGGGGACCGATGGGGTCACCATAACGATGCTCGCCTGGCAGCGAGCGGGGCCATTGTACCGGTCTGACGCGAAGTTACAACCTCTGTACCGTGAAAAAACCACTCTGGCTCAAGGACTTGTGACTGCCGCCGGGGCATCGCCCTGGATCACGCGGTGAATGAAGTGCAGCTTGGCCACCACCGGCGCACTCAGCACGAACGGGTAGAAGTCGGTCTGGCCCATGCTGCGTGACAGCTCGTTGAGCATCGCCGACAGCTCCACCCAGGCATTGATGAACGCCAGGAACGCAGGCGCCCCAGGGTGCTCGGGCTGGTACAAGCTGCGGGCATCGAACGGCGGATAGTCCAGGTCCATCACCGAGGCGTCCATGCCCAGCGCAAGGGCGGTGTCCACCGCATCGGTCATGTGCAGGTAGTGCGCCCAGGTTTCGGCCCAGTCCTCCCAGGGGTGCATGGTGGCATAGGCGCTGACGTGGGCGACGGCCCAGTCCAGCGGTGCACCTTGCTGGTAGTGGCGTTCCATGGCCTGGACGTAGCTGGCGCGCTCGTCGCCGAACAGGCGGCGGAAGTCCTGCAGCCAGGCGCTGTTGGCCACCAGACGGTCCCAGTAGTAATGCCCGATCTCGTGGCGCAGGTGGCCCAGCACGGTCCGGTAGGGCTCCTGAAGCTGCACGCGCACCTGCTCGCGCCAGTCGTCGTCGGCTTCGCGGATATCCAGGGTGATCAGGCCGCCAGCGTGGCCGGTGGTGGGGGGATTGCCGGCAATATCGATGCCGATGAAGTCGAAGGCGATGCCCTCGCCGGCTGCGCCTTGCTTGGGCGTGACCGGCAACCCCAGGTGCAGCAGTTGCGCAATCAGGCGGCGCTTGGCGGTTTCCAGCTTGCGCCAGCGCAGGTGGTTTTCGGTGAACGACAGGTCGGGGATGGTGCGGTTGAGGCGACAGGCCAGGCAGAACACTTCGGGGTCGTCTGCAGCCAGCAGCCAGTTGCAGCAAGCCGGGGTGTCGAGGTTGGCGCAACGCTTGAGCGGGCCGAGTTCTGGCTGGCCGTCCAGGTACCACTGGCCGTCCACAGCGGCCGGCATCAATGTGCCGACATGGTGGGTATCGGGCCAGTAGCCCAGGGACGCCTGGCAGGCCAGGCATTGGCTGTTGCGAAAGAACACGGACTGTCCGCACTCGCATTGCCACACGCGCGTGCTGCGGCGTGCCTGGCTGACGAAGGGTGCGGCGATACGGGCGACGAGCTGTTCGAAGAATGGGTACATGGGGCCACCTCCTGGCTGGAGCCTAGCCTACACCATGTGCGTGACAGCGCTTGCGGTGTGCCTGACGCACCGTGCGCTCAGGTGTTGCGAGCGCTTCGCGCTCGATCGCGGGTCAAGCCCGCTCCCACGCCCTTCGGGCAGAAGCGGGCCGCGTGACCGCTACACCGCTATGCCCTGCTCCGACAGAAACGCCACGAACGCATCCTCATCCAACACCCTGAGCCCCAGCTCAGTGGCCTTGGCCAACTTGGAGCCTGCCCCCGGGCCCGCCACCACGCAGTGGGTCTTGGCCGAAACAGACCCCGCCACCTTGGCCCCCAGGCTCTCCAGCTTGTCCTTGGCGACATCCCGGCTCATGCGCTCCAGCGAACCGGTCAGCACCCAGGTCTGCCCCGCCAGCGGCAAGCCCTGGGCAACCTTCTTCTCGCTCTCCCAGTGCATGCCGAACTCGCGCAGTTGCGCCTCGACGCTGCGCGCCAGTGCCTGGTTGGCCTCGACCAGGAAGAACTCGCGCACCGCATCAGCCTGCTTGGCTGCCAGCGCCTGGCGCAGGTCGATGCCGTCGGCGGCAATGATGCGCTCAAGGCTTTGCAGCTTGGCCACCAGCTTCTCGGCACCCGTCGGGCCGACAGAAGGGATGTCGAGCTTGGCGATCAACCCGGCCAGGGTCGTACTGGCCGCGAATTCGGCGGCCAGCTCGCCCTCCTCCTGCAACTGCAGGCCGTTCTCGAGCAGTTGCGCGATGACGCTGCGGTTATGTTCGTCCTCGAAGAAGTTGTGGATCTCGTGCGCCACTTCCAGGCCGATATCCGGCAGGTAGGTCAGCACCTGCGGCAACGCCACCATCACGCGCTGCAACGAGCCCAGCGAGCGCGCCAGCACCTTGGCGGTCTCCTCGCCCACATCCGGGATGCCAAGGGCGTAGATGAAGCGTGCCAGGCTCGGGCGCTTGCTGTCGGCAATGGCAGCCAGCAGTTTGTTGCTGGACACCTCGGCAAAGCCTTCGAGGTCGACGATGTCTTCGAATTTCAAGCGGTACAGGTCTGCCGGCGAGGCAATCAGCCCTTCATCCACCAACTGCTCGACGCTCTTCTCGCCCAGGCCCTCGATGTCCATGGCGCGGCGCGACACGTAGTGGATGATCGCCTGCTTGAGCTGCGCGCGACAGGCCAGGCGGCCGACGCAGCGGTACACCGCGCCTTCGCTGACGGTTTCCTTGCCCTTGCTGCGCTTGACCAGCTGGGTGCGCTCGACCTGCGAGCCACACACCGGGCACTGGGTAGGGATGTGCACCGCACGCGCATCGGCCGGGCGACGCTCGGTGACCACCTGCATCACCTGCGGGATTACATCACCGGCACGGCGGATGATCACCGTATCGCCGATCATCACCCCCAGGCGCGCCACTTCGTCCATGTTGTGCAAGGTGGCATTGGCCACGGTCACGCCGGCCACCTTGACCGGCTTGAGCCGTGCGACGGGCGTTACCGCACCGGTGCGACCAACCTGGAACTCGACGTCGAGCACCTCGGTCAGCTCTTCCATGGCCGGGAACTTGTGCGCTATCGCCCAGCGCGGCTCACGGGCACGAAAGCCCAGTTCACGTTGCGAGGCCAGGCTGTTGACCTTGAACACCACCCCGTCGATCTCGTAAGGCAGCGCGTTGCGCCGCTCGCCGATGTCACGGTAGTAGTCCAGGCATTCCTTGATGCCGGCGGCATGCCGCAGTTCGCGGCTGATGGGCATGCCCCAGCCCTTGAGCTTTTCGAGGGTGCCGATGTGGGTGTCGGCGATCGCCTCGGACACCTGGCCCACGCCATAGCAGCAGAACTCCAGGGGGCGGCTGGCGGTGATCTTCGAATCGAGCTGGCGCAGGCTGCCGGCGGCGGCGTTGCGCGGGTTGGCGAAGGTCTTGCCGCCGATCTCGGCCTGGGCTGCGTTCAGCCGTTCGAAGCCCTCCTTGCTCATGAACACTTCGCCGCGCACCTCCAGCACCGCCGGCCAGCCCTTGCCCTGCAGCTTGAGCGGCACGTTGCGGATGGTGCGCACGTTGACGCTGATGTCTTCGCCGGTGGTGCCGTCGCCACGGGTGGCGCCCTGCACCAGCAGGCCGTCACGGTACAGCAGGCTGACCGCCAGGCCGTCGAGCTTGGGTTCGCAGCTGTAGTCCACCGCCGCCCCTGCGCCGAACAGGTCGCCGGTCGGCAGGTCGAGGCCTTCGACCACGCGCCGGTCGAACTCGCGCAGGTCATTTTCCTCGAAGGCGTTGCCCAGGCTCAGCATCGGCACCTCGTGACGCACCTGGGTGAAGGCCGAGAGCGCCGCGCCGCCCACCCGCTGGGTGGGGGAATCGGGGGTGACCAGCTCGGGGTGTTCGGCCTCCAGGGCCTGCAGCTCGCGGAACAGGCGATCGTATTCGGCGTCCGGGACGCTTGGCTCGTCGAGCACGTAGTAGCGGTAGTTGTGCTGGTCGAGTTCGGCGCGCAGTTCGAGGATGCGAGTTTGGGCGGTCATGTGTGTCGTCTCTTGCAAAGCAAAAGAGCAGCTCGGGGCTGCTCTTGGCGTTCAAATCGGTGGATCGGCGGGGCAGCTTTCGCCGGCAAGGCCAGCTCCTGCAGGGAGCGGCCATACCTGTCAGCGTTTCTGGGTCAGGGCGCGGCGCTCGAACTCGACGATGCGCTGGCGGTAGTGTTCGATGGTCTGCGCGGTCATCACGCTGCGCTGGTCATCCTTGAGCTCGCCGTTCAGTTCATGGGCCAGCTTGCGCGCCGCCGCCACCATCACGTCGAACGCCTGCTTGGGATGGCGCGGGCCCGGCAGGCCAAGGAAGAAGCTGACCGCACGGGTGCTGAAATGGTCGATGTCGTCCAGGTCGAACACCCCAGGCTTGACCGCGTTGGCCATGGAGAACAGCACTTCGCCATTGCCGGCCATGCTTTCGTGACGGTGGAAGATGTCCATCTCGCCAAAACGCAGGCCGCTTTCCAGGATGTTCTGCAGCAGCGCAGGGCCCTTGAAGCCGCTCTCGTCGCGGGCAATCACGCTGATCACCAGCACTTCCTCGACCGGCGGCAGGTCCTTGCCTTCGCTGGCACCGAAGCCGGTGCTCTTGGGGCTTTCGTCCGGGAAGTCGTCGTCGGCATTGCCGAACAGATCAGGCTCGCGTGGCTCGGCCGCCAGGTTCAGGTCGCCCTGCTGCGGCTCGGTGGTACGTTTGGCGCGCTTGGACCCCTTGCCCACCTTCGGCTCGCGCTGCTCGCGCGCAGCCGTCATCGACGGCAGGTCGTGCTCGTCGAGCTGGGGCTCCTTGTGGTCGTCAAGCACCCGCGGCGGGCCCAGCACTTCGGCGCTGGTCTCTTCGTCCGGCAGGTTGGAGAAGCTGCGGTCCAGACGGAATTTCAACTTGCCCTTGCCGCCGCGCATGCGGCGCCAGCCGTCAAAAAGAATACCGGCAATGACTATGATGCCGATGACGATCAGCCACTCGCGCAGACCGATTTCCATGTAATCCCGTGCCTCTGTGAAAAATGCTGAAAAATAAAGGGTTTAAACCCCTTTAAAACGTGGCGCCAACTCTATGTTCTGACAGGCGTTTTACCCACGCATAGAAAAATTTACATTAAGCTAGCACGACCAAAGATAACTTTACACCGTCTGTCGCAACTGACAGGGGCATTTGCTGCAAGTTCGTGCGTTATATCCGTTTTTCAGGCGTCGACCATGGCCATCGCCTCCTCCACGTCCACCGCCACCAGCCGCGAGCAACCGGGCTCGTGCATGGTCACCCCCATCAGCTGATCGGCCATTTCCATGGCGATCTTGTTGTGGGTGATATAGATGAACTGCACGGTCTGGCTCATCTCCTTGACCAGGCGCGCATAGCGTCCGACGTTGGCATCGTCCAGCGGCGCATCGACTTCGTCGAGCATGCAGAACGGTGCCGGGTTCAACTTGAAGATGGCAAACACCAGGGCCAGGGCCGTCAGCGCCTTCTCGCCGCCCGAGAGCAGATGGATGGTGCTGTTCTTCTTGCCCGGCGGGCGCGCCATGATCGTTACCCCTGTATCGAGTAGATCTTCGCCCGTCAGTTCCAGATAAGCGCTGCCACCACCGAAAACTTTTGGGAAAAGTGCCTGTAATCCGGCATTTATCTGATCAAAGGTATCCTTGAAGCGGTTGCGGGTTTCCTTGTCGATCTTGCGAATCACGTTTTCCAGGGTATCGAGGGCCTCGACCAGGTCGGCATCCTGGGCGTCGAGGTAGCGCTTGCGCTCGGACTGCTGCTGGTACTCGTCGATGGCCGCCAGGTTGATCGCGCCCAGGCGCTGGATGCGCGCATCGATGCGCTCCAGCTCAAGTTCAGCCTCCTGCTCGCTGGCCTCGGCCAGCAAGGTCGCCAACACGCCTTCCAGATCATAGCCGTCAGCCTGCAACTGTTCCTGCAGGGCCTTGCGCCGCACACTCAGCCCCTGCCATTCCATGCGGTGCTGTTCGAGCTGACCGCGCAGCAGCTGAGATTGCTGTTCGGCCTGGGTACGACGCTTTTCGGCCTCGCGCAGTTCGCGGTCGGCCTCGTCCATGTGCAGGCGTGCCTGACGCATTTCCTCGTCGACACTCATGCGCTTTTCCAGCAGCGCCTCAAGCATCATGCGCAGCTCTTCGAGGGGCGCCTCGCCCTCCTCCAGGTTCAGGCTCAGTTGTTCACGTTTTTCGTTCAGGCGCTCCGACTGCAGCTCCAGGCGCTCAAGGGCCTGGCGCGTGGAGTCGTGCTGGGCACGCAGCGAACCCAGGCGTACCGCCAACTGATGGGCGTGGTCCTTGTGCTGGCGGGCTTCCTGGCGCACGCGGTCGAGGCGTTCGCGCAGGTTGTCGCGCTGGGCCAGCAAGGCCTCGCGCTGTTCGGTGTCGTGGGCCATCAGGTCGAGGGCTTCCTGCAGGTGCAGGCGCGACTCGCCCAGGCTTTCGTGTTCGATGGCGCGCTGTTCCAGCAGCTCGGCCAGCTCTTCTTCAAGGCGCCGGCGGCGCAATGTCAGCTGCTCGGCGCGGGCCTTGCCGGCCGACAGACGGGCCTTGAGCTCACCTTGCTGGCGGGCTTCTTCCTGGGTGCGACGACGCAGTTGTTCACGGCTGTCTTCCTGCACGCGCTGCTGTTCACGCAGGGCCAGCAACTGCTCTTCGAGCTGCTCCAGGGCAGCTTCCTGCTCCAGACGCTCCAGGCCCAGTTGCTCAAGCTCCTGCCCGCGGGCCAGCACGCCGCCCTGGGCATCGTTGCCTCGGCTGACCCGCAGAAAGTGGCGCCCCACCCAGTAGCCGTCGCGGCTGATCAGGCTTTGGCCGTCGGCCAGCTGGCCGCGCAGGCTCAATGCCTGCTCGAGGCTCTCGACCGGCTTGACCTGGCCCAGCCAGGGGGCCAGGTCAACGCCGCCCTGTACTTTGTCCAGCAGGCTGCCGGCAAGGCGCTTGCCGGTGCCGGCGGCCTCCAGCAGACGCAACTCGCCCTGCTCGAAGCCCGCCAGGTCGAGCCCGGCCAGGTCGTCCACCAGTACCGCGTGCAGGTCGGCGCCCAGCACGGTTTCCACCGCCAGCTCCCAACCCGGCTCCACGCGCAGGCCTTCAGCCAGGCGTGGGCGTTGCTCCAGGCCCTGCGCGCGCAACCAGTCGAGGGTACCGCTGCCTGGGTCCAGCGCGGCCTGCTGCAAGGCTTCGAGCGATGCCAGCCGGCCACCCAGGCGCTGCAGTTCACCCTGGGCCTGCTGCTGCGCCTGGGCGGCCTGCTGCAATTGCTCGCGCAGCGCGTCGAGGCGCTCGATCACCTGCTGTTCTTCCAGGTGCAGGTCTTCGAGCAGCAATTCGCTGCTGGCCAGTTGTTCGTTCAGTTCCAGGATGGCCGCATCTTCAGGGTCGGCGCTCAACTGGTCGCGTTCTTCGCCCAGCTTGCGCTGGCGCTCCGAGACGCGCTCCAGGCTCTGCTCCAGCTGCTGGATGCGCGACTGCTGCACCTCGGCCTGGCGGCGCGGCTCGGCGGAGCGGGTATTGAAGCTGTCCCACTGCTCCTGCCAGCCATGCATGGTGGTCTCGGCTTCCTCAAGGGTCGCGGCGGCCTCCTCGGCTGCCGCCAGCGACAGTTCCTGCTCGGGCTCGATCATCTCCAGCTCTTCGCCCAGGGTCGCCAGCAAGGTACGGTCGTGGCCCAGGTGCGATTCGGTTTCCAGACGCGCGCGTTCGGCTTCCTTGAAGTCATCCTGCAACTGGCGCAGGCGCTGCTGGCCGTGCTGGATGTTCTGCTCGACCCGGGCGATGTCGCCGCCTACCGAATAGAAGCGCCCCTGGACCAGGTTGAAACGCTCCGACAGGTCGTGGTGACCGTCGCGCAGGCGCTCGATGCTCGCATCGGCATTGCGCTGCTCGGCCACCAGGGCCTCGAAGGCCACTTCCTGGTCGCCGATGATCGCCTCGCGCTGGCCCACCTGATCGTTCAGCGCACGCCAACGCAGGGCCGCCAGCTGGGCCTTGAGCTGACGCTCCTCGGCCTTGTATTCCTTGTATTTCTCCGCTGCCTGGGCCTGGCGGTGCAGGCGTTCGAGCTGACGCTCCAGCTCTTCGCGCAGGTCGGTCAGGCGTTCCAGGTTCTCGTGGGTGCGGCGGATGCGGTTTTCGGTTTCGCGGCGGCGCTCCTTGTACTTGGAGATGCCGGCGGCCTCTTCGATGAAGTTGCGCAACTCTTCGGGCTTGGCCTCGATCAGCTTGGAGATCATGCCCTGCTCGATGATCGAGTAGCTGCGCGGGCCCAGGCCGGTACCCAGGAAGATATCGGTGATGTCACGCCGACGGCACTTGGTGCCGTTGAGGTAATAGGTGTTCTGCGCGTCGCGGGTCACCTTGCGCCGGATCGAGATCTCGGCATAGGCGGCATACTCGCCCACCAGGGTGTTGTCACTGTTGTCGAACACCAGTTCGATACTGGCCTGGCTGACCGGCTTGCGGCTGGTCGAGCCGTTGAAGATGACGTCGGTCATCGACTCGCCACGCAGGTTTTTCGCCGAGCTTTCGCCCATCACCCAGCGCACCGCATCGATGATGTTGGACTTGCCGCAGCCATTGGGGCCGACCACGGCCGCCATGTTGCTGGGGAAGTTGACGGTAGTCGGGTCGACGAACGACTTGAACCCCGCCAGGCGAATGCACTTGAGGCGCATGCTCAGCCAGCAACCAGCGAGGACAGCACCAGCGTGCAACTGCGCTCGCAGTACTGCGTCAGCACCTCGCGGATACGCGGCAGGTCGCCACCCACCACCGCTTCTAGCAGTTGGGCGAACAGCACCAGGAAGTCGTTCATGTTGGCCTTGCGCTGGTCCAGCGCCAGGTAATAGGTGCGGCTCATGGCCGGCTGCAGGTTCTCGACGGTTTCCTGCAGGTAGGGGTTGTTGGCGAACGGGTACGCGGCGCGCATCACCGCGAAGCTCTCTTCGACGAAGGCCTTGATGTCCTGGCGCGCACTGGCGGCGTGCAGACGCTGCTGGATGACCAGAAACGGTGCAAGTTCGGCTTCGCTGCGCGGCGCGCTGGCCACGGCATTGCCCAGCAGGATGTACAGCTCGCTCATCAGGGTGCAGAGGCTGCGCACGTTGTGCTCGTTGAGCGCCGTAACCTGCGCGCCACGGCGCGGCAGGATGGTCACCAGGTGCCGGCGCTCGAGTATAAGCAGTGCCTCGCGCACCGAGCCACGGCTGACATTGAGCGCCTGGGTGACCTTCTGTTCCTGGATGCGCTCGGCAGGTTTGAGCTCACCGCGGATGATCCGCTCGGCCAGGTAATGGGCAATTTGCTCGGAGAGGCTGTCCGGCGCCTTGAACGTCATGGTTTTCCTTCAAAATCATTGAACTGTGCACAAGCGCCGATTGTAGCGCACTTGCCTGCACCTCGCGCAGCGGCACAGGCACGCAGTTGGCACGATTGAAGCAAAACAATCGTCAACCCGGCCCCGGTTCTATGCTGAATACAGAGGCTATCGAGGATGACAGGATCAGCACGCACAAAAAGCTGACCTTGAAGTCAGAAAGCAGTTGACCGGCAAGTCAAGTCTGCCTACAGTCGACCCCGTCCACTCAACAACAATAATTCGCTTGTGAGGCCTTCCGTGATCCAGTTTCTACTCAACCAGGAGCTGCGCAGTGAGCATGCCCTGGACCCCAACCTGACGGTGCTCGAGTACCTGCGCGAGCACCTGGGCAAACCCGGTACCAAGGAAGGCTGCGCGAGCGGCGATTGCGGCGCCTGCACCGTCGTGGTCGGTGAACTGGCTGCAGATGAACACGGCCGGCAGCACCTGCGTTATCGCAGCCTCAATTCGTGCCTGACGTTCGTCTCGTCCCTGCATGGCAAGCAGCTGATCAGCGTCGAAGGGCTCAAGCACCAGGGCAAGCTGCACAGCGTGCAGCAGGCCATGGTCGACTGCCATGGCTCGCAATGCGGCTTCTGTACCCCGGGCTTCGTGATGTCGCTGTTCGCCCTGCAGAAGAACAGCGACGCCCCCGACCTGCACCGCGCCCAGGAGGCCCTGGCTGGCAACCTGTGCCGCTGCACCGGCTACCGGCCGATCCTGGCAGCCGCCGAGCAGGCCTGCTGCCAGGCCGCCCCCGACCAGTTCGACAGCGCCCAGGCACAGACCATCGCCCGGCTCCAGGCGATTGCGCCCAAGGAAACCGGCGAACTCAACAGCGGCGACAAGCGCTGCCTGGTGCCGCTGACCGTGGCCGACCTGGCCGAGCTGTACGGCTCGCACCCCGAAGCCCGCCTGCTGGCCGGCGGCACCGACCTGGCGCTGGAGGTCACGCAGTTCCACAAGACCCTGCCGGTGATGATCTACGTGGGCAACGTCGCCGAGATGAAGCGGGTCGAGGCCTTTGACGATCGCCTGGAAATCGGCGCCGCCACACCGCTCACCGACTGCTATGACGCGCTGAGCCGTGAATACCCCGACTTCGGCGAACTGCTGCACCGCTTCGCCTCGCTGCAGATCCGCAATCAGGGCACCCTGGGCGGCAACATCGGCAACGCCTCGCCGATCGGCGATTCGCCGCCCCTGCTGATCGCCCTGGGTGCGCAGATCGTGCTGCGCCGGGGTCAGGACACACGCACCCTGGCGCTGGAGGACTATTTCATCGACTACCGCATCACCGCACGCCAGGACAGCGAGTTCATCGAGAAGATCATCGTGCCGCGGGCCAACCTGGCCTGGGCGTTCCGGGCCTACAAGGTGTCCAAGCGACTGGACGACGACATTTCGGCGGTGTGCGCCGCCTTCAACCTGCGCATCGACAACGGCGTGGTGGCCGAGGCCCGTATCGCCTTCGGCGGCATGGCCGCCATCCCCAAGCGCGCCCGCGCCTGTGAAGCCGCCCTGCTCGGCAAGCCGTTCAACCAGGCCGGCATCGAGCGCGCCTGCCAGGCGCTGGGCGAAGACTTCACCCCGCTGTCAGACTTCAGGGCCAGCAAGGAATACCGCCTGCTCGGCGCGCAGAACCTGCTGCGCAAGTACTTCATCGAACTGCACACGCCGCACATCGAAACCCGGGTGACCGCCTATGTCTAACCATCCTCACGTGGCCAGGAGCCAGGCCGAACTGGCCGAGCTGTTCGCCCAGGGCCTGACCAGTGGCGTCGGGCGCAGCATCAAGCACGACAGCGCCGACAAGCATGTGTCCGGCGAGGCGGTGTATATCGATGACCGCCTCGAATTCCCCAACCAGTTGCATGTGTACGCTCGCTTGTCGGACCGCGCCCATGCCCGGGTGCTGAGCATCGACACCCGCCCGTGCTACGCCATCGAAGGCGTGCGCATCGCCATCACCCACGAAGACATCCCGGGCCTGAAGGACATCGGCCCGCTGCTGCCGGGCGACCCGCTGCTGGCCATCGACACCGTCGAGTTCGTCGGCCAGCCGGTGCTGGCCGTGGCCGCCTGCGACCTGGACACCGCCCGCCGCGCAGCGATGGCCGCAATCATCGAATACGAAGACCTGGAGCCGGTGCTGGATGTGGTTCAGGCCCTGCGCAAGAAGCATTTCGTGCTCGACAGCCACACCCACCAGCGCGGCGATTCGGTCACCGCGCTGGCCAGCGCCCCGCATCGGGTACAGGGCACCCTGCATATCGGCGGCCAGGAGCACTTCTACCTCGAAACCCAGATCTCCTCGGTGATGCCCACCGAGGATGGCGGCATGATCGTGTACTGCTCCACGCAGAACCCCACCGAGGTGCAGAAGCTGGTGGCCGAAGTGCTGGACGTGCCGATGAACAAGGTCGTGGTGGACATGCGTCGCATGGGCGGCGGCTTCGGCGGCAAGGAAACCCAGGCCGCCAGCCCCGCCTGCCTGTGCGCGGTGATCGCGCGCCTGACCGGGCAGCCGACCAAGATGCGCCTGCCACGGGTCGAGGACATGCTGATGACCGGCAAGCGCCACCCCTTCTATATCGAATACGACGTGGGGTTCGATGACAGCGGCCGCCTGCATGGCATCAACCTGGAACTGGCCGGCAACTGCGGCTGCTCGCCGGACCTGTCGGCCTCGATCGTCGACCGTGCGATGTTCCACTCCGACAACGCCTACTACCTGGGCGACGCCACCATCAACGGCCACCGCTGCAAGACCAACACCGCCTCCAATACCGCCTACCGCGGCTTTGGCGGCCCGCAGGGCATGGTTGCCATCGAAGAGGTGATGGACCGCATCGCCCGCCACCTGGCACTGGACCCGCTGGCGGTACGCAAGGCCAACTACTACGGCAAGACCGAGCGCAACGTCACCCACTACTACCAGACGGTCGAGCACAACATGCTCGAGGAGATCACTGCCGAGCTCGAAGCCAGCAGCGACTACCAGCAGCGCCGCGAGTCGATCCGCCGCTTCAACGCCAACAGCCCGGTGCTGAAAAAGGGCCTGGCGCTGACCCCGGTGAAGTTCGGCATCTCGTTCACCGCCAGCTTTCTCAACCAGGCCGGTGCGCTGGTGCACATCTACACCGATGGCAGCATCCACCTCAACCACGGCGGCACCGAGATGGGCCAGGGCCTGAACACCAAGGTGGCCCAGGTGGTGGCCGAAGTGTTCCAGGTGGACTTCAGCCGCATACAGATCACCGCCACCAACACCGACAAGGTGCCCAACACCTCGCCCACGGCGGCGTCCAGCGGCGCCGACCTGAACGGCAAGGCGGCGCAGAACGCGGCCGAAATCCTCAAGCAGCGCCTGGTGGAGTTTGCCGCGCGCCAGTACAAGGTCAGTGAAGAAGACGTCGAGTTTCGCAACGGGCACGTGCGCGTGCGCGATGAAATCCTCACCTTCGAGAGCCTGGTGCAGCAGGCCTACTTTGCCCAGGTGTCGCTGTCGAGCACCGGCTTCTACAAGACCCCGAAGATCTACTACGACCGCAGCCAGGCGCGCGGGCGCCCGTTCTACTACTTCGCCTTCGGCGCGGCGTGCGCCGAGGTGATCGTCGACACCCTGACCGGCGAGTACAAGATGCTGCGCACCGACATCCTGCATGACGTGGGCGCCTCGCTGAACCCGGCCATCGACATTGGCCAGGTGGAGGGCGGGTTCATCCAGGGCATGGGGTGGCTGACCACCGAGGAACTGGTGTGGAACGCCAAGGGCAAGCTGATGACCAGCGGCCCGGCCAGCTACAAGATCCCGGCGGTGGCGGACATGCCGGTGGACCTGCGGGTGAAGCTGGTGGAGAACCGCAAGAACCCCGAGGACACGGTGTTCCATTCCAAGGCGGTGGGCGAGCCGCCGTTCATGCTGGGGATCGCGCCGTGGTGCGCGATCAAGGATGCAGTGGCCAGCCTGGCGGATTATCGCGAGCAACCGCAGATCGATGCCCCGGCCACCCCCGAGCGGGTGCTGTGGGGCTGCGAGCAGATGCGCAAGGTGGTGGCGGGCCGGCAGGCAGCTGCCGAGGTGGAAACCGTTACACCGTAGTGCGCCCTTCGCCGGCAAGGCCGGCTCCTACAGGGCGTGATTGCTGTAGGAGCCGGCCTTGCCGGCGAAGAGGCCCGATCAGGCACTGAAGAGGCAACCGACTATGCACACCTGGATCAACGCCCTGTCCGACCTGCACACCCGGGGCGAACCCTGCGTGCTGGTGACCATCATCGAAGAGCTGGGCTCCACCCCGCGCAATGCCGGCTCGAAGATGGTCGTCAGCGCGACCCAGCTGTTCGACACCATCGGCGGTGGGCACCTGGAATACAAGGCCATGCACATCGCCCGGCAGATGCTTGCCGAAGGCCGCGAAACCACCCACCTGGAGCGCTTCAGCCTCGGCGCCAGCCTTGGCCAGTGCTGCGGCGGCGCCACCGTGCTGCTGTTCGAGCCCATGGGCGGCGTGCAGGCGCAGATCGCGGTATTCGGCGCAGGCCATGTCGGCCGCGCTCTGGTACCCTTGCTCGCCGCGCTGCCCTGCCGGGTACGCTGGATCGATTCGCGCGAGCAGGAATTCCCCGACACCATCCCCACGGGGGTGAGCAAGGTCGTCAGCGAGGAACCGGTCGACGAGGTCGATGAACTGCCCGCCGGCAGCTATTGCATCGTCATGACCCACAACCATCAACTGGACCTGGAACTGACCGCCGCGATCCTCAAGCGCAACGATTTCACCTGGTTCGGCCTGATCGGCTCCAGGACCAAGCGCGTGAAGTTCGAGCACCGCCTGCGCGAGCGCGGCTTTGCCGCCGACAGCCTGGCACGCATGCGCTGCCCGATGGGCCTGGCCGAGGTCAAGGGTAAGCTGCCGATCGAGATCGCCGTGTCCATCGCCGCCGAAATCATCGCCACCTACAACGCGAACTTCGGCCAGCATACCGGCTCGGCCACCACCCAACCCATTGCCAAACTGCTGCCGCCGTCACGGCGCAGCCAAGCCATTTGACGAGAGCCACATGAGCGCAACCCGCAAAGCCTACCGTGCCGCCCTGCTGCACAGCCTCGCCGACCCTGCCGAGGTGGGCGTCGAAGCATCGTATGAATATTTCGAAGACGGCCTGCTGGTCATCGACCAGGGCAAGATCAGCGCCATCGGCCACGCCAGCGAACTGCTGCCAGGCCTGGACGCCGACATCGAAGTGGTGCACTACCAGGACGCATTGATCACCCCGGGGTTCATCGATACCCATATCCACTTCCCGCAGACCGGCATGATCGGCTCCTACGGCGAGCAGTTGCTGGACTGGCTGAACACCTACACCTTCCCGTGCGAGCGCCAGTTCGAAGACAAGGCTCACGCCGACAAGGTGGCCAAGCTGTTCCTCAAGGAGCTGCTGCGCAACGGCACCACCTCGGCGCTGGTGTTCGGCAGCGTGCACCCTGCCTCGGTCAACGCCCTGTTCGAGGAAGCCGAGCGCCTGGACCTGCGCCTGATCGCCGGCAAGGTGATGATGGACCGCAACGCCCCCGACTACCTGACCGACACCGCCGAGTCGGGCTACGCCGACAGCAAGGCGCTGATCCAGCGCTGGCACGGCAAGGGCCGCCTGCACTATGCGGTGACCCCGCGCTTTGCGCCCACCAGCACCCCGCAACAGCTGGCCCTGGCCGGCCAGTTGCTCAAGGAGTTCCCGGACCTGTACCTGCACACCCACCTGAGCGAAAACCTCAAGGAGATCGAGTGGGTCAAGGCGCTGTTCCCCGAGCGCAGCGGCTACCTGGATGTGTACGACCATTTCGAACTGCTGGGCGAGCGCTCGGTGTTCGCCCACGCCGTTCACCTGTGCGATGCCGAATGCCAGCGCCTGGCCGAGACCGGTTCGGCCGTGGCGTTCTGCCCGACCTCCAACCTGTTCCTGGGCAGCGGCCTGTTCAACCTGCCCCAGGCCGAGCAGCACAAGGTCAAGGTCGGCCTGGGCACCGACGTGGGCGCCGGCACCAGCTTCTCGCTGCTGTACACCCTGAACGAAGCCTACAAGGTCATGCAGTTGCAGGGCGCACGCCTGAGCCCGTTCAAGTCGCTGTACCTGGCCACCCTGGGCGGTGCGCGGGCATTGAACCTGGAGGAGCGCATCGGCACCCTGCAACCGGGCAGCGACGCCGACTTCATCGTGCTCGATTACAAGGCCACCCCGCTGCTGGACTACCGTCTCCAGCAGTCCGGCAGCATCGAGGAGACCCTGTTCGTGCTGACCACCCTGGGCGACGACCGTACCATTCGCGAAACCTTTGCCGCCGGGCGCAGCGTGCACCAGCGCTAAGGCGTTCGAAACAGGCCGCGGTACAACGCGCCGCCGATCACTGCCCCGATCAGCGGCGCCACCCAGAACAGCCACAGCTGATGCAGCGCCCAGCCACCGACGAACAGCGCCGGCCCGGTGCTGCGTGCCGGGTTCACCGACGTGTTGGTAACCGGTATCGACACCAGGTGGATCAGCGTCAGCGCCAGCCCGATGGCGATCGGCGCAAAGCCGGCCGGCGCCCGTGAATCGGTGGCGCCCATGATGATCAGAATGAACATCGCGGTCATCACCACCTCGCTGACAAAACCTGCCCCCAGCGAGTACTGCCCCGGCGAATGCTCGCCATAGCCGTTCGAGGCAAGCCCGTTCGACAGCTCGAAGCCGGCCTTGCCGCTGGCGATGAGGTAGATCACACCGGCAGCCAGGATGGCGCCCACCACCTGGGCGATCACGTACGGCACCAGGTCCTTGAGCGGAAACCGCCCGCCCACGACCAGGCCCAGCGATACCGCAGGGTTGAGGTGACAACCGGAGATATGACCGATGGCGAATGCCATGGTCAGCACAGTCAGCCCGAAGGCCATGGAGACACCGACCAGGCCAATGCCGATCGGAAAAGACGCAGCCAGTACCGCGCTGCCACAACCCCCCAACACCAACCAGAACGTCCCTATCAATTCAGCTCCCATGCGTTTGCTCATGGGCATCGACATCAGTCAGTCCTCAAGAAGTGGTACGCCTGAAGCGCAAGCCCAACTGCTTGATGAAGGTTTGCGGGAGTGCAACAGATAGAAATCTAGCAGAGGTTGGCTCAAGTGCCAGCAGCCCTGAAAGCATCGCGGGTCAAGCCCGCTCCCACAAGGACCGAGACAATCCTGTGGGAGCGGGCTCGACCCGCGATTGCAGGCGACGCGGTATCAGCCCTTTGCCGGCACCGAACTGCCGCGCTTCTTGGTTTGCAGCAGGTGCGAAAACACCGCGTGCAGGTCATCCGACGCACTCTCCTCGTCGAGGTTGAGCTTGCTGTCGATGTGGTCCATGTGGTGCATCATGAGGCTCACCGCCTGGGCCGCATCACGCGCCTCGATAGCGTCGATCAGTTGCATGTGCTCGTCATACGAGCAGTGCGAGCGGTTGCCGCTTTCGTACTGGGCAATGATCAGCGAAGTCTGCGATACCAGGCTGCGCTGGAAGCTGATCAGCGGTGCATTGCCCGCCGCTTCCGCCAGCTTGAGGTGAAACTCGCCAGACAGGCGAATGCCGGCACCCCGGTCGCCGCGCGAGAAGCTGTCGCGCTCGTCGCGCACCATCTGGCGCAGTTCGTTCAACTGCTCGGCGGTGGCGTGCTCCACTGCAAGTTCGGTGATGGCACGCTCGACCATGCGCCGCGAAAAGAACACCTGACGCGCCTCTTCGACGGTCGGGCTGGCCACTACCGCACCGCGATTGGGGCGCAGCAGCACCACGCTTTCGTGGGCCAGGCGCGACAGCGCACGCCGGATGATGGTGCGGCTGACGCCGAAGATCTCGCCCAGGGCTTCCTCACTCAACTTGGTACCCGGCGCCAGGCGTTGTTCGAGGATTGCCTCGAATATGTGCGCGTAAACGATATCGTCCTGGGTGCCGCTACGACCGGCCTTGCCGGTGCGCGTGGGTTTCTTGAGGGGTTGCAGCTGTTCGTTCATGGGCGCTCGAGCACGGAGATCCACCTATCGGACCCTGACTGTAATACCAGCCAGTAGGGCGATGGCAAGTCCTGGATAGAAAATTAGACGTTCATGGTATTGACGCATTGTACACAGGCTTGGCGATTTCTGCAGAGTGCCATCACGTTATAGCCGTGGCGACAATTTACCTGCACACACCGACAAAAACATTATTTGCATTATTTGTATACAAACGCATAATCCAGCCGTGCAACTTCCTGACCCGAAGGTCAACAACAGGTCCGGTCGCCATGCCCTCCCCCTCGCAGAGCCCCCAGTCAATGCGCAGGACAAGCTCTGAACAACAAGAAAAGACGTGAGGAGTACACGCTGTGGAAAGCCGCAAACCCCAAGCCCCTACGCTGGATCTTGCCCCACCGCTCGAAACGAGCTGGCTGGAGCGGATTTTCAAACTCAAGCTGCACGGCACCACTGTCAGGACCGAACTGATCGCGGGTGTAACCACCTTCATCACCATGGCCTACATCATTTTCGTCAACCCCAACATCATGGCCGACGCCGGCATCGACCACGGCGCCGCGTTCGTGGCCACCTGCATCGCGGCGGCGCTCGGCTGCCTGCTGATGGGCCTGTATGCCAACTGGCCGGTGGGCCTGGCACCCGGCATGGGGCTGAATGCCTTTTTCACCTACACCGTGGTCGGCACCATGGGCTACACCTGGGAGGCCGCGCTGGGTGCGGTGTTCGTATCGGGTGTGCTGTTCATGCTGCTGACGCTGTCGCGGGTGCGCGAATGGCTGCTCAACAGCATCCCGCTGAGCCTGCGTCACGCCATGGGCGCGGGTGTGGGGCTGTTTCTCGGGGTGATCGGTCTGAAGACGGCCGGCATCATCGTCGCCAGCCCAGCCACCCTGATCAAGCTCGGTTCGCTGCACGAGCCTGGCCCGCTGCTGGCGGCGGCGTGCTTCCTGATGATTGCCGTGCTCAGCTACCGCCGGGTGTTCGGCGCGATCCTGATCAGCATCATCGCCGTGACACTGGCCGGCTGGGCCCTGGGCCTGGTGGAATATGGCGGCGTGTTCTCGCTGCCGCCGAGCCTGGCGCCCACCTGGATGGCCATGGACGTGGCGGGCGTGTTCAACGTCAGCATGATCAGCGTGGTACTGGCATTTCTGTTCGTGCACATGTTCGACACCGCCGGCACGCTGATGGGCGTGGCCCAGCGCGCCAACCTGGTGAACGCCGAGGGGCGCATCGAAAACCTGTCACGGGCGCTTAAGGCCGACAGTGCATCGAGCGTGTTCGGTGCAGTGGTGGGTGTGCCGCCAGTAACCAGCTACGTGGAAAGTGCTGCAGGTGTGGCGGCCGGCGGGCGCACGGGGCTCACGGCCGTGGTGGTCGGCCTGCTGTTCGTCGCGGCGATGTTCTTTGCGCCGCTGGCGGGCATGATCCCGGCGTATGCCACCGCCGGCGCACTGATCTATGTGGCGATGTTGATGATGGGCAGCATGGCGCACATCAACTGGGATGAAGCCACCGATAGCATTCCGGCGATCGTCACGGCGATCATGATGCCGCTGACATTCTCGGTGGCGGACGGCATTGCGCTGGGCTTCATCACCTATGTGGTGCTCAAGGCCGGCACCGGGCGCTACAGGGAGATCTCGGCGAGCCTGTGGGTGCTGTGTGCGATCTTTGTGGCCAAGTTCGTGTTCCTGTAAGCACTGCGTCGGTTCAAGGAGCCTCGCCTTCGGGCGGGGCTTTTTGTTGCCTGTGCCGCTCTGCCAGCGAACAGCCCTGCAGGCACGCCCTCGAATCCGAGGCAAAAAAAAGCCCGCCAGTGAGAGCGGGCAAGGACCTACGAAGATTCATCTAGCGACCAACTAGCTTCCGCGATAGGTCGAGTAACTGTACGGCGAGATCAGCAACGGCACGTGGTAGTGATCCTGCTCGGCGCTGATGCCGAAACGCAGCACCACCACATCCAGGAACGCCGGCTCCGGCAACTGCACACCACGGGCACGATAATAGTCACCGGCACTGAACTGCAGCTGGTACACACCGCTGCGGTAATCCTCACCCTGCAGCAGTGGCGCATCGCAACGGCCATCGCTGTTGGTCAGCGCCGTGTTCACCAGCTCAAGCTGCTGGCCTTCGACCCGGTACAGCTCGACCTTGATCGAGCTGCCAGGGCAGCCATGTGCGGCATCCAGTACATGCGTGGTCAAACGTCCCATTGCGTGCGCCTCGTTTCAATCTATGGGCAAAAAATACCCGCACGGCACCGGGATGAAGCAGGGCAGCGTGCGGCTGTCGGATTATTAAGACATTTTCAGCTAAAATTGTACACAATAAATTCGACGATTTTGTTAGCCTGCCGAGCGTGCCCTGTAAATACGCCATCAGTCGCAAAGCCGCGCGCCTGGCGGACGCTATCGTCATTTACTGACCAATCAGGCAGGTTTCTTGCAACCTTTTTCAAGGCCAAATGGCGGAAGAAATGCGAAAAAACAGGCTTACAAATCGTCAATAAAGTTGTATACAATCACTCCATCGTTGTGGCCGATGACCTGACTCAGACACCACACCCCCGTTTTCACGTACAAGAAGGAAGGCTGCAGTGAGCGCTGATTATCCTCGCGACCTGATCGGTTACGGCAACAACCCACCCCATCCGCGCTGGCCGGGGAATGCCCGCATCGCTTTGTCTTTCGTGCTCAACTATGAAGAAGGTGGCGAACGCAACATTCTTCACGGGGATAAGGAATCCGAAGCCTTCCTTTCCGAGATGGTCTCGGCGCAGCCCCTGCAGGGCGCCCGCAACATGAGCATGGAATCGCTTTACGAGTATGGCAGCCGCGCCGGTGTGTGGCGCCTGCTCAAGCTGTTCGAAGACACCGGCGTGCCGCTCACCGTGTTTGCCGTGGCCATGGCCGCCCAGCGCCACCCCGACGTGATCCGCGCCATGGTCGCCGCCGGCCATGAGATCTGCAGCCACGGCTACCGCTGGATCGACTACCAGTACATGGACGAGAACCAGGAGCGCGAGCACATGCTCGAGGCCATCCGCATTCTCACCGACCTCACCGGCGAGCGCCCCCTGGGCTGGTACACCGGCCGTACCGGGCCCAACACCCGCCGCCTGGTGATGGAGGAAGGCGGCTTCCTCTACGACAGCGATACCTACGACGACGACCTGCCCTACTGGGAACCCAACAACCCCACCGGCAAGCCGCACCTGGTGATCCCCTACACCCTGGACACCAACGACATGCGCTTCACCCAGGTGCAGGGCTTCAATTGTGGCGAGCAGTTCTTCCAGTACCTCAAGGACGCCTTCGACGTGCTCTACGCCGAAGGTGCCGAGGCGCCGAAGATGCTCTCGATCGGCTTGCACTGCCGCCTGATCGGCCGCCCGGCACGCATCGCCGCGCTCAAGCGCTTCGTGGAGTACGCCAAGAGCCATGAGCAGGTGTGGTTCGCCCGGCGCGTGGACATCGCCCGCCACTGGCATGCCACCCACCCTTTCCAAGCCGAGAGCGCCAAATGACCGACTTCAAGACCCTCAAGCCTTCGACCCTGGACCGTGCCGCGTTCGTCGCCGCCTTCGCCGACATCTACGAGCACTCGCCGTGGGTCGCCGAAAAAGCCTACGACCTGGGCCAACTGCACGAGCTGGACCAGATCGAAGCCCTGCACCAGCGCATGAGCGACATCCTGCTCAGCGCCGATCACGCCAGCCAGCTGGCCCTGATCAATGCTCACCCGGACCTGGCCGGCAAAGCCGCCGTCCAGGGCGAACTGACCGAATCGAGCACCAACGAACAGGCTGGCGCCGGCATCCACCAGTGCACCGCCGAAGAGTTCGCCCGTTTCACCGAACTCAACGACGCCTACAAGGCCAGGTTCCAGTTCCCGTTCATCATGGCGGTAAAAGGCAGCAACCGGCACCAGATCCTCGCCTCGTTCGAGAAACGCATCCACAACTCGGTCGAGGCCGAGTTCAAGGAAGCCCTGGCGCAGATCAACCTGATCGCCCTGTTCCGCCTGCAGCAGCTGTAACCGGCGCGCCTTGGCAGGCACTGGCCTGCCGGCAATCGCCAAAGCCCCGACAACACATAATTAGAGAACACCCGCATGCGCACTTTAGTGATTGAGCCCCTGACCAAAGAAGCCTTCGCCCCTTTCGGTGACGTGATCGAAACCGACGGCAGCGACCACTTCATGATCAACAACGGTTCGACCATGCGCTTCCACAAGCTGGCCACGGTAGAAACCGCCCAGCCCGAGGACTCCGCCATCATCAGCATCTTCCGCGCCGACGCGCAGGACATGCCGCTGACCGTGCGCATGCTGGAGCGCCATCCGCTGGGCAGCCAGGCCTTCATCCCGCTGCTCGGCAATCCCTTTCTGATCGTGGTCGCGCCCGTTGGCGATGTACCTGTATCGGGTCTTGTCCGCGCCTTTGTCAGTAATGGCAGGCAGGGCATCAATTACCATCGCGGCGTCTGGCACCACCCGGTGCTGACGATCGAAAAGCGGGATGACTTCCTGGTGGTTGATCGCAGCGGTTCCGGCAACAACTGCGACGAACATTTCTTCAATGAGGATGAGCAACTGATCCTCGCACCCCACCAATAAGAGAAGGTCGGTCACTGGCCTGCGGTGACCGGCAAGAGGTAAAGACTGTGGAAGCACATCTGTTGGAATGGCTGAACCTGAGCGTGCGCTGGGTTCACATGATCACTGGCGTGGCCTGGATCGGCGCGTCGTTCTATTTCGTATGGCTGGAGAACAACCTCAACCGGGCCAACCCGCGCGACGGTCTGTCGGGCGACCTCTGGGCGATTCACGGTGGCGGTATCTACCACCTGGAAAAGTACAAGCTGGCCCCGCCGAAAATGCCGGAGAACCTGCACTGGTTCAAATGGGAAGCCTACTTCACCTGGATGTCGGGTATTGCCCTGCTGTGCCTGGTGTTCTACTGGAACCCCAGCGTCTACCTGCTGGCCCCCGGCAGCACCCTGAGCGGTGGTGAAGGCATCGCCATCGGCGTCGGTTCGCTGATCGCCGGCTGGTTCATCTACGACGTGCTGTGCGACTCGCCCCTGGGCAAGCGCCCCGGCCTGCTCGGCCTGGTGCTGTTCGTGCTGATCATTGCGGCCTGCTACGGCTTCAGCCAGGTGTTCAGCGGCCGTGGTGCGTACCTGCACACCGGCGCGATCATCGGCACCATCATGGTCGGCAACGTGTTCCGCATCATCATGCCGGCCCAGCGTGCACTGGTCGCCGCCATCGAGAAGAACGAAACCCCCGACCCGACCCTGCCGGCCAAGGGCCTGCTGCGTTCGCGCCACAACAACTACTTCACCCTGCCGGTGCTGTTCATCATGATCAGCAACCACTTCCCGAGCACCTACGGCAGCCAGTACAACTGGCTGATCCTGGCCGGGATCGCGATTGCAGCGGTGCTGGTGCGTCACTACTTCAACACCCGCCACGACAGCGCCAAGTACGCCTGGACCCTGCCCGTCGGCGCCCTGGCGATGATCTGCCTGGCCTACGTCACCGGCCCCAAGCCGATGCCGACCGCCCCTGAGCAGGCCGCTGCCAAGGTCCAGTACCAGCCGCTGCCGGAAACCGCACTGGGTGGCAAGACCGCTGCCGAGAAAGCCGCCGAACAGGCCGCCAACCCGGCACCTGCCGCCACCCCGGCCGAAGCGCCCGCCACTGCCACCGCTGCGGCGGACAGCGGCAACTTCGACAAGATCCACAGCGTCATCCAGGAACGCTGCACCGTGTGCCATTCGGCCAAGCCGACCAGCCCGCTGTTCAGTGCCGCCCCGGCCGGCGTGATGCTCGATACCCCGCAACAGATCCAGCAACTGGCCCCACGCATCCAGGCACAGGCCGTCGCCAGCCAGATCATGCCCCTGGGCAACATCACCCAGATGACCCAGCAGGAACGTGAACTGATTGGTGCATGGATCGCCAAGGGTGCTCCAACCAACTGATACAAGCTTCAAGCGGCAAGCTACAAGCTGCAAGCCAGGCGCGGCCTCCTGCTTCTTCGCAAGCAGGGCGCCTGAGCCTGCAGCTACCCAGAATAAAAACAAAACCTGAGGTGCTGCATGTCCGAGTCACGCAAGGCGTACATCCCCGTTGCGCCGCCACGACAGCCACTGCCCCTGCTGCAACTGATCCTGGTGGGTTTGCAACATGTTCTGCTGATGTACGGAGGTGCCATTGCGGTGCCGCTGATCATCGGGCAGGCCGCCGGGCTCTCTCGTGAAGAAATCGCATTCCTGATCAATGCCGATCTGCTGGTCGCCGGTGTCGCCACCGTGGTCCAGTCGCTCGGCATTGGCGCACTGGGCATCCGCATGCCGGTGATGATGGGCGCCAGCTTCGCCGCCGTCGGCAGCATGGTGGCCATGGCCGGCATGCCCGGCGTGGGCCTGCAGGGGATTTTCGGCGCGACCATCGCCGCCGGCTTCTTCGGCATGCTGATCGCCCCGTTCATGTCCAAGGTGGTGAGGTTTTTCCCGCCACTGGTCACCGGCACGGTGATTACCTCCATCGGCCTGTCGCTGTTCCCGGTCGCCGTCAACTGGGCCGGCGGCGGCGCGGCGGCCGCGCCGTTCGGCTCGCCGATCTACCTGGCCGTGGCCGGCCTGGTGCTGACCACCATCCTGCTGATCAATCGCTTCACGCGTGGCTTCTGGGTGAACGTGTCGGTACTGATCGGCATGGGCCTGGGCTACATCATTGCCGGCGCCATCGGCATGGTCGACCTCAGCGGCCTGGCCCAGGCCCCCTGGGTACAGGTGGTCACCCCGCTGCACTTCGGCATGCCCACCTTCAGCCTGGCGCCGATCCTGTCGATGTGCCTGGTGGTGGTGATCATCTTCGTCGAGTCCACCGGCATGTTCCTGGCGCTGGGCAAGGTCACCGAGCGTGAAGTGACCCCGGGCATGCTGCGTCGCGGCCTGTTCTGGGACGCCGGCGCCTCGTTCGTGGCAGGCTTTTTCAACACCTTCACCCACTCCTCGTTCGCACAGAACATCGGCCTGGTCCAGATGACCGGCGTGCGCTGCCGCTACGTGACCGTGGTGGCCGGGCTGTTCCTGATCGTGCTCAGCCTGCTGCCCAAGGCGGCATTCCTGATTGCCTCGATCCCGCCGGCGGTACTGGGCGGCGCCTCCATCGCCATGTTCGGCATGGTCGCGGCCACCGGCATCAAGATCCTGCAGGAGGCCGACATCGGCGACCGACGCAACCAGTTGCTGGTGGCCGTCAGCGTCGGCATGGGCCTGATCCCGGTGGTACGTCCGGAGTTCTTCGCGCAGATGCCGCAATGGATGGAGCCGATCACCCACAGCGGCATCGCCATGGCCACCGTCAGTGCCTTGGTACTGAACCTGCTGTTCAACGTATTGGGCGGCGCCGAACGCGCCGCGCACAACGACGCCGTGCACCAGCACTGATACACGGGGCGGCGCCTGCCGCCCCGATCAACCCGAGCACCACGCAGTACCGTCGGCCCCTGGGAGTGGGCCGCTCGGGGCGCGTTTGCGCCGAAAAAACCGCAATCCAACAATAACAATAGCCGGGAATAACCACATGAAACGCATCACCTCTTCCCTCTTGCTGGGCAGCAGCTTGCTGGCCACGCTTCCTGCGGTAGCGGAGGACCTGCTTCTCTGGCACACCAACAGCCTGACGTATCTGTACGGCAAGGACTTTCAGGTCAACCCGCGGATCCAGCAGACGGTGACTTTCGAGCACGCCAACAAATGGAAGTACGGCGACAACTTCCTGTTCGTCGACAAGATCTTCTACAACGGCGGCCAAGACCGTAACAAGGGCAAGAACACCTACTACAGCGAGATCAGCCCGCGCCTGTCGTTCGGCAAGATCTTCGACCAGAAGCTGGAGTTCGGCCCGATCAAGGACGTGCTGCTGGCCATGACCTACGAAACCGGTGAAGGCGACAACGAGGCTTACCTGATCGGCCCGGGCTTCGACCTGGCCATCCCCGGCTTCAACTACTTCACCCTCAACTTCTACCAGCGCAACACCGAAGGCAGCCGCCCGGGTGATCGCGTGTGGCAGATCACCCCGGCGTTCTCCTACACCATCCCCATGGGCCGGTCCGACCTGCTGATCGATGGCTACATGGACTGGGTGGTGGACAACGACGAAAGCCGTCGCGGCACCTACCACGCCAACCTGCACTTCAACCCGCAGGTCAAGTACGACCTGGGTAAGGCGCTGAACATCGGCGCCAAGCAGCTGTACGTGGGTATCGAATACAGCTACTGGAAGGACAAATACGGCATCGAGGACAGCGATCGCCTCAAGACCAACCAGAGCGTGACCAGTGCGCTGATCAAGGTTCACTTCTAAAACCTGATCGAACGCACAGTTTTTGTCGCACACGCTCCATAACGGAGCACTTGAGGGACGGCGCGCAAGCCAGTAATCTGCGCGCCCCCTCGCTCAGGGTAGGACCCCTCCTACCTGCGTTTACTGACCGCTCAGTCAATGAATTCGGGCGGTTGGTAAGCGTATTGCCAGCCTCACACCCCTTGTTCAACTGTTCAGAAAGACGTCGAGCAGGCCCGTTGCGCCAACCCGCCAAGGTTGGCTCAGCTCTTGCGAACGCGCTGTGGCCGATCGAAAAAAGCTGACCAAAAAGACAACACGTTGAACCAGAACGGCGCCGACACAGAGTGCCGAATCAATCAAGGGAGCACGCAATGCGCATTACCAACAGCCTGATGCTTGCAGGCGGCCTGCTGGCGGCAAGTACCGCCACCGCCGGTGACCTGCTGCAGTGGCAGAACAACAGCCTGACCTACCTCTACGGCAAGGACTTTACGGTCAACCCGCAGATCCAGCAGACCTTCACTTTCGAGCACGCCGATGCCTGGAAGTACGGCGACAACTTCCTGTTCATCGACAAGATCTTCTACAACGGCAAGAAGGACGGCAACGTCGGCCCGAACACCTACTACGGCGAGTTCACCCCGCGCCTGTCGTTCGGCAAGATCTTCGACCAGAAACTGGAGTTCGGCCCGGTCAAGGATGTGCTGCTGGCCATGACCTACGAGTTTGGCGAGGGAGACAACGAGTCGTACCTGATCGGCCCAGGCTTCGACCTGGCCATCCCCGGCTTCGACTACTTCCAGCTCAACTTCTACCAGCGCCACACCGAGGGCAGCCGCGCCGGTGACAACGTATGGCAGATCACCCCGGTGTGGTCGTACACCATTCCCGTGGGCAAGTCGGACATCCTGATCGACGGCTACATGGACTGGGTGGTGGACAACGACGAAACCCGGCGTCGCGGCACCTATCATTCCAACCTGCACTTCAACCCGCAGATCAAGTATGACCTGGGCAAGGCCCTGAACCTGGGCGAAAAACAGCTGTACGTCGGTTTCGAATACGACTACTGGAAAGACAAGTACGGCATCAAGGACAGCGACGCCTTCGATACCGACCAGAACACCGCGAGCCTGCTGGTGAAAGTGCACTTCTGACCGGGTTGCGTTCTTCGCCGGCAAGGCCGGCTCCTACAGACGGCTCACTCCTGTAGGAGCCGGCCTTGCCGGCGAAGAGGCCATCAGCCCCGGATGGCCTTCCAGAGCTTGCCCACCACGGCAACCACCGCCAGCACCGCAGCCCCCGCCACTACGCCCACGCCGGCATTGAGCAAGGCCGTCGTCAGCGCCCCGCCACGCCCTTCGCCGAAGGCCTCGATGGCATGATGCAGCGGCGCGATGCCATGCACCAGAATCCCGCCACCTACCAGGAACATCGCTGCGGTGCCGATCACCGACAGGCTTTTCATCATGTAGGGCGCCGCACTCAAAATGCCGTTGCCGATGGCCTTGGCTGCACGCGAGGCTTTTTGCGTCAGCCACAGGCCCAGGTCATCCAGCTTGACGATCCCCGCCACCAGCCCGTACACGCCGATCGTCATCACGATCGCGATGCCCGACAGCACGATGATCTGCTGGGGCAGTGGCGCATCGGCCACGGTGCCCAGCGTGATGGCGATGATCTCGGCCGAGAGAATGAAGTCGGTACGCACCGCGCCCTTGATCTTGTCTTTCTCGAACGTCACCAGGTCGACCGCCGGGTTGGCCACTGCTTCGGTCAATGCCGCATGCCCGGCCTTGGCCTCCTCGGCGCTGTGCAGAAACCTGTGCGCGAGCTTTTCGAACCCCTCGAAGCACAGGTAGGCGCCGCCGAGCATCAGCAGCGGGGTTACCGCCCACGGGATGAATGCGCTGATCAGCAACGCAGCCGGCACCAGGATCAGCTTGTTCAGGAACGAGCCCTTGGCCACCGCCCACACCACCGGCAGTTCCCGCTCGGCGCGCACACCCGTGACCTGCTGGGCATTGAGGGCCAGATCATCACCCAGTACGCCGGCGGTCTTCTTGGCCGCGACCTTGGTCATGACCGAGACATCGTCGAGTACCGTGGCGATATCGTCGATCAGTACCAGCAAACTGCTTGCAGCCATGATTCATGTTCCATTGAGGTGAGATGGCGCCAAGCTTAGCCTGTCGATGGGCAAAAGGGGCGACCTTGAGCGCTTCGCGAACGCGGTGCTACCATGCGCAACCGCCTGCCCAGGCCTGTTGCCGCACGCGGCCAGATACAAGGAACAGCGCCACCATGAGCACCATTCGCGAGCGCAACAAAGAACTGATCCTGCGGGCCGCCAGCGAGGAGTTCGCCGACAAGGGCTTCGCTGCCACCAAGACCAGCGACATCGCGGCCAAGGCCGGCCTGCCCAAGCCCAACGTCTACTACTACTTCAAATCCAAGGAAAACCTCTACCGCGAGGTGCTCGAAAGCATCATCGAGCCGATCATGCAGGCCTCCACCCCGTTCAATGCCGACGGTGAGCCGCAAGAGGTGCTCAGTGCCTACATCCGCTCCAAGGTGCGCATCTCCCGCGACCTGCCCTTCGCGTCCAAGGTGTTCGCCAGCGAGATCATGCACGGCGCGCCGCACCTGAGCGCCAGCCAGGTCGAGCAGCTCAACGTGCAGGCACGTCACAACATCGAATGCATCCAGGGCTGGATCGAACGCGGCCTGATCGCGCCGGTCGACCCGCACCACCTGATGTTCAGCATCTGGGCTGCAACCCAGACCTATGCCGATTTCGACTGGCAGATCTCGGTGGTTACCGGCAAGGCCAAGCTCGAGGACAGCGACTACGAGGCGGCGGCGCAGACCATCATCCGGCTGGTGCTCAAGGGCTGTGCGCCGGACGCCTGACAGATAGCGGCGACTGCATCGCGGGTCAAGCCCGCTCCCACAAAAACACCAGTGATCTTTGTGGGAGCGGGCTTGACCCGCGATAGGGCCTTAAGCCGCTACCCCCGCATCCGCCGTCAACCCCGCCTCTTCGATCGCACTGATCGCGCACTGCTCGTCGATATCCGACGTATCACCGCTGATGCCGATCGCGCCCAGCACTGCCCCGCTCTGATCCCGAATCAGCACCCCACCCGGCGCCGGCACCACAGGGCTCTGGCCCAACCCGTTGAGCGCGGCAAAGAACGCCGGGCGCTGCTGCGCGTCCAGCGCCAGCAGGCGCGAGCCCTTGCCCAGCGCAATCGCGCCCCACGCCTTGCCCATCGCCACCTGCGGACGCAGCAGGCTGGCGCCGTCCTCGCGCTGCAGAGTCAGCAGGTGCCCACCGGCATCGAGCACCACCACGGTCAGCGGCGCCGCCGAAATCCTGCGGCCGGCCGCCAGCGCGCCATTCACCAGGCTCACCGCTACTTTCAAGCTCAGAACGTTCATCCAAAGGTCCTCTTGTTGTTAGAAGCCCACGTGGGCAAGTGAAAAACCAATACAACAAATAGAACACAATGAAGAATATTTTTGTATACAATAATTCACTCCATCCGACCAAAACCCGTCACAATCCCTTTTTTACGGGGTAACGACGAAAGCACCCGGTGGCGGATGAAAATGGATTGACCAGAGTCGCCTGCCGTGAATACACTCTGTCGAAAAGCAATTTGTATACAATTACAAAATCTAAGAGGCGCAAAACCATGAGCAAAATGAGAGCAATCGATGCAGCCGTGCTGGTCATGCGCCGTGAAGGCGTCGACACCGCATTCGGCATCCCGGGCGCCGCGATCAACCCGCTGTATTCGGCCCTGAAGAAAGTCGGCGGCATCGATCACGTCCTTGCTCGTCACGTGGAAGGTGCCTCGCACATGGCCGAGGGCTACACCCGTACCAAGGCCGGCAACATCGGCGTGTGCATCGGCACCTCCGGCCCTGCCGGCACCGACATGGTCACCGGCCTGTACAGCGCCTCGGCCGACTCCATCCCGATTCTGTGCATCACCGGCCAGGCGCCCCGCTCGCGCCTGCACAAGGAAGACTTCCAGGCCGTCGACATCACCAGCATCGTCAAGCCGGTCACCAAGTGGGCCACCACCGTGCTCGAACCTGGCCAGGTGCCGTATGCGTTCCAGAAAGCCTTCTATGAAATGCGCACCGGCCGTCCTGGCCCGGTACTGATCGACCTGCCGTTCGACGTGCAGATGGCCGAGATCGAATTCGACATCGACGCCTACCAGCCGCTGCCGGTGAGCAAGCCGTCGGCCAACCGCGTGCAGGTCGAGAAGGCCCTGGCCATGCTCGACTCCGCCGAGCGTCCGCTGCTGGTGGCCGGTGGCGGCATCATCAACGCCGATGCCAGCGACAAGCTGGTGGAATTCGCCGAACTCACCGGTATCCCGGTCATCCCGACCCTGATGGGCTGGGGCACCATCCCTGACGACCACCCGCTGATGGTGGGCATGGTCGGCCTGCAGACCTCGCACCGCTACGGCAACGCGACCATGCTCAAGTCGGACGTGGTGCTGGGCATCGGCAACCGCTGGGCCAACCGCCATACCGGCTCGGTGGATGTGTACACCGAAGGCCGTCGCTTCATTCACGTCGACATCGAACCGACCCAGATCGGCCGTGTGTTCACCCCGGACCTGGGTATCGTGTCCGACGCCGGCGCCGCACTGGACGTGTTCCTGGAAGTGGCCCGCGAGTGGAAAGCCGCCGGCAAGCTCAAGGACCGTGGCGAGTGGCTCAAGGACTGCCAGCAGCGCAAGGCCAGCCTGCACCGCAAGACCCACTTCGACAACGTGCCGGTCAAACCACAGCGCGTGTACCAGGAAATGAACCAGGTGTTCGGCAAGGACACCTGCTACGTCAGCACCATCGGCCTGTCGCAGATCGCCGGTGCGCAGTTCCTGCACGTGTACAAGCCGCGTCACTGGATCAACTGCGGCCAGGCCGGCCCGCTGGGCTGGACCATTCCTGCGGCACTGGGCGTGGTCAAGGCGGACCCGTCGCGCAAGGTCGTGGCACTGTCGGGCGACTATGACTTCCAGTTCATGATCGAAGAGCTGGCGGTGGGCGCGCAGTTCAACCTGCCGTACATCCATGTAGTGGTGAACAACTCCTACCTGGGGCTGATCCGCCAGGCCCAACGCGGCTTCGAGATGGATTACTGTGTACAGCTGGCGTTCGAGAACCTCAACGCCCCGGAACTGAACGGCTACGGCGTGGACCACGTCGCGGTTGTAGAAGGTCTGGGTTGCAAGGCACTGCGCGTGTTCAAGCCGGAAGAAATCCAGCCGGCCCTGCGCAAGGCCCAGCAGATGGCCGAAGAGTTCAAGGTGCCGGTCGTGGTCGAGGTGATCCTCGAGCGCGTGACCAATATTTCCATGGGTACCGAAATCAACGCGGTCAACGAATTCGAAGACCTGGCGCTGGTCGGCAACGACGCGCCAACCGCGATCTCGCTGCTCGACTGACTGTTGTAGCGGCCCTGCTGCCCAGCGCACAGGGCCCACTTTTGCAAGGAGACAACCATGCCTCGTTTCGCCGCCAACCTGTCCATGCTGTTCACCGAGCAGGACTTTCTCGCCCGTTTCAAGGCTGCTGCCGACGCCGGCTTCAGCGGGGTCGAGTACCTCTTTCCGTACGATTTCAGCTCGGCTGAAATCAAACAGCACCTGGACAGCAACGGCCTGACCCAGGTGCTGTTCAACCTGCCGGCCGGCGACTGGGCCAAGGGTGATCGCGGCATCGCCTGCGACCCGTCCCGTGTCGAGGAATTCCGTGCCGGCGTGGACCTGGCCATTGCCTACGCCCAGGTACTGGGCAACACCCAGGTCAACTGCCTGGCCGGTATTCGCCCACAAGGCCCGGACTGCGCCACGGTGCGCAAGACCTTCGTCGACAACCTGAAGTTCGCCGCCGACAAGCTGCAGGCAGCAGGCATCAAGCTGGTGATGGAGATGATCAACACCCGCGACATCCCGGGCTTCTACCTGAACACCACCAAGCAGGCGCTGGAGATCCAGGCCGAAGTGGGCAGCACCAACCTGTTCCTGCAGTACGACATCTACCACATGCAGATCATGGAAGGTGACCTGGCCCGCACGATGGAAGGCAACCTGGCCAAGATCAACCACATCCAGCTGGCCGACAACCCGGGCCGCAACGAGCCGGGCACCGGCGAGATCAACTACCGCTTCCTGTTCGAGCACCTGGACCGCATCGGCTACCAGGGCTGGGTAGGCTGCGAATACAAGCCACTGACCACCACCGAAGCGGGCCTTGGCTGGCTCAAGACCCACAACGCGATCTGAACCCCACATAACCCCTGTAGGAGCCAGCCTTGCTGGCGAAGGGGCCTGACCGAACACCTCATGGCCCCATTCGCCGGCAAGGCCGGCTCCTACATGTACAAAAACAAGAGGTAATTGTAATGGCTAAAATCGGATTCATCGGCACCGGCATCATGGGCCTTCCAATGGCTCAGAACCTGCAGAAGGCAGGTCACAGCCTGTTCCTTTCCTCGCACCACGGCGCCGCGCCGAGCGACCTGATCGCCGCCGGCGGCGTGGCCCTGGCCAACCCCAAGGAAGTGGCCCAGGAAGCCGAATTCATCATCGTCATGGTGCCGGACACCCCGCAGGTCGAAGCCGTGCTGTTCGGTGACAACGGCGTGGCCCAGGGCGTTGGCCCGAACAAGGTGGTGATCGACATGAGCTCGATCTCCCCTACCGCCACCAAAGCCTTCGCCGAGAAGATCAAGGCCACCGGCGCCACCTACCTCGACGCCCCGGTGTCCGGTGGTGAAGTCGGCGCCAAGGCCGCGACCCTGAGCATCATGGTCGGCGGTTGCCCCAAAGCCTTCGAACGTGCCCAGCCGCTGTTCCAGGCCATGGGCAAGAACATCACCCACGTGGGTGGCAGTGGTGACGGCCAGACCGCCAAGGTCGCCAACCAGATCATCGTGGCCCTGAACATCCAGGCCGTTGCCGAGGCCCTGCTGTTCGCCGCCAAGAACGGCGCCGACCCGGCCAAGGTGCGCGAAGCACTGATGGGCGGCTTTGCCTCCTCGAAAATCCTCGAAGTGCACGGCGAGCGCATGATCAAGGGCACCTTCGACCCGGGCTTTCGCATCAGCCTGCACCAGAAGGACCTGAACCTGGCCCTGCAGGGTGCCAAGGAGCTGAACATCAACCTGCCCAACACCGCCAATGCCCAACAGGTGTTCAGCACCTGCGCGGCCATCGGTGGCGCCAACTGGGACCACTCGGCGCTGGTCAAGGGCCTTGAGCACATGGCCAACTTCTCAATCCGCGGCGACAAGTAAGCGTCAAGCGGCAGGTTTCATGCGGCAAGACCGGCAGACCGCGCATCGGTCCGCTGTCTCTTGCAGCTTGTAGCCTGAAGCTTGCCGCGCTAAAGAGCACCACCCGCCCTTGGGCCCGTCTGCACGGAGGCAGGCCCAGGGGCGTTTTCGATTCTGCAAAACAATAAGATTTGGGAGCCTGCCATGTCGGTCGATCCGCAACACTTTCTGCGCGAGCTGTTCGCCACGGCCATCGATGCCGCGCATCCACGCCAGGTGCTCGAAGCCCACCTGCCCAGCGACCGCAGCGGCCGCGTCATCGTCATCGGCGCCGGCAAGGCAGCCGCCGCCATGGCCGAAGTGGTCGAGCGCAGCTGGCAGGGCGAGGTCTCGGGCCTGGTCGTGACCCGCTACGGCCACGGCGCCAGCTGCAGCAAGATCGAAGTGGTCGAAGCCGCCCACCCGGTACCGGACGCCGCCGGCCTGGCCGTGGCCAAGCGTGTGCTGGCGATGGTCAGCGACCTCAGCGCCGACGACAGGGTGATCTTCCTGCTCTCCGGCGGAGGTTCCGCCCTGCTGGCCCTGCCCGCCGAAGGCCTGACCCTGGCCGACAAGCAGCAGGTCAACAAGGCCCTGCTCAAATCCGGCGCCACCATCGGCGAGATGAACTGCGTGCGCAAGCACCTCTCGGCGATCAAGGGCGGCCGCCTGGCCAAGGCCTGCTGGCCGGCCACGGTGTACACCTACGCGATTTCCGACGTACCCGGCGACCTCGCCACCGTGATCGCCTCCGGCCCCACCGTGGCCGACCCGAGCACCTCGGCCGAAGCGCTGGCGATCCTCAAGCGCTACAACATCCAGGCCCCGGCCGCCGTCACCGCGTGGCTGAACAACCCGGCCTCCGAAACCGTCAAGGCCGATGACCCGGCCCTGGCCCGCAGCCACTTCCAGCTGATCGCCCGCCCCCAGCAGTCGCTGGAGGCCGCTGCGGTAAAGGCGCGCCAGGCCGGCTTCAGCCCGCTGATCCTGGGTGACCTGGAGGGTGAGTCGCGTGAAGTGGCCAAGGTGCATGCCGGCATCGCGCGCCAGATCGTGCAGCACGGCCAGCCACTGGCGGCGCCCTGCGTGATCCTGTCGGGCGGCGAAACCACCGTCACCGTGCGCGGCAATGGCCGCGGCGGGCGCAACGCCGAGTTCCTGCTCAGCCTCACCGAAAGCCTGAAGGGGTTGCCCGGTGTGTACGCACTGGCCGGTGACACCGACGGCATCGACGGCTCCGAAGACAACGCCGGGGCCTTCATGACCCCCGACAGCTATGCGCGTGCCCAGGCCCTGGGCCTGTCGGCGGCAGACGAGCTGGACAACAACAATGGCTACGGTTATTTCGCCGCGCTCGACGCCTTGATCGTTACCGAGCCCACGCGCACCAACGTCAACGATTTTCGCGCCATCCTGATCCTCGAGACCGCACAACATGACGCCTGACAAGAAAGTCAAAATCCTCGCCACCCTCGGCCCCGCGACCAAAGGCATCGACGACATCCGTCAGCTGGTCGAAGCCGGGGTGAACATCTTTCGCCTGAACTTCAGCCACGGCGAGCACGCCGACCACGCCATGCGTTTCGAATGGATCCGCGAAGTGGAGCGCCAGCTCAACTACCCGCTGGGCATCCTCATGGACCTGCAGGGCCCCAAGCTGCGTGTCGGGCGTTTTGCCGAAGGCAAGGTGCAACTGCAACGCGGCCAGGCCCTGCGCCTGGACCTGGATGCCACACCGGGCGATGCACAGCGGGTCAACCTGCCCCACCCGGAGATCATCGCCGCGCTGGAGCCGGGCATGGACCTGCTGCTCGATGACGGCAAACTGCGCCTGCGCGTGACCGCCAAGCACGCCGACGCCATCGACACCGAGGTGCTCAACGGCGGCGAACTGTCCGACCGCAAGGGCGTGAACGTGCCCCAGGCGCTGCTCGAGCTCAGCCCGCTGACCGAAAAGGACCGTCGCGACCTGACCTTCGGCCTGGAGCTGGGCGTGGACTGGGTGGCCCTGTCGTTCGTGCAGCGCCCTGAAGACATCATCGAGGCGCGCCAGCTGATCGGCGACCGGGCCTACCTGATGGCCAAGATCGAGAAGCCCTCGGCGGTCACGCAACTGCGCGAGATTGCCCAGTTGAGCGACGCGATCATGGTCGCCCGTGGCGACCTGGGCGTGGAAGTGCCGGCCGAAAGCGTGCCGCAGATCCAGCAGCGCATCATCACCACCTGCCGCCAGCTGGGCCGCCCGGTGGTGGTGGCCACGCAGATGCTCGAGTCGATGCGCTTCAGCCCGGCCCCGACCCGCGCCGAGGTCACCGACGTGGCCAACGCCGTGGCCGAGGGCGCCGATGCGGTGATGCTGTCGGCCGAGACCGCCTCGGGCGACTACCCGCTCGAAGCGGTGCAGATGATGAGCAAGATCATCCGCCAGGTCGAAAGCGGCCCGGACTACCAGGCCCAGCTGGACGTGGGCCGGCCACAGGCCGAGGCCACGGTGTCGGATGCGATCAGCTGCGCGATCCGTCGCATCAGCGGCATCCTGCCGGTGGCGGTGCTGGTGAACTACAGCGAGTCGGGCAACTCGACCCTGCGCGCAGCGCGTGAACGGCCGCGTGCACCGATCCTCAACCTGACCCCCAACCTCAACACCGCACGGCGCCTGAGCGTGGCCTGGGGCGTGCATTCGGTGGTCAACGATCGGTTGCGCCAGGTGGACGAAGTGGTGTCCACGGCACTGGAGATTGCCCAGGCCCAGGGCATGGCCAGCCGTGGCGACATCCTGTTGATCACTGCCGGTGTGCCTTTTGGCAAGCCGGGGTCGACCAATACGCTGCGGATCGAAACCCTGCTCTGACCGCTTCGCCGGCAACGCCGGCTCCTACACACGGCACAGACCCTGTAGGAGCCGGCCTTGCCGGCGAAGAGGCCCGCACTGACACACCACACCGTGGGACAACAAAGCCCGAAGAGGCGCCCCACTCCACTCACCCTGACCCACTGCCATGTACACCAAGAACTTCGTCAACCCGTGCCCCGACTGGGCCACCGCCTTGCTCAACGGTTTCAGTCAGGTGCTGCTGCAGCGCAACCCGCTGTGCGGCCTGCTGTGCCTGCTGGCCATCCTGATTACCGCCCCCGAACTCATCGGCGGTGCGCTGCTGGGCGCCCTTGCCGGGCTGCTCACCGCGCAGCGCCGCGGCTACAACCGCGCCGACCGCCAGGCCGGCCTGTACAGCTACAACGGCGTGCTGCTGGGCCTGCTGCTCAGCCACGCACTGCCCTGGTCGGCCCTGCTGCCCCCGCTGATCATCGCCGCCGCGGGCCTGAGCAGCATGCTGGTGCACCAGTGGCTCAAGCGCAAAAGCCCTCGCCTGCTGCCCGCCTACACCGCGCCCTTCGTGCTGATCGGCTGGGCGGTACTGGCGCTGGCCGAGCCTTCCAGCGCCGGCTACGGCCCGGTCGCGGCCAACCCGTTGTTCGCCCTGGGTCGCGGCCTGGGCCAGATCTTCCTGCTCGACCAGCCGCTGGCCGGCCTGCTGATTGCCCTGGGCCTGCTGATCGCCAACCGCTACGCCGCCGCCTGGGCGCTACTGGGCGCCGCCCTGGGCGGCAGCGTGGCGCTGCTCGGTGGCGAGGCCGGCGCCGGCTACTACGGCCTGTACGGCTTCAATGCGGCGCTGGCCGCGCTGGCCTTCAGCCAGACCCGCGCACAACCCTGGCGGCCGTTGCTGGCCATCGTTCTGGCCATCGTGCTGCAACCGCTGCTGGGCCTGTTGCCGGTGCCGGGCCTGACCGCGCCGTTCATCCTCGCCTGCTGGCTGCTGCAACTGGGCACCGCTGCCCGACGTCGCCCGCTTGCACAGCTGCGGGCCAGCCCCTAGGCTCTGCTCCATCTTGTAATGGAAAGCGCCCATGAGCACCCCTTCGAGCTGGCGCGAGCGGCTCTACGTCATCGTCTTTCAAGCCGACACCGTGGCCGGCCGGCGCTTCGACAGCATTCTGCTGCTGATCATCCTGGCCAGCCTGATCACCGTCATCCTCGACAGCATCGACGAGGTCCACCAGGGCTACGCCGGGCTGCTGGCCTGGATCGAGTGGGGCTTTACCGCCATCTTCCTGGCCGAATACCTCACCCGCCTGTACTGCTCGCCCAAGCCGCTGCGCTATGCCTTCAGCTTCTACGGGCTGGTGGACCTGCTGGCAATCGTGCCGGGCATCATCGCCATCTACTACAGTGACGCGCAGTACCTGCTGATCATCCGCGTGATCCGCATGCTGCGCATCTTCCGCGTGCTCAAGCTCGGCCCGTACCTCAAGCAGGCCAACTACCTGATGTCGGCGCTGCGCGGCAGCAAGCAGAAGATCATCGTGTTCCTGGTCAGCGTGTCGACCCTGGTCACGGTGTTCGGCACCCTGATGTACGTGGTCGAAGGCCCGGAGCACGGCTTCACCAGCATCCCCAAGGGCATCTACTGGGCCATCGTGACCCTGACCACCGTGGGCTTTGGCGACATCGTGCCCAAGACCCCGCTGGGCCAGGTGATTTCCTCGCTGGTGATGATCACCGGCTACTCGATCATTGCCGTGCCCACCGGCATCTTCACTGCCGAGCTGGCCAACGCCATGCGCGGCGAACAGCTGCAGCACGCCTGCCCCACCTGCCACAAGGGCAGCCACGAGCAGAGCGCCGCGTTCTGTTCACGCTGCGGCAATGCGCTGTTCAAGAAAATGGAATAACCACAGCACTTTTTAATCTTTAAGCGACTAAGGCCGAGCCGCTATAGTCGCTGGCATAATGCCTTTCTCCCAACTCGAACAAGGAATGCGCAGTGAAAAAACTCTTTGGTGCCTCGCTTCTGGCCGCAGGCCTGGCCCTGGGCAACCTCGCCCAGGCCGCCCCGACCACCCTGCTCAACGTCTCCTACGACGTGATGCGCGACTTCTACAAGGACTACAACGCCGCGTTCCAGAAGCACTGGGAAGCCGAGCACAAAGAGAAGATCAACGTGCAGATGTCCTTCGGCGGTTCGAGCAAGCAGGCGCGCTCGGTGATCGACGGCCTGCCGGCCGACGTCATCACCATGAACATGGCCACCGACATCAATGCCCTGGCCGACAACGGCAAACTGGTGCCGGACAACTGGGTCACCCGCCTGCCCAACAACAGCGCGCCCTTCACCTCCGCCACCGTGTTCATCGTGCGCAAGGGCAACCCCAAGGCCCTGAAGGACTGGCCCGACCTGCTCAAGGACGGCGTACAGGTGATCGTGCCCAACCCCAAGACCTCGGGCAACGGCCGCTACACCTACCTGTCGGCATGGGGCTATGTGCTCAAGAACGGCGGTGACGAGAACAAGGCCAAGGACTTCGTCGGCAAGCTGTTCAAGCAGGCACCGGTGCTCGATACCGGTGGCCGTGCCGCGACCACCACCTTCATGACCAACCAGATCGGCGACGTGCTGGTGACCTTCGAGAACGAAGCCGAGATGATCGCGCGCGAATTCGGTCGCGACCAGTTCGAGGTGATCTACCCGAGCGTGTCGGCCGAAGCCGAGCCGCCGGTGAGCGTGGTCGACAAGGTGGTGGACAAGAAGAAAAGCCGTGCCACCGCCGAGGAGTACCTGAAGTACCTGTGGTCGCCTGAAGCCCAGGAAATTGCCGCCAACAACTACCTGCGCCCACGCGACGCGACCGTGCTGGCCAAGTACACCGACCGCTTCCCCAAAGTCGACTTCCTGTCGGTGGAGAAGACCTTCGGTGACTGGCGCACCGTGCAGAAGACCCACTTCAACGACGGCGGGATCTTCGACCAGATCTACACCGGGCAATAAGGCCGGGTGACGAATCCGGGGCCTGTGACGGGCCCCGGATTTTTTGTGGCCGGCGTTCGGGCCTGTCGCGGGTCAAGCCCGCTGCCACAAGGTGATGTGCCGATTTCAAGAGCGATGTCGCACCTGTGGCAGCGGGCTTGACCCGCGATGAATTCACCTCGGTTTCGAACTTGCCCGGCAAATACCGATCAGTTCCTTGGACTACCCTTTCCGTCATTCACGGCTCAAGGAGTGCCCAGTGACCCGATTGCTCACCCTGTTGCTCGGTTGCCTGCTCAGCACGCAACTGCTCGCCGCCAGCCTCATCCCCGGCACCGACAGCGCCGAAACCGCCGAAAAAGCCCCGGAACCCGTGGTTCAGGGCGGCCTGCTCGGCGCCCTGGCCAACAGCCTCGACAGCGTCACCCAGGAAATCGACGTCGACGGTCACCTGGTCGACGCCTGGCGCCTGCGCGCCAATCGCGCCAGCAAGGAGGCCAACCAGCTGGTCGACCGCCACGCCGAAGACTCCTTCGACCTGCTGGTGGACTTTGCCCTGCTCAGCCTCACCTGGCTGGTGGTGTTCGGCGTGCTCACCAGCCTGGGCCGCGTGCTGTCCCACCACATCAATCGCAGGCGCCCGCTGCGCGAACGTCCGCGGTTGCAGAAACTGCTCGGCTACCTGCTGCCCTACACCCTGCCGGCCCTGGCCAGCCTGCCCGCCACCCTCTACGCCAGCACGCGCCTGCTCGACCCCTCGATCGGCCGCGCGCTGGGCCTTAGCCTGGCCTACGCCACCAGCAGCGGCCTGTTCTCGACGTCGATCATCCTGTGCCTGATCACCGTGTTCGACACCGGCCACAAGCGCACCGCCGTGCGCATCATCCGCAAGATCGCGCCACGCCCGTTGTTCATGATCGGCTTTCTCGCCGCCTGGGCCGACGCCCTGACCAGCCCGCAGATCACCCGCCAGATCGGTGGCAACCTCACCAGCAGCATCGCGGTGATCACCGGCCTGCTGGCCACCTTCGCCTTCGCCGCGCTGGTGATCCGCCTGCGCCGCCCGGTGGCCCACCTGATCCGCAACCGCGACCTGCACGACCGCCTGCAGCACCGCGCCCTGCAGGAAACCCTGCGGATCTTCTCGTGGCTGTGGTACCTGCCGATCCTGATGATGATCCTGGTGTCGGCGATCAACCTGATCGGCGCCGGCGAAGAAAGCCAGAAGGCCCTGCAAAAGGCCCTGCTGACCACGGTGCTGCTGGTGGGCACGGTGTTCCTGAGCACGGTGCTGCAGCACCTGTTCAAGTCCCGCGAGGTCGACCCCGGCCAGCGCCTGCGCCCCTACAAGGAACTGGTGCGCAACCTCGCCCACGCGCTGCTGCGCATCGGCATGGCCATCGCCTTCATCGAGCTGCTGGGGCGCATCTGGGGTTTTTCGGTGCTCGAATTCGCCGTGCGCAACAGCCTGGGCCGGGCAATCAGCGATTCGCTGAGCAGCATCGGATTGATCTTGCTGGTCACCTGGCTGCTGTGGGTGGTGATCGACACCGCCATCCAGGAAGCCCTCAAGCCCAGCGCCGGCCGGCGCGCTTCGCGCCAGCCCAGCACACGGGTGCGCACCATCCTGCCGATGCTGCGCAACGCGGTGAAGATCGTGCTGGTGGTGATCTGCACCATCACCACCATGGCCAACCTGGGCATCAACGTGGCGCCGCTGCTGGCCGGTGCCGGGGTGGTCGGCCTGGCCATCGGTTTCGGTTCTCAGCAGCTGGTACAGGACGTGATCACCGGCCTGTTCATCCTGATCGAGGACACCATCGCCATCGGCGACTGGGTGGTGCTCGACTCCGGCCACGCCGGCACCGTCGAGAGCCTGACCATCCGCACCCTGCGCCTGCGCGACGGCAAGGGCTTCGTGCACTCGGTACCGTTCGGCCAGATCAAGGCCGTCACCAACCAGTCGCGTCAGTTCGCCTATGCGTTCTTCTCGGTGCAGTTCAGCTACCAGACCGATGTCGACAGCGCCCTGCACCTGATCCGCGAGGTGGGCCAGTCGATCAGCGAGGACCCGGTGCTGCGCCACAGCCTGCAAGGGCCGCTGCAGGTGTTCGGGGTGGACGCCATGAACCTTAACGGCATCACCCTCACCGCCCAGTTCCGCACCACCTCGGGCGGGCAGTACGCGGTGAACCGGGCGTTCAACGAACGCCTGAAAAAGCGCGTGGACCAGACCGACGACGTGAGCTTCGCGCAGTATTACCCGCAGCCGGCCCACGTACGCGACGAAACGGTGTAGACACTGCGGCGTTCAACCTTCCCGGCATGGGAAGGTGGTGCTAAAGTCGCCGCCATGAAATTTACCCGTGCCGACCGCTCGCTGATTGCCTGGACGCTGTACTTCAGCGTCCTGTTCAATCTGTTCGCCTGCGGTATCGGCCACGGGCAGATGATGGGCCTGCAGCTCAACGGCATCGGCGGAGCCTTCTGCTCGGCCATGGGCACCCCGGGCCCGACCCTCAAGACCGATTACAGCGATGCCTCCATCGCCGGCTGGGACAGCCTGCAAACCTGCCCGGTGTGTGCCGCGGCCGTGGTGTGCCTGGCCCTGAGCCTGGTGATCGGCTGGCTGCTGGCGTTCACCCGCACGCGCCGCTACCACCGCGAACTGCGCAGCAAGGCACCACCTCGCTACTGCTGGCCCTCGGCCAACCCGCGCGCCTCCCCCCTGCTGGCCTGATCCAACCCGGCAGCCTTGCCGCTGCCCGTACCGGCACACGCCTGCGCCACTGCGCGGGGGTGCCGTTGGCTCACCTGCAGAGTTCGCTCAATGACCCCTTTCCCACGTTTGCAGGGCTGCACTGCCCTGCTCTGCGCCCTGTCGCTCAACGCCGTTGCCGACGAGGCACTCGTGCTGCCCGATGTACTGGTCAGCGACCGGCCGATTCCGGTGGACGGCGTGTTGCTCGACACCCCCTCGCAAACCGGTTCGCGCCTGGGCCTCACGCCCCGCGAAACCCCGGCCTCGATCAGCATCGTCAACCGCCAGCAGATCGAACAGCGCGGCGCCAGGACCACCCAGGACATGCTCGCCGGCGTACCCGGCCTCAACGCCGCCTCCCCGCCCGGCTCGGCCGGCTCGGTGTCGTACCGGGGCTTTTCCGGGGCGCAGATCACCCAGCTGTTCAATGGCATCAGCGTGCAGTACGACTCGATCGCCGCACGCCCGGTCGACAGCTGGATCTATGACCGCGTCGAAGCGGTCGGCGGCCCGTCCAGCTTCCTGTTCGGCGCCGGCGCCGTAGGCGGCTCGATCAACTACATCACCAAGCTGGCCAACCGCGACGAAGACTTCAACGAAGGCCGCGTCAGCTATGGCAGCTACGACAGCAGCGAGACCTCGTTCGGCTTCAACCACGCACTCAACGACACCAACCATGCGCGCCTGGATTTCAGCCATACCCGCAGCAATGGCTACGTCGACCGCGAGGAGCGCGATGCCTGGAGCGTGGCGTTCTCGCTGCTGACCGACATCAACGACCAGCTGTCCCACACCCTGGCACTCGAATACCAGAACGAGAGCGTCGACAGCCCCTACTGGGGCAGCCCGGTGCTCAACCCGCTGGGCGGCCAGATGAAGGTCGACAAGAGCCGGCGCTTCGAGAACTACAACGTCGAGGACGGGCGCTACGAGCAGCGCGTGCGCTGGCTGCGCTCGATCACCGAGTACCGTTTCGACGACGCCACCTCGCTGCGCAATACGCTTTACCACTACAACACCGAGCGCAACTTCCGCAATCTCGAGACCTACACCTACAACGCCGACAACAGCCGCGTGCAACGCGCCGGCAGCCTGCTGCAACGGCACGACCAGGAGCTCAACGGCAACCGCGTGGAACTGCTGCATGACGGCCAGCTGTTCGGCCTGCGCAGCCAGTGGTCGACGGGCCTGGACTACAGCCACAACGTGCAGATGACCTACCCGCGCTCGGGCACCGCTGCCGGCAGCGTCGACCCCGACCACTTCGACCCGGGACACTTCTACGACCTGCCGGGCATGTTCCCCGGCTACGAGAAGAACCGTCAGAACACGGTCGACACCTGGGCCGGCTTTTTGGAGAACCGCCTGACCCTGACCGATCGCCTGACCCTGCTGACGGGCCTGCGCCACGACAGCATCGACCTGCAGGTACGCAACTACCGCGCCGTCAACGAGGCCAACCCGGCGCAGTTCAAACGCCGCTACCAGCCCACCACCGGGCGTGTGGGCCTGGTGTTCGAGCTGACCCCGTCGGCCAACGTGTATGTGCAGTACAGCACCGCCGCCGACCCGCCCGCCGGCATGCTCACCACCGCCAGCTTCGGCCAGGTGCGCGACTTCGACCTGAGCACCGGCAAGCAGCTGGAGGTGGGCAGCAAGTTCGACTTTCTGGACGGACGCGGTTCGGCCACCGTGGCCGCCTACCGCATCGAGCGCGACAACCTGGCCACCGCCGACCCGGCCAACCCCGGCTTCACCCAGCCGGTGGGCAAGCAGTCGTCACGCGGTATCGAGGTGGCGGCGGCGCTGCGTGTCACCCCGCAACTGCTGGCCGAAGGCAACTTCGCCTATGTCGATGCGCAGTACGACGCGTTCAACGAAAACGTCGGCGGCCAGTCGTTCTCGCGCAAGGGCAACACCCCCACCAACACCCCGGACCGGGTGGCCAACCTGTGGCTGACCTACGACCTGGACCCACAGTGGCAGGTGGGCGGCGACAGCCGCTATGTGTCGTCGGTGTATGCCGATGCGGCCAACACCCGCTACGCGCCGTCGTACACCCTGTTCGGGGCCTTCGTCGGCTACAAGGTGGATGCCGACACGCGCATCACCGCGCGGGTGCGCAACCTGACCGACGAGGTGTACGCACGCTGGACCTCGTCGAGCATGCTCTACCTGGGTGCACCGCGCACCTTCGAACTGGCGGTGCAGACCCGCTTCTGACTGGGCCGGGCCGGGGCGTTCGCGCCCTGGCCCTGATGGAGCGTTGCAATGAAGCGTTATCTGTATCTGTGGCATCGCTGGCTGGGGATCGTGACCTGCGTGTTCATGGCGCTGTGGTTCGTCTCGGGCATGGTGATGCTGTACGTGGGCTACCCCAAGCTGACCCCGCGCGAGCACCTGGCGCACCTGCCGGCGCTGTCGGCGCAGGGCTGTTGCGTCTCGCTGGGCGAGGCGCTGGCGGTGGCCGATCCGCAACCTGCACGCATACGCCTGAGCAGCGTGGCCGGGCAGGCGCTTTACCTGTTCGACTATGCCAGCGGCGAGGCCGTGGCGGTGGACGCACGCAGCGGCCAGCGCATCGCCCCCACCAACCGCGAACGGGCGCTGGCCAGTGCCGGGCAATACGACCCGCATGCGCCGCTGACCTATCGCGACGCGGTGCAGGAAGACCTGTGGAGCCATTCGCGCGCACTGGATGCGCACCGGCCGCTGCATCGCGTGCAGTTGAGCGATACGGACGGCACCTTGCTGTACATCAGCGGCCAGACCGGCGAAGTGGTGCGCGATGCCAGCGCCAGCGAGCGCGGCTGGAACCTGATCGGCGCCTGGCTGCACTGGCTGTATCCATTGCGCGGCATCGGCCTGGACGGGCTGTGGAGCAACCTGGTGATCTACCTGTCGCTGGCAGCCAGCGTGATGGCGCTGCTGGGCGCGGTGGTGGGGGTGATGCGCTGGCGTTTCAGCCGGCCCTACCGCAGCGGTTCGCGTTCGCCGTACAAGGGCTGGGCACGCTGGCACCATGTGGGCGGGTTGCTGTTCGGTGCCCTGGCCATCACCTGGATTTTCAGTGGGCTGATGTCGATGAACCCGTGGCGGCTGTTCAGCAGTGCGCAGCCGCTGGATACCTCGGCGTATCAGGGCGGGCCGCTGAATGCGGCGGCGTTCCCGCTGTCGGTGCCCCAGGCACTGGCGCGCTTTGCCGACCAGGGCTTCACCGCCCGCGAGCTGGAGTGGCGGCTGATCGGGGGCGCGGGGTATGTGGTGGGCCAGGACGGCGCGGGACGCACGCGGGTACTGTCGATGCACGACGGCCAGGTGCTGCAGCGTCTGCCACGGGCGGTGCTGGAGCAGGCGGCGCGGGCGATCGGGCCGGCGATGCAGGTGCAGCAGTTGGAGGCCTACGACTTCTACTACTACGCGCGGGCCGAGCAGAGCATGCTCGGGCATCTTGAAAAGCGTCTGCCGGTGCTGCGGGTGCGCTTCGACGACCCGGCGCAGACCTGGCTGCATCTGGACCTGTACACCGGTGAAGTACTGGGGCAACTGGACCAGCCACGGCGCGCGTCACGCTGGCTGTTCGCGTTGCTGCACAGCTGGGACTGGCTACCGCTGCTGACGCGGCGGCCTTTGTGGGATGGGTGGATGATCGTGCTCAGCCTGGGTGGGCTGGTGCTGAGCGTGAGTGGTGTGGTGATGGGGTGGCGGCGTTTGCGCCGCTAGCCTTCGGATCGCATCGCGGGTCAAGCCCGCTCCCACAGGGTTAGCGCCAATCCTTGTGGGAGCGGGCTTGACCCGCGATAGGCCAGCACTGGCAAAACAGATTCACCCCTGGCGAAACACCAGCGCCTTCAGCCCGCCCACCGGATCACTGTCCGCAAACTCCGGTGGGTTGGCCAGACGCTCCACGAACACCAGCCCCGGCGCCTCGGCTGCCATCCCCTCGATCAGAAAGTCAGGCCCGATGGCCGGGTCGTTCACGCACGCCAGCACCGTGCCGCCTTCATTCAACAGCTCCGGCAGGCGGCGCAGGATCTTGCTGTAGTCCTGGGTCAGCACAAAGCTGCCCTTCTGGAACGTCGGCGGGTCGATGATGATCAGGTCATACGGCCCGCTCTTGCGCACCTTGCCCCATGACTTGAACAGCTCATGCCCCAGAAACCCCACCCGCCCCAGGTCATGCCCGTTGAGCCGATGGTTGTCGCGCCCGCGGCTCAGGGCCGAGCGCGCCATATCGAGGTTGATCACCTGCTCGGCCCCCCCGGCAATCGCTGCCACCGAAAACCCGCAGGTGTAGGCGAACAGGTTGAGCACCCGCTTGCCCGCCGCCTGCTCCCGCACCCAGCGCCGGCCATAGCGCATGTCCAGGAACAGCCCGGTGTTCTGCTTCAGGCCCAGGTCCAGCTGATAGCGCAGGCCATCCTCGTCGATCACCCGGTGCTCGCTCGGCTCGCCCAGCAACCACTGGCCGGGGCTGTCGGGCAGGTAGCGGTGCTGAATCAGGATCGCCTGCCCGGGCCAGCCAGGGCTGGCGGCCAGGGTGCGCAGCATCTGCTCCAGCGTGGCCAGTTGCCCTTCGGGCGGTTCGCGAAACAGCGAGACCAGCAGCACGCCCTGCAGCCAGTCCACGGTGATCTGTTCGAGCCCCGGCCAGCAGCGCCCGCGCCCATGGAACAGGCGCCGGGTTTCGGCAGGCGCAGGGTTCAGGGCACCGAGCAGGTGGGCGTGAAGGGTGGCAATCGGCATGGCAGGATTCACTGGGACAAAAAGGGCTATTTTAGCGGCAAGCTTCACGCAGCAAGCGACAAGTTTGCGCCGGGCGCCTGTTTACTTGTCGCTTGTGGCGTGCAGCTTGCCGCTCGCCCTCCACCACCAGCCCTGCTGCATGCCGGCAGCCGCCAGCAGAATCGCTGCCACCCCCAGCCATTGCAGCGCGCTCAAGCGATGGCCAAAGGCGAACCAGTCGACGAAGATCGCCGCAATCGGGTAGATGAACGACAGCGCCCCGGTCAACGCGGTCGGCAGTTTCTGGATGGCGCCATACAGCAGCACGTACATCAGGCCGGTGTGCACGATACCCAGCGTCACCAGGCTGGCCAGCGCCCCCGCAGTGCCCGGCAGGCCGCCGGTATTGGCAAAGGGCGCCAGCAACAGGATGCCGGTGCTCACCTGGATCAGCGCGATCAGGTGCGGCGGCGTGCCACTCAGGCGCTTGATGATCAGCGCGGCCACCGCGTACAGAAACGCCGCGCCCAGCGCCAGCGCGATGCCCGGCAGGTAATCCTCGCCACTGCCCTGCCCGCTGCCGTGGGCACTCACAATGGCCAGCATCCCGGCAAACGACACCCCCAGCCAGAACAGCTTGGGCACACTGAGCTTTTCACCCAGAAACACCGCCGCCAGCCCCACCAGCATGAACGGCTGCACGTTGTACACCGCCGTACCGATGGCAATCGAGGCCCGTGAATAGGAGCCGAACAGCAGCACCCAGTTGCCCACGATGGCCACCCCGCTGAGTACCGCCAGGGCAAAGCTGGCACGTGTGAGGATGCCCGGCCGCAGAAAGCCCAGCACGGCGCACACCAGCAACAGCGTGCCGGCGCCGAACACGCAGCGCCAGAACACCACGTCCAGCACCGGTTGCCCCGACACCAGCACGAACCAGCCGATGGTGCCGGATATCAGCATCGCGGCGACCATTTCCAACGACCCACGGCGTATTGAATTGTCCATCTCTCACCTCCCAGACGATGGACAGATTATGCGAGCAAGAAGCCAGGGCACTCCATAGCAAAAACAAGGCTAGACTCAAGCCTTGCCTTTTTTATCAAGGCAATTTCATTGATCTGCCTGACGAGGATTGCATGACTGACGATATCGACCAGCTGTTGATCAAGGCGCTGATGGAAGACTCGCGGCGTTCGCTCAAGGCGCTGGCGCACCTGAGCGGGCTGTCGGCGCCCAGCGTCAGCGAGCGCCTGCGTCGCCTGGAAGAACGCGGCGTGCTCAAGGGCTACACGGTCGACATCGACCCGCGCAGCTTCGGGTACCAGTTGCAGGCCATCGTGCGCATTCGTCCGTTGCCGGGGCAGTTGCAGGAGGTGGAGCGCCAGATCATCGCCATCCCCGAGTTCACCGAGTGCGACAAGGTCACGGGTGACGACTGCTTCATCGCGCGCCTGCATGTACGCTCGATGGAGCAGCTCGACACCTTGCTCGACAAGCTCAACAGCCACGCCGAAACCAACACCGCCATCGTCAAGAAAAGCCCGGTGAAGCGACGGCTGCCGCCGATGGCATAAGCGCCATACTGGCGGGCGGCGCGGGATTCGCAGAGCAACGGCACGTTCCACACATATGCTAGCCTTGCGCCCCTCTCCCGCAAGGACGCATCGTCACCATGTTCGCTTTCCCAAGGCCCCTCTGCATGCTGGGCCTGGCGCTGGCCTTCACCAGCGCCCACGCCACCGACCCGATCAACCTGTACCAGGGCACCCTCGGCGAGCGCAAGGTCGAGGTCGCCCTGCAATACACCTCGCAGTACGAGTACGTGCAAGGCTACCTGCTGGACACCGAGCACCACACCAGCCAGCCACTGGAAGTGACGCCCTACAGCAAGGACGTGCCACTGCTGATCAACATCATGGACAACCCGCGCATGCCCGCCGCAGCATTGCGGGTGCGCCCCTTCGTGTTCACGCACGATCGCGACTTCAGTGGCGAATGGATCGACCTGCGCACCCGGGAACGTGTGCCCTTCAGCCTCACGCGCCAGACTCGCTTCAGCGACGAGCAGCGCTCCAGCTGGCAAGGCGCGCTGCTGCAACAGCCGCAGAACCGCGGCAAGAGCTTCTATGTGCACGCCAGCAAGGCCGAGGGCGAATACACCGGCAAGGTCGATCGCATCACCATCATCGACCTCGCCAGCGGCAGCACACTGCAGGTGCTGGACAACCTGGCGCTGGCGTTCAACGGCACCCGCACCCTGACCTTCGCCGACTACAACGGTGACGGCATCATCGACTTCAGGGCCTCGCCCATCGGCCAGCGCGCCACCGGCGGCGCCAACCAGGAGCCGGACCAGTTCTACCTGTACCAGCCCACCAGCAATACCTACCAACGCCACACCGAACTCGAAGCGCTGGGCGACAAGGGCGCGCTCAAGTTCCCCGCCCCCGGCTGGGTAGCCCAGCGCCAGGGCAGCAACTACGACACCGGGACCAGCGACTGGCAGTACTACCACTTCGTCGACCCCAAGCAACTGGTGTGGCAGCGCCACAGCGTGGAGCCTTTCTGATGCCGTTTCGTACCCTGTTCGCCTGCCTGCTGCTGTGCCTGAGCGCCAATGCCCTGGCCTACCATTCCGTGTACCAGGGCAAACTCGGCGGGTTGCCGGTGACGCTGGTGATCGAGCGCACCAACGACTACGTGACCGGTATCTACTACTACGAGCGCTACCACACGCCGATCCGGCTCAAGCCCACGCGCAACACCGACACCTACAACTTCGCCATGGACGAACTGGACAGCGGCGGCCTGCCCACCGCGCGCCTGCATTTCCAGAAAGCCGATTTCAGCAGCCGTGCCCAGCCGCTGCAAGGCACCTGGACCGCCTACGCCAGCGGCAAGCAGCTGCCCTTCACGCTCAAGCTGGTGGCCGACATCGGCCTGCAGACACCCTCGTCGGGCGCGGTACTGCCCCAGGCCGCATCCACCGAACGCTTCTACTTCCAGTTGCCGATGGACATGGACTATGCCGCCCTCGAAACCATCCAGGTGATGGACAAGGCCACCGGCAAGCTGCAGCAGACGCTGGAGGTGAAGGTGCCGGGCTGTCGCAGCAAGGGTATCGACACCGTCCAGGTACGCCTGCAGGGTGGCGCCACCCAGGTGCTCATCCCTTCCAGCCCGTATTGCCTGGGCAAGACGTTCGAGTGGCGCGAGGCCAGCGCACGCTTCGAGGTGGTGAACTAGCCCTCAGCTCGGGCAGGCGAGGTCGCCGTTGTCCAGCCCCTGCTTGTAGTTGCGGCTGAGCAGGCTGGCCTTGCCGTCGTGCCAGGTCAGGGTCAGCACATACAGCGAGTCGAAATCCTCGCCGTCCCAGTCGTCGGTGATGGTGCGTTTTTCGCCCAGCGCCTTGCCGGCCACGGTGTTGATCAGCTCGGGCAGGTAGCCGTGTGACCACGCGGTGTAGACCGTGGCGTTGCGGTACTTGTCCTGCAGCAGCTCGTCGGCCAGGTCGCCGGTGTCGTTGGCGCCGAAGTCGATGTTCACCGGCAGGCCGAGCTTGATCGCGCTCGGGCTGATGGTCATCAGCGGACGGATATAGCTGTAGGCATTGTCGTTGCTGCCCTCCTCCACTTCGCGGCTGGGGTTGGCGGCAAACACGTAGTCGGCGGGGCCGAATTTTTCCGGGAGCAGAGTGGCCAGGTCCAGGGCGCGGTTGAGGCCCTGGCAGTTCAGTTGCCCGAGGCCTTCGCCGGGCTTTTCTGCATGGCGCAGGAAGACCAGGGTCTGGGTGCCGTCCACCGGCTGGGCTCGGCTTTCGAGCGCTTCGAAGGTCAGCAGGGTGGCGCCGACGACCAGCGGAACGGAAAACAGCGCAGGGCGATAACGCCGAAAAAAGGAGGGCAACTTCATGGCACGGGCTCTTTGCGACAAATAGGGTTGAGGCTGACCCGCCTGTGCCACCCCGCAGCCGGGGCTGCGGGGTGATCCCTGTCTGTCGTTCCATCCGTGGAAACGGGCGTGCTTGAGAGTGTCGCAAACCCGTTTGGTTCATCCGTGCCGGCTCTGCCTTGAGCCCGCGCCAGTCTGGCGCAGGGATGTTTCGCGATGATGACGCTCAGATCAGCTTGCGCCGGATCGCTTCTTCAACCGAACTGCGGCTCAGGTGCTCGATGATGGCATCGCCCGAATCGTTGAACGGCACCGCGAAGATCAACAGCAATTGCATCCAGGTGGTGATGGTTTCGCTCTTGCTGACCTTGCCGATGAGTTTGCCTTCACGGTCCTTGTACAGCGTCTCCAGGGTCAGGGTGTTGTCGAAGGTGGACGGGATGATGAACAGCGTCGCACCGGTCAGCGTCGCCGCCAGCACGTTGCCTTGCTCGTTGTTCCTGAGCGTGACGTAGGCGTACACGTCAGAGTCGACCTTCTCGCTGGTCACCCGTGTGAAGCGCTCGCTCTGTTCATAGCTCTGCACCAGGGTCTTTTCGAAACGCATCAGGTTGGCGTTGCTGGCGCGCGGCTGGCCGTTGAACTCGTACAGTGTATTGAAGCGCACATAGGCGGTCTTGTGCGCGGGCGCCGCATCGGCGGCAGGCAGCGGCGGCCAGGCTTCGACCACCGGCAACTGGTGCTGGGAGTAGCTGATGCAGCCGGTCAGGGCCGTGCTGAGGGCCAGCAACAGGGCCATTAGGCAATGACGCATGGTTGAATTCCTTTCAGTGAGTGGCCAATTGCGGGGCAGCCGTCGCGGTGTCGAGCAACCTGGTGATCAGCTGACGCAACTGCACGCCCCCCAGGCTGCCGTTGGCATAGTCGTTGTCGTACAGGCCGACATTGTTGTCGAGCTTGACCTGCTCGGTGACGCGGGTGAGGCGCTTGCCGTCGCGGTCTTCGATCACCAGCTCGCCGGCCAGGTCGTACTTGTCGACATAGATCGGGCCGTTGAACCAGATCCAGAACGTCAGCGTCACCAACGCGCCGGGAACGTAACCGGGGTGCGTGGTGCGCTTGCCCTTGAGCGAGGTGATGGTGAACTTGAGCACTACATCCTGCTCGCCCAGGGTGGCGGGAAATTCCACCAGTTTGGTGAAGTACTCGCCGCGGTCGACGTAGTGGCTGATCTGTGCGGTGAGCTGGCGGCTGATGTTCAGGCGCACGTCATCCTTGAGGTCGGGCGCGGTGATGGCCACGTCGGCGATCTGGGCGCCCCGCTGTGCAGTGTTGTCGGCCACGGTGACCGGTTCGCCGATCGGGCCCACCGGTGTGAAGGAGTAGCAACCGGTAAGGCCGAGGCAGGCCAGGAAAAGAAAACAGAAAGTACGCAGCACGCAAAATGTCCTTGCTTCGGGTGAGAGACAGGCTGTTATCGGCATCAGGGCCAAAGACTGTAATGAGAATGACTCAGCCCTCAATCGTCGCGGGTGAGGACCTCGAGCAGCTCGATCTCGAAGGTGAGGGTCGAATTCGGTGGGATGCTGCCTACGCTACGCGCGTCGTAACCCAGGTGCGCCGGCACGATCAGCTTGCGCTTGCCGCCCACCTGCATGCCCATCAGGCCCTGGTCCCAGCCCTTGATCACGCGGCCGGTGCCGATCACGCACTGGAACGGCTTGCCGCGTTGGTGGGAGGAATCGAATACGCTGCCATCGTCCAGCCAGCCGGTGTACTGGGTGGTGATCAGTGCCCCCTTGACGGCCGCCTTGCCGTCGCCCAACTGGAGGTCGATGATTTGAAGTTCGTTGCTCATGGGTGATCTCTGACGGCTATGGGACGTTTTCTGCCGATGCGTTTTCGCAGCAATGGCCGTGTTTTGCAAGGCTGTGGGGAGCGAACGCGGATCATGAGGTGGCGCTGGCTGTCACCGGCTCGTGCTGGCGCATCGACCAGCACACCCCGCCCACCACCAGCACGATCGCCGCGCTCTCCAGCAGGTTCGGCCCGCTCTGGCGCCAGATGAACGCATACAGCAAGGCAAACAGGGTCTCGAACACGATCAACTGCCCGCTCAGGGTCAGCGGCATGCGCTTGGCTGCCGCATTCCACAACACCCCCGCCAGCCACGAGCCAAACAACGCGCAACCCAGGCTGAACGCCCAGAACAGCTGCCAGCGCTCAGCAGTGGCCTGCACCTGCAACTGCTGCGGCTGCCACACCCACAGCAGCGCCACCAGCACCAGGCTGAACACGCCGGTCACCACCCCGGTGAGCACCGACCACTGATGGCTGTCCAGGTGCCGGCACTGCTTGAGATAGCGGCTGTTGTAGGTGGCGTACCAGGTCCAGCACGCTAGCGCGGCCAGCGCATAGAGCAGCCCGGCGAGCTTGTCCTGCACCGCCCCCGGCTCCACCGCGAAGGTCTGCAGGTTGATGCACAGCATGCCCGCCAGGATCAGCGCCAGCGGCCCGGCCAGGCGCGACAGGGCCACCGCGCCGCTGTCATTGCGCCCGTACAGGGTGATAGTCAGCGGCAGCACACCAACGATCAGCGATGCCGGCGCCACGCCCAGGCGCTGGATCGCCGCCACCAGGCACATGAAGTACAGCAGGTTGCCGATCAGCGCCAGGCGCGCCAGCATCCACACGTCTGCCCGTTCGAGCTGACGCAGCGCCTTGCGCATTGGCAGCAGCAGCGCGAGCGATACCGCCCCCAGCAGGACGAACCGCGCACAGGCCAGCAGCACCGGGCTGAACTCCGGCAGCAGTTGCGGCACCATCAGCACCATGCCCCACATCGCACCGGCCACGCCGGCATACGCCACACCCCGTTTCACTTGCCTGCTCCTCGTTTTTCAGAGCACGCAGGCTAGCCAAATGCAGGCGTCCAGGCAAAAGATCATTCGGCATGCAGGCATTCCCATGGGGAATACCTTTAAAGCGCAAAGCACCGGGTTTACCATCCAGCCATTCCCTGAACCAAAGACACCGCAATGAGCCGCTTCAGCCGTCACCTGCCCCCGCTGGATACCCTGATCGCTTTCGAGGCGGTGGTACGCACCGGCAGCTTCACCCGCGCCGCCGCCGAGCTGTCGCTGACCCAGAGCGCGGTGAGCAAACAGATCAAGCTGCTTGAAGAACACCTGGGTGCGCCGCTGTTCGAACGCCGCGCCCGCGGCATCACCCTGACCGCCGCCGGCAGTGGCTTCAATGCCATCGTCGAGCCGATGCTCGACAGCCTGCTGGCCAACGTATTGCGCCTCAAAAGCGGGCACGGCAGCCGCAATGTCAGCGTGATCTGCACCCATGCGGTGGCACAGTACTGGTTGTTCCCGCGGCTGCTGCGCTTCAACGCACAGCACCCCGAGCTGACAGTGAACATCCATGCCAGCAACGAGATGGATGAACGCGTGGTGGGCAACTATGACTTCGGCGTGCTGTACGGCCATGGCCGCTGGAGTTCACTGCAGGCCGACAAGCTGTTCGATGAATGCATCTACCCCATCGTCAGCACCCAGCGGGCCCTGCCGCCAGCCGATTCGCTGGCGGCGCTGCAGGCCCTGCCGCTGATCCAGCTGGATGCCTCGGCCTGGAACTGTCTGGATTGGCCCGACTGGTTCGCGCACCTGGGGGTGCGCTACAAGGCGCCGGCCGATGCGGTGACATTCAATCAGATCACCCTGGTGTTCGACGCAGTGATGCAGGGCATGGGGGTGGGGTTGGGCTGGGAGTTCATGGCCCGCGAGTGCATCGCCAGCGGGCAGGTGCGGCCGGTGTCGGAGTTCGTCGTGCACACCGGCCAGGCCGACTACCTGGTGCACGACAGGCAGCGCGTGTGCTCGCCGGCGGCCCAGGTGTTCAGGGACTGGTTGCTTGCGCTCAACTGAACTGCGCTTGCACCTCGGCGCCGGTGAGGGTCCGGGTCTGGTTGGCGAAGCAGTAGTAGCCCGGCTTCTGATCGATGTAGATCTGCAGTTCCAGCGCCCAGTCACTCTCGCCATCGAGCACGCCCACCGGCACGGCGTCGAAGCCGCCGGCCTTGAGGCGATAGAACAGGTGGGTGCCGCAGGTGCCGCAGAAGCCGCGCTGGGCCCACTCGGAGGAATCGTAGATGCGCGGGGTGTCGCCGCTGAGCCTGAGGGTCTGGGTGCTGTGCACCACCATCAACGGGCCACCGGACCATTTGCGGCACATGCTGCAATGGCAGGCGCTGACACTGGCGTTGTCGAGGCTGACGCTGAGGTGAATGGCGCCGCACAGGCAGCTGCCGTGTTTTTCCTGGGGTTGGGACATGGTGCAGGGTCCTTGCGGTGAGCGGTAGGGCTGAAGTCTAGCAGCAGTCGGCCCCGGCCCTTTCGCCGGCAAGGCCGGCTCCTACAGCGGATTACGCCGTCACCGGGGTCAACACCGGTTCCCCGGCAAAGAACGCCTGCAGGTTGCGCAGCACCAGCGCCACCGTGTCGCGCGCCGCTTCCGGCGACTGTCCGGCCACATGCGGGGTCAGCACCACGTTGTCCAGCGCCTTGAGTGCCTGCGGCACTTCAGGCTCGGCATCGAACACATCGAGCCCGGCCCCGGCAATACGCCCTTCGCGCAACGCCGCCACCATCGCATCGGTGTCCACCACGCTGGCCCGCGCAATGTTCACCAGAAAACCCTGAGGCCCCAGTGCGTCCAGCACCGCCGCGTCGACCAGGTGGCGCGTACCGGCCCCGCCCGGGGTGGCAACGATCAGAAAGTCCACCGCCCCCGCCAGCGCCAGCGGGCTTTCGCACCAGGTGTAGGGCACGTCGGTGCGTGGCCGGCGGTTGTGGTAGCTGACCTGCATGTCGAAGCCCAGCGCCGCACGCCGGGCAATCGCCAACCCCGTCGCGCCAAGGCCCAGTACCCCGAGGCGCTTGCCGCTCAGCGACGGGCTGATCACACGGTTCCACTGCCCCTGGCGGGTGGTGGCATCGGCACGGGGAATATCGCGCACGATGGCGAACAGCAGCGCCAGGGCATGGTCGGCCACCGCCGTGGCGTTGGCACCGGCGCCATTGGTCACGGTGATGCCACGCGCAGCAGCCGCTGCCAGGTCCACTTCCTCGTAGCCGGCGCCGATGACGCAGATGATTTTCAGATGGGGCAAGGCGGCGATTTCGTCGGCTCGCAAGCCCAGCGGCCCGCGGGTCAGTACCGCATCGATTGCGCCGCCGTGGCGGGCGATGGCCTCGGCACGCAGGGCCGGGGTCTGTGCACGAATCAGCTCGAAGCCGGCCTGTTCGAGCAAGGGCAGGTAGTCATCCACCGTTTCTACCAGCACCAGTACCTTGTGTGTCATGCCGTGCCCCCTGGCCATTCGCAAAAGGGGCATTATGCCGGCTTGGGCTTACTGGGCGAAAGCCCGTCCCAGGCCGCCCGGCACGCCGCTGCTGTCGGTGTCCTGCCAGGGGCCGTCAGGGCTGGTGGCCCAGCTCCAGCCATTGCTGAAGCGGTAGTAGGTGCGTTGGCGGTAGAAGGTGTTGGTCTTGCCTTCGAGCACGTACACCCCGAGTTTCGGGTCCCAGTGGCTGGCGCCACCCGGCGGCGGCGCGAAGCTTGCCGAGGTGCGTGGCATCGGCTTGGGCGTCGGCAGCGTGGCCGGGGTACCTGGCTTGGGCCCCGGCACCGGCTTGATCACCGGCCCGGTCGGCGGCAGGGTTTCGATCGGCGGCACAGTGGGCTCGCTGGGCCGATGCACCGTACACGCACTCAAGCCCACGGCCAGGGCGATCAGGGTGAGGCGTGCGATGCTGTTCATAGTGAGCTCTCTACGGGTCCGGGCTGTCGATGGTCAGGTGCTGCGGCGCCTCGGTGCTGCTGGCCAGCGGGCTGCCACGGCCGATCCACTCGCCCTTGGTCGGCTGGCCGGCACGGGAGACGCGCGCAACCAGTTGGACTTCGGGGAAGCTCGACAGTTTCATGTTCGGCATCATCGCATCGCTGTCGCTGAGCTGAACCTCGATCGGCAGGTCGGCCACGGTCACGCGCTTGGCCGCCAGCGGCATCGGCGGCCCGGAACTGGCGCGGGCAAAGATGAACACGCTGTCATCGGGACGCACCTTGTCCTTGAGCGCCGGCGCCAGCTCGACCCGCACCGTCAGGCGTGCGTTGGTGGCCGGCGCCTGGCCCGCGGCCTTGAGCCGTTCGCCAGCCCGCTCGATGCCGCCCTGCAGCGCGGCACGCGAGGCATCGCCCTCGGGCAGCTGGGCAATCAGACGGTTCCAGTAGTCGATGGCCTGCTGGTAGCGCCCGTCCTCGAACGCGGCGATACCCAGCAGCCCCAGGCTGGTGACTTCCGCCGGATCGGCCTTGAGCGCTTCGTCGGTCAACGCCTGCATCTGCGCTGTCCACTGCTTGCCGTTACCGAAGTACAGCGCCTGCGCCCATTGTCCAAGCAGCTCAGGCTGACGCCCGGCCAGGGCGGCAGCGCGCTCGAAGGCCTTGGCGGCATCGGTGGCGCGTTCCTGGGCCATGTAGGCACGGCCCAGCAGGTACAGGCCTTCGGCCGAGTCTGGCTGGGCCTGCACCGCACGCTCCAGGCGCGAGGTCATCTCCTGCACCGACTGCGGCGCCTGGGCGAACTCGCGGGTCAGCTCGACCTTGTCGCTGGCGCCAAAGTGCAGGTACAGCCCGAGGCCCATCACCGGCACCAGCACCGCGGCCAGCAGCGGCAAGGTCTTGCCCAGGCGCGCACTGCGGTCGGGCTCGGCGTTGTCGGTGTCGGCCAGCAGCTCGCGGGCGGCCTCGTCGCGGCCACGGTCCAGTTGCTCGGCGGTGAGCACCCCGGTCTCGCCCTGGGCCTGCAGTTCGGCCACCCGCTCCTGGTACAGGGCCACGTTCAACGCGGTACGGTCTTCTTCCTGTTGCGCACGACGCACGCGCAACACCGGGATCAGCAGAAAGCTCAGGGCTACCAGTAACAGCAGGCCTGCGGGAAGCCAGAATTCAGTCATGGGTGCGTTCTTTGTCCAGCAGTTTGGCGAGGCGCTCACGCTCCTCGGGGGAAAGGTCGACGGTGCCGCCCGCCGCCTGGGTACGGCGCTTGCGCACGATCAGCGCCAGCATGCCGAAGCCGCCCAGCAGCAGGATGCCCGGGCCGAACCACAGCAGCCAGGTACGCGCCGTCAGGGCCGGCTTGTAGCGCACGAAGTCGCCATAGCGGTCGACCATGAAGTCGATGATCTGCTGGTTGTCCTTGCCTTCGCCGAGCATGCGGAAGATCTCGCGGCGCAGGTCGGCGGCAATCGGTGCGTTGGAGTCGGCGATGTCCTGGTTCTGGCACTTGGGGCAGCGCAGTTCCTTGGTCAGCACGTGGTAACGCTCGCGCTCGGCGTCGTCGGCGAACTGATAGGTGTCGATGGCCGCGTGGGCCACGCCGGCGATGCTCAGGCCCAGCAGCGCGCCTGCCAGCCAGCGCCTCATTGGCCGGCCTCGTCGAGCAGGCCCTGGTACAGCGGCGCCAGTTGCTCGCGCCACACGGTCTGGTCGACCACACCGACGAACTTGTGCCGGATGATGCCCTTGGCGTCGATGATGAAGGTCTCCGGCGCGCCGTACACACCCAGGTCCAGGCCGAGGGTGCCGTGCTCGTCACGGATGCCGATCTGGTAGGGGTTGTGGAACTCGGTCAGCCACTTGATCGCAGCCGCGTTCTCGTCCTTGTAGTTGACCCCGTAGATCACCACGCCCTGCTCGGCCAGCTTGTTCAGCACCGGGTGCTCGACCTTGCACGAAGGGCACCAGGTGGCCCACACGTTGACCAGCGCCGGCTTGCCCAGCAGGTCGTCGCGGGTCAGGGTCCGGTCGCCTTCCACGGTCGGCAGCGAGAACGCCGGGAAGGGTTTGCCGATCATCGCCGAGGGCAGCTCGGACGGGTCCAGGTACAGGCCCCGGTACAGAAACACTGCCACCAGCAGAAACACCGCCAGCGGCAGCACCATGATCCAACGCTTCATGCAGTTGCTCCCGACATGCCCAGTACTTCACGTACCCGGCTTTTCACCTTGACCCGATACCGCTTGTCCATCGCCGCCATCAGGCCGCCCAGGCCGGTCAGCAGGCCGCCCAGCCAGATCCAGCGCACGAACGGCTTGACGTGCACGCGCACGGCCCAGGCGCCGTTGTCCAGCGACTCGCCCAGCGCCACGTACAGGTCGCGGGTAAAACCGGCATCGATGCCGGCCTCGGTCATCACCGACTGCTGCACGGTGTACAGGCGTTTTTCCGGGTGCAGCACGCTGATTTCACGACCGTCCCGCAGCACGCGCACGGTGCCCTTGTCGGAGGTGAAGTTCGGCCCTTCGAAATGCTTGGCGCCTTCGAACACGAACTGGTAGCCGCCCAGTTCCATCGACTCGCCCGGCGCCAGGCGCAGGTCGCGTTCGGCGCTGTTGTTGCTCGACAGCACCACGCCCAGGGCGCATACCGCGATGCCCAGGTGCGCCACGTGCATGCCCCAGTAGCTGCGGCTCAGGCCGCGCATGCCCTTGAGCAGGCCCTTGTGACGGGTCTTGTCGAGCAGGTCGCGCACGCCGGCCAGCAGGATCCACGCCGCCAGGGCGAAGGTGGTCAGTACCTGCCAGTCGAAGTCGTCCACCAGCAGCCCGCCGATGGGTGCCAGCACCACGCTGCCGATCGCCACCGGGGTGAGCATGCTCACCAGCCATTTCGTCGGGGTGTCCTTCCAGCGCACGATCACGCCGACCGCCATCACCACCATCAGCAGGGCCATCAGCGGGATGAACAGCGCATCGAAGTAAGGCGGCCCCACCGACAGCTTGGCCCCGGTCAGTGCATCGAGCACCAGCGGGTACAGGGTGCCCAGCAGGATCATCGAGGCCGCCACCACCAGCACCAGGTTGTTGGCCAGCAGCAGGGTTTCCCGCGACCACAGGGCGAACCCGACCTGGCTCTTGACCACCGGGGCGCGCAAGGCGAACAGGGTCAGCGAACCGCCGACCACGAACAGCAGGAAGATCAGGATGAACACACCGCGCTCGGGGTCGGCGGCAAAGGCGTGCACCGAGGTCAGCACGCCGGAACGTACCAGGAAGGTGCCCAGCAGGCTCAGCGAAAACGCAGCGATCGCCAGCAGCACGGTCCAGCTCTTGAACACGCCGCGCTTCTCGGTGACGGCCAGCGAGTGGATCAGTGCGGTGCCCACCAGCCACGGCATGAACGAGGCGTTTTCGACCGGGTCCCAGAACCACCAGCCACCCCAGCCGAGCTCGTAGTAGGCCCACCACGAGCCCAGGGTGATGCCGATGCCCAGGAACGCCCAGGCCACGATGGTCCAGGGCCGCGACCAGCGTGCCCAGGCCGCGTCCAGGCGCCCGCCGAGCAATGCGGCGATGGCGAAGGCAAAGGCCACCGAGAAGCCCACGTAGCCCATGTAGAGCATCGGCGGGTGCACGATCAGGCCGATGTCCTGCAGCAGGGGGTTGAGGTCGCGACCATCGGCAGGCACCTGCGGCAGCAGACGCTGGAACGGGTTGGAGGTAACGATCAGAAACGACAGGAAGCCCACGCTGATCATGCCCATCACCGCCAGCACCCGGGCCAGCATCACCTGCGGCAACTGGCGCGAGAAGATCGACACGGCGAAGGTCCAGCCGCCCAGGATCAGCGCCCACAGCAGCAGCGAGCCTTCGTGGGCGCCCCACACGGCGCTGAACTTGTAGTACCAGGGCAAGGCGCTGTTGGAGTTGCTGGCCACATACGCCACCGAGAAGTTGTCGGTCATGAAGGCATGGGTCAGGCAGGCGAAGGCAAACGCCAGGAAGGCGAACTGGCCCCACGCCGCCGGGCGTGCCAGGCTCATCCACAGGCTGTCGCCCCGCCAGGCGCCGAGCAGCGGCACGCTGGCCTGAACGCCGGCAAAACAGATGGCCAGGATCATCGCCAACTGGCCCAGCTCGGGAATCATCAGTGCAGCATTCATGGCTTGGCTCCGCCGTCGGTGGACACCTGGCCGCTTTCCTTCAGGGCCTTGGTGACCTCGGGCGGCATGTATTTTTCGTCGTGCTTGGCCAGCACCTCGTCGGCCACCACCACGCCCTCGGCGTTGAGCTTGCCCAGGGCGACGATGCCCTGCCCTTCACGGAACAGGTCGGGCAGGATGCCGCGGTAGGTGATGGGCACCGACTTGTTGAAGTCGGTGACCACGAAACGCACGTCCAGCGAGTCGCCGGAGCGTTGCAGGGAACCGGCCTCGACCATGCCGCCGGCCCGGATGCGGGTATCGAGCGGGGCTTCGCCGTTGGCGATCTGGGTAGGGGTATAGAACAGGTTGATGTTCTGCTGCAGCGCGCTCAGGGCCAGGCCGACGGCGACGCCGACACCCACCAGCAGGCCGAGGATGATGAACAGACGCTTCTTGCGTTGCGGATTCACTTGGACTTCTCCCGGCGCAGGCGGCGCGCTTCTTCTTGCAGATACCGGCGCTTGCTCAGTACGGGCGCGGCAACATTGATGGCCAGCACCAGCAGGCAGATGCCATAGGCCGACCAGACATAGAGGCCGTGATGGCCCATGGCGAGGAAATCATTGAAGCTGGCAAAACTCATCGTGCGGTCTCCCGCCCCAGGTGGCCCAACACTTCATCCTTGACCCAACTGGCGCGTGCCTCGCGCCGCAGCACTTCAAGGCGCATGCGCAACAGCAGCACCGCGCCGAAGAAGCAATAGAACCCCAGCACGGTCAGCAGCAGCGGCAGCCACATCTCGGCAGGCATCGCCGGCTTTTCGGTGAGGGTGAAGGTGGCGCCCTGGTGCAGGGCGTTCCACCACTCCACCGAGTACTTGATGATCGGAATGTTGATCACGCCGACAATCGCCAGTACCGCGCAGGCCTTGGCCGCGCTCTCACGATTGCTGATCGCCTGGCCCAGGGCAATCAGACCGAAGTACAGAAACAGCAGGATCAGCATCGACGTTAGTCGTGCATCCCAAACCCACCAGCTGCCCCAGGTCGGCTTGCCCCAGATGGCACCGGTGCTCAGGGCCACCACGGTCATCCAGGCGCCGATGGGCGCGGCGCATTGCAGTGCCACGTCGGCGATCTTCATCTTCCAGACCAGGCCGACCACACCGGCCACCGCCAGCATCACGTAGCACGACTGCGCCAGCATGGCCGCCGGCACGTGGATGTAGATGATTCGGAAACTGTTGCCCTGCTGGTAGTCCTGCGGGGCGAAGGCCAGGCCCCAGACCACGCCCACGCCGATCAGCAGGATGGCGGCGATGCTCAGCCACGGCAGCATGCGGCCGCTGATGGCATAGAACCATTTGGGTGAACCCAGCTTGTGAAACCACGTCCAGCTTATTGCGCTGCTTTTCATCACGGTACATCCAGGGTCTTTGCTGGGCGGGGCCCAGACCTCATTATTCGCCGACGCTGATCTTCAGGCCAGCCGCTATTGCAAAGGGTGCCAGGGTTACTGCAAGGGCGGTCAGGCTGCCAAGCCAGAGCAGGTAACCGGTCGCCGGCATAGCTTGCAGTGCCGCCTGCAAGGCGCCACTGCCCAGGATCAACACCGGGATATATAACGGCAAAATAAGCAGTGCCAGCAGCAGGCCACCGCGCTTCAAACCCACGGTCAAGGCTGCGCCCACTGCACCCAGCAGGCTCAGTACCGGGGTACCGAGCAGCAGCGAGGCCAGCAGTACCGGCAGGCATTGCACCGGCAAACCGAGCATCAGGGCCAGCAGCGGCGACAACAATACCAGTGCCAGACCGGAAAAGGCCCAGTGTGCCAGCACCTTTGCCAATACCAGAAGCGCCAGGGGGTGCGGCGAAAGGACCCACTGCTCGAGGGATCCGTCCTCGAAATCACTGCGAAACAGCCCGTCCAGCGAGAGCAGAACGGATAAAAGGGCGGCCACCCAGACTAACCCAGGGGACAAGTTTTGCAACAATTGCGTCTCCGGCCCGACCGCCAACGGGAACAACGCGATCACGATCGCGAAGAACACCAATGGGTTGGCAAGCTCGGCCGGACGGCGGCACAGCACCTGCGCTTCTCGGCGCAGCAAATGAACGAACACACTCATGCCGCGTACTGCCCCAGGTTCAGTTCTCGGTAGCCGGACGGCGTCTGCGCCAGCGTGTGGTGGGTGGTCAGCACGACCATGCCGCCGCGCTCGCAATGCGCCGCCAGGTGCGCTTCGAGCTGGGCCACGCCCTGCTTGTCGAGGGCGGTGAAGGGTTCGTCGAGAATCCACAGCGGCGGGCTGTCCAGGTACAGCCGCGCCAGCGCCACGCGGCGCTGCTGGCCGGCCGACAGGGTATGGCAGGCAACATCTTCGAAGCCGCGCAGGCCCACGGCCGCCAGTGCCTGCCAGATCGCCTCGCGGCTGGCAGGCTGATGCAGGGCGCACAGCCAGGCCAGGTTTTCCTCGGCGGTGAGCAGGTCCTTGATGCCGGCCGCATGACCGATCCACAGCAGCATCCTGGCCAGTTCGCTGCCCTGCTCGGCCAAGGGCTTGCCGTCCAGGCGGATTTCACCGCTGGTGGGCCGCATCAACCCGCTGAGCAGGCGCAGCAGGCTGGTCTTGCCGCTGCCATTGGGGCCGCTGATCTGCAGCATGTCACCGGCCGCCAGTTGCAGTTCGAGGTGTTCGAAAAGCATTCGCCAGTCGCGCTCGCAGGCCAGGCCCACAGCTTCGAGTCGAGGGGTCACAGGTTCGCCTTATGGTTCGGTCTCAAGTCGGTCCGGGCCTGGCCGTTATACTGAGCAACAGCTGTACGGCATGGCCGGTCGCATCGGGCACGCCACAGGACGTGCGCACCCGCCAGGAACGGGCGGCATTATACATGGCATGTCCTACTGCAAAGAGGGCTATTTCCACAGGTTGCAACGTGATGACAGGCGAAATCAACAGCCTTGGCCCGCAGGCCCTGGCCAACCCCCAGGCGCGCAGCGCGGCGATGACCGGCGAACTGCTCAAGCTGCTGCAACCCCAGCCTGCCCTGCTCGCCCCGGGCGAGACCGCGCAGGCGCAGGTACTGTCGTTGCGCCAGGTCGGTCAGGACTTCCAGCTGCTGCTGCAACTGACCCAGACCAACGGGCGCCAGACCACCGTGCAGACCAGCGCCAGCCAGCCCCTGCCCCAGGGCAGCGAGCTGACGGTCAGCCAGCCCAATGCCGGCAACCTGAGCATCACCGTGCAGCAGGCCATCGCGCGCAACGTGGCCACCCTCACCCAGCTCGACACCCGCCAGTTGCCGCCGGGCACCCTGCTGCAGGGCAAGGTACTGACCACCCAGGCGCTACCCCAGGCCGCCGGGCAGCCGGCCTTGTTCCGCTCGTTGGTGACCCTGCTCAACACCGCCCAGGCCGGCGCCACCCTGAACATCGACAGCCCTCGGCCACTGGCGCTGGGCAGCCTGCTCAGCGCACGGGTACAGGGTGAACAGTCGATCAGCTTCGTGCCCCTGAGCGGGCGCCAGGAACAACTGGCGATCACCCAGCACCTGAGCGCGCAGCTGAGCCGCCAGGCCTCGCTGCCGGGCCTGCTCGCCAGCCTGCAACAGATGAGCGCCGAGCAGCGCCTGCCGGCCGATGTGCGGGCCAGCGTGAGCACCCTGCTGGCCAGCCTGCCGGACATGGAACAGCTCGGCACGGCCAAGGGCCTGGCCCAGGCCCTGAACAACAGCGGCGCGTTTCTGGAAGCCAAGCTGCTGGCTGGCGCCCCCGCCGCCCTCGCCCCCGACCTCAAGGCCCAGGTGATCCGGCTGGTGGCGCAGTTGCTGCCCGGCCTCCCCGGCAGCACCCAGTTCAACCCGGCCGTGGCTGCCAGCACCCTGGCCCAGGTGCTGCCGGGCATGGTGCGCAACGCCCTGGGCATGCTCGGCCAGGTAAGCCCGCGCCCGGCCCCGGGAAGCTTTCCGCTGCCCTCGCGGCTGCTGCAAAGTGGCGACGAGGAAGGCGACCTGGAACACCTGCTGCGCCTGGCAGCGGCAGCCATTTCACGCCTGCAGAGCCACCAGCTCGCTGGCCTGGAGCAAACCCGCACCACCGCCGACGGCAACCTGCAGACCACCTGGCAACTGGAGATACCGGTGCGCAACGGTCAGGAGTTCATGCCGCTGCAAGTGAAGCTGCAGCGCGAGGAAACCCCCGAGCAGCAGGCCGACCCGGAACGCGAACAGCGCGACCCGCTGGAGATGCTCTGGCGCGTGGAGCTGGCATTCGACCTCAGCCCGCTGGGGCCCTTGCAGGTGCAGGCGCAGATCAGCCAGGGCAACCTGTCCAGCCAGCTGTGGGCGGAGCTGCCGAGCACCGCGCAACTGATCGACAGCCAGCTCGGCAAGCTGCGCGCGCGGTTGGTGGAGCGCGGGCTCAACGTCGGTGAACTGCTGTGCCATCACGGTACGCCGCCACAGGGGCCGCGTACGCATCTGGAACAACGCTGGGTGGATGAAAACGCATGAGCCAGACCCCGCCACGTCAGGCCATTGCCCTGACCTACGACGGCCAGCAGGCCCCGACCTTGAGCGCCAAGGGCGACGACGAGCTGGCCGAGGCGATCCTGGCCATTGCCCGCGAACACGAAGTGCCGATCTACGAAAATGCCGAGTTGGTACGCCTGCTGGCGCGCATGGAGCTGGGCGATCAGATCCCGGAGGCGCTGTACCTGACCATCGCCGAGATCATCGCCTTCGCCTGGCAGCTCAAGGGCCAGGTGCCGGAGGGGTTCGTGGACAACGCCCCGCAGGAGCGCGACATTACCCCGAACCTGTACAGCCTGCCTGCGCCGGACTGACGCCGCGCAGGCCGGGTGCCTTGCATCAGCTGCGGTGCAGTTTGCTCATCAGCTCGGCTTCGGCCTGGGTCAGGCCGCAGGACTGGGTCAGCTCGTCGACGCTGGCGCCCATGCCCACCAGCCGCGCCGCCTGGGCGAACGACAGGCTGTTGGGGTCGCGCTGCTCCAGTTGCATCAGCTTGTCCGGCAACGGCGCCACCACGGCGCGCAGCTCGTGCAACGCGTCGCCCATGCGCACCGTACCGTTCTGGTAATCGTCCACACGCTTGGCCAGGTCCTTGATGCGCTGGTCACGCAGCGCATCGCCCTGAGCCTGCTGCGAGGCCAGCTCGCGCTGGCGCTTGCTGTAGCCGTAGAACAGCCACAGGCTGAGGATCCAGACCAGCGCCAGAAATATGACAGCACCCTCGAGAATCAACTCAGATATTCTCCAGCTCGGACCACTCTTCCTCGGTCATCATCTTGTCCAGCTCGACCAGGATCAGCAGTTCGTTGTTCTTGTTGCACACGCCCTGGATGAACTTGGCCGATTCCTCGTTGCCGACATTCGGCGCGGTCTCGATCTCCGACTGACGCAGGTACACGACCTCGGCCACGCTATCGACCAGGATGCCGACCACCTGCTTGTCCGCCTCGATGATCACGATACGGCTGTTGTCGGAGATTTCGGCAGACATCAGGCCGAAGCGCTGGCGCGTGTCGATCACGGTCACCACATTGCCGCGCAGGTTGATGATGCCCAGCACATAGCTCGGCGCGCCCGGCACCGGAGCGATTTCGGTGTAGCGCAGCACTTCCTGGACCTGCATCACGTTGATGCCGTAGGACTCGTTGTCCAGCTTGAACGTTACCCACTGCAGAATCGGATCGTCGGAACCCTGCGCAGTCATGTTTTTCATTCCCCTAACCCTCAAAAGCCGTTCTCGGCGGTGTACTCAGTGCGGTCGCGGCAGTTGCGACCGATTATTTATGCGTACCGTGCATCTGCTTGACGGCGCCGCTGGCGATCAGCTCGGCCAGCTCGGCGACATCCAGCAGCGCGCACATGTGTTCGATGACCGTACCAGCAAGCCACGGGCGCTGCCCACGCTGGCTGCGCCACTTGATCTCGCTCGGGTCCAGGCGCAGCGAGCGGCTGACCTGATGCACCGCCAGCCCCCACTCGTAGCCCTGTACCGAAATAACGTATTGCAGCCCCTGGCGGAAGTCGTCGCGGTAGCGGTCTGGCATGACCCAGCGCGCCGTGTCGAGCACCTTCAGGTTGCCCGCCTGGCTCGGCAGGATGCCCAGGAACCACTCGGGCTGGCCGAACAGCGGCGTGAGCTCCTGGCCGGCCAGCGAGTAGATCGAGCCCAGGCACACCAGCGGCACCGCCAGGGTCAGCCCGGCCACGTCGAACAGCAGGCATTCGAACGGCTCGGCGGCCCAGGCCGGGCGACCGTCGCCCGTCAACGGCGGCACCGGCTGGTCCGGTGCTGCGGGCAGGTGCACCTGCACCAGCGGCTCGACCGGGGTTGGCACGTCGGCGATGACCGGGGCGACCACCGGGGTCGCCTCCACCACCTTGGCCACCACCGGTGGCGCCATCACCGGCATGACCAGCCGCGTCGGCTCGGCGAATGCCGGCGCCGCGGTCTTGAGCCGGGCGTCACGGGCCTGTTCTTCGAGCACGGCGGCCTGGAACTCGTCGATCGCTTCAGGCGCCGTGACGACCACCGGGGCCGGGGCCACTGCGACGCGTTCGGCCACCGCCAGGGGCAATGGCTGCAGCTCTTCGGTGGCCTCCTGCAACAGGCCGTCCAGGTACGACTGCAAGGCCAGTTGAGGCTTTATGGTGACCTGCTGCGGGCTGTTCATCAGGCCACCTGCGCAACGGCATTCTGCGCCAGCAGATGCTTGAGCAATGCCCGGTAGGCAATCACGCCACGGCTCCTGCCATCGAACTGCGACGGCGTGAGCCCGGCACGGCTGGCGTCGCGCAGGCGCGTATCGACCGGAATGTAGCCCTGCCAGATGGTGTCGGGATAAGCGTCGCGCAGCACCCGCAGGGTGCCCATCGAGGCCTGGGTGCGGCGGTCGAACAGGGTCGGCACGATGTGGTACGGCAAGGCCTGCTTGCGCGAGCGATTGACCATGCTCAGCGTGCTGACCATGCGCTCGAGGCCTTTCACCGCCAGGTATTCGGTCTGCACCGGGATCACCAGTTGCTGGCTGGCAGCCAGCGCATTGACCATCAGAACGCCCAGCAACGGCGGGCTGTCGATGATCGCGTAGTCGAAATCCTGCCACAGCTGCGCCAGACTCTTGGCGATCACCAGGCCCAGGCCACTCTGGCCCGGTGACTGACGCTCGAGCACCGCCAGGGCGGTGCTCGAAGGCAGCAGCGAGATGCGCTCGTCGCTGGTGGGCAGCAACAGCTGGCCCGGCAGCCCTTCGGGCACCGTGCCCTTGTGCAGGAACAGGTCGTAGCTGCTGTGCTCGAGGGTGTCCGGGTTGTGACCGAAGTAGCTGGTCATGGACCCGTGCGGGTCGAGGTCGACCACGACCACACGCTTGCCCGCCTCGGCCAGCAGGCCGGCCAGGGCGATGGATGTGGTGGTCTTGCCGACACCACCTTTTTGATTGGCTACTGCCCAGACTCTCATTGCGCTGCTTCCTCCCGGTCGGGTCGGACCCTGCCGGGATCGATTAAAGGGTCGACGACGGGGAATTGACGGGATTGCGCCCGGCCGTCGGTGCTACGGCTGGCGGTGCAGTTTGTGTGCCAGCACGCTTGAGCGCCGCATCGGGTGTGGCATTGGCGCTGCCGGTACCGGTCAGGCTGCGGCGCACCTCCAGATTGCGCGAGATCACCAGCACCACCCTGCGGTTCTGCGCGCGCCCTTCAGGGCTGGCATTGCTGGCGATGGGCTGGAACTCGCCGTAGCCCACAGAAGCCATGCGTGCCGGGTTGACCCCTTCCATCGCCAGCAGGCGCACGATGCTCGCCGCCCGTGCCGACGACAGCTCCCAGTTGGTCGGGTACTGCGCCGTGCGGATCGGCTGGTCATCGGTGAAACCTTCGACGTGCACCGGGTTGGCGAACGGCTTGATGATGTGCGCCACCTTGTCGATGATGTCGAACGCCTTGTCGCTGGGCATGGCATCGCCACTGCCGAACAACAGGGAGGAATTGAGCTCGATCTCGATCCACAGTTCGTTGCCGCGCACGGTCATCTGGTCGGACTTGATCAGGTCGCCAAAGGCATCGCGCACATCGTCGGCGATGGTCTGCAGCGGGTCGCTGGAGCTTTGCCCCAGGCCCGCATCGACCTGCTCGCTGTCCTTGATCAGCGGTTCGGCCGGCTTGACGCTGAGGGGGCGCTCGTCGCCTATCGGAATCGGCTTCATGCTGCGCTCGGGATCGTTGAACACGCCGATCAGCGCCTGCGAGATGACCTTGTACTTGCCCTCGTTGATCGAGGAAATCGAATACATGACCACGAAGAAGGCGAACAGCAAGGTGATGAAGTCGGCATACGACACCAGCCAGCGTTCGTGGTTTTCATGTTCCTCGGGTTGACGACGACGGGCCATGGCTTACTCCATGAAGCCCTGAAGCTTCAGTTCGATTGAACGTGGGTTCTCGCCTTCGGCAATCGACAGCAAGCCTTCCAGGAGCATTTCGCGATAGCGCGACTGGCGCATGGCCAGGGCCTTGAGCTTGTTGGCGATCGGCAACAGGATCAGGTTGGCACTGGCCACGCCGTAGATGGTGGCCACGAACGCCACCGCGATACCGCTGCCCAGCTGGGTCGGGTCGGCCAGGTTGCCCATCACGTGAATCAGGCCCATCACCGCGCCGATGATGCCGATGGTCGGCGCATAGCCGCCCATGCTCTCGAACACCTTGGCGGCCTGGATGTCGCGGCTTTCCTGGGTGTAGAAATCCACCTCGAGAATGCTGCGGATGGCTTCGGGCTCGGCGCCGTCGACCAGCAGCTGCAGGCCCTTGCGGGCATACGGGTCGGGCTCGGCATCGGCCACGCCCTCAAGGCCCAGCAGGCCTTCCTTGCGTGCGGTGAGGCTCCAGTTGACCACCCGGTCGATACCGCCGGCCAGGTCGACCCGCGGCGGGAAGAGGATCCAGCGCACGATCTGCAGGGCGCGCTTGAACGCGCTCATGGGGGCCTGCAGCAGCGAGGCCGCCAGCGTCCCGCCGATCACGATCAGCGCCGCCGGGCCATTGATCAGCGCCGACAGATGGCCGCCTTCGAGGTAGTTGCCGCCAACGATGGCGACGAACGCCAGGATGATCCCGATAAGGCTCAACACGTCCATCAGATGCACGCCTCTACCAGGTGCCGGCCGATCTCGTCCAGGCCGTACACCGCATCGGCCAGGTTGGCCTTGGCAATGGCCATGGGCATGCCATAGATCACGCAGCTGGCTTCGTCCTGGGCCCACACCTGGCTGCCGCCCTGCTTGAGCAGGCGCGCGCCTTCGCGGCCATCGGCGCCCATGCCGGTCAGCACCACGGCCAGCACCTTGTCGCCATACGACTTGGCCGCCGAACCGAAGGTGATGTCCACGCAGGGCTTGTAGTTGAGGCGTTCGTCACCCGGCAGGATCTTCACCGTGCCGCGCCCGTCGACCATCATCTGCTTGCCGCCCGGTGCCAGCAGGGCCAGGCCGGGGCGCAGCACGTCGCCGTCCTCGGCCTCCTTGACGCTGATGCGGCACAGCTTGTCCAGGCGCTCGGCGAAGGCCTTGGTGAAGGCCGCCGGCATGTGCTGGATCAGCACGATCGGCGCCGGGAAGTTGGCCGGCAGCTGGGTCAGCACGCGCTGCAGCGCCACCGGGCCACCGGTGGAGGTACCGATGGCCAGCAGCTTGTAGGCCTTGCGCTTGGGCGCCGGCGAGCTGGGTGCAGCGGCCCGCGCAGGGGCTTGCGGGGCAACCGGGGCGGCGCGCATGGACGCTGCCGGGACGCTGCTGCCGGCGCTGTGCGACGGTGCAGGCGCTGCGGCCGGTGCCGGGCTGGCATAGCTGCTGAAACGACGGTTGCTGCGCGAAATGGTATGCACCTTTTCGCACAGCATCTGCTTGACCTTCTCGGGGTTGCGCGAGATGTCCTCGAAGTTCTTCGGCAGGTAGTCCACCGCACCGGCGTCCAGTGCGTCGAGGGTGACGCGGGCGCCTTCGTGGGTGAGCGAGGAGAACATAAGTACAGGCGTGGGGCAGCGCTGCATGATATGACGCACGGCGGTGATGCCATCCATCATGGGCATTTCATAGTCCATGGTGATGACGTCGGGCTTGAGCGACAGCGCCTGATCGATCGCTTCCTTGCCGTTGGTCGCGGTACCGACCACCTGGATAGTCGGGTCCGCTGAAAGAATTTCCGAGACACGGCGGCGGAAAAAACCGGAATCATCCACCACCAGGACCTTGACTACCATAAACACTCCATTACGGGGCGCGGCCACCTGGCCACACCACCGGGATCAGATACGCCGAGCGGCGTAACGCTTGAGCATGCTCGGCACGTCGAGGATCAGCGCAATGCGCCCGTCACCGGTAATGGTGGCGCCCGACATGCCCGGGGTGCCCTGCAGCATCTTGCCCAACGGCTTGATGACCACCTCTTCCTGGCCCACCAGCTGGTCGACCACGAAGCCGATGCGCTGGGTACCCACCGACAGGATCACCACGTGGCCTTCACGCTGCTCCTCGTGGGCTGCCGAGCTGACCAGCCAGCGCTTGAGGTAGAACAGCGGCAAGGCCTTGTCACGCACGATCACCACTTCCTGGCCGTCGACCACGTTGGTGCGCGACAGGTCCAGGTGGAAAATCTCGTTGACGTTCACCAGCGGGAAGGCGAAGGCCTGGTTGCCGAGCATCACCATCAGGGTCGGCATGATCGCCAGGGTCAGCGGCACCTTGATGACGATCTTCGAGCCCTGGCCCTTGGTCGAGTAGATGTTGATCGAGCCGTTGAGCTGGGAAATCTTGGTCTTGACCACGTCCATGCCCACGCCGCGACCGGACACGTCGGAGATCTCGGTCTTGGTCGAGAAGCCCGGGGCGAAGATCAGGTTGTAGCAGTCGCTTTCGCTGAGGCGATCGGCGGCGTCCTTGTCCATCACCCCGCGCTTGACCGCAATGGCGCGCAGGACATTGGCATCCATGCCCTTGCCGTCATCGGAGATCGACAGCAGGATGTGGTCGCCTTCCTGTTCGGCAGCGAGGATCACCTTGCCATTGCGCGACTTGCCGGCGGCTTCGCGCTCTTCCGGGGTTTCCACGCCATGGTCGACGGCGTTGCGCACCAAGTGCACCAGCGGGTCGGCCAGGGCCTCGACGAGGTTCTTGTCCAGGTCGGTCTCTTCGCCGACCAGCTCCAGGTTGATCTCTTTCTTGAGCTGGCGGGCCAGGTCGCGCACCAGACGCGGGAAGCGCCCGAAGACCTTCTTGATCGGCTGCATGCGGGTCTTCATCACCGCGGTCTGCAGGTCGGCGGTCACCACGTCCAGGTTCGAGACGGCCTTGGACATGGCTTCATCGCCGCTGTTCAGGCCCAGGCGCACCAGGCGGTTACGCACCAGCACCAGTTCGCCGACCATGTTCATGATCTCGTCCAGGCGCGCGGTGTCGACCCGCACGGTGGTCTCGGCCTCGCTGGCCGGATGCTTGTCGGCAGCGGGAGCCGCCTGACGGGCTGGCGCGGGGGCGGGTGCCTTGGCCGGTGCCGGTGCCGGTGCCGGTGCAGCGGCTGCCGCTGCGGGCTTGGCCGCCGGCTTGGCCGCAACCGTCGCCGCAGCAGCAGGCGCGCTGGCAGCGCCAGCGCCGCTGACGGCGTCGGGCGCGAACTTGCCCTTGCCGTGCAACTCGTCGAGCAGGGCCTCGAATTCGTGTTCGGAAATATGGTCACCCGCCGCTGCGGGTGCGGCAGCGGCCGGTGCGGCGGCCGCTACAGCGCCGGGCAGTGCATCGGCGGCAAAGGTGCCCTTGCCGTGCAACTGGTCCAGCAGTGCTTCGAATTCATCGTCGGTGATGTCACCGCTGGGCGCCGCGTCCGCGCCAGGTGCAGCAGCAGATGCCGCCGCCACGCTGTCGGGGGCGAACTGGCCCTTGCCATGCAACTGGTCCAGCAACGACTCGAACTCGGCGTCGGTGATCTCATCGCTGGCAGCGTCCACGGCCACCGGCTCGGGCGCCTCGGCCTGGGCCTTGGCGGCATTGAGCGAGTCGAGCAACTGCTCGAACTCGCTGTCGGTGATATCACCCCCGCTCGCCTCGGCCTCAGGCTCCGGCTCGGCAACCGCCGCCACCGGCGCAGGCGCCGCAGCTTCGGCACCGGCAGGTTCGGCCAGGCGCGCCAGGGCGGCCAGCAGTTCCGGAGTGGCTGCGGTGATGTCGGTGCGCTCGCGCACCTGGCCGAACATGCTGTTGACGGTGTCCAGGGCTTCCAGGACCACGTCCATCAGTTCGGCGTCCACACGTCGTTCACCCTTGCGCAGGATGTCGAAGACGTTTTCGGCGATGTGGCAGCACTCCACCAGCTCATTGAGCTGGAGGAAGCCGGCGCCCCCTTTTACAGTGTGAAAACCGCGAAAAATTGCATTGAGCAGGTCGGCATCATCCGGGCGGCTTTCCAGCTCGACCAGTTGCTCGGACAGTTGCTCAAGAATTTCGCCGGCTTCTACCAGAAAATCCTGGAGGATTTCTTCATCGGCGCCGAAGCTCATTAAACGTGCTCCCTAAAAACCCAGGCTGGACAGCAGATCGTCGACATCGTCCTGACCGGACACAACGTCTTCACGTTTATCGGCATGAATCTGTGGTCCTTCACCCCGAGTCGGATGTTTTTCTTGATCTTTTTCGGCACGCAGCTGGTCGTGGTCATGCTCGATGCCGGCGAACCGGTCGACCTGACTCGCCATCAACACGAGCTTCAGAAGATTGCTTTCTACTTCGGTGACCAGCGCCGTGACGCGCTTGATCACCTGGCCGGTCAGGTCTTGGTAGTCCTGAGCCAGAAGAATGTCGTTGAGATGGCCGGCGACCTTGCGGTTGCCCTCGGCGCTGTGCGTCAGGAAACTGTCGACGCGCTTGACCAGCTCGCGAAACTCCGGAGCCTCGACTTCGCGGCGCATGAAGCGCTGCCAGTCGCCACTCAGGCTGGCCGCCTCGGCACTGAGGTCATTGAGTACCGGCGTGCTTGCCTCCACCAGGTCCATGGTGCGGTTGGCAGCGCCCTCGGTCAGCTTGACCACGTACGACAGGCGTTCGGTGGCGTCGGTAATCTGCGAGACTTCCTCGGCCTGCGGCATGTGCGGATCGATCTGGAAACTGACGATCGCACTGTGCAGCTCGCGGGTAAGCTTGCCGACCTCCTGGTACAGGCCAAGGTCACGGGTCTGGTTCAGCTGATGGATCAGTTGCACCGCGTCGCCGAACCTGCCTTTTTCAAGGCTGCTGACCAGCTCCTGGGCATGTTTCTTCAGAGTCGACTCGAAGTCGTCCAAAGATGATCTTTTTTGCTCCATAAGCGCCCCCGTGGCGTACCTCAGCTATTGACGCGCTCGAAGATCTTTTCGATCTTTTCTTTCAGCACCTGGGCGGTGAACGGTTTGACCACATAGCCGTTGACGCCCGCCTGGGCGGCTTCGATGATCTGTTCGCGTTTGGCTTCGGCCGTCACCATCAGCACCGGCAGGTGCTTGAGGCGCTCATCCAGACGTACCTTGCGCAGCAGGTCGATACCGGACATGCCGGGCATGTTCCAGTCGGTCACCAGGAAATCGAAGTGACCGCTTTCGAGCATCGGCAACGCGGTGTTGCCGTCGTCGGCTTCCTGGGTATTGGTAAAGCCCAGGTCACGCAACAGGTTCTTGATGATCCGCCGCATCGTCGAAAAATCGTCGACGATGAGGATTTTCATGTCTTTGTTCAATTAGACCTCCAAGCAGTCTTTAACGCGCTCAGCGCTGAACGCGCATTCAATCAATTCGGGCACTACATTTCACGACTGTATGGAACGGCTGCTCAACGCGCCCGCCATTCCCCCAGGCGACCGCGCAAGCGTGCGGCGCACTGGCTGTGCAACTGGCTGACACGCGACTCGCTGACCCCCAGCACCTCGCCGATTTCCTTGAGGTTCAGCTCTTCGTCGTAGTACAGCGCCAGCACCAGGCGCTCGCGCTCGGGCAGGTTGGCGATTGCATCCGCCAGGGCTGCCTGAAAGCGCTCGTCTTCCAGATCGCGCGATGGCTCGAGCTGGGCACTGGCGCCGTCCTCGTGCAGGCCTTCATGTTCGCCGTCCTGCAACAGGTCGTCGAAACTGAACAGGCGACTGCCCAAGGTATCGTTCAAAATCCCGTAATAATCATCGAGACTCAATTGAAGTTCGGCAGCAACCTCGTGATCTTTAGCATCACGACCGGTTTTTGCTTCAATTGCACGAATCGCGTCACTCACCATGCGGGTATTGCGGTGTACCGAACGCGGCGCCCAATCCCCCTTGCGCACCTCGTCGAGCATGGCCCCACGGATGCGGATACCGGCATAGGTCTCGAAACTGGCACCCTTGCTGGAGTCGTACTTGTTGGAGACCTCGAGCAGGCCGATCATGCCGGCCTGGATCAGGTCTTCCACCTGCACACTGGCTGGCAGACGCGCCAGCAGGTGATAGGCAATGCGCTTGACCAAGGGTGCGTACCGCTCGATCAGCTCGTACTGGGCATCACGCGAAGCCTTGCTGTACATCCGATAGCCGCTTGCACTCATAGCACTGGTCCCGCACTGGTCGGTTGCACCAGCCGTTCGACGAAGAACTCCAGATGACCACGCGGGTTGGCAGGCAACGGCCAGCTATCGACCTTCTGAGCAATGGCCTTGAAGGCCAGCGCGCACTTGGAACGCGGAAAGGCTTCGTAGACTGCTCGCTGCTTCTGCACTGCCTTGCGGACACATTCGTCGTAGGGCACAGCACCGACGTATTGTAAGGCGACATCCAGGAAGCGATCCGTGACCTTGGTCAATTTGGCGAACAGATTGCGACCTTCCTGAGGGCTTTGTGCCATGTTGGCCAGCACCCGGAAACGGTTCATGCCGTAATCGCGGTTCAGCAGCTTGATCAGGGCATAGGCGTCAGTGATGGACGTGGGCTCGTCGCACACCACCAGCAGCACTTCCTGGGCCGCGCGCACGAAGCTGACGACCGAATCGCCGATGCCGGCCGCGGTGTCGATGACCAGCACATCGAGGTTGTCGCCGATCTCGCTGAACGCCTGGATCAGCCCGGCATGCTGGGCCGGCGCCAGGTGCACCATGCTCTGGGTGCCGGAGGCCGCAGGCACGATGCGTACCCCGCCAGGCCCCGGCAGCAGCACGTCGCGCAGCTCGCAGCGGCCCTCGATGACATCGGCCAGTGTGCGTTTGGGGGTCAGGCCGAGCAAGACGTCGACGTTGGCCAGGCCCAGGTCGGCGTCCAGCAGCATGACCCGACGGCCAAGCTCAGCCAGCGCCAATGACAAGTTCACTGACACGTTGGTCTTGCCGACGCCACCTTTGCCGCCTGTCACGGCGATCACCTGTACGGGATGCATGCTGCCCATGTTTGTTCTTTACCTTGTCTTACTTAGACCGAGGCCACATGACTGGCTGCGCTTTCAACACCTGAAAAATGCCTGGCAGACCATTGATGTAGGTACTTTGCAACGTATACACATTTACCTCAGCCGACACGCTTGCCGTCGCTGTGGTACAGATCGGCGAACATGTCGGCCATGGCCTCTTCGCTGGGATCGTCCTGCATTTGTACACTGACCGCGCGACTGACCAGATGGTGCCGGCGCGGCAAGTGCAGATCGTCCGGAATGCGCGGCCCATCGGTCAGATAGGCCACCGGCAACTCATGCGTGATGGCCAGGCTCAGCACCTCGCCCAGGCACGCCGTTTCGTCGAGCTTGGTCAGGATGCAACCGGCCAGCCCGCAGCGCTTGTAGCTGTGGTAGGCAGCGGTCAGCACCTGCTTCTGGCTGGTGGTGGCCAGCACCAGGTAATTCTTGGCCTGGATGCCGCGCCCGGCCAGGGTTTCGAGCTGCATGCGCAGTGCCGGGTCGCTGGCCTGCAGGCCGGCGGTATCGATCAGCACCACGCGCTTGCGCAGCAGAGGGTCCAGGGCCTGGGCCAGCGACTGGCCGGGGTCGACGTGGGTCACCGACACATTCAGGATGCGCCCCAGGGTCTTGAGTTGTTCCTGGGCGCCGATGCGAAAGCTGTCCATGCTCACCAGCGCGATGTTCTGCGCGCCGTACTTGAGCACATAGCGCGCCGCCAGCTTGGCCAGGGTGGTGGTCTTGCCCATGCCGGCCGGGCCGACCATGGCGATCACGCCGCCCTCTTCGATCGGCTCGATTTCCGGCACCTGGATCATGCGGGCCAGGTGCGCCAGCAGCATGCGCCAGGCCTGGCGGGGCTCTTCGATGTCGGCAGTGATGTCCAGCACCTCGCGGGCCAGCGGCCCGGCGATGCCGATGCGCTGCAGGCGGCGCCAGAGGTTGGCCTGGTGCGGCTTGCTGCCCTGCAGCTGGGTCCAGGCCAGCGAGCCGAGCTGCACTTCGAGCAGCTCGCGCAGGCCCGAGAGCTCCGAACGCATGGAATCGAACAGGCGCTGATCGACCGGCGCCGGGGCCGCTGCCTGAGGCCGCACGGGGGCCTCGACCTGCGGCTCTACCAGCGGCTCGGAGGCGGTCAGCGGCAGGCCGGCGAACAACTGGCGGTTGCCCTCCTCGCCTTCGACCCGGCTGCTGAGCTCGGCCTGCGCGGTGACGATGCGCGACTGGGTCTTGCGCAGTTCGTCCTCGAGCTCGACGTTCGGCACCCGCGGCGCAAGCGCGGACAGCTTGTAGTCCAGCGCCGCCGTCAGCTCGACACCGCCAGCAATCCGTCGGTTGCCGATGATGGCGGCCTCTGCCCCCAGCTCATCACGAACCAGCTTCATGGCCTGACGCATATCAGCGGCGAAAAAACGCTTAACTTGCATATCCCACTACCTCAGCCGTTGGGGCCTACTGTGGCAACGATGGTAACTTGCTTGTTGTCAGGTATTTCCTGATACGCCAAAACATGCAAATTCGGTACAGCCAGGCGGCCAAAACGCGACAGCATCTGTCGAACGGGTCCTGCGACCAGCAGGATTGCAGGTTGCCCTTGCATCTCCTGACGCTGGGCGGCCTCGATCAACGAACGCTGAAGCTTTTCGGCCATGCTCGGCTCAAGAAGAACACCATCTTCCTGACCCTGCCCGGCCCTTTGCAAACTATTGAGCAAAATCTGTTCCAACCTTGGCTCAAGCGTGATCACAGGCAGCTCGGACTCAGTTCCTACAATGCTTTGCACGATTGCGCGGCTCAATCCTACGCGCACCGAAGCCACCAGCGCGGCGGTATCTTGACTCTTGGCGGCATTGTTGGCGATGGCTTCGGCAATGGTGCGGATGTCGCGCACCGGCACCTGCTCGGCCAGCAACGCCTGCAGCACCTTGAGCAGACCGGACAGCGGCAGCACCCCCGGTACCAGTTCCTCGGCCAGCTTGGGCGAGCCCTTGGCCAGGACCTGCAGCAGTTGCTGTACCTCTTCGTGACCGATCAGCTCGTGGCAATGCTTGTAGAGGATCTGGTTGAGGTGGGTGGCGACCACGGTGCTCGCGTCCACCACGGTGTAGCCCAGCGATTGCGCCTGGCTGCGCTGGGCCACATCGATCCACACTGCCTCCAGGCCGAAGGCCGGGTCCCTGGCGGCGATGCCGTTGAGGTTGCCGAACACCTGCCCCGGGTTGATCGCCAGTTCGCGGTCGGGGTAGATCTCGGCCTCGGCCAGGATCACCCCCATCAGCGTCAGGCGGTAGGCGCTGGGGGCCAGGTCGAGGTTGTCGCGGATGTGCACGGTGGGCATCAGGAAGCCCAGGTCCTGGGACAGCTTCTTGCGTACCCCCTTGATCCGCGCCAGCAACTGCCCACCCTGGTTGCGGTCCACCAGCGGGATCAGCCGGTAGCCGACTTCCAGGCCGATCATGTCGATCGGGGTAACGTCGTCCCAGCCCAGCTCCTTGGTTTCCTGAGCACGCTGCGGCGACGGCAGCAGGTCCTGCTGGCGCTGCACTTCCTGCTGTGCCTTGACCTTGGCCTGGTTCTGCTTGCGCCACACCAGGTAGGCGCCGCCCGCGGCCATCAGGCCGAGGCTGAGGAATGCCACGTGCGGCATGCCCGGCACCAGCCCCATGACGATCATCAGGCCACCGGACACGGCTAGCGCCTTGGGCGAATCGAACATCTGCCGGTTGATCTGCTTGCCCATTTCCTCGGAGCCCGAGGCACGGGTAACCATGATCGCGGCGGCGGTGGACAGCAGCAGCGAAGGCAACTGCGCCACCAAACCGTCACCGATGGTGAGCAGCGCATACACGCGACCGGCATCGCCGAAGGTCATGCCGTGCTGGAAGATACCCACGGCCATGCCGCCGATCAGGTTGATGAACAGGATCAGCAGGCCGGCGATGGCGTCACCGCGCACGAACTTGCTGGCACCGTCCATCGAACCGTAGAACTCGGCCTCCTGGGCCACTTCGGTACGCCGTGCCTTGGCCTGGGCCTGGTCGATCAGGCCGGCGTTGAGGTCGGCGTCGATGGCCATCTGCTTGCCGGGCATGGCGTCGAGGGTGAAGCGCGCGCTCACCTCGGAAATGCGCCCGGCCCCCTTGGTCACCACCACGAAGTTGATGATCATGAGGATCGCGAACACCACGATACCGACCACGTAGTTGCCGCCGATCACCACCTCGCCGAAGGCCTGGATCACCTTGCCCGCGGCTTCGTGGCCGTCGTGGCCGTGGAGCATCACCACCCGCGTGGACGCCACGTTCAGCGCCAGGCGCAGCAGCGTGGCCACCAGCAGGATGGTCGGAAACACGGCGAAATCCAGCGGGCGCAAGGCGTACACGCACACCAGCAGCACGACGATGGACAGGGCGATGTTGAAGGTGAAGAACACGTCGAGCAGGAACGGCGGGATCGGCAACATCATCATTGCCAACATCACCAGCAGCAACAGCGGCACCCCCAGGTTGCCCCGGCCGAGCCCGGACAGGTTGCTACGGGCGCTGTTGATTAACTGAGAGCGATCCACCGATATTCCTCTTCAAGCAAACTTTTGACGCCATGCGGGCGCTTGGCGCTGCTATTGCAAGAAGCTTTCCAACTTTGGATCAGTGACGCGACCTTCGCCGACACTGCCGGCTCCTGCAGCGAAGGGGCCGACACCTCGGCGCCGACGGGAAGAGCTCAAACGGTTCAGGAATCGCGGCGCAGGTCCGGCGGAATCGGCAGATCCTTGAGCGGCTCCGGCGCCTTGCCCTTGCCCGCCCGGTGCTGGCGAATCTGATACACGTAGGCCAGCACCTGGGCCACGGCCAGGTAGAGGCCGGCCGGGATCTCTTCCTCGAGCTCGGTGGAGTAGAAGATCGAACGCGCCAGCTCAGGCGATTCCAGCACCTGGATGTTGTGGGCATTGGCGATTTCGCGAATCTTCAGCGCCAGGAAATCGGTGCCCTTGGCCAGCAGCGTCGGCGCATTGCCCTTCTCGGGGTCGTACTTGAGCGCCACCGCATAGTGGGTCGGGTTGGTGATGATCACGTCGGCATCGGGGATCGCCGCCATCATGCGCCGCTGCGACATCTCGCGCTGCAACTGGCGAATACGCTGCTTGACCTCCGGCTTGCCCTCGCTGTTCTTGTACTCGTCGCGCACCTCCTGCTTGGTCATCAGCAGCTTCTTGTGCGACTGGTACAGCTGCAACGGCACGTCCACCAGGGCAATCAGCAACAGGCCGGCGGCCATCCACAGGGCACTCCAGCCCACCACCTGCACGCTGTGGATGATCGCCTGCTCCAGCGGCTCGTTGGCAATGGCCAGCAGGTCGTCACGGTCCGACGACAACACCACCAGCGCCACGATCAGGATCACGAAGAACTTCGCCAGGGCCTTGAGCAGCTCGGTCAGTGCATTCAGGGAAAACATGCGCTTGATCCCCGACAGCGGGTTCATGCGGCTGAACTTGGGCGCCAGGGTGCCGCCGGCAAACAGCCAGCCACCCAGCGAGATCGGCCCGATGAAGGCCACGATCAGCGCCACCAGCAATACCGGCTGCAGCGCCATCAGGGCCATCTTGCCCGAGGCCAGCAAGAAGGTGCCCATCGAGCGCTCGTCGATCAGCGTGTCGCGCGACAGGGTGAAGTTGATGCGCATGATGTCCATCAGCACTTCGGCCAGGCCACCACCGAACACCAGCAGGCCACCGGCCCCGGCCAGGGTCACCACCACCGTGTTGAGCTCCTTGGAACGGGCGATCTCGCCCTTCTCGCGGGCGTCCTTCTTCTTTTTCTCCGTGGGGTCTTCTGTCTTGTCCTGACCGCTTTCGCTCTCTGCCATGCTCAGCTCGCCCTCGCCAGCTCACGCAGCCACTGCAGGGCCTCGGAGGCCAGCGCCTGGTAATGGGAAAGGATGTCGGCCAGGACAACCCAGAAAATCCCGAGCCCCAGCACCAGGGTCAACGGGAAACCGATGGAGAAGATGTTCAGCTGCGGCGCTGCACGGGTCATCACGCCGAAGGCGATGTTCACCACCAGCAGCGCGGTGATCGCCGGCAGCACCAGCAGCAGCGCCGCGCCCAGCACCCAGCTCAGCCGCCCGACCAGGTCCCAGTAGTGGTTGACCATCAGGCCGGTGCCCACCGGCAAGGTGGTGAAGCTCTCGGTGATCACCTCGAACACCACCAGGTGCCCGTTCATCGACAGGAACAGCAGCGTCACCAGCATGCTCAGGAACTGGCTGACCACCGCCACGTTGACGCCGTTGACCGGGTCGACCATGGAGGCGAAGGCCATGCCCATCTGGATGGCCACCACCTGCCCGGCCACTACGAATATCTGGAAGAACAGTTGCAGCGACAGGCCGAATACCGCACCGATGAGGATCTGCTCGGCAGTCAGCAGCAGCCCGCTGAGCGACAGCGGATTGACTTCGGGCATCGGCGGCAGGCCCGGCACCACCACCACGGTGATCGCCAGGGCCAGGTACAGGCGGATGCGCCCCGGCACCATCTTGGTCCCGATGATGGGCATGGTCATCAGCACGGCGGCAATGCGAAACAGCGGCAGGATGAAGCTCGCCACCCAGGTGGCGATCTGCGCATCGGTCAACTGGAGCATCGCGCGCTCAGCCGATCAACTGGGGAATGCTGCCGTACAACGACAGGATGTATTCCATGAACTTCTGCACCAGCCAGGGCCCGGCCACGATCAGCGTGATCAGCATCACCAGCAGGCGCGGCAGGAAGCTCAGGGTCTGTTCGTTGATCTGGGTGGCGGCCTGGAACATGGCCACCATCAGGCCCACCAGCAGGCTCGGTACCACCAGCACGGCCACGATCATGGTGGTCAGCCACAGCGCATCGCGGAACAGGTCGACAGCAACTTCTGGGGTCATGTTGTTCTCCTCGGCGCGCTAGACGCCACCGAAACTGCCGGCCAGGGTACCCATGATCAACGCCCAGCCATCCACCAGCACGAACAGCATGATCTTGAACGGCAGGGAGATGATCAGCGGCGACAGCATCATCATACCCATGGCCATCAGCACACTGGCCACCACCAGGTCGATGATCAGGAACGGGATGAAGATCATGAAGCCGATCTGGAACGCGGTCTTGAGTTCGGAGGTGACGAAGGCCGGTACCAGGATGGTCAACGGCGCCTCGTCCGGCGTGGCGATATCGGTACGCTTGGACAGGCGCATGAACAGGTCGAGATCGCTCTCGCGGGTCTGCGCCAGCATGAAGTCCTTGAGCGGCACCTGGGCCTTGGCCACCGCGTCCTGGGCCGACAGGGTCTCGGCCAGGTACGGCTGCAGGGCATCCTTGTTCACCCGGTCGAATACCGGCGCCATGATGAACAGGGTCAGGAACAGCGCCATGCCGGTGAGGATCTGGTTCGACGGCGTCTGCTGCAGGCCCAGGGCCTGGCGCAGGATCGAGAACACGATGATGATCCGGGTGAAGCTGGTCATCAGGATCACGAACGCCGGAATGAAGCTCAGCGCCGTCATGATCAGCAGGATCTGCAAGCTGACCGAGTACTCCTGTTGCCCATCCGCTCCGTTGGACAGGGTGATCGCCGGAATCGACAGCGGGTCGGCGGCCAGGGCCAGCGGCGCTGCGAACATCAGCAGCAGGGTCAACAGCATGCGCAATGCGCCCATCACGACTTGTCCTTTTGATCCTTGCCCAGCAGCTCCATCAGGCGCTGGGCGAATTCGGGCGTAGCCTGGCGAGCGCTGGCCGGTACCTGCACCGGCTCGGCCAGCACATGCAACGCGGTAAGGCTGCCCGGCGTATGACCGATCAGTATCTGTTCGTTGCCCACCTGCACCAGCAGCAGCCGATCACGCGGGCCGACCACGCGCGTGCCGACGATCTCGATGACCTGCTGGCCACGCGGCGTCACGTTCTGCACCCGGCGCAGCAGCCAGGCGAGAAAGAAGATCAGGCCCAGCACCAGCAACAACCCCAGCACCAGACGGCCCAACTGCCCGCTGGCACTGCCGGCTGCTGCCGTGGTCGCCGCGGCTGTCGTGGCCGCGGGCTGTGCCGCCAGTGCCAGGTCGAGCCAGAGCAGGCCGACCCCGGTCAGCCCCGCTTGCAGAAGACGCTTCACTCAGCGCAGCTTCTTGATGCGTTCGCTCGGGCTGATCACGTCGGTCAGGCGGATGCCGAACTTCTCGTTCACCACCACCACCTCGCCGTGCGCGATCAGGGTGCCGTTGACCAGCACGTCCAGCGGCTCGCCGGCCAGGCGGTCCAGCTCGATCACCGAACCCTGGTTCAGTTGCAGCAGGTTGCGGATGTTGATTTCGGTGCTGCCCACTTCCATCGAGATGCTCACCGGAATATCCAGGATCACGTCCAGGTTCGGGCCGTCCAGGGTCACTGCATCGCTGCCCTTGGGCGAGCTGCCGAATTCTTCCATCGGCAAGCGGTTGGGCGAGCCGGCACTGCTGCCGCCGTCAGCCGCCAACAGCGCGTCGATGTCGGACTGGCCGGCGTCGCCGGTCTCGCTCAGGGCTGCTGCCCACTCATCGGCCAGGGCCTGGTCTTCCATGGAGGTGATATCGTTTTCGTCAGCCATCTTGTCCTCGACGGGGCAATCAATTCGGAGTTAAAGCCAGGGTACCGATCAGCGGCGCTCGATCGGCTCGGTTACTTGCAATGCCAGCGTGCCCTTGTGCGAGCCCAACTTGGCCTTGAACGACGGTACGCCATTGGCGCGCAGTACCAGCTCGTCCGGCAGTTCGACCGGGATCACATCACCCGGCTGCATGTGCAGGATGTCGCGCAGGCGCAGCTCGCGGCGTGCCACGGTGGCGCTGATCGGCACGCTGACGTCCAGCACGTCTTCGCGCAGGGCCTTGATCCAGCGTTCGTCCTGGTCGTCCAGGTCGGACTGGAAGCCCGCGTCGAGCATTTCGCGCACCGGCTCGATCATCGAGTAGGGCATGGTCACGTGCAGGTCGCCGCCACCGCCATCGAGTTCGATGTGGAAGGTGGACACCACCACCGCCTCGCTCGGGCCGACGATGTTGGCCATGGCCGGGTTGACCTCCGAGTTGATGTACTCGAAGTTGACCGGCATGATCGCCTGCCAGGCTTCCTTGAGGTCGACGAAGCACTGGTCCAGCACCATGCGCACCACGCGCAATTCGGTGGGCGTGAACTCGCGGCCCTCGATCTTGGCGTGACGACCGTCACCGCCGAAGAAATTGTCCACCAGCTTGAACACCAGCTTGGCATCGAGGATGAACAGCGAGGTGCCGCGCAACGGCTTGATCTTCACCAGGTTGAGGCTGGTGGGCACGTACAGCGAGTGCACGTACTCACCGAACTTCATCACCTGCACGCCCCCCACTGCCACATCCGCCGAGCGGCGCAGCAGGTTGAACATGCTCACCCGGGTATACCGGGCGAAACGTTCGTTGATCATTTCCAGGGTCGGCATGCGCCCGCGCACGATCCGGTCCTGGCTGGTCAGGTCGTAGCTCTTGATGCTGCCGGGGTCGGCGCCGCTATCGGTTTGCACCAGCCCGTCGTCGACGCCGTGCAGCAGGGCATCGATCTCATCCTGGGACAGCAGGTCCTGCATGGCCATCTTGGGCTCCTACTGCAATACGAAATTGGTGAACAGCAACTGGTCGATCACCAGCTTGCCGACTTCTTTCTGGGCCACTTCCTGCACGCTGGCGGTGGCCTTCTGGCGCAGCATCTCCTGGCCGACCGGGGTCGCCAGGGAGTCGAACGGCTGGCCGGAGAAGAGCATCACCAGGTTGTTGCGGATCACCGGCATGTGCACTTTCAGCGCATCCAGCGCAGCCTGGTCGCGCCCCTGCATGGTGATGCTCACCTGCATGTAGCGCTGACGACCGTTCTGGTTGAAGTTGACGACGAAGGCTGGCGCCAGCGGCTCGTAGATGGCCGCAGGCCTGACGTTGCTGACGGTTGCCGGGTCGACCTGAGGTTTGCTGTCGCCCCTTTGCAGGAAGAACCAGGTGGCGCCCACCGACAAGCCGATGGCCAGCAGCAATGCCAGCACCAGCAGCAGGATCAGCTTGAGTTTGCCTTTTACGGCGGGGTCTTTCACTGCTTCGCTCTTCGCCATGCCAATAATCCGTCACTCACAAGAGGTTTGTCCCACATGGCGAGGGTTGAGCAAGTGTTATGCCAGATTTGCGAGCCACACCGGCCCGATTGAGGAAGGCGACGAACGCAGGGGCAGATTCATCCGTGAAGGGCTGGGCAGCCGCCCCGCAACCGCCCAGCCCTACCCGTGCAATCAGGCGTAGAAATCGACCGCGCTGGACCCCAGCACCACCGGTCGCTCCACCGGCTGGGCCGCCGCGTCGGCGTCGGCCTCTTCGCCGCCCGCGCCTTCATTGCGACGCGCGGCCACGCCGCTGAGCTTCGAGGTGCCGTCCTGCGAGCCCTGCTGCTGCTCGCGGGACTGGTCGGCCACGTTCACGTCAGGTTGCGCCAGACCCTGTTCGGCGAACATTTCCTTGAGCCGGCTGGCCTGGTTTTCCAGCGCTTCGCGCACCACCACGTTGCCACTGGTGAAGGTGATCTGCGCCTGCTGCTCGGGTGTCATGTGCACGCGAATGTCCAAGCGCCCCAGCTCGGCTGGCTCCAGCTTGATTTCAGCCGACTTCAGGTTCTGGCTGGACAGGTACATCACGCGATTGACCAGGCCTTCGGTCCAGCCACCCTGGTGCATCGCCAGCGGCTGGTTCAGCGGCATCGCCACCGGCACCGCATTGGCGGTCTTGGGCGTCGCGGCCTGGGTCAGCGCGCTGAGGCGCTCGGCAAAGTCATCGACACGGGTATCGCTGGAGGCGCCCTTGAGGTCCTTCAGGCCGTCATCGAGCAGGTTGCTGAAGCCCTTCTCGCCCGGCTCGCTGTCGCCCGGATCGGCCTGACGCGGGTCGAGCATGGCCGCCAGGGTATTGACGGCAGGCTGGCCCTGGGTGGCTTCGGGTTGCGCCGTGGTCGGCTTGCTGGCATGGGCAGAGGTGGTGCCCTGGGCCTGGGCGTTCTGCTCCAGGGCCAGGCGCAATACCGGCAGGTCCTCGAGCACGTCGCCGGCCGGGTCGAAAGCGGGTTCTTCCGGGGCCGGTGGCTGCGGCGCGACGGCCGGGGCCTGCACCTGGGCCTGCAACTGTGCGGCAGCCGCCTGTACCACTGGGGCCACCGCTTCGGCCTGAGCCTGGATCAGCTGTGCGCCGGCCTGGGCGTCAGTAACCTGACCCGCCACCAGGCTCGAATCGAGCAGTTGAAGGTCATCGGCAACTGGCGTCGACTCGTCCGATGCCGGCTTCTGTTCAGGCAATGAATTGCCGCTGTCGGCAACAGTGCGCTCCTGATCGGTCGCCGTCTTGCCGGCATTTGCCGCCCCGGCTGCAACGCCCGCCTTGTCGGCATTGGGCACATCCGCCTTGGCCGGCAGCTTGTCGCGGGACTGATCGGCATACACCTTGGAGAAGCCCGCAGCCTTGTCATTGGCGACCTGGGGCACCTTTTCGGGCGCTGGCGCAGCCGTGCGCGAGGCCTTGGCCACGGCGGACGGTTGCAGCAGCGGGTTTGAAGCGACAGGCATGGGAAGGGTCTCCACTACAGAAGCGCGAACTTGAATAGCGAAGAGACTGCAAGAGTCGCGCCAGGTTTGCGCTACACAGGATGCCTGGCCGCCTGCGGCGACACGCGCTCCAACTCGGCGACATAGAAGGGACGCACTTCGAGGTACTCGCACCTGATCTGGCTGATCAGGTCCTCGATGCCGTGTGCCGGCTGCTCCATCACGCGCACTTCCAGCTGCCGACACAACTCGGCCAGGTCGGTGGCGCCCATGTTGCTGCAGCTACCCTTGAAACTGTGGGCAGCCTCACTCAGCTGCCGGGGGGAGCGGGCGTCGCGCAGTTGCACCATGCGCTTTTCGCAATCGGCCAGGAAGGTCTCCAGCAACTCGGCATACTGGCTACCCATGACCTCCCGCAACTCGCCCACTACCTTGTTATCGATACGCTGATCGGACACTTGCTCACTCCTTGATCAAGTTCAATTATGCCAGAGCCACCCAGGCGAACTCCACGCGGGCCCTGCGCCCTCCGTCGGCCCATTCGGCGTGACGGCTCAAACGCCGGATCAGGCTCAGGCCACGCCCGCACAACCGCTGCTCCAACACCGGTCGGGCCAGCACTGTACCCACATCGAAGCCACTGCCGCTATCTTCGATCTCAATCACCAGACGCCCGCCACCCGCTACGGGTTCAACCTGAAGGTGCAAGCGTATGTAACCCTCCTGCAATGCCTGCAGGCGTCGGCTGCGCTCCTGATAATAGGCGGCAAACCCCTGGGCGTCGCGCTTGAGGGCCGAGTCGAGGGCCAGCACACCGTGCTCCAGTGCATTGGTGTAGAGCTCGTTGAGCACGCTGTGCAGCGCACCGCTCTGGGGGCGCAGGCCGTGTATTTCCTGCAGTACCTGCAACAGATAGGGCAAGGGGTTGAAGCGTTTGAGGGTCTGCGCGCGAAACTCGAACGACAGCGACCAGTCCAGCGGGCTGGACTGGCCGCTGTCCGAATACACCAGCGGCGGCGGGGCCAGTGTCTGTGGCTCGACCACACTGATCTCGAGCATGCTGACATCGTCGCGGGACTGGCCGCGAAAGTCTTCGAGCGCCTGCAGTACATCCTCGAACAGGTGCTGCGGCGCACGGTTGCGCGCAAACACCTGGCGCAGGCGCTCCACCCCGAACAGTTGCTCGTCCTGGTCGCAGGTATCCACCACCCCATCGGACAGCAGGAACAGGCGATCCCCCAACGCCAGCGACACCACCTCGGGGTGCTCGTCGAAACGCTCCGGCGCCAGCACCCCCAAGGGCAAGTGCCGCGACACCAGCGCCTGGGGCTCGCCACCGGCCGCGGGCAGCAGGTAGCCGTCCGGCATGCCGCCGTTCCATACCTCGGCCAGGCGCCGCTCGAAACTCAGGCTGAGCATCATTGCGCAGCAGAACATGTCCACCGGCAGGATGCGCTTGAGCTTGGCGTTCATCTCGCGCAAGGTTTCGGCCAGGCCGTAGCCCTTGGCGGTCATGCCGTAGAACACCTCGGCCAACGGCATGGCGCCCACTGCAGCCGGCAGGCCATGGCCAGTGAAGTCGCCAAGCAGCACATGCATTTCACCGGTCGGCGTGAACGCCGCCAGCAGCAGGTCGCCGTTGAACAGCGCATAGGGAGATTGCAGGTAGCGGATGTTCGGCGCATTCAGGCACCCCGAATGCGTGACCTGATCGAACACCGCCTTGGCCACCCGCTGCTCGTTGAGCAGGTGACCGTGGTGGCGCGCCAGCTCGTCGCGCTGCTCCAGCACGGTCGCCTGCAGGCGACGCAGGCGATCCATCGCCTTGATCTTGGCGGCCAGGATCACCGGGCGATAAGGCTTGGGCAGAAAGTCGTCGCCACCAGCCTCCAGGCAACGCACCAGGGCCTGCTCCTCACTCAGCGAGGTAAGAAAGATGATCGGCACCAGCGCCTGGCCAGCCATCAGCTTGATCTGGCGAGCCGCCTCGAAGCCGTCCATCACCGGCATCAGCGCGTCGAGCAGCACCAGTTGCGGACGCAGCTCGGCAAACAGCGCCACTGCCTGCGCACCGTTCTCGGCCGTGATCACCGAATGCCCCTGCTCGCGCACGATGCGCGCCAGCAACAGGCGGTCGGTGGCGCCATCTTCGGCAATCAGCACGGTCAGCGACGACTGCTCGTTCACGAGGTCGCTCAAGTGATCTCGAACAGCTTGTCGAAATTGGAGATGGCGAGGATCTTGCGAACGTCGGAGCTGGCGTTGATCACCCGTATATACGCATCGTCGCCGCCGGCGTGGTCACGCAGCAGCAGGAGCATGCCCAGGGCGGAGCTGTCGAGATAGGTGGCGTCCTTCAAGTCGACGACCACGCCCTTGGAAGGTACTGGCTCGCGCTCGTAGCATTCACGAAACGCCTGGTGCTTGCCGAAATCGAACCGTCCCTTGACCCTGATCGTCAGGCTGTTCCCATCCGGCGATAGATCGTGCTCCACGGCCATATGCTCGACTCCTTCGATCATGGCGATTGCAGACACCACAGGTTTAGCAGCCCGCCCGCCCCTGGGCAACCTGCGCCGACCAATGCCGTGCTAGAAGCGATCGTGGCGCGGCAATCGCTGGGACAATTCGTCGAGCAGCTTCTGCTCGCGCTTGTCCTCGAGCATGCGGGCTTCATCGCGGTAGCGCTGTACCAGCTTGCGCAGGCCCTCGACCCGGGCGTAGGCCTGCTGCCAGGTGGCCCGTGCGTTGTTGAGGTTGGTCTGGTGCCACACCAGGCTCTGGTGTTGCTGGGCCACGGCGGTGTCCAGCTGGCTGAGAAAGCGCTGATAGCCCAGCAGCCAGCTGCCTGAAACGCCCTGGCCGCCCTTTTCCATCCACTGGTTCTGGTACTCGCTGCGAAACTGGTCCAGTTCCCGGAGCTTGGTTTCGGCCATGCTCACCTGCTGCTGGAAATGCCCGAGGCGCTGCACGGCCTTGCGCTCGGCCTCCTCGGCCATCTCCACCACCGGCACCAGGCGCGCGGCACGACTTGGCAGGGCCATCGGTTATCAGCCCGAAGCCGCTGGGGCGAACACCGCCGCCAGCTCATCGCGGCTCTGCTCATGGCTGACGTTTTCATTGAGCCCCTGGCGCAGGTACTGCACCAGCTTGGGTTGCAGGGAAATCGCCAGGTCCGTCTCGCGGTCGCCGCCAGCCACATAGGCACCCACGCTGATCAGGTCGCGGCTTTGCGAAAGGCGCGACCAGAGCTGCTTGAATTGCTGGGCCTGGGTCATCTGCTCGGGGCTGACCACCTGCGGCATGACCCGGCTGATCGAAGCCTCGATATCGATGGCCGGGTAATGCCCCTCTTCGGCCAGGCGCCGGGACAGCACGATATGGCCGTCGAGTACGCCCCGCGCGGAGTCGGCAATCGGGTCCTGCTGGTCGTCGCCTTCGGACAACACGGTGTAGAAGGCGGTGATCGAGCCACCACCGGCCTCGCCGTTGCCGGCGCGCTCCACCAGCTTGGGCAGCTTGGCGAACACGGAAGGCGGATAGCCCTTGGTGGCTGGCGGCTCGCCGATGGCCAGGGCGATTTCCCGCTGGGCCTGGGCGAAACGAGTCAGCGAATCCATCAGCAGCAGGACGTTCTTGCCCTTGTCGCGAAAGTACTCGGCGATCCGCGTGCAGTACATGGCGGCGCGCAGGCGCATCAGCGGCGCATCATCGGCAGGGGATGCCACCACCACCGAACGCTTGATGCCCTCCTCGCCCAGGATGTGCTCGATGAACTCCTTGACCTCACGCCCCCGCTCACCGATCAGCCCCACCACGATGATGTCGGCCTCGGTGAAACGGGTCATCATGCCCAGCAGCACACTCTTGCCCACGCCGGTACCGGCGAACAGGCCCAGGCGCTGGCCACGGCCCACCGTCAGCAGGCCATTGATGCTGCGAATGCCCACGTCCAGCGGCTGGCTGATGGGGTCGCGGTTGAGTGGGTTGATGGTGGGGCCATCCATCGGCACCCAGTCCTCGGCCTTCATCCCACCCTTGCCATCCAGCGCCCGGCCGGCACCGTCCAGCACGCGACCGAGCATGCTCATGCCCATCGGCAGGCGGCCGCTTTCGGCCAGCGGCACCACCCGCGCACCGGGCGCGATGCCGGCAACGCTGCCCACCGGCATGAGAAACACCCGGTCACCGGCAAAGCCCATGACCTCGGCCTCGACCTGCACCGGATGGTAGCTGTCATCGTTGATCACCAGGCAGCGGCTGCCGACGGCAGCGCGCAGGCCCTCGGCCTCCAGGGTCAGGCCGACCATGCGCAACAACCGCCCTTCCACCACCGGCTGCGCCGGCAGGCTCACGGCCTCGGCATAGGTGCCCAGGCGCTTGCCGAAGCTGGTGCGGTCAAGGCGCATCGGGCGTGGCCTCGCGGGTGCCCGGGTCGCCAGCAAGGTCGACGTGCAAGTCTGGTGCGGCAGGGTGCAGGCCCTGGTCATGCAACTGGTCGAACAACTGGGTCATGGCCTTTTCGATGCGGGTCTCGACGGTGGCGTCGATACGGCTGTGCAACGTCTCGATGCGGCAACCACCGGGCAACAGGGCGTCGTCTTCGAGCAGGCGCCAGTTTTCCTCATGACGCTCGCGCAGGGCCTTGGCCAGCTCGAAGTCCTGCGGATTGACATGAATGCGGATGTTTTCGGCGCCCATCGGCAGCAGCTTGAGGGCCTCGCGCAGCACGTGAGTGATCTGGCTGGAGTCGGTGGCCAGCTCACGCCCGATCACCTCGCGGGTGATGCGGCTGACCATGTGCACCAGGGCCTTCTCGATCTGGTTGTCCTGCTCGGCGATCGGGTCGAGCAGGTGGCCCATCAGCTGCTCCAGGCTCGCCAGCTTGGCGCTCAGGGCCACTTCGGCCTCCTGGCGGACCTTGAGCTGGGTGCTGTGAAACCCTTCGCGCTCGCCGGTGGCAAAGCCTTCGTTGTAGGCTTCCTGGCGAATGCTTTCGAGCTCTTCGAGGGTCAGCGGCTGGACTTCTTCCAGCGGCACCTCTTCGACTTCCTCGACGATTTCCGGCTCGGGTTCGGGCTCGGGTTCCGGCTCCGGGTCGAAGCTGGGCAGCGCCCAGCGGTCGAAGCCCTCGACGTCGCGGGCGGGGATCAGTTCACTCAGGTGCTCGTTGGTCGACATGATTCCACGCGTTCAATTGGGTAGGCGCCGGGGTGGTCGGCGATGCGGCCGCCAGGCACCGGCGTGTACCGCGTTGAGGCATCCGCCGGCAAGGCCGGCTCCTGTGGAGGAGCCGGAACCGGCGAACGGCTTTAGATCATTTCTTCGGCGCCCTTGCCGCCAAGCACGATCTCGCCGGCTTCGGCCATGCGCCGGGCAATGGTGAGGATCTCTTTCTGCGCCGTTTCCACGTCGCTGACCCGCACCGGGCCCTTGGCCTCGAGGTCGTCACGCAGCAGCTCGGAAGCCCGCTTGGACATGTTCTTGAAGATCTTGTCCTTGACCTTCTCGTCGGCGCCCTTGAGCGACACCACCAGCACGTCCGAGGACACCTCGCGCAACAGCGCCTGGATACCGCGGTCGTCGACATCGGCCAGGTTGTTGAAGACGAACATGAGGTCTTCGATCTGCTCGGACAGCTCGCCGTCGACGTCGCGAATCGCGTCCATCAGCTGGCCTTCGACCGAACTGTCGAGGAAGTTCATGATGTCGGCCGCGCGCTTGATACCGCCCAGTGTGGTACGCGCCGCGTTGGAGTTGCCCGAGAACTGCTTCTCCAGAATCTGGTTGAGCTCCTTGAGCGCCGCCGGCTGCACGGTGTTGAGCGAGGAGACGCGCAGGATGATGTCCAGGCGCACCTTGTGATCGAAGTTGCCCAGCACCTCACCGGCCTGGTCGGGGTCCAGGTAGGCCACCACGATGGCCTGGATCTGCGGGTGCTCGTAGCGGATCACGTCAGCCACGGCACGCGGCTCCATCCACTTCAGGCTGTCCAGGCCGCTGGTGTTGCCACCCAGCAGGATGCGGTCGATCAGGCCGTTGGCCTTGTCCTCGCCCAGGGCCTGGGTGAGCATCTTGCGGATGTAGCCGTCGGAGCCGACACCCAGGCTGGTCTGGTCGCCGACGATCTCGACGAACTCGCTCATCACCTGCTCGACCTGTTCGCGATGGACGTTGCCCATCTGCGCCATGGCCACGCCGACCCGCTGCACTTCCTTGGGGCCCATGTGGCGCAACACCTGCGCCGCATCGGTTTCACCCAGCGACAGCAGCAGGATGGCCGCCTTGTCGACACGGGTCAGTTTGGCGGTAAGGGCTCGATTATCACTCATCGGCGTTGATCCACTCTTTCACGACCTGGGCCACACGACCCGGGTCTTCGGCCACCAGGCTCTTGATTGCGTTCAGCTGAGCGTCGTAACCCTCGCTCGGGCTAGGCAACAGAATGCTTTGCGGACCACCCAGGCTGACGCGGTCGTTGGCCAGATCGCCATCCAGACCGAGCATGCCGCCCAGTTCCATGTCGCCATCGGCACCGGCGCCCTGCTTGCCGTTGCCGGTGATGTTGTTGAGCACCGGGCGCAGCACGCCGAACACCAGCACCAGGATGAACAGCACGCCCATGACCTGCTTGATGATGTCCCAGAACCACGGTTGCTGGTAGAACGGAATCTCGGTGAACACTTCGCCACGGTCGGCGGCGAATGGCACGTTGATCACGCTGACGCTGTCACCGCGGCTGGCATCGAAGCCGACGGCGTCCTGCACCAGGCGCGTGAAGCGCGCCAGGTCTTCGGCCCCCCATGGCGCGCGGGTCGACTCGCCAGTGGCCGGGTCGAGCTTGACCTGGTCGTCGACCACCACCGCGACCGACAGGCGGCTCAGGCGCCCCTGCTGCTGGCGGGTGTGGCTGATGGAACGGTCCAGTTCGAAGTTCTTGGTCGACTGCTGACGCTTGTCGGCCGGGTACGGTGCGAGCATCGGCTGGCCGGTGGCCGGGTCCATGATCTGCTGGCCGTTGGCGTCCAGCAGCGGCTGGCCTGGTTGCACCATGCCCGCGGCAGCCTGTGCCTGACCGGTCTGCTGTGGCGCAGTGGCCGGGCCGGGTGGCTGGTTGCTCAGGGCACCAGGCACGCCCTGCGGGCCCATGCTGCTGGAGCGTTGTTCGTTCACCGACTGCTCGCTGCGCAAGGCAGGCTGGTCGGGGTTGAACTGTTCGGAGGTGGACTCGACCGCACTGAAGTCGACGTCGGCGGAGACTTCGGCCTTGTAGCGGTCGTTGCCCAGCACCGGCAACAGAATGTTGTGCACGCGCTGGGTGAGCATGCCTTCCATGCGGCGGCTGTAGTCGAACTGCTTGCCGGCCATGGTCAGCTCGGAGTTCTCGCCCTGGTCGGACAGCAGGTTGCCCTTCTGGTCGACCACGGTCACCTGGGACTTGTTCAGTTCCGGAACGCTGGACGCCACCAGGTTGACGATGGCCGCCACCTGGCCGGGCTCGAGGCCACGCCCCGAATACAGCTCGACCAGTACCGAGGCACTGGGCTTGCGCTCGTCGCGCACGAACACCGAGCTTTTCGGGATGGCCAGGTGCACGCGGGCACCCTTGACGTTGTTCAGGCTGGAGATGGTACGCGCCAGTTCACCTTCCAGGCCGCGACGATAACGGGTGGCCTCCATGAACTGGCTGGTGCCCAGCCCCTGCTCCTTGTCGAGCAGTTCGAAGCCGACGTTGCCGTCGCCTGGCGCCACGCCGGCCGCGGCAAGTTTCAGGCGCGCACGGGAGAGGTCTTCGGACTTGACCAGCAGCGCCCCGGAGCTGGGCTCGACGTTGTAGGCGATGTCGGCGGCGGACAGGGTGTCCATGACCTGCTTGGTGTCCATGCCGGCAAGGCTTGGGTACAGCGGGCGGTAGTCGGGCTGCTGCGACCACAGCACCACGGCAAAGCCGATCGCCACGCTCGCCGCCAACCCGACCAGCAGGCCGACCTGACGCAGCATGGGCATCTCTGCGATGTTTTCCAGAAAGGACATGCCGAACAGCGGCGGCTTGGGCGCCGGGCTGCCTTTGGCGGGCACGTTATCAACGACTGCTTCGGCCATGACTCAATCTCGCCCTTATACCGGCATCTGCATGATGTCTTGATACGCCTGCACCAGCTTGTTGCGCACCTGGGTCAAGGCCTGGAACGACACGCTGGCCTTCTGCGAGGCGATCATCACGTCGGTAAGGTCGACGCCGCTCTTGCCGATCTCGAAGGCGTTGGCCAACTGGGTGGACGCCTGCTGGGTATCGCTGACCTTGTTGATGGCCTGGCCAAGCATGTCGGCAAAACCGCTCGAGCCAAGCTCTGGCGCAGGGGCAGCCTTCGACATCGACATGGCGTCCGCCTGCATGGCCCGCATGTCCAACATCAATCGATTAAATTCAACACCTTGGCTCATTGACTCTTCTCTCCGACGACCCGCATTTTTTTGACACTACGCAGCGGACAGGCAGAACTTAGCAACAAGAGTGCCAGCTCTACCCACAGGACCAACAAAAACGACCGGTTACGGCGTCACACGCCGCTGGCGTAGAGACTCGCCTCCACATCCAGGCCGGCATCACGCATCTGTGCCAGCTTGTAGCGCAAGGTGCGCGGGCTGATGCCCAGACGCTCGGCAGCCTCCTTGCGGCGCCCGCGCTCGGCGCGCAGGGTATCGATGATCACCTGGAACTCGTGGCGGCGCAGGTCATCCCCCAGCCCGGCTGGTTCGGACGGCTCGGCCAGCACCGGCACCGGCTCTACGGGCGATGTCGCCAGCAGCGGCAGCACCCCGGCCAGGCAGAAGTCCGCCGCCTCGATCACCCCGCCCTGCTGCAGGATCAGCGCCCGCTGGATGGCGTTGTCCAGCTCGCGCACGTTGCCCGGCCACGGATAGCCTTGCAGGCAGGCCTGGGCCTGGGCCGACAGGCGCACGGGGGCATACTTCATTTTATTGACGTGTCGCGCCAGCAGACGCTCGGCCAGCGGCAGAATGTCGGCGCTGCGCTCGCGCAGCGGTCGCCAGGCCAGCGGGAACACCGACAGGCGATAGAACAGGTCTTCGCGAAACCGCCCCGCCGCCACTTCGCCGGCAAGGTCGCGGTTGGTGGTAGCGACCACGCGGATGTCCAGCGCGATCGGCTTGCGCCCGCCTACCCGCTCGACCTCGCGCTCCTGCAGCACTCGCAGCAGCTTGGCCTGCAGCCCCAGCGGCATTTCGGAAATCTCGTCGAGCAGCAGCGTGCCACCGTCGGCCTGCTCGAACTTGCCTGGCTGGGCGGCTATCGCCCCGGTGAACGAGCCCTTTTCATGTCCGAACAACGTGGCTTCGAGCATGTTGTCGGGGATGGCGGCGCAGTTGATGGCCACGAATGGCTGGTCGGCACGCAGGGACTGCTGGTGAATGTAGCGCGCCAGCACCTCCTTGCCGGTGCCCGATTCGCCGGAAATCAGCACGGTGGAATCACTGCGCGCCACCCGCGCGGCCAGTTCGAGCAACTGCGCACTGGCAGGCTCGCGCGCCACCGGACCGTCGGCGTCCGCGCCGCTGGCAACGCCAAGGGCATGACGGGCCACCAGGTCGAGCAATGCGCGTGGCTCGAAGGGCTTGACCAGATAGTCCGCAGCGCCCTGGCGCATCGCATCCACTGCACGCTCAACGGCAGCGTGCGCGGTCATCAGCAGCACCGGCAACTGCGGCTGGCGGGCCCGCAACGCGGCCAGCAACTGGTGGCCGTCCATTCCCGGCATGTTGACGTCGCTGACCACCAGGCTGAAGGGCTGACTGGCCGCCACTTCCAGCGCTTCTTCGGCCGAGCCCACTGCATGATAGGCAAAACCGCCCAGCTCCAGGGTATCGGCCAGGGCCTGGCGCAGTACGCGGTCATCCTCGACCAGCAGAACCTTGATCGCCCTCATGCCGTTGCCTCCAGCGGTGCGCCGATCAGCGGCAGGGTCACCAGCGCACAGGTACCGCGCCCGGGGCGCGAGCGCAGCTGCACGGTGCCCTGGTGTGCTCGGGCAACCGCCATCACCACCGCCAGGCCAAGCCCGGTGCCAGTGGCCTTGGTGGTCAGGAACGGCTCGCCCAGGCGCGCCAGCAATGCACTGTCGATGCCCGGCCCGGCATCGCTGATGCACAGGCGCAGGCTTTGCCCGCGACGATACAGGTGTACCTTGAGCCGAGCAGCGCCGGGCGCGGCCTGCAGGGCGTTTTCAATGAGATTGAGCAGCGCCCCCACCAGGGTGTCGCGGTTGCACAGCAATTCGCCCAGGTGGCTGTCGCACTGCCAGCGCACAGCATGCCCCTGTACATGTACCTGCGCGGCCTGCTGCAGCGCCTGGAACAACGCCTTGGGGGTCACGCGGTCGGTCAGCGGCAGTTCGCCGCGGGCGAACACCAGCATGTCGCGTACCTGGTGCTCGAGTTCGTGCAGACGCTCCTTGAGGCTGCCGGCAAAACGCTGACGGGTGTCCAGCGGCAGGTCCTGCTCGGCCAGGTGACTGGCATACAGCAAGGCGGCCGACAGTGGCGTGCGGATCTGATGCGCCAGCGAGGCCACCATCCGCCCCAGGGTCGACAGGCGCTCGTGCCGCGCCAGCTGGCTTTGCAGGTGGCGGGTTTCGGTGAGATCGGTCAACAGCACCAGCTGGCCCGGCTCGGCATCCAGCGAGCGGGTAGCGATCGACAGGCGGCGACCATCGCGCAGCGACACTTCGTGGCCGTCGTCCTCGCGCGGCGCAAAGCTGCGGGCGATCACCTGACGCCACAGCTCGCCCACCAGCGGCTGACCCAGCAGTTCGACGGCGGCCGGGTTGGCCTCGCGCACGCGGCCCTGGCCGTCGATCACGATCACCCCGCCGGGCAACAGCGACAGCAGGTTCTGCAGGCGGTTGGCCAGTCGCTCCTTCTCCGCCAGCTCCGCCATGCGCTGCGCACTGACCACGGCCAACTCCCCCTTGAGCTCGGTGACACGGGCCTCGAGCAGGTTGTAGGACTGGCTCAGTTGGGTCGACACCTGGTCGAACAGGGCAAACGCCTGCTCGAGCCCCTGACGACTCTGCTGTTCGGCGGCGTCAGAACGCCTGGGCTCGGCGGCGGGGATGTGGGCGGCGTGGGGCATGGGTTGCTCTCTCGCATGGCTCACCGTCATAAAACGGTATGTTGCCAGCGGTATAGCAATAGACGTGCCGGATACTTTGACGGGGGGGTGCCAGCAGCAGCGGCGCGCCGCCCAAAGCCAGCAAGGGCAGGCTTTACAGCCCTGTGGAAAATAGGGGTATTGCGTTCGGCAGGCCCCGGTCGGGGCCTGCCAGCAGGAAGCAGGCGTCAATCCTCCGCCTGTTCGTCTCCATCGCGACGGCTCATGCCGTACTTGCGCATTTTTTCCACCAGCGTGGTGCGGCGGATGCGCAGGCGCTCTGCGGCACGCGCCACGATACCGTTGGCATCGTCCAGCGCCTGCTGGATCAGGCCCTGCTCGAGGCTGCCCAGGTAGTCCTTGAGGTCGAGACCTTCGGGCGGCAACATCGCATGGTTGCTGAAATTGGGCGTATGGCCGTTGATTGCCACGCGCTCTTCCAGGTCCGAGCGCAGGCTGTCGACCAGTTGCTCGTCCTCATCATCGACGTAGCGGAACTTCTTCGGCAGCTCGGACACGCCGATCACGCCATACGGGTGCATGATCGCCATGCGCTCCACCAGGTTCGCCAGCTCGCGCACGTTGCCCGGCCAGCCATGGCGGCACAGCGACATGATCGCGGCGGAATTGAAGCGGATCGACCCCCGCTTCTCGTGCTCCATGCGCGAGATCAACTCGTTCATCAGCAGCGGAATGTCTTCGACCCGCTCACGCAGCGGGGCCATCTCGATCGGGAACACATTGAGGCGGTAGTACAGGTCTTCGCGAAAGCTACCCACCTCGATCATGCTCTCGAGGTTCTTGTGAGTGGCGGCGATGATGCGCACATCGATGCTCTGGGTCTTGTTGCTACCCACACGCTCGAAGGTGCGCTCCTGCAGCACGCGCAGCAGCTTGACCTGCATCGGCAGCGGCATGTCGCCGATTTCGTCGAGGAACAGGGTGCCGCCATTGGCCAGCTCGAAACGCCCGGCACGGCTGGTGATGGCGCCGGTGAACGCCCCCTTCTCGTGACCGAACAGTTCGCTTTCGAGCAGCTCGGCCGGGATCGCGCCGCAGTTGACCGGCACGAACGGCGCTTCACGGCGCTTGGAATGGTAGTGCAGGTTGCGCGCGACCACTTCCTTGCCCGTACCCGACTCGCCGAGGATCAGCACGCTGGCGTCGGTGTCGGCCACCTGCTGCATCATCTGGCGCACATGCTGGATGGCGCGGCTGGTACCGACCAGGCTACGGAACAGGTTGGGCTCACGCTGACGACCGCGCTCGCGGGCCTGGTCGTACATCTCGCGATAGACCTGGGCACGGTGCAGCGAATCAAGCAGCTTGCTGTAGCTGGGCGGCATCTCCAGGTTGGAAAGCACCCGGCGGCGCAGGTCCTCGGGCAACTCGGCAGAAGATATTTCACCCAACAGCAATACCGGAAGGAACTCATCCCAGGCAGCCACGGTCTTAAGCAAGCCCAAAAGGCTTGCCGGAGCGTTCACGGTGCCGACCAGGACACAGAGTACTTCACGGCTGGATGACAACGACTGAACGACCTGCTGCCAATCGTGGCTGGAGCAGGAAAGATTTTCTTCGCCAAGAAAATTCAGCACCACCGCCAGGTCGCGGCGGCGAGCGTCATCGTCATCGATCAGGAGAATTTTGGTTTCACGCCACATGCAATCGAAACTTCCCTAGTCAACTCGACACCCAATGTGGGCATGCTCGACATCCATTCCGACTGGAGCGGTCAGTGATCGGACGTCTGAAATTAGAAAACAGCCACTAGTTAAGTCAAAAAATCGTACACAGTCAAATTTATGGCGCACTGCATTTTCGAACCGTCCAGCGTCAGCTGAACAGATGGTATACCTTTGCGGCGTTTTTCGCTTGGCGGATCTGCGTCATCTCGTCGACTATTGTTTGACGTTCACCACTTGCAACATCAATTAGTTGGCGGTAGACGTCGAGCAATTCCTCAAGACTGGTGCGCAGAACCTGTTCGTTGGTCGATGCCTCGGCCAGTACGTCCTCGACGCAAACACGGCAGCTCAGGTCCAGTTCGGTGATCGTTTCCCAGTCGCGGCTGGCCAATGCCCCGAGCAGGGCTTCGCGGGTTTGTTCGATACGTTCGAGCACGGCACTCATGGCGTTCTCCTAGACGTCGGCGACCTGATCGCCGATCGCGTCCCAACCTTCCTTGACGGTAATCAGCAGGCGTGCGACTTCATTGAGGATCTCCGGGTCGTTCTGCACGTTGGCCTCGACCAGGCGCCTGCTCATGTAGGCGTACAGCCCATCGATGTCGGCCAGTGCCTCGGCCTGGTTTTCGAGGTCGAGCCCTTCGCGCAGACCGCCGATGATCCCGATGGCCTTGCCGATCAGGATGCCCTTCTGGGCCAGGTCATTGCGCGCGATTGCACCTTTGGCCTGCGCGATGCGATCCAGCCCGCCCTGCATGAGCATCTGCACGAGACGGTGCGGGCTGGCCTCGGAGGTCTGCGCCACGCCGTTGACTTTCTGATACTGCCGAAGGGCCAACATAGGGTTCATGTTCTACCTCGTAACAAACGAAAAGGTTCATATACCGCCTGTATCGCCTGCGGGTCAAAAAACTTTAACCCCGAAAACGAAAAGCCCGGAGCACCCGAAGGGGTGCTGCCGGGCTTTTTTGCGGCCCCTGCTATCAGGAGTTCTTCTGCTGCGCTTCGATCGAGGCGAACATCGAGGCAATGTTCTTGCGCTGCGCCTCGAGCTTGCCGACCAGGGTATCCATGGCCACGTAGCGTTTGGTCAGCGACTCGGTCAGCGACGCAATGCGCCGATCCAGGGCCTCCTGCTGGTTCTCGAGGTCTTTCTGCAGCCTGTCCAGGCCGTTCTTGCGCGAGTCGAGAATGCCACCGGTCTGCAGGTACGGTTCGATCGCCTTGTTCATGTGCGCGAACACGCCATTTTTACCGGTGAAGAGCTCCTGCACGTCGGCACCGAGCTTCTTGTCCTTCATCGCCGCGTCGTACTTGACGGAGTTGAACTCGAGGGTACCGTCCTTCTGGGTGTTGATGCCCAGCTGGCTGAGGGTGGTCAGGCGGGTACCGTCCGACTCGGTCGCCAATTGGCTGCGCAGGTCGCTCAGCAGCGAACGGGTGGTCGGGTCGTTGGTCAACGGGCCCAGCACGGTGTTGCCATCGGCATCCTTGCTCACGGAGGTCAGGTTGGTGACCGCCTTGATCAGGGTGTTATAGGCATCGACATAGGCCTGCACCGATTTTTTCAGGCCATCGGTGTTCTCACCCACCGTAACCTGTACAGCCTTGCTGGCGTCGGGGCCGGTTGCCTGAAGCAGGTCCAGGCTGATGCCACTGATGGCACCGGTGACGGTATTGCTCTTGCTCGTGACCGGCAGGCCGTCGACGTACAGTTTTGCGTCCTTGGCCGGCTCACCGATGTAGCCGGCACCGTCACCATCCATCTTCTCGCCCGGCGCGATCTTGAGCGCGTCGATGGTGCCGTCGACGGAAATGTCCGTACCCTCACCGGTCTTGGTCGAACTGAACACCAGGCGCGAACCGTCTGCACCATTGACCAGGTTGGCAGTGATGCCTTTCTCGGACAGCGACGAGTTGATGGTGTCGCGCACGGACTGCAAGGTTGCACCAGGGCCGACCTTGACGGTGTGGGTGACACCGTCCTGGGTAATCAGCAGGTCGCCTTCGGGAATCGGCGTGGTGGCGCCGGTGTCGAAGTTCTGGCTGGCCACCTTGGACGAGGTGGCCAGGTTGTCGACACGGATCGTGTAGGTACCAGGCACCGCGGTATTGTTAGAGGTTGCCTTGATCGCGGCGTCGTTGCTGGACGTTGCCGCATAGGCATTGAACGACGGCGCGAGGGGATCATTGAGCTTCTTCATCGCCGCCTGATAGACAGACAGCGCGCTCTTGAGCGATGCGACACCAGAAAGCATGGCCGAGTTGTTGGCAGTCTGGCGTTTGATCTGGTTGGCTTTCGGATCGGTTTCAGACGCCACCAGCGTGCTGACGATCTTGTTGATATCGACCCCAGAACCCAGACCGGTGCCCGGTAAAATTGAACTCGCCATTGCTATTCCCTCTTGGTTGCGCGCCGCCCCTAGCCGATCAAGGCTAGCGAACGTGCTGCTCGGACGCCAGCATCAGACCTTGGCGTTGAACAGCAGGCTGTTAACATCGCTCAGACTGTGGGCAATTCTCAACGCCTCTTCCGAAGGAAGTTGGCGGATCAGCTCACCGGTTTCACTGGCGATGACTTTAACTACAATTCGGCCGGATTCTTCATCCGTGGAAAATTCGAGATTGCGACGCGACGAGGCGAGAAACTTCTCGATGTCCTTGAGCGCGTTCTTGACCTTCTCAGCTTCGGTCAGGCCGCTGTCGGCGCTTTCCTTCGCTGGCTTGATGGATTCGACAGCCTCCACGGGCTTGACCGCAGGGCGCTCGGTGGGCTGCTCCACAGGCTTTGCAGCCTGGTAGGACAGGTTCAGCTTGACGCTCATATCCATGCCAACCACCTCTCAATGCAAAAGGCGGGGGAGCGCCACAGGTGCACTCCCCCGCCGATAACCATCAGGCGATTACTGAAGCAGTTTCAGTACGGCGGATGGCAGCTGGTTGGCCTGGGCCAGAACCGAAGTCGAAGCTTGTTGCAGAGTCTGCTGCTTGGTCAGCTGAGCGGTCTCGGCAGCGAAGTCGGTATCTTGTACACGACCACGGGCAGCGTCGGCGTTTTCGTTGATGTTCTGCAGGTTGTTGATGGTGCTGGTCAGACGGTTCTGAACGGCACCCAGTGCAGCACGGCCTTCACCGATGGTCTTGACCGCAGCATCGATCGCGTCCATTGCAGCCGAGAAGTTGGTCTCGGCAGTGGCGCTGTCGCTACCGGCGATGGTGATGGCGTTGGTGATACCCAGGTCGCTGGCCAGGTACTTGCCGGTCAGGTCGATGCTGATCTGGTTGATGCCACCGGTTTCCGAACCGACCTGGAAGGTCATGGTGCTGGCGGAACCGTCCAGCAGGTTCTTGCCGTTCAGCTGGGTGGACTGAGCGATACGGGTCAGCTCGTCACGCATCTGAGCGAACTCGGAGTTCAGCGAGTCACGGTTGTCCGAATCGTTCGAGTCGTTTCGCGATTGCAGAGCCAGTTCACGCATACGCTGCAGGATGTTGACCTGCTCTTGCATCGCGCCTTCAGCGGTCTGGGCGATCGAGATACCGTCGTTGGCGTTTTTGATTGCCATGGTCTGACCGCGGATCTGCGAGGTCATACGGGTAGCGATCTGCAGGCCAGCGGCGTCGTCTTTGGCGCTGTTGATTTTCAGGCCGGAAGACAGGCGAGTCATCGAGGTGCTCAGGGCGTCGGAAGCGCGGTTCAGGTTTTTCTGAACGTTCAGCGACGTGACGTTGGTGTTTACGGTTAATGCCATGACGAATTCCTCGTTTGTGGGTATTGCGGCTTCCGGCCCTGGCAAGCGCCGGGTGTGGCCTAGAGAACCTTCGTAATAGTTATCGTCGTCTGTGCAGGTTGCTTTAGGGGTTTTTTGAAAATTTTTACTGGCACCCTGCCACTCCAATGAAATCAAGGGTTTGACGCCAGCTTTATGGCCCCTGCGGCACAGCCTTGGTTGTGGCATACCGCCAAGGCAAAAAAAAGCGCCACCTTCAAGGCAGCGCTTCTGTAGACGGGAGGTCGGTTCAGTCCCGACGCTCGATGATTGCCGAGCCCCACGACAGGCCCACGCCAAAACCGCTCAAGGCCACACGCCTGTGCTGGGTGCCCAGTACGTGCTTTTCCAGCAGCAACGGAATGCTCGAGGACACCGTGTTGCCGGTCTCGACCATGTCCTTGACGAATTTCTCGATGGTTTCGGGCTTGTCTTCCTCGAAGCGGCGCGCCACGGCATCGACGATTGCCGCACTGCCCTGGTGAATGCAGAACAGGTCGATGTCGTTGGCCCCCAGGTTGCTCGCCTCGAGCAACTGACGCAGGTGCGCAGGTACCTTGAGCAACGCGAAGTTGAACACCTGGCGACCGTTCATGAAGAACACCCCGTCATTCACCTTCAGGTGCTCTGCGCCGCCGCCGTCGGTGCCAAAGCTCGATTTGCCCAGTTGCCAGGCCGCGTCCTCGCCCATCCAGGTGACCGTGGCAGCATCACCGAACAGCATGGTGGTGTTGCGATCTTCCGGATCGACGATCTTGGAATAGGGATCGGCGGTGATCAGCAGGCCGTTCTTCAGTCCCGCCGCCTCCATGAAGCCCTTGATGGCATAAAGGCCGTAGACGTAACCGGAACAGCCCAGGGAAATGTCGAAGGCTGCCACATGGGTGGGCAAGCCAAGCTTGTGCTGGACGATCGCGGCAGTGTGCGGCAACCCTTCGGCGTCGCCGTTCTGGGTGACCACGATGAGCACATCGATCGACTCCGGGGACAACGAAGGATTGGCAGCGAACAGGACCTTGGCGGCCTCTACACACAAGTCCGAGGTCTCCTGACCTGCCTCCTTGCGCGGCAGAAAGGTCGAACCGATCTTGCCCAGAATGAAGTCCTGATCCTTGCCGAATTTCGCACCCTGGGCGTAATTGTTCAGACCCTCGACAGGTACGTAACTCGCGATACTTTTGATGCCAATCATTGTGGCTTCCCGATAGATATGCGGATTTTCACGGGCCTCACTCCCCTGCAGGCAAGGGATCTCACGCAGCGCCGCTCCAGGCCACCTGCACCGCCCGCTGATTCATTAGCTTAGAGATGCACGTTTCGACTGCCAAGTCACGGCATTGTACGCGAACCAGGGCGATGCTTGTGCACAGCACTTCACGGTCACGTGAGGACGGCCAGGTCGGGAAGGCCCGACCGCCCTGCAAAACCGCTCAGCCCGCCAGCCAGGCCGCGCGCCACAGCGCCAGGCGCTCGCCCTCGAGCAGCCAGTCGCGCCGCACGCTGGCCTGCAGCACCTCGCCCAGGCTGGCGGAAGCCTGCGGGTCGCCCAGGTGCAGGCGGATCGCGGCCAGCCAGTCGGCCGTGGTGTTGGCCACGCGGGTCAGCGGCAGCACATCGACACCGGCAAAGCCCGGCACATTGCTGCAGATGATCGGGTAGCCACAGGCGGCGTACTCCAGCAACCCCGGGTTGCCCGAGCAGGCATTGAGCAGGCTCTGGGCCATGGGCGCCAGCGCCAGGTCCAGGTTGAGCGCGGCCAGCGCTGCGGCCTGCCGTTCGGGGGCGACGGCGGCGTGTACCTCCTTCATGTAGGGGCGCAGGGCCTCGGGGCAGTCGCCCAGCGCCACCCACTCCACCTCCGCGGCCAGCGTCCTGACCACATCGACCAGCAGGTCGGCATCCACCGCCCCGGCCCAGCCGACACGGGGCTTGCTGCCCATGCCACGCTTGCCCTGGAGATTGCGCCACCATCGGCCCGGCAAGCTGGCCTCCAGCACACGAACATCGTCGTGCTGGCCTGCCAGCACCTCGGCCAGCGCGGGCGCAGGTACGATGATGCGATCGGCGAGGATCACCGCGCTCTGCAAGCGCTGGCTGATTTCGTCGGCGCCAAACCCGGCATGCGCGCCCTGCAAGCGCATCTGCGGCAGGTAGCCGTCCACGTCGAGCACCTTGAACGCCCGCGAGAACGCCCGCAGGCGCCGCATGGCCAGCAGTTGCGCGTCATCGAGCGGGCGCTGCAGCAGCACGGTGTCCGGTGCGTAGCGCTCCAGCTCCACGGCAGACAGCAGGTGCGGCGTGACCAGCCCGTCCACCCACCCCGCCTCGCGCAGCGCCTTGAACGGCTCGACGATGCGCTGCTGGCCGGCGCCCTGCAGGTCGGCCGGGTGAGCCAGCAACATGGGCAGCGGGTGCCAGCTTTTCAGCGGGTTCCACACCAGCGAGTTGCTCGCCCGGACAAAGCCACCCGGCACCTGCAACGACAGGTTGGCGTTGTATGCCGGATCGCGGGCCAGGCGTGGCAGCCAACGGGCCAGCAGAGCGTCCTCCTGCTCCGTGGTCGCCGCGTCGCGCTCGCAAGCGTCCATCAGCAATTGCACATGGGGCGTCCAGACGTTCAGGTAACCGGCCTCCTGCAGCCTCAGGCACAGGTCGACATCCACCCAGCGGGCCAGCAGCGGATCTTCGGCAAAGCCGCCGGCCTCAAGGAACAGCGCCCGGCGCAGCATCAGGCATTCGCCACTGAGCGCCGAACAGTCCTGATCGACCTGCAGCCGCCCCATGTAACCGGCCTGCTGATGATCGACCCCGTCGAATGCCGAGCCCACCAGGCCGGTGAGCCCCAGCACCAGGCCGGCATGCCGGACCTTGCCGTCGGCCGCCATCAGCTTGGCCCCCACCGCGCCCACCTCGGGCCGCTGGGCGTGATTGAGCAATTGCTGCAGCCAGTCGCGCGCGAGGATCCCCGCACGCGCATCCAGCCACAGCAGGAAATCGCCACGGGCCTGCTGCGCCGCGTGATTGCACATGGCAACCCGCGACTGGCCGGCAGCATAGTGCAGGACCTGAATCTGCTCACCGCCGATCTGCTCGACCATCGCCAGCCATTCACGGGCAGCCTCGTCCAGGGCAGACGGCGCCAGCAACAGCACTTCGAAGCCGCCAGCCAGCGCCGTGTTCTCCAGCAAGGTTTCGATGCAGCGCTGGAAGTGGCCGACGCTGCCTTCCAGGGCGATCAGGATACTCACCGAGGCGGCCTGGGCATGCCCGTAATCGAGACGATAACGGCCCGGCGACGACGCCAGCACCGCGACCTGCCCCTGCGTGTAACCGCGGGCCTGCAGGTGGCGTTCCAGCACCGCGCGCTCGTGGGCGCAATCACGCAACGGCAGGGCCTCGCCGATCAGCAACGGCTCGGCGACATGCCCCACGCAGCCCAGGCCCTGCTGTTCGACCAGACGCAGCTGGTACTCCAGCTCGAAGGCCCGAGCGCAGTCGAGGGCGAAGCCGCCCCGTTGCAACAAGGCCTGGCGCTGGTACAACCAGTGCCGCGACAGACTCGCCGGGAAACTCAGCAGCAGGTCGAGGTTGAAATCCGGTCGCAGTGCGATGTCGGTGCTGCCGTTGGTCGCGCGCATCGCTTCATCAGCCATGTACGCCAGGCAACCGGCCTCGGCACCGACAAGCTCGAGTGCCGCGATCAGCAGGCCCGAGGCCGTGAATTCGACGCCCGCCTCCACGATCAGGAACCAGTCGCACCGGCTGTGCTGCAGCGCAGTATTGATGGCTTCAGCTTGCCGCTCCCGGGCACAGGGCACATGCCGTACCTGCGGGTCGGCCAACGACTGGTTGCCAAGCACGCTGACCTCAAGGTGCGGGTACAGGCAGCGCTGCGTACCCAGGCTGGCCAGGGTGGCGGCCAGGCGCTGGCGATCATCAGCGTCATCCAGCACAAGCACACCGATGACCGGCATCGGCTGGCTGTCGAGGCGCTCGTTGATCAGGCGCAGCTGCTGGGCATCAGGGTGGCGCTCGCGCAACCAGGGCAGCACGCCCAGGTTCAGGTCCGCCGCTTCGAGCGCGGCCGCGGCCTGGGTCTTGGCAATGAACGTATCCAGCTGCTGCCAGAACGGCAGCGTTGCCAGCACGTAGCGCTGCAATGCCCCCTCCACCCCTGCCCTGGCGGTGGCCAGCGCGTCCGGCTGGTCAAGCAGGGCAAAGCCGGCGCTGCCAAGGAAGCCGGTTTCGAGAAACGCCTGGTCGACACCACTACCGGGCATGAAGATCACCGGGCAGCCACACAGCACGGCGATCACGCAGGTCATCGACCATTCGTAGCTGTACATCACCTCGGCCGAGCGCAGCACCTGGGCCAGTTCATGAAGCGGCAGCGCATTGGCGATGCGCAGCAGCTGGATACCCTCGGGCAACAGCGAGTAGTCGATCTGCTCCAGGGGATGACGGTTCTGATACAGGTAGCAACCCCTGCGTGGCGTGCCCGCCGGCGGCGCCTTGAACAGGTCGATGTCGAGCACCGGCAGGCCCAGCAGGTCGGGGTTGGCGTGGCCGCGTTTTTCAGCCAGCGCCGGGCCGTAGTAGAACAGCAGGTCGGTGGGCGCGGCCTCCATCGACTTGCCGTTGATCAGCCCTTCGAAGTTAAGCAAAAAGCGCGAGACCACCCTGCGCCCCAGCGGGTTGCCGACCACCACCTCCGGATACACGGCGATGGCCACCTTGCCGTGTTGCTGATGCCGCTGCTCGGTGGCGGCGTCGAGCAGCGGCGTCTTCAGGTTGGGGTTGACCACCTTGGGCCCGCACAGGTACGCCTCGCGCCCGTTCAGGTTGAGCACGTGACACAGGTAGTGCAGCGACACGATGCCCGAGGAGGTGTCCCGGTAGTCGGGCGCCATGATGTAGTAAGGGTGTTCGGGCTTGGCGAACATCAGGGTGTGTCGAAACAACGCCTGCTCAAGGACCTGCGCGTCGACCTGCGAGGCATGCGACATGGTGAAACTCCAATCTCTGATTAGGGGCGTGCTGCTGTCAGCGCGAGGCGCTCGAAGGCTTGTCCTGGAAAAAGCGCGCGATGCACGCACACACATGCGCCACCTGGCGGCTACGCATGTCGGAAAACAACGGCAGGCGCAACAGGCGCTGCGAGACATCCGTGGTGATCGGCAACTGGCCGCTGCTGCGCGCATAACGCAGGCCTGCTGGCGAGTCATGCAATGGCACATAATGGAACACCGCATTCACCCCATGCTCGCGCAGAAACGCGATCAACGCCGTGCGCTCTTCGACACTGCGCATCAGCAGGTAGAAGATGTGCGCGTTGGCCGGCTTGTCGTCCAGGGTACGCGGCAGCTGGAACAGACCATCGGCGGCCAGCGGTCGCAGCAGGCTGAAATACTTCTCGTACAGGGTCCGACGGTGCTTGTTGATGCGCTCGCCATGCTCGAGCTGCGCGTACAAAAATGCGGCCGTCAGCTCGCTGGGCAGGAACGACGAGCCGACATCCACCCAGGTGTACTTGCTCACTTCGCCGCGGCTGAAGGCCTTGCGGTTGGTGCCCTTCTGCCAGATGATCTCGGCCCGCTCGACCAGCCGCGGATCGTTGATCAGCAGGGCACCGCCCTCGCCGCTGATGACGTTCTTGGTTTCGTGAAAGCTCAGGCAGCCCAGGTGCCCGATGGTGCCCAAGGCGCGCTTGCGGTCGCGGGCCAGGATCGCCTGGGCGGCATCCTCGATCAGGAACAGGCCATGCTTTTCGCAGATCTGCGCCAAGACATCCATGTCGCACGGCTGCCCGGCGTAGTGCACTGCCACCACGGCCTTGGTCTTGTCGGTGATGGCCGCCTCGACCAGGCGCTCGTCCAGGTTCAGGGTGTCGTCGCGAATGTCCACGAACACCGGTACCGCACCGCGCAGCACGAAGGCATTGGCCGTGGAGACAAAGGTGAAGGACGGCATGATGACTTCGTCGCCCGGCCCGACGTCGGCCAGGATCGCGGCCATTTCCAGCGCAGCGGTGCACGAATGGGTCAGCAGCGCCTTTTCACAGCCCAGGTTGTTTTCCAGCCAGCCCTGACACAGCGTGGTGAATTCGCCGTCCCCCGCAATGGAGCCGTTCATGACCGCCTGGGCAATGTAGAACAGCTCTTTGCCAACCACGAACGGCTTGTTGAAAGGGATAACCTGTTTGCTCACGGTAACGCCTCCATCGCACGGCCCTGGGGCCGATACGATCTGTGTAGGTTTTTCAGGCGATCACAACGGCGCACCTGCGGCTTGAAAAGCCCGCCCGCCCTGCGATGGCTGTCAATAAACTGCCGTACCCCGGCATGATCCTGACGCGGCGCTCATGCCTGAGCGGGTCGGGCACAAAAAAGCCGGGCACGAAACCCGGCTTTTGCAAAACCCGCGCCATCAGCCCAGGTCGGCGAGCCACTCCAGCACCGGCGAACCACCGGCAGCGACCGAGCGCGACACATCGACACCAAACCGGCCGTCGATGATCACCCGGCTGCTGAACGCAGCCGGCCAACGGCCTTCCAGCGCCTGACAGGCCTGGGCATCCGGCATCGGCACCTGGTCGCTGAGCAACTGCGCCTGTGGCGCCCAGATCACCAGCAGGCCGGCATCGGCTGCCTTCAGGCACAGCTCGATGTCGGCACCGCCCTCGGCAGACAGGCCATCGCACTGCTCGAACAGTGCCTTGCGTACCATCAGGCAGTCAGCCGACACCGCCGCACAACTGCGGACCACGCCCGACCACAGCGACGCCTTGCTGTCGCGCGTCGACACCCCCAGCCAGGGCGACTGCACCTGGGCGCCGGCAAGCAGTTCGTAACCGGCATGGCTGATGGCGGCTTCGCGGTCCACCAGACGCGCACCCACCACGCCCACTTCAGGGCGCTGGGCCTGGTTGAGCAGGGCTTCGATCCAGGCCGGCGTCACCACCTGGCAACGGCTGGAGAGCAGCACCAGGTACTCGCCACTGGCGTTGACGGCAGCCAGGTTGATGAGCTGCGAGGCTGACTGCACGTGTTCGCCGGCCAGCAGCTTGACCCGCCCGCCAAACCCTTGCAGCGCAGCGACCGTGAGGTCTGCCAGGGTGTCGCGGCAGGCCACCAGCACTTCGTAGCGCGGGTAGCGGGTACGCTGCAGCACACTGACCACGCAGGCCTTGAGTTGCTCAAGGTCATCGTCGGCCGCGATCAGGATGCTCACCAGTGGCGTGGACTGATGGCGGAAGTCGATCTGCAACTGCCCCTCGCCTGCGTCATTGACCTGGCCACGGTAGCCCAGCGCCACCAGGTGACGGTTGAGCGTGGAAAGCGCGTCCTGGGCCATGCCCTCACGCCCGCCCCGGCCGATCACCAGGTACTCGTCCATGTGTGCCAGGCAGTTCAGGCCGTTGTGCTCGACCAGACGCAGCAGCAGGTCGAACTCCACCGCCTGCGGGTAGGTTTCGCTGTAGCCGCCCAGTTCGACCACTGCCTCGCGACGTACCAGCCAGTGCTGCGACATCAGGTCGGGACGGCTGCGCAGCAGGTCCAGGTTGCCACCCTGGCGCACCACGCTGACCAGACGCCCGTCGGAGTCGCGCTGCACTTCGTTGGCGCAGATGGCCAGGCAGCCCGGGGCTGACGCCAGCTCCACCTGCAGGCGCAGCAAGCCGCCCACGGTCAGCAGGTCGCCGGCCTGCAGCAGCAACAGCCATTCACTTGGTACCTGACGCGCCACCTGGTTCAGGTGGGAGACGAAATTGCCCGGCGTCACCTGGATGAAATGCAGGGTATCGCGGGGCGTGGTCACCACCGGCGGCTTGCCGGCCTTGAGCACGACCAGCTTGAAGTCGCGCAGGCCACTGGCCAACAGGCTGTCGAAGGTGTTCTGCAGTGCGCCGTTGTCGTCTTCCAGGTCGACAACCACGAAGGCGATCTGCGCAGCACGCTGCTTGCTCAGGTGGGCGACGATGCGCTGCTGGGTGGCGGCGTCCGGCGTGGCAGCGGCAATCGACTCCTGCACCAGGCCCGAGGCGGTGGCCCTGAGCCACGCGGCCGGGTCGATGCCCGGCAGACCATCCAGGCGTTCCAGCCATGCCTGCAGCTCGCGGGCATCGGCCTGGACGTCCTCATCCACCAGGGTCGCAAGCAGACGGCGGCAAACCTCGGGGGTGAACACCCCCAGGTCCAACGCTTGCCAGTAGCGTGCCCTCAGGGTATCGACGGTGTCGTTGGGGTGCTCGCGCAACAGCTCGAACTGGCTCACCCAGGTACCCTCGACCGCCTGCCGATGGGCCTGTCCGACCGGCCAGGCGTGCAACAGGAATTCCAGACCGGTCAGTACCTCGAACAACGGCGCATTGTAGTAAGGCAGCTCGACAAACTGGCGCGGCTCGAACCTGCGCTCGGGCGCTGCATTCATGCCGCTCCAGGTGGAGGTGAACAGCAGATCGGTAGCAACACCACCCTGGGTGGCGCCAACGAACCGGTCGATGACGGTGAAGCCCTCATCGTCGGCGCATAGCCGAAGGTGGTCGGCGTCCCACTGGCGCAGCACGCGCACCGCACGCACTCGCTGCTCTTCGCGTTCGACCTGGCTCAGCCGGCTGTCGGCGTACTGCACCAGCGCATCGGTCTGGTCCAGCCGCTTGAGCGCGCCCTGGCCAAGCATCGAGTACGACACCACCACCAGCCAGGTATCGAAATCGAGCCCGGCGGGCAAGCTCGACAGCACAGCCTGCAGCGTCGGCACTCGCACGAGCGCACGCCAGGCCGACTGTCCGCTGGCGGCATACTGCTCGATGGCAACACGTGCGTTTTCGCCAACGGCGGCATCAAGTGCATCGCCGATCTTGTGGTAGGCCACCTGCTTGCTGCCGGGGGCGTAGCCCAGCACGTAGCCCTGGGCCAACTGGCAATGCGGGTGCGCATGAAGATGCTCTGCCGCAGCCTCCAGGGCCTGAACACGGACAAAGTCGGTATCCAGCGCCAGGCTCACGAACGGCGTTGCAAGCTGCGAAAGCAGCGCCTGCAGCCCCTGGGTGCAGGCATCGCCAGTCAGGTTCGACGAGGCGTGCTCGACCACTGCACAGGCGAGACCCTGCGTCTTGTAGTAATGCAGTGCGCGCTCGCGATAGCCCTGCTCTTCATGCCCCAGCAGCACGACCGTAACGTCTTTGCCCAACCCGGTTGCGTTGTCAGTCATAAAGCACCTACCTCTGTTGTTGGATGCCCGGCCAGGCGACTTGCCGGCCGGTGGAGGTCAATCGGCCAACCAGCCGTTGGCCCATTGCTGCAGATTGTGTGTATTGAGTACGTAGTCACGCAGTACCGCTTCGCGTAGCGCATCGCCCTGGCGATAACTGGCCTGCGGATCTGCCAGGTGCATGCGGATCGCGTCCAGCCACTGCTCGGTGGTGTTACTGGCGACCCGCGTACAGGGCAGGTAACCACCGTAGGCCTTGGTCTCGGTGCAGATCACCGGGAAACCGCAAGCACCGTATTCCAGCAGGCGCAGGTTGCTCTTGCAGTCGTTGAACAGATTCTGCTCGAGCGGCGCCAGCGCCAGATCGAGGTTCAGGCCCGCCAGCTTCTGTGGGTACAGGTGCAGCGGCACGCCGGCATGAAACTCCTTGATGTAGGGACGCAGCAGCTGCGGGCACATGCCGAAGAACACCCAGTCGACCTCATTGGCCAAGGTCTTGACCACCTCGGCCAGCAGTTCGAGGTCGCCGCGGTGACTGGTGCCGCCCGCCCAGCCGACACGCGGACGCGCCGACGTCTGGCGGCGCCCCTTCAGGCCGCCCCACAACGAGCGCGAGAGCATGTTGGGGACCACGCGAATATCCCGGTGCATGCTCGACAGCGCGTCGGCCAGTGGCTCGGTGGAGACCACCACCCGATCACACAGGGCGATACCGCGGCTGACCATTTCGCGCATGTTGCCGGGCATGTTGCGCCGGTGTTCATTCTTCTCGGGCACATCGATGATGTAGTCATCGATCTCGTAGATGCGCCGAGCCGAAGAAAGTCGCTGGATGCGCGCCATCTCCTCAAGCGAGCCGGTGGTATAGCGGCACTGCAGGATGATCACATCCGGCTTGCAACGCTCAAGCTCCACCATGCTCGGCAGCACATAGTTCAACTGTCCCTGTATCCAGCCGGCCCGTTCCAGCTCCTTGAACGGCTGGCTGACGCGATAGTGTCCGACCGCAGTGGTGTTGATTGGCAAGGCCATGACAAAAGGCAGCACCGGCTGGATGAACGGCACCCATCCCTCGCGCAGGCCCGGCTCCAGGTTGAAACTGGCCATGCGCAAGCTGAGGTTGTGGTTGTACGCCGGGTCATTGGCCACGCGCGGCAGCCAGCGCTCGTAGAAGCTGTCCTTGTGCTGCTCGTCCAGGGCCACCGTCTGCGAGGTGGCCTTGGCAACCACCGCAAAGGGAGTCCAGACGATCAGATAGCCATGGTCGCGCATACGCAGGCAAAGGTCGGCATCACTCAAGCCGGTCGAGAAGTTTTCGCCGTCCAGACCGCCAAGCTGGTCGAACAGCTCGCGACGTACCATCAGGCAGACGCCACTCACGGCGCTGTAGTTCTGCACGCAGGCCAACCGATTCATGTAGCCATTGGCGTCTGCGGGCTGGCCGAAAAACGGACTGCTGGCAACGCCGTGCAGCCCCAGCACCAGGCCTGCTCCGGTCACGTTGCCAGTCTGGTTGCACAATTTTGGCCCGACGATGCCGACCTCTGGGCGCTGGGCCTGACCTACCAGTTCATCAAGCCATTGCGCATCGAAAAACACGCAGTCCGAATCGAGCAACAGCAGGTAGCTGCCACGTGCCTGCAGGCTGGCCTGGTTGTAAAGCGCCGGGCCATTCGCCGAGGCTACCGGCACAATGCGCAACTGCTCGCTGCCAAGCCCCTGCATTGCAGCCAGCCAGCCTTGTACTGGCATCGACTCACGACCACTGACAGCAATCAGGATCTCGTAGTTGCGGTAGGCGGTGTGCTCGAAAATCGATTCGACGCAGCGCGTCAGTGCCTTTACGTCATCGCCTGCGGCAACGATGATCGACACCGCCGGCGTATCGGCATGTCGATACTGCACATGGGCAAACATCGAGCCTTCGGCGCTGACCACCTCGGCCTCGACGCCCAGGCGTGCCAGATGCGCACGCAGCACCCTGGGTGCCTGTACGGCACAGGCCGCTTCCCGCTGCCAGGCCTCATAGCCGTAGCGACATTGCACCAGCAGCTCGGCGACATGCCCCACCGCGCCCAACCCTTGACTCTCGACCAGTTTCCAGAGCATGTCGTGGGGAGCCAGCGACTCGAACTGCGGGTCGAAACCGCCCTGCTCACGCACCCGGGCGGTATCGAAGGCCAGCAGCCTGCCTACGTAGGGAACACTGCGCATCAGGTCCAGGTTGAAGTCCGGCTTGAAGATCGGCTGGCTGGGCTGCAGGTTGTCGTGGGTGCCTTCATCGGTGTACAGGCACGCGCAGTCGGGTTGCAGTGCCATGCGCTCGGCCATGATGACCAACGCATGCGGGTGCAGGCAGTCGCCTGCACGCAGCAGGAATACCCAGTCACCCGCCCCATCGCGGGTCACGCAGTCATTGAGCTGCTCGATGGCATGGCCCTGGGCGTGCACCTGCACGAACTTGGGGTTCAACGGTTGCAGCGCTGCCGGGCCCAGCACGCAAATGGCCGCAGCGGCATAGGACTGTTGCTCAAGGCTGTCCAGCGTGGCCTTGAGTGCCACGCCATCGTCTTGGGCAGCGAGCACCAGCACGTCGATGCGCGGGCGACGCGGCCATTGCGCAATGCGCTTGGGCAGCAGGTCAAGCTGCGCCGCCGACAATACCCGACACCCCAGCCACTCGCCGTACAGCTCGGTGAAGCTCAGGCTGCTGGTGCCGACCTGTTGCTGAAAACTGGCGACCTGGCGCGCATACAGGCGCGTCAGCTCGAACTCTTCCCAGGCCTTGTCAGCGCCGGCGGTGTAGAGCTCCAGTGGTATGTGCCGCACCCAACCGCTGGCCGGCGCCGGTTCACTGGTGCGCGAGGCGAGCATCTGGCGCAACCACTCGCTTTCGGTAGCGAAAGCCAGGGTCATGCTGGGGTGATGGCTCAAGCGCCCGGGGTGAACGCGCTCCAGGCTGAGCATGGTGTTCAGGTAGGCCAGGTGGCCACGGCGCAGCAGGCAGATGAACAGCGCTTCGACCAGGCGCGCACGAAACCCTTCGCCCTCCTGCACCAGCTGCGGCAAAAAGTCCTGAACCTGGGCACGGCGCAACAGCGCATGGCTGATACCCCCAAACAGGTTCGGCAGGTTGCTTTCGAGCGCCTCCAGCAGGTCGCCGCCGTTGATCAACGCGCTGGTGGGGGAAATGATGCAGTTGGCCTGGCGCATGGGCAGTACCGTTTCGTCCGCCGCGCATATCAGCCGGTGGTGAATCAGTACATTCACGTCCGGGCAGTCGCGCAGCACCTGCGCCGACTGGCTGATGCAGCTGTCCACCAGCCAGTCGTCATCGCAGAGAAACTTGATGAACTCGCCCCGCGTCTGTTCCAGGCACATCAGCACATTGCGCGAAAAGCCCAGTGTCGACGGGTTGCGCACATACCGCAACGCGCACGTGGCCTGGCCTGCCCACAGGTCGAAAATCGCCTTGATCTCGTCACCCTGGCTGTCGTCGCACACGACCACTTCCACGTTGGCATAACGCTGGGTAATGGCACTGTGCAGGGCACGACTGAAGAACTCGGGGTTGAACGCGGGGATGGCGATGCTGACGAGCGGCAGTTCGTTCATTGGGCTGGACCTGGAGAAAACCCCGGGGGCGGCTGAGCGCCCCCGGGTGGGTAGTGCGAGAAAGGGTCAATCAGAGCCGGTTGAACAGCCCGAGCGCGGCCAGCTTGCTGAAGGCTAGTTGCGAGGCTTGCAGCATGTTCTGCTGAAGCGTGAGACGGATCATCGTCTCGGCAGGGTCGGCGTTACGGATCGAGTTCTGCGTGATCGTGTTGGCCGACTGCAAGGCTTCGTTGGTTTCTGCCTGCACATCCAGTGCCGCACCGCGCCCACCGATGGAGCTGATGGATTCGGCGATCTTGTCCGCTGCACTGGCCAGGTTGGAGATAGCCGAATCCATCGACGCGAGGAAGTTGCGGCGGGCTGCCGGATCGTTGTCGACAGGTGTCAGCAGCGCGGTGCGCAACTGATGGATGGTGTCGAGCACGTTCTGGTTCTGGTGGTTGTTGACCTGCACCGAGTACTGGTCGCCATCTTTGGGCGTGCCACTGAAGGTGAAGTCGACGCCGGCCACGCGGGTCGGGCTGACGGTGGTATCACCGCTGCCCACAGGACGGCTGTCGGCGGTCATAGGCTGGGCATACACGTCGAATGTGGTGTCGCTGGTGAACTTGACGATCGCACCGCCACCGGGGAACGCAGCGTCGTATTTTGCCTTGTCCGCGATCGACAGGCCGCTGAGCTGGCCGTCGGGCGACACGTTGCCGGGGCTGCGGGTGCCGGTGATTTCGTCGGGCTTGGAAGCGAGGGTGAACTCGTGCCCGCGCACCGCGTCGTCAGCGGCGGTGGGGTCGGTCAGCTCGTCGCCCTGCAGGCTGACTTCCATGCGGATGTCGACGCCGCGGAAGTTGATGGTGGTATTGCCGCCCTTCGGGTTGAAGACCCCGCCATTGGTGGCCTCCAGGGTACGGTCGACGTTGTTGACGTCGGTGATCTTGAATTCGGTGGCGCTGACGAATTCGATCTTGTACGGCTCGCCGCTGCGGAACAGGTCGTTGTAGGTCGAGCTGCCGGAGACCTGGCCATTGGACAGGTTGACACGCACGTCGGCCGGGTTGGCAGGCGCGGTCATGGTGGTCTGGCTGCGGCTGGTGTTCAGCGCCTTCTGGAACACGTCGTAGCCGGTCTCGTTGGTGGCCACGCTGAGCATGTCACCGACCTGCAGGTTGGTGGTGCTCTGGTCGCCCTTGTACGAGTAGGTGCCATCGGCATTGCGTTCGAACGGCTGGGTGTCACCACGCGAACCCGAGAAGATGTACTTGCCGTTCTCGTCGCGGCTGTTCATCAGACTGAACAGTTGCTCTTCGAGCTGCGACAACTCCTGCTCGTTGGCCTTGCGATCGTTGTCGGTCATGTTGCCGCTGCCGGCGCCGATCGCCAGCTCCTTCACCCGCGACAGCACATTGGTGATGCTGTTGAGGGTGGCCTCGGAGGTGCCCAGGCTGGAGCGTGCACTGGAGATGTTGCCACTGTACTGGGTGATCAGGTTGTTCTGCTGTTCCAGTTGCAGCAGGCGCGCGGCACCGACCGGGTCGTCCGCGGCGGTACGTACGCGCAACTGGTCACTGGCCTGCTGCTGGGACTCCACGGCCTTGGCGAAGTTAGCCTGATAGTTGGAGGTGCTGGTCTGGTAGAACTGGGCGGTGGAAATGCGCACGATCTACGACTCCTTAAAGGCTGTTGATCAGCGTGGTGAAAATTTCCTGCGCGATCTTGATGATCTGCGAGGAGGCCGTGTAGTACTGCTGGAACTTGATCAGGTTGCCGGTTTCTTCGTCCAGGTCGACGCCGGACACCGAAGCGCTGGCGGCTACCGCAGACTTCTGCAGGGCGCCGGTGGCCTCGGTATCGAGCTTGGCCTGGGCCGCCTTGCCGCCGACGTTCTCCACCAGCTTGCCGTAGGCGTCGGTCAGGCTGATGCCCTTGCCGTTGGGGCCGACGTCGACGGTGGCCTTGGTCTGCAGATCGATCACCGCCTGGCCGTTGCGGTTGTCGGCCGAGCCGGCACCGGTCATGCCCACCGTGTAGTTGTCGCCCTGCTTGGGCGAACCGGCCACGGTCATTTCAAAGGTGATGTTCTTTTGTGGCGTACCCACCGGGTTGCCGCTGGCATCGACCATCGGCACGTTGATCTGCAGCTTGTTTTCCTGGCCCGGAATGATAGTACCGCTGCCGATTTCATCGCCCTGGGCGTTGTGGATCTTGTAGGTCTGCGGGTTGGTGCTTTCATCACCGAACACCAGCTTGACCGGCGTCGAGTACTTCAGGCCGTTCTGCAGCTCGATGCGCTGGGCCGAGTCGTAGATGTCGATCATCGAAGTCAGGTTGGGCTGACCGATGATGCCGGTGCCCTGGTTGCCTGCACCGCTGGTGCCGGTCAGCGGCGCCGCCAGCGCGATGCGCTTGGGGTCGGTGAGCACGGTGTCGAGGCTGCCCGCGGCGCCGCGGGTCGGGGTGATCTTGAACGAGTCGCCCTTGCTGGGCAGGCCACCGTTCATTTCCAGGGTGAAACCGTCGATCACCGGCGGTGGCGTCTCGTCCAGCTTGTAGGAGCCCACTGCAGTGCCACCCGGGAGCCGGGTGACGGTGTAGTTGTTGTCGTCGGTAAAGGTCACCTGGTAGTCGCTGGTGGTCAGCTTGCCGGTGTCCTTGATGTTTACGTTAAGGCTGCCGGTGGCGGCGTTGTTGCCCGCCTTGGCGATGCTGCGCTGGGCCATCATGGTGGCGTTGTTGATATCGTTGAACAGGGTCGCGCCGAAGTCACCGTTCTTGTCGATACCTTGCGCCAGCTGGCTGTTGATCCGGTCGGCCACCACCAGGGCCACACGGCCGAGTTCGTTGAGCGCCGGTTCCAGCACATCATTGCGGTAGGTGATCAGGCCGCCGATCTCGCCACCGCTGACGCTGTTGGTGATATCGATCTTGGTGGTGCCGCGGTTGAGCACCAGGTTGGAACGGGTCGGGTCGGTCGGGCTGTTCACCGTCTCGAGGGTGTTGGTGGTCTTGCCGAGCACCAGCGACTGGCCGTTCTTGAGGTACACGTCGAGGTTGCCCTCGCGCTCGACCACATCCACGCCCACCAGGTTGCTGAGCTGGCGCACCGCTTCGTTGCGCTTGTCGAGCAGGTCGTTGGGGCTGCCCTGCAATGACGACACGCGTGATATCTGGTCGTTGTAGTTGGCAATGGTGGCCGTCAGGTTGTTGACCTGGGTGGCCATCGACGACAGGTTGCCGTTGATGTTGGTGTTCTGCTGGTTGAGCTGCGCGGCGATGGTGTTGAAGCGCTTGCTCAGTGCCTGGGCGCTGGTCAGCAGCAACTGGCGCGAGGCGTCTTCGGTCGGCTTGGCGCCAGCGCTCTGCAGGGCGGTGAAGAAGCTCTGCAGGGCGCCAGTGATACCGGTGTCCTTGTCCGACAGCAGCTTGTCGGTGGGGCTGACCTGGTCGAGAAAGGCGTTGGCCTCGCTGCTCAGCGAGTTGGTGGTACGCAGCTGGTTTTCCAGGAAGTTGTTGTACACGCGGCGCACATCGGCCAGCGTGGTGCCGGTGCCGATGAACACCTGGCCTTCGCGGATCGAACTCTTGGAGTTTTGAATGTTCTGCTGGCGCGAGTAACCAGCGGTATCGACGTTAGCGATGTTGTTACCCGTGGTGTGCATGCCCGATTGGGCAGCGCTGGCACCGGATAAGCCGATATTGATCAAACTCGCCATAATTCAAACCTTATAGTTTCGTTGTAGTAGCGACAGCTGCGTAGCTCTCGTACGACTTCATCTGTTTTGCGATCTGCGAGATCTTGCTGGCGTAGTCCGGATCGGTTGCATACCCGGCCTTCTGCAGCTCTCGCACAAACTGTTCAGGCTTATCGGCCGCATTTACCGCATCTTTATAGCGAGCATTGTTTTGCAACAAGCTCACCAGGTCGTGGAAGCTGTCCTGGTAGGAGTCATAGGAACGGAACGCAGCGGTTTCCTTGACGAACTGCCCGTCACGGAACTCGCTGGTGATCGCACGTGCCTGATCGCCTTTCCAGTTGCCGGTGGCCTTGATGCCGAACAGGTTGTGGCTGCTGCTGCCATCGGCCTGGCGCATCACCGATTTGCCCCAGCCGGTTTCCAGGGCGGCCTGTGCCACCAGGTACCGCGGGTCGATGCCGATACGCTTGGCGGCCTGCTCGGCCATCGGCAGCATGGTGGTGACGAACTCGTCGCTGGAATCGAACGCGCGCTTGGCCGGGGCCAGTGGCGGCTGCGCCACGGCACGTCCGTAGATACGCATCGAGCCCGGCGCGGCAAAAGTCTGGGCCGGGGCCCAGTCGCCCTTGACCAGCGCATCGGTCATGGCCGTGGTGCGCTGCGGCAACGCGGCGGTATTGGTGGTGGCTGGCGTTCCATCTGCCGACGGCACGATACCGGCCAGCAGGCGATCGGTGAGCTTGCCGGGCAATGCCAGGCGCCGCGAATTGAGCGCCGCCATGTCGTTGCGGTGGCTGGTGCTGGCGGCATCACGCAGTGGCTCGGCCACCTTGGTCGCCCACAGGCTGCGCTGCTGCAGATCGACCCGCGGGAACGGGCTGCTGGCCGCCGCTGCAGCGTTGGTGGCCTTCTGCTTGGACAGCTGGCGCATCAGCACATCCTGCAGGCCGATGCCGCCGCCCTCGCGGGACATGCTCACCGCCAGCTGCTGGTCGTACATCTGCTGGTACTGCTTGGTGGTTTCGGTATTGAGCGGGTTGTCCTTGGCCAGCACATCGCTGGCCGAGCGCATCGACTTGAGCATCTCGTTGAGGAACAGCGACTCGAATTCCTGGGCGACCTTGCGCAGGTTGGCGTCGCTGTCGCGATCACCCACCTTGAGCGAGTTGAGGCGGTTGAGGTCGGTGTAGGCACCACTGTCGGCGGCACTGATGCCGCTTTTAGGCATATCCATGACCAGCCCCTCAGATCACGATCAGGTCGGCTTGCAGCGCGCCGGCCTGTTTGAGGGCTTCGAGAATCGCCATCAGGTCACCGGGGGCCGCGCCCACCTGGTTGACCGCACGCACGATCTCGTCGAGCGTAGTGCCCGGCCCGAACTTGAACATCGGCTTGGCTTCCTGCTCGGCGTTGACCCGCGAGCGCGGCACCACTGCCGTCTCGCCATTGGAGAACGGGCCGGGCTGGCTGACGATCGGGTCTTCGGTGATGGTCACGGTGAGGCTGCCGTGGGTGACCGCCGCTGGCGATACCTTGACGTTCTGGCCGATCACGATGGTACCGGTACGCGAGTTGATGATGACCTTGGCCACTGCCTGACCGGGGTCGATCTCGAGATTCTCCAGGATCGACAGGTAGTCGACGCGCTGGCTCGGGTCCAGGGGCGCGGTGACGCGCACCGAGCCACCATCCAGCGCCTGGGCCACACCCGGGCCGAGCAGTTCGTTGACCTTGTCGACGATACGCTTGGCGGTGGTGAAGTCGGGGCGATTGAGGTTAAGGGTGAGGCTGTTGCCCTGGTTGAAGCCGCTCGGCACCGAGCGCTCTACCGATGCACCGCCCGGAATACGCCCGGCCGATGGCACGTTGACGGTGATCTTGGAACCATCACGGCCCTCGGCATCGAAGCCGCCCACCACCAGGTTGCCCTGGGCAATGGCGTACACGTTGCCGTCGATACCCTTGAGCGGGGTCATCAGCAGGCTGCCGCCGCGCAGGCTCTTGGAGTTGCCGATGGACGACACGGTGATGTCCACCACCTGGCCCGGCTTGGCGAACGCCGGCAGGTCGGCGTGCACCGACACTGCCGCGACGTTTTTCAGTTGCACGTTGCCCGAGCCCGGCGGCACCTTGATACCGAACTGCGAGAGCATGTTGTTGAAGGTCTGCAGGGTGAACGGGGTCTGGGTAGTCTGGTCACCCGTGCCGTTGAGCCCCACCACCAGGCCGTAGCCGATCAACTGGTTGGTACGCACGCCGGAAATGCTGGCGATGTCCTTGAGGCGCTCGGCATGTACGCCGAACGCGGTGGACAACAGGACAGTCGCGGCAATCAGCTGCTTGATGTTGAACATGATCATCCGAACCTAGAAAGGCCAAAGCGGGCTGATGAAGAAGCGGTCCAGCCAACCGGGCTGGCTGGCATCGGCAAACGAGCCGGTGCCCGAATAGGTGATGCGCGCATCGGCGACCCGGGTCGACGGCACGGTGTTGTCGGTGGCGATGTCGTCGGCGCGCACCATGCCGGCAATACGCACCAGCTCGTCGCCGGTGTTGAGGGTCATCCACTTCTCGCCGCGTACCGCGATGATGCCGTTGGGCAGCACGTCGGCCACGGTGACGGTGATCGAACCGGTCAGGGTATTGCCCTGGGCCGCCTTGCTGTCGCCCTTGGTGGCGCGGTCGCCGCTGTAGCCGGCGCTGAGGCTCAGGTCACCGTCGCCAAACGGATTGTTGGTGTTGACCCCGGCACCGAACAGCGAGGTCAGGCCAAGCTCGGCCTTGCTGTTCTTGGCGATCTGCGAGTTGGCGTTCTTGCTCGCCTGGGTACGCTCGTTGAGCGTGATGGTGATGATGTCGCCCACCCGGAACGCCTTGCGGTCGCTGTACAGGTTCTGCTCGAAACCGGCCTGGTAGATGGAGCCGTTGTTGGCCGCTGCAGGCAGGGGTGTACGCGGCAACACAGGCGCGTAGTACGGGTCGTTGGGCTTTGGCGTCGGCGCGACGCAACCGGCCAGCAACACCACCCCACCCAGGGCGAATACGGACAACAAACGGCTCATGACTCTGACCTCACGGTGTAACAGGCGCCGCATCAGCGCCCCTGGGGCTTCACTTACAGGTTCTGGGTAACGAACGAGAGCATCTGGTCGGCGGTGGAAATCACCTTGGAGTTCATCTCGTAGGCACGTTGGGTGGTGATCATGTTGACCAGCTCTTCCACGGTGCTGACGTTGGAGTTTTCCAGGGTCTGCTGCAGGGTGGTACCGAAGCCGTTCAGGCCCGGCGTGCCGATCTGCGGCGCACCGCTGGCGGCGGTTTCCAGGAACAGGTTGTTGCCCATGGCCTGCAGGCCGGCCGGGTTGATGAAGTCGGCGGTCTGGATGTTGCCGATGATCTGCGCGGCCGGGTTGCCGGCGGTGGTGATCGATACGGTGCCGTCCTGGCCCACGGTGAAGGTCTGCGCGTCTGGCGGCACGACCACGGCAGGCTCGAGGGCGAAACCGTTGGCGGTGACCACCTGGCCATCGGAGTTCAGGTGGAAGGTACCGTCACGGCTGTACGAAACGGTGCCGTCTGGCTGCAGTACCTGGAAGAAGCCGCGACCGTTGATGGCCATGTCCAGCGGGTTCTCGGTGGTTTGCAGGCTGCCGGTGCTGAAGTTTTTCTGGGTGCCGACGATGCGCACACCAGTACCCACCTGCAGACCCGATGGCAGCTCGCTGTCCTGGGTCGACTGTGCACCTGGCTGGCGCTTGATCTGGTAGAGCAGGTCCTGGAACTCGGCACGATCACGCTTGAAGCCGGTGGTCGAGACGTTGGCCAGGTTGTTGGAAATGGTGGTCAGGTTGGTGTCCTGGGCGGACAAACCGGTTTTACTGACCCAAAGAGCCGGAAGCATGCTGTTCTCCTCGTGCGCCTGTTTTACGGCGCTACGTCTGTGTAATTAGCCGATTTGCAAAACCCGAGCCATGGCTTCGTCGCCTTCCTTGGCCGTGGTCATCATCTTGACGTGCAGTTCGAATTGACGGGACAGCGCCAGCACCGAGGTCATTTCCTCGACGGCGTTGACGTTGCTGGCTTCCAGGAAACCGGACACCACCTGCACGTTGGCATCGGCATCGGCAGGCTGGCCGCTCTTGGTGTGGATCATGCCGTCCAGGCCCTTGTTGAGGGTCTTGACGTCGGGGTTGACCAGCTTGATGCGATCGACCTCGGCCATCACCCGCGGGCCTTCACCCATGGCGCGAATGCTGATGGTGCCGTCCTGGCCGATCTCGACCTTCTGCTCGGGCGGCACGGCAATCGGCCCACCATTGCCCATCACCGGCATGCCGTTGCCCGCGCGCAGCACGCCCAGGGCATCGATGTTGAGGCTGGCGGTACGCACGTAGGCTTCGCTGCCATCCGGGGCCTGCACGGCGATGAAGCCGTCGCCACCAATGGCGATGTCCAGGTCGCGGCCGGTCTCCTGCATGGCACCGGGGCTGAAATCGGTGGCAGGACGTTCGGTCATGGCATAGGCACGCGCCGGAAAGCTGTCACCAAACACCGGCATCGAGCGCGCCTGCTCCAGGTCGCGCTGAAAGCCGCTGGTGGAAATGTTCGCCAGGTTGTTGGCATGCGCCCGTTGCGCCAGTGCGTTCTGGCTGGCACCGGTCATGGCCACGTAAAGCATCTTGTCCACAGATCATCCTCCGCTGCGCTGGCGAACACTTGCCGTTCACCGCTGCTTTGCCGGTCACTCAAGCAAGTTTCAAACCAACTCTGCAAAACAGGGGTAAAGCCCCGTCAATGCGGGGGCTGGAGCACAGGCCAGCGCCTGCGCGTGCGATGCACCGTCGAAAATACGGCGCCAGCTTGCCGCTAGCGGCAAACCTCAGTTGTCACGGCAAGCGCCATTGTTGAAAGGCCCGGCAAACCGACGCCAGCCCTCGCCCGGCGAAACCTGCGAACAGACGAGCCGGCCATCGGCCTGGCTTTCCCAGCGATACCAGGCGGCCATGTCGGCGCCGACCTGCACAGCCACCACCAGCAAGGCGAAGCCCACGATTGCGAGTGCGCACTTCATTTCTACTGCCTCCGAAACAACGAACCCCTTCCGAGAAAGGGGTTCGTCCATGCTCATTCCATCAGGCGATCATCAGGTCATCTGGATGATGGTCTGCATGATGGTGCTTTCGGTAGAGATGGTCTTGGAGTTCGCCTGGAAGTTGCTCTGCGCCTTGATCAGCTCGACCAGCTCCATGGTCAGGTTGACGTTGGACGCTTCCAGTGCGTTGGACTCGATCGAACCCAGGGTACCGGTCTTCGGCGTGTCGATGCCCGGGATGCCCGAGGCGTAGGTCTCTTTCCAGCGGGTACCACCCAGCTGCTCCAGGCCCTGCTCGTTGGCGAAGCTGGCAATCGCGACCTGGCCGATGGCGCGGGACTGCTGGTTGCTGAAGCTGGCGAACATCACACCGGTGGAGTCGATGCTCAGGCTGGACAGGATGCCGGTGGCATAGCCGTCCTGCGCCTGGGACATGCGGGCAGTGTCGGTGTTGTACGACGTGGTGCTGGTCATGTTCATACGGATGCCGTCGGCATTGCCGGCCGAACCGTTGGATGCCCACTTGTCGGTGGCCTTGTCGTAGGACGCCGGCACCCAGCCTTTCATGGTGAAGTTGTTGTTGACCACGGTGAATTCGGAGCCCGCCGGGTGACCGGTATTGTCGGCAGTCATGGCCTTGACACTGCCATCAGGATTGAAGCTGATGGTGCCGGACAGTGGCTTGGTGCTGGCAGGGTCGAACGGGTTGCGACCATCGACCAGCGTGTAGGTGGTCCACTGGTTGTCACCGGTCTTGCGATAGAACTGCTCCATCGTGTGCTCGTTGCCCTGACTGTCGTAGATCTTGGTCGGGAACGATTTGGTGTAGGTGCTCTCGTCCGAAGGGTCGAACGTCTTGTTGTCCACCAGCACCGGCGGCGTGCTGTCATCCAGTACCTGCAGCGGGATCGACGGCGCCGAGGAGTTCAGGTTGATGCCCTGATCGATCAGCGTGGTGGTCTTTGGCGCCAGCGCGGAGGTGTCGATCTTCAGGTCGGTCAGCACGCCCTTGATGATCTTGCCGTTGACGTCGGCCGCGTAACCTTGCAGACGGATACCGTCCGAGGTCACCACGTAGTTGTCCTTGTTGGTCTGGAACGCACCGGAACGGGTGTAGCTCAGCGAGCCGTTGTCGCTCAGGACGAAGTAGCCCTGGCCCTGGATACCCATGTCCAGTACGTTGCCGGTGTTGTTGATGTCACCCTGACCGAACTGCTGGGAGACTGCAGCCAGACGCACCCCGTTGCCGACGGTCTTGCTGCCCACGCCCAGTTTGCTGGCCGAGTACACATCGGCGAACTCGGCGCGCGAGGCCTTGAAGCCGGTGGTCGAAACGTTGGCGATGTTGTTGCCGGTGACAGCCAGTTGCTTGTTGGCTGCATAGAGACCGCTAAGGCCGATATTGAAAGACATCTTTCCACTCCTTGTGCCGCGTTAGCCGGCTCTATATACCGATAGTTTGGACTTTGGACAGCGCAACGCTGCCCAGGCCAGCGAGGTTGAGCATCAGCTCGCCGCCGGTCTGACTGATGGTGACGCTGCTGACGGTGGCCGGCAGCAGGGTGTACATCTCGGCCGACTTGCCATCGACGGTGGTCTTGGCCGTGAAGGTGTAGGTACCCGGGTCGACCTTTTCGCCCTTCTCGTTGGTACCGTCCCAGATGAAGTCGGCATTGCCGGCCTTCTGCTCGCCCAGGTCGATGGTCTTGATGGTCTTGCCATCCTTGTCGGTGACAGTGACGGTGCCCGAAGTGATCGACTGCGGGACCACCACCTGGCCAGTGAAGCTCTTGGTGGTGTCGACCACGGCCTTGTCGGCCTGGGTGATCACCGAGCGACCGACCAGCCCGGAGGCCTGCAGCGCCTGCGAGGAACCCATGGCCCCCGTGATGGCGTTGACCGAATCGTTCAGCGAGGTGATGCCTTCGAGGCTGGAGAACTGCGCCAGCTGGGCCACGAACTCGCTGTTGTCCTGCGGGTCGAGCGGGTTCTGGTGCTGCATCTGGGTAACCAGCAGCTGAAGGAACGCGTCCTTGCCCAGGGTCTGGCCGTTGGCGGTCTTGCCGCCCAGGCCGCTTGCCGCGTTCGTATTGCTGGAGTTCTTGACGCCGGAATTGGAAATGACGTCGTTCAGGTTTACATCAGCCATAAAAAACGCCCCTTATCACTGACCCAGGGTCAGGACCTTCTGCATCATGGTTTTGGCCGTGTTCATCAGCTCGGCGTTGGTCTGGAACGAGCGGCTGGCGGAGATCATGTCAGCCATTTCCTCGACCACGTTGACGTTCGGGTAGTAGACGTAGCCGTCCTTGTTCGCCGCCGGATGGTTGGGCTGATAGCGCGCCTCGAGGTTGCTCTGGTCTTCGACCACACCCAGTACCTGAACGCCCTGCCCGGCTTCGCCCTGGTCCTGGAACAGCGACTGGCTGACGCCATTCTGGGCCTGCTGGAACGTGGTGGCGAACACCGGGTGGCGGGCACGATAGGTCTGGTCGATGCTCGAGGAAACGGTCTCGGCGTTGGCGATGTTGGAGGCAACGGTGTTCAGGCGCGTGGTCTGCGCGCTCATGCCGCTACCGGCAATGTTGAAAACGCTGGCAAGGGACATGACTTACTCTCCGCGCAGGGCTGACACCAGCCCTTTGAATTTACTGTTGAGCAGCGTGAAGCTGGCCTGGAAACCCACGGCATTCTCGGCATAGCTGGATTGCTCGAGCTGCGCGTCAACGGTGTTCTGGTCGATCGAGGGCTGCATGGGCGTGCGGTACTGCAGGGTTTCGTCACCCATCGCCAGGCCTTGGGCCTCGATGTGCCGGGTGTTGGTGCGCTCGAGGGAGAAATGGCCGTTCTTGACCTTGTCGGTCTCGGCCGCCAGCACGGACGAGAAGTCCATGTCGCGCGCCTTGTAGTTGGGGGTGTCGGCGTTGGCGATGTTGTTGGCCAGCACTTCGGCACGCTGGGCGCGAAAGCCCAGTGCCTTTTCGTGAATGCCAAGCGCTTTGTCGAAACTGATGCTCATGTCGGGGAAACCTTTGAAGGTTGACCGTAGGGTTCGTTGCCGGTGATAGAGCAAGTCCCGTGCCAAAACACAAAACCCAGCAAAGCCGGGGCTTTACCGCGCTTGCCAGCCATGGCAATGCCAGAAAAGCGGCAACGGATTTCCGCCAGACACCGGCAAAGCGGCAATTGCCTGGCAGCGGCAACCCCACCCTGCGCCCTTTTGGCGTCAAATTTTAATGTCAATTCGCTATCTCTCATCTAAGATCCGTCCCGCTCCGCTACGTGGCATCTGGCTATCACCGCACAGCCGTCATGCCACGCAGGCAAGCGCCGAATTCAATACGCTGTGTTTAAGGAATAAACCGTGACTCCTGTGATGTTTCGCAAGACCCTGCTCGCCCTGGCAATCACTGCCACCGCCCTGCCTGTCGGCGCCCAGACCATCAAGTTGACCGATGCCGGCTTCATCAGCGAGCACAAGACCTACGAAGGCAACCTCGAATTCACTGGCGCCTACACCGGCAGTGCCGCCGAGGACGCGATCGAATTCAACGGCAACCACGTCAAGGGCGACCTGATTCTCAACACCACGATCAACAGCAGCGGCAACTTTGCCGGCGGCATCGACCTGGACGCATGGGAAGACGGCAGCAGCTGGGCCAGCAACCAGATCGACGGCAACCTGATCAACAAGGGCAGCATCAGCGCCGTGGGCGGCGGCTCCAATGCCCTGATGATCGACCCGGCCACCATCAATGGCAGCGTCATCAACCAGGGCCTGCTCAGCGCCACCGGCGAACCGCTGCTCGACGGCAGCGAAATGGACGTGGCCCGTGCACTGGACTTCACCGGCACGATCAAGGGCGACCTGCTCAATGACACCACTGGCCGCATCATCGCCAAGGGCACCAGCGCCAAGGGCATCAACCTGGAAGGCGGCCGTATCGACGGCAAGCTGATCAACAACGGCCTGATCCAGGTTACCGGCAACGGCGCTACCGCCATCGACGCCACTACCAGCTTCAACGGGCAGAATGTGGACATGGTCGACCTGGCCGGCATCGTCAACAACGGCACCATCATCGCCACCGGCGATGACGCCGAAGGCATCCGTGTGGACGGCGCCAGCTTCACCACCGCCGAGCGCCAGATCGTCAACACCGGCACCATCAAGGCGACCGATGCGGCCATCGTGATCGGCAACTTCGACATCGACGTGGCCAACCGTGACGCTTTGTGGGTCGTCAACAGCGGCACGCTGATCTCCGAAGATGAAGCGGTCGATGCATCCGAAACCAACAAGACCGTCTACCTGAGCCTGCAAAACGGCAGCAAGGTGACGGGCAACCTGATCGATCTGACGTCCATCGACGTCTATGGCAACGTCGACTTCAGCGGCACCCAGGGCAACGACGGCGCCAACATCCGCCTGCGTCAGGGTGGCTGGATGAGCGTGGGCGGAGAAACCGGAAGCGCTCACCTGAACCTGGTAAAACCCCATACCGTGCTGGACGGCAGCATGACCGTAGCAGGCAACTCCTCGCTGGGGCTGAACCTGAGCACGGCCACCAACCCGAATGCAGCGGTGCTGAAGGTAACTGGCACTGCCGAATTCGAGAAAGGCTCGCAAGTCAAGCTGGCCGCCAAGGGCAGTGACTTCAACGCCAAGGGCAATACCTATCGCCTGATCGAAGCCGGCAAGATCGACGGCAACATCAACCTGGTCAGCAGCTCGGCCCTGCTCAAGGTCGACAGCTACAAAGTCCAGGGCAACAAACTGGTCGCGACCGTCACCGGCAAAGGTGCTGACGAAGTCAACCAGATCCTGGTCGGCCAGGGTGCCTCGGCCAACAGCCAACTGGCCCTGGGCAGCCTGAACCGCGACAGCATCCTGAGCAAACTGAGCGCCAACGACCCGCTGCTGCAAGCTTTCGCCAATGCCGAGGAGGCCCAGCTAGCCAAGCTGGCCGAGCAACTGACACCTGAAGTCAACGGCGGCGCCACCCAGGCAGCCACCACCAGCCAGAACCTGGTGAGCAATGTCACCGGCAGCCGTACCAGCAGCCTGCGTGGCGCCTCCTCGGGCGAAGCGTTCAAGGACACCGGCGTGTGGGTGCAGACCCTCTACAGCGATGCCAGCCAGGACCTGCGCGACGGCGTGGCCGGCTACAACGCCTACAGCCGCGGCATCGCGGTGGGTGCCGACGGCAAGCTCAACGACAACCTGACCCTGGGCCTGGCGTACAGCTTCATCAACACCGACGTCAACGGCAAAAGCGGCAACCAGACCAAGGTGGACAGCCACGCCTTCACGCTGTACGGCGGCTTCGAGCAGGGCAACTACTTCGTCGATGCCAGCCTGAGCTATGGCTTGAACGACAACGACAGCAAACGCAAGATTGCCGGCACCTCGGCCAAGGCCGATTACGACAGCGACCTGCTGGGCCTGAACGTGGTGGGTGGCTACACCTATCACATCAACCCGCAGATGCTGGTCGAGCCGCGCATTGCCGCGCGCTACAGCCTGGTGAACATCGACGGTTACCGCGAGAAGGGTTCGTCGGCTGCACTGAAGGTCGAAGACCAGCGCTACGAGGCCATCGAGCTGGGCGCAGGCCTGCGCGTTGCCGGCGAGTATCCGCTGGGCGCCGGCACCCTGCAGCCACAGGCTCGCCTGATGGCATACCATGACTTCGCGGCGGACGAAGCCAAGAGCACCTCGACCTTCCTGCTGGGTAGCACCCCGTTCGTCACCAGCGGCGCCAAGGCCGTGCGCAACAGCTACGAAGCCGGCGTAGGCGCCGACTACAAGCTGGGCGCGGTGACCCTGGGCGTGAACTACGACTACATCGGCAAATCGGGCTTTGACGCCGATGTGTTCTCGGCCAAGGTGCGTTACGACTTCTGATCGATGACAGCAGCTGCATGAAAAAGGCCGGTGTCTCGCGACACCGGCCTTTTTCGTTTCACTTGGCCTGGTAGATGATCCCCGGGCTGCACTGCACCATCTGGTAATGGTCGGGCAGCCCGTTGAGCGCCTCGGACGCCCCCAGGAACAGGTAACCGCCGGGCTTGAGCGTGCCGTGAATGCGCAGCAGGATGTCCTTCTTCACCTGGGCGGAGAAGTAGATCAGCACGTTGCGGCAGAACACGATGTCGAACTTGCCCAGGCTCGCGTAGCTGTCGAGCAGGTTGAACGAACGAAACTCGACGCGGCTGCGGATCGGGGCCTTGACTGCCCAGCGCCCCGGCCCCTTGGGGTCGAAATAGCGTTGCAGGCGCTCCTGGGACAAGCCACGGGCAATGGCCAGGCTGTCGTACTCACCGGTCTTGCAGTTGGCCAGCATCGAGCCGGACAGGTCGGTGGCGACGATCTGCGCGCCCATCTTCAATTGCCCGATGTTGCTGCGCTCGAACTCATCGATGGCCATGGAGATCGAGTACGGCTCCTGCCCCGACGAACAGGCCGCCGACCAGATGCGCAGGCGCTGGCCAGGGTTGGCCTTGATCTGCTCGGGCAAGACCTTGTTCTTGAGCACCTCGAACGGATAGTTGTCGCGAAACCACAGGGTTTCGTTGGTGGTCATCGCATCGACCACCTGCTCGCGCAAGCCGCTGCGCGGCTGGGTCTGGATCCGCTGCACCAGCTCGCTCAACGATTTGATGCCCTGCTGTTCCATCAGCTTGTTGAGACGGCTGGAGACCAGATACTGCTTGTTTTCGCCCAGCAGGATGCCACAGGCTTTTTCCAGGAAGACCCGGAATTGTTCGAAATCCAAATTACCCGTAGACAATGATGCCGCCTCTTAAATCATGTGTAACGCCAGGGACGAGCCCTGGCCGTTAGTGGGTGGCCTTGATCCGGTCGACCACGCGTTGCGCCAGGTCATCCGGCCGGAACTTGGCGAGAAAATCATCCGCGCCCACCTTCTTGACCATGGCCTGGTTGAAGACGCCGGAAAGCGAAGTATGCAGGATGATGTGCAACTTTTGCATGCGCGGGTCGTTGCGGATTTCTGCAGTCAGGGTATAGCCGTCCATTTCCGGCATCTCGATGTCGGAAATCATCATCAGGAATTCCTCTTCCGGATGCTTGCCCTCATCGACCATCTTGCGCAGGTAATCCAGCGCCTGCCGGCCGTCGTTGAGCGCCACCACCTCGACCCCCACCGTCTGCAGGCAACGGCTGACCTGCTTGCGTGCCACCGAGGAGTCATCCACGGTGAGCACGCGCAGCGACACGGCCTTGACCTGCACTTCTTCGTCGACCACACCCAGGGAGATCGCCTCGGAGGTCGGCGAGACCTCGGCGAGGATCTTCTCCACGTCGATGATCTCGACCATCTTGCCGTCCACCCGGGTCACGGCCGTCAGGTAATGGTCACGACCGGTGCCCTTGGGTGGCGGATGGATCTCCTCCCAGTTCATGTTGACGATGCGTTCGACCGAGTGCACCAGAAACCCCTGGGTCTTGGTGTTGTACTCGGTGATGATCACGAAGCTCTTGCTGACATCTTCACTCAGACCGGGCATGCCGGTCGCCATCGCCAGATCCAGGATCGGGATGGTTGCCCCACGAATATTCGCCACACCGCGCACCACCGGGTTGGACTTGGGCATCACGGTCAGGTTCGGGCATTGCAGCACCTCCCGCACCTTGAACACGTTGATCCCGTACAGCTGCTCGCCATTGAGGCGGAACAACAGCAGTTCGAGACGGTTCTGCCCTACCAGTTGTGTGCGCTGGTTAACCGAATCCATTACACCAGCCATGCCAGACTCCTCGACCAAATGCTCGAGCGTCGTACCGCAGTCGGCACGCGCCTTGCTTTTTTAACTGTATGAACACGAAAACGACATTTTTCCGACGCCTGACCCGCCCCTTGCCCGGCATCCTTGCTGCGCTGTGCCTGCTGGCCCCCGGCGTTCGAACTCTGGCTGACGCTTTCACCTTGCCTGAACAGCTTATCGGTGTCACTCAGGGGTTTCTTGAATTCACGGTCGAGGATTACCTGGCGACCAGCCAGACCGAAGGGCGCTTCGAGATCCAGGTCAACAGCCTCGACCCGCGCCTGCGCATGCCACTGTGCGACCAGCAACTGGGCGCCACCCTGGAAAGCCCGGCGCAACCGCTGGGCAGGGTGACCGTGCGCGTACGCTGCGATGGCAGCTCCCCGTGGACGGTGTTCGTGCCGGCCCAGGTGCGGCTGTTTCGCAATGTGGTGACCGTGGCGCGTCCGCTCAAGCGCGACAGCGTGGTCGGCGAACAGGACGTGAGCCTGCGCGAGCGGGACGTGGGCATGCTCAACCAGGGCTACCTGACCAGCCTGGAGCAGGCCGTGGGCCTGAAGGTCATCCGACCGACGGTCATCGATCAGGTGCTCACGCCGCTGCATCTGGAGCAGGCCGAAGTGGTCCGCAAGGGCGATCATGTGGTCATCATCGCCCGCAGCGGCACGCTGAGCGTGCGCATGCCGGGAGAAGCCTTGAGCAAGGGCGGCATCAGTGAACAGATACGGGTACGCAATCTGAACTCCAAACGGGTGGTGAAGGCACGGGTCACTGGACCAGGGCAGGTGGAAGTCGCGATGTGAAGCGGGTCACGACGCCAGAACAAACAAGGCTGGCGGTCAGGAACCGCTTTTCCTAAACTGTGTCGAACCGGGTTGATGGGCTGGCCGCGCAAGCTGCACTGCATTTGCGTCTAAAGTTTCTTTCGGGTTGGCCGAAAACAAGGCAAGCGTCCAAACACCCAGAGGTTTTCTGATCATGGTCATCGACTTCAGTCGTTTGAATAATTCCCCGTCCGTGACGGGCGCCGTGCGCACTGGCAACAGCCAGGAAAGCACGGCCACTGCTCGCACCGCCACCAGCGCTACCGAGGCTGGCCAGAGCGGAGAAGCCGTACACCTGAGCCACGAGGCCCAGCAGTTGCAACAGGTCAGCGACAAGCTGCGCGATCAACCGGTTGTCAACAGCGCCCGCGTGGCCGAGTTGAAACAGGCCATCGCCGACGGCAGCTACCAGGTGGACGCCCAGCGCGTCGCCAGCAAACTGCTTAATTTCGAAGCCCAGCGCTAGCCCTCTGGCGCGCTGACTTCAGGACGCTAGAACCAAGAGCCAGCCAATGCACGACACTACTCTGCTGCAACTGATCGAAGATGATATTGCTCCAGCGCAACAACTGCTCGAGTTGTTGCAGGCTGAAGCCGTGGCCCTGCATGGCCGCGACATGCCCTTGCTGGAAAATATTCTGGCCCGCAAGCAATCGCTGGTGGTGCTGCTCGATCAAGGCGGACAACGACGTAGTGCGCTGCTTGCGAACCTGGGCCTGCCGCAAAGCCGCGAAGGTGTAGTGGCCATGGCCGAGCAATCGGACCTGGGCTCCCTGCTCATCGAGCAGCTCGATGTGCTGGCTGCGCTGATGAATGATTGCCAGGCGGTCAACGCACGCAACGGCCAGGCGATCCAGCTTCAGCAGTACACCACCGAAAACCAGATCAAGATCCTCATGGGTGGCGAATCACCGTCGCTCTACGATGCCCGTGGCACTACATCGCCGCTTTCAAAGCCTCGTGCACTCAGCCAGGCGTGACCCCCTCTATCAAGGCACGATTCATGCTGGCAGAATGCCAGCAATTGCCTGTGTCGTTTTTGCCTGGAGATTCATCAACCGTGTTCAATGACGAAGAAGCTCCTCAGCCTCCGAAGGTGCTGACTACGCCTTTGGAAATTGCCGCTCATTTGCGGATGTTGCTAGAGAGCCATGACCCACTGATCATCACGTTCCCCGAACGCAGCCAGCGCTTCCAGAGTTATGTGGTGGAGGTAGACCGGGACAGCAACAGCATGGCCCTGGACGAAATGATCCCGCGCGATGGCGAACGCTTCCTCGAAAATGGCGAACCATTCCGTATCGAAGGCTTCCATGACGGCGTGCGCATTGCCTGGGACTGCACTACCCCGCTGAGCATCAGCACCTCTGACGGCTCACGCTGCTACCGCGGCAGCCTGCCCACAGAAGTTACCTATCACCAGCGTCGCAATGCGTTTCGCGCGGCACTGAAGCTGTCGCAACTGGTTGACGTGATTTTCGACGGCGAGAAACTGCGTGGCGAGCACCCGCTCAAGGGCAAGCTGCTGGATATTTCGGCTACTGGCTGCAAGCTTCGCTTCGAGGGCGATATCGAGGAGCGGTTGCAGTTGGGCCAGGTCTACGAGAAGTTTGCTACCGGCCTGCCGCTGGGGCTTTCTCAGGTAATGGTCGAGCTGCGCCACCTGCACTATGAAGAGCGCCTGAACGCCACCTTCGCCGGCATTCGCTTTCATAACGTGACAGGACAGATGGCGCGCAAGATCGAAAGTTTTGTGTACCAGCTGCAACGTGAAGCGCGACGCTTCGACAAAGACGATTACTGATAGACATCACGCTTCACATTTCCAAGGGTAGCTACCCATTCAGCGGCAACGGATTCATCCGCAAAGGGGCGCCTGGCGCCCCGCCTGCCAGCGGAACTCAGACGCAGCCCTTCGCCACTATCTGCCCCCACGCCACTCACACTTCTGGCGCAGGCTTGACAGGTTCGACGCCCTCAGCCTCCCCGGGCGAGCCCTCCTCCTCGGTATCTTCGGCACCTACCGGTGCCTGCATCTGATCCTGCACCACCTGCTCATCAACCCGCGGGTCGAGCGCCGCAGACAGCGGTGAACCTGCCGCCGGCATCGCTACGTGAAGCAATGGCGCATCCTCGACCTGATGCAGGTTGGTAACCGCTTTGGGACGGATGCGCCACACCAGCACCAGCGCGAAGAAACAGAAGAACGCGTAAAGCATCTGGTCGCCCAGGGTCTTCATCAGCACACCGGCCACCAGCGGCCCGATGCTCGCCCCCACGCCATAGGTCACCAGCAGCATCGCGGTGAGCGAGACCCGTCGCTCGCTTTCAACGTGGTCGTTGGAAAACGCCACCGCCAGCGGGTAGAGGCAGAACTGCAGCAGCGAGACCGCAAAACCGGTGATGAACAGCACCTCGAGCGGCACGCTCGGCAGCAGCGCCAATGGCAGGGAGGTGACGGCCAGCCCCACCGCCACACTGCGAATCAGCACGGCCCGGTCGTAACGGTCCGACAACCAGCCCAATGGCCACTGCACCAGCAGGCCGGCAAAGATGCAGCAGCCCATGAACACACCGACCTGTTCTGTACTGAGCCCCTGCTTGGAGGCGTACAGAGGCGCCAGACCATAGAACGACCCCACGATCAGCCCCGCCCCGAGTACCGTACTCAGCGACTGGGGGACGCGCTTGATGAAGAACCGCGGCTCCATGGGGGCCGGACGCAGCGGTGCGGGGTGGATGCGCCGGGTCAGGGCCACCGGAACCAGGCATAGCGCAAAGCACATGGCCACCAGCATCAGCAGCTCCAGGCCCAGCTGCGGGTGAACCACCAGAATCAGCTGGCCCAGTACCAGGCCCAAATAGGAGGCGATCATGTAACCGCTGAACACCGCCCCACGCTGCTTGGCGTCGGCCTGTTCGTTGAGCCAGCTCTCGATCACCATGTACTGGCACATCATGCCCAGGCCGACGATCACCCGCAGCAGCAGCCAGGCCGGCAACCAGCTGACCAGACCATGACCAAGCACCGCTGCGCCGACGATGCCGGCACACGTAGCGTAGGCGCGGATATGCCCCACTCTGGCGATCAGCCGGTGCCCGATCTTGCCCCCCAGCGCCAGGCCGAAATAGTTGGCCGCCATCAGCGCACCGACCCACAGGCTGTCGACCTGATCGGCCGCCAGGCGCAGGGCCAGGTAGGTGCTCAACAGGCCGGAACCGATCAACATCATCAATGCGGCGAAATACAGCGCGCGAAAAGACTTCCAGATACTTCGCATCGACGTCCCTGAGGGCCCCTTGAGCAGGTGAAAAAACTGCTTGAAAGCATAAGTGAAAAAAACACCGACGCGGCGGGCCGAGCATAAAAAAACAGGTGACAAACCATGATCTCGATCATGGCTGCCACCTGCCTCAGCTTACCCTGGCGCCAGGCGGCATTGCCGCCCCGCAGTTACGCCTGTGCCGCCAGCACGCGCCGCTCCCACGGGGTGATCTCGTCGAAGAAGCTGGTCAGTTCCAGGGTCTTGGACGCGATGTAACCTTCGATGAACTCAGTCCCGAACAGTTCCCTCGCCAACTGGCTGCGCTTGAGACGCTCCAGTGCCGCGTGCAGCGTGCAGGGCAGTGACAGGTTGTCGGGCACCTCGAATTCGCCCTGGATCGCTGGCGCCGGCTCCAGTTGCTGTTCGATGCCGTACAAGCCGGCCGCCAGGCTGGCGGCGATGGCCAGGTAGGGGTTGGTATCGGCCCCGGGCAGGCGGTTCTCGACCCTGCGCGCTACCGGTGCGCTGGCAGGGATACGCAGGCCCGCAGCGCGGTTGTCCTGCGACCAGCAGGCATTGTTGGGCGATGCATAAGGGTGGCACAGGCGCTGGTAGGAGTTGACGTTGGGTGCGAACAACGCGGTGAAGTCGGCCATGCATGCCTGCTGGCCACCGATGAAGTGATAGAAGGCAGGAGTTGGCTGCCCCTGCGCATCGCTGAACACGTTACGGCCGTTGTCGATCTCGACCACGCTCTGGTGAATGTGCATCGAACTGCCTGGGGTTCTGGCCAGCGGCTTGGCCATGCACACCACATTCAGGCCATGCTTGAGCGCAACCTCCTTGAGCAGGTGCTTGAACAGGAAGGTCTGGTCGGCAAGCAGCAGCGGGTCACCGTGCAGCAGGTTGATCTCGAACTGGCTGACGCCCATCTCGTGCATGAAGGTGTCGCGCGGCAGGCCCAGGGCCTCCATGCAACGGTAGACCTCGCTGAAGAACGGGCGCAGGCCATTGTTGGAACTGACGCTGAACGCCGAATGGCCGTCCTCGCGCCGACCGTCCAGCCCGGTGGGCGGCAGGAACGGCTGGCTCGGGTCGGGATTGGGAGCGAACACGAAGAACTCGAGCTCGGTGGCCACCACTGGCGCCAGGCCGTGCGTGCGATACCGCTCGATCACCGCCTTGAGCTGGCCGCGGGTGGACAAGCCCGAACTCTGTCCATCGAGCTCATTGGCATCGCAGATCGCCAGTGCCCTTGGTTCGTCGCTCCAGGGCAGGCGGTAGATATGCAGGGGGTCGGCCGCCAGGGCAAGGTCGCCGTCGTCGCTGCCATAGAAGCGTGCCGCAGGGTATCCGCCCATGATGCACTGCAGCAGCACGCCGCGTGCCATCTGCAGGCGCCGCCCTTCCAGGAACCCCTCGGCGGTCATCACCTTGCCGCGAGGCACGCCATTGAGGTCGGGGGTGACGCATTCGATTTCATCAATGCCCGTCAATCGCTCGGCGAGAGAACGTTGGCCATTGGTCGTCATGACTTGATCCTTGTTATTTTTAACAAGCCGCGAACGGCGACCCGAACAACATAGTCCGGGGGTGTTAAAAATATCAAGCACCATATAGTCCCGATCGCTGGACGAACGCCGCCAGCCAACCCGTAGAAGCTGTCTACACTGTGCCTGGCAGCGTAATACCGTTGGCCGGCAGCGGCAGCGCAGTCTTGTAGCGCACCTGCTTGAGGGCGAAGCTGGAGCGAATATTGGCCACCCCGGGCAAGCGGGTGAGGTAGTCCAGAAACCGCTCCAGGGCCTGGATGCTCGGCAGCAGTACACGCAGCAGGTAATCCGGGTCGCCGGTCATCAGGTAGCACTCCATCACTTCCGGGCGCTCGGCGATTTCCTCTTCGAAGCGGTGCAGCGATTGCTCCACCTGTTTTTCCAGGCTGACGTGGATGAACACGTTGACGTCCAGCCCCAGCACTTCGGGCGACAGCAAGGTCACCTGCTGGCGAATCACGCCAAGCTCCTCCAGCGCCTTGACCCGGTTGAAACAGGGGGTGGGCGACAGATTTACCGAACGGGCCAGCTCGGCGTTGGTGATGCGGGCATTGTCCTGAAGGCTGTTGAGAATGCCGATGTCAGTACGATCCAGTTTGCGCATGAGACAAATTCACCTGCTTCTTGTTCTTTTGAAGAATGTTTATCCGCAAGCCAGCCCAAAGGCAATGAACTTGAGAAAAATATTCTTCCGCCAGCGGAATATGATGTAGGCAAGACTGACTCTCCGGTCACAAGCCGGGTTCAGTAGCGACCGCTTCAAAGCTCAACAAAAACACAAGACAGAGCGAGCGTAAAAAAGCATGAACGAGTACGCCCCCCTGCGTCTGCATGTGCCCGAGCCTACAGGCCGGCCAGGCTGCCAGACCGATTTCTCCTACCTGCGTCTGAATGACGCCGGTCAGGTCCGCAAACCCGCCATCGATGCCGAACCCGCCGGTACCGCCGACCTTGCCTACGGGCTGATCCGCGTGCTCGACGAACAGGGCCGTGCGCTTGGCCCCTGGGCCGAGGACATCGGCCCCGAAGTGCTGCGCCAAGGCATGCGCGCGATGCTCAAGACCCGGCTGTTCGACAGCCGCATGGTCGTGGCGCAGCGCCAGAAGAAGATGTCCTTCTACATGCAGAGCCTGGGCGAGGAAGCCATCGGCAGCGGCCAGGCACTGGCCTTGAACCGCAGCGACATGTGCTTCCCCACCTACCGCCAGCAGAGCATCCTGATGGCCCGCGACGTGTCGCTGGTGGAGATGATCTGCCAGCTGCTGTCCAACGAGCGCGACCCGCTCAAGGGTCGCCAGTTGCCCATCATGTACTCGGTGCGCGAAGCCGGCTTCTTCACCATCAGCGGTAACCTGGCGACCCAGTTCGTGCAGGCGGTCGGCTGGGCCATGGCCTCGGCCATCAAGGGCGATACCAAGATCGCTTCGGCCTGGATCGGCGATGGTGCTACGGCCGAGTCGGACTTCCACACCGCGCTGACCTTCGCACACGTGTACCAGGCCCCGGTGATTCTCAACGTGGTCAACAACCAGTGGGCCATCTCCACCTTCCAGGCCATCGCCGGTGGTGAATCCACCACCTTCGCCGGCCGCGGCGTTGGCTGTGGCATCGCTTCGCTGCGGGTCGACGGCAACGACTTCATCGCGGTGTACGCGGCCTCGCGCTGGGCCGCCGAACGTGCCCGCCGCGGCCTGGGCCCGACCCTGATCGAATGGGTGACTTACCGCGCCGGGCCGCACTCCACGTCGGACGACCCGTCCAAGTACCGTCCGGCCGACGACTGGAGCCACTTCCCCCTCGGCGACCCGATCGCCCGCCTCAAGCAGCACCTGGTGGCCATCGGGCACTGGTCGGAGCAAGAGCATCAGGCGGTGACTGCTGAGCTGGAAGCCGAAATCATCAGTGCGCAGAAGGAAGCCGAGCAGTACGGCACCCTGGCCGGCGGGCAGATGCCCAGCCCGGCGAGCATTTTCGAGGATGTGTACAAGGAAATGCCGGAACACCTGCGGCGCCAGCGCCAGGAACTGGGGATCTGACATGAACGATCACAACACCACTATCCAGTTGGAAACCGCCATGGCGACTACCACCATGACCATGATCCAGGCCCTGCGCTCGGCCATGGATATCATGCTTGAGCGCGATGACAATGTTGTCGTCTATGGCCAGGACGTCGGTTACTTCGGCGGCGTGTTCCGCTGCACCGAAGGGCTGCAGAACAAGTACGGCAAGTCGCGGGTGTTCGACGCACCGATCTCCGAAAGCGGTATCGTCGGCACCGCCGTGGGCATGGGTGCCTATGGCCTGCGCCCTGTGGTGGAAATCCAGTTTGCCGACTACTTCTACCCTGCCTCGGACCAGATCGTCTCGGAGATGGCCCGCCTGCGCTACCGCTCTGCCGGCGAGTTCGTGGCCCCGCTGACCCTGCGCATGCCGTGCGGTGGCGGCATCTACGGCGGCCAGACCCACAGCCAGAGCCCGGAGGCGATGTTCACCCAGGTCTGCGGCCTGCGTACCGTGATGCCTTCGAACCCCTACGACGCCAAGGGCCTGTTGATCGCCTCGATCGAAAACGACGACCCGGTGATCTTCCTGGAGCCCAAGCGCCTGTACAACGGCCCTTTCGACGGGCACCACGACCGGCCGGTAACGCCCTGGTCCAAACACCCCGCCAGCGCGGTACCGGATGGCTACTACACCGTGCCACTGGACAAGGCTGCCATCACCCGCCCAGGCAATGCGGTGACGGTACTGACCTACGGCACCACGGTGTATGTATCCCAGGTGGCTGCCGAAGAGACCGGCATCGACGCCGAGGTCATCGACCTGCGCAGCCTGTGGCCGCTGGACCTGGAGACCATCGTCGAGTCGGTGAAGAAGACCGGCCGCTGTGTGGTCGTGCACGAAGCCACCCGCACCTGCGGCTTTGGCGCCGAGCTGGTGGCGCTGGTACAGGAGCACTGCTTCCATCACCTCGAAGCCCCGATCGAACGTGTCACCGGTTGGGACACCCCCTACCCGCACGCGCAGGAATGGGCGTACTTCCCCGGCCCATCGCGAGTGGGTGCGGCATTGAAACGGGTCATGGAGGTCTGAATGGGCACGCACGTCATCAAGATGCCGGACATCGGCGAAGGCATCGCACAGGTTGAGCTGGTGGAATGGTTCGTAAAGGTCGGCGATACCGTCACCGAAGATCAGGTGGTCGCCGACGTCATGACCGACAAGGCCACCGTGGAAATTCCTTCGCCGGTCACCGGCAAGGTGCTGGCCCTGGGCGGCCAGCCCGGTGAGGTCATGGCCGTAGGCAGCGAGCTGATTCGCATCGAGGTCGAAGGGGCCGGCAACTATCAGGAAGGCGCCGGCAAGCCGGCAGCAGCCACGCCGCCTGCGGTAGCTGCCGCACCGAAGGCCAGCGTACCCGAAGCCCAACCCCAGCCCGCCGTCGTGTCTACCCCGGCAGCGGCACCTTCAGGCAACGCACAGCGTTCACCGACGATCGTGCCACGTGAGGCTAACGAGCGTCCGCTGGCCTCCCCGGCGGTGCGCAAGCGCGCGCTGGATGCGGGCATAGAGCTGCGCTATGTGCATGGTAGTGGCCCTGCCGGGCGCATCCTGCACGAAGACCTGGACGCTTTTCTCGTTCAACCGATTACCAGCAGTGCATCGGGCCCCGGTGGCTATGCAAGGCGTGACGACAGCGAGCAGGTGCCTGTGATCGGCCTGCGCCGCAAGATCGCGCAGCGCATGCAGGATGCCAAGCGCCGCGTCGCGCACTTCAGCTATGTCGAGGAAATCGACGTGACCGCGCTGGAAGAACTGCGCGTGCACCTGAACAAGAAGCATGGTGACAGCCGCGGCAAGCTGACCCTGCTGCCCTTCCTGGTACGGGCAATGGTGATCGCCGCGCGCGAATTCCCGCAGATCAACGCCACCTATGACGACGAAGCCCAGCTCATTACCCGCCATGGTGCAGTGCATGTGGGTATCGCCACCCAGGGCGACAACGGGCTGATGGTACCGGTGCTGCGCCATGCCGAGGCCGGCAGCCTGTGGAGCAATGCCAGCGAGATCGCCCGGGTAGCCAACGCCGCCCGCAACAACAAGGCCAGCCGTGAAGAGCTGTCCGGCTCGACCATTACGCTCACCAGCCTCGGCGCACTGGGCGGCATCGTCAGCACACCGGTGGTGAACACGCCGGAGGTGGCCATTGTCGGGGTCAACCGCATCGTCGAGCGGCCAATGGTGGTCAACGGCCAGATCGTGGTGCGCAAGATGATGAACCTGTCCAGTTCGTTCGACCATCGTGTGGTCGACGGCATGGACGCCGCGCTCTTCATCCAGGCCATCCGCGGCCTGCTCGAACAACCTGCCAGCCTGTTTGTGGAGTGACCATGCAGACTCTCAATACCACCCTGCTGATCATTGGGGGCGGCCCCGGCGGTTATGTCGCGGCGATTCGTGCCGGTCAACTGGGCATCCCCACTGTACTGGTCGAAGGCCAGGCACTGGGCGGCACCTGCCTGAACATCGGCTGTATTCCATCCAAGGCACTGATCCATGTAGCGGAGCAGTTCCACCAGACTTGTCAGCACAGCCAGCACTCCAGCCTGGGCATCAAGGTACAGGCTCCCAGCCTGGACATTACCCAGAGCGTGGCCTGGAAGGACGGCATCGTCGACCGCCTGACCAGCGGCGTTGCCGCCTTGCTGAAGAAACACGGCGTGACGGTGATTCATGGCTGGGCAAGGATCGTCGACGGCAAAACCGTCGACGTCGAAGGCCAGCGCATTCAGTGCGAGCACCTGCTGCTCGCCACGGGCTCCAGCAGTGTGGAGCTGCCCATGCTCCCACTGGGCGGCCCGATCATCTCGTCCACCGAAGCCCTGGCCCCGCAACGCCTGCCAAGGCGCCTGACGGTGGTGGGTGCAGGCTATATCGGCCTGGAGCTGGGTATTGCCTACCGCAAGCTGGGGGTCGAGGTAAGCGTGGTGGAAGCGCGCGAGCGTATCCTGCCTACGTATGACAGCGAGCTCACTCAGCCGGTAGCCGAGTCGCTGAAGAAACTGGGCGTGACGCTGTACCTCAAGCACAGCGTCGAAGGCTTCGATAACGCCACCCAGTGCCTGCAGATCAGGGACCCGCATGGCGAACAGTTGACGCTGGAAACCGATCAGGTGCTGGTTGCCGTAGGACGTCGGCCACGCACACAAGGGTTCAACCTGGAAACCCTGGAGCTCAAGATGAATGGCTCAGCCATTGCCATCGATGAGCGTTGCCAGACCAGCATGCGCAATGTGTGGGCAATCGGCGATCTGAGCGGCGAGCCGATGCTGGCCCACCGCGCCATGGCCCAGGGCGAGATGGTGGCCGAACTCATCGCCGGCAAGCAGCGGGTTTTCGATCCGGTGGCCATCGCGGCAGTGTGCTTTACCGACCCCGAGGTGGTGGTGGCAGGCAAGACACCGGAGGCCGCACAACAGCAAGGCCTGGATTGCATCGTTGCGCAGTTCCCGTTCGCGGCCAATGGCAGGGCCATGACGCTGGAATCCAAAAGCGGCTTCGTACGCGTAGTGGCGCGTCGCGACAATCACCTGATCCTGGGCTGGCAGGCTGTCGGCGTGGGGGTTTCGGAACTGTCTACCGCGTTTGCACAATCACTGGAGATGGGCGCCCGGCTCGAGGATGTGGCCGGAACCATCCATGCCCACCCTACCCTCGGGGAGGCTGTGCAGGAGGCTGCATTGCGTGCCTTGGGGCACGCGTTGCACCTGTAGCCAGAACCCACTGGGCGTCGATCATCGACGCCCAGGCATCAGGCGATCTGGTTCTTGCCGCCGGCCTTGGCGCGATAGAGCGCCTGGTCGGCACGGGCGACCAGTTGCTCCGGGCGCTCGCCGCCACGCCACTGGGCGATGCCAAAACTCAATGTGACGCGGTGCTCGCCAATTGGGGGCAACCTCAACACCTGCTGGCGGATGGCATCGGCTACCGCCATTGCTGCCTGCAGGTCACTCCCTGGCATCAACACCATGAACTCGTCACCCCCCCATCGGGCAAGCAGGTGCTCGGCGCCGACACACTTACGGATCTGTTCGACCACCTCTACCAGAGCGGTATCGCCACGGGCGTGGCCGTAACGATCATTGATCGGCTTGAAATCGTCGAAATCCATCAGGATCAGGCTCAAGGGCAAACGAAAGCGGCCGGCACGTTCGCATTCCTGAAGCAGGGCCTTTTCCAGGCGATAACGATTGGCCGCCAGGGTCAACGAGTCGCGCTCGGCCAGGTCACGGTTCTCATCGAGCTGACGTTTCAGTTGCTCGTTCACCCAGCACAGTTCCCGGGTCCGTTCGGCAATCAGTGACTCCAGCGAGCTGTTGCGCTGCTCCAGATGGGCAACCAGGCGCTTGCGGTCGTCGATGTTACGGTGTGCACCGAACATCCTGGCCACCGAGCCATCAGGGTTGCGCGCAACCACATGCCCGCTGTCCTCGATCCACAGGTAGCTGCCATCCTTGCAACGGCAACGGTACTCCACCTGGTAGCTTGGCGCGCGCTGGCTCAGGTAGTCCTCGAAGCAGGCCATCACCCGCGGGTAGTCCTCGGGGTGAATGACGTTTTCCCAGGTGAACACCGTATTGTCCAGCGAGTGGCTGGGGTAGCCCAGCATGCGATACCAACCCGGGTTGCGATAGACATGGCCTGTGTTGGCGTTCCAGTCCCAGATGCCATCACTGACCAGGTCCAGAAGGGTTTGCAGTTGCTCTTGCCCCAGGTCGCTCAATGGCGCCATCACGCAAGCGGTATTCTCACTCATGGACACTCTCCCCTGTCCAGCAACTACGCCCCAGCTCAATGATGGTGCTGCCGATTGTTATGCGCCAAAGCCTGCGCGAAATTTCGAACAATATACTCGCGAAAGAATGGAAGCGGCAGGCGGAACCGACCGCACGTCCAACTGCAGGCCTTGGCTGTTGCCGCCTGCGGCAATCATCCTCCTCTTTGGGGCAACAGCGTGCCAGAGTAAACGGCCGAGCATTGCTGCCCCCTTGTAATACAGAGGGTTCAGAGCGTGAGGTAACTGGCACAGCCCTTGCTCTTCCCTTGCTCTGCACAGTATCGGGAGACCTTCAGGTGAGCATCATCAATGATTATGGTTGGCAGGTAGCCGCTACCACTCAGCAACGTAGCAGTGTTTCTACAGACAGCGATGCTGTGCCGTATGTACCTGTTTCAGTTGCCATTCAGTCGACGTCCGACACGCGCGGGAGTGCCAGTCACTCCGAGCAGCGCTTTCACGACAACCAGCAAGAAGCGTTCGCAAAGTTCAAGGTCAGTCTGCAGAACCTGGAAGAGATCTTCGACACGAAAGAACCAGAGAGCACTGCCTTGCAAGAGTTTCGCGACTACATGGCACTGTCTCCCGAGCAGAAAATTCGCGAAAAGATGCTGCGCGAACTTGGGCTGAGCCTTGAAGAATACGAAGAGTTACCCCCTGAGAAGAAAGAACTGATCGACAAGCAGATCGCTCAACGCATCAAGGAAGAAATGGAGATAAAAACCATGGCCAAGCTGCAACCGCCTCAACAGATGGATGCGGTCAATGCACTGGCAGGTTCACAGACACTGTCGGCAGAAGGCACCGACGAGAAGGACAGGACGGACCCGCTGGCCTGAATCGTATTACGTAAAAAAACCACCTCCCAAGGTGGTTTTTTTATGCCCGCCTTGCAGGAAACTTTCAGCCCACAAAGACAAAACCCCTACCTGCAGATGCAGATAGGGGTTTCGGAATTTAATCTTGACGATGACCTACTCTCACATGGGGAAACCCCACACTACCATCGGCGATGCATCGTTTCACTACTGAGTTCGGGATGGGATCAGGTGGTTCCAATGCTCTATGGTCGTCAAGAAATTCTGTTGCCAGAAGGTCTTGTTCAGACACTCCAGCGAATCGGGTATGTGATGTTTGTGAGTTACAAATCTTCGGCTTACTGTGTCTTCACAACACCGCAATCTGGTCGTTCGACGCAAATTGCTTGGGTGTTATATGGTCAAGCCTCACGGGCAATTAGTATTGGTTAGCTCAACGCCTCACAGCGCTTACACACCCAACCTATCAACGTCGTAGTCTTCGACGGCCCTTCAGGGAGCTCAAGGCTCCAGTGAGATCTCATCTTGAGGCAAGTTTCCCGCTTAGATGCTTTCAGCGGTTATCTCTTCCGAACATAGCTACCCGGCAATGCCACTGGCGTGACAACCGGAACACCAGAGGTTCGTCCACTCCGGTCCTCTCGTACTAGGAGCAGCCCCTCTCAAATCTCAAACGTCCACGGCAGATAGGGACCGAACTGTCTCACGACGTTCTAAACCCAGCTCGCGTACCACTTTAAATGGCGAACAGCCATACCCTTGGGACCGGCTTCAGCCCCAGGATGTGATGAGCCGACATCGAGGTGCCAAACACCGCCGTCGATATGAACTCTTGGGCGGTATCAGCCTGTTATCCCCGGAGTACCTTTTATCCGTTGAGCGATGGCCCTTCCATACAGAACCACCGGATCACTAAGACCTACTTTCGTACCTGCTCGACGTGTCTGTCTCGCAGTCAAGCGCGCTTTTGCCTTTATACTCTACGACCGATTTCCGACCGGTCTGAGCGCACCTTCGTACTCCTCCGTTACTCTTTAGGAGGAGACCGCCCCAGTCAAACTACCCACCATACACTGTCCTCGATCCGGATAACGGACCTGAGTTAGAACCTCAAAGTTGCCAGGGTGGTATTTCAAGGATGGCTCCACGCAGACTGGCGTCCACGCTTCAAAGCCTCCCACCTATCCTACACAAGCAAATTCAAAGTCCAGTGCAAAGCTATAGTAAAGGTTCACGGGGTCTTTCCGTCTAGCCGCGGATACACTGCATCTTCACAGCGATTTCAATTTCACTGAGTCTCGGGTGGAGACAGCGCCGCCATCGTTACGCCATTCGTGCAGGTCGGAACTTACCCGACAAGGAATTTCGCTACCTTAGGACCGTTATAGTTACGGCCGCCGTTTACCGGGGCTTCGATCAAGAGCTTCGCGTTAGCTAACCCCATCAATTAACCTTCCGGCACCGGGCAGGCGTCACACCCTATACGTCCACTTTCGTGTTTGCAGAGTGCTGTGTTTTTAATAAACAGTCGCAGCGGCCTGGTATCTTCGACCGGCATGAGCTTACGGAGCAAGTCCTTCACCCTCACCGGCGCACCTTCTCCCGAAGTTACGGTGCCATTTTGCCTAGTTCCTTCACCCGAGTTCTCTCAAGCGCCTTGGTATTCTCTACCCAACCACCTGTGTCGGTTTGGGGTACGGTTCCTGGTTACCTGAAGCTTAGAAGCTTTTCTTGGAAGCATGGCATCAACCACTTCGTCGCCTAATGGCAACTCGTCATCAGCTCTCGGCCTTAAGATCCCGGATTTACCTAAGATCTCAGCCTACCACCTTAAACTTGGACAACCAACGCCAAGCTGGCCTAGCCTTCTCCGTCCCTCCATCGCAATAACCAGAAGTACAGGAATATTAACCTGTTTTCCATCGACTACGCTTTTCAGCCTCGCCTTAGGGACCGACTAACCCTGCGTCGATTAACGTTGCGCAGGAAACCTTGGTCTTTCGGCGTGGGAGTTTTTCACTCCCATTGTCGTTACTCATGTCAGCATTCGCACTTCTGATACCTCCAGCAAGCTTCTC
>NZ_CP104044.1:677500-1682500 GCF_029201585.1 Pseudomonas sp. SD17-1 | reverse complement strand
GGTGTTCCTTCCTATATCTACGCATTTCACCGCTACACAGGAAATTCCACCACCCTCTGCCCTACTCTAGCTCGCCAGTTTTGGATGCAGTTCCCAGGTTGAGCCCGGGGATTTCACATCCAACTTAACGAACCACCTACGCGCGCTTTACGCCCAGTAATTCCGATTAACGCTTGCACCCTCTGTATTACCGCGGCTGCTGGCACAGAGTTAGCCGGTGCTTATTCTGTCGGTAACGTCAAAACAGCAAGGTATTCGCTTACTGCCCTTCCTCCCAACTTAAAGTGCTTTACAATCCGAAGACCTTCTTCACACACGCGGCATGGCTGGATCAGGCTTTCGCCCATTGTCCAATATTCCCCACTGCTGCCTCCCGTAGGAGTCTGGACCGTGTCTCAGTTCCAGTGTGACTGATCATCCTCTCAGACCAGTTACGGATCGTAGCCTTGGTGAGCCATTACCTCACCAACTAGCTAATCCGACCTAGGCTCATCTGATAGCGCAAGGCCCGAAGGTCCCCTGCTTTCTCCCGTAGGACGTATGCGGTATTAGCGTTCCTTTCGAAACGTTGTCCCCCACTACCAGGCAGATTCCTAGGTATTACTCACCCGTCCGCCGCTGAATCGAAGAGCAAGCTCTTCTCATCCGCTCGACTTGCATGTGTTAGGCCTGCCGCCAGCGTTCAATCTGAGCCATGATCAAACTCTTCAGTTCAATACTGCTTGGGTTTTGAGAAAACCCTAAACTTGGCTCAGCATTCTCAAATGACTTACTTTCAAATCTTTCGATTTTCGCGCAGCCACTTGTGATGCTGATAATCTTTCTGACTATCAGTCTGAGCTCACAAGCACCCACACGAATTGCTTGATTCAGTTGTTAAAGAGCGGTTGGTCAAGAACTTTTCGTCTCAACCGAGGCGCGCATTCTACGCTTTCCCCAGAGTCTGTCAAGCGTTTATTTTGAAGTTTTTCGTTTCACTTCAAACACTTGACTCGCCTCGATCTCTCGTAGCGGGAGGCGAATTCTACAGCGTTACAACCTGCTGTCAACCACCTTTTTCACCGCTGCCGATCTTTCGATCGAAGCACCTCCAGCCTGACCTGAAACGTCCAACTCGTTGATATTCAAGGAGTTTTTCGCTCCGACTGCGCCGGAAGTGGGGCGAATTATAGAGAGATTAAATTGTGCGTCAAGGGTTTATTTCAAAATAACCTCGGCACATAGGTCAGCATGAGCATTTCAAGACTGAAGCGTCTTTTTCAGGTAGTAGCGCTGATAACCAGGCGGGCAATCCTCCAGCATCCCCATGATGTGGTATCCCTGCTTCTGGTAGAAGTCAGGGGCCTGGAAGCTATAGGTATAAAGAAACAAACCGGTGCAGCCCCGCGCCCGCGCCTCCTCTTCGGCTCGCATCAGCAGTTCGCTGCCCAACCCATGACCGCGTGCGGCATCGCTCAACCAGAAGTAGTCGATATAGAGCCAACCCATTGCGAAATGACCGAACAGCCCACCTCTCACCTGGCCCCCGCCATCGCGGGCATACAGCTGGAAATCTTCATAGGTGTAAGGGCCGATCTGTTCGATGTTGAAGCGGCGCAGCCCTTCACGCACCACTGCCATGGCATCGGCGTCAGCGCCCAGGGTGAATCGGTAAGGGGCATCTGTCATAAGCTCTCCTGTGCGGCATTGGACTACATGAGTACGCTGCGAGCCTGCAGGCGCCGGCTCGCAGCGGATGTTAAATCGGAATTCGGGTTCACAGGTAGAAGGAGGCTCGCCAGGGGGCAGCACGAACGTCAGCCAAGGTAGCGAATCATGCGCAGAAACGAGGAGGGATGGATGGAGCAGAAGAAGAGAAGGTAAAGCGCAGGAAGCAGCCAGCCCTCGAACGAAGGATGGTGTCCCAGGCAGGGTTCGAACCTGCAACCTTCCCCTTAGGAGGGGGATGCTCTATCCAATTGAGCTACTGAGACATGCGTCTGGCGTACATGGCCCGCCATACGGAACGGCGAGCATGTTACCCAGCGAGCCAGGATTTGTCATGTCGTCTCTGCGCTTTTTACCAGTAGGTGGTTTCCAGCCTCAGGCACGTACGCCTGCCTCCTGCAAAACCATCAGCAGGCGGCGCACTGCATCGTCAAGACTGGTCGAGTTGTCCACCCGCCGGACCCGATCATCAACCTGTGTCATGGACTGTTGGTTGCGCGCCATTCGCTGCTCGATCTCGTGCTGCCCCTCCCTGCCCCGTTGAAGCAATCGCCCGCGCAATACCTGCGGATTCACACAAAGCAATATGGGCAACAGGTCCGGGTACTTCGCCTGCGCCACCGGCAGGTGCGCGCGCGACCCGTTGACCATCACGTGCCAGCCTTCGGCAAGCCACGCATCTATATAAGCAGGAACCCCATAAGCCAACCCATTGGCGCGCCACTGCAGGGCAAATTCGCCACGGTCAGCCATCTGCTCGTACTGCTGGACCGATACGGCGACTGCGTCCTCCCCCACCGCCTCGGCGGAGCGAGTGATGACACGCTTAGGAATGCGCACCTGGCTTGCCAGCAAAAGCTCACGCGCCGCATCCAGAAGACTGTCCTTGCCGGCACCGGACGGCCCCATCAAATAGATCACCCTGCCCGCCCCCGCCAAGGGAACGTCGCTTGCGTCATACTGCATAGCCACTATGCTCAGAGAAAGGAAAGCTCGCGCATTTTAGGCGCATTGCACGGTCTTTGCGCCTTTGCCGGTGATGAAAAGTCGAGCCGCCGAGGTGGCCAGGCCGAGCGCCAAATGAAAACTTTTCAAACCAGTGCGCATTTCTGATAATTGGTACTGGCATAACGCCTTTACCCAGTTCAATATTTGTCACAGAATTGACGCCAAGTAACTGGCGACACTGAGGCATGATGAAGACCTCATTCGTACTCCAGGTTGAACATTTTGTCTTAACGATGGTCGTAACACTCATCGTGCGGCCGATTTCGAGAACCGCTTCCCCCTGAACTAAACCGGTCAATTATATGCGCCCAATGAAACAGGCTATCTACTCAAGCCGCACCGCTGACAAATTTGTCGTCCGCCTGCCAGACGGAATGCGTGAGCGCATTGCCGAGGTTGCGCGTAACCACCACCGCAGCATGAACTCCGAGATCATTGCACGCCTGGAGCAGAGCCTTATTCAGGAAGGTGCACTGGGCGACGAGCTGAGCATGCGCCTGGACAGCCCAGAGCTGTCACTGCACGAACGTGAACTGCTGCAACGCTTCCGCCAGCTGTCCCATCGCCAGCAAAATGCTCTGGTCGCACTGATCGCCCATGACGTCGAGATGGCCGCAGACGCTTCCTGATTCCACCCACGCACAAAAAAGCCAGCTTTCGCTGGCTTTTTTTATGCCTTGCCTTTTTACAGCAAGAAGATCGTAGCAAGGCCCAGGAAGATGAAGAACCCGCCACTGTCGGTCATGGCAGTGATCATCACACTTGCGCCCATCGCAGGATCGCGCCCCATTCGAGCAAGCGTCATCGGGATAAGAACGCCCATCAGGGCCGCCAACAGCAGGTTCAGGGTCATCGCCGCAGTCATCACTACCCCCAGCGACCAGCTGCCATAGAGCAGGTAGGCCACAACGCCGATCACGCCCCCCCACACCAGGCCATTGATCAAGGCCACCGCAAGCTCCTTGCGCATCAATCGCGCAGTATTGCCCGGGCTGACCTGATCGAGCGCCATGGCACGTACGATCATGGTAATGGTCTGGTTGCCGGAGTTGCCCCCGATACCGGCCACGATGGGCATCAGTGCAGCCAACGCCACCAGCTTCTCGATCGACCCCTCGAACAGGCCGATCACTCGCGAAGCGACAAAGGCCGTGATCAGGTTGATTGCCAGCCATGCCCAACGGTTGCGAAGCGAACGCCAGACCGAGGCGAAGATGTCTTCCTCCTCACGCAGACCCGCCATGTTGAGGACTTCGTTCTCGCTTTCCTCACGGATCAGGTCGACCATTTCGTCGATGGTCAAACGGCCGATCAGGCGATCGCTCTTGTCCACCACCGGTGCCGAAATCAGGTCATAGCGCTCAAAGGCCTGTGCCGCATCGTAGGCGTCTTCATCGGGATGAAAACTGACCGGGTCACTGGCCATCACCTCGGCAACCTGCTTGTCGGGGTCGTTCACCAGCAGCCGCTTGATGGGCAACACACCCTTGAGCTTGCCGTCGTAATCGACCACGAACAGTTTGTCGGTATGGCTTGGCAGCTCCTTGAGCCGGCGCAGGTAACGCAACACCACCTCAAGGCTGACGTCCTCGCGGATGGTCACCATCTCGAAGTCCATCAAGGCACCGACCTGGTCCTCGTCATAGCTCAACGCGGAGCGTACGCGCTCACGCTGCTGGGCATCGAGGGTTTCCATCAGCTCATGCACGACGTCGCGCGGCAGCTCCGGCGCAAGGTCGGCCAGCTCGTCGGCGTCCATCTCCTTGGCAGCGGCAAGCAGCTCGTGATCGTCCATGTCGGCGATCAGGGTTTCCCGAACCGAATCGGATACCTCAAGCAGGATGTCACCATCACGCTCGGCCTTGACCAGTTGCCAGACCGTCAGACGATCATCCAGCGGCAGGGCTTCGAGAATGTAGGCAACGTCAGCGGAGTGCAGATCATCGAGCTTGCGTTGCAGCTCGACCAGATTCTGGCGGTGTACGAGATTTTCGACCCGATCGTTATGGTGCCCTTCCTGACGATGTGTCAGGTCTTCGACCACTCGTTGGCGCTGCAGCAATTCGACCACCTGGGCCAGGCGATCCTGCAGGCTTTCTTGCGATTTTTTTACTTCACTTTCGGTCATACGCGTACTCCACTCCCAGCAGCGGAGCACGCCAGGAGAATCAATCAGTCAGATCGTGATTGGCAAAACAAGCTATTGAGTAACTACTGGGTAAGTCCATGGTGGTATTCCACAAGCCCCGGCGGAGCTGACGGGCGCAATCATACACGGCTTGGGCTGCTCGGACTGAAAATATTGGCCAGAACAATCGCTTGCGAGATAAAGCTGTGACAACGTACAGCTCTGACAGTGCGACGGCTGGCACACCCCAAAGAACACATTGAAGACGCAAAAGTTAGCAGAGGCCGGTAAACGCATCGATGACAGTTTATTCATCGCGCCTTACGGAAAAGTGAAAAGCCGAAAAGCAGAAGGCCCGCTTAAAAGCGGGCCTTCTGTTGTATGGTGCACTCGACAGGATTCGAACCTGTGACCGCTCGGTTCGTAGCCGAGTACTCTATCCAGCTGAGCTACGAGTGCAGGGTTGGCGCTTGATAGACCAGATCACCTCTGGTTGAAGCTGAAACAACTTCCAGACTGGAAACTGCTTCGTCGTATGGTGCACTCGACAGGATTCGAACCTGTGACCGCTCGGTTCGTAGCCGAGTACTCTATCCAGCTGAGCTACGAGTGCATGGTTGGTACTTGATGGACCAGATCACCTCTGGTTGAAACTGAGGCAACTTCCAGACTGGAAACTACTTCGTCGTATGGTGCACTCGACAGGATTCGAACCTGTGACCGCTCGGTTCGTAGCCGAGTACTCTATCCAGCTGAGCTACGAGTGCATTTGTTGCCGCGCATTATAGACCGCTTAATCGATTTGCCAACCACTTTTTCGTTTAATTTCAACTACTTAGCGATTCAAGCAAGATTACAGCGCCCTACATGAATAATGGCGGAGAAGGGGGGATTCGAACCCCCGATACCCTTGTGAGGTATACTCCCTTAGCAGGGGAGCGCCTTCGGCCACTCGGCCACCTCTCCGCAACACGGGGCGTATAATAACCAGAGCCTTCCCCGTTTGCAAACCCTTTTTTGAAAAAATATCGATAAAAATTAATGGGTTGGTTCTTCGTCCTTCTCTTTCTTGATCCGCAGGTAGATTTCCTCACGGTGCACGGCCACTTCCTTGGGCGCGTTCACCCCAATCCGTACCTGGTTTCCTTTCACGCCGAGCACGGTCACGGTGATTTCGCCGTCGCCAATTATCAGGCTCTCTGCGCACCGACGAGTCAGAATCAACATACCTTTCTCCTCACGCAATTCAGTTCAGGGATAACAGTCTGCAAAAAAGGGCTTCAACCCGCCGCCAGAACAGCGGCGGACCTACGCCTGAACGTTGACCGACACCCGACAACCCACAGGTTTCTTGTGCCGTTCAAAAACACGAAGGGCGCGGCCAGGCCGCGCCCCAGTGAGCACAACGCTTACTCGCCCTGACGGGAAGGCGCGTCGAGTTCGAAAGCGGTGTGCAAGGCACGCACAGCCAGTTCCAGGTACTTCTCTTCGATAACCACCGACACCTTGATTTCCGAAGTGGAGATCATCTGGATGTTGATGCTCTCCTTGGCCAGCGATTCGAACATGCGGCTGGCAACGCCCGCATGCGAGCGCATGCCCACACCCACGATCGATACCTTGGCGATCTTGGTATCACCCACCACTTCGCGGGCATTGAGCTTCAGGGCGGTTTCACCCAGTACCTTCTGCGCCTTTTCGTAATCGTTGCGGTGTACGGTGAAGGTGAAGTCGGTGGTGTTATCGTGCGAAACGTTCTGCACGATCATGTCGACTTCGATATTGGCTGCACTGATGGGGCCCAGAATCCCGAATGCCACGCCCGGGGTATCCGGCACACCGCGAATGGTCAGCTTGGCTTCATCGCGATTGAAGGCGATGCCGGAAATGATCGGCTGTTCCATGGATTCCTCTTCATCAATAGTAATGAGGGTACCCGGACCCTCCTGAAAACTGTGCAGTACACGCAGCGGTACGTTGTACTTTCCGGCAAACTCCACGGCCCGAATCTGCAGCACCTTGGACCCGAGGCTGGCCATTTCCAGCATCTCTTCGAAAGTGATCTTGTCCAGCCGCTGCGCCTGGGACACCACGCGCGGGTCGGTGGTATAGACACCATCGACGTCGGTGTAGATCTGGCACTCGTCAGCCTTCAATGCAGCCGCCAGGGCCACGCCGGTGGTATCGGAACCGCCACGCCCCAGCGTGGTGATGCTGCCGTGCTCGTCAACGCCCTGGAAACCGGCTACCACGACCACGCGACCTGCCTTGAGGTCGGCACGAATCTTCTGATCATCGATCTGCAGGATGCGCGCCTTGTTGTGCGCACTGTCGGTGAGAATACGCACCTGGTTGCCGGTGTAGGACACCGCAGGCACGCCCCGCTTGATCAGCGCCATGGCCAGCAACGCGATGGTCACCTGCTCGCCGGTGGACACGATCACGTCCAGCTCGCGCGGAACCGGCTGATCGCTGATTTGCCTCGCCAGCTCGATCAGACGATTGGTTTCCCCGCTCATTGCCGACAGCACGACTACCAGGTCGTCGCCAGCCTCGCGGAACTTCTTCACCTTGTCGGCAACCTGTTCGATGCGCTCGACCGTGCCCACCGAGGTGCCGCCAAATTTCTGTACGATCAACGCCATTTCAAAGCCGCCTCAGCCCGTGAAGGGCACCCAATAAACACAATTACCCAACGCCAGGGCCCGCCATCGGATGGCGGGCCACCGGGCGCTTCAGACACCCTGTTCTACGAATGGCACGGTCAGAGCCAGTGCACCGTCCAGCGCTGCGGCATCCACGCCACCGCCTTGCGCCATGTCCGGACGACCACCGCCTTTGCCGCCCACCGCTGCAGCGGCTTGCTTCATCAGATCACCGGCTTTGAGTTGGCCGGTCAGGTCCTTGGTCACGCCTGCGACCAGTACGACCTTTTCTTCGTGGACACTGCCGAGCAGGATCACTGCGCGGCCGAGTTTGTTCTTCAACTGGTCGACCAGGGCCAGCAAGGCTTTGCCGTCCTGCCCGTCCAGACGTGCGGCCAGCACTTTGACGCCCTTGACGTCGACTGCGCTGGCAGACAGGTCATCGCCGGCAGCACTGGCAGCTTTGGCCTGCAGTTGCTCCAATTGCTTTTCCAGCTGACGGTTGCGCTCGAGCACCGCCGACAGCTTGTCGACCAGGTTCTCGCGGCTGCCCTTGACCAGCTGGGCAGCTTCCTTGAGCTGCTCTTCGGCAGCGTTCAGGTAGGCCAGTGCGGCGGCGCCAGTGACCGCTTCGATACGACGCACCCCGGAGGCCACACCGCCTTCGCTGATGATCTTGAGCAGACCGATATCGCCGGTGCGCTTGGCATGGATGCCGCCGCACAGCTCGACGGAGAAATCACCGCCCATGCTCAGCACGCGCACGCTGTCGCCATACTTCTCGCCGAACAGCGCCATGGCGCCCTTCTGCTTGGCAGTCTCGATGTCGGTCTCTTCGGTCATGACCTCGGTGTTGTTGCGCACTTCGCGGTTGACGATGTCTTCCAGCGCCTTGAGCTGCTCTGGCTTGACCGCCTCGAAATGGCTGAAGTCAAAACGCAGGCGCTGGCTGTCGACCAGCGAGCCTTTCTGTTGTACGTGCTCGCCCAGCACCTGACGCAATGCCGCGTGCAGCAGGTGGGTGGCCGAGTGATTGAGCGAGGTGGCATGACGAACCTGCGCATCGACCCGGGTTTCAACCTGGGCACCGACGCTCAGCTTGCCGCTGGCAACCACACCGTGGTGCAGGAAGGCACCGCCGGTCTTGGTGGTGTCACGGACATCGAAGCGGACGGCACCGGCCTGCAGGTACCCGCAGTCACCCACCTGGCCGCCGGACTCGGCGTAGAACGGCGTGCGATCGAGGATCACCACACCCTCCTCGCCTTCACCCAGCTGCTCGACGGCCTTGCCGTCCTTGTACAGTGCAACGACGCTGGCAGCGCCTTCGGTGGTGGCATAACCGGTGAATTCGGTGGCCACATCGACCTTGACCAGGGTGTTGTAGTCCAGGCCGAAGGCGCTGGCCGAACGCGCGCGCTCACGCTGCGCCTCCATCTCGCGCTCGAAACCGACTTCGTCGATGGTCAGGCTGCGCTCACGGGCGATGTCGGCCGTCAGGTCCATCGGGAAACCGTAGGTGTCATACAGTTTGAACACCACGTCACCGGGCACCACGCTGCCCTTGAGTTCGGCCAGGTCCTGCTCGAGGATCTTCAGGCCCTGCTCCAGGGTCTTGGCAAACTGCTCTTCCTCGGCCTTGAGCACGCGCTCGATGTTGGCCTGCTGCTGCTTGAGTTCCGGGAACGCCTCGCCCATCTCGGCAACCAGCGCCGCAACGATCTTGTAGAAGAAGCTGCCGGTGGCACCGAGCTTGTTGCCGTGACGGCAGGCGCGACGAATGATGCGACGCAGCACGTAGCCACGGCCTTCGTTGGAAGGCAGCACGCCATCAGCAATCAGGAAGCTGCACGAACGAATGTGGTCCGACACTACCTTGAGCGACGACTGGTCTTCGTTGCTGCAGCCGATGGCGGCAGCCGAAGCGCTCAGCAGGTTCTTGAACAGGTCGATTTCATAGTTCGAATGCACATGCTGCATCACCGCACTAATGCGCTCCAGGCCCATGCCGGTGTCCACCGACGGTGCAGGCAGCGGGTGCAGCACGCCGTCGGCAGTGCGATTGAACTGCATGAAGACGTTGTTCCAGATCTCGATGTAACGGTCACCGTCTTCTTCCGGCGAGCCTGGCGGGCCACCCCAGATGTCGGCGCCGTGGTCATAGAAGATCTCGGTGCAGGGGCCGCACGGGCCGGTATCACCCATGGTCCAGAAGTTGTCCGAGGCGTAGGGCGCGCCCTTGTTGTCGCCAATGCGCACCATGCGCTCGGCCGGCACACCGATGTGCTGGGTCCAGATGTCGTAGGCCTCGTCATCGGTGGCATACACGGTGACCCAGAGCTTTTCCTTGGGCAGTTGCAGCACGCCGGTGAGGAAGGTCCAGGCGTAGGTGATGGCATCACGCTTGAAATAGTCGCCGAAACTGAAGTTGCCCAGCATTTCGAAGAACGTATGGTGACGCGCGGTATACCCGACGTTTTCCAGGTCGCTGTTCTTGCCGCCGGCGCGCACGCACTTCTGGCTGCTGGTGGCGCGGGTGTACGCGCGCTTTTCCTGGCCAAGGAAGCAGTCCTTGAACTGGTTCATCCCCGCGTTGGTGAACAGCAGGGTCGGGTCGTTGCCCGGGATCAAGGAGCTGGAGGCAACTCGGGTATGGCCCTGCTCTTCGAAGAAGCGAAGGAAGGCTTCACGGATTTCTGCGCTTTTCATAGGTTCTTCCACGGAAACGGCGGCCTGCGTCAAATTGACGAAACGACGGCAAAGGGCCGCATTATATCGAGCCTTAACACGAGGTGCAGTGAGTTTATACATCGCCAACCGCCATTTGAGGATGAAATGACCTTCATCCGGCGCGGTTTGCTTAGCAGGCTATACGTTCTGCCGACATCTATGCTACAACGTGTGCGTCGCCAGCCACTGGCGGCACGTTCTCAGGGCGGGGTGCAATTCCCCACCGGCGGTAATTGCGCCCATTGCGCATAGCCCGCGAGCGCTTGCAGGCAACCCTGCAAGGTCAGCAGACCCGGTGTGATTCCGGGGCCGACGGTCATAGTCCGGATAAAGAGAGAGCGGGATAGGCACGCGAGTGCCTGCGTCTGCACATCTGCGCAACGACAATCCCCTTCGATCCACTGCCCTGTTTCTCATACAAACAGGAGTTCGTTTCAATGCAAGCTACCCCAATCGACAGCAAAGGCCATCACAACGATCGCATCGCCTTCGTCCAGGCCTGCTGGCACAAGGATATTGTTGACCAGAGCCGCAAGGGTTTCGTCGAAGAGATGGCCAAGCAAGGCTATCAGCTGAGCGATATCGACTTCTATGAAGTCGGCGGTGCCTTCGAAATCCCGCTGCACGCCAAGCTGCTGGCCCGCAGCGGCCGTTACGCCGGCATCGTGGCTGCAGGCCTGGTGGTCGACGGCGGCCTGTACCGCCATGAGTTCGTCGCCCAGTCGGTGATCAGCGGCCTGATGCAGGTGCAGCTGGAAACCGAAGTGCCGGTGTTCTCGGTGGTACTGACCCCGCATCACTTCCATGCCGGCGACGAGCACCAGAAGTTCTTCTTCGATCACTTCGTGCACAAGGGCGCCGAAGCGGCAGTGACGTGCGCCGACACCCTGCTCAAGCTGCGCTCGCTGCGCCGCAATGAAGTACCGCAGAAGATGGCGGGCTGATTGCACTGCCCCTTTCGCCGGCAGGGCCGGCTGCTACGGGATGCGCGACACCTGTAGCAGCCGGCCTTGCCGGCGAAGGTGTTTCATCTTCAGCCCAACTGCTCATCCGACGCAGGCACGATCAGCATCCCCGCACGCAGCCCGTTCTTCACCTTGGGGTTCGGGAAAATGATCCGCGCGCCCTCCTCCTCGACAACCCAGCGCGTCTCGGCCAGGTCCTCGGCCAGCAGATACCCTCTGGAAAGCTCGGAAAAGTTCTCGATATCCGCCGGCAGGTGCAGGTGGAAGCTGTCGCTGTGCTTGATGATCTCGCGCGCGACGCTGAACAGTTGTAGCCCGCCGATCCCTTCATCTTCAGCCGGCTCGTTACCCTCGATGATCGCCCTGAGCCGCGCTTCGAGCTTGCCGAGTTTGATCTCGCCGTTCTGGCCGAACGGCCGCGCCTTGCCCAGCTCGAGGGTGAACGCTTCGGCCCCCAGGGTTTCGTAGGTGAATGCGGTAAAGGTGATCGAAGGCTTGCTCTGCAGCAGCACAGCCTGCATGCCGGCGGCGCGCAAGCGAGCCAGTTCCCGACGCGAGTGCTGACGGCCTTCCTTGTAGGGATACAGCGCAAACTGCTCGATCTTGGAGCCGCGAATGGCGGTGTGCAGGTCATAGTGCAGGCGGGTACGGCCCTCTTTATAGAAAAAAAAGGCCGTTGCCAGACGCTCCAGCGCACAGGCACGCAATGCCTCGACACCACTGGACTGCTCATGACGCCGGTTGAACAGACGGTTGACGTCGTGCTCGATATACCGCGCGCCCGTGCGCATCGCCTCGGGGTTGCCGAACAGGAACAGCACACGCGCCCGCGGCTTGATCTCCCCCCTGGCAATGCCATGCAGGAGTTCGTCGAGCAACTCGATCGGTGCAGTCTCGTTGCCATGAATGCCCGCAGACAGCAGCAGGTCCATGCCATCGTCACGCCCCTCGGGCGGGGTCACTTCAAGCGCCCCCTCGTCGAGCCAGCGCATGCGCACGCCTTCGACAGTCAGCTGGGTCTTCTCTGCCGGTTCACGACCGGCAAGGGTCAGTTCAAGCAGTTTGCCGAGGGCGAGCATGGGCGGTGTTCCTTAGTGGTGATGCCCGCAATCGGGGCCATGGACGTGGTCGTCATCTTCGCCAGCATCGGCCGGCTCCATTTCCAGCTGCAGGCTCACCAGGTTGGTGGCCAGCGGGCGCAGCAGCAGGTTGGCATACTCGGCGTCGCCTTCTTCAACATCGACACCGATCAGCAGCTGGCCGCGGCCATCCTGCTGAATCCACACTTCCTTGCCTTGCCACAGCACGGCAAAACGGGTGCAGGAAGTTTCCAGCTGGGTGCCATCTTCATCTTCGAGGATCAGCTGCAGGGCGTCGGACATAATCGAGTTCTCTTTCAAGGTTGGAGTTGGAACGGATACACCGAACCCAGCTTGAGGATCTGGGTCAGCTCATCCAGTGCCGTACGACATTCCAGCAACAGCTGCGGGTCAGCCAGGTCGCGTTCGCTCAGGCTGTCGCGGTAGTGCCTGTCGACCCATTGGGTCAGGGTGTCGTACAGCGGCGCGGTCATGATAACCCCTGGGTTGACGGCCGCCAGTTCCGTTTCGTTGAGCGCCACGCGCAAACGCAGGCACGCGGGGCCGCCGCCATTCTGCATGCTCTGCTTGAGGTCGAAGACCTTGACCTCGGTCACCGGCCCGCCCTGGCCGGTCAAGGCCGACAGATAGGCCCAGACCCGCTCGTTGTTGCGGCATTCCTCCGGCACGATCAGCAGCATCGAACCGTCTTCACGGGACAGCAACTGACTGTTGAACAGATACGAACGCACGGCGTCCTCGACCGTCACCTGGGCCCGCGGCACGCAGATGGCCTTGAACTTGCCGCCACATCCGGCCAGTTTAGCCTGCAGCTCGGCCAGCACCGCTTCGGTGTCGAGGAAGGCGTCCTCGTGATAGAACAGCACCTCGCCGTTGCCCACCGCGATCACATCGTTGTGAAACACGCCCTGGTCGATCACGGCAGGGTTCTGCTGAGCATAGACCACGCCGTCGGCACTCAGGCCATGCAGCCGGGCAACCGCCTGGGAAGCCTCCAGGGTCTGGCGGGCCGGGTATTTGTGCGGCGCCGGGTAGCGCGCATCGAACGCACTGCGCCCGAACACGAAGAACTCCACGCCCGGTTCGCCATAGGCACGGCAGAAGCGCGTGTGGTTGGCAGCACCTTCGTCACCGAACTGCGCCACCGCCGGCAACGCGGCATGGTGGGCAAAGTGCTGCGCATTGGCGAACATCGCGCCCAGCACACGACTGGTGGTCGGGTGCTCGATACTGCGGTGATACTTGCAGTTCAGGTTGGCCGCCGTGAAGTGCACGCGTCCATCGGCCGTATCGGCGCTCGGACTGACCGTGGCGGCGTTGGCCACCCACATGCTGGACGCCGAGCAACTGGCGACCAGCAACGGCATCGCCTCCCTGGCCGCCCGCTCGATGACCTGCGCATCGCTGCCGCCAAAGCCCAGGCGACGCAGCGCAGCCACATCCGGGCGCTCCTGCGGGGCCAGTACACCCTGCACAAAGCCCATCTCCATCAGCGCCTTCATCTTCGCCAGGCCCTGGCGCGCCGCTTCACGCGGGTTGGATGCCTGCTGGCTGTTGCTCTGCGAAGCAACGTTGCCGTAGGACAGCCCGCCGTAGTTGTGCGTCGGCCCCACCAGGCCATCAAAATTCACTTCAAATGATTTCATCGGCTAAGGCTCCGTGAAGCTGTTGTTATAGGGTGACGCCGGGCGTCAGCGTGGCGGGCAGCACAAGGCTGGATGCCTCCAGCGACGCCACCGGGTAGGCGCAGTAGTCGGCCGCGTAATAGGCGCTCGCCCGATGGTTGCCACTGGCCCCGACACCACCGAACGGTGCGCTGCTGGCGGCACCGGTCAGTTGCTTGTTCCAGTTGACGATACCGGCGCGGCTTTCCAGCCAGAACTGCTGGTAGCGCGCCTCGGAATCGGACAATAGCCCTGCGGCCAGGCCGTACTGGGTGTTGTTGGCTTCGCGGATCGCGGCATCGAAATCGCTGTAGCGGATAACCTGCAGCAGCGGCCCGAAGAACTCCTCATCCGGGCGCTCGGCCACCGAGGTCACGTCGATGATTCCCGGGGTCAGCAACGCCGCATCGGCCTGTGGCTGGGTCATCGGCAGCAGCGACTGTGCGCCGCTGGCCAGCAACTGGGCCTGGGCATCGAGCAGCGCGCGGGCTGCCCCCAGGGAGATCACCGAGCCCATGAACGGCGCCGGCTGCTGATCGAACGCGCCCACCGAAATGTTCCGGCTGACGGCCACCAGCCGCGCCAGCAGGGTGTCGCCCCATTCGCCTTGGGGTACCAGCAGGCGGCGTGCACAGGTGCAGCGCTGGCCGGCGGAAATGAAGGCAGACTGGATGATGGTGTATACCGCAGCGTCCAGGTCCTGCACCTGATCGACCACCAGGGGGTTGTTGCCCCCCATCTCCAGGGCCAGGATCTTGTCCGGGCGCCCCGAGAACTGCTGGTGCAGCAGGTTGCCGGTGCGGCTGGAGCCGGTGAAGAACAGGCCGTCGATGCCGGGGTTGGCCGCCAGGGCCACGCCGGTTTCCCGCGCCCCCTGCACCAGGTTGAGCACGCCAGCCGGCAGCCCGGCCTCGATCCAGCACCTGAGCGTCAGCTCGGCCACTTTCGGCGTGAGCTCGCTGGGCTTGAACACCACGCTGTTACCGGCCAGTAGCGCCGGCACGATATGCCCGTTGGGCAGGTGGCCCGGGAAGTTGTACGGGCCGAACACCGCCACCACACCGTGGGGCTTGTGCCGCAGTACCGCCGTGGCGTCAGCCAGCGGGCCGCTCTTCTCGCCGGTACGTTCGCGGTAGCTCTGCACCGAAATGCCCACCTTGTTGACCATGCTGGTTACTTCGGTGGTGGCCTCCCACAGCGGCTTGCCGGTTTCTTCGCCGATGCAGCGGGCCAGTTCATCGGCGTGGGCCTTGAGGCTCGCGGCAAAGGCTTCGAGCACGCTGATACGCGCCTCCAGCGGTTGGCGAGCCCAGCCAGCAAAGGCTTGACGCGCAGCCTGTACCGCGGCCTCGACCTGCCCCGCGTCGGCGCCCTGGCCCTGCCAGATCACCTGCTGGCTGACCGGGTTCAGCGACTGCAGGGCCTCGCCCTGGCCGGCCTGCCATGTACCGGCAATGTAGTGCGTGGTCATTATTTGGCCTCCCGTGCTGCGGACAGTGGCACCGCACGTACCTGGTCACCGGCGCTCAGGCGCAGGCGCTTGGCCGTCAGCGGGTCGACCACCAGGGTGCCCGCAGCCAAGCGCGCGGGCGCTGCGGTGATACGGCAGTCCTCGCGCTTGCGGTTGTGGATGATGAAAGGGGTGGCATCGTCGCCCGGCGTGCCGATCGCCAGCACCAGGGCCTGGCTGTCGTGAACCGCGCGAATCTTGCTGGTCTGGCACTCGACCGCCGGGCCCGCGTCGAAGATGTCGACGTAGCCCTGATAGCTGAAGCCTTCGCTCTGCAGCATGGCCAGCGCCGGTTCGGTATCGGTGTGCACGCGCCCGATCACATTGCGCGCCGCCTCGGACAGAAAGCAGGTGTACAGCGGGAACTTGGGCATCAGCTCGGCGATGAACGCCTTGTTGCCGACCCCGGTCAGGTAGTCGGCCTGGCTGAACTCCATCTTGAAGAAGTGTCGGCCCAGGCTCTCCCAGAAGGGCGAACGGCCCTGCTCGTCGGACATGCCGCGCATTTCGGCAATGATCTTGTTGCCGAACAGTTCGCTGAATTCGGCAATGAACAGCAGGCGAGCCTTGGCCAGCAGACGACCATTGAGGCCACTGCGGTAGTCGCTGCGCAGAAACAGGGAGCACAACTCGGAGTTGCCGGTCAGGTCGTTGGCCAGAAACAGCGTGGGGATCTCGCGGTAGATGTCCAGTTCCTGGGACGCGCTGACGGTCAGGCCCACCCGGTAGTTGTACCAGGGTTCACGCAGCCCAACGGCACCGGCGATGGCCGAAATGCCCACCACTTCGCCTTCGTCGTTCTCGAGCACGAACAGGTAGTCGGCATCGCCACGCTCGGCTTCGCCGCGGAAGGTCTTCTCGGCCCAGCCCACCCGGTGGGCCAGGCGCTCTTCGTTGGCCGGCAGAGTGGTCAGGCCGGTGGTGCCGGTGCTGCGCGCCAGCTCGATCAGCGCCGGTAGGTCGCTGCTGCGTACGGGACGAACAATCATGCTATCTCCTCGGGCAGGTGCCTGCTGGCCCCTGCGAAACTCGACCTGGGGTAGCCAGGCAATCAGACCGCGACCAGGCGCACGCTGGCGCCCTCACCCACTCCCAGCGCCTCGGCGGCGGCCAGGTCCAGCTGCACTGGCTTGCCAGGGGCCCAGTCCAGCTCCAGCATCACGGCGCGGTAATCCTGCAACTGGCCGTTGGATACCAGGTACGGGCGCCCACCCTTGACGGCCTGCTCCTGCAGCTTGACCGGCACCAGCCGGCTCTGGGCGATGGAGCGGATGCCGGACACTCGCGCATGCAGGGTCGGCCCACCGTCGAAGATGTCGATGTAGTGATCGGTCTCGAAGCCTTCGCGCATCAGGATGTCGAAGGTGATCTGCGCGCGCGGGTGCACCTGGCCCATGGCCTCCTGCGCGGCATCCGGCAGCAGGGGCACATAGATGGGGTAATGCGGCATCAGCTCGGCAAGGAAGGTACGGCTCTTGAGCCCGCACAGGCGCTCGGCGGCAGCGTAGTTGAGGTCGAAGAAGTTGCGCCCGATGGCATCCCAGAACGGCGAGTCGCCATGCTCGTCGCTGTAGCCGACGATCTCGGTCACCACCGAATCGGCAAACCGCTCCGGGTGCGCTGCCATGAACAGCAGCCGGCCGCGGGAATTGAGCTCGGCCCAGCCGGTGCCCACCAGTTCGGGCAGCACGTAGAAGCTGGTCAGCAGGCTGTTGCCGGTCAGGTCGTGACACTGCGACAGCACATGGATCTTGTTGTGGATCTTCAGCTCGCGCGAGGCGTGCACGAAGGTCTCGTTGCGAAAACTGTAGAACGGCTCGGAATAGCCGGCCGAGGCCACGATGGCCGAACAGCCGACCAGCTTGCCGGTCTCGCTGTCTTCGAGCACGAAGAAGTAGCTCTCCTCGCCATTGAAGCTCACTTCGGCGGCAAAGGAGGTTTCGGACGCGGCGATCTTGTCGCCCAGGCGACCGGCATCATCCGGCAGGGACGTGACACCGATGGGACTGTCCGCGGCCAGACGCTGCACTTCACCCAGGTCAGCCATTTGCGCGGGGCGCATCACCAGCATGGTGTCACTCCTTTAGGGAAAATCGGGCCGACAGCTGCCGGCGCAGAAGAAGCGGCACGTGCCACGGGCACGGGCCACCAGAATCGGTTCGCTGGCCACCGGGGCCAGCGAAGGACCGCAGGCCGGTATCAGGCCTTGGTCAGTGCAGCGGCAGCGCGTTCGAAGCGGTCCAGGCCTTCATCGATGTCGGCATCTTCCACCACCAGGCTGGGGGCGAAACGCACCACGTCCGGGCCGGCCTGCAAAACCATCAGGCCTTCTTTCTCGGCAGCGTTGAACACGTCCTTGGCCTTGCCCTTCCAGGCATCGGACAACACGCAACCGATCAGCAGGCCCAGGCCGCGGACCTGGGTGAACAGGCCGTACTGCTGGCCGATCTTCTCCAGGCGCGCCTTGAAGCGCTCGTGCTTGGCCTTGACGCCCGCCAGCACTTCAGGGGTATTGACCACATCCAGCACCGCAGAGGCCACGGCGCAGCCCAACGGGTTGCCGCCATAGGTGGTGCCGTGGGTGCCCACGGCCAGGTGCTTGGCCAGCGCTTCGGTGGTCAGCATCGCGGCAATCGGGAAACCGCCGCCCAGGCTCTTGGCGCTGGTCAGGATGTCGGGGGTCACACCGTAGTGCATGTAGGCGAACAGCTCGCCGGTACGGCCGACGCCGGTCTGCACTTCGTCGAAGATCAGCAGTGCGTTGTGCTTGTCGCACAGCTCGCGCGCGCCTTGCAGATAGGCCTTGTCGGCCGGCACCACGCCGCTCTCGCCCTGGATCGGCTCGATCACCACCGCGCAGGTCTTGTCGCTGATCTGCGCCTTGAGCGCTTCGAGGTCGTTGTACGGCACATGGCTGATGCCGGTGATCTTAGGGCCGAAGCCGTCGGAGTACTTGGGCTGGCCACCGACGCTCACGGTGAACAGGGTGCGACCGTGGAAGCTGTTCACGGTAGCGATTATCTCGTGCTTTTCAGGGCCGAAGCGGTCGTGGGCGACACGACGGGCCAGCTTGAAGGCGGCCTCGTTGGCCTCGGCGCCGGAGTTGCAGAAGAACGCACGCTCGGCAAAGGTGGCGTCGACCAGCTTGTGGGCCAGACGCAGGGCTGGCTCGTTGGTGAACACGTTGGACACGTGCCACAGCTTGTTGGCCTGCTCGGTCAGCGCACCGACCAGCGCCGGGTGGGCGTGCCCCAGGACGTTTACGGCGATGCCGCCAGCGAAATCGATCAGCTCGCGCCCCGCCTGGTCCCATACACGGGAGCCCTGGCCACGCACGGGGATGAAAGCGGCCGGCGCATAGTTGGGGACCATTACCTGGTCGAAATCGGCGCGTTGCACCGGAGCTTGCTCAACGGACATCGGAGTCTCCTGAAGAGGAACGCCTGCCTGGAACTGGCGAGCGATGGGGGGATTGTAAGGACTGATGAACGCCCGGCCTTGCCGCCAAGCGACAACTTCTTATAGCGCCAAACCCTGTTTTGCCAAGGCTTTCGGCAATGCGACAAATAGGGTCGCAAAGGCGCAGTTTAAACGGTGCGCGGTGCTGGCGGGGAGATTGTGTCACGCACGGATTTGCGGGGGCTTCTTCGCTGGCAAGCCAGCGCCCTCGGGCCGGTGCAGCCCCCTTCGACGCTGCGGGCGCTGGTTTGCCGCCGAAGGTCGCGCTGCGCTACCGAATCAGCCGCGCTCGGCAGGCGCCGACGACAACTCGAACGGGCTGTTGCTGCGGCGCTGGTTGCGGTCTTCGCGTGGCGTTGCGCCAAAGAAGTTGCGGTACGCGCTGGAAAAATGCGGCCCCGACGAGAACCCGCACGACAGGCCGATCTGGATGATCGACTTGCTGGTCTGCATCAGCATCTGGCGCGCCTTGTTCAAGCGCAGCTCCAGGTAATACTGGCTGGGTACCCGATTGAGGTACTGCTTGAAGATCCGCTCCAGCTGCCGGCGCGATACGCACACATGCTGGGCAATCTCGTCGGTGGTCAACGGCTCTTCGATATTGGCCTCCATCAGCAGCACCGCCTGGGTCAGCTTCGGATGGCTGGAGCCCAGGCGATTCTGCAGCGGGATGCGCTGACGCTCGCCCCCCTCGCGAATGCGCTCGACCACCAGCTCTTCGGACACCGCACCGGCAAGCTCGGCGCCATGGTCACGGGCCAGCACGGCCAGCAGCAGGTCCAGTACCGACATGCCACCACAGGCGGTCAGCCGATCGCGATCCCAGTCGAACAGGTGGCTGGTGGCGATGACCTTGGGGAAGCGCTCGGCGAAGTCATCCTGCCAGCGCCAGTGCACCGCGGCGCGATAACCATCCAGCAGGCCCAGCTGGGCCAGCGGATATACACCTGCCGAAAGACCGCCCACCACGCACCCCGAGCGCACCAGTTGCTTGAGCGCGCTGCCCAGCGCCGCACCTACCGCCTGCGGCGGCTCATCGGCCAGCAGAAACAGCTTCTGGCAACCTTCCAGCCGCCCCACCCAGGCTTCGCCAGGCAAGCGCCAGGCGCCCTCCGGCGCAGGTTCGGCCTGCAGGAACAGCAGCTCGTAGACCACTTCGGGGTGCACCTTCTGGGCCACCCGCAAGACCTCTTCGGCCAGCGCCAGGGTCAAGGCCTTGGTGCTGGGCCAGAGGAGAAAACCGATTCGCTGGGTGGTCATTGGGTAAGGTCCGAAACCTGAGAGGAGTCTGGGAGAAAAGCCTCGATCGAGGCGCAGCATGCCCTATTCTGGTGCAAAGCGGCAGCCTCGAACTGTAGCACGGTCGATTATTTCAGGCTGCCGGACAGGAACTGCTGCAACCGCTCGGACTGCGGATTGACCAGCACTTCACGCGGGTTGCCGCTCTCTTCGACCACACCCTTGTGCAGGAACACCAGCTGGTTGGACACCTCGCGGGCGAAGCCCATCTCGTGGGTCACCACAACCATGGTGCGGCCTTCCTGGGCCAGCGCCTGCATCACCTTGAGCACATCGCCCACCAGCTCCGGGTCCAGCGCCGAGGTCGGCTCGTCGAACAGCATCACTTCAGGCTCCATCGCCAGTGCACGGGCAATCGCCACACGCTGCTGCTCACCACCGGACATATGGCCCGGGTAGGCATCCTTGCGATGGGACACACCGACCTTGGCCAGGTAGTGCTCGGCCTTTTCCAGCGCGTCCTTGCGGCTCATGCCCAGCACGTGCACCGGTGCCTCGATGATGTTCTCCAGCGCAGTCATGTGCGACCACAGGTTGAAGTGCTGGAACACCATCGACAGGCGCGAGCGCATGCGCTGCAACTGCTTGGGGTCGGCCGCCTTCAGCGCGCCGTCCTTGTTCGCCACCAGCTTCAACTCTTCGTTGTTGAGCAGGATCTTGCCGGCATGCGGCTGCTCGAGCAGGTTGATGCAGCGCAGGAAGGTGCTCTTGCCCGAGCCGCTGGAGCCGATGATGCTGATCACATCGCCCGCCTTGGCCGCCAGGGACACACCCTTGAGCACTTCGTGACTGCCATAGCGTTTGTGCAGGTCTTGGACTTCGAGTTTGTACATGCTGTCGGTTCTCACAAAGCGTCAGTCCCGGGCCTGCGCCCGGGGCGAAAAAGTTGCCGCCGGGCTCAGCCCTTGCGCGGCGCCAGGTAGCCGAGCCAGCGGCGTTCAGCCAGCTTGAACAGGCGCACCAGAATGAAGGTCAGGCACAGGTAGAACACACCGGCGGTGATGTACGCCTCGAACGGCAGGTAGTACTGGGCATTGACCGTGCGCGCCGCACCGGTGATGTCGATCAGGGTCACGATCGACGCCAGGCTGGTGGTCTGCAGCATCATGATCACTTCATTGCTGTACTGCGGCAGCGCCCGGCGCAGGGCCGAGGGCAGCAGGATGCGGCGGTACATCTTGACCCGCGACATGCCCATCGCCTTGGCCGCTTCGATCTCGCCGTGGGGCGTGGCCTTGAGGCTGCCGGCGATGATCTCGGCGGTGTAGGCACTGGTATTGATGGCAAAGGCCAGGCACGCACAGAAGGTCGCACTGGACAGCCACGGCCACAGGAAGCTCTCGCGCACCGCCTCGAACTGGGCCAGCCCGTAATAGATCAGAAACAGCTGCACCAGCATCGGCGTGCCACGAATCACGTAGGTGTAGAGCCAGGCGCTCATGTTCACCAGCGGCTGCTTGGACACCCGCATCAGGCCCAGCGGCACTGCCACCAGCAGGCCGAACAGCAACGACAGCGCCAGCAGCTTGAGCGTGGTCAGCATGCCGCTCAGGTACAGCGGCATGGCTTCCCAGATGACGTTGTAATCGAAAATCATAGATCAGCCGCCTTTACGCCAACCGAGTAGCGTTTCTCGAGGTAACGCAGGGCCAGCAACGAGACGCTGGTGATCACCAGGTACAACGCCGCGACCGCCAGGAAGAACGTGAACGGCTCGCGGGTCGCGTCCGCCGCCTGCTTGGCCTTGAACATCATGTCTTGCAGGCCCACCACCGAAATCAGTGCGGTGGCCTTGGTCAGTACCAGCCAGTTGTTGGTGAAGCCAGGGATCGCCAGGCGAATCATCTGCGGCACCAGCACCCGGAAGAAGATCTGCAGGCCGCTCATGCCATAGGCCATGCCGGCTTCGGCCTGCCCCTTGGGGATGGCCATGAAAGCGCCGCGGAAGGTTTCGGACAGGTATGCACCAAAGATGAAGCCCAGGGTACCGATACCCGCCATCAGCGGATTGAGGTCGATGTAATCGTCGAAACCGAGCAAGGGTGCGACGCGGTTGAGCAGGTCCTGACCGCCGTAGAAGATCAGCAGGATCAGCACCAGGTCGGGGATCCCGCGGATCACCGTGGCGTACAGGTCGCCCAGCCAGGCCAGCCAGCGCACCGGCGACAGCCGCAGCGCCACGCCGATCAGGCCCAGTACGATGGCCAGGGCCATGGACGACAAGGCGAGCTGTAGCGTCAGCCATGCTCCATCGAGGATGACTGCCCCGTAGCCTTTCAACATGTTGAGGTCCTCGACCTTAGGGATGAAAAAATGGTGCAAACCTCAGCGCTTCTGCTGCTTGCACCATTGAACAGGTGAAACGTCGACGGATTACTGCGCGTCAGGGCCGTAGATGTCGAAGTTGAAGTACTTGTCCTGGATCTTCTTGTACTCGCCATTGGCACGGATGCCGTCGATGGCGGTGTTGATCTTGTCCTTCAGGGCGTCGCCCTTGCGCACGGCGATACCGATACCGTCACCGAAGTACTTGGCGTCGGTGAAGGACGGGCCTACGAATGCATAGCCCTTGCCGGCGTCGGTCTTGAGGAAGCCGTCTTCGAGCAGGGTCGCATCGGCCACGGTGCCATCCAGACGACCGGCGGCAACGTCCAGGTAGATTTCGTTCTGGGTGCCGTAGGGAACGATGGTGGCGCCTTTGGGGGCCAGCACTTCCTTGGCGAAACGGTCGTGGATCGAGCCACGCTGAACGCCGATCTTCTTGCCCTTGAGTTCGTCCAGGCTGTCGCTGACGGTGGTACCGTCCTTCATCACCAGGCGGGCCGGCGTGAGGTAGTAGCGCTTGGTGAAGTCCACGGACTTCTTGCGATCATCGGTGATCGACATGGACGACAGGATGGCGTCGATCTTGCGCACCTTGAGCGCCGGGATCAGGCCGTCGAATTCCTGCTCGACCCAAACGCACTTGACCTTCATCTCTGCACACAGCGCGTTGCCGATGTCGTAGTCGAAGCCCACGATGCCGCCGTCCGGCGCCTTGGAAGCGAACGGTGGGTAGGCGGCCTCGATGCCGATCTTCAGTGGTTTTTCATCAGCCAGCGATGCCAGGGAAAACACGGACAGCGCCAGGGCGCCAAGCAGTGCGAGTTTCTTCATCTGGGAACTCCATCGGTAAAGGGCAATACGTGACAGGCCGATTGGCCGTCGACGTTGCGAATGGGTACAACGCGAGCTGCGCAGGGCTCGACGAAACAGGGTCGAGGCATCACGAGCGAGTGATTGGCATTTTAGCGACAGCTCCGAACCCGATATTTCTTCAATGCGACAACTAGTTACAGAAGCGCCGGAAGTCAGGGTCGGAGATATTGACAGCTTTCGCGGAATATGCAAAAGCGAGAGACAAATAACCTATCAATCAAGCAATAACCGCGCCCATTATTGGCAAAGCCTTGTAATCCGGCAAGTGCAGCGTGGCAGCCATGCAAAATTGGCGTGGTGGATGCGCCCGGATCGGGCGGCGGCGTTTCCCAATGCCCCGTTTGTGTGCGAAACCGGTGACAGAAAAGGTTACCGATGAAAGTCGGCGTAACAGGCATGAAAAAGCCCCGCAGTGCGGGGCTTTGTGCTGACAGCCAACCGGCCCTATCGCCGGCAGGCCGACCCCTACAAGGGCCGGCCTGCCGGCGATGACTCAGGCCGACGCCAGGTTCATCGACTTGTGCGTGTCGATCAGGTGCTGCACCACACCCGGGTCGGCCAGCGTCGAGATGTCGCCCAGGCCGTCGTACTCGGCCGTGGCGATCTTGCGCAGGATACGGCGCATGATCTTGCCCGAGCGGGTTTTAGGCAGCCCTGGTGCCCACTGGATCACGTCTGGCGAGGCGATCGGCCCGATCTCCTTGCGCACCCAGTTCTTCAGCTCCAGACGCAATGCTTCGCTCGGCTCCTCGCCACCGTTGAGCGTGACGTAGACATAGATGCCCTGCCCCTTCAGATCATGCGGCACACCGACGACCGCCGCCTCGGCGACCTTCGGATGCGCAACCATGGCGCTCTCGATCTCGGCGGTCCCCATGCGGTGGCCCGAGACGTTGAGTACGTCGTCGACCCGGCCGGTGATCCAGTAGTAGCCGTCTTCGTCGCGGCGCGCGCCGTCACCGGTGAAGTACATGCCGCGGAAGGTCTTGAAGTAGGTGTCGACGAAACGGTCGTGATCGCCGTACAGCGAACGCGACTGGCCCGGCCACGAATCGAGGATCACCAGGTTGCCCTCGGCGGCGCCGTCGATCAGGTTGCCCAGGTTGTCCACCAGCGCCGGCACCACGCCGAAGAACGGACGGGTGGCCGAGCCCGGCTTGAGCGCAGTGGCGCCCGGCAGCGGGCTGATCAGGATGCCGCCGGTCTCGGTCTGCCACCAGGTGTCGACGATCGGGCAACGCTCCTTGCCCACGGTGGTGTGGTACCAGTTCCAGGCTTCAGGGTTGATCGGCTCGCCTACCGAGCCCAGCAGGCGCAGGCTCGAACCGTCGGCATCCTTCATGGCCGCCTGACCTTCGGCCATCATCGCGCGAATGGCGGTGGGCGCGGTGTAGAGGATGTTGACCTTGTGCTTGTCGACGATCTTCGCCACACGGGTGATGTCCGGGTAGTTCGGCACGCCTTCGAACAGCAGGGTGGTGGCGCCGTTGGCCAGCGGGCCATAGACGATGTAGCTGTGACCGGTTACCCAGCCCACGTCGGCGGTGCACCAGTACACGTCACCAGGGCGATAGTCGAACACGCGCTCATGGGTCAGCGAGGCGTACACCAGGTAGCCGCCAGTGGTGTGCAGCACGCCCTTGGGCTTGCCGGTGGAGCCGGAGGTATAGAGGATGAACAGCGCTTCTTCGGCGCCCATCTCTTTCGGCGCGCAGTGGGCAGAAGCCACTTTCATCAGGTCTTCGTACCAGATGTCGCGGTGCTGGTGCCAGGCAATGTCGCCACCAGTGCGCTTGCACACGATGATCTTCTGCACGCTGGCGGTTTCCGGGTTGGTCAGCGCCAGGTCGACGTTGGCCTTGAGTGCGGTACGACGCCCGCCACGCAGCCCTTCGTCGGCGGTGATCACGACCTTGGACTTGCAGTCGATGATGCGCCCGGCCAGCGCCTCGGGCGAGAAGCCGCCGAACACCACCGAGTGGATCGCGCCGATACGCGCGCACGCCAGCATGGCGACCACGGCTTCGGGAATCATCGGCATGTAGATGGTCACCACGTCGCCGCGGTGCACGTCCTGGCCACGCAGGGCGTTGGCGAACTTGCAGACCTGCTCGTGCAGTTCGCGATAGGTGATGTTGCGGTGCTCGGAAGGGTCGTCGCCTTCCCAGATGATCGCCAGCTGATCGCCACGCTCGGCCAGGTGACGGTCCAGGCAGTTGTAGGAAACGTTCAGAGTGCCGTCGGCAAACCACTTGATGTCGACATGGTGGTCGTCGAACGAGGTCTGCTTGACCTTGGTGAAGGGCTTGATCCACTCGAGGCGCTGAGCTTGCTCGCGCCAGAAGCCGTCAGGGTTGATCACCGACTGCTGGTACATGGCCTTGTAGGTCGCCTCGTCGGTCAGCGTGTTGGCCGCAACCTCGGGACGCACGGGATACAGGGGAGCCGCACTCATCTTTGTTACCTCGGTGTAATAGTTGTTTTTGTATGACCTCGTTTTAACTGTACCAGAGCGCCAAGGGCCATTCGACGTTGGTAGTAACGGGACCTTCATTTGGTCCAACACTGCGCGCCGACCGCTCTGGCACGGGCGTTCCAGCGCGGCAACAGATAGAAAAATAAATCCCGAGGTGAAATTTCAACTGATTGTTACAGTTTCCGCCAACAGTGTTTATCAAAACGGGCTCTGTTTCGGGGCCCGCCACACTCCTAGAATTCACCTCGCCAGCAACGGCAACGCGAATTAACTGGTAACAGCCCCCACGAAGGCATGTTAATCCCGCGATAACCCTGAAAGTTTCAACTTGCTGCACACGCCGCGCCACAAGCGCAGCGTGACCCCTTACGACCTTAGACAGGTAACTTGAAGATGAAAGCTTTACTGGTATTGGCACTCGGTAGTTTTTGCGCATCGGCCATGGCGGCTGAAGTTGCAGATGTTTCCGCCGAGCAGATTCCGGTTGAACAATACAGTTACTCGCAACATCTGGACATCGCCAAAGTCATTTCCATGACCGAAGTCCCGAACGTCTGCGAAGTGGTTCCGGCCCGCATGACCTACGAGGACTCCCAAGGCCAGAAGCACATTCTCGAATACCGCGTCATGGGTAACGGGTGCTCCAACGGCTGATAGAGCACACTGACGGTAGTTGCGCCTCGGGCCTTGTGTCGACGAGGCGCACCCTCGCTGCAAACAGTAACTTCCCCGCCTTTCAAGTCACTCCACAACTTTGCCGATTGCGTAATCACGCAACTTGTTGGCAATGGTGGTATGCGAAACGCCCAGGCGTTTACCCAGTGCTCTGCTACTGGGGAATTCACCCTGCAAACTTTCAAGTACGGCTTTTTCGAAACGACCGACTATTTGCGACAAGTCACCTTCCAGGGAAAACTCGCCCAAAGGTTGGCGCGCGCCATAATCGGGCAGGCGAATATGCTCGGCCTTGACCACCCCGCCGTCGCACAATGAAACCGCCTGGAACAGTACGTTCTCCAGTTGCCGCACGTTGCCCGGCCAATGGTATTGGCTCAGGCGCTCCATCGCCGCCGGTGCCAGGCTCGGCAACGGGCAGCCGATCTGGCGGCTGGCCTGGTCGAGAAAATGCTCCACCAGCGGCGCCAGGCCGTCCAGGCATTCGCGCAGCGGTGGAATGTGCAGCGACAGCACGTTGAGGCGGTGATACAGGTCCTGGCGAAACTCGCCGCGGGCGCACAACTCCGACAAGTCCACCTGGGTCGCGCAGATCACCCGCACATCCAGGTACACCTCCTCGTCACTGCCCACCCGGCGAAAGCAACCGTCCTGCAGAAAGCGCAACAGCTTCACCTGCAGGCGCGGGCTCATCTCACCCACGCCGTCGAGAAACAGCGTGCCGCCCGCGGTCAGTTCCAGCAGGCCAAGCTTGCCCTCGGCGCGGGCGCCTTCGAACGCCCCCGGCCCGTAGCCGAACAGCTCGGTCTCGGCCATCGACTCGGGCAGCCCGGCACAGTTGAGCGCCATCAGCGGCGCCTGCCCACGCGGACTGGCCAGGTGGCAGGCACGGGCCAGCAGCTCCTTGCCGGTACCGGTTTCGCCCTCGATCAGCAGTGGCGCATCCAGCGGCGCCATGCGACGTGCCTCGCGCACCACCGCCGCCATCACCCTGGAGCTCTGGAAAATGCTGTCGAACCCACGCAGCTCCTGCTTGCGCACGTTGTAGATGCGTTCGCCGATGCGGTCAGCCCGGTGCAGGGTCAGCACGGCCCCTGCCAGCGCCTCGCTGTCATCGTGCTCGGACTGCAGCGGTGCGATATCGGCCAGGAACACATCGCCTTTGATCTTCACCCGCAAGCCGTTGATGCGTGACTTGTTGGCCCGCACCAACTCCGGCAGGTCGAAATCCTCGGCATACCGCGACAATGCAATGCCCGGCACTTCGTCCACCCGTACCCCGAGCAACTGCGCCGCCGAACGGTTGGCCGCGACGATCGAGCCCCCCATGTCGATCGACAGCACCGGAAAATCCAGCGCACCCAGCAAGGCATTGAGCTCCATGTGCCGGCGCTCGCTGGGCATCAGGCCCACCCGCTTGACCCCGAACACACCGGTAATGGCTTCGAACTTGGGGCGCAGCGCCTGGAACTGCAGGTTGATCAGGTTCGGGCAGTGCAGGTAGATGGCATTGCCATGCTCGCCCCCCACCTCGCCGCGGGCCACGTTGATCCCGTACTCGACCAGCAGGTTGAGCATGTCGCGCAAGATACCGATGCGGTTCTGGCAGTGCACTTTGATACGCATGAAAGGTCCTACAAACAAGAAGACGAGGCCAACTATCTGCACAACGGCATGAATTCTCGTAAAGAATACGTTACAAAAAGGCGGATTCACAGCTACCAGCACCTGCGTTTTCTCGGCACTTCGGCACCACCGTAAAATCTGCGTTACAAAAATACGGTTGAACCGCCCGCCGGGCACGAGGCAACGGGATGCAAACACCAGGGTGAGGGGGTATTCCTAGGGCATGGCGAAAGCCACCCTATAACAATAAAGGCCCTCATCAGGAGAGCAGCATGAAACAGACGCACTACGTGGCCCGCGAGCCCGATGCGCAGGGTTTTATCGATTACCCGCCGCAGGAACATGCGGTGTGGAATACCCTGATCACCCGCCAGCTGAAGGTGATCGAGGGGCGCGCGTGCCAGGAGTACCTGGACGGCATTGAACAACTGAACCTGCCTCATGACCGCATTCCGCAACTGAGCGAGATCAACCAGGTACTGGGCGCCACCACCGGCTGGCAAGTTGCCCGCGTGCCGGCCCTGATCCCCTTCCAGACCTTCTTCGAACTGCTGGCCAGCAAGCGCTTTCCGGTGGCCACCTTCATTCGCACCGAAGAAGAACTCGACTATCTGCAAGAGCCCGACATCTTTCACGAGATCTTCGGCCACTGCCCGCTGCTGACCAACCCCTGGTTTGCCGAATTCACCCACACCTACGGCAAACTCGGCCTGGCCGCGACCAAGGAACAGCGCGTCTACCTGGCCCGCCTGTACTGGATGACCATCGAGTTCGGTCTGGTGGACACCCCGCAGGGCCGCAGGATCTACGGCGGCGGCATCCTCTCCTCGCCCAAGGAAACCGTCTACAGCCTGTCCGACGAACCGGAACACCAGGCCTTCGATCCGCTCGAGGCCATGCGCACGCCGTATCGCATCGATATCCTGCAGCCGGTGTACTTCGCCCTGCCGCAGCTCAAGCGCTTGTTCGACCTGGCCCACGAAGACATCATGGGCATGGTTCAACGCGCCATGCAGCTGGGCCTGTACGCCCCCAAATTCCCCCCCAAGGTGGCCGCTTGAGCCACCCTGTACACCTATAACAACCACTTGCGGAAGAATCACCTATGAACGCCTTGAACCAAGCCCATTGCGAAGCCTGCCGTGCCGACGCCCCACAGGTCAGCGACGAAGAACTGCCGGTACTGATCAAGCAGATCCCGGATTGGAACATCGAAGTGCGCGACGGCATCATGCAGCTGGAAAAAGTGTTCCTGTTCAAGAATTTCAAACATGCCCTGGCGTTCACCAACGCAGTGGGCGAGATCTCCGAAGCCGAAGGCCATCACCCTGGCCTGCTGACCGAGTGGGGCAAGGTCACCGTGACCTGGTGGAGCCACTCGATCAAGGGCCTGCACCGCAACGACTTCATCATGGCCGCGCGCACCGATGAGGTCGCCAGCACCGCAGAAGGTCGCAAGTAATGCACTTCGGCGCCATCGCGCGCGTGCCGGGCGACCCGATTCTGGGGCTGATGGAGGCGTACGCCAGGGACACCAACCCCGACAGGTTCGACCTGGGGGTTGGCGTGTTCAAGGACGCCCACGGCCTTACCCCGGTGCCCAGGGCGGTCAAGCTGGCCGAACAGCGCCTGCTCGACGGCCAGACCAGCAAGAGCTACGTAGGCGGTCACGGGGATGCAGCCTTCGGACAACTGATCGCGCAACTGGTACTCGGTGACGACGCGCCACTGCTCGCAGCCCGGCGCGCAGGCGCCACGCAAACCCCGGGCGGCACCGGCGCACTGCGACTGGCGGCGGAGTTCATCCGCCAGTGCCTGCCAGGGCGTGGCATCTGGCTGAGCGACCCGACCTGGCCGATCCACGAAACGCTGTTCGCCAGTGCCGGCCTGAAGGTCAGCCACTACCCCTATGTGGGCGCAGACAACCGCCTGAACGTGACCGGCATGCTCGCGGCACTGGAATCGGTGCCCACGGGCGACGTGGTGCTGCTGCACGCCTGCTGCCACAACCCCACCGGCTTCGACCTGTCGAAGCAGGACTGGCAGGCGGTGCTGGAAGTGGTCAAGCGCCGCGAACTGCTGCCGCTGATCGACTTCGCCTACCAGGGCTTCGGTGACGGGCTGGAGCAGGATGCCTGGGCCGTGAGGCTGTTTGCCCAGGCCCTGCCGGAGCTGCTGGTGACCAGTTCGTGCTCGAAGAACTTCGGCCTGTACCGCGAGCGCACCGGTGCGCTGCTGGTATGCGCCGACAGCGCCGAAAAGCTGCAGGATGTGCGCAGTCAGCTGGCATCGATTGCACGCAACCTGTGGTCGACGCCGCCAGACCATGGCGCGGCGGTGGTGGCGACGATTCTTGGCGATCCGGCGCTCAAGCGCCTGTGGGCCGACGAAGTCGACGCCATGCGCCAGCGCATCGCCATGCTGCGGGTCGGCCTGGTCGAGGCGCTGCAGCCCCATGGGCTGAGCGAGCGGTTCGCGCATATCGCCGCGCAACGCGGAATGTTCTCCTACACCGGCCTCTCACCGCAGCAAGTGACGCAACTGCGCGAGAAGCACAGTGTGTACATGGTCGGTACCGGGCGGGCGAACATCGCCGGGGCGGATGCGGCCAGGCTGCAGGTGCTGGCGGCGGCCATCGCGGACGTCTGTCGCTGAAGCCTTCGTCGGCAAGGCCGGCTCCTACAGGGACGACGTCGATCCGTGTAGGCGCTGGCCGTGCCGGCGAAGCCGCTGAAGGCCACCAATCAGCAGGAAAATTCATACTGTCATCCAGACTCCTGTATCCTGCCCAGGCTTTATCGAAGCCAAGCGCGCCTTGCGCAGCCTTTCCACCTTATAAACTTGCGAGGAACGACGAGATGCATGAAATCCCGAATCTTCCCTTCCCAAGCCTGAACCAAGCCGAGCAGCCTGCTGCTCCTCTCAGCGCCGAACCTGCCCACGTGGCAGATTCCGATGGCGACGAAACCCCGAGCGCCGAACAGGAATAAACCGCGCACTACCCGGCGTGTGAAAACCACTACGACAGGGGACGACCCCGGCAACGGGTTTTCACACCGCCAAGAACCCTCCCCGCGCTCCACAGGTCTATGATAGGCACTCCAGCCCGTCACCTCCCGGACCTTCCATGCCTGTCACACCGCGCCCCCTGGCGGTCACCCTGCAAGTCGTCTCCATCGTGCTGTTCACCTTCATCGGCTACCTCAACATCGGCATTCCCCTGGCCGTGCTGCCCGGCTTCGTGCACGACACCCTGGGGTTCGGCGCCGTGGTCGCCGGCCTGGTGATCAGCGTGCAATACCTCGCCACCCTGCTCAGCCGCCCCTATGCCAGCCGCCTCATCGACAATCAGGGCTGCAAGCGTGCGGTGATGTACGGCCTGGCCGGCTGCGGCCTGAGCGGCGTGTTCATGTTGCTGGCCGCCTGGCTGCAGGCCACGCCCTGGATGAGCCTGACCAGCCTGCTGGTGGGGCGCCTGGTGCTGGGCAGCGCCGAAAGCCTGGTGGGTTCGGGCGCCATCGGCTGGGGCATCGGCCGGGTGGGCGCGCAGCACACCGCCAAGGTGATCTCCTGGAACGGCATCGCCAGCTACGGCGCGCTGGCCATCGGCGCACCGCTGGGGGTGGTGCTGGTACAGCAGCTGGGGCTGTGGAGCATGGGCGTGAGCATCCTGCTGCTGTGCGCGGCAGGCCTGGCGCTGGCCTGGCCCAAGCAGGCGGCGCCGATCGTCAGTGGCGTGCGCATGCCGTTTCTGCACGTGCTGGGGCGGGTGTTCGGGCATGGCTCGGGGCTGGCGCTGGGCTCGATCGGCTTTGGCACCATCGCCACCTTCATTACCCTGTACTACGCCAGCCAGTCCTGGCACAACGCCGCGCTGTGCCTGAGCCTGTTCGGCGCCAGCTTCATCAGCGCACGCCTGCTGTTCGGCAACCTGATCAACCGTCTGGGCGGCTACCGTGTCGCCATTGCCTGCCTGAGCGTGGAGACGATCGGCCTGTTGCTGCTGTGGCTGGCCCCCAGCGCCGAACTGGCACTGGCCGGTGCGGCACTGAGCGGCTTCGGCTTTTCGCTGGTATTCCCGGCGCTGGGGGTAGAGGCGGTCAATCTGGTGCCGGCGGCCAACCGCGGTGCCGCGGTGGGGGCCTACTCACTGTTCATCGACCTGTCGCTGGGTATCACTGGACCACTGGCGGGGGCCGTGGCGGCAGGTTTCGGCTTTGCCTCGATCTTTCTGTTTGCGGCAATCGCCGCCTTGTGCGGCCTGCTGCTCAGCCTTTACCTGTACCGCCAGGCACGACTGAACCCGGTACGCCACACGCTTCAGTAGTCGATCTTGCCGCGCCCGGCCTTGATCGCCCCGCGCTTGCTCTTTGACTCCAGGCGACGGGTCTTGGAGCCCAGGGTCGGGCGCGTAGGCCGCCGCGCCTTCTCGACCTTCACCGCCGCCAGAATCAGTTCGCGCAAGCGCTCCAGGGCGTCGGCCCGGTTCTGCTCCTGGGTACGGTATTGCTGGGCCTTGAGCACGATCACCCCGTCGCTGGTGATCCGGCTGTCACGCAGGCCCAGCAACCGCTCCTTGTGAAACGGCGGCAGTGAGGAGGCATTGATGTCAAAGCGCAGGTGCACGGCGCTGGAGACCTTGTTGACGTTCTGCCCACCGGCGCCCTGGGCGCGAATGGCGTTCAATTCGATCTCGTCATCGGGAATGTGCACGGCGTTGGAAATGATCAGCATGGGCCTGGCTTTGCGCGAATTGGCCTTCAGGATACCCGCCCTGGTGCACAAAACCAAAAAGCCCGGCACAAGGCCGGGCTTTCATTGCAGCATCCTGCGCTTACTTGAGGGCGGCGCTCGGCACTGCAGGGGCGCCGTTGGCGCTGCGCTTGCTCTTGAGCCAGTAGAAGCCCCACATCACCACCAGCCATACCGGAATCGCGTACACCGATACACGGATGCCCGGCATCAGCAGCATGATGCCCAGGATGAACACCACGAACGCCAGGCAGAGGTAGTTGCCGTAGGGGTAGATCAGCGCGCGGAACAGCGACTTCTGACCGGTACGGTCCATGTGCTGGCGGAACTTGAGGTGCGAGTAGCTGATCATCGCCCAGTTGATCACCAGGGTCGCCACCACCAGCGACATCAGCAGCTCCAGGGCGCTGTGCGGCATCAGGTAGTTGAGCAGCACCGCCACCACGGTAACGGCTGCCGACGCCAGAATCGAGCGTACCGGCACGCCACGCTTGTCGATCTTGGCCAGGCTGGCCGGCGCATCACCCTGCTCGGCCATGCCGTAGAGCATGCGCGCGTTGCAGTAGGTGCCGCTGTTGTACACCGACAGCGCCGCGGTCAGCACCACGAAGTTGAGGATATGCGCTGCGGTGTTGCTGCCCAGCAGCGAGAACACCTGCACGAACGGGCTGGCGCTGTAGGCATCGCCCGAGCTGGTCAGGCTGCTGACCAGGCTGTCCCACGGGGTCAGCGACAGCAGCACCACCAGGGCACCGATGTAGAAGATCAGGATGCGGTAGATGACCTGGTTGATCGCCTTGGGGATCACGGTCTTCGGCTTGTCGGCCTCGGCTGCGGTGAAACCGAGCATTTCCAGGCCGCCGAAGGAGAACATGATGATCGCCATGGCCATCACCAGGCCGCCGACGCCGTGCGGGAAGAAACCGCCGTGGGCCCACAGGTTGGTGACCGAGGCTTCAGGGCCGCCGCTGCCGCTGACCAGCAGGTAGCTGCCCAGGCCGATCATGCCGACGATGGCCAGCACCTTGATGATCGCGAACCAGAACTCCGCCTCGCCGAACACCTTCACGTTGGCCAGGTTGATCGCGTTGATGAGGATGAAGAATGCGGCTGCCGAGGCCCAGGTGGGGATCTCCGGCCACCAGTAGTGGACGTACTTGCCGACCGCGGTCAGCTCCGACATCCCCACCAGGATGTACAGCACCCAGCAGTTCCAGCCCGACAGGAAGCCGGCGAAACCGCCCCAGTACTTGTGGGCGAAGTGGGCGAAGGAGCCGGCCACCGGCTCTTCGACGATCATCTCGCCCAGCTGGCGCATGATCAGGAAGGCAATGAAGCCGCAGATCGCATAGCCCAGGATCATCGACGGGCCGGCCGATTGCATCACCCCGGCCGAACCCAGGAACAGGCCGGTGCCGATGGCGCCACCGAGGGCGATCAGCTGGATGTGGCGGTTTTTCAGGCCACGCTTGAGCTCACCTGAATGCGAGTTTTGTCCACTCATGAACGGAGTCACCTGTTTGTTTTTATCTGTGACGGAATCGGACCCACCGCGCTCGTGGCGCAGCGGAATTAACAAGGTGGTATACCTTGAGGAGTCTTGGACCAGAGCCTTCGGTACGGGCGTCAGCCCGAGGCGAATCAGCCCGGAGTCAGCAAGGTTGCGCGGTACGCAGTTGGGTCACAGTTAAAACGCGGCGCATTGTATACCCTTGCTTTGGCGCAGGGGTCAACACGTTGCGTGACTGTCGGATGACAAGACGCAGCGGTCCGGCGGGGGTTCTGGAGCCTGGGGGAGTGTACGGCGTGCATGGCGCCTCCATTTCTTGTTATGGCTTGCCCAGCTCTGCGGCGGGGCTTTTGCACTTGGCAATGGCGGCTATCACACCGTGGTTGCGGGGGTTGGGCAAGAGGTTGACGTGGACGGAAGGTGGCCGTCGCCGACGTTTTCGGCAAGGTTTGTTTACAGCCTGAAGGATGGGCTGGCTTGCCCAATCAGTACGCCACAAGTCGTAACGAATTATTTACGACGTGGTTCAAAAAGTTTCCACTGGTTGCCTTGGAGTGTCTGCGCCGGCCCTCCGCCGGCAACGCGACTCCTACACTGCGAGTGCAATGCCTGTAGGAGCCGGCCTTGCCGGCGAAAGGCACGTGAAAACACCACAGGCACAAAAAAGCCAACCCGAAGGTTGGCTTGTGTGAGCGCTTACTCAGCCCGCGGCGGCTTGCCACGGCTGCTGCCCGGCCGCTTGGGTGCGGAGCCGGCCGGCTTGCGCTTGTTCATGTCGCTCGGACGCTCGGCCACGGTGCTGCGGCCCTTGCGTGGCGAGTCGTCACGCGGCTGGCGCGCTGCGCGCTCGGTGGTCGCGCCACCTTCCTTGGCCGGGCGCAGGGTGCGCACGCGCTCGCCACGGCCCACCGGCTTGGACGACTTGCGCTGCATGCGCTCGAGCTTGTCCTTGACCTTGGCCTTCATCGCTGGCATCGCCACCGGCTTGAGCCCCACTTCGGCAGCCAGGATGTCCACTTCGCCCTGGCTCATTTCGCGCCAGCGGCCCATCGGCAGGTCGCTGTTGAGGAACACCGGGCCAAAGCGCACACGCTTCAGGCGGCTGACCACCAGGCCCTGGGATTCCCACAGGCGACGCACCTCACGGTTGCGGCCTTCCATCACCACGCAGTGGTACCAGTGGTTGAAACCTTCACCGCCCGGGGCTTCCTGAATGTCGGTGAAACGCGCCGGACCGTCTTCGAGCACCACGCCCGCCTTCAGGCGCGCGATCATGTCTTCGTCCACTTCGCCGCGTACACGCACTGCGTATTCACGGTCCATTTCGGACGACGGGTGCATCAGGCGGTTGGCCAGCTCACCATCGGTGGTGAACATCAGCAGGCCGGTGGTGTTGATGTCCAGGCGACCGACGTTGATCCAGCGGCCCTCTTTCGGGCGCGGCAGGCGATCGAACACGGTCGGACGACCTTCCGGGTCGTCACGGGTGCAGATCTCGCCGTCGGGCTTGTTGTACATGATGACGCGGCGCACGGTCTCGGCGGCTTCTTCACGCTTGATCAGGCGGCCGTCGACCGAAATCGCGTCGTGCATGTCGACGCGCTGGCCAAGGGTGGCGTCCACGCCATTGACCTTGATGCGACCCTGGCTGATCCAGGCCTCGACGTCGCGGCGCGAACCCACGCCAATGCGCGCGAGTACCTTTTGCAGTTTTTCGCCGGCTGGACGCGGCGGGCTATCGTGCAGATCCTGTTCACTCATCTGGGCACCTCCCGGTGTAGTGCTGCTGAAAATCATTGAATTGGCCAAACAAGCGCCAAAAAAGGTCGCGAATCATACGCCGAACCGACGACAAACGCACCACAGACTAGCCGATATTGCACCCCAGGACGCTGTTTTCCGCTCGAAGGCCGCTCAGCCCTGCGGCGAACCGGGCGCTGCCTGGCCCTCATCGGGTTCATCGGCTTGCTCGAGCAGGTCGTCGAAGTCGGTCTTGAGCCCCTGCTCCATCGAGTCCAGCTCCAGCAACAGGCTGTGAAAGCTGGTCTCCTCGACCGGGGCTTCGGGCTCGGCGCTCTCGTCGGCCAGGGCCTGCAGGTGGGCCGGCACCGGTGCATCATCCACTTCCAGCAATGGCTCGGGCTCCATCTCGCGCAACTCGGCCAGCGAGGGCAGCTCGTCGAGGTTCTTCAGGTTGAAGTGGTCGAGAAAGGCCTTGGTGGTGGCGAACATCGCCGGTTTACCGGGCACTTCGCGGTAGCCCACGATGCGCACCCACTCGCGCTCGAGCAGGGTCTTGATGATATTGGTGTTCACCGCCACGCCCCGCACATCCTCGATCTCGCCACGGGTGATCGGCTGGCGATAGGCGATCAGCGCAATGGTTTCGAGCAACGCACGCGAATAGCGCTGCGGCCGTTCTTCCCACAGCCGCCCGACCCAGGGCGCGTAGTCCTCGCGGATCTGCAGGCGGTAGCCCGAGGCCACCTCCTTGAGCTCGAACGCGCGCCCGGCACAGGACTTGCGCAGCACCTCGAGGGCCTTCTTGAACACGCCGGGCTCAGGGCGCTCGGCCTCTTCGAACAGCTCGTACAGGCGCTCCAGCGATTGCGCCTTGCCAGAGGCGAGCAGGAAGGCTTCCAGCAGCGGCGCCAGGTCACGGGGGTCGGTCAGGTTCATTGGGGTGCTCGTGTACGGTTATTCGGCCCGGGCGCGGACATGGATGGGAGCGAAGGGCTCATTCTGCACCAGTTCGACGAGAGATTCCTTGACCAGTTCGAGGATGGCCATGAAGGTCACCACCACCCCCAGCTTGCCCTCCTCGGCCGTGAACAGCTCGACGAAGGGCACGAAGCCGCCGCCCTTGAGGCGCTCGAGCACATCGCTCATGCGCTCGCGGGTCGACAGCGCCTCGCGGCTGACCTGGTGGCTCTCGAACATGTCGCCGCGGCGCAGCACCTCGGCCATCGACATCAGCACCTCTTCCAGCGCAACGTCGGGCAACAGCTTGCGCGCCTTGGCCTGGGGTGCCTCCAGGCGCGGTACGATCACCTCGCGGCCAACCCGGCTCAGGCCGTCGATGCCTTCGGCGGCGGCCTTGAAACGTTCGTACTCCTGCAGCCGGCGAATCAGTTCGGCACGCGGATCGTCCTCTTCCTGCTCCACTTCGGCAGAGCGCGGCAGCAGCATGCGCGACTTGATCTCGGCCAGCATCGCGGCCATCACCAGGTACTCGGCGGCCAGTTCCAGGCGTACGGTCTTCATCAGCTCGACATAGCCCATGTACTGGCGCGTGATCTCCGCCACCGGGATGTCGAGAATATCCACGTTCTGCTTGCGAATCAGGTACAGCAGCAGGTCGAGCGGGCCCTCGAAGGCTTCGAGGAACACTTCCAGCGCATCGGGCGGGATGTACAGGTCCACTGGCATCTCGGTCATGGCTTCGCCATACACCATCACCAGTGGCAGCTCCTGCTGGGCGCCGGCCTGTGGGTCCAGGGCCGGCTCGACCGCAGCGACCTGGTTCACGCTTCGGCCATGAAGGGCGCAGGGTCGCCGCAGCCTTCACGCACCAGCACCGCCTCCTCCCCGGTCAGGTCGATGATGGTGGAGGCCTTGAGGTCGCCGTAACCGCCGTCGATGATCAGGTCGACCTGTTTTTCCAGGCGCTGGCGGATCTCGTACGGGTCGGTCATGGGTTCGTCGTCGCCTGGCAGGATCAGGCTGACGCTCATCAACGGCTCGCCCAGCTCTTCGAGCAAGGCCAGCAGAATGGGGTTTTGCGGCACGCGCAGGCCGATGGTGCGGCGCTTCTCGTGCAACAGCAGGCGCGGTACTTCGCGGGTGCCATTGAGGATGAAGGTATAGGGCCCCGGCACATGCGCCTTGAGCAGGCGGAACGTGGCGGTGTCGATCTTGGCGAACAGGCCCATCTGCGACAGGTCGCAGCAGATCAGCGTGAAGTTGTGGCTCTTGTCCAGCCCGCGCAAGCGGCGCACGCGCTCCACGGCAGACTTGTCGCCGATCTGGCAACCCATGGCGTAGGACGAATCGGTAGGGTAGACCACCACCCCACCCTTGCGGATGATCTCGACGGCCTGCTTGATCAGGCGCGGTTGCGGGTTTTCCGCATGAATCTGGAAAAATTGACTCACGTTTTCTACCTGTTCAGACGGGTGCAGTGGGCTGCTCATGTTTGAATCGACGCCACAGGGGTGGCAGGTCCTCCGGCAACGGCCGGTAGACACCGATCTCAGACCAGGCGCCCGGGCCATGGAAATCGCTGCCGGCGCTGGCCAGCAGACCGAACTCACGGGCCAGGATCGACATCGTGCCCACCTGTTCGGCGGGCATCATCCCGTTCACCACTTCCAGCGCCTGGCCACCTGCTTGAATATAGTCGGCAATCAGGCGTCGACGCTTGCTGCGGGTTAATTCGTAGTGCATCGGGTGGGCAAGGCTGACCCATGCGTGGGACTGGCGCAGGGTCTGCACGGTGTCTTCCAGGCTTGGCCAGTGCAGCTTCACATCCCCCAGCTTGCCGGCGCCCAGCCACTTGCGAAAGGCTTCGCCGCGGTCCTTGACGTGGCCGGCACGCACCAGGTACTCGGCAAAGTGCGGACGGGCCGGCGCATTGCCGCTGTCACCCAGCTCCTGCTGGATGGCACGGGCGCCGTCCAGCGCGCCGGGCATGCCCTTGAGCGCCAGCCGCCGGTCGATTTCCTCTGAGCGCAGCCAGCGTCCACGGTGCAGCGACTCGACGGCGCGCTGCAGCGGTTCGGCATCGAGCGGGAAGTTGTAGCCCAGGATGTGAATCGTCGCCCCGCCCCAGGTGCAGGACAGCTCGACCCCGCTGACCCACTGCATGTCCAGCGCCTGGGTGGCAGCCTGGGCTTCGAGCTGGCCTTCGAGGGTGTCGTGGTCGGTCAGCGAAAGCATCCGCACGCCGTGTTCGTGGGCGCGAGCGACCAGCGCCGTGGGCGACAGGGCGCCATCGGAAGCGGTGCTGTGGCAGTGCAGATCAACATTCATAGGTGGCGCATACGCTCTCATTGATGTTTGTTATTATGCCGTCACATCCTGCTTCTGGCTGCCACTGTGAAACAATTCATCGATTTCATCCCGTTGTTCCTGTTTTTCATCGTCTACAAGCTCGACCCGCGCACGGTCGACGTTGCCGGCCAGTCGTTCGAGCTGGGCGGCATCTACAGCGCCACGGCGGTGCTGATCATCAGTTCGCTGGTGGTGTATGGCGCATTGCTGATCCGCCAGCGCAGGCTGGAGAAGGGCCAGTGGCTGACCCTGGTGGCGTGCCTGGTATTTGGCGGCCTGACCCTGGCCTTCCACAGCGAGACCTTCCTCAAGTGGAAGGCCCCGGCGGTGAACTGGCTGTTCGCCACCGCTTTTGCGGGCAGTCACTTCATTGGTGACCGTGTATTGATCAAGCGCATCATGGGCCATGCGCTGACCTTGCCCGAGCCGGTGTGGACGCGCCTGAACCTGGCGTGGATCGCGTTCTTCCTGTTCTGCGGCGCGGCCAACCTGTTCGTTGCCTTCACCTTCCAGGACATCTGGGTGGACTTCAAGGTATTCGGCAGCCTGGGCATGACCGTACTGTTCCTGGTGGGCCAGGGTGTCTACCTGTCCCGCCACCTGCACGACAGCGACCCTACTACCCCCAAGACCGAGGACTGACATGCTCTACGCCATCATCGCCACAGACGTTGCCGATTCGCTGCAAGCCCGCCTGGCTGCACGCCCGGCGCACCTTGAGCGCCTGCAGCAGCTCAAGGCCGAAGGCCGCATCGTACTGGCCGGCCCGCACCCGGCGATCGACAGCAACGACCCTGGCGCGGCCGGGTTCAGTGGCAGCCTGATCGTCGCCGAGTTCGACTCGCTCGAGGCTGCCAAGGTCTGGGCAGATGCGGATCCTTACATTGCGGCGGGTGTATATGCCGAAGTGCTGGTGAAGCCGTTCAAGCAGGTCCTGCCGTAACCTGATCGGCGCGACGAGCCCGTCGTCGCGCCGATTCGCCTCACCTTCTGCGCACCCTCGCACACACTCCCTGCTCCCCTTCCTGGCTTTGCCCACTACAGCGGGCCTGTAGTGCTACGCCTTAAAATCCACTCGAATGTTCATCATTCTCGTCCACCTGCCGACAACCTACGCAACACCCGATTGGAATCAAGGAGTTCCGATGCGTCAAGGTCCGTTGTCCATGCTGCTGTGCCTGTTGCTGCTGACCCCGCTCGCCAAGGCCGCCGAAGCCTCCGCCAGCACCCCTTTGTCGTTGAGTGCGGGTAGCCAGATCTCCGAGCTGCAGCAACGCCTCAAGGAAAGTGAGCGCCAGCACGAAGCGCTCAAGCAGCAGCTGAAAAATGTCGAGAACGAACGCGAAAGCGCCCAGCTGACCCGCCTGCGCCAGGAGAACCAGCGCCTGAAGCAGCAGCTCGAGCAACACCAGGCCAACCCGCTGCCCAAGCTGCTCACCGATCAGCAGCAATGGTTCGTGATTGGTGCCGGAGTTGCCCTGTTGGCCGTGCTCTGCGGTATCTTTGCCAGTGGCAGCCACAGACGGCGCCGGCAATGGTTGAATTGAGTGAGACATGAGCGAGCTGCTACTGATTGATGATGACCAGGAACTGTGCGAGCTGCTGAGCAGCTGGCTGACCCAGGAAGGCTTTCAGGTGCGTGCCTGCCATGATGGCCAGAGCGCCCGCAAGGCCCTGGCCGAGCACGCCCCGGCAGCGGTGGTGCTGGATGTGATGCTGCCCGACGGCAGCGGCCTGGAACTGCTCAAGCAATTGCGCAGCGACCACGCCGAACTGCCAGTGCTGATGCTGTCTGCTCGCGGCGAGCCGCTGGACCGTATCCTGGGCCTGGAACTGGGCGCCGACGACTACCTGGCCAAGCCCTGCGACCCCCGCGAGCTCACCGCGCGGCTGCGCGCCGTGCTGCGCCGCAGCCACCCGGCCGCCACACCCACCCAGATGGAAGTGGGCGACCTGCGCTTCAGCCCCGCCCGTGGCGTGGTCGACATCGACGAACGCGAGCTGACCCTGACCCTTTCCGAAAGCCGCATTCTCGAAGCCCTGCTGGGCCAGCCGGGTGAGCCGCTGGACAAACAGGAACTGGCGCAGCTCGCCCTGGGCCGCAAGCTGACCCTGTACGACCGTAGCCTGGACATGCACGTCAGCAACCTGCGCAAGAAGATCGGCCCGCATCCCGATGGCAGGCCGCGCATCGTCGCCCTGCGCAGCCGCGGCTATTACTACAGCCTGTAGGCGCCAGCCTTGCTGGCGAAGGGGCGCACGCCAACGCCCCACCGTGTAAACACCCTCGCCCACCGTCTTTACCCAAGCTTTACCCTTGCCTGACCGCCGCTGACCTTGATCTCCCTAGACTGGGCACATCCGGTAACGACCGGCCTCAACAAGGAGAGTCACCATGCGCAAGACCCTTATCGCCCTGATGTTCGCTGCCGCCCTGCCAACCGTAGCCATGGCCATGCCCGATGGCGGCCCCCGTCACGGCGCCGAGCACCAACGCGGTGGAGCGCCTTTCGCCCAGCTGGACCTGACCCGCGAGCAGCGCCAGCAGATCCGTCAACTGATGGGCGAGCAGATGAAGAGCCGCCACGAAATCACCCAGCGCTACCTGGCCAAGCTGCCGGCAGCCGACCAGAAGGCACTCAAGGACGAACTCAAGGCAAGCCACGACAAGGTCGACACCCAGATCCGCGGCATGCTCAAGCCAGAGCAGCAGAAGCAGTTCGATGAAATGAAGAAGAAGCAGGCAGAGCGCAAGGCCGAGTGGGCCGAGTTCAAAGCCTGGAAAGCTGAAAAAGCCAGCAAGGCCCAGTAAGCTGTCCACACCCCGCCCGACCTGCCCCCGCAGGTCGGGCTTCTTTCGTTTGAGGTAATGCCCTTGCGTTCACTGTTCTGGCGCATCCTGGCCAGCTTCTGGCTGGCCATCACCCTGGTTGCCGGGCTGTCGATCCTGCTCGGCCACATGCTCAATCAGGACGCCTGGATCCTCAGCCGCCACCCGGGGCTCAATACCCTGGCCATGAACTGGTCGGCGCGCTACGAACAGCAAGGGCCCGAGGCCGCGCAGCGTTATCTGGAGCTGCGCAAGCGGCGCTACAACATCGACGTGCAGGTGCTCAACGAAAGCGGCGAGGCGGTGGTGCCAGGCACGTTCCCGCGCCGCGCAGCAGCCTTCGAGGCGCGCCGGCACAACGGCGAGCCGCTGCCCTGGCGACGCCTCACCGAGGAGTACACCAGCCCCGGCACGGGCGACACCTACCTGCTGATCTACCGCATCCCTCACCCCGAACTCGACGCCTGGCACCGCGACAGCCTGCTGTGGCCGCTGAGTGCATTGGGCATTGCCCTGGTGGTACTGACCCTGTTCAGCCTGCTGGTAACCCTGTCGATCACCCGCCCCCTCAGTCGCCTGCGTGGCGCGGTACATGACCTGGGGCAGACCACCTACCAGCAGAACAGCCTGGCACGCCTGGCCAACCGGCGCGACGAGTTCGGTGTGCTGGCCAATGACTTCAACCGCATGGGCGCGCGCCTGCAGAGCCTGATTGCCAGCCAGCGCCAACTGCTGCGTGACGTGTCCCATGAACTGCGCTCACCGCTGGCACGCCTGCGGATCGCCCTGGCCCTGGCCGAGCGGGCAGAGCCTGCACAGCAGCAGGCCTACTGGCCGCGCCTGACCCGCGAGTGCGACCGCCTCGAGGCTTTGATCAGTGAAATCCTGGTGTTGGCGCGGGTGGATGCCGAAAGCGCCAGCGCAGAACCGGTCGACCTCAATGCGCTGCTGGCCAGCGTGCGCAAGGATGCTCAGCTCGCAGCGCCGGAACAGGACATCCAGCTGCACGACACGCCTGGGCTGAGCCTGCAGGGCTGGCCGACACTGATCGAACGTGCGCTGGACAACCTGCTGCGCAATGCCGTGCGCTTCAATCCGCCGGGGCAACCGATCGAGATGAGTGCACAGCGTGAAGGCGAGCGTATCGTGCTGACGGTGCGCGACCACGGGCCGGGGGTGGCCGACGAGCACCTGGCGCAGTTGGGCGAGCCGTTTTTCCGCGCCCCGGGGCAGACCACGGCCGGGCATGGCCTGGGCCTTGCGATCGCGCGCAAGGCGGCGGAACGTCATGGTGGCAGCCTGGTGCTGGGCAACCATGCGCAGGGCGGGTTCGTGGCGACGCTGGAGTTGCCGGTGGCGGGGCCGGCTAGCGCCTGAATAAAGACGGGTGTTGGCTTCTTCGCTGGCAAGCCGGCCCCCACAGGCTTGTCACCGTCCTCAGGGGCCGTTGCGCACCTGTGGGAGCTGGCTTTGCCAGCGAAAGGGCCATCTGATGCCTGTATAGCTTAGCGGGGCTGTTCCCAGGCGCTGACAAACGCCTCGACAGACACCACCGGCGCCGTACGCGGCGGGTTAAGCGGCGTGCCCACATACAGGAAGCCGATCAGCTCTTCGGTATCCGCCAACCCGAGGCCCTTGGCCACCTGCGGGCTGTAGGACAGCTCGCCGGTACGCCACACCGCGCCGATCCCCTGGGCATATGCCGCCAGCAGAATGGCATGCGCCGCACACGCGGCCGCCAGCCGCTGCTCGGACTTGGGCACCTTGACGTGATCCTGCACGTTCGCGATCACCACAATCAGCAACGGCGCCCGCAGCGGCATGGCATGGGCCTTTTCCAGCGCTGCCTCGGTGGCTTCGCCCTGCGCCTGCACCGCCTCGGCCAGCAGCGCCCCCAATTGCTCGCGGGCCGCGCCTTCGATGGTCAGGAACCGCCAGGGCCGCAATTGGCCATGGTCCGGCGCACGCGAGGCCGCCCGAAACAGCAACTCGCGCTGCGCAGCATCAGGTGCCGGCTCTACCAGGCGAGGAACGGAAACACGGTTGAGCAATGCGTCGAGAGCCTCCATCGGCTACCCCCTGTCGAGAAATGTGCGGCTATTCTACCGTTTACTTAAAGAGGCCCATAGGTAGAATGGCGCCCCTCCGTTTCAACCCAGAGCAGATCACATGGCGTTGCCGACCTTAAGGATCATCGGTTTCATTATCGGCATCTTCCTGATTACCCTGGCGATCAGCATGACCGTGCCCATGGCCACCCTGGTCATCTACGAGCGCACCGGCGACCTGCCGTCGTTTCTGTGGGCCAGCCTGATCACCTTCATTGCCGGCCTGGCCCTGGTCATACCCGGGCGCCCCGAGCACGTGCACCTGCGCCCGCGCGACATGTACCTGCTCACCGTGAGCAGCTGGCTGGTGGTGTGCATCTTCGCCGCCCTGCCGTTCCTGCTGACCCAGCACATCAGCTACACCGATGCCTTCTTCGAGAGCATGTCGGGCATCACCGCCACCGGCGCCACCGTGCTCAGTGGCCTGGACAGCATGTCGCCGGGCATCCTGATATGGCGCTCGCTGCTGCACTGGCTGGGCGGCATCGGCTTCATCGGCATGGCCGTGGCGATCCTGCCGCTGCTGCGCATCGGCGGCATGCGCCTGTTCCAGACCGAGTCCTCGGACCGCTCCGAAAAGGTCATGCCCCGCTCGCACATGGTCGCCAAGTCGATCGTGGCGGTGTACGTGGGCATCACCACCATCGGCGGGCTGGGGTTCTGGCTGGCCGGCATGAGCCCGTTCGATGCCATCAACCACGCCATGTCGGCAATTTCCACCGGCGGTTTCTCCACCTCCGACCAGTCGCTGGCCAAGTGGGACCAGCCGGCCGTGCACTGGGTGGCGGTGGTGGTGATGATCCTGGGCAGTGTGCCGTTCACCCTCTACGTGGCCACGATGCGTGGCAATCGCAAGGCACTGATCAAGGACCAGCAGGTACAGGGCCTGCTCGGCCTGCTGGTGGCCACCTGGGTGGTGCTGGGTACCTGGTACTGGGCCACCACCAGCCTGCCGTGGTTCGATGCCTTGCGCCACGTGGCGCTGAACGTGACCTCGGTGGTCACCACCACCGGCTTCGCCCTGGGCGACTACAGCCTGTGGGGCAACTTTTCGCTGATGCTGTTCTTCTACCTGGGTTTCATCGGCGGCTGTTCGGGCTCGACCGCGGGCGGGATCAAGATCTTCCGCTTCCAGGTGGCCTACATCCTGCTCAAGGCCAGCCTCAACCAGCTGATTCACCCGCGCGCGGTGATCAAACAGAAATACAACGGTCACCGCCTCGACGAAGAGATCGTGCGGTCGATCCTGACCTTCTCGTTCTTCTTCGCCATCACCATCTGCATCATCGCGCTGCTGCTTTCGCTGCTGGGCGTGGACTGGATGACTGCCCTGACCGGCGCGGCCAGCACCGTATCCGGCGTGGGCCCGGGCCTGGGCGAAACCATCGGCCCGGCGGGCAACTTCGCCACCCTGCCCGACGCCGCCAAGTGGATCCTGGCCGGCGGCATGCTGCTGGGCCGCCTGGAAATCATTACGGTGCTGGTTCTGTGCATGCCGGCGTTCTGGCGACACTGACGCCCTGGGCCGACGCCTCGGGGCCGGCACTGCGCGCCAGCTCCATACGGGTGCGGTATTCCCCGGGGGTGAGGTCGAACCAGCGCCGGAAAGCCCGGAAGAAGTTGCTCGGGTCGGCAAAACCCAGCAGGTAGGCAGTCTCCAGCAATGTCATGTTCGGCTGCGCAAGGTACTGCTCGGCAAGTTCGCGACGGGTATCATCGAGCAGGGTCTGAAAGCTGGTGCCCTCCTCCTGCAGGCGCCGCTGCAGCGTGCGCTGCGACAGGTGCAGGGCCTGGGCGACCATTTCGCGCTTGGGTTCGCCCTGGGGCAGCATGCGGCACAGCACCTGACGTGCACGGTGGGTCACCCGGCTTTCGGAAAAACGCGCCAGGTACTCGCCGGCAAAACGGTCGTGCAGAATCGCCATGGCCTCGTTGGCCGTGGGCAACGGCGCCTCCATGTCGGCGCGCTCGAACACCAGCGCATCGTGGGGCGCGCCAAACACCAGCGGGGCACGAAACGCCTGCTTGTAGGGTTCTATATCCTGAGGCTGCGGGCCTTGTACCAGCACCCGGCGCAGCTGGATGGTGCGCCCGCTCAACCAGCAGCACAGCGCCAGGGCGCAGGCCAGCGAGGCCTCGGCGCTGTGCCGGGTGGGCGGCAGGTGATCGCCATGCACGGTCAGCACCAGCGAGTAGCCTTCCGGCCCCAGGCGAAAGCTCAGGTCGGAACTCTCCGCGATAATGCGCTGGTAACGCACCAGGCGCTCGAACCCCTCGGCCAGGGTGCGGCTGGACATCAAGGCATAGCCGACCACGTGAAACGATGCCGGGCGCACCACCCGCGCCATGTTCAGGCCGATGGCACGGTTGCCCGACAACTCTTCGGCCAGTTGCCACAAGCGGGTCATGGAGTCCTGGGTGAAACGTGCGTCGGGGTCGTCCAGCGCGGCGAAGTCCAGGCCGAGCTGCTTGAACAGCGCAGGGCAATCGAGCCCTTCGAATTCAAGTGCCTTGACGATCCCCGAGGCCCAGCTTGCTGACGTGGTTCTTTCGCTCATGGCTGGCTTCTTTTGGGTAAGACCGCTCCTGCGGTGAACGCAAAGGATACTAAAGTGGCGCTTATTGTCACTGACTGATACTGCGACACAATTCTAGACTCGGTTCAGGCTCCACGCCGTGCATGTTTCGCCACCTTCGACCGATACGGGAGCGACGCAGTGAACAGCCCCCCACGCTTCAACAGCTTTGCCGAGTTCTATCCGTATTATCTGGGTGAGCATAGCAACCCTGTCTGCCGCCGCCTGCACTTCGTCGGCACCAGCCTGGTGATCGCCCTGCTGGCCTACGCCCTGGCCAGTGCCAACGGCTGGCTGCTGCTGGCGGTGCCGGTGGCCGGCTACGGCTTTGCCTGGGCAGGCCACTTCTTTTTCGAGAAGAACCGCCCCGCCACCTTCACCTACCCCTTCTACAGCCTGCTGGGCGATTTTGTCCTGTACCGCGACATGCTGCGCGGCAAGGTGCAGTTCTGAGCATCGCCCGCCCCCTGCGCGTGGCCTAGAGGCTGGGCTCACCCACCGCCCGGGCCTGGCGCAGGGCCTCCCGGGCCTGGGCGTCGGCCAGGCGGTACAGCTCGATCGTACCGTCCCAGTGCTCGATCAAGGCAGTGCACGACTCCACCCAGTCGCCGCAATTGAGGTAGTCCACCTCTCCCACCTTGCGGATTTCGGCGTGGTGGATGTGCCCGCACACCACCCCGTGAAACCCTCGCTTGACGCATTCGCGTGCAATCGCCTCCTCGAAGTCGCTGATAAAGCTCACCGCCGTCTTGACCTTGTGCTTGAGGTAGGCCGACAGCGACCAGTAGCCATAGCCATACCGCGCGCGCCAGTGGTTGAGCCAGCGGTTGAGGGTGAGGGTCAGTTCATAGGCCCAGTCACCCAGGAAGGCCAGCCAGCGGTGATAGCGGGTTATCACGTCGAACTGGTCGCCATGGATCACCAGTAGCCGCCTGCCGTCGACGGTGAGGTGCTCGGCCTGGTCCACCAGCTGGATATTGCCCAGCACCAGCTTGGAGTAGCGACGCAGGAACTCGTCGTGGTTGCCGGTCACATAGATCACCTCGGTGCCGCGCTTGCTCATGGTCAGCAGGCGCCGGATCACGTTGGTATGGGCCTGGGGCCAGTACATGCCACCCCGCAGCTTCCAGCCGTCGATGATGTCGCCCACCAGGTAGATGCGATCGGCCTGGTAGCCCTTGAGAAACTGCGACAGATGCTCGGCCTGGCAGTCGCGGGTGCCAAGGTGCACGTCCGAGATCCACAGCGTGCGCACGCGCTGCTTGCGCGAAGGTTTGCCAAGCTCGGCATGGGTCATGGGCAGGCTCCGGGAGAGTTTGTGCGAGCTTGCCTGTGGGCAGTGAATCGACCATGACCGTTGTGCGGCAGTCCTGTGACAGGCCGTCGGGGCATGTACACTGCGTGGCCTGTGCTCCCGATCCAAGGCAACCGCCCGCCATGACCCCTCGTACTGCCCTGGGCGCCCTGCATGCAGGCGCGCTGTTGTTCGGCCTGACCGGCGTGTTCGGCAAGCTGGCCAGTGCCGGCCCGTCGGTCATCGTGTTCGGCCGTGCGGCCTTCGCCGTGCTGGCCCTGGCCATCTTCGTCGGCGTTGCCCGACAACACTGGCAACCCCTGAAGGCACGGGACTGGCGCGGGCTGACATTGGCCGGGATGTTGCTGGCCGGCCATTGGGTCAGCTTCTTCGTCGCGGTCAAGGTGGCCGGCGTGGCCATCGCGACCCTGGGCTTTGCCAGCTTCCCGGCGTTCACGGTCATTCTGGAAGGGCTGTTGTTCCGTGAGCGCATCCGTCGCAACGAAGCCTTGCTGGTAGTGCTGGTGAGCATCGGCCTGGTGCTGGTGACGCCCGACTTCGACCTCGCCAGCCAGGCCACCAGCGGGCTGCTGTGGGCGTTGTTCTCGGGGTTGCTGTTCGCCCTGCTGTCACTGCTCAACCGTGCAGGCTCCCGGCACATTCCGGCGATACAGGCGGCGCTGTGCCAGAACGCCGTGGTGGCACTGTGTCTGCTGCCGGTGGCGGGCCCGCTGCTGCCTTCGGTGAGCGCGCTGGACTGGCTGTGGCTGGGGCTGCTGGGGGTGTTCTGCACCGGCGTGGCACACAGCCTGTTCGTGGCCAGCCTGGCGGTGATCAAGGCCCGTACCGCCGCCGTGGTGTTTGCCATGGAGCCGGTCTATGGCATCGCCATGGCCTGGGTGATCTTCGCCGAGCAGCCCACCTTGCGCATGCTGATGGGCGGGGTGCTGATCATTCTGGCCATCGTGATTTCAAGCCGTCTGGCCGCCGGCGCACCACACACCGCACCCGCCACCTCCGGCGGCTGAGTCAGGCGCGGTCGTTGTGGCCCAGGTCGCGCTGCGGGTCGATCTGGTCGCGGACCCGCTGCTTGAGCACCTTGGCCTCGGGGAAACCGCCATCGGCCTTGCGTTCCCAGATCTGCACGCCATCGCAGGTGATGCGAAAGTTGCCGCCCGTGGCCGGTTCCAGGGCCACCCGGGCCAGGTCGTCACTGAAGGTGCTCAGCAGTTCCTGGGCCAGCCAGGCGGCGCGCAGCAGCCATTGGCACTGCGTGCAATAGGTGATGACAATTTCGGGTTTGGATACGGACATGGGGTAACGGTCTCCTGATAGGTGGTCGCGCTTATACTAGCCACCTTTAGCCTTTGCTCCGAGAGCCGCGATGCGTCGTCTGCTGTTGTGCCTGTTGCTGTCCCTTACCTCCCTTGCCCTCTGCGCCGCCGAGGCCGCCCGGCCCAAGGTCGGCCTGGTGCTGTCCGGCGGCGCGGCGCGCGGCCTGGCCCACATCGGTGTGCTCAAGGCGCTGGAAGAACAGGGGGTGAAGATCGACGCCATCGCCGGCACCAGCATGGGCGCGGTGATCGGCGGGTTGTACGCCTCGGGCTACAAGATCGACGAGCTGGAGAAGCTGGCCCTGGCCATCGACTGGCAGCAGGCGTTGTCCGATGCACCGCCGCGCAAGGACATCCCCTTCAGGCGCAAGCAGGACGACCGCGACTTCCTGGTCAAACAGCGCCTGAGCTTTCGCGACGACGGCAGCCTGGGCCTGCCGTTGGGGGTGATCCAGGGGCAGAACCTGGCGCTGCTGCTCGAAAGCCTGCTGGCCCACGCCAGTGACACCCGTGACTTCGACAAGCTGCCGATCCCGTTCCGCGCAGTGGCCACCGATATCGCCAGCGGCGAGAAAGTGGTGTTTCGCAAGGGCCACCTGCCCCAGGTGATCCGCGCCAGCATGTCGATCCCGGCGGTGTTCGCCCCGGTCGAGCTGGACGGCCGCCTGCTGGTCGACGGCGGCATGGTCGACAATATCCCGCTGGATATCGTGCGTGAGATGGGTGTGGACATGGCGATCGTCGTCGATATCGGCACGCCGCTGCGCAACCGCAAGCAGTTGGCCACGGTGGTCGATGTGCTCAACCAGTCGATCACCCTGATGACCCGGCGCAACTCCGAAGAGCAACTGGCCTCGCTGCACCGCGACGACATCCTGGTACAGCCGCCGCTGTCGAGCTTTGGCGTCACCGACTTCGGCCGGGCCCAGGACATGATCGACGCCGGCTACCGCGCCACCCGCCTGCTCGACCCGCGCCTGGCCAGCCTGCGCCGGGTCAACGACACGGCGGTGCAACTGGCCGAGGCGCGCTCGGCCGGGCAACGCACCCCGGTGATCACCGCCATCAAGGTCGAGAACGACTCCAAGGTCAGTGACGACGTGATCCGCTACTACATTCGCCAGCCCATCGGCGAACCGCTGGAGCTCGACCGCCTGCGCACCGACATGGGCACCCTGTACGGCCTGGACTACTTCGACCGGGTGCAGTACCGCGTGGTGCACAAGGGCGACGAGAACACCCTGGTGATCAACGCCCGGGGCCGACGTGGCGGCACCGACTATCTGCGGCTGGGGCTGAACCTGTCCGATGACCTGCGTGGCGACAGCGCCTTCAACCTGGGCGCCAGCTACCGCGTCAACGGCATCAACCGCCTGGGCGCCGAGTGGCTCACCCGAGCCCAGATCGGCGACAAGCAGGAGCTCTACAGCGAGTTCTACCAGCCGCTGGATACCGGGTCGCGCTACTTCGTGGCGCCCTACCTGGACATCGGCTCGCAGAACATCGAGGCCACCCTGGACAACGACCCCATCGCCGAGTACCGCCTCGAACGCTATGGCTTCGGGCTCAACCTGGGCCGCCAGATCGGCAACAACGGCGAAGTGCGCCTGGGGGTGGGCCAGGCCTGGGGGCAGGCCGAGGTACGCATCGGCGAACAGGGCCTGCCCAAGGTGAACTTCAACGAAGGCTTCTATGACCTCAAGTATTCGTTCGACACCCTGGACAACGTCTACTTCCCCCACAGCGGCGAAGACGTCAGCCTGACCCTGCGCCAGTTCGAGCCGGGCCTGGGCTCCGACCAGCGCTATCGCCAATGGGACATGAAACTGGACAAGGCCCTGAGCAGCGGGCCGAACACCTGGGTATTCGGCGGTCGCTATGCGCGGACTCTGGATGATGCCGAGGTGGTCACCTCGAGCTTCGTGATGGGCGGCGCCCGGCAGCTGTCGGGCTTTCGCCAGGACTCGGTGTCAGGCCAGAACCTGAGCCTGATGCGCATGGTCTACTACCGGCGCCTGACCCCGCGCTCCTACCTGCCGCTGGACTTCCCGCTGTATCTGGGCGGCTCGCTGGAACGCGGCCGCGCCTGGAACAACGACAACGAGTTCGACAGCGGCTACATCAACGCCGCGAGCATCTTCCTGGGCTTCGAAACGCCGCTGGGGCCGCTGAACTTCAGCTACGGCATGAACACCGAGAACCAGAAGGCGTTCTACCTCAACCTGGGGCAGACCTTCTAGGACTTCTCCAGGTTGCCCAGGATGCGCGCGTGCACCCGCATGCACACGCGCAGCTCTTCTTCGTCGATGCCTTCGAACAGCTCGACGCGCAAGGCGTTGGCAATGGTCTCGATCTGGTCGATCAACGGCTTGGCGGGCGGGCACAACACGATCTTCTTGGCGCGTCGGTCCTCCAGTACGGCCTGGCGCTTGACCAGGCCCTGGGCCTCGAGGCTGTCGAGCAGACGGGCCAGGGTCGGCCCTTCAACCCCCACGCTCTGCGCCAGTTCACGCTGGGTGGGGGCCTCGTCGAAGCGCGCCAGGTGCAGCAGCACCAGCCAGCGCGCCTGCGACAGGTTGAGCCCGGCCAGGCGGCGGTCCAGCTCGGCGCGCCAACCCCGGGACATATGGGCCAACTGCATCCCGAAACGGTGGTGATCGGTCAACGGCATAGGAAACTCATCATCAGAACTAATTAATAGGCAGCTAATCATGCCCTTGGGCCTTAGGCAAGGCTCATGCCGTCGGCAGGCGCTGCATAATCGTCATAAATGATGACAAACAACCTTTCTACATCTCGAACTCGGCCGCCAGTGCGGCGCGCACGCAATACAGCACGCCCTCAGGCACGCGTCCGCCAAACTGCTCGATGATCGCCGACACCGGCGGCAACTCGCCTTCGCCGTCGAGGAGCGCGTCCTGGATCTCGCCCATCAGGTCCTCGGGCAGGTCCAGCGCCTGTTCCAGTGACAGCTGTTGGCGACCGATGGCCTCGGCCAACAGGCTGTAAACGTTCTTTTCACTGCATTGCAGCTGGCCGGCGATCTGCAGCGGAGTCATGCCAGCGCGGGCCAGGCTGATCAGCTCGTGGCGCAGGTCGGCGACCGGGGCCGGGGCCTCTGCAGCGCCGCCCAGCACCTCGAGGAAGGCCTGGCCGTAGCGCTCCAGCTTGCGTGCCCCCACGCCACTGACCTGGGCCATCTCGCTGAGGCTGCCGGGCTGACTGCGCAGCATCTCCAGCAGGGTCGAGTCGGGGAAGATGACATACGGCGGCACGCCATGCTCCTCGGCCAGCTTGCGCCGCAAGGCGCGCAAGGCGTCCCACTGTTCGCGTTCCTCGCCGCGCACCAGCTGGCTGGCCGGGCTGCCCGAGCTGCTGCTCTTGCTGCTGGTCTGCGGCTTGAGGTCGCGGCGCAGCTCAAGGGTGACTTCGCCACGCAGCAAGGGCCGGCACGTATCGGACAGGCGCAGCCCGCCATAGCCTTCCAGGTCGATATCGGCCAGGCCACGCGCCACCAGCTGGCGGAACAGCGAACGCCACTCGCCTTCTGCGCGAGCCTTGCCCACGCCATACACGGCAAGCTTCTCGTGCCCGAAGCTGCGGATCTTCTCGTTGTCCTTGCCCAGCAGCACGTCCACCAGATGGCCCACGCCGTAGCGCTGGCCAGTACGGTAGATGGCCGACAGCGCCTGGCGCGCAGGCTCGGTGGCGTCCCAGGTCTGCACGCCGTCGACGCAGTTGTCGCAGTGCCCGCAGGGCTGGGGCAGTTCTTCGTCGAAATAGTTGAGCAGGGTCTGGCGACGGCAGCGGGTCTCTTCGCACAGTGCCAGCATGGCATCGAGCTTGTGCTGCTCGACCCGTTTGTGACGCTCGTCACCTTCGGAGTTCTGCAGCATCTGCTTGAGCATCACCATGTCCTGCAGGCCGTAGGCCATCCAGGCATCGGCGGGCAGGCCGTCACGGCCGGCGCGACCGGTTTCCTGGTAGTAGGCTTCCAGCGACTTGGGCAGGTCCAGGTGGGCCACGAAACGCACGTTGGGCTTGTCGATGCCCATGCCGAAGGCGATGGTCGCGACCATGATCAGGCCTTCCTCGTTGAGGAAGCGGCGCTGATTGCTGGCGCGGGTCTCGGCAGGCAGGCCGGCGTGATAGGGCAGCGCCGGGAACCCCTGCTCGCACAAAAACGCGGCCACATCGTCGACCTTCTTGCGCGACAGGCAATAGACGATGCCGGCGTTGCCGCGCCGCTCGTTGAGGAACGCCAGCAACTGTTTGCGCGGCTGTTCCTTGGGCACGATGCGATAGAAGATGTTCGGCCGGTCGAAACTCGACAGAAAGCGCTCGGCGTTCTGCAGGTGCAGGCGGGTGACGATCTCTTCGCGGGTACGCATGTCCGCGGTGGCGGTCAGGGCAATGCGCGGCACGTTGGGGAAGAGTTCGGCCAGTTGCCCCAGTTGCAGGTATTCAGGGCGGAAGTCATGGCCCCATTGCGACACGCAATGCGCCTCGTCGATGGCGAACAGCGCGATGTCCAGGCTGCGCAGAAAATCCAGCATGCGTGGTTGCACCAGGCGTTCCGGGGCCAGGTACAGCATCTTGAGCTCGCCGCGACGAATGCGCATGGCCAGTTCGCGCTGCTGGTCGGCGCTCATCGTGGAGTTCAGCGAAGCCGCGGCGACACCCAGCTCGTCGAGGGTCGCCACCTGGTCGTCCATCAGCGCGATCAGCGGCGACACCACCACTGCCAGGCCTTCGCGCAGCAGCCCCGGAACCTGGAAGCACAGCGACTTGCCGCCGCCGGTGGGCATCAGTACCAGCGCATCGCCGCCCTTGGCCACGCATTCGATGATCGCCCCCTGGCGCCCGCGAAAGCTGTCGTAGCCGAAGATGTCCTTGAGGACGCGCTGAGCCTGTTCGAGCATAAAAACTCCATAAATCGCAGAACCATCCTGGCCACAGGCTGGATGAAAAGCTTCCCCGCCACACCTGAAATTGCGTAAGCGGCTTTTGCCGGGGCCGCATGCTGGCGTGACCGGGCGCAAAAGCCGGGCATTATACCGGACACGGCGCCCGTGCAGGGGGCTCTGCGATAGGCGTCATCCTTTGCCTCGCAGGCGCCGCAAGATGCTAGAATTCCAGCATCGTTTATTCCCAAGGTAGCCCTGTAATGTCCTTCGCTGAGCAATTAACCCGCCTGCAAGCCTTCCTCGACGCTGACGAGCTGCACGAAGAAGCGCTGGACTACGTTGCCGCACACGGCTACCTGACCGCGCTGTCGATCTGCTCCGAAGCCGTTCCCGAGCGTGAATGGATCGACGCCCTGTTCGCCGAGCCGCCGCACTACAAGGACGAGGCCCAGCGCGAAGAAATCGAAAGCACACTGATCAAGCTCAAGGATCACATCGCCCGCCAACTGGCCAGCGATGAGGAATTCGAGCTGCCGTGCGACCTGGACCTTGGCGACGAGCCGGACGACTCCGAGCTGCGCGGCTGGTGCATCGGCTTCATGGAAGGGGTGTTCCTGCGTGAAGCGGCCTGGTTCGAAAGCGCCGAGGAAGAAGTCAGCGAAATGCTGCTGCCGATAATGGTCGGTTCCGGCCTGTTCGACGAAGAGGCCGAGTTCGCCGACATCGCCAGCGACGCCAACCTGATGGACGACATGATCGTGCAGATCCCCGAGGCGCTGACGGCCTTGTACCTGCTGTGCCATGCCCCGGACGAGAAACCTGCGCTGCTCAAGCCTCGCCACCACTGAGTCTGCATCCATGCGCTACCTGCTGCTGGCCATCGGCTGGCTCAGCGTCGCGCTGGGGGTGATCGGCATCTTCCTCCCGGTGCTGCCGACCACCCCTTTTCTGTTATTGGCGGCAGCCTGCTTTGCGCGCAGCTCGCCCCGCTTTCACGCATGGCTGGTCAACCACCCGCGGCTTGGGCCGTGGATTCGCGACTACCTGGGCGGTGAGGGCATTCCGCTCAAGGCCAAGGTATACGCCATCGGGCTGATGTGGCTGAGCATAGGTTTTTCGTGCTACCTGGTGCCCTTGCCGTGGGCACGCGGGTTCATGCTCACCAGTGCGGTACTGGTGACCGTGTACATCGCGCGGCAGAAGACCTTGCGCAAGCGTACCTAGGCGCAACCACGCGCCCACCCCATCGCGGGCCAAGCCCGCTCCCACAGCTACTTCATTGCTCTTGTGGGAGCGGGCTTGGCCCGCAATGGCAGCGGCAGGTCAGCTGCGCCATCTACGCCTCATGTCACACCGTATCCACCTTCAACGAATGATCATTGAGCATCCCGTTGATCACCGTGGCTGTATCCGCCCCCGCCGAGATGACCCCACCCGCGCCCGCCGTCACCCCATAGTGATGGGCAAGGTCCACGCCAGCCAGTTCGATGGTCTGGGTCGGCGCCGCGCCGGCCACCGCACTCACCTGGATGGTCGATATCACACCGTTGCCCGTGCCCGTCACCGTGAAGTGCAGGTAATCGTCCAGCGACGCCGACGTCGCGTTCTCGCCCTGCAGCAATTGCGAGAGGTCCAGCCGATCGGTACCCGGGGTAAAGTCGGTCACCTTGTCGTGGCCAGTATTGCCCTGTTGCCACAGGAAGGTATCGCTGCCCGCGCCACCGGTCAGGGTATTGTTGCCAGGCCCGCCAATCAGCAGATCATCACCGCCGCCCCCGATCAGGATGTCGTTGCCAAGGCCACCGATCAGCGTGTTGGCGTTGTCGGCGCCGGTCAGCTTGTCGTCGTGGTCGGAGCCGATCAGGTTCTCGATCGACACCAGCTTGTCGAGCCCGGCGCCGATCGTGTTCTGCTCACCGGTCAGCGCCAGGCTCACCGTCACCCCAGCGCTCGCCCCGGCGTAGCTGGCGGTGTCGTTGCCGGCGCCACCGTCGAGCAGATCGTTGCCGTTGCCGCCGATCAACAGGTCGTTGCCATCCCCCCCGTAGAGCTTGTCGTTGCCATCGCCGCCAATCAGCACGTCGTTGCCTGCACCGCCATTGAGAACGTCATCACCGCTCCCGGCCAGCAGCACGTCGTCGTGGCTGGTGCCTTCCAGGGTACTGCCGGCCTGGTAGGTGATGTCCACCGCCCCCGTGGCGCTGCCGCCATGGCCGTCGCTGACGGTATAGGTGCCGTTGTAGGTGGGCGTGTAGTCATGCGCCCCGGCGTAGTTGATCGACATGTTCAGCTGGTAGCTTTCTGCGCCCTTGCCGCCGTCGTCATTGACCTGGTTGACCAGATGGATGCTGTACACCCCATCATGGCTGGCGGTGAAACTGCCGCCATCGGCGATGGTGTGGTAGGTGCCGCCCTCATCCTTCCACTGCATCAGCAAGTTGCGATCAGCGGTGCGGTTGTGGTCCAGGGTCAGGGTTTCGCCCTCGCGCAGGCTTACCTTGATCACGTCTTCGTCATTGCCATTGGCAGCACTCACCGCCCCCAGGTAGCCACTGACCACCAGCGCCGCGGTCATCGACCCGGCTGCGCCGGTAAAGGCACTGCGCGCCAGAACCCGCTCCTGATTGGCCAGCGTGTCGTCCTGGCCGGTGAAGGTGATGACCGTCTTGCCGTTGCCGGCCGTGAAATCCGCCCCCTTGGTCCAGCCGGTGTTGAAGGTGATCGGCGCCGCACTCAGGCGATCGTGGTTGGCGTCGCTGTCGTTGGCCAGCAAGGCGGCGGCCGGCACGCTGATGCTCGGCGCAAGGATATTGGTGATGACATGATCGGCACCGGCCACCGGCGCAGCATTGGTGTTGACGTTGATCACCAGGTTGGCACCGCTCAGGTCGCCGTCGTTGTCGCTGGCCACGAAGCGGATGGTCTCCACCTGATTGCTGCCGCTGTCCTTGGGCGGCGTATAGGTGAACTGGCCGTTGTCCATGTCCACCACCAACGTCCCGCCCAGCGCGGTCTTGACCGTGATGCTGTGGGTGTTCGCGTCGAAGGTGCCGCGGTCTGCGCCGCCACTGGCTGCATAGCTGGGCTGGTTGGCGTTGCCTTTGGGGTCGAAGGTGTAGGTGGTGCCGTCGATCAACAGCGACTTGATGAAGCCACCATCGGCACCGAAGTCGCCACCGCTCATCAGGCTGCCGGTGATCGGCGCGCCCTGCACGGTGCCCGACAGCACGTTGTCCAGTTGCGCCAGGTCGGTGACCACCACCGAGTTGGTATTGGTGTGGGTACTGCCGTCATAGGCAGCCGGGTTGAGATTGCCGGTGTTGACGCCGCTGCCCAGCCCGATCGCATACGACTTGATGCCGTTGTCGCCCAGGAAGTTCTCCCAGTTGCCGGTGCGCGTTTCGGTCAGGGCATGCCCCGAGGTCGGCGCACCGTCCGAGAAGAAGTAGCTGACGCTCTGCGCGCCCTCCAGCTTGCCCGGCGTCTGGTAGGCCGTCTGCGCCACGTTGACTGCCGAGTCGTAATAGGTCGAGCCACCCGGGGTCAGGTCCTTGATCAGGGCCTTGGCCTCGGCCACCGTCACCCACACGTCGGTGCGATCACTGGCACCGGTGGAGAACGTGACGACCTGCACCTTCACATCGCCCATGTCGTCGTACTTGTCCAGCAGTGCGCCGATGGCCTCCTTGGCCAGCTCCAGGCGCGACAGGCCGCGCACCCCGGAATTGTCGGCCATGCTGCCGGACACATCGATGATCAGCATGACGTTGGTGTCCACCTGCCCCGGCGTGGTCGAACGCACGGCGTCGGCCGTTGTGGGCACGTCATCGACGATATTGATCACGATGTTGCTGGTGGTCGAATTGCCGGCCGCATCGGTGGCCTTGTAGACGAAGGTCTCGCTGGTGACCACGTTGGGGCCGTCGTTGAGCCCGCCTGCGGTTTTGGGTGCGGAGGTGAGGGTGTACTTGAAGCTGCCGTCGGCGTTGAGCTGAATCTGCCCATAGGCGCCCGTGCTGCTGCCCACCAGCGTATAGGTGATCGCGCCGCTGGCTCCGCTGACCGAGCCCACCAGGCTGCCGGTCGCGGTTTCACCCGCTGAGCCGGGGTCGCTGCCGGTCACGGTACCGGGGGCGAGGTCGTTCGGGTCCTGGCTAAGGTCCAGGGCCTTCTCGTACACCGTGACCTCGTTGTTGGGGCAGGCGACGATCTTGCTGTCGGTGACATTGATGGTGATGGTGGTGGTGCTTTCGTCGCCGTCCGCGTCACGAATGGTGTAGGTGAAGGTGTCTTGGGCACCGTCCTGCGTCACCGCATTGGGGTTGGCCTTGTACTCGGCCTCGCCGTTGGCATGCAGGATGAGGGTGCCATAGGTGCCGGCGATGCCCACGCCCAGCGAGCCGATGGCCGAGGTCGAGGTGTCGGCGCCGAACCGCACACCCACCACCGCCCCGCCCTGGGCCGGGCCGTCTGCCCCCAATGTGTCGTTATCCAGCACATTGCCGGTGACCGTACCGCCCTCCACCACCGTGGTGCTGTCGGACTCCGCCCTTGGCACGTCATCCACGATCTTGATCACGATGGTGCTGGTGACGCTGTTGCCCAGTTGGTCGGTCGCCTTGTAGGTAAAGGTCTCGGACGTGACGATATTCGCCCCGTCGTCGCCGTTGCCGATGTGCGGCGCCGAGGTCAGGGTGTACTTGTAGCTGCCGTCGGCATTGAGCTGAATCTGCCCATAGGCACCTGTAGTGCTACCCACCAGCGTGTAGGTGAGCGCGCCGGAACCGCCCGTGACCGAGCCGACCAAGGTGCCGATACCCGTCTCGCCAGGCGAGGTAGGGTTGCTGCCCACCACCGTGCCCGGGGCCAGGTCCTGCGGGTCCTGGGTCAGGTCCAGCGCTTTTTCGTAGACTTTCACCTCGGTATCGGCGCAGGCCACCAGCTTGCTGTCGGTGACATTGATGGTGATGGTCGTGGTGCTTTCGTCACCGTCCGCATCGCGGATGGTGTAGGTGAATACATCCTTGGCGCCGGTTGGCGCTACCGAGTTGGGGTCGGCCTTGTAGATCGCCTCGCCATTGGCGTTCAGGATCAGCGTGCCGTAGGTACCGGCAATGCTCACGCCCAGCGAGCCAATGGCCGAGGTCGAGGTGTCGGCGCCCGCCCGCACACCCACCACCGCACCGCCCTGGGCTGCGCCGTCTGCACCCAGGATGTCGTTGAGCAGCACGTTGCCGGTGACCGTTCCGCCTTCCATCACCGTGGCGCTGTCCGATTCGGCGATGGGCATGTCGTCGACGATATGGATCACGATGGTGCTGGTAACGCTGTTGCCCAGCGCATCGGTGGCCTTGTAGGTGAAGGTCTCGGTGCTCACGACGTTGGCGCCGTCGTTGCCGTTGCCGATATGCGGCGCCGAGGTCAGGGTGTACTTGTAGCTGCCGTCGGCATTGATCTGAATCTGCCCGTAGTTACCGATGGCGCTGCCTTCCAGGCTGTAGGTCAGGGCACCGGAGCCACCGCCCACCCGGCCTTGAAGGTTGCCGACCGAGGTTTCCGTGGCCCTGGTCGGCGCGCTGCCTTCTACCGTGCCAGGCGCCAGGTCCCAGGCGTCCTGCACCAGGTCCAGCCCGCGCTCGTACACCTTGATGTCATCGTCCGGGCAGGCGACGAGCTTGCTGTCGGTGACATTGATGGTGATGGTCGTGGTGCTTTCATCGCCGTCCGCATCGCGGATGGTGTAGGTGAACACGTCCTTGGCGCCGGTTGGCGCTACCGAGTTGGGGTCGGCCTTGTAGATCGCCTCGCCATTGGCGTTCAGGATCAACGTGCCGTAGGTGCCGGCGATGCTCACGCCCAGCGAACCGATGGCCGAGGTCGAGGTGTCGCCGCCTGCCCGCACACCCACCACCGCACCGCCCTGGGCTGCGCCGTCTGCCCCCAGGATGTCGTTGAGCAGCACGTTGCCGGTGACCGTACCGCCTTCCATCACCGTGGCACTGTCCGATTCGGCGATGGGCATGTCGTCGACGATATGGATCACGATGGTGCTGGTAACGCTGTTGCCCAGCGCATCGGTGGCCTTGTAGGTGAAGGTCTCGGTGCTCACGACGTTGGCGCCGTCGTTGCCGTTGCCGATATGCGGCGCCGAGGTCAGGGTGTACTTGTAGCTGCCGTCGGCGTTGATCTGAATCTGCCCGTAGTTACCGATGGCGCTGCCTTCCAGGCTGTAGGTCAGGGCACCGGAGCCACCGCCCACCCGGCCTTGAAGGTTGCCGACCGAGGTTTCCGTGGCCCTGGTCGGCGCGCTGCCTTCTACCGTGCCAGGCGCCAGGTCCCAGGCGTCCTGCACCAGGTCCAGCCCGCGCTCGTACACCTTGATGTCATCGTCCGGGCAGGCGACGAGCTTGCTGTCGGTGACATTGATGGTGATGGTCGTGGTGCTTTCATCGCCGTCCGCATCGCGGATGGTGTAGGTGAACACGTCCTTGGCGCCGGTTGGCGCTACCGAGTTGGGGTCGGCCTTGTAGATCGCCTCGCCATTGGCGTTCAGGATCAACGTGCCGTAGGTGCCGGCGATGCTCACGCCCAGCGAACCGATGGCCGAGGTCGAGGTGTCGCCGCCTGCCCGCACACCCACCACCGCACCGCCCTGGGCTGCGCCGTCTGCCCCCAGGATGTCGTTGAGCAGCACGTTGCCGGTGACCGTACCGCCTTCCATCACCGTGGCACTGTCCGATTCGGCGATGGGCATGTCGTCGACGATATGGATCACGATGGTGCTGGTAACGCTGTTGCCCAGCGCATCGGTGGCCTTGTAGGTGAAGGTCTCGGTGCTCACGACGTTGGCGCCGTCGTTGCCGTTGCCGATATGCGGCGCCGAGGTCAGGGTGTACTTGTAGCTGCCGTCGGCGTTGATCTGAATCTGCCCGTAGTTACCAATGGCGCTGCCTTCCAGGCTGTAGGTCAGGGCACCGGAGCCACCGCCCACCCGGCCTTGAAGGTTGCCGACCGAGGTTTCCGTGGCCCTGGTCGGCGCGCTGCCTTCTACCGTGCCAGGCGCCAGGTCCCAGGCGTCCTGCACCAGGTCCAGCCCGCGCTCGTACACCTTGATGTCATCGTCCGGGCAGGCAACGAGCTTGCTGTCGGTGACATTGATGGTGATGGTCGTGGTGCTTTCATCGCCGTCCGCGTCGCGGATGGTGTAGGTGAACACGTCCTTGGCGCCGGTTGGCGCTACCGAGTTGGGGTCGGCCTTGTAGATCGCCTCGCCATTGGCATTCAGGATCAGCGTGCCGTAGGTACCGGCAATGCTCACGCCCAGCGAGCCAATGGCCGAGGTCGAGGTGTCGGCGCCCGCCCGCACACCCACCACCGCACCGCCCTGGGCTGCACCGTCTGCACCCAGCGTGTCGTTGTCCAATACGTTGCCGGTGACCGTACCGCCCTCCACCACCGTGGTGCTGTCCGACTCTGCCCGTGGCACATCGTCCACGATCTTGATCACGATGGTGCTGGTGACGCTGTTGCCCAGCGCGTCGGTAGCCTTGTAGGTGAAGGTTTCGGAGGTGACCACATTGGCCCCGTCGTTGCCACCGCCCACCTGCGGCGCGGACGTCAGGGTGTACTTGTAGCTGCCGTCGGCGTTGATCTGGATCTGCCCGTAGGCGCCGGTGCTGCTGCCCACCAGCGTGAAGGTCAGCGCGCCGGAGCCACCACCGACCGAGCCGGCCAGCGTTCCGGTCGCGGTCTCGCCCGCCGAGCCCGGGTTGCTGCCCAGCACCGTGCCCGGCGCAAGGTCTTGCGGGTCCTGGACCAGGTCCAGGGCCTTTTCATACACCGTGACGCTGTCCGGGCAGGCGACGAGCTTGCTGTCGGTGACATTGATGGTGATGGTCGTGGTGCTTTCATCGCCGTCCGCATCGCGGATGGTGTAGGTGAACACATCGGTCGCGCCCGCTGGCGGCACGGCGTTTGGGTCGGCCTTGTACGCCGCCTCGCCATTGGCGTTGAGCACCAGCGTGCCGTAGGTACCCGCAATGTTCACGCCCAGCGAGCCGATGGCCGATGTCGAGGTATCGGAGCCGGCCCGCACACCGACCACCGTGTGCTCGACCGGCGGGCGATCGGCGCCCAGGCTGTCATTGTGCAGCACGTTGCCGGTGACGGTACCGCCTTCGACCACCGAGGCGCTGTCGGGCCTGGCCTGCGGCACGTCATCGACAATGTTCACGTCCAGGCTGCCGGTGACCTTGCTGCCATCGCTGTCGATGGCCACCACGCTGAAGCTCTCACCGATGTTGTTGATGCCCTGACCAGCGGGATGAGCTTCGTTGTCGAGCAAGGTGTAGCTGTAGCTCACCACGCCTGTGGCGGGGTTGTAGCCGCTGATGGTGAGGGTATTGCCCAGCCCCGTGGTGATCGATTGCGGAAAACCACTGACCACCCCGCCGATCACCACGTTGATGCCCCCGACGGTAAGCGTGTGCAGGCCATCGGGGGCATGCACGGTAAAGCTGCCGCTCTGGGTCAGCGCGCCATGATCGGGGCTTGAGCCATCGGCCAGGTTCTTCTCGTACACGGTCAGTTCACCGCCATTCACCTCCAGCCCGTCCAGTGTCACCGGGTGATCGATGGGCGGCTCAACCGGCGGGATCACCGGCGGCACGAAACCGCCAGGGCCCTGGTCATCACCCCGCGCGCCAATCCAGGGTTCGGGAATCTCGGGGATGCTGTTGAAACCCGCCGTCGGAAAGCCGATCACCGGGTCCAGGTGCCCTCCCACCTCGGTGAGCTGCACGAACGAATGGCCGCCGCCCAATGCGCTTGGCGAACCGCCGTTGCCGGGGCCCGCCGCCGGAGCTTCGCCCTCCTGGCTGGGGTCGGCGCCCGCCGCAATGGCCTGCTGCAGTTTCTCCACATCGGTCAGTTGTGCCTGGCTGGGCGTCACCGTCTCGGGCGCGTTCACGTGCGAGGCATGGTTGGCCAGCAGGTCGGGAGACAGCTGCAGGCTGCTGTCACGGCCCAGGGTCAGCTCGGCACCGTTTTCCAGGTGCACCGCCACTGCCCCGGCCGCGCCGGTTTCCAGTTGTTCCCCGGCATAAAGGCGGTCGCCTTCCACCAGGGCACGTCGACCGCCATCGGCCGCTACCGCGAATACCTGGCCGACAACCTTGCTGACCACACCGATCAAATTAGCCATGAGCATGCCTCCATTGCCGAAGGTTTTCGCAAACACGTGCCGGGGTATCGCGAAACCTGGCGCGGGCAATGCCCGGCCGACTCGGAGAACAACCTTGCGACCGCACGCACCGATCTCAACGAAATCAATGCATTCGGCCTGCCCATGCTCCGGTTAAGTCACACTGCGATCTGGCAATCGGCCATGAGCCAAAATTTTGTCGCCATATTTCGCCGCGTTGACCTCTCCTCCGCTCACTCCAAACCCAATGCTGCAAAAAACGAGGAACTTTATCGGACGCCCTGACAGGCCAACATCTGCGCCTGTTTTCGAGCTATCTGAAGAGAACAATGTCTTGCTTTGAGCACAGCGCATAAGTTTTTTTTCGCATATCGGTTATGAGAAATACTTCTTAGGTTGGCCGTTAAATGTTCTTAGCTCTGTTGTTACAAGCCTGAAACGGTTTGACCTCCATTTTTCGTCATTTTTTTGGCGATTGAGAGACCACAAGAAATCAGGGAGATGTCATCCATGCGCGTTTTGACCCCCATCAGCAGCGCGATTCTGTTCGCCATGATCTGTGCCAACGCGCAGGCCATGTCCTTGTCACAAGCCGTGCAGAGCGCCGTGGACTACCACCCGGAGAACAAGGCCGGGATCAATAGCCGGCTGTCCGCCGACGAGGATGTGAAGGTGGCCAGAGGGGGCTACTTTCCCACTGTCGACCTGGTGGCCGGCTACGGACGCGAACGTTCAGACAACACCAACACCCGCGGCTTCAACGCCGACGGCAGCCGCAATCACAACAAGGAAACCCTGAACTACACCCAGTCCGAACTGCGCCTGCGCCAGATGCTGTTCGACGGCTTCAATACCGCCAATGAAGTGGGCCGCACCGAGGCCGTGGTCAATTCACGCGCCTACTACGTGCAGGCCACCTCCGAGACCATCGCCCTGCGCGCCATCGAGGTGTACCTGGAAGTGCTCAAGCGCCGCGAGCTGGTGACCCTGGCCAAGAACAACCTGCAGGCACACCTGCGCGTCAACGACCAGATCGGCCTGCGCAGCGAGCGCGGCGTGGGCAGCAATGCCGACCTTGACCAGTCCACCGCACGCCGGGCGCTGGCCGACAACAACCTGTACACCGCCCAGGTCGACCTGGCCGATGCCGAAGCCAACTTCATCAGCGTGGTCGGGCGTGCCCCCGACGAGCTGGAAACCCCGGTGTCGATCAAGGGCGAGATGCCCGGCGACCTGACCCAGGCGCGCCAGGCCATGCTGCAGAACAACCCTTACCTCAAGTCGGCCCAGGCCGACATCCAGGCCGCCGAGCAACAGTACGAAGTGGCCAAGTCGCCGTTCTACCCGCGCCTGGATGCAGAGCTCGCCACCGGCGCCAACAACAACATCGCCGGTGAACCCGGGCATGCCAACAGCGATTGGCGAGCCGGCGTGGTGATGAGCTACAACCTGTTCAAGGGCGGCAGCGACAAGGCCCGCCTGCAGTCGGATGCGCACAAGATCAACCAGGCCATGGACATCCGCAACAACGCCTTGCGCACCCTCAACGAAAACCTCGCGCTGTCGTGGAACGCCATGACCAACGCGCGCCTGCAAACCCCGACCGCACGCGAATACGCCGACACCACAACCCGTGTGCGCGCCGCCTACCAGGATCAGTTCGGCCTGGGCCAACGCACCCTGCTCGACCTGCTCGACAGCGAGAACGAGCTGTACAACGCCAACCGTCGCTACACCGAAGTGCGCTACACCGAGGAGTTCTCGATGTACCGGGTGCTGGCCAACATGGGCGAGTTGCTGAGCAAACAGAAGATCTCGCTGCCACCGGAGGCCATTGCACGCAGCGAAGTCAGAAGCGACGCCACGCTGCCGGACCTGCGTTGAACACGTTCGACCGCCCGAGGAGCCGCCCATGACCAGCATGCAGCCGGCCGGCACCGCCGACCCGCGCCAGAGCTTCGATGACCCGTTGCTCGACGGGCTGCTGATACTGTGCAAGCTGCACGGCGCTGCGGTCAGTCGCAGCAGCCTGTGTGCGGGCCTGCCGCTGGCCGAACAACGCATGAGCCTCGACCTGCTGCCGCGCGCAGCGGCCCGGGCCGGCCTGCAGGCACGGGTACTGCGCCGCGAGCTGGGCGCGATCTCGGCGCTCAACCTGCCGGTGCTGCTGTTGCTTGCCGATGGCCGCAGCGCCGTGCTGCGGCGCTGGGGCGAGAACGACCAGGCCCTGATACTGCCCAGTGAAGCCGAAGGCGGCGAGCAGTGGGTCAGCCGCCAGGAGCTGGCCGACGTCTACAGCGGCCAGGCCCTGTTCGCACGCCCGCGCCACGAGGTCGAAGACCTGCGCACACCGCTGCTGCCCAGGGTCAACGCCTGGTTCCGTGACACCCTCAAACAGTCGCGCTGGCTCTACAGCGACGCCTTGCTGGCCAGCCTGCTGATCAACCTGCTGGGCCTGATGGTGCCGCTGTTCGTGATGCAGACCTACGACCGGGTGGTGCCCAACCAGGCCACCTCCACCCTGTGGGTGCTGGTCATCGGCCTGATGCTCGGCACCCTGTTCGAGCTGGTGCTGCGCGTGGTGCGTGCGCACCTGCTGGACCAGGCCGGCAAGAAGACCGACCTGATCCTGTCGGCCACCCTGTTCGAGCGCATCACCGGCATGTCGATGAAGGCCCGCCCGGCCACCATCGGCGGCTTCGCCCAGAGCATCCACGACTTCCAGGGCCTGCGCGAATTCCTCACGGCGGTGACCCTGACCAGCGTCATCGACCTGCCCTTCGTGGTGCTGATGCTGCTGGTGATCGGCCTGCTGGGCGGCTGGCTGGTGGTGATTCCGCTGGTGGCCTTTCCGATCACCATCGCCTTTGCGCTGTTCATCCAGGCACGCCTGCGCGATACCGTGGAAAAAAGCCTGAGCCTGGGCGCGCTGCGCCAGGCGCTGCTGATCGAGACCCTGGGCGGCCTGGAAACCCTCAAGGCCTGCGGGGCCGAAAGCGAGCGCCAGCACCAGTGGGAAAGCACCCACGGCGCCCTCACCCGCCTCGACGTACAGGCGCGCAACCTTTCGGCACTGGCCACCAACGGCACCCTGTTCATCCAGCAGCTGTGCGGCATGGCCACCATCGTCGCCGGGGTGTACAGCATCATTGCCGGCAACCTCAGCGTGGGTGCCCTGGTGGCCAGCTACATGCTCGGCAGCCGCGTGCTCGCACCACTGGGCCAGATCGCCGGGCTGATCACCCGCTACCAGCAGGCCCAGCTGACCATGCACAGCACCGACGCGCTGATGGCCCTGCCCCAGGAACGCCCTGCCGGCCAGCAGACCCTGGAGCGCACCCAGTTGCACGGCGCGCTGCAGGTCAGCCAGGTGACCTTCCGCTACAACGGGCAGAACGCCGCAGCGCTGGACAACGTGAGCTTCACGGTCAAGCCGGGCGAACGCATCGGCATCATCGGTCGCAGCGGCTCGGGCAAGAGCACCCTGGCACGCCTGCTGATGGGCTTCTACGAACCCGAAGAGGGGCAGATACTGCTCGACAACCTCGACCTGCGCCAGCTCGACATCGCCGACCTGCGCCAGCAGCTCGGCTACGTGGCCCATGACCTGCCGCTGCTGGCCGGCAGCCTGCGCGACAACCTGACCCTGGGCGCACGCTACGTCAGCGATGCGCGCATGCTCGAAGTGGCCGAGATGACCGGCGTGAGCGAACTGGCCCGCCAGCACCCGCAAGGCTTCGAACGGCCGGTGGGCGAGCGCGGCATGCTGCTCTCCGGCGGCCAGCGCCAGACCGTGCTGCTGGCCCGCGCGATGCTGCTGGAACCGCCGATCCTGATCCTCGACGAGCCCACCAGCCATATGGACAACAGCAGCGAAGACCAGCTGCGCCAGCGCCTGCACGGCTGGGTGCAGGGCAAGACCCTGCTGCTGGTCACCCACCGCACCTCGATGCTCAGCCTGGTCGACCGCCTGGTGGTGCTGGACAACGGCAAGGTGGTGGCCGACGGGCCCAAGGACGCGGTCATCGATGCACTGCGCAAGGGCCGTGTCGGCTCTGCACTCTGAGGGGTATCAGCATGTCTGCATTGTCCGGCCTGGGCGATTACATCCGCAGCTTCGGCAAGACTGCCGAACGCGAGTACATGCCGGACCTGGCCGGCGCGACGCTGCAGGACTCGCCCCGCCTGTCGCGCATCACCGTGTGGCTTGCGGCAGGCTTGCTGCTGGTGGCACTGGTGTGGGCCAAATTCGCGGTGCTCGATGAAGTCACCATGGGCGAAGGCAAGGCCATCCCGTCGAGCAAGGTGCAGGTGATCCAGAACCTGGAGGGCGGCATCGTCACCGAGATCTTCGTGCGCGAGGGGCAGATGGTGAACAAGGGCGACACCCTGCTGCGCCTGGACGACACGCGCTTTCTGTCGAACAAGGGCGAAAGCGAAGCCGACCGCTATGCCCTGACCGCGCAGGTCGAGCGCCTGTCCGCCGAGGCCGAGGGCCGCCCCTTCCAGCTCTCGGAGGTGGTACGCAGCAAGGCCCCGCAGGTGGCCGAGGACGAACTGTCGCTGTACCAGTCGCGCCAGCGCCGCCTCACCAGCGAGAAACAGACGCTCAACGAGCAACTGCGGCAGAAAACCCAGGAGCTGGCCGAGTTTCGCTCCAAACTGGAGCAGTACCGCTCGGGCCTGGCATTGCTGCAGGAAGAGCTGAACATGTCCACCCCGCTGGTGGGCACCGGCGCGATTTCGCCGGTGGAGATCCTGCGCCTCAAGCGCAGCGCGGTAGAGGCTCGCGGCTCGCTGAACGCCACCAGCCTGGCGATTCCGAGGGCCGAAGCGGCGGCGGCGGAGATCCGCAGCAAGATCGAGGAATCCGAGGCAGGCTTTCGCTCGGAGGCGGCCAAGGAACTCAACGACAAGCGCACCGAGCTTTCGAAGATCACCGCCACCAGCATCGCCATCGACGACCGCGTCACCCGCACCACCGTGGTGTCGCCGGTGCACGGCATCATCAAGCTGCTCAAGGTCAACACCATTGGCGGTGTGGTGCAGCCGGGCAGCGACCTGCTGGAGATCGTGCCGCTGGAAGACAACCTGCTGATCGAGGCCAAGGTGCGCCCACAGGATGTGGCCTTTCTGCACCCCGGGCAGACCGCGATGGTCAAGTTCAGTGCGTACGACTACACGATCTATGGTGGCCTGAAGGCCAAGCTGGAACTGATCGGCGCCGACACGGTGACGGACGACAAGGGCAACGCGTTCTACCTGATCCAGGTGCGCACCGACAAGAACCACCTGGGGGGGGACAACAAACCGTTGCTGATCATCCCGGGCATGACCGCCACGGTGGACATCATCACCGGGCACAAGAGCGTGCTGGATTACCTGCTCAAGCCGGTGCTCAAGGCACGCACCGAGGCGTTGCGCGAGCGCTAGCGCCCATCAACGCAGGTGGTTGCGCTCGTAGGTCTGTTGCCCCATCGCCGCAATCTGCCCCTCGATCAGGGCATCGAACGGCCGCAGCAGCGCATCGAACAGCGCCGGCGCCTCCAGCACGTTCAACGCCTGCGTCACTGCCTCGATGGTCGACAAGGCGCCCTCCCCGGGTGCCTTGCGCAACCGGTAGCGCGACGGCTGCAACGCCCCCAGCGTGACCCGTGGCAACGTTGCCAGCAAAGGGTTCACATGCAGCAACTTGCGCGCCTTGCGCCAGGTGCCGTCGGGCACCACCAGCAACCACGGTCGCTCATCGCCAGCATAAGCCTGCAGCGCCTGCGCGCCCTCACCCGGGAACAACAGGCCGGTGCGATACCCCGGCTGCGTCAGCCACTGCTCGAGATCCTCGAACACCTCGCCCACCCGCAACTCGGCATTGCGCAGGCCAAGCGCCGCCAGCCTGGCGGTGTTCAAGGCATGGTTCACTTCGCTGGGATGCTGCAGCAGCAGTACACGGGTGCGGCTGTCCAGGCGGGGGATCAACGCGCAAAGGCAATGGGTTTGTGGGCGCAGGCAGCGCTCGCAGTGAATTCTGGACATCGGGTTCTCCTGGGGCGCGAAGTGTGCCACAGCAGGCCCGCGAAATACCGCACCGCCCTGGGTCAACGCGCGGATTCAGCGATTGAAGCGTTCGGCCAGGCTGTACAGGTAGTCGGCCATGCGCTGCAGGTCCTGGCTGATCTCGGCGCCCTGCTTGGCCTGCCCGGCGCTGTGGTCGCACAGCTGGGCGATGCGCGTGATCTGCTGGTTGATGTCTTCGGCCACATGGCTCTGCTGTTCCGACGCCGTGGCCATCTGCTGGCTCATGCCGGTGATGCGGCTGACCGCCTGGCTGATGCCCACCAGCGCGGTCTGCACGGCCTCGACACTGTGCACGCTGTCACGCGAGATCTGCTCGCCGCGGCTGGCACTGCTCACCGCCCGCTCGGCCCCGGCACGCAGGCTGGCGATGATCTGGTGGATTTCCTCGGTCGAGACCCGCGTGCGCTGCGCCAGCGACCGCACCTCGTCTGCCACCACGGCAAAACCGCGGCCCTGCTCGCCGGCCCGCGCCGCCTCGATGGCGGCATTGAGCGCCAGCAGGTTGGTCTGCTCGGCGATCGAGGTGATCACATCCACCACGCTGCCGATGGACTGGGTTTGCCCGGCCAGTTCGTTCACCGCCTGGCCGATCTCGGTCACCGCATCGGCCATGCTGCCCATTGCCTGCAGGCTTCGTTGTGCCAGGTCGCTGCCCTGGCGGGCCAACTGGTCGGCATCGGACGCCGCCGTGGCGGTGTCCTGCACGTTGTGGGTGACCTGCTGGATGGTTGCCGCCATCTGCGCAATGGCGGCCGCCGACTGGTCGGTCTCGCAGCGCTGGCGGTCGAGCATCTGCGCCTGGGCCCCGGACAGGTCGCTCGATTGCGTGGCCCGTGCCTTGACCCCGACGCCGGCGTCCACCAGCCGCGTGAGCGCGGTCTGCAGGCGCGCTTCCTCGCTGATGATCGCCAGGTCCAACTGCCCCTGCAGGCCCCGGTTGTCACTGTAGGTCAGCGCTACCAGCGGGCTGGTGAAGGCCCTGGGGTGCTCGGCCAGGGTACGCCGGATCATCCGGTCGTGATGGGCCTCGATCAGGTACCAGGCACTGAGCAGGCTGGCCATCAACACGCCCAGCGCCGCGTACTGGGGCAGCCACAGGTAGCCGGCGGCCGACAGCAGCGCCGCCCCTACCAGCGGCCAGCCCAGCTCCAGTTGCACCGCTGCACGCGCGGCCCAGGACATGGCGCCCCGGCCCTGGCGCAAGCGTGCATACAACGCCGTGGCTCGACGGATCTGGTCCGGGGTGGGCACCGAGCGCACCGACTCGTAGCCACTGATACGGCCATCCTCGTAGATGGCCGTCACGTAGGCACTGACCCAGTAGAAATCGCCGTTCTTCGCGCGGTTCTTGACCACCCCCATCCAGGGCTTGCCTTGCTTGAGGGTGTCCCACATGTGCCCGAACACCGCGGGCGGCATGTCCGGGTGGCGTACAAGGTTATGGGGCTGGCCCACCAGTTCGTCGTAGGTAAAACCGCTGATGCTGACGAAGGCGTCGTTGCAGTAGGTGATGCGGCTGTTGAGGTCGGTGGTGGATATCAGGCGCTGATCGCTCGGGAAGGTTCTTTCATGCTCAGTGACGGGCAGATTCGTACGCATCTCGGCGATCCCTGCTTGGAAGATGTTGGGAATTTTCAACAAGCAAGAACAGGTTTAGCAGAGCATTTACGGGCTTGTAGGGCTTGTCTGAAGGATTTTTCTTCTATTTGCGCAAAAGATTTTCATGCGCATCCGATCAGGCTGGCGTGAGCTGCGCCTTGAGGCGGTCGCGAAAGGTCTGGATCAAGGGTTCGCGGCTGCGGCCCCGGCGAATGATCAGCGAGAACGGCGCCTGATAGCCGAAGGTCGCCGGCGACAGCACCCGCAGGTCGCCCTTGTCCACCCAGGCCTGGGCATAGTGTTCAGGCAGGTAGCCGATGTAGGCCCCCGACAGTACCAGGATCAGCTGTGCCTCCATGCTCTCGACCGTGGCGGCGCTGTGCTTGAAGCCGTGGCGGGCCAGTTCGGCCTGGCTCCAGTAGCCTCGACCGACCATGCGCTGCTGGGTGATCACCTGTTCGGGAATGCGCCGCTCGGTGAACAGCGAATGCCGGTTGCTGCAGTACAGCCAATGCTGCTCGCGGTACAACGGCTGATACACCAGCCCGCTCATGCGCGTGGAGAAAGCGCCGATGGCCAGGTCCAGGCGGTTGTCCTGCACCCCCAGTTGCAGTTCGTAGGGGCTGGACACCGACAGGTGCAGGTGCACGGCCGGGTGTTCGAGGCTATAGGCACCGATGGCGTCGGCCAGCGGCAATGCGCGATCGCCGACCGTGGAGTCGATCACCCCCAGGTTCAGGGTGCCGCGCAGCTCGCCCTTGAGCGCCGCCGCGTACTGCTCGAAACCGTCCATTTCGGCCAGCAGGCGCAGGGTCTCCTGATGGAAGAGTTCGCCCTTGCTGGTGAGGCTGAAGCCGCCGCGCCCACGGTGGCACAGCACGATACCCAGCGCCGACTCCAGCTGGCTCATGTAGGTACTGATGGCGGATGTGGACAGGTTCAGCTCGCGCTGGGCATTGGCGAAGCCCTGGTGGCGTACCACGCTGACGAAGATGCGCAGCAGTTTCAGATCAGGCAGGGCCGAGGCCATGGCAAGGGCTCCAACAGGGCAACGAATACGCGCCAGTCTACCCGCTGATCGCCATTAGTTCATGAAAACCTGAAGTAAGTATTTGCCTGTAGCGATTCTCTTGGCGCACTACCTTTTGCAGACTCTGCGCCAATGCACCTGTCCTCGCGCATTGCTGCACCTGTTCGCAGGGTGGCCGGACAGGTTCCAACAACTAGAACAATCCAAACCGTGAGGCCCGACCGTGGACAAGATTCTTCACCAACCACTGGGCGGCAACGAAATGCCGCGTTTCGGCGGCATCGCCACCATGCTGCGTCTTCCCCACCTGCCCAGCGCCGCCGGCCTGGACGCTGCCTTCATCGGCATCCCGCTGGACATCGGCACCTCGCTGCGTTCCGGCACCCGCTTCGGCCCGCGCCAGATCCGTGCCGAATCCGTGATGATCCGCCCGTACAACATGGCCACCGGCGCCGCCCCGTTCGACTCGCTGTCGGTCGCCGACATCGGCGACGTGGCAATCAACACCTTCAACCTGCTGGACGCGGTGCGCATCATCGAAGAGGCCTACGACGAGATCCTCGAGCACGACGTGATCCCCATGACCCTGGGCGGCGACCACACCATCACCCTGCCGATCCTGCGCGCGATCCACAAGAAGCACGGCAAGGTCGGGCTGGTGCACATCGATGCCCATGCCGACGTCAACGATCACATGTTCGGCGAGAAGATCGCCCACGGCACCACCTTCCGTCGCGCCGTCGAAGAAGGCCTGCTGGACTGCGACCGCGTGGTGCAGATCGGCCTGCGCGCCCAGGGCTACACCGCCGAAGACTTCAACTGGAGCCGCAAGCAGGGCTTTCGCGTGGTGCAGGCCGAGGAGTGCTGGCACAAGTCGCTGGAGCCGCTGATGGCCGAAGTGCGTGAAAAGGTCGGTGGTGGTCCGGTTTACCTGAGCTTCGACATCGACGGCATCGATCCGGCCTGGGCACCGGGCACCGGCACCCCGGAAATCGGTGGCCTGACCACCATCCAGGCGATGGAGATCATCCGTGGCTGCCAGGGGCTGGACCTGATCGGTTGCGATCTGGTGGAGGTCTCGCCGCCCTACGACACCACCGGCAACACCTCGTTGCTCGGCGCCAACCTGTTGTACGAAATGCTGTGTGTTCTGCCTGGCGTAGCGCATCGCTAACGGCCATCGGCCTGGAGTTTCACCCCCGGATGGAGCCTTTCGGCGGGCCGTACACGCGGCCCGCTTGCGGATGAATGACGCCTGGCGCACGCCACCGGCGATCGATCTCACCATAATAAAGATAATCGGAGACACCCCATGGCCTTGGACATACTCGTTGTACTGATATACGCCGCCGGCATGCTGGTACTGGGCTGGTTCGGCATGCGCCGCGCGAAGACCCACGAAGACTACCTGGTGGCCGGGCGCAACCTGGGCCCAAGCCTGTATATGGGCACCATGGCCGCCACCGTGCTGGGCGGCGCCTCTACCGTCGGCACCGTGAAGCTGGGCTATGTGCACGGCATTTCCGGCTTCTGGCTGTGCGCCGCGCTGGGCCTGGGCATCATTGCCCTGAACCTGTTCCTGGCCAAGCCGCTGCTGCGCCTGCGCATCTTCACCGTGACCCAGGTGCTGGAAAAGCGCTACAACCCCATGGCCCGCCAGGCCAGCGCCGTGATCATGCTGGCCTACGCCCTGATGATCGCCGTGACCTCTACCCTGGCCATCGGCACCGTGCTGCAGGTGCTGTTCGACCTGCCGTTCTGGGGCGCCATCCTGCTCGGTGGTGGCGTGGTGGTGGTCTACTCGACCATTGGCGGCATGTGGTCGCTGACCCTGACCGACATTGTGCAGTTCGTGATCAAGACCGTGGGCCTGATGTTCATCCTGCTGCCGATCTGCCTGTACCGGGTGGGCGGCTGGGACGAACTGGTGGCCAAGCTGCCGGCTGCCAGCTTCAACCTGACCACCATTGGTTGGGACACCATCATCACCTACTTCCTGATCTACTTCTTCGGCATCCTGATCGGCCAGGACATCTGGCAGCGCGTGTTCACTGCCCGTGACGAAAAAGTCGCCCAGCGGGCTGGTACCACGGCCGGTGTGTACTGCGTGATCTACGGCCTGGTGTGTGCCCTGATCGGCATGTGTGCGCATGTGCTGCTGCCTGACCTGGGCAATGCCAACAATGCGTTTGCGGCAATCGTGAAGTCAGCGTTGCCCGACGGCATCCGTGGGCTGGTGATTGCCGCGGCCCTGGCGGCGATGATGTCCACCGCCAGTGCCGGCTTGCTGGCTGCCTCCACGGTGCTGACCGAAGACCTGCTGCCCAAGCTGCGTGGCGGCAAGCAGTCGAGCCTTGGCATCAACCGGTTGTTTACCTTGCTTACGGGTATTGCGGTGCTGGGGATCGCGCTGGTGGTAGTGGATGTGATCAGTGCATTGACCCTGGCGTACAACCTGCTGGTGGGCGGCATGCTGGTGCCGCTGATCGGGGCGATCTACTGGAAGCGTGCAACCACGGCCGGGGCAATCACCAGCATGGGGCTGGGGTTCGTGACGGCGCTGGTGTTCATGTTCAAGGATGGGATGGATGCCAATACGCCGATCTACTACAGCCTGGCTATCGGGTTGGTGAGTTTTGTGGTGGTGAGTTTGATGTCGCGTCGGCCGGTGGGCGCGGTGAATCTGGCATAGGACGTCGCGCCCGGGTAGCGGGGTGGAGGGTCATGGACGACCTGTAGGAGCGGGCCTTGCCCCGCGAAGGCAGCAACACGCCTGGGTCAGCAATAGGCTCTGTAACATCGGCAAGCGCAGGCTTATCCAGCATGGATGCAGCCAGCAAGGGCCCCTTCCGCTCTTACAGCGGCTTACTTTTTTCTTGGAAAAAGTAAGCAAAACCGCTCCCGTCCATCATCCGGCCCTACGCTTCGCTACGGGTCCCCTCATTCCACCCACGCTCCGTGGGGCCACGCCGAACGGGCATCCCTGCCCGTCGGCGCTTTACGGGCCATCCATGGCCCTCCACCCCACTACGCGCAGGTTCCATTCGGCCTCCTGGGGGACGGGAAGATCAAGATCAAGAGCCAAAGCCAAAGCCAAAGCCAAAGCCAAAGCCAAAGCCAAAGCCAAAGCCAAAGCCAAAGCCTTTCAGGGATTTTGTGGGAATGGGGACGGCTGAAAAATCGCAAAAGAATACCGACGCATTGCGCAATGCGTCGGTTTCAGCAGCACGCTAGCGCCGAGGTTGGCGTTTGCGTTGCTCCTCATCGGTAGGGATCGGTACAGGCTGCATGGGTGGCGGGACAAGCCCCAATGCCACAGCCAGGTCGTGGAGCCAGTTGAACAGATCGTTTCTCATAACTCCCCCTCACGGGTCATCTGCGCGCGAAGTACGGCGGCGGCGCTACAAACTCATCATAGCCCCATGTGCAGCATCACGCCCGGGTAAAAACTTCTCTATTGATTTCAGTCAGGCACGCAGGGCCACCTCGGCATCATCGCTCACCTGCCCCTTCACCGCTTCCTGCACCGCTATCCAGGCACTCAGGTTGGCCCCGCACATGCCCTTGCGCCACATCAGCCAGGTGGTGGTCTGGTCGAACGGCGACTGCAACGGGTGCACCGTGACCCGTTCACGGCCCGGCAGGCTTTCAAGCATCGAGGTCGCCATCAACGCCACACCCGCCCCGGCGATCACGCAGGCCAGCATGCTGGGATACGATTCGATTTCCATCACCCGCCCCATCGCCGCACGATCATGGGCGTACCAGGCCTCCAGCCGCATGCGGTACGAGCATCCCTGGCGAAACGTGAACACCGCACGCCCAGCCACATCCCGGGCACTGTGCACCGGCGGGTGGTCGGCCTCGGTGAGCAGCACCAGGGTCTCCTCGCACAAGGGCACCCCGTCGAGCCCGGCCAGGGCCAGCGGTCCATCCACCAGCGCCGCGTCGAGACGCCCGCTGAGCAGCCCTTCGAGCAATTCGCCGCTGGGGGCGGTCTGCACCTGCAGGTTCACCGCCGGGTAAGCTCGGTGATAGCGCGCCAGCAGCTCCGGCAGATGAATGGCCGCTGAACTGTACATGCTGCCCAGCACGAAATTCCCCGCCGGCTCGCCCCCCTGAACCGCCGCAAAGGCTTCGTCATGCAACGCCAGCATGCGTGCGCTGTAGTCCAGCAGCACCTTACCAGCCGGCGACAGCTGCAGGCGCTGGCGCTCGCGCCGAAACAGCTCCACGCCCAGTTGCTCTTCCAGCTGGCGCAGGCGCGTGGACAGGTTGGAGGGCACGCGGTGCAGGCGCTCGGCCGCGCGGGTGATCGACCCCTCTTCGGCGACCGCCTGAAAGATGCGCAGTTGACTCAGCTCCACGGCAATTCTCCAAAACTGAACAAGTTTCTCATCATTATTCAATTTTTATGAAAGTCAACCCGCAGTAGCCTGACGGTCAACGCTCATCGCACAGGAACCCCACCATGTCCTCGACAATGCGCCTGCTGGCCAGCTTCGTTGCCCTGATGATGGCCATGGGCATCGGCCGATTCGCCCTCACCCCGCAACTGCCGCACCTGATCAGCGAAGGCCAGATCAGCCTGACCGCCGCCGGGCTGGTAGCTGCCGCCAATTACCTGGGCTACCTGCTCGGCGCCCTCGACGCGATGTTCGCGCACCGCCCCGCCCAGGTGCGCAAACGCCTGCTGGCCGGGTTGTGGCTGTGTGTGCTGCTGACCCTGGCCTCGTTCTGGGCCCACGGGTTCTGGCCGCATATCGCGCTGCGCCTGGGCACCGGCATCGCCAGTGCGTGGGTGGTGGTGACGCTCACCGGCATGACTCAACACCTGGCCGCTCAAAGCCGTCAACCGCGCCTTGGCGCACTGGTGTTCGCCGGCCCTGGCATGGGTATCCTGCTCACGGGGATGCTGGCACTGGGCGCCAATCTGCAGGGCCTGGGTTCGGCACCGCTTTGGCTGATCTACGCCGCCGTGGCGCTGCTGATGCTGCTGGTGATCCAGCCCGCGCTGCCACACCCGCAACCAGTGCCCGCGCACAAGGCCACCGCGCAGGGTGCGACACCCGGCATCGGGCGGCTGGGGCTGATCTATGCACTGTACGGGGTGGGATACATCATTCCGGCCACTTTCATGTCACAGATGGCCAGCGCACGTTTTCACGGCCAGTGGCTGGCCGACCTGTTCTGGCCGGCCTTCGGCCTGGCTGCCGCCATGGGTGTGGTGCTGGTCAGCCTGCGCCGCCCGCACCACGGCAGCACGGCGCGCTGGCTGATGGCAACGTTGTGGCTGCAGGCCGCCGGGGTACTGGCCTGCCTGCTGGGCAGCGGCGCCGGCCTGGCGCTGGGTGTACTGCTGTGCGGCACGCCGTTTCTGGCCTGCATGCAGTTGGTGATGCAGCGCTCGCGCGAACTGGCCCCCCACGCCACCCACCGCAATGCCGGCCTGCTGACCACCTGCTTCGCCCTCGGCCAGCTCAGCGGCCCGCTGCTGGCGGCGTTGAGCAATCAGTTCAGCGCCAGCCTGCAACCGGCGCTGGTAGTGGCCGCCAGCGGCCTGATCATCGCCGGGGCCCTGCTGTTGCGCCCGGCTACTGGCCGAGCAGGCGCCGCAGACGCCTGCGTACCCACTGCTCGGCACTGACCAGGGTAATGCCCAGCAACACGCAGACGGCGCCCAGGATGAAGTTCAGGCTCAACGGCTCGCCCAGCAGCAACACGCCGAACGTCACCCCGAACAACGGGGTGATGAACGAGAACACCGCCAGGTTGGACGCCAGGTAGCGACGCAGCAGCCAGAACCAGGTCAGGTAGCTGAAGAACGACACCACCACCGCCTGGAACAGCACACTGCTGATCGATGTGGCGGTCAGCGTCACATGGCCGACCTGCCCGGTCAGTACCGCGATCAGCAGCAGGCCGACGAAGCCGACCATCAGTTGGTAGAACAGGGTCAGGGTAGCCGGTGCCTCCGACAGGCGCGAAGCCCGCACCACGACGGTGGTCGCGCCCCAGGCCATGCCGGCCATCACGCCCATCGCATCGCCCAGCAGCATGCGCCCATCGAGGTTGTCCAGCGACAGTCCGCCGGCAAAGGCCACGGCAATACCGGCGAACGCCAGCAGGATGCCGAGCCACTGCAGCGGGCGAAGGCGCTCGCTGGGCAGCATGAAGTGCAGCCCCAGCGCAGTGAACACCGGCGCGGTGTAGAGGAACACCGACATGTGCGCCGCGGACGTCAGTTGCAGCCCTTCGGCTATCAGCAGAAACTCCAGGCCGAACAGCGAACCGGCCAGCAGACCGCCCTTCCAGGTGGTGCCCAGCTGTTCCCAGCCACCCCGCCAGCACATCAGCAACGCGACCATCAGTGCCGAGATGCCCGAGCGCGCGGCGGCCTGCATCACCGGTGCGATGTCCGGCGCGGCCCACTTGATCATGACCTGCTGGATGCCCCAGATCAGGCAGAGGCCCAGCATGACTTGCAGAGCGAAGGTGTCGGTATTCTTACGAAGGGCGCTCAAGGGCGACCCCCATTATCGCGGCACGGCATGGCAGGCTCTCGGCAATAGTGGATCCAGCGCCGATTATCAGGGCCTGCTGCCAGCGATTACCAGCCCGATCAGGCGATTTGTGCCTTTGACGCCACTTCGTCGAAGGTCGCCTCATCCAGTGCATCAGCCTGCTCGTTCAACACCTGGCGCGGATGATCATTGCCCGGGATTGCGCTGTCGATAAGGCTGAGCAGGCGCGAGCCTCGTTGGGTAAGGACGAAGTTCTCGCCATTGCCCCCTTCCTCTTCAGGGCGCGTCTCGATAAAGCCGCGCTCGAACAGCAGCTTCTCGTATTCGCAGGCCTTGGTCTTCAGATGATCAAGCTCCGGCACTGCATCGCCTTTGGCAGCCAGGCCGGCAGCATGCTGCTCGGCATACGGGCGCGGGGTAAAGCTGTGGCCGGCGCCGTTCTGCACTTCGTGCAGCAGGCGCTCCATCAGGTCCCAGTCATAGGTAGTGCTCATCGGTCCAACCTCCAGCAAGGGGATGTAAGGGTGTGACAGGCGCGCGCGGCAGCGGTTCGACTGAACTTTCCGGCCGGCACAGCCCTCCACCGAACACCTTCGCCCGTAATGGAACACGAGGTCCGACCATGAAAACGCTGATGAGCATCACCGCTGCCGCTGCCCTTCTATTTGCCGTGCCCACCTGGGCCTGCACGCTGGAAGAGGCCACGCAGAAGCGCGAGGAGCTGGCCAAGGAGGTCAGCAAACTGACGGAGCAGAACCCGCAGAAGGCCAAGGAGATCAATGAAGAATTGCAGGGGATGAAGCTGGGAACCGAGAGCAAGGACCTGCCGGACAAATGCCAGCTGATCGACAAGCGCATGCAGGAACTGAAGGCGGCAGAGAAGAAAGTCTGAATCGAGGATGACGCGTTCGCTGGCAAGACAGCTCCTGTAGGAGCCGGCCTTGCCGGCGAATAGGCCCTGCAACCTTACTCGGCAGCCGGTGCCGGCTTGCGCTTCTTCAGCGGTGCCATGCCGTCCTGGCTCACCAGGGAGGGAGCATTGGGCTTGGGCTTGGCGGTCGGCTTGCGTTTGGCCACCACCTTCTTGTCGGTCTTCTTGTCGGTCTTTTTCTTCTTGACCCCGGCGGCCTTGCCCGACGCCTTGACCTTCTTCGGCCCGGTATAGGTGCCTTTGACTTCCTTGATGGTGCGGCGCTCGAAGCTCTGCTTGAGGTAGCGCTCGATGCTCGACATCAGGTTCCAGTCACCATGGCAGATCAGCGACACTGCCAGGCCTTCGTTGCCGGCGCGCCCGGTACGACCGATACGGTGTACATATTCGTCGCCGCTGCGCGGCATGTCGAAGTTGATCACCAGGTCCAGGCCGTCCACGTCCAGGCCACGGGCCGCGACGTCGGTCGCCACCAGCACCTTGGCGCCGCCCTGCTTGAGGCGCTCGATGGCCAGCTTGCGGTCCTTCTGGTCCTTGTCGCCGTGCAGCACGAATGCCTTGATGTCCTTGGCCACCAGGTGACCGTAGATACGGTCGGCCATCACCCGGGTATTGGTGAAGATGATTGCCTTCTGGTAGGTCTCGTTGGCCAGCAGCCACTGCACGATCTGTTCTTTGTGCTGGTTGTGGTCGGCGGTGATGATCTGCTGGCGGGTGCCGTCGTTGAGCTGGCTGACGGTGTTGAGCATCAGGTGCTCGGGGTCTTTGAGTACCTTGCCGATCATGTCGCGCAGGCCGGCACCGCCAGTGGTAGCCGAGAACAGCAGGGTCTGCTCGCGGTTCGCGCACTCGTTGCACAGACGCTCGACGTCTTCGGAAAAGCCCATGTCGAGCATGCGGTCGGCTTCGTCCAGCACCACCGCCTGCACATGTTCAAGGTGCAGGTTGCCGGCATTGAGGTGCTCGAGCATGCGCCCCGGGGTGCCGACCAGGATGTCCGGCACCTTGCGCAGCATGGCGGCCTGTTCCTTGAAGTCTTCACCACCGGTGATCATGCCGGCCTTGATGTAGGTGAACTGGGCGAAACGCTCGATTTCCTTGAGGGTCTGCTGGGCCAGCTCGCGGGTCGGCAGCAGCACCAGGGCACGGATCTCGACACGGCTCTGCTTCAGGTCCACCAGGCGGTTGAGCACGGGCAGCATGAAGGCGGCGGTCTTGCCGCTACCGGTTTTCGCCGTCACCCGCAGGTCACGCCCTTGCAGCGCCAGGGGGATGGCCGCCGCCTGCACAGGCGTGGGCTCGACAAAGTTCAGTGCGGCCACGGCTTTGAGCAGGCGTTCGTGCAGGGCGAATTGGGAAAACACGGGTGTACCTCGGGCAAGTGCAGAAATTCAGCCATATAGGGTAACGTTTTCCGGCGCTCACGCCGAATTTCTTTTGGCATTGTCACGACTTTCCGCGTTCTAATTGCACTTCCACTCTTTTTGCGGACACCTTTACTAAGGCATGGATATTCAATTGTTCTGGCAAAACGCCCTGGATCTGTGGGGCACCCTCGATCAGCACCCGCTGCTGCACGCCGGCCTGGGCCTGGCGGTACTGCTGCTGGCCGCCCTGGTACTGGGGCGTGTGGCACGCTTCATGATCCTGCACGCCGTCCGGCTGCTGAGCCGCCAGCCGGCCCTGCACTGGCTCAACGACCTTCTGCACAACAAGGTATTCCAGCGCCTGGCGCAGATGGTGCCCTCGCTGGTGGTGCAGTTCGGCCTCAAGCTGGTGCCGGAGCTCAGCGCCACCAGCCAGCATTTTCTGGGCAACGTGGCGCTGGCGTTCACCATCCTGTTCCTGGTGCTGGCCATCAGTGCACTGCTCGATGCCCTGCTCGATATCTATGCCCGCACCGAACATGCGCGTACCCGTTCGATCAAGGGCTATGTGCAACTGGCCAAGATGGTGCTGTTCGTGTTCGGCGCGATCATCATCGTCGCCACCCTGATCGACCGCTCGCCGTTGTTGCTGCTGTCGGGCCTGGGTGCGATGTCGGCGGTGATCCTGCTGGTGTACAAGGACACCCTGCTGTCGTTCGTGGCCAGCGTGCAACTGACCAGCAACGACATGCTGCGCGTCGGCGACTGGATCGAGATGCCCCAGGTGGGCGCCGACGGCGACGTGGTGGACATCACCCTGCACACGGTCAAGGTGCAGAACTTCGACAAGACCATTGTCTCGATCCCCACCTGGCGCTTGATGTCCGAATCGTTCAAGAACTGGCGTGGCATGCAGCAGGCCGGCGGTCGGCGCATCAAGCGCAGCCTGTTCATCGATGCTGGCGGCGTGCGCTTTCTGACCGATGAAGAAGAGCAACGCCTGAGCAAGGTGCGCCTGCTCACCGACTACATGACCCGCAAGCGCAGCGAACTGCAGGCCTGGAACGAAGCCCAGGGCCCTGTGGCAGCACTGTCGGCCAACCGCCGGCGCATGACCAACATCGGCACCTTCCGCGCCTATGCCCTGGCGTACCTGAAAAGCCACCCGGACATCCAGCCGAACATGACCTGCATGGTGCGTCAGATGCAGACCACCGCCCAGGGCGTGCCCCTGGAAATCTACTGCTTCACCCGCACCACCGCCTGGGCCGATTATGAACGTATCCAGGGCGATATCTTCGACTACCTGCTGGCCGTGATGCCCGAGTTCGGTCTGGGCCTGTACCAGCAACCCAGCGGCAGCGACCTGCGCGCCGGGCTGCTACCGGCCGGTGCCGTTCGCGAGCAACGGGCGTTGAGCACCGAGTCGGCTGAGCCATAGCGAGGCCAGTATCACCGCACCACCGATGAACAGCCGGCCCAGCGGCTCGTGCTGGTTCCAGATCAGCAGGTTGAGCAACAGCCCGACCGGCACATGCAGGTTGTTCATCACCGCCAGGGTGCCGCCTGAAACCAGGCAGGCGCCCTTGTTCCACCAGTACAGCCCCAGCGCCGTCGGGCACAATCCCAGAAACAGCAGCACCAGCCACTGCACGTCGGTGCTGGGCAGATGCTGCGCGTTGCCGAACAGCAGGAAGGCCGGCAGCACCACCAGCAGGGCGCCCAGGTAGAAGTAGCCGAAGCGTCGGTAGTGCGGCAGGTCACTGGGGTAACGGGCAACCAGGTGCTTGTACAGCACCTGACCGGCGGCATAGGTGAAGTTGGCCAGTTGCAGCAGCACAAAGCCCATGAAGAAGTCCGGGCTGATGCGGTCGAAGCGAATCACCGCTGCGCCCCCCACCGCCACCAGTGCGGCCACCAGTGCCCACGGGTTGAAGCGCCGGTTCAGGGCATCCTCGATCAGGGTCACGTGCAAGGGTGTAAGAATGGTGAACAGCAGCACTTCGGGCACGCTCAGCACACGAAAGCTCAAATACAGGCACACATAGGTGATGCCGAACTGCAACGCGCCGATCAGCAGCATGGCCCGCATGAAGCGCGGCTCGACCTTGCGCCAGCGGGTCAACGGCAAAAACACCAGGCCGGCCAGCAGTACCCGCGCCAGCACCGCGAAGTAGCTGTCGACATGCCCGGCCAGGTATTCGCCGATCAGGCTGAAGGAAAACGCCTGGATCAGCGCGACGATCAATAAGTAGCCCATGTATGCCCCCTGATATGCAGGCGGCGACCTTAGCGGTTGACCAACGGGCCGGCAACCGCTTTTGAAACGCCTGCACTCAAGGTGCCAGCAGGCTCAACGGGTCTGATCGGCCGTGATGAACTGGAACCGTGCGGGGGTGGCGCCAGAGGGCAAGGTCACCGCGATGATCGGCACCAGGATGCCCGTCTGGCTGAAGAAGTCCCGCTGATCCGCCTGCGCCCCCGCCCTTCCGCTCGCGCTCCCGCCAATATAGAAGAAGGCTTCCATCGGCAATTGCCGACCGATGTTCTGCGGCCACAGGGCCATGCGCACTTCGTTCTGGATGCCACCAAGGTTGGCGCCGGGCAGGTTTCTGGCACGCAGGCTCTGATAGAACGCGATGGCGCCTTCTTTGTTGAGTTCATCGCGAACATTGAAGCCGCACTGGCGTGCATTGATCCGGTTGGCGTTGTAATGCGCCAGCCATTGTTCGGCTGTACCGATGCCCTGCGCCCTGCACTCGCGACTCACCGTGGGGTAACCGACATTCTGCCCGCACCCCTGCGATTCTCGCCTGTTGGAATCGGCGTCCACAGGAAACGAGCACAACACACGGGGCTTGTATTGATTGTTGGCGTACAAGATAGGCACGAAGATGAAGCCGTTAGTGTACCCATAGGCCAACCGACTGAACGCAGAGTCGGCGCGCAGGTAGGAGAACGACACGCCCGAGGCGGTGGGGTTCGGGTTCCACGAATGAAACGCCGGGCTGTTCTGCGTAGCGCGCATGAGGATGCCGCTGCACAGAAAGGCCGGCGCGCTGGAGGCGTTACAGTTCTGCCGGGTGTCGCGGTAACGTTCCTGCAGGTGGCGTGCAACCGTGGCTCCGGAAACAGCCGCCGTACCTGCACGGGACTGCAACGCAGCGGCCTGGACCGTTGGCGGCACCGAGCTTGCCTGCGCAACCTCGTCATTGGCAGGCTGCACCGGCGCCCGGTTGGCGCAGGCTGTCATCAGGCTGATCAACAGCAACAGTGTGAACGTGTTCAACATGGTGCCTCCCTGCGCTCGCGCCGGCTTTGAACCCTTGCTTGCGGGTCACGCCTTGCTTGGCGGGCGTTTCGCAGGTTTGCCAGGCACTTTCGCAGGTGCCTCTGACGCCTTCGCAGGTTTTTTCACCGGCACTTTCGCAGGGCCCTCAGGCGCCTTCGCAGATGCCGGGGGCACCTCCAGGCTCGGGATATAAAGCAGCCTGGAAAATTGGTAGTCCGAGCCCGTAACCGCTTCAAGCGCATAATTGAGCCACACTTGCTTGCCTCTGTTCTGCTGAAACCAGCTCAGTGGAATTTCAAACTGGGCAGTACCACCCGTCATGGGTTTCCACCCCAGGTCCTCATGCCCTGTCATGGTGAAACCTCTTAGACGAACCTTGTGTGAAGGTTGCCATTGGGGATAGGTAACCTTGACCACGCGAGAACCGCGCTCAAGTGTTGGCCGGTCCAATGGATCGAAACTTTGGACTTGCACCGTATAGTAACGACTCTGCGAAACCACCCATGCTCCGCCATTCCTGCTCAGCGCGAAATTTACCTGTGCCGTTTGACCGGAACTGCTGTACATCAGCGCTTTTGGACAAGAAGAGTACAGCGCTTGCGGCGGGTTTTTGATGACTTGCACGGGCAAATCGAAGATGATACCGGAAGGTTCGACAATTCTTACCCTGACCCTGTCACCGGCGTACATGCCGGCTGATATGAGCGTCCTGACTGACAAAAAATCCGTATTGCTGCCGCAGTTGTAGATCCCCCTTATCAGGAAATACCTTCTCGACGGGTCTTGGGGGTAATCGGGATGTTCAATCGAACAGTCGATCGTCGGGGCATCCCAGGCATATAGCTTGGACTCAATTTTAGCAGGCATAGGTACGCATCCTTATATCCGCGAGGCAAGTTACAAACTTTCACTGCGGAAAGTCTGTCCGTCACCTGTATATAAACAGCTAGGCATTCAAGCGCGCACCTGACAAAACTGTCAGTTCTCTATAAACAATCAACCTGGCAATGACAAGTTTTATAACCACCCACAAAAAAGCCCGGTCAAACCAGTGTCTGACCGGGCAGGTACACCCAAAGGAGCAAAGGTGTCAGGCGGGGGGGAAATCGGTACGGCTCAAGCTACCGCAGCCAGCAGCGCCTTGGCCTGGTTCAGGCCTTTTTCGTGGAAGTCGCCGCCCATGTTCAGGCCCTCGGCGTGAATGAACGTCACCTCGTGAATGCCGATGAAGGCCATCACCTGGCGCAGGTAGGGCTCCTGATGGTCGCTACCGGCCCCGGCGTGGATACCGCCGCGGGCCGTCAGCACATAGGCGCGCTTGCCGGTCAGCAAGCCCTGCGGGCCGGTGGGGGTGTATTTGAAGGTGACGCCGGCACGCAGCACATGGTCGAGCCAGGCCTTCAGCGTACTGGGGATGGTGAAGTTGTACATCGGCGCCGCCAGCACCAGTACATCGGCGGCCAGCACTTCGTCGGTCAGTTCGTTGGAACGTGCCAGTGCCTGCACTTCTTCGGCGCTGCGCTGGGCTTCGGGCTTCATCCAGCCACCCAGCAGATGGCTGTCCAGGTGGGGTACCGGGTTCAATGCCAGGTCGCGCACGCTGATCTGGTCGGCCGGGTTGGCCGCCTGCCACTGGCTGATGAAATCACGGGTCAGCTGACGAGACACGGAGTCCTGCAGGCGGGCGCTGCTTTCGATGATCAGTACGCGGGACATGGGTTGCCTCCATCGGCAAGTTCGCTAAGTCGATGGAGGCAAGATTAGAGATTGACCTATCGATAAAAAAGCGTAAAAACTGGGTTAAATCTATCAGTTAACCTGTTTTATTGCGGTTTGCAGTCCAGCGCGATGCGCAGCTTGAGGATTTCGCGGTTGAATTTGGCCGTCACGTCGACGCTCTTTTTCGCCGGTACCTGTATGCGCCGTACCCTGGGGGCCTCCGGGCCGTTGCGGAAGGTGACCTTGCACGTCGCTGCCACATCGCCGTAGTTGTTCAGGCTGATCGAGCCGATGTCACGGTCGGTGTCGTAGGTGGTGTAGTCAAGCTTCACCCCGTCGGTGTTCTTGGTCACGTCGATGGGGTAGGCCAGGGCCGTCAGCGGCAGCAGGGCCAGCAGTGCAACACAGATTTTCTTCATAACGGCGCTCTCCATGAAAGTGCGCCAGCTTAGGACAACAGGAGCCGAAGATGAAAGCGCCGCGCGTTACCCTGGATCAGTGGCGGACTCTGCAGGCGGTGGTCGACCACGGCGGCTTTGCCCAGGCCGCCGAAGCCCTGCACCGCTCCCAATCGTCGGTGAGCTATACCGTGGCCCGCATGCAGGACCAGCTCGGCGTGCCGTTGCTGCGCATCGACGGGCGCAAGGCGGTGCTCACCGATGCCGGCAGCGTGCTGCTGCGCCGCTCGCGCCAGTTGGTCAAGCAGGCCAGCCAGCTCGAAGACCTCGCCCATCACATGGAGCAGGGTTGGGAAGCCGAGGTGCGCCTGGTGGTCGATGCCGCCTACCCCAATGCCCGACTGGTACGTGCCCTGAGTGCGTTCATGCCGCAAAGTCGCGGCTGCCGGGTGCGCCTGCGCGAGGAGGTGCTGTCAGGGGTCGAGGAAGTGCTGCACGAAGGGGTGGCGGACCTTGCCATCAGCGGCTTCAGCATCCCCGGCTACCTGGGCACCGAATTGAGCGCGGTGGAGTTCGTGGCCGTTGCACACCCCGAGCACAGCCTGCACCGCCTGGGCCGCGAGCTCAGTTTCCAGGACCTGGAGAGCCAGTTGCAGGTGGTGATCCGCGACTCTGGCCGGGCACAACCGCGGGATGTGGGCTGGCTGGGCGCCGAACAGCGCTGGACGGTCGGCAGCCTGGCCACTGCCGCCACCTTCGTCAGCAGCGGCCTGGGCTTTGCCTGGCTGCCACGCCACCTGATCGAGCGCGAACTGCGCGAAGGCGTGCTCAAGCCACTGCCGCTGGACCAGGGTGGCAGCCGTCACCCGCTGTTCTACCTTTACTCGAACAAGGACAAACCCCTGGGCCCGGCCACGCAGATCCTCATCGAGTTGCTGCGCAACTTCGACACTGCGCCGCTGGACGTGCCCTTCGCCGCCCCCGCCCAAGCCTGACAGGTAACGCCCATGGCCTATTTCGAACATGAAGGTTGCACCCTGCATTACGAGGAATATGGCCAGGGCGAGCCCCTGGTACTGCTGCACGGCCTGGGCTCGAGCTGCCAGGACTGGGAATACCAGGTACCGGAGCTGGCCCGTCAGTACCGCGTGATCCTGCTCGATGTGCGCGGCCACGGGCGCTCCGACAAGCCTCGCGAGCGCTACAGCATCGCCGGCTTCAGCGCCGACCTGCTGGCCCTGCTGGAGCACCTGAACACCGGCCCGGTACACCTGGCTGGCCTGTCGATGGGCGGCATGATCGGCTTCCAGTTTGCCGTCGACCATCCCCACCGGTTGCGCAGCCTGTGCATCGTCAACAGCGCACCCGAGGTCAAGCTGCGCAGCCGCGACGATTACTGGCAATGGTTCAAGCGCTGGAGCCTGGCCCGCCTGCTGAGCCTGGAGACCATCGGCAAAGGCCTGGCCGCACGCCTGTTTCCCAAGCCGGAGCAGGCCGAGTTGCGACGCAAGATGGCCGAGCGCTGGGCGCGCAACGACAAGCGTGCGTACCTGGCCAGCTTCGATGCCATCGTCGGCTGGGGGGTACAGGAACGCCTGGGCCAGATCCGCTGTCCTACGCTGGTCATCAGCGCCGACCACGATTACACCCCGATACAGCTCAAGCAGCGCTACGTCGCGCTTATTCCTCAAGCACGACTGGCGGTCATCGAAGATTCACGGCACGCTACACCGCTGGATCAACCCCGGCTGTTCAACCAGACCCTGCTGCAGTTTCTGGCAACGGCTTCAACCACTTCTCAAGGATCATTGAGTTCATGCTGAAAAAACTTCTGCTTGCCGCCTGCTCGGTCGTCTTCGCCACCAGCCTGATGGCTGCCGAAAAAGCCCCGCACGTACTGCTCGACACCAGCTTCGGCCAGATCGAAGTGGAACTGGACCCGGTCAAGGCGCCCATCTCGACCAAGAACTTCCTCGAGTATGTCGACAGCGGCTTCTACACCAACACCATCTTCCACCGCGTGATCCCGGGCTTCATGGTCCAGGGCGGCGGCTTCACCGCGCAGATGCAACAGAAGTCGACCAAGGACCCGATCCGCAACGAGGCCAGCAACGGCCTGCACAACACCCGCGGCACCCTGTCGATGGCCCGCACATCCAACCCGAACTCGGCCACCAGCCAGTTCTTCATCAACGTGGCCGACAACGCCTTCCTCGATCCGGGCCGCGATGCCGGCTACGCCGTGTTCGCCAAGGTGGTCAAGGGTATGGACGTGGTCGACCAGATCGTCAACTCGCCGACCACGCGCAAGAACGGCATGGCCGATGTACCGGTCGATCCCGTGCTGATCAAGTCCGCCAAACGCATTGACTGAGCCCGTGTTCACAGGGACGTGAACCACGACCGGCCCGGTCGAGTCAGACAGGAGTTAGAGTTTTGAGGTTGTATCGCTATTTCGAAAAGCTGATCGATATCTTTCGCGAAGCACCGACCGCATCGCCGCCGGGCAAGGTCCTGCCGTTCTATTTCTACTACCTGCGCCAGGTGTGGCCCAGCTTTGCCGCACTGCTGGTGGTGGGGCTGGTGGCTTCGCTCATCGAAGTGGCGCTGTTCAGTTACCTGAGCCGTATCATCGACCTGGCCCAGGGCGCGCCAAACCCCGATTTCTTCAGCGATCACGCCAGCGAGCTGATCTGGATGGTGGTGGTCACGCTGCTGCTGCGCCCGCTGTTCTTCGGCCTGCACGACCTGCTGGTGCACCAGACCATCAGCCCGGGCATGACCAGCATGATCCGCTGGCAGAACCACACCCATGTGCTCAAGCAGAGCCTCAATTTCTTCCAGAGCGATTTTGCCGGGCGCATCGCCCAGCGCATCATGCAGACCGGCAACTCGCTGCGCGATTCGGCCGTGCAGGCGGTGGACGCCCTGTGGCACGTGCTGATCTACGCGATCAGCTCGCTGGTACTGTTCGCCGAGGCCGACTGGCGCCTGATGCTGCCCCTGACCGTTTGGATCTTCGCCTACATCGGCGCACTGTGCTATTTCGTGCCCAGGGTCAAGGAACGCTCGGTGGTGTCATCGGATGCGCGCTCCAAGCTGATGGGCCGTATTGTCGATGGCTACACCAACATCGCCACCCTCAAGCTGTTCGCCCACACCGACTTCGAGCGCCAGTACGCCCGCGAAGCGATTCGCGAGCAGACCGAAAAGACCCAGCTGGCCTCGCGGGTGATCACCAGCATGGATGTGGTCATCACCAGCCTCAACGGGCTGCTGATCGTCACCACCACCGGCCTGGCGCTGTGGCTGTGGAGCCAGTCGCTGATCACCGTGGGCGCCATCGCCCTGGCCACCGGCCTGGTGATCCGCATCGTCAACATGTCGGGCTGGATCATGTGGGTGGTCAACGGCATCTTCGAGAACATCGGCATGGTGCAGGATGGCCTCAAGACCATCGCCCAGCCGGTCACCGTCACCGATCCGCCAGATGCTCCGGCGCTCAAGGTCGATCGCGGCGCGGTGCGCTTCGACAACGTCGACTTTCATTACGGTCAGGGCAGCCGGATCATCAGCAACCTGACCCTGGACATTCGCCCCGGCGAGAAGATTGGCCTGATCGGCCCCTCGGGCGCCGGCAAGTCCACCCTGGTCAACCTGCTGCTGCGCCTGTACGACCTGGAAAGTGGCCGTATCCTGATCGACGGCCAGGACATTGCCCAGGTGAGCCAGGCCAGCCTGCGCGCACAGATCGGCATGATCACCCAGGACACCTCGCTGCTGCACCGCTCGATTCGCGACAACCTGCTGTATGGCCGGCCGGATGCGACAGAAGAGGAGTTGTGGGAGGCGGTGCGCCGGGCGCGGGCCGATGAGTTCATCCCTCAGCTGTCCGATGCCCAGGGGCGCACCGGTTTCGATGCGCATGTGGGCGAGCGTGGCGTGAAACTGTCCGGCGGCCAGCGCCAGCGCATCGCGATTGCGCGGGTGCTGCTCAAGAATGCGCCGATCCTGATCATGGACGAAGCTACTTCGGCGCTGGATTCGGAAGTGGAGGCAGCCATCCAGGAGAGCCTGGAGACCCTGATGCAGGGCAAGACGGTGATCGCCATTGCGCACCGCCTGTCGACCATCGCGCGGATGGACCGGCTGGTGGTGCTGGAGCAGGGGCGGATTGCCGAGATGGGCACCCATGCCGAACTGCTGGCGCACCAGGGGCTGTACGCACGGTTGTGGCATCACCAGACGGGTGGGTTTGTCGGGGTCGATTGAACACCGCGGCGACGGTATCGCGGGTCAAGCCCGCTCGCACAGGGATTTCACTGCGCCTGCGAGAGCGGGCTTGGCGTTCAGACTTGCCTGAAGGGCAGCGCCGTACGCGCCTCCTCGGCATACCCCAGCACCCCCACCCGCTCCTGCGCCAGAAAGTCCTGCACGGCCGCCTTCAACCCCGGATGCAGCAGGTAATGCCAGGACCGCGTGATCACCGGTTCGAATCCGCGAATCAGCTTGTGCTCGCCCTGCGCCCCGGCATCAAAACGCTGCAACCCTTCGGCAATGGCAACGTCCATGCCCTGATAGAAGCACGTCTCGAAATGCAACCGGTCGAACTCCGCCAGGCAGCCCCAATAGCGCCCATACAGGCTGTCACCGCCCACCAGGCTGAACGCCATCGCCACCGCCCGCCCGCCCTGATGCGCCATCACCACGCGGATCGACGCGGGCATGCGTTCGGCCAGCAGGCTGAAAAACGCCCGGGTAAGGTACGGGGCACGGCGGCGCACGGCGTAGGTGTTGGCATAGCATGCGTACACGAAATCCCACTGCGCCTCACTCAGCTCATGGCCGTGGTACCACTGAAACTCGATACCCTGCCCCGACACCTGCTCGCGTTCCTTGCGCATCTGCTTGCGCTTGCGCGAACTGAGGCTGTCGAGAAAATCCTGGAAGTCCCGATAACCCTGGTTGCGCCAGTGAAACTGACACCCCAGGCGCTCCATCCAGCCCGCACGCCCACGCAATACTTCGTCGCTGGCCGGGTCGGTGAAGTTCACGTGCAGGCCCGACAGCCCCTGTTCGAGCAAAGCATCACTGACGCCGTCGATCAGCTCACCCGCCGCCTGCGCGTCACCCAGCAGGCGCGCGCCGCTGACCGGTGAAAACGGCACCGCGCACAGCAGCTTGGGGTAATAGTCGATACCGGCGCGGTCGCAGGCGTCGGCCCAGCCGTGATCGAACACGTACTCGCCGAACGAATGGGTCTTCACGTAGGCCGGCATGGCCGCCCGCACCTGGCCCTGAGTGTCCGTCAGGACCTGGTGGGCCGGCGCCCAGCCGGTGCGTGGGGTGACGCTGGCGCTGTCTTCCAGGCTGCGCAGGAAGGCATGGCGCAGGAACGGCTGGGCATCCGGCACCAGGGCATCCCAGGTGGCGGCGTCGATATCGGCAAGGTGCGGCAGAATTGAGATGGGCATGCGCGCAGTCTGCCCCCTCGTGCGAGCAAAAAAAAGCCCCGCAGGTGCGGGGCGAAGATCTAACGGATGAAGGAGTGTGTTGCAGGGGTAACGCTTAGAACACGTACTGCGCGCGCATCACGAAACCGTCGCCGCTGTCGTCGCCGGCAGCGTTCTGCGCGTTGTCGGTCTTGGCCTTGACGTACACGCCGCTGAGCTTGATCGACTCGTTGGCGTACCAGTTCACACCCAGGTTGTGCACTTTGGCTTCCACGTCACCGATGTCGGCAAATGCGCCGTTGTTGTCGTCGACGCTCAGGTGGTCGTAGCGGTAGAACACTTCCCACGCACCAATCTGCTTGTTGGAAGGCTTGATGCTGTCGAACTTGCCGAGTTTGTAGCCACGCGCTTCACCGGTGATGGTGTAGGCCACCTGGCCGTAGTAACCCTTGGCCTTGATGTCGGAGAAGGCCGAGTCGTCTGCCTGAACATCACGCTTGATGTACTCGCCCTGCACCGAGAACGGGCCCAGCGCGTAGGCGGCTTCCAGGCCCCAGGCCTTGTCGGTGTCGTAGGCACCGGCCGGGGTGGTGGCGTTGCCGCCCAGCACCAGGCGGTTGCCGTTGTTGCCGGCGTCCTGGCCACCGTCGGTGCTCACCCCACGCATGCCCAGGCGGCTGCGGATACGGCCGTCGAACGCGGTGTCGGAAAGGTCGCGCTGGGCGTAGTTCAGGCCAACGTGCAGTACGTTGCCGGCCTCGTGCATCGGTGCGAACACACCGCGCAGGTTGAACTGCTTGGAGCTGTCGCCGTCCTTGTCCTGGTTGGTGGCGTCCTTGGCGAACAGGCCGGCCGAACCGTACAGCGAGTCACCGGCGTTACCCGATGCCTGGATACCGAAGCCGCCGTTGTGCGAGTTGGTCCAGTCCACCAGGTCGTAGGCAGCGGTTCGCTCCTGGGCAGTCACCCACTTGGAGCTGGTGGCTTTTTCCAGGCCGAACTCGGGGTCGAAGCGACCGACCTTGATCGATACCGGCTTGAAGCCGTTGTAGGCCAGCGACGCTTCGTCGAAGTAACCGTCTTCGGAACGGTTGTCGCCACCGGAGTTATGCGAGAAGTCGTAGGCGATCTGGTAGGCCCAGTCGGTGTACATCACACCGCCCAGTTCCAGGTAGGCACGGCGGAAGTAGCCCGCATCGGCGGTATTGCCGTTCTTGGTGTAGAAACCGTCGAAGCGGCTGTAGTCGGCCTGGACCCGGCCACCCAGCTTGAAGCTGAATTCCTTGTCAGCGGTAGCGACCTCCAGGCCACCCTTGGTCTTGACTACGATATCGGCGCCGTCAGTAGTCACGGTGCCCGCGAAAGCCTGGGCGGTAACGGCCATTGCCAAGGCGCTGGCTGCGAAACCTGCGAAGTGCTTACGGATCATCGAAGGAACTCCCCTACGTTCATAACGTTTATGGTCTTGATTACGTTGAAAAAACACGCGGCTCAGGCCACTTGTGCTGGGGACGAATCTTGGCGGGGGGTTATTTCAGATCAGTGGCTGTTAGATAAATATTTAGTGACAGGGGAACTTTTTACTTCGAATGTGAATAAGACAATCAGCCCCGTTGCAGGGCTGGTTGCGGGGTTTCAGCGCGTTGCCCGGCGCTCGGCGGCCAGCCGCGCCGCAAGGGCATCGGCCCCCTCCACAGGCGCCGGCGGCAGCGCCTTGAGGGTTGCCTGGGCCAGGCGCAACTGCTTGATGAAGCGACGACAATTGCGACAGAACAGCAGGTGCTGGCGCGTCATCAGGCGCTCGCCCAGGGTCAGTTGCCCGTCCAGGTAATCACTGGAGCAGGCGACCAGTTGCTTGCAGGTCAGCATTGGCCGGTGTCCTCGAAATGTTCCAGGGTCGCGAAGACCTTGAGGCGTGCACGGTGCAGCAGCACACGCACATTGGAGAGCGACAGGTCGAGCAGATTACAGATCTCCACCAGTTCGAGGCCCTGGCGCTCACGCAACAACAGCACACTGCTCTGCAGTTGCGACAGGCTGAGCAGGGTGTGCTCCAGGCATTCGCGCAACTGCTCCTGGCTGAGCAGGGCCTCGGGGCTGTCTTCGTGCCATGCCGAAGGCGCCAGCAGCCAGTGACCGTCGCTGGCAAAACGCGCGTCGTCGATGCTGCCATGGGGGGCCGGCAGGTCGTCGAGCAGCACCTCGCGGCGGTTTTGCCGGTAACGGGTCTTGGCCGTATTGGCGGTGATGGTCAGCAGCCAGGTCTTGAGGCTGGAGCGGCGCTGGAAGCCCGCCAGACCGCGTACCGCCGCCAGCCAGGCATCCTGCACCACCTCGTCGGCGCCACGTTCGCCGACGATGGCATAGGCCACCGCGCGCATGGCGCCCTGGCAGGTCTGAACCAGTTCGGCGAACGCGCGCTGCTCTCCCGCCAGCAGGCGGTCGAGCAAGCGCTGTTCGTCAGCCGTCACTGGCGTGGGCGATCAACGTTTGCGCAGGATCACGCTGCCGATCGAGTAGCCGGCACCGAACGAACTGAGCACCCCGAGGGCACCCTTGGGCAGGTCGTCCTGGTGCTTGTGCAGCGCGATCACCGAGCCGGCCGAACTGGTGTTGGCGTAGGTATCGAGAATCACCGGGGCCTCCTCGACCAGCGCGTCGCGGCCCAGCAGCTTCTTGACGATCAGGTGGTTCATGCTCAGGTTGGCCTGGTGCAGCCAGAAGCGCTTGACGTCACTGACGTTGAGGTTGTTTTCGCTCAGGTGCTGGCCGATCAGCTCGGCCACCATCGGGCACACCTCGCGGAACACCTTGCGGCCTTCCTGCACGAACAGCTTGTCCGGCGCACCGATACCCTCTTCCGCCGCGCGGTTGAGGAAGCCGAAGTTGTTGCGGATGTTGTTGGAGAACTGGGTCAGCAGCTTGGTGCTGACGATATCGAACTGGTGCGCCGAGGTAGCGAGGTCAGCACGTTCGACCAGCACCGCCGTGGCGGCGTCGCCGAAGATGAAGTGGCTGTCACGGTCACGGAAGTTCAGGTGGCCGGTGCAGATCTCGGGGCTGATCACCAGCACCGAACGGGCCTGACCCAGTTGCACGCTGTTGCAGGCGACCTGAATGCCGAAGGTCGCCGACGAACACGCCACGTTCATGTCGAAACCGAAACCGGCGATGCCCAAAGCCTGCTGCACTTCGATGGCGATGGCCGGGTAAGGGCGCTGCAGGTTGGAGCAGGCGACGATGACCGCGTCGACATCGGCTGCGGTGCGCCCGGCACGCGCCAGGGCCTGCTCGGCGGCGGCCACGCCCATCTGGCAGAGGATCGACGGCTCGTCGTTGCTGCGCTCCGGCAGGCGCGGCTTCATGCGCTGCGGATCGAGGATGCCGGCCTTGTCCATCACGAAGCGGCTCTTGATGCCCGAGGCCTTCTCGATGAACGCAGCGCTCGACTCGGCCAGTGCCTGCACTTCGCCCCGTTCGATGGCAGCGGCATTGTCGGCATTGAACTGCTGCACATAGGTGTTGAAAGACTCGACCAGCTCTTCGTTGGAAATGCTGTTGGCCGGGGTGTACAGGCCGGTGCCGCTGATGACGACGTTATGCACGGTCGTTCCTCTGTTCGGGGCCGCTGCCTGCCGGGCAACGGCCTGTTCTGTCGGTCAAATGGCACGAAAGTACCAATTAATACAGGCAATGCACCCGGCAAGCGGGGCAGTACGCTGTGCTGCATTCTGTAGCTACCGTGGCAGGTACCTGACACGGTAGCGAAGTTCGCCAAGTGTGCCACAAGTTCCGGGGATTAGGCTTCCACCAGACTCCATTGCTTGGCCAGGCGCTTGTCGGAAATCGGTACCTTGGTACCCAACTGTTGGGCAAATAGCGACACGCGGTATTCCTCGATCCACCAGCGGTACAGCACCAGTTGCTCGTCGCGCTTGCCCTCCTGGGCATGCTTGTCGGCACGCGCCTTGTACTGTGCCCACAGACCGCTCAGCTCGCCGCTCCACACGCGGTCTTTCTGCACCTGCGAACCGAGTTTTTCCAGACGCAGCTCCACCGCCTTGAGGTAGCGCGGCAGTTCCTTGAGCCAGATGCCCGGGGTTTCCCGCACAAAACCCGGGTACACCAGGTTGGCCAGTTGCTGCTTGATGTCGTTGAGCGCCACGGCCTGGGCCAAGTCGATCTTGCCCTTGAAGCGCTTCTGCAGACCGTGCCAGAGCTTGAGTATCTCGAGGGTCAGGCGGGCCAGGCGCTCGGCGTGATCGGCCCAGTGGCCGCGCTTGCGTTCGGCCAGCGAAGCAAGCCCGGCACCGTCGCGCGGCAGGCTGCTCTCGCCGTCGAGGATGCAGGTGTCCAGGCTGGCCAGCAGGATGTCCTCGACCAGCGCATCGACACGCCCCAGCTCGCGGTACAGCAGGCCCAGTTCGGTCAGCCCCGGCAGCTTGCCGCGCAGGAACTTCGCCGGCTCGGCCAGTTGCTGCAGCAGCAGCCGCTGCAAGGCTCGGCGGTGCTGGAACTCGGCTTCGGCCTGGGTCGAGAAGCGCCCTTCCTTGACCGTACCGCCCTCTTCCACCAGCGCCGGGTACACCGTCATCGACAGCCCGGCGATCTTCTGCTGGGCGGTCTGGGCCACCTCGGCAAACACCTTGGCTTGCACCGGCTGCTGGGCCTTGGCCGATTGCGGCACGGCCAGCGCGGCCTGGCTGGCAGCAACGAAGCGCGCCGTCAGCTCGGTCAGGTCGCGGCCTTCACCCAGGAACTTGCCCTGGGCATCGACCACTTCGATGTTCATGCGCAAATGGCCTTCCACCTGCGCAGCCGCCTCGGCCCAGGCCTCGTCGCTGACCCGCGCACCGGTCATGCGCAGCAGTTCGCGGCCCAGCGCCTGGGGCAGCGAGCCGTCGGCGAAGGTCATGCGCTGCAAGGCGGCCTTGACGAAGTCGGGCACCGGCACGAAGTTCTTGCGCAAGGCCTTGGGCAGGTTGCGTACCAGCGCAATGCACTTGGCTTCCAGCAACCCCGGCACCAGCCATTCCAGGCGCTCGCCCGGCAGGCTGGGCAGCAGCGGCGCCGGCACCCTCACGGTAACGCCGTCGCGGGGGTGGTTGGGCTCGAAGTGATAGCTCAGCGCCAGGCTCAGGTCGCCGATGCGCAGGGTATCGGGGTACTGCGTGGCGGTGACTTCACTGGCCTCGCGGGCCAGCACGTCCTCTTCGCGCATGATCAGCAACTGCGGGTCTTTCTGGCTGGTGACGCGGTACCAGCTGTCGAAGGTCGCGGTCTGGTGGATCTCGGCCGGCAGGCGCGCCTCGTAGTAGGCGTACAGGGTCTCTTCATCAGCCAGGATGTCGCGCCGGCGGGCCTTGGCCTCCAGCTCGTCGAGCTGCTCGAGCAGGCGCGTGTTGGCTGCCAGGCACTTGGCCCGCGACTGGATCTCACCGCCCACCAGGGCCTGACGGATAAACAGCTCGCGTGAGGCCTGCGGGTCGATCGGCCCGTAGTGCACCGGGCGCCGGCCGACCACGATCATGCCGTACAGCGTGACCTGCTCGAAGGCCACCACCTGGCCGCGCTTCTTCTCCCAGTGCGGTTCGAAGTGGTTCTTCTTGATCAGGTGCCCGGCCAGCGGCTCGATCCAGTCCGGCTCGATCTTGGCCACCATGCGCGCATACAGCTTGGTGGTCTCGACCAGTTCGGCGGTCATCAGCCATTGCGGGCGTTTCTTGCCCAGGCCCGAGGACGGGTGTACCCAGAAGCGCCGCTGGCGCGCGCCCAGGTAGTCGCCGTCCTCGGTCTTCTGGCCGATCTGGCTGAGCAGCCCGGACAGAATCGCCTTGTGCAGGCGCGGGTAGTCGGCCGGCTCCTTGTTGATGCTCAACTGCAGGTCGCGGCAGATCAGGCTCAGTTGCCGGTGTGCATCGCGCCATTCGCGCAGACGCAGGTAATTCAGGAAATTCTTGCGGCACCAGTTGCGCAGCGGGCTGGCCGTCAGGGCCTGGCGCTGTTCTTCGAAGCCGCGCCACAGGTTGACCAGCGCGGCGAAATCCGAGTCGCTGTCCTTCCACTGCGCATGGGCCTGGTCGGCAGCCTGCTGGCGCTCGGGTGGACGCTCGCGGGGGTCCTGCACCGACAGTGCACTGGCCACGATCAGCAGTTCCTGCAGGCTGCCCTGCTTGGCGCCTTCGAGCAGCATGCGGCCCAGACGCGGGTCCACCGGCAGGCGCGCCAGCTGGCGGCCCAGCGGGGTCAGCTGGTTCTCGCGATTGACTGCCGAGAGTTCCTGCAGCAGGTTGAAGCCGTCGCTGATGGCCTTGCCATCCGGCGGCTCGATGAACGGGAAGGCGTCGATCTCGCCCAGGCGCAGGTGCAGCATCTGCAGGATCACCGCAGCCAGGTTGGTGCGCAGGATCTCGGGGTCGGTAAAGGCGGGCCGACCATTGAAGTCGTCCTCGCTGTACAGGCGCACGCAGATGCCCGGTTCGACCCGCCCGCAACGACCCTTGCGCTGGTTGGCACTGGCCTGGGACACCGCCTCGATGGGCAGGCGCTGCACCTTGGCACGGTAGCTGTAGCGGCTGATGCGCGCCGTGCCGCTGTCGATCACGTAGCGGATGCCCGGTACGGTCAGCGAGGTTTCCGCAACGTTGGTGGCCAGCACCACGCGCCGCCCCGGATGGGACTGGAAGATCTTCTGCTGCTCGGCCGGCGACAGCCGTGCATACAGCGGCAGGATTTCGGTGTGGCGTAGCTGTGCCTTGCGCAGCATCTCGGCGGCATCGCGAATTTCGCGCTCGCCGGGCAGGAACACCAGCACGTCGCCCGGGCCCTTGCCGATGCTGCGCTCATGGGCGGCAATCTCGTCGAGGGTGGCCAGGATCGCCTGGTCGACGGTCAGATCGTCCTCGACGCGGTTGCCCTCCTCGTCCTGCTCGCTGGTCAGCGGCCGGTACCAGGTCTCGACCGGGTAGGTACGCCCGGACACCTCGATGATCGGCGCATCGTTGAAGTGCTTGGAAAAGCGCTCCAGGTCGATGGTCGCGGAGGTGATGATGACCTTGAGGTCGGGGCGCCGAGGCAGCAGGGTCTTGAGGTAGCCGAGCAGGAAGTCGATGTTCAGGCTGCGTTCGTGGGCTTCGTCGACGATGATCGTGTCATAGCGTTCCAGAAAGCGGTCGTGCTGGGTTTCGGCCAGCAGGATACCGTCGGTCATCAGCTTGACCAGGGTGTTGGCATCGCTCTGGTCTTCGAAGCGCACCTGGTAGCCGACCAGCGCGCCCAGCGGCGTACCCAGCTCTTCGGCCACGCGGGTGGCCACGCTACGCGCGGCAATCCGGCGCGGCTGGGTGTGGGCGATCTGGCCATGCTGGCCGCGGCCCAGTTCCAGGCAGATCTTGGGCAACTGGGTGGTCTTGCCCGAGCCGGTTTCGCCCGCGATGATCAGCACCTGGTGGGCGGCCAGCACCTTCTTGATTTCGTCACGCTTGGCCGCGATCGGCAGGCTGTCGTCGTAGTGGATGCGCGGCACGCTGGCCTTGCGCGCAGCGACCTGGTCGCAGGAGGCCTGTACCCGGGCGGCCCACTGGGCCAGCTTGGCCTCGTCGGGGCGCTTGCGCAGGTCATGCAGTTGCCGACGCAGGCGATGGCGCTCGGCGATCATGGCGTGGTCAAGGTTTTTCAGCAGTTGCTCGATGGCGGCGTTCTGGTCAGTCATGACGTCTTTTTAATAATGCAGGTGAGCCTGCTTTCACATGATCGGCGTAGTTTGGTCGGGGATTGTCGCAGATTTGCCCTGCCACGGCACGGTTCGCCATGCAGGGCCATTGTTTAGCCATTGATTAACTGAAGGTATACAAAGGCCGATTTAATGAACCTTCCCACGCGTGGGAGTATCCGTGCATGACTTTGCCAGCGTGTACGCCCCGCCCCCTGATGCGCCCTTCGTTCCCGAAGGTGCGGGCGCGCCCCGGTGAAAATCCGCTGTTCAATAGCATCCTCGCGTTCTGGGCCTTGTGGCATTGCCGCCATGCCCGCCCACCAGATACCGCCCTCGCACCCCACTGATACCGCTGGCCCGGTTGCGGCCACCCTGTCGACCGATCGACGTGCCCACTGGCGCGCGATCCTGTACGCCGCCACGGCGTAAGCGAGTGCACCATGCAGTTTGCCCCTGTTTCCGAGGCCGAGGATTTCCTGGCCGCCAACCCCGATATCGACATGATCGAGTTGTTCATCCTCGACGCCAACGGCGTGCCCCGCGGCAAGCTGCTGCACCGCGAGGAGTTGCTGGCCGTGTATGAAAGCGGGCGGCCGCTGCCCAGTACCATCCTCGGCCTGACCCTCAACGGCGACGATGTGGAGAACTCGGGGCTGGTGTGGGACGTGGGCGATATCGACTGCCGCGCATACCCGCTGGCCGGCAGCCTGGTGCGCATGCCGTGGCGGCAGATCCCCACGGCGGCAGTGCAGGTGAGCATGCACCCCAGCGAAGGCCTGCCGGCCACCGTCGCCGACCCACGCCAACTACTGGCCAAGGTGGTCGACGCGCTCAAGGCCGATGGCTATGAGCCGGTAATGGCCTGCGAGCTGGAGTTCTACCTGCTCGACCAGAAGCGCGATCACCTGGGCCACCCGCAACCGGCACTGGATACCGACGGCGGCCGCCCCCGCGCTACCCAGGTATACGGCCTGCGCGAGCTGGAGCAGATCGAACCGTTTCTGGCCGACCTGTACAGCGCCTGCAAGGCCCAGGGTATTCCTGCGCGTACCGCGATTTCCGAATACGCCCCCGGCCAGGTGGAGATCACCCTGGAGCACGGCGACGCCTTGCTGGCCATGGACCAGGCGGTGCGCTACAAGCGCCTGGTCAAGGGCGTGGCACACAAGCACGGCATGCAGGCCTGCTTCATGGCCAAGCCGTTCGAGCACCTGGCCGGCACCGGCATGCACATGCACGTGAGCCTGGCCGACGCCGCCGGCCACAACCTGTACGCCAGCGAAGACAAGGCCGGCACGCCCCTGCTGCGCCAGTCGGTGGGCGGCATGTTGGCCATGCTGCTCGACTCGCTGCTGCTGTTCTGCCCCAACGCCAACTCCTATCGCCGCTTCCAGGCCAACAGCTATGCACCGCTGGCGCCGACCTGGGGTGTGGACAACCGTACCGTGAGCCTGCGCGTGCCCGGCGGGCCGGCCAACACCCGACATATCGAACACCGCATCTGCGGCGCCGATGCCAACCCGTACCTGGCAGCCGCAGCCATTCTGGCCAGCATCCACCATGGCATCCGCCAGCAACTGGACCCCGGCGCCCCGGTGCAGGGCAACGGCTACGCCCAGGCCAAGACGCTGCTGCCCACCGACTGGCTGACCTCGCTGACCGCGCTGGAGCGCTCCAGCTGGGCGCGCGAAGCGTTCGGCGAGGCCTTCCTCGGGGTGTACCTGGCGGTCAAGCGCGCCGAGTTCCGCCAGTTCATGGCCGAGGTCGGCGAGCAGGACTGGCGCTGGTACCTGACCCAGGCCTGAGCCCCCTATTCTTCAAGGAACACACCCATGAATGCAGCCCTCAACCACGGCACCGCCCAGCGCAGCGCCTCCTACTACACCGCCAGCCTGAACGACACCACCCAGTACCCGACCCTGCAGGGCACGGTCGAGGTCGACGTGGTGATCATCGGTGGCGGCTTCACCGGCGTGGCCAGCGCGGTGGAACTGGCCGAGCGCGGTCTGAAGGTGGCCATCGTCGAAACCAACCGTATCGGCTGGGGCGCCAGCGGGCGCAACGGCGGCCAGGTCACCGGCAGCCTGTCGGGTGACGAGGCCATGCGCAAACAGATGCGCAAGCGCCTGGGCGATGACGTGGACGATTTCATCTGGCAACTGCGCTTTCGCGGCCACGACATCATCCAGCAACGGGTCGAACGCTACGCCATCGACTGCGACCTCAAGCACGGCCACCTGCACGCGGCCATGAAGCCTGCGCACATGACCGAACTGCAGGCCTTCGCCGACGAAGCCCAGCGGCGCGGCATGGGCGAGCAGGTGCAGATGCTCGACCGCGAGGCGGTGCGCCAGCACCTGGACAGCCCGTTGTACCTGGGCGCGCTGAAGAACCTGCGCAACCTGCACCTGCACCCGCTCAACCTGTGCCTGGGCGAGGCGCGGGCGGCGCACCAGCTGGGCGCGCTGATCTTCGAAAACTCCGAAGTGCTGGAGATCGTGCATGGTGACAAACCTGCGGTTGTCACGGCCAAGGGCCGGGTCAACGCACGCCAGGTGATGCTGGCCGGCGACGTGTACCACAAGCTGGAAAAGCCCCAGCTCAAGGGCAAGATCTTCCCGGCCATGGGCGGCATCGTGACCACCACCCCACTGGGCGAGCTGGCCCGCAAGCTAAACCCGCAGGACCTGGCGGTGTACGACTGCCGCTTCGTGCTCGACTATTACCGCATGACCGCAGACGGGCGCCTGCTGTTCGGTGGCGGGGCCAACTACTCGGGACGTGATTCGCGGGATATCGCGGGGGAGCTGCGCCCGTGCATCGAGGCGACCTTTCCGGCGCTCAAGGGCGTGCCGATCGAGTTCCAGTGGAGCTGCGCGATGGGCATCGTGGTCAACCGCATTCCACAGTTGGGCAAGCTGTCGGACAACGTGTGGTACTGCCAGGGGTATTCGGGGCATGGCATTGCCACCAGCCACATCATGGGCGAGATCATGGCCGAAGCGATCACCGGCACATTGAGCCGATTCGATACCTTTGCCGGCTGCAGCCACATCAAGGTGCCGATGGGCGATGTGCTGGGCAACCCATTGCTGGCGGCGGGGATGTGGTACTACCAGATGCTTGAGAAACTGCGTTGAAAACATCGCGGGTCAAGCCCGCTCCCACAGGGATCACTACTGTCCTAGTGGGAGCGGGCTTGACCCGCGATGAGGCCCGAAGGTTAAACCTCAGGCGATCTTCTTGAGGCCCAGCTTCTTCAACTCTTCATCGCGCAACTCGCGCCGCAGGATCTTGCCCACGTTGGTGGTCGGCAAGGCATCGCGGAACTCGATCAGGCGCGGCACCTTGTACGCCGTGACATTGGCGCGCATGTGCTCCATCACCTGGTCCTTGGTCAGGGTCACACCCGGCCGCGCCACGATGAAGATCTTGATCAGTTCGCCCGATTTCTCGTCCGGCACGCCAATGGCGGCGCACTGCAACACGCCCGGCAGGGTCGCCAGCACGTCTTCGAGTTCGTTCGGGTAAACGTTGAAGCCAGACACCAGAATCATGTCCTTCTTGCGGTCGACGATGCGCATGTAGCCATCGGTCTGGATCACCGCGATATCACCGGTCTTGAGCCAGCCGTCGGCATCCAGGATCTCGGTGGTCGCCTCTTCGCGCTGCCAGTAGCCCTTCATCACCTGCGGGCCCTTGATGCACAGCTCGCCGATCTCGCCCAGCGCCAGCTCCTTGCCATTGTCGTCGATCACCTTGCACAGGGTCGACGGCAGCGGAATGCCGATGGTACCGATCTGGTTGTGCTCGGCCGGGTTGACCGCCGCCACCGGGCTGGTCTCGGTCATGCCGTAGCCTTCGCAGATGGAGCAACCGGTGACGCTCTTCCAGCGCTCGGCCACCGCCACCTGCAGGGCCATGCCGCCCGACAGGGTGAGCTTGAGCCCCGAGAAGTCCATCTTGCGGAAGGTCTCGTTGTTGCACAGGGCCACGAACAGGGTGTTCAGGCCGACGAAGCCGGTGAACTTCCACTTGGACAGTTCCTTGACCATCGCCGGCAGGTCGCGCGGGTTGCTGATCAGGATGTTGTGGCTGCCGATCAGCATCATCGCCATGCAATGGAAGGTGAAGGCATAGATGTGGTACAGCGGCAGCGGCGTGATCAGCACCTCGCAGCCCTCGCCCAGGTTCGAGCCCATCAGCGCACGGCATTGCAGCATGTTGGCCACCAGGTTGCGGTGGGTCAGCATCGCACCCTTGGCCACACCCGTGGTGCCACCGGTGTACTGCAGCACGGCGACATCGCCGCTGTCGGGGCTGACTTCGTTGACCGCCTTGCCCTGCCCCTTGGCCAGCGCATCGTTGAACTTGACGGCCTTGGGCAGGTGGTAGGCCGGCACCATCTTTTTCACGTACTTGATCACACTATTGATCAGCAGACGCTTGAGCGGTGGCAGCAGGTCGGCCACTTCGGTGACAATGATGTGCTTGACCTGGGTCTTGGGAACGACCTTTTCGGCCAGGTGGGCCATGTTGGCCAGGCACACCAGCGCCTTGGCACCGGAATCGTTGAACTGGTGTTCCAGCTCCCGCGCGGTGTACAGCGGGTTGGTGTTGACCACGATGAGCCCGGCGCGCATCGCACCGAAGACGGCCACGGGGTATTGCAATACGTTTGGCAGTTGTACCGCAATGCGGTCACCGGGCTGCAGGTCGGTATGCTGCTGCAGGTAGGCGGCAAACGCCCCCGACAGCTCATACAGCTCGCCATAGGTGAGGGTCTTGCCCAGGTTGCTGAACGCCGGCTTGTCGGCGAAACGCTGGCAGGACTGCTTCAATACCGCTTGAATGTTCGGATACTCATCAGGATTGATTTGCGAGGCAACCCCGGCTGGGTACTTATCCTTCCAAAAGTGTTCGATCATGGAAGCCCACTCCTCCAGCAACAGCGAAATCTTCTCCGCAGTCGACGCGATTATTATTGATATGTGATGACGGATTGCTACAAACCGAAGCATCAGAAGCGCGCCGAGAGTAGCAGCTTTGCCAGAGGGCGCCTAGAGCCAAAGTGGGCCGCAAAGTCACATAAATGACTAACGAATACCCAGTAGTCATTTTTAGAGTAAAGGGTCTATTCAGCAAAAGCTTCGCCGGCAAGGCCGGCTCCTACACGGCAAAGTAGGAGCCAGCCTGGCCGGCGAATGGCTTTCAGGCGATATCGCGCAATTCCCGGCGCAGGATCTTGCCCACCGGGGTCATCGGCAGCGAATCACGCAGCACGATCTGCTTGGGCACCTTGTAGCCGGTGAAGTTGGCCTTGCAGTAGGCCTTGAGCTCCTCGACGCTCACGCCGCCATCGCGTGGCACCACGAACAGTTTCACCGCCTCGCCGGAACGCTCGTCCGGCACTCCGATGGCCGCGCAGTTGGCCACCTTGGGGTGCGCCATCACCACGTCCTCGATCTCGTTGGGGTACACGTTGAAGCCCGACACGATGATCATGTCCTTCTTGCGGTCGACGATGCGCGTGAAGCCGTCCGGGTCGATCACTGCAATATCGCCGGTCTTGAGCCAGCCCTGCGCATCGAGCACCTCGGCGGTGGCGTCCGGACGCTGCCAGTAGCCCTTCATCACCTGCGGCCCCTTGATGCACAGCTCACCGCGCTCGCCCAGGGCCAGCTCGTTGCCGTCATCATCGATCACCTTGTACGCCGTATCGGGCAGCGGTATGCCGACCGTACCCAGGCGCGCCTGCTGGCCGTAGGGGTTGGTGCTGGCTACCGGCGAGGTTTCGGTCAGGCCATAGCCTTCGACGATGCGACACCCCGTGATGCTCTCCCAGCGCTCGGCAGTGGCCTTGACCAGCGCCGTGCCGCCGGAGTTGGTGACCTTCAGCGAGGAGAAATCCAGGTGCTTGAAATCCGGATTTTCCATCAGTGCCACGAACAGCGTGTTCAGGCCCAGCAATGCCGAGAAGCGCCACTTTTTCAGCTCTTTGACAAAGCCCGGTATGTCGCGCGGGTTGGTGATCAGCACGTTGTGATTGCCGGTGACCATCATGCACATGCAGTTCGCGGTGAAGGCATAGATGTGATACAGCGGCAGCGGCGCGATCATCACCTCCTGGCCTTCCTTGATCATTCTCTGCCCGTCCGGCCCCAGCTGCGAAAAGCACGCCAGCACCTGCAGCATGTTGGCCACCAGGTTGCCGTGGGTGAGCATCGCGCCCTTGGGCAGGCCGGTGGTGCCGCCGGTGTACTGCAGCACCGCCACGTCATCGAGCGTCACCTGCACCGGCTTGAGCGCATGGCCACGGCCCTGGCGCATCACCTGCCGGAACGGCACCGCCTGGGGCAGGTGATACGCCGGCACCATCTTCTTGACCCGCGCCACCACGGTGTTCACCAGCCAGCCCTTGGCCAGCGGCAGCAGGTCGCCCATCTTCGCCTCGATCAGCACCTCGATGCCGGTATCGGGCAGCACCTCCTGCACCAGCTTGCCGAACATGTTCAGGTACACCAGGGCACGGGCGCCGGAGTCCTTGAACTGGTGGCGCATCTCGCGCGCGGTGTACAGCGGGTTGGTGTTGACCACGATCAGCCCGGCACGCATCGCGCCGAACACGGCAATCGGGTACTGCAGCACGTTGGGCATCTGCACCGCGATGCGATCACCCGGGACCAGGTCGGTGTGCTGTTGCAGGTAGCCGGCAAAGGCCGCGGACTGGCGATCCAGATCGGCGTAGGTCAGGGTGACGCCCAGGTTGGTGAACGCCGGGCGGTCGGCGAAGCGCTTGCAGGAGCGCTCGAACACCTCCAGCACCGACTTGTAGACAGTCAGGTCGATATGTGAGGGCACGCCCGCGGGGCGCTTGTCATTCCAGAAGTCAGCTTGCATTTATTCTTGTCCTCATTCCTGAGCCTGTGGGCTGCCTGCATGCAGAAAATCGCATCGTGTGCCGACGTTAGCAGTTAAGCCGCAGGGGGCAAACATGCCAAGACCTGTCATTAACATTCTGAATCTTGTTGCCATCATCCGTTCAATTACACAAATGGGCTATACACTTGCAGGATCAGTCACTTGCGCAAGGGAACCGCCATGAACCACGACGTGTTCTGGCTGCCGGCCAGCAACCATTGCAGCCTGCATGTGTATCAATGGCTGCCCGCCGCGCCGATCCGGGCCGTGGTGCTGCTGGCCCATGGCATGGCCGAGCATGCCGGGCGCTACCAGCGCCTCGGGCAGGCACTGAGCGCTGCCGGCTTCGCGCTGTATGCCCACGACCAGCGCGGCCACGGGCGCACCGCCGAACACGGCACCCTGGGGCTGTTCGCAAGCCACCAGGGCTGGGACAGCGTGGTCAACGACCTGGCCAGCCTGGCCCAGCACATCGGCCAGCAGCACCCGGGCGCCCCGCTGTTCCTGTTCGGCCACAGCATGGGCAGCTACATCGTCCAGGCCTACCTGCTGCACCACAGCGCCAGCCTGCAGGGGGCGGTGCTCAGCGGCTCCAACTTCCAGCCACCGGCGCTGTACCGCGCGGCCTGCGTGATCGCCCGCCTCGAAGCCTGGCGCCAGGGCCCGCTGGGACGCAGCGCCCTGATCGACTGGCTGTCGTTCGGTTCGTTCAACAAGGCGTTCAAGCCCAACCGCACGGCCTTCGACTGGCTCAGCCGCGACAGCGCCGAGGTCGACGCCTACGTGGCCGACCCGCTGTGCGGGTTTCGCTGCACCAACCGCCTGTGGGTCGACCTGCTGATGGGCCTGGAACACATCAGCCAGCCGCGGCACCTGGCACAGATCGATCCCAACCTGCCGATCCTGGTGATGGGCGGCGAATGTGATCCGGTGAGCGCCGGCAAGCGTCTGAAGGATCTGGTCGGCGCCCTGCGCCTTGCCGGCAATCAGCGCGTGCAATTGCAGCTCTACCCGCAGGCACGCCATGAACTGCTCAACGAAACCAACCGTGACGAGGTGACGGCGGCGCTCATCGCCTGGCTCGAGCAGGGGCTGACCCAGGGCCGCCCTGCCCGCAGCGAGTGATACAGTACGCACCTTGTCCGAACCTTGAAGGAAACAGCCTGCATGACCCAGGTCACCAACACGCCTTACGAAGCCCTCGAAGTGGGCCAGACCGCCAGCTTCAGCAAGACGGTCGAAGAACGCGACATCCAGCTGTTCGCCGCGATGTCCGGTGACCACAACCCGGTGCACCTGGATGCCGAATTCGCGGCCAGGAGCATGTTCAAGGAACGCATTGCCCACGGCATGTTCAGCGGCGCGCTGATCAGTGCCGCAGTGGCCTGCGAACTGCCCGGCCCCGGCACCATCTACCTGGGCCAGCAGATGAGCTTCCAGAAGCCGGTGAAGATCGGCGACACCCTGACCGTGCGCCTGGAAATCCTCGAGAAGCTGCCCAAGTTCCGCGTGCGCATTGCCACCCGCGTGTTCAACCAGCACGACGAACTGGTGGTGGACGGCGAAGCCGAGATCCTCGCCCCGCGCAAGCAGCAGAGCGTCGATCTGGTGAGCCCGCCGCCGATCACCATCGGCTGATAGCGTCCCATGGCGCTGGTTACCGAGCACCTGCAGGCGGGCGGCCTGGTCGAGGCCTACTGGGTCAGGGCCAGCGCCGCCAGCTTTCCGCGTCATGCCCATGACGAGTATGTGCTGGGCGTTAACCTGAGCGGTTGCGAGCAGATCTGGCTGGACGGACGTGAGCTGCAGGCGGCGCCGGGTCAGGTGACCCTGTACAACCCGCTGGCGGTGCAGGCCTCCACCTTCGACCCGGCAGGCGTGGAGTACATCAGCCTGCACCTGGCACCCGAGGCGATTGCCCGGTTGGTCAGCCAGAACAACCTGAACAGCCCGCTGTTCGAGCAAGGCGTGTTCGACCAGCCTGCGCTGTGCCAGGCGATCGTGGCCTTCGCCCGTGCGCCGGCACACTCCGGCCATCAGGAGGAAGCCTTGTTGGCCCTGCTGGCGCAATGGCTGGAGCAGTCGCCCGGCAGGCCCGGCGAATACAGCCACGCATTGGCCCAGGCGCTGCAGTTCATGCGCCAGCACCTGGGGCACAAGCTTGAGCTGGACGAGCTTGCGCAGGTGGCCGGGTTGAGCAAGTACCACTTCGTGCGCAGCTTCAAGAAGGCCACAGGGCTGGCACCCCTGCAGTACCACATGCAACTGCGCCTGATCGAGGCACGCCGTTGCCTGCGCGCCGGCCTGCACCCGCTGGACGTGGCCCAGCTTCTGGGCTTCTACGACCAGAGCCATTTCATCAACAGTTTTCGCCGGGTAATGGGCGCCACGCCCCATCATTACTGGCAGGCGTTCAAGCCTTCATAAGCAAAAGAGCTGCTGGCGCAGCCCTGACCGGTCAATGCGGCAAAAAGCCTGCCGTCCCGTCCTTGGAACGTTTTGCCGTGCGTTTTTCCTTGGCGGTTTTGGCGGGTTTCTTCTTGACCGATTTTTTCGCATCCAGACCTTTCATGACAGGCCCTCCGCTGAGCGCGACACCTGCTTGCCGGTGACCGATTGATTATAGACCCGCCCCGGCGACCGGCGCGGCGAGGATGAATTCGCGGTAGCCCGATACGATCACGTACACCGCGAAATAGCAGAAGATGCCCGCCGAGGCCAGGTACGACCAGGTCAGCAGACGGTCGCCCAGCAGGCGCCCGCCGTGGCTGGCCAAGGTGCACAGCGACGCGCACCACAGCAGCCCGGCAATGAAGAACCCGCTGAGAAACAACCCGGCCTCGAGCATGCCGCCTGCGCCGGAGCGCGAGATCAGCACCCCGCCGACTGCGGCAAACCACAGGATCGCGCTGGGCGAAGACATGGCCAGAAAGATGCCGCGCAGAAACTCGCGCCAGGGCGATTCGCGCACCACCTGCTGGCTGGTGTCCATATGCGCATTGCCGCGCCAGGCGGCCAGCAGCATCTTCAGTGCAAACCACACCAGCAGCAGCGAACCGCCCACCCACAACACCCAGCGCACGCTGGTGAACTGCAGCAGCACGGTCATGCCGAGCAATGCCGCCACGGCATAGATCAGATCCCCCACACAGGTGCCCAGCCCCAGCCAGAAGCCCTGCAGAAAGCCGCGCTGCATGGCCAGGGTGATCATGGCGATATTGGCCACGCCGATATCCAGGCACAACGACAGGCTGAGAAGAAATCCGTTGGAAAATGGCATGAACGCTCGACTACCGACGATGAAGGTCAGGCGTCATTAGACTCAGTGAGGGAGGGTGGTGTATTGGAAGAAATTGCCGTGCTCAGGCCCGCGCGGCCCGCTCGAAGACCTCATCGGCCCATTGATTGAGACTCTTGCCTGCAGCCTGCGCCGCGATGCTGGCAGCGGCGTGCACCTCTGGCCGGATACGCAGCATCACCTTGCCAGAAGCCGGTTTCTCGGGAGCGATGCCCTGTTCAGCACAATCGGCCAGGTAGTCTTCAAGCGCCAGGCTAAACGCTTCATGCAGCGCACTCACGGAGCTTGCGTGAAAACTGATGATGTCTCGAACCCCGAGTACCCGCCCGACGAAGATATCGTCGCGTGCGTCGTATTCGACACGAGCCGAATAGCCCTTGTAAGTCATGCTGCTCATACTTGAACTCCTGCCCGCGAGAGAAATTCACGGGCTTCTTCAACCTGATATCGCTTGGCCTCTTTGCCTGGGTGCGGGCGGTGGCAGCGCCACTGCTGATCGCCCAGCACCAGCTTGAGCCTTGAGCCCTCACGCTCGATGACCCGCCCCCCAAGATGGAGAACCAGCGCTTCAATATCGGAGAAGACCACAGAAGAAAGGGTCGGTATCCGAAAAATGGCATCGAGGGTCTTTCGATATCGATTGTTCATCGGAAAATGCTATCAAAATAAGATAGCATTTTTTCCAAAGGAGTCATTCAGGATCTTTCAGTGACCCGCCAGCACCTGCGCATACCGCTCCCGGTCGATATTGGCGCCACTGAGCACCACTGCCACCTTGCGCCCCTGCTGATGCTCGCGCTCCTGCAACAACGCCGCCAGCCCCGCCGCACCGGCACCTTCGGCGGTGTTGTGCGTGTCTTCGTGGAAGATGCGCATGGCGTTGGCGATTTCAGGGTCGCTGACGCGCACCACCCGCGCCGCGCCCTGGCGGATGATCTCGAACGCCTCGGGCAAGGGCATGCGGCATGCCATGCCGTCGGCGAAGGTGTTGGCGGTTTCGGTGGTGACGATGCGGTTCTGCTCGAAACTCGAGGCAAAGGCATCGGCCTCGGTGGACACCACCCCGACGATCTCGGTGTGCAGCCCCAGCAGGTCACGGGTACGAATCAGCCCGCAGATGCCCGAGCCCATGCCGATCGGCACGTACACGCAGTCCAGCGCCGGTACGGCCTCGAACAGCTCCAGCGCGTAGGTGGCCACGCCGCGGATCAGGTCCGGGTGGAACGGCGGCACGCTTTCATAGCCGTGCACCTGCGCCAGTCGCGCCGCCTCGGCCCGCGCCAGGTCGAAATCGGCGCCATGCTCCACCAGTTGCGCACCCAGCGCGCGCATGGCGGCATTCTTTTCCCGCGAGTTGCCCTCGGGCACCACGATGATGATCGGCAACCCGGCACTGCGCGCCGCCAGCGCCAGGCTCTGCCCGTGGTTGCCACGGGTGGCGGTGACCAGCCCGCGCACCGTGGGTGAGCGCGCCAGCAGCGCCTGCACGTACAGCAGCCCGCCGCGAACCTTGAAGGCACCGGTGGGCGCGTGGTTCTCGTGCTTGACCCACACCTGGCAGCCCACGCGTTCGGCCAGGCGCGGCCAGGCGTACTGGGGCGTGGCAGGAACGCAGGTGTGTACCAGGCGGGCAGCGTCGCGCAGGGCGGACAGGTCGAACATGAGGCACCTCGATGGCCAGGGGAATTGACCTGATCCTAGTCGCGCCGCATTGTATGGGTGAACCCTTATATTGCATGGCCAACAATAAATGTGGACCCCCACCCTAGGCGACACCTCCCTGCCCCGCTACCTCGAACTGGTCGAGGCGATTGCGCGGGCGATCGAAAGCGGCGAGCTGAAAGTGGGCGAGCGCCTGCCGCCGCAGCGGCGCCTGGCCTGGAACCTGGGCCTTAACCCCAGCACCACCCAGCAGGCGTACCGCGAGGCAGCGGCCCGGCACCTGGTGTCCGGGGAGGTAGGGCGCGGCACCTACGTGCTGGCGGGCAGCAAGGAAGCCACGCTGTTCCGCCTCAAGCAACCCGGCCAGCAAGCGACGCAGATCGACCTGTCGACCAATGTGCCAGTGGCCGACGACAGCAACCCCGACCTGGCGCATGCCTTGCGCCATCTGCTGGAACAAGGCCCTGCCGGCCAGCTCGAGCATTACCTGGGTGCCGAACAGTTGCTGCGCGGGCGCCTTCAGGGCGCCGCCTGGCTGCGCCGGCGCGGCCTGCAACTGGACGAGCGCCAGGTGCTGCTGTGCGGCGGTGCCCAGCTGGGGTTGTTCAACGTGCTGCTTTCGCTGTGCCAGCCAGGAGACGCCGTGATGGTCGAGGCCTTGACCGCACCCGGCATCAAGGCGGCCTGTCGACAGTTGCGCCTGCCGTTGCACGAGGTTGCGCTGGACGGCCAGGGCATCCTGCCCGACGACCTGGACCGTGTCGCACGTGCCACCGGCGCGCGGGTCGTGGTGCTGACGCCGACCCTGCAGAACCCCACCGGCGCCTGCATGGGCGCTGCGCGCCAGGCCGCCATTGCCGCAGTGATCGAGCGCCATGCCCTGACCCTGATCGAGGATGATGTCTACGGTGCCCTGGCCGATACCCCGGCGCTGCTGGCACAGGTGGGCGGGCGCGGCGTGCTGGTCACCAGCCTGTCGAAGAGCGTCGCGGCCGGTTTGCGCCTGGGCTGGATTGTCGGCAGCGCCGAGTTGCTGGCGCGCATCGACCCGCATGCCCAGGCAACACACTGGCCGGTGTCGCCGCTGGACCTGGAGATCGCCTGCCGCTGGATCGATGACGGCACCGCGGCGCGACGCGTGGCCTGGCAGCGTGAAGAAGTGGGTCAGCGCTGGCGGATGGCCAGGCGGATACTGGGCAAGGCATTGGTGGGGGGTGTGCCTTCGCCGCATGTCTGGGTCAACGGTGTGCGCGCCACAGCGTGCCGTGATGCCGGCGTGGCAGTGGTGCCAGCCGAGGTGTTCGCGGTGCGCCAGGGCGACCGGGCAGCGGTGCGCATCAGCCTGTCGGCGGCGCAGAGCCGGGCGCAGTTGAAGCAGGCGCTGGAAAGGGTGGCGGCAGTGGTTTCAGGGTGAGCGGGCCGGCTCCTGCAGAGAAAGCGGTACCGGTGCCGGCGAAGAGGCCCTCCAATTCAATCGCAACATCCGGAGTGAAACCCCAGTCATCTTTTCTACACTGAACCTGCTCCCTTACCCACGGAAACCGGCATGAACCCGCTGTTCTACACCCAGGCCTGCGCCCACCTGGCCAGCCTCAACCCGAAGTGGGCCGCGCATATCGAGCGCATCGGCCCATGCCTGCACCAACCGCTGCCCACCCGCGACCCGTATCAGGCGCTGGTCAGGTCGATTGCCTACCAGCAATTGCACGCCAGGGCCGCCGAAGCGATCCTGCGGCGGTTCCTGGCGCTGTACCCCGGGCAGGCCTTCCCCAGCCCCGAGCAACTGCTGGCCACCGCGCCCGAGCAACTGCGTGCCTGCGGGTTTTCCGCGAGCAAGCTGGCCACTATCCAGGGCATCGCCCAGGCTCGCCTCGACGGCCTGGTACCCGACCATGAGCTGGCCCGCCGTCTCGACGAAACCAGCCTGATCGAGCGCCTGACGCAACTGCGCGGGGTTGGACGCTGGACCGTGGAGATGTTGCTGATCTACACCCTTGAACACATGGACACCCTGCCCGCCGATGACTTTGGCGTGCGCGAAGGCTACCGTCGCCTGTTCGCCCTGCCCGCCCAGCCCACGCGCAAGCAGATGCTGGAACTGGGCGCCCCGTGGAGCCCGTATCGCACCGTGGCCGCCTGGTACCTGTGGCGCGTACCCGCCACCGGCTGAAATCCGGGCGAATTCCACCGCAAGACCCGGAGTGCCGCCCCGCACGGCACCACCTACCCTCACCACATCGCCCTCAGCCAAGAGCCACACGCCATGCCCCGCACACCTTCGATCGATGTCAACGACCCACGCTGGCAAGCCGTGCTGGCCCGCGACGCCGCGGCGGATGATGATTTCGTCTATGGGGTTCGCACCACCGGGGTCTACTGCCGCGCCTCCAGCCCGTCACGGTTGCCGCGCCCGGAGAACGTCGAGTTCTTCGACACTGCCGCCCAGGCCGAGGCCGCCGGCTATCGCCCCAGCCGGCACTACGCCGCCGACCCGCGCCAACTGGCCGAGCAGCATGCCACCCAGGTCACCCGGGCCTGCCAGCTGATCGAAACGGCCGAGGTCGAGCCCAGCCTCAAGCAAGTGGCTGCCCATGTCGGCATGAGCCCGTATCACTTCCACCGGGTGTTCAAGGCCGCGACCGGCCTCACCCCCAAGGCCTACGCCAATGCCAGACGCGCGCACAAGGTACGCCGGCAGCTTGAGCAGCCGGGCTCGATCACCGACGCCCTGTACAAGGCTGGCTACAACTCCAACAGCCGTTTCTACGAAGACAGCAACGCCCGGCTGGGCATGACCCCGGCCGCCTATCGCGCGGGCGGCGCCAATGCCTCGATCCGCTTTGCCATTGCCCAGTGCTCACTCGGCGCGCTGTTGGTGGCCCAAAGCGAGCGCGGGGTGTGCGCCATCCTGCTGGGCGACGACCCCGAGGCGTTGCTGCACGACCTGCAGGACAAGTTTCCCAAAGCCGAACTGATTGGCGCCGACGCCGAATTCGAGCAGTGGGTGGCCAAGGTGGTGGGGTTCATAGAAGCGCCCGCCCTGGGCCTGGACCTGCCGCTGGACCTGCGCGGCACGGCCTTCCAGGAGCGGGTGTGGCAGGCGTTGCGCAGCATCCCGGCAGGCAGCACCGCCAGCTACGCCGAGATCGCCCAGCGCATTGGCGCGCCCAGGGCAGTCAGGGCGGTGGCCCAGGCGTGCGCCGCCAACAGCCTGGCGGTGGCAGTGCCCTGTCATCGGGTCGTACGCAGTGATGGCAACCTGTCCGGCTACCGCTGGGGCGTGGAGCGCAAGCAGGCGCTCCTGGCCCGGGAACAACAGCCCAGTGACCTGTGATGATCAGCCCTGGCTGCAGCCATCGCCCATGGCGCGGTATTCGATGGTGTGGCGCTGGCCCTGATGGTCTTCATAGGTCATGGTGGCCGGCACCACTTCGCAGACATTGGGCAGGGTCGAGAGGCTGATCACCCGGGCGATGTCCAGGTTGGTCGAATAGTCATATTGCTCGACCAACGGCTGCGTAGCAGCGGTCTTGACCTCGTCCGCCAGGGCGAACGAAGAGACACCCACCAATACAAGTGCAAGTAAGGTTTTCATGGTATTAGGCCTGCAAAGCAATCAAACGAAGTGTTTGACTTCATCAGCCGAGTTGGCGCGGAGAAGTTGTCATATCAACGAATGGACATAACACGAAGTACCGATCCCGTTACGCTTCTAGTTGCTGGGATGGGTCAAGTTTATAAGGTTGCGAAGGTGGTTGAAGCCCGAAGCCGGACATTCACTGTTACCGCCTCGGTAACAATAACCGCACGGCAAGCCCTCGACAGCCTACCCAAGCCCGTGTAAAAGCCCGTGCCAGAGCCCTTGCTGGAAACCGCCGTGAGTGAAATACGCTACAGCCTGCTAAGCGCTGCCGAGCGCCCTTTGCTGAACAAATTCTATCGCGCCGAAGGTACGGCCATGCGTGCCAGTGCCAAGGGCGAGGCCTGGGTGGCGCGTGCGGGTGAGCTTGTCGCCGCAGTGAACATGAGCGCGGTACCCGAGGGGTTCTGGCTGACCGGCTTGCTGGTGGCACCCGCCTGGCGCGGCCGGCGCATTGCACGACAACTGATCGAGCATGCCTGCGCCGGCAAGCCGGGCACCGTGTGGCTGTTCTGCCACCCGGACCTGCTGGCCTTCTACCAGCCACTGGGGTTCAGCCCTGCCGGCGCACTGCCGCTGCAGCTCAATGAGCGTCTGGCGCGCTATCAGCGCAGCAAATCGTTGATCGCGTTGGCGCGGGATCAGTCGTCGCTGGCCGGGTCCAGCCCCGGGAACAGCACCTCGGTATAACCGAACTTGCTGAAGTCATGAATGCGCGAGGGGTACAGGCGACCGATCAGGTGATCGCATTCGTGCTGCACCACCCGCGCATGAAAACCCTCTGCCGAGCGCTCGATGGGCTGGCCCTGCGGGTCGACCCCGCTGTAGCGAATGTGCCGGTAGCGGCTGACCACGCCGCGCAGGCCGGGCACCGACAGGCAGCCCTCCCAGCCATCCTCGACCTCGGTGCCCACCGGGGTGATCACCGGGTTGAGCAGAATGGTCTGCGGCACGGGCTCGGCATCCGGGTAGCGCTCGCTACGCTCGAAGCCGAAGATCACCAGTTGCAGGTCGACCCCGATCTGCGGCGCCGCCAGCCCCACGCCGCCCACGTGCTGCATGGTGTCGAACATGTCGGCAATCAGCTGCTCCAGCTCGGCAGTGCCGAACAGGCGGGCCGGTACGGGCGGTGCAACGCGCAACAGGCGCTCGTCGCCCATCTTCAGGATGTCACGAATCATGCGGGGCTCGGCTCACGGGTTCAGGCGCGGAATCGGACGGGATGGAGTGATCGCGCCCCAGCCCGGAAACATGCTTTTTATCATGTTCCGGCGCATCGTCGTCGGGCATTTCCTTCTCGCCAGGGTCCTTGCCTTCGGCCGACATGTGCTCGATCACCGCATTCATCTCCGCCCCCAGCAGCAATACTGCGGCAGAAATATAGAAGTACAGCAACAGCACGATGATCGCACCGATGCTGCCGTACATCGCGTTGTAGTCGGCAAACGTCTTGACGTAGTAGCCAAACCCCAGCGAAGCGATGATCCACACCACCACCGCCAGTACCGAGCCGGGGGTGATGAAGCGAAATTCCTGCTCCACATCGGGCATCACGTAATAGATCAATGCCACCGCCACCATCATCAGGATGATGATGGCCGGCCAGCGCAGGATGGTCCACAGCGTGACGATGAACTCCTGCATGCCTACCTGCGAGGCGATCCATTCCATCACCTGCGGGCCCAGCACCATCAAGGCGGCGGCGGCCAGCAGCATGCCGGCGATTCCGACGGTATACAGCACCGAGAGCGGGATGCGCTTCCACACCGGGCGCCCTTCCACCACGTCATAGGCGGCGTTCATCGCGCTCATCATCAGGCGCACGCCCGCCGACGCGGTCCACAGGGCGATCACGATACCTACCGAGAGCAGCCCGCCCTTGGATTGCTGCAACTGGTCGATCACCGGGTTGACCTGCTCCAGCGCCTGGGGCGGCAACACCAGTTCCGACTGCAGGCGCAGCCAGGTGAAGAAGTCGGGCAAATGCAGAAACCCGATCAGGGCGATCAGGAACAGCAGGAAGGGGAACAGCGAAAACAGCATCTGGTAGGCCAGGGCCGACGCATAGGTGGACATCTCGTCATCGAGAAACTCGCTTACCGTGCGCACCAGAACACGATGCAACGGCAGGCCGTGCAAGTTGGGGAAAATCATAGCGTCTCCTTTCGCCGCTCCACTGTCATAGGCAGTAATCCAAGCGTTGGGGGGTGTTTTACCTGACGGTAGTCTAGTAGACCACGTCTGTGAGGTTACGATTGATTGCCACAGACAGCAGAACGGCCACCCGAAGATGGCCGTTATCGGCTACACGCGCAGCCGGTCAGGGCTTTTTCACAGCATCCTTGACCGCATCCTTGGCCTTGCCCACTGCCTGCTGGGTTTCGCCCTTGACTTCCTGGGCCTTGCCCTCGGCGCGCAGTTTATCGTTATCGGTCACCTTGCCCACGCCTTGCTTGATGTTGCCTACCGCTTCGTTGGCCAAGCCTTTTGCTTTGTCCGAAGTGCTGCTCATGGCATTTCTCCTGAAGGGGAACAGATAGCTGTCAGTGTCGACAGTCAGTGGACCCGCCCGCTTCTGCGAGAGTTTCAAATATTTTGGGGCGGTGTGGATTCCCACAATGGATAAACAGCGGGCGAATATCGCACCCAATCGTGCCTGGCCTGCGCCAGGGGCTGTCGGCTTTGCCTAGAATCGGGCACCAGCGCCCTGCAGCCGGGCGCGATAAAAACAACAGACACAGCGATCACTACCCATGCGTATCTCCCCCTTGCTGGCAGCCCTGCTGCTGGCCGTACCTGCCCATGCCCTGCACGCAGCACCTGACGTACAGCCCGCCGCCCTGACCACCCTGGTGGTCGATCGCTATGCCGACGACGAGCAGCCCGGCAGCCTGCGCTGGGCCATCGAGCGCAACAACCAGGCGCCCGGCACCTACCGGATCGAGATCCGCCCGGTCGGCCAGCCGCCCTACGTGATCAAGCCCGCTTCGGCCCTGCCGCCGATTCTCGGCCCGGTCAGCCTCGAAGGTGCGGCCTGGAAGCGCAACGGCGAGTACATCGCCATCGACGGTTCGGCCTATATCGTCGGCAACGGCACGCGCGCATGCCCTGGCGCCGTGCCCGGACAGTTCGGCACCAATGTGCGCACCACCACCGGCCCGGGGCTGGTGATACGCGATACCCAGGGCGTGGAGATTTCCGGCCTGGATGTGCGTAATTTCTGCATCGGCATCCTGGTCAACCGCGCCAGCCACAACGTCATCCAGGACAACCGCATCACCGCCAACAAGGGTGGCGCCGGCATCATGCTGACCGGCGACGACGGCCAGGGCAATTCGACCGCCACCACCACGGTGAACAACAAGGTGCTGCGCAACCAGCTGGTGGACAACGGCGACGGCCTGGAGCTGACCCGCGGCGCGGCGTTCAACCTGGTGGCCGACAACCTGTTTCGCTCCACCCCGGCCAACGCGGAGCCCTCCCAGGGCATCGAGATCCTGTGGGGCAATGACAACACGGTGGTGCGCAACCGCTTCGAGGACTATTCCGACGGCCTGCAGATCAACTGGGGCCAGCGCAATTATCTGGGGGCCAACACCTTTACCGGCAACTCCATCGGCGTGAGCGTCAGCGGTGCGGGCAACATCCTCGATGGCAACCTGATCCACGGCAACCGCATCGGCGTGGCGCTGCGCCCGGAGCCGACCTCCACCAGCAACCGCCTGACCGCCAACCGCATCTGGAACAACAGCCAGGATATCCGGCGCTGCGAAGCGGGTGGTTCGTGCGTGCCCGATCAGCGCACCGGTGCCATCGTGTTTTCGGTGCCGGCGCTGGAGCATGCGATCTATGTGGGCTCGCGCGGCATCGGTGTCGACCCGTCGGGCACCAACCGGGCGATCATCTGTACCGACAAGGCCGCACCGCAGGGTTGCCAGCCGGTACCCAATCACGATCAGGCGGCCCCGTTGCTCATGGCAGTCAAAGGTGACCGCTTGCTGGGCCAGGTGAGTGGCGAGCCCGACAGCCTGTTGCGGGTGGAGGTGTTCGGCAATGCTGACTCAAAGGCCAGTGAAGCGGAGCAGTATCTGGGCGAAGTGATGGTGGCGACGGATGCCAAGGGTCAGGCGCAGTTCGAGTATGTATTGCCGCAAGCAGATGGGCTGCAGGCGTTCACCGCGACGGTCACCCGGTCCGACGGGGCCACCTCGGAGTTGAGCAAGGCGCTGGCGCGCTGAGGACCGCGGGGCGGCCATTCGTCGGCAGGGATTGTCTGCAAATGGTCGGCCCTGTCAGCAGGCCCCGCTTTAGTTTTCAGCGCAATCCCAGCACAATGGCCGACCTTTCAAGCGTCACCCGTAGGAACCTGCATGAAACTCGACAAACCCACCGCCATCGCCCGTCGCAACCAGGCGCTGGAACGCCCTGTGCTCAACAGCGACAACACCCTGTTTGCCGTGCTCGATACCAAGCGCAGCCTGTGGTGGTTCGATGTGCCGGTGAAGCTGGTGCTGCCCAAGAGCGTGGCCGACTGGGTCAACCTGCTGCTCTACACCCCGGAAACCGACCAGTTGCAGCACCTCAAGGTGCCGGTCAACTTCCTGCGTGCGCACCTGGAGAAGATGGAAGTACGCAAGCCGGGCAAGCGTCGCTCGACCATCAGCCTGGCGCTGAGCGCCGACCGCGACTCGCTGCTGCAGGACTTGCGTCCAGGCGGCGAAAACCTGAGTTTTGCCGCCTTCGTGCAGGTCTGATCAGACCAGTTCGATGCGGTCGGCGTGAATCACGATGCGCCCGTCCTTGTACAGGGCGCCGATCGCTTTCTTGAAATTGCCCTTGCTCACCCCGAACAGGTCGCTGATCACCTGCGGGTCGCTCTTGTCGCTGACCGGCAGCACGCCGTTGGCGGCCTTGAGCTTGTCGAGGATCTTGTCGTTCAGCGTGCTGGCCAGGGCCTGGCCGACCGGCTGCAGGCTCAAGGCGATCTTGCCGTCGCTGCGCAGCTCCTTGATGTAGCCCTTCTCCTGCTTGCCCGAACGCAAGAACTTGAACACTTCGTTCTTGTGGATCAGGCCCCAGTGCTTGTTGTTGATGATGGCCTTGAACCCCATCGGGGTTTCCTCGACCACCAGCAGGTCGACTTCCTGGCCCACGCTGTAGTTGGCCGGCAGCTTGTCGAGGTAGCGGTCCAAGCGCGCGGTGGCGGTGATGCGCCGGGTGCGCTTGTCGAGGTAGGCATGCACCACGCAGTACTCGCCCGCCTTCATCTGGCGTTTTTCTTCGGAGTACGGCATCAACAGGTCCTTGGGCAGGCCCCAGTCGAGGAAGATGCCGATGCTGTTGATTTCCACCACCTTGAGGCTGGCGAACTCGCCCACCTGCAGTTTGGTCTTCTCGGTAGTGGCGATCAGCTTGTCTTCGCTGTCGAGGTAGACGAAGACGTTGAGCCAGTCCTCGGCCTCGGTGGGCGTGTCCTTGGGGATGTAACGGTTGGGCAGCAGGATCTCGCCGTCCGCCCCGCCGTCCAGGTACAGACCGAAATCCGTGTGCTTGACCACTTGCAAAGTGTTGTAACGCCCAACTAAAGCCATTTGCTGAAATCCTCGTTGCGAGGCTGGCATTCTACACGCTACGGGAACCGCCAGGCGCGCCGTTGTTCTATAAACACAAGCACGCCCCTGCAAGGATATGCACCCATGGATGCCTGCCTGTCCACGTTGTTTCGCTGCCTTTCGCTGCTGGTGCTGTCGACGCTGCTGCTGGTCGGCTGCAACCGCATGGACCTCGCCTACCGCAACCTCGATGTACTGGTGCCCTGGTCGCTGAGCGACTACCTGAGCATGAATCGCCAGCAGAAAGGCTGGCTGGACGAACGACTCAAGGCGCACCTGGCATGGCATTGTCGTACACAGCTGCCGGGCTATCTGACATGGCTGGGCGATATTCGACAGATGGTCGCGCACAACGAGGTCACCGACGCGCAGCTAAGGCTGCGCACCGAGCAGGCCAAGCAGGCCATCGCCGAGGTGGCCGACCAGATCATGCCGTCGGCCACGCAGCTGCTGCGCGGCATGGACGACGAACAGGTCAGCGACATGCGCGAGGCGTTTGCCGAAGACATTCGCGAGCGCGAGGCCAAGTATGTGAAGACGCCGCTGGCCAGGCAGATCGAGCAGCGCCAGCAGCGCATGGAAAAACGCCTGACGCCATGGCTGGGCGAACTGAACCCGCAGCAGCGCCTGCGCGTGGCGCAGTGGTCACAGGCGTTGGGCGAACAGAACCGTCAGTGGATCGCCAACCGCGCACACTGGCAGGCGCAGTTCACTGCGGCGATGGAGCAACGGCGCAGCGAGGCATTCGAACCAAGGCTGGAACTACTGCTCAAGCAGCGCGAAAGCCTGTGGACGCCGGAGTACCGCATGGCCTACCAGCGTACCGAACAGGAGGCGCGCAGCCTGCTGGTGGACCTGATGGCGCAGAGCAGCGAGCAGCAACGTCAGCACCTGCAGGGCAGGCTGGCCAAGGTGCAGCAGGACTTCAGCAAGCTCAAGTGCCTGCAATCCTGAACCGATTCGCCGGCAAGGCCGGCTCCTACAGGCGCGACGCGCTTCCCCTTGGCGCCGGCAAGGCCGGCGAAGCTGCTCAGTTCTCCCGGCACTTGCGCCGGTACGGGAACACATCGATCACCTTCCCCTCCCGTATCGCCGCCTGCAGCCCCTTCCAGTAATCTGCGTCATACAACTCGCCATGCAACTGGCTGAACAGCCGCCGCTGACCGATGTCGGCAAACAGAAACGGCGGGAACTCCTCGGGGAACACGTCCAGCGGCCCGATCGAGTACCACGGCTCGCTGGCCATCTCGTCCTCGGGGAAACGCGGCGGCGGGATATAGCGGAAGTTGGCTTCGGTCAGAAAGCAGATCTCGTCGTAGTCATAGAACACCACCCGCCCATGCCGGGTAACGCCAAAGTTCTTCAGCAGCATGTCGCCGGGGAAGATGTTCGCCGCCGCCAATTGCTTGATCGCCAGCCCGTAGTCCTCCAGCGCCTCGCGCACCTGGGCCTCGTTGGCGTTTTCCAGGTACAGGTTCAGCGGGGTCATGCGCCGCTCGGTCCAGCAGTGGCGGATAAGCACCGTGTCGCCCTCCACCACCACGGTCGACGGCGCCACTTCCAGCAACTCGGCCAGGCACTCTGGCTCGAACTTGCCCAGCGGGAAGCGAAAGTCGGCGAACTCCTGGGTATCGGCCATGCGCCCCACGCGGTCGACGCTCTTTACCAGGCGGTACTTCTCGATGACCGTGGCGCGGTCGACACTCTTGGACGGCGAGAAGCGGTCCTTGATGATCTTGAACACGGTGTTGAAGCCCGGCAGGGTGAACACGCTCATGACCATGCCGCGCACACCGGGGGCCATGATGAAGCGGTCGTCGGTACTGGCCAGGTGATTGATCAGCGCCCGGTAGAACTCGGACTTGCCGTGCTTGTAGAAACCGATGGAGGTGTACAGCTCGGCGATGTGCTTGCCCGGCAGGATGCGCTTGAGAAAGCCCACGAACTCGGCCGGCACCGGCACATCGACCATGAAGTACGAGCGAGTGAACGAGAAGATGATCGACACATCGGCTTCATCGGTGATCAGCGCATCGATTTCGATGCCGTGGCCTTCGTGGTGCAGCAGCGGAATCACCAGCGGCCACTGCTCATCGTGGGTGAACAGCCGGCCCACCAGGTAGGCCCCCTTGTTGCGATAGAGCACCGAGGAAAACAGCTCCACCTGCAGTTGCGGGTCCTTGCACACCCAATCGGGCAGGTTCTCGCGCAACTGCGCCTCCAGGCGCGCCAGGTCGCCGGGCAGGTCGGCGAAGGGCACCGCGAAGGCGTAGTCGGCGAAGACCTGCGCGAGCATCTCGCCCAGCCCGCCCTGGGGGCGGTAGGTGCGGGTCTGCGCGGCGCGCTCATGGGCGCGCAGTGCCGGGCGCGTGGTATGGATGAACATGCAGCCGTCGCTGATCAGGTCATGGCTGAACAGGCTGCAGAAGATCGAGTTGTACCAGGTTTCGGAAAGCTCATCGTCCAGGCGCGGGTCGATCAGGCTGATGTAGGCGCTCTTGACCAGCGGCCAGAACGTCGCATCCAGCAGAACCTCGGGCTCGAAAGCGCCGGCCAGCCAGCCGCTGACCTCGCTGACCTTTTCCTCGTAGAGATTGATACGTGCCGCCGAGGCCGTCTGGATCTGCTGCCATTGCGCGAGCTCGAAGCGTTGGCGTGCCCCGTCGGTGATCTGGCGAAAGTGCTCACGGTAGCTGTCGAAGCCATCGAGAATCATCCGGGCGATGGCGGCGGCCGGCCATTGTTGGGGCATGGGTAAGACCTCTGCGGGAATTTCAAAGACCTGAGCTTAGCCAGTCACGCAAGGCTGCGATAGCCTACTTAGGAACCGTTTCGCGCCCTTCGCCGGCAAGGCCGGCTCCTACAGATACCGCCCCCACAGCAGGAGCCAGCGGTGCTGGCGAAAGCGCCCGAATTGACACCGCAAGAAAGCGAGAGAGCCCACCCTGGCTTTTACCGTAAACTCCCGCCCCTGCCCCTGTTACCCGGAGAACCCCCGTGAGCCCCATCGCCATCACCCGACTGTTGATTCTCGCTGCCGTGTGGGGGGCCAGTTTTCTGTTCATGCGCATCATTGCGCCGGTGCTGGGCACCCTGCCCACCGCCTTCTTTCGCGTCTCCATCGCCTGCGCCGGGTTGCTGGTGATTCTCGCCCTGCTGCGCGTGCGCTGGGACTTCCAGGGCAAACTCAAGGCCTGCCTGTTTCTGGGCATGATCAACTCGGGAATACCCGCAACGCTCTACTCGGTGGCCGCCCAGGTGCTGCCCGCCGGCTACTCGGCGATCTTCAACGCCACCACGCCGCTGATGGGCGTGCTGATCGGCGCGCTGTTCTTTCGCGAGGCCATGACCCTGCCCAAGCTGGGCGGCATATTCCTGGGCCTGTTCGGGGTCGGGATTCTCAGTGGTGCGGGGCCGGTGGCCTTCGACGCCAGGCTCATGCAGGGCGCCCTCTCGTGTCTGGCGGCCACCACCTGCTATGGCTTCTCGGGGTATCTGGCGCGGCGCTGGCTCGACCAGCAGGGCGGCCTGGACAGTCGCCTGTCGGCGCTGGGCAGCATGATGGGCGCCACCTTGCTGTTGCTGCCGCTGTTCGGCTTCAGCGTGATCACCCAGCCACCTGCCAGCTGGGGCGGCTGGCAGGTGTGGTTGTCGCTGCTGGGGCTGGGCCTGTTGTGCACCGCCTTCGCCTACATCCTGTACTTTCGCCTGATCAGCGAAATCGGCCCGGTAAAATCCACCACCGTGACCTTCATGATCCCGGCCTTCGGCGTGCTGTGGGGCGCGTGGCTGCTGGACGAGCCCCTGTCGATGGCGCACCTGTATGGCGGGCTGCTGATTGCCGTGGCCTTGTGGCTGGTGCTCAAGCCGGCCCGCCAGGCCCGTCAGCTGGCCAGCGACTGATCCACCGTGTCAGGCTTGGTCGCGGGCTTGCGGAACACGAACAGCAGGCCCACCACGATCAAGCCCATGCCCAGCAGGCTCAAGGCCGCCAGGCGATTGCCGAAGATCAGGTAGTCCATCACCGCCGTCACCGCCGGCACCAGGTAGAACAGGCTGGTGACATTGACCAGGTTGCCCTTGGCGATCAGCCGGTACAGCAGCAAGGTCGCCAGCAACGACACCACCAGGCCCATCCACAGCACCGAGAACACAAAGCTGGCATTGGGGTTGACCGCCAGCGGCTGGAACGGTGCAAACAGCGCGCACATCAGCAGCCCCGCCAGGTACTGCAAGGGCAGCGTGCCCACCGGGTTGCTGGTGATGCGCTTCTGCATGATCGAGCCGAACGTCATGCTGGCCAGCGCCAGCAGCGCGAACAGCATGCCCGCCAGCGAGATGCCGCCCAGGCCGATGCCCTGGTACACCACCATCACCAGCCCGATCAGCCCCAGGCTCAGGCCGAACAGGCGGCTGAACGAACGCTTGCGCTCCATCAGCACCACCGTGAGGATCGGCTGCACGCCCATCACGGTGGCCATGATGCCGGGCGTCACCTTCAGGTCCAGCGCCAGCAGGTAGAAGATCTGGTAGGCACCGAGCAGCACGCAGCCGGTGGCGATGGCTTGCAGCAACGGGCCGCGACCGCGTGGCCAGTGCAGGCGCAGCAACGGGCCGAGCAGCAGCAGGCCGACAAAGGCAATCGCAAAGCGGATCAGCAGAAAGGCAAAGGGCGAGGCCTGCGCCAGGCCGAGCTTGGAGACGATGGCGCCGCTGCTCCAGAGCAGGACGAACAGGCTGGTGGTGGCCGCCGAGGCCACGGATTGTTTCGAGATAACTGACATGAAATGCCACCTGTATTCGGGCAAGTAAGCCGAACGGTCGAGCTGCGCGGTGCAGCCGGCCGTATTCAGTAGGGTTCAGGTGTGGTGGGGGCGCAGCCAGTGGCCGCTCAGCCCAGCACTACAACCACGCCGGGTGGTGCGACAACGCACGCCACGGGGCTACTGACAGGTGGTGGGTAGTGACTGATCATGACCGGCTGCTGGGACCCACGCACGACCACGACCGCGTCGGGCGCGGTAGCGAATACGGTGGTGGGGCGGGAAGCTGGCATGTGCAGGTCTTCGGTGAGGTGAACTGTGGGTGAATATAGCCACACTCGCGACACGGTGCAAGGCCCGCCCCGGCAGGGGCCAACCTTGCACCGAGTGTGGTCAGAACAGCCAGCGGTACAGCAGGTAAGCAACCAGCACCGCCAGCACCGGGCGCAGCACGCGGTAGGCCTTGGGGTTGGCGCGCTTGAAGGTCTTGACCCGGCTGCTGATCACGGTACTGAAGCGTTTGCTCCAGGCATACGCCTGGTTGATGCCGCCCACGCGCTCGTCGTCGGTGTTCTGCGGCGCGGTGGCCCGGCCCAGGAAGGCACTGACCTTGCGGTTGATGCGGGTCATCAGCGGGCTGGTCAGCGGTCGCTCGATATCGCAGAACAGGATCACCCGGGTGGTCTCGGTTTCGTTCTTCACCCAGTGCACGTAGGTTTCATCGAACATCACGTCTTCGCCATCGCGCCAGGCGTACACCTGGCCGTCGACATAGATGCGGCAGTCGTCCGAGTTCGGCGTGGACAGCCCCAGGTGATAGCGCAGCGAACCGCCGAACGGGTCGCGGTGCGGGTTCAGGTGGCTGCCGCCCGGCAGCAGGGCGAACATCGCGCCCTTGACGTTGGGGATGCTGTTGACCAGCTCGACGGTGCGGGGGCACAGCGCCTCGGCCGATGGCAGCGCCTTGTCGTACCACTTCAGGTAGAAGCGCTTCCAACCCTTCTTGAAGAACGAACCGAAGCCGGCATCGTTGTCTTTTTCGGCGGCGCGGATGTAGCCCTCGTCGAACAGGTGCATGGCCTCCTCGCGGATCACCTGCCAGTTGTCCTTGAGCACGTCCAGCTCGGGGAAGCGACTACGGTCCAGGTAGGGCTTGGAAGGCACCCCCGAAAACAGGTACATAAGGGCGTTATAGGGGGCGAACAGCGCCGAATGGTTGACGAACTGGCGCAACACGGGCAAACGCGCCTTGCCGCGCAGGTGCACGTACAGGGTGCTGCCGAAGAACAGCAGCAGTACACCTGCCTTGGCGACAAAGGAAAAGGTCATGCAACACTCCTTGAATTTCGATCAGGCCATCGCTGCCGGATAATCGGACATGATAAACCGATCCGGCCCCGGTAAAAACAACCGGGGCCGGACATTCAGTGTTGGCAATTGTGCAACAACGCAGTGCGCCGAACATTGAGGCGGATCAGCCTCGGTGGAGCCTGGCGGTGGTTACTGCTGGTTTTCCTGCTCGGTGAACAGGTCGCTGAAGAGCATGCTCGACAGGTAGCGCTCGCCCGAGTCGGGCAGGATCACCACGATGGTCTTGCCCTGCATTTCCGGCTTTTCGGCCAGGCGTACCGCCACGGCCATCGCCGCGCCACAGGAGATACCGCACAGGATGCCCTCCTCCTGCATCAGTCGCAGGGCCATGGCCTTGGACTCCTCGTCGCTGGCCAGCTCGACCTGGTCGACCATCGACAGGTCCAGGTTGTTGGGTACGAAACCTGCGCCGATGCCCTGGATCTTGTGCGGGTTGGGCTTGATTTCCTGGCCGGCCAGGGCCTGGGTGATCACCGGAGACACCAGCGGCTCGACCGCCACCGACAGAATCGGCTTGCCCTGGGTGTTCTTGATGTAGCGCGACACACCGGTGATGGTGCCGCCGGTGCCCACGCCGGCAACCAGCACATCGACCCCGCCGTCGGTGTCGTTCCAGATTTCCGGACCGGTGGTCTTCTCGTGAATGGCCGGGTTGGCCGGGTTGTCGAACTGCGCCGGCATGAAGTAGGTGGCCGGGTCGCTGGCTACGATTTCGGCGGCCTTCTCGATCGCGCCCTTCATGCCCTTGGCAGGCTCGGTCAGCACCAGCTCGGCGCCCAGCGCCTTGAGTACCTTGCGCCGCTCGATGCTCATCGAGGCCGGCATGGTCAGCATCAGCTTGTAGCCGCGCGCAGCGGCCACGAAGGCCAGGCCGATACCGGTGTTGCCCGAGGTCGGCTCGACGATGGTCATGCCCGGTTTGAGCCGGCCGCTGCTTTCGGCGTCCCAGATCATGTTCGCGCCGATCCGGCACTTGACCGAATAGCCGGGGTTGCGCCCCTCGATCTTGGCCAGGATGGTCACGCCCCGCGGGGCGATGCGGTTGATCTGCACCAGCGGCGTGTTGCCGATGGAGTGCGCGTTGTCAGCGAAGATACGGCTCATGGCTTGGGTCCTTTTGGCACCGTGCGAAAACTTCAAGGGTATGCCTGCCCCTGCGGTGCGTCCACCCCGAACGAACCGATGCGCCCGTGCGGCGGTCAACCGATCATCCTCAATCACGGAACCCACGCCGATGAAACGCCGCTACCGCTGGCCCCTGTGGGGGCTGCTGGGCATTGCACTGTTGCTGCTGGCCCTGCACCTGACGCTGCCGATCCTGGTACGCAACTACTTGAACGAAAAGCTCGCCGACATGGGCGACTACCGCGGCCAGGTCACCGATGTCGACCTGGCCCTGTGGCGGGGTGCCTACAAGATCAACGGCCTGACCATCGTCAAGACCACGGGCAAGGTGCCGGTGCCGTTTCTGGAGGCGCCGCTGATCGACCTGTCGGTGAGCTGGCATTCACTGTGGTACGACCATGCCGTGGTGGCCGAAGTGACCTTCCTGCGCCCGAAACTGAACTTCGTCGATGGCGGCAACACCCAGGCGTCGCAGACCGGTAAGGGCACCGACTGGCGCGCGCAGCTGAGCAAGCTGCTGCCGATCACCCTCAACGAGCTGCGCATAGACGACGGCACCCTGACCTTTCGCAACTTCAATTCCAAACCGCCGGTCAGCCTTGAAGCGACCCAGCTCAACGCCAGCGTCTACAACCTGACCAACGTGGTGGACGTCGAAGGCAAGCGCGACGCCCGCTTCGAGGGCAAGGCCCGGCTGCTGGGCGACGCGCGGGTGGAAAGCACGGCCACCTTCGACCCGCTGAGCAACTTCGAGGACTTCCAGTTCCGCCTGCGCGCCACCGGCATCCAGCTGCGCCAGATGAACGACTTTGCCAGCGCCTACGGCAAGTTCGACTTCAATGCCGGGCACGGCGACGTGGTGATCGAGGCCGAGGCGAACAAGGGCCAGCTCAAGGGCTACATCAAGCCGTTGTTGCGCGATGTCGAAGTGTTCAACTGGCAGCAGGACGTGGACAACAAGGACAAGGGGTTTCTGCGCTCGATCTGGGAAGCCCTGGTGGGCGGTACCGAAACGGTGCTCAAGAACCAGCGCAAGAACCAGTTCGCCACGCGCGTGGAGCTCAGCGGCAGCGTACATCACAGCGATATCAGCGCGTTCGAGGCGTTTTTGCAGATTCTGCGCAACGGCTTCGTGCAGGCATTCAATGCGCGGTATGAACAGGGGCCGCCGAAAGCTGACTGATCCATCGCGGTACTGGCCCTTTCGCTGGCAAGCCAGCGACGAGGCCAGGCCTGCCACCCCGGTTCCATGACCAATCATCCACAGACTGAATACCCCGTCCGCGTTCACAGCCACGCAAGCCCCGCGTTATAGTCGTCGCATGATAGTCACCGCATGACCATTTTTTGAGGATCGGTACATGAAGTTCGAAGGCACCAGCGCATACGTCGCCACAGATGACCTGAAACTGGCCGTCAACGCGGCGATCACCCTGGAGCGCCCGCTGCTGGTCAAGGGCGAACCCGGCACCGGCAAGACCATGCTCGCCGAGCAACTGGCCGAAGCCTTCGGTGCCAAGCTGATCACCTGGCACATCAAGTCCACCACCAAGGCCCACCAGGGCCTCTACGAGTACGATGCGGTCAGCCGCCTGCGCGACTCGCAGCTGGGCGTGGACAAGGTGCACGACGTGCGCAACTACCTGAAAAAGGGCAAGTTGTGGGAGGCCTTCGAAGCCGAGGAGCGGGTCATCCTGCTGATCGACGAAATCGACAAGGCCGACATCGAGTTCCCCAACGACCTGCTGCAGGAACTCGACAAGATGGAGTTCTACGTCTACGAGATCGACGAGACCATCAAGGCCAAACAGCGCCCGATCATCATCATTACCTCCAACAACGAGAAGGAACTGCCCGACGCCTTCCTGCGTCGCTGCTTCTTCCACTACATCGCCTTCCCCGATCGCGCCACGCTGCAGCAGATCGTCGACGTGCACTACCCCAACATCAAGCAGGACCTGGTCAGCGAGGCGCTGGACGTGTTCTTCGACGTGCGCAAGGTGCCGGGCCTGAAGAAAAAACCCTCCACCTCCGAGCTGGTCGACTGGCTCAAGCTGCTGATGGCCGACAACATCGGCGAAGCGGTATTGCGCGAGCGCGACCCGACCAAGGCCATCCCGCCGCTGGCCGGTGCGCTGGTCAAGAACGAGCAGGACGTGCAGTTGCTGGAGCGCCTGGCGTTCATGAGCCGGCGCGGCAACCGCTGAGCCAACGGGGTCATTGCCATGCTGCTGAACCTGTTCAATGAAATGCGCGCGGCCAAGGTGCCGGTGTCGGTACGCGAGTTGCTCGACCTGCTCAATGCCTTGAAGCAGCGGGTGATCTTCGCCGACATGGACGAGTTCTACTATTTGGCGCGCGCCATCCTGGTCAAGGACGAGCGCCACTTCGACAAGTTCGACCGGGCCTTCTCGGCCTACTTCAAGGGCCTTGAAAACCTCGACCACCACCTGGAGGCGCTGATCCCCGAAGACTGGCTGCGCAAGGAATTCGAGCGTTCCCTGACGGATGAAGAGCGTGCGCAGATCCAGTCCCTGGGCGGTCTGGACAAGCTGATCGAAGCGTTCAAGAAACGCCTGGAAGAACAGAAGGAACGCCATGCCGGCGGCAACAAATGGATCGGCACCGGCGGTACCAGCCCGTTCGGCTCGGGCGGCTTCAACCCCGAGGGCATTCGCGTGGGCGATGCCGGCAAGCGCCAGGGCAAGGCGGTCAAGGTATGGGACCAGCGCGAGTACAAGAACCTCGACGACGGGGTGGAACTGGGCACGCGCAACATCAAGCTGGCCTTGCGCCGGCTGCGCAAGTTCGCCCGTCAGGGCGCGGCCGAAGAGCTGGATATCGACGGCACCATCGACCACACCGCGCGCGATGCCGGGCTGCTCAATATCCAGATGCGTCCGGAGCGGCGCAACAGCGTGAAGTTGCTGCTGCTGTTCGACATCGGCGGTTCGATGGACGCCCACGTGAAGATCTGCGAAGAGCTGTTTTCGGCCTGCAAGACCGAGTTCAAGCACCTGGAGTACTACTACTTCCACAACTTCGTGTACGAGTCGGTGTGGAAGAACAACCTGCGCCGCACCTCCGAGCGCACCTCGACCATGGACCTGCTGCACAAGTACGGCGCCGACTACAAGGTGGTGTTCGTGGGCGATGCGGCCATGGCGCCCTACGAGATCACCCAGCCCGGTGGCAGCGTGGAGCACTGGAACGAGGAAGCCGGGTATGTGTGGATGCGCCGCTTCATGGAGAAGTACAAGAAGCTGATCTGGATAAACCCCTACCCCAAGGACACCTGGGGCTATACCGCTTCGACCAACATCGTGCGCGAGCTGGTCGAGGACCGGATGTTCCCGCTGACCTTGCGCGGGCTGGAGGAAGGGATGCGGTTTCTGTCCAAATAGCGGTGAACCCTTCGCCGGCCTTGCCGGCGAAGAGGCCCTGTCAGTCGACAAACCTCTGCAGATAAACCTGCTGCTCTCGCCATGCCATCTCCTGCACCACGGCCCGCAACCGCACCACACGCCCCGGCAGCAACTGCGCCAGGCCAGCCAGCGCCAGCGGGGTCAGCGCCCCCAGTCGCGGATAGCCGCCAATCGTCTGCCGATCATTGAGCAACACGATCGGCTGCCCATCCGGCGGTACCTGCACCGCGCCCAGCGGTATCCCCTCCGAGATCATCGGTTGCCCCTGATACTGCAACGCCGGGCCCAGCAGGCGCATGCCCATGCGGTCGGCGCGGGTGTCCAGGGTCCAGTCGCGGTTGAAGGCATCGAACAGGCTCTGCCCGGCAAACTCGCCAATCTGCGCCCCCATCACCAGGTCCAGCACGGTGCAGGTACCTGGCACGGGTCGAAGCCCTTCGGGCACCTCACGCACACCCGGCGCGTTGCCGGCATAGCCCAGGCACTCGCCTCGGGCCAATGCCCTGCCCAGTCCCGTCAGCCCGCCCAGCTCCTCGCGCACCACCGTAGCGCAACTGCCCAGCACCTGCGGCGCAGCGAATCCCCCTGGCGCCGCCAGGTAGGCCCGCACACCCTGCAGCGGCTGGGTGAACTGCAGGCGCTGCCCCTTGGCCATCACGAAACTGCGCCACGGCGCCAGCGGCTGGTCGTCGAGCCGTGCGCCCAGGTCAGCACCGGCCAGTGCCAGGCAGCACGCCTGCTCGGCCACCAGCGTCAGCCCGCCCAGGGTGATTTCCACCACCGCCGCCTGCGGTGCATTGCCCAGCAGCCAGTTGGCCCAGCGCATCGATACCCAGTCCAGACCACCGCCCTGGGTCACGCCCAGGTGGCGCACGCCAAAGCGCCCGGCATCCTGCAACAGGCACAGCGGCGTGCTGGCCTCGATCAGCAAGCGGCTCACGGCGACACCTGCAGGGGCGTGTCGTCGCCGCCGAGTGCAAGGAATTCGGCACGGTCCACCGCCACGAAGCGCACCCGGTCGCCCGGCTGCAGCAGGCTGTAGCCCTCACGCTGGCGATCGAACAGGCGGCTGGGGGTACGCCCGATCAGGTTCCAGCCCCCGGGCGACACCGCCGGGTAGGCCGCCGTCTGGCGCTCGGCGATGCCCACACTGCCGGCTGCCACGCGCTTGCGCGGGGTGGCCAGGCGCGGCGCGGCCAGCGCCTCCTCGACCAGCCCCATGAACGCGAAACCCGGGGCGAAGCCCAGGGCGAACACCTGGTACTCGCGCGCGCTGTGGCGGCGGATCACCCCCGCCACGGAGTCGCCGCTGCGCTGCGCCAGCAAGGCCAGCTCGGGCCCGACGCTGGGGTCGTACCACACCGGAATGTCGTGGCGCTGCCCTGCCCCGCCCTCGTCGGGGCGAAGACCTTCGAGCGCCTGCGCGATACGCTCGCGGGCCTGGGTGGGCGACAGGTCGAAATGCACCATCACGGTGGTGTACGACGGCACCAGATCGATCAGCTGCGCCGCAAAGGCTGCACGCAGACGCTGGGTGGCAGCGAGCATCCAGGGCATGTTGGACTCGTCGATCGCATCGAACAGGCGCACCATCAGGCAATCGACAGCAACCACCTCGACGCGCCACTTCATGGCGCCGCCTGCGCATCGAGAGCCTGACGTATCTGCCGCACCGCAGCCACCGAGCTGGCATTGTCGCCATGCACACACAGCGTATGGGCCTGCAGGCGCAGTGCGCTGCCATCACTGGCAACCAGCGGCTCGCCCCGTACCAGGCGCAGGGCCTGCTCGACGATCAGGGCCGGGTCGTAGTGCACGGCACCGGGCAGGCGCCGCGACAGCAGGCGTCCGGCGGGGTCGTAGGCACGGTCGGCAAAGGCCTCGAACCACAACGTGACGCCATATTCGTCACCCAGTGCCTGGGCTGCGCGATTGTCGGCCGTGGCCATCAGCATCAGCGGCAGGCTGCGGTCGTAGGCGGCCACCGCCTCGATCACCGCACGCAGCTTGCCCGGCTCGGCCATCATGTCGTTGTACAGCGCGCCGTGGGGTTTGACGTAGGCCACCTGGGTCTTCTGGGTACGGCAGATACCGTCCAGCGCGCCGATCTGGTAATGCAGCAGGTCGCGAATCTCTTCATTGCTGCAGGCCATCGAGCGGCGTCCGAAACCGGCCAGGTCCTGGTACGCCGGGTGCGCCCCCACCAGCACGCCCCCGGCCACGGCCAGCGCCACGGTGGTGCGCATGATGCCCGGGTCGCCAGCATGAAAACCGCAGGCGATGTTGGCGCAATCGATAAAGGGCATCACTTCGGCATCCAGCCCCATGCTCCAGCTGCCGAAACTTTCACCCATGTCGCAATTGAGTAGCAGGCGGCTCACGCGCGTTGCTCCTGTGTCGGGTGGGGGGCGGCCCGGAGGCCGTCTAGCGCCAGCTCGGCTCCACCGGCTTGCGCCGACCGCCGAGGATCGCCCAGCCGATCAGCATCAGCAGGCTCTCGATCACCAGTGCCAGCAGCATGGCGCTGGCCAGGCCCCAGGCCATCGCCTCGGGCGCCAGCAGGATCTGGTAGCTGTAGCCCTTGAGGGTTTCCTCGCGCAAGGCCGGGTCGGCCGCCACCAGTACGTGCCAGGTGCGTACCAGCCACGGGCGCTGCAGGGTCTGCCACTCTTCTTCGAGCAGGCGATTGCGCGCCACCAGGCTGTCGATGCTGTCGGCATCGCTGTTGAACACCGGGTCGTCGCTGGCACGGTAGTGACGTACCAGCGCCTGCAGGTCGCCATTGAAAAAGCGCTGCGCGGTCTGGTTGAAGCCCTTGAGGCCCTCGCGCGATTCGAGCAGGTGCGCCTCGACCCGCTGGGTGTAATCGTTGATCAGCCCGGGGATCTGCACACCGACCAGCAGGCCGAAGGTAAACAACAGCAAACGCAGGTAACTTCTGAACATGAAGGCTGATCCTTAGCTGGCCTGACCCTGGGCAATGCATTCACCGCGCCGCCACAGGCCCCACTGGCCAGGCTCGTAGCGGTGCCAGATCTCGTCCTCGGTCAAGGCCTCGGTGGCAATGACGGTGACCACGTCGTTGGGCGTGGTCTCGGCCTGGAAGTCGACGATCATGTCCACGTCCTTGAGCCGCGCCGGGCCGAACGGTGCGCGCCGGGTGATGTGTACCAGCTTGGTCGAACAGAAGCAGAACAGCCAGTCGCCATCGCTGAGCAGGCAGTTGAACACGCCCTTGCCACGGAACTCGGCGCAGGCCTGCACCAGCACCGGGATCAGCTCCTCGACCTCGACCGGCTCGGGGAATGCCTCGCGGATGCGGTTGAGCAGGTCGCAGAAGGCGGCCTCGCTGTCGGTATCGCCCACCGGGCGGTAGAAGGTGCGTTGCCCCTGGAAGTCGCCCAGCTGGCCGTTGTGTGCGAAGCACCAGTTGCGCCCCCACAGCTCGCGCACGAACGGGTGGGTGTTGGACAGGCACACCTTGCCCACGTTGGCCTGGCGAATGTGGCCGATGACCACCTCGCTCTTGATCGGATAACGCTGCACCAGGTTGGCGACTTCCGACTCGCAGCTGGCCGCCGGGTCCTGGAACAGGCGCAGGCCACGGCCTTCATAGAAGCCGATGCCCCAGCCGTCACGGTGCGGCCCGGTACGTCCGCCACGCTGCATCAGCCCGGTGAAGCTGAACACGATATCGGTAGGGACATTGGCGCTCATGCCCAGTAATTCACACATGCAGGGGTCGCTCCAGGGCGGATCTTACAAACGCGGTTCGAGGCGCTCGCGGCTGCCGCCGGCGGGTGCTTCAGGGGGTTCGCTGCGGTAGCGGTCACGGCTGTCGGCGGCGAACGGCTGGTCGTCCAGCGGCTCGTCGGCATCGCGCCTGGCGGCGGCTTCGGCAGCGGCGCGGCGGGCCTTGGCACGGCGCTCCAGCGGCCAGCGCAGCAGCACGAACACGCCATACAGGATGAACGCGATCATGCCGTACATGGCCAGGTCGGACGCGGCGCGCAGCACGTTGTTGCCGACCTTGAAGGCCAGGTCCAGGGCAGTGATGGCAATGGCCGGGGCGAACTTCTCCTTCACCGGGTCGATGATGGTCGGGGTCAGCAGCAGCACTGCCATGATCACCCGCAGCGGCTCGCGCAACCAGCGCCACATCCACGCGGTCAGGCGAAAGCCCACCAGCAGGCAACCCAGGGCGGCCAGGGCATAGAGTCCCCAGGCGAGCAGATAATCGTTCTCGGTCATGGCGTCCGTGGCAAGCTAGGCAAATAGATGCTTATGATAACGACTTTTCAGCGCGCAGGCGCGCCCCAGCAAAGAGAACCCCGCATGTCCGCAGCTGCCAACGCCCCCCAAGCCCCGATCGCCCGCCAGGATGCCGGCACCGATCCCTATGCCTGGTTGCAGGCCCGGGACACCCCCGAGGTGCTGGCCTACCTGAACGCGGAAAACGCCTATCAGGAGGCGCAACTGGCCGACCAGGCCGGGTTGCGCGAGCAGCTGTTCGAAGAGATCCGTGGCCGCATTCTCGAAACCGACCTGTCGCTGGCCTCGCCCTGGGGCCCCTACCTTTACTACACCCGCACCACCGCCGGCGACGAGTACCCGCGTCATTACCGCTGCCGACGCCCGGCAGACGATTCGCCGACGGTCGATGAAAGCCGCGAAGAGCTGCTGCTGGACCCCAACCTGCTGGCCGCCGGTAGCTTCCTCAGCCTGGGCGCCTTCAACATCAGCCCCGACCACCAGCGCCTGGCCTACAGCCTGGATACCAGCGGCGACGAGGTCTACACCCTGTACGTCAAGGACCTGGCCAGCGGCGCGGTCGAGCAGCTGCCGTTCGAAGACTGCGACGGCAGCATGACCTGGGCCAACGACAGCCAGACGCTGTTCTTCGCCGAACTGGACGACACCCACCGCCCGCACCGGCTGATGCGTCATCGCCTGGGCACCCAAGGGGCGGTGCAGGTGTTCGAGGAGGCCGACGGTCGCTTCTTCCTGCACTGCTACCGCGCCAGCTCCGAGCGCCAGCTGATCCTGCTGCTCAACAGCAAGACCACCAGCGAGGCCTGGGTACTGGATGCGCACACCCCGGAACAGGCGTTCACCTGCCTGGCACCACGGGTCGAAGGCCATGAGTACTACCCTGACCATGGCCAGTTGAACGGCCACTGGCACTGGTTCATCCGCAGCAACCAGCAAGGCATCAATTTCGCCCTGTTCCACGGCCCGGCCGACACCCTGCCAACCCACGAGCAGTGGCAGGTACTGGTGCCGCACCGCGACACCGTGATGCTCGAGGGGCTGACCCTGAACGCCAGCGCCCTGACCCTGAGCCTGCGCGAGGGCGGCCTGCCGATCATCGAGGTGCGCCCCCACGGCCTGCCCACCTACCGCGTCGAGCTGCCGGATGCAGCCTACAGCCTGTACGTGCAGGACAGCCTGGAGTTCGACAGCCCACGCATCCGCCTGCGCTACGAGGCGCTGAACCGCCCTGCGCAGGTACGCCAGCTGACGCTTGCCGATGGTCAGCAGCAGGTGCTCAAGCAGACCCCGGTGCTCGGCCCGTTCGACCCCGACGCCTACGTCAGCCAGCGCCTGTGGGCCACCGCCGGCGACGGCACGCAGGTACCGATCAGCCTGGTTCAGCGCCGTGAGGACCTCGGCAAGCCGGTGCCGCTGTATCTGTACGGCTACGGTGCCTACGGCGAAAGCCTGGACCCGTGGTTTTCCCATGCGCGCCTGAGCCTGCTGGAGCGCGGCGTGGCCTTCGCCATTGCCCACGTGCGCGGCGGCGGCGAACTGGGCGAGGCCTGGTACCGGGCCGGCAAGCAGGAGCACAAGCCCAACACCTTCAGCGACTTCATCGCCTGCGCCGAACACCTGATCGCCACCGGCGTGACCGATGCCGAGCACCTGGCGATCAGTGGCGGCAGTGCCGGCGGGCTGCTGATCGGCGCGGTGCTCAACCAGCGTCCCGAGCTGTTCAAGGCGGCGATTGCCGAGGTGCCGTTCGTCGACGTGCTCAACACCATGCTCGACCCCGATCTGCCGCTGACCGTCACCGAGTATGACGAGTGGGGCAACCCGCAGGAGCCCGAGGTGCACGCGCGCATCAAGGCGTATGCGCCCTACGAGAACGTGAAGGCCCAGGCCTACCCTGCCCTGCTGGTGGTGGCCGGTTACAACGACAGCCGCGTGCAGTACTGGGAGGCGGCCAAGTGGGTGGCCAAGCTGCGCGTGCACAAGACCGATGACAACCTGCTGCTGCTCAAGACCGAGCTGGGCGCCGGACATGGCGGCATGAGCGGGCGCTACCAGGGGCTCAAGGACGTGGCACTGGAGTACGCGTTCGTATTTAAAGTGCTGGGCCTGGTGTAATTCAGGATTTCTGTTGTCTGAATCAGCAATTCGCCGGTAACGCCGGCTCCTGCAAGCTATGCACTGGCCATTGCAGGAGCCGGCCTTGCCGGCGAAAACCAGACACCACAAACCTCCAAGAAAAAGACCAACCGCGATGCCCGACCCGACCTCCCTGAACAACGAAATTCGCGACATGCTCATGGACTGCGGCCTGTTCGACCAACTGCTGCCGCCTGACTTTCAGACCGCTGCCGGCTACTTCAGCATCAGCACCATCGCCCAGGGCAAGGAAATCTTCCACGAAGGCGATGCCGGCACCTTCATGTGCATCATCCACTCGGGCCAGGTATCGGTACGCAAGACCGACCCCGACGAGCATCAGGTGGAGATCGCCACCCTGCGCAAGGGCCGCGCCTTTGGCGAGATGGCCGTGCTGGACGGCGAACGCCGATCGGCCAGCTGCGTGGCCGCCAGCGACTGTCAACTGCTCAACCTGGGCAAGGACTCACTGGAAAAAATGCTCAACGAAACGCCCAAGGTGGCCGCCAAGATCATCCGCGCCCTGGCCGTGGCACTGTCGCGTCGCCTGCGCATGCTCGACGGCCAGCGTCTCTCGCAGCAGGTCTAGCCCTCGCGCGGTTTGTCCTTGCCGGCATCCGGCGCAAGCCCTGGCAGCGGCTGGTCCTTCGGCGGGCTGGGCAAGGGAATCGGCGGCAACAGTGGCGCACCCGACGAGCCCTGCCCTGCACGGGGGATGGTCGACGGGGCCACCTGCGGGTAAGGGGTGGGCGTGGGCGTACCCGGTGCACCTGGCACCGGTGCGAGGGTGCGTGGCTGCAGGTCCGCAGCCTGGGCCTGGCCGAGCCAGGCAATCAACAGCAGGGCAATGCTCGCATGGCGCATGGGGCGGGCTCCTGGAGAGTGCTGCCTACAGGCTACGCGCAAGCGCTGCGGTTTGCCTGTCCGAAATGCCCGTCATGGCGCTAAACTTCACGGCATAACCGTAACAAGCCCGAGAAAGGTACAACCATGAGTTCGGCAACCTCTTCCGCCGCCGCCACCGCGCGGCTGGACCGCATCCTCGCCGATGCCAAGCGCGACAAGGAAATGGGCTACCGCGACAAGGCCCTGCGCATGTACCCCCACGTGTGCGGCCGCTGCGCCCGCGAATTCGCCGGCAAGCGCCTGAGCGAACTGACCGTGCACCACCGCGACCACAACCACGACAACAACCCCCAGGACGGTTCGAACTGGGAACTGCTGTGCCTGTACTGCCACGACAACGAGCACTCGCGCTACACCGACCAGCAGTACTTCAGCGAAGGCTCCACCGCCAGCCCAAGCATCGCCAAGGCCACCCATAACCCGTTCGCCGGGCTGGCCGGGCTGCTCAAGAAAGACTGACCCTGCGCCCCACCCGTGCCGGCAAGCCCGTATAATCGCGTCTTTTTTCTCAAGGGCCCCGGCACGTGGCGAACAAACGGTACAGCTGCATTGGTCTGTTCAACCCCAAATCAGCGGAGAACGTCGGTTCGGTGATGCGTGCGGCGGGTTGCTATGGCGTGAACTCGGTGTTCTACACCGGCAAGCGCTACGAGCGCGCCCGCGACTTCGTCACCGACACCAAGCGGGTGCACTATGACATCCCGCTGATCGGCATCGACGACCTGCAGAAGATCATCCCGCTGGGCTGCACACCGGTTGCCGTCGAACTGGTCGAGGGTGCCCGCCCGCTGCCCGAATACACCCACCCCGACCGCGCGATCTACATCTTCGGCCCTGAAGACGGCTCGCTGGATGCCGACGTGCGCGCCTGGTGCGAAGAGACCATCTACATCCCGACCAATGGCTGCATGAACCTCGCTGCCACCGTCAACGTGGTGCTCTACGACCGCATGGCCAAGGGCCTGAACACTCGCTCCGGGCCCAAATTCAAGTAATCCGCGGGAACGTCCTGGCGGCCCTGGCGGTCTGCTGACTATCCATGCCCCCACAGGAGTACGACCATGTCCCAGAACAAGACCCTGACCCTGGCCACACCGTTTCAGAGCAAGACCGAACACAACGTGCAAGGCTGGGAGCGCGCTGGCTCCCTGGCCACGGGTGTGGTGATGGTCGGCAAGGGGCTGCGTCGCGGCGGTTTCTTCGGCCTGATCCAGATCGCCATCGGCGGCGTGGCGCTGGCCCGGGGCATCACCGGACACAGTTCGGCCAAGAGCCTGATCGAGCGCGGGCGCCGCGACCTGGATCAGATCCGCAGCAAGATCGAACGCACCGGTGAAGAGCTCAGCGTGCTGAAGGCCAATGCGCAAGCGGCCACCCACAGCGCCACGGTCACCGGCAACGACTCGCTCAAAAGCCCCAAGGCCTAACGCAACAGCTTGGTGTCCAGCACCTCGGAGCCACGCCCCAGCACGTTTTCACTGAGCTGGATGAACTCCGCGGTGCTGACGCTGTTGAGGCGCATCAGGCCCTGGGTCACGTCGTCCAGCGAACGCTGGTTATGCGTGTGCAGGCGGATCTCGCGGTCCAGCGCCTGCAGCAGCAACACCGCACGGGCCACCCCCGCATCGGTGATCTGCTCGCCGCGCAGCGTGGTGACCTTTTCGCCCTGCCTGGCCAACCGGGCCTGCACCGCCTGGTAGCGGTCCTCGGTGATGCCGCCGGCACGGCGCAGCAGTTCGATGCCGTAGTATTCGGCCAGCCCCTCGCCAATCCAGTCACTGCGCTCCTGGTCGTTGACCTGGGCGAACACCCGCACCAGTTCGCGCAACAACGGGCTGCTGCCGTTCTCGTTGACCAACGGGCGATTGCTGTTGAGGTAGATCGAGTGGTAGCCGGCCCGGGTGCCGCGCCACAACTGGTCGCGGGCGCCCACCAGCAGCAGCTTGGGCGGGTTGCGCGGGAACACGCTCTGCAGCTGTGGCCACACGAAGGTCAGCAGGGTCAGGGTGTCCATGCGCCGCAGGCCCTGGCCCTGGGGCCCGGCGACGGTGACCTCGGTCTCGCCCAGACGGGTGCGCCGGCTGCCCAGGTTGCCGGCGAGCATCCAGCCGGTAGGTCGGTCGAACAACCGCGAAGGGTTGTCGATGCGGAAACGCTGCTTGCCAATCCGCGGCCAGGGCGTTTCGACACTCTTCCAGTCGCCCGGCAACTCGAACACCAGGCGCGCGACCAGCTCGGTGCCGTCCTGCTGGTCGAGGCGCGCGGCAGGCACCAGGTCATCGCCCCGGAACAAGGCCCATTGCGCAGTGATGCGGCTGTCGTAGCCGGCGTTCTTCAGGGCATGGTTAAGCTGTACCCGGTAGCTCAGGCTGGACACTCCCGCCCCCGGCTGCCACAGGCCACGGCGTGCTCCGGCCTGCAACTGCCAGGCGCCATCGGCCTTGAAATCGCTGTAGACGGCTTCCTTGCCCAAGTCGAAATCCAGGCTGCGCACCGCTGCGCCGTCGGCCAGGGTCAGGCGCACCTCGGCCTGCCCGCTCTGGGGCAGCAGGCGCACGTGGTAATCCAGGTCGACCTTCTTCGCCCAGGCGCCATGGCTCGCCAGCAACAGCGCAGCCCCCAGCAAACAGCGACGTATCTCCATTCACATCCCCTTGCGCCGCAGCCTCAGCCGGCGCGGAAAATCAGATAGTCTTCCCAATCGTCTTCGGCCACGCTGTCTTCACTGAGCATGCGGCCAGACCACGAAATCCGTTGCTTGTGCACCTGCTCGCGATCGCCACTGACCAGGTGATGCCAGCTGGGCAGGTCCTTGCCCTCGCTGACCAGCCGATAGCCACAGGTGGGCGGCAGCCACTTGAACTGGTCGGCCTTGCCCGGGGTGAGCTGGATGCAGTCGGGTACCGAGGCAAAGCGGTTGGGGTAATCGCTGCACTGGCAGGTCTTGAGGTCGAGCAGCTTGCAGGCAATGCTGGTGTAGTAGACGCTGTTGTCGTCTTCGTCCTCGAGCTTTTGCAGGCAGCACAGGCCGCACCCATCGCACAGCGACTCCCACTCCTGGCGATCGAGCTGATCGAGGGGCTTGCTGATCCAGAAGGGTTGGGTGGCAGGCATGGTGCGTTTTGTCCTGTTTCAATTCAAGTGCGCGCGCGTGGCGGCGCCAGTCTAGGGCGTGTGGCCGGGCTTTGCCAGACCGCTTGTCAGGGCTGGCGCCACGCAGTAGTTTGACAGGCTGTGTGTTTTCCAACCCCGTCAGGAACCCCTCCATGAGTGCCAACCCTCGCGTTGCCGACTATGCCATTGCCGAGCAGTTCATCCAGCGCTGGTCGCCCCGGGCGTTTACCGCCGAACCGATTGCCGAAGACACCCTGCTGAGCTTCTTCGAAGCGGCGCGCTGGGCCCCCTCGGCCTACAACTCGCAGCCGTGGCGCTTTCTGTTCGCGCGCCGTGACACGCCGAACTGGGAGCGCTTCCTGGGCCTGCTCAACGAATTCAACCGCAGCTGGGCCCAGCACGCCTCGGCGCTGGTGCTGGTGATTTCCAAGACCACCTTTACCGCCCCTGGCGCCAGCGAAGAAACCCCGGCGCTGTGGCACACCTTCGACACCGGCTCGGCCTGGGGCCACCTGGCGTTGCAGGCCAGCATCAGTGGCTGGCATACCCACGGCATGGCCGGGTTCGACCAGGCGCTGGCGCGCAAGGAGCTGAAGATTCCGGACGGCTATGAACTGCATGCGATGGTCGCCATCGGCAAGCTGGGCGACAAGGCGAGCCTGGCCGAGTACCTGCAGGCCCGTGAAGTGCCAAGCCCGCGCAAGCCGTTGAGCGAGCTGGCGGCCGAGGGTGATTTCAGCCTGTAAGGCTGAAGTTCGCGGCGCCCCTTTCGCCGGCAAAGCCTGCGCCTAAAGGATCTCCTGTAGGCGCCGGCCTTGCCAACGAAGTCTGCGACGCGGTTTCAGTCAGTAGCCCCGCTCGAAATCCACCTCGCCACGCAACGCCTGCCCCGCCTCGTATGCCCGCAGATTCTCCACGAACAAACGCACCATCGCCGTCGGCGAGGTCGGCGCCGAGCTGTGCCCGGTCAGCAGCAGGCCCCAGGCGGTCCAGAACGGATGACGCTGCGGCAGCGGCTCCTGGCGGCATACATCGATCACCGCGCCCGCCAGGTGCCCCAGCTTCAGCGCCTCGACCAGGTCGGCATCGACCACCGACACCCCGCGCCCGGCATTGATGAACAGCGCCTGGGGGTTGAACCTGGCGAACAGCGCGGCGTTGTACAGGTCGTGGGTGGCAGGCGTATCGGGCAGCAGGTTGACCACATAATCCACCTCGCCCACCAACCGCCCCAGCTCATCCAGGCCGGCCACCTCGACAAACGGCGCCTGTACGCGGGCCTGGCTGGCCACGCCATACAAGGTGACACCGAAGGGCAGCAGGAACTCGGCAACCTGCTGGCCGATGTCACCGGTGCCCACGATCAGCACGCGCCGCCCTTCCACGCTGCGCCCCAGGCGCCCGTCCCACTTGCGTTCCACCTGGCTGAGCACGCGCGCGAGCACCTCGCGCTCATGGCCGAGCATGTAGGTGAGCACGTATTCGGCCATCACCTGGCCAAAGATGCCCACCGCCCGCGTCAGGCGATAGCCACGCGGCAAGCCGTCGACCAGCAGCGGGGTGATGCCGGCCCAGGTCGACTGCACCCAGGCAGGGCCGTGGCCCTGACGCAGCAGGGTGGCCAGCAGATCGGGCTGGCCGAGCCACACCGGGCATTCTGCTGCCAGCTTCGACAGTTCGGCAGAGTCGCCGCTGGTCACTACCTCGAGGTCCGGTGCCATCTCGCGCAGCAGGCGAGCGTAAAGGGCATGATCCTGTTCAACGATCAGAACGCGCATGTTTTGGATAACCTTGGCATAAACCACGGCGCTGGCCCGCTCACTGCGCGGGCCGCGCCATGCAAGACAGAAAAAAGCTCAGACCGGGTCGTTGCGCCGCAACAGCTCTTCGGGAAGATGCTCGATGTACTCGTCTTCAAGTGGCGGCATCTGCAGGTGGTAGCCCTGCTTCTCCAGATTGGCCAGCACCTGGGTGATGTCTTCGCGGGCCAGTTGGCGTTCGGGGGTCAACACCAGGTCGAAGGCATGCACCGGCTTGCCAAAGGCCGGCAGCAGCCCCTCGGGCACGCGCTCCAGGCCATCGGCCTTGAGCACGTAGAGGTACATTTCATTCTTGCGCGGGCTCTTGTAGATCGAGCAGATACGTTTCATGGCTGGTCTCCGGTGCCGGCCAGGCAATCGAGCAGCGCCTGGCCCATCCGCTCGCGGCGCCAGCCGCGCAACGAATCAGGCAGTTGATAGGGCCCGTTGGGGTAGCCGCTCTTGAGCAGCGCCTCGAGGGTTTTCTTGCGCAGCATCAGTTCGGGCGCGATGCCCAGGCGCTCGCCTTCGGCCTGGCCGATGGCACGCAGCTGCTTGAGCAGCGCCGAAGCCTCGATCGGCAAGGGCTCGGGCAGGGCCGGCGGCCACTCGCTGGGCGGCACGCTGGCGGCCTTCTTTATCAGCTCGAGCAGGAACTCGCCATCCTGGCGAATGGTGCGCGGGTGCATGTCTTCGATCTTGGCCAGGGCCGACAGATTGTCGGGCTGGGTACGGGCCAGAGGCCACAGCGATTGCTCGCGCAGCACCCGGTTGCGCGGCAGGTTGCGCGCACGCGCCTCGCGTTCGCGCCAGGCGCACAGCTCGCGCAGTACCGCCAGTTGCGCACGCGACAGCTTCCAGGCCAGCTTGGCATCACGGTACAGCTCGTAGGGGTCGGTTTCGCGGCGCAGTTGGGCCACCAGCTCGGCGCCGTCTTCCAGCACCCAGGCATTCTTGTCTTCGGACAACTGCGGGCGCAGGCGCTCGTAGACTTCGGCCAGGTGCACGGCATCTTCGGCGGCGTAGCTGACCTGGGTTTCCGACAGCGGGCGCTGCAGCCAGTCCGAACGGGTCTCGCCCTTGGGCAGCTCGATGCCGAGTACTTCCTGCACCAGTCGCGAGTAGCCCATGGAGAACCCGAGATTCAGGTAGCCGGCGGCCAGTTGGGTGTCGAACAGCGGCGCCGGCAGGCTGCCGGTCAGGCGCATCAGCACCTCGAGATCTTCGCTGCAGGCATGCAGCACCTTGGTCACGGCGCTGTCTTCGAGCAGCTCGGCCAGCGGCTGCCAGTCGCCGATCAGCAACGGATCGATCAGAAAGGCACGCTGCCCGTCGCCGACCTGGATCAAACCGGCGATGGGGTAAAACGTGTCAACCCGCATGAATTCGGTATCAAGCGCTACATAAGGCAACTGCCGCCACTGTCGGCAGTGCTCGGCCAGGCTGCGGTCGTCGCAAATCCAGTGAATATCGATGGCCACAAGGCTCTCCCACGAACAATGGCGCGCAGTATATACGGCGCAGGCCACCGCCGGGAAACCGCTCGACCGCCGTTCCCTCGCCAGCCTGCGCACGCGGTCAGTGTGTAGCGACCACCGGACGGCAACTGGCGAACATGTCCAGTTGCGGGTCGTACACCGAGGTGTGCACCCGCAGCAGGCCGAGCATCGAATGGAACAGGTTGTCCTGGCTCAGCGGCTGGTTGCGCGAGCGCTGCAGGCAGTCGGTATCGACGGCGTAGTCCTTGCGATAGCCATCGGAAAACCACGCCAGCATCGGTATGTGCTTCTGCTGCTCGGGAGCGAGCATGTAGGGCGTGCCGTGCAGGAACAGGTTGTACTCACCCAGCGACTCGCCATGGTCGGACAGGTACAGCATGGCGGTGTCGACCTTGTCCTGACGACTGCGCAGGACGTCGATCAGCGTGGCCAGCACGTGGTCGGTGTACACCAGGGTGTTGTCGTAGCCATTGATGATGCTCTGGCGGTCGCACTTGTCCAGGGCATTGCTGCGGCACACCGGGGTGAAACGCTCGTAGGCCTTGGGGTAGCGCTTGAAGTACTCCGGCCCGTGGCTGCCCATCTGGTGCAGTACCAGCACGGTGTCCTGCTGCAGGTTGTCGAGCATCGCCTCCAGCCCCTTCAACAGGATTTCGTCGTGGCATTCGCTGTCGGCGCACAGGGCCGGGTCCTTGAGGTTGCTGACATCCTCGAACGCCACGCGATCGCAGGTGCCCTTGCAGCCGGACTGGTTGTCGCGCCAGTGCACCGCGATGCCGGCACGCTGCAGTACGTCGAGCAGGCCCTCCTGGTTCCTGGCCTTGCTGGCGTCATACTGCTTGCGGGTGAAGGTGGAGAACATGCAGGGTACCGACACCGCCGTTTCGGTACCGCACGAATGCACGTCGCTGAAGGCCACCAGCCCCGCCTCCTTGCTCAGCTGAGGCGTGGTATCGCGGTCGTAACCGAGCAGGCCGAAGTTCTGTGCGCGGGCGCTCTCGCCCACCACCAGCACGGTCAACGACTTGCGGGCCTGGGGCGTTACCGCCAGCGGGCGCACGGCATCTTCGCCAATGCGGCGCAACGGTACATGCGCGCTGCCTAGCTGCTCGCTGACATAGGCTACTGCGGCGCCGACATAGTTGCTGGGCACGACCATCAGGTGCAGTTCATGGTGATTGCGAAACAACGAGGAAAGCCCCTGGTAATTGAGCAATGCCACCGCGCCCAGTACTGTTGCGCTGGCCGTACCGACCACCAACTTGCTCAACAACTCGCGTGGGAAGGTGCGATAAAGAATCGGGGTTTTATATAAAAGAATACTCGGCACTACGCCCAGTAACAGGATATAGCCGGCCAACGTGAACGAGAGCAGATCACGCACTTCGGTGGCATTGGTTTCCATGGTATTGCGCAACATGCCCACATCGATCAGCACGCCGTAGCGATTCATGAAGTAGGCCACCCCCGCGCTGACAAGGAACAACCCCGCCAGCACCGGCTTGAACACGGGCCGGAAGGCCACCAGGGTCAGCACCAGGTTGAACGCGCAGAACACCAGCACGGCAAACGCCAGGCGCAGAACCAGGCCCGGGGCATCCCCCGGCACGATACTGAAAACATGCTGCCACAGCACCGCGTTGAAACCGATCAACAGGTACAGGCTGGCAATCAACGTTACCCATTCGGCACGCAGGGGCTTTAACTTGAACATGGCGCTTCGCTTCTTGAAAGTCCGGGACGATGTCATTGCAACATCAATTAAAAACAAGGCGGACTGTAGGCAGGGTGCCATCAATTTTTCGTGAAAAAGACGCCAACAAATAATTGCACTTTATTGAGCGAAGGGCAGAACACTTCTTGTTCAGCCTTTATTCAGGAACAGGGCCTTGTCGCCCTGCCCCCGAACAGCGGTCAGGCGGGCAACAGCACCTTGGCGTAGCTGTCACGGTCCATGTCGACCAGCTCGACGCTCAACTGAAGCTCGCGACCGCTCACCTCGACCACCGCATCCTTGAGCACCTCGAGCAGGCTGCCCGAGAGCTGCTTCTTGACCTCCGGGGAGCGGCCGCTGAGCAGTGACAGCCGCACACAGACAAATGCCCGCTCGACCGGGGCCACGCCCACACGAAAATGTTCGAAGGCGCGCGCGCGACTCTTGATATCCAGTTCCTGGGCGAACTGACCACTGCCGACCAGCGCGTGATTCAGGCGCAGCAGAACCTTGTCGACTTCAAGCTCGCGCAGGTTGGCGCTGTATTCCAGGTGCAGATGGGGCATGACTCGGGCGTCCGTCGGGGGAAATGATTCGACAGACTACCCCATCTGCGGGGGGCGGCAAACGCGTCTATCCTGAAGGTTCATGCCCACCAACCTATCAGCAGAGGTGAAGAGATGCCGGTCAAACACGATTTGCTTGCAGACCTGAATCTGACCAGGGAAGCCTTCGACGAAAAAAAGAAAACCGATCCGCGGCTCAGTACGTTGCACGAGAAGTACAACGCGATCGACGCCCAAGTGGTCGAGGCAGAAAGCGGCAGCGCCACGGACGATCAGGTGACGGAACTGCGCAAGAAACGGCTGCTGACCAAGGATGAGATCGTCGACCATCTCAAGGCCTAGGCGTTGTACCGCTGGCCGTGCTGGATAAATCTTGGTTGACCACAACAGTTAATATCATTTTGACATCAACCTTGTGCCAGGTAATTGGCAAGCCAAAAAAAACCCCGACACTTGGCGTGTCGGGGTTTCTTGATCAGGCCGCAATGGCCTGATCACGCCAAACTTACTGCTGCTGCGGCAGTTTGTCGATTGGACCGCAGCCACCAATAACCTTGGAGATGGAAACCGAAGGGTGGAACAGGTAATCGTACGAGCAGTTCTTTGGCTGGTTGTACACTTGGCCAGTGCAACCGGACAGCAGGGCAACACCCGAAACAACAGCGATTGCGACCGATGCCTTGATAAACTTTTTCATTCTAAATCCCTTAAATTACGATTCGCCGTCTTACTGATGGCGCGGCGATTGTAAGGAGGCCAGCACAATAAATCAAAAGATTTGTTACACCTTTCAAAGCCTTATGGAACGTTCGTGCTAGTTGCCCGGGCAGGGCCTGCGAATCGACTTCGACGGTCATTCTGATTTTCGACTCAGATTCTCGAGCTTCACACCGGCGACTCTTCGCCTGCTGCCGAGGCTTCGGCGGGCATGGCAAGGCGCAGTGCGCGCCTGATGTCTGCATTGATATCGTCAGTGTCTTCCAGCCCCACAGAGATTCGGACCAACCCGGGAGGTACGCCCATTCGCTCCAGGTCGGTGCCGCCTGCTCGGGCAAAACTACCGTAGTGATAACACAGGGATTCAATGTTCCCGAAGGTGGTACCTGTTCGTATCAATTGCAGTTGACTAACAAAGATTGTGCCCGCTTCCTGCGAAGGCAACACAATGGCAATAAGACCTGTATGCAATGACGGGTCAATGCCGTTAGCCTGTGCGCTCCTGGTCGACCATACGGCACGCCATTGCAACGTGGGAAACTCCTGATTCAACATGGCAATGACAGCAAGTGCATTGTCGGCATGCTTTTTCAATCTGAGCGCAAGTGTTCTCAAACCACGCACCGTAAGCCAGGCCGAAAACGGGTCGAGGATCAGCCCGGCACTTTCCCTGTGAGACTTCAATGCTTTGAACAGATCCGGGTCATTGGTACTTATCATCCCGCCCATTACATCGCCGTGCCCATTGATATGCTTGGTGGTGGAATACAAGGTCACTGCCGCCCCCAGCGACAACGGCTTCTGGCAGAGTGGCGTTAGAAAGGTATTGTCGACAACCAGAAGAACGGCGTTCTTCATGCAAAGTTGCGCCAGTTCCGCAATATTGATGTCCAGAAAAGCCGGGTTGGTAGGTGCCTCGATAAAGATCATTCTGGTGTCGGGCCGCAGGGCCGCCTGAAACGCCGCCGTTTCGTACGCTTCAATGACCGACAGCGTCATGCCACGCTGACGTGTTTCATGCTCAAGCTGTTCGATCACTTCATAGAACAGGCCGCGGGGCACGATGACGTGGTCACCTGCGCCCAGCAGCGCACGAAAGACCAGCAGGCAGGCGGTCATTCCGCTGTTGACTGCCAGACTGTAGGCACAGTGTTCGATGGCACGAAACTTCGCCTCCAGGACGGAAACGGTGGGGTTGGCGTAGCGCTGGTAGGCAAAGTTTTCCTCCTCTGCATTGCCGAGCATGTCCCTCCCCGCTTCAACGGAGTCCAACAGTGCCGCGGAATTGCAGATCAGTGCGGGCACTGGAAACTGATCCAGGCCCGCCTCATGTTGCCCCAGGTGGATCGCGCGGGTAGCAGCGCCGAGTGGCGAAGACAGCAGATAATCACGGCGCTGCCGTTCACGCGGGCTCACGTTTTTGGTTGGGCTCATGAATGGCCTGATTCCGAAAGAGAGGGCTGATCCAGCCCGTTGATGATGACCTGCCCCTGGCGACCTGAGGGTGGTGCCGTTTACTCGTACTTGTAGCAAGGCACCACTTTTCCACCCAGCGAGACGATGGAGAACCTTTCCATTTTCGGCATGACGGCACAGGCCAGGCTTACTTGGGCCGCGCTGCAATGCAGCTCCTTTACCCAGATGGGATGATCCGCCTTGAAGCACTCGTGCTTCAGGTGCAGCAAATGTTGATCCAGTGGCATTCTGTCCGGGTCGCGTGGCATGGGGGCAGATGTCATCCTGGCGCGCTGCGTCGAATCAAACGCCAGGCGCAGGCACCGCAGCAGCCGTGGGTGCCGTGCCAGGTTGTTCCTTGAACCTGTCCATTCCCGGGTGACCTCTTCCAGGCCTTCGGCGACTTTGTATTGCTGCACCAGCTCCTTGATGGCGCGTGCTGCGGCGTGGCTCGGGTACAGCGAACAGCCACCGCCAACCACATGCACATCGGCGATTGTCTTGTCTGGGCAATAGGCAATGAAAACGGGATAGGGTATCTGGCTGGTGGCGTCGAACACTTCGATCGAGGCCCCGATAGCACCTTGCGCATCGCGCAAGGTTTGCAGCAATGCTTGCGGCATCGAGGCGTGAGCGATCTTTCTTATGGGTGTTTTGCACTCGTAAAAGAAGTGCTGTGCAATAAAGCGGCCGATACCGTGGCGCTCTATGACTTCGCTCGCGGCATGTATCGCCGCCTCGGTGAACCCGTAGCCTGCTGCCACACCCGTACCACAGGAATATCGGCGCGCAGCGCCATAGTCGGCATCATCGCCAGCGATGGCTTCATTGGCATACTGATGATTGATCAGGAATGACGGGTAGTGCAGATCAGCGCCGCCTGATGCTTCATGCGCCGCAAAGTGGATGACAGCCATCTGTGCAGTCTTCGAATGACGAAGCATCTGCACCGGCAGTACGTCCTGCAGGGCCGGTTGGGAAACTACCGAATCAAAACACTGCAAGGCGCTATGGGAGCGTAGTTGAAGTGGCCCCATGCTATGTTCATACGCTTCATACTTGGCGCCGATGCGCGCCTCTGCTTCATACCCTTTTCCGCAGCCGACAGACTCCATGTCACGGCTGTCAAAGGGGAATTCAAGCGTGGCCACAGTGCTGGACAGCGGGCTACCGTAACGGTTCAGGGTTACCTGTATTCCTTCGTTGATAAAATGCTGATCTATCACACTTTCTGCATCTTGCAATGACAACGTACGCTCGGGAGCAATCATGTTCATCGGCTGGAATTTCCATATACGCTGAAAGAAAAATGAGGCGCAGCAAGCGCCTCATTCATTTTCATCACTCAGCCAGTACAGCAGCTTCTTCTGGCGTGAACTCTTCTTCCAGCTTGACGCTATCCACTTCGTCTTCAGCAGGTTGGTCGACCTTGAACTCGTTGATATACATGCAGCAGTACTTACCCATGGAAATATCCTTTTCATGATGGATTCATGTGCGCACTTGTTTTCAGGTGCAGGTCGAGAGTAATACCGGCCACTTTCACTGCCCATAGGAAATGTCCTGACTCCAGGCGTGAATACGTGGTTTATGGGGTGTTACTTGAGTGCCAGAATGCGCCGAAACAGGGAACAGTGTTTCCTACGCACAATTGCTGTGCGCACGCGAAAAGCAAAAAGCCCCTGAAACCGTAGGTTTCAGGGGCTCTTGCATGTATGGCGGAGAGATAGGGATTTGAACCCGTCCGATTTAATCCATAGGCCGGAATAGGCCAACAAACACGGTGAAATAGGCTTTGGAGCTGGCCTACGACGGCCTCTCGCGGCCCCTGTTTTGCCCTAATTTTGCCCTAAATGAGCCCCTCTGATACCGCTACGCTCGCTGCTTCAACCGCTGCTGTAGGTACTGCTTCGCCTTGGTCTCCTCAGCCTTCAGAAATTTCTTCATAGCCTTGTTCGCCTGCTCGACTGCGCGCTCAGTGGAGCGGCGCGATGCAGCCATCCGCTCTTGCAAAATGGGAGGCTGCTGCTGGAGTTGATCAGGGTCAAGGATCGGCGTCTCTTCTTGAGGATCGCCTATCACCATCACGATTTGGTTTTTGCGCACTGAGGCAGGTACGAAGCCGTATCTTTCGTAGCGAGGCACCTGATGCACGTCGCAGGAGAGGCTGATGATCGAGTATCTACTGACAACATCACGCATGATCAAACTCATGATGCCCTGGTTACGCCGGGTCTTGCTTACCGCAATGTAGTAGACGCCGCACTCACCACTGGGTGACAGACCGCACAGGGCAAAACCCAGCATCTCTCCATGTTCGGTCGCGGTCACCAGCTCGATCTGAGATGGGGCGGAGCGAGCCAGATAAGCACGAACCTCGGTGAGCAAGATCAAGCGATACGCGCTGAACAGAGGGTGTGAGGCAGGCGGGTGGGCCATGGCCAGATCTGTGACGTTCTCAGCAACGAGGTCCAACACCTGCTCCCCAAGCGCTTGAATGACGGGAGCAGAAACTGTATCAATTACGATCATCGTGGGTCCTTGGCTGGGTGGCTTGAGATGGCGGCGCGCTGACATTACCACCACATACCCCGATTGTGCTGGTGCATTAATGAAAAAAGGCGCTCAAGCCCATATGTGCTGGACTTGAGCGCCTTTTATCGACAGTGCGCTAGGAGTGCTTTTGGCATGGGTTGGCATAGAGTGGCGAATGATTCGCCCCATATTTGCCCCAAATATCACGCTAATGAACCTTCTGTGTAGGTGCTCCAAGCGCTCGTAACTGATAGTCGTGAACCGCCTAGAACAGAGACTCTGCCAGCCCCCGTAACCGCTCCACCTCCTGGGCCGAGCTACCTGCTGCCTTCGCCTCGTGGTAGCACCGCATAGCTCTTGCGTCGTGATAGCATAAAAACATCATGATCCACTGCTAGCCGCCTGATACTTATACCATCGACATGGCTAGCCAGACACAACCAAACCGAAAATCAAGCCAACTCGGGAGTCATCTAAAGATGATCGACGACATTACAACAACAATCAAAGCACAACTTTACGACAGAGTAACCAGCCCACTATCAGGGGCATTCCTACTATCATGGGTAGTATGGAACTGGAAATTTATAACAATAGTTCTTTCAGACCTGAAGGCCCCAGTCAAACTAACCTACATTGACCTATATATATTTCCAAACACAACCACAATACTATCCCATGGAGTTTTGCTTCCACTAGTTTCAGCAATACTACTTTTGACTGTCTATCCGATACCCGCAAAGTGGTTTTATAAAATATCCCACAGACATAAAAAAACACTAAAAGGTGTACAGCAGTCGATTGAGGATGAAACGCCCATGACTCTCGAAGAAGCAGCTGACCTACGAAAAAGCTATAGAGCGGTGCAGTCTCAACATGAAAAAGATATCGCGACAAAGACAACTGAATTAGCCAGCACCAAAAACCTACAGAACCAACTTGAGATCTCTATAAATCAACTGAATGAGCAATTAAAATCCTCATCAATGCAAGTCGCGCAGCTTGAAGAAAGGGTATCATCTCTAGAAATAAAAAATGAGTCCCTGTCTTCTACAGTTGGCCGGCTCTCCCTATTTTTACGATCAATCTTACCCACCATCCACTTCAATCAAGAGGAGAAAAAACTAAATAGGCATAACCCTATAAGCTTAGCCGATAGTAAATATGAGAAAATAATCCCCCCTGCCACAGTGGCTGAAGACACTATAGAGCAAGCGCTTCAAATACACATCAGCAGGACTGGCATCTTTCAGCAGCACTCACCAAAAATATTCGCAGCAGGGGGTGTGATTTATCTGCAAACGAGCAAGATAAGCAGAGATTCATTCATAATTGGAAAATTTGACGCTAGCAACCCTACCCTTTCACTTGACCCTGCTTATACATTGTTGAGCCACCTCCACAAGGACGGCCCCCCTGCACAGCGAAGTTAGTAATCCGCAGTCTATACAGACTACTCATGGAGGAGTTCATAAGACCGCTGACATGCAAAGCCTGCTATCGTCGCTCGATCATATGCTTGCGCCAGCTCTCCCGCTCGAGCGTCAGCCCGTGCGAGCAGGTCGGAGAGCACCATTGCGGCGCGCGTGGCTGAATGGCCTCTTGCGGCAGCGGCGGAATCCGCGGCGCAGTTACTCGCAGAGCTGGCGTATCGCACGGTGGTGACGCGCAGCCGCTGGCTAGCAGCATCAGCACCAACAGCACCAACTGTTGCAACTTGTTCCTGTAGTCGAGCATTCGCCCTCACCTCTTCTAGCACCACAGCGCGGCGCTGCTCCTCATGTCGGGCCTGTTGCTCAGCAATGGCCCAGGCCTGTTTGTCGCCGGCATCGCGGGCAGACCACCTGTCCTGCCACTCGGCATCCATCGTCGTACGCCCGTGCTGATACGTGGCCCAGTACGACGCCACCACCACCAGCAGTGCAATCGCACGGTAGATCCGACCGTTCACGCCAACCTCCCGCCGGCGGCGATGTAGTGCGCCAGCAGGTCATCCAGCTTGCGCTCATGCTGCCCGTACCCAGCGCCCGGCAGGCTGGCCCAGATATTCCGGCACTTCGTGATTGCGGCCTGAATGCGGCCGGCGTGCACGTCCGCCAGGGCGCCACGCTCCTTGATCAGGTGCAGGGCCAGCTTGTCTTGGCTGGTGGGCCCGAAGTCAGGCAGCTTGAGTAGGTCGCGGTAATGGGGCCAGTAGCGCTGGAGTTGCTGGTACCGGCCAGCGGCCGTGGACTTCAGGCCCTTGTTGTTCACGGTCACCAGCACGCCAGGGTGGGTGCTGTAGGTCTTGAAGGTGTTCGGGCTGTCGATGCCGCCAACCACCACGTCATATCCGTCGTCGCGGGTGTGCTTGCTGATCGACGTACCTTCGGACCATGCCAACATATCGAGGAAAGCGAGCGCATTCTTGCTGCCCGCCAGGGAGTCGGAAATTCGAGCCATGCGTTTCTCCAGGCAATAAAAAGCCCGCTCAAGGCGGGCTCAGGAAAGAAAAAGCCCCGTCAGTGCGGGGCTTTATGGGGTCAAGTCGGCCAACCAGGTCGGAGGCACAGGGCGGTGCTCGATGCCGGGGAACAGCTCCGACTGGGGCCAGTCGCGAAGCTGCTGGATGTAGAGCAGTAGAGCCATGAACTGATCAGGCTCCAGCGTTGTGGGAAGGCCAAGCTCCTGCTGGTCGCGGTGGCGGTCGCGTAGACCCGCAGCGCGCAGCATCACGCCATCCCGCCAGATGCGCTCTTGCTCCTCGACCACAGCAGCAGGCGCCGGCGGCGCTGCCTGAAACGATATGGCGCCCCCCTCACAGACAATCACCTGCCCATCAGCCCGAGCGGCAATAATCTGACCGCGAAGTTCGGTGCTGACTTTGACGATGCCTGCGGGCAGGTCCGTACCATGGATAACAGTGTCCAGAAACCCGCCAGTTGCGGGGTTGTAATAGATCATGTGCCAGGCCTCCTAGCGGCCGATAACGAAACCAATGACGCTCTGCACGCCTTTCGATGCTTGCGCTGCGTTGAAGACTGAAAGGTTCATGCCGGTGGAGTTCATCCCGTTGGGCGTCACCACCATGCCCACCTCTGAGGCTGTTGCGCCGGTGGCAATTCCCCACGGCACCATCGGCCCCACAGGAAACGTCAGGGGCCAGGTCAGTGTTTTAGTTACAAAGCCACCCGATGCGAGGCTGGGAATGGAGCCAGCATTGACCCACTGAAGAATCCACCCCCCCATCCAGCTCGGGAGCGCGATGTACCCCGTACCGTCGAACTGCACCGAAAACCCGTTGCGCAGCTTCTTCGGCGTGACAAAAGTTGTGTCATCGTTGCCGGCATTCGTTGCTGACTGCCCGGCGACCTTTGCCCAGCCGAACGCGGTTTCCGTAGCTTGCGACACAAAGCTGGTGAACGCCCTGAAGACCCCCAGTGGTGTCATCCACTTAGTGTCGCTTGCCCCCGCCTCGGCCTCAGCCTGCGTGGCTTTGTTCGCCACATTAACCGCATCGGTAATGCCGTACCCGGCGAGCGTGGTTGCTTTGTTCACCTTATCCAGCAGTGCATTGGACATAGCCGCCAGTGCGTTGGCCGTGGTGGCTGAGAAATTTGGGTTATTCCCAATCGCACTTGCAAGTTTTTTCAGCGTGTCCAGCGAGGACGGCGCTTCCGCAACCAGCGCCGATATAGCCACCTGAATTGCCTCAGTGGATTCGATTTTGGTGATCGCGTCGAGAATGCCGAAACCCTGTAGGGTTGTTGGGTTGGCACCGCTTCTGACATGACCGTAGGCATCTACAGAGACCTTGAAGTAGGGCCCGGGAACCACGCCCGTTTTACCTCCTGCCTGTTCAAATACCAGGGCCGTCGCGCCGAGAACGGGCGGCGTGGTGTTCGACAACTGCCACGATGTGCCTGCGTTTCGCGTGCCAGCCTGCACCGGCACCAGGTGGCCAGGGGCACACTCAATACTCTCATCGGCATCCTTCGCACGCACCCACGCCCCTGCGGCGGCGGTGTAGATCCAGTTCTGTGCAGCGTTGGCCTGGTTCTTGACCAGGACGCGATCCCCGGCCACCAGGGCAACATCGTCAATAGTCTGCAGGCCGCTCAGCGCGATAGCCCCCGTGGTGGCCACCCGCACCGACTTCTTGACATCCGACGCGGCGATAGACAGAACCGCAGACAGCAACTGACTGACATTGGCCTCGTCGGGCACCATGCCGGCGCCCTTGATAACGTTCAGCACTTCCTGGGTGATCGCGTCGCCCCAGGCGGCCGGGATCAATGAGCCGATTTGCCCCGTGACCGGATTCTCATCGACAAAGTGCCCGTCCACCAAACCGATGTTGGGCACGCTCTTGGGATAGTCCATCCACTACTCTCCATACTTGATAAATTCGATGGCGTGCGCAGGTGCGCCACGCCGCAAGACACACTCCAGGGCGCCGCTCGGGTTGCCCCCGAACTGCTCGCCGAAGTACGACACACCGAAGCGCCGCCCCAGGCGGCGCCGGGGTCCCGTGTCGAGCGTCCACATGAACTGCGCGACCCATGTACCGAAGTGCGCCGCACCGAAGTGTGAGCGGCCAAAGCGCGGCGCCCGGTGCTCAATCACGCGGGCATACGGGTAGCCCTGCCCGATGGCCAGCTCGACGAAGTACGCGGGCGACTGCCCGCCGACCTCGACCAGGCGCCGGCGCACGGCCAACTGCCGATCCTCGAACTTGGGCGAATCGCCCAAGCAGGGGTCGGGCAGGTCCATTACCCGCTCCCAATCCGGTACCAGCTCGCGCACGGTGTACGGGTCTGACTCGGCCAGCAGGTCGGCGGCGCGCATGTCTTCCTTGGCCAGCAGTTCGGCACCCACCTGCAGCAGCTCGTCCAGCCCCGGGTTGAACTCCCGGTCCCATGCCGGCCCAGGCGGCAGCAGCAGGCGCAGCTGCGCGTGGTAGGCCTCGGCGGTCATGATCGCCACAGCACACCCCCGTAGGTCAGCAACTGGTTGGCAGCGGCCGAGACGTTGCCGGACGGGCTGATAACGTCGTGATCGCGCTCGCCCGTGGCGCCGCTGATGGCCTCGCGAATATGCGACAGCAGCAGCTCGGCGCCCAGGGCGGATTCACGGTTGTGCAGATCGATCAGCGCACCCTCAACGGCACGGCGCACGGCGCTGCTGTCGGGGGTGATTTTCAGTTCGTACTGCACCGGCTTTTCCGCCGGCGGCAACACGTACAGCTCGGCAGTCACCGGCCGTTCTTTCTCGATGTAAGCCCGCACCAGGTCGCACGCGGCCGGGCTGGGGATCGGGTCGACGTCGCTGTCACGCATGAAGAACACCGCGACCGTGCCCGGCCCCATCCAGTGCCGCACGACCCAGGCCCGGGTGACCCCGGCCACCTCCAGCGCCCAGGTCACGTAATCGCTTTGGCTGCCGCCGTGGGGAATCACACGATACGAACGAAGCACACGGGCGCGCAGGGCCTCAATGCTCTCCTGGGCCACCCCGCCCTGCAGGCCGGGCGCATCGACGGTGACCGTCTCTTTCACGCCCAGCACCGGCGAGACGAAGCGCAGCACGGTGCCCGCCGGGGTGTTGCCCAGCGGGCCGGCGTCCAGGGCTTCAAGCTTGGCGGTACCGCTCGCGCCGGTCAGGGTGACCGTGGTCGTCACACGAAAGCGCACGCCGTCGTCACGCTGCAGCAGCGTGCCGGCATCGAGCAACGCCGAGACCGCGCCGGCGAATGTCCCGGTACCGGTGCTGACTACCGCCTCCAGCCGGCCACGCTTCAAGCGCGCCTGCGCCATGCGCAGCAAGGTTTCTTCGTCCGCCGTGTCCGGCAAAATCTGGTCGGCAATGTAGGCCTGATGCCCGTAGCGCCCATACGACGCGGCAGCCAGCACGCGGGCCAGCACCTCGGCGTCAGAGCGCAGCAGCGCACTGGAGCCCGCCAGGCGCGACAGCTCGGTGCTGATCAGCTCGGGCAGGCTCGGGGTATTAAACGGCATTAATCACCTGCCATAGGTTGTCGAGTTGCAGATTGATGGTTCGCCCGTCTCGCAACGTGAGCACCACCCCCATGTTCAAGCGGTCGATACCCCGGGCCACCGTTACCGTAACGGCGGTGACCCGACCGTCATCGAGCATCCAAGCCAGCGCTTCCCGGGCGAAGGCCTCGGCCTCCTGTAGCGTGGCGTCGGTCAGCTTGCGCCGGCGCAACTGCCACAGCCGCGACCCGATACGGTCGTCGGCCTGGCTGGGGAAACTGTCGCCCCACCAGCCGAAGCGTTCGGCGTCGTCTAGGCGGTCATCGGCGCCGGCGCGGCGCCAGGTCAACAAGCTGATCACCGCTGCCCGCTGCCAGGCCGTGGCGGTTTCGTCGCCTTCAATCAGTGCCATGCGCTACCCCTTGACCGGTTTCTTGTCCGAGCCTTCGTGTACGTGCAGCGACGTGCTAACGCCGGCGGCGACCTGTTCCCCGACCGACTCGATACGGCCGGTGGTGCTGATCAGCGGCGTGTCGAACTCGACCGCCGTGGTGGCCTTGATGCGCATGACTGGGGTATCAATCGCGACCGCCGTGTCGGCCTTGATGTTCAGGGTCAAGGTCTCAATCGCGATTTCGCGGCCGCGCTTGAAGTGCAGAAAATCGCCCTCGTCGGTGTACAGGGCGACCTCGCCGGTCTTGAGCGCCTGCAGGCGAAAGCGCCGGTCGGCCACCACGACCACGATGCCGTGTGATCGATCACCGCCGACGAACACCGCCACCGCTTCGGCCCCGGGGTGTGGGTTGGACGTGAGCCCATAGGGCTCGAAATGCTCCATGCCGTCTTTCACCTCGTCGGCGTTCAGGCGCATCTGCAGGCCCTGCATCTTGCCGTCAGGGTTGACCAGGGCCAGTTCGCCCCGGGCTATCACGTTGTTGCTCGGTTTCATGTGCCTGGCTTCCAGTCGGCGGGAATGAGGTATTCGAAGTTGTCGGCCTTACCGCCCTTCTTGAGCTTGCGCGTGCTGTGCGGGTCTTTTGGCTCAGGGTCGAAGGCATCCGGCGGCGCCACGGTCAGGTTGGCCACCGTGCCGCCTTCGTCCAGGCTGTATTCGATTTCGCTGATCAGCATGTCGCGGTCGATGCCGATCAGCGGATCGACCACGCGCACGATCATGTTTGGCAGCCATAAGGCGCCGTTGGACTGCCTCCAGCCCTGCACCTTGTAATTCAGGGTCAGGGCCTTACCCATGCGGTTGCCGCGCTCCCAGTTGGCCCGGGCGGCGGCCAGGTCCGGGGTCATCTGCCCGCTTTCGTGAATCACCAGCACGCGCTTGCGTGCGGCACGCGGATCAGTCACAGCGGCCTGTACCTCCGAGGCCTTGGCCCCAAAGGCGTCATCCGTACCCGAACGCTGGCCGGTCACCTTGTAGTCCGAGAACACCCCGGAAAAGTCGAGCGCCGCATCACCGGTCAGGATGTTTTGCCCCAGCTCCAGACGGTCAACCGCGCGGCCGGCTGACCCTGGGCGAATGATCACCAGCCGCCCCCTCGTGTCGTCCGTTGACAGCAGCCGCGATAGGGTCAGCAAGCGGTCGATGGATTCGAATACCGTCTCCCCGGGCTCGATGGCGTGCTCGGCCAGCTTCGACGTTTCCGCCACCTGGCTGAAGACCCGCACACCGTAGGGCCAGGCCAGGGCCTGCACGATTTGGTGCACGGTCTGGCCCTTCCACTGCCCGGGCTTGTTGATCGCCGAGCAGTCCACCAGGTCAGCGGTCAGCGACCGCCCTTGAATCGAGCGCGTCACCTGTTTGCTGTCGTAGCTGACCGGCGTGCCGAAGATATAGCCCGTCAGGGCCAGGTCATCGCCGATCTTGACCACACAGTGATCGCCCTGGCGGATCGGGATTTCATCCGCCTGGCCGGGCCACCGCCAGGTCACGTCAAGTTTGAAGTCCCGGCTCTGTCGCTCGATGCCGGCGCTGATGCTGACTTTCTTCCAGCCGCGATAATCCAGGCCGTTCACGCTCAGCGTGACAGCGTTTTGTTGATCCATGGGTTACTCCTGGGCGACCTGCAGCACCCCGGCCGGCAGAAACCCGGGGTGCTTCACTTTGTTACGGGTAACGATTTCGCCGGCGCGGGATGCGTCAGCGAACAACTGATAAGCCAGCACCACCGCCGGCAGGCTTTCTTTGCGCTCAACCTCGACCAGGCGCACACCGGCGCCGGCCACGGCTGTCAGGTGATCCCGGACGCGCTTGCGCACTGCCTCCAGCAGTTGGAAGTGCTCATGCGTGGCCACCAGCGATGCCGACCACAGCGCATCGCTGATTGCCTCGCGCAGCGCGATCACGTCCGCCGCAACCGGCACCTGCGGCCGATCAATCGGCGCCGACACCTGCTGCACTAGACCCGGTACCCCGGGCAGCGCCGCCGGCGCCGACACAACAGGCATCGACGCGGCAACGCGCAAGGCCTGCACGATCAGCGCGTCACGCATCAACTCGCGCGCCGCCTGTACCACGGCAGCCGTGGCCAGGCCACCGTCAGGATTGACGGCTGCAGCACTGTCCAGCAGCTCGCCGTTCAAACCCTGGGCAAGTTCGATTTGGTTGGTAATGTCGCGTGACGCCGACACAAAGCTGCTGAATCCCGGTTCGGTGCCTGTAAGACGCGCCACGGTGCGCGCAAACTCCGGGTCAGCCTCGACCCCGGTTGCGCCCGAACCGCCCCCAGAGGGGCCCCAGCGGTAGCCAGACGACCGGTTGCTACCGCCGACACTGGCGAACTGGGCGCGAATCATCGCCGCGAAGTTGCCCGGGGCGTTGATCAGCATGTCGGCCAGCACCTCGACCGACGACACCAACCCCAGCACTTGGCCCAGCTCGCGCTGGATGGCCATCTGAATGCCGGCAATCCCGTTCTGCAGGGCCACCACGGCCAGCCGGGCCTTGTTGACCACGGCCATTGCTGCCTTGTAGCGAGCAATGGCCGACTCAAGCAGGCTTTCCGAATCGTCTTCCAGCTGGCTGGCCGGGTTGGGCACCCCGACCGGGTAGCCCTTCTCGCCGGCTTCGATGAACTCCAGTTCAAAGCGCACCAGGCCGCCCTCGCGGCGTTCGTGCGACACGTCGCAGGCCTCGCCCGGGGTGACCGTCATGCGCCCGAACCACGGGTGCACCAGCTCGCCAGAGCCCGGTTGGTTCAGCGCATGCAGCAGGTTGTCACGTTGAAACAGGCAATCTTCGCCGACGACAAACGCCGTCATCTGGACTACCCGAGTCTTCGCGCCCATGTCTTCCACCAGCGGCTTATCGCGCTGGGGGTATTCATGCAACTGCGTGCGCCGGCCGACCGGCGTTGAATCACTCTCGACAAAGAACGGCACCCCACGAAATGATGCCGGTTGCCGCTTCTCCCGCCATGTTCCCGACATTTATCACGTTCTCCCCAGTGAGCGATAACCCACGCTCGGCGTGACCGATAGCCCGGGCTGGTTGGTTTGCGCTGGGTTGACGACCATGCCCGGCGGGGCATTGTCGAAGCGCACGACCATCGAGCCCTGCAGCTCGGTTTTCGAAGCCGCGGCTGTTTGCTGAACCAGCGAACCGCGCGCCGTTGGCAGGCTGCCGCCCGGGGTTGCCCCAGGCAGCGGCCGACCACGCGCCGCGTCCCGGGCCAGCGCTTCGGCCTTGGTCGTCACCGGCACAGCGGCCGGCTTGGCCAGCGACTGCGCGGCCGCTGCAGACTGCACCGCGCTGGTCGGTACCGACGGCACGGCCATCAACGGCACCCGCCCATCATTCGCCGGCGAACGCATCATGCTGGCCACCGTCGTCGCCTCGGGCAGCAGCTGGGGCATCGGCGCAATCGGCTTAACCAGCCGACCCTTGTTCGCCTCGGCCTGTTCGTTACGCGCCTTCTGCTCCTCGGTCCAGGCGTTGACCTTATCGGTCGCGCCCTTGACCACACCGTCACCGTCCGAGCTGAAGCCAAGGAACTTCATCATCGGCTCAATGATCGGTTTGAGCTTGTCCCACAGGCCTTTAAAGAATCCGGTAATCGGCTCCCAGTGCTTGAGGATGATGCCCAGCGGCGACCAGTCGAACAGGGTTTTCATGAAGTCCAGGAACGGCACCGAAAGGGCTTTGATCAGTTCCCACACCGCGCCGAAGAACTCAGTGATCGGCCCCCAGTTGGCGACGATCATGCCGAGCGGGGTCCAGCTGAAAGCCTGTTTCATCCAGCCCCATACGGCCATCGCCGGGCCCTTCACCATGTCCCAGACCTTGGCGAAGTACGGCCCCACCGTTGACCAGTTGCCGATCAAAAGGCCGGCGGCCAAGGCGATACCCCGCACAACCAAGCCAATGGGGCTCATGCTGGCCACCGCGTTCATCAGCGTGAGCGCGCCGGTTGCGGCGGCCGTGGCCAGGCGCAGCACCGTAAAGCCCACAGCGGCGCCGAGAATGCCCTTGATCAGCCACGGGTGTGCGCCGGCCAGCTCGGTCACGTTGCTGATGATCGGCCCCACCGTGGCCATGAAGTCGTTGAACGGCGGCAACAGCGCCGTACCGACTGTGATACCCAAGCGGGTTACCCGGTTCTGCAGCAGTTGCAGGCCGTTTTCCGTGGTAGCCGCCCGGGCCGTGTACTCGTCCTGCATCGACCCGGCAAAGTCGCCTTCCTTGCCCACTGACCTGAAGTTCTTCTGCAGCGTGTCCAGGTTCGTCAGCAACGGCGCGATGGCCCCTACCGATTCCTTGCCGAACAGGCTGGTGAGCACCGCCGCCTGCTTGGCCTTATCGACCTTGGCCAGCGTCTTGAGTACGCGGGTCATGGTCCCTTCGCTGTCGGTCTGCATGCCCTGGGCGATTTCGTTCGCGTCCAGACGCAACGCCTTGTAGGCCTCGCGCTGCGACTTGGTGGCCGCGTTGCCGGCGGTCATCGTGAGCATGAAGTTCTTGATACCCGTCGCGGCCACGTCCTGGGCGATACCCACCCCAGCCAATGCCGAGCCCATCGCCGCCAGTTGCCCGGCGTTGACCCCCGCCACCTCGCCCAGCGGGCCGATGGCGGTCACGATGGCCGAGATTTGCGCCGTGCTGGCCGCACCAGTGTTGCCCAGGTAGTTGATCTTGTCGGCCAGGGTGACCACTTCGTCTTGGCTCATGTGAAACGCGGTGCGCCACTTGGCCATCATTTCCCCGGACTGCGCGGCGGTCTGGTCGAACGCCACGCCCATCTTTACCGCGTCTTCGGCGAACTTGTTCAGTTCCTCCCGGGCAATGCCCGACTGTCCACCTGCTGCGACGATTTGTGCGATGCCATCGGCCGCCATCGGCAGCCGCTCGGACAAGTCGAGCACGTCATTGCTCATCGCCTTGAACTGCTCGGGCGTGTCGAAGTTAACGACCTTCTTCACGTCGGCCATTGCGCTTTCAAACTTCATCGCCGCCTGAACGCCCATGACAAAGGGGGCCGCGATGGCCCCCCCTTGCACTGCATCCATGAACGTGATCTTGCCCAAGCCCGAGCTGTTCAACTGCTTGCGCAGCATCGCCGCGTTTTTGCGTACACCGGTCATCACCGGCGACAGCTTGTCAACGCCGGTAATCAGCGCCTTGAGCTGGAACTTATCCGCCATTGCTGCCCCCCGCTAACGCTTGAATCCGCCAGGCGTTTTCCTCACTTTCGAACAGCACGTCGAGCGGCCATTCCTTGACCTGCTCCGGGCTGGTTTTCCAGTACCAGGCCAGGTCGTAGGCCAGCTCGGTCAGGTGCTCGGGGCTTCGGAATCGGGGGCCTTCGTCGCCGGAGTAAGGAAAAAACCGATCACCATCCACACCAGGGTGTTCAGGTCGGACAGGTCCAGCTGGTTGACCGAGCCCGGCGGGATACCGGCGCACACAGCGATGTACTTGGCCGCCACTTCCACCTCAGCAACCGGTTGATTGGATTCGCCCAGGACATAGGGAAGCATCTTGATAGCGCGTACTTCCTGGGTGGTGGGGCGGCGCAGCGTCAGTTCGTTCAGCGTTTCGCCGTGTGCCTGAATCGGTGCGCTCAACGTGTGAGTAGTGGTGCTCATTATTGCCAGTCCCCTGCGATGCCTTCGAAATTGAGTGAAACCTTGCCGTCGTCACCGGTGACGTTCACGTCGTCGACCAGGTACGCGCCGGACAGCACATAGCTGCGCCCGGTCTTGAACTCGACTGTCACGGTCATGTTGATGCCGTTGGTCAGTTTGGTGATGGGGAAACCCGGCGTCATCACTGCATCAAGCTTGACGAACGGGGCACGGTCTTCCTCCTTGAAATAGCCAGTAACAACGGTTTCGCGCTTGACCTTGGACAGCGGCGCCTCGACGCCGCCCGTGAGTACTAGTTGCTCGCCATCGACCTTGACGTAGCAGGTACCTGCGACTTTCTGACCCATAAAAGGGCTCCCATGAAAAAGCCCGCACTAGGCGGGCCGGGGTGGATTGATGCGGGTTACGCCGCGTCGGGGTACTGCAGGCGGAACTGGTACAGCAGCGCGAACACGCGCAACTGGTTGACCAGATCCGGCGGGAACAGCACGTTCAGCCGGTTCGGGTTGGTCGCGTCACGCTCGACCACCAGGTGCTCCTTGAACGCCTCGATGTTCTCGACGATGCCGGCGCGCTCCAGCTCGCCATACGCCGCGATCAGTTCGCCCCGGATCACAATCGGCGTGACGATGGCCGCGCCGGCGCCGAAGCTGGTCCCGTCGTTGGCCAGCTTGCTGCGCCCGTATTTGCTGGTGATACGGCTTTGCAGGTTGCGGATCACATACGCAGACTGGTGCAGCGGCTCGCTGTCCAGGTAAGAGTCATCCGCCTGGCCAAACGCATTGCGCTGGTAGGTGGTGATACCCCGCTGAATGCGGTAGCTGCCGCCCTCGTAGTACGCCGTGGCAATGCCGTTCATCAGCAACGATTGCCGCTCGGTGAGCATGAAGCGGCTGCTGGCCGGCGCCGGATCGATGCCGGGCAGCGTGCCGGTTTGCGTCGGCCGGGCTGGGTCGGCGCTGATGAACACGGCGGTGCGTGCGGCGTACTGCGCGGCGATCTCCCAGACCGGCTGGGGAACGCCGCGCTCGAACCCGTGAATCGTCATGTGCGGGTCATTGCGCGCCCGACCGGCCGCCACCAGCTCGCCCAGGGTGCCGCGCTTGGCGGTGTACACATGGCCATAGAGTTGCTTGGCCCAGGACCAGCGGCCGGCCGTGTCTTCCATGGTGACTTTCCAGGCGTCCAGGGTCGCCACGTCGCTCCAGGGCTGGGTGATGAACTCGAAAGGCTCATCACCCAGGGCGGCCAGCGCGGCGGCCATGTCGGGGCTGCCAACGCCGCCCGTCATCACGGACGCCACCAGCGTCAGCCCGGCCGGGGTTTCCTCCCCGTTGGTGCGGCCCAGGCGGTTCAGCTCGACACGAATGTCGTTGCCCAGGTCGCCTTTGAACTTGGCCAGCAAGGTCACCACGCCCGCCTCCACGGTCGCCGTGACCGGCAGATCGAGCGCGGCATTGATGCTGGCCGCGACAGCGGTGGCCACCGCCTCGGCTGACATACCCAGGGTGACGGTGGTACGCACGCGCTTGCCAGCCACGTACAGATTGACCAGGCCGGCCGCCGACGGTGTGCCCGTTACGGTAACGGTAGCCGTGGCCGCCGTGCCTTCGGTCACCTGCAGCGGCAGACACCAGACCTCGCCGGCGATATCGATGGCGCGGTGTTTCTCGTACATCGCGGCCAGCATCGAGCCGGTACCGCCGATGGCGGTGGCTTCGGCCTGGCGCGACACCAGCACCAGGTTGCCGACCTCTTCGCTGTCTACACCGTCGTTGACCTGGCCCACCAGCAGCCGGCGCAGCGCGGCGCCGGCATTGCTGTTGGCCATCGAGTTATCGACCTCGGCGTAGAACAGCGGCACGCGCAGGTCGGACGGAATGTTGCTGAAACCGATGCTCATGGCTTGGTCACCCTCGCTTTTTTGGGTTCGACGACAACCGCGTCGCCATCAGCCAGGCGGCGCTGCCACCAGGCGTTATGGGGCACCTTGGCCCCTTCGTCGGGCAGCAGCTCGCCGCCCTTCTCCGGCATCGGGCAAACACGCCCCGGGGCCGGTTTCAGGTGAATCAGGGTCATTGAGGTAGATCCTCTCGGGTTTTGAATTCGACACGGCCGTCAGGGCCCGACTGCGCGACGTTGCGGTCGACCAGGGGGTCGATGAAGTCGAACGAGATATCGAGCCCCTGCAGAGCGGGCAGGCCGTCCACTTCGTGCTCGTACCATGTTTCAGCCGGGTCGCTGTCGTTGCTGCGTCCCAACTGGAACTCGGCACTGAAGCTGTAGCGGTAGACCACCCGAGCCCTGCTGATGAAAATCAGTGCACCACCGCCATAGGTGACCTGGTCGTACTCAGGCTCAGGCTTCCACCCCACCAGCGCACGCCAGAGATCAGCCCTTAAAACGTGCAGGTCGTGCACAGCCTCCTGGCCGCGCTCGTCCGACGTGTCGAGCACGACAATGACGTCGAAACCGTCAGAGATAACCTGACGGATACCAGTTCTCAGATCGTTGGGTTCGGCCTCATCATCAGAGGCGATGACATACGCCGACGGGTGTTTCAGGTTGGAGCTGGTCGCGACGGCGTCCCAATCGATCCCTGCGGCAATCCTGCCCCCAAAGACAGGGCACCAGGTACGCAGATGCGCGACGATCACATTCAGTCTCATCGTGGTTTCCGTGTGTAGGGGTTAACTCAATGCGTCAGCGAAGGCCACCGCCAGCAGGCGCTGCACCTGTGAACTTGAGTCCTGCAGCGCATCCGCCATGTAGTTGTCACGCGGCGTGATACGCCACTCGCCAGAAGCCCGGGCAGCGAGCGCTTGAGCGCGAACGCCCTTCGCCCGACGATTCGACTTCCCGACTCCCGCGCCCGGGGCCAGCTTCCCGAGGCGCCGCCCCTGCTTTACGCCGTAATGCAGATAGGCGGGGTAGTAGGCCTTCATTGCACCGGTCTTGGTCGGGGCCACTCGGACCAGAAAGCCGGAGCGCGATACTTTGGCCTTGATGGAATCGAGCGTGGCGCCGGTGCGACTCACCGGGTAGCCATCCCGGCCACCGCCCAGGGCGAGGTTCATTTGGGCCTTCTGCATGACCAGCCGACCTGCCTTGCGCATGCCAGCACGGATCTTCTTGCGGTCGAAGGCATCGCGCTCAAAGCTATCGAAGCCTTCAAAATGCACGTAGCCATCGAGAGAGGCGCTGTTAGCCATACACGCCACCTCCTGCCCGCACGTGCCCCAACTCCTCGACCTCAAGCACCGTGAAACGATGCGTGCCATTCAGATCCGCGACACGCCGGACCCGGTAGAGCTTGGAGCCGTGCACGACTTCGTGATCGTCCGTGATGCCGTCAAGGAATCGCAGCGTAATACGGTGCGTGACCTTCGCTTCGAGCTGCACACTGGCGCTGTAGGCAGCGGCCCCCACAGGGACAATGCTGGCCCAGCGGCGTTTTTCATCCGTGAAAACCGAGTCGATGCCATTGTCTGGGGCAGGCAAATCGGAGCGTAGACGTATGGTGATACGCCGGTTCAACTCACCGGCAGATGGTTCTCTCAGTGCCATGGCTAGAACCTCGGGGGCACGCTGACCTCAGCCAGCAGATGATCCAGAAAGGTCGACGGCAGCTCAGTAAGCGCCTGCCCCACAACGAGCATGCCGCGATGGGTATAGGCCGTTTCGGCTGCCATCAACAGCCAACTGCGAACACCGGGGTAAGCGTCAAGATCAACCCCGGCCCGGTACCGGATGCGCAGCGGACCTGCAGGCCGACCATCAGGGAAGATCAGATAGCTCTCGCGCCCGCCCTGGTGAACCTGCACAGGGCCGGTGTACAGCTCAACCGCACCGGTGGCAGCCAGCAAGTGCACCGATTCGATCTCGGTGGCCTGCCCCACATCCAGTGCATGCCCCGAAGGAAACTGACTGGGCCAGTCCTCTTCGTACAAGGCGCCACGGATAGCGGCGCCCGTCTTTGACTCGGCTTGCGCAGTCACGCCGGGGATGATGATCAGGTCGATCAGCTCGGGCTGCAGATCTTCGGGTTCAAGTCGGCACTGAAATGCCACCTGGTCCAACGTCAGCACGGGCGCCCCCGTGTAGGCGATGCGACGCGCCATGATCAGGGCTTGTCTTCGTCGTCATTCTCATCATCACCGTCAGCATCCGTATTAGGCAGGGAGCCTGCCAACGGGCCGGGCTGGGCAGGCGCCTTGGTCGCTGCGACCCCCTTGCCCTTTCCGCCTCCCGACTTGCCCGACTTTTTGCCTTCGTACAGCTGAGCACGGCCACCATCGACCAGCGACTGCGCCAGATCCTCTTCGAAGCCAGCCACTTCACCTTTGCCATAACCGCGCCAAGACCCGGTGAACTCAACAATTACCTGTGCCATAACCTTCCATCCAGTTGAGTGGCCCCGGACCATCCGGGGCCAGGGATTACATGCCTGCGCCCCATTTCACGGCGACCGCTACCACGATGCTCTCGACGTGACGCGGGCCGAAGTCGTGCTTGGCGATCACGCGCAGCAGCGTCTGGTCGCGCTGGAAAGCACTGACCAGATCGCCATTGGAGTCCTTGTAGGAAGCCTCGTTGCTGAAGCTCAGGGTCAAGTCCATGTCTTCGCCGATCATGCAATCCGCGAAGTTGACGAAGTAGATTTCGGTCTCGTTGCCGTCGGCGCCCAGGTTCACCGGGATCTGGTTGCTCAGACCCACTGGGTAGCCCTTGAGCATGCCGGTATCAATCTCCGCATAAGCCCGGTTCCCGTTGCCGTCACGCAACGATTGCAACCAACGCAGTACACGCGGCGCCATCAACCAGCCGCACGACTTCATCATTACGTTCGCCGTTTCCAGGCGCAGCATCATGCCGCCCAGGAACAGATCAATCTTTTCCAGGGTCAGGCCATCCACAGCCGGGGCCGGCAGGATGTTGTAAGGCAACGCCCAGTGACGCATGCCTTTGGGCAGCGAGCCGGAACCGTCGGCGCGAATGAAGTGCAGATCCTCCGACAAGCCCATGCTGACGGTCAGGTCGTTGAGCACTAACCCATCGATACGCGGGTTAACCCCGCTCATGGCCAACAGATCGTTGGAGATCGGCACGATGGCGGCGGCCTTCTTCGCCGACAGCTTGGTGTCACTGAACGTCATACCGGTGATCGGGATATCACTGTCGCTGCCGATGTACGTCACTACGGTGTTGCCGGTGATACGCGGCTGGGTGAGGTTGCCATTGTTCAGCGGCAGGCTGGTAACGCCCATCTTGCGGACAATGGATACCGGTCGCAGCGACTCGATTACGTCGGTGGCGAAGTTCTGCGGCACCAGAACCCCACCAGCACCTGGTGTCACGACGCTCAGCGCCATGTGGACATCTGCCGGGAAACCGCCCTCCTTGGCCATCTGGGCAGCCGTCTGCTGGTTGCCTTGGGCAGCGGCCAGCAGGCGCGCCATCTGCGCCATGCCGGTACCGGGTTTGGATTTTTCGCTGAATGGGCCGGAGACTCGGCCTTGAGGCGGACCGGTAACACCCTGGGCAGACTCGTTGACCGGTACCGCGCTCGCGGCCGCCAGTTGTTCCGCCGACTCTGCGCGGCCGATCTTGGCAGTCAACTCATTGATCTGGGTTTCCAGGGTGGTGAACTGGCTCAGCTGCTCGGCAGTCAGGCTACCGCCGCCCGCTTCGATCTGGGCAAGCGCCTGGACCTGGGCAACCAGTTGGGCGCGGTCGTTACGCATTTGAAGTACAAGGGACATGGTGCCTCCTGGGCATAAAAAAACCCGCACTGGGCGGGTCGACTGCTACCGCGAAAGCGGTCAATTAAGGGTTTGCATACTCAGCGCTGCAGCGCGCAGGCCGATGCGGCCGGGCTGCCTCGTTGCGCGGTTCAGCGCAACAGCGCGTGAAAGCTCATCGACTGCATGCTGTGGGCTCTGCAGGCGGTCGGCCAAGCCGACGTTGATCGCCGTCTGACCTCGGAAAAGACCAGCCTCGGTGGCAATGACCTGCTGTACTGAAAGGCCGCGATAGTCAGCCACTGCACTGACAAACATCTGATAGCTCTCCTGCACCAGCTCGTTGAGGAAGCGCAGCGACTGTTCGGTCAGTGGTTCATGTGGCGACAGGTCGTTTTTGTGCGCCCCGGCGAACACCGTGGTCACCTTGACACCCTTGTCCTCCTGCATCTTGGAGCGGTCCATATGGCTGGCAATCACCCCGATGGACCCGACTCCGCTGGTCTGGCTGACAACCAGCTCGCTGCAGGCAGAACCGAGCAGGTAGCCGCCGCTGTAGGCCATGAAGTTGACCAGCCCGGTGATAGGCTTCTGCTGAGTCATTGCCCGAATGTCGGCGGCCAGTTCGAAGGCGCCTACCGCTGAGCCACCTGGGCTGTCGATGTCGAGCACGATGCGCTCCACCGTCGGGTCAGCCACAGCGCGCTGCAGTTGGCTGCGCAGCCCTTCGTAACTGGTCATCGTCTCGCACATGCTCAGGTGGCTACCCCGGCTGACCAGCACCCCGCTCACCGGCACAATCTCAATGCCGGTCTGGGCAATCGCCGTGCGGCGCTGTTCATCTGCCAGCGCCACGCGATCAATCGGGTCGTCTTTCCACAGCTCGGCCGCACCGCCGCCGAGGTTGACGATGTTCAGGCTCATCGCCTGGTTGGCCCAGCGCATGCCCAGGTCGAGCATGTCCGGGGTCACCAGCAGGGGTTGATTGAACAGCAGGCTGGACGCCCGCAGGTACGTTCGACTCATTGGGCCAGCATCCTTTCGATTTCGGCGTGCTGCAGCTCCAGCTGCGCCCGCACTTGTGGATTGTTGAGGTCGGGAGGCGTTTTGCCGGCATCGACCATGTTCAGCGGCTGCAGGTAGATATCACCACCAGGTACGGGCGGCATGTTCTCGAGCCGGCGAATATCGTTGACGCTCAACCAGCCCCACTGGCGCCCGATGGCGTAGGCCTCATACCGACTTTTCTGGTCACCGCGCAGCAACCCGGAAAGGTTGAACTCGATGAAGTATTCGCGCCGGTCCGAAGGCAGCAGGAAGTCGCGCATCATCGCCTGCTCATGCCGCTTGACCCACGGCAGCAACGCGAAGATCACGAACTGAATCATCAGTTGCTCAAGCGTGTTGTAGTTGGACTTCTCCAGGTCGTTGACCATCGGCAGGGGGATCTTGTAGATCCGGGCAATGTCGGTACCCGTCAACTTGAGGATGCCCACAATCTCGGCATCGACGTTGCTCATGGATACCGGCTTGAACGTCATGCCCTCCTGCAGCAGCGCGACCTTCTTGGCGTTGTCCATGCCGCCGAACTTCTGGCCCCATTGATCGACGATCTTGTCGATGCTGCCCTGATCCTTGATGGCCGGTGCTTCGCGGGGGCGTTCGATCACACCGGACACCGCGACACCGTTGGCGAAGCTTTTGCCCGTGTACTGGCGCACGGCTTGAGCCAACCCGACCGCATCCGCGTGCAGCTCAATCGGCGACAACCCCACGTAGGGGTTGGTACCGAACCAACGGACGTGGTGAACCATGCGCATTGGCACCACATCACCGCCGGCAATACGGTAGCAAGGCAACATGTCGGCGCCTTTGAGCACCTGCACCTGGTCGTTGTGCAACGCCCACAGTGCTGTGATGTTGCCGTCATCCCGTCGGTCGATGAAGCTGAACGAGTTGCCACGCAACCCGGCAGCGCCCTGTTGCCGCTCACGAAACTCGAAAGGCGTCTGAAAGCCGTTGGGCGCGTAGCGCAGCACGTCATACGCTGGATGGTTGATCGCCGGTTCACGCTGGCCCTTGTCCTGCCGCCGGTACAGCTCCAGCGGCAGTTGGGCCACCGTCTCGGCCAACAGGGTCAGGCAGTTCTGCAGGATGGGCAGGCCAAGTGCACTTTCCGGGGTCACTGGCGCGCCCGACGAGCTGCGACCACGGCCGATCAACCCGCGCCAAAACCCGCTGTCCGGGTTGGTGAGGGTGCCCGCGCCAGAAGCACGGACGCTGGAAAAGAACATGCTCAACCCTCCCCGGCCGTGGCCTGCACCGCAGAAGCGCGGTCAGCAAGCCACGACCAGAAAAGCAAACCACCCCCGGCAACCATCAAGCCAGCGGGCAGTGATACCAGGATCACGCCGGTGACCAGCAGGGCGAAGCCCAGCAGGCCGGCGAGCCAGGATAGGTACAACAGTTTCATATGCCGACCCCTTTGTCGTAGACAGATTCACCACTCTCGGCACCGATGGCACCACTGATACCGACCGCGATAAGCGCCGCAACAATGCCGTCGATGCGGCCGATGGCTTTGGATTTGTCGACCTTGCGGTTGTTGGCCGGGTCCGAGACGATCACAGCGTTGCCCGCGCACCAGGTCATGACCGGGTTGTCGTCGTGCAGCAGTGTCTCCACCACCTCCTCGGCCTCGGCGGGCGCCTCCAGCACCTCGTAATCCTCGGGCCCAAGATCGATTACGTCCGCGTCCTCGACCTTGCGACCCAGCAAGCGGCGTTCGAACTCGTCCACGGCCGGGCCCATGTCCTTGAAGCCCTGACCGAACGGCATCAGCTCCGGCAGCGCAATGTCGTGTTCACTCATCAGTTGCAACAGGTCTTCGATACGCCAGCGGTCATAGCCGATGCGGCGCACGTCGAAAAAGTCGCAGATGGTGCGCATGCGCCGCAGCACATGCAGTTTGCTGATAGCCCGCCCCGGCGTGGTCTCAAGGTGCTTGTCCTTGATCCACAACGCATAGGGCACCTTGTCGCGCTTCTCCCGCCCCAGTAGATCGTCGTCGGGGATCCAGAAGTACGACAGGGAACGCCAGTGCGGGTCGTGGGGGACCGGGCTGAACATCAGGACAAAAGCCGTGAGGTCGGTGGTACTGGACAGGTCGAGCCCTCCCACACAAGCCCGCTCGCGCAACACCTTCATGCGCACACGGTCAGCGGCCTGGCTCCAGATCTCCCAGGACAACCAGGGCGACGTGGCCTGCGTCCATTCGCAGAAGTTGAGGCGGCGCACCACCGCTTCCTTGGCGGGCAGGCCCCGTGCTTCCTGCACCTGCTCGCGCAAATACTTGCGGCCCGGAATGCCGTCTGTCTGGCCCTCCAGGATGAAGTCCAGCGAAGGGTTCACTTTTGGCCAACAGGCCTCATCCTTGAACGGGTCTTCGCCCTCATCCAACGAGCAGATGAAGGCGAAGAACGCTTCGTTTTCCTCTTGCCCTGCACACACCCGCACACCGTGGTCATGGTACTGACCGCAGGTCGACTTCTTGTCTGACCCGCTGTTGGTGATCATTGCGATCAAGGCGCGCCGCCGGAACTTGGTACCGGCACGCATCATGTTCACGGCGCTAGCGTTCTTGTGCTCGTGCAGCTCATCGATCAACGCGATGTGCGGTCGCGGGCCCGATTGGCCTTCATCCGAACTGATCGGCCGGAAGAAGCTGTTGGTGTTCGGGTAGAACAGGTTCCAGACCTTTTCGTCGCGGCCCGACTGGACCAATCGACTAGCCAGGTGGCTGGACATGTTCACCATACTCACCGCATCACGGAACAGGATCTGAGCCTGGTCCTTTTTGGTCGCTGCCGCGTAAATCTCGGCACGCTGCTCACCGTCAGAAACAAGGCCGTACAGACCGATACCCGCCACCAAAGGCGACTTGCCCGAGCCCTTTGCCGTTTCGATATAGGCCATCCGAAAGCGGCGGTAGCCATCATCGCTGTACCAGCCGAACAAGCTGCCGACGACGAATGCCTGCCATGGCGCCAGGATGAACGGCAGACCTTCATAGTCACCGCCGTTCAAACACAGCACGTCTTCGAAAAAGCCGATGGCCCGGGCAGCGGCGTCTGCGTTCCAGATCAACCCTCTGGCACCACCTTCTTCCAGATCCCGCAGATGCCGCCGTGCAGCGTTGCGGACGTTCGGCCCGGCAACAAGCTTGCCGCCCAGGACGGCATCGGCGAATGCCTTTACTCGGCATTCAGTTGAAATACTGGGCAGCTGCGTCTCGTTGGTCATTTGGGAATAACTCACCTTGCGGGGCCGCCGACGCCCTCATGTTGCGGCGTGCCAATGGCGACAAACCGAACTGGGCCGCTGCCGCGTTGGCACGCTTCTCGGCATCGTTGGCCAGTTGCCGCAGCACATGGGTCTGCTGGGCACCGGTCTTGAAGGTCTGGACTTCGCCGCCCAGGCCATCGAGAGATTCGCTGTTGCGCGTGGCGATCAGCCGCTGAAACCGGACCCAATCGGCGTAGGCCTGGCAGTAGGACGCCAGCGCCATCAGGTCCAGGTTCGACACCCAGCCCAGTGCAATCAGCGCCGGCACCAGGCGCTCCCACTCAGCAACCGCTTCACCGGCCAGGAACTCCGGCATTGGCGGTGCATTCACCGGAACAACCGGATCCTTCACCGCGTCGATCAAGCTGCCCAAGTTCCTTTTGCTTCGGTTGCCGTTGAGCACATGCACGGCCGCCGGCAACGGCGGGCGCCCGGAATTTCCATTCCCAGCCATGGGACTACCTCCTAGTCTGATACCCCCCCTCCTCCATATTTCCCGTCTTTGCGAAGAGAGGGGGGCAAGCGGTCAAGAAGAGGGTCGGAAAAATGTTTTTCACCCCCCCTACCCCTGCCCGCCTGGGCAAATGGCCCAGCGCGCCAGATCAGCGGCGATTCCAATGGTGGTTGGGATCGAGGGGAATGCCGGTTGCCGTGCAACCCGCCAGACGGCCGCTTCGTTCAAGCCGCTGTTTGGTCGAGTCGTGGCAAAGCTTGCAGAGTGGCTGCCAGTTGCCCTGATCCCAGAACAACTTCCATGCAGCCTTGATCCGGTCCGGCTCGCCTGATGCCTTGGCATCCATCAACCGGGGTGGGGTCTTGTGGTCGACCAGCGACGCCGGCACGGGGCGGACGTCGGTGGAGCACATCGAACAGAACGGGTTCAGCGCCAGGAACGCATCCCGAGATTGCCGCCAGCGGTGGCCGTAACCACGGGATGCGCTGCTGCCGCGTCGATCACTGACCTTGGCCATTGTTGGTCGGGCTCACATCACATACGCCCAAACGCTTGGCGGCCCAGCGTTCGTATAGACCGATGGCAACATCAGCACCGGCCATTGCGGTCAAACAACCGACAGCCGCTGACGCCCAGATCGACACACCCATCGAATACATCAGCATGTTGGTCGAGAGCCCGCACACGATGCAGGCGCCCGAGCGCAGCGCGATGCGCCGCACCAACCCCCAGCCACGAGCGCCCGCCTTGTCAGCCCTCCACATCTCACCTGATACACCACCAAGCAGAGACAGTACGATCACCATCCATAGCGGCATTTCGATTAACGCTTGTTGCTCATTGGTCATGCTGGCCTCATCGGTAGAAAGCACGGCTCCGGAAAAAGAAAACCCCGCCGGATGGCAGGGTTCTCGGTGCGCCGATTGCTCGGTGCGGGCTTGCACAGCACAGTGCTTGGGGAAGCGCCGAAGCGCAATTTGCAGATCGTGGTGACTTTTTACCCTCGGACTGAAAGACCGAAAAGAGGCAATTTTCGGTCATTCGCTTCGACGCTACTTCGACGCAACTTTGGCACCAGTTGAGCGCATACCAACTCGACGAACGGTATGGGTGCGCTCGGGGGCAGCCCGCACCAGCAGGATACGCATCACCTGAAGGTGCAGCGCCTTGACCCAGTTGAAGTAGGTACGCTCAGCACCCTCAGCCAATCCCACTTCCTGCATCTGCTCACGGATGCTCAGCGCGTGCAGGTAACGGCAGTGCGCAAGGTGGGCGAGTACCTTGCCGCGTGCATCCCGCCGATCCAGCTCGGCCAGGGCCGCGTCGACCTCTGCCGCAATGTGATCCAGTCCCGCACCACCAACCAGGATTCGCGTGCCAGGGGTGCCACGCGGTGCGTTGCCCTTCCATTCCATGATGCTGCCCATCTGGCTGCCCAAGCCGGCGCCAAGGCCGAGCTGGTTGCGCTGCTCCGCCCAATGCTGCAACAGGCCATCAACGTCCTTCAGCACGGGGCAACCTCCCCCGAAAACCGTACCCAACACAAAACAGGGGCACCCAACACAAACCCAACACAAGAAAAAACCAATGAATACAGGGCACTAAAAGAAGTTGTGTTTAGTGTGTTGGGTTTGTTGGGTTTTTCAGTGCTCGCATAGGAATTACCTTTCTGCTGATTAGTAACCTTAAGAAAATACGCGCCCGCGCGTGCGCGAGAAAAAACCCAACACACCCACCACTCCCCCCGATAGGCCGCGTAATTCGCGGGTTCGAGGTGTGTCGACCTGCCAACACATACCCGACACCAACCCAACACACCCACCACAACCTGTGTTTTTCTCATGCTGCCAACACCTTAACATGATCCCAGCTGTCCACGTTCCAGCCAGCGAGTTTCGCCTTGGAACGCCAGAATTTGACGGTACTGCCCAGCTCGGCCGCCGATAACGTTGGGGGCAGGGAAGCATCAGGGTCATCGGGGAAAAAGAACGCCGCGAATCGCCGGTTGCTGCCATCGGTCCAAGGGATCGGCCGCGTCTTTTCGACCACCGAGCTGATGAACAGAGAGAACTTGGTCTGACTCATCGAATGTTCCTTGTTGCGCTGACACCACTCCAAGAACAACGCATACAAGTCCGAGGTCATGCAGCAGCCCCACAACCCGCGACCAAGGTCGCCGCAACGCCACAAGTGCATGAATGTCTGCCATGCCGCCCGACTCAAAGCCACCAGCCGCTCACGCGCCGGTGTGCTCGGCGGGCGTGTGCGCTCATTGAAGTCGCCCAGGTCAACGCTCAGCAACCAGGCGTACAACGCGGCCACACCACCGTTTTTCAACTCGGCGCCAATGGCCTTCTGCCGCTCGACAGGCAGCGTCTCCATCGGCCACATGACCAGCATGCGGCGGTCACTCTCACTGATTGGCCAGGGCAGAATCTCGTTGCTGAGGAACACCGCGTTCATGTGGTTGGCTTCCTCCCAGCCATTGATGAACTTGGATTCCATGCGCACCGTCTTGCCCGTCACCAGGTGTTTGATCTTGCCCACCTGGTTGTAACGCTGATCGCGGCTGACAACTTCCTCAAACACTGCCCAGAGCTTGCGGCTCTGCCAGGCATTGAACGAGCCTTCCAACTGAGTCTGCCCGACTGTGGCTGCGTACTGCCCGTACAGCTCACCCATGGCGTCGGCGAACAGCAGGCTCTTGCCGGAGCCCTCCATGATGGAGTGCATCAGCACAGCCGTGTCCATCTTGGCGCCAAGGTGCTGCAGCGGGTAGGCCAACCAACGAACCAGCCACTCCATGGCGTCCTTTTCGTAGTTGCACAGGAACGAGATAAGCCATCGCAGGTTCTCGCAAGCCGCGTCATTGCGCGCCGGCTCAAGCGGCAGCCCTTCAAAGGTGTTGATGTAGGTGTTCGGGTCTTTGGTCATGGTCGGATCGAACACGATGTTGTCGACGTCGACCACGCGCCGATTCGGGCTGTTCAACCACAGGGCATACGCATCGCCCAGGGCCATCTTGGTGGCCCCTTCGGCAATACGGCGCTTCTTTTCACGGTCCCATACGTCCTTGGTGCCGTCGATGTAGACGTACCTGTCGATGGGGGCGAGCCCAAGGGCGCCACCTTTCTTGGTGGTCATGCGGCGCAGTTGCTCGATCTCTTGCACCTGGTCGGCAGATGTAAGGCGCTTGTCGGCAAGCTCCATCCACTCCTTCGCCAATGCCTTGCCGATCAGCGCTTCGAACCCTGACTTTTTCATCACCCGCGCTTTGTCCATATCCCAGACATGCGTGGTGCCCTCGACCAGGGCGAATCGGCGGCGTACTTCATCCAGGGCCATGGCAGCAGCCTCCCCCACTCCCCCGGAGGCTGAGGAGCCGGCCGCGCCTGGGGCATTCTGTACAGATGGGGTCGGGGGAAGCTCGCCCTGCGGCGGGGGCTCTGGCGCCCGGCTGGGTTTGTCGATGCCAAGTAGCCGCGCAGCCGCCTTCGTGGCGGCCGAGGTGTCGCCGCCGTGCTCAAGAATGCAGTACACGTCAAACGCATCGTTCTTGTGCCCGTTGGCCAGGGGGTCGGTACTGTGATGCGAGTACAACTTCCCCTCCGTGATCGTCACGCCCGGCAGCCCACTGCTGCTCTGGGGACACAACCATTTGCCACCGTGCTTGGTGTAGCCATGATTGGCAATCAGCGCCTCAAGGTCATGGCACCGGTTGAACTCATCGATCACCTTGGGCAGTTGCGGGCCACCAGTTGGTGCACGCTTCGGCGCAGTAGTCGCCGGCTTGGTCGCCTTCGGCGCCCAGGGACAGATCGACAGAGCCCCGCGTTTGAAGGCGTCCCATCCCTGCCAGATCGTGAGTAACTCGACCGGCAGATCGGGCAAGCCGCCAGGGCTCGGTGGCGTACGCCAAACATACGGTTTGCCAGTACCGGGGTGGATCGAAGGAGGCAGCAAGTCCTGCACCAGGCCAGCGCGCAGCTCAAGCACCGTAAAAGGCTTGTAAGGCTCAGCAGCAGCTTTAGCAGTCGCCTCGGCCGCTACATCACCGGCCTGCTTCGCCACCTTGGCCTCAGCCATGAAGCCGCGAAAGATCGAGCCGTCAGGGTCCGACTCGTTTGGCCACGACAACGAATGACGGGTCAGCTCGATCCCGTCAGGTACCCGGAACATCACGCGAAAACGCGCCGGGTTGCCCACCACTGTCGGGTAGGCAACTGCTAGCGCGTCGAGGTCCAGCCCCAGTTGCTCCTGCAGGACGAACCGCGTCCACTGCACGTCGTCGACGTCAAGGGAGCACACCCGGCTGGGGCCGAGAACAACCCCGAGGTTGTGGGCGGGGTACTGCTGCCAGAAGACTTCGGCAGCCTCAGGGCTGGTGTAGTAACCGCCCGGCTTGTTCCACCCGCGCCCTTTCGGGCCCTTCTCTCCAGGCTCAATCGGCACCAGGGCGAGCCCAAACGTATCGATGTAGCGCCGCGCCCATGCGGCCATTGGCATTCCGTTGCGCTCACTCATCGGCGCCGCTCCCGCAGGTCCTGGCAACTGATGCAAGTCTCACAGCCGGACACCGCCAGTTGGCGTGGCAACGGAATAGCTTCATCGCAATCAGCGCAGAACTGAGCGCTTGGCTGCTGCGAAAGGCGAGTACGGCGCCCAAGGGCGAGCTGCAGCAGGTAGTCGGCCTGGTCATTGGCCATATCAGCTTCATCAGCCATCGATATGATCCTCCATCGCCTGACGAGCACCGGCCATGATGCCCAGCACCTCGCGGATCACATCGGCACCCTGCTTTTCCAGGTCCAGCACTTCGTGCAGCTCCCAGTGCTTGTCGGCGGCACCTTTATGCAGGCTCGCCACGAACTCGCCCGCTTCACCTAGCAGCTTGCCGACAGCCTTCAGTGCCTCACGGCTGGCAGGTACGGGAATGGGGCGGTACCAGACGGCACCCGCCGGCCTGACCAAGGCATCAAGCAGGCGTGGGTCGGCGGTCAACCGGACCATATCTTCCAGCTCGTCCGGAGTCAGCCAACGGCGCTCTTCGTCATGCTTGAGCTTCTTTTGCAAGGCGTCGTTCTCGACGACCATTTCGAATGCCAGGCGGGTGATGCCGCCTGAATAGTCACGCCCAGCGCGATAAAGCGCATGGCGCAAAGAAAGGACCGGGCCAGCGCCCGGCAACAGATCAGTGCGACTCATAACCGTAAAACCCCTGTTTACGGTGTAGCCATAGGATTGGGTACGACCTATCCTACGACCACGACCGATGTGCTGTGCTAAACGTGCTGTGCGGCACGGTGCGTTGATTGAGTCGTCCGGTATGTCTTGTGGTGAGAAGACCGGACGGCGGGTTGCGGCGGCGCTATGCGCCGTCATAGCTGAGCTGGGGATCATCTTGTGGTGAGAGGCCCCAGCTCGGCATCCTTCACGCGGGACGAGTGCCCACGTCTTTTCGCTGCTCTTCGTAGAACACTTCGATGGCCTTCCCAATCTCGTAACTGACGGTCGCCCCCTTTGTCGCACGACAGATAGTTGGCTGAGTGGTGCCGACCCGATCAGCTATCGCACGCTGGGAAAACCCCAACGCCATCAGTCCCTGAAGCATTTTTTGAATGGTCATTGCGCCACCTAATACGCTTTCGAATTTTCCGAATAATACCCATGCGTATTAAGCGTGGCAATACACTTTTGATACGTTTACGAATATGAGCACTGCGAAGTGATAGGAAACCGAGTTGCCCAGCGCATGAAAGAGCTTGAGCTATCAGAAGCTGAGCTGGCACGCAGAGCTGGCGTTCCTCAACCAACTGTTCACCGCATTCTTACCGGGGTATCAGCCAGCCCCCGCCAGGCGAACGTTGAAAAAATTGCCAAAGTCTTGGGGGTTACCAGCAATTGGCTTTGGCACGGAACGAACACCCCTCCCGAAATCACCTTCACACCAAACGCAGCCTCAAATGTTGAACCCGGCCCGCGCATTAGGGGGTTGGTGCCATTGATATCTTGGGTGCAGGCAGGCGCTTGGTGTGAGATACAAGACGTCAAAGACCTGCAGGATGCAGAGGTTTGGCTTCCATGTGCCGTGTCCCATAGTCAAGCCACTTACGCCCTACGAGTACGCGGCCTTTCCATGTTCAACCCCCACGAACGCCGATCCTTTCGAGACGGTGACATCATTTTTGTGGACCCCGCTAAGGAATGCGAAAACGGCTCACTCATCATCGCCAAACTGGCCGACAGCCAAGAGGCCACCTTCAAGCAATTGGTGATTGAGGGGCGACGCCAATTCTTAAAGCCACTCAACCCTCTCTGGCCTGATCCGATAATCGAGCTTCCAGAAGATGCGACCATCTGTGGGGTCGTCATCTCCAAACTGGAAATTTTCTAATCCATTAGAAATACCATTGCGTTATTCGATTAGGTATTGACCGAAAAAATTCGTTTGAGTATTGTCTGGCTCGCCATCCTCTCACCACAGAGATTCGAGCCATGTCAAAACCACAGCAATGCCAGGTCTTCCTGCACCCCGCTGCTTGCAGCAGCCGCCTGACCGTACAAGCAATTCAACAACGCATCGGGCGGCTGATCATCACTACGCCCAAAGGCTACGCACAAGCTGTAACCCCCGTCACCGATCAACTGGGGGGTGCAGCATGAATGCCTTCGTCATCCCGTTCGCCCAGCAAGACCTGCTCCACCAAGTACTTGCTGCGGGCGGCGTCACGTCGTGCCCTCTCTATCGACCGGCCGTGCAATTTGACGCCGAGATTGAGGTCGAGCTGAGCGATGAACATGCGCACATCAAGGTAGCGTTTCGCGAACTGAGCGGCTCACTGACCCTTCCACGCAGCGACCGGGCCAACCACCTACACCTACGCGAATTCATTCAGGACGTAGCCAACGAGCGTACAGAGGCGGGACGTACTCAACGGGCCATTGCCCTGATGGAAGCACTCGACCACGTAGACACGGTGCTACAGCCCGGCCAGGTTGCGTACATCACACCCACCATATCGGCCGTGCATCCCTTCGGCGCAGTGGTCACGAACGGGCTGGGTGAAGTGTGCGCAGCAGCCATGGGCAGCAGCAAAGAGCACCTGGCCGAGCTGATCAGCCGCAAGTTGCAACGTTACCCCGAGGGGACCGGGGAGCGCGCATGAGCGACACGCTAGCCCAGTTGCGTCGCCAGTGGACCACCCCATGCCCAACCTTGAGCGCAGTACGGGAGCACTACTTCCCGCACATCAAGACGGACCGGCACCTGCGCAATCTGATCAACGCCGGCCGTATCCCACTCAAGCTGAGCAAGCTGCACCGCTCTGTACGCGCCGAGCACGTGATCTACCTGCATGAACTCGCTGCTTACCTGGACGCACAAGCCCAGTCAGCAGCATGACAAGGCGGCCCCGGCCAACAGGGGCAATCGCCCTGCCGCTCTCACCACGGCTTTCACCTGCGGCGGGCACACTTTGGAGCACAGCACATGCAACCACAGCAAATCATCCTTGCCCTGGCCACCCTCTGGCTGTTCACGCTGGTGGCACTGCCATTCCTGTTCAACGCAGCTTGCCGTCGAGCAAAAGAAAGCGGCTTAGCCGCGGGGCTCGCACAACGGGAAGCCGACCATGGCAGGCAGATCGCCGCCCTGAACGCAGATATTGACGCCATCGCCCAGGAACGCCTGGCAGAACAGCGGGCGCACCTGCTGGCAACGAGTCAGCGGCTGGCCCACATCGAAGAACTTGAAGCCAGGATCATGTCGTACACAGGGCTCGCCGTGACGAAGGCCGACTACGAGCACCTTAAAAACGCTGCTGAAACCCTGCGCCTTGCCCGCAACACCTGGCAAAAGCTGCAAGGCACCGAGCCGTGGTGTTCACGCGCATACGCCGAATGCCAAGGCCTGCTGGGGCTGGCCAGCCGCATCCATTCGGAGCTTAGGAAAGCACCGCCAGCAACTACAACAGCAAAGGAATGCACTCATGCGTAAGCACGTACTGAAGCACTTCCACCTGTGCTGTGGCCTGGGCGGCGGAGCCAAGGGCTTCAACAAGTCCAAGCCCATCGTGGGCAACCTGCAGGCCGAGTGGCAATGCATTGGCGGCGTCGACGTGGACCCGGCCGGGCTGGCGGACTTCGAACGACTGAGCGGGGTAAAGGGCACCATGCTGGACCTATTCACTCGCGATCAGTACACCCGCTTTCATGGGAAGGAGCCGCCACTAGGTTGGCGAGAAGCCACGCCGGAAGACATCCGCCGTGCTGCAGGTGGCCAGCGGCCCGATGCCGTGTTCATCAGCTCGCCGTGCAAGGGGGCCAGCGGCCTGCTGTCGGAGAAGATGAGCCTGACACCGAAGTACCAGGCACTGAACGAGCTGACGCTACGCTGCATCTGGCTGTTCGGCGAGGCATGGGCCGACGATCCGGTACCGCTGCTGGTGTTCGAGAACGTGCCGCGCCTGGCATCACGAGGTCGGCACCTGCTCGACCAGATCAACAGCCTGCTTTCCAGCTTTGGTTATGCCGTGGCCGAGACCACCCACGATTGCGGCGTGATCGGTGGGCTGGCACAGAGCCGCAAGCGCTTCCTGCTGGTCGCCCGCCATGTCGAGAAGGTACCGCCCTTCCTGTACGAGCCTGAACACAAAAGCCTGCGTGCCGTGGGCGACATTCTCGGGCGCATGCCGCTGGCCGGCGATGTCGAAGCTGCCGGGCCGATGCATCGAGTGCCGGCGCTGCAATGGAAGACCTGGGTGCGCCTTGCCCTAGTCGAAGCCGGCAAGGACTGGCGTAGCCTCAATGACCTGGAGATCGAGGACGGGTACCTGCGCGACCTCATCATCGTGCCCGAAGCCTATTCAGGTTACCTGGGCGTTAACCAGTGGGATAAATCGATCGGGACAGTCGCCGGCCGGTCCAGCCCCACCAACGGCGTGTTCTCGATCGCAGACCCGCGTTCGAAGCCCGGCGCCCTGCAGTACCAGCAATACGGTGTACGGCGCTGGGGCGATACCAGCGGTGCGGTGATTGGTGTGAAGTCGCCCGGGCAAGGCACGTTCAGCGTAGCCGACCCTAGGCGCGCAGGCGGCGGCTTCGGCAAGTACCTGGTTACGCCGTACGACAACGCTGCCGGCACGGTGATTGCTGGCAGCACCACAGGGCAAGGTGCGTTCGCGGTGCAAGACCCACGACCTGGTATGCGCCGAGTGAAAGGAGACGCGTACCTGCATGGCGGGCATTACGGTGTGGTCGACTGGAATGGCCAGGCCGGGGCTGTGTCGGCGAGCGCTCGCCAGGACAACGGCCGCTGGAGTGTCGCCGACCCACGGGTGCCTGCCGCCAATGATCGCCTGACCTGCATCATCACCAGCCTCGACGGCACCTGGCACCGACCGTTCACCACTCTTGAGCTGGCAGCCATTCAAAGCCTGGTTGAGCCAGAGGAGCAGTTCGAACTGGACGGCCTCAGTGACCAGGCGTGGCGTGAGCGGATTGGCAATGCGGTACCACCAGGCGCGGCCGAGGCCATAGCCGATGTAATGGGCACCACCCTGCTCCTCGCCGCCCAGGGTGAAACCTTCATGCTCAGCAGCATGCCGATCTGGGTCCGGCCGATTGCAGTTGGACTCAGCGTGTCTCAACAGGAGGCAGCATGACCAGTAAACCCAAGTTCATCGTGGCCCAGGCAGCCCCGATGATGGTTGTAGCCTTTGGCTTTTGCGCCGGACTCGGCTTCATGGCTGCACAAGAATTGTGGTGGGCCTTAGGCGGATGGGTAGGGCTGTGCCATGGCTAATCCCGCACGCATCTGGCGGCTCATCAGTTGGGTCTTGGCCGGCGCACTGATCGTCGCGCTGATACAACTGCACCAGGCCCCCACCACCACCCGGCCAGGCACTAGCACGTTATCGACTGTTAACAACATCATCGGTTACGAGCATCTAGCCCTGAGCCCGATCACCCGCAGAGCCCATGAGAGATACTCCTTGTGACCTATACATCGACCTGCAACCCGAGCACTAGGCCACGCATGGCCACACATAGCCTTGACCTGCCGGTGATGTGCGACATCTGTGGCAAAGCGCGCTCGACTCGCAACCATGCCAACTGCAGCAGGATCCGGCAGCAGCGGAAGAACGTCGAGTGGCAATCCTACATGGCCAATGTGGCTGCAAAGAAACTCCAGCAGATCCAGTGCCTGCAACCACGTCGGTAAGTCGGAGAATATAAAATGGCAAAGCTACAAGTTAAACCTATCCACGAAGTAAATAGGCTGCCCGCCGAGGCGGTTCAACTTCTTATCACTCCCGCTGTATGGATTCGGAAAGAGCTGTTGTTCCCGGTTTTCGGTTTGAGCACTGAGGCTGTACGCAAATATCGCGACCGTGGAATCTGGCTAGAAGAGAAACAGTGGCGCACTGATCCTGCCAACGTCATTGTCTACAACCGTGTTGAAATCGAAAAATGGATGGCAGGCCGGCCATGAGCGCGAAGCTCCCAGCAGGTATCAACGCCCTACCAACGGGCGTCGATATCAATGGCAAGCTCTTACGGATCGCCTTCATGTACGAAGGCGAGCGCCGCCGTGAGCCTCTGCGTAACGTAGCCAAGATCAACAAAGCCGCCATTGCCTATGCGGACAACAAACGCAGAACGGTACTAGCGGAGATTAAGGAAAACCGCTTTGACTATGCAGCCCACTTTCCCGACTCTACTTGGCTCAAAGCCAGACAAGAACTTCCGAACGAGCCTGCCAAAAGGACTGTAGACGAAGGGATAGCCCTGTGGCTTGAAGTTGCCAAGGTGAAAAAAGCACACAGCACGTTCATCAACTATAAAAGCAAGTCTGAACACGTCAAAAGAAAGTTCACCGGAAGAACTATCGCAACCATCCCCAAGAGTGAGCTTGAATTGTTCCAAGCTGAACTTCTTACCAATGGCCTCAAACCGAAAACTGTAAACGACGTCTTCACAATTATAAGGGGGGTATGGGGGGATGCGTTCAGCGATGAGATCATCAAGTTCAACCCCCTGGAGCGCATCGAGAACATCCAGTCTGACAGCGACAGCGAGTTCGCCGACCCATTCACCCGGAGCGAGATTGATCGGATGGCCGCCGCCGACCCCGAGCGAATGGCAGACAGTCGGATGATAGTCTTCAACTGTTGGGCCGGGCTGTCCCTGTCCGAATTGATCGCGGCCGGGGTAGAAGACGTCGACCTAGTGGCCGGCACGCTGACAATCCGCCGCGCCCTGGTCGCCGGGGAATTCAAGGTACCGAAGGAGCGCACGCGCATTCGAACAGTTGAGCTGATCGCGCCAGCCCTGGAGCTGCTGACCATGATCGTGGCCGAAGCCGAGGATGCCGAACCCACGCCCATCACGGTTGTGCAGCGAGACAACATCACGAAGAAGCAGGAGCGGGTTCGCTTCTTGTTCCGCAGCTCTACCAGTGGCCTACTGTGGAACGGCAAGACTGTCAGCAACTGGTTCACCGCCCACCTTGAGAAAGCAGGCATTCGCCATCGAGGCGCCAACCAGGCACGCCACACGTTCGCGAGCCAAGCACTGTCAAGCTACGTCCCAATTGAATGGGTCGCCCGTCAACTCGGTCACAGCGACACGACCATGGTGCGGAAGCACTACGGCCGCTGGATCTCAAAAGACACTAAAAGCATGGCGGACGTCGTGTCGAAGATGATGGGGTTTGAGTAATAGCAGGCCCAATGGGCCTGCACCGCCCCAGGTTCAGCGATTATCTGGATGTATGGCTGCATTCAGCACTTCAACAACTTCCTCGACAGTCATCCTGCGACCAACCACGTTCCTCCGAATCGGCAGGAACACTTCAACCATGCGGGCATACATCGGCGCAAGCGGCGCATGCGAATTGGTGTCAGCCGATCCCTGCAATCTGGTGAACCGATCAAGGTCGCGAACCAGGTAGCGGGCAGCTCGTAAATAGTCGGTCTCATTGTTCCCATCGTACCCCGGAAATTCGAGAGTGCGTCCTATCCCAACCGCCTCGACCGACTGACGCTGCTCATCATCAAACGCCTCGTATGCCTCCTGAAGGAACTGATACATATCCAGCGTATCTACTACCGCCGTGACATGTGGAGGCGTCTCGCTATCGCCATCGCGAACATCGTACTTCCAGTCGAGAACCCAGTAATCCTGCGACCCCATCGCTCGAGCGACGATGTCAGGATCGTAGCTGTCGGTGATTTCAAGCTTTTTGTAGACCTCGCATAGCATTTCCACGATGAGTCTTTCGGTAGCCGTCGGCTGCATTTCCTTGCTCCTAACGTTCAATGGCAGTTTTCCGTACCAGGACACACGGGTACTAGTGAATGGTGCCAAAGAGCCACCCAACAAGAAAGCGGAAGCAGCCTTTCAGCCCTAAGACCTTCGGCCCATTGCGGCCGAATCCGGCCTCTGAGCCATGAAATCTGCCCTAAATCTGCCCTAATGTTCCGCCCCTAAACGACGAAACCCCCGAAAACTTCAACGTTTTCGGGGGTTTCGACTACTTCGCATATGGCGGAGAGATAGGGATTTGAACCCTAGGTACTGTTGCCAGTACAACGGATTTCGAATCCGTCCCGTTCGGCCACTCCGGCATCTCTCCAGTGGCGCGCATGATACCAGCAGTTTTCCCAAACGCAAAGCTTCTTGTGAAAAAAATTCGCGTGGTATCAGGCGCTTGCGTCAGTCACGCGCTTACAGCGGCACGCCCAGACGCTTGGCAACTTCTTCGTAGGCTTCGATCACGTCGCCCAGACCCTGACGGAAGCGGTCCTTGTCCATCTTCTTGCGGGTTTCCTTGTCCCACAGGCGGCAACCATCCGGGCTGAACTCGTCACCCAGCACGATCTCGCCATGGAACACGCCGAACTCGAGCTTGAAGTCCACCAGCAGCAGACCAGCGTCGTCGAACAGCTTGCTCAGCACTTCGTTGACCTTCAACGACAGCGCCTTCATTTTCACCAGCTGCTCGGCGGTGCCCCAGCCGAACGCAACCACGTGGGATTCATTGATGAACGGGTCGCCCTTCTCGTCGTTCTTGAGGAACAGCTCGAACGTCGACGGCTCCAGCTTGATGCCCTCCTCCACGCCCAGGCGCTTGACCAGGCTGCCGGCTGCGTAGTTGCGCACCACGCACTCGACCGGAATCATGTCGAGCTTCTTGACCAGGCATTCGTTGTCGCCCAGCAGCTTGTCGAACTGGGTTGGAATGCCGGCTTCTTCAAGCTTCTGCATGATGAAGGCGTTGAACTTGTTGTTCACCATGCCCTTGCGGTCGAGCTGTTCGATACGCTTGCCGTCGAACGCCGAGGTGTCGTTGCGAAACAGCAGGATCAAGCGGTCGGCGTCGTCGGTCTTGTACACCGACTTGGCTTTGCCGCGGTAGAGTTCTTCACGTTTTTCCATGATGGGCTCCGCTTGCTAAATTGAAATGGGCTAGGCGATTTCGCGCCAGTCGAGCCCGTAATCCTGATTCGCCACTTGCAGCCAGTCCGGGTCACACCCGAGGGCGTCGACGAAACATTGCCGGGCCAGCTGTGGCAGGTTGTTCTTGCTGCTGAGGTGGGCCAGCACCAGGTGCTGCAGGTTCTGCCAGCCCAACTCCGACACCAGGCGCGCGGCCTGGTGGTTGTTCAAATGTCCGTAGTCGCCACCCACGCGCTGCTTGAGGAACATCGGGTAATGCCCGCGGCCCAGCATGTCGCGACAATGGTTGGCTTCGATCAGCAAGGCATCCAGGCCCTGATAGCTGTCGAGCAGGGCCGCGTCGTACGAGCCCAGGTCGGTCAGCACGCCAAACCGGCGGCGGCCATCGCTGAACACATACTGCAAGGGCTCCAGCGCATCGTGGCTGACGCCAACGGCGGCAATGCTCAATGCACCCAGCTGCAGGGTATCGCCAGCTGCCAGGAAGCCGCTGGGCTCCACGGGCTTGCGCATCCCGCGCAAGGTGCCACGACTGAGGTACACCGGCACATTGTAGCGCCGCGCCAGCAAACCCACCCCATGCACGTGGTCGGCATGCTCGTGGGTCACCAGCACCGCGCTCAACTGCGCCGCCGACACGCCGAGCAGCGCCAGACGCCGCTCGGTTTCGCGCAGGGAGAACCCGCAATCGACCAGTACGCAGGTACTGCCACTGACAATCAGCGTGCCATTTCCCTGGCTGCCACTTCCGAGTACGGCGAAGCGCACTTAACCCAGGTTGTCCTGGATGACGCTCAGCACGCGACGGGCCACATCGGCCGGGGCCACGGTATTGATGTTCTTCTCGACCGTCACCTGCACGCTGTCACCCACCTTGCTCAGGCGTACCTGATAGCGCTCGGCGCGGGCTTCACGCTCTTCCTTGCTCGGCGCGCTGCCGAACAGGCGGCTGAAGAAACCAGGCTCCTGGTCCTTGGCCTCGGCTTTTTCGGCAAGGTTGATGTAGTACAGGCCCAGGCTGCGGTTGATATCCTCAACCCGCCATTCGCCCTGTTCCAGGGCACGGCCGACGCTGGACCACGCGCGATCGAGGTCGGCGCCCAGGTTCAGTACCGGGTTGCCGCTACCGTCTTCGCTCAGGCTGACACGGCTCGGGGTATCGAAGTCACGGGCCGCCAGCAGCGATACCGAACCGCCCTTCTCGGCGCTGCGGGTCATGCTGGCAAGCATTTCGTCGACCAGTGCAGCGTCCACACCGGTGTTCTCGGCGCGTGCCGGAAAGTCCTGTTCGGTGGCGCTGCCGGCAGCACGCTCGACGGTCACCACATAGACTTCACTGGTATTGCGCTGTACGCCCGGCTCGATGCGAACCCGGGCACGGATTTCATTGTTGCTGCTGCCTGCAACACCGCCCAGGCGCTGGGCCATGGACGCCGACAACTCGTCGAAACGCTGCCAGGTGGTGCTGAACTCGCCGGTCTGCGGGCGCTCTTCGGCGATGCGGAAGCCGTTGTCCTCGAAGAACTGGTGGGCCACCGGCCACACCTCGGCCGGGGCGCGCTGGGCCAGGACCCAACGCGAAGCGCCGCTCTTCTGCAGGCTGAAATCGCTGATGTCGGCACCTGCCGCCAACGGCTGTGGACGCGGCACTTCGAACTCGCCCTTGACGTTGTCGTCGGCGACGTTGCGCGGAATCGGCAGCAGCGGGTCAAGACGCTTGACGTTGCTGACATCCGGCGGCAGCTGCATCGGCGGCTTTTGAGTGGCCTCCAGATAATCGCTGCCCCGGTCACGGAAGTAACCCTCTTCGCCCCAGAGCCAGCCACAACCACTGGTGCTGGAGATGATCAAGGCAAGGGCGGAAAGACCAGCCAATCGCTTCATGCGGTGTACGTCCTCAATTAAAACTTCAGGCCGCACTGGCGCATGGCCTGGCGTACCGTATCGTGACAGGATTCGCTCAGCCAGGTCAGCGGCAGGCGGATGCCTTTGTGCATCAGGCCCATTTCGACCAAAGCCCACTTCACCGGAATCGGGTTGGCTTCGACGAACAGGTCCTTGTGCAGGGGCATCAGTTTTTCGTTGATGGCGCGGGCCTCGTCGGCCTTGCCTTCGAGTGCGGCGTTGCACAGGTCGGCCATTTCGCGCGGGGCGACGTTGGCGGTCACCGAGATGTTGCCTTTACCGCCCAGCAGGATCAGTTCGACGGCGGTCGGATCATCGCCGGACAGCACGATGAAATCCTTGCTCACGCCATCCAGGATCGCCTTGGCACGCTTGAGGTCGCCGGTGGCTTCCTTGATGCCGATGATGTTGGGCACGCTCGAGAGACGGATCACGGTCTCGGCCTGCATGTCACAGGCGGTACGGCCGGGCACGTTGTAGAGGATCTGCGGGATGTCGACGGCTTCGGCAATGTGCTTGAAGTGCTGGTACAGGCCTTCCTGGGTCGGCTTGTTGTAGTAAGGCACCACCAGCAGGCAGGCGTCGGCACCGGCGTCCTTGGCATTGCGGGTCAGGTGCACCGCTTCGCTGGTGGAGTTGGCACCCGTACCGGCGATCACCGGAATACGGCCGTTGACCTGCTTGACCACGGCCTTGATGACTTCGATGTGCTCATTGACATCCAGGGTCGCCGATTCGCCGGTGGTACCGACCGCAACGATGGCGTGGGTGCCGTTTTCCAGGTGGAAGTCCACGAGTTTGCTGAGGCTGTCCCAGTCAAGACGCCCTTGTGCATCCATGGGTGTGACCAATGCCACCATACTGCCCGCAATCATGAAGCTGCTCCTGCCGGAAAAAGAGAGCGGTAATGGTACTGGCGCCACAGGGCTTGCACAAGCGAAGCAGGCGGCAGGAGCATTCCCCTCGGCGACCATTTTCGCTACCCTTCTCTCTTTGATCGGTACACAGCGGCCCGCCGGGCTGCCGACAACGCGCCCCGACAGTGCCCGAGCCCTCGATCCTGAGCCACGGAACCACGCCGACAAGCCTATTTGCCCCGTCACGTACCGACCGCTCATCGCTTTAGGAATGCTGCATGTCCACCCCCACCGTTCGCGAACAATTCCTTGTCATCAGTGCCCTGGGCGCAAACCCCATGGAACTGACCAACATTCTGTGCCGGGCCAGCAACGACAATCGCTGCTCGGTCGTCACCTCGCGCCTGACCCGCCACGGCGAGTGCAGCGCACTGGTGCTGCAGGTCACCGGTAGCTGGGACGCCCTGGCGCGTTTCGAAGCGGCGCTGCCGACCCTGGCCAAGAAGCACACCTTCACCGTGAATGTGGTGCGTAGCGCCGAACTCGAAGTGCGCCCGCTGTCGCTGCCCTACGTCGCCTATGTCAGTGCCGCGTACCGCCCCGACATCATCAACGAGCTGTGCCAGTTCTTCATCGACCACAACGTCGAGCTGGAGAACCTGACCTGCGACACCTATCAGGCACCACAGACCGGCGGCACCATGCTCAACGCCACGTTCACCGTGACCCTGCCGGCCGGCACCCAGATCAGCTGGCTGCGTGACCAGTTCCTGGACTTCTCCGACGCCCTGAACCTGGATGCGCTGATCGAACCGTGGCGCCCACAGAACCCCATGTAAGGAAACCCGCAATGGCCGTAGCACTCGACCAACCCGTCGCCGATTTCGAGGCGCAAGCCACCGGCGCCAAGACCGTCAGCCTGAGCGGCCTGAAGGGTCGCCAAGTGGTGATCTACTTCTACCCCAAGGACAGCACCCCGGGCTGCACCACCGAAGGCCAGGGCTTTCGCGACCAGTACGCGGCGTTCCAGGCGGCCAACACCGAGGTGTTCGGCGTATCGCGTGACGGGCTCAAGTCCCACGAGAACTTCAAGGCCAAGCAGGGCTTCCCGTTCGAGCTGATCAGCGACAAGGACGAAGCCCTGTGCCAGCTGTTCGACGTGATCAAGCTCAAGAAGCTGTACGGCAAGGAATACATGGGGGTGGACCGCAGCACCTTCCTGATCGACAGCGAGGGTGTGCTACGCAAGGAATGGCGCGGCGTGAAGGTGCCCGGGCATGTGGAAGCGGTGCTGGCGCAGGCGCAAGCATTGAACAAGGGCTGAAGCGCTTCGCCGGCGAAGCGTGCGCCGCGGCTAGAGCAGCGGCGCCACCACCGGCTCACGCCGCGGCCAGGCGTCGAGCACCGCCTTGAACAGCGTAGCCAGCGGGATCGCGAAGAAGATCCCCCAGAAGCCCCACAATCCGCCAAACAGCAGTACTGCGCAGATGATCGCCACCGGGTGCAGGCTGACCGCTTCGGAGAACAGCAGCGGCACCAGCACGTTGCCGTCCAGCGCCTGGATGATCGCGTACACCGCCATCAGGTAGATGAACTGGTCGCCCCAGCCCCACTGGAACAGGGCAATCAGGGTCACCGGTACGGTTACCACCACCGCCCCCACATACGGCACCACCACCGACAACCCCACCAGCAGCGCAAGCAGCGCCGCATAGTTCAGGCCCAGTGCGATGAACGCGATGTAGGTGGCCACGCCGCAGATCAGGATCTCGATGCCCTTGCCGCGAATGTAGTTGGCGATCTGGCGGTTCATCTCCTCGGCCACGCGGGTCATCAGGGCCCGCTCGCGCGGCAGGTAGCCGCTGACCCAGCGCGCGATCTGCTCGCGGTCCTTGAGAAAGAAGAACACCAGGATCGGCACCAGCACCAGGTAGATCATGATGTTGACCAGCAACGGCAGGCTCGACAGCGAGAAGGTCAGCGCCCATTGACCGAACTTGCCGATCTCGCCGCGCATCGCCTCGATGGCCTGCAGCACCTGCTCATCCGAGACCAGATGCGGGTAGCGCTCCGGCAGCAGCAACAGCAGCGACTGCCACTTGCCAAGCATGCCCGGCAGTTCGTTGAACAGGGTGATCAACTGGTGCCAGAGCAACGGCACCAGCACCAGCAGGAACACCGCCAGCGCGCTCAGGAACAGCAGGAACACCAGCCCCACCGCCACCTTGCTGGGCACCCGCAGGCGCTCCAGCGCATTGACCAGGCCCTGCATCAGGAACGCCAGCACCATGCCCGCCAGCACCGGCGCCAGCATGCCGCCCAGGGTCAGTATCGCGGTGAACCCCAGAAACAGCAGGACCGCCAGCACCACCGCTTCTTCATCCGAGAAATAGCGGTGCAGCCAGCCACGAAGCACTTTGAACATCGGTGATCCTTAAAGAGAAAGGTTCAGGCTTTCTTGAGCCAGTAGGTGTAGACCCCGGCGTCGGCCTGCTCATGCAGCAGCGTATGACCGGCCAGGCGGGCAAAAGTGCGGAAGTCGCGCTGCGAGCCGGCATCGGTGGCCACCACCTTGAGTACTGCACCACTGCCCAGGCGGTTGAGCTCCATCTTGGCCTTGAGCAACGGCAAGGGGCAATTCAGGCCGCTGGCATCCAGTTCGGCGTCGCAGGGTACGGCATCGGTCATCGGGCTTCTCCAGGCAGGTGCATGCCCACGGCAGGTAGCGGCATGCACAGACCTCGTAGGATACCGCCACTGGTCGTCAACGTGTGAGCCGGCTACAGTAAGGTTCTTTGTCGACCCGAGCTTCGTGCATGAATTTTCTGCGCCCTACCCTGCTGACGCTGGCTTGCCTGCTGGCTCTACCGAGCCATGCCGACGACCTGCCGTCACTCGGCGACGCCAGCTCGGCCATCGTTTCCCCGCAACAGGAACATCAACTGGGCCGCGCCTGGTTGAGCCTGCTGCGCGGCAACGTGCGCCAGCTGTCCGACCCCCAGCTCAAGGACTACGTCGAAACCAGCGTCTACCGCCTTGCCGAAACCAGCCAGCTGCAGGACCGGCGCCTGGAGTTCATCCTGATCGACAGCAAGGAACTCAACGCCTTCGCCGCCCCTGGCGGGATCGTGGGGGTCAACGGCGGCCTGTTCCTGAACGCCCAGACCGAGGGCGAGTACGCCTCGGTGCTGGCCCACGAACTGGCGCACTTGTCGCAACGCCACTTCGCCCGCGGCGTGGAAGCCCAGCAACGCATGCAACTGCCGATGATGGGCGCCCTGCTGGTGGGCATCATTGCCGCCGCTGCCGGGGCTGGCGATGCCGGCATCGCCGCGATTGCCGGCACCCAGGCCGCCGCGATCCAGGAACAACGGCGCTTCTCGCGCCAGAACGAACAGGAGGCCGACCGCATCGGCATCCTCAACCTGGAAAAGGCCGGCTACGATCCACGCAACATGCCGACCATGTTCGAACGGCTGATGCGCCAGTACCAGTACAGCGCCAAGCCACCGGAGTTTCTGCTGACTCACCCGGTTACCGAGTCGCGGGTCGCCGACACCCGCAACCGTGCCGAACAGGCCCCCAAGGGCGGTGTGGACGACAGCCTGCGCTACCAGTTGATTCGTGCACGCCTGCAACTGACCTACGAAGGCACGCCGGGCCTGGGTGCCAAGCGCTTCCGCGCCCTGCTGGACGAGAACCCCAACCTGGATGCGGCGCGTTACGGCCTGGCACTGGTGCAGATCAAGGGCGGCCAGCTCAACGAGGCCCGCGAGAGCCTCAAGCCCTTGCTCGCCAAGGCACCCAACGACATCACCTACAACCTTGCGCAGATCGACCTGGACGTCACCAACAACCGCCTGGCCGATGCCCAGCAACGGGTGGAGAAGATGCGAGCCCTGTACCCGGGCAACTACCCGCTGCAGCAGTCACGCATCGACCTGCTGCTCAAGCAGAACCGCCCGGCCGAGGCAGAGAAGGCACTGGATGCGCTGCTCAAGAATCGGCCACAAGACCCGGATGTCTGGTATGAGGTGGCGGAGGTTCGCGGCCTGTCGGGCAACACAATCGGCCTGCACCAGGCTCGCGCCGAATACTTTGCCCTGGTGGGCGACTTCGATCAGGCCTTGCAGCAACTCGACTACGCCAAGCAGCGGGCGGGCAACAACTTTGTGCTGTCGTCGAAGATCGATGCCCGTCAGCGCGAGCTGATGGAGCAGCAGCGGATGGTCAAGGACATGATGCGCTGACACGCATCAAGGTAGCGCGCACACCATATCGCGGGTCAGCCCCGCCCCCTTGTGGGAGCGGGCTCGACCCGCGATGCTGCTTTCAGGCGTTGCCGGAGAGCTTGAGCCGCGCCGCCTGGGTGAAGTCCAGCATGCGCTTGAGTGGCTTGAGTGCCTGCGGGATAAGCGCCGGCTCGACGAAGATCTCGTTGCTGCCCTCGCGCAGGCACTGCAAGGTGCGCTCAAGCGTGTTCATCGCCATCCACGGGCAGTGCGCGCAACTGCGGCACGCCGCGCCGTTGCCGGCAGTGGGCGCCTCGACGAAGACCTTGTCCGGGCACAGCTGCTGCATCTTGTAGAAAATGCCGCGGTCGGTGGCCACGATGAAGGTCTTGTTCGGCATGCGCTGCGCAGCCGCAATCAGCTGGCTGGTGGAACCCACCGCATCGGCCAGGTCGATCACCGCCTCTGGCGACTCGGGGTGCACCAGGATCGCCGCGTCCGGGTACAGCGCCTTCATGTCCAGCAACTGACGCGACTTGAACTCCTCGTGAACGATGCAGGCACCGTCCCACAGCAACATGTCGGCGCCGGTGTTCTTCTGGATGTAACGGCCCAGGTGCTGGTCAGGCCCCCAGATGATGGTCTCGCCGTTGTCCATCAGGCTTTCGACGATCTCCAGCGCACAGCTGGAGGTCACCACCCAGTCGGCCCGCGCCTTGACCGCCGCCGACGTGTTGGCATACACCACAACGGTGCGCTCGGGGTGCTTGTCGCAGAACGCCGAAAAGTCCTCCACCGGGCAACCCAGGTCGAGCGAGCAGGTAGCCTCCAGGGTCGGCATCAGCACGCGCTTTTCGGGGTTGAGGATCTTCGCCGTCTCACCCATGAAGCGTACACCGGCCACCACCACGGTCTTGGCCGGATGCTGGTTGCCGAAACGGGCCATCTCCAGCGAGTCGGACACGCAACCGCCGGTCTCCTCGGCCAGGGCCTGGATCACCGGATCACAGTAGAAGTGGGCCACCAGCACGGCGTCCTGAGCCTTGAGCTCGGCGGCGATGGCGGCACGGTAGTCAGCCTCTTGCTCGGGCGTCAGCGGCTTGGGCTGCTTGGCGTCGAGGTGGGCCTGGACCAGAAGGCGTTCGGAAATCTGGGTCATGTTCGCAAGACCTGCAGGCGCTAGTGCGCGTAAGTCGAGTGTATCACCGAGCCCTGGCAAATCGGATAACGGTTCAGCCTGTACGACAGAACCAAAGACCCTCTGCGGCCTCGGGTTTTATGGGTTGCCGAAGGCTACAGATAATCGAATGAATTCTAAAGGGTTTTTTGCCAAACCAGGCTGGCGGGGCAAGCCCGCCAGCCCAGCGGTCAGTTGCCTGCCGGTTGCAGGCCGCCGAGGCTGGACATCACCAGCGCGGCGAACTCTTCAACGGTCATCTTCTGCCCGTTGAAGGCCACCTGGCCATCGGCATAGTGCAGGTTGGCAATGATGTCATTGCCCTTGAGCGTGGCCAGCTTGGAATACAAGGCCATCTGCCCGACCATCTCGCCGGCCATTGCGGCCTGCTTGACCTGCGCCTCGTCCTGCCCTTCCAGGCTGGCCTGCAAGGCTGCCAGGTCACCGATCATCGGCTTGGACAGCGACAAGCTGCTCTGCAGTTTCTCGATCATCTGGCGCACCAGTTGATCGGAAGGCAGGTCGGCCGACGTCGGCTTGGCCAGGTCCAGGGTGAGGTTGAAGCGACTTTCACCGTTGGCGGTCTTGAAGGAAAGGTCCTCCACGGCCACCTGAGGCTTGCCCGCCAGCAACTGCATCATCTGCACCTGCATCAGCGCCTGCTCTTCGGCATTCAGCTCCAGCTCGGGCGGTTGGCCGGCAGCGGCCGTCTCCTGCAACTGGGGCATGTGCTTCTCATAGATCGCCATGATCGCCTGCAGCGCAGGGATATCGAAGCGGTTGACCGCCACCACCAGTTGCCCGCCGCCCACGGCCTTGCCGTCATAGGTGATGGCGTCGACCTTGTAGGCGGCCCTGGCATCGACCTTGTCGCCGTTGACCTTGTAGGTGTTGCGTTGCTCCACACCCTTGACGGTCAGCGGTACCTGGCGATCGCCAAAGGTGAAGGCGCTGTCGTCCAGGGTCACGTCGGCCTGGCCTTCATAGAAGTCGTAGGGCGTCAGGGTGAGGTCTGCAACCAGTTTCAGGCCCTTGAGGTCGAACTTGAGCGGCGGCGTCTCGCTATCGACCATCGACACCTGCAAGGTGCCCATGCTGCCGTCGAGCTTGAGGCGCTTGCCTTCGAAGTCACCGCTCATGCCCAGGTCGAAGCCGGAGAACTTCACCGACGAACCGTCCTTGGCGATGTCCAGCGGCATCAGCCTCAACGTGCCGTCATACGACTGGTCATAGCCCAGGCTGAACTCGCCCTGCACCGGCGAGACATCACCGCTGGCCGCATACCACTCGGCTGTGGTGGCATCCTTCTCGATCGAGGTGCTGGATGCCGCCATCACCGGCATCAGCTTGAATGCCTTGACCCGCTGCCAGGGAAACGGCCCGTGCTCGATGCGATCGACCAGGGTCAGTTCCAGGTTGCTCGGCTCATCGCCCAGCTCCAGGTTCTGCACGGTGAACCTGTAACGCGCGACACTGCTGAACAGGTGTTGCTCCAGCGATACCAGCTCAAGCCGCGCCGTGGCACCCAGGCCCTTGAACGACTTTTGCATCTGCAGATTGGACTGTGCGGTAGCGTGCTCCAGCACGCCAGGCAACTGCTTGCCCGTATACCACGCCCCGGCCGTGCATACGGCCGCTACGGCGACGGCAAGCCCGCACACCACTCCCAGTGTTTTCTTCATGAATTGATCCGTTTGCTATCCATATTGAGGTGAAGCGATGTTACTCGTTGACGTCCATGAACTCCCGCGCCCAGACGATGTAGTCGCCGGGTACGGTGTAGGTATGGGTGAGTTCGGTGGCACTGAGGTCCGAGGCGCTGCTGGTGATGCGGCGCTGCTCGCGCAGGCAGTCGTAGGTGGCCTTGATCGCGGCGAAGTAGGCGCCATGGCCATCCACGGCGATACGCACGCCCAGCTCGGCCAGGCGCGTGTCGTCGTGCAGCTGCGGGTTGCCGTAGGTCACCAGCATCAGCGGCACGCTGACGTGGCGGGCAATCTCTTCGAGGTGATCGAAATCGCGGATGCCGACCATGCACACGCCGTCGGCGCCAGCATTCTGGTACGCGACCACGCGGGCAATGACTTCTTCGACCGGGATCAGCGCGGCATTGGTGCGCGCGATGATCGACAGCTCCTGGTCGACGCGAGCCTCCAGGGCAGCGCGGATCTTGCCCACGCCTTCGTCGATGCTGATCAGGTCGGTGGACTTGCGCCCGAACTGGGCAGGCAGCAGGGTGTCTTCGATGGTCAGCGCAGCCACGCCGGCGCGCTCGAGCTCGGTGACGGTGCGCATCACGTTCAGCGCGTTGCCGTAGCCGTGGTCGGCGTCGGCGATCACCGGCAGCTGTGCGACACGCCCGATGCGCGTGGCCTGCTCGGCAAATTCACTCAAGGTGATCAGGGCAAAGTCCGGAGCCGCCAGCACCTGTAACGAAGCCACCGAGCCGCCCAGGATGCCGACTTCGAAGCCGAGGTCGGCGGCGATTCGCGCAGACATCGGGTCGAACACGGAAGCCGTGTGATAGCAGACCGGGGAGGCCAGGAGTTTACGAAAGGCACGGCGCAAATCTTGGTGGGAGGCTCTAGGCATGATCATTCCAGTTTCTTCATCTTCATTCTGGAGGAGAACATACCATTCCTGCCCGACACTCCGACAGTCGCCAGACCCGAACCCAAACAAAAATAAGCGAACAGAAAACGAAAACGCCCCCCCCTCCAGAAGCCCTGCACGCGCTGACACCCCTCATTCTGAGGGAGAGACCAGTCGCGGCTTGCAGGGCTGTCGAGAGTGACCGCCCAAGGGCAATCTCAGACCGAGGCCACGATGAAGGTGCGCTTGAACGGGAACAGCGTGCGCCCGTCGTCCTCACGCGGGTAGTGCGCTTCCAGAAGCCTGAGGTACTTGCGCAGAAAGGCCTCACGGTCCTCGTCATCCAGGGAGCTGAGCACCGGGCGCAGTGCCGAAACCTTGACCCAGTCGAACACCGGCGACTGGCCTTCGACCACCTGCAGATGCTCGGTTTCCCAGATATCCAGCTTGCTGGTAAGCGGCGCCAGCAACCGGTAGTAGCAGTCCAGGGACAGGACATTGCGCGCCGACATGAACTTGCGCAGCTCCAGCGTGCCGATCACCCGGCCCGCAGGCCCGCATTCGCTCAGGGCCCTGAGCATCAGGTGGTACCAGGGTGCATCCCGCCAGTTGGGCATGTGCAGCGCCAGGTAGCCGCCGGCGTGCAGATTGCCGAGCAGCCGCGGCAGCAGGTTTTCGTGGTCCTCCATGAAATGCAGCACGGCAGCGGCGAACAGCAGGCTTGCCGGCTGCTTGGGCTCCCACTGGCCTATGTCGCTGTTCAGCCATTGGGCATTGACCGGCAGGGCTCGGGCCTCGGCGAGCATTTCCGCCGAGCTGTCGACGCCGAACAACTGTGCCTCCGGCCAGCGTTCGGCCAGCAGCCGGGTGGCGATTCCGGTACCACAGCCCAGATCATAGATGGACGCTGGTGCCTGCAACGGCAGGTGATCGAGCAGCTCGATCACCGGACGCTCCCTCAAACGCGAAAACTGCTGATAGCCTTGCGGGTCCCAGGTCGTACTCCCGCGCAGACCCTGTTGCTGTTTTACAAGCATTGCCACGTTCCTCTCGCTCCATGCGATCAATATTGCCGTCCAAGATTGTTCAACACCCTCAACACCAGCGCGATACCACGTCGCGTTTGCGGCTCGCGCAGCAGTTGCACCAGGCCCAGCAGGCTTGGTGGCTGGGTATCGCCGCTCTGCGCCTGCGCCATGCGCAGCGCGTTGCCCACGGTCCAGGTCAGGGCTGTCACGTCCTCGAACCCATGGGCCAGCTTGTCCACCATCGCGGTGTCGAGCAGGTCGACCAGGTCGGACCCCAGCGACAGCAAGTCGATGATGTTGTCCATGCGACCACTGACCAGCAGCGGTTCGAGTTTTTTCATCAGGGCGTCAACGCCCGGGTGAGCAAGGTGTTCCACGGTAGGTTCGAAGGTTTCCATATCGACGTACTCCTGCACCGCTCGACTCAGATCATTCCACGGGCAACCGCCCAGTAGAGGCCCCGGTTGAATCCATTGCGCAACAGGCCGCCCAGCTTGGTCGGCGGGGTGGGCACCACATCCTGCTGATAGTTGTAGGTCAGTGGCATGCCGGCGTTGAGGCCCATCTGCGCAACGGCCTGGACCTTCCCGTCGTAGACGGCGCAGGGGGTGCCCAGGCGGATCTCGCCGGCGATGTTGTTGGCCACCACCGGTGCCTGGTTATGGCAGGCACCGCCCGCCTTGCTGATGGGCAGGTCCATGGTGTCGCCGATCACGTAGACGTTCTCCAGGCCGTAGACCTGCAGGGTCTCGTGGTTGGTCGGCAACCAGCCCTCGTTGTTGGGGGCCTGGGACGCACCGCTCTGTATCACCGCGTCCACTGCACGAATGGGTGGGGTCGCCATCAGGATGTCGAACGGCTGCGCCTGGCCTTCGGCCGAATAGGCAATACGTTGATCCGGGTCCACGCGGTCCAGGGTGAAGCCACGCTGAAACCTGATGTTCTTCTGTTCAAAAAGGGTGGGCAACAGTTCTCCGGTTGGCCGCTGCATGAACAGACAGTTTCTGAGCAATTGCGCAGTGGTCGGATAGGTATAAACAATTTCAATGTTATTGCGAACACCGCGACGGCGCAGCAAGTCATCCAGCATCAAGGTAGTTTCCACCGGCGCAATACCGCACTGATGCGGAACATTGGGCGTCTGTGGGAAAGAAACGGATATGAAGATGCGCCCTTTTTCAATCGTCATCAGACGTTGCGCCAATTGTCGCGCCGCCTTGTATTGATAGAAATGATCCCCCGCCTCCTGCAGCCCCTCGATGCGCTCGGGAGCGGGTACGCAGCCCGTCGCGATCACCAGAAAGTCATAGCCCACGCGCCTTCCAGAGCGGGTGTGCAGGGTTTGCCCGGTGAAGTCGAAGCGGGTCACCTCCTCCACCTGGAAGTCGATTTCAGGCCGCAACAGCGAACGCTCGGGCCGTTTCAGGTCTTCCTGGAAATAGCTGTTGAAGGCAACGTACATGAAGGCAGGTTTGTAATAATGATCCGGCGAATTCGACAGCAGTTTGACCGTGACCTGGTGTTTGAGTATTTCCGGGTAAAGTTGTCTGACCAATTGATTGGCGAGCATCGTGCCGCCGACACCTCCCCCCACGACGACAATAGTTTTAGACATAGCCCCACTCCCTGGCTGGTTTTGAATCCATGCCAAGTACCATAGCAATTATAAAAAAATGCCATATACAGAATCGCTATAGCAAAACAGACATTAATTGCTGTTTCAAAAAAATATTACCCTTCCACCAGTGAAACTCTGCCCACTTAGCATTATTCCTTGGCACAGGCAGACTCTCCTCTGCCGCTGACTGCTTTGTGTGAAATTTTATTAACGTTTCAATTTTCACGCCTGATTGCTGTTGACTTCGCTCCCCCTCCTGAGTAAATTGCGCGGGCCGGAAATCCGGCCTTTTTTCAACTCACCAAAGAAGCCAATGGACATAGTATCTAGACGCTGTCTGGTCATTGCCGCTGCGCAACGCCAGGCACTTAACCCTGAAAATGACGGGACTCGACTCCGCGGTCGGGTAAGCTGCGCTAGGGCTTGATGCTCCAACGTGGCTTGCCTCCCCGGTTCGTCCGGTCGCGAGGCACACGTTATGTACTTCACTTCTTCTGCAATACCGGGCGTACGCGCCTTCACTTCAGCCCTGCGGGCCAGGCTTCTGCGCGCGCCCAGGCTGCCCGTGCGTGCGCCAAGCCTCCCCTGCGACTCCCCTGCCAGCAGCGCCTTGCGGGCCCGTTGGCGCGTCTGCTCCACAAGCGGCCAACGCCAGCAGCGCTGGAGCCTGGACGACAGTCAGGACCCACCGAGTCGGGGCGCCGCCCTGTTTCTGCAGCACGCCTGATCCAGGTTTGCATGCATTCGGGGTGCGTACTTCCCCTTGAATAAACGGCAACTTTGCGCTTATTAAAAAACGAATTTCCTAGTTGGAAAATTCGCCGGCACTTTATTGCCTTCGCATTAATAAAAATCTGTGGAGCACATTATGGAAGAGGCCAGTAGTCGGTTCGCTGCCTGTGCACGTTCATTCAACAGGCAGCGAACGTCACCGCTAAAGATCCCACTCTTCGAATCGATCGCCTGCCCGCGACTCGACATACTTTCACTCGCCTATGATTAGTTGAGTTGTCGGTGTGTCGTGCCGCGAGCAGGCGGCAGGAGCACAGACCATGACTGTAAAAAACCCAACACCCCGCCACACCCACCCCACCCGTGACAGCAACAAGCTGTCGATGCGCGCCGCGCGCGAGGCCCAGAACGGCCTGGCCGTTACCCTGGCCAACGTCAACTCCAGCCCCGCCGGGCTCACCGAAGAAGAAGCCCAGGGCCGCCTGCAACGGGACGGCCACAACGAAGTCGCCCATGACCGTCCGCCCCATGCACTGGTGCAGTTGCTGCACGCTTTCAACAACCCCTTCATCTATGTGCTGATGACCTTGACGGGTATCAGTTTCTTCACCGACTTCTGGCTGCCGCTGCAGGCCGGCGAAGAAACCGACCTGACCGGCGTGATCATCGTGCTGGTGATGGTGTTGGCGAGCGGCGTGATGCGTTTCTGGCAGGAACACCGATCGGCCAAGGCCGCCGAAGCCCTGAAGGCGATGGTGCGCACCACCGCAGCCGTGCTGCGGCGCGAGCAGCTAGGGGCCCAGGCGCGGGTTCGAGAACTACCCATGCGCGAACTGGTGGTGGGCGACATCATCCAGCTGTCTGCCGGCGACATGATCCCCGCAGACATTCGCCTGATCGAGTCCCGCGACCTGTTCATCAGCCAGGCGGTACTGACCGGCGAAGCCTTGCCAGTGGAAAAGTACGACACCCTGGGTGCGGTGCAGGAAAAATCCGCCAAGGCCCAGGCCGCCGACCAACAGGACCTGCTGGACCTTCCCAACATCTGCTTCATGGGCACCAACGTGGTCAGCGGGACCGCCACGGCCGTGGTGGTCGCCACCGGGGCTCGTACCTATTTCGGCTCACTGGCCCGCTCCATCGTCGGCTCCCGCGCGCAGACCGCCTTCGACCGCGGGGTCAACAGCGTGAGCTGGCTGCTGATCCGCTTCATGCTGGTGATGGTGCCCATCGTGCTGCTGATCAACGGCTTCACCAAGGGGGACTGGGCCGAAGCCTTCATGTTCGCCCTGGCGGTAGCGGTTGGCCTGACCCCGGAAATGCTGCCGATGATCGTCAGCGCCAACCTGGCCAAGGGCGCGGCCGCCATGGCCAGGCGCAAGGTAGTGGTCAAGCGCCTGAACGCGATCCAGAACTTCGGCGCCATGGACGTACTGTGCACCGACAAGACCGGCACCCTGACCCAGGACCGCATCATCCTCGAACACCATGTCGATATCGGCGGCAACCGCTGCGACGAGGTGCTGCAACTGGCCTGGCTCAACAGCCACCACCAGAGCGGCATGAAAAACCTCATGGACCGCGCCGTGGTCAGTTTCGCCGAGGACAATCCGCAGTTCACCCCTCCGGCAGCCTGGCGCAAGGTCGACGAACTGCCCTTCGACTTCGTACGTCGGCGCCTGTCGGTGATCCTGGCCGATGCCAGTGGTGGTCACCTGCTGGTGTGCAAGGGCGCCGTGGAAGAGATGCTGGAGACCGCCAGCCGGGTCCGCCAGCAGGGCACTGCCGTAAGCCTGGATGCCGAGCGCCGTTCGGCCCTGCTCAAACTCGCCGAGGCCTATAACCGCGACGGCTTTCGCGTGCTGCTGGTGGGCACCCGCCAAATAGCCGCAGGCGAGACGCAGACCCAGTACAGCGCCAGTGATGAGCGCGAGCTGATCATCGAAGGCTTGCTGACCTTCCTCGACCCGCCCAAGGAAAGCGCCGGCCCGGCCATCGCCGCACTGCGCGACAACGGCGTGACGGTCAAGGTACTCACCGGCGACAACCCCACCGTTACCGCCAAGATCTGCCGGGAAGTGGGCCTGGAGGCAGGCGAGCCGCTGCTGGGCCGCGACATCGAGCACATGGACGATGAGGTGCTCGCGCGCCGGGTGGAAGAGCGCACGGTGTTCGCCAAGCTCACGCCACTGCAGAAGTCCCGCGTACTCAAGGCCCTTCAAGCCAACGGCCACACCGTCGGGTTTCTGGGTGACGGGATCAACGACGCCCCTGCCCTGCGCGACGCCGACGTCGGCATCTCGGTGGACAGCGGCACCGACATTGCCAAGGAGTCGGCAGACATCATCCTGCTGGAAAAGAGCCTGATGGTACTGGAGGAAGGGGTGATCAAGGGTCGCGAGACCTTCGGAAACATCATGAAGTACCTGAACATGACCGCCAGCTCCAACTTCGGCAACGTGTTCTCGGTGCTGGTCGCCAGTGCCTTCATCCCCTTCCTGCCGATGCTGGCGATTCACCTGTTGCTGCAGAACCTGATGTACGACTTCTCCCAGCTGGCGCTGCCATGGGACAAGATGGACAAGGAGTACCTGGCCAAGCCACGCAAATGGGATGCCCGGAACATCGGGCGGTTCATGCTGTGGATAGGGCCAACCTCATCCATTTTCGACATCACCACCTTCGCGCTGATGTGGTACGTGTTCGCCGCCAACAGCGTGGAAATGGCCAGCCTGTTCCAGTCGGGCTGGTTCATCGAAGGGCTGCTGTCCCAGACCCTGGTGGTGCACATGCTGCGCACCCGCAAGATCCCGTTCATCCAGAGCACTGCAGCCTTGCCGGTAATGCTGGCGACGGGGCTGGTGATGGCGCTGGGAATCTACGTGCCCTTCTCGCCGCTGGGCAGCATGGTCGGCCTGGTTCCGCTGCCGTGGGAATACTTCCCTTGGCTGGTGGGCACACTGCTTAGCTACTGCGTGGTCGCCCAGACCATGAAGACCTTGTACATCCGCCGCTTCAAGCAGTGGTTCTGAAGAACGTGGCTCAGGGAGAACGCCTATGCGCGTACTGATTTGCGCCGGCCGCCATTACGCCGACAGCCGGGTGTGCCGGCAGGTTCTGGAAGCTTTCCAGCGCCTGCACCCGGTGCAGGTGGTCATCCACGGTGGCAGTCAGTTCCTCGGTGCGCATATCGAGGACTGGGCCCGGGAAAACGCAGCCCACATCGTGCGCTACCCACCCAACTGGCAGCACCACGGCAAACAGGCCGAACGCCTGCGCAACCGCTTCATGCTGGCCGATAGCCGACCGGACATCGTGCTCGCGCTGCCCGGCGGGGCAGACACCGAAGAACTGCTCGACCAGGCCCGAAGCCAGGGCCTGCAGACACTCTCGGCAGGCAACCCGTAGACCGGTGCCCCCCTCCCGCGCCAGCTCGCACCCAGCCGAGCTGGCGCGAACGCAATCTCCAGGTCAACCCGCAGATCACGGTTCAGTTGCTGAACAGAGAGGGAAATTCAACAGACGAAAAAAAACCCGCTTTCTCATGGAAAGCGGGTTTTTCGAAATGGTGGGTCGTGTAGGATTCGAACCTACGACCAATTGGTTAAAAGCCAACTGCTCTACCAACTGAGCTAACGACCCGTTGCGTGGGGCGTATAATACTGATTTCCTTAAGGAAATCAACACCCCACCGTAAAAAAAATCAAAAATATCGGGTAGGGTCGGTCACGCCGGCTGCCCGGAAGCCATCTGCACGCAGGCGGCAGCTGTCGCACTTGCCACAGGCACGGCCTTGATCGTCAGCCTGATAGCACGACACAGTGAGGCTGTAGTCGACACCACGCGCCATGCCCGCCTGAACGATCTGCGCCTTGCTCAGGTTCTGCAACGGTGCCTGGATGCGAAAGCCCTGCCCCTCGACACCGGCCTTGGTGGCCAGGTTGGCCATGCGCTCGAATGCCTCGACGAACTCGGGACGGCAATCCGGGTAGCCCGAGTAATCCACCGCGTTCACGCCGATGAAGATATCCCGCGCCTGCAACACCTCGGCCCAGCCCAGCGCCAACGACAGGAACACGGTATTGCGCGCTGGTACGTAGGTCACTGGAATGCCTTCACCCGGCGTCTCGGGTACATCGATGCTGCTGTCGGTCAGCGCCGAACCACCAATGCCATCCAGGCTCAGGCCGATCACCTTGTGCTCGACTGCACCCAGGTCACGGGCAACTCGCGCAGCGGCGTCCAGTTCGGCGCGATGACGCTGGCCGTAATCGAAACTCATGGTATAGCAGCTGTAGCCTTCGGCCTTGGCCATCGCGACCACCGTGGCCGAGTCCAGGCCACCAGACAGCAGGATTACCGCACGTTTCTCAGTCATGACATCACTCCCCAATCAGCGTCCCGGCTCGTCGTTCCACAATTGCTTGTGCAACTGCAGTTGAAAACGAACCGGCAAATTATCGGCCACGATCCAGTCGGCCAGGTCGCTGGCCTTGACCTGATGGTGGCTCGGCGAAAACAGCACCTCCCCGGCACGCTTCTCCAGACCATACTGGATCAGCTTGGACACCGCCCAGTCATAGTCTTCACGGGAACAGATGACGAACTTGACCTGATCGTTCGGGGTCAGCAGCTCGATATTCTCGTAGAGGTTGCGGTGCATCTCTTCGGAGCCCGGCGTCTTGAGGTCCACCACCCGGCTGACGCGCTGGTCGACCTTCGAGATGTCCAGTGCTCCGCTGGTTTCCAGCGACACCTCATAGCCGGCGTCGCACAATTGCTTGAGCAAGGGGATGGCGTTGGGTTGGGCCAATGGCTCACCGCCAGTGACGCACACGTAACGCGGGCGAAAACCAGCCACCTGCTCGAGAATCGAGTCGAGGCTGCGCACGGTACCACCACTGAAGGCATAGGCACTGTCGCAATACTGGCAACGCAAAGGGCAGCCGGTGAGACGTACAAATACCGTGGGCAGCCCAGCGGTACGCGTTTCACCCTGCAACGAGTAAAAAACTTCGGTAATTCGTAATGTGTCTTGCATAGTCGCCACGGGCGTAACAGCTAAACAGGCTGTCCGCCTCCGTCAGGCACTGCAGCGAACCCGGCATCGCGTAGTTCGCAGCAGCGTGTGTCAATAAAAGGGCATCAATTCTAACGAAAAAACCCGCGACTAGCGCGGGTTTCTTCCAGGCGGGCAGTTCAGAGCTTCTGCAGGTCGCGCTGGGCCAACTGTGCGGCGGAGGTACCCGGGTACTGGGTGACCACCTGCTGCAGAATACCCTTGACCCGGTCGGTGTGACCCAGGCGGCGCTCGACATCGGCCAGCTTGTACAGCGAGTCCGGCACCTTGCTGTGCTTCGGATACAGCTGGCTGACCTTGGCAAACGCCTGGCCAGCGCCCTGCAGGTCGCCCTTGGCAAGATTCACTTCACCCAGCCAGTACTGGGCATTGCCGGCGTACTGACTGTTGGGGTACTTGCGCAGGAAGGCATTGAATGCCTGGCTGGCCTTGTCGAAATCCTTGGCCTTGATCAGGTCGAAAGCAGCGTCGTAATAGAGCTTTTCTTTCGCCGGGTCGCCAGGTTCGCTACTGGCCGCAGGGGCGGTGGCCGCGCCTGCAGCGGCACCGGCGGCTACATCACCACCGGTGGAGGAATTCTCGGGAGTTGCAGCGGGTGCACCGCCGGCTCCGATACGCCGATCCAGGTCCTGGTAACGCTCCAGGCCTTCCTGTTTCAGGCGGGCTACATCGTTTTGCAGTTCTTCGATCACGCCTTGCTGGCGCGAAATCTGATCCTGCATCTGCTGCAATTGCATGAACAGCTGACCCTGCGCCGAGGCAGGGGCCGAAACCCCTCCCCCGGCGTAGGCGCCGCTCGTACCATAACCCGCTGGCGGATAACTGCTTGCGCCGTTATAGCCAGCGTTGTCATCAACAACAGGAACCTCGGCCCAGGCCACGAGTGGCAGGGCGAGAGCCAGGACGGTTACAGCACGGCGGCACGTTCGCATATCGAATTACTTACGCAGTTCGACGCGACGGTTCTGAGCCCAGGATTGCTCGTCGTTACCGGTAGCAACTGGACGCTCTTCGCCGTAGGAAACCAGTTCCAGTTGGGCTGGGGAAACGCCTTGCAGTACCAGGTAGCGCTGTACGGCTTTAGCACGACGCTCGCCCAGGGCCATGTTGTATTCGCGAGTACCACGCTCGTCGGTGTTGCCTTCCAGGACGACGCGAGCGCCATTGCCTTTCAGGTCTTTGGCGTGAACGTCCAGAGCGCGCATGGCTTCTGGCTTCAGGTCCGAGCTGTCGTATTCGAAGTAGAAGGTGGTGATTGCGCGCAGAGCGGCTTCTTCGCTCAGGGAACCGTCAACAGCACCGGTGTTAGCGCCGTAACCAGCGTTTGGATCAACAGCGCCTTCACCAGCGTTGTCGCCGCCCTTGGAGGAGCAACCTACAGCTACAGCCATGGCCAGAGCCAGCGCAGCAAACTTACCAAACTTCAGCATTTCCATCGTGAAACTCCTAATGAACCCCAATGTGTTAAGTGTTACGTAAAGCGCCGCGTCAGTTCAGGTAAGGGGACCAGGACGGTTCTCTGACTTCGCCTTGAGCGGTAGGAAGCGGGAGCCTCACGCGTCCGTTGAGAGAGACGAGCATCAAGACTCCCCGGCCCTGCTGGCGGGTGGCGTAGATTAGCATGGTGCCGTTGGGCGCAACAGTGGGTGACTCATCAAGACTTGTTTCAGAGAGGATTTTTACACTTCCTCGCTGCAAATCCTGCGCGGCCACCTTGAAGTTGGTGAAACCTTGCTGGCGATGAATCATTACCAGGGTCTTTTCATCCGCCGACAGTTTAGGGTTGGCGTTGTAGTTACCCACGAAAGTTACACGCTCGGCACCACCACCCGAAACGTTGGTTTTGTAGATCTGCGGCTTGCCGCCACGATCCGACGTGAAATAGATGGTCGAACCATCCTTGCCCCAGAACGGCTCGGTGTTGATACCCGGGCCGGCCGTGACACGCGACATCTGGCGCGAAGCCATGTTCATCACATAGATGTCAGGGTTGCCGTCCTTGGACAGCACGAACGCCAGGCGCGAACCATCGGGCGACCAGGCTGGTGCACCGTTGAGGCCTTCGAAGTTGGTGATCTGCTCACGACGGCCAGTGTCGATGTGCTGTACGAAGATACGCGGACGACGCTGTTCGAACGACACATAGGCAATGCGCTTGCCGTCTGGCGCGAAGCGCGGCGACAGGATCGGCTCGCGCGACTGCAGCAGGGTCACGGCGCGGGCGCCGTCGTAGTCCGAACGCTGCAACGTGTAACGAGTGTTGTCCTTGGAGAAGCGTTCGGCGGTGACGTACAGCATGCGCGTGGAGAACGCACCCTTGATGCCGGTGAGTTTCTCGAACGACTGGTCGGCAATGTAGTGCGACATGTCACGCAGCTGGTCGGTAGTGCCCGAGACGCTGCCGGTCAGCACTTGCTGCTCGGTGGCGACGTTGAACAGCGCATATTGCACCTGCAGGCGACCGCCCGCTGGCACGATGCTGCCTACCATCACGTACTGGGCGCCCAGGGCCTTCCAGTCGCGGAAGATGACTTCGCTGGCCTGGCTAGGCTGGCTGATCATGTTCTGGCGCGGAATCGGCGCATAGTAGCCGGAGTTGCGCAGGTCATTGCCAATGATATCGGCCATGTCCTCGGGCAGCACACTGCCACCCTGCAGGGCGAACGGCACGACCGCGATCGGCGTGGCACGGTCACTGCCGCTGGTGACCAGGATGTTCTTTTCTTCTGCAACGGCCATCCCTGCTGCGCAGCAGAGAACGACCAGCAGTCCTCTAAGAAGGTTAATCACAAGGCTAGATCCTCAGGTGTGAATGTCATCTTGAATGAACGATAGGGATTGAATTCGCTCGGTTTCAAGCCCTGCATTTCGGTCAGGCGGCCAATGTTCTTGACCGCTGCTACCGCAGAGGCATCGAACGGACCATCACCACTGGAGCGTGCAACGCTCACCGTGGTCACGGTGCCATCGGGCAACATGCCAATCTGCAGGACCACCGTCATGTTCTTGCGTGCAGAAGGTGGGCGCGCCCAGCCTTCGGCTGCGCGGGCACGAATCAGGTCGTCGAAGTCGCCGGCCACCTGGTCACCCTGCTCGTCGGCCAGCGCCTGCTGCCGTTCGGTGGAGTCGGACAACAGCTCGGCCAGGGCCTGGGCTTTCTTGTCTTCCGCCGCCTTGCGCGCCGCTTCTGCTGACTTCTTCTTGGCCGCATCGGCTGCGGCTTTCTTCTTGGCGTCCTCGGCGGCCTTTTTCTTGGCCTCTTCGGCTGCCGCTTTTTTCTTCGCATCCTCGGCTGCCTTTTTCTTGGCATCCTCGGCGGCTTTCTTCTTGGCGTCTTCAGCGGCCTGCTTCTTGGCCTCTTCTGCTGCCTGTTTCTTGGCCTCTTCCTCGGCTTTCTTCTTGGCGAGGTCGGCCTGCTGTTTCTCTTCGACCTTCTTGGCTTCCTCGGCTTTCTTGGCCGCGTCGGCCTTTTTGGCCTCGTCGGCTTTCTTGGCCTCGTCGGCCTTCTTGGCTTCGGCCGCCTCGCGGGCTTCTTCGGCCTTTTGAGCCGCCTCTTCTTTCTTTTGTTCCGCAGCCTTCACCGCTTCCTGCTTCTGCTGCTCGACCTTCTTCTGTTCCATCTGCTCGACTTCGGTCTGGCGCGCAGCGGTTTTCTTCGCTTCACCCGCAATCTTCTGATTGGTCTGGGTGGTGGCCTGACTTTTGGACTTCAGCTGGTACAGGGTCGCCTGGACAATAGGCTTGGCCGGCGGCAGTTCCGGGGTCATGGCAAAGCTGACGAACAGCATGCCGAACACCAGAACGTGCAGCGCGATGGCCCAGACGCTGGGCCAGAAATAGCTTTCCGAGGCGGATGGCTCTCGCTGTTGCATCAGGGCGCCTCGGTAATCAGGCCAACGTTACCGACACCGGCCTTCTGCAACCCGCCCATGGCGCCCATCACCGCGCCATAGTCGACGGCCTTGTCGCCACGGATGAACACCTGGGTCTGTTTGCCCTGGTCACGTCCGGCCGCGATGATCTTGGTCACCGCGTCGGTCATTTGCGGCAAGGTCATGGCCTTGTCCATCTGCTTTTCGGTGTCGACTTCGCTGCCAAGGTTCCAGAAATAGGTCTTGTCGGCCTTGATCGAAATGGTAAGGATCTGGACGTTGTTGTCCTGCGGCAAGGCTTCGCTGGAAACCTTGGGCAGGTCGACCTTCACGCCCTGGTTGAGCATCGGTGCGGTCACCATGAAGATGACCAGCAGTACCAACATCACATCGATGTAGGGCACCACGTTCATCTCCGCGACCGGCTTGCGTTTGTGTCGAACTCGAGCCATGGGCTTTTACCTGATCACTCTTCGCTGGTGTGCACTTTACGGTGCAGGATGGCCTGGAACTCGTCGGCGAACGTGTAGTAGCGGCCGATCAAGACTTCACTGCGTGCAGCGAAACGGTTGTAGGCAATAACTGCCGGGATTGCGGCGAACAGGCCGATCGCGGTGGCGATCAGTGCCTCGGCGATACCCGGAGCCACAGTGGCCAGGGTCGCCTGCTGGGCCGAAGCCAGGCCGCGGAAGGAGTTCATGATGCCCCATACGGTACCGAACAGACCGATGTACGGGCTGGTGGAACCGACGGTGGCGAGGAACGGCAGGCTCTGTTCGAGCTTCTCTTCTTCACGCGAGATGGCCACGCGCATGGCCCGGCCAACGCCTTCCATCACGGCGTCAGGGTCGACGCCCGGTTGCTGGCGCAGGCGCGAGAATTCCTTGAAGCCGGCACGGAAGACCTGCTCCACGCCCGAGTCCGGGTCCGGGTTGCTGCCGGCCTGGCGGTACAGCTTGGACAGGTCGATGCCCGACCAGAAGCGCTCCTCGAAGCTTTCCAGCGCACGACGACCGGCACGCAGCATGGTGCTGCGCTGAAAAATCATGATCCACGAGGTCACCGATGCGGCCACCAGAATCAGCATGACCAGCTGCACCACGATGCTGGCATTACTGACCAGGCTCCACATGGAGGTATGGTCGACGACGTTAGCTTCCACGCTTAATCTCCTGCAATTGTTTGGTTACCCGCACCATCCGCCGCCACAAAGGCTGCACGCAGCTCGGAAGGAATGGCCCGGGGTTTGAACGTATCGGCGCGCACACAGGCCACCAGGAACTGCCCCTCGCAGAGCAGCGTTGCATCACGCTCGCGCCAGACCTGCTGCACGAAGCGCAGGCTGGCACGATTCAATTCAAGCACTTGTGCGGTGACCCGCAATTCATCGTCCAGGCGGGCCGGCGCGTGGTAGCGCGCCTCGCTGGAATGAACGACGAACAAGGTGTTCTGTTCTGCCATCGCAGACTGGGCAAAGCCCAGCTCGCGCAACCGCTCGGTGCGGGCACGCTCCATGAATTTCAGATAATTGACGTAATACACCACGCCGCCCGCATCGGTGTCCTCGTAATAGACGCGACAGCGATGTGCGAACGACTCAACCCCATTTTGCGCGCGCATACTCTAGTGCTAACTCCTCAGCTTGCCAATCCGCCCCACCAACTGTTTTTAACGGATTATGTCGTATTGCCAGCGCGACTCATGCGTGTCCGCCGATAGGACCACGAAAACGCCGGATAAGTCTGTCATTCATCGGCCAGGTCGGAAAAACCCTCGCCGTTGACCGACTCGCCCATGCGGCCCGGAATGTTCAGGCCAAAGTGCAGGTAGGCGTGCCGGGTCACCACGCGCCCACGGGGTGTGCGCATGATGTAGCCCTGCTGGATCAGGTAGGGCTCCAGCACGTCCTCGATGGTGTGACGTTCTTCGCTGATCGCCGCCGCCAGGCTGTCAACACCCACCGGGCCACCGTCGAACTTCTCGATCATGGTCAGCAGCAGGCGCCGGTCCTGGTGATCGAAACCACGCTCGTCCACGTCCAGCAGGTTCAGCGCCAGGTCGGCGATGGCCTTGGTGATGTCACCTTTGCCACGCACCTCGGCGTAGTCGCGTACACGACGCAGCAGACGATTGGCGATACGCGGGGTGCCGCGGGCGCGCCGGGCGATCTCGAAGGCGCCCTCGTCCTCGATCGGCAGGCCCAGAATCCCGCCCGAGCGGCTGACGATGGTGGCCAGGTCTGCGGTGTTGTAGAACTCCAGGCGCTGCACGATACCGAAACGGTCGCGCAGCGGATTGGTCAGCATGCCGGCGCGGGTGGTTGCCCCGACCAGAGTGAACGGCGGCAAATCGAGCTTGATCGAACGTGCGGCCGGCCCCTCGCCGATCATGATATCCAGCTGGAAGTCTTCCATGGCCGGGTACAGCACCTCTTCGACGATCGGCGAAAGCCGGTGAATCTCGTCGATGAACAGTACATCGTGGGGTTCCAGGTTGGTCAGCAGCGCCGCCAGATCGCCCGGACGCTCGAGGATCGGCCCGGAGGTGCTCTTGATCGAAACGCCCATCTCCTGCGCGATGATGTTGGCCAGGGTGGTCTTGCCCAGGCCCGGCGGGCCGAAGATCAGCGTATGGTCCAGCGACTCGCTGCGCCCACGTGCCGCCTGGATGAAAAGCGCCATCTGCTCGCGCACCACTGGCTGCCCGATGTACTCGTCCAGGCGCAATGGCCGGATCGCCCGGTCCTGGACCTCTTCGCGGTCGCGCCCAGTAGCGGCTATGAGTCGGTCGGCTTCGATCACTTAAATCATCCCCTTGAGGCTGCGCCGGATCAGCTCTTCGCTGCTCAGGCCCTTGGCATCGATGGCCGCCACGGCGCGGCTGGCTTCCTGCGGCTTGTAGCCCAGCGAGATCAGCGCGCTGACCGCATCGGTTTCGGCAGTGGAGGCACTTGCCACCGGCTGCGGGCCGTCGGACACCAGGGTAAACAGGCTTGGCGCGGTTTCCCAGGCCTTGAAGCGGTCCTTGAGTTCGACCAGCAGGCGCTCGGCGGTCTTCTTGCCCACCCCCGGCACCTTGACCAGCGCCGAGGTGTCCTGGGCCTGCACGCAGCGTATCAGGTCGTCGACCTCCAGGCCCGACATCAATGCCAGGGCCAGCTTGGGCCCTACGCCGTTGAGGCGGATCAGCTCGCGGAACAGCTCGCGCTCGCGCTTTTCGTGAAAGCCATACAGCAGGTGCGCGTCTTCACGTACCACCAGGTGGGTGTGCAGCGTCACTGCCTCGCCAACCTTGGGTAGGCGATACAGGGTGGTCATCGGCACCTCGAGCTCGTAGCCCAGGCCGTTGACATCGACAATCAGGTGCGGCGGCTGCTTTTCAGCCAGGGTACCGCGCAAACGTCCAATCACGTTCAGGTCCTTTATCCAGGGCGCCGGGGCGATCGAGCCCGCCATCAGCCGCCATGATTGCAAGCCGGCGGTGGCCGGCAAGCGAAATTGTGTTAACCGATGATGCTATCAGAGCCTTAGGCGGCCACTGCGGCTGCGTGCAGCGCCCAGCCCGTGCGGCACCAGGCTGGAACGGGTATGGGCATGGCACAGGGCGATGGCCAGGGCATCGGAGGCGTCTATCTGCGGCTTCTGGGTGAGCTTGAGCAGGTGCATGACCATCATCTGCACCTGTTCCTTGTTTGCCCCGCCCGTACCGGCGACCGCCTGCTTGACCTGGGTGGCACTGTACTCGGCGATCTCCAGGCCCTCTTCGACCCCGGCGACGATGGCGGCGCCGCGCGCCTGGCCGAGCTTGAGCGCCGAGTCGGCGTTGCGCGCCATGAACACCCGCTCGATACCCATGGTCACCGGCCCGTGCAACTGGATGATTTCGCGCACGCTGCGGTATACCACCTGCAGGCGCTCGGGCAGCTCGCCGCTGCCGGTACGGATGCAACCGGAGGCCACGTACTCGCACCCGCGCGCCGTGTGGCGCACCACACCATAGCCGGTAATCCGCGAGCCGGGGTCAATACCAAGAATCAGAGTCATATCGCCTGCGCAACCAGTGGCGCACCGGGGCGCCATTAAAAAGACAGAAGCCGGACCCGTCACGGGCACAAGGTGCCTGCGGACGAATCCGGCCTCGAGTACGCCAGAACTGAACCTTAGCCGAGTTGTTCCATGACTTCGTCAGGAATTTCGGCGTTGGAATACACATTCTGCACATCGTCCAGGTCTTCAAGCATGTCGATCAGCTTGAGCACCTTCTGTGCGCCCTCCAGGTCGAGTTCGGCGCTGGTGGTCGGCTGCATGACGATTTCCGCATCCGCAGCCTTGAAGCCGGCAGCCTCCAGGGCAGTACGCACCGCGTAGAAGCTGGCAAACGAGGTGAACACGTCGAACGAGCCATCTTCGTTGCTGACCACGTCGTCGGCATCGGCCTCCATCGCCGCTTCCATCAGCGCGTCTTCATCGACACCGGCGGCAAAGCTGATCTGCCCCTTGCGCTCGAACAGATAGGCCACCGAGCCATCGGTGCCCAGGTTGCCACCGCACTTGCTGAAGGCATGGCGCACGGCCGCGGCGGTGCGGTTGCGGTTGTCGGTCATGGCCTCGACCATGATCGCCACGCCGCCCGGGCCGTAGCCTTCGTAGCTGAGCTCTTCGACATTGTCGGCTTCGGTTGCGCCTGCACCACGGGCCACGGCGCGATCGATGATGTCGCGGCTCATGTTCGCGCCCAAGGCCTTGTCCAGCGCCAGGCGCAGGCGCGGGTTGGAATTCGGGTCGCCACCGCCCTGCTTGGCGGCGACGGTCAGCTCACGAATCCACTTGGTGAAGATCTTGCCTCTCTTGGCATCCTGGCGCTCTTTGCGGTGCTTGATGTTCGCCCACTTGGAATGACCCGCCATAACTGACTCCAGAAATCCTTGAAACAAAACCACGCCCCCGCCCGGAAAAACCTGGCGTGGGCAATCAATTCGGTATGCCGTAACGCAAAGGCGCATCCAAGTGGATGCGCCCCGGGCCCGCTTACTCAGCCTTGGGCTGTTCGCGCAGACGGATGTGCAGCTCACGCAGTGCCTTGGCATCGACCAGGCCTGGGGCCTGGGTCATGACGCACGCAGCGCTCTGGGTTTTCGGGAAGGCGATCACTTCACGAATCGACTGGGCGCCGGTCATCAGCATCACCAGGCGGTCCAGACCGAAGGCCAGGCCACCGTGCGGCGGTGCACCGAACTTCAGCGCGTCGAGCAGGAAGCCGAACTTCTCTTCCTGTTCCGCCGCCTCGATGCCCAACAGGCGGAACACGGCCTGCTGCATCTCTTTGCGGTGGATACGGATCGAACCGCCACCCAGCTCGGTGCCGTTGAGCACCATGTCATAGGCACGCGACAGCGCGGTGGCCGGGTTGGCCTCCAGCTCTTCAGGGGAGCATTTTGGCGCGGTGAACGGGTGGTGCAGCGCCGTGAAGCTGCCGTCGTCGTTCTCTTCGAACATCGGGAAGTCGACAACCCACATCGGTGCCCATTCGCAGGTCAGCAGGTTGAAGTCGTTGCCGACCTTGATGCGCAGCGCGCCCAGGGCTTCGCTGACGATCTTGGACTTGTCGGCACCGAAGAACACGATGTCGCCATCGACCGCGCCCACGCGATCGAGGATCACGTTCAGGTTGGCCTCGGGGATGTTCTTGACGATTGGCGACTGCAGGCCCTCGACGCCCTTGGCGCGCTCGTTGACCTTGATGTACGCCAGGCCCTTGGCACCGTAGATGCCGACGAACTTGGTGTACTCGTCGATACGGCTGCGCGGCATGCTCGCCCCGCCCGGTACACGCAGTGCGGCAACGCGGCATTTCGGGTCGTTGGCCGGGCCGCTGAACACCTTGAAGTCGACCGCTTGCAGCTGGTCGGCCACATCCACCAGTTCCAGCGGGTTGCGCAGGTCAGGCTTGTCCGAACCGTAGCGGCGCATGGCCTCTTCGAAGGTCATGTGCGGGAATTCGCCGAACTCCAGGTCCAGGACTTCCTTGAACAGTTTGCGGATCATGCTTTCGGTCAGGCCCATGATCTCGGTCTCGTCCAGGAAGCTGGTCTCGATGTCGATCTGGGTGAATTCCGGCTGGCGGTCGGCGCGCAGGTCTTCGTCGCGGAAGCACTTGGCGATCTGGTAGTAGCGATCGAAACCGGCCACCATCAGCAGTTGCTTGAACAGCTGCGGCGATTGCGGCAGGGCAAAGAAGCTGCCGGCGTGGGTACGGCTTGGCACCAGGTAGTCACGCGCGCCTTCCGGGGTAGCGCGGGTCAGGATCGGCGTCTCGACGTCGAGGAAGCCGTTTTCGTCGAGGAAGCGACGGATGCTGGTGGTGATGCGCGAGCGCAGACGCAGCTTCTCGGCCATCTCCGGACGACGCAGGTCGATGAAGCGATAGCGCAGGCGGGTCTCTTCACCCACGTCGGAGTACTCGTTGAGCGGGAACGGCGGGGTTTCCGCTTCGTTCAGCACTTCGAGCTCGTAGCCCAGCACTTCGATGGCGCCCGAGGCCATGTTGGCGTTGACTGCGCCTGCAGGGCGCGGACGCACCTTGCCGGTGATTTTCACCACGTACTCGCTGCGCACGCGGTCGGCGGCGGCAAAGCTTTCTGCGCGGTCCGGGTCGAACACGACCTGAGCCATGCCTTCGCGATCACGGATGTCGAGGAAGATCACCCCGCCGTGGTCGCGACGACGATGGACCCAGCCGCAAAGGGTAATTTCCTGACCTTCCAGGCTCTCGTTCAGTTGGCCGCAATAGTGGCTGCGCATCATGATGGTGGTTTCGCTTCTCGTCATTCGTGAATTCGGGTGTGGACCTTGCCGGCCCCAGGGGGCCCATAGTGCAAGACCCTGGCAGTACAGTTCAACTCAGTCGGCCTTGTCGGCGCCCGCCAGGTTCTTTTTGGTGCCGGTCTTGAAGTCGGTTTCATACCAGCCGGTGCCGCCCAGGCGGAAGCCCGGGGCAGAAATCAGCTTCTTCAGGGCAGGTGCCTGGCAGGCCGGGCAATCGGTCAGCGGCGCTGCGCTGATCTTCTGCAGAACTTCCATCTGGTGGCTGCAGGAACCGCATTGATAGTCGTACAGGGGCATTGGCGTATCTCGTTGACCACTGCGCGGGCCGCGCCACGCAGCAAAAAGCGGGATTATATATGGTTAACCGGGGCTGTGCAGCCCGCCCGCCGTGCCAGCGCACGAATGGTTCAGGGCTTGGCGCCGCCCCTCAGCACGTAGACCACGCAGATCACCCGCACCAGGCCGCTGAAATTCTTGACGCCGCCGTGGCGAAGGTGGACTTCGCGGTCCACATGGGACAGCACCGCATTGACCGTACACCGGTTGGCGGCGGCAATGCGCTCGAGGATTTTCCAGTAGACCTCTTCCAGGCGCAAGCAGGTGGCGAAGCCGTTGAGTCGCACCGAACGCGACAGCGGGCGCGCCAGGCCCATATTGAAATCTGCCTGAAAAGGATCACCAGGGGCCATACGAAGTTGCTCGGCGGTGCATGCACGTTCATTCACGACTCGCGACATATTCATCCCACGCATTGACTGACAGGAAGTTCATCACCGGGATACTTGCTATCCAGGTACCTGCCTATGAAGCGCTGTTCATCGTATTGCAACCAGCAGACCGCGAGCCTGCGCAGCGTAGGAATAACCTTTTAGTTGAGTTCATGTACCACACCTGCTGAAACTGTTCCACGCCGGCCGCAGCACGCAGGAAGTACCCATTAAAAAAGCCCGATTCCTCTAAAGAAGAATCGGGCTTGCGTCTTTCAACAGGCGCCTTTACAGGCGCCGAACACTCACTTGGCCAACAGCGAGCGCAGCATCCAGGCAGTCTTTTCATGGGCCTGCATGCGCTGGGTCAACAGGTCGGCGGTCGGCTCGTCGCTGACCTTGTCCAGCAACGGGAACAGGCTGCGCGCGGTACGCACCACGGCTTCCTGGCCATCGACCAGTTGCTTGATCATCTCTTCGGCCGCCGGCACACCTGGCTCCTCCTTGATCGAGGACAACTTGGCGTAGGTGGAATAAGTACCCGGCGCCGGGAAGCCCAGTGCACGAATTCGCTCGGCGATGGCATCGACTGCCAGGGCCAGTTCGTTGTACTGGCCTTCGAACATCAAGTGCAGTGTATTGAACATCGGCCCGGTCACGTTCCAGTGGAAGTTATGGGTCTTCAAGTACAGTACATATGTATCCGATAACAGATGCGACAAGCCGTCAACAATGGACTTGCGATCTTCTTCACTGATACCAATATCAATTGCCATGTACATTTCCTTCCTGTGATGTCAGTTCAACATGCTGGAAGCACTGTACCAAGAGTTGCGCGTGCCTGCAGCTCCGATTGCCGGTCTGGCGTGCGACACAGGGCTGCAGCCGCGCGGCCCGTTTGGCCCGCTGATTTGAGAAGCACCCGGCTTTGCTGTTAAATAGGCACCGTGCCGTCATTGCGCATTTTTTGTGCAATGGCGCATAGGCTGCAGCCACGCTTTGGCGCCTCATCGGTAACCGCGCACCGTGGGTTCAGCTCTTCCTGTGATATGCCTGAATAAAATGTGAGCCAAACCACCATGTTCAAGATCGTTCACCTGTTGACGGGCGCAGCTGCCTTGCTGCTGTCCCTGATTCCTAGCCTGAGGGGCGAAGCTGTCCCTTTCCTGCAACAACCCGATGCCATCTACCTGGCGCTGTTCGGGCTGCTCAACCTGATCCTGGTGCCTGTGCTGCCAATGCACTACCGCGGCGCGCGCCAGTACCTGCAACACACTGCCAGCGCGCTGCTGGTGCTTGCAGTGGTATTGCAAGCGGTCACTGTGCTGCTGCGCCCGGAGCTGGGCAATGTCGCGGCCATGGTCTGCGCCCTGCTGGCCGTGCTGCTGCATCTGGTGGCGGGCCTGGCCAAGGTTGGCCGTGCGCGCAGCCAGGCACCTGCCTACGACATGAGCAACCGCGACACGGGCACCGTGAAGTGGTTCAACACGTCCAAGGGCTTTGGATTCATTTCGCGGGATTCCGGCGATGACATCTTCGTGCACTTCCGGGCCATTCGTGGCGAGGGTCACCGGGTGCTGGTGGAGGGTCAGCGCGTGGAGTTTTCGGTGATGAACCGGGACAAGGGCCTGCAGGCCGAGGATGTGATTGCGGCACCGCGTCGCTGATCCTAGCGTGAAGAACCGCGACGGCCACTCGGCCGATCGCGGTTTTTTTACGCCTACTCACCCGCCCTGCTCTGCTGTCGATCTGCACTGAGCCTTTAGGCCCGCTGCGCGAGGCGCATGCATCAATAGTGCGGGGGCGGCGCTTCTTCCTCGTTGGACTCGTACTGCCCCACCATCTCCTCATAACGCTTGAGCAGCGCGCCCATCTGCAGCTGCAGCCGCTCAACCACCCGCTGCTGCTCCACCAGCACATCGTTCAGCGCCAGCAGCGTATCGTCCTGAAATGCCAGACGACTCTCCAACTCGGTTACCCGTGCTTCCAGGGTCATGATTCAAGCCTCGATCGGTTGAAGATAATCACCAAGCTCACGCTCGACGATGCGGCGCACATGAGCCAGCGCCTCGGCGGTATAAACCAGCGCCGGCACGCGCCCCCACACCGGGCCAGGCCATGCCACATCGCTCTGGCGTCGCACGATCACATGCATGTGCAACTGGCTCACGACGTTGCCCAGGGTCGCGACATTCATCTTGTCGGCATCGAACAGCCCGTCGAGCAACTTGGCCAGCAACGTGGTCTCTTGCCAGAGTTGCTGCTGCGCCTCTTCATCAAGTTCGAATACTTCGCTGACAGCAGGACGCCGCGGCACCAGAATGAACCACGGATAGTTAGCATCCTTACTAAGTAACAAGCGACAAAGAGGAAAGTCCCCCAGCGCAATCGTGTCTTGTTGCAAACGTGAATCAAGAGCAAACACAGAACAATCTCCTCGCACCTTTCAATCCCGATACCTGCACCCGGCAGGTGATTGACGCAAGGATACTCCCGATTGGAGTCACAGGCATGAGTACATGGCGCTCCATCCCGGGGCAGGCAGACCACACTGCACGCAGGAGGTCCGCTCACGCCGGTAACAAAACGCTACTTTTCGCACCAAAATAGCGCCTCGCGAACACAATCAGCACCGCCTCCTACCGAAAACTACTCACTTGTCCTACAAGCCGGTAACGTTTTGACTTCAAAGTCGATTTTTTGCTTATTCCGCGACGGCATCGACCCTCAAACCAAAAGATCTGTACACCCCCGGTTTTCGGGCACCACGCGCCCTTCGGCCGACGAAATGTGAAAATTTCATCAACGCACCGCGCAATTGAGCACGCTTGTTGCATTCATCTCTGCCCAACGTCGGCATGGCGCCTGCATAAGCAAGCCAAGTGCGACAAATAACAACAGCTGCAAGGGCAACCAGGGAGTTTTGGCATCAAAGGCTTGGCGTGATTGCACTGCCTTTGCTGCTCTGCGAAACAGCGCTGTAGTTGAACGCACCGGTCATGCCGGGGCGTAATTTGCGACAGGGATTTAACCGTTTGCGACGGGACCATAAAGTTAATGAAAGGTTCCCTTCGCAAGTATCGCCAACGACAGTCAGCGTGATATACATTTCGCCGACTCAAAAAAGAAAGAGCCGCCCCATAAAAAAACCAGGGGGCAAGGCCGTAATCTTCCAAAACCAAAGGAGCAAATCACGATGCGCGTGATGAAGTGGAGCATAATCGCCCTGGCCGTAGCGGCAGGCACCTCGCAGCTGGCCATGGCGTCTTCTCAGGATGAATCCAAGGGGTTTGTAGAAGACAGCAGCTTGAACGTCAAACTTCGCAACCTGTACTTCAGCCGTGACTACCGCAACGTCCCCAACACCGAGCAGAGCCGCGCTGCAGAGTGGGGCCAAGGCTTCATCGGCACCTTCGAGTCGGGCTTCACCCAAGGCACCATCGGCGTCGGCGTCGACGCAATCGGCATGCTGGGTCTGAAACTGGACGGCGGCAAGGGCACTGCCGGCACCGGCCTGTTCCCGACCGGCTCCGACGAACGCTCGCAGGACGACTACTCCAAAGGCGGCGCAGCCATCAAGTTCCGGATTTCCGACACCGTCCTGAAAGTGGGTGACCAGTTCACCTCGCTGCCAGTGCTGGCCACCGACGACAGCCGCCTGCTGCCTGAAATGGCCCAGGGCGCGTTGATCACCAGCAACGAAATCAAGGGGCTGACGCTCAACGCCGGTCGCTTCACCAGCATCACCGCACAAGACCAGACCAACCGTGACGGCGGCATCCACCTGACCAAGGCCGACGTACTGGGCGGCACCTACGCGTTCAGCGACGAGCTCAGCACCAGCCTCTACTACTCCAAGGTCGAAGACTACTGGCGCAAATACTACGCCAACGTGAACTGGAGCCTGCCGATCAACGACGAGCAGGGCCTGGTGTTCGACTTCAACTTCTACAACACCAAGAGCACCGGCGCCGCGCTGGAAAAAGCCTACGACGGCGACAAGATCGACAGCCGTGCATTCAGCCTGTCCGCCGCCTACACCATCGGCGCGCACACCTTCACCCTGGCGCACCAGCGCATCAGCGGCGACGGCGGCTACGCCTACGGCGTCGACGGCGGCGGTACCGTGTTCCTGGCCAACTCGGTGGCACGTTCGGACTTCAACTCCGAAGACGAGAAATCCTGGCAGGCTCGCTACGACATCAACATGGCCACCTTCGGCGTACCGGGCCTGAGCTTCATGACCCGCTACATCCGTGGTACCGATGCCAACGTTTCCTCCGGCAACAACGGCAAAGAGTGGGAACGCGACATCGAAGCCAAGTACGTACTGCAGGAAGGCCCGGCCAAAGACCTGAGCTTCCGCGTTCGCCAGGCCACCTACCGCTCCAGCGATGCGGTGTACAACAACTCGTCGCCTTCGATCGACGAACTGCGCCTGATCGTCGAGTACCCGCTGAGCATCCTGTAAGCCTTCCGGCTCACGGACCCCAGCTCGAAAAAGCCCGGCCCTGCCGGGCTTTTTCTTTTGTGTTGATGCACTTGGCGCAGTTTCCCGCGCCACCATCCTATACGTCACCGAATCGCCCCCGTACAATGCGGGGTCATTTCAGTTAAGCAACCGACAACGGCCTACCATGCGCACCAGTCAATATTTGCTCGCCACACAGAAAGAAACCCCTTCCGACGCGGTCGTCATCAGCCACCAGCTCATGCTGCGTGCCGGCATGATCCGCAAGCTCGCATCCGGCCTTTATACCTGGCTGCCGATGGGCCTTCGCGTGATGCGCAAGGTCGAAGCCGTGGTACGCGAGGAAATGAACGCCGCAGGCGCCCTGGAAGTGCTGATGCCGGCCATTCAGCCCGCTGAACTGTGGCAGGAGTCCGGCCGCTGGGAGCAGTACGGCCCCGAGCTGCTGCGCTTGAAGGACCGCCATGGTCGCGAGTTCTGCGTGGGGCCTACCCACGAAGAGGTCATCACCGATCTCGCGCGCAACGAGCTGAGCAGCTATAAACAGCTGCCACTGAACATGTACCAGATCCAGACCAAGTTCCGCGACGAGATCCGTCCGCGCTTCGGCCTGATGCGCGGTCGCGAGTTCATCATGAAGGATGCCTACTCCTTCCATGCCGACCAGGCGTCCCTGCAACAAACCTATGACCGCATGCACCAGGCGTACTGCAATGTGTTCACCCGCCTGGGCCTGGATTTCCGCCCCGTGCAGGCCGACACCGGCTCGATCGGTGGCAGCTGGTCCCACGAATTCCACGTGCTGGCCGAGTCCGGTGAAGACGACGTGATCTTCAGCGACAGCTCCGACTACGCCGCCAACATCGAGAAGGCCGAAGCGATCCCGCGGGAAACCGTGCGCCCTGCCCCCACCGAGGAGCTGCGCCTGGTCGATACCCCGGACGCGAAAACCATCGCCGCCCTGGTCGAAAACTACGGCGTGCCGATCGAGCGCACCGTCAAGACCCTGATCGTGCATGCCGCCGAAGAAGGCAAGCTGATTGCCCTGATCGTCCGTGGCGACCACGAACTCAACGAAATCAAGGCTGCCAACCTGCCACAGGTGGCCAGCCCGCTGGTGATGGCCAGCGACGCCGAACTGCGCGACGCCATCGGCGCCGGCGCCGGCTCCCTGGGCCCGCTGAACCTGCCGCTGCCGTGCATCATCGACCGTTCCGTGGCCTTCATGAGCGACTTCGGCATCGGTGCCAACATCGACGACAAGCACTACTTCGGCGTGAACTGGGAGCGCGACCTGCCCGTACCGGAAATCGCCGACCTGCGCAACGTGGTAGCCGGCGACCCGAGCCCGGACGGCAAGGGTACGCTGATGATCAAGCGCGGCATCGAAGTCGGGCACATCTTCCAGCTGGGCACCAAGTACAGTGAAGCACTCAAGTGCCAGGTGCTGGGCGAGAACGGCAAGCCGGTGACCCTGGCCATGGGCTGCTACGGCATTGGTGTTTCGCGCGTGGTTGCCGCTGCCATCGAGCAGAACTACGACGACAAGGGCATCATCTGGAGCGATAGCCTCGCGCCATTCCAGATCGCCCTGGTACCGCTGCGCTACGAAACCGCCGAAGTGCGCGAAGCCACCGACAAGCTCTACGCCGAACTGACCGCCGCCGGTTTCGAAGTGCTGCTGGACGACCGTGACAAGAAAACCAGCCCGGGGATCAAGTTCGCCGACATGGAACTGATCGGCATCCCGCACCGCATCGTGGTCAGCGACCGGGGCCTGGCCGAAGGCAACCTGGAATACAAGTACCGCAAGGACAGCGAGGCCCAGGCCTTGCCCGTGGCCGAGGTGCTGTCGTTCCTGCAAGCCCGTATTCGTCGCTGATAGCCAACACAAGAGTAGCCATGTTCAAGCGAATCACCTTCGGAGGCGCCGCCCTGTGCGGCGCCGTGCTGCTCAGCGGCTGCGCCAACCAGATGTCCCAGCGCAGCGAGCATGAGGAGCGGATCGAGCGCAAGCTGCTCGAGCACAGCCTGCAGATCGATGTCGGAGAGCCCAAGGTACTCGAGCTGCCGCAACGGCGCGTGCGCGTTCACGAACAGAAGAACTTCGAAGTCACCGAATTCGAAGTGACCCGTCGTTATGATCGCTACACGCCCTACCAACCCTGGCGCGAAATCTACGAGATCCCGCTGGGCGCAGTGGCCGTGGTTGCCGGTATCGGCGCCAATGTGGTCAATGTGTTCGCACTGGGCAACCTGCCCGACAGCGTGACCCATGACTGGCTCAGCTATGGCGTGGCCGGGCTCAACCCGTTCATGAACGTGCAGTCCAACGGCCGCGCACAACAGAACCTGGCCAGTATCAGCGAAGTGCAGAAGGACAAACGCCAGGAGTACACCAGCCTGCCGTGGGGCGAACGCCCGGTCGAGGTCAAGGCTGGCAAGCTCACCCACGAGCTGACCACCGACCGCAATGGTGTGTTGCGCCTGAACCTGCTCGACAGCCCGTTCACCGAACAGAACCTGACCCAGGTGGGCACCTTGCACCTGGCCGTGGCCGATGAAGAAAACAACGTGCGTGCCGCCGCCAGCCTGCTGCTCAGCCCAACGCTGCGCGGCAAACTGGTCGAAGCCCATGAGCTGATCTACGACGACCTTGAAGACGACGAGGTGAGCGAGTGGGTGCACCGGGTCAAGCGCTTGTCCGAACTGGGCCTGGAAGAGGAAGCCAGCGAGCTGGAACAGAGCCTGATCGAGCTGACCCGCAATGATCCGGAGCTGCAACAGGAGTTTCTCAAGGCGCTGACCAGGGATGCCGGCCGCCTGGTGGCAGACCCCGGCGCGAAGTAGCTCCAGCACCATGAACGCCAGGCATCGACCACGATGCCTGGCGTTTCACTCGGGCGTGAACAGCTCCAGCTGAACATGCGCCCCGCGCAAGTCGTGCAACCGCACGCCAATTCCCAGCAACCTGACCGGCTTGGCGCCACGCGCGAAAGCCTGGCTGAGCAGTTGCCGGTAGCTTTCAAGATCACGCCCCGCCCCCGCCTGCTCCAGGGTGGTCTGGGTGAAGTCATGGAACTTGACCTTGACGAACGGCTTGCCCGGCCGGTAACTGTCGTCGATCCGGGCCATGCGACCGCCCAGCGATTCCAGCAGTTCAGGCAGTTTTTCAAGGCAGCTGGCCAGGTCCGGCAGGTCGCTGTCGTAGGTGTTCTCGACGCTCACCGACTGGCGCCGGCTGTCGTTGTGCACCACCCGCTCGTCAATGCCGCGCGCCAGCCCGTAAAGACGCTCGCCGAAACTGCCGAACTCGCGGACCAGGGCCAGGCGGTCCCACTCGCGCAGATCCTTGCAATCGACAATGCCCAGGCGCCCCAGCTTGTCAGCCGTGACCTTGCCAACCCCATGCAGCTTGGTCACTGGCAAGCAGGCGACGAAGTCTTGCACCTGTGCCGGGGTAATCACGAACAAGCCGTTGGGTTTGCGCCAGTCACTGGCAATCTTGGCCAGGAACTTGTTGGGCGCCACCCCCGCCGATACCGTGATGTGCAGGCGCTGGGACACCCGCCGGCGAATGTCGTCGGCAATGCGCGTGGCACTGCCGGAAAACTTCGGGCTGTCGGATACGTCCAGATAGGCTTCATCCAGCGACAATGGCTCGATCAGCTCGGTGTACTCGCGGAAGATGTTGTGAATCTCCCGCGAGGCTTCCTTATAGGCATCCATGCGCGGCTTGACGATGGTCAGGTCGGGGCACAGCTTCAACGCGTGGTGCGACGACATCGCAGAGCGTACGCCAAAGGCCCGCGCTTCGTAGTTGCAGGTAGCAATCACCCCGCGCCGGTCGGCCGAGCCACCCACGGCCAGAGGCTTGCCGGCCAGCCGCGGGTCGTCGCGCATCTCGATGGCTGCGTAGAAACAGTCGCAATCGATGTGGATGATCTTGCGTTGGGACATGGATGACCGTTAACACCGTTGATTCGTACGCGCAGTATCTCACTCGTCACCACCGGCTGCACCCTGCACCCGTCACCCCGGGCAAATGCCCTGCAGCCCCCGCCTTAGCGCGCCCGCAGCCAGATCACAAACGCTAAGCAATTGAACAAAAAAGGATTTCTGGATTTTAGCGGTTGACACGTTCTGAGATATCTGTAGAATCCACTCCACAGACGCGGGATGGAGCAGTCTGGTAGCTCGTCGGGCTCATAACCCGAAGGTCGTCGGTTCAAATCCGGCTCCCGCAACCAAACATCAGAGAAGGCCACTTGAAAAAGTGGCCTTTTTTGTTGGGCGCTGTTTGGCCCATAGCAGGTTTTTGTTGTAAATCAACAATTAAGCATTGACAGCATCTCCATACGCTGTAGAATCCGCCCCACAGACGCGGGATGGAGCAGTCTGGTAGCTCGTCGGGCTCATAACCCGAAGGTCGTCGGTTCAAATCCGGCTCCCGCAACCAAACAACAGAAAAGGCCACTTTGAAAAAAGTGGCCTTTTTTGCGTCTGGCGAAAAATACCTTCCCCTCCTCTCCATGCCCTTGCGGCAGCATGAAACTTCTTTAACTATCCTGATGGGCGCGGATCGGCATGATCGCGAGTAAGATTCAGACATTATTTTTCCATAGGGATTGGTAACTTGGTCGGATACATCGTCCAGTCGCGCGCAATCCAAAAAGGTGATTGATGCGCCCACAAACGCCCGAAGCAGAAACCCCCGTTAGCGCCGCCCAGCCCATCGCCCCGCATCGCCTGCGCTGGCTGGAACTGCTCAGCCGGTATCGTCAGCCGATCGGCCTGGCGGTCACCCTGCTACTGTTCGGCATCGCCCTGATTGCCTGTCGCCATCTGCTCAGCGAGCTGGATATCTATGCCCTGCACGACTCGCTGCTGAGTGTGCCCAAGCCCGCCCTGGCCGGTGCACTGCTGGCCACGGTCGCAGGCTTTGTCATCCTGCTGGGCTATGAATGGTCAGCCAGCCGTTATGCCGGGGTCCGGCTGCCTTCAGCCACCCTGGCCATGGGCGGCTTCTGTGCATTCGCCATCGGCAACGCGATCGGGTTGTCGCTGCTGTCCGGCGGCTCGGTGCGTTACCGGTTGTACGCCCGCCACGGCATAGGCGGTGCCGAAGTGGCCCGCATGACGCTGTTTGCCAGCCTGTCGCTGGGCTGCGCGCTGCCGCCGCTGGCAGCGCTGGCCACCCTGAGCAACCTGCCCGCCGCGGCCATGGCGCTGCGCACGCCGGCCCCGGTACTGGCCGCCATCGCCGTCGCGGTACTGGGCCTGAGCATGGCCCTGGCCTACGGGCTGTACCGGCGTCGACTGCCGGAACAGCCGCTGGCCGACAACCTGCTGGTACGCATACGCCGACGCACACTGCGCCTGCCGGGCGCGCGCCTGACCTTGCTGCAGCTGCTGATCACCGCACTGGACGTGGCCGCCGCCGCCACGGTGCTGTACCTGCTGCTGCCCGAGGCTCCGCCCTTCGGTGCGTTCCTGCTGGTGTACCTGCTGGCCCTGGCTGCCGGTGTGCTCAGCCACGTGCCCGGCGGGGTCGGGGTCTTTGAGGCCATCCTGCTGGCCGCCTTCGCCGACCAGCTGGGGGCTGCGCCACTTGCCGCTGCGCTGCTGCTGTACCGCCTGATCTATGTCGTGCTGCCGCTGCTGGTGGCCTGCGTGGTCCTGCTGGCCAGTGAAGCCAAGCGCTTTCTGTTCGCGCGCCAGGCCATGAAGGTGGCCTCCGGGCTTGCCGCACCGGTACTGGCGATTCTGGTGTTCCTGTCGGGCGTGGTGCTGTTGTTCTCCGGGGCCACGCCCGAAATCGACACGCGCCTGGAGCACCTGGGTTTCCTGGTTCCGCACCGCTTGATCGATGCCTCGCACTTCGGCGCCAGCCTGATCGGCGTGCTGTGCCTGCTGCTGGCCCAGGGCCTGCGGCGGCGCCTGTCGGCAGCCTGGATACTCACCACCGTGCTGCTGCTGGTCGGCGCCCTGCTGTCGCTGCTCAAGGGCTTCGACTGGGAAGAGGCCAGCCTGCTGACGCTTACCGCCTGCCTGCTGGCAGTGTTCCGCGGTTCATTCTACCGGCCCAGTCGACTGCTCGAGCTGCCCTTCTCGCCGGTCTACGTGGTGGCCAGTGCCTGTGTGATCGGCGCGTCGGTGTGGCTGCTGCTGTTCGCCTACCAGGACGTGCCCTACAGCCACCAGCTGTGGTGGCAGTTCACCCTGGACGCCGATGCCCCGCGCGGGCTGCGCTCATTGCTCGGTAGCGCGGTACTGCTGGTGATCGTTGCACTGACCTGGCTGCTGCGTACCGCACGCCCGACCATCCACCTGCCTACAGGTGACGAGCTGCAACGGGCCAACCGCATCCTGCAGAGCTCCGACCAGCCCGATGGCGGCCTGGCGCTGACCGGCGACAAGGCGTTGCTGTTCCACCCTCAGGATGACGCCTTCCTGATGTACGCCCGCCGCGGGCGCAGCCTGGTGGCGCTGTACGACCCGATCGGCCCGGCCCAGCGCCGCGCCGAGATGATCTGGCAGTTTCGCGACCTGTGCGATATCCACCACGCTCGACCGGTGTTCTACCAGGTGCGTGCCGAGAACCTGCCCTTCTACATGGACATCGGCCTGACCGCGATCAAGCTGGGCGAAGAGGCCCGCGTGGACCTGGTGCGCTTCGACCTCGACGCCAAGGGCAAGGAGATGAAAGACCTGCGCTATACCTGGAACCGCGGCGGGCGCGACGGCCTGAGCCTGGAGATCCACGAGCCCGGGCAAGCCCCGCTCGAGGAACTGAAGGTGATTTCCGATGCCTGGCTCGAAGGCAAGAACGTGCGCGAAAAAGGCTTTTCGCTGGGCCGCTTCAGCGCAGAGTACCTGCAGCACTTCCGCATCGCGCTGATTCGCTTCCAGGGCCAGCCGGTGGCCTTTGCCAACCTGCTCGAAACCCACAGCCGCGAGCTGGCCAGCCTGGACCTGATGCGCGCGCACCCGCAAGCACCGAAGCTGACCATGGAGTTTCTGATGATCGGCCTGATCCAACACTACAAGACGCATGGATATGCGCGCTTCAGCCTCGGCATGGTGCCGTTGTCCGGGCTGCAGCCGCGTCGCGGCGCACCTCTGACCCAGCGCCTGGGCTCGATGGTGTTCCAGCGCGGCGAGCAACTGTACAACTTCCAGGGCCTGCGCCGCTTCAAAGACAAGTTCCAGCCTGACTGGGAACCCCGTTACATGGCCGTACCCGCCGGGCTCGATCCCCTGGTGGCCCTGGCCGATACCGCCGCCCTGATTGCAGGCGGCCTGACCGGATTGGTGAAACGCTGATGATTCGACGCTACTGGCTTCATGTACTGGCCGCCCTGGTGCTGGCCCTGCTCGCGGCGGCCCTGGGCTTCTGGCTGTGGGCCCGCCCTGCCCCGCAACCACACCTTGAACATTTGACCCTGGCCGATGGCAGCAGCCTGGTGCGGGTTACCCCAAGCACGCGAGGCAAGGACCTGGTGGCCGTGGCCGTGCCGCAGGACCAGGCCCTGAGCGACAAGCAACTGATCGACCTGAGCCAGAGTGCCCGCGCCCAGCTGGTACAGGTGATCCTGCCGCCGAGCGACTGCAACCTGCAGCAGCAGGCGCTGCAGCAGGCCTTGCAACAGTTGCAGGGCACGCCGACGCTGGTTGCCGGCATCGGCCCGGGAGCCGGGCTGGCCTGGAGCTGGCTGGCCGGGCAGACCAACGACAAGGCCCAGGCCATCTCCGTGGGGTTCAGCATCGAGCAGCCCGGCTGCAGCGCCGCGCTGCCCAAGTCGGCCGCCCATGGTCACTGGAACGTGGCCTGGAACGACAACCCGGATGACGCCAGCGCCGCCTTCGTGCGCGACCAGGCCAATGCACAGACCAGCATCAGCGATTACGACATCCACCTGCCCCAGGTGCTCAAGGCCCAACTGACCCAGGCCCTGCTGGGCGTGGATGGCAATGCATTGAGCATTCCGGTGGTGGAGGTACCGGCCGGCCAGACCACCGACACCGTGACGCTGTTCCTGTCCGGCGATGGCGGCTGGCGCGACCTTGACCGCGACGTGGCGGGCGAGATGGCCAAGCTGGGCTACCCGGTGGTGGGCATCGATACCCTGCGCTACTACTGGCAGCACAAGACACCGGAGCAGAGCGCAGTCGACCTGTCCGAGCTGATGCAGCACTACCGCCAGAAGTGGGGCACCAAACGCTTCGTACTGACCGGCTATTCATTCGGTGCCGACGTGCTGCCGGCGATCTACAACCGCTTGCCACCCGAAGACCAGAAGCGCATCGATGCGGTGATTCTGCTGGCGTTCGCGCGCAGTGGCAGTTTCGAGATCGAGGTCGAGGGCTGGCTGGGCAATGCCGGCAAAGAGGCGCCAACCGGGCCTGAGATGGCCAGGATGCCGCCGAGCAAGGTGCTGTGCATCTATGGTGAAGAAGAGGCCGATGAAAGCGGCTGCACCGACCATACCGCCGTGGGTGAGCGCGTGAAGCTGCCTGGCGGGCACCACTTCGACGAAAACTACCCGGCCCTGGCCAAGCGCCTGATCAGCGAGATCGAAACGCGCCAGGGAAAGTCCAGCGTCGCTGAACAGTAGAAGCCTCGCCGGCAAGGCCGGCTCCTGCAACGGATCGCATCCTGCAGGAGCCGCCTTGGCGGCGAAAGGCCCCGCTAGATCTCCACCTGCGTACCCAGCTCGATCACCCGGTTCAATGGCAGGTTGAAGAACCTCAGGTTGCCGTTGGCATTCTTCAGCAGGAAGGCAAACAGCACCCCACGCCAGCGCGACATGCCCACCAGCTTGGATGCGATCACCGTCTCGCGGCTGAGGAAGTAGGTGGTGCGCATGGGGCTGAAATCCAGCTCGTCCAGGTGACACAGCTTCAACGCCGCCGGCACGTCCGGCTCGTCCATGAAGCCGAAATGCAGGATCACCCGGTAGAACCCCTCGCCATACCCCTCCACCTCGAAACGCCGCTGTGGCGGTACCCGCGGTGAATCCTCGTTGACCACGGTGAGCAACACCACCTGGCGGTGCAGCACCTGGTTGTGCAGCATGTTGTGCAGCAGCGCATGGGGCACCGCGTCCGAACGCGCGGTCAGGAACACCGCCGTACCTTCCACACGGTGCGGCGGCTGCACGCGGATGCTGGCGATGAACACCGGCAATGGCAACGCGCCCTCATCCAGGCGCTCCACCAGGATCTGCTTGCCGCGCTTCCAGGTGGTCATCAGGATGAACAGCGCAATCCCTGCCAGCACCGGGAATGCCCCACCCTGCAGCACCTTGGGCACGTTGGCGGCAAAGAACAGCCCGTCGACGAACAGAAAGCCCAGCAGCACCGGTACCGCCAGCAGCGGTGGCCACTTCCACAGCAGCAACATCACCGCCGACACCAGGATGGTGGTGATCAGCATGGTCCCGGTTACCGCGACGCCATAGGCCGACGCCAGCGCACCGGAGGACTCGAAGCCCAGCACCAGCAGGATCACCCCGACCATCAGCGACCAGTTGACCGCCCCGATGTAGATCTGCCCCTGCTCGTCGCTGGAGGTGTGCTGGATCTGCATGCGCGGCACATAACCAAGCTGGATGGCCTGGCGGGTGAGGGAGAAGGCCCCGGAAATCACCGCCTGGGAAGCGATCACGGTGGCCAGGGTGGCCAGCCCGACCAGCGGCACCAGCGCCCAGCCGGGGGCCAGCAGGTAGAACGGGTTGCGTGCCGCTTCGGGGTTCTCCAGCAGCAATGCGCCCTGACCGAAATAGTTGAGCACCAGCGCCGGCAGCACCAGCGCGAACCAGGCCCGCGCGATCGGTTTGCGGCCAAAATGCCCCATGTCGGCGTACAAGGCCTCGGCCCCGGTCAGCGCCAGCACCACGGCGCCCAGAATCGCCACGCCCATGCCGGGGTGGACGATGAAGAAGCGCACGGCCCAGATCGGGTTGAGCGCCTGCAGCACTTCGGGGCGCTGGACGATGCCGTGCACGCCCAGGGCCGCCAGCACCACGAACCAGGCCACCATCACCGGCCCGAACAGAATGCCGATGCGCGCGGTACCGTGCTTCTGGATCAGAAACAGCGCCACCAGCACGACCAGCGCCACCGGTATCACCCAGTGATCGATGCCATCGAACGCCAGTTGCATGCCTTCGACCGCCGACAGCACCGAAATCGCCGGGGTGATCATGCTGTCGCCATAGAACAGCGCCGCACCGAACAAGCCGAACACCACCAGCAGCGCACGCAATCTGGGATAAGGTGCAGCCGCTCGTCGGGCCAGCGCGGTCAGGGCCATGATGCCACCCTCCCCCTGGTTGTCCGCGCGCAGGATGAACAGCACGTACTTGATCGACACCACCCAGATCAGCGACCACAGGATCAACGCCAGGATGCCCAGCACACCATCATGGTTGACCGGCACCCCGTAGCTGCCGGAGAAGACTTCCTTGAGGGTATACAAGGGGCTGGTACCGATATCGCCGTATACCACCCCGACTGCCGCCACCAGCAGGCTCAGCGGCTTTGCCGCCGTATGCCCGGCATTGGCCTGACTGCTTGCCTGAACCATCAACCACTCCCGCAACCAAGACCCAGAGGCCGGCGAAATTCGCGCCAGGCGCTATCATTTTTGCAACCCGTCGCAGCGTGCCGAACGCAGCGCTGAACGACGCGGGAGCGATGGCGCGAAGCATAGCGCAGCGTTCGTCGCATTTCTGCTAGTCAAGCGCGTTGTGCCTCGCTAGAATTGCGCACTTTTTGATCAGAGGCGCCCCAAAGCGCCCGTCAGGGCTGCCACCTTCGCGTGCCAAGCAGCCCCTCTACACCGAGGTTAACCATGTCCACCACCGCCACGCCCACCACGCCAAAGGTCGGCTTCGTTTCCCTGGGTTGCCCCAAAGCCCTGGTCGATTCCGAGCGCATCCTGACCCAGCTGCGCATGGAAGGCTATGAAGTCGTGCCCACCTACGAGGATGCCGACGTGGTGGTGGTCAACACCTGTGGCTTCATCGACTCGGCCAAGGCCGAATCGCTGGAAGTGATCGGCGAGGCCATCAAGGAAAACGGCAAGGTCATCGTTACCGGCTGCATGGGTGTCGACGCCAACAACATTCGCGACGTGCACCCCAGCGTGTTGTCGGTGTCCGGGCCGCAGCAGTACGAGCAGGTGGTCAACGCCGTGCACGAAGTGGTGCCACCACGTCAGGACCACAATCCGCTGATCGATCTGGTGCCGCCCCAGGGTGTCAAGCTGACCCCGCGTCACTACGCCTACCTGAAGATTTCCGAAGGCTGCAACCACACCTGCAGCTTCTGCATCATTCCGTCGATGCGTGGCAAGCTGGTCAGCCGCCCGGTGGGCGAGGTGCTGAGCGAGGCCGAGCGCCTGGTCAAGGCCGGCGTCAAGGAGCTGCTGGTGATCTCCCAGGACACCAGCGCCTACGGCGTCGACGTCAAGTACAAGACCGACTTCTGGAACGGCCGGCCGGTCAAGACGCGCATGCTCGAGCTGTGCGAAGCGCTCGGCAGCCTGGGCGTGTGGGTGCGCCTGCACTATGTGTACCCGTACCCGAACGTCGATGACGTGATCCCGCTGATGGCCGCCGGCAAGCTGCTGCCGTACCTGGACATCCCGTTCCAGCACGCCAGCCCCAAGGTGCTCAAGTCGATGAAGCGCCCTGCCTTCGAAGACAAGACCCTGGCACGCATCAAGAAATGGCGCGAACAGTGCCCGGAGCTGATCATCCGCTCCACCTTCATCGTCGGCTTCCCCGGCGAGACCGAGGAAGACTTCCAGTACCTGCTCGACTGGCTCACCGAAGCCCAGCTCGACCGCGTCGGCTGCTTCCAGTACTCGCCCGTCGAAGGCGCACCGGCCAACGACCTGGACCTGCCCGTGGTTCCTGATGACGTCAAGCAGGACCGCTGGGATCGCTTCATGGCCCACCAGCAGGCCATCAGCAGCGCACGCCTGCAACTGCGCATCGGCAAGCGCATCGAAGTGCTGATCGACGAAGTGGAGGAGCAGGGCTCGGTGGGCCGCAGCTTCTTCGACGCCCCGGAGATCGACGGCAATGTGTTCATCGACGGCGACCACGGCTTCAAGCCGGGGGACAAGGTCTGGTGCGTCGTCACCGATGCCGACGAATACGACATGTGGGCCGAGCCTGTCTGACGCTTTGCGGCCTGGAAAAGCCCTGCCATCATGGCGGGGCTTTTTATTGGACTATCGTGTCCAGTACGGACACTCCAGGAGACCCTGCGATGCGCGCGCATTCCACCGTGCAAACCCCTAGCCCCCACGACTACCCTCGCCTGCTGCAGGTATGGGAAGCCTCGGTACGTGCCACCCACGATTTTCTCCCCGAAAGCTACATCGTGCTGCTGCGTGAACTGGTGCCCAAGTACCTGGATGCAGTGATGCTGATCTGCTGCAAAGACAGCCAGCAACGCATCACCGGCTTTGCCGGTGTAGCGGCCGGGCGTGTCGAAATGCTGTTCGTCGACCCGCAGTATCGCGGTCAGGGCATCGGCAAGCAGTTGCTGCGGCATGCCATCAATGAGCTGAACGCCGATGAGCTCGACGTCAACGAGCAGAATCCCCAGGCCATCGGCTTCTATGCCAGCCAAGGCTTCGAAGTCATCGGGCGCTCGGAAAAGGACGGCATGGGCAAACCCTACCCCCTGCTTCACCTCAGGCTAGGTCGTACACAGTCTGCGAGCACGGGCTGAAGGACGCTGTAAGGCCGATCCGAAAATCATCCCCTCACGGCATTAATAGCCGCCCGGCACGAATGTAGCAGGGCCTTCGCCCGCCCGGGCGGTTACAATGGGCGCCTTTCCCTGTGCCACGGCCGCCGTCATGTCTGAACCCATTCGTCTTTCCAAACGCCTTATCGAACTGGTCGGCTGCTCCCGACGGGAGGCCGAACTCTATATCGAAGGCGGTTGGGTGACCGTTGACGGCAACGTCGTCGACGAGCCACAGCTCAAGGTCGACGGCCAGGTCGTCGCCCTGCTGCCGGGCGCCAAGGCCGAAGCCCTGGAACCGGTAACCCTGCTGCTGCACCAGGCCGCCGACCAGGACAGCGAAAGCGCTCGCCTGAGCATGACCCCGGCCACCTTGTCCGAGGCCCACGCCGAAGGGCATCGCCCGCTCAAGGGCCACTTTGCCCGGCTGACCTGCGTCGCCGAGCTGCAACAGGGCGCCAGCGGCCTGCAGGTGTACAGCCAGGACTGGCGTGCCGTGCGCAAGGTCACCTCGGACCTGGCCAAGCTGGAGCAGGAGTATGTGGTCGAGGTCAGCGGCGAGATGGTCGCCCATGGACTCGAACGCCTTAACCGCGGTTTCACCTGGAAGGGCCAGGAATTGCCCCGCATCAAGGCCAGCTGGCAGAACGAGACGCGCCTGCGCATGGTGCTGAAAAACCCGGCGCCGGGGCTGATCGAACTGCTGTGCCGCAGTGTCGGTGTCAGCGTGGTCAGCATGCGCCGTATCCGCCTGGGCGGCGTGGCCATGAGCAAGCTGCCGCTGGGCCAGTGGCGCTACCTGTCCAGCAAAGAAAAATTCTAGGCCTCGCCACTCGGGCGTTGCCACTTGATCAGGATTGTCCAATGATTCACAACGATGTGCTGCGCAGCCTGCGCTACATGCTGGATATCAGCGATGCCAAACTGGCAGAGATCACCCGCATCAACGGTTTTGACGTCAGCGATGCCGACATTGCCAGCTACCTGAAAAAAGACGAGGAAGAAGGCTTTGTGCGCTGCCCGGACGAGGTCATCGCGCATTTTCTCGATGGCCTGGTGGTGTTCAAGCGTGGTCGCGACGAGAGCCGCCCACCTCTGCCGGTCGAACTGCCGGTCACCAACAACATCATCCTGAAAAAACTGCGGGTGGCCTTCGAGCTCAAGGAAGACGACCTGCATGCCATTCTCAAGGCGGCGGATTTTTCGGTATCCAAGCCTGAACTCAGCGCCCTGTTCCGCAAGGTCGGCAACAGCAACTACCGCCCCTGTGGCGACCAGTTGCTGCGCAACTTCCTCAAGGGCCTGACCCTGCGAGTGCGTGGCTGATTCGATCATGGCCTACAGTGTCGAGCCGGTCGGCTACGTGCGCTCCTGCTTCAAGGAGAAGTTCGCCATCCCGCGCCAACCGCAGCTGGCTCCGGCTGCGCGCGGGGTGCTGGAGCTGGTATCGCCTTTCGACCAGGGGGAAGCGGTTGCCGGGCTAGAGCAGGTCAGCCACGTGTGGCTGCTGTTCCTGTTTCATCAGGCCCTGGAAGAGAAGCCGCGCCTGAAGGTGCGCCCACCGCGCCTGGGCGGCAACACGTCGATGGGCGTGTTCGCCACCCGCGCCACCCACCGGCCAAACGGCATCGGGCAGTCGGTGGTGAAGCTGGAGGGCGTCGAGGCCGGGCGACTGCTGCTGTCGGGCATCGACCTGCTGGACGGCACGCCGGTCATCGATATCAAGCCCTATGTACCCTATGCCGACAGCGTAGCCGGGGCGGTCAATCACATGGCCAGCGCCCCGCCTGCGCCGATCACGGTGCAGTGGAGCGACTCGGCACTGCAGCAGGCCCATGCGCATGCGCTGCGTCTCGCAGAGCCGTTGGTGGAGCTGATAGAACAATGCCTGGCACAGGATCCACGCCCGGCCTATCAGGTGCCCCCGGTCGAGCGCGTGTACGGGGTCAGGTTCTGGGACGTGCAGGTACGCTGGCACTACCCTCAGCTGGATACGATCCGGGTGCTGGAGGTGGTGCGCGAGGCGTAGGGCCGGCGCCCGCGAGGTCGCAGGAACGCCGCGCCGGCGAATGCCACACCACAAATCCCGGGCAAAAAAAAACGCAGACCAAGGTCTGCGTTTTTTATTGGTGCTGTCTGCTTACTTCTCGACGAACGCACGCTCGATCAGATAGTCACCTGGCTCGCGCATGCGCGCGGAGACTTTCAGGCCGAAGCTGTTCAGGACTTCGCTGGTTTCATCCAGCATGCTCGGGCTACCGCAGATCATCGCACGATCGTCCTGCGGGTTGATCGGCGGCAGGCCGATGTCGCTGAACAGTTTGCCGCTGCGCATCAGGTCAGTCAGGCGTCCCTGGTTCTCGAACGGCTCGCGGGTGACGGTGGGGTAGTAGATCAGTTTTTCACGCAGCGCCTCACCGAAGAACTCGTTCTGCGGCAGGTGCTCGGTGATGAACTCGCGATAGGCCACTTCGTTGACGTAGCGCACACCGTGGACCAGGATCACTTTCTCGAAGCGCTCGTAGGTTTCCGGGTCCTGGATGACGCTCATGAACGGTGCCAGGCCAGTGCCGGTGCTCAGCAGGTACAGGTGCTTGCCCGGGTTCAGGTCATCCAGCACCAGGGTGCCGGTAGGCTTCTTGCTGATGATGATCTCGTCGCCTTCCTTCAGGTGCTGCAACTGCGAGGTCAGCGGGCCGTCCGGCACCTTGATGCTGAAGAACTCCAGATGCTCTTCCCAGTTAGGGCTGGCGATCGAATAGGCGCGCATGAGCGGGCGGCCGTTAGGCTGTTGCAGGCCGATCATCACGAACTGACCGTTCTCGAAGCGCAGGCCCGGGTCGCGGGTGCACTTGAAGCTGAACAGGGTGTCGTTCCAGTGATGAACACTGAGGACACGTTCGTGGTTCATGTTGCTCATGTACGGGGCTCCTGAAAAATAACGCAGCGCTGACCGTGAGCGCGATTGCGCGATAGTTTAGTGCGAGCGACAATATCTGTTAAATGAATTATCAAGATATGTCTTATCGGTTATATAGATATGCGATTTACACTGCGTCAACTTCAGGTCTTCGTGGCCGTCGCGCAACACCAGAGCGTCTCCCGTGCGGCCGGGATACTGGCGCTGTCGCAGTCGGCTGCGAGCACCTCCATCACCGAGCTTGAACGGCAATCCAGCTGTCAGCTGTTCGATCGTGCCGGCAAGCGCCTGAGCCTCAATGCACTGGGGCACCAGTTGCTGCCCCAGGCCGTGGCCCTGCTCGACCAGGCCAAGGAAATCGAGGACCTGCTCAACGGCAAGTCCGGCTTCGGCTCTCTGGCAGTGGGCGCCACACTGACCATCGGCAACTACCTGGCCACCTTGCTGATCGGCAGCTTCATGCAGGTTCACCCGGAAAGCCAGGTCAAACTGCATGTACAGAACACCGCCCATATCGTGCATCAGGTCGCGCACTATGAAATTGATCTGGGTCTTATAGAAGGCGATTGCAACCACCCCGACCTGGAGGTTCAGCCCTGGGTCGAGGACGAACTGGTGGTGTTCTGCGCGCCGCAGCACCCCTTGGCGCTCAAGGGTCGCGCCAGCCTTGAGGAACTGACCCATGAAGCCTGGATTCTGCGCGAGCAGGGTTCAGGCACGCGCCTGACCTTTGACCAGGCGATGCGCCACCATCGCTCGACACTCAACATCCGCCTGGAACTGGAACATACCGAAGCGATCAAGCGCGCGGTGGAATCAGGGCTCGGGATCGGCTGCATTTCACGTCTGGCGCTGCGCGATGCGTTTCGTCGCGGCAGCCTGGTGGCGGTGGAAACCCCCGACCTGGACCTGGCGCGGCAGTTCTACTTCATCTGGCACAAGCAGAAGTACCAGACCTCGGCGATGCGCGAGTTTCTGGAGTTGTGCCGCAACTTTACCGCCGGGGTACGACGCAGCGACGAAATCGTGCTGCCGCACATTGCCTAGAGCAGAATCACCGCCCACACCACCGCCACGATGCTCAACGCCACGAACTGGGCAGCACTGCCCATGTCCTTGGCGTTCTTGGACAACGGGTGGCGGTCCAGGGAAATACGATCGATCGCGGCTTCCACGGCAGAGTTGAGCAGCTCGACGATCAGCCCCAGCAGGCACACCGCGATCAGGATCGCGCGTTCGGCACGGCTTACATCCAGCCAGAAGGCGACCGGGATCAGCACCACGTTGAGCAGCACCAACTGACGAAACGCCGCTTCGCCGGTAAAGGCGGCGCGCAGGCCGTCGAACGAATAGCCGGCGGCGTTGAACACTCGTTTAAGGCCGGTCTGGCCCTTGAAAGGCGACATAGAAAGCCACTTGAACCCAATGAGGAGCGATGCAGGCTAGTGCACGCCGAGTCAAAAAAGCGTGAAGGCCAGTGGCCTTAACTCGTTGAAACCGATTCCAATTGTTGCAGCAACAACGCGGCCTGGGTGCGCGTACGCACGCCCAGCTTGCGGAAGATCGCGGTGACGTGGGCCTTGATGGTGGCCTCCGACACGCTCAGCTCATAGGCAATCTGCTTGTTCAGCAGGCCTTCGCACACCATGGTCAACACGCGGAATTGCTGTGGGGTAAGGCTGGCCAGGCCCTCGCTGGCGGCCTTGGCTTCAGCGGACACATCGATCTTCTCGAAGGCTTGCGGCGGCCACCAGACATCGCCATCGAGCACTTTCTTGACCGCGTCCTGAATCTGCTCCAGCGGGCTGGATTTTGGGATAAAGCCACTGGCACCGAATTCTCGGGACTTTACCACCACGGCCGCCTCTTCCTGGGCCGAGACCATCACCACCGGGATTTGCGGATACTGACCGCGCAGCAGCACCAGCCCCGAGAAACCATAGGCACCGGGCATGTTCAGGTCCAGCAGCACAAGGTCCCAGTCGTTTTTCTCGGCCAGGCGGGTTTCCAGTTCGGCGATGCTTGCCACCTCAACCAGTCGAACGTCCGGACCAAGGCCCAGGGTAACGGCCTGGCGCAGCGCACTGCGAAACAGCGGGTGGTCATCGGCAATCAGGATTTCGTATGTGGCCATCGATCTAATGATCCTGTTCTGTGCAGGCGCAGCCAGCGTGGGGGCGCCTGGCGGGGCAGCTCAAGGGCATCGGGCGGCAGTGCCGGAAGCCAAAAAGGCACGTCGGGGCCAGGAAAACAGCATTCAAGCCTTCGTCGTGCCCGAATCGGCGCCAAGGATGCCGAGCCCGGACCGGGTGGTCAAGTTCAAAGCCCGGTGGTTGTCTCGTAGCCCATGGCGCCAGTGCACACATTATGAAGCAAAGTGGCGTACTTGCCCCTTGAACTATAGGAAGGGCCGCAGTTTTTGGTGCACGGCATCGTCTTCATCCAGCACAAGCCTGTTCTTGGCGCCCAGATAATGGGTGCTGAATACGTCCAGATAGGCATCCAGTGCCTGCGAGGCCTGCTGGTCATCGGCCAGTTCCAGACACATGGCTGCCACTTCAGCGGTACAGAAATGGTCGTCGCGCCGCGAGCGGCGCAATGTGTAGCGCGAGATCTGTTCAGGCTGCAGATTGAGCACCGGGAACCGTTCCAGGTACGGGCTTTTGCGAAACATCTTGCGGGCTTCGGGCCACGTGGCATCCAGCAGAATGAACAGCGGGCGCTTGCCCGACGCTGGGGCGACGCTGCTGACCACTCGCTCCGGCGCCACGAATTCACCCGGGAAAACGATGTAGGGCTGCCACTGTGGATCATCGAGCAGCGCCTGCAACTGTGCATCCACCGCCTTGCGTTCCCAGGCAAACGCCGTGGTGTCACCGATCACGTCGGCAATCAGCCAGCCCGTGTTCGTAGGCTTGAGTGGTTCGGTGTCATGCATGAGCAGGCAAATGCCCGAGTGCGCCTGCACCCGCGGGCGCCAGGCACACAGACAGTATTCGGGGATTACCCGGCAGCCGGGACAGCGTGGCGCACGCGAGCCGCGCGCGACGAAGGGTTTGACACTGCGCGCCAGGCGCTCGGCGCGCAGGCGCGAGACGGCATGGCTCATGACAGGGCGCAACGGTGGCAATGGGGATGGCAATAAAGGCAGGGCACGACGCAGGCTCAGCGAGACTAAAACCCCGGCAGTTTACCAGAGCCCGCCTCCACTGGCCGTATTTGCCGTGCAGCGTTGCGCGCTACTCCCTTATAATCTCCAGCCTGTACAGACCTGCCAGTACTGCCATCGCGCCTGTGACGGAACACTGCGCGCAATGACCGGTCAAATCGCCAGTTATCGAACCAGGAGAGATTCATGCTGCGTTTCATTGCCCCATCCTTGAGCCTGTTGCTTGCCCTGCCGTTGGGCGCGCATGCCGTCTCCAAGCAAGAGTACGCCCTGAACCAGAAGCTTCAAGAAGTCGCCAAGGAAAGCAGCGTGGGTACCCCTCGGGCAATCAACGAAGACATCCTCGATCAGGGCTACACTGTCGAAGGCAACCAGTTGATCAACCACCTCAGCGTTCGCGCCGGCCATGCACAAAAAATGCAGCAAAACCCGGAAGTCATGCGCGGCCAACTGGGAGACAGCGTGTGCCGTAACACCGGCTTTCGCCAGTTGATGGACCGCGGTGCCGTGCTGACCTACCGTTTCACCGAGTACAAGACCAACCGCCCGGTGATCGACCAGTCGTTCAACAAGGCCAGTTGCGTTTCCGGGCAGAAGAAGAAGAAGTAACCAGCGTTCTCTGTTGCGCCGCTGCTCGCCATCGGCGCGCAGCTCAGCGATCAAGGCCTGAATGTGACGCGTACTCTACGCACGGTCACTACAGGCCTTGTCACTTCAGGCCCCGGTTGTTGGCCTGTACTGCGCAGTTCGGGCCCGGCTTGCCCGCCCGGCTCCCACCTGAACATCATGTACAGCCCAGTGCCTGCCGCGTCCTCGCGAGCCCATGATCGACACCGGCATAACCCTGCGACAAGGTCTAGATTTATAGCCAGGACCTTTCACTTTGCGGACAAGCAGAGGGGCCTGACCGATGTGCGGCCAGGCCGAAGGTTTTGCTGCAAAAGGAGAAGTTGAATGCCGTACCAGACCAACGAATTGCTAGCCAACCATTTCAAGAACAATGCAATCGACCTGACCCACCTCGAACAACAGCTCAACCTGGTCGCCCCCAACAGCCCCAACCTGCCACTGTACCGGGACATGATGCTGACCGTGTTGCGCATGGCGCACGATGACAGCGACCGCTGGAGCGCCAAGATCACCCTGCAGGCACTGCGTGAACTCGACCACGCCTTCCGTGTGCTGCACCAGTACAAGGGGCGACGCAAGGTCACCGTGTTCGGCTCGGCACGCACCCCGGTCGAACACCCCATGTATGCCCTGGCCCGCGAGCTCGGTGCGACCCTGGCGCGCTCGGACCTGATGGTGATCACCGGGGCCGGGGGCGGCATCATGGCTGCGGCTCACGAAGGCGCGGGCGTCGACAACTGCCTGGGCTTCAACATCACCCTGCCCTTCGAGCAGCACGCCAATGCCACGGTGGATGGAACGGACAAGTTGCTGCCGTTCCACTTCTTTTTCATTCGCAAGCTGTTCTTCGTCAAGGAAGCTGACGCGCTGGTACTGTGCCCGGGCGGTTTCGGCACCCTGGACGAGGCCCTGGAAGTGCTGACCCTGATCCAGACCGGCAAGAGCCCGCTGGTACCGGTGGTACTGCTCGACTCACCGGGGGGGACCTTCTGGCAGGATGCACTGGACTTCATTACCCGCCAGCTCGAAGGCAATCGCTACATCCTGCCGAACGATCTGAAGCTGGTGCGCCTGGTGAACAACGCCGACGATGCGGTAGCGGAAATCAACCAGTTCTACAGCAACTACCACTCCAGCCGCTGGCTGAAGAACCAGTTCGTGATTCGCACACACCACCCGCTCAGCGAAGCGGCCCTGCTCGACATCCAGCAGTCCTTCGCCGACCTGCGCCTGAGTGGCGACTTCCATCAGCACGCCTATGCAGGCGAGGAGCATGACGAGGCACAGTTCAGCCACTTGTCACGCCTGGCTTTTGCCTTCAATGGACGCGATCAGGGCCGCCTGAGAGAGCTGGTGGACTTCATCAACCGCTCGGAAAACTGGGCAAAGCCTCAGCACAATGAAACCCCGCAACGGGCACGTGAACCCCTCAAGGTCACCTGAAAAGCCACACCGTGAACATGCCTGGCCTACCCCCTTTCGGGGTCGGCCATCGCTCAATCGTCCAGGCTGCGACCACTCAGCACACGACCGACCATCTCCATGGAAAAACCACGGTAGACCAGAAAACGGGTTTGCTGTGCGCGACTGCGCGGATCGGAGGGCAGTTGCCCGGAAAACTTGCGTTGCCATACATCGATCAGCAGGCTTTGCCAGTCGATGCCGCATTCACGCAAGGCCTGTTCGATATCACTACGCTGCAAACCGCGCTGACTGAGCTCTTCACGGATACGCGCAGGGCCATAGCCCGAACGGGAGCGGTAATTGATGAAACTTTCGAGATAGCGCGCTTCGCTGAGCAGGCCCTCTTCCGTCAGACGGTCGAGTTCCTGGTCGATCAATTCGGGCTCAGCGCCGCGCTGACGCAACTTGCGCGTCAGCTCGACACGACCATGCTCGCGTCGCGCGAGCAGGTCCATAGCTGTCCGCCTTACGGCGACGGGGGTATCGAGTACGACGGACATGGTCTATCTGCAAATCAGAAGTTGGCGTCGGCGTCAGCGTCGACCAGATCATCTTCAGGTTCTGCAGCAGCCGTTTTACCAGCAGCCGCAGCAGCTGCAGCTTCAACACCACCGGTCAGCAGCTTGTCGCGGATCTGCTTCTCGAGGGTCGCGGCGATTTCCGGGTTCTCTGCCAGGAACTTGGCGGAGTTGGCTTTACCCTGACCGATCTTGCTGCCCTGGTAGCTGTACCAGGCACCGGCTTTTTCGAGGAAGCCGTGCAGCACGCCCAGGTCGATGATCTCACCGTTGCGGTAGATGCCCTTGCCATACAGAATCTGGAACTCGGCCTGGCGGAACGGCGGCGCCACCTTGTTCTTGACGATTTTGACGCGGGTTTCGCTGCCGACCACTTCGTCGCCTTCCTTCACCGCGCCGGTACGGCGGATGTCCAGACGTACCGAAGCGTAGAACTTCAGCGCGTTACCACCGGTGGTGGTTTCCGGGCTGCCGAACATCACGCCGATTTTCATGCGGATCTGGTTGATGAAGATCACCAGGCAGTTGGCGTTCTTGATGTTGCCGGTGATCTTGCGCAGTGCCTGGGACATCAGGCGAGCCTGCAGGCCCACGTGCATGTCGCCCATTTCGCCTTCGATCTCGGCCTTGGGTACCAGGGCCGCCACGGAGTCGACGATGATCACGTCGACGGCGTTGGAGCGCACCAGCATGTCGGTGATTTCCAGGGCCTGCTCACCGGTGTCCGGCTGCGAGACCAGCAGGTCGTCGACATTGACGCCCAGCTTGCCGGCGTACTCGGGGTCGAGGGCGTGTTCGGCGTCGACGAATGCGCAGGTGGCACCGGCTTTTTGTGCCTGGGCGATCACCGACAGGGTCAGCGTGGTCTTACCCGACGACTCAGGACCGTAGATTTCGACGATACGGCCCTTTGGCAGGCCGCCGATGCCCAGAGCAATGTCCAGACCCAGCGAGCCGGTCGAGATTGCCGGAATCGCCTGGCGATCGTGATCGCCCATGCGCATGACCGCGCCTTTACCGAATTGACGTTCGATCTGACCCAGGGCCGCAGCCAAGGCACGCTTCTTGTTGTCGTCCATTGAAGTCCTCACGTAATCATCGATAGGGCCTGACGGCCACAACACCTGTATAAGTAGCCAGTATTATTCCACAGGGTTTTCTTTCCGCCTACCCCCGATTTGCGATTTACTCTGCGCCAAGCTGTAACAAGCCCTCTAGGGCGGCGATTACCGTCTGTCGGCGCACCGCATCGCGGTCGCCATCGAAGTGCCGGCGCTCGCTGGCCACACGCGCACCGTCGCCCCAGGCCAGCCATACAGTGCCCACCGGTTTGGCCGGCGAGCCGCCATCGGGCCCTGCCACACCGCTGACCGCCACGGCAAAGCGTGCCCCGCTGGCAGCCTGGGCGCCGCGCACCATGGCTTCGACCACTTCCTGGCTGACCGCACCGACCTGCGGGAACAGTGCCTGGTCTACCCCCAGCTGGCGAGTCTTCTGGGCGTTGGAGTAGGTCACGTAGCCCGCTTCGAACCAGGCCGAACTGCCAGGAATACGCGTGATGGCCTCGGCGATACCACCGCCGGTGCAGGACTCGGCCGTGGTGACTTGGGCATTGTAACGGCGCAGGTGTTCCCCCAGCCGGGCAGAAAGTGCGGTGATCGGGTCCATGGCAGGCTCCTTGAAGGTCTGGCGCCTACCCTACACCAGCTATCGGCGTGGCTGAACACTCAAGGTGTGAGCGCGCGTATGTAACCCTGGCAGGCGCGCAGGGCGATCAGTCCGGCGTCACCGGCATCGGTGATGGCGATAATTCGTCGAGCATGCGCCGGGTCAAGTCGGGCGCGTGGGGCGCCATGATCCAGGCTGCCGGCGCCGGGGGCGGCAGGCAGGTCGGGGGTGGCGTCGCGGTCGAGAAGGACCGACAACCGCAGATCAGCAGTAGCCAGCCGATCACGCAAGCGTGCCTGAGCCTGTTGTGCATCGAGAAGCTCCTGATAATGGGTGTTGTCGTTCAAGTCCAGCTGGCGCTCCAGCACATGGCGTTGCTGGCGTTCGCCCTGCAGCTCGGCGGCAGCACGCTCGGCCAGTTGCTGGCGTTCGAATGCCCAGGCCTGTTGCTGCTGCGCCAGCTGGCGGCCCAGGCGCCAGCCCTGGACCTGCCAGGTCAATACGCAGGCCAGCAGCGCCAGGCTCAGCAGCACGCCAGCGTGCAAGCGGTTCAACACAGCACCTCGCGGGCGCGGGCCCAGAGTTTGAGGCGATCCTCCAGGCCATTGAGGCCACCGTTGATATGCCGCGTGATGCGGTTGAACTCACCGCGGTCGGCCAACGCGTTAAGCCCGCGCGAGTGCCAGAACCAGGCAGCCGACTCGGCCGCCCAACGCGGTTGCTCGAGCAACTGCGGCAACTCCAGCAGACGCTCGTCGCCAAACAGCGCCATGCTGCAGGCGCGGTAGTTGTTGCGCCCTGTAACCTGGATCAGCCCCCTGCCGCAGTACCGCTGACCGTCTCCGTCCGCCTCCGGCGTGTTGCCCAGGCGCAGGGCCAGGGCGCCGGTGTCGTAACGGGACAGGTAGCGATCGCTGCCCAGCTCCTTCACATAACGCAGGTGGCCCGACTCGTGGCCGATCTGCGCGAGGAAGGCGGCAATGCGTCGGGGGTTGTCGATTTCCCAACGGGCCATGGCAGTGTTCAGGGCGGGTACAAAAATGCCGGCATTGGCGCCGGCACCGGGAAGAATCTGCATCAAGTTCTGCTGAGTGATGACCATCATCATTCTCCAAAATGCATAGGGGTTCAGGCCTGTCCGGCCTTGAGCGAACGACCGGCATTACCCTGCCCGCCCTTGGCCCTGGCCTTGCCTTGCTTGCCGCCATTGCACTCGACCGTGGTGCTCCACCCGGACGCGCTGAACACCTGCTCGATCGACTCGATCAGGTACTCGCCATCGAGGCCGGGCTTGAAGCCCTGGGCGTCGAGGGTGCGTTCGACGAACAGGTCGGTGCGGCCCGGCATTTCCAGGCGCAGGCTGGCGGTGCTGCGGTTGAGCGCCGCCAGGCGGGCCTTGGCGGCCTGCTCGGCAGCGCTACGGTTGGGGTACAGGTGGCGGTCGGTGTGCACAGGCGACAGGCCGTCGGGCGCGTCGTCGTTAGGCAGGTCGACCACGCTCTGCTGGCCGGTCTTGCTGTCCAGATGACGGGTCTGCACGGCCTTGTGGGTGCCTTTGTCGGTCATGCGAAACTGCCAGCTGCGCACGTCGCCACGGCTGATCATGACGTTGCCAAGGGCCTTGCCGCTGGCGCTCTTGCCGGCCTGGCGCGGCATCACCAGCAGCGCGCCGTTCGCTACCTTGGCGGTGCAGTCGAACAGGCGCCCCAGACGGGTGATGAAGTTGAAGTCCGACTCGTTGAACTGGTCAATGCGCGGTATGCGCAGCGTCACCGGGCACGCTGGCTGCCAGCCATTGCGCGCGGCGATGTCGCGCACGATCTGCTGCAGGGTGACGTTCTCCCAGCTGCCGCTGCGGGTGGTCTTGCCGCTGCCGCGCATGTCGCTGGCCTTGCCTCGGATCACGATGCTGTCAGGCGGCCCGGACAGCTCCACCTCATCCACGGCGTAGCGCCCCAGGCGGGTCAATGCCTGGCCGGCGTAGCCCAGATGCACCTCGATGAAGGCACCGCGTGCCGGCAATGCCACCTCGCCGTCGCGATCGTCGATACGCAGTTCGAACTCGTCCGAGTCCATGCCCGGCTTGTCGGTGGTACGCAGCGACAGCAGGCGATCATTGATCAGCGCGGTGATGTCCTTGCCATCGGCCACGATGCGAAACACAGGTTGCATGGTTGCTGCTCCAGAAGGGCCTGCCCGCGCACGCAGCGCTGGCAGGCAGGGGGGCGCGCCAGCTCAGTCCCATAACTGCACCAGGGCCTGGCGGGCGGGCGTCAACGCGGGCAGCCTGATGAGCACCCCGGCACCAAACGGCTGCGCCTGGTCGGCCAGGCCCTGGTTGGCATCGAGTACCGCTTCGACGCTGCCGTTGAGGTGCCCGTAGTAGTGCTGGCAGAGGCTGTCGAGCAGATCGCCGTCAGAGGTTCTGCAGATCGTCGCCATAGCTCACGAACTCCAATGAAAAGCCTTGTTTGCGAGGAATGCCGCCAGCCACCAGGCTGCTCTGGTCCTCCTCGATGCTGGTCAGGCACCAGTTGCCCAGTACCTCGCCGTAGCCGGTGGTCAGGCTCAGTGGCTGCAATTGCCGACCGATGCTGCGCAGCGCCTGCAACTGGCCGAGCCCGCTTTTGGCACCGGGAAAGATCGTGCCCTTGAGGGTGATGCGCTCTTCGCCCAGCCCCACCGCCTGCTGCGCCGGGTGGCGGCTCAGGCGCTCCTGGCCCGCCCAGCGAAAGCCGCTCTGGCGACGCAGTTCATCGAAGGTCGCGGTGTCGAGGTTGAAGTAGTAAGGCTGCGCCTGCGCCTGCAACGACTGCAGAATGAGCAGGTGCGGGAACGGCTTGACCACCTCGGCTGCCGGCGTGACCGACGGCGCGAAACTGCCGGTGGGCAGCAACGTGCCCAGCGACGGGCTGATGCGACCCGCCACCTTGTTGATGGCTGCGGCAGCCTTGGCCGCCTTCTGCTCGAAGATGACGATGCGCTCCTGCACCAGCGCGACCTTGGCCACGGCGCGGCTGTAACGGCCCAGCACCTTCTCGACGCCCCGCTGCGCCCGGTTGATGGCGCGCATCGTGCGTTGCAGCCTGGCGCCGATCAGCGGCCCGACGTAGGGGATGTCCTCGAGCGCCGCAGCGGCTTCGGCGATATCGCTGATGGCGCCGGTCATGGGCTCCAGCATCTCGTCGGCACTGCGCCGGCCCGCCTCCCCCGCTGCGATCAGCGCTCGCAGGGCCGAGTGCAACTGGTCCATGTAGGTCATGGCAGCTCCTTATACAAATGTGGGGTCGGCCAGTTGCCGCATCGAAGCCTGACGGGTCAGTTCGAGGAACTGACGTCGAATGATCGGCTCGATGTTCATCGCCAACTGGGCCGGGTCGGTGACACTGCCCTGCACGGTGATGGGCATGTTCGGGGCGAAGGTGATCTGTTGGGCAATCGGCTGCGGCGCAGGGCTGATCGAAGGTGGCGCAGGCGGCAACGACAGAATTGTCATCGGCTCGCCAGCGCCGGGATTCATCGAACGAGCGACATCGCCCAGCGACTTGGACAAGTGAGTGGGTTCGCCAGCAGGAGGCTTGGCAGCATCGTCGTCTGCAAACCACTTCTTGGCTAACGAGGAGCCCCACTCGCTGAACACAATACCCCCGATCAGCGAACCGATCGCAGGACCGATGACAGGAACGAAAGCGCCCAGCGCAGCCCCGGCCAGTGCGCCACCAAAACCGCCCACTGCCCCACCATATCCCTCGGCCTTCTGCTCGGTGGTTTCTGCAGTGAGGAAGGTCTTGCCGAACTTGTAGATGGCCTCGACGGCTGCGGGCGCTCGAGCGGCCTTGATCGCCGGAACAGCCTTGCCGAGGTAACCTTTGATGCTTTCCCAGCGCCCAACCGGAGCAGATGAAAGTCGGCGCCTGGAGGGGCTGTTCTTTCTTCCCCCTCTACCCCTTCTCGAAGTTATCGCGCCGCAGCAAAAGTCCTGGGCATTGACGACAAACACGCGTTGCGGCGCCCTTGCGCCTTTGGGAGCGTCGCCACCCAGCACGCCAGCCTTCCGTGGCCCTGCCCTGAAATCACTGGCAACAGCGATGATACCTATGGGCTGCGGCCCCTTTGCCGGGGGCCCGGTATCATCGCTCCCCGCCATCCTCCTGCTGAGCGGGTCGGATACCCGACCCGCCGCAGGTGCCCCATCGGTTGGCAGAGATGCGGGCGCTGCAGTCTCCAGTGAAGCAGCCGCAGCTGCCCCTGCGGGTGCCTGCGGTGCCGCTTGCGATCTGATGTTTACGGATACCCTGGCGGGCTTCGATTGCGAAAGCCGGCGCGCAACATCGGCGACCTGGAAACTGATCACCTGCAAGTGCCCGTCGATGCTCTTCAACAATGTCAGCCTGTGCCGGGAGCCCTGCGTTTCAGCAGCCTGTACGGCGCCCCCGGTCTTTGCTTGAGTTCTCGCGCCTGGCGGGTCACCAGGAGCGCTGTCGAGCATCCCGTTGCCCAGCGTCTCGTGCCCGAGCGGGTACAGGTCGCCCTTGCCTTCGCTGCTCAATTGCCTGAGTTGCCGGATCCGCGCCTCAAGCAGCTTGAATGATGCGCCGATCGTCGAACTGACCGAGGCGCCGATAACCAGTTTCAACGCTAACGCGTTTGCCATACGGTCCCCCTGTGCGTGCAAAACCGGCTCACTCCGTGAGCCACCAGACCATGTCGTTGAATGACATGGTCATGATCTCGGTGGCAGAAAAATTCAGCTCACGGGCAAGCCGCCTGGCGGCCACCTTCTGAAGGGAGGGGTCAAAGCTCGTCGTCTTGCACCAGGCGAAAATAGCCCGCCTGCAGGCGGCCATAGTCCTTGAGCGCGAGGCCCTCCAGGTCCTTGATGCCCACCTCGGCGAGGGAGGCGAACAGGTTCAGCTCACGCTGCTCGTCGTCGCCGCTGCCGGCCGACTGAGCCGCACGAATGTCGCGTACCGTAGGCGAGCGCAACGACAGGCTGTCGACCTTGATGCCATTGGCTTCGCTCGGCCGGGTCAACGCCACCACCACGCCGTCGGCGCTCAGCTTCATCCAGCTGGGGATCTTTGCTTGGGTCATGAGAAGTCCTTACAGGCCCAGGGCCGAACGTTGTGCCGCGAGCTGGTCGACGCCGTCGATCACGCGCTTCATGCCGATGGGGTCGACCTCGTAGATCAGGCGTCCGCCGACTTCCAGCTTGTAGTAGGTGACGGCGACGGTGTGCTTGACCTCGGCCTTGTCACCGGCCTTCCAATCGCCCATGTCGACTTCCTTGAGCGCGCCGCGCAGGGTCACGATCACCGGGGTGACAGCGCCCTTGAGGCCCTTGAAGGCACCGCGGAAGGTGCCGTTGAACGCAGAACCATCGGCCAGGCCGAAGAACTTCAGCGACTCACGGCGCACGCCGGTAGTGGTGAAGCCGGCTTCCTGCTTCTCCATCCCCATGTCCATCTCGATGGGCATGTCCATGCCGCCCACCCGGTGCTCTTCCATTTTCAGGGTGAGCTTGGGCAGGGTCAGGCTGGTGACATCGCCCTGGAAGCTGGTGCCATCGACGAACAGGTTCAAGTTCGCCAGGGTTTCGGGAATCATTGCCATTGCTAGTGCTCCTTAAGCTGCGTTATCGAGAACTTCGGTCAGCCACTGGTTGGTGACCTCGACGCGGAAGTTGGGGTTTTCGGCCGGTGGTACGTCGGTGAAGCGGATGTTCCAGTACACCTTGCCCTGCTCCAGCTGGCTGGCACTGTTGAGTTCCGGGTCGGCGAACACTTCGAAGTTGATGATCGCGCCCTGGGCCTTGAGGTCGCGCATGAACGCCTGCAGGCCTTCGGTCACGTCCTTGACGTAGGTGGCGGTGATCGAGCGGTCGACTGCCCATTTGTGCCCGTAGAGAATCGCGTCCATCACGATGTCCATGGTGCGCACGCGGGTGACGAAGGCCCACTTCGGGTCGCTGCTCAGGGTGCGGTTGCCCCACAGGCGATAGCCGTCATCGCGGATGATGGTGGTGATGTTGGCGTTGTTGAGCAGGTTGGCGCGGCAGGTCTCGTCGCCATCGAGGAACTCGATGGGGCGGGTGGTGCCGGTGATGCCGACGAACTCCTTGTTCGAGGGCGAGGCCCAGAAGCCGTACTCGTTGTCGGTCCAGGCGAACAGGCCGGCGACCCAGGCCGAGGCCGCTGCATCGACGGTGGCGCTGGCGGTGGTGTCCCAGTACTGCACGCCCGGGTCGACCAGGAAGGCGCGCTTGGCACCGAAGTTTTCGGCGTAGGCCAGGGCGGCCTCGTCGGTGGTGGCCGGGCCGTCGATGATGGCCAGGCCGCGCAGCTTGTCGGCCAGGGCCACCAGGGCGGTGGCGACGGCTTGAGTTGCGCTGTGCTTTGGAGTGACTAGCAGGCGCGGCTGGGCGTTGAAACGGCTCTTGCCGTCGAGCAGCGCTTGCAGGCCGGTACGCTTGCCGTCGGCCAGCACGCTGCCGATGATGGCCGAGGTCTGCTCGGCCGCATCGGCAACCTTGGCCACGCCGCAGGCGACGATGACCGCCTTGGCGCGCTGGTAGATGGCCTGGCAGGCACGGGTGATGGCCGCGTCGGCGCCGAAGGCGGCGATGGCTTCACGCTCGCTGGTGATCAGCACCAGGTCGTTGAACTTGGCGCTGGCGGTCGGGCCTTCGGTGAAGGTGTCCACCAGGCCGATGATCGAGGACGACGGCAACGCGATGGTGCGGGCGCCGGTGTCGACGTTGGTGACGGTGACGCCGTGAAAGAAACCACTCATGGGTAAACTCCGGGTATGAAAAAGGCCCTGCAATGCAGGGCCTTGTAAGGTTGGATCGGCAACTATCGGGGCGAACCGCCCGTTGCAGGTACAGGTGCGGTGGCCAAAATCAGGCGAGGAAGTCCCAGGTCAGCGAGATCGCGGCGACAGAGTTGTTCGAGACGGTCCACAGCCCGTAGCCAGCAGGGATAAGCAGTGGGTAGGGTTGGGTGTACTGCCAGTTGTTGCTACTGGCTACTCCGCCCATGATAGCGTGCACCGTCATGTCACCCAGACGAGCAGGTGCCTTGGGACCGCTGTACAGGTTGATGATGCCGCCGCCGGTGCAAATGGTGGCGGTGCGCAGATAGACGCCTTCCTTGTTTTCTTCCGGGCTGAAGACTTGAGTCACCGTGGTCGGGTGAGCGTTGAAGAAATGCTTGCCTACTTTTACTGGTTCCATGATTTTTTACCTATCGAGTCGAATGCTGGGTAGCGGAACATTCCGCGTTCATGTCGCTCACAGGCGATGGTTCGAGGCTCGTGGCCTTCACATGATTCAACGTTCCGCAGCGGGAACATTTGATCTGGAGTTCTGTGAACTCGCCCATACGGGCAAGCAGTCGTTTGCATCTGCCGCATCTGCAATCTTTCAACATCTGCAAAGCCTTGTGATTTTCTGCTGAAGGGTCTTGAAGAATGAAAAAGCCCCGACAGTGCGGGGCTTCAGGGGCTGATGCTTTCCAACCAGAGCGGCGGTACCGGCCGGTGCTCAGAAACTGGGAACAGCTCAGACTGGGGCCAGTCGCGCAGGGCCTGGCGGTACTGCAGCAGCTCGGCGAACTGCTCGGCTGACAAGCTGGTAGTCAACTGCATGTCAAGCTCGTCTCTATGGCGAGTGACTAACCATTCCGTAGCACCTATTTGCGAATCACGGCCTGCGCGCTCGCGGGCCGAATGTTGTTCCAAAGTCAGTACCACCGGCGGGGGCTCAATCAGAATGGGCAGCCCATCGGGGTCGTGGGAGCGTACCTTGCTCGGATCAGGATTGGCGATCACGTCAAGAAAAAGCGCTTCGGTGATAGGGCGGGCATCCGGTGGCATTTCCAGGTGAATGCCCTCCAGGTAGGTAGTAGCGGTGGAGAGACTGTAGTAGCGCTGCATATTTATCGTCCTAGGGCGAGCCAACGTATGGATTGAGCGGCCTCTGCATAGATCACCGCACCCGACTTCGACAGTGAGTTCACCCACTGGTCGTTGTACTCGCCGACGGTCGCCTGGCTGGCTTGTCCGGTGAGCATCAACTGCAGGACACTGCTCGGAAATTCAAGAGGGAAGTTGAGGTCACGCACTCCCGCGTTACCTGACAGCGCGCCCCACTGCACAGTGAACCCACCAAGCCAGGAAGGGAAAACCAGGTAGCCATTGGTAGTGAAGCTGGCCGTGAGCCCCCAGCGCAGTTTTTTTGGTGTAACGAGCACATCATCGGCCAAGCCTGCGTTGACCTGCGCTTGGGTGGCGATTCTCACCATACCCAAATTGGTTTCGGTCGCTTGAGCGGCCAACGCGGCCAACGCAGCAATATCAATGTTTCCTTGATTGATCGGCGCACTCCAGGCCTTGATGCACCAGACCACAGAAACGTTGCGCATGCGGGTTTCAGAGGCAGTACGGGCTACAAGCCCCGTATCGAACTCAGTACCCTGAAATGCTCCACTGGTGCTGCCATTTGCAACATAAAAGCCGGCGGTAGTAGTTGAGGACGCTTTGAAAGCCCCTTCCTGATCGGCAACCATAACGCCGCCCTGATAGGCACCACGGATGCCAAATTTGCCAGTAATCCGCTGCATCGCATCAAGCTGCTCGTCACCCAGCGCACGGCCGACGTCGATACCACGGCCATGATCCCAGCCCCGCAATGCAGCGCCGCGCGACTCCGGCAAACGGAAGTAACCCGCCGGTTCTGTGCCGTTGTTGTAGGCGCCGCCAAGGAACGCAGCCAAGTCGGGATAAGCAGCGATACTCTTCGCACTGTTATCGACCTCAAGCCAGCCTGGCGGGATCTTGTTCACCGGCAGTGCTGCCATGACTCCCACCGGCATCGCCGAGGCCTCGGCGATCATCTCTTCAATCTGCGCTTTGGTGTAACTGTCGGTGATGCCATACCCGCTCAGCGTGGTCGGATTCGTCGCGGCGACAACGCGGCCGTAAGCATCCACCTTGACGCTGCGATAGGTGCCAGCGGCGACCCCGCTGCGCCCGAACGCCATTTCAAACGCCAGCGCCGTTACGCCCAGAGTAATGGGGGCATCCGTGGTCAGTTGCCAGGCGCTGTCACCGTTGGCCGTACCCCGCTCCACCAGCACCAGCAGGCCGGGCGTGACCTTGGCGCTGCTGTCCGCATCCGGGCAACGTGTCCACGCTCCACTGGCAACCAGATACAGGCCGTTGTCCTTGGCAGCGGCCTGGTTCTTCACCAGCACGCGCGCGCCCGCCTGTAGCGCAACACCATCCATCGTCTGCAACCCGCTCAAGGTGATCGCGGCCGTGGTCGCAGCCAGCACCGAGTGCTTGAAGTCGCGCTTGGCCAGTTCCTCGGTCACGAACTCGCGGGTCGCCAGCACTACACCCGGATCGATCTTGAGTTGCACATTGCTGGCGCTGCTGACCACCAGGTTCATGCGCACCACCTGGGTACGACCCGAGCCCTGGTTGAGCAGCGGCTTGTAGGTAGGCGCACAGTTGGCCACCGCCACCAGGTCGCCGTCGGCGTCGTACAGCCCCACCTCGCGAATCCAGCGACCGCCGATCTCGGCCGGAATCACCTGCTCGGCGACGATGACCGCACTGTCCTTTTCGTCGACCTTGAGCTGGTTCAGCGGCGCCCGCCGCCACTCGTTGAGCAGGCTGGTCCAGCTCGCGTCGGGCATTGGCAGCGGCGGGTTGTCCAGCCCTGCCGGACTGGCGTCACCGACGGCCATGTGTGTGATTTTCCAAGGAATGCCCAGGGCATCCGCATTGGCCTGTTTCGCGGCCCCCACCTTGGTCAGGATCGCGTAGAACTGGGAGTTCTGATCAACCATTAGTAAATGTCCAGATAGTCAATGGTGTGTTCTCGCCCACCACGCCCGATGGCCCCCATGACCGTGAGGTCGGCCGGCGCAGGCGGGTAGATGTCAAGTTCGTCGCCGTCTTGCAGCGCGGCGCCGAGGTAAAGCGACCCAGCGGTTTCCAGGCTGATGACCAGGCCACTCAGGTGTCGGCTGACGGGCCTGGCGTCGTCGATCAGCCAGGTCAGTTCCTGGTACGTCTGTTCGCTGATCCCCGCCTCGGACACGCCGATCTTCAGCGCGAACGTGCCGGGCACCGCCGGGGGCGTGGCCTTGAACCACTCGATCACTTCGATCAAATAACCAAACGGCTCCACCACGCGGCGCAATGCGCCGATCGTGCCCTTGTGGGCATGCACGTAGAACGAGGAGCGAATCACCGAGCGCTTGATCGCCTCGGGCCAGGTGTCGTCCCAACGGTCCACCGACCAGGCCCAGGCCAGCTGGTACAACAGGTTCGCCGGGCAGGTATCGGGGTTGTACAGGGTGCGCAGGGTGACCTTGAGGTCTTCGCTGGAGGCCGCCTCGACGGCCCGTTCCAGCGGCGTGCTGTTGAGCGGCAGGAGGCTGTGCATGTCAGCCCCCCCGCGTCAGTTCGAACCCGGTGCACCAGGCCGCCTGCGCCTTGCTCGGTCGGATGTCGGTCCAGTTGCGCAGCTCCACCCGGCTCACACCGGCGATGTGCAGTTGCGCATCGATGGCCGAGCGCGAGACCTCCACGCCAAGACGTCGTCGGGGGTTGACCCAGGCCTGCAGGCGCCGCTGGCACTCGGCCAGGGTCGCTTCGTTCTCCGGCCCCGTCCCGGCCATGTAGAGCACGGCATCGATGCGATAAGGAATCACCTCGGCACTGCGCACTTCCAGGCGGTCCGCCACCGGGCGTACATCGTCGTCGTTGAGGTAGGCGGCCACTTCGGCCAGCAACTGCGCACTGGCGATGCCGTTCTCCTCCAGGCTCAGCACCGTCACCTCCACCACTGCCGGTGACGGGCTTTCTGCAGAGGCATCGGCCACCTGCCCCGAGGCATTGCGTGCATGCAGGATGTAGCTGTTGCGCGGGCCGGCGGTGGTCAGGCCCTCGTACACCAGTTGCACCCGCTCGCGCAGTGCATCGTCTTCCTCAAGCACTTCGAGGGTCGGTGGCACACTGTTCGCGTCTTCGGCCTGTACCACCAGCCGCTTGAGCTGCACGTTGGCTGCCAGCTGGTCCAGGTCGCTGCCCTGGGCATAGGCCAGCAGCAGCGCCTTGGCGGCATCGTTGACCCGCGCCCGATTGAGCAGCTTGCGGTACGCGCCCACCTCCAGCAGTTTGGTCACCGGGTCGCTTTCCAGCAGCGCGTCCCAGTTCTCGCCCATGTGCGACCGAAAGGCCGCCAGGTCATCCTGGAAGATGTCCTCGAAGTCGAGGTCTTCCAGCACCTGCGGCGCGGGCAGCGCCGACAGTTCCACGTTGCTCATGCCGTTATCTCCAGCAGTTGGCTGTCGCCCAGGTACTGCCCGCTCAGCTGCAGGCTGATCTGCCCGCCCACTACCGCCACCACGCGCACCCGCTGCAATTTCAGGCGTGGTTCCCAGCGGGTCAGGGCGCGGGCGACCTCGGCCTGCACCGCACTCTTCCAGCCCTCGTTGACTGGCAGGTCGACGAAACGGCGCAGCTTGCTGCCGTAGTCGGGGCGCATGCGCCGGCTGCCCAGCGGGGTGGTGAGGATGTCTTCGATGGACTGGCGCAGGTGCCCGATGCCGGACAGCGTCTGCCCGCCGTGGCGGCTCATGCCGATCATCGCGGTACCTCCCTGGCCTGAATGCATTCACTAGCCATGTTGTCTCCAGGCATAAAAAAGCCCGCGTCGGCGGGCGGGGTTCAGTGCTTGTGATTGGCGGTGTTGCCGCCGGTGTCGATGATCTTGCCGGCCCCCAGGATGTCACCGGTCACACGCAGGCCACCGTTGATGCTCACCTCACCGGTCAGGGCAATGTTGGCGGCGTTCAGGGTGATTGCGTTGTCGGTGACCAGCAGCGAGCTGCCGGCCACCTTTAGGCTGACGGTGCCACCGGGCAGCTCGATGCTGTAGCTGCGGGCCTGCCAGTCGTAGACCAGCGAGCCACCGTCATCGAAGCGCCATACCTCGACGTGCTCGCGGTTGTCGGGTGGCGCGCCGGCATTGCCGTACAGGCCCGGTACGAAGGTGCCCTGCGCCGGCTCACCGCTGGGGCTGAGCAGTGCGCCCTGCTCGTTCAGGCTCGGCGCACGCCAGTGGCGGGCCTTGCCTGCCGCGTGGCTGTGCCAGCGCACCCAGGCGCTGGTCCAGCCGGCGCCATCGGAGACCCGTACCCGCGCTGCTGCCAGGTCGATGCCGACCACCCGACATGGAATGACCAACGCCGCCAGCATGCGGTCATGCATGGAGCTGGCGTAACTCATGCCATGTCCTCCGGTGCCTGGTAGCTGTCCTTGTGCGCGGGCCCTGTGTCCGGGCTGAAGGCGAACAGCAGCGAGCCGGGTGGCTGGTCTGGCCAGGGCCACTGCAGGTCGCCAAGATAAACGGGCTGCTGCCATTGCACCCGCCATTCCAGGGTGCCGGGTACTTCGGCAGGTATGGCCGTCTGCGCCTTCACATTGAGGGTCGCCGCGACGAAATCCACGCCCCAGAACTGCTTGTGCAGCACAAGCGTTGATTTCGCCGCCAATGTGGCGGCTTGCAGGGCTGCGTGTTGCTGCTGTGCATCCACCAGGATGCGTGCCTCGAAACGCGCCAGGATGCACAAGCGTCCATCGCCGGGGTCAACGCTTGCCTCCATAGCGGTGATGGTGTGACACAGTGCCGGTTGCGGAGTGTGCTCGTTGACTGCGCTGAACGCTTCAACCGTCGCGAAATCAGGTACACCCGCCTGGAATGTTGCGGTAATGGCCTGGCTCAATAGCTTGAGTTCGTTCACAAGCCCTCCTTTCGTGTCTTCTTCGACAAGCCGCCCACTGCGGTTGCAGCAGGCGTTGCGTTCACTGCGGCGACTACGGCTCGAACCAGCCGGTCGGCGCAATCCGACCCTCGGAGCGCTTGGCTGCCAGCGTGCCGGCATTCTTGAAGTTGAAGGTCTGCGGGTACAGGAACGCCAGCGATACGCCACCGAACACGAAGCTGCGCGAGCCGCTGTTGTCCTTCAGGTCGTAATTGGTACGTACATCGTGGTTTCCGCTGTCGGGCGAGAAGTACTCGGCGTAGTCACCGGTGGCAGAGGTGCTCATGACGCACCTGGAGTCCATTCGAACGCCGGTAGCCAAGGGTGCGATATACCCGGAGCAGTCCATCAAGGTGCCGACAGGGCCTGGACTTGCACCGGGCGTTTCGGGTCGTAGCAGGTAAATGCCTCTGGACACCACCTCGGTGCCGGTGTCGTAGATGTTGCGCACCTCATGGGTGTCCAGATAGAACGACGCCAGGTAGCAGAAATGTGCGAACCCGGGGGGCGCGGGCAACAAAAATGCGCCGAAGGACAGCGCCCCTATATTGTCGAGCGTAAGGGTGGTTGCAGTGTTAGCGACGACGGTCGCTACCCGGCCGGACCACTGCCCGCCCTCACTGATGACCAGGCACTGCACACCGGCAAGATTGTTGTCGGCCATCCAGTCGTAGCTTTTTTCAGCGATATCGTGGGTACCCTCGCCGGCCTTGTTCAGCGTGATCACGTTGCCGCTGATACTGCCCACGCGCAGGAACGGCATGGTTTTCACCACGGCACTGGCGTCACCTTCATTGGCACAGGCAAAGGCGGCGTACCAGCTCTCTTTGCAGTTGCTGCGTTCGGCACCGAGACCGGCTGGCGCCACGCTGGCGACCTTGTCAGCCATCGCGAAGGTCGGAACCATGCCCCGTGTGTATTGGCCGCGAAAGCGAAAACCGCCCATCGCAACAAAACTCCTGCTCAGCCTGACCGACGTGGCAGAGCCGTAGATCACCGCGTCGCGCGGCCCCTGGGCCAGGGTTAGGCCGACGTAGCCGGCATTCTCGTACAAGCGGGTGTTATCAGACATAGGTTTCTCCGGACATGAAAAAGCCGCTGCAAGCGGCTTTCGATAGTGTTTGCGACGATCATTGCTCCTGGTCGCGCTCACGCAGGTCGCGATGCAGTGGCGCATCCGATGCCAGGGGCGGCACGCCCTGTGCCACACCCAGCCGCTTCGCAGCCCAGCGCTCGTAAAGCCCGATGGCCACGTCGGCGCCCGCCATGGCGGTCAGGCAACCAAAGGCTGCGGCGCTCCAGATCGACAGCCCGCTGGCATACAGCAGCATCACGGTCGATACGCCGCAGACCATGCAGGCCCCGGAGCGCAGCAGCAGTCGCCTGAACAGGCCCCAGCCGCGGGCGCCCTCCTTGTCTGCGCGCCACATCTCACCAGACAGACCGCCCAGCAATGCCAGGACGATCACCAGCCAGATCGGCATTTCCAGCAACGTCTGTTGCTCGTTTGTCATGCTCGTGCTCCCTTGTTGAACAGCCGATCACTCGGCATTCCAAAAAGCCCGGTCGCCCAGGCTTTTCAGTAATGCGTTGTCGGACCGCCGGCCACTGCTGGTGCGCCGTGCGATCCCGCCTCAAATTGTTCCTCCGACCGCGGCCGCCTGCCCGCCGGATAACTGCTTACGGTGCTTTACGCTGCACACCCGGGTCAGTTGCCAACCCTCTGAACAGTTCAGGCCTGTTCATCGCTGCCTTTGCCACTGCCGGTGTCTGACCGGCTTGAGACAAAGGTTATGCATCAATGCATATGCAGTCAATGCATTTTTGGAAATATTTATGCACGCAGTTTTGCGCTAACGCATGAAAGCCTTGCCCTGCTTGCGCTGCAGTGCTGTCTTGAGGGGTAGATTTTTTGCAGGAACCGGCCTTGCCGGTGAAGGATTCGGTGGGATTGCCGCAAATATTTGGTGCGATCATTCGCCGGCAAGGCCGTCCCCTGCAGGCATTTGCAGGCACAAAAAAACCCGCCGAGGCGGGTTTGATGTAGCGACAGAACCTAGCGGGCGTACATGCCCCACCAGAACACATGCCCGAGGATGCTGATCTGCTCCTCCTGCATCTGCTGGAAGGTGTAGTCCTCGTCCGGGTGCTCGTCGCGGTTGAAGCTGCGCAGGCGGATACCCGTGGGCAGGCGATACAGCTGTTTCACGCGCAACTGGCCATTGTGGTTGATGGCATACAGGTCACCATCGACAATGTCGCCGATGCCGCTCTTGCCCGCATTCACCCCCACCGTGGCGCCATCACGCAGCACCGGCAGCATGCTGTTGCCTCGCACCGTCACGCACTTGGCCTGGTCGAACTGCACGCCGTTGTGACGCAGGCTGCGCTTGCCGAAGCGCAGGCTGGCCTTCTCGCTTTCCTCGATGACGAATCGTCCTGATCCTGCTGCCAACTCGACCTCACGAAGAAACGGAATGGACACTTCGTCGTCCTCGACGGGGGTGTCGTCATCCCACAGGCTGATGTCCTGCAGCTGCACGTCGGCGCGCGGCGCGTTCGCCGGGCGGGTATCGCCCAGGTCGGCACGGCCGCGCAACTGATCGGTGCTCACGCCGAAGTACTCGGCGATCTTCGACACATGCTTGTCGGAAGGATCGACGATCTTCTCGCTGAGAATCCGCGACAGGGTGGATTGGGGCACGCCGGTGCGACGGTGAAGCTCCGTGGGGGAGATCCCGTGGCGGTCGAGCAATGCTCTCAAGACGGTAGCTACGTTGCGTTTTTGCATAACGTGCATAGTACTCATCTCGTGCGCAAATGCAAATTCAAATATGCATTAACACAATGCCAGGGGCAAAAGGTCGCTGCGCAGCGTTAGGCCCGGCAACGGGGAAAAAATCCCTGTACCATTGCCCGCTGCCTTTGGTCTAAACGACACTGCGAGCCAAGTTTCTGTAATGAGCGATCTTTCCGCACACACCCCGATGATGCAGCAGTACTGGAAGCTGAAGAACCAGCACCCGGACCAGCTGATGTTCTACCGCATGGGCGATTTCTACGAGATCTTCTACGAAGACGCGAAGAAGGCCGCCAAACTGCTGGATATCACCCTGACCGCCCGCGGGCAGTCAGCGGGCCAGTCGATTCCCATGTGCGGTATCCCCTACCACGCCGCCGAAGGCTACCTGGCCAAGCTGGTGAAGCTGGGCGAATCGGTGGTGATCTGCGAGCAGATCGGCGACCCGGCCACCAGCAAGGGCCCGGTGGAACGCCAGGTGGTGCGCATCATCACCCCAGGCACGGTCAGCGACGAAGCCCTGCTCGACGAGCGCCGCGACAACCTGATCGCCGCCGTACTGGGTGACGAACGCCTGTTCGGCCTGGCCGTGCTGGATATCACCAGCGGCAACTTCACCGTGCAGGAGTTCAAGGGCTGGGAAAACCTGCTGGCCGAGCTCGAGCGCGTCAACCCCGTGGAGCTGCTGATCCCCGACGACTGGCCCCAGGGCCTGCCCGCCGAGAAGCGCCGTGGCTCGCGCCGCCGCGCACCATGGGACTTCGACCGTGACTCGGCGCGCAAGAGCCTGTGCCAGCAGTTCGCAACCCAGGACCTCAAGGGCTTCGGCTGCGAGAAGCTGACCCTGGCCATCGGCGCCGCCGGCTGCCTGCTCGCCTACGCCAAGGAAACCCAGCGCACCGCCCTGCCGCACCTGCGCAGCCTCAAGCACGAGCGGCTGGACGACACCGTGGTGCTCGACGGCGCCAGCCGGCGCAACCTGGAGCTGGACGTCAACCTGGCCGGGGGCCGCGACAACACCCTGCAATCGGTGATCGACCGCTGTCAGACCGCCATGGGCAGCCGCCTGCTGACCCGCTGGCTGAACCGGCCGCTGCGTGACCTGAAGGTGCTGCAGGCCCGCCAGAGCTCGATTCGCTGCCTGCTCGACGGCTACCGCTTCGAGAAGCTGCAACCGCAACTGAAGGACATCGGCGATATCGAGCGGATTCTCGCCCGTATCGGCCTGCGCAATGCTCGCCCACGGGATCTGGCGCGCCTGCGCGACGCGCTTGGCGCGCTGCCTGAACTGCAGAACGCCATGGCCGAGCTGGAGGCACCGCATCTGGCGCGCCTGGCGGCCATCGCCGGTACCTACCCGGAACTGGCCGACCTGCTGCAGAAGGCGATCATCGACAACCCGCCTGCGGTGATCCGTGATGGCGGCGTGCTCAAGGTCGGCTATGACGCCGAGCTCGACGACCTGCTGTCGATGAGCGAGAACGCCGGGCAGTTCCTGATCGACCTCGAAGCCCGCGAAAAGGCCCGCACGGGCCTTGCCAACCTCAAGGTCGGCTACAACCGCGTGCATGGCTACTTCATCGAGCTGCCGAGCAAGCAGGCCGAACAGGCGCCGGCCGACTACATCCGCCGCCAGACCCTCAAGGGCGCCGAGCGCTTCATCACCCCAGAGCTCAAGACGTTCGAAGACAAGGCGCTGTCGGCCAAGAGCCGCGCCCTGGCGCGCGAGAAGATGCTCTACGATGCGTTGCTCGAAACCCTGATCGGCCACCTGGCCCCGCTGCAGGACACCGCCGCGGCGCTGGCCGAACTGGATGTGGTCAGCAACCTGGCCGAGCGTGCGCTGAACCTTGACCTCAACTGCCCGACATTCGTCGACGAACCGTGCATGCGCATCAGCCAGGGTCGCCACCCGGTAGTCGAGCAGGTGTTGACCACGCCGTTCGTGGCCAACGACCTGGGCCTGGACGACAACACGCGCATGCTGGTGATCACCGGCCCGAACATGGGTGGTAAGTCCACCTACATGCGCCAGACCGCACTGATCGTGCTGCTGGCGCATATCGGCAGCTTCGTGCCGGCCGCCAGCTGCGAGCTGTCGCTGGTGGACCGCATCTTCACCCGTATCGGTTCCAGCGACGACCTGGCCGGTGGGCGCTCGACCTTCATGGTGGAGATGAGCGAAACCGCCAACATCCTGCACAACGCCACAGAACGCAGCCTGGTGCTGATGGACGAAGTGGGCCGCGGCACCAGTACCTTCGACGGCCTCTCGCTGGCCTGGGCCGCCGCCGAGCGCCTGGCCCAGCTGCGCGCCTACACGCTGTTCGCCACGCACTACTTCGAACTGACCGTGCTGCCCGAAAGCGAGCCGCTGGTGGCCAACGTGCACCTGAACGCTACCGAGCACAACGAACGCATCGTATTCCTGCACCATGTGCTGCCAGGGCCTGCCAGCCAGAGCTACGGCCTGGCAGTGGCACAACTGGCAGGCGTGCCGGCACCGGTGATCCAGCGTGCCCGCGAGCACCTGGGCCGCCTGGAAACCAACAGCCTGCCCCACGAAACCGCGCCAGCAAGCCCGGGAGCGCCCAGCACGCCGCACCAGAGTGACCTGTTCGCCAGCCTGCCGCATCCGGTGATCGAGAAGATCGGCAAGCTCGACGTGGACAACCTGACGCCACGCCAAGCTATCGAAATGCTCTATACACTAAAGACTCTGTTATAACGCCCCATCGCACAAACTGATAGAATCCCGCGCGGTTCGGCGGGGCAGCGAGTTATTAGCCTGGCTCGCTGCCGACCTACCGAACCGAGCGGCCCTGTCTGGAAGGGAACGCTGCCGTCGCCTGAGGAGAAAATTAGAAATGACCTTCGTCGTCACCGACAACTGCATCAAGTGCAAGTACACCGACTGTGTAGAAGTCTGTCCGGTGGACTGCTTCTACGAAGGCCCGAACTTCCTGGTCATTCACCCGGATGAGTGCATCGACTGTGCACTGTGCGAGCCTGAGTGCCCCGCCGTTGCGATCTTCTCGGAAGATGAAGTGCCGGCCGGCATGGAAAACTTCATCGAGCTCAACGCCGAGCTGGCCGAAATCTGGCCGAACATCACCGAGAAGAAGGATTCGATGCCAGACGCTGCAGAGTGGGATGGCAAGCCGGGCAAGATTGCAGATCTGGAGCGTTGATCGACGCCGGATCAATGAAAAAGGCCCTTCGGGGCCTTTTTTTATGTTCGCTGCAGGGCCACCCACTTTTTCGCAGGCAAAAAAAAGGGGCGGTATGACCCGCCCACATTTTTTTCCGTAGTCCCTGTATTCCCTATCATCATCCTGATGAATCGCATCCCGCGATGTCCTTGGCGCTCATCCTTGAGAACCTGTGTCAGTCCGTAGACACAGTTCAGATACTATCCCCTGCAGCCGGCAGAGCAACTGGTAAAAGCTCTCAAAAAAAGTCCGGAAGGTGACGCCACCTCACAATAAACTCTTTCAATATCAATTGGTTAGATAAAATACCACGTCAAAACCGACTGGAATTTACACCCGCTTGATGTAAAGGCTTACGGATCTTGTAAGCGATAACCTACAAATCCAATAACAATACGCAACCGGGAAAGGTTGCCGCCGTGGTATCGGTGTTTCTGCGCGTGTCTGAGCGCTTGAGACAGCCACGAACAAAAACGCCTCGACTGGGTCGAGGCGCCTTTTCACAGCCGTCGCAGTTACTGGAACAGCGACTCGCTGGACAGACCGTTCTTCTCCAGGATCTCCCGCAGCCGCTTGAGGCCCTCCACCTGGATCTGACGTACCCGCTCCCGCGTAAGACCAATCTCCAGGCCGACATCCTCCAGGGTGCTGCTCTCATGCCCGCGCAGGCCAAAGCGGCGAATCACCACCTCACGCTGCTTGTCGGTCAGTTCGCTCAGCCACAGGTCGATGCTCTGGGACAGGTCGTCGTCCTGCAACAGCTCGCAAGGGTCGGTGGGACGATCGTCGGTGAGGGTATCGAGCAGGGTCTTGTCCGAGTCCGGGCCCAGTGAAACGTCCACCGAAGACACGCGCTCGTTCAGGCCGAGCATGCGCTTGACCTCGCCTACGGGTTTTTCCAGCAGGTTGGCGATCTCTTCCGGTGACGGCTCGTGATCGAGTTTCTGGGTCAGCTCGCGTGCTGCACGCAGGTAGACGTTCAGTTCCTTGACCACATGGATCGGCAGGCGAATGGTGCGCGTCTGGTTCATGATGGCGCGTTCGATGGTCTGCCGGATCCACCAGGTGGCGTAGGTCGAGAAACGGAACCCACGCTCGGGGTCGAACTTCTCGACTGCGCGAATCAGGCCCAGGTTGCCCTCTTCGATCAGGTCGAGCAGCGATAGACCGCGGTTGACGTAGCGGCGCGCAATCTTCACCACCAGGCGCAGGTTGCTTTCGATCATGCGTTTGCGCCCGGCAGGGTCGCCACTTTGCGACAGACGCGCAAAATGAACTTCTTCTTCCGGGGAAAGCAGGGGCGAAAAGCCGATTTCGTTGAGGTAGAGCTGAGTTGCATCAAGTGCTCGAGTGTAATCGATGTACTTGTGCTGTTTGAGCGGTGAGCCTTGTTTGGCCCGGGTCCGAACCGGAGATACAGCAGGTTCGTCTGACACCACATCCGTTTCCAAAACGATGCCGGTTTCCATAAGGAGCACCTCATCGTCGATGTCAAACTCCGGCACTTCTTTACTGAGAGCCATTGTTATAGTCCTTTGCTGAGTTCGAACTCAGACTCAAGCGGCGCCTTTATCCTTGGCAACGCTGAGCCTGTCCCCACTACGCGAAGGAACAGGCCGGGTACATGCTTATCAACGACGTGGCAGGAATTGCAACGGATCTACAGGTTTGCCCTGGCGGCGAATCTCGAAGTGAAGCTTCACCCGGTCGGTGCCCGTGGACCCCATTTCGGCAATTGTCTGCCCAACCTTGACCTGCTGTCCCTCCCGAACCAACAGCCTGCGGTTGTGACCGTAGGCACTGACGTAGGTATCGCTGTGCTTGATGATTACCAGTTCACCGTAGCCCCGCAAGCCACTTCCGGCGTACACAACGGAACCATCCGACGCAGCAAAAACAGGCTGTCCCAAATCACCGGCGATATCAATGCCTTTATTCAAACTACCGTTTGAAGCGAATTTTCCAATCAGCACACCGTTGGCCGGCCATGCCCAGCCACCGGCCGAACGCTCCGAAGCCGGCACCTGGACGGGGGTGGTGGCGACGACGGGCGGCGCGCTGGTACCGCCTGGAGACGTGGTTTTTGCCGGTGCCGGGGTACCTGCCGGACGACGGGTGACCGTGGTCTTGCTGGAGGGCGAGGTGGAGGTGACGACCCGCGAGCCGCTGCTGGTAGCCGTGCCGGAGCCGAAGCGGATCGCCTGGCCGGGCCGGATGGTATAGGGCGCCGGGATACCGTTGCGCGCAGCGAGCTCCTTGTAGTCCCAGCCGTAGCGAAAGGCAATCGAGAACAGCGTATCGCCCGGGCGAACCACGTACTGCCCCGTAGTGACCACCGGGCGCTTGGGCGCGGCGCTGTTGCGGTCGACCACCCGCACGCTGCTCGAAGATGAACTGGAACACCCTGAAACCAGGGTTCCCAAGGCGAGTGCAATCACCAGAAGCTTTAAGCTCGATAGACCCATGCGCTGCCGAATGACTGTGTGACTCACCCGCCGCTCCCTTATGTGGTGACCGATGTAGGAATGCAATATTGTTGCAATTATAACCGAGCGCACAGGCAATGCAGATCAACTGCTTGCCAGGTTGTGCGATCGTTCAAGAAACCGCACGCCCCATAGACCCGGCAATGCACCGGGAATTCGACGCCCGCGAAAAAAATCGACTCAGCTCAATGTGCCATTGAGCAACGGCACGAAGCGTACGTCACACAGTTTGCGCCGCGAGAAGCCCTGTTCTTCGCGCACGATCAACAGCAATTGCTGTGTCTCGCCACTGGCGCCCACCGGTATCACCATGCGCCCGCCCGGTGCCAGCTGGTCGAGCAAGGCCTGGGGCACTTCGGGTGCGCCGGCGGTGACGATGATGCCATTGTAGGGGGCCAGTGCCGGCCATCCCTCGAAACCGTCGCCCCAGCGGAACACCTGGTTGCGCAGGTTCAACTCGACCAGCCGTTCCTTGGCGCGGTCCTGCAGGGGTTTGATGCGCTCTACCGAGAACACCCGCTCCACCAGCCTGGACAGCACTGCTGTCTGGTAGCCAGACCCGGTGCCGATCTCCAGCACCTTGTCCAGCGGACCGTCCTCCAGCAGCACCTCGCTCATGTACGCGACCATGAACGGCTGCGAGATGGTCTGGTTGTTGCCGATGGGCAGGGCGGTATCTTCATACGCACGGTGCGACAGCGCCTCGTCGACGAACATGTGCCGCGGGATGTTGCGCAAGGCCTCGAGCACCCGCTGGTCCTTGATGCCTTCCTCGATCAAACGCTGGATCAGCCGTTCACGGGTTCGCTGCGAAGTAAAACCGATACCATGGCGCATCAGATCCTCCGGCTCTCGCATCAGAGCAGCCCCTCCAGCCAACCCTCGAGACGGTCGAAGGCATCGTTGAAGGTGCGGTCAAGCTGTAGCGGGGTGATCGAGACATAGCCCTGCATCACCGCGTGAAAATCGGTACCCGGGCCGCCATCCTCGGCGTCGCCGGCCACCGCGATCCAGTAGCCTTCCTTGCCGCGCGGGTTGACCACCTTGGTCGGCGCCGCCGCACGTGCACGATGCCCCAGGCGTGTCAGCTGGATGCCACGGATGTGCTCCAGCGGCAGGTTGGGAATGTTCACATTGAGTACGGTGCGCGGTGGCAGCTCAAGGCTTGCATGCGCCACGACCAGCTTGCGCGCGAAATAGGCGGCAGTGGGCAGGTTGTCCGGCAGGCGCGAGAGCAGCGAGAAGGCAAACGAGGTGCCCCCCAGGAATCGACCTTCCAGCGCCGCGGCGACCGTGCCCGAGTACAGCACGTCATCGCCCAGGTTGGCGCCCAGGTTGATACCCGAGACGACCATGTCCGGCGGATGCTCCAGCAGCCCGTTCAGGCCCAGGTGCACGCAATCGGTCGGTGTGCCGTTGAGGCTGATGTAGCCGTTGGCCAGGGTCTGCGGATGCAGCGGGCGGTCGAGCGTCAGCGAACTGCTGGCGCCGCTCTTGTCCTGGTCCGGGGCAATCACCACGCACTCGGCATAATCCGCCAGCGCAGCATGCAGCGCGGCGAGACCGGGTGCGGTGACCCCGTCGTCGTTCGAAATCAGAATACGCATGGGCTGTCCGTCTGCCCTGCCGGCACCAGATCGACGAGTTCGCGCACCACCACGGTGGCGAAGCATCCGGCCGGAAGGACGAATTCCAGTTGCAGGATATCAGGCTCGGGATAATGCCACGTCAAGCCGCCAATGGGCAGCCGCAGAATGCGCCGTTCCTGTTTGAGGTTGGCATTGCCCAGCCATTGGCACAGGGCTGCCTCCTGTTCGGCCACGCGTTGCTCGATCGCACCGCCTGCCCCACTGGTGGCCGGCAGGCCCTCGCCCCACAGCGGCCCGGTAGGGTGCAGGTCGAGTATTGCCAGGCGCGGATCGCTGCACTCGGCCTCGCCCGCCGCGAAAAAGCTGCGGCTGTCGGTGAACGCCAGCAGGTCGCCGACCTGAGCCTGTTGCCAGCTGCCATCGGCAACCCGCTCGGCCAGCACCCGGTTGAACAGGTAGCTGCGTGCGCTGGACAGCAGCCGCGAGCGCACATTGCGCTGCTCGGGCAGGGCCTTGCGCTCGGCCCACTGGCGCGCATCGTGCACGTTGCCGCCAGCAAAGCCGAAGCGCTGGCTGCCGAAGTAGTTGGGCACGCCTTGTATGCGCAATTGCTCGAGGCGCGCGTCCAGGGCCTGGTGATCGGCGCTGAGCGCTGTGAGGCGCAGGGTGAAGCCGTTGGCCGAGTGCGCGCCACGCTGGAGTTTGCGCGAGTGACGGGTGTGTCTGAGGATGCTCAGGGTTTCGTTTTCAGCCGCGCTCAGGTCAGGGTCGGCCTTGCCCGGCAGGTGCAGGCTGAACCATTGGCGAGTCAGCGCCTGACGGTCCTTGAGGCCGGCATAGCTCACGGTGCGCAGCGGTACGCCGGCGGCGCGGGCCAGGCGGCGGGCGGCCTCCTCGGTATTGAGGTCGCGTTTCTCGACCCACAGCCACAAGTGCTCGCCTTCACCCGACAGGGGAATGTCGAGCACTTCATCGACCTGGAAATCTTCGGCCGTGGCCTTGAGGATGGCGCTGCCCAGCGCCGGCCCGGCTGCCTGCGGGCCGAGCAGTTCGAGTTCGGTCATGCGCGCAGCAACAACGCGACGGCGTGAACGGCAATGCCTTCTTCTCGGCCGGTGAAGCCAAGCTTCTCTTCGGTGGTGGCCTTGACGTTGACCTGGTCGAGCTCGACCTGCAGGTCCTGGGCGATCAGGGTACGCATGGTTTCGATGTGCGCGGCCATCCGGGGTGCCTGGGCCACGATGGTGGCGTCGACGTTGCCCACCTTCCAGCCCTTGGCATGGATGATCGACAGGATGTGGCGCAGCAGCACGCGGCTGTCGGCGCCCTTGAACTGCGGGTCGGTATCGGGGAAATGCTTGCCGATGTCACCCAGCGCGGCGGCGCCCAGCAGTGCATCGCTCAGCGCGTGCAGCAGCACATCGCCGTCGGAATGGGCCAGCAGGCCGAACTTGTGCGCAATGCGCACCCCACCCAAGGTGATGAAATCGCCTTCCGCGAAGCGGTGCACATCGTAGCCGTGGCCAATACGCATAAAAAAACGCCCTGATTGAGTCAGGGCGTGATTCTACCTGCTTTGCCGGGGGTTTGGCTTATTTGTAGGACTAGCCCTACGCCCGCCCCAGTGCCGCCGCATGATGGCGCAGGTGGTCATCGATGAAGCTGGCGATGAAGTAGTAGCTGTGGTCGTAGCCAGGCTGCAGGCGCAACGTCAGCGGGTAGCCAGCCGCCTGCGCGGCCTGGGCCAGCACTTCGGGCTTGAGCTGGGTTTGCAGGAAGTCGTCGCGATCGCCCTGGTCGACCAGCAGCGGCAGCGTTTCCTGCGCCTGCGCGATCAGCACGCTGGCATCCCATTCGCGCCAGCGCGAACGCTCCTCGCCCAGGTAGCGACCGAACGCCTTCTGGCCCCACGGGCAGTCCATCGGGTTGCCGATGGGCGAGAACGCCGACACCGACACATAGCGCCCGGGGTTGCGCAAGGCGCACACCAGCGCGCCGTGCCCACCCATGGAGTGACCGCTGATGCTGCGCGCAGCGGAGGCCGGGAAATGCGCCTCCACCAGCGCCGGCAGCTCATCCACCACGTAGTCGTGCATGCGGTAGTGCTCGGCCCACGGCTGTTCGGTGGCATTGAGGTAGAACCCCGCGCCCAGGCCGAAGTCCCAGGCGCCGTCCGGGTCGTCCGGTACCTGTGGCCCGCGCGGGCTGGTGTCCGGCGCCACGATGATCAGGCCGAGCTCGGCGGCAAGCTTGTGCGCACCGGCCTTCTGCATGAAGTTCTCGTCGGTGCAGGTCAGCCCGCTCAGCCAGTACAGCACCGGCAGCTTGCCGCCCTGCTCCGCCTGCGGCGGCAGGTAAACGGCAAACACCATGTCGCACCCCAGCACGCTGGAGCGGTGCCGGTAGCGCTTGTGCCAGCCGCCGAAGCTCTTCTGGCAGGAGATGTTTTCCAGGCTCATGGCAGACCTCAGAAGTGGATGACGCTGCGGATGCTCTTGCCTTCATGCATCAGGTCGAAGGCCTTGTTGATGTCTTCCAGGCCCATGGTGTGGGTAATGAAGGTGTCCAGCGGGATCTCGCCCTGCTCGGCCATGTCCACATAGCTTGGCAGCTCGGTTCGACCACGCACGCCACCGAATGCCGAGCCGCGCCAGACGCGGCCGGTGACCAGCTGGAACGGACGCGTTGCGATCTCCTGGCCGGCACCGGCGACGCCGATGATCACCGACTCGCCCCAGCCCTTGTGGCAGCACTCCAGGGCCGCACGCATCAGTTGCACGTTGCCGATGCACTCGAACGAGAAGTCCACGCCGCCATCGGTCAGGTCCACGATCACTTCCTGGATCGGGCGATCGTAGTCCTTGGGGTTGATGCAGTCGGTGGCACCCAGCTGGCGTGCGATCTCGAACTTGGCCGGGTTGATGTCGATGGCGATGATGCGGCTGGCCTTGGCCTTGACCGCACCGATCACGGCCGACAGGCCGATGCCGCCAAGGCCGAAGATGGCCACGGTGTCACCCGGCTTGACCTTGGCGGTATTGAGTACCGCACCGATGCCGGTGGTCACGCCGCAACCAAGCAGGCACACCTTCTCCAGCGGGGCCTCTTTCTGGATCTTGGCCACGGAAATTTCCGGCAGCACGGTGTATTCGGAGAAGGTCGAGGTGCCCATGTAGTGGAACAGCGGCTGACCCTTGTAGGCAAAACGGGTGGTGCCGTCGGGCATCAGGCCCTTGCCCTGGGTCGCGCGGATGGCCTGGCACAGGTTGGTCTTGCCCGACTTGCAGAACTTGCACTGGCGACATTCCGGGGTGTAGAGCGGGATCACGTGATCGCCCACCGCCACCGAGGTCACGCCCTCACCGATGGCCTCGACGATGGCGCCGCCTTCATGGCCCAGGATGGACGGGAAGATGCCTTCCGGGTCGGCGCCCGACAGCGTGTAGGCGTCGGTGTGGCAGACGCCGCTGGCGACCACGCGCAACAGCACTTCGCCGGCCTTGGGCATGGCCACGTCGACTTCGACGATCTCCAGCGGTTTCTTGGCTTCGAAGGCAACGGCAGCACGGGACTTGATCATCAAGGTTCTCCACAAAGGTTTCAGTTCAGGCGTGAAGTGTAATTCATCGTCTTTTGATTAATAATCGAGCCAAACACAAAACATTATTGCCATGCAGGGATAATCGATGAGCAGCCGCTGGGAAGGGATCGACGAATTCGTCGCGGTGGCCGAAACGGGCCAGTTCACTGCGGCAGCCGAGCGCCTGGGGGTATCGTCGTCGCACGTGAGCCGCGCGGTGGCGCGCCTGGAAGATCGCCTGCAGACGCGCCTTTTGTACCGCAGCACGCGCAAGGTGACCTTGAGCGAGGCCGGGCAGACCTTTCTTCAGCACTGCCAGCGCCTGCAGGATGGCCGCGAAGAGGCCCTGCGCGCCATAGGCGACCTGACCAGCGAGCCCAAGGGGCTGCTGCGCATGACCTGTGCGGTGGCCTATGGCGAGCGCTTCATCGTGCCGCTGGTCACCCGCTTCATGGCGCAGTACCCGCAGTTGCGGGTGGACATCGAGCTGACCAACCGCACCCTCGACCTGCTGCACGAAGGCATGGACATGGCGATTCGCCTGGGTCGGTTGCAGGAGTCACGCCTGGTGGCGGCACGCCTGGCCCCACGGCGCATGTACCTGTGCGCCTCGCCGGCGTACCTGGAGCGCTATGGGCGGCCCCACAGCGTGTCGGAGCTGGCGCGGCACAACTGCCTGATCGGCAGCACGGATATCTGGGCCTTGCAGCAGGAGGGTCGGGAAATCAGTCAGCGGGTGCAGGGCAACTGGCGCTGCAACAGCGGGCAGGCGGTGCTGGATGCGGCGCTGCAGGGGATGGGCCTGTGCCAGTTGCCGGACTACTACGTGCTGGAGCATCTGGGCAGTGGCGCGCTGGTGTCGCTGCTTGAAGCGCATCAGCCGCCGAATACGGCGGTGTGGGCGTTGTACCCGCAACAGCGGCACCTGTCGCCGAAGGTGCGCAAGCTGGTGGATTATCTACGGGAGAAGTTGGGACAGTTGCCTGAGTACCGCAGCGTGTAGAAAACGTCGCGGGCTCCCACAAATCATTCACCCGCCCTTGAACGTACTGCAGTCCCTTGTGCAAGGCTGGCTTGCCAGAGAATGGGCCACCGTGGTCAATTGCCGCGATTGGCCCAGCGCTGCCTCAGCCACTCCAGGTCTTCCGGCCGCGTCACCTTGATATTGTCGTTGCGCCCTTCGACCAGGCGCGGCGCCTGCCCCGACCATTCGATGGCCGACGCCTCGTCGGTGATCGCCACGTCCGCCACCAGGCTGTCTGCCAGCGCACGGTGCAATGCCCCCAGGCGGAACATCTGCGGGGTGTACGCCTGCCACACCGTGCTGCGGTCGATGGTGGCGCTTACCCGCCCGTTGGCATCGGCACGCTTGAGCGTGTCGCGCGCCGGCACCGCCAGCAGCCCGCCCACCGGGTCATTCGCCAGCTCGCCCAGCAGGCGGTCAAGGTCGTCGCGCGCCAGGTTCGGCCGCGCCGCATCGTGCACCAGCACCCAGTCGTTGTCGGCCGCGCCCTGGGCATGCAGCAGCAGCAAGGCGTTGAGCACCGAATCGGCACGCTCGCGCCCACCTGCCGCACGCTGGATGCGCGTATCGCTGGCGCAGGCCAGGCCCGGCCAGTAAGGGTCGTCGGCAGCAATGCTGACCACCACGCCCTTGAGGCATGGATGGTCGAGAAAACAGTCGAGGCTATGCTCGAGAATCGTCCGCCCGCCCAGTTGCAGGTACTGCTTGGGACGGTCGGCAGCCATGCGGGCACCAACACCCGCGGCAGGAATCACTGCCCAGAAGGCAGGCAGGGACGCCGTCATTGGGCCAACTGGTAGAGGGTTTCACCCTCCTTGACCATACCCAGCTCATGACGAGCGCGTTCTTCGACGGTTTCCATACCTTTCTTCAACTCCAGCACTTCGGCATCAAGCACGCGATTACGCTCCAGCAGACGCTCGTTTTCAGCGTGCTGGTCGGCGATCTGCTGCTTGAGGTCGGCAACCTGGGCCAGGCTGCCGTTGCCCACCCACAGACGGTACTGCAGGCCACCCAGCAACAGGAGCAAGACGAGGAACAACCAATAGGGACTACGCATCAGGGTATCCACTGGAAAAAGGCCGCCCGTGCACAAGGGGCTGATGGCACGAAGCCTGACCGAAGCCAGGCTTTGTGGGGAAAGCACTTGCTGCACAGGGTTGCTGAAAGATTAGCTGCGTCTTTCAGCCTCACACTGCGGCCTTTTTACCATCTCTGGCTTAGCCGCGAAACTCGCCGCGACCACGGTACACAGCCTTGCTGCCCAGTTGCTCTTCGATACGCAGCAATTGGTTGTACTTGGAGACGCGGTCGGAGCGGCACAGCGAACCGGTCTTGATCTGGCCGGCAGCGGTACCCACGGCCAGGTCGGCAATGGTCGAATCTTCGGTTTCGCCCGAACGGTGCGAGATCACCGCGGTGTAACCGGCGGCCTTGGCCATCTGGATGGCTTCCAGGGTTTCGGTCAGGGTGCCGATCTGGTTGAACTTGATCAGGATCGAGTTGGCGATCTTCTTGTCGATGCCTTCCTTCAGGATCTTGGTGTTGGTCACGAACAGGTCGTCACCGACCAGTTGCACCTTGTCGCCGATCTTGTCGGTCAGGATCTTCCAGCCCGCCCAGTCGGACTCGTCCAGGCCGTCTTCGATCGAGATGATCGGGAAACGCTCGGTCAGGCCCTTGAGGTAGTCGGCAAAACCGGCTGCGTCGAACGACTTGCCTTCACCGGACAGGTTGTACTTGCCGTCCTCGTAGAACTCGCTGGCCGCACAGTCCAGCGCCAGGGTCACGTCGGTGCCCAGGGTGTAGCCGGCGTTGGCGATGGCTTCGGCGATGGCCGACAGCGCGTCTTCGTTGGAAGCCAGGTTAGGTGCGAAACCACCCTCGTCACCCACGGCGGTGTTCAGGCCACGGGCCTTCAGTACTGCCTTGAGGTGGTGGAAGATCTCGGTGCCCATGCGCAGCGCGTCGGAGAAGGTCTTGGCGCCGACCGGCTGCACCATGAACTCCTGGATGTCGACGTTGTTGTCGGCGTGCTCGCCGCCGTTGATGATGTTCATCATCGGGACCGGCATCGAGTACTGGCCAGGGGTGCCATTGAGGTTTGCGATGTGCGCGTACAGCGGCAGGTCCTGGTCCTGTGCAGCGGCCTTGGCGGCAGCCAGGGACACGGCGAGGATGGCGTTGGCGCCCAGGTTGCCTTTGTTTTCAGTACCGTCGAGCTTGATCATCGCCAGGTCGAGCGCTTTCTGCTCGACCGGGTCCTTGCCCAGCAGCAGGTCGCGGATCGGGCCGTTGATGTTGGCGACGGCCTTCAGTACGCCCTTGCCCATGTAACGGCTCTTGTCGCCATCACGCAGCTCCAGCGCTTCGCGCGAGCCAGTGGAAGCACCCGACGGCGCACAGGCGCTGCCGATGATGCCGTTGTCGAGCAGTACGTCCGCTTCGACGGTAGGGTTACCGCGCGAATCGAGAACTTCACGACCTTTGATGTCGACGATTTTTGCCATTGTTGTAAGCACTCCAGAATTGACGAAAACAACGCAGCTGAGAAAAAAACCGGGTCCGTCACAGGCGGTCGGCGCACGGGCAGGCCTGACGAGGACAAGCCCCTGACCCGGGGGTCAGGGGATGAACGGGCGGTACTTTACCGGAGAATCGAGGTTTACGCGGTTTCTACCGTCGGAAAACTCTTGACCAGTTCGTCCAGTTGCTTGAGCTGGGCCAGGAATGGCTCCAGTTTGTCCAGGCGCAGGGCGCACGGGCCGTCGCACTTGGCATTGTCAGGGTCCGGGTGGGCCTCGAGGAACAGGCCCGCCAGCCCCTGACTGAGGCCGGCCTTGGCCAGGTCGGTGACCTGGGCACGGCGGCCACCTGCGGAATCGGCGCGACCACCCGGCATCTGCAGGGCATGGGTCACGTCGAAGAACACCGGGTACTCGAACTGCTTCATGATGCCGAAGCCGAGCATGTCCACCACCAGGTTGTTGTAGCCGAAGCTCGAACCACGCTCGCAGAGGATCAGTTGGTCGTTGCCGGCCTCTTCGCACTTGCTCAGGATGTGCTTCATCTCCTGGGGTGCGAGGAACTGCGCCTTCTTGATGTTGATCACCGCGCCGGTTTTGGCCATCGCGACAACAAGGTCAGTCTGGCGCGACAGGAAGGCCGGCAGCTGGATGATGTCGCACACGTCGGCCACGGCCTGCGCCTGGTGCGGCTCGTGCACGTCGGTGATCACCGGCACGTTGAAGGTGCGCTTGATCTCTTCGAAGATCTTCATCCCCTCTTCCAGGCCAGGGCCGCGGTAGGAGTTGATCGACGAACGGTTGGCCTTGTCGAAGCTGGCCTTGAACACGTAGGGGATACCGAGCTTCTCGGTAACCCGCACGTACTCTTCGCAGACCTTCAGGGCCAGGTCACGGGATTCCAGCACGTTCATGCCGCCGAACAGGACGAACGGCTTGTCGTTGGCGATCTCGATGTTACCGACGCGAATGATCTTCTGGGTCATGGATCAGGCCTTGTTCTTTTGAGCCAATGCAGCTTTGACGAAGCCGCTGAACAGCGGGTGGCCGTCACGCGGGGTAGAGGTGAACTCCGGGTGGAACTGGCAGGCCACGAACCACGGATGGTCCTTGGACTCGACCACTTCGACCAGTGCGCCGTCGCCGGAACGACCCGAGACCACCAGGCCCGCCTCGATCAGTTGCGGCAGCAGGTTGTTGTTGACCTCGTAGCGGTGACGGTGACGCTCGACGATCACGTCCTTGGCGTAGCAGTCGTGCACCTTGGAGCCGCTTTGCAGCTGGCACTCCTGGGCGCCCAGACGCATGGTGCCGCCAAGGTCCGAGGCTTCGGTACGGGTCTCGACCGCGCCGGTGGCATCTTCCCACTCGGTGATCAGGCCCACCACCGGGTGACCGCTGGCGCGATCGAACTCGGTGGAGTTGGCGTCCTTCCAGCCCATCACGTTGCGGGCGAATTCGATGACCGCCACCTGCATGCCCAGGCAGATACCCAGGTAAGGCACCTTGTTCTCGCGAGCGTATTGAACGGCAGTGATCTTGCCTTCCACGCCGCGCAGGCCGAAACCGCCCGGTACCAGGATGGCGTCCACGCCTTCGAGCAGGCCGGTGCCCTGGTTCTCGATGTCTTCGGAGTCGATGTAGCGCAGGTTGACCTTGGTGCGGTTGCTGATGCCGGCATGGCTCATCGCTTCGATCAGCGACTTGTAGGCATCGAGCAGTTCCATGTACTTGCCGACCATGGCGATGGTGACTTCGTGCTCGGGGTTGAGCTTGGCATCGACCACCGCGTCCCACTCGGACAGGTCGGCGCTGCCGCACTGCAGGCCGAAACGCTCGACGACGAAGTCGTCCAGGCCCTGGGAGTGCAGGATGCCCGGGATCTTGTAGATGGTGTCGGCGTCTTCCAGCGCGATCACCGCACGTTCTTCAACGTTGGTGAACTGCGCGATCTTGCGGCGCGACGAGCTGTCGATCGGGTGATCGGAACGGCACACCAGCACGTCCGGCTGCAGGCCGATGGAGCGCAGCTCCTTGACCGAGTGCTGGGTAGGCTTGGTCTTGGTCTCGCCGGCGGTGGCGATGTACGGCACCAGGGTCAGGTGCATCAGCATCGCGCGCTTGGCGCCCACTTCGAAGCGCAGCTGGCGGATGGCCTCGAGGAACGGTTGCGACTCGATGTCACCCACGGTACCGCCGATCTCGACCATGGCCACGTCGGCATCGCCGGCGCCCTTGATGATGCGGCGCTTGATTTCGTCGGTGATGTGCGGGATCACCTGGATGGTGGCACCCAGATAGTCACCACGGCGCTCCTTGCGCAGCACGTGCTCGTACACGCGGCCGGTGGTGAAGTTGTTGTTCTGGGTCATGGTCGTGCGGATGAACCGCTCGTAGTGGCCCAGGTCCAGGTCGGTCTCGGCGCCGTCGTGGGTGACGAACACTTCACCGTGCTGGAACGGGCTCATGGTGCCCGGGTCGACGTTGATGTACGGGTCCAGCTTGAGCATGGTGACCTTGAGCCCCCGCGCCTCCAGGATGGCCGCCAATGAAGCCGAGGCAATGCCTTTCCCCAATGAAGAAACAACACCGCCCGTGACGAATATGTAGCGCGTCATGAAAAACCCTAGAAGTCTGCGTTAAAGCGGTCAGTGCCGCCGGGGAAAGCGAAGGAAGGCCGAAGCCCCCGATCACCTGCGTCAATCACAGTGCATCTTAAAAAACTGCCGCGCCTGGTCAGACCGGGGGTTGAAAACCCGGTAAGGAGCTCGCTAAACATTTTTAGAATCGCCCAGCAAAAAACTGCTTGGTAATCGGCAACTGCCGTGATTCAGATGAAGTCACAGAAGTTGTATCAAGAAGGGAGCGTAGTCTACCGGAATGTCCCTTTCATCTCAAACCTTGCGCGCTTGTCGGTACGCACCAGTGCAGTTGCCCGTCGGCAAGCCCCAGCCCCGGCAGGTTGGCCACCGCCAGCAACTGCCCGTCGCGGTACAGCAGCGGCACGCGCTGGCGGGCGAACAAGGGTAGCTGGCGCTCGTTGAGCAACCGCTTGAGGTCGCGATGGCCTCTGCCCTCGATCGCCATCCTCTCGCCGCCCTGGCGATAGCGCACCTGCAGCGGGCCCTGCGGCAACCTGCCGCTTAGTGTCAACTGGCCATTACCGGGCAGTGCAAGCGGCTGGCGCGGGTCGAGCCAGGGGCCCGGCTGCGCCGGCGGCGTGAGCCAGTGCGCACCCAGCCAGTAGATGCGCAGGCCACTGCGGTGCAGCTCGCCATCGGCCAGGCGCCATACAGGACGCCCTTCGCCGCCGGCATCGCGCACGTCTTCCCAACCCGACCAGTGGCGAGTGTCCGGCAGGCGCGTGCGCGCCGCCAGCCAGTACTGCAGGGCGTTGCGCTGGCGTGCCGGGGACAGTTGGCGCAGCACCTCCAGATCCAGCGACGGGCAGCCCAACCAGGCGAAGGCATCGGGGGTCGAGGCTTGTGCGAGGTCCTGCTGCGCCACTTCATCGAGCAGGCCCTGCGCCTCGGCCAGGTGCGCGGCGCTGCGCGCCAGGCTGCGCGACGCCTGGGGCCAGCGTCGGGTCAGCGCCGGCAGCACCTGGTGGCGCAGGTAGTTGCGCGAGAACTGGGTGTCATCGTTGCTGGGGTCTTCTATCCAATGCAGGCCATGCGCGGTGGCGTAGGCCAGCAGTTCATCACGCGGGGTATTCAGCAAGGGTCGCAGCAGGCTGCCCTGCCCCAACGCCCGCTGCGCTGGCATCCCCGACAGGCCACGCAGGCCGGCCCCGCGCAACAGCCGAAACAGCAGCGTCTCGGCCTGGTCGTCGCGGTGCTGGCCGGTCAGCAGCAGTTCGCCCGGGCGCAGGGCCCGGGCGAAGGCTGCATAGCGCGCGTCCCGGGCGCCCTGCTCCAGGCTGGCGCCTGGGGCGACGTGCACATGGATGATGTCCAGCGGTACGCCCAGGCTGTCGCACAGGCGCTGGCAGTGGGCCGGCCACGCATCGGCAGCGGCTTGCAGACCGTGGTGGACATGGAGGGCACGAAGGGGGGCAGCCGGCTGTTGGGCCAGCAGGTGCAGCAGGACGGTGGAGTCGAGGCCACCAGAGAGGGCGACGCACCAGCCGGTAGCTTGGTGCCAGGGGGACAGGGTGTTGCGCAGGTCGATCATCGGTGGCCCTTCGCCGGCAAAGCCGGCTCCTACAGAAGCGAAAGGGCCACCGATGAGTTCAGATCAGAGCCCGTAGCTCATCAGGCGATCATAACGGCGCTTGAGCAGCGCGTCGTTGTCGAACGCCTTGAGCATGTCCAACTGCTCGATCAGCGAAGCGCGGATGTTGGCCGAGGCCGCCGCCGGGTCACGGTGTGCGCCGCCCAGTGGTTCGCCGATCACCTTGTCAACGATACCCAGGCCCTTGAGGCGCTCGGCCGTGATGCCCATCGCTTCGGCTGCGTCAGCAGCCTTCTCGGCAGTCTTCCACAGGATCGAGGCGCAGCCTTCCGGCGAAATCACCGCGTAGGTGGAGTACTGCAGCATGTTCAGCTGGTCGCAAACGCCGATGGCCAGTGCACCGCCCGAACCGCCTTCGCCGATCACGGTGGCGATGATCGGCGTTTTCAGGCGAGCCATCACGCGCAGGTTCCAGGCAATCGCTTCGCTCTGGTTGCGCTCTTCGGCGTCGATGCCAGGGTAGGCGCCCGGGGTGTCGATGAAGGTCAGGATCGGCATCTTGAAGCGTTCGGCCATTTCCATCAGGCGGCACGCCTTGCGGTAGCCTTCAGGGCGTGGCATGCCGAAGTTGCGGCGTACCTTCTCGCGCACTTCACGGCCTTTCTGATGACCGATCACCATCACCGGCTGGTCGTCCAGGCGGGCGATGCCGCCAACGATCGCGGCGTCGTCGGAGAAGTGGCGGTCGCCATGCAGCTCGTCGAACTCGGTGAAGATGTGGTCGATGTAGTCCAGGGTGTACGGACGACGCGGGTGACGCGCCAGGCGCGCGATCTGCCAGCTGGTCAGGTTGCCGAAAATGCTCTCGGTCAGCGTGCTGCTCTTGTCTTGCAGACGGGCGATTTCATCGCCGATGTTCAGCGAGTTGTCATTGCCGACCAGGCGCAGCTCTTCGATCTTGGCTTGCAGGTCAGCAATCGGCTGTTCGAAATCCAGAAAATTCGGGTTCATAGGCATCCGTCTTGGGTCGACGGCCAGGCGGCCGGCCGGTTGATCCGTTTGGCGCCCTACCTTAAGGGATCAGGCGCATTCAGGTCGAGATTAAAAATTCATCAATTCATCGATATTGCAGGAAGACGTTCTCACGCCCGAACTGGTCACGCAGGGCCTGAATCAGTCCGTCCGCGGGGTCGATGCGCCAACCTTCGCCAAACTGCAGCAGGGCGCGCGCATCGTTGCCGGTGTATTCCATGCTGATCGGGCACGCGCCGCGATGGCGCTTGAACAGCTCGCCCAGCCACGCCAGGCGGTCGCCCTTGAGGGCGTCGGCATGGATCTTCAGGCGCAGGCTTTCGGCCAGGTTGGTACGTGCATCTTCCATGCTCATCACGCGCTTGACCCGCAGGCGCAGGCCACCGGAGAAGTCGTCATTGCTGACCTCCCCTTCGACCACCACCATCGCGTCGGTCTGCAGCAACGGCTGCGCGGCCATGAACGCATCGGCAAACAGCGACGCCTCGATGCGCCCGGAGCGGTCGTCGAGGGTCACGAAGCCCATCTTGTCGCCCTTCTTGTTCTTCATCACGCGCAGCGCAATGATCATGCCGGCCACGGTCTGGGTATCGCGGGCCGGCTTGAGGTCGATGATGCGCTGACGGGCGAAACGGCGGATCTCGCCTTCGTACTCGTCGATCGGGTGGCCGGTCAGGTACAGGCCCAGGGTGTCCTTCTCGCCGCGCAGGCGTTCCTTGAGGGTCAGCTCGCGGGCGTTGCGGTGGTTGGCATAGACGTCGGCGTCGGCCTCCACGAACAACCCGCCGAACAGGTCCGAGTGCCCGCTGTCGTGGGTGCGTGCGGTCTGTTCGGCCGACTTGATCGCCTCTTCCATCGCCCCCAGCAGCACCGCGCGGTTACGGTCGATGTTGGCCTGGTAGGCCTTGATTTCGTCGTGGAAGAACGGCCCCAGGCGGTCCAGCGCACCGCTGCGGATCAATGCATCGAGGGTGCGCTTGTTGATGCGCTTGAGGTCGACCCGCTCGCAGAAGTCGAACAGGTCCTTGAACGGCCCGCTGCTGCGCGCCTCGACGATCGCGTCGACAGGGCCCTCGCCCACGCCCTTGATCGCGCCCAGGCCATACACGATGCGGCCGTCGTCGTTGACCGTGAACTTGAAGTCGGAGGTGTTCACATCCGGTGCATCGAGGCGCAGCTTCATGCTGCGCACTTCCTCGATCAGGGTCACCACCTTGTCGGTGTTGTGCATATCCGCCGACAGTACCGCAGCCATGAACGCGGCCGGGTGATGGGTCTTGAGCCAGGCGGTCTGGTACGACACCAGGCCGTAGGCGGCTGAGTGGGACTTGTTGAAACCGTAACCGGCGAATTTTTCCACCAGGTCGAAGATGTTGCCCGCCAGGTCCGGGTCGATGTTGTTGGTGGCGCAGCCTTCGATGAAACCGCCACGCTGCTTGGCCATTTCCTCGGGCTTCTTCTTGCCCATCGCCCGGCGCAGCATGTCCGCACCGCCAAGGGTGTAGCCGGCCATCACCTGGGCGATCTGCATCACCTGTTCCTGGTACAGGATGATGCCGTAGGTCGGCGCCAGTACCGGCTTGAGGCCTTCGTACTGGTAGTCGGAGTGCGGGTAGGCCAGCTCGGCGCGGCCGTGCTTGCGGTTGATGAAGTCGTCCACCATGCCCGATTGCAGTGGGCCCGGGCGGAACAGTGCCACCAGTGCGATAAGGTCTTCCAGGCAGTCGGGCTTGAGCTTCTTGATCAGCTCCTTCATGCCGCGCGACTCGAGCTGGAATACCGCAGTGGTCTCGGCCTTCTGCAGCAGGTCGTAGGTTTTCTTGTCGTCCAGCGGGATGAAGTCGATGTTCAGGTCCGGCAGGCCGGCCTTGGCCTGCTCGCGGTTGATCGTCTCCATTGCCCACTTGATGATGGTCAGGGTACGCAGGCCAAGGAAGTCGAACTTCACCAGGCCGGCCGCCTCCACGTCATCCTTGTCGAACTGGGTTACCAGGCCGCCGCCCTCTTCGTCACAGGCAATCGGCGAGAAGTCGGTGAGTTTGGTCGGCGCGATGACCACGCCACCGGCGTGCTTGCCGGTGCCCCGGGTAACACCCTCGAGCTTGAGGGCCATGTCCCAGATTTCCTTGGCATCCTCGTCGGTCTTGAGGAAGTCGCGCAGCATTTCCTCCTGCTCGTAGGCCTTCTCCAGGGTCATGCCGACTTCGAATGGAATCATCTTCGACAGGCGGTCGGCCAGACCGTAGGACTTGCCCTGCACCCGCGCCACGTCACGCACCACCGCCTTGGCCGCCATGGTGCCGAAGGTGATGATCTGGCTCACCGCATTGCGCCCGTAGGCATCGGCCACGTACTCGATCACGCGGTCGCGACCGTCCATGCAGAAGTCGACGTCGAAGTCGGGCATCGAGACCCGTTCAGGGTTGAGGAAACGTTCGAACAGCAGGTCGTAGGCCAGCGGGTCGAGGTCGGTGATCTTCAGCACGTAGGCCACCAGCGAGCCGGCACCCGACCCCCGGCCCGGACCTACCGGCACGCCGTTGTTCTTGGCCCACTTGATGAAGTCCATAACGATCAGGAAGTAACCGGGGAAGCCCATCTGGATGATGATGTCCAGCTCGAACTTCAGCCGGTCGAGGTAGACCTGGCGCTTCTCTTCATAGTTGGGCGTGGTGTCCTTGGGCCAGAGCACCGCCAGGCGCTCTTCCAGGCCTTCATGGGACACATGGCGCAGGTATTCATCGATGCCCATGCCGTTGGGCGTGGGGAAGTCGGGCAGGAAGTGCTTGCCCAGCTGCACCTCGATGTTGCAGCGCTTGGCGATCTCGACCGTGTTGGCCAGGGCGTCGGGCAGGTCGCTGAACAGCTCGGCCATTTCTTCCGGGCTTTTCAGGTACTGCTGGTCGCTGTAGTTGCGCGAGCGCCGCGGATCGTCCAGGGCACGGCCTTCGCCGATGCACACCCGGGTTTCGTGGGCGTCGTAGTCGGTCTGCTTGATGAAGCGCACGTCGTTGGTGGCCACCAGCGGCGCGCCCAGGCGGTCGGCAAGGGCCACGGCGGCGTGCAGGTACTCTTCGTCGCCGCTGCGGTTGGTGCGCTGCACCTCGACATAGAAGCGATCGGGGAACATCGCCATCCAGTCGCGCAGCAGGGCCTCGGCTTCCTGCGGGTTGTTGCCCAGCAGTGCCATGCCGATATCGCCTTCCCTGGCCGCCGACAAGGCGATCAGGCCCTCGCTGGCCGGGGCGATCCACTCGCGTTCGATGACCACCACGCCATTGCGCTGGCCGTCCATCCAGCCACGGGAGATCAGCTCGGTGAGGTTGCGGTAGCCCTTGGCGTTCATCGCCAACAGGCAGATGCGCGACAGCGGCAGGTCGGGGTCGGCGTTGGACAGCCACAGGTCGGCCCCGCAGATCGGCTTGATCCCGCTGCCCATGGCGGTCTTGTAGAACTTGACCAGCGAGCACATGTTGCTCTGGTCGGTGACGGCCACCGCCGGCATGTTCATCCCGGCCAGGGCCTTGACCAGCGGCTTGATCCGCACCAGGCCATCGACCAGCGAGAATTCGGTGTGCAGGCGAAGATGAACGAAAGAAGCCGACATGATGATCCTATAGCAGCACAAAACAACAAGGCCCGGATTGTACCGGGCCTCGATCAAAACTACAGCCTGCGCGGGAGTGGTCAGGCTGAACGGGGGTTGCCTCTACACCGGCAACAGGCCGTTGGCCTGCAGGCCACGGGCCTCGAATGCAGCCCGTACCGGGGCGAACGAGCGCCGGTGAATCGGCGTGGGGCCAAGCCGGGCCAGGGCTTCAAGGTGCAGCGGGGTCGGGTAGCCCTTGTGCCCGCCGATGCCGTAGCCAGGGTAGATCAGCTCGAAGGCAGCCATTTCCCGGTCACGGGTCACCTTGGCCAGGATAGAGGCCGCAGCGATGGCCGGCACCTGGCTGTCACCCTTGACCACCGGCGCTGATGGCACATTGAGCTTGGGGCAACGGTTGCCGTCGATCAGTGCCAGCTTGGGCGTGATGTGCAGGCCTTCGACCGCGCGCTGCATGGCCAGCATGGTGGCATGCAGAATGTTCAGCTGGTCGATTTCGTCGACCTCGGCGCGGGCGATGTGAAAGCTCAGGGCCTTCTCGCAGATCTCGTCGAAGAGCTTTTCGCGGCGCGCCTCGGTGAGCTTTTTCGAATCGTTCAGGCCCAGGATCGGCCGGCTCGGGTCGAGGATCACGGCAGCGGTCACCACCGCGCCACACAGCGGGCCGCGGCCGACTTCGTCAACCCCGGCGACCAGGTCTTCGACCAGGTTGAAATCCAGTCCGATTTGCATTTATCGATGTTCCAGCAAGGCCAGTACCGCGTCGGCTGCCTGGTTGGAGGCATCGCGGCGCAGGGTACGGTGAATCTGATCGAAGCTCTCGGTCTGCTGCTCGCCACCATTCACCAGTGGTGCCAGGGTCTGCGCCAGGGCCTCGCTGGTGGCGGCCTCCTGCAGCAGTTCGGGCACCAGCAGGCGCTGGGCCAGCAGGTTGGGCAGCGATACATAAGGGCTTTTGACCAGGCGCTTGAGAATCCAGTAGGTCACCGGGGCCACACGGTACGCCACCACCATGGGTCGCTTGAACAACAGCGCCTCCAGGGTAGCGGTGCCCGAGGCGATCAATACCGCATCGCAGGCTGCCAGGGCCTGGTGCGACTGGCCGTCGAGCAGGGTCAGTGGCAGGTCGCGGCCTTCGAGCATCTGTTCGAGCTGGGCACGGCGCACCGGGTTGGCGCAGGGCGAGACGAAGCGCACCCCCGGCACCAGCTCGCGAAGCCGCTGTGCGGTATCCAGAAACAGTGAACCCAGGCGCCCTACTTCGCCGCCACGGCTGCCTGGCATCAGCGCCACCAAGGGGCCGTCGGGCAGGCCCAGCGCTTCACGCGCTGCAGTGCGGTCGGCCTGCAGCGGGATGGTATCGGCCAGCGGGTGGCCGACGAAACGCACCGGCACGCCCTGCTCTTCATAGAACCGCGCCTCGAACGGAAACAGCGTGAGCATCAGGTCGCAGCCTTCGCGGATCTTAAGCACACGCTTCTGCCGCCAGGCCCATACCGAAGGGCTGACGTAGTGCACGGTCTTGATGCCGGCCTGGCGCAGTTTCAGTTCGATGTTGAGGGTGAAGTCGGGCGCATCGATACCGATGAACACGTCCGGCTTCTGCTCGATCAGCGTCTGGATCAGCAGCTTGCGGCGCTTGAGCAGCTCGCGCAGGCGACCCAGCACTTCGACCAGGCCCATGACGGCCAGGCGCTCCATGGGAAAGTAGGAACTCAGCCCCTCGGCTTCCATCAATGGGCCGCCGACGCCGATAAAGCGTACCTGCGGATGGCGGGCCTTGAGTGCACGCATCAGGCCGGCGCCAAGAATATCGCCGCTGGCTTCGCCTGCCACCAGCGCTACACAGAGTGGCGCCATGTCAGCGGGTGATGCCGCGGGCGGAGTTCTGGATCGACTTGACGAACAGGTCGACCTCGGGGAACTGCTGGGCGGGCTCGGCCAGTTCGGCGATGGCCTGGTCGACCGTCAGGTTCTGGCGATACACCACCTTGTAGGCGCGGCGCAGGGCATGGATAGCTTCATCGCTGAAACCGCGACGGCGCATGCCTTCGAAGTTCATGCTGCGCGCCTCGGCCGGGTTGCCGAACACGGTGACGAAGGCCGGCACATCCTTGCCGATGGCGGTACCCATGCCGGAAAAGCTGTGGGCGCCGATATGGCAGAACTGGTGCACCAGGGTAAACCCGGACAGTATCGCCCAGTCGCCCACATGCACATGCCCGGCCAGCGCGGTGTTGTTGACCAGGATGCAGTGGTTGCCGATCACGCTGTCGTGCCCGATATGGGCATAGGCCATGACCAGGTTGTGATCACCCAGGGTGGTTTCGCTACGGTCCTGCACGGTGCCACGGTGAATGGTCACGCCTTCGCGGATCACGTTGTGGTCGCCGATCACCAGGCGCGTCGGTTCACCCTTGTACTTGAGGTCAGGGGTGTCTTCGCCGACAGAGGCGAACTGGTAGATGCGGTTGTGCTTGCCGATGCGGGTCGGCCCTTTGAGAATCACATGCGGACCAATCACGGTCCCTTCCCCGATCTCGACCCCGGCACCGACGATCGACCATGGGCCGACCTCGACGCCGTCGGCAATCTTTGCCGATGGATCGATGATTGCCCGAGGGTCAATCAAACTCATAGTTTGCGTTCCGCGCAGATGATCTCGGCCGAGCATACCGGCTTGCCGTCCACCGACGCCTGGCACTCGAACTTCCAGATCTGGCGCTTGCAGCTGATGAACTTGGCTTCGAGGATCAGTTGATCACCCGGCAGCACCGGCTGGCGAAAGCGCAACTTGTCGGAACCGACGAAGTAGTACAGGGTACCGTCCGCGGGTTTGACGTCCAGCATCTTGAACCCGAGGATGCCGGCTGCCTGGGCCATCGCTTCGATGATCAGCACGCCGGGCATGATCGGGTGCGCCGGGAAGTGACCGTTGAAGAAAGGCTCGTTGATGCTGACATTCTTGTAGGCACGAATGCGCTGGGCCTCTACGTCCAAGTCCACCACCCGGTCCACCAGCAGGAACGGGTAACGGTGAGGCAAATATTCGCGAATCTCGTTGATGTCCATCATTTCGGGGGGAAGCCTGTAGTAAAGATAGGGAGCGCGCACGTTCGAGCGGCGCTCCTTTAGCAAATCAAGGAGCGCAGTCTAGCGGCTGGGCGCTCTTGATCAGGAAATGGTATCAGCCTTCTGATGAAGCTTTGTCGCCCGAGGTCACGGCCTCGAGTCGCTTTTCCACTTGTTGAAGACGTTTGGCCATCTCATCCAGCTGGCGAATGCGCGCGGCACTCTTGCGCCACTCACCCAGCGGCTGCATGGCCGTACCGGACGAATAGGCACCTGGCTCGGTGATGGAACGGGTGACCATGGTCATCCCGGAGACGAACACCCCATCACACACATCAATATGCCCGACCATGCCGACACCGCCGGCGATGGTGCAATGCTTGCCGATCTTGGTGCTGCCGGAAATACCGACACACGCGGCCATTGCCGTGTGGTCGCCGACCTGTACGTTATGGGCGATCTGGATCTGGTTGTCGAGTTTCACGCCATTGCCGATACGGGTATCGGCCAGTGCACCGCGGTCGATGGCGGTGTTCACGCCGATCTCGACATCGTCGCCGATGCTCACGCCGCCGATCTGGGCAATCTTCTGCCATACGCCCTTTTCATTGGCGAAACCGAAACCCTCACCCCCCAGCACGGCGCCGGACTGGATCACCACACGCTTGCCGATATGCACATCGTGGTACAGCGTGACGCGCGGGGCCAGCCAGCCGCCTTCGCCGATCACGCTGCGCGCACCGATGAAGCAGTGGGCACCGATGGTCACGCCAGGGCCGATCTGCGCCCCGCTTTCGATCACTGCACAGGCACCGATGCTGGCGCTGGCATCGACCTGTGCGTCTGCAGCCACCACGGCGCTGGGATGAACTCCCGCCACAGCCCTGGGCTTTGGATCGAACAGGTGGGAAACACGTGCGTAGGCCAGGTAGGGATCTGCAACGATCAGCGCGTGACCGGCAAAGCCCTCGGCATCGGCAGCCTTGAGCAGGACCGCAGCGGCCTTGCTCTCAGGCAGGAATTTGCGGTACTGCGGGTTGGCCAGGAAACTCAGTTGTCCCGGGCCAGCCTCGTGCAGGGTCGCAAGGCCAGTGATGTCGAGCTCCGCCGGGCCACTGAGGGTGGCCCCGAGGAACTCGGCCAGCTGGCCGAGTTTCATGGTCGCAGTCATGTTCAACGGGACTGGTTCATGCGCTCGATGACCTGGCGGGTGATGTCGTACTGAGGCTTGACATCAATGACCGCGCCACGCTCGAGTACCAGGTCGAAAGCACCCTTCTTGATCACTTCCTCCACTGCGCCGTCGAGCTTGGGCTTGAGCTGCTTGAGCATCTCGCGGTCGGCAACGGCCTTGGCTTCGTTCAGCTCCTTGGACTGGAACTGGAAGTCACGGGCCTTTTGCTTGAATTCAAGCTCCAGACGCTCGCGCTCGCCCTGGGCCATCTTGTCGCCACCCTTGACCAGACGGTCCTGGATGCCCTTGGCGCTGCTTTCCAGGTTTTTCAGCTTGGTCAGTTGCGGGCCGAATTTCTTCTCCGCATCGACCGCGTACTTCTTGGCCGCGTCCGATTCCAGCAGCGCCATCTGATAGTTCAGGACGGCAATTTTCATCTCGGCAAATGCCGGGGTCGCGATCAGGGTCGCAGCCAGTACAGCCAGTTGAGTCAACTTACGCACGATGCACTCCTACAGAATCCGTTGTCGTTTACGCGGGGCAGACCCTTAGAAGGTCTGGCCCAGAGAGAATTGGAACACCTGGGTATCGGCATCGTCCGGCTTCTTGACCGGCATCGCCAGGCTGAAGCTCAACGGGCCCAGTGCAGTAATCCAGGTCACGCCCAGGCCGACCGAACTGGCCAGGCCGCTGAGGCCGACCTTCTCGCAATCCGGCTTGGAGCCGCAGTTGGTGTCGAACACGTTACCCACGTCCCAGAAAACCGAGGTGCGCAGCGAACGCTGGTCCTTGACGAACGGCAGTGGGAACAGCAGTTCCACGCCGCCCTGCACCAGCACGTTGCCGCCGAACGGCAGTGGATCCTGGTCCGGGTCACGCGCAGTGCCAGGGTTGTTGCCTTTACTCGGGGTACTGCGCGGGCCCAGGCTGCTGTCCTTGAAGCCACGCACGGAGTTGAAGCCACCGGCGTAGTAGTTCTCGTAGAACGGCAGGCCCGAGGTGCTGCCGAAGCCGTCGCCGTAGCCCAGCTCGGTGTGCAGACGCAGGGTGTAGTCGTTGTTGATCGGCTTGAACAGCTGGCCACGGTAGTCAAGCTTGAAGAACGACAGGTCGCTGCCCGGGGTGGTCGCCTCGAGCACCAGGCTCTGGGAGTGACCACGGGTAGCCAGCACGCCCTTGTTCAGGGTGGACTCCGACCAGCCGGCCGATGCCTTGAAGTTCAGGTAGTTGTCGCCTTCCTTTTTGACGAAGTCGAAGATCTCGTCAACGGTGTAGCGACCGGTCTTGATCTTGTCCTGCTGGGCGGTGAGGCCGAAGGTCAGGCGCGAAGTCTCGCTGATCGGGTAGCCGACGCTGACGCCCGCACCCAGGCTGTCCACCGCATAGCTGGCCACGTCGACGTCGAGGTCGTCGTAGTCGGTGGTGCGGTAGAAGGCGTTGTAGCCAAGGCTCACGCCATCGGCAGTCCAGTAGGGGTCCACGAAGCCGAAGTTGTAGCGGCTCTGGTATTCGGAACGGGTCAGGCCGATGGAGACCTTGTTACCGGTACCCAGGAAGTTGTTCTGGCTGATCGAACCACCCAGGATCAGGCCGGCGCTCTGCGCGAAACCGACGCTGGCGGTGATCGAACCCGATGCCTGCTCTTCGACGCTGTAGTTCACGTCGACCTGGTCGTCGGTGCCCGGCACGGCAGGGGTCTCGACGTTGGCTTCCTTGAAGAAGCCCAGGCGCTCGAGGCGGGTCTTGGACTGGTCGATCAGGTAGGTCGATGCCCAGCCACCTTCCATCTGGCGCATCTCGCGGCGCAGCACTTCGTCCTCGGACTTGGTGTTGCCACGGAAGTTGATGCGGTTGACGTAGGCACGCTTGCCCGGGTCGACGACGAAGGTGATGTCGACGGTGTGGTCGTCATCGTGAGGCTGCGGCACGCCGTTGACGTTGGCGAAGGTATAGCCTTCGTTGCCCAGGCGGCGGGTGATCAGCTCGGAGGTGGTGGTCATCACCTTGCGCGAGAACACCTGGCCAGGCTGCACCAGCATCAGTGCCTTGACCTGGTCTTCCGGCACCTTCAGGTCGCCGGACAGCTTGACGTCACGAACGGTGTACTTCTCGCCCTCGTTGACGTTCACGGTGATGTAGACGTGCTTCTTGTCCGGGGTGATCGACACCTGGGTGGAGGCGATGTCCATGTTGATGTAGCCGCGGTCCAGGTAGTAGGAGCGCAGGCGCTCGAGGTCACCGGACAGTTTTTCGCGGGCATACTTGTCGTCGTTCTTGAAGAACGACAGCCAGTTGGTGGTCTTGAGTTCGAACAGGCTGGCCAGCTCGTCGTCGCTGAACTTGGTGTTGCCCACCACGTTGATGTGCTGGATGGCAGCGACGGTGCCTTCGTTGATCTTGATTTTCAGACCTACGCGGTTGCGCGGTTGCGGCACCACCTCGGCGTCGACCTCGGCCGAGTAGCGGCCCTGGGCCACGTACTGGCGCTGCAGCTCGTTGCGCACACCTTCGAGGGTGGCACGCTGGAAGATTTCACCTTCGGCCAGGCCCGACTGCTTCAGACCCTTCATCAGGTCTTCGGTGCTGATGGCCTTGTTGCCTTCGATCTCGATGCTCGAGACGGAAGGACGCTCGACCACGGTGATGATCAGGACGTTGCCGTCGCGACCCAGTTGGATGTCCTGGAAGAAGCCGGTCTTGAACAGCGCACGGGTGGAATCCACCAGGCGCCGATCATCGGCCTCGTCCCCAACGTTCAATGGCAAGGCGCCGAACACGCTGCCCGCGGAAACCCGCTGCAGACCATTGACACGAATATCGGAGATGGTGAAGGACTCGGCGTGAACTTCAGCGATCATCAGTACGGCGAGAACCGCAGTTAGCAGCAGACGTTTCATGAAGTCCTTTCTTATTCCAACTGGCAATAAACGACCCACCGCGGGACGCGGCAGGTTCGCAATTGAGCGAAGCGTTACAGTCGACCCAAATCGTTGATCAGGGCAAGCAACATCACCCCGACTACCAAACTGATACCGATCTGGACCCCCCAACCTTGCACCCGATCCGAAAGCGGACGACCACGCGCCCATTCGATCAGGTAAAACAGCAAATGCCCCCCATCCAGTACAGGAATGGGCAGCAAATTAAGAACCCCCAGGCTAATGCTCAGGTAGGCGAGGAAATTCAGGAAATCCCCAACGCCGGACTGGGCCGAAGCGCCCGCCACTTTAGCAATGGTTATCGGTCCGCTCAAGTTTTTTACCGAGAGCTCGCCGAACAGCATTTTCTTCAGCGAATCGAGGGTCAGCACGCTCATGTTCCAGGTGCGCGAAACACCCTCGCCCAGGCCCTGCAGCGGGCCATAACTGACCTCGCGCAACATGGCCGCAGGCCACTCCACCGGCGCCACGCCCGCCCCCAGGTAACCACTGGCATTCTGGCCTTCGCCACGGCTGGCGAGGGTTACCGGCAACTCCAGCGTCGCCCCATCACGCGCCACGCTCAGCACGATGCGGCTGCCGGCACGGCCGCGCACGGTGTCCACCACCTGCTGCCAATCGTCAAGCGCCTTGCCGTCGAGTGCCAGCAGGCGGTCGCCGGTTTTCAGACCGGCGGCCTGGGCCGGCCCCTTGGGATCAAGTTCGGCCAGCACCGGCACCAGCGCCGGGCGCCATGGGCGGATGCCCAGGGAGCGGATCGGGTCGGGCTCGTCGGCACCCTTGAGCCAGGCATCGAGCTTGAGCACATGGCTGCTGTCGGTGCTGGCACCCTCTTCACGCACGCTGACCTGCAGCGCGCCGCTTTCACCCAGCCGGCGCACCAGCTGCAGGTTGACCGCTGCCCAGCCGTTGGTCGGCTTGCCGTCGACCGCGACGATCTCCTGGCCGGCGCTAAGGCCTGCGGCAGCCGCCAGGCTGCCAGCCTCGACCGCGCCGATGACCGGCCGCGCCTGCTGGCTGCCAAGCATGGCCAGTGCCCAGAAGAACACGATGGCCAGCAGAAAGTTGGCGATGGGGCCGGCCGCGACGATAGCGATGCGCTGGCGCACGCTCTTGCGGTTGAACGACTGCTCCAGCTGGTCGGCAGGCACTTCGCCTTCGCGCTCGTCGAGCATCTTCACGTAGCCGCCCAGGGGAATGGCGGCCACCACGAACTCGGTACCATGGCGGTCATGCCAGCGCACCAGCGGCATGCCGAACCCTACGGAAAACCGCAAAACCTTGACGCCGCAGCGCCGCGCCACCCAGAAGTGACCGAACTCGTGAAAGGTGACCAGCACTCCCAATGCGACCAGGGTGCCGATAATCATGTAGAGCGCACTCATGTCTTTCTCCGAATAGCGTTCAGCGGGAGCGGGCGCAACCCGTGGCGACGTCGCACCTCAGACCCCGTGACGATCCAACCAGTGCCCGGCCAGGCTGCGTGCACGCTGGTCGGCTGCAAACACCGCCTCCAGCGTCGGCACGGCAACGACCGCTTCCTGGTTGAGCACGTGCTCGATGATACTCGGGATCTGCGGGAAGCGGATGCGCCGCTGAAGAAATGCCTCGACGGCCACTTCATTGGCCGCATTGAGCATCGCAGGGGCACTGTTGCCGGCGTCCGCCGCTTCACGCGCCAGGCGCAGACACGGAAAGCGCTGCTCGTCCGGCGCCTGGAAATCCAGGCGGGCAACGGCGAACAGGTCCAGCGGCGCCACACCCGAGTCGATGCGCTGCGGCCAGGCCAGGGCGTTGGCGATCGGCGTGCGCATGTCGGGGTTGCCCAACTGTGCCAGCACCGAACCATCGACGTAGTCGACCAGCGAGTGAATCACGCTTTGCGGGTGGACCACCACCTCGACCTGGGCAGGCCTGGCATCGAACAGCCAGCACGCCTCGATCAGCTCCAGGCCCTTGTTCATCATGCTGGCCGAGTCGACGGAGATCTTGCGCCCCATGGACCAGTTCGGGTGCGCACAGGCCTGCTCCGGGGTGACGTGCTCCAGCTCGGCCTGCGGCGTTTCACGAAACGGGCCACCGGAGGCGGTCAGCAGGATGCGCCGCACACCCACCCGGGCCAGGCCGCGGGCATAGTCCCCGGGCAGGCACTGGAAGATCGCGTTGTGCTCGCTGTCGATCGGCAGCAGTACCGCACCACTGCGCTGCACGGCCTGCATGAACAGGGCGCCGGACATCACCAGCGCCTCCTTGTTGGCCAGCAGCACCTTCTTGCCCGCCTCCACTGCGGCCAGGGTCGGACGCAACCCCGCCGCACCGACGATGGCCGCCATCACCGCATCCACCTGCGGGTCGGCCGCCACCTGGCACAGGCCCTGCTCGCCCACCAGCACCTCGGTACTCGACCCCGCAGCACGCAGGTCGGCCTGCAACTGCTGCGCGGCCTCATCGCCCGGCACCACGGCAAACACCGGAGCATGGCGCAGGCACAGGGCCAGCAGCTCGCCCAGGCGCGAATAGCCGCTCAGGGCATAGGCCTGGTAGCGCTCGGGGTGACGGGCAATCACGTCCAGTGTGCTCAGGCCAATGGAACCTGTGGCGCCCAGCACCGTGATCCGTTGCGGGCGGCTCACAGCGCGCCCCAGTTGGCGGCCCACAGCAGCACGGCAAACAGCGGGATGGCAGCCGTGAGGCTGTCGATGCGATCCAGTACCCCACCATGCCCCGGCAGCAGGTTGCTGCTGTCCTTGATTCCGGAACGGCGCTTGAACATGCTTTCGGTCAGGTCGCCGACCACCGACACCAGTACCACGACGGCGGCACCGAACAGACCGAGGATCAGCTCGCCGGCGCTCCACTCGCGGGTCACGCCCACCACCGCCGTGATCACCAGGCTCAGCGCCAGGCCACCGTAGACACCTTCCCAGCTCTTGCCGGGGCTGACCTGCGGCGCCAGCTTGCGCTTGCCAAAGGCCCGGCCCGAGAAGTAGGCGCCGATATCGGCGCCCCATACCAGGACCATCACCGCCATGATCAGCCAGTTGCCCAGGGGCCAGTGCTTGATCAGCACCAGGCCTTGCCAGGCCGGCAACAGCACCAGCAGGCCGATCAGCAGGCGGCAGGCCACACTGGCCCACAGCTCGCTGGTACGCGGGTAGGTCAGCACCAGCCAGGTAGCCAGCGCCCACCACAGCACCGAAACGCCCAGCACCCAGGGTGCCAGCTCCGGCATCAGGTGCAGCAGCATCAGCAGGCCGGCGACCACCACGGCATAGGCAACGCGCAGGCCCTGGGCAACCAGCCCGGCCAGGCGGGCCCATTCCCAGGCCCCGAGGGTGACCACCAGGCCGATGAACAAGGCAAAGTTCGCCCCGTCGAGCAGGAAAAACCCGCACAGGGCAATCGGCAACAGAATCAGCGCAGTGATGATGCGTTGTTTAAGCATTAAGCACGGGCTCCAGCCTCGACCTGCTCGCTGGTTTTACCGAAGCGGCGCTGGCGCGAAGCGAAATCGGCCAATGCAGTGCGCATGGCCTCGTGTTTGAAGTCCGGCCAGAACAGGTCGGAGAAATACAGCTCGGCGTACGCCAGCTGCCACAGCAGGAAGTTGCTGATGCGGTGCTCGCCACCGGTGCGGATGCACAGGTCGGGCAACGGCAGATCGCCTGTCGCCAGGCACGGCTGCAGCAACTCGGGGGTGATGTCTTCCGGGCGCAGATGCCCGGCCTGCACTTCACGCGCCAGGCGCTGGGCGGCTTGGGCGATATCCCACTGACCACCGTAGTTGGCGGCGATCTGCAGGATGAAGCGATTGCTGCCTGCGGTCAGCGCCTCGGCCTCGCGCATGGCAGCCTGCAACTCAGGGTGAAAGCGCGAGCGATCACCGATGATGCGCAGGCTGATGTTGTTCTCGTTGAGCCGCCTGGCCTCGCGACGCAGCGCCGAGAAGAACAGCTCCATCAGCGCACCGACCTCGTCGGCCGGGCGCTGCCAGTTCTCGCTGGAGAACGCGAACAGGGTCAGGACCTCGACCTTGGCCTCGGCGCACACCTCGATGACCGCGCGCACCGCATCCACGCCTGCCTTGTGCCCGGCAACGCCGGGCAACAGGCGCTTCTTCGCCCAGCGATTATTTCCATCCATGATGATCGCGACATGGCGCGGCACCGATGGAGGCACACCCTGTTTGGTCTTTTCCATTGAAAAAAGTCCCGGCCCTTAAACGGCCATCAGGTCCTTTTCTTTCTCTTCGGTGGCCTTGGTGATCTGGGCCTCGGTATCTTTGGTCAGCTTGTCGATATCAGCGATGGCGCGACGCTCTTCGTCTTCACTGATTTCCTTGTCCTTGACCAGCTTCTTCAGCTCACCCAGAGCATCGCGGCGAATGTTGCGCACAGCAACGCGCGCGTCTTCGGCTGCACTGCGCGCCTGCTTGGTGAAGCCCTTGCGGGTTTCTTCGGTCAGGGCTGGCATGCTGATCAGCAGCAGCTCACCCAGGTTGGTCGGATTGAGATTCAAACCGGCGCTCTGGATGGCCTTGTCGACGGCAGCGAGCATGTTGCGCTCGAACGCCACGACTTGCAGGGTGCGCGAATCTTTCACGGTGACGTTGGCCACGCCGCTGATCGGGGTGTCGGTACCGTAGTAAGGCACCATCACGCTTGCCAGGATGCTGGGGTGTGCCTTGCCGGTACGAATCTGGCCGAACGCATAAGCCAGAGACTCCAGGGATTTCTGCATACGCGCTTGGGCGTCTTTCTTGATTTCGTTGATCATTTTTGAACTTCCTCGATCAGGGTCCCTTCAGCGCCACCATGCACGATGTTCAGCAGGGCGCCAGGCTTGTTCATGTTGAAGACGCGCAACGGCATCTTGTGGTCTCGGCACAGACAGATAGCTGTCAGGTCCATCACGCCCAGCTTGCGATCCAGCACTTCATCGTAGGTAAGATGATCGAACTTCTCGGCATGCGGGTCTTTGAATGGGTCTGCAGTGTATACACCATCGACCTTGGTTGCCTTCAATACCACGTCGGCATCGATTTCGATGGCGCGCAGGCAGGCGGCGGAGTCGGTGGTGAAGAACGGGTTGCCGGTACCGGCCGCGAAAATTACCACTTCTTTCGAGTTCAGGTGGCGCATGGCCTTGCGGCGATCATAGTGGTCGGTCACGCCTACCATGGAGATCGCCGACATGACGATGGCGGTGATGTTGGCGCGCTCCAGCGCATCGCGCATGGCCAGCGCATTCATTACCGTGGCCAGCATGCCCATGTGGTCGCCGGTAACGCGGTCCATGCCCGCTGCGCTGAGCGCCGCGCCACGGAACAGGTTGCCGCCACCGATCACCAGGCCGACCTGCACACCGATACCGACCAGCTGGCCGACTTCCAGCGCCATGCGATCCAGCACCTTGGGGTCGATGCCGAACTCTTCCGAGCCCATCAGGGCCTCGCCGCTAAGCTTGAGTAGAATGCGTTTATAGCGAGCTTGATAACCACTGCCCTGCTGAGCCATTGCGAATCTCTCCTGCGGCGTTTTGAAAAAAAATCTGGGCGGGCTGTTTTCAGCCTGCTAACTGTAGCGTGGCGCAGCGACTGCGCCAGCGAAAGGGCGGCGTTGTAAACCGCCCCCGCTTTGACAAAGAGGCTGCGCGCGTGAGCGGGCAGCCTCTTTGGGGCGACAGAGGTGACTCTGTCTTACTGCTTGGCAGCAGCCAGCTGTGCAGCAACTTCTTCAGCGAAGTTGTCGACTGGCTTCTCGATGCCTTCGCCTACCTTGAAGTAGGTGAAGGAAACGATTTCGGCACCGGCTTTCTTGGCCAGCTCGCCGACCTTGATTTCCGGGTTCATGACGAAGGCTTGCTCGACCAGGCTGGCTTCGGCCAGGAACTTCGAGATACGGCCTTTGACCATGTTCTCGACGATGTTCTCAGGCTTGCCTTTGATCTTCTCTTCGTTCAGCTGCAGGAACACGGCTTTTTCGCGCTCGATCGCTTCAGCCGAAACTTCCGACGGCAGCAGGAACTCAGGGTTGCTTGCCGCCACGTGCATGGCGATCTCTTTGGCCAGTTGGACGTCGCCGCCCTTCAGGACCACTGCAACACCGATCTTGTTGCCGTGCAGGTAGGTACCGACAACGTCACCTTCAACGCGCACCAGGCGACGGATGTTGACGTTTTCGCCAACCTTGGCCACCAGGGCTTCACGAGCAGCTTCACGCGCAGCGATCAGCGGCGCAGCGTCGGTCAGTTTTTCAGCGAAGGCTTGCTCGACGCTTTCGGCGACGAAGGCCTTGAAGTCGTCTTGCAGGGCCAGGAAGTCGGTCTGCGAGTTCACTTCCAGCAGGACAGCGGACTTGTCGTCGGCCTTGATGGCGATGGCGCCTTCAGCGGCAACGTTGCCAGCTTTCTTGGCTGCCTTGATGGCACCCGAAGCGCGCATGTCGTCAATGGCTTTTTCGATGTCGCCGCCAGCCTTTTCCAGGGCTTTCTTGCAATCCATCATGCCTTCGCCGGTACGCTCGCGCAGTTCTTTTACCAGCGCTGCAGTAATTGCTGCCATTTCAAATTCCTCTTGGATAGGTTTTCAACCATTCCACCCGATACCTGACGGGCGTTCAATTCTGGAAATCCACTGCCAGAGCACATGCAGTTCGCAATGATGCAACGGCGACGCTGACAAGAGGATTTCAAGGTGGCAAAAAGGGGGCCAAGCCCCCTTTTTGCGTGCCGAGTCGACGCTAAGCGTCAGCTACTCAGGCTTCGGCAGCCGGTGCAGCTGCTTCTTCTGCGAACACTTCGGTGCCGCCGGCAACGTTGTTGCGACCACGGATAACGGCGTCAGCCATCGAACCCATGTACAGCTGGATGGCGCGAATGGCGTCATCGTTGCCTGGGATGATGTAGTCAACGCCTTCCGGGCTGCTGTTGGTATCGACAACGCCGATGACCGGAATACCCAGCTTGTTGGCTTCGGTGATAGCGATGCGCTCGTGGTCAACGTCGATCACGAACAGGGCATCAGGCAGGCCGCCCATGTCCTTGATACCACCCAGGCTGCGGTCCAGTTTTTCCAGATCGCGGGTGCGCATCAGCGCTTCTTTCTTGGTCAGCTTGGTGAAGGTACCATCTTCGGCCTGGGTTTCCAGGTCGCGCAGACGCTTGATCGAAGCACGGATGGTCTTGTAGTTGGTCAGCATGCCGCCCAACCAGCGGTGGTCGACGTACGGCGAACCGCAACGTGCTGCTTCTTCAGCAACGATCTTGCCAGCGGAACGCTTGGTGCCGACGAACAGAATCTTGTTTTTGCCCTGGGCCAGGCGCTCTACGAAGGTCAGTGCCTCGTTGAACATCGGCAGGGTTTTTTCAAGGTTGATGATGTGGATCTTGTTGCGCGCGCCGAAAATGTACTTGCCCATTTTCGGATTCCAGTAACGGGTTTGGTGACCGAAGTGCACACCGGCCTTCAGCATATCGCGCATGTTGACTTGGGACATGATAGTTCCTTGATAAGTCGGGTTGGGCCTCCACGTATCCCAATGACCAACCCCGAAACCGAAGTCAGGGGCACCCAGGCCATCGTGTCGACACGTGTGTGGGTTTGAGCAGACGGGGCTATCCCCGAAAGCGGCGCATTTTATACCACACAAGTGAGCCGAGCGAAACCGAAAAAACAGACGACACCCGAGGGTTGCACCCGCCCTGCTCACGCAGCGACCGATGCAATCAACATAAATAGTAGGCAATGCCCAGCAGCCCAGGCCCCAGCCCGCCGCCTCGCTCTGTTAGAATCACGCCTTTCCCGTTTCATTTGCGCCTGCGCGCGCCGTAGAGAGCCTGCAATGACCGTCACTATCAAAACCGCCGAAGACATCGAAAAGATGCGTGTCGCCGGCCGCCTGGCCGCCGAAGTCCTGGAGATGATCGAAGAACACGTCAAGCCCGGTGTCACCACCGAGGAACTCGACCGCCTGTGCCACGACTACATCGTCAACGTGCAGCAGGCCATCCCCGCGCCCCTGAACTACAAGGGCTTCCCCAAGTCGATCTGCACCTCGGTCAACCACGTGGTATGCCACGGGATCCCGGGCGACAAGCCGCTCAAGGATGGCGACACGCTGAACATCGACGTGACCGTGATCAAGGACGGCTACCACGGCGACACCAGCCGCATGTTCCACGTCGGCACCGTGCCGGTATGGGCCGAGCGCCTGTCCCAGGTCACCCAGGAGTGCATGTACAAGGCCATCGAGCTGGTCAAGCCGGGCTGCCGCCTGGGCGACATCGGCGAAGTGATCCAGAAGCACGCCGAAAAGAACGGCTTCTCGGTGGTGCGCGAGTTCTGCGGCCACGGCATCGGCAAGGTGTTCCATGAAGAGCCGCAGATCCTGCACTACGGCCGCGCCGGTACCGGCATGGAACTCAAGGAAGGCATGACCTTCACCATCGAGCCGATGATCAACCAGGGCAAGGCCGACACCAAGGTGCTGGGCGACGGCTGGACCGCCATCACCAAGGACCGCAAGCTCTCGGCGCAGTGGGAACACACCCTGGTGGTCACCGCCACCGGCTACGAGATCTTCACCCTGCGCAAGGACGACACGATCCCGCGCACTTCGGCCTGACCCTCACAGGAACGTCATCGATGCCCCAGGTGGACCCCGAGCTGTTCGACCGCGGCCAGTTCCAGGCGGAACTGGCCCTCAAGGCCAGCCCCATAGCGGCCTTCAAGAAAGCCATCCGCCAGGCCGGCGAGGTGCTCGACGGGCGCTTTCGCAGCGGCCGCGAGATCCGCCGACTGATCGAGGACCGCGCCTGGTTCGTCGACAACATCCTGCAACAGGCATGGAACCAGTTCAGCTGGAGCGAAGCCGCCGACATCGCCCTGATCGCCACCGGCGGCTACGGGCGCGGCGAGCTGCACCCCTACTCCGACATCGACCTGCTGATCCTGCTCGATGACGCCGACCACGAGGTGTTTCGCGACTCGATCGAGCGCTTCCTCACCCTGCTCTGGGACATCGGCCTGGAAGTCGGCCAGAGCGTGCGCTCGGTGGACGAATGCGCCGAACAGGCGCGCGCCGACCTCACGGTGGTCACCAACCTGATGGAAAGCCGCACCATCTGCGGCCCCGAACACCTGCGCCAGCGCATGCTCGAGGTCACCAGCACGGCGCACATGTGGCCGAGCAAGGAATTCTTCCTGGCCAAGCGCGCCGAGCAGAAGGCGCGCCACCACAAGTACAACGACACCGAGTACAACCTGGAACCCAACGTCAAGGGCTCCCCCGGTGGCCTGCGCGACATCCAGACCGTGCTCTGGGTAGCGCGCCGCCAGTACGGCACGCTCAACCTGCATGCGCTGGCCGGCGAAGGCTTCCTGCTGGAGAGCGAGAACAACCTGCTGGCCTCGTCACAGGAGTTTCTGTGGAAGGTGCGCTACGCCCTGCACATGCTCGCCGGGCGCGCCGAAGACCGCCTGCTGTTCGACCACCAGCGCAGCATCGCCGCGTTGCTGGGCTTTACCGATGACAACCCCAAGCGCGCCATCGAACAGTTCATGCAACAGTACTACCGGGTGGTGATGAGCATCGCCGAGCTCAGCGACCTGATCATCCAGCACTTCGAGGAAGTCATCCTCGCCGATGACAGCGCCAGCAGCACCCAGCCGCTGAACCCGCGCTTCCAGCTGCATGACGGCTACATCGAGGCGGTGCGCAGCAACGTGTTCAAGCGCACCCCGTTCGCCATGCTCGAGATCTTCGTGCTGATGGCCCAGCACCCCGAAATCAAGGGCGTGCGTGCCGATACCATCCGCCTGCTGCGCGAGCACCGGCACCTGATCGACGACGAGTTCCGCAACGATATCCGCAATACCAGCCTGTTCATCGAGCTGTTCAAGTGCGAGATCGGCATCCACCGCAACCTGCGCCGCATGAACCGCTACGGCATCCTGGGGCGCTACCTGCCCGAGTTCGGCCTGATCGTGGGGCAGATGCAGCACGACCTGTTCCACATCTATACGGTCGATGCGCACACCCTGAACCTGATCAAGCACCTGCGCAAACTGCAGTACACCCCCGTGTCCGAGAAATTCCCGCTGGCCAGCAAGCTCATGGGGCGCCTGCCCAAGCCCGAGCTGATCTACCTCGCCGGCCTGTACCACGACATCGGCAAGGGGCGTCAGGGCGACCATTCCGAGATCGGTGCGGTGGACGCCCAGGCATTCTGCAGCCGCCACCAGCTGCCCGCCTGGGACAGCCGGTTGATCGTGTGGCTGGTGCAGAACCACCTGGTGATGTCGACCACTGCCCAGCGCAAGGATCTCTCCGACCCGCAGGTGATCCACGACTTCGCCCAGCTGGTCGGCGACCTGGTGCACCTGGACTACCTCTATGTGCTCACCGTGGCCGACATCAACGCCACCAACCCGAGCCTGTGGAACTCCTGGCGCGCCAGCCTGTTGCGCCAGCTCTACACCGAGACCAAGCGGGCCCTGCGCCGCGGCCTGGAAAACCCGCTGGAACGCGAAGAGCAGATCCGCCAGACCCAGAGCGCAGCTTTGGACATCCTGGTACGCGAAGGCACCGACCCGGACGACGTCGAACAACTGTGGTCGCAACTGGGCGATGACTACTTCCTGCGCCACACCGCCGCGGACGTGGCCTGGCACTCCGACGCGATCCTGCAGCAGCCGGCCGACGGCGGCCCGCTGGTGCTGATCAAGGAGACCACCCAGCGCGAGTTCGAGGGCGGTACGCAGATCTTCATCTATGCCCCCGACCAGCACGACTTCTTCGCCGTGACGGTGGCCGCGATGGACCAGCTCAACCTGAACATCCACGACGCACGCATCATCACCTCCAGCAGCCAGTTCACCCTCGACACCTACATCGTGCTCGACAACGACGGCGGCTCGATCGGCGACAACCCGCAGCGCGTCAAGGAAATCCGTGAAGGCCTCACTGAAGCCCTGCGCAACCCCGACGACTACCCCACCATCATCCAGCGTCGGGTACCGCGCCAGCTCAAGCACTTCACCTTCGCGCCCCAGGTGACCATCCTCAACGATGCCCAGCGCCCGGTGACCATCCTCGAGCTCAGCGCCCCGGACCGCCCGGGCCTGCTGGCACGCATCGGCAAGATCTTCCTGGAGTTCGACCTGTCACTGCAGAACGCCAAGATCGCCACCCTGGGCGAGCGGGTGGAAGACGTGTTCTTCATCACCGACGCCGACAACCAGCCGCTGTCCGACCCTGAACTGTGCCGCCGCCTGCAGGCCGAGATCGTCGAGCAGTTGCGCGTCGACCAGGCCACCGGCGTCGAGATGACCCGCCTCACCCTTTGACCGATTGACGAGACCCAGCGCCAATGAACAACGCTTTGAACCAGCTTCAGCCCTACCCGTTCGAGAAACTGCGTGCCCTGCTCGATGGCGTGACGCCGGCCGCAGACAAGCGCGCCATCGCCCTGTCGATCGGCGAGCCCAAGCACGCCTCGCCGGCATTCGTGGCCAAGGCGCTGGCTGACAACCTCGACAAGATGGCGGTGTACCCCACCACCCTGGGCCTGCCCGCGCTACGCGAAAGCATCGTGCACTGGTGCGAGCGCCGCTTCGGTGTACCGGCCGGCTGGCTGAATGCCGCACAGCACGTGCTGCCCGTCAACGGCACCCGCGAGGCGCTGTTCGCCTTCACCCAGGCGGTGGTCAGCCGTGGTGAGGACGCGCTGATCGTCAGCCCCAACCCGTTCTACCAGATCTACGAAGGTGCCGCGTTGCTCGCCGGCGCCCAGCCGCACTACCTGCCGTGCCTGGACAGCAACGGCTTCAACCCGGACTTCGACGCGGTGCCAGCCGAGATCTGGCAGCGTTGCCAGATCCTGTTCCTGTGCTCGCCAGGCAACCCGACTGGCGCACTGGTGCCGCTGGACACCCTGAAAAAACTCATCGCACTGGCCGACGAGCACGACTTCGTGATCGCCGCCGACGAGTGCTACAGCGAGCTGTACTTCGACGAGCAGGCCCCGCCACCCGGCCTGCTCAGCGCCTGCGTGGAACTTGGCCGCAGCGACTTCAAGCGCTGCGTGGTGTTCCACAGCCTGTCCAAGCGCTCCAACCTGCCAGGCCTGCGTTCGGGCTTTGTGGCCGGCGATGCCGAGATTCTCAAGGCCTTTTTGCTCTACCGCACCTATCACGGTTGCGCGATGCCGGTACAAACCCAGCTGGCGAGCATCGCCGCCTGGAACGACGAGGCGCATGTCCTGGAGAACCGCGACCTGTATCGCGAGAAGTTCGACGCCGTGCTGCAGGTGCTGGCCCCGGTAATGGATGTACAGAAGCCCGACGGCGGTTTCTACCTGTGGCCGAAGGTCCCCGGCGATGACGCGCAGTTCTGCCGCGACCTGTTCGAACAGCAGCACGTGACCGTGGTGCCGGGCTCGTACCTGTCTCGCGAGGTGGAGGGCTTCAATCCGGGGGCCGGACGCGTGCGCCTGGCGCTGGTGGCCCCGCTTGCCGAATGTGTCGAGGCGGCCCAGCGCATCCGCGCATTCGTCGAAGGCTGAGCCGGTACGCCTGGTCGGCCGACCGATAGATAAGTAACGCCCAAGGCCCGGTCGGCCCGCCAATCATGGAGCTCCACTCAACAGGAGCTCCAGCATGGACATACCAACCTTGTGCAAGGTCACCCAGGTGGCCGATCAGCAGCAATCCCACGAAACAGCCCTGAAAGAAAACCCGCTCAACGCCCCGCAGCCCTCGCGCTCGGGTCGTCAGAAACGCGGCGTTGCCTACCACAGCCGCCTCTGGGCGCCGGGCCGCACCCTGCTCATCGCCTTCGCGGCCGACGTACCGGAACAGACGCAACAGAGCATCTTCGAGGTTGCCTGCCAATGGCTGGCGTACGCCAACCTCAAGTTCCAGCGCACCGTCGACTGGGCCGAAGCACAGATCAGGATCGAGATGAAGCCAAGCGGCACGGGGATCAACCATTCACTGGTCGGTACCGACGCCTTGCTCCGCGAAGACAGCACCATGACCCTCAGCGACTGGCCTGGCGATGAGCAGTTCCAGCGTAGCGTGCTGCATGAGTTCGGGCACGCGCTGGGCCTGGACCATGAGCATCAGCACCCGGATGCGGACATCCAGTGGAACCTGGGCAAGCTGCTGGAATACGCCGAACAGGTCGGCATGCCCATGGAAGAGATTGCTGAAAACTTCCTCAACAGGATCGAGCGCACGCAGGCATTGCACAACGCCTACGACCCGGGTTCGGTCATGCACTACCCGATTCCGGCCACCTTCACCCTTAACAATGTGGCTTTCACCGGCTCGGCGCAGCTCAGTGACGGCGACAAGGCGCTGGCGGGCAAGGCCTACCCCTTCACCCCGGTACACCCGTGAAGTGCACCCCGCCCAGCCCGGCAGCGGGCGGGACCTGGGCGCCAGCGTGCGCCTGACCTGTCCGCGCGACTGCCCCCCAGCGCGGGGCCGCCATGCGACCCCGAGCACTTCACTTGACCGGCCCCAGGTTGGCCTCGCTCATGTCCAGCTCACCCAGCACCTGGCGCACCACGTCATCACCGATCTGGTGCTGGCGGTGCAGGCTGTACAGTTCCAGGCGCTGCGCCCGCAGCGCCCGCAGGCGCAGGCGTCGCTCCAGCTGATCCATCTGCGCGGCCAGCGCCTGGGCCTCGGCACTGTCGTTGAACACGTCCAGTTGCTGCCGGTACTCGGCCATCAGGCGCGCCTTCAACTCGGCGGCCAGTGCGGCCTGGGAGGCATCCTGGGGCGCGCCGGGCTCCACCAGTTCCTCGGCCTCCAACGCATGGATCGCCGCCTCGGCGGTGCGCCGCCAGGCCTCGCGCGCCTCCTGGCGCAGGGTATCGTCGGGGCTCTTCTCCACCCCGCGCAGCAGCAACGGCAAGGCAATGCAGGCCGATACCAGCGACAGCAGAATCACCCCTGCGGCAATGAAGATCAGCAGGTCGCGTTCGGGGAACGCCTTGCCCGCGCCGATCAGCAGCGGCACCGACATCACGCCCGCCAGGGTCACCGCCCCGCGCACGCCGCCCACGGTCAGCAGCCAGCACGAACGCGCGTTGGGTACCAGCACCAGGTCTTCCTTGCCGCGCCAGCGCCGGATCACCCCGATCAGGCGCCAGATGCTCTGCACCCAGATGAACCGCAGCGCCAGCAACACCAGGAAGATCGCCACCACATCCAGGCAGCGGTACAGCAGGGTTGGCCACAGCGATGCCTCATGGCTGGTCACCGCCTTGGCGATATCGGGCAGTTGCAGGCCCAGCAGCAGGAAGATCAGGCCGTTGAAGGCGAACTCCAGCAACGACCACACACTGCGGTTGAGCAGGCGCGTGCTGGTCTGGCGCGGCAGCAGGTCAAGCCAGCTCTGCATCATGCCCGCCGCCACCGCCGAGAGAATGCCCGAGGCGCCCAGGCGCTCGGCCAGCACATAGGCGGCGAACGGCAGCAACAGCATGAACACCACGTGGGTGGCCGGGTCGTCCCAGCCGCGCGCGATCATCCACACCCGCAGGCGCCCCACCAACCAGCTCAGCGCCACGCCGATGGCCAGGCCACCCACGGCCACCAGCACGAAGGTCACACTGGCCTCGGCCAGCGAGAACACCCCGGTGATCGCCGCCACCAGCGCAAACTTGAACGTCACCAGGCCCGAGGCATCGTTCATCAGCGCCTCGCCCTGCAGCATGTGCATCAACGGGGTGGGCAGGCGATCCTGGCTGATTGCCGACACCGCCACCGCGTCGGTGGGCGACAGCACGGCGGCCAGGGCAAAGGCCACCGGCAGCGGTATGCTCGGCAGGATCCAGTGGATGAAATAGCCGGCCCCCACCACCGTGAACAGCACCAGCCCCACCGCCAGGGTCAGGATCGGCCCGCGCAGGCGCCAGAACTCGCGCTTGGGCATGCGCCAGCCATCGGAGAACAGCAACGGGGGCAAGAACAGGAACAGAAACAGCTCAGGGTCCAGGGCCACGTGCAGGCCCAGGGTCGGCCAGGCCAACAGCGCACCGGCACCAATCTGCACCAGCGGCAGTGGCAGCGGGATCAATCGCCCCACCAGTTTCGAGACACTGACCAGCATCAGCAGGATGAGAACGGTATAGGCTGACTGCATACGGCGTGTTTTTCCTGTTCAGTTTCAAATACGCTCAACGGCCAGGGTTATGCCATTGAAACAACATGTTACCGGGATCTGCATGAACACAACCGCTCCACCTAAGTCGCAGACCCGCCGGCAATCTGTAACACAATGCTACAAAAGAGGAGCCTCGCATGATCACCCCCGCGTCGACCCTATTGACCCACGATAGCCCCAACCGTGCGCTGCTGGTCATCGATGTGCAAAACGATTTCATCCCCGGCGGCGCCCTGGCGGTGCCCGGTGGCGACGAGATCGTGCCGCTGGTCAACCAGCTCGGCCGCCAGTTCGAGCGCGTGGTGCTGGCCCAGGACTGGCACCCGGCCGGCCACGCCTCGTTCGCCTCGAGCCACCCGGGCAAGAATCCGTTCGAGGTCATCGAACTGTCATACGGCCCGCAGACACTCTGGCCCGACCACTGCATTCAAGGGAGCCCCGGCGCACAGTTTCACCCGGACCTGAACATTGCCCACGCACAGCTGATCGTGCGCAAGGGCGGCAACCGCCAGGTGGACAGCTACTCGGCGTTCACCGAAGCCGACCAGACCACCCCCACCGGCCTGGCCGGCAACCTGCGCGAGCGCGGCATCGACACGCTGTTCCTGTGCGGCCTGGCCCTGGACTTCTGCGTGGCCTGGACGGCACTGCACGCACGCCGCAAAGGGTTCACCACCTATGTGGTGCTGGACGCCTGCCGCGCCATCGATACCGCAGGCTCCTGCGCGGCGGCGATGGCACAGATGCAGGCTGCCGGGGTGCAGTTCATTCAGGCGCGGCAACTGGGCGGCGCCAGCCGTGGCGCCCTGCCCGATGTTGTCGCATAATCCAGCCCACCCATTCTTCGAGGAGTTTCGGGGCGGCTGCGGGAACACCCGCGCGCCCTTAACGTTCAATGGCTTATATTCTCTTCGGCATCAAAGCCTGTGACACGATGAAGAAAGCCCGTACCTGGCTTGAAGAACACCACATCCAGTACGACTTTCACGACTACAAGACCCAGGGTATAGACCGGGACCACCTGAACCGCTGGTGCGACGAGCACGGCTGGCAGGTGGTACTCAACCGCGCAGGCACAACCTTCCGCAAGCTCGATGACGCGCAGAAGGCCGACCTCGACCAGGCCAAGGCCGTCGAGCTGATGCTGGCACAACCCTCGATGATCAAGCGCCCGGTGCTCGACCTGGGCGGCAAGACCCTGGTCGGTTTCAAACCGGACCTGTACGCGGCAGCCCTGCGCTGAACCGCGACGCCTTCACTCAATTTCGCAAGAGGTAACCGCATGTCCACTTCACTGTTCAGCCTGGCCTTCGGCGTCGGCACTCAAAACCGTCAAGGCGCCTGGCTGGAAGTCTTCTACGCACAGCCACTGCTCGCCCCGAGCGCCGAGCTGGTCGCAGCCGTCGCCCCGATCCTGGGCTATGAAGGCGGCAACCAGGCCATCGCGTTCAGCAACGCCCAGGCCGCGCAACTGGCCGAGGCCGTCAAGGGCGTCGACGCCGCCCAGGCTGCACTGCTGACCCGCCTGGCCGAAAGCAACAAGCCGCTGGTGGCCACGCTGCTGGCCGAAGACGCCACCCTGAGCTCCACCCCTGAGGCCTACCTCAAGCTGCACCTGCTGTCGCACCGCCTGGTCAAGCCCCACGGCCTGAGCCTGGCCGGCATCTTCCCGCTGCTGCCGAACGTGGCCTGGACCAGCCAGGGCGCCATCGACCTGGCCGAACTGGCAGAGCAGCAACTCGAAGCCCGCCTCAAGGGCGAGCTGCTGGAAGTGTTCTCGGTCGACAAGTTCCCGAAAATGACCGACTACGTGGTGCCGAGCGGCGTGCGTATCGCCGACAGCGCCCGCGTGCGCCTGGGTGCCTATATCGGCGAAGGCACCACCATCATGCACGAAGGCTTCGTCAACTTTAACGCCGGCACCGAAGGCCCGGGCATGATCGAAGGCCGCGTTTCGGCGGGCGTGTTCGTCGGCAAGGGTTCGGACCTGGGCGGCGGCTGCTCCACCATGGGCACCCTGTCGGGCGGCGGCAACATCGTCATCAAGGTCGGCGAAGGCTGCCTGATCGGCGCCAACGCCGGTATCGGCATCCCGCTGGGCGACCGCAACACCGTCGAAGCCGGCCTGTACATCACCGCCGGCACCAAGGTGAACCTGCTCGACGAGAACAACGAGCTGGTCAAGGTGGTCAAGGCCCGCGACCTGGCTGGCCAGACCGACCTGCTGTTCCGCCGCAATTCGCTAAACGGCGCGGTCGAGTGCAAGACCCACAAGTCGGCCATCGAGCTGAACGAAGCGCTGCACGCCCACAACTAAGTGGTACGATCGGGTCTGGCCCTCTGCCAGACCCGATATCAGGCCCTACACATCATGTTCCAGCCCTCTCCCTGGCGCGCAGACTTCCCTGCCATCGCCGCCCTGCAACGCCAGCACCAGACCTACCTGGACAGCGCTGCCACCACACAGAAACCCCAGCACCTGCTCGACGCCCTGAGCCACTACTACACCCAGGGTGCGGCCAACGTGCACAGGGCCCAGCACCTGCCCGGCGCACTCGCCACCCAGGCCTTCGAGGCCAGCCGCGAAAAAGTCGCCGCCTGGCTCAATGCCGCCGATGCGCAGCAGATCGTGTTCACCCATGGCGCCACCTCGGCGCTCAACCTGCTGGCCTATGGCCTGGAATGGCGCCTGGAGGCGGGCGACGAGATCGCCGTCAGCGCCCTGGAGCACCACGCCAATCTGCTGCCCTGGCAGCAGTTGGCCCAGCGCCGGGGCCTCAGGCTGGTGATCCTGCCGCTCGACGCCGACGGGCATATCGACCTGGAGGCGGCCCTGCAACTGATCGGCCCGCGTACCCGCGTGCTGGCGGTGAGCCAGTTGTCGAATGTGCTCGGCACCTGGCAGCCGCTGCAACCGTTGCTCGACCACGCCCGCGCCCAGGGCGCCCTCAGCGTGGTCGATGGCGCCCAGGGGGTGGTGCACGGGCGTCACGATGTACAGCAACTGGGCTGCGACTTCTATGTGTTTTCCAGTCACAAGCTGTATGGCCCGGACGGCCTTGGCGTGCTCTATGGGCGCCGCGAGGCGTTGGGCCTGCTGCGTCACTGGCAGTTCGGCGGCGAGATGGTGCAACTGGCCGGCTACCAGCAGTCGAGCTTTCGCCCCGCCCCGCTGGGTTTCGAGGCCGGCACGCCGCCGATCGCCAGCGTGATCGGGCTGGGTGCCAGCCTGGATTACCTGGCCAGCCTCGACGCCACCAGCATGGTCGAACATGAAGCCGCCCTGCACCGCCATCTGCTGCGCGGCCTCAACGATCGTGAAGGGGTGCGGATACTGGGCGCGCCGCAACTGGCCCTGGCCAGCTTCGTGGTCGAGGGCGTGCACAATGCCGACCTTGCGCACCTGCTGACCGAACAGGGCATCGCCGTGCGCGCCGGCCATCACTGCGCCATGCCGCTGGTCAACAGCCTGGGCCTGGACGGTGCGATCCGCGTGTCGCTGGCGCTGTACAACGATTCCCACGACCTGGAGCGCTTCTTCAGCGCCCTGGACCAGGCCCTGGAGCTGCTGCGATGAGCCTGCCCGACGCCGCCCGCGAGGCGCTGGATGTATTCGAACAGGCTGCCGGCTGGGAGCAGCGCGCCCGCCTGCTGATGCAATGGGGCGAGCGCCTGGCCCCCCTGGACGCGACGCAGCAGTGCGAGGCCAACCGCGTGCACGGTTGCGAAAGTCAGGTGTGGCTGGTGGCCGAGCAGGTCGAAGGTCGCTGGCACTTCAAGGCCGCCAGCGATGCGCGGCTGCTGCGCGGCCTGCTGGCGCTGCTGCTGGTGCGGGCCGACGGCTTGACCGGCAGCCAGCTGCAGCAGCTGGACCTGCCCGCCTGGTTCACCGCCCTGGGCCTTGGCCGACAGCTCTCGCCGTCCCGCAGCAACGGCCTGAACGCCGTGCTGCAGCGCATGGCTCAGCTCGCCGCCGGCGCCTGAGCCGCTACGCGATCGGCCGGGCGGCGCTTGCCACCCACCAGTTTCTCCACGGCCTTGCTGGCAGCGACCATGCCGAAGGTCGCCGTCACCATCATCACCGCGCCGAAACCGCCCGAGCAGTCGAGCTTGACCCCGTCCCCGACGAAGCTCTTCTGCAGGCAGATACCGCCATCGGGCAGCGGATAGCGCAACTGCTCGGTGGAGAACACGCACGGCACCCCGTAGTTGCGGCTCACGTTGCGCGAAAACCCGTGGTCGCGGCGCAGCGTCGAACGCACCTTGGAGGCCAGCGGGTCGTTGACCGTGCGGTTGAGATCGGCCACCTGGATCTGCGTGGGGTCGAGCTGCCCGCCCGCACCGCCGGTGCAGATCACCTGGATCTTGCGCCGCTTGCACCAGGCAATCAGCGCAGCCTTGGCCATCACGCTGTCGATGCAGTCGATCACGCAGTCGATATGATCGGTGATGGTCTGGGCCAGGTTGTCGCGGGTGACGAAGTCCACCACCGCGTGCACCTTGCAGTCCGGGTTGATTGCGCGCAGGCGCTCGGCCATCACCTCGACCTTGGGCTTGCCCACGTTGCCCTGCAGCGCATGCAACTGGCGATTGGTGTTGCTCACGCACACGTCATCCAGGTCGAACAGCGAAATTTCGCCAACGCCGCTGCGGGCCATGGCCTCGGCCGCCCACGAGCCGACACCGCCGATGCCGACGATCGCCACATGCGCCTCGCGCAGGCGTTGCAAGCCCTGCTGGCCATACAACCGGGCAACACCGGCAAAGCGTGGATCTTCTGTACTCATGGCCCAACCCTGAAAAAACCGGCGCGCATTATAGGCCCCACAACGCAGGATGACAGCCCGCAACCGACGCACTGATTGCCATGAATTGGTAAACCTGGCGCCAACCCTGCTTTAATGACCGGTGCAAACCCTGCTTTGGACGGCAATTGTACGGGCTTCAGAACTTCAGCATCTGAGGAAAATCCAAGCGCTACATGCACCCGTTTCCTATACCACGCTACCTGCCTGGTGCGTAGGATCCGTGCCCGCCGGCGCTTGCCCGTTCCACTTTTCGGAACCCGAAATATCTATGTCATCGCGTAAATTTGGTATCAACCTGGTGGTCGTCATGGCGATTGCCGCGCTATTCACCGGGTTCTGGGCACTGATCAACCGCCCGGTGTCCGCCCCCGACTGGCCGGAGCAGATCTCCGGCTTCTCGTATTCGCCTTTTCGCCTGGGCGAAAGCCCGCAAAAGGGCCAGTACCCGACCGAAGCCGAGCTGCGCGAAGACCTCGAGCAACTGAGCAAGCTGACCGACAGCATCCGCATCTATACGGTGGAAGGCACCCAGGCGCTGATCCCGCGTCTGGCCGAAGAGTTCGGCCTGCGCGTGACCCTGGGTGTGTGGATCAGCCCCGACCTGGAACGCAACGAGCGCGAAATCGAGACCGCCATCCAGTTGGCCAACACCTCGCGCAGCGTGGTGCGGGTGATGGTCGGCAACGAGGCGCTGTTTCGCGAAGAGGTCACCCCCCAGGCCCTGATGGACTACATGGACCGCGTGCGCGCCGCAGTGAAGGTGCCGGTCACCACCAGCGAACAGTGGCACATCTGGAAGGAAAACCCCGAGCTTGCCGGGCACGCCGACCTGATCGCCGCGCACATCCTGCCCTACTGGGAATTCATCCCGGTGAGCCAGGCCGAGCAGTTCGTGCTCGACCGCGCCCGCGAGCTCAAGCAACTGTTCCCGCGCAAGCCGCTGCTTTTGTCCGAGGTCGGCTGGCCCAGCAATGGCCGCATGCGCGGCGGTGCCGACGCCACCCAGGCGGATCAGGCCATCTACCTGCGCAGCCTGGTCAACCTGCTCAACCGCCAGGGCTACAACTACTTCGTGATCGAAGCCTACGACCAGCCCTGGAAAGCCAGTGACGAAGGTTCGGTGGGCGCCTACTGGGGCGTGTTCAATGCCGCGCGCCAGCAGAAATTCAACTTCGAGGGCCCGGTGGTGGCCATTCCGCAGTGGCGCGTGCTGGCCGTGGGCTCGGTGGTGCTGGCGATGCTGTCGCTGACCCTGCTGCTGATCGACGGCTCGGCGCTGCGCCAGCGCGGGCGCACCTTCCTGACCTTCATCGCGTTCCTGTGCGGCTCGGTGCTGGTATGGATCGGCTATGACTACAGCCAGCAGTACAGCACCTGGTTCAGCCTCACTGTGGGTTTCCTGCTGGCGCTCGGCGCGCTGGGGGTGTTCATCGTGCTGCTGACCGAGGCCCATGAACTGGCCGAGGCGGTATGGACGCACAAGCGCCGCAGGCTGTTCCTGCCGGTGGAGGCCGACAGCGCCTATCGGCCCAAGGTGTCGGTGCATGTGCCGTGCTACAACGAGCCCCCGGAGATGGTCAAGCAGACCCTCGATGCCCTCGCGGCGCTGGACTACCCGGACTTCGAAGTGCTGATCATCGACAACAACACCAAGGACCCGGCCGTGTGGGAGCCGCTCAAGGCCCATTGCGAGCTGCTGGGCGAGCGCTTCAAGTTCTTCCATGTGGCACCGCTGGCAGGTTTCAAGGGTGGCGCGCTGAACTACCTGATCCCGCACACCGCCAAGGACGCCGAAGTGATCGCGGTGATCGACTCGGACTATTGTGTCGACCGCAACTGGCTCAAGCACATGGTGCCGCACTTTGCCGACCCCAAGATCGCCGTGGTGCAGTCGCCGCAGGACTACCGCGACCAGAACGAAAGCACCTTCAAGAAGCTCTGCTACGCCGAGTACAAGGGCTTCTTCCATATCGGCATGGTCACCCGCAACGACCGTGATGCAATCATCCAGCACGGCACCATGACCATGACCCGGCGCTCGGTGCTCGAAGAGCTCGGCTGGGCCGACTGGTGCATCTGCGAAGATGCCGAACTGGGCCTGCGCGTGTTCGAGAAGGGTTACTCGGCAGCCTATTCCCACGAGAGCTACGGCAAGGGCCTGATGCCCGACACCTTCATCGACTTCAAGAAGCAGCGCTTTCGCTGGGCCTACGGCGCGATACAGATCATCAAGCGTCACACCTCCAGCCTGCTGCGCGGCAAGGACACCCAGCTGACCCGCGGCCAGCGCTACCACTTCCTGGCCGGCTGGCTGCCGTGGATCGCCGACGGCATGAACATCTTCTTCACCGTGGGTGCGCTGCTGTGGTCGGCGGCCATGATCATCGTGCCGCAGCGGGTCGACCCGCCGCTGCTGATCTTCGCGATCCCGCCGCTGGCGCTGTTCGTGTTCAAGGTGGGCAAGATCGTGTTCCTGTACCGCCGCGCGGTCGGGGTCAACCTCAAGGACGCATTCTCGGCGGCGCTGGCAGGGCTGGCGTTGTCGCACACCATTGCCAAGGCGGTGCTGTACGGGTTCTTCACCAGCAGCATTCCGTTCTTCCGCACGCCGAAGAACGCCGACAGCCACGGGCTGCTGGTGGCACTGGCAGAGGCCCGCGAGGAGCTGTTCATCATGCTGCTGCTGTGGGGCGCGGCGCTGGGCATCTACCTGGTGCAGGGCCTGCCGAGCAACGACATGCGCTTCTGGGTGACCATGCTGCTGGTGCAATCGCTGCCGTACCTGGCGGCGCTGATCATGGCCATGCTGTCGTCGCTGCCCAAGCCCGCGGATGTCACGCAGCCCGCACCTGCCGCCTGATAAACCGCCATCGCGGGTCAAGCCCGCTCCCACAGGGATTGCGCAGTACCTTGTGGGAGCGGGCTTGACCCGCGATAGGCCCGCACAGACAGCACAGATCCACAGTCCCTTCCCCGCACTTTTGCTATAAGATAACGCCCCTTCTTTTTGCCCCAGCCTTGCACCCCGGAGTCCTTCATGACGGCCCCAGCCGACCTCTCGCCTACCCTTGAACTGGCCTGCGACCTGATCCGTCGTCCCTCGGTGACCCCGCTGGACTTCGACTGCCAGAAACAGATGATGCAGCGCCTGGGCGATGCCGGCTTCATGCTCGAACCGATGCGCATCGAAGACGTCGACAATTTCTGGGCCACCCACGGCAGCGACGACGGCCCGGTACTGTGCTTTGCCGGCCACACCGACGTGGTGCCCACCGGCCCGGTGCAGGCCTGGGCCAACGACCCGTTCGACGCCCTGATCGACGCCGACGGCATGCTCTGCGGGCGCGGCGCGGCCGACATGAAGGGCAGCCTGGCCGCCATGATCGTGGCCACCGAGCGCTTCGTCGCCGACTACCCGAACCACAAGGGCAAGGTCGCCTACCTGATCACCAGCGACGAGGAAGGCCCGGCCCATCACGGCACCAAGGCCGTGGTCGAACGCCTGGCGGCGCGCAACGAACGCCTGGACTGGTGCATCGTCGGCGAGCCGTCGAGCACCACCCTGGTCGGTGACGTGGTCAAGAACGGCCGTCGCGGCTCGCTTGGCGCCAGGCTCACCGTGCGTGGCGTGCAGGGCCACGTGGCCTACCCGCACCTGGCGAAGAACCCGATCCACCTGGCCGCCCCGGCCTTGGCCGAACTGGCCGCCGAGCACTGGGACGAGGGCAACGATTTCTTTCCCCCCACCAGCTTCCAGATCTCCAACCTCAACTCGGGGACCGGCGCCACCAACGTGGTGCCAGGCGAGCTGACCGCACTGTTCAACTTCCGCTTCTCCACCGAGTCGACCGTCGAAGGGCTGCAGGCCCGCGTGGCGGCGATCCTCGACAAGCACGGCCTGGACTGGCAGGTGGACTGGGCGCTGTCGGGCCTGCCGTTCCTCACCGAACCGGGCGACCTGCTCGACGCGGTGTCGGCCAGCATCAAGGCCGTGACCGGCCGCGACACCCAGGCCTCCACCAGCGGCGGCACCTCCGACGGGCGCTTCATCGCCACCCTGGGCACCCAGGTGGTCGAACTGGGCCCGGTCAACGCCACTATTCACCAGGTCAACGAGCGGGTCCTGGCCAGCGACCTGGACGTGCTGACCGAGATCTACTACCAGACCCTGACCCGGTTGCTCGTCTGATGCTCATCTGCCCCATCTGCAGCGCCGCGCTCGGCGCCCTGGACAACGGTGTCGGCTGCCCTGCCGGGCACCGCTTCGACCGGGCGCGCCAGGGCTACCTGAACCTGTTGCCGGTGCAGCACAAGAACAGCCGTGACCCTGGCGACAACCAGGCCATGGTCGAGGCACGTCGCGACTTCCTCAATGCCGGGCACTACGCCCCGGTGGCACGGCGCCTGGCCGAGCTTGCGGCCGAGCGCGCACCCGCGCGCTGGCTGGACATCGGTTGCGGCGAAGGCTACTACACCGCGCAACTGGCCGACGCCCTGCCCCAGGCCGACGGCTATGCCCTGGACATCTCCCGCGAGGCGGTCAAGCGTGCGTGCCGGCGCAACCCGGCACTCACCTGGCTGGTGGCGAGCATGGCCCGGGTGCCACTGGCCGATGCCAGCTGCCAGTTCCTGGCCAGCGTGTTCAGCCCGCTGGACTGGCAGGAAGCCAAGCGCCTGCTCAGCCCCGGCGGCGGCCTGATGCGCGTCGGCCCCACCCGCGGCCACCTGATGGAGCTGCGCGAACGGCTGTACGATGAAGTGCGCGACTATGCCGACGACAAGCACCTGGCCCTGGTGCCCGAGGGCATGCACCACGCCCACGGCGAAGTGCTGGAGTTTCGCCTGAGCCTGGCGGCCCCGGCCGACCGCGCCAACCTGCTGGCCATGACCCCCCATGGCTGGCGCGCCAGCGCAGAAAGACGCGCGGCCGTCATCGATCACCCCGAGCCCTTAGAGGTGACGGTATCGATGCGTTACGATTACTTTGTGCGCCAAGACTGAGCCGCACCCGGAGAGCCCCATGCGCCAACCCGATATCGAGATTTACCTGAAGGACGCCGACGTCGATCACAAGCAGATCGCCGCCTGGCTGGGCCAGGCCCTCGGCCCGTGCAGCGACTGGCAGCAGAAGGGCCAGACCTACAAGTGCAAGGCCGGTAACGTACCTGTTACCTGGCTGCCCAAGGCTGTGGGCAAATGGAACAGCCTGTACCTGGAAAGCGACCAGACCCCGTGGGAGGACGACATCGCCTGCGCCCGCGCCGCATTCGCCGCACTCAATGTCGAAGTACGCTGCGCGCCGGGTAGCTGGGTGGAAGAGGAAGGTGAAGAAGACGCCGACCGCTGGATCCGCATCAGCGCCGATGGCGAGGAAGAGATCACCTGGCGTACCAGTTGAGCCGTTGACCGGCTCTGCTTAGGCGCCAACCTTGCTGGCGAAGCCCGGCATCGCCGGGCCAAGGGGCTGCTGCGCAGCCCATCGCCAGCAAGGCTGGCGCCTGCCGCTTTACAGCCCCACTACGTCTTCGGCCTGCAGGCCTTTCTGGCCCTGGGTCAGGTTGTACTCGACCTGTTGCCCTTCCAGCAGGGTGCGATGCCCTTCACCGCGGATCGCGCGGTAATGCACGAACACATCCGCACCGCCCTCACGCTGAATGAAGCCATATCCCTTGGCGTCATTGAACCACTTCACACTTCCAGTCTCACGAGACGACATCTGAACTACTCCGGATTTTTATTTTGGAATCGCCTTGTCGGCAGGGCCTCACCAGGCCCCACCTACGCCGCTTGCGGATTTGTCCTGCAAGTGGCGGACCGACTATAACGCAGCCATTCAACAATTTTCATGACCGGGGCGCTTTTTGCTGAACTTGCGCGGATACGGCACACTAACCTACTGAGCATCTGCTCGAATCCCATTACCCAGGGCACCTACCGAATGACCCGTTCCCCCTTGCGCCGCCTGATCTTCGGCGCCCTGCGCCGACTGCTGTACCTGTGGGTGCGCTCCGAAACCATCAACCAGTCATCCTTCTCGCTGAACCTGGACCGCAGCCGTCCGGTGTTCTACGTGCTGCAATCACCCGCGCTCACCGATCTGGCCGTGCTCGACCGCGAATGCACCAAAGCCGGGCTTCCGCGCCCGGTGCTGCCCGTGGCGGTAGGCCCGATGATGGAGCCGGCGGCGTTCTTCTACCTGACCCCCGAACCCGACTGGCTGGGCCGCCACGACAAGCGCGGCGCACCGCCGACGCTGACGCGCCTGGTCAACCTGGTCAGCCAGCACGCCGAACAGGACGCGCAGATCATTCCGGTCAGCGTGTTCTGGGGCCAGTCGCCGGCCAGCGAATCGAGCCCGTGGAAGCTGCTGTTCGCCGACAGCTGGGCCGTCACCGGGCGCCTGCGCCGGCTGCTCACCGTGCTGATCCTGGGGCGCAAGACCCGCGTGCAGTTTTCCGCGCCGATCCATCTGCGTGAGCTGGTCGAGCACAACAAGGGCCACGAACGCACCGTGCGCATGGCCCAGCGCCTGCTGCGGGTGCATTTTCGCAACCTCAAGACCGCCGTCATCGGCCCCGACATCTCGCACCGGCGCAACCTGGTCAAGGGCCTGATCCACGACCCGCTGGTACGCCAGGCCATCAGCGACGAGGCCCAGCGCGAGAACATCCCGCTGGCCAAGGCCGAGGCTCAGGCCCTGCGCTATGGCAACGAGATCGCCTCGGACTACACCTACACCGCCATCCGCTTCCTCGAAGTGGTGCTGAGCTGGTTCTGGAACAAGATCTACGACGGCATCAAGGTCAACCATATCGAACAGGTGCAAGGTATCGCGCCGGGGCACGAGGTGATCTACGTGCCCTGCCATCGCAGCCACATCGACTACCTGCTGCTGTCGTACCTGCTGTTTCGCAACGGCCTGACGCCGCCGCACATCGCCGCCGGCATCAACCTCAACATGCCGGTGATCGGCAGCCTGCTGCGCCGCGGCGGTGCGTTCTTCATGCGCCGCACCTTCAAGGGCAACCCGCTGTACACCGCGGTGTTCAACGAGTACCTGCACACCCTGTTCACCAAGGGCTTCCCGGTGGAGTACTTCGTCGAGGGCGGGCGCTCGCGCACCGGGCGCATGCTGCAGCCCAAGACCGGCATGCTGGCGATCACCCTGCGCAGTTTTCTGCGCTCCTCGCGCACCCCGATCGTGTTCGTGCCGGTGTACATCGGCTACGAGCGCGTGCTCGAAGGCCGCACCTACCTGGGCGAGCTGCGCGGGGCGAGCAAGAAGAAGGAATCGATCTTCGACATCTTCAAGGTCATCGGCGCGCTCAAGCAGCGCTTCGGCCAGGTGGCCGTGAACTTCGGCGAGCCGATCCGCCTGGCCAGCTTCCTCGACCAGCAGCAACCGGGCTGGCGCGAACAGGACCACAGCCCGCAGTTCCGACCGGCCTGGCTCAACGAAACCACCTCGCGCCTGGGCGAGAAGGTCGCGCAGCACCTGAACGAGGCCGCCGCGATCAACCCGGTCAACCTGGTGGCCCTGGCGCTGCTGTCCACCAGCCGCCTGGCCCTGGACGAACGCGCCCTGGCGCGGGTACTGGACCTGTACCTGGCGCTGCTGCGCCAGGTGCCCTACTCGGCCCATACCACCCTGCCCGAAGGCGACGGCCTGGCGCTGATCGGCCACGTGCGCGGCATGGACCTGCTGGCCGAGCAGCAGGACGCGCTGGGGCGCATCCTGTACCTGGATGAAAACAACGCGGTACTGATGACCTACTACCGCAACAATGTACTGCACATCTTCGCCCTGCCGGCGCTGCTGGCAAGCTTCTTCCAGAGCAGCTCGCGCATCAGCCGCGAACTGATCGGCCGCTACACCCACGCGCTGTACCCGTATCTGCAGTCGGAGCTGTTCATCCGCTGGGATGCCCAGGAGCTCGACGGGGTGATCGACCAGTGGCTGGAGGCATTCGTCGAACAGGGCCTGCTGCGTTTCGAGAACGGCGTGTACCTGCGCCCGGCCCCGAGTTCGCGCCAGTTCGTGCTGCTGACCCTGCTGGCGCGGGCCATCACCCAGACCCTGCAGCGCTTCTACATGGCCACCGCGCTGCTGCTCAACAGCGGCCAGCACACCCTCAGCGCCGAAGAGCTGGAAGACCTGTGCGTGGTCATGGCCCAGCGCCTGTCGATCCTGCATGGCCTGAACGCCCCGGAATTCTTCGACAAGAGCCTGTTCCGCCACTTCATCCAGACCCAGATCGAACAGGGCGTGCTGCGCCCGGATGCGGCGGGCAAGCTCGGCTACCATGAAAAACTCAGCGAGCTGGCCGAAGGCGCCGCCAAGCGCGTGCTGTCGGCCGAGGTGCGCCTGTCGATCCGCCAGGTGGCCTTGCAGCGCAGCGACGAAACCACCGAACACACCGAGCAACAAGTCTGAACAGGAGTACACGATGAAGAAATTGACCCTGGCTGTGCTGGGCAGCCTGCTGGCCGCCTGCAGCAGCACCCCGTCACCCTCGAAGGCCAGCCTGGACGGCGAGGTGTTCTACCTGCAGCGCATCGCCCTGCCACCGGCAGCCACCCTGAGCGTCAGCCTGCAGGACGTGTCGCTGGCCGATGCGCCAGCTGTCACCCTGGCCAACCAGAGCGGCCCGGTAAAAGGCCAGGTGCCCCTGCCGTTTCACCTGAGCTACGACCCGGCACAGGTCAAGCCGGGCCACCGCTATGCCGTGAGCGCGCGCATCGAGCTGGACGGCAAGCTGCTGTTCATCAACACCGAACACCACGGCGTGCAGCTGGACGGTAGCGACGCCCAGCCTGTACGAATCAAGGTCGACGCCGTTCGCTGATCCCCTTTTTGCCTTTGGATAAGGATGCTGCCATGTTCCGCCCTGCTCTTACCTTTACCGGCCTGTGTGCCGGCCTGCTGTTGTCGGCCAGTGCGCTGGCCCTGTCACTCGGCGACCTGTCGCAGAAGGACGCCACCGGCGGCCTCAAGGATGCCCTGACCCAGGGTGCGCAGATTGCCGTCAAGCAACTGGGCACCCCAGGCGGCTTCAGCAACAACCCGGACGTGCGCATCGAGCTGCCGGGCAACCTGGGCAAGGCTGCCAAGGCCATGAAGAAATTCGGCATGGGCGCCGAGGTCGACCAGCTCGAAGCCAGCATGAACAAGGCGGCCGAGGCGGCAGTACCGCAGGCCCAGGCGTTGCTGGTGGATGCGGTCAAGAAGATGAGCGTAGCCGACGCCAAGGGTATTCTCAGCGGTGGCAACGATTCGGCCACCCAGTACCTGAACAAGACCAGCCGCGAGCAGATCCGTGCCAAGTTCCTGCCCATCGTCAAGCAGGCCACCGACCAGGTCGGCCTGGCCAAGCAGTACAACAGCTTTGCCGGGCAGGCCTCGTCGCTGGGCCTGCTGGACAGCAAGAACGCCAACGTCGAGGGTTATGTGACCGAGCAGGCGCTGGATGGCCTGTTCGAGATGATCGGCAAGCAGGAAGCGACGATCCGCCAGAACCCGGCGGCCGCGGCTACCAGCCTGGCCAAGAAGGTCTTCGGCGCCCTCTAGGGCCCTTCGCCGGCAAGGCCGGCTCCTACAGGATGCGCAGTGCCCCCGTAGGAGCCGGCCTTGCCGGCGAACGCCTTCTCAGGGCTTGCGCACCTTGAACCACGCCGCATACAGCGCCGGCAGGAACAGCAGCGTCAACGCCGTGGCCACGATCAGCCCGCCCATGATCGCCACCGCCATCGGCCCGAAGAACACGCTGCGCGACAGCGGAATCATCGCCAGCACCGCCGCCAGCGCGGTCAGCACGATCGGCCGGAAGCGCCGCACCGTGGCCTCGATGATCGCCTGCCAACGGTCCAGCCCGGCCGCGATGTCCTGCTCGATCTGGTCCACCAGAATCACCGAGTTGCGCATGATCATCCCCGACAGCGCAATGGTGCCCAGCATCGCCACGAAGCCGAACGGCTGGCGGAACACCATCAGGAACAGCACCACCCCGATCAGCCCCAATGGCGCGGTGAGGAACACCATCACCGTGCGCGAGAAGCTGCGCAACTGCACCATCAGCAAGCTCAACACCACCACGATGAACAATGGCACCCCGGCATTCACCGAGTTCTGCCCGCGGGTCGAATCCTCCACCGTACCGCCCACTTCCAGCAGGTAGCCATCCGGCAGCTCGGCACGCACCGGCTCCAGGGTCGGCAGTATCTGCTTGACCAGGGTCGCCGGCTGCTCCTTGCCATAGATGTCGGCACGTACCGTCACCGTCGGCAGGCGATTACGGTGCCAGATGATGCCTTCCTCGAAGCCGTACTCCAGCGTCGCCACCTGCGACAGCGCAACGCTGCGCCCATTCTCGGTGGGCACCGCCAGGCTCGACAGGTTGGTCAGCTCGGTGCGTTCCTGGCGCGTGCCGCGCAGCAGGATCTCGATCAGCTCGTTGTCTTCGCGGAACTGGCTGACCGACGAACCGGTCAGCGAGCTTTGCAGGAACTTGGCCAGGTGCGCGGTGCTGATCCCCAGGGCCCGGGCACGGTCCTGGTCGATACTCAGGTAGATCACCTTGCTCGGCTCTTCCCAGTCCAGGTGCACGTTCACCACATGCGGGTTCTCGCGCACCCGGGCCGCCACCTTGCGCGCCAGTGCACGCACCTCCTCGATGTGCTCGCCGGTGACCCGGAACTGCACCGGGTAGCCCACGGGCGGGCCGTTTTCCAGGCGTGTGACCCGCGAACGCAGGTCCGGGAACTGCTCGTTCAGGGTCTCGATCAGCCAGCTGCGCAGCGCCTCGCGCTCCTCGATGGTCTTGGCCAGCACCACGAACTGGGCGAAGCTGGTCGCCGGCAACTGCTGGTCCAGGGGCAGGTAGAAGCGCGGCGAGCCGGTGCCCACGTAGGCCACATAGTTGTCGATGCCGGCGCGCTCCTTGAGCAGGGCCTCCAGGCGCGTGACCTGCTCGGCGGTGTTGCTCAGAGAGGCGCCCTCGGCCAGCTTCAGGTCGACCATCAGCTCCAGCCGTCCGGAGGCCGGGAAGAACTGCTGGGGCACGAAGCGAAACGACAGCACGCTGAGCACGAACAGGCCCAGGGTCGCCACGATCACCGTCTTGCGGTGCGCCACGCACCAGCCCACCAGCCGCCGTACACGCTGGTAGAACGGCGTGCCATAGGGGTCGGTGGCGCCATCGGTGGTGCCGTGCTTGGCCGCGTGCAGCTTGGCCAGGTCTGGCAGCAGCCGCTCGCCCAGGTACGGCACGAACACCACGGCGGCGATCCACGAGGCAATCAGGGCAATGGTCACCACCTGGAAGATCGAGCGGGTGTACTCGCCCGTGCCCGACTGCGCCGTGGCAATCGGCAGAAAGCCCGCCGCGGTGATCAGGGTGCCGGTGAGCATCGGGAAGGCGGTGCTGGTCCAGGCGTAGCTGGCGGCCTTGAAGCGATCGAAGCCCTGCTCCATCTTGATCGCCATCATCTCCACCGCAATGATCGCGTCATCCACCAACAGCCCCAGCGCCAGCACCAGCGCCCCCAGGGAAATCTTGTGCAGGCCGATCCCGAGGTAATACATCGCGGCAAACGTCATCGCCAGCACCAGCGGAATCGCCAGCGCCACCACCAGGCCGGTGCGCATGCCCAGCGAGAAGAAGCTCACCAGCAGCACGATGGCCAGTGCTTCCACCAGCACCTGCACGAACTCGCCTACGCCGGTTTTCACGGCGGCCGGCTGGTCGGACACCTTGCGCAGCTGCATGCCGGCCGGCAGATTGGCCGAGATACGGGCAAACTCGACCTCAAGGGCCTTGCCCAGCACCAGGATGTCACCACCGGCCTTCATCGATACCGCCAGGCCGATGGCGTCTTCGCCCATGAAGCGCATGCGTGGCGCGGGCGGATCGTTGAAACCGCGGCGCACATCGGCCACATCGCTGATACGGAAGGTGCGCTCGCCCACCCGGATGGGGAACTGCTCGATCTGCTCCACCGTCTCGAAACGCCCGCTCACGCGCAGTTGCAGGCGCTCGCTGGGGGTTTCGAAAAAGCCTGCGGTGGTCACCGCATTCTGTTCTTCCAGCGCCTGCTGCACGGCTTCAAGCGGCAGGCCCAGGGTCGCCAGCTTGAGGTTCGACAGCTCGATCCAGATCTTCTCGTCCTGCAGGCCGAGCAGCTCGACCTTGCCCACATCCTTTACCCGTTGCAGCTGGATCTGCACGCGGTCGGCGTAGTCCTTGAGCACCGCGTAGTCGAAGCCTTCACCGGTCAGTGCATAGATATTGCCGAAGGTGGTGCCGAACTCGTCGTTGAAGAACGGCCCCTGGATACCCGGCGGCAAGGTGTGGCGAATGTCCGCGACCTTCTTGCGGATCTGGTACCACAGCTCGGGAACATCCTTGGAATGCATCGAGTCGCGGGCCATGAAAGTGACCTGGGACTCACCAGGGCGCGAGAACGAGACGATCTTCTCGTACTCGCCCGTCTCCATCAGCTTCTTCTCGATGCGTTCGGTGACCTGGCGCGAGACTTCCTCGGCGCTCGCCCCCGGCCAGTTGGTCTTGATCACCATGGCCTTGAAGGTGAACGGCGGGTCTTCGCTCTGGCCCAGCTTGGTATACGAAAGCGTGCCGACCAGGGCCAGCAGCACCATCAGGAACAGCACGATCTGGCGATTGCGCAGCGCCCAGGCGGAAAGGTTGAAACCCATCGGGACTTACTCCTTGGCCGCCAGATTCACCACGCGATTGGACCGGTCCACCGGTCGTATCTGCTGCCCCTCGTGCAGCACATGGCCGCCAGCCGCCACCACCCAATCGGTGGGCTTGAGGCCTTCGAGCACCGGCACGCTGGCCTGGCCGTAGGCGCCAACCCGCACCACGGTGCGCTTGAGCGTATTGTCAGGCTCCACCCGCCACACGTAGGTCTGGCCGTTCTCGGCGCTCAGGGCCGACATCGGCACCGCCAGCGGCACCTGCTCGGCGTGCTGGATGAACACCCGTGCGCTCTGCCCCAGTTCTGCGGGCACCTTGCCGGCCGCGAACGCGATGCGCGCAGCGAAGGTACGTGACCGCGGGTCGGCGGCCGGCGACAGCTCGCGGATGCGACCCTCGAAGCGCGTATCCGGTTGCGACCACAGCTCCACCGACACCGGCTGGCCGACCTTGAAGCGGCCGAAGTTCTGCTCCGGCAGGCTGATCAGCACCTCGCGCTCGCCATCGGCGGCCAGGGTGAACACGGTCTGCCCGGCAGCCACCACCTGGCCCACCTCGACCTGACGCTTGGCCACCACCCCGTCCTGTGGCGCGCGCAGCACCGAATAGCCGGCCTGGTTGCCGGCCACATCGAATTCGGCGCGCACCTGGTTGGCTCGCGCCAGGCCTGCGCGGTACAGGTTTTCGGCGTTGTCGAACTGCGAGCGGCTGACCATCTGGCGCTCCAGCAGGGTCTGGTAGCGGTCGCGCTCGGCCTTGACCAGGCTCAGGTTGGCCTGGGCCGCCGCCATCTGCGCGCGGCTGGCCTCCAGCTGCAGGCGCACGTCCTGCGGGTCGAGCTCGGCCAATGGCTGGTCGGCCTTGACCCGCTGGCCCTCCTCCACCAGGCGCTTGCTGACCTTGCCGGGAATACGAAACGCCAACTCCGGCTCGAGCCGGGCGCGCACTTCGCCGGGATAGCTGTCGACCGCCGCCGTGGACAGCTGCGGCTGCACCACCATGGCCGGGCGCAGGGTGCTTGGCGGGGGACTCTCCTGCCCGCAGCCGCTCAGCAGCAAGGCAAGGGTAAGCGGGAATGCAAGGGGCAAGGCATGGCGCAACATGATCGAGAACCTTCCGTGAGTAGCGCATCTAATATTTATACCGGCGGGTATAGTAAATCAGCGCAACGGCGCCGGGAAGCGATTGTCGGACAGAAATTTCAGGGTCGTCGCACGCACCGAACTGACACCTGGACCTGCCGCCTGGGCCCTCCGTGGAGCCGAAAAAGCCACTTCCACCCGCCATCACTGGCGCTGATAGGCGTTCAAAGCGCAGATTGCAGCCCCCTGGCGGCGACCACGGTGTACCCTGTACCCCTTAACGAACCTGTACGTGTCATTCATGCCAAACGAAACCAGCGCCCCCAACGGCCCCGGCCGGCCCAAGGACCTCGCCAAGCGCCAGGCCATCCTCGAGGCGGCCAAAGCCCTGTTTCTCACCCACGGTTACGCCAACACCAGCATGGATGCGGTCGCGAATGCGGCAGGGGTTTCGAAACTGACGGTCTACAGCCACTTCAACGACAAGGAGACACTGTTCTCCTCGGCGATCGTGGCCACCTGCACGGCCCAGTTGCCCGAACTGTTCTTCGAACTGACCGAAGGCACGTCGGTGGAGCAGGTCCTGCTGAACATCGGGCGCGGCTTCCAGGCGCTGATCAACAGCGATCAATCGGTCAAGCTCAGCCGCCTGATCATGGCCCTGGGCACCCAGGACCCCAAGCTCAGCCAGATCTTCTTCGAAGCCGGCCCGTTGCGCGTGCTGCGCGAGATGGAAGCACTGCTGCAGCGCGTCGACCAGCATGGCCTGCTGCGTATCGAGCAGCCGGCCAGGGCGGCCGAGCACTTCTTCTGCCTGCTCAAGGGGGCGCCGAACTATCGCCTGCTGCTCGGCTACTCCCCGGCGCTGGACGCCGAGGCTGCCGAGGCACATGTGCAGGACGTGGTGGCGGTGTTTTTGCGGGCCTACCGCCCCTAGTCAGGGCTTGAGGGCTTTCTTGGGGTAGATGTCGTAGCGGCTCGACTTGCCTTCCAGGCTATGGCTGGGCTTGGGCCCGTCGATGATCGGCGCCTTGCGCGGGCGCTTGACCACCACCCGGTGGATGGCCAGGGCCAGGGCGGCCTCCAGCAGTGCCGGTGCATCCAGGTCATCGCCCACCAGCGGGCGGAATACGCGCATCTCCTTTTTCACCAGGGCGCTCTTGTCGCGGTGCGGGAACATCGGATCGAGGTAGATCACCTGCGGCGGTTCGCCCTGCCAGTCGCGCATGCGCTCGATGGAGTTGCCTGCCAGCAGCTGCATGCGGGCCACGATGGGGCCCACCTCGGCATCCGCTGCCGCACGCGCCAGGCCATCCTCGAGCAGCGCCGCCACCAGCGGCTGGCGCTCGATCAGTTGCATCTGGCAGCCCAGGCTGGCCAGCACGAAGGCGTCCTTGCCCAGCCCTGCCGTGGCATCCAGCACCCGTGGGCGCACGCCCTGGGCGATGCCGACCGCCTTGGCGATCATCTGCCCGCTGCCCCCGCCGAACACCCGACGATGGGCCGCCGCGCCCTCGACGAAATCCACCCGCACCGGGCCCGGTGCCTGCGGGCCCAACTGCTGGATCTGCAGGCCGGTCTCGCCCACCTGCACGGCAAAGGCCGCCGACGCATCCTGCAGCGGCAAGCCCAGGCGCACCGCCCAGTGCTCGGCCTGTGCCTGATACTCGGCAGCCAACGCCTCGACCCGGATACCGCCGTCCGCCAGTTGCTCCACCGCTCACCTTCCCCACACAAAAAAATTAAATGATTGCCGGCCTGTGCCGATAACCGCAGTAATCGCTATTTTGCCAGACCCGGACAGCCTTCGACTGCCATGTCAGACATTCTTCAGCTCCCTTCCGGTTATTTGTCGCCCGTCGGCGACTTTGCCCGGCACAACACCCAGACCCTCGGCGGCGTCAGCCACCTGTGGCAGGACTTCTTTGCCCAGGCGTTGGCAGAGCAGCAGGGTGAAGGTGCGCAGGAAGGTCAGCTGGCGGTCCCCGAGGTCGACACCGTCACCGGCGAACCGATTGCCGGCAGCCAGACCCTGGCGCAGATCCACAGCCAGCGCCTGTGCGACGTGCACGACACCATCGTCGCCCCGCCCGAGCCGCTGTTCCTGCCGATTGCCGAATTCGAACTGGACCTGCTGGACAAGCCTGCGCCGCCATTCAGCGCGCTGGAACTGGTAGAGCAGCAGCGCCAGCTGGACATCAGCAACAACTGGGTGCGCCCGGTGGTGATGAGCCAGGGTCATCCGCTGCCGCAGCCAGGCCCGGCGCCGCAACCCTACCCGCTGCACCTGCCGATCGCGGAGCTGGAAGCCAGCCTGCTCGACCCGGCGCCGGAGCCGTTCGACCAGGCCACGCTGCTCAAGCAGCAGTCGGAGCTGGAGTTCGACCTCAGCTGGGCCCGTCCGGTGGTACTGAACAACGTGCGCATCGCCGCCTAACGGCAGATCTGCCAGAAGCCCATATCCAGGTGGAAGTGGTTGCGGTGGGCAGCGTTGTAGTCAGGCCCCAGCACCGTGTTGAAACTGTCGCAGCCGCCAGCCTGCACCTCGCGTAGAAACTTCGCCTTCACCCCCTCACCCGGCCAGTCGCGCAGCACCTCGATGCGCTGCCCATCGGCCAGCCTGAACCCGGCGATGTCGAGCGCATTGGCGCTGGCATGCTGGCTGCGCCGCCCTTCCTTGCGCCCGTACATATTGCGACAGGCAAAACTGCCCAGGTGATCGACCTGCACCACCGCCTGGCCGAATGCACGCTGCGCGGCCGGTTGCAGGCCGTGGCGCTCGAACAGCGCGAAGGCCACCGCCACCGGGCAACTGGCCAGAAAACTGCTGCTCAGGCGCACGCCCGAGCCCTGCACCCGCACCACGTTGTGCAGCGGGCAGGCCACATCTGGCGCGCTGTCGGCCTGCTTGCTGTAGCGCAGCGTCGAGGTGGCCAGGGCCTGTTCGCAAAGCCTGGGGTCATCCTGCAGGCGGCTCAGCTTGTAGGGGGTCAGCAGGTTCGGGGGCGCCTTGACGTCCAGCACCGCCCACGGGTTCCAGGCAGCCGGCAGGCGCCAGCCCTGTTGCCAGGCCACCAACCCCGCAGCCATCGCTATCACCAGGAAAATGCCCACTCCCCGCATGATCAGCGCCTGAACAACTGGTTGAGCTGGTCGAACGGCAGCGCCTGTTCGGCATAGTCGAAGCGGCCCTGCTGCTGGATCCGTTCGGCGGCGTGGAAGAACGCGCCGTAGGCCGCACGCGCCAGCGACGAGCCGACGCTGATGCGCTTGACCCCGAGCGCCTGCAGGTCGCTTACGCTCAGGTCCACCCCGCTCAGCCCCATCAGCACGTTGACCGGCCTGGGCGCCACGGCCTGCACCACCTGGCGAATCTCCTCGGCGCTGCGCAAGCCCGGCGCGTACAGCACATCGGCACCGGCCTCGGCAAAGGCCTGCAGGCGCTTGATGGTGTCGTCCAGGTCCAGGCGCCCGTGCAGCAGGTTTTCGGCGCGGGCACACAGGGTGAACGGGAACTCCAGGCTGCGCGCCGCCGCAACGGCTGCCTCGACGCGCTCCACTGCCTGATGAAAGCCATAGATCGGCTCTTGCGGGTTGCCGCTGGCATCCTCGATGGAGCCGCCTACAAGCCCCACAGCGGCGGCCTGCAGGATGGCCTCGGCGCAGCCCTTGGGCGTATCGCTGAAGCCGTTCTCGAGGTCTGCAGCCACCGGCAGAGCGGTGGCATCGACGATGCTGCGCGCGTTGCCCAGGGTTTCCTCCAGGCTCATGGCGCCTTCGGCATCGGGGCGCCCCAGCGAGAACGCCAGGCCGGCGCTGGTGGTGGCCAGCGCCTCGAAGCCGAGGCTGGCCAGCAGCTTGGCCGAGCCTGCATCCCAGGGGTTGGGGATGACAAAGGCGCCATCACGTTCATGCAGCGCCTTGAAGGCTTCGGCACGCAGGGTTTGCACATCCATGATCACAACTCCAGAGCAGGCGGTACGGGGCGGTCAGAGCAGGCCAAGCTGCTCGGCTGCGGGCGCCCTGTGCAGTTCAGGCAAGGCCGGCAAGCCGGGCAGGCGCTCCATCAGGCCCTGATGAAAACGCTGCGCCAGCGCGGCTGCCAGGCGGTTGTCGGCAGTATGCAGGAAAACGTACGGGGTGCGCCCCTCCTCGATCCAGGCCGCGACCTTGTCCAGCCACGGCAGCAGAAACGGCTCGTTGGCCGCCAGTTCCGGGTGGCCGATGAAGCGCACCTGCGGGCTCTGGCTGAAGGCGGCAGGGCGTGGCGGCACCCGCGGTTTCTTGGACTGGGCATGCAGCACGCCCGGATCGCGCGAGGTGCAACTGAACAGGGCACGCGGGTCCAGGCAGATGCGTTCGACGCCGCGATCGAGCAACAGCCGATTGAGCAGACGTTCCTCCTCACCCTTGGCGAAGAAGGCCTTGTTGCGCACCTCCACCGCCAGCGGCACGTCCACCTCGTCGATGAACGCCACCAGCTCGCCCAGGCGTGCCGGACCGAAGCTGGCAGGCAGCTGCAACCAGTAGGGCGCCACACGGGCGCCCAGCGGCTTGAGCAGGTTGATGAAGGTTTGCGCGGCCACGCATTGCTGACGCAGGTCGTCTGCATGACTGATGTCGCCGGGGAACTTGGCGGTGAAGCGAAAGTGCGCGGGCATGATCTGCGCCCAGCGTTCCAGGGTGGCGGGCGCGGGGCGCGCATAGAAGGTGGTGTTGCCCTCCACCGCATTGAACACCTGGCAGTAGAGGCCGAGAAAGTCGCTGGGTCTGGCGTCGGCGGGGTACAGGTACTCGCGCCAGGCGTTTTCACTCCAGGACGGGCAACCGAGAAAGTAAGGTAAAGGCGTCATGCCTCAAATGTACAGGTCCAACCCCAGCACTTCCATCTCCCAGTCCACGAAGCCGGCAGTGGTCAGGTAGCTGGCCAGGGCCTGGGCGGTGCGCTTGTTGCGCGCCCGCGGGAAGATCATGTCCTGCTGGCGCACCGGCAGGCCGCTGCGGCTGGCGCCGCCTGCAGCACCTGATGGCGACGGCTGCGCCTCGAACTCGCCCGGCAGGTCTTCGTCCACGTCCTCTTCGCGCACCGGCGGCTTGCGCAGCGGGCGCTTGATCGGATAGGACTGGGAAGAGAAGCCGTCGACACGCATGAACGATTACTCAGGAGCAATGATGGCAATTTAGCGGCACCTGAGAGACTTCGCAAATGCCCGACTGATAACTGGACCACATATCGAGCAAAAGGTTTATGCGCAACGGCGATAGACGACCAGCGGTTTACCGCGCCTTGGGCGTGGCCACCTTGTCGCGCAGGTACACCGGTTGGGCGAGATCGGGCGCAATACCTTCGCCCCGGTCCCAGGCGAACCGCGCCAGGGTCAGCAGGTCGAGGGCGTGGGGCAGCATGCCGGCGTCCTGGCCACTGACGGCCACCGGCAGGCGCTCGGCGTAGCCCCAGCCGGTACCGGCACCGAACCAGTCGCCGGCCGCGCCCGGCGGCAGGCTGACCTGTTCGGGGGCCAGCACCGCCTCGCTGCCCAGCAGGCGCATTTCGCCGGCCTGCTGCTGGTAGCAGCCCCAGTACACCTCGTCCATGCGCGCATCGATCGCCGCCGCCACCTGCTCTGCGCCGTGCTCGCGCAACGCGCGCTGGGCCAGCAGCGCCAGGTTGGACACCGGCAGCACCGGACGCTCGAGGGCGAACGCCAGGCCCTGCACCACGCCGATGGCGATCCGCACCCCGGTAAAGGCGCCGGGGCCGCGGCCGAAGGCAATCGCATCGACGGCCGACAGGGCGATGCCCGCTTCGGCCAGCATCGTCTGGATCATCGGCAGCAGCTTCTGCGCATGCAGGCGCGGGATCACCTCATAGTGGCTGAGCACCTTGCCGTCATGCAGCAAGGCAACGGAGCAGGCTTCAGTGGCGGTATCCAGGGCCAGCAAGGTGGTCATCGGGGGTTCCAGGGGGCAAGAAAAAAGAACGGCATTATAAACAACAACGGCCCGCAAGCGGGCCGTTGTGTGCACATCCGAGCGGTGATCAGCTCAGAGCGGCCAGCACCTTGGCGGTGATGGCATCGACCGAGCCCACGCCTTCGATGTGGCTGTACTTGGGCTTGCCACCGTTGGCAGCCGACAGCTTCTGGTAGAAGTCCACCAGCGGCTTGGTCTGCTCGTGGTAGACCGACAGGCGATGACGCACGGTTTCTTCGGTGTCGTCCTTGCGCTGGATCAGCGGCTCGCCGGTCTCGTCGTCCTTGCCTTCAACCTTCGGCGGGTTGTAGACCACGTGGTACACGCGACCCGAACCTTCGTGCACGCGGCGGCCGGCGATACGCTGGACGATCTCTTCGTCGGCAACGGCGATCTCGACCACGGCATCCAGCTCGACGCCGGCGCTCACCAGGGCTTCAGCCTGGGGAATGGTGCGCGGGAAACCGTCGAACAGGAAACCCTTGGCGCAGTCGGCCTGAGCGATGCGGTCCTTGACCAGGTTGATGATCAGCTCGTCGGACACCAGCTTGCCGGCGTCCATGATCGCCTTGGCTTCCAGACCCAGCGGGGTGCCGGCCTTGACCGCGGCACGCAGCATGTCGCCGGTGGAAATCTGGGGAATACCGAACTTCTCGGTGATGAACTTTGCCTGAGTACCTTTACCGGCCCCGGGAGCTCCCAGCAGAATTACGCGCATCTTGTGCTCCTCAATTTTTTATAAGCAAATCAATGGATTCGCCACTCAGGGCCAATCCCAAGAATCGGGTGATGACCGCAAATCGGTCAAAAGGCTGCTCAAGATACACAGCGCACCCGGACCACACAAGCGGTCGAAAGTCGGAAAAAAATACTGCGTGAGGCCCGTTCGTGCCCGGGTTGCGCCCGGCGCAACCGGGGGCGAAACCGCTTCGCCCGGGTGCTCGGGGCGCGCGCCGGGCACTGGCGCGCCACCCCTGCCCCGCCCTCAACCGGTGTTGCGCAGACCTGCCGCAATACCCGCCACAGTCACCAGCAGCGCCTGTTCCAAGGGGCTGTCCAGAGCGGCTTCGCGTGCGCGCGAGCGTGCCAGCAGCTCGGCCTGCAATAGATGCAGTGGGTCCAGATAGGTGTTGCGCAGGCGGATGAATTCGAGGGTGTCAGGGCTGTGCGCCAGTAGCACCGGCTGCCCCGTGAGACCCAGCACCACCTGGCACGCCTGCGACAATAGGTCGCGCAGATGGGCACCCAAAGGTCGCAGTTGCGGTTGCACCAGACGTTCGTCGTAGAAGCGCGCGATGTCGGCGTCGGCCTTGGCCAGCACCATCTCGAGCATGTCGATGCGGGTGCGGAAGAACGGCCACTGTTCGCGCATCTCGGCCAGCAGTTCGCCCTGGCCACGGGCCAGCGCGTTGTTCAGCGCCGCCTCCCAGCCCAGCCAGGCGGGCAGCATCAGGCGCGTCTGGGTCCAGCCGAAGATCCACGGGATCGCCCGCAGGCTCTCGATGCCGCCCGCGCGCCGCTTGGCCGGGCGACTGCCCAGTGGCAGGCGGCCGAGTTCCTGTTCCGGGGTGGACTGACGGAAGTACTCGACGAACTCGGGGTTGTCGCGCACCACGCCACGGTAGGCCTTCACGCCGTCGGCGGCCAGCTGGTCCATCAGTTCGCACCAGGCCGGTTGCGGCGGCGGTGGCGGCAGCAGGGTCGCCTCCAGCACCGCAGCCAGGTACAGGTTGAGGTTCTGCTCGGCGATGTCCGGCAGGCCGAACTTGAAGCGGATCATCTCGCCCTGCTCGGTGGTACGGAAGCGCCCCGCCACCGAGCCCGGCGGCTGCGACAGGATCGCCGCATGCGCCGGGCCGCCACCACGCCCCACGGTGCCGCCGCGACCGTGGAACAGCAGCAGTTCGACCTGTTCTTCACGGCAGATGCGCACCAGGGTTTCCTGGGCACGATACTGCGCCCAGGCCGCCGCGGTGGTGCCGGCATCCTTGGCCGAATCGGAATAGCCGATCATCACCTCCTGCGGCCCGTGCAGGCTGGCGCGATAGCCCGGCAGGCCGAGCAGGCGCTCCATCACCGGGCCGGCGTTGTCCAGGTCGGCCAGGGTTTCGAACAGCGGCACCACGCGCATCGGCCGGCGCACGCCGGCTTCCTTGAGCAGCAGTTGCACGGCCAGCACGTCGGAAGCGGCGCCGGCCATCGAGATCACGTAGGAGCCCAGCGAAGCGGCAGGTGCGGCGGCCACCTCGCGGCAGGTGGCGAGCACCTCGGCGGTATCGGCCTGGGGCTTGAAGTCGCCAGGCAGCAGCGGCCGGCGGTTGCTCAGCTCCTGCTGCAGGAAACGGATACGCGCGTCTTCATCCCAGTCGGCGTAGCGCCCCAGGCCCAGGTACTCGGTGATCTCGCTGAGTGCGTCGGCGTGCCGGGCGGCGTCCTGGCGCACGTCCAGGCGCACCAGAAACAGCCCGAAGGTAACGGCCCTGCGCAGGCAGTCGAGCAGCGGGCCATCGGCGATCACGCCCATGCCGCACGCGTGCAGCGATTCGAAGCACAGCAGCAGCGGCTCGAACAGGTCGCGGTTGTCGTGCAGTACCTCGGCGGGGGCCGGCTGCGGGCTGGCCAGCGAGCTCTGGGCCCAGGCCCGCGTCACCCGCAGGCGATCACGCAGTTGCTTGAGCAGGGTGCGGTAAGGCTCGGCCGAATCACCGACCTTGGCACGCAACGCCTCGCTGGCCTGCTGCATCGAAAGTTCGGCGGCCAACGAATCGATGTCGCGCAAAAACAGGTCGGCGGCCATCCAGCGCGCCAGCAGCAGTACTTCGCGGGTGACCTTGGCGGTGACATTGGGGTTGCCGTCACGGTCGCCGCCCATCCACGAGGCGAAGCGGATCGGCGCAGCCTCCAGCGGCAGGCGCAGGCCAGTGGCCTCGTGCAGCGCCTTGTCAGCCTTGCGCAGGTGATGCGGGATGGCGTGCCAGAGCGAGTGCTCGATCACCGCGAAGCCCCATTTGGCTTCGTCCACCGGGGTCGGCCGGGTACGGCGGATCTCTTCGGTGTGCCAGGCCTCGGCGATCAGCCGTTGCAGACGCTGGCGCACCTGGTCGCGTTCGGCGGGGGTCAGGTCGCGGTGGTCCTGGGCGGCCAGTTGCGCGGCGATGGCGTCGTACTTCTGGATCAGCGTACGGCGCGCGACTTCGGTCGGGTGGGCGGTCAGCACCAGCTCGATGCTGAGCTTGCCCAGCTGGCGAGCCAGGGCGTCGTCGCTGTGCCCGGCGGCCTTGAGCCTGGCCAGCAGCTCGGGCAGCACGCGCGACTCGAACGGCGCGGGCTGGTCGGCATCACGACGGCGAATCAGCTGGTACTGCTCGGCGATGTTGGCCAGGTTGAGGAACTGGTTGAAGGCCCGCGCCACCGGCAGCAGTTCGTCTTCGGCAAGATCGTTCAGGGTCGAACTCAGCTGCTCGGCACTGCCGCTGCGGTCGGCCTTGGCGCTGCGACGTATGTCTTCGATCTTTTGCAGAAAGGCTTCGCCGTACTGCTCGCGCACGGTGTCGCCCAACAACTCGCCCAACAGGTGAACATCTTCTCGCAAGCGCACATCGATATCGGTCATCAGCCTTGCCTCCGCATCCTGGGAAAACAGCTCTGGGTCCAGAGTGCCCCGTCGAGGTTGGGCTTTCAAGCCGGGTGGGCGATGCAACCAAACTATGTGCGGTGGCGATGCTCTAACGAACACATCCACCTGTGGGAGGCCACCATGAAGATCCGTGATTTAGCCGAGCATTGGGAACACAGCGCCAAGGGCCCGTTGAGCGCCACCGGCCACGTCCTGCACCTGGACGTCGAAGCGGCGGCGCGCCTGGCGGCGCTGAGCGAAATGTACCCCAAGCGCCGGCCCGAAGAGTTGCTGGGCGAATTGCTCGGCGCGGCGCTGGAGGAGCTTGAGGCGAGCTTTCCGTATGTGAAGGGCCAGCAGGTGATCGCCACCGACGAGGACGACAATCCGCTCTACGAAGACGTCGGCCCCACCCCTCGGTTTCTGGCGTTGTCACGCCGTTACCTGCGCGACATGAGTGAGCGCAAGGACGGGCCGGCGCACTAGTGATCCGCTGGCCGACTGCGGGCTGCGCTGTGGAGCGCCACAGCCCGCAGGCCTCTGCAACGGGCCGTGCAGCCGCCTCGAGAACCCCGCATTCAAGGCCCTTTGATGGCCCGAACCACAAACCCCGTCTATACCCATACAGGCACGCGTACTACGCACGCGCTGCAAAGTTCCCCCGAAAACCTACTGACCGATCAGTCAGATAAAAACACGATAAGGCGAGACTTTTTTCTGAACTATTCAAAAAACGCTTCGGTCACAGCCAATAGCCATTACGGCAAAACCCCTAAGCTACGGGCATATCGTGTTCCCCAGGCTGACGGGCCATGCCGATGGATTGTTACGGAATTCGTTGTTCATCAGGAGTGATCCAATGGAGTTGACCACCATGAAGACCCGCACCGAAAAAACCTCCTTCACCCAACTGCGCGGGCTCAAGCTGGCTGCGCTGGCATTGGGCAGCAGCCTGGTTCTGGCCGGCTGCGCAGGCAATCCGCCAACCGAGCAGTACGCCGTAACGCAGTCAGCGGTGAACTCCGCCGTCAGCGCGGGCGGTACCGAGTTCGCGGCGGTGGAAATGAAGGCGGCTCAGGACAAGCTCAAACAAGCTGAAATCGCCATGCATGACAAGAAGTACGACGAGGCCAAGCGCCTGGCCGAACAGGCCGAATGGGACGCTCGCGTCGCCGAGCGCAAAGCCCAGGCGGCCAAGGCCGAAAAAGCGGTGCAGGACGCCAACCAGGGCGTGCAGGACCTGCGTGAGGAAGGCATGCGCAGCGTGCAGTAAGCCGCTCGCCTCACCGACCCATGCATTCGTAATCGATAAAGGATGACCCACTATGCGTAAACACGTGATGATCCCCGCCCTTCTGGCCTTGAGCGTTGGTCTGGCTGCCTGCTCCACGCCGCCTAACCCGAACCTGGAATCCGCCCGGACCAACTTCTCCGCCCTGCAGAGCAACCCGCAGGCGAGCAAGGTCGCGGCGCTGGAAACCAAGGACGCGCAAGACTGGCTGAACAAGGCCGACCAGGCCTACATGAACAAGGAAGACGAGAAGAAAGTCGACCAGCTCGCCTACCTGACCAACCAGCGCGTGGAAGTGGCCAAGCAGACCATCGCCCTGCGTGACGCCGAGAACAACCTGAAAAGTGCTGCCGCCAAACGCGCCCAGGCCCGCCTGGATGCCCGTGATGCGCAAATCAAGCAGTTGCAGAACAGCCTCAACGCCAAGCAGACCGAACGCGGCACCCTGGTGACCTTCGGCGACGTGCTGTTCGACTTCGACAAGGCCAACCTGAAAAGCAGCGCCCTGCCGAACATCACCACCCTGGCGCAGTTCCTCCAGGAAAACCCTGACCGCAAGGTGATCGTCGAGGGCTACACCGACAGCAAGGGCTCTGCCAGCTACAACCAGTCGCTGTCCGAGCGTCGCGCCAACGCGGTTCGCACCGCACTGGTACGTGCCGGCGTAGACCCATCGCGCATCGTGGCCCAGGGCTACGGCAAGGAGTTCCCGGTGGCTGACAACTCCAGCAACTCGGGCCGTGCGCAGAACCGTCGCGTGGAGGTCACCATCTCCAACGACAACCAGCCGGTAGCGCCACGCTCGGTAAGCAAAGCCTACTGACAGGCTGAGCAACCCGCAGAATCCCGCCTGTTACAGGGCGGGATTTTTTTTGCCTGCCCCTTGCGCAAATAACTACCACCGCCACCTGCCGGGCCTCTGGATCAATGCCACATTCCCCCTCCACAAGGACTGTGCACCATGCCCACTTCCAACACCGACGCGCAGGTGCGTCAATTCGATACCCTGTTCTCGCCGCTTGAAACCCAGGAGCAACCGGCCTGGCTGCAGCAGGCCAGCCCCGAGCAACGACGCCAGCTGCACCAGTACCAGGTACTGGGCCGACTGGCCCGACGGCGGGCAACGCAGGCATTCGCGAAGGTTCAGAGCCTGTACACCTACAACCTTCTGGACCTGTCTGCGAAGGACTTCGCCACCGTCACCGCACAGGTGTTCCATCGCGTGCAGCAGCGCAGGAGCCTGGACGAGGTCTACCTGACCTACCTGCAGGCCATGCTCCAGCGCCGTACGCTGCTTGACGCCAAGCAGGATGCCTACCTGGCGACCCTGCGCGAGGAATACAGCATCGCGCACATCCGGGGCCACCTGGGCAGGCAAGGCAGGCAGCTGCTCGAGTGGATCATCGGCGCCTATCCGGACGGTTCGGTGGAGTTCCCGCAACAGGGCCCGTACTTCGGCCCGGATGTAACGGTGTGCACATCGCTCAGGCTGTTCGACGACCTGCTGGTGCCCGGCATCCTTCTGCTCGGCCCGCCGGTGGACGATGCCCCGTGCGTCGCGTACATGCCGGGCCACCCGCAGCACCCGCTGAAGCAGTACCCCTCGCGCACGCACTTCTTTTCCAACCTGCGTGGCGCGCTGGCGAGCACCGCCTTCCAGCAGTACTTTCTGCGCTTCATCCCCCTGCGTCACCAGCAGCGGGTGGTGAGCAGCTGGCAGGCCAGCGACGCGATGCTGGACCTGCCGATGGACACCAGCGCCCTGGACCAGGGGCTGCGCTGGTTCGTGCAGAAGCACATGATCGAGCGCCTGCTCGACGATGCGCGCCTGCTGATCCCGACCACACCGCAGCAGGCCGACAGCCTGAACACCCTGTGCACCCCGTTCGCCAGCGCTCTCGAAGCGCATCTGCTGATCGGCGCCGGCGCGGGCCTGTGCTGCACCGAGGAAGACGAAGGCCAGGCACCTTCGCAGTGGGTCACACCGCTGCGTGTGATCAAGCCGGCACCCGCCGACTATCGGCGCTGGCTACCCGACCTGAGCAGTTACCGCCTTGACGCCGCCAGCTCCCCGACCGGGCAACCCGATACCATGGGGCTCTACACCCAGGGCGTGCACAAGGCGATCATGATCAACCAGGCGTTCTACCGGGTGGAGCAGGCCCCCGAGGGCCACTGGCAGATACGCCACCCCACCGACAAGGATGCCTACTGCCCGCCTCTGTACCACAACGGTGCCGGAGCCTGGCACCATCGCCACGAGCAGCCCCAGCGCTGGGAACGCCTGTCGCTGCTGCGTCGCATGGGGCCGCTCGCGGCCGGCTTCGACGATGCGCGCCTGCTGGAGCTGGGTCGCGTCAGCGGGGCTGACAATTCAAGCCTGCGCCAGATGTACCTGCGCGACCGACCCGCGCCCGCGCTGCTGGTGCATGTGCTGCAGCGGGCACGCATTCAGGACCAGGTAGCGCGCAGCATGGCCCTGATCGCCCAGGGGCTGGCGGTACCCGAAATCGATGATGTGCCCCAGCTGCAGGCCTTCTACCGGGCCGTGGCCGTCTATCTGGGCAAGGAACCGGCATCGAGGCGGACCCGTCGCAGCGGCGATTCGACCCCTCCCCCCGGCGACACCGCCACTCCCTGCACCACTGGCTGCAACCCGCCGCCGGCCGACCTGTACGATGCCTGGTCACCTCGGCTCAATCGGGCGATCGCCTTGCACCGCTTCGAACTGGCACAACTGGATACCGATCATGCGGTGCTGGAGCTCCAGCAACGCTATCCGAACCTGCCACTGAGTGTCGCGCAACGACTGCTGGACGAAAACCGCCAGCGCATCTATGCCCCGCTGCAGGCGACCCCGCCGCTGCCCCTGCCTCTGGACGTGGCCGAGCAGGCGCGTGCCCTCGACCATGACGCGCGCCTGAGCAATGCCCTGGAGGGCTTTACCCAGCCGGCCTCGATCAACCAGGACACCTTCATCCTGGCCGTGCGCCTGCTCGAACACCTGGACCACTGGCCGGCCGGTACCGCGCTGCTGCTGCGCAGCGGCGCACGGTTCGGCACCCCGCTTGCAGCGCTGGGCCAGACCGATGTCGATACCACCTCGGTGTACCTGGATGAAGACGAGGGCTGGCACGCAATCAGCGCGACCCAGGTGCTGCTGGCCCAGGACACCAGCGAGTTCGGGTTCTACCGCGCATTGCTGCATGCACTGGGCGAGTCGCGCAGTGCGCGGCTGGGCTTCGGACTCAACGAGCCGCAGCGCCTGCACCAGCGCCTGATGGAGATGGCGCTGGCGCGCCCTACCCGCGCCCGCCTGCTGCTGGGCCTGCCGGTGCAAAGAAGCTGGTTGACCACCACCGCCAATGCCCCGGCCCAACGCAGTCCCAGCCGTGGCGAGCAGAACATGTTCAATCGCGAACCACTGCATACCCGCCTCGAACGCCTGATCAGCCACCATCGGCTGCCCATTGCGCGCCGCTACGTCAATGCCTACATCGCCCACCTGCTCAGCCAGAACCAGCCCATCGGCGCGCACGTGACGCAGCTGGAACAGGAGCGCCTGCAACTCGATGGCAGCCTGGACCGGTGGGTCGAGCAAAGTGCCGATGCCACTGCCCGCGCCGAGCGCACAGAGGTGGCGCAGCAGCTGGTGCGGGCCTGGGAATGCCGCATTCTGCGCCGGCGGGACGAGGTTCGCATCGACAGCCAGCAGGCGTTGCCACCGTTGTCGGTGACGTTGCCGGCAGTGGTGGCGCTGAGGGTCCTGGATACACCGCGCATCGACAGCCTGGCAGCCTTCGTGCAGCGCTTTCCGAACCTGCACAGGCTGGAACTGGTCAACCTGCCCCTGACCGAGCTGCCGCAAGGTCTGGAGAACCTGCACCGGCTCAGCCACCTGAACCTGTCGCGTACCCGGCTGACACCGACCCGCCTGGCCGAACTGGGCACCCTGAGCGGCTTGCAGACCCTGATCCTGAACGACATCGACGTGCCCGACTTCAGCTGGACGGCCCAGCACATGACCCGTCTGCTGACCCGCGACTCGCTGCGCATTCTGACCCTGCAGGGCTCGAGCGCGCGCTTCGAACAGGGCGTTTTCGCCGCACTGCAGCAGGCAACGCACCTGCACACCCTGAACCTGGCGCAGAACCTCATCAGCTTGAGCGAACAGGACATCATCGATCTGGGTGGCCTGCAGCGCCTGGTCAGCCTCGACCTGTCCGCCAACCCGCTTTCACGCATGCCGGACGTGACCCGCCTGCAGGCCCTGGAAGAGCTCGACCTGTCGTACCTGGCCTCGCCCATCGACCAGTGGCCCACGGGCCTTGAGCGACTGCCCCGGGTGCACAGCGCCGACCTGCGCGGGCTGGCCATTGCCAGCGTGCCCGAAGGGGCCGGCCTTGTACGCGGCCTGCGCATGGCATACGAGTACCTGCCCGAATCACAGCGCCAGCGGTTCGAGGACGACATGATCGCCACGGGCAACACGCTGCAGGACTCCGATGCATCCAGCGCCAGCTCCGACTCGCAGGGCTCCACCGACGTCGAACCGGCCTCGGTGCGCCACGCCACGGCACTGCGCGACGCACCGCGCCTGTTCGAAGGCATGTCCGCTGACGATCAGGCACGGGCCCGGCAATTGCTCGAAGACAACGGCTCGGCGGTGATCGAGTTCTTCGCCTTGCTGCTGCGCCAGGACCGTCTGCACGCCTTGCCGCCAAGGCACACGGCAATGCGCACGCGAATCCAGGCATTGATCCGGGGTGCTTTCGGCCAGGACCTGCGCAGAACCCTGTATGAGGTGGCACTCGAGGCGGTGAGTTGCATCGACCGCGATGCGGTGGTGTTCTCGCAACTGGAAAACCTGCTGCACGCCGACCTGGCGCTGGCCAGCGTGGGCGATGCTGCAGCCGAGGGCGAACTGATCGACATGGCGATCAGCCATTGGCGCGCACTGCGCCTGCGCGAGCATGTCAGCGCCAACCTGCCGGGCTGGCGCCGCCTGGGGCACCAGATCGACTACAGCGAAATCGAACTGCATTTCAGGATCGCGTTGACCACGCGCCTGGGGCTGCGCGACCAGCCGGCCACCCAGGCCTTCACCGGCTACACCCGCTGGGTTACCCCGGCCATGCTCGATGAAGCCTGCGAGGCCGTGTTGCGCTCCCAGATGAGCCAGTTGCCCGACTACCTCTATGGGCAGGCCTACTGGCAGCGCTACCTGGATTTTGCCGCGTCACCGCAACTGGAGCAGGTCAACCGCTGGCGGGATCGAATCAGCGAATACCTGGACGCCGTCAGCAACGAAGAACTGCCGCCGCCCTTGAGCGAGGATGAACAGGCGCGCCTGCGCGACATCCTGCACCTGAGTGGTCGGCTGGGCCTGCACGAAGCGCTGCCGGACATGCTGTCGCTCAACAGCAGCGAATACCGCGCGGCCTACCAGGCCTTGATGAAACGGGTCGAACAGGCCCGCATGGAACTGACCAGGACCATTCTGCGCGAGCCGCGCCCGGGCCCTTCGTCACGTAGCTGACGCGTGCCCGGTACGCCGCAGGTATTCACGCGGCGTACCGGGAACCGCTTACTGCTGGACCTGCTGGGGCGTCTCCTGCCCCATGCAGCGCACCGCCTGCTTGCGGTTGTCCACCAGCACGCCGGTCAGGCCCTTCTGTTCGGTGTCGAACAGCACCAGCACGCCATCGATGCACTGCGCCACCTGCGCCGCCGGCTTGAGCGAGATCTTGTAGTCCTCCCCCGGCACCGTCTTGAGCATGGTGTAGTCGGCCAGCAACAGTGCATCCTGGGGCTTGGCGAAATGCAGGTAGCCGTAGTACCAGAGCACGCCCACCGTACCGATGATGCTGCAGATACCGGTAATGATCAGCGGGATGGCGTTGCGTTCTTCACTCATTGCGACTTCTCGTCAGGGTAATTGGGGACTTCGGCCAAGCGCCGCAGCCCGTTGAAATGCTCGGGGTCATCCAGAAAGCGCAGCATCACCTGGCGCCAGGTCTTGTCGGCGAAGGTCTGCACATGCCCGCCACGGGTCAGTTGCAGAACCCGCGGTGGCGGCGCGGCGCGGTACAGCGCCAGGCCGTTGGCCAACGGCACGATCGGGTCGTCGATGCTGTGGAAGAACAGCTTGGGCGGCGAGCTCAACTGGTCGATCGACCCGATGGCGCTGTCGCCATCGGGTACCAGCCACGACAACGGCACCTGGAATGGCCAGGTCAGCCAGGAAGTGCTCAGGGCAAACTGGCCCACCTTGCGGTAGCTGGCCGGCACCCCGTCGAACACCAGGGCCTTGAAGCGCTGGCGCTGCTCGGGATGCTGCGCCAGGTAGTGAATGCCCATCGCCCCGCCCAGGCTCTGCCCCAGCAGCACCAGCGGCTTGCCCTGCACTTCGGGAGCCTGCTGCAGCCAGTCCAGCGCCGCGGCGATGTCCTGGTACACCGCCGGCAGGGTCGGTTCGCCCTGGGACACCCCGTACCCCCGGTAGTCCACCAGCAGCACCTGGTAGCCCTGCTCGGGCAGCCACCAGCTGGCGCCCAGATGCCAGGCCAGGTTGCCGCCATTGCCATGCAGGTGCAGTACCGTGCCCTTGACCGGCACCCCGGCCTTGGCCGGCAACCACCAGCCGTGCAGGCGCGTGCCGTCCTCGGTGGTCAGGCTCACGTCGCGGTAGGCCAGCCCGGCCTTCTCGGGCGTGAACGGCAGGCCACGCTCGGGGTAGAACAACAGCGAACTGCAGCCGGCCAGGCTCAGCAGCGCGGCCAGCAGCCCGGCCCGCCAGTGCTCAGAGAATGTTCGAATAATCGGCTTCAATCCGGTCCAGGCTCAGGTGGTTGAGGAAGTTGGAAAAACACATCCAGGCCGACAGCGCGTTCAGGTCGCGGAACTGCTCGGGCAGGTACTTGGGTGGCTCCACCAGGCCTTCATCGACCAGTTGGCGCAGGGTGCGCATGTCTTCCAGGGTGGTCTTGCCGCAGAACAGCAACGGAATCTGCTCCAGCTTGCCCTTGCGCACGGCCAACTGAATGTAGTTGTAAACCATGATGAAGCCCTTGAGGTAGGACAAGTCCTTGGTGAATGGCAGGCCATTGGGCACCGAGCCGCGGAACACGCGGCTGGCATTGCCATAGCTTTCGGCCATTTCAAACCCCTGGGCACGGAAGAACTCGTACACCTGCATGAAGTCCGCCCCCTGCTCGACCATGTGGATGGCGCGGGTGCGGTTGGTGAGCTTGCGCAGGCGGCTGGGGTAGGAGGCAAAGGCGATCACTTCCATCAGGATCGCCAGGCCTTCCTGGGTCACCGTCGACGAGGGCGGGCCCTTGGCCAGGAAGGTGCAGATCGGCTGGTTGAGGCCGTTGAGCGTGGTGCCCACGTGCACCAGCCCTTCATGCACCTCCAGCGCGCGCACGTCGCGGCTGTTGAACATCGCGTCGCTGCGGATCTTGATATAGTCGGCGCCCGCCGCCGCGTCGGCGACGATACCGTCGGACTCGAACACGCGGATGGTTTCCTCGGCCTCGCCGAACACCTTGTTCAGGCGGCCCTGGAGCAGCTCCACGGCCTGCTTGGCGGTGAGGTCCTTGGGTTCGTCCTTGAGGTCGCCGCGCCCGTCGATGTTGTTCAGGTAGTCCGAGAGCATCAGGCCCAGGTCGGCCAGGGTCGGGTCGCCGGCATGGAAGGCGTCGGAGGCGGCGCCGTAAAGCTCCTGGGAAATCAGGCCGAAGTCTTCGGTGCCGCGCGCCTCGAGCATGCGCACCACCATGCGGTATTCCTTGCACATGCGCCGCATGATCTGCCCGACCGGGTTGAACTGGCCGAGCTGGCGGGTGATGTCGCGCTCGATGTTCTGGAACTCGAGCTTCACCGCGCTGGAGTCGAACGACAAGGGCCTGCCCTGATAGTAGGCGCGGTCCACGGCCGGCATTTCCCGGCCCTTGGCCTTGAGGAAACCCTGGCGAATGCTGTCGTCCCATTTCACCGCATCGAGTACGCGAATGGGGGTTTGCGCCAGGACAATGCGATCAGACAGGGTGCGTATCGTCTGCTGGTACTCGTCCACCCGAAACTCCTTGTGTTGGCCAGCCTACTTGCCGGCCCGCTGAAAACGTGCGACTTCGATGAACAGGTCGGAGTTGGCCGGGTCGTCCAGGTAGGCCAGCACCCGCGCCGCCGGGCTGTCGATGAGCACGCCCTGGCCGTTTTCCTCCGGTACCTCGATGGCGCGACCGCTCAGTTCCTTGTTCTTCAGGGCCTGGTTGATCTGCTCGAGATCCAGGTTGTAGATCACCAGTTGCTTGTTGTCGATCACCTCGAACCCGCCGATCAGGAAGTTGCCCCCCAGACGCTTGGGCACGCCGGCCGAGAGGTACCAGCGGTTGCCATGGCGGGCCACGGTGAAGGCGTAGGTTTCAGGCTTCTTGCCCTTGGCGGTGGCCACCGCCTTGTAGGCGTTGTCGCCCCTGCGGCTGATCTGCAACGTCAGCGGCTCGCCCCAGGCGTCCTTGCTGGTCCATTTGCCGAGCAGGGCCTTGGGCGCCGGCTGGTTGGTCGGGATCGGCTCGTTGAACGTCACCAGGCAACCACTCAACAGCACAAACGACAGGGCCAACAGCACACGCCAGGCTTTCATCCGATACTCCTTGAATTAGGTAGAGCCTCAGGCCGATGCCAGCACCAGATGCAGGTATCGGGTAAGGATAGCGAGCATCTGCGCTTCGGCCTGGGGTTGTGCAGCATCGAGCAGGCCCTGATATTCCATCTGCTCGATGATGGCCGTCAACACTATGGCATCTTGCTGTGGCTGGCGCGAACCCACCACCTGCAACAGCTGGCAGGTGCCGCGCAGCAGGATCTGCGCATGCAGGCGCACCAGTTCGGCCAGCCGCGGGCACAGCAGCGCTTCCTGGCGAAACGCCTGCTCGGCCATCAGGAAGTCGCGGCGGTTGTGCAACTGGCGCTGCACGTACTCGGCGCCCATCTTCGCCACTTCGTCGGCCAGCTGCGCGCGGGCGCCGGGGCTGCCGTCGCCCTTGGCAATCAGCTGGCGCAACAGCACCTCGGTGTTTTCCCACAGCTTGGCCATGTAGGCCGCGCTGCGTTCGACATACTGGGCGAAGGTGCCGGTGAGCAGGTCTTCGATGTCCTTGAAATAATAGGTGGTGGCCGACAGCGGCACACCGGCCTCGGCGGCCACCGCACGGTGGCGCACGCCGCGCACGCCATCACGCACGATGATGCGCATGGCCGCGTCGAGGATCTGCTGACGGCGCTGCTCGCTGCCCTGGCGGCTGGCCTTGCGCCCCTGGTACTGAACACTTTCGGCTACCGCTGTGGCCACACCAGCAGCACCTTGTTGAGCCATTGCAGTCGTCACTGGGGTCTACCTCGTTGAATGCTGACTGATCGATCAGCTTGTCGCAGACATGAAAAAGCCGCCCCTAGAGGCGGCTTGTTCAAGACACTCAGGCCTGCGGGCGCATGTGCGGGAACAGGATCACGTCGCGGATCGACGGCGAGTTGGTCAGCAGCATCACCAGGCGGTCGATACCGATGCCCTCACCGGCAGTGGGCGGCATGCCGTACTCCAGGGCGCGCACGAAGTCGGCATCGTAGTGCATGGCCTCGTCGTCGCCGGCGTCCTTGTCGGCCACCTGGGCCATGAAGCGCTCGGCCTGGTCCTCGGCATCGTTGAGCTCGGAGTAGGCGTTGGCGATCTCGCGGCCGCCGATGAACAGTTCGAAGCGGTCGGTGACGTTCGGGTTCTGGTCATTGCGACGGGCCAGCGGCGACACTTCGAACGGGTACTGGGTGATGAAGTGCGGCTGCTCCAGCTTGTGCTCGACCAGCTCTTCGAAAATCATCACCTGCAGCTTGCCCAGGCCTTCGAAGCCCAGCACCTTGGCGCCGGCCTGCTTGGCGATGGCGCGGGCCTTGTCGATGTCGTTGAGGTCGTCGGCGGTCAGCTCGGGGTTGTACTTGAGGATCGAGTCGAACACCGACAGGCGCACGAACGGCTCGCCGAAGTGGAACACCTTGTCGCCGTACGGCACGTCGGTGCTGCCCAGCACCAGCTGCGCCAGCTCGCGGAACAGCTCTTCGGTGAGGTCCATGTTGTCTTCGTAGTCGGCGTAGGCCTGGTAGAACTCGAGCATGGTGAACTCGGGGTTGTGCCGGGTCGAGACGCCTTCGTTACGGAAGTTGCGGTTGATCTCGAAGACCTTCTCGAAACCACCGACCACCAGACGCTTGAGGTACAGCTCCGGCGCGATGCGCAGGAACATCGGCATGTCCAGCGCGTTGTGGTGGGTTTCGAACGGCTTGGCCGCAGCGCCACCGGGGATGGTCTGCAGCATCGGCGTTTCCACTTCCAGGAAGTCGCGCTGGATGAGGAAGTTGCGAATATGGTTGATGACCTGCGAGCGCACACGGAAGGTGTGGCGAGTTTCCTCGTTGACCATCAGGTCGACGTAGCGCTGGCGATAGCGCTGCTCGGTGTCGGTCAGGCCGTGGTGCTTGTCCGGCAGCGGGCGCAGCGACTTGGTCAGCAGGCGCACGTTGGTCATCTCGACGTACAGGTCGCCCTTGCCCGAACGGGCCAGGGTGCCTTCGGCGCTGATGATGTCGCCCAGGTCCCAGGTCTTGACCGCTGCCAGGGTTTCCTCGGGCAGGGTCTTGCGGTTGACGTAGACCTGGATGCGCCCGGTCATGTCCTGGATCACCATGAACGAGCCACGGTTGAGCATGATGCGACCGGCAACCTTGACCGGGATCGCTGCAGCTTCCAGCTCTTCCTTGGTCTTGTCGACATACTGTTTCTGCAGGTCGTTGCAGTAGCTGTCACGGCGGAAGTCGTTGGGGAAGGCGTTGCCCTTGGCGCGCTCTGCGGCAAGCTTTTCCTTGCGCAGGGCAATCAGGGTGTTTTCTTCCTGTTGCAGGTCTTGCGGGTCGAGTTTGAGGTCGCTCATGTGGTCACATTTTCCATCAGGGGTTCATTGCCCCCGCCCGCAGGCGAGGGTCTTGTAGCGGGTCGCGAAACTTACAGCCCCTGCTTGAGGCTGGCTTCCAGGTACTCGTCGATATCGCCGTCGAGCACCTTGTCGCAGTCGCTGCGTTCGACGTTGGTGCGCAGATCCTTGATCCGCGAGGCGTCGAGCACGTACGAACGGATCTGGTGACCCCAGCCGATGTCCGACTTGCTGTCTTCCAGGGCCTGCGACGCAGCGTTGCGCTTCTGCATCTCCAGCTCGTACAACTTGGCCCGCAGCATCTTCATGGCGGTGTCCTTGTTGGCGTGCTGGGAACGTTCGTTCTGGCAGCTGACCACGGTGTTGGTCGGCACGTGGGTGATACGCACCGCCGAGTCGGTGGTGTTCACGTGCTGGCCGCCGGCACCCGAGGAGCGGTAGGTGTCGATACGCAGGTCGGACGGGTTGATCTCGATTTCGACCTTGTCGTCGATCTCGGGGGACACGAACACCGCCGAGAACGAAGTATGGCGGCGTGCGCCGGAGTCGAACGGGCTCTTGCGCACCAGACGGTGCACACCGATCTCGGTGCGCAGCCAGCCAAAGGCGTACTCGCCCTTGATGTGCACGGTGGCGCCCTTGATGCCGGCCACGTCGCCTTCGGACAGTTCCATGATGGTGGCGTCGAAACCACGCTTGGACGCCCAGCGCAGGTACATGCGCAGCAGGATGTTGGCCCAGTCCTGGGCCTCGGTGCCGCCGGAACCGGCCTGGATGTCCAGGTAGGCGTTGTTCATGTCCATCTCGCCGCTGAACATGCGACGGAATTCGAGCTGGGCCAGGGAGTCTTCCAGGCCCTGGAGCACTTCGACGACGTCATTGACGGCGCCTTCGTCGTTCTCCTCGACAGCCATGTCGAGCAGCTCGCGGGCGTCGACCAGGCCGCCGGACAGTTCGTCCAGGGTGTCGACGATCTGCGCCAGCATGGCGCGTTCGCGGCCCAGTTCCTGGGCGTACTCGGGCTTGTTCCAGACGTTCGGGTCTTCGAGCTCGCGGTTGACTTCGATCAGGCGGTCATGCTTGTGATCGTAGTCAAAGATACCCCCGAATGGATTCGGAGCGCTCGGTCAGGTCCTTGATGGTGTTCAGGATCGGTTGGATTTCCATGGGCGGGCAGCTCTCGTGCGTATTCTGTGAAAAGCCGGAGAGTATAAACGAGTCTGCAGGTGCGCGGCAGCCCGTCGGGCGGCCTTTGGAGAAGCCGGCGCCTGATCGCGGATCAGCCGCCCCCACAAGGGCAGCACGATGCCCGTGGGAGCGGGCTTGACCCGCGATGGCGGTCTGTCAGGCCACCCCGACCTGGTTGCGCCCGCCATTCTTGGCCTGGTACAGGCCCTTGTCCGCCGCCGAGATCAACTGTCGGCAATGGCTGCCGACTGCCGGCGTGTGGGTGGCCAGGCCGATGCTGATGGTCAGCACGCTGCCCGCCTGCGGCATGTTGTGCGCGATGGCCAGGCCCACCACGGTCTGGCGCAGCTTCTCGGCCACCAGCCGCGCCCCGCCCGGCGAAGTGTTGGGCAGCACCAGGGCGAATTCCTCGCCACCGTAGCGTGCCGGCAGGTCGCTGGGGCGGCTGCACGAGGCACGAATCGCCTCGGCCACCTGGCGCAGCGCCTCGTCCCCGGCCAGGTGGCCGAACGAGTCGTTGAAGGCCTTGAAATAGTCGACGTCGATCATCAGCAACGACAGCTGCGACTGGTCACGCATGGCCCGGCGCCATTCCAGTTCCAGGTACTCGTCGAAATGCCGGCGGTTGGACAGCCCCGTCAGGCCGTCGGAGTTCATCAGCCGCTGCAGCACCAGGTTGGTGTCCAGCAACTGCTGCTGGCTGACCCGCAGCGCCCGGTAGGCTTCGTCACGCTGCAGCAGGGTGAGGTAGGAGCGCGAGTGGTACAGGATGCGCGCGACCAGCTCGATGTTGTCGGGCAGCTTGACCAGGTAGTCGTTGGCCCCGGCGGCGAACGCGGCGCTCTTGACCAGCGCGTCTTCCTTGGACGACAGCACGATGATCGGGATGTCCTGGGTGGCCGGGTTGCTGCGGTACTCGCGCACCAGGCTCAGGCCATCGAGGCCGGGCATGACCAGGTCCTGCAGGATCACCGTGGGCTTGATACGGATCGCCTGCGCGACGGCCTGATGCGGGTCGGCGCAGAAGTGGAAGTCGATGTTGGCCTCGTTGGCCAGGCCGCGACGCACGGCTTCGCCGATCATCGCCTGGTCGTCGACCAGCAGCACCATCGCCGAGTTTTCATTGGTGGTCGGGAACCCCACGAGCGGTAGATCATTCATGCGCGCCCTGCTCCCTGGCGAACGACCGGTTTGGTTCATTACACATCGTCATTTCGAAAAAATCTCCATCAGGCGCGGCGCAATGCGCTCCAGCGCACGTATCTCGACGGCGGCATCGATGGCCGCAGCCGCCTTGGGCATGCCGTAGACCGCACTGCTCTGCTGGTCCTGGGCGATGGTCAGAAAGCCCTGCTCGCGCATCAGCTTGAGCCCCTGTGCGCCATCGCGGCCCATGCCGGTCAGCAGTACGCCCACCGCATCGCCCTGCCAGAAGCGCGCCACGCTCTCGAAGAACACATCGATCGAAGGGCGGTAGATCGCGTTGACCGGTTCGGCGGTGTAGGCCAGGGTGCCGTCCTTCAACAGACGGATATGGTGGTTGGTGCCGGCCAGCAGCACCTGCCCGGGCTGGGGTGCTTCGCCCTCGCGGGCCAGGCGTACCGGCAGGCCGGAGGCGCTGCTCAGCCACTCGGCCATGCCGGCGGCGAACACCTGGTCGACGTGCTGAACCAGCACGATGGCCGCGTTGAAATCCTGCTCCAGGCTCTTGAGCAGCACCTCAAGCGCCGCCGGGCCACCGGCCGAGGAACCGATCGCCACCAGGCGCTGGCGTTGTGCGCCCTGGCGCTGCGGGGCTGCCACTGCCCGCACGCGGTTGCTGCCATGCTGGCCGATCAGCCAGCTGATATTGAGGATCTTGCGCAACAGCGGCGCGGCCGCCTCACGCGGGTTGCCGGCGCCTACCGCCGGGGTGTCGACCACGTCCAGGGCGCCGTGGCCCATGGCCTCGAACACGCGGTGCACGTTCTGCTGGCGGTCGACCGTGACGATGACGATGGCGCAAGGGGTCCGGGCCATGATCTGGCGCGTGGCCTCCACACCGTCCATGACCGGCATGATCAGGTCCATCAGGATCAGGTCGGGGGTGTGCTCGGCGCAGCGCTGCACCGCCTCGGCGCCATTGCCGGCCACCCAGATCACCTCGTGCTGCGGCTCGAACGCCAATGCCCGGCGCAGGGCTTCCACGGCCAGGGGCATGTCGTTGACGATGGCGATCTTCATCCCTGGGCTCCCCCGATAAGCTCCACCACGGCTTCCAGCAAGGCATCATCATGAAAACTGGCCTTGGCCAAATAGTAGTCGGCCCCGGCGTCCAGTCCACGACGACGATCTTCCTCGCGGTCCTTGTACGACACCACCATCACCGGCAACGACTGCAACCGGCTGTCGCGGCGCAGCAGGGTGACCAGTTCGATGCCGTCCATGCGCGGCATGTCGATGTCGGTGATCAGCAGGTCGAAATCCTCGCTGCGCAAGGCGTTCCAGCCGTCCATGCCGTCCACCGCGACGGCCACTTCGTAACCGCGGTTGGTCAGCAGCTTGCGCTGCAACTCGCGCACGGTCAACGAGTCATCCACCACCAGCACGCGCTTGCGCGTCGCTTCGCGGGCGGCGCGCTGGCCGCGCTCGATACGTTCCAGGCGGCCGGTGCTGAGCAGCTTCTCGACCGAGCGCAGCAGGTCCTCGACGTCCACGATCAGCACCACCGAACCGTCATCGAGCAGGGCCCCGGCCGAGATGTCCTGCACCTTGCCCAGCCGCGCGTCCAGCGGCATCACCACCAGCACGCGCTCGCCGATCAGACGCTCGACGGCCACGCCATACAGGGTGTCGCGCTCACGGATGACCACCACCTTGATGGCCTGTTCCGCCGCCTGGCTGGGCGGCCGGTTGAGCAACTGGGAGGCGGCCACCAGGCCGATGTGCCGGCCTTCATGCCAGAAATGCTGGCGCCCCTCGATCTGCACGATGGCCTCGGCGGGCAGGTCCAGGGTGCGTTCGATATGCGCCAGCGGGAAGGCGTAGGCCTCGCCCCCAACCTCGACCACCAGGCTGCGCACCACCGACAGGGTCAGCGGCACCTCCAGGTGAAAGCGGCTGCCCTGCCCGCTGTGCTGGCTGAGGTCGATGAAGCCGCGCAACTGGCGCACGCTGTGCTGCACCGCATCGAGCCCCACGCCGCGCCCGGAAACCTCGGTGACCTTGTCGCGCAGGCTGAACCCCGGCAGGAACAGGAACGTCAGCAGTTCGGCTTCGCTCATCTGCGCCACGGTGTCGGCCGGCGACAACTGGCGCTCGACGATGCTGTGGCGCAGGCGCTGCAGGTCGACGCCGCCACCGTCATCGCTCAGTTCCAGCACCAGCAGGCCGGCCTGGTGCGAGGCGCGCAGGCGGATCAGGCCCTCGGCCGGCTTGCCTGCCAGCAGGCGTTGCTCGGGCAGTTCGATACCGTGGTCCACGGCGTTGCGCAGAAGGTGGGTGAGCGGCGCCTCGAGTTTTTCCAGCACGTCACGGTCGACCTGGGTCTTTTCGCCCTCGATCTCCAGGCGCACCTGCTTGCCCAGCGACCGCCCCAGGTCGCGAACCATGCGGCTCTGCCCGTTGAGCACGTCGGCGAACGGGCGCATGCGGCAGGCCAGCGCGGTGTCGTACAGCAGTTGCGCGCGCTGGCTGGCCTGCCAGCCGAACTCGTCCAGGTCGGCGGCCTGCTGCTGCAGCATCTCGCGGGTTTCGCCGAGCAGGCGCTGGGCCTGCGCCAGCGCTTCCTGCACCTCCGGTCGCTGGCCGCCGGTGTCCAGCTCGGCCTTGAGCGTATCGAGGGCGCGAATGCTCTGGCCGTGCATGCGCTTGAGGCGCTGCAGGGTGGCCAGGTAGGGCTTCAGGCGCTGGGTTTCGACCAGCGACTTGCTGGACAGGTCGAGCAGGCTGTTCAGGCGCTCGGCCGTGACCCGCAGCACCCGCTCGCCGCCTTCGCTGCGCTTGCCCGGCGCAAGGGCCACGGGCTCGGCAGACGCCTCCGGTTGCGCGAGCGCCTCAGGCTCGGGCGCCGGGGGCACCAGCTGCGGCGCAGCCGGTGCGGGTTCAGGATTCTGCGTCGGCTCGGGCGCGTCGCCGATTGCCGGCCCCGTCGCCATCAGCGCACTGGCCGGATCGAGCAGCACGGCCATCTGCACCACGAAGGCCTGGACCGCCGCCTCGGTGGCCGCACCGCCCAGGGTGGCGATGCGCATCAGCAGGTCGGTGCCCTGCAGCAGCGCATCGATGTGCTCGGGGCGCAGGCGCAGGCGGCCTTCCTGGGCCTCGACCAGGCAGTCTTCCATCACGTGGGCGACGCTGACCCCGGCGTCGATCCCCACGATGCGCGCCGCGCCCTTGAGCGAGTGGGCGGCGCGCATGCAGGCCTCGAGCTGGTCACTCTGGGTAGGGTTGCGTTCCAGGGCCAGCAGGCCGGCGCTGAGCACCTGGGTCTGCGCCTCGGCCTCCAGGCTGAACAGCTCGAGCAGCGAAGCGTCGCGCATTTGCTCTGGGGTCATGACAGGCTCCGGTTCACGGCAGACAACAGCTGTTCTTCATCCAGCACCCGCACGCTGCGACCGCGCCATTGCAATACCGCTTCGGTGAAGCGTGCATCGGTGGCGGTGTCGCTGGCCGGCTGCCCGGGGTCGAGGGCATGGATACCGTCCACTTCGTCCACCGGCAGCACCACGGCGCCGCCGCTGGCACCCAGGATCAGCATGCGTGGCATGACCCGCGCCGACACCGCTACCGGGCTGCCAGGCTCGAGCCCCAGCAGGTCGCCCAGCGACAGGCACGGCACCAGCGCACCGCGCACATTGGCCACCCCCTGCAGCACCCGCGAGCGCTGGTGCGGCAAGGAGTGCACCGGCTGCAGCGGCGCCACCTCGACCAGGCAGCGGGTCGCCAGGGCCAGCCATTCCTCGCCCAGGCGAAACAGCAACAGCGAGCGCCCGACACTCACCGGTGCCTGCACATGCGTCTGCGCATGGGCGTCCTGGGCCAGCGCATAGCGGTCCAGCAGGCGCGTGGCCGCTGCCGCGTACACCTGGCAGTTGCGACAGTGAATATGCTCGGCCAGCAACGGGCAGCTCTTGTCGCCGTGCACACCGATACGGTTCCAGCAATCGTCGATGGCCTCGACCGTGGCGGCCATCACGCCCAGCTCTGCCTGGCCGCTCATCGTTCAGGCTCCCGCTCGCTGCGCTCTCGGCGCGCCGCACGCTCCTGCAGGCGCCGGGCGCCCACCTCATCGCCCTGGGACGCCAGCAGCGCCGCCAGGTGCGCCAGGGCCTCGGGGTGCTGGGGTTGCAGGTACAGCACCTTGCGGTAGTGGCTCACGGCCTGGGCCGCATCGCCGGCGGTATCGCTGAGCAGGCCCAGCCAGTAATACACCTGCGCATCCGGTGCATGCTGCTGCAGGTAGCGTTCGCAGGCCGCGCGTGCCTCGTCGCTGCGGCCCTCGTTGGCCAGCGTGGCGATCTGCGCCAGCAGCTGTTCGGCGCCAGGCTTGCCGGCGGCTGGGGGCGCAACCCGGGCAGGCTGCGGTGCCGGGGCTGGCGCACGGCGCGCCAACGGCGCAGGCGCCCGCCGTGGACTGGGTGCAGGCATCGGGGGCGGCGGCGAAAGCACTGGGGGCGGCTCCTGCGGGATATGCCGTACATAGGCGAACGACTGCGCGATACCCAGCGGGCGCATGCCCATGCGTGCCAGCAGGCTGCCTTCGGCCGGGCCGATGAACAGTACGCCGTCTTCATGGGTGAGGCTTTTCAGTACGTCGAACACCCGTTGCTGGGTGGGTACATCGAAATAGATCAGCAGGTTGCGGCAGAAGACGAAGTCGTAGCTGCCCCTGCGGGTGCGCAGCGCCGGGTCGAGCACGTTGCCCACCTGCAGCTCGACCTGCTGGCGAACCCGCTCGTCGAGGCGATGGCCCTGCTCCACCTCGCTGAAGTGGCGCTGGCGGAAGGCGATGTCACTGCCGCGAAAGGAGTTGCGGCCATACACCGCCTGTTCGGCGCGGGCGATCGAGTTGGGGCTGATATCGATGCCGTCGACGCGAAACCCGGGGCCGGCGATACCGGCATCGAGCAGGGCCATGGCAATCGAATAGGGCTCTTCACCGGTCGAACACGGCAGGCTGAGCACCCGCAGCGGCCGGGTGCCATTGAGCTCGGCCAGGCGCCTGAGGGCAAGCCCGGCCAACGCGCTGAACGACTCGGGATAACGGAAGAACCAGGTTTCAGGCACGATCACCGCTTCGATCAGCGCCTGCTGCTCCGGGGTCGACTGCTGCAGGCGCACCCAGTAGTCGTCCAGGTCGCGGGCCTGCAGGGCAGCACAGCGCTGGCGCAGGGCCCGCTCGACCATCGGCGCGCCAACCGAGGCGACATCCAGGCCGATACGCTCCTGCAAAAACCGAAAGAACCGATGCTCGTCGCTCATGGCTGCACCTCCACAGGCGGGTACAGCAAGGCGCGGGCCTGGTCGGTCAGCAGGTCCTGGACGCTGATGCGTTGCATCAGGCCCTGGGCATCTTCGCGCACCGGCCCCAGGTAGGGGGCCTGGTGGTTGTCGACGCCATAGGGGCGAAACTCGTCGGGGTGGCAACGCAGGGTGTCGCTGGCCTGCTGCAGGATCAGGCCCAGCAACTGCGGCTCGGCCTGCGCCTGGCCCCGGTAGTTCACCAGCACCAGCCGGGTGCTGGTACGCAGCGGCGCCGGGGTGCCGAACCCCAGGTCGCCCACGTCGATCACCGGTACCAGCGCACCGCGATGCGCCAGCACCCCCGCCACCCAGCGCGGGGTGTGGGCGATGGGCTTGAGTGGCAGGCGCGGCAGCACCTCCACTACCTCATGGGTGTCCAGGGCAAAGCGCTGCTCGCCGATACGAAATACCAGGAACAGGCGCCCTGGCGTAGGCACCGAAGTGTCGCGGCGTGACTGAAGGTCGCTCATCGGGGCTTCAGACTTTGAACCGCGACACACCACCACGAAGGCCGACCGCTACCTGGCTCAGCTCGTCGATGGCGAAACTGGCCTGGCGCAGCGACTCCACGGTCTGGCTGCTGGCATCGCCCAGCTGCGCCAGTGCATGGTTGATCTGCTCGGCACCGGTGGCCTGGGCCTGCATGCCTTCGTTGACCATCAGCACCCGTGGCGCCAGCGCCTGCACCTGGTGGATGATCTGGGTCAGTTGCTCGCCCACCTGCTGCACCTCGGCCATGCCGCGACGCACTTCCTCGGAAAACTTGTCCATGCCCATCACCCCGGCCGACACCGCCGACTGGATCTCGCGCACCATCTGTTCGATATCGTAGGTGGCCACGGCGGTCTGGTCGGCCAGGCGGCGCACCTCAGTGGCCACCACGGCAAAGCCGCGGCCATATTCGCCGGCCTTCTCGGCCTCGATGGCGGCGTTGAGCGACAGCAGGTTGGTCTGGTCGGCGACCTTGACGATGGTGACCACCACCTGGTTGATGTTGCCGGCCTTCTCGTTGAGGATCGCCAGCTTGTTGTTGACCAGGTCGGCCGCGCCCATCACCTGGTGCATGGTCTCTTCCATGCGCGCCAGGCCCTGCTGGCCGGAGCCGGCCAGTACCGAGGCCTGGTCGGCGGCGCTGGTGACCTCGGTCATGGTGCGCACCAGGTCCCGGGAGGTGGCGGCGATTTCCCGCGAGGTGGCACCGATTTCGGTGGTGGTGGCGGCCGTTTCGGTGGCGGTGGCCTGCTGCTGCTTGGAGGTGGCGGCAATCTCGGTCACCGAGGTGGTGACCTGCACCGACGAGCGCTGGGCCTGGGACACCAGCGTGGTCAGCTCGCTCATCATTTCGTTGAAGCCGGTTTCCACCGCGCCGAATTCATCCTTGCGGTCCAGGCTCAGGCGCACGCTGAGGTCACCGCCGCGCAGCTTGTCCAGCGCCCGCACGATCAGTTGCATGGGGCCGGTGATGGCGCGCATCAGCATCAGGCCGCAGATGCCGGCTGCAATGATCGCCAGCACCAGCGAGATCATCATGCTGACCTTGGCCGTGGTCACCGCGCTGACGATGGCACCGGTGGCCTGCTCGGCCGACACCCTGTTGCCTTCGATCACCGTGTTCAGGTGCTTGCGGCCCTCGTTCCAGGCCGGGGTCATGCTGTCCTGCAGCAGGCGCTGGGCCTCGGCGTAGTTCTTCTGCCGGTAGGCCTCCAGCACGCTGTCGAGCAGCTTCAGGTAGCCCTGCTCCAGGCGCACGAACTCCTCGTAGCTGGACTGGTCTTCGGAGGACTGGATGGTCTTCTGGTAATCGGCCATGTTCTGCTTGAGGCGATCCTCGAAGCTCTTGTACAGCTCGGCGTCGGCATTGGTCAGCTCGCGGTGGTTGCTCAGGCCGAGCAACTGCTGGGTGTTGACGTAGCTGTCGACCCAGGCGCTGCGGATCATCGAGCTGTAGTACACGCCAGGGATGCTGTCCGAACGCACCGCCTCCTCACTGGACTCGATCGCCACCAGGCGCGAGTAGGCAGCGACCACCATCAACAGCATGATGGCAATGATCATGGCGAAGCTCGCCAGGATGCGTTGGCGCAATGTCCAGTTCTTCACAGTCAGCCCTCAAGGATTCTACGCGAGCAGAAAAATGCGCAGATTATAGCCCACGCACCTTATCTGCACGCGCTCTGGATCAAGACGGCTCGGGCAAAATGGCCTGCGCGATGGCCATATGCCCGCATTTGCTGACTCAGGCCTGGCGAACCTGTTTTTCCAGCTCGGCCTTGAGGGCCGGGTCGAGCTTGAGCTGCTTGGCCAGCTCGTCGAGGTAGGCGCGCTCCATGAAGTGTTCCTCGTCCACCAGCATGACGCTGGCGATGTACATCTCGGCCGCCATTTCCGGCGTTGTGGCGGCGCGGGCGACGTCGGCCGGGTCCAGCGGTCGGTTGAGTTCGGCATGCAGCCACTGTTGCAGCTCGTGGTCGTTGTCGAGCTTGACGAACTCGCCTTCGATCAGCGCCTTCTCGCGCTCGTCGACATGCCCGTCGGCCTTGGCCGCAGCCACCAGCGCCTTGAGGATGGCCTGGCTGTGCAATTCGACCTGGGCGGCAGGCAGGCGATCGAGGGTCTGCGGTTCGCGCTGCGGCGCACTGCCCTGCTGGGCCTGCCAGTTGCCGTAGGCCTTGTAGGCCAGCACACCGAGGGCGGCCAGGCCACCATAGGTGAGCGCCTTGCCCCCCAGGCTGCGCGCCTTCTTGTTGCCCAGCAGCAGGCCCATCGCGCCCGCCGCCAGCGCACCACCGCCGGCACCGGAGAGCAGCCCGCCCAGGCCACCGCCACCGGCGCCGCCGAGCAACCCACCCAGCCCGCCACTGCCCCCTGGCTTGGCGCTGGCACCTTTGCCGGCCTGGTTCTGCAGCAGCTCCTGGCCGGACTTTAGCAACTGGTCGAGCAAACCTCGGGTGTTCATCTGAACGTCCTCAACAAGGAAATGAAACGCCAGAGTAAAGCCTGACCTGCGTCGTCACGCTGCGCATTTGCTTCTGGATGTTGCATTCGCGGGAACGCACTACGCTAGTAGGGAATGCACCGCTGCAGCACCGTCATCACTGCCCCTGCACAATTCCAATAAAAGAGGGAACATCATGCTTGTGCACACCACCGCATTGCTTGGCGCCCTGGGCGCCGGGATCCTCGCCAGCGCCAGCCTGCAGGCCGCCGAGCCGCTCAAGGCCGTGGGTGCCGGCGAAGGGCAACTGGACATCGTGGCCTGGCCCGGCTACATCGAGCGCGGCGAGAGCGACAAGGCCTACGACTGGGTCAGCGGTTTCGAGCAGGACACCGGCTGCAAGGTGAGCGTCAAGACTGCCGCCACCTCCGACGAGATGGTCAGCCTGATGACCAAGGGCGGCTACGACCTGGTGACCGCGTCGGGCGATGCCTCGCTGCGCCTGATTGCCGGCAAGCGTGTGCAGGCGATCAACACCGACCTGATCCCCAACTGGAAGCACCTCGACCCGCGCCTGAAGGACGGCCCCTGGTACGTGGTCGACGCCAAGGTCTACGGCACGCCGTACCAGTGGGGGCCGAACGTGCTGCTGTACAACACCGAGGTGTTCAAGCAGGCGCCCACCAGCTGGGGCGTGGTGTTCGAGCCGCAGGACCTGCCGGACGGCAAGCCGAACAAGGGCCGTGTGCAGGCCTATGACGGGCCGATCTACATCGCCGATGCGGCGCTGTACCTGAAGACGGCCAAGCCGGAACTGGGCATCGACAACCCCTACGAGCTCAACGAAACCCAGTACAAGGCGGTGCTCGACCTGTTGCGCCAGCAACGCCCCCTGATTCACCGCTACTGGCATGACGCAACCGTGCAGATGAGCGACGTCAAGAACGAAGGCGTGGCGGCTTCAAGCTCCTGGGGCTACATGGTCAACGGGCTCAAGGCCGACAAGCAGCCGGTGGCCTCGACCATCCCCAGGGAAGGCGCCACCGGGTGGGCCGATACCACCATGCTGCACGCCGAGGCCAAGCACCCCAATTGCGCCTACAAATGGATGGACTGGTCGCTGCAGCCCAAGGTGCAGGGCGACGTGGCGGCGTGGTTCGGCTCGTTGCCGGTGGTGCCGGCGGCGTGTTCGGGCAGCGAACTGCTGGGGGCCGACGGGTGCAAGACCAACGGTTTCGACCTGTTCGACAAGATCGCGTTCTGGCGCACGCCGCAGGCGCAAGGGGGCAAGTTCGTGCCCTATAGCCGCTGGACCCAGGACTACATCGCGATCATGGGCGGCCGTTAGGGCCTCTTCGCCGTCAAGGCCGGCCCCTGCAGGCGACTCGCACACCTGCAGGGCCGGCCTTGACGGCAAAGCGAGCGCACCGTCCTCGCAGAACCGTGGAGTACCTCGCATGCCCCCAGCCGTACAGTTCACCCAAGTGTCCCGCCTGTTCGGCGAGGTCAAGGCCGTCGACCGGGTCTGCATCGACATCGAAGACGGCGAGTTCTTCTCCATGCTCGGCCCTTCGGGCTCGGGCAAGACCACCTGCCTGCGCCTGATCGCCGGGTTCGAACAACCCAGCCACGGCTCGATTCGCATCCACGGCGTGGAAGCCGCCGGCCTGCCGCCCTACCAGCGCGACGTCAACACGGTCTTCCAGGACTACGCGCTGTTCCCGCACATGAACGTGCGCGACAACGTGGCCTACGGGCTCAAGGTCAAGGGCGTGGCCAAGGCCCAGCGCCATGCCCGCGCCGAAGAGGCCCTGGGCATGGTGGCCCTGGCCGGCTACGGCGAGCGCAAGCCGGTGCAGTTGTCCGGCGGGCAGCGCCAGCGCGTGGCCCTGGCCCGCGCGCTGGTCAATCGTCCCCGGGTACTGCTGCTGGACGAGCCCCTCGGCGCGCTGGACCTCAAGCTGCGCGAGCAGATGCAGGGCGAGCTGAAGAAGCTCCAGCGCCAGCTGGGCATCACCTTCATTTTCGTCACCCACGACCAGACCGAGGCGCTGTCGATGTCCGACCGCGTGGCGGTGTTCAACCGCGGGCGCATCGAACAGGTCGACACGCCGCGCAACCTCTACATGCAACCGGCCACCCCCTTCGTTGCCGAGTTCGTCGGCACCTCCAACGTGCTGCGCGGCGAGCTGGCCCAACACCTGGTGGCCAGCCCGCAGCCGTTCTCGATCCGCCCGGAACACATTCGCCTGAGCGCGTCGGCCATCCCGGGCGACGTCCTCCAGCTCAGCGGCGTGCTGCACGATATCCAGTACCAGGGCAGCACCACCCGCTACGAACTGCAGCTGGACAACGGCCAGTTGCTGGCGGTGAGCCAGGCCAACAGCCAGTGGTATGCCGACGCCGCCCCCTGGCACCCCGGCCAGCGCCTGCACGCCCACTGGCCGCGCGAGGCCATGACCGCGCTGCGCGAAACCGTGCTCGACGAGGGCCGCTGAGATGATGCGGCGCCTGGCCACCCTGCTCTACCGTCGCCCCAACCTGTACCTGGCGATGCTGTTGATACCGCCGCTGATCTGGTTCGGCGCGATCTACCTGGGCTCGCTGCTGGCGCTGCTGTGGCAAGGTTTCTACACCTTCGACGACTTCACCATGGCGGTGACGCCCGAGCTGACCCTGGCCAACTTTGCCGCGCTGCTGCAGCCATCCAACTTCGACATCATCCTGCGTACCCTGGGCATGGCGGTGGCGGTGTCGATCGCCAGCGCGGTGCTGGCGTTTCCCATCGCCTACTACATGGCCCGCTACACCCGCGGCAGCACCAAGGCGTTCTTCTACATCGCGGTGATGATGCCGATGTGGGCCAGCTACATCGTCAAGGCCTATGCCTGGACCCTGCTGCTGGCCAAGGGCGGGGTGGCACAGTGGTTCGTCCAGCAGCTGAGCCTGGAGCCACTGCTGCAATGGCTGCTCGGCATTCCCGGGGTGGGCGGCAGCACCCTGTCGACCTCGCACCTGGGGCGCTTTATGGTGTTCGTGTACATCTGGCTGCCGTTCATGATCCTGCCGATCCAGGCCGCGCTGGAGCGCCTGCCGCCCTCGCTGCTGCACGCCTCGGCCGACCTTGGCGCACGCCCGCGCCAGACGTTCGTGCAGGTGACCCTGCCGCTGGCGGTGCCGGGCATCGCCGCCGGCTCCATCTTCACCTTCTCGCTGACCCTGGGCGATTTCATCGTGCCGCAGCTGGTGGGCCCGCCCGGCTACTTCATCGGCAGCATGGTGTACGCCCAGCAAGGCGCCATCGGCAACATGCCGATGGCCGCCGCCTTCACCCTGGTGCCGATCATGCTGATCGCCGTGTACCTGACCCTCGTCAAACGCCTGGGAGCCTTCGATGCACTCTGACAACGCCTCGCCGGGGCTGCGCCTGGCCGCCTGGGGCGGGCTGCTGTTCCTGCACTTTCCGATCCTGATCATCGTGCTGTACGCCTTCAATACCGAAGACGCGGCCTTCAGCTTTCCGCCCCGGGGCCTGACCCTCAAGTGGTTCGGCGTGGCGTTTTCGCGCCCCGACGTGCTCGAGTCGATCAAGCTGTCGCTGCAGGTGGCGTGCCTGGCCACGCTGATCGCCCTGGTGCTTGGCACCCTGGCCGCCGCGGCCCTGTACCGGCGCAGCTTCTTCGGCAAGGAGAGCCTGTCGCTGATGCTGATCCTGCCCATCGCCCTGCCCGGCATCATCACCGGCATAGCCCTGCTGTCGGCGTTCAAGACCCTGGGCATCGAGCCCGGGATCTTCACCATCGTGGTGGGCCACGCCACCTTCTGCGTGGTGATCGTCTACAACAACGTCATCGCGCGTCTGCGGCGCACCTCGCAGAACCAGATCGAGGCGTCGATGGACCTGGGCGCCGACGGCTGGCAGACCTTTCGCTACATCGTGCTGCCCAATCTGGGGTCGGCGCTGCTGGCGGGCGGCATGCTGGCGTTCGCGCTGTCGTTCGACGAGATCATCGTGACCACCTTCACCGCCGGCCACGAACGCACCCTGCCGATCTGGCTGCTCAACCAGCTCAGCCGCCCGCGCGACGTGCCGGTGACCAACGTGGTGGCCATGCTGGTGATGCTGGTGACCATGCTGCCGATTCTGGGCGCCTACTACCTGACCCGTGGCGCCGAGAACGTGACCGGCAGCGACGGCAAATGACCTGAACCAGGAGGATCGAACACCATGCAAACCCGACTGCTGATCAACGGCCAGCTCGTCGCCGGCGAAGGCCCGGCCCACAGCGTGCTCAACCCCGCGCTGGGCAGCGTGCTGGTGGACATCAACGAGGCCAGCGAAGCCCAGGTGGATGCGGCGGTGTGCGCCGCCGACCATGCCTTCGACGGCTGGTCGCAGACCGCACCGAAAGACCGCGCCGCACTGCTGCTCAAGCTGGCCGACCTGATAGACGCCCATGCCGGGGAGCTGGCCAGGCTGGAATCGGACAACTGCGGCAAGCCCTACCCGGCCGCGCTGAACGACGAACTGCCGGCAATCGCCGACGTGTTCCGCTTCTTTGCCGGGGCCAGCCGCTGTCTGGGCGGCTCGGCGTCGGGCGAGTACCTGGCGGGGCACACTTCGATGGTGCGCCGCGACCCGCTGGGTGTGGTGGCGTCCATCGCGCCGTGGAACTACCCGCTGATGATGCTGGCATGGAAGATCGCCCCGGCCCTGGCCGCCGGCAACACCGTGGTGCTCAAGCCTTCGGAACAGACCCCGCTGACCGCCCTGCGCCTGGGCGAACTGGCGGCCGAGCTGTTTCCGGCCGGGGTGCTCAACATCCTGTTCGGCAAGGGCCAGAGCGTAGGTATGCCCCTGGTCACCCACCCCAAGGTGCGCATGGTGTCGTTGACCGGCTCGATCGCCACCGGCAGCCAGATCATCACCGGCACCGCCGACAGCGTGAAACGCCTGCACATGGAACTGGGCGGCAAGGCCCCGGTGATCATCTTCGACGATGCCGACATCGACGCTGCAGTGGAAGGCATTCGCACCTTCGGCTTCTACAATGCCGGGCAGGACTGCACCGCGGCCTGCCGGATCTATGCCCAGGCCGGCATCTACGACACCTTCGTGAACAAGCTCGGCGAGGCGGTGGCCAGCCTCCGGCACGGGTTGCAGGACGACCCGGACACCGAACTCGGGCCGCTGATCAGTGCCGCACACCGCGACCGGGTGGCAGCGCTGGTGGAGCGCGCCGTGGCCCAGCCGCATATTCGCCTGGTCACCGGCGGCAAGGCGGTGACGGGCGACGGGTTCTTCTTCGAGCCGACGGTGCTGGCCGACGCCCAGCAGGATGACGAGATCGTGCGCCGCGAGGTATTCGGGCCGGTGGTGTCGGTGACCCGCTTCGAAGACGAAGCGCAGGCGCTGGCCTGGGCCAACGATTCGGACTACGGCCTGGCCTCGTCACTGTGGACCGCCGATGTCGGCCGCGCCCACCGGGTGTCCGCCCGGTTGCAGTACGGCTGCACCTGGGTCAACACGCACTTCATGCTGGTCAGCGAAATGCCCCACGGCGGGCAGAAGCTGTCGGGCTACGGCAAGGACATGTCGATGTATGGGCTGGAGGACTACACCTGCGTGCGGCATGTGATGTTCAGGCATTGAGGCCAACGGCGCAGGCAGGCGGTACCTGCGCAGGAGGGCCGCTCGGCGGCCCTTTGGCATAGCCTTCAGTCGCGCAGGTCGGACTCGTGGATCGGCTGGTCGCGGTGGGTCGCACGCTGGTACTGCGCCGGCCATATGGCCTTCTGCCCGCCCAGGTCGTCGTCGGCATGCAGCGGCCAGTACGGGTCGCGCAGCAGCTCGCGGGCCAGCAGGATGATGTCGGCCTGGCCGGTGCGCAGAATGTGCTCGGCCTGGGCCGGCTCGGTGATCATGCCCACCGTGCCGGTGGCGATCCCCGATTCCTTGCGCACCCGCTCGGCAAAGCGTGTCTGATAGCCAGGCCCGGTGGGAATCTCGGCATTCATCGAGGTGCCGCCCGACGACACGTCGATCAGGTCGGCGCCCAGGGCCTTGAGGCGCTTGGCCAGCTCGACGGTTTCATCCGGGTTCCAGCCATCCTCCACCCAGTCGGTGGCCGATACCCGCACGAACAGCGGCAACTCCGACGGCCACACCTCGCGCACCGCCTCGGTCACCTGCAAGGTCAGGCGAATGCGGTTCTCGAACGAGCTGCCGTACTGGTCGCGACGCTGGTTGCTCAATGGCGAGAGAAACTGGTGCAGCAGGTAGCCATGGGCGGCATGCACCTCCACGACCTTGAAGCCGGCCACCAGTGCACGCCGGGCGGCCTCGACAAAGGCCTGGATCACCTCGTGGATCTGCCCTTCGCTCAATTCGGTGGGCGCCGTGTGCTGCGGGTCGAAGGCGATTTTCGACGGCCCCACCGGCACCCAGCCACCGTCCTCGGGCTTGACGCTGCCGTGCTTGCCCAGCCACGGCCGATGCGTGCTGGCCTTGCGCCCGGCGTGCGCCAGCTGGATGCCGGGCACCACGCCCTGGGCTGTGATGAAGCGGGTGATGCGTTGCAGGGGGGCGATCTGTTCGTCGCACCACAGGCCCAGGTCCTGGGCGGTGATGCGGCCCTCGGCCGTGACGGCGGTGGCTTCGGTGAAGATCAACCCGGCACCGCCGACCGCGCGGCTGCCCAGGTGGACCAGGTGCCAGTCGTTGGCCAGGCCGTCGACGCTCGAATACTGGCACATCGGCGAGACCGCAATGCGGTTGGGCAGCGTCAGTTGACGCAGGGTATAGGGCTCAAGCAGCAGGCTCATGGGGCACCTCTCCAGTCTCCGAATGGTGGACCGGACCGAGCGCCTTGGCTTCCCCGCGGCTCAGTGCCGGTCTCTGAGAGACTAGACCAGTTTGCCCACCCAGGGGTTCAGCGCGGCTCGATGTGGGCGATCATCAACTGCACCGTCTCGTTGCCGCGAAACTCGTTGACGTCCAGCTTGTAGGCCAGCTCCACCCAGCGCACGGTGGGGTTGGGCCATACCTCGCGGTCGATGCCGAAGGCGATGCCGTCGAGGGTCACCGAACCGCATTCGCTCTTGAGCACCACCTTCAGGTGACGCTCGCCCACCACCCGCTGCTGCACCAGCTGGAACACGCCATGAAACAACGGCTCGGGAAAATGCTGCCCCCACGGCCCGGCGTTGCGCAGGGCGCGGGCCAGCTCCAGGTGGAACTCCTCGACCGCCAGGCTGCCGTCGGACAGCAGCCGGCCGGTGAGGTCGTCCTCCTGCAACTGGCGGCGGACTTCTTCATCGAACGCCTGGGCGAACGCCGGGAAGTTCTCGGCCGGCAGCGACAGCCCCGCCGCCATGGCGTGCCCGCCGAACTTGCTGATCAGCTCCGGGTTGGCCGCCGCCACGGCGTCCAGTGCATCGCGAATGTGAAAGCCCGGCACCGAGCGTGCAGAGCCCTTGAGCATGCCTTCGCCGGCATCGGCAAAGGCGATGGTCGGGCGGTGATAACGTTCTTTCAGACGCGAGGCCAGAATGCCGATCACGCCCTGGTGCCAGTCAGCCTCGTACAGGCACAGGCCGAACGGCATCGACTCCAGCGGCAGGTCCTTGAGCTGGGCCAGCGCCTCGCGCTGCATGCCCTGCTCGATGGACTTGCGGTCCTGGTTCAGTTCGTCCAGCTGCACCGCCATCTCGCGGGCCAGGGTCGGGTCGTCGCTGAGCAGGCATTCGATGCCCAGGCTCATGTCGTCCAGGCGCCCGGCAGCATTGAGCCGCGGGCCCAGGATGAAGCCCAGGTCGGTGGAGGTGATGCGCGCCGCTTCGCGCCGGGCCACCTCGAGAATCGCCTTGAGCCCCGGGCGCGCGCGACCGGCACGGATGCGCTCCAGGCCCTGGTGCACGAGGATGCGGTTGTTGGCGTCCAGCGGTACCACGTCGGCCACGCTGCCCAGCGCCACCAGGTCGAGCAGCTCGCCGATGTTCGGCTGCGGGCGGTCGTCGTAGCGGCCCAGGCTGCGCAAGCGCGCACGCAGCGCCATCAATACGTAGAAGATCACCCCGACCCCGGCCAGTGCCTTGCTCGGAAACTCGCAGCCCGGCTGGTTGGGGTTGACGATGGCATCGGCCGCCGGCAGCGCATGGCCCGGCAAGTGGTGGTCGGTGACCAGCACCTTCAGGCCGGCCGCCTTGGCCGCCGCCACGCCTTCGACGCTGGAGATGCCGTTGTCCACGGTGATCAGCAGCTGCGGCGTGCGCTGCAGTGCCACCTCGACGATTTCCGGGGTCAGCCCGTAACCGTATTCGAAACGGTTGGGCACCAGGTAGTCGACGTGCGCGGCGCCCAGCAGGCGCAGGCCCAGCACGCCCACGGTGCTGGCCGTGGCACCGTCGGCGTCGAAGTCGCCGACGATCAGGATGCGCTGGCGCTGGTCCAGTGCCTCCACCAGCAGGTCTACCGCCGCGTCGATACCCTTGAGCTGCTGATAGGGCAGCAGGCGTGCCAGGCTCTTGTCCAGCTCGACGGCGCTCTGTACGCCACGGGCGGCGTACAGGCGGGTCAGCAGGGGCGGCAGGTCGCCAAGAAACGGCAGGGTGGACGGCAGTGAACGCGGTTCGATACGCATGGAGTGATCAAGGCTTCTCTGGTTTGAAAAAGGTCGGCGGGCGGATCAGCCGCGCTCGCCCAGCAGCCATTGCAGCTGGACTTCGTGCTGGCCGCGGTCGTCGGTGACGAACACCGTGCCTTCGCTGATCATCACATCCCACTTGATGGCGCGTGGCATGTCCTTGGCCAGGACCTCCAGCACCTCTTGCGGCACGGCGGCGATGTTGAGGTTCTTCAGGTTCTTGACCGCCGGGATCACCTTGGTTTCCCACACCCGCAGGCTGCCGTAGGCCAGCAGGCTGGTGCGCTCGGTGCGGCGCGAGCACCAGGTCAGGCGGTCGGCATCGGGCTGGCCGACTTCGATCCAGTGCAGCACCCGGTCATCCAGGCTTTTTTCCCACAGCGCCGGCTCGTCGACGTCCGACAGGCCGCGACCGAACGACAGCTGCTCGTTGTACCAGAGGGCATAGGCCAGCAGGCGCACGGCCATGCGCTCTTCGGTTTCCGAAGGGTGGCGGGCGATGGTCTGCTTGACGCTTTCGTACACGCCGCGGTCGAGATCGGTGAGGTTCAGTTCAAACTTGTAGGTGGTGGACGGCTGGGCCATGGACGGGCTTCTGGTAACAGGAAAAGTCGCCCAGTCTAACCGATGCGCTGGCAATCAACGAACCGAACCGTACAATCTGCGGCCAACAGCAGTATCTGCCGCTGCCGCCCTGTGATAAAAACTAGCGCTCTGCCCTGCTGCCACGGAAGCCCCATGTCGTTGCCCACCAAACCGCTTGCCGGCCTCAAAGTCATCGAACTCGGCACCCTGATCGCCGGCCCCTTCGCCTCGCGCATCTGCGCCGAATTCGGCGCCCAGGTGGTCAAGGTCGAATCGCCCGATGGCGGCGACCCGCTGCGCAAATGGCGCAAGCTGTACGAGGGCACCTCGCTGTGGTGGTTCGTGCAGGCGCGCAACAAGCAGTCGCTCACGCTCAACCTCAAGCACCCCGAAGGCCTGGCCATTCTCAAGCAGCTGCTGGGCGAGGCCGACATCCTGATCGAGAACTTCCGCCCCGGCGTTCTGGAAAAGCTCGGCCTGGGCTGGGAGGTACTGCACGCGCTGAACCCGAAGCTGGTGATGGTACGCCTGTCCGGCTTCGGCCAGACCGGGCCGATGAAAGACCAGCCCGGCTTCGGCGCGGTCGGCGAGTCGATGGGCGGGCTGCGCTACATCACAGGTTTCGAGGACCGCCCGCCGGTACGCACCGGCATTTCCATCGGCGACTCGATTGCCGCGCTGTGGGGCGTGATCGGCGCACTGATGGCGCTGCGTCATCGCGAGGTCAACGGGGGCCAGGGCCAGGTGGTCGACGTGGCCCTGTACGAGGCCATCTTCGCGATGATGGAGAGCATGGTGCCGGAGTTCGACGTATTCGGCTTCATCCGCGAGCGCACCGGCAACATCATGCCGGGCATCACCCCCTCCTCCATCCATACCAGCGCCGATGGCAAGCATGTGCAGATCGGCGCCAATGGCGATGCGATCTTCAAACGCTTCATGCAGGCCATCGGGCGCGACGACCTGGCCGCCGACCCGGCGCTGGCCAGCAATGACGGGCGCGACATGCGCCGCGACGAGCTGTATGCGGTGATCGACCGCTGGGCCCGCAGCGTGCCGCTGGACACCCTGATGCAGGTGCTCAACCAGGCCCAGGTGCCGGCCAGCCGCATCTACTCGGCCGAAGACATGTTCAGCGACCCGCAGTTTCTCGCCCGCGAGATGTTCCTCCAGGCCAGGCTGCCCGACGGCAAGCCGTTCAAGATGCCGGGCATCGTGCCCAAGCTGTCGGACACCCCAGGCTCCAGCGAGTGGGTGGGGCCGGCGCTGGGCGAGCACACCGCGCAGTTGCTGGGCGAGCTGGGCTATGACGCGGCGCAGATCGCCCATCTTCGCGAACAGGGCGCGGTCTGAGTCGCGCCATGTGCTGCACCCTGCACGGCGCACTGCTGGCTGTGCTGCTGAGCCTGCTGCCTGCCTCGAGCTGGGCCAAGGAAACCCTCACCTGGCTGTTGCGCGACCTGCCGCCGCTGACCGTGTTCGAGGGCCCCAAAACCGGCCAGGGCGCCATGGACCAGCTGCTGCCGCTGCTCATCGCGCAGATGCCCGAGTACCAGCACAGCATCGTGCGGGTCAACCGCGCGCGCGGCATGCAGATGCTCCAGGAGCCCTCCTTCACCTGCGACCCCACGCTGCTGCGAACCCCGGAGCGCGAGCGCTTCGTGAAGTTCTCGATACCGGCGCTGGCTGCGCAGAGCAACATGGTGATTGCCCGCCAGAGTGACCAGGCAAGCCTTGCGCCGTACCTGCACGATGGCGAAATCGACCTGGACGCCCTGCTGGCAAGCAACACGCACAAGCTCGGTGTCGTCGGCCAGCGCAGCTACAGCCCCGCCGTGGACGCGATACTGGCCAACGCCCCGCCCGCCACCATCAGCCGCCATTACGGCAACGATGCGGTGGGCAGCCTGCTGCAGATGCAGCAGCTGGGGCGCCTGAACCTGCTGCTGGCCTACTGGCCGGAAGTGCGCTACATGAACGAAAAGCAGCCGCAGCCCCAGGCCCTGACGTACTTTCCGATCAAGGGCGTGGCGCGCTACCAGCTGACCTACGTGGGTTGCTCCGACACCCCGCTGGGCCGCGAGGCCATCAGCCACCTCGACCAGTTGCTGCGCAACCTGCGCCTGCAGACCCTGGCACCGCTGTATGCACAATGGCTAGAGCCCGACCAGCGCAAGACCTACCTCGATGCGGCGCGCGAGCTGCTGAGCCAGCACTGACCCCGGCACGCGCTTTTACGCAGGCAAAAAGAAACCCCGAGCGGTGGGGAGGCCGTCGGGGTTAAACGAGGGCTGCTTGGAGCCTCGCACGAACAGCCTGGCGGCATCGGAGCAAAATGCCGTTCAACTGTCCTTAAGCTGTCTGAGTACCTGTCTGGACAAAGGTTCCCGTCACGCCGCAACGATTTGCGCGCGGCCCTGGCGGGCATGTTTGAGGGCTGCGATCATGCAGGGTTGCAGGCGTCCTTCGTGGATGCGCAGGTCACGTTGGATACCGTCCACCAGGTCGATGAGCAGGCGCTGGTCATGCAGCTGGCTGGCCTTGACACTGCGCTGCAGCACGGTGTCGCCGGCAGGGTCGACCAGCTGCAGGTCGAAGTCGGCACTGGCATGCCGGGAGGTCAGCGTGACCTGATAGGGCGTCAATGCTTCACTTAGCAACAAGCTGATATTGTCCATCCATTCACCGTTCACGTTGTTGTTGAAGGGGGTCTTTCACTGACCCTCGGCACAGGCTGAAAGTTCTGCCGCGGCGCGCTGCACGTTCATCGAGCATGCCCGGTGCACATGACAGATTCATGCCACGGGCCCGGCCTCCGGGTGTTGCAGCAGCAACGGGTGCAACTGGCTGGGGCTGGCTGGCGCGGGGGTGCTGCCCAGCACCCGCAGGCCCGACAGCTCGATCAGTTCGACAACCCCCTGGAGCACGCTGCGTCTGGCGCCACTGAGGACAATCAGGGCACTGGCGAGGCCGTGCAGCGCCAGGTGCTCGATGAAGCCCATGCCATCGTGCTCGGGCGACAGCGGGTCGCAGATGACGATATCCACCGGCCCCCGTCGTTCGAGCACACCGTGCGCCTGGAGGGTCGTTTCAGCCACGCGCACGTCGTAGATGCCCAGGCCATTGAGCATCTGGTGCAGGTTCATCAGCCGATAGGCATGGGGCTCCAGAAGCAGAACCTTGAGTGAGCGCATGGGCGACTCCGGATTGGACGGGCGCCCACTCTAGGAAAGCCCGCGCGGGCGTCCCATAGGAAAAATCCGAAACCAGGGGGCGGCAACGTCCTCGTGTCGCCACGGTATCGACGCGTCGCGTCGGTTCGCCAGCAAGCCAGGTTCCTGCCGTGGCATGGCGGGCCGCGCAACAAAAAGCCCCGGGGCTTGCGCACCGGGGCCTGGTTCAACGCTGCATACCGCTGCCGTCAGAGCGGCTTGCCACGGTTGCCGTGCTGGCTGACGAAGGCCTGCACCGCTTTCAGGTCGTTGGGCAGTACCGTGCATTTCTCCTCGCGGGAGAACAGGTCGGTCAGGTGCGCCGGCAGCTCCAGGGCCTTGCCCACGCCCGCCTTCTCCACCGCCTCGGGGAACTTGACCGGGTGCGCGGTACCCAGCACCACCATCGGCGTGTCCAGGCTGCGACGGCACTCGCGGCCGGCCTTGACGCCAATCGCGGTGTGCGGGTCGAGCACTTCGCCGGTTTGCGCGAACACGTCGGCGATGGTCTCGCAGGTTTGCGCATCATCCACCGCCAGCGAATCGAACAGCTTGCGCGCCTCGGTCCAGCGGTCTTGCTCGACGCTGAAGCCGCCACCCTGCTTGAAGGTGTCCATCAGGCCGGCAATCTCGGCGCCATTGCGACCGTGCAGGTCGAACAGCAGGCGCTCGAAGTTCGACGACACCATGATGTCCATCGACGGCGACAGGGTGGCGTGCAGGGTTTCCTTGACGTACTGGTTGCCGCTCATGAAGCGGTGCAGGATGTCGTTGCGGTTGGTTGCCACGATCAGCTGGCTGATCGGCAGGCCCATGTTGCGCGCCAGGTAGCCGGCGAAGATGTCGCCGAAGTTGCCGGTAGGCACCGAGAACGCCACCGAACGCGCCGGGCCACCCAACTGCAGGGCGGCGTGGAAGTAGTACACGATCTGGGCCATGATCCGCGCCCAGTTGATCGAGTTCACGGCCACCAGGCGGGTGCCCTTGAGGAAGCCCTGGTCGGCGAAGCTGGCCTTGACCATCTCCTGGCAGTCGTCGAAGTTGCCTTCGATGGCGATGTTGTGGATGTTCTCGCCGAAGATGGTGGTCATCTGGCGGCGCTGAACTTCCGACACACGCTGGTGCGGGTGCAGGATGAAGATGTCGACGTTGTCGCAACGCCGGCAGCCTTCGATGGCAGCCGAACCGGTGTCACCGCTGGTGGCACCGATGATCACCACGCGTTCGCCGCGCTTGGCCAGCACGTGATCGAGCAGGCGGCCGAGCAGTTGCAGGGCGAAGTCCTTGAACGCCAGGGTCGGGCCGTGGAACAGCTCCAGCACCCACTCGTTGCTGTTCAGCTGACGCAGCGGGGCAACCGCGGCGTGAGCGAACTCGCCGTAGGTTTCTTCGAGGATCTTCTTGAAGTCGGCATCGGCAATGGAGCCGGTGACGAACGGGCGCATCACCCGGAAGGCCAGCTCGTGGTACGGCAGGCCGGCCCACGAGGCGATTTCTTCCTGGGTGAAGCGCGGCAGGTTTTCCGGCACGTACAGGCCGCCATCGCTGGCCAGGCCGGCCAGCAGGACATCTTCAAAATTCAGGGCCGGTGCCTTGCCGCGGGTACTGATGTAACGCATGACCTATTCCTCTAACTCAAAGACGGCTCAGTTCAGTTGTTCGACGCGGATGCGCACAACGCTGCCAACCACATCCTGCAGGGCTTCCAGGGCGGTGATCGCGTCGTCCATGCGCTGCTCGAGCACGCTGTGGGTGAGCAGGATCATCGGCACCAGGCCATCGTGCTCCTCGACTTCCTTCTGCATGATCGACTCGATATTGATGCCGCGCTCGGACAGGATGCTCGCCACCTGGGCCAGCACGCCCGGACGATCCTTGGCCTGGATGCGCAGGTAGTAGGCGCTCTCGCAGGCTTCGATCGGCAGGATCGGGTGAGCCGACAGCGAGTCGGGCTGGAAAGCCAGGTGCGGCACGCGGTTTTCCGGGTCGCTGGTCATGGCACGGACCACGTCGACCAGGTCGGCGATCACCGACGAGGCGGTCGGTTCCATGCCGGCGCCGGCGCCGTAGAACAGGGTGGAGCCTGCGGCGTCACCGTTGACCATCACCGCGTTCATCACGCCGTTGACATTGGCGATCAGGCGGTCGGCCGGAATCAGCGTCGGGTGCACGCGCAGTTCGATGCCATTGGCCGTGCTGCGGGCCACCCCCAGGTGCTTGATGCGGTAGCCCAGCGCTTCGGCGTAGTTCACGTCGGCCGTGGTCAGCTGGGTGATACCTTCGGTGTAGGCCTTGTCGAACTGCAGCGGGATACCGAAAGCGATGGACGCCAGGATGGTGAGCTTGTGCGCGGCGTCGATGCCCTCGACGTCGAACGTCGGGTCGGCCTCGGCATAGCCCAGCGCCTGGGCTTCGGCCAGCACGTCGGGGAAGGTGCGGCCCTTCTCGCGCATTTCGGTGAGGATGAAGTTGCCGGTGCCGTTGATGATACCGGCCACCCAGTTGATGCGGTTGGCCGACAGGCCTTCGCGGATCGCCTTGATCACCGGGATGCCGCCGGCCACGGCCGCTTCGAAGGCGACGATGACGCCCTTCTCGCGCGCCCTGGCGAAGATTTCGTTGCCGTGCACGGCAATCAGCGCCTTGTTGGCGGTGACCACGTGCTTGCCGTTCTCGATGGCCTTGAGCACCAGCTCGCGGGCAATGGTGTAGCCGCCAATCAGTTCAATGACGATATCGATCTCGGGGTTGCTCGCGACCTCGAACACATCAGCGGTAATGGGGGTACCGGTAATCTGGCAGTTCGGGTTTGGCGTACGCATGGCGATTTGTGCCACTTCGATTCCACGCCCGGCGCGGCGGGCAATCTCCTCGGCGTTACGCTGAAGTACATTGAAGGTACCGCCACCGACGGTCCCCAACCCACAGATGCCTACTTTGACCGGTTTCACTGTGAACTCCCCATTGAACGACCGGCCATGCGCCGGTCGAAAAAACAGCCGTCTCCCCATGGTGACGGCTCACTGATTGAATTACTTGCTTGCGGTCAATGCCAGCTTGGCCACTTGCGGGGCCGGCTGATAACCCGGGATCACCTGACCGTCCTCGAGCACGATGGCCGGCGTGCCGTTGACGCCGATCGACTGCCCCATCTGGAACTGCTTGCTGACCGGGTTCTCGCACTTGGCGGCCTTGATTTCCTTGCCGTCGACCATCTTGTCCATGGCCGCCTTGCGGTCGGTGGAACACCATACCGCCTGCAGCTGCTGGTCACCCGACGAGCCCAGGCCCTGACGCGGGAAGGCCACGTAGCGCACCTCGATGCCGCGCTTGTTCAGCTCGGGCACTTCGGCATGCAGCTTGTGGCAGTACGGGCAGGTGGTGTCGGTGAACACGGTGATGTGCGACTTGGTTTCGCCCTTGGCAGGGTAAACCACCATTTCGGAAGCCGGAATCGCATTGATGGTCTTGGCGATGGCCACGCGCTCGGCCTTTTCGGTCAGGTTGACCGGCTTGCCGTCCTGGATCTGGAACAGATAGCCCTGTACCAGGAACTGGCCGTCGGCGCTGGCGTACAGCACACGGCCGCCCTTGAGCTTGACCTCGTACAGGCCGTTGACCGGGCTGGCAGCGATGCTGTCGACCGGTATTTCCGACTCCAGCGACTGCAGCGACTTGCGAATCGCCTGCTCGGCATCGTTGGCCGCAGCCACGGCGAAGGAACTGGCCAGCGCCAGGGCGGCGGCGGCTAAAATCTGGGTCACGCGCATGAAAACTCCTGAAGGCGGACAGGGGGCCGAAAGCGGAACAGGCGTACCGAAAAACGGCCGCGATCCAGGGCCCGGGTGTAAACCGCGAAAGCGTACCACATTCGCCGCCCTGCATTGACTGCTGGCGACGCATGCAATGTGCGATCAGCGCTCAGCCGCGCGGGTGATGACGGGCATGCAGTTCCTGCAGGCGGGCGCGGGCCACATGGGTGTAGATCTGGGTGGTCGACAGGTCGCTGTGGCCCAGCAGCATCTGCACCACGCGCAGGTCGGCGCCGTGGTTGAGCAGGTGGGTGGCGAAGGCATGGCGCAGGGTGTGCGGCGACAGCGCCTTGCCGATCCCGGCCACCTGGGCCTGGTGCTTGATGCGGTGCCAGAAGGTCTGGCGGGTCATCTGCTCGCCACGCTGGCTGGGGAACAGGACATCGCTGGGGCGGCCGTTGAGCAGTTCGACGCGGCCGTCGCGCAGGTAACGTTCTACCCACACCACCGCCTCCTCCCCCATCGGCACCAGGCGCTCCTTGCTGCCCTTGCCCATCACCCGCAGCACGCCCTGGCGCAGGTTGACCTGATCGAGGGTCAGGCTCACCAGCTCGGTGACGCGCAGCCCGCAGGCATACAGCACCTCGAGCATGGCGCGGTCGCGCTGGCCGATGGCCTCGCCAAGGTCGGGAGCCTTCAACAGGGCCTCCACATCGGCCTCGGACAGCGACTTGGGCAACGGCTTGCCCAGTTGCGGCATGTCGACCTGCAGGGTCGGGTCGAGGGCGATCAGCTTCTCGCGCAGCAGGTAGCGGTAGAAGCCACGCGCGCCCGACAGGAACCGCGCCGTGGAACGGGGCTTGTAGCCCTGGTCGAGGCGCCATGCCAAGTGGTCCAGGATCAGCTCGCGACCGGCATCGGGCAACGCCATGCCCCGCTCCTGGAGCCAGCCGTTGAACAGGGCCAGGTCGCTGCGGTAGGACGCTCGGGTGTTGTCGGAAAGCCCCTTCTCCAGCCACAGGGCGTCGAGGAACTGGTCGATCAGCGGGTGGTCGATGGCGGGCATGAAGACTCGGTGGTAGGCCGTAAAAATACCGCTAGTCTTCCATAACACCGCCGGCATAGGGAGCCCGAATGAACGAACAAGAGATATTGCTGGCATTCGGCGGGATCGGTGTCGCGGCCCTGGGCTGCCAGTGGCTGGCCTGGCGGCTGAAGCTGCCGGCGATCCTGTTCCTGCTGCTCAGCGGCATAATGGCCGGGCCGATCCTGGGTTGGCTCGACCCGCAGGAAATGTTCGGCCCGCTGCTGATGCCGCTGGTGTCGCTGGCGGTGGCGCTGATCCTGTTCGAGGGCAGCCTGACCCTGCACCTGTCGCAATGGCGCGAGATCGGCACGGTGGTGCGGCGCATGGTGACCCTCGGCGCGCTGTCCACCTGGGTGGTGATCAGCGCGGCCACCCACTGGCTGCTGGGGTTCGACTGGCTGCTGGCGATCCTGTTCGGCACCCTGACCCTGGTCACCGGGCCGACCGTGATCGTGCCGATGCTGCGGGTGGTACGGCCCAAGGCGGCGGTGGCCAACATCCTGCGCTGGGAAGGCATCGTCATCGACCCGATCGGCGCCCTGCTGGCGGTGGTGGTGTACAGCTTCATCATTGCCAGCGCCGCTGGCGACGGCCTGAGCCAGAGCCTGCTGACGTTCGCCGGGGTGATCCTGTGCGGCAGCGCCTTCGGCGTGGCCGGTGGCTGGCTGCTGGGCCAGGTGATCCGCCATCAATGGCTGCCCGAGTACCTGCACAACCTGGCCTCGCTGGCAGCGGTGCTGGGGATCTTCATCGCCTCCAACCAGGTGATGCACGAGTCGGGGCTGCTGGCGGTGACCCTGATGGGCATGTGGCTGGCCAACATGAAGGGCGTGGATGTGCGCCAGATCCTGCACTTCAAGGAGAACCTCAGCGTGCTGCTGATCTCCGGCCTGTTCATTCTGCTGGCGGCGCGCCTGGACTTGAATGCCCTGCTCGGCCTGGGCCCTGCGGTGCTGGCCCTGCTGCTGGTGATTCAGCTGATTGCGCGGCCGCTGAACGTGGCGCTGTCGACCTGGGGCTCGCAGCTCAACTGGCGCGAGCGTGCGCTGCTGGCCTGGATCGCCCCGCGCGGCATCGTGGCCGCGGCAGTATCGGCGATTTTCGCGATTCGCCTGGACGAGGCCGGGCACGCGGGGGCCTTGCTGCTGGTGCCGCTGACGTTCGCGGTGATCATCGGTACGGTGGTGCTGCAAAGCGCCACGGCGCGGCCGCTGGCGCGCCTGCTCAAGGTGGCCGAGCCTGCCCCCAGCGGGTTTCTGATCGTGGGCGCCAACGCGCCGGCCAGGGCCCTGGGCACGGCCTTGCAACAACTGGGCAGCCGGGTGCTGCTGGCCGATTCGAGCTGGGAGAACATCCGCGCGGCGCGCATGGAGGGGTTGCCGACCTATTTCGGTCACCCGGCCTCGCAGCATGCAGATGCGCACCTGGACCTTGTAGGCCTGGGGCACCTGCTGGGGCTGTCGCCGGCGGGCGAGCTCAACACCCTGGCATGCACGCGCTTTCGACATGATTTCGGGCATCAGCGCCTGTTCGTGCTGGCCAGCGGGCTGGAGCGCCAGCGCAGCGACAAGCACCGCGCCAGTGACGAACATCGCGGGCGCCTGTTTGGCAGCCAGGCGTTGACCTATGTGCAACTGGCCAACCTGTTCAACCAGGGCGCCGAGCTGTACACCACACACCTGACCGAGGCGTTTGGCTGGGCGGACTACCAGGCGTTGCATGGCGATCGCGCGACCTTGCTGTTTGCCCGCGATGCCAGTGGCTGGGTGTATGTGGTAGGGCCGGATATGGCGCTGAAGCCGGCGCCTGGGTGGACGCTGGTAGCGCTGGTCCAGCCGCAGGCAGGTTGATCGCGCGGGCTTGTTGGCCGTTCAGAAGCCGGGCAACACCGGCACCGGCCGCTTGTCTTCGTCGATGGCGACGAAGCTGAACAACCCGTGAATCGCCTTCTCGCGACTGTCGCAGCTCATGCTTTCGACAAACACCTCCACCTCGACCTTCAGGCTGGTGGTACCCACCTTCACCACCGTCCCCACCAGTTCCACGATCGAGCCGGCGGCAATCGGGTGCTTGAAGTCGATGCGGTCGGTCGACACCGTCACCAGCGGCAAGCGGCAGAAGCGCGTGGCGGCAATGAACGACACCTCGTCCATCCACGCCAGCGCGGTGCCGCCGAACAGGGTGTTGTGATGGTTGGTGGTCGAGGGGAACACCGCCTTGGTCACGCGGGTCACCGACAACTGGGTACGGCGCTGGATCTCTTGCTCTCTACTGTTCATGACATCTCTGAAACACGAATGACGGACAACAAAAAAGCAGCCCGAAGGCTGCTTTCTTTTCGCATGGCGGTCCCGTGCCCGCCGGTCAAACTAGCCTCAGGCCAGTTTTTCCTTGATGCGAGCGGCTTTGCCGGACAGGTCGCGCAGGTAGTACAGCTTGGCTTTACGCACGTCACCACGACGTTTCACGGCCAGGCTGTCGATCTGCGGGCTGTAGGTCTGGAAAGTACGCTCTACGCCAACACCGTTGGAGATTTTACGAACAGTGAAAGCACTGTTCACACCACGGTTACGCTTGGCGATAACAACACCTTCGAACGCCTGCAGACGCGAACGGTCGCCTTCCTTCACTTTCACCTGAACGACAACAGTGTCGCCTGGGGCAAAGGTCGGGATCTCTTTGGTCATCTGCTCGGCTTCGAGTTGCAGAATGATTTTGTTGGTCATGCTGTGCTCCTAAGATAGGTCGTCAGACCCACCATCGATACGTTAACTATCGTCCCGCTCTCGGAGATACTCCTCGAGCAGCTTCTTCTCTTCTCCAGAAAGTGAGCGACTTTCCAGAAGATCGACGCGTCGTTCATAGGTCCGCCCAAGGGACTGCTGTAAACGCCAGCGCCGGATGTGTGCATGGTTGCCACTGAGCAACACGTCGGGAACACGCTGATCCGCATACACCTCCGGTCGGGTGTAGTGCGGGCAATCGAGCAGACCATCGGTGAAGGAGTCTTCCTCCGCCGAGTCCGCATGCCCTAAAGCTCCGGGCAGCAGCCGCGTAACCGCATCGATCAGGACCATCGCCGGCAGCTCGCCGCCAGACAGTACATAGTCGCCAATCGACCACTCTTCATCGACATGAGCCTGAATGAACCGCTCGTCAATGCCTTCATAACGACCTGCGATGAGAATCAACGACTCTGCATTCGCCAGTTCGCGTACCGCCGACTGATTCAGCTGACGGCCTTGTGGCGACAGGTAGATCACCTTCGCCGCTTCCCCTGCCTGCTGCCTGGCCTGAACCAGCGCATCTTCCAGGGGCTTGATCTTCATCACCATGCCCGGACCACCGCCAAACGGCCGATCATCCACGGTGTGGTGGCGATCTGTGGTGTAGTCCCGCGGATTGTGGCAGGTCAGTTGCAACAACCCCTGCTTCACCGCGCGGCTGGTAATGCCGTACTCACTGATGGCCGAGAACATCTCGGGGAACAACGTAATGACTTCGACACGAAGGCTCGCCATCGTCTAGAAGTCCGCGTCCCATTCCACCCTCATTTCGCCTGCAGCCAGGTCGACCTTCAACACGCACTGCCCGGTATAGGGCAACAGGCGTTCACGATCATCCAGGCTGCCCACGCAGGGCTTGACCACCATTACATCGTTCGCGCCGGTCTCCAACAGGTGATCAACCGTGCCGAACAGCTGTTCGTCCTGGTTGATGACTTTCAGACCTACCAACTGGTACCAGTAGTACTCGTCTTCGGTCAGGTCGGGCAAAAGGCTACGCGAGATGCAAATCTCGTAACCGCTCAGAAGACGGGCTTCATCGCGATCGTCGAGGCCTTTGAGCTTGGCAACCAGATCCTTTTGAGTGGAACGGCCGCTGACCAGCTCGACCTGCTTGACCACACCTTCGCGCCGGAGCGTCCAGTTGCGGTAATCCAACAGGTTTTCAATCGGATCGGTAAAGGAAAAGACCTTCACCTCGCCGCGAACGCCGTGAACCGAAAAAATCTTGCCAACAACGATCAGGTCGTCAGCTTTTTCTGGCGTCGCGCTCATACTATTCAGGCAGCAGCCTTAGCAGCATCTTTCAGCAGTTTTGCAACGCGCTCGGATGGCTGTGCGCCAACGCTCAGCCAGTGAGCAACGCGATCCTGCTTAACGGACAGGCGAACTTCCTGGCCACGAGCGATAGGGTTGAAGAAACCAACCTGCTCGATGTGCGAACCGGTAACCGGGTTACGCGAGTCGGTCACGGTCAGGGTGTAGAATGGGCGCTTTTTGGAGCCGCCACGGGCAAGACGGATGGTTAGCATAGAACATCGTTCCTGTAGTCGGTGCTGCAAATCATAATGCACAGCGGGCACACGGGTGCCCGAAAGGCCGCATATTCTCAAGGAATACACGGACTTTTGCAAATGCCTTTTAACGGCGAGCGACAAGCCGCCGTGCTGATCTGCGAATGAGCCGCTTCTGTATATAGAAGGCGGCACGGGTCCCGCCAGCGGCGGGGTTCCGGTCGGTGCCCCACGGGAGGCACCGGCCTGAATGTGGTTACAGCTTGGGCATGCCGCCGCCAGGCAGCATGCCGCCAAGGCCGCGCATCATCTTCGACATGCCGCCCTTGGTGGAAAACTTCTTCATCATCTTCTGCATCTGCTTGTGCTGCTTGATCAAGCGGCCGATGTCCTGCACCTGGGTGCCCGAGCCCATGGCGATGCGGCGCTTGCGCGAACCGCTGATCAACTCGGGGTCGCGGCGCTCGGCCGGGGTCATGGAGTTGATGATCGCCTCCATCTGCTTGAACTGCTTCTCTGCCGCGCCCTGGGCATTGCCCATCTGCGACAGGTTGACGCCGCCGATGCTCGGCATCTTGTCCATCAGGCCGCTCAGGCCGCCCATGTTCTTCATCTGCTGCAGCTGGTCGCGGAAGTCCTCGAGATCGAAGCCCTTGCCCTTCTTCAGCTTCTTGGCCAGCTTGTCGGCCTTTTCCTTGTCCAGGGTCTGCTCGGCCTGCTCGATCAGGCTGAGCACGTCGCCCATGCCCAGGATCCGCGAGGCAATGCGGTCCGGGTGGAACGGTTCGAGCGCTTCGCTCTTCTCGCCCATGCCGATGAACTTGATCGGCTTGCCGGTGATCGCGCGTACCGACAGCGCGGCACCGCCACGGGCATCACCGTCGACCTTGGTCAGGATCACGCCGGTCAGCGGCAGCGCCTCGCCAAACGCCTTGGCGGTGTTGGCGGCGTCCTGGCCGGTCATGGCATCGACCACGAACAGGGTCTCGATCGGCTTGACCGCAGCGTGCAGCTGCTTGATCTCGCCCATCATCTCGGCATCGATGTGCAGACGCCCGGCGGTGTCGACGATGACCACGTCGATGAACTTGAGCTTGGCTTCGCGAATCGCCGCCTCGGCGATGGCCACCGGCTTCTGGGTAATGTCCGACGGGAAGAAGGTCACGCCGATGTCGTTGGCCAGGGTTTCGAGCTGCTTGATGGCCGCCGGACGGTACACGTCGGCCGACACCACCATCACGCTCTTCTTCTTGCGCTCCTTGAGAAAGCGCGCCAGCTTGCCGGCGGTGGTGGTCTTGCCCGCACCCTGCAGGCCGGCCATCAGCACAACGGCAGGCGGCGCGCTGTTGAGCGCGAGGTCTTCGTTGGCCGCGCCCATCAGCTCTTCGAGTTCGGCCTGGACGATCTTCACGAACGCCTGGCCAGGCGTCAGGCTGCGCGACACCTCGGTGCCGACCGCGCGTTCCTTGACCTTGTTGACGAAATCCTTGACCACCGGCAGGGCGACGTCGGCCTCGAGCAACGCCATGCGCACTTCGCGCAGGGTGTCTTTAATATTGTCCTCGGTGAGCTTGGCTTTACCGGTGACATGGCGCAGCGTCTGTGACAGACGGTCGGTCAGGTTTTCAAACATGGGGATCCTTTCAGGCTCTGTAGAACCGAGGTTTATCAGCTGCCCCTGGCGCATTAGGCCAGCCTTGGGCAAGGGCAGGCCGGCGATTATAGCGAAGACTCGCGCACGCGCACACCATGGCGTCGGCCACCAGTCTTCCTTGGCAGGCGCGTTGTATGCCAAACTCAGGGCCTTTCGGGCTTGCCTAACAGGACTTATGCTCCCCTTGTCACCCAGCTTGCTACCCAATCTGATCGCCGCCTGCCTGTACGCCGCCGCGATTTTCTATCAAGGCACCCGCCTGGCCCGAGGCACCAAGGCCGACAAGCGGCTGCTCGGAATGCTCGGCGCCTTCGCCGTGGTCGCTCAGGGCACCGCGTTGTGCTGGCAGCTGCTCACGCCGCTGGGCCTGAGCCTGGACTTCTTCAGCGCCGCCAGCCTGATCGCCACCGCAGTGATTGCCCTGACCCTGGTCGCCACCCTGCGCATCCCGGTGGAGAACCTGTTGCTGCTGCTGTTCCCGCTGGGCCTGCTGACCGCGCTGATGGCGCAGTTCGCGCCCTCGGGCACGGTGCCGCTGGTCAACGAGGAGCCCGGCATCCTGGCGCATATCCTGCTGTCGATCCTGGCCTACGGGCTGTTCACCATCGCGGTGTTCCAGGCCTTGCTGCTGCTGGTGCAGGATTACCAGCTCAAGCACAAGCACCCCTCGGGCCTGATCCGCAACTTCCCGCCGTTGCAGACCATGGAGAGCCTGCTGTTCGGCTTCCTGTGGGCCGGCTGGGCGCTGCTGTCGCTGTCGCTGATCTCCGGCTGGCTGTTCCTGGACAACCTGTTCGCCCAGCACCTGGTGCACAAGACCCTGCTCGCCTGCGTGGCCTGGATCGTCTTCGGCGTCCTGCTGTGGGGCCGCACCCGCCTGGGCTGGCGCGGTCACAAGGCGATCCGCTGGACCCTGGCCGGTTTCTGCCTGCTGATGCTGGCGTATTTCGGCAGCAAGCTGGTACGCGAATTCATTCTGCATATCTGACAGGCGACCTATGAACACTCTGCCGTTAGGCCCACAGGTCGCGGTACTGGCACTGACCCTGGTGTGGTCGGCGCTGTTCAGCGCAGTGGATGCCGCCCAGCAGCAACAGGGCGGCACCCGCCGCAATGGCCCCAGAAGCGAACGTGCACTGATGCTGGGCGCCACCCTGGGCAAGCTGCTGGTGTTCGCCCTGGCCTCGCTGCTGGGCTTTGCCCATGCCGGCGAGCGCGGCTTCTGGCTGGCCTGCGCGGCAGCGGCACTGGCCGTGCTGGTGCTCACCGACTACCTCCCCCGCCAGCTGGCCCGACGCTACCCCGACGCCCTGCTGGGCCTGGGCGAGAGCCTGCTCAAGGTGCCGCTCATGCTGCTGCAGCCACTGGCCTGGCTGCTCGATGGCGTTGCACGCCTGTTGCTGCGCCCCTTCGCGGGCAAGGTCACGGCTGTCACCCAGCATGACAATCGCCACGACACCCCCGGCGCCTCCGGTGCGCCGGACGAGGAACATGCCCAGCACAGGAGCGACCTGCTCGGCAGCCTTCAGGCGCTGGACAAGGTGACGGTCAACGACATCCTGGTGCCGCGCAACGATGTCGACGGGATCAACCTCGACGAGCCGATCGAAAAGATCATCGAGCAACTGATCGTCAGCCGTCACACCCGCCTGCCGGTGTTCCACAGTGATATCAACCAGGTCGAGGCGATCCTCAACACGCGCCAGATCAGCCACCTGCTGCCCAAGGCCGAGCTGACCCTGGCCAACCTGCTGGCGGCGTGCTACGAGCCATACTTCGTGCCCGAAAGCACCCCGCTGCAGCTGCAGCTGCTGAACTTTCACAAACAGCAGCGGCGCCTGGGCGTGGTGGTGGACGAATATGGCGAAGTGCAGGGCATCGTCACCCTGGAAGACATTCTTGAAGAGATCGTGGGCGAGTTCGAGGAAGAGCACAGCCTGGACAACCCGCACATTCACCCGCAGCCCGATGGGCGCTACGTGATCGAGGGCAACATTTCGATCCGCGAGCTCAACCGCAGCCTGGGCTGGCACCTGCCCAGCGACGGCCCAAAAACCCTGAACGGCCTGGTGACCGAGGCGCTGGAAAGCATCCCCGCCAGCGCGGTGTGCCTGAAAATGGGCCGTTATCGCATGGAAATCCTCGAAACCGAGGACAATTGCGCCAGCCGCATACTGGTCTGGACCGTTTCCCGCTAGCTATACTCGAGCCCGCCGGCGCTTGCCCGCGGCAGGTGCCGGAGCCTTCGCAGCACTCGACAGGGAAACGTTCATGACGACCAGCAGCACCTATAACAACAACGATGAAACCGCAGCGCCCCCAGTCAACTCGCCCGCCCGGGTAGCCACGGCCAGCTTCATCGGCACCGCCATCGAGTTCTACGACTTCTACGTATACGCCACGGCAGCGGCCCTGGTGATCGGCCCGGTGTTCTTCCCGCAGACCTCGGGCACCGCGCAGATGCTCTCGGCCTTCCTCACCTTCGGCATCGCGTTTCTGGCGCGCCCGCTGGGTTCGGCGCTGTTCGGCCATTTTGGCGACCGCATCGGTCGCAAGTCGACGCTGGTGGCCTCGCTGCTGCTGATGGGCATCTGCACCACGCTGATCGGCGTGCTGCCGGGTTACGACAGCATTGGCGCCTGGGCACCGATCCTGCTGTGCCTGCTGCGCTTCGGCCAGGGCCTGGGGCTGGGCGGCGAATGGGGCGGTGCAGCGCTGCTGGCCACCGAGAACGCGCCCAAGGGCAAGCGGGCGTGGTTCGGCATGTTCCCGCAGCTGGGCCCTTCGATCGGCTTTCTGGCAGCCAATGGCCTGTTCCTGACCCTGGCCATGACCCTTTCCGACGAGCAGTTCCGCAGCTGGGGCTGGCGCATTCCGTTCCTGCTCAGCGCCGCGCTGGTGATCGTGGGGCTGTATGTGCGGCTCAAGCTCGAGGAGTCGCCGGTGTTCGCCAAGGCCGTGGCGCGCCACGAGCGGGTGAAGATGCCGGTGGTCGAGCTGTTCGCACAGTACTGGGCGCCCACCCTGCTGGGCGCGGCGGCGATGGTGGTGTGCTACGCGCTGTTCTACATCTCGACGGTGTTCTCGCTGAGCTACGGGGTATCGACCCTTGGCTACAGCCGCGAGACCTTTCTGGCACTGCTGTGCTTTGCGGTGGTGTTCATGGCCCTGGCCACGCCGCTGTCGGCCTGGCTGAGCGACCGGTACGGACGCAAGCCGGTGCTGATCGTGGGTGGGGTGCTGGCCATCCTGTCGGGGTTCACCATGGAGCCGCTGCTGACGTCGGGGTCGACCGCGGGCGTGGCGCTGTTTCTGGCCATCGAACTGTTTCTGATGGGGGTGACGTTCGCGCCGATGGGGGCGCTGCTGCCTGAGCTGTTCCCCACGCACGTGCGCTATACCGGGGCCTCGGCGGCGTACAACCTGGGCGGGATCGTCGGAGCCTCGGCGGCGCCGTTCTTTGCACAGAAGCTGGTGGCCATGGGCGGCCTGAGCTGGGTGGGCGGGTATGTGTCGGCGGCGGCAGTACTGAGCCTGATTGCAGTGCTGTGCCTGAAAGAGACCCGGCATACGGAGCTCTGAAGACGGGCTGCTGCGCAGCTATCGCGGGTCAGACCGCTCCCACAGGCATCATCACTGTCCCTGTGGGAGCGGGCCTGACCCGCGATGAAGTATCGAAGCCTTACAGCTCTACGTTGACTGCCTGCGAAGCCCGGGTCGCCTTGGCCCGCGCGGCTTCGATCGACTCGTCACGCGCCAGGCACACGCCCATGCGCCGCTGGCCATTCACCTCTGGCTTGCCGAACAGGCGCAGCGCCGTGTCCGGCTCGCTCAGCGCCGCGCCGAGGTTGGCGAAGGCGGTCTGCTGCGAAGTGCCTTCCACCAGAATCACTGCCGAAGCCGACGGCCCGAACTGGCGAATCAGCGGAATCGGCAGGCCCAGGATCGCCCGCGCATGCAGCGCGAACTGCGACAGGTCCTGGGAGATCAGGGTCACCAGGCCAGTGTCGTGCGGGCGCGGCGAGACTTCGCTGAACCACACCTGGTCGCCCTTGACGAACAGCTCCACGCCGAACATGCCGCGACCACCCAGGGCCTCGGTCACCGCACGCGCCACGCGCTCGGACTCGGCCAGCGCCTTGGGGCTCATCGCCTGCGGCTGCCACGACTCCTGATAATCGCCCTTCTCCTGGCGATGCCCGACCGGCGCGCAGAAGGTGGTGCCGCCCACATGGCGCACGGTGAGCAGGGTGATCTCGTACTCGAAGTCGATGAAGCCCTCGATGATGACCCGGCCCTTGCCGGCACGCCCGCCTTCCTGGGCATAGTCCCAGGCAGCCTGCACGTCATCGACGCCCTTGAGCAGGCTCTGGCCCTTGCCCGACGAGCTCATCACCGGCTTGACCACACACGGGAAGCCGAGGTCTTCGACGGCCTTGCGGTAGTCTTCGAAGGTGTCGGCAAAGTGGTAAGGCGAGGTTGGCAGGTCCAGCTCCTCGGCGGCCAGGCGGCGGATGCCCTCGCGGTTCATGGTCAGCTGCGCGGCGCGTGCGGTCGGCACCACGGTAAAGCCTTCGGCTTCCAGCTCAACCAGGGTGGCGGTGGCGATGGCTTCGATTTCCGGCACGATGTAGTGCGGCTGCTCGGCCTCGATCACTGCGCGCAGGGCGGCGCCATCGAGCATGTTGATCACGTGGCTGCGGTGCGCCACCTGCATGGCCGGGGCATCGGCGTAACGGTCCACGGCAATCACTTCAACGCCCAGGCGTTGCAGCTCGATCACCACTTCCTTGCCCAGTTCGCCACAGCCACACAGCAGTACTCGGGTCGCGGTCGGCGACAAGGGGGTTCCGATACGGGTCATCTCAGGTCCTCAGAGGGAAGGAATCCAGGGCCGCCCCAGCACGGTGCAACCCGGTGAAAAGAAGCGCCATTTTACATGGCGCAGGCGTTCTTGCGTGCGCGCCAGGCCATCGCCAGCCACACCACCGTCACCCCGGCGAACTTGGAGCCCAGCGCGGTACCGACCACGGCCGGGGTCAGTGCGCCGATCATGCCGAAGAAGATGAAGGTGTCCAGCGGGATGCTCAGCGCCGAGCTCAGCCACAGGCGGTCATGCAACGGGCGCTTGGTGATGCTGAACACCAGCCAGTCGATCAGCTCCGATACCGCGAACGCGGTGGCGCTGGCCAGGGCGATGGCAGGGTCGGAGGTGATATAGGACAGCACCAGGGCGCCAAGCATGGCCAGCAGGGCGCCGTGGCCGAAGCGGGTCTGCACCATGTCGCGCAGGATGAACACCAGCCCGCCCCAGGCGGACCAGATGACGTCCAGGTGCGGGGCACTGGAGAACGCGTAGTTGATCAGCACCACGCTGGCGATATAAGCAATCAGAAAGAACATAGAAACACCGGTTGGCAAGCCGTACAGGGTACTTGAGTGCCCCCGCACGGCCAAGCCCGGGATCAGCCGGCGGCCTTGCCCACCGTCATCACCAGCCCCGCCGCCACGGCGCGCTCATGGCACAGCACCAGCACCTGGCGTCGTTCGTCGTTGGCCATGCGGCCCCAGCGCGTGATCTCGCTGGCGGTGCGCTGGCAGCCGGTGCAGATATCCTGCTCGTCCAGCGCGCAGATGTGCACGCAAGGCGAGGCCACCGGTCGTTCAGGGCTGCTCATCAGTCCTCCTGGGGTACAAGGTCACGGGCATAGCGCTGGGCGTTGTGCACATAGTGGGCAGCGCTGGCCTCGAGCAGTTGCTGCTGCGCCGGGGTCAGTTCGCGCACAACCTTGCCCGGCGAGCCGACCACCAGCGACCCATCGGGAATCTCGCGCCCCTCGGGCACCAGCGCATTGGCGCCGATGATGCAGTGCTTGCCGATGCGCGCACCATTGAGGATCACCGCGCCGATGCCCACCAGGCTGTAGTCGCCGACCGTACAGCCATGCAGCATGGCGTTGTGGCCGACCGTCACGCCCTTGCCCAGGGTCAGTGGCCAGCCCATGTCGGTGTGCATCACCGTACCGTCCTGCACGTTGCTGTTCTCGCCGATGTCGATCAGCTCGTTGTCGCCGCGCAGCACCGCGCCGAACCAGACGTTGGCCCCCGCCTGCAGGCGTACCTTGCCGATCAGCGTGGCGGTGGGCGCTACCCAGCTCTGTGGGTGGGTTTCGACGCGCAGGTCGCCCAGACGGTATTTCATGCGTGGTTCCTCACGGTGGGAAGGCGGCGGGTGGGCCCGCTCATCTTGTAGGGGTGCGCTCAGGCGGATGGTGCAGGCTGATGCGCGCATCGTAAAGCAGGTTGACCAGCTCGACGATCATGATCGCCGACAGGCCCCAGATCTTGTACTCGCCGAAACGGTAGCTGGGCACGTACCAGCTGCGGCCCTGGTAGTCGATGCGGTGGGTATGGTCGCGCGGGTCCTGGCGGAAGAACTCCAGCGGCACGCTGAACACCGCGGCAATCTCGGCATCGTTGGCGCGGTACTCGACATAGTCGGGAATCAGCCCGACAAACGGCGTGACCTTCAGCCCGTGCAACGAAACCAGCGGGCTCAGCGGGCCGATGACTTTGACCAGCCCGGGCGGCAGGCCGATTTCCTCCTCGGCCTCGCGCAGCGCGGTGAACACCAGGTCCGGGTCTTCGGGGTCTCGCCGCCCGCCGGGGAAGGCCACTTCGCCGCCATGGGTCGAGAGCCCCTTGGCGCGCAGGGTAAGCACCAGTTCGGGCGACTCGCTGCGGGTGATGGGCAATAACACGGCAGCCTCGGGGAACCGACGATCGGTCTCCAGGGTGCCCGGCGTGTGATTGCTCATTCGGCGAAGTAACTCGTCCAGCATGGTCTCTCTCGTTCTGTCGGGTCTCTGCATGATGCACCAAAGGCGCAGCCCGCCCAAGCCCCCGCGACAATCGCGCTTGCGGGCCTGCGCGCACTGGCGCGAAGATAGGCGCAGCCACCAGGAAGATAAGCATGAATTACTGCAGTGCGTGCGGCAAACCGGTCACTCATCGCATCCCCGACGGCGACAACCGCCTGCGTCATGTCTGCGATCATTGCCATACCATCCATTACCAGAACCCCAATATCGTCGCCGGCGTGCTGCCCAGCCATGGCAGCCAGGTGCTGCTGTGCCGACGCGCCATCGAGCCGCGACGTGGCTACTGGACCCTGCCGGCCGGCTTCATGGAAAACGGCGAGACCATGGAGCACGCCGCCCGCCGCGAGGCCGACGAGGAAGCCTGCGCGCGCCTGGGGCCGATGGCCCTGTACCAGCTGTTCGACCTGCCGCACATCAACCAGGTGCACGTGTTCTACCGCGCCGAGCTGGCCGACCTGGCATTTGCGGTGGGCGTCGAGAGCCTGGAAGTGCGCCTGTTCGAGGAAAGCGAGATCCCCTGGGACGAGCTGGCTTTCAGGACCGTGAGTCGTGCCCTAGAATGCTACTATCTCGACCGCCAGGGGCAGCATTACCCGGTACGCACCGAATGCCTGTCCCCGCGGGTCGAACCGCTCACTTGAACCCCAACGTCGCAACTTTCAGGGATACCGTTTCATGCGCTGGTTGCTTGCCCTCTTCTGCCTCGGTGTGGCGTCGGTGTCCCAGGCGGCGTTCACCGAAACCATTGTGCGAAAACCGCTTGGCCAGGTGACGCCCTCGACCCCGGCGCCCACCCCCTCCGGCGCCCCGTTGATCGACAAGGTGCTGGTGATCAAGTCCGAACGCCGCCTGCAACTGATGAGCGGCGACACCTCGATGAAGAGCTACCGCATCTCGCTGGGCAAGCAGCCCACCGGTGCCAAGCTGCGCGAGGGCGACAAGCGCACGCCCGAGGGGCTGTACTGGCTCGACTGGCGCAAGGTGTCCGACCGTTACAACCTGGCCATCCACGTCTCCTACCCCAATGTCAGCGACTCGGCCCGTGCCCGCCGCGAAGGGGTGAAACCGGGCAGCATGATCATGATCCACGGCACCCCGGACAGTGCGGACTACCCCGAGGCGCTGTTCCACACCCTGGACTGGACCGAAGGCTGCATCGCCATGACCAACCGCGACATGCGCGAAGTGTGGAACCTGGTCAGCGACGGCACGCTGATCGAGATTCGGCCCTGACCGAGTGTGCCCCTTCGCCGGCTCCTACCTGCCTCCCCCAAACCTGCAGGAGCCGGCCTTGCCGGCGAAAAAGCGCCCACTGGCGAATCACCAGTTGAAGGACCACCGCACCGCGTGCTCTCCGGCCTGCAGCCACTGCCCGCCGACCAGCACCGGATACAATACCGCCCCCTGTTCCACCTGCCCTTGCAGCGTACCGCCTGCCACCCCCGCATCCAGCGCCAGGTGGTGCTGCCCCGCCGCCGCCAGTCGCGCCGATAGCCGCCAGCCTTCGTTGCACACCACGCGCACCTCGCCGCGCCCCAGGGCCAGCGTCCATGGCGCCACCAGAGCCAGCTGATCCGCCACCAGCGCACCCTGCCCGCTCACGCACCGCGCGCCACGCCCACTCAGTGCCAGTTGCCCCGACCACTCCCCCCCCAGGCGATACGCCGAAGGCACACGGCTGGCCGGCCCCTGCGGCGTGACGCTCGCTTGCCAGTCCCACGGCCAGCCGCGCAATACCAGCCCCCAGCGCTGGCCCTGATACCCTGCCTGCACCTGCACCGCCCACGGGCGCACCTGCCAGCTCAACGGGCCAACGTCGCCGATCCGCCCGGCCTGCCCCTGCCACACGCTACCGGCCACGTCCTGCGCAGGCCACGGCGCAGCCTTGAACAACCAGCGCGCCGGCAACCCCGCCAGCAACGTCAGGCAGAACACCAACAGCATCCACCCCAACCTCCTGCGGCTCATCGCGCCAGCACCAGATCGAAACTCAGGCCCGACGGCGCCTGCTCCAGCCCCCATTGAAGCGGCTGAACGCCTTCACGCTGCAAGCTCAGCAACCACGCCTGAAGCCGCCGCTCGTCCTTGACCTGGCCGCGCACCTGCCACCCCGCGTCAACCGGCTGCACGTCGCTGAGCACGAGCTGCTGCGCCGCAGCCGACTGCTGCAATCGCTCCAGCGTCACCTCGGCGCCTGAGTGCATGGCCGTCACCGAGGCGGCCAGTTCGCGCCACTGCGAAAGCTCACGCCATTGGCCAAGGCCTTCGCGCACCACCAGGCTCAACAGCAAGAGGGCCACTGCGGTCCAGGCCAGCGGCATCAACCAGTGCCGTGCGGTGACGCTGCTCATGCTCCTGCCCCCAGGTCGAACACCAGTTGCACGGCATCTGCCGTGGTCGGCTGCACCGCCACCTGCGCCCCGGCACTAGCGGCCATGGCAGCCCACGGCGTGTCCGACGGTGCCTGCGCACCCTGCAACTGCAAGGTCCAGCGTGTGCCATCAAAGCGCGCACGCTGCAGCCGCCAGCCAGGCTGCGCCGAAAGCCACTGCACCATGGCGCCCTGCAATGCCTCCAGCTGGCGCAGTCGCAGGTTGCGCTCATCCCGCGTCTGGCGCTCGCGCTTGAGCCACTGCGTAGCCTGGCGCGGGGTGCTCAGCGGCCCGGTCACGGCCACCACCTGCGCCTTGTACAGCGTGACCTGGCGCCACTGCAGGCCGAGCCACAGGGCACACCACACCACACCCAGCACGGCGCAGGCCGTCGCCAGGCGCCGTTGCCCCTGTGCCAGGTGCGGTCGCGCGCGGGGCGTGCGGCGCAGCTCGAACAGGCCGGGCAGACGTTCCAGCGCCGCCAGCGACGCCGGCCACGCGCCCTCGAATGCCTGCACCTGCCTGTCGCACCACACCGGCGGCGGGGTTGCCCCCAACGCCGTCGGCCAGGCCAGCCACGCCTGGCGCCGGTCGGCGCCGCAACTCTTGAACAGGCTAAGGTCCGGGCTGCGTCGCCAGCACCAGGCATCGCCGGGGGCAAGCTCCGGCAGCAGCTGGAACTCCGCCCAGCAGCGCTCGACCTGCAGGCCCCAGCCCTGGCAAGCCTGCAACCAACCCGCCAGGCGTTGCCGGTCAATCACCGCCAGCTCAAGCCATCCCGAACCTCGCGACACACAACCGACATGGATCGCCTCGGCTGGCTGCAACACGCGATCTTCAAGCAGCAATGGCCACTCTTCACGCTTGAGACCCGGCGGCGCCTGCAAATGGAAGTGCGCGCATTCACTGCCCGGCACCACCAGCGCCACGCGACCGGCACCTTCCGGCGGTTGCCCGTGCCCCGCACGCAGCACCTCACCGGCCCGCACCTGCAGCCAGCTCCAGCCGGCCTCATCGGGGCGCACCAGCAACCACGACCCAGGCTGGCGCCGTCGCCAGTATCGAATGTCAATCATTGGCTCTCCGGCAGGGCAAACGTACACACATAGGGGGCTCCATCACGCTGGAACTCGAGCCGTACACCACGATCGGGCGCAGCGCGTTCGGCAGAGGGCCAGGCCAGCCAACGGCTGCCCTGGCGAAACTCGAAAACGGGGCTGGACACCCCGGCCAGGCTGTCGCGCAGCACCCAGTGCGGGCGCTCGACGGCATACAGGTCGGCAGAGGTCTCCAGCAGCAGGCGTGCATCGCGCCGGTCATAGCGCAGGCGTTGGCGCTGCAAGCGCGAGCCGCCTTCGGCCGCCGGCCACGCCGCCAGCGCCACCCATTGCAGCTGCAACTCGGCAGGCTGCCAGTCCAGCCAGTTCAAGGCCAGGGGCAGGCGCTGCTCGTACAACTGGCGCAGCACCGTGGCGTCGAAGCGGCGCTCCAGCCCGAGGCAGAAGCTCAGCACCGGGCTCGCCTGCGGCGCTTGGTCGAGTCGCTCACGTACGCTCAGCCAGCCATTGACCAGCGCCGCCAGCAGCACGCCCAGTACAGCGGTCAGTGCCAGCGCCACCAGCAGTTCGAGCAGGGTCAGGCCCTGCTGCCTGCGCCTCACGGGCGCACCAGAAACAGGCGGTACTGACCCAGCGGTTCACGTTCATCGCGGTCGGCAAACAGGCGCAGTTCGCCACCGCGCAGGTTGCGCACGCCGGTGGAACCCAGTTGCAACCGCCAGTGGCAGGTGCCCGGCCCCTGACGCAGCTCGCCGCTACTCAGTGCCTGCGCCGGCCAGTACTGCTCCACCACAAAGCGCGCCTGCAGTTCCCGGGCACACAGGCTGCCCAACCAATGCTGCTGCACGCCCTGCTGCACCACCAGGCGCTGGCGCAGTACCTGGCTGCTGATGATCGCCATGGTCGCGGCGATGCCCAGGGCCACGCTCACTTCAAGCAGAGTGAAACCACGCTGGCGGGCCTTCATGGCACGTTCACCACCTGCAGGCCGGCAGCATGACGCCAGTGCCAGCGCTGCCGGCCCTCGGCCCAGCGCCACTCCAGCCTCACCGGCCGGGCCAGCCCGGAGGGGGTGAACATCACCCGTGGCGTGCTGCCCGCAGGCCAGTCCGGGCGCAGCCCGGCCGGCCACTCGCCCAGCGCCACCGGCTCCACCTGCCACTGGTCGCCCTCGACCAGGCGCACGAACTCGGGCCGCTGCCCGTTCCAGCGCAGGCCGCGCACCTGCCCGCCATGCAGGGCCAGGTCGGCCTGCGCCCGCGACGCCGCGGCCAGGCGCTCCAGGGCCTGGTGCAAAGGCGCCTTGGCACCGTCGAGCGAGGCCACCGCCAGGGCGCTCATCAACCCGGCGATGGCGATCACCACCAGCAGTTCCAGCAGGGTGAAGCCACGCTGGGCCGGCATGCCTAGAGGTCCCAGTTACCGATGTCGGCATCGATCCCCTCGCCGCCCTCCACCCCGTCGGCACCCAGCGAATAGATGTCGATGCGCCCATGCTGCCCCGGCGCCCGGTACTGGTACGGTGTGGCCCACGGATCCTGCGGGAGCCTGCGAATATAGCCATCGGCCCGCCAGGCACGCGGCACCGGCTCGGTCTGCGGCTTGCTCACCAGGGCCGACAGCCCCTGCTCGGCGGTGGGGAAGCGCAGGTTGTCGAGGCGATACATGTCCAGCGCCTGCTCCAGGCTCGACAGGTCGGCCATCACCTTCTGCTTCATGGCCTTGTCTTGGCTGCCCAGCACACTGGGCGCCACCAGCGCGATCAACAGGCCGATGATGAAGATCACCACCATGATTTCCATCAGGGTGAAGCCGTGCTGGCGGGAACGTCGTGTCTGCATGGTAGTGCTCCTATTAAAGTGTGAGGCCCTGGTTGAGCTGCATGATCGGCAACAGCACCGCCAGCACGATGAACAGCACCACCGCGCCCATGACCAGGATCATCAGCGGCTCGAACAACGCCATCACGGTGTCGACCTGACGGGCAAAGCCGCGCTCCTGGTTGTCGGCCACGCGCTCGAGCATGTCGGGCAAGGTGCCGCTGGCCTCGCCGCTGGCGACCATGTTCAGCAGCATCGGCGGGAACTGCCCGCTGGCATCCAGCGCGCGGTGCAGGCTGACGCCGCCTTGCACATCGACCTGCACCCGCTCCAGCGCCAGGCGAATGCGTCGGTTTTCCAGGGTGGCGGTGGCCACCTGCAAGGCTTCGAGCAGCGGTACCCCGCTGCCGACCAGAATCGCCAGGCTGCGCGACAGCCGCGCGCTTTCCAGCACCCGCAGCAGCGCACCCACGCGCGGCAGGCGCAACAGCAGGTCGTCACGGCGCAGGCACCAGTGCGGCCGACGCAGCAGCCGCGCCGCGCCTGCCGCCCCCAGCACCGCGGCGCCCAGCAGCCACGGCCCGGCCAGCAACAGGGCTTCGCTGGCGCCGATCAGCAGGCGCGTGATCAACGGCAGGCTCTGCCCGGAATGGGCGAATTGTTCGGTCAGCCTGGGCACCACGAAGCTCATCAGGCCGACCACCACCGCCAGCGACACCCCCATCAGCACGCACGGGTAGATCAGCGCGGTACGCGCCTTGTGCTGCTGGCGCTGCACCTGCTCAAGGTGGTCGGCCAGGCGTTCCAGCACCTGGGCCAGGCGCCCTGAGCGTTCGCCGGCCTCGACCAGCGCGCAGTACAGCGTTGAAAACACCCCGCCCTGGCGTGCCAGGCTGCGGGCCAGGCCCAGCCCCTCTGCCAGCGCGCCGCGCACCCCCACCAGCAGATTGCGCAGGGCCGGCTCCACCAACTGCCGCTCAAGGGTGGCCAGGGCATCCACCAATGCAATGCCGGCCCCTGTCAGCGTGGCCAGTTGCCGGGTCAGTTCACACAGCTGTGCGCGGCTCACGCGCTGGCGCCGTGGCAACACCTGCGCGTTGCCCTGCACCTGCAACTGGCGCGCGAACAGCCCCTGCTCGCGCAGCAACTGGCGGGCATGGCGCTCGCTTTCGGCCTGCAGGCTGGCCTTGAGGGTGCGCCCGGCGAGGTCAACGGCCTGGTATCGGTAGGTCGGCATGGCTCAGCCCTGCACCGCGCGCAGCACTTCGGCCAGGCTCGTCTGGCCCTGGCGCAGGCACTCGCTGGCCATGCCGGCCAGGCTCTGGCGCCGGCCCTGCAGATGCGCCTGCATGGCCACCTCACTGGCCCCGTCATACAGCAGGCCGATCAGCCCGGCGTCCAGCTCGATGAACTCATACAGCCCCAGCCGGCCGCGATAGCCGCTGCCCTGACACTGCGCGCAGCCCACTGCGTGATAACTGTGCTCAAGCTCGACCAGCTCCGGCCACAACGCCCGCTCGGCCGCCTGCAATGGCTGCGCCACGGCGCAACTGCACAGGCGCCGCACCAGGCGCTGGGCCATGACCCCGCGCAGGCACGAGGCAATCAGAAAAGGCTCCACGCCCATGTCGCGCAGACGCGTCACCGCGCCCACCGCACTGTTGGTGTGCAGGGTCGAAAGCACCAGGTGGCCGGTGAGGCTGGCCTGCACCGCAATCTGCGCGGTTTCGCGGTCGCGGATTTCGCCAAGCATGATCACATCCGGGTCCTGGCGCAGAATCGCGCGCAAACCGCTGGCAAAGGTCAGCCCGGCACGCGGGTTGATGGCGGTCTGGCCGATGCCGGTGATGGCGTACTCCACCGGGTCCTCGACGGTGAGGATATTGCGGCTGCCGTCGTTCAGGCTGTTGAGGCTGGCGTACAGCGTGGTGGTCTTGCCCGAACCGGTCGGGCCGGTGCTCAGCACGATGCCGTTGGGTCGCCCCAGGCAGGCGCGCAGGCCCGCCTCGACGGCACCGGGCATGCCCAGGTTGCCCAGCGAGAGCAGGCTGGCCTGCTTGTCGAGCACGCGCATCACCACTCGCTCGCCGTGGATACCCGGCAGCGTCGAGACACGTACATCGACCTCGCGCCCACCCGAGCGCAGGGTGATGCGCCCGTCCTGGGGCTGGCGCTTCTCGGCGATGTCCAGGCGCGCCATGACCTTGATCCGCGACACCAGCATGGCCGACAGCGCACGTGGCGGGCGCAGCACCTCGCGCAGGTGGCCGTCGACCCGCAGGCGCACCACCAGGCTCTGCTCGAAGGTTTCCACATGGATGTCCGAGGCCTGCTGACGCAGCGCCTCGCCGAACAGCCCGTTGATCAGGCGGATCACCGGGGCTTCGTCATCGCTTTCGAGCAAGTCCTCGACCCGCGGCATCTCGCTGATCAGGCCGTCCAGGTCGACCTGTTCGCCAATGCCCTCGATCAGCGCCGCCGTGGCGTTCTCGCCGGCCTGGTACAACTGGCCCAGGCGCGTGTCGAACTCCCCCGCGTCGAAATGGCACACGGTCTGGGGCGCGCCATACACCCGCAGCAGCTCGTGCAACTGGTCGCTGTCGACATCCGGGCGCAGCCACAGGCTCCAGCCGTCGGCGCCAGGCGCCATGGCCAGCCCGCCCTGGCGCGCCAGGCGATAGGGCAGCAACGGCTTCACCAGGTGCCCTCGTCCAGGCGCTGGCGGCTGGCCGGGAACACCCGCAGCAACTCGCTGCCATCGGCCAGGCTGGGCAGGGCAAGCGGCGTGGTCTGTTGCAGGTTGCGGTATTTTTCGCTGCTGAGGCTGGTCAGGCTGGCCCCGTCACGCAGGATCCGCGGGCGGATGAACACCATCAGGTTCTGCTTCACGCCACGGCTGGCATCGGAGCGGAACAACCGGCCCAGACCGGGGATATCCCCCAGAAACGGCACCTTCTGATGGCTGGAGGTGACCTCGTCGCTGATCAGCCCGCCGAGAATGATCAGGCCGTTGTCCTCGACCATGACCTTGGTCTTGATCTCGCGCTTGTTGGTGATCACGTCGCTGGCCGCAGCGGTGTCGGCAATCGACGAGACCTCCTGCACGATGTCCAGGCGCACGGTGTTGTCACTGTTGATCTGCGGCTTGATGCGCAGTTTTACACCGACCTCCTTGCGCTCGATGGTCTGGTAGGGGTTGGTGTTGTCCTGGGTTACCGAGCCGGTCACGAAGGGCACTTCCTGGCCGACCAGGATCGACGCCTCGGCGTTGTCCAGGGTCAGCAGGGTCGGGGTCGACAGCAGGTTGAAGCCACTGTTGCTCTTGAGTGCATTGACCAGCATGGCGAAGTTGAAGCCGCCGCCGAAGTTGCCGATGCCGGCCGTCACGCCGTTCACGCCCGACAACAGTTTGCCCAGCGCCGCGTTGTCGCCGCTGGCCACGGCCCCGGCAATGCCGGTGATGCTGGCACCGCCGGTACCGAAGTTGACTGCGCCGGCACCGAATTTCTCGTCGGCGAACAGCCACTGCACGCCCAGCTCCTGGGCCCGCGAGTCGGACACTTCGGCGATGATCGCCTCGACCACCACCTGCGCACGGCGGATGTCCAGTTGCTCGACGATGGTGCGGTAGGCCGCCAGCTCGCTGTCGGGCCCGACCATGACCACGGCGTTGGTACCCTCCTCGTATTCCAGGCGAATGCCCGAAAGGTTGACCGGCACGGGCGCCTTGGCGTCCTTGTCAGCTTCGCCCGGCGCAGCGCCGGCATCCTGGCTGAGGCTGCGCAGCACCTTGACCACCTCGCCGGCATTGGCGTGACGCAGGTAGATCACCTGAGTGTTGGAGCTGCGCAATGCGTCGCCGGGGCGGTCCAGCTGCGCCAGCAAGGCACGCACGCGCTCGCGGCTGTCGGCACTGCCGCGCACCAGCAGGGCATTGCTGCGCGGGTCGGCGACCACCTGGGCACTGTCGGCGCCCTGCTCGCGGGCCAGCAGGCGGGTGATCAACTGGCTGGTATCGCTGGCGCTGGCATGGTGCAGCGGCATCACCTGCAGCGGCTCCTCGCTGACCTGATCGAGCTGGCGCAGCAGGCTGTCGATGCGCTCCAGGTTGCTGCGCCAGTCGGTCACCACCAGCAGGTTGGCGGCCGGGTACGGCGTGATCACCCCCACACGGGGGTCGATCAGCGGCTTGAGGATCGCCAGCATCTGTTCGCTGGCGGCGTTGCGCACGTTGAACACCCGGGTGGCGATGCCATCGCTGCCGGCCTGGGCCTTGCGCCCGCTCTCGACGGGCACCGGCTCCAGCCGCGCCGCCTGATCGGGCACGATCTTCACGCTGCCGTTGGGCAGGTCCACTGCAGCAAAGCCCTGGGCCCGCAGCTGGGCCAGGAAGATATCGTAGATCGCCTCGCTGTCGTGACGGTCCACCGTACGTACCGTGACCTTGCCTTTTACCCGCGGGTCGACGATGAACGTGGTCCCGGTGATGCGCGACACGCTGTCGATGAACTCGCCCAGGTCGGTGTCGACGAAATTCACCTCGTACAGCGGTGTACCGTCTTCGTCCGCTACCGCTTCGGGCTCGTCGAACGCCCAGGCCAGGTTGAGCCCCAGGGCCAGTACGCCAGCCACGCAGAATCTTGCGATCATCCCTTCATCCTTGGCGCTTGAAGCCGGTCACGGCGGGCCGTGGCGGCCAGGGCAAGCGCTCGCGCCGCCCCTGGTTGTCGAAAATCAGGCCATCGTCATCGATGTCCTGCAGCACGATGCCCGGTGCCAGGCGCTGGCCGCGAACGTAGGTACGCACCGCCTGCTCGTAGCGCAGCACTACCACTGTGGCGCTGGCGGGCACGGCCTTGAGGCCGCCCAGGTAATGCACGGGCAAGCGCGTGAGCGGCAGCGCGTCACTGGCCGGCGGCGCCTGCCAATGCCCGACCAGCAGGCCGGGCAGCTCAGCCGGTTGGGCCTCTGCGGCCGGCGCCGGCAGCGGCTCGCGGGCGGCCAGCAGCACGCACTGCGCAGCCAGCCAGCCGGCCAGGCTCAACAGCACGCCGTCGAGCACGCGGCCCGGGCTGATCAACTGGCCAGCCCGCGCGGGTGCCAGCCAGGGTGGCCCTGGACGTAACGCACCTGCGGCAGGGCCAGCGGCGGCAATTGCCAGCCCGGTGGCTGCTGCACCAGCCATGCTTCCACCCGCTGCCACAGTGGCTCGCCGGCGTCGCTGTCGAATTGCAGGCCGAAGGTGCGGCACTGGCCATCCTGTACGGCTACCCCGGAGACCCGTTTGCCGCCCGGGCTGTAGCTGACCTGCCAGGGCGCGCTAAACCAGCGCGGCAAATCCTGGCTGTTGTCGAGCAGCAGCGGCGTGCCGAACAGTTGCTCGGCAGCGTTTTCCAGCACCTGCTGTACCTGGCGTGCCGGCACCTGCACCACCGGGGCCGGGTAGCTGCCGGTGAGGCTGATCAGGTGTTCGCGGGTGATCGGCTGGCCGGCCGCCAGCGGGCTGTCGTAGCGCAGCCCCGGCAACAGCACCGGTGCCCCGCTGTCATCGGCCAGCGCCTGGTGCAGCAGGTTGTCCCAGCTGCCGCCACGGGTATCGCGTCGCCACAGGTTTTGCGGTGCCTGCGCCAGGGGTTGGTCGAGCCAGGCGGCATGCCCGGCGCGCTGTTGCTGCAACTGCGCGCGCAACGGCTCGACCCGCGCTCGGGCAGCCGGCGTGAGGCGGTGCTCGAAAGCGGGATGAAACTGCGCGGTGAACTGCCAGCGCCCGTCGCGATGCAGGCAGTTCACCGCGAACACGCCGCTGGCACGGTTGCCGGCCAGCAGCACCGGCACCTGCTTGCCGCTGGCCTGCAGTACCGAGACAGGCTGCGGCCACAGGTCCTGGCCACGGGCGCACAGCAGCAGGTCGGCATCGCTCAGACGCTCGGCCAGCCACAGCCCGGGGCCGGTGCCCACGTCCGCCAGGGCGATCACCAGGTCCGCCGCCTGGCGTGCCTGTTCGAAGGCCGGCAGCAGCGCCTGATACCACTGTTTGAGGGATGCGTTCTGGTCGCGGGCGTACGGGTCGGTAATGCCGACCACCGCCACCCGCACGCCGCCGCGGTGCAGCACAGTGAAGGCCGGCGTGCCCAGGACCTGGGCGCGTTCGGGGGCCAGCCCCGCACCAAGCACGGCCTGACCGTACTGGCGATACAGGCCGGCGCACTGGCGCGGCCACAGCACCCGCTCATCGCTGCTCACGCGTACCTCGCTGCCCAGCATCCGGCTGCCCTGCACGCCACTGGCGCCCTGGGTCAGGTAGGCCAGGCCACTGCCGTTCCAGCCCTGGCCATTTTCCAGGGTCAGGCAGTTGCCCCGCCCCGCCGCCTCGCGCAGCTGTTCGAGCAGGGCACCCAACACCGCATACCCGCCGGTCTGTACGCCTTCGGCAAGGCTGGCGTCGAGCAGCGGGTTGAGCTCGGCACGCCCCTGGCGGGCATTGATACCGCTCATCCACGGTGCCTGGCCAAGGTGGCTCACCGGCCCCAGGCGCGTCGCCGGCACCACGGGCATGCCGGGCTGGCGCGCATCCAGGGTGTCGGCGAAATACAGCAGCTCCACCGTGCCGGCCTCTGCCGTCGACGGTGTGGCCAGGCTGGAACAGGCGGTCAGCAGCGGCGCCATTGCGCCAACGCCCATCCAGCCCAACACATCGCGTCTGTACATGCTCGCCATCTACTCCATCGCCCTCGGGCTGATCAACTGTCGCAGCGGATAGTGCGGCGAGGGGATTACAGTTTGATGGCAGTTATTCGACAGGGCGTACAAAACCCCATCCAAATCAAATGGTAAGGATTCATTTCCTTAAAGGTCTGTTCACAAAACTGCCAATCAATCATCACACTCGCTCTCTACAGTGCCGGTTTCCGTAGAAGCCACTTCACCCAACAAGGATATGAAGAGATGAGTCGAGACACCGGCGACAACCTGGACCGCAACACCAGTGGCAACCTGCCAATGGCGACTGTCCTGGATGCCTACCTGAGCCGCCGCAGCGTGGTGCGCGGCAGCCTCGGTGCCGCGATCGCGATGATTGCAGGGACAGGCCTGAGCGGCTGCTTCGACAGCGGCGGGGGCTCGAGCCACAAGCCGACCCCTCCGGTGGAACCCGAGAAACCGAAACTCAAGCTGGGCTTCAACTCCATCGCCGGTTCGCGCACCGACGCCTGCGTGGTCGCCGACGGCTACAGCGCCTACGTGCTGGCACCCTGGGGTACACCGCTGAACAGCGCGGGCAACCCGTGGAAAAGCGACGGCACCAACACTGCCGCCGACCAGGCCAACGCCATGGGCATGCACCATGACGGCATGCATTTCTTCCCCATCAACGGCAGCTCCGACGACGGCCTGCTGGCGATCAACTTCGAGTACATCGATGCCGACGCCCTGCACCCGGCCGGCCCGACCGTGGACGGCAGCGGCAAGCGCCCGGCCGAGGAAGTGCGCAAGGAAATCAACGCCCACGGTGCCGGCGTGGTGCGCCTGAGCAAGGTCAACGGACGCTGGCAAGTGGTCGACAACGACCCGCTCAACCGCCGATTCACCACCGCCACGCTGATGGACCTGGCCGGCCCGCTGCGCGGCAGCGACCACGTCAAGACCGTGTTCTCCAACACCGGTACCCAAGCCCGCGGCACCAACAACAACTGTGGCAATGGCTTCACCCCGTGGGGCACCTACCTCACCTGCGAAGAGAACTGGCCAGGAATTTTCGTCAACACCAGCGGCGCCGTGCCGGACGATCAGCGCCGCATCGGGGTGAGCACCAGCAAGGGCAACTACGCCTGGGAAAGTGCTGCCGGCGATGCCAGCGAAGTGGACGGCGAGTTCACCCGGTTCATTCTTGACCCCACCGGCGCGACGGCCACCGACGACTACCGCAACGAAGCCAGCACCTACGGCTACATCGTCGAGATCGACCCCTATGACGCCAGCACCCGTGCGGTCAAGCGCACCGCCCTGGGGCGTTTCCGCCATGAAGGCTGCTGCCCGGCGCTGCCGGTAGCCGGCAAGCCGGTGGTGTTCTACATGGGCGACGACTCCAACAACGAGTACCTCTACAAGTTCGTCTCCACCGCCCTGTGGGACACCGCCGACGCCAACCCGAGCAACCGCCTGGCTACCGGTGCCAAGTACATGGACGACGGCAAACTGTACGTGGCGCGCTTCGACGCCGACGGCAGCGGCCACTGGCTGTTGCTGGACGTCGCCACCACCACCAAGGCCGGCACCACCCTGGGCGCGCTGTACACCGACCTGCCGGGCATCATCCTCAACACCCGTGGCGCCGCCGATGCCCTGGGCGCAACGCCTATGGACCGTCCGGAGTGGACCACGGTCAACCCGCTCAACGGCGACGTGTACCTGACCCTGACCAACAACAGCAAGCGCACCCCGGCCACTGTCGACAACGCCAACCCGCGCGGGCCGAACAAGCATGGCCACATCATCCGCTGGCACGACAGCGACGACCACCTGACCTTTACCTGGGACATCTTCGTGTTCGGCGCCAACGCCGCCGGCAGCGCCGACATCAACCGCTCGGGGCTGACCGAACTCAACCAGTTCGCCAGCCCCGACGGGATGAGCTTCGATAGCCGCGGCATCCTGTGGTTCCAGACCGACAACGGCGAATCGACCCTGACCGACTACACCAACGACCAGATGCTGGCGGTGATCCCCACCGACCTGGTCGATGCCAGCGGCAAGCAGGTGCCGATCAATGCCCAGAACCAGGTCGACCTGCGCCGCTTCTTCGTCGGCCCCAACGGCTGCGAGGTGACTGGCATCGCCTTCACGCCGGACAACAAGTCGATCTTCGTCAACATCCAGCACCCGGAGAACTGGCCGTCGACCGACGTCGCAACCTCCGTCACCCCCGCCGGCACCACCGTGCGCCCACGCGCCTCGACAGTGGTGATCCAGCGCAACGATGGCGGTGAAATCGGCGTCTAGACCCGACCGGCACCGCTGCCCTTACCAGGGCAGCGGTTCGCGCCGGGTTACCCGCACCTGCTGCACCGGCACCAGGGCATGCCACTGCACCACGCCACGGGCATGTACCTGGTACTGGCTGCGCAGCACGTGAGCGTCCTGCTCGATCTCCAGCTGCAACAGAAAGTCCCCGCTGTTGAGCAACAACCCCTCACTCAAGCGTTCGAAGGTCGCATCGTCCAGCGCACCGAGTGCCTGGCGCAAGGCGCCGGCATCCCGGTAGCCGGTGGCCGGGCGTGCAGTGACCACCCGGCTCAGCAGTGAGCGGCTCATCCTTCCCTCATACAGCGCCTCCAGCAACGGCAACTGTTCAAGGCTCAGCGCATTCGCATTGAGCCGCCAGTGCGTGGTTTCGGGCAACGCACACAGCTGCGGGTAACGGGCCTGGCGTTGCGGGTCGGGGCCCAGCAGCAGGTTCAACTCGCTCATGTCCAGCATCAGCTGATTGGCCGCCAGGCGCGGCGGCGACTGGCGCAGGTAATGATCGTTCTCGGCGCCCTCGCGACGCGCCTGGTGATCGCTGTCGATCCAGTCGGCCAGGGCCTGGGCCAGCTGGGCGGCGGCCATGTCGCCGCCCAGCAGGTACTGCAGTTGGCGTTCGGCACGCTCGGCATCCTCGCCCACCAGGCTGTTGACGTTGAAACAGGTGTGCAGGTCGCGGATGCGCAGGGTCGCCGAACCGCCGTCGAACGCATACGGCAGCGCCTGGCCACGCAGCGCCTGCCAGAACAGCGGGCTGGCACGCCAACTGGGGTCTTGCAGGGCCTGCTCGGCAAAGGCCAGCCCGGCCCGCTCCAGCCCGCGCGCCTGCACGCGCTGCTGCACCAGGCGCACCGCATCGACCTGGGCGCGCCCCTCCTGTACCAGCCATGCCAGGCCACCGGCGATCATCGCCAGCACCACCAGCACCATCAGCAATGCCGCGCCCTGCTGTCGCTTGCCACCCATCGTCACGCTACCTCTGCCAAAGAGCGGCCAGTCAACACGGCGGATGTTTCAGGCACATGGCAAAGGCGTTGCCCGTCACCTTTGCGTCATAAAGCGCAGGCAGGATAAACCCTTCTTTTTCATGACCTTGGAGTGCTTCACATGGGCGGTATCGGGATCTGGCAACTGGTTATCGTGTTGATGATCGTGTTCATGCTGTTCGGCACCAAGCGCCTCAAGGGCCTGGGCGCGGACGTGGGCGAGGCGATCCAGGGCTTTCGCAAATCCATGGGCAACGGCCCGCAGGCCGACACCCCGGTCGCCCCTGCCCCGGTGCAGCAGGTACAGCAGGGGCAACCGGAACAACGCAGCTGATGTTCGAGATCGGCTTTACCGAACTGCTGCTGGTGGGCGTGGTGGCGCTGCTGGTGCTGGGCCCCGAACGCCTGCCGGTGGCGATGCGCACCGTGGGGCGTGGCGTGGGCCAGGCCAGGCGTGCCATGGGGGCGCTGCGTGCACAGGTGGAGCGTGAGCTCGACACCCAGGCACTGACCCAGGAGCTGGATGCCGAGCCACTGCGGCGTCTGGAACAGGAACTGCGCCAGGGCGTGAGCCTGCAGGCGCAGCCGACCCCGACTTCGACCAATGGACCCTGCCCATGACTGATACCCAAGCGGGCATGCCCCTGACTGCCCACCTGACCGAACTGCGGCGGCGCCTGGTGCGCTGCCTGCTGGCCGTCACGCTGGTGTTCCTGGGTTTGTTCCCGTTCGCCCAGACCCTCTATACCGCCGTGTCCGAACCCTTGCGCCGTTACCTGCCCGAAGGCGCGAGCATGATCGCGACCAGCGTGACGTCGCCGTTCCTGGCGCCCTTCAAGCTGACCCTTATGGCTGCGCTGTTCGTCGCCATGCCGGTGCTGCTGCACCAGGTGTGGGGGTTCGTGGCACCGGGGATGTACCGCAAGGAACGGCGCATCGCCTTGCCATTGCTGGTATCGAGCATCGTGCTGTTCTATGCCGGCATGGCCTTCGCGTTCTTCGTGGTGTTTCCGATGATGTTCGGTTTTTTCGCCAGCGTGACCCCGGCCGGGGTGTCGATGATGACCGACATCAGCCTGTACCTGGACTTCATCCTGGCGCTGTTTCTGGCGTTCGGGCTGGCGTTCGAGATACCGGTGGCCACCTTCATCGTGGTGTGGGCGGGGGTGACGGATGTGGCGACACTGCGCAAGAGCCGGCCTTACGTGATCGTCGGATGCTTTGTGGTGGGCATGCTGCTGACCCCGCCGGACGTGTTTTCACAGACCTTGCTGGCGGTGCCGATGTGGATACTGTTTGAAGTGGGGTTGCTGGCGTGTGCGGGGGTGCAGCGCAAGCAGGAACAGACGATGGAGGTTGCCTGATCGGACCTCTTCACCGGCAAGGCCGGCGCCTACAGGGTGTTGCGTCGCACATGAACCCTGTAGGAGCCGGCCTTGCCGGCGAAGAGGCAGACCTGCCAATCAGAAATCAGCGAGCTGCCAGACCTCGTAGGCCGGGGTCTCGTAGGGGTGGCTCGCCTTCAGGGCCGCGACTACCGGCCCCACCAGCGCATCGTCCACCACCAGCTCGACCCGCCACTCCTCGACCTGCTCGACCACCCCGCTCTGCCCGATGAACGGCTGGCTGCCGCTCAACGGACGGAACTGGCCCTGGCCCAGCACCTGCCACGCACAGCTGTCGTAGGCGCCGATGCGTCCGCCACCGGCGGCGAACACAGCGGCCTTGACCTGCTCCACATGGCTGGGCGGCACGAAGAAGGCGAGTTTGAACACCCTCAGTTCACCCAGGCCCGCGCGTTGCGGAACATGCGCATCCAGGCGGCGTCTTCGTTCCAGTCATCCGGGCGCCACGAGTTCTGCACCGCACGGAATACCCGCTCAGGGTGCGGCATCATGATGGTGACGCGCCCGTCGCGGCTGGTCAGGCCGGTGATCCCGCGCGGCGAACCGTTCGGGTTGGCCGGGTAGGTCTCGGTGACCTTGCCGTGGTTGTCGACGAAACGCAGGGCCACGCAACCGGACAGGTCGGCTTCCAGCAGTGCCTCTTCGCTGGCGAACTCGGCATGCCCTTCACCGTGCGCAATGGCGATCGGCATGCGCGAACCGGCCATGCCCTGCAGGAAGATCGAGTTGGACTCCTGCACCTGGACCATCGCCACGCGCGCCTCGAACTGCTCGGAGCGGTTGCGCACGAAGTGCGGCCAGAACTCGCTGCCCGGGATCAGCTCGTGCAGGTTGGACATCATCTGGCAACCGTTGCACACACCCAGGGTGAAGCTGTCGCTACGCTCGAAGAAGCCCTGGAAGGCGTCGCGGGCGCGGCTGTTGAACAGCGCCGACTTGGCCCAGCCTTCACCGGCACCCAGCACGTCACCGTAGGAGAAGCCGCCGCAGGCAACCATGCCCTTGAACTCGTTCAGGTCGACGCGACCGGCGAGGATATCGCTCATGTGCACGTCGATGGCGTTGAAGCCGGCACGGTCGAACGCCGCAGCCATTTCCACCTGGCCGTTGACGCCCTGCTCGCGCAGTACCGCCACCTGTGGGCGAATGCCCTTCTTGATGTAAGGCGCCGCGATGTCGTGGTTGACGTCGAAGCCCAGCTTGACGCTCAGGCCCGGGTTGTCTTCCTCGAGCAGGCCGTCGAACTCCTGGTCGGCGCAGTCGGCGTTGTCGCGCAGGCGCTGGATCTGGTAGCTGGTCTCGGCCCACTGGCGCTGCAGCAGGCGGCGGTCGCCGGTGAACAGCACTTCGCCGTTCAGGCTGATGGCCACGTCGGCACAATTGACCGGCTTGCCGATCACCGCCACGCAGTCTTCGCCAAGGCCGGCGGCGCTGAACTGGGCCAGCACGTCCGGGGTGGCGTCCTGGCGCACCTGGATCACCGCACCCAGCTCTTCGTTGAAGAGGATGGCCGCGACTTTCTCGCGCTTGCCGGTCAGGGTGTCCAGTTCCAGGTTCAGCCCGCAATGGCCGGCGAAGGCCATTTCCAGCGCGGTGGCCAGCAGGCCGCCGTCGGAGCGGTCGTGGTAGGCCAGCAGGTGACCGTCGGCGTTCAGGCCCTGGATCACCGCGAAGAACGCCTTGAGGTCTTCGGCGTCGTCGACGTCCGGTGCCTGGCTGGCGAGCTTGCCGTGGGTCTGGGCCAGGATCGAGGCGCCCATGCGGTTCTGGCCGCGACCCAGGTCGATCAGGATCAGGTCGGTTTCGCCCTTGTCCATGCGCAGTTGCGGGGTCAGGGTCTTGCGGATGTCGGTAACCGGGGCAAAGCCGGTCACGATCAGCGACATCGGCGAGGTCACGGTCTTCTCGCGACCTTCATCTTCCCAGCGGGTCTTCATGGACATCGAGTCCTTGCCCACCGGAATGGTCAGGCCCAGCTCGGGGCACAGTTCCATGCCCACGGCCTTGACCGCGTCGTACAGGCGCGCGTCTTCACCGGGGTGGCCGGCAGCCGACATCCAGTTGGCCGACAGCTTGATGTCGGACAGCTTGCCGATGCGCGAGGCCGCCATGTTGGTCAGGGTCTCGCCGATCGCCATGCGCCCGGACGCCTGGGCGTCGAGCAGGGCCAGCGGGGTGCGCTCGCCCATGGCCATGGCTTCGCCGGTGTACACGTCGAAGCTGGTGGCGGTGACGGCCACGTCGGCCACCGGGACCTGCCATGGACCGACCATCTGGTCGCGGGCGACCAGGCCGGTGATGGTGCGGTCACCGATGGTGATCAGGAAGTTCTTGCTGGCCACGGCCGGGTGGCGCAGCACGCGCTGTACCGAGTCGGCGAGGTCCAGGGTGCTCGGGTCGAAATCGTCGCCCAGCTCGGCTTCGCGGCTGACCGAACGGTGCATGCGCGGGGCCTTGCCCAGCAGCACTTCCAGCGGCATGTCCACCGGGCTGTTGCCGAAGTGGCTGTCGGTGACGGTCAGTTGCGGTTCGGCAGTGGCTTCGCCGACCACTGCGAACGGGCAGCGCTCGCGTTCGCAGATGGCGGTGAAACGCTCCAGGTCCTTGGCGTCGACCGCCAGCACGTAGCGTTCCTGGGACTCGTTGCTCCAGATTTCCAGCGGCGCCATGCCCGGCTCGTCGTTGGGCACGTTGCGCAGCTCGAAACGACCGCCACGGCCGCCGTCGTTGACCAGCTCGGGGAAGGCGTTGGACAGGCCGCCCGCGCCGACGTCATGGATGAACGCGATGGGGTTGGCATCGCCCAGCTGCCAGCAGCGGTCGATGACCTCCTGGCAGCGGCGTTCCATTTCAGGATTTTCGCGCTGTACCGAGGCGAAATCGAGGTCGGCAGAGCTGGCGCCGGTGGCCATCGACGAGGCAGCACCGCCGCCCAGGCCGATCAGCATGGCCGGGCCGCCGAGCACGATCAGCTTGGCGCCGACGGTGATCTCGCCCTTCTGCACATGGCCTTCGCGGATGTTGCCCATGCCGCCGGCGAGCATGATCGGCTTGTGGTAGCCGCGCACTTCTTCGCCATGGGGGGTGTTGATCGACTGCTCGAAGGTACGGAAGTAACCGGTCAGTGCCGGGCGCCCGAATTCATTGTTGAACGCCGCGCCGCCCAGCGGGCCTTCGATCATGATGTCCAGCGCGGTGACGATGCGCTCCGGCTTGCCGTAGGGCTTTTCCCAAGGCTGTTCGAAGCCCGGGATCTGCAGGTTGGACACGGTGAAGCCGGTCAGGCCGGCCTTGGGCTTGGCGCCGCGACCGGTGGCACCTTCGTCGCGGATCTCGCCGCCGGAACCGGTAGAGGCCCCCGGGAACGGCGCGATGGCGGTCGGGTGGTTGTGGGTCTCGACCTTCATCAGGATGTGCACCGGCTCCTGCACCGCGCCGTACTGGCGGGTTTCAGGGTTCGGGAAGAAGCGCCCGGCGGTGGAACCGACGATCACCGAGGCGTTGTCCTTGTAAGCGGACAGCACGCCTTCGCTGTGCATCTGGTACGTGTTCTTGATCATGCCGAACAGGCTTTTTTCCTGGCTCTGGCCGTCGATATCCCAACTGGCGTTGAAGATCTTGTGGCGGCAGTGCTCGGAGTTGGCCTGGGCGAACATCATCAGTTCGATGTCGTGCGGGTTGCGCTTGAGGCCCTGGAAGCTGGTGACCAGGTAGTCGATCTCGTCTTCGGCCAGGGCCAGGCCCAGCTCGACGTTGGCTTTTTCCAGCGCGGCGCGGCCACCGCCGAGGATGTCGACGGCGGTCAGCGGCTTGGGTTCGGCATGGCTGAACAGGCCGGCGGCCTCTTCGAGCCTGCCCAGCACGATCTGGGTCATGCGGTCGTGCAGCAGCTCGGCGACGGCGGCCACATCGGCCTCGCTCAGTTCACCGCCGACATAGAAGGCAGTACCACGCTCCAGGCGCTTGACGTTCTCCAGGCCGCAGTTGTGGGCGATGTCGCTGGCCTTGCTCGACCAGGGCGAGATGGTGCCGAAACGCGGCATGACCAGGAACAGGCGACCGCTGGGCTCCTGTACCGGCACGCTCGGGCCGTACTTGAGCAGGCGCGCGAGCACATGCTGTTGGTCGGCACTCAGCTCGCCGTCAACCTCGGCGAAATGGGCGAATTCAGCGTACAAACCACTAACAGCGGGGACTTTCTGGCTCAGTTGCTCGAGTAATTTACCGTGGCGAAAGGCAGAAAGGGCAGGAGCGCCGCGCAGGATCAACATCGTCGGGACAGCCTCAGGAAGGGGGTGTGCTTAGAGGCCGTGCATTCTAGCCTAAACCGCCGCCGACGGCACCCGAAACGCTGCATCGGCGACAGGCCGAATGTCGGCAAGCCGACAAGAGTGCTTCACGAGATGACAAAAACCCGTCCCGACGCGGTTTTATCGGGCTGTGCTAGCAGACAAGCCGGATGTTGTCGAGATATGGCGCGGCAGGTCCTTTGCGTATACTGCACCGTATGTTTGCCCAGACTGCTTTGCGCCAGCGTTGTGCCAAATGGCTCATCGCAACCGGACTCTTCCTGATGCTCGGTGCCTGTGTTGAAAAACCCAGCACCCTGGAGCGTGTCAAGGAGGACGGCGTGCTGCGCGTGATCACCCGCAACAGCCCGGCCACCTACTTCCAGGACCGCAACGGCGAAACCGGCTTCGAGTACGAGCTGGTCCAGCGCTTTGCCGACGACCTGGGCGTGAAGCTGCAGATCGAGACCGCCGACAACCTCGACGACCTGTTCAACCAGCTCGGCCAGCCGAACGGCCCGGTGCTGGCGGCAGCGGGCCTGGTAAGCAGCGAGCAGCGCAAGCAGCAGGTACGTTTTTCCCACCCGTATCTCGAAGTCACCCCGCAGATCATCTACCGCAACGGCAAGCCCCGCCCCACCGACGCCGGCGACCTGGTCGGCAAGCGCATTCTGGTACTCAAGGGCAGCAGCCATGCCGAACAGCTGGCAGAGCTGAAAAAACAGTACCCGGCCCTGCAATATGAAGAATCCGACCAGGTCGAGGTGGTCGACCTGCTGCGCATGGTCGACGAGGGCCAGATCGACCTGACCCTGGTCGACTCCAACGAAGTGGCGATGAACCAGGTGTACTTCCCCAACGTGCGGGTCGCCTTCGACCTGGGCGACGGGCGCGACCAGCGCTGGGCGGTGGCGGCCGGCGAAGACAACAGCCTGCTCAACGAAATCAACGAATTCATCGACAAGGTGCACAAGAACGGCACCCTGCAACGGCTCAAGGACCGCTACTACGGCCACGTGGACGTGCTCGGCTATGTCGGCGCCTACACCTTCGCCCAGCACCTGCAGCAGCGCCTGCCGCGCTACGAGAACCACTTCAAGACCTCGGCCAAGAAGGAACAGGTGGACTGGCGCCTGCTGGCGGCGATCGGTTACCAGGAGTCGATGTGGCAGGCCGAGGTCACCTCCAAGACCGGCGTGCGCGGGCTGATGATGCTGACCCAGCGCACCGCCCAGGCCATGGGCGTGTCCAACCGGCTCGACCCGCGCCAGAGCATCGAGGGCGGGGCCAAGTATTTCATGCATGTGAAGAAGGAGCTCGATGACGACATCGAGGAGCCGGACCGCACCTGGTTTGCCCTGGCCGCCTACAACGTGGGCAGCGGCCACCTGGACGATGCACGCAAGCTGGCCAAGCGCGAGGGGCTGAACCCGAACAAGTGGCTGGACGTGAAGAAGATGCTGCCGCGCCTGTCGCAGAAGCAGTGGTACAGCAAGACCCGCTACGGCTATGCCCGTGGCGGCGAGCCGGTGCATTTCGTGGCCAACATCCGGCGCTACTACGACATCCTGACCTGGGTGACCCAGCCGCAGCTGGAGGGCAGCCAGGTGGCCGAAGGCAACCTGCATGTGCCGGGGGTCAACAAGACCAAGCCGGCCGACGCTTCGCCGCCGCTCTAGCTTGCAGCACCTGTATCGCGGGCCAAGCCCGCTCCCGCAACAACGGGGGAGCGGGCTTGGCCCGCGATGGTCACACCACGGTTATCAGGCCTTGGCCCGCCGAGCCCTGAAGAATTCGGTCAGAATCGCCCCGCACTCCTCGGCCAGCACCCCGCCCTCGAACAGCACCCGGTGGTTCAGAAACCCCTGGGTAAAGAATTGCCCCTGGCTCTGCACGATCCCGGCCTTGGGCTCCAGGGCCCCGAACACCACGCGGTTGACCCGCGAATGCACGATCAGCCCGGCGCACATGCTGCACGGCTCCAGCGTCACATACAGCGTGCTGCCCGGCAGCCGGTAGTTGCTGGCCGCCTGCGCCGCCGCGCGAATGGCCACCATTTCGGCGTGCGCGCTGGGGTCGCTGCCGCTGATCGGGCAGTTGAAGCCCTGCCCGATCACCTCGCCGTGCTGCACCAGCACCGCGCCCACCGGCACCTCGCCCAATGCAGCCCCCTGCGCCGCCAGCTCCAGCGCCAGGCGCATGAAGTGCTGGTCGCGGCTGCGGTCGATGATCTGCGGCTGACGCATCACGCCACCTCGATGGCGGCCATCAGGCCGGTTTCCATGTGATCGATCACGTGGCAATGAAACATCCAGGTGCCGGGGTTATCCGCCACCAGCGCCACCTGCGCCCGCTCGTTCTTGCCCAGCAGGTAGGTGTCGGTGAAGTACTGCTCCGGGATCTTGTGGCGATTGGAGCTGAGCACCTTGAAACTCATGCCGTGCAGGTGGATCGGGTGCTGGTACTGGGTCATGTTCTTGAGCTCGAAGATGTAGCTCTTGCCCTTCTTCAAGGTGGCAATCGGCCGGTCGGAACAGGTCTTGTCGGTGATGTCCCAGGCCTGCCCGTTGATCTGCCACAGGCTTGGCGGCTTGCCGTTCTCGGTATTGACCGACACCGAGCCTACCCACTCGAAATTGAAGTTGATCTTCTCGGCGTTGGCCAGGTCCGGCTCGGCGATGGGGTTGGCCGGCAGCGCCGGTGGCCAGTCGCCCGGTGCCTCGCTGCTGGCCACCGAACGCAGGGTGCCCAGGCGCACCGAGCCGTCGCGCAGCGACAGCTCCTCACCGGCTGCCGGCATGCGGATGGCCAGGCAGATGCGCATGCCGGGGCCCAGCCAGTAGTCCTTGCCCAATGGGCGCGGGGTGATCGGGTTGCCATCCAGCGCATAGATACGCGCCTCGAAGTCGCCCTTGAGGTTGATGCGGTAGGTCAGGGTGTTGTCCAGGTTCAGCAGGCGCACCCGCACGATCTGCCCGGCGGGCATTTCCACCACCGCGTCGGGCTGCCCGTTGATGGTGATCAGGCGCCCTGCGGTGCCGCCACGGGCCGCTTCGCGCGGCACGCTGAACTCGACGAAGTTGCCCTGCTCGTCCACGTGCCAGTTCTTCAGGCTCAGGGTGCGCTCGTGCTTGAAACCGGTGAGCTCGCGCTCCTCCACGATCAGCGGGCCGACCAGGCCGCGGCCCAGCTCTTCGCTGCTGTTGACGTGGGGGTGGTACCAGAAGCTGCCGGCATCCGGCACGCGGAACTTGTAGTCGAAGTACTCGCCCGGCAGCACCGGCAGCTGCGACACGTAGGGCACGCCGTCCATTTCCAGCGGCAGGCGGATACCGTGCCAGTGGATGGTGGTGGCCACCGGCAGGTGGTTGATGAACCGCACCCGCAGCCACTGCCCCTGGCGCACCCGCAGCTCGGTGCCCGGCGCGGACGGGCCGAACGCCCAGGCCTGGGTGGTGTGCCCGGCCACCAGCTCGACGTCCAGCGGCGCGGCGATCAGTTCATAGTCATGCCCGGCCTGCTCGTCCTCGACCTTGCCCATCCAGTAACGTGCGGCGCCCCCGGCGCCCAGGCCAACCACCACCAGGCCAGTCAGCCCCTTGAGCATTTGTCGACGGGTAAAGGACATCGGAACAGGCACCTCGTATCGCGAAAACAGCCTGCCAGCCATGACCGGGCTGGCGGTAAGGGCGAATACGATACACCTGCATTTGCGAAACTTTAAGTGAAGAGTTGCCCCGACAGCGGCACACGATGCCGCACCCACCCGCGCAGCACTATCTACCGCACCTGCCCGCTGGAGCCAGCCCATCCTGCCATGGCCCAGACCAAGGAAGGATCGCCATGCCCCAGCCCCCCAACCCACAACGCGCACAGCTTCAGGACATTGCGCGCCAGCTCGTCGTCAACTGCCCGGACATGCGCCAGATGGCCCGTGAGGTGGCCGTCGACGCCCTGAAGAAGTTCGCCCGCAGCAGCCTCGATCCGGACACCGTGTACCTGCACCGTTTCAAGGCGGCCCAGTCCAACCCCAGAAGCTTCAGCGGCTGGGAGCACCGTGACCTGCCCTACCAGTCGCTGACGTTGCCGCAACTGGTGATGCAGCGCTTCGACGCCAACGACCAGGACAACGCCGACCTGCTCGGCTACCGCACCGGCTTCTACCGCGAAGGCGCGCATGCCGGGGTGTTCGACGAACGCAACGAAGTCCCCATGGCACCGGCCGATGTGCTGCGCTACTTCTGGCAGATCGACTTCAGCTCGGTCTTCAAGCAGAAGATGCAGGCGTTCTGGGCCAACAGTGCAGAGGCGTTTCGCAGCATGGCCAAGGCCAACTTCCTGAGCAAGGTGGTGGAAGCCTGCGAACACGCAGACCTGCCCGAACAGCGCAAACGCTACCGCCTGCTGGCCCGGGCACTGGCCGGCGTCACCGACTGGCCGCCCACCCTCGAACAACTGCAGCAAACGCATGTTCCCGACCAGGGGGTGCGCCTGCATGCCTTCGACATCGGCGGCTACGTCGCCAGCGACATGCTGCGTGCCGTGCTGCCCGATGGCTACCAGGTGCTGTACATGCCCGGCGAGGTCACGGCCCTGCACCTGTTTGCCAACCCTGCGCAGCTTTACTGGTGGGTGCTGCAGAACACCAATGCCGCAGATAACCGCGCGCGCCTGATGGCCCACTTCGCGTTGTCCAGCCATGCCGAAAACCCCGCCGGGGTCGGGCTCGAGCATCTGATCGACCTGCTGTTCTCCAACTGGGCCGGCAGCGCACACGATGCCATCAACCTGCTGGACAAGCCGGTCGAGCAGGATGCATTCAGCTACCTGCGCGATGCGGCGCGACAGCGCATGAGCGACGACGCGCACTTCGCCCTGCGCTCCAACGCCGACCTGCGCAAACAGATGTGGGTGGCGGACCTGCACGCCTTTACCCGGTTCGCCGGGGCAATGGCCGCCTTCGACTGGCCGGTTGCACTGGCTGCCGTGGGCGCAGGGCTTGGCGAGACCGGCCTGTCCATCGACGAGGCGATCAACGGCCACACCACTGCCGAACGCCAGGCGGGCGTCATCGGCGCCGTACTGGCCTGCATCGACACGCTGTTCAACGCGACGCTGCTCGGCGAGGAGACCGGTGAAGCGATACGGGTCGACGGCGAGGTGCCCGCCGTCGCCGAGCCCTATGTGGAGGCCGAGGACGAACCCCTTGCCACTGCCGAGGATATTGACGCCCAGGTGCCCGCCCCCCTGCGACCGACACCGGCTTCCCAGCGCCTGGCCACCTTCGAGACCAATGCCCTGCTCGATGGTGAAAAACCCGGGGTTGGCAAGATGCAGGGCATCTACTCGCTGGCCGACGGTTTCTATGTAGCGATCGGCGATTTCGCCTACCAGGTGCGGTACGTGGGCGAGCTCAAGAGCTGGGTGGTGATCGACCCGAACGCGCCCTTTTCGTTCTACCGCAACGTGCCCATCCGGCTCACTGCGCAACAGCAGTGGGAGCCCGTCGCACAGGGCCGCCTTCTGGGGGGTACACCGCGCTTTCGCCTCAAACTGTGGGGTCGCAGCGACTACGCGCCACCCCCTGCCGAACGTATCCCCACGCCCTACGAGTTGCTCCCACGCCAGCAGGCACAGCTGCGTTCGGTGGATGACGAACAGCTCAGTGGCATTACCTACCGGGCCAATCAGCCACACTTGGAAGAAGCCTGCGACCTGTTTCGCAAGCTGCGCAGCAAGCTGCTGAACGATGCCAAGGAGTATCTGAGCACGGTGGAGCTGCCGCCACGCCCGCAACTGCCGCTGTTCGAAAGCAACCCGGCGCCCAAGCAGATCCTGCGTGGTTGCTACTCCCGCTGCGACGGCGTGGTGATCGGCGAATGCCACGCACACCTGGGCAGCAAACGCTTTCTGATCGACAACATGGCGCAACTGCGCAAGCAGAAGGTCAAGGTGCTGTACCTGGAGCATCTGCTGACGGACTTTCACCAGGCCGACCTCGATGCGTTCAACCGCACAGGCAACATGAGCCAGCACCTGCGCGACTATATGGCCGAACTGGACCGAAGCCAGGCCACCGACAGCAGCGGACGCTATACCTTCCAGCAGGTGATGCTCACCGCACAGGCCAACCAGGTCCGCCTCCAGGCCATCGACTGCATGGCCAGCTATCGTCAGGCCTGGCTGGCCACCCCGCCGGGCCCGATCCGCCAACAGATGATGAACTTCTTTGCCCATCGGGTCATTGCAGCAGACCAGGCCCTGCACCCCAGCAGGTGGATCGCCTTCGTGGGCAACACCCACACCAATACGTTTGACGGCGTGCCAGGGCTTGCCGAGCTGCAGGGCGCCATCGGCCTGCGCATCGAAGACATCGAGTGCGGGCTGCCTGTGCGATTCGGCGTGGACCCCGGTATCCAACCCGACCAGTCGGCCAACCTGGCGGCGGTCAAATGCGACCTGCTGCTGCAGGTGCCCATTGCTCCCGCACACGGCGTGGCACGCACCCTGGAAGAAAAGCTGCGCGCTGTCGGCTCCTTCAGTTTCACCCAGGTGGAGGGGACCTTGCAGATGATCCACCGCAGCAAGGACCTGACGCTGCACTACACCCCCATCCAACGGGACGGCACGTTCTACTACATCGATCGGGCGAGCTGGCCACGCGTGGACAAGCGCCGCATGCCAAGCCTGGTGCAACTGTCGACCCTGGTGACATCCAACGGGCTGACCTTCGTGCCACTGTAACGGCGCCGCCCAGCTTTGCTTGCTGCCTGGACGGCCCGGGCTGGCTGGGCGGCCCGCACTACTTACTTACCGCACGCTGCTCGCCGCCCCCCGGCCAAGCTGGCCCCTCGCCCCTGACACGGAAGTACCGCCATGCCCCTGACCGCCCAACAGACCCACGACCACGAACAGCTGCAGAACCTGGCCCGACAACTGGTCAAGCATTGCCCCGACATGCGCCAGATGGCCCGCGACATCGCCAGCCATATCCTGAAGAAGCACACCCGCAGCACGCTGGACCCGGACGCGGTGTACCTGCACCGGTTCAACACCGCGCATAGCAGCCCGCGCACCTTCAGCGGCTGGGAACACCTCGGCCCGCCCAGCGAATCGCTGACACTGCCGCAACTGGTGATGCAGCGGTTCGATGTCAACGACCAGGACAACGCCGACCTGCTCGGCTACCGCACCGGCTTCTACAGCCGCGGGCCGGGTACAGGCCTGTTCGATGAGCGCGATGAAGTGCCGATGGCCCCGCGCGAGGTACTCGACGAGCTGTGGAAGGTCGACTTCTGCAGCGCCTTCCACCAGGACCTGACCCGCTTCTGGGCCCGTCATTCGGACAACTTCCGCACCCTGGCCAAGGCCAACTTCCTGAGCAAGGTGCTCGAAACCTGCGCGCACCAGACCGACCCCGCCCGCCTGGCACGCTTGCGGCGGGTGGCCACTGCCCTGGCCGGTGACGCCAGCTGGCCGCCCTCGCTGAGCCAGTTGCAACAGCAGGCCAGGCCGGTGGCGGGGGTGCGCCTGTGCACCTTCGACATCGGCGGCCATGTGGCCACCGATATCCTGCGGGTAGAACTCGACGACGGTTACCAGTTGCTCTACATCCCGGGCGAGGTCGACGCCCTGCACCTGTTCGCCAACCACAGCGAGCTGTACTGGTGGGTGCTGCACAACACCAATGCGGCGCAGAACCGCGCACGCTTCATGACCCACTTCGCCCTTGCGGACCACGGCGAAAAAGCCAGCGCGGTGGGGCTCGAGCACCTGATCGACGTGCTGTTCAACAACTGGGGCGGCAACGGTCACGACGCACTCAACCAGTCGAACACGACCGTGCATGGCGACGCGTTCACCCACCTGCGCGATGCAGCGCGTCAGCGCATGATCGACGATGCGCACTTCTCGCTGCGCTCCAACGCCGACCTGCGCAAGCAACTGTGGATCGGCTACCTCAAGGCCTTCGGCACCTTCGCCAGTGCCATGGCCGCGGTCGACTGGCCGGTAGCGCTGGCTGCCGTGGGCGCCGGGCTGGCCGAAACCGGCCTGAACATCGATCAGGCGGTCAACGGGCACACCACTGCCCAACGCAAGGCCGGCGTGATCGGCGCCGTGCTGGCGGCCATCAACACGCTGTTCAATGCCACCCTGCTCGCAGGCCCGGCCGTCACCGGTGAAATCGCCGAGATCGAACCCAACCTGGACGCGGGCACGCAGACTGCACCCGTCGAGCCCGAACACACGCCAATGGCCACCCCGGCGGAACTCGCCGAGTGGGCACCTGCGCCGCTGATACCGGCCGAGCGCTCGCAACTGCTGGCCCCGTTCGAAACCAACGTGCTGCTGGACGGGCACGCCACCGGCAGCGGCAAATTCCAGGGTATCTACACCCTGGACGATGGCTTCTATGCCCAGATAGACGGGTTCCCCTATCACGTGCGCTACATCGGAGAGCTGCGTTCATGGGCGGTGGTCGACCCGCAAAACCCCTACTCGTTCTACCGCAACGTGCCCATTGGCCTGAACGACGAAGGCGTATGGCAACCGCTGGAGCAGGGTCTGAAAGGCGGGGCGCCACGCTTTCGTCTCAAGCTCTGGGGCCAGGCCCAGGTACCCGCGCCCGGCCCGGAACGCGTGCCCACCCCCTATGAAGTCGACAAGGCGCTGCAGCCCGAATTGCTCAAGGCCTCCAACGGTGGCGAGGAGTCGAACCTGAGCGGGCGCACGTTCTCCCCCAACAACCCCGCCCGCGAACAGGCCTACGCGCAATTTCGCACCTTGCGCGACCTGCTGGTCGACGACGCCGAAGCGTTTTTCAGCACCGCAAGCCTGCCGCAGCGGCCACCGCTGCCGACATTGGCTGCCGATGCCAGCGCCAGGCAGATCATTCGCAGCGTGTACGAAAACAGCGAGGGCCTGGTGGTCGGCGAAGCCCATTCACAACTGGGCAGCAAGCAGTTTCTGATCGAGAACATGGCCCTGCTCAAGCAGCAGAAGGTGCGGGTGCTGTACATGGAGCACCTGATGACCGACTTCCAGCAGGCCGACCTGGACCTGTTCAACCAGACCGGGCAGATGCCCCAGGCACTCAAGACCTACGTGACCGATCTGGACCGCGGCTGGCACACCGACCCCGCCCAGCGCTACACCTTCATGCAGGTGCTCAGGAGCGCGCAGAAACAGGGCATCCGGATACAGGCCATCGATTGCATGGCCAGTTACCGCCAGGCATGGATGGGCCCCCGACCACCCGCGATTCGCCAGAAAATGATGAACTTCTTCGCCCACCGCGTGATCGCTGCCGACCAGGCTGCCCATGGCGCCGGCAAATGGGTTGCGCTGATGGGCAACACCCACGCCAACACCTTCGAGAGCGTGCCCGGGGTCAGCGAACTGCAAGGTGTGATCGGTGTGCGCGTCGAGGACATCGAAATCGGCAGCAGCGCAAGCGTCGGCCGCGACCCGGGGCTTTACGCAGTGGACGACGGTATCCGCGAAACCCGCGTGCAGGGCGACCTGCGCCTGCAGGTGCCGATTGCCCAGCCACCCTCGGCCTCGGGCACGCTGGAAAACCTGCTGGCCAAACCGGGGGCGTTCGGCTTCAAGGACATCGACGGCAAGATGACCCTGATACATCGCAGCAAGGACCTGGCGCTGCACTACACGCCCATCGCAAGGGACGGTGAGTTCATCTATATCGAACGCGCCGGCTGGCCATGGCTGGACAAGCGACGCCTGCCGAGCCTGTCGGAAATGGCCTTCCAGCTATCCCGGTACGGCTTGAAGTACGTGCCGCTGTGACGCCAGGCAGCCGGCGATGAAAAAAGGGCAAGGCCGCCTGGCCTTGCCCTAGCTTTCGCCTCGAGGCAACCGGGCCGCTAGGCCTGGTGCGTCAACTAGTGCTTGAACATCACATGGCGCACGGTGGTGTAGTCCTCCAGGCCATACATCGACATGTCCTTGCCATAGCCGGAGAGCTTGGCGCCGCCGTGGGGCATTTCGCTGACCAGCATGAAGTGCGTGTTGACCCAGGTGCAGCCGTATTGCAGGCGTGCGGCCAAACGGTGGGCGCGGCCCACGTCGCGGGTCCACACCGAGGAGGCCAGGCCGTAGTCCGAATCGTTGGCCCACGCCAGGGCCTGGGCCTCGTCGTCGAAGGCGGTGACCGTGACTACCGGGCCGAAGATCTCATGGCGCACCACCTCGTCGTGCTGCCGGGCGCCGGCAAGTACGGTCGGCTCAAAGAAGAACCCTGGCCCGGCGACACGCTGGCCACCGGTCACCACCTCGATGTGCGACTGCTCGCGGGCGCGCTGCACAAAGCCTTCCACGCGCTCCAGATGCTGCTGGGTGATCAGCGGCCCGAGCTCGGTGTCAGGGTCGTCCTGCAGGCCGTAGCGGATGCTGGCCACCGCCTCGCCGAGCTTCTTCACGAACGCCGCGTACACGCCCTTCTGCACATACAGGCGGCAGGCGGCGGTGCAGTCCTGGCCGGCATTGTAGAAGCCGAAGCTGCGCACGCCTTCGACCACGGCATCGATATCGGCATCATCGAACACGATCACCGGGGCCTTGCCGCCCAGTTCCATGTGCATGCGTTTCACGCTGTCGGCGGTGCCGGCGATGATGCGGCTGCCCGTGGCCACCGAGCCGGTCAACGACACCATGCGCACCTTGGGGTGCCCGGTCAGGGGCTTGCCGACACTCGGGCCGCGGCCGAAGACCACGTTCACCACGCCTGCCGGGAAAATCTCCGCCATCAGTTGCGCCAGCCTGAGGGTGGTCAGCGGCGTCTGCTCGGACGGCTTGAGCACCACGGTATTGCCTGCGGCCAGGGCCGGCCCGAGCTTCCAGGCGGCCATCATCAGCGGGTAGTTCCACGGTGCGATGGAGGCCACCACGCCCACCGGGTCGCGGCGGATCATCGAGGTGTGCCCTTCCAGGTACTCGCCGGCGGCACTGCCTTGCAGGCAGCGGCTGGCACCGGCAAAGAAGCGGAACACGTCGGCCACGCCCGGCAGCTCGTCGTTGAGCGCCGCCGCGTAGGGCTTGCCGCAGTTGTCCGCTTCCAGGCGCGCCAGCTCCGGGGCGTGGGCGTCGATCGCATCGGCCAGTTTGAGCAGCAGCAGCGAACGGTCCTTGGGGGTGGTCTGCGACCAGCTGTCGAACGCCGCATCCGCAGCGCACACCGCGGCATCGACCTGGGCCAGGCTGGCCTCGGGGATCTCCACCAGCGTGGCCCCCAGGGACGGGTTGAGCACCGCCAGGGTTTCGCCTTCACCGGCGATGAGTTGTCCATTGATCAGCAGGCAGGTTTGCATGGGTTCTCCTGTGCGGCGAGGTTGGCCGCCGCCATAAAAAAGTCGCAAGCGCCCCGTGCCCGCAGCCGGGCTGCGCACAGGGGGAGCATTACAGGGGGGGCAGGCGCCGGGCGCCCGCAGGTTCAGAGTGCGGCTTCAGGCACTGCCGTGCTGAACAGCCGGGTGCGCCAGGCCAGGTACACCAGCCCCAGCAGCACCCAGCAACAGCCGAGAATCAGCGCGTCGGCATCCAGGCTGATCAACATCCAGCCCGAGGTGAAGGCGCCGGCCAGGGGGAAGATCACCCCGCGGACCACGCCGGCCTTGTCGCCGATGCTGCGGTCGAAGGTCAGTTTCAGTGCGCACAGGTTGACCGAGGTGAAGGCCAGGAAGGCGCCGAAGTTGACCAGCGAAGTAGCCGTGGCGATGGTCAGGCCGAACCCGACGAAACCGAAGGCCCCGCACAGGGCGATGTTGAATACCGGGGTCCTGTAGCGCGGGTGCAGCACGCCGAACAGCTTCTGCGGCAGCTGATTGTCGCGGCCCAGGGCATACAGCAGACGCCCCACGCTGGCCTGGAACGACAAGCCGGCGGCGAAGTGGGCAATGATGATGCCGGTGAGTACCACGCCGAAGAACAGGTCGCCACCGATGGTCTTGGCGATTTCGAAGGCCGCGCCGTCGATGTTCTCGAACAGGCCCGCCGGGTGCGCCAGGTACATGAAGTACGAGGAGCCCACGTACAGGCTGCCGCCGATCAGGGCCACCAGCAGGATGGCACGCGGGATGGTGCGCTCGGGCTCGACGGTTTCTTCGCTCAGGGTCGACAGCGCGTCGAAGCCCAGGAACGAATAGGCGGCGATCGCGGCCCCGGCCATGGTGGCCGAGAACGGCACGTCGGCATTGAAGAACGGCTTGACCGAGAGCAGACCGCCCGCGCCGTTGATGGCCGACACGTAGTGCCAGCACAGCGCGATGAACACCGCGATGATGGTCAGCTGGATCAGCATCAGGATGATGTTGAAGCGGTTGGCGACCTGGATGCCGAGGATGTTGAGCAAGGTGGTGGAAACGATGAAGCCGGTGATCCAGCACCACTGCGGTACATCCGGGAACGCCAGGCTCAGGTAGCTGGCCCCCAGCAGCCAGATCAGCATCGGGATGAAGAAGTAGTCCAGCAGCGCGGCCCAGCCGACCATGAAGCCGATGCCGGAGTTGAACACCTTGCGGGTGTAGGTGTAGGCGGAACCGGCCGCCGGGAAGATCCGCACCAGGCGCCCGTAGCTCAGGGCGGTGAAGATCACGCCGATGGAGGCCACCACATAGGACAGCGCCACGGTGTTCTGGCTGGCCTGGGCGATCACGCCATAGGTGCCGAACACGATCAGCGGGGCGATGAAGGCCAGGCCGAACAACAGCACGGACACCGGCCCGAGGGTCCGGCGCAGGTGCGCGGAGGAAGTCGATGCGCTCATGGTTAGGGCCTCAGGCTGCGTAGGTGTAGGCGGCGCGGATCACGTCGAGGTAGCTCTCGACTGACATCTCCTTGGCGTTGCTCGCATCGGAAATGTTGCTCTTGGACTTCTCTGCGATGGCCAGGAAGTCCTCCTCGCGCACCCCGGCCACATCGGCAAAACGCGGAATACCCAGCTCGCGATTCATGCGGAACAACTGCTCCACGCCCGCTTCGGCGGCAGCGCTGGCGCCAAGATTGGGGTCGATGCCCAAGGCATAGGCGACATCGGCATGGCGGCGCAGGTCGGCGTCGCGGTTATGGCTGAACACGAACGGCAGGAAGATCGCGTTGCCCACCCCGTGCGGGGTGTCGTACATGCCGCCGATGGCTTCGGAGATGCAGTGCACGCTGGCGATGTCGGCATTGCCGAAGGCCATGCCGGCAATCAGGCTGGCGATCAGCATCTGTTCGCGGGCCTCGCGGTTGTCCGGCTCCTGCACGGCGGGCTTGAGGTACTGCGCGATCAGGCGAATGGCATGCAGGGCCAGGCCGTCGCTGATCGGGTTGGCCGGCTTGCCGGTGTAGGCCTCGATGGCGTGGGTCAGCGCGTCCATGCCGGTGGCGGCGGCGATGTGCGGCGGCAGCGTGGCGGTGATGTCCGAGTCGAGCAGCGCCAGAACCGGGCCGATGCGGTAGTCCAGGATGCTCATCTTGAACTGGCGGCGGGTGTCGGTGATCACCGAGAAGAACGTGACCTCGCTGCCGGTGCCTGCGGTGGTCGGGATCGCCACGATAGGCAGCACCGGGCCCTTGAGGGTGAAGGCACCTTCGTAGTCCTCGACCTTGCCGTCGTGGGTCAGCAGTACGCTGATCGCCTTGGCCGCGTCCATCGCACTGCCGCCACCCACTGCCAGCACGCCGTCGATGCCCTTGCCGCGATACAGCTCGGCGGCGCGGTTGACGTCTTCGCTGCGCGGGTTGGGCTTGACGTCGACGATCTCGTCATAACGCACGCCGGCCTTGTCCAGGCTGGTATAGATGCTGTCGAGCAGGCCGGCGTTCTTCACGCCCGGGTCGGTGACCAGCAGCACGTGGCGCAGGCCCAGGTCGGTCAGGTGCTCGCCGGTACGCTGGCGCAGGCCAGGTTCCATGACGATCTTGGTAGGTAACAGAAACTGGAATTGCATCGGTAGGTTCCTCTCGCACTGGGGCGCACTTGCAATGTTGTAGTTATGGCAGACGAGTCAGAGGGGCCGCCTGGGCGGTGGGTGTCTGGTTATTGTTGTGGCGGTTGCCGATCGCCGAAGCCGATGGACCGCTTGTCCAGGCGCTGCACGGTGGGCACAGGCCGGTATGGGGCCAGACACTAAGACACGGGTAGCGGATCGACAATTACTAAAAACTCAAGGGAGCATTCGATTAAATCGAATGCTCCCCTTGCACCGGGGGTAGCGGCCTACAGGTGCTGCCCGTGGCGCGCCATGATGTGCCGCACCACGCTGTAGTCCTGCAGCGAGTCGCTGGACAGGTCCTTGCCGTAGCCCGAGCGCTTGAGCCCGCCGTGGGGCATCTCGCTTACCAGCATGAAATGGCTGTTGATCCAGGTGCAGCCGTACTGCAGGCGCGCCGCCACCTGCATGGCCTTGTCCAGGTTCTGGGTCCACACCGACGAGGCCAGGCCGTATTCGGAGTCGTTGGCCCAGTCCACGGCCTGGGCCAGCTCGTCGAAACGGGTCACGGTGACCACCGGGCCGAACACCTCGCGCTGGACGATCTCGTCGGTTTGCCGGCAGCCTGCCAGCAGCGTCGGCTGGTAGTAGAACCCGGGCCCGGCATGCATCGCCGCACCCGTGACGCACTCCACGTGCGGCTGGCTGAGGGCGCGCTCGACGAAGCTGGACACCCGGTCGCGCTGGCGCGTGCTGATCAGCGGGCCGATCTCGTTGTCGGCATCGTGCGCGCCGGCATAGCGAATGCTGCTGACCGCAGCCCCGAGTTCGGCCACCAGCCGGTCGTGGATGCCGGCCTGGGCGTAGACCCGGCACGCCGAGGTACAGTCCTGCCCGGCGTTATAGTAGCCATAGGCACGCACGCCCTCGACCACCGCCTGCAGGTCGGCATCGTCGCAGACGATCACCGGGGCCTTGCCGCCCAGTTCCAGGTGGGTGCGCTTGAGGGTTTTGGCCGCTGTGGAGAGGATCTTCTGCCCGGTGACGATATCGCCGGTCAGCGAGACCATGCGGACCTTGGGGTGGCCGACCAGGTGAGCGCCGACGTTCTCGCCACCGCCGCAGATGATGTTGATCACCCCGCGCGGCAGGATCCGCGCCAGCGCCGGCGCCAGGGCCAGGATCGACAGCGGGGTGTGCTCGGACGGCTTGAACACCAGGGTGTTGCCTGCGGCCAGGGCCGGCGCGATCTTCCAGGCGGCCATCATGATCGGGTAGTTCCACGGCGCGATCGATGCCACCACCCCGATCGGGTCGCGGCGCACCATGCTGGTGTAGCCGGGTACGTATTCGCCGCTGAGCTGGCCGGTCTGGCAGCGCACCGCGCCGGCGAAGAAGCGGAACACATCGACGGTGGCGCTCAGGTCGTCCTTACGCGCCAGGTGCAGCGGCTTGCCGCAGTTCAGCGCTTCGAGCCGGGCGAAGGCGTCGGCGTGCTGCTCGATGGTACTGGCGATCTCCAGCAGCAGGTTGGAGCGCTGCTGCGGCGTGGTGCGGGCCCAGCCGGCGAACGCGCGGTGGGCGGCCAGGATCGCGGTCTCGGTCTGCTCGGCGCTGGCTTCGGCGATTGGGGTCAGCACCTGGCCGGTGGCCGGGTTGAGGATCGGCTCGACGACGCCCTCGCCTGCGACTAGTTCGCCATCGATCAGGAGTGCGGTGGACAACGGGGTCTGCGCGACTGGCATGTGCAGGGTTCCTTCTTGTGGTGTGGCCATGCGGCTAAAGGGATGACTTGCGCCCGCCGTGGGGCTGCTCGCGGGCGACCGTCAGAAACGGGTCGACCAGCGCCGGGCGCGCCGTGCCGCGGCGCCAGGCCAGGCCCACGTCGAGGGTCTGGGTCAGGTCGGCAATCGGGCGGGCCTCGATGATGTCGCCTTCCAGCGACCACGGGCGGTAGGTCATGTCAGGCTGTATCGACACCCCCAGGCCCGCTGCCACCAGGCTGCGCACCGCCTCGGTCGAGGCCGTGCGCAGGGTGATGCGCGGCTGCAGCCCGGCCTGCGCCCACTGGCGCTGGGCGGTGTGGTCCATCTCGTCGACGTTCAGCTGGATCAGCGACTCCCGGGCCACGTCGCCCAGGTTGATGCTGTCGTTTTCGAGCAACGGGTGCTGGGCCGGTAGCCACAGCCGGTAAGGCGAGTGGGTCAGCACCTCCGATTGCAGGGCGTGACGGTCTTCGAGGTTGGAGAGTATCAGCACGCCCACATCGATTTCGCCGCTGACCAGCAGGTGCTCGATGTACGGTCGCTCGTCTTCCATCACGCGGATTTCGACGTTGGGGTAGGCACGCTGGAAGCGCGTGAGCAGGTCGGCCAGGTAGTAACCCGCCACCAGGCTGGTCACACCCACCACCAGCTGGCCGGCGACCTGGTCGGTGCTCTGCTGCAGGCTGCGCTTGGCGTTGTCCACCGTGGCCAGGATCAGGTGCGCCTGGCGCAGGAACTGATGGCCCTGGTGGGTCAGGTGCATGCCCTTGGCGTGGCGATTGAACAGGCTCACGCCGATTTCCTGTTCCAGCTGCTGGATGGCCAGGGTCAGGGTGGACTGGGAGATGTAAACCGCCTGGGCCGCAGCCGAGATCGAACCGGTCTCGGCCACGGCAATGAAGTGGCGGATCTGACGCAGAGTCATCATGGGCATTACCCGGTACGTTGTTTTTATAGATGCAGGCGAGTGTATATCTTTTTTATCGATGGCTTGGTGAAAACCGCCGCGCCTGCGGTTCAACGTGAAACCGCGTGGGCGGCCCCGGGTGGTTACAAAAAGGTGCGTACTTGTGAGGATCTGACGCCCGCCCTAGATTGCCCGCCTCAATCACTGGAGTACCGAGCCATGCGCACCCTGATCATTCTCGCCCACCCCAACCTGGAAAAATCCGTCGTCAACCAGGCCTGGCTGAAAGCCCTTGAAGCCAGCGACATGAACGTCACCCTGCACCGCCTGTACGAGGTGTATCCCCAGGGCGGCGCGCTGGACGTGGAAGCCGAGCAGGCACTGGTTCGCGCCCATGACAGCATCGTGTGGCAGTTCCCGTTCTACTGGTTCAGCACCCCGCCGCTGCTCAAGCAATGGCAGGACGAAGTGCTCACCCACGACTTTGCCTACGGCCACGGCGAAGGGCAGCGCCAGCTGGCGGGCAAACGCATTGGCATGGCGATTTCTGCCGGCATCAGGCAAGACGATTACAGGGCCGGCGGGCGTTACAGCTACAGCCTGGACGAACTGCTGCGCCCGCTGGAAGTCACCCTCCGCTACATCGAAGCACTGCCGGTACGCCCGTGGGTGTTCTATGGTGCCGAGTACGCCATCGACCCGGCGGAGCTGGAGGCCAACGCCGAAGGTTACCTGGATTACCTGCGCCAATTTGCCCAGGCAGCCTGAGTTCAGCCTTCGGCGGGCGCCGGCGGTGTCTCGGTGGCCAGCGCATTACCTGAATGCAGGGCACCCCACTGGCACATCGCATCGATGATCGGCTGCAAGGTGCGGCCGTGCTCGGTCACCCGATACAACACCTTGGGCACCTTGCCAGGGAAGGCTTCGCGCTCGACCAGCAGATCGCCCTGCAACTCCTTGAGTTGCTCGGTGAGCACCTTCGACGACAAGGGGCGCATCAGGCGCAGCAGCTCGCCTGTGCGCTTGGGGCCTTCCATCAGGTGGCACAGGATGGAGCACTTCCAGCGCCCGCCGATGGCCTCGATGGTAGCGTCGATGGGAAAGTTGAACACGCGGTTGACCATGTACTTCTCCTGACAAAAGGCGCGTAGCAAAAAGCCCGCAGTTACGCGGGCTTTCGGCTGTATGTCGCTAGCGGGTTCCGGCGAATGCCGGACGCCCTATCATTCCCACTCGATCGTCGCAGGCGGCTTGCTCGATACGTCGTAGGTGACGCGCGAGATGCCTTCGATCTCGTTGATGATGCGGCCGCTGACGGTTTCCAGCAGTTCGTATGGCAGGTGCGCCCAACGCGCGGTCATGAAGTCGATGGTCTCGACCGCACGCAGCGCCACCACCCAGGCGTAACGACGGCCGTCACCGACCACGCCCACCGATTTCACCGGCTGGAATACCACGAAGGCCTGGCTGACCTTGTGGTACCAGTCGGCCTTGCGCAGCTCTTCGATGAAGATGTGGTCGGCACGACGCAGCAGGTCGGCGTATTCCTTCTTCACTTCACCCAGGATGCGCACACCCAGGCCCGGACCCGGGAACGGGTGACGGTAGACCATGTCGTACGGCAGGCCCAGCTCCAGGCCCAGACGACGGACTTCGTCCTTGAACAGTTCGCGCAGCGGCTCGACCAGCTTGAGGTTCATTTCCTCCGGCAGGCCACCGACGTTGTGGTGCGACTTGATCACGTGGGCCTTGCCGCTCTTGGCACCGGCCGACTCGATCACGTCGGGGTAGATGGTGCCCTGGGCCAGGTACTTGATGTTGTGCAGCTTGTTCGACTCGGCATCGAACACGTCGATGAAGGTACGACCAATGATCTTGCGCTTCTTCTCGGGGTCCGCTTCGCCGGCCAGGTTGTTCAGGAACTGGTCCTCGGCGTTGGCACGGATCACCTTGACGCCCATGTTCTCGGCGAACATGGCCATCACCTGCTCGCCTTCGTGCAGGCGCAGCAGGCCGTTGTCGACGAACACGCAGGTCAGCTGGTCACCGATGGCCTTGTGCAGCAGCGCCGCAACCACCGAGGAGTCCACGCCGCCGGACAGGCCCAGCAACACGTTGTCGGTGCCGACCTGGGCGCGCACCTGGGCGATTGCGTCTTCGGCGATCTTCGACGGGGTCCACAGTGCTTCGCAGCCGCAGATGTCGAGGATGAAGCGCGACAGGATGCGACCGCCCTGCTTGGTGTGGGTCACTTCCGGGTGGAACTGCACGCCGTAGTAGCCGCGATCATCGTTGAACATGCCGGCGATCGGGCAGCTTGGGGTGCTGGCCAGGATGTGGAAGTCTTCCGGGATGCGGGTGACCTTGTCACCGTGGCTCATCCACACGTCCAGGCCGAATACGCCGTCAGCGTCGACGTGGTCTTCGATGCCGTCGAGCAGGCGGCTCTTGCCGACCACATCGACACGGGCGTAGCCGAACTCGCGCAGCTCGGAACCTTCAACCTTGCCGCCCAGTTGCTCGGCCATGGTCTGCATGCCGTAGCAGATACCGAATACCGGTACGCCCAGGTCCCATACGGCCTGTGGCGCGCGCGGGCTGTCGGCTTCGTGCACCGACTCGGGGCCGCCGGCGAGGATGATCCCGCGGGGGGCGAATTCGCGAATCGCCTCGTCGTCCATGTCGAACGGGTGCAGTTCGCAGTACACGCCGATTTCGCGCACGCGGCGGGCGATCAGCTGGGTGTACTGGGAACCGAAGTCGAGGATCAGGATACGGTGAGCGTGAATGTCGAGGGCCATGACTCAATCTCGTCAGTGGTAATCGGAAACGACGCGGGGCTGTCGTGAACAGCCCCGCTTACAGGTATTGCCAGGAGCATCAACCTACGCGGTAGTTTGGCGCTTCCTTGGTGATCTGCACGTCATGCACGTGGGACTCGGCCATGCCGGCACCGGTGATGCGCACGAACTCGGGCTTGGTACGCATTTCTTCGATGTTGGCGCTGCCGGTGTAACCCATCGAGGAACGCAGGCCGCCCATCAGCTGGTGGATGATCGCGGTCAGGGTGCCCTTGTACGGCACGCGCCCTTCGATACCTTCCGGTACCAGCTTCTCGGCACCGGCCGAGGAGTCCTGGAAGTAGCGGTCCGAGGAACCCTGGGCCTGGGACATCGCACCCAGCGAGCCCATGCCGCGGTAGGCCTTGTAGGAACGACCCTGGAACAGCTCGATCTCGCCCGGGGCCTCTTCGGTACCGGCGAACATCGAACCCATCATCACGGCGCTGGCGCCGGCGACGATGGCCTTGGACAGGTCACCGGAGAAGCGGATGCCACCGTCGGCGATCAGCGGTACGCCGGTGCCTTCCAGCGCGGCAGCCACATTGGCGATGGCGCTGATCTGCGGCACGCCGACGCCAGCGACGATACGGGTGGTGCAGATCGAGCCAGGGCCGATACCGACCTTGACCGCGTCGGCGCCGGCTTCGGCCAGGGCCTTGGCGGCTGCGCCGGTGGCGATGTTGCCGCCGATCACCTGCACGTCGGGGAAGTTCTGCTTGACCCAGCGCACGCGGTCGATAACGCCCTTGGAGTGGCCGTGGGCGGTGTCGACCACCACCACGTCGACGCCGGCAGCAACCAGTGCGGTCACGCGGTCGCCGGTGTCCTTGCCGGTACCCACTGCAGCACCGACGCGCAGGCGACCCTGGTCGTCCTTGCTGGCGAGCGGGTAGGCCTTGGCTTTCTCGATGTCGTTGACGGTCATCATGCCCTTGAGGGCGAACTTGTCGTCGACGATCAGTACGCGCTCGATGCGGTGCTTGTGCAGCAGCTCGCGGGCCTCGTTCTTGTCGGCGCCTTCGCTGACCGTGACCAGACGCTCTTTGGGCGTCATCACTTCACGCACGGTGGCGTCGAGGCGGTTTTCGAAGCGCACGTCACGGGAGGTGACGATGCCGACCAGGTCGCCATTGTGCAGCACCGGCACGCCGGAGATGTTGTGCAGGCGGGTCAGTTCGAACAGGTCGCGTACGGTGGCGTCGGCCTCGATGGTGATCGGGTCCTTGACCACGCCGGCCTCGAACTTCTTGACCTTGCGCACTTCGGCAGCCTGCTGCTCGATGGTCATGTTCTTGTGGATGATGCCGATGCCGCCTTCCTGGGCCATGGCAATGGCCAGACGGGCTTCGGTCACGGTATCCATGGCGGCGGAAACCAGTGGAATGTTCAGCTCGATGCCACGGGTCAAACGGGTCTTGAGACTGACTTCGTTAGGTAGCACCTCGGAGTAACCGGGTACTAGGAGAATGTCGTCGAAGGTCAGGGCTTCTTGGCTGATACGCAGCATCGCGGGGGCTCCCGGGCGGGAAAATGGAAGCGCGCCATTATACTCATGCGCGCCGTGTGACTCAATGTAAAGATGGGCCTTCGGTCAGTTGTCTTGCAGCTTTACCTGCACCACTGCCACCGGCTGGTCGAGCCAGTCGGCAAAGGCATCGATGAAAGACGGCTTGAAACCGGCCTCGCCCCAGTTGTTGAAGATGAACCCCAGGTTGGAAAAGGCACAGGGCTGCAGGTAAAGGAAGCCGTTGATGTCGTCTTCATGGCCGCAGCGCGGGCAGGTGAAGTTGTCGCTGATGCCGGGCATCCACTCTTCCAGGCTGGCGAACAGCTCCACCCCCACTTCCCGGCGGCACTCGGCGCAGCCGGCTTCTTCGAGAAAGCCTTCGGTAGGTGTATAGATGCAGCGCTTGTAGATGACTTCCAGGCCATTGACGGGCTGGCCGTACGGTAGCAACTGCGGCCGCTCGACCACCTTGCGCGCACCCTCGGCGATGGCATAGCCCATGCGGTTGCCGGTGCGCCCGCAGGTGCTGAGCTGTTCCTCGATCACCTTTTCGCGTACCAGCCAGCGCAGGATCGCGCGGGCGCGCGGCTCGTGCACCGGCACGGTGGAGATCTTGGGGACGATGATGCTCTGGAATGTCATGAAGGCGGCCGAACAGGTTAAAGGTGCCAGTTTACCTCACTCAGGTAGCGCGCGATCAGCGCGATGCCGCTGGCCAGCACCAGCCAGGTGACCAGCCGCACGAAGGTTTCTCGGGACATCTTCAGGGTCAGCCGGCGCCCCACCCACAGGCCGGCGAACATCATCGGCAGCAGGCACAGGGCAAGCAGCAGCAACGGCAGGTCGGCGTATACCCCGGCAATCAGGAACAGGCTCAGGCGCACCACGGTGCTGCAACTGATCAGCGCGCTCTGGGTCGCGCGCACCTGCTCCTTGGCGTCGAGCCGGGCATTGAGGTAGATGGCATAGAGGAAGCCGCCGCTGCCGAACAGCGCACCGAACAGGCCGCCGGTGATACCCATCGGCACCGACCAGCCGGCATTCAGGCGCGCCGGCTTGACCTTCACCGCCAGGCTGTAGAGCGCATAGGCGCTGATGAACAGGCCCATCAGCAACAGCAGCAGGTCGGACTTGAGGTTGAGCAGGAACACCACGCCCAGGGTGCAGCCGATGGCCATGCACGGCAGCAGGCGCAGCAGTTCGCCTCGCACCACGGCCTTGCGCGCCGGCAGCCAGTTGCCGAAGGCAGCGACGAAGTCCAGCAGCACCAGCAACGGGATGATGCGCGACAGCGGCATGAAGTTGATCAGGACCGGCCCGGCGACCAGCGCGGTGCCGAAGCCGGCGATGCCGAACACGATGTAGGCGACGCCGATGCCAAGCAGTATCGGCAGCCATTGGAGCGCAGTGAAAGGGAGCGAGTCGAGCAGTGTGGAGAGCATGGTGTATGCCTGAGTCGTGAGTGAGGCAGCGTTCAGACGAACTTTAGCCATTGGCCAGCCATGCCGACTAATATGCAATTGCGCCATCAGCCATCTCGAAAAGGCATCCCTCATGATCTCCACCCGACAATTACGCTACTTCGTCGAGATTGCCGAGTCCGGCAGTTTCAGTGCTGCCGCCGAGCGCCTGTTCGTCGCGCAGTCGGCGCTGAGCCGGCAGATAAAGGAGCTGGAGAGTCAGCTGGCCACCCCGCTGTTCGAACGCACCGCCCGCCAGCCGCGCCTGACCGCAGCGGGCCTGGCGTTTCTGCCGCGGGCCCGCAACCTGCTGGGCGAGCTGGAAAAGGCCTGCCGCCTGGCCACCGAAATCGGTCAGGGCCTGCGCGGCAGCCTGCGCCTGAGCCATTCGAGCACGGTGCCGCTGACCGGCGCGCTGCTGGATCGGCTCACGGGCTACCTGCAGCACAACCCCGGCGTGTCGATGGACATCGCGCAGCTGTCTTCCGAGGCGCAACTGGAGGAACTGGCCGAAGGTCGCCTGGAGTTCGGCCTGCTGCGCCTGCCGGTGCTGCGCCAGCACGAAGGGCTGTGCGTGCAGCCGCTGTTCGACGAACCGCTGCTGCTGGCGGTGGCCGCAGACCACCCGCTGGCCGATGAGCCCAGCGTGTACCTGGCGCAGTTACGCGACGAGGCGTTCATTTCCATCCCGCACCGCCAGCGCGGTGGCTTGAGCTACCTGTCGGCCGAGCTGTGCATGCGTGAAGGGTTCTTCCCTCGGGCTGCGCGGGTGGTGTCGCGCAAGACCACGCAGTTGCAGTTGATCCAGGCCGGGTTCGGGGTGGCCTTGCTGCCACGGTGCATGCGCGATATTGCGCCGGCGGCGCTGCGCTTCGTGCCGCTGGCCGACGCGGGGTGCGTGAGTACGGTGGCGCTGGCCTATCGACGCGATGCCGGGCCGTTGGTGCATCAGTTTGTGGAGCACATGCAGGGCTGAGCCGGCAACGTCGTCTCCTGCAAGAGACCGCGCATGACCTGTAGGAGCCGGCAAGCAGCGCCGCCACCTGCCGGGACTGCAAAGACCGCGCGATTCCCTTTATGATGCCCCGCATGATCAAAGACCCTTTCGAAAGACTCGGCCTGGACCGCGAGGTCCTTACCGTCAGCCAGCTCAACGGCCGCGCCCGCGTGCTGCTCGAGGACGTGTTCAGCAACATCTGGGTCGAGGGCGAAATCTCCAACCTCGCCCGGCCCGCCTCCGGCCACGTCTACTTCACCCTCAAGGACAGCGGCGCCCAGGTGCGCTGTGCACTGTTTCGCAACAACGCCGCCCGCGTGCGCCAGGCATTGCGCGACGGCCTGGCGGTCAAGGTGCGTGGCAAGGTCTCGCTGTTCGAGGGGCGCGGCGACTATCAGCTGATCCTCGACACCGTCGAACCGGCCGGTGACGGCGCCCTGCGCCTGGCCTTCGACGCGCTCAAGGAAAAGCTCGGCAACGAGGGCCTGTTCAGCAGTGAACGCAAGCGCGCCCTGCCCGCCCACCCGCAGCGTATCGGCATCGTCAGCTCGCCCACTGGCGCGGTGATCCGCGACATCATCAGCGTGTTCCGCCGCCGCGCCCCGCAGGTGGAGCTGACCCTGATACCCACCGCCGTGCAGGGCCGCGAAGCCATCAACCAGATCGTGCGGGCCCTGCAACGCGCCGATGCGCAAGGCTTCGACGCGCTGATCCTGGCCCGTGGCGGCGGCTCGCTGGAAGACCTCTGGTGCTTCAACGAAGAAGCCGTGGCCCGTGCCATCGCTGCCTGCGTCACGCCCATCGTCAGCGCCGTGGGGCATGAAACCGACGTGTCGATCAGCGACTTCGTCGCCGACGTGCGCGCCCCCACCCCTTCGGCCGCCGCCGAACTGCTGGCCCCCGACAGCAGCGACCTGGGCCGACGCCTGGAAAGCCTGCAACGCCGCCTGCTGCTGCGCATCCAGAACCGCCTGGCCCATGACCGGCTGCGCCTGGACAGCCTGGCGCGGCGTCTGCGCCACCCCGGCGAACGCCTGCGCCAGCAGGCCCAGCGCCTCGACGACCTGGACATGCGCCTGCGCCGCGCCTTCGAGCAGCGCCTGAACCAGCGCCGCGAACGCCTGGCACGCCTGGATACCCGCTTGGCCGCGCAGCACCCCGGGCGTGCCCTGGCGCTGCTCAAGCAACGCCTGGACAACCTCGCCGAGCGCCTGCCGCGAGCCATGCGCCAGACCCTCGCCACCCGCCGCCAGCACCTGCAGGTGCAGGTGCAGACACTGCAGGTGGTCAGCCCGCTGGCCACCCTCAGCCGTGGCTACAGCATTCTGCTCGACGAGCGCGGCCAGGCCATCCGCAGCGCCGCGCAGACCCGCAACGGCCAGCGCCTGACCGCCCGCCTGGGCGAAGGCGAGCTGCAGGTGCGGGTCGAAGACAACCACCTGACCCCGGTCACGCTCTCTCTACTGGACTGACTCATGCCCCGACTGTTTGCCCCGCTGCTCGTCCTCTGCCTGGCCTTCGCCGGCACCGCCCAGGCCAGCTACATCACCCGCCAGTTGAACAAGCCGGTGCCCGGCGGCGTCGCGGTGGTCGACCTCGGCCCCGCCGCCCAGGCCCCTCAGGCACGCTTCGACGGCAAGCCGGTGCTGGTGGTACGCGAGCAGGACACCTGGCTGGCCATTGTCGGCCTGCCGCTGACCCAGAAGCCCGGCACCGCCAGCCTGACCCAGGGCGAGCGCACCCTGAGCTTCACGGTCGCCAGCAAGAAGTACCCCGAGCAGCGCATCACTCTGAAGAACCAGCGCCAGGTCAACCCCAACCCGGCCGACCTCAAGCGCATCGACGCCGAACTGGCCGAGCAGCTCAAGGCCTACCGCAGCTTCAGCCCCAACCTGCCGAGCAACCTGCTCCTCGACAAGCCGGTCAACGGCCCGCTGTCGAGCAAGTTCGGCGTGCGTCGCTTCTTCAACGGCGAGGAACGCAACCCGCATGCCGGCCTGGACTTCGCCGTGCCCGCCGGTACCCCGATCAAGACCCCGGCCAACGGCAAGGTGATCCTGATCGGCAACTACTTCTTCAACGGCAACACCGTGTTCGTCGACCACGGCCAGGGCTTCATCAGCATGTTCTGCCATATGTCGAAGATCGACGTGAAACCCGGCCAGCAACTGAGCCGTGGCGCCATCGTCGGACGGGTGGGCTCCACTGGCCGCGCCACCGGGCCGCACATGCACTGGAACGTCAGCCTGAACGACGCACGGGTCGATCCGGCGATCTTCATCGGGGCCTTCCAGCCTTGATCAGCGTCTTGCGCCAATCAAAAAGACCGCGCAACTGGCGCGGTCTTTTTGATTGTTCGGCGCTATAAAATCACGACATTCTTCAGTTTTTAAGCATTCCTCTCAATTTTTTTGCAGTGCTTGCCATCGTTCACCCCACTGGTTAGGGTTGAACCCATGAAAACCACGCACACCCTCATCCTGCTTCGCCAACATCGCAGCCTTTGCCTGGTCAGTGCCCGACTACCAAGCTGAATCGCGTCGCCTCGCCCATTCATCACTTGTACGTTCGGCGGGCCCCTTTCAAGGCCGCACAATAAGGATTGCTTTCATGACCATGCTCAAAGACCCTTCGAAAAAATACCGTGCCTTCGCTCAGGTAAACCTGCCTGACCGCACCTGGCCCTCGAAGACCATCACAGCCGCGCCGATCTGGTGCAGCTCGGACCTTCGCGACGGCAACCAGTCGCTGATCGAGCCGATGGATGCGGTCAAGAAGCTGCGCTTCTGGAAGACCCTGGTCAGCGTGGGCGTGAAAGAAATCGAGGCCTCCTTCCCATCGGCCTCGCAAACCGACTTCGACTTCGTGCGCACCCTGATCGAAGACGGCCACATCCCGGACGACACCACCATCCAGGTGCTGACCCAGGCCCGTGAAGACCTGATCGCACGTACCTTCGAATCGCTGCGCGGGGCCAAGAAGGCCATCGTGCACCTGTACAACGCCACCTGCCCGGCATTCCGCCGCATTGTCTTCAACCAGGACAAGCAGGGCGTCAAGGACATCGCGGTGAACGCGGCCAAGCTGTTCGTCAAGTACGCCGCCCAGCAGCCGGAAACCCACTGGACGTTCCAGTACTCGCCAGAGACCTTCAGCGCTACCGAACTGGAGTTCGCCAAGGAAGTCTGCGACGCGGTGATCGAGGTGTGGAACCCGACCCCCGAACACAAGGTGATCCTCAACCTGCCAGCCACCGTGGAAGTTTCCACCCCGAACATCTATGCCGACCAGATCGAGTGGTTCGGGCGCAACGTGTCGCGCCGTGACAGCGTGATCATCAGCCTGCACACCCACAACGACCGTGGCACCGGCGTGGCTGCCACCGAGCTGGGCCTGATGGCCGGCGCCGACCGTGTCGAAGGCTGCCTGTTCGGCAACGGCGAGCGTACCGGCAACGTCGACCTGGTGACTCTGGCGCTGAACCTCTACACCCAGGGCGTGGACCCGGAGCTGGACTTTTCCGACATCGACGGCGTGCGCAAGGTGGTCGAAGAGTGCAACCAGATCCCGGTGCACCCGCGTCATCCGTATGTGGGCGACCTGGTGCACACCGCGTTCTCCGGCTCGCACCAGGATGCGATCCGCAAAGGCTTCACCCAGCAGAAAGAAGACACCCTGTGGGAAGTACCGTACCTGCCGATCGACCCGGCCGACATCGGCCGCAGCTACGAGGCGGTGATCCGCGTCAACAGCCAGTCGGGCAAGGGTGGCATCACCTACCTGCTCGAACAGGAATACGGCATCAGCCTGCCGCGTCGCATGCAGATCGAGTTCAGCCAGGTGGTACAGGGCGAGACCGACCGCCTGGGCCTGGAAATGACCGCCCAGCAGATCTACAAGCTGTTGCAGAGCGAGTACCTGCAAGCCAACGCCCCGTATGCGCTGGTCAGCCATCGCCTGCAGGAAGAGAACGGCCACAGCGCCGTGGAAGTGGAAGTGGCCGGTGAAGGCGAAACCACCCTGCACTGGCGCGGCAAGGGCAACGGCGCCCTCGAGGCCCTGGTGGCCGGCCTGCCGGTAGCCGTGGAAATCATGGACTACAACGAGCACGCCATCGGTGCCGGCACCCACGCCAAGGCGGCGGCCTACATCGAACTGCGCGTGGCTGGCGGTCGTCCGGTGCACGGTGTGGGTATCGATGAAAACATCACCACCGCCAGCTTCAAGGCGCTGTTCAGCGCACTGAACCGCTCGCTGAGCCAGCAGGCTGCTAAGGCGGCGTAAACGCCAACTGACCCGCTGCTGCATGCAATGCCCGCCTCTGATACGGAGGCGGGCATTTTTTTTGGTTGTGCGAAAGCCTGCGGGGCGCTGGCGTGCTCGGTATACTGCCGGCCTCATTATTTTTGCCACACCTGTAAGGACACTCAATGAGCCACTACCTGGAACGGGCACTCACCAGCCTGCGCACCATCGGCATCAACTTCATCCAGCCCGTTCAGGATGCCCCGGTTCTGGTACTGCTGGACCGCGTGGCCCACTACGACACCACCAAGGTCACCTCCATCGCCACCGTGCTGCAGCAGGCCACCAGCTTCAACAGCATGGTGCGCGAGCAGATCGAAGGCATGGACATCTCCACGCGCTTCATGGACATCACGCAGAGCTTCACCTCCATCCGCGAGGACGCCGCCGCCATGGCCGGCTGGATGGATGACGGGCGCCTGGACGCGATGGAAAAGATCAAGCTGACCTGGATGAACGTGCGTCGCGGCTCCATCCCCAGCCGCTTTGCCGACATCCGCGAAAACTACCTGAAGGTGTGCAAGTCGGCCAACGACCAGATCGCCCGCGAGAGCGTGATCCTGGAGTCGTACATGGACTTTCGCATGGCCATGAAAGCTGCCGAGGTGGAAGCCCAGCAGGTGCTGGCCATCGCTGGCGAGGCCCTGCAGCAGCGCACCCTGGCCCTGAACGAGGCCAACGCCCGGGTCGCCGACGCCGAAAGCGCCGAGCCCGCCGCACGCGCCGCGCTGGAACTGGGCCGTGATGAAGCCGTGCGCGCCCTGCAGGACGAAGACAAGCGCTACCAGATCATCAAGGACATCGCCGATGACCTGAAGGTCGGCTACAACACCGCCGAAATGGTCTTTGCACGCATCAATCAGGTGCACGTGATCAAGGAGCGTCAATACCAGCGCATGGTGTCGTTCTTTTCCACCAACGAAGTGGTACTCACCGGGCTTGCCGTGTCGTTCACCGCCAACAGCGGCCTGGCCGAAGCCACCCACACCCTCAATGCCACCACCGACGGCATCAGCCAGGGCCTGGAGTCGCTGGGCAGCACCGGCAACCAGCAGCTCGAAGCCGCGGTCAAGGCCAGCTACGGCTCGACCATCAAGGTCGACTCGGTGCGCGCCCTGGCTGACGCCACGCTGTCGTTCCAGACCGACATGAAGCAGATGGCCGACACCTACCGCGCAGAGTCGAGCAACGCCGCCCGGGATATCGCCGAAGCCGTCGAAGAGGCCAAGCGCAAGTTCGCCGCCCTGCTGACCAAGGCCGCCTGATGAGCAGTGTTCCTCTGTCCGAACAGCTGGGCGCGATGGCGGTGGTCGACCAACTGCGCCATCAGCAGATGCAGGTGCAGGAGCACCTGAACCTGCCGCAGCGCCGCGCTGAAGTCGCCGAGCGTATCCGCACCTACTACCAGGCCCAGGGCATCGCCTATGACGATGCACTGATCGAACAGGGTGTGCGGGCGTTCTTCGCCCGGCGCCTGGCCTTCGAGGCGCCCGAACAGACCGCACTGCAACGCCTGACCACGCGCCTGCTGCTCAACCGCAGGAAGCTCATGCGCATCCTGCAACTGATCGTCGTCGCGCTGCTGGCCGTACAGTGCACCCGGGTGGTGAACGACACCGCCAAGACCTCCAAGGTGCAGGACAACGTCCGTACGGCCGAGTATCGCAGCAGCGATCTGAGCGCCGACCTTGCGCAGCACCAGTCGCGCTTCGATGCGCTGCAGCAAGCCGTCGCGCAACAGCCCGAGCCCGCGGTCACGCGCCTGCTGGGGCCGCTTGCCGAGCGGCTGACGCAGGTTCAGACACTGCTGACGCACCGACCGTGGCCGCAACTGATCGACAGCGACAACCGCGACAGCGTGCAGCAGGACCTCGATACCTACGAACGCAACACCCAGTCGGCGCGCGCGCAACTGAGGCAGGCCGACAAGGGCCTGAACGACGTCCAGGCCATTATCGATGCCCGCAGCCGCCTGCAGGCCGTACTGCACAACCCGGCGTTCACCGCAGGCGCCAAGCGTTTCGGGGTGATGGCGCAGCAGGCCCGGGTGGCCGACCAGGCCATCGGCAACGCCGACACCCAGGGCATCGAGGTGGTCGACCGTGAAGTCGGTGAGCTCGAAAGCCAGCTCGATCGCATTCAGCAAGTCCAGCCGCTGATCCGGCGCCTGGACGAAATCGAGCAGCAGTTGCCCGCCCTGCGCCTGCCGCCGAACGACCTGCGGGTGGTGCGTGCCCAGGCCGCCCAGGTCGACAAGGCCATCGACGCCCTGCAGGCACGCCAGGCCAGCGACCACCTGTCGACGCTTGACAGCCTGCTGGTGTTCGCCCGTCAGGCACTGGAGCTGCGGGTGGTGGACCGCTACGGCATCAAGTCGGGGGTCGAGCGCTGCTATGACCAGGCGCTGTGCAACCAGGGCGGTGACTCCCTGCAGGGCAAGAGCTGGTACCTGGTGGTCGAGGCCGTGGACGCCGCCGGCAACCCGATCAGCGTGCCGGTCACCAGTTCGGAAACCGGCGAATCGCGCTGGGCGTCCTACTTTGGTGTGCGGGTCAGCCAGGCCGAGTACCTCAAGGTCAAGGAAGACAAACTCAGCGACGGCCACATCGACGACCTCGCCATGGGCAGCAAGCCTGCCAACATGCTGAGCCTGAAATTCAACCAACGTGTCGCCAAACCCGACATGATCCTGGACTGGTGATGACATGAGACCCAGCAAGCTCATCGGTATCGTCGCCGACAATGCACGCAGTTTCGAGCACGTGCTGCGCGACGCAGAACAACAACTGGCCAGTGCCACCGAGCGCCAGATGGCGCTCGAACAGGACATCCTGACCCGCCTGCGCAGCATCGCGACCCTGCAGCTGGAGCACGCCCCGTCGCTGCAGGACGAGGTGGTTCAGGCCCTGCACGAACGCCAGCTGGCCCAGGGGCAGTTGCGCCAGCAACTGCTGGAGGTCGAGCAGCAGATCGCCCAGTCGCTGGAGGCGACCGCGCAGGTACAGGAGCGCCTCGACGACCTCGACCGCCAGGCCCGCGACCAACTGGCCCAGGACCCGACCTACACGGCGCAGATGCACCAGCTGGAACAGGCCATCGCCGCCAACCTCGAAACCGTCACCGGGTATGCCGACATTCGCCAGGAGTGTGCCGACAAGCTGCCGATGTTCGGCCGCAACCCGATCTACCACTTCCTGCGTGATCGCGATTTCGGCACCGAACAGTATCGGTTGGGCCGCATCAGCCGCTGGCTCGATGGCTGGCTGGCCAGGCAGGTCGACTACAGCGGCAACCGCAGCAACGAGCTGAACCTGCTCAACATGCAGCAGCGCAACGAGGCACTGCAGCTCGAACGCGACGCGCACATTGCCGCGCTGGAGCAAAGCACCGGCCAGCAACTGGCCGACGCCCAGCAGCAGGCAGGCATCGAGCCGCTGCGCGAAGCGCACAAGGCGTTGTACAAGCAGACCGTGGCCAGCAAGCAGCAGGCCAACGACATTCACGCGCAACTGACCGCATTCACCCACAACCAGGACCCGCACTACCTGCGTGCCCGCCAGTGGCTCACCGACCAGTTGCAGGCCAAGAGCATCGAGCAACTGCTCGAGCAGGTGAAGAAGACCCCCGATACCGCAGACGACCAGATCGCCTTGCAGCTGCAGCGGCTGTACCCGCAGGTCGACGGCGTGGAACGGGCACTGGCCGAGGCGCGCCAGACCCATGGCCTGGCCCAGCAGTCCTATGACCGGGCCAAGGAGCTGGAGCGCGCGCTGCGCACCGACTTCTTCCGTGACGACGGCTATCAGTACAAGGCAACGCTGGGCATCGAACGTCTGCTGTCGGACTACATGACCCGCGATGTCACCCTGGGCTATCTGGTCGGGACCATCCGCGAACACCGCGAACTGGTGCCGCGCGTCGCCGTCGAGCGCAGCTCGTACAGCAGTAGCAGCTCGGGGTCGAGCTGGAGCAGCTCCAGTTCCAGCAGTTCGAGCAGCAGCTCCAGCAGCAGTGGCGGCTTCTCCAGCTCCGACAGCAGCGGGGGCGGCGGCTTCAGGACCTCGGACAGCTTCTGATGGCATGCCCGCTGGCCTGCCGACGCAGGCCAGCGCGGCGCATCACCCGCGCGGGTAGCGCTCGTTCACGCTGAAATCGAAGCGCCAGCAGCCCGCGTTTTTCCGGGAACTGTAGTGCTCGAACAACACCTTTTTCTGCAGTTCGTCCCAGCCGAGCGGATCCACCGAGGCCTCCTCCAGCACCGTGACCAGCGTGTCGGTGGCAACCGACGACAGGTAGATCAGGTCTTCGCGCATCACCTGCGCGTTGGCATCGAGAATCGGCAGCACCTTGTTGTGCTCGAAGTAGTAATCGATCTCCGACGCGCCCATCACACAATGTGCGTACAGGATGTGCACCTGATAGGCATAGAACACCCCGGGGCCGACCAGCTTGCGGGTGTGCTTCTGGGTGGTGGAGTCGTTCCAGCTTTGCTCAGCCTGGAACGATACCCGGACCTCTGAACTCACCCCCACGCCCTTGAATTCCAGCTGCACGCCACCGGACACTTCGGTGGTACGGCTGAAGCTTCGGGTAAAGCCATGGGTGACCTCGAAGGTGCGTTCATCCTCGCCGTTGCTCGGTACCTGGACGGTGCCGACATGCTCCACGTAAGCGGCGACCGGCACCGAATACATGTCCCACCAGCGCTTGCCGTCGAACATCTGGCCGAACTCGGTGGCATCCTTTATCCAGCAGGCCTGGCGTACCTTGTCACCGCCAAAGAGGTACTTGTCGATGTGGTAGCTCCCGCGCTGTGCGGGGGAGTCGGCGCCAAACACGTTGTCTTCACTCATGACGGTTCCCTCAGTACTTGTAGTGAATCTTCTGGCTTGCGGAAAAATCGAACGACCAGGCGCCGGCATTGCATTCAACCTCGTAACCTTCGGTCAGCACCTTGCGCTGCAGGGCATCCCAGGCAATCGGAGGGGTGGCCGCGGCATCGGCCACCGCCACATACACGGCCGTGCTGATGGCCGACAGGAAGTACAGGTCGGTACGCCCCTGCGTGGCCAGCGTCTTGCTGGTGCGAAACGCCTTGCTCAGCTGTCCGGCCGAGGTCGCGCAATGGGCATACACCAGGTTCATCTGATAGATGGCGAACACCCCGCTGCCGGGCAGCAGCAGCGTCAGGCGGTTGTCGTTCGGCGCCCCCCAGGCGATGTCGTCGACAAAGCCGGTGTGCAGGCTGGAGAGGATATTGACCCGCTCGATGGCCGACGACACCGAATAGGGCGCGTCCACTTCACGGATGAACTGCTTGCTGTGGCCCTGGGCAAAGGTGATGGCATGGCGCTGGTTGCTCAGGCCGTTGAGCCGCAGGGTATCCACCGCTGACAGGTAGGCGAACACCGGTCGGGTGTAGGTGGCCCAGGCACTGGAGCCAATGCGGATATCGCCGTAGACGGTCTTGCCGTTGACCCAGCAGCCGGGTGCCAGGCGCTTGCCGCCGATCAGGTGGCGCTCGAGCGAATAGGACCCGGTCTTGACCGCGTAGCCGCTGAGTCGCGGGTTTGTAGCGTGTTCGATTTCGTCGTCCAAGGTATGCACTCCCTGCAGAAAACCCATGAGTTTTCGATACTAGGGAGGCCGCGACAGGCTCGGCAGCGGGACGTGCTTCCTGGATGGGCAGCGGCCTTGCCGGTCAATGGCGCCGGCAAAAAAAAAGGTGCGCCGACCAAGCGCACCTCAAAGCCGTACAGCACACAACGAATTCTCTAGTCCAGCAACGCCAGCGCCTGGGCACTGCACGCCTGCACGCGTGCCCACTCGCCGTTCTTGATCCAGCTGCTGTCGAGCATCCAGGTTCCGCCCACGCACATCACATTGGCCAGGGCCATGTACTGCTTGACGTTGCCCGGGTTGACCCCGCCGGTGGGGCAGAAACGCACCTCGCCGAACGGCCCGCCGAATGCCTTGATGGCCGCCGCCCCGCCGCTGATCTCGGCCGGGAACAGCTTGAAGCGCCGATAGCCCAGCGCGTAGCCCATCATGATCTCCGAGGCGCTGCTGATGCCCGGCAACAGTGGCAACGGGCTCTCGACCCCCGCCTCCAGGATGTCCTGGGTGCACCCCGGCGTGACCACGAACTGCGCACCGGCCTGTTCCACCGCCGCCAGCATGCTGCGGTCGAGCACCGTACCTGCACCGACGCACAGCTCCGGGCGCTGTTCGCGCAGCAGGCGGATGGCGGTCAGGCCGTGTTCGGAACGCAGCGTCACCTCGAGCGTCTTCAGCCCCCCGGCCGCCAGCGCATCGGCCAGCGGCAGGATGTCCTGCTCGCGGGCGATGGTGATCACCGGCAGAATGCGCGCCTGGCCGCAGATGCGGTCGATCAGGGCAATCTTGTCGGCCATGGAAATGCCCGGCTGTGAAGGTTCAAGGGTTGTCATAACGGCGTGTCCTTGGTTCATGGGCACCAGTAGATTTCCAGGGGGTCTTGAAGAAAGGCGCGAATCGGCATCTGCGCCGGGTCGTCACCGCCCAGCGCGGCGCGCAGGGTAGCGAGTTTGCCTGGCCCTTGCACCGACAACAGTGTCGCACCTGCACCGGCCAGCACACACCGGGTCAGGGTCAGGCGCTGATGCGGCACGCTCGGCGCGAGCATCGGCAGTACCCGGCGCTGGCTCTGGGCCTGCAGGCCCTCGGCCAGGTTGGGGCTGCCCGGAAACAGCGAGGCGGTGTGACCGTCATCGCCCATGCCCAGCACCAGCACATCGATCGGCGGCAGCTGGGCAAGCGCCTGGTCCGCCTGCTCGGCAGCGGCTTCGAGGCTCGCGGCGGGACGGTACAGGCCGACGAACCGCGCCTTGGCCGCCTCGCCCTGCAACAGGTGCTGCGCCACCAGGCCGGCATTGCTGTCGGCATGTTCCACCGGCACCCAGCGCTCGTCCGCCAGGCTGACCACCACCCTGGACCAGTCCAGCGGCTGCCTGGCCAGGCGCTGGAAGAACGCCACCGGGCTGCGCCCGCCCGACACCACCAGGGTGGCCTGGCCGTTTTCGTCCATCGCCGTGCGCAACCGCTGCGCCACATCCACAGCCAGGCCCTCGGCCAGGCGCGCCGCATCGGCAAATTCATGTGCCGTCACGCTCGCCGGCAGTTGCAGTTCAGATATCGCCATACCATGCCCTCCCATCGCGGGTAATCAGTGCTATCGAGCTCATCGGCCCCCAGGTGCCCGCCGCATACGGTTTGGGCGCATCACCGGCGTGTTTCCAGCCGGCGATCAACTGGTCGCACCATTTCCACGCATATTCGATTTCGTCCTTGCGTACAAACAGGTTCTGGTTGCCGCGCATCACTTCCAGCAGCAGGCGCTCGTAGGCATCCGGAATGCGTGCGCTGTGCCAGGTATCGGAAAAATTCAGCTGCAACGGGCCGCTGCGCAGTTGCATGCCCTTGTCCAGGCCTTGCTCCTTGGTCATCACCCGCAACGAAATGCCTTCGTCCGGCTGCAGGCGGATGATCAGCTTGTTGCCGATCTGCAAACGTTGTTCCGCCGCGAAGATGTAGTGCTGCGGCTCCTTGAAATGGATGACGATCTGCGACAGTTTCTGCGGCATGCGCTTGCCGGTGCGCAGGTAGAACGGCACCCCGGCCCAGCGCCAGTTGCGGATATCGGCACGCAGCGCGACGAAGGTTTCGGTGTCGCTCTGGGTATTGGAGTTGTCTTCCTCGAGGTAGCCGGGCACAGCCCGCCCCTCGCTGTAGCCCGCTATGTACTGGCCACGCACCACCTGGGTGCTCAGGCCCTCGCCGCTGATCGGTGCCAGTGCCTTGAGCACCTTGACCTTCTCGTCGCGAATGCTGTCGGCCGAGAGGTCGCTGGGCGGGTCCATGGCGATCAGGCACAGCAACTGCAGCAGGTGGTTCTGGATCATGTCGCGCAGTTGCCCGGCCTTGTCGAAGTAGCCCCAGCGGCCCTCGATGCCGACCTTCTCGGCCACGGTGATTTCCACGTGGGAGATGGAGTTCTGGTTCCACTGGGTTTCGAACAGGCTGTTGGCAAAGCGCAGGGCAATGAGGTTCTGCACCGTCTCCTTGCCCAGGTAATGGTCGATGCGATACACGCGGTTTTCGGGGAAGTACTGCGCCACCGCGTCATTGACCCTGCGCGACGACTCCAGGTCATGGCCGATGGGCTTTTCCAGCACCACGCGGGTGCGCTCGCTCAGGCCGACCTTGTCGAGGTTCTCGCAGATGCCGCCGTACACCGCCGCGGCGGTGGCGAAATAGGCGATCAGTGGCGCGTCGGGTTGTACCTGTTCGAGCAGCGCCGGGTAGTCCTGAGCCTGAAGAAAATCCACATGCAGGTAGCTCAGGCGCGCCATGAAGCGCTGCAGGGCCAGGGCCTCGATATCGCTGCCCACGTGCTTGTGCAGGTGCGCCTCGATCGTCGCCAGGTGCTCCTGGGGTCTGCCGGCTTCGCGGGCCAGTGCCAGCACGCGGGTCTGCTCATTCAGCAGGCCCGCGCGATCGAGCTGGTACAGCGCCGGGAACAGCTTGCGCAACGCCAGGTCGCCGAGGGCGCCGAACAGGGCAAAGGTGCAGGGTTCAACGGTGATCGAAGCCATGATGTTGGTTCTTTTATCAAGTTGACGTAGAAATACCGGTTTCAATCGCAGTTTTCAAGGACTAATGTAGTAAAACTAACAACATATTGCCGTGTATACAGAATCAAGTGGTGCGCCAACCGTGCCATCAGTACGATAGGCCACCGCGTAAAAAGCCGTCTGCCCGTGGCAGCCGGCGGCCTCCCCGACCCAAGGACATACCCCCATGGACCGCGTGCGAAACCTCCTGGAGCAGATCCAGGGCCGCCTCGACGAGCTGAACAAGGCTGAGCGCAAAGTCGCCGAAGTCATCCTGGCCAACCCGCAGCAAGCCACCCGCTTCAGCATCGCGGCGCTGGCCCAGGCAGCCAAGGTCAGCGAACCCACCGTCAACCGCTTCTGCCGTTCGTTCGGCGTCAGCGGCTACCCCGAGCTCAAGCTGCAACTGGCGCAGAGCCTGGCCAGCGGCGCCGCCTATGTCAGCCGTGCGGTAGAAGCCGACGACGACCCTGCATCCTATACCCAGAAGATCTTCGGCAGCGCCATCGCCTCGCTCGACAGTGCCTGCCAGCAGCTCGACCCGCAACTGGTCAGCCGCGCCGTCGACATGCTGATCCAGGCGCGTCAGATCCACTTCTTCGGCCTGGGCGCCTCGGCCCCGGTGGCACTGGACGCACAGCACAAGTTCTTCCGCTTCAACCTCGCCGTGTCGGCGCATGCCGACGTGCTGATGCAGCGCATGCTGGCCTCGGTGGCCCATACCGGCGAGCTGTTCGTGATCATCTCCTACACCGGGCGCACCCGCGAACTGGTCGAAGTGGCGCGCCTGGCGCGGGAAAACGGCGCCTCGGTGCTCGGCCTCACCGCTGCCGACTCGCCACTGGCCAAGGCCAGCAGCCTGAGCCTGAACATCCCGCTGCCTGAAGACACCGACATCTACATGCCGATGACCTCGCGCATCATCCAGCTGACCGTGCTCGACGTGCTGGCCACCGGCATGACCCTGCGCCGTGGCGTGGACTTCCAGCCGCACCTGCGCAAGATCAAGGAAAGCCTCAACGCCAGCCGCTACCCGATCGACGACGAACTCAATTGAGCGAATGCGCCTGCAACTGCAGGTGCGCCCGCTCCCCCGGCGCCAGGCTGAGGCTGTCGCTGCTGCCACTGGCGGCCTCGACGCAGATGAAGCCCTGGGTCTCGCTGCCGCTCACGCCCATCAGCGGCCGGCTGCCTGGATGCCACACCACGGTGTCGTCGCTGTCGCCGGTATCGATGCACAGCTGACGCTGCCAGGCCGGGTCGTTGACCTGCAGGGTCGCAGCATTCTGGAACACCCGCTGACAGCCGCCCTGCACTTTCAAGGCGCCCTTCTGCTGGCATGCCTGACGCCTCAGATGATCGTACCCCCTCGCATTCTCTAACCCAGATAGCGCTATCTCGGAAACGTCACTAATACGCCAGTAGGCCAGCAGAGCATGACTCAACTGGCACGGCAGGCTGTCCTGGTGCTCGGTGCTCAGTTGCAACTGCATGCGCTGGCCCAGGTTGGCCACCAGGTCGACCTGCCAGTCGCACAGTTGCAGGCGCCACGTGAGGGTCACACCCTCGTCGCTTTCGCTGCTGTCGATCAGTTTCCAGTCGAGCAGGCGCCCCCAGCCGTGGGCCGGCCACATGTCTTCACTGGGGTGACGGCCGTACCAGGGCCAGCACACCGGCACACCGCCACGAATGGCGCCGACCTGCGGCCACTGCGCCGCGCACCACAGCCACGGGCGTTCGCCACGGGGCTGGAAGTGCAGCAGTTGCGCGCCCTGGCGACTGAACACCGCCTGGCACTGGGGGTGATCGATGATCAGCACGTCGCGCTGCTGGTAACGCTCCCACTCGAAGGTCGGTCGCGGCCGCTGCGAGGTGAAGAAGCGTTGAAGCGGGTGCTCGGACATGTTTCGGGACTCTTGTTGTTAGGGGGGCCTGTTCGCCGGCAACGCCAGCTCCTACAGAAGTCGACCTTGCCGGCGAAACGCCGAATTGGCGTAAATTTACAACATATCCCCTCAGAACGACGACTGAATCTTCAGCCCGGCGACGACCGCGTTGTCCACCTCGCTCACCCCGCCCGGATGACGGATGTACTGAAGGTTGGGGCGCACGGTCAGCCAGTTGGTCACGTGCACGCCGTAGTACAGCTCGGCGTTGTACTCGGTGCGCTGGATCGGCACGAAGCCCATGTCGTTGTAGTCATCGATACCGCTGACCCCATTGAGCTGCTGCGCACGCTTCTTCACGTCATCGTTGACATGAATGCGCGCCACGCCGAAGCCGATGTCGTCCTTGGGCCGCGAATCGAAGGCGCCCTTGTACACCATGCCCACCTGCTGGTAGTTGTCGACCACGTTGGTGGCCTTGTCGTGCACGGTAAAGTTGGCGAACAGGCTCAGGCCGCGATTGGCATCGCCGTTGTGCGCAGTAACCTGCTGCTGCGCCACCACCCACCAGCCATGCTTGCTCGAATGCGACTTGGGGTCTGCGCCAGTCAGGCCCTGGGGTTGGCCATTGACGTCCTCATAGATGTCATCGGCCTTGGCAGTGCTGTAGTAGTAACCCAGGCGGTACTCGCCGGGCAGGCCGTTGACCCTGGGGGCCCACACCAGCTCCACCGGCAGGATCATGCCCTTGGTGCCGCTGCCGCTGAGCTTGAAGCCATTGCCCGTCTCAAGGTTCGAAGGGTTCTGCTCGAACACCCCGACCTGGGCGAAGAACTCCGGCGTGAGGTTGTACTTGGCGCGCAACGCCCACTGGCTGACCGGCCAGTTGTACCAGATGCTGCCCACCCAGTTGCCCACCTGCGAGCCGCAGAAGGCCAGGTTCTGGAAATCGCAGGGGAAGCTGTTGAACTCCTCGCCCGGGCCGAAGCGCCCCGCCTTGAGGTCGAGCTTGCCGTCGAAGTAGGTCTGCTTGACCCACATCTGGGTCAGGCGCCAGGTCTGCCCGCGGCCCCACACCTCCTGCACCGAGCTGAACTGCCCGGCCCGAGGGTCGCTGATGCGGTCGTTGGACAGGTTGCGCCCGCTGCGCTCGGTGATCGCCAGCTTGAACTCGGCGTCGTGCCAACCCAGGATCTTCTCCAGGTCCATCTTCACACCCAGGGCGAACTGGTCGCTGTAGCGAGCCGTCTTGTCGTTGTTGTAGCCACCCTTCAGGTTGCCGGCAACCTCGCCCACGTAATCCAGCGAAAAATCGTAGCCCTTGTCCAGCAACTCGGTGCGTGTGCCGCCCCAGTCGCCGCTCATCCACTTCGACTCCGGGTCGAAGGCGCCGGCAGCGTGCGCCCCGCAACTGACCCCGAAGGCCGCCAGCAGGGTCATGCAGCCCCGCGGCAAAACACGTTTGAAATGATCCATCCCCTGTGTCCTCGTCTTATTGTTTTCGATGGTGTCCATGCTTTACAACGAATTCAGCGGCCCCTGAATTGGGCAATGTTGTCGGTGCCGACCGTATCGAGCGGTGCACGCCCGCGCCCCAGCCGTTCGCCCGTTTCTGCATCGAACAGCAGCACCCGCGCAGGATCGAACTGCAAGCTCAGGCTTTCGCCGACCTGCGGCGCGAACTCCGGTGCCAGTCGGCAGCACACCTTGGTCTGGTTGAGGGTCACGAACACCAGGGTGTCCGGCCCGGTCGGCTCGGTGACCTGCACCTGGGCGCGAATGCTCGGCAGGCCATTGCCTTCGACCCCCGCCAGGCTGATCTGCTCCGGGCGAATGCCCAGGATCACCTCGCGCGCCTCCAGCCCCGCCTCGCCGGTGCCCAGCGGCAGCTCGCAGCGCCCCTGGCCGCTGTCGAGCAGGGCCAGCAGGCGACCCTCCTGGCGTTGCAGGCGCAAGGGTATGAAGTTCATCGGCGGCGAGCCGATGAAACTCGCCACGAACAGGTTGGCCGGGTCGTTGTAGATCTGCTGCGGGGTGCCGAACTGCTGGATCAGCCCATCCTTCATCACCGCCACCTTGTCGCCCAGGGTCATGGCCTCGATCTGGTCGTGGGTCACGTACACCGTGGTGGTCTTCAGGCGCTGGTGCATCAGCTTGATCTCGGTGCGCATCTCCACCCGCAGCTTGGCGTCGAGGTTGGACAGCGGCTCGTCGAACAGGTAGATCCTGGGCCGGCGTGCCAGCGCCCGGCCCATGGCCACGCGCTGCTGCTGCCCACCGGACAGCTGGCCGGGCTTGCGCCCCAGCAGGTGCTCGATCTGCAGCAGCTTGGCCACCCGCGCCACCTCCTCGTCGATGGCCGCCGGGGTCATCTTGCGAATCTTCAGGCCGAAGGCGATGTTGTCGCGCACGTTCATGGTCGGGTACAGCGCATACGACTGGAACACCATGGCGATGTCGCGATCCTTGGGGCTCATGCCACTGATGTCGGCGTCGTCCACCAGAATCGCCCCGCCGCTGATCTGCTCCAGCCCCGCGATGCAGTTCATGAGGGTGGATTTGCCGCAGCCCGAGGGGCCCACCAGGATCAGGAACTCGCCCGAGCCGATCTTCAGTTCGATGTTCTTCAGCGTGTCCGGCAGGCCGCTGCCGTAGGTCTTGTTGACGTTGCGCAATTCAAGCGTTGCCATGTTCTACCCCTTGACCGCGCCGGCGGTGAGCCCACGCAGGAAATACTTGCCAGCCAGCACATAGACCAACAGGGTCGGTAACCCGGCGATCATCGCCGCCGCCATGTCGACGTTGTATTCCTTGGCCCCGGTGCTGGTGTTGACCAGGTTGTTGAGGGCCACGGTGATCGGTTGCGCGTCGCCACTGGCGAACACCACGCCGAACAGAAAGTCGTTCCAGATCTGGGTGAACTGCCAGATCAGGCACACCATGATGATCGGGATCGACATGGGCAGCAGGATGCGCCCGAAGATGGTGAAGAACCCCGCGCCATCCAGCCGCGCCGCCTGCACCAGGGCCTGGGGCACGCTGGTGTAGTAGTTGCGGAAAAACAGCGTGGTGAAGGCCAGGCCGTACACGATGTGCACCAGCACCAGGCCGGTGGTGGTACTGGCCAGGCCCAGCTTGCCGAGGGTGAACGAGGCCGGCAGCAGCACCGTCTGGAACGGCAGGAAGCAGCCGAACAGCAGCAGCCCGAAGAACAGCTGCGAGCCACGGAAGCGCCACATCGACAGCACGTAGCCGTTGAGCGCCCCCACCAGGGTGGAGATCAGCACCGCCGGCACGGTGATCTTCACCGAGTTCCAGAAATACCCGCCCACCGCGTCCCAGGCCTTGACCCAGCCGATGCCGGTGATCACCTCGGGCCAGCTCAGCAGGTTGCCGGTGCGGATGTCGTCGGGGCTCTTGAAGCTGGTCAGCAGCATCACGATCAGCGGCACCAGGTACACCAGGCAGGCCGCGATCAGGGTGGCGTAGATCGCCAGGCGGCTCAGGCTCGGTCGACGAGCAGCAAGTGAACTACTCATGGCGCTTGCTCCTGAGTTCCGAATACAGGTACGGCACCAGGATCGCCAGGATCGCACCCAGCATCAGGATCGCGCTGGCCGAGCCCATGCCCATCTGGCCGCGGCTGAAGGTGAACGAATACATGAACATCGCCGGCAGGTCCGAAGCGTAGCCCGGGCCACCGGCGGTCATTGCCGCCACCAGGTCGAAGCTCTTGATCGCGATGTGCGCCAGAATCATCAATGCACTGAAGAACACCGGGCGCAGGCTGGGCAGCACGATGCGCAGGTAGATGGTCGGCAGGCTCGCGCCATCGACCTGGGCGGCGCGGATGATCGACGGGTCGACCCCGCGCAGCCCGGCCAGAAACAGCGCCATGACGAACCCCGAGGCCTGCCACACGGCAGCAATCACCAGGCAGTACACCACGCGGTCGGGGTCGACCAGCCAGTCCAGGCGAAAGCCTTCCCAGCCCCAGTCGCGCAGCATCTTGTCCAGGCCAAGGCCGGGGTTGAGCAGCCATTTCCAGGCGGTGCCGGTGACGATCATCGACAGCGCCATGGGGTACAGGTAGACGGTGCGGATAAAGCCTTCGCGGCGGATACGCTGGTCGAGCAGCACCGCCAGCAGCACGCCGACCACCAGGCTGATGCCGATGAACATGCCGCCGAACAACAGCAGGTTCTTGCTGGCGACCCACCAGCGGTCGTTGTCCATCAGGCGGGCGTACTGGGCCAGGCCCACCCACTTGTAGCTGGGCATGAAGCTTGAATTGGTGAACGACAGGACGAAGGTCCACAGGATATAGCCGTAGAAGCCCACCAGCACGATCAGCATGCTCGGCGCCAGTACCAGTCGGGGCAGCCAGCGTTGCAATGCATCGAGGGGTGAGGCCTTGTTGAGGACGGCGATAGTGCTCATCGGAAGGTTCTCGGTTGGAGGTGCGGTGCTGCGCACCGCTTCGCCGGCAAGGCCGGCTCCTACACAGGCAGCGGCGCGGCTCCTGTAGGAGCCGGCCTTGCCGGCGAAGGGGCCCGCGCCTACACCATCATTTAGCCGACTTGATCGCCGAATCCAGCTGCTTGACCGCCTTGGCCGGGTCGGCCTTCGGGTCATTGAGGAAGTTGGTCACCACATCGAAGATGGCGCCCTGCACCGCCAGGCTGGTGGCCATGTTGTGCGCCATGCTCGGTTGCAGGCCATCGCCCTGCTCGGCCGCCTTGAAGTCCGCGGCGGACTTTTGCGTGCAGGCATCGAACGGGCCCATGTCCATGTCCTGGCGTACCGGCAGCGACCCCTTGTTCTGGTTGAACACGGTCTGGAACGCCGGCTCCAGCGCCACCTTGGCCAGGTCGTTCTGGGCCTTGATGTCGTTCTCGTCCTTGAGCCTGAACATCACCAGCGAGTCGATGTTGTAGGCAAAGCTGCCCTGGGTACCGGGGAACGCTACGCACTCGTAGTCCTTGCCGGCGATCTTGCCCGCAGCGGTCCATTCGCTCTTGGCCCAGTCGCCCATGATCTGCATGCCGGCCTTGCCGTTGATGACCTCGGCGGCCGCAACGTTCCAGTCACGCCCGGCACGGTTGGGGTCCATGTAGGTGCCCAGGCGCTGCAAGGTGCTGAACGCCTCGATCATCTGCGCACCGGTCAGGGTCTTTTCATCCAGCTCGACAAAGGCGGCGTGGTAGCCCTTGGGCCCGAGAATGCTCAGCACCACGTCCTCGAACACGGTACTGTCCTGCCACGGCTGGCCGCCGTGGGCCAGGGGCACGAAGCCGGCAGCCTTGAGCTTGTCGGCGGCGGCGAACAGTTCGTCCAGGGTGGTCGGCACCTTGGCCCCGGCCTTGGCGAACACCTGCGGGTTGATCCACAGCCAGTTGACCCGGTGGATGTTCACCGGCACGGCCACGTAATGACCGTCGTACTTCATGATGTCGGCAACCTTTCTGGGCAGCAGCGCGTCCCAGTCGTTGGCCTTGGCCACATCGTCCAGGTTGGTCAGCAGGCCCAGCGCGCCCCAGTCCTGGATGTCCGGGCCCTTGACCTGGGCAGCGGCTGGCGGGTTGCCGGCCACCGCGCGGCTCTTGAGCACGGTCATGGCGGCCGCGCCGCCGCCCCCGGCCACGGCGTTGTCCTTCCACACAAAGCCGTCCTGTTCGATCTGCTTGCGCAGCGTGTCCACGGCCGCCTTCTCGCCACCGGACGTCCACCAGTGGGTCACCTCGACCGTGCCGGGTTCGGCAGCCAGGGCGCTCAATGGCAACAGGGAAGCAAGGGAAACAACGGCGGCGAGGCGATTGATCGCATTCATCAAGGGAAACCTTTCTTGTTGTTATGCCGGTGCAAGTCATGCTGCTTGCGCGTGAATCGAAGTCTAGCCACCCCCTGGGGCGGCAGAAGTAACGAAGGGATGCGCGAATGTCACCGACCTGTGACATTCACCCGCTGGCCCGCACTGCGCGGCAGGCTCAGGGTGACCCGCAGGCCGCCTTCGCGCAGGTTGCGCAGGCTCACCTCACCGCCGTGGCTGTGGGCGATGTTGCGCGCGATGCCCAGCCCCAGCCCGTAGCCCTGCTGCTGGCCGGCCAGGCGCACATGTGGCTCGAACACCTGTTCCTGGCGCTGCTCCGGCACGCCGGGGCCCTCGTCGTCCACCTGCAGCACGAAGCCGGTGGCACTGTCGATGATGCGCAGGTGCGCACGCTCGCCGTACTTGAGCGCGTTGTCGATCAGGTTGCCGATGCAGCGCTTGAGCGCCAGCGGCTTGCCCGGATACGCCGCCAGCGCCCTGCCCTGCACGGTGACGCGCGCACTGGCCAGGTAGGGTTCCACCAGGCAGTCGAGCACCTGGTTGAGGTCGATGGGTTCGATGTTCTCGTGGATGTCGGTGTCCTTCACGCACTGCAGGGCGCCCTTGACCAGCAGCTCCAGCTCGTCCAGGTCACGGCCGAACTTGTGTTGCAGCTGTTCATCCTCCAGCAGCTCGACGCGCAGGCGCAGGCGCGTGATCGGCGTGCGCAGGTCGTGGGAGATCGCGCTGAACAGTTGGCTGCGCTCGGTCAGGTAGCGGCTGATGCGTTCGCGCATGGCATTGAAGGCGCGCCCCACCTCCACCACTTCGCTGCCGCCGCCCTCCACCTCCGGCGGCGCGTCGGCGCCCAGCGACAGCTCCCGCGCCGCGCGTGCCAGGCGCTTGAGCGGACGGGTCTGCCAATGCACCAGCAGGCCGATGAACAGCAGCAGAAAGAAACTGGTCAGTGCGATGAACCCCACCTGCTGGCGCGGCAGGCCCTCGGCCTCGAGGCTGGTGTAGGGCTCGGGCAGCAGCGAGGCGATGTACAGCCATTCGCCCTCGCCCAGGCGGATCTGGGTCACCAGCACCGGCGGGTTGACCGGCTCCAGGGTCAGCGAGTAGTGCGCCCAGGAGCGCGGCAGTTCATCGAGCTTGAGCCCGCTGTTGAACAGACGCAGTTGCTCGGGGCCGACGAACTCCACCGAGATTTCCATCTGCTCGCCCAGGCGCTCGTGCAGTACCTGCTCGAACGCCTCGATCACCGCCTGCTTGCGCGGGGTCACCGGCAGCACCTGCATGTCCAGCGGCCGGTCATTGAGCGACACCACGAAGCGCGTGCCCCCCATGCTGCGCAGCTGGTCCAGCACCAGCGGCCGGTAGGCCAGCGGCAGCGAACGAAAGTAACTGACGCTGGCGGTCATCGAATGCGCCAGGCTGCGCGCGCTGGCCAGCAGCCCTTCGAGCTGGCTGGCGCGCAACTGCGACACCCAGATCACGCTGGACAACCCCTGGGCCGCCGTCACCACCAGCAGGGTCAGCAGCAGCATGCGCCCCAGCAGCGAGCGTGGCAGCGGCAGGCGCCAGCGCCGCTCAGTGCGCGGGCGCAACACTGGCCGCCAGCAGGTAGCCGCTGCCGCGTACGGTGCGGATCAGTCGCGGAGGTTTTTCGGTATCGCGCAGACGCTGGCGCAGGCGGCTGACCGCCATGTCGACGATACGGTCCAGGGGCATCGGCTCGCGACCACGGGTGGCATTGCCGATGGTGTCGCGGTCGAGGATCTGTTGCGGGTGGTCGAGGAACAGCTTGAGCAGGGCGAAATCGGCGCCAGACAGGATCACCTCTTCGCCGTCGCGGTGGAACAGGCGGTGGCTGACCGTATCCAGGCGCCACTCGTCGAAGGTCAGCACGTCACCGCCGGGGCGTTCATGCATGAAGCCGGCGCGGCGCAGCAGGGCCTTGATGCGGGCTTGCAGCTCGCGGGGGCTGAAGGGTTTGCCCAGGTAATCGTCGGCGCCCAGTTCCAGGCCGATGACGCGATCGGTTTCGTCGGAACTGGCGGTGAGCATGATGATCGGCACCCGCGCCTGACGCGGATGCTGTCGCACCCAGCGGCACAGGCTGAAACCGTCTTCGTCGGGCAGCATCACATCGAGGATCACCAGGTCGGCGCCGTGTGTGTCCAGAGCCTGGCGAAAACCCTGGCCATCGGCCTGGGCCTGCACCTGGAAGCCGCATTTGCTCAGGTAGGCCTGCAGCAGTTCACGGATGTCCTGGTCGTCATCGACCAGCAGAATCGACTTGGTCACGGTTGTTGTCCTTGTCAGTGCATTCCTTGGCGGCCCCATCGCGGGTCAAGCCCGCTCCCACAGGTACGGCATCGAACCTGGTGGGAGCGGGCTTGACCCGCGACAGGGCCCGGCCAGTCACTCCAACTCAGGCGTGCTGGGCCAGTGCCTGCTGCAACGCCACTCCCGCCCCTTCCAACCCGGAATACTCCGCCGTCACCAGCCACACCGGCACCCCTTCAAGGTAGGCGCTCATGCAGCCCTTGTCGGCAAAACTCGCGGCAAAGCCGCTGCGCAGGAACAACTCGGCAAAGCGCGGAATCACCCCGCCCACGATGAACACCCCGCCACGCCCGCCCAGGGTCAGCACATTGTTGCCGGCCACCCGCCCCAGAAAACGGCAGAACTGCTCGATCACCTCCAGCGCCACCGGGTCGTCGTGCAACGCCGCGTCGGTGATCTGGGCCGGCGTGCCCAGCGTGGGGGCATGCCCGTCCAGTGCACAGATGGCGTGGTACAGGCGCAGCAGCCCGCCGCCACTGAGCACGGTTTCGGCGCTGACGTGGCCGGTGTCCAGCGCGATCGCCTGGCGAATCGCCGCCTCGCGTGCACTGCCCACCGGCAGATCGACATGCCCGCCCTCACCCGGCAGCGCCAGCCAGCGCTGCTCGCCCAGGCCAAGCAAGGTCCCGACACCCAGCCCGGTACCCGGCCCGATCACCACCGCCGGACGGGTGGTGTCCGGGGTGCCGGCGCACACATTGCGCACTTCATCCGGCTGCAGGCGGGTCATGCCCAGCGCCATGGCGGTGAAGTCGTTGATCAGCAGCAGGTGCTCGACCTGCAGGTTGGCGCAGAATGCCTTGCGGCTCAGGCGCCAATGGCTGTTGGTGAAACGAAACTCATCGCCGCTGACCGGCCCGGCCACCGCCAGGCACACCGCCGCCACCTCGCCCTTGGCCAGGCCCTGCGCGGCCAGGTACACGCCGATGGCCTGCTCGGGGCTGGTGTAGTCAGCCGTGGGGAACACCTGCACCGCGTGCAGCGCGTTGTCGCGCCACAACGCGAAGCGGGCATTGGTGCCGCCTATGTCACCGACCAGTGCGACCTTCATTTGAAGTTCTCCAGGGCCGAGGTGAAGGCGCTGGCGCCCTGCTCGGCCGAGCTCAGCGCCACGCGCAGGAAGCCGAACAGCTCGCGCCCGCAGCCCAGGTCATTGCCCAGCGGCGCTGCCGGCAGCTCGCGAGCGGCCAGTTCGGCCGGCTCGACGCGCACCTGCAAGGTGCCGGCCACGCCGTCCACGCGCACGATGTCGCCATCGCGCACCCGCGCCAGCGGGCCGCCATCGAACGCTTCCGGGCACACATGAATGGCCGCCGGAATCTTGCCCGAAGCTCCCGACATGCGCCCGTCGGTCACCAACGCGACCTTGAAGCCGCGGTCCTGCAGCACACCCAGGAACGGGGTCATCTTGTGCAGTTCGGGCATGCCGTTGCAGCGCGGGCCCTGGAAGCGCACCACGGCGACGAAATCGCGCTCCAGCTCGCCGGCCTTGAACGCATCGGCCAGTTCCTGCTGATCGTGGAACACCCGCGCCGGGGCTTCGACCACCTGGTGCTCGGCCGCCACCGCAGACACCTTCATCACCCCACGGCCAAGGTTGCCTTGCATCACCCGCAGGCCGCCCTCGGCGGAGAACGGTTTGGCCACCGGACGCAGGATGCTTTCGTCAAGGCTGGCCTCGGGGCCTTCGCGCCACACCAGCCTGCCGTTGTCCAGGAACGGCTCCTGGGTATAACGGCGCAGGCCGGGGCCGGCCACGGTGTTCACGTCCTCGTGCAGCAACCCGGCATCGAGCAGCTCGCGGATCAGGAAGGCCATGCCGCCCGCCGCCTGGAAGTGGTTGATGTCGGCCTTGCCGTTGGGGTACACGTGCGACAGCGTTGGCACCACCTCGGACAGGTCGGCCATGTCCTGCCAGGTCAGCTGGATGCCGGCCGCCTGGGCAATCGCCGGCATGTGCAGGGTATGGTTGGTAGAGCCGCCGGTGGCGTGCAGCGCGACGATGGAGTTGACCAGCGACTTCTCGTCGACGATCTCGCCCAGCGGCATGAAGTTGCCACTGGCCCTGGTCAGGCGCGTGACCTGCTGCGCGGCCTCTACGGTGAGCGCATCGCGCAGCGGCGTGTACGGGTTGACGAACGAGGCACCGGGCAGGTGCAGGCCCATCACTTCCATCAGCAACTGGTTGGTATTGGCCGTGCCGTAGAAGGTGCAGGTACCGGGGCTGTGGTAGGACTTCATTTCCGACTCCAGCAGCTCTTCGCGACTGGCCTTGCCCTCGGCGTAGCGCTGGCGCACGTCGGCCTTTTCCTTGTTGGAGATACCCGAGGGCATCGGCCCGCCCGGCACGAACAGCTGGGGCAGATGGCCAAAGCGCAGCGCCCCCATCAACAGGCCCGGCACGATCTTGTCGCAGATACCCAGCAGCAGCGCCGCGTCGAACATGTTGTGCGACAGCGCAATCGCGGTAGACATGGCGATCACTTCACGGCTGGCGATGCCCAGCTCCATGCCCGGTTCACCCTGGGTGACGCCGTCGCACATGGCCGGCACCCCGCCGGCAAACTGGCCCACCGAGCCGATTTCGCGCAGCGCCTGCTTGATCTGCTGGGGGAAGTGCTCGTAGGGCTGGTGCGCCGAGAGCATGTCGTTGTAGGCCGAGACGATGGCGACGTTGGCCGCGTTCATCATGCGCAGGCTGTGCTTGTCGTCGCTGCCGCAGCCGGCCACGCCATGGGCGAAGTTGGCGCATTGCAGCTTGGCGCGCATCGGGCCGTCGCTGGCCGCCCCGCGAATCAACTGAAGGTAGCGCTCGCGGGTAGGACGGCTACGGGCGATCAGCCGTTCGGTGACCTCAAGAATGCGCGGATGCATGTACTGGACTCCAGGCTAAGGGGCAGCAACCTCTGCGGCGGTTTCCCTTACAAACGATTGCGACCTAGGCTCAAGGCAGGGGCGCGAATGTAGGTGGGTAACGGCTTGGCCGGTCACTCGTTGTAGATTGAACAAAATACTGCCAGCAAAAAGGCTTGTTTTCTATTTTTTTACGAATAATCTTGTAATTCCAACAACAAAATCAGATTCAGGCTCTTTCCGGGGCTCAGACAGTCTGCCAGAGGTAGCTCCATGACATTACGTATCGCAATCAATGGTTTTGGCCGCATCGGCCGCAACATTCTTCGCGCACTGTATACCCAAGGCTACCGTCAGGACCTGCAGGTCGTCGCCATCAACGACCTGGGCGACAGCTCGATCAATGCGCACCTGCTCAAGTACGACAGCGTGCACGGGGCATTCGATGCACAGGTTCACAGCGATGGCGAGAGCATCACGGTCAACGGCGACCGAATTGCCGTCAGCGCGATTCGCAACCCCGCCGAGCTGCCGTGGCAGGCGCTGGGTGTGGACGTGGTGTTCGAATGCACGGGCCTGTTCACCGAGCGCACCCGGGCCGCGGCCCATCTTACTGCCGGGGCACGCAAAGTCATCATCTCGGCCCCCGGCAAGGGCGTGGACGCAACGGTGGTGTACGGGGTCAACCACGACATCCTGCGCCCCTCGCACCAGATCATCTCCAGTGCTTCGTGCACCACCAACTGCCTGGCGCCGGTGGCGCAGGTACTGCACCGCGAACTGGGCATCGAACAGGGCCTGATGACCACCATCCATGCCTACACCAACGACCAGAGCCTGACCGACGTGTACCACAGCGACCCGTACCGGGCGCGGGCGGCCACCCAGTCGATGATCCCGAGCAAGACCGGCGCAGCCGAGGCCGTGGGCCTGGTGTTGCCGGAACTGGCCGGCAAGCTGACCGGCATGGCCGTGCGGGTGCCGGTGATCAACGTGTCGCTGGTGGACCTGACCCTGAACGTGACGCGCGAGGCCAGCGTGGAAGAGGTCAATGCGCTGATGAAAGAGGCCAGCCAGCACTCGAAGATCCTCGGTTACAACACCCTGCCGCTGGTGTCGTGCGACTTCAACCACAACCCGCTTTCGTCGATCTTCGACGCCAATCACACCAAGGTGGCCGGCAAGATGCTCAAGGTGATGGCCTGGTACGACAACGAATGGGGCTTTTCCAACCGCATGCTGGACAACTGCCTGGCGCTATGGGAGGCGCGATAGTCTCAAGTCTCAAGCCGCAAGCTTCAGGCGGCAGGCAAGCCGGGGGGTAAGCCTGCTTTTCCTCCTGCCGCCTGGCACTGAAAGCTTGCCGCTGCTTTTCCCCCTTGACCAACAGCATTGATGATAAGCATTATCATTCACTGAAATCCCGGTCAGGTATCGCTGTGAGTCAGTCCCGCTTCAACGCCGTCTTCCTCGCCCAGCGGGTCACCCTGCTACGCACCCTGCAGCGCATGGTCGACAACCCCAGCACCGCCGAAGACCTGCTTCAGGAAACCTACCTGCGCGTCACCCGCGCCCTGGGCGAACGCCCCATCGAGCACCTCGAACCCTTCGTGTTCCAGACCGCCCGCAACCTCGCCCTGGACCACCTGCGCGCCCGCCGCGTGCAAGCCCGCACCCTGCTCGACGATGTGCCCGAGGCGGTGCTGCACAACGTGGCCGCCAGCCACGGCAGCGCCGAGGACGCCACCCACGCGGAGCAGTTGCTGCGCCGCCTGAGCACCTCGCTGGGCGAGCTCAGCGCCCGCCAGCAGCGCATCTTCATCCTCAGCCGATTGCACGGCGCCAGCTATCTGGAAATCGCCGAACAACTGAAGGTGTCCGCCAGCACGGTTCAGAAGGAACTGAAACTGATCATGGCCATCTGTGTAGGCGTAGCCGATCGTCTCAATCGCGATTGAGCCTGCTTGCCTCACATGCCGATACACTTGATCATTACCTGATACACAAGCATGCCAAGGACCCTCCGTGACCGACAGTGCCCCTGACCGCCCTGCGCCGCCAGACCCGGCTGCCTGCGACAGCGCCATGGACCAGGCGCTGGACTGGCTGATACGCCTGCAATGCGCCACGCCCGAAGACACCCGGGCCTTCGAGGCCTGGCTCGAGGCCGACCCGGCCAATGCCCCGGCCTACGTGCAGGCCGAAGCCCTGTGGCACGGCGACAGCGTGCGCGCCGCCGCGCTGCAGCTGCAGCAACGCCAGCGTCCCTCGCGCCTGGCCCGCCTGCGCCCGCACTGGAAGCCGCTGGCCACCGCCGCGGTGCTGCTGGTGGGTGTGTTCACGGTCGGCAACCTGCCCATGCGCCTGCAGGCCGATCACCTGACCGTGGTCGGCGAGCGCCAGCGCCTGGAACTGCAGGACGGCTCCAAGGTACTGCTCAATACCAATTCGGCGTTCTCCAGCAACATCAACGACCGCCAGCGCATCGCCCGGCTGTACCAGGGCGAAGCCTACTTCCAGGTCCCCGGCGGGCAGCAGCCCTTCGAGCTGCGCGCCGGGCCGTTGCGCGCCAGCGTGCGCGACACCGATTTCGCCGTGCGCTACCTCGACGGCCAGGCACAGGTGCGGGTGCAGCGCGGCGACGTCGACCTGCTGGGCAACAGCGACCAGCGCATCCGCCTGTCGGCCGGCGACAGCATCAGCCTCGGCCCCAACGGTTTCAGCCAGCGCGAGCGCCTGGACGGGCAAAAGGACCTGGCCTGGATCGAGGGCCGGCTGGTGTTCGAGAACTGCCCCCTGAGCCAGGTGCTGGCCGAGTTGGGGCGCTACTACCCGGGCTGGATCATCAACACCAGCGAGCGCCTGCAGAACGTCGCCGTCACCGGCAACTACCGCCTCGACCAACCCCTCGAAGCGGTGCGCTCGCTGGCCCACATCACCTCCGCACGCCTGCAGGAGTACCCGGCGCTGGTGATTCTGAACTGAATCGGAATCTTTTTTTACGCGATGCCCCGTGGTCACACGTCTCGTTATAGCCAATGCAACTGATTCTTATTTTTGAATCGGCCGCACCTATAACATTCGCGCGACAGGGAGCGCTTTCGATGTCCAGAGGTTTCACTCGCCGGTCTACCGTCTCCACCCGCACAGCGGGCCTGCAACGTTGCACGCTGTCGCTGCTGACCCTGGCCATGCTGGCCGGCGGCGTCTGCAGCCTGCCGGCGCTGGCCGCCGAGCCCGCCCAGGCAGCCAACCCGCGCATGGGTGACTACCGCTTCGCCATTGCCCAGCAGCCGCTGGTGTCGGCGCTCAACGCGTTTACCGCCGTCACCGGCTGGCAGGTGGGGTTGTCCGCCGAGCTGGCCGAAGGTGTCGCCTCGCCAGGCGTGCGCGGCTCGATGCCGCCCGAGCAGGCCCTGCGCCAGATGCTCGCCGGCACCCAGCTGAACTACCGCAAGCTCAGTGCCGGCAATGTGGTGATCGAGCGCGCCGCCTCCAACGCCATCACCCTGCAGCAGGTGACCGTCAGCGCCACCCGTACCGCGCAGGACGTGAACCAGGTGCCAAGCACGGTGAGCGTGCAGACCCGCGAGCAGCTGGACCGCAGCAACGTCAACACCATCAAGGACCTGGTGCGCTACGAGCCAGGTGTCTCGGTCAGCGGCGTCGGCCAGCGCAGCGGCCTCAACGGCTACAACATCCGCGGCATCGATGGCGAGCGCGTACTGACCCAGATCGATGGCGTGTCGATCCCCGACAGCTACTTCTACGGCCCCTACGCCCAGACCCAGCGCAACTACGTCGACCCCGAGATCGTCAAGCGCGTGGAGATCCTGCGCGGCCCGGCCTCGGTGCTGTACGGCAGCAACGCCATCGGCGGCGCGGTCAGCTACTTCACCCTCGACCCGGACGACATCATCAAGCCGGGCAAGGACGTGGGTGCACGCCTCAAGGCCGGCTACAGCTCGGCCGACGAGAGCTGGCTGACCTCGGCCACCGTGGCCGGGCGCGAGGGCGATTTCGACGGCCTGCTGCACCTGAGCCAGCGCAACGGCCACGAGACCGAGTCCTACGGCAGCCACAGCGGCGATGGCCTGGCGCGCACCGAGGCCAACCCGCAGGATGCGCGCACCACAAACGTGCTGGCCAAGCTGGGCTGGAACTACGCCGACGACGCGCGGCTGGGCCTGACCTACGAGCGCTACAAGGATGATCGCGATACCAACCAACTGAGCGCAGTGGGTGGGCCGTTCATTCCCGGCTTTGGTGCCTCCAACTCCTACCGCGTACGTACCGGCAACGACACCGTCACCCGCGAGCGATTTGCCATCAACCACGAATTTGCCCTGGGCAGCCTACTGGCCGACAACATGAAGTGGAGCCTGAACTACCAGATCGGCAAGACCGACCAGCGCACCGAAGAGGTGTATGCGGCCAGAGGGCGCGAGGTGTTCCGTGATCGCCAGACCCTCTACCAGGACCGTCAGTGGGTACTCGACGCCCAGCTCGACAAAGCCTTCAGCCTTGGCGATACCGAACACCTGCTGACCTACGGCACCACGCTCAAGCAGCAGAAGGTCACCGGTTCGCGCAGCGGCACGGCAACCTGTCTGAATGTGGGCGGTACCTGCCGCGCCGTTGGCGATGCCAGCCCTGGGGACGCCCAGGTCAAGGTCAGCGACTTCCCGGACCCGACCATCAACACATACAGCCTGTTCGCCCAGGACGAGATCCGCTGGAACGACTGGACTTTCCTGCCGGGTGCACGCTATGACTACACCCGCCTCAAGCCCGACATGACCGACGAGTACCTCGGTGCACTGGGCAGCGCCAACAGCGTCAATGACGCCGAGAAGAAATGGCACCGCGTCTCGCCCAAGCTGGGTGTGACCTACGCCTTCAACGACAACTACACCTGGTACGGGCAATACGCTGAAGGCTTCCGCACGCCGACGGCCAAGTCGCTGTATGGTCGCTTCGTGAACCTGGCAGGCGGGTATACCGTGGAGCCGAACCCGAACCTGGAGCCGGAAAAGAGCAAAAGCTACGAAACCGGCCTGCGCGGCAACTTCGATGCGGGGCACTTCGATGTGGCGGTGTTCTATAACAAGTACCGCGACTTCATCAACGAAGACGCCGTGCAGTCGTCCGACCTGGGCAACACCTTCGCCGCCAACAACATCAAGCACGCGACCATCAAGGGCGTCGAGTTCAAGGGCCGCCTGAGCCTGGCGCCTTTTGGCGCGCCAGAGGGCCTGTATGCTCAGACCTCCCTGGCCTATGCCAATGGCCGCAACGACGACACCGGCCAACCGCTCAACAGCGTCAACCCGCTGACCGGGGTGTTCGGCCTGGGCTACGAACAACGCGACTACGGCACCCTGCTCAGTTGGACCGTGGTCAAGCGCAAGAACCGCGTCGATGACACCAACTTCTTCGCCCCCGACGGCAGCAGCGGCCGCTTCCGCACCCCGGGCTACGGCACGCTGGATCTGAGCGGGTTCTACAAGGTTACAGACGACATCACCATCAATGCCGGGGTGTACAACCTTGCCGACAAGAAGTACTGGCAATGGGATGACGTGCGCAGCTACGCCACCGTGGGCAAGGATGGCCTGGGTGAAGCGGCGGTTACCCAGCCGGCCAATCTGGACCGCCTGACCGCACCGGGGCGCAACTTCGCCATCAACCTGGTGTGGGATATCTAGACGCTACGCCGGCAAGGCCGGCTCCCACAGGGAGCTGGCCTGCCGGCGAATGGCCCGCAACCTTTTTTACTATTTCCACGCCCCTCATTCGTCTAGTTACTAACGTCTAGTCACCCGCTCACCATTTCCCAAGGATGCCCCATGACCGCAACCGCCGAACGCCCTGCCCTGCGCTCGCAGCGCCTCAACCAGCTCACCCATGCGCCGCACAGCGAGCTCGATGCGCTGGTCAAGTCCCATGCCCCCTTCGACACCCGCGAAAGCTTCGCCCGTTTCGTGGTCGCCCAGTACCTGTTCCAGTCCGAACTCCAGGCGCTGTACAACGACCCGCAACTGATCGCCATCGTGCCCGACCTGGCCGAGCGCTGCCGCGCCGAACAGGCCCGCCTCGACCTCGCCGACCTCGACACCGCAGTACCGGCCGCCTTCCCCGGCGCCGTGCACAACCCGAGCCTGGGCGCCGCCATGGGCTGGATATTCGTCTCCGAAGGCTCCAAACTCGGCGCCGCGTTCCTGATCAAGCGCGCCGTCGGCCTGGGCCTGTCGGACAGCTTCGGTGCCCGTCACCTGGGCGAGCCGGCCGGTGGTCGCGCCGAGGGCTGGAAGCAGTTCACCCGCATCCTCGATGGCCTGGAGCTCAGCGCCGAAGAAGAAGCGGCCGCTGAACAAGGCGCCGTGGCTGCGTTCGAACGTTTTACCGAGTTGCTCAAACACGCCTACGCCACCGCGCCCAAGGCCGAGCTGGCCTGATGCGTGCCGGGCCGGCCAGCCGCGCTGGCAGCCGGCCCTCACCTGTGCAGTCAATGGACCCCATGACCCGCCCATCCACCTCCAAGCTGTCCCGCGTGCTGTTCGGCCTGCTTGCCTATGTAAGCCTGGGCATCGGCCTGGTGGCCATCGTGATCCCCGGCCTGCCGACCACCGAGTTCATCCTGCTCGCGGCCTGGGCTGCCACGCGCAGCTCGCCGCGCCTGAGCGCCTGGTTGGAAAACCACCGGTTGTTCGGGCCGATCCTGCACAACTGGCGCAACGGCAAGGTGATTCAGCGCCGGGCCAAGGTCAGCGCCACGCTCAGCATGCTGCTGTGCGCCGGCCTGATGCTGGTGTTCATCGGCCTGCGCTGGCCGGTAGGGCTCGCCATCGGCGGCATGGCCCTGGGCAACCTGTGGATCTGGTCGCGCCCCGAGCGCGTGCCTGCCGCCCCGCATTTGACCAATCAGCCCTGATGGTCTGCAATGGCCCACCAACGGGAGGGCCAACCATGAGTCATGTTCTCAACAGCATCGTCAGCGCCCTGGGGTTAGCCCAGGATGCGCTTGAGCACCTGCACCTGCACACTGCAGGAGCCCTGCCATCGACCTTCGAAGTCACCGAACTGGCCAGTGCCAGCATTGCCGCCACGGGCCTGGCCATCGCCGACCTGCTCGCCGGCCAGACCGGCACGCGCCCCGGGGTGCAGGTGGACCGACGTCTGAGCTCCCTGTGGTTCGCCACCAGCATTCGCCCCCAGGGCTGGAGCCTGCCGCCGCTGTGGGACGCCGTGGCAGGCGATTACCCGACCCGCGATGGCTGGATCCGCCTGCACACCAATGCCGCGCATCACCGCGCCGCTGCCGAACGGGTGCTGGGAGCGGTACACGACCGCGATCAGATGGCCCGGCGGGTTGTCGAGTGGGAGGCAGAGGCGCTGGAAACTGCCGTGGTGGCTGCGGGCGGATGTGCCGCGCAGATGCGCAGCTGGCAGCAATGGTCGGCGCACCCGCAGGGCATGGCGGTCAATGCCGAGCCGCTGATCGATCGCAAGGCTGGGCCGGCTGGCGAACTCAAGGGCTGGACCGGCACCGCGGCGCAGCCGCTCAAGGGGGTACGCGTGCTGGACCTGACGCGCATTCTTGCCGGACCCGTTGCCAGCCGCCTGCTGGCGGGGTTCGGTGCCGACGTGTTGCGCATCGATCCGCCGGGCTGGGAGGAACCCTCGGTGGTGGCCGAGGTGACCTTGGGCAAGCGCTGCGCGCGCCTGGACCTGCATGCTGCAGAGGACCGCGCCGTGTTCGAAGGCCTGCTGGCAGGTGCCGATATCCTCCTGCACGGCTACCGCGCCGACGCGCTGGAGCGCCTCGGCTATGGCGCCGAACAACGGCGCAGGCTCAACCCCGGGCTGATCGATGTCAGCCTCAATGCCTATGGCTGGAGCGGCCCGTGGCAGCATCGTCGCGGCTTCGACAGCCTGGTGCAGATGAGCAGCGGGATCGCTCGCGAGGGCATGCGCTGGCGTCAGGGCGAGCGGCCGGTGCCGTTGCCGGTGCAGGCCCTGGACCATGCCACCGGCTACCTGATGGCGGCTGCCGCGATCCGTGCACTGGATGAGCGGCTGCGCAGCGGCTGTGGCGGCTCGGCGCGTCTGTCGCTGGCGCGCACGACCAAGCTGCTGGTGGACCAGGGCACGGTGATCGAGGACTTGCCGTTGGCCGGCGAAACCGAGGCAGACCTGGCCCCGGCCGTGGAGCAGACGCCGTGGGGGCCGGCCAGGCGCCTGCAGGCGCCGTTGCAGGTGCAAGGCGCGCCGCTGGTATGGGCGCGGGGGGCTTGCGAGCTGGGGTCGGCCGAGCCTCGCTGGTGACCGCCAGAGGCTCTTCGCCGGCAAGGCCGGCTCCTACAGAAGGTCGCACCAACCTGTAGGAGCCGGCCTTGCCGGCGAACACCTCGACACCGCTCTAAAGCGTCAACCACCCCGCATACAACGCATACGCCGCCACCCCCGCCCCCACCAGCACCGCCGCGAAAATCAGTTTCTCCCACCCGGTGAACAGCGGCTGCCCCTGCTCGTGCTTGGCGCGGTAGAACAGGATCACCCCCGGCGCGTACAGCAGCGCCGACAGCAGCAGGTACTTCAGCCCCCCGGCGTAAAGCAGCCAGATCGCATACACCAGCGCCACCCCGGCCACCAGCAGGTCCTTGCGCCGCGCCCCGGGGTGGCGCTCATAGGTTTCCCCGCGCAGGGCCAGCAGAAACGCATAGGCCGCCGACCACAGGTACGGCACCAGGATCATCGACGACGCCAGGTAGATCAGGCTGGTGTAGGTGCCCGCAGAGAACAGCGTGATCAGCAGGAACAGCTGGATCATGCAGTTGGTCATCCACAGCGCATTGACCGGCACATGGTTGGCATTCTCGCGGGTCAGAAACCGCGGCATGGTCTTGTCGCGGGCGGTGGCGAACAGGATCTCGGCACACAGCAACGCCCACGACAGCAGCGCCCCCAGCAGCGACACCGCCAGCCCCAGGCTGATCAGCAGCCCGCCCCAGGGCCCGACGATATGCTCCATCACCGAGGCCAGTGACGGGTTCTGCAAGCCGGCAAGCTCCGGCTGGGTCATCACCCCCAGCGACAGCACGTTGACCAGCACCAGCAGCGCCAGCACCCCGAGAAAGCCGATCACCGTGGCCTTGCCCACGTCCGAGCGCCTTTCGGCACGGGCCGAATACACGCTGGCGCCCTCGATGCCGATGAACACGAACACGGTCACCAGCATCATGTTGCGCACCTGGTCCAGCACCCCGCCGAACTTGGGGTTGCTCAGCCCCCAGATGTCACGGGTGAAGATATCGGCGCGAAACGCCACCGCCGCGATCACGATGAACATCACCAGCGGCACCACCTTGGCCACGGTGGTCACCAGGTTGATGAACGCCGCCTCCTTGATGCCGCGCAGTACCAGAAAGTGCACCGCCCACAGCAATAGCGAAGCGCAGGCGATGGCGATCGGCGTGTTGCCCTCCCCGAACACCGGAAAGTAGAAGCCCAGGGTGCTGAACAGCAGCACGAAGTAGCCCACATTGCCCAGCCAGGCGCTGATCCAGTAACCCCAGGCCGACGAAAAGCCCATGTACTCGCCAAACCCGGCCTTGGCATAGGCATACACACCCGAATCGAGCTCGGGCTTGCGGTTGGCCAGGGTCTGGAACACGAACGCCAGCGCCAGCATGCCGACGGCGGTGATGCCCCAGCCGATCAGCACGGCGCCGACGTCGGCCCGCGCGGCCATGTTCTGCGGCAGCGAGAAGATACCGCCACCGATCATCGAGCCCACCACCAGCGCGACGAGCGCACCCAAGCGCAGTTTCTGTCCTGGTTCGGACATGCAGTTCCCCTTTTCGTCCCGCGTTGTCATGGTGCTGTTACACACTAGGCCTAAATATAAGCACAGCCCTGACGTTTATAGTGGATTGTCTTCAAAACTATAACCTTCATAACTAGTACGTCTATGCCGAGGCGAACTAAACAGTGAGTTTTGCGTACCCCATCTACTTCATCAAGCAAACAAGATCTTTTCTCGTCAAAAATTTGCTAAACCCGTAAAAGCGACTAGCTTCAAATCTCGCAGCCATTCAGAGCGAATGCTCTAGAAAAAGGCTGGAGGTGCCATTGCACAAGGCTTGCGGGGTGTCGGCGAGGCGCCGGCTGCAGCGCTTCAAGTCCTTCAACAACAATGGAATGTATCAATGAACTGACCTGAATCAGCTCTCGTCACGCTTGCTGGATTTATTCTGGCATCTCTCTTCTCCTGGAATGGAGTTATCCAATGTCAGACACTCCCGGAAAACTACGACTGGGTGCGTTAGTCGCACTTGTAGTGGGTTCCATGATCGGCGGCGGTATCTTCTCGCTGCCGCAGAACATGGCCGCCAGCGCCGATGTCGGCGCCGTGCTGATCGGCTGGGGCATCACCGCCATCGGCATGCTGACCCTGGCCTTCGTGTTCCAGACCCTGGCCAATCGCAAACCTGACCTGGACGGCGGCGTATACGCCTACGCCAAGGCCGGCTTTGGCGACTACATGGGCTTTTCGTCCGCCTGGGGCTACTGGATCAGTGCCTGGCTGGGCAACGTGGGCTACTTCGTGCTGCTGTTCAGCACCCTGGGCTACTTCTTCCCGATCTTCGGCGAAGGCAACACCCCGGCGGCGATCATCGGTGCCTCGATCCTGCTGTGGGCAGTGCACTTTCTGGTGCTGCGCGGCATCAAGGAAGCAGCGTTCATCAACCTGGTCACCACCGTGGCCAAGGTCGTGCCACTGGCGCTGTTCATCCTGATTGCCCTGTTCGCGTTCAAGCTGGACATCTTCACCGCCGACATCTGGGGCACGATGAACCCGGACCTGGGCAGCGTGATGAACCAGGTGCGCAACATGATGCTGGTCACCGTGTGGGTGTTCATCGGCATCGAGGGCGCCAGCATCTTCTCGGCCCGCGCCGAAAAACGCTCCGACGTGGGCAAGGCCACCGTGATCGGCTTCATCACCGTGCTGTTGTTCCTGGTACTGGTGAACGTGCTGTCGCTGGGCATCATGACCCAACCGGAACTGGCCAAGCTGCAGAACCCGTCGATGGCCGCCGTGCTCGAGCATGTGGTCGGTCACTGGGGCGCGGTGCTGATCAGCGTCGGCCTGATCGTCTCGCTGCTGGGGGCCCTGCTGTCGTGGGTACTGCTGTGCGCCGAGATCATGTTCGCCGCAGCCAAGGACCACACCATGCCGGAGTTCCTGCGCCGCGAGAACGCCAACCACGTGCCGGCCAACGCCCTGTGGCTGACCAACGCCATGGTGCAGATCTTCCTGGTCATCACGCTGTTCTCGGCCAGTACCTACCTGTCGCTGATCTACCTCGCCACCTCGATGATCCTGGTGCCCTACCTGTGGTCGGCGGCCTATGCGTTCCTGCTGGCACTGCGCAGCGAAACCTATGAACAGGCCCTGGCCGAACGCAAGAAAGACCTGATCATCGGCGGTATCGCACTGCTCTATGCCATCTGGCTGCTGTACGCCGGTGGCGTCAAGTACCTGCTGCTCTCGGCCCTGCTGTATGCCCCTGGCGTGGTGCTGTTCGCCAAGGCCAAGCGCGAGGTGGGCCAACCGATCTTTACCAACGTGGAGAAGCTGATCTTCGCCGCCGTAGTCATTGGCGCCCTGGTGGCGGCCTATGGCCTGTACGACGGCTTCCTGACTCTGTAACCCCCCGTATTCGCAACTTGGAGGAAATGAACCATGTCCACGGAAAAAGCTAAGTACGGCGTACATTCCGAAGCCGGCAAACTGCGCAAAGTGATGGTTTGCTCCCCAGGCCTGGCTCACCAGCGCCTGACCCCGAACAACTGCGACGAACTGCTGTTCGACGACGTACTCTGGGTCGCCCAGGCCAAGCGCGACCACTTCGACTTCGTGACCAAGATGCGCGAGCGCGGCATCGAAGTGCTGGAAATGCACAACCTGCTGACCGACATCGTCGCGATGCCCGAAGCACTGGACTGGATTCTGGAGCGCAAGGTCACCGCCGACTCGGTGGGCCTGGGCCTGATCAACGAAGTGAAATCCTGGCTGCGCAGCCTGGAGCCGCGACACATCGCCGAGTACCTGATCGGCGGCGTCTCGGCCGATGACCTGCCCGACAGCTTCGGTGGCAAGACCATCCAGATGTTCCGCGACTTCCTGGGCCACTCCAGCTTCATCCTGCCGCCGCTGCCCAACACCCAGTTCACCCGCGACACCACCTGCTGGATCTACGGCGGCGTGACGCTGAACCCGATGTACTGGCCGGCGCGTCGCCAGGAGACCCTGCTGACCACCGCCATCTACAAGTTCCACCCGCAGTTCACCAATGCCGATTTCGAGATCTGGTACGGCGACCCGGACAAGGACCACGGCAACTCCACCCTCGAAGGCGGCGACGTGATGCCTATCGGCAACGGCGTGGTACTGATCGGCATGGGCGAACGCACGTCGCGTCAGGCCATCGGCCAACTGGCGCTGAACCTGTTCAAGAACAAGGCCGTGGAACGCGTGATCGTGGCCGGGCTGCCGAAGTCCCGCGCTGCGATGCACCTGGACACCGTGTTCAGCTTCTGCGACCGCGACCTGGTAACGATCTTCCCCGAAGTGGTGAACCAGATCGTCGCCTTCACCCTGCAACCCGACGAAAGCAAGCAGGGCGGCATCGACATCCGCCGCGAAGAAGCCAGCTTCCTCGATGTGGTGGCCAAGGCCCTCAAGCTGCCCAAGCTGCGCGTGGTTGAAACCGGTGGCAACAGCTTCGCCGCCGAACGCGAGCAGTGGGACGACGGCAACAACGTGGTGGCCGTGGAGCCGGGCGTGGTCATCGGCTACGACCGCAACACCTACACCAACACCCTGCTGCGCAAGGCCGGTGTCGAGGTCATCACCATCAGTGCCGGCGAACTGGGCCGCGGACGTGGGGGCGGCCACTGCATGACCTGCCCGATCGTGCGCGACCCAATCGACTACTAAAACGACCATCGTCCGGCCGTGCCCACAAGGCGCCGGCCGGGCCGATCAGCCCTTTGCGTTCTAAAAGAACAGGAGCAACATCATGGCGTTCAACATCCACAACCGCAGCCTGCTGAGCCTGGAACACCACACCCCGCGCGAGCTGCGCTACCTGCTGGACCTGTCCCGTGACCTCAAGCGTGCCAAGTACACCGGCACCGAGCAGCAGCACCTCAAGGGCAACAACATTGCGCTGATTTTCGAGAAGACCTCGACCCGCACCCGTTGCGCCTTCGAAGTGGCCGCCTATGACCAGGGCGCCAACGTCACCTACATCGACCCCAACTCCTCGCAGATCGGCCACAAGGAGAGCATGAAGGACACCGCCCGCGTGCTCGGGCGCATGTACGATGCCATCGAGTACCGTGGCTTCAAGCAGGAAGTGGTCGAGGAGCTGGCCAAGTTCGCCGGCGTACCGGTGTTCAACGGCCTCACCGACGAATACCACCCCACCCAGATGATCGCCGACGTGCTGACCATGCGCGAGCATGCCGACAAGCCGATCCACGACATCAGCTACGCCTACCTGGGCGATGCGCGCAACAACATGGGCAACTCGCTGCTGCTGGTCGGCTCCAAGCTGGGCATGGACGTGCGTATCTGTGCGCCCAAGGCCCTGTGGCCGCATGACGACCTGGTGGCACGCTGCAAACAGTACGCAGAGGAAAGCGGTGCCCGCATCACCCTCACCGAAGACCCGAAAGCTGCGGTCAAGGGCGTGGACTTCATCCACACCGACGTGTGGGTATCGATGGGCGAGCCGGTCGAAGCCTGGGGCGAACGCATCAAGCAACTGCTGCCATACCAGGTCAACGCCGAGCTGATGAAGGCCACCGGCAACCCACGCACCAAGTTCATGCACTGCCTGCCGGCGTTCCACAACTCCGACACCAAGGTCGGCAAGCAGATCGCCGAGCAGTACCCGCACCTGGCCAACGGCATCGAAGTGACCGATGACGTGTTCGAGTCGCCGGCCTGCATCGCCTTCGAGCAGGCGGAAAACCGCATGCACACGATCAAGGCGATCCTGGTGTCGACCCTGGCCGACCTGTAACCCCGCCGGGAGCCGGCGCTGCCGGCTCCTGCACCCTAGAAAGGACATCATCATGCGTATCGTTGTTGCATTGGGCGGCAACGCCCTGCTGCGCCGCGGCGAGCCCCTTACCGCCGACAATCAGCGCGCCAACATCCGTATCGCCGCCGAACAGATCGCCAAGATCCACCCCGGCAACGAACTGGTCATCGCCCACGGCAACGGCCCGCAGGTCGGCCTGCTGTCGCTGCAGGCGCAATCCTACAAACCCGACGAAGCCTACCCGCTGGACGTGCTCGGTGCCGAAACCGAAGGCATGATCGGCTACATCATCGAACAGGAGCTGGGCAACCTGCTGGATTTCGAGGTGCCCTTCGCCACCCTGCTGACCCAGGTGGAAGTGGACGCAAACGACCCTGCCTTCAAGGACCCGACCAAGTTCATCGGCCCGGTCTACGGCAAGGAAGAAGCCGAGCGCCTGGCCAAGGAAAAAGGCTGGGTGGTCAAGGCCGACGGCGACAAGTTCCGCCGCGTGGTGGCCAGCCCCAAACCCAAGCGCATCTTCGAGATCCGCCCGATCAAGTGGCTGCTGGAAAAGAGCAGTATCGTGATCTGTGCCGGGGGTGGCGGCATCCCCACCATGTATGGTGAGAACGGCAAGCTGCAGGGCATCGAGGCGGTGATCGACAAGGACCTGTGCTCGTCGCTGCTGGCCGAACAGCTGGACGCCGACCTGCTGGTGATTGCCACGGACGTGAACGCGGCGTATGTCGACTTCAACAAGCCGACCCAGAAAGCCATCGCCCAGGCCCACCCGGACGAACTGGAGCGCCTGGGCTTTGCCGCAGGCTCCATGGGGCCGAAGGTGCAGGCCGCTTGCGACTTTGCCCGGCACACCGGCAAAGTAGCGGTTATCGGCTCGCTGGCCGATATCGAAGACATCGTCAAGGGCACTGCCGGCACTCGGGTGAGTACGTCCAAGCCGGGTATCGACTACCGTTGATGCAGTTGGGCGGATCTGCAGGTCCGCCCGTTTCAACCTTCCAGAGGAGCCGCCATGGCCATATTCGAACCCGGTCATCTGCACATCGAGCGCCATGCGCTGAACAAGGCCGATTACAGCTACAACCTGTGCATCGACTACAAGGTTGAGCAGGATCCCAAGGAAGGCAAAGGCATGAGTTTTCGCATGCATGGCACCATCGAGGACAAGCCGATGGACGAAACCTTCTTCATGCCCAAGGACCAGGCCTTCGACTTCGCGCGGCAGGCCTCGATCATCGCGCAGAAGTACGGCATGCCCAAAACCGCCAGCATCAGCTCGCTGCACAAGATCTACGACATGATGTTCGAGGATGTGCGCGCACAGCTCGATGTGAAATCGGGCGACCCGGTCAAGCCCGAGCACCTGGGCTAGCTCACCACGACCTCATCGAGGGTCAAGCCCGCTCCCACAAAAATCACCTGCGCCTGTGGGAGCGGGCTTGACCCGCGATTCGACCGCACCACGCCCGCCAAGGCATACTTGCCATCCCGGCAAGCCAGAACATCCCCCCATGCGTATCCACGTCAGCTTCATCGACCGCGTCGGCATCACCCAGGAAGTGCTGGCCCTGCTCGGTGCCCGCCACCTCAACCTGGACGCCGTGGAGATGGTGCCGCCCAACGTCTACATCGACGCCCCGACCCTGAGCCCCGACGTGCTCGAAGAGCTGCATGACGCGCTGTTCAACGTGCACGGCGTGCAAAGCGTGAAAGTGGTCGACATCCTCCCCGGACAGCGCCGCCACCTGCAGCTCGATGCCCTGCTCGCCGCCATGAGCGACCCGGTCCTGGCCCTGGACAGCGCCGGCCATGTGCTGCTGGCCAACCCCGCATTGATCGCCCTGTGCGGCCAGGACCCGGAGGGCCGCTCGGTGGGTGAGCTGTTCGGCGACCCGCAACTGCTCGATGCGCTGATCGAACAGGGTTTCCACCTGCCCCTGCGCGAAGTCACCCTCAACGGCCAGACCCTGCTGCTCGACGCCACCCCGATCACCAACGCCGGCGCCCTGCTGACGCTGTACCAGGCCAACCGCATCGGCGAACGCCTGTCGGCCCTGCACCACGACCATGCCGAAGGCTTCGACGCGCTGCTCGGCGACTCGCCGCCCATCCGTACCCTCAAGGCCCGCGCCCTGCGTGTGGCGGCGCTGGATGCGCCGCTGCTGATCCACGGCGAGACCGGCACCGGCAAGGAACTTGTAGCCCGTGCCTGCCACGCCATCAGCAGCCGCCACAACGCACCCTTCCTGGCACTGAACTGTGCGGCGCTGCCGGAGAACCTGGCCGAGAGCGAGCTGTTCGGCTACGCCCCCGGTGCCTTCACCGGCGCGCAACGCGGCGGCAAGCCGGGGCTGATGGAGCTGGCCAACCAGGGCACGGTGTTTCTCGATGAAATCGGCGAGATGTCGCCTTACCTTCAGGCCAAGCTGCTGCGGTTTCTGAGCGATGGCAGCTTTCGCCGCGTGGGCGGTGATCGCGAGGTCAAGGTCAACGTGCGCATCCTCAGCGCCACCCACCGCGACCTGGAAAAGATGGTTGCCGAAGGCAGTTTTCGCGAAGACCTGTTCTACCGCCTGAACGTGCTCAACCTGGAAGTGCCGCCGCTGCGCGAGCGTGGCCAGGACATCCTGATGCTGGCCCGTGCCTTCATGCGCCAGGCCTGCACGCAGATCCAGCGTCCGCTGTGCCGGCTGGCGCCGGGCACCTACCCGGCGTTGCTGGGCAACCGCTGGCCGGGCAACGTGCGCCAGTTGCAGAACGTGATCTTTCGCGCTGCGGCCATCTGCGAGAGCAGCCTGGTGGATATTGGTGACCTGGACATTGCCGGCACCTCGGTGGCGCGCCAAAGCGATGGTGAAGTGGCCAGCCTGGAGCAGGCCGTGGAGAACTTCGAGCGTGGCCTGCTGGAAAAGCTCTACGCCACCTACCCCTCCACCCGCCAGTTGGCCAGTCGCTTGCAGACTTCGCACACGGCTATTGCGCATCGGCTGCGCAAGTATGGCATTCCCGGAAAGGAAACCCTTCCGTAGCGAATTCGATACACCGTATCGATTTCGCTACATCGCCCGTTTGCCACTGTAATGCAAGGTTTTGATCCCTCTGCGCTTTTTCAATACTCGAAAGGTGTAGCGATTTCGCTACGACCTGCATAACGAGCACCGCTGACAAATACATAACCAATTGATTTGTAAGCATTTTTTATAAATGGCCACGAACTTGCTAAGGAGATGTCAGTTCCGGGCTGGCCTGATGGTGAGCCCTACCGCACCCCTGAGGAGTTCCCATGAGCGAGTTGCGTTTTACCGAAGATCACGAATGGCTGCGCGCCGAAGCCGACGGCAGCGTCACGGTCGGGATCACCGCCTTTGCCCAGAACGCATTGGGTGACGTGGTCTATGTGCAACTGCCGGAACTGCAAACCTACGAAGCCGGGGCCGAAGCCTCCACCGTCGAATCGGTCAAAGCCGCCAGCGGCGTGTACATGCCGCTGACCGGTGAAGTGGTGGCAGTCAACGAACAGCTGCAGGACAGCCCCGAGCTGGTCAACGAAGATCCGCTGGGCGAAGGCTGGTTCTTCCGCTTCATCCCGGCCGATGCCGGCGCCGTCGCGCAACTGCTCGACCAGGACGCCTACGACCGTCTGATCAAAGCCAACGCCGACGCCTGAGGAAATCACCATGACCATCAACCTCGGCACCGCCAATCAGTTCATCGCCCGTCATATCGGCCCGCGCGACACCGACGAGCAGGCCATGCTCGCCACCCTGGGCTTCGACTCGCTGGAGGCCATGAGCGCCGCCGTGATCCCCGACAGCATCAAAGGCACCAGCGTGCTCGAGCTCGGTGACGGGCAGAGCGAAGCCGATGCCCTGGCCTCGCTCAAGGCCATCGCCGGCAAGAACCAGCTGTTCAAGAGCTTCATCGGCCAGGGCTACTACAACACCCACACCCCGGCAACGATCCTGCGCAACCTGCTGGAAAACCCGGCCTGGTACACCGCCTATACCCCCTATCAGCCCGAGATTTCCCAGGGCCGCCTGGAAGCGCTGTTGAACTTCCAGACCCTGATCAGCGACCTCACCGGCTTGCCGATCGCCAACGCCTCCCTGCTCGACGAAGCCACGGCCGCCGCCGAAGCCATGACGTTCTGCAAGCGCCTGAGCAAGAACAAGGGCAGCCACGCCTTCTTCGCCTCGGTGCATTGCCACCCGCAGACCCTCGACGTGCTGCGCACCCGTGCCGAGCCGCTGGGCATCGAGGTGGTGGTGGGCGACGAGCGCGAGCTGGGCGACGTGAGCGCCTTCTTCGGCGCCCTGCTGCAGTACCCGGCCAGCAACGGCGAGGTGTTCGACTACCGCGAACTGGTGGAGCGCCTGCACGCCGCCAACGCGCTGGTGGCGGTAGCCGCCGACCTGCTGGCGCTGACCCTGCTGACCCCGCCGGGTGAGTTCGGCGCCGACGTGGCCATCGGCAGCGCCCAGCGCTTCGGCGTGCCGCTGGGCTTCGGCGGCCCGCATGCGGCGTACTTCTCCACCCGCGATGCGTTCAAGCGCGACATGCCCGGGCGCCTGGTCGGCGTGTCCATCGACCGCTTCGGCAAGACCGCCCTGCGCCTGGCCATGCAGACCCGCGAGCAGCACATCCGCCGCGAGAAGGCCACCAGCAACATCTGCACCGCCCAGGTACTGCTGGCCAACATCGCCAGCATGTACGCCGTGTACCACGGCCCGCAGGGCCTCAAGCAGATCGCCCAGCGCACCCACCAGCTGACCGCGATCCTGGCCAGCGGCCTCAAGGCACTGGGCGTGAACGTGCAGAACGCCGCGTTCTTCGACACCCTGACCCTGGCCACCGGCGGCGCGACTGCCGCGCTGCATGAACAGGCGCGCGCCCGCCAGCTCAACCTGCGCCAGATCGATGCCGACCACCTGGGCCTGTCGCTGGACGAAACCAGCACCCAGGCCGATGTCGAGGCCCTGTGGCAGCTGTTCGCCAATGGCCAGGCCGTACCGGACTTCGCCGCGCTGGCCACTGCCACGCCAGCACGACTGCCGGCCGCCCTGCTGCGCCAGTCGGCCATCCTCGAACACCCGGTGTTCAACCGCTACCACAGCGAAACCGAACTGATGCGCTACCTGCGCAAGCTGGCCGACAAGGACCTGGCGCTGGACCGCACCATGATCCCGCTGGGCTCGTGCACCATGAAGCTCAATGCCGCCAGCGAAATGATCCCGGTGACCTGGGCCGAGTTCGGCAACCTGCACCCCTTTGCCCCCGCCGAGCAGAGCCAGGGCTACCAGCAACTGACCGACGAGCTGGAGGCCATGCTGTGCGCCGCCACTGGCTATGACGCCGTGTCGCTGCAGCCCAACGCCGGTTCGCAGGGCGAGTACGCCGGCCTGCTGGCGATCCGCGCCTACCACCAGAGCCGGGGCGATGCCCGCCGCGATATCTGCCTGATTCCCTCATCGGCCCACGGCACCAACCCGGCCACCGCACACATGGCCGGCATGCGCGTGGTGGTCACTGCGTGCGATGCCCGTGGCAATGTCGACATCGACGACCTGCGCGCCAAGGCCATCGAGCACCGCGACCAGTTGGCTGCGCTGATGATCACCTACCCGTCCACCCACGGTGTGTTCGAGGAGGCCATCGGCGAGATCTGCGCGATCATCCACGACAACGGCGGCCAGGTGTACATCGACGGCGCCAACATGAACGCGATGGTCGGCCTGTGCGCCCCGGGCAAGTTCGGCGGCGACGTGTCCCACCTGAACCTGCACAAGACCTTCTGCATCCCCCACGGCGGTGGCGGCCCGGGCGTCGGCCCGATCGGCGTCAAGGCGCACCTGGCGCCGTTCCTGCCGGGCCATGCGCACCTGCACAACCCCCAGGGCGCGGTATGCGCAGCGCCGTTCGGCAGTGCCAGCATCCTGCCGATCACCTGGATGTACATCCGCATGATGGGCGGCGCCGGGCTCAAGCGTGCGTCGCAGATGGCGATCCTGAATGCCAACTACATCGCCCGCCGCCTGGAAGAGCACTATCCTGTGTTGTACACCGGCGGCAATGGCCTGGTGGCGCACGAGTGCATCCTGGACCTGCGCCCGCTCAAGGACAGCAGCGGCATCAGCGTCGACGACGTGGCCAAGCGCCTGATCGACTTCGGCTTCCATGCCCCGACCATGTCGTTCCCGGTGGCCGGCACGTTGATGATCGAGCCGACCGAGAGCGAGGCCAAGGAGGAACTGGACCGCTTCTGCAACGCCATGATCTGTATTCGCGAAGAGATTCGCGCAGTGGAGAACGGCAGCCTGGACAAGGACGACAACCCGCTGAAGAACGCCCCGCACACCGCGGCCGAGCTGGCCGGCGAATGGCCCCACGGCTATAGCCGCCAGCAGGCGGTGTACCCGCTGCCATCGCTGGTGGAGGCCAAGTACTGGCCACCCGTGGGGCGTGTCGACAACGTGTTCGGCGACCGCAACCTGATCTGCGCCTGCCCGTCGATCGAAAGCTATCAGGACGCCTGAGGGCCTCTTCGCCGGCAAGGCCGGCTCCTGCAGAGCCCGCGCGCATCTGTAGGGGCCGGCCTTGCCGGCGAAGCTTTTCAACCTGCACGAGGGTACGACCATGTCACTCAGCGTCTTCGACCTGTTCAAGATCGGCATCGGCCCCTCCAGCTCCCATACCGTCGGGCCGATGCGCGCAGCCGCGCGTTTTGCCGAGGGCCTGCGCCGCGACGACCTGCTGGCCAGTACCGCCAGCGTCAAGGTCGAGCTGTACGGCTCGCTCGGCGCCACCGGCAAGGGCCACGGCAGCGACAAGGCGGTGCTGCTGGGGCTTGAGGGCGAACACCCCGACAGCGTCGACACCGACACCATCGCAGCGCGCCTGCAGGCGATCCGCAGCAGCGGGCAGCTCTACCTGCTGGGCGAGCACGCCATCGAATTCAACGAAAAACAGCACCTGGCGATGATCCGCAAGCCGCTGGCCTTTCACCCCAACGGCATGATCTTTCGTGCCTTCGACGCCGCCGGCCTGCAGGTACGCAGCCGCGAGTACTACTCGGTGGGCGGCGGTTTCGTGGTCGACGAAGGCGCCGCCGGGGCCGACCGTATCGTCGAGGACAGCACCACACTGCCCTACCCGTTCAAGACGGCCCGGGAACTGCTTGGCCACTGCACCACGCATCACCTGAGCATCAGCCAGGTGATGCTGGCCAACGAATCGGCCTGGCGCCCCGAGGCCGAGACCCGCAGCGGCCTGCTGCACATCTGGCAAGTGATGCAGGACTGCGTGGCTGCCGGCTGTCGCAACGAGGGCATTCTGCCCGGCGGGCTCAAGGTCAAGCGCCGCGCTGCGGCCCTGCACCGCCAGCTGTGCGCCAACCCCGAGGCGAGCCTGCGCGATGCGCTGTCGGTACTCGACTGGGTCAACCTCTATGCCCTGGCGGTCAACGAAGAGAATGCCTCCGGCGGTCGAGTGGTCACCGCACCCACCAATGGCGCTGCCGGCATCGTGCCGGCGGTGCTGCACTACTACATGCGCTTCATCGGGGGTGCCAGCGAAGACGGCGTGGTGCGCTTTCTGCTCACCGCCGCTGCCATCGGCATCCTGTACAAGGAAAACGCCTCGATCTCAGGGGCCGAGGTGGGCTGCCAGGGCGAGGTCGGGGTGGCCTGTTCGATGGCAGCCGGGGCCCTGTGCGAGGTGCTGGGCGGCAGCGTGCAACAGGTCGAGAACGCCGCCGAAATCGGCATGGAACACAACCTGGGCCTGACCTGCGACCCGATTGGCGGGCTGGTCCAGGTGCCCTGCATCGAACGCAATGCCATGGGCTCGGTCAAGGCGATCAACGCGGTGCGCATGGCCTTGCGCGGCGACGGGCAGCACTTCGTCTCGCTCGACAAGGTGATCCGCACCATGCGCCAGACCGGCGCCGACATGAAAAGCAAATACAAGGAGACCGCCCGCGGCGGTCTGGCCGTCAACATCATCGAGTGCTGACAACCTCAAGCCTCTAGAAGGAGTCATCAATGTCCACCGACACACTGCTGCAAACACCGCTTCATGCCCTGCATCTGGAACTGGGCGCGCGCATGGTGCCGTTCGCCGGCTACGACATGCCCGTGCAGTACCCGCTGGGGGTGCTCAAGGAGCACCTGCACACCCGCGAACAGGCCGGCCTGTTCGACGTGTCGCACATGGGCCAGATCCGCCTGGTGGGCGCCGATGCCGCCAAGGCCCTGGAAACCCTGGTGCCGGTCGACATCATCGATTTGCCGGTGGGCATGCAGCGTTACGCGATGTTCACCAACGAACAGGGCGGCATCCTCGACGACCTGATGGTGGCCAATCTGGGCAACGACGAACTGTTCCTGGTGGTCAACGCCGCCTGCAAGGACCAGGACCTGGCCCACCTGCGCCAGCACATCGGCACGCTGTGCCAGGTGCAGCCGCTGTTCGAAGAGCGCGCCCTGCTGGCCCTGCAGGGCCCGGCGGCGGTCAAGGTGCTGCAGCGCCTAGCCCCCGAGGTGGCGGACATGACCTTCATGCAGTTCAAGCCCGTGGTGTTGCTGGGCGTGGACTGCTACGTGAGCCGTTCGGGCTACACCGGCGAAGACGGCTTCGAGATCAGTGTGCCCAGCGCCAGCGCCGAGGCCCTGGCCCGCCACCTGCTGGCCGAGCCGGAAGTGGCCGCCATCGGCCTGGGCGCGCGCGACTCGCTGCGCCTGGAAGCCGGCCTGTGCCTGTACGGGCATGACATGAATGCCGACACCACGCCGATCGAGGCAAGCCTGCTGTGGGCCATCTCCAAGGTACGCCGTGCCGATGGCTCGCGGGCGGGAGGCTTCCCCGGCGCTGCTGCGATCTTCGCCCAGCAGCACAGCGGCGTGGCGCGCAAGCGCGTCGGCCTGCTGCCGCAGGAGCGTACCCCGGTGCGCGAAGGGGCCGAGATCGTCGATGAGGCCGGCACGGTGGTCGGCAGCATCTGCAGCGGAGGCTTCGGGCCCACGCTGGGCGCGCCAGTGGCGATGGGATATGTGGACCAGGCCCATGCAGCGCTCGATACACCGCTGTGGGCCATCGTGCGCGGCAAACGGGTGGCGATGAAAGTCAGCAAGATGCCGTTCGTTGCCCAGCGCTACTATCGCGGCTGAAACAGCGCAATTGAAACAAGGTGTCATGGCGCGTTCGGGATATTCGTTTTCGAACGCGTTTTACAACTTTCGAACACGCCCGACAGCGGCCCGCAAACAGCCCCGGAAATTTCCCGCCAGGCCCCGTGGTGCGGCGCTCTGCGGGACTTGTTTTTGCAATCGAAATGAGTGTAGATTCACTGCACTGTGTTTGCATGGGTCGCTATGGTTCGTGACCTGGGCAGTAGCGCCGAGTTTTGCTACAACCCGTTCGACGTCTCTTACTTTCCTGCAACCCAGCCCAGTACTCTTTCAATGAAAGAAACTGTTACTAATTCTAAGTTTCAAAGGAAATAAGACAATGTCCCAACGTCAGAGCGGTACCGTCAAGTGGTTTAACGACGAGAAAGGTTTTGGTTTCATCACTCCAGAAAGCGGTCCGGATCTGTTCGTACACTTCCGCGCTATTCAGGGCAACGGCTTCAAGAGCCTGAAAGAAGGCCAGAAAGTGACCTTCGTTGCTGTGCAGGGCCAAAAAGGCATGCAAGCCGACGAAGTTCAAGCCGAAGCCTGATCTTCATCAACGAAAGAGCCCCTGCTGGCAACAGCAGGGGCTTTTTTGTGCGCGCAATTCCGTAGAATGGGCGCTTTGTCACCCGGAGCCTGAGCGCATGCCCAAGCAACTTCTTCAACCACAGGGCGAGTTCCCCGTGGTCGGCCTGGGCCGTCGCCTGGCCGCGATGTTCTATGACTTCCTGTTGTGCACCGCCCTGCTGATGGTGACCACGCTGGTGTACAAGATGGTGCAGATGGCGATCATCGGCGAGACGCGCATGCGTGCCCTGACCGAGGCGGGGGCGCTGGATGGCGATCCATTGCTGTCGACCGTTCTGCTGTTCATGCTGTTCGGCTTCTTCGCCAAGTTCTGGACCCACGGCGGCCAGACCCTTGGCATGCAGGTATGGGGCATCCGCGTGCAGAATGCCGACGGCAGTGCCATCAGCCTGTGGCAGGCACTGCTGCGCTTTGTGGTGTCGATTGCGTCGTGGCTGTGCCTGGGCCTGGGGTTTCTGTGGTCGCTGGTGGACAAGAAAAAACGCGCCTGGCATGACATGTACTCGGAAACCCAGCTGGTGCGGATTCCCAAGCGCAAGAAGTAGAACCGCAGCGCACCGTTCGCCGGCATAGGCAACCAATGAAAAAGCCGACCCTGAGGTCGGCTTTTTGTTGGCCAGGGTAATCGCTACCCCGCCCTGCGTAGCAACCACACCCCCGCCAGCGCACAGATTGCCGCCGGGATCACCACCGCCAGCAGCGGCGGGAAGCCGAACACCTGGCTCGAAGGGCCCAGCAGGTCCTGGGCGATGCGGAACACGAAGCCCACCAGCACCCCGGTGAACACCCGCTGGCCCAGCGTCACCGAACGCAGCGGGCCGAAGATGAACGACACCGCCATCAGTACCAGCGCCGCCGTGACCACCGGTTGCAGCACCTTGGTCCAGAACGCCAGCCAGTAGCGCGCGTTGTTCAGCCCCTGGTCGGAGAGGTAGTGAATGTAGTCCCACAGCCCGCTGATCGACAGCGACTCGGGCGCCAGTACCACGGTGCTGAGCAGCTCGGGGGTCAGCGCGACGTCCCAGCGCTCCTCGGCATTGTGGATGACTTCGGTGTGGTCCCCACGGAAGTGCGTGGTGGTCACGTCGGTCAGTTCCCAGTGGCCCTGGGTGTATTGCGCCCTGCGCGCAAAGCTGGAGGTCTGCATGTGACGCTCGTTGTCGAAGCGATAACGCGTCACGCCCAGCAACAGCCCATTGGGCTGCACGGTGTTGATGTGCACGAACTCCTCGCCCTGGCGGTGCCACAGGCCGCGTTTGGAGCTTTGCGCCTCACCGCCACCCTGCGCCAGCGAACGGTCGGCCTGGGCCTTGTTCTCGGTCACGGGTGCCAGGTACTCGCCCATCAGCACGCCGATCAACATCAGTACCAGCATCGGCTTCATGACCGCCCACACGATGCGCCCGATGGACACGCCGGCAGCGCGCATGATGGTCAGTTCGCTGCTGCTGGCCAGGCTGCCCAGGCCGATCAGGCAGCCGATCAGCGCGGCCATCGGCAGCATGTCGTACAGGCGCCGTGGCGCGGTCAGCAGCACGTAGTTGCCCGCGTCCCACAAGGTGTAGGTATCGCTGATGTCGCCCATCTCGTCGATGAAGGCGAACAGCGACGCCAGGCCGAGGATGATCCCCAGCACGGCGATGATGGCCATGAACACGCTCTGGCCGATGTAGCGATCGAGTTTAGCCACGGGCCACCTCCGCACGACGGCTGGCGCGCTTGAGGCGCAGCGGTTCCCAGAACATCAGGCCCAGGCCGATCAGCAGGAACAGCCCATGCACCGGCCACAGGCCCAGGCCGATCGGCAACTTGCCTTTCTCCAGGGCGCCGCGGGCGGCAATCAGAATCGTCAGGTAAGCCATATACAGAAGGATCGCCGGCAGCAGCTTGAGGAAACGGCCCTGGCGCGGGTTGACCCGCGACAGCGGCACCGCCATCAGGGTCACGATGAACACCAGCAGCGGCAGCGACAGGCGCCACTGCAGTTCGGCACGCTCGCGCAGCCCGGTACTGCCGATCAGTTCGGACGTCGGGATGGCCTCGCGCTCGGTGACTTCCTGGCTGACCTCCGGCTTGGGCAGCAGCACACCGTAGGTGTCGTACTTGATGGCGCGGTAATCGGCCTGGCCCGGGTTGCCGTCGTAGCGGTAGCCGTTTTCAAGGATCAGGTAGCGGTTGCCGTCGGCCTGCACTTCCTGACGGCCCTTTTCGGCCACCAGCACGGAGATGCCACGGTCCTTGCTCTTGTCCTGGGACAGTCGCTTCTCGGAAATGAACACGCCGGCCAGCTTTGAACGGTCATCCGACAGCTGCTCGGTGTAGGTGACCCGCGAACCGTCGCGCAGGTTCTGGAAGCGGCCCGGCACCAGGGTGTCGAACTCGGTCAGCGCATCCTGCTGGTTGATGATCTGCGATACCTGGGTCACGCCCTGGGGCGCCAGGCTCAGGCTCAGCCAGGCTACCAGCACCGCGATCAGTGCCGCCGGCATCAGCGTCATGCCCAGCAGGCGCTGCTGGCTCATGCCGGTTGCCGAGAGCACGGTCATCTCGCTTTCCAGGTACAGTCGGCCGTAGGCCAGCAGGATGCCCAGAAACAGGCCCAGCGGCAGGATCAGTTGCAGAAAGCCCGGCAGGCGGTAGCCCATGATCAGGAACAGTACGCCCGGATCGAGCATGCCCTGGGCCGCCTGGGCCAGGTATTTGATGAAGCGCCCGCTCATGATGATGACCAGCAGCACAGCGCTGACGGCACTCAAGGTCACCAGGACCTCGCGGGACAGATAACGGAAGACGATCAAACCAGACACTCCTGGGTTGTCAGGCTCGGACAGCCGAACAAGGGAAAACGTTGCAACCAAGATAGTCGCCCGCCCGCCAAAGGCGAACCCGGACAAAAGTGCGCGCATTATCCTGTGAATGGCCGTGCCTGTCACTTGGCGCCGTGCAAAGCTTCATCTCGGGGTTGTCAGCGCGCCCGCCGCAGGCTCAAACTGGGCGCTTTCTGACTGGCCCGCCACGGCGCGCCAGGCCGCTTCGAGCGCCTGCACCGCCAGCGCGCACTGACAGTTCATTCGGGGACCCTGACATGGAATTGGTTGTAAAAAGCGTAGCCGCAGCATCCTTGAAAACCGCCACCCTGGTACTGAGCGTGGGTGAAGGCCGCACACTGGGCGCTACCGCCAAGGCCGTGGACGACGCCAGCAACGGCGCCCTGAGCGCAGTGCTCAAGCGCGGCGACCTGGCCGGCAAGGTCGGCCAGACCCTGCTGCTGCAAGGCCTGGCCGGGGTCAAGGCCGAGCGCGTGTTGCTGGTGGGGACCGGCAAGGACGCCCTTGCCGACCGCGCCTGGCGCAAGCTGGCGGGCAGCGTGCTAAACGTGCTCAAGGGCCTGGCTGGCAGCGATGCGGTGCTGGCACTGGACGACGTTGCCGTGACCGGCCGCGATGCCAACTACGGCAAGGTACGCCTGCTGGCCGAGAGCCTGCTCGATGGTCAATATGTATTCGATCATTACAAGAGCAAGAAGGCCGAGCCGATCGCCCTGAAGAAGATCACCCTGCTCAGCGACAAGGCCGGCCTGGCCGAGGTGGAGCGCGCCGTCAAGCACGCCACCGCGATCGCCAACGGCATGGGCTTTACCCGCGACCTGGGCAACCTGCCGCCGAACATCTGCCACCCAAGCTACCTGGCCGAACAGGCCAAGGCGCTGGGCAAGGAGTTCAAGGGCCTCAAGGTCGAGGTGCTGGACGAGAAGAAGATCAAGGACCTGGGCATGGGCGCGTTCTACGCCGTGGGCCAGGGCAGCGATCAGCCGCCACGCCTGATCGTGCTCAGCTACCAGGGCGCCGCCAAGAAGAGCGAGAAGCCTTACGTACTGGTGGGCAAGGGCATCACCTTCGACACCGGCGGCATCAGCCTCAAGCCCGGTGCCGGCATGGATGAAATGAAGTACGACATGGGCGGTGCAGCCAGCGTGTTCGGCACCCTGCGTGCCGTGCTCGAACTCAAGCTGCCGATCAACCTGGTGTGTGTACTGGCCTGTGCCGAGAACATGCCCAGCGGTGGCGCCAGCCGTCCGGGCGACATCGTCACCACCATGAGCGGGCAGACCGTCGAAATCCTCAACACCGACGCCGAAGGCCGCCTGGTGCTGTGCGACGCACTGACCTACGTGGAGCGCTTCAAGCCGCAGGCGGTGATCGACATCGCCACCCTGACCGGCGCCTGCATCGTCGCCCTGGGCAGCCATACCTCGGGCCTGATGGGCAACGACGACGAACTGATCGGCCAACTGCTGGACGCCGGCAAGCGTGCCGACGACCGCGCCTGGCAACTGCCGCTGTTCGACGAATACCAGGAGCAGCTCGACAGCCCGTTCGCCGATATCGCCAACATCGGCGGCCCGAAGGCGGGCAGCATTACCGCCGGCTGCTTCCTGTCGCGCTTTGCCAAGGCCTACCACTGGGCCCACCTGGACATCGCCGGCACGGCCTGGACCAGCGGCGGCAAGGACAAGGGCGCCACTGGCCGCCCGGTACCGCTGCTGACCCAGTACCTGCTCGACCGCGCCAACGCCTGAGGCGCCGTCCACCGGCCGCGCTGCAAGGCGTAGCCGGTGGGCCACCCCACCATGAGCAAAGTCGACTTCTATATCCTGCCCAGCCCCGCGCCTGCCGCGCGGCTGGATTTCGCCTGCAAGCTGTGCGAAAAGGCCTGGCGCCTTGGGCACCGCGTGTACCTCAACTGCAGCGATGCGGCCCAGCGCGACGAGCTGGATGCGCGGCTGTGGGCGTTCAAGGGCGAGGCCTTCGTGCCCCACAGCGCGCTCGAGGACGACCCGCACGGCGCGGTGGCGCTGGGGGTCGGTGACGACCCGGGCGATCATCAGGACCTGCTGGTCAATCTCGACCTGAAGGTACCCGGTTTTGCCGCACGCTTTGCCCGCATTGCCGAGATCGTGGTGGAGGAGCCGGCCATTCGTGCGGCGGCGCGGGAGAGTTTCCGTTTCTACCGTGAACAGGGCTATGCTCTGCAAGACCACCGTTTACAGCGACTCTGATGATGGACAAACCTGCCCCCATGCCAAAACCTGCGCATTTGCTGGACGATCTGGAGTCGATTCGCCAGTTGCTGGGTGACGATGCCCTGGAACCGCCACTGCTGACCGAGACCGTCGAGGAGCAGATACCGTTGCTGCTCGAGCCGGCCGAACCGGCAGCGCGGGCCCCGGTGGCTGCCGAGCCGGCTGCCGAGCCCGACCCGCAGGCGCGCCGCCAGGACACCCTGCTGCACCTGGACAGCGAACTGCGCGCGGCGGCGCAGTTGATCATGCAGGATGTGATCAAGGACTTTACCCCGCATATCGAGAACGAGATCAAGCGGCGCCTGGATGCCCGCCTGGAGCGGTTGTTGAACTCACGCTCGTAATCAAAAACGGGGGGCGAGCCTTTGGCTCGCTTCGCCGGCAAGGCCGGCTCCTACGCGAAGAATTCCCCACAGTTTTTTGCCCCACTCCCGCACCTCACGCTACGCCCCGGCCCTTATCCCCGCTATACTTCTCGGCTTTCCTGAATAAATGCCATAGGGTCCCGCCGCGCATGGATAAGACCTACCAGCCGCACGCCATTGAAACTTCCTGGTACAACACCTGGGAGTCAGAGAATTATTTCGCCCCGCAAGGCGCGGGCGATTCGTACACCATCATGATCCCGCCGCCGAACGTGACCGGCAGCCTGCACATGGGTCACGGCTTCAACAACGCGATCATGGACGCCCTGATCCGTTTTCGCCGCATGCAGGGTCGCAACACCCTGTGGCAACCAGGCACCGACCACGCCGGCATCGCCACGCAGATGCTGGTGGAGCGTCAACTGGAGGCCAAGGGCCAGAACCGTCACGACCTGGGCCGCGACAAATTCCTCGAGAAAGTCTGGGAATGGAAGGATCAGTCCGGTGGCAACATCAGCCGCCAGATCCGCCGCCTGGGCTCGTCGGTAGACTGGAGCCGCGAGCGCTTCACCATGGACGACGGCCTGTCCGAAGCGGTCAAGGAAGCCTTCGTGCGCCTGCATGAAGATGGCCTGATCTACCGCGGCAAGCGCCTGGTCAACTGGGACACCAAGCTGCACACGGCGATCTCCGACCTCGAAGTGGAAAGCCACGACGAGAAAGGCCATCTGTGGAACCTGCGCTACCCGCTGGCCGACGGTGCCACCACGGCCGACGGCAAGGACCACCTGGTGGTCGCCACCACCCGCCCGGAAACCCTGCTCGGCGACGCCGCCGTGGCCGTCAACCCGAACGACGAGCGCTACCAGGCGCTGATCGGCAAGTTCGTCAAGCTGCCGCTGGTCGGTCGCCTGATCCCGATCATCGCCGATGACTACTGCGACCCCGAATTCGGCACCGGCTGCGTGAAGATCACCCCGGCCCACGACTTCAACGACTACGAAGTCGGCAAGCGCCACAACCTGCCGCTGCTCAACATCTTCGACAAGAACGCTGCGGTGCTGCCGGCAGCCCAGGTGTTCAACCTCGACGGCAGCCTGAACGAAAGCCTGGACGCCAGCCTGCCTGCCGCCTACGCCGGCCTCGACCGCTTCGTGGCGCGCAAGCAGATCGTTGCCGACCTGGATGCCGCAGGCCTGCTGGTCAGCGTCGACGACCACGCCTTGAAAGTGCCCAAGGGCGACCGCTCCGGCACCATCATCGAGCCATGGCTGACCGACCAGTGGTACGTGTCGACCAAGCCGCTGGCCGAGCCTGCGATCGCCGCTGTCGAAGACGGCCGCATCCAGTTCGTGCCCAAGCAGTACGAGAACATGTACTTCTCCTGGATGCGCGACATCCAGGACTGGTGCATCAGCCGCCAGCTGTGGTGGGGCCACCGCATTCCGGCCTGGTACGACGTGTCGGGCAAGGTCTATGTGGGGCGCAGCGAAGAAGAAGTGCGCGCCAAGCACCAGCTGGGCGACGACGTGGTCCTGAACCAGGACAACGACGTGCTCGACACCTGGTTCAGCTCGGGCCTGTGGACTTTCTCCACCCTGGGCTGGCCGCAGCAGACCGAATTCCTCAAGACCTTCCACTCCACCGACGTGCTGGTGACCGGTTTCGACATCATCTTCTTCTGGGTTGCCCGGATGATCATGTTGACCATGCATCTGGTGAAGAACGAGGACGGTACCCCGCAAGTGCCGTTCAAGACCGTGTACGTGCATGGTCTGGTTCGTGATGGCCAGGGCCAGAAGATGTCCAAGTCCAAGGGCAACGTGCTCGACCCGCTGGACATCGTCGACGGCATCACCCTGGACGCGCTGCTGGAGAAACGCACCAGCGGCCTGATGCAGCCCAAGCTGGCCGACAAGATCGCCAAGCAGACCAAGGCCGAGTTCCCCGAAGGCATCGCCAGCTACGGCACCGATGCCCTGCGCTTCACCTTCTGCTCGCTGGCGTCCACCGGTCGCGACATCAAGTTCGACATGGGCCGCGTCGAAGGCTATCGCAACTTCTGCAACAAGATCTGGAACGCCGCGCGCTACGTACTGGACAAGGGCGAGGACTGCGGCCAGAACGGCGAGGCCTACGAGCTGTCGCTGGCCGACCGCTGGATCATCTCGCAGCTGCAGCGCACCGAAGCCGAAGTGACCCGCCAGCTGGACCAGTTCCGCTTCGACCTGGCCGCCCAGGCGCTGTACGAGTTCATCTGGAACCAGTACTGCGACTGGTACCTGGAGCTGTCCAAACCGGTACTGTGGGACGAGAACGCACCGGTCGAACGCCAGCGCGGCACCCGCCGCACCCTGGTCCGCGTGCTGGAAGTGGCGCTGCGCCTGGCGCACCCGTTCATGCCGTTCATCACCGAGGAAATCTGGCAGCGCCTGGCGCCGCTGGCCGGTATCGAAGGCAAGACCATCATGCTGCAGCCGTGGCCGGTGGCCAACGAAAGCCGCATCGATGAAGCCGCCGAAGGCGATATCGAGTGGCTCAAGGAACTGATGCTGGGCGTGCGCAACATCCGTGGCGAAATGAACATCGGCCCGGGCAAGCCATTGCAGCTGTTCCTCAAGAACGCCAGTGCCGAAGACGTGCGTCGCCTGCAGGAAAACGAGGCACTGCTCAAGAAGCTGGCCAAGATCGAATCCTTCACCGTGCTGGGCGAGCAGGACGAGGCGCCGCTGAGCGCCACCGCCCTGGTCGGCGACCTGCAGGTGCTGGTGCCGATGGCCGGGCTGATCGACAAGGATGCCGAGCTGGCGCGTCTGAACAAGGAAATCCAGCGCCTGCAAGGCGAAGTGCAGCGGGTGGGCGGCAAGCTGTCCAACCCGGCGTTCGTCGATAAGGCGCCGCCTGCGGTGATCGACAAGGAGCGCGCCAAGCTGGCCGAGGCCGAACAGGCCCTGGCCAACTTCACCGAGCAGCATGCGCGGATTGCCGCCTTGTAATACTCACTGACTGTAGGAGCCGGCCTTGCCGGCGAAGCAGGCGACACTGCCCTGCTACCTGCACTGGCAAGGCTGCGCCTTGCATCGCCGGCAAGGCCGGCTCCTACAGGGGGCCCGTCTTGCCGGCGTTTTTTATGGGACTTTCATGACCACACCCAACAAACCCACCCTGCACCCGCGCAACCGCCACCAGGGTCGCTACGACTTCCCGCAACTGATCAAGAGCAGCCCGGAGCTGGGCCGCTTCATGATCACCAACCCCCACGGCAAGCCGAGCATCGATTTCGCCGACCCCGAGGCAGTGCGCGTGTTCAACCGCGCCCTGCTCAAGGCCCAGTACGGCATCCAGCACTGGGACATCCCGGCCGACTACCTGTGCCCGCCCATACCCGGCCGCGCCGACTACCTGCATGGCCTGGCCGACCTGCTGGCCACCGACAACGGTGGCGAGATTCCGCGGGGGGCGATGATCCAGGCACTGGATGTGGGGGTCGGGGCCAACTGCATCTATCCGCTGCTGGGTCACGTCGACTACCGCTGGCGCTTCCTGGGCTCGGACATCGACCCGGTGGCCCTGGGCGCCGCCAAGGCCATCGTGCAGGCCAACGGCCTGGGCAAGGTCATCAGCCTGCGCCAGCAGGGCAATGCTCGGCAGATCCTCGCCGGCCTGCTAAAGAGCGACGAACGCTTCGACGTCACCCTGTGCAACCCGCCCTTCCACGCCTCGCGTGACGAAGCCACCCGTGGCAGCCAGCGCAAATGGCGGGCGCTGGGCAAGACCGACCCCAAGCGCAAGCTGCCGGTACTGAACTTTGGCGGGCAGAACAACGAGCTGTGGTGCGAAGGCGGTGAAATCCGCTTTGTCAGCCAGCTGGTGAATGAAAGCGTGGCCCTGGGCCAGCAGGTGCTGTGGTTCAGCAGCCTGGTGTCGAAGGCATCGAACCTGCCGGGTATCGAGGCGGCCCTGAACAAGGCCGGCGCAGTAGAACACCGCGTGCTGGAGATGGGCCAGGGGCAGAAGCAGAGCCGCCTGGTGGCCTGGACCTTCCAGACACCTCAGGCGCGCGCAGCGTGGCGCCAGCTGCGCTGGACGAAACCCGCCCCCTAGGGGCATGCGCAGCACCCACAAAAAAACCGCGCCTGGCTCGCACCGGACGCGGTTTTCAGAAGCTGTTTACAATTACTTGTTTACAGCGTCGGTCAGCACTTTGGCTGGAACGAACTTGACGACTTTCTTGGCAGCGATTTCGATGGCAGCGCCAGTCGAAGGGTTACGACCGGTACGGGCAGGACGCTCGGTGATCTTCAGCTTGCCGATACCCGGCAGGGTGATTTCGCTGCCATTTTCCAGTTGATCAGCAACGATCTGGCCCAGTTGCTCCAGAGCGTTACGCGCGGTGGTTTTCGGCGCGTCGATAGCTTCGGCGATATCGGCGATCAGTTGGTCTTTGGTCAATGCCATGGTGGTGTTCCTTCCCTATCAAATTCAGTTGGTTTGCAGAGTGCAGCGTCAGCCATCGGCCCAGACCCGCGAGTCTTCGGCGGTCCGGGGTATATCCATTGCCAATCGCGTATGTAGATACACAAAAATGCGTTTGGTTCGACGTGACATCAGCGGTCTGCCAGCAATGCGCCACACGCGGTGCGCAAGACCGGGCAAAACTACCACACGAAGCGATAAATATCCGCCTCCCACAGGCCAAATGTTCTGGTTTTTCGGGGGTTTGCAGCAAATTTCGCAAAAAATCGCACAAAAAATGAACAACCCTTGCGTCGACACACATCCATACCCTGCTCAAGCCCCCGGCTGGGTTACACTTGGCCGCTTTGCAGCGCCGTATGTCGCGCCCTATTTTCAGCCGAGAATCCCATGCCGATCCGTCATTGCATCGTCCACCTGATCGACAAGAAACCCGATGGCAGCCCTGCCGTGCTGCACGCACGCGACTCGGAACTGGCCGAGTCGACCGCCATCGAGAACCTGCTGGCCGACCTCAACGACAGCTACAACGCCAAACAGGGCAAAGCCTGGGGCCTGTTCCACGCCGAGTCCGGCGCCCATCCGTTCAGCGGCTGGCTGAAGGAATACCTGGATGAAGGCAAGACCTTCACCGCCTTCAGCCGCGTGGCCGTCGAGCACCTGCAGAAGCTGATGGAAGAGTCGAACCTGTCCACCGGTGGCCACGTACTGTTCGCCCACTACCAGCAAGGCATGACCGACTACCTGGCCATTGCCCTGCTGCACCATAGCGAAGGTGTGGCGGTGAACGCCGACCTGGACGTGACCCCCTCGCGCCACCTGGACCTGGGCCAGCTGCACCTGGCTGCTCGCATCAACATCTCCGAGTGGCAGAACAACAAGCAGTCCAAGCAGTACATCTCGTTCATCAAGGGCAAGAACGGCAAGAAGGTCTCGGAGTACTTCCGCGACTTCATCGGCTGCCAGGAAGGCGTCGACGGCCCGGGAGAGACCCGCACCCTGCTCAAGGCCTTCAGCGACTTCGTCGAGAGCGAGGACCTGCCCGAGGAAGCCGCCCGCGAAAAGACCCAGACCCTGGTCGAGTACGCCACCAGCCAGACCAAGGCAGGCGAGCCGGTGACCCTGAGCGAGCTGTCGGAACTGATCGACGAGGACCGCCCACGGGCCTTCTATGACCATATCCGCAACAAGGACTACGGCCTGTCGCCGGAGATCCCGGCCGACAAGCGCACCCTGAACCAGTTCCGCCGCTTCACCGGCCGCGCCGAGGGCCTGTCGATCAGCTTCGAGGCACACCTGCTGGGCTCGAAGATCGAGTACGACGAAGAGGCCGGCACCCTGATCATCAAGGGCCTGCCCACCCAGCTCACCGATCAGCTCAAGCGTCGCAAGGACTGAGCCCCGTCCAGGAGGCCACCAGTGCCTCCTTGGCCGACTTGCGCAGCTTCTTCACCAGGCGTTCCTGGCGCAGCGCCTCGGCCTTGTCCGGCCAGGCTTCCACATACACCAGCGCCACTGCCGGGCTGGTGCTGAAGTAACGCGCACCGCGGCCGCTCTGATGCGCATTGAAACGGCGCTCGGGGTTGTCACTGATGCCGCAGTACAACGAACCGTTGGCGGTGCGTACCAGATAGACATACCAGGGTTTGCGAGAGGTGGGGGTTTCGGTCACGGGCATCTGCGTACAGGGGTGAAGGCGACAGCTTACCCCGTCAACGCCCGGCCTGAAATGCGCGCAGGCCTTTTGCCGCCTGTTGGCGAATCTTGCCCTGTACCAGCGGTGTCCAGCCCAGCAGCAGGCCCTTGGTACCCAGCGCCTGGCGGGCCCAGCGCCACAGGTCGAAATGATCGTGATGCTCGACGATCAACCCGTCGCGGATCACGAAACGTGCCTGAATGTCGTTGACCACCACGCGACCGGTCTGGCTGAACAGGTAGGTGGCCACCCAGTGCGCAGTGGCGCTGCGCTCGTCGGCGCGCACGCTGTCGAAGGTCAGGGAGAAATCCTTGGCGCGACTGGCGAGCATGCGCCACATGTCGGCGGCGTCCTTGCCACGCAGGGTACCGAAGGCCGGGTCGCTGAACACCACCTCGGGGCTGTAGCAGGCGACCATGGCCTCGGCGTCGAGGCGCTGGAAGGCCTGGTAGAAACGTGTGATCAGCGCGATGTTGGCGTCGCTCATGGGCGCGGTCCATTACAGGGGAACGGACGTGAACGATAGGCCGAGTGATGGCTGAAAGCTACGGGTATCTACGGTGCGAATGATGTGCCCCATCGCGGGTCAGGCCCGCTCCCACAGGTGCAGTGCAGACCCGCGATGGCAGCCGCGCGAAGTCAGACCCGTTCGCTGACCACACCCACCTGCAACGACCGCCCGGCCTTGAGCCCGAAACCGATCGCACCCACGCCCAGCACCGCGAAGATCCAGCCCACCGCGTCCCAGCCACCGGTCACGTCATGCACCAGGCCCACCGCGAACGGCCCCATCGAGGCCAGGGTATAGCCGATGCCCTGGGCCATGCTCGACAGGTTGGCCGCCACATGCGAGTCCTTCGACCGCAACACGATCAGGGTCAGCGCCAGGGCAAAGGTGCCGCCCTGCCCGATGCCCAGTACCACCGCCCAGCCCCACAGCCCGCCTAACGGGGCATACAGGCAGCCGAACAGGCCGGCCAGGGTCAGCAGCATCACCAGCACGATGGCCAGGCGCTGGTCCTTGCCACGGGTGGCCAGCCACGGCGCGGTCAGGGCACTGGCCAGTTGCACGATCACCGAACCGGACAGCACCAGCCCGGCCTCGGTCGGGCTCAGGCCACGGCCGATCAGAATCGAGGGCAGCCAGCCGAACACGATGTACGCCAGCGACGACTGCAGGCCCATGTACAGGGTCACCTGCCAGGCCAGCGGATCGCGCAGCAGCCCCCTCACCCGATAAGCCACCGCATGCTTGCCATGCCCGTGGCGCGCCTGGGGCAGCCAGAACAGCGCCGCCACCACCGCCGGAATCAGCCAGACACCCAGGCCCAGCGCCCAGCTGTCGTCGAAGTGCTGGCTCAACGGCACGGTGGCGCCGGCCGCCAGGGCCGCGCCCAGGCACAGGGCCATGGTGTACACGCCGGTCAGGGCGCCGGCATGCTTGGGGAAGTCGCGCTTGACGATGCCCGGCAGCAGCACGCCAATCACGCCGATGCTGGCCCCGGCCAGGATGCTGCCGGCAAACAGCCCCACACTGCCCAGCGAGCTGCGCAGCAAGATGCCGCACGCCAGCGTGAGCAGAATGCCCAGCACCACCCGCTCGCTGCCGAAGCGACGCGCCAGGATCGGTGCCAGCGGCGCGAACAGGCCCAGGCACAGTACCGGCAGCGTGGTCAGCAGGCCGGCCTGCGAAGCACTCAGCCCCAGGCTGTCGGACACCTGCCCGAGCAACGGCGCCATGCTCGACAGCGCCGGGCGCAGGTTCAGTGCCACCAGTACCAGCCCCAGCAGCAACAGCCACGGGCGCTGCAGCACGGCGGGCGGTTGCAGCTGGGCGTCGTCGGCTTCGGCGTCGATCAGGAGTTCTTCGAGCGGCGGGTTGGGTTTGGGCATGGCTGTCTCTGCGTCAGGCTTCATTGATAAGGGTTCTGCTCAGGGCCTTGGCCCGTTCCGGGTCGCGTTGCTCGACCGCCTGCAGGATGTCGCGGTGCAGGTCGAACACGCCCTGGCAACGCGATTCGCGCATGTTGTGGTGCACGGCGCACGCCACCACGGCGGAGAAGTAGCGGTACAGCTCGCTCAATGCCGGGTTGTGTGCGGCGTCCACCAGGCGCTGGTGAAACACCAGGTCGCAGGCCACGTAGCTGTCGAGGTCGTCGTGAAAGTGCTCGGCGCTGTGCTGCAGGGCTTCATGCAGCCCCTTGAGGTCGTCGTCGGTGCGGCGCAGCGCCGCCAGCCCGATGGCCTCGGCTTCGAGGATGTGCCGGGTTTCGCGGGCCTGCTCGAGGCTGCAACGCGACAGCACCTGCACGGTGGCCAGCGGGTCGACATTGGCGCGCAGGTAGGTACCGTCGCCCTGGCGCACTTCGACCAGGCCGCTGAAGGCGAGCACGCGCATCGCTTCACGCACGGTATTGCGGCTGATGCCCAGTTCCAGGGCCAGTTCGGGCTCGGTGGGCAGGCGCTGGCCGACGGCCCAGGCGCCATCGGCGACGCGCTGGCGCAGTTGTTCGACGGCCTGCTCGACAAGGGAGCGTTTGATGAGTTGAGTCATTGACGTGCTTACATCCAATCATCGGACGAATCTGAGGAACGGAGAATAGCCTGTCGGGCCACGTCGATGCAATCGCCAGCTAGGCCGGCTCCCGCAGGAGCCCGCCTAGCTGGCGAAAGACAAGGCGCTATCAGTTCAAGGCGTCAAGCAGCGCCTGGTTCTGCTCGGGCGTACCGATGCTGATACGCAGGAACTGCGCGATGCGCTGCTGCTTGAAGTGGCGCACGATCACGCCCTGCTCGCGCAACTTGGCCGCCAGCGCAGCGGCATCCTGCTCGGGGTGACGGGCAAAGATGAAGTTGGCCGCCGACGGCAGCACCTGGAAACCGCGGTCGGTCAACTGCGCCACCAACTGCTCCCGGCTGTCGATCACCTGACGGCAGGTCTGTTCGAAATACGCCTGGTCCTCGAACGCCGCCGCCGCGCCGACGATGGCCAGGCGATCCAGCGGATAGGAGTTGAAGCTGTTCTTGATGCGCTCCAGCGCCTCGATCAGGTCCGGGTGGCCGACCGCCAGCCCGACCCGCAGGCCGGCCAGGGAACGCGACTTGGACAAGGTCTGGGTCACCAGCAGGTTCGGGTAGCGGTCCACCAGGCTGATGGCGGTCTGGCCGCCGAAGTCGATGTAGGCTTCGTCGACCACCACCACCGAATCCGGGTTGGCCTGCAGCATCTGCTCGACTGCCTCCAGCGCCAGCAGGCAGCCAGTGGGTGCGTTCGGGTTGGGGAAGATGATGCCGCCGTTGGCGCGCTGGTAATCCTCGACACGAATCTGGAACTGCTCGTCCAGCGCTACCGCCTCATACGGGATGCCGTACAGGCCGCAGTACACCGGGTAGAAGCTGTAGCTGATGTCGGGGAACAGCAGCGGCGCATCGTGCTGGAACAGGCCGTGGAAAATGTGCGCGAGCACTTCGTCCGAACCGTTGCCCAGGAATACCTGGCTGGCCTGCACGCCGTAGTAGCTGGCCACCGCCTGCTTGAGCCGGTCGCCATTGGGGTCCGGGTACAGGCGCAGGTTGTCGTTGAGCTCGCCGCGCATGGCCTCCAGCGCCTTTGGCGAAGGGCCATAGGGGTTTTCGTTGGTGTTGAGCTTGACCAGCTTGCTCAGCTTGGGCTGCTCGCCCGGCACGTAAGGCACCAGGTCCTTGACGAAGGGGCTCCAGAATTTGCTCATGCTCAGTTGCCCTCTTTATCGACAGGGGTGTGATCGCCAAGGATGCGGTATTCGGCGCTGCGTGCGTGCGCGCTCAGGGATTCGCCACGGGCCAGCACCGACGCGGTGCGACCCAGGTCCGAAGCGCCCTGCTCGGAACAGAAGATGATCGAGGAACGCTTCTGGAAGTCGTACACCCCCAGCGGCGAGGAGAACCGTGCGGTGCCGGAGGTAGGCAGCACGTGGTTGGGGCCAGCGCAGTAGTCGCCCAGCGCTTCGCTGGTGTGGCGGCCCATGAAGATCGCACCGGCATGGCGGATCTGCGGCAACCAGGCCTGCGGGTCGGCCACCGACAACTCCAGGTGCTCGGGGGCGATGCGGTTGGCCACCTCGATGGCCTGCTGCATGTCGCGCACGTGGATCAGTGCGCCACGGCCATTGATGGAGGTCTGGATGATCTCGGCGCGGTCCATGCCCGGCAGCAGCTTGTCGATGCTTGCGGCCACGCGGTCGAGGAACTCGGCATCGGGGCTGACCAGAATCGCCTGGGCGTCTTCGTCATGCTCGGCCTGGGAGAACAGGTCCATGGCGATCCAGTCCGGGTCGGTCTGGCCGTCGCACACCACGAGGATCTCCGACGGGCCGGCAATCATGTCGATGCCCACCTGGCCGAACACATGGCGCTTGGCGGTGGCCACGTAGATGTTGCCCGGGCCGACCACCTTGTCTACCTGCGGCACGCTCTCGGTGCCGTAGGCCAGTGCGGCAACCGCCTGGGCGCCACCGATGGTGAACACCCGGTCGACCCCGGCGATGCACGCCGCAGCCAGCACCAGCTCGTTGATTTCACCACGCGGGGTGGGTACCACCATGACCACTTCGGACACCCCGGCAACCTTGGCTGGAATCGCGTTCATCAGTACCGACGAGGGGTACGACGCCTTGCCACCCGGTACGTACAGCCCGGCGCGGTCCAGCGGCGTGACCTTCTGGCCCAGCACGGTGCCGTCGGCCTCGGTGTAGGTCCAGGAGTCCTGCTTCTGCCTTTCGTGGTAGCTGCGCACCCGGCGGGCGGCGGTTTCCAGCGCCTCGCGCTGCGCCGGGGTAATGCGGCTCAGGGCCAGCTCCAGGCGCTCGCGCCCCAGGATCAGGTCATCGATGGAGGTGGCCTGGACGCCGTCGAAACGCTGGGTGAATTCCACCAGCGCCGCGTCGCCGCGCTCGCGCACGGCCTTGATGATGTCCAGCACCCGCTGGTTGACCGCATCGTCAGACACGCTTTCCCAGCTCAGCAGATGATCCAGATGTCGGGCGAAATCCGGGTCAGCAGCGTTGAGTCGGCGAATTGCAGTGGACGTGGTCATGGCTAAGGCCTCGGTAAATGGCGGATGCTCAGGCGCCCTAAGCTACCAGTCCATCCGCGCGGGCACCCGAGAAAATTGGCTATGACGCGGATAGACGGGCGCGACAGCGAAGGTCGCGCGCAGGGGTCAGCCGCGGTGTCGCGATTCCACGGCCAGACGCAAGGCGTCGATCAGGCTCTGGATGCGTGCGTGCTGCATCTTCATCGAGGCCTTGTTGACCACCAGCCGGGAGCTGATGGTGGCGATCAGTTCCTGGGGTTCCAGGCCGTTGGCACGCAGGGTGTTGCCGGTGTCGACCACGTCGATGATCTTGTCGGCCAGGTTGATCAGCGGTGCCAGCTCCATCGAGCCGTACAGCTTGATGATGTCGACCTGACGGCCCTGCTCGGCGTAGTAGCGCTTGGCGACGTTGACGAACTTGGTGGCCACGCGCAGGCGCCCCTTGGGTTCGGCAGCGCCGATGGCACCGGCGGTCATCAGCTTGCATTGGGCAATCTGCAGGTCCAGCGGCTCGTACAGGCCCTGGCCGCCGTACTCCATCAGCACGTCCTTGCCGGCCACGCCCAGGTCGGCGGCGCCATGCTCGACGTAGGTCGGCACGTCGGTGGCACGCACGATCAGCAGGCGCACATCGTCCTGGGTGGTCGGGATGATCAGCTTGCGGCTTTTGTCCGGATTCTCGGTAGGCACGATGCCCGCCTCTGCCAGCAATGGCAGGGTGTCGTCGAGAATGCGGCCCTTGGACAGCGCGATGGTCAACATGGGAAACGTCAATCCTTAAGCGGCTTTAGCCGCCGGACCCGTGCAGGCGCCCGACGGCAATCGATTCTTGTGGCGCGTCCCTGCGCCGAGTGCAGGGCTAGCCCGGTACGCGACGGATCTTCGCGCCCAGCATCTGCAGTTTCTCTTCGATGCACTCGTAGCCACGGTCTATGTGGTAGATGCGATCGATCAGGGTGTCGCCCTCGGCGACCAGCGCCGAAATGACCAGGCTGGCCGAAGCCCGCAGGTCGGTGGCCATGACCGGAGCACCCTTGAGGGTCTTGGTGCCGGTGACGATGGCAGTGTTGCCTTCGACCTGGATCTGCGCGCCCATGCGGTGCATCTCGTACACGTGCATGAAGCGGTTTTCGAAGATCGTCTCGATCACCGCGCCGGTGCCTTCGGCAATGGCGTTGAGGGAGATGAACTGAGCCTGCATGTCGGTAGGGAACGCCGGGTACGGGGCGGTGCGCAGGTTCACGGCTTTCGGCCGCTTGCCGTGCATGTCCAGCTCGATCCAGTCTTCACCGGTGGTGATTTCGGCACCGGCTTCCTTGAGCTTCTCCAGTACCGCCTCGAGGATGGTCGGATCGGTATCCTTGACCTTGACGCGACCGCCGGTCACGGCAGCGGCTACCAGGTAGGTGCCGGTCTCGATACGGTCGGGCATCACGCGGTATACCGCCGAACCCAGGCGCTCGACGCCGTCGATGGTGATGGTGTCGGTACCGGCACCCTGCACCTTGGCGCCCATGGCGTTGAGGAAGTTGGCCAGGTCGACCACTTCCGGCTCGCGTGCGGCGTTCTGCAGCACGCTGCGGCCCTTGGCCAGGGCAGCGGCCATCATGATGTTCTCGGTACCGGTCACGCTGACGGTGTCGAAGAAGAAGTGCGCACCGCGCAGGCCGCCTTCAGGCGCCTTGGCCTTGATGTAGCCGCCTTCGACTTCGATCTTCGCGCCCATCGCCTCGAGGCCGCGGATGTGCAGGTCGACCGGGCGCGAGCCAATGGCGCAACCGCCAGGCAGGGCCACTTCGGCCTCGCCGAAACGGGCGACCATCGGGCCCAGCACCAGGATCGAGGCGCGCATGGTCTTCACCAGCTCATACGGCGCGACCAGGGTCTTGATGGTGCGTGGGTCGATCTCCACCGCGAGCTTCTCGTCGATCACAGGCTCGATGCCCATGCGACCGAACAGCTCGATCATGGTGGTGATGTCGTGCAGGTGCGGCAGGTTGCCGACGGTGACCGGGCCGTCGCACAGCAGGGTGGCCGCCAGAATCGGCAGCGCTGCGTTCTTTGCGCCGGAAATGCGGATTTCGCCATCGAGACGAACGCCGCCAGTGATAATCAGTTTGTCCATTGGAATCTCGCCGCCAAGTTGGCTCAGGTGCGCTCAGCCCAGGCTGCGCTGCTGAAAAATTTCATGGTTACCGCATGGATGCTGCCATCGGTGATCCACGGGTTCAGGTGAGCATAGATCTGCTGCTGACGTTTGACCGGGCTCAGGGCCGCCAATTCGTCACTGATTACGTTCAGCTGGAAGTTGCAGCCTTCGCCTTCAACTTCGACCCGGGTTCCCGGCAACTTTTCTTCAAGGAAGTTCTTAACTTCTACGGCCTGCATGCTCAACCTCAATCGGCGCCCTGTGCGCGCGGGTCGGCCATCATACAAAAAAGCCCCTCGCCTGCGAACCCCGTAAACGAGGACTCTGACAGAGGGGCCCGTCGCGCACCCGTATTTATTGACCGGCCAGCAGCTCGCCGAGCCCGTACACCTGAGCGATTTCGTGCATGCCATGGGGCATGCCGCGCACCTCGATGGTCTTGCCCGCCGCCTGCCCGTCACGGGTGAAGGCCAGCAGCAGGGACAGACCCACGCTGCTGGAAAGCTCCACCGCCGAACAGTCCAGCACCAGCGAAGATTCGCGACTGGCAGCAATCAGGGCCCTGCCCTGCTTGCGCAGCACCGGGCCGGTGCGGTAATCCAGCACACCGGACAGGCTCAGCACGCCGGGGGCGGCAAGGGTGACTGCCGCACTCATTGGGCCTGCTTCTCGGCCGCTTGCTCGGTGGTTTCCTTGGCCTTGGCCACTTCGCCGGCCCAGCCGTCGATGGTCTTGTCCAGGTCGTTGCCGTTGCGCTGCATGGCGTCGGCGAACTGGTCACGGAACAGCTTGCCGATGTTGATGCCGTTGACGATGACGTTACGCACCTTCCACTCGCCATTGAGCTTGGTCAGGGTGTAGGAAACCGGGTAGACGGCGCCGTTGTTGCCCTTGACCGTCATGTCGACGCTGGCACGGTCGTCGCCGTCCTTCTTCTCGGCGCCTACGGTGATGCCCTGGTTGTTGTATTCCAGCAGGGCGTTGCCATAGAACTGCATCAGGCTGCGCTTGAAGTTTTCCTGGAAGCGCTGCATCTGGGCCGGGGTAGCCTTGCGCGAGTACTTGACCGTCATGATGCTGCGGGAGATGCCATCGGCATCCACCACCGGTCCCAGGTTGGCGTTGAGCGCATCGTAGAACGCGCTGGGGTTGGCCTTGTACTGCTCCTTGTTCGCCTTGAGGTCGGACAGCAGTTGCGTGGTGGTGGTCTGGATCACTTCTTTGGGCGATTGCGTGGCCGCAACGGCCATCAACGGCAGGCTCGCCAACAATACCAACAGGCCGCGTCGCAGGATGGAAATCATGGAAACTCCTTATTTAGCTTCTTTGCCAACGGTATTGAGCAAAAACTTGCCAATCAGATCTTCCAGTACCAGCGCCGACTGGGTGTCATGGATGGTTCCACCTTCCTTGAGCACCGCTTCCTCACCGCCCACGCTGATGCCGATGTACTTCTCGCCGAGCAACCCGGCGGTCAGGATCGAGGCGGTGGAATCGGTCGGCAGGTTGTCGACGCGTTTTTCCAGCTGCAACGTCACCCGACCGGTATAGGTATCGCGGTCCAGATCGATGGCCGTGACCTTGCCGATGGTTACACCGGCCATGGTCACTTTAGCTCTGACAGTCAAACCGGCGATATTGTCGAAGTAGGCGTAAAGTTTATAGGTATCGCTGCTCGGGCTGGCGGACAGGCCGCTGACGCGCAGGGCCAGCAGAAGCAGTGCCAGGATCCCGGCCAGGAGGAACAGGCCGACACCGATTTCCAGGGTGCGGTTTTGCATCAGAAATCTCCAAACATCAAGGCGGTCAGAATAAAGTCCAGACCCAGGACTGCCAGCGAGGCATAGACCACGGTCTTGGTAGTGGCACGGCTGATCCCCTCTGAAGTGGGCTCACAGTCATAGCCTTGGAATACGGCAATCCAGGTGACGACGAAGGCAAACACGAGGCTCTTGAGCACCCCGTTGAGTACATCGTCGACGAACGAAACGCTGTTCTGCATGTTCGACCAGAAGGAACCTTCATAGACTCCCAGCCAGTCCACCGCCACCCAGGACCCGCCCCAGATGCCGACCACGCTGAAGATCATCGCCAGCAGCGGCAGCGAGATGAAGCCGGCCCACAGGCGCGGTGCAACGATGTACTTGAGCGGGTCGACGCCGATCATCTCCAGGCTCGACAGCTGCTCGGTGGATTTCATGTTGCCGATTTCGGCCGTCAGCGCCGACCCGGCCCGCCCGGCGAACAGCAGCGCGGTCACCACCGGGCCCAGTTCACGCAGCAGGGTCAGGGCAACCATCTGCCCCACCGCCTGTTCCGAACCGTACTTGGTGAGGATGCTGAAGCCCTGCAGGGCCAGCACCATGCCGATGAACACGCCGGACACGACGATGATGGCCAGCGACATCACGCCGACCGAGTACAGCTGCTTGACCAGCAACTGGAACCCGCCGCCAATCCCGCCGCGCCCCACCAGGGCATGCAGCAGGAACAGGCAGGAGCGCCCCAGCACGGCCACTACGTCGATCGCGGAGCGACCAAACAGACGAATACGTTCGAGCAATGACTTTCTGCGCATCAACGCTTCCCCAACAGATCGGCGCGGTAATCAGGCGCAGGAAAATGAAAGGGCACCGGGCCATCCGGATCGCCTTTCATAAATTGGCGGATACGCGGGTTGTCCGACTCCATCAGCTCCTGCGGCGTACCCTGGCCCAGTACCTGGCCGTCCCCCACCACATACAGGTAGTCGGCAATGCTCGCGGTTTCTGCAAGATCGTGCGAAACCACGATGCTGGTGATGCCCAGCGCATCGTTGAGCAGGCGGATCAGGCGTACCAGCACGCCCATGGCGATCGGGTCCTGGCCGACAAAAGGTTCGTCGTACATGAGGATCTGCGGGTCCAGGGCAATCGCCCGGGCCAGCGCCACACGGCGCTTCATGCCGCCGGACAGTTCGTCGGGCATCAGTTCGATGGCGCCGCGCAAGCCCACGGCCTGCAGCTTCATCAGCACGATGTCGCGAATCATTTCCTCGGGCAGCTGGGTATGCACCCGCAGCGGGAAGGCGACGTTCTCGAACACGTCGAGGTCGGTGAACAGTGCACCGCTCTGGAACAGCACGCCCATGTGCTTGCGCGCGTCGAACAGGTCGCTGCGCGACAGGGTCGGCAGGTTTTGCCCGGCCACCCACACCTCGCCGCTGGCAGGGCGCAGTTGCGCGCCCATCAGACGCAGCAGCGTGGTCTTGCCGCACCCGGAAGGCCCCATGATGCCGGTAACCTTGCCGCGGGGAATGCGTATGTCGACATTATTGAAGATGCTGCGCGCGCCGCGCTTGAAGGTCACGCCCTTCAATTCGACCGCGTAGGCGTTATCAACGCTCATCTAAACTCCTTGCGATGCAGCCTTTTCACTCAGACGCCAACCTCCTTCATGGAGACACGCACGCCCCGAGCGGGCCGAACAGGCGGCGAACTATAGCACCGCTGATAGAGCCACCCCAAGGCCATCACCGAGGCTGTTCAGCTCAAGTTAAGGCTCACTTAAGGTTTCTGGCAGAGCATCCTTGCAATCACAGGTGAGGCTTTGGCGCATTACCGCTATAATCCCCGCCTTTTCATCAGGCAATCCGATCTACGACATGAGCCAATCCACCGACCTGATCCAATCCGCACAGCGCACCATCCGTCTCGAGATCGAAGCGGTAGAGGGCCTGCTGGCCCATATCGACGCCGATTTCGTCAAGGCCTGCGAGCTGATCCTGGCCAGCAAGGGCCGGGTCGTGGTGGTGGGCATGGGCAAATCCGGGCACATCGGCAACAAGATTGCCGCCACCCTGGCCAGCACCGGCACCACGTCGTTCTTCGTTCACCCCGCCGAGGCCAGCCACGGCGACATGGGCATGATCACCCGGGACGACATCATCCTGGCACTGTCCAACTCGGGCACCACCAACGAAATCGTGACCCTGCTGCCGCTGATCAAGCGCCTGGGCATCAAGCTCATCAGCCTCACCGGCAACCCCGACTCGCCGCTGGCCAAGGCCGCCGAGGTCAACCTGGACGCCCGCGTGGGCCAGGAGGCCTGCCCGCTGAACCTGGCCCCGACGTCCTCCACCACCGCCGCGCTGGTACTCGGCGACGCCCTGGCCATCGCCCTGCTCGAGGCACGCGGCTTCACTGCCGAAGACTTCGCCTTCTCGCACCCGGGCGGTGCCTTGGGCCGACGCCTGCTGCTCAAGGTCGAGAACGTGATGCACGGCGGTGACGAGCTGCCTCAGGTTCAGCGCGGCACGCTGCTCAAGGACGCCCTGCTTGAAATGTCTCGCAAAGGTTTGGGCATGACCGTGGTGCGCGAAAGCGACGGCCGCCTGGCCGGGGTGTTCACCGACGGCGACCTGCGCCGCAGCCTGGATCGCAACATCGACGTGCACACCACGCTGATCGACGAAGTGATGACCGTACACGGCAAGACCGCCCGCGCCGAGATGCTCGCGGCCGAGGCCCTGAAGATCATGGAAGACCACAAGATCAGCGCGCTGGTGGTGGTGGACACGCTCGACCAGCCGGTCGGCGCCCTGAACATGCACGACCTGCTGCGCGCCGGAGTGATGTAAATGAACGACGATCTGCTGCAACGCGGCAAGGCCATCAAGCTGGCGGTATTCGATGTGGACGGCGTGCTGACCGACGGTCGCCTGTACTTTCTCGAGGACGGCAGCGAATTCAAGACCTTCAACACCCTCGACGGCCAGGGCATCAAGATGCTCATGAACTCGGGCGTGACCACCGCGATCATCAGCGGGCGCAAGACGCCGGTGGTCGAACGTCGTGCGAAAAACCTCGGCATCCCGCACCTGTACCAGGGCCGGGAAGATAAACTGGTGGTGCTCGACGACCTTCTTGGTCAACTGGGCCTAAGCTATGAACAGGTTGCCTACCTGGGCGACGACCTGCCAGACCTGCCGGTGATTCGCCGGGTCGGCCTGGGCATGGCCGTAGCCAGTGCCGCTCCGTTCGTGCGCCAGCACGCCCATGGCGTGACCCTTGCGCGCGGTGGCGAAGGCGCAGCCCGCGAGTTCTGCGAACTGATCCTGCAAGCCCAGGGCAACCTGGACGCGGCGAATGCCAACTACCTGTAGAGCGATCCATGTTCAGTAAAAAGATCCGCAATATCGCGCTGTTCAGTGTGATCGCTGCCTTGTTTGCAGCGGTCGGCTACTGGAACATCAGCCCCGAGACGTTCCTCGACGAGCCCGCAGCGCAGGTCGACGAAAGTGCCATCGACTACTACGCCATCAACGCCCACAGCGTGCAGTTTCTGCCCGATGGCAAGCTGCAGTACGAGATGACCGCCGACAAGGTCGAACACCTCAAGGCCAGCGAAGTGACGCTGCTGACCACGCCGGACCTCAACATGTACCGCGGTACCGCCTACCCGTGGCACGTGCAGAGCACCCGCGGCGAGGTCAACCCGGACGGCACCGAAGTGGAACTGATCGACAACGTGCGGGTTGCCCGCACCGACGACCAGAACCGCGAAACCATTATTACCACCACCCGCATGACAGTCTTCCCGCAGAAGCAATATGCGCAGACCGAGCAAGCCGTTAGAATCGACGGCGCCGGTGGCACAACTACGGGCAAGGGAATGAAAGCGTATCTGAAAGACGGCAGGATGAACCTGCTGTCCAACGTAAGAGGACAGTATGAGGCTCGTTAAAACCCTCCCCTTTTTGCTCAGCCTGAGCGCAGCACTGGGAAGCGCGAGCGCCTGGGCCCTGCCGAACGACCGTGATCAGCCTATCCGTATCCAGGCTGACCAGGCTCAACTGGATGACAAGAAAGGCGTTGCCACCTATACCGGTGACGTGATCATCACCCAGGGCTCGATGATGATCAAAGGCAACACCGTGACCATCACCCGCACTGCCTCCGGCGATATCGACGTCGTGACCTCGGTGGGCAACCTGGCCTACTTCGAGCAGCAGCAGAGCGCAGCCAAGCCGGACAAGATGCAGGGCTACGGCAAGACCATTCAGTACAATGCGCCACAGAACCGCATCGTGCTGATCGACCGCGCCAAGGTCATCAATGAAGGCAACACCACCGAAGGCGAGAAAATCGTCTACGACACGGTGAAGCAGATCGCTACCGCTGGTCGCGGTGGCAAAGTCACCGAGTCGCGTCCGCGCATCGACATGGTGATCCAGCCGAAGAAGAAGGCCGAGTAGATGGCAACCCTCAAAGCCCAGCACCTGGCCAAGGCCTACAAAAGCCGGCAAGTCGTGCGTGATGTCAGCCTGTCCATCGACAGCGGCCAGATCGTCGGCCTGCTCGGCCCCAACGGCGCCGGCAAGACCACCTGCTTCTACATGATCGTCGGCCTGGTACAGGCCGACCAGGGCCGCGTGCTGATCGACGACCTGGACGTCAGCCACCAGCCCATGCATGGTCGCGCACGTGCCGGCATCGGCTACCTGCCGCAGGAAGCCTCGATCTTTCGCAAGCTGTCGGTGGCCGACAACATCATGGCGATCCTCGAGACCCGCAAGGAGCTCGACCGCGATGGTCGCCGCAAGGAGCTTGAAAGCCTGCTGCAGGAATTTCACATCAGCCACATCCGCGACAACCTGGGCATGAGCCTGTCCGGTGGTGAGCGGCGCAGGGTGGAGATTGCCCGGGCACTGGCCACCGCGCCCAAGTTCATCCTGCTCGACGAACCTTTCGCCGGTGTCGACCCGATCTCCGTGGGCGACATCAAGCAGATCATCCACCACCTGAAGGCCAAGGGCATCGGCGTGCTGATCACCGACCACAACGTCCGTGAAACCCTGGATATCTGCGAAACCGCCTACATCGTCAACGATGGCCAGTTGATCGCCGAAGGCGATGCACAGACCATCCTGGCCAACGACCTGGTGAAAGAGGTGTACCTCGGCCACGAGTTCCGCCTGTAAGCTGCGGCACATGGCTGAACATGGCGCTGCCTGGGCGCTGGCAAATGGCTCCACCCGGGGTTAATTGTTCCAGCGCTCTAGGCAAACGCTTTGATTTCAGGCATATAATTTGCTTAAAGTTGGCGCCTCTCGCGCCCTTGTAGTAGATGGCGCCTGTGCGCCGGCGAATAAGGTGTTAAGCCCCAGCCATGAAACCATCGCTCGTCCTAAGAATGGGCCAGCAACTGACGATGACTCCTCAGTTGCAACAGGCTATCCGACTGCTCCAGCTCTCCACCCTGGACCTGCAACAGGAAATCCAGGAGGCGCTGGAGTCCAACCCGATGCTCGAACGCCAGGAAGAAGGCGAGGATTTCGACAACAGCGACCCGATGGCCGACAACGCCGAGACCAAGCCGGTTGCCGAACCTCAGGAGAGCAGCTTCCAGGAGTCCGCCCCCACGGTGGACAACCTCGAAGAAGGCGAATGGAACGAGCGCATCCCCAACGAACTGCCGGTCGACACGGCCTGGGAAGACATCTACCAGACCAGCGCCAGCAGCCTGCCCAGCAATGACGATGACGAGTGGGACTTCACCACCCGCACCTCTGCCGGCGAGAGCCTGCAGAGCCACCTGCTGTGGCAGCTCAACCTGGCACCGATGTCCGACACCGACCGGCTGATTGCCGTGACGCTGATCGACTGCATCAACAACCAGGGCTATCTCGAGGAAACCCTCGAAGAGGTGTGCGAGTCGTTCGACCCGGAACTGGACATCGAACTCGACGAAGTCGAGGCCGTGCTGCACCGTATCCAGCAGTTCGAGCCCGCCGGCATCGGTGCCCGCAACCTCAGCGAATGCCTGCTGCTGCAACTGCGCCAGCTGCCGCCGCGTACGCCGTGGATGGCCGAGGCGCAGCGCCTGGTCAGCGACTACATCGACCTGCTCGGCAGCCGCGACTACAGCCAGCTGATGCGTCGCATGAAGCTCAAGGAAGACGAACTGCGCCAGGTCATCGAACTGGTACAGAGCCTCAACCCGCGCCCCGGCTCGCAGATCGAGTCCAGCGAAGCCGAATACGTGGTGCCCGATGTCATCGTGCGCAAGGATTCCGACCGCTGGCTGGTCGAGCTGAACCAGGAAGCCGTGCCGCGCCTGCGGGTCAACCCGCAATACGCCGGTTTCGTGCGTCGCGCCGACACCAGCGCCGACAACACCTTCATGCGCAACCAGTTGCAGGAGGCGCGCTGGTTCATCAAGAGCCTGCAGAGCCGCAACGAGACGCTGATGAAGGTGGCCACGCAGATCGTCGAGCACCAGCGCGGCTTTCTCGACCACGGCGACGAAGCGATGAAACCGCTGGTACTGCACGATATCGCCGAGGCGGTGGGCATGCACGAGTCGACCATTTCGCGGGTGACCACGCAGAAGTACATGCACACCCCGCGCGGCATCTACGAACTGAAATACTTTTTCTCGAGCCACGTGAGCACCTCCGAGGGCGGCGAATGCTCGTCCACGGCGATCCGCGCGATCATCAAGAAACTGGTCGCGGCTGAAAATCAGAAAAAGCCATTGAGTGACAGCAAGATCGCTGGTTTACTGGAGGCACAAGGCATCCAGGTAGCCCGTCGCACCGTCGCCAAGTACCGCGAGTCCCTTGGCATTGCACCGTCGAGCGAACGCAAGCGATTGATGTGACATCCCCTGAGATGTGCCACCGCAATTCAGTGGCAGGCGCAACACCTGCCTCTTATGCACCGGCAACAAAAGGAGAAGCTGTATGCAAGTCAATATCAGTGGACAGCATGTAGAAGTCACTCCGCCACTGCGCGAGTATGTCGAGCAGAAGCTGAAACGACTGGAGGGTCACTTCGACAAGATCACCAACGTGACGGTGATCATGAAGGTCGAAAAGCTTCAGCAGAAAATTGAGGCTACCTTGCAGATCCCGGGCGGCGAAGTGGTTGCCAACGCCGAACATCAAGACATGTATGCAGCGATCGACGCCCTTACCGACAAGCTCGACCGCCAACTGAAAAAACACAAGGAAAAACAGCAAAGCCTCCTGCAAGGTGCAGCGGCCCGCTGATCCCCGCCACCCATGATCCGACTAGAAGATATCCTGACCCCCGGCCGTTCCCTCGTGAACGTGCCGGGCGGCAGTAAAAAGCGTGCGCTCGAACAGATTGCCAATCTGATCGGCAAGGAAGTACCCGAGCTGGACACCCAAACCGTGTTCGAGAGCCTGATCGCCCGTGAAAAACTGGGTTCGACCGGCTTCGGCAATGGTATCGCCATCCCGCACTGCCGCTTGAAAGGTTGTGAAAAACCGGTAAGCGCCCTGCTGCACCTGGACGCTCCCATCGACTTCGACGCCATCGATGGCGCCCCCGTCGACCTGCTGTTTCTACTGCTGGTCCCGGAAGCCGCCACCGATGCGCACCTTGAGCTGCTGCGCCAGATCGCCAGCATGCTCGACCGCAAGGACGTGCGCGACAAACTGCGCGCGGCCACCGATAGCCAATCCCTGTACCAGGTCGTACTGGACGTGCAAAACGGGCACTGAACATGCGCTTGATCATCGTCAGCGGTCGCTCCGGCTCCGGCAAGAGCACCGCGCTCGCGGTACTTGAGGACAACGGCTACTACTGCATCGACAACCTGCCTGCCGGGCTGTTGCCGCAACTGGCCGAAAACGCACTGATCAATACCGAGCTGCTGCAGCCGCTGGTGGCCGTTTCCATCGACGCGCGCAACCTGCCCAGCCACCTGAGCCGCTTCCCCGAGCTGCTGGAGGATGCCCGCAGCAAGCACATCCATTGCGATGTGGTGTACCTGGACGCCGACGAAGAAACCCTGCTCAAGCGCTTCTCGGAGACGCGCCGACGCCACCCGCTGACCAATACGCAACGCTCCCTGGCCGAAGCCATCCGGGTAGAGAGCGACCTACTGGGGCCGATCGCCGACCTGGCCGACCTCAAGATCGACACCACCAACCTCAACCTGTACCAGCTGCGCGACTCGATCAAGCTGCGTCTGCTCAACCAGCCCGAGCCGGGCACGGCGTTTCTGGTGGAGTCGTTCGGCTTCAAGCGTGGCATGCCGGTCGACGCCGACCTGGTGTTCGATGTGCGCTGCCTGCCCAACCCCTATTGGAAGCCCGAGCTGCGGGATCATTCGGGGTTGGAGCAACCGGTCATCGACTACCTGGCCGCGCAACCGGACGTCGAGGAGATGTTCCAGGACATTTCGTCGTACCTGCTCAAGTGGCTGCCACGGTTCGCCGCCAGCAACCGGGCCTATGTCACCATCGCCATCGGCTGTACCGGCGGTCATCATCGCTCGGTGTACATCACCGAACGCCTGGGCCAGGTGCTGCAACAAACATTGAAGAACGTCCAGGTTCGCCACCGCGACCTCTAGCCCTCAGGATCCCGCCCGCGATGCCCGCAATTGAAATCGAGATTATCAACAAGCTGGGGCTACACGCCCGGGCAGCGGCCAAGTTCGTTGGCGTGGCGGGCAAGTACCCGTGTTCGGTGCGTGTAGGCCGTACCCCGGAGTCGATGGTCGATGGCAAGAGCATCATGGCCGTGATGATGCTCGCCGCCGGCAAGGGCACGAGCATCCACCTCAAGACCGAAGGCGAACAGGAAGCCGAAGCGCTGCAAGGCCTGGTCGAACTGATCAACAACTATTTCGACGAAGGCGAGTAACCTCGCCTTCTCGCTTCAGGACAACGCGGTATCCATCACCATCATCAGGCAGAACCCGATGCACAGCCCCAGGCTGGCCAGGCGATGATTGCCGTTGCTGCGTGACTCGGGAATGATCTCCTGGGTCACCACCAGCAACATGGCCCCGGCAGCGAAAGCCAGGCCCAGCGGCAGCATCAGTTCGGCGACGCTCACCACCCACGCGCACAGCACCGCCGCCAGTGGCTCCACCAGCCCGGATGCCGCGCCGATCAGAAACGCCTTGAAACGGCCCATCCCCGCTCCAGCCAGCACCAGCGCGATCACCAGCCCCTCTGGCACATCCTGCAGGGCGATACCCATGGCCAGGCTGTCGGCATCCGGCATGCCGCCACCGGCCGACACCCCGATGGCCATGCCTTCGGGGATGTTGTGGGCAATGATGGCAATCACGAACACCCAGATGCGCGCCGGAATCACCGGCCTGCCGGGCACGGCGACCAGGTCGTCCGGTGTTGCGCCCGAGACCCTGCGGTCCACCAGGTAGATGCAGAACGCACCGAACAGCAGGCCGAAGCTGATCAGGCCACCTGCCCCCCATTTGCCGAAGCCGACCGCCTGTGCGGCGTCCAACCCCGGGATGATCAACGAGAACGCCGTGGCGGCCAGCATCACGCCTGCGCCGAACCCCATCAGGGTATCGGCCACGGCCACCGGCATGCTGCGAATCACCAACACCGGCACTGCGCCCAGGGCGGTGCCCAGCGCACACATGGCCCCGCCCTCAAGCGCACGCAACATCCGCGGTTCCAGGTCCAGCCAGGCGAAGCCCTGTACCAGCAGCAACGCCGTCCCCACCAACAGCAGCAGTGTGCCCAGCGCCAACCTGAACAGGCGCACACCGCCAATGGCCATCACCTCCGAGCGCATGCCGCTAGGACTCACACCAGGGCAGCAACGTAGCGACGCTCTACTTCGGACCAGTTGATCACGTTGTAGAAGGCGCCGATGTATTCGGGGCGACGGTTCTGGTACAGCAGGTAGTAGGCATGCTCCCACACGTCCAGGCCAAGAATGGGCGTATTGCCATTCATCAGCGGGCTGTCCTGGTTGCCGCTGCTCTCTACCACCAGGGTTTTCTGCGGCGTTACGCTCAGCCACGCCCAGCCACTGCCGAAGCGGGTCAGCGCAGCCTTGGTGAACGCATCCTTGAATGCCTCGAAACCGCCCAGCTGGTCATCGATCGCCTCGCCCACCGCGCCGTGGGGCTGACCGCCGCCGCCGGGCGCCATCACCGTCCAGAACAGACTGTGGTTGGCATGCCCGCCGCCCTGGTTGATCACTGCGGCCTGCAGATTCTGCGGCAGGCTCTTGACGCTGGCGACCAGCTGCTCGATCGGCCACTCGGCGTATTCGGTGCCCTCGATGGCGGCATTGAGGTTGTTGATGTAGGTCTGGTGGTGCTTGCTGTGGTGAATCTGCATGGTCTGGGTGTCGATGTGCGGTTCCAGCGCATCGTAGGCGTACGGCAATGCAGGCAAGGTATGCGGCATATCAGTGGGTTCCATAATGAAGGGCTGGGGGCTGTAGTTGTTCCTGGCCGGCAAACAGTGCCGGCTGCGCCCCCTGGCGGTAGAGCAGGCGTTCGGTACGGGGGTACTGGCCATACTCGCTGATGAAATTGAGCAGTTCGGTGTAGGTCTTGCTGCTCTGGCGCAGCGCCGCATCGCGCAGCAACGGCGAAAGGCGCTGATCCTGGCTGGCCTGCAACAGGCGCTGGTGGATGGCGCACAGGTACTCGGCGCTCTCCTGCGGCTGCTTGAGGCGCAAATGCAGGTCGGCCAGGTTGTGGTGCGAAATCACACAGGCGGCCACCGCCTCGTCGGCGTCCTGCCAGCGCTCGAACAACACCTGGGCCAAGGCCAGGGCCTGCAAGTACAACTCGCGGGCATCCACCAGATCGCCCTGTTGGAACAGGCGGTTGGCTATTTCAGTGGTGCGTTTCCAATGCTGCATGACAGAAACCTCCGAAGCGGTGGGCGGTGTCAGATACCGCCGGCCGTGAGTTTTTCAGGGTCGAGCAGGACTTCCAGCTGGCTGCGCGGCAGGTCGGTGTGTTCCAGCGCAACCTCGATGATCGGGCGCCCCTGCTTGTAGGCGGTCTTGGCGATTTCGGCAGCCTTCTGGTAGCCGATGATCGGGTTCAGCGCGGTCACCAGGATCGGGTTGCGCGCCAGGGCTTCCTTGAGCTTGGGTTCGTTGACCTTGAAGGTGGCGATGGCCTTGTCGGCCAGCAGACGGCTCACATTGGCCATCAGCTCGATGCTGCCCAGCAGGTTCTGCGCAATTATCGGCAGCATCACGTTCAGTTCGAAGTTGCCCGACTGGCCCGCCACGGCGATGGCCGCATCGTTGCCGATGACCTGCGCGGCCACCATGGCGGTGGCTTCCGGAATCACCGGGTTGACCTTGCCCGGCATGATCGAGGAGCCGGGCTGCAGCCCTTCAAGCTCGATCTCGCCCAGCCCGGCAAGCGGGCCGGAGTTCATCCAGCGCAGGTCGTTGGCGATCTTCATCAGGGCCACGGCGGTGGCCTTGAGCTGGCCGGAAACAGCCACGGCGGTGTCTTGCGAGCCGATCAGGGCAAACAGGTTTTCCCCCGGCACGAACTGCACCCCGGTCAGGCCGCTCAGTTGCTGGCTGAAGCGCGCGGCGAACGCGGGGTGGGCGTTGATCCCGGTGCCCACCGCAGTGCCGCCCTGGGCCAGGGCCTGCAGGCTTGGCAGGGTGTCGTTCAGGTGACCGATGCCCGCCTTGACCTGTGCCGCCCAGCCGCCCAGCACCTGGCTCATGCGCACGGGCATGGCGTCCATCAGGTGGGTGCGACCGGTCTTGATGAACGGGTGCACCTGCTCGGCCTTGTGCTCGATCACCTGCACCAGGTGCCTGAGCGCCGGCAGCAGTTGTTCGTGCAGGGCCAGCGCGGCGCTCACGTGGATGGTGGTGGGGATGATGTCGTTGCTGCTCTGGCCGCAGTTGACATGGTCATTGGGGTTTACCGTGTCGCCCAGCACACGGCTGGCCAGGGTCGCGATCACCTCGTTGGCATTCATGTTGGAGCTGGTGCCGGAGCCGGTCTGGTACACGTCGACCGGGAAGTGCTGCATGAAATCGCCAGCCAGCAACTGTTCCACGGCGGTGACGATGGCAGCGCCCTGTGCCTGGCTGATCTGCTCCAGCTCGACGTTGGCCTTGGCGGCGGCGGCCTTGGCCAGCAGCAGGGCCCGGATGAACTGGGTCGGCATGCGCTGCTGGCTGATCGGGAAGTTGTTCACCGCGCGCTGGGTCTGGGCGCCATACAGGGCCTCGGCCGGCACCTGCAGCTCACCCATGCTGTCACGCTCGATACGGGTATTACTCATCATCAAGTCCTTGCATCAGTTCAGCGAAAGAAATCGAAGGCAGCAGCGTGCAGTTCGCCAGTTGCAGGGCGAAGGGCTGCCAGCGCTGGCCGTGCTCGCCGCCGTCGAGCTTGCGCAGCTGCAGCAGCGGCTTCCAGGCCTGGTCCAGGCACAAGCAACGCCAATGCCACGGCAGCATGCGGTCGCACGCGGTGTCGAGCAGCAGGCGGAAGGAAGTCAAGGCGACGGTCCAGGCCGAGGTCTCGGTGCAGCAGACCAGGTAGCGACCTTCGGCCAGGTAGTGTTCGATCAGGCGCGGCTCGTCGGGCTCGAGGGCACAGCGAATTCGCCGGCTCAGCCAGCGCCAGTTTTCGAGGTAGGGCAATTCGTGAAGGACAGGTCTCATGAACATCATCGCCTAGATAATGATAGTCATTATTAAGTGATAATCAGAATCAGTTCAAGTGCGACCAAAGGCGAAAAGCAAAAAGCCCGGCACGGGGCCGGGCTTCGATGTGTAACCTGAGGTGGCCCCTCCGCCGGCAACGCCGGCTCCTACGGGGACCGCGCACAGGCCGGCGGTGTCAGCTGCCGGCGACCGTCATGCGCTCGATCAGCACCGAGCCTGTGTGAATATTGCTACGGGTTTCAAGATCGTTGCCGATAGCGACAATCTGCTGGAACATGTCCTTCATGTTGCCGGCAATCGTGACTTCCTGAACCGCAAACTGGATCTCGCCGTTCTCCACCCAGTACCCCGCTGCGCCGCGCGAATAGTCACCGGTCACCATGTTCAAGCCATGCCCCATCAGCTCGGTCACCAGCAACCCGCGCCCCATGCGGCGCAGCAATGCAGCCTGATCTTCGACCCCATGCGTCACGAACAGGTTGTGCACGCCACCGGCGTTGGCGGTGCTTGGCAGCCCCAGCTTGCGTCCGGAATAGGTGCTCAGCACATACGACACCAGCTCGCCATTTTCGACGAACGGCTTGGCATAGGTCGCCAGGCCGTCCCCATCGAACGAGGCACTGCCCAGGGCACGCTGCAGGTGCGGCCGCTCGTCCAGAGTCAGCCAGCTGGGGAACAGGCGCTGGCCCATGCAGCCTTCCAGAAACGACGACTTGCGGTACAGGTTGCCGCCGGAAATCGCCGACAGGAAACTGCCGAACAACCCGCCGGCCAGCTCCGCCGAGAACAGCACCGGTACCTCGCAGGTCGGCACCGGACGTGCGCCCAGGCGCGCCGCCGCACGCTGCGCAGCGCGACGCCCGATACTCTGCGGATCGGCCAGCAGCTCGCCCTGGCGGTTCACGTCATACCAGTAGTCACGCTGCATCTGCCCGTCACCTTCGGCGATCATCACGCAGCTCAGGCTGTGGCGGGTGGAGGCGTAGCCACCGATGAAGCCGTGGCTGTTGCCGTACACCCGGCATCCCTGGTGGGTGCTGAGTGTGGTGCCATCGGCGTTCTTGATGCGGGCATCGGTGTCGAACGCCGCGGCTTCGCAGGCCAGGGCCTTTTCGATGGCCTGCTCGGGGGTGATGTCCCAGGCATGATAGAGGTCGAAGTCCTGCAGGTCACGGGCCATCAGGGCCGGGTCGGCCAGGCCCGAGCATTCGTCCTCGGAGGTGTGCTTGGCGATGGCCAGGGCCGCCGCCACGGTTTCGCGGATGGCATCGCTGCCACTGGCCGAGGTGCTTGCCGAGCCCTTGCGCTGGCCCACATACAGGGTGATGCCGAAGCCCTGGTCGCGGTTGAACTCCACCGTCTCCACCTCGCGCTGGCGCACCGAGGTCGACAACCCCTGCTCCAGCGATACGGCCACTTCGCAGGCGCTGGCGCCCTGGCGCCGGGCTTCGGCGATGATCTGTTCGACCTGTTCCTGCAACGCCGGCAGGGCCTGCGGACCTACGCTCTGGACTGCACTCATGGTTTTCTCCACTCAAATTCTGCGTTCGGCTCGGGTCAATCTACGACCGGACCGGACAAGCGGCCCCCGACTGGTTATCATGGCGGCGATTCTCAGCGGACTGCCCCCATGGTTGATTCTTACGACACCGCCTTCGACGGCGAAAAAAGCAAAACCCAAATCAAGCGCGAGATGCAGGCGCTGGTTGATATGGGCGAGCGCCTTACCACGCTCAAGCCCGATATCCTGGCCAAACTGCCCTTGACCGACGAACTGCGCGCGGCCCTGGAAGAGCACAAGCGGCACACCGCAAACGAAGCCAAGCGCCGTCACAAGTCGTTCATCGGCAAGCTGATGCGCGACCAGGACATCGACGCGATCCTCGCGCTGCTCGACCAGCTCGACGCCTCTTCACGCCAGTACAACGAACGCTTCCACAACCTCGAACGCTGGCGCGACCGGCTGATCGGCGGCACCGACGACGTACTGGAGAAGTTCGTCCAGGAATACCCGGACGCCGATCGCCAGCAGCTGCGCTCGCTGATCCGCCAGGCCCAGCACGAGCTGGCGCGCAACAAGGCGCCCACCGCCAGCCGCAAGATCTTCAAGTACATCCGCGACCTCGACGAAATCCAGCGCGGCCTGCGCTGATTCTCGCCACCGGGCAGGCACCCTGCCCGCCCGGTTTCATGCTCATGCGCCCGTGCCACCCACGGTGATCGCATCGATCTTCAGGGTCGGCTGGCCAACGCCCACCGGCACCGACTGCCCATCCTTGCCACAGGTACCCACACCACTGTCCAGCGACAGGTCGTTGCCGACCATCGACACCCGGCTCATGGCCTCGGGGCCGTTGCCGATCAGCGTCGCACCCTTGACCGGCGCGGTGATCTTGCCGTCTTCGATCAGGTAAGCCTCGCTGGTGGAGAACACGAACTTGCCGCTGGTGATGTCCACCTGGCCACCGCCGAGGTTGGCGCAGTAGATGCCACGCTTGACCGAGGCGATGATCTCCGCCGGGTCGCTTTCGCCGGCGCGCATGTAGGTGTTGGTCATGCGTGGCATCGGCAGGTGCGCATACGACTCGCGCCGCCCGTTGCCGGTGACTGCCATGCCCATCAGGCGGGCATTGAGCTTGTCCTGCATGTAGCCCTTGAGAATGCCGTTCTCGATCAGTGTGGTGCATTCGGTCGGGGTGCCTTCGTCATCCACGCTCAACGAACCGCGGCGCCCTTCGAGGGTGCCGTCGTCGACGATGGTGCACAGGCTGGACGCGACCTTCTCGCCCAGGTGGCCACTGTAGGCCGAGCTGCCCTTGCGGTTGAAATCGCCCTCCAGGCCATGCCCGACCGCCTCGTGCAGCAGCACACCGGACCACCCGGCGCCCATCACCACCGGCAAGGTGCCGGCCGGTGCCGGAATGGCCTCGAGATTGACCAGTGCCTGGCGCAGCGCCTCGCGGGCAAAACCCATCACCCGCTCGTCGGTGAAGTAGCGGTAGTCGGTGCGCCCGCCGCCGCCATGCCCGCCACGTTCGCGACGGCCATTCTGCTCGACGATCACACTGACGTTGAAGCGCACCAGCGGCCGCACGTCGGCCGCCAGGCTGCCATCGGCAGCGGCCACCAGAATGCGCTCCCACACCCCGGCCATGCTCACGCTGACCTGCTGGATACGCGGGTCCAGGGCACGCGTGGCCACGTCGACACGCTTGAGCAGCTCGACCTTCTCGGCGCGGCTGAGCACATCCAGCGGGTTGCCCGGCGCATACAGCGCGGTCACGTCCTGGCTCTTGAAGGCCTGCACGCTGCCATTCTGACCGGCGCGGGAAATGGAGCGCGCGGCGCGTGCAGCGGAAGTCAGGGCTTCGAGGTTGATCGCGTTGCTGTAGGCAAAGCCGGTCTTTTCACCAGACTGGGCGCGTACCCCGACCCCCTGGTCGAGGTTGAAGCTGCCTTCCTTGACGATGCCGTCTTCAAGCGCCCAGGACTCTGAAATCTGGCCCTGGAAGTACAGGTCGGCGGCGTCGATTCCCGGCCCGGCCAACTCGCCCAGCACCGATTGCAGGCTGTCGAGGGTCAGGCCGCCCGGCGCCAGCAGGTGATCGCTGACAGTGGATAACAACTCGCTCATAGTCACTCCGAGGTGTGCGCAGGCCGCAATGCGTCCTGCGAAAAAAAGCGCCGGTGCGAGGCCACCGGCATCCGCGCCCGAATGGACGCCTGTTCGCTACTGTCGCGGGGCGCCAGCAGCACCGCTTCACCGCTGGCCTGCTGGGCAACGATACGCCCCCAGGGGTCGACGATGGCGGCATGGCCATGGGTTTCCCGTGGCCCCGGGTGCGTGCCGCCCTGGGCGGCCGCCAATACGTAACACTGTGTTTCTATGGCCCTGGCGCGAATCAGCACGTCCCAATGGGCCGCACCGGTTACTGCAGTAAAGGCTGCCGGTGCACTGATCAGTTCGGCTCCGGCCGCACGCAGCGCGCTGTACAGCTCGGGAAAGCGCAGGTCGTAGCACACGCTCAGGCCCAGGCGCCCCACCGGGGTATCGGCCACCACCACCCGCGCGCCGTGGGCATAATCGTCCGACTCGCGGTAGCGCCCACGGTTGTCGGCCACATCCACATCGAACAGATGCAATTTGTCGTAGCGGGCCACCTGCTCGCCGTGCTCGTCGACCAGCAGGGAGCAGGCATGGGCTTTGGCCTCGGGCCGGTCGAGCGGCGGCAGCGGCAAGGTGCCCGCTACAATCCATAACCTGAGGTCGCGGGCCGCCTGTTTCAACCATGGCAGGATCGGCCCCTCCCCCAGCGCCTCGGCCCGGCCGATGGCGGCGCTGTCGCGCCGGCCCATGGCGGCGAAGTTTTCCGGCAGCACCGCCAGCCGCGCGCCCCCTTCGGCAGCCCGCTCCAGCAGGGCACGGGCCCGCGCCAGGTTGCCCGGCACATCGTCCTGGCTGACCATCTGAATAACCGCTGACGTCATGTCCATGTTCTAGCGCGACTTCTCGAAAGGTTTGATAAAGCTAATCTTAGGCTCTTTCCACGGGCCCTCGACGCGGTAATGCACACTGGCATAGCGCGCCACCCGATCCCCCAGCAGCCGGTCCACCAGGAACAGCGCCCCGCCCACCGCTGGCGCGCCCACGATCAGCGCCGCCAGGGGCAGGTTGTTGGTCACCGGCAAGGTCACCTGCAAGGTCGCATCGACCCGGTCCCGAACCATGTCCAGGGTGCCATCGAGCTCGAGGTTGCTGGACGGGCCGGTCAGGGTGATCGGCTCGCGCGTCACATACACGCCCTCGCTTGCCACCAGCAGGCCCTTGACCCGGTCGTAGCTCAGGCCCTTGTCGAGCAGGTCGGAGAAGTCCAGGCGCAGGCGTCGGCCGATCGAGTTGAAATTGAGCAGGCCGAACACGCGCAAGGCCTGCGCCCCGCCTTCCACTTCGACGAACTGCCCCTTGCGCAGCAAGGCATCGAGGTTGCCGGAGAAGTGCTTGAGGCTGACCCAGGCCGGCGACCCCTGCCAGCGTCCGTCCACGTCCAGGCGGAAGTCGCGGCTGGTCACCGTCGGCGCGAAGCCCCAGGCGGTCAGCACATCGGCCAGGTTCTTGCCTTCCAGGCGCCCCTTGTACCAGCTGTCGCTGCGCCCCGGCGTGCCTTCCCAGGTAGCGGTGCCATCGATCGCCAGGCCCTTGAGGTTCAGGTCCAGGTCGTTCAGGGCCACACCCTTGGAGGTGGGACGGGTTTTCAGCGCGACGCTGCCGAGCAGATCATCGCCAAGGAACAGCCTGCCGATGCTCAGGTCGATCGCCGGGATCTTGCGCGGGTCGACATCGGCCAGCGGGTCCGGTCCGTCCACTGCGCTGGCGTCGGCCGGGTCGGACGGCGGCAGGTGGAGGGTCGGCAGGTTGATCACGATCGGGGCGCCCTTGGCATCGGGCAGGCGAGCCGTGCCGATGACCTCCTTGCTGTCCAGGCGCAGGCTCCAGAAGTTGCTCCCGCGGTCCAGGCGTACCACTGCCTGGTTGAGGGTCTGGCCAAAGCCCTTGAGCTGGCCGATGCTCACGTCCACGCTGTTGAGCACCTGCCGGGCATTGCCGCCCGGATCGTCACCGGCCATCTGCTCGAACTGCTTCTGCCAGGGCTCAATGTCCAGCTGGGCGAGCCGGCCACGCACCCGCAGGCCCTGACCGGCCGGCAGTTGCGCCGTGCCGTTGCCCAGCAGCAGCTCACCGCGCCCCTGGCCGAGCTTGCCGGCAGGCGCGGCATAGGCCAGCCTGGCGACGTCGGCGTAGGCCACATCGAAGCGCTGTTGCGGCCCTTGCAGGTTCATCTTGAACTGCGTGGCCCGGGTTTCGCTGACCGCCTTGCCGAACGGCGCCGGCAGGTCCACTTTCAGGCCCTTGAGGGTAGAGTCGATGCTCAGCTGGTTTTCGCGGCTGCCGACACTGACCTGCAACTGGTAGGGGATTTCTCCGGAGGCTGGCAAGGGCTGGGTGAATTTCAGCCAGTCGGTCAGCGCCTTCAAGGCGATCTGGCCCTTGGCGGCGATACGGGTCTGCAGTTGCCCAGGCTGCCCCTCGGCAAAGATCTGTGCGCTGATGGGCTTGTCGAAGGCGCGCGCGGTGATGTTCTGGCCGCTGAGCCCCTTGTCGAAGTCGAAGCGGAAAGTGCCGTTCAACTGGCTCAGCTCCAGCGGCGGTTCACTCAGCTTCAGGCGCGCCTGTTCGGTGCTGAAATCCACCAGCACCTTGGGCTGCTGGCCGTGCTCCAGGGGGATATCGAGCTTGAGCTTGCCCTGCAGCGGGCCCTCGCCTTCCCAGCCGGCGAAGGTCGGGCCGGTACCGATCGGCGCGTCCTGCAGGATCTTCACCCCGTCGGCCAGGCGCCCGTCGAACTCTCCGTCCAGGTACAGGTGGGTATGCTCGCCTTCGTTCACATGGGGAATGTTCACGTCCACATTGCGCACCCGGGTGCCGAGCAACTGGCCGCTGCGCGCCTTGACCCGCACACCGGTGTCCTCGATGAACACGTCGCCATCGACCTTGCTCACGTGGGGCCAGCCGGGCTGGAAGTCCAGCTCGGCGTCATGCACCTTGAAGAACAGGCTGATGCTGCGCGACTCGGGGGTCGCGCCGTGGTGCAGCGAGCCCTGGTACTGGAAGTAGCCTTCATCCACCGCGCCCTTGAGGATTGCGGTGCGCAACCAGTGGTCCAGCGCAGGGCTGAGCACTTCGGGCAGGTACTTGGCGGTGTAGCGGCCATCGCCGTCGACCAGGCCCACACGCAGGTCCATGTAGTCTTCGCGTGCATCGTCGAACAGCAGCCGGATCAGGAAGTCGCCGGCAATCCTGCCCTCGTCACCCAGCACCTTCAGGTACGGCGCAACCAGGGTGAAACCCTCGGAGTCCAGTCGCCAGGTCAGGCGTGCATTGGCCTTCAGGTAATGCCAGGGGTCGGCGAAGATCGGCGTCAGGTGCAGCATGAACTTGTCGGTGTCCAGGCGCAGCTCGCCCTGGCCCAGGTCGCCGCTGATGCTGCCGCTGACATTCCCGGCAGCGGGGGCGCCGTGGTAGGCATTGAAGCCGACGCGGTCCAGGTTGGCTGCAAAGCTCAGGCGCTGATCGCCTTCGGCCCTGGGCCGCACGTCCAGGCGCACATTGCGCAGGCCGCCGGTGACCTTGAGGCCCTCGACCACGGCCATGCCCGCCTCCGGCAGCGGCGCGAGCGCCTGAATCAGCGGGGTCAGCGGGGTCAAATCGAGGCGGTCGGCCTGGATTGCCCACACTTCATCGGCCGGCTCGGTGGCGGCGCTCTGCCTGAGTTGAACGCGGGATTCCCAGCGGGTGTCGCCCAGGCTCATGGCCAGGGAATCGAGCACCACGTCAAAGCCCTTGTCGCTACGCCTGAACCAGGCATTGAGCGCCAGGTTCTCGACCTTTACCGCCTTGCGACCGGCATGCGCACCCTTGAGCTGGGGCGCGTTGAGGCGCAGCGTCGCGGTCTGCAACTGGCCTTTGCCCCACCCTACCCAGGCCTCGCCACCGGCACGCAGTTCGCTGGCCGTGTACGGGCCCAGCAGCCGCGCCGGCACCCATTTGGCCCAGTCGCTCTGTGGCAGGCTGAGGTAGGCATCCACCGCACCGTCGCGCCACTGGTCGGCGCGCACGCGGCTGCGCAGGCTCAGGCTCATCGGCTGGCCGTCGGGCAGGGTCAGACGCGCATCCAGGCGCTGGCGCACGCTGCCGGTCTGCAGCCCGAGGCTCACATAGGTCAGGGTCATCGGCTCATGCGCGAACGGCTCCAGGGTCACCTGGCTGTCGAGCACCGACACCTTCGCCACCACCTGGCTGCGTTCGAGCAACTGCTGTACATCCAGTGGCTGATCGTCCTGCACCGGCAGCCCCTTGAGGCTCCAGTGACCGTTTTCATCTTCGTGCAGGTTCAGTTGCAGGCCGCCCAGTTCGACCTGGGCCAGGCGGACCTGGCGCTGCATCAGGCTGGCCCACAGGTCGGGCACCACCTTGACCTCGTCCAGGCGCAAGGCGCCGGCGCCTTCGCCCAGCTGCACGTCGCGCACGCGCAACACCGGCGCAAGACCGCTCCAGCGGCCTTCCAGGGCACCGATATGCACCGGCATGCCCAGTGCGGCCTCGGCCTTCTGCTCCACCTCGGCGCGGTACTCGGCAACCAGTGGCACCAGCTCGCGGCCAAGGCTGACGTACAACGCCACCAGCACGGCAAGCAAGGCGCACAGGCCAAGCCCCCAACGGGTCAAGATGCCCAGAACGCGGATCAGACGCTCCATGGCAAGGGCTCCCCGTGTGGTCCGTTAACTATGGCCCGGTACGCGCAGTTTTCCAGCGCAGGGTAGGTTTCAACGCGAGTCAGAGCAGCACCACATCGTATTGTTCCTGGGAATACATGGACTCCACCTGGAAGCGGATGGTTCGCCCGATGAATGCCTCCAGCTCCGCCACGTTGCCCGATTCCTCGTCGAGCAGGCGGTCCACCACCTTCTGGTTGGCCAGCACCCGGTAGCCTTCGGCCTGGTAGGCGCGGGCCTCGCGCAGGATCTCGCGGAAAATTTCGTAACAGATGGTCTCAGGGGTCTTCAGCTTGCCGCGGCCCTGGCAACTGGCGCATGGTTCGCACAGCACCTGTTCAAGGCTTTCGCGGGTGCGCTTGCGGGTCATCTGCACCAGCCCCAGCTCGGTGATGCCGATGATGTTGGTCTTGGCGTGATCACGTTCCAGCTGTTTTTCCAGGGTACGCAGTACCTGGCGCTGGTGCTCTTCGTCTTCCATGTCGATGAAGTCGATGATGATGATGCCGCCGATGTTGCGCAGGCGCAGTTGGCGGGCAATCGCCGTGGCAGCCTCCAGGTTGGTCTTGAAGATGGTCTCTTCGAGGTTGCGGTGGCCGACGAAGGCCCCGGTGTTGACGTCGATGGTGGTCATAGCCTCGGCCGGGTCAACCACCAGGTAGCCACCGGACTTGAGCGGCACCTTGCGCTCCAGCGCACGCTGGATCTCGTCCTCGACGCCATACAGGTCGAAGATCGGCCGCTCCCCCGGGTAATGCTCCAGACGGTCGGCGATTTCCGGCATCAGCTCGGCGACGAACTGCGTGGTCTTCTGGAAGGTTTCCCGCGAATCGATGCGGATCTTCTCGATCTTGGGGTTGACCAGGTCGCGCAGGGTACGCAGGGCCAGGCCCAGGTCTTCGTAGATTTCGGTGGGTGCGCCAACGGTCTTGATCTGGGCGCCGATCTGGTCCCACAAGCGACGCAGGTAGCGGATGTCCATGACGATCTCGTCGGCGCCGGCGCCCTCGGCCGCGGTGCGCAGGATGAACCCGCCGGCGTCCTGGATGTTTTCCTGGGCGATGCAGTCGGTGACCACCTGCTTGAGCCGCTCGCGTTCGCCTTCGTCCTCGATCTTCAGCGAGATGCCCACATGGCTGGTACGCGGCATGTACACCAGATAGCGCGACGGGATCGAGAGCTGGGTAGTCAGGCGTGCGCCCTTGGAGCCGATCGGGTCCTTGGTCACCTGCACCACCAGGCTCTGGCCTTCGTGCACCAGGGCACTGATGGTCTCGACACTGGCGCCTTCGCGCTGGGAGATTTCCGAGGCGTGGATGAACGCCGCGCGCTCCAGGCCGATGTCGACGAACGCCGCCTGCATGCCGGGCAGCACCCGCACCACCTTGCCCTTGTAGATGTTGCCGACGATGCCCCGCCGCTGGGTGCGCTCGACGTGCACCTCTTGAAGAACACCGTTCTCCACCACCGCCACGCGTGATTCCATCGGCGTGATATTGATCAGAATCTCTTCACTCATGGCAGGCTCTCGTCAAAGGTCTTCAGCTAATGATGGATTGCCCGGCGGTCGCTGGCGAGCAATTAAAGGGGTACGGGCAGTTCCTCGCTCAACGGGGCGGCAGGCCTTGCCAGCAGGGAATGGCAAATTGCTCCAGCAGCTCGGCGGTTTCGCTCAACGGCAAGCCGACCACCGCCGAGTAGCTGCCCTGCAGCGCCTTGACGAAAATTGCCGCCAGGCCCTGAATCGCATAGCTGCCGGCCTTGTCCTGCGGCTCGCCGCTGGCCCAGTAGGCCAGGGCCTGTTCGGGGCTGATGGGGCGCAGGCTGACGCGGCTGGCAACGTTCACGCTCAGGCAGCGCTCGCCATCGGTCACCGCCACTGCCGTCAGCACGTCGTGCTCGCGTCCGGACAATGCGGCCAGCATGGCCAGGGCGTCGGCCTGCCCCTGCGGCTTGCCGAGGATCTGCCCGTCGAGCACCACCGCAGTGTCGGCGCCCAGTACCGCCAGGTGCCCTTCCACGCCGCTGGCGCGCAACACCGCCAGGCCGGCAGCCGCCTTCTCGCGCGCCAGGCGCTCGACATAGGCGTCAGCCGGTTCGGCATCCAGAGGGGTTTCATCGATGCTGGCGGCCACCGGGGTGAACGGCACGCCGATCTGGGAGAGCAGCTCACGTCGGCGTGGCGAACCAGAGGCCAGGTACAGCGGGGTCATGTGACGTCTCCGTGTCAGCGTCGGTGGGCAACGCGAATCAGTTGATACTCAGGCGTCGGCGCAGGCCGCGCAAGGCGAAGCTGATCCAGGGCCACAGCAGCGCACTGATCACCGCCGGCCACACCAGCGCCAGGGTCGGCTGGCGGTTGCCGGTCAGGGCGCTGAGCCACAGCTGAACCAGCTGGGCCAGGCCGAAGATCACCAGAATCACCAGGCTCTGCTGCCACATGGGGAACATGCGCAGGCGCTGCTGCAGCGACAGCACCAGGAAGGTGATAAGCACCAGCACCAGGGCGTTCTGCCCCAGCAGCGTGCCGTACAGCACGTCCTCGGCAAGCCCCAGCACGAATGCGGTGGTCATGCCGACCTTGTGCGGCAGGTGCAGCGTCCAGAAGGCCAGCAGCAGGGCCAGCCACAGCGGACGGAAAATCTCCATGAACGGCAGCGTGGGCCACACGCTCAGCAGCAGGCCGATCAGGAAGGTCAACCAGACCACCCAACCGTTGCGGCTACGGGTACTGCTCATCAGTGTCTCTCCCGAGAAGTGGCCGGGGCGGCTGCAGGGGCAGCGGGCGCGGCGGCAGGAGCAGGTGCAGGGGTTGGCGCAGGCGTGCCCGGCGCAGCGGGTGTGGCAGGTGTGCCCGGCGCGGCAGCCGGCATGCTGCCATCGATCGGGCTCTGCGCCTGGCGATCAGCCGCTTCCTGAGCCTGCGCGGCATCGGCGGCGCGCTGTTCGGGGGTACGGCTGTCGGAAAACACCAGCAGCATGTAGCGGCTGCGGTTGAGCGCCGCGGTCGGCACCGCCCGCACGATGGCGAACGGCTGCCCGGAGTCGTGGATCACCTCGCGCACCGTGGCCACCGGGTAGCCGGCCGGGAAGCGCTGGCCCAGGCCGGAACTGACCAGCAGGTCGCCTTCCTTGATGTCGGCGGTATCGGCCACGTGGCGCAGTTCCAGGCGTTCGGGATTGCCGGTGCCGCTGGCAATCGCGCGCAGGCCGTTGCGGTTGACCTGCACCGGAATGCTGTGGGTGGTGTCGGTGAGCAGCAGCACCCGCGAGGTGTACGGCATCAGCTCGACCACCTGGCCCATCAGGCCACGGGCGTCGAGCACCGGCTGGCCCAGCACCACGCCGTCGCGTTCGCCCTTGTTGATCAGGATGCGGTGGGTAAATGGGTTGGGGTCGACGCCGATCAGCTCGGCCACCTCGACCTTCTCGTTGACCAGTGCCGAGGAGTTGAGCAACTCGCGCAGGCGCACGTTCTGCTCGGTCAGGGCCGCCAGCTTCTGCAGGCGACCTTGCAGCAGCAAGGCTTCGGTCTTGAGTTTCTCGTTCTCGGCGATCAGCTCGGTGCGGCTGCCGAACTGGCTGGCCACGCCCTGCCACATGCGTTGCGGGAAGTCGCTGATGGTATAGGAAGGCATCAGCACCAGCGCCATCTGGCTGCGCAGCGGCTTGAGCAAGGTAAAGCGGGCGTCCACCACCATCAGGGCGATAGACAGCACAACCAGCACAAGCAGGTGCACGCCCAGCGAAGGGCCTTTGGCGAAAAGCGGTTTAATAGGCCGCTCCTCGAAGATTCAGGGGGTCATTCATACGGCAACGCACCGGCCTGCTTGCAGGATGGATGGAAACGACGCCCACACGCGCCACCAGCACATACAGGTAGCACTGTGGGCGCTACCTGTAAACCGGGGGACGGGGTGGGCGGTCAGCAAATCACTCGCTGGAGAGCAGGTCCATGGTGTGTTTGTCCATCATCTCCAGCGCGCGACCGCCGCCACGGGCGACACAGGTCAGCGGGTCTTCGGCGACGATCACCGGCAGGCCGGTTTCCTGGGCCAGCAGCTTGTCCAGGTCGCGCAGTAGCGCACCACCACCGGTCAGCACCAGGCCGCGCTCGGCGATGTCCGAAGCCAGCTCCGGTGGCGATTGCTCCAGGGCGCTCTTGACCGCCTGCACGATGGTCGCCAGCGATTCCTGAAGGGCTTCGAGCACTTCGTTGGAGTTCAGGGTGAAGGCACGTGGCACGCCTTCGGCCAGGTTGCGGCCGCGTACGTCGACTTCACGCACTTCGCCGCCCGGGTAGGCAGTACCGATTTCCTGCTTGATACGCTCGGCGGTGGACTCGCCGATCAGGCTGCCGTAGTTGCGGCGCACGTAGGTGACGATGGCCTCGTCGAAACGGTCGCCACCCACACGCACGGATTCGGCGTACACCACACCATTGAGGGAGATCAGTGCGATTTCGGTGGTACCACCACCAATATCGACGACCATCGAACCACGGGCTTCCTCGACCGGCAGGCCGGCACCGATGGCGGCGGCCATCGGCTCTTCGATCAGGAACACTTCACGGGCACCGGCACCGAGGGCCGACTCGCGAATGGCGCGGCGCTCTACCTGGGTCGACTTGCACGGAACGCAGATCAGCACGCGAGGGCTGGGCTGCAGAAAACTGTTTTCGTGAACCTTGTTGATGAAGTACTGCAGCATCTTTTCGCAGACGCTGAAATCGGCGATCACGCCGTCCTTCATCGGACGAATGGCAGCGATGTTGCCGGGCGTACGGCCGAGCATGCGCTTGGCCTCGGTGCCGACAGCGACGACACTTTTCTGGTTGCCGTGAGTACGAATGGCCACAACCGAAGGCTCATTCAGGACGATACCGCGCTCACGCACGTAAATAAGGGTGTTGGCAGTGCCCAGGTCGATGGAAAGATCGCTGGAAAACATGCCACGCAGTTTCTTGAACATGGGAAAGTGACCCTAGGCAACGCGTGGGTAAAAAAGTGCGGCAAACTCTAACAACGGCGGGGATTTTGGGCAAGGCGCCAATATGTTAAATTGGCAGTTTTTCCGAGCAAGCCAGCACACAATCGCGGCCTTATGACCGTAAATCTGCCAGCATGTTCCTCATTCGCGGACCAATTCCGTTTTTTGTTTTCCCCTGGAGATCCCCATGGCGCTTGAACGCTGCGACGTGGAAAAGATCGCTCACCTGGCCCGCCTGGGCCTCAATGAAGCCGATCTTCCGCGCACTACCGATGCCTTGAACAGTATTCTGGGTTTGGTCGACCAGATGCAAGCGGTCGACACCACTGGCATCGAGCCATTGGCCCACCCCCTTGAAGCCCGTCAGCGCCTGCGTGCCGACGTGGTAACAGAAAGTAACCAGAGAGACAGCTACCAGGCCATCGCCCCGGCGACCGAAAGCGGCCTGTACCTGGTTCCTAAAGTCATCGAGTAAGGGAATAGAGCCTGCCATGCATCAACTGACCCTGGCCGAGATCGCCCGCGGACTCGCCGACAAAGCCTTTTCTGCCGAAGAGCTGACCCGCACGCTGCTGGCGCGCATCCAGCAGCTCGACCCGCAAATCAACAGTTTCATCAGCGTCACCGAAGACCTGGCCCTGGACCAGGCGCGTGCCGCCGACGCCCGCCGTGCTGGCGGTGAAACCGGCGCCCTGCTGGGCGCCCCCATCGCCCACAAGGACCTGTTCTGCACCCAGGGCGTGCGCACCAGCTGCGGCTCGAAGATGCTCGACAACTTCGTCTCGCCGTATGACGCCACCGTGGTCAGCAAGCTGGCCGAGGCCGGCATGGTCACCCTGGGCAAGACCAACATGGACGAGTTCGCCATGGGTTCGGCCAACGAATCCAGCCACTACGGCGCGGTGAAGAACCCGTGGAACCTCGAACACGTGCCGGGCGGTTCGTCCGGCGGTTCGGCCGCCGCCGTGGCCGCGCGCCTGCTGCCGGCCACCACCGGCACCGACACCGGCGGTTCGATCCGCCAGCCGGCGGCGCTGACCAACCTCACCGGCCTCAAGCCGACCTACGGTCGCGTGTCGCGCTGGGGCATGATTGCCTACGCCTCCAGCCTCGACCAGGGTGGCCCGCTGGCGCGTACCGCCGAAGACTGCGCGCTGCTGCTGCAGGCCATGGCCGGTTTCGACGCCAAGGACTCCACCAGCATCGACGAGCCGGTGCCCGACTACAGCGCCCCGCTCAACGCCTCGCTGCAGGGCCTGCGCATCGGCCTGCCGAAGGAATACTTCGGTGCCGGCCTGGACCCGCGCATCGCCGACCTGATCCAGGCCAGCGTCAAGGAGCTGGAAAAGCTCGGCGCGGTGGTCAAGCAGATCAGCCTGCCGAACATGCAGCACGCGATCCCTGCGTACTACGTCATCGCCCCGGCCGAAGCCTCGTCCAACCTCTCGCGTTTCGACGGCGTGCGCTTCGGCTACCGCTGCGAAGACCCCAAGGACCTCACCGACCTGTACAAGCGTTCACGCGGTGAAGGCTTCGGCCCCGAGGTGCAGCGGCGCATCATGGTCGGCGCCTACGCGCTGTCGGCCGGCTACTACGATGCCTACTACCTGCAGGCGCAGAAGATCCGCCGCCTGATCAAGAACGACTTCATGGCCGCCTTCGAAGAGGTCGACGTGATTCTCGGCCCGACCACGCCCAACCCGGCCTGGAAGCTTGGCGCCAAGAACAGCGACCCGGTCGCCGCCTACCTGGAAGACGTCTACACCATCACCGCCAACCTCGCCGGCCTGCCAGGCCTGTCGATGCCGGCCGGTTTTGTCGACGGCCTGCCGGTCGGCGTGCAACTGCTGGCCCCGTATTTCCAGGAAGGCCGCCTGCTCAACGTCGCGCACCGCTATCAGCAAGTGACTGATTGGCACACCCGCGCACCTACCGGCTTCTGAGGGACAGACACATGCAATGGGAAGTTGTGATCGGGCTGGAAATTCATACCCAGCTCGCCACCCAGTCGAAGATTTTCTCCGGCAGCGCCACCACGTTCGGCTCCGAGCCGAACACCCAGGCCAGCCTGATCGACCTGGGCATGCCCGGCGTACTGCCGGTGCTCAACGAAGAAGCCGTGCGCATGGCCTGCATGTTCGGCCTGGCGATCGACGCCGAAATCGGCGAGCACAACGTGTTCGCGCGCAAGAACTACTTCTACCCCGACCTGCCCAAGGGCTACCAGATCAGCCAGATGGAGCTGCCGATCGTCGGCAAGGGCTACCTGGACATCGCCCTTGAAGACGGCACCGTCAAGCGCATCGGCATCACCCGCGCACACCTGGAGGAAGACGCCGGCAAGAGCCTGCACGAAGACTTCAGCGGCGCCACCGGCATCGACCTGAACCGCGCCGGCACGCCGCTGCTGGAAATCGTCTCCGAGCCGGAAATGCGCAGCGCCAAGGAAGCCGTGGCCTACGTCAAGGCGATCCACGCACTGGTGCGCTACCTGGGCATCTGCGACGGCAACATGGCCGAGGGCTCGCTGCGCTGCGACTGCAACGTGTCGATCCGGCCCAAGGGCCAGGTCGAGTTCGGCACCCGCTGCGAGATCAAGAACGTCAACTCGTTCCGCTTCATCGAGAAGGCGATCAACACCGAGGTGCAGCGCCAGATCGAACTGATCGAGGATGGCGGCCGGGTGATCCAGGAAACCCGCCTGTACGACCCGAACAAGGACGAGACCCGCTCCATGCGCAGCAAGGAGGAGGCCAACGACTACCGTTACTTCCCCGACCCGGACCTGCTGCCGGTGGTCATCGAACCGGCGTTCCTCGACGCCATCCGCGCCACCCTGCCCGAACTGCCGCCGCAGAAGCGCGAGCGCTTCCAGAGCCAGTTCGGCCTGTCGGCCTACGACGCCAACGTGCTGGCCTCCAGCCGCGAGCAGGCCGACTACTTCGAGCAGGTGGTCGGTGTGTGTGGCGATGCCAAGCTGGCGGCCAACTGGGTCATGGTCGAGCTGGGCAGCCTGCTGAACAAGCTGGGCCTGGAGATCGACCAGGCGCCGGTCAGCGCCGCGCAACTGGGCGGCATGCTGCAGCGCATTCTGGACAACACCATCAGCGGCAAGATCGCCAAGGTGGTGTTCGAGAAGATGGCCGCCGGTGAAGGCGATGCCGACCAGATCATCGAGGCAGAAGGCCTGAAACAGGTGACCGACACCGGCGCGATCGAGAAGGTGCTGGACGAAGTGCTGGCGGCCAACGCCGAGCAGGTCGAGCAGTACCGCGCGGCGGACGAGGCCAAGCGCGGCAAGATGTTCGGCTTCTTCGTCGGCCAGGCGATGAAGGCGTCCAAGGGCAAGGCCAACCCGCAACAGGTGAACCAATTGCTCAAGAGCAAGCTCGAAGGCTGAACCGCGTCGCCTGCATTCGCCGGCAACGCCGGCTCCTACAAGGACGCACCAATCCCTGCAGGAGCCGGCGTTGCCGGCGAAGGCCACACCACGGAGTAACCGGATACATGTGGCGTCCCCTCAGCGCACTGCTCGCGCTTTTCACCCTGCTCGCCGGCTGTGCCAGCCACACCCTCGACCCCCGCGGTTACGACCAGACCGGCACTGCCTCCTATTACGGTTCCCGCCATCACGGCAAACGCACCGCCAGTGGCGAACCCTTCGACCAGCACGGCCTGACCGCCGCCCATCGCAGCCTGCCCTTCGGCACCCGCGTGCAGGTCACCAACCTCGCCAACGACCGCCGCGTCGTGGTACGCATCAACGACCGCGGCCCGCATACCCGGGGTCGACTCATCGACCTGTCACGCGCCGCCGCCGACCAACTGGGCATGCTCCGTAGCGGAACCGCGCGGGTACGGGTACAAAGTCTCAGCAACTGACCCTGCTTCGGAGCACGACCATTTTCGACCTGGCCGCTTTACCCACCTTCAGCCTGCTGCAACTGGCCCTGGGCCTGCTGCTGCTGATCACCGGCGCCGAACTGCTGGTGCGCGCCGCCCTGCGCCTGGCCGCCAGCCTGCAGGTGCGTCCGCTGATCATCGGCCTGAGCCTGGTGGCCTTCGGCAGCAGCGCCCCGCAACTGACCGTGAGCCTGCAGGCGGCCTACACCGGCGCACCCGACGTGGCGGTGGGCAGCGTGATCGGCAGCAACATCTTCAACGTGCTGGTCACCCTGGGCCTGGCCGCTCTGATCATCCCCCTGCGCGTTTCGCGGCAACTGGTACGCCTGGACATCCCGCTGATGATCGGCGCCAGCCTGCTGGTGTACCTGCTGGCCCTGGACGAACGCATCGGCCGCCTCGAAGGCGCCCTGCTGCTGCTCGGGCTGGTTGCCTACCTGGCCATCCTGTGGCACCAGTCACGCCACCACGCACGCACCTACCCCGCCCCCGGCCCGCGGCCGCAGCGTGGCGTCGGCTTCTGGTTCGGCACCCTGGCACTGATGCTCACCGGCCTGGGCCTGCTGAGCCTGGCCGGGCACCTGTTGCTGGAGGCAGCAGTGGAAGTGGCCGTCGACCTGGGCCTGTCGGAGCGGGTGATCGGCCTGACCGTGGTGGCGGTATGCACCTCGCTGCCGGAGCTGGCCACCTCGCTGATCGCCGCCTTGCGCGGCGAGCGTGAAATCGCCGTGGGCAACGTGATCGGCAGCAACCTGTTCAACCTGCTGGCGGTGCTCGGGCTGACCGCGCTGGTGGCCCCGGTGCCGCTGTCGATCTCGCCCAACGCGCTGGCCTTCGACCTGCCGGTGATGCTCGGCGTGGCCGTGCTGACCCTGCCGGTGTTCTATTCCGGCTACCGCGTCACCCGCGCCGAAGGTCTGGTGTTCCTGTGTCTTTACCTGGCCTATGGTCTGCACGTGGTGGCCTTCACCACCGGCATGCCGCTGGCCAACCGTCTGGAGCAGCTGATGCTGCTTTATGTCCTGCCGACGCTGGCGGTGGTGCTGATGTACACCACCGTGCGCGCCTGGCGCCGCCAACACTAAGGAAAACAACATGGGCGAGAGCAACAAAACCGGCGAACAGGTTCGCCGCCAGGTCATGGGCGATGCATTCGTGGACCGTGCACTGGGCAATGCCACCGAGTTCACCGAGCCGCTGCAGGCGTTCGTCAACGAGCACGCCTGGGGCAGCGTGTGGAGCCGCGAAGGCCTGCCGCTGAAAACCCGCAGCCTGATCACCCTGGCGGCGCTGACCGCGCTCAAGTGCCCGCAGGAGCTCAAGGGCCACGTGCGTGGCGCCCTGAACAACGGCTGTACGGTGGAAGAGATTCGCGAGGCGTTGCTGCATTGCGCCGTGTACGCCGGCGTACCGGCGGCGATCGATGCGTTTCGCGCCGCCCAGGAAGTGATCGACAGCTACCAGCAGGGCTGACCGATCACCCCGCAGGGCCGTCAGCCGGCGACGGCGGCGGCCTTCTGCCCCTTCTTCTTGAGCCAGAACGCCACGCCCAGGGTGGCGATCCAGGCCGGAATCAGCAGTACCGAGATGCGGATCGGCGGGGTCAGGTACATCACCACCAGAATCAGCACGATGAACGCCAGGCACAGGTAGTTGGTGACCGGGTGCCCCCAGCTCTTGTAGAAGGTCGACTCGCCGGCAGCGATCTTGGCCTTGCGAAACTTCAGGTGGGTGATGCTGATGCTCGCCCAGTTGATCACCAGTGCCGACACCGCCAGCGCCATCAGCAGGCCGAAGGCTTCGCCCGGCATCAGGTAGTTGATCAGCACGCACAGGCCGGTGGCCACCGCCGATACGCCCAGCGCCGCCAGCGGCACGCCACGACGGTTGATCTTGAGCAATGCCCGCGGCGCATCACCCTGGCTGGCCAGGCCGAACAGCATGCGGCTGTTGCAGTACACGCAGCTGTTGTACACCGACAGCGCGGCAGTCAGCACCACCACGTTGAGAATGGTGGCCACCAGGTTGCTGTCCAGGTTGTGGAAGATCATCACGAACGGGCTGCCGCCCTGCACCACCTTCTGCCAGGGGTACAGCGACAGCAGCACTGCCAGTGCGCCGATGTAGAAGATCAGGATGCGGTACACCACCTGGTTGGTCGCGCGTGGAATGCTGTAGCGCGGGTTGTCCGCCTCGGCCGCGGTGATGCCGACCAGCTCCAGCCCGCCGAAGGAGAACATGATCACCGCCATCGCCATCACCAGCCCGGTGATGCCATTGGGGAAGAACCCGCCGTACTGCCACAGGTTGGCCACGCTGGCATCCGGCCCGCCGCTGCCGCTGGCCAGTAGCCAGGCGCCGAAGCCGATCATGCTGACGATGGCGATCACCTTGACCAGCGCGAACCAGAACTCCAGCTCGCCGTACACCTTGACCTGGGTGAGGTTGATCAGGTTGATCGCCACGAAGAAGATCGCTGCAGTGGCCCAGGTGGGGAAGTCCGGCCACCAGTACTGCACGTAGATACCCACCGCCGTCAGCTCGGCCATGCCCACCAGCACATAGACCACCCAGTAGTTCCAGCCCGAGACGAAGCCGGCGAACTCGTTCCAGTAGCGGTGCGCAAAGTGGCTGAAGCTGCCCGCCACCGGTTCCTCGACCACCATCTCACCCAGCTGGCGCATGATGAAAAAGGCCATCAGGCCGGCGATGGCGTAGCCCAGCAGCACGGCAGGGCCTGCCATCTGGATGGTCTGGGCGATGCCCAGGAACAACCCGGTGCCGATGGCGCCGCCCAGCGCGATCAACTGGATGTGACGGTTCTTCAGGCCGCGATGCAAACGCTCGGGCGTGATCTGGTCTTGCATGAAGTGTCCTCAGGCAGGGAGGCCGTTATTTTGAGTGTGGGCGACAGGATCTAGATCCAGCCGCCCCACTGCAAGATAAATATGCCGATATTCGTCGTAACTGCGGCCATCAGCGTGGTAATCACGATGATCGAGGCGGCCAGCTGGTGATTGCCGTTGGCCGCGCGCGCCATCACGTAGCTGGACGCGGCGGTGGGGCTGGCGATGTACAGGAACAGCACCCCCAGCTCCGCGCCGCGAAAGCCGCATAGCCAGGCGCCGAAGGTGGCCAGCAGCGGCAGCCACACCATCTTCACCAGGCTGGCACTCAGCGCCATGCGCCCGCTGGCGTGCAACGAGGCCATCGACAGCGTGCCGCCGATGCAGATCAGCGCCAGCGGCAGGGTCATCTGCGCCAGGTAGTCACCGGAGGTCAGCAGCCAGTTGGGCAGCCCCACCTTGGCATACGCCAGCACGCCGGCCACCAGCACACTGATGATCAGCGGGTTGCGCAGGATGCTCTTGAGGATGCTCCAGGGGTCGGACTTGATGGTCGGGCTGTACACCGCCAGCACCACGGCCGACAGCGAGTTGTAGAGCAGGATCACCAGCCCGGCCAGCACCGCGCCGATGGAGATGCCATGATCGCCGTACATGCTCCCGGCCAGCGCCAGGCCGATGACCGCATTGTTGCCGCGAAAGCCGCCCTGGGCGTAGATGCCGCGATCTTCACGGGGGCAGCGCCAGATCGCGATCAGCCAGGCCAGGCCGAAACTGCCCAGGGTGGCGACGGTGAAGTACAGCAGCAGCGAGGGTTGGACCGCCGCCTCGAGATCGGCGTGGTAGATGCCCAGAAACAGCAGCGCCGGCATGCTCACGTTGAACACCAGGGCCGAGGCGGTCTGGATGAAGCTGTCGTTGATGGCGTTGATGCGGCGCAGCAGCACGCCCATGAACATCATCGCGAACACCGGCGCGGTGATGTTCAGGGTCTGGAGAAAAAGGGCGAGCATGCAGGTGGTCCCGTCGGCGTCGTTAGGGAGCTAATCATACGTCAACCTTGGGGCTGCCATGCAGCCTCTTCGCCGGCCTTGCCGGCGAAGAGGCCCTGAGGTTCAGCGCCGAACCGGGCGCTTCTGCAATTTGCGCTGCAGGGTACGCCGGTGCATGCCCAGCGCCCGCGCCGTGGCCGAGATATTGCCCTCATGCTCGGTCAGCACACGCTGGATGTGCTCCCACTGCAGGCGGTCCACCGACATCGGGTTTTCCGGTACCAGCGTGTCCAGGTCGGCGTGCTCGGACGCCAGCGCCGCCAGCACGTCGTCGGCATCGGCCGGCTTGCACAGGTAATTGCAGGCGCCGCGCTTGATCGCCTCCACCGCGGTGGCAATGCTCGAATAGCCGGTGAGGATCACCACGCGCATCTCCGGGTCCAGTTCCAGCAGCTTGGGCAGCAGCACCAGCCCGGAGTCGCCCTCCATCTTCAGGTCCAGCGTGGCGTAGTCCGGCACGTCCTGCTGGGCAATCTGCAGGCCCTCTTCGGCAGAACCCGCCGTGCTCACGCGAAACCCGCGCCGGCTCATGGCCCGGGCCATCACCCGGGTAAACGTGGCGTCGTCATCCACCAGCAGCAGGTGCGGCAGCTCTTCGCCTTCAGCCTGAATTTCATCACTCATCACACGTCTCCTCGCGCGTCACGCGGCAGGCGCAGCTCGGTGAGCGTACCGCCTTCCTCATGACTATAGAGTTTTACAGAGCCGCCAGCACGGGTCACGCTGGCCTTGCTCAAGAACAGGCCCAGGCCGAAGCCCTTGCCCTTGGTGGTAAAGAAGGGTTTGCCGATCTGCTCGGCGATCGCCACCGGCACGCCGGGGCCATGGTCGCGAATGCTGATCACGATGTCCTCGGCGTCCCAGTCCAGGTACACCTCCAGGTCATTGGGGCAGGCATCGGCTGCATTGTTCAACAGGTTCAGCAGGGCCTGGGTCAGGTCCGGCGGCGGCGCCAGGCGCGGCACCGTACCCTGGCCCAGGCGCTGGAAGCGATAGCTGGCCTCGGGGCGCATCAGGTGCCAGCGGTTGAGCGCCTCGTCCAGCCAGAAGCTCGCCTCCTGCTCCTGCACCGCCATGCGCCGGTTGGCCTCGGCGGCGCGCACCAGGTTCTGCAAGGTGTGCTTGCACTGCTTGACCTGCTCCTGCAGCGTCTCCAGGTCTTCCTGCAGCAGCGGGTCGGTGTGGTCCTGGCGCATCTCGTTGATCAGCACGCTCATGGTCGCCAGCGGCGTACCCAGCTCATGGGCGGCACCGGCGGCCTGGGTGGCCACGGCCAGCAGTTGCTGGTCGCGCAGGCCTTCCTCGCGGCGCTGGGCCTGGAACTGCTGCTGGCGACGCAGCTCTTCGGCCATCTTGGCGGCAAAGAAGGTGATCACCCCGGCGGCCAGGGCAAAACTCAGCCACATGCCGTAGATCTGCATCTTCTCGCGGGCCATGGGGAAGGTTTCGAGCGGGAAGTACTGCACCAGCAGCAGGGTGTAGGCCACCAGCGCAATGCCCGACAGAATCAGCGAATACAGCCATGGCAGCGTCACCGCGGCAATCGCCAGGGGCACCAGGTAATAGGACACGAAGGGGTTGGTCGAGCCCCCGGAAAAATACAGCAGCGCACTGTGGATCAGCAGGTCGCAGGCCAGCTGCACCGCATACTCCAGCTCGGTGACCGGCAGCGAGGTGCGCAGCCGGATGGCCGTGAGCACGCACAGCACCATGGAGAACCCCAGGGTGATGCTCAGCGCCAGCCACGGCAGTGGCAGCAGTTCGGTCCAGTAGGCGACCGCCACCGAACCGGCCTGGGCGGCCAGCACCAGGGTGCGGATGAAGGTCAGGCGCCAGAGGTTCTGACGTGTGGCAGACAGCATGAGTACGGGGGCGAGCATGAGCTCTCCTGATGAGTGCTCCAGGTGAATCGTGGCGAGTATACCCAAGCTGCACCCCGCGCTGCAGCAATGCGGCAAAGCGCCACAGGCACACCGGCATCGATGATGGCTTTTTGAACCTCGTCGGTTTGTGCGAGTCTGATGGGGTCTGCGTGGTCGGGATCGACCGCCGCCACGCCTCAATTCCAAGGAGTTGCCCATGCACACTGTGTCTCGCGCCAGTACCACCCTCGTCCTCGCGACCGGCCTGTTTGCCAGCTTTGCGGCACTGGCCGACGAGCCTCGCTACAACCAGGTTTCACTGCGCGCCGAAGCCAGCAAGGAAGTCGCCCGCGACCTGATGGTCGTGACCCTGTATACCGAGGCGCAGAACTCCGACCCGGCCAAGCTGGCCAACGAGATCACCACCAGCATGAACAAGGCGCTGGAAAAGGCCCGTGCGGTCAAGGACGTCAAGCTCAGCCAGGACAGCCGCAACAGCTACCCGATCTACGACAACAAGAACCAGAAGATCACCGGCTGGCGCGAACGTGCCGAGCTGCGCCTGGAAAGCGCGAACTTCCCGGCGCTGTCCAAGCTCACCGGCGAGCTGCTGCAGGACCTGAAGATGGGCGGGATGGATTTCGCCATCGCCCCGGCCACCCGCAAGAGCAGCGAAGACGCCCTGCTCAAGGATGCCATCGACGCCTTCAAGGCCCGCGCCCAGCTGACCACCGAAGCCCTCGGCGGCAAGGGCTACAAGGTGGTCAACCTGAACCTCAACAGCAGCGGCTACCCGCACCCCTACGCCCGCGGCGCCATGATGATGAAGGCCAGCATGGACGCCGAAGCCGCGCCAAGCCCGGAAATCGAAGCCGGTACCAGCCAGGTCAGCCTCAGCGCCGACGGCACCATCGAAGTGCTGATGCCCTGATTCACCCGCGGGCAACGCCTGCATCGCTGTCAGCTATGGTTTGAGGGTCGCGCTGGTCAACAGGCCAGCCTCCCTGCCCGCCGAGCGGCCCCACTGGCCGCCCGGCGCACCAATGACATCGATGAGGCCAACAATGCTCAAACACGCGGTCCTTCCCTACCTGCTCGGCGCAGGCCTGCTGGCCGGCGCACCGCTGGCCCATGCGGCCAGCAACCTGGTGTTCTGCTCCGAGGGCAGCCCGGCGGGCTTCGACCCAGGCCAGTACACCACCAGTACCGACTTCGACGCCTCGGCCGAGACCATCTTCAACCGCCTCAGCCAGTTCGAACGCGGCGGTACGGCGGTGATCCCCGGGCTTGCCACACGCTGGGACATCAGCGACAACGGCCTGAGCTACACCTTCCACCTGCGCGAAGGCGTGCAGTTCCACAGCACCGACTACTTCAAGCCCAGCCGCCCCTTCAACGCCGATGACGTGCTGTTCACCTTCAACCGCATGCTCGACAGGAACCTGCCGTTTCGCAAGGCCTACCCCACCGAGTTCCCCTACTTCACCGACATGGGCATGGACAAGAACATCGTCAAGCTCGAAAAGCTCGACGAACACACGGTCAGGTTCACCCTGGCCAGCGTGGACGCCGCGTTCATCCAGAACATGGCCATGAGCTTCGCCTCGATCCAGTCCGCCGAATACGCCGAGCAACTGCTCAAGCAGGGCAAGCCTGCCGACATCAACCAGAAGCCGATCGGCACCGGCCCCTTCGTGTTCGCCAAGTACCAGAAAGACGCGCAGATCCGCTTCAAGGGCAACAAGACCTACTGGCAACCGCAGGACGTGAAGATCGACAACCTGATCTTCGCCATCACCACCGACCCGTCGGTGCGCATGCAGAAGCTCAAGAAGAACGAATGCCAGATCACCCTGTTCCCGCGCCCGGCCGACCTCAAGTCGCTGGAAGCGGACCCCAACCTGAACCTGCCGCACCAGGCCGGCTTCAACCTGGGCTACATCGCCTACAACGTGACCGACCCGATCAAGGGCACCACCGCGCCCAACCCCATGGCCCAGCTCAAGGTGCGCCAGGCCCTGGACATGGCGGTGAACAAGCAGCAGATCATCGACGCGGTGTACCAGGGCGCGGGGCAGCTGGCAGTCAATGCCATGCCGCCCACCCAGTGGAGCTACGACGACACCATCAAGGACGTGCCCTACGACCCGGCCAAAGCCAAGGCGCTGGTGCAGGAGGCCGGGGTCAGGGAGGGCACCGAGATCACCCTGTGGGCCATGCCGGTGCAACGCCCCTACAACCCCAACGCCCGGCTCATGGCCGAGATGATCCAGGCCGACTGGGCGAAGATCGGCATCAAGGCCAGCATCGTCAGCTACGAGTGGGGCGAATACATGAAGCGCGCCAAGGCCGGTGAGAACGGCGCCATGCTGATCGGCTGGAGCGGCGACAACGGCGACCCGGACAACTGGCTGGGCACCCTCTACGGCTGCGACGCGGTGAACGGCAACAACTTCTCCAAATGGTGCGACCCCGCCTACGACGCGCTGATCAAGCAGGCCAAGGCCACCCCCGACCAGGCCCGACGCACCGAGCTGTACAAGCAGGCGCAGCACATCATCAAGGCGCAGGTGCCGATCACCCCGATCGCCCATTCCACGGTGTACCAGCCGATGCGCAAGACCGTGCAGGACTTCAAGATCAGCCCCTTCGGCCTGAATGCCTTCTACGGCGTAAGCGTCAGCCAATAGACACCCAACGCGATGTTTAGCCTGTCCCTGCGGGCGCCGAGCTCATCGGTGCACGCGGGGCACTGATACCTGCTTGAAAATTACGACACCACACCAAGATTTTTCCCACGCCTCACACCCACTTCCTTACCTGCACGCCCGCCGCCTGCGTCCCTACCGTGGAGCGCGTGGTGGTGCTGGCACCCTGCTGTCGCCGCGCCCCCCACGCCTCGTACAACAACAAAGGAATGGGACCGCATGCGTATTTCTCCGGTTTTCGCCGCACTGCTGGGCCTGGGGGCACTGGCCTATGGCCCGACAGCCCTGGCCAAGGGCAACCTGGTGTTCTGCTCCGAGGGCAGCCCGGGCGGCTTCGATATCGCCCAGTACACCACCTCCATCGAAAACGACGCCGCCGAGCCGCTGTACAACGGCCTGGTGGAATTCGAACGCGGCGCCACCCGCGTCATCCCCTCGCTGGCGACCGGCTGGGACGTTTCCGATGACGGCCTGACCTATACCTTCCGCCTGCGCCAGGGCGTGAAGTTCCACGCCAACAAGGACTTCACCCCCACCCGCGACTTCAACGCCGACGACGTGCTGCTCACCTTCCAGCGCATGCTCGACCCGCAGCACCCGTTTCGCGTGGCCTACCCGGCCGAGTTCCCCTACTTCGTCAGCATGGACCTGGACAAGAACATCGCCCGGGTCGAAAAGCGCGACCCCTACACGGTGGTCTTCACCCTCAACAGCGTCGACGCCGCCTTCATCCAGAACCTGGCCATGGGCTTTGCCTCGATCGTCTCGGCCGAATACGCCACCCAGCTGATGGCCAGCGGGCGCCTCAGCGACTTCGACCAGAAGCCGATCGGCACCGGCCCCTTCGTGTTCCAGCGCTACCAGAAGGATGCGCAGATCCGCTACCGGGCCAACCCCGACTACTGGGACCCGCAGCAGGTCAGGCTCGACCAGCTGATCTTCTCGATCAACACCGACGCCTCGGTGCGGGTGCAGAAGCTGCGCAAGGGGGAATGCCAGGTCACCGTCAACCCGCGCCCCGCCGACCTCAAGGCCCTGGCCGCCGACCCGAAGATCAACATGCTCGACCAGCCCGGCTTCAACCTGGGCTACATCGCCTACAACGTGCAGCACCCGCCGTTCGACCAACTGCAGGTGCGCCAGGCCATGGACATGGCGGTGAACAAGGCGGCCATCGTCAAGGCGGTGTACCAGGATGCCGGCCAACTGGCCGTGAACTTCATGCCGCCCACCCAGTGGTCCTACGACCCGAGCATCCGCGATGCCGGCTACGACCCCGACAAGGCCCGCGCCCTGCTGGCGGCCGCCGGGGTCAAGCCCGGCACGCCTATCACCCTGTGGGCCATGCCGGTGCAACGCCCCTACAACCCCAACGCCAAGCTGATGGCCGAGATGCTCCAGGCCGACTGGGGCAAGGTCGGCCTGGACGTGAAGATCGTCAGCTACGAATGGGGCGAGTACATCAAGCGCACCAAGAACGGCGAGCACGACGTGATGCTGCTGGGCTGGACTGGTGACAACGGCGACCCCGACAACTGGATGGGCACCCTCTACAGCTGCGGTGCCATCGGCAGCAACAACGTGTCGATGTGGTGCGACCCCGAATACGACGCCCTGGTGCAGCAGGCCAAGCGCATCACCGACCCCGCCGCGCGCACCGCGCTGTACCAGCAGGCCCAGCAGCGCATGAAGCAGCAGGTGCCGATCACCCCGGTCGCCCACTCCACCGTGCATCAACCGCTGAGCGTCCGGGTACAGGACTTCAAGGTCAGCCCGTTCGGGCGCAACAGTTTTTCGGGCGTCAGCGTCGACTGACCTCTGCCCGCCCCCTCCCAAGGTTCACCGCCGCACCCGCCGGGCTCACGAGGCCCGGCGGCTAATAAAAACATGCAAAGGAGCATCACCTTGAGACCTACCCGACACGCAGCACTTTGCCTGGCCCTTGGCGGCCTGAGCGCGCTGGCCCAGGCCGAACCCGTCAGCCAGGATTTCGTTGCGCTTACCCTGCGCACCACCTCCGACCAGGCCCAGGCCAGCGGCTTTATCGACGGCCAGCGCCTGTCCGGCTCGACCCGCAACTGGTACGCCCACGAGCACGCCACCCGCGGGCCACTGTGGTCCTACAGCAAGCGCGACGGCAGCCGCCACCCCACCAGCAGCCGCGACAACTGGGTCCAGGGCACCCTCCTCAACTACACCTCCGGCTTCACCGAGGGCACCGTGGGCCTGAGCACCGAAGTGGCGCTGTACAACGCGGTGGCCCTGCAGCGCGGTCGCGCCAGCGTGGCCGGGCCGAACAACCGCACCCTCACCCACGGCGACGGCGAGGTGCTCGACCAGTGGAGCAAGGTCGGCCTGGCCAACCTCAAGGCCCGGGTGTCCAACACCACCCTCACCGCCGGCCGCCAGTCCATCGACACCCCGGTGATCGCCTACATCGGCAACCGCGCACTGCCCTCCAGCTTCCAGGGCGTGAGCCTGCACAGCGCCGAGTTCGACAACCTGAGCCTCGACCTGGGCACCTTCGACCGCGTGTCGATGCGTACCGAGCAGGGCCAGAGCAAGTTTCGCTCCGAGTATGGCGATTCCCGCCAGTTCACCGACCGGGTCAGCATGGCCGGGGTCAACTACCAGCCGCTGCAGAGCCTGAGCACCAGCCTCTACGTGTCCAAGGTCGAGGACCTGTGGAACCAGTACTACTTCGGCGCCAACCACCTGCTGGGCGACAACGCGGTGCTGGGCCTGAACACCGGGCTCAACTACTACAAGACCCGCGACGCCGGTCAGAGCAAGCTGGGCGCCATCGACAACGACACCTTCAGCCTGTCGCTGGCCCTGACCCACCAGGCGCACACCGTGTCGGTCGCCTACCAGCAGGTCAACGGCAACGAGTACTTCGACTACCTGCACGACACCAACGCGATCTTCCTGGCCAACTCGCTGCTGTCGGATTTCAACGGCCCCAACGAGAAATCACTGCAGATCGGCTACGTGCTGAACATGGCCCCCTTCGGCGTGCCCGGCCTCAAGTTCAACCTGTACAACGCCCGCGGCTGGGGCATCGACGGCACCCATTACAAGGGCGGTGGCTACGACGTGAAGAACCTCGACGGCGAGCACCACGACGAATGGGGCATCGGCACCAGCTATGCCGTACAAGGCGGCGCGTTCAAGGACACCACCGTGCGCGCCACCTACACCACCCACCGCGCCAGCAAATTGCAGGGTGACGGGAGCCTGAACGAGGTGCGCGTGGTCACAACCATTCCGTTCAACATCCTCTAGGGCGGCAGGTCGCGGCCGATTCGCCGAATCGGCCGCGATGGCTACGCTGGTTTAATCGAATGCAGGGAAGTGTCATGAAACAGTCAACCCTACAGGCTGCCCTTGCAGCCATCCTGTTGAGCGCCGCAGCCCCGCTGATGGCCAAGCCGCTGGTGGTGTGCACCGAGGCCAGCCCCGAGGGCTTCGACATCGTGCAGTACACCACGGCCGTCACCGCCGATGCCGCCGCAGAAACCCTGTTCAACCGCCTGGTGGACTTCAAGCCCGGCACCACCGAGGTGCAGCCGGCCCTGGCCGAACGCTGGGAGGTCAGCCCCGACGGCCTGACCTACACCTTTCACCTGCGCAGCGGGGTCAGGTTCCACACCACCGACTACTTCACCCCCACCCGCGACCTGAACGCCGACGACGTGCTGTGGAGCTTCCAGCGCCAGCTCGACCCCGCCCACCCCTGGCACGACAAGACCAGCATCGGCTTCCCCTATTTCGAGAGCATGGGTTTCCAGCACCTGCTCAAATCGGTGGAAAAGCTCGACCCGCACACCGTGGCGTTTCACCTGACCCGCCCCGAGGCGCCGTTTCTGCGCGACCTGGCCATGGCCTTCACCTCGATCTATTCCGCCGAATACGCCGACCAGTTGCTCAAGGCCGGCACCACCGCCGAACTCAACAGCAAGCCGGTCGGCACCGGCCCGTTCATCTTCCAGCGCTACAACAAGGACGCGCAGGTGCGCTACAGACCCAACCCGGACTACTTTCGCGGCAAGCCGCCGAGCGATGCACTGATCTTCGCCATCACCCCCGACAACAACGTGCGCCTGCAGAAGCTGCGCGCCAACGAGTGCCAGGTGGCGCTGTACCCCAAGCCCGACGACATACCCGGCATCAAGGCCGACGCGCGCCTGAAGGTGGCCGAAATGGAGGCCCTGACCACCGGCTACATATCGCTCAACACCGAGCACAGGTACCTGAGCGACGTGCGCGTACGGCGCGCCATCAACCTGGCCTTCGACCGCGAACACCATGTCGAGCAACTGTTCGGCAAGGGCAACGCCCTGCTGGCGGTGAACCCCTACCCGCCGACCCTGATGGGCTACAACAGCCAGAACCGCAACCCGCCCCGCGACCTGGACCAGGCCCGCGCGCTGCTCAAGGAGGCCGGCGTACCCGAAGGCGCCGTGCTCACCCTGTTCACCCGCAACGGCGGCGGGCCCACCAACCCCAACCCGCGCCTGAGCGCCGAGATGCTTCAGGCCGACCTCGCCCAGGTCGGCCTGAAGGTCGACATCCGCGTGATGGAATGGGCCGAGATGCTGCGCCGCGCCAAGGCCGGCGAAGCCGACATGGTGTCGGCCGGCTGGGCGGGCGACAACGGCGACCCGGACAACTTCCTGACCCCGCTGCTCAGCTGCGCCGCAGCGAAGAATGGGGAAAACTACGCACGCTGGTGCAACCCGCGATTCCAGGTGCTGATCGACCACGCCCGCGAAACCGCCGACCCCGATCAACGCGCCGCACTCTATGTCCAGGCACTGGCGGTGTACGATGAGGCCAAACCGTGGATCAACATGGCCCACCCGAAGGTGTTCACCGCCCTGCGCGAGAACGTCGAGGGCTACGTCATCAACCCGATGACCAACAACAACTTCGCCACCACGCGGGTGAAGTAGAACGATAACGCTTGCAGCGCCCGCCCCCGGGCGCTCGCAGGCATGCCTTAGGCTGATGAGGTACACCACACGATGTTTAGTTTTATTGCACGGCGTCTGGGCCTGTTGATCCCGTCGTTCTTCGGCATCACCCTGCTCACGTTCGCGCTCATACGCCTGATCCCCGGTGACCCGGTGGAGGTGATGATGGGCGAACGCAGGGTCGACCCCGAGATGCACGCCCAGGCCATGGAACGGCTCGGCCTGAACAAGCCGCTGGCGCAGCAGTACCTGGACTACGTCGGCAAGCTGGCCCAGGGCGACCTGGGCGAGTCGCTGCGTACCCGCGAAAGCGTGTGGCACGAGTTTCTCGCGCTGTTCCCCGCCACCCTCGAACTGGCCATGGCCGCGCTGCTGTTCGCCGGCATCGTCGGGCTGCTGGCCGGGGTGATCGCCGCGCTCAAGCGCGGCTCGCTGTTCGATCACGGGGTCATGGGCATCTCACTGGCCGGCTACTCGATGCCGATCTTCTGGTGGGGCCTGATCCTGATCATGTTCTTCTCGGTCGGGTTGGGCTGGACGCCGGTGTCCGGGCGCATCGACCTGCTCTACGACATCGAGCCGACCACCGGCTTCATGCTCATCGACACCCTGCTCAGCGACGAGGAAGGCGCGTTCAAGGACGCGTTGATGCACCTGATCCTGCCGGCCATCGTGCTCGGCACCATCCCGCTGGCGGTGATCGCACGCATGACCCGCTCCTCGATGCTCGAAGTGCTGCGCGAGGACTACATCCGCACCGCACGGGCCAAGGGCCTGTCGCCGGCACGGGTGGTGTTCGTGCACGGCCTGCGCAACGCGCTGATCCCGGTGCTTACGGTGGTCGGCCTGCAGGTCGGCACGTTGCTCGGTGGCGCGGTGCTTACCGAAACCATCTTTTCCTGGCCGGGCATCGGCAAATGGCTGATCGAAGCCATCGGCGCCCGTGACTACCCCGTGGTACAGAACGGCATCCTGTTGATTGCCTGCCTGGTGATCCTGGTCAACTTCGTCGTGGACATCCTCTACGGCCTGGCCAACCCACGCATCCGACATCAGCGCTGAGGCCTTCGCTCATGACCAATCCGCTTGCAAAAACCGCTGCCGTCGACGCCGCGCCGCTCGACCAGAGCCTGCTCTACCCCTCCCCCTACAAGGAATTCTGGCACGCCTTCTCGCGCAACAAGGGCGCGGTGGCCGGCCTGCTGTTCATGTGCCTGATCGTGTTCTGCGCGCTATTCGCCCCGTGGGTGGCGCCGCACAACCCCAGCGAGCAGTACCGCGACTTCCTGCTGACCCCGCCGGTATGGCTCGAAGGCGGCCAGTGGCAGTTTCTGCTGGGTACCGACGAGCTGGGCCGCGACCTGCTCTCGCGGCTGATCCAGGGTTCGCGCCTGTCGCTGCTGATCGGCCTGTCGTCTGTACTGATCTCGCTGATCCCCGGCGTGCTGCTGGGCCTGCTGGCCGGGTTTTTCCCGCGCCTGCTTGGCCCGTCCATCATGCGCCTGATGGACGTGATGCTGGCGCTTCCCTCGCTGCTGCTGGCGGTGGCCATCGTGGCGATCCTGGGCCCTGGCCTGATCAACACCGTGATCGCCATCGCCATCGTCTCGCTGCCGGCCTACGTGCGCCTGACCCGCGCCGCGGTAATGGGCGAGCTGAACCGCGACTACGTCACCGCCGCACGCCTGGCCGGGGCACGCCTGCCGCGCCTGATGTTCGTGACCGTGCTGCCCAACTGCATGGCGCCGCTGATCGTGCAGGCCACCCTGAGTTTCAGTTCGGCGATTCTCGATGCCGCCGCGCTGGGCTTCCTGGGCCTGGGCGTGCAACCGCCGACCCCGGAGTGGGGCACCATGCTGGCCTCGGCCCGCGACTACATCGAACGCGCCTGGTGGGTGGTCAGCCTGCCGGGCCTGACCATCCTGCTCAGCGTGCTGGCAATCAACCTGATGGGCGACGGGCTGCGCGATGCGCTGGACCCGAAACTCAAGAATGCCGCCTGAGGAGAAGCCCATGTCACTTCTACACATCAAGAACCTGAGCGTGCGCTTCGGCGACGCCTCGGCGGTACCGGTGGTCGACGGCCTCGACCTGAGCGTGGAAAAGGGCGAGGTGCTGGCGATTGTGGGCGAGTCCGGCTCGGGCAAGTCGGTGACCATGATGGCGCTGATGGGCCTGATCGACGCCCCCGGGCGCATCACCGCCGACGCCTTGACCTTCAACGGCAGCGACATGCTCACCCTGAGCGGCCGGCAGCGGCGCAAGGTGGTCGGCAAGGACATGGCGATGGTCTTCCAGGACCCCATGACCGCACTCAACCCCAGCTACACCGTGGGTTTCCAGATCGAGGAGGTGCTGCGCCAGCACCTGGGGCTGCGCGGCAAGGCGGCGCGCCAGCGTGCGCTGGAGCTGCTGAAGAAGGTCGAGATCCCGGCCCCGGAAAGCCGCCTGGATGCCTACCCCCATCAACTCTCCGGCGGCATGAGCCAGCGCGTGGCAATCGCCATGGCGATTGCCGGCGAACCCAAGCTGCTGATCGCCGACGAGCCCACCACGGCCCTGGACGTGACCATTCAGGCGCAGATCATGGAGCTGCTGCTCAACCTGCAGAAAGAGCAGGACATGGCGCTGATCCTGATTACCCACGACCTTGCCGTGGTGGCCGAAACCGCCCGCCGCGTGTGCGTGATGTATGCCGGCCAGGCAGTGGAAGTCGGCCAGGTGCCCGAGCTGTTCGAGGTGCCTGCGCACCCCTACAGCGAAGCCCTGCTGGCAGCGATCCCCGAGCACAGCGAAGGCGCCGAGCGCCTGGCGACCCTGCCCGGCATCGTGCCCGGACGCTACGACCGGCCCCACGGCTGCCTGCTGTCGCCGCGCTGCCCCTACGTGCAGGACCACTGCCGCCAGCAGCGTCCGAGCCTGGACCCCAAGGCCCACAGCCTGGCCCGCTGCTTCTACCCGCTCAACCAGGAGGTGGCGTGATGAGCGTCGTACTGACCGCCCGTGACCTCACCCGTCATTACGAAGTGTCCCTGGGCCTGTTCAAGGGCCATGCCCTGGTACGCGCCCTCAATGGGGTGTCGTTCGAACTGGAGGCCGGCAAGACCCTGGCCGTGGTCGGCGAATCCGGCTGCGGCAAGTCGACCCTGGCCCGCGCCCTGACCCTGATCGAGGAACCGTCGTCGGGCTCGTTGCAGATCGCCGGGCAGGAGGTGGCCGGTGCCAGCAAGCAGCAGCGCCGGCAACTGCGCCGCGATGTGCAGATGGTGTTCCAGAGCCCCTATGCTTCGCTCAACCCGCGCCAGAAGGTCGGTGACCAACTGGCCGAGCCGCTGCTGATCAACACCCGGCTGTCCAGGGCCGAACGCCGCGAAAAGGTGCAGGCGATGATGCAGCAGGTGGGCCTGCGGCCCGAGCACTACCAGCGCTACCCGCACATGTTCTCCGGTGGCCAGCGCCAGCGCATCGCCCTGGCGCGGGCCATGATGCTGCAACCCAAGGTGCTGGTGGCGGACGAGCCGACCTCGGCGCTGGACGTGTCGATCCAGGCGCAGGTGCTGAACCTGTTCATGGACCTGCAGAAGGAGTTCAACACCGCCTACGTGTTCATCTCGCATAACCTGGCGGTGGTGCGGCATGTGGCCGACCAGGTACTGGTGATGTACCTGGGGCGCCCGGCGGAAATGGGGCCCAAGGAGGATATCTATGCCAGGCCTTTGCACCCTTACACCCAGGCCCTGCTGTCGGCGACCCCGACCATTCACCCCGACCCGCTCAAGCCAAAGATCAGGATCGTGGGCGAGTTGCCCAACCCGCTGAACCCACCGCCGGGGTGCGCGTTCCACAAGCGTTGCCCGTATGCCACCGAGCGCTGTGCCAGTGAAGAGCCGGCGTTCCGGCCGGTGGGTACACGGCAGGTGGCATGCCACTATGCGGAGCAGTTTCTCTAGAACCGCTGCGCCAGCAATCGCGGGTCGAGCCCGCTCCCACACGGATCACTGCTGTCCTTGTGGGAGCGGGCTTGACCCGCGATAGGGCCCTGCAGGTATTCTGCTTTCCTACCTCCAATGAGCCAGCCCCATGGCCGCACACCCGATCCCCGACGGCCCCGAACACACCGCCGAAACCGCCGCCACCGTGCTGCGCTACCACCTGTGCTGGAAACACCGCGACCTCGACGGCGTGATGGCGCTCTATCACCCCGACATCCAGTACAACGACTTCTTCCAGAACCGCGTACTGCACCTGGCCGAGCTGCGCGAATACGTGGCCGCCAGCATGCCGCGCCAGGACGGCGAGGACATCGTGCACAGCGACCGCATCCGCACCGACGGCTGCACCGCCTTCATCCAGTACCAGGTAACGCTGCGCGGCGGCGACGGCATCACCGCGTTTCGTGCCAGCGAGGCCATCACCGTGCGCGACGGCCTGATCTGGCAGGTCAACGAATACGCCTCGCTGGTGCGCGAGCCTTCACGCCACACCGGCCACCCCAGCCTGCGCCCGGCCACCAGCCGCCTGGGCCTGTCACCGCGCCAGCTGAGCTTCATGGCCCAGGACCTGCAGCACTACTTCACCCGTCGCCAGCCCTATCTGGACCCGCAACTGGACCTGCAACAGGTCGCCCGCGAGTGCGGCTACAGCCGCAACCAGATCTCCTACCTGCTCAACCAGGTGCTGGGCCAGAGCTTCTACCGCTACGTCAACCAGGCCCGCCTGCAGCATCTGCTGGCTGAACTGGAACGCGCAGGCCCGGCGCCCAAGGTCGATGACCTGGCCTTCGCCGCCGGCTTCAATTCACTGTCGGCGTTCTACAAGTGCTTTCGCCAGCACACCGGCCTGTCGCCCAAGGCCTACGTGCAACAGATTTCTCTGCGGACACGCACGCAAGACAATCCGCCCGCCCAGCCCTAGCATCGGCCCACACCGTTACGGATGTGGAGCCGAACACAATGCAGGCATGGCGCAGTATCAGCCTTTGGATGGACCAGCTTGACGAGCCGCTGATCGCGCGCCCGGCGTTGCGCCAGGACCTGGACGTGGATGTATGCATCATCGGCGCCGGCTACACGGGCCTGTGGAGCGCCTACTACCTCAAGCGCCAGGCACCGCACCTGAACATCGCCATCGTCGAGGCCAACATCGCAGGCTTCGGCGCCTCGGGGCGTAACGGCGGCTGGCTGATGGGCAACCTGCTGGGCGAAGACCGCCTGCTGGCCGATTGCTCCCCCGAACAGCGCCGCGACGCCTATGACCTGCTGCACGGCATCCCTGACGAAGTGGAAACGGTACTCGAGCGCGAAGGCATCCACTGCGACTACCGCAAGGGCGGCGCCCTTTATTGCGCGGCGCGCTACCCCGAGCAGGAAGCGAGCCTGCGCAGTTACCTGCAAAAGCTCTACCGGCAGGGCCTGAACGAGGCCGAGTATCGCTGGCTGAGCCCGGTCGAGCTGGCCGCGCAGCTGCGCATCGCCAAGCCCTATGGGGCGATCTACACGCCGAACGTGGCCACCGTGCACCCGGCCAAACTGGTGCGCGGCCTGGCCCGGGCCGTCGAGCGTCTGGGGGTGAAGCTCTACGAGAACAGCCCGGTCATCGACTGGCACAAGGGGCAGGTACGCACCGCCCAGGCACAGTTGCGCTGCCAGTGGGTGGTGCCGGCGGTGGAAGGCTATGCCGTCGGGCTGCCGCCGCTGGGTCGCTATCAGTTGCCGGTACAGAGCCTGCTGGTGGCCACCGAGCCGCTGCCTGAGCAGGTGTGGGAGCAGATCGGCCTGAACGCCGGTCAGGCCTTCAGCGAAAACAGCCGCCAGGTCACCTACGGCCAGCGCAGTGCCGACAACCGCCTGGTGTTCGGCGCCCGCGGCGGCTATCGCTTCGCCGGGCGCCTGCGCGAAGACTTCACCCTCAGCGACAGCGAAATCGGCCTGCGCCGCTACCTGTTCGGCGAGCTGTTTCCGCAGCTCAAGAACGTCGACATCACCCACGCCTGGGGCGGCAACCTGGGCATGGCGCGGCGCTTTCGCCCGCACATGCTGTGCGATGCCGATCAGGGAATCGCCCTGGCCGGCGGCTATGGCGGCGAAGGCGTGGGCGCCAGCAACCTGGGCGGGCGCACCGTGGCGGCGCTGATCCTGGGCCAACGCAACGCACTCACCGCCCAGCCCTGGGTACACCCCGCGGCGCGCCTGAACAGCCTGGCGCGCTGGGAGCCCGAGCCGTGCCGCTGGCTCGGCTACAACGCGATCATCAAGAGCTTCGTCCACGAAGACCAGACCCTTGCCAACCCGGCCAGCGCCCCCTGGCGCCGGCGCCTGGCCAGCGGTGTGGCGGACTTCATGGAAAGCCTGATGCACTGACTTCCCCCTGCACAGGACCACCGGCATGCGCATTACCCAGTTCAAGCACACCCATAGCGTCGCTCTCGAACAGTCAAACCCGGTGGCCGTGCCCCTGGGCGAGCCGGTGGCGGTCACCTCGGTGACCTGCGTGGAGCGCAACGACGGCGTCGAAACCGGCATCTGGGAATGTACCCCGGGCCGCTGGCGGCGCCAGATCGAGCAGCAGGAGTTCTGCCACTTCATCAAGGGCCGCTGCACCTTCACCCCCGATGGCGGCGAGCCGCTGACCATAGAAGCCGGCGACGCACTGATGTTGCCGGCCAACAGCACCGGTATCTGGGATATCCACGAGACCGTGCGCAAGACCTACGTATTGATTTTCTGATCCTTTGATCGCCTGCCTCCTTCGACAAAAACAGACCAAGCAAGGAATCCGGACATGCGCCCATTGCTCTTCGCCCCGCTGTTGCTGGCCGCCTCCATCGCCCAGGCGGCCGACTCGGTAAAAATCTACAACTGGTCCAGCTACATCGCCCCCGACACCCTGAAGAACTTCCAGGCCGCCAGCGGCATCGTGCCCACCTATGACGTGTTCGACAGCAACGAGACCCTCGACGGCAAGCTGATGACCGGCAATTCGGGCTACGACGTGGTGTTCCCCTCCAACCACTTCATGGCCCGGCAGATCCAGGGCAAGGCGCTAAAGGCGCTGGACAAGCGCCAGTTGCCCAACTGGAAGAACCTCAACCCGGTGCTGCTCAAGGCGCTGGAAGTCAACGACCCGGGCAACCGCTACGGCTTCCCCTACCTGTGGGGCAGCACCGGCATCGGCTACAACATCGACAAGGTCAAGGCGGCGCTGGGCGAGAATGCCCCGGTGGACTCCTGGGACCTGATCTTCAAGCCCGAGAACATCAGCAAGCTCAAGAGCTGCGGCGTGGCGATCCTCGACAACGGCCCCGAACTGCTGCCGATCGCGCTCAACTACCTGGGCCTGCCGCACCACAGCCAGGACCCGGCCGACTACGAGAAGGCCAAGGCCCTGCTGATGAAGGTGCGCCCGTACATCAGCTACTTCCACTCCTCCAAGTACACCGGCGACCTGGCCAACGGCGATATCTGCGTGGTGGTGGGCTTCTCCGGCGACGTGCTGCAGGCCAGAAACCGTGCAGAAGAAGCCAGAAACGGGGTGAAGGTGGGCTATGAGATCCCCAGGGAAGGCGCGCCGATGTGGTTCGACATGGTCGCCATGCCCGCCGATGCCCCGGACGAAAAGGCCGGCTATGCCTACATGAACTACCTGTTGCAACCCGAGGTGATGGCCGACATCAGCAACCATGTGCAGTACGCCAACGGCAACCAGGCAGCCGACCGCCTGGTGGACCCGGCGCTCAAGGCCAACAGCATGATCTACCCGACCGATGCCATGCTCGGCAAGCTGTTCGCCCTGCAGGCCATGCCGGCCAAGATCGACCGCCTGCGCACCCGCATCTGGACCAGCATCAAGGCCGGCAACTGAGCCACCCTGCAATAGATACCACCCTCGGCCTGTGTGCCCCGGCAGCCTGAAGCCCTTGCCGGGGCAACAGCGCAGCCCGCCTGTTGCCCGGCGCCCACCCACTGCCGAGCACACACCATGCCCTTGAAGACCCTGCCGTACTTTCACCGCGTTGCGCTGCGCCAGCGCTTTGCCGATCACCTGGCACAGGCCCGAGACAGCCTCGATGATGAGGAGCATCGCTGGCTGCAAGGCTGGCTGCAGGCGCCAGGGCCCGACGCGCCGCGAATCGACCGCCTGAGCGCGATCACCGCCAGCGCCCACGCCAGCGAACTGACCGCCAGCCTGCTGCTGAGCCGCAGCACGCACCCCCGTGTTTTTTTCTACCACCCGTTGCTGGGGCTGCTGCGCTTCGAAGACCGTACCCAGCTCAAGCACCACCTTGTTGAACTGCTGAGCAGCGGCCACCCGCACGTACTGCTGCACTACATCGCCCCCAGGGATCGCCTGCTGGCAGGCCAGGGCGGCATCGTGGATGTTCAGGTCGAACGGCTGGAGGACGAGGTGTTCGAGTACCTGATGCTGGTCATCGCCGCTCGCCAGGGCCAGGCGCTGGGCGAGCTGCAGCAGCAGGTACTGGGCCAGCCGCCAGCCGACTCGTTATGGGAGCAGGCCCTGGCCACCACCACCGCTACCGCTGCAGCGGCGCCGCAGCGCCTGGCGGCGGCACGCGACTGCCAACGGCAACTGCACCGGTACTGGCATACCGCCAAGGCCGGCAGCGAAACGCCGGCCCGGCAACTGGCCCGCCTGATGGGCGCGCGCGTGCGCGAGGCGATCACGCGCCAGGCCTGGGCCGGCGCCCTTGCCGAAACCGACCACGCAGCGCTGCTGCAATGGCTGGACACCGAGGCCCTCTCGCCCCTGCAGGCGTTCAGCCTCAACGTCACCACCGCGCAAGGCCACAGCCAACTGCTGGAGGGCGTGCTCACGTTCGGCACCCGTGCCGGCCCGGTGTTCACCTGGTGTGCTGCACGCGGGCTGGAGCGCCATGCCAGCAAGCGGGCGTTGTTATCGTCGCTGACAGACCCCCGGTTGCGCGACAGCTGGCGCCCGGTGGTCAGCCCATCGCGGCAGAGCCAACTGGGCGCCTTGCGCATCAGCGCCCTGCACCTGCAACCGCTGGCCGCCCCTGCACTGGACAGTTGGGTTGGCCAGGTGCTGAGCGCCCAGCAACAGGACATCGAAACACAACTGCGCCCTGACAGCGGCCAGGACGGTTATCAGGCATGCCGCCAGGCGCTGGACCTCGACAGTCGACTGGCCGGCGAACTCGCGCGCCTGGGCACCTCGCCCCACGCCCACGACGGCCCGGCCACCCTGGCCCGGCTGCAAGCGTCGGCACAGGCAGCCGGCGCTGGCCTGGAGGAACTGAACCGGCTGGTGAGCGCACTGACCGGCCACGCGCAGGCACTGTTCAAAGAGGTACCAGGCCTGGAGACGGTGACTGCGGCAGGGCTCGACCAGGCCCTTGCCGCAGTGCTGGACAAGGGCCCGCCAGTGACCCAGGTACGCCTGGGCCAGCCCGGCGCCGGGCGCACCTGGCTTAGCCTGGCCGAACTGGTGTGGCAGCGGCTCGGCGGTATCGGTACCTCGCTGGATGAACGCTGGCTGGTCAGCGGCCCGGTGGTGGCCGAACAGCCTGTGGCCTTGCCTGCGCTCGACCTGGCGCTGGCCCGACAGGCTGTCGCACAGGTCGCCGATGCCACCGCCAGCCAACTGGCGAGCGCCCTGACGCAGTATCAAGCGCAGCGACGCACGTACCTCAAGCACCTGTGGCAACTGGCCCTGACCCTCGAATACCGCCTGCTCGACCACGACAGCCTGCTGCCAGCCCCGGCACGCGCGCTGATTCACGCCGCCCTGTTTCCGGCGCCCTCGCCGGCAGCGCCGGCCTGGGCCTGGCAACTGGCCCTGGACCAGGCGCCCAGCAGCGAGGCCCTGCTGCTGACCCGCCAGCCGCTCGAGGCACAGCCCGATCTGTGGCTGCTGTGGACCCTCGACCAGGGCTTTGCCGCATTCACCTCGCGCCTTGCGCTGGAGCAGGCCGTCGCAGCGCGCTACCCCGCCGCGCAACGCTTTCAATGGCTGGCGCTGGCAGGCGCGCCTGCGCACCACCTGCAGAGCTGGCAGGCCGAACACGACGTGGCCGCAACGCGGCGCGCCTTCGACCGGCTCACCCGGCGCGGCCTGCCTGCCGCGCACCTGCCCGACCTGCTGCGCAGCACGCTCGACACGCCTGGCACGCTGCGCTACCTGCAGCGTCTGCAGCGCCTGGCCAGTGCCCGGCGCCTGCGTGCCCATCTGCCTGACTGGCTGGCGCAGGCCGCCCCCACCGAACAGTACGGCTACCTGCAGGTTCTGGGGCGCAACCTGCTGCAAAGCCCGTCACCACAGGACTACCTGTTCGACATCCCGGCGGTGACCGACTATGCCCGCCAACGGGTTCAGGCCCGCCTGGACCAGGACTTCGCGGCCGGCCGCTACCCTGCCGACCAGCTGTTGATCACCACCACGCGCTGGGTCACCGCGTTGCCGCCCACCGGTGAGGTCCCCACAGGCGAAGCGGCCGCCAGCATCCAGCATCGCCAGACGCTGGTCGACTACGCGCTCAACCATTACCGCGACTGGGACCACGCCATCACCGCAATCACGCTCGAGGGCGACATGACAGTGCCTGCGCGCATCGATGCCGCCTACCTGCGGGCGCTGGTGCGCGAACTGGACCTGGGTCAAGGCTATCGCCAGCTGCTGGCCGAGCAACTGGACCGCGACCATGCGAGCTACCCCAGGCGCCTGCGGCTGTTCTGCCGGCAATTGCCGGGGCAACTGCTGGAGGCGGCGTGGCGCGCCCGGCTCCAGGGGCAACTGGGCGCAGCCGACGTCGAGTGCATCCGCGCCGTCGTCGAGCAGCCCGACGCCACCGCTCGTGACCAGCTGCCAGCCCCCGCCGCACAACTGGTGCCCCTGGAACTGATCGCCGACAGCGGCCTGCCCCCCGATACCGTGCCCGGGGTGTACCTGTTCATGTACGCCAGCCCCGCGCCCGGCCCTGTGGTGATGTACACGCCGTACCAGGCCGGCGGTCTGTTCCAGGCCTTCAGCAGTTCGGCCGACCTGCTGCAGCAGCTTCGCAGCGTGCCGGCCCTGCAGGCCCGGATACTGGCCTGCATGCCCGACACGATGCGCCCGCGCTACGACCACGGTGGGTTCACCGAGGCCCACCTGCCCTACAGCGCCGAATTCGATTTCGAGCTGCCCCTGTATGCCCAGCAGCCGGTGACCCTGGCCTGGCGCCCGGTGCATGGCAACGCCCTGCAGTACCTGTTCGAGACCAATGCAGCGTTGCTGCAGGGCATGGCCCATACGCAACTGGTGAGTACCGCCGAAGCCCGCTGGGCCACCCTGAAAGAGGTACTCGGGCTGCTCTGGAGCCAACTGACCCTGTTCATCCCCGGCCGCATCGGCCTGCTGCTGGCCGCGTGGCAGGGCGAACTGTCGCTGCTGCAATTGGCCGAGCGCCCCTCGGGCGACTGGGCGCAGGCCTTGTCGGAACTGACCTGCACCCTGGTGCAGGGCCTGCTGGCCGGGCATGGCGTGCGCGAACAGGGCCCTGGCGCGCTGCCGGCCGACGAAGGCGAATTCTGGCGGCGCCTGGGGCAGGCGTCGCACCAGCGGCTGTCCGCCTACGAAGTGCCGCAGCAGTCCCTCGATGGCCTGGCCAGCCGCGAGCAGATCTATACCGACGTCGATGGCCAGACGCAGTTCGCCTGCCTGGAGGGCAAGGTGTACGGCGTTCGCCAGCTGGACCAGCGCTGGCACCTGAGTGCGCCGGACATCGACGAACCAGGGCCACGCCTGCTCAGCGAAGGCAACGGCCGCTGGCAGATCGACCCGCAGCAGGCCATACCCGTGCTAAGTGGTGGCATCATCGGCAGGCTGGGCGGGTGGGCCTCGCGTCAGGTGATGGCCGGCAACGATATCGTCATCCGGGCCGTGGGCATGCGCCAGATCCAGCGACTCATGCCGGCCCGCGCGCGCATGCTGCGCCAGGCTCACCGCACGGCGCTCGACTACCTGGGCATCTGCCTGGACAACCTGCAGCAGGCCAGCCCGGTGCAACGCATGCCGGCACAGACCCGCACGATCCTCAGCGATTTCTTCGGCGTCGAACCCGACGAAGCCCTGCTGCAGCGCGTACGCGAACCGGTGGAAAAACTCTTCGAACTGATGACCTCGCAGGACTATTCGGTCGCCACGTCCAGGCGCTACATCCTGGCCAGCAATATCGGCAACTACACCGGCATCGCCTTCACCTCGCCCCATGACCCGCTCCGGCAACTGTTTCTGCTGGACGCCTATTTCGACGTCAGCTACCTGGGCAGGCTCCAGCTCAGGCCCGAGCTGTCCTGGCAGGAAGCCGATGCCATTGCGCGTGCCAACTGCCTGCTGCACGAGTTCTCGCATATCGCCTATGACACACGCGACATGCGCTACCTGGATGCCTCGCTGGCGTTTGCCGACCTGCTCATGCCCGGCGAGCAGCAGGATTGGCTCAGGCGCCAGCACGACGAGGCGTTCTCTCACCGTTCACCGGCCCGGCGCCTGTTCGTGGTGCGCTCACGCGACGGTACCCGACGCGACATCACCCGTGACGACAACAAGGGCCTGAGCCTGATCCTCAAGATCGCCGACACCCGTGACCTGGCGGTCGCGCGCCAGCGCTTTCTGGACGATGCGGTGGTGCGCTCGCGAATCATGCTCAAGAACGCCGACTCGCTGACCCTGCTGGTCTACCGCCTGGGCCAGGCAAGCCATCGCCCACCGGCGGCGGGGGGCTGAAACGAAAACGCCCGCGCAGCCAGGGGGCTGCGCGGGCGTGGGGTGTGCGAAAACTCAGTGGTGTTCGCGGGTGGCGCGGAATTTCACGTCCGGCCAGCGTTCTTCCATCAGCGCCAGGTTGACCCGGGTCGGCGCCAGGTAGGTCAGGTGACCGCCACCGTCGATGGCCAGGTTTTCCACGGCCTTGTTGCTGAATTCCTCGAGTTTCTTCTTGTCGTCGCAGCTGATCCAGCGCGCCGACCACACGGTGATCGGCTCGTAGCCGCACTCGACCTTGTACTCTTCCTTCAGGCGGCTGGCGACCACGTCGAACTGCAGCACACCCACGGCGCCGAGGATGATGTCGTTGCTGCGCTCGGGGAAGAACACCTGGGTGGCGCCCTCTTCGGCCAGTTGCTGCAGGCCCTGGCGCAGCTGCTTGGACTTGAGCGGGTCCTTCAGGCGCACGCGGCGGAACAGCTCAGGGGCGAAGTGCGGGATACCGGTGAAGCCCAGGCTCTCGCCCTCGGTGAAGGTGTCGCCGATCTGGATGGTGCCGTGGTTGTGCAGGCCGATGATGTCGCCGGCGAACGCCTCTTCGAGCTGCTCGCGCTCGGACGAGAAGAACGTCAGGGCGTCGCCGATGCGCAGGTCCTTGCCGGTGCGCACGTGGCGCATCTTCATGCCCTTCTCGTACTTGCCCGAGCAGATGCGCATGAACGCGATGCGGTCGCGGTGCTTGGGGTCCATGTTCGCCTGGATCTTGAACACGAAGCCGCTGAACTTCTCTTCGGTCGGCTCCACGGTGCGCTCATGGGCCACACGTGGCAGCGGACGTGGCGCCCAGTCGACCACCGCGTCGAGCACATGGTCGACACCGAAGTTGCCCAGCGCGGTACCGAAGAACACCGGGGTCAGCTGGCCGTTGATGAACTCGTCCTGGTCGAACTCATGGCAGGCGCCCTGCACCAGTTCCAGTTGCTCGATGAAGCGCTCGTACTCGTCACCCAGGTGGGCGCGGGCTTCGTCCGAGTCGAGCTTCTCGATGATCTTCACCTCGGTACGCTCGTGGCCGTGGCCCGGGGTGTACACGATGATGTAGTCACCGGCCAGGTGGTACACGCCCTTGAAGTCGCGGTAGCAGCCGATCGGCCAGGTGATCGGCGCGGCCTTGATCTTGAGAACCGCCTCGATCTCGTCGAGCAGCTCGATCGGGTCGCGGATATCGCGGTCGAGTTTGTTGATGAAGCTGACGATGGGCGTGTCACGCAGACGGCACACGTCCATCAGGGCGATGGTACGTGGCTCTACGCCCTTGCCGCCGTCGAGCACCATCAGCGCCGAGTCCACTGCGGTCAGGGTGCGGTAGGTGTCTTCGGAGAAGTCTTCGTGGCCGGGGGTATCGAGCAGGTTGACCATATGGTCGCGATACGGGAACTGCATCACCGAGGTGGTGATGGAGATGCCGCGCTGCTTTTCCATTTCCATCCAGTCGGAGGTGGCATGGCGGTCGGACTTTCGCGATTTCACCGTACCGGCGACGGCAATCGCCTTGCCCATCAGCAGCAGCTTCTCGGTGATGGTGGTCTTACCCGCATCGGGGTGGGAAATAATGGCGAAGGTGCGGCGTTTCGCGACTTCGGCGGCCTGGTTGGTCATGGGAAATCGCCTGACTGGAGATTCAAAAAAGGGCGGCGATTATAGCCCAAACTCACCCCCTAACTGAACCACTGGGTCGATCTGCGCTGGCCAAATGCCGCTTCCGATGGGAACCTTTGCGACTGCGGAGACGTCCACTGCCCTGTTACGAGATGTTACGTATACGGTTTTCAACCGTTCGTCAGGGTGGGTTTCATCGGCAACATGCGCCTGACGAGGCTGCGCTCATGGCGTGTTCCGCTCTACCGGAGCGACCCGCTGCTTATCGCGATCACACTGCCTGCTGCCTGGACCGGCAGCCGCCACGGGAGTGTGCCCGCCGACAAAAAAAGGAGTCCGCCTGTGGCTAAACGCTATGGCAAGGGGCTGATGGGATGGGCCGCCGCGCTCGTCATCCTGGCCCTGCTGATCCACTGGATCGGCATCGATACGATCGCGCACTACCGCGCCGATCTGTGGTTCTACCTGCAAGCGCACCTGATGCTGGTGGCGTGCTCGATGGTGGCGGCGCTGGCCGTGGGTATCCCCGCCGGCATTGCCTTGAGTCGACCGCACCGGGTCGACCGCGCCGAACGCTTCATGCAGATCTTCAACATTGGCAACACCGTTCCCCCCCTGGCCGTTCTGGCCATCGCCCTGAGCTTTCTGGGCATCGGCGCAGGCCCGGCAATCTTCGCGCTGTTCCTCGCCTCCCTGCTGCCCATCGTGCGCAACACCTACGAAGGCCTGAAAAACGTCCCCGCCTCGCTCAAGGAAGCCGCCACCGGCATCGGCATGACCCCGCGCCAGACGCTGTGGCGTGTCGAGCTGCCCAATGCGGTACCGATCATCGTCGGCGGCGTTCGAGTGGCACTGGCAATCAACGTGGGTACCGCGCCGCTGTCGTTCCTGATCGGCGCCAACAGCCTGGGCAGCCTGATCTTCCCCGGCATCGCCCTTAACAACCAGCCGCAACTGTTGCTGGGCGCCGCCACCACGGCCTTGCTCGCCCTGCTGCTCGATGCGCTGGTCAGCCAATGCAGTCGCCGCTGGCTCGAACGCGGCCTGGCCAACTAAGCGAAGGAACCCCCATGAAAAGAATCGCCTTGTTGCTGGGCGCGGCCCTGCTGTTCGCAGGATTCGCCCAGGCCGCCGACAAACCCCTGATCCGCCTCGGCGCGCGGGTGTTCACCGAACAGACGGTGCTGGCCGAAATCACCGCGCAGTACCTGCGCAGCCACGGCTTCGACGTGCGCATCACCGGCGGCCTGGGCAGCACCCTGGCGCGCAGCGCGCAGGAAAGCGGCCAACTGGACATGGTGTGGGAATACACCGGCGTGTCGCTGGTGTCCTACAACCATATCGACGAACGCATGGACAGCGCCGAGGCCACCTACGCCCGGGTCAAGCAGTTGGACGCGAAGAAGGGCCTGGTGTGGCTGGCACCCTCGAAGTTCAGCAACACCTATGCCCTGGCGCTGCCGCGCAACATCGCCGAGCAGTACCCGCAGGTCAACAGCATCAGCCAGCTCAATCAGGTGCTGCGCGACGAGCCCGACCGCAGCCATGTACTGGCGCTGGACACCGAGTTCGCCAACCGCCCCGACGGCCTGGTGGGCCTGACCCAGACCTACGACCTGCAGTTCACCCGCCGCGACATCCGCCAGATGGATGCCGGGCTGGTGTACACCGCGCTGCGCAACGGCCAGGTGTTCAGCGGGCTGGTGTACACCACCGACGGGCGCCTGAGCGCCTTCGACCTCAAGCTGCTGGACGACGACCTGCACTACTTCCCCGACTACACCGCCGCCCCGGTGGTGCGCCAGGCCGTACTCGACGCCCATCCGCAACTGGCCGGCCTGCTCAAGCCGCTGGCCGAGCAACTGGATGACGAGACCATGCGCCAGCTCAATGCCAAGGTGGACGTCGAGCACCAGAGCCCGAGCAAAGTCGCCGCCGCCTACCTGCGCCAGCATCCACCTGCCGAGGAGCAACCATGAGTCTGCTTGATACCTTCGCCCACCTGGACTGGGCCCAGGTGCTGCAACTGACCTGGGAGCACATCACCCTGGTCGGCATCGCGGTCACCCTGGCCATTCTGATCGGCGTACCGCTGGGCATCCTGATGACCCGCTTTCCTGTGCTTGCCGGGCCTCTGCAGGCCAGCGCCACGGTGCTGCTGACCGTGCCGTCGATCGCCCTGTTCGGCCTGCTGCTGCCGTTCTATTCCAAGTTCGGCCAGGGCCTGGGCCCGTTGCCGGCGATCACCGCGGTGTTTCTGTATTCACTGCTGCCGATCCTGCGCAACACCTACCTGGCACTGACCAACGTCGAGCCCGGCATACGCGAAGCCGCCCGCGGCATCGGCATGACCTTCGGCCAGCGCCTGCGCATGGTCGAGCTGCCGATTGCGGTGCCGGTGATTCTGGCCGGTGTACGCACCGCCGTGGTGATGAACATCGGCGTGATGACCATTGCCGCGACCATCGGTGCCGGTGGCCTTGGCGTACTTATCCTGACCTCCATCAGCCGCAGCGACATGTCGATGCTGCTGGTCGGCGCCGTGCTGGTGAGCCTGCTGGCCATCTTCGCCGACCTGCTGCTGCAAGCCCTGCAACGCTCGCTGACTCCAAAAGAACTGCTCAAATGATCGAACTTCAGAACCTGTGCAAGACCTTCCACAGCAACGGCAAGGACGTAAAGGCCGTCGACTCGGTAAGCCTGACGGTCAACGAAGGCGAGATCTGCGTGTTCCTCGGCCCGTCCGGGTGCGGCAAGAGCACCACCCTCAAGATGATCAACCGCCTGATCGCGCCCACCTCGGGCAAGGTGCTGATCAATGGCGAAGACACCACCGACCTGGACGCGGTGACGCTGCGTCGCACCATCGGCTATGTGATCCAGCAGATCGGCCTGTTCCCCAACATGACCATCGAGGAGAACATCACCGTGGTGCCGCGCCTGCTCGGTTGGGACAAGCACAAGTGCCACGAGCGGGCCCGCGAGCTGATGAGCATGATCAAGCTCGAGCCCAAGCAGTACCTGCACCGCTACCCGCGTGAACTGTCCGGTGGCCAGCAGCAGCGTATCGGCGTGATCCGCGCGCTGGCGGCGGATGCGCCGCTGCTGCTGATGGACGAGCCGTTCGGTGCGGTCGACCCGATCAACCGCGAGATGATCCAGAACGAATTCTTCGAAATGCAGCGTGCATTGAACAAGACCGTGATCATGGTCAGCCACGACATCGACGAGGCGATCAAGCTGGGCGACAAGATCGCCATCTTCCGCGCCGGCAAGCTGATCCAGATCGACCACCCCGACACCTTGCTGGCGCACCCGGCAGATGACTTCGTGAGCAACTTCGTGGGCCAGGACAGCACCCTCAAGCGCCTGCTGCTGGTGCGTGCCGAGGATGCGGCGGACAACGCGCCATCGGTGAGCCCCGAGACGTCGGTGGCCGATGCGCTGGAGCTGATGGACGAACATGACCGTCGCTACGTGGTGGTCACCGATGGCCAGAACAAGGCGATGGGCTATGTGCGCCGGCGCGACCTGCACCGTCAGCAGGGCACCTGCGCGGACTTCCTGCGCACGTTCAACGCCACCGCCGCGCACGACGAGCACCTGCGCATCCTGCTGTCGCGCATGTACGAGTTCAACCGTTCGTGGTTGCCGGTGCTGGACGCCGAGAACGTGTTCCTGGGCGAGGTCACCCAGGAATCGATTGCCGCGTACCTGAGCTCGGGGCGTTCGCGGGGCATGAAGACCTGCATCGTGTCGCCGGCCGAAACGGTGGCCTGAATAGCTCCACCGCGATCTACTGCCGAACAGACAAGGCTGGCAACGCCGGTCCGGCAGGCCATGGCCTGTGCGATCGGCGTAGCGAAGGCGTTGTCAGAACCCTACACTGGCCTGCACATAGAACGTGCGCGGCTCGCCCAGGTAGATCCCCGAATTGTTGTCGCTGGAACGGGTGAAGAACTGCTTGTCGAAGATGTTCTTCACCCCCGCCGCCAGCTTCAGGTTCGACAGCTGGGCACCAAAGTCATACCCGCCCCGCGCACTCCAGGTCACATACCCCGGAATGTCGCCATACTGCCCATCAGCCGTCGGTTCGGTGATGTAGTCGCCGGTGAAGGCACCTTTGCTGGTCATGCCGGTACCCGGAGCACGCTGTTTGGATTGCGCATAGGCGTCCACATTCCAGGTCCAGCGGTCCACCTGGTAACGCAGCCCGGCATTGGCGATCTGGCGTGAGTAGAACGGCAGGTCGCGCCCTTCGAAGCCCGGGATCGCCCCTTCATAGGTGGCGCGGGTGTAGGTGAAGCCGGCGTTCGCACTCAAGCCCTGCAGACGCGGGTCCAGCCCTGCCAGGTCGTAGTGCATCGAGGCCTCGATGCCCTGGTGCTTGGTCGCGCCCAGGTTGGTCCAGCCCACGTCGTTGCTGATGTACTGCAGCTCGTCATCGAAGTCGATGTAGAACGCGGTCAGCTCGCCGCCCCAGTTGCCGTTGTCATAGCGCGTGCCGATCTCGTAGGTCTTGGCCTTCTCGGCCTGCAGGCCGTTGGCAGTCTGGTCGCCCTGCCCGCCCTGGCCCAGCTGGAAGTACTGCAGGCTGCCGAACGAGGTCTCGTAGTTGGCGAACAGCTTCCACGCATCGGACAGGTGATACATCACACTCAATGCCGGCAGCGGTTCGTTGCTGGTCACGCTGCGGCTCTTGGCCACCACCGGCTTGTTGCCCAGGCCCATGACCGGGCGATCGTTCCAGTCGGTGTTGATGTGCTCGAAACGCACGCCCGGGGTGATGGTCCAGTTGCCCACGTCGATCTTGTTGTCGATGTAGTAGGCGCTGGCCTCGGTGCCGCCGGTACGGTCCTGGTACACGTGGCCGTCGGATTCCGGGGTCACGGTGGGCACGTTGTCGATCAGCGCCAGGCGCGTGGCCTGCTCGTGCATGGCTTCCTTGAGGTAGCGATAACCGACGCTGACCTCCTGGGTGGCCGGGCCGGTGACGAACACCCGCGACAGGCGCGGCTCGACGGCAAAGGTGTGGTAGCTGCGCGGGTACGACGACAGCGTCTGCTGGTCGCGCGCGGCAATGCTGCTGCCACGGAAGCTGTCGGTGTAGTAGGTCTGCACCTCGAACTGGGTCACGTCGTCGATCTGGCGCAGGTACTTGAGCGAGACATCCTTGCGCCGACCGGTGAAGTTGTCGTGGTCGCGGTCGGACTGGTAGGGGTTCTTGTCGAACTGGGCCTGGGTCAGGCCGCCGGGCATGTCGGCCTTGCCATCGTAGTAATGGAAGTTCAGCGACAGCTCGTCACGGTCGGTCAACGCCCAGTGGGTCTTGAACAGCACGTCGTCGATGTCGTTGCTGTTGTTGCTGCTGCGGTAGCCATTGCCTTTGACCCCGGAGTACAGCAACGCCGCACCCAGGCCATTGTCGGCGGTGCCGCCAAGGAAGGCCGACTCGATGTGCTTCCAGCCGCCATGACGCGAGGTCTGGATCGTGGTGCCCAACTCGCCGGTGGCCTTCTCGGGGATGGCTCGGGTGACGAAGTTGATCACCCCGCCGACGTTCTGCGGCCCATAGCGCACCGAGCCCGCGCCGCGCACCACGTCGATGCTGTCCAGGTTGCCCGAGGAAATCGGCGCCATCGACAACTGCGGCTGCCCATACGGGGCGAATGCGGCGGGAATGCCGTCGATCAGCACCGTGGAACGCGGCGACAGGCGCGAGGTGAGCCCGCGCACGCCGACGTTCAGCGCGATGTCGCTGCCGCCGGTGCCGTTGGAGTCCTGCACCTGCACACCCGGCACCCCGCGCAGCACGTCGCGCACGCTTAGCGCGCCCTGCTCGACCATGGCTTCACGGCGTACCACGGTGCGCGCACCGGGGTGGTTCTGTACCACGCTTTCCTGGGCGTCGCCCAGCCAGTCGCCGACCATGCTGATGTCGGTAGGCGCCAGCTCCAGGGTGCCGGGCGCCGTGCTCACTGGCTGCGCCGCGTGCAGCACCACGGTGCCCTGGGAAATCTCGTAGGTCAGCCCGCTGCCCTGCAGCAGGGCCTGCAGCGCCTGTTCGGGGGCCAGGTTGCCGGACACCGCCGGGGCCTGCTTGCCGGCCACCAGGTCGGGGCTGAAAAACAGTTGCAGCGATGTCTGCCGGCCCAGCTGGCCCAGTGCCGCGGCCAGCGGCTGGGCCTGGATCTGGATGCTGGTGGGGGCCGAATCGGCGTAGCTGTTGGCGATGCCGCCGCTGACGGCCAATGCCAGTGCCAGCGGCAGCCAGCGTTTGGAAACCTTGTTGTTGTTCACGTCGTCGAGAAGTCCTGAGGGTCAGAAAATCGGCCACCGCCTGCGAATGAAAATGCTTGGCAGTTGCAGTTGGGCAGGAAGACGAACAACGGGAAAAAAACCTGAATCTATTTTGCGATTATTTCTTGCGAGCCATCGGCATGGGCCTTGATGGCCACCGGCAGGATGCTGGGCAAGGCGCGCAGCAGGGCGTCGGTGTCATCGGTGCTGAAGCTGCTGCTGAGGCGCAGCGCCGCCGTTTTGCCGGGGGCCACGCGCAGCGGGTGTTCGCGGTAGCGCGACACCTCGCGCACCACCTCGCCCAGCGGCACATCGTTGAACACCAGTTTGCCGCCGCGCCAGGCGGTCAACGCGGCGGCGTCCACCGTATAGGGCGCTGCCACCGCGCCATGGGCATCGATGTGCGAGCCGAGGCCGGCGCTCAGCAGCGCCTGCGCCTGGCCGTCGCCCTGCACGCGCACCGAACCCTGCTCGACCGCCACGCGGGTCTGCTCGCTGTCGCGGCGCACATCGAAGCGCGTACCGGTGACCGTGACCTTGCCATGGCCGGTGCTGACCACGAAGGGGCGGGCCGTATCATGGGCAACGCTGAACATCACCTCGCCCTGCTCCAGACGAATGTCCCGCTGCCCGGCACTGAAACTCACCTGCACCCGCGTGCGGCCGTTGAGCTCCAGGCGCGAGCCATCGGGCAGGTCGAGCTGGCGACGCTCGCCCAGGCCGGTCTGCATCTGGCCCTGGTAATTGAGCTGGTGCTGCTGCCAGCCGAACCAGCCAAGCCCTGCCGCGACCGCCACCACACTGGCTGCCAGGGCCTGGCGCAACAGGCGTCGACGCGGCAGCTGGCGTACCGGGTCGGGCGCACACAAGGCCTGCAGGCGCTCGCGCGGCAGCAGGTCGGCCGCGCCCCACAGGCGCCCGAGCAGGTCGTATTCATATTTGTGCTGGGGGTGCTGCGCCAGCCAGGCATGCAGTTGCGCCTGCTGCTGGGGCGTCAGGGGCGCATCGCGGCCACGGGCGAACCATTCGGCGGCCTGGTCGCGCACGGCGTCATCGCCGCAGGGGCATGTGCCCTGATTCATGAAAACATTTGCCTGACTCATCTCGTTGACACATCCAGGTGCTCACGCAGATGCCGGAGCGTGCGGATCATATACTTTTCGACCATGTTCTTGGTCAAGCCCATGCGCTCGGCGATCTCGGCCTGGGTCAGGCCTTCGAGCTTCTGCCAGATGAACACTTTGCGGCAGTTGAGCGGCAGCTCGGCCAGGGCGCGTTCCACGCTGTCGGCCAGCTCCAGTGCATGCACATAGGCCTCGGGGTCATCGCCCGGGGTGGGCGAGAGGTCCAGCCCTTCCTGCTCCAGGGCCTGGCGCCGGTCTTCGCGCCGGTAGCCGTCCACGGCAATGTTGCGTGCCGTCTGGTGCAGATAGGCGCGCGGCTGCTCGACTGGCAGGGCGGGGTTTTCCAGCACCCGCACAAAGGCATCGTGCGCGAGGTCCTCGGCCTGCTGACGACTGCGCAGCTTGCGCGTCCAGGTGCCGATCAGCTCATGGTAGTGGTCGAGGAAGCCTTTGTGTCGAGACACGGTGCGGGGGTCGTCGCTAGGCGGGAGGGAGGTTGCGAATAGTAATGTTTCTTATTAAACCCGGCAATCACCGCCGGGCGATTGCCCTGCAACAGCGCCCATGCGAGCGGCTAAAAATATGCACACACGCCCCGCTGTGAACGGTGCCCGTGCCCTGCCCGTTCAAGCTGTTTGCGTGCGCTTGCCCAACCTTTTGGGGCCATCGTCGCCGAAGTTGACGCCATCGTTGTTTTAGCTGAGTTGGCCTGCAAAAGCTGCGAACGTGCGGGTATTTTTAACGCTTCGCAAAACTTCGGGAACATCTGCCTGTCATCCGGGTCGGTTAAAACGAGGGGTGTCTGCAACGTGCGTCAGCGTAGCGAAAAAACGCGAGATTTTTTGTTGATCTTGAATCCTTCAGGTCCTAAAGTTCGCGCCGAGCGTCCATGCTGGAAACGATCCATCCGGCTCAAGTACTGACGACGAGACAGCAAGGTCACCCGCTGCGCAGCTTCTGCGACCCGGTTGACCTTTTTGCTTTCGGCGACATGCCTTGGGAAGTAGGCGAACCAAAGTGGGGATACGGAGGGCGCTCAGTTGCAGCCACTTATTCATTCAGTTTGCCCATGGAGTCCCCCAGCATGTCGATCCAGGTCGAAGACTACTTCGCACGCGATACCTTCAACAAAATGAAGGCGTTCGCCGACAAGCAAGAAACCCCGTTCGTGCTCATCGACACGGCCATGATCAGCAAGGCCTATGACGACCTGCGCGCCGGTTTCGAATTCGCCAAGGTGTACTACGCGGTCAAGGCCAACCCTGCGGTCGAAATCATCGACCTGCTCAAGGACAAGGGCTCGAACTTCGACATCGCCTCGATCTACGAGCTGGACAAGGTGATGGCCCGCGGCATCGGCCCGGAGCGCATCAGCTACGGCAACACCATCAAGAAATCCAAGGACATCCGCTACTTCTACGAGAAGGGCGTGCGCCTGTACGCCACCGACTCCGAAGCCGACCTGCGCAATATCGCCAAGGCCGCACCGGGCTCGAAAGTGTATGTACGCATCCTTACCGAAGGCTCCACCACCGCCGACTGGCCGCTGTCGCGCAAGTTCGGCTGCCAGACCGACATGGCCATGGACCTGCTGATCCTGGCCCGCGACCTGGGCCTGGTGCCTTACGGCATCTCCTTCCACGTGGGTTCGCAGCAGCGCGACATCAGCGTGTGGGATGCGGCCATCGCCAAGGTCAAGGTGATCTTCGAGCGCCTGAAGGAAGAAGACGGCATCGTGCTCAAGCTGATCAACATGGGTGGCGGCTTTCCGGCCAACTACATCACCCGTACCAACAGCCTGGAAACCTACGCCGAAGAGATCATTCGCTTTCTCAAGGAAGACTTCGGCGACGACCTGCCGGAAATCATCCTGGAGCCTGGCCGCTCGCTGATTGCCAACGCCGGCATCCTGGTCAGCGAAGTGGTGCTGGTGGCGCGCAAGTCGCGTACCGCCGTGGAGCGCTGGGTATACACCGACGTGGGCAAATTCTCCGGCCTGATCGAAACCATGGACGAGTCGATCAAGTTCCCGATCTGGACCGAGAAGAAAGGCGAGATGGAAGAGGTGGTGATCGCCGGCCCGACCTGCGACAGCGCCGACATCATGTACGAACACTACAAGTACGGCCTGCCGCTGAACCTGGCCATCGGTGACCGCCTGTACTGGCTGTCGACCGGCGCCTACACCACCAGCTACAGCGCGGTGGAGTTCAACGGCTTCCCGCCGCTGAAGGCGTACTACCTGTAACCACGGGTCAGCTGCACACGAAAGGCGACGGTTGCTACCGTCGCCTTTTTTCATGGGCCCACGCGGTCAGCTCAGCACACGCAGTACATGTGCCTCGAACTCGAGGTTCTCCCCGCTGATCACATTCAGGTAATCCATGCCGTCGGAGTGACGGTAGTTGCCGATGCTGCACTCGTAGGTGTCATAGAGCTTCAGTCGCAGCACGTCATGGTCGCCCCACTCCCCCAAGGGCTTGACCAGCCAGGGCTCGCTGGTACCCCCCGGGAACAGGCCCACATAGTGATTGAAGTTCTTGCCCACCGCCGCGCCCCGATAGAACCCGGTATCCGAAGAGCTGGAGATGTTGTAGGTAATGCGCCGGTCGGTGTGGGAGACGTAGTCGAAACGAAAATTGACCGGCTTGATGAGCCGGGTGTCGGTCATCACCTGCAACCAGCCATCGTTGTCGATGCCGCCTTCGACCAGGCTGATACCGATACGGCCCTTGTGGCCCGGCGTCACCGAGTAGAGGCTGGCGATGAATGAGAAATTCCAGGTGTCACTCATGGCGACCCCCTGCGCAGGCAAGGCCCGGGTGACTGGCAAGACGGTGGTTGCTGTTCATGGTCGATCTTCCTTGAGAAGCATGGGAGTGATCGAGCATAGAAAGGCGGCAGGCTAAACCCGAGAGTGAAGGCTTTCCGTGGCCTGCCGCGACACCTGCTCCAGACGCTGCCGATAGGCCCCCGCCATCGCCTGGATCTGCGGCTGCTCGGCCTGCTCCAGGCTGGCCACTGCAGCACGCAGGAAGTTGCCGTTACCCTGCTCCAGGGCCTTTTGCAGCCACACCAGCGACTGCTCCATGTGGCCTTGCTCGGCGAGGATCGCCGCATGGCTGAACTGCCCGCGAAAATCGCCGGCCTCGGCAGAAAGACGATACCAGTGCATGGCGGCGTGCCGGTCGGCCGCGCAGGCCAGCCCCTGCTCCAGGTAACGTCCCAGCAGGTTCATCGACTTGGCGTGGCCGGCGTGGGCGGCCTGCTGATACAGGTGCAGGGCCGCAGCATGGTCCTGGCCCACACCCCGCCCCGTGGCCAGCAGGTTGGCCAGGTTGTACTGCCCCCAGTCCAGCCCTGCGGCAGCGGCCGCACGGTAGTGACCGGCCGCCGCCGCCAGGTCGGCCTGCCCTCCCCACCCATGCTCCAGGCAGCGCCCGAGCATGTTGTGCCCCATCGCACTGCCCTGGCGGGCGGCAATGCCGAACCAGGTCCGCGCCAGTGCCGGGTCCTGCTCGATGCCACGCCCGTCGAGCAGGATCTGCCCCAGCAGCAACTGTGCCTCGACAACGTTCTGCGCGGCAGCCGCCAGCAGGGCCTGGGCCGCCTTGCCCGGACTGTGTTCGATGAGTTGATGCAACTGGTCGATATCGACCTGTTCTTCGCGACGCAGGCTGAAGGTCACGGCTCAGACCTCTGCCCAGCGGCGCAGCAGGTTGTGGTAGGTGCCGGTGAGCTGAATCAGCGACGGGTGGTCGGGCACATCCACCGTGAGCTGCTGGATGGCGTTGTCCATCTCGAACAGCAAGGCCCGCTGGCTGTCCTCGCGCACCATGCTCTGGGTCCAGAAAAACGCCGCATAGCGCGCCCCACGGGTTACCGGGTTGACCTTGTGCAGGCTGGTGCCGGGGTACAGCACCATGTCGCCTGCCGCCAGTTTGACCTGCTGCAGGCCATAGGTGTCCTGGATCTCCAGCTCGCCACCGTCGTATTCGTCGGGGTCGCTGAAGAACAGCGTCGACGACAGGTCGGTACGTACCCGCTCATGGCTGCCGCGCGGCTGGCGAATGGCGTTGTCGATGTGAAAGCCGAAGCTGCCCCCTTCGCGGTAGCAGTTGACCAGCGGCGGGAACACCTTGAACGGCAGCGCCGCCGACATGAAGCGCGGGTTGCTCCACAGGCGCTCGATCATCGCGCTGCCGATTTCCTTGGCCAGCGGGTGCGCCTCGGGCAACTGCAGGTTGTGCTTGGCCTTGGCCGACTGGTAGCCCGCGGTGATCTTGCCGTCGGCCCAATCGGCCTGCTCCAGCGCCTGGCGAATACGCTGCACTTCTTCGCGGGTGAACAGGCCGGGAATGTGTAAAAGCATGGCGCAGGCACCAGGGGTCGGCTAAAGGGCGTCAATGGTATTGATTCTTATTGAACCAGTACAAGCCCCTTGCGAGGGGCGGGACGTTTCAGCAGGCATAAACCGCCACACAAAGGTGTAAAGAATGTAAATTCAGTACGAATAGCAATTGATCTCAATTGTTACTCATATTTGTTTACATTATATTTCGGCGCCTTCACACCTTGGGGACCTTCCGATGTCGCGCCATTACGTGCCTACCGCTGTCAGTTCACCACGCCTGCTTGCTTCTGCCATCGGGGTCGCGTTGAGCGCCACGTCCGCCGGCCACCTGGCCTATGCGGCCGACGCAGCCCCGGCCACAAGCGGCTCGATCGCGCTGGATGCGACCAGCATCAATGGCCAGGCCGATACTGCCAGTACCGACTACAAGGTCGAGAAGTCCTCATCGCAGAAGTACACGGCGCCGCTGGTGGACATCCCGCGCAGCGTGACCGTGGTGCCGCAACAGGTCATCAAGGACACCAACGCCCTGACCCTGCAGGATGCCCTGCGTACCGTGCCGGGCATCACCATGGGCGCCGGCGAAGGCGGCAACCCGTCGGGCGATCGCCCGTTCATTCGCGGCTTCGACTCGCAAGGCTCGATGTACCTGGACGGCGTGCGTGACGTGGGCTCGCAGACCCGCGAGATCTTCGCCATCGAATCGGTTGAAGTGGCCAAGGGCCCCAACTCGACCATCGGCGGGCGCGGTGCAGCCGGTGGCACCATCAACCTGGTGACCAAGAAGGCCCACCTGGGCAACAGCACCGACGGTGCCTTCACCTGGGGCTCGGACCAGACCAAGCGCTACACCTTCGATGGCAACTACCAGTTCCTCGACACCGCAGCGTTTCGCCTGAACCTGATGAGCCACGAAAGCAACGTGGCCGGTCGCGACGAGGTCAACTACGACCGCTGGGGCGTGGCCCCGTCCCTGGTTTTCGGCCTGGGTACCCCGACCCGCGTGAGCCTGGACTACTACCACGTGGAGAGCGACGACCTGCCGGATTCGGGCATCCCCTACGGCCTGCGCTCGGGAAGCACCGCCGGGCGCACCTCGGCCAACCCGGACAAGCCTGACGATGGCGGCCGCAGCAGCAACTACTACGGCCTGGTCGATCGCGACTTCTACAAGACCCGTGCCGATATCGCGACCATCGCCGTCGAGCACGACCTGAACGATGCGCTGACCCTCAAGAACACCCTGCGCCACGGCAACACCCTGCAAGACTTCATCTACAGCCAGCCCGACGACAGCAAGGGCAACATCCTCAACGGTGAAGTCTGGCGCCGCCCGAACAACCGCGTGGCCAACACCCGCATCACCACCAACCAGACCGACCTGTTCGGCGAGGTGTACATCGGCGGGTTCAAGAACACCTTCTCCACCGGTATCGAGCTGAGCCGCGAGGCCTCCACCAAGGAAGGCTACGACATCACCGGCTTCCGTTCCGGCAACTGCTCTTCGGCCACCGGCCAGATCCCGGGTGTGTGCACCTCGTTCCCCAATCCCAACCCGAACGAGGCCTGGGGCGGCGACGTGACCCGTACCGATGCCGGCGCCGACACCACCAGCAGCACCCGCGCCATCTACCTGACCGATACCCTGGAACTGAACCCGGCCTGGCTGTTGACCATGGGCCTGCGCTACGACCACTTCGACACCAAGGCCAAGACCAAGGTGGCGGGCGGTGCGACCAGCTTCAAGACCGAAGACACCAGCGAGTTCGTGACCGGCCAGCTGGGCCTGACCTGGAAGCCGACCGACAACGGCAGCGTGTACATCTCGTATGCGACCTCGGCCACCCCGGCCGGCGCTTCGCTGGGTGAAGGCAGCGACGGCAACCCGCTGCTGACGCCGACCACCACCAGCGACCTGAAGGCCGAAGAGACCACCAACTACGAAATCGGCACCAAGTGGGACCTTCTCGATCAGCGTCTGAACCTGACCGCCGCGATCTTCCGCACCGAGAAGGAAAACGCCCGCGTACTGGTCGATGCCAACACCTACCAGAACGCCGGCAAGAGCCGCGTCGATGGCCTGGAGCTGACCGCCACCGGCAAGCTGACCAATGACTGGCAGGTGTTCGCCGGCTACACCTACATGGACGCCAAGCTGGTCGACGGTGGCGCGCAGTCGGTCGGCGGTGTGCTGGTGGACGGCTACAACGACGGCAACCAGATGCCCAACACGCCGAACAACAGCCTGACCCTGTGGACCACCTACAACGTCACGCCAAAACTCACCCTCGGCGGTGGTGCCTTCTACGTCGACGACGTGTTCGGCAACGTGACCAACAGCGTGATGGTCGATTCGTACTGGCGCTACGACGCCATGGCCAGCTACAAGCTGACCAAGAACGTCGACCTGCAGCTGAACGTGCAGAACCTCACCAACGAGGTCTACTACGACAAGGCCTACGCGGCGCACTACGCCAACCAGGCGGCCGGTCGCACGGCGCTGCTGACCACCAGCTTCCACTTCTGACGGCAGCTGGCAGGCCCGGCCCCGTTCACTTCGGTGATCGGGGCCTTTGTGTATCAAGGCATAATGCGCGGCGCATTCACGCAACCCGCAACACAAGGTGGTCGATGTGGTGAAGAAAAGCCTGTTTCAACTGCACTGGTTCTTCGGCATCACCGCCGGGCTGGTGCTGGCGCTGATGGGAGTGACCGGGGCAACCTGGTCGTTCCAGGACGAATTGCTGCGCCTGTTCAACCCACAGGTGCTCAAGGTGCAGGTGCGCGACGAAGGCGTGCTGCCGCCGGCCGAACTGGTGCGCCGCGTCGAGGCCGAACAGGGCGACAAGGTGTCGATGCTGTGGGTGAACGTGCGCAGCGACGAAGCTGCGCGCATCTTCTTCACCCCACCGCCGGGCGAGCGCCGCGGCACCCTGCGCTATGCCGACCCCTACACCGGCAAGCTGCAGCCCCCGGTCAGTGGCCAGGGGTTCTTCGACCTGATGCTGCAGTTGCACCGCTTCCTCGCCATGGGCGACACCGGCCGGCAGATCACCGGCGCCTGTACCCTGATGCTGATCTTCTTCTGCCTGTCGGGGCTGTACCTGCGCTGGCCGCGTCAGGCGCTGAACTGGCGAACCTGGCTGACCCTGGACTGGGCGAAGAAAGGTCGTGCCTTCAACTGGGACCTGCACGCGGTGGCCGGTACCTGGTGCCTGCTGTTCTACCTGCTGTTTGCCCTGACCGGGTTGTTCTGGTCCTACGAGTGGTACCGCGAGGGGCTGAACCGGTTGCTGGGCGATGCACCGGCCGCTGGCGAACAGCGCAAGCGCGGCGAAGGCCGTGGCCGCCCGCCCGCACCCGGCAAGGATGCGGCGCCGCTGGTGGTGGACTACGACGCCATCTGGACCAGCCTGCAGGCAGCGGCCGGCCCGGGCCTTCGCACCTACAACCTGCGCCTGCCACCGGCCGGCGGCCAGCCCGCCACCCTGTTCTACCTGCTCGACAACGCCGAGCACGAGCGCGCGCTCAACACCCTGAGCCTGGACCCGGCCACCGGCGTGGTACTCCAGCACGATCGCTACGCCGACAAGTCGTTCAAGGCGCAGCTGCTGGCCAGCGTGTATGCCCTGCATGTGGGCAGCTACTTCGGGCTCACCGGGCGCATCCTGGTGACCCTCGCCAGCCTGAGCATGCCGCTGTTCTTCATCACCGGCTGGCTGCTGTACCTGGACCGCAGGCGCAAGAAGCGCCAGGTACGCGAGGCCCGCAAGGGCCTGAACCCGGCCGGCGACACAGGCAACGGATGGCTGGTGGGGTTTGCCAGCCAGAGCGGCTTCGCCGAACAACTGGCCTGGCAGAGCGCCGGGCAACTGCAGGCGGCGGGCCTGGCGGTGCGCGTGCAGCCCCTGGCGACGCTGACCGAAACCGATCTGCAGCAGGCGCAACGCGCGCTGTTCGTGGTCAGCACCTTTGGCGACGGCGAGGCGCCGGACAGCGCCCGCGGCTTCGAGCGCAAGGTGCTTGGCCAGCCGTGGACGCTGGGTAACCTGAACTACGCCCTGCTCGCACTGGGAGACCGCCAGTACCCGCATTTCTGCGGGTTTGCGCGCAGCTTGCAGCACTGGCTGGAGGCTCGCGGTGCCACCGCCAGTTTCTCTGCCGTGGAAGTCGACAGTGCAGATCCTGCTGCCTTGCAGCAATGGCAGCAGCAATTGGCGGCATTGACCGGCGCAGCGCCGCTGTCTGCCTGGCAGCCGCCGCAGTTCAGCGCCTGGACCTTGACCCGGCGCGAGCTGCTCAACCCCGGCAGCCAGGGCGCACCGGTGTACTTGCTCGGTCTGCAACCGTCGCAGCCAGAGCGCTGGGATGCCGGGGACCTGGTCGATGTACTGCCGCGCAATGCCGGTTCGACGGTCAAGGCGTTGCTCGACGGGCTTGGCCTTGAGCCTCACACGCTTGTGCGTGTGGACGGCCTGGAGGAGCGCCTGGACCATGCACTGGGCGGGCGGCTGTTGCCGGCCAGCCGCGGCCACCTGATCGGCCTGCACGCGCAGGCGCTGGTGGATGCGTTGATCCCGGTGGCAGCGCGCGAATACTCCATCGCCTCGATTGCCAGTGACGGTGTGCTGGAGCTGATCGTGCGCCAGGAGCGTCATCCGGACGGAACGCTGGGCCTGGGCTCGGGCTGGTTGACCGAACACCTGGCGCTGGGCGCGAGCGTGAGCGTGCGGTTGCGCCGCAACAGCGGTTTCCATCTGCCGACGGCTCCGGCACCGATGATCCTGATCGGCAACGGTACCGGGCTGGCCGGGTTGCGCAGCCTGCTGAGGGCGCGAATCGTGGACGGCGAGCAACGCAACTGGCTGCTGTTTGGCGAACGTAACCGGGCGCATGACTTCCTGTGCGAGGAGGAACTGCAGGGCTGGCTGGCGAGTGGTGAACTGGCGCGGCTGGACCTGGCGTTCTCGCGGGACCAGGCGCAGAAGGTGTATGTGCAGGATCGGCTGCGCGAACAGGCTGATGAGCTGCGCCGATGGCTGGCGGAGGGAGCGTCGATCTATATCTGCGGCAGCCTTGAAGGCATGGCGGCGGGTGTGGATGCGGTGCTGGCCGAGGTGCTGGGGGCTGAAGAGCTTGAGCAGTTGATCGAGCTGGGGCGGTACCGGCGGGATGTGTATTGAGCGTCACTCTTCGCTGGCAAGGCCGGCGCCTACGGGGCTGGTGGATGCCCGTAGGCGCCGGCCTTGCCGGCGAAGGGGTCAGTGCAGGTCGAAGGTATCGGCATCCAGGTTGGCCGGAAACCGCGTGCGGTACGCAGCCAGGTCCGCCGCACTCAGCACCACGGTGAACACGCCGTCGGCCTCGCCGGCACTGAGCAGGCTCTCGCCCTGGAAGTCCAGCACCTGGCTGTCGCCGCTGTAACCAAAGCCCTTGCCATCGGTGCCCACGCGGTTCACCGCCGCCACGTAGCACAGGTTCTCGATGCCCCGTGCCGGCAGCAGGCGGTTCCAGTGCAGGCGCCGTGCCGCCGGCCAGTTGGCGGTGTACAGCAGCAGGTCGGTGTCCTGTGCATCGCGGCTCCACACCGGGAAGCGCAGGTCGTAGCAGATCAGCGGGCGCACCCGCCACCCCTTGAGCTCGAACTGCACCTGGCGCTCGCCGGGGGTGTAGTGCTTGTGCTCGCCGGCCATGCGGAACAGGTGGCGCTTGTCGTAGAACAGGATCTCGCCGTCCGGGCGCGCCCACAGCAGGCGGTTGCGGTGGCTGCCGTCCTCGGCCTGGATGATCACGCTGCCGGTCACCACGGCATCGAGCTTCCTGGCCTGGCTCTTGAGCCATTTGTAGGTGGGGCCGTTTTCCGGCTCGGCCAGGCTTTCGGAGTCCATCGAAAAACCGGTGGTGAACATCTCCGGCAGGATGATCAGGTCCGCGCCGCGGGCCTGCTCCAGCAGCACCTCGAAATGCTCGTAGTTGGCCATGCGGTCCTGCCAGGCCAGGCTGGTCTGCACCAGCGCCACGGTCAGGTTGGGCAATGTACTCAGATCGCGCATAGTTTTTCCGCTGCCTGACGCAGCGTCTCCTCGCGTTTGGCGAAACACAGGCGCACCAGGCGCTGCTCGGGAATGGGTTGCTGGTAGAACACCGACACCGGAATGGTCGCCACGCCGTGTTCGCGGGTCAGCCATACCGACATCTGCACGTCGTCGAGGTCCGGGCGAATCGCCGAATAGTCCACCAGCTGGAAATACGTACCGGCCACCGGCTTGAACTGGAAGCGAGAGCCTTGCAGCAGGCCACAGAACAGGTCGCGCTTGGCCTGGTAGAACGCCGGCAGCTCTTCGACATGTTCCGGGTGCTCGGCCATGAAATCGGCCAGCGCCCACTGCAGCGGCGTCACGCCGCAGAAGTTGACGTACTGATGCACCTTGCGCAACTCGGCACTCAGGGCTGGCGGCGCGATCACATAGCCGGTCTTCCAGCCGGTCACGTGGTAGGTCTTGCCGAACGAACTGACCACGAAGGCCCGCGCGTACAGGGCCTCGTGGGCCAGCACGCTGGCGTGGCGCGCGCCGTCGTACACCAGGTGCTCGTACACCTCGTCGCTGAGCACAAAGATGTCACGGTCGGCGATCAGCGCCGCCAGCTGGTCCAGCTCGGCACGGGTAATCAGCGCGCCGCTGGGGTTGTGCGGCGAGTTGATGACGATCATGCGGGTACGCGGGCTCAGCGCATCGCTGAGTTTCTGCCAGTCGATGGCAAAGCTGTCGGCGCCCAGTTGCACGTGCACGCAACGGCCACCGGCCAGTTCCACGGCGGGTTCGTAGCTGTCGTAGCAGGGGTCGAAGACGATGACTTCGTCGCCGGGGCGGATCACCGCGTGGATGGCGCAGAAGATCGCGGCCGTGGCGCCGGGGGTGATGGTCACCTCGTGGTCGGCATCGACCGTCACGCCATACTGGCGAGCGACCTTGGCCGCTACCTGCTGACGCAGGGCCGGCAGGCCGGTCATGGGGGAATACTGGTTGTGGCCGGCACTGATGTGCCGCCCTACCGCGTCCAGCAGCGCTTGCGGGCCGTTGAAATCGGGAAAGCCCTGGGACAGGTTCAGGGCGCCGGTTTGCACGGCGAGCTGGGACATGGTGGTAAAGATGGTGGTGCCGACGTTCGGCAACTTGCTGCTGATCATGGAGCCCTCTTTCCTGCGCGGTCAGGCTCCGAGCATAGCGGATTGGACCGCCAGGTTGTAGGAGCCAGCGTTGCTGGCGAAAGGGTAAGCGCGGTTCAGTTGATCCGCGCTGCCCGTTTCGCCGGCAAGGCCGGCTCCCGCACCATCAGCGCTTGTCCTTGCGCTTCTTGGCCGACTTCTTGTGGTGCGACATCAGGCGGCGCTTCTTGTTGACCTGGCGGTCGGTCAGGGTGTTCTTGTTGCCTTCGTACGGGTTCTCGCCACCCTTGTACTCGATGCGAATCGGCGTACCGACCAGCTTGAGCACACGGCGGTAGGTGTTTTCCAGGTAGCGCGAGTAGGACTTGGGCACCTTCTCCACCTGGTTGCCGTGGATCACGATGATCGGCGGGTTGGCACCCCCCAGGTGGGCATAGCGCAGCTTGATGCGACGGCTGTTGACCATCGGCGGCTGGTGCTCGCTGACCGCGTCTTCGAGGATCTGGGTCAGGCGGCTGGTCGGCCAGCGGGTGACCGCCGACTTGAACGAGTTCTGCACCGACTGGTACAGGTTGCCCACGCCAGTGCCGTGCAGTGCCGAAATGAAGTGAATGTCGGCGAAGTCGACGAAGAACAGCCGTCGTTCCAGCTCGGTCTTCACGTAGTCACGCTCGCCCGGCTGCATGCCATCCCACTTGTTGAGCGCGATCACGATGGCGCGACCGGCTTCCAGGGCGAAGCCCAGCAGGTTCAGGTCGTGGTCCACCACGCCTTCGCGGGCATCCATGACGAAGATCACCACGTTGGCGTCCTTGATCGCCTGCAGGGTCTTGACCACCGAGAACTTTTCGACTTCCTCGTGGATCTTGCCGCGCTTGCGCACACCGGCGGTGTCGATCAGCGTGTACTTCTCGTCATTGCGCTCGAAGGGAATGTAGATGCTGTCGCGGGTGGTGCCGGGCTGGTCGTACACGATCACACGGTCTTCACCGAGCATGCGGTTGACCAGGGTCGACTTGCCGACGTTGGGGCGACCGATGATGGCGATCTTGATGCCATCCTTCTCGCTGGGGCCAGGAATGCGCACGGCTTCCTCGCCCTCGGCGACGTTCATGTCGATCTCTTCTTCTTCCTTGTCCCGCGGGAAGTCGCTGAGCACAGCCTCGAGCAGGTTGTTCACGCCACGGCCCTGGGCGCCGGCCACGCCGATGGCGTTGCCCATACCCAACGGTGCGAACTCGGCAATGGCGGTGTTCGGGTCGATGTTGTCGATCTTGTTGGCCACCAGGAACGAGCGCTTGTTGCGCTTGCGCAGGTGCTCGGAAATCATCTGGTCGGCAGCGGTCAGACCGGCACGGGCATCGACCAGGAACAGCACCACATCGGCTTCTTCGATGGCCAGCAGCGACTGCTCGGCCATTTTTTCGTCCATGCCATGTTCGTCACCGGAGATACCACCGGTGTCGACCAGGATGTAGGAGCGCCCTTGCCAGCGCGCCTCGCCATATTGACGGTCACGGGTCAGGCCAGACAGGTCGCCAACGATGGCATCGCGGGTCCTGGTCAGGCGGTTGAACATTGTAGATTTGCCGACGTTCGGTCGGCCCACCAGGGCGATTACGGGAACCATGCGGCTCTCCACTGCTTGAATTCAAAAAATACAAAGGCCGCTGCAGTGCAGCGGCCGGAGTTCGGGCGGCGCCCCGAAGGCGCCGCAGCCCGAGGCCCGCAGGCCTCAAGCATAGACTCAGCGAATGGTCAGCGCCTCGAGTTTGCCGCTGTTGCCAAACACATAAATCATGTCACCTACCACCAGCGGGCGTGCACGCAGGCCATCGCTGTCGATGCGCTCGCGACCCACGAAGCGGCCGTCCACCTGGCTCAGCAGGTGCAGGTAACCTTCCAGGTCACCCACGGCCACGTAGCTGGAGAACACTTCCGGTGCCGACAGCTGGCGACGGGCCAGCGAGTCGTTGCTCCACAGCGCCGACGAAGAACGCTCGTCGATGCCTTCGACCGTACCGGACGCCAGGCTCACGTAGACGTTGCCAAAGCCCTGGGCCACACCGGCGTAGCTGGAGGCATCGCGCTGCCACAGCACGCGACCGCTTTCCAGCTCGAGGCCGGCGACGCGCCCCTGGTAGCTGGCCACGTACAGCACACCGCCCGACAGCAGCAGGCCGCCGTCGATATCCACCACGCGGTCCAGCTCGGAACGCCCTTGCGGAACGGCAACGCGTTGCTCCCAGACCGGCACGCCGTTCTGGGTGTCCAGCGCCACGACCTTGCCGGTCGAGAGGCCGGCCACGGCCAGGCGGTTGGTCACGATCGGCGCACCGGTACCGCGCAGGGTCAGTACAGCCGGGGTGCTTTCGTAGATCCAGCGGCGGTCGCCGGTGCTGGCATCCAGGCCGATCACGCGATCGTCCTGGGTCTGCACCACCACCACGTCACCGTTGGTCGCCGGGGGCGCCAGTACTTCACTGGTGACCCGCGCACGCCACTTTTCTTCGCCGGTGCTGGCATCCATGGCGATCACTTCACCCTTGAGGGTGCCGAGCATGACCAGGCCGTAGCCGACACCCACCGCACCGGATACCGGCATGTCGAGGTCTTTCTTCCAGATCACGTCGCCGTTCATGCGGTCCAGCGCCATCACCACGCCGGTCACATCGGCGGCGTAGATGCGGTCGTTCTCGATGGCCGGGACGAGCATGTTGAAGCTCTCGCCCTGGCCGTCACCGATCGAACGGCTCCACTGCTTCTTCAGTACCACCTCTTCGGTGAACTTGGTCAGCTCGGCCGGCGGCAGTTCCTTTTTGCTGTTGCTGCTGCAACCAACGGCCAGAAGGGCCACGGCCAGCACTGCTGCATGTTTCCAACCGATCACGTCACGCATCCCCTTTGGCAAGGTCGTCGAGCTTGAGTTGCAGGCCACCGATCGCGGCGTCATCCGACAGCGCGGCCTTGGCCTTCTGATACGCGGCGTGAGCATCATCGGCGCGACCCAGCTGTACCAGCAGGTCGCCCTTGAGTTCTTCACGGCTGGCCAGGAAGGCCTTGTCGGCATCGCCATCGAGCAGCTTCAGGGCGTCATCGACCTTGTTCTGCGCGGCCAGTACACGGGCCAGGCGCTGACGGGCAATTTCGCCCAGGGTGGCGTCGGCCGGCTTGTCGAGCACGCTTTTCAGTTCGCTGGCGGCGTCGTCGAGCTTGCCGCTCTCGACCGCGACCTTGGCCACGAACAGGCTGGCGTACTGCGCGTAGGCCGTGCCGCCGAACTCGCTCTTGAGCTTGCCCGACAGGTCCGCGACCTGGGCCATGTCCGGCTGGCCGGTCGGCGTCAGGGTGGTTTCAAGCAGGGCCTGATAAAGGTTCGAAGCACCTTGGGACTGGTTGCCCTGGTACTTCTGCCAGGTCTGCCAGCCCAACACTACCACCAGCGCCAACAGGCCACCGGTCAGCAGTGGTTTGCCGTTGCGCTGCCACCAATCCTTGAATGCGGCCAGTTGTTCATCATCGCTACTCGACACCCCAATACTCCTTTTCACCAAATCGGCTGTTGACCCGCTTCACGCCTGCGCGAGGGAAGCTTCCAGGTGCTCGGCCAGAGCATCCCAGGCAATGTTTTGTTGTTCGCCCTGACCACGCAGGGGTTTGAAACCTACCACTTGTTGCGCCAGTTCGTCGTCCCCCAGGATCAAGGCATACAGAGCGTTGCTCTTGTCGGCCTTCTTGAACTGGCTCTTGAAGCTGCCGCCACCGGCATTGACCTGCAGGCGCAAGCCCGGCAGGCGGTCACGCAGACGCTCGCTCAGGGCCAGCCCGGCGAGTTCGGCCTGTTCGCCAAAGGCGCACAGGTAGACGTCGATCTGACGCGAAATCGACTCGGGCACCTGGCCCAGGGTCTCGATCAGCAGCAGCAGACGCTCGATGCCCATGGCAAAACCCACGCCCGGGGTCGGCTTGCCGCCCATCTGCTCGACCAGGCCGTCGTAGCGGCCACCGGCACATACGGTGCCCTGGGACCCGAGCTTGTCGGTGACCCACTCGAACACGGTCTTGCTGTAGTAGTCCAGGCCACGCACCAGCTTGGTGTTGATCACGAACGGAATGCCGGCGGCGTCCAGACGAGCCTTGAGGCCCTCGAAGTGCACGCGCGATTCTTCGTCCAGGTAGTCTTCGAGCTTCGGTGCACCCACCAGCGCCGCCTGGGTGTTGGCGTCCTTGCTGTCGAGGATGCGCAGCGGGTTGGTCTTGAGGCGACGTTGGCTGTCTTCGTCCAGTTGCTCCAGGCGCGCCGAGAGGAACTCGACCAGCGCGTCACGGTAACGGCCGCGGGCTTCGCTGGTACCCAGGCTGTTGAGTTCGAGCTTGACCGCATCGCGGATGCCCAGCAGGCCCCACAGGCGCCAGGTGAGCACGATCAGCTCGGCGTCGATGTCCGGGCCATCGAGGTTGAACACCTCCAGGCCGATCTGGTGGAACTGGCGATAGCGGCCCTTCTGCGGGCGCTCGTGGCGGAACATCTGGCCGATGTACCAGAGCTTCTGCACCTGGCCACCACCGCTGATGCCGTGTTCGAGCACGGCGCGCACACAGGCGGCGGTGCCTTCGGGGCGCAGGGTCAGGGAGTCGCCGTTGCGGTCGGCGAAGGTGTACATCTCTTTTTCGACGATGTCGGTCACTTCACCGATGGAGCGCTTGAACAGCTCGGTCGGCTCGACGATCGGGGTGCGGATCTGGCGATAGCCGTAGGTGTCCAGCAGGCCGGCCACGGTGCTCTCGAAATAGCGCCACAGCGGGGTCTGCTCGGGCAGGATGTCGTTCATGCCACGAATGGCTTGCAGCGATTTGCTCACGGTAAATCCTTAACGAAATCGGTGTCGGTCAACCGCGGGCAATCACTGCCGCGTCGGCCTCGGCCTTCTCGGCCGCTTTCTGGCGGATGAGTTTTTCCAGCTCATCCACCAGGTTGTCATTGGTCAGCTTCTGCGCCGGCTTGCCATCGATGTAGATCAGGTTCGGCGTGCCGCCGGTGAGCCCCACGTGGGCTTCCTTGGCTTCGCCGGGGCCGTTGACCACACAGCCGATCACCGCCACGTCCAGCGGTACCAGCAGGTCTTCGAGGCGCCCTTCTAGCTCGTTCATGGTCTTGACCACATCGAAGTTCTGCCGCGAGCAGCTCGGGCAGGCGATGAAGTTGATGCCACGCGAACGCAGGTGCAGCGACTTGAGGATGTCGTAGCCGACCTTCACTTCCTCGACCGGGTCGGCGGCAAGCGAGATGCGGATAGTATCGCCAATCCCTTCGGCAAGCAGCATACCGAGGCCCACGGCCGATTTCACCGTGCCCGAGCGCAGGCCGCCGGCTTCGGTGATGCCCAGGTGCAGCGGCTGCACGATCTGCTTGGCCAGCAGGCGATAGGCCTCGACGGCCATGAACACGTCGGAGGCCTTCACGCTGACCTTGAAGTCCTGGAAGTCCAGGCGATCGAGGTGCTCCACGTGACGCATGGCCGACTCGACCAGGGCCGCCGGGGTGGGCTCGCCGTACTTCTTCTGCAGGTCCTTTTCCAGGGAGCCGGCGTTGACGCCGATACGGATAGGGATGCCGCGATCACGCGCGGCATCCACCACCGCGCGCACGCGGTCTTCACGGCCGATGTTGCCGGGGTTGATGCGCAGGCAGTCCACACCCAGCTCGGCCACGCGCAAGGCGATGCGGTAGTCGAAGTGGATATCGGCCACCAGCGGCACGCTGACCCGCTGCTTGATGCGGCCGAAGGCTTCGGCCGCGTCCATGTCCGGTACCGAGACGCGCACGATGTCGACGCCGGCATCCACCAGGCGGGTGATCTGTGCGACGGTGGCATCGACGTCGTTGGTGTCGGTGTTGGTCATGCTCTGGACGGCGATGGGTGCATCGCCGCCGACAGGCACATTACCTACCCAGATTTTGCGCGATTCGCGACGTTTGATCGGAGATTCGCCGTGCATGACTTATTGTCCCAACTTCAGGCGAGCAGTCTCGCCACTGGTGAACGGCGCCACGTCGACGGGCTGGCCGTTGAAACTGATCTGTGCGCCACGGGCAAAGCCCAGGCGTACCGCGAACGGCGGCTTGCCGGTGAGCTCGAGGGTCTCGCCCTTGCGCTTGGTGGCATTGACCAGCACCTTGCCGTTGCCGTCGGTGACCGAAGTCCAGCAATCGGCAACGAACTGCATGTGCAACGAGGCGCTGCCGGCAGCCGGTGCAGCCGCTGGCGCAGCGGGGGTGGCGGGGTTGGCAGGCGCAGGGGCGGCAGCCACAGCCGGGGCGCTGGCCGCAGGGGCCGGCGCTACGGGAGCCGGGGCTACGGGTGCGGCAGGCGCAGCTGGCGCCGGGTTGCTGGCGGCCGGGGCCTGTGCGGCAGCCTCGTCGGTGGCAGGCTGGGCCTGCTCGGCCGGTGCGCTGGCAGCCGGCGCTTCCTGGCTTTGGGCCACGGCCTGGTCTTCAGGCTCGTCCAGCGGGTGGATCTGGGTGGTACCGTCGGCGCTCTCGACCTCGACGTGTTCCATGGCCAGGCTGGCCAGGTCCTTGCCGCGCAGGCTGGTCTGGTCCTGCCACCAGAAGAAGCCACCGCCGATCACCAGGATCAGCAGCAACAGGCTGACGATGCGCAGGATGTTGTGCGACAGGCGTACCGGCTCTTCGATACGCCCCAGCGCATGCACGTCGCTGCCCTGGGAATTGCTGCCGGTGGCCTGGTCGAAGGCCAGCACCAGTTCGGCCTGGTCCATCTCGAACAGCTTGGCGTAGGCACGGATATAGCCGCGGGCGAAGGTATGCCCTGGCAGCTTGTCGAACGCGCCGGTTTCAAGATTGTTCAGGGAACTCACGGTCAGGTTGAGCTTGCGGGCCACTTCGGCCTGCGACAAGCCCTTGCTTTCACGGGCCTGACGCAAGGTCTCACCGGGATTCTGGCGAGTCGCTGCTGCTACTTCGGGATGCGCCGCTTTCATCATTGCTCCGACAGGTATTGCTGATATTCCGGCGTACCGGGATAAAGTCGTTGTAATTGCACGCCCAGTTCGGCGGCCTTGTCAGGTTCTTCGAATACAGTTGCCAGGCGCGAACCCAGCAGCAGGCTGCGGGGGCCGTGATCGCTCAGCTGGCTGAAACGATCGTAGTAGTCGCGCGCCGGCACATAATGCCTGTCTTCGTAAGACAACTCAGCCATTTCGAGCAACGCGCGCGGTTGCTGCTGGTTGAGCCGTAAAGCCTTTTGCAGGTGTTCACGCGCCTGCTCGCGCTGACCCAGCTTGATGGCGGTCAGGCCAAGGTTCTCGAAAACCCGGGAGCGTTCAGGATACAGGGTATCGGCCGCCGCTTGGCGAAACATCTGCTGCGCCTGGGCATAGCGCCCCTGTGCATACAGGAAACTGCCGAAATTGTTGCGAATACGGGGGTCGTCGGGGTTGGCAGCCAGGGCCTTGCGGTAATACCCCTCGGCCAGCGCCGGCTCGTCCTCGCGCTGGAACACCAGGGCCAGCGCGGCATTGGCTGCCGGGTCGCGAGCGTCCAGTTCAAGGGCCTTTTTCAGCGGCACCTTGGCGCGTTCGGTCAAACCTTGTTGCAAATAACCCAGGCCCAGTTGCACATAGGCCTGGCGTGCCTCTTCGCGCCCCTTGCCGCTTTGCAGCGGGTCGGAACTGCCGCTGCCGACGCAGCCGGCAAGCAGCGTCAGCAACAGGGTTGGCAGCGCGGCGCGCAGGCCCATGTCGGCCTCAGTTGCCCGCCGCGCCGGTTTGCGGCATATCGGCGTCGGCATTGAGCTGCCGTACCGCGATATAGCGCTCACTGCGGCGCGTGCGGTCCATCACCTGCCCCACCAGCTGACCACAGGCCGCGTCGATGTCCTCGCCACGGGTGGTGCGCACGGTAACGTTGTAGCCGGCCTGGTGCAGGTGGTCCTGGAAGCGGCGGATCGCGTTGTTGCTCGGACGCTCGTAGCCGGAGTGCGGGAACGGGTTGAACGGAATCAGGTTGATCTTGCACGGGATGTTCTTGAGCAGCTCGACCATCTCGACCGCGTGCTCGAGCTTGTCGTTGACGTCCTTGAGCAGGGTGTACTCGATGGTCAGCACACGCTTCTCGCCGAGTTCGGCCATGTAGCGCATGCACGACTCGAGCAGCATCTTGAGCGGGTACTTCTTGTTGATCGGTACCAGCTCGTTGCGCAGGGCGTCGTTGGGTGCGTGCAGCGACAGCGCCAGGGACACGTCGATGTGCTTGGCCAGCTGGTCGATCATCGGCACCACGCCGGAGGTGGACAGGGTCACACGGCGCTTGGAAATGCCGTAGCCCAGGTCGTCCATCATCAGGTGCATGGCGGCGACCACGTTGTCGAAGTTGAGCAGCGGCTCACCCATGCCCATCATCACCACGTTGGTGATGGCGCGGTCGATGGTGGCGGGAATGCTGCCGAACGACTTGTTGGCAATCCACACCTGGCCGATCACTTCGGCGGCGGTGAGGTTGCTGTTGAATCCTTGCTTGCCGGTGGAGCAGAAACTGCAGTCCAGGGCGCAACCGGCCTGGGACGAGACACACAGGGTGCCACGCTTGCCCTGGGGGATGTACACGGTCTCGACGCAGCTGCCGGACGCCACGCGCACCACCCACTTGCGGGTGCCGTCGCTGGATATGTCCTCGCTGACCACTTCGGGGCCGCGAATCTCGGCAACGGCCTTGAGCTTCTCGCGCAGGGCCTTGCCGACATTCGTCATGGCGTCGAAATCATCGACGCCAAAGTGGTGAATCCATTTCATTACCTGGCCGGCACGGAAACGCTTCTCCCCGATGGACTCGAAGAATTTTTCCATTTCCGGCTGGGTCAGGCCCAACAGGTTAGTTTTACCAGTCGATGTCGTCATGGATTCACCCTCACTCGTAAGCTGTCGCTTAGCGAGCGGTTACCTCGGTAGCTGCGAAGAAGTACGAGATTTCGCGAGCAGCAGCGGCTTCGGAGTCCGAACCGTGAACGGCGTTGGCGTCGATCGACTCGGCGAAGTCGGCACGGATGGTACCGGCAGCAGCTTCTTTAGGGTTGGTGGCGCCCATCAGCTCACGGTTCAGAGCGATGGCGTTTTCGCCTTCCAGAACCTGTACAACGACCGGGCCGGAGATCATGAAGGCAACCAGGTCACCGAAGAAGCCGCGCTCTTTGTGCTCGGCGTAGAAGCCTTCGGCTTCGGCTTTGGACAGTTGCTTGAGTTTCGAGGCAACGACGCGCAGGCCGGCTTTTTCGAAACGGGTGGTGATCTCGCCGATCACGTTCTTGGCAACGGCGTCAGGCTTGATGATGGAGAAAGTACGTTGAACAGCCATGGTGTAACTCCAGAAACAGTAAGTGAAGCGAAAAATTAAACCCGCGAATTATACGCGGGTTCCGGGGGATTGCCTAACCTGCCGAGTGCGCTCAGTCGGCTTCTTCGATCCAGGCGGCCTGAATGGCTTCAAGCACCTTCTCTCCGCCACGGTTCGGATCGTCGCTGAAGTCGGGCAGGGCCTGCACCCAGCGGCTCAGTTCGACGAAATTCACGTAGCGAGGATCGACTTGCGGCTTGCTTTCGGCAAGCTGAATTGCAATTTCAAGTACATCAACCCATTTCAGGCTCATGATGACTCCAACGGTCAGTGCGGCGCTTCGGCGGCGTGGTTGAGCGAGTATTTCGGGATCTCGACGGTCACGTCCTCGGTGCCGACCTTGGCCTGGCAGGTCAGGCGCGACGTGGGCTCCAGGCCCCAGGCGCGGTCGAGGTAGTCCTCTTCCAGCTCGTCGGCCTCGTTCAGCGAGTTGAAACCCTCGCGGATCACGCAGTGGCACGTGGTGCAGGCGCAGACGCCGCCGCAGGCGCTTTCGATCTCGATGTGGTTGTCATGGGCCACTTCAAGGATGGACTTACCGGTTTCGGCCTCCACCACCATTCCGTCCGGACAGAACTTCTCGTGGGGCAGAAAAATCACCTGCGGCATCAGTTACTCCTCGATCTCATTCAGGTTGCGCCCGGCCAAAGCGGCTTTTACCGTCGAATCAAGGCGACGGGCGGCAAAGGCATCGGTCACTTGCGACAGACGCTTGGTCTGCTGCTCGATGGCGGCGCCATCGGTACCGTTCATCAAATCACGCAAGTCTTGCATCTGTTGTTCGATCGCCAGGCGCTCTTCGGCGTCCAGCAGGCGCTCGCCATCGGCGTCCAGCGCGCCCTGCACCGCTTCGAGCAGACGCTCGGCGTCGACCTGGTGCTCGCGCAGCTGGCGCGCCACCTTGTCGTAGCCGGCATGTTCGAAGGAGTCCTTGAGCATGCGAGTGATCTCGCCGTCGGTCAGGCCGTAGGACGGCTTGACCTGAATGCTCGATTCCACACCCGAGCCCAGCTCGCGCGCCGAAACGCTGAGCAGGCCGTCGGCGTCGACCTGGAAGGTGACGCGAATCTTCGCCGCACCGGCCACCATGGCCGGAATGCCGCGCAGTTCGAAGCGCGCCAGGGAGCGGCAGTCGCTGATCAGCTCACGCTCACCCTGCAGCACGTGGATCATCATGGCCGACTGGCCGTCCTTGTACGTGGTGAATTCCTGGGCACGGGCAACCGGGATGGTGGTGTTGCGCGGGATCACCTTCTCCATCAACCCGCCCATGGTTTCCAGCCCCAGGGACAGCGGAATCACGTCGAGCAGCAGCAGTTCGCCGCCGTCGCGCTTGTTGCCGGCCAGGGTATCGGCCTGGATCGCGGCGCCGATGGCCACCACCTGATCGGGGTCGATCTCGGTCAGCGGGGTACGCCCGAACAGCGCGCCCACCGCCTCGCGCACACGCGGCACGCGAGTGGAACCACCGACCATGACCACGGCTTCGACTTCATCCAGCTCGATGCCACTGTCGCGCACGGCGCGGCGACAGGCCTTGAGGCTGCGCGCCACCATCGGTTCGATCAGCGCGTCGAAGCCGGCACGGGTCAGCTCGCCCTGCCAGGTACCATGGCTCACGGACACGACATCGCTGTTGGTCAACGCTTCCTTGGCCGCACAGGCAGCTTGCAGCAGTTGACGCTGGGTGCCGGGGTCGAGGTCGGCAGACAGGCCCGCCTGCTCGATGATCCAGCCGGCCACCGCATGGTCGAAGTCATCGCCGCCCAGGGCGCTGTCGCCGCCGGTGGCCATCACTTCGAACACACCGCCGGTCAGGCGCAGGATGGAAATGTCGAAGGTGCCGCCGCCCAGGTCATAGATGGCCACCACGCCTTCGGCGTTCTGGTCCAGGCCATAGGCCACAGCCGCAGCGGTCGGTTCGTTGAGCAGGCGCAGCACGTTCAGCCCGGCCAGGCGCGCAGCGTCCTTGGTGGCCTGGCGCTGAGCGTCGTCGAAGTACGCCGGCACGGTGATCACCGCGCCGACCAGCTCGCCACCCAGGGTGGCTTCGGCGCGCTGGCGCAGCACCTTGAGAATGTCGGCCGAGACTTCCACCGGGCTTTTCGGGCCTTGCACCGTGTCGATGAACGGCATGTGCGACTCGCCGCCGACAAAGCGGTAGGGCAGTTGCTCGCCCAGTTGCTTGACGTCGGCCAGGCCGCGCCCCATCAGGCGCTTGACCGACAGCACGGTGTTCAGCGGGTCGCTGGAGGCCGCGTCACGGGCACTGTAGCCCACGTCGACATGGTTGGCGTGATAGCGCACCGCCGACGGCAGGATGACCCGGCCCTCGGCGTCTGGCAGCGGTTCGGAAATGCCGCTGCGCAATGCAGCGACCAGCGAATTGGTGGTGCCAAGGTCAATGCCCACGGCCAGGCGGCGCTGATGGGGCTGTGGCGTCTGACCGGGTTCGGCGATCTGCAGTAGGGCCATGCTTATCTGATACCAGGGGTGTCGCCAGCGGCGCCACCGGGTTAATCGTCGAGGCGCTCTTCCAGCTGGCGCACTTCATAGGCGAGCTTGTCGAGGAACTGCATGCGGCGCATCAGGCGCTCGGCCTGTTCACGCTGCGCAGCATCCTCCCAGCAGGCGGCGAAGTCCTCGTTGAGTGCTTCCTGGGCGACCTTCAGGCGGCGCTTGAACGCGGCCACGCCATCGAGGTCGGCACTGTCCTGCAGGTCTTCGAGCTCTTCTCGCCATTGCATCTGCTGGAAGAGGAACTCGGGGTCGTGGACAGTGACTTCCTGCGGCACTTCGTGGCCCCCCATCGCCAACAGGTAGCGCGCCCGCTTGGGCGCACTCCTGAGGGTCTGGTAGGCATCGTTGAGGCCGGCCGAGCGCTCCAGCGCCAGGCGCTGTTCACGCTCGGGGGCATCGGCGAAGCGGTCCGGGTGAACCTCGCGGGCCAGCTCGCGATAGCGTGCGGCCAGCTTGTCGAGGTCCAGGCGAAAGCCCGGCTGCAGGTCAAACAGGGCGAAATGACAAGGAGTACCCACGCGCAGCCTCAGACGTTGAAGCTTTCGCCGCAGCCACACTCACCGCGCACGTTGGGATTGTTGAACTTGAAGCCTTCGTTCAACCCTTCCTTGACGAAATCCAGTTCGGTTCCGTCCAGGTACACCAGGCTTTTCGGGTCGATGATCACCTTGACGCCGTGACTTTCGAACACCTGGTCCTCGCTGTCCGGCGCGTCGACGAACTCCAGCACGTAGGCCAGGCCCGAGCAGCCGGTGGTGCGAACGCCCAGGCGAATGCCGTCACCCTTGCCGCGTCCTTCGAGGGAGCGCCGCACGTGGTTGGCGGCGGCTTCTGTCATGCTGATAGCCATCGAGACTCCTTACCTGCAACAGGCGAACTTAGAGCAAACCTTTCTTCTGCTTGTAATCGCGCACGGCCGCCTTGATGGCGTCCTCGGCGAGTACCGAGCAGTGGATCTTCACCGGCGGCAACGCCAGTTCTTCGGCCAGCTGGGTGTTCTTGATGGTTTCGGCTTCGTCCAGGGTCTTGCCCTTCATCCACTCGGTAGCGAGGGAGCTGGAAGCGATGGCCGAACCACAGCCGTAGGTCTTGAACTTGGCATCTTCGATGACGCCCTGCTCGTTGACCTTGATCTGCAGGCGCATCACGTCGCCGCACGCAGGCGCGCCGACCATGCCGGTACCGACATCCGGGTCCTCGGCATTCATCTTGCCGACGTTGCGTGGGTTTTCGTAGTGGTCGATGACCTTTTCACTGTAAGCCATGGTGCTATTCCTTCCTCATCAGAGAGCCGCTCTTGCTGGCGACTACTTAGTGCGCAGCCCACTCGATCTTGGAGATGTCGACGCCGTCTTTGTACATATCCCACAGCGGCGACAATTCGCGCAGCTTGGTCACGGCCTCGCAGACCTTCTGCGCGGCGTAGTCGATTTCTTCTTCGGTGGTGAAGCGACCGAAGGTGAAGCGGATCGAGCTGTGCGCCAGTTCGTCGTTGCGGCCCAGGGCGCGCAGCACGTAGGACGGCTCGAGCGATGCCGAGGTGCACGCCGAACCCGAAGACACTGCCAGGTCCTTGAGGGCCATGATCAGCGACTCGCCTTCGACGTAGTTGAAGCTCAGGTTCAGGTTGTGCGGAATACGCGCGGTCATGCTGCCGTTGATGTACAGCTCTTCAAGGTTCTCGACCTGCTTGTAGAAGCGGTCGCTCAGGGCCTTGATGCGCAGGTTCTCGCTGGCCATCAGCTCCTTGGCGATGGCGAAGGCTTCGCCCATGCCGACGATCTGGTGGGTAGCCAGGGTGCCCGAACGCATGCCGCGCTCGTGACCGCCGCCGTGCATGGTGGCTTCAAGACGCACGCGCGGCTTGCGGCTGACGTACAGCGCGCCGATGCCTTTGGGGCCGTAGGTCTTGTGCGCCGAGAACGACATCAGGTCGACCTTCAGCTTCTGCAGGTCGATCTCGACCTTGCCGGTGGACTGTGCGGCATCGACGTGGAACATGACGCCACGCGAGCGGGTCAGTTCGCCGATGGCGGCGATGTCGTTGATGGTGCCGATTTCGTTGTTCACGTGCATGATCGACACCAGGATGGTGTCTTCACGCAGGGCTGCCTCGACCATGGCCGGGGTGATCAGGCCATCGGCGCCCGGCTCGATGTAGGTGACTTCGAAGCCTTCACGCTCCAGCTGACGGGTGCTGTCCAGAACGGCCTTGTGCTCGATCTTGGAGGTGATCAGGTGCTTGCCCTTGGTGCCGTAGAAGTGCGCGACGCCCTTGATTGCCAGGTTGTCGGACTCGGTGGCACCACTGGTCCAGACAATTTCCCGCGGGTCGGCGTTGACCAGGTCGGCGACCTGGCGGCGAGCGTTCTCGACCGCTTCTTCGGCTTTCCAGCCAAAGACGTGGGAACGCGAGGCCGGGTTACCGAAGTTCCCGTCGACCAGCAGGCAATCGCTCATCTTCTGGGCGACACGTGGGTCGACCGGGGTGGTCGCGGAGTAATCGAGGTAGATCGGCAACTTCATTGAATATCTCCTATCAGGCGGGCTCATCGCACAGTCGAAACGGTCATTCGACGGCGGATGTCTCAATCTTGTCCAGATGCGGTGTCCGGCCCGCCATGCGGCGCAGGTCCTGACGCTGGGCGACTTCTTGCACCTCACGGCGAGTAACAAGGTCAGCCAGGCTGATACCGCTCAGAAATTCGTGAATCTGCTGGCTGAGATCACACCACAAGTGGTGGGTCAGGCAGGTATCGCCAGCGTGGCAATCACCCAGGCCCTGGCAGCGTGTAGCGTCGACCGATTCGTTGACCGCATCGATCACCTGGGCTACCTGGATGCTTTCCATCACGCGCGACAGCTGGTAGCCGCCGCCTGGACCGCGCACACTGGAGACCAGACTGCTGCGACGCAGCTTGGCAAACAGCTGCTCCAGATAGGAAAGTGAGATGCCTTGGCGCTCGGAAATGTCGGCCAGGGACACCGGCCCGTTTTGCGCGTGCAACGCCAGGTCAAGCATGGCAGTCACGGCGTATCGGCCTTTTGTAGTCAGTCGCATGGCTATTTGGTACCACGGGAGTTACGGGATGTGTGCGAGTATGCGATTCCCGAGCATTTAAGTCAACTATAAGACCTACTGCTTTAGTCGGGATTGCGCCTGAGAGGCGGCGCAGAGTGTAGCAAAGTCGGGCGCGCCAGCGCACGCCCTTCTGTCAATGCGTCGACGCGTCGCTGCGGGCGTCGGCCTTCACGTCCGCGAAGTCTTCGTCACGCAGGGCCGGCAGTTCCTTGGCGCAGTAGTCGCTACCCAGGTTCTTGAGCGCACCGCACATGTCCTCCAGGCGCCCGTCCACCGCTTGCAGGTGGTCGAGCAACTGGCCGATGGCGCGGGCCACCGGGTCGGGCATGTCTTCGCTCACGCCGTAGGCGTCGAAGCCGATCTTCTCGGCCATGGCCTTGCGCCGGGCCTCCTGCTCGGCGTCGGACTTGACGATGATACGCCCCGGGATGCCCACCGCCGTGGCGCCGGCCGGCACCGCCTTGGTGACCACCGCATTGGAGCCGATCTTGGCCCCCGCGCCCACGGTGAACGGGCCCAGCACCTTGGCGCCGGCCCCCACCACCACGCCGTCCTCCAGGGTCGGGTGGCGCTTGCCCTTGTTCCAGCTGGTGCCGCCCAGGGTCACGCCCTGGTACAGGGTCACGTCATCGCCGATCTCGGCGGTTTCGCCGATCACGATGCCCATGCCGTGGTCGATGAAGAAGCGCCGGCCTACCTTTGCACCGGGGTGAATCTCGATGCCGGTCATCCAGCGACCGAAGTTGGACACCAGCCGCGCCAGCCACTTCCAGTCCCGTACCCACAGGGCATGCGCCGCGCGGTGCAGCCAGATCGCATGCATGCCCGGGTAGCAGGTCAGCACTTCAAAGGCATTGCGCGCCGCCGGGTCACGGTGGAAAACGCTTTGGATATCTTCACGCAGACGCTCGAACATTTACTGATCCTTCCGCTTGTGCGCATCGCCCCGGGCCGCTTTCTGGGTTTCGGTGAGGATGCCGCGCAAAATGCTTATTTCCGATCGACTCACCGCGCTGCGCCCGTACAGGCGACGCAAACGCGGCATCAGGTGCTTGGGCTTGGTCGGGTCGAGAAAGCCGATGTCCACCAGCGCGGACTCCAGGTGCTGGTAGAACAGCTCCATTTCGTCCATGGTCGCCAGCTCTGCGCTGCGCACCGAGGCCACTTCGACCTTCTCGACTTTCGACGCCTGCCCGTCGGCTGCCAGCCAGGCCATGCGCACTTCATAGGCCAGGACCTGGACCGCAGCCGCCAGATTCAGCGAACTGAAATCCGGGTTGGACGGGATATGCACGTGATAATGACATCGCTGCAGCTCGTCGTTGGTCAGGCCGGCATGTTCACGGCCGAACACCAGCGCCACCTCGGCACCCTCGCCTGCCTGCTCGACGACCTTGGCGCCGCATTCGCGCGGATCGAGCAGGGGCCACGGGATGCGCCGGTCGCGGGCACTGGTGCCCACCACCAGGGTGCAGCCCACCAGCGCATCCTCGAGCGTGGCCACCACCTCGGCACCCGCCAGCACGTCATCGGCGCCGGAGGCACGGGCACTGGCCTCGTGGGAAGGAAAGTCGTTCGGCTCGACCAGCACCAGGCGCGACAGGCCCATGTTCTTCATGGCGCGCGCAGCCCCGCCGATATTGCCGGGGTGACTGGTATTGACCAGGACGACACGAATTCTTGGCAGCACGGGCACGGCTCACAGACACGGAAGGAAGGGAGCAAATCTTACAGAAGCGACCGGCATTACGCTATGAAAGCAAATGTCGCCCTTCTTCGTTCAAAGTTTTCTGCTAGAATGTTCGGCTTTCTTTAACGACCCAGGTGAAACGTCCATGCAGCCCATGCTGAATATCGCGCTGCGCGCCGCCCGCAGCGCCAGTGAATTGATTTTCCGCTCCATCGAGCGCCTGGATACCATCAAGGTAGATGAGAAAGACGCCAAGGATTACGTCTCCGAAGTCGACCGCGCGGCGGAAAAAGTCATCGTCGACGCCCTGCGCAAGGCGTACCCGAACCACTCCATCTACGGTGAAGAAACCGGCCTGCATGCTGGCAACGGCGAAGAAGGCAAGGACTACCTGTGGGTCATCGACCCGCTCGACGGTACCACCAACTTCCTGCGTGGCGTCCCTCACTTTGCCGTGAGCATCGCGTGCAAGTACCGCGGCCGCCTGGAACACGCCGTGGTCCTCGACCCGGTACGCCAGGAAGAATTCACCGCCAGCCGTGGCCGTGGCGCCCAGCTCAATGGTCGCCGCCTGCGCGTCAGCGGTCGCACCAGCCTGGACGGCGCCCTGCTGGGTACCGGCTTCCCGTTCCGTGACAACCAGATGGATGGCCTGGACAACTACCTGGGCATGTTCCGTGCCCTGGTCGGCCAGACCGCCGGCATCCGCCGCGCCGGCGCCGCGAGCCTGGACCTGGCCTATGTGGCCGCCGGCCGCTTCGATGCGTTCTGGGAGTCGGGCCTGAGCGAGTGGGACATGGCGGCAGGCGCACTGCTGATCCAGGAAGCGGGCGGCCTGGTGAGCGACTTCACCGGTGGTCATGACTTCCTCGAGAAGGGCCACATCGTTGCCGGCAACATCAAGTGCTTCAAGGCGGTGTTGACGGCGATCCAGCCGCACCTGCCGGCCTCGCTGAAGCGCTGAGTTTCAGCCGGGCAATAAAAAAGCACCCTTCGGGGTGCTTTTTTGTGGCTGGCTTTCGGGCCTCTTCGCCGGCAAGGCCGGCGCCTACAGGTTGCGCATGGCTTTGTAGGAGCCCGCCTTGCCGGCGAAAGGGCCATCACTGCCCAGGCTGTGCCTGCGTCAGTACCAGCTTGCCATTCTCGTCCAGCGGGATCTGCGAACCCGGGTCGCGCTCCATGCGCACCTGCCCGGCCTTGTCGCCAATCGAATACTTCACGTCGTACCCCACCACCTTCTCGCTCAGGTCATTGACCGTGTTGCAGCGGGTTTGCGTGGTGGTGTAGGTATCGCGGTTCTGCATGCCTTCCTGCACCTTGTTGCCGGCATAGCCACCACCGACGGCACCGGCCACGGTCGCGATCTTCTTGCCATTGCCGCCGCCGATCTGGTTACCCAGCAACCCACCTGCCACGGCGCCCAGCACGGTACCGGCGATCTGGTGTTGATCCTTCACCGGCGCCTGACGGGTCACCGTGACATCCTTGCAGACTTCCCGTGGCGTCTTGACGGTCTGCTTGACCGGCTGCACCGACGTCACCTGCGCGTATTGCGGCCCGCCCTTGACCAAGCTGTAGGTAGCCACGGCACCTCCGGCAGTGACACCGACAGCCCCCAGCACCGCACCCACCAGCATTGACTTGTTCACGTGAACCTCCTGATTTACCTGCGGGAACACGCCCGCGCTTCTCCCAGCCTTGGAGCATAAAAAAAGGCGCGAGTTCAATACTCGCGCCTTCTTGTACCGCTCAGGACAGTGGCAAAAAGCCTTATGGACGCTCGTCCACACCCTCGGTTTTCACCGGCGGGATCAGGTCTTCACTGTTCAGGTTCAGCCAGATCAGCACCACGTTGGCGATGTAGATCGACGAGTAGGTACCGGCCATTACACCGATGAACAGTGCCAGCGAGAAGCCCCACAGGTTGTCACCACCGAAGAACAGCAGTGCCGCGATCGCCAGCAAGGTGGACACCGAGGTGGCCACGGTACGCAGCAGGGTCTGGGTGGTCGAGACGTTGATGTTCTCGATCAGCGAAGCCTTGCGCATCACGCGGAAGTTTTCCCGTACCCGGTCGAACACCACGATGGTGTCGTTGAGCGAGTAGCCGATGATCGCCAGCACCGCCGCCAGCACCGTCAGGTCGAAGGTGATCTGGAAGAACGACAGGATGCCCATGGTCACGATCACGTCGTGCACCAGCGACAGGATGGCGCCCACCGCAAACTTCCACTGGAAGCGGAAGGCCAGGTAGACCAGGATGCCGCCCAGCGCCAGCAGCATGCCCAGGCCGCCCTGGTCACGCAGTTCCTCGCCCACCTGCGGGCCGACGAACTCGACACGCTTGACCGTGGCCGGGTTGTCGGTGCTGATCTTCTGCAGCGCCTCGGCCACCTTGTTGCCCAGCATCGGGTCGTCGCCCGGCATGCGCACCAGCAGGTCGGTGGTAGCACCGAAGCTCTGCACCACGGCATCGTGGAAGCCGGACCTGACCAGCTCTTCACGAACCTCGCCAAGGTTGGCCGGGCGCTCGTAGGTCAGCTCGATGAGCGTACCGCCAGTGAAGTCCAGGCCGAAGTTGAGCCCTTTGTAGAACCAGCTGAACAGTGCCAGCACAGTCAGCAGCAGGGTGACGCCGAACGCGACGTTCCGCACACCCATGAAGTTAATGGTACGTAACATGGCAGCCCCTTATACCCACAACTTCTTGATATCCCGCCCACCGCAGGTCAGGTTGACCATTGCGCGGGTGACCATGACGGCCGTGAACATCGAGGTGAAAATCCCGAGGGACATGGTAACCGCGAAGCCCTTGACCGGACCGGTACCCATGGCGAACAGGATGCCGCCCACCAGCAGGGTGGTCAGGTTGGCATCGACGATCGCGGTGTAGGCACGGTTGAAGCCTTCGTGGATGGCGCGCTGCACCGACATGCCATTGGCCAGTTCTTCACGTATGCGCGAGAAGATCAGTACGTTGGCGTCGACCGCCATACCCATGGTCAGCACGATACCGGCAATGCCCGGCAGGGTCAGCGTAGCCCCCAGCAGCGACATCAGCGCCAGCAGCAGCACCATGTTGCCCGCCAGGGCGATGGTGGCGATCAGGCCGAAGGCACGGTAGATGGCCATGATGAACAGCGACACGAACAGCATGCCCCACAGCGATGCATCGATACCCTTGGTGATGTTGTCGGCACCCAGGCTCGGGCCAATGGTACGTTCTTCGGCGAAGTACATCGGCGCCGCCAGACCACCGGCACGCAGCAGCAGGGCCAGCTCGGACGACTCACCCTGGCCGTTCAGGCCGGTGATGCGGAACTGGCTGCCCAGTGGCGACTGGATGGTCGCCAGGCTGATGATGCGCTTCTCTTCCACGAACGACTGCACCGGCACGTCTTTCTCGACACCGTCGACCATCTGCTTGACGTAGCGGGTAACCGGACGCTGTTCGATGAAGATCACCGCCATGCTGCGCCCGACGTTGCTGCGCGTGGCGCGGCTCATCAGTTCGCCGCCGTGGCCATCCAGGCGGATGTTCACCTGCGGGCGACCCTGCTCGTCGAAGCTGGCCTGAGCGTCGGTGACCTGGTCACCGGTGATGATCAGGCCACGCTCGACCGCTGCCGGTGGGCGACCGCCCTCACGGAACTCGAAGGTCTCGGTAGTGGCCTTGGACGCACCCGGCTCGGCACCCAGACGGAACTCCAGGTTCGCGGTCTTGCCCAGGATACGCTTGGCTTCTGCGGTGTCCTGCACGCCTGGCAGCTCGACCACGATGCGGTTGGCACCCTGGCGCTGAACCAGTGGCTCGGCCACACCCAGTTCGTTGACGCGGTTACGTACCGTGGTCAGGTTCTGCTTGATCGAGTATTCACGGATTTCCGCGACCTTGGCCGGGGTAATCGCCAGACGCAGCACCGACAGGCCGTTACGCTCGGTGGTGGTCAGCTCGAAATCGTTGAAATTCTTGCGGATCAGGCTGCGAGCCTGTTCGCGGGACTGGTCATCGGAGAAGCCCAGTTGAATGCCGCCATCTTGCTGCGGCAGGCTGCGGTAGCGCACACGCTCCTTGCGCAGCAGGCTTTTGACTTCGCCTTCGTACACCTTCAGACGTGCCGCCATGGCCTTGTCCATGTCCACTTCAAGCAGGAAGTGCACACCACCGGACAGGTCCAGGCCCAGCTTCATCGGGCTTGCACCCAGGTTGCGCAGCCATTGCGGAGTGGTCGGAGCCAGGTTCAGTGCAACGACGTAGTCGTCACCCAGCGCCTTGCGCACAACGTCCTTGGCAGGCAGTTGGTCGTCCTGTTTGGCCAGACGCACCAGTGCGCCCTTGCCCTTCTCGCCCAGGCTTGCACCCTTGACCGCGATACCGGCGTCGGCCAGTGCCTTGGTGGCACGGTCCAGGTCGGCCTGGCTGACCTGCAGCGCCGTGCTGGCACCACTGACCTGAATAGCCGCGTCGTCAGGGTAGAGGTTGGGAGCGGAATAAATAAAACCGATCGCCAGTACCGCCAGGATCAGTGCGTATTTCCATAGAGGATATTTGTTCAGCATCACGCCGCCCGTTCAAGACGCGGGGCGCCTTGCGCGCCCCGTCGATTGTAGAAAATCTGAAACTTAGATCGCTTTGAGCGTGCCCTTGGGCAGGGTCGCGGCAATAGCACCCTTCTGGAACTTCAGTTCCACGGTGTCGGACACTTCCAGCACCACGAAGTCATCGGCCACTTTGACGATCTTGCCGGCAATACCGCCGTTGGTGACAACTTCGTCACCTTTCTGCAGGTTGCTCAGCAGGTTCTTCTGCTCTTTGGCGCGCTTGGCCTGTGGACGCCAGATCATCAGGTAGAAGATGACCAGGAAGCCGACCAGGAAAATCCACTCGAAGCCGGTACCGGCTGGGCCGGCGGCAGCTGCCGGGGCTGCTGCGTCCGCGTAAGCGGCAGGAATCAGAAAGCTCATTTAGCACTCCAAGTTGCAAGTTGTTGTACGTGTGTCAGGTTCGACAGAACATCAATCCAAGGGCGGCACAGGCAGCCCGCGCTTGGCGTAAAAGGCATCGACAAAGGCGGCCAATGTACCCTGTTGAATAGCCTCGCGCAAACCAGCCATCAGGCGCTGGTAATGACGCAAGTTGTGGATGGTATTCAACATGCTGCCCAACATTTCGCCGCATTTATCCAGGTGATGCAGATAAGCGCGGGAGAAGTTCTGGCAGGTGTAGCAGTCACAGGTCGGATCCAGTGGCGAATCATCATGGCGATGGAACGCGTTACGGATTTTAAGCACGCCGGTATCGACAAACAGATGACCGTTGCGCGCATTGCGCGTGGGCATCACGCAATCGAACATGTCGACGCCGCGGCGCACACCCTCAACGAGATCTTCCGGCTTGCCTACCCCCATAAGGTAACGAGGTTTGTCAGCCGGCATCATGCCCGGCAGGTAGTCCAGCACCTTGATCATCTCGTGCTTGGGCTCGCCCACCGACAGCCCGCCAATGGCCAGGCCGTCGAAGCCGATCTTGTCCAGGCCCTCGAGCGAACGCTCGCGCAGGTTGCGGTGCATGCCGCCCTGCACGATGCCGAACAGCGCCGCGGTGCTGTCGCCGTGGGCGTTCTTGGAGCGCTGGGCCCAGCGCAGCGACAGCTCCATGGAGATGCGCGCCACATCTTCATCGGCCGGGTACGGGGTGCACTCGTCGAAAATCATCACCACGTCCGAGCCCAGGTCGCGCTGCACCTGCATCGACTCTTCCGGGCCCATGAACACCTTGGAGCCGTCCACCGGGGAGGCGAAGGTCACGCCCTCCTCCTTGATCTTGCGCATCGCGCCCAGGCTGAACACCTGGAAGCCGCCGGAGTCGGTGAGGATCGGGCCCTGCCACTTCATGAAGTCGTGCAGGTCGCCGTGGGCCTTGATCACCTCGGTGCCCGGGCGCAGCCACAGGTGGAAGGTGTTGCCCAGGATCATCTGCGCGCCGATGGCCTCGATGTCGCGCGGCAGCATGCCCTTGACCGTGCCATAGGTGCCCACCGGCATGAAGGCCGGGGTTTCGACCACGCCCCGGGGGAATGTCAGGCGGCCGCGACGGGCCTTGCCGTCGGTGGCCAGCAACTCGAAGGACATACGACAGGTGCGACTCATGCTTGATCCTCGGGCCCGCGTGGCGCCGGATTGCGGGTGATGAACATGGCATCACCGTAACTGAAGAAGCGGTAGCCGTTTTCCACCGCTGCGGCGTAGGCAGCCATGGTCTCGGGGTAACCGGCGAAGGCCGAAACCAGCATCAGCAGCGTGGATTCGGGCAAATGGAAGTTGGTCACCAGGGCGTCGACCACGTGGAACGGGCGGCCCGGGAAAATAAAGATGTCGGTATCGCCGCTGAACGGCTTGAGCGTACCGTCGCGCGCCGCGCTTTCCAGCGAGCGCACGCTGGTGGTGCCGACCGCGATCACCCGCCCGCCGCGCGCCCGGCATTCGGCCACGGCGTCCACCACGTCCTGGCCCACTTCGAGCCACTCTTTATGCATGTGGTGATCTTCAATGCGCTCCACGCGCACCGGCTGGAAGGTGCCGGCGCCCACGTGCAGGGTGACGAAGGCGGTGCTCACGCCCTTTTCGGCGATCTTGCCCATCAGCTCTTCATCGAAGTGCAGGCCGGCGGTGGGCGCGGCCACGGCGCCGGAGCGCTGCGCATAGACCGTCTGATAGCGCTCGCGGTCGGCGCCTTCGTCGGGGCGGTCTATATAAGGAGGCAACGGCATGTGCCCGACGCGGTCGAGCAGTGGCAGCACCTCTTCGGTGAAGCGCAGCTCGAACAGCGCGTCGTGGCGCGCGACCATCTCGGCTTCGCCGCCGCCGTCGATCAGCAGCTGGGTGCCTGGCTTGGGCGACTTGCTAGAGCGCACGTGGGCGAGCACGCGATGGCTGTCGAGCACGCGCTCGATGAGGATCTCCAGCTTGCCGCCGGAGGCCTTCTGGCCGAACAGTCGGGCCGGGATCACCCGGGTGTTGTTGAACACCATCAGATCGCCCGGGCGCAGGTGCTCGAGCAGGTCGGTGAACTGGCGATGCGCGAGCGCGCCGGTGGGCCCGTCGAGGGTCAACAGCCGGCTGCTGCGCCGTTCAGCCAGTGGATGGCGGGCGATCAGGGAATCTGGAAGCTCAAAGGAGAAATCGGCGACGCGCATGATGGTGATCGGTTTGACAGGGCCGCAAAGTTTAGCGGAAAGCGGCAAAATTGACCATGAAAGCTGATTGACCAACGGTAGGCGCCTCACTATACTTCGCCGCCACAAGCCCTGATGGCGGAATTGGTAGACGCGGCGGATTCAAAATCCGTTTTCGAAAGGAGTGGGAGTTCGAGTCTCCCTCGGGGCACCATACAAATCCTTGTAAATCAAGGACTTAGAGAAGGGGTAGAAAGAAATTTCTACCCCTTTTTCTATCCAGAAAATCTGTTCTTCTCAAACCCATTTCCCTCGGAAAATGCGGCCCCAAAGCGTCACATCACGCGAAGTCAAGATCATACAAACCCACAAAAATCAATACATTTTATGGGTATTCAAAAACCTTCGCGTCTCCGGCAAGGTCGTTTTTTGTGGTTGAACGTGTTCAAGCATGAAAATTGAGCACACATAGAATCTTATATAGCAGCGCCGATTAAGGTCTACCCCTAACTTTTAATTTTTGACAACTACCATCCAACCCTACATATATTTTCAATCTACCATTGACACAATATCTCGTTGCATTAAGCCATTATTTGACTGTCATCGAAATTAAAAGACCGAACAAATCAAGCATTCAACAATGCTTGGCAACTGTATAGCAGGCATTGAAAAGGCCACCTTGAAAGGCAGCCTGATAGTTATCGACCATTATACGAACGCGGTCTATCTTCTCTTCATCGACCTCAAATCAACAAAAACACTGATGTGCTTTATTGTCGTTTACACATTTCAAAAAACAGTGCCATCATCCAAGGCAGACTTCAACTCGCTCTTGTAATTACTCTTATTGAAACTGTCGACTTTCTTGTAAGTATTCAGCTTTTCAGGAGAGCGATATTGCGTATCACTTGCGAACGATTGAAAGGTGTCATCGTCAACCATTCTTATATGCATTTGAAGCTCCCTTGAATCATAGCCATAAAACTCAACAAAACCGGGAATTTGACTTTGACGTGCAACCATCAACGCTTCTTTGACTGGCTTGTCATAGAGATAGAATGTAGCAGTCACCATAATGGCACCCCCGGATTCAGTATTGTTCTTACCGAATTGGGGATTCACATAAGGGGTGAACACGACCCCACCATCCATAGCCTTGGTTTGTCCTAGCCATTTACGCTCTTTAATAGCACTGATTGTCTTATTGATAGGTCCAGAATACTCAACGCTTCTTCTGTCTTTATCAAGCTCGACGTGTTCAAAGGTTTCTGCTGATGCTGTGCACGCAAAAGCGGCAACCAACGATGCCAACACAAAGCTTTTAATTTTTTCCATCTTTTCCTTATCCATTCAGTTGAATCGCGAGAGCCAAGTCTTGCTGGTAAGGCAAAATACTATCACCATTTGAGCAATAGTTAAACGCCAGCATTCCAACATCGCGGGGATGCAATATATTTAAGACTGGAACTTGTATGCGAGTTCTTCAAGTGCTTTCCTTCGGAATACCTGTCAACAGTCATCCGCAACAAACCCTCTGCTTTATGACCTACCCATGAAATGATGACAAGGTTTTTTACATCTGCACGCTCTAATGTAGCAATTACGGTTTTCGTATGCGGTGGAAAACACATCGCTTATCACAGCCCAACTCTGTTTTGGATGTTCTTACCGAATGGCTTCCAAACCCATTACTATTTCGATGTACATAGCCGTCCAACGACGACTACGCAACACCCATAAAGCCCGCTGACTGCGGGCTTTTTAGTCTCTGGGGTTTCATCCCCTTCCCTGGCAAGTCAACGCTTCAGCGCCAACAATCCAATTGCCCCTGCGCACGAGTGCTGAAGATCGTCAGCAGCTCGCCCAGTGTATGCGGTGGCGGTTCGGCAGCGCGGGTCACCGCGTACAGGGTGATCGGCAACGCTGGAGCCAGGGGGCGAATGGCGGTGGCCCCAGGCGACGCGCTGAGGGCGGTGAAGGGATCGATCACCGCCAGCCCTGCACCGGATTCGACCATCGCCCTGGCCAGTGAATAGGTTTGCACCGCGATGCTCACCCGTGGCGGCGGCTCTACCGCCTCGAGATAGCTGTCGAGGCGGGCCGACAGCGGATCGGCACTGGACAGCCCGATCAGCGGCGCGTCGGCCAGGGCCTGCAGCGGCAGCGGCTTGCCTTCTTCCTCCTGGGGCCAGTAACCGGCCGGCGCCAACGCCACCAACACCCCACTGGCCAGCGCCTGGGCCTTGAGCCCCGGGTGATCGGGTAGTTGCAGGGTCAGGGCGACATCGATTTCGCGCATCAGCAGGTTCTGCACCAGCTCGCGGCTATGGGCACTGGACAGCTCGCAGGCGATCTCCGGATAGCGTTGCGTCCATTCATGAATGGCCGGCGGCAACAACGACAGGGCCAGTGCCGGGGTCGCGCCGATCCGCAGGCTGTGGCCCGGCTCGCGGCGCAGGCTCTGGGCCAGGCGTCGCACCCCTTGCAGGCTTTCGGTGACCTTGTCGACCTCACGCTCCAGCTCCAGCGCTTCCGGGGTGGCCTGGAGTTTGCCGCGCACCCGTAGAAACAACGGGAAACCCAGATGCTGCTCAGCGTGTTGCAGCACTTTGGTCACGGCGGGTTGGGAGACGTGCAGTAACTGCGCGGCAGCGCTGACCGAACCGGTCTGGCGGATGGCCTGGAAGATCTCGATGTGGCGAAGGCGCATGGCGAGTCCATAACCTTTGTTTATGGGATGACCATCTTTATTCATTGTTCGGCGCCTGTCACCTGGCTCTAACCTCGGTCTCGTCTCAACCACGGCTAAGGACTGACATGGCTCAGCGTGTATGCATCATCGGCGGCGGCGTCATTGGCCTGGCAACAGCTTACGCACTGGTGCGCGATGGCGTTGAGGTGACCCTGGTCGAGGCGCGGGATTCGCTGGGCAGTGAAACCAGCTTTGCCAATGGCGGCCAGTTGTCCTATCGCTACGTGGCGCCCCTGGCCGATGCCGGCGTGCCATTGCAGGCCATCGGCTGGATGCTGCGCGGTGACTCACCGTTGAAGCTGCGCCCCCGCCTGGACCCGGCGCAGTGGCGCTGGATGGCGTCCTTTCTGGGGGCCTGCCGCTCCTCCGTCAACCGCACCAATGCAGCCCACCTGCTGCGCCTGGCGTTGTTCAGCCAGGCCACCCTGCAGGCCTGGCGCGAAGACGATGCCCTGGACGGTTTCCACTGGCGGCGCAATGGCAAGCTGGTGACCTTTCGCAACACCGCGAGCTTCGAGCACGCCCGCCACAGGCTGGCCGCCCCCCAGCAACAGCAGGTGCTGTCGTCTGCCGACTGCGCCCGCCTGGACCCGGCGCTGGCCGATGCCCCCTTTATTGGCGCGATCTACACCCCCGATGAAGAGGTCGGTGACTGCCACGGCTTCTGCCAGCAACTGGCGGCGCGTTTGCGGGCCTCGGGCCGTTGCGAGTTCCGCCTGGGCCAGGCCGTGACCGGTATTCGCCAGGCCAATGGCATGGTGAGCGCAATTGAACTGGGGGATGAAGTGCTGCCAGTGGAGCATCTGGTGATTGCCGCCGGCCATCGCAGCCCACTGCTGACGTTGCCAGGGGTGCACCTGCCCCTGTACCCGCTCAAGGGCTATAGCCTCACCGTGCCGATCGGCGCCCACCACCGGGCCCCGGACCTGAGCATCACTGACTATGACCGCAAGATCGTCTACGCCCGCATCGGCGAGCAACTGCGGGTAGCGGCCATGGTCGACATCGTCGGCTTTGAACCGGCGCTGGACCCCAAGCGGCTGGCCCTGATCAAGCGCCAGGCGCGTGACACCTTCGCCAATGCCGGCGACTACGAGCAGGCCATCGAGTGGGCCGGTATGCGCCCGGCGACCCCTAGCGGCGTGCCGCTGCTGGGCGCAACGGCGTATCGCAACCTGTGGCTCAACCTCGGCCATGGTGCCCTGGGCTTCACCCTGGCCTGCGGCAGTGCGCAGTTGCTCAGCGAGCTGATCGGCCAGCGCCGCCCCTCCATTGATCTGCAGGGCTTTGCGCCCCGTGTTGCCTGAAATTACCCAAGAGAAGGACTATCCGATGACCATCAGCCGCATCCAGACCAATCCACGCTTGTCCGCTGCCGTGACCTTTGGCGACCTGGTGTTTCTCTCCGGCCAAGTACCGGGTGATGCCACCGACGCCGCTGGCCAGACTCGCCAGGTGCTGGCAAAAATCGACGCACTGTTGGCCGAGGCGGGCAGCGACAAGGATCACCTGCTCAGCGCGACCATTTACCTGAAGGACATTGGTGAGGATTTCGCGGCGATGAACTACGTATGGTCGGACTGGTTGTCGCCTGGCCAGGCACCGAGTCGCACGACCTTGCAGGCCGAGCTGGCCCGCCCGCAGGTGCGAGTCGAAATCAGCGTTATCGCGGCCCGCCGCTAAGCAATCCATCACCCACAACGGAGAATAACAATGCAAAAAATCACGTTGCTCGGCTGCACCCTGGGCGTATTGCTCGGCACTCAAGTGCAGGCTGAAGAAACCTCGCTGGGGCCGACCCTGAGCAAGATTGCCAGTACCAACAGCATTACCCTGGGTTATCGCGATGCGTCGGTACCCTTCTCCTACGTGGGCGATCACTCGGGTCAACCGATGGGTTACTCGGTGGACCTGGCGAACAAGATCGTCGAGCGCGTGCAGCAAAAGCTCGCGGCGCCCCAGCTCAAGGTCAAGTACAACCTGGTGACTTCGCAAACCCGCATTCCGCTGGTGCAGAACGGCACGGTCGACCTGGAATGTGGCTCGACCGGCGTGACCGCTGAGCGGCAAAAACAGGTGGCGTTTTCCTACGGCTTCATCTACGTCAAAGGCCAGTTGCTGACCGCCAACGACAGTGGGATCAAGAGCTTCGCCGACCTGCGCGGCAAGAACGTGGTGACCACCGCCGGCACCACCAACGAGCGCTATCTGAAGAGCTACAACATCGATAACAAGATCGACATGTTCGTGATCAGCGCCAAGGACCACGGCGAAGCCTTCCAGCTGTTGCAGTCCGGTCGGGCAGCGGCGTTCTACATGGACGATGCGTTGCTCTACGGCGAGCGCGCCAAGGCTCGCGATCCGCACAAGTGGGTAGTGGTTGGGGAGGAGCAGTCGCGGGAAATCTACAGCTGCATGGTGCGCAAGGACGATCCGCAATTCCTCGCACTGGTGAATTCGACACTGGGCGAGCTGTATAGCTCGGGGGAGATCAACGGGATCTACCAGCGCTGGTTTGAGCAGCCGATCCCGCCAAAAGGCTTGAACCTCGAGTTCCCGATGACCAGTGAACTCAAGGCGATCATTGCCAAGCCGGTGAGTGATCCGGTGCAGTAGCGATCAGTGCCCTCACCGGTTGGCGCGGGCTACCCGCCACCAGGGCTTGGGGATTGCTACTCCCCCAAACGGTAGGTCGAGCAGCAGTGTTCCGCTGAGTTCTTCAGCGTTCACTCTGAGCCGATTCACTGAGGACACGGTGATTTTTCTGGGCTGCCATACAGGCAGCTCAGAAGTTGTTTCCAGACAAAAAAGTCGCTGAAGCATTCCAGAATCAACCTACACCGAAGCCCCTCGATGCGAGCGCGCACAGAGTTCGATTCCCAGCGCATGCATCACCTTCAGCACCGTATCGAAACGAGGCTTGGCGCCTGGCGCGAAGGCCTTGTAAAGGCTCTCTCTTCCCAATCCAGTCTCTTTGGCAACCAGCGACATTCCGCGCGCTTTGGCCACGTACCCTATTGCACGTAAAAGCTCGTCGCTGTCGCCCTCTGCCAGCACCTGAGACAAGTACTCGCTGATGGCTTCATCACTATCAAGCAGTGCCGCCATGTCGAATGGAATCAATGTAACGCTCATGGTCAAACCTCTTTGGCCAACCGCTTGGCCATCCGTATATCTGCCACTCAAGCAAGATCACGTTTGGATGCTTACCAGACTGCCGGTGAATCGCTCGCCTTTCGAACGAGCAACTGGAATACGATGGGCGCTTGCGCATGCCTCTGGAACAAGACAATTCCTGATTTGAAGCGGTACATTTCCCAAGGTTAAAAAACCGCCAGCTATTGCAGCTGCAAGAGCATGTCACCTCCCTTCGCCAGCAACGCTGGCGCCTACACCGTCTCGCGCTCCCCTGTAGGCGCCAGCCTTGCTGTCGAATGCGCCCGCCAAGGCCACTTCACGAACCCCGCCCCCAGCGCCGCCAGAATCAACCCGATCGAAACCGCCTCGTGCGCATCCACCCGGTGCCCCAGCAGCACCATCGACCCTGCCACCCCGAATACCGGGATCAGCAACGACAACGGCGCCACCTTCGACACTGGGTACTCACGCAGCAGCAGGTTCCAACCCCAGTAACAGAAGTGTGTCGCCGCATACACCTGGAACACCAGCGAAAACACCGCCACCCACCCCACCTGCGCAGCCACCCCGGTGAACGGCGCGTTGCCATGCATCAGCCAGGTGAGCAGCACCAGCGGCAGCGGTGCGAACAGGCTCGCCCACACCACAAAGGCAAACATCTCGCGCACCTTCGAGCGCTTGATGATGACATTGCCCACACTCCAGCTGAACGCACTCACCAGCAACAAGCCATAACCCACCACCGAGCCATCGCCTGGCCTGCCATCGATGATGGACACCAGCCCCAGCACTGCCAGCCCCACCCCGACGCCCTGCCCCACGCCAAGGCGTTCGCGAAACAGCAACACGCCCCAACCCAGGGTGAAAAACGCACTGAACTGCACCAGCAACGCCGCCGTGCCCGGCGGCACGCCCAGCTCGATTCCCAGGTTGATCAACGCCCACATCGCCACGCCAAAGATCAACCCGTACGCGGCCACCCAGCCCAGGCCGACCGCCGGGCGCCGGATGAAGAACACCCACGGCAACGCCGCCAGGGTGAATCGCAACGCCGTCAACAGCAGCGGGTCAATTGCGGCCAGGCCGAGCTTGGTGATGGGAAAGTTGAACCCCCACACCGCCGTCACCAGCACGGCCAGGGCCAGATGTTTCTTTTGCATGGCGTACCTATCCCGAAAGTCAGGGCGCCACTATGCGCAATGAGCACACTGGCTCGCTTGCACTATCAGGTCATAGATCATTAAATTCGGGCCATGCGCGAAATCGACATCGACCCCTATGAACACACCCCCCGCGACGCCGTGGTCACAGCCAACGACTATGACGACGGGCAGCACTTTGCCTTGCATACCCATCAGCGTGGGCAGTTCGCCTATGCTGCCTGCGGGGTGATCACGGTGTTCACCCGCCAGGGCAACTGGGTGGTGCCGCCGCAGCGGGCCATCTGGGTGCCCGCAGGCGTGCCCCACGAGATGAGCATGAACGGCCCGGTGACGATGCTGAACACCTATGTGCGCCAGCCTGCCGCCACCCGCCTCGGCCTGCCCGAACACTGCCAGGTGTTCGGTGTGTCGACGCTGCTGCGCCAACTGCTGCTGCGCGCCCGGGATGTGCCGGCGCTGTATGCCGAAGGCAGCCGCGAGGGCTACCTGATGAACCTGCTGCTGCACGAGATTGCCGACATGCCGGCGCTGTCGCTGAATGCACCGCTGCCCAGCGAACCCAGGCTCGCCCGGGCCTGCCAGCACTTGCTGGCACAGCCCTCGCTGGATACAGGGATCGATGACATGGCCCGCCAGGTGGGCATGAGCCGGCGCACCTTCACCCGGCTGTTTCGCCAGCACACCGGCATCAGCTTCGTGGCATGGCGACAGCAGGCATGCCTGATGGCGGCGGTGGTGCGCCTGGGCAATGGCGAGGCGATCACGCGGGTGGCGACGGACCTTGGCTACAGCAGCCCCAGTGCGTTCACCAGTGTGTTCCGGCGCGTGCTGGGCGCGGCGCCCAGCCAGTACTTCGCCAACGCGGCAAGTTGATGCAACACGATTCGCTGCAACCCAAGCAGTAGCGCGCCAGGCCTACACAGATAGCCAACTGTCTGCCCAGCAACTGTTGCCCCAGCAACAGCCAGCCAACAAAAACCTCCCGCACCAACACCATTGCCACCTCACTACCGCGCCAGGCCCAGCAAAAACGGGGCCTGCGACTGTGGTACGGCTCTTGCTCAAGCCTGGGTAACGCTCTGAGCGCAGGGCCACACCACAGGACGCACACATGACCGCAGCACTCAAGGTCGTCGCCGTTTCCGGCGGCGCCTATCGCCCCTCACGCACCCTGGCACTGACCGAGGCGATCGTCGCCGAGCTGGGCAAGCACCTGCACATCGACGCCCAGCTCATCGAGCTGAGCGAGATCGCCCGCCCGGTAGGCGGCGCCCTGTCGCGCGCCGAACTGCCGGCCACGGTCGAACAGCAGCTGCAGGCCATCGAGCATGCCGACCTGCTGATCGTTGCCTCGCCGGTTTACCGCGGCTCGTACCCCGGCCTGCTCAAGCACCTGTTCGACCTGGTGGGCCAGGACAGCCTGATCGACACCCCGGTGCTGCTGGCCGCCACCGGTGGCAGCCCGCTGCATGCGCTGGTGATCGACCACCAGCTGCGCCCGCTGTTCAGCTTCTTCCAGGCGCTGACCCTGCCCATCGGCGTGTATGGCAGCGAAGGCGACCTGCAGAACTACCAGGTCAGCAGCCCGGTGCTGCAAGCCCGTGTCAGCCTGGCCGCCGAGCGTGCCGCACCGTTCTTCGCCGCCCACGCCCACAGCCAGCGCAAGCTCGCCAGCGGGGCCGAACGATGAACGTGTTCTGGTTCCTGCCCACCCACGGCGACGGTCATTTCCTCGGCACCAGCGACGGCGCGCGCCCGGTCACCCTCAACTACCTCAAGCAGATCGCCCAGGCCGCCGATGGCCTGGGCTACCACGGCGTGCTGATCCCCACCGGCCGCTCGTGCGAGGACTCCTGGGTGGTCGCCTCGGCCCTGGCGCCGCTGACCGAACGCCTGCGCTATCTGGTGGCGATACGCCCCGGCATCATCTCGCCCACCGTGTCGGCGCGCATGACCGCCACCCTCGACCGCCTGTCCGGCGGGCGCCTGCTGATCAACGTGGTCACCGGCGGCGACCCCGACGAGAACCGCGGCGATGGCATCCACCTCAGCCACAGCGAACGCTACGAGGTCACCGACGAGTTCCTGCGTATCTGGCGCCGCGTACTGCAAGGCGAGTCGGTGGATTTCGAGGGCAAGCACTTCAAGGTCGAGAACGCCAAGGCGCTCTACCCACCGGTACAAAAGCCCTACCCGCCGCTGTACTTCGGTGGCTCGTCCGACGCCGCCCATGACCTGGCCGCCGAACAGCTGGACGTGTACCTCACCTGGGGCGAGCCGCCCGCCGCCGTTGCCGAGAAGATCGCCGATGTGCGCGCCCGCGCCGCCAGGCACGGGCGCACGGTGAGGTTCGGCATCCGCCTGCACGTGATCGTGCGCGAAACCGCCGAAGAGGCCTGGCAGGCCGCCGACCGCCTGATCGCGCACATCAGCGACGACACCATCGCCGCGGCGCAACAGTCCTTCGCGCGCTTCGACTCCGAAGGCCAACGGCGCATGGCTGCCCTGCACGGCGGTCGCCGCGACCAGCTGGAGATCGCCCCCAACCTGTGGGCCGGTGTGGGCCTGGTACGGGGCGGCGCCGGCACCGCGCTGGTGGGCGACCCGCAACAGGTGGCCGCGCGCATCAAGGAATACGCCGACCTGGGCATCGAAAGCTTCATCTTCTCCGGCTACCCGCACCTGGAGGAAGCCTACCGCTTCGCCGAGCTGGTGTTCCCGCTGCTGCCAGAACCCTACGCCAGCCTGGCCGGGCGCGGCGTCACCAACCTGACCGGGCCGTTCGGCGAAATGATCGCCAACGATGTGCTGCCCAAGGCGCAGACCGCATGAGTGCCAAGCAACCGGAACCCACCCTGCTCAGCCCGCTGCAGGCCGCGCGCGCGCTGGCCGCCGAGTTCGCACTGACCGCCGCCGAACGCGACGAGCGCGGCGGCACACCCAAGGCCGAGCGTGACGCCATTCGCCACAGCGGCCTCTTGGCCCTGAGCATTCCCACGCAGTTCGGCGGCATGGGCGCCAGCTGGGGCGAAACCCTGAACATCGTGCGCGAGTTCGCCCGGGTCGACAGCTCCATCGCCCACGTGTTCGGCTTCCAGCACCTGATGCTGGCCACCGTGCGCCTGTTCTCCAGCCCCGACCAGTGGCAGCCCTGGTTCGAACAGACCGCCCGCAAGAACTGGTTCTGGGGCAATGCCCTGAACCCGCTCGACACCCGCACCGTGGTCAAGAAGTACGACGGCTGGCGCGAATTCTCGGGCAAGAAGAGCTTCTGCTCCGGCGCCAGCGACTCGGAAATGCTGATCGCCTCGGCGGTGGATGAAAGCGCCGGCGGCAAGTTGCTGATCGCCGCCATCCCCACGGCACGTACCGGCATCACCCTGCATGGCGACTGGAACAACATGGGCCAGCGCCAGACCGACAGCGGCAGCGCCACCTTCGAGCGCGTGCGCGTCGAGGAATCCGAACTGCTGCTCGACCCCGGCCCGCTGAGCACTCCGTTCGCCTGCCTGCGCCCGCTGATCGCGCAACTGCACTTTGCGCACATCTTCCTCGGCATCGCCGAAGGTGCGCTGGAAGAAGCACGCCAATACACGCTCAAGGAAGGGCGACCGTGGTTCAAGTCCAACGCCCGGCATGTCAGCGAAGACCCGTACATCCTGCGCCACTACGGCGACTTCTGGGTGGGCCTGGAAGGCGTTCGGCTGCTGGCCGAACGCGCCTGCAACCAGCTCGACGAAGCCTGGCACAAGGGCCCCACGCTGAGCAGCGACGAGCGCGGGCAACTGGCGCTGTCCATCGCCGCGGCTAAGGTGGCGGCCACCCGCACCGGCCTGGACCTGTGCAACCGCCTGTTCGAAGTGACCGGCGCGCGCGCCACGCATGCCTCGCTGCGCTTCGATCGCTACTGGCGCAACCTGCGCACCCAGACCCTGCACGACCCGGTGGACTACAAGGTCCACGAGCTGGGTGACTGGGCCCTGAACCGGACGGTGCCCGCCCCGTCCTTCTACTCCTGAGGGCTGCCCATGCACCTGTTGACGCTCCCGCCATCGCCAACCCTGGCCACCTCGATCAGGGCCACCGCACAGGTGTTCGAAGACCCGAGGTCGCAGGCGCTGCTCGCCCACCTGCAGCAGGTCGCGCCGAGTGAGGCCAGCGTGCTGATCATTGGCGAAACCGGTACGGGCAAGGAGCTGGTGGCGCGACATATCCACAACCTCAGCCGGCGCCACCACGGGCCGTTCGTGGCGGTCAACTGCGGGGCGTTCTCCGAGTCGCTGGTCGAGGCCGAACTGTTCGGCCACGAAAAGGGCGCCTTCACCGGCGCCCTGGCGTCCAAGGCCGGCTGGTTCGAGGAAGCCGACGGCGGCACGCTGTTTCTCGACGAGATCGGCGACCTGCCGATGGCCATCCAGGTCAAGCTGCTGCGTGTGCTGCAGGAGCGCGAAGTGGTGCGCCTGGGGTCGCGCAAGAGCATCCCGATCAACGTGCGCGTGCTGGCCGCCACCAACGTGCAGCTGGAAAAGGCGATCAACGCCGGGCACTTTCGCGAAGACCTGTTCTACCGCCTCAACGTGGTCAGCCTGCAGCTGTACCCGCTGCGCGAGCGCCCCGGCGATATCCTGCCGCTGACCCGCCACTTCATGGCCAGCTACAGCGCCCGCCTGGGCTATGGCGATGTGCAGTTGAGCAGCGAGGCCGAGCACAAGCTGGCCAGCTACGACTGGCCGGGCAACATCCGCGAGCTGGAAAACGTCATCCACCACACCCTGCTGATCTGCCATGACGGCGTGATCCAGCAGGACGACCTGCGCCTGTCCAACCTGCGCATCGAGCGGCCCGAGGGCACACCCGCCCCGGACACATCCGCCAACGCCCTGTTGCAGCGCGCGTTTCAGAAGCTGTTCGAAGAAGAGCACGGCGCGCTGCATGAAAAGGTCGAGGAGGCGCTGCTGCGCAGTGCCTACCGCTTCTGCCACTACAACCAGGTGCACACCGCGCGCCTGCTCGGCCTGAGCCGCAACGTCACCCGTGCCCTGCTGATCCGCATCGGCGAACTCGTGGTGAACAAGCGCCAGCCGCCACCGGAGCCGAACGCCACACGCGTCATCAACCTGTCGATCTGACCCAGACTTGCCCAAGCAAGCAGCGACTTCACCCACCTTGCGTTGCACGCCGTCCCGGCCGGGGCGGTGGCCCATTCTTCCTGCAACGAGCACCCCACCATGAGCCTCGATATCTTCTGGTTTCTGCCCACCTCCGGCGACACCCGCTACCTCGGCCACTCCGCCAGCGGGCGCCCGGCCACCAACGCCTACATGCGCCAGATTGCCGTGGCCGCCGAGAACCTCGGCTATGACGGCATTCTCATCCCCACCGGCAGTAGCTGCCTCGACCCCTGGGTCACCGCCGCCAGCCTGGTGCCGGTGACCCACCGCCTCAAGCTGCTGGTGGCCCTGCGCACCTCGCTGGGCAACCCCACCGCGTCGGCGCGCCAGGCCGCCACCCTCGACCAGGCCAGCGGCGGACGCCTGCTGCTCAACGTGGTGCCCGGCGGCGATGCCACCGAGCTGGCCGCCGATGGCGTGTTTCTCGCGCACGACCAGCGCTACGACGCCGCCGACGAATTCCTCACCGTGTGGCGTCAACTGCTCAGTGGCGAACGGGTCGACTTTCACGGCGAGCACCTGCGGGTGGAGGGCGCGCAGAACTTCTTCGCGCCGGTGCAGACGCCCTACCCGCCGCTGTACTTCGGTGGCTCGTCAGCCGCCGCGCACGAGCTGGCGGCCAGGCATGTGGACGCCTACCTGACCTGGGGCGAGCCACCCGCCGCGGTGGCCGAAAAGATCGCCGACGTGCGCGCCCGTGCCGCCCGCCACGGGCGCACGGTGCAGTTTGGCGTGCGCCTGCATGTGATTGTGCGTGAAACCAGTGAACAGGCCTGGGCGGCGGCCGAGGAACTGATCAGCCACTTGGACGAGGCCACCATCGCCGCCGCACAGGCCAACTACGCCAGCATGGATTCCGAAGGCCAGCGGCGCATGGCCGCGCTGCACGGCGGGCGCCGCGACCGGCTGGAAGTCTCGCCCAACCTGTGGGCCGGGGTCGGCCTGGTGCGTGGCGGCGCCGGCACCGCACTGGTCGGCGACCCGGCCACGGTGGCGGCACGGCTGCAGGAGTACGTCGCCCTGGGCGTGGACCGCTTCGTGCTGTCGGGCTACCCGCACCTGGAGGAAGCCTACCGCTTCGCCGAACTGGTGTTCCCGCTGCTGCCCGGCAAAAGCAAGGTGACGGTGGATGGCGCCTTCACCGGGGGCGCCTTCGACGTGCGTGCCGGCCAGGCCAGGCCCGCCGCCAGCCAGTAACGGGCAGGGCCCGGGCTACCCGGTGCAGGCGGGTCGGCTCAGGCCCGTGCGGCCACCCGCTCGACGCTGTCGGCCACTGTGCGGGCCTGCTGCAGCACCTGCGCACACACCTGTTCAGGGGCCTCCACGCGCACGCGCAGACGGCCAAGGATACGCCCCTGGATACGCTCGATATTGGCCTGCACCAGGTGGGTCGGGTAACCCAGTGCCGCGCTGATCGCGCTCAGCTCCGGCGCCTGGCCACGGGCCCCGGTGTAATGCAGGTCGAGCAGCCAGTCGCCGGCGCTGGCTGGGGCCAGGTCATGGGCGCCGCCAGGGTGCAGGGTGCGCAGCAGGGTGCGGGTCACCTCGTGGCACGGGCAGCCGAACACCCGCCACACCTCGCCCTGCTCCACCACCTCGCCCGCCTCCAGCACCACCACGCGGTCGCACAGCTCGCGGATCACTTCCATCTCGTGGGTAATCAGCACGATGGTCAGGTTCAGGCGCCGGTTGATATCGCGTAGCAACGCCAGAATCGACTGGGTGCTTTGCGGGTCCAGCGCCGAGGTCGCCTCGTCGCACAGCAGCAGGTCGGGCTGCAGCACCAGCGCCCGGGCGATGCCGACGCGCTGCTTCTGGCCACCGGACAGCTGTGCGGGGAAGGCATCGCGCTTGTCCTCCAGGCCCACCAGTTGCAGCATCTCGCTCACCCGCCGCTCGCGCTCGGCGCGGCCAATGCCGGCCAGCTTGAGCGGCAGGCCGATGTTCTCGCCGACGGTTTTCACCGACATCAGGTTGAAGTGCTGGAAGATCATGCCGGTGCGCTGGCGCTGGCGGGCCAGTTGCGCGGTGTCGTAGCCGGCGATGTCCTCGCCGTCGATCAGCACCTGGCCGTTGCTGGGTTGCTCCAGGCGGTTGAGCGAACGCAGCAGCGACGACTTGCCCGCGCCGCTGCGCCCGATGATGCCGAACACCTCGCCCCGGCGTATCTCCAGGTTGATGTCGCGCAGCGCATGCACAGTGCGCTCGCGCCCCGGGTACTGCTTGCCGAGCCCCACCAGGCGGATATGCACGGCGCCTGCCAGCGGCTGTTGATTGAAACTGACCATGGATCAAGGCCTGCCCTGCGAAGGATGCGATTCGACCAAGGCCCGCGCTGTCGCCAGCGCGGGCCACCGGGGCTCAGAAGCCGGGCACTATCTGGCCCTTGTAGCGGGTCAGGATGAAGTCGCGCACCTGTGGCGAGTTCAGCGCCTTGGCCAGCTTCTGGATGCGCGGGTCATCGATGTTGTCGGGGCGCGCGACCAGGTACTCCACGTAAAGGTCCTTGCCCTTCTCCACGATCAGCGCGCTGCTGGTATCGATGCCCGCCTCCAGCGCGTAGTTGGCGAAGACGAACGCCAGGTCCACCTGGTTCACCGCACGGGCCAGCAGCGCGCCTTCGAGTTCGCGAATCTTCAGGTGCCTTGGGTTGGCCGCGATGTCGCGCTGGGTCGCCAGGGTGTTGCTCGGGTCCTTGAGGGTGAGCAGCCCGGCTTCGTGCAGCAGCACCAGGGCACGCCCGGCGTTGACCGGGTCGTTGGGGATGGCGACGCTGGCGCCGTCCTTGAGCTCGGCGATGCTCCTGATGCGGGTGGAGTACGCACCGAAAGGCTCGATGTGCACGCCCACCACCGGCACCAGGTCGGTCTTGCGGGTGGCGTTGAATTCGTCGAGGAACGGCCGGTACTGGTAGTAGTTGGCGTCCAGGTTCTTCTCGGCCAGTTGCAGGTTGGGCTGGATGAAATCGCTGAACACCTTGATGTCCAGGTCCACGCCTTCGGCCGCCAGCGCCGGTTTGACGAACTCGAGGATCTCGGCATGCGGCACCGGGGTGGCGCCCACCACCAGTTTCTCGTTGGCGTGCGCCGACAGCGACAGCACGGCGGCCAGTACGGCCAGGGTCTTCTTCATGGGCTTGCTCCTGAACAGGTAGAACATTGGCCGCCGTGGGATACGTGGGCCGGCGGCAGCGAAACCCGGCTGCCGCTGACGGGAAACACAATTCAACGCCGGGTGAAGCGCCGCACCAGGCGGTCGCCACTCACCTGCAGCACCTGCACCAGTACGATCAGCAGCAGCACGGTCACCACCATCACGTCGGTCTGGAAGCGCTGGTAGCCGAAGCGGATCGCCAGGTCGCCCAGGCCGCCGCCGCCGACCACCCCGGCCATCGCCGTGTAGTCCACCAGCACGATGGCGGTCACCGTCACCGCCGCGATCAGGCCGGTGCGCGCCTCGGGCAGCACGGTGTGCCACACGATCTGCCAGGTGCTGCCACCCATCGACTGGGTGGCCTCCACCAGGCCGCGGTCGACCTCGCGCAGGGCGATTTCCACCAGCCGCGCAAAGAACGGCGTACAGCCGATCACCAGCGGCGGTATGGCGCCGGGCACGCCCAGCGAAGTACCGGCCACCACCTGGGTGAGCGGGATCAGCACAATCAGCAGGATGATGAACGGCATCGAACGCAGCACGTTCACCACCACCGACAGCACGCGGTACACCAGCGGCGAGGCCAGCAACTGGCGCTGGCCGGTGAGGTACAGCAGCACCCCCAGCGGCAGCCCCATCAGCACCGTGAAACCCAGCGCTACGCCGAGCATGCTCAAGGTGTCGAGGCAGGCCTGGCCCACCTCGGGCCAGTTGACATGGGCCAGCAGCTCGCTCATTGCCCAGCGCCCCTGCGCAGCGCGGCGGCCGGGTGCGGCGCGCCCAGCCGGTCACCTGCGTCGAACAGCTTGTTGCGCAGCGTGCCCTGGGCGTAATCGCGCTTGAACAGGCCACGGGCCTGCAACTCGGGCACCAGCAGGTCGACCACCGCCTCGAAGGTTTCCGGGGCCACCACGCTGGCCAGGTTGAAGCCGTCCACGTCGGTCTCTTGCACCCATTCCTGCAACTGGTCGGCCACCGTCTGCGCCGAGCCCACCAGCACCGGGCCGTCGCCGCCGATGGCGCAATAGTCGGCAATTTCGGCGGTGGTCCAGGTGCGGCTGGGGTCGGCACGGGTGAAGGCTTCTACCGCCGACTGGATCGCATCGCTCTGCACTTCGCGCAGCACCTGGTCGCTCTGGTACTGGGCGAAGTCGATGCCGGTCCAGCCCGACATCAGCGTCAGCGCACCGCTGGCGCTGGCGTACTCGCGGTACTCGCGCAGGCGCGCCAGGGCCTGTTCATCAGTGGGGGCGACAATCACCGTAAGCTGCTCCAGCACCAGGATATCGCCCGGTGCGCGGCCGGCCGCCACCGCCGCAGCGCGCACCTGCGCCACCTGGTTCTTGAGCACCGTCTTGCTCGGCGCAGCAACGAACACGCACTCGGCGTTGGCCGCCGCAAACGCCCTGCCGCGCGTCGAAGCACCGGCCTGGTACAGCACCGGGGTGCGCTGGGGCGAGGGCTCGCACAGGTGAAAGCCCGGCACCTGGAAGAACTCGCCCTGGTGGCCGATGCCGTGCACCTTGGCCGGGTCGGCATACACCCCGCTGGCGCGGTCGGCGCGCACGGCGTCGTCTTCCCAGCTGGCCTCCCACAGCTTGTAGCAGACCTGCAGGTACTCCTCGGCCAGGGCGTAGCGCTGGTCATGCGACAGCTGTTCGCGCTGGCCAAGGTTGCGCGCCCCGCTGGACAGGTACGAGGTGACGATATTCCAGCCGGCGCGGCCACGGGTCAGGTGGTCGAGCGTGGACATGCGCCGGGCAAACGGGTACGGGTGCTCGAACGACACCGAGGCGGTCACGCCAAACCCCAGGTGCTCGGTGACGGCGGCCATGGCCGGCACCAGCTGCAGCGGGTCGTTGACGGGCACCTGCGCAGCCGTACGCAGCGCCTCGTCGGCGTTGCCGCCGTACACGTCGTAGGCGCCCAGCACATCGGCGATGAACAACCCGTCGATCTTGCCGCGCTCCAGGGTCCTGGCCAGCTCGGTCCAGTAATGGATGTCGGTGTAGCGCGTGGCCTGGTCACGCGGATGGCGCCACAAGCCCGGCGACAGGTGGCCAACGGTGTTCATGGCAAAGGCATTGAGGCGTATCTGCTTGGGCATGGTGGCGGCCTAGTTCCAGTCGTGACGCTGTGGCTTGGCCCCGTTCAAGGCCCAGTTGCCCACCAGGTGGTACTTCCAGCGCACCGGGTCGTGCAGGGTGTGCACGCGGGCGTTGCGCCAGTGCCGGTCGAGGTTGTGGCGCACCTGGGTGGAGCGCGTGCCGCCCAGCTCGAACAGGCGGTTGCTGGCCTCGATCGCCGCTTCGGTGGTCAGCACCTTGGCCTTGGCCACGGCCACCGAGGCCTGGGCCACCGAGTCCTCGTCGGGGGCCAGGCTGGCCCGGTCGAGCACCTTGCCGGCGCGCTCCAGCAGGGCCTCGGCGGCTTCCTGGCGAATCTCCAGCGCGCCGATCTGCACGATGGTCAGCGGGTCCTGGCTGGCCTGCTCCACGCCCGCATCGATCCACGGGCGGGCCTGCTCGCGGATGAAGGTGATGGCGTCGTCCAGCGCCGCACGGCCGATGCCGGCGTCGATGGCGGCGGTGGTCAGTTGCGCGAAGGGGCCGGCCAGGGTCGGGGTTTCGTACGAGCGGTAGGTGGGAAACAGGTTGAAGGCCGGCACGATCAGTTGCTGCGCCAGCACCGTGCCGCTGGAGGTGGTGCGCTGGCCGATGTTGTCCCAGTCATCGACGATCACCAGGCCCGGGGTATCGCGGCGCACGAAGGCCAGTTGCGAGCGGTCCTGCGCGTCCAGCGCCAGCACCCCCAGCCAGTGCGCGTACAACGAGCCGGTGCAGTAGCCCTTGCGCCCGTCGATGCGGTAGCCATCGGCATGGGGCACGATGCGGGTCTGGATCTCCTTGACGTTCTTGCCGCCGGTTTCCGACAGCGCATTGGCAAAGCGGTGCCCGGCCAGCACCAAGTCGAAGAAGAAGCGCTTCTGCTCTTCGCTGCCCTGCAGGCGGATGTCTTCGAGCAGGCAGTAGTGGTTCTGCGGTATCTGCCCCAGCGAAGGGTCGGCGGCGGAGATGATCGCGATCACCTCGGCCAGGGTGGCGAAGGACACCTGCGCCCCGCCGTATTGTTTCGGTACGGTGATGCCCCACAGGCCGCTGTTGGAGAACGCATCCACCACGTCGGCCGGGACCTGGCGGCTGCGGTCGCGCTCGGACGCGCCTTCGCGCAGCAGCGCGGCAACCCGATGGGCAATGGCGATGGCTTCGGCATCGTCACGGATGACGTGGGCATCCGGCTGGCGGATGTCGTAGTGGGCAGAAACAGGGGTGGCAGTCATGGTCTATCTCGATGAGTACACAGAGTCACCCGTGAGATAGCACAACCCATGCCACTTGAATTTCACATATAAATCAATGAGTTACGCACAACAGAAAGCGGTATGGCTGGATGCACGGCAACAAAGTGTTGGCCAACTGTTCGCAGTGCAACAGTACGACAGCGGTCAGTTGCTCCCCATACACCGCGCGCCTATTCGCAGTAAAGGGCGGGCATGAAAAAACCGGCTACTGCGAGCCGGTTCCCATGCAGTACCGCCAGCCTCAGCCGCCGCTGGCTGCCACGCTCTTGCGTTCAGCCACGAAGAACAGCGGGCGAATCCGCACCCCCACCACGTTGCCGGCATACGCCGCCACCAGCCACAGCCAGCCATGCACGCTGCCCGAGGCGATGCCGCTGAAGTACGCGCCGATGTTGCAGCCATACGCCAGCCGCGAGCCGTAGCCCAGCAGCAGGCCGCCGATCACCGCGGCCAGCAGCGAGCGCATCGGAATCCTCAGGCTCGGCGCGAAGCGCCCGGCCAGGCCTGCTGCCAGCAACGCACCCAGCACGATGCCGATGTCCATCACCGTGGTCACGTCCTCCCACAGCGGTGCAGCCAGGGCCTTGGCGTTGCCCGGCATCTGCCAGAACGCCCAGCTGCCCACGTCCACGCCCAGCCCGCTCAGGGTCTTGGCGCCCCACAGGGCGAACGCCGAGGTGATGCCCCACGGCCGGCCCGCCAGTGCCAGGGTCGCGTAGTTCAGCAGCGCCAGGCCGATCGCGCCCCACACCAGCGGCCACGGGCCACGCAGGAAGCGACGCAGGCCCTCATGCTGGCTGCCTGCCGGGGCCTCGAGGGCGCCGTGGCGACGCTTCTCCAGCACCACCGTGCCCCAGGCGATCAGGCCGAACACCACCAGGTTAAGCACCAGCGCGGGGGCCACGCCAAAGGTCTGCACCACGGAGGTGGCCGGGAACGACGGCAGCGCGAACCACCAGTCGGCGTGGTGGGTTGCAGTTACCGAACCGATGATGAAGAACAGCAGCGTCACCAGCATGCGCGCGTTGCCACCGCCCACCGTGAACAGTGTGCCTGAGGCACAGCCGCCGCCCATCTGCATGCCGATGCCGAAGATGAACGCACCGAACACCACCGACACCCCGGCCGGCGCCACCAGCCCGGTCACCGGCTGGCCGAACAGCGTGCCGGCGCCCAGGGCCGGAAAGAACAGCAGCACGGCGATAGCCAGCATCACCATCTGCGCGCGCAGGCCGGCGCCACGGCGCTCATTGATGAACACCCGCCAGGCGGACGTGAAGCCGAACGCGGCGTGGTACAGCGTGAGGCCCAGGGCGGCGCCGACGATCAGCAGCAGCACCTGTTTGATGCCCACGCTGGCATTCAGGAAGACGGCGCCGACCACCAGCAATGACAGCGCAACCAGTGGCGCGCCGAGACGGCGCTCAGGCGCCGCAGAGAGAGAAAGACCCATGACGATACTCGGATATAGACGGAACAGGCCGCGAGTATACCGTCACCAGCCACCGTGCGGGCTCACGGATAGAACAGCGGGTACATCGCAAGCGCCAGGGTCGAGGCGCAGGCATGCATCGCCATGGGCACCAGCAGGCCGCCGGTCCTGATCCGCGCATAGGCCAGCATCAGGGCGAGGATGAACAACAGCACCACGGTCGACCTGAAGGTGTACTGCAGGTGGATGGCGGCAAACGCCAGGGCGCTGACCACGATCGCCACCACCGCCCACAGCGGCTTGCGGAACGGGAACAGGTTGAGCAGAAAATGCCGGAATGCCAGCTCTTCGCCCAGGGGGGCGAGCACGATGACCATGCTGGTCAGCAGCACACGATCGGCCAGCGAACCGGCACCGAGCAGGGTCATGAACTGCAGCATGAACGGCTCGGCGGGCTGGTCGACCAGGGCGGCGTAGTTGTAGGCCAGCAGGTAGACCACCACCACGCTGGTCAGGCCGAGCCAGAGGGCCTTGTAGCTGAAGTTGGCCCCCCTGAAGGCATGCCCGGCCAGCGGGTTGCGCCGCAGCAACAGGTACAGCCCGCCGATGGCTGCACACGCCACCAGGTGGGCGCCGAACAAAGCCAGGGTGAAGTCCAGGCCACTGCCGAACAGAAAGGCGCCGGCGAACTGCGCGGTGAAGTACAGCAGCAGACCCAGCAGCGCGAGGCCGATGCGCTTGCCGGCGGTGCTGGCGATGTAAGGGGTGGTCACGGGACTTCCTTGTACGGGGTTGTTCACAGCGTTCTCCTTGGTGGGGGGCGCATTATGGCGAGTTTCGCGGCTGCTGCGCAGCCCATCGCCGGCAGCCGGCTGCTACAGGCTAAGCGCTCAAGTAGATTCACATCTGGATACATCCGGCCATTTGCCATTCCCCTCGCCCTCTGTTTGCATCCGCGCTCTCTCCCCGTGCAGACAAGGAAATCACCCCATGAAAACCCTGGTAGTCGGTGCCAGCAAAGGGCTGGGCAAGGCCCTGATCGAAGGCCTCGGCGAGGCGGGCGACACGCTGGTCGGCGTGTCGCGCACACGCCCCGACGGCATCGCCGCCAAGGCCGGCGTGCAGTTGAACTGGGTCGAAGCCAACCTGGCCGAGCCGGCCAGCGCCGCGCACGCCATCGCCCAGGCTGTGGCAGAGCACGGCCTCGACACGCTGATCTACAACCTCGGCATCTGGGAAGAGCTGGCCTTCGACCCGGCCTACGACTTTCTCGGCGACAGCGACGCGCAGGTACAGGCCATCGTCAGTTGCAACATCACCGCCACCCTGCTGCTGATCAAGCGCCTGCTGCCCACCCTGTTGCGCAGCGCCACCCCGCGCATCATCCTCACCGGTTCCACCTCCGGCCTGCCCCAGAGCGGGCGCCCCGAGGTGGCCTTCGGCGCCTCCAAGTTTGCCCTGCGTGGCATCGCCGATGCGCTGCGCGAAGGCTACCGCGAGCAGCGCCTGGCTGTGACCTGTCTGAACCTGGGTTACCTCAACACCGAAGACCCGCTCAGCACGCCCCGCGACGTGGCCGAACAACGCGGCGAAGGCCAGCTGATCCCCGTGCACGACGTGGTGCAGGTGGTGCGCATGGCGCTGAGCCTGTCGTCGGCCAGCTACGTCAAGGAGCTGACCTTGCCGGCCCTGCTCGACGAGCGCTTCTGAGCGCTGATCAGCACGCTGGATAAAAACCGGCGAAAGCGCCATCCTTCCCGCCTTTTACGCGCAGCCTGGCTGCGCCCACCGTTATGTGAAGGACCTTTTTCATGCAGACGCTCAACGACACCGACTTCGAGTTCATCGAAGACATCCTGCTGCAGTATGGCGATGACCATTCGGTGCTCAACGCCTCGGAACTGGACGGCTACCTCACCGCGCTGGTGTCCGGCCCGGCGCCTGTGGCTATCGACGAATGGTTCCCGGGGATCTTCGGTGGTCGCCAGCCGGAATGGGAAAGCGCTGCAGACTGCCAGCGCTTCGTCGAGCTGGTGACCCTGCACGCGAACAACCTGGCCCAGCGTTTCTCGCCACGCTTCGAGGAGACCGAGCACAACGGCCAGCCGCTGACGCTGGCCGAAGAGTGGTGCTTTGGCTACCTGCGCGGTGCAGGCCTGGCCAACTGGCCGGCCTTGCCGGCGGCGCAGCAGGTGGCACTGGATGTGATCGAGACCTGTGCCGCACAGGACAACTTCGAACTGCCGGCCGACCTGGATGTGGTGCTGCATCGCCAGCGCGTGGCCGCCATCGAGCCGGCGGCGCGGGCGTTGCAGGGGTACTGGGCGACGCAGCGCTGAAGCGGGCAGCGCCCTTCGCCGGCAATGCCGGCTCCTACGTAGGAGCCGGCATTGCCGGCGAAGAGTCCTGCAGGCATACCACCCGGCAAGGAGCCAAGCATGCCCACCACCCTCACCGCCGCCTTCCCCCACCACCTGGCCCGCGAAGTCCAGGACCTGGCCCGGCACCTCGACCTGCCCAACGGTGACCAGGGCATCGCCGTCACCCTCGACGGCGAACCCCTGACCCTGCCCTACCGCCTTCACCTGCCGGCTGCCGATACAGCCCGGTCACTGATCCACGCCTGCCTGCTCACCCGCCACCCCGACGGCCACGTGCGCGAGCGTTACCTGCAGCAGATCATTCGGGCACCAGAGACGTGGGTCATCCCGTTCGTGTTCCAGCTCACCGGCGAATACGTGATCGAGCTGCTGGCGCTGTGCGAGGCCAACCTGTCGACCCTGGACGCCAGCGCCTACGGCCGCTTCTTCAACGACAACCCCGCCTACTTCAGCCTGACCCGCGCACGCATGGTCAGCTACTGGGATTGCTACCACCGCAGCCGCCACCCGCACCTGCGCAGCTACGTGGGCACCCGCCTGTTCCGCGCCTTCAGCGACTTCACAACGACCACTTCACGGTGAACATCACATTGCGCGGCTCGCCGAAGATGTTGGCCCCGGCCGGGTTGCTGATGCTCTGGTAGTAACGCTTGTCCGCCACGTTGTTGAGGTTGGTCTGCAACGTCACCGCCGGCGTCACGCGGTACTGGGCCATCAGATCGACCACGCTGTACCCGCCCTGCTTCACGCTGTAGCTGGTATAGGTGCGGCTCTGGGTGCGAAAGGCCCCGCCCACGCTCCATTGATCGAGGTCGCCCGGCAACTGGTAGCTGGTCGCCAGCTTGAACAGGTTGTACGGCGAATCACTGTCGAAGCGGTCACCCTTCTGCGCCGAGCCGGTGGCCTTCACATACTCGGCCGCCGCATAGGTATAGCCGGCCGACGCCTGCCAACCCGGCGCCAGTTCGCCGCCCAGCTCCAGTTCCAGGCCGCGGGTACGAATTTCGCCGGCCGCCTCGTAGCAGGCATCCATGGTCGGGCAATCACCTGCCGGCAACGACTTGGCCAGGTTCTCCTGGTCGAGCTGGAACAGCGCGAAACTGGCGTTCAACGCACCACCGAAGTACTCGGCCTTGAGCCCGGCCTCGTAGTTGGTGCCGGTTACCGGCGCCAGCAGGCCACCGCTGCTGTTCTGGTACTCCTGCGGCTTGAAGATGCGCGTCCAGCTGGTGTAGACCGAGTAGGTGTCGTTCAGGTCATAGATCAGCCCCGCATACGGGGTGACCTCGCGGGTGGCCTTGTAGTCGGCGCCGAAGGCGTAGGCCCCGACCTCGGTGTGCTGCTGGTACTCATACCAGTCCAGGCGCGAGCCGAGGATCAGCTTCAGGTCATCGCGCAGGTTGAAACGCACGGCGGTGTAGGCACTGGACTGATCCACCTTGCCCTTGCGTGACCAGTTGTAGTCGATGGCCGGCCGGGGCACGTCCTTGTAGTGGAAGTTGTTGGGGTCCACGACATAGTTGAAGCTCGCATCCGGGCCGCCGCCAGGGCCGTCGTCGGTATCGTCGCGGCGGTAGCTCGCCCCCACCACCAGTTCATGGGTACGCCCGAACAGGCTGAACGGCCCGCTGGCATAACCATCGATACTCTTCTGCGTATGTTCGTAGGAGTAGCGCCCCACATTCAGTTGCAGCTCGTCGGCGGTCGGGTCGAGCCGGTAGTAGCTGCTTCCCAGCATCTCCAGGTTGGCCTTCAGCCAGCTGGCGCTCAGGCGCAGGCGCCAGTCGTTGTCCAGGCGATGTTCCACCTCGGCGAACACGCTCTTGTTGGTCTTGTCCCAGTAGGTCCAGTCGGGGCTGAAGCGCGACGAGCGGGAAATGTCGAGGAAGCTGCCATCGGCATGGGTCGGGCTGCCGTTCCAGTCCGCGCCGGGGTTGTCCTCGCGGTTGTAGTAGCCGCCCAGGGTCAGCGTGGTGGCGTCCGACAGGTCGAATTCGGTGATCCCGTACAGCAACTGGCGCTGGTTGCTGTAGGCATCGGTAAAGCTGTTCTTGTCCTGGTAGCTGCCCACCACTCGCCCGCGTACGGTACCGGCATCATTGAGGCTGCTGCTGGCGTCGATTTCGGTACGGTAGTTGTCCCAGCTGCCGGCTGCTGCCGTGAGGGTGATCTGCGGCGCCAGCGTGGGGCGCTTGCGCACCAGGTTGAGGGTACCCGACGGGTTGCCCGAGCCCACCATCAGGCCGGAAGCCCCGCGTACCACCTCCACCCGGTCGAACATCGCCAGGGTCGCGGTGCCCAGGGTGTCGCTGTCGTAGGCGATGGGCAGGCCGTCGACCATGATGTTGTCGATGGCCGCACCGCGCGAGTAGAACTGCGGGCGCTCGCCGCCGGTCTTGCGCAGAGTCAGCCCCGGCGTGTAGCTGGCGATGTCGTCCAGGGTCTGCATGTTCTGGTCGTCCATGCGCTGGCGGGTGACCACGGTCACCGACTGCGGGGTTTCCCGGGCCGAGGCCTTGAACTTGGTGGCCGTGGCCATGCTGGCGGTGGTGTAGGAGCCAGTGTTTTCCGTGACCTCGCCCAGCGTACTGCCGGTGATGCTGGTGGCACCCAGTTGCAGCGCATCACTGCTGTCGGCCTTCTCCAGGGTCAGGGTGCCGTTGTCGGTCACGCGCAGTTGCAGGCCGCTGCCCGCCACTGCCTGGCGCACCGCTGCCTCGGCGCTCAGTTGCCCGTTCACCGCCGCGCTCTGGCGCCCGCGCAGCAACGCCGGGTCCACCACCAGGGTGCTGGCGCTTTGCCGGGCGATCTGGCGCAGGGCCTGGTCCAGCGGTTGCGCCGGTAACGCATAGCGCTGCATGGCTGGGTCCGCCCAGGCGCGGTTCAGGTCGAGGGAGCAGGCAGAAACGGCAACCGCGACAGCCATTGCCAGGCGCGCGGGGCTCAGGAGTTGGGGACGCATGTGAAGGGCTTTCCTCGCAGGAAGTGAATGGGCGTTTCCTGCTATGTCCAGCGAGCCGAAAAAAGCCTTCACCCTGGCGGAATGTTTTTTTCAGCGCAGGTCGATCAGGGTGATCGGCCCGAACGCCTCGACACTGATCGGCAGCACCTGCGCCAGCGATTGCAGGGCGCGGTCGCTGTCGTCCAGCGGGAACACCCCGAACACGCGCAGTTGCGCCGCCGCCGGGGAAACCCGCAGCACGCCGTAGCGGTAAGGGCGCAAGGTATCGATCACGCTGCCCAGCGACGCGTCGTCCACCTCCAGGCGACCTTCCATCCAGGCATCCAGGCGGCCTTGCTCATTGCCCAGGGGCGAGAGTGCATCGTCGGCAAAGCGCAGGGTCTGCCCGCTGTCCACCACGATGCTCTGCCCGGCGCGGTTACGCACCTGCACGCTGTGCTGCTGTACGCTGACGGCACTGCGCTGATCCAGCGTGGCGACACTGAAGCGCGTGCCCAGGGCCCGCACCCGGCCTTGCGCAGTGACCACCTCGAGGGGGCGGTGCGGGTCGCGGGCCACCTGGATGTTCAGCTCGCCGTGACGCAGATGGATCACCCGGGCTTCGGCACTGAACGCCACCTCCACGGTGGTGCGCGCATTGAGCAGCAGCACGCTGCCGTCGGCCAGTTGAATGCGCCTGCGCTCGCCGGTGCCGCTGTAGTGGTCGCTGAACACGGCGTCCAGCGGCATGCGCCGTTGTACCGTCAACAACGCCGGCAGGCCCAGCATCAGCAGCAAGGCGCTGCCGCCGCGCAGCAACCGGCGCCGCTGCAGCGACAACCCGCTGCTGCGCAGGGCGCGGGTGGCCGCACTGGCGCTGCCGGGCACTTCCAGCAAGGGGTTCAAGGGTGTGTGGGTGGCCTGGGTAACCGCCTGCCAGGCCTGGCGATGGCTTGCGTCCAGCGCCTGCCACTGCTCGAAGGCGTCGCGGTCGGCTGCCGTCGCCGCCCCCGAGCCCAGGCGTACGCTCCATTCGATGGCTTCGCGCACCGCCGGGGTCAGCGCTGCCAGGCTGCGGCCGCTCACGTGCCCGCGCCCAGTTGCGCCAGGTAGCAATGGGTCACGGCGCGCCGCACCCAGCGCTCGACGCTGCTCAGCGACACCTGCATCTGGTCGGCGATCTGCTGGTGGGTCAGGCCCTCCAGGCGGTTGAGCAGAAAGGCATGGCGCACCTTGGCCGGCAACCCGGCCAGCAAGGCATCCACCGCCTCCAGCGCCTCGCGCAGCACCGCCAGGGTTTCCTCGCACGGCGCCACCGGCTCGGGCAGGTTGGCCAGCGCTTCAAGGTAGGCGCGCTCCAGCTCGCCGCGACGCCAGAAGGTGTACAGCACCCGCTTGGCGACCATGCACAGGAACGCCCGCGGCTCGTCCAGCTGGCCCAGGTGCGGCGAAGTCAGGGTACGCAGGAAGGTGTCGTGGGTGAGGTCCGCGGCATCGGCGTGGGAATTGAGCCGACGGGCCAGCCAGCCGCGCAACCAGTGATGGTGTTCAGCGTACAGCAGGTGCAACGGGTGCTGGGCGGACGGGCGCGGGTTGGACATGCGAGAGGCACACTAATGGTAATTGTTCGCATTCTTATCCCTCGCCCTGGGATTTGCAAGCCGTGCCCTACTCGCGGCAACTGGGCGAGCCGCCCCAGCGCATGTTGCGAATGCAGAAGTAGCGGTCCTTTTTCAGGGTCACGGGGGCGATCGTGCAAGGCAGCACCGCCGGGTCGATCTCGATCGACATCTCATCGGCCGCGTAGCGATCGTCATCGAATTCGATCACGCAGGTGCCGTCCTCCTGCGCCCGCTCGGGAAAGCGCAGGCCCTGTACCACCTGATCGCCCATCTTCACCCGCAGCGGGCTCGGTGCCGATGAGCTGCACGCCTTGAGGGCCGGATGGTTGACGGTTATCCACAGGGGGTACTTGCCGCCTGTGCGGTCAGGGAACAACGGAATGAACAACAGCGACTGGTAGGTCGACTGACCGTGATTCACCACCTTGAGCCACAACGGGCTGGCGTTGCAGGTGGCGCCCAGCGACGCGCCGTAGCGCAGCTTGGGGTCGGTGTGGTCCTGCCAGCCGCCCAGGCGGTCGGGCTTCCAGTCATGGCCCCATTTGTATTCGGTACAGCCGCCCAGGGTGAGCAGCAAGCACAACAGCGTGGCGATACGGTGCACGGTGAAGTCCTTCCTTGGTGGAGCATCCATCGGGAACACATTGTCGGGGCCAGGCGCCTCGCCGGCAAGGCCGGCTCCTGCACGCCGGCTCCTGCACGAGTCAGCCGCGCTGGAAGCAGCCCGGGGTGATGCCGACCACTTTCTTGAAGGCCCGGGTCATGTGGCTCTGGTCGAAGAACCCGCAACGCAGCGACGCCTCGGCGATGCCCACGCCACTGCGCAGCAACTGCTGCACCCGCGCCACCCGCGTCTGGATCTGATAGCTGTGCGGCGATACGCCCACGCTCTTCTTGAACACCCGTATCAGGTACAGCGGATCGAGCCCCACCCACTGCGCCAGGTCGTTCAGCGCGATGTTCTGCGCGTACTGCTCGTCGAGCATCTGCCGCACCCGTCGCACCACTTCGCGTTCGTCGGCCACCGCCCGGGGCTGCGGCCCGCCGCACCGCTCGAACAGCTGGCTGACCAGGTGCAGCAGCACGCTCTCGCGCTCAAGGCTCGAACACGACTGCTCGATAACCTGATGCTGGTGCAGGAAGGCCTGGGCAAAGCCCATGTCGTGGGTCAGCGTCTGCTGGAACAGGTGGATATGCCCGTCACCGAAACGCCCTTCGAACACCGCACGGTTGAGCCACTGCGGGTCGAGGTAGAGCATGCGGTAGCTCCAACCCTCGGCGCTGCCCGGCACGCCGTCGTGCATCTCGCCCGGGGTCAGGGTGACGATGCTGCCGGCGGTGCCCAGGTGCTGGGTGCCACGGTAGAAGAGCTTCTCCACGCCCGCACCGATCACCCCCACCGCGTAGCGCTCATGGGAATGGCGGCCGAAGGCCCGTGCGCTGTAGCGCGCCGCCAGCAATTCACAGCCTCCTTCGGGGACGCGCCAGAAGCGCGAGAAGTCCTGTTGCTCCATGGCCTGTCCAGTTTTGTGCAATACGCGCGCAAGGCGGGTGGATAAATTTGCCCGACTTCTTCGCAACAGACCAGAGAAAACCATGCAGTCATCCAACGGGGTCACCCTCTCCAGCAACCGGGCCATCGTCGAACTGACACTGGGCGGGCTGATGCTCAGCCTGTCGGCGCTGGCGGTGGCCTTCGCCCATATCGGCGCCGGGGGCGCGGGTTTCTACCGGATGCTGATCGCCTCGGTGCTGTTCTACCTGCTGCTGCGGGTGAGAAGGCAACCTGCTCGCCTGGCCCACCCCAGGGCTCGACGCTACACCGCCCTGGCCGGCGTGTTCCTGGCCATCGACCTGATCCTGTGGCACCACAGCATCTACATCGTCGGGCCGGGCATCGGCTCGATCCTGACCAACTGCCAGGTGTTCTTCATGACATTGCTCGGGCTGTGCCTGCTCAAAGAGAAACCGTCGCTGTATTTCGTCGCCTCGATCAGCCTGGCCTTCGTCGGCCTGTACCTGTTGCTGCTGCCGGAGATGGGCAGCGCGCTGGGTATCCAGGGCGTGGTCTATGGCGTGCTGTCGGGGCTGGCCTATGCCGTGTGCGTGTACTACCTGAAAGTCACCACCCAACTGCCCCAGGGCGGCGGCGACAAGATCGCACAGATGCTGCACCTGAGCCTGTGGGCGGCCGGGGTGATGCTGGGGTACGCGCTGTTGCGGGGCGAGAGTCTGGCCATCGCCGACCAGCAGACCTTCTACATGCTGGTGATCTATGGCGTGCTGGTGCAGTTCGTCGGCTGGTTGCTGGTCAACCGCTCGATTGGTGCCATCAGCCTCGGGCTGGCAGGGCTGATCCTGCTGCTGGAGCCGGTGATCACCTACTTCATCGACGTGGCATTTCTGGACAAGGCCAGTTCGGCCATGCAGATCACCGGGGCGCTGGTGACGGTGCTGGCGGTGTACATTGGCTCGATAAAGCCGCCGAGCAAGGCCCCGGCGCTGAGCGAGCCGGCCTGACACGGCGCTCGCGCAGCTGCTGCCTGAGCACATGCAGGGGCGGTGCGTAGAGGAAGCCGAACGACACGCTGTGCCTGCGCCCCTTCACCGCGTGGTGCATCAGGTGCGCGTGGTACAGCCGACGCAGATAGGGGTGGCGCGGCCTGGGGCGGGCGGGCCAGTGGCGGTGCACGATGCCGTCGTGCACCAACACGTAGATCAGCCCGAACCCCGCCACCCCGGCGCCCACCCACTGCAACGGGTCGTGGCCGGCATTGCCCAGCACGATCAGGGTGATCGCGGCCAGGGCCAGGATCAGCAGGTAGATATCGTTGGTTTCCAGCGTGCCCAGGTGCGGTTCGTGGTGCGAGCGATGCAGAAACCAGCCCCAGCCGTGCATCACGTACCTGTGCGCCAGATAACCGACACCTTCCATGGCGACCAGGGTGCAGAGAAAAATCGCGAAGTGGGCAATCATGGTCGGTACGGGGTTGGGAAATGACGGTGTCAGGGTATTTTATCGGCGGCCGATGGTCCATGCCCACCGGTAGCCAGGGCCAGCATCTGCATGGCCGGCGCCACCGCCTTGAGCAGGCGCTCACGTGCGATCCCGTCGCGGGCCTGCACCGACAACCCATGCAGCAGCGTGGCAAAAAAATCGCCCAGCGATTGCACATCTACCTCGGGTTTCAACTCGCCCGCCTCGGCCGCCTGCTGCAAGCGCTGAATGATCGACAAGGTTTTTTCGCGGCGGTGGTCGGCCAGCCATTCACGCACGGCGTCGTTGTCGGCCGAGCAGTTGGTGGCTGCCGACACCACCATGCAGCCCAGTGGACCCGCTGGGCGGGTGTACAGGTCGACGGCATCGAGCAACAGCCGCTCGATGGCCTGGTAGGCCGTGGGTTGCTCGCTCAGCGCCTGGGTCGAAAATGCGCCCTCTTCGCGCTCATACAGCTCGATGGCCTCCTTGAACAAGCGCTCCTTGGAGCCGAACGCGGCATAGATGCGCGCCGAAGCGATACCCAGCGCAGCCACCAGGTCGCTCATGGACGTGGCTTCGAAACCGCGCGCCCAGAACACATCCCGGGCGGTGCGCAACGCGGCTTCACGGTCGAACTGGCGTGGTCGGCCTGCCATCTCGATAGTCTCCAACCAGGAATGAAGGCGGCATTATCCGTAATTGTTTGTCGAAAGACAAAGAATACTTGACGACGCGCAGGCTGCATCCTTATTGTTTGTCGATCAACAAACAATAGGAGTTCCACATGATCACGTTGAAAGGCCCCAGCCTGCATCTGGCGCAATTCAGTGCCGAACAGGCACCGTTCGACTCACTGCCCAACATCGCCCGGTGGGCCGCGCACATGGGCTTCAAGGCGTTGCAGATACCGGCCTGGGACAAGCGTCTGTTCGATGTCGAGCTAGCCGCAAGCAGCCAGGCCTACTGCGACGACATCACCGCCATGCTGGCCGAACACGGGCTGGTGATCAGCGAGCTGACCACGCATCTCTTTGGCCAGCTGGTGGCGGTACACCCGGCATACGACGCCTTGTGCGACAGTTTTGCACCGGCCCACCTGCAGGGCGACGCGGCTGCCCGCAGTGCCTGGGCGGTGCACCAGCTCACCTGCGCGGCCATCGCGTCGCGGCGCCTGGGCCTGAGCGACATGGGGACTTTTTCCGGTGCACTGGCATGGCCGTACGTCTTTCCCTTCCCGCAACGCCCCGACGGCCTTGTTGAAACAGCCTTCGCCGAGTTGGCCAGGCGCTGGCTGCCGGTGCTCGATACCTGCGCCGAACAGGGCATCAACCTGTGCTTCGAAATTCACCCCGCCGAAGACCTGCACGACGGCGCAAGCTTCGAGCTGTTTCTCGAACACGTCGGCCACCACCCGCGCTGCAAGATGCTGTTCGATCCCAGCCACCTGATCCTGCAGCAACTCGACTACCTGGCGTTCATCGACCACTACCGGGACTACATCCGCATGTTCCACGTCAAGGACGCCGAGTTCCTGCCCACCGGCAAGCAGGGCCTGTTCGGCGGTTATCAACCCTGGCTCAAGCGCGCCGCACGCTTCCGTTCGCTGGGGGACGGGCAGGTCGACTTCAAGGGCATCTTCAGCAAGCTGGCCGAATACGACTACAGCGGCTGGGCCACGCTGGAGTGGGAGTGCTGCCTGAAAAACCAGCACGATGGGGCACGTGAAGGCGTGGCGTTCATCAACCGGCACATCATCCAGGTCACCGACACGGTGTTCGACGACTTTGCCGGTACCCCGGTGGCGCCGGCGGTCATCGCCAGGATGCTCGGCCTTGAAGGCAACCCTGTCGGGGAGCTGCAACGATGAGCACGCACACTCACCATTACGCCCATGTGCACGGCCTGCGCCTGCACTACGTCACCCAGGGCGAAGGGGCACCGGTACTGCTGATCCCCGGCTGGCCACAGACCTGGTACACCTGGCGGCACGTCATGGCGGCCCTGGCCGACAACGGTTACCAGGCGATTGCCGTGGACCTTCCCGGCATGGGGCTTTCCGACAAGCCGCTGGACGGCTACGACACCGGCACCTGCGCCGCCCGCCTGCACGCGCTGATGGGGCAACTGGGGCACGAACGCTATGCCGTGGTGGGCCACGATGTGGGCATGTGGGTGGGGTATGCCCTGGCCAGCGATTTTCCGGGGGTGGTGAACCGGCTGTGCCTGAGCGAAGCGGTGATTCCGGGCCTGGCGCCGGCGCCGTCGATCTTCGCGCCGCCGGAGCAGAACATCTTCCTGTGGCACTTCATGTTCAACCAGTTGCAGGACCTGCCCGAGGCGCTGATTACCGGGCGCGAAGCGCAGTACCTGAGGTTCATGTTCGAGAAATGGGCTGTGCGCCTGGATCGGGTGGCGGTGGATACCTATGTGCAGGCGTACTCGGCGCCGGGGGGCTTGCGTGGCGGGTTTGCCTACTACCGCGCGATACCCGAAACGATTCGCCAGAACCAGCAGCGCGGGCAGGTGCCACTGGGCATGCCGGTGCTGGCGATCGGGGCGCAACTGGCAACCAATGATGCGCCGCGGGTAACCCTGGAGGGGCGCGCCGCCACGTTGCAGGGCGCGATCATCGAGGGCTGCGGGCACTTTGTGACCGAAGAGGCGCCCGAGGCATTTGTCGGGCACCTGCTGCCGTTTCTGCGCTGAGGGTTGCGGCGCGGCCTTCGCCAGCAAGGCGCGCGCCTGTCATCGAGCGCGTGCCATTGCCGGCGAAGGGCGTTCAAGGCGCCTGCAATGCCTCCAGCTCATCCGCGCGTTCGGAGGTCATGCGCAGGCGGCAGCCACCGCCATTGAGGATGTCCATGGTGCCGCCGGTCTGCGTGAAGTAGAAATCGCAGTTGCTGTCGATGTACTTGATCCACGCCCGCTGCGCATCCCGGAGCTTGCCCTGCTGCACCGGCCCAAACGCGGCCATGGCCTTCTTGTAGACCTGGTTCAGGCGTTTGTCCTGGCGGGCGATCTCGGCGTTGTTGCATTCGTTCATGCTCACCGTGGTGTTCGCGGTGTCCATGCAGGCCTTGTAGGCCTCCGAAGCCTTGTCCTGCGCCAGCGTCAGCGGCGCAACTGCCGCCAGCGACAGCACCGCAACCCCCATCATCCGCTTGATACTCATGGCTTGCCTCTCCTGTTCTGACTGCCTAGGGCGCACAGGCTCGCATGACCTGCTCGCGCAACCAATGGTGCGCCGCTTCCTTTTTGCGTCGCTCGTGCCACACCTGCTGAAAGGCGAACGCGCGAATCGCCAGCGGCGGCTCGAAACAGCGCAACCCACGCAGCGCCTTGATGTTCTGCACGCTGCGCCGCGCCACGGTCAGCACCAGGTCGGTACCCACCAGCACGTCGCTGGCCGCCGCCCAGTGCGGCAACGCCAGCACCACCCGGCGCTGCTGCCCCAGCGCCGCCAGGGCCTGGTCGATCTCGTTGTCGGCCCCGGGTCGCATCGCCACCAGCACATGGGGGCGCGCCAGCCAGGCGGGCAATGTCAGCCCGCCACGGGCCGGCAGCGTGGCGCGGTCGGCCACACACACGAACCCCTCCTCGAACAGCGTGGCGGCCTGCAACGGCTCGGCCAGGGTGGGGAATACGCCCAGCGCCAGGTCCACCTCGCCATCGAGCAACTGGCCGAGCATCGCCTCGCGGCTGCCCTGGCTGACCACCAGGTCGATGCCCGGTGCGGTCTCGCGCAGGCAGCGCATCAGGCCCGGCAGCACCACCCGCGCGCCATAGTCCGACATCGCCAGGCGAAAGCTGCGCCGCGCCCGCGCCGGCTCGAAGCCGGGGCTGCCCAGCAGCGCATCCAGTTGCTGCAGGGCATCCTGCAACGGCGCCGCCAGTTCCAGCGCACGCAACGTGGGCTGCAGGCGGCCCGCACGGCGCACCAGCAGCGGGTCCTGGAAGATCTCGCGCAACTGCGCCAGCGCATGGCTCACCGCCGGCTGGCTGCGGTGCAGTCGCAAGGCCGCGCGCGAGACGTGCTGCTCGGCCAGCAGCGCATGCAGGGTCAGCAGCAGGTTGAGGTCGATACGGCGCAGATCATCCATGTGGCGAATAGCCCCTGTGCACAATTCGAATTTCCATCAGTGAAACAGATAACCAAGACTGTACCAAGCCCTCCATAGCCAGAAGGAAACCACCATGAACCTCAACCTCGCTGTCGCCATACCGCTGCTTGTCGCCCTGCTGGCCGGTGCCGCCGTGCCGTTCCAGGCCGGTGCCAACGCCGCGCTCGGGCGCCTGCTCGGGCACCCGCTGTGGGCCACGTTGATCTCGCTGGCGGTGAGCGTGCTGATGGTGCTGCCAGCCCTGCTGCTGATGCGCGCACCGCTGCCGCAACTGGCCAACCTCGGTCAGGCGCCGTGGTGGGCGTGGCTGGGTGGCGTGGCCGGGGTGGCCTACATCACCGCGGCGCTGATCCTCACCCCGCGCCTGGGCGCGGCCGGCTTCATCGTGTGCGTGATCGCCGGCCAGGTACTCTCGTCGCTGATCATCGACCAGTGGGGGCTGATGGGCCTGCCATCGCGCCCGGTCAACGGCCTGCGCATCGCCGGGGTGGCGCTGATCATCGTCGGCATGCTGGTGGTGCAATGGGGCACCCGCGCCAACCGTTGAGGGCTCACCAGGGGTGGGTGCGCTCGAACACGTAGCCGTGCTGGGGGAACGCATTGAACAGGATCACCCCCAGCACCACCAGCAACAGCAGCCAGTCGACAACGCGCAGACGCGGCACCTGGCGCACCTCGCGCCGGTCACGACAGTGCAGCGCCTGCCCCAGGGTCATCAGTACGAAGGCGCCGATCCACAGGTAGTACCCCACGCCCAGCGCGGTGAGTTGCACGAAATCATAGGACTGCGGCGTGTTGTCCGGCACCGTGCTCACCACCAGGAACGACAGCCCCAGCAACAGCGCCAGCACCGACAGGCCCAACCCCACCCGCGGCCACCAGCGATGGGCCAGCAGCGCCAGGCCGAAGACCGGGTTGGCAAACCAGCCATAGATCTGGAACGGGATGCCCCACAGCCCGTACACCAGCAACCATACCGAACTCATGTGGGCACCGTTGTCGGTGTAGTAGGCATTGAAATACAGGCAGGCCACGTACAGCACCAGGCTGAGCGTGAGGTAATGACGTTTCACAGGAGTGTCCGCAGGTCAGATGGAATTGGAGGGTATTGCCGGGGCCGGGGGCGTGACATTGGCGCCGCTGCCCACGCTGAACGAGAACGCCGCCGTGGCATAGATCGCCGCCACCAGCACCCAGGCCAGCCAGCCCTGGCCCGGCCCGCCCGGCGCCTGCCGGCGGTTGAGAAACTGGCCGGCCACGTATGCCGCCAACGCCAGCAACCACAGGTAGTAGGCGCCGAGCAGATTGGCCTGGCCATTGGCCTTGCGCGGCACCAGCGCGCTGTCGCCCCAGCCGATCACTGGCAGCCACTGCGCCGCCAGCACCAGTGCCGCGACCGCCGCCAACAGCGACAGCAGCGGCCGGTTGCGCCGCAGCATCAGTGCCAGGCACAGCAGCGGGTTGGCCCACCAGGCGCTGCCACCCAGCCAGCCGAGGGTCAGCACATGCATGCCGCGCATGGTCACCTCGCTGACCGGCACGGCATCCAGAAACAGGCTGCCCAGGTACAGCGCCAGGCTCAGTACCACGTAATGCCGCTTGAACAGTGCCAGCATCTAGTTGACCCCGAGTTCGCAGTCGTCGCAGGCCGCTGGCGGCTCGCCGAGGTTCATGTAGACCGGTCGCGCCGGCGCGACGGTGGCCTTGACGAACGACAGTGGAATGGTCAGCACGATACCCGCCACCAGCACCCAGTGCAGCCAGCCCAGCGCTGGCTGGGTAAGCCTGGGCTGGCGCCGGTAGCGGTGCTGGCCGATCACGAATGCCAGCATCGAGGCCAGCCACAGGTAGTAGCCGGTGCGCACGTCAGGCCCGCCGTGGGGCGCCGGCGGGATCGGCGACCAGTCGGTCCAGCCCAGCGCCAGGGCCGAGCCCGCCAGCAGCAGTGCGCACCAGCCCAGGCGGTAAGCGGTTTTGGGGTCTTTGCGGTGGGTTGCGAAGGCGCCCAGCAGCAGCGGGTTGGCGAACCACAGGCCGCCGGCCAGCCAGCCCATCGACAGCGCGTGCATGCCGCGCAGCACCGAATCGTGCCCCCAGGCGCAGGCCTCCGGGTACAGGCAGGCGAGGTACAGCAGCAGGCTCAGCAAGCGGAAATCGAAGCGCACCAGTAAGTCCATTCAGCCGGGTGGGAAGCGGGGCGCGACGATAGCCCATCGCCTGCCTCGCTGTCCAAGTCATTCAGGCCGATTCGAGCAGCAGCCCGTACAACGCCGAATCCGACACCTCGCCGGCGATGCACCAACGCTCGCGCAGCAGCCCTTCACGCTCGAAGCCCATGCGTTCGAGGGTGCGTGCCGAGGCACCGTTGCGCGGGTCGATCTCGGCCTCGAGGCGGCGCATGTTCAGGCCGATGGCAAGGTACTCGACGAACAGCTCCAGCGCCTCGCCCATGTAGCCCTGGCCCTGGGCGCTGCTGGCCAGGCAGTAGCCGATTTCGCCGCGGCGCGACTCGGCGTCGATGTTGAAGAACTGGCACATGCCCAGCAGCAGGTCGCTGCCCTGCGGGTAGATACCCAGCTTGAGGCTGCGCCCGGCCAGGTAGGCGGCGCGGTCGGCCAGCAAGGCCACTTCGGCTTCGTCCAGGGTCTGCCACGGCCCGTGGTGCCAGTAACGCATCACCTCGGGGTCGGCCATGATCCCCAGCCACTGCTCGGCATCGCGGGCCTGCATGGGCCGCAGTTGCAGGCGCGGCCCGTTCAGGCACAGCGCGGTGTCGAAAGCTTCAGGCAAACTCATGAAATTACTCCTGGTGGGTGAACCTGCCACCACGCCACCACGCCCACCGTTACCAGCAGGACCGCGGCCTGGGCCAGGTTGAATTCGTAGAGCCGGTGCAGCGTCACCCACGGCTGGCGCCACGCCGGGCCGCCTTCCTGTGGTGGCTGATACGGCAACAGGCCAAGCAGCCCGACAGCGAAGTAGCCCGTCAGCGCGACGATACCGGTCCACGGGTGGGTACCGACCAGCATCGGGTAGATCGGCAGTGCCAGCAGCAGGCGCGGCACGCCATGGCGCAGCAGCAGACGCTCGCCATCGGGGTTGAACCGACGCGGGATCAGCCATTCGCTCAGGCGCAGGTCCAGCGCCAGCAGGTTCGGCGCGGTCCACAGCCAGAAACGCATGAACACCGCCGACAGTTGCACCGTCAGCAGCGAGCCCACCACGGCGGCAATCAGTACATTGGAGGGGTGCGCGAAGAAATCCGGCCCCGCCAGCCACAGCACGATCACCAGCACCATGCAGCTCATCACCCGCAGGTAGCTGCGCGGGTGCAGCGGGCGCGGCGCCAGCCTGCGCCAGAAGTACAGGTCGCGGTGCGGCACCTGGTCGAGCAGTTCGGGGTAGTGGTAGAGCAGGGTTTGCGTCAGGTGCTCACAGGCTTCCCAGTCGGCCTCGCTGAAGCCCTGGGCCAGCGCCACCTGCTGCTTGAACTCGAGGTTGCGCAGCAGCAGGTAGGCCGCATTGCCCTCGGGGTTGGTGTGCCAGTGCCACTGCTCGGCCAGGGCCTGCTGGCGGGCGAACCAGGTATCGCGCCGGCAGCGCTCGTTCAGGCCCTGCCACAGGTGCGCGGGCCGGGGGCCACCGTCATCGTCGCTCCAGTTGAAGTAGCCGCACACGCGTTCGAACAGCGCGGTGCTGCTGCCGGGGTGATCGTGCAGCAGCTCCAGCAGCATGGCCTGGAACTGCTCGCGGCGGTCGAAGGGCTCCAGCCAGGCCTGCCCGCCCCAGTGCTGCAGGCTGGCGAAAAACGCCTGTTCGTCGCCCGCCTGCAAATAGTGCTGCAACTGCGCGTGGCAGGCTTGCCAGAGGCTGCCCAGCAGTTCGTCGCCCTGGTACGCGCCGATCGGCACCGCCTGCCAGGGGGTGAACCAGCCACGCCTCGGCACCGCCCAGTGCAGGATGGGCAGGCGCAGGGTTTCGTCATCCAGGCTGCGCTGCAGCAACTGCTGCTCGAAGGCCGCCTCGCACCCCAGTTCACCGGCCTGGCGCCACAGGTTGTCGAGCTGCGCAGGGTCCAGCCCTTCGAGCAGCGCGCGGGCCTGTTGCTCCCTGGCAGGTGCGGGGTCGACGTCGACGTGCACCGCAGCGGCCTGCGGGGCTGGCACATCGGCCGACTCCAGCGCCGGCGCTGCATCGTCCTCGTGTGCCCAGCGGCTGCGCGCCAGCGCCTGTTCATAGGCCTCGCGCAGGCGCTGGAAGGCCTCGGGGTCCTCGTCGGGGCGGTGCACCTTGAGCAGGCGCGCATACTGGCGCCTGATACTGCGTTCATCAGCGCCCGGGGCCAGGGCCAGCACGCTCCAGCAGTCTTCGATCACGTCACTCATTGCCGCTCCTTCAGCGCCAGCTGTCCTGGCCCAGTTCATTCACGCGCTGTTCGAGCTCGTGGCGCACCTCGCGGATCTGGCGCTCGTCCTGGGTTTCCAGCACGCGCTGGAACTGCGCGGCCCAGGCCCCGATCAGCTCACGTACCTCGCCCAGGCTTTCCTGATACAGGCGCTCCAGGCGCGCCAGCAACAGGGTGTTGGGTTGCTGGTCACGCGGGTGGGTCTTGAGCTCGGCCAGCGCCGCCAGGCGTTCGCGTACCTCTTCGGGGCTGAGTACGCCGGGGTTGTTCTCGATCACCAGGGCATGCTGCTCGCCGGTCAGCGGGATGCTCACCTGGGCTTCGAGAATGCCGTTGATGTCGTAGGTGAAGCGCACGTCCAAGGCCACCTCGCCGGCCTTGCGCCGTGGCACCGGAATCTCCAGCACGCCCAGCAGCACGTTGTCGCGCACCAGGCGGCTCTCGCCCTGGAACACCTTGACCAGCACCTGCTCCTGCTGGTCGCCGACGGTGTACACCGTCTGCACCCGGCTCACCGGCACCACGCTGTTGCGCTCGATGATCGGCAGGTAGTGCCCGCTCTCGTGGCGGTCACCGACCTGGCGCACGGTTTCCATGCCCAGGGTGTAGGAGCACACGTCGGTCAGCACCACCTCTTCGAGCGCGGCATCCCGGGCCTTGAGCGCGGCCTGCACGGCGGCGCCGTGGGCCACCACTTCATCGGGGTTGAGGCTGATCGAAGGGAAGCGCCCGAACAGCCCGGCCGCCAGCTTGCGCACCAGCGGCATGCGCGTGGTACCGCCCACCAGCAGCACTTCGTCCAGGTCCGAGGCGCGGATGCGCGCATCGCGCAGGGCGCGTTCGATGGGGGTGCGCAGGCGTGCCAGCAGCGGTGCGAACAGGTCGGCCAGGGCGTCCTGGGTGTACACGTGGCGCCATTCGCGGCCCTCCACGCGTACCACGAAGTCGGCCTGCTGGGCCTGACCCAGCTGCCGGCGTACACGCTCGGCCTCGCGGCGCAGCGGCTGCAGCAGCGTGGTCGCGCCGGGGAAGTCGTTGCCCTGCTGGGCCTGCACGAAATGCTCCAGCAGCAACTGGTCGAAGTCTTCACCGCCCAGGTAGTTGTCGCCGGCGCTGGCGCGCACCTCCATCACCCCTTCGAACAGCTCCAGAATCGACACGTCGAAGGTGCCGCCACCCAGGTCGAAGACCAGAAACGAGGTTTCCTTGTCGCGCTGGTGCAGGCCGTAGGCGAGTGCGGCGGCGGTGGGTTCGTTGATCAGTTTGTCGACGCGCAGCCCGGCCAGTTCGCCGGCCACGCGGGTAGCCTTGCGCTGGGCATCGCTGAAGTAGGCCGGCACGCTGATGACCGCCTCGGTGACCGGCTCGCCATAGGCACGCTCGACATCTTCCTTGAGGCTCTTGAGCACCAGTGCCGAGAGTTCTTCGGGGCGGTAGGCACGCCCACCCAGGGTGACCTGCTGGTTGCTGCCCATGTAGCGCTTGAACAATGCGGTGGTCAGGTGCGGATGGGTGTGCAGGCGCTCGCGCGCCGCCTGCCCGACCAGCACCCGGCCCTGGTCGTCGAGCCCCACCACGCTGGGGGTGAGCGTGTGGCCGAGTGCGTTGGCCACCAGTTCAGTGGCGCCATCGCGCCACACCGCCACCAGGCTGTGGGTCGTGCCCAGGTCGATACCGACGATCATCAGCGACTTCCCTCTCATCAAATCAGAGGGCGATGGTACTTGAGGTACCTGCGCTCAAGCCACCGCCTTCACGCGCCGTGATCGTCGTTCGCCGCCTAGAACCCCATGCTGAAACTCACCGTTACCGCATGGTCGCGGGTGTCGCTGGACAGCTGCCCCGAATAGCCCAGGCCCAGTTTGCCGGCCTGCCCGATCGACAGGTCCAGCCCCGCCTCGACCACCGCCGCATCGCGGGCGATCAGCACGCCCTGGGTGGTGAAGCCGGCGCCGCCCTCGATGAAGCGCAGGTCGGCATCGGGCTTGGTGTCGCCGTAGGCATGCCGCCAGCCCAGGCTGCCACGCGGGGTCAGGGTGCTGCCGTTGGCCAGCTTGAACGCCTTGCCCGCCCGCAGGCCCACGGTGGAGAAGGTGATGTCCTGGTCGGCACTGGCCTTGAGCCGCGCCGCGCCGCCCTTCTCGCGTGCAGTGTCGCTGTCGTAGTTGACGTAGGCCAGGCCCGCGAACGGTTCCAGCGCCACACCGCCTGCCTCGATGGCGTAGCTCACCTCGCCGAACACCTGCGCGGTGCGCGCCTTGTACTTGGCCTTGAGGCGGTCGTCGTAGCTGCCGATGGCGACGTCACGCTTGCTCTCGATGTCGTGCCAGCTGTACGCCGCACCCACGCGGGCCGAGAAGGCATCGAGCTGGTAGCCCAGATAGGTGGCCAGGTGGTAGCTGTCGATGCTCGCATCGGAACGGCGGCCGCTGGCATCCAGGTCGCTGCGGGTATAGCCGGCGGCCACGCCCACGCGCCAGTCGCTGTTCAGGCTGCGGTCCACCCCGAGCAGGAAGCCCTGCACGTTGCGGTCGATGCTGGCGCTGTTGCTGTTGCCGTCCATCTTGCCCCAGGTGCCCAGTGCCTGCGCCCAGCCCACGGCCTCGTCGTGGCAACCGTCGCTGGTGAGCTGGTTGGCGTTCGGTGCCAGGGCCCGACGCGGATCCTCCTCGCGCATGCAGCCTGGCTGGCGCAGGCGGTCGTTGACCGCTTCGCGCACGTAGCGCGAGTCTTCGATCAGCGCACTGGCGGTACTGGCATGGATCTCGCCCGACAGGCTGTCCAGCGCCGCCTGAACGCCACCACGGTTCTGCGCCATGACCGCGCCCAGTACCGCCGCCGGTGCCCCGCTGCTGCCCAGTGCGCCGGCCACGGCCTGCTGGTTGGGGGTCGAAGCCACATCGCCGAGGCTGGTGCCGTTGCGGCTGATGGTGACGCCGACCTGGTTGCTGCCGTAGTTGAGGGTGGTGTCGTAGAACGGCGTATCCGGCAACTGCACGGTGGTGAAGGTGCCGTTCACCCCGCCGCCGGCAGTCACCACGGTGTACTGCGCGTTGCCCGAGGCCGGTGCCGAGTTCAGCACCACCAGGCTGCCGCCCAGGTTGGCCGTGCCGCCCACGGTCAGGCCGCTGCTGGCGGGGTTGCCGACCACCACCTGCAGGGTGCCGCCCGGGGCGTTGGTGAAGTTGCCGCCGACCTTGAGCCCACTGGCCGGGTCAGGCTGCACCACACCGTTGTTGACCAGCGAGCCCACGCTGCCGTTGCCGCTCAGTGCGGCACCGGCCCCCACCGTGACCTTGGCCCCGAGCACCGTGCCCGGGTTGGCCGCATTGCCCACCAGCAGCAGGCCCTGGTTGACCGCCAGGTTGCCGCTGAACGGCTGGTTGCCGGTCAGCAGCAGGCTGCCACTACCCTGCTTGACGGTGTTGCCGGTGCCGCTGAGCACACCGTTGAAGCGGCCGTCGGTGTCCTGCTGGAACACCAGGCTGGCGTTGTCGACGATGTTGCCTTGCAGGCTGGTGGTGTTGCCCACCAGCGTACCGCCGCTGATTCTGGTGCCGCCGGTGTAGGTGTTGGCGCCGCTCAGGATCAGCGTGCCTGCGTCGAGTTTTTCGATACCGCCCGCGCCCACCAGCGGCGCCGAGATCTGCGTGCTGTCGCCGGTGTTCACGCGCACGGCGGCCAGGTCGCCATTGGCTGCATTGACCGGTGTCAGGCTGCCGCCGCTGCCGGCCACCAGCTGGTAGCCGCCGGTGAGGAACTGCAGGCCGGTGAAGGACTGGTTGCCGGCCACGGTGACGGTCCCCGCCTGACCACCGAACACGCCGAACTGCGCATCCCAGGTTTCGCTCAGGTTGCCGTTGACGTCGGTCCAGTTGGTGCCGTTGCCCCAGGTACCGCTGCCGCCACCGATGGTGCCGTCGGCGTTGGTCTTGCCGCCGTTCCAGAACTGCAGTGCACCACCGGCGCCCTGCACCACCAGGTTGATCTGCTGGGCGATGGCCGTCTGCAGGGTCAGTTGGCCTGGCAAGGTGCCGCCTGGCAGCAGGCCGAACAGCAGGCCGTTGTCGGTCAGGTTGCCACCGTAGCTGAACAGCTGGTAAACGCCGCTGCCGAAGCCACCGGCATTGCTGATGTTGAGCGTGCCATCAAGGGTCAGGTCGCCCGCCACCTTGACCACGGTGGTCGAGGCCGATGCCTGCCCGAGCGCCAGGTCGACATTGCTGCCGGCATCCAGGTTGAGCGCGCCGACCTTGAGTGGCGTGGCGCCGCTGCCCGCCGCCAGGGTCGCACCGCTGGCCAGGTTGACCGTGCCGGCGTAGTTGCCGCTGCCGCCCAGGGTCGCCCCGTTGTTGACCTGCACCGTGGCACTGGCCAGGCTGCCGTTGACCAGCAGGCTGCCGGCGTTGACCGTGGTGGCGCCGGTGAAGCCGCTGTTGCCGGTCATCAGCAGTTGCCCGCTGCCGTTCTTGATCAACGTGCCGCTGCCGGTGAGGTTGCCGGTGTAGGTACCGTTGCTGGCCTGTTCGAAGGTCAGCGCGGCGTTGTTGAGGATCGCGCCCTGCAGGCTGCTGGTATTGCCCTGCACGCTGCCGGCGTTGAAGGTGCTGCCGCCGCTGTAGGTGTTGGCACCGCTCAGCAGCAGTGCGCCATTGCCGTTTTTCACCAGGCTGCCGTTGCCGCTGATCACCCCGTTCAGGGCCAGGTCGTGGCTGCCGCCCAGGGTCAGTTGCGAGGCCAGGCTGACGGCGTTGCCCAGTTGCAGGTCAAGCGTGCCGTCGAGCTGCGCAGTGCCACCCACCGTGAGCGCGCCGCTGCCCAGTGCAGCGTTGTCGCCCAGGGTCAGGCTGCCGGCATTGAGGCGCGTACCGCCCTGGTAGGTGTTGGCGCCGGCCAGGGTCAGGTCGGCCGTACCGTTCTTCACCAGGCTGCCGCTGCCGCTGACGAGGTTGGTGAGATCAAGGTCATTGCTGCCCGCGATGGTCAGCGCACCGCCGAGCGTCACGGCGTTGCCCAGGGTCACGGCCTGGTTGGCATCCAGCGTGGTGCCGTCGGCAGCCGTCAGCGCACCGCTGCCCAGGGCGGTGTTGCTGCCCACCACCAACGTGCCGCCGTTGAGCTGGGTGCCGCCGGTATAGCCGTTGTTGCCGTTGAGCACCAGGGTGCCGCCTTCGAGCTTGGCCAGGGTGCCGCTGCCGTTGATGTCCACGTTCAACGTGGCGCTCACGCCGTTGCCGATACGCACGTTGCCGGTGCCCTGGGCACCGTTGGTGAGGTTCAGCGCGTCACCGCTCAGCACGTAGCCATTGTCGAGGAACTGCAGGCCGTTGACGGTCTGCACACCATCGACGGTCACCGCGCCGCCCGTGCCCTGGAACACCGCGAAGGTGCCGTTCCAGGCCTGGTTGAGCGCTCCGTTGGCATCGGTCCAGTTGGTGCCGCCGACGCTCCAGACACCGGCGCCGCCGTCGACCGATCCATTGCCGACGGTCTGGCTGCCGTCCCAGAACAGCACGTTGTTGTTGCTGCCGCCCACCACCAGGTTGACCTGGTTGTTGACGGCGGTCTGCACATCCAGATCGCCCGCGATGACCCCATTGGGCACGCTGCCGATGGCCAGGCCGTTGTTGGTCAGCGCGCCGCTGTAGTCGATCAGGCGATACACGCCCGCACCGAACCCGCCCAGGTCGGTGACATTGAGCTTGCCGTCCAGGGTCAGGTTGCCGCCCACGTTGATCAGCGCCGGGGTACCCACCACAGGGGCGCCCAGGGCCGCATCCAGGTTGGCGTCCGCGCCCAGTACCAGCGAGCCGACGCTCAGGGTATCGCCGCTGCGCAGCGACAGGTGCCCGCCGTCGGCGACGGTCAGCGCGCCGCCGAGGCTGCCGGTGCCGCCCAGGGTGCTGCCGCTGTTCACCGTGACGGTGCTGCTGGCCAGGCTGCCATTGACGATGAGGCTGCCGCCGCTGACGGTGGTGGCCCCGCTCAGGGTATTGCCACCGCCCAGGGTCAGCGTGCCGGTGCCGGTCTTGTCCAGCGTACCGGTGCCGCTGAGCACCCCGCCGAACGTGCCCTCGCCCACTTGCAGGCCGGTACCGGCGCCCACGTTCACGGTGCCGCTGCCGCTGAGCTCGCCCAGGTTGGTGGTGCCGCCCAGGTTGAGGCTGGCGCCGTTGCCCAGGTTGAGCTCGGCCGGGTTGCCGAGTGCACCGCTGCCCACCGTGCTGAGGCTGCCGGAGAGAATGTTGAGGATGCCGCTGAAGCTGTTGTTGCCGCTGAGGGTGAGGTTGGCCGCACCGTTCTTGTTCAGGGTGCCCGCACCGCTGAGCACGCCGGCCAGGGTCAGGTTGTTGGTGCCCGCCACGTTGAGCGTGCCGCCCACATCCACCGCGTTGGCCAGGGTCATGGCGCTGGTGGTGGTCAGGGTGGAGGTGCCGCTGACACTCAGGGCACCGCTGCCCAGCGCCGAGCCGTTGCCCAGGGTCAGGTTGCCGGCACCCAGCTGGGTGCCACCGCTGTAGGTGTTCACCCCGGTGAGGGTCAGGCCGCCGCTGCCGGTGTGGTTCAGGCTGCCCGTGCCACTGATGACACCGCCCAGGGTGAGGTTGTTGCTGCCCGGCAGGGTCAGGCCGGCGTTGAGCACGATGGCATTGGCCAGTGACAGCGCACTGCCATTGACCAGGCTGGAGGCGCCACTGACGGTGAGCGCGCCACTGCCCAGCGCCCCGGCGTTGCCGACATTCAGCGTGCCGCTCTGCAGTACGGTACCGCCCGTGAAACCGTTGGCACCGTTGAGCGTGAGGCTGCCGCTGCCCTGCTTGGTGAGGCTGCCGGCGCCGTTGACCAGGCCATTGAGGGTCAGGTCGTTGCTGCCGAGCAGCGTCAGGTTGCCGCTCAGGTTGAAGGTGTTGGCCAGCGCCAGCGCGCTGCTGCTGTCCAGTTGCGTGCCCGCGGCCGCGTTGAGGGCGCCGACGCCCAGAGCGGTGTCACTGCCCAGTACCAGCGTGCCGGCATTCAGGGCGGTAGGGCCGGTGTAGCTGTTGTCGCCGTTGAGCGTCAGGCTGGCGCCGCCCGCCTTGAGCAGGCCGCCGTTGCCGCTGATATCACCGTCCAGCGTGAGTGCGTTGCTGCCGGCAATGCTCAGTTGGCCGAGCAGGCCAATGGTGTTGGCCAGGCTCACCGCCTTGTTGCTGTCCAGGGTGGTGCCATTGGCCGCAGTCAGCGTGCCACTGCCCAGCGCGCCGTCATTGCCGACCACCAGGGTGCCGCCATTGAGCTGCGTGCCGCCGGTGTAGCCGTTGGCGCCGTTGAGCACCAGCGTGCCGCTGTCGAGCTTGGCCAGGGTCGCGCTGCCATTGACCGGCAGGCCCAGGGTGGCGGTCACGTTCGGGTCGACACGTACCGCAAAGCTGCCACTGTTGCCGTTGACGGCGTCGAGCACGCCGCCGCTGCCGGCGACCAGCTGGTAGCCGTCGGTGATGAACTGCAGGGCATTGACGGCCTGGCCACCTTCGACCGTGACCACGCCGCCCGCGGCGCCCTGGAACACCGCGAACTGCCCCTGCCAGACGTCGTTGACGGTGCCGTTGAGGTCGGTCCAGTTGGTGGTGGTGCTGTTCCAGGTGCCGCTGCCGCCCTGCACCACGCCATCGGGGACAGTGCCCGCCCCATCCCAGAACTGCACGATCAGGTTGGGCGAGTTGACCAGCACGTTGACCTGGCCGGTAATCGCGGTTTGCAGTTGCAGCTCGCCGGGCGTGACGCTGCCCGGCAGGCTGCCCAGCACCAACCCGTTGTTGGTCAGCGAGCCGTAATCGAACAGGCGATAGATACCATTGCCGAAGCCGCCGTCATCGGTGATGTTGAGCGTGCCACCCAGGGTCAGGTTGCCGGCAACACTGAACAACGAGGTACCGCCGGTGACGGGCGAGCCGAGTGCGACGTCGATGCTGGCGTTTGGCGCCAGCGCCAGCGAGCCGAAGCTGAGCTGGGTGCCGCTGGTGCCGGCCAGGTGGCCGCCGTTGACGATGGTGGTCAGCCCGCCCACGCTGCCGCTGCCGGTCAGGGTCGCGCCGGAATTGACCGTCAGGTTCCCCCCGTTCAGGGCGCCCGACACGTTCAAGGTACCGCCGCTGACCTGGCTGGCGCCGCCCAGGTTGCTGATGCCGGCAAGTTCCAGCACGCCGGTGCCGACCTTGTTCAAGCCGCCGCTGCCGACCAGGGCACCGGCGAAGACGCTGTCCAGGTTGGTACTGCCCAGGCTCAGCGTGCTGCCCAGGCCGATATTGGTGGTGCCGCTGCCGGTGAGTGCACCGATGCTGGTGTTGCCGTTCAGGTTCAGGTCGGTGCCGCTGACCAGGTTGACACTGGCGACATTGCCCAGGGCGTTGCTATTCAAGGTGGTCAGCATGCCCTGGGTGATATCGAGTGTGCCGCTGAAGGTGTTGTTGCCGAACACCACCAGTTCCTGAGCGCCGCTCTTGATCAGGTTGCCCGAGCCACTGATAACCCCACCCAGGGTCAGGTTGGCGGCCGTGTCCAGGGTCAGGTCGCCATTGACCGCGATGGCATTCAGCAGCGTGACAGCCTGGGTATTGCCCAGGGTGCTGGTGCCCGTCGCGCTCAGTGCGCCGCTGCCCAGCGCAGCGCCATTGGTGACGGTCAGGGTGCCGCCGCCCAGGCTGGTACCACCGGAGTAGGTGTTGGTGCCGCTCAGGGTCAGGTTGCCGCTACCGGTCTTGATCAGTTGGCCGTTGCCGCTGATCACGCCGCCCAGGCCGAAGTCGTTGCTGCCGTTGACGGTGAGGTTGGCATTGAGGCCGATGCCGTTGTTCACCACCACGGCGCTGTTGCCGCTGCTCAGGGTCGAGTTGCCGGTGACCGACAGCACCCCGGTGCCCAGCGCATTGTTATTGCCCAGCACCAGGGTGCCGGCGGTGAGGATGGTCTCGCCGCTGTAGGTGTTGCTGCCGTTGAGGGCGAGGGTCGCAGCGCCGTTCTTGGTCAGGTCGCCGGGGCCGTCGATCACGCCGTTCAGGGTCAGGTCGTTGCTGCCGCCGACGTTCAGGTTGCCGACGATGTTCAGCGCATTGCCCAGCGTCACCGCCGTGCTGGCATCGAGGATGGTGTTGTTGCTGGTGCGCAGGGTACCGACGCCCAGTGCGCTGTCGCTGCCCACGATCAAGCGGCCGGCGCCCAGCAGGGTGTCGCCGCTGTAGGTGTTGGCGCCGCTCAGGGTCAGGTCGCTGGCGCCGGTCTTGACCAGGCCGCCCGCGCCGCTGATCGCGCCCGTCAGGGCCAGGTTCTGCGCGCCGAGCAGGGTCAGGTTGCCGGTCAGTACCAGGGCATTGTCCAGGGTCAGCGCGGTGCTGGTGTCCAGCGTGGTGGCGCCGGCGGCGGTCAGGGTGCCACTGCCCAGCGCCGTGGCCGAGGTCAGCAGCAAGCCGCCGGCATTGAGCGCGGTACCGCCCTGGTAGGTATTGTTGCCGCCCAGGGTCAGCACCCCGGTGCCGGTCTTGATCAGGCCGCCCGCACCGCTGATGTCGCCGCCCAGGGTCAGGCCGGCGCTGTTGGCGACGGTCAGGTCGGCATTCAGGCCGATGGCGTTGCCCAGGTTCAGCGCGGTGTTGCTGGCCAGGGTGGAGGCGCCGCTGACCGTCAGCGCGCCGCTGCCCAGTGCGGTGGCGTTGCCTACGGTGAGGGTGCCGGCATTCAGGGTGGTGCCGCCGCTGTAGGTGTTGGCACCGGTGAGGGCGAGGTTGCCGCCACCGGTCTTGATCAGCCCGCCAGTGCCGCTGACCACGCCCGTCAGGCCCAGGTCGGTGTTGCCGGCGACCGTCAGGTTGGCGCCCAGGTTGACCGCGTTGGCCAGGTTCACCGCAGCGCTGCTGGCCAGGGTGGACGCCCCGCCCACGCTGAGGCTGCCGTTGCCCAGCGCCAGCGCATTGCCCACGGTGAGGGTGCCGGCGTTCAGGGTGGTGCCGCCCTGCCAGGCGTTGGCACCGGTCAGGGTCAGGTTGCCCGCGCCATTCTTGGTGAGGCTGCCGGCACCGTTGACCTGGCCGCCCAGGGTGATGTCGTGGGTGCCGCCAACGGTCAGGTTGCCGGCCAGCGATACGGCGTTGAGCACGGTGACATCCAGGCTGCTGTCCAGCGTGGTGCCGCCTGCTGCCACCAGGTTACCCAGGCCCAGCGCCTGGTCACTGCCCAGGACCAGGCGGCCGCCATTGAGCAAGGTGTTGCCCAGGTGGGTGTTGCTGCCCGACAGGGTAAGCGTCGCGCCACCATTCTTGCTCAGCCCGCCGCTGCCGGTGAGGTTGCCGGCAAGGGTCAGGTCGTTGCTGCCGACCACCGTCAGGCCGCCGAGCAGGCCGATGGCATTGCCCAGGGTCACGGCGCTGCTGGCGTCCAGTGACGTGCCGGCCTGTGCAGTGAGCGTGCTGGTGCCCAGTGCGGTGTTGCTGCCGACGATCAGGGTGCCGCCGGCGAGGCTGGTACTGCCCTGATAGGTGTTGTTGCCATTGAGGGTCAGGCTGGCCGAACCGTTCTTGACCAGCCCGCTGCTGCCGCCGATCACGCCATTGAGCACCAGGTTGCTGGTGCCCGGCAGGGTCAGGTCGGCGCCCAGGTTGATCGCGTTGGCCAGGCTCAGCGGGGTGCTGGTCGCCAGGCTGGACGCGCCGGTGACGTTCAGCGCACCACTGCCCAGTGCCGCACCATTGCCCAGGGTGAGGGTGCCGCCGCCGACGCTGGTGCCGCCCTGGTAGGTGTTGGCACCATTGAGGGTCAGGTTGCCCGTGCCGGTCTTGTTCAGGGCACCGCTGCCGCTGACGATGCCGTTGAGGGTCATGGCGTTGAGGCCGTCGAGGGTCAGGTTGGCGCCCAGGTCGATGGCGTTGGCCAGGTTGGTCGTGGTGGTGCCTGCCAGGCTGCTGGCAGCGGTCACGTGCAGCGCGCCTGTGCCCAGGGCCAGGTCATTGCCCAGCAGCAGCCGGCCAGCGGCCAGGGTGGTGCCGCCGGTGTAGCTGTTGGCGCCGCCCAGGGTGAGCGTGGCAGCGCCGTTCTTGGTCAGGTTGCCGGCGCCGTTGATGCTGCCGTTCAGGGCCAGATCGTTGCTGCCGGCCACCGTCAGGCCGCCGAGCAGGTTGACGCTGTTGCCCAGGGCGATGCTGGCGTTGCTGTCCAGCGTGGTGCCGTTGGCAGCAGTCAGCGCACCGCTGCCCAGCGCCAGGTTGTTGCCTACCACCAGGGTGCCGCCATTGAGGGCGGTGCCGCCGCTGTAGCTGTTGCTGGCGTTGAGCACCAGCGTGCCGCTGTCGACCTTGCTCAGCAGGCCGCTGCCGCCCAGGGCGACACCAACCGTGGCGGTCACACCCGGATCGACACGCACCGTAGTGGCGCCATTGCTGCCATTGACCAGGTTCAGCTGGCCGGTCACGCCATTGAGCAGGCGGTAGCCATCGGTGACGAACTGCAGGCCGGTGATCGACTGCGCGCCATTGACCAGCACGTCGCCTGCGGCGCCCTGGAATACCGCGAAGTTGCTGCTCCAGTCACGGTTGCCGGTGCCGTTGACCGTGGTCCAGTTGGTACTCAGGGCATCCCAGGTGCCGTTGCCGCCCTGGATCACGCCGTTGCCGACCAGGCCGGTGCCGTCCCAGAACAACACGCTGCCATTGGCGCCACCGACCAGCAGGTTGACCTGGCTGCCGATCGAGGTCTGTACCTGCAGGTCGCCCAGCTGCACGCTGCCGGGAATGCTGCCGATCACCAGGCCGTTGTCGGTGAGCTGGCCGGTGTAGTTGATCAGGCTGTAGATACCGGTGCCAAAGCCGCCGATGTCGCTGACATTGAGGGTGCCGTCCAGGGTCAGGTTGCCGTTGACCTTGATCAGCGCATTGCCGCCGGTAGCCGGCGAACCAAGGCCCACGTCCAGGTTGGAGTTGGCGTTGAGCACCAGCGAGCCCAGGGTCAGGCTGCTGCCGCTGTTGGCCGCCAGGTGGCCGCCATCGGCGATGGTCACCGCGCCCAGCACGCTGCCAGTGCCGGTACTGGTGAGGGTGGCGCCGGTATTGACCTGCACCAGGTTGCTGCCCAGCGAACCGGTGACGTTCAGGGTGCCGCCATTGACCTGGGTGGTGCCAGTGAGCAGGCCGTTGTTGCCGGCCAGCTCCAGGCTGCCGCCGCCGACCTTGATCAGGCCACCAGCCCCGGCCAGGCCGCCGGTGAATACGCTGCTGGCATCCCCCGCGCCCACGCTCAGGTTGGTACCGGCCCCCAGGTTCACGCTGCCGCTGCCGGTGAGGCTGGCAAGGCTGCTGCTGTTGCCCAGGTTGAGGCTGGCGCCCAGCCCCACGTTCACCGCCGAGGCATTGCCCAGCGCGCCGGCACCGACCGTGGTGAGGCTGCCGTTGAGCACGTTGACCGCGCCGCTGAAAGTGTTGTTGCCGCTCAGGGTCAGGTCGGCCAGGCCATTCTTGATCAGGCCACCGGTGCCGCTGATCACCCCGCCCAGGCTCAGGTCGTTGTTGCCCGCCAGGCTCAGGTCGGCATTGAGTATCAGGTTGTTGCCCAGTGCGAAGCTGGCGCTGTTGTCCAGGCTGGCGTTGCCGGCCACGGTCAACGCGCCGGTGCCCAGGGCATTGGCATTGCCCAGGGTCAGGCCGCCGGCATTGAGCACGGTGCCGCCCTGGAAGGTGTTGACGCCATTGAGGGTCAGGTTGCTCGCCCCGTTCTTGACCAGCCCGGCGGCGCCGCTGATCACGCCGCCCAGGGTCAGGTCGTTGCTGCCGGCCAGGGTCAGGTTGGCACCCAGGTTGATCGCGTTGGCCAAGGCGAAGCTGGCGCTGTTGTCGAGGCTGGCCGCACCGGTCACGTTCAGTGCGCCATTGCCCAGCGCCGAGGCATTGCCCAGCACCAGCGCGCCGGCATTGAGCAAGGTCCCGCCGGTGAAGGTGTTGAGGCCATTGAGGGTCAGGGTGGCGGCACCATTCTTGATCAATTGGCCGGCCCCGGCGATCACACCGCCCAGGGTCAGGTCATTGCTGCCGACAACGCTCAGGTTGGCGTTCAGGTTCACCTGGTTGGCCAGGTTGAGCGCCACGCTGTTGTCGAGCGTGGCAGCGCCGCCCACGTTCAGTGCGCCGCTGCCCAGTGCCTGGTTGTTGCCCAGGCTGAGGCCGCCGCCATTGAGGTTGGTACCGCCTTGATAGGTATTGGCCGCGTTCAGGCCGAGGGTGGCCGTGCCCGTCTTGGTCAGGCTGCCGGTGCCGCCCACCACGCCGTTGAGCGTGAGGTTCGCGGCCCCGCCGATGCCCAGGTTGCCGGCCAGGTTGACCAGGTTGGCCAGGCTGACCGCCGTGCTGGCCTCCAGTTGGGTGTTGCCGGCTGCGTTCAGCACGCCGGTGCCCAGCGCGGTGTTGCTGCCGACGATCAATTTGCCGGCGTTCAGGTTGGTGGCGCCGCTGAAGGTGTTGGCGCCGCTCAGGGTCAGGTCGGCACCGCCGGCCTTGGTCAGGCCGCCTGCGCCGCTGATCACGCCGCCGAGGTTGAGGGTGTTGCTGCCCAGCAGGTTGAGGTTGCCGGCCAGGGTCACGGCATTGCCCACCGTCAGGGCTTTGGTGGCGTCCAGCGAGGTGTTGCCGGCAGCAGCCAGCGTACCGGTGCCCAGTGCGGTGCTGTTGCCCAGGATCAGCGTGCCGGCATTGAGCGCCACGCCGCCACCGAAGGTATTGGCAGCGCCCAGCGTCAGGTTGGCCGCGCCGTTCTTGCTCAGGCCCGAGGCGCCGCTGATGACGCCGTTCAGGGTCAGGTTGCTGGTGCCCGGCAGGGTCAGCACGCCATTGAGGACCACGGCATTGGCCAGTACCAGCGGTGAACTGTTGGCAAGGCTCGCCGCGCCGCCGACAGTCAGTGCGCCGGTGCCCAGCGCTGCGGCACTGGCCAGGGTCAGGGTACCGGCGTTCAGGGTGGTACCGCCGAGGAAGGTGTTGTTGCCGCTGAGGGTCAGGTTGGTGGTGCCGTTCTTGATCAGGCTGCCATTGCCGCTGATCAGGCCTTGCAAGGCCAGGTCGTTGCTGCCGTCGAGGGTCAGCGCGCCGTTGAGCGTGAGGGCGTTGCCCAGGGTCACGCCCGGGGCGGCGTCAAGGCGGGTACCGTCCGCCGCGATCAGTGCGCCCTGCCCCAGCGCCGTGCTGCTGCCGAGCACCAGCTTGCCGGCGTTGAGCCGGGTGTTGCCCACGTAGGTGTTGTTGCCGGCAAGGGTCAGGTCGGCCGCGCCGTTCTTGATCACGCCGCCCGTGCCACTGATCGGGCCGCCCAGGCCAAGATTGGCCGTGCCGCCGACGGTCAGGTCGGCGCCAAGGTTGACCGCGTTGGCCAGGCTGAGTGCCACGCTCGCATCCAGGCTGGCGGTGCCCGTGGTGTTCAGGGCGCCGCTGCCCAGGGCGTTGGCCGCGCCCACCATCAGGCCGCCGGCATTGAGCGTCACACCGCCCTGGAAGCTGTTGTTGCCGTTGAGCGTGAGCAACGCGGCGCCGTTCTTGACCAGCCCGCCGCTGCCCGACACCACGCCGCCGAGCGTGAGGACATTGCTGCCGGCCAGGGTCAGGTTGCCGCCCAGGCTGATGGCATTGGCCAGTGCAACCGAGGTGGTGCTGTCCAGCGTGGTGCCATCGGCCACGGCCAGCGTGCCGGTACCCAGCGCCGCATTGTTGCCGACGATCAGCTTGCCGGCCTGCAACTGCACCCCGCCGCCGAAGGTATTGGCCGCGCCCAGGGTGAGGTCGGCCGCACCGCTCTTGATCAGCCCGCCCGTACCGCTGACCACGCCCCCCAGGGTGGTCGCGCTGGTGCCCAGCAGGCTCAGCGTGTTGGCGCCGAGCACCACGGCGTTGTTGAGGTTGACTGCGCTGCTGGCGTCCAGGCTGGCATTGGCGCCCAGGGTCAGCGCGCCGGTACCCAGCGCCGCACCGTTGCCAACGGTCAGGCTGCCGCCGCTGAGCAGCAGGCCGCCGGTGAAGGTGTTGGTGCCCGTGAGGTTGAGGTTGGTGGTGCCGTTCTTGACCAGGCTGCCGTTGCCGCCGATGACGCCGCCGAGGGTCAGGTTGTTGCTGCCGGTGAGGGTCAGCGCACCGCCCAGGCTGATGGCGTTGGCCAGGGTCAGCGCACTGCTGGTGTCCAGGCTGGTGCCGGCGGCCGCAGTCAATGTACCGCCCCCCAGCGCGGCGGCATTGCCGAGAATCAGCTTGCCGGCGCCCAGCGTGGTACCGCCGCTGTAGGTGTTGCTGGCGGCCAGGGTCAGGTCGCCGCTGCCGGTCTTGTTCAACGAACCGGTGCCGCTGACCACACCGCCCAGGGTCAGCGCATTGCTGCCGGGCAGGCTCAGCGCTGCCGACAGCTGCACGGCGTTGCTCAGCACCAGCGGTACCGAGCCCTGCAGGCTGCCGGCCCCGGTAACGCTCAGGCTGCCGGTGCCCAGGGCCGCGGCGTTGGCGAGCGACAGTACGCCAGCATTGAGGAAGGTGCCGCCGGTATAGGTATTGGCCCCGCTCAGGCCCAGGGTGCCGGCGCCTGTCTTGGTCAAGGCGCCGCTACCGCTGACGTTGCCGGTGAGGGTCAGGTTGTTGTCGCCGATGATGCCGAGCCCGCCGGCACCGAGGGTGACGGCGTTGGCCAGCGACAGGTTGGCCGCGCCCGCACCCAGCGCGCCACCGTTGGCCGCGATGGTGCCGGTGCCGAAGGTCGAGGCGTCGTCGAACACCAGCGAGCCGCCGTTGAGGCTGGTGCTGGTGACCCCGAGCAACGCGCCGGAGAGTGTCCAGGTGCCGCTCTGCACGAGCAGGTTGTTGAAGTTGATGTAGTTGCTGGCCGAAAGCGTGCCCGTGCCGCCGGTACCGGTGCCCCCGCCGATGGCGTTCTGCAGGGCAAGGGTGTTGCTGCCGCCGGCACCGCCGTCGACCTTGCCGCTAGGCGCATACAGCAGGTTGATGCCGGCGATGCCCAGGTCGACGCCTACACCTCCCCCGCTACTGACACTGGAACCTGTGATTGCGTTGAAGCGGTTGGTGGAGTTCGCCCCCATCGACACGCCGCCACTGATCGCGCCACTGTTGGTGAAGGTATTGCCGGTGGCAGTGCCCGATGCCTGGAACGCCACGCGACCGATGATGGTGCCGGTGTTGGTCATGTTCACGCTGCCGCCGCCATACACCGCCACCACCGGGGCGTCTGGGGCCAGCACGCTGACGCCGACAATGTTCGATGAACCGATGGTGCCGTCGTTGACCAGCGTGGTAACGCCACCGTTGCCGTTCTGCACGCTCAGGGCCAGGCCGTTGAGGTTGAGCAGGCTGGCACTGAGCACACCGGTGGTGCCCTTGATCACGCCACCGCTGAAGTTGGTGATGCTGACCGTGCTGGCCGCCGAGTTGCCGACCTTGATCCCGGAGCTGAGCCCGCTCAGGATCCCGAGGAATGCGGGGTCGATGGTGCCCGAGTTGTTCAGGGTGACGTTGTTGCCGCTCAGGTTGACTGCCGTGCCGAGCAACGGCGCGTTGATCTGCGAGCCATTGCTCAGGTTAAGGGTAAGGTTGTTGGCGGAGGAACTGACGTTGCCGTTCAACCCCGGGGTGCAGGTGACCGTCGCGCCCGCACCGGGGATCAGCGGGGTACAGGCGGCACTGGCCGTTGCACTGAACAGGCCGAAAGCGATTCCCGCGGTGGCCAGGCTCACGGCCAGCGACAAGGGGCGAATACGGGTGGGGGCAAGCTCGACGGCACGTCTGTCCACGGGCGACTCCTTCGTGGATCAGGCAGTTCGTTCCTTGAATGCGTGCGACGGGTACGCCGTGGAAACTACACACACTAACGTCGAAATGCCTGACCTTGGCGACTACGATTCCAGTGCTGGAATATGTAGCCGCTTTCCCGGAGCCCTTGCGCAAAGGCGTTACGTCAAATGGTGTTAATACTTTGGCAATGGGCCCCGTGAATACAGGGCCTCGTCAAACTTACAGCGTCAGCCAACCGACGAACGGTCAGGCCACCTCCGGGTCTTCGGCGGGCCAGAACGGCTCGTTGGCTTCCAGAGGGGGCAGGCCGTGGGCGGCCCGCGCCGCGTTGCAGTCGTCGTTGGGCTGGCCATTGACCCAGGCGGCATCGAACTCGCGGCAGGGGCTGGAGCGCTGGGCATAGAGCGAACAGCTGACGCTCTTGCCGATCTCGCCTTCAAGCCCTATGCAGCGACACGGCTTGGCGTCGGTGCCGATCATCGCCACCCGGGTCGGGTTGATCTGCACCACCAGTTCATCAGGCACGACACCCCCGGCCGAGGTGCATTCACCCCAGAAAAAGGACACACGGAAATACGCGCAGCAGGCACCGCAAGTCAAACAAGGATTGTTTTCGGACATGATTTGGGAGGGGGGGAGAAGTATCGTTGGAGGGAGAAACCCGACGATCATTCTATGCTTCGGCGTGGCGTTGAAAAGGGGGGCAGTGAAAGAAATATGGGCGGCCGACGGAAGGCGGTGTCGCGCCCTTCGCCGGCAAGGCCGGCTCCTACGGGAGCAGGCCTTGCCGGCGAGGTGCATCACGACGTGCGTGAAGCTCTGGCCGCCTTCGGCGCCTCGATGCCATCGGCACGGAACATCTGGCGGATGCCGCGCACCGCCTGGCGAATGCGGTCCTGGTTCTCGATCAGGGCAAAGCGCACATGGTCATCGCCATAGTCGCCAAAGCCGATGCCCGGCGACACGCATACCTTGGCTTCGGCCAGCAGCTTCTTGGCGAACTCCAGCGAACCCAGGTGCGCGTACTGCTCGGGGATCTTGGCCCACACGTACATCGAGGCATTGGGGTTCTCGACCATCCAGCCGGTCTCGTGCAGCCCCTTGACCAGCACGTTGCGCCGCTGGCGGTACTGCTCGGCGATGTCGCGCACGCACTGCTGGTCGCCTTCGAGCGCCGCGATCGCCGCCACCTGCAACGGGGTGAAGGTGCCGTAGTCGTGGTAGCTCTTGATTCGCGCCAGGGCGTTGACCAGCTCCGGGTTGCCGACCATGAAGCCGATCCGCCAGCCGGCCATGTTGTAGCTCTTGGACAGCGTGAAGAACTCCACGGCGATGTCCTTGGCACCCGGCACCTGCATGATCGACGGGGCCTTCCAGCCGTCGTAGACGATGTCGGCATAGGCCAGGTCGTGGATCACCAGCACGTCGTACTGCTTGGCCAGTGCCACCACCCGCTCGAAGAAGTCCAGCTCCACGCACTGCGCGGTGGGGTTGGAGGGGAACCCCAGGATCATCATCTTGGGCTTGGGGATCGACTCGCGGATCGCCCGCTCCAGCTCGTTGAAGAAGTCCACGCCGGGCACCAGCGGCACCGAACGCACCTGGGCCCCGGCGATCACCGCGCCGTAGATGTGGATCGGGTAGCTGGGGTTGGGCACCAGCACGGTATCGCCGTGGTCCAGGGTGGCCAGCATCAGGTGGGCCAGGCCCTCCTTGGAGCCGATGGTGACAATGGCTTCGGACTCGGGGTCGATCTCGACGTCGTAGCGGTCCTTGTACCAGTGCGAGATGGCCCGGCGCAGGCGCGGGATACCGCGCGAGGTGGAGTAGCCGTGGGTGTCTTCGCGCTGGGCGACCTGTACCAGTTTTTCGACGATGTGCGGCGGCGTGGCCCCGTCGGGGTTGCCCATGCTCAGGTCGATGATGTCTTCGCCACGACGGCGCGCGGCCATCTTGAGTTCGGCGGTGATGTTGAATACGTAGGGGGGGAGACGATCTATGCGCGCAAAGCGGCGCGGCGAACCTTGGTCAGCCATGGTTACCTCGAGGACGTAAGCGCCCGGAACCGTCCGAGCGACGTTGGCCACTGCGGTGGCCGAGGCAGAAGATAGTGCCTGCAGGCAATGCCTGTAAAGTGGATTCGATCGCGGGCCGCGCAGCGCGGCCGCGACCGATGCAGGGGTGTCAGCACAGACGCTCGAACGACAGCGAGCGCCAGCTCCCCACATCCAGGCCCTCCTCCGGCGCCATGTGAGCCCCGCGCACGAAGCTGAAAGCCTTGCGCATATCGCCCTGGTGGACCAGCCGATGCTCCCCTTCGGACTCGCTCAGCAGCGTGTAGGAGTGCTTGCGCATGGCCCTGTAGCGGGCATCGTCGCGGTCCATGGCATCCAGGTAGTCGGCCACCTGCCCTTCGCTCAGCTCAAGGCGTTTTTGCAGCGTCACGCCCCAGCGGGTCAGGCAGGTTTCGGCAAAATGGCGCACGATCAGGCCCGGGTCGGGTAGCTCGTTGCCGGCACTGGCGCCATCGGCCGAGGCATTGCCCACCAGCGTGGCGTGGCGTCCTGGCAGTGGAAAGATGTGGACACGGGTATCGGGATAGGTGGACGGGATGACGCAGGCGAAGCCCTTGGAGCGCTCGTCGCGAGAAAAGAAACCCACGTACTCCTTCACGTTGGTGCGCAGGTGCAGGCGGTGTGGCTGCAGGTTGTTGATCCCGGGCACGGGGTCGATGGCAAAGATGTTCACCGGCACGTGGGCCAGTTGCGGGTCGTCGGCCATGGCGTTGGCGAGCATGTGGGCACTGATGCCGCCGCGGCTCCAGCCCACGATGTTGACCTGATCGGGAATCAGGCCGTCCTTGCGGTGCATGCGGATGATGCCTTCCTGGAGTTGCTGCGGGGTCACGCCGCGGTCGCCATAGTCGTACTGGCGCCAGAACCAGGAACCCTCCTTCTTCACGTCCTCGATCGGCACGCCGGCTGACTTCAGGCGGTTGTAGTCCTGCTCGGTGAGTTTTTCGCGCTGCCAGGTGCAGGAGCCCTTGATGACCTGCAGGGCGTGGGCCACGTTCTGCTCCCAGCCGGCGCCGAACAGGGTGCCGGTGAGGCCGTATTCCTTGTTTTCGATGAACAGGTCATCGGCCTGCAGGTTGCCGCTGCCCGGGCCGTCGATGGCGATCCAGTTGGCGAACTCGCGGCTCTGGTCGTTGGAAGCAAGGGTGGCGACCAGTTCGCCGTTCCAGAAATTGGGGTTCTGGTCATCGAAACGGTGCGATCCGGTGCCGCAGAAGTAAACGGTCAGAATGCTCATGGCGGTGTGCTCCTTGGGGTGGGGAGCCGTCACGCTAGCAATGCCGGGGGTTGCGTGTTCAGCGGGGAGTGGTGCCCGGGTGGGAGGGATTGCCGGCCGTTGGCACGCACCGATCCAGAGGCCTTGCTCCGGCTGGTGATCTTGCTCTGGTTTTTGATCTGCTTTTGATCTGCTTTTGATCTTCTGGCCCTTCAGGAGGCCGAGTGGAGCGCCTGCGTAGTGGGGTGTAGGGCCATGGATGGCCCGGAAAGTGCCGACGGGCAGGGACGCCCGTGCGGCGCGGCCCCCGGAGCAGGTGCGGAGCGAGGGGACCCGGAGCGAAGCGTAGGGCCGTATGCAGGGCCCAGCCTTTTTGGTTACTTTTGGGGCGTTTGCCAAAAGTGACCCGCTGTAAGAGCGGAAGGCGCCGCTCGCAGCGCTATCCATGTCGGATAATCACACCGACATGAAAATCGACAATCATGTGCTTATCCAGCATGGATATCGACATTTAGGGCCCCTTCCGCTCTTACAGCGGCTTACTTTTTTCTTGGAAAAAGTAAGCAAAACCGCTCCGTCCAGCATCCGGCCCTACGCTTCGCTACGGGTCCCCTCATTCCACCCACGCTCCGTGGGGCCGCGCCGCACGGGCGTCCCTGCCCGTCGGCACTTTCCGGGCCATCCATGGCCCTACACCCCACTACACGCGGGCTCCATTCGGCCTCCTGAAGGACGGAAAGATCAAAAGCAAAAGCAAAAGCAAGAGCAAGAGCAAGAGCAAGAGCAAGAGCAAGAGCAAGAGCAAGAGCAAGAGCAAGAGCAAGAGCAAGAGCAAGAGCGGGAGCGAAGCCGTTTCTGAAGGGCAAAAAAAACCCCGGCACCTTTCGGCCCGGGGTCTCTTTCAACACATCAGATCAATGCGCGTAGGTCAGCAGCAGCTCGGTCGGCACCTTGGTGTCCAACGACATCATCACGCTCAACGCAGTGATGGTGAAGATGGAAAACACGAACAGCTTGCGCGCCCACAGGCGATCATCCACAGCCTTGTAGCCGGTCCAGGCCATGTACAACCAGTACATGCCCATCGCCGCCGCAACAGCCATGTAGCTCATGCCGGCATAACCACCGATGGTCAGCATCAGGGTCGCTGCCAGGAACGCCACGATGTACCAGAGGATGTGTTTCTTGGCCACCAGGATGCCACGCTTGACCGGCAGTACCGGAATCGAGGCCGCCAGGTAGTCGTTGAAGCGGAAGATCGCGATCGCATAGGAATGCGGCATCTGCCACAGGCTGAACATCACCAGCAGGGTCAACGCAGCCAGGTCGAAGCTGTTGCTCACGGCGCAGTAGCCGATCACCGGAGGCATGGCACCGGACAGGCTGCCTACCAGGGTGCCGTGCACCGATTTGCGCTTCAGGTACAGGCTGTAGAAACCCACGTAGATGATGAACCCGATCAGGCCGAACAACGCTGCCAGGGCATTGGCCTGCACGTACAGCAGGCCAAGCCCGGCCACCCCGAGCAGGGTGGCGTAGGCCAGCGCGATCTTCAGCGAGACCTGCCCTTGAACCATCACACGGTTCTTGGTGCGCTCCATCTTGATGTCGATGTCACGGTCGATGCAGTTGTTGAACACGCAACCGGACGCCACCACCAGCGAAGTGCCGATCACCGTGGCCAGGAACAGCATGAAGTCCACATGCCCTTGCGCGGCAAGGAAGAAACCGCCTGCCACAGAAAGCACGTTACCGAAAATGATCCCCGGTTTGGTGATTTGGATAAAGTGCTTAAAGGACATGCCGTCTTACCTCACTTCGCCATCATGCTGGTGTGGATGCTGAACATGATCCACAGCGACAGGCCGACCAACAGTGCAATGACCAACCCGGTGAACAGGAAGGCGCTGACGTTCTCACGCTGCTCTGGCGAACGGTCCAGGTGCAGGAAGTAGTACAGGTGCACGACGATCTGGATGACCGCGAAGGCCACCACGATCAGTACGGTCATGTCTTTGGGCAAGGTCGGGTACATCACCAGACCGAACGGGATCAGCGTCAGGATCACCGACAGCACGAAGCCGATTGCGTACGACTTCACGCTGCCGTGGCTGCCCTCGGCGTGCTCGTTATGTGCGTTAGCCATTTACAGAACCCCCAGCAGATAGACAACGGTGAATACGCAGATCCAGACCACGTCCAGGAAGTGCCAGAACAGGCTCAGGCAACCCATGCGGGTCTTGGCCGAACCGGTGATGCCCTTCTTCTGGATCTGGTACATCATCACGGCCATCCAGATCAGACCACCGGTCACGTGCAGACCGTGGGTGCCGACCAGGGCGAAGAAGCCCGACAGGAAGCCGCTGCGCTGCGGGCCGAAGCCTTCGCTGATCAGCAGGTGGAACTCGTTGACTTCCATGACGATGAAGCCAAGGCCGAGCAGGAAGGTGACTGCCAGCCAGGCCAGTACACCGTTCTTGTTGCCCTTGTACATCTGCAGCATGGCGAAGCCGAAGGTGATACTGGAGAACAGCAGCAGCGCGGTTTCAGCCAGTACATACGGCAGTTCGAAGATGTCGTGACCCGACGGGCCGCCGGCAAAGTTGCCGGACAGCACCGCGTAGGCTGCGAAGATCGACGCAAACAGGATGCAGTCGGTCATCAGGTACAGCCAGAAACCGAATACGGTCATCTGGCCCGAGTCGTGGTGTTCTTCGTGCCCATGGTCGTGACCATGAGCAGCATCAGCATTGATTACATGACTGGACATTGATTAAACCCGTTCAAACGATTCGACAGGCGCACCGACTGGCGAGCCGGTAGCCAGACCGAGGTGCTTCAGACGCTCACCTTCGATACGTGCCACTTCCTCGGCAGGAACCATGTAGCCCTGGTCGTCACGCGCAGCGTGAGCAACGAAGACAGCGATGGTGCCGATCAGGCCGACCGCGGCCAACCACCAGATGTGCCAGATGGTGGCGAAACCGAAGACGGTCAACAGCGCGCCCATGTACAGACCGGTAGCGGTGTTGTTCGGCATGTGGATCGGTGCGTACTGGGCCGGAGCCTTGTAGGCGATACCGGCGCGCTTGGCTTCGGTCCATGCGTCCAGGCCGACTTTTTCCGGCATGGTGGCGAAGTTGTAGAACGGCGGTGGCGACGAGGTCGACCATTCCAGGGTATGCGCATTCCATGGGTCGCCAGTGACGTCCATGTTGTCCTTGCGATCGCGGATCGACACGTACAGCTGGATCAGCTGGCAGGCGATACCGAACAGGATCAGCACGGCACCGACCACGGCCACGTACAGGTACGGTTCCCAGGCAGGGTTGTCCGAGTGGTTCAGACGACGGGTCATGCCCATGAAGCCCAGTGCGTACAGCGGCATGAAGGCCACGTAGAAACCGGAGATCCAGAACCAGAAGGCAGCCTTGCCCCACTTCTCGTTCAGGGTGAAACCGAAGGCTTTCGGGAACCAGAAGGCGAAGCCGGCAATGTAGCCGAACACCGCACCACCGATGATCACGTTGTGGAAGTGAGCGATCACGAACAGGCTGTTGTGCAGCACGAAGTCAGCACCAGGTACGGCCAGCAGTACGCCGGTCATGCCGCCGATCGAGAAGGTCACCATGAAGCCCAGGGTCCACAGCACTGGCGCGGTGAAGCGCAGACGGCCCTGGTAGATCGTGAACAGCCAGTTGAACAGCTTGACCCCGGTCGGGATCGAAATGAGCATGGTCGCCAGACCGAAGAAGGTGTTGACGCTGGCGCCCGAACCCATGGTGAAGAAGTGGTGCAGCCATACGCCGAAGCCCAGAACCGAGATCGCACCCGAGGCGTAGATCATCGACTTGTGGCCGAACAGGCGCTTGCCGGTAAAGGTCGAGATGACTTCCGAGAACACGCCGAACGCCGGCAGGATCAGGATGTACACCTCAGGGTGACCCCATGCCCAGAACAGGTTGACGTACATCATCGGGTTCCCACCAAGCTCGTTGGTGAAAATGTGGAAGTCCAGATAACGGTCAACGGTCAGCAGTGCCAGGGTCGCGGTCAGGATCGGGAACGAAGCCACGATCAGGATGTTGGCCCAGGTGCAGGTCCAGGTGAAGATCGGCATGTCCATCAGCTTCATGCCAGGGGCGCGCATTTTCAGCACGGTGGCCAGGAAGTTGACACCGGTCAGCGTTGTCCCCAATCCGGATATCTGTAGCGCCCAGATGTAGTAGTCGACACCGACCCCAGGGCTGTACTGGATACCCGCCAGCGGTGGATAGGCCACCCAGCCGGTCTTGGCGAACTCGCCCACGCCCAGGGAGATGTTGACCAGCGCAACGCCGGACACCAGCAGCCAGAAGCTCAGGGAGTTGAGGAACGGGAAGGCAACGTCACGTGCACCGATCTGCAGAGGCAGGGCCAGGTTCATCAGGCCGGTGAAGAATGGCATCGCCATGAAGATGATCATGATCACACCGTGAGCGGTGAAGATCTGGTCATAGTGTTCAGGAGGCAGATAGCCCTCGGCGCCGCCAGTGGCCATGGCCAGCTGGGTACGCATCATGATGGCGTCGGCAAAGCCGCGCAGCAGCATGACCATCGCGACGATGATGTACATCACCCCGATCTTCTTGTGGTCGACCGACGTCAGCCACTCGGTCCACAAGTAGGTCCACTTGCGGAAATAGGTGATTGCAGCAACCAACGCGAGACCGCCGAGCGCGATCATGGCGAGGGTCACCATGACTATCGGCTCGTGATACGGGATCGCGTCCAGACTAAGTTTACCGAACATCTTTTACTCCTCTGCCCCAGCAGCTGAATGCATACTCACGTCCATCGCTTCGGCCGCTTCTTTGTGCTCTTTCTTCTCGTGCACCACCGGCTTGCCACGGTTCATGCCCTCGTACTTGTCGACGATGGACTGGAACATGTTTTCCGGGGCCACGCTGTAGAGCGCAACCGGGTTGTTTTCGCTAGGTTTGGCCAGAGCCTCGTAGGTGGCCTTGTCCAGTTGTTGCGGCGACTGCTTGACCTCGTTGACCCACGCCTCGAAATCTTCCTGGGACGTGGCGATCGCCTTGAACTTCATGCCGGTGAAGCCGGCACCGCTGTAGTTGGCGGAGATCCCGTCGAACTCGGCGTTCTGGTTGGCAATCAGGTGCAGCTTGGTGGTCATGCCCGCCATCGCGTAGATCTGGCCGCCCAGGCCCGGGATGAAGAACGAGTTCATCACGGCGTCGGAGGTCACGCGGAAATTGACCGGGGTGTTGGCCGGGAAGACGATCTTGTTGACCGTGGCAATGCCCTGTTCCGGGTAGATGAACAGCCATTTCCAGTCCAGCGCGACCACGTCGATCTGCACCGGCTTCACGTCGGAATCCAGTGGACGGTACGGGTCCAGCTTGTGGGTGGAGAGGTAGGTGACATAACCCAGGGCGATGATGATCAGCACCGGGATGGACCATACGGCCACTTCGATCTTGGTCGAGTGCGACCAGTCAGGGGTGTAGGTGGCAGCCTTGTTGGAGGCGCGATACTTCCACGCGAACGCGATCGTCATGAAAATGACAGGAATCACCACCAGCAACATCAGGCCGGTAGCGATCAGGATCAGGTTCCTTTGCTCAATGCCGACCTGGCCCTTCGGGTCGAGCAGGGTCCAGTTGCACCCACTGAGTAAAAGCATGCCTAAAAAGGGCAGAATGCCAAACAGTCTGGGGTAACGCTTTTTACTCATCTCACGACCTCTAGAGCAGCTTGCTTCAATGCAATTTGTGTTTTGGTCGCCAACACTTCGTCCTGCCAAGCGTCAGCATTTATGGGATCGAATACGGTCACGCCGGAATTCAGCTGCGGCTGCTCGGCAGAACCGGTGTGCAACGGTGCTTATTGTTTTGACTTCGTAGGCAATCAGGCCTGTTTACAGACCAATTCCATTTGGTGCGGAAAATCACGGGAGGGGGGTCAGCCCGGCATCGCCGCAGGCGATGCTCGTCAGAGTCACGAAAGGAGCCGGAGCTCCTTTAATCCTGCAACTCGCAAGCGGTGCCGAACGGAAATTGGGGGCGATTGTAGTGACGTAACATGGCCATGACTATGACTTATTGAGCAACAGTCCTTTACAGAAAACGTAACAATAGCGCAGCAAAAATCAATTTCGCGACAGTTTGTCGCACCCCTGGCTGTAGCCCTGAAATGCCCGTACCGCAAGGGTTGGGACTTGATCCAGGTCAACCTGGAGGCGACTTCTTCGGAAAATTCTCAAGCCCTGCGCACTTGCCTCGACACGGGACTTTTGTCTAACGCTGGCGACGGTTGCGGTAGATGCCCAGCGGCACCAGCACGGCGGTCAGCACGAAGGCCAGCAGCGCCCATTGCGCCAGCGACAGCCCCAGCACCGGCGGGTACGGCGTCGAGCAGAAACCATCCACCTGGAACACCAGCGGCAGCACCGAGGCCAGCGGCAGGCCGTCGACGATCGGCTGCAGTGTGTCGATGCCGCAGCTGACGGCCGGGTTGGCCAGAATGTAGGCGTGGTTGCCGGCTGCAGCAATGCCGCCGATGGCGCTCAGCACCACCAGGGCCTCGAACAGCGTGAGGCTGCGCCGCCCGGGCATGGCCGCACCGATGAAGGCGAACAGGGCGATGAACAGCAACGCATAGCGCTGCAGGATGCACAGTGGACACGGTGCCTCGCCCAGCACGATCTGCATGTACAGGGCACCGCCGATCAGCGCCAGGCAGATGGCGCCCAGCAGTACCAGAAAGCGCCGTTCCCGATTCAGGCGCTGCGTTAGATCGTTCATTCCCGTTCCCTTCACTAGATAGGTGGCTCAAGCCTGGGCGCAATTCTACACGCCGACCATGACCACAGGGAGTGAAGGTTAAACCGATTAAAAGAAGATTAAGGTCGGCAGCTTAGCCGGCGCCTGCAGCACATACGCTTAGCTGCAGGCGCCGGCATTGCCGGCGAACAGGCCCCGGCCCTTACTCGAGTGCCGCCGCCGGCCCGAAGAACTCGTAGCGGCTCTGCTGCTCCGGCACCCCCAGGGCCTTGAGCTGACGCCTGATCGCCGCCATGAAGCCCTTGGGCCCCAGGAAGTACGCGTCCAGGTCACGCTCGACCGGCAGCCACTGCGCCAGTTGATCCTGGCTCAGCAGCCCCACGGCGTCGGCCGGCAGGCTCACCCCGTCATCCTCGGCGTAGCAGTAGAAGCGCTTGAGCTGCGGATGACGCGCCGCGCGTTCGTCCACCCAGTCGCGAAACGCATGCACCGCACCGTTGCGCGCGCAATGAATGAAGTGCACCAGGCGACCGCTGGCCAGGGCCGCGTCGAGCATCGCCAGGGTCGGGGTGATCCCTACCCCGCCGCTGATCAGCACCAGCGGCTTGTCGCTGGCGCTCAGGGTGAACTCGCCCGCCGGCGGGAACAGCTCCAGGGTATCGCCCACCTGCAGTTGCTCATGCAGGTAGTTGGACACCTTGCCGCCCGCCTCGCGCTTGACGCTGATGCGGTACTCGCGGCCGTCACCCAGCGCCGACAATGAATAGTTGCGCCGGTGCTCCTGGCCATCGATCTGCACCTTCAGGCCCAGGTACTGGCCGGGCTCGCCCTTGAGGACCGGGCCGCCATCGAGCGGGGCGAAATGGAACGAGACGATCTCGCTGCTCTCCTGCACCCGCGCCGCCAGCCGGAACGCCCGCGCACCGCGCCAGCCACCCGGCGCCTGAGCCTTCTGCTGGTACAGGCCCTCTTCGGCGCCGATCAGGATATCGGCCAGTTGCTGGTAGGCCGCGCCCCAGGCCGCGATCACCTCGGGGGTGGCGACCTCCTTGCCGAGCACCTCTTCGATGGCACGCAGCAGGCAGGCGCCGACGATCGGGTAGTGCTCGGGCAGGATCTGCAGCGCCACGTGCTTGTTGATGATCTGGTTCACCAGGCCGCCCAGTTGCTCGAGCTGGTCGATATGGCGTGCATACATCAGTACGCCATTGGCCAGCGCCCGCGGCTGGTCGCCGCTGGCCTGGTTGGCCTGGTTGAACAGCGGACGCACCTCGGGGTATTCGCTGAGCATCAGTTTGTAGAAATGCGTGGTCAGCGCCTCACCGCCGCTTTCCAGCAGCGGAACGGTGGCTTTGACGATGGCACGATCTTGGGCATTGAGCATGGGTAACTCCCGGGCCTTATGGCTTCTGGATAATCTGCCCGGGTTGTTTCAGCTTTCGTGCCAACTATTAAAACCATATAAATCAATAGCTTGAATATTTTTGAGTCAAATTGACCACAGCCCTGCTAGAGTCATAAAGACTCGAAGGAGTCATCATGACCGCAAAATCCCTGCTTACCGCATTGCTGCCCCTGGTCAGCGACCTGTCTCGCGAGCTGCCCGAACGCGAACGCTACCGTCGCCTGCTCGAAGCCATGCGCGCCCTGTTGCCATGCGACGCCGCCGCGCTGCTGCGCCTGGATGGCGAATGGCTGGTACCTCTGGCGGTGGACGGCCTGAGCCCGGACACCCTGGGCCGGCGCTTCAAGGTCAGCGAACACCCGCGCTTCGCCGCCCTGCTCAGCCGCAGCGAGCCGACCCGTTTTGCCAGCGACAGCCAGTTGCCCGACCCCTACGACGGCCTGGTCGAGGGCCTGCACCAGCACCTGGAGGTACACGACTGCATGGGCTGCCCGCTGTTCGTCGACGAACGGCCCTGGGGCCTGATCACCCTCGATGCGCTGGCCCCGGAGCGCTTCCAGCAGGTCGAGCTGGACGCCCTGCAGGCCTTCGCCAGCCTGGCCGCCGCCACGGTCAACGTGGCGCAACGTATCGAACGCCTGGCCCTGCGGGCCGAAGACGAACACCAGCGCGCCGAGATCTACCGCCAGGCCAGCGGCCAGCAGCACCAGGAACTGATCGGCCAGAGCAAGGCCCACAAGCACCTGCTCGAAGAGATCCGCCTGGTCGCCGGCAGCGACCTGACCGTACTGGTCACCGGTGAAACCGGGGTCGGCAAGGAGCTGGTGGCCCAGGCCATCCACCAGCAGTCGGCGCGTGCCGACAAGCCGATGATCAGCCTCAACTGTGCCGCCTTGCCCGACACCCTGGTCGAGAGCGAGCTGTTCGGCCATGTGCGCGGCGCCTTCACCGGCGCGGTGGGCGAGCGACGCGGCAAGTTCGAGCTGGCCAACGGCGGCACACTGTTTCTCGACGAAGTGGGCGAACTGTCGCTGGCCGTGCAGGCCAAGCTGCTGCGCGTGCTGCAAAGCGGACAGCTGCAGCGCCTGGGCTCGGACCAGGAGCACCAGGTGGATGTGCGCCTGATTGCCGCCACCAACCGCGACCTGGCCGAGGAAGTGCGTGCCGGGCGCTACCGCGCCGACTTCTACCACCGCCTGAGCGTGTACCCGCTGCGGGTGCCGGCGCTGCGCGAGCGCGGGCGCGACGTGCTGCTGCTCAGCGGCTACTTCCTGGAGCAGAACCGCTCGCGCATGGGCCTGAACAGCCTGCGCCTGAGCAGCGATGCCCAGGCCGCGCTGCTGGCGTACGACTGGCCGGGCAATGTGCGCGAACTGGAGCACCTGATCGGCCGCTCGTCGCTCAAGGCGCTGGGCCAGCACCCCGAGCGGCCGAAGATCCTGACCCTGGAGGCCCGCGACTTCGACCTGCCCGGCGCCGGCCCGGGCGCAGCGCCCAGCGTGGCGGCGCCACTGCCACCACCGCCCGGCACCGACCTGCGCCAGGCCCTGGACCTGTACCAGCGCCAGCTGATCGAGGCCTGCCTGGAGCGCCACCAGCACAACTGGGCCAGTGCCGCGCGCGAGCTGGGCCTGGACCGCGCCAACCTCAGCCGCCTGGCCCGCCGACTGGGGCTACGCTGAAGTGCAGTGGCGGATTAAAGCCTGGCGTGCTCGGGTCGATAACCCGGCAGATCCCTTATTCTCTTTGCCCTGAAGGTGCCTATGGCCTCGCAAAATGCCCGCGCCGACTCGCTGTCGCTGCTGCTGTTCACCCTGCGCAGCGGCAAGCTGATGGCAATCAACCTGCTCAAGGTCAGCGAGATCATCCCTTGCCCGCCCCTGACCAAGCTCCCGGAATCGCACCCGCACGTCAAAGGCGTGGCCACCCTGCGGGGCAACTCGCTGTCGGTCATCGACCTGTCGCGCGCCATCGGCGAGCGCCCGCTGGAAGACCCCAACGGCGGCTGCCTGATCGTCACCGACATCAGCCGCTCCAAGCAGGGCCTGCACGTGCAGGCGGTGAGCCGCATCGTGCATTGCCTGAGTACCGACATCAAGCCGCCGCCCTACGGGTCGAGCAGCAAGGCATTCATCACCGGGGTAACCCAGGTGGACGGCACGCTGGTGCAGGTGCTGGACATCGAAAAGGTCATTCACGGCATTGCGCCGCCGCCGCGTGAAGTGAGCAGCAGCGAGCTGAACCCCGAAGACGCCGCCGTTCTGCAGGCCACCAACATACTGGTGGTCGATGACAGCCATGTGGCACTCCACCAGTCGGTGCTGACCCTGCGCGGCCTGGGGCTGGAATGCCACACCGCCAAGAGCGCCAAGGATGCCATCGACACCCTGCTGGAGCTGCAGGGCACCGACCGGGAGATCAACGTAGTGGTCTCGGACATCGAGATGTCCGAGATGGACGGCTACGCCTTCACCCGCACGCTGCGCGAAACGCCTGACTTCCAGCACCTCTATGTACTGCTGCACACCTCGCTGGACAGCGCGATGAACAGCGAGAAAGCCCGGCTGGCAGGGGCGAACGCGGTGCTGACCAAGTTCTCCTCGCCGGAACTCACCGATTGCCTGATCGTGGCCGCGCGGGCGGTGGCTTTCGCCGAGCGCTGAGCCGACCCCCTTCGCCGGCAAGGCCGGCGCCTACAGGGGCCGTGATCCCTTGCCGGCGAAGGGGCCAGGACAAACGCTGAAACGCTCCTGCTCCTGCAAAAACCGATGCTCTGGCATAATCAGCGGCCTCTCCCCTCATGAGCCGCCCATCATGAAAGCCCTCACCTTCGCCCTGCTGGCCCTGTTCAGCCTCGGCGCCCATGCCTCCAGCGACCAGGCCTGGGCCGACCACGAACAAGCCCTGACCAGGGCCTGCCTCGCCGCCAGTCAGTTCAAGGATGCCCGGCCCTCCAGCAAGCCGGCCGAGTTCGACGACCGCGTCGGCTACAGTGCCCTGCTGATCAGCGGCCACTACCCGCAAAAGCACATGAAGAACCAGAAAGGCAGCGAGCTGTGCCTGTTCGACAAGCAGCGCAAGACTGCCTTCATCACCGAATGGACCCCCGCCAAACCGTGACCAGCGCTGCAACCTCACTCCAGTTCGACTGCACCGGCTGTGGCAAATGCTGCAATGGCCACCACGTTCCCCTGACCCTCGACGAAGCGCGCCACTGGGTGGCAGATGGCGGCCAGCTCATCGTGCTGGTGGAAGCCTTTCTGGCCAACGGCCTGGGCCTGCCCGACGCCCAGCGCGAGCACGCCACCCGCCGTGCCTGCGCCGTGCCCTGCGGCAGTACCCAGGCACACGTGGCCATCACCTTCGCCGCGTTCAACCCCGGCGCCTGCCGCAATCTGGATGCCGACAACCTGTGCCGCATCTATGAGCGCCGGCCGCTGGTGTGCCGCATCTACCCGATGGAAATCAACCCGCACATCCCGTTGCGCCCCGACGCCAAGGACTGCCCGACCGAAGCCTGGCAACGCGGCCCGGTACTGATCCACGGCAGCCAGTTGATGGACCGCCAACTGGCCGAGCTGATCGAGCGCTCGCGCCAGGCCGACCGCGACGATATCCACGCCAAAGTGCAGATCTGCCAGCAACTGGGCATCACCACCAGCGCGCTCAAGGGCAACGGCTTCACCGCCTACCTGCCCGACACCGGGGCGCTGCACGCCGCCCTGCATGCCCCGGGCAACGCCGCGCTGGCGCCCTGGACCCTGCACGTGGAAAACCCGGCACTGGTCGAGCAACTGCATCAGGCCGGCGCCCGGGTGTGCAGCACATCGGCTGGCCACTACAGCTTCATCGGTTTCTGAGCGGCGCCTAGCGGCGCTGCCAGAACTCCTCGGCCAGGCGCCGCAGGTCTTCGGCCAGGCCGGCCACGTCGCTGGCGTTGGCATGCCCGTGCTGACCGGCCACCACGCTCTCTTCGCTGGCCTGGCGAATGCTGATGATGTTGCGGTTGATATCTTCGCTGACCAGGCTCTGCTGCTCCACCGCCGCAGCAATCTGCAGGCTCATCTCGCTGATCTGGTTGACCTGCTGGCTGATGCCGTCCAGCGCCACCGCCGCCTGCTGCGCCTGCTCGACGCTCTGCCCGGCATGCTCGCGGCTCTCGTGCATGGCCTGCACCGCATCGCGGGTGCCGCGCTGCAAGGCGCTGATCATGCGCTGGATTTCGCCGGTGGACTCGGCCGTGCGCTTGGCCAGGCCGCGCACCTCATCGGCGACCACCGCAAAGCCACGCCCCTGATCCCCCGCCCGCGCCGCCTCGATGGCCGCGTTCAGTGCCAGCAGGTTGGTCTGCTCGGCGATGCTGTGGATAACCGACAGCACCCCGGAAATTTCCATGCTGTGGCCTTCCAGGGTGTGGATAACCTCGGTGGCAGCGCTCAGCGCGCTGGCCAGCTCGAGGATGCTGCTGCGGCTGCGGTCCACCAGCTGGTGACCATTCTGGGTGGCATCCTCGGCATGCTCGGCGGCCTCCGAAGCCTGCTGGGCATTGCTGGCCACCTCGGCCACGCTGGTGGTCATCTGGTTGATTGCCGCCGCCACCTGATCGGCCTCGCCCTGCTGGCCCAGGGTGGTGGTGTGGCTGTGCTGCAGGTGCTGGGCCAGCTCTGCGGTGTGGCCGGCCAGGCGCTGCGAGGTGTCGCCAATGCGCCCCACCACCGCCCCGATCTGCGCCTCGAGCATCAGCAGGGCGAACTCGATCTGCCCCACGGCGCCCGCCTTGCCGGTATACAACTGCTGGCTCAACGGGTTGTCGGCAATCGACTGCGCCCGCACCCGTAGTTGTTCCAGTGGGCGCAGCAGCACCGACACCAGCAGCGCACTGAGCCCACCGGCGGCCACCAGCTCCAGCAGCCACTGCCACGGCAGCGCCGGCAACAGCAGGCGGCTGGTGCCCAGCACCACTGCCAGCACCAGGCCTGTGCCCAGCCCCAGCTGCAACGCCAGGCCAGGGCGCGGCAGGCGTTGCCACCAGGGCAACGGGCGCTGCTGGCGCAAGCGTGCATAGCAACGTTCGGCGGCCTCCACCTGCGCCGGGGTGGGCTTGGTGCGCACCGACTGGTACTCCACCGTCTGGCCCTGGCTGGTGACCGGCGACACGAATGCGCTGACCCAGTAGTGGTCGCCATTCTTGCAGCGGTTCTTCACCAGCCCCATCCACGAGCGGCCGGCCTTGAGGGTCTGCCACATCTGCGCAAAGGCCTGGGAAGGCATGTCGGGATGGCGTACCACATGGTGCAACTGGCCAATCAGCTCGTCGCGCTCGAACCCGCTGACCTTGAGAAAATCCTCGTTGGCATAGGTAATGGCGCTGGTCAGATCGGTGGTGGAAAGGATATTCGCGTCACCGGGGTAATCTACATTGCGGCCGGTCACAGGCAGATTGCTCTTCATCGAAAGCGCTCGCGTTTTTATAGGTGGAGGGGCGGCAGGGCGAGAGACTCTACGGGGCAACATTTAGTAAAACCTTGATCCAGCGCAGACTATTGGCACTTGGCCATCTGCCAGCTGACAGCGCTGACAGGTGGGCGTCACACTGCTGACCCCCAGTAGCAGCTATAACCTACTGACAGCCCTCCTTTTTCTGCCCTGGCGCCGTGCACGCATGCGAATTTCCAGCTCTCGAGTGTTTTTTTTCGGCCTGATAGCGTTGCTGCTGGGCCTGGCGCTGTACCTGACTTTCGGTCGCCACACGGCCAGCCAACCGGCCATGCCCGTGGCCACCCCGGTCAGTGTGATCCAGGTGCAGCAGCAGGATGTGCCGCACTACCTCAGCGCCATCGGCGCGGTGCAGTCGCTGCACAGCGTGCAGATCCGCCCCCAGGTGGAGGGCGTGCTGACCCGGATCCTGGTCAAGGAGGGCCAGTCGGTGCAGGCCGGCGACCTGCTGGCCACCCTGGATGACCGCAGCATCCGCGCCAGCCTCGAGCAGGCCCAGGCGCAACTGGGCCAGAGCCAAGCCCAGCAGCAGGTGGCCGAGGTCGACCTCAGGCGCTACCGCCTGCTCAGCGAAGACAACGGCATCTCGCGCCAGACCCTCGACCAGCAGCAGGCGCTGGTCAACCAGCTCAAGGCAAGCATCCTCGGCAACCAGGCAGCGATCGCTGCGGCCAAGGTGCAGTTGTCGTATACCCAGATCCGCTCGCCGGTCACCGGACGGGTGGGCATTCGCAACATCGACGAAGGCAACCTGGTGCGCACCAGCGACGCCCAGGGCCTGTTCAGCGTGACCCAGATCGACCCCATTGCGGTGGAGTTCGCCGTGCCGCAGCAATGGCTGCCGACCCTGCAGAGGCTGGTGGCCGCCGAACCCCCGGCGCCGATCCGTGCCTACCTCGAAGGCAACGGCGACAGCGGCGGCCTGCTGCTGGGTGAAGGGCACCTGAGCCTGATCGACAACCAGATCGCCGCCAACACCGGCACCCTGCGCGCCAAGGCCGCGTTCGACAATGCCCAGGCCCGCCTGTGGCCGGGGCAACTGGTGAGCCTGAAGATCCAGACCAGCATCCAGCGCGATGCGCTGGTGGTGCCCCCCGGCGTGGTGCAGCGGGGCATCGACCAGCACTTCGTGTACCGCGTCGAGGACGACAAGGTTGCGGTGGTGCCGGTCAAGGTGCTGTACCAGGACAGCAATCTCAACGTGATCAGCGGCGTAGCGGTCAACGACACGCTGGTGGCCGACGGGCAGTCGCGGCTCAGGCCCGGCGCCCGGGTCGAGGTGCTGGCAGCCCCGCCCGCCGCGCCCGTCGGCGACGATGTTGCCGGCAGCGGTGTGCAGCCATGAGCGGGCGCAGCTCGATCAGTGCGTGGTGCATCGACCGCCCGGTGGCCACCCTGCTGCTGACCTTCGCCCTGGTGCTGCTGGGCGTGGTGGCGTTCCCGCAGTTGCCGGTGGCACCGCTGCCCGAAGCGGACTTCCCCACCATTCAGGTCAGCGCGCAGCTGCCCGGCGCCAGCCCCGAGACCATGGCCTCGTCGGTGGCCACACCGCTGGAGGTGCAGTTCAGCGCCATCCCCGGCATGACCCAGATGACCTCCAGCAGCGCACTGGGCTCCACCAGCCTGATCCTGCAGTTCACCCTCGACAAGAACATCGACACCGCCGCCCAGGAAGTCCAGGCCGCGATCAACACCGCCTCCTCGCGCCTGCCCCAGGACATGCCGAGCCTGCCCACCTGGCGCAAGGTCAACCCGGCCGACAGCCCGGTGCTGATCATGACCGTCAGCTCCGCGCAGATGCCGGCCAACGAACTGAGCGACTACGCCGAAACCCTGCTGGCACGCCAGCTGAGCCAGATCGACGGGGTCGGGCTGGTCAACATCACCGGCCAGCAGCGCCCGGCGATTCGCGTGCAGGCCCAGCCGGAAAAACTCGCCGCCATCGGCCTGACCCTGGCCGACCTGCGCCAGGCCATCCAGCAGACCAGCCTCAACCTGGCCAAGGGCGCGCTGTACGGCGACAGCAGCGTGTCGACCCTGGCCACCAACGACCAGCTGTTCCACCCCGATGAATACGCCCAGCTCATCGTCGCCTACCGCGACGGCGCCCCGGTACACCTCAAGGACGTGGCCACGGTCATCAACGGCGCCGAAAACGCCTATGTCAAAGCCTGGTCCGGCGACCAGGAAGGCCTCAACCTGGTGGTGTTCCGCCAGCCCGGGGCCAACATCGTCGACACCGTGGACCGGGTCATGCAGGCGCTGCCGCACCTGGAAGAAATGCTCCCGGCATCGGTGCAGGTGTCGGTGCTCAGCGACCGCACCCAGACCATCCGCGCCTCGCTGCACGAGGTGGAGATCACCCTGCTGATCGCCGTGCTGCTGGTGATCGCGGTCATGGCGCTGTTCCTGCGCCAGTGGTCGGCCACGCTGATCGTCTCCAGCGTGCTGGGGGTATCGCTGGTGGCCAGCTTCGCGCTGATGTACCTGTTCGGCTTCAGCCTGAACAACCTGACCCTGGTGGCCATCGTCATCGCCGTGGGGTTTGTGGTGGACGATGCCATCGTGGTGGTGGAAAACATCCACCGGCACCTGGAGGCCGGCGACGACAGCCGCACGGCTGCCCTCAAGGGCGCCGGCGAGATCGGCTTCACCGTTGTCTCGATCAGCTTCTCGCTGGTGGCCGCGTTCATTCCGCTGCTGTTCATGGGGGGCGTGGTGGGGCGGCTGTTCAAGGAGTTCGCCCTCACCGCCACCTCCACCATCCTGATTTCGGTGGTGGTCTCGCTGACCCTGGCGCCGACCCTGTGCGCGCTGTTCATGCGCCGCCCGCAACACCCCGAGCACGCCGCACCGACCTTCGGCGAGCGCCTGGTGGCCGGTTACGATCGTCTGCTGGTCAGGGCCCTGGCGCACCAGAGGCTGATGCTCGGGCTGTTCTTCGTGACCCTGGCCCTGGCCATCGGCGGCTACGTGGCCATTCCCAAGGGCTTCTTTCCGGTGCAGGACACCGGCTTCATCCTCGGCACCACCGAGGCCGCGGCCGACGTATCGTACCCGGACATGGTGCGCAAGCACCAGGCGCTGGCGAAGATCATCGAGGCCGACCCTGCGGTACGCGCGTTCTCGCACTCGGTGGGGGTTACCGGCAGCAACCAGACCATCGCCAACGGGCGCTTCTGGATCGCCCTCAAGGACCCTGCCCAGCGCGACGTGTCGGCCAGCGAGTTCATCGACCGGCTGCGCCCCAAGGCCGCCCAGGTGCCGGGCCTGGTGCTGTACCTGCGGGCCGGGCAGGACATCAACCTCAGCTCCGGGCCCAGCCGCAGCCAGTACCAGTACGTGCTCAAGAGCAACGACGGCCCGGCGCTCAACCTGTGGACCCAGCGCCTGACCGAACGCCTGCACGCCAACCCGGCGTTCCGCGACCTGTCCAACGACCTGCAGCTGGGCGCCAGCGTGACCCGCATCGACATCGACCGCCAGGCCGCCGCGCGTTTCGGCCTGACCACCGCCGACGTCGACCAGGCGCTGTACGACGCCTTCGGCCAGCGTCAGATCAGCGAGTTCCAGACCGAGACCAACCAGTACAAGGTGATCCTGGAAATCGATGCACGCCAGCGTGGCAAGGCCGAGAGCCTGGCCTACTTCTACCTGCGCTCGCCCCTCAGTGGCGAGATGGTGCCGCTGGCGGCGCTGGCCAAGGTCGCGGCGCCCAGCACCGGGCCGCTGTCGATCAGCCACGACGGGCTGTTCCCGGCCGCCAACCTGTCGTTCAACCTGGCACCGGGGGTAGCCCTGGGCGATGCGGTGAGCATCCTCGAACGCACCCAGCGCGAGCTGGGCATGCCGGCCTCGATCATCGGCACCTTCCAGGGCGCGGCCCAGGCCTTCCAGAGTTCGCTGTCGAGCCAGCCGTGGTTGATCCTGGCCGCGCTGGTGGCGGTGTACATCATTCTGGGGGTGCTCTACGAGAGCTTCGTGCACCCGCTGACCATCATCTCCACCCTGCCCTCGGCGGGCCTTGGCGCACTGGCGCTGCTGTGGCTGATGGGCCAGGACTTCACCATCATGGGCCTGATCGGCGTGGTGCTGCTGATCGGCATCGTCAAGAAGAACGGCATCCTGCTCATCGACTTTGCCCTGGAGGCCCAGCGCCAGCGCGGGCTTGCGCCAGAGGCGGCGATCCACGAGGCGTGCCTGACGCGCTTTCGTCCGATCATCATGACCACCCTGGCCGCCCTGCTGGGCGCGGTGCCACTGATGCTCGGCGCCGGGGCCGGGGCCGAGCTGCGCCAGCCGCTGGGCATCGCGGTGGTGGGCGGGCTGCTGGTCAGCCAGGCGCTGACACTGTTCACCACGCCGGTCATATACTTGGCCCTGGAGCGCCTGTTCCACCGCCGCCGCAACGACCTGCCGGCGGCCCGGCCGATCGAGAACTGAGAGCCGACCATGCGCGTGCTGATTATCGAAGACGAACAGAAGACCGCCGACTACCTGCATCGCGGCCTCACCGAACAAGGCTTTACCGTGGACCTCGCCCCGGACGGCATCGAGGGCCTGCACCTGGCCCTCGAGGGCGACTACTCGGTGATCGTGCTCGACGTGATGCTGCCGGGCCTGGATGGCTACGGCGTACTGCGCGCCCTGCGTGCACGCAAGCAGACCCCGGTGATCATGCTCACCGCCCGCGAGCGCGTCGAAGACCGCATCCGCGGCCTGCGCGAAGGCGCCGACGACTACCTGGGCAAGCCGTTCTCGTTCCTCGAACTGGTGGCGCGCCTGCAGGCGCTGACCCGCCGCAGCGGCGGGCACGAGCCGGTGCAGATCCAGGTCGCGGACCTGTGGGTGGACCTGATCAGCCGCAAGGCCAGCCGCGCCGGCCAGCGCCTGGAACTGACCGCCAAGGAGTTCTCGCTGCTCAGCGTGCTGGCGCGGCGCCAGGGCGAGATCCTGTCCAAGACCGCGATTGCCGAGCTGGTGTGGGACATCAACTTCGACAGCGACGCCAACGTGGTGGAGGTCGCCATCAAGCGCCTGCGCGCCAAGCTCGACGGCCCGTTCGAGACCAAGCTGCTGCACACCATCCGAGGCATGGGCTATGTACTGGAAAGCCGTGCGCACTAACTCCATCGCCCTGCGCCTGAGCCTGCTGTTCAGCCTGGTGGCGCTGGGCGTGTTCCTGCTGATCGGCGGTGCCCTGTACAAACAGGTCGACCGCAGCCTCGACCTGCTGCCGGAGGCCGAGCTGGACGCCCGCTACAGCGTGCTGGAATCGGCGCTGACCCGCTATGGCACCCGGGAGCACTGGGCCAAGATCACCAACAAGCTCAACCTGCTGGGCGAGGAAGACCGGCGTATCCGCTTCTGGGTGGTGAGTGGCGACGCGCACTACGAGTACGGCCAGCCCGACGCCGCGATACGCGACTTTGCCGCCGGCCCGCTGGGCATGCGCGACCTGCAGCTGGAGGGCCGGCCGTACCCGTACAAGGTGCTGGTGAGCGAGCTGCCGGCGCTGGACCGGCGCCCTGCCCTTCGCTTTCTGCTCGGCATCGATACCGAAACCTTCTGGCACACCCAGCACACCCTGCTGGGGGCATTGATCAGCCTGGCGGTGATCGGCGTGCTGCTGGCCTCGGCCCTGGGCTACTGGGCCGCGCGCATCGGCCTGCGCCCGCTGCGGGCGCTCTCGGCCGAGGCCCAGCAACTGGCGCCACCGCACCTGAGCGCACGCCTGTATGCGGCCGACCTGCCGCCAGAGCTGCAACAGTTCGCCGGCACCTTCAATGCCACCCTGGAGCGGGTCGAGCAGGCCTATTCACGCCTGGAGGGGTTCAATGCCGACGTGGCCCATGAGCTGCGCTCGCCCCTGACCAACCTGATCGGCCAGACCCAGGTGGCGCTGACCCGCGGTCGCAGCGCCGAACATTACTTCGAGGTACTGCAGTCGAACCTGGAGGAACTGGAGCGGCTGCGCAGCATCGTCAACGACATGCTGTTCCTGGCCAGTGCCGACCAGGGCAACAAGGCCACCGCGCTGACCAGCAGCTCGCTGGCCGAGGAAGTGGCGACCACCCTGGACTACCTGGACTACATCCTCGAGGACGCCCAGGTACGGGTGCAGGTCAGCGGCGATGCACGGGCGCGCATCGAGAAGGCGCAGTTGCGCCGGGCGCTGATCAACCTGCTCAACAATGCGGTGCAGCACACGGCCCGCCAGCAGGTGATCCAGGTGCATATCGAGCGTCAGGGCGAGCAGGTATGCATTGCCGTGAGCAACCCGGGCCCGGCCATCGAGGCCGTGCACCTGCCTCGCCTGTTCGAGCGCTTCTACCGGGTGGATGCCGCGCGCAGCAACAGCGCCGTGGGCAACCATGGGCTGGGGCTGGCGATCGTCAAGGCGATTGCGCTGATGCATGGCGGCAGCGTGTTTGCGCGCAGCCAGGCGGGGGCCAATACCTTCGGGATTCTGTTGCCGGCCTGAAGCCCCCATCGCGGGTCAGCCCGCTCCCACAAGGGCCAGCGAACACCCTGTGGGAGCGAGCTTGACCCGCGATGGGCCAAACGCTGCGCTCGACTGTTGCCCGAAATGCAACAGTGCATTGCCCAATCCCCTCTGTTTCAACCCCCCACCGAGGACTATCGTACCCACACCAAATAGATAGCTTGCTATGCAAGAAGGTAGCTTCAAATGTCCAACAGTATGGGTATTGCCAGTATTTTCGTCCTGTCGTCCGTATTGCTCTCGCCCCTGGCCATGGCCGAGGAGTCCCCTGCTTTCGTGGCGCAGTACGCCGCCCGCGCCGCTGCCGCGCAGCAAGGCCGCGAAGCCCTCGCCCAGCAGCAGGACCACGCCAAAAACCTGGAGCAGACCGCGTCCAAAGGTTCTGCGAGTGCCGACAAAGACAGCTGATACGCTGCCTCTGCCTCTCTCCTATTCCCTCGACTGCTGCGCTGGCGACGTGTTCGCCTGCGTGGCCGTCTTTCAAAGCCGCTGCTATCAGCGGCTTTTTTTTGGCCTGGACAAAAGCTTCTACGGCCAGAGATGTGTCCTCACAAGAAAACACCGCTTCGCACAATAAAAAGCTGCATCCCTCACCTCAAGGAGTCCACACCGGTGATCCACGCGTTTCGCTTGACCCCGCTGTTCGTTGCGCTGGCTGCAACGATGCCCCTGCACGCCCAGGCCGACGAGGCCGAAGGCTTCGTCGAAGGTGCGCACCTCGACGTGCTCAGCCGCAACTACTACCTCAACCGCAACCAGCTGCAGCGCGGCAACCACGACAACCGGGAATGGGGCCAGGGCTTCATCGGCAAGTTCGAGTCCGGGTTCACCCAGGGCACCGTGGGCTTTGGTCTGGATGCCCATGCCATGCTCGGCCTCAAGCTGGACGGCGGTGGCGGTACGGCGGGTTCGAGCATCCTGCCCTACCACTACAAGGACGATGGCGAACTGGGCAAGGCCCCGGATTCGTTCTCCAATGCCGGCGCTGCCATCAAGCTCAAGGCCTTCGACACCGTACTGCGTGCCGGCGACCTGTTCCTGACCAACCCGGTGATCGCCGGTGGCGAGACGCGCATGCTGCCGCAGACCTTCCGCGGCGTCAGCCTGACCAACAACAGCATCGACGGGCTGCAACTGGAAGGCGGCCAGGCCAGCTTCACCAAGCTCTACAACCAGAGCGGCCACAAACGCATCGGCGCTACCTACGGCAACCTGCCAGATGACCGCGAAAGCCGTCACCTGAACTGGGCCGGCGCAGCCTGGGCACCGGTCGAAGGTTTTACCAGCAGCCTGTACGCCGCCGAACTCAAGGACGTGTGGAACCAGTACTACCTGGACCTGGACTACACCTGGCAGCTCGCCGACGGCGTCAGCCTCAACCCCGGCCTGCACTACTACCACACCCAGGACACCGGCGATGCGCTGCTGGGCAGCATCGACAACAACACCTACAGCCTGCACCTGGCGCTCGGCGTGGGTAACCACACCGTCACTGCGGTGTACCAGCGGGTCAACGGCAACACGCCGTTCGACTACATCACCCTGGGCGACAGCGTGTACCTGGACAACTCGCAGATGTACTCGGACTTCAACGGGCCTGGCGAGCGTTCGTGGAAACTCAAGTACGCCTATGACTTCGCCGGCGTCGGCATGCCCGGCCTGACCACCGCCGTGTCGTACTCGCGCGGCAAGCTGGACCTGAGCAAGGTCGACCCGGCCAGCGCCGGCTACAGCAACTGGTACAGCGCCGACGGCGACAATGCGCGCCACTGGGAACGCGACATGGACCTGGCCTACGTGTTCCAGCAAGGCTCCCTCAAGGACCTCAGCGTGCTGCTGCGCTGGGCCTCGCACCGTGGCAGCCAGGGCTACGCCCAGGTCGACAACGATGTGGACGAATACCGCGTGATCGTCGAATACCCGCTCAACGTCTTCTGATCCTACCGCCATGCGCCAAAGAGCTTGCAGGATGCAGGCTCTTTTCCTGCAAATAGCCCCAAGATGCCGTACATCAATCGGCACCAGCAACAGCTTGTCCGACAATCTGCACCCGCCTAGAATACCGCCGCCTCGCACCTGCCCTTTCAACGACAGCGGTACGAATCACCTCCATCATGCCTTCGCGCCTTCCGCCCCAGCGCCCGACCCTGTACGGGACTCATCCGGAGTTGATCCTTAACCTGGGCAGTTGCCTGGCGGTTCTGGCCATCATCACCATCGTGACCTTCCTGCTGGTACGCGAAAAAGCCAACGTGGGCCAGGCGGCCGCACGCTCGGCCAGTAATATCGTGCAGTTGATCGACACCGACATCGTGCGCAACGTCGAGCTCTACGACCTGTCGCTGCACGGACTGATCTGGGCCATCCAGCGCCCTGAGCTGGCCAGCGTGGCCGCGCCGCTGCGCCAGCAACTGCTGTTCAACCAGGCCTTCACCGTGCCGTTACGCGGCGACATCCTGTGGCTGGACCGCAACGGCAACGTGGCGGCCGACTCCACCAGCGTGGTGCCACGCAGCGCCAACTTTGCCGACAGCAGGGTGTTCCAGGCCCATCGCGACAACCCCGGCCTGGGCCTGGTCATCAGCCCGCCATTCAAGGCACGCCTGGGCGAGCTGGACTGGTGCATCAGTTTCAGCCGGCGCATCAACGATGCCGATGGGGCCTTCGCCGGTATCGCGTCAGGCGCCCTGCGCCTGGCCTACTTCAGCGAGCTGTTCCAGCGCCTGGACATCGGCCGCGACAGCAGCGTCAACCTGTTCAACAGCGACGGCGTGATGCTCGCCCGCCACCCTTCGCTGCCCAGCGACCCGCTGATCGGCGCCGACCTGTCCGAGCAACCCAACTTCAAGCGCGCAATGGCCCAGGGCAACGGCAGCTTCACCGCGCGTTCGAGCCTGGACGGCAAGCATCGCCTGTACACCTTTTCACGGGTGGACGACCTGCCGCTGCTGGTGGTGGTGGCCTTGTCCACCGACGAGGTCTATGGCTCGTGGCGGCGTACCGCACTGGTGGTCAGTATCGCTACCGGCCTGTTGTGCATCGGCATCCTCTGGCTGTCGTTGCTGCTGGGGCGCGAATTGCGCAGGCGCCACAGCGCCGAGCAGGGCCTGGCCGAACTGGCAGCCACCGACAGCCTCACGGGGCTGGCCAACCGTCGTCAGCTCGACCAGGTACTGCGCCGCGAATGGGCACGTGCCCAGCGCAGCCAGCGGCCGCTGGCGGTACTGATGGTGGATGTGGACCACTTCAAGGCGTTCAATGAACGCCACGGTCACCAGGGCGGGGACGAAGCGCTACGCCAGGTGGCGACGACGATCGCGCACAGCATCCGCCGCCCGGCGGACCTGGCTGCGCGATATGGCGGGGAGGAGTTTCTGGTCATCGTGCCCGAGACCGACCTCAACGGCGTGCTGACCCTGGCCGAACGTATCCGCAGCAGCGTCGAGGCACTGCCGCCGTTCGGCGACGACCAGCACCCGGTGACCGTCAGCATTGGCGTGGGCCTGCAGACGCCAGAAGCCCAGCAGGATCTTTCGACCTTGCTGGGCTGTGCGGACGATGCGCTGTATTGCGCCAAGCGCAACGGGCGCAACCGGGTAGAGGTGTACGCCGGTTAGGAACGTGCGCGGGCCGCGTCGCGCAGCACCTTGACCTGGTCATGGTTGCGCTGCACGCCATGGTACTGGCGCTCGACCAGGGCATATGCCGGGTCACCTGCCGGTACATTCAGCTTGGCCAGTTTTTCCAGGGCATCCTTGTAGGCTTTGAGGGCGTGGTCTTCACCGCGCTCCACTTCTTCCAGCACCGCCTTGTCGTCGTTGCTGGTCAGCGAAGACTTGAGGTTGACCCAGGCGCGGTGCATGTCACCGCTGAGGCTGGTGGTGGTTTCCGGGTCGCCGCCCAGGGAACGCACGTGCTGCTGAAGATCTGCGGCGGCGCTACGGCATTCGCCTTCACGCTGCAGGAAGAACGCCTTCAGGTCCGGGTTCTTGGCATCCTCGGCAGAAGTCTTGAAGCCCTTCTCGCCATCCTTGCTGTACTCGATGAGGTTGTTCAGAACCGAAATAACGTCTTTGTTCACGTTGGTCATGACAGTGCTCCTTTGCATGAGGGTGGTTGCGTAGTACAGGAGCAGTGTTCATGCCAGCTTTTCTGTAAAAATTAAATCTTTTAAAATCAACGACTTATAAAAATTTTGAACCTTCCCCAAGCAGCGTTTTGCATGAACGGACCTTTGGTCTCGTGCAGATTGCATGTATTGTCGGGGCCTTTCCTGCACTGCTGCGCCGAGCCCATGACTCCCGAGACACTCGAACTGCTGGTCACCCGCGAAATGCCCTATGGCAAGTACCAGGGCCGGCTGATCGCCGACCTGCCCGGCCACTACCTCAACTGGTTCGCCCGCCAGGGCTTTCCCAAGGGCGAACTGGGCGGGCTGCTGGCGCTGATGCACGAGGTCGACCACAACGGCCTGGCCGACCTGCTCGAACCGCTGCGTAAGAAGCACCCGCGCCCACGCCCCTGATCAGACCTTGGCCGGCTCCAGTGCCAGCTCGGCCACGTCCCTGCGCTTGAGCACCGCGTACACCACAGCGGTCAGCAGGCTGCCGGCGGCGATGGCCAGCAGGTACAGCAGGGCGTGGTTGATCGCGTTCGGAATCAGCATCACGAACAGCCCGCCGTGGGGTGACATCAGCTTGCAACCGAAATACATCGACAGCGCGCCGGCCAGTGCGCCGCCGACCACGCTGGCGGGGATCACCCGCAGCGGGTCCTTGGCCGCGAACGGGATCGCCCCCTCCGAAATGAAGCACATGCCCAGCACCAGCGCCGCCTTGCCGGCCTCGCGCTCGCTCTGGGCGAACTTGCGTCGCGCCAGGAAGGTGGCGATGCCCAGGCCGATCGGCGGCACCATGCCGGCGGCCATGGTCGCAGCCATCGGCGCCATGCTCTGGTTGGCCAGCAGGCCCACCGAGAAGGCATAGGCGGCCTTGTTCACCGGCCCGCCCAGGTCCACGCACATCATGGCGCCGAGCAGTATGCCCAGCAGCACCGCGTTGGCAGTGCCCATGCTGTCGAGAAAATGCGTCAGGCCGTCGAGCATGCCGGCCACCGGCTTGCCCACCACGTAGATCATCACCAGGCCGGTGAACAGGCTGGCCAGCAGCGGGATGATCAGGATCGGCTTGAGACTCTCCAGGCTGCTGGGCAGGCGGACCCAGTGGCTGATCGCCTTGGCCGCGTAGCCGGCCACGAAGCCTGCGACGATGCCGCCGATGAAGCCGGCGCCCAGCGAACTGGCGAGCAGCCCGCCGATCATGCCCGGCGCCAGGCCCGGGCGGTCGGCAATCGAATAGGCGATGTAGCCGGCCAGCAGCGGCACCATCAGCTTGAATGCGGCGTCTTCGCCGATCTGGCGCAGGGCGGCGGCCAGGGTGCCCGGCTCCTTGTAGGCATCGAGCCCGAACATGTATGCCAGGGCGATCAGCAACCCGCCTGCCACCACCATCGGCAACATGAACGACACCCCGGTCAGCAGGTGCTTGTACACCCCAGCCCTTTCACTGCGTGCAGGTGCGGCGCCGGCGCTGCCGGCGGCACGCTCTTCGCGACCTTCGGCCAGCGCCTTGTTCAAGGTGGCCTGGGCCTGCTTGAGGGCCACGCCGGTGCCACAGCGGTAGATGCGCTTGCCGGCGAAGCGCTCGGTGGGCACTTCGATATCGGCGGCCAGCAGTACCACGTCGGCTTCGGCGATGGCCGCGGCGCTCAGCGGGGTGCGTGCCCCCACCGAGCCCTGGGTTTCGACGGCCAGTTGATAACCCAGTTGCCGCGCCGCCTGCTGCAAGGCTTCGGCGGCCATGAAGGTGTGCGCCACCCCGGTGGGGCAGGCAGTGACCGCAACGATCTTCTTCACCGCCCCCGCTGCGGCCGGCGCAGGCGCCACGGCTTCGGGGTGGTGCACCTGGGCCTGTTCGGCGGCCAGGCGCAGAAAGCTCTCCACATCCTGCAGGGCCTGGGCCGGGGTGCTCTGGAACAGGCGCTTGCCGGCAAAGCGCTGCAGGTCTAACGGGCCGGTGCTGATCACCAGCACCCAGTCGGCGGCGGCGATCACTGCCGGCGAAAGCTGGCGCTCGGGATGGTCGGGGTCGTGCACCTCGACACTGGTGCTCCAGCCCTGGCGCTGCGCGGCCGCATCCAGCAGGCGAGCGCTGAGCAGGCTGGACACCTGGCCGTTGGGGCAGGCGGTGACGATGGCGATCTTCATTGTTCACCCTCTTGTCGAGCGTGGGGAATCTGCACCCGGACGGCATCTTCGAGCTGCGCCAGTTGCACGCGGTCGCCGATGCCGAAGCCGATCTGGGTCACGGCCTGGGCGGCAATCGCGGTGGCGCGGCGCAAGGTCTGCGCGGCAGGCTCGGCATTGAGCAGGCCGTGCAGCATGCCGGCCAGCAACGAATCGCCCGCGCCCACCGTGCTGGCCACCACCACCTGGGGCGGCAGCGCCTGCAGGGCGCCGTCGCGCCGGAACCAGATCACCCCCTGCTCGCCCTGGGACACCACCACATGCTCGACGCCCTGGTCGATCAACTGGCGGGCAGCGGCCTGCTGCTCGGCAATGCTGTGCAGCGGGCGGCCCAGCGCTTCGGCCAGTTCGTCGGTATTGGGCTTGACCAGCCACGGTGCGCTCTTGAGCCCGGCGATCAAGGCCGCACCACTGCTGTCCAGGATCACCTTCAGGCCCAGCGACTTGAACCACGCCAGCAGCATCTGCAGCCACTGCGGGCTCACACCCGGCGGCAGGCTGCCGGCCACCACCACCGCGTCATGCCCGCTGGCCAGGTGCTGCAGGCGCGCCAGCAGCTCGCCCTGGGCGTGTTCGTCGACCTGCGGGCCCACGCCGTTGATATCGGTGACCCGGCCATCGCCCTCCACCAGCTTGAGGTTGCTGCGGGTTTCGCCGGGCACCCGCACGAAGCAATCGGCAAAGCCGCGACGGGCCATCAGGGCCTCGAAGGGCTGCAGGTTGTCCTGGCCCAGGAAGCCGCCCACCGTCACCGAATGCCCCAGGTCGGCCAGCACCTGCGCCACGTTCAGGCCCTTGCCCGCCGCGTGGCTGTGCTGCGCGTGGCTGCGGTTGACCGCGCCGGGCTGCAGGGTGGCGAGGCTGACGGTAAGGTCCAGCGCCGGGTTGAGGGTCAGTGTGAGTATCCGTGCCATCAATGCATCTCCACCCGTGCGCGCACATCGGCGGCACTGCCCTGCACCAGCGCATCACGCGCCAGTTGCCGGGCCTGTTCAAAATTCAGTTCGCGCACCACCGCCTTGACCTCGGCAATGCTGCGCGCCGCCACGCTCAGTTCATCCACGCCCAGCCCCACCAGCACCGCCACCGCCTGAGGGTCGGCGGCCAGTTCCCCGCAGATGCCCACCCACTTGCCGTGGGCATGCGCGGCGCGCACGGTGATGTCGATAAGCTGCAGCACCGCCGGGTGCAGGCCATCGGCCTGGGCCGACAGGCTCGGGTGGCCGCGGTCGATGGCCAGGGTGTACTGGGTCAGGTCGTTGGTGCCGACACTGAAGAAGTCCACCTCCGGCGCCAGCACCGGTGCCAGCAGCGCGGCCGAAGGCACCTCGATCATGATGCCCACCTGCAGGTCGCCGACCGGTATCTCCTGGCGCAGGCGCTCGACCATTGCTCGGGCCTGGCGCCACTCCTCCACCTGCCCGACCATCGGGAACATGATGCGCAGCGGTCGCTCGCCCGCCGCGCGCAACAGGGCGCGCAACTGGCTTTCCATGACCTGCGGCCGTTGCAGGGTCAGGCGAATGCCGCGTACCCCCAGAAACGGGTTTTCCTCCTTGGCGATGGGCCAGTAGGGCAACGGCTTGTCGCCGCCCACATCCAGGGTGCGCACCACCAGCGGCCGGCCCTGCAGGCCGTCGAGCACACGGCGGTACTCGGCTTCCTGGGTGGCCTCGTCGGGCACCTGTGGATGGGCCATGAAGATCAGCTCGGTGCGCAGCAGGCCGATGCCTTCCGCGCCCAGGTCGATCACCTGTTCGATACCCGCGCTTTCACCGATGTTGGCGAACACTTCCACGGCATGCCCGTCGCGGGTCACGGCAGGTTCCAGGCGACGCGCCCGGGCCGCCTGCAGGCGCTGTTCGCGCTGCTCGCGCTCGGCCAGGGCGCGCTGCAGCTCGTCCGCCGCCGGGGCCACGGTCAGGCGCCCACGCTGGCCGTCCAGCAACAGCTCGGTGCCGGCGGCGATCAGCAGCACCGCCGCGCCGGCCCCCACCACCGCCGGGATGCCCAATGCCCGCGCCACGATCGCGCTGTGCGCGGTGGCGCCACCGCGTGCGGTGAGAATCCCGGCCACCCGCGCCGGATCGAGGCGCGCCACATCGGACGGGCCGACTTCGTCCATCACCAGCACATAGGGCTGTTGCGGCTCCGCCACCTCGGCGGCCCCGCACAGGGTGGCCAGCACACGGCGGCCCACGTCGCGCAGGTCGGCGGCGCGTTCGGCCAGCAGGGCGTCGTGCAAGGCCTCCTGCTGCCGCGCTGCGGCCTCGATCACGGTCATCCAGGCCGCTGGGGCGCTTTCGCCCTGGAGCAGGCGCAGCTCGACTTCATCGCCCAGCCCCGGGTCGCTGAGCATTTCCTGGTGAGTGACGAAGATCTCGCGGATGGCCTTGGCCGGGCTGCGCCGGATCAGCGCTTCGAGCTCACTGGCCACCGCGGCCAGGGCACGTTGCAGGCGGTCGCGCTCGATCACCGGCGACTCGCCCCGCAGCGGGTAGTCGAAATGGCGCAGCACCTGCACATGCGCCGGGCCGCAGGCGATGCCCGGCGATGCGGCTACGCCCTGGACCTGCGTGCCCGGCAGCGGCGCGCTCAGCACCGGCTCGAGCACCTGGGGCGCCGCTACCTCGCTCACCGGTGCCAGCGCCTCGACCGCTTCGCCCAGGCCGGCCTGCACCGCCGCCAGCAACGCCGGCAGCGCGCTGTCGGCCACGCTCGGCTCGGCGATGAACTCCAGTACCTGGCCACGGCGTGCGCCCAGGCTCAACAACTTGCTCAGGCTCTTGACCGACACGGCGGCCTCGCCGCTGTCGACCACGCGCACGCGCACCTCGCCCTCGAAGGCCTTGGCAAGTTGCGCCAGCTCCTTGGCCGGGCGCGCATGCAGGCCGTGGGCATTGGCCAGGCCGACGCGAACGCTGGGCCAGTCGGCCGGCAGCTCGCCGCCCAGCACCTCCAGCACCGCACGGCTGCTGGTAGCGCGAAACAGCTCCTGCGCCCGACCTTCGATCAGCAGGGTACACAGGCGTTCGAGCAGGGCCTGGTGCGCCGCGCCCAGGCTGGCCAGGCAGAACAGGCCGTTGAGCGGCTGGCCCAGGTAGCGCAGCGGCTGCTGCGGGGTGACGAACGCCAGGCCCGGCTTGCGCACGGTCTGCTCGCTGTGCAGCCACCACAGGCCATCGCCCAGGGGCAGCGCCTCGACCTGCTGCAGCACGGCGGCAAAGCCATTGCCGGCGCAATCGGCGCGGCGCAGCAGGCGGGCGCCACGCCATACCAGCTCTTCGAAATCCTCGGCGGGCACACCCAAGCCGATCATCTGTGCATCCAGTGCCAGCTCCTGCGGCGCCCCCTGCAGCAGTTTGAGCAACGCCTCGGCGCTGCCGGCCCGGCGCAGCGCCTGGGCCAGGTCGGTCTCGCCCAGCGCGCGGGTGAGCAATTGCAGCAGGCGCAGGTGCTCGTCGGAGCGCGCGGCGATGCCGATGGCCAGGTACACGATCTGCCCGTCGCCCCAGTCCACGCCCTCGGGGAACTGCAACAGGCGCACGCCGGTGGCATGCACCAGCTCGCGGGTCTGCGGGGTACCGTGGGGGATGGCGATGCCCTGGCCGAGAAAGGTCGAGCCCTGCGCTTCACGCGCCTGCAGCCCGGCCAGGTAGCCCTCGGCCACCAGCCCGTCGGCCACCAGGCGCTCGGCCAGCAGCTGCAGCGCGGCGGTCTTGTCCACGGCCGACTGGCCCATGGAAATCTGCTCTATGGTGAGCTCGAGCATGAACCTCTCCTTTGCAGCGCCGGGCCGGCGCCGAGGTATTGTTGTGAATTTAGCAGCACCCGACACTTCGCAGGGCCGGGCGCAGGCGAAGGCCACGGCAGAAAAATCGCCTGCTGAATCGTTTAACCTAGAATAGCGTGCACGTTACTCGATAACCTGCGAACAATGAAAGCCCCATTTTGTCGGACAATTGCGACAATGGTCGTCTGCGCCGATGCTTCGCAATCGGCGACAATACCCGGTCAGGCTCTGCAGCCAACCCCGGTAATAACAAGGAAAATTCGGTGAAACTCAGCGATATCGCCCGTCTGGCCGGTGTGTCCGTTACCACTGCCAGTTATGTCATCAATGGCAAGGCCGAACAGCAACGCATCAGCAGCAGCACGGTAGAGCGTGTGCGTGCGGTGGTCGAGGCCCATGGCTTCACGCCCAACCCGCAAGCGGCAGGGCTGCGCAGCCGTCACACGCGCACCCTTGGCTTCATCCTGCCAGACCTGGAAAACCCCAGCTATGCGCGCATCGCCAAGCAACTGGAACAAGGCGCAAGGGCCCAGGGCTACCAGTTGCTGATCGCCAGCAGCGACGACCAGTCCGACAGCGAGCGCCAGTTGCAGCAGCTGTTTCGCGCACGGCGCTGCGACGCTCTGTTCGTCGCCAGCTGCCTGCCCGAAGACGACGACAGCTACCGCACGCTGCAGGCCAACGGCCTGCCGATCATCGGCATCGACCGCAGCCTGGACCCGGCGCAGTTCTGCTCGGTGGTCAGCGACGACGAGCATGCCTGCCTGCACCTGACCCGCAGCCTGCTCGAAAGCGCCCCGGCGCATATCGCACTGATTGGCGCACGCCCGGAGCTGAGCGTCAGCCGCGCTCGCGCACGTGGTTTCGACCAGGCCCTGCAAGGCTTCGACGGACGGGCCAGCCAGCACCAGGGCGAAGCCTTCAGCCGCGAGTGCGGGCGCCGCCTGATGAGCGAGCTGCTGGCCGACCTGGGGCGCCTGCCCGACGCACTGGTGACCACCTCCTATGTACTGCTGCAAGGCGTGTTCGATGTGCTGCAGACCCGCCCGCCAGCATCGCGCAGCCTGCACCTGGGCACCTTCGGTGACAACCAGTTGCTGGACTTCCTGCCCCTGCCGGTCAACGCCATGGCCCAGCAGCACGGCCTGATGGCCGAAACCGCCCTGCGCCTGGCGCTGGAGGCGGTGGAGAAGCAGCACTACACGCCGGGTGTGCACGCAGTGGCGCGCACCTTCAAGCAACGCCTCTTCAAGGCCTGACCATGCGCCTGGTAGACACCCACACCCACCTGGACTTCCCCGACTTCGATGCCGACCGCAGCGAAGTGCTGGGGCAGGCGCGCCGCGCCGGGGTCGAGCGCATGGTGGTGCTGGGGGTGTACCAGGACAACTGGCAGCGGGTATGGGAGCTGGTCAAGAGCGATCCGCAGCTGTATGCGGCGTTCGGCCTGCACCCGGTGTACCTGGAACAGCATCGCCCGGAACACCTGCTGGCGCTGGGCGACTGGCTGAGCCGCCTGCGTGGCGACCGGCAGCTGTGCGCGGTGGGCGAGTTCGGCCTGGACTACTACGTGGCCGAGCTGGACCGCGAGCGCCAGCAGGCGCTGTTCGAGGCCCAGTTGCAGCTGGCGGTGGACTTCGACCTGCCGGCGCTGCTGCATGTACGGCGCAGCCATGCCGACGTGATCGCCCGGCTCAAGCGCTTCAAGCTGGCGCGTGGCGGCATCGTGCATGCGTTTGCCGGCAGCTACGAGGAGGCCCGCGAGTACCGCCGCCTCGGGTTCAGGCTGGGGCTGGGCGGGGCGGCCACCTGGCCCCAGGCGCTGCGCCTGCGCAAGGTGCTGCCGCGCCTGGGGCTGGACGGCGTGGTGCTGGAGACCGACTCGCCGGACATGGCCCCGGCGATGTACGCCGGGGTGCGCAACAGCCCTGTGCACCTGCCGCAGATTGCCGTGGCACTGGCTGAGGTGATGGGGGTTGCGCCCCAGGTGCTGGCCGAAGCCAGCACGCGCAATGCCTGCGAGCTGTTTGGCTGGTAATACCGGCCCTGCGCCTTGCCGGCGAAGGGCCCAGCCCTCGCTCAGACCCTGAACGCCCCGATCAACTGCTTCAACTCCATCACCTGCGCCGACAGCTGCCGGCTCGCATCTTCGGTCTGGTGCGCGCCCTCGGTGGTGTGCTCGGCCGCGCGGTTGATCTGCACGATGTTCAGGTCGATGTCATGCGCCACCGCCGTCTGCTGCTCCACCGCCGCCGCAATCTGCTGGTTCTGCTCCACGATGCTGCCCATCGCCCCCAGAATGTTGACCAGCGCCTGCTGCACCTGCTGCGACTGCCCCACGGTGCCCGCCGCCATCTGGTGACTGCTGTCCATCGCCCGCACCGCCGCCTCCACCCCGCCCTGCAGGCGTGAGATCATCTGGTCGATTTCCTCGGTCGACTGCTGCGTGCGCTTGGCCAGCGTGCGTACCTCGTCGGCCACCACCGCGAAGCCACGCCCCTGCTCCCCGGCCCGCGCCGCCTCGATGGCGGCGTTGAGCGCCAGCAGGTTGGTCTGCCCGGCGATGCTCTTGATCACCTCCAGCACCTGGCTGATCTGCTGGCTGTCGCTGACCAGCTGGTTGATCACCCCCACCGACTGGTCGATTTCGGCCGCCAGCCCGGCAATGCTGCCCTGCTGCGACTCCACCAGCTCGCGCCCGCTGACCGTCTCGCGGTTGACCCCGTGGGCGCTGTTCACGGCTGCCGCAGCGCTGCGCGCCACTTCCTGGGCAGTGGCCGACATCTGGTTCATGGCCGTGGCCACCTGCTCGATCTGCCCGCGCTGGCCGCTCACCGCCTGGTTGCTGCGCGCCGATACCGCATGCACCTGCTCGGCCTGGTGTTCCACCTCGGCCACCGTCTGCCCGACCCGCTCGATCAGGTCATGGATGCGCCGCACCGTGGTGTTGAACACCTCGCCCAGCTCGCCCAGCTCGTCGCGACTGCGGGCCTGGAAGGTCACCGTCATGTCGCCCCCGGCCACCTTGTCCATCACCTTGCCCAGGGTACGCAGGGTGCTGCGGGTGGAGGCATAGAAGCCGCCATACAGGTAGCCGATCAGCATGAACACTGCCGCCAGGGCCAGCACCAGCAGCACCATGTGCTGGCGGTAGTCGCCCAGGCGCGCCTGCAACTGCTGTTCGAGTACCTGCAGGGTGGCGCCATTGAGCAGGTAGGTCTGCTCGATCAGGCCGCTGACCTGCTGGTAGAACGCCGGCCACGGCGCATCGAGGGTATCGGCCATCACCACCTGGTCTTCGAGCAGCTCGCTGGCCTGCTTGAGCGACGCCTGGCTGCTGGCGGCCTGGCTGGCCAGCCGCGGCTCGTCGCCCAGGGCGTCCTGCAGGCGAATGGCGTAGTCGGCCGACAGCTTGTCGAGGCTTTTGAGCAGTTCTTCGAAACGGGTACTGGCCGATGAGTTGAGAAACCCCTGGCCCAGCGAGTAAGCCCCGATTGCCCGGCCTTCACCCAGGGTCTGGGTGACCTGGGCGGTGACCGTGGTCAGCAGCTCGCCCATCTGGCGCACGCCGGCATCGCTGTCCTGGCCAAGGCCCGACTGGCTGACCACCAGCTTGCCAAGCAGTTGCGCCTGCGCCAGCAGGGCGTCGTACAGGGCTGCACGGGTCTGCAACGAGGAGTCGGCCCGCGCCGCCTCGAGCCCTGCCAGCAACTCGTCGCGCCGGGCGGTGAAGGCCTGCACCTGGGCCGGGTCCTCGGTCATCGGGGCCAGCGCGGCCACGCGCTTTGCCACCTGCTGTTCCAGCGCATCGATGCGCGCCTCCAGGTCGTCGGCCTTGCCGGACTGCCCCAGCACCGCGTTGATCTGCACCAGGTTGCCCAGGCTCTCCAGATCACCGCGCACGGCCAGAGTCTCGCTCAGCAGGCCGAGGCTGTGCAGCTCCACACGGGTGGCGTGGAACTTGGCATAGGCGTCGCGCACCAGATAGAAATTGGTGACCAGCATGGGCAGAAAGAACAGCACGCTGATCAGGCTGAACTTCATGCCGAAGCTCAGCCGGTTCATCAATGCGATTGCCGGATACAAGAGGCGCTTCAAGGGTCGTCTCCTTTCGATTTCTTATTGTTTTCTGCGCAATAGCACTAGGCCACTGGCGATCGTCAGCAGCCTCTGTATAGCGCATATCGAAGGGAAGTTTTGTAACTTAAGGTTAACCACCAGTCGCGGCGGCCTGTAGGAACGAGCCGCCGTTGCGGCAGCCCGTTTACACGTTGTGAGTCAGCCGAGCACGGTCCACAGGGCAAAGCCCGCGTACCAGAGCACTGCGGCACGCAGCAGCAGTTCCCACAGGCTGTCGAGCCCGGTCAGGCCTTGCGGGCCGGCCTCGACGTCGGCGGAAATCTCCGCCGCTGCCGTGCCCGCCTGCTCCACCAGGCGCGGCGCGCCGATGTGCCAGTTGAGCAGTTCGTGCAGCATCATGCGGCTGACCGCCACAAAGTTGCCCACCAGTGCAAAACTGGCGGCCAGTACCCGCACCGGCGCCCAGTCGAAGGCGTGGCGCAACTGCCGGGCGCGTTCCTGTACCGCCGGGTTGCCGGCCCGCTCGCCCGTCAGCGCCAGCAGCCGGTAAGCCAGCGCTGCAGCCGGGCCCAGCAGCACATACCAGAAGATCACCGCAAAGAAGCTCTGGTAAGCCTGCCACAGCAGGTGCCCCTGCACCTTCTGGATCAGGCCCTGGCTGTCGTCGGCCGTCACCCCCAGGTCGCGCTCGGCCACGTGCACGGCCGCCTGTTCATCGCCGCGTCGCCAGGCATCGCGAAACGGCCCCAGCGCCGCCTTCACATCGCCCCGGCCCAGGCTGTAGATCAGCACCAGCAGGTGCACCGGCAGGGCCAGCAGGCCATAGGCGACCGGGTCGAGCACGTGCAGCAGCAGCGCCAGTACCACTACTGGCAACAGCACCAGAATGCCCAGCACCCACCAGGGGTCGGCCTTGGGCCTGCGCTCCAGGCGGGCCAGTTCGGTGAGAAAAAAGCCGTCGCGTTGCAGGCGCTGGCGCAGCGCCGAGAACTTCTCGACCCACAGCACCAGCAGTAACACCAGAAAACTCATGATCTGTCCTCGTTGACGTGCAGGCTGGCGCGATAGCGTTCCCAGTCGAACGCCGGCCCCGGGTCGGTCTTGCGCCCCGGCGCAATGTCGCTGTGGCCGCGGATTCGCCCCGCGATGGGCCAGGCAGCCTGCAGTTGCAGGGTCAAGTGTTGCAGGGCAGTGTACTGGGCGTCTGTGAACGGCGTCTGATCGGTGCCTTCGAGTTCGATGCCCACGGAAAAGTCGTTGCAGCCCTCGCGGCCCTCGAAGCGCGATACCCCGGCATGCCAGGCCCGGTCCAGGCACGAGACGAACTGGGTAACCCTGCCGTCACGCTCGATCAGAAAGTGCGCCGATACACGCAGGTCCTTGATCTGCTCGAAAAACGCATGCTCGGCGATGGGCAGGCGGTTCTGGAAGAACGCCTGCACCTTGCCGGTGCCGAACTGCCCGGGCGGCAGGCTGATGTTGTGGATCACCAGCAGGCTGATGGCTTCGCCCTCGGGGCGCGCGTTGAAGTTGGGGGAAGGGCAATGGGTGACGCCAGCGACCCAGCCAGTAGCGTGGTCAAGTTGCATAGAAGATCCTGAAGCATGAGGGCTCTGGCGCAGTATGCCCCGAGGAATCGAAGGTTGTATCGTTAAAAAGTGCGGGCGCTCAGGGTTGACGCTGGCGCAGTTGGCTGACCACCGAACCCAGTGCACGTTCGAACAGCTGGGTGGCATCGAGCAGGCGTACCTGGCCCTGGCTCAACGCCGCGGCAAGCCCCTGCTGCGACCATTCGCGCAGCTTGCGCCCGGTACGGTCGACGAACACATAGGTGTGGGTGCTGTCGATGATCGCGATCAGCTTGCCGCGCACCGGCTCGTCATCCTCGTCGCGCAGCTCGATCCAGGCCCCCGGGCGCAGGTCGCGCACCTGGTGCAGCGCCGGGTCGTCGTCGGGCAGGCTGGAGCACAGCCCGCCCGCCGCCACCGACTCCGGCCCCAGCAGCACGATGCGATCACGCACCAGCACCCGCTCGATACGCGCCTGGCCAGGGTGCCCTGCCCCTTCCACAGCCTGCAGGTGCAGCGCTTCGAGCTGGGCGAAGAACTCGCTGGTGGCAAAGGGGTCGTAGGCAACCCGGGTCAACCCCTCGCGCAGGGCCTTGAGCAGGCCCGGCACCTGCTCCAGCAGCCGTGCACGGTCGTCGCCTGTGTGTGACTCGACGCTCCAGAGCAACAGGTCCATGTTGGCCAGCGCGTCCTGCCACTGGGTCGAACCCCGCCCATGCTTGAGGCAGGCCAGCAGCAGCACCTGGCTCCAGGCCTGCTCGATCACCCGTACCACGCCTTGCGGCAGGCACTTGCCGAGCAGGCGCAGGTTGAGTTCGCTTTCAACCTGCTGGCGCGCCAGCACGGTGCGTGCCCGGCCCTCTTCGGCATCGCGGGTGCGCTGTTCGAGCAACTCGGTACGGCGGCGCTCATCGGCACTGAAAGCAAGGAACTCGGCCAGCAGCTCGGCGAAGATCTGCGGGTCGTCGGCAAAATCGGTGAGCAGGCGCTGCACGATGGCCTCGACCCGCAGGTACAGCTCGTCGCGCTGCACGTCATCACGCGCGCCCCAGCCCATCGCCACTGCGGCAATCTCGTCGAGCAGACGGCGCGCCGGGTGGGTGGCGCGGCTGAAGAAGCTCTTGTCGAGCAGCGCCACCTTGAGCATCGGGATCTGCAGGCGTGCGATCAACTGGCGCAGCGAATGCGGCAGGTTGCGATCGCCGAGGATGAAGTCGAAGAGCATGGCGATCAGGTTGATCACATCCTCATCGATCACCTCGACCCTGCGGTACTTGCCACTTTGCACGCTGGCCCGGGTCAGCAGCTGCTCCAGCTGGTGGCGCAGGTCGAAGTCCTGCACCTCCCCCGCTGCCGGCACGAACTGCTGCAGGTGCGAGAGCAGGCGCAGCAGATCCTGCCTGCTGATCGGCTGCACCCGGTCATAGGGCTCCAGGCGCGGGGCCACCCGACCGCGCACCGGGGACAACAGCACCTGCAGCGAGGCGAAGGCAGCCTGCGCCCCGGCATCGGCCATCAGCGGGGCTGGCTTGACCTCCGGATCGCCGGCCGGGTGCGCCGGTTCGGCCGCCGGGGTGCGCCAGCCCGGCGCGCTCTTGAGGTCGGGCAGGATCCCGGTGGCGCTCAACAGCTGGTTGGCTTCGCCGTACAACTGGCCGACGTCGCACAGCACGTAACGCTCGAACAGCTTGAGCAGTATCAGCTTGACCTTGATGCCCACGCCCAGGCTGCGCCCGGCCTGCAGAAAGTACTCGCACAGCAGCGCCGGCCCCAGCGGGTTGGCGCGATCGTCCAGGCGCTGGCTGATCAGGCTGTTCATGCGCAGGGTCAGTTGGCCGAGGGCGAAGCCGTCACGCGTGGCCACGCGGGCCACCATCGTCTCCACGGCCTGGGCCCGCTCACGCGCATCGTCGGCCATCAGCGCCTGCCTGTCGTAGCCACGGCGCGCCAACGGCGCGGTCGGGTCGTTGCCGGCAATATCGATGAAGGCGTCATAGAACAGGTCGAGGAAGGCACGCTCGATGCTCTTGCGCTTGAGGCGAAGGTCGCGCATCGCTTCGAAGAACAGGCTGCGGTCATGGTTGTCGGCGGCCGTGTCGGCCATTTCGAAGAGCGTGTCGTCGGCGTTGTCGAACAGCCCCTGCAGCGCCTGGCGCAGGTGCTGCGCTGCCTTGTCGCGCACTTGCAGCAGGATGACCGGCAGACGAGCGAACGGCGTGCGTGACGCCTGATCGGTGGCCGCCTTGAACGGCACCACCTTCCCGTCATTGGGCATCCCGGTCTCCTTGCTGGGTTGGCTACGAAGTGGATTGAATGGCTGTCAAAGTCATGACGCCAATTACAAGGCGCGCATTATCTGGCAAAAACGCGCGGCCTGCCAGCGAACTGTGCAGTACGTTTCGGCCAGCCTGTGGATAGACCGCCATGGGGCGCAAATGCTCATTTGCTGCGACCAAAGGCGGATTGCTGCACGCCCGCCCCGGGCTGCCCTATAATCGCGGCCACCTAGCTTGTGGAGCCCACCATGCCGAATCTACGCCTCGCCGACCTGACCGCCGAAATCGAAGCCAACGTGCGCCGTGCGTTGCTCGAGGATGTCGGCAACGGCGACATCACCGCCCAGCTGATTCCTGCCGAGCGCCTGGCCAAGGCCACCATCATTACCCGCGACGACTGCGTGATCAGCGGCACGGCCTGGGTGGACGCGGTGTTTCGTCAGCTCGACCCGCGGGTGGCGGTGCACTGGCAGGTCAAGGACGGCGACCGGGCCACGGCCAATCAGGCACTGTTCCACCTGGAAGGGCCGGCCCGCTCGCTGCTGACCGGCGAGCGCAGCGCGCTGAACTTTTTGCAGCTGCTGTCGGGGGTGGCCACCCATGCGCGGCACCTGGCAGACCTGGTGACCGATACCCAGGTCAAGCTGCTGGATACGCGCAAGACCCTGCCGGGCCTGCGCCTGGCGCAGAAGTACGCAGTGACCTGCGGCGGCTGCCACAATCATCGCATCGGCCTGTACGACGCGTTTCTGATCAAGGAAAACCACATTGCCGCCAGCGGCGGGATTGCCGAAGCGATCGCTGCGGCGCGCCGCATTGCGCCGGGCAAACCGGTGGAAATCGAGGTGGAGAGCCTGGATGAACTGCAGCAGGCGCTGGAGGCCGGGGCCGACATCGTCATGCTCGACGAGCTGAACCTGGACGAAATGCGCGAGGCGGTGCGCCTCAATGCCGGCAAGGCCAAGCTGGAAGCCAGCGGCGGGATCAGCGAAAGCACGTTGCGCGCAATTGCCGAGACGGGGGTGGACTACATCTCGATCGGGGCAATGACCAAGGATGTGAAGGCAGTGGACCTGTCGATGCGCCTGAGCCTTTGAAAGCATCGCGGGTCAAGCCCGCTCCCACAAGGACAGCAGTGATCCCTGTGGGAGCGGGCTTGACCCGCGAAGGGCTGCGAAGCAGCCCCAACAGTCCTCAGAACGAAGCGTTCTGCAGGCCGTCCAGGTAACGCTCGACATCCAGTGCCGCCATGCAGCCGGCACCGGCCGAGGTGATTGCCTGGCGATACACGTGGTCGGCCACGTCGCCGGCGGCGAATACGCCCTCGATGCTGGTGGCGGTGGCATTGCCGTCACGCCCGCCGTTGACCACCATGTAGCCATCCTTGAGCGCCAGCTGGCCTTCGAACAGCGAGGTGTTGGGGGTGTGACCGATGGCGATGAACACGCCGTCGACCTTCACTTCATCGAAGCTGCCGTCGTTGTTCTTCAGGCGCGCACCGGTCACACCCATGTTGTCGCCCAGCACTTCGTCCAGGGTGGCGTTGAGCTTGAGCTCGATCTTGCCTTCGGCCACGCGGGCGTGCAGCTTGTCGATCAGGATCTTCTCGGCGCGGAAGGTCTCGCGGCGGTGCACCAGGGTCACCTTGCTGGCGATGTTGGCCAGGTACAGGGCTTCCTCGACGGCAGTGTTGCCACCACCGACCACGGCCACCGGCTTGTTGCGGTAGAAGAACCCGTCACAGGTCGCGCAGGCCGAAACGCCCTTGCCCATGAACGCCTCTTCCGACGGCAGGCCCAGGTAGCGCGCGCTGGCGCCGGTGGCGATGATCAGTGCGTCGCAGGTGTAAGTGGCGCTGTCGCCCTTGAGGGTGAACGGCTTGTTGGCCAGGTCCACGGCGTTGATGTGGTCGAATACCACTTCGGTCTCGAAACGCTCGGCATGCTCCTGCATGCGCTGCATCAGCGCAGGGCCGGTCAGGCCATGTGCATCGCCCGGCCAGTTGTCGACTTCGGTGGTGGTGGTCAGCTGGCCGCCAGCCTGCATGCCGGTGATCAGCAGCGGCTTGAGGTTGGCACGGGCCGCGTACACGGCGGCGCTGTAACCGGCAGGGCCGGAACCGAGAATGATCACTCGCGAATGACGAACTTCAGACATGAAACGCTCCTGTCGAGCTGGCGAGCCAGCCACATGACGCCGGGGGCACCGGCTGGAATAAAAAAGAACCCGCGAAGCACTTGGGGAAGGCTTTTGGCCGCAGGTTCTGGAAACCGTGAAATTGGTGCGACTGTAACGAGGAGGCAGAGATTAAGGAAATATCCTTAGACAATCCACCTTATAGACGACCTCTATTCACCTGCCGAGCACCGGCCGCTTTGCCTATTAAATGATCGACAGGGTTTTGTTACCGGGGGTTGCGCGCATTTCGCCGCGCTTTCGCCCAGGCGTCAAACTCGGTAAGGTCGGCGCGTTTACCACCGCTCGGAGCCTTTTATGCAAGCCCCTGTCCTGTCTGGCCCCCAATACCTGCGCGAGGGCCTGAAACTGGTCCTGAGCCCGGGCCTGCGCCTGTTCGTACTGCTGCCGCTGGCGGTCAACCTGCTGCTGTTCGTGGGCCTGATCTATTTTGCCGGTCACCAGTTCAGCCTGTGGGTGGACTCGCTGATCCCGACCCTGCCGGGCTGGCTGAGCTTTCTCAACTATGTGCTGTGGCCGCTGTTCGTGGTGCTGGTGGTGCTGATGGTGTTCTTCACCTTCACCATGCTGGCCAACATCATCGCGGCACCGTTCAACGGTTTTCTGGCCGAAAAGGTCGAGGTGGTGGTACGTGGCACCGACCCGTTCCCGGCCTTCAGCTGGGGCGAACTGGCGGCCATGGTGCCGCGCACCCTGAGCCGCGAACTGCGCAAGCTGGGCTACTTCGTGCCGCGCGCCCTGGCGCTGTTCATCCTGTCGTGGATCCCGGTGGTCAACATCGTGGCCGCACCGCTGTGGCTGCTGTTCGGTGTCTGGATGATGGCCATCCAGTACATCGACTACCCGGCAGACAACAACAAGATGAGCTGGCAGGACATGCTCGCCTGGCTGCGTGCCAAGCGCTGGCAGAGCCTGGGCTTTGGCGGCTCGGTGTACCTGGTGCTGCTGATCCCGTTCGTGAACATCGTGATGATGCCTGCCGCCATCGCCGGTGCCACGCTGTTCTGGGTACGCGAACGCGGCTGACGGTTGCCGGGGCGACGGTGGCGACGGTGCAAGGCCGCCGCCACCGCGCCGTCAGGGCGCCAGCTGGTTGGAGAACTGGCCGACCGCGTCCACCACCTTCTGCGCCCCGTCCTGAATCTCGACGATCACCGTACCGGTCTGCCCGGCCAGCGACAGGCCCTCTTCGGCCTGGCGCTTGCTGTTGTCGATGATGTCGACCGCCGCCTTGGCCAACTGGGCGTTCTGCTGCACCACCCGGGCGATTTCCTCGGTGGCGGTGCTGGTGCGCGAGGCCAGTTGCCGCACCTCGTCGGCCACCACCGCAAAACCCCGGCCCTGCTCGCCGGCACGCGCGGCTTCGATGGCCGCATTGAGCGCCAGCAGGTTGGTCTGCCCGGCAATGTCGCTGATGGTCTTGATGATCGAACCGATCACCTGGGACTGCTTGTCCAGCGCCTCGATGCCGTCGGCGGCCTGCTGCATGTACGTCTCCAGGCCACGCATGACCTCGACCGTCTGAGTCACCACCTCGGTGGCGCGACGTGCACTGGAGTCGGTGTCCAGGGACGTGGTGTAGGCGATGTCGGCGGCGTGGGCCACCGCCGCTTCCTGGTTGACCTGGTCGGTGATCACGGTGGCGAACTTGACCACCTTGTACAGCACGTCATGGGCGTCGATGATCGGGTTGTACGACGCCTCCAGCCAGACCACGCGGCCATGGGCATCGATGCGCTTGAAGCGCTCGGCCACGAACTCGCCACGGCGCAGTTTTTCCCAGAACTGCTGGTAATGCGCCGAGTTGTACTCTTCCGGCTCGCAGAACATGCGGTGGTGCTTGCCGCGCACCTGCTCCAGGGAATAGCCCATGGTCTTGAGGAAGCGGTCGTTGGCAGCCAGCACCTCGCCATTGAGGTTGAACTCGATCACTGCCGTGGAGCGCATCAGGGCCTTGATCAGGCTCTCGTGCTCGCGTGACGTCTCGATGGTGCGGGTCAGGTCGCTGGAGTGCAGGGTGAAGTAGCGCAGGCGCCCGTCACTGCCCTTGACCGGCTGCAGGATCGAGCGCAGCCAGGCTTCCTCGCCGTTGCCGCGCAGCAGGCGAAACGCGCCGTTGAGGTGCTCGCCGCGGTTGATCGCCTGTTTCATGCGCTGGTAGAAATCCAGCGGCTTCACATGCGCCGGCACGATCTCTTCGATGTTGCGGCCCAGCAGCTGCTGGCTGCTGTAGCGCATCTCTTTCTCGAAGTTGCCGTTGACCGCTTCGATGCGGCCCTGGGGGTCCAGTTGCAGCACCAGCATCTCGCTGTCCAGGCTGCACTTGACCTGCTCCATGGTCATCAGCTCTTCGCGCAGCCTGGCATTTTCTTGTTTCAGTTTGCTGTTGAACATCACCGCTCCTGGAGCGAAAGTCTCATTCGAATGCAACTTCATCGGCTGGCGATGCGGCATTCTTGAGGCGCTGGCCAAGCTTATTTTCACAGCGCAAAAGCGCCAATGATCGGGCGTCATGTATCCGTCATTTTGCTGTCATCCGGGCGCAATCGGCACCTCGGAAAATCCTCCCATGACCAGTCCCGCCGCCCTGCACATAACCCTTGTCAGCGAAACCTTCCCACCCGAAATCAATGGCGTGGCCAACACCCTTGGCCGCCTGCACGAAGGCCTGCGCCTGCGCGGCCACCGGGTGGAGCTGGTGCGCCCGCGCCAGGCCGGCGATGCCGCCGGCCCTGCGCAGGCCGACCTGCTGTTGTGCCGTGGCTGGCCCCTGCCCGGCTACCCCGGCCTGCAGTGGGGGCAGGTGTCGATGCACAAGCTGCTGCGCCGCTGGCGCCGCGACCGCCCGGACGTGCTGTACATCGCCACCGAGGGGCCACTGGGCCTGAGTGCACTGCGGGCGGCGCGGCGCCTGGGCATCGCGGTGGTCAGCGGCTTTCACACCAACTTCCAGCAGTACTCCGGCCAGTACGGCTTCGGCCTGCTCACGCGGCTGGTCACCCGTTACCTGCGCGGCTTCCACCATCGCTGCCACAGCACCCTGGTGCCCAGCGTCAGCCAGCGCCTGGAGCTGCAGCGGCGCGGCTTCGAACGCCTGACCCTGCTGTCGCGCGGGGTCGACAGCAGCCTGTTCAACCCGGCCCGGCGCCGCCAGAGCTTGCGCGACCAGTGGGGCCTTGGGCCCGACGACATCGCCCTGCTGCATGTGGGGCGCCTGGCCACCGAGAAGAACCTGGGCCTGCTCGGCCAGTGCCTGGACGCCCTGCGCAAGGCCTACCCCCTGCGCAACCTGCGCCTGATCGTGGTGGGGGACGGCCCGCAGCGCGGCGCACTCGAGCAGCAGTTGCCAGGTGCCGTGTTCTGCGGGGTACAGCGCGGCGAATGCCTGGCCGAACACTACGCCTCGGGGGATATCTTCCTGTTCCCGAGCCTGACCGAAACCTTCGGCAACGTAGTGCTGGAGGCGCTGGCCTCCGGCCTTGGGGTGGTGGCCTACGACGAGGCCGCAGCAGCCCAGCACATTCGTCATGGGCACAGTGGCGCACTGGCCATGCCGGGGGATGCAGAGGCCTTCATCGATGCCGCCAGCTGGCTGCTGGAAGACAGCGAGACCTTGCGCCGGGTGCGCCTCAATGCCCGCCAGCATGCCAGCCGCCAGGGCTGGCCGGCCATCGTCGAACAGTTCGAGGCGCACCTGCGCGGCGCCTGCGAACAGGCTCCGGCACCGTCTCAGCGCCGCGTCGATGCGGCGCTGCTGGTCAAGCCAGGCTCGTCAGCGCCTCGCGGCTGAACGGCAGGATGTCCTGCTCGCGCCCCTCACGCACCTTGGCTGCCCACTGGGCATCCACCAGCAAGGCACGCCCTACGGCCACCAGGTCGAACTCCTGGTCGTCCAGGCGCTGCAGCAGTTTCTCCAGGCTGGCCGGTTGCGCCACCTTGTCGGTGTCGACCATGAACTGCAGAAACTCCCCATCCAGGCCCACGCTGCCCACGGTGATGGTGGGCTTGCCGGTGAGCAGGCGGGTCCAGCCAGCCAGGTTCAGGTCCGAGCCTTCGAACTCAGGCTCCCAGAAGCGGCGCGTGGAGCAGTGGAAGATATCCACGCCGGCGTCGGCCAGCGGGCGCAGGAACTCGCCCAGCGCCTCGGCGTTGTCGACCAGGCGGGCGCTGTAGTCCTGCTGCTTCCATTGCGAGAAGCGCAGGATGATCGGAAAGTCCGGGCCTACGGCGGCGCGTACCGCCTGCACCAGCTCGATGGCAAAGCGCGAGCGGCCGGCCAGGTCGCCGCCGTACTCATCGCTGCGCTGGTTGCTCGTGGCCCAGAAGAACTGGTCGATCAGGTAGCCGTGTGCGCCGTGGATCTCGACGCCATCCATGCCGATGGCCTTGGCATCGCGGGCAGCCTGGGCGAACGCCTCGATCACGTCGCGGATGTCGGCATGACTCATGCCGTGCACCACCACCTGGCCATCCTTGAGTTTTTCGCTGGGGCCGTAACCCGGCACGCTGGCGTCCGGCTCGGTACCCAGGCGGCGCACGCTGCCCACGTGCCACAGTTGCGGCACGATCCTGCCGCCTTCGGCGTGCACGGCATCGACGACCTTCTTCCAGCCCGCCAGGGCATCTTCACCATGAAAGCGCGGCACGTTGGGGTAACCGTTGGCGGCCGGGTGGTCGACGGTAGTGCCTTCGGTGATGATCAGGCCGACATCGGCAGCGGCGCGGCGGCGGTAATACTCGACCACCTGCGCATGAGGCACACCGCCGGGGCAGAAGGTTCGGGTCATCGGTGCCATGACCACACGGGTCGGCAGCTCGAGGGCGCCCAGCTTGAAGGGGGTGAACAGGGCTTGAGCAGGCATTCGGCGCTCCTGGGAAAGGGATGGCGCCTGAGCATAGGGCGGGATTGTCGCTGCCCCCAGTACTATTGATAGCGGTGATCGGGGTGGATTTTTCGCCGGCAAGGCCGGCTCCTGCATACGACGGTGCATCCATTGCAGGAGCCGGCCTTGCCGGCGAAGGGGCACGTCAGGCCAAGGCTTTCTCGATAGCCTGCACCACCGTGGCATCATCCGGCGCAGTACGCGGCGCAAAGCGCGCCAGCACGCGGCCGTCCTTGCCTACCAGAAACTTCTCGAAGTTCCAGGTGATATCCCCCGGGAACTCGGCGCCTTCACCGGCCAGCAGGCGGTACAGCTGATGCCGCTCCGGGCCGTTGACCTCCAGCTTGCTGCCCAGCGGGAAACTCACCCCGTAGTTCAGGCTGCAGAACTGGGCGATCTCCTGCTCGCTGCCCGGCTCCTGCCCGGCAAACTGGTTGCACGGCAGGCCCAGCACGCTGAAGCCCTTGTCCTTGTAATGCTGGTAGAGATTCTCCAGCGCCGCATATTGCGGGGTCAGGCCACATTTGGAGGCGACATTGACCACCAGCACCACCTGCCCCTTGAACGGCGCCAATGGCAACTCCTGGCCATCCAGCGCCTGCAATTTCAGGTCGTGAAATGCACTCATGACGTACTCCCCTTTCCAGTTCCCGGCCAGTTACCGGCATCGGTCCCGGCTGGCGCAACAAATGCTGCCCACTAAAAAAGCGCCCGGCCAAGCCGTCTGCCTCCTGGGAGAACACGACAGACTTGCCCGGGCGCCTTAGCGACCTTCTGAGCTTAGCGCAGAAATCAGTGCTGATGGCCACCTTCGCCATGCACGTGACCATGGGCGATTTCTTCTTCGCTGGCATCACGCACGGCAACGACCTTGACCTTGAAGTTCAGGCGCTGGCCAGCCAGTGGGTGGTTGCCGTCGACGGTCACGTCGTCGCCGTCCAGGTCACGGATGGTCACGATCTGCATCTGGCCATCAGGCGCGGACGCGTGGAACTGCATGCCCACTTCCAGCTCGTCGACACCTTCGAACATGCTGCGGTTCAGGGTGCTGACCAGTTCGGCCAGGTATTCGCCATAGGCGTCTTCCGGCTCGATGGCAACGTCCAGCTCGGCGCCGGTATCCTTGCCTTCCAGGGCTTTTTCCAGGCCCGGAATGATGTTGCCTGCACCGTGCAGGTAAACCAGCGGCGCGCCGCCGTTGGAGCTATCGATGACCTCACCAGCGTCGTTGGTCAGGGTATAGTCGATGGAGACAGCCTTGTTGGCGGCGATCGGCATGGGGCGAGACCTTTTGCATAAGAATGTAGAACGAACAAGTGTAACCAACGCATCGCCTGAAAGCGAACGCAACCCGGACAAACGGGAAGCCGCTTTTCCCAGCCGGGTGCTGGGTTTTCATCAGGACGAGCATGGCCACTGGGTGGTCGAACTGTCGTGCGGGCATACCCAGCACCTGCGCCACGAACCGCCGTGGCAGTCGCGTGGCTGGGTGCTGGACGCAGACCTGCGCCAGCAACGAATCGGCCAGCCATTTGCCTGCGGCTGGTGCGCTCAGGGGGTCGATAGCGCTACCCTTGGCAATTGATTCTTTTGCAACAGCTCACTTCGAGAAGCTCGCATGCAGACATTTTTCATCGCGCCGACCGACTTTGGTGTCGGCCTGACCTCCATCAGCCTGGGCCTGGTGCGCACCCTGGAACGCGCCGGACTCAAGGTCGGCTTCTTCAAGCCGATCGCCCAGCCCCACCCCGGCGACACCGGCCCGGAACGCTCCACCGAACTGGTCGCCCGCACCCACGGCCTCAAGCCGCCGCAACCGCTGAGCCTGGCGCATGTGGAACGCATGCTCGGCGATGGCCAGCTGGACGAACTGCTCGAAGAGATCATCACCCTGTACCAGCAGGCCTGCATCGGCAAGGACGTGCTGGTGGTCGAGGGCATGGTGCCGACCCGCCATGCCAGCTACGCGGCACGGGTCAACCTGCACCTGGCCAAGAGCCTGGACGCCGAGGTGATCCTGGTGTCGGCGCCGGAAAACGACGTGCTGGCCGAGCTGTCGGGCCGTGTCGAGCTGCAGGCCCAGCTGTTCGGCGGCCCGCGCGACCCCAAGGTGCTGGGCGTGATCCTCAACAAGGTGCGCAGCGACGAACCGATGGACACCTTCGCCAGCCGCCTGCAGGAGCATTCGCCCCTGCTGCGCAGCGGCGAGTTCCGCCTGCTGGGCTGCATCCCGTTCCAGGCCGGGCTCAACGACCCGCGCACCCGCGACGTGGCCGAGCTGCTCGGTGCCCAGGTACTCAACGCCGGCGACTACGAAACCCGGCGCATGAACAAGATCATCATCTGCGCCCGCACCGTGGCCAACACCGTGCCGCTGCTCAAGCCCGGCACGCTGGTGGTGACCCCGGGTGATCGCGACGACATCATCCTGGCCGTCAGCCTGGCGGCGATCAACGGTGTGCCACTGGCCGGCCTGCTGCTGACCAGCGACAGCAAGCCCGACCCGCGTATCCTCGAACTGTGCCAGGGCGCCCTGCTGGCCGGCCTGCCGGTGCTGTCGGTGAGTACCGGCTCCTACGACACCGCCAACCAGCTGAACCAGTTGAACAAGGAAATCCCGGTGGACGACCGCGAGCGTGCGGAGATCATCACCGACTTCGTGGCCAGCCACCTGGATGCCGACTGGCTCAACCAGCGCTGCGGCACCCCGCGCGAGATGCGCCTGTCGCCTGCGGTGTTCCGCTACCAGCTGATCCAGCGAGCCCAGCAGGCCAACAAGCGCATCGTGCTGCCCGAAGGCGCCGAGCCGATGACCGTGCAGGCCGCCGCCATCTGCCAGGCCCGCGGCATCGCCCGCTGCGTGCTGCTGGCCAGGCCCGAGGACGTACAGGCAGTGGCCCGCGCCCAGGGCATCAGCCTGCCCGAGGGGCTGGAGATTCTGGACCCGGACCTGATCCGCGAGCGCTACGTCGAGCCTATGGTCAGCCTGCGCAAGAGCAAGAGCCTGAACGCGCCGATGGCCGAGCAGCAGCTCGAAGACCCGGTGGTGATCGGCACCATGATGCTGGCCCTGGACGAGGTCGACGGCCTGGTCTCGGGCCTGGTGCACTCCACCGCCAACACCATCCGCCCGGCCCTGCAACTGATCAAGACCGCCCCCGGCTGCAGCCTGGTGTCGTCGGTGTTCTTCATGCTGTTCCCCGAGCAGGTGCTGGTGTATGGCGACTGCGTGATGAACCCGCACCCCACTGCCGGCGAGCTGGCCGAAATTGCCCTGCAAAGCGCCGATTCGGCCGAAGCCTTCGGCATTACCCCGCGGGTGGCGATGATCAGCTATTCCAGTGGCGATTCGGCCAGCGGCGAAGAGGTCGAGAAGGTGCGCGAGGCCACCCTGCTGGCCCAGGAAACCCAGCGTGGCCTGCAGATCGATGGGCCGTTGCAGTACGACGCCGCCGCCAACCAGGACATCGCCCGCCAGCTGGCGCCCAACAGCAAGGTGGCCGGACGCGCAACGGTGTTCGTGTTCCCCGACCTGAACACCGGCAACACCACCCACAAGGCCGTGCAGCGCAGCGCCGATTGCGTGAGCCTGGGGCCGATGCTGCAGGGCCTGCGCAAGCCGGTCAACGACCTGCCGCGTGGCGCCCAGGTCGACGACATCGTCTACACCATTGCCCTGACCGCGATTCAGGCCAACCGCTCGCTGGATAACTGACCATGCTCGCTTTTCTGCCCGCGCCCGTGCGCGGAGTCATCGGCTCGCTGCTGCTGGCCGCCAACACCATCCTGTGCTGCACACCGCTGTTCATCGTCAGCCTGTTCAAGCTGTGCCTGCCCTTTGCCGCCGCGCAGCGCGTCACCGACGAACTGATGCGGCACATCCACGAAGCCTGGATCAGCAACAACAAGGGCTGGATGAACCTGGTCGGGCGCACCCGCTGGGACATCGAGGGGCTGGCCGGGCTGGACTACCAGCACAGCTACCTGGTGACCAGCAACCACCAGAGCTGGGTGGACATCATGGTGCTGCAATACGTGCTCAACCGACGCATCCGACCGCTCAAGTTCTTCCTCAAGCAGGTGCTGATCTGGGTGCCGGTGATCGGCCTGGCCTGGTGGGCGCTGGGCTTTCCGTTCATGAAGCGCTACAGCAAGGCCTACCTGGCCAAGCACCCAGAAAAACAGGGCAAGGACCTGCAGACCACGCGCCGTACCTGCGCCAGGTTCCGTGGCAAGCCCACGGCGATCTTCAACTTTGCCGAAGGCACGCGTTTCACCCCCGCCAAGCATGCCGAACAGGGTTCGCCGTTCCGGCACCTGCTCAAACCCAAGGCGGGCGGCATTGCCTTCGTGCTGGATGCGATGGGCGAGCAACTGGAGTCGATCATCAACGTGACGATCCATTACCCGCAGGGCACACCGGGCTTCTGGGACCTGCTGTGCGGGCGAGTGGCGCGGGTGGAGGTGACGTTCGAGGCGCTGGCGATTCCCAAGGAATTCCTGGGACGCAGCTACGACCAGGATGAAGCCTACAGGCTGGCGTTCCAGCAGTGGATCAACCGGTTGTGGGAAGAGAAGGATGAACGGCTGGAGCGGATGCGCCAGCAGTGAGCCCTTCGCCGGCAAGGCCGGCTCCTACAACGGCGTGAGCCCCCTGTAGGAGCCAGCATTGCTGGCGAAAAGATTTACTGGTACTGCTGCCCAGGAATCGGCTTGAGGTTCACCTCCACCCGACGGTTCTGCGCACGCCCGTTGGCATCGGCGTTGCTCGCGATCGGCTGGTCCGGGCCCAGGCCACGCGCACTCACGCGCGAAGGGTCGACGCCCTGGGAGGTCAGGTAGGTGCTCACGGCCTGTGCACGACGCTGCGACAGGTCCATGTTGTGCTGGCGACTGCCGGTGCTGTCGGTGAAACCGACCACCTCGATGGTGTTCTGGTTGAACTGCTTGAACGAGTTGGCCAGGTTGTTCAGCGGCGCGTAGAAGCTTGGTGCAATGCTCGCCGAGTCGGTGGCGAAGGTGATGTTGCCCGGCATGATCAGCTTGATCTGGTCGCCTTGACGCTGCACTTCGACACCGGTGTTGGCCATGCTCTCGCGCAGTGCCGCTTCCTGGCGGTCGGCGTAGTAGCCGTAGCCGGCGGCGGCGGCGCCCACCGCGGCGGCGCCGATCAACGCACCCTTGCCACGGTTGTTGTGGTCGATGGCGGCACCGGCAACGGCACCGGCCAATGCGCCCAGGCCGCCGTACTTGGCGGTCTTGCTCATCCCGGTGGAGCCTTGCGCCTGGCCCTGGTTGTCATAGGGGTTCTGACTGGCGCAGCCAGTCATCAGGGCAGCAGCAGTAGCGACGATAATCAGACGACGCATGGTGAACATGGACAAGCTCCTACAGAATTCGTGTATGCAGCGGACCGACGGCGGTTCCCTGCCAGGCTTGGAACGCGAGCTGCGATAAAAATTCCCTCGGGACAAACTGTAGTCTACTGGCTGCCACGGTAAACCCGAAAAGTGCGAAGCCGGCGGCCCCCCAAACAAACAGGATGTTCATCACGCGCACCGGTCAGAACCGAGTGCACGTCTGCGCCCTGCAAATTCGACGCTGTTCAGCCCATGCACGGCAACCGGAAACCTCCTACACCCGTTACAAAAATGACGTCAATTAGCCATCACCTCGACGCTTTTTTGCAGTATCCTGCGCCGCGTTTGTAGGAAACAGACGTTCTTTTTGCATAACGAGTGATGGATCACCCTCATGCTCTACCTCTTCCGTCGCCTGGCTTTCGGCCTGGCGCTGCTGCCGTTTTTCGGCTCGGCCGACCCGCTGCAAACCCCAGGCGACCGCGACCTGATCCGCGACCGCCAGGAGCGGCTGCTGCAGGAACAGCGCAAACGCCTGCAGGAGCTGCAAAGCCTCCCAGGCAGGGCTGCGCCCCAGGTGCCAGCCAGCACACCTGAAGACACCCGTTGCTTTACCATCCGTCACATAGTGCTCGAGGGCGCCGAGCACCTGGGCGAGCGCGAGCAGCGCCGTCTGCTCGAACCCTACGAAGGCCAGTGCCTGGGTGTCGGCCAGCTCAATGCGCTGCTCAAGGTGGTCACCGATCACTACCTCAACCGTGGCTACATCACAACCCGCGCCTACCTGCCCCAGCAGGACCTGTCCTCCGGCACCCTGCAGATCACTGTCGTCGAAGGGCGCCTGGACAGCCTGGACAGCTCCAGCCTGGCCAGCCCGCGCGAGCTGGCCATGGCCTTCCCCGGCACCACCGGCGAGGTACTGAACCTGCGCGAACTGGAACAACTGGTCGACCAGCTGACCCGCCTGCCCTCGCGCCAGGCGCAACTGGAACTGGTGCCGGGCGACGAGGTGGGCAGCAGCCGGGTGCAGCTGCAGGGGCAGCGCGACAAGCCCTGGCGCGTGTCGGCCACGCGCAACAATGACGGCGACCGCAGCAGCGGTGAACAGCAGATGGGCCTGGGCCTGGACTGGGACAGCCCACTGGGCCTGGCCGATCAGTTCAGCCTGAGGGCCAATCAGGACGCGGTCAGCGACCACTGGCGCCACTCCGACAGCCAGTACCTGAACTACAGCGTGCCATGGGGCTGGTGGACCTTCACCTACAGCTATAACCAGAGCTACTACCGTACCCGCGACGATTCCAGCGGCTTTCCCTTCAAGCTCGATGGCGACAGCCAGATGCACCAACTGCGCGTCGAGCGCGTGATACACCGCGATGCCCTGAGCAAGACGGCGGTCAACTTCGGCATCAGCCACCTGCGTACCAACAACTACCTGGACGACAGCCTGATCGACGTGTCGAGCACGCGCCTGAGCGAAAGCCAGCTGGGCGTGAACCATGGGCGGCGCATCGGCACCGCCTTCCTCAACCTCGACGCCGGCTGGCAGCAAGGCATCGGCGCCTTCGACGCCCAGGGCGCGGGCGACCCGCACGGCACCGAACCGGTTGCCCGCTACAACAAATACAGCCTGACCCTGAGCTACCTGCAGCCGTTCACCCTGTGGGGCGAAGCCTTCAGCTTCGACAGCCTGACCACCGGCCAGCGCAGCGAAGACCCGCTCTACAGCCCGCAGCGCATCAGCGTGGGCGGGCTCAACTCGGTACGCGGGTTCAAGCAGCAGACCCTCACCGGCAACAGCGGCGGCTACTGGCGCAACCAGTTGCGCTGGCGTCGCCCGGTGAGCTGGGCGCCCTTGCAGCCCTTCGTGCAGGAGTACGGCGCGGCACTGGCCTACGACGTGGGCGTGATAAAGGGCGACCACAACAACCCCGACACCCATGGCCGCCTGAGCGGCAACGCCGTGGAACTGAACCTGCGCGGGCAGTACTTCGCCGCCAGCGTCAGTTTTGCCCGCTCGTTGCAGCGGCCCGACAGCCTCGAACGTCGTGAACACCCGATCTACGTGCGCATGGACGCGTTCTTCTGACCGGCCCCCCAGCCGATTAACGTGCCCTGATGGAGGGGCACCGATTTTCCGGAGTTTTGACATGGACGCCCGCAGCCCGTTGAACCAGTACCTGGCCCTGATCGTTGCCGGGGTCATGTTCCTCAACCCGATCGTCGCCACCGCCGCGCAGGTTACCGTGGATGCGGCGGCCAAGGCCGGCACCACCGTGGGCGCAGCCGGCAACGGGGTGCCCATCGTCAACATCGCCCGCCCCAACGGCAGCGGGCTGTCGAGCAACACCTTTCGCGACTACAACGTCGGCAAGCAGGGGCTGATCCTCAACAATGCCACCAACAAGACCCAGAGCACCCAGCTGGGCGGCATCATCGTGGGCAACCCCAACCTCAAGGGCCAGGCGGCCAAGGTCATCCTCAACCAGGTGACCGGGGGCAACCGCAGCACCCTGGCGGGCTACACCGAAGTGGCCGGCTCCGCTGCGCGGGTGATCGTGGCCAACCCCCACGGCATCACCTGCAACGGTTGCGGCTTCATCAATACCCCGCGCGCCACGCTGACCACCGGCAAACCGATCATGGACGGCGAACGCCTGGACCGCTTTCAGGTCGATGGCGGCGACATCGCGCTCGAAGGCGCCGGGCTCAATGCCAGCAATGTCGAACAGTTCGACCTGATCACCCGCAGCGCCAAGCTCAACGCCACGTTGCACGCCCAGCAACTGAACATCGTCACCGGACGCAACGACGTCAAGGCCGACAGCCTGCAGGTCACGCCACGGGCGGACGACGGCAGCGGCAAACCCTTGCTGACCATTGACAGTTCCGCACTGGGTGGCATGTACGCCGGCGCCATCCGCCTGGTGGGCACCGAAAAGGGCGTGGGGGTGAAACTGGCCGGCAACATGGCCTCCACCGCCAGTGACGTGCAGATCGACGTGAACGGCAAGCTGAGCCTGGGCAATGTCACCGCCGAGCGCGACCTGAAAATCGCCGCCCACCAGGTGGAGCTCGAAGGCAAGACCTACGCAACGCGCAACGCCGAGATTCGCAGCGCCGAGCAACTGGTCAACCGGCAAAGCCTGGCTGCTCGCGAACGCATCGACGTGGCAGCCAGGCAGATCGACAACCGCGGCGTGATCGAAGCCGGTGTCGAAGCCAACAACACCCGCAACAACCGCGGCGACCTGCACCTGGCCAGCCAGGACCTGCGCAACAGCGCCAGCGTGGTTGCCAGCCGCCAACTCGAAGTGACCGCCCGCGCCAACCTGGACAACCAGGGTGGCAGCCTGAAGGGCGCTACCACCACGGTGACCGCCGGCAAGCTGGACAACCGCCAGGGCCAGGTACTGGCCAGCCACACCCTCACGCTCAAGGCCGACACGCTGGACAACCGCGACAAGGGCCTGCTGCATAGCCAGCGCAGCACCGTGGTGCAGGCCAACTCCGGCCTGAACAACCAGGGTGGTCGAGTGATCGGCCTCGACAGCCTGGCCATTGACGCACCGCAGCTGGACAACAGCAACGCAGGATTGCTGGCCAGCAACCGGCAGGTGGTGATTCAAAGCCACGCGCTGAACAACCAGGCCGGCGAGGTTTCCGGCGCACGCAACGAAGTGCGCAGCGCCAGCGTGAACAACCAGGGCGGCAAACTGCTTGGAGGCGACGTGCTGCTGATCGCCAGCGCTGCCATCGACAACCGCCTGGGCCTGATCTCGGCCAGTCAGCACCTGGACATCCAGGGCCTTGGCCTGAACAACAGCAACAAGGGCGCCCTGCTCAGTCAGGGCACGCTGAACACCCGCATCAGCGGCCTGCTGGACAACCGCAACCAGGGCAACGTGGTGAGCGAAGGCGCGCTGCAGGTCACGGCCGGCCAACTGAACAACAGTGGCAGCGGCCTGCTGTCGAGCAAGGCCACACTGACGCTTTCGGGTGAGCGGCTGGACAATCGAGGCGGTGTACTGGTTGCCGATCAGGGACTGACGGTGGTCGGCGACACCCTCGACAACAGTGGCGGCGGCAAAGCCAGCACCCAGGCCGACCTGGTCGTTGACGTGGGCACGCTGCGCAACCATGACGCCGGCAAGCTGCTCGGCCAGGGCCGCGTGACCCTCGACGCCAAGCACATCGACAACCAGCGCGCCGGGCAGATCGTCGGCAACGATGCGGTGACTATCACCACCCACGACCTGCTCAACCAGCAAGGTGTGGTGTCGAGCATCGGCACGGTGGGCATCACAGCTACCGGGCAACTGGACAACACCAGCGGCAAGGTCATCGGCGACAGCGGCCTGACCCTCACCGTGCAGCGTCTGCTCAACCAGAGCAAGGGCCTGCTGGCTGGACGCGATGGGGTAGTACTGCGCGGCGCCGAGTTGCTCAACAGCGATGCCGGCCGGGTCAGCAGCCTGGCTTCGGTCGATATCGAACTCAGCGGCACGCTGGACAACAGCGTGGGCGGCGAGCTGGTCAGCGAGGGCCGCCTGAGCCTGAGTGCAGCTCAGTTGGACAACCACAACAAGGGCCTGGTATCGGCCATCGATACCTTGAATGTGGTCAGCCACGGCGCCCTGAACAACCAGGGCGGGACCCTGGTGACCGACGCCGCGTTGTCGATCCGCAGCGCGAACCTGGACAACCGTCATGGCGGCGCAATCAGCGCGGTGGGCGCACTCGAGCTGCGCAGTGGCGGGCTCGACAACCGCGACAAGGGCCGCATCGGCAGCGACACCGGCATCACCCTGCATGGCGCCCAGTTGTACAACGGCGAACAGGGCCGCATCACTTCCAGGGGCAAGATCGAGGCCACCCTCAGCGGGCTGGACCAGCGCGATGGCGGCTACCTGTTCAGCGCAACCGGCATCAGCCTGGACCTGCAGGGCGGCACACTGATCAACCGCGACAAGGGCGTGATCGCCAGCCCCGGCCAACTACTGCTGCGCCAGATCGGCGCGCTGGACAACAGCGCCGGTGGCGAGATATCCAGTGACCTCGGCTACAGCCTGCACACCGATCGCCTGGACAACCAGGGCGGGCGCCTGATCAGCGCCGACAGCCTCATCCTGCGCATCGCCAACGCCCTGGACAACAGCCGCAACGGCGTACTGTCGGCGGGCGCCGGGCTGGATATCGAAGCCGGCAGCCTGAGCAACACCCATGGCGGCACCCTGGCCAGCCGTGGCGACATCGGGCTGACCCTCGAAGGCCTGCTGGCCAACCAGCATCAGGGCACCCTGTCGGCAGGCGGCAATCTGCGCCTGAACAGCGGCGTTTTCGACAACAGCGACCAGGGGCTGGTATCCGCCAACCTGGGCTTGCACATCGACACCGGCACCCTGGACAACAGCCAGGGCGGCCAGTTGATCAGCCAGGGCGATGCACGCATCGACAGCACTACGCTGGATAACCGCAGCGGCGCCATCACCAGCGCCAAAGCCTTGCTGTTGAACAGCACCGACCTGCGCAACGGCGCCTACGCCAACGCCCTGCCCGGTGGCCGCATCAGCAGTGACGCCAACCTCACGATCACTGCCCGCCACCTGGACAATGGCCCGCGCGGCGAACTCTCGGCCAAGGGCGACCTGCGCCTGAGCGTACAGCGACTGATCCAGCAGCAAGGCCGCCTGATCGGCGAACAGGCCGTGCACCTGAACCTGCAAGGCGGCACGCTGGACAACCAGGGCGGGCTGATTCACGCCCGCGGCCCGCTGACCTTCGAGCACCTGGGGCTGGTCGACAACAGCAATGGCGGTGAGATATCCAGCGAGCAGGCATTCAGCCTGCTCGCCACGCAACTCGACAACCAGCACAAGGGCCGCCTCATCAGCGCCGGCACATTGCAGGTCGAGGCCACCAGCATCGACAACAGCAACGCGGGGCTTGTCTCGGGCCTGCAGGGCCTTGAGGTCAGGGGCACTACGCTGGACAACCGCGGCGCCGGCACCCTCTCCAGCCAACATGGCCGCCTCGACGTGCACCTTGAAGACACCCTGGACAACCGCGACCAGGGCGCACTGGTCAGCCTTGGCAGGCAGCAGATCACTGCCACGCGCCTGGATAACCGACACGGCATCATCGCCGGCGAAGCCGATGTGACCCTGAGCATCGACGGCCGGCTCGACAACAGCCAGGGTGGCCTGATCGCGGCCACCCAAACCCTGAGCCTGAACCGTACCAGCAGCGTGATCGACAACAGCGGCGGCCAGCTCAATGGCCAGCGCCTGGAAATCGACGGCAAGCAGCTGAACAACCAGAACGGCCAGGTGACCAGCCAGGGCGCACTGCGCGTCACCCTGCTCGGCGCGCTGCTCAACACCCAGGGCGCACGCCTGGCCAGTGGCGGCGACCTGCTGCTAAACAGCGCCAACCTCGACAATCGCGGCGGCAGGCTGGTCAGCCAGGCCTTGCTGCGCATCGACGCCGACAGCCTGAACAACAGCGCTGGCGGCACACTGGCCAGCCAGCAGAACCTGGTATTACGTCTGAAGGGCGACCTGCTCAACCAGCAGGACGGCCTGGTATTCAGCGAACGCGGCAGCCTCGACATCCAGGCCCAGGCCCTCGACAACCAGGCGGCGAGCCTCAAGGCCCAGGGCAATATCCTGCTGCGCCTGGGCGACGACCTGCGCAATCAGGGCGGGCGCGTGGACAGCGTGGCCGGCAACCTCGATATCCACAGCACCCACCTGAACAACAGCGCCGGCGGCATGCTCAATAGCAGCCAGGGCCGGCTCACGCTGGTCAGCGGCCTGCTCGACAACAATGCTGGCACCCTCCAGGCCCAGACGCTGGACCTCGAGGCCCGCGACGGCCTGCAAAACCGCAAGGGTTTCATCTCTGCCTTGTCCGGCGACAACCGCATCGCCACCGCCACATTCGACAACCAGGGCGGCGGGCTGTATGCCGCAGGATGGCTGGGTGTGAACGCCGGGCAGTTCCTCAACCAGGCCGGCAAGGTGGGTGCCGGGCGCATCGACTTCGACCTGTCGGGCCTGCTCGACAACCAACTGGGCCATCTCGAGAGCGAGGCTGACCTGGCCCTGCGCAGCCAGACGCTGAACAACGCCAATGGCAGCCTGCGCGCGCTGGGGCGCAGCGGCACCACCCTGATCAGCACCCGCGAGACGTTCAACAACAACGCTGGCCTGCTGGAAACCGCCAACCAGCACCTGGACCTGCAAGTCGCCGGCCTGAGCAACAACAGCGGGCAGTTGCTGCACACCGGTAGCGGCAACTTCGGCCTGGCCGCCGACAAGGTGATGCGTGCGGGCGGCCTGCTGTACACCAACGGCCTGCTCGACATCAAGGCCGCCAACTGGACCAACAGCAGCGTATTGCAGGCCGCGCGCCTGAACCTGGACATCGGCCAGTTCACCCAGACCGCGAGCGGCAAGCTGCTGGCGGCGCAGAGTTTCACCGGCAAGGGGGTCAATTGGCGCAACGACGGCCTGCTGGCCAGCGACGGCAGTTTGCGGCTCGACCTCACCGGCACCTACAACGGCACCGGGCGCACCACCAGCCTGGGCAACCTGACCCTGAACGCGGCCAGCATCGACCTTGCCAGCACCAGCACCCTTACCGGGGGCGCCACCAGCGTGGTGAGCGCCACCAACACCTTGACCAACCGCGGGCGGATCACCTCGGCGGGCAATCTGACCGCCACGGCCGGCACGCTCGACAACTACGCCACCCTGGGCGGCGCCACGGCCTTGCGCATCAATGCCGACACCCTGCGCAACGACCGCGGGCTGATCTTCAGCGGCAACGATATGACGCTGCGGGTAGGCACCTTCACCAACACCTATGCCGACCTGTACAGCCTAGGCGGGCTGAGCATCGCCCGTAATGACCGAGGTACCCGTGCCACGCACGTGGAGAACATTTCCGGCAGCCTGGAAAGCGCCGGCAACATGAGCCTGCTGGCCGACACCCTGATCAATCGCAAGGACAAGCTCACGGTCCGGACCGAACGGGTATCGGGGAGCATCAACACCTATGCCGACGACCATTGCAAGGGCAAGGGCTGCGAGTTCCAGTTCACCGCCGTCGAGATCTCCCACGATGTCATCGACCAGGACAGCCAGGCGGCATCGATCACCACAGGTGGCAGCCTGACGTTCAGCGGCAACGAGTTCAGCAACCGTTACAGCAGCGTCTCTGCCGCCCGCAACATCAGCATCGACACTGCCGTACTCAACAACATTGGCGTGAGCGGTGGCGAGCAGCGCAACTTGAACGGCAGTTTCTACAGCCGTAACCGGTCGCACTATTCCGGCTTCATGCAAAAGAAGAACGCGTTCAACCAGTCCGGCGTACCCGGCATGGAAACCCTGGACCAATTCCTGGCCGCCGGCGGCTACCCCGGCAAAGGCGTATACAGGTTGAGCGACAACCGCACGCCCATCGCTGGCGCCGTGGTCTCCCCTGCCGTCATCCAGGCTGCGGGCGCCGTCACCATCAACGCCACCGAGCGCATCGACAACAGTGTGGTGCGCGCCAATGCCAGCGGGGTCGGCGGCATCGGCCAACGCGGTGCCAATGCCGACAAGGCCACCGCGCAAACCTCGGTACGTGCCGTTACCTCGCAGTTGCCGCCCGACCTGGCACAGCGCCAGGTCAACCCGGTCACGCTGCCAAGCTTCAGCCTGCCGCAGGGCGAGCACGGCCTGTTCCGCCTTAGCGGGCAGACCGGCCAGACAGCCCAGGCCAGCGGTGCACTGGCCGCAGGTGCCGACCTGACTCAGCACGGGCAAGCCGGCACGCTGGGCAGCCTGGCCAACACTGCCACCGGCAACGCCGGCCAGGGTTACTGGGCAGGCCCTGACGCACAGGCTGCCAGCGTTGCCGGGCAAACCGGTACGGGCCTGGACGGCTTGCCGGCAGGCGTGAAGCTGGTACAGGGCGTGCCAACCCCGGCAACTGCCAGCCAGCCGCACAAGTACCTGGTGGAAACCAACCCGGTGCTCACCGACCTGAAGAAATTCCTCAGTTCCGACTACCTGCTGGGCAGCCTCGACATCGACCCCGACGCCACCAAGAAGCGCCTGGGCGACGGCCTGTACGAACAGCGCCTGATCCGCGAAGCGGTAGTGGAGCGCACCGGGCAGCGCTTGATCGCCGGGCTGGACAGCGACGAGGCGATGTTCCGCTACCTGATGGACAACGCCATTGCCAGCAAGGATGCGCTGAGCCTGAGCGTAGGCGTGTCGCTGAGTGCCGAGCAGGTGGCCGCCCTCACCCACGACATCGTGTGGATGGAAACCATCGAGGTCAACGGCGAGCAGGTGCTGGCCCCGGTGCTCTACCTGGCCCAGTCCGAAGGACGCCTGGCGCCCAACGGCGCGTTGATCCAAGGGCGCGATGTCAGCCTGATCAGCGGCGGCGAGCTGAACAACGTCGGCACCCTGCGCGCCAGCAACAACCTTTCCGTCACCGCCGGCAACATCGACAACAGCGGCCTGATGGAAGCCGGCCAGCGCCTCGACCTGCTGGCCACCGATTCCATCCGCAACAGCGCCGGCGGCATCCTCAAGGGCCGCGACGTGAGCCTGTTGGCCCTGACCGGCGATGTCATCAACGAGCGCAGCGTCACCCGCCTGGACGATCGTGTCGGCGGCGAGCATGTGGTGCAGAACATCGTCAACAATGCGGCGCGCATCGAGGCTGCCAACGACCTGACCCTCTCGGCCGGTCGCGACATCGGCTTTGTCGGTGGCGTGGCCACCGCCGGCGGCAACATTGCGCTGAGCGCCGAGCGCGACCTCTACATCGCCAGCCAACAAGTCACCGACAGCCACGAGTACCAGCGTCGCCGCGTCAGCGGCTACGACAGCACCACCACCCAGTACGTCAGCCAAGTGCAGGCTGGCGGCAGCTTCAGTGCCTCGGCCGGGCAAGACCTGTCGGTCATCGCCAGCGAGATCGAGGCACGTCGCGACATCGCCCTGGAGGCTGGGCGCGACGTGTTCATCGCTGCTGCGGCAGACGAAGACCATGCCTATTCCAAAGGCAAAAAAGGCAACACCAAAACCGAGAAACAGCACGACAGCGTGCGCCAGCAGGCGGCCGAACTGACTGCCGGCGGCTCGCTCAGCATCGAGGCCGGCGACAACCTGCTGATGGTTGCCAGCAAGGCCACGGCGGGCGGCGAGGCCTACATCTCCGCCGGCAATACCCTGCAGCTACTGGCCGCCAACGACAGCGAGTACTCGCTGTACGACATGAACAAGAAAGGCAGTTGGGGCAGCAAGAAGACCCAGCGTGACGAAGTCACCGATGTAAAGGCGGTGGGCAGCGTGGTCACCAGCGGGGGTGACCTGACCCTGGTGAGCGGCGGTGACCAGTTGTACCAGGGCGCCGCCCTGGAGTCAGGCCGCGACCTCACAATAGAAAGCGGCGGTGCGGTGACGTTCGAAGCCGTCAAGGACATGCATCAGGAGAGTCACGAAAAGAGTAAGGGCGACCTGGCGTGGACCAGTGCCAAGGGCAAGGGGCAGACGGATGAGACGCTGCGCCAGACGCAGATGGTGGCCAACGGGGAGCTGATGATCAAGGCCGTCAATGGCCTGAAAATCGATATCAGGGATGTCGACCAGAAGACCGTCAGCCAGACCATCGATGCCATGGTGCAGGCCGACCCCAAGATGGCCTGGCTCAAGACGGCCGAGCAACAGGGTGACGTGGATTGGCGCAAGGTCAAAGAGCTGCATGACAGCTGGGATTACAAACATTCCGGCATGGGTGTGGCGTCCCAGCTGATCGTCGCAATTCTGGTGACGTACATTACGGCCGGTGCCGCCAGCGGCGCCATTGCTGCCGCCGGCACCGGCACGTCCATGGCCGGTGCCACGGCAGCAGCGACCGCAGGCGCCTCGGCCGGCTGGGCCAACGTCGCGGGCACCGCCATCCTGAGTGGCATGGCCAGCAATGCGGCCATCAGCACCATCAACAACCGCGGCAACCTGGGCCTGGTGTTCAAGGACGTCACCTCTTCCGACGCACTCAAGGGCTACGCAGTCAGCGGCATCACCGCCGGGTTTACCGCAGGCGTGCTGGACGAAGCATTCGGGGTGACCGGCGACAACGTCAACAAGGTCACCAAAGGCTTTGACCTCGGTAAGCTGGATGAGTTAGCCAAGTTCGGCACCTACCTGGGTGCGCAAGGCGTGGTGCAGGCCGGCGCACAGACAGCCGTCGGTGGCGGCAGCTTCAGCGACAACCTGAACGGCGCCTTGACTGCCCAGGGCCAGCACCTGTTGCAGGCTGGGGTGTTCAACTGGGTTGGCGACACCTCCAGCCACTTCGGCTGGAAGGACGGCAGCCCGGAAAAGGTCATATTCCACGCCTTGGTCGGAGGCGCGCTGAGCAAAGCCACTGGCGGTGATTTCGCAACCGGTGCGGCGGCGGCCGGTGCCAGTGAAGCGTTGATCGCACAGCTGTCGGAAAGGGTTCGCCAGGACCAGAAGCTGGAACTGATGATTTCCCAGCTCATCGGTGTGGGCGCTGCCGCAGCGGTCAATGGTGACGTGAACAAGGGCGCCGAAATCGCCAAGAACGCGACCGCCTACAACCGCCAACTGCACCCGGAAGAACGCAAGCTCATCTCCGAGCAGGCCAAGGCGCTGGCGCAAGAGCAGAACATCAGCGTGGCCGAAGCCGAGCGGCGCATGGCCGAGGCATTTGCCTACTACACCGACAAGGACTGGCAGACCACGATCAGCGCTGCGGGCGTGAAGTTCGACGACAGCACCCTCGCCCACCTCGGGCAGGCGCTGGCGCCGCTGGGGGCGAACTATGCGACCACGGACAAAGGGGATGTGCCGAGCATCAGCGACCCGCACAAGGTGTATACCGCCTCGGAAACGTTGGCGTTGCTCAAGAACTACGAGATCAACCACGCAAATTTCTATGATCCGAAGGTGAATCAGGAATACCTGATCAACGACAGATTCCTTCAGAACTGGGAACAACTCGCCTATTACGACCGCAACCTCAATTACGGCAAAACCGATCTGCTGGGTGGCGGGATTGGCGTAGGGCAAGGCATTGCGGCGGCAGTGGCAGAGTCAGCCAAAAACATCTACGGCTTGGGTGAAGGGCTGGTCACGGACTTTAGTGGCACCAGTTCTCGTATTACCAACGGACTGATTCAGAAGGCCAGCAATCCGTACGAAGTCGCACAAGCCTTCGAGAGCGCCAAGCAGGACGCGAAAGTCCAGGCGTTTGTTTTGCGCCTGCAAGGCCAGGAACAGGCTGCCCTGCGGGTGGAAATGCAGTGGGAGACCGAGTTCGCCCTGAGCTTTGCGGTGATCAACAAAGCAGGGAAGCTGGGGCAGGTTGCGAAAGCGCTTGGGGAGCGGGAGACGGCTTGGAAGGCGTCGAGCCTGGTGGACAACGCTGGTGGTAAAAATGGGCCACCTGGAAAGAATCCGAATTCGACAAGTGGTATAACGGATGCGGAGGCAGGGATGCCTTATGCGCATTCGGTGGGTGGTGCAAAAGCGACAGGTTCAGTGTTAACGCCTGTATTCAAAGACGCAGATACGGGGCTGAATTCAATCAACCCGGTTACGTCAATAAATACGGGAAGGATTCAAGACTTAGCTAAAGATCTGGATACTGGAAAGCTAGCTTTGCACGAAGGGCAGGCTGCCGTTCAACTGGAGAATACCTTCGGCAGTACCCTGAAACGCGTAGAGCCTACTCAAGGGCAGAAAAATCCTGACTTTATTTTCACTGACGGCCCAAATGCTGGGAAAACGGTCGATTTCATGTGGACTGACTCTACCAGGGCAGAGCAGATAAATAAATTTTTCACAAACAATGCTGCTCGAAATCAAGCCCAGTTAATAGATCATATAAACAAGGCTGATATAGTTCCGTTGGACTACAGAAATCTCACGCAGGCAAACCAAAATATGGTTAACGGCTGGATAAAAGCGCTCCCTGAAAGTCAGCAAAATAAGGTTTTAATACTTAGGTGAACCGTTATGGGTATGTATGTTGCAATTAGCAAGAATGTAGGTTGGGGAACCTCTGGAGGCGTTTTTGATTGCATAGTCGAGGCAACCAGAAAGCAATTTAGTGGTAGTCAGGCGGGTTGCATGAGTGAGATTTATAGGCCGCTGGACGAGCAGGGGCAGAGTTTTATCGCTTTAGATGAGGTGGATGCACATTGCTTCAAATTGTTTTATGAGAATTGCAAACTTGCTATGGAAAAATTTCCAAACTCTGAACGTGGGAGGTTTGTCCCGAGGGATCATCTTCCTGGCATACTTTGGAACTGGTCAGAAGTTTTAAGACTTATGAGTGAGGATCCTAGGTTTCTTATAGTTAAATAGACAGTAGGCAAAAATTGGTGTTGAGAAAATAGGATTAAAAATGTAAAGAGGCGCCAAGGCGACAGGCGGTGCTGCAGAAAAGGTAGATGATGTTGTAGCTCCATCGTCTAAACCTGAATGGTTGCAGCGGCTTGATGCGGGTAATGAGTTTAATAAGGTACAGTATAAAAATTACTCGAATAACTAAGTTTATATTCAGCGACCTGACGGGAATGGCTATTATCGTGTTGATTCGTATAATCCCATAAAAGGCGAAATCGCCTCTCGTAAATTGACACAGCTTTCTGAGGTTTCAGAGGCGACAGCAAAGAGCTACATAAGTGAGGCCATTACGAAATACCCTTCTGGCGCGACCATTGCGAATGGTCCATCTAGTGGGGCTTTGGGTGGCCAAAAATTGCAAGGTACTGTTATTCTTGAGGTTCCTCCACAGAATGGAGTAATTCCAGAAACCATCTTGGACTCTGCCAATAAAGCAGGAGTTTTAATTAGAGATACTAATGTGAAGGTGTATTAATGGGGCTGCCTATTTATTATTGTAAGTCTTGGTTTCGGATGAAAAAGTTTGCGATAGAGCCTATGGATGAATCTCTGGCACATTCTAGGCATCTCTCGGGTGAATCATATACGGCTCTCATTGGGTCGGACTCTGCGCCATCTTGCTTTGTTGAGTTCTCCATAGATAAAGGAATGGTTGGTGTCGGTTTTTTAGATAAAAAATGTCGTGAGTATCTGACCTACCAATTTCAAGTAACAGATGCGGATAACTTATTTTTGACTATGGCGACTCATCGTGAGTTTGAAGGGGATGGAGACGAGGTCATTGGTGGGGAGTCCTACATTTTCAATGAGGAAGGCGGCCTTGTTATTAGGCGAGAAAAATTTAATCCTCATGAGATTGAAGAGGCCAGATCAAGTTTCGAATCGTCTCGAAATTATGAAAAAATCCCCAAGTTCGGTTGTTACTCTAATGTAACAAAAGCTGATAGATGAAACAGGCGGGTGAGTTTCATTATAAATTTTAAGGGGTCTGAGTTGATCTGGCACCGGCCTTGCGCCGGTGTTTTTGCACCCTATCTGCACCCTTTTTGCCGCCTTCTTGCATCCTTTCTGCAGTCAAGTTGCATCCCTTTTGCACCCACCCTGACGACCTACGGTCTATCTGCTCAATACTCCCTTTGTAGTGTCGCGGAAATAGATATTCCCGGAATACCTAAGCAGATGGCCGCACACAGCCAAGTCTCTGATGCTGGTAAGGGGCTTGTCGGCTCCGGAAATGGGAATTTTGTCGCTCAATCTGTACCCAATAATGCTGGAGACTTGGTTTATCGGGGAATAGATACGGAATACAAAATTCTAGATAATATCGCTGACCAGTTGGGGAGAAATACCTCCGTAAGAGGAACAGTAAATATCCTTACGGAGAAAGCGGCTTGTGCCAGCTGTCTGAATGTGGCTGAGCAGTTCAAAGCGAAGTACCCGAATATTACCGTTAATATTCTTGATAATCAGGGTGTTATGCTGCGCCCTCCGAGGAAGACGCCGTGATGGAAGACAGAGTGACTTATGGTGAAATCCGGGCTTGGTTTCTGGGTAGCTATTATAGCTATTGCAAGGTCAAGCTCAGCCACCAAAGCTCATGGGCCGAAGGTGAAAGTGAAGTGGGTTATGCCTATGGCGAGCTTGAAAACTCATTTGAATTACCTATTGAAAAGTTAATGCTCGAAGTTATAGCACTTATTCTTTCAGCAGGACGATCTCCGGAAAAGGTCCAGAAGTATCATCTGGATACCATCTCTAAATTGTTAGAGGAGTTTGAACTCTCCTCTATCTTGGAAGATCTGCCTTCTGATGAAGTCGTGGAGCTTAAAGATGACCTTAGATTATTAGGGGTATGTTAATAGGGTAAAGCAGATATAGTCCGAAATATTTGTTGGTGCAAAAGCAACTGGCGGGGCGATAGACCGTGTCGGGATATTGGAATTTTCTCCCAGATCCCTGCGGAGAAAGTTTTTATTGTCTCACTCATCATCTAATGAAGATTTGGGGGAGGCAGTGATAAAAGGACTTTTAACTAGTCGAATGATTAACCCGAAAGATGAACCAGTTTTTTTGATGCTAGAGGAAGAGTAGTTCCTCAGTACAATTTATGGGTAAGCGAAATTATGGGTCGGTTTGGGTATAAAGCCAAACGGGCGATGCTCAAGGATATGAAGCAATGTGTGATCGAATTCTTTAAAAGCACTATGGCTATTAAACCTAGCCACCACGAAAAACCAGAAGCATGGAGTGGTAAAGGAATAACTGAAAGCGACTATGTGGTGATTTCAGGTAATAGTTCTCCAGCTGAAATCGGTGCGACTCTTCGATTAGCTATCAGTCATTGTACATAGAAAAATAACCCCGGCAGTGCCGGGGTTATTTATTTCACTCCGCCGTAATCACTAAATACCTCTTCATCACCCCTTTGAGAACGGCAGCCTGCCCAAAATTGTGGTGCATGCCGTCATGGGTGGTTTGCTGGCAGAGGCCACGGGCAGCGATTTCAAAACTGGCGCCATGGCTGCGGGCTTGAACGAAGCCATAGCAGATACGCTGTCAACGTTATCCGGTGGCGACACCAACGTTCATGTGATGCTGTCCCAATTGACTGGTGTGCTTGCCGCCGCAGCCGTCAACGGTGATCTTCAGAAAGGCTCCGAGGTTGCTCAGAGTGCAACCATTTACAACCATGACCTGCACAGGAAGAATGCCGAAAGCTTCGCCAAAGGCATCGCCGATGCATGCAGGCAAATGCCCGGTTACTGCGCGCCAGGGGCTGAAAACGTAACTGAACAGCAGATGGTTCAAGCGCTGGAAGCCACCGCGCGGCATGGTCAAGGGAGGGAAAAGGTCGATCCTGCTGCGCTGCAATTGGTCAGTCAGTTTCTGAACCAGTTTGAGAGCACCAAAGATACGCTGTTTACGCCGACCGAATCGGAGAGTCATCGGCTTGGGGTGGAGGCAGAAGCGGAACTGGCGCTGGCCATTATTTCGCTGGGAAGTGCTGCTAAAGCTGTGGCTTCGAAAACGCCAGGGTGGCTTGAGAAGCTGGCGGGGATGTTGCAAAGCGGGGAAAAAAATGGTGCAAAAGATCTCACAACGAATCTTTCAGAGGTTTGGACTCTTAAACCGACTCAACGAGGGGTAGACATTGAGTCATACCTTGCTAAAACTGAGTATTCACCGCAGAGCGGCTGGTATAACGTAGGGGCCGAAAGAAATGGGTATTTCCCGCTTGTTGATTTTCAGAATGGTAATACGCTCGTTAGTCTGAAATCTGTAGATACGGTAGGAAGTACGTGGTTAGGCCGAATGCAAGATCATATTATCGACTTAGGGACAAATGGCGCGAAAGTCAATGGTGTACCAGCAAATATGGTGCTTGACCTGCGAGTTCAGCCTGGTGGCTCGGCTGCTGCTAAGTCGCTTATCGAATTCGGCCGTGAATATAATGTCAAAGTGGTTGTTAAAGAATTCAAGTGAGACCTGAAAAGATGAAGCGATTCAAGTTTGTTTTTGATGTCGAGTCGATCAGTGGTTTGCAGATGCTGGCTTTGGTTGAAGAGCTTTTAAGTAAGTTTTCCTCCCCTACGATATTTTTTCTGCATGGGGTTAAGATTGATATCAAAACGCTTGAAAAGAAAATATTGAAAAAAAAATCATGGCCTAGTGGTTTGGTGTCTGGTGGGTTTGAGCTCCGATTCGGGTTGCTTCCAGCACTGGGTTATTGCTTTTTGGTACTAGAAGAATCAGAGGGTCATGGTAATACTAAGTTGGAAGAGGAAATAAGGCCTATTCTCAATGTTGAAGGTTTTATTCAGGCATGGGTTTCTGATGTCGAATATGATTTTTGGCAGAACGCTACAGACCCTCTAGAGTATGAATGCGTGGGTCGCCCTCTTTCAGGTCTTCCAATGAAGTCGAATGGCTTGCCTCCCCCCTTGGATCAAATGGAAATTGATACCTCAGGGAATCCTGGCCGTAACGTGCTCAGGCAAGGATATATTGAGGCGATTGGAAGCACTATGTGGCTAGGCAACCTCTTCTGGGAGAGAGCAGGCGTGGATAGATTTGCCAGCATTTCGCTGTTGGAGAGCCAGGGATTTAAAGTTTATGAGTGTGGTAAAGTTATTAAAGTTATAACGTCTGATAAGGTTTTTTTTGATGGTTCAACCCTAGAAAAACAACGTGCTCTCAGGCAGATTTTATTTGGATTAAATTGACGGTTTAGATGGTGCAAAAGGAATTTCAATTACGATTGAACCAAAGATTGCCGACCAAATGGGTAAATGGGGTTGGACGGAAAGCTCTATACAGTCTGTAATCGATAAACCAGTCAAAACGGTTGTGACGAAAGATACTCGTTTTGATACTGTGTCAGGGAGCCGCCTTAACGATCCAGCTACTGGGTATATCGCTAAGGATGGTTCTTATGTGGTAAGGAATGATCGCACGGGAGCGATTGTCCAAGTCTCCAATAAAAAGATCCTGAGTGGGTTGCACCATGGGACTGATTACAGTTGAAGTATTCGTTGAGGATTTACCTGTTACACCTACATTGATGTGGAGTGGCATTCCTTTGTTTGATGTTGGCGATGGAATCAGGCTGGTCGACTACTGCAAAAATAATAATATTGCAGTTCTTGGTATTGAGGGTTTTAAAATCAAGGGAAACAAGAGAGTTCCAGACATGGATTGTATTGTCGACTTTTCCGCGTCATTAAATGAAATGAATTTCGCTTTGAAGTCGATAGAAGCGAGTCGAGTAATTATTGAAAGCATGAGTGGTAGTGGTATTTTGATGGAGTTTGTGCTCGTTAAGGTTTAGATGGTGCAAAAGGAACAGGGCAAGCTTTACGGGAGGTCGAGATTAGTTCTGGTGGTAAAGGTGCATGGAATAAAGAGCTGAATAAGCTTGTGCCGAATACCGTATATAAGGTCGATGGGAATAAAACTTTTCAAACAGATGGCTTGGGCCGCGTTGAGAAAGTCGAGTCAAATCTTTCATTGACTAAAAATGATCGGAATACATATCAGCAATGTGTGGCAGGTAAGTGAGGCGTCAGTGGGGACGAGGGTGGGCACTTGATTGCTAGTATATTCAACGGACCTGGGGAGAGATTGAATCTCCTTCCCATGAATGGGAACTTGAATAAAGGTACTTGGAAGTCTATGGAGAATACATGGACGTCCGCACTTAAGGAAGGCAAGCAGGTTAGCGTGAAGATTGAGCCTGTGTATTCTGGCAAAAGTGTTCGGCCAGATAGCTTTAATGTGGAGTATTCAATAGGCGGTGCTCGTCCAAAAGAGATTGTATGTAGTGGTCTAATGAAACCGGACACCCATTTAGGCGAGAATGCTCGCCATAGAGAGGTGTCTGATGACCAAGCAACGTCGTACCTTTACCCCTGAGTTCAAGCGCGAGGCTGCGTGCCTGGTGCTCGACCAAGGCTACAGCCATATCGAAGCCGCCCGTTCGCTCGGATTGGTCGAATCGGCGCTTCGTCGATGGGTGAGCCAGCTTCAGCAAGAACGTAGCGGTGTTACTCCCACCAGCAAGGCTCTGACACCTGAGCAGCAAAAAATCCAGGAACTCGAAGCCCGTATCAATCGGCTAGAACGGGAAAAATCGATCTTAAAAAAGGCCACCGCGCTCTTGATGGCCGAGGAACACGAGCGTTCGCGTTAATCGATCAACTGCGGGCTCAAGAGCCTGTTGATCTGTTGTGCTCGGTATTTGATGTCACCCGATCTTGCTACTACGCGTACTGCCGGAAACGTCGGTATCCGGATGCCGAACGAGTAGTCTTGCGTAGCCGCGTGAACGAGTTGTTTACGCAAAGCCGAAGCGCTGCGGGCAGCCGGAGCATCATGCCGATGATGAAAGAGGACGGCATTCAGATCGGGCGATTCAAGGTACGTAGGTTGATGCGCGAGCTGAACTTGATCAGCAAACAGCCGGGCTCCCATGCCTACAAAAAGGCTACCGTGGAGCGGCCTGATATCCCGAACGTGCTTGATCGTGGGTTCAGCGTGGCATCCCCGAACAAAATCTGGTGCGGTGACATTACGTACGTCTGGGCTGAAGGCCAATGGCACTATCTGGCGGCTGTCATCGACCTTTGTGCCCGGCGTGTTGTAGGTTGGGCGTTCTCAGCCAAGCCTGATGCCGACCTGGTGATCAAGGCATTGGATATGGCCTATGAGCGGCGTGGCCGGCCTCAGAATGTGCTGTTTCACAGCGACTAGGGCAGCCAATACGGCAGCCTGAGTTTCCGCCAGAGACTATGGAGATACCGCTTCACGCAGAGCATGAGTCGGCGCGGCAACTGCCACGACAACGCGCCGATGGAGCGGCTATTTCGCAGCCTGAAGACTGAATGGATACCGACGGTGGGCTACATGAGCGCTGTGCTGGCGCAGCAAGATATCAGTCGGTTTTTGATGGAGCGGTACAACTGGCGGCGACCGCATCAATTCAACGAAGGGCTACCGCCTGCGGTCGCAGAGGAAAAACTCAATTCAGTGTCCGGGATCAGTTGACCACTACAGTATTTAAAAACTCACCGGGTGGAAATTGATGCGTAGTGATGATGATATCTACAATGACATTGGGGGTATTTTATTTGAAATTGCTCCCGGCGGAGCCTGTAAAATTATAATGCGGGCACAGTTATCCCAAGAGCTAGATAGCTGTGAGTATGAGTATGACTACATTGATGAACAAGGTAACGTTGCCTGGTTCACGGCAGGCGGGCGAGCCAATACAGATATTTTAGACCTTTTAACAGAGCTTCGCAGTTGGTATCTTGAGAATAAACTTACAGGAGGGCTGCCAGCGTGGAGTGGCTGTGAGGTAACCTTGGACTTAGTTAAAGTTAAAATAAGTATAGACTTTATTTATCCTTGAAAATTAAGCGGCAGGTTTAGATGTAGAAGCTTAGGCTGAATATGGGGTGTTTTTGCACCCTATCTGCACCCTTTTTGCCGCCTTCTTGCACCCTATTTGCATCCTTTCTGCAGTCAAGTTGCATTCCTTTTGCACCCACCCTGACGACCTACGGTCTGAATCGCCCCTGGTTTCGTAGACACCTCCAAGCCTCGTACTGCACCCGGAAGAACGCAAGCTCATCTCCGAGCAGGCCAAGGCGCTGGCGCAAGAGCAGAACATCAGCGTGGCCGAAGCCGAGCGGCGCATGGCCGAGGCATTTGCCTACTACACCGACAAGGACTGGCAGACCACGATCAGCGCTGCGGGCGTGAAGTTCGACGACAGCACCCTCGCCCACCTCGGGCAGGCGCTGGCGCCGCTGGGGGCGAACTATGCGACCACGGACAAAGGGGATGTGCCGAGCATCAGCGACCCGCACAAGGTGTATACCGCCTCGGAAACGTTGGCGTTGCTCAAGAACTACGAGATCAACCACGCGAACTTCTATGATCCGAAGGTGAATCAGGAATACCTGATCAACGACAGATTCCTTCAGAACTGGGAACAACTCGCCTATTACGACCGCAACCTCAATTACGGCAAAACCGATCTGCTGGGTGGTGGGATTGGCGTAGGGCAAGGCATTGCGGCGGCAGTGGCCGAGTCAGCCAGAAACATCTACGGCTTGGGTGAAGGGCTGGTCACGGACTTTAGTGGCACCAGTTCTCGTATCACCAACGGACTGATTCAGAAGGCCAGCAATCCATACGAAGTCGCACAAGCCTTTGAGAGCGCCAAGCAGGACGCGAAAGTCCAGGCGTTTGTTTTGCGCCTGCAAGGCCAGGAACAGGCTGCCCTGCGGGTGGAAATGCAGTGGGAGACCGAGTTCGCCCTGAGCTTTGCGGTGATCAACAAAGCAGGGAAGCTGGGGCGCTTGGGGAGCGGGAGACGGCGTGGAAGGCGTCGAGCCTGGCTGACAACGCTGGTGGTAAAAATGGGCCACCTAGAAAGAATCCGAATTCGACAAGTGGTATAACGGATGCGGAGGCAGGGATGCCTTATGCGCATTCGGTGGGGGGTGCAAAAGGTACTCCTGCTTGGGACAACGCTATATCTAAAGCTGACGGAGACTTCGGGTATCTCCCACCTGTCCGACAAAACTATGTTAAAGATGTTTACGACTTGCAAGGTGCTGTGGACAAAATGCGTGCCGGCGGCGCTAGCGCAGAAGAAGTCGCAAAATATGCATATGGCGCAAGAAACGAGTTGAAAGTAAAGTATAGGGAGTATACGCCTCCGGATATGCTTGACGTAATCGATGCAAGAAATTTGGAGCGATATGGTAACAAGATCGGCCCTGCATTTGATGATTTAGTTAAAAAGGGAAAAACTTTTGATCAGATAATTGAGAGCTCTACGCGAGCTGGTGGTGGAGATCTTTTTCAATGAAAAAATTTATTGATGAAAAAGTGTTTTCTCTTGGCCGCATGAGGTCTGGGAGACTGTATGCGGAGCTGACTTCTGATGTGGGCTGGGAAGGCTTCCCTAATTATGCCGAAGAATTCGTTAAGTTATTTTCTGGAAAGATTATTAGCAGAAGTGATTCTGTTGATACTAGAGTGTGGGGGGTGATTATAAAAGACCGGCTCCTGCGATTGGTTTATGAAGACTTTCCTGTGATGATTAGTTTGGAGTCGCAAAGTGAGGAGGGGGATCGACTTATCGAGGAATTAAAAGAAATTTCTATTAAGTAGAATTAGTCCTTCGGTGCAAAAGGCGCAGGTGAGGTTGCCTCTATAGGCGGAAAGGCCTGTGTTTATAACTGCGTTATTGATGGCGTGACTCGTTACGTTGGAAACCGACGACATAGTTAAACGCAGTCAAGCTCACCTCAGACAAAAAGGTATAGTGGTTTCCGAAATCAGAGGGCTTGAGAATATTTCTCGTGCTGACGCTCGGGCAGTTGAGCAAACACTGATCGATTACGATGGCCTTGGTAAAGATGGCGGCACGTTAATCAATACTAACTCTACATAGTCCATCAAAAAACAGACCAAGTATGGTTTGTTTTGCGCCTGCAAGGCCAGGCGAAAGGTGTCCCGCTGAGTGTGTTTCAAAAACAATTTGGCTCTAAATTTGGCCCTATAACGGCGCCTGACAATATTGCGCAGCAAATGGCAAGCTCCGGAAATGGCGCTCGGGGAGTTGTGTTTGGTTCTTATGGGCTGGGTCAGCCAGGGCATGTTTTCAATGTATTTAATCAGAATGGTGTTGTTAGATTCCTTGATGGGCAGACCGGGAAGCCAGCAAATCTCAGTAATTTCAAAATACTACGCAGTCTGGTGCGCTTCATGTTCTTGGAACAGCAAAGCCCTTAGAAAGTTATTTGGAGGACTACATAAAAGAGAAGGCCGTGAAATCTAGGTGATTTAACGGTGCAAAAGCAACTGGTGGCGCTGCCAGAAAGGTAGATGATCTAGCTACTAGTGGCTTAAGCTCAGCGTCAAACCTTCCAAGTGGAACAGGTCTTGGGCCACGCTTACGCACAGTGGTTTCCTGCTGCTGACCAAACAGCTCTTCGAGTTTGGTCGAAAGCAGTCGGGCCAGCTCTCATCGATGTAAAGGAAAGAAGAACAGCCATGGACATGACTTCAGCTCAGACATTCCGCTACTCAATCTCTGATGTCGGATGTCCATAGAAAGAACCTCTTTTCCAGGAAATTGGGGCTTGAAGTCCATACCTGCGCAATTGCACCCATTTGACCAGTCAATTGCATTGGTACTGACCACCGCGTGCATCCGACTTGGCCAGTGGGCAGCAGAGACGCAACAGGCAGAAACCGGCCAGAAGCAGTCAGTCAATCATGCGTTACAGTGATTTTTTGCAGCTCTTTATAGAGCCGTTAGCTGCTGCCACCAATAATCCATAGGCCTGCCAGTCGTCAGACAGTCTTATTCTCGATCAGACGATTGCCCCGTCGATGACCAGTAGCTCACCGGTGATGGAGCCAGAGTCCGGTCTTCGGATGCAGGACTCCTGGCTTTGCTCACTCAGCGCCGATCCCGGCCATCGGTTCAGTTTGGCCCCAGCCACCGCCCAGAGACCTGAACAGGTCAACCAGCGCAATCTGCCGTTCCGTGCTGATTTGAATTAGTGTGGTCTGGTTGCTAAAGGTGCTGCGCTGGGCGTCAAGATAACGCAGGTAGTCGTCCACGCCGCCCTCGTAACGCGCCTTAGCCAGGGCCATCGCAGCCTCGCTGGAACCGGCCAGAGCCTGGCGGGCAGCCTCCTCGCGGCGCAGGGTGTCGGTGGCGGCCAGGGCATCGGCCACTTCGCGGAAGGCGGTCTGGATGGTGCCTTCGTAGTCGGCCACCGCCGCGTCCTGGCGCACTTCGGCGAGGTCCAGGTTGGCGCGGTTGCGGCCACCGGCGAAGATCGGCAGCGACAGCGTCGGGGCAAAGCTCCAGGCCCGCGAGCCGCCATCGAACAATCCGGACAACTCGGCACTGGAGCTGCCCACCGAACCGGTCAGGCTGATCCGGGGAAAGAACGCGGCGCGAGCTGCACCGATATCGGCATTGCGCGCCTTGAGGCGGTGCTCGCTGGCGAGAATGTCCGGGCGCCGTTCGATCAGTTCCGAGCTGGTGCCGGGGGCGATGTCCTGCAGCACCATCAGGTCGTCGCGGGGCGTCGCGGGCAGCAGGCGAGCGGCATCTGGCGTGCCGAGCAACAGGACCAGGGCGTTGTCCGCCTGGCGTAACTGGCGTTCGGTGCTCTCGCGCTCGGCCCTAGCCTGTTCGGCAAGGCCGACCGCTTCCTGGTAATCCAGGGCGGTGGCGGCCCCCGCTGCACGGCGCTGGCTGACCAGCTCCAGCGAGGCCATGCGGCTGTCCAGGGTTTGTTCGACCAGGGCCATGCGGCGTAGCGCACCATCGCGGGTCAGGTAGGCCTGGATGACCTCGGCAACCAGGCTGATCTGCGTGGCACGGGTCGCCTCCTCGGTCGCCAGGTAGGTCTCCAGCGCGGCCTCGGAGAGGTTGCGCACGCGGCCGAACAGGTCGACTTCGTACTCCGCGAGGCCGAGGCCGACCTGATAGTTGCTGGTCACTTCCGAGCGCCCGGTCTGCGACAGATCGGCAGGCAGGCGCTGGCGGTTGCCGCTGGCATTGGCGTTGATCGAAGGCAGGCGATCAGCACGCTGGATGCGGTACTGGGCACGCGCAGCTTCGATATCCAGCAGCGCCTGGCGCAGGCTGCGGTTGTTGCTCAGCGCCGTATCCACCGCGCGGCGCAAGTCGGCATCGACGATGAAGGTCTGCCAGTCCAGCGCCTGGGCACGGGCGCCCTCCGCGTCGGCGGCTTGCCAGTGCGACGCGACCGGTGCCTGCGGGCGCTCGTAGGTCGGGGCCAGCGAACACCCCGCCAGGGCGGCGATGGCCAGGGGCAGCAGAGCGCGACGGAGCATGAAGTGAGAGGTCATCGCATTACTCCGCTTTATGCAGGGGATGGTTGTCGGTTTGCTGAGGTTTGGTGCGCAGCAGCGACAGCACCCAGACGAAGAAGATCGGCACGAAGATCACCCCGAGCATGGTCGCGCTGAGCATCCCGCCCAGCACCCCGGTGCCCAGTGCGCGCTGGCTCGCAGCGCCGGCGCCAGTGGCGATGGCCAGCGGCACCACGCCGAGCATGAACGCCATGGAGGTCATGATGATCGGGCGGAAACGCAGGCGCGCGGCTTCGACAGCGGCATCGCGCAGCGAGTAGCCGTCTTCCCACAGGTCCTTGGCGAACTCGACGATGAGAATGGCGTTCTTCGCCGCCAGGCCGATCACGGTGATCAGGCCGACCTTGAAGTACACGTCGTTGGGCAGGCCGATGGCAGTCACCGCCAGTACCGCGCCGAGTGCGCCGACCGGCACGATCAGCATCACCGTCAGCGGGATCGCCCAGCTCTCGTAGAGCGCCACCAGCAGCAGGAACACCACGGTGATGGCCAGCGCGAACAGCATCGTCGCCTGGCCGCTGGCGACCCGCTCCTGATACGAAAGCCCGGTCCACTCGTAGCCGATACCTTCGGGCAGCTCGGCAGCGATGCGCTCCAGTTCGAGCATCGCCTCGCCAGTGCTCACGCCGGGCGCGGCGTCACCGGCAATGCGGATCGACGGGTAACCGTTGTAACGCGCGACCTGCACCGGGCCTTCCTCCCAGCTCGTGGTGACGAAAGCACTCAGCGGTACCAGGCTGCCGCTGTCGTTGGGCACATGCAGGCGCAGGACGCTTTCCGGCGTCATGCGCTCGGCCTGTTCGGCCTGTACCACCACGCGCTGCTGGCGGCCGGCGTTGGCGAAGTCGTTGATCACCGACGAGCCGAACGCAGTGGACAGCGCGCTGCTGATCGCTTCGAAGCTGACACCCAGCGTGCGGGCCTGCTCACGGTCGATCACCAGGCGCAGCTGCGGCGCCTCGGCCAGACCTTCCATCATGGCGTAGAGGAACTTCGGATTGCCGTTGACCTTGCCCAGCACTTCATCGCGCGCTGCCAACAGGGCATCGCGGCCGAGACCGGCGCGGTCCTGCAGGCGCAGGGCGAAGCCACCGGAGTTACCAAGGCCTTCAATCGGCGGTGGTGGTACCGACATGATTGCGCCGTCATCGAGGTTGGCGAAGTGCTCGTTGACCGCAACCGACTCGGCTTCCGGCGACTGCGAAGAATCTCGCTCGGACCAGTCCTTGAGCAGCGGGAAGGCAATGGCCGCGTTCTCACCCATGCCGGAGAAGCTGAAGCCGAGGACCAGGAAGGACGTCTGCACGGCCTCGCGGGCCATCAGAAACTCTTCCAGCTCCTCACCCGTGGCCGAGGTGCGCTCACGGGTGGCGCCTGGCGGCAACTGGATGTCGACGATCATGTAGCCCTGGTCTTCCACCGGCACGAAGGATTCCGGCAGGCGCAGGTAGAAGAAACCCATCAGCACCACCACGCCCAGGTAGATGAACATCACCCGCCCGGCGCGCGGCACCAGCTTGCCGTTGAGTTTGGTGTAGCGGCCGGTCAGGGCGGTGAACTTGCGGTTGAACCAGCCGAAGAAACCGGTCTTCTCGTGATGGCCTTCGGGGATCGGTTTGAGCAGCGTGGCGCACAGCGCCGGGGTGAAGGTCAGCGCGAGGAAGCCCGAGAACAGGATCGACACCGCCAGCGACAGCGAGAACTGCTGGTAGATCACCCCCACCGAGCCGGCCATGAAGGCCAGCGGCAGGAACACCGCCGACAGCACCAGGGTGATACCGATGATCGCCCCGGACACCTGCCCCATCGCCTTGATGGTCGCCGGCACCGGCGCCAGGCCTTCCTCGGCCATGATCCGCTCGACGTTCTCCACCACCACGATGGCGTCGTCCACCAGGATGCCGATGGCCAGCACCATGCCGAACATGGTCATCATGTTCACCGAGAAGCCAAGCAGGTACATGAAGGTCAGCGTACCGAGCAGACACACCGGCACGACGATGGACGGGATCAGGGTGTAGCGCACGTTCTGCAGGAACAGGAACATCACCAGGAACACCAGCACCATGGCCTCGATGAGGGTCATGATGACCTTGTCGATCGCCACGTCGACGAAGCGCGAGGTGTCGTACGGCACGGAGAACTCGACGTTGTCCGGGAAGTTGGCCGACAGCTCGGTCAGACGCTGCTTGACCGCCTCGGCGGTCTGGATCGCGTTGGCACCGGGCGACAGCTGCACGGCGGCGGCAACGGCGGGCTTGCCGTCCTGGCGCGAGCCGAAGTTGTAGTCCTGGCTGCCGACCTCGATGCGCGCCACGTCGCCCAGGGTCAGGCGCGAGCCGTCCTGGTTGGCACGCAGCACGATGGCGGCGAATTCCTGCGGGTTGTCCAGGGTACCCTTGACCGCCAGGGTCGCCGTCAGCTCCTGCTCGCTGGAACCCGGCGTGCTGCCGAAGGCACCGGCCGGCACCTGCACGTTCTGCGCGCGGATGGCGTTGTTCACGTCATCGATGGATAGGCCGTAGCCGACCAGCTTCTGCGGATCGATCCACACGCGCATGGCCGCCTCGGAGGCGAAGAACTGCAGCTTGCCGACGCCGTTCACGCGACGGATTTCGTTGTTGATGTTGCGCGCGGCGTAATCGGCCAGCGCCGTGACGTTGGCGTCCTTGTCGCCATCGGTGTAGCTCAGCGCATAGATCAGCAGGAAGCCGGCGGTGGCCTGCTCGGTCTGGATGCCGAGCGTCAGCACGGCCTGCGGCATGCGTGCCTCGGCCTTCTTCAGACGGTTCTGCACGTCAACCTGGGCCAGTTCGGGGTCGGTCCCTGGCTGGAAGGTGACGGTGATCTCGGCGATGCCGTTGGCGTTGCTGGTGGACTCGAAGTACAGCAGGTTCTTGGCGCCGTTGAGTTCTTCCTCGATGACGCTGGTCACCGAGTCGGTGAGCACCTGCGCCGAAGCGCCGGGATAGGTGGCGGTCACGGTGATCTGCGGCGGCGCCACGTTGGGGTACTGCGCCACCGGCAGGAACGGGATGGCCAGCAGGCCACCCAGCGAGATGAACAGGGCGACTACCCAGGCGAAATTGGGGCGCCGGATGAAAAACAGGGACATGAGAGGTTCTCCGGCTTACTGCGCCTGGGACTGTGGAGCGGCTTCGGCGGCATCTTGCTCGCGGGGGATGACCTTGGCGCCCGGACGGATAGCCGCCAGCGAGCTGGTGATCACCTTGTCGCCGACCTGCAGGCCCTCGCTGATTTGCCAGCGCGAGCCCTGCATGGCACCGGTGGTGACCTGGCGCGCCTCGACGGTATCGCCCTCCCCCAGCAGCATCACGCTGGCCTGGCCGTCAGCCGAACGCTGCACGGCACGTTGCGGCACCAGGATGGCGTTCTGGTCGAGCCCTTGCGGTGTGCGCACACGCACGTACATACCCGGCAGCAGCACGCCCTCGGGGTTGTCGAACTGGCCTCGCAGGGCGATCTGCCCGGTGCTGCGATCCACCGAGATATCGGTGAACAGCAGCGTGCCCTTGCGCTCGATATCGGTACCGTCGACACGCAGCGACAGCGGCTGGTCGCTCGCACCGGCAACCTTGCCCTCGGCGATTGCCGCGCGCAGGCGCAGGGCATCGGCAGCAGGCTGGGTGAAGTCGGCGTACACCGGATCGAGTTGCTGGATACGTGCCAGCAGCGTGGCTTCGCCCTGGCCTACCAGAGCCCCTTCGGTGACCTGGGCGCGACCGATACGCCCGGCGATGGGGGCGCGAACCTCGGCATAACCCAGGTCCAGGCGGGCAGTTTCGACATTGGCCTGGGCCGAGCGCTTGTCGGCCTGGGCGCTCTGCAGAGCGGCCTTGGCGTTGTCGAAATCCTGCTGGCTGACGGCGTCGATCTTCACCAGTGGTTCGTAACGGCGAACCATCGCCTGAGCCTGGAACAGCTGCGCCTCGGCGCGAGCCAGTTCACCTTGCGCCCGCGACAGGGCCGCCTTGAACGGCGCAGGGTCGATCTGGAACAGCACGTCACCGGCCTTCACGTCGGCCCCTTCCTCGAAGGTGCGCTTGAGCACGATCCCCGCCACCCGCGCGCGCACCTCGGCGACACGCACCGGCTCGATGCGCCCTGGTAGCTCGGCGAACACTGTGAAGGGCTCGGTCTTCACGCTGAGCACATCGACTTCACGCGCTGGCGCCTCTTCCCGTTGCTCTTCGGGCTTGTCGCAGCCAACCAGGGTCACGGCGATCAAATAGGAGATCACGGAAAAAGTGATCCATTCGCGGAATTTGTTCACATCTCACCCAAGCGCGAAGCCAGTACGTAGTCGAAGCCGCGCATGATCCACGAAAAAATCAAATGAGTCAATATTGACTCATTTGATTTTGGTGTGAACAAAGCTAGTATCCTCTTTGAGAAAAATGAGTGTTCTAGGCAAAATACCCGCATCTGCCCGCGATAGATAAAGAGTGACCGATGGATTTAACTGCTGCCGATGAGAAATTGCTGAAGGCCCTGGCGATCGCCATCGTTGACCACCCGCGAGCCACGTTCAAAGAAATAGCCCAGGCAGCGGGGGTCAGCAAGGCGACGCTCAACAGGTTTTGCGGCACCCGCGACAACCTGATCGAGATGCTTCTGAATCATGGTTCGGTGGTTATTTATAGGGTCATTGCCGATGCCGATCTTGAGGCGGCGCCCTTGGACGCATTGCATCGTCTGATCGAAGGCCATTTGATTCACAGGGAGTTGTTGGTATTCCTCTCATTCCAGTGGCGCCCGGACACGTTTGATTTAGATGCAGGCGGCTGCCGATGGCTGCCTTACTCGGAAACGCTGGACGAGTTCTTTCTCCGCGGGCAAAAACTGGGCGTATTCCGTATCGATATCGGTGCCCCGGCGCTTACCGAAATCTTCTCCTCCTTGATCTTCGGCCTGGTAGACGCCGAGCGCCGCGGCCGTATCGCACGCGCAGGTATGGCGGCGTTGATCGAGCAATTCTTCCTGAACGGGGCTTGCAACTACCAAACTTAACGGAAAGCAACGCTCAGTTTTTTTCCAACGGGTTGGCGGTGTCCGTTTTTGGCCGTTCTCTGACGGTCGTGACAGTGACACGCCCTGGTCAAGTTGAACGCAATCCGTGGTCAACGCCAACCCAAATTGGTGGTCAAGAGGAGTGCAATTTCGCACATACCTGAGGACGGCTCTGTTGCAAAGATTGGCGGCAGTCAGAGGTAGGCTGTCGCTCTGCGCCGATCAGGCGGCTGCTGCGAAATGGTGGTTGAGCATGCCCATGGCCTCCGTCAGCGCCGAGGGCCCAATGCCAAAAGCTCTCTCCACAAGGCGCACCTCGCCCCTGATGCCGGGCTGCAGGCACCAGGGGCGAGCCTGTCCTTTGCGCAGGGCTCGCATGACTTCGAATCCCTTGATCGTGGCATAGGCCGTGGGGATCGATTTGAAACCGCGCACCGGCTTGATCAGTATCTTGAGCTTTCCGTGATCGGCCTCGATCACGTTATTGAGATACTTCACCTGCCGGTGGGCCGTCTCCCGGTCCAGCTTTCCTTCGCGCTTCAATTCGGTGATCGCTGCACCATAGCTCGGCGCTTTGTCGGTATTGAGCGTGGCAGGCTTTTCCCAGTGCTTCAGGCCTCGCAGGGCCTTGCCCAGGAACCGCTTCGCTGCCTTGGCGCTGCGGGTCGGCGACAGGTAGAAATCGATCGTGTCGCCCCGCTTGTCGACTGCCCGGTACAGGTAGGTCCACTTGCCCCGCACCTTGACGTAGGTTTCATCCAGGCGCCAGCTCGGATCAAAGCCACGCCGCCAGAACCAGCGCAGCCGCTTCTCCATCTCCGGGGCGTAGCACTGGACCCAGCGATAGATCGTCGTATGGTCGACCGAAATGCCGCGTTCCGCCAGCATTTCCTCAAGGTCGCGATAGCTGATCGGATAGCGACAATACCAGCGCACCGCCCACAGGATCACATCACCCTGGAAATGGCGCCACTTGAAATCCGTCATCGTTCCGTCCGTCCAATCTCCGCCAAGCATGCTCAAGCTTCACGATTTTTGCAACAGAGCCCACACGAGTATTGAGCATAGTCGAGATTGGTGCAGATCACTTCTGATATTGAACTGTCAGGAGCTGGCTGCACAACAGCCATTACGCCCAATCAACTGGTGCAGTCGTCTTCTGAAAATGACATTTGGTATCTCTCATAAACGGATGTTTTTGAGAGAACTATCTTCGGCCTTCACACGCACGAAAGGCGGCGAAGCTCCGCCGTTAATCCGTCCGCCGGAGATCTCGCCCAGGCAGGCTGAAGGCCGAGCAAGCCTGACAGGCCCGAAAAGCCCGGCACGGGCGTCGGCGGCGATGACGGCGGCGGCATTATCCAGGGTTGATGATGGAAGTGGAGGATATCGACAACCTCTCGCGCAACCAAGACATCGCGGTCGGACTGCAAGTGATCTTGAAGCCACGGGCCCGTCCCACCCCGACATGGACCTCGATGCCCGAACGGACGTTAGATTTCGAGTTCTAGGCGTTCTGCGATGAAGGTTGGATCCCAGCCGGGATTGAAAGTGTCGACGTGGGTGAATCCGAGCCGCTCGTATAGGCCACGCAGGTTCGGGTGGCAGTCGAGCCGCAGCTTGGCGCACCCCTGCGTTCGCGCGGCATGGCGGCAAGCCTCGATCAGCGCGGAGCTGACACCCCGGCCCGCATGTGTCCGTCGCACCGCGAGCTTGTGCAGATATGCGGCCTCCCCCTTGAGGGCGTCGGGCCAGAACTCGGGATCCTCGGCCGACAAGGTGCAACAGCCGACGATGCCGTCGCTGCAACTCGCGACTAGGAGCTCGGATCTCAGGACGAAGGTCTCCGCGAATGTCCGGTCGATCCGCGCGACGTCCCAGGCGGGCGTTCCCTTGGCGGACATCCACGCCGCAGCGTCGTGCATCAGCCGCACAACCTCGTCGATATCACCCGAGCAGGCGACCCGAACGTTCGGAGGCTCCTCGCTGTCCATTCGCTCCCCTGGCGCGGTATGAACCGCCGCCTCATAGTGCAGTTTGATCCTGACGAGCCCAGCATGTCTGCGCCCACCTTCGCGGAACCTGACCAGGGTCCGCTAGCGGGCGGCCGGAAGGTGAATGCTAGGCATGATCTAACCCTCGGTCTCTGGCGTCGCGACTGCGAAATTTCGCGAGGGTTTCCGAGAAGGTGATTGCGCTTCGCAGATCTCCAGGCGCGTGGGTGCGGACGTAGTCAGCGCCATTGCCGATCGCGTGAAGTTCCGCCGCAAGGCTCGCTGGACCCAGATCCTTTACAGGAAGGCCAACGGTGGCGCCCAAGAAGGATTTCCGCGACACCGAGACCAATAGCGGAAGCCCCAACGCCGACTTCAGCTTTTGAAGGTTCGACAGCACGTGCAGCGATGTTTCCGGTGCGGGGCTCAAGAAAAATCCCATCCCCGGATCGAGGATGAGCCGGTCGGCAGCGACCCCGCTCCGTCGCAAGGCGGAAACCCGCGCCTCGAAGAACCGCACAATCTCGTCGAGCGCGTCTTCGGGTCGAAGGTGACCGGTGCGGGTGGCGATGCCATCCCGCTGCGCTGAGTGCATAACCACCAGCCTGCAGTCCGCCTCAGCAATATCGGGATAGAGCGCAGGGTCAGGAAATCCTTGGATATCGTTCAGGTAGCCCACGCCGCGCTTGAGCGCATAGCGCTGGGTTTCCGGTTGGAAGCTGTCGATTGAAACACGGTGCATCTGATCGGACAGGGCGTCTAAGAGCGGCGCAATACGTCTGATCTCATCGGCCGGCGATACAGGCCTCGCGTCCGGATGGCTGGCGGCCGGTCCGACATCCACGACGTCTGATCCGACTCGCAGCATTTCGATCGCCGCGGTGACAGCGCCGGCGGGGTCTAGCCGCCGGCTCTCATCGAAGAAGGAGTCCTCGGTGAGATTCAGAATGCCGAACACCGTCACCATGGCGTCGGCCTCCGCAGCGACTTCCACGATGGGGATCGGGCGAGCAAAAAGGCAGCAATTATGAGCCCCATACCTACAAAGCCCCACGCATCAAGCTTTTGCCCATGAAGCAACCAGGCAATGGCTGTAATTATGACGACGCCGAGTCCCGACCAGACTGCATAAGCAACACCGACAGGGATGGATTTCAGAACCAGAGAAAGAAAATAAAATGCGATGCCATAACCGATTATGACAACGGCGGAAGGGGCAAGCTTAGTAAAGCCCTCGCTAGATTTTAATGCGGATGTTGCGATTACTTCGCCAACTATTGCGATAACAAGAAAAAGCCAGCCTTTCATGATATATCACCTGAATTAAGCCGCGCCGCGAAGCGGCGTCGGCTTGAATGAGTTGTTAGGCAACACCGCGCTTTCTCTCGAAGGCTTGTCGTGTTTGAACCATGTAAACCGCCGGCCCGTCAGGCGTGGTGATGATCTTCTCCCGCACGAATCCTGCCTTCTCATAGCAGCGTATGGCTCGATGGTTGTTCGGAGTCGGGTCGGTCTGAATCTTCGTCACGGTGGGGTCCGAGAACAGTAGTTCAACGAGAGCGCGGACAAGCCTTGTTCCTAGGCCTTTGTTCAACTGTGTCGGGTCAGCCAGAGACTGGTCTATTCCTCGCACTCCTGGATCAGTTTCATCTTCCCACCAGCCATCACCGCTTCCGAGCGCGACGTACGACTGAGCATAGCCGATCGGTTCCTCGCCCAGCATTGCGATGTACGGTGTTACGGACTCTTCCGCCATCGCTCTGGGCAGGTAGTGTTCCAGCACTTCATCAAGAGTCGGTCGCTCTTCGTCACCACCCCACCACTCAACGATGTGCGGCCGGTTGAGCCAATCATGGAGCATCGGCAGGTCGCGCTCGGTCATGAGGCGAAGAGTTATGGGGGGGGTGCTCGCGGACATGAAATGGTCGCTCTGTGCTGCCTAACGTTTGGTTAAGGGGCGGGCTTTAGCCCGTCCCAGTGAGCGCAGCGAACGGTTTGAACCATTTGTTAGGGTTGCATTGCACATGCAGCAACTCCTGCTAGAGATGCTGCGAGCGCTACTCCGCCCACTTTTGCTAAATTTTTTGCTTGTTCTTCCAAGCGAATATTCCTGCTAAAGCGTGAAGTTAACAAGCCCCCAAAAACTAGTAGCGCAGAAATTATGGATGTGATTAGTAATCCGACAAATGCACCGACGAGGAAAGCTGGAGAATATTTGGGGTTCGTTTCATCAGGTGGCGGAGTGTACAAAAGAAAGCCTTGAGGGTTTTCACCATGAAGATGCCAACCAAGGAATATTGGCAAGGCATATGTAATAACAACGATGAAAACAATTCTGGTTATATGGCGAAGATCCATCTTGCAACCCTAACGCCCGCTTAAGTGGTGAGCAACGCTACCACAACACTCAATTATTACACCGTAAATACAAAAGCCAATTCAAACTAAAACCGCCAAACGTTGCGAATCCGTCTTAAAGCGTTTGTTATGTGCGTAGCCGAATCTTGCGCTTAGTCAGGAACAATGATTACCCCTAATTGCTCCAGTAACTGTTCCTGTTGCCACGAGCATATTTTTACACCCGTAAGATCAATCTTTCGAGGATCTAAACCATAAAGCTCTGAATGGCTTAAATCACAGCCTTGTACTCTAAACTGTTCCCAGCAGTCTTCCGAAAAAACACCACGGCTTAAATCTGATTCTTTAAATGAAGCGCCTCGAAGATTTGCACCAATCCATCTATTTTCGAACAGGTCACATTTTTCAATAAGCTGCTGCTCAAAATTGGCATAGGATAAGTTACAACCTGTTATGTATGCAGAACAAAAGTACATTTTATTCGAAACCTGATTTACAAAACTAACTTGACTAAAATTTGCTCCTTTAAGATCACAATCTCTCAGTTCAATACCAAAGCAATTTGCCCCCTTAAAATGGGACATTGAAAGCTGACAGTTTTTAAATGAAGCATCTCGAAGATCAGCATAAGAAAAATCGCACCCTTCCAATGCCCCCTGCTCTATGAAAGTACAGTTAATGAACTGTGTATCTCGGAGGTTTGAGCGCTTAAAATTACAATGTATAAAAGTACAATTGCTAAAGATATGTTCTTGCAAGTCCTGATGTGAGAAGTTCACTTGATTATATAATTGCTTTGATTTTTCCATGCTGTGGCTCCAAAAAACATTTGATTTGAAGACTATCATTTACCTGAAAGTTCTCAACAAAAACAAAACCAATAAAAACAGAAACTTAAAACACCCCGTTTTAGCCAAAATAAGGCATCAAAACGGCATTTTAAAGGTGGCTAATTCGAAACGACCGATGCGGCCAGCCAGAAGAAAGTTTCAGTGAATCTGGCTTGTTTTAGAGAAAGCACATAACTTTGTTTTAGGGCGACTGCCCTGCTGCGTAACATCGTTGCTGCTCCATAACATCAAACATCGACCCACGGCGTAACGCGCTTGCTGCTTGGATGCCCGAGGCATAGACTGTACAAAAAAACAGTCATAACAAGCCATGAAAACCGCCACTGCGCCGTTACCACCGCTGCGTTCGGTCAAGGTTCTGGACCAGTTGCGTGAGCGCATACGCTACTTGCATTACAGCTTACGAACCGAACAGGCTTATGTCCACTGGGTTCGTGCCTTCATCCGTTTCCACGGTGTGCGTCACCCGGCAACCTTGGGCAGCAGCGAAGTCGAGGCATTTCTGTCCTGGCTGGCGAACGAGCGCAAGGTTTCGGTCTCCACGCATCGTCAGGCATTGGCGGCCTTGCTGTTCTTCTACGGCAAGGTGCTGTGCACGGATCTGCCCTGGCTTCAGGAGATCGGAAGACCTCGGCCGTCGCGGCGCTTGCCGGTGGTGCTGACCCCGGATGAAGTGGTTCGCATCCTCGGTTTTCTGGAAGGCGAGCATCGTTTGTTCGCCCAGCTTCTGTATGGAACGGGCATGCGGATCAGTGAGGGTTTGCAACTGCGGGTCAAGGATCTGGATTTCGATCACGGCACGATCATCGTGCGGGAGGGCAAGGGCTCCAAGGATCGGGCCTTGATGTTACCCGAGAGCTTGGCACCCAGCCTGCGCGAGCAGCTGTCGCGTGCACGGGCATGGTGGCTGAAGGACCAGGCCGAGGGCCGCAGCGGCGTTGCGCTTCCCGACGCCCTTGAGCGGAAGTATCCGCGCGCCGGGCATTCCTGGCCGTGGTTCTGGGTTTTTGCGCAGCACACGCATTCGACCGATCCACGGAGCGGTGTCGTGCGTCGCCATCACATGTATGACCAGACCTTTCAGCGCGCCTTCAAACGTGCCGTAGAACAAGCAGGCATCACGAAGCCCGCCACACCGCACACCCTCCGCCACTCGTTCGCGACGGCCTTGCTCCGCAGCGGTTACGACATTCGAACCGTGCAGGATCTGCTCGGCCATTCCGACGTCTCTACGACGATGATTTACACGCATGTGCTGAAAGTTGGCGGTGCCGGAGTGCGCTCACCGCTTGATGCGCTGCCGCCCCTCACTAGTGAGAGGTAGGGCAGCGCAAGTCAATCCTGGCGGATTCACTACCCCTGCGCGAAGGCCATCGGTGCCGCATCGAACGGCCGGTTGCGGAAAGTCCTCCCTGCGTCCGCTGATGGCCGGCAGCAGCCCGTCGTTGCCTGATGGATCCAACCCCTCCGCTGCTATAGTGCAGTCGGCTTCTGACGTTCAGTGCAGCCGTCTTCTGAAAACGACACCTAATCTGCTAGGCGCATTCGAATGACCGCTCGTGGCCGATAGCAGCCATCCAGTGACCATCTGACCTATACCCTAACTGGATGTCAGGCAGGGCCGCGCCGCTTCGTCAGAATAGAGTCATCTTTCGCATTTTTTGACACATGCCTGCGAAGGTCATAGATTTCAGCCTGACAGAAACGGGGTTTGAGGCACAACGGAACAGAAGGAGCACTTAAGCCGCCTTCAACCAAGGAGACATCGTGCAGGGGCACCGCATCGGCTACGTCCGGGTCAGCAGCTTCGACCAGAACCCGGAACGCCAGCTGGAACAGACAAAGGTGAGCAAGGTGTTCACCGACAAGGCATCGGGCAAGGACACCCAGCGCCCCCAGCTCGAAGCGCTGCTGAGCTTCGTCCGCGAAGGCGATACAGTGGTGGTGCACAGCATGGACCGGCTGGCCCGCAACCTCGATGACCTGCGTCGCTTGGTACAGAAGCTGACTCAACGCGGCGTGCGCATCGAGTTCCTGAAGGAGGGCCTGGTGTTCACTGGCGAGGACTCGCCGATGGCCAACCTGATGCTGTCGGTGATGGGGGCCTTCGCTGAGTTCGAGCGCGCCCTGATCCGCGAGCGGCAGCGTGAGGGCATCACCTTGGCCAAGCAGCGTGGCGCGTACCGGGGCCGCAAGAAAGCCCTGTCCGATGAGCAGGCTGCTACCCTGCGGCAGCGAGCGACGGCCGGCGAGCCCAAGGCGCAGCTTGCCCGCGAGTTCAACATCAGCCGGGAAACCCTCTACCAGTACCTCCGCACGGACGACTGACACATGCCGCGTCGCTTGATCCTCTCGGCCACGGAGCGGGGCACCCTGCTCGCGTTGCCAGAAAGCCAGGATGACCTGATCCGCTACTACACCTTCAACGACTCCGACCTGTCGCTGATCCGTCAGCGGCGCGGCGACGCCAACCGCCTCGGCTTCGCCGTGCAACTCTGCCTGCTGCGCTACCCCGGCTATGCGTTGGGCACTGACAGCGAGCTGCCCGAACCGGTCATCCTGTGGGTGGCCAAGCAAGTCCAGACCGATCCGGCGAGTTGGACGAAGTACGGCGAGCGCGATGTGACCCGTCGCGAGCACGCCCAGGAACTGCGCACCTACCTTCAACTGGCCCCGTTCGGCCTGTCCGACTTCCGCGCCCTGGTGCGCGAGCTGACCGAACTGGCCCAGCAGACCGACAAGGGCTTGCTGCTGGCCGGCCAGGCGCTGGAGAGCCTGCGGCAGAAGCGACGCATCCTGCCGGCGTTGAGCGTGATCGACCGGGCTTGCTCGGAGGCCATTGCACGGGCCAATCGGCGGGTCTACCGCGCCCTGGTTGAACCGCTCACGGACTCGCATCGGGCCAAGCTGGACGAGCTGTTGAAGCTCAAGGGGTCGTTTGCGGGAGAGGGCGAAATCCTACGCTAAGGCTTTGGCCAACGATATTCTCCGGTAAGATTGATGTGTTCCCAGGGGATAGGAGAAGTCGCTTGATATCTAGTATGACGTCTGTCGCACCTGCTTGATCGCGGCCGCGATAGCTAGATCGCGTTGCTCCTCTTCTCCATCCGCGTTCCAAGCTGCGGAAAGGCACCCATAAGCGTACGCCTGGTCGAGCAGGCGACGCGGATCGACGTCCAGCGCACGAGAGAATGCGTCCGCCATCTGTGCAATGCGTCTAGGATCGAGACAAAGGTCGTCTCTGTCAGCCGGATCGTAGAACATATTGGCGGCGCCAAAGCCCACTTCACCGACCAGACCGACGGGATCTATCACCAGCCAGCCGCGACTGGAGAACATGATGTTTTCATGATGCAGATCGCCATGTAGCCCACGCAGTTCCGAGGCATTGCTCATCATTTGATCGGCTATAATCGCCGCGTGGACGTAGTCAGTTTGACAACCTGCGTTTTGATCATCGCGCGCCCGCTGAAACAAAGCTGCAAAGCGATCCCGGATCGGGAGAAGGGCAGAAGGCAGGGGTTCCTCAGATGCGGCATACAGCTTCGCCATTAGTTCCGCTGCAATTTCGGTCGCCTGGTAGTCGCCGTGCTCGGCAACGATGTGAGAGAGCATTCGCTCCCCGGCATATTCGAGCAACATCAGATTGTTCTCACGACCGAGCAACCGGACTGCTCCCCTCCCATTGCGCCATACCAGATAGTCGGCCCCGCGCAGTTCATCAGCAATGTCTTCTATAGGTTTCAATCCCTTGACGATTGCAGGAGTCCCGTCTGGCAATGAAACTTTCCAAACGAGGCTGGAAAAGGTGTCCGCAATGAGAACAGGTTGCGAAACGTGCCAATGAGCAGGAAAAACAGGCGGCATGAACATCAACCCCAAGTCAGAGGGTCCAATCGCAGATAGAAGGCAAGGCGTTCGCGGTCGGGGGCTTCGATCCCCAATACATTGAATAGGACAGCGAAGGCGCGCTCTGCTTCATCTGGCGCTGCCCAGTTCTCTTCGGCGTTAGCAATCATGAGTGCCAAATCGGCATAGCGATCTGCTGTTCCGAGCCGCCCAAGGTCGATCAGACCCGTGCATTGAAGAGTTTTAGGGTCCACCATGAAGTTCGGCATGCAGGGATCACCATGGCAAACAACCATATCGGTGCGCTCTTGGTCGAGCCGCACCGGTAGCTCTCGTTCGACACGAGCCAAAAGATCGAGCTGCGGCGTACTCTTGTCCTCGTCCGGTAAGAAGTCGGGATTGACGGCATTGCGGGACACCACATCAACGGCGCGTCCGAACATTCGCGACAGCCTGCGCTCAAACGGACATTGATCAACCGATAGGCTGTGAACAGCGCCAAGTTGCTGCCCCATTGACGGCCACGCTTTGAGCAAATCCGCTCCAGACAGATCAGCCGCCGGTACTCCCGGAATTGCCGTTATCACCAAGCATGCACCCTCCTGTTCCTCCTGCCAGTTGATCACCTCGGGGCAAGCCACACCTCGACCTTTGAGCCAAATGAGGCGGTCACGCTCTCCAGCGAGCTCACCGCGGCGGGAAGCAGGTGCGATTTTCGCGAAGGCATGCCCGTCACCACGTCGAAAAACAAAATCACCAGATTCTCCGCCTCTGACAGGCAACCAGTCAGAATGCGATTCACCAAAAAAAATATTAGTTCGATTCAATGGAGGTTCCTTCAGTTTTCTGATGAAGCGCGGAGGTGGCTCAACCTGCGAAAAGAAACGAGTTGCTACGTAAGTCCGAGAACATGCTTTCCATGGTCTCTGAGCTCGCCTTTGGGACCGACATATCGGTAGAGAGTGACGCGCTCGATGCCGAGTTCCTTGCAGAGATCGGAAACTGAAGTATCGCGCTGGGCCATGGCGGCTTGCGCGAGACGCACCTGAGCTTTGGTGAGCGCGAATTTTCGTCCGCCCTTGCGACCGCGCGCTCTCGCGGAGGCGAGACCCGCCATGGTGCGCTCTCGGATCAGATCCCGCTCGAACTCGGCCAAGGTGGCGAAGATTCCGAACACCATGCGACCGGACGCAGTCGTGGTGTCGATCTGAGCGCCCTTTCCAGTCAGAACCCGCAGGCCGATCTTGCGGTCTGACAGCTCCTTCACCGTGTTGACCAGATGGGCAAGCGATCGTCCGAGGCGATCGAGCTTCCAGACCACCAGCACATCGCCGTCACGCAATGACTTGAGGCAGGCAGTCAAGCCAGGGCGATCATCACGACCGCCGGAAGCAAGATCATCATAGATATTGTCCCGTTCGACACCTGCGGCGCGCAAGGCGTCGTGCTGCAGGTCGAGAGACTGCGAGCCATCGGCTTTGGAGACGCGGGCATATCCGATCAGCATGTATCACAAACGTTGGTTTGAGGCGGCGCTTCGGCCACGATTGCATTGACCTCTGGAAATGTATCTCAACCAGCTTCATAAACAAAGCGTCTTGAACGCTATCAGATTTTGAAAAAGGAACATGTATGCCGCGTCGCGTCACTCTAACCGATCGGCAGAAAGACGCGCTGTTGCGCTTGCCGACTTCACAGACGGATTTGCTCAAGCACTATACGCTGAGTGATGAAGACTTTGGGCATATCAGGCTGCGTCGGCGCGCTCACAACAGGTTCGGCTTCGCCCTGCAATTGTGTGTCCTGCGCTATCCCGGCCGGGTGCTGGCTCCAGGCGAACTGATCCCTGCAGAGGTCATCGAATTTATCGGAGCGCAGCTTGGCCTGGGTGCCGACGATCTCGTAGACTATGCTGCCCGCGAGGAAACACGGCACGAGCATCTTGCCGAGTTACGGGGGCTCTACGGCTTCCGCACCTTCTCCGGACGTGGTGCGAGCGAGCTGAAGGAATGGTTGTTCCGAGAAGCCGAGATGGCGGTGTCGAACGAGGATATCGCCCGTCGCTTCGTAGCCGAGTGCCGACGCACCCGCACTGTCCTTCCCGCGACATCCACGATCGAGCGGCTTTGTGCCGCGGCTCTCGTCGATGCCGAGCGACGCATCGAGACGAGGATCGCCAGTCGGCTGCCTATGTCGATCCGAGAACAGTTGCTGGCATTGCTCGAGGAGACGGCTGATGATCGGGTGACCCGTTTTGTGTGGCTGCGCCAGTTCGAGCCTGGCTCGAACTCTTCGTCGGCCAACCGGCTGCTCGACCGGCTCGAATATCTGCAACGCGTCGATCTCCCCGAGGATCTGCTTGCCGGCGTTCCTGCCCATCGGGTGACTCGTCTGCGCAGGCAGGGTGAACGGTATTATGCCGACGGCATGCGCGATCTCCCGGAGGACAGGCGGCTTGCGATCTTGGCTGTTTGCGTCTCGGAATGGCAGGCGATGTTGGCCGACGCAGTGGTCGAAACCCACGACCGGATCGTCGGCCGTCTCTACCGTGCTTCGGAGCGTATTTGCCATGCAAAGGTCGCAGACGAAGCGGGGGTGGTGCGTGACACCCTGAAATCCTTCGCCGAGATCGGGGGCGCCCTGGTCGATGCACAGGATGATGGCCAGCCGCTGGGCGATGTCATCGCGAGGGCACTGTTGCAAAGTTAGCGATGAGGCAGCCTTTTGTCTTATTCAAAGGCCTTACGTTTCAAAAACTCTGCTTACCAGGCGCATTTCGCCCAGGGGATCACCATAATAAAATGCTGAGGCCTGGCCTTTGCGTAGTGCACGCATCACCTCAATACCTTTGATGGTGGCGTAAGCCGTCTTCATGGATTTAAATCCCAGCGTGGCGCCGATTATCCGTTTCAGTTTGCCATGATCGCATTCAATCACGTTGTTCCGGTACTTAATCTGTCGGTGTTCAACGTCAGACGGGCACCGGCCTTCGCGTTTGAGCAGAGCAAGCGCGCGACCATAGGCGGGCGCTTTATCCGTGTTGATGAATCGCGGGATCTGCCACTTCTTCACGTTGTTGAGGATTTTACCCAGAAACCGGTATGCAGCTTTGCTGTTACGACGGGAGGAGAGATAAAAATCGACAGTGCGGCCCCGGCTGTCGACGGCCCGGTACAGATACGCCCAGCGGCCATTGACCTTCACGTAGGTTTCATCCATGTGCCACGGGCAAAGATCGGAAGGGTTACGCCAGTACCAGCGCAGCCGTTTTTCCATTTCAGGCGCATAACGCTGAACCCAGCGGTAAATCGTGGAGTGATCGACATTCACTCCGCGTTCAGCCAGCATCTCCTGCAGCTCACGGTAACTGATGCCGTATTTGCAGTACCAGCGTACGGCCCACAGAATGATGTCACGCTGAAAATGCCGGCCTTTGAATGGGTTCATGTGCAGCTCCATCAGCAAAAGGGGATGATAAGTTTATCACCACCGACTATTTGCAACAGTGCCGATAAAAATATATCATCATGAACAATAAAACTGTCTGCTTACATAAACAGTAATACAAGGGGTGTTATGAGCCATATTCAACGGGAAACGTCTTGCTCGAGGCCGCGATTAAATTCCAACCTGGATGCTGATTTATATGGGTATAGATGGGCTCGCGATAATGTCGGGCAATCAGGTGCGACAATCTATCGATTGTATGGGAAGCCCAATGCGCCAGAGTTGTTTCTGAAACATGGCAAAGGTAGCGTTGCCAATGATGTTACAGATGAGATGGTCAGACTAAACTGGCTGACGGCATTTATGCCTCTTCCGACCATCAAGCATTTTATCCGTACTCCTGATGATGCATGGTTACTCACCACTGCGATCCCCGGGAAAACAGCATTCCAGGTATTAGAAGAATATCCTGATTCAGGTGAAAATATTGTTGATGCGCTGGCAGTGTTCCTGCGCCGGTTGCATTCGATTCCTGTTTGTAATTGTCCTTTTAACAGCGATCGCGTATTTCGTCTCGCTCAGGCGCAATCACGAATGAATAACGGTTTGGTTGATGCTAGTGATTTTGATGACGAGCGTAATGGCTGGCCTGTTGAACAAGTCTGGAAAGAAATGCATAAGCTTTTGCCATTCTCACCGGATTCAGTCGTCACTCATGGTGATTTCTCACTTGATAACCTTATTTTTGACGAGGGGAAATTAATAGGTTGTATTGATGTTGGACGAGTCGGAATCGCAGACCGATACCAGGATCTTGCCATCCTATGGAACTGCCTCGGTGAGTTTTCTCCTTCATTACAGAAACGGCTTTTTCAAAAATATGGTATTGATAATCCTGATATGAATAAATTGCAGTTTCATTTGATGCTCGATGAGTTTTTCTGATAGTTAGTCTTTGTAGAGACACAAACCTGAAATTCCGGACACCGCGCTTCAGGACATCTCCCTGGACGCCGATATCTGGCAGTATCCGGACGGTACTATCGAACGCCGGGCCAACGGTACTACCCTGCCCTTTATGACTGACGACCGGCTATCTCACCCACGCACTTCTCCCTGAAATTTAGCATCGTCGCGGTTAATGTCGAAAATTTGCCACCTGACGTGGTTGGCATCGAGGGTGAAAACTGCCGTGGCGAGGGTGTTCTCCTCATCCGGATCGTCGGCAGCCAGCCGGTATTCACCGGCATCAATTTTCAGATTGATATCGTGCAGCACCTGGGTGGTGCCGAAATGTTTAGCGACCGCGCTAAATTCGGCACTGTTGCAAAGTTAGCGATGAGGCAGCCTTTTGTCTTATTCAAAGGCCTTACGTTTCAAAAACTCTGCTTACCAGGCGCATTTCGCCCAGGGGATCACCATAATAAAATGCTGAGGCCTGGCCTTTGCGTAGTGCACGCATCACCTCAATACCTTTGATGGTGGCGTAAGCCGTCTTCATGGATTTAAATCCCAGCGTGGCGCCGATTATCCGTTTCAGTTTGCCATGATCGCATTCAATCACGTTGTTCCGGTACTTAATCTGTCGGTGTTCAACGTCAGACGGGCACCGGCCTTCGCGTTTGAGCAGAGCAAGCGCGCGACCATAGGCGGGCGCTTTATCCGTGTTGATGAATCGCGGGATCTGCCACTTCTTCACGTTGTTGAGGATTTTACCCAGAAACCGGTATGCAGCTTTGCTGTTACGACGGGAGGAGAGATAAAAATCGACAGTGCGGCCCCGGCTGTCGACGGCCCGGTACAGATACGCCCAGCGGCCATTGACCTTCACGTAGGTTTCATCCATGTGCCACGGGCAAAGATCGGAAGGGTTACGCCAGTACCAGCGCAGCCGTTTTTCCATTTCAGGCGCATAACGCTGAACCCAGCGGTAAATCATGGAGTGATCGACATTCACTCCGCGTTCAGCCAGCATCTCCTGCAGCTCACGGTAACTGATGCCGTATTTGCAGTACCAGCGTACGGCCCACAGAATGATGTCACGCTGAAAATGCCGGCCTTTGAATGGGTTCATGTGCAGCTCCATCAGCAAAAGGGGATGATAAGTTTATCACCACCGACTATTTGCAACAGTGCCATCGCGAGTGGGTCAGGGTGGGACGGCTTAAAAACCCTTGTTGCAATGGCAACCAGGCTGACCGCCACCATGGCCGACGATCCGCTCAATCATGTGCTCGACGGTTATCACCGCTTCCGCCGATACGCTCCACGCATGTTGCGCCTGCTCGATCTGCGAGCTGCGCCCGTTGCACTGCCGCTTCTGGAAGCGGTGACGGCCCTTCGTACCGGTTTGAACGATGCCGCGATGACCAGCTTCTTGCGGCCCAGCTCGAAATGGCATCGCCACCTTCGGGCCCAGAGGGCTGGCGACGCTCGCCTATGGGAGATCGCGGTGCTGTTCCATCTGCGCGATGCGTTCCGCTCCGGAGATGTCTGGCTTACTAGGTCCCGGCGCTATGGCGATCTGAAACACGCACTCGTTCCGGCACAAGCCATCGCGGAAGGCGGTCGTCTCGCTGTGCCATTGCGGCCGGAGGAATGGCTGGCAGACCGGCAAGCTCGCCTCGACATGCGGTTGCGCGAGCTTGGCCGTGCCGCTCGCGCAGGCACGATCCCGGGCGGGTCGATTGAAAACGGCGTTCTGCATATCGAGAAACTCGAAGCCGCCGCGCCGACAGGCGCCGAAGATCTGGTGCTCGATCTCTACAAGCAGATCCCGCCCACGCGCATCACCGATCTCCTGCTGGAGGTGGATGCGGCGACCGGCTTCACCGAAGCGTTCACCCATCTGCGCACAGGAGCACCCTGCGCTGACCGGATCGGGCTAATGAACGTTATCTTGGCGGAAGGGATCAACCTCGGCTTGCGCAAAATGGCGGATGCGACAAACACCCACACCTTCTGGGAATTGATCCGCATTGGACGGTGGCATGTCGAGGGCGAAGCCTATGACCGGGCGCTGGCCATGGTGGTCGAGGCACAGGCAGCGTTACCCATGGCCCGGTTCTGGGGCATGGGCACGTCGGCTTCGAGCGACGGACAGTTCTTCGTCGCTACAGAGCAAGGTGAGGCCATGAACCTGGTCAACGCGAAATATGGCAATACCCCGGGCCTGAAAGCCTATAGCCACGTCTCCGACCAATATGCGCCGTTCGCAACCCAGGTGATTCCTGCAACGGCAAGCGAAGCGCCTTACATCCTCGATGGCCTGCTGATGAACGATGCTGGACGCCATATCCGCGAGCAGTTCACCGACACGGGCGGCTTCACCGATCACGTCTTTGCCGCATGTGCCATTCTCGGCTACCGGTTCGCTCCGCGCATCCGCGACCTGCCATCCAAACGGCTCTACGCGTTCAATCCGTCGGCCGCCCCGGCGCACCTGCGAGCGTTGATCGGCGGAAAGGTCAACCAAGCCATGATCGAGCGCAATTGGCCCGACATCCTGCGCATCGCCGCCACCATTGCTGCCGGGACCGTCGCGCCAAGCCAGATTCTGCGGAAACTCGCCTCCTATCCGCGGCAGAACGAGCTCGCGACAGCCCTGCGGGAAGTCGGTCGCGTCGAGCGCACCCTGTTCATGATCGACTGGATTCTGGATGCCGAACTCCAACGGCGTGCCCAGATCGGGCTCAACAAAGGCGAAGCTCATCATGCGCTGAAGCGGGCAATCAGCTTCCACCGCCGCGGTGAAATCCGCGACCGTTCCGCCGAAGGCCAGCATTACCGCATCGCCGGCATGAATCTGCTCGCCGCCATCATCATCTTCTGGAACACCATGAAGCTCGGCGAGGTCGTTGCAAACCAGAAACGCGATGGAAAGCTGCTATCGCCCGATCTCTTGGCCCATGTTTCGCCGCTCGGATGGGAACACATCAATCTCACCGGAGAATATCGCTGGCCAAAGCCTTAGCGTAGGATTCCGCCCCCTCCCGCAAACGACCCCTACACCGACACGGCCGGCTTCACCGATCACGTCTTCGCCCTGATGCACCTGCTGGGCTTCCGTTTCGCGCCGCGCATCCGCGACCTCGGCGAAACCAAGCTGTACGTGCCGCAGGGCGTGCAGACCTACCCGACGCTGCGGCCGCTGATCGGCGGCACCCTGAACATCAAGCACGTCCGCGCCCATTGGGACGACATCCTGCGCCTGGCCAGCTCGATCAAACAGGGCACCGTCACTGCCTCGCTGATGCTGCGCAAGCTCGGCAGCTATCCGCGCCAGAACGGCCTGGCCGTGGCCCTGCGCGAGCTGGGCCGGATCGAACGCACGCTGTTCATCCTAGACTGGCTGCAAAGTGTTGAGCTGCGCCGCCGCGTGCATGCCGGCCTGAACAAAGGTGAGGCGCGCAACTCGCTGGCCAGGGCGGTGTTCTTCAACCGCCTTGGGGAAATCAGGGATCGGAGCTTCGAGCAGCAGCGCTACCGGGCCAGCGGCCTCAACCTGGTGACGGCGGCTATCGTGCTGTGGAACACGGTGTACCTGGAGCGCGCCACCCAGGGGTTGGTCGAGGCCGGCAAGCCGGTGGACGGCGAGCTGCTGCAATTCCTGTCGCCGCTGGGCTGGGAGCACATCAACCTAACCGGCGATTACGTCTGGCGGCAGAGCCGCAGACTGGAAGACGGGAAGTTTCGGCCCTTACGGATGCCCGGAAAACCTTAGCGTACGATTTTTTCCGAATTCTGCGGGCTCCCCTATCTCATCTGCGCAAGGCAGAACGTGAAGACGGCCGCCCTGGACCTCGCCCGCGAGCGCCAGGCGCACGAGGCCGGCGCGCGGACCCGCGCCACGGCCCACGAGCGGACGCCGCAGCAGGAGCGCCAGAAGGCCGCCAGAGAGGCCGAGCGCGGCCGTGAGGCTTGGACGCTAGGGCAGGGCATGAAAAAGCCCGTAGCGGGCTGCTACGGGCGTCTGACGCGGTGGAAAGGGGGAGGGGATGTTGTCTACATGGCTCTGCTGTAGTGAGTGGGTTGCGCTCCGGCAGCGGTCCTGATCAATCGTCACCCTTTCTCGGTCCTTCAACGTTCCTGACAACGAGCCTCCTTTTCGCCAATCCATCGACAATCACCGCGAGTCCCTGCTCGAACGCTGCGTCCGGACCGGCTTCGTCGAAGGCGTCTATCGCGGCCCGCAACAGCGGCGAGAGCGGAGCCTGTTCAACGGTGCCGCCGCGCTCGCCGGCATCGCTGTCGCCGGCCTGCTCCTCAAGCACGGCCCCAACAGTGAAGTAGCTGATTGTCATCAGCGCATTGACGGCGTCCCCGGCCGAAAAACCCGCCTCGCAGAGGAAGCGAAGCTGCGCGTCGGCCGTTTCCATCTGCGGTGCGCCCGGTCGCGTGCCGGCATGGATGCGCGCGCCATCGCGGTAGGCGAGCAGCGCCTGCCTGAAGCTGCGGGCATTCCCGATCAGAAATGAGCGCCAGTCGTCGTCGGCTCTCGGCACCGAATGCGTATGATTCTCCGCCAGCATGGCTTCGGCCAGTGCGTCGAGCAGCGCCCGCTTGTTCCTGAAGTGCCAGTAAAGCGCCGGCTGCTGAACCCCCAACCGTTCCGCCAGTTTGCGTGTCGTCAGACCGTCTACGCCGACCTCGTTCAACAGGTCCAGGGCGGCACGGATCACTGTATTCGGCTGCAACTTTGTCATGCTTGACACTTTATCACTGATAAACATAATATGTCCACCAACTTATCAGTGATAAAGAATCCGCGCGTTCAATCGGACCAGCGGAGGCTGGTCCGGAGGCCAGACGTGAAACCCAACAGACCCCTGATCGTAATTCTGAGCACTGTCGCGCTCGACGCTGTCGGCATCGGCCTGATTATGCCGGTGCTGCCGGGCCTCCTGCGCGATCTGGTTCACTCGAACGACGTCACCGCCCACTATGGCATTCTGCTGGCGCTGTATGCGTTGATGCAATTTGCCTGCGCACCTGTGCTGGGCGCGCTGTCGGATCGTTTCGGGCGGCGGCCGGTCTTGCTCGTCTCGCTGGCCGGCGCTGCTGTCGACTACGCCATCATGGCGACGGCGCCTTTCCTTTGGGTTCTCTATATCGGGCGGATCGTGGCCGGCATCACCGGGGCGACTGGGGCGGTAGCCGGCGCTTATATTGCCGATATCACTGATGGCGATGAGCGCGCGCGGCACTTCGGCTTCATGAGCGCCTGTTTCGGGTTCGGGATGGTCGCGGGACCTGTGCTCGGTGGGCTGATGGGCGGTTTCTCCCCCCACGCTCCGTTCTTCGCCGCGGCAGCCTTGAACGGCCTCAATTTCCTGACGGGCTGTTTCCTTTTGCCGGAGTCGCACAAAGGCGAACGCCGGCCGTTACGCCGGGAGGCTCTCAACCCGCTCGCTTCGTTCCGGTGGGCCCGGGGCATGACCGTCGTCGCCGCCCTGATGGCGGTCTTCTTCATCATGCAACTTGTCGGACAGGTGCCGGCCGCGCTTTGGGTCATTTTCGGCGAGGATCGCTTTCACTGGGACGCGACCACGATCGGCATTTCGCTTGCCGCATTTGGCATTCTGCATTCACTCGCCCAGGCAATGATCACCGGCCCTGTAGCCGCCCGGCTCGGCGAAAGGCGGGCACTCATGCTCGGAATGATTGCCGACGGCACAGGCTACATCCTGCTTGCCTTCGCGACACGGGGATGGATGGCGTTCCCGATCATGGTCCTGCTTGCTTCGGGTGGCATCGGAATGCCGGCGCTGCAAGCAATGTTGTCCAGGCAGGTGGATGAGGAACGTCAGGGGCAGCTGCAAGGCTCACTGGCGGCGCTCACCAGCCTGACCTCGATCGTCGGACCCCTCCTCTTCACGGCGATCTATGCGGCTTCTATAACAACGTGGAACGGGTGGGCATGGATTGCAGGCGCTGCCCTCTACTTGCTCTGCCTGCCGGCGCTGCGTCGCGGGCTTTGGAGCGGCGCAGGGCAACGAGCCGATCGCTGATCGTGGAAACGATAGGCCTATGCCATGCGGGTCAAGGCGACTTCCGGCAAGCTATACGCGCCCTAGGAGTGCGGTTGGAACGTTGGCCCAGCCAGATACTCCCGATCACGAGCAGGACGCCGATGATTTGAAGCGCACTCAGCGTCTGATCCAAGAACAACCATCCTAGCAACACGGCGGTCCCCGGGCTGAGAAAGCCCAGTAAGGAAACAACTGTAGGTTCGAGTCGCGAGATCCCCCGGAACCAAAGGAAGTAGGTTAAACCCGCTCCGATCAGGCCGAGCCACGCCAGGCCGAGAACATTGGTTCCTGTAGGCATCGGGATTGGCGGATCAAACACTAAAGCTACTGGAACGAGCAGAAGTCCTCCGGCCGCCAGTTGCCAGGCGGTAAAGGTGAGCAGAGGCACGGGAGGTTGCCACTTGCGGGTCAGCACGGTTCCGAACGCCATGGAAACCGCCCCCGCCAGGCCCGCTGCGACGCCGACAGGATCTAGCGCTGCGTTTGGTGTCAACACCAACAGCGCCACGCCCGCAGTTCCGCAAATAGCCCCCAGGACCGCCATCAATCGTATCGGGCTACCTAGCAGAGCGGCAGAGATGAACACGACCATCAGCGGCTGCACAGCGCCTACCGTCGCCGCGACCCCGCCCGGCAGGCGGTAGACCGAAATAAACAACAAGCTCCAGAATAGCGAAATATTAAGTGCGCCGAGGATGAAGATGCGCATCCACCAGATTCCCGTTGGAATCTGTCGGACGATCATCACGAGCAATAAACCCGCCGGCAACGCCCGCAGCATCGCGACCGTCATCGGTGAGAAGTTCGGCAGGTATTGGGTGGTGACAATGTAGGTGCTGCCCCAAATGGCAGGTGCTATCGCTGTGAACAATAAATCGGGCGTGCGTAATGACATGCGATTACAAGACCTCCGCTACGGCGATGGGTTTTTGAGAGTTGCAGGCGCCGCGATGACCGCACCCTGACTTGGACTGGCCCTGCCTCGCACCAATCCACCTGCGGCTATGGCCGCGATCATGCGAGGCCCGAAAATTACACGACCTGTACACGTCCGCCGAACCCGGAACGCAACAGAGCTTCGTGGGCATCCCGATCCGGGTCGTAGCAGCAGTCCTGGACCAAACGCACGTCGTAGTCCGCATCACTAGCCCAGGCGACGCTTGAAAGAACAACGCCGGTGGTGCTTATCCCGGCCATGACAAGCGTGCTTACGCCGCGCGTCCGAAGGTCGGCGTCGAGCGCCGTGCCATAAAAGACGCTGGCTCGCGGACATGCATAGAAAAGGTCGCCCCGTTCGATCGCAAGCCCTTCGACGGGCAGACCGGTGCGAAATCGTCCGCTCGGGAGATACGGTGAGATTTGGCGATTCGTCGCCGGCGGCGCATGTTCATACTCTTCGCCGAGCGAAAAGTTGGGGAACAGCACGGGCCGGCCGCGCAAGGCGTGCTGGCAGCCGTGCAGACCCTGCGTGAGATGAACGCCGACAACCTGCGCAAGGTGCCGGCCGATGCACCCACGGCCTTCATCAAGCCGCGCTGGAAGCCGCTGGTGATCACCCCGGAAGGCCTCGACCGGAAATTCTACGAAATCTGCGCCCTGTCCGAGCTGAAGAACGCCCTGCGCTCCGGCGACATCTGGGTCAAGGGCTCGCGGCAGTTCCGCGACTTCGACGACTACCTGCTGCCGGCCGAGAAGTTCGCCGCACTCAAGCGCGAGCAGGCCCTGCCCCTGGCGATCAACCCGAACAGCGACCAGTACCTGGAAGAGCGTTTGCAGCTGCTGGACGAGCAGTTGGCCACCGTCACCCGCCTGGCCAAGGACAACGAGCTGCCCGATGCCATCCTCACCGAGTCAGGGCTGAAAATCACCCCGCTGGATGCGGCGGTGCCGGATCGGGCGCAGGCGCTGATCGACCAAACCAGCCAGTTACTGCCGCGCATCAAGATCACCGAACTGCTGATGGACGTGGACGACTGGACGGGCTTCAGCCGCCACTTCACCCACTTGAAGGACGGGGCCGAGGCCAAAGACAGGACGTTGCTGCTGTCCGCAATCCTCGGTGATGCGATCAACCTCGGGCTGACCAAGATGGCCGAGTCGAGCCCCGGCCTGACCTACGCCAAGCTGTCCTGGCTGCAAGCCTGGCACATCCGCGACGAAACCTATTCGGCGGCCTTGGCCGAGCTGGTCAACCACCAGTATCGCCACGCCTTTGCCGCCCACTGGGGCGACGGCACGACCTCATCCTCCGATGGCCAGCGCTTCCGCGCGGGTGGCCGGGGCGAGAGCACCGGGCACGTCAACCCGAAGTACGGTAGCGAGCCGGGACGGCTGTTCTATACCCATATCTCCGACCAGTACGCGCCGTTCAGCACCCGCGTGGTGAATGTCGGCGTCCGCGATTCCACCTATGTGCTCGACGGCCTGCTGTACCACGAGTCCGACCTGCGGATCGAGGAGCACTACACCGACACGGCCGGCTTCACCGATCACGTCTTTGCCCTGATGCACCTGCTAGGCTTCCGCTTCGCGCCGCGCATCCGCGACCTCGGCGAAACCAAGCTGTACGTGCCGCAGGGCGTGCAAGCCTACCCGACGTTGCGCCCGCTGATCGGCGGCACCCTGAACATCAAGCACGTGCGTGCCCACTGGGACGACATCCTGCGCCTGGCCAGCTCGATCAAGCAGGGCACCGTCACCGCCTCGCTGATGCTGCGCAAGCTCGGCAGCTACCCGCGCCAGAACGGACTGGCCGTGGCCCTGCGCGAGCTGGGCCGGATCGAGCGCACGCTGTTCATCCTGGACTGGCTGCAAAGTGTTGAACTGCGCCGCCGCGTGCATGCCGGCCTGAACAAAGGTGAGGCGCGCAACTCGCTGGCCAGGGCGGTGTTCTTCAACCGCCTTGGGGAAATCAGGGATCGGAGCTTCGAGCAGCAGCGCTACCGGGCCAGCGGCCTCAACCTGGTGACGGCGGCTATCGTGCTGTGGAACACGGTGTACCTGGAACGCGCCACCCAGGGGTTGGTCGAGGCCGGCAAGCCGGTGGACGGCGAGCTGCTGCAATTCCTGTCGCCGCTGGGCTGGGAGCACATCAACCTAACCGGCGATTACGTCTGGCGGCAGAGCCGCAGACTGGAAGACGGGAAGTTTCGGCCCTTACGGATGCCCGGAAAACCTTAGCGTACGATTTTTTCCGAATTCTGCGGGCTCCCCTTCTCTGACGGTCGTGACAGTGACACGCCCTGGTCAAGTTGAACGCAATCCGTGGTCAACGCCAACCCAAATTGGTGGTCAAGAGGAGTGCAATTTCGCACATACCTGAGGACTGCTCACCACATCGCTTGCGTCGGTAGTAGCTTCCGCACTTTCCCCGTCTCTCACCGCTAAACAGCGCTTTCCGGTAGCGGACTTTAGAGCGGCTTGATACTGGCCAGCATGCAGAAATTCTGCCCGTGTAGCGTCACGACCGGACAAGCCACTAGGGTGGCGGTCAGGAAGGCAGGCAAACGGAACACGGCGAAGCACCTCGAAGGCGCTGGCCACTTGCCATCCAACTGGGCGCGGCCTTTAATCGGCGGATCTGGAAAGGAGACGGATATGCCATTGTTGGACGAGATTATTGGGTGGGCCGGCGGACTCAGACCCTGGCAGCAGGAAGCACTGCGCCGGATATTTGCCCGGGCCGAACTAACCCAAGATGACATCGAGACCATTCTGCGAATGGTTCGCGAGCAAGAACGGGAAGACGCAACCACGGGGGGAGCACGGCCATTCACGCTGGACGACGTACCAGGCGCCGGAAGTGGCGCAACCGTGCGGTTGGTGGGTGTCTCGGGGCTAGACCAGGTAAACGGCTTCCCGTCCGGTCGTGCCTTTGACCTCGCACCGGAGGGCATGACCATTTTCTTTGGTCATAACGGCGCCGGCAAATCCGGCTACGCCCGCGTCTTCAAGAATGCCTGCAACGCTCGGCATCGGGTGGAGGTCCTGCCCGACGCTTTTGGGGCGGCAACCCCAGCTAGACTGCCATCAGCAGATTTCGCCATTTTGGTGGATGGCACTCCGGAAACCGCACGTTGGGTCCAGAACGGGCCGGCCCATTTGCATTTGAGTTCGGTCTCGGTCTACGACGCGGCCTGTGCCAATGACTACATCGACGCGGAAGGGACCCCTGCATTTCAGCCCTACGGACTCACTCATCTGACGCGCCTGGTCCTACTTCAGCGTGATTTACAGGCACGGATTGGGACCGAACGCAATGCCTTGGCTCTGGATACCCGGCAATTCGAACCGCTGAAGGGTGACACCGAAGTCGGCCGCTACATCGCCAAATTAGGTGGGGACTCGGACCGCGCCGTGCTTGCTCGATTAGGGACGGTCGGTGACGATGAACTCCGGCGACTGGAGTTTCTGAAGCGGACATTACTGGAAAGCGATCCTGTGCCGCAGGCGCTGGCCTTGGAACGTTTGGCGACACGCTTGGACCAGGCGCAGCGTCGAGCCGAGGAAGTCCAGCGCTGGGTGAATGATCGTGCCATAGCACGGGCAAAGGAACTGATTACAACGGAAAAAACCGCGCATCTCGCCATGCAACTGGCGCAAGCGCGTCTTCAGGATCGAGACACACTGAACGCCATGGAGTTGCCGGTAACGTCCTCACCCACCGCCACGCTGCTGGAAGGCACAGGAGCTGAACTCTGGCAAACGATGTACCGAGCCGCTGAGGCTTTCTCTCAGCAGACGGCATACCCTGAACATCCCTTCCCGCACCTGGAACCGGACGCTTACTGCGTACTCTGCCAGCAACCTTATTCAACGGATGCCTCGGAGCGCATGCGGCGTTTCGCGGCATTTGTCGCCGACAGCGCCACGGCGGATGCGCAAGCCGCCACGCTTGCGCGCATGAACGCTCTAGGGAAGGTGCAGGCTGTCGATCTAAACGTTCTGGATGTGCCAACACGGGCTGACGTGGAGGAGCGACTGCCCGACCTACACGCTGCCATCACCGCAGCGGCATCGGTCTGGACCGCCCGGCATACTTGGGTTAGCCAAGCCCTGCAAACTGGAAACTGGTCCCCCGAGTCAGAACCGCTTCCTATCGAAGCAAACCTCGATAGTCTCTTCGCCGCCAAAGCTGCTTCGCTCCGAGTCGACGCCAATACCCTGCGGACCTCTGCCGATCCCGCTCTACGCTTGGCGCTGACCCAAGAACTGGCAGAGCTAGAAGCCCGACAACGCCTCGCCAACCAGCTTGGCGCGGTGGAGCGCTTTGTTCAGGACAGTCAGGTCCATGCCACATTGAGCCGCTGCCATGCCGCCCTCAACCCAGCGGCAGTGTCACGCAAACTGACGTCCCTGGCGGCGACGCATGTGACCGAGGCTCTGGCCGCTTCTATGAATGCTGAGTTGAAAGCCCTGGGCTATAAGCGACGGGTGCAACCCGACCTGAGCGGGCGCACAGAGCTGGGGGTGACCAAGGTCACGCTGCGCCTGCAGGAAATCACGGCGAAAGCCTCCAAGGTGCTGTCAGAGGGCGAGCAGCGCGCGTTGGGGATGGCTATGTTCCTCGCCGAGCTCGAATCCCTGCCACATACTTCGACCGTTATTTTCGACGATCCGTCTACGTCGCTGGATCACGTATATCGTCGGGCCATAGCTCGGCGTTTGGTAGCGCTGGCTGAGACCCGCCAAGTGCTGGTGTTCACCCATGATGCGGTGTTCCTGACCGAGCTCGCGATGGCGCTTCAGCGTGCTGATCGCTCGGCCAGCTACAAGACCATCGGTTGGGACGAGTCGCCGGGACTAGTGAGCGAGGGGCTGACGTGGGCGACGATGGACACCAAGGCCCGCCTGGCTGATCTCGAAAGTCGTGCGAAAGCGCTGAACGTTCCGGTCGGCAGCGACCCGGATGATGAGCTTGAGCGGCAAATTGCATCGGGATACTCAAGCCTCCGAGGCACTGTCGAGCGCGCAATCCGCGAGGTTTTTTTGAACAATACCGTCCAGCCGTTCAGTGATGTGGTGAGCGTAGAAGCATTTGGTGCTGTCATTGGCTACCCCGCAGAGGAGTGGGAGCAGTTGCTGGCAGTGTATGCGCGGGCCTGCGAAGCTACCGAGGCCCACGACACCCCAGGCGAGCGCCAACTACCGCTTCCCGCGCGCGAGGAGTTGCTCGGCGATATCGCCCAGGTCCTGGAATTAATCAAAAACGCGACTAAACGCCGAACTGCCTACGAGAATCTACGCCGGGAGCGGACCGCGCAACGCAAGAAGCTCTTCGGCGGCTAGCCCGACGTTTCATGCCGGGCTGGTCGGGCATGGCTGTGTTTCTTTCGAATATTGCGAGCTCTCCGTTTCAAAGTTTTTTGTGGCCTCGCGGATTAAGAGGAAGCACATTGGAGGCCGGCAGTTGGCGCTCCAAGTCCGCAATACGGTCGTACAGCTCAAGAATGGTGGCGTCGGCCTCACCGAGTAGGCTGGCTAGGTGGTCACGCTGCTGCGTGATTTCCTCGATCCGTTCTCGAAGTCCACGATTTTTTCTGCGGGCTAATAAGTTGACTTGGCGCACTGATGGCGGACGTTGCTCAGCGTGTCCTTCCACGTACTTTTGGATCTCAGCGATCAGTAGGGGGAAACGAGCTTTTTTCAGTGCAGAGGGGTCGCTGCCGGCTTCCTTGGCAACGTTGTTCTGACTTACAGGCGTCCCCTTCGGCAGTCGTTCGGGCTTGTTGCTCTTCAGCCGCTCGAACGCTGCGCGATACTGCTCGCCGGCACTCATTCGCTTAGCCGAGTCAGCGGATTCAGGTTTGCCGGATGACATGGCGATAATTCTCCACACTACGTTTCTGGGCTTCCAACGAAGTCCTTAGCGGACTATCTACCTCGGCAGCGGCCAGGCGCTCATCCAATACCGCCTCCAACACTTCGACTTCGTCGAGTTGCTCGGGGTCATAGAGAACGTCCGCACATGGTTTGGTTTCTCCGGGGGAATCGCCCCCTCCGCAGCGAGCGATATTGTCGATGCCCCCATAGGGACAGGGGGTACGGCTCGTGCAGATGCCCAGCAAAATCGGTCGATGAGTGACCGTCCCCTTCTTAGCCAGATTGATCGCTTTCTTAGCATCAGAGGCTGAGATCAGGCGGACAATCTCAGATTTTCGCTTCTCGCCGTGGGGGCTGACGAATCGGTTGCTCGTCAGCTGTTGCAGCTGCCTACCCAAAGTTTCGTACATGGTGCGGACGTAGTAGGTATGGGCCTTCTCTTCCAGCCGTACCCTGGAATGGTTTTGCCCGTAGTAGAGACTCATCGCTCTGGCGACGTGCTTTAGCTGAAACTGCAATGAAGCGTCGCTGACCAGCCCGGATGCCTGCATATTCACTGCGCCGGTTCGTCGGAGTTGATGCCAGGCCAACGGCCAGATTTTGCCGACCGCAAACTCGTCGGTCAGCGTCGGCGTCACCAACCGAGCCAATTCGAAATCTTCCGGCGTAATGCGCAATTGCTCACGGTCGAACAGCTTGTCGAACCACTGAAGCACATGGGCATAGCTCGGAATCGATGGCCGAATCGTGCGGTTGATCTTGGTGAACTTCGTTCCCCACGGTTCAAGGCAATAATCAAGCAGATAGCGCTTGGCCGGATCATCCGGCACCGAGGCCTCGCCGGGGGGAGAGTCGCATTCTGCGCGGAGGTCTGCGACCACACGCATGGCTTCAACTGCCACCTGAGCTGACGGGGACGTCACCCAAAGTGCCTCAGAATCCGACATCGTCTTGGTCGTTCGTCCGCACAATACATGGATGTCGCCAAACTGCGGATCACGTTCTATGTGCAAGCAATCGGCGCGCAGGTTCCAAGCCTCTTCGACTCGCATGAGGCTGAAGTTCAGCAGATAGCACAGTCCAGATCGACTCACGAGGTTGAGGTAGCGACTCAGAGTTTGAATGCGAATTTCGTCGTCGCTCACTCCCAGCCAGCGACGAAATAGTTCCACCATGCCAAACCGATGCGCGGTGTCGATGAATGGGCCGTAGTACTGCCGCCCAGTCCACTTTCCGTTTGATCCATCCGACGGCCACTGAAACGGATAGAACGATTGTGGCCTGCGTTGTCCTTGGAGACTGGCAGAGTTGTGCCGATAGGCAGCCAGACAGAAGCGGAAGCACTCCTCGACTTGGCCTCGATGCGCCAAAAAGTCATCCAGGCATTCGCGCAAGCGTGTGATTTGATAGTGCCAAATGCGGGGCGGGATATAGGGGGTCTGGAGCTTCTGGTGGTCGGGCATGGCCGCTGCGAGGCGTGCCAACCCTGCGCGATCCAACAAGGTGAACCCCAGCGCATCCCGCCGCTCGTACAGTTCGTGCAGCAATGCCAAGAACTCACCGGACCGGGAAGCCTGGAGCACCTCCGGGAGACGGTCGGCAACGCGCGGAAAATGACTCAGTTCGGATGCGAGAATGCCTTCTTGAGTGCACAAGACGAACAGCCGACGCATCTGGTCGAAGCGCGTTTTCAGGCCTCGGTATCCACGGGCTCCATTGGGGCCGTATAGCCACCAGCCGATTACGGTCCGCAATAAATCGGCGTTCGCAGGATCGATCGCGGCGACATATTTCTTAGCTGGGCCATCGCCGAAATTGAGAGTGAGCCGTTTTCCCGCCCATGGGTCGAGCCGCCAAATGGCATCGCCCCAACGGCTCACCACCTGGCCAGCGGCATCTATGATGACCGGCCAATCACGCTGCGGTGGCCAGCACGGCGGACGGTAGTTCGGCGCATCAGGAATCGCTAGGGGCGAGTCGATGCCGAGGCCAAGTTCGGAAAGAATATTTTTCGTCATGCTGATCTTTGTCGCAGTTCTGCCAATCGGATGAAGCCATCCCAGGCCGGGTGGTAGTCACCTTCACTTATGCGCGCTCTGGCTTCTTCGACCCAAAGCCTGCGGACCTCGCTACTTTCTTCGAAGAAGCGCAGTTTGGCCGTCAGCCGATCGATCACCAGCAGGGCCGGATGCTCTGTCGTCAGGTGCTTACCCGAACTGGATGGGCGGTAGCGTGCCAGTTCAAGCGATTTGAGGTGGCGCAAGCTACCGAGAGACCACACATGATCCTCACTTTCGATATCCCGGTGCTGGGTACAGAACAGGCAACCGGCAGCATTGATGCAGTCGGGTCGCGGACCATTCTTCGGCATCGTGCCCACTGGTTCAGGTGTGGCCGATACACATCTACCAGGAGCAGGAGGTGAAAGGGACGGATCGGTTTGCTGATGGAAGCGCGTAATTTCCACCATAGCGATCTGCGGATGGGGGTCGGCATATACGCGTATCAGCGTTTGCACCGTATGCTGGGCCAACTCCGCAACCTGTTGGGGATTCTGGGACTCCCGAAGCAACCAGTTGATGCGCGTCCCGCGCAGTTTTCGCGGTCTCACTATCGGTATGCCAAGCTCGCGGCAGATGCGCGTAACGTTCGTGAACTGCGTCGCCTCTTCTAGGATTCGTCCCCCGCTACGTATAAGCGGAAAGAGCAAACCATCCGGCTCATTGGGAAACCATTCGGAACGCCATTCGAGATAGCGCTCGAACCACTCTCGATAACTGGCAAAGATCTCGAATAGCACTTCTCCTTCCCGTCGATTTTTGTAGGTACGTACCTGGTAGCCGTCTATGTGGCTGGTGTAATGAAACTGCTCAACCCGCAGGGTATGTGCTTGCTGGAGGTTCAGACCGGTCTGGGCGATGAACATCAGCAATTCACTCTCGATCCGTAAATTGACGATGGGGAAACGGGTCCGCAGTGTCCGATCTGCATCGTGGGCGGCACGCGCCGCCAGGGATGCTTCGATTTGCGCTTGGTTTTGCGGCCTGGTACGGCGGGCCGCTACTTTCTCGGGGCTCTGCAATCCCGACCATAGTTCCAGCACTTGGCCGGTGCGTAACGAAATACAAACTGGGAGGGGGGCCATTGTCCCCCTCCAGGTCAATGCCTCGCATACGTCAGCTAGAAGGTGTCCGAATGCGAAGGTGTTTTGCAGATTCTGCTTGTCCGCTTTGCTCGTATGTACCTTGCCTTTGCCGCGCGGCTTGCGAATACGTGTGCTCTTGCTCAGGCTTGCTTGGCGGTCCAATGCTCGGTCCAGCATCGTCGCCGTGAGCCTGGTGAGATCGTACAGGGACCCATCGCTGAAATTGCGTTCGACTCGATGACGCTGGAGCAAGTGATCGGTCCAACGAATGAACGTGTCGGCCGCCGTCTCGAGACTGAGATTCACGTTTTCTGAATCGATCCAGGCAAAGAATCGGCGCAATGCACTGATCTTGTTCTGCACCGAGAAGCGACTTCCGCCACCAGCAAGGTCGTCAGTCATGTGCTCATGCAGCTGCGTCACCAGCTCGAAACGTTCCGGCAAGGGACTGCCGAGTTCGCCCTGCGCGATCTGGCGGCCCACATGCTTCACCTTTGCTGCTGCACCTCCGCGAAACAGCAGCGGCCGGAGGTCCCAGGGCGTTTCAGTGGCCCCATACTCAAGCATCGGGAAAGTGAGGTCGAATTCGGAACTATCCATCGTGCCGCGCCCCAGCGCCGATCCCGCTAAATGCCGCCATGAAGCTATTTGAGAGGGCTTGTTTGATCGGCAGTGCCTGTACGAATCGGATGTATTTGAAGGTGGTGGCTTCAGAGTTAGGCCCATGGAGCAACGCGTCGCTGACCGTCGCAATTACAATAGCGACATCGGCACAAGCCGATAGCGCCAGACGTGCCAATTCGGTACCGAAGGTGCAGCGCGACTGATGGAAGCGGAATTTACGGAGCACCTGTAGTTCTGCTTTGACGCCCCGTTTTCGAAACTCGGACATCTCAACATTCACAGCAGATGACTGATCGGTGCCGCGCCTGCCATAGGCGTTACCAAAGCGGGTCAAGAACAGCAAATCACGATTCTCGGGCGAGGCTTTCGCCTCTCGTTCCATCCTCCGCCAGCCTTTGGCATATTCCAGCAATTCATCACGCAACGCTTCGGGTATCCAGACCTGGCCAGTCACACCGAATTTCGTGTGCACTGGCGGAGCTGCGCCTGGACCAACTGCAAGGCGTAGAAGCCCTTCAGCGGAAGGGTCGGGGGCGGCGCGCTCCAGAGACTGAATCTTGAGATCACAGATGCTGCCGAGCCGCATCCCGGTAAAAAATCCAAGGGCCAACATGAGGTAGAGCTCGGGCGTGGCGTTCTCTGCGGCGAAATCCAGAATTGCATCGCGATCGGTCTCCGAGACTGGCAACAGCCCATCTTCAAGCGTTTGGCCTGGGCGCTTACGGTTCGGGATGCTGAGGTCGGTGGTGGTTCCGCTGATCGTTCGCTCGAACCCCACCCGGTCGAAGTATTTAACGACGTAGGGTTTTTCCCGCCACAGCTGGACGTGTGGAGAAAGAAGCTCCCTATGCCTTACCCACCGATAGAACATGATGCAATTGCGCATGTACTCAGACGCCGTGGATGGGCCGATCTGGCCGGCATCGCGCATCTTGATCAACGCCCCTCGGTATAGCACCAGGCAGCGGTCAGCTTTGCGAGCGGGAAACTCGAACCACTGCAAATCACGAGATTCAAGAAATTTAGCGTAATTGAGAAGGCCATTCATGTTACTGGCAACGGTCTTAAGAGAAGCGTCACCAGTCGTTGCTCGCTCCACTGCCCACAGGTTTGCCTCCCTCCAAGGTGCATAGTCTGCCCAAAAGATTTGGGGCAAGCCCTCAATGGATGGCCGGCTGCTACTGGGGGAGTATGCGACGGCGTTCTCTCTGCGCACGAGGTAATGGGGCACGAAATGAATGCGCTCTAGCGTCGCCATTCAACGCCCCTGGGACGCTTAACAATGTCCATAGATAGAACTCAATAGCTTAGGCGTCCGCACTATACAACTTACTCTTATCGCTGGAATAATTGTCAATGCACGGCGGTATGGATCTCTGACATTCCGCACAAGGGCGGGTGGGCCGGGTGGCTCGCTCTGGCTGTGGGACGGTGACGAAGAGTATCGACCGGACAGGGCATTCAGCTCGCAAGAGCAGAAGTACCCCACCCGAGGATTAATCAGCGCGCCCTTGCTGGTCGAGCGCATCGAAAAAAACTACAGGGCCCAGCCCCATGAAGTCTGGTGAGGCTTGCCGCTGGTAGCCGGCCCTTTCAATGCATGACCGCCCGCGTAATCAAAAAGCTCAGCAACTCGCCCTCGTCATCCAGTTCGATGGCCTGCACCGGCCGTGGCAGGTTGTCGAGCACGCTGCGCCAGAACGCCTGTGAGGTTTCATCCTGGTCATAGAAGCGCACCAGCCAGTCCCCTTCCCCACTCATCAGCACCTGGGTAGCCAATGCCTGGCCGATGCCCTTGCGCCGGTAGCGCTTGAGAATGAACAGGTCGGCCAGCTCCTGTGCGTCCAGCCCTGCCAGTTCGCTGCGCTCGACCAGCAGGAAGCCGGCGATGTAGCCATCGACCAGAATCAGGTTGGCGCTCCACTGCGGCTCCTGCCAGTAGCGGGCCAGGTGTTCGTCGTGGATGTAGAAACGGCCGTCCACCTCGACGTCTTCCTGCTCCCAGTCCGAGGACTCGTAGGCATAGAACTGGTAGAGGTTGCGGATCAGCTCGATGTGTTCAGGGCCGGTCGGGATCAGTTCGACGGTGAGTTCACTCATGGCTACGGCAGGGGCTCGATGAAAAAGAGCGCGCAGTCAGCCACGATTCGCGTCACAACTCAACCCATTCGCCCTGCGAGTAGACGCTGAACCGGTTCGACTCGGGAAGGACAACAGAGCGAGGGCAAGCAGTGCAGTGCGAAGCATGAAGGCGAGGCCATCCTGGGCGATCTGGGCGCGGGATGATGTCATGCACCCCTCTTCGCCAGCAAGGCTGGCTCCTACAGTCCTGTGCAGGGGTCAGCCTCCCGGCGAACAAGCGCATCGCGCTCACTCCATCAGAACTGCACCTTCACCTGTACGCCGGCCAGCAACGCGTCCTGGGTGTCCTTGCCGGAAAATGCACCCGGCTCCATCACGTACTGCACGCTCGGGCGCACCGTCAGCCAGCGGGTTACCTGGGCGGTGTAGCTCAGTTCCACCAACTGCTCGCCCATGTCCAGGTTGCTGACACTCTGCGCCTGGGCCAGGTCGCCACCGCGCTCCAGGTTGGCGATCTGGACATCGCGGCTGCGCGAGTTGAACACCGCACGGCCGTATGCCAACCCCACGTTGTCATGCTCGCGCGAAGCGAACGGTCGGCTCAGCACCGCTCCGGCCGCGTACCAGTGCGAGAACGGCGAAGTGGCCGTGTCGGTGTCGGTGGCCTGCGCGAACAGGCGTACGCTGCGCCCCCGGGTCGAATCCGAACGCCATACCATCTGATCGACCAGGACATAGGCACCGTGACGCCCCGCCGCCTTGCTGTCGGGCTGGCCGATGCGCGCAGTGTCGGAGGTGTCGTAATACCAGCCGAACTTGTACTGCCCATCATAGGTAGCCAGGTTGTTGTAAATCAGCTCCACCGGCAGGATGGCCCCGGTGGTGCCGCTGGAGGTCAGGTCGAAGGCCTTGGACGAGGCGCTGTTGGTCTCGGGGTTCACGTTGAACCAGGCGGTCTGCACCGTCCACTCGGGGCTGATGCGGTATTTCAGCTCCATGCCCCAGTGCGCCGTGGGGTAGTTGCCCCAGCCACTGCCACCGGACATGCTCAGCGGGTGCGCGCAGAAACCTGCGTTGACGAAGTTGGTGAGGATGCCCATGCCGCCGAAGTCATTGCCCATGGCCATCCAGCCGAGCTTGACGTTCAGGTCGTCGGTGAACAGGCTGCGCGCATAGCTCAGTTCGCTCAGGCGCGTGTACAGCCCGCCATAGATCTCCTGCACCGGCAGCCGGTTGCCCACCAGGTCTTGCGAGGCGCTGTGGCCGCGCCGGTCATTGATCGTCAGCTGGACCGTGCCTGCATCCGCCTCGTCCAGCAATGTCTCGAGATCGAAGGTGGCGCCCAGGCGGACCTGCTGCGCATAGCGCGCACCGTGCTTGAGGCCACCGCTGACCAGGCCCATGGTTTCCGACACATATTCGCCGGTGAGCTTGACGCCGCTCGCCTCCAGGCGTGAGCGGCTGCCGCCCCAGTCGCCGGTCAGGGTCGGGCTGTCGACAAGGTTGTCGAATGCATCGGCCTGCACCGCACACGCCAGCAGGCTGGAAGAAAGGCCCACGGCAAACGCGAGGGGGCTGAACGGAAAACGCGAAAAGAGGCTCAAACGGCCCTCCCGAAAGACAATAGATCGCCACCCGGTCAGCGACGAAGGCGCGAACCGGGACACAAGAAATGCAGGTGGCCTATGTTACGGGATTTTATGTACTAACCGTTTAATTTGTAGACTTTGGTGCAACGCCCTGGCCGACCGGCGGCTGGCTCAGGGCAGGTACAGCTGGAACAGGCCGCCGCCCAGGGCACCGCCATTGGCGATCTCGATGCGCCCGCGCACACCGTTGCGCTCGTGCAGCGCAGCAATGCGTTCAGCGAAGTACAGGCCCAACCCGGTGCTGCCGGTGTGCAGGTTGATGCCCTGCACGTAGTCGGCCTGACGGTCGATCATGCCCTGTGGATAACCCGGGCCGTCGTCATTGATGCTCAGCACCAGTTGCTCGCCCTGCTCCGCCACCGTGACCAGCAAGGCGTGCCCGGCATAGCGGATGGCGTTGTTGATCACGTTGGAGATCACCGAACCGACCAGCTCGCGGTCGAAGAAGCCCAGCGGGTTGAAGGCATCGATCTCGTAGCGCGCAATGATCTCGCGGCTGTCGATGATCGGCTGATTGGAGGCCAGCAGGCCGCCGATGAAGTCGTCCAGGTCATGGTAGTCGGGGCACATGGGCAACTGATTGACCCCGAGTTTGTACAACCCCAGCAGCTGCACGAGCATGCCGTTGAGGTGCGCGAACTCGTGCTCCACCACCGCCTGCTCCGGGCCTTGCGCCTGGGCGGCCGGCAGGCGCGACAGCCACTGGCTGTGCGCCTGCATCAGCATCGCCAGGGAGTTTTTCATGTCGTGTACGGTGGAGGCGATCACCGTGGAAAAATCCAGCCCCTGGGAATCGTTGCTCATGAGCCCACCGCCCGGATACGCAGTTTTCGATAGCGCTCGTAGCGCGGATCGGTATTGGGAATGCCCGCCACCTTGGCCAGGCACGCGCGGCATTCCTCCAGCGCGGCGCTCGAGGGGTTTTCCCCGGCCATGCGCAGCAGCGCCTGGGCAGTGTTCAGTGCAATGCTGATGTTCTTGGGCTGCAACGCCAGCGCGCGCCGGAACTGCTCCAGCGCCTCGCCGACCTTGCCGGCCTGATAGCTGCGCACGCCCTGGCGGTTGAGGTCGACGGCTTCGTTGCCGGCGCCCAGAATCGTCGGGTCGTCGGTCAGCTTGGCGATGCTCTGCATCACGCTCGCGTCGTCACCGTAGACTTCCACGCAGTTCTTGAGGATGGCCGTGCCCGCCGCCTCCTGACCCAGTTGCTGCAACTGCGCAGCCACTGCCAGGGCGGTTTCGGCCGAGAAGAACTGGTCCATGTTCTCCAGCCGCGCAACCGCCGCCTCGGTGAGCTTGGCGGCCGTCTCGGCATCGCCCGCCTGCGCCAGGCCGGTGGCCTTGATCAAGCGCGCACGTACCTGCAGGCCCTGGTCGTCGGTGTACTCCTTGGCCACATCGCCCAGCACCTGGTTCAGCTCCACCCGTGTGCGTGCATCCAGGCCGTTGCCCACGTTCTTCTGGATCAGCGCCTGGGCCAGGCCCAGGTTGCTTTCAGGGTCTTTGAAACGCGAATTCTGGCCCTGGCTCACGGCCTGGCGATAGGCCCGCGACGAGGTGTCGAAGTCGGCGTTGCCCAGGGCCAGCTTGCCCAGTTGCATCTGCCGGCGGACCGCCAGCGGCGACAGGCGTACGGCCTCTTCGAGCACCGACTGGGCACGGCGGGTTTCACCTGCGGCAGCCAGCACGTCGGCCAAGCCGTCGTACAGGCCGGGCATCATCGAAAACGCCTTGATCGCCTGTTCGTAGATTTCCTTGGCCTGGACGGCCTGGCCGCGCTTGAACAGCAGCTTGCCCAGCGCCGCGTATGCCCATGGCGTAGGGCGATTGGCCAGGATCGCCTTGAGAAAGCGCTCCAGCTCTTCATGCCGGTTGAGGGCACCCAGGGCGTCGGCACGGTAGCGCAGGCACAGCGGCGCGAAGCGCGGGTCCTGCTTGCACAGGTTGTCGCAGGCCAGCAGCACTTCGGCCGGTCGGCCACGGTCCAGCGCCTGCAAGATAGGCTTGAGCAGGGTCTTGCGCTGTACCAGCTTGTCCAGGCGCTGGGTCAGCCCCAGGCGGTTGAAGGGCTTGGTCAGGTAGGCGTCCGGCTCGTGCTCCAGGGCACTGAGCACCACCGCCTGGCTGCTCTCGGCCGTCACCATGACAAAGATCGCCTCGTGGCTGATCAGCTTGTCGATCATCAGGTCTTCCAGCACCTGCTGGCCGTTCTTCTTGCCGTCGCCCAGGTGGAAGTCGTGCAGGATGAAGTCATAGCGCTTCTGCCCGCACATGCGAATCGCCGTCTCGCCGCTCTCGGCAGTATCGACGTCGCGGATACCCATTTCCCGCAACATCGAACGCACGGACGTGCGGAAGTCGGTGAAGTCATCGACGATCAGAAAACTTTTTTGGCTATACACCAACATCCACAAAACCTGACTTGGAAGAAAGAAGAGCGGCGCCAAGGCGCCTACAGGGACAGGCTCGGCTTCAGGACGCAAGCAGCGCGACGATCATCGCCAGCGCATGCTGCTTGGCAAGCAACGTCAACGGCTGCAGGCCTCGGAAAGGCTATCGGCAGCACGTGCACTTTGCTTGAGGCGCCGCAAGCATGCGGCACGAAGCCAACGCGCCAAGCGTGATGGCGCGATGCCATCATACTTGGCCGACTGCCGTGCTACAACAGGCCCAGCGCCTTGGCCCGGGCAACCGCCTGGGTGCGGCGCTCGACGCCGAGCTTGCTGTTGATGTGGCTGGCGTGGGTCTTGACGGTGTGCAACGAAATGAACAGTTGCTCGCTGATCTGCTGGTTGGAGCACCCCAGCGCGATCAGCTTGAGTACCGACATCTCTCGCGCACTCAGAGCCTCGGTGCCCGCCCCGGGGGCCGGCGGGGTATCAACCACCGGCAACAGCGACAGCAGGCGCGCCTGCACCGGCCCCGCCGGCTGGGCCAGCAACTGCTCGCGCATCCACTCGGGGTGATCTTCCAGCAGCCGCTGGAAGGGTTGCAGCACGCCCCCCTGCGCGGCCTCCAGGGCCTGGGGCAGCAACACCACGGCCGCCTCTGCAGCACCGCTCGCCAGCAACAGGCCGATATGCTGACACACTGCGGTGGTGCCGAGCAGTTGGCCGCCATTGCTGCGCCCGTGCTCGGTCAGCGCCTGCAGGCGTTGTGCGGCCTGTGCGGTACGCCCCTGGGCCTGCTCCAGCAGGGCCTGCTGCAGTTCGATGTGCAAAGGCAGCAGCGGGTGGAACTCCGGTGCGGCGGCGGCACGTTCGCCACCGTAGGTCTGGCCCAGACGCAGCAGCCAGGATTCGGCCAGGTCCATGCGCCCCTGGGCCAGCCACAGCTCGCATTTGACCAGGGTGATCATGGCCAGATAGAACACCGGCGGCACGTCCCAGATATGCATCAGGCGCTCGGCCTCGGCCAGCTCGCAGAAGGCCTCGGTAAAACGCCCCTCGCGTCCGTCCAGGGTGGCCAGCACGCAATGCCCGATCAGTACGCTGATGTCGCGACAGGCACGCGCTTCCACCAGCCCGGCGCGCAAGCGCGCACGCCCTTCCTGGGGCTGCAGCCCGGCGACCAGCAGGTAGCCTTCGTACAGCGCCAGGCGCGCACGCGCCGCGTACAGGCGCTGGGCCGACAGCCCTTGCAGGCGTTGCAGGCCGTGGCGCACCTCCTCCATCGAACGCAGGACCTCGCCACGGGCATGCAGCACCCGCGCGCGATCGTAGTGGGCCAGGGCCTCGAACAACGGGTTGCCGACCCGCCGTGCCAGCTCCAGCGCCTCGCGGTTCCAGCCACGGGCGTGCCAGAAATCGCCCTCGGCGATGGCCAGGTTGGACAAGGTGGACAGGCACATCAGGCGCTGGCCGTAGCGCTTGGTGGGCAGGCTGCGCAGCGCCTGCTGGCAGTACGAGCGGGTTTTCAGACGGTCGCCGCGACCGCGGGCGATGATTCCGCTCAGGGCCAGCCATTGCGCCAGCATGGACTTCTGCGCCGTGGCCGAAGGCGCCGGCAGGAACCGGCTGAGGTGGCTGACCAGTTCCTCGGCCGCATCCAGCTGGCAGGCCAGCCCCAGCGCCCAGCTGTACAGCACGATCAGGCGCGGGGTGCTGATCAGCAGGCTGTCGGGCAGGTCCATCTTCCAGCGCAGCAGCATGCCGACGTTCTGTTCGGCCAGCAGTTGCTCTTCGGACAGGTTCTGCACCAGGTTGGCCGCCACGTCCAGGTGACCGGCGCGCAGGGCCTGCTCCACCGCCTCGTCGAGCAGGCCCTGGGCGTGGAACCAGCGGCACGCGCGCAGATGCAGGCTGGCCAGCGGCTGGCTGGCCTGGCGGGTGCGCAGCAGGTCGGAGAACAGGTGGTGATAACGCAGCCATTGACCCTGCTCGTCCAGCGGTACCAGAAACACCTGGTGTGCCTTCAGGTAACGCAGTATCTGCGCGCTGTCGTGGCTTTCGCGCAGGGCATCGCACAGGTCGGCGCAAAAACGCTCCTGGCAGGCGGTGTCGTAGAGAAACGCCTGCACCTCGGGCGGCAGGCAGTCGATGACTTCTTCGAGCAGGTAGTCGCGGATCAGCCCCTCGCCGCCATGCAGGGCGTGGGGCAAGGCGCTGTCGACCCCCGCCTCGGAGGCGGCCAGCAGCCAGAAGCGCAGGCCGGCGACCCAGCCATCGCTGCGTTGAATCAGGTTGTCCAGGGCCTGGCCACGCAGCGTGGTGGGGTGCTGGTCGAGCACGGCCAGGGATTCCTCGGGGCTCAGGCGCAGGTCCTGTTCGGTGAGTTCGAGCAACTGCTGCGACAGGCGCAGGCGCGCCAGATGCCAGTCGGGACGCTGGCGGCTGGTGACCAGCAGCACCAGGCCAGGCGGCAAATGATTGAGGAAGAACTGCAGGCAGCGGTCGAGCACCGGGCCCTGGGCCAGATGGTAGTCATCGAGCACCAGCAGCAGCGGGTTCTGCGGGTGCAGGTGCAGGGCCAGTTCGTCGAGCAGGCTGTCGAGCCACTCCTCGAAGGCAAAAGGCTGGTGCCGCTGGCGCATCTTGAGCAGGCCCAGGGCCTGGTTGCCCAGGTCCGGGCAGAACTGCTGCAGCCCTTCGAGCAGGCGCTCCAGAAAGCGCCCGGGGTCGCTGTCGCGCTGACTCAGCCCCAGCCACAGGCTGCCCCACGAGGCCGGCAGGCTCTGGCAGAACTCCACGGCCAGCGAGCTCTTGCCGAAACCGGCGGGCGCCGAAACCAGCAGCAGTCGACCGCTAAGGCCGGCGTGCAGGCGCTGGCATAGCCGCGGGCGCGGCACGTGCCCCTCGGGCAGTGGTGGACGGTAGAAGCGGCCCTCCACAGCGCTGATGGCCTGGCTGGCGAACCCTTGCATACGCGACAGATCAGTCATGGCCGGCTCGTTTTAGTTGGAAGTCTTCGGCAGAACAGACCCGCCGAGACTAGCGCTTTAAACGGCACATTTGAAGATGATTGGCGCAGAGGTCGGAAAAAAGACTACAACAAAAAGCGACAAAAACTCACGAAGCGCGGCATTGCGCGCACTTCATCCCGCATTGCCCCTCCCGGCCTGTTGTCGGGCCACACACAGAAACGCCCCGGGCAAGCCGGGGCGTTCTGGGGATCACACGGAGGAGGTTCTAACTCAGCGCACACCATCCTGGCGCAGCGCTGCCGGCTGGAAGTCGGCCTTGCTGGCAGTGAAGTCGAAGTTGTAGGCCTTCTGCTCTTCGTTCTTCATGCCCAGCGCCAGGTAACGGCCCGACTGCAGGTCGTAGATGGCTTCCAGGGTGTACCACGGCACCTGCTTGTTGTAGTAGTCCTGGGCATGTGCCTCGGATACCCGCCACAGCTGGCCGCGGCCGTCGTACTGGTCGATCACGGCCGCTTGCCAGGTGTCTTCGTCGATGTAGAAGTCACGCTTGGCATAGATATGCCGCTGGCCCGGCTTCAGGGTGCCCACCACATGCCACACGCGACGCAGCTCGTAACGGGTCAGGTCCTGGTTGATATGCCCCGGCTTGATGATGTCGGCATACTTGAGGCTCGTCGAATCGAGCTTGTAGCTGTTGGAGGCAATGTACATCTCCTTCTTGCCTTCCAGCTTCCAGTCGTAGCGGTCCGGCGCACCGTTGAACATGTCCAGGTTGTCGGAGGTACGCAGGCCGTCAGCGGCGGTACCCGGGCCGTCATACGACACTTGCGGGGCCTGGCGCACGCGGCGCTGGCCAGCGTTGTACATCCAGGCCTTGCGCGGCTCCTTGACCTGGTCGAGGGTCTCGTGAACCAGCAGCACGGTACCGGCCAGGCGCGGCGGGGCGGTCACTTTCTGCTTGAAGTAGAACAGCACGTTGCCAGGGTTGGCCGGATCGAAATCCTTCAGGCGATCGCGGAACATGAACTGTTCCTCGAGCTTCACCATGCTGTAGCTGCCGTTCTGCTGCGGCGTGGCCTGGTTCACCACACGCGTGACGCCACCGCCACGGTAGCGGGTGATGTGGTTCCAGATCACCTCCACACCGCTTTTCGGGATCGGGAACGGGATCGCGATCTGGAAGTTCTCCAGCCCGTTGCCGCCAGCTACCAGGTTGGTGGTGGTGGCGTTCTTCTTGATGGCGGCGAACACCGAGTCCGGCACCGTGGAGCCACGCTGGGTCGGGTACACCGGCAGCTTGAAGGTGTCCGGATAGCGCTTGAACATGGCCAACTGGCCAGGGGACAGCTTGTCCTTGTACTGGTCGACGTTCTGCGCGGTGATGGTGAACTTGGGCTTGTCGTTGCCGTACGGGTCGGACAGGAAGCCCTTGGCATCGACCGAACCGGCCGTGGTGCTCAGGGGCTGCCAGGCGGTGATCGAACCGTCGGCATTGCCGGCCTTCTCGGCGCCCATCGGGGTCAGGCTGGTGCCCAGCTTGGCGGCTTCGTCGGCGGACACCGCCGCCATCACGCCGGTGGCGAGCAGCGACAGGCTCAGCACACCGATTTTCAACAGACTCTTGGTTGCTTTCATGATCTTGGTCTTCCCGGATCAGTGCTTAGAAGTTCACGCCGAAGCTGAGGGCGATGAAGTCGCGGTCATCCACGGTGGTGTACTTGCCATCGAAGAAGTTGGTGTACGACAGGCTCGCGGTGTAGGTGTTCTGGTATTCGGCGTCCAGGCCCAGGCTGACCGCCTTGCGCCCTTCCTCGAAGTTGCCGCCCGGGCCGGGCGAGTAGCCGGACACGTCATGCGACCAGGCCACGCTCGGCTTGAGGTTGACCCCGGCGAACACATCGTTGTAGTCCCAGATCACGCGGCCACGGTAGCCCCACGAGGTGCTGGTGGTGTAGCCGTCCTTTTCACACTTGCGGCTGCGGTTGGCGGAGGAACCACCGCCAGGCGCGGCGCCACCGATGGTGCCGGCGTTGAGGATGTCCGAGCAGGTGTTGAGGCCGAAGGTATCCGGCAGCGGGCCAGGGCCATACACCGGATCGCGGCCGTAGCGCAGCTTGTCGGCGCTTTCCAGGCCGCCCACGTGGGTCACGCCCACTTCACCTACCACGGTCATGCGGCTGGCGCCCATCACCTGGTCGAAGAAGTGCGTCAGGGTGGTCTGGAACTGGGTGATTTCCTTGCGCTTGTAGCCGTGCAGGTCGGTATCGGCCTGGCCCTTGAGCAGCGAGGCATTGCCGAACGTGCCGCCCAGCTGGGTGACCCCGGCGTACAGGATGTCGGTGGTGTTCAGCTGCACCGGTGCGTTCGGCCGGTAGCTGATTTCACCGCTCCACGCGGTGCCGGTAGGCAGGGTGGTGGAGAAGCTCAGGCCGTACAGGCGGATGTCTTCGGGATACTCGACGAAGTACTTGGAGTTGCCCGCCACGATGGCGGCGCCGGTGCGCGGGTCGACCATGCCGGCAATGGCGTAGGCCTGTGCAGAAGCCCCCGTGGCGCTGAAGATCGGCGCACGGCTGTGGTAGTTCATGGCGTAGGCGCCGAACTCGGTATTGAGCGGTTCGAACATGTAGCGCAGGGCAACACCGAACTGGCCGCTGTCACGGGCATCGCGGTCGGGGCCGCGCGCCACCTTGATGCCTTCCTCGTTCACGTCCACGCCGAAGTTGGCCAGGCCGGCGATCTGTGCCGGGGTCATGGTGCGGCTGCTGGACAATACGCGCAGGTTGTCGGTGCAACCGTCGGCGATGATGTCCGGCTGGGAGAAGAAGGTGCCGCAGTTGTCGACGACGGTCTGGTCCCATTCCAGCTGGTAGAAGGCTTCGGCCGACAGGTTGTCGGTCAGGCTCTGGGAGATGTAGAACATGTTGACCGGGATCAGGCCTTCCTTGATCTCGGCACCCGGGCGGCGGAACGCGGAAACGTCGATCGGGTTGATCGAGTTGATGCCACCACCGATGAAGGTACTTTCACCCCAGCTCACCACCTGCTTGCCGAAACGCACCGAACCCGGCAGTTCGCCAATCGAGTAGTTGTGGTAGACGAAGGCGTCGAGCAGCTCGGCACCGGACGACTTGGCGCCCTCTTTGCGGTTGGAGTCGCTGATGTCCTTGAACTGGCGGTGTTCGTCCTTGAGTTCGAAGTCGTACCAGTACTTGCCACGCACGAACACGCCGGTGTCGCCGTACTTGAGCTCCAGGTCGTGGATGCCCTTGAAGATCTTCGAGAAGGTCTCGCCGCGCTTGAAGTTCAGGTGGCCGTCGTCGGAGGTCTGCGACAGCCCCTTGCCGCCGTTGTTGACGCCGATCAGGTTCTGGTTCGGCTTGGCCGTCGACCAGCTGGCCCCCACGGACAGCGACGAGTCGAACTGACCTTCGATTTCACCGATGTTGAAACTGACGCCGAATGCAGGGCCGGCGAGCGTAGAAGCGAGGCTGACGGCCAATGGCAATTTCGCCCGGCGCCAGAACAGATTTACTGATGTCATCGACGCTACTCCATGTACTTTATTTTTATGGCAGTGAGTCCTTTGAGAAACGCATCGAACGACCGACGTGAATACGCCTGCTGGTCGACCAACGTGGCAGTGCGCAGTCATTTGCGCGGGCCCCCGTCCCTAAAAATCCCCTGACCCGACTATAGCCAGCAGGTACCTGTGCTTGATCCCTCTAAAGTGTGATTTGCACGTTGGTACTACACCCAAAGAGCTGATTCGCTCGCCAACTGCGCGGGCAGCGGCAAGGATGGCCTATTTTTTCGCTTTGACAAGGCGCGCAGGTGTCTGGCGCGAGGGTCGCACCCGCCAGGGCGCGACCGGCCAGCCTTCAGAGGGTGGACAGAAATGCGCTGTTGCTAGCCTGCCAGTGGCTGATGTCGACGCGGATGCGCTTCTTGTCCAGCTTGCCCACGCTGGTCTTGGGAATTTCGGTAACAAGGGCGATCTGGCTGGGGATTGCCCACTTGTTGATCATGCCCAGCTCCACGTAGGGCTTGAGGTGCTCCTTGAGCTCGCGGGCGTCGATGCTGGTGCCCTCACGCACCACCAGCAGGGCAAACGGACGCTCGCCCCACTGCGGATCGGGTACACCCACCACCGCCACTTCGCGCACCGAGGGGTGGCGGCTGACGAGGTCTTCGAGGGCCAGCGACGACACCCACTCCCCGCCGGTCTTGATCACGTCCTTGATGCGATCGCGGATATCGACCACGCCCATGCTGTCGATGGTCGCCACATCCCCGGTGTGCAGCCAGCCGCCCTGCCACAGCTCGGCGCCTTTCTCCGGTTCGCGGAAATACCCCATGCTCAGCCACGGCGCGCGCAGCACCAGTTCGCCCTGGGACTCGCCGTCAGCCGGCAGGAAGCCGCCTTCGGCATCCATCACCGCGGCCTCCACCAGCGGCACCGGCACGCCGGCCTTGATGCGATAGCTGATGCATTCGTCGTCGCTTCCAGCCAGCAGCTCTTCGTTGAGGTGGGCACAGGCCACCAGCGGGCAGGTTTCCGACATGCCATAGGCCGCCGTGAGCTGGATGCCCTGGGCCTTGGCCGACTCATACAGGGCGCGGTTGAGCGAGCTGCCGCCGATGATGATCTTCCAGCCGCCGAAATCCTGGCCCTGCGCGCCCTTGGCGTTGAGCAGCATCTGCAGGATGGTCGGTACGCAGTGCGAGAAGGTGACCTTTTCGTCCCGCCACAGCTGACACAGCATCTCCGGCTCGTAGCGCCCCGGGTAGACCTGCTTGAGCCCGAGCATGGTGGCCACGTAGGGGATGCCCCAGGCGTGCACGTGGAACATCGGGGTGATGGGCATGTACACATCATCGGTGCCCAGCAGGCGGATGCTGTCGATGCTGCCGGTCACGGTAGCCACGCCCAGGGTGTGCAGCACCAGCTGGCGGTGGGTGAAATACACGCCCTTGGGGTTGCCGGTGGTACCGGTGGTGTAGAAGGTGGTGGCCACCGAGTTCTCGTCGAAGTCGGGGAAGTCGTAGGTGGTGGCCGCGCCGGCCAGCAAGTGCTCGTACTCGCCCACCAGGTTCGGCAGTTCGGCATGCTTGTCGGGGCCGTCGGTGAGCAACAGGGTCTTCTCGACCGTGGTCAGTTGCGGCGCGATGGACTGATACAGCCCGATGAAATCGCTGTTGACCAGCACGAAGCGGTCTTCGGCGTGGTTCATGGTGTAGAGGATCTGCTCGGGCGACAGGCGCACGTTGATGGTGTGGGCCACCGCGCCGATCATCGGGATGGCGAACATGCACTCCAGGTAGCGATGGCTGTCCCAGTCCATCACCGCCACGGTGTCGCCGGCCTTGACCCCGGCTGCGGTGAGCACGTTGGCCAGGCGCGCGATGCGCTCGCTCAGGGTCAGGTAGTTGTAGCGCAGCTGATCGCGGTACACGATCTCGCGGGTTTTCTCGTAGCGGCTGCCCGACATCAGCAGGCGCTTGATCAGCAGCGGGTATTCGTAAGCGCCCGCAGCGGGGGCGATAATCCTGGTTTGCAGCATGGGAGTCCCTTTTTCGAGTACGCAGGCATGGCAATACGGCGCTTACTCTAGAACGGGACGGGGGCGCTCAAATCAGCCAAAGGAATGATTTGCGCGCCCGCAGGGATGACAGGCCAATGGCCATCAACCGCCTCAGTGCATCTCGGTGAAGGCGATCTTGATACCCAGCGCCACCAGCACCGCGCCCATGCCGCGATCGAACCAGTGGCCCATGCGCGCAAAGCCGGAGCGCACGCGGGCGTGGCTGAACAGCAGGGCCACCAGGCAGAACCACAGGCCGGTGGCCAGCGCCAGGTAGGCCCCGTAGCCGGCCTGTATCAGCAGCGGAGTGTGCGGGTTGATCACCACCGTGAACAGCGACAGGAAGAACAGCGTGGCCTTGGGGTTCAGGCCGTTGGTCATGAACCCTGCCACAAAGGCGGCACGCGGGGTGCGCGCCACGGTCGAGACCTGCACGCTCTCGCTGCCGGCAGGCGCCGGGCGGGCACGCAGGGCCTTGATGCCGATGTACACCAGGTAGGCCGCAGCCAGCCACTTGAGCACGTTGAACAGCATGATCGACTGCGACACGATCAGGCCGATGCCCAGCAGCGAATAGCCCACATGCAGGAAGATCGCCGTGCCCACGCCGAAGGCGGTCCAGGTACCGGCGCGCCGACCGTGGGTAACACTTTCGCGCACCACCACCGCAAAGTCCGGGCCGGGGCTGGCCACGGCCAGCAGGTGGATCAGCGCAACGGTGAGAAATTCTGCCCAGTACATGGGGTGACGCTCCTGGCAAACGATCGGGTGGCGTACCTTACCCACTGCCTGGCAGTTCTGAAAGATACAGTTACAAGTGAATCGGCACAGTCACCTCCCGTGCAGCCGGATGCCTGGCTTTACGCCCACGGCGATGCAGGCTCTAATGCCCCACTACCTGCCCAAACCACACCCCAGGAGCCTGCCCCATGACCTTGCGCCGCGCTGTATTCCTCGACCACAGCTCCCTGGACCTGGGCGACCTCGACCTGAGCCGCCTGCGCGGCTGCTTCGATGAACTGCAGTTGCACCCGGCCACTGCCCCCCACGAAGTGGCCGAGCGCCTGCAGGGCGCGAGCGTGGCGATCACCAACAAGGTGCACCTGGACGCCGCCGCCCTCGCCGCCTGCCCCGACCTCAGGCTGATCCTGGTGTCGGCCACCGGCACCAACAACGTCGACCTGCAGGCCGCGCGCGCCCAGGGCATCGTGGTCAGCAACTGCCAGGGCTACGGCACGCCCTCGGTGGCGCAGCACACCCTGGCCCTGCTGCTGGCGCTGGCCACTCGCCTGCCCGATTACCAGCAGGCGGTGGCCGACGGCAAATGGGCCCAGGCCAGGCAGTTCTGCCTGCTCGACTTTCCCATCGTCGAACTGGAGGGCAAGACCCTCGGCCTGCTCGGCCACGGCGAACTTGGCGGTGCGGTGGCGCGCCTGGCCGAAGCTTTCGGCATGCGCGTGCTGTCCGGCCAGTTGCCCGGCCGCCCGGCCCGCGATGATCGCCTGAGCCTGGCCGAGCTGCTGCCGCAGGTGGATGCGCTGACCCTGCACTGCCCGCTCAACGACAGCACCCGCAACATGATCGGCGCCGCCGAGCTGGCCCTGCTCAAGCCCGGCGCGTTCGTGGTCAACACCGCCCGTGGCGGGCTGATCGACGAGCAGGCGCTGGCCGACGCACTGCGCAGCGGGCACCTGGGTGGCGCCGCCACCGACGTGCTCAGCGTGGAGCCTCCGGTCAATGGCAACCCCCTGCTGGCAGGCGATATCCCGCGCCTTGTGGTCACCCCGCACAGTGCCTGGGGCGCGGTCGAGGCGCGCCAGCGCATCGTCGGCCAACTGGCCGAGAACGCCGAAGCCTTCCTGCAGGGCAACCCGCGCCGAGTGGTCAGCTGAGTTCTGCTAGAATTCGCGACTTTTTGCAGAGGGGCGCCGACCATGGACCCGCGTAGTGAAGTGTTGCTCCGTCAGGCCGAGCTGTTCAAAGGCCCCGTGTTGCTGGCCGGCCTGCCCGCCGACGACCTGCTGGGCAGCCTGCCCGATGCCCGAGCCTGGAGCTGGCACGCCGGCGACCAGGCCGCGCTCGAGGCGCGATTTGCCGGGCGCAGTCACTATGGCGTGGAGGTGCCGCCGGTGGCGTTCGACGGCGCCGTGCTGTTTCTGCCCAAGTCCCGCGATCTGGCCAACTACCTGCTCAATGCCCTGGCCTCGCGCCTGGGTGGGCGCCAGCTGTACCTGGTGGGTGAAAAGCGCGGGGGTATCGAGGGTGCGGCCAAGCAGCTGCACGCCTTCGGCAAGCCGCGCAAGCTCGACAGTGCACGCCATTGCCAGCTGTGGCAGGTCACGGTGGACACCCCGCCAGAGGCGCAGCCGCTGGAAAGCCTGGCGCAACGATTCGAACTGCCACTGGCCGAAGGCCCGCTGCAGATCGTGAGCCTGCCCGGGGTCTTCAGCCATGGCCGGCTGGACCGCGGCAGCGCGCTGCTGCTGGACAACCTCGAGCAACTGCCCGTGGGCCATGTGCTGGACTTTGGCTGCGGTGCGGGCGTGCTCGGCGCGGCGATCAAGCGCCGCTACCCACAAAGCCGGGTAACGCTGCTGGACGTGGATGCCTTCGCCGTGGCCAGCAGCCGCCTGACCCTGGCCGCCAATGGCCTGGAGGGGGAGGTCATCGCCGGCGACGGCATCGATGCCGCGCCCCGCGAGCTGAACGTGATCCTGAGCAATCCGCCGTTTCACACCGGGGTTCACACCAATTACCACGCCTCGGAAATCTTGCTGAAAAAATCGGCCGATCATCTGAAAAAAGGCGGCGAACTTCGGCTTGTGGCCAACAGCTTCCTGCGGTACCAACCGCTCATCGAAGGCGCCTTGGGCAACTGCATGATTCGCGACGAGGGACAAGGCTTTCGGATCTACCAGGCCACACGAACTTAAAAACTTCGCTTGCCCAAACGGTTTTGCCTAGGCAGAATCCGCTCCGTCCTAGGGGAGTAGTCTCCCGCGAGCACCCAGCTCGCCCGGTACGCGTCAACATACTTGGTCCTCAGACCATGGCGCGTACGACCCACGGTCCGCACAGACGGATCCAGGGTTTGACAAGACCTATGACACGCACACCTTACCCGGGGCGGGAAGGCTGTACGTGTCATAGCCGTGTCGACCCGCCCCCGTAGGAATCCTGATGCTGGAATCATTGCTGGTCCCCACCGCCATCGTCGCGCTCGCCGAAATCGGCGACAAGACGCAACTGCTCGCGCTCATCCTCGCTGCACGCTTTCGCAAACCCTGGCCGATCATCGCCGGTATCGTTGCCGCGACCCTGGCCAACCATGCGGCGGCCGGTGCGGTGGGTGCGTGGTTCGGCAGTTTCTTCTCGGAGGCCACGTTGCACTGGATCCTGGCCGCAAGCTTTGCCGCCACGGCCCTGTGGACCCTGGTGCCGGACAAGATGGATGACGATGAAGCCAGTACGGCGCGGCGCTTCGGCCCGTTCCTGACCACGCTGATCGCGTTCTTCATTGCCGAGATCGGCGACAAGACGCAGGTGGCCACGGTGATGCTGGCGGCGCAGTACCCGCACCTGATCATGGTGATCATCGGCACCACCCTGGGCATGCTGATTGCCAACGTGCCGGTGGTGCTGGCGGGCAATTTTGCCGCCGAGAAGCTGCCGTTGACCCTGATCCGTCGCCTGGCGGCCACGGCATTCGTGGTGCTGGCGCTGGTGGCGGTGTATTCGGCGATGAAGGTCAGCGGGTGGGTGGGCTGATACCGGCTAGCGTATGAAGCATTCGCCGGCAAGGCCGGCTCCTACAGGTTCAGGTAGGAGCCGACAGTGCCGGCGAAGGTCACGGCGCTATTTTCTGGCTTGCTCGTACAACGGCATCACCTTGGGAATCGCCGCCTGCAACGACGCGATACGGCTGCTCGAAGCCGGGTGAGTGCTCATGAACTCAGGCTGCGAACCACCCGACGCTTCGGTCATCTTGTTCCACAGGCTGATCGCCGCATTCGGGTTGTAGCCCGCACGCGCCGCCAGCTCCAGGCCGATCAGGTCGGCTTCGTTCTCGTTGCTGCGGCTGTTGGGCAAGGTCATGCTGTACTGCACCACGGTGTCGGCCAGCGCCAGGCTGTCCTGGCCCAGGCCGAACAGGGCACCTGCGCCCTGGCGCGCCATCTCAACACCATAGGCCTTGGACATCGCCTCGCGACCATGCTCGCGCAGGGCGTGGGCGATCTCGTGGCCCATCACCGCCGCGATCTCGTCGTCGGTCAGCTTGAGCTTGTCGATCAGGCCGGTATAGAAAATGATCTTGCCACCCGGGCCGCAGTTGGCATTGAGCTCGTCGCTCTTGATCAGGTTGACTTCCCATTTCCACTGCGCCGCATCGGGGCGGAACTTCGGCGCCTGCACGATAAGCCGGTCGGCAATGGCCTGCACCCGCTTGGCGGTGGCACTGGTCTTGTCGAGCATACCCTTGGTGGATGCCTCACCCAGGGTCTGCTGGTACGACTGCGCGTACATCTGGTTGACCTCATCGGTCGACAGCATGCTGAACATGTACTGCTTGCGCTCCACGCCTACCGCTCCACCACTGGTGGTGTTCACGGCCTGGCAACCGGCCAGCAGCACACTGGCGCTCAGGGCACCGATAACAACTGATCTACGCATGAAAACACTCCCTTCGAACATGCGGCGTATCCTAGGCCGCGCATCATAAACGCGCTACAGCCGTTCGCGAAGAATTGCATCGCCACACTCATGCTTTGCCCCCGGCGCGCCGATAACGCCCAGACAGGCGACCCTCTTTGCGCTCGGAGCTCCCATGAAGTTCAAGTCGATCCAGTTTTCCGTGGCCGCGCTGGCCGGTGCCATCGTGCTGAGCATCGTTGCAGCACTGGTGCTATACGCAGTGTATTCCGGTGCCCGCACCCAGACGCTGGTGCACAACCGCACCCAGCAACAGTTCGAGGCAGTGATCGAGCAACGCCTGACGGCCCTGGCCCAGACCCAGGTCAGCCAGATCCAGCGCAGCCTCGAGGCGCCGCTGCTGATCGCCCGCGGCCTGGCCACCACCAATGCCCTGATCGGCATGCAGGATGCTGCCGGCAACCCGCAGCTCAAGCTCGAACGCGAACAGATGATCGCCCTGCTCAGGCAGACCGCCCTGGACAACCCGCTGCTGCTGGGCGTTTACGTGGGCTGGGAGCCCAACGCGCTGGACCACGACGATGCCCGCTATGCAGGCAGCACGCTGGCGGGCGTCAACCCGCAGAGCGGGCGCTTTCTGCCGTGGTGGTACCGTAACGACGACGGTAGCCTGACCCTCGACAAACTCCAGGATGTGGACGACCGTACCCTGCTGCCCACGGGCGTGCGCACCAGCGAGTACTACCTGTGTTCCAAGGAGACCGGCAAGGCCTGCGCCATCGACCCGGCCCCGTACCAGGTGGGCAACAAGACCGTGATGCTGGCCTCGTTCGTCGAGCCGATCATGGTCAACGGACAGTTCCAGGGCATCGCCGCCGCCGACCTGTCGCTGAACTTCATCCAGGACATGCTCAAGGCCGCCGACGCCCAGCTGTATGACGGTGCGGGCGAGATGGCGCTGCTGTCCAACAACGGACGCGTGGTGGCCTACACCAAGGATGCGAGCACGTTCGGCAAAAAAGCCAGCGATGTGCTGCAACCCGATGAAGTGGCGGTGCTCGGCAACCTGTCGGGCAAGGCGCTGCACTACGAAATCGACCATGCCAGCGGACAGATCGAGCTGTTCGTGCCATTTGCCGTGGGCAACACCGCCTCGCGCTGGACCTTGCTGCTGCAACTGCCGGTCAGCGCGGTGATGGCCGACCTCGACGCGCTGCAGCGCGAAATGAGCGCCCAGCGCAGCACCGACCTCACCGGCATGATCGTGGTCGGCCTGGGCATCGCCGGGCTTGGCCTGCTGGTCATCTGGCTGCTGGCCCACGGTATCGCCCGGCCGCTGCGCCAGATGGTCGGCATGCTGGACGACATCGCCCAGGGCGAAGGTGACCTGACCCGGCGCCTGAGCAGCGATCGCGCCGACGAACTGGGCGCCATCGCCCGTGGCTTCAATACATTCCTGAGCAAGCTGCAGGCAATGATCAGCCAGGTGGTGGTGTCGGTACAGAAGGTCAGCGACTCGTCCGAGCACACCGCCGACATCGCCATTCGCACCAACCAGGGCGTGCACAAGCAGATGGCCGAGATCGACCTGGTGGCCACTGCGGTGCATGAAATGACCGCGACCGCCCAGGACGTGGCGCGCAATGCCACCCATGCGGCGCAAGCGGCCAGCAATGCCGACCAGGCCGCCAACCAGGGCCTGGAGATCGTGCGCAACACCTCCACCTCGATCAGCGCCCTGGCCGAGGAGATCGGCCGTGCGGTGGGTGTGGTACAGGCCCTGGCGCGCGACAGCGAGAACATCAACGCGATCCTGGTGGCGATTCGTGCAATTGCCGAACAGACCAACCTGCTGGCGCTCAACGCGGCCATCGAGGCGGCGCGAGCCGGTGAACAGGGACGCGGGTTTGCCGTGGTGGCCGATGAAGTGCGCAACCTGGCGCAGAAGACCCAGCAGGCTACCGAAGAGATCCAGCAGATGATCCAGCAGCTGCAGCAGGGCACGCGGGATGTGGTGCAGGTAATGGAGGACAGTCAGGGCAAGACCGAAGTCAGCGTGCAACAGGCGGCGCAGGCGGCCCAGGCGCTGGAGAGCATCACCCGGGCGGTGTCGGTGATCAACGACATGAACACCCAGATCGCCAGCGCGGCGGAGGAGCAGAGCGCAGTGGCCGAGGACATCAACCGCAATGTGATCAATATCGGCCAGGTGGCCAACGAAGTGGCCGGTGGGGCGGATGAGTCAAGCACGGCGAGCGCGGAGCTGACCAAGCTGGCGGAGCAGCAGCGGCGGTTGATCAATCAGTTTCGCGTCTGAGCCGGCGAAGGGCTCACCACTTACGCCGGGGTCAGGCACTCCGGCGCATTCAACTTCGGATCATTCACCAGGTTCGCCAGCACCCGCTCGCGCAAGGCGGCCTGCGGGCCAGCGAGCAATTCCTGCAACTTCACCAGCGGCGTCTGCGGGTCCAGCCACGCGGCCTGCCCTGCCGCATCCAGAATCAGCGGCCGGCGCTGGTTGACTGCGGCCTGGGTCACCACCGCCGTGCTCAGCCACACCTGGTCCTGCACCGGGTAGGCCTCCCACACGCCGGCAAAGAACAGCGAAGACCCCTCGCCCGGCGTCAGCCAGTAAGGCCGCTTGCGCGCGGTGCCGCGCCACTCGTAGAAGCCGTTGGCCGGCAGCAGGCAACGGCGCAGGCGAAACGCTTCGCGAAACATCGGTTGCTCGGCCAGGGTCTCGGCGCGCGCCTGGGCCGGGGTGCGCGACAGGTCGGTCAGCCACGCCGGGGTCAGCCCCCAGCGCGCCCGCGCCAGCTCCAGCTGGCCTTCGCGCTGACGCTGGATCAGCACCGAGGCGCCGGGCGAGATGTTCCATTGCGCCTGCTGGTCAGGCGGGAACCCAGGCAGCGCGGCAAACGCCGAAGACCAGCGAAACAGGGCGTAACGTCCACACATGAGCAAAACCTAGCAAATCAGTATTCCCGGAAGGCTCTCCGGCTCGTCGCCAGGAAGCGGCTGGGCGCCATTGTACGCGGCGATCAGCTGGCGTGCGTATTCGGCCTGCGCATCGGGCACCGCCAGGCCCAGCAGCCCCTGCATCGGCAGCTCGCCCACGGCGCCCATCAGGTCGCGCCCACTCAGGTGCGCCTTGATCCCTTCGCTGCGCAGCATGCCGATCAGAAGCTCGGCCTCCAGCAGACTTTCCGGCTCGTAGATACGCTGCATCACTCGTCCTCGCGCTTGACGTCCAGCATCCACTCCTCGCCATGCACCTGCAGCACGAACACGATCGGCCGGCAACAGACCTGGCAGTCCTCGATATAGACCTGGTCGCCACCGGACAGGTCAACGGTGGTTTCCACTTGCTCACCGCAGTAAGGACAATCATAGAAAGCAGATTCCACCATCGCAGTCTCCCAGGTGACTTGTGCGTATAATTGCCGGTCTATTTACAGGCCTTGCCGGTGTCTGAGCCGTTTTTCAGTCCGCAGCCCTACTATTACCCTAGCCGTTTCCAACAAGAGAGCATGATGGGCGAATTCGATGCCATCCGACCGTACAACGACGCCGAGGTGCCCGCCGTGCTGGCGCGCCTGCTCAGCGACCCGGCATTTCTGGATATCCTCACCCACTTTCGCTTCCCGCGCATGGCCGGGGCCTTCGGCTGGCTGCTCAAGCCGCTGATCGCTCGGCGCCTGCGCAAGGAATTTGCCGGGGTCAGTTGCGTATCGACCCTGCAGGACAAGGTCGAATACTACGTCGACCACACCATCGACCGCGCCACCGACGGGGTGACCTACACCGGTGTCGAGCAGTTCAAGTCCGGCAGTGCCTACCTGTTCCTGGCCAACCACCGCGACATCGTGATGGACCCGGCCTTCGTCAACTATGCGGTGTACCACGCCGGCCTGCCGACCCCGCGCATCGCGATCGGCGACAACCTGCTGCAAAAGCCGTTCGTCAGCGACATGATGCGCCTTAACAAGAGCTTCATCGTGCACCGCTCGATCACCGGGCGGCGCGAAAAGCTGGCGGCCTATCAGCTGCTGTCGGCCTACATCAACCACTCGATCCGCAACGACTGCGCCTCGATCTGGATCGCCCAGGCCGAGGGCCGCGCCAAGGATGGTGACGACCGCACCGATTCGGCGATCCTCAAGATGTTCCACATGAGCCGCAAGGACGAACCGTTCGGCGCAGTGATCCAGTCGCTGAACCTGAGCCCGGTGTCGATCAGCTACGAGTACGACCCGTGCGACCAGGCCAAGGCCCGCGAGCTGTACATCCGCGCCACCACCGGCACCTACAGCAAGGCGCCTGGCGAGGATGACGTGAGCATCGCCCAGGGCATCACCGGCTACAAAGGTCGCGTGCACATCAACTTCGCCCCGCCGGTGAGCGAGTACTTCGAAGACACCAAGCAGCTGGCGGCGGAAATCGATCGGCAGATACTGGGTGGCTACCGGTTGTTCCCGGTGCATTACCTGGCGTATGCACAGTGGGCCGATGCCGACCCGCAGTTGCAGGTGCCCAGGGCCGCCGAGGTGTTCCCGGCCGATGAGCTGGCCCGAGCCCAGGCCGAGTGGCAGCGGCGCCTGGACGCCTGCCCGGTGGAACACCAGCCGTACCTGGTGCTGCAGTATGCGATGCCGGTGCGCAACCAGTACCGCGTCAAGGCGGGGTTGGCGCTCTAGACCGCGTCGCGCCATTCGCCGGCAAGGCCGGCTCCTACATGGATCACGCTGAACCTGTAGGCGCCGGCCTTGCCGGCGAATGGCTCACCTCAGATCCAGGTACTGAACCACGACAGCAGCAGCGCCATCGCCAGGCACGAAAACCCCAGGATGTAGTAGAACCGGTTCACCCGCAGGTTCATCCCCTCCACCATCACCTCATCACGCGCCAGCCCCGCCAGCGCCTGCGCGCCACGACGCCGCGCCGCTTGCAACAGCAACCCGCCAGGGCAGGTAATCAACAAGGCCAGCACATTGATCAGCTTGGCCGGGTGGGCCGCCAGCAGCCCCCACATCACTTGCAACGACATCGCACAACCTCGATAAAAAACCAGACCTCGACACGCTGCGCATTCTACCCAAGCGCCAGCGGCTCTCTCGTACTTTGCGACCGATGACAATTAAATCCGGCCGTCACACGTTCGTCATCCCGACAAGCCACTCTATTGCCCTTCAACACTCAGGGAGCTTGTCATGCTGCACGCCGAAAACCAGGACCGCCTCTATCTGATCGCCCCCAGCGATGAACAACAGGCCTTGATCGACGGCCTGGCGTTCAACGTCCAGGACCGCCAGTGGCTGGTGTACTGCGCACTTGGCGGGCATGCCCACCATGACCTGCCGGAGGTCGACCAGGGCACCGGCATCAGCCTGCTGGACTTCTACGTCGAAGCCGCCTGAGCAGGTCACGCCCACTAAAAAGCCCGATGCCTGCAACGAGGCATCGGGCTTTTTCGTTTGCCGTCAGCGGGTTTACTCGCCCAGTACCTGACCGACCGTCGGGTCCTTGAACAGGCGGGTCAGGGCGTCGCTGAGCACGTCACCCACCAGCTTGGTGTTGGTTTCCTGGTTGGGCGCCATGCCGAAGCGCTGGTCCAGCGAGGCGCCGTAGCGACCACTGTAGCGGCGGTTGGCATTGGACACGTCGGCACGGAAGGTGGCGCCGATGGTGGCCTCGGTCACGTACAGGCCTTCCTTGGGCGACTGGTACTTCAGCTCGGCCAGGGTCACGGTCAGCTGCGGGGCGTTGTAGGCGTTCGCCGTGGGCGTGAAGCCCAGCAGGCGCACCGCTGCCTCGGCCTGGGCCTGCAGCTTGGGCACGATGTCATTGCCGTTCACGGTGATGGCGCTGGTTTCCGGGTACAGCCCGCCGCGGGTACCCAGGGTTTGCGAAGGACGACCATCGACCACCTTGACCACCACCGGCTGGCCACGACCCACGGGCGCGAGCTGGGCAGTGAGTTTGGGTTGCGGGCTGAGTTGTTGCGGGCTGTGGGCACAACCGACCAGGGTCAGGCTGGTGACAGCGATCAAACCGAACAACAAACGTTGCAACATGCTCATCTCTCCAGGAATAGCAGCAAAGGTCGCCAGTATAACCACCCGGGACCACCCCAGCCATCGGGGCCAGCCACTGTCACAATCGTTTCATCATCGACCGCGTAGACTGCCCACCTGCGCCGGTGAACGCTCTGTTCAGCCGCCTGCCCCCTGCAGGCCAGCCCGCCACGGCGTGGCCGGCGAAGCAAAGCGCAACAAAAGTCGTTAATAAAGATCGTTTCTGCCCGCGACCTCGTTATAATCTCCCCCCGATTATAAGGACGTCTCCTGATCGGGCCTCGCAGCACCGCCAATGCCATTGCATCGGCATCCCCGAATCGCCCACAGAGAGCCGCCCACACAGGTCTTGCCAAGCTGGTGTGCCCGCGTTCCTTCGGCGCTCTGCTCTGCCTGAACCTGCCGGGTTTGCCATCGTGCACACCCTTTTTGAGGTTCACGACTCCAAAAGAGCGTGAAAAAACGGTTTTCACAACTTCACGAGAGTGTGGCGAGCAATGAACAGTCTGGCATGTGTAAAAGCAGCAACTGCGTCCCTGAAAGCCCCAAACAGCTGGCAACAGCACTCATCTGCGATGGGTGACTAAGGCCGGTCCATAGCGCACGATGGACACCTTGACCATAAGTCGAATTGCCGCACGGGCGGTAAAATGCGTTCATAGGCAACGCAAAGCCCGGTTGGTGGTGTCCGCGGAAGTTGAAAAACCTGCGAAGTAGCGGACATGGAAATCCCGGCCAAGCCTGGGAGCCATGCTGTCAATTTGGTGCTGAAGATTTTTGGAGACGCGTTAATGGCGCAGAACGAAGCAGTCGATGTAGTACTGGTAGGGGCCGGCATCATGAGTGCCACCCTGGCCGTACTGCTCAAGGAACTCGACCCGGCGATGAAGCTGGAAGTCGTCGAGTTGATGGATTCGGGTGCCGCGGAAAGTTCCAACCCGTGGAACAACGCCGGGACCGGCCATGCCGGGCTGTGTGAGCTGAACTACACGCCGCAGGCCGCCGACGGCAGCATCGACATCAAGAAAGCGGTGCACATCAATACCCAGTTCGAGGTATCCCGGCAGTTCTGGGCCTACCTGAGCAAAAAGGGCGCCTTCAAGAACCCGCGTGCCTTCATCAACCCGATCCCGCACCTGAGCTACGTCGAAGGTGACAAGGGCGTCGCGTTCCTGAAAAAGCGCTTTGAATCGCTCAAGCCTCACCACGCCTTCGCCGAGATGGAATACACCGAAGACAAGGCGCTGATGAACGAGTGGATGCCGCTGATGATGCCGGGCCGCCCCGCCGACCAGCACATCGCCGCCACCCGCGTGATGAAAGGCACCGACGTCAACTTCGGCGCCCTGACCAACAAGCTGCTCAAGCACCTGGCCGACACCCCCGAGTCGCAGGTCAAGTACAGCAAGAAGGTCACCGGCCTGCGCCGTAACGGCAGCGGCTGGACCGTCACCATCAAGGACGTCAACAGCGGCAGCAGCCGCGACGTCGATGCCCGCTTCGTGTTCCTCGGCGCCGGTGGCGCGGCCCTGCCGCTGCTGCAGCTGTCGGGCATCGAGGAGAGCAAGGGCTTCGGCGGTTTCCCGGTCAGCGGCCAGTGGCTGCGCTGCGACAACCCCGAGGTGGTCAAGCGCCACCAGGCCAAGGTCTACAGCCAGGCCGCCGTGGGTTCGCCGCCGATGTCGGTACCGCACCTGGATACCCGCGTCGTCGACGGCAAGACCTCGCTGCTGTTCGGCCCGTACGCCGGCTTCACCACCAAGTTCCTCAAGCACGGCTCGTTCCTCGACCTGCCGCTGTCGGTGCGCCTGGGCAATATCGGGCCGATGCTGGCCGTGGCCCGCGACAACTTCGACCTGACCAAGTACCTGGTCAGCGAGGTGATGCAGTCGATGGAACAGCGCCTGGAATCGCTGCGTCGCTTCTACCCTGAAGCCAAGGCCGAAGACTGGCGCCTGGAAGTGGCCGGGCAACGGGTGCAGATCATCAAGAAAGACCCGAAAAAAGGCGGCATCCTGCAGTTCGGTACCGAACTGGTGGCGGCCAAGGACGGCTCGCTGGCCGCCCTGCTGGGCGCCTCGCCGGGTGCTTCGGTCACCGTGTCGATCATGCTGGAACTGATCGAACGCTGCTTCCCCGAGCAGGCCAAGGGCGCCTGGGCGGCCAAGCTCAACGAGATCTTCCCGGCACGGGAGAAGGTCCTGGCGACCGACGCTGCGCTGTACCACAAGATCAGCGCGCAGAACGACGAGGCCCTGGGCCTGGTCGAGAACCAGCCGACGCAAAGCTACGCGTAAGCGTGATGCATGAAAAAACGCCCCTCGGGGCGTTTTTTCATGGCTGCGATGTACTCACTTGCGGGCGCTGTCGATGATCTCGATGTACTCGGGCGCATTGCGCTGGTCGCCGATCACCTGGGCGAAGGTGTTGCCGTGCTCGTCCTTGCCGTCCACATCGTATCCGGCCTCGACGAAGAAGCCGACGAAACGTTCGAAGTCATCGATGCGCAGGCCGCGATAGGCCTTGATCAGTTTGTGGTGCGAGGGCGAGCTGGCATCGGCCGGTTCGAACTGGAGAAACGACTTGATGTAGTCGTCGCTGATCTCATCACCAATCACTTGCTTCTTGTCTTTACGCATTGCCGACTCCAACTGAACCATCACGGACATTTTTCACGGGCCGGCAGTTTACCCCCCGGCAGCGCTGTGGCTCAACGCGCGCGTAGGGTGCCGGTGTGCACATCGGCCCAGATATGACCGTTGGCATAGCTGAGGAACTGCACGTACAGGGTGTCGTTGCGCAGCAGGTCGAGAATCACCCGGTACTGGCTGGCGGGATAGTTGAGGGTCAGGGTGCGGCTCTTGGCGTCGAACGCCGGCTTGCGCAGGCTCTTGCCTTCGCCGTCGAAGCTGATCAGCACCTCGCTGATGGTGGCCCCCTTGTTCAGGGGCTTGCCCTTGAGGCGCATCAGCACCGGTGCCGTGACCGGTATCGGTTGCTGGTTGGACTGACGCTGGTTGCCGACCACCACCGAATACTGGGTCACCTGCAGCAGTTGCTGGGCGTCAGGGGTTTCCTGGCGCAGGGTAAGATCGTCGGGCGGCAGGAACTGGCTGTGCAGCGGCGCGGCGGCCAGGGGCAGGCTGGTCAGCAGCAGGAGGGCGAGGATGGCGCGCATGGCAGGCTCCTTGGGGGCGGCCTGGCACTCTAGCATGAGAAATGTACGAAGCTGATGGCCTCTTGTGGGAGCGGGCTTGACCCGCGATGCAGGCACCGCAAATAGCTGATACCGCATCGACCCTTTCGCGGGCCGAGTCAGCTCCCACCCGGTTTTACATGCCCTTCACGGCATAGATACCCGCCGCATTGCGCCAGTAGCCCTTGTAGTCCATGCCGTAGCCGAACACATAGCGGTCAACGCAGCTCAAACCGCAATAGTCGGCCTTCAGGTCAGGGCTGGCCTTGCGGTCGTGGTCCTTGTCCACCAGCACCGCGCTGTACACCGCCTTGGCACCGGCATGCTTGCAGAAGTCGATGATGGCGCTGAGGGTGTGCCCTTCGTCGAGGATGTCGTCGATGATCAGCACTTCGCGATCGATGAACGACACTTCGGGCTTGGCCTTCCAGAACAGGTCACCGCCGCTGGTCTGGTTGCGGTAGCGCGTGGCATGCAGGTAGGACGCCTCCAGCGGGAACTGCAAATGGGTCAGCAGCTTGCCGGAGAAGATCAGGCCACCGTTCATCACGCAGAACACCACCGGGTTGCGGTCGGCCAGGTCGGCGGTGATCTGCGCGCCCACACGGGCAATCGCCGCTTCGACTTCGGCTTCGCTGTGCAGGCAGTCTGCTTCACGCATGACTTGACGGATATGCTCGAGATCAGCGGACATGACGCTCTCCAGGGGGCTGCGGTTGAGAAAAGCGGGCAAAGGTACGCACCCTCACGCATCAGATCAAGCATTTATGGACTAACGTGCACAATGCCTATAGGACACCTGCGGCCGAATAGATTACTCTAGCGCGGTTTTTTTGCCCGCCCCCCGGAGCCTTTCCCTATGCCAACCCGTGAGATCCGCCATCCGCTGATCCGTCACAAGCTCGGCCTGATGCGCCGCGCCGATATCAGCACGAAGAATTTTCGCGAACTCGCCCAGGAAGTCGGCGCGCTCCTGACGTACGAGGCAACCAAGGATCTGCCGCTGGAAAGCTACGACATTCAAGGCTGGTGCGGCACCGTACAGGTCGAGAAGATCGCCGGCAAGAAGATCACCGTGGTGCCGATCCTGCGCGCCGGTATCGGCATGCTCGACGGCGTGCTCAGCCTGATCCCGGGCGCCAAGGTCAGCGCCGTGGGCGTTGCCCGCAACGAGGAAACCCTCGAAGCGCACACCTACCTGGAAAAACTGGTACCCGAGATCGACGAGCGCCTGGCCATGATCATCGACCCGATGCTGGCCACCGGCAGCTCCATGATCGCCACCATCGACCTGCTGAAGAAGGCCGGCTGCAAGGACATCCGCGCCATGGTGCTGGTGGCAGCGCCCGAAGGCATCGCGGCGGTCGAGGGTGCACACCCCGACGTGCACATCTACACCGCCTCGATCGATGAACGCCTGAACGAACACGGCTACATCATTCCCGGCCTGGGCGATGCAGGCGACAAGATCTTCGGCACCAAGCAGAAGGACACCTGAACATGCAGGACGAGTTCAACGACCCGCTCTGGCGCCAGGTCGTCTCCGGCGCGCAGATGCTCTTCGTGGCATTCGGCGCGCTGGTGCTGATGCCGCTGATTACCGGCCTCGACCCCAACGTTGCGCTGTTCACTGCGGGCCTGGGGACTCTGCTGTTCCAGGTGGTCACTGGCCGTCAGGTGCCGGTGTTCCTCGCCTCCAGTTTTGCCTTCATCACCCCCATCATTCTCGCCAAGGGCCAGTTCGGCCTGGCCGAGACCATGGGCGGGGTAATGGCGGCCGGGTTCGTCTACACCTTCCTGGGCCTGGCCGTGAAGATCAAGGGCACCGGCTTCATCGACCGCCTGCTGCCGCCGGTGGTGATCGGCCCGGTGATCATCTCGATCGGCCTGGCGATGGCGCCGATTGCCGCCAACATGGCCATGGGCAAGGCCGGCGACGGCGCCGAACTGCTGCCCTACAGCACCGCGATGATGATCTCGATGCCGGCGCTGCTCACCACCCTCATCGTGGCGGTGTTCGGCAAGGGCATCTTCCGCCTGGTGCCGATCATTGCCGGGGTGCTGGTGGGCTTTGGCCTGTCGTTCTACTTCGGTGTGGTCGACACCGCCAAGATCGCCGCCGCCCCCTGGCTGGCCCTGCCGCACTTCACCGCGCCGGCCTTCAACTGGCAGGCGATCCTGTTCATCGTACCGGTGGCCCTGGCCCCGGCGATCGAGCATATCGGCGGCGTGATTGCAGTGGGCAGCGTGACCGGTCGCGACTACCTGAAAAAGCCTGGCCTGCACCGCACCCTGCTGGGTGACGGCATCGCCACCACCACCGCCGGCCTGTTCGGCGGCCCGCCCAACACCACCTACGCCGAAGTGACCGGCGCGGTGATGCTGACCAAGAACTACAACCCCAAGATCATGACCTGGGCGGCCGTGTTCGCCATCAGCCTGGCCTTCGTCGGCAAGTTCGGCGCGTTGCTGCAGAGCATTCCGGTGCCGGTGATGGGCGGCATCCTGTGCCTGCTGTTCGGCTCGATCGCGGCAGTGGGCATGAACACCATGATCCGCCACAAGATCGACCTGAGCGAAGCGCGCAACCTGGTGATCGTCTCGGTGACCCTGGTGTTCGGGATTGGCGGTGTGCTGGTCGGCACCGGTACCGGCCCGGACGACTGGGGCCTGAAGGGTATCGCGCTGTGCGCCGTGGTGGCCATTGCGCTCAACCTGCTGCTGCCGGGCAATGACGGCTGGAAGAACAAGGTGCTGGACGACCATTTGCCTTGATCTGAAACGCTTCGCCGGCAAGGCCGGCTCCTACAGGGGTTCGCGCAAACCTGTAGGAGCCGGCCTTGCCGGCGAACGCTGCACTACCTAACCCGCCTGCTCACACAACTGCGTAAGCGCCTCCACCCACTGCGGGTGATCATTCAGGCACGGCACCAGCACCAGCTCTTGCCCGCCCGCCTCGACAAACTGCTCGCGCCCGCGATCGCCGATTTCTTCCAGCGTCTCGATGCAGTCGGCCACGAACGCCGGGCACATCACCAGCAGCTTCTTGACGCCTGCCTTGCCCAGCTCGTCCAGGCGCGCCTCGGTGTAGGGTTCGATCCACTTGGCCCGGCCCAGCCGCGACTGGAACGACACCGACCATTGGCCCTCGGCCAGGCCCATCTTCTGCGCGAACAACTGTGCCGAACGCAGGCACTGCGCGCGATAACACACCGCCAGCACCTCGGGCGAAGCGTTGCGACAGCAGTCGGCATTCTGGAAACAATGCGAACCGGTAGGGTCGAGTTTCTTCAGGTGCCGCTCGGGCAAACCGTGAAAGCTCAGCAGCAGGTGATCGAAGCCCTGCTCCAGGTACGGCCTGGCACTGGCCACCAGCGCGTCGATGTACAGCGGCTGGTCATAGAACGGACGCAGCACCGGCATCTGCAATGCCAGCTTGTGCTCGGCCACCACGGCCTTGGCCTGCTCGATCACGGTGGTCACGGTGCTGTCGGCAAACTGCGGGTACAACGGCGCCAGGGTCACCTTGGTGACGCCCTGGCCGGCCAGACGCTGCAACACCGTGGACAGCGAAGGCTCGCCATAGCGCATGGCGATTTCCACAGGCCCGTGGGCCCAGTGCGCGCCCATGGCCTGCTGCAGGCGCCGGGTCAGCACCACCAGCGGCGAGCCTTCCTCCCACCAGATGGAAGCATAGGCGTGGGCCGACTGCTCCGGACGCTTGATCAGGATCAGCGAGACCAGCAGGCGACGCACCGGCCACGGCAGGTCGATCACATACGGGTCCATCAGAAACTGGTTGAGGTAACGACGCACGTCGGCGACGGAAGTGGAAGCCGGTGAACCCAGGTTGACCAGCAGCAGAGCATGATCGGTCATGCAACATCCTTTTCAGAGGCGCGCGGACAAGTCATCCAGCGCCGATTGCACATCGTTGTAACGGAACGTGAAGCCTGCCGCCAGCAAGCGCACCGGGCGCGCCCGCTGGCCACCCAGCAGCAATACCGACAGTTCGCCGAGCCCGGCGCGCAGTACCAGCGCCGGCAACGGCATGAACGCCGGGCGGTGCAGCGCGCGCCCCAGGCGTCGGGCAAATTCACGGTTGCGCACCGGCTCCGGCGCGCAGGCATTATAAGGACCGCTGGCATCCTCGCGCTGCAACAGAAAATCAATCAGGGCGATTTGGTCGTCCAGATGGACCCACGGCATCCACTGGCGACCACTGCCAATCGGCCCGCCCAGCCCGAGCTTGAACGGCAGGCGCAGGCGCGACAAAAAGCCGCCCTCGGCCGCCAGCACCAGCCCGGTACGCACCAGCACCACCCGCATGCCCAGGGCCTCGGCGCGCAGCGCGGTTTCTTCCCAGGCAATGCACAGCTGGCTGGCAAAGTCCTCCTTGACCGGCTGCGACAGCTCGGTCAGCTCGCGCTCACCACCATCGCCATACCACCCCACCGCCGACCCCGAGATCAGCACCGCAGGGCGCTGCTGCCGGCCTTGCAGCCAGGCGATCAACTGCTCGGTGAGGGTGATGCGGCTAGCCCATAGCAGCGCGCGTCGGTGCGACGTCCAGGGGCGATCGGCAATCGGCGCACCGGCCAGGTTGACCACGGCGTCCACCGGCTCCTCGCCCAGTTCGTCGAGCCGGGCAATGCCGCGCACCCCTGCCCCGCACACCTGAGCGACCTGCGCCGGACGCCGGCTCCACACCGTCAGGCGGTAACCCCTGTCCAGCCAGAAGCGGCAAAGGTGTCTGCCGATCAGGCCCGTACCACCGGTCAGCAATATATGCATGGCTGTGTCCTCACATGGCGCGCGCTGGTCTATTTTTAAGTTCAAGGCACTTTTTTGACCGAACGCTCTCGGATAAACATAGGCCAACCTGCAACGTCGAGCGGAATCATCTTATACAAGCTGGAGATATTGTACAGGCTTGTCGGGCAGCGTAGGCTGTTTCCAAAAGGTTCGAAGAGGCCATCATGACTGTTCCTATCGCAATCATCGGTGCCGGCATCGCCGGCCTGTCCGCCGCCCAGGCCCTGCAGAAGGCCGGGCACACCGTGCACCTGTTCGACAAGGGCCACGGCAGTGGCGGACGCATGGCCAGCAAACGCAGCGAAGCCGGCGCCCTGGACCTGGGCGCGCAGTACTTCACGGCCCGCGACCGACGTTTCGTCGAACAGGTCCAGGCCTGGCAGGCCAAGGGCTGGGCGGCCGAATGGAAGCCGCAACTGTACAACTACCGCGAAGGTCAGCTGACCCCCTCGCCGGACGAGCAGATCCGCTGGGTGGGTGTACCGCGCATGAGCGCCATCACCCGCGGCCTGCTCAAGGATGTCACCGTCAACTTCAATTGCCGCATTGCCGAGGTGTTCCGCGGCAAACAGTACTGGCACCTGCAGGACACCGAGGGCGGCAGCCACGGGCCGTTCAGTCGCGTCATCATTGCGGTGCCGGCGCCCCAGGCCACGCAGTTGCTCAGCGCCACCACCAAGCTGGCCGGCATGGCCGCCAGCGTGCAGATGGAGCCCACCTGGGCCATTGCGCTGGGCTTCGATACTCCCCTGGACACCCCCATGCAGGGCTGCTTCGTGCAGGGCTGCGACCTCGACTGGCTGGCGCGCAACCGCAGCAAGCCCGGGCGTGACGAAAAACTCGACACCTGGGTTCTGCACGCCACGGCCAGCTGGAGCAAGCAACACATCGACCTGTCGCGCGAGGCCGTGATCGAGCACCTGCTGGGCAACTTCGCCGAACTGGTGGGCTGCGCCGTGCCGGCCCCCACCTTCACCCTGGCCCATCGCTGGTTGTATGCCCGCCCGAGCAGCAGCCATGAATGGGGCGCGCTGGCCGATGCCGACCTGGGCCTGTACGCCTGCGGCGACTGGTGCATGTCGGGGCGCGTCGAGGGCGCATGGCTCAGCGGCCAGGAAGCAGCGCGGCGCCTGCTCGAACACCTGGAATGACCCCTGCACCGGCTGAAGCTGTACAGAATATTTGACTTGTACAACGCGTTATCTATGATGAGCGAAGCTGTACATAATTTTGTTTCTGTACAAATTTCAGTCGAGAGCGACCATGGCGGCCACCAGACCAAAGATTGCCATCAGTGCATGCCTGACCGGCGAAGAGGTCCGCTACAACGGCGGGCACAAGGCCTCACGCCTGTGCAATGAAGTGCTGGCCGAGCACTTCGACTTCATCGGCATCTGCCCCGAGGTTGCCATCGGCCTGGGCACACCTCGCCAGGCCATCCGCCTGACCGGTGACCCGGCCAACCCCAGGGCCGTGGGCAGCCGCGATGCCAGCCTGGACGTCAGCCAGGCACTGGATGCCTACGGCGCAGAAATGGCCGGGCAACTGACCGACATCTGCGGCTACATCTTCATGCAGAAATCGCCTTCCTGCGGCCTGGAACGGGTCAAGGTGTACCAGGCCAACGGCTACCCGGCCACCGAAGGCGGTCGCGGCCTGTATGCCGCACGGTTCTGTGCCCAGCGCCCCGACCTGCCGGTCGAAGAGGATGGCCGGCTGTGCGATCCGGTACTGCGGGAAAACTTCATCACCCGCGTGTATGCCTACGCCGACTGGCAGCAATTGCTGGCAGGCGGGCTCAGTCGTCATGCCCTCATCGCCTTCCACTCGCGCTACAAGTACCAGTTGATGGCGCACAACCCCCAGCAGTACAAGGTGCTCGGCAAGTTGCTGGGCAGCATGCAGCGCCAGGACGACCCCACCCAGATCGGCCCACGGTATTTCAGCCAGCTGATGAGCGCCCTGAGCCGCTGCGCCAGTCGCGGCACCCACGGCAACGTGCTGATGCACCTGAGCGGCTACCTGCGCCGGTTTCTCGACCCCCGCGACAAACAGGAAATCCGCGCCCTGATCGAGCAGTACCAGGCCGGCATCGTCCCGCTGGTGGTGCCGCTGACCCTGCTCAAGCACCACCTGCGCCGCCACCCCGACCCCTACCTCATGCAGCAGGTCTATCTGCAACCGCACCCGGAAAACCTGAGCCTGCGCAATGCCATCTGAAGACGACCTGCTGCCCATTCGTGAAGTCACCCGCCTGACCGGGGTCAACCCCGTGACCCTGCGCGCGTGGGAGCGTCGCTACGGGCTGATCGTGCCGCAGCGCACCGGCAAGGGTCACCGGCTCTACAGCGCCGCACACGTGCAGCGCATCCAGCAGATTCTGCAATGGCTCAACCGCGGAATCGCGGTGGGCCAGGTCAAGCCGCTGCTCGACACCTCCCCAGCAGTGCAACCCGCACCCGGCAACGACGACTGGCACACCCTGCGCCTGCAACTGGTCGACTGCATCGCGCAACTGGCCGAACGCCGACTCGACCAGCTGTTCAACCAGGCCATGGCCCTCTACCCCGCCGCCACCCTGTGCGAGCAACTGTTGCTGCCGTTGCTGCAAGAACTCGACACCCGCTGGCACGGGCACTTTGCAGCCCGCATGGAGCAGGTGTTCTTCCATACCTGGCTGCGCAGCAAACTTGGCGTGCGGGTGTATCACAACAACCGTCAGCTGAACGCCGCGCCCGCCCTGCTGGTCAACGCCTCGGCCCTGCCATTCGACCCGCAGCTGTGGCTGTGCGCCTGGCTGCTCAGTGATGCCGGCTGCGCGGTCGAGGTATTCGACTGGCCGCTGCCACCTCGAGAGCTGGCGTTTGCCGTGCAGCAGCTCAAACCCTGTGCGTTGGTGATGTGCCTGAACGCGGCGCTCGATCCGCGTGAACTGCAGCGCAGCCTCAATGCGATCGATCTGCCGACCCTGCTGCTGGGCAGCATGGCCGCGCTCTACAAGGAGCATGCCGAGGCGGCGGGCCTGCAGGCAGGCAACGTGCATCTGCCGTCCTCTGTGGTGGCGCTGCCCGCCCTGTTGCTGGGCCTGCTGGCCACCTGACGTCTCCCCCACATTCACAGGATTTCGTATGCAACTTATCTGGCTGCGCAACGACTTGCGCGTTCACGACAACACTGCGCTGGCCGCTGCCTGCTCGCGCGGCCCCACCCTGGCGGTGTGGCTGGTAAGCCCCGGGCAGTGGCTCGCCCACGACGACGCCCCGTGCAAGGTGGACTTCTGGCTGCGCAACCTGCACAGCCTGCGCCAGTCACTGGACGCCCTGAACATTCCCCTGCTGATTGTGCATGCCGACCAGTGGGCCGATGCGCCTCGGGTGCTGCTCGCGCTGTGCAGGCAACATGCGGTCAGTGCCGTGCACCTGAACGAGGAATACGGGGTACACGAACAACGTCGCGATCAGGCCGTGCAGCAGGCATTGCGCCAGGCCGACATCCAGGTGCACAGCTACCTGGACCAGTTGCTGTTCAAGCCCGGCAGCATCCTGACCCGCAGCGGCGGTTACTTCCAGGTGTTCAGCCAGTTTCGCAAGGTGTGCTACGAACGCCTTCACCTGGGGCTTCCCTCACGGGTAGCGGCGCCGGCAGCCCAGGCCCGGCTGGCCATTGCCAGCGACACCGTCCCCACCCAGGTGGCCGGCTTCGAGACACCGCCCGACGCGTTGCGCACGCTGTGGCCGGCAGGCGAGGATGAAGCCGCGCGCCGCCTGGCGCGCTTTGTCGACGAGGCCATCGAGGATTATCCGGTACAGCGCGACCTTCCTGCCGTGCCTGGCACCAGCCAGCTGTCGGCCTACCTCGCCGCCGGGGTGATCTCCCCCCGCCAGTGCCTGCATGCCGCCCTGGCCTGCAACTTCGGCGAATTCGACAGCGGGAATGCCGGCGCCATCACCTGGATCAACGAACTGCTGTGGCGCGAGTTCTACAAGCACATTCTGGTGGGCTACCCGCAGGTTTCCCGCCACCGTGCCTTCAGGTCACATACCGAAGCCCTGCCCTGGCGCAACGCGCCACAGGACCTGCTGGCCTGGCAACAGGGCTGCACCGGCATCCCTATCGTGGATGCGGCCATGCGCCAGTTGCTCGCCACAGGCTGGATGCACAATCGCCTGCGCATGGTCACGGCCATGTTTCTGACCAAGAACCTGCTGATCGACTGGCGTGAAGGCGAACGCTTCTTCATGCGCCACCTGATCGACGGCGACCTGGCCGCCAACAACGGCGGCTGGCAGTGGAGCGCCTCGACCGGTACCGACGCCGTGCCCTACTTTCGGATCTTCAATCCGGTGAGCCAGTCGCAACGCTTCGACCCTGCAGGGCGATTTCTGAAGCACTGGCTGCCTGAACGCGGCAACCTAGACCACAAGGCCGTCCATTTACCCAATGTCCAGAACGATTTGTTTGCAATAGATGTCTATCCTCATGCAATTGTAGACTTAAGTTCTAGTCGCCAACGCGCACTGGATGCGTTCAAACACTTACCTAAACGCAACGATTGAGGAAAGGATCTTGAGCAGTGATCGACCTCGGCGCATCTGGATTACCGGTGCCAGCAACGGACTTGGGCATGCCTTGGCAGAGGCGCTGCTTGAACAGGGCTGCAAGGTGGCGCTCAGTGTTCGCAATCGCGACGATGCACACCCCCTTGAGACCGACTATCCCGGTAGGGTCCTTGTGCTTGCCGGCGACCTGCACCAGTTGCCGCAGGCCAGGCGCGCCTGCGCCACCCTGACCGAGCAATGGCAGGCCATCGACGGCCTGATCGTCAACGCCGGCACCTGCGACTACCTGCCGTTGCCGATTACCCAGACACTGCTGCAGGACGTGGTGCGAAGCAACCTGGCCGCCGCCTCGCACTGCCTCGAAGGCGCGCTCCCCCTTCTGGACAAGGGGCGCGCCCCGCAGGTGGTGGGGATTCTCAGTGCGTACTCTGCCCTGCAGCTGGGCGAGCCCGGCCAGCCGCGGCGCCCTGCCAACAGCATCGCGTCACTGTTCGAAGACGCCCGCCCCCTGCTGGTCGCACACGGCATCGACCTGACCATCGTGGCCCCTCAGACACCTGCACAGGCCATGAACACAGCCACTGCCATCCCGGATGAGTGGGACGCCAGTTCGGCTGCCAGCGCCATCCTGCAACGCCTGGGCGAACGCCCGCAGCAGTTGACCCTGCAGGCGCTGGCGGTCAATGAGCTGTGGCCGCTGCCAAAATGAAAAAAGGCCCTGACGCAAGTCAGGGCCTTTTTCGTGGTGCAGGGTACCGGCCGACCGTCAGAGCGGCATGCGGTAGTGCAGCGAATAGCTTTCCACGCCATCGTTGGGGCTTTGCAGGCCCGCGTTCGAATAGTGGATGGCGCGCACGCCTACCTCGTGTCCGCCCGCGAAGCGCAAGCCGAACCCGATGCGGTCTTCGAACTGGAACGACGAGCCGAGCTTGTTGGTTTCAAGCTTGGTGCTGGAGAAGGCCGCAACACCGATACCCGCCTCGATGTAGGGTTTGACCGACTCACCGGCGAACTCGTAGACGAACACGGGCGCGAACGAGAGGCTGTGGTTGCTGGAAGTCTTGTCGCCGTCCCAGTAGGTGTAGGCACCATCCCAGTAGCCGGTCACGCGGCCGACGCTGGTCTGCCACCAGCTGGCGTCCCAGTTGGACTGCAGCCCAAGGCGATAGACCATGGTCGAGTCACCGGTCTGCCCTACGGAAAACGAGGCGTCAGCGGCGTTTGCGGTGAAAGAGTGCCCCAGGGTAACGGCTGCAATCGCAGCCAAGCAAAGCAGTTTCTTCATGAGAAACGTCCCTTTTCCTAAATGCTGTTGTGGTTTTGTGTCTCATCAGACGATTGAATAGAAATCGGCAGTAGTACGATAGTTCAGGAAAAAAATGCATTTTTCACAGTTTTTTTACAAGTCGAAGCTTCGCACACTGTCAGATTTATTCCACAACATCGGCAGAATCTTTACTAAATGTGCCGGACTGCCGCTGGTCCAGAACTGTGCAGGCTGCGCCGGGCCGTGGGCCAGCAGGTCCCGTTCACCCAGCAAACGCTGGAGTTGCCGGGCCACGGCAGCGCCGGTATCGATGATGGCCACGGCCGGCGGCACCATGTGCGCCAGCAGCGGTTTCAGGAAGGGGTAATGGGTGCAGCCCAGGATCAGGGTGTCGCAGCCGGCGGCCAGCAGCGGCTCGACATAGCCCTGCAGCAACTGGCGCAGCGCGGGGCTGTCCAGGTCGCCCGCCTCGATCAGTTCCACCAGCCCCGGGCACGGCTGGGTAACTACACGAACGTCGCTGGCAAAGCGATCCAGCAACGCGGCGAACTTGGCGCTCTGCAGGGTGCCGGTGGTTGCCAGCACCCCTACCACGCCACTGCGGGTGGCCGCTGCCGCCGGCTTTACCGCCGGCTCCATGCCCACCAGCGGCCAGTGCGGGTAGCGCTCGCGCAGATCGGCCACCGCCGCCACGGTGGCGGTGTTGCAGGCCAGCACCATGGCCTTGGCGCCCTGCTGCTGAAAGAATTCGGCTACCAGGCGGCAGCGCTGGCGGATGAACTCGGGCGACTTCTCGCCATAGGGAATATGCCCGCAGTCCGCCACATACAGCAGCGACTCGTCGGGCAGCAGGCGGCTGATTTCCGCCAGCACCGACAGCCCGCCCACGCCGGAATCGAACACCCCGACCGGCGCTTCACGCATGGCCGGCGCCACACACGCTGCAGGCCGGGTCGCGCTTGACCCGCAGCTCGCGAAACCGCGTTCCCAGGGCATCGACGAGCAGCAGGCGACCCACCAGCGGCTCGCCAAACCCGGCCAGCAGCTTCAAGGCCTCCAGCGCCTGCAGGCTGCCCACCAGGCCTACCAGCGGGCCGAGCACACCGGCTTCGCTGCAGGTCAGCTCGGCTTCGCTGCCATGCCCGTACAGGCAGTGGTAGCAGGGGCTGAGCGGGTTGCGCGGGTCGAACACCGACAGCTGGCCTTCCAGGCGAATGGCCGCACCGCTGACCAGCGGCTTGCCGGCCGCGACGCAGGCTGCGTTCACCGCCTCGCGGGTGGCAAAGTTGTCACAGCAGTCCAGTACCAGGTCGACCGCCCCCACCGCCTGGGCCAGGGAATCTTCATCCAGGGCCTGGCGATGGGCAACCAGGGCGACCTGCGGGTTGATCGCCTGCAGCCGGGCCATGGCCGAATCGACCTTGCTCAGGCCCACGGCGGCCGTGTCGTGCATCACCTGGCGTTGCAGGTTGGTCAGGTCGACCGTGTCGAAGTCGGCCAGGTGCAGCTCGCCGACACCGGCCGCCGCCAGGTACAGCGCCACCGGCGAACCCAGACCGCCCAGGCCGACGATCAGTGCCCGGCTGCCCTTGAGACGCAACTGCCCGTCGATATCCACCTGGGCCAACAGGATCTGCCGGCTGTAGCGCAACAGCTCCTCGTCGTTCAGCATGCCAGGCGCCCGAGGCTGATGCGCTCATGGCCGCCAAGGTCGGTGCGGCTCTGGATCTGCTCGAACCCGTGTCGCGCCAGCAGTTCGCGCACCGCTGCAGCCTGGTCATAGCCATGTTCCAGCAGCAGCCAGCCGCCGGGCAGCAGGTGCTGCGGGGCCTGTGTGATGATCTGGCGCAGGTCGTCGAGCCCGTCGCTGCCGGCCACCAGCGCACTGCTGGGCTCGAAGCGCACGTCGCCAGCCGCCAGGTGCGGGTCCTGCTCGGCGATGTAGGGCGGATTGCTGACGATCAGCGCAAAGCGCTGCCCTGGCAGGGCGTCGAACCAGTGGCTGGCAAGCACCTTGGCGTTGTCCAGCTGCAAACGCTGGCGGTTGCGCTCGGCCAGGGCCACGGCTTCTGGCACCCGGTCGACGGCCGTCACCTGCCAGCCGCCGCGCTCGCTGGCCAGGGCCAGGGCGATGGCGCCGCTGCCGGTGCCCAGGTCGAGCACCTGCAATGGCGTTGCCGGCAGCAGCTCAAGGGCGACCTCCACCAGCAGCTCGGTGTCCGGCCGCGGGATCAGCGTGTGCGGGGCCACTTCCAGGTCAAGCTTCCAGAAGCCCTGCTGGCCGAGGATATAGGCCACCGGCTCGCCTTGGCTGCGCCGCTGCAGGTAGGTGGCGAAGGTCGCGGCCGCTTCGCTGCTGACGATGCGCTCGGGCCAGGTGTGCAGGTAGCTGCGCGATTTGCCGATGGCCGCAGCCAGCAGCAGCTCGATATCCAGGCGCGCGGTGGGCGAGTCGGGTAGCTGCGCCCCGCGCAGCAGGCTGGCAATGATGGTCATTTACTCACCCAGTGCGGCCAGTTGATCGGCCTGGTATTCGGACAGCAGCGGCTCGATGATCGCATCGACGCCGCCCGCCAGTACTTCATCCAGCGAATACAGGGTCAGGTTGATGCGGTGATCGGTCACCCGGCCCTGTGGATAGTTGTAGGTACGGATACGCTCGGAGCGGTCACCCGAGCCCACCAGCAGCTTGCGCTCGCTGGCGATCGCGTTCTGCGCGGCACTGGTCTGCATGTCGTTGAGCCTGGCCGACAGCCAGGACATCGCACGGGCGCGGTTCTTGTGCTGCGAGCGCTCTTCCTGGCATTCGACCACGATGCCGGTGGGCAAGTGGGTGATGCGGATGGCCGAGTCGGTCTTGTTCACGTGCTGGCCGCCCGCGCCGGAGGAGCGGTAGGTGTCCACCCGCAGGTCGGCCGGGTTGATCTCGATGGCCACCTGCTCGTCGGGCTCGGGCAGCACCGCCACGGTGCACGCGGAGGTGTGGATGCGGCCCTGGGACTCGGTTTCCGGCACCCGCTGCACGCGGTGTGCGCCAGACTCGAACTTGAGCTTGCCGTACACGCTGTCGCCCTCGACGCGGGCGATGATTTCCTTGTAGCCGCCGTGCTCGCCCTCGTTCTCGGAGAGGATTTCCAGGCGCCAGCCGCGACGCTCGGCATAACGCGAGTACATGCGGAACAGGTCGCCGGAGAAGATCGCCGCCTCGTCGCCACCCGTGCCGGCACGGATCTCGAGGAACACGTTGCGCCCGTCGTTGGGGTCCTTGGGCAGCAGCATGCGTTGCAGTTGCCCTTCGATAGCGGCCAGTTGCTCCTTGGCCTCGCGCACTTCCTCGACCGCCATTTCGCGCAGGTCCGGGTCGCTGTCCTTGAGCAAGGCCTGGGCGCCCTCCAGGTCAGCCTGCACCTTGCGCCACTGCGCGTAGGTCTGTGCCACGGGCTCGACCTCGGCATATTCGCGCGAGTAGGCACGGAAGCGCGTCTGGTCCGAAATCACTTCGGCATCACCCAGCAGGGCGGTCAATTCCTCGAAACGGTCCTGGAGCGTGTCCAGTTTATTCAGCAGCGACGCTTTCATTGCGGGGTTTTATCCGTGGAGCCCTCGTTGAGGGCAAAGAGTTCCTGGGCCATGGCCAGCGCATCGAGGCGGCCTTCGGCAGACAGCTTTTTCAGTTGCACGCTCGGCGCGTGCAGCAATTTGTTGGTCAGGCCGCGGGCCAGCTGCGCCAGCACCTCTTCGGCGTTGCTGCCGTTGGCCAGCAGGCGCTGGGCCTTTTGCAGCTCTTCGTCGCGCAGGCGCTCGCTCTGCTGGCGGTAGGCCTTGAGCACATCCACCGCAGCCAGCTCGCGCAGGCGCAGCATGAAGTCCTCGGCGCCCACGGTGACCAGCTCTTCGGCGGCCTGGGCGGCGCCCTGGCGGCTCTTGAGGTTTTCGGCCACCACATCATGCAGGTCGTCGACGGTGTACAGGTACACGTCGTCCAGCTCGCCCACCTGCGCCTCGATGTCGCGGGGCACGGCGATGTCGACCATGAAGATCGGCTTGTGCCGGCGCTGCTTGAGCGCACTCTCGACCGCGCCCTTGCCCAGGATCGGCAACTGGCTGGCAGTGGAACTGATCACGATATCGCTGTTGACCAGCTCCTGCGGGATGTCCGACAGCAGCACCGCATGGGCACCGAACTGCTCGGCCAGGGTGCTGGCGCGCTCCAGCGTGCGGTTGGCCACCACGATGCGGCGCACGCCCTGCTCGTGCAGGTGTCGCGCCACCAGCGTGATGGTTTCGCCGGCACCGATCAGCAGGGCCTGGCTGCGGCCCAGGTCGCTGAAGATCTGCTTGGCCAGGCTCACGGCGGCAAATGCCACCGACACCGGGTTTTCACCGATGGCGGTATCGGTACGCACCTGCTTGGCGGCGCTGAAGGTCGCCTGGAACAGGCGCCCCAGCAGCGGGCCGATGGTGCCGGCCTCGCGCGCCACGGCATAGGCCGATTTCATCTGGCCGAGGATCTGCGGCTCGCCCAGCACCAGCGAGTCGAGCCCGGAGGCCACCCGCATCATGTGCCGCACGGCGCCATCATCTTCATGGATATAGGCACAGGCGCGCAGTTCATCCAGGCTCAGCTTGTGATAATCGGCCAGCCAGCGCAGTACGCTGTCCGCCGCCAGGTGATCCTGTTCGATGTACAGTTCGCTGCGATTGCAGGTCGAAAGGATCGCAGCTTCGCGGCTGGCGGTCAGTCGACACAGCTGCTGCAAGGCTTCGACCAGCTGCTCGGGCGTAAACGCCACGCGCTCGCGTACGTCTACCGAGGCAGTCTTATGGTTGATACCGAGGGCAAGAAAGGCCATTCAAGGTCGCTGATTGTGACGAGAAGCCGATAATTGTCCTACTTCGCCGGATAGAGAACAACCACCGCTCGTTATTGTCTCTTATAGTCTGTATCCAAAAGCCCCATCGACGATGGGTTTGCCATGATCCTTGTGTCATGATGATCCGACCGCAGGTAAGCCGCCCAAATCCTCCCTATGAATAGATCTTCCGCGTTATTCCTCGCCTTTGCCTTGCTCCAGGGTTGCCAGACGCTGACCCCGGGCGCCCGGGACGCCACGGCGCCTGCCGACGATGCGGCCACGGTCGCCGAGGCCAAGAAGCCCACGGTGTACGGCTCGTTCACCCAGGACACGGTGTACAGCCTGTTGACCGCCGAGCTCGCCGGGCAGCGCAACCGCTTCGATATCGCCCTGGACAACTACGTCACCCAGGCGATCAAGACCCAGGACGCGGGCATTTCCGAGCGGGCATTTCGCATTGCCGAGTACCTGGGCGCCGATCAGGCCGCCCTCGATACCGCACTGATATGGGCCAGGAACGACCCCGAGAACCTCGACGCACAACGCGCCGCCGCCATCCAGCTGGCGCGCAGCGGACGCTATGACGATTCGATGGTGTTCATGGAGAAGGTGCTGCAGGGTCAGGGCGACACGCATTTCGACTTTCTCGCGCTGTCGGCGGCCGAAACCGACCAGGACACCCGCGACGGCCTGCAGAAAAGTTTCGACCGCCTGCTGGTAAAGTACCCCGACAACAGCCAGCTGGTGTTCGGCAAGGCCCTGCTGCTGCAGCAGGACGGCAAGTCCGAGGCCGCCCTGGCGCTGCTCGAAGCCCACCCGCCGGCCGACGGTGAAATTGCCCCGATCCTGTTGCGTGCGCGCCTGCTGCAATCGCTCGACCGTGGCCCCGAAGCCCTGCCGCTGCTGCGCAAGGCCATCGCCCGCAACCCCGACGACAAGCGCCTGCGCCTGACTTACGCACGCACCCTGGTGGAGCAGGACCGCATCGACGACGCCAAGGTCGAGTTCGCCAACCTGCTGCAGCAATACCCCGAAGACGACGAACTGCGCTATTCGCTGGCGCTGGTGAGCATCGAGGCCAAGGCGCTCGACGAAGCCACCAGCTACCTGCAGGAACTGATCGAGCGCGACAGCCACGTGGATGCGGCGCACCTGAACCTGGGGCGCATCTTCGAAGAGCGCAACGATTCCGAAGCGGCCCTGACCGAGTACGCCCTGGTCGGCCCTGGCAACGACTACCTGCCCGCGCAACTGCGCCAGGCCGACATCCTGATTGCCAACGGGCGCACCGACGAGGCCAGCCGGCGCCTTGCCGAAGCCCGCGAGGCGCAGCCGGACTACGCGATCCAGCTGTACCTGATCGAGGCCGAAACCCTTGGCAACAATGACAAGGACGCCCAGGCCATGCAGGTGTTGCAGGCAGCGATCCGGCAGTACCCGGACGACCTGAGCCTGCTGTACAGCCGTGCCATGCTCGCCGAGAAGCGCGACGACCTGGCCCAGATGGAAAGGGACCTGCGCAGCATCCTGCAACGCGAACCGGAAAACGCCATGGCGCTCAATGCGCTGGGCTACACCCTGGCCGACCGTACCACCCGCTATGCCGAAGCCAAGGGCCTGATCGAGAAAGCCCTGCAGATCAACCCCGAAGACCCGGCCGTGCTCGACAGCCTGGGCTGGGTCAACTACCGCATGGGCAACCTGGACGAGGCCGAGCGCCTGCTGCGCCAGGCCCTGGAGCGCTTCCCCGACCACGAGGTCGCGGCGCACCTGGGCGAAGTGCTGTGGGCCAACGGCAAGCGTCGTGAAGCCCGCCAGGTTTGGGCCAAGGCCTTCGAAGGCCAGCCCGACAGCCCTATTCTGCGCAAGACCGTCTTGCGCCTGACCGGATCCGAGACTCTATAAGCTTATGTTACTGCGCCATTTCATCACCTTCAGCCTGATCGCCGTGCTTGCCGGCTGCTCCAGCTTCGGCTCCCGCGAGGCCGTGCAGGGCCAGGGCAACGCGCAACTGTGGCGTGAACACAAACAGCAGTTGAGCACCCTCGACGGCTGGCAGATCAACGGCAAGGTGGGCATCCGCGCACCGAAAGACTCCGGCAGTGGCACCCTCTTCTGGCTGCAACGCCAGGACTACTACGACATTCGCCTGTCCGGCCCGCTGGGTCGCGGCGCCGCACGGCTTACCGGCCGTCCGGGCCAGGTGGTGCTGGAAGTGGCCAACCAGGGCCGTTTCGAGGCACAAAGCCCGGAAAGCCTGCTGGCCGAGCAACTGGGCTGGGAACTGCCGGTATCGCACCTGGTGTGGTGGGTACGCGGCCTGCCCGCCCCCGACAGCAAGAGCCAGCTGACCCTGGACGGCGACAGCCGCCTGGCCAGCCTCAAGCAGGACGGCTGGAGCGTCGAGTACCTGAGCTACACCGAACAGAACGGCTACTGGCTGCCCGAGCGCCTCAAGCTGCACGGCCAGGACCTCGACGTGACCGTGGTGGTCAAGGAATGGCAACCGCGCCAGCTGGGGCATTGATGATGAGCCGATTGACCCTGCCGGCCCCGGCCAAGCTCAACCTGATGCTGCACATTCTCGGCCGCCGCGACGACGGCTACCACGAGCTGCAGACGCTGTTCCAGTTTCTGGACCATGCCGACGAACTGAGTTTCGACCTGCGCGACGACGGCCAGGTCATCCTGCACAGCGACCTCAAGGATGTGCCCCACGAGAGCAACCTGATCGTGCGCGCGGCGCGCAAGCTGCAGCAACTGACCGGCTGCCCCCTGGGCGTGGACATCTACCTGAAGAAGGTACTGCCCATGGGCGGCGGCATCGGCGGTGGCAGTTCGGATGCCGCCACCACCCTGCTCGGTCTCAACCACCTGTGGCAGCTTGGCTGCAGCGAAGACCAGCTGGCCGAGCTGGGCCTGACACTGGGCGCCGACGTGCCGGTTTTCGTGCGCGGGCACGCGGCGTTTGCCGAAGGCGTGGGCGAGAAGCTCACCCCCGTCGACCCCGAGGAACCCTGGTACGTCGTGCTGGTACCGCAAGTATTTGTAAGTACAGCAGAAATTTTTTCGCATCCGTTGTTGACACGTAATTCACCGCCCATTAAGATGCGCCCCGTTCCCAAGGGAAACAGTCGTAATGACTGCCAACCGGTAGTAGAGCAGAGTTACCCGGAAGTACGTAACTCACTGAATTTACTAGGTAAATTCACGGATGCTAGGCTAACCGGAACTGGAAGTTGTGTGTTTGGGGCCTTCCCAAGCAAAGCTGAAGCTGATAAAGTTTTGGCCCTTCTTACAGAGACCCAAACAGGGTTTGTGGCTAAAGGAAGCAACATCTCAATGTTGCATCGCACGCTGCAAGGTCTGCTCTAGGAATCGAGTATCAGGTACTCGCAGCAACAGATACAGGGGCGTCGCCAAGCGGTAAGGCAGCAGGTTTTGATCCTGCCATGCGTTGGTTCGAATCCAGCCGCCCCTGCCATTTTCCTATACTCATCCAGGTATACCCTCAGCCTTCAGGTACTGCGCGTGTCCAAGATGATGGTCTTTACGGGGAACGCTAACCCCGATCTGGCTCGGCGTGTCGTACGTCAGCTGCATATCCCTCTCGGTGACGTCTCTGTCGGTAAGTTCTCCGACGGCGAAATCAGCACTGAGATCAATGAAAATGTTCGTGGTAAAGACGTTTTCATTATTCAGCCGACTTGCGCGCCAACCAACGATAACCTGATGGAACTGGTAGTGATGGCCGATGCCTTCCGCCGCTCCTCAGCGTCTCGAATCACTGCCGTGATTCCTTACTTCGGATATGCCCGCCAGGATCGCCGTCCGCGTTCGGCGCGTGTAGCTATCAGCGCCAAAGTGGTTGCCGACATGCTCACCGTCGTCGGGATCGACCGTGTTCTCACCGTCGACCTGCACGCTGACCAGATCCAGGGTTTCTTCGATATTCCGGTAGATAACATCTACGGCTCCCCCGTTCTGGTGGATGACATCGAAGACCAGCGTTTCGAGAACCTCATGATCGTGTCCCCGGACATCGGCGGCGTCGTGCGTGCACGTGCTGTTGCCAAGTCCCTGGGCGTCGATCTGGGTATCATCGACAAACGCCGCGAGAAGGCCAATCACTCCGAAGTGATGCACATCATCGGCGACGTCGAAGGACGTACGTGTATTCTCGTCGACGACATGGTCGACACCGCCGGCACCCTGTGCCACGCGGCCAAGGCCCTGAAAGAACACGGCGCGGCAAAGGTTTACGCCTACTGCACGCACCCTGTCCTGTCGGGTCGCGCGATCGAGAATATCGAAAACTCCGTGCTGGACGCACTGGTGGTGACCAACACCATCCCGCTGTCCGCTGCAGCACAAGCCTGTGACCGTATCCGTCAACTGGATATCGCACCGGTCGTGGCCGAAGCGGTTCGCCGCATCAGCAACGAAGAATCGATCAGCGCGATGTTCCGCTGAGGGCCTGGCCCTCGCGAGATCACGTTGACGTAAAGCGCCCCGCCCCAGCACTGGTTGTTGGGGCGGGGCTTTTTTGCCCTCCCCGGTTTGGCGCTGGTCGCAAACGCCGCCGGGGTCTGGCTATTTTGGAGAAACAACATGACTGATTTCACTCTGAACGCCCAAGCGCGTACCGACCTGGGGAAAGGTGCGAGCCGCCGCCTGCGTCGTCTCGCCGCCCAAATCCCTGCCGTTGTCTACGGTGGTGACAAAGAAGCGCAATCCCTGACCATCGTGGCCAAGGAAATCGCCAAGCTGTTCGAAAACGAAGCTGCCTTCAGCCACGTGATCGAACTGAACGTTGACGGCACCAAGCAGAACGTCATCGTCAAGGCCCTGCAGCGTCACCCAGCCAAGCAGTTCATCATGCACGCCGACTTCGTGCGCGTTGTTGCTGGCCAGAAACTGACCGCTATCGTTCCTGTGCACTTCGTCAACGAAGAAGCACCGGTCAAGAAAGGCGGCGAAATCTCCCACGTAGTTTCGGAGATCGAAGTTTCCTGCGAAGCCAAAGACCTGCCTGAGTTCATCGAAGTCGACCTGGCCAAGGCCGAAATCGGCACCATCATCCACCTGTCGGACCTCAAAGCTCCGAAAGGCGTAGAGTTCGTCGCTCTGGCCCACGGTGATGACAAGGCTGTTGCAAACGTTCACGCTCCGCGTGTTGCGCCTGAAGCAGAAGGCGCTGCCGAGTAATCCACTCGACACGCCGGCGTTGACCGGGTTGCAGCCCCGCGCTGCAACCCACAACTCCAAGGAAGAGCCCCTGACGTGACCGCCATCCAACTGATCGTCGGCCTGGGAAACCCCGGCCCCGAATACGAACAGACCCGGCATAACGCAGGGGCTCTTTTCGTGGAACGCATTGCCAGCGCCCAGCGCGTCAACCTGACCGCTGACCGCAAGTATTTCGGCCTGACGGCTAAATTCAGCCATCAGGGCCAGGACGTTCGTCTGCTGATCCCCACCACCTACATGAACCGTAGCGGCCAGGCCGTTGCTGCACTGGCGAACTTCTTCCGCATCCCGCCAGATGCCATCCTGGTGGCCCACGACGAACTCGACCTGCCCCCCGGCGTCGCCAAGCTCAAGAAAGGCGGCGGCCATGGCGGGCACAACGGCCTGCGCGACATCATCGCGCAGCTGGGCAACAACAAAGACTTTCACCGTCTGCGGCTTGGCATCGGCCACCCGGGTGACAGCACCAAGGTGTCCGGTTTTGTCCTTGGCAAGGCGCCCCGCGCCGAGCAGGAAAAACTCGATGCCAGTATCGATTTTGCCCTCGGCGTGCTGCCGGACATCCTCGCCGGCGATTGGACGCGTGCGATGAGAGAGCTGCACAGCCAAAAGGCCTGACTCCACGAAGAGGGATTCACCATGGGTTTCAATTGCGGCATCGTCGGCCTGCCCAACGTCGGCAAGTCCACCCTGTTCAACGCCTTGACCAAATCCGGCATCGCGGCAGAAAACTTCCCCTTCTGCACCATCGAGCCGAACAGCGGCATCGTGCCGATGCCCGACCCACGTCTGGATGCCCTGGCTGCGATCGTCAAGCCCAACCGCGTGCTGCCGACCACCATGGAGTTCGTCGACATCGCCGGCCTGGTGGCAGGTGCGTCCAAGGGTGAAGGCCTGGGCAACAAGTTCCTGGCCAACATCCGTGAAACCGATGCCATCGCCCACGTGGTCCGCTGCTTCGAAGACGAGAACGTGATTCACGTCTCCAACAGCGTCGACCCCAAGCGCGACATCGAGATCATCGACCTGGAACTGATCTTCGCCGACCTGGACAGCTGCGAGAAGCAACTGCAGAAGGTCGCGCGCAACGCCAAGGGCGGCGACAAGGATGCCCTGGCACAAAAGGCCATCCTCGAGAAGTTGATTGCGCACTTCACTGAAGGCAAGCCGGCGCGCAGCCTGATGAAGACCATGGCCGACGACGAGAAGGCACTGGTACGCGGTTTCCACCTGCTGACCAGCAAGCCGGTGATGTACATCGCCAACGTTGCCGAAGACGGCTTCGAAGACAACCCGCACCTGGACGTGGTCAAGGCCATTGCCGAGGAAGAAGGCGCGATCGTGGTACCGGTCTGCAACAAGATCGAAGCCGAGATCGCCGAGCTGGAAGACGGTGAAGAGAAGGACATGTTCCTCGAAGCCCTGGGCCTCGAAGAGCCAGGCCTGAACCGCGTGATCCGTGCCGGTTACTCGCTGCTCAACCTGCAGACCTACTTCACGGCCGGCGTGCAGGAAGTGCGGGCCTGGACCGTTCGCGTGGGCGCCACCGCGCCTCAGGCGGCCGGCGTGATCCACACCGACTTCGAAAAGGGCTTCATCCGTGCCGAAGTGGTCGCCTACGACGACTTCATCCAGTACAACGGTGAAAGCGGCGCGAAGGAAGCCGGCAAATGGCGTCTGGAAGGCAAGGACTACATCGTCAAGGATGGCGACGTGATGCACTTCCGCTTCAACGTCTAAGCCCCGAGCCGGGTCGCCACGACGCCCGACGCACACCAAACCCCTTGAGCGTTTACGCCTCAGGGGGTTTTGTTTTTACCGGTGTCGGTCACGCCTTCGGGTGACATGCCAAGACTTCCGGGCAAAAAGCCGGATAATGGCGGCCAATTCGTTTCGCACTTTCAGCACGGTATTCCCGCATGGAAATCAAGGTCAATTTTCTCGACAACCTTCGACTTGAAGCCAAGTTCGATGACTTCACGGTGGTGGCCGACCAACCCATCCGCTACAAGGGCGATGGTTCGGCACCCGGCCCGTTCGACTATTTCCTGGCCTCCTCGGCCCTGTGCGCGGCCTACTTCGTCAAGCTGTACTGCGAAACGCGCAACATCCCCACCGACAACATTCGCCTGTCGCAGAACAACATCGTCGACCCGGAAAACCGCTACAACCAGATCTTCAAGATCCAGGTCGAGCTGCCGGCCGACATCTCGGCCAAGGACCGCCAGGGCATCCTGCGTTCCATCGACCGCTGCACCGTGAAGAAGGTGGTGCAGACCGGTCCCGAGTTCGTGATCGAGGAAGTCGACAACCTCGATGCCGACGCCCAGGCCCTGCTGATGCTGGACGCCCAGGCGCAGACGCGCACCGTGATCGCCGGCAAGGACCTGCCGCTGGAACAGACCATCGCCAACATGTCGGGCATCCTCGCCAGGCTGGGGATGAAGATCGAGATCGCCTCGTGGCGCAACATCGTGCCCAACGTCTGGTCGCTGCACATCCGCGATGCGCATTCGCCCATGTGCTTCACCAACGGCAAGGGCGCAACCAAGGAAGGCGCACTGGCCTCGGCACTGGGCGAGTTCATCGAACGCCTGAACTGCAACTTCTTCTACAACGACCAGTTCTGGGGCGAAGACATCGCCAACGCCGACTTCGTGCACTACCCCGACGAGCGCTGGTTCAAGCCGGGCCGCAAGGACGCGCTGCCGGCCGAGATCCTCGACGCCCACTGCCGCGACATCTACAACCCCGACGGCGAACTGCGTGGGTCGCACCTGTACGACACCAACTCGGGTAACACCGAGCGTGGCATCTGCGCCCTGCCCTTCGTGCGCCAGTCCGATGGCGAGGTGGTGTACTTCCCGTCCAACCTGATCGAAAACCTGTACCTGAGCAACGGCATGAGCGCCGGCAACACGCTGGCCGAGGCGCAGGTGCAATGCCTGTCGGAGATCTTCGAGCGCGCGGTCAAGCGCGAGATCCTCGAAGGCGAGCTGGCCCTGCCCGACGTGCCGCAGGACGTCATCGCCAAGTACCCCGGCATCCTCGCCGGCATCCAGGGCCTGGAGGCCCAGGGCTTCCCGGTGCTGGTCAAGGATGCGTCGCTGGGCGGTGAATTCCCGGTGATGTGCGTGACCCTGATGAACCCGCGCACCGGCGGCGTGTTCGCCTCGTTCGGCGCGCACCCAAGCCTTGAAGTGGCGCTGGAACGCAGCCTCACCGAGCTGCTGCAAGGGCGCAGCTTCGAGGGTCTGAATGACCTGCCGCAGCCGACCTTCGAAAGCCAGGCGGTGACCGAGCCGAACAACTTCGTCGAGCACTTCATCGACTCCAGCGGCGTGGTGTCGTGGCGCTTCTTCAGTGCCAGGGCCGACTTCGAGTTCGTCGAGTGGGACTTCTCCGGCCAGGGTGAAAACTCCAACGCCGAAGAAGCTGCCACCCTGTTCGGCATCCTCGAAGGCATGGACAAGGAAGTGTACATGGCGGTGTACGAGCACCTGGGTGCCACCGCCTGCCGCATCCTGGTACCGGGCTACTCGGAGATCTACCCGGTCGACGACCTGGTGTGGGACAACACCAACAAGGCGCTGCTGTTCCGTGCCGACATCCTCAACCTGCACCGCCTGGACGATGACGCCCTGCAAGCGCTGGTCGAGCGCCTCGAAGACAGCGAACTGGACGACTACACCGACATCACCACGCTGATCGGCATCGAGTTCGACGACAACACGGTGTGGGGTCAGTTGACCATCCTGGAGCTCAAGCTGCTGATTCACCTGGCGCTGGAGCGTTTCGAGGAGGCCAAGGAGCTGGTGGAGACCTTCCTGCAGTACAACGACAACACCGTCGAGCGCGGGTTGTTCTACCAGGCGTTGAACGTGGTGCTGGAGGTGGTGCTGGACGACGAGATGGCGCTTGAAGACTACGCCGTCAACTTCCGGCGCATGTTCGGGGACGAGCGCATGGATGCCGTGCTGGGCTCGGTGGATGGCAGCGTGCGTTTCTACGGCCTGACCCCCACCAGCATGAAGCTCGAAGGTCTGGACCGTCACCTGCGCCTGATCGACAGCTACAAGAAGCTGCACGCGGCACGTGCCCGTGCGGTAGCGGGCACACGCTGATACAACGCCGATCCTGCAGGCCATGGCCTGCAGGATCGGCGTTGCCAGGCTTGTTCGTTCACCAACAGGTCGTGGTGGCGGCCAACAAGCCTCGAACGATCACCCCAGCTCGTTGCGCAACAAGCGGGCAGCACTCACCATGTTCGCCAGCGCCGCCTCGGTTTCCGGCCAGCCGCGGGTCTTCAGGCCGCAGTCCGGGTTGACCCACAGGCGCTCGACCGGAATGCGCCGGGCAGCCTTGCGCAGCAGCTCGGCCATTTCCGAAGCCTCCGGCACCCGGGGCGAGTGAATGTCGTAAACCCCCGGGCCGATCTCGTTCGGGTAGTGGAAGGCTTCGAATGCCCCCAGCAGTTCCATGTCCGAACGCGAGGTTTCGAGGGTGATCACGTCGGCATCCATGGCGGCAATCGATTCGATCACATCGTTGAACTCGCTGTAGCACATGTGGGTGTGGATCTGGGTTTCGTCACGCACGCCCGAGGCGCACAGGCGAAACACTTCGGTAGCCCAGTCAAGGTACTGCTGCCACTGCGCCCGGCGCAGCGGCAGGCCCTCGCGAAACGCCGCCTCGTCGATCTGCACGATCTTGATGCCGGCCGCCTCCAGGTCCACCACTTCATCGCGGATGGCCAGCGCCAGTTGCCGCGCCTGCACCTCGCGCGACACATCTTCACGCGGGAACGACCACATCAGCAGGGTCACCGGCCCTGTCAGCATGCCCTTCATCACCTTGTCGGTCAGGCCCTGTGCGTAGCGGATCCACTCCACCGTCATGGCATGCGGTCGACTCAGGTCGCCGAAGATCACCGCCGGTTTCACACAGCGCGAACCGTAGCTCTGCACCCAGCCGAAGCGGGTGAACACGTACCCATCGAGCTGCTCGGCAAAGTACTCGACCATGTCGTTGCGCTCGGCTTCACCGTGCACCAGCACGTCCAGGCCCAGGCGCTCCTGCACCTGCACGGCGTGGCGAATCTCGCTGTGCATCGCCTCCACGTATTGGCCCTCGCTCAGCTTGCCCTGCCTGAACGACTGGCGTGCCAGGCGAATGGAACCGGTCTGCGGGAACGAACCGATAGTGGTGGTCGGCAACAGCGGCAGGTTCAGGCGGGCACGCTGGCGGGCAATTCGCGTGGCAAAGGGCGAGTGGCGCTGGCTGTCCTTCTCGCTGATGGCTGCCACACGGGCCTGCACCGCCGGCTTGTGGATGCGCGTGGAGGCAGCGCGGCTGGCCTGCACTGCACGGCTGCGGGCCAGGGCCTGCACCACCAGGGCCGCCTCGGGCTGGTCGAGGGCATGGGCCAGGATCGCGACTTCCTCGCACTTCTGCACGGCAAAGGCCAGCCAGCTCTTGAGCTCGGCATCGAGGGTGTCTTCACGGCCCAGGTCTACCGGGCTGTGCAGCAGCGAGCACGACGGCGCCACCCACAGGCGCTCGCCCAGGCGTTCATGGGCGTGCTGCAGCACGGCCAGGGCCTTGTCCAGGTCGCAGCGCCACACGTTGCGGCCGTTGACCACACCCAGCGACAGCACCTTGTAGGCCGGCAGGCGGTCGAGAATGGTCGGGTACTGCTCGGGGGCGCGCACCAGGTCGATGTGCAATCCGTCGACCGGCAGGTTGGCCGCCAGCCCCAGGTTCTCCTCCAGGCCACCGAAGTAGGTGGCAACCAGCTTTTTCAGCGGGTCGCGCTGGATCAGGTTGTAGGCACGCTCGAAGGCGTTCTTCCACGCCTGCGGCAGGTCCAGCGCCAGGATCGGCTCGTCGATCTGCACCCACTCCACACCCTGTGCCGCCAGGCGCTGGAAAATCTCGCCGTACAGCGGCAGCAGGCGCTCGAGCAGCTCGAGCTTGTCGAAGTCGCCGCCCTTGGTCTTGCCCAGCCACAGGTAGGTCAGCGGGCCGATCACCACCGGCTTGACGTCGTGGCCCAGGGCCCTGGCCTCGGCCACTTCCTCGAACAGTTGTTCCCAGCCCAGGCTGAACTGCTGGTCGGCGCTGAATTCAGGCACCAGGTAGTGGTAGTTGGTGTCGAACCACTTGGTCATCTCCTGGGCATGCGCACCGCCACAACAGCTGTCGCTGACGCCACGCGCCATGCCGAACAGGGTCTGCAGGGTGGCCTTGCCGTGCTGCGGGCGAAAGCGCTCGGGCACCACGCCGAACATCAGCGAATGGGTCAGTACCTGGTCGTACCAGGCAAAATCGCCCACCGGCAGCAACTGGATGCCGGCCTGGCGCTGCAGGGCCCAGTGGGCCTTGCGCAGTTCGCTGCCCACAGCACGCAGGCCCGCCTCGTCCAGCTCGCCTTTCCAGAACGCTTCCTGCGCCTTTTTCAGTTCGCGGTCGCGACCGATACGGGGGAATCCGAGTGAGTGGGCCAATGCCATGACAATGCTCTCCTTAGGGGGTGATGGCAGCCATTGTCGGCAGGGCCGCAGAATGAGACAAACTCATTTAATTTCACATCAAATCAAGTTCTGCTCATGTAAAGACATCGACAGCGCTGCGCCTGGAGGCGCAACCGGCTGGCTGGACAGGGTTGCGAGGCCCCTGATCTGCGCCTAAGGTCAAACGACCCCGAAGCGAGATGACGTCATGCCCAACGCCTCGAACCCCGCCGTACTTGCCCTGATCGGCAACACCCCGATGGTGCAGGTGAGCCGCTTCGATACCGGCCCCTGCACACTGTTTCTCAAACTCGAATCACAGAACCCCGGCGGCTCGATCAAGGACCGCATCGGCCTGGCCATGATCGATGCCGCCGAGCGCGACGGGCGCCTGCGCCCCGGCGGCACCATCGTCGAGGCCACCGCCGGCAACACCGGCCTGGGCCTGGCGCTGGTCGGGCGGGCCAAGGGCTACCGAGTGGTGCTGGTGGTGCCCGACAAGATGTCCACCGAGAAGGTGCTGCACCTCAAGGCCATGGGCGCCGAGGTGCACATCACCCGCTCCGACGTCGGCAAGGGCCACCCCGACTATTACCAGGACGTGGCCGCACGGCTGGCGGCGGACATCCCCGATGCGTTCTTCGCCGACCAGTTCAACAACCCCGCCAACCCGCTGGCCCACGAGACCAGCACCGCCCCGGAAATCTGGGCGCAGACCCAGCACGATGTGGACGCCATCGTGGTCGGCGTGGGCTCGGCCGGCACCCTTACCGGGCTGACCCGTTTCTTCAAGCGCGTGCAGCCGGGCCTGGCCATGGTGCTGGCCGACCCGGTGGGCTCGGTGATGGCCGAGTACAGCCGCAGCGGCACCCTGATCACGCCTGGGGCGTGGGCAGTGGAAGGCATCGGCGAGGACTTCGTGCCCTCGATCGCCGACCTCTCCAGCGTGCGCCAGGCCTACTCGATCAGCGACGAAGAAAGCTTCGAGCATGCGCGTCAGCTGCTGCGCGCCGAAGGCATTCCGGGCGGCTCCTCCACCGGCACCCTGCTGGCCGCCGCGCTGCGCTACTGCCGCGAGCAGACCGAACCCAAGCGCGTGGTCAGCTTTGTGTGCGACACCGGCACGCGCTACCTGTCCAAGGTCTACAACGACCAGTGGATGACCGACCAGGGCCTGCTGCAGCGCACCCGATACGGCGACCTGCGCGACCTCATCGCGCGGCGCTTCGAGGATGGCCGGGTGATCAGCGTGCGCCCCGACGACACCCTGCTCACTGCCTTCCAGCGCATGCGCCTGGCCGACGTGTCGCAATTGCCGGTGCTGGTCGACGGCCAGCGCCTGGTGGGCGTGATCGATGAATCCGACATCCTGCTGGGCATGCATGAAGACCCGTCGCACTTCTCCCTGAGCGTGGCCAGCGCCATGACCGACCAGCTGGAAACCCTGCCGCCGTCTGCCAGCCTGGCGGCGCTGCAGGCCGAACTGGACCGTGGCCTGGTGGCGATCATTGCCGACGCCTCGGGCTTTCACGGCCTGATCACCCGTGTCGATATGCTTAACCACTTGCGCAGAGCACTCCCATGACCCAGCACGACAAGACCGCCTTCGCCACCCGCGTGATCCATGCAGGGCAATCGCCCGACCCGTCCACCGGCGCGCTGATGCCGCCGATCTATGCCAACTCCACCTACATCCAGCAGAGCCCCGGCGTGCACAAGGGCCTGGACTACGGGCGCTCGCACAACCCCACGCGCTGGGCACTGGAACGCTGCGTGGCCGATCTGGAGGGCGGCCCCCAGGCGTTCGCCTTCGCCTCCGGGCTGGCGGCGATCTCGGCGGTGCTCGAACTGCTGGATGCCGGCTCCCACATCGTTTCGGGCAATGACCTGTACGGCGGCACCTTCCGCCTGTTCGAACGGGTGCGTCGGCGCAGCGCCGGGCACCGCTTCAGCTTCGTCGACCTGTCCGACCTTGCCGCGTTCGAGGCAGCGTTGCAGGACGACACGCGCATGGTGTGCATCGAAACCCCGAGCAACCCGCTGCTGCGCCTGAGCGACCTGGCGGCCATCGCACGCCTCTGCCGCGCACGCGGCATCCTCTGCGTGGCCGACAACACCTTTGCCAGCCCATGGATCCAGCGCCCGCTGGAACTGGGTTTCGACATCGTGGTGCACTCGAGCACCAAGTACCTCAACGGGCATTCGGACGTGATCGGCGGCATTGCCGTGGTGGGTGACAACGCCGAGCTGGCCGAGCGCCTGGGCTTCATACAGAACGCGGTGGGCGCCATCGCCGGCCCGTTCGATGCCTTCCTCACCTTGCGCGGGGTCAAGACCCTGGCCCTGCGCATGGAGCGCCACTGCAGCAATGCCCTGGCACTGGCGCAGTGGCTCGAACAGCAACCGCAGGTGGCGCGTGTGTACTACCCCGGCTTGCCCTCGCACCCGCAGCACGCCCTGGCGCGCCAGCAGATGCACGGTTTTGGCGGGATGATCTCGCTCGACCTGGCTACCGACCTGGCCGGTGCCCGACGCTTCCTGGAGCAGGTACAGATCTTTGCCTTGGCCGAAAGCCTGGGCGGTGTGGAAAGCCTGATCGAGCACCCGGCGATCATGACCCATGCCACCATCCCCGAGCAGACGCGCGCGCAACTGGGCATTGGCGACGCTCTGGTGCGCCTGTCGGTAGGCGTGGAAGACCTCGATGACCTGCGCGCAGACCTGGCCCAGGCACTCGCACGTATCTGACCCCCATCAGCGCAAGCCAGCCCCTTGCTTGCGCTGATTGCTCAATGCCCGCCGGCTGAATATACTTGATAACTATTCTCATTCGGTACGGGCGCCACACGATGACCTCCCCTCCTTGCGGCTACCGTACCAACGTGGCCAGCCTCTACAGCGACAATCACGGCTGGATCCAGCAGTGGCTGGCGCGGCGTCTGGGCAACGTGCACGATGCCGCAGAGCTGGCCCACGACGTATTCCTGCGCCTGCTCGCGCAACCGCGCGAGTTCAGTAGCGACGGGCATGCGCGGGCCTACCTGAGTACGGTGTCCAAACACCTGTATGTGGATTTCCAGCGCCGCAAGCAGGTCGAGCGTGCGTGGCAGCAGACGCTGGCCAACCAGCCGCAACGCATCGCCCCCTCCGAAGAGCACCAGGCGTTGATCCTGGAGACCCTGGGCCAATTGCAGGCCATGCTCGAACGCTTGCCGGCACCTGTGGCCGAAGCCTTTTGCCTGGCGCAACTGCAGGGCCTGAACTATCGCCAGATCGCCACGCAGCTGGGTGTAAGCGAACGCACGGTCACCAAGTACATGGCCCAGGCCATGCTCCAGTGCCTGCTGCTGGAAGTGGAGCTGGACGGGGCCTTGCTGTGAGCGCGGCCCTGGACTCTGCCACCCTGGAGCAGGCCGCCGACTGGTTCGCACGCCTGCGCGCCGCGCCAGCCGATGCGGCCTTGCGGGGCCAGTGGCAACAGTGGCTGGAACAACAGGAACAGCATCGTATCGCCTGGACCTACGTGGAGCGCATCAGCCAGCGCTTCGACAGCCTGCAACCGCAAGCCGGGGCGGCGCATCAGACGCTCGCCAGCCTGCGGCGTACGCAACGCTCCCGCCGCCAGGTGCTAAGCAGCCTGTGCGTGCTCAGCGGTGGGGCAACGCTGGGCTGGCTGGGCTGGCAACGCCACTGGGTGGACGACCTGCAAGCGCTCACTGCCGGCACCACCACCGCAGTGGGCGAGGTACGTCGCCAGGTGCTGGCCGACGGCACCCTCCTGTGGCTCAACAGCGCCACCGCCCTGGATGTACAACTGGACGGGCAGCGCCGGCTGCTGACCCTGTACAGCGGTGAAGTGCTGATCGAGACCGCCGCTGAGGCGCGGCCCTTCCAGGTGCAGACCCGGGCCGGCAGCCTGGTGCCCCTGGGTACGCGCTTCAGTGTGCGCCAGCAGGGCGCCCGCACCCTGCTCAACGTGTACGACGGCGCGGTACGCGCCACCTGTGCCGCCAGCGCAATTCAGCGGGTGGCCAATGCGGGCCAGGGCCTGGGCTTCGATGCCAGCACCATGGCCGCCACCACGCCGGCCTGCGCCCAACGCCAGGCCTGGAGCCAAGGCCTGCTGGTGGCGCAGGACATGCCACTGGGGGATTTCATTGCAGAGCTGGCCGACCATCGACGCGGGCACCTGGCGGTGAACCCGCTGATCGCATCGTTAAGGGTCATGGGCACCTACCCGCTCAACGATACCGACCAGGTGCTTGCCATGCTCGAAAGCGCCTTGCCGGTGCGAGTGTCGCGACGCTTCGACTGGTGGGTGACCCTGGAGCCTGCCGAAAAATAAAAAGCGTCAGGTGCTTCCGGTTTTTGCGGCTCATTCGAATTAGAGGAGAACACCCTTTCACCCCTGCGCGCCCGAAGGATTCTGCATGCCACTCGCCTCTGCCCCTGCCCTGTTGAAACGCCCCCTGGCCCTGCTCATTGCACTCGCCAGCGGCGCCGCCACCGCCGCGCCACTGGACATCCCCGCCGGCCCCCTGGCCAGCCAGTTGAACCAGCTGGCAAGCCAGGCCGGTATCTACCTGGCCAGCGACGCCGCCCTGACCGCCGGCAAACAGAGCCGGCCCGTGACCGGTGCAAGTACCCCTGAGCAGGCCCTGCACGGCATGCTTGCCGGCACGGGCCTGAGCGTGGTGCGCACTGGCGAAAACCGCTACCAGCTGATCACCGCCCCCACCGGCAACGCCGTGGAACTGGGCGCCACCAGCATCAACGGCGCAGGCCTGGGCGAGACCACCGAGAACACCGGCGCCTACACCACCGGCCAGACCCGCACCGCCACCAAGCTCGGCCTGTCATTGCGCCAAACCCCGCAGTCGGTCACCGTGATCCCGCGCCAGGTACTGGACGACCACAAGCTTGCCTCGCTCGACGATGTGGTCAAGTTCACCCCCGGCCTGTCGAGCAACCACCGCGACAGCGACCGCTATACCTTCTACTCGCGCGGTTTCCAGATCCAGAACATACAGTACGACGGCATCCCGACCCAGGTGGCCAACGAGTCGCAGCAATTCACCAGCACCCTGTCGGACATGGCGATCTACGACCGTGTCGAAGTGGTGCGCGGTGCCACCGGCCTGCTCAGCGGTGCGGGCTCGCCCTCGGCCACCCTGAACCTGGTGCGCAAGCGGCCCACGGCCGACTTCCAGGGCTACGTCTCGGGAGAAGCCGGGGCCTGGGACCGCTACCGGGGCGAATTCGACGTCGCCGGCCCGCTGACCGACTCGGGTACGGTGCGCGGCCGCCTGGTCAGCGCCTATGAAACCGCCAACTCGTTCGTCGACTGGTACAAGACCGACAAGCGCGTGATCTACGGCGCACTGGATTTCGACCTGAGCGAAAGCACCCTGCTGCGCGTGAGCCTGGACTACCAGAACAACAACTCCGACGGGGTCAGCTTCGGGCACATTCCGCTGTTCAACAACAATGGCAGCGCGACGAACTTTTCCCGCTCGTTCAACCCCGGAGCCCGCTGGAGCTACCTGGACAACACCCAGTACAACTTCACCAGCGTGCTGGAGCAGAAACTCGCCAACGACTGGAGCCTCAAGGCGTCCTACAGCCACCAGTACGCCTACCGCCGCGGCGTGACCGGTTCGGCCAGTGCCGGGGCGCCCGACCCGCAGACCGGCGCCGGCGTGTCGATGTACATCAACCGCCTGGACAGCTACCAGACCCAGGACAACGCCGACCTGTACGCCAGCGGCCCGTTCGAGCTGGGTGGGCGCGAGCATGAACTGGTGGTGGGTGCCAACATCGCCTACACCCACCTCAACTACCCGACCTATCAACGTGCCAACCCGGCGGTCGACGATATCAACCAGTGGGATGGCAACCCGGGCGGCAAGCCGCACCTGTCCAAGACCGAAGAAAGCCTGACCCGCCTGAGCCAGTCGGGCACCTACACGGCCCTGCGCCTCAAACCCTATGACCCGCTGTCGATCATCCTCGGCACCCGGGTCAGTTGGTGGGATCAGAAAGACGACAGCAGCGACGAACTGACCGGCGCCAGCACCAGCCGCGACCGTACCAGAAAATCCGGCGTGGTCACCCCGTATGCCGGTGTGGTGCTGGACCTGAACGACACCTTCTCGGTGTACGCCAGCTACACCAACATCTTCCAGCCGCAGACCTACTACAAGACTGCCAGCAACACCTCGCTGGAGCCGCTGCAAGGCGACAACTACGAACTGGGCATCAAGGGCGAGTTCTACGACGGTGCGCTGAATGCGAGCCTGGCGCTGTTCGAAGTGCAGCAGAAGAACACCCCGCAGTACGTTGGCGAGTCGCCCCAAGGGCGCGAAATCTACCGGGCCATTGCCGGTACCACCACGCGCGGCATCGAAACCGAAGTGTCCGGCGAAGTGCTGCCGGGCTGGAACATCATCGGCGGCTATACCTACCGTGAATCCCACGACAAGGACGGCAATCGGGTCGAAACCAACCAGCCGATGAACCTGTTCAAGCTCGGCACCACCTACCGCCTGCCGGGGCAGCTGAACCGCCTGACCGTGGGCGGCAACCTGGTCTGGCAGAGCGACATCTACGCGGTCAACGGCACCTACGGCACCAAGGCACACCAGGGTGACTACGGGGGGGTCGGGTTGCTGGCCAACTATGCGGTGGATGAACACCTCACGGTCGGCCTGAACCTCAACAACCTGTTCGACACCCATTACTACGACGGCCTGGGCACCTTCAACTCAGGCTCCTACGGCGAACCGCGCAATGCCATGGTGAATGCCAAGTGGACGTTCTGAGGCTGCATCAAGTGCGAACGTAGCGCTGCGCCAGCAACTGCAGCAGCTGATCGTCGGCACCCGCCGCACCGATCACCTGCAGCCCCACCGGCATGCCCCGCACCTGCCCTGCCGGCAGGCTGATGGCCGGCAGGCCGGTGAGGTTCCAGGCACTGGTGTAACTGAGCACTGCAGCACGCACGTCGATACGTTGCTCACCCACCTGTACCTCGCGTGCATCCACCGGCGTCGCGGTGATCGGCACGCTGGCCGAGACCAGGAAGTCATAACGCTCGAACAGCCGCGCCATCGCCGCCTTGAGCCGAGCCTGGCCGGCCTGGGCGCGAATGTACTGCCAGCCCCTGACCTCGCGTGACAGCTCAAGGCGTTCGCGCACCTCCTGCTCGAACAGCTGCGGCGCCGTCTGCATGCGCTCGGCATGCACGTCGTAGGCCTCGGCGCGCTGCAGGGTGAGCAAGGTGTCCTTGAGCTGCGCCACCAACGGCTCCAGCTCGCCGGTCTGCTCCAGTGCATCGCCAAACAGCTGCTGCGCAGCCTGGTACACCTGCCCCTGAACGTCGGCGTCCAATGGCCCGAAAGTGCCCGGCTCGATCCAGCCTACACGCAGCGGGCGACGCAGCGTGGCCGGCGCGCAGGTACGCGCGGCGATCACTTCGAACACTACCCGGGCATCGTCCACATGGTTGGCAATCGGGCCCACGTGGTCGAGGCTCGACGACAGCGGGAACACCCCGTCCAGCGGCACGGCAGCGAACGACGGCTTGAAGCCGACCGCGCCGCACAACGCCGCCGGAATGCGGATCGAGCCGCCGGTGTCGGTACCCAGCGCCAGCGGCACCATGCCGCTGGCCACCGCCGCTGCACTGCCGGCGCTCGAACCGCCGGTGATGCAGCGCGCATCCCACGGGTTGCGCGCCGCGCCCTGCAGCGAGCGGTCGCCGGTGGGGCCATAGGCAAACTCGTGGGTCAGGGTCTTGCCCACGATTACCGCGCCGCCCTCGCGCAGGCGCTGCACGCACAGGGCGTCCTGCGTGGGGCGAAAGCCTTCGAAGTGCGCCGAACCATAGGTGGTCACGTGGTCGAAGGTGTCGATGTTGTCTTTGATCGCTACCGGTATGCCGTGCAGCGGGCCCAGGTCCAGGCCCTGGGCAAACAGTTCGTCGGCCTTGCGCGCCTGCGCCAGCGACACCTCGGCATCCACGGCGACAAAGGCATTCAGTGCCGGGTTCAGGCGCTCGATGCTGTCGAGCGCGGCCTGGGTCAGCTCGACACTCGTCAGGCTGCCGGCGCGCAGGCGCCGCGCCAGGTCGCCGACCGACAGGCCAAAAAAGTATCCAGTGTGGGTTGGCTTGGCCAGGTTCATACAGGCAACTCCATCAAACCGTTGCAGGTGTAGGGGAAGGGACAACCTGCCGGCTGCCGGGGCGCACCATCAGCATCGCGCTCATGCCCAGGGCCGTGGCCACGGCGGCGGCCACGAACATCGACGAGTAGCCATAGCGCACGGTCAGGTAGCCGGTGAGCATCGGCGCGATGAACGAGGCGGTGTTGGCGATGAAGTGGGTCATGCCGCTGTAGGCACCGACGCGGTTGGATGGCGCGGTGTCGATCACCACGGCCCAGTAGACCGAGTTGGGCAGCGCGTTGAGGGCGTTGGCCAGGGTCATCAGGGCGATCACGCCCCATACGGTCTGGGCCTGCGACACCAGCATGAAACACAGCGTGGTCAGCAGCAGGCAGGTTGCGGCCAGCCAGCTGCGCGCCACCTTCAGGTTGCCGGTGCGACGCAGCAGCAGGTCGGAGATCTTGCCGCCCAGCAGCACGGTGAAGCAGGCGCCGGTCCACGGGATCATGCCCATGTACCACAGCGACGACAGGTTGTAGTGGAACTCGTCCTGCAGGTACTTGGGGGTCCAGGTCAGCAGCAGGAAGGTGACGTACACGAACGAGAAGTAGCCCACCGCATTGAGCAGCAGGTCCTTGTTCTTGAAGAAGTGCCAGATCGGCGCGACGCTGGTGGTCGGGGTGCTGGCGTTGGCGGCAGCGGCGCGCTCCTGGCGCAGGAACTCGCGCTCGGCCTCGGACACCCGCGGGTTTTCATCCGGGGTGTTGGTGAAGCGGGTCATGAAGAAGATCAGCAGCGCCAGGCTGACCACGCCCAGTACCACGAACATGCTGCGCCAGTCGCCGGTCAGGGTCTGCAGGCCGACCGCCACCGGGGCGGTGAGCAAGGCGCCCAGCGGTGTGCTGAGCAGGCCCACCGAGACCACGAAGCCGCGTTCCTTGGGCGTGGCCCAGTTGGCCACGCTCTTGTTGATCACCGAGTACGCCGGGCCTTCGGCAAAGCCGAACAGCACGCGGATGGTGGCAAAGCCGGCCATGGCCGAACCGCCCATGAAGGCCAGGCCCATGTCGCCGGCAAAGGCAGTGGCGATCTCGAAGATCGACCAGGTGCCGCCGGCGATCAGCCATACGCGCTTGGCGCCGAAACGGTCGGCCAGGATGCCGCCGATCAACGCACCGACGATGTAGCCGTAGCCGAAATAGCCCAGCACGTTGCCCCAGTCGGCCTTGTCGAAACCGTACTCGGGGAGAATGCTGGCCGAGGCATACGAAATGGCACCACGATCGATGTAGTTGAGCAGCGCCATCAGCATGATCAGGAAGAAAATCTGGTAGCGAAAGCGCGGAACGGGTGGGTTGTTCATAGGGATCTGACTCTTCAAGTGATGGCAGAAGTCAAAAATGCGGCCGCGTCCGGCGTATTTTTATTGTGTTGCCCAAACGTTTGGGTTGAGCGAATGTATTCACACAAAAACATTTAGTCAATCGTTTGGGTAAAGGTTGTTTGCCGAGACAAGCCGTCGATTGGGTTAGAATCGCGCCCCGAAATCAGCCACGGTTGGAAGCCCCTCGAACATGCCCACTCCATCACGCCCTGCCACCTTGAAGTCCATGGCAACCGCCCTCGGGGTGCACGTTTCCACCGTGTCGCGGGTGCTCAATGGCGACCCTGCCGGGGTCGAGCGCGCGGCATCGGCCGAGGTGGTGGCGCGTATTCGCGCGTTGGCGAAAGAGCTGGATTATCGGCCGAACACGCAGGCATCCAACCTGAAGTTGCGCAAAAGCCAGGAGATCTGCGTGCTCATGCCGCGCCTTACCGACTTGGTGATGGCGACCATCTACGACAGCATCGACGCCGCCGCCGAACAGGCTGGCTACCTGACCTTCGTGTCCAATACCGACGATCAGCAACCCCGCCAGCTGGCGCGGGCCGAGCATGCCCTGCGCCGCTCGGTGGCGGGGTTGATCGTGGGCGACTCGCATGTGGGCGAGCAGCAGCCATTGCTGGAGCTGCTGGGGCGCAAGCACATCCCCTACGTGCTGGTCAGCCGGCAGATTGCCGGGCACCTCACGGCGGGCAGCGATGACGAGTTGGGCGGCTGGCTGGCGGCCGAGCACCTGTACCGCCTGGGCTGTCGCGACGTGGCGATCCTGGCGGGCGAGCGGCACGCCTCCACCGGTGCCGACCGCACCCGCGGCTTTACCCGGTACTACCGCGAACAGGGCATTACCCTGCGCCCGGAATGGACGCTCAATGGCCCGTTCGACAGCCTCACCGGGCACAAGCAGGGCGAGTACCTGCTGGGGTTGAACCCGCGCCCCCAGGCGTTTTTCGCGGTGAACGACTTTCTGGCCATCGGCCTGATGGGCGCCGCGCGGGACAAGGGCCTGGAGCCGGGCAAGGACATCGCCGTGGTGGGTTTCAACGACACACCATTGGCCAACGAACTGATCGTGCCGCTGACCAGCGTGCGCCTGCCGCTGGCCGAGATGGGTCGGCATGCGGTGGAGTTGCTGCTCAAGCGCATCAAGGGTGAAGCGGTGGAGTCGATCATTCTGGCGCCGCAGTTGCAGGTGCGGGCGAGCTCGGGATTGCGGGTGGCTGGCTGAAGAACGGCTGGCGAAGAGGCCCGCACGCCCACCAATTGCATCGCGCCCTGCTCCCCGCATAGAATGCGAACGATTCACAATCACTTCTTGCGCGCAGGCCCCGACCGACGATGCCCACCAGCGACACGCTCCCTCCGTCCGAGGTCGACCTGCTCTACCGTACCCACCACTCCTGGCTCAACACCTGGCTGCAGCGCCGCGTTGGCTGTCACGCCCACGCCGCCGACCTGGCCCAGGACACCTTCGTGCGCCTGCTCAAGGCTCGCCACGCGCACCCGCTCAAGCAGCCGCGTGCCTACCTGAGCAGCATCGCCCGCGGCCTGATGATCGACCAGTTCCGCCGCCGCGCGCTGGAACAGGCCTACCTCGAAAGCCTGGCCCACCTGCCCGCCGCGCACGCGCCCAGCGAAGAACAGCGCTGGATGATCCTCGATACCCTGCAACGCCTCGACCGCCTGCTGATGCAGCTCAAGCCACGGGTGCGCCAGGTGTTTCTGCACGCGCAACTGGACGACATGAGCTGCCCGAAAATCGCCGAACAGCTGGGTGTGTCCCGCGCCACGGTGGAGCGCGACCTGGCCAAGGCCATGGGCGTCTGCTATCGGTTGCGCCATGCCCGGGGCTGAGCCAGCACCGGGCCAGGCCCACGTCGAGCAGGCCATCGAATGGCTGGTGCAACTGCGCTACAACACGCCCACCGTACAGGCCGAACAGGCCTTTGGTCGCTGGCTCGACCAGCACCCGCACAACGCCCTGGCCTGGGCCCAGGTCCAGGCCATGAGCGAGGAGTTCAGCAGCCTGCCCCGCGAGCTCAGTCGGCGCACCCTGGAGGGCACGCAGCGACGCAGCATCAGCCGGCGCGACAGCCTCAAACTGCTGGGCCTGCTCGGCGCCGCCGGCACCCTGGGCTGGGTCGGTCGCGAGCCGCTCGGGCTGCCCACCCTGCTGGCCGACAAACACACCGCCACCGGTGAGCGGCGCACCTTCCACAACAACGACGGCAGCGTGATCCAGCTCAACACCGCCAGCGCCATCGACCTGCGCTTCGCGGCCGACCTGCGCGCGCTGAGCCTGATCCAGGGCGAGGTGTCCATCGATACCGGCAACGACCCACGCCCACTGCGCGTGACCACCCGTGACGGTGTACTGCAAACGCAAGGCTCGCAATTGCTGGTACGCGAACGTACCGACGGCACCCTGCTGGCGGTGCGCCAGGGCAGTGTGACGCTGTACCCCGGCAACGGCACCGCGCCGCGCATCGCCCGCCCCGGCGAGCAACTGCTGTACAGCGCCAACGGCCAGGTCGGCCCGGCCGTGACTCACGCCGACCCGTGGGGCTGGCGCGAAGGCGTGCTCAGCGTGCAGCGGATGCCCCTGGGCGAGTTCATCGCCGAGCTGTCGCGCTACCGCCCCGGCGTGCTGCGCTGCGCCGAGGCGGTGGCCGGGTTGAAGGTGTTCGGCACCTATCAGCTGGCCGACACCGACCAGATCCTGGCGCTGGTGGCCGAAGCACTGCCGATTCGCATCGACTACCGCACCCGCTACTGGGTCAGTGTCAGCCCGGCTTGAATCTGTTTGAAAAATAAATGAGGTGGTTTCTCATTCAGCTTCGGCCTGTAGGGATAAAGGCGAAACGTCTGTCTCTTCTCAGGAGCCCCGAATGATCCACCCCAGTGTTGCCCGCCCCGATCCCCTTCAGCGCGCCGTGCGTGGCGCCTTGCTCGGCCTGGCCCTGAGCGCCGCCGCTGCGCCGTTGCTGGGCGCTGCCGCACCTGCGGCCACCCAGCAGGTGCAACGCTGGAACATTCCCGCAGGGAACCTGGACGCAGCACTTGAGCAGATGGCCCGCCAGGGTGGGCTGAACCTGTCGTATGACGCCGCCAGCCTGCAGGGCAAGACCACCGCCGGCGTGTCCGGCAGCCACGACAACGCCCAGGCCCTGGCGCTGCTGTTGCAGGGCAGCGGCGTGCAGGTGCAGCAGAAGTCGGCCAACAGCTTCCTGCTGCTGCCGGCGGTGGACATCGGCGACGCCCTGGAGCTGGGTGCCACCAGCATCTCCAGCGACCGCCTGGGCGAAACCACCGAGCACAGCGGCTCGTACACCACCGGTGCGGTGACCATCGGCAAGATGCCCCAGACCCTGCGCCACACGCCGCAATCGGTGTCGGTGCTGACCCGCCAGCGCCTGGACGACCAGAACATCACCAACCTCACCACCCTGATGGAGCAGACCCCGGGTGTGGTGGTCGACTACGTCGACAGCGAGCGCGTCACCTACTACTCGCGCGGCTACCAGATCGACGCCATCCAGTATGACGGCGCCACCGTGGTGCAAGGCAGTGGCGGCGGCTCGTTCATCCAGAGTGACTCGGCGATCATCGACCGCGCCGAGATCCTGCGCGGCGCCACCGGCATGCTGCGCGGCGCGGGCAACCCCTCGGGCACCGTCAACCTGGTGCGCAAGCGCCCTACCCGGGACTTCCAGGCCTCGGCCAGCGTCACTGCCGGCTCCTGGGATGCGCAGCGCTACGTGGCCGACCTGTCGGGCGCGTTGACCGACAACGGCGCGATCCGAGGCCGCATGATCGCCGTGCACGATGACAAGGACTCGTTCCAGGACAGCCGCATGGAGCGCAAGAACGTGTTCTACGGCGTGCTGGCCGCCGACCTGGGCGAACGCACCACACTCACCGGTGGCATCGAATACACCGAGCTGGAGGCCACCGGCTCGTGGGGCGGCCTGCCGGCCAACTTCGATGGCTCGCCGCTGAAGCTCTCGCGCAGCACCTACCTGGGCGCCGACTGGAACCGCTGGAACCGCAGCAACCTGCAGACCTTCGCCGAACTCGAGCATGTGTTCGACAACGACTGGACGCTCAAGGTATCGGGCACCCGCACGCAGTTTCGCCTCGACGACCACGGCTTCAAGCAGACCTACTTCACCCGCGCCAGCACCACCAACCCCTACCTGATGAACTACCAGGTGACCGAGGGCGACGGCGGCGAAAGCGAGCAGACCAACCTCAGCGCCACCCTCAACGGCCCCTTCCAGCTGCTGGGCCGCGAGCACGAACTGATGGTGGGCGTGGAGCGCATCCGCAACGACTCCACTGCCTCGGCCACCAACTTCACGGCCTCCGGGGTGTTCGACATTCGCGAATGGGACCCCAAGACCAGCCTGCCCGAGCCGTCGATCAACATCAGCGCAAAGCCGGTGATGACCCGCACCACCCAGCAGGCGGCGCACGCCACCTGGCGCATCTCGCTGGCCGACCCGTTGACCGCGGTGATCGGCGCGCGCATCAACTGGTACGACTACGAGCAGGAAAACAACCTCAAGACCTCAGGCAAGTACAGCGTCGACCGCGAGATCGTGCCGTATGCGGCGCTGATCTACGACCTGAACAACAACCTGAGCCTGTACGGCAGCTACACCGAGATCTTCAACCCGCAAAGCGCCACCGATGCGTCCAACGCGGTGCTCGACCCGGTCACTGGCGAAGCCTACGAGCTGGGCATAAAGGGCGAGTTCTACGATGGCAGGCTCAACACCTCGCTGGCGGTGTTCCGCATCTACCAGGTGGGCAACGCCCTGGATGACCTGGGCAGCCCCGACCCGTGCCTGCCCAACTACACCAGCGGCCACTGCAAGGTGGCCGCCGGCAAGAACCGTAGCGAAGGGTTCGAACTGGAAGTGACCGGCGAAGTGCTGCCCGGCTGGCAGGTCTCGGGCGGCTACACCTACACCACCACCGAGTACCTCAAGGACACCCTCAGCAATACCGGCAACGTGCTGCGCCCCACCGACCCCAAGCGCCAGTTGAAGCTGTTCACCAGCTACCGCCTGCCGGGGGCATACGACGCCTGGACCGTGGGTGGCGGGGTCAGTGCGCAAAGCGACATCTACTCGCGCAACGGCAGTGCCGTGGCCTCGCAAAGCGGCTATGCGGTGTACAGCGCGCTGCTGGGCTACCGCTTCAACCAGCACTATTCGCTGCAGCTCAACGCCAACAACCTGTTCGACAAGCACTACTACAAGAAGGTGGGCGCCACGGCCACGGGGTACTACTACGGCGACCCGCGCAACGTCTCGCTGACCCTGCGCGCAAGCTTCTGAGGCCGGCCGCTACTGCGCGGTGCGGGCCGCATAGGCCTTGCGCCGCGAGCTGCGGGCAAAGCACACGAACAGCGCGGCCATCGCCGCCAGTGCCATCGGCAGGCCATGGGGGGCGACGTCCATGGCCGCGCCACTGACGAGCGGCCCCACCAGGCTGCCCACACCCCACAACAGGCCGACGCTGGCATTGGCCGTGACCAGGTCCTGGCCCTTGAACTGCTGGCCGATCAGCACCAGCGCCAGGGTATACACCCCGCCCGCCACCGCCCCCAGCAGCACCAGCGCCGGCCACAGCAGCCACTGCACCTGGATCAGCCACGGCAGCGCCAGGCCGATCAGCATCGCCACCACGCCGCACACCAGGTGCACCGTGGTGCGCTCGCAGCGGTCGGCCAGCCAGCCCAGCGGCAACTGGAACAGCATGTCGCCGGTCAGGATCACCGTGACCATCAGCGCTGCCACGCCCACCGCATAGGCGTGGTTGGTGGCGTACACCGGCAGCAGCGAGAGAATCACCGCATCGAAGAACGAGAAGAACAGCACGCCCATGCACAGGGCCGGTGCCACACGAAAGAAGCCGCCCAGCGTAAAGCTCTTCTCGCCGTCGTCACCGTGCTCCACATAGTCGTTGGGCACTGTCCACACGATGCTCGCCAGGGCCAGGGCATAGCAGCCGCTGACCACGATGATCACCCAAGGGCTATGGGTGCCGAACAGCGCAAGCATGGTCGGGCCGAGCATCTGGCAACCGGTGAAGGCGGTGGCGTACAGCGCCATGACCTTGCCGCGGTTGTGCTCTTCGCTCAGTTCGTTGACCCAGGATTCGCCCAGGATGATCGCGATCCCCATGCCCACGCCCATGCCCAGGCGCAGCAGGCCGAGCAGCCAGGTGGAGTCGAACGCCCACTCGATCAGCCCCACGCTCAGGGCGCACAGGCCGAAGCTGAGCAGGTAGATGGTGCGCCGGGTGAGGTGGCGGCAGCAGGCGTCCACCAGGAACGCCGAGAGCATCATGCCGGCAGCGGGCGCGGCCGACAGGATGCCGATGTGCAGGGTGCTGGCCCCGGCATCGAGCAGGCGCAGGGAAACCAGTGGCAGGGTGGCGCCCAGGCTCAACCCTACGATCGAAACGGCGAACAGAAGGCCCGCCAGCAAACGCGTGTTCATCTACAACTCCGAAACCCGCCGACGCGCACATGCGCGCAGGCATCAACATGACTGTGTTCTGAAAGCGACGGTCAGTTCAGGCGCGCGGAGGAGAAAAGGTGAAGGCGAACAGGACGCTGCGCCGACGCTTGAGCACCGTATCGCACGGCCAGTCGCACAGCAGGGCCTGGACTACCGGCGGCTTTGCTGCGCAAGGACGGGAGAAACGTTTCATGGGTCGACTACAGGAAAAGGAAGGCCGGCACTCTAGGTGAAACCCCGGCCAGGCGTCAATCGCATCGACGCCTGGCCGGCGCGCTGTCAGCGCTTGCGCGTGGACGGCAGCAGAATCGCCAGCAGCCCGAACAGCGGCAGGTACGAACACAACGTGTACACGTACTCGATGCCGTGAATGTCTGCCAGGTAGCCCAGCAGCGCCGCGCCGATACCGCCAAAGCCGAACATCAGGCCGAAGAAGATCCCCGCGATCATGCCCACGTTGCCCGGCACCAGCTCCTGCGCGTACACCACGATGGCCGAGAACGCCGAAGCCAGGATGAAGCCGATGATCACGCTGAGCACGCTGGTCCAGAACAGGTCGGCATACGGCAGCGCCAGGGTGAACGGCGCCACGCCCAGAATCGAGAACCAGATCACCGCCTTGCGCCCGATGCGATCGCCGATCGGCCCGCCGAAGAAGGTCCCGGCAGCCACCGCCCCCAGGAACAGGAACAGGTACAGCTGCGAACTGGCCACCGACAGGTCGAACTTCTCGATCAGGTAGAAGGTGAAGTAGCTGGTCAGGCTGGCCATGTAGAAGTACTTGGAGAACACCAGCAGGCCCAGCACCACCAGCGCGCCGATCACCCGGTTGCGGCTCAGGCCGTGGGTGGCGGCCTGGCCGGCCTTGGCCTTGAACAGCGCCAGGTGGCCGCGGTACCAGCGGCTCAGGCCGTAGGTGACGATGACTGCAAACAGCGCGAACAGGCCGAACCACACCACGTTGCCCTGGCCGAACGGGATGATGATGGCGGCAGCCAGCAGCGGCCCGAACGCCGAGCCGGCATTGCCGCCGACCTGGAAGGTCGACTGCGCCAGGCCGAAGCGCCCGCCCGAGGCCAGGCGCGCGATGCGCGAGGTTTCCGGGTGGAAGGTCGAGGAGCCGATGCCCACCAGTGCCGCAGCCAGCAGAATCATCGGGAAGCTGCCGACATACGCCAGCATCACGATGCCCACCAGGGTGCACAGGGTGCCCAGGGGCAGCAGGTTGGGCATCGGCTTGCGGTCGGTATAGAAACCGACGGCCGGTTGCAGCAGCGATGCGGTGATCTGGAAGGTCAGGGTAATCAGCCCCACCTGGGTGAAGCTCAGCCCGTAGTTGGCCTTGAGCAGCGGGTAGATCGACGGCAGCACCGCCTGGATGAGGTCGTTGATCAGGTGCGCCAGCGCACAGGCAGCGATGATGCGCATCACCAGCGGGCTGCTCTGGCTGGGCGCGGCGGTGCTGGCGGGCGTACTTGACGGGGCGGTGCTCAAGGCCATGGGAAAACGTCCATCGGGTGGTCGGGATCCAATTATCCAGAATTCGTTAGCAAGCGCACTATTCTTTTCAGTAAGTGGGCTACTTGTTAGTAATTCTCAGTAACGCTAGCATCGCGAGCACTTGTGGGAGCGGGCTTGACCCGCGATTGCATCGCCGCAGAGCCAGGCACATGCGCGGTGACTGCATCGCGGGTCAAGCCCGCTCCCACACCCATAGCGAGCCCCGACCACTCCATGCCCGACAATCAGGAAGACCGAAGCCTGACGCTGCTCTACCAGCGTCACCGCAACGAGCTGCTGGCCTTTCTCACCCGTCGGGTGCGCTGCCGGGAGACCGCGCGCGACCTCTTGCAGGACGCCTTCGTGCGCCTGATGCACAGCGAGCGCAGCGAGGTCGGCAACCTGCGCGCCTTCCTCTACCGCATCGCCAGCAACCTGAGCATCGACCACGCGCGCCGCAACCAGGTGCGCGGGGTCAGCGACGAGCAGGCCCTCGACCAGTTGCTCACCGACACCAGCCCCGAGCGCAGCGCCGTGGCCGGCAATACCCTCGACCATCTGGAGCGCCTGATCGACGGCCTGCCCTCGCCCACCCGCGAGGTGTTTCTGCTGGCCCGGGTCGAGCAAATGAGCTACAAGGACATCGCCGCACGCCTGGGCCTGGAGCCCCGCGCCGTGGAGCGCCACCTGAACAAAGCCCTGAGCCACTGCGCGGCCGCCGCCCTGCACGCGCGCCAGCCGAACGAAGCCGAATGACGCCCGATCACTCCCCCAGCGCTGAACGCGAACAGCAGGCCTTGCACTGGTTTACCCGGCGCCGTGCCGATGACCTCACGCCCACCGAACGCGACGCCTTCGACGCCTGGGTGCACGACGCACAGAACGCCGCCGCGCTGGCCGCCGTCGAACAGCTCTGGCAGACCCTAGAGCTGCCCGCCCACCGGGTGCGCAAGGCCGACCGGCACCGCGCCAAGAAAAGCCGTTGGCCGCTGTATGCGGCCGCCGCCAGCCTGCTGCTGGGCGCCGGCCTGAGCGGGTTGCTGGTGCCCTCGCTGCACACCCTGGGCAGCGACTACGCCACCGCCGCCGGCGAGCGCCGCGAGGTGCAACTGGCCGACGGTTCGCGCCTGCGCCTGGACAGCGCCAGCGCGGTGGACATCGACCTCGACGGCGACACCCGCACCGTGCGCCTGCGCCAGGGCCGGGTGTTCGCCGACGTGGTGCACGACGGCAGGCCCTTCGTGGTGGAGGTCGACCAGGCCCGGGTGCAGGTGCTGGGCACGCGCTTTTCGGTCAGCCGTGGCGAGCACGATGACGTGGTGCTGCTCAGCGGCAGCGTCGAGGTCAGCACCGCCAGCCAGCGCCAGCGCCTGAGCCCCGGCCAGCGCCTGACCCTGCACGGCGAACGGCTCGATGCGCCGCAGACGGTGGATGCCGAACGCCTGCTGGCCTGGCGCGACGGTCAGCTGCGGGTGCGCGATGTGCCGTTGCAGCAGGTGCTCGAACAGCTGGCCACCTACAAGGGCACCCGCCTGGTGCTGCTCAACGAGGCCGCCGGCCAGCGACGGGTCAGCGGCAGCTTCAACCTGGACCAGGCCGACAGCGCCCTCGATGCCCTGCTCAGCAGCCAGAAACTGCGTGCCGATGCCGTGTTGGGGCACTGGCTGATCGTGCGCTGAAAATATTTTGCCGATGGCGCGGTAATTCCCGTTTCTGCTGCGTCACACCCCCAACATAAGAAGCATTACCATTTGCACCTTCTTGGGGGAGGAACCATGCAGTACCCACGTGACGTCGCATTCACCCGTCGACCCTTGGCCAGCGCGATCCTGGCCGCCAGCTTGCTGGCGTTGCTGCCAGGCGCCGCCGTGCAGGCCGCCGAGGCCACTCAGGCCCAGACGCAACGCATCGATTTCCATATCTCGACGCAGTCGCTGGTCGATGCCATCGAGCTGTTCAGCGCGCAAAGCGGCTACCAGGTGATCTATGACGCCAACCAGGTAGCGGGCATCGTGTCCCCCGAGGTGCAGGGCCAGTACACCGCCGAACAGGCGCTGCGCACCCTCACCGGCAGCAGCGCACGGCTGAGCCAGCCCAACCCCAACAGCTTCCTGATCGAGCTGCCGGTGGATCTGGGCAGCGGCCTGCAACTGGATGCCGTGAGCATTTCGGGCAAGGCGCCAGGCTCGACCACCGAAGGCACCGGGCTGTACACCACCTACTCCTCCAGCAGTTCGACGCGCCTGAACCTCACGCCCAGGGAAACCCCGCAGGCGCTGACCGTGATGACCCGCCAGCGCCTGGACGACCAGCGCCTGAGCACCCTGACCGACACCCTGGAAGCCACCCCGGGCATCATCGTCACCCGTGACGGCCTGGGCGCCGAGAGCGACAGCTACTATTCGCGCGGCTTCGTGATCCAGAACTACGAAGTGGACGGCGTGCCTACCACCACGCGCATGGACAACTACACCCAAAGCATGGCGATGTACGACCGGGTGGAGATCGTGCGCGGCGCCAGCGGCCTGATCAGCGGCATGGGCAGCCCGTCGGCGACCATCAACCTGATCCGCAAGCGCCCCACCTACGAGGGCCAGGCCAGCATCACCGGCTCGGCCGGCACCTGGGACCGCTACGGCAGCGGCTTCGACGTGTCCGGCCCGCTGACCGAAAGCGGCAACGTGCGCGGCCGCCTGGTGGCCGACTACAAGACCGAAAAGGCCTGGGTCGACCGCTACAAGCAGGACACCCAGCTGCTGTACGGCATCACCGAATTCGACCTGAGCGAAGACACCCTGCTGACCCTGGGCTTGAGCTACCTGCGCACCGACGTCGACTCGCCGCTGCGCAGCGGCCTGCCCACCCGGTTCAGCAACGGTGAGCGCAGCAACCTCAGCCGCTCGATCAACAGCGCACCCACCTGGTCGTACAACGACCACGAACAGACCAGCTACTTCGCCTCGGTGGAGCAGCAACTGGGCAACGGCTGGAGCGGCAAGCTCGAGTACAGCCACTCGGAAAACAAGTTCGATGAGCTGTTCGGCTTCGTCATGGGCGATCTGAACCCGGACGGCAGCGGCATGAGCCAGCTGCCGGTGCGCTTCTCGGGCACCCCGCGCCAGGACAACCTGGACCTGTACGTGACCGGCCCGTTCAGCCTGTTCGAGCGCGAGCACGAACTAATTGGCGGCGTGACCCTGTCGCAGTTCAGCCAGAGCGTGCCCGAGTGGGGCGGCTGGCGCTACGACTACAACGCCACCCCGGATGCGTCGATCGACAACATCTTCGACTGGGACGGCAAGCAGCCCAAGCCGGCGTTTACCGAAAGCGGCAAGTCGTCACAGGAAGAAAACCAGTACGCCGCCTACCTCACAACCCGCCTGCACCTGAGCGACGACCTGAACCTGATCCTGGGCAGCCGCCTGATCGACTGGGAGCGCAAGACCGAGGACCGCCCCTATGGCGCGGCCAGCAGCAACACCGACCGCAAGGAAACCGGCGTGTTCATCCCCTATGCCGGGGTGGTGTACGACCTGAACGACACCTGGTCGCTGTATGCCAGCTACACCAAGATCTTCAACCCGCAGGGGTCGTGGGTGCAGGACGCGCAATTCAAGCCCATCGACCCGATGCAGGGCATCGGCTACGAGATGGGCATCAAGGGCAGCCACTTCGACGGCAAGCTGAACTCCAGCGTGGCGGTGTTCAAGCTCGAACAGGACAACCTGGCGATCTGGCAGCACGACAACGTGTACGAGGCCAAGCAGGACACCACCTCCAAAGGCATCGAGATGGAGATCAACGGCGAACTGGCCGAGGGTTGGCAGGCGTCGGCGGGGTATGCCTATACCCTGACCACCGACAACCAGGACGAGCGCATCAACACCGTGCTGCCGCGTCACAGCCTCAAGACCTTCACCAGCTATCGCCTGCCCGGGGTGCTGGACAAGGTGACCGTGGGCGGTGGCGTGAACTGGCAGAGCAAGGTGGGCAACGACCTGCACACCTTCACCCAGGGCAGCTATGCCATCGCCAACCTGATGGCGCGCTACGACATCAACGAGCACCTGGAAGCCTCGGTGAACCTGAACAACCTGTTCGACCGCGAGTACTACAGCATGGCCGGCCTGTACGGCACCTACGGCGCACCACGCAACGTGATGACCAACTTCACCTACAGGTTCTGAGGGGTTTTTGGCTAAGCGGTTGATCGGGCGTTAAATTTTTTGAAATTGGGTGTTGACACAACATCGTTTCGAGCGAATAATGCGCGCCACTTGGCTACATAGCTCAGTTGGTTAGAGCATAGCATTCATAATGCTGGGGTCCGGGGTTCAAGTCCCTGTGTAGCCACCAAGTACTAAAAAGGGCTTACCGAAAGGTAGGCCCTTTTTTCATGTCTGAAGAAAAGTGCCGGCCGCTTCGCCGGCAAGGCCGGCCCCTGCACGCCCGCAGGAGCCGGCCTGATCCTTTCAGAGCGACCAGCGCAACGTCAGCATCGCATTGCGGGGGTCACCGTAGAAGTTGCCGCCATACACCGTGTTGGTGGCAATGCTCTGGTAGTACCTGGTGTCGAACACGTTGTTCACGTTCAGGCGCACGTCCAGGTGCTCGGAGGCCTTGTAGCTGAGCATCAGGTCGACCAAGGTGTAGGCATCCTGCTCGATGCGGTAGGTGCTGTCGGTGGCGTACCAGTTGTCACCCTTGTTGTAGATCGCATTCTGCCGGTACACCCCGCCGCCGACCTTCCAGCGCTCGAGCTCGCCCGGCAGCTGGTAGGTGGTGAACGCCTTGAACACGTGCCGCGGGATGTCGGTGTCGAACAGCCGTCCCTCGTTGGCCGGGTCGCCGTCCTTCACGTACTTGACCTGGGCGAAGGTGTAGCCCGCGCCCAGTTCCCAGCCCGGCAGCACGGTGCCGTTCACTTCCAGCTCGATACCCTCGCTGCGCAGCTTGCCCGCCGCCTCGGAGCAGCTGGGCACCAGGTCGGAGCACTGGTAGCGCTCCAGGGTCTTGGCGCGATTCTCCTGGTCGATGCGAAACACCGCGGCACTGGCATTCAATGCGCCGTCGAAGTACTCGCCCTTGATCCCCACCTCGTAGTTCTTGCCCTCGATCGGCTTGAGTTCGCTGCCGCTGGCGTCCTGCTCGGACTGCGGCTTGAAGATGTCGGTGTAGCTCACGTACACCGAATGCTGCGCATCCAGGTCGTAGATCACCCCGGCGTAGCGGGTCAGGTTGCGCGTGACGCTCACGTTGACAGGCTTGCCCAGGCGCGTGCCGTTGCGGGTCTGGGATTCGCTGTCGTACCAGTCCAGGCGCCCGCCCACGATCAGCTTCAGGTCGTCGGCCAGGTTGAAGCGCGACGTGACGTAGGTGCCGGTCTGCGAGGTTTCGCGGTCCTGGTGCCAGTAGTTCAGGTCCAGGCGACGCTTGGGCAGGCTGCCGGGGTCCCAGGCATGGATGTTCATGCCGATCAGGTCGTCGCTGTAGTTGCCCTTGCCCTCGAAGGTCAGCTCGCGGCGGCTGGCCCCCACCACCAGTTCGTGTGTACGCCCCAGCAACTGGTACGGCCCGGTGGCATAGGCATCATAGCTGCTCTGCTCGTCGTCGTAGTGGTACTGCCCCAGGTACTGGCCGAACACCTCGCCCTCATCGCCCATGCGCTCGGTCATGCTGCCGAGCATCTTGAGCTTCGACCAGGTGCGGCTGGCCGCCAGCAGCAGCTTCCAGTCGTTGTCCAGGCGATAGTCCAGGCGGCTGAACAGGGTGGTGTTGTCCTGGTCCCAGTATTCCCAGTCGTTGCCCAGGTAGGTGGAGCGCGAAAGGTGCAGGTCGCTGCCGTCGATGCCAGTGGGCAGGCCGCCCCAGGTGGAGGTGTTGTTGACGCTCTGGTTCGACAGCCCCAGGGTGAAGGTGCTGTTGTCGCTCAGGTCGGCCTCGCCGATGGCATAGAACACCGAGCGCTCGGTATCGGCCACGTCCTGGAAGCTGTTGCGGGTCTGGTAGGCGGTGACCATCCGGCCGCGCAGGGTGCCGCTGTCGTTGAGCGCGCCGGAGCCGTCGACCTCGGTACGGTAGTTGTCCCAGCTGCCGGCACTGCCGGTGATGCTCAGGCGCGGGTCGGCCGTGGGGCGCTTGCGCACCATGTTGATCGCCGCCGACGGCGTGCCCGAGCCCTGCATCAGGCCGGTGGCGCCGCGCACCACCTCGACGTGGTCGTAGATCGCCATGTCGGGCGTGGAGTTCATGTCCCGCGAGAGGTAATGCGACAGGTCGTTGGAGAGCCCGTCGTTCATCAGGTTCTCGACGGTGAAGCCGCGAGCATAGAAGGTCGGGCGCTGCGGGCCGTCCTTGGTCATGGACATGCCGGGGGTGTTCTTGAGCACATCTTCCAGGCTCTGCATGTCCTGGTCGTCCATGCGCTGGCGGGTGATCACACTCACCGACTGCGGGGTTTCGCGGATGCTCAGGGGCAGCTTGGTGGCCGTCTGCATCGGCCCGGTGGTGTAGGAGCCGGTACCCTCGGTGGTGCTCCCCAGCACCTGCCCGTTGATACTGGTGGCGCCCAGCTCCACCGCGCCGTTGGCCGCCGGCAGCGCCACCAGCACGTAGCCGTCGCTGCTGGCCTGGGCCTGCAGGCCGTGGCCGTACAGCAGCGCGGCGAAGCCGTCCTGCAGGGCATAGTTGCCCTGCAGCCCGGCGCTGGACAGGTTGGCGACCTGGCCGGCATTGAACGAAATGGCCACCCCCGACTCGCGGGCATAACGGCTCAGCACGTCGCCCAGCGCCCCGGCCGGGATGGCATAGCGCTGCACCTGCTGTTGCGCATGCGCCGGCTGCAGGGCCAGCAGCGGCAGCGTGCCGAGGGCTAGATGAACCGCCAGCGCCAGGGCGCGGCTGGGCTTGAGGGGCTTGTGTGAAGGCATGTTCCCGACTCTCCGATGTATTGGCTAATACAAGGACGCACAGGTAACGGGAACTGGAAGCGTTTGATAAGGATTTCTATTCAAGAGTGACTCGCGTGACCCACGGGGTGTAGTGCTGCACCCGGATCGGGAAGCTGCGCGCCAGCAGGCGCAACGCCCGCTCGCTGTCGTCGGCGGGCAACACGGCGGTCACGTTCAGGTGCGCCAGCGCCTTGGCATCGAACAGCAGGTAGCCGCCGTGGTTGCGTGCCAGGCGCTCCAGCACCTCGCCCAGCGGCTGCTCCTTGACCATCATCTGGTGGCTGGCCCAGGCCTGCTCCAGCCCGGCGGCGTCGACCGCCTGGAGTGGCTGGATGCCAGTGGCGTCGAAGCGCACCTGCTGGCCGGCGCTGACCGTGCGGCTGCTGCCGGCGCTCTTGACCTCGGTGCTCGACTCGAGCATGGCCAGGCGTGTGCTGTGCTCGCTGCGCTCGACCATGAAGCGGGTGCCCAGGGCACGGATGCTGCCGTGTTCGGTGACCACGCGGAACGGGCGACTGGCGTCCTTGGCCACATCCAGCAGGATCTCGCCACTGAGCAGGCGCAGGGTGCGCGATTGGGCGTCGAACTGCAGGTCGACCGCCGACCGGCCATCCAGGCTGATGCGGCTGCCGTCCGGCAATTGCTGTGTAGTCCACTGGCCGCTGCCGGTACGGATATCGGCCATCAGATAAGCCGGCGGATAGTGCTGCAGCACCAGGCCGGCCGGCAGCAGCAGGCCCAGGCTGATTGCCAGCGCCTTGAGCGCGCGCTTGCCACGGGGTTGCGGCGCAATGCGCTTGAGCGCCGCGCGGGCCGGCGCACGGGGCAGTTCACGCAGTGGCGCGAGGCTGCCCTGCAACTGGCGCACGGCCTCCAGGTGCTGCGGGTCGCTGGCCAGCCATGCCTCGAAGGCCTGCTGGTCGCCGGCACTGGCGCTGTCGTCCAGGCGCACCAGCCATTCGGCAGCCTTGCGCAGCGTGGCCGCAGGCAGGTTCACAGGGCAGGATCTGTGGCAGCGTGGCAGTGCAGCAGGGCCTGCACCAGGTGGTTCTGCACCGTCTTGGTCGAGACGTTCAGGCGTGCGGCGATCTCGGCATGGCTGAGCCCTTCGAGGTGACGCAGGATGAACACTTCGCGGGCGCGCACGCTCATCAGGTCGAGGGCACGGGCGATGTGCTCCAGGGCCTGGAGCGCGGCCAGCATCTGCTCGGGAGAAGGTGCCTGGTCGAGGTACTCGACGTGCCGGGCGAGCGCTTCGCGGTAGGCCTGTTCGAGCTTCTGCCGGCGCCCGCGGTCGATCAGCAGACGCCGCGCCACGGTAGCCAGGAACGCCCGCGGCTCGCGCGGGGCCACATAGCTGCCGGCGCTGAGCAGGCGCATGAAAGTGTCCTGGGCCGTGTCGGCAGCGTTGTGCGGGCAGTCCAGGCGTTGGCGCAGCCACACCAGCAGCCAGCCGTGGTAGCCCTTGTACAACGAAGCGAGACTGTCGGCGGGTGGGGTGGCTTTCATGTCGGCGGCACTAAATGAGAATGGTTATATCTTATGGCGCCGCTGGTGGGAGATGCAATGGCGGGATCGGTGGTGCGCCTTTCGCTGGCAAGCCAGCGCAGCGGCCAGCCGCTCAGCGCACATTCACGAACACCACCGCCACCCCCAGGCCGATCAACGCCACCCCGATCACCCGGTCCACCATGCGCTGGCGGCGCAGCATCGCCTGGCGCAACGCCTCCCGCGAAAAGAACAGCGCCACCAGGCTGAACCACACCCAATGCGCCAGCGACATGAACGCCCCATAGGCAAAGTTGAGCCCCAGCGATGCCCCCGGCTGCACCACCTGGCTGTAGGCGCTGACCACGAACAGCATGGTCTTGGGGTTCAGCGCATTGGTCAGAAAGCCCGATGCGAACGCCCCCCATGCACCGCGCCCCGTCACCCCCACCGCGCCCTCCAGGGCCACCGGCGCACGAGTGCGCAGCGACCGATACCCCAGGTAGATCAGGTACCCTGCTCCCACCACCTTCATGGCCATGAACAGCCCCGGCGACTGGCTGATCAGCACTGCCACCCCCAGCACCGTGTACACCACATGCACCTGCACGCCGCAGGCAATCCTCAGGGCGGCGAGCAATCCGCTGCGCCTGCCAAACGCATAGCTGCTGCGTGTCACCATGGCAAAGTCCGCCCCCGGGCTGATCACCGCCAACACGGTAATCAAGGCCACCGCCAGCAATTCACCCACCGTCGATACTCCATGAAATGACGCAGATGATTCTGCGCAGCGCCATTATCGAAAGCTTCAGCACGGCAAAAAAGCGATTTATAGTGGCGCAAATCCGCTAGTTTTCCTCACACATATGAAACTGCCCGCCCTCGCCGCCTTTCGCTATTTCGACGTCGCCGCCCAGACCGAAAGCTTCGTGCGCGCCGCCCAACAGCTCAACGTCACCCACGGTGCGGTGAGCCGTCAGGTGCGTCTGCTGGAAGAATCCCTGGGGGTGCAGTTGTTCGAGCGGCGCAACCGCGCCATTTTCCTCACGCCGGCCGGGCGCGCCCTGCACGACACCACCCTGTCGGTGTTCGAGCAGCTGCACGCCAGCGTGCAACGCCTGCAGCAGGCCCGCGACAACGTGCTGGTGCTGTCATGCGAGCCGACCATCGCGATGAAGTGGCTGATCCCGCGGCTGCCGGCGTTCCATGCCGCGCACCCGGACATCCAGCTGCACCTGGTGGCCGCCGGCGGGCCGGTGGACTTTGCCCGCAGCGGCATCGACCTGGCGCTGCGCCGCGACGACTTCCACTGGGATGCCAGCCTGCACAGCCTCAAGCTCTGCAACGAGGCAGTAGGGCCGGTGTGTCGCGCCGACCTGGCACTGCCCGACAAGGGCTTTGCCGGTACCCGCCTGCTGCACAGCGCCACCCGTCCCGACGCCTGGAAGCACTGGCTGCGCCTGAGCGGCCAGTCGGCCAGGGGCAGCAGCCGCGCCGGCTACGAACACTTCTACCTGTGCATCCAGGCCGCCCTGGCCGGGCTGGGCGTGGCGCTGGCCTCGCGCATGATGGTGCAGGACGAGCTCGACAGCGGGCAGTTGGTGGCACCCTACGGGTTCACCGAGGACGGTTCGGCCTACTACCTGCTGAGCCCCGAGCCCTTCGCTGCCGGCACGGCGCAGCGGCGCTTTGCCGACTGGCTCACGGGCTCTTGAACAGGCTGCGCAAAAACGCCAGCAAGCCGCCCAGGGTGGCGATCGCCGCCAGCCAGCTGACGGCGGGCAAGCCCAGCCACACCGGACCGGCAGCGGCGATCTGCGGGCCGAAGGCAATCACCAGCGCACTGATCAGCAACGCCAGCGACAGCCGCGTCGAGGCCAGGCGCAACGAACGCTCCAGGCGCTCCAGCCCCGGCACATCGACGCGCATCTCCAGCACACCATGCTTGAAGCGGTTCACCAGCAGCCGCGTCAGCTGCGGCAATTCGCCGAGCAGGCCGCGTCCCAGTTCCAGGCCATCGAGCCCCAGGCGCCTGGCAATCTTCCAGCTCAGCTGCGCCTTGAGCTGAGCCCTGATCGCCGGTCTGGCGGTGGCCACCAGGTCCAGTTGCGGGTCCAGCCGGGTCAGTACGCCGTCGGCGGTCACCAGGGCCTTGAACAGCACCAGCAGGTCGGGCGGCAGCAGCAGGCGGTATTCGCGCATCAGCCCCAGAAAATCCTCGATCAGCGCGCCCATCTTCAGCGCCTTGCCGCCGTGACGCGCCATGTACTCGCCGGCCGCCTGCTCGATGGCGGGCATGTTGCGCACGCCGTCGTCGTTCCAGTCCACCAGCACCGTCACCAGTGCATCGCTGTTGCCCTCTGTCAGGGCGCGCATGAACGTCATCACCTCCAGCCGACGGCGCTCGCCAAGGCGCCCGACCATGCCGAAGTCGATGAAGCCCACGCGGTTGTCGTCCATGGCCTTGAGGTTGCCCGGGTGCGGGTCGCCATGGAACAGCCCGTCCTCCAGCAGCATCTTGATGAACGCGGCGGCGCCGCGGCTGGCTAGCAGGCTCGGGTCCAGGCCCTGCTCGATCAGCGCCTCGCGCTCCAGCGGGGTATGGCTGGGCAGGTACTGCTGCACCAGCAGCCGCTCGCTGCTGTGGGCCCAGTAGATGCGCGGAATGACGATGTGCGGCTGGCTGGCGAAATTGGCCGCCACCGCGTCGCAGTGGCTGCCTTCCTGGGTGAAGTCCAGCTCTTCGAGCATGGCCCGGGCCAGTTGCCGCACCATCTTGCGCGGCTGGTAGTCGGCCAGGGCGGTGTTTTGCTCGACCAGTTGCGCAACGCTTTCGAGCAGTTGCAGGTCGGCGGTCATCTTGCGCCGCAGCCCCGGACGCTGAACCTTGACCACCACCTCCTCGCCCCCGAGCAGGCGTGCCCGATACACCTGGGCCATGGACGCCGCCGCCAGCGGGGTGGTGTCGAACTCGGCGAATACCTGGTCCAGTTCGGCGCCCAGGTCTTCGAGCACCTGGGCCTGCAGCTGCGCCCAGGGCAAGGTAGCGGCGCTGCTGTGCAGGGCCTGCAACTCGTCGATCCATGCCGCCGGCAAAATGTCGCTGCGGCTGGAGAGGATCTGCCCGAGCTTGACGAAGGTCGGGCCCAGCGCCTCCAGCGCCCGCCGCACGCGTTGCGGGGTGCCTTCGTCGGCGGGCAGGCCGGCCACCGTTTCGGCCTCCCCCAGCAGCCTGCCCAGCCCCAGGCGGAACAGCACGTCCTGGGCGCCGAAGTTGGCCAGCACCACGACAATCTCGCGCACACGCTGATGATGCTTGAGCGCAGTCCAGGTCGATTCGAGCATGGGGAGATTCCTCGGGGCGGGTTGATGTGCAGGGGGTGAACTACTTCCGTACCTTGCGGGGCCCAGGAGTTCCTTGCCCCGCCATCGCCGAGCTGTTCAGGAGCTGGGCGCCAGGCGCGGGCAAAACGACGAGTCGGCACTCAGGTCGCCGCCCCAGGTGCGGTAGCCGGCGGTGTCGATATGGATGCGCCCCGACGGGTAGCGGCCAAGCCCCATGTTCCAGGCCTGGCCCTGGGTCTGCCAGAACTCGCACAATGGTCGCGGATCGGCCCACGCCGGCAGCAGCAGGTCGACCGCGAAGGCGCGGGTATGCGCACTGTCGCGGGCACCACCGGCGCAGCGGTTGAGGGTGGGGTTGCGATAGGCCGAGACCACTTCGTAGGTTTTCAGGCGCTGCTGCTCGCCCAGGGTCTTGAGCAAGTGCAGGGTCGAGCGTACCGCCGGCCACTGGTCGGGCGGCGCCACGGCGAACGGCTCGGCGTTGCACAGGCGCCAGTCGCTGGCCGAGCGCAGCAGCTGGTACAACGGCACTACCCCATACAGCCGCGCCTGCACCAGCATTTCGCGAAACGCGCGCGTATCGTGGCTACCCGTCCACTGCGCGAACGACCACAGGTCGCGCTCGTCGGCGTGGGCCGGCAACACGCTCAACAGCCCGGCGAACAGTGCAATGCCCGGATACCCCTTCATGGTCCTGCCCCCTTCCCCTCGTCCTGAGAACTACCCCAGTATGGCAAGCCTTCCGCACATCGGGAGTTCATCGACAAGGAGTTGAACATGCGTACACCTTTTGCCCTGGGCCTGATCGCCCTTGCCGCCAGCAGCGCCGTGCTGGCCGACGCCCGCGTACCGCTGGGCGATGCGCAGCGCGTGACCCGCCTATTCGCCTACCCCAACAACTGCGGGGTGATCTGCTTTCGCGACTGGTCGCTGGAGCGCACCGTGGAGCACTACCTGACCCAGAGCGTGCAGCGCGATGGCTACCCGACCGCCACGGTGACGGTGCGTCGCGAGCACGACCAGTTGCATGCCGACATCAGCGGCGTACCGACCACCTACGCGGCCCCGCTCAAGGCCCTGCTCGACAGCGGCGAACTGGCCTATGCAGGTGCCGACCGGCTCAATCGCGAGGGCAAGTGGGCGTACAACTGGGCGTTGTTCCTGCCGTTGGGCATGGCCCTGGAGAACCGGCGCAGCATCGAGCTGCTGCACTTTCCGCCGGACTACTCGCTGACCCAGGCCCAGGACTACCTGCGCTCCAACACCACCGACCGCTGGGCCCAGCTGCTGACCTTCAACGGCGTGCCGGCGCAACACACCCCGGCCTACCAGACCATCGTGGACATCGCGCCGATTGCCGCGCCAGCCAGTGCCGGCAAGGACCTTGAAGGGGTGTACGGGTATTTCACCGACTACCAGGTGCGCATGGTCAGGGACATGACCGCGGCCGCTGACGGCGCCAGCCTGCCGATGGTGGCGTTCGGTGCGCCGGTGCGCAGTTGGGTGCAGCAGCAGTACGGGCCAGAGGTGAAGGTACTGGGGCTGGTGAGCATCAGCCCGGTGCCTGGGCGCAACGTGCCGGTGCTGGGCGCAAATCACCCGAGCGCGATCTGGTACGCCGCCGACCCGAAGAACAACGACAACGACCCGGACAAGGCCGATGCGGCGGGTTTGCGGATGATGGGGCAGGACTTGAGCGCGGCGTGCTGGCAGGCGGGAATGGGGCGCAACCCGAAGGCTGATGCAAGTGCCACGCTAGGGGCATGCACGCAAAAATGGCAAGTGAAGGAGAAGAAGCAGACCTGCGGGCTGTTTTTCCGCACGGTACGCCAGATGACGCCGGAGCAGGCCCATGCCAAGTGCAATACGGGGGTAATGACGCGGGCGTTACGCAACCTGTAGGAGCCGGCTTTGCCGGCGAAGGCCGCACCACGGACAGGTAGCGCGGCCTTCGCCAGCCAGGCTGGCTCCTGCAACAGCCAATGGGCGGTCAGTCCTGCGGACGCAACCGGTACTGCGGCGGCAGCTGCTCGAACCCGCTGATGGTGGTGTTCAGGCTTTTCCACAGGCCGTCCTTGATCCCGTAGATGCACCCATGGATCGACAGGCTCTGCCCGCGATGCCAGGCGTTCTGCACGATGCTGGTGTGCCCCACGTTCGCCACCTGCTGGATCACGTTCAGCTCGCACAGGCGGTCGACCTGCTCTTCCTCGGTCGCCAGCTTGGACAATTCCACACGATGCTCGTAGTACACGTCGCGAATCGCACGAAGCCAGCCGTCGATCAGGCCCAGCTGACGGTCCTGCATCGAGGCCCGCACGCCGCCGCAACCGTAGTGCCCGGTCACCAGGATGTGCTTGACCTTGAGTACGTCCACCGCGTACTGGATCACCGACAGGCAGTTGAGGTCGGTGTGCAGCACCACGTTCGCCACGTTGCGGTGCACGAACAGGTCGCCCGGCAGCATGCCGACGATCTCGTTGGCCGGCACCCGCGCATCCGAACAGCCGATCCAGAGGAATTCCGGAGTCTGCTGACGCGCCAGCTTGGCGAAGAAGTCCGGATCTTCCTGCTTGATCGCATCGGCCCAGCGCGCGTTGTTATCAATCAGTTCTTGTAGATCGTGCATGGTCAAGCCTCATGGGAATGCGCATGTGTGACTGGCGCCACCCCGTTCGGGTCACGCCTTTGAATCTTCCCGCCAGTGGCCGGTCCACCCCTTACAGGCCACCCGCAGGAGAATAGACATGACCGAATCACATCGCCCGCCGCATGCCCCGGAACCCGCACCGATCGATACCATCGAGGACCAGATGGGCTCGGTGCAGCCGCTGGACTTCGATCAAGACCCACCGGTGACCGACACGCACTACGACCCCAGCGACGATGACCTGACGCCCGAAACCCTGATCCCCGAAGACGGCGCCCGCTCAGCCGATGAAGTCGGCGGCGACCACCCGGCCGACTGGGACCTGAGCGTAGTCGACGAAGATGACATTGGCGGCGGCAACGGCCTGGACGAGGCCGAACTGGCGCGCCGCGACCCGCTGGACGGCAAGCGCGAGCGCTGAAGGGTTATTCTTCGAACAGCGTGCAGGCCATCACCAGCGCATCTTCGCGGCCACCCGCCACCGGGTAGTAGTCGCGTCGTCGGCCGATCTCGTTGAAGCCGAAGCGCTCGTACAGGCGATACGCCGACTGGTTGCTGGCGCGCACTTCGAGGAAGCACTCGCGGCCGTTGCTGGCGTAGGCGCGCTTCATCAGCTCTTCGAGCAGGCGCAGGCCCAGGCCACGGCCCTGGCTTTCGGGCTTGACGGTGATGTTGAGCAGGTGCGCCTCGTCGATGATCACGTTGATCACGCCGTGGCCCACCTGCTGCTGGCCTTCGAACATCAGCCAGATTTCGTAGTTCTTCAGCCCGTCGAGAAAGATCCCCCGGGTCCACGGGTGGCTGAAGGCGGCGTATTCGATCTTCAGCACGGCATCCAGATCCGCCTCGGTCATGCGGCGAAAACTGATGTTGTCACTCATTGCGTGGTTTCCAGCGCGCCATCAGCCGGCGCATGGCTTGCCAGACGTGCGCCTTGCGGGCGGGCTCGTCCATCAACAGTTCAAGGCCAGGCAAGGCCCAGCAGTTGCCCAGGCCCTCCACCGGCAATTCGCGGTAGTACGCCTGCTCGTCGGCTTCACCGGCAAAGCGCACCGCCGGCAGGCCGACCAGCCACAGGCAGCTGCAGGGCGCCTCTTCAAGGCGGGCCTGGATGAAACCCTGGACAAAATCACGCGCCGCCAGCGGGCCCTGGTCGAGAGTGCCGCGCACCAGCAACGGCCAGCGTACCGGCTCGCCGATGATCTGCGGGCTGTCGGGCAGGCCGGCGGCGCGCAGCATGTCCTTGAGCAGCAGGTAGGACGGGTCGCGGCTCTGGAACGGCTGACCGGTAACCAGCTCCACCAGCACCAGGCAATCGCCGGCACGCAGCAACTGCAAGGCAAAGCGGGGCGGCGGTACCAGCACCGGCTTGACCACGGCGGCGGTTTCTTCGGCATCGAGCACCGGCTTGCTGGCCGGCTTGGCGCTGACCGTCGGTCGCGGAATCTCGATTTTTGGCCGCTCGGCCGGCTTGGCAGCCGGTGCAGACGCCTTGGCCACCACTGCCGGCAGCACCACCGGCGCCTCGACCAGCGGTTCGGGTACCCGCAGCAGCTCGGGGCGCGATGGCGCGGCGAACGGCAGTTCGGCGCGCGGCAGCCAGTGCACCACTTGCATGGCGTTCAGGTAGGCGCGGCGGCGGGACTCGGTAAGCAAAGGGCGGCCATCTGTGGATAAGTCGGGGCGAGCATTCTACCGCCGTTACGCCGCCGTTGCAGGCACAAAACCGCCCGACAACACCGGCAAACGATCAGGGGGTGAATCGATCCCCCCCTGATGCAGTACAATCGGCGCTTTTACTTGGCAGCGAGTCGACCCGCCAATGATCGAACCCAAGCGCGTCCTGCGCGCCCTAGCCGAACACTGGGCCCTGCTCGAGCCGTTGTGCGAGCGCTTCGACGGGGGCACCCTGAGCCTGGCCGAGCTGCGCGGGCAACTGGCCGCACAACAGCTCGACAGTACGCCCCAGGACATCACCAACCTGCTGGACGTGTGGATTCGCCTGGACATCCTGGTCCCGGTGGCCAAGAGCCCGAACCGCTTCGAGCTCAACGCCCAGATCCACGACTTCCTGGCCTACCTGCGGCGCGAGCACCGCCTGGGCCTGTGCCTGGAGATCGAAGCCTACCTGCGCCACCTCGAGCGACTGGCCGGGCATATCCAGGACGCCTTCGACATCCGCGACGGCAACGACCTGGCGCGCCAGCTGCGTCTGCTCGACATGCGCGTGCGTGACGTGCTGAAAAAACTCGACAACGACGAGCAGGCGCTGGTGGCGGTGGCCGAGCGGGCCAAGACCAGCGACCGGCAGATCCCGCTGCGCCAGCGCTACGCCGAAGTGCTGGCCACCTGGGACGAATACGTCGAGCCGATGATCCAGCTGGTGAACGCCGACGGCGCCTTCGAACAGGGCGTGCGCAAGGTCGAGACCGTGCTGCTGCGCCTGCTGGGCGAGCAGGCGCGACTGGGCCACCTGGTCGATGACGACATGCTGCTGCGCACCCACGCGCGCATCCTCGAGATGCAGACCAGCGCCCAGCTGACCCTGCGCCACGCCCGCGAGCTGCTGCTGCCGCTGCGTGAAGAGGCGCGCCGGCACAACGCCGTGACCCGTGGCGCCGCACTGGCGCTGTCGGTGATCCGGCGCAAGGGCATCGACGCCGTGCCGCAGGCGGCCATGCCGCTGTTCACCCGCCCGCAGAGCACCTTCCTCGGCAGCGCCAGCCAGGTCGAGGCCTACGTGTATGCCCTGGCCCGCTTCGAAGCCAAGCCGGCGCAGTTCCCCAAGGCGCACAAGAGCCACAAGGGCGCCGCGCCGCGTGCACCGCGCACGGTCAAGGAAATGCTCGAGCGCTGCGAAGACGCCCTGCCGCTGCCCGACCTGATGGTGTGGCTGCTGGAGCAGGAGCCCGAAGGCGCCACCGACGAACTGCTGTACTGGTTCTCGCGCCTGTCGCGGGAAAAACGCTTTACCCGCGCGCGCCTGGAGCGCCGCGAGTACACCACTCAGGAACACCTGGTCAGCCTGCGCTCGTTCGCCCTGACTTCAAGCCGCGAACCGTCGCCCGAGCCTACTGCGAGCCCTACCCATGCATCTTGATCTTTCCGAACTGTCCCAGCTCGCACCGATCTTCCGCGAGCTGTTCAAGGGCTTCCACATCAGCCGGCGCGACCCGGAGCTGTATGCCCAGCTGTCGAACTTCCAGGACCAGTACCGCGGCCTGTTCAAGGCCCTGGGCTTCGAACTGGTGTGCGACACCCGTGGCTTCTACTATTTCGTGCCGGAACTGGCTGCTGCCCAGGTCAACAAGACCGCCCAGCGCCTGTCGCTGTTCACCTTCATCCTGGTGGAGCACCTGGCCGACCAGGGCCGCGACCCGATGTCGGTGCTCGACGGCGGCAGCCTGGGGCGCGACGAGCTGCCCTCGCTGCTGGAAAAGTACCGCGACCTGTTCCTGCAGGCCGAGGTGCAGACCCCCGACGAGCTGGAAGAGAAGATCATGCGCCGCATGACCCAGCTCGGCTTTGCCAGCGAAGACAACGGCATCTACCGCTTCCTGCCGCCGATGCATCGCTTCCTCGACGTGTGCCTGTCGGTGCAGCAGGACCGCGACCTGGCCGCCAGCCTGCACAGTGCCCTACCGCTGCCGACCCCGGTGCTGGTGGTGGAAGAAACCCCTGAAGAGCTGAACAGGACCGACGACCCGCTCGACCTGAGCCCGTTCGAGGAAAGCGAAGAAGACGCCTTGGCCCGTGCCATTGCCCAAGAGCAGCAGGAGATTGACGCATGAGCCAGGACCGCTACGGCATTCGCCGCTTTGCATTGCTCAACACCGCCGGCTACAGCCTGGGCCTGTTCCCGCTGGAGCACCCGCTGTCGGTGTACGGCGCCAACAACCTGGGCAAGAGTGCGTCGATCAACGCCCTGCAGTTCCCGATCCTGGCGCGCATGTCGGACATGAGCTTCGGCAAGTACAGCCTGGAGCAGTCACGCCGCTTCTACTTCGCCAGCGACACCAGCTACATCCTCTGCGAGGTCAACCTGCCCCACGGCCCGCACGTGATCGGCGTGGTCGGGCGCGGCCCTGGCGGAGGCTTCGGCCACCAGTTCTTCGCCTATGCCGGCGAGCTGGACCTGGGCCACTACCAGAAGAACGACACCTGCCTGCGCCAGAAGGAGCTGTTCACCAACCTGGAGCGCAACGGCCTGAAAGCCTACGAGCTCAAGCCCGACGAACTGCGCCGGCTGCTGGTGGGCGGGCACACCTCGGTGCCGCTGGACCTGACCCTGATTCCGCTGCGCTCCACCAGCGAGCAGAGCCTGAAGACCTTCCGCGCCCTGTTCATCAACCTGCTGCACATGCGCGAGATTACCGCGGCCAAGCTCAAGCAGCTGTTCCTCGATGCGTTCGAGCACAGCCTGCGCTCGGGCAGCGTCGACTACATCGCCGCCTGCGAAGAAGCCTTCCGCGACGTGCGGCGCATGGAACAGGACTACAACTCGCTGGTAGCCGCCGGCCCGCTGGTCGAGGCCCTGGCCAATGGCGTGGCCCAGCGCGACATCCTGCGCGGCAAGCTGCACCGCCTGTCACCGCTGCTCGACCAGTTGCTCGGCACCTGGCAGGACTACGCCGGCGCACGCAAGGAAGAGCTGGTGCTGCAGGCCGAGCACTACAGCCACGAGCAGGACGCGCTGCAGAACAACCAGCGCGGCGGCACCCAGGAGCTGATGCGCCTGGAGCGAGAAATGACCGGTATCCAGCGCTGGCTGGGCGAACTGTCGGTGCTCAAGCACCGCTTCGCACTGGTGGATGACGTCAAGGTGCTGGAGCAGCAGCTGCTGGCCGCCAAGGACGCCCACGACGAACTGGCCGGTGCCCTGGCGCAGTCGCGCCAGTTCAGCGCCGAGGACCTGGAAGAGCGCCTGCGCGACCTGGAGAAACGCCTGAAGTCGGTCAAGCAGCAGCTCGACCATGCCGACAACAACAGCTATGCACGCCTGCGCGAAGAGTTCTCGCAGCAGGACGTCGAGCGCCTGATGCGCCTGTTCAACGGTGCGCTGTTCAGCCTGCCGCTGGGCGAGCGCGGCATTGAGCTGGATGACAGCGACGTGTGGGTCAAGTCTCTGGAAGCGGTACTCGACGGCTTCAAGGGCGAGCGCTTCGAGGCGCCGGGGCTGTCCATCGACCTCAGCCATATCGAGCCGCCGGCCTTGCAGGCCCTGGCCGACCGCGCCGCGCTGCGCGACCAGAAGGAGCGCCTGGAAAAAGAGCTCAAGCAGCTCAAGACCCAGCAGGCCGTGGCCGCCGACCGCGCCGCGAGCAAGACCCAGACCGAAGCGCTGTACCAGCAGGTGCTGGATGCGCAAAAGGCCCTGGAAGACTACCGCCGTACCCAGACCCTGTCGGCCGAGGAAGGGGACAAGCTGGAGCAGCTGGCGCAGATGGAGGCGGCCCAGGACGAGCTCAAGCGCTCCAGCGACGCGTTCACCGAGCGCGTGCAGCAACTGTCGGCCAAGCTGCAACTGGTCGGTCGCCAGATCGCCGACATGGAGGCCAAGCAGCGCACCCTCGACGACGCCCTGCGCCGTCGCCAGCTGCTGCCGGCCGACCTGCCGTTCGGCACGCCGTTCATGGACCCGGTCGACGACTCCATGGACAACCTGCTGCCGCTGCTCAACGACTACCAGGACAGCTGGCAGGGCCTGCTGCGGGTGGATGGCCAGATCGAGGCGCTGTACGCCCAGGTACGCCTCAAGGGCGTGGCCAAGTTCGACAGCGAAGACGACATGGAGCGCCGCCTGCAGCTGCTGATCAACGCCTATGCGCACCGTACCGACGAAGCCCTGACCCTGGGCAAGGCGCGGCGCGCGGCTGTGACCGACATCGCGCGTACCCTGCGCAACATCCGCAGCGACTACGACAGCCTCGAGCACCAGCTGGCACTGTTCAACCGCGAGATCAACAAGCGCCAGGTATCCAACCTGCAGAGCTTTCGCATCGTGCTGGCGCCGAACAAGGAAGCGCTCAAGCACATCGACCAGATCATCCACAGTGCCGGCCAGTACGAGGAAGGCGAGACCCTGTCGGTGTTCGACCTGAGCCAGAGCGCCGAGCAGGACAACAAGAACGAAGAGGCCAAGGAGTACCTGGCGCGGCTGGTGGCAGCCAACCACAACCAGCTGGGCCTGAAGGACCTGTTCGAGCTGGCGTTCGAGATCACCAAGGTGGGCGGCCAGCCGATCATCCATACCGACATCGATGGCGCGGCCTCCAACGGCACCACCATGACCATCAAGGCGCTGACCAACATGTACCTGTTGCTGCACCTGATGGACCGCGACCAGGCCGGGCGCGTGCGCCTGCCGTACTACCTGGACGAGGCGGCCGACATCGACGAACGCAACCAGGCGGCATTGCTGGAGACCAGCCTGCAGTTGGGCTTCGTGCCGATTCTGGCGAGCGTGAAGCCGCAGGTATCGGCGCACGTTGCAATCGACCTGGAGGGCGGTAGCGGGCCGAACGGGATCTACATCGACGAGGCGGACTGGAAGTACATCAGCCGTCGCGATCAGGTGAAGGTCGAGGTGCGGGAAGTGGAGGTTGAGCCGGCGTCGATCTGACGGCCTTGGGGGCCCTTTGGGCCCCATCGCGGGTCAAGCCCGCTCCCACAGAGGGCACCATTGAACCTGTGGGAGCGGGCTCGACCCGCGATGGATTAAACGCGGTCTTATTCTGCCCAAGGCAGAATCGGAATCGCCGTCACCGCGTTCTGCGGGCTGCCTTCGATCAGGCGGTCGCTGTACACCAGGTACACCAGCGTGTTGCGCTTCTTGTCCAGAAAGCGCACAACCTGCATGGTCTTGAACACCAGCGAGGTGCGCTCCTTGAACACTTCATCGCCATCCTTGAGCTCGCCCTTGAAGCGGATCGGCCCCACCTGACGGCAGGCGATCGACGCCTCGGCACGGTCTTCGGCCAACCCCAGCCCACCCTTCACGCCGCCGGTCTTGGCGCGCGACAGGTAGCAGGTCACGCCCTCCACCTTGGGGTCGTCGAACGCCTCGACCACGATGCGGTCGTTGGGCCCGACGAACTTGAACACCGTCGACACCTGGCCGATTTCCTCGGCACCGGCCAGCATCGGCAAGGCCAGCAAGGCGGCTGCAAAAATCCCTTTGATCACGCTCATTTCCTCATACCAGAATCAGGTTGTCGCGGTGCACCAGTTCCGGCTCGGCGCTGTAGCCCAGCACGGCCTCGATGGCCTCGGATGACTGGCCGATGATCTTCTGTGCTTCCAGCGCGCTGTAGTTGGCCAGGCCGCGGGCCACTTCAAGGCCGTCCGGCCCTACGCACACGACCATCTCGCCACGCCGGAAACTGCCCTGCACGGTCTTGACGCCCACCGGCAGCAGGCTCTTGTTGGCCTGGCGCAAGGCCTGCACCGCACCGGCGTCCAGCACCAGGGTGCCGCGGGTCTGCAGGTGCCCGGCCAGCCATTGCTTGCGTGCCGCGAGCATGCCGCGCTCGGGCGAGAGCAAGGTGCCCAGGCGCTCGCCGGCCTTGAGGCGGTCGAGCACGCGCTCGATGCGACCGCCGACGATGATGGTGTGCGCCCCCGACCGCGCGGCCAGGCGCGCCGCACGCAGCTTGGTCTGCATGCCGCCACGCCCCAGTGCGCCACCGGTGCCGCCGGCCACGGCGTCCAGCGCCGGGTCATCGGCGCGCGCCTCGTAGATCAGCTGGGCTTCGGGGTTGTTGCGCGGGTCGGCATCGAACATACCGTCGCGGTCGGTGAGGATCACCAGCAGGTCGGCTTCCACCAGGTTGGCCACCAGTGCGGCCAGGGTGTCGTTGTCGCCGAAGCGGATCTCGTCGGTGACCACGGTGTCGTTCTCGTTGATCACCGGTACCACGCCCAGCTCCACCAGGGTACGCAGGGTGCTGCGGGCGTTGAGGTAACGCTTGCGGTCGGAGAGGTCGTCGTGGGTCAGCAGGATCTGCGCGGTGTGCCGGCCATGCTCGGCAAAGCTCGACTCCCAGGCCTGCACCAGGCCCATCTGGCCGATGGAGGCGGCAGCCTGCAGCTCGTTCATCGCACTCGGTCGCTTGCTCCAGCCCAGGCGGCTCATGCCGGCAGCCACGGCCCCCGAAGAGACCAGCACCAACTCGACCCCTGCCTCATGCAGGGCCACCATCTGCTCGACCCACACGCCCATCGCCGCGCGGTCCAGGCCCTTGCCATCCGCCGTCAGCAACGCGCTGCCGATTTTCACGACCCAGCGCTGCGCACCCGTCACCTTGCTCCGCATCTTCTTCCAACCTATAGAGATCTTTAGATACCAAAACGCCGCTTGAAAAAGCGGCGTTTAGTGTACTGCAACGAATCAGTCGCGCACGTAAATGATTTCCGGGCCGTCTTCGTCGTCTTCCCAGTCGTCATCGTCATCATCGTCGCCGATGTCGTGCACGCTCTTGACGCCGGTACGGCGCAGGGCGCGCGCGTCGTCCAGGGCCTGCAGCTGGGCACGGGCCTCGTCTTCGATGCGCTGGTCGAGGTCGGCCAGCTCGTCGCGGTAGGCCGGGTCGGCCGCCAGGCGGTCGGCACGGTCTTCGAGGTAGCGCATGATGTCGCGGCTGAGCTGCTCGGTGCCCTGCTTGGAGATCGCCGAGATCACGTACACCGGGCCTTCCCACTGCAGGCGCTCGACCACTTCCTTGACGCGCTCGTCGCGCTCGTCGTCCATCAGCATGTCGGTCTTGTTCAGCACCAGCCAGCGGTCACGCTCGGCCAGCGACGGGCTGAAGCGGGTCAGCTCGTTGACGATGACTTCGGCGGCGTCGGCGCTGCTGCTTTCATCCAGCGGGGCCAGGTCGACGAGGTGCAGCAGCAGGCGGGTACGCGCCAGGTGCTTGAGGAAGCGGATACCCAGGCCGGCGCCTTCCGAAGCGCCTTCGATCAGGCCGGGGATGTCGGCGATGACGAAGCTCTTCCAGCGGTCGACGCTGACCACGCCCAGGTTCGGCACCAGGGTGGTGAACGGGTAGTCGGCGACTTTCGGCTTGGCGGCCGACACCGAACGGATGAAGGTGGATTTGCCGGCATTGGGCAAGCCCAGCAGGCCGACGTCGGCCAGCACTTTCATTTCCAGTTTCAGGTCACGCTGCTCGCCGGGCTTGCCCGGGGTGGTCTGGCGTGGCGCACGGTTGGTGCTGGACTTGAAACGGGTGTTGCCCAGGCCGTGCCAGCCGCCCTGCACCACCATCAGTTTCTGCCCGGCCTTGACCAGGTCGCCGATCACTTCCTGGGTGCCCGCGTCGATCACGGTGGTGCCGACCGGCACGCGCAGGATCAGGTCGTCGCCCTTCTTGCCGGTGCAGTCGGTGCTGCCGCCATTGGAGCCGCGCTGGGCCTCGAAGTGACGGGTGTAGCGGTAGTCGACCAGGGTGTTGAGGTTTTCGTCGGCAACCATGTACACCGAGCCGCCGTCGCCACCATCGCCACCGTTGGGGCCACCGTTCTCGATGAACTTCTCGCGGCGGAAGCTCATGCAACCGTTACCGCCGTCACCGGCCTTGACCTTGATCGATACTTCGTCAACAAACTTCATAAAAACCGCCTCTCGTCAGTTGGACGAGCTGAGTGACACAAAGACATAAGGCTCTTGCAAAAGTGAGCGCGGCGGCCCCGATACGGCCAGAACACCAGCGCCGGCAGCCCATACAAACAGCTTTGCAAGAGACTCACCCCACAAACGAAAAAGCCCCGTCGCGAGACAGGGCTTTTCCAGCGATCGCGCGATTACTCGGCAACGACGCTCACGTAACGACGACCGAAGGCGCCTTTTACTTCGAACTTGATCTTACCCGCGATCTTGGCGAACAGGGTGTGATCCTTGCCCATGCCAACGCCGTAGCCAGCGTGGAATTGGGTGCCGCGCTGACGCACGATGATGTTGCCCGGGATGATAGCCTGGCCGCCATACATCTTCACGCCAAGGCGTTTGGCTTCTGAGTCGCGACCGTTACGGGTACTACCACCAGCTTTTTTGTGTGCCATGGTTCAATTCTCCAGAAATGGGGATTTGGGCGATTAAGCCGAAATACCGGTGATCTTGATTTCGGTGAACCACTGGCGGTGGCCCATACGCTTCATGTGGTGCTTACGGCGGCGGAACTTGATGATGCGCACTTTGTCGTGACGACCTTGCGAGATCACTTCAGCAACAACCTTGGCACCAGCAACGACTGGAGCGCCGATGTTCACGTCGTCGCCATTGGCAACCAACAGAACGCGGTCGAAAGTCACGGATTCGCCAGTGGCGACTTCCAGTTTTTCGATTTTCAGGTATTCACCTTCGGCGACTTTGTACTGCTTGCCACCGGTAACAATTACTGCGTACATGGGTATTTCTCCGATAATCCTGCTCACCCAGCTCTTTATAGGAAGAGTATTGGCTGGCATGGCTGCATAGGGCTGGAACGGCCCAGTGCAATTGCGTAAGGCAGGTGCTGCCCAGGAAGTTCAGGGTGCGCGATTGTACGCAAGCCAGCTTTGCCTTGCAAGTGTGGCCATTGACCCCACGGGCAGTGCGCCTTGACACGCCGGGACCCGCAACCTAGCATGCCGCGCAACCCTTATGGAGCACCTGTGGCCGATGCAACCCCAAGCTTTCTACCGTGCGGTAGCGGACGACTTCAGCGCCGTTGACGAGATCATCAAGAAGCAGCTGACTTCACGTGTGCCGCTGGTATCGAAAATCGGCGACTATATTACCTCGGCTGGGGGCAAGCGTCTGCGCCCGCTGCTGGTGTTGCTGTGCGGCAAGGCACTGGGCCGCGAAGGCGACGACCTGCGCCTGCTGGCAGCCACCATCGAGTTCCTGCACACCGCCACCCTGCTGCATGACGACGTGGTCGACATGTCGGGCATGCGCCGTGGCCGCTCCACCGCCAATGCCCTGTGGGGCAACGCGCCAAGCGTGCTGGTGGGCGACTTCCTGTACTCGCGCTCGTTCGAGATGATGGTCGAGCTGGGCTCGATGCCGGTCATGCAGATCCTCTCCAAGGCCACCCGCGTGATTGCCGAGGGTGAAGTGCTGCAGCTGTCGCGCATTCGCGACGCCAGCACCACCGAGGAAGTCTACATGGACGTCATCCGCGGCAAGACCGCCATGCTGTTCGAAGCCTCCACCCACAGCGCCGCCGCACTGGCCGGCGCCAGCGATGAACAGCGCGAAGCCCTGCGTACCTTCGGCGACCACCTGGGCGTGGCCTTCCAGCTGGTCGACGACCTGCTCGACTACAAGGGCGACGCCGAGACCCTGGGCAAGAACGTCGGTGACGACCTGGCCGAAGGCAAGCCGACCCTGCCGCTGATCTACACCATGCGCGAAGGCACCCCCGAGCAGGCTGCGCTGGTGCGCCAGGCCATCCAGAAAGGTGGCCTTGAAGACCTGGAGAGCATCCGCAACGCAGTGGAGGCCGCCGGCGCGCTGGAGTACACCGCACAGATGGCGCGTGACTACGTGGCCCGTGCCATTGCCTGCCTGGACGTGCTGCCGGCCAGCGAATACCGCGATGCGCTGGTCGAACTCAGCGAATTCGCCGTCGCCCGCACGCACTGATCCCCTGCCCGGCCCATCGCTCGATGGGCCTGCTTTTCCTCTGGCCGGCAAAACCCTATACAATGTGGGTTTTCTGCACGTAGTCCTGAGGAACCGTAGTGAGCACTTTGCCACCCTGCCCCAAATGCAACTCCGAATACACCTACGAAGACGCCAGCCAGCTGATCTGCCCCGAGTGCGCCCACGAGTGGTCGGCCAGCGGTGAAGCCGAAGCGGCCAGCGACGAAGCGGTGAAGAAGGATTCGGTGGGCAACGTCCTGCAGGACGGCGACACCATCACCGTGATCAAGGACCTCAAGGTCAAGGGCACCTCGCTGGTGGTCAAGGTCGGCACCAAGGTCAAGAACATCCGCCTGTGCGACGGCGACCACGACATCGACTGCAAGATCGACGGCATCGGCCCGATGAAGCTGAAATCGGAATTCGTGCGCAAGGTCTGACCCCTGCCTGCCCGGGGCTGCACTCGCAGCCTCGACCCTACCGCCCGACGGTAATCGCAAGAAAAATCCAATAGTCACTTGCTATTTTGATAATAAGAATTATTCTCATTGAACGCTTTCAAGGAGAATAGCCATGACTTATCTGATAGACGCCTGGCTTGACCGCCCCCATCCGTACCTGCGCATCCTGCACCGCGAAACCGGCGAGGTATGCGCCGTGCTCGAAGAAGACGCGCTGGGCGAACTGCGCGACCAGGGCGACCTGGATCTTCACGGGTTGAATTCGAGCGAGCCTGTGGTGCTCAAGGAGCTGGTGAGGAATCTGTTCCTGTTCTGCTATGCCCGGGCGTTGCGCCCTGGGGGTGGCGCGCAGTGGAACTGAAAACGCTTCGCCGGCAAGGCCGGCTCCTACACGGGTACGCGCTGACCCTGTAGGAGCCGGCCTTGCCGGCGAAGAGGTATTACAGTACGTCCAGCAGCTCGACGTCGAACACCAGCACGCTGTGCGGCGGGATGCTGCCAACGCCCTGGGCGCCGTAAGCCAGCTCGCTCGGTACGTACAGGCGCCATTTGCTGCCCGCGTTCATCAGTTGCAGGGCCTCGGTCCAGCCAGCGATCACGCCGCCGACCGGGAATTCTGCCGGCTGGCCACGCTCGTAGGAGCTGTCGAACACGGTGCCGTCGATCAGGGTGCCGTGGTAGTGGGTGCGCACGCTGTCTTCACGGCTTGGCTTGGCGCCTTCACCGGCAGTCAGTACTTCGAACTGCAGGCCCGAGGCCAGGGTGGTGATGCCGTCACGCTTGGCGTTCTCGGCCAGGAAGGCCTTGCCTTCGCCAGCGGCCGCTTCGGCCTTGGCAGCCGCTTCGGCCTGCATGATTTCACGGATGACCTTGAAGCTGGCCGACAGGTCTTCTTCGCTGACGCGGCTGGCCTGGCCATTGAAGGCGTCGGTCAGACCGGCCAGGATCGCGTCCAGGTTGACGCCCGGTGGCGGGTTGTCACGCAGCTGGCCACCCAGCTGACGGCCAATGCCGTAGCTGACGCGGGTTTCGTCGGTGGACAGGTTGAGTTCGGACATGTTTCTGCTCCGCTACAGGGCGCACAAAAGCCGCGCCCGCTGTGAAAAGGGCAAGCAGCCTAGCACACTGCGGCAAAGCAGTTCAGCTACCAGGCAGTACGTCGCGGCATCGGCACCTTGAGGTCTTCTTCGGGGGTGCCGTGCAGGCCGCACATCTCGTCCTGCACCGACCAGTGCACCAGGTGCAACGGCACGGCGGGCAAGCCATTGAGCAGGCGCTGGCCATCGACCACCGAGTGCACCTTGAGACGTACCCCCTTGGCATCCAGCAACGGGTGCGCCTTGCCCTTGACCCGGGCCTCGAGCACGAAGTCCCCCCCTTCGATGGCGATCAGGTTCAGTTCGTCCACCCGGCCGGCCCTGGCCTCGCTGTTCAGTTCATGCAGGTTCATTGCGATACCTCGCTACTGGAACATTCCACAGGCCGTTCATTTTTTGTACAGCATCGACCAAAGCACAAGCCAGAAACGCAACCGCCCGTCCGTTATGCAACGGACGGGCGGCTGACAAGGCGTGATACCCCGCAGGTCAGTGCTTGGTCATCTTGTCCAGGTAGCCCATGGCGAACGCCGAGACCACGAAGGTCATGTGGATGATCACGTACCACATCAGGTACTGGGTCTCGATGTTGCGCGCGTCCATGAACACCCGCAGCAGGTGGATGGAGGAGATCGCCACGATCGAGGCGGCCACCTTCATCTTCAGCGAGGAAGAGTCCATCTTGCCCAGCCAGTTGAGCTTTTCGGTGCCTTCGGCGATATCCAGCTGCGAGACGAAGTTCTCGTAGCCGGAGATCATCACCATCACCAGCAGGCCGCCCACCAGGGCCATGTCGATCAGCGACAGCAGTACCAGGATGAGGTCGGACTCGGCCAGCGAGAAGACGTTGGGCAGCACATGGAAGATCTCCTGAAAGAACTTCAGCGCCAACGCCAGCAGCCCCAGGGACAGGCCAAAATAGATGGGTGCGAGCAGCCAGCGCGAGGCGTACATCGCATTTTCGATAAAGCGTTCCATTGAGCAGATCACCAGGTGGCTGGAAAAAAACGAGCGCGAGTATAGCAGCCACCTGTGACAGGAAAAGCCCGCGACACGCTGCCACAGGCCAGTGGATGATCCGGTCGGCTCAGGTGTCGGGGTTGGACTGCAGGTCACCCACATGATGAACCCGCTCGCCGTTGATGCGACGCAGCTGCGCCTGCAGGTGCACGCACCAGATCTGCGGGTCGTCGGCCACCTGGTAGCCGTGCAGGGTCAGGCTGTCGACAATCGCGCTGAGCACCGACTCGGCCACGAACGGCCCGTGAAACGGCCCCTGGGCCTTGATCGCGGAGGGTTGCTCGCCGGCCATGCCGGCGGCGAACAGCAGTGTCCACATGCCGGTGTCACCGGCCAGCGGGCGGATACGGCACTCAATGCGGGTCACCAGGCCCAGGCATTGACGGGTAAGGCTGAGGGTACGCGGCATGGCGACGGTCCTCGGTGAGGCGTTGCGTAGCCTGTGGCCAGGCTGGTTTCGATCCTTTTGCGCACGACGGTCCATGCCTTGAGGATAGAAGAAATCCGCCGGCGACAAGCGGTCGGCGCCGAGCGGTCATGTACCGTGCGCCGAACTGCCCCCTTCGCCGGCAATGCCGACTCCCACATGTAGGAGCCGGCATTGCCGGCGAAGAACCCACCGCGGTCAGGAAGGCTTCACCTGCGCCAGCGCCTCTTCGGCCTGCTCCTTCTCGGCTTCCTTGAGGTCCTCTTCGCTGATCATCTCGGCAATCACCCGCAACCGCTCGACCACCCGCGCATTGATGCTGCCCTCGGGGAACTCGCCCTCCTCGTTCGGCTGCCCGGCCGGCTCGCCCACCAGCAGGCTCAGGGCCTCGTCGGCCTGACTGACTGCGTACACATGGAATTGCCCGGCGCGCACCGCCTGCAGCACGCGCTCGTCGAGCATCAGCGTGGCCACGTTGGCCCGCGGGATGATCGCGCCCTGCTCACCGGTCAGGCCACGAGCCTCGCACAGGCGGAAGAAGCCCTCGATCTTCTCGTTGACCCCGCCCACCGCCTGCACTTCACCGAACTGGTTGATCGAGCCGGTGATCGCAAAGCACTGCTTGAGCGGGGTTTTCGACAGGGCCGAGATCAGCGTGCAGGCCTCGCCCAGCGATGCGCTGTCGCCATCCACATAGCCGTAGGACTGCTCCAGCGCGATGCTGGCCGAAATCGCCAGGGGGAACTCCTGGGCATAGCGGCTGCCCAGGTACCCGGTGAGGATCATCACGCCCTTGGAGTGGATCGGCTGGCCCAGGTTGACCTCACGCTCGATATCCACGATGCCGCTGCCGCCCGGGTACACCGTGGCGGAAATCCGCGCCGGCACGCCGAACGCCGAATCGCCCACCTCCAGCACGGTCAGGCCGTTGCACTTGCCCACCGCCGCGCCTTCGGTGTCGATCAGGATGATCCCGGCCAGCATGTCGTCGAGAATCCGCGCCGATACCCGCCCGGTACGCGTGGCCTTGGCCTTGAGCGCCCGCTCGATGTGCCCGGCGTCGGTCATCTCGTCGTTGGCCAGGTGGCGAATGAAATCCGCCTCGCTGACCAGCTGGAACAGGTCGCCGATGCGCGCCGACAGGCGCCCCTGGTGCTCGGCCAGGCGGGCGCTGTAGGTGGCCAGGCGCGCCACCGCATCGGCGGTCAGCGGGGCCATGCCCTCCTCGCTGGTGCGGGTCTTGAGCAGCTGGGCGAACTGCTCCAGGCTCTCCTCGACCATGGGAATGTCTTCGTCGAAGTCCACCAGCACCCGGAACATCTCCTGGAAGTCCGGGTCGTGGTCCTGCAGCGCGTAGTACAGCTGGCGGGCGCCGATGATGATCACCTTGACCTGCAGCGGGATCATCTGCGGGGTGAGGGTCACGGTGGCCAGGCGACCGAACTCGCCCAGCGGCGACTCCATCTTCAGCTTGCGCGATTGCAGGGCGCGCTTGAGCGCATCCCACACGAACGGCTCGCCGAGCATCTTCTCGGCTTCCAGAATCAGGAACCCGCCATTGGCGCGGTGCAGCGCCCCCGGGCGCAACTGGCGATAGGTGGTGTACAGCGCGCCCTGGTCGTTGCCGTATTCGATGCGGCCGAACAGGTTGTCGTAGGTAGGGTGCGGCTCGAACACCACGGGCGCGCCGCCGCTGGCGTGATGGCCGACCACCAGGCTGGGGGCGTACTGCTCTTCGAGCATCTTGCGCGCCACCGCGTCGGTCTTGCTGTCGTCGACCAGTTGCTCGACCACGGTGCGCAGCAGGTTGACCTGCATGGCCTGCAGGTAGGCGCACACCGCGGCGTTCTCGGCGTATTTCTCCGACAGCGGGGCCAGCAAGGGCTGCAGGGCCAGGGTGATGGTTTCTTCGTTGAGCTGGCGCAGCTGGTTGTTCGACTCGCGCTTCCACTGCGGCAGGCTGGCGAGCTCTTCGTTGAGGCGCTCTTCCAGCGCGGCGATGTCCTCGTGGAAACGCTCGCGCTCGGCCTCAGGCAACTGGGCGAACTCGGCCTCGTCCAGCGCCTTGCCATCGGCCATGGGGGTGAAGGCGACGTTGCTGCTGTCGCGGTACAGGGCCACGTCCTTTTCCAGCGAGGCGCGCTCGATCACATCCAGGGCACGGTCGTAGCGCTGGTTGAAGGCGCGGTCGATGGCGCTTTTCTTCTGCTGATAGGACGGGTGCTCGAACACCGCCGGAAAGGTCGCCAGCAGGTTGTCGATCAGGCCCCCGATATCGGCGATGAAGGCCCCGGCACTGCCGGCCGGCAGCTCGAACGCCTTGGGCTCGCGGGGCTCGTCGAAGTTGTTGACGTACAGCCAGTCGGACGGCGTCTGCAGGCGCTTGCCTTCTGCCTTGAGGTAGCGCTTGACGAACGAGAAGCGGCCGGTGCCCGGCTCGCCCATGACAAACACGTTGTAACCGGGGCGTGGCATGGCGACGCCGAACTGCAAGGCTTCGACTGCACGTTCCTGGCCTAGCACACCGCGAAAGGGCTCCAGATCATTGGTGGTGGAAAAATCGAACTGTTCAGCGGAAAACGGCCGGGTCAGGGCTTCGGGCGCAAGACGCAGGCTCGCAGCAACAGGATCGGGCATCGGGCTTCCTTACTTCGGCGGGGCGGATGACGGCATTCTGGCGCCGCCTGCGCCCGGCTTGCAAGGCTCTTCAACGCTTTAGCGCGCAGGGTCGAAAACCTGCTCCGCGTCAATTATTTCAAGCAATCTTTTGCAATTAATCACGGAACCCTTAGATCGTGCCTAAACTCCAAACTGCGCGGCTGGGTAAACAACCGACCCGTCCTGGCAACTAGTCCTACAGACATGCCAGATAACCCTGACCTTTGGTTTGAACATCAGAAAGAGAACAATGCTATGAAACGGATTCTTCTGGGTACTCTGTTCACCGCGGTTTCGCTCAACGCCATGGCCCAGGCGCCAGGCGGCCCGGACTGCGGCTGGGGCAACATGCTGTTCGAGGGCCAACGCGGCACGCCGGCTCACTTCCTCGCATCCACCACCAACGGTACCTCGGGCAACGCCACCTTCGGCATGACCTCGGGCACCAACGGCTGCTCCACCAATGCGTCGCTGACCTATGGCGGCAAATCCTGGTTCGCCATGAATGGCATGATGAACGAGCTGTCCGAAGACATGGCGCAAGGCCAGGGCGAAGCACTGACCACCTACGCGGTGGTACTGGGCGTCGCACCGGAAGACCGTGCGCACTTCGCGGCCGTGACCCACCAGCACTTCCAGGAGATCTTCACCACAGCCGACGCTACCGCTGAAGATGTTCACACCAACACCCTCGCCGTCCTGAAAAGCGACGCCCGTCTGGCCAAATACGCAACCCCGGCCTAAGCTCGGCACACCCGCCCCGACCACGGGGCGGGTTTGTTTGCCCGCCTCTATCGGCATCATTCAGACGTAGTTGCCCGACATGCTCAAACGCCTTGCCTACCTGGCGCTCTGTGCCTGCGCCCCGCTGCACGCTGCCACCGTGCTGGACGATGCTCGTCTGCACGCACTGGCCAACGACCGCTACTGGATCTCCCTGGGCCATTACGAAACCGCCAAGCTCGGCGGATGGCGCAGCTACGTGGACGACCCCAAATTCTTCCTGGCCAAGGACGGTGCGCACCACCCTGACCAGGAACTGCGCGCCACCTATGAGGCGCTGTACGCCCCGGCCAGCCTGGGCGATCAGCACGCGCAATGCGTATTCCCGGCGCGCACCCGCTGGCTGCGCGAGCAGTTGCAGCTCACCGACCTGCCGGCGCCGGACTGCACGGCCTACACCCAGTGGTACTCGGACGTGTCGCCGCACAGCGCGGTGATGATCTTCCCGGCCGCCTACCTGAACAGCCCCTCGTCGATGTTCGGGCACACGCTGCTGCGTATCGACCAGGCCGACGTGCAGAGCGACAACACCGCACTGCTGAGCTACGCGATCAACTTCGGCGCCTACATCGAGGGCAACGACAACAGCATCCTGTATGCCTGGAAGGGCCTGATGGGCGGCTACCCCGGCCTGTTCGCGCTGGTGCCCTACCAGGAGAAGCTGTCCGAATACCGCAGCCTGGAAAACCGCGACCTGTGGGAATACCGGCTGAACCTCACGCCCGAGGAAACCGGGCGCATGGTCGAGCACATCTGGGAACTCAAGCAGATCCAGTTCGACTATTTCTTCTTCGACGAAAACTGCTCGTATCGCCTGCTCGAACTGCTGCAGGTGGCACGGCCGAGCCTGGACCTGACCTCGCAGTTCCCGCTCACGGCGATCCCCACCGACACGGTCAAGGCGGTGAAACAGTCCGGGCTGGTGGCGCGTACCGACTACCGCCCATCGCGCGAGCGCGAGCTGCTGGAGCGGGCCAAACCGCTGGACCATGCCGAACAGCAGCAGGTGCTGGCCGTGAGCGCCGACACCGCGCAACTGCAGAGCCCCGCCTTCACCGAGCTGCCGCGCGAGCGCCAGGCGCTGGTGCAGGACGCCGCCTATCGCTTGGAGCGCTACCGCGCCAATGGCCTGGAGCGCGACCCGGAGCGGGCCAGGCGTAGCTTCGAGCTGCTGCGCGCGATCAACCGCAACCCGCCACCGCCGTTGCAGATCGAACGCCCCGGGCTGCCGGAGGACGGCCACGAGTCGCGCACCTGGCAGCTGGGCGTGGGTACCCGAGAAGACCGGGCCTTTGCCGAGTACGGGCTGCGCATGGCCTATCACGACCTCAACGACAACGCCTACGGCTTCCCGCTGGGGGCGCAGATCGAGATCCTGCAACTGAAGGTGCGCCAGTACGAACACAACGACTGGCAGGTGCAGCGCCTGGACCTGGCCACGATCCGCTCGCTGACGCCGCGCAACGACCTGCTCAAGCCGTGGTCGTGGCAGGTGGCCGGCGGGTTGGAACGGGTGCTGGGCAAGCATGAGAACGAGGTGCTGGTCAGCCATGTGAATGGCGGCGCCGGGGGCACCTGGCAATTGGGCGAGGACATGATCGGGTTTGCCCTGGGCACGGTGCGGGTGGAGCACAACAATGACTTTGCCGGGTTCATCGCACCCGCGGCAGGGTTCAACACCGGCGTGCTGTGGCGCAACGGGCTGGGCAACCTGAGCCTGGAGGCCAAGGGCGACTACTTCACCAATGGCGAGGTCCGCCGCAGCCTGAGCCTCAACCAGCAGTGGGAACTGTCGCGCAACCTGGGCCTGCGCCTGAGTGCCAGGCGCGAGTTCAGCCAGCTGGCGACGGCGCAGAACGAGGTGATGCTCGAGGTGAAGTGGTACAACTACTGAAGTCATCGCGGGTCAAGCCCGCTCCCACAAGGGCAGTGAGAAACCTTGTGGGAGCGGGCTTGACCCGCGATGCGATCCAATTGTCTGACATCTTTTTGACCTCTCTTGCACACACCAGCACCTAGACTTCCCCCCAACAGGTGGAGAGTTCGAACATGCGCGGGCACTGGGTACTGGTGGCAATGATGCTGGGCGGTTGCGCCAGCACCCACGATCAACTGATCGAGCAAGGCTACCCTGCCCCCTACGCCGACGGCTTCCAGGCCGGTTGCAGCAGCGGCCACCAGGCCGCAGGCGTGATGATGGGCGAGTTTCGCAAGGACGTGCCGCGCTATCTGCACGACCGCCAGTACGAGACCGGCTGGGACGACGGCTTTCGCCAGTGCCAGGCCATGCAGCAGAGCCAGGACCAGGACACCTACCGCAGCCGCCACTGGGACGAGCGCGATCAGCAGTGGCAGCAGGAAAAGGACCGCGACGCCGCCCGCGCCTATCGACGCCAATAGGTCGCCCTCGAACATTCGATGCAACCGGTGACCGCGCATCATGGTCTTCCTACAAAGGAGGCCAACCATGAGCCGAGCATTCGTCAACGAAGACCAGGCCGCCGATCAGGCCAATCAACCGGTAGAGCGGCGCATCAGCGAACAACCCAACCACGTCACCGCCCAGGGCCTGACCCTGCTCAAGCAGCGGGTCAGCGAACTGGAGACCCTGCGCAGCACGCTGCTGGGCGACCCCGACAAACAACGCCTGGCCGAGGTCGAGCGCGACCTGCGCTACTTCAGCGCCCGCGTGCAGAGCGCCCAGGTGGCCGCACCCGCCACCTCGCAGAGCAAGGTGCAGATCGGTAGCCGGGTGGTGTTTGTCGATGAAGAAGGCCGCCAGCATGAAGTGCAACTGGTCGGCGAAGACCAGGCCTATGCCGCCAGTGGCCTGATCAACTGGGGGTCACCCCTGGGCCGGGCACTGCTGGGGGCAGCGCCCGGTGACGAGGTGCTGTGGCGACGACCGGCGGGTGATCAACTGATCGAGGTCGTCGCCATCGAGCCGCAGGCCTAGACCACGCCCTGGGCCAGCATGGCGTCGGCAACCTTGACAAAGCCGGCGATGTTGGCGCCCTTGACGTAGTTGATGCGGCCGTTCTCTTCGCCGTAGTACACGCAGGCATGGTGGATCGACTGCATGATGTTGTGCAGCTTGCTGTCCACCTCGCCGGCCGTCCACAGCAGGCGCATGGCGTTCTGCGACATCTCCAGGCCGCTGACGGCCACGCCGCCGGCGTTGGAGGCCTTGCCCGGGGCGAACAGGATGCCGGCCTCGATGAAGAGGTCCACGGCGTCCAGGGTGGTCGGCATGTTGGCGCCTTCGGCCACGCAGATGCAGCCGTTACGCAGCAGGGTGCGGGCGTCTTCGGCGTCCAGCTCGTTCTGGGTGGCGCACGGCAGGGCGATGTCGCAGGCCAGGCTCCATGGGCGCTGGCCGGCGCGGAACTCCAGGCCGAACTCGCCGCCCAGCTCGCTCAGGCGGCCGCGCTTGACGTTCTTGAGCTCCATCAGCGCATCCCACTGCGCATCGTTCAGGCCGGCTTCGCAGTACAGGGTACCCTCGGAGTCGGACAGCGAGATGACCTTGCCGCCCAGGTCCATGACCTTGCGCGCGGCATATTGCGCCACGTTGCCGGAGCCGGAGATGGCCACACGGCGACCGTCGATGCGCAGGCCGTCGCGCTTGAGCATTTCTTCGGCGAAGTACACGCAGCCGTAGCCGGTGGCTTCGGGGCGAATCAGGCTGCCGCCGTAGTTCATGCCCTTGCCGGTCAGCACCGAGGTGAACTGGTTGGCCAGGCGCTTGTACTGGCCGAACAGGAAGCCGATTTCGCGACCACCTACGCCGATGTCACCGGCCGGCACGTCGAGGTCGGCGCCGATGTGGCGGTACAGCTCGCTCATGAATGCCTGGCAGAAGCGCATGACTTCGGCGTCGCTCTTGCCCTTGGGGTCGAAGTCCGAGCCGCCCTTGCCGCCGCCCATGGGCAGCGAGGTGAGGGAATTCTTGAGTACCTGTTCGAAGGCCAGGAACTTCAGCACGCCGAGGTTCACCGAAGGGTGGAAACGCAGGCCGCCCTTGTATGGGCCGATGGCGCTGCTCATCTGGATGCGGTAGCCGCGGTTGACACGCACCCTGCCCTTGTCGTCGACCCACGATACACGGAACAGAATGGCCCGCTCCGGCTCGACCATGCGTTCGAGAATACCGGCCTGCAGGTAGTGCGGGTTGGCTTCGAGGAAGGGCCACAGGCTGCGCAGTACCTCTTCCACGGCCTGATGGAACTCGGGCTGGGCAGGGTCGCGTTTTTGCAGGCGTGCGAGGAAGTCTTCGACGGATTCGATCATTTAGACATTCACCAGATAGAGTTGGACTTATTAGTTTTTTCAGGACTTTACCAAGAACCACTCGCACCGCAACAGGGCAAAATGTCGTTTTTATGGAAATAAATGGTGCATTTCTATAAATGTATACACCTTCGCCGGCAAAGCCTGCTCCTACAGCAGGCCGCACAACCCTGTAGGAGCCGGCCTTGCCGGCGAAGGATTCACCCGGATTCCAGGCAAAAAAAACGGGGCCCGAAGGCCCCGTTTCAGTGCAAGACCGTGAAGGTCATGCCAGTTTCTTGTGCCGTACCCGGTGCGGCTGGGCAGCGGCTTCACCCAGGCGCTTCTTGCGATCGGCTTCGTACTCGGTGTAGTTGCCTTCGAAGAACACCGCCTGCGAATCGTCTTCGTAGGCCAGGATGTGGGTAGCCACACGGTCAAGGAACCACCGATCGTGAGAGATCACGATAGCGGCGCCCGGGAAGTCCAGCAGGGCTTCCTCCAGCGAACGCAGGGTTTCGACGTCGAGGTCGTTGGACGGTTCGTCGAGCAGCAGCACGTTGCCGCCCTCTTTGAGCGTCAACGCCAGGTGCAGGCGGCCACGCTCACCACCGGAGAGGTCCTTGACGAACTTCTGCTGGTCGCCGCCCTTGAAGTTGAAGCGCCCCACGTAGGTACGCGCCGGAATCTCGTAGTTGCCGATGCGGATCTGGTCGGAACCGTCGGAGATCTGCTGGAACACGGTCTTGCCGCCGTCCAGGTCTTCGCGGCTCTGATCGACGCAGGCCAGTTGCACGGTTTCACCGATCTCGATGCTGCCCGAGTCCGGTTGCTCCTTGCCCATCAGCATGCGGAACAGGGTCGATTTACCGGCGCCGTTACCGCCGATCACACCGACAATGGCGCCTTTTGGCATGCTGAACGACAGGTTGTCGATCAGAACGCGGTCGCCGTAGCCCTTGGTGACGTTCTTGAACTCGATGACCTTGTCACCCAGACGCGGGCCGGCCGGGATGTAGATCTCGTTGGTTTCGCTGCGCTTCTGGAATTCCTGCGACTGCATTTCTTCGAAGCGTTGCAGACGCGCCTTGGATTTGGACTGGCGGGCCTTGGCGCCTTTGCGCACCCATTCCAGTTCTTCCTTCATGGCCTTTTCATGGGCCGACTGCTGCTTGGACTCCTGGGCCAGGCGGTCCGACTTGGCTTCCAGCCAACCCGAATAGTTGCCCTCGTAAGGAATACCGGCGCCGCGGTCGAGTTCCAGAATCCAGCCGGCGACGTTGTCCAGGAAGTAACGGTCGTGGGTAATAGCGACCACGGTGCCCGGGAAGTCGTGCAGGAAGTGCTCCAGCCAGGCGACCGAGTCGGCATCCAGGTGGTTGGTCGGTTCGTCGAGCAGCAGCATGTCGGGGGCCGACAGCAGCAGGCGGCACAGGGCCACGCGGCGCTTCTCTCCACCGGACAGGTGTTCGACCTTGGCGTCCCAGGCCGGCAGGCGCAGCGCGTCGGCGGCGACTTCCAGCTGGCGCTCGAGGTTGTGACCGTCGCTGGCCTGCAGGATCGCTTCCAGCTTGGCCTGTTCGGCGGCCAGCTTGTCGAAGTCGGCGTCCGGATCGGCATAGGCGGCGTAGACCTCGTCCAGGCGGGCCTGGGCGTCCTTGATCACGCTGACGGCCTCTTCGACCACTTCACGCACGGTCTTGGTGGGGTCCAGTTGCGGCTCTTGCGGCAGGTAGCCGACATTCAGATCGGGCATCGGACGCGCTTCGCCGTCGAACTCGGTGTCGACGCCGGCCATGATTTTCAGCAGGGTGGATTTACCCGAACCGTTGAGGCCGAGCACGCCGATCTTGGCGCCGGGGAAAAAGGACAGCGAAATGTTCTTGAGGATTTCCCGCTTCGGCGGCACAACTTTGCTCAGCCGATGCATGGTGTAGACGTATTGAGCCAAAACGTGAGCTCCAGTAAGTAGGTCAATCAAAGGAGCTGATTGTAGACACAATTGGGTACCCCGGCCATCGTCGCGACTGGCGGTGCGGCCGGGGGGGAAAGTGCACGTTGCGGGCAATGCCTAGCTGATGACTGCGCCCTTGGGGCCACTGGCGATCAGCGCGGCGCCGCAGGCGGTCTTCATGCCATCCAGCGCCACGGGCGTACCGCCGACGCTGTAGGTGCTGCTGCCCTCGGCAATGGGAAATACCCCTTTGCACAGGGGGCAACTGACGCTGTGCCCTACCCCGGCAATCGGCTTGCCATTGAGGTTGGTGTTGGAAAAGGCTTCGAGTACCACGCCACCGTGGGTGGTGGCATCGCCCAGGCGAACAATGTCTTTCATGAGGTGGGTCCGTCCTTGTGTGATGGGATGTATTACGTGTGGAGGTGCAGGCCTTTGCACTCACGTCCGATGGTGCCTGATTGGAAGAGGGCTGAACATCAACATGCCGTTGCATGTCGTGGGAACGCGGGCGTCATCGAGCGGGTATCACGCTGGGCTGCCCAGATACTCATAGCCGCTGTCATACATTCAAGCCATCCAGGGCTACTGATGATCGTTAAGGAGCAGGATCAACGCTACTCAGCCACTGCTCAAAGTCATCCGCAACACGGCGGGCACTGCCCGTTTCATGATCCCACAACACCACGGCAGGCTCGCCTGAGGCGCCTTGCGCGTCATAATCGAAGCAATAATAATCACCTGTTCCAAACTCTGCGAAGGGCAACAGCGGTGCAAAACGCTCAGGCGATTGCGAGAAATTTTCCAGCCACGTCTGCCACCCTGCGGTGTAATTTCGGACGATCGAGTCCCAGGTCTTCCTCGGGTCTCGGCTGTCGAACACGGGGAACACCACCAGGCCACCCAGTGACCGTCCATTGTTGGCAAGCAGCCAGCGGGAAAAGGATGTGGGGAACGTTCTGTTCAGTTCCTTCTCTGCAGAAGCGATTGCAGAAAGCGTTGTGCCGATGACACGCGTTTTTGACATTCGGTTTCGAAATCCATCACTGGAGGCTACAAGAATCCCGCGTTGAGCACTGTATTGGTGGCCCTGACTCACGTCCAGAGGATCATCGTGCAGCAAGTAGTGATTCAAGCAGGTTTTCAAAACGTCTGAGGACACTGCGCTGTCCTGCGAATATGCCAGATCGGTAACACCCTGAAACGGCTCCATCATGTAACAGAATTTGAGATCCAACTCCTTGGCACGCTATGGCCTGGTCGATCACGCCGCATGAGGTCGCTTGTATTTTCGTTCACATGCCAGTAACTGCTTTCGGACCTGCACACCGTTGTGCAACCGGTGGCTCAGGTTGCCCCGCTCGTCATAGGTGTAATGCGTGCCCGCATACTCACGCAGCAGGTTGTCCATCAACCGGTTACGCCTGGGCGCACGCTCCAGCGGACGGGTCGGTTCGTGGTGCTTGTCGTTCAGCAGGTTGGGGCCAGCAGTTCATGCTGATCGACCGTCATGCCCAACAGATGACCGCTACCGTAGGTCAGCCAGCTGACCTTGTGCCCGTCCGGACGAGTGGTGGAGGTACGCAGGTTGAGGGCGTCGTACTCGTGCTGCCACACCGCGACCATCGGGGTGCCGGTGGCCAGGTAGTGTTGGTGTCACGAACGAGGTTGCCGGCCTCGTCATGCAACCACTGCAGTTTGCTCGCGGCGTTGATGACCTGGACCAGCCTGCCGTCGTAGGCGAAGGTTTCTTCCTCGCGCTGTTCGCCCCGGCTGGGGATGCGGGAGGTGAAGCGCCTAACGGGGTCGAGATAACGTGAGCGCCGCGCCCACCGTTTGAGCCTCCCGGAGCATAGCCGACCCGGTCATTTCAGAGCGTGAGGTGTCGGCAGGTTTTTGCCCGAATTCGTCACCGCAATGGAACCGGCAATCGGCGCGTGAGAGGCCGAAGCTTTTCACGATCCTTCCAGAGCCCCGGAAAAACTTCAAACTTAAGATCGTCTCTATTTACACCTGTATCGTAATAGCGAGCCAATCTGTCGGAAAGATCAAGATCACCCCACATATTTGTAAGCTCATACGTTTCAATAATCTCTCGATCACCATAAACCGACAGATCGTGTTTTATTACCGGAGCCCCATATGTTTCTGGATTCTCAACCTCTCCTACGTCTATAAGTCTTCCACCATAAAAAGAAAACGTTTCTCGACCACCTTTAAAGTGCGCCCCATCCAATGACGTATACGGCTTTAGCCAGTAGCGCTGAAGTTTGAGGAATCGAGATTGAATTCCCTCCACAGAAATTTTACGCACACCTAAATTTTTTTGTACCACAGCCCCAACAAAGACCTGAAAAAGCGCTTCAACCCCACTCCAATCGATGTCATCCCAGTAATCATCCTCTCGAAAAACATCATAGATACAAAGAACGGTCTTCCCAGTCATTCTAGCGACGGTATAAAGATTCTCCCTAACCTTGATTACAATGAAATGGCCAGATTTCCATACGATTCTTTTTTTCAAATCACCCACCCCTTAGTTAGAGCTCGCATACTACAGACCCGCCGAAGCCTTGAGAATCCAAATGTCGATTAGCGGCATCAGTATATTCTTGACGCCTTTTGTTATTCTTCCCAACCGGATTCTGTTTGTTTGCAGTTCCGTCTAGCCCATCGTTTTCCACGAAATAATGCTGCTCTAGTCCTCTGGCAGTGTCCTTTCCACCCTGACCATACCCACGATATACAACCTCCGGCGCGGTCCCCCCAAAGCGCTCATAATTTCCGCCATATCGATACTTTACAACATCCACACCGACTCTATCCCCAGGCATACTTGCATAACCTATATACGGCTTACCTGTCTGCTGATCAATTGCTTGATACGTAACATGCGTCGCCGTTGCTGGATTTCCGGCAAGACCTAATGGATCGATCCAGTAAACCGGATTCGGCGTATACGCAAACAGGTTCAACCCGCCCGCATATCCAATCGGATCCTGCCCAACAAACCGCCCAACCGCCGGATCATAGTACCGATACCGGTTGTAGTGCAGTCCCGTCTCATGGTCGTGATACTGGCCCTGAAAGCGGATCGGGTTGTTCAACCCCACCTGTTTCGCCCAGGCCGAACGTTCTTGTTTCACCTCACCCCACGCCTTGTACTGCGCCGACCACGCCACGTCGCCGTTGTGGTCGGTCAGTTCCATCGGCGTACCCAGGTGGTCACACTGGTACCAGGCAATCGCATCAAAGGGTTGTGGCGAGGCCGCTTGCTGCCAGAGCGGGTCCTGATCGATGTCGTAGGGGCGGTTGCTCCAGTCCGGCTCCTTGTACAACCGTATAGGGGCCTTGCGCAGAGCCTGCGCCACCGGCACAAAGCTGCCGGGTTCGTACAGGTAGTGCACCGTGCGCCCGGTGTCACCTTCATCCTGCGCAGGCGAGCTTTCCCAGGCGAGGGTGTCGCCGTCCCAGCCGAACAGGGTGAAGCCGCAGTTCAGCTCGCGCTGGCGCTTGGCTCGCTCCAGCTGGTTCCAGCCAGTACCGGCTTCAGGTTTGTTCCAGTAATGCGCCGCCGAATGCTTGTGCAAGTGCCGCCCAAGGGCGTTATAGATGAACTCGGCCTTGTGGTTGCCGTCGCCGCATCTTTTTAAACAGCCAAATGGGTACTAAGTGACCTACCTGCGCACTCCTGTGCAGTTGGCGGCTGAGATTCCCGGACGGATAGAGAGGAACCAATCTTAAAAAGCAAGCCTACGCGACCATAAAGTCAAGTAACCCCAAAAACTTGCTACTTCGGAAAGTATCCAGGACAAGAGTTTTTCGGCCTATCCACTCCCCGCCCAAGGAACAAATGCCAGTTCTTCCCTGAAACAAACGCTCCTTCGGTCCAGTAATATCGATCGGTAACATAACTAACATTCCCCCCTGAGTCCTTAACACCTTTGCGTGCTATTTTCTTCAAAATTCTTGTCAGTACACGATCAATAACTTTTTCAGACTCAGATTTATCACCACTAAAAATTGTTGCTCCAATAGCATATTCGTCTTCCCCCCCATAGCAAGCACGAACAAAACCAACTTTATCCTTCCTGTCAACTTCAATCTGGGCTTTACCCTTGAAGGAGAAGTCGCGATCTGAGCCCATTATTATTTTCATCTGAGGAAAGATCTCAAATGAATCGAGCCTTACAAAGCCCCTATCTTTTACAAGTAGAAATGGTTCATTCATTCGGTATGAGATATACACTCCAAACCCAGTTTCATCCCTCAATTCATTAACCACTCCAATGTACTCTTGAAAATCCATAAAAACTGTTTTTTCCATGACTCACCTCGACGGACAATTTTTATTATAAGGTCGAAATTGAACATCAGATGGTCTATCGACACCTAAAGTTTTGGTACGTAAGTCTTCCATAGCTTTTTGCTCGCGCGGGACTGGTGTGCTCTCATCAGCTTTGACTTTCCCTACATTCCCATAGACAACTTTTCCATCAGCATCTCTATAGATAATGTCCGGCCGGCGTCCCTCTTTATTACCTCCAGGAGTTTTAATTAAATTCTCTTTTTCAACGCCACCTCCAGCTAGAACGGTACCCCCTGATGCTTGAACCTCTCGCCCCCAAGCATGAATGACTTGGTTATGCGGCCCTTCACCATTGGTCTTAGGTCCCCGTTTAGCCAGCCCAAATGGATCTATCCAGTCAATCGGATTCGGCGCATATATGAACAGGTTCAACCCACCAAAGTAACTGATCGGATCCTGCCCAACAAACCGCCCAACCGCCGGATCATAGTACCGATACCGGTTGTAATGCAGTCCAGTCTCATGGTCGTGATACTGGCCCTGGAAGCGGATCGGGTTGTTCAACCCCACCTGTTTCGCCCAGGCCGAACGTTCTTGTTTCGCCTCGCCCCACGCCTTGTACTGCGCCGACCACGCCACGTCGCCGTTGTGGTCAGTCAGCTCCATCGGCGTGCCCAGGTGGTCACACTGGTACCAGGCAATCGCATCAAAGGGTTGTGGCGAGGCCGCTTGCTGCCAGAGCGGGTCCTGATCGATGTCGTAGGGGCGGTTGCTCCAGTCCGGCTCCTTGTACAACCGTATCGGGGCCTTGCGCAGAGCCTGCGCCACCGGCACAAAGCTGCCGGGTTCGTACAGGTAGTGCACCGTGCGCCCGGTGTCACCTTCATCCTGCGCAGGCGAGCTTTCCCAGGCGAGGGTGTCGCCGTCCCAGCCGAACAGGGTGAAGCCGCAGTTCAGCTCGCGCTGGCGCTTTGCTCGCTCAAGCTGGTTCCAGCCAGTACCGGCTTCAGGTTTGTTCCAGTAATGCGCCGTCGAGTGCTTGTGCAACCTTCGCCCGAGGGCGTCATAGCTGTACTCGACCTTGAGCTTGAGCTTGTCGTCGTTTTAGCTGTGCAGCCGATCAAACAAACTCTAGGTAAGCTGTGCTGACACACCGGGGTGACGGTGCCACCACTGATCGATTGCAGCCAGGCGTCGAATTCGGCGGAGCCGCGGCCCACGTCCTTGGCGTCGATGGTGTTGAGCGGGGCGACCGCGACCTAGGGTTCGCGGGGTTTGGCGGACTCGCTCATGCCAGCACCTCGCGGGTCAGCACGTTCTGGGCCGGATGAATCAACGAGGTGTCTGGACTCGTCACCTCAATGGAACGGGCAATCGACGTGTCAGGGGCCGCAACTTTTCACGATCGTCCCAGAGCCCTGGAAAAACCTCAAACTTAAGGTCGTCTCGATTGACACCCGTATCGTAATAGCGGGCTAACCTGTCGGAGAGGTCAAGATCACCCCACATATTGGTAAGTTCTAGAGATTCAATAGTCTCTCGATCGTCTAGAACCGACAGATCGTGCTTAAGAACTGGAGCTCCATAAATGGAAAAAACCTCACTTTCTCCAACGTCTATTAATCGGCCACCGTAAGACGCATAAGTGTCCTTGCCCCCCCTTAAAATGGGAAACATCTAAAGAAGAGTAAGGGTAAATCCAGAAGCGTTGTGACAACAAGCACTCTGCTGGCATGCCATCTATAGATATCTTCCTAACACCTAACCTCTTCTGCACTGCAGAACCTACAAGCACGTGAAAAAGAGGACGCACCTTTGACCACTCAGCGCTATCCCATTCGTCGGTATTATGAAAAATATCGTAAATACATAGTTGAGCCTCACCAACCATACGAGCTACAGAATACAAATCATCACGAACTTTAAGCACGATAAAATGCCCTGATTTCCATACTATTCTTTTACCCAAAAAGTTGCCCCTTCATAATTCACAAATTATTGAATCGCTGGCCGCCTTAGATTTCAGGTGCCGATCAGCGGCGTCTCATACTCTCTTGCCGCCTCTTATTTTTCTGTCCAACTGGATTTTGACGATTTGCTGTACCTTGCAGTCCATCATTTTGTTTAAAGTAATGCTGCTCCAAACCTCGATCAGTATCTTTTCCATCTTGCCCGTACCCTTGATATAACGGAGTTGGCGCATTCCCTCCAAACAGATCGTAATTACCGTTATATCTGTATTTTATTACAGCCTGATCGATTCTTTTCCCGGGCATACTCACACACCCTACATGTGGCTTCCCAGTTGCGGCATCAGTCCCCTGATATGTAACGTGCGTCGCATAGGCTGGATTTCCGGCAAGACCTAATGGATCGATCCAGCCAACCGGATTCGGCGTATACGCAAACAGATTCAACCCACCCGCATAACTGATCGGATCCTGCCCAACAAACCGCCCAAGCGACGGATCATAGTACCGATACCGGTTGTAGTGCAGCCCAGTCTCATCATCGTGATACTGCCCCTGGAAGCGGATCGGGTTGTTCACCCCTAGGCTCTCTACGAAAAATTCTTTGGGAGCGGGCTTGCCCCGCGATGGAGTGCGAAGCGCTCCCGTATTCGATATCAAATAGTGTCAAAGACGCCGCGAATTGAGGCTTTGCTGCCGCGTTGAGGAAGATCGCGGAGCAAGCCCGCTCTCACAACGTTGGATGACTACACTTTTTGTACAAAACCTAGCTGCTTCGCCCAAGCCGAGCGCTCTGTTTAACCTCGCCCCACGCCTTGTACTGCGCGCCCACGCCACCTATCCGTTGTGGTCGGTCAGCTCCATCGATGTGCCAGGTGGTCGCTCTAGTACCAGATGATCGCGTCGAACGGCTGTGGCTTTTTCGCCTCCTGCCACAGCGGATCCTGATCGTCGTAGCTGCGGGCGCTCCTCTAATCCCCCAAAACACCCTGGCTTTGTGCGCTGCACTTAACGAGAGCACTGCGCACCCTATATGAATTTGGTACATATAACTCTTCGACCACTGAATGCTGCCTTGCTAAAGCCAACCATTACTAGCCCATGTCATCCATTCTTGCAGTTCGCTATTCATGCTAACCGAACCGCTCTACTTCTTTTTAATTTTAGCACTGGAGACTGACTTAAGCTTGGCCTCTACCGTCTCAGCGAGTTCTATTACTCTAGCAATTGCTTCCTTATTATCGACACGCTCGGAGACCGGGAGCTTATGATAATCATAGGCATCACTCGCACTAAAATAGCCAGCCAAGTGGGCATTCACCCTGAATATCAGATGCAGCGTCCTCCAACAAATTGATTTTTCAAACTCATCACCACCATTCAGTTCCCCCTTCCCAACTTTGATTCCGCCGACCCAAAAATACGGAACAAACTCAAACACAATCTCACTATACGCAGACGCCGACTTATCATAATCACTATCATGGGCAAATATTCGCCACCTTGGCACTTCTGAAAAACAAAACGAGCATAACACTGGTCTAAATAAACGCTCACTCATATCAACTTCATCTTTGCCGACCGGGAAAGCCAAGTAGAACTTCTTGAAAACCTCAATTAATGCTCCAACATTCCCTGGGACGTCTTCGATGTATCTAGCAACGACAACGCCCACCTCATTCTCCGGGCTCATAGCCGGAATATAAAACAGGTCTCCCGGCCTGATGTTTTTATCAATTTTTCTCATAACACCCCTAGATCTCGCAAATGACAGCATTACTTTTTGCCTTCTCATATTCAGCCAAATGAGACAAGCCTCGTTCATCTGTACGAGCTTTATCAATTGGTTGAATCACATTCCCTGGAAATCCTTTCTTAGTATCGTAGGCTTCAACATAGTACTGCTCCTTACCTTTTGCCTGAGTATATGTCAAATCGCTTTCAATCACTCGCAGCTCACCGCTCCCCAATCTAGTTGTTTGTTTATGTTGCTGCTCGCGAACTTCTTTTTTCTGAACTGTATGCCCCACATAGAAGGGTTTCTTTTCCCCTGGATTATAGAGCCCATAAACAGCGTAGCCAGGAGCATCTAGAGGCGTTGGCGTCAGCCCCAGTGTATCCACCCAATAAACCGGATTCGGCGTATACGCAAACAGGTTCAACCCGCCCGCATATCCAATCGGATCCTGCCCAACAAACCGCCCAACCGCCGGATCATAGTACCGATACCGGTTGTAGTGCAGACCCGTCTCATGGTCGTGATACTGGCCCTGAAAGCGGATCGGGTTGTTCAACCCCACCTGTTTCGCCCAGGCCGAACGTTCTTGTTTCGCCTCGCCCCACGCCTTGTACTGCGCCGACCACGCCACGTCGCCGTTGTGGTCGGTCAGCTCCATCGGCGTACCCAGGTGGTCACACTGGTACCACGCAATCGCATCAAAGGGTTGTGGCGAGGCCGCTTGCTGCCAGAGCGGGTCCTGGTCGATATCGTAGGGGCGGTTGCTCCAGTCCGGCTCCTTGTACAACCGTATCGGGGCTTTGCGCAGAGCCTGTGCCACCGGCACGAAGCTGCCCGGCTCGTACAGGTAATGCACCGTGCGCCCGGTGTCACCTTCATCCTGCGCAGGCGAGCTTTCCCAGGCGAGGGTGTCGCCGTCCCAGCCGAACAGGGTGAAGCCGCAGTTCAGCTCGCGCTGGCGCTTGGCTCGCTCCAGCTGGTTCCAGCCAGTACCGGCTTCAGGTTTGTTCCAGTAATGCGCCGTCGAGTGCTTGTGCAACCGTCGCCCGAGGGCGTCATAGCTGTACTCGACCTTGAGCTTCTCGTCGCTGTAAGCCTGCAAACGGTCGAACAGGTCCCAGGTGAACCGGGACTGCACACCGTTGTGCAACCGGTGGCTCAGGTTGCCCCGCTCGTCATAGGTGTAATGCGTGCCCGCATACTCGCGCAGCAGGTTGTCCATCAAACGGTTGCGCTTTGGCGTGCGCTCCAGCGGCCGCGTCGGCTCGTGGTGCTTGTCATCCAGCAGGTTGCCGGCCGGGTCGAAGGCGAAGGTCTCCACGCCCAGGCGGCTGGTGGCCTGTAACAGGCGGCCAATCGGGTCGTACTGGTAGGCCAGATGACCACGACGGGTGTCGTGGATGTCGGTCAGCTGGCCTACCGCGTCGTACTGATACTCACGCTTGAGCAGGGTCGATTTGCCGTTCTGGCTGCCCAGCAGCTGTTCCTGCAGGCGCCCCGCCGGGTCCCACGCCTGAGTCTGGCTCAACCTGTTGCCCTGATGCCGCACAACCTCGCGGTGCAGGTCATCGCGCTCGTAGGCCAGCAGTTCATGCTGATCGACCGTCATGCCCAACAGATGACCGCTACCGTAGGTCAGCCAGCTGACCTTGTGCCCGTCCGGACGAGTGGTGGAGGTACGCAGGTTGAGGGCGTCGTACTCGTGCTGCCACACCGCGACCATCGGGGTGCCGGTGGCCAGGTAGTGCTGGTGTTCACGAACGAGGTTGCCGGCCTCGTCATGGAACCACTGCAGTTTGCTCGCGGCGTTGATGGCCTGGATCAGCCTGCCGTTGCCGTCGTAGGCAAAGGTTTCTTCCTCGCGCTGGTCACCCTGGCTGGCCACGCGGGAAATGAGACGGCCGACGGGATCGAAGGTGACGTCGAGGCGGCGTTGCCCGACGTGGGTGGAGGTCAGGCGCCCAGTGTTCGTGTCGTACTGGTAGCGCGTGGTGAGGCCGTCGAAGCCGCTCTCTTCCAGCAGACGGCCGACCGGGTCGTAGCGGAAACTGGCGTGGCTTTCGTTTTCGTTTTCCAGACCCGTGAGGCGGCCCAGTTTGTCCCAGCGGTAACGCAGGGTGTTTTCGGCCGCGTCGACCCGCTCGGCGAGCAACCCGGCGACGGTGTAGGTCCAGGTGGTGCAGCGGTCGAGGGCATCGACGTGGGCCAGCAGGCGACTCTCGGCATCGCGCTCGAAGCGCTCTTCGGTCTTGTCCGGATGGATGACCAGGGCGAGCTGGCCGGCCTTGTACGTGTACTGGGTCTTGTTGCCGGCGGCATCGGTGAACTGCACCAACTGTCCGATATCGTCATAGGCCCATTTGCTGGTCTTGCCCGAGCAGTCGGTGTACTCGACCAGTTGCCCGGCGTCGTTGTACACCAGCGCCTTTTCGTTGCCGTTGGCGTCCTTGATCGCCTTGACCAGACCGGAGGGTGTGTAGGCGAACTCGGTCTTGTTGCCCAGCGGGTCGACGGTTTCGCTGAGGTTGCCCTTGAGGTCGTACTGGCGTTCCCACACACCGGCCTCGGCGTCGCGGATCCTGATCGGGCGACGGCGGTCGTCGTAGGCAAAGTGAACCTGGCTGTGGTCGGCACGGATATGCCGCACCACGCTGCCTTGCTCGTCGTAGTCGTAGCGATCCTCGCTACCATCCGGATGGACGTGGCGCAGAAGGTTCTTGCGTTCATCACGGAACAGCCATTGCGAACGTTCGTCGGGGTGACGAATGCGGTACAAGTGGCCGAGGATGTCGTAGTAGTACCAGGTCTCCTGGCCATAGGCGTCGGTGACGTAGGTGAGCCGAATGTTTTCGTCCCATTCCAGACGCGTGTCGTAGCTACCGTCATCGGCCCACTCGTGGATGGCCTTGGCATCGAACGTACTGCCATTCCACTCCAGGTTCATGCCCCGACCGGTACGGTCGGTGTAACGGGTTACCAGGTGGTTCTGGTACTGGTAGTGCCAGGTGGCGGCGTGCTCGTCCTGCGCGGCAATCAGGTCGCCGTGGTCATCGTAGTGGTAGGCGCACAGCTGGCGCAGCGGTTGCCCGTCGTGCATTTCCCACAGGCCGGTGAGGTGGCCGTGGTCATCGATCAGGGTGCCCAGGTGACGGTGCACGTCACTCATGTCGCCCTGAAAGGTGATGATGTCGGACAGCACCGGGCGCCCATCGTGGCGGTGCTCGTAATGCAGCATGCAACCGGCGTCGTTCTGCAGCAGGATCTTCTGCAAGTAATAGCGCTCGCCCACGCGCAGGTAATACTCCTTGCGATCAAAACCGCGGCAGATCACCAGCTCGTCTTCACGACTGCGTACCAGCAGCAGGTCCTCGATGGCGTTGTACTTCGACTTCTCGACCTTGGGCAGGTCGAACGCGTGGCTGCGGCCATCGTGGTCATGAAACAGCAGGCCCATGTCGACCACATCGATACGTGTGGTGAACTCAGTGATCCATCGCGCACCCAGGCTGCCCTGATCGTACTCGGCCAGGCGTGAGTGGTAGATACGCTGCCACTCGATGGGGAAGGCACCCGGCAGAACAAAGTCGGTATGAATGATGAACTCGGAGCCCAACGAAAAACTGATCGCGTGGTTCGAGTGGCTTTTCGGTTCCGGAGGACACCTGCGGCGCGTGGGGCTGGGAGTAGACGTCGCCTCATGCTGCCTGGCCGTCGCCCCCAGCTCCCCCTTGGGTTTCTCCCGTTCCACCTGGGTCACGGTGCCCGGCTTGCTCACGCCCGACTGCCCGTTCTTGTTGCGCTTTCGAAAGCCCTTCACGGCGCCGTCCAGCACATTGAGCATCGAACCGATGCTCATCGCCAGCGACGGGTCCGCCAGCCTGTTCAACTGGCGCGCCAACTCCGGCCCCAGCTTGCGCAACTGCCCGGTCTGGGCCAGTACCTGAGCCTTGATGTCATCCGACACCAGCTTGCTCACGGCGCTGTTCACCACCCCCTTGCCCGCAGCCTTGCAGGCACTGTGCATCGCACCGAAGATATTCCTGATCGCCGCCCTGGGGCTGTGCGTGAGCTGGTCGCCAGCCGCAGACAACTGCTGGCTCATCGCCGTGCGGTCGCTCCTGGCATCGAGCTGGCCGGTGGCCACGGCGTCCAGGCCATCGGCGATTTCGCCGAGCATCTGGGTGCCCTTCGCACCCGCTGCGTCAAGAATCTCGGCCAGCCTGGGCTTGGCCTGGGTGACGAAGTCGTCGATAGTGCCGGCGATGGTGGCGTTCAGGTGCCCTATCAGCACCTGGATAAGCGAGTCGCCCAGCAGCATCTTGGCGCTGTTGCGCAGCTCCTGGCGCACCAGAAACAACGTCGGGCGCAGGCTCATGCGCGCGGCCGCCATGGTCGGCGGTGCCGGCAGTACGCCGATCAGGTTGATGCCCAGGCTGACCCAGTCCAGTACCTCGCGCTGCTTGCTCTTGACCAGGGTGACCACGTCCCCCAGTGCATCCACCAGGGCCATGATGTTGCCCACCACCGGCAAGGCGCCGGCCACGGACTTGATGCGTTCCAGGGTGACGGTGCCACCACTGATCGATTGCAGCCAGGCGTCGAATTCGGCGGCGCCGCGGCCCACGTCCTTGGCGTCGATGGTGTTGAGCGGGGCGACCGCGACCTGGGGTTCGCGGGGTTTGGCGGACTCGCTCATGCCAGCACCTCGCGGCTGGCCAGAGCCTTGGCCGGGCTGCTCGGCAAGGTCGGCTGGGCCAGACCGGGCAAGGTGTTGAGCGCCCTTGCCGCTTCCAGCGACGCCGCTGCGCCGGGCACCACGCTACTGGCCAGGCCGGCCATCGCGGCAGGCTCGCCCTTGAGTGCAGCGCCCACCTGCTGTGCCTGCTGCAAGGCCGCCTGGCCACTTCTGGCCAGTTGCAGCCCGCTGCCCGCAAGCGCCTTGCCATCGTCCATCACTGCAGAGCCACCGGGGCCCATGAGGCCCTGGGCCATTGTCTTTCCTTGTGCCATAACGTCCTGTACCAGTCCTTTGCCCTTGTCCATGCCTTGCTGCACCAGTGCCTTGCCGTTCTTCAGGCCATCCCTGGCCGCGCCCAGCACCTCGCCGACCACTGATTGCTGGCCGGGTGCGATATCGTCGAGTGAGGGGCTGAGCGGCCACGTGCTGGCGCCAAAGTGGCTGGCTTCGGCCCAGGTGTCAGCCGGGTCCAGGCCGAAGTCGGCCCACAGCGGGCCGAGGGCGGCACCGCTGGCGAGGTTGAAGCCGTCGGCGTCGAGCGTGCCCTTGATCGATTTGCCCAGTGCGTCGGTCACGTTGTAGTCGCCGGTTTTCACGCCTTTGCTGTTGGCGTACTGGTACAGCAACTCCAGATCGCCCTTGCCCGGTTTCGGCGGCTCGGGGAAGGTCCCGGCCAGGCTCTTGGGCCCCACATGGGCGAAGTTCGCCGCGTGCGCGGTGTACGGCCCGGTGGTCACGTGGGTGATGCCACTGGCGTTGTAGGTGGTGGCACTGCCGCCGCCCTGCACCACCAGTTCGGTCTTGGCGGTGAGGGTGATGCGGTCGGCATTGGCGTTGATGTCGAGCTTGGCCAACAGGTTGATGCTGTCTTTCAGCGCTTTGATATCGATATCGCCCGACGCCGCCACCAACCGCCAGCCCATGTTCTGCACGAACAACCGCATGCCCTGGCTGGCACTGGCCAACAGCCGCTTGCCGATCGACAGGCTCGTATGCCCGGTGCTGCTCAACGCCAGGTGTTCACCGGTCGCGACATGCGTCGAGCGCGGCGTGGTCAGGGCGATGCCCGCCGGGCTGGCCAGCACCAGGTGCGGTTCGCTGAACTCGGGAAATTCGTTGGCGCTCTGGTTGGTCGGGCCGCTGCCGACGATGCCCTGGTGCTGCGCATGCAGGGCCTTGGCCACCTCGTCCTGATCGCCCGCCTCCTGCGCCTGCACCTCACGCGCCTGCTGGCCAAAGCCGTCCTGCTGCTCGCTGGCGGTGGCCAGGCGTTCGGCGGTTTCGGGCAGGTCCTTGTGGTGCTTGGCTTCGTGATGCCGGGGCTCGGTGGTCAGCAGCAAACCCGCCGCCGCACGCACGGCGCCATGCCGGTCGGTACGCAGCTCGAAACCCTCGCCCCGCGGCTGGCCGCCCGAGGGGCGCGGGTGGGTCAGGTAGCCCAGGTTGATCGCACTGGCGCCATGGTCGCTGCGCAACGCGATGCTGATCTCGCTGGTGGTGTCGTCGATGCGCAGCTCGTTGCTGCGGCTGCCCTTGTATTCCTTGCTCTTGACCGTGGCCAGGGTCTTGAAGTCGGGCAATCGGTACGGCGGCAGGTTGGCGCCGTGGTACAGGCACCCGGTGATCAGCGGCTGGTCGGGGTCGCCTTCCAGAAAGGTGATCAGCACCTCCATGCCCACACGCGGCAGCGAGATGGCGCCGAAGCTGCTCTGGCTGGCCCAGTTGGAGGCCACGCGCATCCAGCAGGTGGTCTTGTCGTCCGACTGGCCTTCGCGGTCCCAGAAGAACTGCACCTTGACCCGGCCGTACTCGTCGCAATAGATCTCCTCGCCCTCGGGGCCGGTCACTACCGCACGTTGCGCACCCAGCACTTTGGGCTTGGGATGCCTCAGCGGCGGACGGTAGGGCACGTCCCACGGCGTGGCGCAGAAGCGGTTGCGATAGCCCTGGTGGAAGTCGTCCTTGAGGTCGGTGACGTCGCTGCTGATCACCTCTTCGAGCACTTGCGGCTGCTTGCCTTCGTGGATGATTTCGGTGAGCAGCCACAGGTCGTTCCAGGCCGGGTTGGCATGCTCGGTCAGGCTCAGAAAATGCCCGCTGACCAGGCTCGGCTGGTCGCTGCGGCCCTCGGCCAGGCGGTAGTCGCTGCGGTGGCGCTCCAGCGCGCGGGTGGCCAGGTGCTTGCCGCGCGCGCGGTCGCTGAAGCGGGCCGGGTAGTCGTAGTCTTCCAGGTCCGGCGCGGCGCCGCTGTCGGCGTCGCTTTCAAGCTGGATGCGCGGTTTGGTGAAGTCGTAGTCGCGCCGCGTGGTGCGACTGGTGCGCGTGGCCAGGCGCAGGCCGAAGCGCTTGATCACCGGCACGTCGGCCACCAGCCCGGTGTCCTGCTGGTAGGCCACCGGGGCCAGCGTGGGGAATACGGTCTGGTCGTCGCCGAACACCAGCGCATGGCCCTGCGGGCTGTGCTGGAAGTGGTAGTGGATGCCCTCCTCCTCGCACAGGCGCTGGATGAAGTGCAGGTCGGACTCGTCGTACTGCACGCAGTACACCCGCTCGGGGTACACCGCGCCAAGCACGAAGCGGTGGTCGCTGGCGAGGATGCCGTGCTCTTCGAGCACCTGGGCGATGATCTGCGGCACCGTCTTGTGCTGGAAGATGCGCTGGTTGATGCGGTGTGCCAGGTACGCCAGCTGCGGGCGCAGCACCAGCCGGTAGCGCGACAGGCGCCGCCCCGCCTCGCCCTGCGCGGCGCTGTAGACCAGCCCGTGAATGCCGCTGCCGCTGGGCGACAGCTGCAGGAAGGCGAGCGTGTGCAGGAGGGATTCGAGGTTCAGCGACGCCCGTTCACTGACCAGCTCCAGTTCGAATTCGAACGGCTGGCTGAGCGCTTCGCGCCCGCTGAACGACAGCACCTGAAAGTCGCTGTCGACCCCGTCCAGGGTCAGGGTGAAATGGGGCTGGTTGGCCGCTGAGAACATCCGATGTTCCTCCCGCTGCAAAAACTGGGGTGACAGGCTGCCCCGGCCGGCCATGCTGGCTGGCCGGGGCAGTGAACTAACGCAGGCTTAGCCGGCGACCGGGGTGCGCCAGTCGTCCGAGCCGGAGGTACCGGACACTTCGTGGGTCCAGGTGATCTTGCGGTAGGTGAAGTGCACGTCTTCAAGGTGGGTGAAGTGCGCGTTGGCCGGGTCCTGGCAGTTGTGCATGTAGTCCTTGATGTCGACGATGATCGCGTCTTCGAGCTTGGTGGTGAAGTAGTGCTCCTGGGTGCCGGCCGCCGAGGTGCGGTACCAGTGGATGACGATTTCGGTCAGGCGCTCGCCGGAGGTCAGCGCGGCCAGCAGCAGGGGCGACGCCTTGTCGAAGACCTTGGTGATGACCACCGGCTTGTGCACGCGCTGGCCGGTCGGCTGACCGGACTGCGGGTCGCGCGGGATGATCACTTCGTGGTTGAAGCCCTGGACCATGACCTGGTCTTCGTGGCCTTCCTGGTAGGTGTTGCCGACCGAATCGGCGGTGAAGGCACCGGCGGTGATCAGGCCTTGTTTGGTGCCGGTGACGGACATGTAGGCAGGTGTTGCCATGGGGGTTTGCTCCTTGCAAAAAGTGAAGCCGAACAGGCGAAAAATGCCGTGCGGCTGCAAGGAGACACTTCAAGACGCGTGCCAACTGAAATTTAGTTGTTGTTAATCAGTAGCTTGTGTTTTTACTGTACGTTTTTTGAGCACTTTTACGCGAGAAAACCCGAAAAAGTGCGCAACTTCTTGCGCAGTACTGTGCAAGAAGTTGCGCACTCGTCTGTAGGCCTTTATCCCAAAGGCCTAGGGAAATGTATGCACAGGGTTATCCACATTTGAGTGCGCAAGAAGTTGCGCAGTTGGTAAAAACGGCAGGGTAGGTTTTCAGCGCTTGAAAAGCGAAAAAACACGCCCCCAACAGCCCCCTTTCGACGCCAGCGCCTCCTGCAGTTGCCGCGCACTGATCGTGCGCTGGGCAGGGTCGAATGCCAGCGCAATTTTCAGCGCAGGCCAGCAGTGCGCGGGCAGGTTCGACGGGCGCGTCAGCGTGCGATCGAGCTGCTCGGCGCGGGCCTGAGTTGAAGGCAGGCGCCGATAGGGATGCTTGCCGCTGGCCAGCTCGTAGATCAGGCAGGCCACCGCATACATATCCGCCGCCGCACCCAGCGTGCCGTGTTCCAGCAGTTCCGGTGCAGCGTAGCCAGGCGTCCAGGCGTTGAAGCGCTCGCGGCTGAGGTGGGCCAGCCCCGAAAGCACACCGGCGTCGGCCTGGCCAAGACCAAAATCGAACAGGCGCACGCCGTCTTCGCCGAGCATCACGTTGCTCGGCTTGAGGTCACCGTGAAACACGCCCCGGGCATGGCAGCAGGCCAGGGCTTCCAGCAGCGGCAACACGATCGCGCTCAACGCCTGCCCGTGCAGGCCCAGCGGTTGCTCGCACAGCAGTTTGTCCAGTGCCGGCCCACGCAGCAGCTCCAGGGTGATGAAGGCGCGCTGGCTCGGCGGGTCGATCTCGAAGCTGTACAGGTTGACCACCTGCGGGTGCGCCACGTGCCGGGTCAGGGCAAACTCGCTGAACAGCAGCGCGTTGGCATCCGGCGAGGCGGCCAGCGCCTCGCTCATGAGCTTGATCGCCACACAGGGCTGCGGGTCACCGAACTGCTCGCGCAGCAGATCGCGGGCGCGATAGACCATGCCCATGCCGCCGGCACCGAGCAGGCGTTCGAGCCGATAACGCCCGGCCAGCACCTGCGGCAGCGGCACCAGCGGCGGTGTCGGCGCCGGCTTTTTCTTGCCTGCGCGGCGCCCCTTGCGCTTGGCCGCAGCGGGCGCCGGGGCGGCCAACTGGCCGTTGACGAAGGCGAAATAGGTGAGGTTGGCGTCGCGGGATTCGGTGGCCAGCAAGGCACCGAGGTCGGGCTGGTGTCTGCTCATTGGCGAATCACCACTGCGGTCAGGTTGTCCCCCGCCGCGCCGCGCAATGCCCCTTCGAACAGACGCTCCAGCGCGACCTGCGCCGACGCCAGGCTCAATGCCTTGCCCAGAGCATCGCTGCTCAGTTCCTGATACAGGCCGTCGCTGCACAGCAGGAACGCATCGCCCGGGTATACCTGCAGCTCCAGCACCTCCAGGGTCAGCTGCTCGCTGGCGCCAAGGGCACGGGTCAGGGCGCGAGCACCCGGTTGCGCCCGCGCCTGCTCCGCGCTCATCTGACGCTGGTCGATCAACTGCTGCTGCAACGAATGGTCGCGTGACAGCTGGTAAAGACGCTGCTGGCGCCACAGGTAGCAGCGGCTGTCGCCGGCCCAGATGCACGCCGCACGCTCGCCCTCGAGCAGCAGCGCCACCACCGTGCTGCCCATGATGCTGTCGTGGTGTGCATCCGTGACGGTCAGTTCCTGGCCAAGGCGCCGGTTGATCCAATGCAGGCACCCGCGCACCCCTTCCAGGCGCTCGTCAAAACTGCCATGGGCCGGCAACTCGGCCAGGCTGGCGACGATCAGCTGGCTGGCCAGGTCGCCACCGCGGTAGCCGCCCATGCCATCGGCCACCGCCCACAGGCCCTGCGCCGGGCACTCCAGAAAGGCGTCCTCGTTGCGCATGCGCACCTTGCCAGCATCCGTGCGCGCCGCGCTGCGCCAGCGTGCTCCCACCTGCATCTAGAGCGACCCCGGCAGACGAAAGCCGCGTAACACGCCAACGTCGAAAGGGTTGGGCGCACGCTGGCTGCTGAGCAGGTAGTTGGCCCGCAGCCCGCCCACTTCGGCCTTGAGCACCAGCACGTCGCGGCCCTTGAGGTACTCGGTCTGCATCAGGTCGAACAGGCGGAACAGCGACCACGGCCCGGTGTTCTTCTCGATGCCGATCGGGCGCTCGACCATGCGTTCGAGCACCAGGCTTGCGCGACCGTCCTGGGCATCGGTCGGCCAGTTGAAGGTCATGGGCACCACCGGGCCGTGGCGATAGTCCAGCTGCCGATCGCCAAAGCGGAACTCGGCGCGGCTCACCGCCGAGTCCAGGGTGTAGGGCTCGAGCCTGAACTGCACCTGCGGCTGCGCCGGGTTCTCGGCGAAGAAGCTCTGGCGAATCGTCTGGGTCCTGGCCATCTGGTCCAGGTAGACCCGCGAGATCGGCAGGCTCTGGCCGTCGATGCTGCGCAGGCGGTAGCTGCCCGGGTCGCCGCTGATGAACGGGCGCAGGTAGGTGTCGAAGAAGCGCTCGGCGATGCCCTGGGCCTTGAAGAACTCGCGAAAGTCGTTGATCGCCACGTCACTGGTGCTGTGGGCATCGAACGGGTAGCGCTGCTGGATCGACTCACCGTAGAAGCCGTACAGCTCGCTCTGGTAGCGCTCGTTGACGTACTGGTAGGCATCGTTGAGTACCAGCCGCCAGCTGTCTTCGGCCAACAGGTTGAACCAGCCATTGAGCGGTCGCGGCAGACGCCCGGAGGCGTTGCGCAGGGCGCTGAGCGCATCGCGCTGGCCCCCCATGCGGGTCTTGGCCAGTTCGAAGGCCATCTGCTCCGGCTGGCTGGCGCGCGCGAGGCCGGCCATCTGCAGTTGCAGGTCGTTGAGCGCCTGCAGCGCCGGGGTGAAGTCGGCGGAGGGGCCATTGTTTTCGTCCAGCAGCCGATGCAGGGATTCGAAACGCCGCTGCAGGGACTTCTTCGCGGTGTCGGGCAGCGGCTTGGCCGCCACGGCGGGCTTGCTCGCCAGGGCGCCCTGGACCTTGCCGGCCACGGCGACCGCCGTGTTGGCCTTCTTGCCCAGCTTGACCCCCTGGGCCGGGTCGCTGGCCGGTGCCTCGGCGGGCTCATCGGTGCTGCCCGGCACGGGCTCGAAACGGGTGTTGTCGCGCACCTGCACCAGCAGTTGAAGTACCGGCGAGTTGGCCGAGGTGAGCCCGGCGAGCTGATCGGCGCCCTCGCCGGCATCGCCGAACGGTTGCAGGCCGACCTGGCCGACAGCTTCGCTCCAGTGGTTGGCGTAGTCGCGAAAGTACAGCTGTTCCAATCCTACCAGCAGGCGGCGCATGTCCATGTCGCTGATGCCGCTGCCCTCACCCAGGACCCAGTTGTCACGCAGCAGTTCGCTGACCAGGGTCGAGCCCTGTACCGAGAAATACTGCTCGTAGCCCTGCTGGGTGTAAAACCCCGGAATCACGTAGTCGGTGCCGAAAAACAGCCCGCCCTGGGGGCCCAGGTGCTGGCTGAGGCGGTAGTCGGGCAGGCTGCTGGCCTGCTCGCGCAGTACCCGGTACACCACGTTGACCAGCGATTCGCTGCGCAGCACCTTGCGTGCCTGGGCCACCAGTTGCGGGTCCAGCGGGTAGCTGAATGGCAGTTGCAGCAGGCGTTCGAAATGCCCGTTGAGCCCGTTTTGCACCGCCGTGTTGCCCGCGTAGCGGCGCGACCAGTCAGCGGCTACCCACTCCTGCAGCCAGGCGGCTTCGCGGCGGTCGGGCATGCTCAGCATCAAGTAGGCACGCAGGCTGTTGAGCAGGCGCTCACGGTCGCGCAGGTTGCCACGAATCTGCCCTTCGAGCTGTTTGGCCACCCGTGGCAGCAGTTGGGTGTGCAGGTCCTGTTCGTAGGCACTGCGAAGCAACGGATTGCTCTGCTCGCCCTGGTACAGGCCCAGGCGCTCATGCAGTGACGCATCACCCGAAGGCGGGAATACCTGGGTCGCGGCATAGCTGCTGTCCAGCGGCTTGAGCGCGGCCATGGCATCGCTTTGCGGGGTCAGCGCTGCACGCTGCCCGGCCCACACCTGACCGAGCCCGCGCAGTTGCTCGAGGCGGTCGTGGTTGGCACTGAAACCGCCCGCCCACAGCAACCCGCAGCACACCAGTACGCCCAGCGCGCCGACATACAGTGCGCGCTGCCCCCAGTCGATGCGTCGCCGCTCGCGCTGGTCGAGGCCGGCCAGGTCGGCCTCGGGGAAGATGACCCGGCTGAGCAGGTGATGGATGAACCGCGAACGCCCGCTGCGCAAGGTGGGTAGCACCGTGCTGGGCAGGCCCAGGCTGGCCCCGATGCTGGCGGTGTCCGGGTCCAACTGCTGGACAAGGTGCGGCGCACTGGTGAGGTAGAACCCGCGAAGCTGGCTGGCGCGCTGGTAGCGATTGCCGGTGAAGGCGATGTCGACGAACAGGCACAGCTGCTCGCCGATCTGCGCCAGCTGGTGCGGGAAGTCGAGGATGCGCGCGCGCCGCTGTGTATCGCGCTCGTGGTGCATGCGCATGATCACCTGGCTGTTGAGGCGCCGCAGCAGCGCCTCGAAGGCCTGGCGCAGCACGGCCACATCGGTGCCGTTCTGCGCCTTGGTGAAGGTGCTGCCCAGTACCTGGTCGCTTTCTTCACGGCTGAGCTGGTCGAAGAAATCGTCGAAGCCCTGCAACTGGTCGGCCTTGCTCAGCACCAGGTACACCGGCACCTGGACATGCAGGGTCTGCTGGATTTCCTGCAGTCGCGCATGGACCTGGCGCGCCAGGTTTTCCAGGCCCTTCTCGTCGCCACTGCGCAGCAGCTCGACCGGCACGCTGACCAGCACGCCGTTGAGCGGCCGGCTGCGGCTGCGTCGACGCAGCAGGTTGAGCAGGGTACGCCAGGCACTGGCGTCGACCTCGGCGGTTTCCTGGGTCAGGTAGCGTCCGGCGGTGTCGATCAACACCGCGTGGTCGGCAAAATACCAGTCGCAATGGCGCGTACCGCGGGTGTCGCGGGTGAGTTGGCGGTCCAGTTTGTTGAGCGGAAACTCCAGGCCGGAAAAGTCCAGCAGGCTGGTCTTGCCACTGCCCTGGGGGCCGATCAGCAAATACCAGGGCAGGTCGTTGCGCCAGCGCTCGCTGCGCCCGCCATACAGGCTCGAGCCCTTGAGCGTACGCAACGCCTCGCTGAAGCGGCTGCGCAGTTCCTTGTGGTCCTCGTCGATGCGCGCTTCACGGCGCAGGCGTTCCTGGCCGTCCTCGCTCTCTTCGACAGCCTTTTTCTGCACCCCGGCGCGCCAGCTGGCGAACACCATGCCCAGCCCCCAGCACAGGAACAGCGCACTGATGGTCAGCAGACGCGAGGTGGCCGAGGCCCAGAAGCGGTGGTCGTCGACTGCCAGCAGCGGCCCCACGAACCACACCAGCAGTACCAGCGACAGCACCAGCAACAGCGTCCATACCCACGTCTTGCGCAAAAAATCGCCGACTTTCTTGAAGAAGTTTTTCATCACACGTCCCTGTTCTACTGCTGCGCCTGGACCGTTTCCGGGTCAAGCTGCTGAAAAGGTTGCAGCACGGCCTCGCGCTGCTCGCCCAACACCCAGGCGAACCCCGAATACATCACCACCAGGCAGATCAGCGCGAACAGCGTGACCATCCACCACGGCACCACCCGCACCAGGCTGCGACGCTGGTCGTTGAGCCCTTCCCACTGCGGCGAAAGTTCGCGCGGAGCATCCCCGCGCAGTTGCCGCACCTGGCGGAACAAGGCGTCGCGAATCCCTTCGAGTTCGAGCATGCCGCGTACCATCACGCGGTACTTGCCCTCGAACCCCAGCGACAGGCACAGGTACATGAGCTCCAGCATCGGCAGGTGCTTGACCGGGTTCTTCGACAGACGATCGAGCAGCTGGAAGAACTTCTCGCCACCGAAGGTCTCGTTGTGAAAGGTGCTGAGCAGGCTCATCTGCGCCCACTCGCTCTCGTTGCCCCAGGAGGTGGTGACCACGGCCTCGTCAAGCACCGAGCACAGCACGTAGCGCGCGGTCATCACCTGGCTGGGCTCGGCGCCGTTGTGCAGCGCATGGGCCTCGAACAGCTTGATGCCATGGGTGAGGGTCTGGTTGAGGGCGTCGAGGTCTTCGCGGCTGTCGCTGTGCTTGAGCCGCACCACGTGCGAGAGCAGGTCCGAGGCGGCTGCCACCAGGGTGTTGAGGCTGATGTTGATGGCCTCGGCCGGGCCCAGGCGAGCCGAGTAGATCATCCGGTCTTCCAGTTGCTCCAGGCGCGGCGTGGCCAACCCATCGGTCAGCGGAACCTGCCTGGGCGCCTGGCCCTGGCGGTCCACCAGCACGGTCTTGTCGTCCTGACGGTGTTCGATGTCCTTGTGCATGCGGTCAGTTCCTGATGGCCCAGAATTTCAGTTCGAGCTCGGCGAACTCGCCCGAGACGTGGAAGGCAAAACCACCGGAGCGCTCCAGCAGGGCCTGGTCTTCGGCGTTGAATTCGAGCAGGAAGTAGGTCTTGTTGGAATGGAACGGGATCTGCCGCGGCGCCACCGGCAACGGCACCACCTTGATGCCAGGCAGGTGCAGGTTGACCAGTTGCCGGATACGTTCCACCGGGCCGACCTTGAGGTGCGAGGGCAGGCGCGTGCGCAGGGTCTCGCTGTCGCAGTTGGCGCTGGCGGCCAGTACGAACGAGGCCGAGGCGAGCAGCGTCTGGTCGTGCACGGCGGCCACCAGGATGCCGTACTGGCGGGTTTGCAGGTCCAGTTCGATGGCGTGCTGTTCCAGCACCATTGACAGCACCTCGCGTATGCCGTCCATCAGCCGGCGAAAGCTCGCGCCCTGGTCGCTGTGCTGATAACGGCTGTCGGTACGCGGGCGCTTGGTGTCGCTGGCAAAGGTCGCCAGGTCCCCCAGCATGGTCAGCAGGGTGCGGTACAGCTCCTCGGGGTGCAGCTGGTCCAGGCCCAGGTAGTGACGCAGCAGCAGTTCGGTACGATTGATCAGTTGCAGCATCATGAAGTCGCCCACCTCCGCGCCGCCGACCTTGCCGTTGGAACGGATGCGCTCGGCAATGGTGTCGCCACGGTGGCCGAGCATGCTGATCACCTCCTTGAGGCACGACAGCAGGTAGCTTGAAGCGTGGGTGTGGATGAAGGTCGGCACGAACTCGGGGTCCAGGCTGATCACGCCGTCCGGGGTGGTGTCGAGCACGGCGCACAGCTTGAGCTTGACGTAGGCCTGATCGCCCTGCTGCTCGCCCAGCAGCAGGCGAAAGTCCGGCCGTGCACAGCTGATGTCGCTGTTGATGTCGTCACCGGCGTTGGAGTCGCTGACCGGGGTTTCGTAGGCGATATAGCGCGCCAGCACATCGGACTGCTCCAGTCGCCGGGTCTCGATGTGGTTGCCGGTCACCAGCGGCAGTGCCAGGTACACCGGCGTGTTGCCGGTGTTGGGCGGTATGTCCAGGGCCAGCGGCTCGATGTTGCTGCTGAGCTCGAACAGGCTGCCGTCGGGCAGCACGCCGCTGGCCTGGCTGACCACCAGCTTGCCCATGCTCAGGAACTGCTGGTCGATCTCCAGGCTGAGAAAACCCCAGTTGTAGCTGCCCAGCAGCTGGGTGCGGGTTTTCATCTGGTAGTCGTAGTAGCGATCGTTGTGCTGGAAGTGCTGCGGACGCAGCAGCATGCCTTCCTGCCAAATGACTTTGTGCACATGCATGATCAGTTTTCCGTCCGGGCCAGTGTGGCGTTGCTGTTGCGAATGCCGGCCTGGTCCAGCGTCAGGCTGGCGCTGTTGAGTGCCTGCGGGGTGATCTGGACCACGTAGCGCCACTGGGTCTGCTCCAGGTCGCGGTAGGCCGCCAGCACGCCGACGTAGCGGCTGCCAGGTTCCACGCTCAGGCGCAGCGTCACGTGCTCACCGGGGCGCAGCTCCAGCTCTTCGCTGACCACCAGGTCTGGCGCCAGGGATTCCTTGGCCCGCTCGTACAGGCTGAAGAAGTCGGCATGCTCGAAGGCCACCGGGTGCTTGAGTTCGAACAGGCGCACCACGATCGGCGAGGGCCGGCCATTGAGGTCCGGGTTGAGCTGGTCACCGGCGTCGAGGGTCAGTTGCAGCTTGGTCAGTTCCGAGTACGGCGACAGCGCGGAGCAACCGGCCAGCAACAGCGCCAGCGCCATCAGGCCGGTGGAGAGAAAGGTCTTGCAGCGCAGCATGGGGATCATCCTTGAGCGTCGGTGTGAAGGGTACCGATCAGGCGAACCTGTTCGGCGTAGGCCTGGGCGAAGTCGCGCGCCAGCAGGCGCTCGCTCCATTCATCGTCCTGGCCAAGGGCCTGGTGGTAGCGCACGTAGGCGCGCCACTGGCTGCCGGCAGTCCGCAGCAGCGGTGCCCGGCCGCGCTCGAACTGCAGGCCCAGCTGGCGTGGCGAAAAGTGCTCAAGCACACCCTGCAGCGCAGCGCGACAGGCCGTCAGCATCGCCACCTGATGCGCCTGCAGGTCGCGGTAGGCCTGGGTCAGTGCCTGGCTCGCAGGGAGCTGGCCGGGCGCGGCCGGGTGCAGCAACAGGCCCAGCGCCTGGCCGGCATCGGCGCTCGACTTCAACGGGTTGTGGCTGGCGCGGTGGGAGGTGGTCAGGGCCAGGCGCAACTCGTTCTTCAGTTCGCTGCGGGTGCGCAGGCTTTGCTGCACGCCGCCGATGCTCTGCTTGAGCAGGCCGGCCGCCTTGATCGCCAGGGCTTCACGGGCGCCAGGGTCGAGCCCGCCCAGATCGACCCCGAGGGCGGTACCAAAGGCTGCCCAGAACCGTTCGTTACATGCAGGTGCCGGCGGCGCCTGTGGTTCATCGTCGGGTTCGGGCTGCGCCACCAGGTTGGGTACCAGCAGGCTTTCCATGTCTATGCGCGCGTAGTCGGGGCGCTGGCGGGCCACCGGTGCAACCGTGTCGAGTGCACTCAGTGCGTCGAGGGGCGAAGGCTCGACGTCCTGCTGGTCCAGGGCATGGAACGGGTCCAGCTCAAGAAAGGCGTCGTCAGGGATGATGCTGCCCGCGGCGCTGGGCAGGCCGACCTCGACATCGGCTGCGGCGCGGGTGACCAGGCGCGCGCGCACCTCGAAACCGCCCAGCAGGTACACGCTGTCCTGCTCGATTCGCTGCGCCTGCCCCTTGCGCAGCTGCGCACCGCTGCGTCCGTCGCGGGTGCCGTTGCTGCTGATGTCGGTGAGGAAGAACACGCCCTCCTGACAGGTGACCAGCGCATGTCGCTTGGAGACATGCCGCTGCGGGTCGCTGATGACCCAGTCGCACGCCTCGTCGCGCCCGATCACGCCGCCTGCACGGGTGAAGGTCTTGCTGCGTCCCTGCGTTTCAAGAACCAGTTCCATGTTGATGCTCCTTGCACTCACTTGCCGCGGTTGGCTGCCTGCGGATCGCCCAGCGGGCGATAGGTGTCGTCGTTGAATTTGTAATTGCCGCTACAGCCGCCCAGGCCGCTGAGCACGATCAGCGCCAGCAGCAAGGCGGGCCATTGACGAACAGACATTTGCAGATCTCCATCGGTGGGCATTGCACGGGGCGCCGCCCGCCGGGGGCAGCGCACGGTTGTAAGGGAAAATGCAGCATTGCTCGCCATGGCCGCTCAACCTTCGAACTCGCCAAGGTTGATGTTCAGCCGCCCCAGGCGGTACAGCAGGGTGCGCCGCGGCAGGCCCAGCTCGCGTGCGGCCAGGGTCTGGTTGCCGGCGTTCTTGCGCAGGCAGTCGAGCAGCCAGTGGCGCTCCACGTTTTCAAGGCGGTCACGCAGGTTCAGCCCGCTGTCCCCCGACGGTACTTCGCTGGCCGGGGCAACATGCTCAGGCAGCAGGCACTCGCCGTCGCACAGCAACACCGCGCGCTCCACCAGGCCCTTGAGTTCACGCACGTTGCCCGGCCAGGCGAGCCCGTCGAGGTAGGCCAGTGCCGCCGGCGACCACTGCAGGGGCTTGCGCCCCAGAAACTCGCAGGCCTTGGCAGAGAAATGCCGGGCCAGCACTGGCACGTCGCCGCCGCGCTGACGCAGGGCCGGCAACTCGATGGGGAACTGCGCCAGGCGGTAGTACAGGTCTTCGCGAAAGCGCCCTTCGCTGACCAGCACCGCCAGGTCGCGGTGGGTGGCGGCGATGATGCGCACATCGATGGTGTGGGTGTCGTTGGAACCCAGCGGGCGGATCTCGCCCTCCTGCAGCACGCGCAGCAGCTTGGCCTGCAGCGACAGCGGCATGTCGCCGATCTCGTCGAGCAGCAGGGTGCCGCCGTGGGCGGCATCGAACAGGCCAGGGCGGTCGCGCAATGCGCCGGTGAAGGCGCCCCGGCGATACCCGAACAGTTCGCTCTCCAGCAGGTTCTCCGGCAGGGCCGCACAGTTCTGCACCACGAACGGCCGGGTACCGCGCGGGCCGTAGTCGTGAATCGCCCGGGCCACGACCTCCTTGCCGGTGCCGGTCTCGCCCAGCAGCAGGACGGTGTAGGGGCTGTGCAGCACCTTGCTGATCAGCTGGTAGGCCTGGCGCATCGCGGCGCTGTTGCCGATCAGCCCGTAGTCGGTGGCGCCGGCGCGCGTGGCGGGCAGCGGCGCCGGCGCCACCTCGGGCTGGTGCAGGCGTTGCAGCAACTCCATTTGCACCAGCACGAACGCCCCCAGCTGTCCCAGCGACTGGGCAAAGCCGCCCAGGTCGACGCTGGTACGGCTGGCACACAGCAGCAGGCCGGCGATGGCCTGGTGCGGGTTGAGCAGCGGTACGCACAGCAGCGACTGCCAGGGGCTGTGCAGCACCGGCAGGAAACTGGTGTCGAGCAGGCTGGCGGGCAGGTCGGCAAGGCTTACCGAACGGTTCTGGCACAGCGCGAACTGCAGCAGTTGCTCGCCGTTGTAATCCACCGGCACGCTGGCGGCAGCACGCGGCTGCAAGGCCCCGCCCAGCCATTCGGCGGCAAGGCTCAGCGAAGTGTGGGTGGCATCGAGCAGGTACAGCTGACTGAGCTCGCAACCGCTGAGCTCGGCCACCGCCTGCACGAAGCGCTCCTGCAGCGCGGGTTCCCGGCCCGTACGCGACAGGCTGGCGAAGTGCGTCAACAGGGCTTCGGCATAGCGCAAGGGCTGCGGCACGTGGGTGAACATCACCCCCACCTCAGGCAAACTCGCACCTCACGCCCGCATCGCCATCGAGCGTGGCATGCACCTGCTGCAACGACTCCCCGGCCGCCATCGCTGCCAGCAGCCGGTCAGCCACCTGCGGCATCAGGTGCAGGTCGAGCAGGTGGTCGATCAGCCGCGCGCCGCTGTCGCCCTGGGTGCAACGCTCGGCCAGGTGCTCGACCAGCGCCGGGGCATAGGTGAAACCCAGTTGCCGGCGCAGCAGCCGCTGGCCAAAGCGCTGCAGCTTGATCTCGACCAGCTCGCGCAGCACCGGGCCGCTCACCGGGTAATACGGCACCACACGCATGCGCGCCAGCAAGGCCGGTTTGAAATGCCTGCTCAAGGCGGGCCGTATGGCCTGTTCCAGTTGCTCGGCAGAGGGCCGTTCGGCGCCTTGGCAAAGGCTCGCGATCTGCTCGCTGGCCAGGTTGGAGGTCATCAGGATCAGGGTGTTGCGAAAGTCGATTTCGCGCCCCTCGCCGTCGTTGGCCACGCCCTTGTCGAAGATCTGGTAGAACAGGTTCAGCACGTCCGGGTCGGCCTTCTCGACCTCATCCAGCAGCACCACGGAATAGGGCTTCTGGCGCACCGCCTCGGTGAGCATGCCGCCCTCGCCATAGCCGACGTAACCGGGCGGCGCGCCGATCAGCCGCGACACGGTGTGCTTCTCCTGGAACTCGGACATGTTGATGGTGGTGATGAAGCGCTCGCCGCCATACAGCAGGTCGGCCAGGGCCAGGGCCGTTTCGGTCTTGCCCACGCCACTGGGCCCCACCAGCAGGAACACCCCGACCGGCGCATCGGGCTTTGCCAGGCCGGCTGCGTTGGCCCGCATCGACCGGTCCAGTGCCTGCACGGCCTGCTCCTGACCACGGATGCGCGCACGCAGGTCTTCGGCAAAGCGCATGATCCTGGCGTTGTGCTCGCGGGCCAGTTGCTCCAGCGGCACGCCGGTCCAGGCACTGATCACTTCGGCCACCAGGCGCGGGCACACTTCGAAGCTGACCAGGCGCTCTTCGGCCTGCGCCGCTTCCAGCAGGCTGCGGGTGGTCTCCAGGCTGGCCTGCAGTACGGCCACGTCATCCCGTGCATTGCCCTGCTCGCGGGCTTCGGCCAACTGCCGGCGCAGGTCCAGCACCTGCTCGGCCAGCGCGCGCTGCTGTTCCCAGCGCGCCTGCACGGCCTGCTGGTCGGCCTGGTCGCTGCGCAGTTGCGCCTGCAACAGGTGCAGCGCCTCTTGGTCGATGCCCACGCCGGCTTCGGCGTCGCGCTGCTGCGCCTGCACCTGCCGCTCGCCCTCGGCCAGCGAGGCACGCAGGCGTTCCAGGCGTTGCGGCGCGGCGGCCAGGCTGATGCGCACCCGGGCACAGGCGGTGTCGAGCACATCGACCGCCTTGTCCGGCAACTGTCGCCCGGCCAGGTAGCGCGCCGACATGTGCGCCGCCGCCACCACCGCATCATCGCGCAGGTAGATACCGTGACTCTTCTCATACACCTGGGCCAGGCCGCGCAGGATGGTCACCGCCTCGTCCGCTGTCGGCTCGTGCAGTTGTACCGGCTGAAAGCGCCGGGCCAGGGCCGGGTCCTTCTCGAAGTACTTCTTGTACTCGCTCCAGGTGGTGGCGGCGATGGTGCGCAGCTCGCCCCGCGCCAGTGCAGGCTTGAGCAGGTTGGCCGCATCCGAACCGCCGGCGTTGCCGCCCGCACCGATCAGGGTGTGGGCTTCATCGATAAACAGGATGACCGGTCGGGGCGCGGCCTTGACCTCGTCGATCACGCCCTTGAGGCGTCGCTCGAACTCGCCCTTGACGCTGGCGCCGGCCTGCAGCAGGCCCATGTCCAGCGCCAGCAGCTCTACCCCGCGCAGTGCCGGCGGCACTTCGGCGGCGGCAATGCGCAGCGCCAGGCCCTCGACGATGGCGGTCTTGCCCACACCGGCCTCACCCACCACGATGGGGTTGTTCTTGCGCCGCCGGGCAAGGATGTCGATCATCTGGCGCAGCGCTTGATCGCGGCACAGTACCGGGTCGAGTCGGCCGTCGCGGGCCTGCTGGGTGAGGTTGTGGGTAAAGCGCTGCAGCATCGACTCGCCCTGGCCGCCCGCGGTACCCTGCGCTGCAACCGGCCGGGACGCCAGGGCGAAGCCCTTGAGGCGCTCGATGTTCAGGCGGGCCAGCAGCGGCTGGTAATGGCTGCCGGCATAGCGCACGGGGTTGCGCAGCAGCGCCAGGATCAGCGCAGCCTGTTCGACCTGGCTGCTGCCCAGTTCGAGGTTGGCCACCAGCAGCGCATCCTGCAGCCACTGCACCAGTTCGGGGGCGAACACCGGGTTGCGCGAAGCGCTGTGTTCAAGCTGCACCTGCAAGGTGGCGCGCAGTTCGCCCGGCGCCACGTCGGCGTCGTGCAAGGCCCGTTCAAGAAGGCCTTCGGGGCGATCGAGCAATTCCAGCAGCAGGTCCTCGACCAGGATCCTGCTGCCGCCACGTGCCACGCAACGTTCGGCGCAGCGCTCCAGGTCACGACGGGTGTCGGCGTCCAGCGCCTGGATGAGTTGTTGCAGGTCTACGGTGATCATGTTCATCGGTCCTTAATGAATTTTGCTTCCCAGGGTCACCACGCCATCGGCGCGTTCGTGACCGAGCCAACTCGTCCATCCCAGACGGCAGGCGTTGTCCTGGCCGATACGCAGCTCGCGAATCTCTTCCTGGCGCAGCACCAGGCGGATGTCGTAGTCCAGCGGGTCGCGCAGGGTGAAACGCACCAGGGCACACAGCGGCTGATAGCCGAAGCCGATCGGCAGGAACTCGTGAAAGCGCTGCCAGTCGAGCTGGGTGATGTGGATGCGGAACTTGCCGTTGCGATCACGCACCCGCTCGCCCAGCACCACGTCCTCGCCCAGCAGGCTGTTGGCGCGCCCCAGGCGATTGCACTGCTCCTGCAGGATGACCACGCGACGTTCGATGCACTGCTCGATGACCAGCTGCGCATGCTTGAAGTAGTAGCGCAGCACCGCCTCGATCAATGCCGCCGAGTGGGCACGCAGGCTCAGCAGGCCCAGGTAGGGCAACAGGCGCTTCCAGTTCAGTTCGCGGGCCTCGCGAATGTGCTCGCCACCCAGCCCGATCAGGGCGAACAGCTGCGCCGAGAATGGGTCCATCGCCCCGCTCTGGAAGCGTGCGCGATAACGGTACTTGCGCCAGATGGGCAGCATCAGGCGCTGTAGCCGATGGTGGAACACGTCGAGAAACTGCCGGGTCGTGTTGCCGTCCTCGCCATCGCCCAGCGCCTGCTCCACGTAGAACGCCGGCAGCGGCGAGCTGGCGCCGCACAGGCCGATCAGGTTGAAACGCAGGCGTGCACGCATCTGCCCGCGGTCGTCGAAGAACTCGACGCGATCGACGTCGCTGCCCGGAAAGCCCAGGCTCGGATTGGCCTGGAACTCCAGCTGGTCGTACAGCTCCTCTTCGCTCAGGTGCGGATGGAACTCGCGCAGCCGGTCGATGACCAGCAGCACGGCCTGAAACAGCGAATATTCGCGTATTGCGTGGCTCAGCCCGCTCAAAGCAGGGGCTGCAGGCCCATACGTGGTGTCCATTGGTACACCTCTCCCTGGGTACTTCTGACCCGCAACTCGTGGTACGAGTTGAGGCTGGCATAAAGGGCAAAGAACTCGTTGAGCACCGAGGCGAACACGAACAGGTCGCCTTCGCCGATGTAGCCTTGCGGGTCGATGGTCAGTTCGGTGCGCAGCCCGCGCAGGGGCAGGCCGCGGTGCAGTCGGTCGACATGCTCGTGACGGATCGACTTGAGCCCGCCGAGCAGGCGCTTGCTGACCTTCTCGGCATGTTGGTCGTAGTAGCGCGGCAAGTCGTAGGTTTCCAGGATCACCTTGAGCGCATCGACGTTGGCCAGCGACAGGTAGTTGAGCGACATGTTGCTGATCAGCTTCCACAGGAAATCCCGGTTCAGGGGCGGTGCGTAGCTGGCCGTGACCGGGGTGATGTTGCGGAAGGTGAGAAACTCCGGGGTCTGCTCGGACGGCTGGTCGATATCACCCAGCTTGAGCCGGCGCGGCAGGTTCTGGTTGGTGCAGGTGAGCTCGATGGACAGCGTCTCGTGGGTGCGGGTATCGCGTATTCCGAAGCTCAGGTAGGTGTCCAGGCCGTCATGCAACAGCGAGGAGCGCTGGCGAATGCTGTAGTGCGGGCTGGTCTGCGGCACGTCGAAACTGGGGTCGTGCTCGAACGACTCGAATGGCACATAGGCCTGGTAGCCCACGCCGCCGGGCTTCCAGCCGGTCACGCTGTGCACCGAGAACACCCCGCAGTTCTCCAGGTCGTACTCGGCGGGCAGCAGCAGGTATTCGTCCTGCTTGCCATCCAGGCGAATCGGCAGGGCATCGTGCTGGAACAGGTTGGCGATAGGGGTGCAGTACAGCTTGACGTTGTCCAGCGTGGGGCGCATGCGCTGGATACCGCCCCTGCGGATGTCGAAACGTATCTCCAGCCCACGCATCTGCTTGAGGGTTTCCGTGCCCAGGGACTTGAGTGCCTCCAGGCCGTCGAGGTCGACGAACAGGAACTTGTCCTGGAAGGCGAAGTACTCCTGCAGGTAGCGGTAACCGCGAAAGGTGTTCAGCGGGTAGGGAATCAGCGCTTCTTCCTCGGCGAAGCCGACCGGCTGGATACGGTTGCCAGCCAGGCGCACTGTCACGTTCTCGCCACTGGCGCGCACCAGCGGCTTGCCATCGCCCCCCAGCGGCACCAGCTCGATGCCTTCCACGTTGCGCAGCAGGCACAGGTAGAGCATCTGGCTGATGTAGCGCTCGCCTGCCAGGTGCAGGCGCAGGCGGCTCAGTTCCAGCTCGCCGACATGCCCGTCGCAGCTCATCTCCAGGCGCAGGCTGAGCAGCGCCCCATCACCCTTTACCGAGTAATTGAGCGCGGTGAGGTCCAGGGCCATGACATCGGTGGGGTAGCAGGTGCGAAAACGGCAGCGCACCTCATCGATCGGCTGGCTCTCGACCGGTGTATCGCGCGCCACCCGCAAGGGCGGGCCGGACTGGCCCAGCGGGTCGAACTGCAGGATGCTGAACGCCGGCAGCGGGCGCATGTAGTTGGGCCACAGCAGCTGCATCAGCGAATGGCTCAGCTCGGGCAGTTCGTCATCGAGCTTCTGGCGCAGGCGCCCGGTGAGGAAGGCAAAGCCCTCGAGCAGCCGCTCCACGTCCGGGTCGCGCCCGGCCTGCCCCAGAAACGGCGCCAGGGCCGGGCTGCGCTCGGCAAAGCGTCGCCCCAGCTGGCGCAACGCGGTGAGCTCGCTCTGGTAGTAATGATTGAAGGACATGCTCGGTTACCTGTTTTGCATGCTCAGGAACGTCCTGTTCGCGAGACGACAGCGCGGTGCGCGTCTCAGTTGACCTGCACCTGCCCGCCGCCCTCCAGGCGCGCGGAAAAACTGACCTGACGCTTGATCCCGTCCAGCTCAAGCAGGCCTTCGATGCTGAAAGCCAGCTTGAGCTGATCGTGATCACGCGGCAGCGACACCACGCGCACATTGGTCAGGCGCGGTTCGTAGGCTTCGATGAACTGCTCGATGGCCTGACGCGCCTGGCTCAGCGCGTCATGCAGGCTCAGGCGCATGTCATTGAGGTCTGCCAGCCCGTAATCGGGCAGCGTCTGCACGCTGCCCGCACGGGTACTGAGCATCTTGCCCAGGTGCACCGCCACCGAGGCCATGGCAGCCCTCTCGCGGCTCCAGCCGCGACGCTTGTCGGCTTCGCCGCCCAGACGCTCGAAAAGGCTGCCATATCCGCTCATGTACGCGCCCCCGCTTACTCTTTATCCAGCTTGCCGACCAGCGACAGGGTGAAGTCGGCGCCCATGTACTTGAAGTGCGGGCGCACGTTGAGGCTGACCCGGTACCAACCCGGCTCCCCTTCCACATCGCTGACGATGATCTGGGCCGCGCGCAGCGGACGACGCCCACGCACCTCGGCGCTCGGGTTCTCCTGGTCGGCCACGTACTGGCGGATCCACTTGTTGAGTTCCAGCTCCAGGTCGGTGCGCTCCTTCCACGAGCCCAGCTGCTCGCGCTGCAGTACCTTGAGGTAGTGGGCCAGGCGGTTGACGATCATCATGTACGGCAGCTGGGTACCGAGCTTGTAGTTCAGCTCGGCGGCCTTGCCCTCGGCGCTGATGCCGAAGAACTTGGGTTTCTGCACCGAACTGGCGGAGAAGAACGCGGCGTTGTCACTGCCCTTGCGCATGGTCAGGGAAATGAAGCCTTCCTCGGCCAGCTCGTACTCGCGGCGGTCCGACACCAGCACTTCGGTGGGGATCTTGGTCTCGATCTCGCCCATGCTTTCGAAGTGGTGCAGCGGCAGGTCTTCCACCGCGCCACCGCTCTGCGGGCCGATGATGTTCGGGCACCAGCGGAACTTGGCGAAGCTGTCGGTCAGCTTGGTGCCGAACGCATAGGCGGTGTTGCCCCACAGGTAGTGCTCGTGGCTGTTGGCCACGGTTTCCTTGTAGACGAACGACTTGACCGGGTTTTCCTCCGGGTCATAAGGGTTGCGCAGCAGGAAGCGCGGCACGGTGAGGCCGATGTAGCGCGCGTCCTCGGACTGGCGAAAGCTCTGCCACTTGGCAAACTGCGGGCCTTCGAAGTGGTCCTTGAGATCCTTGAGGTCCGGCAGGCCGGTGAAGCTTTCGAGGCCGAAGAACTTCGGACCGGCAGCGGCGATGAACGGCGCATGGGACATGCACGCAACGCTGGAGACGTACTGCATCAGCTTGACGTCGGGGGAGCTGGGCGACATGAAGTAGTTGGCGATGATCGCGCCCACCGGCTGGCCACCGAACTGGCCGTACTCTGCGGTATAGATGTGCTTGTAGAGACCGGCCTGCATGACTTCGGGCGAGTCCTCGAAGTCGTCCAGCAGGTCCTGCTTGGAGACGTTGAGAATTTCTATCTTGATGTTTTCGCGAAAGTTGGTGCGGTCGACCAGCAACTGCAGGCCACGCCAGGCCGACTCCAACGACTGGAAGTCGGGGTGGTGGAGAATCGCGTCCATCTGGCGGCTGAGCTTGGCATCGATCTCGGCGATCATGCGGTCGACCATGGCCTTCTTGACCGGTTCGCCGTCGTTGTGCGGCTTGAGCAGCTCTTCGATGAAGGCCGACACGCCGCGCTTGGCAATGTCATAGGCTTCATCGTCGGGCGTCAGGCGGGTTTGCGCGATGATGTTGTCGAGAATGCTGTACTCGCCATCGGTGCTGCTGGTTTGCTGTGCTGCGCTGGTGCTCATGGTGTTCTTCCTTGACGGGGGAGGCTCAAGCGTCGGTGGTCGGCGTGGCGCTCAGGCCCAGTTCGCCGAGTACGCGGGTGCGCGACTCATCGTCGGCGAGCACGCCTTCGATGGCCTTGCGAAAAGCCGGTGCGTTGCCCAGCGGGCCCTTGAGTGCCACCAGCGCATCGCGCAGTTCCATCAGCTTCTTGAGCTCTGGCACCTGCTCGACCAGGCTGGCCGGGTTGAAGTCCTTCATGGAGTTGACCCGCAGGCTGATGCCCAGCTCATCGCTGGCGCTTTCGTCGTCCTGCAAGCGGTTGGGCACGCTGAGGGTCAGGCTCAACTCCTGCTTGGCGAGCACTTCGTCAAACGTCATCTTGTCGATGCTGATGGGCTTGCGGTCCTCTACCTTGCGTTCGTCCGGACGCTGGGTGTAGTCACCGATCGCGAGCAGCTTCAAGGGCAGTTCGATTTCTTCCTGGGCACCGCCCGTGGCAGGTTTGAACGTGACGTTGATGCGTTCCTTGGGGGCTACCGAGCCTTCTTTGGCCATGGCTTTTCTCCTTGCGTTTGCGGCCCGGGGGCCTAGTCGAGTACCACTTCGAGGTCGAGGTGGCACAGCCTGCGATAAACCTCATCCTTGCGTTCGCGCACGGCGTGGTTCTGCGGCAGCAGCTCACAACAGCTGTGCAGCAGACGCAGTACTTCCAGTGCCAGGTCCGGCTCCCACTGATGCAGGCCGGCCTGTTGCAGTTCGTGATCGAGGGCTTCGAGCTGGGTCTTGGCCAGTTCGTACTTCTTGGCCAGAAAGCACAGCCGCGCCTGGCTGAGCTGCCAGAAAAAGCGCACACGCCCGCCTTGAGCCGCCTGCCTGCCCTGCTTGAGTATCTGCACGGCAGGCTTGAGGCCGTCCTTGCGCAGCACGGGCAGCACCGCCTCCAGGGCCAGCTCCCAGGGTGGCAGGCTGGTCGCGAGGTCGGTCTCGACCTTGCGCGGTGCGCTGGTGCTCTGCAGGTGCGGCATGACGCTGGCGTTGATCCAGCCCCGCGTCGCCGGGTCGGCAAACGGCGTGCCGTCATGAAAGCGCAGCTCCACCACCCCGGGCAGGCGCTGCAGCAGTTGCGCGAAGTGGAACTCCACCTCGCGCATGCCCTGCTCGGCGTTGAGCTCCAGCAGGCACTCCCAGACCATGCGCTGGCCGTCGAACCAGAACGGCGACTTGGCCAGGCTGGCCTCGAGCTCCATCAGCAGGTCGGCGTACTGGCCGTTGGCAAAGCGTTCCTGGTAGATCTTCAGGCGGTCGACCGGCAACCCGCGCAGCACGGTCACCTGTTCGGCATTGCGCTCGGGCACCGCGTCGATCTGCAACCACAGCAGCGTGCGGTTGAGGCGCAAGGCGCGCACGTCGGTGGCCTTCTGCTTGAGCCACCAGTTCGATAACGGTCGAGCGCCATCCTGCAGGGTGCGTAACACCTTGTGCGCGTCTTTTTCGCTGTCGACGGGGGCGCCGGGGGTGAGCAACTGGGTGGCGGCCTGCTTGACCTGGGCCACGACCGCGCCCACGGCCCCAGGTTCGGGCTGATTGTCGGCAGCACGTTGCACCATGCTCGACAGGCGTCGGCACAACGGCAGCAACAGCGGCGCCTCATCGCCCAGGTGCGTGGTCAGGGCTGCATCGAGCGCCTGCAGGCTGTCGACCAGGCGGCGGAACAGCGCCAGTTGCTCCTTGATCGCGACGTTTTCACCCAGTACCTGCTCCAGGCGCGGCACCAGCCAGCCGATGGCCGCGGCCCGCGTGCGTGGCTTGGCCGGGTGCACCTGCGCCCAGTGCTGCTCGCACAGGTGCTGCAACAGCCCCACGCCGGCCAGCAGGCCCGGGAAGGATTCGCGTTGATACAACGCCCACGTCAACCAGGCGGCAACCCGCAGGTCCTTGGACTGTGTGCGCAGCAGCGTCTCGCTGTTCTCGAGCACGCGGAGCCAGTCGATCTGGCCGCTCTCGTGAACGGACTGAGCCTTGTTCAACTCGCCTTCCAGTGCTTCGTACTCACTGGAAAAACGCACGTCCTCGCCCGCAAAACAGTCTGGTGATACAGCCTGCCGGGCAACCTCGTGGTAACGAGCGTGCAACTTGCTTGAGTAGGACATCCTTGGCCTGTAGTTGGACTGCAGGCCCCGCGCCGACCGAAAAAGCCCAGGCGGCACGGGGCCTACCAAAACAGCGTCAAACACCCATCCGTGGGTTCGCTGCCTTAAGTGAGGGGGCACATCCTAGATAGGGAAATGGCACATTGCAATCAACACAGCGTGTGCAATTTGTATCAAAAAGCAGGAAACCATTCCGCTGACGAACAGGACTGGCACTTTGCCACACTTCAAGGCATGCTAGCCGCCCTTCGGGCGTGCAGCTTATAGTGCGCGCCTGGAACCGGGATGCGACAGGACTACCGCACACTGCGCCGCTTGTCGCTGCGTAGCGATCACCTGCCACAGCCTCACGCAGGAACAGCGTTTGACCAATCTGACTCAGCCTTCATCCCCGCGCAAAGCCACGAGTGCGTCCGGTTCGCCCTTGCGTGGCTCGCTCAAAGGCGCGTTGGCCATCCTGGTGCTGCTGTTGCTCGCGCTGCTGTTCTGGCAGGTGTTCGAACAGTTCCGCCATACCCAGGCCGATCGCCGCCAGCAGAGCCTGGATGCAAGTGCCGAACTGGCCAGCCAGCTCAACCTGAGCCTGGCATTGAACGCGCAAAAAGCCCTCACCCTGCTGCAACCCTACCCCGCCGCACCGGCCGTCACCGACCTGCCGCCGCTGCTCGAACACCTGCACGCACGCCTGCCCGCCCTGCGCAGCCTGGTGTGGGTGGACGCCCAGGGCGCGTTGCTGCGCGACAGCGCGGGCATCAGTGCCGACCGCAAGGCGCTCCAGGAGCTGCTGCACCTGGGCCAGGAGCGCCCGTACTACTTCAGCAACAGCGACGACAACAGCCTGGTCTACCTGCTGCTGCAGCACCCCGACAGCGACACCCGTGGCTATTGGCTGCTGCGCCTGGCCCCGGAGTACTACCAGCAACTGAGCCAACCCCTGGAGCACGCCGCGCCACCGCTGTGGCTGCTGGAAAACAGCCGCACGGCACAGGTCATCGATCGCCACGCGCCGCCGCTCGATGCGCGCGAGGCCAGCATCGAGCCGCCGCAAAGCGTGCTGCTGGCGTACCTGAACAACAGCGACTGGCAACTGCGCGGCCTGTTCGATGCCGCCTACAGCCGCCAGCAACTGCTGCCGGCCTTGATCGGCAAGTGCGTGCTGGGCCTGGTGTGCGCGCTGATCCCGCTGCTGGCGCTGATCAGCATGCGCCGCCGTCACCGCGCCCTGCAGGAAGGTCGGCGACGCTATCAGGACATCTTCGAAGGCACGGGCGTGGCCTTGTGCGTACTCGACCTGTCGGGGCTGACCGAACTGCTGGAACGCCTGCGCCTGCGCAGCACAGCCGAGCTGGCCCAGCGCCTGGCCCGGGATGTATCGCTGCGCCACAGCCTGCTGGGCGAGCTGAAGGTTACCGAAGTCAATCAGGTGGCCCTGCAACTGCTGGGCGCCGGCTGCTGCGAGAGCGCCTGGCAGCGCCTGATCGAAGGCCACTCGCCGGGCGCCGAAGGGGTGGGCATGCAGTTGGTCGAGGCAGTGGTGCAGGACCTGCGCCTGCTGGAGCTGGAAGTGCGGCTCAGCGACCCCCAGGGCCAGGACCAGCACCTGTGGCTGATGGTGCGCTTCCCCCAGGCACGGCGTGACTACCAGGCCGTGATCCTGAGCATCAGCGATATCACCAGCCGCAAGCGCGTGGAGCTGTCGCTGCTGGAGCGCGAAAGCTTCTGGTCGGACGTGGTGCGCACCGTGCCCGACCAGCTGTACGTGCAGGATGTGCACAGCCTGCGCATGATCTTCAGCAACCGCCACCTGGGCCAGACCCTGGGCTATTCGCGCAGCGAGCTGGCGCAGATGGGCGAGTACTTCTGGGAAGTGCTGCTGCACCCGCAGGACGCCGAGCTGTTTCGCCAGATGCGCCAGCAGCAGCGCCAGAGCGGCTATGTGGAGCAGTTGCATTGCCAACTGCGTTTTCTTCACCACGACCAGAGCTGGCGGCGCTACGACATTCGCGAACAGGCCCTGACCCGCGACCCTGACGGTACGGTGCTGCGCATCATCGGGGTGGGCAAGGACGTCACCGACCAGATCGAGGCGAGCGAGTCGCTGCGCGACAGCGAGCAGCGCTACCGCATGCTCGCCGAGAGCATCAGCGACGTGATCTTCTCCACCGACCCGCAGTTGCAGCTCAACTACGTCAGCCCTTCGGTGCAGACGGTACTGGGCTACGACGTGCCGTGGATCTTCGCCAACGGCTGGCAGTCGACCATTGCCAACCCGGCGCAGCTGACCGGCGTGTTCACCCTGTTCGAACGGGTCAAGCGGGCCCTCGAGGAACCCGCCGCGCTGGAGCGCCTGCGCACCGAGGTGACCACCCAGCTGTTCCTGTTCGACTGTCTGCGCGCCGACGGCCGCAAGATCCCGATCGAGCTGCGCGTGGTACTGGTGTGGGACGAGCACAACCATTTCGAGGGCATCCTGGGCGTCGGCCGCGACATCAGCCAGCAACGCCGCGCCGAGAAAGACCTGCGCATGGCCGCCACGGTGTTCGAGCATTCCACCTCGGCGATCCTGATCACCGACCCGGCCGGCTACATCGTGCAGGCCAACGAAGCCTTCAGCCGGGTCAGCGGCTACGCGGTGAGCGACGTGCTCGACCAGTTGCCGAGCCTGCTCACCGTCGACGAACAGCAGGAAGCCCACCTCAACTACGTGCTCAAGCAACTGCACCAGCGCGGCACCTGGGAGGGCGAGGTCTGGCTCAAGCGCCGCAGCGGCGAGCACTACCCGGCGTGGGTCGGCATCACCGCGGTGCTCGACGACGAGGGTGACCTGGCCAGCTACGTGTGCTTCTTCACCGACATCAGCGAGCGCAAGGCCAGCGAACAGCGCATTCACCGCCTGGCCTACTACGACGCCCTGACCCACCTGCCCAACCGCACGCTGTTCCAGGACCGCCTGCACACCGCGCTGCAGCAGGCCGAGCGGCAGAAGGCCTGGGTGGTGCTGATGTTCCTGGACCTGGACCGTTTCAAGCCGATCAACGACTCCCTGGGGCATGCCGCAGGCGATCGCATGCTCAAGGACATGGCCGAACGCCTGCTCGACTGCGTACACGACGACGACACCGTGGCACGCATGGGCGGCGACGAATTCACCTTGCTGCTGCAACCCAAGGCCACCCGCGAAATCGCGCTCAACCGCGCGATCCACGTGGCCGAGCAGATCCTGGGCAGCCTGGTGCGACCGTTCGTGCTGGAGAACCGCGAGTTCTTCGTCACTGCCAGCATCGGCATCGCCCTCAGCCCGCAGGACGGCAGCGAGCTGAGCCAGCTGATGAAGAACGCCGACACCGCGATGTACCACGCCAAGGAGCGCGGCAAGAACAACTTCCAGTTCTACCAGGCCGACATGAACGCCAGTGCGCTGGAGCGCCTGGAGCTGGAAAGCGACCTGCGTCATGCGCTGGAGCAGAACGAGTTCATCCTCTACTACCAGCCGCAGTTCAGCGGCGACGGCAAGCGTCTGACCGGTGCCGAGGCCCTGCTGCGCTGGCGCCACCCGCGCCGCGGGCTGGTGCCGCCGGGCGACTTCATCCCGGTGATCGAGGAACTGGGGCTGGTGGTGGACGTGGGCGACTGGGTCATCAGCGAAGCCTGCCGCCAGCTCAAGGCCTGGCACCAGGCCAAGGTGCGAGTGCCCAAGGTGTCGGTGAACATTTCGGCGCGCCAGTTCTCCGATGGCCAACTGGGCACGCGCATCGCCACCATCCTGGCCGATACCGGGCTGCCGCCGGCGTGCCTGGAGCTGGAACTGACCGAAAGCATCCTGATGCGCGAGGTCAACGAGGCGATGGTGATCCTCGACAGCCTGAAGAATCTGGGGCTGAGCATTGCGGTGGACGACTTCGGCACCGGCTACTCGTCGCTCAACTACCTCAAGCAGTTCCCCATCGACGTGCTCAAGATCGACCGCACCTTCGTCGACGGTCTGCCCGAGGGCGAGCAGGATGCGCAGATCGCCCGCGCCATCATCGCCATGGCCCACAGCCTGAACCTAGCGGTGATTGCCGAGGGTGTGGAGACCCATGAGCAACTGGAGTTTCTGCGCGAGCACGGCTGCGACGAGGTGCAGGGCTACCTGTTCGGGCGGCCGATGCCGGCCAACCAGTTCGAGGCGCAGTTCAGCAACGAAACGTTGTTCATGTTCGAATGACGCATCGCGGGTCAAGCCCGCTCCCACAGGATGTTCTCGGCCCCCGAGAGCGGATACCAGACCTGTGGGAGCGGGCTTGACCCGCGATAAGTTCACACCGAGCCTGAATGAGCCCCGCTTGTCTGCGACATGATGCCCTTTCATATGCCAGACAAAAGCCGATGAGGTAGAATGCCCGCCTATTTCAGCACGATCCTTGAGGACCGCCATGTTCAGCCGTGATTTGACCATTGCCAAGTACGACGCCGATCTCTTTGCCGCCATGGAGCAAGAAGCTCAGCGCCAGGAAGAGCACATTGAGCTGATCGCTTCGGAAAACTACACCAGCCCTGCGGTGATGGAAGCTCAAGGCTCGGTACTGACCAACAAGTACGCCGAAGGCTACCCGGGCAAGCGCTACTACGGTGGCTGCGAATACGTCGACGTGGTCGAGCAACTGGCCATCGACCGCGCCAAGCAGCTGTTCGGCGCCGACTACGCCAACGTGCAGCCGCACGCCGGCTCCCAGGCCAACGCTGCCGTCTACCTGGCCCTGCTGTCGGCCGGTGACACCATCCTGGGCATGAGCCTGGCCCACGGCGGCCACCTGACCCACGGCGCTGCCGTGTCGTCCTCGGGCAAGCTGTACAACGCCATCCAGTACGGCATCGACGCCAACGGCCTGATCGACTACGACGAAGTCGAGCGCCTGGCGGTCGAGCACAAGCCGAAAATGATCGTGGCCGGTTTCTCGGCCTACTCGCAGGTGCTGGACTTCCCGCGCTTCCGCGAAATCGCCGACAAGGTCGGTGCCTACCTGTTCGTCGACATGGCCCACGTGGCTGGCCTGGTCGCCGCTGGCGTGTACCCGAACCCGGTACCGTTCGCCGACGTGGTCACCACTACCACCCACAAGACCCTGCGCGGTCCACGTGGCGGCCTGATCCTGGCCCGTGCCAACGCCGACATCGAGAAGAAGCTGAACTCCGCCGTATTCCCGGGCGCCCAGGGCGGCCCGCTGGAGCACGTGATCGCGGCCAAGGCGATCTGCTTCAAGGAAGCGCTGCAGCCTGAGTTCAAGGCCTACCAGCAGCAAGTGGTGAAGAACGCCCAGGCCATGGCCGGCGTGTTCATCGAGCGCGGCTTCGACGTGGTGTCGGGCGGTACTGAAAACCACCTGTTCCTGCTGTCGCTGATCAAGCAGGAAATCTCCGGCAAGGACGCAGACGCTGCCCTGGGCAAAGCCTTCATCACCGTCAACAAGAACTCCGTGCCAAACGACCCACGCTCCCCGTTCGTCACTTCCGGCCTGCGCTTCGGCACCCCGGCCGTGACCACTCGCGGCTTCAAGGAAGCAGAGTGCAAGGAACTGGCGGGCTGGATCTGCGACATCCTGGACGACCTGAACAACGAAGCGGTGATCGACGCCGTTCGCGAGAAGGTCAAGGCCATCTGCGCCAAGCTGCCGGTGTACGGCAACTGATCGCAGGTACCTGATGTGAAAAAGCCCGGCTCCCAGCCGGGCTTTTTTGTGGCATCGCGGGTCAAGCCCGCTCCCACAGGATTTCATAGCCCTCCAGATGGGTAGTAAACCTGTGGGAGCGGGCTTGACCCGCGATGGGCCCTCAGGGGCGACCCAAGGCCTCGAACCCCTCGCGAATCTTCGCCTCGGGCAGGTCATCGGCAATGAACACCATCACACTCTCGCGCTGTTCGCCTTCGGCCCACTCGGTATCCCAGTCGAAGCCATAGAGCTTCAGCACGCCCTGAAACACCAGCCGCCGATCCTCGCCAGCAATGTTCAATACGCCCTTGTAGCGCAACAGCTGTTTGCCATGCGCCTCCAGCAATTGGTTCATGAACTCGCTCAGCCGGTCGATATCCAGCGGCACATCAGTACGCAGCACCATGCTGGAGATCCGGTCCAGGCTGTTGCCCGCCGCCACAACAGGCCGCAGGTTGAGGCTGGCGTTGAGGTTGAACCCGCGCACATCCAGCATCTCGGCCAGGTCGATCCTGCCGTTGTCCACCACACGGATCGGCGCACGTCGGTTGATCCGCGCCAGGCGCTGGCTCAAAGCCTCGAACGCGGCCGCATCGACCAGGTCGGTCTTGCTCACCAGCAGGCGATCGGCAAACCCGACCTGAGCCTGGGCGATGGTCTGGGTCAGGTGCAGGTCGGCATGCGCGGCATCCACCAGGGTGATGATGCCGTCGAGGATGTAGCGCTCTCGCAGCTCTTCGTCGATGAAGAAGGTCTGCGCCACCGGTGCCGGGTCGGCCAGGCCGGTGCACTCGATCACCAGCCGGTCGAAGGCGATTTCGCCGCTGTCCAGACGCTCCAGCAGCAGGAACAGCGCCTTGGTCAGGTCGGTGTGGATGGTGCAGCACACGCAGCCGTTGGCCAGGGTCATGACCTGCACCGGTTCGTCGCCCAGCAGTTGGGTGTCGATGCCGGCGTCGCTGAACTCGTTTTCGATCACGGCGATTTTCAGGCCGTGCTCGGCCTTGAGCAGGTGGCGCAGCAAGGTGGTCTTGCCGGCCCCCAGAAAACCGCTGAGCACGGTGACGGGAATGGGTTGCACGGAAAATCTCCTGAACACTGAAATGACTGTGGGAGCCCGGCTGCCCGGGCTCCCACAGGTTTGTCACACGCGGGCGGTGCCGTCTTTCAACAGCACTTGGGCCCGCCCTTGCCGCCGTAGCGCGCCTCCTGGCGTTCCCGGAAGAACTCCTCGTAGGTCATCGGCGGCAGGTCGGGGTGCCGGGTTTGCATATGCTCGACGTAATTGTCGTAGTCGGGCATGCCGACCATCAGGCGGGCTGCCTGCCCCAGGTACTTACCCAGTCGACCGAGATCGTTGAACATGTCTGCAATCCTCTTGGTTTACGCGTCCGGCAAGGCCTGGAACGGCGATTCCTTGTCGGTACGTTCTTTCTTGTTCAAGGCGCGGATACCGACCTTGAGCGCGAAGAACAGGATGCTGAACACCACGAACAGGAACAGCGCGGTCAGCGTCGCGTTGGTGTACGCGTTGAAGATCACGTGCTGCATCTGCGCGATGTCCTTGGCCGGGGCCAGTACCTGACCGGCGTCCAGCGCCGCGCTGTACTTGTTGGCCAGGGCCAGGAAGCCCACCGCCGGGTTCGGGTCGAACAGCTTGATGAAGCCTGCGGTGGTGGTGCAGATCAGCAGCCATACCGCCGGCACCAGGGTGACCCACATGTACTGCTGGCGCTTCATCTTGATCAGCACCACGGTGCCGAGCATCAGCGCGATACCGGCCAGCATCTGGTTGGAGATGCCGAACAGCGGCCACAAGGTGTTGATGCCACCCAGCGGGTCGATCACGCCCTGGTACAGCAGGTAGCCCCACAACGCCACACAGCCGGCGGTAGCGAGCAGGTTGGCGCCCCACGACTCGGTGCGCTTGAGTGCCGGCACGAACGAGCCCAGCAGGTCCTGCAGCATGAAGCGCCCGGCACGCGTACCGGCGTCTACCGCAGTGAGGATGAACAGGGCTTCGAACAGGATCGCGAAGTGGTACCAGAACGCCATGGTGTTTTCACCCGGCAGTACCTGGTGCAGGATCTGCGCGATACCCACCGCCAGGGTCGGCGCACCACCGGCACGGGCCAGCACGGTGTGCTCGCCGATGTCCCGGGCGACCGCCTCGAGCTGCTCGGGGGTGATGGCAAAGCCCCAACTGCTGACTGTCTGCGCCACCGACACCACGTCGGCACCGACCACCGCGGCCGGGCTGTTCATGGCGAAGTACACGCCCGGCTCGATCACCGAGGCGGCAACCATGGCCATGATCGCGACGAACGACTCCATCAGCATGCCGCCATAGCCGATGTAGCGGGCGTTGACTTCGTTGTCCAGCAGCTTGGGCGTGGTGCCCGAGGAGATCAGCGCATGGAAGCCCGATACCGCGCCACAGGCGATGGTAATGAACAGGAACGGGAACAGGGTGCCCTTCCACACCGGGCCGGTGCCGTCGGTGAACTGGGTCAGCGCCGGCATCTTCAGCTCGGGCGCCAGCACCAGGATGCCGATGGCCAGGGCAATGATGGTACCGATCTTGAGGAAGGTGGAGAGGTAGTCACGCGGCGCCAGCACCAGCCACACCGGCAGCACGGCGGCGACGAAGCCATAGCCCACCAGCATCCAGGTGATCTGCACGCCGGTGAAAGTGAACGCCGGGCCCCACACCGGATCAGCGGCCACCAGGCCCCCCAGCCAGATGGACAGCAACAGCAGCACCACACCGATCAGCGAGATCTCGCCGATGCGGCCCGGGCGGATATAACGCATGTACACGCCCATGAACATCGCGATGGGGATGGTCGCCATCACCGTGAACATGCCCCAAGGGCTTTCGGCCAGGGCCTTGACCACGATCAGCGCCAGCACCGCAAGGATGATGATCATGATCAGGAAGCAGCCGAACAGGGCGATGGTGCCCGGAATGCGGCCCATTTCCTCACGCACCATGTCGCCCAGCGAGCGACCGTTGCGGCGGGTGGACAGGAACAGGATCATGAAGTCCTGCACTGCACCGGCCAGTACCACGCCGGCAATCAGCCAGAGCGTACCGGGCAGATAGCCCATCTGCGCAGCCAGTACCGGGCCCACCAGCGGGCCGGCGCCGGCGATGGCCGCGAAGTGGTGACCGAACAGGATGTGCTTGTTGGTCGGCACGTAGTCCAGACCATCGTTGTTGAGCACCGCCGGGGTGGCCCGGCGCGGGTCCAGCTGCATCACCTTGGTGGCGATGAACAGACTGTAGTAACGGTAGGCGACCAGGTAGAGGGCTACCGAGGCAACCACAATCCACAAGGCGTTGATCGCTTCGCCACGGCGCAGGGCAACCACACCCAGCGCACAGGCCCCCAGGACTGCCAGCAGCAGCCACGGTATATGGCGTAGCAGGCTATTATTGTTGTTCATGGTTTGCTTCCAGCTAGTGGATATGAAAGACCGCCCATCGAGTCTAGGGCGAGTCTTGGCGCATTGCCATACTTGCTTTGGTCTAGAGCCTGCAGCCCCGCCCACAGTCTCGTTATGCGCGTTCGCGATCATGCTGGCAAGCCCTGAGCTATAGTCAGTCAGGTTCCAGCCAGGTTCTACTGCAAAGGGCCTCCACCATGAGCGATCACCCAGAACGCCGGCGCTTCCAGCGCATACCCTTCGATGCACCGACCGAACTGCTCCAGGGCGAACGACGCTGGCCGGTCAACCTGCTCGACCTGTCGCTCAAGGGCCTGCTGATCGAGGCGCCCAAGGCCTGGGACGCCGACCTCGAGCGGCCGTTCGCTGCGCAGATACGCCTGGGTGAAGAGGCGTTTGTCACCATGACGGTGGAACTGCGCCATGTCGACGACACCCAGCTGGGGTTTATCTGCGAGCACATCGACCTCGATTCGCTGGAGCACCTGTGCCGCCTGGTGGAGCTCAACCTGGCCGATCGCACCGAACTGGAGCGCGAATTCCATCAACTCATCGACATTTGAAATCTTTTAGCCCGCTACCGACCTGACTCCGCCCCGCCTTCCTGTCCACCCAGACAGCTTTCAAACAGCCGTTCATGCCACCGGACCCAGCCCTGGCGGGCCTGGTGCTGCGTGTTGGAACGATAACTGCATCCACGCCTGCACCCAAACCAATGACCTGACTGTTCCTGTGCCAATCTAAAAATTGTATACAATTGTTCTGGCAATGAATGGCACGAGTTGTCTACAGTAGCGCCACAACAATAAAACAGAGAACCTGCTCCCATGACTACGTCCTCCCCCGACACGTCCACGGCATCACGTCCTGAAGACGAGAACCTGGGGCTCGGCGCCAACCTGGCGTACGGGCTGCAACACGTACTCACCATGTACGGCGGTATCGTCGCGGTACCGCTGATTCTCGGCCAGGCGGCCGGCCTGGGCCCGGCCGACATCGGCCTGCTGATTGCCGCATCGCTGTTTGCCGGTGGCCTGGCGACCCTGCTGCAGACCCTGGGCCTGCCGTTCTTCGGTTGCCAGTTGCCGCTGGTACAGGGCGTTTCGTTTGCCGGCGTGGCCACCATGGGCGCGATTCTCAGCAGCGAGGGCGGCGGCGGCCTGCCGGGAGTGCTGGGCGCGGTGATGGCGGCCTCGTTGATCGGGTTTCTGATCACCCCGGTGTTCTCGCGCATCACCAAGTTCTTCCCGCCACTGGTGACCGGCATCGTGATCACCACCATCGGCCTGACCCTGATGCCGGTCGCGGCGCGCTGGGTCATGGGCGGCAACAGCAAGGCACCGGACTTCGGCAGCATGTCCAACATCGGCCTGGCGGCGGTGACCTTCCTGATCGTGCTGATACTGAGCAAGCTGGGCAGCGCGGCGATCTCGCGGCTGTCGATCCTGCTGGCGATGGTGTTCGGCACCCTGATCGCCTGGTCGCTGGGCATGGCTGATTTCAGCAAGGTGCTCGAAGGTCCACTGGTGGCCTTCCCTACCCCGTTCCACTTCGGCATGCCGACCTTCCATATCGCGGCCATCCTGTCGATGTGCATCGTGATCATGGTGACCCTGGTGGAAACCTCGGCCGACATCCTCGCGGTAGGTGAGATCATCGACACCAAGGTCGACTCCAAGCGCCTGGGCGATGGCCTGCGTGCCGACATGGCCTCGAGCATCCTGGCGCCGATCTTCGGTTCGTTCACCCAGAGCGCATTCGCCCAGAACGTCGGCCTGGTGGCCGTGACCGGGGTGAAGAGCCGCTACGTGGTGGCTACCGGTGGCGTGATCCTGGTGGTGCTGGGCCTGCTGCCGATCATGGGCCGGGTGATTGCCGCCGTACCGACCTCGGTACTGGGTGGCGCGGGGATCGTACTGTTCGGCACCGTGGCGGCCAGTGGTATCCGCACGCTGTCCAAGGTGGACTACCGCAACAACATGAACCTGATCATCGTGGCCGCCTCACTGGGCTTCGGCATGATCCCGATTGCCGCGCCCAACTTCTACGCGCAGTTCCCGAACTGGTTCGAGACCATCTTCCACTCCGGCATCAGTTCGTCGGCGATCATGGCGATTCTGCTGAACCTGGTGTTCAACCACTTCAAGACCGGCAACTCCGATCATCAGTCGGTGTTCGTGGCCGCCTCCGAACGCACGCTGAACTACTCGGACATTTCCGGGCTGCGTGACGGCGACTACTTCGAAGACGGCAAGCTGTTCGATGCCGAGGGCAAGGAGATTCCGTTGCTGGAGAAGGATGAGCATGGGAGCAAGGTGGTGAGGCGAGAGACTGCCGCCGAGCACTAGACAGCACGAGGAGAAAAGGCCGGTGATCTTCACCGGCCTTTTTTGTGTTACTCGAACAACGCATCCAGCGCCTGCTCCAGGCGCGTCACCGCAATCACCTGCAGCCCCGGCGGCGCTTCCTTGGGCGCGTTGCCCTTGGGCACGATGGCGCGCTTGAAGCCGTGCTTGGCGGCCTCCTTCAGGCGCTCCTGCCCGCTCGGCACCGGGCGCACTTCACCAGACAGGCCCACCTCGCCGAACACCAGCAGGTCGTGTGGCAGCGGGCGGTTGCGCAAGCTCGACATCACCGCCGCCATCAAGGCCAGGTCCGACGCGGTCTCCAGTACCTTGACCCCGCCCACCACGTTTAGGAACACATCCTGGTCGTGGGTGGGGATGCCGCCATGGCGATGCAGCACCGCCAGCAACATGGCCAGGCGGTTCTGGTCCAGGCCCAGGGTCACACGGCGCGGGTTGGCCATGTGGCTTTCATCCACCAGCGCCTGCACCTCCACCAGCATCGGCCGGGTACCTTCCCAGGTGGCCATCACCACGCTGCCCGGCACTTCCTCCTGGGCACGGGTGAGGAAGATCGCCGACGGGTTGGAGACTTCCTTGAGGCCGCGGTCGGTCATGCCGAACACGCCCAGCTCGTTGACCGCACCAAAGCGGTTCTTCACCGCGCGCAGCAGGCGCAGGCGACCGTCGGACTCGCCCTCGAAATACAGCACGGTGTCGACCATGTGTTCCAGTACCCGCGGCCCGGCCAACGCGCCCTCCTTGGTCACGTGGCCGACCAGGAAGATCGCCGTGCCGCTCTGCTTGGCATAGCGCACCAGCAAGGCGGCACTCTCGCGTACCTGCGACACGCCACCGGGCGCCGACTGCAACTGTTCGGTGAAGATGGTCTGGATGGAGTCGATCACCATCACCTTGGGCTTTTCGACCCGCGCGGTGGCAATGATGGTTTCGATGCAGGTCTCGGTCATCACCCGCAACTGATCCTGCGGCAGGCCCAGGCGACGGGCACGCATGGCCACCTGCTGCTGGGATTCTTCCCCGGTGACGTACAGCGCCGGCATGCGCGTGGCAATGTTGCACAGGGTCTGCAGCAGGATGGTGGACTTGCCGATGCCCGGGTCACCACCAATCAGCACCACCGATCCATCGACCAGGCCGCCACCGAGCACGCGGTCCAGCTCGGCGCTGGCGGTGCTGAAACGCGGGATCTCCTCGACACTGACCTCGGCCAGGGTCTTGATCTGCGCCTGTTGCCCGGCCCAGCCGGTGCGCCCGGCAGGCGCCGCAGCGCCGCCACTTTCGATCATGGTCTCGACCAGGGTGTTCCACGCGCCGCATTCGCCGCACTGGCCCGCCCACTTGGGAAAGGTCGCGCCGCACTCGGTGCAGCCGTACATGCGCTTGGCCTTGGCCATGGGGCAGTCTCCTGGAAAAAGGGGCCATGATAGCCGAGCCGACCCAGCTGCGGGGCGCCGCCTGGGCGACAAAACTATTCGGCATAGCCGGGGTCTTTTACTGCAACGCGGAGCATGAAGCGCATAGCTGATTTACACTGCGATGACCAATCTCATCTGTTACAGGGAATAAACCATGGGCGTGATCAGTGAATTCAAGGCCTTCGCGGTCAAGGGCAACGTGGTCGACATGGCCGTCGGTATCATCATCGGCGCCGCGTTCGGCAAAATCGTTTCATCGTTTGTTGGCGATGTGGTGATGCCACCCCTGGGCCTGCTGATCGGTGGAGTGGACTTCAGTGATCTGGCGGTGGTGCTCAAGGCGGCCGAGGGTGACGCGCCGGCGGTGGTGCTGGCCTATGGCAAGTTCATCCAGACGGTGATCGACTTTCTGATCGTGGCCTTCGCGATCTTCATGGGCGTGAAGGTGATCAACCGCCTCAAGCGCGAAGAAGCGGTGGCCCCGACCCTGCCGCCGGTACCCACCAAGGAAGAAGAACTGCTGGGCGAAATTCGCGACCTGCTCAAGGCGCAGAACCAGCAGCCCTGAATCGGGCCTGCCTGACCGTAACGGCGCCTTCGGGCGCCGTTGTGCTGTCTACCAGTAGTTTTCCACCGCCACCTGGCCCGGCCGGCGGCTGAGGCTCAGTTGAAGATCACGCGCCTTGAGCACCTGGCGGGTGTCGTCGATCATCTGCGGGTTGCCGCAGAGCATCACCCGCGAATGTTCGGGGGTCAGCGCCAGGCCGGCCGCACGCTCCAGTTCGCCGTTCTCGATCAGGGTGGTGATACGCCCGTTCAGCGCACCCGGGTGTTGCTCGCGGGTGACCACCGGAATGAACTGCAGCTTGCCCGCATGTTCGGCCAGGTAGTCGCGCTGCTCCAGGCCGGCGATCTCCTGCTGATAGGCGAGCTCCCTGGCTTCGCGCACCGAATAGACCAGCTTGATGGTGTCGAACCGCTCCCAGGCTTCGAAGTCCTGCAGTATCGACATGAAGGGTGCAATGCCGGTACCGGTCGCCAGCAACCACAGGTCCCGCCCGTCGGCGAAGCGATCGAGGGTCAGGAAACCGAACGCCTGGCGGTCGATCAACAGTTGGTCACCCTCGCGCAGCCGGCTCAGCTCACTGGTGAACTCGCCGCCGGGCACGACGATCGAGAAAAAGTCCAGGTACTCGTCGAACGGCGACGAGACCATCGAGTACGCCCGCCACACCACGCTGCCATCGGCACGGGTCACGCCCAGGCGAGCAAACTGGCCGGCCCGGAATCGAAAACCGGGATCACGGGTTACGCGCAGGCTGAACAGGTTGGGGGTCAGCGGCTGGACATCGAGCAGGGTCTGGCGGGTGAACTTCTCCGCACTGGCAGTCATGGTGTGCTCCACAATTCAGGTAAACACAGTGTCGCGCAAAGCTGACGGGATAAACACCGCCGCGATGTAATGGCATTACGCTCATGTGTTTCAACCACGTAACAAAACATGTAACGCGGGTTGTACAACCCTATTTTTATGTAGAGCACTGGAACATTTCTATAGCAAAAAAAACCTAGAACAACGTGCGACTTTTCCTACACTCGATCCAGGGTGACTAAATTGCAAAGGTGCACGGAGGCTCAAATGCCATATTGGAAGCAGGAGCAGTTGCAACAACTGACGCAGGAGGAAAACCAGCAACAGATGTTTGCCACTGCACTGTCACTGGCCGAGCAACTGGACATGGAGTTTCTGGCATACCGCCTGAACGGCAGGACGGTCGCCGAAGGCCCGCAGGTCATGATGTTCAACAACTACCCGGCCGAATGGAACGAGCTCTACAAGAAGAACGAGTACGAGCGCATCGACCCGGTGCTTGTGCATTGCCATCATTCGAACATGCCGGTGCTGTGGTCCCCGCAGTTGTACAAGCAAGCCCCCGAGTTGCGGCAGACGGCGTGCGAACATGGCCTGTGCCATGGTTGGAGCCAGGGCACCCAGGACCTGCGCGGCAACGAAAGCGTGCTGTGCGTATCACGCCGGCAGGGCGAAGTGAGCATGGCGGAACTGTACGAAAAGTCGGCCCAGACCCTGTGGCTGTGCAACCTGCTGCACACCCTGATGGTTGCCAAGTTGCATCCGCCCAAGGCCCGCGTGCAGGCACTCTCGCCCCGGGAACGCGAGGTGCTGCAGTGGACCGCTGCCGGCAAGACCGCCGAAGACATCAGTTGCATCCTCACGCTGTCCAGAAGCACGGTCAATTTTCATATCCGCAGCATCACCAGCAAACTCAACACCACCAACAAGACCAGCGCGGTCGCCATCGCCACCCAGTACGGGTTGATCTGAGGTTCTGCTCGCCAACACCCCCCTCCCCACCTGCAAAAACGCTGTAGAATCTGCGCCCGTCCAGCGCCAAGCCCCAGCGCGCGCGCCAAAGCCCAGAGCCCTACGCCATGCCCCTGTTGATCACCCCCTTCGCCGAGCTCGAGCTGCTTCGCCAGCCCGAATACGCCAACGACCCCTTGCAGGCCTTCGACGCGGCCGACGAGTACCTGCTCGAACACCTGGCCGCGCAGGCGCTGCCTGCCACGAGCCGGGTACTGGTACTCAACGACAGCTTCGGCGCGCTGGCCATCAGCCTGCGCGCCCATGCCCAGGTGCTGGGCAGCGGCGACTCCTACCTGGCCCGGCTGGCACTGGAGAAGAACCTGGTGCGCAATGGCCAGGCATTCGACAGCGTGCCCTTCATCGCCGCCAGCCAGCATTGGCAGGGGCCGTTCGACCGGGTGCTGGTGCGCGTACCCAAGACCCTGGCGCTGCTCGAAGAGCAGTTGATCCGGCTGCAGGGCCAGTTGGCACCCGGCGCGCAGGTAATCGCCGGGGCGATGATCAAGCACCTGCCACGGGCAGCCGGCGACCTGCTGGAGAAGTACATCGGCCCGGTGCAGGCATCGCTGGCGCGCAAGAAGGCGCGCCTGCTGATCGCCACGGCCGAGCCCAGGGCGGCGGCAGCCTCGCCCTACCCCACCCGTTATCAGCTGGAGCAACCACCGCTGGAGCTGGTGAACCACGCCAATGTGTTCTGCCGCGAAGGGCTGGATATCGGTACCCGTGCCTTCCTGCCACATCTGCCCCGCGACCTGGGCGATGCGCGGGTGGCCGACCTTGGCTGCGGCAACGGCGTGCTGGGCATCGTCAGCGCGCTGGCCAACCCGCAGGCGCACTACACCCTGGTGGACGAGTCGTACATGGCGGTGCAGTCGGCCGAGCAGAACTGGCAGGCGGCGCTGGGCGAGCGAGCCGTGACGGTGCGCGCCGACGACGGGCTGGCCGGGCAGGCACCGCAGTCCCTGGACGTGGTGCTGTGCAACCCGCCGTTTCACCAGCAGCAGGTAGTGGGGGACTTTCTCGCCTGGCGCATGTTCCAGCAGGCACGCGAGGCACTGTTGGTGGGCGGGGCGCTGTACATCGTGGGCAATCGGCACCTGGGCTATCACAGCAAGCTGGCGCGATTGTTCCGGGGAGTGGAGCAGGTGGCAGCCACGCCGAAGTTCGTGGTGCTCAAGGCGCGCAAGTAGGCCGGGTACGGGGCCGACACCTTCGCCGGCAAGCGGCTCCTGCGCCAGGCGGCCGAGACAGGCAAAAAAAACCCTGCGCAGCTCACGCGGCGCAGGGTGTAAACCCGCCCAGGGCGGGATGGGAAATACCTTGGCTCAGTGGGTACTCAAGCCCGCCGCCGCCATGAACATCCGCATCAGCCAGGCCACCACGGCCAGGCTTGCCACGCTCACTGCCCAGATCAGCAGCAGCCAGCCCAGGCGCTGCATCAGCGGCTTTTTCTCCGGTTCGAAGGTGTCTTTGCCAGTCATTGCCAGGCCCTCCTAGTGATAGCCGTCGTCGTGGGTCACCTTGCCGCGGAACACGTAGTAGCTCCAGAAGGTGTAGCCCAGGATGAACGGGATGATGAACAGCGTGCCCACCAGCATGAAGCCCTGGCTCTGCGGCGGCGCTGCGGCGTCCCAGATCGAGATCGACGGCGGGATGATGTTCGGCCACAGGCTGATGCCCAGCCCGCTGTAGCCCAGGAAGATCAGCACCAACGTCAGCAGGAACGGGGTGTAGTGGGCATGGCGTGCCACCGCCCGCACCAGCCCGTACAGGGTGACCAGCACCAGGATCGGCACCGGCAGGAACCAGAACAGGTTGGGCAGGCTGAACCAGCGCGTGGCGATGTCCGGATGCGCCAGCGGCGTCCAGATACTCACCACACCGGTCACGGCCAGCAGCACGAAGGCCAGTGGGCGCGCCAGGTCATGCATCTTGCTCTGCAACGGGCCTTCGGTCTTCATGATCAGCCAGGTGCAGCCTAGCAAGGCATAGGCCACGATCAGCCCCACCCCGCAGAACAGGCTGAACGGCGTCAGCCAGTCCAGCGAGCCGCCTGCGTAGTTGCGTTCGACCACCTTGAAGCCTTCGATGAATGCGCCCAGTGCCACGCCCTGGAAGAAGGTTGCGGCCAGCGAGCCGCCGATGAACGCCTTGTCCCACAGGTGGCGCTTGTCGGCCTTGGCCTTGAAGCGGAACTCGAAGGCCACGCCACGGAAGATCAGCCCCATCAGCATCAGCATCAACGGCAGGTACAGCGCCGAGAGCACCACCGCATAGGCCAGCGGGAAGGCGCCGAACAGCGCCGCCCCGCCCAGCACCAGCCAGGTCTCGTTGCCGTCCCAGACCGGGGCGACGGTGTTCATCATCACATCGCGGTCGCGCTCGCCCTTGACGAAGGGAAACAGGATGCCAATGCCCAGGTCGAAGCCGTCCATCACCACGTACATCATGATGCCGAAGATGATGATCACGGCCCAGATAAGCGGAAGATCAATACCCATGAGTCAGTTCCCCTTGCTCAGGCTGGCGTGGTCGTCGGCATGGTCGTCGTCGGCAGCCGACAACGGCCGCGCCGGGGTGCGTTGCTGGCCAGGCCCGCCATGGGTCGGCTCGTCGCCCTCGCCTGTTTCCGGCCCCTTGCGCACCAGACGCATCATGTAGCCGAGCCCCGCGCCGAACAGCGCGAAGTACACCACCACGAACATCACCAGGGTGATGCCCAGTTGCGCATAGCTGTGGTTGGACACGCCATCGGCGGTACGCATCAGCCCGTACACCACCCACGGCTGGCGACCGACCTCGGTGGTGAACCAGCCGGCCAGGATTGCGATCAGCCCGGACGGGCCCATCCACAGGGTCAGGTAGAGGAACGGGCGCGAGCTGTACAGGGTGCCGCGCTTGCGCAGCCACAGGCTCCACAGGCCCACGGCGATCATCAGCATGCCCAGCCCGACCATGATGCGGAACGACCAGAACACCACGGTGGAGTTGGGCCGGTCTTCAGGCGGGAACTCCTTCATCGCCGGCACCTGCTTGTCCAGGCTGTGGGTCAGGATCAGGCTGCCCAGCGCCGGGATCTCCAGCTTGAAGTGGGTGGTCTCGTTCTTCATGTCGGGGATGCCGAACAGGATCAGCGGGGTCGGCTCGTCGCCGACGTTTTCCCAGTGGCCTTCGATGGCGGCGATCTTCACCGGCTGGTGCTTGAGGGTGTTGAGCCCGTGGAAATCACCGATCACCGCCTGCACCGGCGCCACGATCAGCGCCATCCACATGGCCATCGAGAGCATCTTGCGAATCGCCGGGTTGTCCTTGCCGCGCAGCAGGTGCCAGGCGGCCGAGGCGCCGACGAAGAAGGCCGTGGCCACGAATGCTGCCGTGGCCATGTGCGCCAGGCGGTAGGGGAAGGACGGGTTGAAGATCACCGCGAACCAGTCGACCGGGATCACCACGCCGTTGACGATTTCATAACCTTGCGGGGTCTGCATCCAGCTGTTGGACGCCAGGATCCAGAAGGTGGAGATCAGCGTGCCGACGGCGACCATGATGGTGGCGAAGAAGTGCAGGCCGCGCCCGACCTTGTTCCAGCCGAACAGCATGACACCCAGAAAGCCCGCTTCGAGGAAGAACGCGGTGAGCACCTCATAGGTCAGCAACGGACCGGTGATCGAGCCGGCGAAGTCCGAGAAGCGGCTCCAGTTGGTGCCGAACTGGTACGCCATGACCAGGCCGGAGACCACGCCCATGCCGAAGTTGACGGCAAAGATCTTCGACCAGAAGTGGTACAGGTCGCGGTAGACGCTGTTGTGGGTCTTGAGCCACAGGCCTTCGAGCACCGCCAGGTAACTCGCCAGGCCGATGGTGATGGCCGGGAACAGGATGTGGAAAGAGATCGTAAACGCAAACTGGATTCGGGCGAGATCTAGAGCCTCTAATCCGAACATAGTGCTTCCTCTGTCAGGTTATCCGGCGTCAGGGTCACGGCCTTGGCGCCAACTGCCCCTACGTCATTGAGTGCGGCGAGTTGGAATTGTTCTGAAAACTTGCAATCGCAGGGAATTCGGCCCTCCGGCCACATCGTTGCATTTGAAACAGTTGCAAAAACAACAATTGATCCAGGTCAACGATTGCCTGAAAGCATAGTCCTGAACGGGCCGCATGGTTGTGTGGTGGTTTGCCGCGTGACCGGTTGCCTCACCCCCTTTACGCACACACGAATCGGTGCGCCTACCGCACGGGGATGACGGCTTTCGCAACCTGCTGTTACAAACTGGTGATAATCTGCCCCGCCGCCCCCGCAAAGGCTCTGTATCGCACATGTCAGACCATGCCCCGCTCCTGCTGCGCCATCACCGCCCCTTCCTGGCGTTCTGGTGCGCGCGAATTTTCACTGCCAGCGGCTTCCAGATGCTCACCGTGGCCATCGGCTGGCACCTCTATCAGCTGACCGGCAACGTGCTCGACCTGGGCCTGGTGGGCCTGGTGGAATTCGCCCCGCGGGTGCTGTTCATGCTGCACACCGGGCATGTGGCCGACCGCTATGACCGGCGCCGGGTGGCAGCGCTGTGCCAGTTCGCCCAGGCGCTGATCGCCCTGGCGCTGGTGGTGGGCAGCAGCACCCACAGCGTGACCCGCGAACTGATCTTCGTGCTGGCGTTCCTGCTGGGCAGTGCGCGCTCTTTCGAGATGCCGGCCACCCAGGCGTTGCTACCCAACGTGGTGCCCTCGGCGCTGTTCCCGCGGGCAGTGGCCGCGTCGGCCTCGGCCATGCAGTCGGCGACCATCGTCGCGCCGGCGCTGGGGGGCTTTCTGTATGCGTTTGGCAGCGTGTGGGTGTATGGCCCGACCGTGGTGCTGTACGTGATCGCCTGCGGCCTGACCTTGCGCCTGAGCGCCGCCCGCCAGCCGGCCAACCGGGGCCGGGCGAGCCTGGAATCGCTGCTGGCGGGCATTCGCTTCATTCGCAGCCGCCCGGACGTGCTCGGCGCGGTGTCGCTGGACCTGTTCGCCGTGCTGCTGGGCGGCGCCACGGCGTTGCTGCCGGTGTTCGCCAAGGACATCCTGCTGACCGGCCCGTGGGGCCTGGGCCTGTTGCGCTCGGCGCCGGCGGTGGGGGCGCTGCTGATGTCGGTGTGGCTGGCGCGCTTCCCCATCGAGCGCAAGGTCGGGCGGGTGATGTTCACGGCGGTGGGGGTCTTTGGCGCGGCGACCATTGCCTTCGGCCTGTCGACCTCGTTCTGGTTCTCGCTGGCGGTGCTGGCGGTGCTGGGCGCGGCTGACATGATCAGCATGGTGATCCGCAGCGCGTTCGTGCAACTGGAGACGCCGGACGAGATGCGTGGTCGGGTAAGCGCGGTGAACGGGTTGTTCATCGGCGCCTCGAACCAGCTGGGCGAGTTCGAGTCCGGGGTCACGGCGCACTGGTTCGGCACCGTGCCGGCGGTGGTGCTGGGCGGGGTGGGCACGCTGGTGGTGACGGGCGTGTGGATCAAGCTGTTCCCGACGCTGGCGGGGCGCGATCACATGCATACCCAGAAAAAGGGCTGACCGCGCTTACCCAATCGTGGGTCAAGCTTGCTCCCACAAGGGCCTCACTGAATCTGTGGGGGCGGGATTGACCCGCAATGAGGCCAGCCAGATCAAAGCATCAGGGTCATCTGCCGCTCATACCCCACCCGCCCGCGATACCCCTCGCCGCTGTCCACCCACCCCGCCGCGCGGTACAGCCTCAACGCCGCCTGATTGTCGGTATCCACCGACAGTTGCAGGCAACGCACCTGCGGCCACACTTCGCGCACCCGCGCCGGCAGCGCCGCCAGGCACCAGCGGCCAAGCCCCTGCCCCTGCGCCCGCCAGTCCACCTGCAGGGCATGCAAGGTGGCCGCATCATGGCGGGCCCACGGCGGCAGGTGTGCACCACGCTTGAGCAGCAGGAAGCCCTGCGGCACGCCCCCCACCAGCAGCGCCAGCCCGCGCACATCGTCGCCGGGCCGGTTCAGCAGGGTATGCAGCGCGCCCTCGATGTCACCGCAAAACGCCCGCTGCGCCGCCAGCACCTCGATGCCGGGCAGGCCTGCGCGCTGGGCCGGGGTCAGCGCATCGTAGTGAATCAGCTGCACGGTCATGGTCCTGGTCCAAAAGTGGCGGTCTTGCTGATATGATGCGCGGCTTTTTTGCGGCCCATTCAAAAATCACTCAGTCCGGCACCCCGTGTCCGGTACAGTCTGTGCTTTGCTGATGGGGTCGAACATTCAAGGCGCCGCAGTGCGCCACGGGGAGCTGGCATGCTGGAAAGGCTGTTTCAACTGAAAGCGCACAATACCAACGTGCGCACCGAAATCCTGGCGGGGGTCACCACCTTCCTGGCCATGGCCTACATCCTGTTCGTCAACCCGAGCATCCTCGGCGAGACCGGCATGGACAAGGGCGCGATCTTCGTCGCCACGTGCCTGGCTGCCGCCATCGGTTCGGCGGTGATGGGGCTGATCGCCAACTACCCGATCGCGCTGGCGCCGGGCATGGGCCTGAACGCCTTCTTCACCTACACCGTGGTGCTGCACATGGGCCACACCTGGCAGGTGGCACTGGGGGCGGTATTCATTTCGGCGGTGCTGTTCTTCCTGCTGTCGATCTTTCGCATCCGCGAATGGATCGTCAACAGCATTCCGCTGCCGCTGCGTTCGGCAATTGCCGCCGGCATCGGCCTGTTCCTGGCGCTGATCGCCCTGCACAACGCCGGCATCGTGGTCGACAACCCGGCCACCCTGGTGGGCCTGGGCGACCTGCGCAACCCGGCACCGGTACTGGCCACCCTGGGCTTCTTCCTGATCGTCGCGCTCGAGGCGATGAAGGTACGCGGCGCCGTGCTGATCGGCATCCTGGCGGTCACCGTCGCCTCCATCGGCCTGGGCTACACCCCGTTCAACGGCATCGTGTCGATGCCGCCCTCGCTGGCCCCGACCTTCCTGCAGCTGGACATCAAGGGCGCACTGGATGTCGGCCTGATCAGCGTGATCTTCGCCTTCCTGTTCGTCGACCTGTTCGACAACTCCGGCACCCTGATCGGCGTGGCCAAGCGCGCCGGGCTGATGGGCAAGGACGGCCACATGCCGAAGATGGGCCGCGCCCTGATCGCCGACAGCACCGCGGCCATGGCCGGCTCGCTGCTGGGCACCTCGACCACCACCAGCTATATCGAATCGGCGGCCGGCGTGAGTGCCGGCGGACGCACCGGGCTGACCGCCATCGTGGTGGCTGGGCTGTTCCTGCTGGCACTGTTCTTCGCCCCGCTGGCCGGCAGCGTGCCGGCCTTCGCAACCGCGCCTGCACTGCTGTTCGTCGCCGTGCTGATGGCCTCGGGGCTGGCGGAAATCAACTGGGACGACGTGACCGAGGCCGCCCCGGTGGTGGTCACCGCGCTGGCCATGCCGCTGACCTATTCGATTGCCAACGGCATCGCCTTCGGCTTCATCTCCTGGACCGTGATCAAGCTGATCTCGGGCCGCCGGCATGAACTGAACTCGGCGCTGGTGGTGCTCTCCATCCTGTTCGTGATCAAGCTGGGCTGGTACGCCGCATGAGTTCCGTCTACGACCCGACTACCTACACCGCGCAGCTTGAGGCCAAGGTCGAGCGCCTGCGCGCACTGCTGGCGCCATTCGGCGCACCGGAGCCGGCGGTGTTCGACTCGCCGCGCGAGCATTACCGCCTGCGCGCCGAGTTTCGCCTGTGGCGCGAGAACGAGCAGCGTCACTACGCGATGTTCGCCCCGGGTGAAAAGCACCAGGCGATCCTGATCGACGACTTCCCCATCGCCAGCCAGCGCATCAACCAGTTGATGCCGCAGCTCAAGGCGGCGTGGCAGGCCAGTTCGGCGCTGAGCTTCAAACTGTTCCAGGTGGAGTTCCTGACCACCCTGGCGGGCGACGCGATGATCACCCTGTGCTACCACCGTCCACTGGACGAGCATTGGGAAGCCGCTGCCCGGCAACTGGCGACCGACCTGGGCGTGAGCATCATCGGGCGCTCCAAGGGCAAGCGCGTGGTGATCGGCCGTGACTATGCGGTTGAAGAGCTGGCCGTGGGCGGGCGCACTTTCCGCTATCGCCAGCCAGAAGGCGCGTTCACCCAGCCCAACGGCACGGTGAACCAGAAGATGCTCAACTGGGCCTACGAGGCCCTGGGCGAGCGCGAGGACGACCTGCTGGAGCTGTACTGCGGCAACGGCAACTTCACCCTGCCGCTGGCCACGCGGGTGCGCAAGGTGCTGGCCACCGAGATCAGCAAGACCTCGGTGAACGCCGCGCTGCACAACCTGGACGACAACGGCGTGGATAACGTGCGCCTGGTGCGCCTGTCGGCCGAAGAGCTGACCGAGGCCCTGAACGAGGTGCGGCCGTTCCGGCGCCTGGAAGGCATCGACCTGAAAAGCTATGCCTTTGGCAGCGTGTTCGTCGACCCGCCGCGCGCGGGCATGGACCCGGACACCTGCGAGCTGACCCGGCGCTTCGATAACATCCTGTACATCTCGTGCAACCCCGAGACACTGGCGGCGAACATCGAGCAGTTGAGCGATACGCACCGTATCGAGCGGTGTGCGCTGTTTGACCAGTTCCCGTATACGCACCATATGGAAAGCGGGGTGCTGCTGGTTCGGCGCTAGGCCCGGATCGGCGGTGTTCTATCGCGGGTCAAGCCCGCTCCCACAGGAATGTCACGGCTCTGAAGGGCAGTGGGGTACCTGTGGGAGCGGGCTTGGCCCGCGATGGCCCTAACCTGAGTACATCAACAGCGGCACCACCTGGTCCGCGTCCGTCAACGCCCCATGGTGCCCGCGCCACTGGCTGGGGTGCTTCTCCTCCACGCTGCGAATGATCCCGCCGGCCCCGGTCGGAACCACGATCAGGTCCCCGATACGCCCTTCGGCCTGGCTCAGCATCACGTCCCCGAACAACCCCGCGCCAATCGCCTGCGCCTTGCTCAACACCCGGTATTCATCCCCCAGGCGGTTCTGCCAGCGCTCGTGCACGCGGTCCTGCTGATGCTCGTGGGTGTACAGGTAGCGCGCCCGGATGTCCCCGGCCATCGCCCGCACCCCGTCCTGCAAGGCACTGTCGGTATCGAAGTCATGCACCTGGGCGCGGTCCAGGTCGAGCATGCCGTGGTCGGCAATCACGAGCATGCGCGCCGAGCGCGGCAGGCGCCCGGCAATGTCGCGGGCCAGCTGATCGGCAATCTCCAGTTGCCTGCACCAGTCGGGCGAGCCCGGCCCATACAGGTGCCCGGCAAAGTCCAGGTCACCGAAATAGGCAAAGCAGAAGGCTGGCGCCTCCACCTCCAGTGCGCTACGCACCAGCTCGGGATAGGCATCGTAGGCCGGCGCGGCAAGGATGCCGCCGGCCTTGTAGATGGCACGGGTGAAGTCCGAGTCGGCAAAGCGCCCGAGCATGACCGTGCTGATCTGTACGCCCTGGGCGGCCGCGTCTTCCCAGGCGGTCTGCGGCACGATGAAGGAGGCCGCGACAGGCGCCGCGGTCGGCACGCTGCCCGTCTGCGCGGCCGCAGTGGTCCATGACAGCGGCGAGAACACCGAATGTGCATCCAGGGCGAAATCGCAGCCCACGATGCCATGCGCACCGCTGCCCATGCCGGAGGTCACCGTGGCCAGGCTGGCGGCAGTGGTGGCCGGGAAGCCGACCTTGAAGTGGCTGTCGGGCTGCATCAGCGCGGCCAGGAACGGTGCATGCTCGGCGTGCGCCTTGAGCAGGTTCCAGCCCAAGCCGTCGATCAACAGCAGGCAGGTGGCTGTAGAGCGCTCGAGCCGAAACGGATTCCTGAAGCCCCTGGCGCCCAACCCGGCGAAAACCGACTGGGTCAGGCTGGCCAGGCCCGGCCAGGTGTCGTGAACGTCCCGCATCTCTTCGAACTGCGCCGCCATGTCGCCCTCCGTGGTGCCGTGCAAAACAACAGGTTTAGCACAGCTTGTTCGATCAGCGAACAGAAACGATCAATGCACGGCCCGCCCCGATTGACCCTATTAACCAGTCAGTACATTTTAGTCGTGACGCTCCCTCCCCCTGCCAAGAACAACAATGGAGTTTTACCGATGAGTTTGGCCTCCCCTTCCGGCATTCTCGCCGGCCTGATCGGCGCCGGCATCCAGGCCTCGCGTACCCCGGCCCTGCACGAGCACGAAGGCGCCGCCCAGGGCATCAACTACCTGTACCGGCTGATCGACCTGGACCAGCTGAAGCTGGACAGCAGCGCCCTCGAAGAACTGCTGACCGCGGCCGAGTACATGGGCTTTACCGGGCTCAACATCACCTTCCCGTGCAAGCAGGCGATCGTGCCCCTGCTCGACGAGCTGTCGCCCGAGGCGCGCGGTATCGGCGCGGTGAACACCGTGGTGCTCAAGGACGGTCGACGCATCGGCCACAACACCGACTGCCTGGGGTTTGCCGAGGGCTTCAGGCGTGGCCTGGGTGATGTTTCACGTCGTCATGTGGTGCAGATGGGGGCAGGCGGTGCGGGTGCCGCGGTGGCCCATGCGCTGCTCAGCGAAGGGGTGGCCCAGCTGACGCTCTTCGATGTGGAGCCCGCCCGGGCCCAGGCACTGGCAGACAACCTCAACCAGCATTTCGAGGGCAGCCCGGCACGCTGCGGGCATGACCTGCAAGCGGCCATGGGCCAGGCCTGCGGGCTGGTCAACACCACCCCCATGGGCATGGCCAAGCTGCCGGGCATGCCGGTGCCCAGGGCGCTGCTGCGCGCCGAAATGTGGGTGGCCGAGATCGTGTACTTCCCGCTGGAGACCCAATTGCTGCGCGAGGCGCGGGCACTGGGATGCCGCACGCTCAACGGGGCCAACATGGCGGTGTTTCAGGCGGTGAAGGCCTTCGAGCTGTTCAGCGGCGTGGTGCCGGATGCACAGCGCATGATCGGGCACTTCAACAGCCTGGGGGATTGAACGCTTAGCCGGCACCTGTACAGGGTGGTCAACCCGCAGGTGCCGGCCCTGCCGGCGACTGGAGGCTCCCCGGCATCACGCCTGCAGGTAGCGCAGCACCGACTCGCAGATCATCTCGCGGTGCTTGTCCTTGAGCGCCTTGTCCTCGAAATCCACCTGGAAGATCTCGCCAAAGGTGTGCCGGTTGGACACGCGATAGAAGCAGAACGAGCTGATCAGCAGGTGTACGTCCAGCGCCGTCAGGCCCTGGCGGAACACCCCCTCGGCAGCCCCGCGCTGGAGTATCTCGTCCAGCGCGGTGAGCACCGTCTTGTTCATCGAGCGGATCGCGGCCGACTGCTTGACGTACTCGCCGTGGTGCATGTTTTCGTTGCACACGATACGCACGAAGTCGACGTTGCGATCATGGTGATCGAAGGTGAATTCGATCAGCCGGCGAATGCCCTGGCGCGGCTCCAGTTCAGCCAGGTGCAGGTTGCTTTCGGTGCTGCGGATATCGCCGTAAAGCTTCTCCAGCACCTCCACATACAGCTGCTCCTTGCTGTTGAAGTAGTAGTAGATCATGCGCTTGGAGGTCTGGGTGCGCTCGGCGATCGCATCGACCCGGGCACCGGCCAGGCCTTGCTGCACGAACTCGCTGATGGCCGCCTGCAGAATGTTCTCGCGGGTTTTCTCAGGATTGTTCTTGCGGCTCTTGCGCGGCGCCTCGGCAGGTGCCGCCAAGGGTGCTGGAGTTGTCGTCATACGGGGCTCTTGACCAGTCGGTTAACCGCGCGATTATGGCCCCGGGGTGCGCCAGAAGAAAGCCTGACGGGCGCTGACACGTTACAGCTTGGCATGCCGCAGCCCGCCGCTGCGCGCCTTGGCCATCGCTGCCAGGCGCACCGCGACGTTGGCCGCGCCGTAACCGCTGTAGCCATTGCGCCGCTGCAGCACCTCGAAGAAGAAGCGCTCCTCGAACGGCTCGGTGTATACGTGGAACAGCTCGCCGCCCTGGGCATCACGGTCGTACAGCACGTTGTAGTAGGCCAGCTCGCTCAGGAACTGATCGTCGAAGTCGAACCGGGCCGCCAGGTCGTCGTAGTAGTTCAGCGGGATATCGAGCAGCGCCACGCCGGCTTCCTTGGCGCGCTTGACGGCGGCGAAGATGTCCTGGCAGTCGAAGGCGATGTGATGCACGCCCGAGCCGCGGTAGTTGGACAGCGCGTGGGCAATCGCAGTGTTGCGGTTTTCGGAGATGTTCAACGGCAGCCGGATCGAACTGCACTGGCTGCGCAGGGCGCGGCTCTTGACCAGGCCATAGGGATCGGGAAGCACCACCTCGTCATCGGCGCTGAAGTCGAGCAGGCTTTTGTAGAACAGCACCCAGCTGTCCAGGCTGTCGGCCGGCAGGGCCAGTGCCATGTGGTCGATGCGGGTCAGGCCCAGGCCATGGGCCGGTTGCTCGCTGAGGCTGAAGTCGGTGTCGTAGATGGTGCGTCCGTCCGCGCCCTGGTCCACCAGGTAGATCAGGCTGCCGTCGGGGGCGCGTACCGCTGCCAGCTCACGTTCGTTGGGCCCCACCAGGCCACGATAGGGCTGGCCGTGATAGGCCACCGCCCGGGCCAGCGCCTGGGCGCTGTGCCTGACCCGGATCGCCGTGGCGCACAGCGACGGGCCGTGGCTTTCGAAGAAGTTGTGCGCGAACGAATAGGGCTCGGCGTTGAGGATCAGGTTGATCTCGCCCTGGCGCAGCAGGCTCACATTCTTCGAACGATGCTTGCCGGCACGGGCAAAGCCCAGGCCTTCGAGCCAGTTGCCCAGCTTGGCGCCCGAGGCGTCGTCGACCGCAAACTCGAGAAACTCGATGCCATCGCAGCTGCTGGCCGGCGGCGGCGCGAACAGCAGCTCAGGGTCGGCCAGCGGTGCGGTGCGTTCGAGCAACTGACGGGTCTTTTCCTCCAGGTACAGCAGCGAACGCAGGCCGTCGGCGGCATTGGCCCGTGGCGGCGCGGCACGAAAACCGTCGTTGAAGATCTCCAGCGACAGCGGCCCGCGATAGCCGGCCTGCAGAATCGGCGCCAGAAACCCCGGCAGGTCGAACTCGCCCTGCCCCGGGAAGCAGCGAAAATGCCGGCTCCACTCCAGCACATCCATGGCCAGGATCGGCGCATCGGCCATCTGCACGAAGAAGATCTTGTCCCCCGGCACCTGCGCGATGGCGCTGGGGTCGCCCTTGAGCGACAGGGTGTGGAAGCTGTCGAGGATCATGCCCAGGTTGGCGTGATCGGCCTGGCGCACGATGTCCCACACCTGCTGCCAGGTGTTCACGTGCCGCCCCCAGGCCAGCGCCTCGTAGCCGATGCGCACACCGTGGGCGGCGGCCCGCTCGGCCAGCAGGCTCAGGTCGTCGACCAGCAGTTGCTGGCCGCCCAGCGCGTCGGCCGACACGTTGCTGCACACCAGCACCAGGTCGGTGCCCAGTTCCTGCATCAGTTCGAACTTGCGCTCGGCGCGCTCCAGGTTGCGCGCCAGGCGCCCGCGCGGGCAGCCCTCGAAATCGCGAAACGGCTGGAAAAGGGTGATGTCCAGCCCCAGGTCGGTGCAGCGCTGGCGAATCTCGCGGGGGCTGCCGTCGTAGTAGAGAAGGTCGTTTTCGAAGATCTCCACGCCGTCGAATCCGGCGGCGGCAATGGCTTCGAGTTTTTCCGGCAAGGTGCCGCTCAGGGACACGGTGGCAATCGAACGCTGCATCTTCAGGCTCCAACGGGCAGGCAGTGCCCAGCTGCACGAATTATTGGCTGGGGTTTATCCTAGCTCAATCAAAAGGTACGAACTGGTTAGTTTTGTGTGCGATTATCGCCCAGTACCCGCCCAGATCAATTGACCCTTTTTTGACCAATGCGCACCATTTCTTACCACCAGGCAGATGAGCATCTTGCCAAAAGCACCGACGAACCTGCCGTAGTCGACTGGTGTACCGCGTGTCATCCTGGCTTGACCCATAAACATAAAAATACGGGTAATCACCACATGATCCACAGCCAAAGCACTCCCCTGGCCCAGCCATCGGCCAGTACCCCGCACGCCGGTATCGGCGACAAGATCCGTGGCGCCATGGGCGTCGGCAAGACCCGCTGGGTGATGCTGGCGCTGGTATTCTTCGCCACCACCCTGAACTACATCGACCGCGCCGCACTGGGCGTGATGCAGCCGATCCTGGCCAAGGAAATGAGCTGGACGGCGATGGACTACGCCAACATCAACTTCTGGTTCCAGGTGGGCTACGCCATCGGCTTCGTGCTGCAGGGCCGGCTGATCGACCGCATCGGCGTCAAGCGCGTGTTCTTCTGCGCGGTGCTGCTGTGGAGCCTGGCCACTGGCGCCCACGGCCTGGCCACCTCGGCGGTGGGCTTCATGGTCTGTCGCTTCATCCTCGGCCTGACCGAAGCGGCCAACTACCCGGCCTGCGTGAAGACCACCCGGCTGTGGTTCCCGGCGGGCGAGCGGGCGGTGGCCACCGGCATCTTCAACGCCGGCACCAACGTCGGCGCCATGTTCACCCCGATGCTGCTGCCGCTGATCCTCACTGTGTGGGGCTGGCAGGCGGCGTTCATGGCCATGGGCGCGCTGGGCCTGGTGTGGGCCACGTTCTGGGGCCTGAAGTACTTCAACCCGGAAAACCACCCGAGCGTGAGCAAGGCGGAACTGGCGTACATCCAGAGCGAGGTCGAGCCTGAACAGGCGGCCGTGCCGTTCACCCGTATCCTGCGCATGCGTGGCACCTGGGCCTTTGCCCTGGCCTACTCGATCACCGCGCCGGTGTTCTGGTTCTACCTGTACTGGCTGCCGCCGTTTCTGAACCAGCAGTACAACCTGGGCATCAGCGTCACGCAGATGGGCATCCCGCTGATCGTGATCTACCTCAGTGCCGACTTCGGCAGCGTGGGTGGCGGGATCCTGTCCTCGTTCATGATCGGCCGCGGCATGGCGCCGGTGAAGGCGCGGCTGCTGTCGATGCTGCTGTTCGCCACCACCATCGTCGGGGTGATCTTCGCCGCAGGCGCCAGCAGCCTGTGGGTGGCGGTACTGGCCATCTCCCTGGCGATTGCCGCGCACCAGGCCTGGACCGCCAACATCTGGAGCCTGGTGATGGACTACACGCCCAAGCACATGATGAGCACCGTGTTCGGCTTTGGCGGCATGTGCGCGGCCACCGGGGGGATGTTCATGACCCAGATCGTGGGGCATGTGCTGACCAGCACCAACAACAACTACACCGTGCTGTTCACCATGATTCCGGCGATGTATTTCATCGCGCTGCTGTGGATGTATTTCATGGCACCGCGCAGGATCCCGACAGTCGAGGCGTAAGCCCGGGCTGCAATGCAGCCCTTCGCCAGCAACGCTGGCTCCTACAGGGAGCCGGCGTTCATTACCTTGCGGGCCTTCTCCAGCGCCCACTGCGCGCGCTGCAGCGCACTCACCCCCTGCTCCAGCAACTGGCGCGTGGGGATCTCCAGGCTCAGCGGCAGGTCGGCCGGCAAGCTGTGCAGCAACCCGTTCAGGTCGCACTCCCCATCCCCTGGAAAACGTCGCTCGTTACGCGCCTGACGCAGGATCTCGGCCATGTCGTCGGGGCGCGGGCCCGCCACGTCGCACAGTTGCGCGTAGCGGATGCGCGAGACCGGCAGGCGGCGCAGGTCTTCCAGGCGCGACGCCGAGCGATCGAAGTGGAAGGCATCGACCAGCACGCAGCCGTTGGCGCGCCCGGCGTTTTCGACGATGCGGGTGGCCTGGGTCAGGTCCTTGGCATCGGTCCACGGCATGAACTCCAGGTGCGGGTGCAGGCCATACGGCGCGGCCAGGTCGCACAGCGCCGCGAAGTTGTCGGTCAGGCGCTGTTCATCCGGGTCGTTGCCGGCAACCAGCAGCTCACTGGCACCGAAGTCGGCGCCCACCGCGAGCAGGGCCTCGAAGTTGGCGACCAGGGTGTCGGGCTTGAGCCGCAGAATCTCCACATCGAGCACCCGGATGCCGGTGTCGCGCAGGCGCTCGGCTGTCTGCCGGCGCAGGCCGGCGTCGCTTGCCAGCGGGAAGTGGTGTTCTTCGGGGGTGGCCGGCTCGAGGCGCAGGCCGACATGGCTGTAGCCGGCCCGGGCGGCGACTTCGACCATCCGGGGTGGGGACAGCTCAAGGACAGTGAGGGCGGCCAGGGACATGACACGTGGGTTCATGGAGGAGTCTCGGGTGCGTTGTTGTATTTGCATTATTTAGAACTTAGTTCCAATTTCAATGCAAGTACAAAAAAAACAGCTTTGCGCTCCACAAAACTGCCTTGGTTTACCTGAGGGCCGCTTCGCTGGCTTGCCAGCGAAGCGTCTAGACAAACAGCTCCGACGCCGGGCTGGCCGCCGACAGCTCGGCCGCCGCCGCCAGCAACGCCGGCGCCAGCTCGTGCAGGCGCGCCTCGTTCAGGCGCGCGGTCGGCCCGGCCACGCTCAACACCCCGACCACATGCCCATCCTGCGGGTGTCGCACCACCGCCGCCAACGCCGACGTACCCAGCGCCGAACTCTCCACCACCCACGCATAGCCCAGTTCCCGCGCCATGCGCAGGCGTTCCAGCAGCTGGGCATTGGAAGCTGGCGCGTTCGGCCCGAAGTCCTCGCGCCGGCCCACGCCCTGGCGCTCCACCAGCAGCAACGCCTGGGCATCGCTCAGGCTGGCCAGCCAGGCATGCCCCGACGCGCTGTAGAACAGCGGCGCCTCACGCCCCATGTCCGGGTCGTAGCGCAGGCCGGAGCGGGCGCCCTGGGCCTTGGCGATCCACACCTGGCGCTCGCCGTCGATGATCCCCAGTCGCACCAGCTCGCCGGTCTGCGCGGCCAACTGGTCGAGAATCGGCTGGACGATGTCGGCACCGCTCTGGGCCAGGTAGCGAAAACCCATGCCCACCAGCTTGGTGCTCAGCAGGTACCGGCTGTTTTCCGGGTTCTGGCGCACGTAGCCCAGGCGCATGAGCTCGGCGAGCATGCGATGGGTCGCGCTCTTGGGGATGTCCAGCTGCTCGGCCAGGGTCTGCATCGGCAGCCCGCGCGGCTCGCTGGTGAGGCTTTCGAGAAGGCTGAAAGCACGTTCGATCTGACTGCCGGCCATGGTCACGGTCCCTGAAAATTTCGCCGATTCTAAAGAGCGCCGGGCAAAGCGCAAACCACTGTTCGATCTTCGCCCAACTTTGCAGGCGACGGCCTTGGCAGCCGACGTGCAATCATAGAATATGGAACTTAGTTCCAAAATAATAATTGCGCGCACTGCGAGGACCCAGCATGACTGCCCACACCCCTACCTCCCGCCCGGTGGACTGCGATGTCCTGGTCATCGGCTCCGGCGCTGCCGGCCTGAGCGCCGCGGTGACCGCCGCCTTTCACGGGCAGAAGGTCATCGTGGTCGAAAAGGACCCGGTGTTCGGCGGCGCCACGGCCTGGTCCGGCGGCTGGATGTGGGTACCGTGCAACCCGCTGGCACAGCGCGCCGGCATCGTCGAGGACCGTTCGCTACCGCGCACCTACCTGCAACACGAACTGGGCGAACGCTTCGAACCGGCGATGATCGATGCGTTCCTGGAGGCGGCGCCCCACATGGTGTCGTTCTTCGAACGCCATACCGCCCTGCAGTTCGCCGACGGCAACGGCATTGCCGATATCCACGGCGACACGCCCGGGGCCGGCACGGGCGGGCGCTCGGTGATCGCCGCCCCGTATGACGGGCGCAAGGTCGGCAAGCTGCTCAGGCAGCTGCGCCGCACGATGCGCGAAACCTCATTCATGGGCATGCCGATCATGGCCGGCAAGGACCTTACCGCCTTTCTCACCCTGACCAGTTCGTGGCGCTCGCTGCTGCATGTGGGCAAGCGCCTGGCACGCCATCTGCTCGACCTCGCACGCTACGGCCGGGCGATGCAGCTGGTCAACGGCGTGGCCCTGATCGCGCGCCTGGCCAAGTCGGCCGAAGACCTCGGCGTGCTGCTGTGGGCATCGGCCCCGGCGCAGCGCCTGCTGCACAACGCTGGCCGGGTGACGGGGGCGGTGGTGCAGACGGCCAACGGCGACGTGAGCATTCATGCGCGCAAGGCCGTGGTGCTGGCAGCCGGCGGCTTCCCCAACGATATCGAGCGGCGCAAGGCGCTGTTCCCGCGTACCCCCACCGGGCATGAGCACCTGGCCTTGCCGCCGCTGGGCGCCAGCGGCGATGGCCTGCGCCTGGGCGAGAGCGTGGGCGCACACGTGGTCGACGACCTGGCAAGCCCGGTGGCCTGGGCCCCGGTGTCGAAAGTGCCGTACAAGGACGGCACCTTCGGCCATTTCCCGCACATCATCGAACGTGCCAAGCCCGGCATCATCGGTGTGCTGGCCAACGGCAAGCGCTTCGTCAACGAAGCCAACGGCTATTACGACTACGTGAGCGCAATGGTCGCCAGCGCGCCCGGCGAGCAGGTGGCCTCGTGGCTGATCTGCAGCCACGCCTTCCAGCGCCGCTACGGCCTGGGCATCTCCCGGCCCTTCCCACTGCCGGTGGCGCCCTTCATTCGCAGCGGCTACCTCAAGTGCGGCGACAGCATCGAGGCGCTGGCCATCGCCTGCGGCATCGACCCCCAGGGCCTGAGTACCACGCTCAGCGACTACAACCGCCATGCGCGCCACGGCGAAGACCCGCAGTTCGGCCGTGGCAGCACGCCCTACAACCGCAAGCAGGGCGATGCGCTACACCGGCCCAACCCGTGCGTGGCGCCCATCGAGCAGGGGCCGTTCTATGCGGTGAAGGTGGAGCCGGGCTGCTTCGGCACCTTTGCCGGGCTCAGGACCAATGCCCACGCCCAGGTACTGGATGCACAGCAGCAGCCGATTGCCGGCCTGTATGCCGCCGGCAGCGACATGCTCAGCATCATGGGCGGGCATTACCCGGCGGGCGGGATCAATCTGGGGCCGGCGACCACCTTCGGCTACATCGCCGGGCGGCACATTGCCGGGGTCAGTGCCTACGAGTAGGCGCGCCGGCTGCTGCTAGACTGGCGACCCGACTCCTTCATGAAAGCCAGCCGACCATGGACCAGATCAGCGCGATGCAGGCGTTTCGCCGCGTGGTAGAGAGTGGTGGTTTCAGCGCCGCTGCGGCCCTGACCGGGCAATCGCACACCGTGCTGTCGCGCCAGGTCAAGAACCTGGAGCGCCACCTCGGCACCCAGTTGCTCAGCCGCACCACGCGGCGCCTGCACGTCACCGAAGCCGGCGCACTGTGCTACCGCCATTGCGTGCAGGTGCTGGAGCAGCTCGAAGCCATGAGCCTGGAGATTTCCGAACACCAGCAGCAACCCACAGGCACCCTGCGCCTGAGCGTGGCCACGGCATTCGGTGAACTGGAGCTGGGGCGCTGGCTACCGGACTTCGTCGAGCGCTTCGACCAGTTGCAGGTGGAGCTCATCTGCACCGACCGCTTTGTGGACATGCTCGAAGAAGGGGTCGATGTGTGCCTGCGGGTGACCACCCACCTGCCCGACTCCAACCTGGTGGCCCGGCAACTGGCCGTCAGCGAAGTCGTGCTGGTAGCCGCCCCCGCGTACCTGCAGCGCTGGCCGGCCCCCATCGAACCGCACACCCTGGGCGAGCATGCGTTGCTCGGCTACAACCGCCTGGCCCAGCCGCAACGGCTGAGCCTGCAGGGGCCCGACGGGCAGCGCCTGGACGTGGCAATGCCCAGCCGGCTGAGCGCCAACTCGCCGATGGCGTTGCGTGCGGCGGCCATTGCCGGCCTGGGTATCGCCAGCTTCGACCGCTTCATCGTGCATGACGCCCTGCTCGACGGGCGCCTGGTACAGGTGCTGCCCGAATGGCAGCAGCCCTCCCGGCACGTGTACGCGATGTTCCCCCAAAGCCGCTATCTGGCGCCCAAGGTTCGGGCATTGGTCGAGTATGCGCGGGCGTACTACGCTGAACCACGATGGGAAATCAAGATGTGATCTGTGCAAGAAGCACACAGGTTCTGGGCTGCTTCTGCCGTATTTGTGCGTTCGTTGTTTGATTAACCTTCTTTCGATTGTTCATCAGAGGGTTTCAACCATGAAAGCACTTCGAGTTACCGCCGCCGGCTTGCTGTTGGCAGCTTGCGCCACTACCGCCGTGGCTGCGGTCTGCTACTGCACCGCCCCACTCATCTCCCTGCCGAAAAATGCGCTGACCTGGAAAGTGGTACCGGGCACCAACAACAACGTCACCTACGCTAACGTGCAGGGCGACATCCTGGGCAATGGTGCCTACGAGGCCTTCGTCAGTTTCCGTCCCGGTGTGGACAATGGCTACCACACCCACACCGAGACGTTGCCGACCGTGGTGATGAGCGGCGTGTTCTACGCCCGCATCAAGGACAAGAACGGCAAGCTGGTCGAGACCGAGTACCCGGCCGGTTCGTACTACCAGTTGCCGGCCGGGCTGGAACATGAGAGCGGTTGCAAGATGACCGCCAAGAAGGAGCCTTGCCTGCTGTTCCAGTACCAGCGCAACCACTTCGACCTGAACCCGGTGCCCCGCTAGGCGGCCTCAGAAATCGAAGAACACCGTTTCGCCTTCACCCTGGATGCGGATATCGAAACGGTAGGCCAGCTTGCCATCCACTTCGCAGCGCCGCGCGACCAAGGTCTCGCGGCGTTGTGGCTGTTCGATCAGATTGAGCACCGGGCACTTGGCATTGGCCTGGCCCTCGTCGTCGAAGTACAGCCGCGTGTGCAGATGGATGTTGATGCCGCGGGCGAACAGGCTGACATTGATATGCGGTGCCATCGGCACGCCGGCGGCATTGGCGACCACACCGGGCTTGACCGTATGCAGCGTCCATTCACCGGCATCGAAGGTGGTGGCGGTGCGTCCGAAGCTGTTGAACGGTTGTTCCAGGTTGAATTCGCTGTGGTACTGCCCGGCCGCGTCGGCCTGCCAGAACTCCAGGAACGAGTCGCGCACCAGGTGGCCGTTGCCGTCGTAGACGTGACCGATCAGCAGGATGTGCTCGCCGGGCGCATCGCTGCGCGCCATGCGGTTCCAGATTTCCTGGTCACGGGTCGGGTTGCCGGCCGCTTCCAGGGCCAGGCCGATGTGCACGTAGGGGCCGGCGGTCTGCGATGGGGTTTCCGGCAGCAGTTCGATAGGCATGGCGGGGCTCCTCAGCGGTTTTCGAAGTGGGTCTTGCGCTGGCCGCGCAGAACGATGTCGAAGCGGTAGGCCAGGCAGTCCATGGGGTTGGCATTGGCCATGTCGAGCCGGGCGATCAGGCTCTGTACCGCGTCCGGGTTGGCGATCGACTTGACGATCGGGCACATCGGGATCAGAGGGTCGCCTTCGAAGTACAGCTGGGTGATCAGACGCGTGGCAATCGACGGGCCGCTGATCGACACGTGGATATGCGCCGGGCGCCAGTCGTTGGGGCCGTTGCGCCACGGGTACGGGCCCGGCTTGATGGTACGGAAACTGTAGTAGCCCTCGCTGTCGGTCAGCGCGCGCCCCACACCCCCGAAGTTGGGGTCCAGCGGCGCCAGATAGCGATCGTTCTTGTGGCGATAGCGGCCGCCGGCATTGGCCTGCCACATTTCGACCAGGGTGTGCGGGATCGGCTTGCCATACTGGTCGCACACGCGCCCGGCCACGATGATGCGCTCGCCGATGGGCAGGCCGCCGTGGTTGAAGTTCAGCAGCAGGTCATTGTCGTGCTCGGCAAATTTCAGGTGGGAGAAATCCGGCCCAGTGCTTTCGCTGACGGACTGTGGAATGCTCACCAGCGCCTGGCGAGGCGAGCGCGCGACGGAGGTCTTGTAGTCGGGGGTAAGGGCTTTCGGATGCCAGTTCCGATCACGGATAACGAAACGACTGGTGTCTTGTGCAGACATGCCGTTCTCCTCTTATTGGATTTTTGGAGGCCTGTACGGGCAGGAGTGATGGGCAGTGTGGCCGAGGCATGCACCGGCGAACATTGAAAAGAATCCTTGAACCCATAACCGTATGGTTATGTCCAAAGCGCTAACGCCGCCGGGCCGGGTGGACTAATCTTTATCTTCATATTTCAAGCTTGGGAGAACGCTCATGCTCTGGCGAAAAGGCAGGCGCAGCGACAACGTGGTCGACGCTCGCGGTGAAGGCGGCGGTGGTGGTGGCATGCGCCTGGGCGGCAAGGGCCTGAGCCTGACGGCGGTGGTACTGATCGTGGGGATCGGCCTGCTGACCGGGCAGGACCCGATGCAGATCCTTGGCCAGCTGAGCGGGCAGATGAGCGAACAGAGCGCGCCGGCAAGCACCGGCGAGCGCAAGGCACCACCGGCCGGCGACGAACAGGCCGAGTTCGTCGCCAGCATCCTGGGCGACACCGAGGACACCTGGCGCGCCCTGTTTGCCCAGGCCGGGCGCCAGTACAAGGACCCGACCCTCAAGCTGTTCAGCGGTCAGGTCAACTCCGCCTGTGGCTTTGCCTCGTCGGCGACCGGCCCGTTCTATTGCCCGGCCGACCAGCAGGTGTACCTGGACATGAGCTTCTTCAAGGAGATGGAAACCCGCTTCGCGGCAGCGGGCGACTTTGCCCAGGCCTACGTGATCGCCCACGAGGTCGGCCACCATGTGCAGACCCTGCTGGGGGTGTCAGCCAGGATCGACCAGGCCCGTCGCAGCGGCCAGCGCCTGCAAGGCGACAACGGCCTGCTGGTACGTCAGGAACTGCAGGCCGACTGCCTGGCAGGCGTGTGGGCCTACCAGGCACAGCAACGCCATAACTGGCTGGAGCCGGGCGATATCGAAGAGGCCCTGAACGCCGCCAACGCGATCGGCGATGACCGCCTGCAGCAGCAGAGCAAAGGCCGCGTGGTGCCCGACTCGTTCACCCACGGCACTTCCGCGCAGCGCGTGCGCTGGTTCAAGACCGGCTTCGCCAAGGGCGACCTCAACCAGTGCGACACCTTTGGCGCCAGCAGACTCTGACGCCTGTAATGGGGTGTTTGCGGCCTGGCGCAAACACCCTAAACATTTTGTTGATGGTTTTCGTCGGAATTGGAGAAAAAGCGTTTCAGCTCTGCAACATCCCGCCGATAAAGGCAGCTCACGTCAGCTGGCCTCCAAGAAAAACAACCTCCAGCGATTTAGATCAAAGAGCGCACAGAATCCTGGAGGGATCGCATGAACAGCTGGTTTGCCAATATCAGCGTCAACCTGAAACTCGCCCTGGGCTTCGGCCTGGTGCTGCTGCTGACCGGCCTGTTGGCCCTGACCGGCTGGACCAGCCTGGGCGGTCTGATCGACCGCAGCAACTGGATGAGCGACATCACCCAGCTCAACAACGAGCTCACCGAACTGCGCATCGCCCGCCTGCAGTACATGATTGCCGACGGTGACGACAAGCTCGCGCAGAATGTCCAGGCCAAGCTGGATACCTTCAAGGCCCGCCAGCAGAACCTGCTGAACACCTTCAAGAGCCCGGAGAACGTCAAGCTGCTGCGCGAACAGGCGCAGGTGGTCGCCGCCTACGAGGTGTCCCTGGCCAAGATGCGCAGCGCCTACAAGCAGGGTGGCGAAGCGCGCCGTAGCATGGGCGTTACCGCCAATGAGGCCGGTGCCCTGATGGAAACCCTGCTGGCCGACAGCCTGTCCTCTGGCCAGAGTGACAGCGAGCGCCTGGAACATCTCAAGCGCCTGACCACCGTACGCCAGCACCTGCTGCTGGCCCGCTTCGAGGTGCGCGGCTACATCGCCGACCTCACCCCGGAAACCGAACAGGTCGCCGCCCGCCAGCTCGACGCCACCCTGGCCGAAACCCGCCAGCTGGCCGCCACCGATGCTCGTGCCCGACCGCTCGAGGCCGCCACCCTGCACTACGCCGAAGCGGTGCGCAGCTTCAAGGCCGCCAACACGGCGATCGGCGAGGCGCGCAAGGAAATGACCACCCAGGGCTACGATATCGTGCGCCTGAGCGATGAGCTGTACGCCATCCAGCTGCAACGTCGCGACCTCGAAAGTGCCCAGGCGCGTACCTGGCAACTGGCAAGCACCCTGGCGGCGCTGCTGTTCGGCGTGCTGGCGGCGATCATCATCACCCGCCAGATCACCCGCCCGCTGCGCGAAACCCTGGAAGTGGTGGAGAAGATCGCCACCGGCGACCTAACCCACACCCTGCGCGTCACCCGCCGTGACGAACTGGGCGTGCTGCAACAAGGCATCCAGCGCATGGGCGAAACCCTGCGCGACCTGATCGGCGGCATCCGTGACGGCGTGACCCAGATCGCCAGTGCGGCCGAAGAGCTGTCGGCGGTCACCGAGCAGACCAACGCCGGGGTCAACAGCCAGAAGGTCGAGACCGACCAGGTGGCCACCGCCATGCACGAAATGGCGGCCACCGTGCAGGAAGTGGCGCGCAATGCCGAGCAGGCGTCCGAGGCCGCCACCGACGCCGACGGCCAGGCCCGCGCCGGTGACCAGGTGGTGGCCCAGGCCATCGCGCAGATCGAGCGCCTGGCGGTCGAGGTCAACCGCTCCACCGAGGCCATGGGCCAGTTGCAGCAGGAAAGCCAGAAGATCGGCAGCGTGATGGACGTGATCAAGTCGGTGGCCGAACAGACCAACCTGCTGGCGCTCAACGCCGCGATCGAAGCGGCACGGGCGGGTGAAGCCGGGCGTGGTTTTGCCGTGGTGGCCGATGAAGTGCGCGGCCTGGCGCAGCGCACCCAGAAGTCCACCGAGGAAATCGAGGTGCTGGTGGCGGGCCTGCAAAGCGGCACCCAGCAGGTGGCCAACGTGATGCATGGCAGCCGCAGCCTGACCGACAGCAGCGTGGAGCTGACGCGCAAGGCGGGTGCCTCGCTGGAGAACATCACCCGCGTGGTGTCGAACATCCAGTCGATGAACCAGCAGATCGCCGCGGCGGCCGAGCAGCAGAGCGCGGTGGCCGAAGAGATCAGCCGCAGCATCCTGAACGTGCGTGATGTGTCGGAGCAGACGGCGGCGGCGAGCCAGGAGACGGCGGCATCCAGCGTCGAGCTGGCGCGCCTGGGCAATCAGTTGCAGATGCTGGTCAGCCACTTCCGCGTCTGACCGCATCGGACGGCGTAGCCATCGCGGGTCAAGCCCGCTCCCACCAGGTTCAGCGAAACCTTGTGGGAGCGGACTTGGCCCGCGATGCTGTCAGCCCTTACTTGACGACCTGCCCCACCCCGCGTCCACGCGGGTCAGACGCGGTTTCCAGCGCCGAACCCGTCACCCGGATCGCCTGGATATCGCCCATCTCCCAGCCCTGGTCCTCCAGGGTGTAGCCCATCTTCTTCAGTTCCTCGGCCACCTTGCCATCGAGCGGCGCATAGGCGTCGTAGTAGATAGTGTCCTTGGGCAGCAACTGGTGATGCACACGCTGCGCCGCCACCGCCTTCTCCAGCGGCAGGTTGTAGTCGTACAGGTTGTTGAGCACCTGGAAGATCGAGGTGAAGATCCGCGAGCCACCCGGCGTACCCAGCACCAGCGTGACCTTGCCATCGCGGGTCACCAGGCTCGGGGCCATCGACGACAGCATGCGCTTGCCCGGCTCGATGGCATTGGCATCGCCACCGACCACACCGAAGGCGTTCGCCACACCCGGCTTGGCACTGAAGTCGTCCATCTCGTCATTGAGCAGGAAGCCCGCGCCCTTCACCACCACGCCGCTGCCGTAGTCCCAGTTCAGGGTGTAGGTGTTGCTGACCGCGTTGCCCTGCTTGTCGACGATGGAGAAGTGCGTGGTCTGGTGCGGCTCCAGCCCCGGGCGCACCTTGGCGGTGTCGGAGATGGCGGTCGGGTTGACCTCTTGCGCGCGCTTGGCCAGGTAGTCCTTGGCAATCAGCTGCGCCACCGGCACCTTGGAGAACGCCGGGTCGCCCAGGTAGTCGGCACGGTCGGCGAACACACGCTTCTCGATTTCCGAAAGCAGGTGGATATAGCGCGCCGAGTTCAGCTCGACACCCTTGAAGTCGGCTGCGCGGTTTTCCTTGATGCCCAGCAACTGCGCCAGCGCGATGCCGCCCGAGCTGGGCAGCGGCGCGGTGTAGACCACGTTGCCACGCCATTCGATGCCCATCGGCTCACGCCACACGGCCTTGTAGTCCTTGAGGTCTTCCTTGCTGACCAGGCCCTTGTCGGCCTGCATCTGCGCCACCAGCAGGTCGGCGGTCTTGCCCTGGTAGAACTCGCTCACACCCTTGTCGGCAATGCGCTCCAGGGTCTGCGCCAGCTCGGGCTGCCTGAAGGTCTCGCCCACCTTCATGCTGCCGAAATAGTCGTTGAAGTTGGTGCTGTCCTTGAACAGCCCCTGGGCATCTTCGCGGTACTGGTACTGCTTGGCGGCGATCTTGAAGCCGTTCTTCGCGTAGCCCACCGCCGGGGTCAGCAGCTCGGCCCAGGGCAGCTTGCCGAACTTCTGGTGCGCCTCCCACAGGCCCATCACCGTGCCCGGCACCCCGGCGGCGCGGGCGCCCACCAGGCTGAGGTTCTCGATGATCTCGCCTTTGTCGTCCAGGTACATGTTGCGGCTGGCCGCCTTGGGCGCCACTTCACGGTAGTCGAGGAAGTAGGGTTTGCCATCCATGTACAGGGTCATGAAACCGCCGCCGCCGATGTTGCCGGCCTCAGGGTAGGTAACGGCCAGGGTGAAGGCAGTGGCCACCGCGGCGTCCACTGCGTTGCCGCCCTTCTTGAGGATGTCGGCGGCGACCTGTGCACCATATTGATCGGGCGCGGCCACCGCGCCGCCGTCCAGCGTCACGGCATAGGCTGATGAGCTGGCGACGATCGCAGCGCTCAAGGTCAGCGTTCGAAACATCAGAGTGCGCATGCAGGTTTCCTTGGTGTTGTTTTTATCGAACAACCATTAAGGCGCATGCCCAGGGATTTTTCAAATGCCGCCTGCGGTTTTCAGCAGGCGTAGATCGACAGCTTGTGCTGGATGAAATCCAGAAAGCACTGGATACGCAGCGCCAGTTGCGAGTTGCGGTAGTACACCGCGTTGATCGGCTGGCGATAGCCGCTGTTGGCCTCGGCCAGCACCAGTTGCAGGCGGCCGGCCTGGAGGTCTTCGTGGGTCATGAAGTGCGACAGGCAGGCGATGCCTTCGCCGGCCAGCGCCAGGTGGCGCAGGGTTTCGCCGCTGGAGGCGCACAGGTCGGGGCGGATCGCCAGGCGGTCGCCTTCGGTGTGGCGCAGCGGCCAGTGATTGAGGGTTTCGGTCTGGGTGAAGCCCAGCAGCGAATGCCCGGCCAGTTCCTCCACATGCCGTGGCGTACCGCGCCGCGCAAGGTACGCGGGGCTGGCCAGCACATGCAGCGGGCTGCACCCCAGCGAGCGGGCGTGCAGGCTGGAGTCGGCCAGCTCGCCGATGCGGATGGCGATATCGGTGCTCTGTTCGAGCAGGTCGATGATCAGGTCGTCGGTGTTGAGCTCCAGCTGGATATCCGGGTACAGCTGGCGGAACTCCCCCACCCAGGGCACGATGGCATGCAGCATGAACGGCGCCGCCGCATTGATGCGCAAGCGCCCGGACGGGGTCTGGCGGTGCAGGCTCAGGCGCTCTTCGAGTTCGTCCATCTGTTGCAGGATGGCCTTGGCACGCTCGAAGAAAAACCGCCCCTCTTCGGTGAGGTCCATGCGCCGCGTGGTGCGGTTGATCAGCGTGGTGCCCAGCTTGGCCTCCAGCCGCGACAGGCTGCGGCTGATGGCCGACGGGGTCTGCCCGCCCTGTTCGGCGGCGGCGGAAATAGAGCCGCACTCGATGACCGAGACGAACATCTGCAATTCATCGGACCTGGCTTTCACGGCTGTTCCCTGGTGTGGCATTCAGCCGTGATAGATAGCCGCTTGGCGTTGCCCGCGCAACCCTTCATCAGGCGCCAGTGTGGAAAACCCGGGCCAGGTGCTGCTCGTAGCCGGCCACGGCAGCCTCGACGTTGGGGTTCTTCATCACGTCGGTGGCCAGGTAGGTCGGCAGACCGCTCATGCCCAGGAACTGGTTGGCCTTGTGGAACGGGAAGTACACCGCGTCCACGCCCTTGCCTTCGAAAAACTGCGCCGGATCGTCGAACGCTTCCTGCGGTGCGTTCCAGGTCAGCGACAGCATGTACTGCTTGCCCTGGATCAGGCCGCCGCTGCCGTACTTGCTCGACGCATCGGAGCGGGTGCGCCCGTCGCTGGCGTAGAGGCTGCCGTGGCCGGCGGTGAACACTTCGTCCAGGTACTGCTTGACGGTCCACGGCGCGCCCATCCACCAACCGGGCATCTGGTAGATGACCACGTCGGCCCAGAGGTACTTCTGCACTTCTTCGGCAACGTCGTAGCCGCCATCGATGTAGGTGCTCCTGACGTCGAAACCGGCGCGGTCGAGAAACGCCAGCGCGGCCTCGTGCAGGGTCTCGTTCAGGCGGCCATCGGAGTGGGCGAACTGCTTGCCGCCGTTGAGCAACAGGATCTTCTTCATCATCTGCCTCATGTGTGTTCGGGGCGGCCAACAGAAGGGGCGGCCCGGTGAATGTGATGGCGGCAGATTAATCAGTTCAGCGCAGCGGAAATACCCTCGCGCGGGCAAAACGCTTTTGACCAAAAAGCACGAATTCAGCGCTTATTGTTGAAATAAGATTGGCTCACTTTTTACTGGAGCCTCCCCATGAGCGAACCCTACGGTTTCATCCTCAAAGCCAAGACCCGCCCCGAAAAGGCCGAGGAGTTCGAGGCGCTGTTTCGCAGCTATGTAGAACCCAGCCGTGCCGAGCCCGGCTGCATCGAGTACCACATGCTGCGCGACCGGCAGGACCCGAGCCTGTTCGTGTTCTACGAAATCTGGGCCAGCAAGGCCGCATTGGATGTGCATTCGGCGCTGCCGCACATGCAGCAGTTTGCCGAGCGGCGCATGGAGTACCTTGAGCGCGACTTCGACATCCAGCTGATCGAGATGCTCAGCCCGTCCTCGGCTAGCCGTTGAGCGCCAGATGGGCGCCCAGCAGCGCCAGGCCGATGAAAAAGCAGCGTTTGAACAGCACGGCACTGATGCGCTGACGCAGGCACTGGCCCAGCCACATGCCCAGCAATGCCGGTATCAGCACCACCAGCGAGGCCCCCAGCGCCTCGCCGCCCAGTGCGCCCTGCCCGGCAAGGCCCACGGCCAGCGCCAGGGTCGAGACGGTGAACGACAGGCCCAGCGCCTGCACCATCTGTTCACGGTGCAGGCCCAGGGCCTGCAGGTACGGTACGGCCGGTATCACGAACACCCCGGTGGCGGCGGTGATGATGCCCGTCACCAACCCGCACAGCGGGCCCAGCCAGCGCTCGTGGCGGGGGGCCAGGTGCAGGCCTGGGTGGCACAGGCCGTACAGTGCATACACCAGCAACGCCACGCCCAATGCGTGCGCCGCCCACGCGCCACTGTCGATGCCCAGCCAGATACTGCCCAGCAAGGTACCGATGAAGATCATCAGTTGCATCGGCCAGAGCCTGCGCAGCAATGCACGCAAGTGGCCACCCGCCGCCAGCTGCCAAAGGTTGGTGACCGTCGACGGCACGATCAGCAGCGCGGCAGCCTGCGCCGGTGACATAGCCAGCCCCAGCAACCCCATGGCCACGGTGGGCAGGCCCAGGCCGATCACGCCTTTGACCGTGCCTGCCAGCACGAAGGTAAGCACAACCAGCAGCGATAGCGCCGGGCCGATAGCCTGATAGAAGCCGAATAAAGTCGTCATGGGCCCATGCTGCCCTGCCCGCACGTCCCTGAACAGTTGCCATATACTGAGCCAGACTATTGCCCAGGCAGAGGCTCATGCATTTCGATCTGATTGACCTACGACTGTTTCTGCACACCGTGGAGTGCGGCAACATCACTGCCGGCGCCCAGCGCAGCCACCTGTCGCTGCCGGCGGCCAGCGCGCGCATTCGCGCCATGGAAAGCTCGCTGGGCGTACCGCTGCTGCAGCGCAACCGGCGCGGCGTGCACCCCACGGCCGCCGGCCAGGCCCTGGTCAACCATGCGCGCCAGATCGGCCAGCAGGTGCAGCGGCTGCAATTCGACCTGGGCCAGTATGCCCAGGGGTTGCAGGGCCAGGTGCGGCTGCTGTGCAACACCGCGGCGCTGACCGAGTACCTGCCCGAGCTGCTGGCGACGTTTCTGGCCCGCCACCCGGCCATCGACGTGGACGTGGTCGAATTGCCCAGCCTGCGTATCGTGCAGGCGATCACCCAGGGCGAGGCCGACCTGGGCATCATCTCCAATGCCGTGGCCAGCGAGCACCTGCAGAGCGTGGCGTTTCGCGACGACCCGCTGGTGCTGATCATGGCGCCGGATCACCCGCTGGCCAGCCACCCGCACCTGCGCTTTGCCGACACCCTTGAACATGGCCATGTCGGCCTGCAGGCAGACAGCGCGCTGGCCCTGTACCTGGAGGAACAGGCCCTGCACCTGGGGCGCCGGCTGCAGGTGCGGGTACGTGCCGAAGGCTTCGACGGGGTGATCCGCATGGTGGCCCATGGCGCAGGCCTGGGCATCGTGCCGCAGGCTGCCGTGCAACGCTGGCAAGGGGTGCTGGCGCTGCACAGCCTGGCGCTGGACGAACCCTGGGCACAACGCCAGCTGCGCCTGTGCAGCCGCAATTTTTCGGCGCTTCCCGGGCACACGCGCACACTTCTGCAAAGCTTGTCGGCAGGCGCTATTGCCCCGGCAGGGACAATCCACCCACAATCGCCTTCGCGCACCGCTATGTAACAAGACAATGCCGTGCCTACGAGCCGTAAAGGGAGTTTTCCGTGCCGTCGATCTACCAGTTGAAACCGCGCTTCCAGGCGCTGCTGCGCCCTATGGTCAAGCGTCTGTACGAGCGCGGCATAACTGCCAACCAGGTGACGGTCGCCGCCGCGGCGGTCAGCGTTGCGCTCGGCCTGTTGCTGGCCGCCGCACCGCACATCACCTGGCTGTTCGCCCTGGTGCCGGCCTGGATGCTGCTGCGCATGGCGCTCAACGCCATCGACGGCATGCTCGCCCGGGAATTCGGCCAGCAGTCACGCCTGGGTGCCTACCTCAACGAGCTGTGCGACGTGGTCGCCGACAGCGCACTGTACCTGCCCTTCGCCCTGCTGCCGGGCGTGTCGCCGGCGCTGGTGGTGATCGTGGTGCTGGCCGCGCTGGTGAGCGAATACGCCGGGGTGATGGGCCCCCTGGTAGGCGCCGAACGCCGTTATGACGGCCCGATGGGCAAGAGCGACCGTGCCTTCGTGTTCGGTGTGCTCGGTGCCGGCGTGGCCACCGGCCTGCTGAGCGCAGCGTGGCTCAACGGCGTGTTGCTGGTGGTGCTGCTGCTGTCGCTTCATACCCTCTACAACCGGGTGAGCCGAGGCCTGGCGCAACCCCGCTGAAGCCCTCCGAGCCAGATAAGGATATTTGCCATGCGCACCGCGCAATCCCTGCATTTCACCACCCATGACGGCGTAGAGCTGCATTACCGCCACTGGCCGGCCAACCGCCAGCCCGGCCAGCCGCGCCGCGCCGTGGTGCTGTTCCACCGTGGCCACGAACACGGCGGGCGCATGGCCCACCTGGTGGATGAACTCGACCTGCCCGGCCATGACTTCTTCGCCTGGGACGCCCGTGGCCATGGCGAGTCGCCCGGGGCCCGTGGCGACAGCCCGAGCTTCGCGTGCAGCGTGCGCGATGTGCAGACCTTCATCGAGCACATCGCCCGCGAGCATGCCATCGACGAACAGGACATGGCGGTGCTGGCGCAAAGTGTCGGCGCCGTGCTGATCGCAACCTGGGCGCATGACTATGCGCCGAAGGTGCGCTGCCTGGTGCTCGCCTCGCCGGCCTTCAAGGTCAAGCTGTACGTGCCGTTCGCCCGCCCGGGGCTCAAGCTGATGCGCGCCTGGCGCGGCAACTTCTTCGTCAACAGCTACGTCAAGCCGCGCCTGCTCAGCCACGACCCCGAGCGCATCGCCTCGTATGAAAACGACCCGCTGATCAGCCGGCCGATTTCGGTGAACATGCTGCTGGGGCTGTACGAAGCTGCCGATCGCGTGGTGGCCGATGCCCAGGCGATCCAGGTGCCGACCCAATTGTTGATTTCCGGCGCCGACTTCGTGGTCAAGCGCCAGCCGCAGGAGCAGTTCTTCGAGCGCCTGGGCAGCGTACACAAGGAAAAGCACGTGCTGCCCGGCTTCTTCCACGACACCCTCGGCGAGCGTGATCGCGGGCATGCGCTGGCGCGTATCCGGCGCTTCGTGGAGCACTGCTTCAGTGTGGCGCACCAGCGCCCGTCGCTGCTCGATGCCGACCAGCTCGGCGCCAGCTGCGCCGAGGCCGAAAGCCTGGCTGCGCCGCTGCCACGCAACTCGCCGGCCGACCTGTACTGGCGCGCAACCCGCGCCGGCCTGCGCCTGGGCAAGGGCCTGTCGAGCGGGGTCAAGCTGGGCTTCGACACCGGTTTCGATTCGGGCAGCACGCTGGACTACGTCTACCGCAACCAGGCCACCGGCAAGGGCAAGCTGGGCCGCATGATCGACCGCAACTACCTCGACGCCATCGGCTGGAAGGGCATCCGCCAGCGCAAGCTGCATGTGGAAGAGCTGTTGCGCCTGGCCATCGAGCGCCTGCGCGAACAAGGCGCACCGGTGCATATCGTCGACATCGCCGCCGGCCATGGCCGCTACATTCTCGAAGCCCTGCAGGGCCTGGAGCAGCGCCCGGATTCGATCCTGCTGCGCGACTACAGCGAGCTCAACGTGCGCGAAGGCACGGCGCTGATCGAACACAAAGGCCTGGCCGACATCGCCCGCTTCGTGCAGGGCGATGCCTTCGATGCGCAGAGCCTGGCCACCCTTGAACCGCGTCCGAGCCTGGCGGTGGTATCGGGGCTGTATGAACTGTTCGCCAGCAACCAGATGGTCGGCGACTCGCTGGGCGGCCTGGCCCAGGCCGTGGCGCCGGGCGGCTACCTGGTATACACCGGCCAGCCGTGGCACCCGCAGCTGGAGATGATCGCCCGCGCCCTGACCAGCCACCGCGCCGGTCAGGCCTGGGTGATGCGTCGGCGCAGCCAGGTGGAGATGGACCAGCTGGTGGAAGCGGCAGGCTTTCGCAAGGTGTGCCAGCGCATCGACGAGTGGGGCATCTTCAGCGTCAGCCTGGCCCAGCGAGTTGCTGAATGAGCACAGTGCGCGAGCCGGGCCTGATCCGGCGCGGCGTGCTCTGGCTGCTGTTGCTCGGGCCGCTGTTCTTCTTGAGCTATGGCCTGAGCAACACCTTCACCGCCGGGCGCAGCGACGTCGGCAGCCTGGTGTTCGCCTGGGAAAGCAGCATCCCGCTGTGGCCGTGGACCATCCTGCCGTACTGGTCCATCGACCTGCTGTACGGGTTGTCCTTCCTGCTGCCGCTCAGCCGCCTGGAGATGGACCGGCATGCCTTGCGCCTGCTGAGCGCACAGTTGATCTGCATCGCCGGCTTTCTGCTGTGGCCGCTGCGCTTCACCTTCGAGCGCCCTGAACTGCAGGGCGTGTTCGGCTGGCTGTTCGATGTGCTGATGGGCTTCGACAAGCCGTTCAACCAGGCCCCTTCGCTGCACATCGCGCTGCTGGTGATCATCTGGGCGATGTTCGCCCGGCACACCCGTGGGCAGCTGGTGCGCTGGCTGCTGCATGGCTGGATGGGGTTGATCGGTTTGTCGGTGCTGACCACCTGGCAGCACCACTTCATCGACGTGCCCAGTGGCGCAGTGGCAGGCGCGCTGTGTGTATGGCTGTGGCCCGTGGAGGGCCGGCCGGTACTGGGCAGCCTGCAGCCGACCCGTGACCGCCGGCGCTGGCGCCTGGCCGCGTACTACGCGCTGGGCAGCGCCGTGCTGGGTGGGCTGGCGCTGTATGCCGGCGGTATCGCCCTGTTGCTGTTGTGGCCCGCCCTCGCACTGCTGATGGTGGCGCTCAACTATGCCGTGTTGGGCGCCGAGGGCTTTCAGAAAGGCCCGAGCGGCCAGTTGTCGTATGCCGCGCGCTGGCTGCTGGCGCCGTACCTGATCGGCGCCTGGCTCAATTCGCGTTGGTGGACGCGCCGCCATCCACAGGCCGACGAGGTGTGCGAGGGGGTGTACCTGGGGCGGGTGCCTGCACGAGGTCAGGCGGCATCGTTTGCCGCGGTGGTCGACCTGTGTGCAGAACTGCCGGCGGCACACACGCCGGGCCAGGCCTATTGCAGCCTGCCCTGCCTGGACCTGGTGGTGCCCAGTGCCGAACGTTGCCGCGAGGCGGCCCAGGCCATCGAGCGACTGCGCCAGCAGGGCCCGCTACTGGTGTGCTGCGCCCTGGGTTACTCGCGCAGTGCCTGCGCCGTGGCCGCCTGGCTGGTACTCGGCGGGCGCTGCCAGAACGCGCAGCAGGCCCAGCAACTGATCGCTCAGGCCCGCCCAGGGGTCGTGCTGCACCCGGCGCACCGCCAGGTGATCGACAGCCTGCCGGCGGGGGGCGGCCTGTGAGTAGCCAGACCCACCTGGCGCTGGTGGCCAGCCTGTTGCGGCGCGGGCGCCAGGTGGAACGCCTGTCGGACGGCATCAGCCTGCTGGCGCTGGCCTATGGCCTGGCGCCACTTGCCGGCGCGCCGGCCCCTGTGATTGGCGCCCTGTTGTGCGTGCTGCTGCTGGCAGCCGGCCTGCTGCAAAAATACTGGGGCATGCGGGTTGCGCTGGACGCCGAGCTGTTCGCGCACCTGGCCACCCAGGCCGCAACCTTGTCGCCAACTACCCGCGTGCTGGACCAGGCGCTGTTCGACCTGGGCCTCAAGCCCGCCCCGGTCGACGACCGCGACTGGCAGGCGCGCAGCCGGGCCGCACTGCGCCTGATGCGCCAGCAACTGCTGTGCCTTGGCGTGCAGGTACTGCTGGCGATTGCCGGCATCCTGTGCCTGCCCTGGCTTTCTCTCGTCGGATAAGGACCTCGTCATGCTTGCCGCCCTCACCGCCTTCGCCATTACTTCGGTGGCCCGCCTGATCACGGGCGCCCGCGCCCTGTGGCTGGGCTGTACACCGCAGCCGGTGCAACGCCTGTACTACGCCAACCACAGCAGCCACGGGGACTTCGTGCTGATCTGGGCCTCGCTGCCCCAGGAACTGCGCCGGCACACCCGCCCGGTGGCCGGGGCCGATTACTGGCAAAAACCGGGCATTCGCCAATTTCTGATCAACCGGGTGTTCAACGGCGTACTGATCGACCGCCAGCACAGCGAGGCCCAGAGCGACCCCTTGCAGCCGATCCATGCGGCGCTGGAGCAGGGCGACTCGCTGATCTTCTTTCCCGAAGGCACGCGCAACCTGGGCGACGAGCCCTTGCTGGCGTTCAAGAGCGGGCTGTTCCATCTGGCCAGTGCCCACCCCGAGGTGGAGGTGATCCCGGTGTGGATCGCCAACCTCAACCGGGTGATGCCCAAGGGCCGTGCCCTGCCCCTGCCGCTGCTGTGCACGCTGAGCTTCGGCGAGCCGCTGCAACGCTTGCCCGATGACAGCAAGCACGCGTTTCTGGAACGGGCACGCCTTGCCCTGCTGGCCCTGGCCCCCAAGGAATCCTGAGATGGACCACAACACACTTCTGCTGTTTGCCGGTATCGGTGGCCTGCTGCTGCTCGCCAGCCTGATCGGGCGCCTGCTCAAATGGCGCGCGGGCCCGGCCCCGCACGCGGTCATCGACAACCTCAATGCGCGCATCAATGCCTGGTGGGTGATGGTGCTGGTGATCGGCCTGGCCTTCGTGTTCGGCAAGCTGGGGGTCATCCTGCTGTTCTATTGCGTGTCGTTCTATGCGCTGCGCGAGTTCCTCACCCTCACGCCCACCCGGCGTGGCGACTACCCGGCACTGGTGGCGGCGTTCTATGTGGCGCTGCCGGTGCAGTACCTGCTGATCGCGATGGACTGGTACGGGTTGTTCAGTATCTTCATCCCGGTGTACCTGTTCTTGCTGCTGCCGATCCTGGCCAGTTTCGGCGGCGATACCACGCGCTTTCTGGAGCGGGCCTCGAAGGTGCAGTGGGGGCTGATGATCGCGGTGTACTGCCTGTCGTCGGTACCGGCCCTGATGACGCTGGATATCCCCGGGTTCGAGGGGCGCAACCTGCTGTTGATCGCCTGGCTGATTCTGGTGGTGCAGATTTCCGATGTACTGCAGTACGTGTGCGGCAAGCTGTTCGGCAAGCGCAAGGTGGCGCCGCGGCTGTCGCCGTCCAAGACGCTGGAGGGGTTGCTGGGCGGTGTGGCACTGGCCACGCTGATCGGCGCGACGCTGTTCTGGATCACCCCGTTCACCTTCTGGCAGGCGGCGCTGATGGCGCTGACCGTGAACGTCATGGGCTTCTTTGGCGGGCTGGTGATGTCGGCGATCAAGCGTGACCGCGGGGTGAAGGACTGGGGGCACATGATCGAGGGGCACGGCGGCATGCTGGACCGCATGGATTCGGTATGTTTCGCGGCGCCGGTGTTCTTTCACTTTGTACGGTACTGGTGGGCTTGAGGGCCAGGCGAGTGCTGCGCACTCGATCGCGGGTCAAGCCCGCTCCCACAGGTACAGCACAGTCCCTGTGGGAGCGGGCTTGACCCGCGATGCTTTCTACTCGGGCTTGCGGTAGCCCTCGATGATCGCCGAGAAGTCCTTGCCACCCTCCCCGCGCAGGCTCATCGCCTGGTACAGCTGCTGCGCCACCGCGCCCAGAATCACCGGCTGGTGCGCCTGACGCGCCGCCTCGGTGGCCAGCCCCAGGTCCTTGAGCATCAGCTCCGCACCAAAGCCACCGGTGTACCCGCGTGATGCCGGCGCCGTCTCGACGATGCCCGGCCACGGGTTGTAGGTGTCCGAACTCCAGCAACGCCCGGTGGAGCTGTTGATGATGCCGGCCAGCACCTTGGTGTCGATGCCCAGGGCATTGCCCAGGGCCATGGCCTCGGACACGCCGATCATCGAGATGCCCAGCAGCAGGTTGTTGCAGATCTTGGCGATCTGCCCGGTACCCACCTCGCCGCAGTGCACGATGTTGCGCCCCATCTGCGCCAGCACCGGCTGCAGGGTGGCGAACAGCGCCTCACTGGCGCCGACCATGAAGGTCAGGGTACCCGCCGCCGCGCCGCCGGTGCCGCCCGACACCGGTGCATCGGCCAGGTCCACACCCTGCCTGGCCGCCGCTGCATGCACCGCACGCACGGTCTGCGGGTCGATGGTGCTGCAGTCCACTACCGGGGTACCGGCGCGCACGCCGGCCAGCACGCCGTCTTCGTTGAGGTACACGCTGCGCACATGGGCAGCGGCCGGCAGCATGGTGATGACCAGCTCGCTGGCGCTGGCCGCGTCCTTGGGCGAGGCACTGATCTGCCCGCCGAGTTCGGCCAGTTCTGCCAGTACCTCCTTGTTCAGGTCGAACAGACTGAGCTGATGGCCGGCCTTGATCAGGTTGCGCGCCATCGGCGCGCCCATGTTGCCCAGCCCGATGAATGCAATACGCATGGTCGACTCCTTAACGCAGGCTGATGGTGGTGTTCACGCCATCGTTGACGCTGTCGTCGTCGAACCAGCGCGCGGTGACGGTCTTGGTCTGGGTGTAGAACTGCACCACTTGCTTGCCGTAGGGGCCCAGGTCACCCAGCTTGGAGCCGCGCGAACCGGTGAAACTGAAGAACGGTACCGGCACCGGGATCGGAATGTTGATGCCCACCTGGCCCACGTCGATCTCGCTCTGGAACTTGCGCGCCGCGGCGCCGCTCTGGGTGAACAGGCCGGTGCCGTTGCCGAACGGGTTGCGGTTGACCAGCGCGATGGCCTCGTCGAGGGTGTCGACCTCCAGCACCACAAGCACCGGGCCGAAGATTTCCTGGGTGTAGATCTGCATGTCGGTGGTCACGCCGGAGAACAGCGTGGGGCCGACGAAGTTGCCCTGCTCGTAGCCGGGCACCTGCACGTCGCGGCCATCGAGTTCGAGGGTGGCGCCTTCCTTGATGCCGCTTTCGATCAGGCCCAGCACACGCTCCTTGGCGCGCTTGGAGATCAGCGGGCCCACATCGGTGCCAGGCTCGCTGCCGGCGTTGACCTTGAGCTTGGCGGCCAGGGCCTTGAGCTCCGGCAGCCATTCGCGGGCCTTGCCCACCAGCACCGCCACCGAGGTGGCCATGCAGCGTTGGCCGGCAGCGCCGAAACCGGCACCTACCAGGGCATTGAGGGTTTGCGTGCGGTTGGCGTCGGGCAGCACCACAGCGTGGTTCTTGGCGCCCATCATCGACTGCACGCGCTTGCCGTGCTGGCCGGCCAGGTTGTACACGTGGGTGCCGACCTCGGTGGAGCCGACGAACGAGATCGCCTTGATGTCGGTATGGGTGCACAGCGCATCCACCACCTGCTTGCCGCCGTGCACCACGTTGAGCACGCCGGCCGGCACACCGGCTTCCAGCGCCAGCTCCACCAGCATCATGGTCGACAGCGGGTCCTGCTCGGACGGCTTGAGCACGAAGGTGTTGCCGCACACGATGGCCATCGGGAACATCCACAGCGGAATCATTGCCGGGAAGTTGAACGGGGTGATGCCGGCGCACACGCCGATGGGCTGGCGCAGGGTGTAGGTATCGACGCCGCCGGCCACGTTCTCGGCGAACTCGCCCATCTGCAGGGTGCCGATGGAGCACGCATGCTCGACCACTTCAAGGCCGCGGAAGATGTCGCCTTCGGCGTCGGCGATGGTCTTGCCCTGCTCGGCGCTCAGGGTCACGGCGATGCGCTTGGAGTGTTCGCGGATCAGCGCCTGCAGCTTGAGCATGATGCGCATGCGCGCGCCGATCGGGGTGTCGCGCCAGGTCTTGAACGCACGCTGGCCGGCAGCGATGGCGGCATCGACTTCTTCGGCGGTGGCAAAGGGTACGCGGGCCAGCACCTGCTGGGTGGCCGGGTTGACCACGTCGCGCCATTCGGTGGTTTTCGACTCGACCCACTGGCCGTCGATCAGCAGCTTGACGCTGTCGACCTTGGTCTGGCCGGGCGTGAGGGATGCGTTCATGAGGGGTTCTCCTGGATTTATTGTTAGGGAGAGAAACGCCGACGCGGCAGCCGCGACGGTGCTTGGGTCCTGGGCTGAATTGGAGTATAGATGTGCAAACTTCTAATAAGAACGCACATAAAAGCCGGACCAACATGCAAAAAAACATCACATCCCTGGGGTCGCTGAACTGGGACGACCTCAAGTTCTTCCTCGAAGTGGCGCGCACGCGCAAGGCCAGCAGCGCGGCCAAGCGCCTGGGCGTGGACTACACCACGGTGTCGCGGCGCATCAGTTCGCTGGAGGTGGCGCTGGGCACGTTGCTGTTCGAAAAGTCGCGCACCAGCGGCTTCGTGCTCACCGCCGAGGGGCAGCGCCTGCTCAGCTATGCCGAGGCCATCGAGAGCACCCTGCACATGGCCTGCGAGCAGGTGTCCGGCTCGGGCGTGGCGCTGTCGGGGCATGTGCGCATGGGCTGCACCGAAGGCTTTGGCAGCTTCTTCATCACCCCGCAGTTGAGCCACTTTGTCGATGCCTACCCGGCGATCTCGGTGGATATCCTGCCGCTGCCGCACTTCATCAGCCTGTCCAAACGCGAGGCCGACATCGTGATCGCGCTGGAGCGCCCGGAACACGGACCCTATGTGTGCTGCAAGCTGTGCGACTACCGCCTGCGCCTGTACGCCACCCGCGACTACCTGGACAACCACGAGCCGATCCTGCGCAGCAGCGACCTGGCCCGGCACCCGTTCATCAGCTACGTGGACGACCTGGCATTCAGCTCCGAGCTGCTGTACCTGGCCAACCTGCTGCCCACCGCCACCGCACACCTGCGCAGCACCAGCGTGATCGCCCAGTACGTGGCGGCCCAGCAGGGTCGCGGGCTGGCCATCCTGCCGTGTTTTCTGGCCGCACAGGACCCGCGGCTGGTGCCGGTGCTGCCGGGGGAAGTGGAGATTACCCGGCAGTTCTGGATGTACTGCCGGGAAGACTTGCGCAAGCTCAAGCGCATCACGCTGCTGTGGGACTACATCCGCGACGTGACCGAGCGCAACGCGCCCCTGCTGATGGGCGAGTCGCACACGATGAGTTTTGCCGACTGAGAATCTACAGGGAGTAAGGGTGCCCCATGCTACCGACATCGAGGGGGCCATCGCAACGACTTGTGACAGGGGTTGTGACACCAATAGACAGGCCTATGTTTTCAAAGGCAGAACACGCAGGAATATGCACACATAGTCATCGGCTCTCCCCTACATCAGACCTTTCCCGTTTTGAGAGAGCTAGTGGAGCCAGGTCTGTCGACTTAGTGCGCTCAGGTGGTTTTGCCAAAAGACGGACGCCGGATATCACGTCGGCGCCCGGCATCTACCAGTCCCCGCCAAAAGGCATTGAGCTACAGGGATGTTGGCCCAGAGAGCCGTTGCATTTGAATATGGGTGCGCGCCCGAAAATTCTCCGCAGGATAAAGTTGTCCGGTGAAAAAAAGGGTGACAGACGGTCACTTGACGCTAAGACGCGGCCTACGAGGCGTTGACCAAGATCACTCACAAACTACGCACAAGTTATCCACAGGGCACGACCTTGCAATGCCCCAATGACCGCATTATCTTGTATCTCAAGCACAGCAAAACACTACATGTTGGTTATCCACAGGTAGGTTGGGTTCTGAGCTGCTACTGGCCTCGGACGAGGCTTGGTGGAAGAAAATCTGCGAGTGATTGCGTTCTAAGTTGTAGGAGACCGAAGCGCAACCACCCGCACCGTCTGAAACCAACAGTAGTTAACCGTTAGCCCCAAGGGGATTTGCATTGGGCCAAAGATTGACAATTACGTCAACCGCTGGCTGCTGGGCGGCAATCCCTTGGAGCTGACCAAGTCAACTCCAAATAGGTAACACTGTTATGCCAAAAAATCCCAAGCAGTCCTCAGCAAAAATGGCCAAATTGGCATCTGAAACCCTTCGCACCCCGAAGGCTTCAGCTACCGCAAAGAGCCTTGCAGCTTCAGCCCTAGCTCAGTCGAGCACTGGGAAGGAGACGAGCGCGGCAATGGAAGCCAAAGCCGGTCAGGTACTCCAGAGCAATAAGTATAGCGCCGATACAAAGGCGCTTGCAGCTTCCCTGGTTTCCCAGTCGAACAAAGCGCGAGGTGAATGGTCATGACCATCCATGTAACACTTACAGTCGATTTGAATGGAAACGTAACTCCAGCTGCAAGAGCTAGATTTTATGACTTTCTAAAGGGGCGGAACTATACCAAGCACAAGCTCACCACTTTGTGGACTGCTTGGTTTCTACCGGGAAATACAATCGAGTCGGCTATTCGGTACACGAAAGAAACCGTAGCTTCTGCGGCAAGAGCAGCTGGGATCACTCATTATGAAGCACTGGTGATGCCTGGAGAGCAGGGGCCTACAGAGTGGAGACAGGGTTAGCGGTGCTGACGCACTCTTAACCTTAAGCAGCCCCACAGATTTGTGGGGCTGCTTTTTCATTTGTGTACATTACTAAAATTGGGGAAATCCCCAGCGGGATAGTGGCACCGCCTAGCCTGTAGGCTGGCTAGAAGGCTGGGGTGTCGCCAATTCTCCAAAATCCCGCAGACCACCTTCAGGCGGAGATTTATATGGCTCTATCCTAGGTTCTGTCTGAAAAAAGGTGTCGTATACACCGCATGACACAAGCCAGCGAGACCATCGCGCCATAACTTTTTGCGAGCTTGTCGAAGCGTGTCACGACTCGTCGGTTCTCTTTCAGCCAGCCGAACATGCGCTCGATCACGTTACGCTGGCGGTACTTGGGACGATCAAACAGGCGGGGCAATCCAGGCTTGGGTTTACGCTTCATCGAACGCAAAGGAATAACCGGTTGCATGCGGTATCGGTCACAAAAACGCCGCAGTGCATCAGCGTCGTAGCCCTTGTCAGCCAAAAGCCAACGGCAGCGCTTGCGAGGTCGGCCGCGTTTGCTCGACTGGATACAGACGTCATCCAGCAATGGCTGTGCATAACTGATATCGCTGACTTGACCGCCAGAAAGGAGAAAGCGCAGGGGCACGCCGTTGGCGTCGCAGAGCATATGAATCTTGGTGGTGAGGCCACCGCGGCTGCGGCCTAGAGCGTGATCAGCGGGTTCATCCGGCCCCCTTTTTTACCTGCACCTGACGAGGCGCGGGTTGCACGGACAGCGGTTGAATCGATCATCCAGGTCTGCAGGTCAATGAGCCTTTGATCATTGAGTTTGAGATGTAATCGCTTGAGCATCTGATCGAATGTTCCTCGGTTTCGCCAAACGCGAAAGCGGTGATAAACCGTCCGCCAGGGTCCAAAACACTCGGGCATGTCCCGCCAAGCAGCACCTGAGCGCAACAACCACAGCACGCCATCTAGCATCAGACGATCACTTGATCGTGGTCTGCCTCTGGTGTGGGTCGGGGTGAAGAGATCCGCGACCACATCCCATGCTTCATCCGAAAGCTCGTAGCGCTTAGCCATCACAGGAGTCCTTTCCATAGATGGCTGAAAACCTTACAAAATCTCAGCGCTCGCGGCGCGGGAGTTCAGTTTCTCCGAATTTCAGACAGAGCCTAGGGCTACAGCGGCCTAGAATCAACGATCTCTATCTACCCGCCACTACTCCATAGGGTCAGACCTAGCGCTTCAAATTGGGGTAGAAACCTCGGGGCGGGTTAACTCTTCATCGCTCGTTGCACGGTGCTCAGAGCACAGCCAACGATGGTCGCTGTTTTACGAAGACTGTTGCCGGATGCAAGACAAGCCTTAATGCGAGCATGAAGCTCCTGATCCACCTGACGGCCCTTGTAGACACCGTTGGCCTTCCCCTTCTCAATACCCTGCGCTTGGCGACGGCGGCGGTCTTCATAGTCCTTGCGTGCGACTACAGCCAACATATCAAGCAGCATGCCATTCACAGCGGCAATCATCCCCTTAGTGAAATCATCCATGTTCTTCTCTGGCTTCAGCACCGCGTGACTGGTGGAGAGGTCGAGGGATACGACAGTCACGTTCTTGTTTGCAATGCGCTTCTTCAGCTTTTCCCAGTCACTTTGTGATAAGCGTGACAAACGATCCACACCTTCAATCAACAGCACGTCGCCTTTGTGGCTGTCTTCTAGCAGGCGGAACAACTCTGGTCGATCCAGTTTGCTACCTGACTCATTCTCTGTGTAGAAGGCAGCGATCTTGTGACCATGGTTTGAGGCAAACTCTACCAACGCGCCTTTTGCTCGGCTGGCGTCCTGGGAATCTGTCGAGGCGCGAAGATAGGCACGAATGAACATGACGCTTTGATTCCTGTACCGTTATAGGTGTACTGATTATTATCGTACTTGTTAGGGTTGTCAATTGACTTATAAAGGTACAAAAAAGCTATCCGTAGGTGGCATGTGGGTGTGCTCCCTGATGTATACCCAAATCGGTAGAAGCACCAAGCGGTGACTCCCCACCAACATGAACACGCAGGACAGGTGCGATCATCGTCATCATGGAATTGGAATGTTGACACCACCTCCGATCACAATTGAGATTGGTAGAAAACCGTATCCGGATGTAGCAGCATTGATATGTTACTTTGGTATATCGTGTGATGCTGGTTGCTGTGGCGACACAAACCGAAATCATTAAGGAGAGTCTCATGGAGTGGCTAGCGGCACGCGAAGTTCATATCAGTGGTGGTATCAGGGTTCTAAGTTATGACAAGTCGTGTAACTTTCTCTATCCAGGCGACATGACTGGCGAAAAGAAAGCCATTGAAATTAACAACTACACCTCTCTATTTTCAGACATTAGAAACCTCGGATTAGAGGTCGTAGGATGCGATTTCTTCACCGGACCACACGCACACGCACGGCCTGAATGGCGCGTCAAACCGTCTTTAGGCTCCGGCTGGCTCACATGGGATCAAGGTAGAGATTGGTCCTTTATTGCAAATGGTGCTTTTAAAAAAAATGATAGCCAACTTTATGACATAGCCACACGTATCTCTCATCAGTTCAGGAGCTGTGAGTGGCGAGTCCGACAGCTATCAGAAGCGTATATGGATCAGTTGAACTCCAAATTGCAGTCGGCAGACTTCAAGGATGGTCAACGGTTCCTTGACGGCTATACAGAGCTCTGCTACCTAGCAGCCCAAACTTTTCTGATTGATGCTTGCACTCTCCGAGATTATCTCATCGAATTTTACTGGTATGTTAAGCCTACAGGTTCAGCAAACATTACAAGCATTGGCGCTCTATGTAGCCACTGGAGAAAAAATCCTCCAACTGACCCACATGGGGTAGAAATTCAAGAAGTGTCCTCTCCGGGAAACTGGCTGGACACCCTTGGTAGTTACCGGAATTTAATAATTCATGCAGCTCCATTAGCAACAGCGGGAGCAACGCTCTATGCCATTACAGGAATCGTCAAACTACCTAACGCGGAGTCATTGCCTTTCGTAAAGTTACCGTTGCCTTCTGAACCAGGAAAATTAAAAGCTGACCGTACTTCAGGCAAGCACTTTGACGACCCTTCACTCCGACGCGCGCGCTTTCATAACATAATCGAAAAAGCCGAAGCGGTTACAGCCCTAGACTCGCTAAGTTATGCTCATTCTTGTATGGAAAAATTAAGCATTTGGGCGGCTTCGCTTGCCGAATTGTCTCCAGTGGAGGCCGAAATTCCAATTATTGCCCCTATCCCAGGATCGTTCAAAACTAACAGTTAAAACTGCTTACCACAGATTCCCAGGATTGAAAGTAGGTATCGCACCTTTCGAGCTGAATGGTGGTGCCGAGACGATAGTCAGGTAGTACATTCTGCTTTCAGTTCGGAGTTCCTATGGTATTCCCATCCAAGCGTAGCGACACTTGATCGACGTTGAGCCTGCACTTTGGCGTGTTGACTCATTCAAGAGTCTGCTTTTATTGCTATCTCTAGCTCCTGTACCAGTTCCATCAGACTGATTCCAAGCACCACACATAGGTCACGAAGCTGCACGATGTCCAGACGCCGTGTCCCGTTCTCCACATCGCTCATGAACGATTGAGGGCGGTTCAGCGCCTTTGAGCACTGCACCTGTGTCAATCCAGCTTCTGCCCGGTACCTCTTCAGGAGGTTCAATAGGGCTTGGTGCTCCGGTCGATAGATCGTTTTGGGCATGGTCGAATGGCTACAAGGGGTAGCTCGCCAAGTTATATCCCCTTTTCGGATATCTGAAAAAGGGATAATCTTACTTTCTCCGTTTCTATGACCAGATGCGACAGCCACCAATGGGCACCTCACGGCCAGAGGTCTCTTTAAAAAGGAGTTTCTATGAAAGCAAAAAACGCGCTCTTACTGGCTATTCTCTGTATAACCAATGCCACGGTGTATGCCACTCAAAATAGCGGTTCTCAATCTGAAACTGAAGCGGTGGCAGCACTGTGTGACGCAATGCGCTACCAAGCATATAGTACGATGGAGCTTCGCCAACTCTCCACGCCAAAATATAAGTTGAAAGAGATGGTAGACAATCATATGGCAGATATTAATAGTCGTATGAATCAGTACAGGTTGATCGACGAAGCTTTCATGGTAGAACTTTCAAGTCCTGAGCGTGCTGGTCTTGTCGCTCATGACTTCGCAGAAAGTCAGCGCGCAAAGTGTATGAAGGAGAAACAAATTTAATCGATTTTTACGACTTCCTATGTGTGACAATCAAATAGTATTTGTATATTTATGCTCAAAAGGAAAGGATTCATGCGACCATTGATTACCGCTGTCATTATTGCAACGCTGAGCGGCTGTGCAGCCCCGCCAACGGTTGGTGAAGCTTTACCTGCACCGGGCAACCGATTGCTGGCACTTCAAACCGAAGAACATGGGAAGGACGCGACTGTCACTGTTGTGCGTGAAAGCGCTGCCCAAGCCGGTCACTGTTTTTTCGGGATATTCGTTGACGGGCAACTCGTTGCACGACTGGACAATAACGAAAAGGCAAGCTTCCACATAAAGCCGGGTAGACGACTTATCGGTGTAGGAGCAGACCCACAAGGAGCGGGGCCATGTTCACAGAATACCCAATTCAAAAGGGAAGTTGCGACGTGGTTGCAGATTGGTGAAAACCAAACGTTCCGGATTGCCTTCCAACCGATGTTGGACATACGTCCATCGTCTTACTGAAGAATAGTAGATATCTTGCATGCGCAAGGAAGGTGGCAGTCATCACCCTGTGCGGTAGAGGTGATTCATTGACCGTAAACGGTCGCATGGCTGCCACTATAGACCTAGTGTCCGCAGTGAGCCGACAGGCGAATGCTCTAGGAAGACAGATCAGCGAAGCCTGTCCTGCTCTTGATCTTCTTCTGTGCTATTGCACAGAAACTTCAATCATCCTGTGTGTACACACAGAGTATTCATGCTTTTAGGTTCTGATGGGTTTCTTACCCATCTCTCGTTTTATGACCCGTCACACATCTACACAGGGTGGCCACCCTGAAGAAAACCTACCGTCCGTTCAACGGACAAGAAACCGAATCCGCTTCGCTCACACCTTCTCGCCCACTCTAAGGTATGGGGGGCGCGACTGGGTGAATGGGCGATCATGCCGCCACTCTCAACCACCCTTGTTCCTGAACGAAGTCAAGGAAGTAGTCACGTGTGTTGGGTTCAGGAATGAATTTATCGACCGACTTCCGCCGAACGGCTTGCTGCAAAGCTGGGCTGTCAAAGCTACTATCAAGAGTATCAGTGACATTTTTTGTTCGTTCGAGCAGTGCGGGGATAGGTTCTTGACCAAGCCCGCTCATAAGCTTGAGGATATGACGCCGAGCTGCGAATCGTTGCTTGCTCACAGCTTCGCTGCTGTCATTGTCGCTAAACTCAAACATGAATTCATTCATCAGTTCATCAAGGCGGGAAGAAAGCACGTTCGCAGCTTGCTCAAGAGCTACGCGGCTTGCAGTTGGAGCTGAATAATCAATCCAGTCGGGAATGAACTTGGCATTTTGGCAATTGGTGACCGCCTGATCCCGAACCTTCCCTTTGACTCGCTTGATGTTGTCTTTGTCAAACCGGCTTTCGTAGCGCCCTTCAGAAGAGTTCCACGTACAACCATATTCAGAATGCAAAACACCACGGAGTTCGTAATCTTTCACCCCTTGTTCTCGGGTGGAAAGTTCGTAGGCTCGCTTTACTGACTTGTCGAACGCCGTTGTCGGTAGCTTGTCAGTTACAGGAACCCCTTCAACTACCTTGCGGATGAAATGTTCAGTTTCACCTGTGGCAGCAGAAATTTTCCGACGTGACATACCTTTCAAGTGCAATGCCAAGACTTTCTCGGTGCGAGCTTCATCGTTTGCAGCGCGCTCGCTGTCAAAGGATTTTGAAGCAGCGGTATTTTGAATCTCCATTGTAGTTCCTCTATTGTCTGTTTCAGTTCATAGGCATTCCTCTCGGTGGTGCCGTTTGGTGTGGGTGTAATTGCTCAAACCGCAGGCACGGCAAAAACCCCTACGATGCGCAGTTCGTTTAATGAAAGCGGTCGCGTGGAGAATAGTGTGCCGGAATGAGGGTGCGCATTATACAGAACCAAACCCATGGATGCAAGCAATTATCAATTAGATTCAGGTTCTTTCCTTTGATGCAAAGCTAAGCCCATTTAGCGACACTAACCTTTCCCCGCTACCCTAGGGTGTCAAATCAAAGAAAAGCTCTCTTAGCCCCATCAGCGAGCGTTACAGAGCCATCATCCATAACAATCCGTAAAGAACTGAGATTAAACGTCTTATCCGTTGAGGAATAACAAAGTTTTCAGTGCGAACATCATGTGTGGTTAACACCATCACCATCTTCTCCAATGTTATCGGGGTAAAACGTATGTTCTTGAGAAACAAACAAGCTTCCTACAAGCGTTAACCAGTAGGAAGCTTCCTGTTTTGTCCATTGTTATTGACCCTAGCTCTCGTTGATCGTCATTTAGGGATGACCAATGGTTTGTAGCAAGCCAGAACCTTTTTTTCGATCTCGGCTAGCTTCTTTGCCTCTACTAGTTCGGCGGCCTTAGCTTCCTTCTCTTGCCTCGTTTGAATCAATTGCTGTCTGAGCAAGTCTTGATATCGTGCATGTTCAGCTTCTAGGTGAGCAACGTATTTTTGCTTTTGCTCTACCTTAATATTGGCAATATCCTCTTCTTGAATTGACTGAGGTTTCACCATGAAAGTAGAGTGGTAAAGCTCTCCGTGGTTTAGACGTTTGGTGTGAGTGATTGTGTAACCTTGTTTTGCTTTGTCGATCACCGCTTGTAGAAATTCATGACCGAGACTCCCGCTCACAAGTTCCATTGACTTCTCAGTACCTCGATAAACCCTAACCCACTCCTCCACCCGACGCTCATACTCAGCTTGATCCCATGCAGGGGGTGTTCCTTTGATAACGATTTTTTCTTCTTTCATTTACTCATTTCCTTCTTGTTGATTGTTCATGGTGTGTGCAATAGCTTTGCTAATTATTTCAGTACGGTATAGCTCCAGATCAAACGTGGGCGCGACAGCCAACACTGATGCATGCTCACTTGACATTGGCTCAACGCTGGCTGGCTTGCTCACAGTGTTTGTGTGTTGCTTGGACTGCCTTTTTTCACGATTAGCGTTTGCACGCAGAACTCCTTTGATTAATTAATCAACGTTCATACCTTGCTCCTGCTGTAATCTGCGTAGACAAAAGTCCGAGAACATCATTGCATCGTTGATGCTCACTTCTATTGCCTGTACTGGCTGCTGCTGAACGAAGGCTTTTGTAGTACTTCATTCGCTGGTAAATTTCTTTGTTAGTCATTGTAGGTTCCTTTAAATGTTGCTGGTTAGGTGATTGCTCACCAATGAAGTCAAGTAGGCGTCTATGCCTTGGTCAGCTGCATAGGCCGCTAGGAACAAACCAACGTGTAAAGAAGTAGACAGACGAAAGGGGATCAACACTGATTGTTCATTCAATGCCCGCCACCTCTGACTCCTGCATTTGCCACTGCAAGTAACAGCGTCAGACCGTTTATTGATTAGTGGCGCCCTGCATTTCAGGCACAGTCGAGCGTGTTCCATAATTGAAACCTCCATATAATTAAGTGTAATAGCATCTATCGAACGAATATTCCGAAAGACAATAGAAAACCTCTCGCCACAATGAAGTGAACGAGAGGGAAAAGGAGAAATGTGTGCCACCATGGTGAGAACCATGGCAGAAACAACCGTATGCCAGAGAGGAAAGGCCATTAACTACAGTTGTTCAGCAACATCGGTGAGCGGTGCAAGAGAATATTGAAAGAAAGGTTGGGCAACCCTGTAAAGAACTTAGGTTTAACCTTTAAATATATGCATATTATATCAAGAAACATTCCAACTTGTCAATACGTTACATGCGTTCTTTGCACTGTTAGTCAACTATTTTTTCCGACATTTACTCAAGATCAGCTTGGGTAAACACAGCTTTCAACATCTTCTCGATCACGTCCACAGGAACCCCAGCACCATAAGTATCAAAGGTGATTGTACCTGACGCGTGCCCAAGTAGTGCTTGAGCATGGAGTACTGGCACTCCCTTTACTTGCATGAGGGTTGCCAATGAATGTCGCATGGAGTGATATGTCAGACCAACCTTGTGATCACTACCAAGAGCCTCAGGGATTGCTTGTTGGTTTGCCCATTCACCACCACCTCTATACCCAATCTGTGCAAGTACACCTGGATTGTTGACCTTACATGATTCAACATAACGTAAGAACGTGGCAAGGTTGAATCCATATGCACCATCAATCAAAGGCACCATTCGCTCGCTTTGCTTGTTTTTTATCGACTTACCTTCCCCGTTCTCGTTGATGTGGATAGCAACGATCCCTGATTCAAGTGTCAGGATGTCAGAAGTGGTTAGTTGTGAAATCTCGTTCAACCTTGCCCCTGTGATTGCCCCTAGGGTGAGCAGCCAGCGTTTCCAAGATAGCTCAGGCAGCTTGTTGGCATATCCCATTAGCCGAGTCATTTGAGCCTGCGAGAAGGCTTTACGTGTGGATTCCAGTCCTTTGGTCAGCTTCAGCTTTTTGTCATAGGTCCTAGTCAGGTGGCCATTCTCTACCGCCCACGCAAATACCGCCGAAAGCTTCACAATCAGTTTGTTCACAGTCGAAGGCATCCGACCTTTCGACAAACGCTCCCGGAATTCCACAAGGTCTGCTCTGGAGTGGCTTCTCAAATCCAACCCGTCCAGATGCTCTGAGATGACTTTGTGGCACAGGGTCGTCTCCTTCAAGGTCGTGGGCTTCTGCTCCCCACCACGATCAGCCATGTAAAGCTGCGAAAGCACATCGAAGGTCATCGGGGCAATCACCGGTTCTGTTGCCGCATTCAACGCCTCACCATGAGTTGCGAACACGGGCGAAGGGGTAAACCGAACGTACCGGTACAAGCCCCCCCAATCGCGTAGTGGGTGGCCGTCATCAGCAGTCACAACGGTGCTACTCACCAACGCCAGCAAATGCTCCCGTAGGTCGTACCATGAGGCATCAGGTCGGTCCATGTGGAATGCCTGGATCGACGACGTGAGATGACCAGATGTCTGCATCGCCCATCTGCGATCAGTGGTCTTCAGAGATACGGAAACTGACCTGTTCACACTGCCAGTCACACGAAGGCGTAGGTAGTAGATGCCATGGCGTCGGTAATGGTAAGGACTCGCTAACCGGCAATTTGGCCTCAAGGGCAGCGTGTGGGTTGTGACAGCACCTGTGACAGGGTGCATTTGTGGAAGGACGTTCATAGCGGTTAGCCCCCGTAATCATTGGGTTAACCCTTTCCCTCCTTGTCGTTCTGGATGTACTGCCGAGAAGACTTGCGCAAGCTCAAGCGCATCACGCTGCTGTGGGACTACATCCGCGACGTGACCGAGCGCAACGCGCCCCTGCTGATGGGCGAGTCGCACACGATGAGTTTTGCCGACTAGTCGGAGGCGACCACGATCGCCACGCGGCGGTTTTCGGTGCGCCCGGCGGCGGTGTCGTTGCTGGCCACCGGCTCGCGGCTGCCAAGGCCACGGGTCTCGACGTTCTCGGGGCGCATGCCCACGCCCACCAGCACCCTGGCCACGCTGGCCGCCCTGCGCGCCGACAGCTGTTCGTTGTAGCTGGCCTTGCCGGACGAATCGGTATGGCCATCCACCCGCACCCGTTCGATGTGCACCGACAGCAGCGCCTTGCCGATACGCTCGACGATCTCGCGGCTCTGGGTGTTGAGTGCATCCAGGTCGCTGCCGAACAGCACCTTGCCGGACAGGCCGAAGGTCCAGCCCTCGTCGGTGGGGGTGAACCCCTCCTGTTTGAGCACGGCTATCTGCTCGGGGGTCAGGCCCTTGGGCGGCGGAGTCTGGCAGCCGCCGAGGGCGAAAAGGGCCAGGGCCAGAAAGGCCAGGTGCAAGCGAAGGTATCGAGTCAGGTGAATCACGGTTCAGCTCCTGTTTTTGCGCTGGACGCAGAGAACTCCGCCTCTGCCGACTGGGGCCCGTCACGGGTGTGACGCTTGGCCTGGTACATCGCCGCATCGGCGGCATTGAGCAACTCGGCCGGGGTACGGCCGTCATCGGGAAACACTGCGATGCCTACGCTCAACGAGGTGACGACGCACTGGCCGTCCGGCAGGCGGATAGGCAGGCTCATGCTGGCGGCTATCTTGTCGGCGATACGCTGGGCGTCCTCGAAGCGATGCAGAGGGGTAAGCAGCACCGCAAATTCGTCCCCCCCCAGACGCGCCACCAGGTCGTGCTCGCGCAGCTGCGCACGCACCCGGCTGGCCACGGCGACCAGCACCTCGTCGCCTGCGGCATGGCCGTAGCTGTCGTTGATTTCCTTGAAGCGGTCGCTGTCCAGAAACAGCAGCGCCAGCCCGTCGCCATGCTTGATCGCGTTGCGCAGGCTGCGGCTCAGGCGGCCCTCGAAGAACGCCCGGTTGGGCAGGCCGGTCAGGCTGTCGTGGCTGGCCTGGTGGGCCAGGGTCTCGTTCTCGCTCTGCAGGTGGTTTTGCCAGGCTTCCATTTCGTCGAGCAGGGCATTGAAGTCGTTGCCCAGCTCGTTGAGTTCGGCGATCTGGGTGGAGGGCACGCGCCGGTCGAAGCTGCGTTCGCGCCGCGCCGCATGGGCCACGCTGGCCAGCCCGCGCAGGGGCCCCACGATATCGGCGAACAGCCGGCGCGACAGGTACAGCGCACTCACCGCGCTGAGCGCCGTGCACAGCAGAATGCCCGCCAGACCACTGAGCAGAAAGCGCATCAGGCTGCCGCCCTGGCCAACCAGCTCGATGCGCCCCACCTGCTGGCCCTGGTGCACCACCGGCAGCCGGATCGGCTCTTCGAGCAGGGTCCGGGCGATCTTGAGCTCCAGCTGGTCGAGCATGCCGCCTTCACTGCGCTCCCAACTGGCCAACAACTGGTCCGCATCGTCGAAGACCTTGACGTTGGCCACTTCCTCGGCCGCAGCAATCAGCGCCAGGGCTTCGTTGGCGGCGCTGCTGTCGTTGAACACCACCGCGGCCTCGACGGTGTAGTTGATCGAACGGGCAATCAGGTGAAGGTTGTGGTTGGCATAGACGCGCAATGCCAGCACCCCCAGCACGGTCAGCGAGATGCCGGCCAGCCCGATGGCCAGCAACGCCACGCCCAGGTGCCCGCGGCTGAGCACCGCGCGCAACGTGGTCCGTTCGCGTGTCTTGAGCCAGCCGATCATGGCTGCAGCGCTCGGCGCCGCGACAATTGCAGCACGCTGGGATGGATGCGCACGCCGCTGCGCGCCACCGAGTCGAGGTTCACGTCAAAGGCCACCTGGGTGTCCTTGACCCGCAGGCAGAACAGGCTGCCGACCGTACAGGGGTCATCCGCTTCGCTGATGCTCAGCACCGGCTTGCCATTGATCGCGCTGATGAGCTGGCTGCGCGCCTCGCCACTGAGCTTGCCGATGTACACCGCATCGCACTGGGTGAGGATACGCGGATCCCCCGCCAGCAGACGACGTACGGTCAGCGGCCGGCCGGTGGCCTGGGTGGTCCCCTTGACCAGGTCGTCGGCATATTCGGTAGGGCCGATCAGGCACAGGCGCAGTTGTTCGGGTTCCACCGGCCAGCGCGCGTAACTGAGGATACCCAGTACCACCTGGGTCACGGCCTTGGCCCGCTGCTCGGCCAGTGTGGCGGCCGCGGCGCCCTGGGCCATGCCGTGCAGCGGAAGTACCAGCACCAACGCCGCCAGCAGCATGAGCCTCCAGCGTTTTACACGTCCCGGTGTAAGGGCGGCGACCTTCATATAGGAAATCTCTTAAGACCATGCCTTGCGTGGGGGCAAGATAGCATAACGCCTGCTTTTCCCGCGAGGTCGCCTCCAAGGGCGGATCAGCCGAATCGTCGCCTGCGCCGGCGCCTTACACCTGTTCCAGCATCAGCCCGGAAATACGCTTGACCTTGCGCCGCACCGCCTCCTCGAAAATGCCCTGGCGCGGCTCTATCAGGCTGAAGCAGTCCTTGGCGCGGGTGATGCCGGTGTAGATCAGTTCCTTGGTCAACACCGGGTTCAAGGCGTCGGGAAGCACCAGAACCGTGTGGGAGAACTCCGAGCCCTGGGACTTGTGCACCGTCATGGCGTACACGGTTTCAACCTCACTTAACCGGCTGGGCAGGACGAATCTGACGCCGCCCTGGCCATCGTTCCGAGGAAACGCCACCCGCAGTAACGGTGTGGAGGCCTGGGCGTCCGGCAGGCGCAAGGCAATGCCGATATCGCCGTTCATCAGGCCCAGACCATAGTCGTTGCGCGTCATCAGCACCGGGCGGCCTTCGTACCAGGGCTGTTCGCCATCGATCAGACCGGCCGCCGTCAGCACCTTGCCGACCCGCTGGTTCAGGCCCTCGACACCCCAGGGGCCCTTGCGCACCGCGCACAGCAGCTGGAAGCGCTCGAAAGCGCGCAGCACCTTCAGTGCCCACGCCTCCCAGCGTGGATCGTCAGCGGCGGTATCCGGCGCCGGGCGGGTCTGGCGAATCAGGTGCAGGTACTCACGATAGCCCTGCGGGCTGTCGCCACCGCGGCCCAGCCCCTGCAGCAGCAGGGTGTCGAGCTTGCGGTCGTGCTCGCCACTCAGGCGCAGGCTGTGCACGTCGGCAAGACCTTGCTCGAGCAGCGCACGGGCCTGCTCCGGCTGCTGGCCGTTGACCTGGCGCGCCAGCTGGCCGATACCGCTGCCCTCACCAAAGCGGCGCGAATGGCGCAACATCACCACTTGCTGGGGCAAGGGATCGCGCTGGGCATCGCCCTCGACCAGGCCGCTGCCGGCCAGCGACTCGCCACTGACCTGCTCCAGCCAGCTGCGGGTGGCAGCGCTGTAGCGCCCGGCCTCGGCATCGCGGCACAGGTCGCCCAGCACTGCGCCGGCCTCGACCGACGCCAGCTGGTCCTTGTCCCCGAGCAGAATCAGGCGCGCATGCCCCGGCATCGCCGCCAGCAGGTTGGCCATCATTTCCAGGTCGATCATCGAGGCCTCGTCGACCACCAGCACGTCCAGTGGCAACGGGTTGCCGGCATGGTGACGAAAATGTCGCGAGCCCGGGCGGCTGCCCAGCAGGCGGTGCACGGTTGAGACATCGCTGGGGATGTTGCTGCGCACGGCGTCACTGACGGCCAGCCGCTCCACCTGCTGGCCGATGGATTCGGTAAGACGCGCCGCTGCCTTGCCGGTCGGTGCGGCCAGGCGGATACGCAACGGGCGCCCGACCTCCACGGCCGGGGCCTGCAACAGGGCCAGCAGGCGCACCACGGTGGTGGTCTTGCCGGTGCCGGGGCCGCCGGTGATGATGCTGAACGCACTGCGGGTGGCCAGCGCGCAGGCGAGCTTCTGCCAGTCGACCTGACCGGCCAGCGCCGAGCCTTCGAACAGCGCATCCAGGCGGGCGCGCAAATCGGCCGGCGTGGGTTCGGCCTGTTCCAGGCGTTCGCGCAGGGCACTGTCGATGCGCCGTTCATAGGCCCAGTAGCGGCGCAGGTACAGGCGCTGCCCACTCAACACCAGCGGGCGCGAGGCCTGCGCTTCACTGCTGCCCAGGGCAACCAGCGCGCTGCCTTGCAGGCGCTGGCACCAGGTGGCCAGATCGAGGCGCTCCAGCAGTTGCGAAGGCAGCAGCAAGGGGCCGGCCAGGGCATCGCCCTCGGGTGGCAACGACAGGGCAAAGTCAGGCTCGGCCAGGGTTTCGGCCAGGTCCAGGCACACGTGCCCGTGCCCCAACTGGTGGCTGGCCAGTGCGGCGGCCAGCAGCACCAGCGGGTCGGCCTGCGGGTCGCGTTCGCCGAGGAAAGCCACGAAGGCGCGGTCCAGTGCTCGCAGCCAGCCGCGCTCGACCCATCGATCGAGCAGCGCCAGCAGGTCGGCGCCCACCGTCAACGGCGCCAGGGCCGCCAGATGCCCGGCATCCAGAGGGGTGGGCAACAGGTCGTCGAACGTGCGGCTCATGCGCTGTCTCCGGAAAACAGATCAGGTTGCTGCGGTGCGCTTGCGCCGCTGAACAGGGCATCGAGCCGCTCGATCAGTACGCGCGGCGGCTTGATGAAGTACAAGCCCTGGCTGGCCGCGTGCACCCCACGCAGGAACAGGAACACCGCGCCGCCCACATGCCGGTCGTAGTCGTAGTCGGGCAGGCGGGCACGCAGCTGACGGTGCAGGGCCAGCAGGTACAGCACGTACTGCAGGTCGTAGCGATGCTCGAGGATCGCGCCCTCCATCGCCAGCTCGCTGTAGGCCTGGTCGTCGGTGCCCAGCCAGTTGGATTTGTAGTCGGCCACGTAGTAGCGCCCGTCGTGCTCGAATGCCAGGTCGATGAAGCCCTTGAACATGCCATTGAGCAGCGCCGACTGCGCGGCCGGTCGGGCCGCGCCGTCATGGGTGTGGGTGCATACCAGGCGGTCGAGGGCCAGCACGTCGACCTGATGGCTGGCGAACCAGAACTCCATCTCGATCTGGTACTGGCTCAACTGGCCCAGGGCAACCGGCGCACTGTCCGGTGCCAGGTGCAGCGGTGCGTTCAGCAGGTGTTCGAGCCAGTTGCCGAGGGTGTTGATCCAGCCGGTCCAGTCGCGCCGGTTGCAGCGCTGGGCCACGGTCTTGTGCAGTTGCTCGGGCGCCGCGACCACCTGGCCGAAGCCTTCGTGACCGGCCCATTCGAGCAGCCCGTGGAGGAAGGTGCCGGGGTTGGGGCCACGCGGGAAGCGGTGGATGTCGCCGCCCGTCGCCACGACTTCGCGCAGGGCCTGCGGATCGGCCGGTTCGTCATCGAGCAGTTGCTGGGCCTGGGAGCTGTCGGCGGTGAGCAGCTCCTCGCCGATGCGCAGTGCACTGTAGGAGGCGATCCACCAGTTCTCTGCGGCGCGGCGGCGTGGCTGGCGGGCCGGCAGCAGCTCGGCGGTGTTGCGCGGGGCCTGGTAGCGCTGGGTGTCGGCAATCGGCAATACCTGGCTGTGGATGGTCGCGCAACCTTCCTGCAATGCCTGCAGCCAGCCCTCAAGGGCGGTGGAAGCCGGCAGTACAGCGCCGCCGCCCAGCAGGTAGCCGAGCGCGCAGCGGTGCAGCAGCGACTCCTTGCCGGTGCCGCGCTTGAGGTCCGCCACCCCCAGCCAGCACGCGTGCTGGGCACGGGTCAGGGCCACGTAGAGCAGACGCAGGTCTTCGGCCAGGCGCTCGTCATCGGCCAGGGCGATCTGCTCGGCATCAGGGGTCAGGGTCAGCTGGGCATTGCCCTGGGCGTCGTGCCAGCCCAGGGGCAGGCGCTTGCCGTCCACCGGCTTGGCGGTGCTGATGAAGGGCAGGAACACCAGCGGGTATTCCAGCCCCTTGGATTTGTGGATGGTCACCACCTTGACCAGTTGCTCGTCGCTTTCCAGGCGCAGGATCTGTTCTTCACCGGCCTGGCCGGAGCTGGCCAGGTGTTCGCTCAGGTGGCGGATCAGCGCCTGCTCGCCGTCCAGCTCGGTGGCCGCCTGCTGCAGCAGCTCGGCCAGGTGCAGCAGGTTGGTCAGCACCCGTTCGCCATCGCTGCGGCGCATCAGTACCTGGGGCAGGTCGAAGTCGTGCAGCAGGTGACGCAGCATCGGCAGCACGCCCTGGGTGCGCCAGAGGTGGCGATAGTCGCGGAACTTCATGACCCAGTGTTCCCACACCCGCTCGTCCTGGTTGAGCTGGGCCAGCCGGGTCAGCGGCAGGTCGAGGGTGACGCTGGCCAGCGCCGCCTTGAGCAGGCGCTCGCTGTCGGGTTCGGCGCAGGCCTTGAGCCACGCCAGCAGGTCGTGTGCCTCCTGGGCGGCGAACACCGAGTCCTTGTCCGACAGGTAGACGCTGCGTACGTCGCGGGCGGCCAGTTCGGCGCGGATCAGCTGGGCCTCGCGACCGTCGCGAACCAGGATCGCAATGTCCGATGGCAAACAGCCACGCAACGCCTGGCCTGGCTGGACAAAGCCGCTGGTGCCCAGTTGGCCGCCGTTGAGCAGGCTGACGATCTGGGTGGCGCAGCTGGCGGCTACCTGTTGGCGATAGACCGCGCCGGACAGCGGCTCGTCGCTTGCCAGGTGCCACAGGTTGAGCGCTGCCAGGGGCTGCCCGTCGACCTGCAGGTGCTCCTTGCGCCCCTGCGCCCTGACCGCCACGAAGGGGACGGGGTTGTCGTCGCCGTCGCGGAACAGGAACGCCCCGCGACCGGCCTCGCGCTGTTCGGCGCGCATGAATACATGGTTGACCGCATCGACCATCGGCTGGCTTGAGCGGTAGTTGGTATCCAGGCTGTGCAGCCGTCCGTGGGTGGCGCGTCGGGCGCCCAGGTAGGTGAAGATGTCGGCGCCGCGGAAGGCATAGATGGCCTGCTTGGGGTCGCCGATCATGAACAGCCCGGTTTCGCGCACGTCCTCCTCGATGCGATAGATACGCTGGAAGATGCGGTACTGCACCGGGTCGGTGTCCTGGAATTCATCGATCAGGGCCACCGGGAACTGTTCGCGGATCAGCCCGGCCAGGCGCTCGCCGGCCGTCCCGCCCAAGGCCGAGTCGAGACGCAGCAGCATGTCGTCGAAGCCCATTTCGGCGCGGCGGCGCTTTTCCTGCTCGAAGCGTTTCGACACCCAGTTGGCGGCGTGTTCGAGCAGGCGGGCGTCCGGGGTCGGCAACGCCTGCAGCTCCAGGCGCAGGCCGGGCATGGCATCCAGCGCCGGGTGGCTGGGCGGCTCGCCCTTCCAGGCTTCGGCCATGCCTTGCGGGGTGAAGCGGGTGAACCCGGTGCCAATATCCAGCTCCACCGCCTGCTCGTCCTGGGCCCAGGCCGCGATCTTCTCGCACCAGGGTTCGAAATAGCGCGGCTGCATCTTGCGCCCGTCCACCTGCTTGGCGGCATGTGCGGCATGGCACAGTTGCAGCAGTTCCTGGGCCCACTGTGCCCAGGGCGCCTTGAGCTGGCGCAGCCGTTCGGCACGTTGTTGCACCACCGCTTCGATCAGCGCCTGTGGGTCGGCGCTGTCTTCCTCGCTCCGCGTGCGGCCGAACAGCGCGCGCACCCTGGGCAGCAATGCCTCGGGGCTGCTCCAGTGGCTGCGCACCCAGGCCAGGGCCTCGCCGTGCATGGGGTAGCAGAAGCGCCGCCAGTAGTCGCGCATGACCTGGCCGAGCAGCTCGCTGTGGTCGGTCTCCAGGGTCTGGGTGAACAGGCTGCCGCTGTCGAACGCGTGCTCGCGCAGCATCCGCTGGCACCAGCTGTGGATGGTCGAGACGGCGGCTTCGTCCATCCACTGCGCGGCAACGTCCAGGCGGTTGGCGCAGGCGGGCCAGGTGTCCGGGGCGTAGTGCTCGCGCAGTTGCACCAGCAAGGGGTCGGCTTCGGGCAGTTCGCCACGGAAGAACCGCGCCGCTTCGGCCAGGCGGGTGCGAATGCGCTCACGCAGCTCTTTGGTGGCCGCATCGGTGAAGGTCACCACCAGGATCTGTGGCGGCAGCAGCTCGCGCCCGAAGCCCTGCTCGCCGCCATGGCCGAGCACCAGGCGCAGGTACAAGGCAGAGATGGTGAAGGTCTTGCCGGTACCGGCACTGGCTTCGATCAGTTGGCTGCCGTGCAGCGGGAAGGTCAGTGCCAGCGGCGGCTGGTGTGCGTGGGCAGTCATGGATGCGCCTCTTCACTGCCCAGGCGTTGCCAGGCGGCTTCGAACATCGGCCGGTACAGTGCCTCGCACCAGCCCTCGAATTCTTCACTCGCGGTCAGCGCCGCGAAATCACTGAACTGCCGGGCCAGTGCGGTGCTTTCGCTGCGCTCGCCGCGGGTGTTCTGGCCGTCGCCGTCGTAGGCCTTGGCTGCGGCCGTCAGGGCTTTTTCAGGGTCACTCTGGCCGAGCCAGGTGAAGGCGGTCTTGATCGCCACCGGCAGCGGCGCATTCATGCCGGCCTGCCGGGCCACCAGCAGGTCGCCAAGCAGTTCCGCGGCACGCGGTTGCTCCAGCGGGTCGAGCAACAGGGTCACGTCGGTGGCGACCACTGCGCTGCTCAACCGGTGCCCCACGGCACACGCTGCCAGGTGCATGACCCAGGTCGCCACCAGTCGGTGCCACTTGAGTGATTTGCCGCTGCTGATGCCGTTGGGCAAGGTGGTGATGCTCAGCAGCGCCTGGTCGTCACGCTGGTACACCCGCCCCAGCCAGCCTTCGAGCCGCAGCTGGCGATACTCGAAGCTGATCGGCAGCGCACTGTCGATCAGGGTTGGCCATTGGCCGAGCAGTTGAGCGTGTCGCAACAGCAGGTCGGGCAATGGCTCGATCAATTCGGCCTGCAGGCATTCTCCGAAGCCGGCCAGCGGCAGCATGCCGCTGCGTTGCAGGCGACGGGCCTGGGCCTGCAGGGCGTCGGTGCTGTTGGTGGGGTCGGCCAGGGCTGCGCCCAGCAAGCTTTCGCTCAGGCTGTAGCGCTGCAGGGCGTCGAGCACGAAGGGCTCTTCGTCGGCCAGGGGGGCTTCGGCGGCTTCGAAGAACACCTTCAGGCGCTGGCTGAAGAAGTGCCGAACGGGGTGGCGCATGAAGTCCTGGAGCAAGGTCAGGCTCAGGGGTTCTTCGGGCACGAAAGGCTCCAGTTGGTCGGCCTCGGTCGGCAACTGCGTTGGCGGCAGGTGCAGGGCGCGCCATTCGCTGGCATAGCTGAACAGGTTGCTGTGCTTGTGGAAGTAGCGGGCGCTGAACGGTTGCAGGGGGTGTTCCTGCGTCAAGGCGTGCAACAGTTGCAGACCGCCCTCCACTGGGTCGTCGGCCTTGGCCTTGGGGCTGCGCCAGCCGGCGGCGAGGTGATCGCGCAACTGGCCGATGAGCACCGACGCCGGCCGCTCGCTGTTGTCGCGAATGCTGCGGCCCACCCAGCTGACGTACAGTTGCTCACGCGCCGACAGCAACGCTTCGAGCAGCAGGTAACGGTCGTCCTCGCGTCGAGAGCGGTCGCCGGGGCGGTAGTCGCTGCCAATCAGGTCGAAGTCCAGCGGCGGCTGCGCACGCGGGTAGTCACCATCGTTCATGCCCAGCAGGCACACCACCTTGAAGGGGATGGCACGCATGGGCATCAGGGTGCAGAAGTTCACCGAGCCGGCCAGAAAGCGCTGGGACAAGCGCCCCTGGTCCAGGCCGGCGAGCCAGGCTTCGCGCACCACCGTCAACGGCAAGGCGTCCTCGAGCCCGACCGACTCGCAGGTTTGCAGCCAGGTTTCGCACAGGCCCTGCAGTTGCACCAGCAGGTAGTCATCGTGTTCGGTTTCGGCCAGGAAGAACACCTGCAGCAGGGCATGCAGGCGCGTGCCCCATTGCGCCGCCGGTGCCGGCTGCGAGAGCTCGGCATGGGCCACCTCGAGCGCATCGAGCAGGGCCACCAGCGGGCCGATCAGGGCAGCATCGAGGCCGCCGATTTCATCATAGGGTTCGATGTCGTCGCAGCTGTCGCCCGTGCCCACCGCATAGCCCAGCAGCATGCGACGCAGGCCGAATCGCCAGCTGTTCTGCTCGAGGTCATCGGGCAGGCCCAGGCCGGCACGCTGCTGTGCATTGAGGCCCCAGCGCACGCCGGCCCCTTCGATCCAGCGGTGCAACGTGGGCAGGTCGCTTTCCTTGATCGCGAAGCGGGCACGCAGGGCGGGAACATCCAGCAGATCGAGAATCTCGCTCACCGGGAAGCGGCTGTCCGGCAACTTGAGCAGGTGCTCCAGGGCAATCAGCAGCGGGTCGCGGCCGCGCTGGCCCTGGTCGGTCAGGGTGAAGGGAATGTAGCGCGGGTCGTTGCGCCCAAGCTGGCCGAACACGGCGCGGATGTGGGGCGCATAGGTGTTGATGTCCGGCAGCATCACGATCACGTCGCGCGGGCGCAGACCGGGATCGGCGCTGAAGCGGGCGAGCAACTGGTCGTGCAGGATCTCGACCTCGCGCTGCGCGCTGTGGGCCACATGAAAACGCACCGAGCGGTCCTTGGCCGGGTCGACGGCGGGCCACAAGGCGCGGGTCTCGACCAATGGGCGCAGTTCGAGAATGTCGTCCTGCAACTGGTTGAGCAGAGTGGCCTGCCCGTTTTCGGTGAACAGGTCGATGCGCCCGTCACTGAACACATTGCGATAGCTGCCCGGGTCATCGTAGCTGTCGAGCAGGTTGATGTAGTCCCGGCCCTGCTTGCCCCAGGCCGCAAGCAGCGGATGGGCATGCTGGTGCAGGGTGTCGGCGTCGATCAGGCTGGGCATGCCTTGCTTGCGCTGCTGGCGCTTGTACTGATGGCGCAGCAGGTCCTTGTCGGCGACGATATCGGCCCAGTGGTGACGGCAGGGGTTGTGCACGCATAGCAGCACCTGGCTGAAACGTGCCAGGCCTGCCAGCGCTTCAAGGGCCTGGGCCGGCAACGAAGAAATGCCGAACACGATGACACGCGATGGCAGGCCCTTGGGGGCTTGTTCCAGTGCATTGATGCGCTCGACGAAACGCTGGTGCACGCCGGCACGGCTCTGAGCCATGCCTTCCTCTCCCACATCGAGCAGCAAGGCACGCCACAGCTCTGCCTGCCAGCAGTTGGCGGGGGCCAGCGTACGGGAGTCGCCGCGAGCGTTGCTCAGCACGTGACGTCCGGCTGCCCAGTCCTTCAGCCAATCGGCACGGTACACCTGGTATTGGTCGAACAGGTCGGCAAGGCGCTCGGCCAGCTGGTAGCGCTTGCGCAGGTCGCTGTCATCGGTAAGAAAGCGCTGCAACGGCTCGAAATGCGGCTGGTTGATCACTTCCGGCAGCAGGCGCATCAGGCGCCAGGTCAAGGGCGCCTTGTCGAGCGGGGAGGTTTCAGGAATCTCTTCGCGGCCAAGTACCCGGCGGTACAGCTGCCACATGAAGCTACCAGGCAATTGCACATCGATGGCGGCCGCGATGCCGCAACCGCCCTGGTCATCGTCCTGCGGGTCTTCGGCCAGGGCCAGCTTGAGCCACTGGGCGATACCGTTGCTCTGCACCAGCACCATCTCGTTTTCCAGGGGTGCCAGCGGATAACGCCGCATCAGGCTCACCACCAGGCCACGCAGTTCATCCAGGTGGTTGCCGTGAACGACCATGAATCCCGGTTGAAGCGTGCTTGCATGCGGCATGGGGCATCCCTTGGGCTGTGCGGATTTTGGGGGGAACCTTATCACGGTCTGCGTACAGACCGAGGGCCTGCAGCTTTTCGGCCCACAAAGACAAAACCCCTACCTGCAGATGCAGATAGGGGTTTCGGAATTTAATCTTGACGATGACCTACTCTCACATGGGGAAACCCCACACTACCATCGGCGATGCATCGTTTCACTACTGAGTTCGGGATGGGATCAGGTGGTTCCAATGCTCTATGGTCGTCAAGAAATTCTGTTGCCAGAAGGTCTTGTTCAGACACTCCAGCGAATCGGGTATGTGATGTTTGTGAGTTACAAATCTTCGGCTTACTGTGTCTTCACAACACCGCAATCTGGCCTTTCGACGCAAATTGCTTGGGTGTTATATGGTCAAGCCTCACGGGCAATTAGTATTGGTTAGCTCAACGCCTCACAGCGCTTACACACCCAACCTATCAACGTCGTAGTCTTCGACGGCCCTTCAGGGAGCTCAAGGCTCCAGTGAGATCTCATCTTGAGGCAAGTTTCCCGCTTAGATGCTTTCAGCGGTTATCTCTTCCGAACATAGCTACCCGGCAATGCCACTGGCGTGACAACCGGAACACCAGAGGTTCGTCCACTCCGGTCCTCTCGTACTAGGAGCAGCCCCTCTCAAATCTCAAACGTCCACGGCAGATAGGGACCGAACTGTCTCACGACGTTCTAAACCCAGCTCGCGTACCACTTTAAATGGCGAACAGCCATACCCTTGGGACCGGCTTCAGCCCCAGGATGTGATGAGCCGACATCGAGGTGCCAAACACCGCCGTCGATATGAACTCTTGGGCGGTATCAGCCTGTTATCCCCGGAGTACCTTTTATCCGTTGAGCGATGGCCCTTCCATACAGAACCACCGGATCACTAAGACCTACTTTCGTACCTGCTCGACGTGTCTGTCTCGCAGTCAAGCGCGCTTTTGCCTTTATACTCTACGACCGATTTCCGACCGGTCTGAGCGCACCTTCGTACTCCTCCGTTACTCTTTAGGAGGAGACCGCCCCAGTCAAACTACCCACCATACACTGTCCTCGATCCGGATAACGGACCTGAGTTAGAACCTCAAAGTTGCCAGGGTGGTATTTCAAGGATGGCTCCACGCAGACTGGCGTCCACGCTTCAAAGCCTCCCACCTATCCTACACAAGCAAATTCAAAGTCCAGTGCAAAGCTATAGTAAAGGTTCACGGGGTCTTTCCGTCTAGCCGCGGATACACTGCATCTTCACAGCGATTTCAATTTCACTGAGTCTCGGGTGGAGACAGCGCCGCCATCGTTACGCCATTCGTGCAGGTCGGAACTTACCCGACAAGGAATTTCGCTACCTTAGGACCGTTATAGTTACGGCCGCCGTTTACCGGGGCTTCGATCAAGAGCTTCGCGTTAGCTAACCCCATCAATTAACCTTCCGGCACCGGGCAGGCGTCACACCCTATACGTCCACTTTCGTGTTTGCAGAGTGCTGTGTTTTTAATAAACAGTCGCAGCGGCCTGGTATCTTCGACCGGCATGAGCTTACGGAGCAAGTCCTTCACCCTCACCGGCGCACCTTCTCCCGAAGTTACGGTGCCATTTTGCCTAGTTCCTTCACCCGAGTTCTCTCAAGCGCCTTGGTATTCTCTACCCAACCACCTGTGTCGGTTTGGGGTACGGTTCCTGGTTACCTGAAGCTTAGAAGCTTTTCTTGGAAGCATGGCATCAACCACTTCGTCGCCTAATGGCAACTCGTCATCAGCTCTCGGCCTTAAGATCCCGGATTTACCTAAGATCTCAGCCTACCACCTTAAACTTGGACAACCAACGCCAAGCTGGCCTAGCCTTCTCCGTCCCTCCATCGCAATAACCAGAAGTACAGGAATATTAACCTGTTTTCCATCGACTACGCTTTTCAGCCTCGCCTTAGGGACCGACTAACCCTGCGTCGATTAACGTTGCGCAGGAAACCTTGGTCTTTCGGCGTGGGAGTTTTTCACTCCCATTGTCGTTACTCATGTCAGCATTCGCACTTCTGATACCTCCAGCAAGCTTCTCAACTCACCTTCACAGGCTTACAGAACGCTCCTCTACCGCATCACCTAAGTGATACCCGTAGCTTCGGTGTATGGTTTGAGCCCCGTTACATCTTCCGCGCAGGCCGACTCGACTAGTGAGCTATTACGCTTTCTTTAAAGGGTGGCTGCTTCTAAGCCAACCTCCTAGCTGTCTAAGCCTTCCCACATCGTTTCCCACTTAACCATAACTTTGGGACCTTAGCTGACGGTCTGGGTTGTTTCCCTTTTCACGACGGACGTTAGCACCCGCCGTGTGTCTCCCATGCTCGGCACTTGTAGGTATTCGGAGTTTGCATCGGTTTGGTAAGTCGGGATGACCCCCTAGCCGAAACAGTGCTCTACCCCCTACAGTGATACATGAGGCGCTACCTAAATAGCTTTCGAGGAGAACCAGCTATCTCCGAGCTTGATTAGCCTTTCACTCCGATCCACAGGTCATCCGCTAACTTTTCAACGGTAGTCGGTTCGGTCCTCCAGTCAGTGTTACCTAACCTTCAACCTGCCCATGGATAGATCGCCCGGTTTCGGGTCTATACCCAGCGACTAAACGCCCTATTAAGACTCGCTTTCGCTACGCCTCCCCTATTCGGTTAAGCTCGCCACTGAATATAAGTCGCTGACCCATTATACAAAAGGTACGCAGTCACCTAACAAAGTAGGCTCCCACTGCTTGTACGCATACGGTTTCAGGATCTATTTCACTCCCCTCTCCGGGGTTCTTTTCGCCTTTCCCTCACGGTACTGGTTCACTATCGGTCAGTCAGTAGTATTTAGCCTTGGAGGATGGTCCCCCCATATTCAGACAAAGTTTCTCGTGCTCCGTCCTACTCGATTTCATGACTAAGAGATTTTCGCGTACAGGGCTATCACCCACTATGGCCGCACTTTCCAGAGCGTTCCGCTAATCTCAAAGCCACTTAAGGGCTAGTCCCCGTTCGCTCGCCACTACTAAGGGAATCTCGGTTGATTTCTTTTCCTCAGGGTACTTAGATGTTTCAGTTCCCCTGGTTCGCCTCTTGCACCTATGTATTCAGTACAAGATACCTGACTTATGCCAGGTGGGTTCCCCCATTCAGAGATCTCCGGATCAAAGTCTGTTTGCCGACTCCCCGAAGCTTATCGCAGGCTACCACGTCTTTCATCGCCTCTGACTGCCAAGGCATCCACCGTATGCGCTTCTTCACTTGACCATATAACCCCAAGCAATCTGGTTATACTGTGAAGACAACATTCGCCGAAAACTTGTAATTACTCACAAATTTTACCTTAGCCTGAACACACACCAGTGAAAGTGCTGTCCAGTCTATCTTTCTATCACATACCCAAATTTTTAAAGAACGATTCTGATAAAGTTCAGAAATCAATATTCGAGGCGAATATTCATTTCTAAGCTTTGACAAACTGGCAAGCGGGGTGGTGGAGCCAAGCGGGATCGAACCGCTGACCTCCTGCGTGCAAGGCAGGCGCTCTCCCAGCTGAGCTATGGCCCCAGCAAATTGGTGGGTCTGGGCAGATTCGAACTGCCGACCTCACCCTTATCAGGGGTGCGCTCTAACCAACTGAGCTACAGACCCAATCGAAGGTTGCTAACCTAATCGTCTTCTTCAATGAATCAAGCAATTCGTGTGGGAGCTTATGAGACAGCTGATGTCGTCGATTAAGGAGGTGATCCAGCCGCAGGTTCCCCTACGGCTACCTTGTTACGACTTCACCCCAGTCATGAATCACACCGTGGTAACCGTCCTCCCGAAGGTTAGACTAGCTACTTCTGGTGCAACCCACTCCCATGGTGTGACGGGCGGTGTGTACAAGGCCCGGGAACGTATTCACCGCGACATTCTGATTCGCGATTACTAGCGATTCCGACTTCACGCAGTCGAGTTG
>NZ_CP104044.1:0-675000 GCF_029201585.1 Pseudomonas sp. SD17-1 | reverse complement strand
GGTCACCCACGCACACCGCTACCGAGATTGCCATGCAGCGTTCACCGCACGAACCGTACGCCGCGCCCATCAGTGCGCTGACCGCGTTGTCCAGGTCGGCATCGGGCATCAGCACCGCGTGGTTCTTCGCACCACCCAGCGCCTGCACACGCTTGCCACGACGAGTGCCCTCGGCATAGATGTACTCGGCAATCGGCGTGGAGCCCACAAAGCTCAGCGCCTTGACCTCTGGGGCTTCGATCAGCGCGTCCACCGCCACCTTGTCGCCATGCACCACGTTCAGCACGCCCTTGGGCAAGCCGGCTTCCAGCAACAGCTGGGCAATGAACAGCGACGAGCTCGGATCGCGCTCGGACGGTTTGAGAATGAAGCAGTTGCCACAGGCAATCGCCAGCGGGTACATCCACAGCGGCACCATGGCCGGGAAGTTGAACGGGGTGATCCCCGCAACGATGCCCAGCGGCTGGAAGTCGGACCATGCATCGATGTTCGGGCCCACGTTGCGGCTGTACTCGCCTTTGAGCACTTCGGGGGCAGCGCAGGCGAACTCGACGTTCTCGATACCGCGCTTGAGTTCACCCGCCGCATCCTCGAGGGTCTTGCCATGCTCTTCGCTGATCATCTGCGCAATGCGCGACTCGTTCTGCTCAAGCAGTTGCTTGAAGCGAAACATTACCTGGGCCCGCTTGGCCGGCGGGGTATTGCGCCAGGCCGGGAATGCCGACTTGGCCGAATCGATGGCCTGCTGCACGGTTTCCCGGCTGGCCAGCGCCACCTTGCGTACCGCCTGGCCGGTGGACGGGTTGAACACATCGGCGGTGCGCTCACCGCTGGAAACCATTTCACCGTGGATCAGATGCTGAACAATGCTCATGCAGAACTCCAGAAAGGGGGTTCAGGCGCGGCACCGCGCGCCTGCTTATATAAAGAGAAGGATCAGCCGACCTGGTTGATCGCTTCGCCCACCGCATCGAACAGGCGATCCAGTTCTTGCGGGGTGGTGTTGAAAGTCGGGCCGAACTGCAGGGTGTCGCCGCCGTAGCGAACATAGAAGCCGGCGTTCCACAGCTTCATGGCGATCTCGAACGGGCGCACGATGGCATCCCCGTCCCGCGCGGCAATCTGGATGGCACCGGCCAGGCCGTAGTTGCGAATGTCGACGATGTTCTTCGCGCCCTTGACTCCGTGCAGCACACGTTCGAAATGCGGTGCCAGGTCGGCAGCCGACTGCACCAGGTTCTCCTTCTCCAGCAGGTCGAGTGCAGCCAGGCCGGCAGCGCAGGCAACCGGGTGCGCGGAGTAGGTGTAGCCGTGCGGGAATTCGACCGCGTATTCCGGGGTAGGCTGGTTCATGAAGGTCTGGTAGATCTCGCTGCTGGCGATCACCGCGCCCATCGGGATGGCGCCGTTGGTAACCTGCTTGGCGATACACATCAGGTCGGGCGTCACACCAAAGGCGTCGGCACCGAACATGGCACCCATACGGCCAAAACCGGTGATCACTTCGTCGAAGATCAGCAGAATGTTGTGCTGGTCGCAGATCTCGCGCAGGCGCTTGAGGTAGCCCTTGGGCGGTGGCAGTACACCGGCGGAGCCGGCCAGCGGCTCGACGATCAGTGCCGCGATGTTCGACGCATCGTGCAGCTCGATCAGCTTGAGCATCTCGTCGGCCAGGGCGATACCGCCCTCCTCCGGCATCCCCTTGCTGAACGCGTTGCCCGGCAGCAGGGTGTGCGGAATATGGTCCACATCCAGCAACTGGCCGAACATCTTGCGGTTGCCGTTGACGCCGCCCAGGCTGGTGCCGGCGATGTTCACACCGTGGTAGCCACGGGCACGGCCGATCAGCTTGGTCTTGGTCGCCTGGCCTTTGAGGCGCCAGTAGGCACGCACCATCTTCAGCGCGGTATCGGCGCATTCGGAACCGGAGTTGGTATAGAAGACGTGGTTCAGGTTGCCCGGGGTCAGGTCGGTGATCTTCTCGGCCAGCTGGAACGACAGCGGGTGGCCGAACTGGAAGGCCGGCGAATAATCCAGCACACCCAGCTGGCGCGACACCGCTTCCTGAATCTGCTTGCGGGTATGCCCGGCGCCGCAGGTCCACAGCCCCGACAGCGCATCATAGATCTTGCGCCCCTTGTCATCCGTCAGGTAACTGCCTTCGGCGGCGACGATCAGGCGCGGGTCGCGCTGAAAGTTGCGGTTGGCGGTATAGGGCATCCAGTGCGCATCCAGCTTGAGCTGGCTGGCAAGGCCGAGGGGAGCGTTTTCAGGCAGATTCATGGGACAAACCTCGCAAGGCAATGAGCAACATGAGGGAGGCAAACGTTGTTGCAGCTAAGTTGTCACGGGGATAAAGTCTGAAAAAGCCTACTTTTCTAATCTTCAGTTAGCTGGACACTAAACTATGAGCCGTCGCCCGGAGCCGCTTGCGCAGGTCAGTGATTTCGACATCCGCCTGTTGAAAATCTACCGCAGCGTGGTGGAATGCGGCGGCTTCTCCGCAGCCGAGAACGTGCTGGGCATCGGCCGCTCGGCCATCAGCCAGCAGATGAGCGACCTGGAGCAACGCCTGGGCCTGCGCTTGTGTCAGCGCGGCCGTGCCGGGTTCTCGCTGACCGAAGAGGGCCGCGAGGTGTACCAGAGCGCCCTGCAACTGCTCGGCGCGCTGGAAAGCTTTCGCACCGAGGTCAACGGCCTGCACCAGCACTTGCGCGGCGAGCTGAACATCGGCCTCACCGACAACCTGGTGACCCTGCCGCACATGCGCATCACCCATGCCCTGGCGCAGCTCAAGGACCGGGGGCCGGAGGTACGCATCCAGATCCGCATGATCGCTCCCAGCCAGGTCGAACAGGGCGTGCTCGACGGCAGCCTGCACGTCGGCGTGGTCCCCCAGACCAGCCCGCTGTCGGGGCTCGAGTACCAGCCACTGTACAGTGAGCGCTCACTGCTCTATTGCGCGGTCGGGCACCCGCTGTTCTATGCCGATGACCGCCAGCTGGACGACGACCGCCTCAACAGCCAGGACGCGATCGCCCCCACCTTCCGCCTGCCGGCCGAGATCCAGGCCCAGTATCAGGACCTGCACTGCACCGCCAGCGCCTCGGACCGCGAAGGCATGGCGTTCCTGATTCTTACCGGGCGCTACATCGGCTACCTGCCCGACCACTACGCCAACGCCTGGGTACAGCAGGGGCGCCTGCGCGCCCTCAAACCCGACGAACGCTTCTATGACCTGAGCCTGTGCTGGGTTACCCGCAAGGGACGGCGCCCGCACCTGGTGCTCGAGAGCTTTCTGGACAGCCTGGCGGCCACCCGCTGATGCGGTTTATAGGCTTTTTCGCCGATGAGCGCTTGCCCGCCTGCCACGGCTGGGTTATCAGTGCATGTGCCACACTACCCCGCTCTGTCCGGAATCGCCCATGACCTTCGAAGTCCCCGCACACCGCCTCCAGGCTGCCAGGCCTGCCGGCCGTATCCGCCAGAAGAACGAGCAGGCCATCATCCAGGCTGCCGAAGACGAGTTCGCCCGTCACGGCTTCAAGGGCACCAGCATGAACACCATCGCGCTGAACGCCGGGCTGCCCAAGGCCAACCTGCACTATTACTTCACCAACAAGCTGGGCCTGTACGTGGCGGTGCTGAGCAACATCATCGAGTTGTGGGACAGCACCTTCAACACCCTGAGTGCCGACGACGACCCGGCCGAGGCGCTGAGCCGCTACATTCGCGCCAAGATGGAATTCTCGCGGCGCAACCCGCAGGCCTCGCGGATCTTCGCCATGGAGATCATCAGCGGCGGCCAGTGCCTGACCGACTACTTCAGCCAGGACTACCGCGACTGGTTCAAGGGCCGGGCCGCCGTGTTCGAAAGCTGGATGAATGCCGGCAAGATGGACCGCCTCGACCCGGTACACCTGATCTTCCTGCTCTGGGGCAGCACCCAGCACTATGCCGACTTCTCCACACAGATCTGCCAGGTAACCGGCCGCAGCCGCCTGACCAAGCAGGACATGGAAGACGCCAGCAACAACCTTATCCACATCATCCTCAAAGGCTGTGGCCTGACCCCACCGAACTGAACCCTGCTTATGCCTTTTACCCTGTTGGACACTTGCGAGTTTCGCGAAGAGATCCGCAAGAGCCGCTTCATCACCCTGGCCGGCCCCATCAGCAGCCCGGCCGAGGCCCAGGCCTTCATCGAACGGCACAGCGACCTGGCCGCCACCCACAACTGCTGGGCCTGGAAACTGGGGCCGCAGTACCGCAGCAGCGACGACGGCGAACCCGGCGGTACGGCCGGGCGCCCGATCCTGGCGGCCATCGAGGCGCAGGACTGCGACCAGGTAGTGGTGCTGGTGATTCGCTGGTACGGCGGCATTCAGCTGGGCACCGGTGGCCTGGCCCGGGCCTATGGCGGTGGCGCCAACAAGTGCCTGCAACAGGCCGAAAAGCGCCTGCTGGTAAGCCGTGTCGAGCTGCACTGCAGTTGCGCATTCAGCGAACTGGCCCTGCTCAAGCTACGCGTCGCCGAAGCCGACGGCCTGGTGATGGACGAGCAGTTCACCGCCAACGGTGTCGACCTGTTGCTGGCGCTTGGCGAGGAGCAGATCGAACCGGTGCAACGACAACTGGCCGACCTGAGCCGCGGGCGCATTCTGCTCGAACGGCGCTGACACTTGCCCACATCCACTGTGGGCCCGGCTGTGGATAACCTCTTAGCACTCGGCTGCAGCCCTTCTGGATCAAGGCTCGCAGAGAAACGATCATATTTTGATCAAGATTTGATGACAGGCCATCAAGCGGCGTCGAATCAGTGACTTATCCCCAGCCAGGTGTCCTCGAGGGCCGGCTCCATGGCCACAAAACCGTGCCTGGCGCTTGCACACAAATACTGTGGAGCAAGCTGTGGATAAACCGTGAGCGCCTGCGCCAAAGGCCTGCCGGCCAATGCTCAGCGTCGATTGATCATTTTATGAGCAGCCTCCAGGCCATGCTACGCTGCGTATCCTCTGCCCACCTGTACGGAGTTATCCCATGACCGCCCCCAAAACCGCACTGATCATTGGCGCATCCCGTGGCCTGGGCCTTGGCCTTGCGCAGCGCCTGCGCGAGCAGGGCTGGAACGTGACCGCCACCGTTCGGGACCCTGCCAGGGCCCCTGCGCTGGCCGCGGTGCCCGGCGTACAGGTCGAGACCCTGGAAATGAACAGCACCGATCAGCTCGATGTACTGCAGGCGCGCCTCAAGGGTCAGACCTTCGACCTGCTGTTCGTCAATGCGGGGGTCAAGGGCCCTGATGACCAGAACCCGGAGCGGGTACAACTGGCGGATATCGGCGAACTGTTCATGACCAACAGCGTCGCGCCGATTCGCGTGGCGCAGCGCTTGAGCCCGCAGCTCAACGACAAGGGTGGGGTCATCGCCTTCATGAGCTCGGTGCTGGGCAGCGTGAGCATCCCCGACGCGCCCGACCTGGCCCTGTACAAGGCCAGCAAGGCGGCGCTCAATTCCATGATCAACAGCTTCGTCGTGCAGTTGGGCGACACCGGCCTGACCGTGCTGGCCATGCACCCGGGCTGGGTCCAGACCGACATGGGCGGCGAAGGCGCTGAAATCGACGTGCCTACCAGCACGGGCGGGATGGTTGAACAGGTCACCCTCAACAGCGGCAAGGGTGGCCTGCATTTCATCAACTACAAGGGCGAAAAACTGATCTGGTGATCTGACGCGCGGTGGGTGTAGACTCGGCCCTTCGCCCACCGCGGCGGACCTGGATCAGCAGACAGGGCAACACTGAGCTGGCTAACCTGAACCCACTTTCAGAGGAGCCGGCACCATGCCTGCGACCCGTATCTGGTTGAAAAACCCGCTTGCCATCTTTACCGCCAACACCCTCGACGCCCGTGGCGGCCTGGTGCTCGAAGGCGGCATCATCCGCGAAGTCCTCGGCCTCGGCCAAACCCCCGCCACACCTTGCCAGCAAACCTTCGATGCCCGTGAGCACGTGGTACTGCCAGGCCTGATCAACACCCATCACCACTTCTACCAGACCCTTACCCGTGCCTGGGCTCCGGTGGTCAACCAGCCGCTGTTCCCCTGGCTCAAGACGCTGTACCCGGTGTGGGCGCGGCTCACCCCGGCCAAGCTGGAGCTGGCGACCCAGGTAGCCCTGGCCGAACTGCTGCTGTCGGGCTGCACCACCGCTGCCGACCACCACTACCTGTTCCCCGACGGCCTGGAAAACGCCATCGACGTGCAAGTGGAGAGTGTGCGCAAACTCGGCATGCGCGCCATGCTCACCCGCGGTTCCATGAGCCTGGGCGAAGCCGATGGTGGCCTGCCACCGCAACAGACGGTGCAGCAGGGCGAGGTGATCCTGGCCGACAGCCAACGACTTATCCACAGCTACCACGAGCGTGACGCGGGCGCGCAGATCCAGATCGCCCTGGCCCCCTGCTCACCGTTCTCGGTCACGCCCGAAATCATGCGCGCCAGCGCGACCCTGGCCCAAGAGCTGGACGTGCGCCTGCACACGCACCTGGCCGAAACCCTCGACGAGGAGGACTTCTGCCTGCAGCGCTTTGGCCTGCGTACCGTCGACTATCTGGACAGTGTCGGCTGGCTCGGCCCGCGCACCTGGCTGGCCCACGGCATCCACTTCAACCCCGACGAGATTGCCCGCCTGGGCGCTGCCGGCACCGGCATCTGCCATTGCCCCAGCTCCAACATGCGCCTGGCATCGGGCATCTGCCCCACCGTGGAACTGACCGACGCGGGTGCGCCAGTGGGCCTGGGTGTGGATGGCTCGGCCTCCAACGATGCGTCCAACATGATCCTCGAAACCCGCCAGGCCCTGTACCTGCAGCGCCTGCGCTACGGTGCCGAGGCCATCACCCCCGAGCGCGTGCTGGGCTGGGCCACACGAGGTTCGGCGCAACTGCTGGGGCGCGACGACATCGGCGAGCTGGCCGTGGGCAAGCAGGCCGATCTGGCCCTGTTCAAGCTGGATGAACTGCGTTTTTCCGGCAGCCATGATCCGCTCTCCGCTCTGCTGCTGTGCGGTGCCGACCGGGCCGACCGGGTGATGGTCGGCGGCCGGTGGCGAGTGATCGATGGCCAGATCGAAGGGCTGGACGTGAAGGGCCTGATCGCCGATCACCGCCAGGCCGCCGCGCAACTGATCGCCGGCTAGGCAGCTACAGGCCCAGCAGCGCCAGCATGATGAACGTGGCGAACAGCACGAAGTGGGTCATACCCTCGATCGCGTTGGTTTCGCCATCGTTCAGGTTGATGGCGCTGACGATCAGCGTGATGAAGATCATCACCGTCTGCACCGGGGTCATGGCCATCTGGAACGGCTGACCGGTGTACAGGGCCATGGCCTCCATCAGCGGCACGGTGAGGATCACCGTCGACAGCGAGGCCCCCAGGGCGATGTTGACCACCGATTGCATGCGGTTGGCCAGCGCCGCGCGCAATGCGGTGAGAATCTCCGGCGCGGCAGAGATGGCCGCTACCACGATTGCCGTCAGTACCGGCGGTGCTCCGCTGCCCTCCAGGCCATAGTCCAGGGTCTTGGACATGACTTCGGCCAGCAGGCCGATCACCACCACCCCCGAAATCAGAATCGCGATCGATCGCGCCTTGTGGCCGCCCGGCGTCCCTGCCACCGGGTCGCGGCGTTTCTTCTGCGGGTAGCTGTAGCTGAAAAAGTAGCTGTGCGGCCCCACCTGCATGCGCAGAAACAGCGTATACAGCACCACCATCGCGCCGATGGTGAAGGCCGAATACAGATGCCACTGGGCTTCGGGGATGAACTCGGGCACCACCATCGACACGCCCATCGCGGTCATGATCATCACGCTGTAGGTGCGTGCCGAATCGTCGTTGTAGCTCTGCTCGCCGTGCTTGAGCCCGCCCATCAACGCGGCCAGGCCCAGGATCCCGTTGATATCGAGCATCACCGCCGAGTAGATGGTGTCGCGCACCAGCGTCGGCGAAGCCTCATTGCTCATCATGATGGCCAGGATCACCACCTCCACCAAGACCGCCGACAGGGTCAGGATCATGGTGCCGTAGGGGTCGCCGACCTTTTCCGCCAGCAGCTCGGCATGCTGTGCAACCCGCATCGAGGCGCACACGATCGCCCCCACCAGCGCGAACCCGGCCAACAACGCCACGCCATGGCCGTGCCCCAGCAACAACGGCTCCAATGGCCAGGCCAGCAGGGCGGTCACCACGGCCAGCAGCAAGAGCTTTTCCTGGGTCAGTAGCTTGAGCATCGGCGGCCTTGAACAGAAGGGGTGTGGCTAGAGACTGTAGCTGCTGTGGAAGGTTTCCTGCTGCCGGACCATCCGGCCAGGTTTCGCGCCGCCCCTCGTCAACCGCTGTAGAATGGCGCGCAACCGCACCTTGATGAGAACACGCTATGTACGACTGGCTTAACGCGCTGCCCAAGGCAGAATTGCACCTGCACCTGGAGGGATCGCTCGAGCCCGAACTGCTGTTCGCTCTGGCCGAACGCAATGGCATCGCCCTGCCCTGGAACGATGTGGAGGCCCTGCGCGCGGCCTATGCGTTCAACAACCTGCAGGAGTTCCTCGACCTGTACTACCAGGGCGCCGACGTGCTGCGCACCGAGCAGGACTTCTACGATCTTACCTGGGCCTACCTGCTGCGCTGCAAGGCACAGAACGTGATCCACACCGAACCGTTCTTCGACCCCCAGACCCATACCGACCGGGGCATCCCGTTCGAGGTGGTACTGGCCGGCATAAGCGCAGCCCTCAAGGATGGCCAGCGCAAGCTGGGCATCAGCAGTGGCCTGATCCTGAGCTTCCTGCGCCACCTGAGCGAAGACGAGGCCCACGCCACCCTCGATCAGGCCCTGCCCTTTCGCGATGCCTTCATCGCCGTGGGGCTGGACAGCTCGGAGCAAGGCCACCCGCCCAGCAAGTTCCAGCGCGTGTTCGACCGCGCCCGTAGCGAAGGCTTCCTGACGGTCGCGCACGCCGGCGAGGAAGGCCCGCCCGAGTACATCTGGGAAGCCCTGGACCTGCTCAAGATCCAGCGTATCGACCACGGCGTGCGCGCCATCGAGGACGAGCGCCTGATGCAGCGCATCATCGACGAACAGATCCCGCTGACCGTCTGCCCTCTGTCCAACACCAAACTGTGCGTGTTCGACCACATGCGCGAACACAACATCCTCGAGATGCTCGAGCGTGGCGTGAAGGTCACGGTGAACTCGGACGACCCAGCCTATTTCGGTGGCTACGTGACCGAGAACTTCCATGCCCTGCATACCCACCTCGGCATGACCCAGGACCAGGCCAGGCGTCTGGCGCAGAACAGCCTGGATGCGCGCCTGCTCAAGCCCTGACCTCTGCGCGGGCAGGTCGACCCATCACCGGTGGGTCGGCCTTGCCCGCCACCTGCGGCTACTCCCCCACCGCCAACGGCATGGGCGACTGTGCAATCAGCGGGATTTCACGCAACCCGGCGGGGGTGACGTGCAAGGCGCGCGAGTCACCGTTCATGCGCACCCAGCCCGACTGCACGAAAAGCCTGAGCAGGCTGCTGCCCAGAGCCCCGCCCAGGTGCGGGCGCTGCTCGCTCCACTCGCTGCAGCAACTGCACGCGCTGCAGGCTCTGCCCTCGCGCAGTGCCAATGCCTCGACGAAGATGCCAAAGTCGGCAAAGTGCAGGCGCCCCAGCGAGCTGACCTCCAACTGGCGGTCGCAGAGCTCCAGCCACTTGGCCTCCTGCAAGCGCTGGTAAAGGTCGGCCGCCAGCTCACCGCCCAGGTGGTCACGGCACAAGCGTGCGCGGCGCATCGCCAGCGGGATCCCCGGCGCCTCCCGGCTGACACGCACGCCCTGACGAAAATGCTCGCGCACCGGCACACTGGCCAGCGCCTCCACAGCGGCGCCCACCTCCGGGGCTGCCAGCCGAAAATACCGTTTGCGCCCGCGCGCCTCTATCTTCAGCAACCCCCCTGCCAGCAGGCGCCCAAGGTGAGCGCAGGTGGAAGAAGGTGTCAGGCCGGTCATCCTGGCCAACTCGTCGGAGGGGCGGGCCAGACCGTCGATCAAGGCCCACAGCATGGCGCTGCGCTTGGGGTCAGCCAGCAGGCTGGCGATCACACTGATACTTGCTACAGGTTTCATATCTGCACTCCCTGCGGATTCCGAAGACGTAACTTGCCCGCCCCTGCAATGGAAACGTCTCTTGCTGGTAACGACTGCGGGGGCAAGTATATGCCGGCCTGTAAGCACTTAAACGGCCTCTATCTCCGGCAAAATTGCCCGTTTTGGGCAACCATGTGGCCTTCTGCAAAGGTCACTTTCGGGTGGCGGGCCTTCCGCCCCTGGCACCACAGCCGCATGGGGGCGGCTTTCCCTGCAGAGCGAGGGTTGCGCTCAAGGGCCGATGAGCGCGCAACGCCCTACATCCAAGGTAAACAAGTCACTCAACCTAAAATGAAATGTATGACCCTGATCCAGCGCCCGACAGCCGGCCCTGCCTAGCCGGTCATCGCCAGCAGCGGCTCCAGCAGGTGCCGGCATCTGGCCTTGAGTTCGTCGCGCAGCAACTGCACAGGCTTGCCGAGCTGCGCCCGGTGGGTGCACAGCAGATTCAGCGGCGCAGCTTCACCCCGCACCCCGGGCAGCAGCACTTCGAGGCACCCGGCCTTCACATCGGCTGCCACATCCAGCCATGACTTGTAGGCAATGCCCACACCTGCCACGGCCCAGCGCCGTACCACGTCGGCGTCGTCGCAAAAGCGGTCGCCACGCACCAGCACCGTCTGTGTCGCGGCCCCGTCACTGAAGCGCCACTGGTCATGCACACGGCCACCCAACTGGTACAGCAGGCAGTTGTGCTCGGCCAGCTGTGCAACCGTCGCCGGTTGGCCATGGCGCGCCAGATAATCAGGTGCGGCGCACAGCACCCGGCGGTTGTCGGGGCACAGGGGCAACGCCACCAGGCTCGAGTCTTCGGGGGTGCCGTAGCGCAGCGCCACATCCACCGGCTGGCGAAACAGGTCGGCATTGCGATCGCCCAGCAGCAGGCGCACGTTCAGCAATGGGTGCGCCTGCTGCAACTGGTCCAACCAGGGCAACAGCACATTGCGTCCGAAATCCGACGGTGCCGACAACTGCAGCACGCCGCTCACCTCGGCCTGGCCCTGAGCCAACGCCCGCCGCCCCTCCTCAAGGCTGGCCAAGGCTACCCGGGCGTGGTTGAGGAACCCCTCGCCTTCAGCGGTCAGGCGCAGACTGCGCGTCGAACGGGCCAGCAGGCGCACCTTCAATTGCGCCTCAAGGCGCTTGAGCGCTGCGCTCGCCACTGCCGGCGAAAGGTCGAGCTGGCGCGCAGCGGCCGACAGGCTGCCCAGTTCCGCGGCGCGCACGAACAGTTGCAGATCATCGGTACGCAGCACTTGTCGGCCTCATTATCAAAAAAAAATTGAAAGTATCTGCCGTTTTATCGGGTTTTAACCCCAAGTGAAAGCACTGATGATGGCGGCACTCCCCCCCTCAAGGACCTCTTCATGAAAGCCATTGCCTACTATCAATCGTTGCCGATCGCCGACCCCGCCGCGCTGCAGGACATCGAGCTGCCCGCCCCGCAGCCTGGCCCGCGCGACCTGCTGGTGCAGGTGCACGCCATCTCGGTCAACCCGGTCGACACCAAGGTGCGCCAGAACGTGCAGCCCGAGGCCGGCGTGGCCAAGGTGCTGGGGTGGGACGTTGCCGGTGTGGTCAAGGCGGTGGGCAGCGAGGTCAGCCTGTTCCAGCCTGGCGACAAGGTCTACTACGCAGGCTCCATCGCCCGCGCCGGGGGCAACAGCGAGCTGCACGTGGTCGACGAGCGCATCGTCGGGCACATGCCCCGAACCCTGGGTTTCGCCGAAGCCGCCGCATTGCCGCTGACCGCCATTACCGCCTGGGAGCTGCTGTTCGAACGCCTGCAGATCGCCGAAGGCAAGGCCGACCTGGGCCAGAGCCTGCTGATCGTCGGTGGCGCCGGCGGCGTCGGCTCGATCCTGACTCAACTGGCCAGCCAACTGACCGGGCTCAAGGTCATCGCCAGCGCTTCACGCCCCGAAACCCAGGCCTGGGTAAGGGAGCTGGGCGCCGATGTGGTAGTCGATCACCGTCAGCCCCTGGCCCAGGCCCTGAAGGCGCAGGGTATCGATAGCGTTACCCACGTTGCCAGCCTGACCCAGACCGACCAGCACCTGGACCAGCTGGTCGAGGCACTCGCCCCGCAGGGCAAGCTGGCGCTGATCGACGACCCCAAGCAGTTGGACGTGACCAAGCTCAAGCGCAAGAGCCTGTCGCTGCACTGGGAATTCATGTACACCCGCTCGCTGTTCGAAACCGCCGACATGCAGGCGCAGCACACGCTGCTCAACCGCGTGGCCGAGCTGATCGACGCAGGCACCCTCAAGACCACCCTGGGCGAGCATTTCGGCCCGATCAATGCAGCCAACCTGCGCCGGGCCCATGCGCTGCTCGAAAGCGGTGCAGCCAAGGGCAAGATCGTGCTGGAAGGGTTCTGAGCCCCTCCGGGCCCCGGCATGACCGTCAGTCAGTACACTGACGCCGGCCATGCCGGGGCCCGGTCGCGGCGCTACAATGCTGCTGCATTTACCCAACCACACAGGTAGGCAGCGATGAAGATTATCGTCAGTGCATCAGCCCGCAAACCCGGGTGCCCGTGGCAGGTTCAGCTCGACCAGCATGTGGTCAGCTTTCGCAGTGAGGCCGAGGCTCGCGCCTTTGTCGACACCCTGCAACAACGCTTGCGGGCCCCGCACCCGCTCAAGCAGGTCGGCTGAGCTGCAGGCGTCGGGTCAACATAGCCACGCCCACTGCCGCCGTACCGCACAGGCTGATGACCAGCGCCATCGGCAGCGCGCTGCCGTCATGCAGCACTCCCACCAGGGCAGCCGCACCCGCCGCCACGCTGAACTGCACGCACCCCAGCAACGCCGAGGCACTGCCGGCGCGGGCACCCTGCCCGCTCATGGCGCAGGCCGAGGCGTTGGGGATGATGCAGCCAAGGCTGGCAATGCACACGAACAGCGGCACCAGCAACGGCCACAGCGCCTGCGTATGCAGCGCGCTGATTCCCAGCAGCACCAGCCCGGCCGCCAGGTATACCCACACCGTGCGGGCCAGCAAAAAGGCAGGCCCACGCTTGGCCAGCAATCGCGCATTCACCTGCGCCACCAGGATGAAGCCCGCCGCATTGCTGCCGAACAGCCAGCCGTAATGTTCGGCCGGTACGCCATAAAGCTTGATGAACACGAAGGGCGAACCGGCGATATAGGCGAACATGCCGGCAATCGCGATGCCGCCGGTCAGTGCATGCCCCATGAACACGCGGTCCTTGAGCAGGCGCCCGTATTGGCGCAACGCCCCCGACAGCGGCTGGCGTGGTTGGCTGGAAGGCAGGCTCTCCGGCAGGCCCAGGGCAACAGCCAGCGTACAGCCGGCGCTGAACAGGGTGAGCACGAGGAAGATCGACTGCCAGCCATACAGGTTGACCAGCACCCCGCCCAGCATCGGGGCAAGGATCGGCGCCAGGCCCATCACCAGCATCAGTTGCGAGAACACCTTGGCCGAAGCCACTGCATCACACTTGTCGCTGACGATGGCCCGCGACAGCACCATGCCTGCGCAACCACCCAGGGCCTGTACAAAACGCGCGGCGATCAGGGCGTCCAGGCTCGGTGCAAAGGCACAGGCCAGCGACGCCAGGGTAAACAGGGTCACCCCGACCAGCAGCGGAATGCGTCGACCGAAGCGGTCGGCCACCGGGCCATAGGCCAGCTGCCCCAGCGACAGGCCCAGGAAATAGGCCGCCAGGGTGGTCTGGATGTGTTTTTCGTCGGTCGCAAAGGCCAGGGCCATTGCCGGGAAGCCGGGCAAGTAGAAATCGATCGCCAACGGCCCGAACGCACTGAGTGCGCCGAGGATCAGGATGGTGCGCAGGTTCATCGGGAATCCATAGCAGGCTAAGCAAGTGCCTTAGTCTAACCGGGCTGCCATGGATAAGCCGCGAATCTTTTGCCGAATTCGCTGGCACGTGCGCCCCTTGTTGGAGCCGGCCTTGCCGGGGATCGAGCGCGCAGCGCTCGCACACCGGAATGCACAATGCAGCAGACACACCGCCCATGCAGGGTCGGTAGCCGCTTCGCGCCGGTTCGCCAGCAAGGCTGGCTCCTACAGGCGAAGCGGCTACCGGCTTGTTCAGGCCACAAGCTCGGCCTTGTAACCCTCATCGACAATCGCCTGCACGATCTGCGGCGCCTGCAGCGAACTGTCGACGCGCACCTGCTTGCTGGCCAGGTCCACCTCTACGATGGCCTGTGCATCCTGGCTCTGTACCGCACGGGTCACGGCCTTCACACAGTGGCCACAGGTCATGCCTTGAACAGTGAATACTTGCATGGGAACTACCTCCTTGGGATTTGAGCGCAGTCTCAAGCTTGCCATCGGGGCAAGGTCAAGTGCATGCCGAACTGGAAATCCGCGCCAAGCTCGGCCAAGCTGCGCCCTTGTCGAACGATCAGCAGGAGATTCATTCATGGGCAGGGCAGCATTGGGCCTTATCGGTTTGCTCGGGTTGTGCAGCATCGTGCCCCTGGCCAGCGCCGAAGGACCGTCGGACTACAGCGTGTTGATCATTTCCCGCGAGCGTCTGGAGGTCGCCACGTCCTGCGAGATCGGCATCTACCTCAACGACCAGCTGTCGGCGCGACTGTTCCAGGAACACTCCACCTCGTTCAACCTGCCGGGCGGCCCGGTGAACGTGCGCCTGCGCCTGCTTCCCGGGCAGGCACCGGGTTGCAACAACGGCATCGAGAACCAGCGCAGCACGCGAATCAACGTACTGGCGGGCCAGGTCAACAAGTACCGCATCGTCATGGACAACAATGGCCTCAGCCTGAAGAAGGCCGCTCTGGGCTATTGACCTTGCCAATGGGGTAAGGTTGATGCTTGGCGCCTGTCCAAGGAGGAGAGCCCCATGTCCGCATCAACCACCTTCGATCTGCCGATTCAAGGCATGACCTGCGCCAGCTGCGCCGGTCGTGTCGAGCGCGCCCTGCGCAAAGTCGCCGGCGCCGAACACGTCAGCGTCAACCTCGCCACCGAACACGCCCGGGTGCAAGCCCCTGCCGGCGCCCTGCCGGCACTGGTCGACGCTGTCAGCCAGGCCGGTTACAGCGTGCCCGCCCAGAGCCTCGAACTGCAGATTGGCGGCATGACCTGCGCCAGCTGTGCCGGGCGCGTGGAGCGGGCCTTGAACAAGGCGCCCGGCGTACAGCGGGTCAGCGTCAACCTGGCCAACGAGCGCGCGCACATCGAGCTGCTGGGGCAGGTCGACAGCGCGCTACTGATCGACGCGGTGACCCAGGCAGGTTACACGGCCAGCCTGCCGCAAGCGGGCAAGGCCGACCAGGCCGACGCCGAGCGACGCCTGCGCAAGGAGCGCTGGTCGGTCGGCCTGGCCATACTGCTGGCCCTGCCGCTGGTGCTGCCGATGCTGCTGCAGCCCTTCGGCATCCACTGGATGCTGCCGGCCTGGGCACAGTTCGTACTGGCCACCCCCGTGCAGTTCATCCTGGGCGCACGCTTCTATGTCGCGGCCTGGAAGGCGGTACGCGCCGGGGCCGGCAACATGGACCTGCTGGTAGCCCTGGGCACCAGCGCCGGTTACGGCCTGAGCCTGTACGAATGGGCGCGGGCCACCGCAGGCAGCATGCCGCACCTGTATTTCGAAGCCTCGGCGGTAGTCATCGCCCTGGTGCTGCTGGGCAAGTACCTGGAAAGCCGCGCCAAGCGCCAGACCGCCAGTGCCATCCGCGCCCTCGAAGCTCTGCGCCCTGAGCGCGCCCTGCAGGTGATCGACGGCCAGGAGCGCGACGTACCCATCAGCGCCCTGCGCCTGCATGACCTGGTGCGCGTGCTGCCTGGCGAACGCTTCCCGGTGGACGGTGAGGTGATCGAGGGCCAGAGCCATGCCGACGAAGCCCTGATCAGCGGCGAAAGCCTGCCCGTGCCCAAGCAGCCGGGCGACCGCGTGACCGGCGGCGCCATCAATGGCGAAGGCCGCCTGCTGGTAAGTGTGCTGGCCCTGGGTACTGAAACCGTGCTGGCGCGCATCATCCGCCTGGTCGAAGACGCCCAGGCCGCCAAGGCCCCCATCCAGAAACTGGTCGACCGGGTCAGCCAGGTGTTCGTGCCAGCCGTGCTGGTGCTGGCCCTGGCAACCCTGATCGGCTGGTGGCTGGCCGGCGCGCCAATCGAAACCGCGCTGATCAATGCCGTGGCCGTGCTGGTCATCGCCTGCCCCTGTGCCCTGGGCCTGGCCACACCCACCGCGATCATGGCCGGTACCGGCGTGGCCGCGCGCCACGGCATCCTGATCAAGGACGCCGAAGCGCTGGAGCGTGCCCATGCAGTCAACCGCGTGGTGTTCGACAAGACCGGCACCCTCACTTCCGGCAGCCCGCGCATCGTTCACAGCAAGGCCCAGGGCATCGAGGCAGGCGAACTGCTGCAACTGGCCGGCGCCCTGCAACGCGGCAGCGAACACCCGCTGGCCAAGGCGGTACTGGATGCCTGCCAGGAGCAGGGCCTGACCGTACCCGACATCGACGACAGCCAATCGCTGACCGGCCGCGGCATCGCCGGCCACCTCAATGGCCGCGACCTGGCCCTGGGCAACCGTCGCCTGCTGGAAGAAAGCGGCCTGCAACCGGGTGAACTCGCCACCAGCGCCCAGGCCTGGGAGGCCGAGGGGCGCACCTTGTCGTGGCTGATCGAGCGCGGTGCGCAATCACGGGTGCTGGGCCTGTTCGCCTTCGGCGACAGCCTCAAGCCTGGCGCAGACGCCGCCGTACGCCAGCTGAGCCAACAGGGCATCAGCAGCCACCTGCTGACCGGCGACAACCGCGGTAGCGCCAAGGTGGTGGCCCAGGCCCTTGGCATCAATGACGTGTACGCCGAGGTGCTGCCGGCCGACAAGGCCGCCACTGTTCTCGAACTGAAGAAATCGGGTGTGGTAGCGATGGTGGGTGACGGCATCAACGACGCGCCGGCCCTGGCCGCCGCCGACATCGGCATCGCCATGGGTGGCGGCACCGACGTGGCCATGCAGGCCGCCGGCATCACCCTGATGCGCGGCGACCCGCGCCTGGTACCAGCCGCCCTGGAGATCAGCCGCAAGACCTACGCCAAGATCCGCCAGAACCTGTTCTGGGCCTTCATCTATAACCTGATCGGTATTCCGCTGGCGGCCTTCGGCCTGCTCAACCCGGTGCTGGCCGGTGCGGCCATGGCCCTGTCGAGCGTCAGCGTGGTCAGCAACGCCTTGCTGCTCAAAACCTGGAAACCGCAAACGCCGCCACAGGACGATGCCCCATGAACATCGGACAAGCCGCCAAACGTACCGGCCTGAGCGCCAAGATGATCCGCTACTACGAGTCCATCGGCCTGCTCAAGCCGGCCTCGCGCAGCGACAGTGGCTACCGCCTCTACCAGCAGGACGACCTGCACGCGCTGGCATTCATCAAGCGCTCGCGAGACCTGGGGTTTTCATTGGAGGAAGTGGCCAAACTGCTGACCTTGTGGCAGGACCGCCAGCGCGCCAGCGCCGACGTGAAAGCCCTGGCCAACGAGCATATAGCCGACCTGAACCGGCGCATCGACGAGTTGGTGAGCCTGCGCGATACGCTGAGCGAGCTGGTCGCCCACTGCCAGGGGGACGATCGCCCCGACTGCCCGATCCTCAAGGACCTGGCAGCCGGCAGCTGCTGTCACTAGCGCATTACTGCATCCATGGCGGTGGCGGTTCCTCGGCCTTGGCCGGGCCGTTCTCCGCCTCGGCGCGTGCAGCCTGCCGGCGCGCCTCGTCCAGGCGCGCCGCTTCGATCTCGCGCATCACCCCGTCGACATCGGCGCTGTGCTCGTCCTCCGCGAACTGCCCGCTCAGCGGGCTTTCCGGAGTCAGCTCGCCGGCCTCGTACAACGCCCACATTTCCTTGGCGTAGCGGGTGGCCTTGAGCTCCGGGGCAAACTGGCCGAAGTACCCTGCCATATTCCCCACATCGCGCTCGAGCATGCTGAACGCATGGTTGTTGCCGGCCGCATCCACCGCCTGGGGCAGGTCGATGATCACCGGGCCGTCAGGGCCGAGCAGCACGTTGAATTCCGACAGGTCGCCATGCACCAGGCCGGTGCACAGCATCAGCACGATCTGGCGGATCACGAAGTCGTGGTACTCGCGGGCCTGATCGGCCTCCAGGTGCACGTCGTTCAGGCGTGGCGCCGCATCGCCATGGGCATCGGACACCAGCTCCATCAACAGCACGCCATCGAGAAAGTCGAACGGCTTGGGTACCCGCACGCCGGCACTGGCCAGGCGAAACAGGGCTGCCACCTCGGCATTCTGCCAGGCCTCCTCGGCCTCCTTGCGCCCATACTTGGAGCCCTTGGCCATGGCCCGCGCCTGGCGGCTGTTGCGCACCTTGCGGCCCTCCTGGTATTCGGCGGCCTGACGGAAGCTGCGCTTGTTGGCCTCTTTGTAGACCTTGGCGCAGCGCAGCTCGGTACCGCACCGCACCACGTACACCGCGGCTTCCTTGCCACTCATCAGGGGTCGGATGACTTCATCGACCAGCCCGTCTTCTATCAGTGGTTCTATGCGTTTTGGAGTCTTCATCGGCTTTTGTTCTGGGTCCTGTTTTGCCAAACACACGGGTATCACGGGTTGCCGGCCATCGTCTCACAGCCATGAGCCAGATGCGCGCTCACGATACAACAAGGCCCTCAAAGGAAGTGGACCCGATAATGTCCAAATAATTTAATCCCGCCTGCACCGAGTGCCCCCTGGCTTCCCGGACATGGCAGACACTCACTGCCTGAACAGTTCCCCCGGCGTTGCCCCGAACAAGCCCTTGAACGCCACGATGAACGCCGACGTCGACTCATAGCCGCAACCCAGCGCCGCCTGGGTCACACTCTGCCCCTGCTCCAGCGCCTGCAGCGACGACAGCAGGCGCATGCGCTGGCGCCAGCCGCGAAAGCTCAGCCCCGTCTCGCGCTGAAACAACCGCATCAGGGTCTTCTGCGAACGCCCCAGGCGCTCGGCCCAGTAGGCCAGGCCGGCGTCCTGCTCCGGGTGCGCCAACAATGCATTGCACACCTCGAGCAGGCGCGGGTGCTGCGGCAGCGGCAACGAAAAACCCACCTCCGGCAGCCCCTGCAACTGCTCCAGCAGCACCTGCACCAGATGGGCCTCGGGGCTCTCGCCTTCGGCGTAATCCACCGGGAACAGGCAGAACTGCTTGATCAGCTCACGGGCCAGCGGCGTCACCTCCAGCACCCGGCAGCGCGGCCCGGCCCACGCCGCATCGGCCTGACGCACATACAGGCTGCGCATTTCGGCACGAGTCGAGGTAATCACCTCATGCTCCACCCCGGCCGGTATCCACACGCCCCACTGCGGCGGCGCAAAAAAACTGCCCTCGGCGGTGTACACCCCCAGCACCCCGCTGATCGCATAGGAAAACTGTATCCAGTCGTGTCGATGACGCGGCGTCCACGAGCCGGCCCCCAGGCTTTCGGCACGCGCATACAGTGGCCGCGGCAGGGCATCGAGCAGCGGGATTGGGCGTGGCAGCAGATTTTGTCCGTTACTCGGCATCGCTTGGCCTTGTGTCGCGAGACGGAAGAATGGCCACAGGTTAGCCTGCCGCTTGTTTATTACAAGATGATTCGCAGGCCCGCCTATGCAAGCTCACCTCAAGCGCGTGGTAACCGACTGGTTCCTGTGCGGCATGTTTCTCGCCACCTTCCTCGCCTGGCTGTTCCCGCACTTCGGTGCCAGCGGCGGCTCGATGCACGCCGAATACGTGATCAACATCGGCGTGTTCGTGGTGTTCTTCCTGCACGGCATCAACCTGTCCAGCGAACAGATCCGCCATGGCCTGAAGAACTGGCGCCTGCACCTGATGGTGCAGGGCTTCACCTTCGTGGTTTTCCCGCTGCTGTGGTGGCTGGGCAACAGCGTGCTGGGCAGCCATGTGCCGGCGCTGCTGATGCTCGGCTTTCTGTACCTGTGCGCCCTGCCCTCGACCATCTCCTCGTCGGTGGCGCTGACCGGCAGCGCCGGCGGCAACGTGCCCGCCGCGATCCTCAACGCCAGCCTGTCCAGCGTGCTGGGCATCTTCCTGACCCCGTGGCTGGTGAGCCTGGTGGTGGGCAACGGCAGCGATGGCATCGACCTGGGCGCCACCCTGCTCGACCTGTGCGCCATGCTCCTGCTGCCGCTGGTGCTGGGGCAGTTGCTGCGCCCGTGGCTGGGCCGCTTCTTTGCCCGCCACAAGCGCTACACCAACGTGATGGACAAGGTGGTGATCCTGCTACTGGTGTACGCGGCGTTCTGCAACTCGATGATCTCGGGGCTGTGGCAGCAGCAGGGTGGCTCGGTACTGCTCACCGCCGTTCTGGGCAGCGCGTTGCTGCTGGCGCTGATCCTGTGGCTGACCACCCGCAGCGCGCGGCTGCTCAGGTTCAGCCCGGCCGACGAGATCGCCGCAGTGTTCTGCGCCAGCAAGAAATCCCTGGCCGCCGGCGCACCGATGGCCGCATTGATCTTCGGCGCCCATCCCGGGCTGGGGCTGATTCTGCTGCCGATCATGATCTATCACCCGCTGCAGTTGATCGTGTGCTCGATCATGGCCGAACACTACGCCAACCGCCCGGCGCCCCTGGCCAAGGAGGCGCCGCTGGTCAGCGCTCGATGATCGCGGTCACGCCCTGCCCGCCCGCGGCGCAGATCGAAATCAGGCCGCGGCCCTGGCCGGCCTCGTCCAGCAGCTTGGCCAGGTTGGCCAGAATGCGCCCGCCGGTAGCGGCGAACGGGTGCCCTGCAGCCAGCGAACTGCCCTTGACGTTGAGCCTGTCGCGGTCGATGGCACCCAACGGCTCGCTCAGGCCCAGCCGGCTCTGGCAGTAGTCGGCGTCTTCCCAGGCCTTCAGCGTGCACAGCACCTGGGCGGCGAAGGCTTCGTGGATCTCGTAGAAGTCGAAGTCCTGCAGGGTCAGGCCGTTGCGCTCCAGCAGTCGAGGTACCGCATAGGCCGGCGCCATCAGCAGCCCCTCCTGGCCTTTGACGAAATCCACCGCAGCATTCTGACCATCGAGAAAATACGCCTTGATCGGCAGGCCGCGCTCGCGGGCCCACTCTTCGCTGGCCAGCAGTACCACCGAAGCGCCATCGGTCAGTGGCGTGGAGTTGCCCGCCGTCAGCGTGCCCTTGGCGCTGCGCTCGAACACCGGCTTGAGGCTGGCAAGTTTCTCCAGGGTCAGGTCCGGGCGCAGGTTGTGATCGCGGGTCAGGCCCAGAAAGGGCGTGAGCAGGTCGTCCTGCCAGCCTTCGGCAAACGCCCGGGCCAGGTTCTGGTGGCTGCGCAAGGCCAGCTCGTCCTGCTCGGCACGCCCTATCTGCCAGGTCTGCGCCATCAGCTCGCAGTGCTCGCCCATCGACAGCCCGGTACGCGGCTCGCCATTGCGCGGCAGCTCGGGCTTGAGGTGCCAGGGCCTCAGTTGCAGGAACACCTTGAGCTTGTCGCCCGTGGTCTTGGCCCGATTGGCCTGCAGCAGCAACTTGCGCAGCCCCTCGTTCACCGCAATCGGCGCATCGGAGGTGGTGTCCACGCCGCCGGCAATGCCGCTGTCGATCTGCCCCAGGGCGATCTTGTTGGCCACCATCAGCGCGGTTTCCAGCCCCGTGGCGCAGGCCTGCTGCAGGTCATAGGCCGGGGTCTGCGGCGACAGCCGCGAGCCCAGCACGCATTCGCGGGTCAGGTTCATGTCGCGCGAGTGCTTGAGCACCGCGCCCGCCGCCACTTCGCCCAGTTGCAGGCCATGCAGGCCGAAACGCTCCACCAGCCCTTCGATTGCCGCAGTCAGCATCGCCTGGTTGCTGGCCGTGGCGTAGGGCCCGTTGGAGCGGGCGAACGGGATTCGATTGCCGCCGATGATCGCGACCCGACGTAAAGCGCGCATGCACAGACTTCCTTATTCCGAGACGGGATAGACCCGCTATAGCGTAGGTGTTTTTTCGCCAGTCGAACGACCGAAGGCGAAACATGGTCCACACTTTGGTGCTTAATTTCCGGGAGACGTTCACATGAGCGACCGCTATATCGACTTCGCCAACTCTTCATTCGGTCGGCGCGTGGCCGGTGCCGTCGGCCTGCCCACCCCCGCCCGCCTGGAGCGCTGGGAAGCCGGCAGGCTGCGCCCGGTCGAAGGCGCCCTGCTGCTCGGCGGCGGGCCGCTGGTGACGAACGTGGCCGCCTTTGCCAGGCGCCTGACCGACGAGGTCTACAGCTATGCCGATGAAAGCCTCGAACTGCCGGCCTGGGTCGCGGGCCTGGGGCCCAAGCTCAAGGCCGTGGTGTTCGACGCCAGCCACCTGACCGACAGCGACCAGCTCAAGCAACTGCGCGAGTTCTTCCAGCCGCTGCTGCGCAGCCTGGCTGCCAGTGCGCACATTGTGATCCTGGGGCGCGCGCCCGAATCGCTGGACGACCCGCTGGCCAGCGTGGCGCAGCGGGCCCTGGAAGGTTTCAGCCGTTCGCTGGCCAAGGAACTGCGCAACGGCGCCACCCTGCAACTGCTGTATGTGGATAAGGCCGCGCAGGACCAGCTCGAAGGCGCGCTGCGCTTCTTCCTCTCGCCCAAGAGCGCCTTCATCAGCGGCCAGGTGCTGCGCCTGACCGCCTGCGCCACCCAGGTACAGGACTGGTCGCGCCCGCTGGCCGGGCGCAAGGCGCTGGTCACCGGTGCGGCCCGCGGCATCGGCGCCGCCATCGCCGAAACCCTGGCCCGTGACGGCGCCGAGGTGGTGCTGCTCGACGTGCCCCAGGCCAAGGCCGACCTCGACGCCCTGGCCGCGCGCCTGGGTGGGCGCAGCGTGGCGCTGGACATCTGCGCCAGCGATGCATCGGCGCACCTGCTCGAAGCGCTCCCCGAGGGCATCGACATCGTCGTGCACAACGCCGGCATCACCCGCGACAAGACCCTGGCCAACATGACCCCCGAATACTGGGACGCCGTGCTCGCGGTCAACCTCAAGGCCCCCCAGGTGCTGACCCAGGCGCTGCTCGACGGCGGCGCGCTGCACGACAACGCACGCATCGTGCTGCTGGCCTCGATCAGCGGTATCGCCGGCAACCGCGGGCAGGCCAACTATGCCGCCAGCAAGGCCGGCCTGATCGGCCTGGCCCAGGCCTGGGCGCCGCTGCTGGCCAAGCGGGGTGCCAGCATCAATGCGGTGGCCCCCGGCTTCATCGAAACACGCATGACGGCGGCCATCCCCTTCGCCCTGCGCGAAGCCGGGCGACGCATGAGCTCCCTGGGCCAGGGCGGCCTGCCGCAGGACGTTGCCGAAGCCGTGGCCTGGCTGGGACAGCCCGGCAGTGGCGCGGTCAACGGCCAGGTGCTGCGCGTATGCGGCCAGGCCGTGATGGGGGCATGAGCATGGACCGACACTGGCACGATCTGCACTGCACGCAAGGGCTGAGCGGGCTGTACCTGAAGGCTGCGCGCAAGCGCAGCATCACCGGCGACAGCCTGCCCGCCAGCGGCCTGCACTGCGCCATCGGCGTGAACCCACAGCGCCTGCAGGCCTACCGCAAGCTCTGCCACTTCGGCGACGACAGCCACCTGCCGCCGACCTTCCCCCACGTGATGGCGTTCGCCCTGCAACTGCAACTGCTGACCGCCGACGACTTCCCGTTTCCGCTGCTGGGCCTGGTGCACCTGAACAACCGCATCCGCGTGGTGCGCCCGCTGGGTGGCATCGGCACGCTGCGCTTCAGCGTGTTCGTCGACAACCTGCAGCCCCACGCCAAGGGCGCGACCTTCGACCTGATGACCGAAGCCGAAGACAGCCTGGGGCTGCTCTGGCACGAGCGCAGCCGCATGCTGTGTCGCGGCGTCAAGCTCGAAGGCGAGCCACCCGCCGTCGACACCCCTGAACCGCTGCCTCTGGGCGAGCTGACCCGCTGGTATGCCGACAGCGACATCGGCCGGCGCTACGCCAAGGTCTGCGGCGACTACAACCCCATCCACCTGAGTGCGCTCAGCGCTCGCCTGTTCGGGTTTCCCCAGGCCATCGCCCATGGCATGTGGAGCAAGGCCATGGCGCTGGCCGCGCTGCGCGGGCACCTGCCGCTCAGCGGCTACGAGGTGGACGTGGCCTTTCACAAGCCTGTGCGCCTGCCCAGCGAAGTGGTGCTGGAGGGCAGCGCAGTCGCACCCGACGGCCAGTTCCGCCTGGTAGGCCATGGCGACCTGGTGCACATGACCGGCAGTTGGCACACGCTGCACGAATCTTCTAGACCTGCCTGACGGACCGGGCGATAACGGTTTTCTTTGCCGGTAGCACACGATGAACAGCAACTGGATAGACCTGCGCCAGGAGCCCGATACCGGCATCGAGACCCTGCGCGCGCATTTTCGCGGGCATGCCTATGATCCGCACTGGCACGACAGCTACCTGGTGGGCGTGACCGAACAGGGCGTCCAGCAGTTCACCTGTCGCCGCGCCCGCCACCAGAGCACACCGGGCAAGGTGTTTCTGCTCGAACCCGGCGAGTTGCACGACGGCGATGCGCCCAGCCCCGAGGGCTTCACCTACCGCATGCTCTACCTCGACCCGCAATGGCTGGAGCGCGAGCTGCGCGGCTTCACCGAGCATGCCCCGCCCGCCAGCCAACCCGGTTTTGCCCACACCCTGGCCAGCGACCCGCGCCTGGCAGCGGCCACCGCGTGCGCCTTCCAGTCGCTGCACGAACCGGAGCTGCGCATGGTGCGCCAGGCGGCACTGGACCAGTTGCTGGAGCACCTGAGCGGGCATCTGCAATGGCGCCGCCGGCTCGATCCCGACCCGCGCCTGCCGCTGGTGGCGCAAAGGGCGCGCGACTACCTGCATGCACACCTGCACCACGACATCGGCCTCGAGCAACTGGCCGCAGCGTGCAACATCGACCGCTTTCGTCTGAGCCGCGCCTTCAAGGCCGCGTTCGGCCTGGCGCCCCACGCCTACCTGGTGCAACTGCGCCTGGCCCATGCACGCCGGCTGCTGGCGGCAGGGTCGAGCCCGGCACAGGTGGCGCCAGCGCTGGGCTTTGCCGACCAGAGCCATCTGGGGCGCTGGTTCCTGCGCGCCTATGGCATGACCCCGGCACAGTACCGCAGGCGCTGCACAAAGCTTCCAGACTGACGCGCGCCAACACGCGAGCATGCAAGCCCCTCTACCAAGGAGCCTGCCCATGCTGGCCTTCATGCTGTTTGCCTTCGTTGCGTCCATCACCCCCGGGCCGACCAATTTCCTGGTACTGAGCAACAGCGCCAGCCATGGCCTGCGCGCTGCATTGCCAATCATCCTGGGGGCCGGTGCAGGGGCCGCGCTGATCGTCTGGCTGGTGGGCAGTGGCATGGGCGAGGCACTGTTCCGGGCCCCGGCAGTGCAGCCGCTGCTCAACGGGCTGGGCGTGGCCTGGCTGACCTGGCTGGCCTGGAAGATCTTTCGCAGCCCAGTGCAGGTGCAGCAATCGGGCGCGACGTCGGCCAGGCTCGGCCTGTGGGGCGCGGCGGCGTTGCAGGTGATCAACCCCAAGACGTGGATGATGGCGCTGGCGGTGGCCAGCGTGTTCATCGATGCCGCAGCCAGCGACCGCCTGCTGCAGGTGACGCACCTGAGCCTGGTGTTCTTCGTGATCGCGCTGCCGTGCCTGGGTGGCTGGGCCTTGCTCGGCAGCGGGGCGCGGCGCCTGAGCGGTTCGCCGGTGGTGCTGCGCCGGGTCAATCAGGGGCTGGCGCTGCTGTTGCTGGTGTCGGCCTGGGCCAGCCTCTGGCAGTAAGGCCCCATGCACCTGACACAGGGCTTGTAGGAGCCGGCGTTGCCGGCGAACAGGCCAGCACAATCCCCTGAAAAACCCGCCGACCCGCGCTAAGCTACGCCGCACGAGGAGAGCCCCCACCCATGAACCTGCAAGAACTCACCACCCGCCTGCACACCATCCGCGACAACAACGACTGGCGCGGCTTCCACAGCCCCAAGAACCTGGCCATGGCCGCCAGCGTGGAAATGGCCGAGCTGGTGGAGATCTTCCAGTGGCTCAGCGAGGACCAGTCGCGCCAGCTGTCCCCCGAGCAGCTCGAACACGCCGGCCAGGAAGTCGGCGACGTGGTGCTCTACCTGTTGCTGCTGTGCAGCGAACTGGGCCTGGACATGGACCAGGTGGTGCGCAGCAAGCTGGCCGACAGCGAACGGCGCTTCGCCCGATGAAAGACCGCCACTTCGACGCCCTGGCGACCCGCTTCGCCGAAAAGATCTACGGCGGCGCCAAGGGCGCCATCCGCCTCGCGGTGCTCCAGGCCGACCTCGCCGAAGCCCTGCCCGACCGCCCCCTGCGCGTGCTCGACATCGGCGCGGGCCTGGGCCACATGGCCCTGTGGCTGGCCGAGCGTGGCCACCAGGTGACCCTGGCCGAACCCGCCGCGCCGATGCTCGAGGGCGCCCGCGAACGCTTCGCCGCCGCCGGCCAGCCGGCCACCTTCATCCAGGCGCCCTGGCAGGAACTGCTCGGCCAGCTCACCGAACCCTACGACCTGGTGCTGTGCCACGCCGTGCTCGAATGGCTGGCCGAACCCGAGACCATCCTGCCGGTGCTGCACCAGCTCACCCGCGCCGACGGCCTGCTGTCGCTGGCCTTCTACAACCGCGACGCACTGGTGTATCGCAACCTGCTCAAGGGCCATTTCCGCAAACTGCGCGGGGCCAGCCTGGCCGGTGAAAAGCAGAGCCTGACCCCGCAAAAACCACTTGATCCGCGCGAACTCCGGGCGCACCTTGAAGGTCTGTGGGATATACACAGCGAGAGCGGTGTACGGGTGTTCCACGACTACATGCCCGTCGAGTTCCAGGCCAAGGCAGAACTGCTCGACCTGCTCGAAATGGAACTGGCGCACCGCCGCCACCCGGCCTTCGCCGGCCTGGGCCGCTACCTGCACTGGATGTGCCACCCACGCTGAGTACCGAGCCGTGTCTGCCGGGAGACTGCCATGCCGTACCGTTTGACCCTGGGCCTGTTGTGCCTGGCCCTGGCCGCCTGCCAGGGCAGCAACCCGTATGTGGCCAGCTCCCGACCGCTGCCGCCGGCCCCGCCCCAGGCGGCCACCACCTTCGACGCCAGCGCCTACCCGGCACCGGCCCGTGACTATGGCCGTTACCGCAGCTGGTCATGGCGCAACGGCCAGCTCCCGGCCGGCAGCGCCTCCAGCGACCCGGCCGAGCTTGCCGACGCAGTCAGCGCCGCCCTCGACCAGCGCGGCCTGCGGCCTGCGCGCAACACCCGCAGCGACCTGCTGGTCAGTGCCGACCTGCGCATGGAACGGCGCCTGCGCCAGGTGCGCGACGATTACTACCCCTATGACGACTACGGCTACGGGGGCATCGGCTACAACCGCTACGGCGGCTATCGCAACGGCTATGGTGTGTATGGCAGCGTGCCGATCATACGCACCTACCAGGTCGACGTGATGGTGGTGCGCCTGGACCTGTTCGATGCCGGCAGCGGCCAGCCGGTCTGGAGCGCCAGCGCAGAAACCACCAGCCAGGGCTCACCGAGCGAGCGCGCCCGCGCCCTGCGCGATGCCGTGCACAAGGCCCTGGATGGCTACCCCCCAAGCTGAAGGCAACCGGAGAATCATCATGCTGCGCCGTCTCGCTCTACTCCCCCTGTTGGCCCTGCTGGCGCTGCTCGGCGCCTGCCAGAGCAACAACGTCACCCAGGACTTCGATGCCAGCCGCGACTTTGCGGCCTACCGCAGCTGGAGCTGGCAGGAGCCGGCCCTGCAATATCGCCCGGACGACCCGCGAATCAAGAGCGACCTCACCGAGCAGCGCATCCGCCAGGCCGTCAGCGAACAGCTCGACCAGCGTGGCCTGCGCCCGGCCCAGGGCAACGCCAGGGGTGACCTCAAGGTGCAAACCTACCTGATCGTCGAAAACCGCCAGCAGCAGATCACCACCAACTACGGCGGTGCCTGGGGCGGTTACTGGGGTGGCTACTGGGGCGGCCCGGCCTACAACGAGACCCGCAGCGTCGACTACAAGGTCGCCACCATCCAGGTCGACCTGTTCGACAGCCGCGACGGCAAGCTGGTATGGCGCGGCAGCGCCGAGCAGATCATGAACAACTACCCGCCCGGCCCCACCGAGCGCAACACCGCGATCCAGAATACCGTGGCCAAGGTACTGGCCAACTACCCGCCCCACTGAGCCGGCGATGGCCGGTCGCCACCTCAAGGCGACTGGCCATTATCTTGACTACACTTCTTTGACGCATGCGTTCGCGCACGGCCTGGTGCCGGCAAAGGAGTGCTCGTGGCTACCCGATTCCCAACCCGGCAGCGTGGCGCGATCGGCCTGATGGCCGCCCTGACACTGGCCCTGGCGCTGGTGTTCGCCCTGTTGGTGATCGATAGCGGGCGGCTCTATCTGGAACAGCGTTCGCTGCAGCGGGTGGTCGACATGGCCGCCCTCGAAGCGGCTGGGCAAAGTGCGGTGTGCACCGGCAGCGGCCCGCAGGCGGCGACCGTGGCCCAGGCCAGCGCCGCACGCAACGGCTTCGCGCCCGGCGCCAAGCATACCCTGGCCACCACCTGCGGCACCTTGCAGACCGGTGCCGGCAGCCGGCGCACCTATACCGTCAACCCGAGCAAGAGCGAAGCGATCCGGGTCAGTGCCAGCAGCACCGTGGCCACCAGCATTGCCGCCGGTGTACAGGCCCTGCTGAGCGGCGTCGCCGTGCCGGCCACCACCACCCTGCACGCCAGTGCGGTGGCCTCGCTGCCCAAGCCACCGCAGGCGATGCTGCGTCTCAAGAGCACCCTGCTGACCATCGACACACGCAAGTCCGATGTGCTCAACGCCCTGTTCAAGGCCCTTGGCGGCAACGTCAACCTCGACGTACTGGGCTGGCAGGGCATCGCCGACGTCAACGTCGACCTGCTGAGCTTTCTCGATGCCCTGGCCATCAAGGCCGGGGTGCAGGTGGGCAATTACGATGAACTGCTGGGCAAACAGCTGCACCTGACCGACCTGCTCGATGTCGCCGTCGACCTCGCCCGGCGCGGCGGCGCGGCGGCCCAGGTGGTGACTGACCTCGGCAAGCTGGTACTCGGTGCCGGCAACAACCCGCTGGTCAAGCTGGGCGATATCCTCGACATCCAGAACGGCGCGGTCCAGTCCGGCCTGGATGCCCAGATGCAACTGCTGCAACTGCTCAAGGCCTCGGTGATGCTGGCCAACAAGAACACTGCGGCCACCGCCGAGGTGCCGCTCAACATCCCGCCGCTGGTCAAGGCCAACCTGCGCCTCAAGGTCATAGAACCCGAACAGATCTCCGCCGTGGGCAACCCGCAGTACGACACCATCAAGGTGCACACCGCTCAGGTCCGTGCGCTGGTCAGCCTGGAGCTGCCGCTGCTCAACAGCATCACCGGCCTGCTCAACGCCGTGCTCGACCTGGCCGAACCGCTGACCAACGTGGTCAGCAACCTGCTCAGCCTCAATCTGGTGGCCACGCTGGAGTCGGTGTTCTGCCTGCTGGCGATCCCGTGCAAGGTCAGCGACGTCCGTTTGCTGCCTGGGGTGGTACACCTGGACATCGGCCTGGAAGTCGCCAGCGCCAGCAGCCAGGTCACCCGCTACAGCTGCAAGCCGGACAAGACCCTGACCGCCAGCACCCGCAGTTCGGCGCTCAACGTTTCGGTGGGCATGTTCAGCGATCCCCAAGCCTTTTTCAGCACGGGCAACACCGCCATCTCGCCGCTGCCGCTGATCGACATCGGCAGCAAATACTGCACGCGCTTCCTGATACTGCCGTCCACCTGCGGCGCGCGCACCGCCTTCGCTGGCGGTGGCGTAGGGCTCAAGGTCGATGCGCCGCTGCTGGGCAGCAACTCCACCGGGCCTGCCACCGACCTGCTGTTTCGCAACGCCAGCGCACCACCGGACATCGACCTGCCACCGGCCTACATGGCCACCTCGGCCAGCGATATCGTGCAGAGCCTGAACAACACCATCAATGGCATCGAGCTGCAGGTGTACCGCCCGCTCAACGGCAACCTGCTCGGCAACGTGCTGGTGGTGGCCGGCAACCTGCTCGATGACGTCAAGGCGCTGCTGCAGCCAGTGATCAGGAACCTGCTCGGCAAGTTGGTCGACCCGCTGGTCAACACACTGCTCAAGGCACTGGGGCTGGACCTGGTGAACGTCGAGGTCGGTGCCAACCTCACCTGTGACGGCAACCGCGCTCAGTTGATGCTCTGAACCGGCAGCTCGATCACGAAACACGCGCCCTCGGCGCCATTGTGTGCGCTGAGCAACCCGCCCATGCCCTCGATGATTCCGCCACTCACCGACAGGCCCAGCCCGGTCCCCACGCCGCTGGGCTTGGTGGTGAAGAACGGCTCGAAAATCCGCTCCAGCAGCCGCGGGTCGATGCCGCCGGCATTGTCGCGCACCTGCAGGCGCACCCCACCCGCCACCGGCTCGGCCTCCACCGCGATCCAGGGGCGCAACTGCGGGTCGGCCTCACGCCGGCCCAGCAAGGCGTCGCGGGCATTCACCACCAGGTTGATCAGCACCTGCTCCAGCTGATCGGCATGGCCGCGCACATGGCAGCCGCTCAGCGCCGGGCCCAGGTTCAGCGCCACGCCCTTGCCGGCCAGGCCGTCGGCCAGCAACGACACGGCACCCTCAACCGCCTGCCAAGGCTCGAACAGTTGCTGTTCGACCTCCGAACGTCGCCCGAACACGCGCATGTGGTCCACCACCTTCGAGGCCCGCAGCACCTGCGCATCGATGCGCCTGAGCTTGTCCTGCAGGTATTCCACCTGCACGTCGCCGTTCTCCAGGCGCTTGAGCGCGTTGACCACCGCCATGCGCATCACGTTCAACGGCTGATTGATCTCGTGGGCGAGGCCGGTGGCCATTTCGCCCAGGGTGGCCATCTTCGCGCTCTGCAACAGCTGCTGCTGGCTGCGCCGCAGCGCGGTGTTGTCGCGCCCCACCGCCTGTACCTCCAGCAGACGGCCCTGTTCATCGAACAGGCCGCGGTCGGACCACACCCACCAGGCATGTTCGCGCCCCGGCAGCTCCAGGCAGATTTCGGCACTGCTCACCGGCTGCTGCGGGGTCAGGCCGGCCAGGCGCTGCACGAACGCCTCGCGCTGGGCCGGCGACATCCACTGCCCCAGGTCGCTCCCGGGCAACTGGTCAGGTAGGCACTCCAGGTAGTCGGCCAGCGGGCGGTTGCCGAACAACACAGTCAGGTCGGGCCGGTAGCGGCAGATCATCGCCGGCGAGTCCTCCACCAGCACCCGGTAACGTTCCTCGCTCTCGCGCACCCGCTCGGCGGCCAGGGTCGCCTCGGTCACGTCGAGCCAGATACCCACGGCTTCCACCGGCAGGCCCAGGTCGTCACGCAGCAGGCGCGCTTCATCCAGCACCCAGTGGTAGATGCCCTGCGCATCGCGCAGGCGGTAGCGGCTGCGCACCTGGCCCTCGCGCAGCAGGTCGCGGGTACGTTGCAGCCACAGCGCCTGGTCGTCGGGGTGTACCCAGTGCGCCGGTTGCAGGTCGGCAGCGGGCGTCCAGCCAAGCAGCGGCTGCAGGCTGGCACTGAAGAATTCGGCCTGCAGCGCGCCGGCGTCATAGCGCTGGATATAGATCACTGCCGGCGAGCTGGCGATCAGGTTGTCCAGCCGTGCGTGCGCGGCACTGGCCTGCTGCTCCTGGGCCTTGATATCGCTGATGTCGAGCATGAAACCCTGCAGACGTCGCTGCTGCCCCTGCCCGTGCACATCGCCACAGATGCGGTACCAGCGCAGCGACGCGGCCTGCAGGCGCACGCACAGTTGCAGACTGCAGCCCTCGCGCTGCAGCGCCTCGAACGCCAGTTGCGCCGCCTCCCGGTCGGCCGGGTGCAGCAGCTCCCACCAGGCCGGCAGCGCCAGTTGCGCACTCACGCCGAAACTGGCCGCCAGCCCCGGTGCCAGGTGCAGGTAGGGCTCGCGCAGCGACCACTCCCACCAGCCCGCACCGAGCAACCCCTGTACATTGTCCAGGCGCTGCTGGCTGGCCTGCAGCCGGTCGCCGGCCAGGCGCGCCAGCAGCGGCTCGGCCATGGCATCGAGCAGCAGGGGGGCCGCCTCGGGCCGGGCCTGCCCACCCTCGTCCGCGCACAGCAGCCAGGCCTGGGCCTGATGCTGCTGCGCATGGCCCACCACATACAGCGGGTGAGTCGGGCAGAGCACCTGCAAGGCCGGAAACTCGGCACTGCACAGCACGCGCCCCGACGGCAGGCGGTCGAGTACCGCGCTCAGGCGTGCATCGTCGGCCCAGGGCACGCTCGATGCATCCCGCGCGAAGGTGTGCCAGCCGCCGGGGGTGCGCAGCAGCAGCGCCGCCCAGCCCATGCGCCAGTGCCAGGCCAGGCGCTGCAACTGCTCGGCGGCCACCTGGGGCAGGCGCTCCAGGCTGCAATCGCGCAGTGCTGCGCCGACCTGGCGGGCCAGTTGCTGCTGGCGCCGGGCATCCTGGCCCTGCTGACGCTGCTGCAGCAGATCGCCCACATCGAATAACTGCAACAGCCAGTCCTCGCCCTGGGCCAGCAACCAGCCGCGGGTGTGCAGGGTGCTGCCATTGGCGGTTCTGAAGTCCAGGTCCAGCGGTTGTGCCTGCCAGTCGGCGGGCTCGCCTTCGAGCACCAGCAGGCTGTGCGCCTGCACGTAGTCCTGCACCCGCGCAGCAGCCTGCGCGGGCAGCGCCAGGGCGCTGCGCAGCGGGCCGCCCAGGCGCAGCACGCGGCCCTTGTCATCGAGCCACAGCTGCAGGCCCACCGCCGCCGGTACCGGGGCCTGCGGTGCGGCCACCGCGGCGGCCGGGCGCCCGCGCCAGCGCTCGAACAGGCCGTGGCCACCGCTCAAAGCTGAAGGCTCGCGGTGGCGCCAAGGGTTGCCGGCAGGCGTGGCACCTCGCCCACCACCGGCAGGTCGAGCACCGGCAGCACCGTCGTGAGCCGGGCCTTGGCGTAGTTGATGCGCACGGTCAGCAGGTTGGTGTTGCTCAGGGTCACGACCGCGTCGGTGCCGGGCTGGAACTTCAGCGTTCCCGGCATCCACGCCAGCTGCTGGGCCAGTACCTCGCGGGCCAGTGCCGGCACATCGGTGCGGTAGGTGGCGCTGGTCGGGTCCAGCGCCATGCAGCGACGCACCGCCTCGCTGCTGGCCTGGTGGAACGACTGCAGCATCAGCAGTGGCAGGGCGTAGCTGACCACCCCGTAGAACACCGCGAAGAACACCACGAACACGGCGGCGAATTCGATCGCCGCCGCACCTTTTTGCCGTCTTGCAAGGCCTGCTTTCATGATCGCGTCTACCCTGACAATGACACCCGCAATCAAGCATAGAATCAATCACGACCAAGGGATGGCATTTCGCCTATGCAAAGCATCGTCCTGCTGCTGTGGCTCGCATTGTGTGCCGAACAGGATGCCCGAGAAAGGCAGATCAACAACACCTTGACCCTTGGCGCCGCAGCCTGCGCCCTGGCCTATCTCTTCATCACCGGACACACCTGGATCGGCGCCGATGCCAGCGAAGGCGGCTGGGCGCTGCTGATCGTGATGCTGCTGACCCTGCCCGGCTACATGCTCGGGCGCCTGGGCGCCGCCGATGTGAAACTGCTGGGTGCGCTGGCGCTTGCCACTGATCGGATGTACCTGCTGGGCACCTTCATCGGTGCCGGGGTGGCGGTGGTGATCTGGTTGCTCAGCCGCCGCTGGCTGTGGTCCCTTCTGAGTCAGAAGGTTAAGCAACGCTTCAGGCAGGTGATCGAAGAAGCGTCAAAAAAACAGCCCTTCGCCCCCTTCGTGCTGGCCGGCTTTTTATTGGCTGCGGTATGGATCCATTGATCGAACAACCCGTCTAACCTGCTGTACATACGTTGTACATAGCCGCCAACTGCGTCTATTTTTCTAGTCACTGCCCCTCGATACCACAAGCTTCATGGCCGTACCAGGAAGGGCACGTCAGCAGGGAGTTGCGTGTGAACAAGCCAGTGAGTCCATTCAAGGTGTTGATCGTCGACGACCAGCCGTTGATCGTCGAAGAGCTGTGTGAATTCATCGAGGGCAGCGGGTACCGGTGCGTACCGTGCCACAGCAGCCAGCAGGCCATCGAGCGGTTTACCGAAGACCCGGCAATCGGCCTGGTGCTGTGCGACCTGCACATGCCCGAGCGTGACGGCATCGAGCTGGTCAAGGCGCTCAAGGCCATTGCCGGCAAGCAGCGGATCTTCGAGGCGATCATGCTCACCGGGCGGGCCGAGAAGCAGGATGTGATCAAGGCGCTGCGCGAGGGGTTCGCCGACTACTACCAGAAGCCGGTGGACCTCCCCGAATTGCTCGAAGGGCTCAAGCGCCAGGAGACCGCGTTGCTGGAGCGGCAGAAGAACTTCCAGCACCTGGGCCACCTCAACCAGAAGCTGCAGTACCTGGCCGAATCCATCGACGACCTCTACCAGGACCTGGGCAAGGCCCGCGAGCAGGTGGTGGGCACGGGCCTGGGTGGCGAGGATGCAACGGCAGCCGAGAGCATGCCGGCGATCTTCGACCAGCTGTCACCGCGCCAGCTGGACGTCGCGCGGCTGGTGGGCAAGGGCCAGACCAACTATCAGATCGCCTGCGAGCTGGGCATTACCGAGAACACGGTGAAGCTGTATGTGTCGCAGGTGCTGCGCCTGACCCACATGCACAACCGCACCCAGCTGGCCCTGGCGCTGGCGCCCAACCCCTCGGCGCTGCGTCAGCGCATAACGGCGCATTGAACAGGTCACCGCTGCCTTCGAGCCTTCGAAGGCAGCGGTGAAACCTGAAACAAATTGGATATGCCAGCCCCCTTGGGCTATGCAAGAATCCGGGCCACTTCTCGTCGATGTGTGGCCTGCTCAAGCATGACTTCATTTCTCAAAGGGCTGTTTGCCCCCAGCGGTGCGTTCTTCGGCTCTATCGCCATTTTCGCTACCGTTCTGGTGGGTGCTTACATCTCCCTTTACAGCTCGGCAATAACAGGACAGTTCAACAACCTGTGCCTTGGGCTGTTACCCACCTGCGAGGGGGCGCCGCTGAATGAAGCGTCCACGGCATTCAGGCTGTTGCTCTACCTCGGCCTGTTCCTGTTGCTACGGGAAATAGCCGTCAACCGGGAAAACAACTCGGCGCGCAGCCAACTGCACAGTTACATAAAAAGCACTCCGTCAAAGTCGTTTCTCGGAAACTACTCTGCCTACATGCGTATCCTCGGCGCCCGGCGTCTGGAAATCAAAGCGGAGCTCAACAGCGAGGCGCCCAAACCCGACGTGGTCCACAAGCTGATGCGCGAGTGCCTGCACGGTGTGTTGTCGCTGGCCAAGGACTGGGATGGCAATGAAGGCAAGTCGTCGGTCTATCGAGCCAACATCATGACCCTGGTGCCGTCGGGTTTTCTCGATACGGTAACGCTTGCCGACGGCAGCATGGACAACATTGCCCGCATCATCGATTCCAGCAAGCTATTTCTGTACAACAACTCAACACTTGGCAAACTTGCAAAGTGCAGTGGCATCCTGGTGCTTGAAGATACGACTTTCACAGTGTCTACCAAAGTCGAGTTCGGCGAGCGGGACGACTTCATAAAAGAGCCGATTTGCTTCCCTTATGTCGAACAGGGTTATGCCGGTGTCACAACGCAACCCATCATCCCCGGTGCCCCCATGTGCGCCAGTTTCGGTATGGCGCAATACCTGCACCATACCCAAAGCGAAATATCTCTGTTTCTGGACAATCTTGCATACAAGAACCGCGAGTTCTGCAATCGCTTCAAACATGATGTACTGGAGTATTACAACGATATAGAAGAAGCCCAGTCGATACTCTCCATTCCCATTCAGGTTCGACGCGAGGCGGATGCGGAACAACTACCTGTCTATGAAACCATCGCCGTAATGAATATATACCGCAACAAAAAGGGGATTTTCCGCGATGAAGACAGCGCGATGAACTTTGCTCAACTTCTGGAGCCGATTTGCTATCATTTCGGGAAAATGCTAGTATCCCTAGCGCAAATAGAACCTGAAACATGACACTCAGCGTATATTTCCATTACTTTCAGGAGCCGTAGATGACCTCCCTAAAAGTACTAAAAACCAGATACAAGGAAGAGAGCCCCAGCAAGCGCTCCTCCGAGCAAACCCGGGAAGCCCTCAAGAGCATGGTGCTCAGAAACTTCTCCGCCAAGCCCAAATCGTGAATGAAGCCCAGCCGACGCTGGGCTTTTTCTTGGGCATGACTCACTTGTCGCTATTGCTGGTCTTCTCCCACCGGAAGAAATCCGGGATCACGTATTTGTAGGTATCCAGCCAGCGTTGCATGCTCTGGTCGCGCTCCTTGGGGGTGGCGCTCTGCGGGGTCTTGGAGGCCTGCGCGCCGCTGGCCTGCACCTGCAACCACGCCTCGGTGGCCGACTGTGCCCTAGACGAAGGCCCGGGCTCGATCGCCTGGGCCAGGCCCGGCAGCACTACCAGCATCACCAGCATCCGACTGTTCATGACGACCTCTGCACGGCAGCCACACTGCCAGGTTTGAGTTGTTGGGCGCGCGCCTGCGCTTCGTTGAATTGCGCCGCACTCAGGCCCAGCCGGCTCACCAGGTCGGCCGCCTGCTGCCACTTGTCCTGGTACAGCAGCAAGGTCACCAGGTTGACCGCCGCCAGACGGTCGCTGTCCTTGAGTTCGATTGCGGTCAGAAACTCGAAGCGCGCCTGCTCCAGCTTGCCCTGGTTCAGGTACACCACCCCCAGGTCGTTGCGGATCTTCTCGTCGGTGGGGGCCAGTTGCATGGCCCGTTGCAGATGCTGCAGCGCCTGCGCGTTGTCGCCACGGGCCGCCGCCATCTGCCCCAGCCCATGCTCACCCTCGGCCGCCAGGCACCCGCCGAGCAGGCTGCGGTACAGCGGCTCGGCCTCGCTGCGTCCAAGCAGGCGCAGCACCTTGGCCTTGCGCACCCGCACCTGGGCCAGATCGGCCGGCAGCGCCTCCAGGTGCGCAAGGCTGGCATGCGGGCGCCCGTCGGCAAGCATCTCGTCGGCCATGTTCAGCGACAGCTCCTGGCTCGAATCGGGCTTGGCACAACTGGCCGTCGAGCCCGGCATGGCCAGCCACGGCGCCGAGCCATCCGTGGCGCAACCACCGAGCAACAACAACCCCAGCGCCGCGATGCATGCCTTCATTGCGTCCACTCCTCTCAAGCCCCGAATGCCCTGGCCAGGGCGGTGAAGCCCGGGCCGGCGAGTACGATCAGCAACGCCGGGAACAGAAACAGCATCATCACTGCCGACATCTTTCCCGACATCTTCGAAATCCGTTCCTGCAAGGTGGTCAGGCGCCGGTCATCGAGCAGTTGCTTGAGTGCCAGCAGCGACTTCATCGCCCCGCCCCCCTGGGTCAGCAACTGGCGCAGGATGATGCAGGTGTCGCTGAACGCCTCCACCCCCAGCAACTGCGCGCTCTTCTCCAGCTCCGGCGCCAGCGCCAACCCCGAATCGACCCGCGCCAGCAACAGCCGCAACTCCTCGCTCAACACGGGCAGCAGGCGCTGCCCCTCCAGGCTCAGCAGGCGCAGGCTCTGCTCCACCGCCAGGCCCGACTCGAACATGATGCGCAGCAGCGGTATGAAGGTCGACACCTCCTGCGCCACCTGGCGCTGACGGCGTGCCGCCAGCAGCGCCAGCAACCGCTTGGGCAGCAGGTAGCCCAACCCCAGCCCCATCAGCGGGAACAACCAGGGCGAACGGCTCTCGCGAAAGAACACCTCCTGCACCAGCACCGCCGCCCCCATCAGGCATAGCGGCAAGCCCACCTGGCAGGCCGCGAACAGCGAGCGCTGGCGCGAACGCCGCCAACCCACCCGGTCGAGCAACTGGCGGGTCTCGCCGTCCAGGTTCAGCGAACGCTGCCCCAGCCGGCTGTCGCCCATGCGCTGCAACCAGCCGCGCAGTGCCGGCTCGTCCGGCGCACGCCCCTGCAGGCGTTGCTCCACCAGGCGCTGGCTGCGCCGCTGACGCAGCCACTGACCCAGCAGCAGGGCGAACACGCCAAACAACAACACCGCACTGAGCAACAAGGCCATCTCAGATACTCCGCAACATGCGCCACAGCGCCAGACACCCCAGCGCCTGCAGCACGAAGGCACTGAACAGCAGGCGCTGCCCGACACTGTCATGCCACATGGTCAGCAGGTAATTGGGGTTGCTGAACATGAAGTAGCCGGCCACGCTGACCGGCAGCACCGCCAGCACCACGGCGGTGATGCGGGTTTCACCGGTCATCGCGCGCAGCTGCCGCGCGCCCTGCTCGCGCTCGCGAATCACCTTGATCAGGTTCTCCAGCAACTCGCTGGCATTGCCGCCATAGCGGTGGTTGATGCGCAGGCCCAGGGCGAACAGGCGCAGCTCTTCACGCGCGTACAGTTCGGCCAGATCCGACATCGCATCGTCCAGGCTCACCCCCAACTGCACGTTGCGCTTGACCCGCTGCATGGCCCCCAGCAACGGCTCGCGCGAGGCATCGATGGCCCCCAGCACCGCATCGCTCAGCGTGCGCCCGGCCTTCAGGCTGCGCACGCAATGGTCGAGCAGCACCGGCAACTGTTCGATAAGGCGGCGTACCCGGTGCTGGTAGCGCCAGGCCAGGAACAGGCGCAACAGCAACGGCCCCGCCAGCAGCACCAGCAGCAGGCCAGGCCAGCCGCCGTACAGCCCGGCGCACACGGCCAGCAGCAGCCAGCCTGCCACCCACGCCATCAGCCGATCATTGCGGCGGTCGAAACCTGCACGCAGCAGCATCAGCTCGAGCCAGTCGGGGCCACGTGGCCCGCTGTTGTCGGCGGCCTGCTGGTGCTGGCCCAGGCGCTGCAGAATGCGTTCGTTGCCCGAGCGGTGCAGGCTGGTATAGAACAGGCGCATCGAGATGCCGAGCATGACCACGCCCCCCAGCCACAACCACACCGCGCCGCTCACGGCCCGGGCTCCGCATCGTTGAGGTCACGACGCAGCTTGTCGCTGGCCGGGTTGACCGCCTCGCGCAGGAAGGTGTCGCCGCCGCGCCGGTCGAGGCGAAACAGCGTGTTGGTGACATACACGTCGTCGCGCACCCCCACCACCTCCAGCACCTCGCTCACGCAGCGACGGCCATCGGGCAGGCGAGCCAGCTGGATCACCACGTCGAGCGCGGCGCAGATCATCTGGCGCAAGGTCTTCTCGGCCACCTGGCGACCGGTCAGGCCCACCAGGGTCTCCAGGCGCAGCAGCGCGTCCTGCGCGTTGTTGGCGTGCACCGTGCTCATCGAACCGTCGTGGCCGGTGTTCATCGCGGTCAGTACATCGAGCACCTCGACCCCGCGGATCTCGCCCAGGATGATGCGGTCCGGACGCATGCGCAGGGCGTTGCGAATAAGCTCGCTGGCCTTGATCTCGCCATGCCCCTCGGCATTGGGCGGGCGGGTTTCCAGGCGTACCACGTGCGGGTGATCCAGCTGCAGCTCGGCCACGTCCTCGATGGTCACCAGGCGTTCACGGGGGCTGATCAACTGGCTGAGAATGTTCAGCAAGGTGGTCTTGCCGGTGCCGGTGCCGCCGCTGACCAGGATGTTGCAGCGCTTGCCCACGGCTCGTTGCAGAAAGTCGAGGATCGCCTGGTCGATGGCGCGGGTGGCCAGCAGGTCGGCGCTCTTGAGCATGTCCTTGCGAAACTTGCGGATCGACAGGCACGGCCCGTCCAGCGCCACCGGCGGGATGATCGCATTCACCCGGCTGCCGTCGGGCATGCGCGCATCGACCATCGGCGACGACTCGTCCAGGCGCCGCCCCAAAGGCGCGAGGATGCGCTGCATCACACGCTCCACGTGATGCGCGTCGATAAAGCGCAGGTCGGTCTGCTGCAGCACGCCCGCGCGCTCGATGAACACCCGGTGCGGGCCGTTGACCAGGATCTCGGTGACGCCCGCATCGCGCAGCAGTACCTCAAGCGGGCCGAAGCCGGTGAGCTCGTCGACGATCTCCTCGGCCAGGCGCTCCATCTCGTAGCGCGACACGGCCAGGTGCTGACGCGCGATGTAGTCGCCCACCTGCTCCACCACGAACTGCGCCAGCGCCGGGCGGGCGCCCTCCAGCAGGTTGAGGCCGGTGTCCTCGATGGCATCGATGATGTGCCGGTGCAAGGCCCGCTTGAGCCCCTGCGGGTCGCTGCCCGGGTTTTGCCGCGGGCCGCCGAACAGCTCGTCGCCGCTCATCTACTTGTGCCCCCACAGGCGCTTCATCCAGTTGCCCGCCTTCGGTTGCAGGCTTTCCGAACGTCGTGCCAGCCGCTCGCCCAAGGCCTTGAGCGCCTGGGTCAAGGCCTCGCGCGGGGCCACCTCGAACAGCGACAGCCCCTGGTTCTTGGCGTTCAGGCGCACCTCGGGGCTGTAGGGCAGCACCACCAGCACCGGCAGGCCATAGCGCTTGCCCAGCGCGTCAGAGTCGGGCGCCACGCTGCGCAGGTAGCGGTCCACCAGCAGGCTCGCGTGTTCCAGCTTCATGCCCTTTTCGCGCCACAGGGTCAGCACCTCCAGGTTGCGCCGGCAGTCCAGCACGTTCTGGTCGGTGTACCAGATCAGCTTGTCGCAATGGCTGACGAAGGTGCGCAAGGGCTCGCTGTCGGGCTGCCCGGCCAGGTTCACCACGATATGCTGGAAGTGCTGGCGCAGCGCGCTGAGCAGCATGTACAGCTCGGCCGCGCTGGTGCGCTCCAGTGCCTCGTCGCTGTCGGTATAGGCCAGCAGGCGCAGGCCCGAGGGTTCGCGGGCGAACGCGCTGTCGATCAGGGTGGCATCCAGGCGGCGCAGGTGGCGCAGCGCATCACCGAAGTGAAACGAGGCCTCCAGCCCCAGCAGCGCCAGGCTGTCGCCACGGGGTAGGCCCAGGTCCAGCAACAGGGTCTGCTGACCACTGCCCTGCACCACCCGCGCCAGGTGACTGGTGAGCAGGGCGCCATCGCTGGCGCACTGGGTGCCGTACAGCACCGTCAGGCCGCCCAGGTGCGGGTTGCTGGTCACCGGTGGCAGGCGCTTGCTCAGGCGGCGCACCAACCCGGCCACTTCGCTTGAGCGCGAGCCGTAGGCGACGAAGTCCCGCGCACCGGCGCGCATCGCATTGAGCACCAGCTGGTTGTCCATACCATCGCCCAGGGCAACGATCGCCAGCATCGGCTTGGCCTCCAGCACCCCTTCGATCAGCGCGCACTGGCTCACCACCTGCTCGCGGTCCAGGCCCACGAACACCAGGTTGGCGAAGGTCACATCCACCAGTGCGAGCAGTTCGTCGAGGCTGCCGCTGCCGGCCCCCACCACCTGGCCCAGCGGCGCCAGGGCGGTTTTCAGCCATTGCAGGTCACCGTCGTCACGGGTGATCGCAAGGAAGGTCTGGCTCAGGCTCTGGCTCATTGGCTCAATCCACTGCGCTGTTCGAAATTGCCGTTCTCGAGAAAGAACAGGCGCCCCCAGCTCGGGTCGTAGGTGCGCAGGCGCTCGCCGGGCAGCTCGGGCAACTTGGCATTGGCCGCCAGCGGCTGCACCAGGCGCGGGGTCACGATCATCAGCAGCTCGGTCTCCTCACGGCTGATCGACGACTGGCGAAAGAACGCGCCCAGGATCGGCACGTCGCCCAGGCCCGGAAACTTGTCCACCGCCGAGCGCGCACTGCTGCTGATCAGGCCGCTGATGATGAAGCTCTCGCCATCGGCCAGCGACACGCTGGTGTCGGTGCGCCGCACCGTCAGGCCCGGCACGGTGACGCCGGCGATGCGCACCGCGTTGTTGTAGTCCAGCTCGCTGACCTCCGGCGCCACCTTGAGGGTGATGCGGTCGCGGCTGACCACCGTGGGTGACAACGCCAGGCGAATGCCGAACTCCTTGTACTCGATGGTCACCGTGTCGCTGCCGGTGCTGGGCACCGGAATGGGGATTTCGCCGCCGGCCAGAAAGCTCGCGGTCAGGCCGCTGAGTACCACCAGGCTGGGGCGCGCCAGGGTGTAGGCGAAGCCGCTGCTCTCCAGCGCATCGATGGCCGCCAGGAAGCGGCTGCTGCCGCCGCCCCACACGATATTGAACACATCGTTGTTCAGCGGGATGCTCGGGCGCACCTTGACCAGCCCGCCAACGCCGCCACCATCGGGGCTGGTCACCGCACCCGGCACGTAGCCCGGCGACACCGTGGTGTTGGGCACGCTGCCCGGCGAACCGAACAGCGAGTTGTTGGAGCCCTTGAAGAACAGCCGCGTACCGGCCTCCTTGAGCTTGGTGCGGCTGACCTCGACAAAGCGGATATCGGCCTGCACCTGGCTCGGCAGCAACGGGTCGAGGCTGGGCGGCAAGGCGCTGTCGGCCATCTCGGCAGTGGCCCGGCCCTTGATGAACAGCATGCTCTGGCGCGGCACGCTGGCGCATGCGGTCCACAGCATCAGGCTGGTGGCGCCGGGGCCCACGGCGCTGACCACCACGCCGCGCTCGCCACTGGCCTGCACATCGGCGATGTTGGGGTCGCCCACTGCCGCCCGGGTGATCGGCACCGGCAGGCGGATCTCCTGCTGCAGGCCCTGGTCCAGCTCGATGCTGGCCGGCACCGGGCTCAGCCCGGCACAACCCGACGGCGCCGCCAGGGCATGGGCAGCCGGCCCCCCCAGCAACAACAGGGTCAGGATGGAACGCTTGAACATCAGCTCGGAACGACTGCTCATCAACGGGCATCCTTGCTTCGATCAGGGGGTGGGCGTTGAAGCCTGGGGGCCTCGAATGATCTGCATCTGGTGCCTGGGCGCCTGGCCTGCAACCGGGGTTGCGGCCGGGGTCATGGCCAGTTGACTGAAGCGAAAGAGGTCGCGGTTGGCGTTGTCCAGTTGCGGTGCAGCGGCCTGCGGGTCGGCCCAGTAGCTGGCCAGGCGTTTCTCTTCGGCACTGCGTACCGCCAGGCGCAGGCTGCCTGCCTGGGCGGCCAGCAACAGGCGGCTGGCCAGGGCTTCAGGTACCGCCAGCACCACGGTGCGCGCCATGGCGCGACGCTGTTCCTGGGCCGCCTTGGCATCGGTGTCGGCCTCCGGCGGGCGGCCATCGTTGGCCAGCCCCAGTTGCTCGCCCACGCTGAGCAGGCGCAAGGCCGGCACGGCCACCTGGGCCGAGGCCTGCGGGTTGAGGTTGTCTTCGCGCAGGTACAGCAGCACATCCACGTAGTCGCCGGGGCGCAGTTGTCCGGCGGCGCCGACCACTTCGTCCACCGCCACCGCCAGGGCGCGCTCGCCGGGGTGGATCATGCGCGCCAGTGGCCCACCGGCCTCGAAACTGCTCTCCTCCAGCCAGGTACCTGCAGGCAGGGCCCGCCAGCTGGTGCGGCCCAGCACCTGCTCGGGGCGCTGGAAGCTGCCGGCCGGGGCCACCAGCAGGCGCTCGACACTCAGATCCTCGGCTGTCAGCACGGTGTAGGCGGGTACGTCGCGGCGCAGCACCAGCACGGGCTTGCGCAATGCGTCGGTGCCAGCCTCCGTGGCCTGGTCCACCGGCTGAGCCGGGCCGGCCGGCCCTGGCGCCGCCGCTTGCGGGGGCTCCGGTGCCTCGGATGCACGGCTGAGCACCAGCCCCCAGTAACCTGCCAGCACGGCACCGATCAGGAACAGCACGGCAAGGATCATGGTGATGCGACTGCTCATGTCGGCGCTCCCTCTGCCTGAACATCCCTTCGGCCGCGCGGTGTGCGAACTGGCCCGCAAACATGAAGTTGCAAGTAACTATTTCGCTATTTGACGGTAGCGCAGCTAGGACGAAACGCCATTACCCGTCAGTTTTTTTTCGGTCCGAAACCCGACACCCCCTGAAAACAACAGCTTATTGGCGCCAGCGTTGACACCCTTACTTTGGTATTAATGCCTTCTTACATTTGCCGGTTTCGAACCGCTTGACGATGCTGTGATGGCAAAGGGGAATCACCGTTTCCGGGCCCCATTACCCGCGCCTGTGGCGCAAGGAGAAGTACCATGGTCCTTTCCCGCATCCTCAAGCACTGCAAGCTGTTCTTCCATCGCAAGGACGGCGCGTCCGGTATCGAATATGCCATCGTGGCCGCCATGGTGGCCGTGGTGATCATCGGGGTCTCGACCGATGTGGGGGGCGGGGTGAAAAAGGTCTTCGACGACATCGTCGCCGCCCTGCCCTCAGCCTGATGACAGGAACTGAACATGCCGGCTTCCCACTCACGTCAACAGCTGCTGCTGGTGGATGACGAAGAAGACGCACTGCTGGAGCTGGCCGAGCTGCTGGAGGGCGAGGGCTTCTGTTGTCACACGGCAACCTCGGTCAAGCTCGCCCTGCAGCAGTTGACGCGACATCCCGACATTGCCCTGGTGATCACCGACCTGAACATGCCGGAAGAGAGCGGCATCTCGCTGATCAGGCGCCTGCGCGAGCACACGGCGCGTCAGCACCTGCCGGTGATCGTCACCTCGGGGCATGCCGACATGGATGCGGTCAGCGATCTGCTGCGCCTGCAGGTACTCGACCTGTTCCGCAAGCCGATCTACCACCTGCGCCTGCTGGAGACCCTGGACAACCTGTTCCCCAAGCCCCGCCTGCAACTGGTTCAGTAGCGCCTGGCCGCCACGCGGCCATCGCGGGTCAAGCCCGCTCCCCACAGGTAGTGCGCATACCTTGTGGGAGCGGGCTTGACCCGCGATCGGTCGTCACAGCTGGTAACTGAAACTCAACGTATACCGTGGCCGCCGATTGAAGCTGTCCAGCGCGATATCCGACATCGGCTTGGCCGCCTCCAGCGAGATGTTGTAGTAGCGCGCATCGCCAAAGCGCAGCCCCAGCGCCGCCGACGACAGCCGTGAATCACGCACCGCCAGCTCGTTGAACCAGGTACGCGCGGCGTCCACCACCACGTACGGCTGCAGTACCTTGAGCCAGCTGCCATCGCGCTTGAAACTGTAGTTGACCTCGTATGCCGCACCCCAGCCCTTGTCGCCGGAAGCCTGATCGCTGGGGTAGCCGCGGCCGAAGTTCTGCCCGCCGAACACCGCGCGCTCGCTGTCGGGCAGGCTGTCGTCGGTCCAGTACAGCGCCGCCGATGCCACCCCCTGCCAGTTCTGCAAGAACCGGTCGCTCTGCACCCCCGACAGGCGCAGGCGCAAAAAGTCCAGGTCGTAGTCGCTGTCGGTCTTGGCACCGAAGTGATCGAGGCCCTGGTACACACCGGCACTGAGGATGCGCAGCTGCTGCGCATCCGACTTGCTCCAGTCTGCCTCGAAGGCAAAGGCGCGCACATCGGTGCGGGTACTGACCTTCAATGGCAGGCCGACCACCCGGTAGTCGGTGCTGTCGTTCACCGCATAGAAGCGCGCTGCCACGTTCAGCCATTCGTTGCTCGAGGCGATCAGCGCCTGGCTCAGGCCGATGGAGTAACGGTCGTTCTCGCGGTGCTGCTTGAGGTCGATGCCGTTCTCCAGGCGCACCCGTGCCGCCGGATTGCTACGGTAGGTCGAAGCCGAAAGATTGAGCTGGGTGCCTTCGGCGTCCACGTACTGCGAGTAGTCGAGACGGTAGTAGCGTTCGTCATCCTGCCCCGGCGGGAACAGCGCGCTGAAGCTCAACTGCTCGGCCACCGCGGTCTGGGCGTTGCTGTTCAGGCCGAGCAGCGCCTGGGTGTCGTCGCGGCTGCCGTCGGTGAGGCTCAAGGTACTGGTGAACGGCTTGCGCGAGGCCTGCGCGATAAGCCGCGTGGCGCCGTCGGTGGTGCCCGGCGGCGGCACCTGGGCCTGCAAGGTCAGGCCCGGCACCCGGCTCATCAGCGCGGTGTAGCGTTCGAAGGTCTTGCGGGTGAGCGGGCGCTCGGCCTTGAGCTTGCCCACCAGCTTGTCGAGGTAGGCCGACACCGGCCCCACATCGCCCTGCAGTTCGTAATCACGTATGTAGCCTTCCACCAGCACCACGCGCAGACGGCCTTCGGCGAAGTCCTGCGGCGGCAGGTAGGCATACGACAACAGGTAGCCATCCTGCTGGTAGCGCTGGGTGAGGCGGCGGGTGGCCTCGATCAGCTCGCCCAGGGTCACCTCGCGGTCGAGCAGGCCCTGGTAGTTGTCGCGCAGTTCGCTGAGCGGGTAGATGGTGCCGCCTTCGATGCGCACCCGCTGCACGCGCACCCGCGTGCCCATCAGCAGCGGCTGTGGCTGCTGGCCGGCATCCGGTGCGGGCAGGTTCAGTTGGGGAGTGACGGGGCGAAAGGCATCGGCGGGCAGGTTGGGCGCTGGCAGCTTGCGCTCGGTCTCGTTGCTGTTGAGGAAGCTCGGCAGGGGCTCGGCATGCAGCGAAGCCACCCAGGACAGACCCAATAACGCGACGAACATCGATCGCATAGGACACTCCATGATCCTGAAAAATACGAGGGAACCAAAGACGGTTCCCTCGTCAGCCTCAAGCGTAGGTGTTGCCCGTAAAATCGTCTAATCGATGATGGCCATTTAGTTACTTGTTACCCCCGAGGCCGCCTTTCAGGCCGGTGGTCAGGCCATTGAGCAGACCGCCCACGCCGCCGCCCCCTTGCCCGTTGCCGTTGACCAGGGTACCGACCTGGCCCACGGTGCCGCCCACGGCATTGACCGTCGCACCCAGCTGGGTGGTGACCGGGTTGTTGCCGGCCGCGGCAATCTGATTGCCCACCCCGCTGACTGCGCTGCCCACCTGGGTGACCAGGCCGTTGACCGGCGCACCGATGCCGGTTGCCGCGCCTACCTGCTGGGTAACGCTGGTCACACCGCTCACCACCGGGGTGAGGCCGGCGCCCACGCTGTTGCCCAGCGCAGCGGTGGGCACCCCGGCCGGCACGCTGGCCACGCCATTGCCGCCCAGTACCGGCCCCAGCGAGGCCACGGTCTGGCCCACCTTGTTGACCGTGCTGCCTGCGGCGTCGAGCAGGCCGTTGCTGCTGCCGGCGCCGAGCCCGCTGCCCAGGCCCGCCACGGCGCCACCGGCGGTTTCCAGCAGCCCCGCACCGGGGGCGCTGCCACCGCTGCCGGTGCCGGTGTTGACCAGGCCACCGCTGGTGCCGACCGCCGTGCCGACATGGCTTACCAGCCCGCCGACGGCGGTGGTCAGCGGGTTGCCGTTGCCGGCACTGGCGACCTTGTCGCCCACCCCGTCGACTGCGCTGCCAACCTTGTTCAACAGGCCGCTGACCGGTGCACCCACCCCGGTGGCATCACCCACCTTGCCGGTGGCGCCTTCCACCAGCGACACCACCTTGACCACCTGGTTGCTCAATTGCTGGTTCAGGTTGCCCAGCTTGCCGGTGGTGCTCTGGGTGCTGAGGGTATCGCCAAGCATCACCACCACGTCGCCGACCTTGTCCACCACACCGTTGACCACGGGTATCTGTTCGATCAACTGGCTGCTGGCCACCGACTTGACCCCGCCGCCGATATCCGACACCCCGTTGCCCACGCCCTTGACCGTCTCGCCCAGGGCATTGCTGCCAGTGCCAAGCGTACCCAGGCCCTTGCCCAGGCCATCGCCGATGCTGGTGACGGCGTTGCCGGTGGCCGTCACCAGGTCGCCGGCACCGGTGCTGCCCACTACCGGTACGCCGCTGACGGCGTTGCCCACGCCGGACACGCCCGTGCCCACGCCCGACACGCCGCTGCCAACCTGAGCCACCACCTGGCCGACGACCGTGGTCGAGGTCGTGCCACCACCGTTGTTGCCACCGCCGCCATTGTTACCGCCACCGCCGTTGTTGCCACCGCCGCCATCCGTACCGCCACCGCCGGTGCCACCACCGCCGTCCGTACCGCCACCGCCAGTACCACCACCGCCGTCCGTACCGCCACCGCCAGTACCACCGCCGCCGTCCGTACCGCCACCACCTGTGCCGCCACCACCGTCAGTACCGCCGCCGGTACCGCCACCACCACTGCCGCCATCGGTACCCGAATCGGGTGTGGAACTGCTTACGTGACTCTTGTGACCGCCACCGCCGCTGCTGCAACCGGCCAGGCTCACGGTCAAGATCAACATCACTGCCGTACTTGCTTTGATCCACGCTTGAGTTTTCATGGCGACTCCCTGCTACTGCTGCCGCTGCTTTTATAGGTGTGAAGCACCGGGTTTCCGGCCACTCCACGTCCGTTGCAGCTATCTGAGCGCGCAGGCGCAATGGGAACAATTCTGAGCTTGGTATTAACCCGATATATACAGTCGCAGCACCAGCAAAAGCCCTTTTGCTTCAGGCACTTGAAAGCAAGGGGAAGGTGCTTTGGCAGCCCTTCCCCTTTCGCGTTATATCCATCTTACGGGTGCCGGGTCAGTCGTTGACCTGGAACTCGACCCGCGCGGTCTGCCCGCTGGCATCCAGCACGCTGAGCTCGTAGCGCCCCACCTCCTCCAGGTTCACGGCCAGCGCCGCCTGGGCTGTGGTCTCGCCCAGGGGTGCGCCGTTGAGGAACCACCAGCGCTGGCCTTCGCCACCCAGCGCCGAAACGCTCAGGTGCAGGGCATCGCGGCTGGTGGCGGGACGGCGCAACTGGTCGCCCGGGCGTATCCCCACCACCGACAACGGCGCGGCACTGGCCGGTACCTGCGGCGGGCAGCTCGGGTCGATGGCCGGCAAACGCGCCTCGCGCCGCTCCAGGCGCGGCAACCACGGGTCCAGTGGTGCCGGCCACAGCGCGATGTCGCGCGGCGCGGCCCCCGCACAGGCTGCATCCACCCGCAGGCCCCGGGCATTCACCCACACCTTCTCCAGCAGGCCGACACCCAGGGGCTGGTCCTGCGCGAGCAGGGTCGGCGGCGTGGTGTTGTCCAGGGTCCAGGCAAAGCGCTGGCGCCGGCAGTTGGGGTCGGTACGTGCCATCGGCTGGCCCAGCGGCCAGCAGATCGCGGCCACCCCGACGTTGCCCGGCACTGCCGGCACCGGGGCGGCAATGCCGCGCTGGCTGTCGCGGTTGCTCAGCACGTCATGCACCTGCAGCATCAGCGGCGCGGCCGAGGCCAGGCCGAACTGCCCCGGCACCGGGGTGCCGTCGGGGCGGCCGATCCAGATGCCGATCAGGTAGCGCGGCCCCACGCCGATCGACCAGGCATCGCGAAAGCCGTAGCTGGTGCCGGTCTTCCAGGCCAGCTGCGGGCGCTGCACCAGTTCGGCGTGCGGGTCGCGGTCGGGACGCGCCTGGCCACTGAGGATGCGCCGGATGATCCACGCCGAGCCCGGCGACAGCAGCCGGCGCTCGACCAGCGGCGCATCCGGTTGCAGGCGCAGCGGCGCGCTCATGCCGTCGCGGGCGAACGCACTGTAGCCACTGACCAGGTCTTCGAGGCGGCTGCCGGCGCCGCCCAGGATCAGCGACAGGTTCGGCTCGGCCGCCGTCGGCAGGCTCAGCGGCATGCCGCCCATGCGCATCTGCGCGGCAAAGCGCTTGGGCCCGTAGGCTTCGAGCAACTGCACCGCCGGCAGGTTGAGCGACAACGCCAATGCCGAGCTGGCCGCCACCGGGCCACTGAAACCCATCGAGAAATTGCCGGGGCGATAGTCGCCATAGCGGCGTGGCACATCCTGCAGCAACGACTCCGAATGGATCAGGCCGTCATCCATGGCCATGCCGTACAGAAACGGCTTGAGGGTCGAGCCCGGCGAACGCAGGGCAGTGATCATGTCGACGTGGCCGAAACGGCGCTCATCGCCAAGGTCCACCGACCCCAGGTAGGCGCGCACTGCCATGGTCTGCGACTCCACCACCAGGATCGCCGCCGAAGTGCGCTCGGGCAGGCGTGCGCGCCAACCCAGCAGCAGGTCTTCCAGGCGCCGTTGCAGCGCAGCGTCGAGGGTGGTGTGGATCAGCGGCGGGCTGTCGGCACGGTTCAGCCGGCGAGCCAGCAGCGGAGCCAACGCCGGCTCCTGGCGTGGTGCCAGCAGCAGCGGTTCTTCCTGCGCTTCGGCGATGCGCTGCTGCGGCCACACCTGGTACTCGCCCAGGCGTTGCAGCACCTTGTCCCGGGCCAGGCGCGCGCGCTCCGGGTGGCGGTCGGGGCGCAGACGGCTGGGCGCCTGGGGCAGCACCGCCAGCAGCGCAGCCTCGGCCGGGGTCAGTTGCAAGGGCGACTTGCCCAGGTACGCCCAGCTGGCCGCCGCCACACCCTGCAGGGTGCCGCCGAACGGTGCGCGGTTGAGGTACAGCTCCAGGATCTGGCGTTTGGACAGGTGCCATTCCAGCTGCGCGGTGCGCCACACCTGGCGCAACTTGCCCGGCAGCGTGCGCGAGTGCGGGTCGAGCAGGCGCGCCACCTGCATCGACAGCGTGCTGCCGCCCGACAGCACGCGCCCGCCCGTGAGGTTCTGCCAGGCGGCACGGCCCAGGGCCAGCGGGTTGACCCCGGGGTGCCGGTAGAACCAGCGGTCCTCGTAGGTGAGCAAGGCTTCGAGGTAGTAAGGCGACACCTGATCAAGGGTGACCGGGTAGCGCCACACGCCCTCGGCATCGGCAAAGCGCCACAGCGGCGTGCCGTCTTCGGCCAGCACCACCCGCGCCAGATCGTCGGCCGGCATCGGCAATGGCCACAGGCGATCAGCCAGCCACAGCAACAGCACGCAGGCAAAGGCGGCGCACAGCAGCCGGGCGATGCGCGAGCGGGGTCGGGCTAAGCTGAACATCAGGCGCGGACACCTTTTTGCGTGGGTGAGGAACCGAGCCGGCAGGATGATGGCCAAAGCTCTGGGCACGGCGACTGCGCCGTAGCGTCGATCAGGAAGCGATTATGCATGTAGAAGGTTTTTTCGAATGGCTGGGGCAAGCGCTCGGCGCGGTGATCCGCTTCGTGGTGGATGCCCTGAGCGGGTTGTTCAATCTGCTGGCCAATGCCGGCGGCAACTTCATCGACGGCCTGGCACGCACACTGGGCATGGACACCTCGCTGGTCAGCATCCTGATGCTGGTGATCGGCCTGCTGTTGCTGTACTCGGCGGTGCGCGCGTTCATGCGCGCCTCGATCATCATGGGGATCATCTGGCTGATGCTGGGGTTGTGGGTGTTGAGCTGGGTGGTGCGGTGACAGCATCGCGGGTCAAGCCCGCTCCCACAGGGATTACTGCGCCCCTTGTGGGAGCGGGCTTGACCCGCGATGGGGCCTGATTAGCGTCCCAGAATCACCATGTCACCCGGGCTCTCGCCCACCGCCTGCCAGTTGGGCCGGTACATCGACTCCACCTGCACCGGCGGCACGCGATAGGTGCCCGGCGTGACCGCACGGGCCAGATACAGCAGGTGCGTCACGCCGTACGGGTCGACGTTCATCGCCGCCACGTAGCGGTCATCGCGAAACTCCTGGTGCACCACGTTGGCGTTCTGCATTGCTTCACGCCATTCCTTCACTGCACTGCTGGCGTTGTCCAGGCTGGCGGCACTTTGCGCCAGGTTCTGGTTTTCCAGCTCCAGGCCCGCCGGCAGCAGGTCGACGATCAGCGCGTCCGGCACCCGCTCGTTGGCGCGGATACCAATGTGCACCAGCACCAGGTCGCCACTCTTGAGCGACTTGATGTTCAGTGCCCGGCCATTCATGCCCAGGTACTCGCGGTAGATGCTCATGTTGGTGCCCACCGCACGGGGTGCGAAGCGCGGGTAACCCGACACGGTCAACTGCTGGTACACGGTCTTGTCGCTGGTGTTGGTCACGGTCAGCGGCGAGGCCAGCAACGGCCCCTCCAGCTTGAGCCCGGCCTGGGTCGGGCCCAGGTCGCGCAGCTCGCCCGCGCTGTCCAGGCGTGCACTCCAGCGGCCTTCAGGCTGCTTGAGCATGCCACGCCCGGCCATGAACAGCGCATTGCGTTCCTGGGTGGACAGGTACGAGCTGCTGGCCATCTTGTCCGACAGCTCGAACAGGCGCTGGTCGAGCTGGTCGGTGGCCAGCTTGTTCTCTTCGAGCAGGGCCAGGATCAGCGCCTCGTCACGTACCGGGCTGCCATAGTCGCTCAGCCACACGTCCTGACGCTTGACCGCCAGGCCCGCCTGCAGGGCCTGCGCCGAGCGCGGCTTGTCGCCCATCTTGTCCAGTGCGATCGACAGCTGTACCAGCGGCAGGCCCGAGCGTGCATCGGCGCGGCGCTCGAACAGGCTGCGCAGGGCACCCAGCGGGGCCTGCTGGGTACGCGCCAGCACCAGCGCCGCATACGCCTGTACTGCGAAGCGGCTGTGCTCGGCGTTGCTGGTGTAGTACGGCTCGATCAGGTTGCGTTCCTGCAGGTAGCGCAGCAGGCGTTCGTTGGCCTTTTTCAGCGCCTCGGGCGGCACCGCGTAGCCTTGCTCGCGAGCACGCTGCAGGAAGTCGGTGACGTAGGCGGTCAGCCAGTACTCCTCGCTGTCGTCCGCGCTCCACAGGCCGAAGCTGCCGTTGTAGCGCTGCATGCCGAGCAGGTGCTCGATGCCCATCTCGATCTTGCGCTGGCGCACCTTGGGCTCTTCACCCTTGATGCCCAGGCGCTCGAGCGTCTCGGCATCGGCGTACAGCGACGGGTACAGCCCGCTGGTGGTCTGCTCCAGGCAGCCATAGGGGTAGGCCTCGAGGGCACGGATCTGCTCGGCGATGTTCAGCGGCGGGCGGCTCGACAGCGACAGCATCGCCTCCAGGCCCTGGGGTTCGAACGCGGCCAGGTCCTCGGCGGGCAAGGTCCATGGCTGGTCCTTGAGCGCGGCGCGGTAGTGCCTGAGCTGCGCCGGGTAGGCCGGGCGAATGCCCAGGGTCCACTCGCGGGTGAAGGCGGTGTTCGGTTCGCCCGGCAGCACCAGGCCGCTGACCTGCACCTTGACCTTGCCCTGGCCCAGGCCACCCACGGCCTGCACGCCCAGCAGCGAGGTCACGCGCTGGCCGTCACGCAGGCTCAGTGGCTGCTCGGACGGGGTCAGCAGGTTCAACTGGCCCTCGGTGGTCACCTTGACCGTGAACTTCTGCGCCTTGCCCGACAGGTTGGACAGGTCCAGCGCCAGCTCGGTACGGTCGCCGCCGGCCAGAAAACGCGGGGCCGACAGTTCGGCGATCAGCGGCGCGGCGACCACGGTCTTGGCCTCGGCCATGCCGAAGCGCTCGTCGGTCCAGGCCTGGGCCATCACCCGAAGCTCGCCGTTGAAGTCGGGGATGTCCACCGTCGCCTGACCTTCGCCCTTGGCGTCCAGGGTCACCGGGGCGCTCTGCAGGGCCACGATGGTCACGCTGGTGCTGGGACGCTTGCCGCCCTTGGCCATGGCCGCGTCACCGCCGAATGCCAGGCTGGCCAGGCGGCCCTGCCCGGCTTCGATCAGCTGGCCGTAGATATCCAGCTGGTCGGCGCCGTAGGCCTTGCGGCCGAACATGCCGGTGAACGGGTCGGGGGTGGCGTAGCTGGTGATGTTGAGAATGCCCACGTCCACCGCGGCCAGCAGCACCTGCACCTGCTTGGGGATGCTGCCATCGGCATTGCGCGCCTGCACCTTGACGGTGAGCGGCTGCTTGGGACGCATCTTTTCCGGGGCCTTGAGGGTCAGCGCCAGCTTGCGCTCGGCGCGATCCAGCGGCAGGTGCAGCACGCCCACGGCACGTTTTGGCGTGGCATTGGCCTTGCGCTCGCCGGGGCGGATCACCAGGGCACTGACGTAAAGGTCGTGGCGGGCCCATTTGGGGTCGAGCTTGACCGCGTAGGTCTTGCCTTCGGCAGGCACGTCGATTTCTTCCCACCACAGCGGGCCGTCATTGCCCTCGACGATCAGGTAGCCCTTGCCGGCAGCCGGCGGGGTCACGGTGATCTGCGCGGTGGCGCCATCGGCGTAGGCCGGCTTGTCCAGCGCCAGCTTGACCTGGTCGGGGCGCACGGCGCCGCCGTCGGTGTTGTCCTGGGCACGCCAGCCAGCCCAGAAGCGCACGCTGCTGGTCACGCCGGTGCTCGGGTCTTCGACCTCGACACGGTACGGGCCCCATTCCACCGGGAAGCTCAGCTTGGCAGTGCTGCCGGCCTTGATGCTGACCGGCTGCTCGGACTGCAGCAGGAATTTCTCGTTGTAGTTGTAATCCCAGCCGTCACTGGAGGAATAGTTCCAGTAGTAGTCGCGGCGCTCCTGAATCAGGCGCACCTTGAGGTTGTCGGCGGCCAGTTTGTGGCCATCACGGTCGGCCATCAGCAGTTCGAACTCGACCGGGGTGTTGCCGTCGACTTCTTCACCGTCGAACAGCCCACGCAGGCCGGGCATGCGCTCGGCCGGCCAGATCGGCTGCTCCAGGCGCCGGGTGATCGGCCGGCCACCGGACTCCTGCAGGCTGGCCTGCACGCTCAGTTGCAGCGGCGAATGCGCCTCGGACCAGCGGCTTTCGATCTGCAGCGTGGCATCGCCCGACGCGTCCAGGGTGGTTTCGTCCAGTTCCAGGTCGTGGCTCAGGTCTTCCTCGGTGATCGAGCCGAACTGGTAGCCCGGCAAGGCCGGCACCGCTTCGCGCAGCGGGCGCACGTAGGCCTGGCCGCTGAGGCGGTTGCCCGAGGCCGGGGCGCCGTAGAGGTAGCGGCCATTGACATGGATTTCAGCGGTTTCACCCGGGCTCAGCGGGGTCGCGCTGCCCTTGAGTTCCAGGGCCAGGCGCTCGGGCATGAAGTCTTCGACAAGGAACTCGAACACCTGCTTCTTGCCGCCGCCCAGGTCGAACACCAGTTGCCAGCGCCCGGTCGGGGCTTCGCTGGCCAGTTGCAACTGGTACTGGTAGAAGCCATTGGCATCGGCCTCCCACACGAACTTGCGGCTGACCTGTTCATCCGGACGACGCACCTCGACACTGACCGGCTGGGCTTTCACCGGCTTGCCATCCTGGTCGCGCAGCAGGCCGTTGAGCAGCACGGTTTCACCCGGGCGATAGAGGTCGCGCGGGCCGAACACGAAAAACTGCAGCGGGTTGGCCTGCGGCCCGGTCAGCGCGAATTCGGAGAGGTCGAGCGCGGCGCTGTTCAGGCGCAGCAAGGTGGTGTGCACGCCCTGCTTGGCCAGCAGTACGTCGGCCTTGGGCGGCATCGGCAATTGCGCATGGCCATCGCCGTCGGTCTTGGCCTGGGCCAGCAGCTTGCCTTCGCGGTCGAGCAGTTCGAGGTTGACCCCGTCCAGGGCCTTGCCGCCGTCCAGCGCCTGGGTGAACACGTCCAGGCGGTTGGTGTAGCGATGCGCCGACAGCCCGATGTCACTCAGGGTGAACAGGGTGGCCGGCTGCGAATAGTTGTAGCGGCCCGAGGCGCGCATCACCGCCAGGTACACCCCCGGTTCCTGCAACGGCTTGATCCCGGCAATCGGCAGCAGCAGGGTTTCGCGGGTGTTGCGCACCGGGTTCAGGTCGAAGCGGCCGGCATACACCAGGTCGGCCTTGCTCAACAGCTCTTCGGAGTTGTAGTACTCGAGCGAGGTGTTGCGGCCCCAGCTGGCCAGGAAGCTGGACATCGACTCGGGCTTGATGCGGAAGAACTCGACGTCCACCTTGTCGATGTTCAGCGCGATCACCGGCAGGCCTTCGGCCAGGCGCGTGGGCAGCAGCGAGCCGCGGCTGGCGAAGCCCACGGTGGGCTGCATGTCGCGGGTTTCGAGGCGGCTGACGTACTCGCTGGGGAGCTTCTTGCCGTTCACCCCGAGCAGGCCGGCATCCACGGTCAGCACCAGCTTGCGCTGCGGCTCCAGGTGGCGCAGGCGCAGCTCCATCTGGTTTTCGCTGAGCTCCCACGCGCCGTCGAGCTTGCCCCGGGTGGTGTCCACCAGGTGCACGCGCTCGGCAAGGTTCTGGTCCTTGTCCAGCGGCACCGAGAAGGTCACCGACAAGGCGCTGGCACCGTCGACCTGCACTTCGGAAACGTCTACCACCGTCAGCTCGCGACCGGCGTAGCGCTCGCCCAGGCTCGCCTGGGTGGGCGCCGGGGTCGCCGCCGGGGCCGGTGCAGCTGCGGGCGCGGCCGGTTCGGCGGGGGCCGGCGCCGGGGCTACCGGGGCGGCCTGTTCCGTTGGCGCGGGGGCCGGGGCCGGTTTATCAGTAGACGAGTCGCAAGCACTGAGCAGCGCCATGGCGCACGCCAGCCACAATCCTTTGTTGAGCATGGAGGGTAACTCTTCCGGTAGCAGGGTCTGAGACGAGCACTATATAGCAAGCTCGCGGGCATCGCTGATCGAGGCGCCCGGCGTGAGACAGCGTTCACCAGTTTTAGTGCCGGGGGCGGCTACAATGCCGGTTCTCAAGGAGCCTGCATGTCCCGACTACTCAGCGACTGGCGCGACCGCCCGACCCACCACAGGGTCTGGGCGCTGGCCGCGCCGATGATTCTTTCCAACATTTCCGTGCCCATGGTGGCACTGGTGGACAGCGCCGTGATCGGCCACCTGCCCCACGCGCACCAGCTCGGCGCCGTGGCGGTGGGCGCCAGCCTGTATACCTTCCTGGCGTTTCTGATGGGCTTCCTGCGCATGGGCTCCACCGGCTTTGCCGCCCAGGCGGCCGGACGCGCCGACGGCGCCGCGCTGCGCCAGGTGCTGGTGCAGGGGCTGCTGCTGGCGTTGCTGTTCGCCGTGCTGCTGGGGGCACTGGCGATTCCCTTCAGCCACCTGGCACTGGGCCTGATGCAACCGAGTGCCGCGCTGCAGGAAAACACCCTGGCGTTCTTCCACACGCGCTTGCTCGGCCTGCCGGCAGCGCTGGCCAGCTTTGCCCTGGTGGGGTGGTTTCTGGGTACGCAGAACGCCCGTGCCCCGCTGGCGATCCTGCTGACCACCAACCTGCTCAACATCGTGCTCAACCTGTGGTTCGTGCTGGGGCTGGACTGGGGTGTGCTGGGCTCGGCGCGGGCGTCGGTGATCGCCGAATGGTCGGCCGCGCTGCTCGGCCTGGCGCTCACGCGCCCGGCCCTGCGCGCCTACCCCGGGCAGGTGGCCTGGGCGCTGCTCAGGCGCTGGCAGAGCTGGCGCCCGCTGCTGAGCGTGAACCGCGACATCTTCATTCGCAGCCTGGCGTTGCAGGGGGTGTTCTTCCTGATCACCGTGCAGGGTGCGCGCCTGGGCGAGGCGACGGTGGCGGCCAATGCGCTGCTGCTCAACGGCCTGCTGCTGACCGCGTATGCACTGGACGGCCTGGCGCATGCGGTAGAGGCACTGTGCGGGCATGCGATCGGCGCCGGGGACCGCGGCGCATTGCGCCGTTCGATGACGGTGGCGTGTGGCTGGTCGTTGATCGTCAGCCTGGTGTTTGCCGGGGTGTTCCTGCTGGGCGGGCACTGGTTCATCCAGTTGCAGACGGATATCCCCAGCGTGCGCGAGACGGCGTTCGAGTACCTGCCATACCTGGCGCTGCTGCCACTGGTGGCGGTGTGGAGCTACCTGCTCGACGGGTTGTTCATCGGCGCGACAAGGGCACGGGAGATGCGCAACGGCATGCTGCTGAGCGTGGCGATAGCACTGCCGTTCGCCTATGCGGCCAGCGGGCTGGGTAACCACGGGCTGTGGCTGGGCTTTCTGCTGTTCATGGGGCTGCGGGCGGTGACGCTGGGGGTGATGGGGTGGCGGTTGCAGCGTAGGGATGGGTGGTTTGTGGCGTGAATGACGGCCTCTTCGCCGGCAAGGCCGGCTCCTACAGGGTATTGCATGAACCTGTAGGAGCCGGCCTTGCCGGCGAAAGCGGTCAGGAGGACAGGTAGGACGAGCGGGTCAGCCCGAGGCGCAAGGCATCCAGGAACTGGGTACGCTCACGCGCCGTGATCTTCGCGCTGGCGCATTTGTCGCGGTAGTGGGTCATCAGCTCTTCGGGCGACAGGTGCACGTAGCGCAGCATGTCCTCGATGGTGTCGTGGGTCTCGATGCCGGCGTGGTACACGCTGCCGTTGGGGTTCTGGTAGATGTTGACCGAGTCGGTGTCACCGAACAGGTTGTGCATGTCCCCGAGGATTTCCTGGTACGCGCCCACCAGGAAGATCCCCAGCAGGTAGTCCTCGCCCTCGTTGATGGCGTGTACCGGCAGGCTGGTCTCGATGCTCTGCTCGTCGACGTACTGGTTGATCTTGCCGTCCGAGTCGCAGGTCAGGTCCTGCAGCACCGCACGGCGCAGCGGCTCTTCGCCCAGGCGATGCAGCGGCAGGATCGGCAGCACCTGGCCGATGGCCCAGGTGTCGGGCAGGCTCTGGAACACCGAGAAGTTGCAGATGTACTTGTCGGCCAGCTTGTCGTTGAGCTCGTCCAGCACCTGGCGGTGCGAGCGCTGGCGCGCCTTGAGCGAGTTGTGCAACCGGCGGCACACGGCAAAGTAGCACTGCTCGGCCAGGGCCTTCTGCGCGAGGGTGATCTTGCCGTCGGCGTATTGCGCGGCCACGTCGCTCATGTAGTGGGTGGCACGCCAGTAGGTCTCGGTGACCATCTCGATGTCGGTCGGGCCCAGCAGGTCGGCCAGCCACTGCACGGTTTCGGGCAGGCTCTGCTTGTCCTCGATCTCGGGTACTTCGTCGTTGTGCTTCTCGACGTCGGTTACCTGCACCACCAGCATCGCGTGGTGCGCGGTCAGCGCGCGGCCGCTCTCGGAGAAGATGTGCGGGTGCGGCAGGCCCTGCGCGTCGCAGAACTCCTTGAGCATGCCCACCACCACGCCGGCGTAGTCGTCCATGTCGTAGTTGATCGAGCTGGCATTGCGCGAGTGGGTGCCGTCGTAGTCCACGCCCAGGCCGCCACCCACGTCGATGTGGTCCACTGGCAGGCCCAGCGCACGCAGCTCGCCGTAGTAGCGGATGGCTTCCTTGAAGCCGTGCTGGTAGTCCGCCAGGTTGGCGATCTGCGAGCCCATGTGAAAGTGCAGCAGGCGAATGCCCTGGTCCAGGCCGGCATCGCGAAAGCGCTGCACTACCGAAATCAGCTGCGCAGCCGACAGGCCGAACTTGGACTTCTCGCCGCCGGTATCGGCCCACTTGCTCGAAGCCAGCGACGACAGGCGCACGCGCAGGCCGACCTGCGGCTTGACCTTGAGGTCGGCGGCTTCCTCGATCACCAGTGCCACTTCGGATTCTTTCTCGATCACGATGAACACGTTGTGACCCAGTTTCTGCCCCATCAGCGCCAGGCGGATGAACTCGCGGTCCTTGTAGCCGTTGCAGACGATGGTGCCGCCCTTGGGCGCCAGCGCCAGCACCGCCAGCAGCTCGGGCTTGGAACCGGCCTCAAGGCCGATGGACACGTTCTGCGTGGCGATGATGTTCTCCACCACCGCTTCCTGCTGGTTGACCTTGATCGGGTACAGCGCGGTGTACTGGCTCTGGTATTCCAGGCGCGCGATGTTGGCGTCGAATGCGCCGGTCAGCTGGCGCACGCGGTGTTGCAGGATGTCGGGGAAACGTACCAGCAGCGGCAGCGACAGGCCGCTCTGGCGCAGCTCGTCGACCTGCTCGTACAGGTCGATCGGCGCACTGTCCGGCCCGTTGGGGCGTACTTCGACGCGCCCGGCCTCGTTGATCGCGAAGTAACCCGCGCCCCAATGGCGAATGCCGTAAACACTGCGGCTGTCGGCCACGGTCCATTGGCTGCCATCGTCTTTGCGTGTGCGTCGTACGGACATCGAAGTCCCCTATAAAGAAAGTCGTGAACACCGGCCAGGGCGTGCTGGCCAGTGTAGAAAATGAAGATGACGATTCTCCCTGTTCAGGCATAGACCCCTGCCCAGGGAACGAGTTTAGAAGTGCTGCAGGAAAAACCTCGCAGCGGCCATCAGCCGCCGGACTTTTTCGCCTTGAAGCCTTGCTTGATCAGCTCGGCCAGCAACAACTCGACGTGGTCGCCCTGGATCTCGATGACGCCGTCTTTCAACGCGCCGCCCGTACCACAACGCCGCTTGAGCGTGGTGGCCAGTTCCTTGAGTTGATCCAGGGGGAGCGGTACGCCACTGATGGTGGTCACCGTCTTGCCGCCACGGCCTTTGCTTTCACGACGCACACGGGCAATGCCGTCGCCTTCGGGGATGAGTGTCTGCTTGCAGATGCAGGCATCGACGGGTTTGCTGCAGTCCGGGCAATGCCGGCCTGCATCGGTGGAGAACACCAGGCCACCGAGGGCGGCGAATGATGCGGCTTTCTTGGCCACTTTTGATCCTCTGCGTTGAGGACAAAAACTGGTCGATGCCCCGGGGCGAGGTACCGACCGCGAAGCCCCACTCTGGCAGGGGCAGCGCACCTGCCGCGGCAAGCCGTGGCAGGGTGAAAAGGCCGCGCAGTGTAACCACAATTGCGCCGAATGCTAAGTGCAAAACTGCGCCATTTTGCTTGGCTTTCGCGACGTCAGCCGCGCCGCGCCACGAAACGGTTCAGCGCCGCCAGCGAGTCGGGGCAGTAGGGGGTGCTCAGACTGTCGTCCAGGGCTGCCTGCAAGGGCATGAAGCGGGCCTGGCTGACCTCCTCGGGCTGCAGGCGCAAAGGCCCGTCCCAGACCGCCGAGAACACCGCGCACCAGAGCCGGTTGCCAGGCTGGTCGAAGAAGAAGCGCTCGTGGAAGCTCAGCGACACGCCGCTCACCCCCAGCTCCTCGGCCAGCTCGCGCGCGGCGCAGCGCTCGTAGCTTTCGTGCTCGTCGACCATGCCGCCGGCGGCCACATCCCAGTAGCCGGGGTAGATCGCCTTGCTCAGGGTACGCTGGTGCACGCACAGCTCGCCGGCACTGTTGAACAGCAGGATGTAGGTACCCCGCCCGATCAGCCCCTGCTCGCGCAGCTCGGCCCGCGGCTTGGCGCCGAGCAGGTTGTCCTGCTCGTCGACCCAGGCGATGCGTTCGGCATCCGAGGCGGCGCGGTGCGCCGCCTCGCTCTGGCTGAACAGCATCAGCCCTGGGACAGCAGCTGGCGCAGGTCGATCACTGCGGCGTTGGCGCGGGAAATGTAGTTGGCCATCACCAGCGAGTGGTTGGCCCACATGCCGAAGCCGCTGCCGTTGAGTACCATCGGGCTCCACAGCGGCTCCTGCGAGGCTTCCAGCTCACGGATGATCTGGCGCACGCTGACGGTGGCGTTCTTCTTGGCCAGCACGTCGGCGAAGTCGACCTCGATGGCGCGCAGCAGGTGCGACAGCGCCCAGGCCTGGCCACGGGCTTCATAGAACACGTTGTCGATCTGCAGCCACGGCGTCTCGACCACTTCCTCGTCCAGCTGTGGCACCTGGCCCGGCACCACCGATTCGGTCTTGAGGGTGGTGTTGAGCTTGACCCGGCCCACGCTGGCCGACAGGCGCTGGGACAGCGAGCCCAGGCGCGTGGCCACGTCGCCCAGCCAGTTGTTGAGGTTGTCGGCACGGGTGTAGAACAGCGCGCCCTGCTGGTCTGGCGAAGCCAGGCGCTTCTGGTAGCGGTTCAGCGAATTGATGCCTTCCTGGTACTCCGACTCGCTCGACGGCAGGATCCAGCTCTTGTTGTCGAAGTTGAAGCGCGGCTCGGCCTTGGCAAGGTCGGCGTCTTCGGCCGACTGAGACTGCGAACGGGCGAAGTCCTTGCGCAGGGCACGGCTGAGGTCACGTACCTGCACCAGCACGCCATATTCCCAGCTGGGCATGTTGTCCATCCACAGGCCCGGCGGGAAGCGGTCGTTGGAGATGTAGCCGCCTGGCTTGTCGAGCAGGGTGGCAACCACGGTCTTTAGGGTTTCGACGGTGGTGTAGCCGACGACCATCTGCTGGCCGTTGCGCTCGGCGGCGGCCTGGGCGTTCTGCTGCACCGGGAACAGGTCGGGCTCCTGGCTCCAGTACCAGCCCAGGGCGATGGTCACCAGCAGGTACAGACCGATCAGGGTGCCCAGCGCCCGGCTGAACAACAGCCCGCCGAAGTAGCTGCGGGTGCCCGAGCCACGGGCGTCCACCCGCTCGCGTGCCTCGGCTTTGCCTGTACGGTTTTTCCAGTCCAGCATGGCGTTGTCCTTTCTGTCAGGTCGTGTCCAGGGTTCGACCGCGCGGCCCCCGCTTCGTGCCCACGCCGGCCAGCATTGTGTGCCAGCGTGCGCGGCCGGGGCGCCAGCCAAGCCTGCACTATAAATCAAGCGCGCCGCTTCGCATAAGTGACTAACGGGTCAGGAAAGGAATTTAGCGCCACCCCAGTTAATTGATGCAGCACACTCGATTGCCGGAAAAGTGGTGCTAGCATAGAGCCATCACTCGAATTGCCTCACCCCTTACAAGTAGTCAGGACATGACCGAGCCAGAAGACCCGAATCGTGCGCGCCTCAAGCAACACTTTGCCCAGCGGGTCATTCACCAGGCCCGGCAAATTCTCGAGATCTGGCAGCGCCTGCAGCGCAGCGAGTGGACCAGCTGCGACCTGAGCGAGCTGGGCGAGGCCAACCTGCGCCTGCAGCGCTACGCCGAACGCTTCGAGCAGCCCGAGCACAGCCTGCTGGCCGATGCCATCGGCCAGACCCTGGCGGCGGTGGAGGCCAACAGCGCGCGCCTGAGCAGCAGCCTGATCAACGAACTCAACCGCCTGATGCAGCGCCTGTCGCGTACCGGCCTGCGCCAGGGCGACCAGCTCGAGCGCACCCCGCTGCCGCCGCTGCGCAAGCCCATCTACGTGATGCTGCAGGACCACGAGCGCGCCGAGCGCCTGGCCAAGCAGCTGGAGTTCTTCGGCCTGGGGGTCGAGCCGCTGTACAGCCCCGAGGCGTTCCAGGCCTCGATGGCCGAGCGCCTGCCGGCGGCGATCGTCATGGATGTCGACTTCGGCGGCCAGGGCCAGGGCCTGCAGCTGGCCGCCCAGGCCCAGCAGGGCCTGGAGCAGCGCGTACCGCTGCTGTTCTTCAGCCTGCACGAAACCGACACCCCCACCCGGCTTGCCGCGGTACGCGCCGGCGGCCAGGAATTTCTCACCGGTACCCTGGAGGCCTCCAGCCTGCTGGAAAAGGTCGAGCTGCTCACCAGCGTCACCCAGTACGAACCGTTCAAGGTGCTGGTGATCGACGACTCGCGGGCCCAGGCACTGCACACCGAGCGCCTGCTCAACAATGCCGGCATCGTCACCCGCACCCTCACCGATCCGATCCAGACCATGGCCGAGCTGGCCGACTTTCAGCCCGACCTGATCATCCTCGACATGTACATGCCCGCCTGCACCGGCACCGAGCTGGCCAAGGTGATCCGCCACAACGACCGCTATGTGAGCGTGCCGATCATCTACCTGTCGGCCGAGGACGACCTGGACAAGCAGCTCGATGCCATGAGCGAGGGTGGCGACGACTTCCTCACCAAGCCGATCCGTTCGCGCCACCTGATCACCACCGTGCGCAACCGTGCGGCCAGGGCGCGCAACCTCAAGGCGCGCATGGTGCGCGACAGCCTCACCGGGCTGTACAACCACACGCACATCCTGCAACTGCTCGAAGACTGCAGCTTCCGGGCGCGGCGCGAAGACCGCCCGCTGAGCTTTGCCATGCTCGACATCGACCACTTCAAGAAGGTCAACGACAGCCACGGCCACCCCATGGGTGACCGGGTGATCAAGAGCCTGGCGCTGTTTCTCAAGCAGCGCCTGCGCAAGACCGACTTCATCGGCCGTTATGGCGGCGAAGAGTTCGCCATCGTGATGCCCAACACCGACCTGCACGCGGCGCACAAGGTGCTGGACGAGATTCGCCGGCGCTTTGCCGAGATCCACTACCCGGCGCAGCCGCGTGACCTGTCGTGCACCTTCAGTGCCGGGGTGGTGCAACTGAGCGACGGGCTGGATGCGCTGAGCATGGCTACTGCGGCGGACGAGGCGCTGTACCTGGCCAAGGGTGCGGGGCGCAACTGCGTACAGCGGGTCGAGGCCTGAGCCTTTTCGCCAGCAACCCGGCCCCTGTAGGAGCCGGCGTTGTCGGCGAAAGGGCCACCATTTAGCCACTTTATTTCGCAACACCCCTGCCAGCGTCATAACCACGTCATAAAAACGCAATAACTTCAGGCACTTGCCATCCCGCCGTTGGTAGAGCCCGCTCATGCGCCTGAAGTTGCTGACCAATCTGAACACCCTGCTGCTGGTAACCGTGTGCCTGGCCCTGGGGGCGACCCTGTGGTGGTCGCAACGTGCCCTGGAACAGCCCTACCTGTTGATGGAGCGTTACCTGGCGCTGTCCCAGCAGTTCCAGAACCAGGTGGCCCGCAACACCCAGGACTACCTGAACAGTGGCGATGCCCTGCGCCACGCCACCGCGCTGCAGAGCACCCAGGACCTGCAACAGGAACTGGCCCAGCTGCCCGATGAGCTGGCCGCGCAACTGCGCCCCAGCCTCGACACCCTGCAGGCATTTACCGCCAATGAGCTGCTGGCCGCCGGCAAGCTCGCTGGCGACCCCCAGGCCCTGTTGCTGCAGGCCGAACGCGAACTGGGCGCCAACCTCGAACAGCTCGCCCGCTACGCCCACGACAGCGGCCACCCCGAGGCGGCGCATTACCAATCGGCACTGCTGGAAGCCAGCCTGCACCTGGGCCGCCTGTCGCTGGCGCGTGACAAGCTGGTGAGCAGCGGGCGCAGCGAGCTGGCCGACGAGGTGGAGCGCGAACTGCAACTGATCATCACCCAGGCCAAAGCCCTCGACGCCCTGCCATTGCTGGGCGTGACCGCGGCGGTGGAATCCGGCGCCGACGACTTCGCCGCGATGATGGGCCTGCAGAGCGAGGCCACCACCAGCGCCGAAGACGTCGGCGTGGCCCTCAAGCGCGAGCTGGGCAATTTGCTGGCGCGCTACCCGGCAGAACTGCAGCGCACCCGCGCGCAGATCGAGCGCCGTACCGAACTGGCCACCACCACCCAGGCGCGCATGGCCGCCGTGCAGCAGGCCATCGCCGACCTGGAACCGGGGGTGCGCGCGCAGCATGGGCAGATCCAGGGCGAAGTGCGGGTGATCCAGGGCCTGATGATCGGGTTGATCCTGCTGATCGCCCTGCTCATCGACACCTTGCAGCGGCGCCTGGCGCGGGTGCTGGGCAACCTGGCGCCGGCGCTCTCGCAGTGGGCCGGCGGCGACTTCAGCCAGGCCATTGCGCTGGGGCGCAGCAACCGCGAAATGCACGACATCCAGGATTCGCTCAACCGCCTGCGTGCCTACCTGGTGGACCTGGTGGGCACCATCCGCAGCAACGCCGAGCAGGTGGCCGGCAGCAGCCACGCCCTGGCCGGCATGAGCAGCGCGCTGCACGACGGCGCCGAGCGCCAGGCCGGCGACACCGCGCAGATCCGCGACGCGCTGGGCGAACTGGAGGCCACCATCACCCAGGTGGCCGGCGATGCCAGCCAGGCCGCCGACGCCAGCCGCCACGCGGGGCTGGCGGTGGAACAGGGCCAGGCGGTGATCGGCCAGAGCCTGAGCGGGCTGCGCCTGCTGGTGGACGAGGTGCAGGGCAATGCACAGATGATCGAGGGCCTGGCCCAGGAGTCGGCGACCATTGGCGGCGTGCTCACGGTGATCCGCTCGATTGCCGAACAGACCAACCTGCTGGCCCTGAATGCGGCCATCGAGGCGGCAAGGGCCGGCGAGATGGGCCGCGGCTTTGCCGTGGTGGCCGAGGAGGTGCGTTCGCTGGCCCAGCGCACCACCGGAGCCACCGGCGAAATCCAGACCCTGATCGCGCGCCTGCAGCAGGCGGCACGCGAATCGGTGGAAGGCATGCGCGCGCAGCTGGAGCACGCCGAGGCCACTGCCCAGCAGGCGCAGTCTGCCGATGGAGCGCTGGACGAGATTGTCGCGGCGATCCAGACCATTGCGCAGACCGCCGTACGCATCGCCGACGTGACCGCGCAGCAGAGCGGTGCGGTGAGCGAGATTCGCGACCATAGCGAACGGATCCACGAACTGGGCGCGGACAACCTGGAGCGCATTGGCGAGGGGCGCGAGCAGGGTGAGCATCTGCTGCGCCTGGGCGGGGAGCTGAACACCGCCGTGCAGGCGTTCCGGGTCTGATCCAGGGGACTCTCGCGGGTCAAGCCCGCTCCCACAGGTATGCATCCTGATTGAGCCAGATGCATTGGCTGTGGGAGCGGGCTTGACCCGCGATGGGTTCAACTCGATTGCTCCTGCTCAAACTCCGTTATCATTGCCCCCACGTTCCCCCCAGCGAGACCGCTCATGCGTCGCCTGCTTTGCCTCCTGCTTCTGGTCCTGGCCCTGCCCGCCATGGGCGCCGGGCTGCTCGACAACCGCCCCAGCGCCACCCTCGGCGCACCGGGCCTGAACAACAGCGCCGACTTCCTGCCCGTGCGCGAAGCCTTCAAGCTAAACCTGATCCAGGGCGACGCCCAGGCCATCAAGCTGCGCTTCGTCACCACCGAGGGTTACTACCTCTATCGCCACCGCTTCCAGTTCCGTACCGAACCTGCCGACATCGCCCTGGGCACCGCGCAGCTACCTGCCGGCGAGGCCAAGCACGACGAGTACTTCGGCGACGTCGAGGTGTACCACGGCATCCTCGACATCGACCTGCCACGCACTGCCGACCAGCGCCCCTTCACCCTGGTGGTGAGCTATCAGGGCTGCGCCGACAAGGGCCTGTGCTACCCGCCGGAAACCGAGCGCCTGAGCATCGACGGCGTCGGCGCCGCGTCCACCGCCGCCGCCCCGGCCAGCAGCAACGCCTGGGGCTGGAAGGAAATGCTGCTGTTCTTTCTTGCCGGCGTCGGCCTGACCTTCACCCCGTGCGTGCTGCCGATGCTGCCGATCCTTTCCGGGGTGGTGCTGCGTGGCCAGGTCGGTGGCGGGCGCGGCCTGGCCCTGTCGCTGGCCTACGTGCTGCCGATGGCCGCCTGCTTCGCCCTGCTCGGCGCGCTGATGGGCCTGTTCGGCGCCCAGCTCAACTTGCAGGCACGCCTGCAATCGGCCTGGGTGCTGGTGCCCTTCGCGGCATTCTTCGTGGTATTCGCCCTGGCCATGTTCGGCCTGTTCGAACTGAAGCTGCCGCAGTTCATCAGCAGCCGCCTGGACCGCGTGGCCGGGCAGACCAAGGGCGGCTCGCTGCTGGGCGCCGCCGTACTCGGGGTTGTTTCCAGCCTGCTGGTCTCGCCCTGCGTGTCGGCGCCACTGGCCGGTGCGCTGCTATATATAAGCGCCAGCGGCGATGCCATCGGCGGGGCGCTGAAACTCTTCGCCCTGGGCCTGGGCATGGGCGCGCCGCTGCTGCTGGTGGCCACCGGCGGTGCGGCCTGGCTGCCCAAAAGCGGGCCGTGGCTGGTCACGGTGAAGAACGCCATCGGCGTGCTGCTGCTGGGCCTGGCCATCGGCCTGCTCAGCCGCGTGCTGCCCGGCCCGCTCACCCTGCTGCTGATCGGCCTGCTTGCAGCCGGCGTGGCGTTGTTCCTCGGCGCCCTGGAGTTCGGCGTGAAGACCACCGGCCAGCGCCTGGCGCAGCTGCTCGGCCTGTTGCTGCTGGCCTACGCGCTGGCCTGCTGGTACGGCGCCTTCAGTGGCCAGGCCGACCCGCTGCGGCCACTCCCCGCCCCCGCCAGCACCCCCTCGGCCGCACCGGTCAGCGCCTGGCAGACGGTTAACACCCCCGCCGCCCTGGATGGCCTGCTGGCCGAAGCCAGGGCGGCCGGGCAACCGCTGCTGCTGGACTGGTACGCCGACTGGTGCATCAGTTGCAAGGTGATCGAGCATGACGTGCTCGGCGATCCGGCCGTGCAGGCGCAACTGCAGGGCTACCGCCTGGTACGGTTCGACATCACCGAAAGCAACGCCGAGCAACGCGCGCTGCTGGACCGCTACCAGCTGTTCGGCCCGCCGGGCTTCCTGGTGTTTGCCGCGAACGGCAGCGAAAAAACCGACAGCAGGGTGATAGGCGAGGTAAAAGCCAGCGAATTTGCCGAACACCTGGCGCGCATTCGCAGCGAAGTGGGTCTATAACTGCTGGGGCCGCTTGAAAAGCGCCACGGATGACCGAAATTGGCAAGATAGTCATAAATTTCGCGCGAATCTCGGTCATCGTGCTGGCTATTGCAGGTAACTGGACAGTGCTCGGCAGTTTGCGGCATAGTCGCCGCGCTACGTTTTTGCCCGACAATAAAAGGAACCGCAGATGGCAACGCTACTGGTGCTGCATGGCCCCAACCTGAACCTGCTAGGCACCCGCGAGCCGGGCGTCTACGGGGCCGTGACCCTGGCCCAGATCAACCAGGACCTGGAGCAGCGTGCACGCGCCGCCGGCCACCATCTGCAATACCTGCAAAGCAATGCCGAGTACGAACTGATCGATCGCATCCACGCCGCACGCAACGAAGGGGTGGACTTCATCCTGATCAATCCGGCGGCTTTCACGCACACAAGCGTCGCATTACGTGACGCATTGCTGGCGGTGAGCATCCCATTCATCGAAGTGCATCTGTCCAACGTGCACAAGCGCGAGCCGTTTCGCCACCACTCCTACTTTTCAGACGTCGCCGTAGGGGTGATCTGCGGCCTGGGCGCCACCGGCTATCGCCTGGCCCTGGAGTCCGCCCTGGAACACCTGGCAGCGCACGCCAAACCCTGAATAACCGAAGCCTGGCCGCAGGCCGGGCCGTGTACGAACGTTAACATTCACGTTTATACGACCCTGACCGACCCTTGGGAGTTGATGATTAATGGATATCCGTAAAGTCAAGAAACTGATCGAACTGCTGGAAGAGTCTGGCATCGACGAGCTGGAGATCAAGGAAGGCGAAGAGTCCGTCCGTATCAGCCGCCACAGCAAGACCCCGGCCCAGCAGTACTACGCGCCAGCCCCGATGGCTGCCGCACCGGCCGCCGCCCCTGTGGCCGCCGCTGCCCCGGCTGCCGCCGAAGCGCCAGCCGCGCCGAAGCTCAACGGCACCGTGGCCCGCTCGCCAATGGTCGGTACCTTCTACCGCAAAGCCTCGCCTACCTCGCCTGCCTTCGTCGAAGTCGGCCAGACCGTGAAGAAAGGCGACACCCTGTGCATCGTCGAAGCCATGAAAATGATGAACCACATCGAAGCTGAAACCAGCGGTGTGATCGAATCCATTCTGGTAGAAGACGGCCAGCCGGTTGAGTACGACCAGCCGCTGTTCACCATCGTTTGAACCGCGGAGAACCAACGATGCCAGCCAAGTTGGAAAAAGTCCTGATCGCCAACCGCGGGGAAATTGCCCTGCGGATCCTGCGCGCCTGCAAAGAGATGGGCATCAAGACCGTCGCCGTGCACTCCACCGCCGACCGCGAGCTGATGCACCTGGGCCTGGCCGACGAATCGGTATGCATTGGCCCGGCTTCGGCCACCCACTCCTACCTGCACATCCCGGCGATCATCGCAGCCGCTGAAGTGACCGGCGCCACCGCCATTCACCCAGGCTACGGTTTCCTCGCGGAAAACGCCGATTTCGCCGAGCAGGTCGAGAACTCCGGCTTCGCCTTCATCGGCCCCAAGGCCGACACCATCCGCCTGATGGGCGACAAGGTGTCGGCCAAGGACGCGATGATCAAGGCCGGCGTACCGACCGTTCCAGGTTCCGACGGCCCGCTGCCGGAAGACGAGGAAGAAGCCTTGCGCATCGGCCGTGAAGTCGGCTACCCGGTGATCATCAAGGCCGCCGGTGGCGGTGGTGGTCGCGGCATGCGCGTGGTGCACAAGGAAGAGGACCTGATCGCCTCGGCCAAGCTGACCCGCAGCGAAGCCGGCGCCGCCTTCGGCAACCCGATGGTGTACCTGGAGAAGTTCCTGACCAACCCGCGTCACGTGGAAGTACAGGTACTGTCCGACGGCCAGGGCAACGCCGTGCACCTGGGTGACCGCGACTGCTCGCTGCAGCGCCGCCACCAGAAGGTGCTGGAAGAAGCGCCAGCCCCGGGTATCGACGAAAAGGCCCGCCAGGAAGTCTTCGCCCGCTGCGTCAAGGCGTGCATCGACATCGGCTACCGTGGTGCCGGCACCTTCGAGTTCCTCTACGAGAACGGCGCGTTCTACTTCATCGAAATGAACACCCGTGTTCAGGTGGAGCACCCGGTTTCGGAGATGGTCACCGGTATCGACATCGTCAAGGAGATGCTCAGCATCGCCGCTGGCAACAAGCTGTCGTTCACCCAGGATGACGTGGTGATTCGCGGTCACTCGCTGGAGTGCCGGATCAACGCCGAAGACCCGAAGAAGTTCATTCCGAGCCCGGGTACCGTCAAGCATTTCCACGCACCGGGCGGCAACGGCGTTCGCGTCGACTCGCACCTGTACAGTGGCTATGCGGTACCGCCGAACTACGACTCGCTGATCGGCAAGCTGATCACCTACGGCAAGGACCGTGACGAAGCCATGGCGCGCATGCGCAATGCGCTGGACGAGATCGTCGTCGACGGCATCAAGACCAACATCCCGCTGCACCGCGAACTGGTGCGCGATGAAGGTTTCTGCAAAGGTGGCGTGAACATTCACTACCTGGAACACAAGCTCGCCAACGACGAGTGATGCAGGTGTGATGTGAAAAAGACCCCGGCCTGGTGCCGGGGTCTTTTTTTTGTGTTGCCTTCTTCGCCGGCAAGGCCGGCTCCTACAGGGGAACGTCGAATCTGTAGGAGCCGGCCTTGCCGGCGAAGGCGCGCCGCCTAATGCTGCCCCATGCGCGGCATCTCGATGCCATGCGCATGCACCCGCCGGTACAAGGTGGCCCGCGAAATACCCAGCGCCTTGGCCGCCTCCCCCGGTTTCCAGCGATGGCGTACCAGCGCCTCCAGCAGCACCTGGCGCTGCGGGCTCATGCTGGCCTGCACCTCGCCCTGCACCTGCGCCCCGCGCACATCCGCCGGCAGGTCCTGCAACTGCAGCGTGCCACCGGCGCACACCGCGCAGGCGTAACGCAGCACCTGGCGCAACTGGCGCAGGTTACCCGGCCAGCGATACCCCAGCAGGCACTCCAGCGCTGCCTCGCTCAAGCCCACGTCCACCCCGCAACCGGCCGCCTCCTCGGCCAGCAAGCGGTTGATCAAGGCCAGCCGGTCACTGCGCTCGCGCAGCGGCGGCAGCTCGAAGCGCGCATTGGCCAGGCGAAAGTACAGGTCTTCGCGAAAGCGCCCGTCGGCCACCCGCGCCGCCAGGTCGCGGTGCGTGGCGCAGATCACCTGGATATCCACACGCTCGCGCCTGGCCGCACCCAGCGGCGCCACCTCGCCTTCGGCCAGCACCCGCAGCAGGCGGGTCTGCAAGGCCAGCGGCATGTCGCCGATCTCGTCGAGAAACAGCGTGCCGCCATCGGCCTGCTGCAGCAGCCCGCGCATGCCCTTGCTGGAAGCCCCGGTAAACGCCCCGGCCACATAGCCGAACAGCTCGCTCTCGATCAGGCTCTCGGGAATCGCCGCGCAGTTGAGCGCCACGAACGGCTTGCCGGCCCGCGCGCTGCGTTCATGCAACTGGCGCGCGAACACCTCCTTGCCCGCACCGGTCTCGCCCACCACCAGCACCGCCAGGTTGCAGTTCTTGACCCGCACCGCCAGGCGCAGGCTTTCCTCCACCCGTGCATCCACCCCGCCCGGCACCGGCACCACCCGCGCCGGACGCTGTGGCGAGCTGACCCGCACATGCAGCGCATCGCCATCGGCGCTCCAGCTCAGGCGCTGAGCCGACTCGTCGGTCACCGCGCGCAACTGGTCCAGGTCGAACAGCTGGCCGATATGCGCCGGCAGCTCGCCGTAGCGCGAGAGCAATGCCGAGCGCGCCAGGCTGTTGAGCGCCTGCAGGCGTCCGTCGGCATCCCAGGCCAGCAGAAAGTCCGGCTGGCTGTCCACATACCCCGGCGCGCTGTGCGCCCGCAACACCCAATGCGCCTGGGCGTTGTGCATGAAAAACGCGTTCTCGATCTCCCGCGCGGTCTGCACCACCAGTTGGCGGATCAGGTGCTGGCTGCGCCGGTCGTCCGGCGACTGCAGCGCCGACACGTCGACCACCCCCAGCAGCTTGCCCTGCGGGTCGAACACCGGCGCCGCCGAGCAGGTCAGGCCGATGAACGCGGCGCGAAAGTGATCGCGCTTGTGCACCGTGACCGGCACCTGGCTGGTCAGAACCGCCGCCACCCCGCAGGTGCCCTCCTCGCCTTCCGACCAGCAGGTGCCCAGGTACAGGCCGGCCTTGCGGCAGTCGTTGCGCAGCGCGGCGTCGACGCGGTAGTCGATGGTGCGACCCTGCGCGTCGGTCAGCAGCACGCAGTAGTCGGCACCGCGCACCCGCTCGTGCAGGCGCGCCACCGCATCGCTGGCAATGCGCATGAACAGCTCGGCGCGTTCGCGGCATTCGTTGAGCAGGGTTTGCGACAGGATGCGCGGCCCTTGCTGCGAGGAAGGGTCGAGGCGGTGCTGCTCCATCGAGCGGCGCCAGGAATCGAGGATCAACGGCGGTACCGGCGCCTGGGGCTGGCGGTCGGCATTCTTGAGCACACGGCTGACACAGTCGACGTGGGCTCTGGAGTTCGCGGCAAGCATGGGGCCTCCGGTTCTCGTGTTCTTGTCGTTATGCGGCCCATTAAGCGCCGTTTGCCAGGCCCCGACAAGCACCGCCTGGGCAAGCGGCGCCGTGAGACGCAGCGTCTCGGTGTCTCGCCGCTGCGCTGCCCGCACTGCAACGCAGCGTCTTGCCGACACCCCGCGAGTACGCCCTTGGAATGCTGCGCAAAGGCTCTGGGTCAAGCCTTTCACCCAACCTGGCACCACCCTTGCTCCAGCCCTGGTACACAAGAACCAGAGGTGCGCCATGAGCCATCCCGCCCCCACCGTGGGCATCATCGTCAACCCGGCCTCGGGCCGCGACCTGCGCAGGCTTACCGCCAGCGCCGGCCTGTACTCCAGCACCGACAAGGCCTCGGCCGTGCAACGCCTGCTGGCCGCCTTCGCCGCCACCGGCATCCGGCGCGTGCTGCTGCCGCCGGACATGACCGGCATCGCCGCCGCCGTGCTCAAGGCCAGCAACGGCCCGCAGGCCGCCGGCCAGCGCTGGCCGCAACTGGACATCCTCGACATGCCGCTGCGCCAGACCGTGGAGGACACCCGCCTGGCCGCGCGCCAGATGCTCGCCCGCGGGGTCGCACTGATCGCCGTGCTCGGCGGCGACGGCACCCACAAGGCGGTGGCCGCCGAGGTCGGCGACATTCCGCTGCTGACCCTTTCCACCGGTACCAACAACGCCTTCCCCGAATTGCGCGAGGCCACCAGCGCCGGGCTGGCCGGCGGGCTGTTCGCCGCCGGGCGCATCCCGGCCCAGGTGGGCCTGCGCCGCAACAAGCGCCTGCTGGTGCGCGACCCGGCGCGGGAGCTGTGCGAATGGGCGCTGGTGGAAGTCGCGGTGTCGCCGCAGCGCTTCATCGGCGCCCGCGCCCTGAGCCGCGCCGAAGACCTTGCCGAAGTCTTCGCCACCTTCGCCGAACCCCATGCCATCGGCCTCTCGGCGCTGTGCGGGCTGTGGTGCCCGGTGTCGCGCCACGCCGCCGAAGGGGCCTGGGTGCGTCTTAACGGCCAGGCCGAACAGGCGCTGCTGGCGCCGCTGGCCCCTGGCCTGGTGCAAGGCTGCGGCATCACCGCCGCCGGCCCGCTGGCACCGGGCGTCGCCTACTCCCTGAGCCTGTCCAGCGGCACCCTGGCGCTGGACGGCGAGCGCGAGATCGAGTTCAGCGAGCACGACCGCCCCACCGTCACCCTCGACGCCCACGGCCCCCTGAGCATCGACGTGGAGGCCGTACTGGCCTTCGCAGCCCGCCATCGCCTGCTGGCGGTAGGCCGCGAACACCCGCAACACCCTGCGCACCCTCAGTGCTGAGACAACCCTGGAGAACAACAAGATGTCCACTCACCTGAACACCGAGCAACTCCTGCATGCCTACCGGGTCATGCGCACCATCCGCGCCTTCGAAGAGCGCCTGCACATCGAGTTCGCCACCGGCGAGATCCCAGGCTTCGTGCACCTGTATGCCGGCGAAGAGGCGTCGGCCGCCGGGGTCATGGCGCACCTGCGCGACAGCGACTGCATCGCCTCCAACCACCGCGGCCATGGCCACTGCATCGCCAAGGGCGTGGACGTGCACGGCATGATGGCCGAGATCTACGGCAAGAAGACCGGCGTGTGCGGCGGCAAGGGCGGCTCGATGCATATCGCCGACCTGGAAAAGGGCATGCTCGGCGCCAACGGCATCGTCGGCGCCGGCGCGCCCCTGGTGGCCGGCGCTGCCCTGGCGGCCAAGCTCAAGGGCACCGATGACGTGGCCGTGGTGTTCTTCGGCGACGGCGGCTCCAACGAGGGTGCGGTGTTCGAGGCCATGAACCTGGCCGCGATCATGAACCTGCCGTGCATCTTCGTGGCCGAGAACAACGGCTACGCCGAGGCCACCGCCTCCAACTGGTCGGTGGCGTGCGACCACATCGCCGACCGCGCCGCCGGCTTCGGCATGCCCGGGGTGACCATCGACGGCTACGACTTCTTTGCCGTGCACGAGGCGGCCGGCGCCGCCATCGAGCGTGCCCGCAGCGGGCAGGGCCCGTCGCTGGTGGAGGTCAAGCTGACTCGCTACTACGGCCACTTCGAAGGCGACGCGCAAACCTACCGCGCCCCGGACGAGGTGAAGAACCTGCGCGAAACCCGCGACTGCCTGATGCAGTTCCGCCAGCGCACCACCCGCGCCGGGCTGCTCGGCGACGCCCAGCTGGACCTGGTGGATGCCCAGGTCGAGGACCTGATCGAAGACGCCGTGCGCCGCGCCAAGTCCGACCCCAAGCCCCAGCCTGCCGACCTGCTCAGCGACGTGTACGTCGCTTACCCCTGAGCACGCTGCCCTTACAACAAGAACAATCGGAGAATCATCATGGCGAGAAAAATCAGCTACCAGCAGGCCATCAACGAAGCCCTGGCCCAGGAAATGCGCCGCGACCCCACGGTGTTCATCATTGGCGAGGACGTCGCCGGCGGTGCCGGTGCACCGGGCGAGAATGACGCCTGGGGCGGTGTGCTCGGCGTCACCAAGGGCCTTTACGGGCAGTTCCCCGGCCGCGTGCTGGACGCGCCGCTATCGGAAATCGGCTATGTAGGCGCAGCGGTCGGCGCCGCCACCCAGGGCCTGCGCCCGGTGTGCGAACTGATGTTCGTCGACTTTGCCGGCTGCTGCCTGGACCAGATCCTCAACCAGGCAGCCAAGTTTCGCTACATGTACGGCGGCAAGGCGGTCACCCCGCTGGTGATGCGCACCATGGTCGGCGCCGGCCTGCGCGCCGCCGCCCAGCACTCGCAGATGCTCACCTCGCTGTGGACCCACATCCCGGGCCTGAAGGTGGTGTGCCCGTCGTCGCCGTATGACGCCAAGGGCCTGCTGATCCAGGCGATCCGCGACAACGACCCGGTGATCTTCTGCGAGCACAAGCTGCTCTACAGCCTGCAGGGCGAAGTGCCGGAAGAGGTCTACACCGTGCCGTTCGGCGAGGCCAACTTCTTGCGTGACGGCGACGACATCACCCTGGTGACCTACGGGCGCATGGTCCACCTGGCCATGGAGGCGGCGGCCAACCTGGCGCGCCAGGGCATCGACTGCGAGGTGCTCGACCTGCGCACCACCAGCCCGATGGATGAAGACAGCATTCTCGAAAGCGTGGAAAAGACCGGCCGCCTGGTGGTGATCGACGAAGCCAACCCGCGCTGCTCGATGGCCACCGACATCAGTGCGCTGGTGGCGCAGAAAGCCTTCGGCGCACTCAAGGGCCCGATCGAGATGGTCACTGCGCCGCACACCCCGGTGCCGTTCTCCGACGCGCTGGAAGACCTCTACATCCCCACCGCCGCCAAGATCGAGGCTGCCGTGCACACAGTGATGAAAGGGAGGGACGCGGCATGAGCCAGATCCATACCCTGACCATGCCCAAGTGGGGCCTGTCGATGACCGAGGGGCGCATCGACACCTGGCTCAAGCAGGAAGGCGAGCACATCAGCAAGGGCGACGAGGTGCTGGACGTGGAGACCGACAAGATCTCCAGCAGCGTCGAGGCCCCGTTCAGCGGCGTGCTGCGCCGTCAGATCGCCAGGCCCGACGAGACCCTGGCAGTGGGGGCGCTGCTGGCCGTGGTGGTCGAGGGCGAGGCCAGCGACGCGCAGATCGATGCGGTGGTACAGCGCTTTCAGGCCGAGTTCGTGCCCGGTGACGGCGCCGAGCAGGACAGCGGCCCGGCGCCGCAGAAAGTCGAGCTGGACGGGCACCGGGTGCGCTACTTCGACCTCGGCGAAGGCGGTACGCCGCTGGTGTTGATCCACGGCTTCTGCGGCGACCTGAACAACTGGATGTTCAACCACCCGGCGCTGGCCGCCGAGCGCCGGGTGATCGCCCTCGACCTGCCCGGGCATGGCGAGTCGGGCAAGCACCTGCAACGCGGCGACCTGGATGAGCTGAGCCAGAGCGTGCTGGCCCTGCTCGATCACCTGGACCTGGGGCGCGTGCACCTGGCCGGGCACTCCATGGGTGGTGCGGTGGCCTTGAACCTGGCGCGGCTGGCACCTGCGCGGGTGCAGTCGCTGAGCCTGATCGCCAGCGCCGGGCTGGGGCGCGAGATCAATGGCGGCTACCTGCAGGGCATCGTTGCGGCGGCCAACCGCAACGCCCTGAAGCCGCAGATGACGCAGCTGTTCTCCGACCCCGGGCTGGTGACCCGGCAGATGCTCGAGGACATGCTCAGGTTCAAGCGCCTGGAGGGGGTGGACGAGGCCCTGCGACAACTGGCCGACGCACTGGCCAGCGACGGCGTGCAGCATCACGATCTGCGCCCGGTGGTGGCGCAGCAGCCGACGCTGGTGCTGTGGGGCAGCGATGACGCGATCATCCCGGCCACCCATGTGGACGGCCTGCCAGCCGAGGTGGCGATACTGCCGGGCCAGGGGCACATGGTGCAGCTGGAAGCGGCCGAGCAGGTCAATGCGCGACTGCTGGCGTTTTTGCGCGGGCACTGACCAGCACCGGTTTGTGTCTCGAGGGCTGCTCTGCAGCCCGATCGCGGGTCAAGCCCGCTCCCACAGGGATCACTGCCGTCTCTGTGGGAGCGGGCTTGACCCGCGATCACGCCAGTACAGACACTGCAGCGCCCCCGATACAAACCCCTCGCACTCAAGTAAACTGGCGCGCTTCGCGCAGCCCCCAGCGGCTGCCCTCCACGAATTACCCAAAGGTGCCCGCCATGCCCTGGCTGCAAGTACGTCTGGCCATCAGCCCGGAACAAGCCGAAACCTACGAAGATGCCCTGCTCGAAGTCGGCGCCGTCTCCGTCACCTTCATGGACGCCGAAGACCAGCCGATCTTCGAACCGGACCTCAACACCACCCCGCTGTGGTCGCACACCCACCTGCTGGCCCTGTTCGAAGCCGACGCCGAACCCGAGGCAGTGTTTGCACACCTGCAACTGCTGACCGGGGCCGCCCTGCCCGAGCACCAGGCCGAAGTGATCGAAGACCAGGACTGGGAACGCAGCTGGATGGACAACTTCCAGCCCATGCGCTTCGGCCAGCGCCTGTGGATCGTGCCCAGCTGGCACGCCGCCCCCGAGCCGGACGCCGTCAACCTGCTGCTCGACCCGGGCCTGGCGTTCGGCACCGGCACCCACCCGACCACCGCCCTGTGCCTGGAATGGCTCGACGGCCAGGACCTGAACGGCACTGAAGTACTCGACTTCGGCTGCGGCTCGGGCATCCTCGCCATCGCCGCGCTGCTGCTGGGCGCACGCAAGGCGGTGGGCACCGACATCGACGTGCAGGCCATCGAGGCCTCGCGCGACAATGCCGGGCGCAACGGCATCGCCGACGCGCTGTTCGACCTGTACCTGCCCCAGGACATGCCGGCCATGCAGGCCGACGTGCTGGTGGCCAACATCCTCGCCGGCCCGCTGGTCTCGCTGGCCCCGCAGCTGTCCGGCCTGGTACGCCCCGGCGGCCTGCTGGCGCTGTCGGGCATCCTCGCCGAACAGGGCGATGAAGTGGCCGCCGCCTACGCCAAGGACTTCGACCTGGACCCGATCGCCGTGCGCGATGGCTGGGTACGCATCAGTGGTCGCCGGCGCTAACTGCGCCTAGACTACAACTCTGCACAACCCGGACCGCCGCATGACCGACAGTTTCGTCACCCAGTGCCCGCATTGCCAGACCAGCTTTCGCGTCAGCCACACTCAATTGAGTGTGGCCCGCGGGGTAGTGCGCTGCGGCAATTGCCTGCAGGTATTCAACGCCGCCAAGCAACTGCTGGAGCAGAGTGCAGCGCAACAGGCGCTGCAGGTGGCCCCCGCGCTGCCGCCGGCAACGCCGTTGCCTGCGCCGGTGGCCGAACCCGAACATGCACCGCAGCCAGCGCCGTCGGCCCCCGCGCCGATCAGCCAGCGCGAATGGACGGCCAGCGCGCTGGACGTCGACCTCGACCAACTGGACCTCGACCAGGAACTCGCCCGCCTGGAGCAACGCGAAATCCAGCCGATCAGCGAGTTCAAGCGCAGCCAGGCCGAAGACTTCGACCTGGCGCCACGCCGCGAGGACAGCCTCAGCGCCCAGCGCGACGGCCCGGACGACACCTCGTACACCGACAGCCTGTTCAGCAGCCCGGCCGACGAACGCGAAGCCCAGGCAACGCCGCAGCCGCCGCTGGTCGACGAACCCGTCCCGGCTACCGTGGCGCTGCCGGGCGAGCGCACCGAACCCTCGCTGTCGCTGGACCTGGACGGCCTGGATGACGAGCCCCCGCTGCGCGAGCAGCCCCTCCACGACCCCGACGTGGTGGCCGAGCACCTGTCGGCACGCGACCCGGGTGATGAGCCCGATACGCCGGACCCGGCGTTCGACGACGCCCCGAATACCCGCCACGAACCCGACCTTGGCCCGATGGCTGCACGCTCGCCACGCAAGCCGGCGCTGGTCGACATCGTCGACGACCCGCTGCAGCTCGACTGGCAGAAGCCGCGCAGCCACTGGGGCCGGCGCCTGCTGTGGGCGCTGCTGACTCTGCTGGCTGGCGCGGCACTGGCTGGCCAGTACATCGCCTATCACTTCGACGAACTGGCCCGCCAGGACCAGTACCGCCCCTGGTTCCAGCAACTGTGCCCGCAACTGGGCTGCGAAGTGCCTTCCAAGGTCGACATCGCCCGCATCAAGAGCAGCAACCTGGTGGTCCGCAGCCACCCGGACTTTGCCGGCGCGTTGATCGTGGACGCGATCATCTACAATCGTGCGCCCTTCTCGCAGCCATTCCCGCTGCTGGAGCTGCGGTTTGCCGACCTCAACGGCCAACTGATCGCCAGCCGTCGCTTCAAGCCCGGCGAGTACCTGAGCGGCGAGCTGGCCGGCAAGGCCGAAATGCCCAGCCAGACCCCGATCCACATCGCCCTGGACATCCTCGATCCGGGCCCGAAGGCGGTCAACTACAGCCTGAGCTTCCGCTCGCCGGAGTAAACCCAGCGACCAGCGGCAAGCTTCAGGCGGCAAGAGAAAAGCGCGGTATCACGCCACTCCTGCTTTTGGCTGGGGCTTGAAGCTTGTCGCTTGCCGCTCAAACTGTTCATATTTTATCCAGATCGACCTTTATCCGGTCACCGAGAGCGGGTATCATGCCCACCCTTTTTCGAACTCTAAGATCGGCCCCCACAACAGGGAACTCCTATGTCGGCGGTACGCATCGGCCCATACACACTGCAGAACGCCCTGATCCTTGCCCCGATGGCCGGGGTCACGGACCAGCCTTTTCGTCAGCTGTGCCGACGAATGGGCGCAGGCCTGGTGGTGTCCGAAATGGTCAGCAGCGACATGAGCCTGTGGAACAGCCGCAAGTCGCGCCTGCGCATGATTCACGATGGCGATCCCGAGCCCCGCTCGGTGCAGATCGCCGGCGGTGACGCGCAGATGCTCGCGGCCGCGGCCCGGGCCAATGTCGAGGCCGGCGCGCAGATCATCGATATCAACATGGGCTGCCCGGCAAAAAAAGTCTGCAACAAAGCTGCAGGCTCTGCTTTATTGAAGGATGAAGTACTGGTCAACGAGATCCTCCAGGCGGTGGTCGCCGCCGTGGACGTACCCGTTACCCTCAAGATCCGCACCGGCTGGGACCGGGACAACAAGAATGGCCTGACCGTGGCGAAGATCGCCGAGCAGGCAGGCATTCAGGCACTGGCCGTACATGGCCGCACCCGTGCCGACCTGTACACCGGCGACGCCGAGTACGACACCATCGCCGCCATCAAGCAGGCGGTGTCGATACCGGTATTTGCCAATGGCGACATCACGTCGCCGCAAAAGGCCCGACAGGTGCTCGACGCCACCGGCGCCGACGGCCTGCTGATCGGCCGCGCCGCCCAGGGGCGGCCGTGGATCTTTCGCGAGGTCGAGCACTACCTGCGCACCGGCGAGCTGTTGCCGGCACCGCAGTTGGCTGAAGTGGAACGAATTCTGCTGGAGCACCTGGCCGCGCTGCACGCCTTCTATGGCGATGTGATGGGTGTGCGTATCGCCCGCAAGCATGTGGGCTGGTACCTGGCAACGTTACCGGGCGCCAGGGAGTTTCGCGCCCGCTTCAATGGTTTGGAAGAAACACACGCGCAGTGCGCCGACGTTCGCGAGTTTTTCCGCGAACGTGAACAGAGCCTTGAGACAGAGGACGGACAAGGGGTGGCCGCATGACGATGATGACCGAGACTTTAGTGAGTGGAACAACGCCCGTGAGCGACAACGTCAACCTGAAACAGCACCTGAACACCCCGAGCGAAGAGGGCCAGACCCTTCGCGGGAGCGTGGAGAAGGCGCTGCACAACTACTTTGCGCACCTCGAGGGCGCTGCTGTCACGGACGTGTACAACCTGGTGCTCTCTGAAGTCGAGGCACCCTTGCTCGAAAGCGTGATGAACTACGTCAAGGGCAACCAGACCAAGGCCAGCGAGCTGCTGGGGCTCAACCGGGGCACCTTGCGCAAGAAGCTCAAGCAGTACGATCTGCTGTAACAACGAATCCACACCAGAAAAGGCGGCTCCCATTCGATGAGGTCGCCTTTTTTGCTGACTCCACCGCGTTATGGAATCTGAAATGACCGACCAGACTACCCGCCTGCCGATCCGCCGCGCCTTGATCAGCGTTTCCGACAAGACCGGAATCCTCGAATTCGCCCGTGAGCTGCAACAGCTCGGCGTCGAGATCCTGTCCACCGGTGGCACCTTCAAGTTGCTCCAGGACAATGGCGTCGCCGCGGTGGAAGTTGCCGACTACACCGGCTTTGCCGAAATGATGGACGGCCGGGTCAAGACCCTGCACCCCAAGATCCACGGTGGCATCCTCGGCCGTCGCGGTACCGATGACGCCATCATGGCCGAGCACGGGATCAAGCCGATCGACCTGGTCGCCGTCAACCTGTACCCCTTCGAAGCCACCATCTCCAAGCCGGGCTGCGACCTGCCGACCGCCATCGAGAACATCGACATCGGCGGCCCGACCATGGTTCGCTCGGCGGCCAAGAACCACAAGGACGTGGCCATCGTGGTCAACGCCAGCGACTACGGCCAGGTACTCGAGAGCCTCAAGGCCGGTGGCCTGACCTACGCCCAGCGCTTCGACCTGATGCTCAAGGCGTTCGAGCACACCGCCGCCTACGACGGCATGATCGCCAACTACATGGGCACCGTGAACCAGTCGGCCGACACCCTGAGCACCGAAGACCGCAGCCAGTTCCCGCGCACCTTCAACAGCCAGTTCGTCAAGGCCCAGGAAATGCGCTACGGCGAGAACCCGCACCAGAGCGCGGCGTTCTACGTCGAGGCCAAGCCGAGCGAGGCCGGCATCGCCACCGCCACCCAGCTGCAGGGCAAGGAGCTGTCGTACAACAACGTGGCCGACACCGACGCCGCGCTGGAATGCGTCAAGAGCTTCGTCAAGCCGGCCTGCGTGATCGTCAAGCACGCCAACCCGTGCGGCGTGGCCGTCAGCCCGGACGCCGAGGGCGGCATCCGCCAGGCCTACGAGCTGGCCTACGCCACCGATACCGAATCAGCCTTCGGCGGCATCATCGCGTTCAACCGCGAGCTGGATGCCGAAACCGCCAAGGCCATCGTCGAGCGTCAGTTCGTCGAAGTGATCATCGCCCCGAGCGTGAGCGAAGAAGCCCGCGCCGTGGTGGCCGCCAAGGCCAACGTGCGCCTGCTGGCGTGCGGCCAGTGGTCGGCCGAGCGTGCCGCTGCCTGGGACTACAAGCGCGTCACCGGCGGCCTGCTGGTACAGAGCCGCGACATCGGCATGATCACCGAGGGCGACCTGAAGGTGGTGACCAAACGTGCGCCGACCGAGCAGGAAATCCACGACCTGATCTTCGCCTGGAAAGTGGCCAAGTACGTCAAGTCCAACGCCATCGTCTACGCCAAGAACCGCCAGACTATCGGTGTCGGCGCCGGCCAGATGAGCCGCGTGAACTCGGCGCGCATCGCCGCGATCAAGGCCGAGCATGCCGGCCTGCAGGTACAGGGTGCGGTCATGGCCTCGGATGCGTTCTTCCCGTTCCGCGACGGTATCGACAACGCGGCCAAGGTGGGTATCACTGCGGTGATCCAGCCGGGCGGTTCGATGCGTGATGCCGAGGTGATTGCTGCGGCGGACGAAGCCGGCATCGCGATGGTGTTCACCGGCATGCGCCACTTCCGTCACTGATCCACTGCGTGTAGGAGCCGGCGTTGCCGGCGAATGGGCCCGCCCGGTCAACGCGGTGCGACCTTCGCCGGCAACGCCGGCTCCTACAGTTACTCTCCGAATTAGCGTCATCGAGGTTTTGACATGAACGTTTTGATCATCGGTAGCGGCGGCCGCGAACACGCCCTGGCCTGGAAAGTTGCCCAGGACCCTCGCGTCGAGACTGTCTTCGTCGCCCCCGGCAACGCCGGCACCGCCACCGAAGCCAAGTGCAAGAACGTCGACATCGACGTCACCGCCCTGGACCAACTGGCCGACTTTGCCGAGAAGAACGTCGCCCTGACCATCGTCGGCCCCGAGGGCCCGTTGGTGGCCGGCGTGGTCGACCTGTTCCGCAGCCGCGGCCTGGACTGCTTCGGCCCCACCAAGGGCGCGGCGCAGCTGGAAGGCTCCAAGGCCTTCACCAAGGACTTTCTGGCCCGTCACAAGATCCCGACCGCCGACTACCAGAACTTCACCGAAGTGGAGCCGGCCCTGGCCTACCTGCGCGAAAAAGGCGCACCGATCGTGATCAAGGCCGACGGCCTGGCCGCGGGCAAGGGCGTGATCGTCGCCATGACCCTGGCTGAAGCCGAGGACGCGGTACGCGACATGCTCGCCGGCAATGCCTTCGGCGACGCCGGTTCGCGCGTGGTCATCGAAGAGTTCCTCGACGGCGAGGAAGCCAGCTTCATCGTCATGGTCGACGGTCAGAACGTGCTGCCGATGGCCACCAGCCAGGATCACAAACGCGTCGGCAACGCCGACACCGGCCCCAACACCGGCGGCATGGGCGCCTACTCGCCAGCCCCGGTGGTCACTGCCGAGGTCCACCAGCGCGTGATGGACCAGGTGATCTGGCCGACCGTCAACGGCATGGCTGCCGAAGGCAACGTGTACACCGGCTTCCTGTATGCCGGGCTGATGATCGACAAGGCCGGCAACCCCAAGGTCATCGAGTTCAACTGCCGCTTCGGCGACCCGGAAACCCAGCCGGTGATGCTGCGCCTGGAATCGAGCCTGGTGCTGCTGATCGAAGCGGCGTTCGCCAAGGCCCTGAACAAGGTCGAAGCGCAGTGGAACCCGCAGCCGAGCCTGGGCGTTGTACTGGCCGCCGGCGGCTACCCGGGCGACTACGCCAAGGGCGCACCGATCAGCGGCCTGGACGCCGCAGCCAAGCTCACCGGCAAGGTGTTCCATGCCGGTACCGCCCTCAAGGACGGCCAGGTGGTCACCAGCGGTGGTCGCGTACTGTGTGCCACTGCCCTGGGCGAGACCGTCGAAGCCGCGCAGCAGCAGGCCTACCGCCTGGCCGCCGAAATCGAGTGGGACGGCAGTTTCTACCGCACCGACATCGGCTACCGCGCCATCGCCCGTGAACGTGGCGAGCACCAGGAGTAAGCTGACACGGCAAGGCTCCAAAGGGGCCTTGCCTTCGGCTTGGCACGCCGCGCATAGTTGCAAACCGGCATTTGGCTAGGAAGGGATATCTCGTGCGTTGGCTCAGGATTGCCATTGGACTCACCGTCAGCCTGCTGACTCTGCTCTGCCTGTTCCCGGCCACGGCCGATTCGGGCAGTGGGTGGTCGGTATTGCTCGACGATCAGGCCAACCTGCAACTGAGCGACATCCGTTCCGAGCGTTACCGTAACCAGTTCAGTCCCATCGAGCTCAACCAGCTCGATGCCGCCGAGCCCCAGCAGGCGCTCTGGCTGCATTACCACCTGCCCCCACACCAGCCCGAACAGGTACTGCGCCTGTTCGCCCCGGACCTGTCGCACCTGAACCTGTATGTGGTCGACGGCGCCCGGCTGATCGAGCAGTCCCACAACGGCCGCCCGGACACCAACGGCCCGGTGAGCCTGACCACCAACGATCACCTGCTGGCGGTGCCGAGCAGCGACCAGGCCCAGGACCTCTACCTGCGGCTGGTCTCCGAGCACCAGCTGCGGCCCGGCATCAGCCTGATGCCCGCCGTGAGCGCCGCCGCCGACCAGCGCCAGCCACTGCTGTTCGGGTTGCTGTTCGGCTGCATGGGCATGCTGATCCTGCACAACCTGGTGCGCTTCGGCTATTCGCGCTCCACCAGCAGCCTGTGGCTGGCCGGCTACCACAGCCTGATGCTGCTCAGCGCGCTGATCCTGCTCAACCTGAGCGGGCCGTGGAACCTCTGGCAGACCTCGCAGACACCGGCCGCCTACCTCACTGCCCTGCTCGCCAGCCTCTGCGGGCTGGCCTTCACCCTGCGCTTCTTCGCCCCCCTGCAGCAGCCGCGCCTGGCCCGCCTGCTGCAAGGCGAGATCCTGCTGATCGCCATCGGCGGCCTGTTGCTGCTGTTCGTCGACACCTTGCCGTTGAACCTGGCCACCTACGCGCTGGTGGCCCTGGCCAGCCTGAGCATGCTGATCACGGCCGTTTGCCACTGGGTGCGCGGCTTCGCCCCGGCGCGCCTGTTCAGCCTGGCCATGCTGGTGTTCAACCTGGGCTGCCTGGTGGTGCTGCCGGCGCTGCTGGGCCTTACCCGCACCCCCACCGAATGGCTGCTGTTCATCCTGCTGGGGTTCACCGCCTTCACCGGCCTTCTGCTCAACATGGCCCTGGGCGAGCGCCTGCGCAGCATCAGCGAGGCGCGCTTCAGCGCCAGCCGCGAGCTGGCCGCCAGCACCGCCGAAATCAACGCCAAGGCAGAGTTTCTGGCACGCATCAGCCACGAGATCCGCACCCCGATGAACGGTGTGCTGGGCATGACCGAACTGCTGCTGGGCACCCCGCTGTCGGTCAAGCAGCGCGACTATGTGCAGACCATCCACAGTGCCGGCAACGAGCTGCTGACCCTGATCAACGAGATCCTCGACATCTCCAAGCTCGAGTCCGGCCAGATCGAGCTGGATGACGTGCAGTTCGACCTCAACGCCCTGATCGAGGACTGCCTGAGCATCTTCAGGGCCAAGGCCGAACAGCAGAACATCGAACTGATCAGCTTCACCCAGCCGCAGGTGCCGCGGGTCATCAGCGGTGACCCCACGCGCCTGCGCCAGGCCCTGCTGAGCCTGCTGGAAAACGCTCTGAAAAAGACCGAGCAGGGCGAAATCCTGCTGGTGGTGGCACTGGACCAGCGCGGCAGCAGCCCGCGCCTGCGCCTGGCCGTGCAGGACAGCGGCGAACCGATCCCGCCCAGCGAGCGCGAGGCATTGCTGCAGGCCGAGTTGCACAGCGAGCACGTGCTGTCGAGCAACAAGCTCGGCGGCCTGCTGGGCCTGGTGATCGCCAAGCAACTGATCGCCCTGATGCAGGGCGAGTTCGGCATCAAGACCAGCCACAACCAGGGCAACACCCTGTGGATGACCCTGCCGCTGGACCCGCAGCGCCTCGAACAGCCCGCCGCCGACCTCGACGGCCCGCTGCGCGATGCCCGGGTGCTGGTGGTGGACGACAACGACACCTGCCGCAAGGTGCTGGTGCAGCAGTGCAGCGCCTGGGGCATGAACGTGAGCGCCGTGCCCTCGGGCAAGGAAGCCCTGGCCCTGCTGCGCACCAAGGCGCACCTGCGCGACTACTTCGATGCCGTGCTGCTCGACCAGAACATGCCCGGCATGACCGGCATGCAACTGGCCGCCAAGATCAAGGAAGATCCGAGCCTGAACCACGACATCCTGATCATCATGCTCACCGGCATCACCAATGCGCCGAGCAAGGTCATCGCCCGCAACGCCGGGGTCAAGCGCATCCTGGCCAAGCCCGTGGCCGGCTACACCCTCAAGACCACCCTGGCCGAAGAGCTGGCCCAGCGCAGCAAGGGCCAGATGCTCGGCATGCAGCCGCCCAGCCTGGCCACCCCGCTGGACGTGCCCGCCGACTTCCGCATCCTGGTGGCCGAAGACAACAACATCTCCACCAAGGTGATCCGCGGCATGCTCGGCAAGCTCAACCTGGAGCCCGACACCGCCAGCAACGGCGAGGAAGCCCTGCAGGCCATGAAGGCGCAGCGCTACGACCTGGTGCTGATGGACTGCGAGATGCCGGTGCTGGACGGCTTCTCGGCCACCCAGCAGCTGCGCGCCTGGGAGGCGGTCAGCCTGCGCCCGCGCACGCCGGTGGTGGCGCTGACCGCGCACATCCTGGCCGAGCACAAGGAGCGCGCACGCCAGGCCGGCATGGACGGGCACATGGCCAAGCCGGTGGAGCTGTCGCAACTGCGCGAACTGATCGAATACTGGGTGGCCCACCGCAAGCCCCACGAGCAGCCCGACAACGCGCCCGTCCCCCACTGATACACTTGCCCAACGCCCCCTTTGCCGCGAGCCCACGCCATGCTCCATGAGTTGTTCAGCGTCTACCTGAAGATGCTCGTGCTCTACAGCCCGTTCTTCGTCCTGTCCTGCTTCATCAGCCTGACCCGCGGCCACTCCAGCAAGGAGCGCAAGCAGCTGGCCTGGCGCGTGGCGCTGGCGGTACTGATCGCCAGCGTGCTGCTGTACCTGTTCGGGCGGGCAATCTTCGGCATCTTCGGCATCACCCCCGACGCGTTTCGCATCGGCGCCGGCAGCGTGCTGTTCATCTCGGCGCTGGGCATGGCCCAGGGCAAGTCGGCGGTCAACACCGACAACGTGCAGCAGGACGTGACCATCGTGCCGCTGACCATCCCGCTGACCGTCGGCCCCGGCACCATCGGTGCGCTGCTGGTGATGGGCGTCAGCCAGCCGCACTGGGACGACAAGCTGCTGGCCATCGTGAGTATCGCCCTGGCCAGCTTCACCGTTGGCCTGGTGCTGTTTCTGTCGCACCGCATCGAACGGCTGCTTGGCGACCAGGGCCTGCAGATCGTCAGCCGGCTGATGGGCCTGTTCGTGTGCGCCCTGGCGGCGCAGATCATCTTCACCGGGATCAAGGGCTACCTGGTGCTCTAGCCCCTACCTGTCCTGGAAGAAACCTTCCGAGAGTGCCCGGGTCTGGGCCAGTACGAACGTGCGATGGCTCGCGTACGCCTGGCGATCGAACAGGTAGCAGCCACCATGGGGCGTCAGGGTCACGTAGCGCCGGTAGGTATCGGTCAGAAAGCCGTGCTCGACGTCCACTTCAAAGCGCATCACCAGCCCGCAGAAACACAGCATGGGCTGGTTGCGTCGATCGGTGAAGCAGGGCGTGACCTTGCAGTGCATGGCCTTCTCCACGTCGCGCCTGGGCATGGCCGAAGACTCGAAGTGGCGCCGGGCCTTGGTCTCCAGGTCAAGGTCGCGCAGCGACTGGCTGATCACCTGGTGAAACAGCACCTCGGCGTCCCGCTGTACCACCGTGACCTCGAAGGCACGCACCTGCGCCAGGTCGTGGGCAGCCGTGGACACCGACGACAGAAAGCTGATCAGGCGGCAACCATGCCGGAGCAGGCAGGCATGGTGGAACTCATTCCAGGCCTGCGGCGAGGCATGCTGGCCAACCGCTTTGCTGGCGTACATCTCGGCGTACACCATCAGGTCCATCATGTCCTGCATGTCGGCAGGGTCCATGCCCTCACCGAACGACACCCGGTTGTCGCCGATCACCTGCGAACGTTCAGTGGAGGTCATGGGTGCCCCCTTGCAGCGAGCCGTCGGCCTTGGCCTTGGCCTGCGGCACCACCCGCCTGAGCACAACGGCATCGTCCTCCAGGGCTGCCACCGTCATGTCGCGCAGTCGCGCATAGCGCGCAACCGACAACTGCTTGTGGCTGTAGAAGAACAGCGCGTCGCCCGGGCTGTCGACCCCGCAGAACGTCTGGTGCAGAAAGTCCTGCTGAAGCGGCACCACCAGCGCCAGGCTCACAAACAGGCTGAACACCTGGTCTGGCGCGGTGCACGCACTGAGCTGGAAGTTGATCGCCGTGCGCTGGCTGGCCTGGCTGTGCGCGAGCACCTGGGCACGAAACAGCTGGCGCGCCGGGTGCTCGTAGGCCAGTTCGCAAATCTGCTCCAGCATGTCGGTCATCTGCCGCACGATGGCCGCAGGCAACTTCTTCTTCAGGTGCCTGGTCACCAGCGCGACGATGCTCAGGTCATCCAGGCCGGCGAACCTGGATACATCGGACTGCACGGTCTGGGTGCTCCACATGAGCTGGCCCAGGCCGTCCACATTGCGCTTGAACCAGGCCCGGGGGTTGGCGGTGACCAGGCCGTCCTGGTTGGCCGACACCTGCGCCAGCAAGTGGGAGTTCAATACATCATCCCTGTCCGGTGCGCTCAACCCGCCGGGAAATGAAATCAGCTGCGCACCATTGACCCATGTCTCGTACTGCATTGCCATGCCTCGACTCCTTGAGGATAGCGGCACCGGCGCCTTGACACCGGTGCCGGTAGAATTACTTCTTCTTGATTTTCCTGAAGAAGTTATCCGAGGAAATACCCATGTAGTCGTGGATGTCGTCTTTGTTGCGCTGATAGACACGTTCGTTCCAGTTGACCATGGTGGCCACCTGAGTGATGTCCATGGTTTCGTTGTCCCACTTCCAGAACAGTGCGCCGCCCTTGTCGGTACGCTTGTTGTATTCAAGCCCGATGAACAGTGTCACGGCTTCGCCGTTATCCGTTTCAAGGCACGGCAGAATGCGGCAACTGTCCTTGCTCGCGCCGGTGCTGTTGTTGTTGAACAGGGTGATCATGTCCTCGTCGCCCTTGAGCTTGTCGAGGGCCCTGGAAACCAGCGGGATCATGGCGGCTGCGTTGCCACCGGCCACCGAGGCGACGATTTCCAGCACCACGCTGTCCATGGTGATGTCGCGCTTGCTGGTGTTGTAGCTCTGACGGTCCGAACTGGTCATGAACCAGCCGGCGTGCAGCATGGCCTCCCGGTAGGCTGCCAGCCATTGCAGGGGCTGCTCCTGGATACTGCCCGAGGTGTTGGCCACCATCTCGGCGAACAGGGTGGCGTCCTTGGCCATCTGGCGCTTGTCCGCCGACAGCTTGTCGGCAAAGGTCAGAATCGTCGGGCCTTCGCTGGTCATCAGTGCCACTTCGCCCGCTTCGTCATCGAGCCCTTCACTGGCCAGCAGCCCGCGCATGGACAGCGGCGAATGCTGAAGATCCGGTACTTCCAGGTTGCTGAAGAATTCAGCGCTTTTTTCCGCGCAGGGAAACACAGTCGAGTTATCCATAACATCATCCTTGTTCAGTTTTGGTTTGCCGCGGCACAGCCAGGCCACTGCAAACTATCACCGGGCCTGCATGAAAAAAGGTGCGCCCGTTTCCAGGCGCACCTTTCTTTCCCTACGAGACCCTGTGGCTATCCAGGGCGGCCGGCGCCATACCAACGCGGCGTGTACACCCACTCGCCACCGTCGGCACGCGCGAAGGTGCAGGTGGTGGACGACCCCACCAGCACCATGGTGCGCATGTCCACCTGCTCTGGCGTCAGCTCGCCCAGGGTCAGGGTGCGCAGGGTCTGGCCGGGGCGGCCGATGTCACGGCCCAGCACCACCGGGGTGGCTGGCGTTCGGTGCTGGCGCACGATCTCCAGGGCACGCCCCAGCTGCCAGGGCCGCGAGCGCGAGATCGGGTTGTAGAAGGCCAGCGCCAGGTCGGCCTGGCAGGCGAGGTCCAGGCGTTTCTCGATGATGTCCCAGGGCTTGAGGTTGTCCGACAGCGACAGCACGCAGAAGTCATGCCCCAGCGGCGCACCGGCCTGCGCGGCGGTGGCCAGCGAGGCCGAGACGCCCGGCAGCACCTGCAGCTCGACGCTGTGCCACTGCGGGTCCGTCGACTCGTGCAAGGCTTCGAGCACCGCCGCTGCCATGGCGAACACGCCCGGGTCGCCCGACGACACCACCACCACCGAGCGGCCTTGCGCGGCCAGCTCGAAGGCATGCCGTGCGCGCTGCATTTCTTCGCGGTTGTCGGTGCAGTGCAGCACCTGATCGGCGCGGAACGGGCCGGCCATGCGCACATAGGTTTCATAACCCAGCACGTCATTGGCGCGTGCCAGCTCGGCCTTGACCGCCGGCACCATCAGGTCGGCGGCGCCCGGGCCCAGGCCGATCACCGCCAGGCGGCCACGGGCGCGCCCGATCCGTTGCGGGTCGATCGGCTGGCCGGCCACCGCAATCGCCACGCCCTCGCCTGCGCACTGCGGCGCCAGCAACTGCGGCCAGGCCTGCGCGGCCAGCTCGGCAACACTGCCGGCGGCCGGGGCGAAGCGCAACGGCACGCCCAGCTCGGCCGCTGCCGCGTGCAACGCCGGGCTGGCCATCTCGCTGTCGGCCGCCAGCAGGCAGGCCAATGCCGGCTCGGCGATCTTCGCGCGGTGCAGCGCCGCACGCACCGCCGCGGCCAGCTCCGGCACCTGGGCACTCACGGCCACCAGCACGCAGCGCGGGTAGATCACCAGCTCGTTGGCGTCGGCCTCACGTGCATCGCAGCCCACATGAATGGCCAGCTGCGCCTGCTCGCTCTGCGGCAGTTGCGCCTGTTCGAGCCACGGCGCGGCGCCATCGATGCGCACGCTTTCACCGGCCAGCAGGTCGGACACGAAACGCTTGCCCAGCTCCAGGTCGGCCAGCGCATAACCACTGGGCGGGTTGAGCAGGCAGGTGCCGAAGCGCAGCTCGCCGCTGGTGGTGATGGCCGGCGCCACGCCGAGGCCGGCGGCGATCTCGCGAGCCAGCCCGTTGACCCCGCCCAGCCCGCCCAGCAGCGGCACCACGGCGCTGCCGTCTTCGGCCACGGCCAGTACCGGCGGTTCGGCGCCCTTCTCCAGCAGCACGCTGGCCAGGCTGCGAATCACGATGCCGGCGGCGCACAGGGCAATGATCGGTGTGTCCTGCTGGTACAACTGGCGCAGGGTGGCGCCGAAGTCCTGGTAGCTGCGGTCCGTGCCCTCGACCCGCCCGGCCAGGCCGTGGATCAATGCATCGGGGTACAGCTGCTGGAGCCTGCGGGCAGTGGCCAGGCTGCCCTTGCCCAGGATCACGATGGCCGGTGCGTGAGATGTCATCACCCTTGCCACCGTTCACCCGGCACGATGATCAGCGAGAAGTATGGCGAGGACTGCGGGTCGACCGCATCCAGCGCCACGATCTTCTGGTTGGCCATGGTCGCGCGCTCCACGTACAGCGCTCGCTCGGCCAGGCCCAGTTCGGCCAGCACCTGGCGCACCTTGGGGAAATTGCGCCCCAGCTTCATGATCACCGCCGCGTCGGCATCGGCCAGGCGGCGCTTGAGCTCGTCGGCCGGCAGCACGCCCGACAGCACCGACAGGCTCTGGTTGCGATACACCAGCGGCGCGCCGAGTACCGAGGCGCCACCGAGCATCGAGCACACGCCGGGGATCACCTGGGCCTCGTAGCGCTCGGCCAGGCGGTCGTGCAGGTACATGTAGGAGCCATAGAAGAACGGGTCGCCTTCGCAGATCACCGCCACGTCGCGGCCGGCATCCAGGTGCGCGGCCACTTCCAGGCTGGCGCCGTCGTAGAAGTCGCTGATCACCTGCTCATACGACAGCGGCGCCGGCAGTGCCTCGGTGGTCACCGGGTACACCAGCGGCAGCAATGTCTGCGCCTGCTGCAGGTGCGCCTCGATGATGCCGAAGGCATTGCCGCGCTTGCCCTTGGCCACGAAATACGCCACCACTGGCGCCTCGCGCAGCAGGCGCAGCGCCTTGACCGTGATCAGTTCGGGGTCGCCGGGGCCCACGCCCAGGCCAAGCAGTCGTCCGCGTGGCTGCATCATTCGACCTCCGTGGCCAGGGCATTGACTGCCGCTGCTGCCATCGCGCTGCCGCCCAGGCGGCCCTCGACGATCACGAACGGCACGCCACGGCTGTCGGCCGCGAGCATCGCCTTGGACTCGGCCGCGCCGACGAAACCGACCGGGAAACCGAGGATCAGCGCAGGCTTCGGCGCCCCTGCATCGATCATCTCGAGCAGGTAGAACAATGCGGTCGGCGCATTGCCGATCACCACCACGCTGCCTTCCAGGTGCGGGCGCCACAGCTCCAGGGCCACCGCCGAGCGGGTGTTGCCCAGCTCCTTGGCCAGGCCCGGCACGCTGTCGTCGCGCAGGGTGCAGATCACCTCGTTGTTGGCCGGCAGGCGTGCACGGGTGATGCCTTCGGCGACCATGCGCGCATCGCACAGGATCGGCGCACCGTTGGCCAGCGCCTCGCGCCCGGCCTTGCCGGCGCCTTCGCTGAAGCGCAGCTTGTCGACCACCTCGACCATGCCGCAGGCATGGATGACCCGCACCGCGAGTTTTTCCAGGTCGGCCGGGATCCGCTCCAGGCGAGCCTCCTGGCGAATGATGGCGAAGGAGTTGCGGTAGATCTCCTGGCCGTCGCGGATGTAATCAATCATCGGGGTTGCTCCGTAGGCGGGCGTCGAGTTGCGCGCCCGCTTCTTTCAATGTCAGGTTGCGCCCGCCAGGGGCGCCCAGGCCCGGCTGCGCCGGGTCGTGAAAATACAGGTCGTAATGCCCGGGCCCGACCGCCAGCAGGGTGGCCGGTGCACGGTGGGCCAGCGCGCAGGAACGCGCGCAGCCGCTCAGGTGAATGCCGGCCACCGGGCCCGGCTCGCGCAGCAGCGCCGCCAGCTGCACGGCGTCGGCCTTGGTGTCGGCCAGGGCCTTGGCGCAGCCGGCCGAACCGGTGCAGGCCACCATGCGCGCCAGCGGCTGCGCCGGGTCGCACAGCAAACCCAGCGCTGTCAGCCCGGCCAGCGCCTGCTCGGCGTCGGTGGCGGCAAGATTGGGCAGCAGCAGGCTTTGCCAGGGCGTCATGCGCAGGCTGGCGTCGCCCAGGCTGCTGGCCAGGTGCGCGGCGCCACGCAACTGCGCGGCACTCAGGCGCCCCAGCGGTGCGGCGGCGCCCACCGCGACCCTGGCCGTCTGGCGCTGTGGGTAGACACCCAGATGGCGGGCCTGGTCACGTCGCGACCGGCGCCAGCCCAGCACCGCGTGGTCGCGGCGCAGCGCCACGCCAAGGCCCTGCACGAAAGCCTCGCTGCCGCATTCGGCCAGCAACTGGCGCATGCGCGTCTGCTGCGCAGTGGCCAGGTCGAGAAACCGCTGCAACACCGCCAGCACCAGCGCGTGCCCATCGGCCAGCGGCACCGCGCCCAGCGCACCCTCCTCGGCCGGGCAGCCGGCCAGGCCAAAGACCAGCCACACCTCGCCGTCCAGGCGCAGTGCCGACAGCCACAGGTCGTGGGGGTGGGTGAGCATGGCCAGGTCTTCGCCAGCGTCCAGTTGCACGGCGAACTTGGCAGACAACTGATGAAAGCGCTCGCAGGTCTGCAACGATTCGAGGATCTGCCCCGCCAGCGCCCGGCTGTCGAACAGCATGGCCGGGTCGAGACCGGCCGCGGGGCTGAGCATCAGGTTGCGCACATCGTCGCCCGCCGCCTGGCGCGGGCCCAGGCCGGCGTCGAGCAGGCATGCCACCAGCCCGGCGTGGTCGGCACCGATGCCGCGAATCTGCAGGTTGCTGCGGTTGGTTACCTCGATCACGCCGCCGGCAAAGCGCTCGGCGGCGTCGGCCACTGCGTGTGCCTGGGCCGCGCTCAGGGTGCCGGCGTCGAGCTTGATGCGTGAAATGCCGCCGTCCAGCGCCTGCACGATACGCCACAACCCCGGGCAGGCCGAGGGGCGAAGAGCTGGAGTGGGCAGGGGTTGCGGCAAGGGATCACCCGGCAATCGTCAAAAGGCGCTGGTAGCACAAAGGCGCGGTATTATGCCTGCTTTGTCCGTCGGCAGGCTAAGCCAGCCGGTCGGATAGGCAAGCGAAGAGGAACGGCATGGCGCCCTGGTTGACGGTAGTAGGTATTGGCGAAGACGGCTTCACGGGCCTGGGCAAACAGGCACGACATGCCCTGCTGCGAGCCACCAAGGTGTTCGGCAGCCCGCGCCAGCTGGCCCTGCTGCCCCACTGCTCGCGCGCCGAACGCGTCGCCTGGCCCAGCCCGTTTTCCCTGGCGCCACTGCTGGCCGAACGTGGCGAGCCGGTGTGCGTGCTGGCCAGCGGCGACCCGATGCTCTACGGCGTAGGCGCCAGCCTGGCGCGCCAACTGCCGGCCGAGGCCATGCGGGTGCTGCCTGCACCGTCCTCCTACTCGCTGGCCGCCGCCCGCCTGGGCTGGCCCCTGCAGGATGTGGTCACGCTGTCGGTGGTAGCGCGCCCGGTCGCCGCCGTGGCCGCCCACCTGTACAGCGGCCAGCGCCTGCTGGTGCTGAGCAATGACCGCAGCAGCCCCGCCGCCCTGGCCGCCCTGTTGCGCGAGCGCGGCTTCGGCCCCAGCCACCTGAGCGTGCTGGAGCACCTGGGCGGCGCCGACGAACGGCGCATCGATGCCCGTGCCGATGGCTGGCAGGACGCCGACTTCGCCGACCTCAACCTGGTGGCCATCGACTGCCGGGCCGGCGCCGATGCACCGCGCCTGTCGCCGCTGGCCGGCCTGCCCGATTCGGCCTTCGCGCACGACGGGCAGATCACCAAGCGCGACGTGCGCGCCATCACCCTCGCCCGCCTGGCCCCGCAGCCGGGCGAGCTGCTGTGGGACGTGGGCGCCGGCAGCGGCTCGATCGGCATCGAATGGATGCGCGCCCACCCCAGCTGCCGGGCGCTGGCCATCGAGGCCGACGCCGGCCGCCAGCAACTGATCGAACACAACCGCGACGCTCTGGGCGTGCCTGGCCTGCAACTGGTGCGCGGGCGCGCCCCGCAGGCGTTGCAGGGCCTGGAGCGGCCCCACGCGATCTTCATCGGCGGCGGCGTGACCCGCGAGGGCGTGCTGGACGAATGCTGGGCGCACCTGCGCCCCGGTGGCCGGCTGGTGGCCAATGCCGTGACCCTGCAGAGCGAGACCCTGCTGATGAGCTGGCGCGAACGTCATGGTGGCGAGCTCACCCGTATCCATGTGGCCCAGGCGCAGCCGCTGGGCGAGTTCGACACCTGGCGCCAGGCGCTGCCGATCACCCTGCTTGATGTGGTGAAGCCCCTCGATGCGTGACGAAACCGCAGAACAGCCGGCGCCGCTGCGCAGCGGCCTGACCACGGGCAGTTGCGCCACCGCCACCAGCCTCGCGGCGGCGCGCCTGCTGTTGAGCGGGCAATGCGACGACGCGGTGCAGATCACCCTGCCCAAGGGCAGACAGGTGCAGATGCGCCTGGAGTTCTGCCGGCTGGCCGGGCCAGGCGCCGAAGCCGGCACCCTCAAGGATGCCGGCGACGACCCCGACGTGACCCATGGCGCGCTGCTCTACAGCCAGGTGCGGCTGCTGGCCGAGCCGGGCGTGCGCTTTGTCGCCGGCATCGGCGTGGGCACCGTGACCCGCCCCGGGCTGGTGCTGGGGGTGGGCGAGCCGGCGATCAACCCGGTGCCGCGGCGCATGATGACCGAGCACCTGCAGCGTCTGGCCCTGGAGTGCAATTACGCGGGGGGCTTCGAGGTCACCGTGAACGTGCAGGACGGCGACAGCCTCGCCCTCAAGACCATGAACCCGCGCCTGGGCATCCTCGGCGGGCTGTCGATTCTGGGCACCAGTGGCATCGTGCGGCCGTTTTCCTGCGCGGCCTACATTGCCTCGATCCACCAGGGCATCGACGTGGCCAAGACCAATGGCTACGAACACATTGCCGCGTGTACCGGCAATGCCAGCGAAGACACCATGCGCCGGGTCTACGGCATTCCCGACATCGCCCTGATCGAGATGGGCGATTTTGTCGGCGCGGTGCTCAAGCACCTGCGCAAGGTGCCGGTTGGCAAGCTGAGCATCTGCGGCGGCTTTGGCAAGATCAGCAAACTGGCGGCCGGGCACATGGACCTGCACAGCCGGCATTCGAGCATCGACCTGCCGCAACTGGCTGGCTGGGCGGCGGCGGTGGGTGCCGACGCCGCGTTGCAGGCGGCGATCATCGGCGCCAACACCAGCCAGCAGGCGTTGGCCCTGGCCAGTGCGGCGGGGGTCGGGCTGGGGGATGCGGTGTGCGAGCACGCGCTGGCTTTCGCCCGCAGCGTGGTGCCGGCGCAGGTACAGGTGGAGGTGTTCGCCATCGACCGCCAGGGCGGCATCGTCGGCCGGGCGGGTGTTCGATGAGCCGGCGCATCCTGTTGCTGGGCGGCGTGACCGAGGCGCTGTTGATAGCCCGTCAGCTGGGCCCGCAGCACGTCTACAGCCTGGCCGGTATCGGCCGGGTGCCCAGCGACCTGGCGTGCCAGGTGCGGGTGGGCGGCTATGGTGGGGCCGAGGGCCTGGCCGCTTACCTGGGGGCCGAAGGCATCGGTCTGGTGATCGACGCGACCCACCCGTATGCGGCGCAGATCAGCCGCAATGCGGCGCAGGCAGCGCGCCTGGCCGGGGTTGAATGCTGGGCGTTGCGGCGCCCGGCGTGGCAGGCGCAGGCCGGTGACGACTGGCGGGAAGTGGCAGACTGGACGCAGTTGATCGAGGCATTGAAACCGTTTCGCCGGCCCTTGTTCACCCTGGGGCGCGAGCCGTTGCAGCACCTGCACGAGATACCCGCGCAGCAGTTCTGGACCTTGCGCGCGCTGGAGGCGTGCGAGGGAAATGCGCGATGCGAAGTGATCGGCGCGCGAGGGCCGTTTCGCCTGGAGGATGAACGGGCGTTGTTCGAGCGTTGCCGGGTGGATGTGCTGATCAGCAAGAACAGTGGCAGCGCCGCGACCGAACCCAAGCTCGAAGTGGCGCGCGAGCGGGGTGTGCCGGTACTGATCCTGAAGCGGCCGGCGCTGGCGGGGGTGGATCGGGAGTTCGTGGGCGTCGCCGATGTGCTGGCGGCGCTTTGACGGGTGCACACAGCTCCAGAGTCGATCAAAAAAGGCTGACACAAGGTCAGGGGAAGGATAGATGCGCTGTCGACGCAGTTACCCCACCTGCGACACTCCATCACACCCCGGCTTTTTTACATATACTTCGACATCTGGCTAAATAGCCCCACTCGATTCCTGACCGGATCTCCCCATGCCCGCACACCGGCTCGCCTACGCCTGGATCGCCTGCTTCGCAGTGCTGTTCAATCTGCTGGCCATGCCGTTGTCCGCCGCCGCTGCAAAAGCCCAACCCGAACAACTGCTGTGGGGCACCTTCTGCTCCAGCGGCGTGACCAAGATGATCGCCATCTCGCTGAATGCCCCCGACGGCCAACAGCAGAACGACGACCACTCCACCATGCAGCACTGCTGGTGCTGCTCCGGCACTGCCCCGCTGCTGGCCCTGCCCGGCCACCCGCCACGGCTGGTGACGTCCGAGCACACCCTCAACACCCCGTCACCGCTACTCGCCAGCTACCACCCCACGCCACGCCAGCAATGGCCCGCGCTCAATCCCCGCGCCTCCCCCCAGGCCTGAGTTCACTACGCTACCAGTTGCGAACCTGACCCGAACGGAGATTGACCATGCTCAAGAACGCCCTGCTGCTGGCCGCCCTGCTGCTGCCCGCCACCTTTGCCAACGCCCATGAATACACCGTGGGCGACCTGCATATCGCCCACCCGTGGTCGCAGGAGCTGCCGCCCAACGCCCCCAACGTGGCCGCCTATTTCATCGTGCACAACAACGGCAAGAGCGCCGACCGCCTGCTCGGCGTCGACAGCCCGATCACCGACAACGCCGAACTGCACGAGCATGTGCACAAGGACGGCCTGATGAAGATGCAGCAGGTGCAGGGTGTCGACATCCCCGCCGGCGCCGACCTGGTGTTCGCCCCCGGCGCCTACCACGTGATGCTGATGCAGCCCAAGGACCGCAGCCTGCTCAGCGACGGCAAGCGCTTCCCGCTGACCCTGCATTTCCAGAAGGCCGGCAACATCACGGTCGAAGTGGCCGTGCAGAAACAGGCCCCCGAGGGCACCGCCCACAGCCATTGATTCGCTGACGGCTGCACGCCATGCGCCTGCCCCGCGGCAGGCTCGCCCGCCCCGCTGACCTCCAACGAGCACGCGGCAGCTGGCTGAGCCTGTTCGCCATGTTGATGATCTTCATCGGCCCACTGGCCTCCCAGTCGATGCCGATGGATCACCGTGCCTCCATGCCCGGCATGGACATGGCCATGGACTGCCACTCAGGCAGCCACGCCAGCAGCCCGGCCGACAACCCGGCAGCGCTGCACGTCATCTGGGAAAAGTGCGGCTACTGCAGCCTGTTCTTCCACTGCCCGGCGCTGCCGCAGACGCTCAGCCTGCTCGACACCGAGGCCGTCTCGCCCCACACCACCCTGCGCGCCCAGCCGCGCCAGGGCCATGCGCGCCAGGCCATCTTCCCCGGCGCCCGCAGCCGCGCGCCACCTGCCCACATCGTCGTCTGAACCCACTTTGCATGCGCCCCAGGGCCCGGCTTGCTGCCGAGGCTCTTGCGCACCCTCACGACCACACGATGTTGGAAATACTATGTCCGGCTCTACCGTTACCCTGCGCCTGTCGCTGCAAGGCACCATCGCCCTGCTGTGCGGCACCCTGTTCAGCCACGTGGCCCTGGCCGCCGACAGCGGCCACGAAGGCCACGACCACGCCGAACTGAGCCCCACGGTGATCACTGCCGTGGCGCCCAGCTCGCCGCTGACCATCGTCACCAACCCCAAGGACCCACGCCAGCCGGTGCCGGCCAGCGACGGCGCCGACTACCTCAAGACCATCCCGGGCTTCTCGGCCATCCGCGCCGGTGGCACCAACGGCGACCCGGTGCTGCGCGGCATGTTCGGCTCGCGCCTGAACATCCTCACCAACGGCGGCGTGATGCTCGGCGCCTGCCCCAACCGCATGGACGCACCCACCTCGTACATCTCGCCGGAAACCTACGACCGCCTCACCGTGATCAAGGGCCCGCAGAGCGTGCAGTGGGGCCCCGGCGCCTCGGCCGGCACCATCCTCTTCGACCGCGAGCCCGAACAGTTCGGCGAGCTCGGCAGCCGCGTCAACGCAAGCCTGCTGGCCGGCTCCAACGGGCGCTTCGACAAGGTGCTGGATGCTGCGGCAGGCAACGCACAGGGCTATGCACGCTTTGTCGGCAACCAGTCGCGCTCCGACGACTACAAGGACGGCAACGGCGACACCGTGCCCTCGCGCTGGGACAAGTGGAACGGTGACGTGGCCCTGGGCTGGACCCCGGATGCCGACACCCTGCTCGAACTCACTGCCGGCAAGGGCGATGGCGAGGCGCGCTATGCCGGGCGCGGCATGGACGGTTCGCAGTTCAAGCGCGAAAGCCTGGGCCTGCGCTTTGAGAAATCCAACCTGGGCGGGGTGCTCGACAAGCTCGAAGCCCAGGTCTACTACAACTACGCCGACCACGTGATGGACAACTACAGCCTGCGCACCTCGCCCACCAGCGGCATGATGGCCGGGCCGATGGTCAGCAACGTCGACCGCCGCACCCTCGGCGGGCGGCTCAAGGCCACCTGGCGCTGGGAGGACGTGACCCTGGTCAGCGGTGTCGATGCGCAGACCAACGAACATCGCCAGCGCGGCGGCATGGGCGTGGATGCGCACAAGGCCGAGCCCTGGACCAAGGACGCGGACTTTCACAACTATGGCGTGTTCGGCGAGCTGACCTGGGAAACCTCCAGCCAGGACCGCCTGGTCAGCGGCGCGCGCCTGGACCGCGCCTCGGCCAAGGATTTTCGTGAAGCCAGCGCCACCCGCGGCAACACCCGCGCCGACACCCTGCCCAGCGGGTTCGTGCGCTACGAGCACGACCTGCTCGACCTCCCGGCCACCACCTATGTGGGCCTGGGCCATGCCCAGCGCTTCCCCGACTACTGGGAGCTGTTCTCGCCCAAGTCGGGCCCGGCCGGCTCGCTCAATGCGTTCGACTCGATCAAGCCGGAGAAGACCACCCAGCTGGACGTGGGCATCCAGTACAAGACCGAGCAGCTCGAAGCCTGGGCCTCGGGCTATATCGGCCAGGTGCGCGACTACATCCTGTTCGACTACCGTCCCGGCATGATGGGCATGCTCAGCTCCCAGGCGCAGAACATCGATGCCCGTATCATGGGCGGCGAGCTGGGCGCGGCCTATCAGTTCGCGCCCAACTGGAAAGCCGACGCCACCCTGGCCTACGCCTGGGGCAAGAACAGCAGCGATGGCAAGGCGCTGCCGCAGATGCCGCCGCTGGAAAGCCGCCTGGGCCTGACCTACAGCCGCGACGCCTGGAGCGCCGGTGCGCTGTGGCGCCTGGTCTCGGCGCAGAACCGCATCGCCGAGGGTTCCGGCAACGTGGTGGGCAAGGACTACGAGAAAAGCGCAGGCTTCGGCGTGTTCTCGCTCAACGGCGCCTACCGCGTGAGCAAGAACATCAAGCTCAGTGCCGGCGTCGACAACCTGTTCGACAAGGCCTACGCCGAGCACCTGAACCTGGCGGGCAATGCCGGCTTCGGCTACCCGGCCAGTGATCCGCAGGCGATCAACGAGCCAGGGCGTACCCTCTGGACCAAGGTCGACCTGAGCTTCTGATGCACCACCCGGGCGCGGCCACTGGCCGCGCCCTCTGGCAGACCGGCGGCGCCAACCTGAGCCCTGCTCATGCAGCACATGAGCACGCTGCGCTACCGCCAATCGGCAAAATGTTACATTATACGCCCCGAAAAACACCTGCCTCGAACCCGGCGCACCGACGCGCCCGGGCCTTATGGACAAGCGATTCCCCTTCCGATGAACAAGTACCTGATCGGCTCCCTGAGCCTGCTGGCCGCGTGCGATTGCGCCCTGGCCAACACCCTGACCCTGCCTGCCGGCACCATCACCGCCACGGCCGACGCCGAACAGCGGGTCAGCCTCGATACCCCGACCAGCGCCGGTTCGCGCCTGAACCTGAACGCCCTGCAAACCCCGGGCAGCGTCGAGAGCCTGAGCGGCGAGCAGGTACGCGCACGTGGCGATCGCAGCGTACAGGACGGCGTGTCGCGCAGCACCGGCATCAGCCGCACCGGCACCCCGGGCGATGGCGGCACCTCGCTGCAGGCCCGCGGCTTCACCGGGCAGAGCTCGGTGATGCAGCTGTTCGACGGCAACCGCATGTACACCGGCATGGGCACCGTGACCTTCCCGGTAGACACCTGGTCGGTGGAACGCATCGACGTTCTGCGCGGCCCGGCCTCGGTGCTGTATGGCGAAGGCGCCACCGGTGCGGTGGTCAACGTGGTGCCGAAAAAGCCCTTCGAGGGCGAGATCGTCAACCACCTGCGCCTGGGCTACGGCAGCCACGACAGCCAGCAGACCGCCCTCGACAGCGGCGGCTCGCTCACCGACAGCCTGAGCTACCGCCTGAACATCAACCAGCTGCGCAGCAACGGCTGGATCGACCACGGCGACTCCAGCAGCACCGCCATCAGTGCGGCGCTGCGCTGGCAGGCCAATGACGACCTGGCCTTCACCCTGGCGCACGACTATGGCGACCAGAAGCCGATGAACTACTTCGGCACGCCGCTGATCAACGGCCACCTGCGCGAGAGCCTGCGCGACAAGAACTACAACATCAGCAACGACAAGCAGCACTACAACGACCAGTGGACGCGCCTGACCACCGAGTGGCAGATCAGCGACAGCGTCAGCTCCACCAACGAGCTGTACTACCTCAAGGCCAACCGCCGCTGGCAGAACGCCGAGAACTACACCTGGAATGCGGCCAGCCAGCAACTGCTGCGCAGTGGCAACTTCGGCATCAAGCACCAGCAGGAGCAGCTGGGTGATCGCCAGACCTTCACCTTCAGGCACAGCCTGTTCGGCCTCGACAGCCAGACCCTGGTGGGCGCCGACTACAACCGCATCCGCTTCCAGCTCAACAGCAACGCGCCATTCAACGACAGCATAGTCGGCGGCGAGCCGATCGACCTGCGCCACCCGCAGCGCAGCGGCTTTGCCAGCGATTCGGCGTACCGTCCGCAGTTCGACAGCCTGACCCACCAGTTCGCGCTGTTCGCAGAAAACCGCCTGCAGCTCACCGAGCGCCTGTCGCTGGTGACGGGCGTGCGCCGCGACGTGGTGCACCTGGACCGCAACGACCTGCGCAGCGAAGTGACCGGCAACACACGCAGCGACACCAGCCTGGACGGCAACAACTGGAAGGCCGGGCTGGTGTTCGCCCTCACCCCCGAAACGTCACTGTATGCCCAGCACGCCACCAGCACCGATGGCGTTGGCGGCTTGATCTCGCTGAGCCCCGACCAGCAGCAGTACGGCCTGGCCAAGGCGCGCCAGACCGAGGTCGGGGTCAAGCAGCAGTTCTGGCAGCAGCGTGGCGAATGGACCCTGGCGGCATACCACATCGTCAAGAAGGACCTGCTCACCGACGACCCGTCGCAGATCGGCACCGGCCGGCAACTGCAGGTGGGCAAGCAGTCGTCCGACGGCATCGAGGCCAGCCTGGACCTGCAGCTGCCGCACGACTGGCAGGTACAGGCCAACGCCGCGTTCGTGCGTGCACGCTATGACGAATTCGAGCAGGAGGTGAACGGCGTGATGGTATCGCGGGCCGGCAACCGCCCCACCGACGTACCGGGGCGCACCGCCAACCTGTGGCTGAGCAAGGGCCTGACCGACAGCCTGCGCGCAGGCGCCGGGGTGCGCTATGTGGACGGGCGCTATGCCGACATGGGCAACACTACCCGGCTGCCGAGCTACACGGTGGTGGATGCCTCGGTGGCGTGGCAGGTGCTCAGCGATACCACGCTGGGCCTGCAGTTGAACAACCTGTTCGACCGTCGGTACGCGCAAAGTCAGTACAATGACGGCCAGCAATGGATCCTGGGTGAGCCGCGCGCGTTCTTCGTGACGGCCGACTACACCTTCTGACCGCGTCGCCCCATTCGCCGGCAAGGCCGGCTCCTGCACACCACACCGGTCCTGCAGGAGCCGGCCTTGCCGGCGAAGAGGCCCGAATAGACGACACATGACCACCCTGAATATCCACAACCTGCACTGGTCCCCCAAAGGCCACGGCCACTGCCACCACCAGTTCCAGCTGCGTGGCGTCGACCTGCAGGTGCGCCCCGGCGAATTCGTCGGCCTCATTGGCCCCAACGGCAGCGGCAAGACCAGCCTGCTGCGGTGCGCCTACCGCTTCAACGCCCCCGAACGCGGGCACATCACCCTCGACGACCACAACCTCTGGCAACAATCGCCGCGCTGGTGTGCCCAGCGCATCGCGGTGGTGCTGCAGGAGTTCCCCGACGCGTTTGGCCTGAGCGTGGCCGAAGTGGTCGCCATGGGGCGCATTCCGCACCAGGGCCTGTTCGACGGCGACAGCAGCCAAGACCGCCAGCGTGTGCAGCAGGCGCTGCTCGACGTCGGCCTGCACGGCTTCGACGACCACGCCTTCGCCACCCTTTCGGGCGGTGAAAAGCAGCGCGTGATCCTGGCCCGCGCCCTGGTGCAGCAACCGCGCGTACTGATCCTCGACGAACCGACCAACCACCTCGACCCGCGTTATCAACTGGCCCTGCTGCACCAGGTGCGCCAGCTGCGCATCGCCACCCTGGCCAGCATCCACGACCTGAACCTGGCCGCGGCCTTCTGCGACCGCCTGTACGTACTCGACCACGGCCGCATCGTGGCCAGCGGCACACCGCACCAGGTCCTCACCGCCGAGCTGCTGCGCGAGGTGTTCGGCGTTCAGGCGCTGATCGACCGCCACCCGCTGGCCGACCATCCACGCATCACCTGGATAGCCCCCCAATGATTCGATCCGCCCTGCTTGCCGCGCTGCTGCTGGTCGCCGGCCCGGCCCTGGCCGAGGCCACGCGCTACCCGCTCACGGTGCACAGCTGCAACCGCGAGGTGACCTTCGCCAAGGCCCCCGAACGCGCCCTGAGCCACGACATCAACATGACCCAGATGATGCTCGCCCTGGGCCTGCGCACGAAGATGGTCGGCTACAGCGGCGTCAGCGGCTGGAAGGCAGTGACCCCGGCGCTGCGCAAGGAACTCGACGGCCTGCCGGAGCTGGCCAGCAAGTACCCTTCGGTGGAAACCCTGCTCAACGCCAACGTCGACTTCTTCTTCGCCGGCTGGGACTACGGCATGCGCGTGGGCGGCGACCTCACCCCGCAGAGCCTGGCGCCGCTGGGCATCGCGGTGTACGAGCTGACCGAGTCGTGCGCGTTCGTGATGAAGCGCCCGCCGGCGAGCCTGGACGACACCTACACCGACCTGCGCAACCTGGGCCGGATCTTCGACGTGCAGGCCCGCGCCAGCCAGCTGATCGAGCAGATGCAGCAGCGCGTGGCCAGCGTGCAGCAGCACCTGCCGGCGCAGCGCCCGCGGGTGTTCCTGTATGACAGCGGCGAAGACCGCGCCATGACCTCCGGGCGCCTGGGCATGCCCGAGGCGCTGATCAACGCTGCCGGCGGGCGCAACATACTTGATGACATCGAGGCCAGCTGGACCCGCGTGAACTGGGAAAGCGTGGTCGAACGCAACCCCGAGGTGATCGTGATCGTCGACTACGGCGAGATCACCGCCGCGCAGAAGCAGCAGTTTCTGGAACAGCACCCGGCCCTGCAATCGGTCGACGCGGTGCGTAACCGGCGCTTCGTGGTCATCCCCTATGTGGCCGCCACGCCGAGCCTGGAAAACGTCGAGGCGATCGAGGCCATCGCCAAGGGCCTGCACGGCGCATGAACACTCGCTATCGCCTGATGCTGCTGGCGCTGAGCGGCCTGCTGCTGGTGTCGTGCGTGCTCTCGCTGGGGTTCGGTTCGGCCCCGGTGCCGGTCGAGGTGGTCGCCCGGGTGCTGCTGTTCAAGGTGTTCGGCATTGCCCCCGAGGTGCCCGCCTGGACCGCCGGCCAGGAACATATCGTGTGGCTGATCCGGGTGCCGCGCATGCTCCTGGGCGCGCTGGTGGGCGGCGGCCTGGCGATGATCGGCGCGGTGCTGCAGGCGGTCACGCGCAACCCGCTGGCCGACCCGCACCTGCTCGGCGTGACCTCCGGCGCCACCCTGGGTGCGGTGCTGGTGGTGCTGCATGTGGGTGAACTGATCGGCGTGCTGACCCTGCCGCTGGCAGCCTTTGTCGGCGCGCTGTGCAGCATGCTGCTGGTGCTGGCGATTGCCAGCCGGCATGGCCGCCTGGACAGCGACCGCCTGTTGCTGTGCGGGGTGGCCGTGGCCTTCGTGATGATGGCGCTGGCCAACCTGCTGCTGTTCATGGGCGATCATCGTGCAAGCTCGGCGGTGATGTTCTGGATGCTCGGCGGCCTGGGCCTGGCGCGCTGGGAGCTGCTGGCGGTGCCGGCAGCCAGCGTGCTGCTGGGGCTGGGCCTGCTGCTGGGCATGGCACGCGCGCTCAATGCGCTGATGGCCGGCGAGCAGACCGCCGTGACCCTGGGCCTGAACGCACGCTCGGTGCGCCTGCTGGCGTTTCTGATCTGCTCGCTGCTGACCGGCGTGCTGGTGGCGATCAGCGGTTCCATCGGCTTTGTCGGCCTGATGGTGCCGCACATTGCGCGGCGCCTGGTGGGCGCCGAGCACCGCCGGCTGCTGCCGGTGTCGCTGCTGCTGGGCAGCCTGTTCCTGATCTGGGTGGATGTGGCCGCACGCACCCTGATCGCCCCTGAAGACCTGCCCATCGGCATCGCCACGGCGGCCATCGGCGGGCTGTTCTTCATCGGCATGATGCGCCGGCGCTGAACTGCTGCCTGGCGCTGAGCCCTTGCCTGGCCGGGAAATCCTGCCTTGACCGCGATCAACAAAGCGGTGCGAACGTACCAACTTGAGACGTATTGCCACCTCGCCAGGGCAAAAGCCCGTGATAGCCTAGCGAGCGCTTCACGCACAAGAAGACTGACTCCTCAATGGAATGCCACCCATGACCAACCAGCAACCGCCGGACACCCCGGCCCACGACCTGCAACGCAACCTCACCAACCGCCATATCCAGCTCATCGCGATTGGCGGGGCCATCGGCACCGGCCTGTTCATGGGCTCGGGCAAGACCATCAGCCTGGCTGGCCCGTCGATCATCTTCGTCTACATGATCATCGGTTTCATGCTGTTCTTCGTCATGCGTGCCATGGGCGAACTGCTGCTGTCGAACCTCAACTACAAGTCGTTCATCGATTTCTCCGCCGACCTGCTCGGCCCCTGGGCCGGCTACTTCACCGGCTGGACCTACTGGTTCTGCTGGATCATCACCGGCATTGCCGACGTGATCGCGATCGCCGCCTACTCGCAGTTCTGGTTCCCTGACCTGCCGCAATGGGCGCCGGCCCTGGCCTGCGTCGGCGTGCTGCTGTCGCTGAACCTGATCACGGTGAAGCTGTTCGGCGAAATCGAGTTCTGGTTCGCCCTGATCAAGATCATCGCGATCATGGCGCTGGTGTGCACCGGCCTGTACATGGTGTTCGTCGGCTTCCAGTCACCCACCGGCACCAGTGCACAGCTGAGCAACCTGTGGAATGACGCGGGCATGTTCCCCCATGGCCTGATGGGCTTTTTCGCGGGCTTCCAGATTGCCGTGTTCGCCTTCGTCGGCATCGAACTGGTGGGCACCACCGCCGCCGAGGCGAAGAACCCCGAGCGCACCCTGCCGCGGGCGATCAACTCGATCCCGATCCGCATCATCATGTTCTACGTGCTGGCGCTGATCGCGATCATGGCCGTCACCCCGTGGCGCGACGTGGTGCCGGGCAAGAGCCCGTTCGTCGAGCTGTTCGTGCTGGCCGGGCTGCCGGCGGCGGCGAGCATCATCAACTTCGTGGTGCTGACCTCGGCGGCCTCCTCGGCCAACAGCGGGGTGTTTTCCACCAGCCGCATGCTGTTCGGCCTGGCCCAGCAGGGCGATGCGCCGAAAAGCTTCGAGACCCTGTCCAGCCGCAAGGTGCCGGCCAACGGCCTGTACTTCTCGTGCACCTGCCTGCTGCTGGGCGCGGCCCTGATGTACGTGATCCCCGACCTGATCGAGGCCTTCACCCTGGTGACCACGGTGTCGGCGATCCTGTTCATGTTCGTGTGGACGCTGATCCTGCTGTCGTACCTCACCTACCGCAAGGAGCGTGCGCCGCTGCACCAGGCCTCGAAGTACAAGATGCCGGGCGGGCGCTTCATGTGCTGGGTATGCCTGACGTTCTTCGCCTTCATCCTGGTGTTGCTGTGCCTGGAGAGCGATACCCGCCAGGCCCTGCTGGTGACGCCGCTGTGGTTCGTGCTGCTGGCCGTGACCTACCAGACCGTGCGCCGCAAGCGCCAGGCGCGTGTGCCGGTGCCCGCTACCACGCCGCGTCAGTCGTAGTCGTACTCCTGCTGCTGGAGGGCTTGGGCAAGCCCTTCCAGCACGCCATCGGCCTCGGCCCGCTGTTCGGGCGAAGGGCCGCTGGCAAACTGGCTGCGCTGCTGGCCCAGGGTGAGGAACGCATTGTCGCCATCACCCCAGATATACGAATAGACCAGCAGGAAGCTGTCCGACTCCGGCTTGGCGTACTTCGCCATCTGACGCAGAGGGGCCAGCAGCTGGATCATCTCGCCGTAATTGTTGGTGAACTCCACCAACGCGAACTGCCAGACCTGCGACGCCTCGTCGTACTGCATCAGGCTGCCGTACATGCAGTCGACCCAGCCCTGAAGCAAATCGCCCAGCGCCACCGCATTTTCAGGCGCCTTCTGGTCAAGATCACGTACCCCGTGCACCTCCGCGGCGTCCAGCCATTGCTGCCAGTCATCGAACTCGCCAGCGCCCGCCGCAGGTGAGGTCATCGCGGCCTGGTACTGGGCCGGGGTGATATTGCAGCGAAAGTACAGCGATGACGCTTCCATGGCGAAAATCCTTGAGCCGAGTTGAAGTGAGGGCGCAAGCATAAGGCATCGCCGTGAACTATTGCTGTGCAGTCTTGCGCGTACTGCACCACGGCAAGCGCCATCCCGGTGCACCCACCCTGCCCTGCACCTTGTGAACACGCTGCTGGCAAGCCTGTGTACGACATCGGCACAGCCCTTGCTAAAGCTCTCTGCACAAAGTCGCGGTCTGCCCAGCAGAACCATTCGATCCCATGGAGAGAGCACTATGAAGCGTCGCAGTCTGATCAAGGCATTCACCCTCAGCGCGTCGATTGCCGCGATGGGCCTGAGCTGGACGGTCCAGGCCGCCGAGACCATCAAGGTCGGCATCCTGCATTCGCTGTCGGGCACCATGGCGATCTCCGAGACCTCGCTCAAGGACATGGCCCTGATGACCATCGAGCAGATCAACGCCAAGGGCGGGGTCAACGGCAAGCTGCTGGAGCCGGTGGTGGTCGACCCGGCCTCCAACTGGCCGCTGTTCGCCGAGAAGAGCCGCCAGTTGCTGACCCAGGACAAGGTCGCGGTGGTGTTCGGCTGCTGGACCTCGGTGTCGCGCAAGTCGGTGCTGCCGGTGTTCGAGGAACTCAACGGGCTGCTGTTCTACCCGGTGCAGTACGAAGGTGAAGAAATGTCGCCCAACGTGTTCTACACCGGGGCGGCGCCCAACCAGCAGGCGATCCCGGCGGTGGAATACCTGATGAGCGAGGACGGTGGCGCGGCCAAGCGCTTCTTCCTGCTGGGCACCGACTACGTGTACCCACGCACCACCAACAAGATTCTGCGCGCGTTCCTGCACAGCAAGGGCGTGGCCGACAAGGACATCGAGGAGGTGTACACCCCGTTCGGCCACAGCGATTACCAGACCATCGTGGCCAACATCAAGAAGTTCTCGGCCGGGGGCAAGACGGCGGTGATCTCCACCGTGAACGGCGACTCCAACGTGCCGTTCTACAAGGAACTGGCCAACCAGGGCCTGAAGGCCACCGACGTGCCGGTGGTGGCGTTCTCGGTGGGTGAAGAGGAGCTTCGCGGCATCGACACCAAGCCGCTGGTGGGGCACCTGGCGGCATGGAACTACTTCGAGTCGGTGGACAACCCGGTCAACACGCAGTTCGTGGCCGACTGGAAGGCCTATGCCAAGGCGAAGAACCTGCCGGGCGCCGACAAGGCGGTGACCAACGACCCGATGGAGGCCACCTATGTGGGCATCCATATGTGGGCCCAGGCGGTGGAAAAGGCCAAGAGCACCGATGTGGACAAGGTGCGCGAGGCGCTGGCGGGGCAGACGTTCAAGGCGCCGTCGGGCTTCACCCTGACCATGGACAAGACCAACCACCACCTGCACAAGCCGGTGATGATCGGCGAGATCCAGGATGACGGGCAGTTCAGCGTGGTGTGGCAGACCGAGCAGCCGCTGCGCGCGCAGCCGTGGAGCCCGTTCATTCCGGGCAACGACAAGCGGCCGGATTATGCCGTGAAAGGCAACTGAGGCAGGGGGCCGCCGTGCGGCCCATCGCGGGTCAAGCCTGCTCCCACAGGGATCACCGAACTCTGTAGGAGCGGGCTTGACCCGCGAAGAGGCCCTGACAGTCACCTAACCTTTCGAGGAAGCCGCCATGCCCAAGGCACTCCACTCGCTGTTGCTCGCCCTGCTCCTGCTGCTGCCTCTGGCAGCCCGGGCCGCTGGCGACGCCGACTACTTCATCGCCGCCAAGCCCAACGAACAGGCCAGCCTGCTGCAGGGCTGGGCGGCGCAACCCGACCCCGCGCGCCTCGAACTGCTGAGTTCGCTGCAGCAAGGCCGCCTGGGCCCGGACGACAGCCGCAAGCTGCGCCTGAACAACCGCCTGCGCGGCCTGGTGGACAACGCCCTGGCCAGCCATCGACTGCTCAGCGATGACGCCAGGGTCCGCCTGGCCGCCGCCCAGCAACTGCAGAAAAGCGCGCAGCCCGCTCAGGTCGCCTTCCTCGACCGGCGCTTTGCCAGCGAGCCCGACGCCGCCGTGCACGCAGCCCTGGGCCTGGCCCTGGCCAACCTGCAACTGGTCGCGACAGACCCCGCCGTACGCCTGGCCGCCGTGCGCCTGCTGGGCGAAACTGGCGACCCGATGGCCCGCACCCGCCTCGAAAGCCTGCTCGATCCCAGTGTGGAAACCGACCCCACGGTGCGCACCGCCGCCGAAACCAGCCTGGCCCAGGTCAAGCGCAAGCTGCTGATCGGCGAGCTGCTCGGCCAGGCCTTCAGCGGGCTGTCGCTGGGTTCGATCCTGCTGCTGGCAGCCCTGGGCCTGGCGATCACCTTCGGCCTGCTGGGGGTGATCAACATGGCCCACGGCGAAATGCTGATGCTCGGCGCCTACAGCACCTACGTGGTGCAAGTGCTGGTGCAGCGCTACGCCCCCGGCGCGCTGGACTTCTACCCGCTGCTGGCACTGCCGGTGGCCTTCGGTGTGAGTGCCGGGGTCGGCATGCTGCTCGAACGCACGGTGATCCGCCACCTGTACGGGCGCCCGCTGGAAACCCTGCTGGCCACCTGGGGCATCAGCCTGATCCTGATCCAGGCCATCCGCCTGCTGTTCGGCGCGCAGAACGTCGAGGTGGCCAACCCGGCCTGGCTCTCCGGCGGCCTGCAGGTACTGCCCAACCTGGTGCTGCCCTACAGCCGCCTGGTGATCATCGGTTTCGCCCTGTGCGTGGTGCTGCTCACCTGGCTGCTGCTCAACCGCACCCGCCTGGGCCTGAACGTGCGCGCCGTCACCCAGAACCGCAACATGGCCGCCTGCTGCGGCGTGCCCACCGGGCGCGTGGACATGCTCGCCTTCGGCCTGGGTTCGGGTATCGCCGGCCTTGGCGGCGTGGCCCTGAGCCAGATCGGCAACGTCGGCCCGGACCTGGGCCAGAGCTACATCATCGACTCGTTCCTGGTGGTGGTGCTCGGTGGCGTCGGGCAACTGGCCGGCAGCCTGTGGGCCGCGTTCGGCCTGGGCATAGCCAACAAGTTGCTGGAGCCGCAGATCGGTGCGGTGCTCGGCAAGATCCTCATCCTTGCGCTGATCATTCTGTTCATCCAGAAGCGTCCGCAAGGCCTGTTCGCCCTCAAGGGACGGGTAATCGACTGATGAACCAGCCACTGCTTGTCACTGCTACGCAAAAAGCCGGCCCGCGCCTGACCCTGGCCGTCGGCGCCCTGGTGCTGCTGGTGCTGATCGCCCTGCCACTGCTGTCGTTGCTGCCAGCCGGCCACAGCCTGCAGGTGTCGGCCTACACCCTGACCCTGGTGGGCAAGATCCTGTGCTACGCCATCGTTGCCCTGGCGCTGGACCTGGTGTGGGGCTACGCCGGGTTGCTGTCGCTGGGCCATGGCCTGTTCTTCGCCCTGGGCGGCTACGCCATGGGCATGTACCTGATGCGCGAAGCGGCCGGCGACGGCCTGCCGGCGTTCATGACCTTTCTGTCGTGGAGCGAGCTGCCGTGGTACTGGGCCGGTACCCAGCACTTTGCCTGGGCACTGTGCCTGGTGGTGCTGGCGCCGGGGCTTTTGGCGCTGGTGTTCGGCTACTTCGCGTTCCGTTCGCGGATCAAGGGCGTGTACTTCTCGATCATGACCCAGGCCCTGACCTTTGCCGGCATGCTGCTGTTCTTTCGCAACGAGACCGGCTTTGGCGGCAACAACGGCTTCACCAACTTTCGCAGCATCCTGGGTTTCGAGATCACCGCCCAGGGCACCCGCGCGGTGCTGTTCCTGCTCACCGTGGCCTTGCTGGCGGGCAGCCTGTACCTGGGCTGGCGCCTGGCGCGCAGCAAGTTCGGGCGCGTGCTCACGGCGCTGCGCGACGCCGAGAACCGCCTGATGTTCTGCGGCTACGACCCGCGCGGCTTCAAGCTGTTCGTGTGGGTGCTGAGCGCCGTGCTGTGCGGCCTGGCAGGTGCGCTGTACGTGCCGCAGGTGGGCATCATCAACCCCAGCGAGATGTCGCCCACCAACTCCATCGAGGCCGCCGTGTGGGTAGCCCTGGGCGGGCGCGGCACGCTGATCGGGCCGCTGCTGGGCGCCGGCGTGGTCAATGGCATGAAGAGCTGGTTCACCGTGGCGTTCCCCGAGTTCTGGCTGTTCTTTCTCGGTGCGCTGTTCATTCTGGTAACGCTTTACCTGCCCAGGGGCGTGGTCGGTCTGCTGAAGAAAAGGGGTGAACAATGAGAAGCGTACCGCTGCCTGCCGTACACCCCGAGTTCATGCTCGAACCGATCATCGACGCCGGCAGCGGTCGCGATGCCATCGGCCTGGGCCAGGCACGCCAGCCGGGGCTGGACGTGCGCCACGGCACGGTGCTGACGCTGGAGGACATCAGCGTGAGCTTCGACGGCTTCAAGGCGCTGAATGCGCTGAACCTGTACATCGGCGTGGGCGAGTTGCGCTGCATCATCGGGCCCAACGGGGCGGGCAAGACCACGCTGATGGACGTGATCACCGGCAAGACCCGCCCCACCACCGGCAAGGCCTGGTTCGGCGAGACCCTGGACCTGACGCGCATGAGCGAGGTGCAGATCGCCCAGGCCGGTATCGGGCGCAAGTTCCAGAAGCCGACGGTGTTCGAGGCCTTGAGCGTGTACGAAAACCTGGAACTGGCGCAGAAGGCCGACAAGTCGGTGTGGGCCAGCCTGTGCGCGAGACTCGGCGGCGAACAGCGCGACCGTATCGACCAGGTGCTGCAGACCATTCGCCTGACCGGGTCGGCGCAGCGCCCGGCGGGGTTGCTGTCCCATGGGCAGAAGCAGTTTCTGGAGATCGGCATGCTGCTGATGCAGGACCCGCAGTTGCTGCTGCTGGACGAACCGGTGGCGGGCATGACCGACGCCGAGACCGAATTCACCGCCGAGCTGTTCAAAAGCCTGGCCGGCCGGCATTCGCTGATGGTGGTGGAGCACGACATGGGGTTTGTCGGCAGCATTGCCGACCATGTGACGGTGCTGCACCAGGGCAGCGTGCTGGCAGAGGGTTCGCTGGAACAGGTGCAGGCCGATGATCGGGTGATCGAGGTTTATCTGGGGCGCTGAAAAGCTTCGCCGGCAACGCCGGCTCCTACAGAGACACCGCGGCTCTTGTAGGAGCCGGCGTTGCCGGTACAGACAAAAAAGGACAAGGCACATGCTGAAAATCGACACCCTGCACCAGTACTACGGCGGCAGCCACATCCTGCGCGGCCTGTCGTTCCAGGCCAAGGTCGGTGAGGTCACCTGCCTGCTGGGCCGCAACGGCGTGGGCAAGACCACCCTGCTGCGCTGCCTGATGGGCCTGCTGCCCGCCCGCGAAGGCAGCGTGCACTGGGAGGGCCAGGCCATCACCACGCTCAAGCCGCACCAGCGCGTGCACGCCGGAATCGCCTACGTGCCCCAGGGCCGCGAGATCTTCCCGCGCCTGACGGTGGAGGAGAACCTGCTGATGGGCCTGTCACGCTTCGGCGCCAGCCAGGCGCGGGAGGTGCCGGCCTTCATCTACGAACTGTTCCCGGTACTGCTGCAGATGAAACACCGCCGCGGCGGCGACCTGTCCGGTGGCCAGCAACAGCAACTGGCCATCGGCCGCGCCCTGGCCAGCCGCCCGCGCCTGCTGATCCTCGACGAGCCCACCGAAGGCATCCAGCCATCGGTGATCAAGGAGATCGGTGCGGTGATCCGCCAACTGGCCGCGCGTGGCGACATGGCGATTCTGCTGGTGGAGCAGTTCTACGACTTTGCCGCCGAGCTGGCCGACCAGTACCTGGTGATGTCCCGCGGCGAGATCGTGCAGCAGGGCCGCGGGGAAAACATGGAGGCCGAAGGTGTACGCGGCCTGGTTACGATTTAATCTGTGCGCCTGTCCCGTTTCGAGAGCCTGTCATGAATCACATCCGCGACGCCGTGCACGCCGACCTGCCGGCCATCCGTGATATCTACAACGATGCGGTGCTCAACACCCTGGCGATCTGGAACGAGCAGACGGTCGACCTGGGCAATCGCCAGGCGTGGTTCGCGGCGCGCCAGGCGCAGGGTTATCCGATTCTGGTGGCGGTGAATGAGGCAGGGGACGTGCTGGGCTATGCCTCGTTCGGCGACTGGCGCCCGTTCGAGGGGTTTCGCCACACCGTGGAGCATTCGGTGTACATCCGCAGCGACCAGCGCGGCCAGGGCCTGGGGCCGTTGCTGATGCAGGCGCTGATCGAGCGTGCCAGGGGCTGTGGCAAGCATGTGATGGTGGCGGCGATCGAGAGCGGCAATACGGCGTCGATCCGCCTGCACGAGCGGCTGGGCTTCACCCTGAACGGACAGATGCCGCAGGTGGGGGTGAAGTTCGGCAAGTGGCTGGACCTGACCTTCATGCAACTGATGCTGGCACCGGGGGCGCAGCCCCCACAGGGCTGAGGGCCTCATCGCGGGTCAAGCCCGCTCCCACAGGTACAGCGCTGGCTTGGAGGCCAACGGCGTATCGGTGGGAGCGGGCTTGACCCGCGATTGGGCCGGTCAGCCTTGCACAAACCTTCCCAGGCGCTGCTTCAACATCGAGTTCTCACTGCGCAACTGCTTCACTTCCTCCAGCAGCTCCAGCGCCAGCGCCACCCCTTCCCACTCCAGTTCCAGCTCCTGGTGCAGCTTGGCCGCGCGCTTGGCCAGCACCGGGGCACGGTCGTCGAACACCCATTCCTCCGGCGTTCGCCCCGAAGGTTCAACGATGCCGTGCTCGACGATCTCGATCACGTAGGCTGCCGGTACATCGGCCTCCTGACAAAGGGTTCGCATGTCCAGTTGAACGATCAGGGTACTGCTCATGGTCACTTACTCCATTGAGTTCGCGGGTTGAACCCGGCCTTCTCCGACAGTTTGGTCCACAGTTCGCGGGCTTCGGCGCTCGATTGCGTCGGCATCACCACTTTCAGCTGCGCATACAGGTCGCCACGCTGGCCCTGCTTGTTGCTCAGGCCCATGCCCTTGATGCGCAGGCGCTGGCCGCTCTGGCTGTCGGGGCGGATGGTCAGGTTGACCTTGCCGGTCAGGGTCGGCATCTCGACCTTGGTGCCCAGCGCAGCCTCCCACGGTGCCAGCGGCACGGTGATGATCAGGTCATGACCTTCGACATCGAACAGCGGGTGGGGTGCCAGGCGAATGATCAGGTACAGGTCGCCATTGGCGCCGCCGCCCACGCCCGGTGCACCCTGGCCCTTGAGGCGGATGCGCTCGCCGTCGGTCACCCCGGCAGGGATCTTGACGTTGAGGGTCTTGGTGGTGTCGCCCGTGCGCTGCCCGGCCGCGTTGTACTGCGGCACCTGGAAGCTGATCTTCTTCGACTCGTTGGCCAGGGTTTCCTCGAGGAAAATCGCCAGTTCCATTTCCACGTCCTGCCCTCGCCGACCGGCACTGCGTTGCTGGCCACGGCCAAAGGGGTTGCCGTTGCCACGTCCGGCCGAGCCGAAAATGGAACTGAAGAAGTCCGAGAAGTCGCCGCCGCCAAAGTCGGCACCGCCACCGCCACCGCCACGGCTTTCCCAGCCCGGCGGGCCCTGGAAGGGCCGGCCGTGCTGGCCGTACTTGCGCAGCTCGTCGTATTCGGCGCGCTTTTCAGGGCTGCTCAGGGCCTCATAGGCCTCGTTCACTTCCTTGAAGTGGTTTTCGGCGTCGCGCTCTTTGCTGACGTCCGGGTGATACTTGCGCGCAAGCTTGCGGTAGGCGGTCTTGATCGCCTTTTCATCCGCCGTGGGCTCTACGCCAAGGATCTTGTAATAGTCTTTGAAGTCCATCTTTACGATTCACCATCGGTTATCGAATGCATCACTGCTGTGAAGATTGGGGTCAAGCATAGCCTTTCAAGTCGGACAAAGGATTGCTGTCGAGCAGATATTCGGTCTTGATTCTGCCGATGGCTGGCATAAACTGCGCGGCCGTTTTTCCCCCGGAAGCACACCCATGAGTCACGCATCCCCGGCCCGCGCCTGCGGTATCGACTTCGGCACCTCCAATTCCACCGTCGGCTGGCACCGTCCCGGCGTGGATTCGCTGATTGCCCTGGAAGACGGCAAGATCACCTTGCCCTCGGTGGTGTTCTTCAATATTGAGGAGCGGCGCCCGGTCTATGGCCGGCTGGCCCTGCACGAGTACCTGGAGGGCTACGAAGGCCGCCTGATGCGCTCGCTCAAGAGCCTGCTGGGCTCCAAGCTGATCAAGCACGACACCAGCGTGCTGGGCACCGCGCTGCCGTTCAAGGACCTGCTGGGCATGTTCATCGGCGAGCTGAAGAAGCGTGCCGAGGCCAATGCCGGGCGCGACTTCGACGAGGTGGTGCTGGGCCGCCCGGTGCATTTCGTCGACGACGACCAGGCCGCCGACCAGGAGGCCGAAGACACCCTGGCCGAGGTGGCGAAGAAGATCGGCTTCAAGGACGTGTCGTTCCAGTACGAACCCATCGCCGCAGCCTTCGACTACGAGTCGAGCATCCAGGGCGAAGAGCTGGTGCTGATCGTCGACATCGGCGGTGGTACCTCGGACTTCTCGCTGGTACGCCTGGCCCCCGAGCGCCACATGCTCGATGACCGCCACGCCGACATTCTGGCCACCGGTGGCGTGCACATCGGCGGTACCGACTTCGACAAGCAGCTGAGCCTGCAGGGCGTGATGCCGCTGTTCGGCTATGGCAGCCGCATGAAAAGCGGTGCCTTCATGCCCACCAGCCACCACATGAACCTGGCCACCTGGCACACCATCAACTCGGTGTACTCGCAGAAATCCCAGCTGGCGCTGGGCAGCATGCGCTACGACATCGAGGACACCGACGGCATCGACCGCCTGTTCAAGCTGATCGAACAGCGCGCCGGGCACTGGCTGGCGATGGAAGTGGAAGCCACCAAGATCGAGCTGACCCACAGCGACAGCCGCCTGGTCGACCTCAAGCGCGTGCAGCCCGAGCTGAGTGTGGAGTTGACCCGTGCGCTGTTCGAGGCGTCCATCGACAGCCTGCTCGAACGTGTGCGTGGCAGCGTCGGCGAGCTGCTGAACAAGGCCGGCGTCGGTGTGGCGCAGGTCGACACGGTATTCTTCACCGGCGGCTCCAGCGGCATCCCCGCCCTGCGCCAGAGCGTGGCGGCCATGCTGCCCAACGCGCGCCACGTCGAGGGCAACATCTTCGGCAGCATCGGTAGCGGCCTGGCGATCGAAGCCCGCAAGCGTTACGGCTAGCCCGCCGCCCCACAAGGACGTGAACAGATGAGTTTCAAACCCCTGGCGCTGATCAGCGCCCTGCTGCTGGCCGGTTGCAACGACGACCTGATGACCCTGCGCTTCGAGGACTCGGCCGGCTCGTCGGGCACCGGCCTGGACGCGCGCAAGCAGCAGATGATCGACGAGGCCCTGGTGCAACGCCAGATCGACCCGAAAAGCCTGCGCTGGCGGGTCGACCTCGAAGACCAACACCTGGTGTACGTGAGGGAACTGCAGCCGCTGAGCGAGGCGCAGCGCAAGGCGTTGCGCGAACCGTTCGACGAGATCCTGCAGGCACGCGCGGCGAACACGCTGCAGATCGAACTCACCCTGGACATCACCCCCGAGCAACGCCAGGCCCTGAGCGCGGCAGAGCGCCAGCGGATCGACGCGCTGCCGCAACCGCTGTTGATCCCGCTGGAGCTCAGCCCAACGGTGCTGACCATGGCGCTGATGCCCAGGGACGACGACAACGTGCCGCGGGACGTGACCGAACGCATCAACTCCAAGGTCACCTGCCAACTGCAGGCGCTGCCGGTAAAGCCGTTGCCGGAAGGCATCACCGGCCTGTGGCAGATGACGCTGGACACGGCCAATCAGGTCAGCGTCGAGCTGGGCGAAGCGCACTACCCGGCGCATTACCGGCTGACCGACGCCGGCCTGCAAGGCAGGATCGACAAAGGCGAACTGTGGCTCGTCGAGCCGAACTACCTGTCGGTGGACCCACTGGTGGTGATGCTGGGCTTTTCGGACCTGGGGCAACAGCGGCTGTACCGCAGTTTTCCGTTGCAACCCAATGCTTCGCAGCTGATCCATTCGTGCGAAAGCGCTGCCAACCACTTGCCACGCCCCCTGAGCTTTCGGGTCGGGGACGGCCTGGACCGGCTCGAATCGGTGACCTACAAGGAAGAAACCCAATGAACCTGGCCAGAACCCTGGCACTGTCGAGCGCGCTGCTGCTGGGCGGCTGCGGCGATGAAACACTCATGAGCGTGCGCTTTCAGACCGACGTCGGCACCGCCCGCTGGGGGCTGGACCCGATCAACCTGCAGATGATCGGCGAGGCCCTCGAACAGCGCCAGGTCGACCCCAAGCGCCTGCGTTTCGACGTGGATGCCGAGGACAAGCGCCTGGTGCATGTGGTGCTGCTGCAACCGCTGGATGAACAGCAGCAGGCCGCCTTGCGCGGGCTGTTCGAGGACATCGTGCAGGCGCGCAACGCTGTCACCTTCGCTATCGAAGTCACCCTGCAACCCACCGCCGCCGAGCGCCAGCGCCTGACCCCAAGCCAGCTGCAGGCCCTGGAGGCGATGCCCGCCTCGTTCACCCTGCCCGCCGAACCGGGCGACGAAGTGAGCACGGTGGCCGCGATGCCGGAGCAATGGCCGGGCACCACGATGGATGTCAACGAACAGGTGCAGGCCGAGGTCAGTTGCCTGCTGTACATCAGCCCGCGCCAGTATTACCCGGGCATGACCGACGTCTACGCGGCCAAGGGCGATGACCCGCAGCGGGTGGTGCTGGAGTTTGCCGAAACAGGCGAAGCGGATGCCTTCAGCCTGTGGAAGGTGAGTGCCCGCTACCGCTTCAAGCAGGCCAGCCTGCAGCAGCAGGTCGACAAGGGTGAACTCGCGCTGCTGCCGGCTGACGAGCAGAACCGCAAGAGCCTGAGCATCGCGTTCAAGCTGGCGGACCTGGGCGAGCACGAGCTGATGCGTGCCTACCAGATCGACTATCGGGTCAAGGCCCTGAACAGCCAGTGCTACGCCGAGCAGATGAAGCTCGGGCGGCCGTATACGTTCTTCATGGGTGCGGGGCTGGATCGCGTGGAAGCGGTCACTTATCCACAGAAATGAGTTGGCCTCTTCGCCAGCAAGGCTGGCGAAGAGGCCCGTCGGCCTTACACCAGCTCGGCCCGGCGCAACTCGCTCTTCAGGTACGCATAGTAGATCGGCCCCGCGACCACGCCCGGCAAGCCGAACGCCGCCTCGAACACCAGCATCGCCAGCAGCAGCTCCCACGACTTGGCGCGAATCTGCCCGCCCACGATGCGCGCATTGAGAAAGTACTCGACCTTGTGGATCACGATCAGGTAGCCCAGCGCCGCCACCGCCACCCAGATCGACAGCGACAGGCCGACGATGGTGATCAGCGTGTTGGACATCAGGTTGCCGATCACCGGCAGCAGCCCCAGCAGGAAGGTCAGCACGATCAGCGTCTTGGTCAGCGGCAGGTGCACCCCGAACAGCGGCAGCACCACCGCCAGGAATACCCCGGTAAAGGCGGTGTTGAGCAGCGAGATCTTGATCTGCGCGAACACGATGTTGCGAAACGCCTGCACCAGCAGCGACAGGCGCTCGAACAAGGCCGCGGCCAGCGGTTTGCGCTGGGTCAGGTCGGGGATGCGCTGCAAGGCCACGATGGCGCCCAGGATCATGCCGATCAGCAAGGTCACGAACATGTGCGCCGCGCCCTTGCCCACCAGTTGCAGGTCGGCCAGGTGGGTGCGCAACCATTCGCCGATGGCCACCTTGAACTCCGCCGCACTGGCCGGCAGGTAGGCATCGATGAACGGCGGCAACTGCCCGCGCGCCTGGTCCACCAGCAGCATGAACTTGTCCAGCGACGCGCCGGGATTCTCCGCCTCGTGCAGCAGAAAGCTGATGGCCCCGGCAAACAGCAGGCTCAGCACGCTCACGATCAGCGTGCCCAGCAACGCCACCGCCACCCAGCGCGCACGCTGCCCGGCAATCAGGTGCTGCAGCTTGGGCGTGAGCATGTTGACCAGCTCGAACACCAGCAGGCCGGCCAGCAGGCTGGGCAGCAGCTTGAGCGGCAGCGCCAGCAGCAACCCGGTGAACACGATGAGCCAACTCGCCAGGACGATCTGGCGCTGGGTAAATGTCATACAACCTCGGAGGCAGAAAGACCACAAAGACGGCAGTCTGCCAGCCTTCTACGAGCAGGCATAGGGGCACGCGGGGCGCGGCGCGCTGGCGTTGCCAGGGCAATCTTTCTATGATGCCCGCCCTCACGGAATGACCGCGCGCCCATGCGCAATCGCAGGAGCGTGCATGCACGAAAAAGATATCCTCGAAATACTGGTGCCGATTCTCTGCGTGCTGATTGTCTGGCGCATCACGCCGATCTTCTGGACGTTCTTCATGACCTGGCTCAACCGCGTCAGGTACCTGCGCCGCGCCACCCCGATACGCCAGCTGAACGACGGCGAGCGCGAGGCCCTGGCGTTTCTCGGCGGCCCGGCCTACATGCTGCGCAAGCTGGTCGGCACCACCGACCTGCCCTGGAAGAAACTGGCCCACGTCACCGGCAAGCGCGCTGCGGTGTACCGCCTGCAAGGCCCGCTGGACACCTGGGGCTACTCGCTGCAGCACTTCGGCGAAACACACCACCGCATCCAGGGCATCGCGGTGCACATGCCGCTGGAGGACATCGAGGAAAAGACCGACCCGCACAACGAGGTGGAGGTGATGTTCAGCCGGGGCGTGGCCATCATTCTTAGCGTCAATGGTCGGCCCACCCTCATCGAAACCCTGCGCCTGTGGCAGCCTCGCCTGCTGCCGCTGCAGGAACACGCCGACACGGCCAAGGAACCCCATGCGTAAGGTACTGCTGTGCGCGCTCGCGCTGTTGCTCGCAGGCTGTGACAAGGACTTTCTGTTGCTGCACTTCCAGGCGCCGGTGGGCGACCTGTACTACAGCCGGGACGTGCATTACAGCTACCGCGAATCGATCTTCGCGCTGCTGGCCGCGCACCACATCCCCACCGACAGCCTGGTGATGGAGATGGACGAGTACAACGACAAGGTGGTGCACCTGCGCCTGACGGACGACTCACTGAGCCCACAGCAGCTGGACGAGATTCGCGAGGTGTTCGAAGCCATCATCCCGGCACGCAATGCGGTGACCCTGAACATGAAGCTGCGGTTCGACGCCGACCAGGCCCAGGGGCTGACCGGCCAGCGCCAGGGCACCGGCGCGCCGCCGCGTCACTTCGACACCACCGTGTTGACCCCGCAGAACCTGCACATTGCCCTTGGCCAGGGCATCGGTACCCCGCCGCACAGCAACCCCTACCTCAAGGTGCTGCCGCAGGCCGATGACCAGATGCTCTGCACCCTGGAGGCCGGCATGACTCCGACACTGCCGTTCTACATGCTCGCCACCGGGCCAGGCGAGCTCGGCTCGGGCCGTCAGGGCCTGCTGCACGTGCGCAACCGCGACTTCCAGGCCGCCCAGGTGCCAGTGCACCTGCAGTTCGAAGACGCGGCGCTGCGTCGACTGGTCGATAACGGCACCCTGCAGGTGGCGTTCAGCACCCGCAACTGGCTCGACTACCTGAACCCCGACAACATTCACCTGCACTTCGTGATCGGCCCGCCACTGGTATCGGCGCCGATGGCCGAGATGACCCATGCGCGTGCCCGGGAACTGCACACCGAGTGCAACCAGCGCATGGACGCACTGGGGCGGCCGTTCTCGTTCTTCTTTGGCGAGGGCGTGGACCGGCTGGTGTATGTGGGCCTGCCGGCACGCGACTGAGCCTCAGCAGGGGCTCATTTCTTCTTCAGGCAGGTACTCATGAACGCCTTGCGCTCGTCGCCCTTGAGCGCCTGGGTGGTGGCGTCGGCATTGCAGGTCTTCATCTTCTCCTGCTGGGTCGCGGGCTCGGCCTTTTTCAGGCAGGTGCTCATGAACGCCTTGCGCGCGTCACCCTTGAGCGCCTGGGAGGTAGCGTCGGCATTGCAGGTCTTCATCTTCTCCTGCTGCGCGGTGGCGGCGAACCCCTGCGAACACATCAGGACGCCAAGCAGCAGCAACGGCACACGCAACATTTTCATGGGGCATTCTCCTGGTCGCCACGCCATCCGCGCAGCCTCGACACCAGTGTAGACAAGAATTTTTACAAACCCCTGTCAGCCGCGGCGCGCCTGGCGTCGGTACTGCTCCGGGGTGCACTGGGCCTGGCGCTGGAACATCGCGATAAAAGCCGATGGGCTGCCGTAGCCCAGGTCGAAGGCGATCTGCTGGATGCTCTGCTCGCCCTCCAGGGCCTCGATGGCCCGCAGAAACCGCAGGCGCTGGCGCCATTCGCCAAAGCTGATACCCAGCTCGCGGATGAACTGGCGGGCCAGGGTGCGCTCGCTCACATGCACGCTGGCGGCCCAGTCGCCCAGCGGACGGTTGTCCCCAGGGTTGCGTTGCAGGGCCTGCAGCACGCTGCGCAGGCCCGGGCCCTGGGCATACGGCAGGTAGCCGGTGTGCACCGGCGCGCAGTGCAACTGGTCCACCAGCACCTGGGCCAGGCGCTGGTCGGCATCGGTGCGCGGTACCTTGACGTCGCGCCGGGCAAAATCGCCGAGGATGGCCTTGAGGATGTCGCTGATCACCAGGCTGCACGGCTGCGCAGGCAGGCTCTGGCTCAGCTCGCGGGTGATGTACACCGAGCGGTACACCACGGCCTGGGGGTTGTAGCAACCATGCTCGGTGTCCGGCGGCACCCATACCGCGTAGTTGGGCGGCGAGAAGAAGCGCCGGCCGTCGATCTCCAGCTGCATCACCCCGTGGGCGGTGTAGTTGAGCTGGCCCCAGGCGTGACGGTGCGCGGCGCTGTGGGTGTCGGCGCCGAACTCGTCATAGCGGAAGTACACCGGTGCCGGTAGCGCGTCCAGCTGCGGGATGTCGAGGTATTTGCGTGCCATGCTGTCGGTCGAATGCTGTCTGGATCAATGGGCGGGTTGTCTGGATCGCAGTATAAACATCCAGACAGACAGGCGGATAATGACCGCCGTCATCTTCAAAGAGTCCCTGTTGCATGAATTATGCGTTCCCCCTGCTGGCCATTCTGATCTGGGCCGGCAACACCGTGGTCAACAAGCTGGCCGTCGGCGCCATCTTCCCTGCCGAGATCGGCTTCTACCGCTGGGTGCTCGCCGGCCTGCTGCTCAGCCCGTTCCTGCTGCGGGCAGTGCTGCGCAACCGCGCGGCGATCCGTCCGCACCTGGGCAAGATCATCATCCTCGGGGTGCTGGGCATGGCGGTGTACCAGAGCCTGGCGTACTTTGCCGCCGCCATCACCAGCGCCACCAACATGGGCATCATCCTGTCGCTGATGCCGCTGATGTCGCTGGCCCTGGCCATCGCCACCCTGGGCCAGCGCCTGAGCGCCGGCGCGCTGCTGGGTGCACTGGTGTCGTTCGCCGGGGTGCTGGTGGTGGTGTCCGGCGGCGACCCGGCCGCGCTGCTGGCCCACGGCCTGAACCTGGGAGACGCGATGATGCTGATCGCCACCCTGGCCTATGCGGTGTACAGCACCCTGCTGAAAAAGTGGCAGCTGCGCCTGCCGCCGCTGCAACTGCTGTACCTGCAGGTGCTGGTGGCGATCGTGGTGCTGTTGCCGCTGTACCTGTTCTCGCCCAAGGCCGGGCTGAGCGTGGACAACATCGGCCTGGTGCTCTATGCCTGCGTGCTGGCCTCGATCGTGGCGCCACTGGTGTGGATGCAGGCGGTGGTGCGCCTGGGGCCCAGCCGCACCACGCTGTTCTTCAACCTGCTGCCGGCGCTGACCGCGGTGATCGCGGCACTGGTGCTCGACGAGCGCCTGGCGCCGTATCACCTGGTGGGCGGCGTGCTGACCCTGGCCGGGGTGATTCTGGCCGAACGCTGGACCACCCCGCTGCGCCGCCTCAAAGCCCCGCCGCCTTCAGACGCGCCGCGTGCTCGGTAAACAGCCGTACCGGGTCGGCGCCCTTGCCCACCGCGCCGAGTGACTGGTTGACGATATCCAGGTGATCCAGCGGGTAGTCGTCGCCGATCACCTGGCCCAGGTGCGAGCTGAACCGCCCGACCATGCCGTCGCACTGGCCCGGTTCACGCACGAAGGTGCGCGCGAACAGGCGGCAGAAGCGGTTGCTGCCATCGAAGCGGTTGCGCCCGCTGTCGGTGATGCCCGGCTGCAAGGTGCCCGACCACGAGTAGTAGCGCACCCCGTCGACCTCGGCCGGCCCCTGGCCACCCCAGGTCAGCGGCAGGCCCTGTGGATAACGCTGGTTGAACAGGGCCACGCCCTCGAATGTCAGCGACTGGTGCGAGGCGTGCACGTCGATGGGCAGGCCTGCCCCGCGCCAGCCGGTTTCCAGCCAGCCCATCAGCCGTGCCAGCCCGTGCAGCACCAGTTTGAGAAGGCGCCCGCGGACGGAATCGCCGGGGTAGTGCCTGTCCAGGTAGTCGGCCAGTTCGGAGCCGTGGTTGGGGCCCGCGATGGAGGTGACCGAGGCCACCCATTCCGGGCGCCTGGCCGCCGCATAACGGGCGGTCAGCGCACCCTGGCTGTGGCCCAGCAGGTGAACCTTGTCGGCGCCGGTGCGGCGGCGCAGGTCGTCGATGATGCGCAGCAGCTGTTCACCGCGCACCTCGTTGCCGTGGATCGGCGAGACCTGCACCGGGAACACCGTGGCCCCGCCCCGGCGCAGGGCCGCGACAATGCCGAACCAGTACGGGTACAGCACCAGGCGCACGAAGCCGAGCATGCCCGGCACCAGTACCAGTGGATAACGCGTTGCAAGCGCTTGCGACATGGCGGCCCCTCCCGATCCGTGGCAGTGCGCACCACCCTACAGGCACAACAATGGCAACTGCAATCGAACTCCCGGCGTGCGCTGCGGTTCCAACCCTTATCAGGCCATGACGGCCTTCACAAGGGAGCGAGACCATGTACAAGCACGCCCTGGCAGCCCTGCTGGCAAGCGCCACCCTGGTAGGCTGCGGCAGCAACCGCCCTGAAAACCCTGTGGACTACGTGACCTACCGCGAACAGCCGCTGGTTAAGCAGGTGGGCAACGGCATGACCATGCAGCAGGTGATCGCCATCGGCGGCAGCCCTTCCTCCGTCATCGACCTGCCACACGGCGGCACATGCAACAACTACGTGCTAAACCATGAAGGCAAGCAACAGGCTTACTACGTGCGTTTCGATGCCACCGGGCATGTGGATGCCAAGGGCTTCAAGACGTGCGAGCAACGCCAGAAGGACGAAGAGGCCCTTCCCGGCGCGTAAAACTTTTAGCGCGCCAATCAATCACACACTGTGCACCCGACGCGCCGTCAGAGCGTGAAACCCCGTTTTCAGCTTGGAGAACATGATGAGCAACGTTGAACTGACCGATGTACAAACCCTGCGCCACCGCGCCCGCCAGCACGTGGAAGACGGTGCGGTGACCGAAGGCTACACCGCCGACCGCGAAAAGATCCTGCGCCTGCTGAACGAGTCGCTGGCCACCGAGTGGGTGTGCGTACTGCGCTACAAACGCCACTACTTCATGGCCGAGGGGATCAAGGCCAACGTGGCCGCCGAAGAGTTCCTGGAGCACGCCAACCAGGAGATGGAGCACGCCGACAAGCTGGCCGAGCGCATCGTGCAGCTGGGCGGCGAACCGGACTTCAACCCCGACAACCTGAGCAAGAACTCCCACGCGCAGTACGTGGCAGGCAAGACCCTCAAGGAAATGGTGCTCGAAGACCTGGTCGCCGAGCGCATCGCCATCGACAGCTACCGCGAGATCATCCAGTACATCGGTGACAGCGACCCGACCACCCGGCGCATCTTCGAAGACATCCTGGCCCAGGAAGAAGAGCACGCGGATGATATGGCGGATCTGCTCAAAGGGCTGTAAACGTAGCGCCCCCTTCGCCGGCAAGGCCGGCTCCTACAGGAGCCGCCTTACCGGCAAAGCTTTTTCAGCCAGCCTTGACGGTCTTGGGCGCCTTGCCCGAACGCATCTGCTCCAGCAACGGCGTGCACTGGTTCTCGTCCCCGCCGCTGGGCGCCACCAGCGCCAGCAACGCCGCCGCCGGCGCTACCGCCACCCCCAACGCCACCATCCCCGCCCCGCGCAACGCCAGCGGAATCGCCTGCACGCCTGCACTCGGCTTGGCGAACGGCCCGCGCACGTACAACGGCGAGCGCAGCGAGAACAGGCGCAGGCCCTTGGACTCGGGGTTGATCTTCAGGTCCAGTTGCTCGGTGGCGAAGTTGGCCGTGCCATCGATGTAGATGATCGCGTTCTCGGTGTCGAACACGAACAGGCGCGTACTGGCCAGGCCGTCCTTGATGCCGAAGTCCGCCGCCGCGCAGTTGATCTTCACCTCGTTGTCGCCAAACAGCTTGCCCACCACGTAGTTGCCCACGTTGAGCCCGGCGATCTCCATCAGGCCACGGCTGATCGCGCCATCGTTGATCAGCAGCCGCAGGTCGCCATTGGAGGTGCCGAGCAAGGCCGCCACCGAGTTGCCGCGGCCACTGATGTCGGCATCGCCATTGAGCGCACCGAAGCTGGTCTTCATCGGTTCGAAGGTGGGGAACAGCTGCTTGAGCTTGAAGTTGCGCGCACTCAGGCGCGCACGCCCCTGCATCGGCACCGCGCGGCCATCCAGGCGGATCTGCGCATCCAGCTTGCCGCCGGCCACGCCGAAACTCAGCGGCTCCAGGCGCAGCACGCCGTCATCGAGCACGAAGTGCGCGGCCAGGTCCTTGAAGGGCAGTTCTTCGCTGTGCACGATGCGCTTGCCGCTGAAGCTCACGTCGGCGTCCATGGTGCGCCAGCGCTCGGTGCGAAACTCCTCCACCGGCAGCACCTTGCCGGCCGGCTGCTTGCTCGCGCCACCACGGGCCTTCTGTTCGGCGTTGGAGTCGGCGCCGATCAGCGGGCCAAGATCCTTGAACAGCAGTTGGTTGGACACCAGCTTGCCGGTGAGCTTTGGCCGCGGCTGGCTGGCGACGAAAGCCATGTCGCCATGGATATCGCTGTCGCCGATCTTGCCGTTGAAGCCCTCGTAGCGGAACACCGCCCCGCCAGGCTCGTGCAGCTTGGCGATCAGGTGGCCGTCGGTGGAATAGGCCGGCGAGTCGGGCAGGGTCACGCCGGTCAGTGGGTACAGATTTCCCAGGCTTGCGCCCGACAGGCGCAGGCGCAGGTCGAGCGCGCCAAGGTTGCGCGGGTCGGTCAGGGTGCCGGCCACCGCGACGCGCGTGTCGGCGATGCGCACGTCAGCCTGCAGCGGAAACGGCTGCGTGGCGTCCTGCAGTGCCAGCAGCCCGCCGATCTTGCCGCTGCCATTCAACGGCTGGCCCTTGTAGCGGCCGTCGACCTTGAAGCCGAAGGCGTAGTCCTGGGGCGCCGAGCCCTGGCTCGCCGCCTTGTCGGCGCTGGCCTTGCCGACGATGTCGGTGAACGGAATGGGCTTGCCCAGCGGGTCGACCTGCACCTTCACCACGGTCTTGAGGGTCTGGTCGTCGAAGGCCACCTCGCCCTTGTCGAAGCCGATGGCGCCGATATCCAGCACCCATTTGGACGGCTCGGCGTTCTCGTCCTTGGGCCCGAAATCGAAGGTCCAGTTGGCGCGGCCATCGGCCAGGCGCTTGAGGCTGGCCACCGGCAGGGTAAGGTCGATACGCGGGATCACGATGCGCTGGGCCAGCAGCGGCAGCGGCGAGAGGCGAAACTCCACGCGCTGCAGGCCGACCATCTGCGGCGCCTTGAGCCACTCAGGGTTGCCCAGGGTCAGGTCCTGGGCGATGAAGCGCGGCCATGGCACCCAGGCGCGCCAGCCGCCCTCGTCGCGATCGCGCTGCCAGCGCACGGCCAGGTCGCCATTGATCGCAAAGGGTCGGTGCAAGGCCTCGGAGACCTTTTCGTTGAGGGTGGGCTTGATGCGGTTCCAGTCGAAGGTGGCGATGACGATGATCAGGACCGCCAGCAACAACAGCACAGTGGCGAAGGTCCAGGTGAGAATTTTGGCAGGGCGCGTCATTGCACGAATCTCCTGATGACAGCATGGCGAACAGCCATGCCCGTTGAGGGCACTTAACACTTCCGACTATCAATGCCGTCGATTGTTACCATTATCTTTATGAACTTCTTTATCTGACCCCCAAGCGTAGCATTGGCGCCGTACCCACTTACCAGCCCTCCCAGGAGCGCCAGATCATGAAACGCCCATTGCTGCTCAGTTTTGCCCTAAGCCTGCTGGCTGCCAACGCCTTCGCCGTACCCGCCACCGAACAGAACCTCTCGGCCGAAGCCCGCGACAGCGCCAGCGTCATTGCACAGCCCCTCAAGACCCTGGCCGAAGGCGGTTCTGACCGCCTGATCGAGCGCAGCAACCGCGTTGCCGAAGGTGGTTCCGACCGCCTTGTCGAACGCAGCACTCGCATCGCCGAAGGCGGCTCGGACCGTCTGATCGAACGCAACAGCCGCGCGAGCTGAGCCCATGCGCCAGTGCCCGCGCCCACAGCCCGGTCCATCGACCGGGCTTTGTTTTTTGCGGCCCAGGCCCTAGAGTGCAGGGCTGTATGACTGTGAACCGATACTCGCCATGCTGCCGCGCGCCGAACAAAAGCTACAGACTCGACAGGCCCTGCTGGATGCCGCCCGCCACCTGATGGAGAGCGGCCGAGGCTTCGGCAGCATCAGCCTGCGCGAGGTAGCCAAGACCGCCGGCATCGTGCCCACCGGCTTCTACCGCCACTTCTGCGACCTGGACCAGCTGGGGCTGGCACTGGTCAACGAGGTGGACGAAACTTTCCGCCAGACCATCCGCCTGGTGCGCCACAACGAATTCGAACTGGGCGGCATCACCGATGCTTCGGTGCGCATCTTTCTCGATGTGGTGGCGGCCAACCGGGCGCAGTTCCTGTTCCTGGCCCGCGAGCAGTACGGTGGCTCGCAGCCGGTGCGCCAGGCCATCGCCAAGCTGCGCGAAGGGATCAGCTCGGACCTGGCGGCGGACCTCAAACGCATGCCGCGCTGGCGGCATCTGGACGACGCGGCACTGGGGGTGATGGCCGACCTGGTGGTCAAGACCGTGTTCGCCACCCTGCCCGAGCTGATCGACTCGCCGGCCGAGCCGGTACCGGGGCAGTTGAGCGCGCAGGCGAAGATCACCCAGCAGTTGCGCTTCATCTTTGTCGGGGCCAAGTACTGGCAAGGGCTCGGCGATCTGCGCTGAGCCCTTGGCTTGCCAGCGAAGGGGTGCTCAAGCCGAACCGCAATTCCTGCTACCATGCGCCACAAACGCCCACCGCGACGACGCCTCTCCATGCCCGACCTTCGTACCGCCCAGCCTGAACTCCCTGCCCTGCTCGACAGCGTCCAGCAGCACTTCGCCCAGCGCATCGTGCCGCTGTGGCAAGGCCCGGGCTGGAACGCGGACATGGCCCTGCCATTCGAAGCCCTCGACCCGCAGCACCGGCCCCTGCCGGTACAGCGCTACCGTGCCATGGCCTGCGCGCGCCAGCTGTACCTGTTCAGCAGCCGCATCGAGCAGCCTGGCGCCGCGGAACGTGCCGCCGCCCTGCTGCGCACCCTGCAACGCCACTTTCACGACGCCGAGCACGGCGGCTGGTTCTACAGCATCGACGCCCAGGGCAACCCGCTGGACCGCACCAAGGACCTCTACACCCACGCCTTCATCGTGTTCGCCTGCGCGCATTACTGGGGCAAGGTGAACGAAGCAATGGCCGAGTCGACCTTGAATGCAGCCCTTGAAGTGGTGCTGGAGCGCTTTGCCACCGAGCACGGCCTGTACGAGGCGAGCCTGGCCGAAGACTGGTCGACGCTGGGCAGCGGGCCGTTGCAGAACCCGCTGATGCACCTGGCCGAAGCCTTCCTCGCCACCCTGTCGGTGCGTCACGACGCGGTGGTACAGGACGCGCTGGTGAACCTCACCGAGGCCATGCAGGCGCACTTCATCGACCCGGCACATGGGGTGATGCTGGAAAAACCGCGCGGGGCTGTGGATAACTGGTTCGAACCGGGGCACCAGTTCGAGTGGTTCTATCTGCTCGAATCCTCACCGCTGCTGCGCGGCGGCGCGCTGCATGGCTCGTTGAGCCGCGCATTCGGCTATGCCGAGCAACAGGGGGTAAAGGACGGTGCGGTGCTGGCGATGCTCAATGTCGACGGCAGCGTGCGTGACGCCACCCAGCGCATCTGGGCCCAGGCCGAATACCTGCGTGCGTTGGCGCTGCGGCCCGACAGCGCGGGCAAGGTGCTGGCGCAACTGCAGGCATTGCAGCAGAACTTTCTGCATGACGGCGGCTGGCATGAATGCCGCGACGCCAGTGGCGCGGTGAGCCGGCACGATATGCCGTCGACCACGCCGTACCACCTGGCGACCTGCCTGGAAGGGTTGCAGCGCGCCCTCTGATGCCTTCGCCAGCAACGCTGGCTCCTACATGAGTTGCAGGAGCCGGCCTTGCCGGCGAAAGTGCACTCAGGCCTTCGAACGATCGATCGAGAACCCCGCCCACGCCTGGCTCACCGGCATCAGCTCGAGGCTGTTGATGTTGATGTGCGCCGGCTGGTTGAGAATCCAGAAGATGGTCTCGGCAATGTCCTGCGGCTGGATCGGCTCGGCACCGGCATAGGTGGCGTCGTAGCGCGCCTTGTCACCCCCGAAGCGCACCAGCGAGAACTCGCTCTCGCACAGCCCCGGCTCGATGTTGCTGACCCGCACGCCCGTGCCCTGCAGGTCGCAGCGCAGGCTCAGCGAGAACTGCCCGACGAACGCCTTGGTACCGCCATACACATGGCTGCCTGGGTACGGATAGTTGCCCGCCACCGACCCGACGTTGAGGATCGTCGCGCCACGCCCGTGGGCGATCAGGCGCGGCAGCAGCAGGCGGGTGCTGTACATCAGGCCCTTGATGTTGGTGTCGACCATGGTCTCCCAGTCGTCCAGGTCGCACTTGGGCGCCGGGTCGGCACCCAGGGCCAGGCCGGCGTTGTTGATCAGCCCGCGCAGCTTGGCAAAGGTCGGCGGCAAGCCTTCGATGGCCGCTTCCATGGCCTTGCGGTCACGCACATCGAGTACCAGGCCATGCACTTCGGTCTGCTTGGACAGCTCCGCACACAGCGCCTCCAGGCGCTCCTGGCGCCGACCGGTCAGCACCAGCGACCAGCCCGCCTCGGCGAAGCGACGTGCGCAGGCTTCGCCAAAACCGGAGGTGGCGCCCGTGATGAATACGGTGGAAGTCATGGAAAATCTCCTCGGGAAAACGTGCCCACGGGCAACTGATCGACAGGGCGTGCAGCATGCCCCGCCACGGCGCTGCGCAGCAAGCCGAAAATCAACTGTACAAAAAACGATCAAAACCCTGAAAGCCTTGCCCCGCAAGGCCCGGCGCGAGCTGTACGCACGTTATCCACAGGCCCTTCCACACAGACTGGGGGCAACTGCACAGGCTGCGGCCCACGGTTTGAGCGGGCTGTGGCCTGGCGTGGGAAGTATTTCGCTTGACCTGGCGGCCGCCCCTTGAACAACGCGACAGTCAGAGATGCAAAAGGATAACTGCAGTGATGGCCCGAGGCCTTTGATCTCGCTGCCTGCGCCAGTCTTTCCAGTGCTTGCCCACAGAGTTATCCACAGGCTGCACAGGTGAAATGAGGGGCAATCGACCTCGCCATAAAAGCCTTGACAAATGCCCGCTGCAGCGTCAGAAAAACCGCTGCTCAAAAAACAACCACACCTCTGTAAGCCTTGTATTACATGGTCTTCAGCCATGTACTACCAAGTTACCCACAGTCGGTTCCACACGAATCGGGGACAACTTCAATGCCTTTGAAAACAAGTGCCTGGAGCGACGTTGTGTCGCGTTACCTGCACACCTTCAAATAACTTTTCCACAATCTGCCGCAAGGCCGATCTGCGGCCCGATCGCGATTCAAGCCCGCTCCCACAAGGTTCACCGCTACCCCTGTGGGAGCGGGCTCGACCCGCGATTGGGCCGTAATACGCACAGAAAAAACCCCGGCAAGCCGGGGTCTTCTTTAATGTTCGCCGTCAGTGCCCACCCAGATACGCGTTGCGCACCTCCTCGTTGACCAGCAGTTCCTGGCCGGTGCCGGTCATGCGGATCTGCCCGTTGACCATCACGTAGGCGCGGTCCGACAGCTTGAGCGCATGGTTGGCGTTCTGTTCCACCAGGAAGATGGTCATGCCGGTCTTGGCCAGCTCGCGCAAGGTCGAGAAGATCTGCTTGACCACGATCGGCGCCAGCCCCAGCGACGGTTCATCCAGCAACAGCAACTTGGGCCGGCTCATCAGCGCCCGGGCAATCGCCAGCATCTGCTGCTCGCCACCGGACATGGTCATCGCCCGCTGGTTGCGCCGTTCCTTGAGCCGCGGAAAAAGCTCGAACATGCGCTGCATGTCCTCGCCGGCGAACTTGTCGCCAATCGGGATGGTGCCCATCATCAGGTTCTCTTCCACCGACATGTCCGGGAACACCCGGCGCCCCTCCGGCGACTGCGCAATGCCGTTGGAGGCGATGTAGTGGGACGACTTGTGGGTGATATCGGTGCCCCGGTAGAGGATCTGCCCCGACGCCGCGCGCGGCTGGCCGAAGATCGACATCAGCAGCGTGGACTTGCCCGCGCCGTTGGAGCCGATCAGGCTTACCGTCTCGCCTTCGTCGATGTGCATCGAGACCTTTTTCAACGCCTGGATCGGGCCGTAGAACACGTCCAGGTCCTTCAGTTCGAGGATCGGTACGCTCATGCCAGCTCCTCTTCATCGGCGCCCAGGTAGGCCGCGATCACCGTCGGGTTGTTGCGGATCTCCTGCGGCGCGCCCTCGGCGATCACGTTGCCGTGGTCCAGCACCACGATATGGTCGGAAATGCTCATTACCATGCCCATGTCATGTTCGATCAGTACCACCGTCAGGTCATGCTCGTCGCGCAGCACGCGGATCATGCGGCTGAGCGCTTCGGTTTCCTGCGGGTTGAGGCCGGCGGCGGGTTCGTCCAGGCAGATGATCTGCGGGCGAGTGCACATGGCCCGGGCAATTTCCAGGCGGCGCTGCTGGCCATACGAGAGCTCGCCGGCCAGGCGGTTGGCACAGTCCACCAGGTCGACCACCTCCAGCCAGTAGAAGGCATGGTCCAGGGCGTCGCTCTCGGCCTGACGGTAGGCCTTGGTGTTGAGCACCCCGGCCAGCAGGTTGCGGTTGACCCACATGTGCTGGGCCACCAGCAGGTTCTCCACCACCGACATTTCCTTGAACAGGCGAATGTTCTGGAAGGTACGCGCCAGCCCCGCCCGGTTGACCAGGTGGGTGCCGCCGAACATCTTGTAGTACAGGCGGCTGGCAAAGCTTCTGGGCGACACGAAGTCGGCCGCCTGGAAGCGTTCGCCCAGCAGCTGGATGACATTGGTGCGAGTGCCGCGCAGGTTCAGCTCGATCTTGCCGCCGCTGGCCTTGTAGAACCCGGTAAGGCAGTTGAACACGGTGGTCTTGCCCGCGCCGTTGGGGCCGATAAGCGCGAAGATGGCGTTGCGCCGGACCTTCAGGCTCACGTCGCTGAGCGCCTTGATGCCGCCGAACTGCATCATCAGGTTGTCGACCGAAAGAATCACTTCGTCGCTCATGGCGCCACTCCTTTACGCGGGACCACACCGGTGCGGCTGATGCGGATCAGCCCACGCGGTCGCCAGATCATCATCAACACCATCAGCACGCCAAACAGCAGCACGCGGTACTCGGAGAAGCTGCGCAGCAGCTCCGGCGCCACGGTGAGCACGAAGGCGGCGATCACCACCCCGACCGTCGAGCCCATGCCGCCGAGCACCACGATGGCCAGGATCAGCGCCGACTCGAAGAAGGTGAACGAGGACGGGTTGACGAAGCCCTGGTAGCTGGCGAAGAACACCCCGGCCAGGCCTGCGGTGGACGCACCCAGGGTGAACGCCGAGAGCTTGACCAGCACATGGTTCAGGCCCATCGAGCGGCAGGCGATCTCGTCCTCGCGCAGTGCTTCCCAGGCGCGCCCCACCGGCATGCGGGTGAGCCGGTGCTTGATGTACAGCACCGCCAGCACCACCAGGAACAGCACGATGTAGATGAACAGGAATTTCACGTTGGGGTTGTAGTCGATGCCGAAGAACTCGTGGAACGGTACCCCGCCGTCCTTGGCTCGGCGCCCGAATTCCAGGCCCATGAAGGTCGGCGACGGTACCGGCATGCCGTTGGGCCCGCCGGTGAAGGACAGCCAGTTGTTGAGCACCAGGCGGATGATCTCGCCAAAGCCCAGGGTCACGATGGCCAGGTAGTCCCCGTGCATCCTCAGCACCGGAAAGCCCAGTATGCAGCCGGCCAGTGCCGCGGCGATCGCCGCCAGCGGCAGCACTGTCCAGAAGCCCAGCCCCAGGTACTGGTAGCCCAGCGCCAGGCCATAGGCACCGATGGCGTAGAACGCCACGTAGCCCAGGTCGAGCAGCCCGGCCAGGCCCACCACGATGTTCAGCCCCAGGCCCAGCAGCACGTAGATCAGCCCCAGGATGACCACGGTAAGCAGGTACTTGTTGGCGAAGAACGGGAACACGATGGCAATCACGATCAGTGCCGGGATGATCCAGCGCAGGCGCGACTTGTAGTCCGGCGCCAGCACATGCACACCCGAGCCACTGCTCTCGAAGCCCTGCAGGATGGCCTGGCCCTTGCTGGTCTGCAGGAACAGGCTGAGCACGAAGCGCCCCAGCATCACCCCCGCCACCAGCCAGGCGACACGCGCGGGCTGCATGTTGAAGCTGTAGCCGTCGAGCACCACGCCGACGATGGGGCCGAACACGATCAGGGAAATCAGCCCGGCGAGAACCATATCGACCAGGCTGCGCTTGATATCGATGGAAGCGTTTTTGGCAGCAGACATACTTACACCTTGGCCACGAGTGGGCGACCCAGCAGGCCTTGGGGACGGAAGATCAGGATCAGTACCAGCAGCGAGAAGCTGAACACGTCCTTGTAGTCGGAGTTGATCAGCCCGGAGAACAGCGACTCGGAAATCCCCAGGATGATGCCCCCGAGCATCGCGCCCGGCAGCGAGCCGATACCGCCCAGCACCGCCGCGGTGAAGGCCTTGATGCCGATGATGAAGCCGGCATAGAAGTCGAAGGTGCCGTAGTTCATGGTGATCAGCACGCCGGCCAGCGCGGCCATCACCGCACCGATGACGAACACGTAGGAGATCACCCGGTCGGTGTTGATGCCCAGGATCGAGGCCATCTTGCGGTCCTGCTGGGTGGCCCGGCACATGCGCCCCAGCTTGGTGAACTTGATGATGTAGGTGAGCGCGGCCATGCCGACGAAGGCTGCCACCAGGATGAAGATCTTGGTGTAGGTCAGTTGCACGAAGCCGGTGCCCACTTCAAGGCGCCAGGCGCCTTCGAGCAGGGTCGGCACGCCCTGTTGGCGGGCGCCCTGGCTGATCTGCGCGTAGTTCTGCAGGATCAGCGAAATGCCGATGGCACTGATCAGCGGTGCCAGCCGGGTGGAGTTGCGCAGGGGTTTGTAGGCGATGCGTTCGATGGTCCAGCCATACACGCCGGTGACCACCACCGTGAAGATCAGCGTCCCGAGCATCAGCAGGGGAAAGGACTCGATACCGAAATACGCCAGCAATGCCAGGCTGATAGCCGCCAGGTAGGCGGAAATCATGTACACCTCGCCGTGCGCGAAGTTGATCATGCCGATGATGCCATAGACCATTGTGTAGCCGATGGCGATCAGACCATAGACCGACCCCAGGGTCAGACCATTGATCAGTTGCTGCAGGAAAATACCATCCATAACGCAATCTCACGTATTTGAGATTGCACAAGCGCCGACCACGTTGCACCGCCGTTGAGGCGGTACAAGCGGCGCCGGGTTGTGCAGATCTACGAGAAAAGACAGGTACGGCAAAAACCGGGGCGCGCCCCGGGCAGCGAGTGCCCGGGGTGCCGGCCGTTGTTATTTTTGTTTTTCCAGTTGGTGATACTTGCCGTCCTTGTCCCACTGGTAGACCACGTAGTCGGACACGGTCAGGTCACCCTTGGCGTCCCACTTCTTCTCGCCCATCACGGTCTGCACCGGGTTGGCCTTGAGCCACTTGGCAGCGTCTTCACCCTTGTTCGACTTGGAACCGTTGAACGCGGCGGCCAGGGCCTGGATCGAGGCGTAGGCGTACAGGGTGTAGCCTTCGGGCTCGGTACCGGCCTTGCGGAACTCGTCCACCACCGCCTTGCTGTCGGGCAGCAGGCGCGGGTCGGCGCCAAAGGTCATGTACACGCCATCGACGTACTGCTTGCCGCCGGCGGTCGACACCAGTTCGTCGGTGACGATGCCGTCGTCGGACATGAACTTGACGTCCTTGAGCCCCTGCTCGCGCAACTGGCGTACCAGCGGGCCGGCTTCGGGGTGCAGGCCGCCGAAGTAGACCACGTCGGCACCGGTGGAGCGGATCTTGGTGACCACGGCGCTGAAGTCCTTCTCGCCACGGGTCAGGCCCTCGTACAGCACCGGGGTGACGCCGCGCTTGGTCAACTGCGCCTTGGTGGCGTCGGCCAGGCCCTGGCCATAGGTGTCCTTGTCGTGCAGCACGGCAACCTTCTTGCCCTTGAGCACATCGACGATGTAGTCGCCGGCCACGATGCCCTGCTGATCGTCGCGCCCGCACATGCGGAACATGGCGCTCAGGCCACGTTCGGTGACCTGCGGGTTGGTCGAGCCGGGGGTGATGGCGATGACCCCGGCCTCGTCGTACACCTCCGACGCCGGGATGGTGTTGGACGAGCAGAAGTGCCCGACCACGCCGATGACCTTGTCCTGGTCGACCAGGCGGTTGGCCACGGCCACCGCCTGCTTGGGCTCGCAGGCATCGTCGCCCTTGACCAGCACGATCTTCTCGCCGTTGATGCCGCCCGCGGCATTGATCTTGTCGGTGGCCGCCTGCGCACCTTTCATGTATTGCTCGCCAAACGCCGCGTTGGCACCGGTCATCGGGCCCGCTACACCGATCTTGACGTCGGCCTGTACATACGAAGACACGCCCATCGCCGTGGCAACGGCGAGGGCCAGAAAGCCTTTCTTGTAAAACGTCTGCGACATGAGGTGGTGCTCCTGAGTTTTTTTGGTTGGCACTACAACGTTCAGCAATTGCGATGAGCAAGGGCCGTGCCATTGGATTTTTATTCTGTAAAAACTCGCGATCAGGTTCGGCAGGCGCCGCTTTCGCGCCTTTTCCACGGGCCGTGCAACCTCCTGCCCTGCACCTGGCGCCACCCACGAACCGCTTGAAGCGCAACCCTTGAGTGCCATCATTGCAACCCTGACCTGTGTTTACGTGCAACCAGCCTGTAACAAGATACGTAACCGAACTGCACATCCTTGGTGCGCATCTGCTACAGCGGGCACCATAAGAGGCTAGCTGGCCAATGCGAAAACCGCCGCTACCCATAGCCTGCTACCGAATAACCCCGTCGGCGCCGGCCTCAGCGGCAAAAAGACTGGCACAATGGGCTGCATTGGCGGCCCCGGATGGGCGCACGCCCGACCTGGAGTCCTTTATGAGCGAAAGTGCCTTCGCCAACCGCATCGTGCAGAGCCTGCTCGATACCGATTTCTACAAGCTGACGATGATGCAGGCGGTGCTGCACAACTACCCCAACGTGGATGTGGAGTGGGAGTTCCGCTGCCGCAACGGCGAAGACCTGCGCCCCTATCTGGCGCAGATCCGCGCACAGATCGAGCGCCTCAGCGAGCTGAGCATCAGTGCCGAGCAGTTGGGCTTCCTGGAGCAGATCAGCTTCATGAAGCCGGACTTTCTGCGCTTTCTGGGGCTGTTTCGCTTCAACCTGCGCTACCTGCACCTGGCCATCGAGCACGACGAACTGGTACTGCGCCTGCACGGTCCGTGGCTGCACGTGATCCTGTTCGAGGTGCCGCTGCTGGCGATCATCAGCGAGGTGCGCAACCAGCACCGTTATCCACAGATCAAGCTGGTGGATGCACGCGACCAGCTGTACCGCAAGTTCGACTGGCTGCGCGCCAATGCCAGCAGCGAGGAGCTGGCCGAACTGCAGGTGGCCGACTTCGGCACCCGCCGACGCTTCTCCTACAAGGTCCAGGAACAGGTGGTGAAGGTGCTGACGGCGGAGTTCCCGGCGCGCTTCGTGGGCACCAGCAACGTGCATCTGGCACGCAAACTGGATATCAAACCGCTGGGCACCATGGCCCACGAGTGGATCATGGCCCACCAGCAGCTCGGCCCGCGGCTGATCGACAGCCAGATCGCCGCCCTGGACTGCTGGGTGCGCGAGTACCGCGGGCTGTTGGGAATAGCACTGACCGACTGCATCACCATGGATGCATTCCTCGGCGACTTCGACCTGTACTTCGCCAAGCTCTTCGACGGCCTGCGCCATGACTCCGGCGATCCGGTGCAATGGGCAGAGAAGGCCATCGCGCATTACCGCAAGCTGGGGATCGACCCGATGACCAAGACGCTGGTGTTCTCGGACGGGCTGAACCTGACCAAGACCCTGGAGATATTCCGCGCCTTGCGCGGGCGCATCAATGTCAGCTTCGGCATCGGCACCAACCTCACCTGTGACATTCCCGGGGTGGCGCCGATGAGCATCGTACTTAAAATGACCGACTGCAACGGCCAGCCCGTGGCGAAGATTTCCGATGAAGCGGCCAAGACCCAATGCCGCGACGCCAACTTCGTCGCCTACCTGCGCCACGTATTCAAAGTGCCCAAGGAGTAACCCATGCAAGCCGTCCAGCGAGAGATTGCGCAGCAGCTCAAGGTTCAGCCGCCGTTCGCCGACGCGGCCGCGCTCGAGGCCGAGAAGGCCCGGCGCGTGGCCTTCATCCAGCAATGCCTGAAGAACGCCGGGCTCAAGACCCTGGTGCTGGGCATCAGCGGTGGTGTCGACTCGCTGACCGGCGCCCTGCTCGCCCAGCGCGCGATCAACGAGCTGCGCGAACAGACGGGCGATGTGCATTACCGCTTCATCGCCGTACGCCTGCCGTATCAGGTGCAGCATGACGAGCATGACGCCCAGGCGTGCATCGATTTCATCCAGCCTGACGAATGCCATACGGTGAACATCGCGCCGGCGGTGCAGGCGCTGGCGGCCGAGGTCGAGGCGCTCAGGGACGGCAAGCCGGCGCTGGTGGATTTCGTGGTGGGCAACACCAAGGCGCGCATGCGCATGGTGGCGCAGTACACCATTGCCGGGGCACGTGGCGGGCTGGTGATCGGCACAGATCACGCGGCCGAGGCGGTGATGGGGTTTTTTACCAAGTTCGGTGACGGGGCCTGCGACCTGGCGCCGTTGAGCGGGCTGGTGAAACATCAGGTGCGCGACATTGCACGCAGCTTTGGCGCGCCGGAATCACTGGTGGAGAAGGTGCCGACCGCCGACCTGGAAGACCTGGCGCCGGGCAAGCCGGACGAGGCATCGCATGGGGTGACCTATGCGCAGATCGATGCGTTTCTGCACGGCGAGGCAGTGAGCGAGGAAGCGTTCGAGATCATCAGGCGCACGTACGAGAAGACGCATCACAAGCGCGAGATGCCATTCGCCCCTTGAAACGACTTCGCCGGCAAGGCCGGCTCCTACGGGTATCCACGAAACCCGGTAGGAGCCGGCCTTGCCGGCGAAGAGGCCAGACCAGGCAAGGTTACTTCAGGGTAACAGTGCCTTTCATCATCGAGATGTGGCCAGGGAACGAGCAGAAGAAGCCGTACTTCTCGTCAGCCTTGAGCTTGGAAACATCGAAGGTCACCGAGTCCTTCTCACCAGCACCGATCACCTTGGTGTGGGCGATCACGCGGTCATCACCTTCCTTCAGGTAATCCTTGTCGATACCGGCGCTCAGGCCGTCGGTGGCGATTGGCTGCATGTCAGCTTCTTTGCTGATCACCAGGTTGTGGCCCATGACGTTCTTCGGCAGGTTGCCCGAGTGGGTCAATTCGACGGTGAAAGTCTTGCAGCTCTTGTCGATCTCAATGGCCTTGGTGTTGAAGGACATCTGGTCGGTGGAATCGACCGTGACCTTGCAATCGGCAGCGAAGACCTGGGCACTGGCGAGGGTCAGCAGGGATACCGCAACAGCTTTGGCAAACATCGTGAATCTCCTTGGCAGGGGTTTTTTATCCGTTTCTATACTGCCCCAGAGCGTCCCCCACCGGCCTGATATGAGTCAAGGGGCAGGTTAGGCGCGCTGGTAGTAAATTTTCGCTATGGATTGTATACACAAAATCCGCGGGACCATCATGCGCCATTCAGGGACGATGAGACAACCTCTCAATTAGGAGTACAGGACATGTCCCTTGGTAGTCTGATGCGCAGCCTGCTGGCTGCCTATGCCTGCGGTGCCACTGGCAGCAACGTCGAATTCGCGCGCCCGGAGTGATGGGCCGTCACGCCGGGCCTTCATCCAGCGGCAACACTGTCACCTGCACCTGCGGGTCATGGCTGCCCCCGCCCAGAATCACCCCACGCAGCGGTGACACATCGGAAAAATCCCGGCCCCAGGCCAGGGTGATGTGCTCCAGCGCCGGCAGCAGGTTGTTGGTGGGGTCGAAATCCACCCAGCCGTTGACCGGGCAATACACCGACACCCACGCATGCGAGGCATCGGCCCCGATCAGCCGGGCCTGCCCGGGCGGCGGGCGCGTCAGCAGGTAGCCGCTGACATAGCGCGCCGCCAGCCCGCGCGAGCGCAGGCACGCGAGCATCAGGTGGGCGAAGTCCTGGCACACGCCGCGGCGACGCTGCAGCACCTCCACCAGCGGGGTGGCCACCTGGGTGGCACCGGCATCGAAGGTGAACTGGCTGAAAATCTGCTGCATCAGGGCCTGCACGCACAGCAGCAACGGCTGGCCCGGGGCGAAACACGGCTCGGCAAACGCGACGAAACGCTGCTTCAGCCGCACATACGGCGATTCGAAACGAAAGCGGCACGCCTCCAGCGTGGCCGCAGTCAGCGCCTGCCCCGAATACGCCAGCGCCTGGCACACCTGTTCCCACGGCGGCGAGGCAGCCAGAACTGGCGCGGCGCGCGACAGCACGTTCACCTGCACCCGCGTCACCACGCGCAGTTGATCATGCTGGCGCTCCAGCGCCAGCCGGGTCAGCGGGTTGCCGAAGCCGTCGAGCTCGTCGCGCCGCCGGGTCGGCAGCGGGTCGACCTGCAATTGCCGGTCTTCGCACTGCTGCCAGGCACAGGCCCGTGGCCACAGATGCACCAGTTGCTGGGCCAGGGACACCGGGCTGTCATAGCGGTAATGGGTGTCGTGCAGTACCTGGTAGCGCGCGCTCATCAGGCCGACACCGTCTGCTGGCTGATGTCATCGACATGCACGAAGTGGCGCAGCGCCAGTCGCTCGGAGGCCTGCAGGCTGGCCTTGGCGATCTCGCCCAGCAACTCGGCCAGGCCATCGAGCACCGCGCGCACGCTGGCCTTGCCGAACAGCGCGTGCTCCAGGCTGCCCAGGTCGAAGTGGTACAGGCGCTCGGCGAGCAGGGCCAGGGTCGGGTCTGGCGGGCTGCCGAACTCATCGCTGGAGCGTTCCAGGGCACGCACCAGCAGCTTGAGCTGGAACAGCACCGCATGGGGGTTCTGCTGGTCGAGCAGGAGCAGGTCCAGCACCGGGATCAACTGCGCCACCGCCAGGTAGCGCGAGCGGTAGGTGATGCTGCTGTTGCCCAGTTCAAGCAGCCATTCCAAACCCGCCTGGTCGAAGGCGCCGGGGCCGCGCAGAAAACTGGCCAGGCTCAGGCTCAAGCCCTGCAGGCGCTCGATGCGCCGCCCGATCATCAGAAAGCGCCAGCCTTCATCGCGGGTCATGTCGTCCAGGGCAAAGCCGGACAGCGCCGCCAGCGACATCACCAGGCGGTTGAGAAAATCCAGCAGCTCGCCGAAGTCCGCCGTCTGCCCACCCAGCGCCTGGGCTTCGTGCTGCAACTCCACCAGCGCCTGCCAGTTCTCCCGCGAGAGCTTGCCGCGCACCTGGGCGGCGGTCCATTGCAGGCGCTGCAGGTTGGCGCGCAGGCTGAACGCCCAGTCGGCATCGAGCAAGGCGGCGCGCAGGCGCTCGGCCAGGGTGCCCTCGGGGGGCAGCAGCTCAAGCTCTTCGGCCAGGGCCACCGCCGCCTGCCAGGTGGACGGATGTTCGCCATCTAGGTAGCGGCTGAGCAGGATGCGCAGCAGGCGCGCGCTGGTGTCGCAGCGCTCGCAATAGCGGCCGAACCAGAACAGGTTTTCCACGACCCGCGACGGCAGGTACGGGTCCTGGCGGATCAGATCGGCCACGCCAAGGGTGCGGCTGGCCTGCCACTGTTCGCCGACCGGGGCCGCCTCGCCGAGTACCCAGGTGTCCTTGCTGGCCCCGCCGCGCTGCATCGACACCACCTCGGCATCGGCCAGGGCGGCCACCCGGGTCAAGCCGCCGGGCAGCACCCGGTAGCCATCGGCGGTGGCCACCGCATACACCCGCATGCCGATCGGCCGCGCCTGCAGCGTGCCCTGCCATACCGGCGCCTGGGACAACTGCGCCAGTTCCTGTGCCACGTAGGCATACGGGCGTGCACGGATGCGCCCGGCCAAGGCATCGCGCGCCGCCTCGTCCAGGTCGCGCCCGAACAGCGCAGCGAAACTCTGCGAGGGGAACGCCGGCTTGATCAGCAGCTCCGGCAGCCTGGCCAGGGCCTGCTCCAGCGCAGGCGGCTCGCCGCACCACCAGGTGGCGATCGACGGCAGGCTCAGGGCCTCGCCGAACAGGTGCTGGTTGATGGCCGGCAGAAAGCCGAGCAGGCCGGGAGATTCGAGCACCCCGCTGCCCAGCGCATTGGCCACCAGCACGCGGCCCTGGCGTACCGCGTCGAGCAGGCCGGGCACGCCGAGGGCCGAGTCGGTACGCAGTTCCAGCGGGTCGCAGAAATCGTCGTCCAGGCGGCGCATGATCGCGTGCACCCGGCGCAGCCCGCCCAGGGTCTTGAGGTAAACCGTGGCATCGCGCACGGTCAGGTCGCTGCCTTCGACCAGTGGGTAACCCAGTTGGCGGGCGAGGAACAGGTGCTCGAAATAGCTTTCGTTGAAGCGCCCCGGGGTCAGCAGTACCACCAGTGGCGGTTCCTGACCGCTGGGTGCCAGGCGCAGCAGGCTCTGTTGCAGGTTGCGAAAGAAGCCGGCCAGGTGCTGCACGTGCAGGTCGCGGTACAGGTCCGGCAGGGTGCGCGTGACCAGCGTGCGGTTCTCCAGCGCGAAGCCGGCCCCGGAGGGCGCCTGGGTGCGGTCGGCGGTGACCCACCAGCGCCCATCGGGGCCGCGGGCAAGATCGGCAGCGTACACATGCAGGAAGGTCGAGCCGGGCGGCGTGATGCCCTGGCACGGCCAGAGAAAATTGTTGTGGCCGAACACCAGCTCGGCCGGCAGCAGGCCTTCGCCGATCAGGCGCTGCGGGCCATAGATGTCGGCCAGTACCGCGTTGAGCAGGTGCGCGCGCTGGGCGATGCCCGCCGCCAGCGCCTGCCACTCCTGCGCGGGGATCAGCTGCGGCAGCAGGTCCAGCTCCCACGGGCGATCGGTGCCGTCGGGGTCGGCGTAGATGTTGTAGGTGACGCCGTTTTCCTGCAGATGGCGCGCCAGTTGGGCCTGGCGCTGGGCCAGCTGGGTGGGACCGCTGCGTTGCAGGTGCTGGTGCAGGCGCTGCCAATGCGGGCGCACGCTGCCATCCGCCGCGAACATCTCGTGGTAGGAGGCAGGGCTTGGTGAGGCCAGCGGGTCAGCCATGGGCGTGCTCGGTGACGGCAGGTGATGCAGGGTAGCGTGTGGCGGGGATGGGGAGAAGGATGGATGTGGCCTTGCGGGCCTCATCGCGGGTCAAGCCCGCTCCCACAGGATAGTCAGTGGCCTATGGATCTGCACTGTACCTGTGGGAGCGGGCTTGACCCGCGATGGTCGCGACGCGTATCAGCGTGGCAACACCGGCTCGCGGGTCTTCTTGCCCTTGCCCTTGCCACCCTTGGCGGCATCCTTGCGTGCCTTGGCCGCTTCCTGGTTACGCGCAAAGGCGGCCGCCTTGGCCTGCTCGCGCTTGTCCCACGGCTTGGCACCGTCGCTGGCACGCGGCGGCAAGCCGGTGTGCTGGGTCAGGATCTTGGTTTCCTTGGCCACCTTGTGGCTGCCCGCCGGCGTCGAGTTCTTGCGCCGCGCACTCTGGTAGCTGTCGGTCGCCGGCTGGTGCAGCGGGATCAACTGGTGCTTGGCCGGCCCGATCAGGTCGGCACGCCCCATGCGCTGCAGGGCTTCGCGCAGCATCGGCCAGCCCTTGGGGTCGTGATACCGCAGGAACGCCTTGTGCAGGCGGCGCTGCTCCTCGCTCTTGACGATGGTCACCGCGTCGCTCTTGTAGGTGACCTTGCGCAGCGGGTTCTTGCCCGAGTGGTACATGGCAGTGGCCGAGGCCATCGGCGACGGGTAGAACGCCTGCACCTGGTCGGCGCGAAAGCCATTGCCCTTGAGCCACAGGGCCAGGTTCATCATGTCTTCGTCGGTAGTGCCCGGGTGCGCCGCGATGAAGTACGGGATCAGGTACTGCTCCTTGCCCGCCTCCTTGGAGTACTTCTCGAACATGCGCTTGAAGCGATCATAGCTGCCGATACCAGGCTTCATCATCTGGTTCAGCGGGCCTTCCTCGGTATGCTCCGGGGCAATCTTGAGGTAGCCGCCCACGTGGTGGGTGACCAGCTCCTTGACGTACTCCGGCGACTCGACTGCCAGGTCGTAGCGCAGGCCCGAGGCGATCAGGATCTTCTTCACCCCCGGCAGGTCACGCGCACTGCGGTACAGCTGAATCAGCGCCGAGTGGTCGGTGTTCAGGTTGGGGCAGATGCCGGGGAACACGCACGACGGCTTGCGGCACGCAGATTCGATTTCCGGGCTCTTGCAGGCAATGCGGTACATGTTGGCGGTCGGCCCGCCCAGGTCGGAGATGACCCCGGTAAAGCCCGGCACCTTGTCGCGGATTTCTTCGATCTCGCGAATGATCGAGTCGTGGGAACGGTTCTGGATGATGCGGCCTTCGTGCTCGGTGATCGAGCAGAAGGTGCAGCCACCGAAGCAGCCACGCATGATGTTCACCGAGAAGCGGATCATGTCGTAGGCCGGGATCTTCTCCTTGCCATACGCCGGGTGCGGGACGCGCGCATAGGGCATGCCGAACACGTAGTCCATCTCTTCGGTGGTCATCGGGATGGGCGGCGGGTTGAACCACACGTCCACCTCGCCGTGCTTCTGCACCAGCGCACGGGCGTTGCCCGGGTTGGTTTCCAGGTGCAGCACGCGGTTGGCGTGGGCGTAAAGCACCGCATCGCTGCGCACCTTCTCGTAGGACGGCAGGCGGATCACGGTCTTGTCGCGGGTCATGCGCGGGCTGGCCAGAATCTGCACCACCTTGGCTTCCTGCGGGTCTTCGACCGGGCCCTTCTCCTGCTCGATGGCGCAGGCCTGGGTGTCCTGGGTGTTCACGTACGGGTTGATGATCTTGTCGACCTTGCCCGGCCGGTCGATACGCGTGGAGTCCACTTCGTACCAGCCCTGCGGGGTGTCGCGGCGCACGAAGGCGGTACCGCGGATGTCGGTGATGTCTTCGATCTTGTGGCCGTAGGACAGGCGCTGGGCGACTTCGACGATCGCGCGTTCGGCGTTGCCGTACAGCAGGATGTCGGCGCAGGCGTCGATCAGGATCGAGTGCCGCACCTTGTCCTGCCAGTAGTCGTAGTGCGCGATGCGGCGCAACGAGGCCTCGATGCCACCCAGCACGATCGGCACGTGCTTGTAGGCTTCCTTGCAGCGCTGGCTGTAGACCAGGCTGGCACGGTCGGGGCGCTTGCCGGCCAGGCCACCCGGGGTGTAGGCGTCGTCCGAGCGGATCTTCTTGTCGGCGGTGTAGCGGTTGATCATCGAGTCCATGTTGCCGGCCGCGACACCGAAGAACAGGTTCGGCTCGCCCAGCTTCATGAAGTCGTCTTTGCTCTGCCAGTTCGGCTGGGCAATGATGCCCACCCGGAAGCCCTGGGCTTCGAGCAGCCGGCCGATGATGGCCATGCCGAACGACGGGTGGTCGACGTAGGCGTCACCGGTCACGATGATGATGTCGCAGGAATCCCAGCCGAGCTGATCCATCTCCTCCCTGCTCATCGGCAGGAATGGCGCTGGCCCGAAGCATTCGGCCCAGTACTTGGGATAGTCGAAAAGTGGTTTGGCTGCTTGCATGTCAGTGACCGGTTCTTGGTATCAGGGAAATCGCGGGCGCGGAATATAGCACAAATTTTGACCAATTCCGACGTCAGAAGTCGGAATTGGCCATCGGTACCTTATTCGTCGTCGTCGAAGTTGTAGCTGCCCGGTGCCAGGTTCTCGAAGCGCGTGTACTTGCCGATGAACGCCAGGCGCACGAAGCCGATGGGGCCGTTACGCTGCTTGCCGATGATGATCTCGGCGATGCCCTTGTGCTCGGTCTCGGGGTGGTACACCTCGTCGCGGTACACGAACATGATCACGTCGGCGTCCTGCTCGATCGCACCCGATTCACGCAAGTCGGAGTTCACCGGGCGCTTGTTGGGGCGCTGCTCGAGGGAGCGGTTGAGCTGCGACAGGGCGATGACCGGGCAGTTGAATTCCTTGGCCAGGGCCTTGAGCGAGCGCGAGATCTCGGAAATCTCGTTGGTACGGTTGTCACCGCTGGAGCCCGGGATCTGCATCAGTTGCAGGTAGTCGATCATGATCATGGCGATCTCGCCATGCTCACGCACCAGGCGCCGGGTACGTGCGCGCATTTCCGACGGGCTGATGCCGGCGGTGTCGTCGATGAACAGCTTGCGGTCATTGAGCAGGTTGACCGCCGAAGTCAGGCGCGGCCAGTCGTCGTCGTCCAGCTGGCCGGAACGCACCTTGGTCTGGTCGATGCGCCCCAGCGAGGAGAGCATACGCATGATCAGCGATTCGCCTGGCATCTCCAGTGAGTACACCAGCACCGCCTTGTCGCTGCGCAACACGGCGTTCTCCACCAGGTTCATGGCGAAGGTGGTCTTACCCATCGACGGACGGCCGGCCACGATGATCAGGTCGGCCGGTTGCAGGCCGCTGGTCTTCTCGTCCAGGTCGGTGTAGCCGGTGGAAATACCGGTGATGGCGCTGTCGGAGTTGAACAGCGTGTCGATGCGGTCGATGGCCTTGGTCAGCAGTTCGTTGACCCCTACCGGGCCACCGGTCTTGGGCCGTGCTTCGGCGATCTGGAAGATCTGCCGTTCGGCCTCGTCGAGGATCTCGGCGGCGTTGCGGCCCTGGGGGTTGAACGCGCTGTCGGCGATCTCGCTGCTGATGCTGATCAGCTGGCGCAGTGTGGCACGCTCGCGAATGATCTGCGCATAGGCCTTGATGTTGGCCACCGACGGGGTGTTCTTGGCCAGCTCGCCCAGGTAACCCAGGCCACCGACCTGGGAGCTCAGGCCTTCCTTGTCGAGCTGCTCGTGCAGCGTCACCACGTCGAACGGAGTGTTGAGGTCGGCGAGCTTGTAGATGGCGCGGAAGATCAGGCGATGGTCATGCCGGTAGAAGTCGCCGTCGGAGACTTGATCGAGCACGCGCTCCCAGGCGTTGTTGTCCAGCATCAGGCCACCGAGTACGGCCTGTTCGGCCTCGATGGAATGCGGCGGCACCTTCAGGGCAGCGGTTTGCAGATCATATTGCTCGGGGGCGGTAATCTCGTTCATGGCCACTTGGGAATCAGGGTGTTGAAAAAGACAAAGGGCACGACCTGCAATGCAGGATCGTGCCCGATGTTAACCGGCTGGCACCCAGGGTGCCAGTCGATTGGTCCAGCTTAGGCTGCGACGACAACCACGCGAACGGTGGCTTCTACGTCGCTGTGCAGGTGCACGGCTACGTCGAATTCGCCAACGTTGCGGATGGTGCCGTTCGGCAGACGCACTTCAGACTTGGCCACTTCAACGCCGGAGGCGGTCAGGGCGTCAGCGATGTCGTGGGTGCCGATCGAACCGAACAGCTTGCCTTCGTCACCGGCGGTGGCAGTGATGGTCACTTCCAGCTCGGCCAGTTGGGCAGCGCGGGTTTCAGCCGAAGCTTTCTTGTCAGCAGCCAGTTTTTCCAGCTCGGCGCGACGCTCTTCGAACGCAGCCAGGTTGGCAGCGGTCGCAGCGGTAGCCTTGCCGAATGGCAGCAGGAAGTTACGACCGTAACCGGCCTTAACATTTACCTTGTCGCCCAGGTTGCCCAGGTTGGCGACTTTTTCCAGCAGGATCAGTTCCATTAGGTATAAACCTCTTAACTTTTAACCTTCACCGTTCGCGTCACCGGCATCTTTCGATGCAGAACGACCGCGAAAATCAATCAGGCTGTCGACAATGGCCAGAACCACGAGCAACGGATAAATCAGCTGCATGAACAGCACCAGCGTCACGTACATCCCCACCAGCCAGAACCTGGCCAGGCGCTTCTGCGCGACCAGCCCGTGAATCAGGGCCAGCCCGGCGAACACCAGCGGTACGCTGCACAACGGTGTCAACATCGCCAGTTCGCTGCCGAAATTCGGCGCTATCAGCATGCACACCAGCAGCAACAGCGCCGGTACCAGCGGGAGCCGTATGGCGCGAAACTCGCTGCCAAAGCCTCCCGGGTTGTACAACGCGGCTTGCCAGTAGCGACCCAACATCAGGGCCAGCAGACTGACTGCCTGCAGCAATGCCGCAATCAGGCCGGTAAGCACCGGTGCGATCACGCTCCCCAGTCGGGCCCGCTCTTCTACCGTCAACTGCTGGTAGAGACCGTCGAGCATCTGCGGCAGGGCTTTTTCAAGCACCTGCGCCAGCGCTTCGATCGGTTCGCGGAACACCGAACCCAGGATGACGCCATACACCAGGCCCCAGGCGATGCTGAACAACAGCACCCGGCTCCAGGACTGTCCGGCGCGTAGCAACGCAGCCAGACCGAAGGTTCCCAGCAACACCATCAAGGTGCGCGGTTCACCGAAGAACCACCAGACCAGCGCGGGCAGCAATGCCCAGGCGAGGATCCCGGAGGCGTCCTTGAAACCGCGCCGCAGGAACACCAGGCTCCCGGCGGCGGCACTCAACCAGAACAACAGCGGCAATGCCGCACAACCGACCACTACCAGAGTGGCCTGCACGCGACCGCGCATGATGAAATCAGCTAACGCTCGCATGCACTTTATCCCTTGCTACCTGTCGACGACCCGGTCTCAGCGGCCGTGGCTGTCGGTGTAGGCCAGCAGGGCCAGGAAGCGGGCGCGCTTGATAGCGGTAGCCAGCTGACGCTGATAACGAGCTTTGGTACCGGTGATACGGCTTGGAACGATCTTGCCGGTTTCGGATACATAAGCTTTCAGGGTGTTGAGATCTTTGTAATCGATCTCTTTCACTTCTTCAGCAGTGAAGCGGCAGAATTTACGACGACGGAAGAAACGTGCCATGTAATAGGCTCCTCAAAAGGTCCGTGGATTACTCGTCAGCGTTATCGCTGTTGTCGCTGTTGTCGCTGTCATCGCCTTCGGCGTTGTCAGCGTGCTCAGGACGGTCGCGACGCTCACGGCGCTCACTGCGGTTTTCTTCAGCCTTGAGCATCTCGGACTGGCCGGTAACGGCTTCGTCGCGACGGATGACCAGGTTACGGATCACGGCATCGTTGTAGCGGAAGTTGTCTTCCAGCTCGGCCAGGGCCTTGCCGGTGCACTCAACGTTCAGCATCACGTAGTGAGCCTTGTGAACATTGTTGATTGCGTAGGCCAGTTGACGACGGCCCCAGTCTTCCAGACGGTGGATCTTGCCGCCGTCTTCTTCGATCAGCTTGGTGTAACGCTCAACCATGCCGCCGACTTGCTCGCTCTGGTCAGGGTGGACCAGAAAGATGATTTCGTAATGACGCATGAATGCTCCTTACGGGTTGTAGTCTGCCACCAGGGTGGTCAGACAAGGAGTGAATGACACTGTTTGTCTTGCCTTGTGCGGTGGGCGCATGCGCGCCTGCCAGCGGGGCAAGGGGCGCAATTGTAGAGAAGCGCCGGGGCGCACGCAAGGCAATTGGTGATTATTTGAACAGCCTTGAAAGCATCGCGGGCCAGGCCCGCCCCCACACAGGCCACCGAAAGCCCTGTGGGGGCGGGCTTGACCCGCGAAAGTGGCAACGCCTTATCAGGCCTTGCGCTTGGCCTGACGCTGACGCACCGCCTCGAACAGGCACACGCCCGTGGCCACCGACACGTTCAGGCTGCTGACGCTGCCGGCCATCGGCAGCTTCACCAGAAAATCGCAGTGCTCGCGGGTCAGGCGGCGCATGCCCTTGCCCTCGGCGCCCATGATCAGGATGGTCGGGCCGGTCAGGTCCTGCTGATACAGCTCCTGTTCGGCCTCCCCCGCCGTGCCCACCACCCACAGGCCCCGCTGCTGGAGCTTCTCCAGGGTACGCGCCAGGTTGGTCACGGCCACCAGCGGAATCACCTCGGCAGCGCCACACGCCACCTTGCGTACCGCCGGGGTCAGGGTCGCCGACTTGTCCTTGGGCACCACCACCGCCAGCGCACCGGCCGCATCGGCGGTGCGCAGGCAGGCGCCCAGGTTGTGCGGGTCGGTCACACCGTCCAGCACCAGAATCAGCGGCGCGCCTTCGGTGCGGTCCAGCAGCTCTTCGAGCATCGCCTCGCCCCACACCTGGCTCGGGCTGACCTCGGCGACCACGCCCTGGTGCACGCCCTCGACCCAGGCGTCCATCTCGCGGCGTTCAGCCTGGCCGACCGTCACTCGGTTCTGTGCGGCCAGCTCCAGCAGGGCCTGCACCCGCGGTTCGCTGCGGCTGTCGGCCAGCCAGATCTGCTTGACCCGCTTGGGGTGGTGGCGCAACAGGGCCTCCACCGCATGCACACCGTAGATCTTTTCCAGCTGACTCATGACTTGCCCTTGGGTTTACGTGAAGCGGAACCGGCTTTTGGCGGCCCCTTGCGGTGCTTGCTCGGTTTCTCCGAAGACGTCTTCGAGCCCTTGGCCGCAGGCTTGCCCACGGCGTTCTTGGCATCGGACAGCAACGCCTTCTTCATTTCCCGGCTCTTGCGCACTTCGGCGTTCTTGGCTGCGGCATCGGCCGGGAAATAGGCTTCGGAGGTTTCGTTCTTGCGGCTGCGACGCGGCGGCTCGGCCGGTGCCGCTTCGACCTTGGCGGCCTTGGCCGGCGCGCTGTAGGGCTTGGCGGCGCCATTGGACTTGGCCGAGGCAGCGCCCGTCTTGCCCTTGGCGGCAGGCTCGGCACCACGCTGCTTGCGACCGATCGGCGCATTCAGGGTGTTTTCGGCCATCTCGAAATCGATCTTGCGCTGTTCGAGGTCCACGCGCATCACGCGCACTTCGACCGTGTCGCCCAGGCGGAAGCTGCGACCGGTGCGCTCGCCCGCCAGGCGGTGGTGTACCGGGTCGAAGTGGTAGTAGTCACCCGGCAAGGCACTGACGTGCACCATGCCTTCGACGTAGATGTCGGTCAGTTCGATGAACAGGCCGAAACCGGTCACCGCGGTGATCACACCCGGGAAGCTTTCGCCCACGCGATCCTTCATGTACTCGCACTTGAGCCAGTTGGTCACGTCGCGGGTGGCTTCGTCGGCGCGTCGCTCGCTCATCGAGCACTGCTCGCCCAACTGCTCCAGGGCCGCCTCGTCGTACGGGTAGATGCGCGCCTTGGGAATGCTCATCGCGCCGGCCCGCTTGACGTGCGGGGTTTCCTGGCGCGAACGGATCACGCTGCGGATGGCACGGTGGGTCAGCAGGTCGGGGTAACGCCGGATCGGCGAGGTGAAGTGGGTGTACGCCTCGTAGTTCAGGCCGAAGTGGCCGTTGTTGTCGGCGCTGTACACCGCTTGGCTCAGCGAGCGCAGCATCACGGTCTGGATCAGGTGGAAGTCCGGGCGACCGGCGATCTGCGACAGCAGCGCCTGGTAGTCCTTGGGCGACGGACCATCCTTGCCCTTGTGCAGCGAAAGCCCCAGCTCGCCGAGGAAGGCGCGCAGTTTTTCCAGGCGCTCCGGCGGCGGACCGTCGTGCACGCGGTACAACGCAGGGATCTCGTGCTTCTTGAGGAACTCGGCCGTCGCCACGTTGGCCGCGAGCATGCATTCTTCGATCAACTTGTGCGCATCGTTGCGCACAGTCGGGCGAATTTCCGCGATCTTGCGCTCGGCACCGAAGATGATGCGGGTTTCCTGGGTTTCGAAGTCGATCGCGCCACGGGTGTGACGGGCCGCCAGCAACACCTTGTACAGCGCATACAGCTGCTTGAGGTCCGGCACCACGTGGCTGTACTGCTCGCGCAGCGCCTTGCCTTCACGGGTACGGGCATGTTCGAGCATGCTGCTGACCTTGTTGTAGGTCAGGCGCGCGTGGGAGTGGATGACCGCTTCGTAGAACTGGTAGTCGACCATCTGGCCGGACTTGTTGATGGTCATTTCACAGACCATCGCCAGCCGGTCGACGTTCGGGTTCAGCGAGCACAGGCCGTTGGAAAGCTCCTCGGGCAGCATCGGGATCACCCGCTCGGGGAAGTACACCGAGTTGCCGCGCACCTGGGCTTCGTTGTCCAGGGCAGAGCCCAGGCGCACGTAGCTGGACACGTCGGCAATCGCCACGAACAGGCGCCAGCCACCGGAGAACAGGCGCAGCTTGCCCAGGCTTTCGCAGTACACGGCATCGTCGAAGTCCCGTGCGTCTTCGCCGTCGATGGTGACGAACGGCAGGTGACGCAGGTCGATGCGGTGTTCCTTGTCCTTCTCTTCGACTTCAGGCTTGAGCTTGCGCGCTTCCTTGATGACCGCCTCGGGCCATACATGGGGAATGTCGTAGCTGCGCAGCGCCACGTCGATTTCCATGCCCGGCGCCATGTAGTTGCCGATCACTTCGACGATATCGCCCTGCGGCTGGAAGCGCTGGGTCGGCCAGTGGGTGATCTTCACCTCGACGAACTGGCCGACCTTGGCGCCGGCATTGCGGCCCGGGGTCACCAGCACTTCCTGCTGGACCTTGGGGTTGTCGGGGGTCACGAAGCCCACCCCGCCTTCCTCGAAGTAGCGCCCCACGATGCTTTCGTGGGCACGGGAGATCACTTCGACCACCACGCCTTCACGCCGGCCGCGCCGGTCAAGCCCGGACACGCGCGCCAGCGCTCGGTCGCCATCGAACACCAGGCGCATCTGCGCCGGGCTCAGGAACAGGTCGTCGCTGCCATCGTCGGGGACGAGAAAACCGAAACCGTCGCGGTGGCCCGAGATGCGACCCAGGATCAGGTCCAGCTTGTCTACCGGGGCATAGGTGCCGCGCCGGGTGTAGATCAGCTGGCCGTCGCGCTCCATGGCGCGCAGGCGGCGACGCAAGGCCTCGATCTGGTCCTCGGTCTGCAGGCCGAACTCTTCCACCAGTTGCTCGCGGGCGGCGGGAGAGCCGCGCTCGTCAAGGCGCTGGAGGATCAGCTCACGGCTAGGAATGGGGTTTTCGTATTTTTCCGCTTCACGAGCGGCCTCGGGATCGAGGGTCTGCCAATCGGCCATTAGTAGGGGTTCACCTTGTCTATATAGGGTTAGTTTGGCATAGCCGTATTGAAACCGGAAATCCGAGGCTTTGACAGCCCCGTCAGGGCCCTTGAGTGATGCCAAAACAGCCCAAGGAACAACGACTTGAAATTTTTGAGATTTTTTCTGAACGGGGCTTTACAGCCTTCGAGGGCATCCGTATAGTGCGCACCACAACGACGGACAGCGTCGTTATAGTTGAGAAGCGGCGCGATGTGAAGCATCATGAAGCCTCGACGATATGCCCAGATGGTGAAATTGGTAGACACGCCAGCTTCAGGTGCTGGTGACCTTACGGTCGTGGAAGTTCGAGTCTTCTTCTGGGCACCAATTTTCAAGTTTCAGATTAGCTTGCATGTCTGGAATTTACGCAACACACGCTACACCGTTTCATGTTTCAATGCTTCAACTTTGCCCAGATGGTGAAATTGGTAGACACGCCAGCTTCAGGTGCTGGTGACCTTACGGTCGTGGAAGTTCGAGTCTTCTTCTGGGCACCATATTCTAGAGAAACCCGCGAAAGCGGGTTTTTTTATGCCTGCGATTCGAGCTCACCCCACTGCCGCCCATTCGGACGCTGCGTTGCCACCCCGCCCCGCCCAACAAATCAAGTGAGTTAACCGATAGTCAGCTCATGAATTTTTCCTCACGGGCGTACTTGAGAAACTATATCGTTTATCATTGTTTCAAGATTTGTAGCCCGCAAGCGAGGAACCACCCGCATGACGATCCGCATCAACCCGATTTTGCGCGGCCTGGCCGTTTCCGTGTTCAGCCTGGTGCTCGCAGCACCCGCCGCCATGGCCGCCGACCCTGTGACGCTGACCCTGTACAACGGCCAGCACAAGGAAATCGGCGAAGCCATCGCCAAGGCCTACGAGGCCAAGACCGGCATTCACATCAATATCCGCAAGGGCAGCAGCAACCAGCTGGCCAGCCAGATCGAGGAAGAAGGCGCACGCTCCCCGGCCGACGTCATCTATACCGAAGAATCGCCGCCGCTGAACAACCTGGGCGAGAAGGGCCTGCTGGCCAAGATCGACGATTCGACCCTGCAAGTGCTGCCCAAGGAATACGTGGCCAGCAACGGCACCTGGATGGGCGTGACCGCTCGCACCCGCGTGGTGGCCTTCAACCCCAAGGTGATCGACGAAAAAGACCTGCCCCAATCGGTGATGGACTTCGCCGACCCCGAGTGGGACGGCAAGGTCGGCTTCGTGCCCACCAGCGGCGCGTTCCAGGAACAGGCCGTGGCCATCCTCAAGCTGCACGGGCGTGAAGCGGCCGAAGAATGGCTGACCGGCCTCAAGGCCTTCGGCAAGACCTACACCAACAACATGGTTGCCCTCAAGGCCGTGGAAAACGGCGAAGTGGCTGCCGTATTGGTGAACAACTACTACTGGTACGCCCTCAAGAAAGAGCGCGGCCAGCTGGACTCCAAGCTCTACTACCTGGCCGACGGCGACGTCGGTGGCCTGGTGACCATCTCCAGCGCCGCGGCGGTCAAGGCCAGCAAGCACCCCAAGGAAGCCCAGGCCCTGCTCGCCTGGATGGCCAGCGAAGAAGGCCAGCGCGTGATCACCCAGACCACCGCCGAGTATCCGCTGCACAAGGGCATGGTCTCGGACCAGGGCCTGAAGCCGTTCGAAGACCTGCGCCCGCCGAAGATCACCCCGGCCGACCTGGGCAATGCCGAGGAAGCCCTGGAACTTGAGCGCGAGGTCGGCCTGCTCTGATGGAAGCCGTGCTGCCTGCGCCGTCTGTGGCGCGTTATGTTCCGCGCCGCAAGCGCCCCTCGATCTGGGTGGTGCTACCGGTGCTGCTGCTGGTGGGCCTGAGCCTGCTGCCGTTGCTGTACGTGGGCCTCAAGGCCTGGCAGGCCGGCTGGCGCGAGGCGTTGTACCTGCTGTGGCGGCCCTTCGTCTGGGGCCTGATGAAGAACACCCTGCTGCTGATGGCCGGGGTGACCGTGGCCTGCGCCGTGGTCGGCCTGGCCCTGGCCTGGCTGCTGGAGCGCAGCGACCTGCGCGGGCGGCGTTTGTGGGGCGTGATCCTGTGCCTGCCGTTTGCCGTGCCGGCGTTCGTCAGCGGCTTCACTTGGGTCTCGCTGAGCCCGCGCTTCGAGGGGCTGGGCGGGGCGATCCTGGTGATGGCGCTGTCCAAGTATCCACTGGTGTTCCTGCCGGTGGCCGCGACCCTGCGCAACCTCGATACCTCGCTTGAAGAATCGGCGCGCACCCTGGGCTACAACCGCTGGGGTGTGTTCCGCCGGGTCACCCTGCCGCTGCTGTGGCCGTCGATCCTGGGCGGCAGCCTGCTGATTGCCTTGCACATGCTGGTGGAATTCGGCGCGCTGTCGATCCTGGGCCTGCAGACCTTCACCACCGCGATCTACCAGCAGTTCGAGCTGGAGTTCAGCAACGCCAATGCGGCGATGCTCTCGGCGGTGCTGCTGTTCATGTGCCTGTTGCTGCTGTGGTTCGAGCTGCGGGTACGCGGCAAGGCGCGGCACGTGCGCATCGGCCAGGGCGTGGCACGCCGCGCCAAGCCGATCCGCCTGGGTGGCTGGAGTGTACTGGGGCAGTTGAGCTGCCTGCTGCTGGCAGTGCTGGGCAGCGGCATCCCGCTGGGCATGCTGGGCTACTGGCTGAGCGTGGGATCGTCGGCGGCCTTCCCGGTGGCCGACATCAGCCGGGCGCTATTCTCGTCGCTGTCGCTGGCACTGGGCGGCGCGGGGGTGAGCCTGCTGCTGGCGTTACCGGTGAGCTTTCTGGTGGTGCGCTACAAGGGCCGCCTGGCGATCTGGGCCGAGCGCCTGCCCTACTTGCTGCACGCGCTGCCGGGGCTGGTGATTGCGCTGACCCTGGTGTATTTCGCCCTGCACTATGTGCCGGCGCTGTACCAGACCACCGGCCTGCTGTTGCTGGCCTATGCACTGCTGTTCTTGCCGCTGGCGCAGGCGCCGGTGCGTACCGCGCTGACCAAGGCCGCACCACAGCTGGAAGAGGCGGCGCGCACCCTGGGCGCGACGCCGTTCAAGGCGTTCTGCAAGGTGACCCTGCCGATCATCTTCCCGGCCCTGGCGGCAGCGTTTGCGCTGGTGTTCCTGGATGCGATGAAGGAGCTGACCGCCACCCTGCTGCTCAGCCCCACCGGCATGACCACGCTGGCGACCGAAGTGTGGGCGCATACCGCCAACGTCGAATTCGCGGCGGCGGCGCCCTATGCGGCGCTGTTGATTGTGGTGTCGGGGTTGCCGGTGTACCTGCTGACGACGCGGATGTACCTGAACCGCGCCTGAAAGGCATCGCGGGTCAAGCCCGCTCCCACAAGGATCGATGAGGCCCTTGTGGGAGCGGGCTTGACCCGCGATACAAACGACACTATCTCAGGCCCTGAACTGCCCCAGGCTGGCCTTCAACTGCGCCGCCAGGTCATCCAGCACCTTGCTGCTGGCCGTGGTCTGCATCACCACCTGCGCTGCACGCTCGGCCTGGGCATGAATCGTCTCGACCCGCCCACGCACCGCCTGCGCCCCCTGCGCCTGCTGCTCGGCCGCCCGGGTGGCCAGGCCGATCGCCGCATGCACCTGCTCCACCGACACCTGCACCGACTGCTGCAGGCGCGCGTTGTCCTTGAGCACGGTCAAGCCTTCGCTGGCCTGACGCCCGGCCTGGCTGATGGCTGCCACCGCCTCTCGCGCGCCCTGCTGCAAGGCACCGATGTGCGCCTGGATATCGCCGGTCGAGCTCTGGGTCTTGCTCGCCAGCGCCCGCACTTCGTCGGCCACCACGGCAAACCCGCGCCCGGTCTCGCCAGCCCGCGCCGCCTCGATGGCGGCATTGAGCGCCAGCAGGTTGGTCTGCTCGGCAATCCCGTGGATCACCTCCAGCACCACCTCGATCTGCTGGCTCTGCTCGGCCAGCCGCTCGATCACCTTGGAGCCCGCCCCCACCTGCCCGGCCAACGCTTCGATCAGCTTGGCCACCTGGGCCGAGGTACGGCTGTTCTCGTCGGTGGCCTGGCGAATGTCCACCACCTGCTGCAACGCTGCCTGCATGGCCTGGCTTTCGGCCTGGGCTTCATCGGCCATGCTCGACAGGGCACGCAGGCTCTCGGCCACCTCATCGCGCTGCGAAGCGGCCGCCGCATCGGCGCCCGCGTTGTTCTGCGCCATGGTGCCGATCTCGACCCCGGTGCGCTGCGCCACCTCGCCCGCTTCGCGCACGATGGGCTGCAGCTTGTCGACGAACTGGTTGACCGCTGCAGCCATGTCGCCGATCTCGTCTCGGCTGTCGATCGGCACGCGCTTGGTCAGGTCGCCGTCGCCGGCCGCCAGGTCGTTGAGCGCGGCAATCAGCAGGCGCAGCTTGCTCAGCACGCGCCGGCCGAGTACCACGGCCACCACCAGCAATACGCCGAAGCCCACCGCCACCAGCCCCAGGCCGATGTTCCAGCGCAGGGTCGCCGCTGCTTGCTGCACGGTCTGCGAGGTGTTGGCCTGCATCGCCGCGGCACTGGCCTGGGCCGCCTGCAGGCGGGCGCTCAGGGCCTTGTTGCTGTCGGCCGCAGCGCCCACCAGGCTGTCGCCGACCAACTGGTCGCCGCTGGCGATCAGCGCCGAGAAGCGCGCGTCCAGCGCCTTGAGCTCGTTGTCGACCGACGCCGTGGAGACGCCCATCACCACCTTGCCGATCTCGGTGCCGTTGGGGTTGATCGAGGCTTCGATCATGTACACCGCCGGGTCGTTGCGCGCCGCATCCAGCACCTTGTCGAGCGCCCGTTCGCCCTGGCCCTTTTCCATCAGGGCCTGGTTGATCGGGTTCTGCCGGTTCAGGTAGCGGGTCAGGTGCTGGCCCTGGGCGTCGTCGTAGACCACGAAGAGCACGTTGGCATTGCGCTGGGCGCGCCGGGAAAACTCCGACAGTGCCGGTATGTCGTCATCCCAGATGGCCCGCGGCGCAACCGATGCCAGCAGTTCGGCCATGTGATTGGCCGACTCCTTGAGGCTTTTTTCGAGGGTGACGCGCAGTTGCGCCTGCTCCTCCTGAAGGCGTGCGGATAGCCCGGCGGACAAACGCTGGCGGGTACTGGCCGAAAGGCTGTCCAGGCCCGAGCTGAGCTCACGCCCGGCTTGTTCCAGTTCACCCGACAGTTTCTGGCTGTCTGCACCCAGGCGATTACCCAGATCGGCCTCCAGCGCAGTCACCGTGCTCCGCGTCAGCGCGACCGCAACCAGCACCTGCACCAAAAGAGCGATACCCAACGCAACAAAGACAGGCCGCAACAGGCGGCTTCGTAACAATGAGAGAACGGCCGACACACAAGAACCCTCCGTATCGCGGGGCCATTATAGTGATGGCACCTTATAGGACGATTCTTACAGCAAAGGCCGTGCCGGGCAGCAGGCATACCGGTCAAATTCATAGCCAGGGCTGACCTTTATGACCCTTTCACCAACTGGCCAAAAAAAACGCCGCTGACCCGAAGGGACAGCGGCGTTCTTTACTGCCTACAGCGAATCAGGCAAACGGATGGCGCAGCACGATGGTCTCGTTGCGGTCCGGGCCGGTGGAGACGATGTCGATCGGCGCACCGATCAGCTCTTCCACACGCTTGATGTAGGCACGGGCGTTGGCCGGCAGTTCTTCCAGGGTCTTGGCGCCCACGGTCGACTCGCTCCAGCCCGGCACTTCTTCGTACACAGGCTGCAGGCCCACGTAGCTGTCGGCGTCGGTAGGGGCAACGTCCTTGCCCTCTGCGTCCTTGTAGCCGACGCAGATGTTGATGGTTTCCAGGCCATCGAGCACGTCCAGCTTGGTCAGGCAGATGCCCGAGATGCTGTTCACGTCGATGGCGCGACGCAGGATGACGGCGTCGAACCAGCCGCAACGACGGGCACGGCCGGTGGTTGCGCCAAATTCGTGGCCCTGCTTGGCCAGGTGCGCACCAACGTCGTCAAACAGCTCGGTCGGGAACGGGCCCGAACCCACGCGGGTGGTGTAGGCCTTGGTGATGCCCAGGATGTAGTCCAGGAACATCGGACCAACGCCCGAACCGGTCGCAACGCCACCGGCGGTGGTGTTGGAGCTGGTCACGTAGGGGTAGGTACCGTGGTCGATGTCCAGCAGCGAACCCTGGGCACCTTCGAACATGATGTCCTTGCCGGCGCGACGCAGGTCGTGCAGCTCGGCAGTCACGTCCAGCATCAGCGGCTTGAGCAGTTCGGCGTATTCCTTGCACTCGGCCAGGGTCTTTTCGAACTCGATGGCCGGCTCTTTGTAGTAACCCACCAGCATGAAGTTGTGGTAGTCCACCAGCTCGCGCAGCTTGTCTTCGAAGCGTGGCATGTTGAGCAGGTCGCCCACACGCAGGCCACGACGCGCAACCTTGTCTTCGTAGGCCGGGCCGATGCCGCGACCGGTGGTGCCGATCTTCAGCTCGCCACGGGCCTTTTCGCGGGCCTGGTCCAGGGCCACGTGGAAGGACAGGATCAGCGGGCAGGACGGGCTGATGCGCAGGCGCTCGCGCACCGGCACGCCCTTCTCTTCCAGCTTGGTGATCTCGCGCAGCAGGGCGTCGGGAGCAACCACCACACCGTTGCCGATCAGGCACTGCACGCCTTCGCGCAGCACGCCCGAGGGGATCAGGTGCAGCACGGTCTTCTCACCGTCGATCACCAGGGTGTGGCCGGCGTTGTGGCCACCCTGGTAGCGCACTACGGCGGCAGCATGTTCGGTCAGCAGATCGACGATCTTGCCTTTGCCCTCATCACCCCACTGGGTGCCCAGGACTACGACATTCTTACCCATAACACTTGTCCTCATTCGCGCAAACTTGGCGCCGGCTCGTGCCGGCGTGGAATCTCAAATGGCCAGCGGCAGAACCTGCCAAAGCCCGTTTTGCTGAATCAATTGCCGATCGCAATCCGCCTCGACGGCGGCGGTCAGCGGCTGCCCAGGCAAGGCCTGAACCACCCGCTGGCCCTCACTGCGCAATTGGCAGACCAACTGCCAAAGTGCTGCATCGCTGCTGTCGGGCATCCAGATCCCGCCAGACGGCAACACCACCTCGGCTCGCCCCAGTGTGACCAGGGTCTTCAAATCCGTGGAGAAACCGGTAGCCGGGCGTGCCCGGCCAAAGTCTGCTCCGATGTCGTCATAACGACCGCCCTGGGCGATCGACTGGCCGACGCCTGGCACGAAGGCGGCAAACACCACACCGGTGTGGTAGTGGTAGCCGCGCAACTCGCCCAGGTCGAAATACAGCGGCAGCTCGGGGTAACGCGTGGCGAGGCGCTCGGCGATCGCCATCAGGTCATCCAGCGCCGCCAGCACTGCGGCCGGGGCACGGCCCAGGCGCACACGTGCCTGCTCGAGCACTTCGCGCCCACCGCACAGCTCGGTCAGCGAACGCAGCATGCCGGCCAGGTCAGCCGGCAGCGTGGCGGTCAGCTCGATCACTTCGTCGATGGCCTTGCGCTGCAGGGCGTCGAACAACTGCTGCTCGACCGCGCCCGACAGGCCAGCCGCACGGGCCAGGCCGCGGTAGATACCGACATGCCCGAGGTCCATGTGCACATCCGGCACGTCGGCCAGTTGCAGCATGGCCAGCATCAGGCTGATGACCTCGACGTCGCTGACCGGGCTGGCATCGCCGTACAGCTCGGCGCCCAGCTGAATCGGGCTGCGCGAGGTCGACAGGGCACGTGGCAAGGCGTGCAGCACGCTGCCGGCATAGCACAGGCGGCTCGGCCCTTCACGGCGCAGGGTGTGCGCGTCGATGCGCGCCACCTGTGGCGTGATGTCGGCCCGAAAGCCCATCTGCCGCCCGGATTGCGGGTCGATGACCTTGAAGGTGCGCAGATCCAGGTCCTGGCCGGCACCGGTGAGCAGCGATTCCAGGTACTCGATATGCGGGGTCACGACAAACTCGTAACCCCAGCTCTGGAACAGGTCCAACACCTGACGACGCGCGATCTCGATGCGCGCCGCCTCAGGTGGCAGTACTTCTTCGATGCCATCTGGCAGCAGCCAGCGGTCTACCGTTGCCATTACGCCATTTCCCCTATGGTCCGGGCGGCCTGCCCGCGGGCGAGCCTTGAGTGAAGCAGCTATCGGCACACAATGACGGGCAGCGCTGATTCCAGCGAAACCGCAGTACCGATACCCTCGTAAAACCTGAAGTGCGCCACAAGCCCGGGCCCGATAAAGGCCAATCGATCTTGCAGACGCAAAAAAGCCGGGAATTTCCCGGCTGCCGCATCATACACCCGTTTTCTCGCGGGAGGCACCCCGCCCGACGTTTTAGCCGCCGGGCGGGGTGTGCATGCTTACGGTTTGGTCTTGCCCATGAAGCGGAAGAACTCGCTGCTCGGGTCCAGCACCAGCACGTCGCTCTTGTCGGCGAAGCTCTCGCGATAGGCCTTCAGGCTGCGATAGAACGCGTAGAACTCCTGGTCCTGACCATAGGCCTTGGCGTAGATGGCTGCTGCCTGGGCATCACCATCACCACGGGTTTCTTCCGACTCGCGATAGGCTTCGGCCAGCAACACGCGGCGTTGACGATCGGCGTCGGCACGGATGCCTTCGGCCAGCTCGTTACCCTTGGCGCGGTGCTCGCGAGCTTCACGCTCACGCTCGGTGCTCATGCGTTCGAACACGCTGCGGTTCACTTCCTTGGGCAGGTCGATGGCCTTGACGCGAACGTCGACCACTTCGATGCCCAGCTCCTTGCTGGCCATGCGGTTCAGCGAAGCGGTGATGTCAGCCATCAGCGCGTCACGTTCACCGGAAACCACCTCATGCAGGGTGCGCTTGCCGAACTGGTCGCGCAGGCCGCTTTCCAGACGGCGCGACAGACGTTCGTCGGCGATCTGCTTGAGGCCCGAAGTCGCGGTGTAGAAACGCTCGGCGTCCTGCACGCGCCACTTGGCGTAGGCATCGACCATCACCGCTTTCTTCTCCAGGGTCAGGAACCGCTGGGTCGGTGCGTCAAGGGTCATCAGCCGCGCGTCGAACTTGCGCACCTGGTTGACGTAGGGAACCTTCACATGCAGGCCAGGCTGCACATCGGCCTGTACCACACGGCCGAATTGCAGCAGCACGGCGCGTTCGGTCTGGGCCACGATGTAGAAGCTGTTCCAGGCGACGATCGCCAGCACCACGGCGACGATCACGGCGATCAGGGATTTATTGCTCATCAGCGGCTCTCCCTGGAGCGCGTCTCGCGCTGTTGCTGTTGCAGGTCTGCGGCGGCACGGTTGGCGGCGTCATTGGCCGACGGCGTGACGCTGGTGACCGGGGTGCTGCCACTGCGGCGGCTGTCGATCATCTTGTCCAGCGGCAGGTAGAGCAGGTTGCTCTGACCGTCCTTGCCGGATACCAGGACCTTGCTGGTGTTGCTATACACTTCCTGCATGGTGTCCAGGTACAGACGCTGACGGGTCACCTCTGGAGCCTTGCGGTACTCGGCCACCAGCTTGGTAAAGCGGTCGGCCTCACCCTTGGCACGCGAGACCACTTCATCGCGGTAGCCGTTGGCATCCTCGATGATGCGCTGCGCCTGACCACGGGCTTCCGGCACCACGCCGTTGGCGTAGGACTCGGCCTGGTTGCGCGCACGCTGCTCGTCTTCACGGGCACGGATCACGTCGTCGAAGGCTTCCTGCACTTCACGCGGGGCTGCCGCGCTCTGCACGTTGACCTGGGTCACGGTGATACCGGTGCGGTAGGTGTCGAGGAAGCGTTGCAGACGCTCCTTGATTTCCACGGCCATCTGCTCACGACCTTCGGTCAGCACCTTGTCCATCGAGGTGGAACCCACCACGTGGCGCAGGGCACTGTCGGTCGCGTGCTGCAGGCTGACTTCAGGCTGATCGACGTTCAGCACGAAATCCTGCAGGTTGGTGATCTTGTACTGCACGGTCAGCGGCACTTCGACGATGTTCTCGTCTTCGGTCAGCATCTGGCCCTGCTTGGTATAAGCACGCTCGCGGGTGACGTTCTCCATGTACTTGCGATCGATCGGCGGGAAGTAGATGTTCAGGCCCGGCCCTACGGTTTCGTAGTATTTGCCGAAGCGCAGCACCACGGCCTGCTCCTGTTCGTCCACCACGTACACGGCGCTGTACAGCCATATGGCCGCCAGTACGGCCAGGCCGATACCCAGCAGACCGAAACCGGCACCCTTGCCGGAGCCGCTGTCGCCGCCCCGTTTCTTGCCACTGCCGAACATGCCGTTCAGGCTATCCTGCAGCTTGCGGAAGGCCTCGTCGAGATCCGGTGGTCCCTTCTTGTCGCCGCCACCACGGCGCCCACCCCAAGGATCCTGATTGTTCGAGTTGCCACCCGGCTCATTCCAAGCCATAGCGCTCTCCATCTGATAAAGCAAAGACGCGCCCACGGCGCGCCGTCCAATGCTACAGAATGCCTGTCACGGCTGCCCGACCGCGAGGTCGGGCTTGTATTGCAAAGTGTGTTGCTCGATGAACTCCAGCGGTTTCATCCCCTCGCGGCTTACCAGGCGATTGAACTCGACCCGGGACAAGCGTACCGCCAGCAGGGTGTTGCCGTCTTCGTCATGGTCTTCGCTCTGCACCGCCCCCAGGTCGAAGAACAGCGCGCGCAACCGCGCGAAACGCTGTTCCAGGCGCAGGGTACCGATGAACAGGTCATCCCCCAGCAGTTCTGCAATCGCCTGCCCCACCAGCTCCAGGCCACGACCGTCACGGGCCGATACCCATACCCGCTGCGGCTTGCCGTCGGCATCGCGCTGGATCTGCGGCTCGACCCCTTCGAGCAGGTCGAGTTTGTTATACACCTCGAGGATCGGCAAGCCTTCGGCACCGATCTCGCCGAGCACCGCCATGACCTGCTCGATCTGCTCCATGCGCTCCGGCTCATGGGCGTCGATCACGTGCAGCAGCAGGTCGGAGTTGCTCGACTCTTCGAGCGTAGCCCGAAATGCCTCGACCAGCTTGTGCGGCAGGTGACGGATGAAGCCCACGGTGTCGGCCAGCACCACCGGCCCGACGTCATCCAGCTCGAGCCGACGCAGGGTCGGGTCGAGGGTGGCGAACAGCTGGTCGGCCGCATACACCTCGGACTGGGTCAGCGCATTGAACAGGGTGGACTTGCCGGCGTTGGTGTACCCCACCAGCGACACCGAGGGGATATCCGCGCGCTTGCGCCCGCGCCGTGCCTGCTCGCGCTGGCTGCGCACCTTCTCCAGGCGGCCCTTGATCTGGCGCAGGCGTATGCGCAGCAGGCGCCGGTCGGTTTCGAGCTGGGTTTCACCCGGCCCGCGCAGACCAATACCGCCCTTCTGCCGCTCGAGGTGAGTCCAACCGCGCACCAGGCGCGTGCTCATGTGCTCGAGCTGGGCCAGTTCGACCTGCAGCTTGCCTTCGTGGGTACGTGCCCGCTGGGCGAAGATGTCGAGAATAAGACCCGTGCGGTCAAGCACGCGACACTCGAAGATACGTTCGAGGTTACGTTCCTGACTGGGCGTGAGGGTGTGATTGAAAATGACCAAATCGGCCTGTTCGGCTTTGACCAGGTCGCGAAATTCCTCGACCTTGCCGCTGCCAATCAGGAACTTGGCGGTAGGCTGGTGTCGCGCCACATTGGCGAACGCGACAATATCGGCACCGGCCGACAGGGCCAGCTCGCGGAACTCCTGCGGGTCTTCGCGCGCCTCAGGGCTCTGACCTTCCAAGTGAACGAGGATTGCCCGTTCACCACCACCGTGGCGCTCAAAGAACAAAGCAGACTCCTATCAGGCGTTACCTGGCTCAGCGTCGCCCTGTTCGGCGTCGGCTGCGCTTGGCAGACGAATCGGACGAACCGGCACCACTGTCGAGATCGCGTGCTTGTAGACCATCTGGCTGACGGTGTTCTTCAGCAGAATCACGAACTGGTCGAACGACTCGATCGTGCCCTGCAGCTTGATGCCGTTGACCAGATAGATCGAAACGCCGACCTTCTCTTTTCTCAAAGTATTCAAGTAAGGGTCTTGTAGCGAATGCCCTTTTGACATATGCCGCACTCCTGTAAGGATCAATAGTAAAAAATCAAAGAAATATGATGGCTCAGGCCGCCCCACCCCAAGAGTAGACGGCAATTGCAGGGACTCAGCCCAATATGGAGACCGATCCCAGGTATTTCAAGGTGCGTGGCAGATTGTCGCAAGCCAGGCTGTCCAACCAGTGCAGATCGGCCCAACTGCGCAACCAGGTAAACTGCCGCTTCGCCAATTGGCGAGTGGCAATGATGCCGCGCTCCTGCATTTCAGCTGCACTCAACTTGCCATCAAGGTGATCCCAGACCTGGCGATAACCGACTGCCCGTATAGACGGCAGCCCTGCATGCAAGTCACTTCTGGCACGCAGTGATCGGACCTCGTCGACGAAGCCCTGTTCCAGCATTTGCCCAAATCGTAGCGCAATTCGCTCGTGCAGCACCTTTCGATCCTGCGGGGCGATTGCCAGGCTGGCGACAGTATAGGGCAATTGTTCCTGGCCCGAAGCGCCTGCGACGCTACTTTGCGCCGATTGACGCTCGCGATGTGACGTCATCGTCATGCCGCTGACCCGGTACACCTCCAGCGCCCGTACCAACCGCTGCGGATCGTTGGGGTGGATGCGCGCCGCTGATTCGGGGTCGACCGCCGCCAGCTGGGCGTGCAAGGCCTGCCAGCCCAGCTGTGCAGCCTCGGCTTCAAGCTCGGCACGCACCTGCGCATCGGCCGCAGGCATATCGGCCAGGCCTTCGAGCAGCGCCTTGAAATACAGCATGGTGCCGCCCACCAGCAGCGGGATATTGCCGCGCGCGGTGATCTCGGCCATGGCCTGCAGCGCATCGCGGCGAAAATCGGCTGCCGAATAGCTCTGGGCCGGGTCGAGGATGTCGATCAGCCGGTGCGGGTGCTCGGCCAGCAGCGCCTTGGACGGCTTGGCGGTGCCGATGTCCATGCCGCGGTAGACCAGCGCCGAATCGACGCTGATCAGCTCGCACGGCAGCACCTTGGTCAGCTCGATGGCAAGGTCGGTCTTGCCGGCGGCGGTGGGGCCCATCAGGAAGATGGCCGGGGGATTGCGAACTGCCATATCAGCGACCGCGCAGGAACAGTTTGTCCAGATCGTCCAGGCCCATCTGGGTCCAGGTCGGTCGGCCATGGTTGCATTGACCGCTGCGCTCGGTGTTTTCCATGTCGCGCAGCAGGCCGTTCATTTCCGGCAGGGCCAGGCGCCGGTTGGCGCGAATCGCGCCATGACAGGCCATGGTACCGAGCAGCTCGTTCAGGTGTGCCTGGATACGGTCGCTGGTGCCGTATTCCATCAGGTCGGCCAACACGTCCTGCACCAGGCGATTGGCCTCGGCCTGCTTGAGCAACGCAGGGATCTGCCGGATCGCCAGGCTTTCCGGGCCCAGGCGCTGCAGTTCGAAGCCCAGGCGCTGGAACCACGCCGCGTGTTCTTCGGCGCAATCGGCCTCGCGCTGGCTCAGGGCCAGAGACTCGGGCACCAGCAGCGGCTGGCCGCTCAGGCCCTCGCTGGCCATGGCCACCTTGAGCCGCTCGTACATGATCCGCTCGTGGGCCGCATGCATGTCCACCAGCACCAGGCCCTGGGCGTTCTCGGCAAGAATATAGATGCCCTTGAGCTGCGCCAGCGCATAGCCCAGCGGCGGAATATCGCCCTGGCCCTGAGGCAGGTTGGCCGGCTCGCTGCCGGGCAGCGGGGCGAAGAATTCGCGATACACCCCCTGGGCCTCGGCCGCGGGCAATGCCTGGGCCGGACGCGGGGTGTACTGGTACTGGTAGCCGGCGCCCGAGCCACTGCCCGCGGCGCTACCTGCCGTGTTCAGCATCGGCTGCGCCGGGGGCTGTTCGAGCAGGTTGGCGGCCAGGCGCATCTCGCCCTGGGGGCCGAACTCGCCGGCCTGCAGGCCACTGGGGCGCTCCACCTCGGGGGCAGCGGCTGCGCCCGGCTGGTGATCCTGCGGGCGCACATCGGCCAGCGCCCGGTGCAGGGTGCCGTACAGGAAGTCGTGCACCATGCGCCCGTCACGAAAGCGCACCTCGTGCTTGGTGGGGTGCACGTTCACGTCCACGCCGGTGGGGTCGACCTCCAGAAACAGCACGAAGGTCGGGTGCCGGCCATTGAACAGCACGTCGCGGTAGGCCTGGCGCACCGCGTGGGCGACCAGCTTGTCGCGCACGGCACGGCCGTTGACGAAGAAATACTGCAGGTCGGCTTGGCTGCGCGAGAAGGTCGGCAGGCCGACCCAACCCCACAGATGCAGGCCGTTGCGCTCCACCTCGATCGGCAGCGCCTGCTCCAGAAAGCCCGGGCCGCAGATCGAGGCCACGCGCCGTGCGCGGGCCGTGTCGTCATGGGCTTCATGCAGGCTGAGGACGCTCTTGCCGTTGTGGCGCAAATGGAAGGCCACGTCGAAGCGCGCCAGCGCCAGGCGCCGGATGACTTCCTGCAGATGGTCGAATTCGGTTTTTTCGGTCTTGAGGAACTTGCGCCGGGCCGGGGTATTGAAGAACAGGTCGCGCACCTCGACCGAGGTACCCACCGGATGCGCTGCCGGCTGCACCCGCGGGGACATGTCGCGGCCTTCGGTTTCAACCTGCCAGGCCTGGTCGGCGTCGCGGGTGCGCGAGGTCAGGGTCAGGCGCGCGACCGAGCTGATCGACGCCAGTGCCTCGCCGCGAAAGCCCAGGCTCATTACCCGCTCGAGGTCTTCCAGGTCGCGGATCTTGCTGGTGGCGTGCCGCGCCAGGGACAACGGCAGGTCGTCGGCAGCGATACCGCTGCCATCATCGCGCACCCGCAGCAGCTTGACCCCGCCCTGCTCCACCTCGACGTCGATGCGCCGGGCGCCGGAGTCGAGGCTGTTTTCCAGCAGCTCCTTGATCACCGAGGCCGGGCGTTCGACCACCTCGCCTGCGGCGATCTGGTTGGCAAGCCGCGGGCTGAGCAGCTCGATGCGAGCGCCGCTGCTCATGGCTGGCCAGCCAGCGTGGTGGCCGGTACGTCGAGGTTCTGGCCAACCTTCAGCTCATCGGTTTTCAGGCCGTTGGTGCTGCGCAGGCTGGCCACGCTGACCTGGTAGCGCACGGCGATCATGGCCAGGGTCTCGCCCGGACGCACGGTGTGCTCGCGCGGGCCCTGGGCGATCTTGCCGCTGTCACGCAGGAAGGCGATGTAGGTGCCCGGCGGCGGGTTCTGCTGGAAGAACTGGCGCACGCCACTGTGGATCGAGCGTGCCAGGGCCTGCTGATGGCTGGCAGTGGCCAGCTTGGAGGCCTCGTTGGCGTTGGAGATGAACCCGGTTTCCACCAGGATCGACGGGATGTCCGGCGACTTGAGCACCATGAACCCGGCCTGTTCCACGCGGCGCTTGTGCAGCGGGGTGACCCGGCCGATATTGCCCAGCACCTTCTGCCCCACGTTGAGGCTGGAGCTGAGCGAGGCGGTCATCGACAGGTCGAGCAGCACGCCAGCAAGCATGCGGTCCTTGTCGTCGAGGCTGACGTTGCCGGCACCACCGATCAGGTCGGAGCGGTTTTCGCTGTCGGCCAGCCAGCGCGCCGTCTCGGACGTGGCGCCACGGTCGGACAGGGCGAACACCGAGGCACCGAAGGCCGCCTTGGACGGCGCGGCGTCGGCGTGGATCGAGATGAACAGGTCAGCGCCCTTCTTGCGCGCAATCTCGGTACGCTTGCGCAGCGGGATGAAGTAGTCGCCGGTACGCGTCAGCTCGGCGCGAAAGCCTTTCTCGCTGTTGATCTGGCGCTGCAGTTCCTTGGCGATGGCCAGCACGATGTCTTTCTCATGCTGGCCGCGCGAGCCGGACGCACCCGGGTCTTCGCCGCCGTGACCGGCGTCGATGGCGATCACGATGTCACGCTTGCCGCTGGGCACCGGGGTCAGCTTGATCGCCGGCTGCGTCGGAGTCACCGGCACGGCCGGCGTGGTGGCCACCGACGGGGTCGGGGTGGGTGGCGTGGCGTCGGATTCCTGATCGAACAGGTCGACCACCAGACGGTTGCCGTACTGGGCGTTGGGCGCCAGGGTGAAGCTCTTGGGCGTCACCGACTTTTTCAGGTCGATGACCACGCGAAGGTCGGTAGGGGTGCGCTGCGCCGAGCGCACGCTGGTGATCGGGGTATTGGAGGTGGACACGTTCAAAGGCGCACCCAGGGTTGCGCCATTGATGTCGATCACCAGGCGATCCGGGGCCGTCAGGGTGAACACACTGTGCTGCACCGGGCCGGACAGGTCGAACACCAGGCGTGTGTTGTCCGGCGCACGCCATAAACGGACACTCTTGACTTGCGTGATCGCGAAGGCATCGACGGTTACTGCCGCCAGCAGCAGTCCTACAACGCCAAACAGTGCGCGAAAGCGCATACCTATCCCCATTTTCTAATTGATATCCAAGGCCAGAGCGGCACACCAGGCTTCACCGCGAGAGCCCTGCGGCAACAGGTTCAGCGAACGCCCGTCCGCCTGGGGGCTTATGGTAATGGTCAGGTCGGGCTTTGGCAAAATGCCCGCCCCCTTCTGGGGCCACTCGAACAGGCACAGGGCGTCGTCTTCGAAGTAGTCGCGAATGCCCATGAACTCCAGCTCCTCCGGATCGACCAGGCGATACAGGTCGAAATGGAAGGCACGAATGTCGCCAATCTCGTAGGGCTCAACCACGGTGAAGGTAGGACTTTTCACCGCGCCGGTGTGTCCCAGACCACGGATGATGCCCCGTGACAGGGTGGTCTTGCCGGCCCCCAGGTCACCCTCGAGGAAAATCACGCCGTGACCCTTGGTCACCTGGGCGATACGGGCACCGAACTCACACATGGCCGCTTCGTCGGCCATAAACAGGGTTACACCTGACACGCTGAATGCTCCTCCAGAACTTGACGAATGACCGGTATCAGGTCGCTGGCCGCCAGCCCGCGACCTTGTACGCCCAGGCGCTCGCCGGCACAGGCGTGCAGCCACACCCCCAGGCAGGCGGCGTCCCAGGCCGGCATGCCCTGGGCCAGCAGCGCACCCAGCACGCCGCTGAGCACATCGCCCAGGCCGGCACCGGCCATGGCCGGGTGACCGCGCTGGCACAGTGCCAATTGCCCGGCCGGGTCGGCCACCAGCGTGCCGGCGCCTTTAAGCACACACACCGCCGCGTACTTGCGCGCCAGCTTGAGCGCCGCCCAGGAGCGATCGGCCTGCACCGCTTCGGTGGAAATCCCCAGCAGGCGCGCCGCCTCCCCCGGATGCGGGGTAATGATGCTGCCCGCCGCCAGCGGCAAGGGTGCTTGCGCCAGCAGGTTCAGCGCATCGGCATCCCACACCTGAGCGTGCCTGGCCGGCACCACCGCCGAGAGCAGGCTGCGCCCCCAGGCGGCCTGCCCCAGTCCGGGTCCGACCACCAGTACGGTGGCGCGTTCAATCGGCGCCATCAACTGGTTGGCCGAATGCACGCCCAGGCTCATCACCTCGGGCAGGCGGGCCAGCGCGGCGGGCAGTTGCTCGCTGCGGGTGGCCAGTGACACCAGGCCGGCGCCGCAGCGCAGCGCCGCCTCGGCACTGAGCAGCACCGCACCGCCCGTGCCACGGTCGCCACCGACCACCAGCACATGGCCGAAGTCGCCCTTGTGTGCGGCATTCGAGCGCGGCGCGAGGCTCGCCAGGGTGACGCTGGTGAGCACCAATGGCTGATTTGCAGGGTGTTTGGTCTGAGGCATGCGTCGTTCGGCTCCGATGTCTGGCAGAATTATACGCACCTGAGTCATCGTTGCCCTATTTCGCATGTCTGCTTCCCCCCTCGATCTACCCGCCCTCGCCCAATCGATCAAGGATTGGGGCCGTGAACTGGGCTTTGCGCACGTCGGCATTGCCGGTGTGGAGCTGGGCGAACACGAAAAACACCTGGAACGCTGGCTGGCCGAGGGCTATCACGGCGAGATGGAGTACATGGGCGCCCATGGCAGCAAACGCTCGCACCCCGACGAGCTGGTGCCGGGCACCTTGCGCGTGGTGTCGCTGCGCATGGACTACCTGCCGGGCGACACGCAGATGGCGCAGATGCTCGCCCAGCCCGAAAAGGCCTACATCTCGCGCTATGCGCTGGGGCGCGACTACCACAAGCTGGTCCGCAAGCGCGTGCAGCACCTGGCCGAGCGCATCCAGAAAGACATCGGGCCGTTCGGCTTCCGCGCCTTCGTCGACAGCGCGCCGGTGCTGGAAAAGGCCATTGCCGAACAGGCCGGGCTGGGCTGGATCGGCAAGAACACCTTGTTGCTCAACCGCAAGGCGGGCAGCTACTTCTTCCTCAGCGAACTGTTCGTCGACCTGCCGCTACCGGTGGACGAGGCGCAGGCCACCGAGCATTGCGGGCGGTGCAGTGCATGCCTGGACATCTGCCCCACCCAGGCCTTCGTGGGGCCGTATGTGCTGGATGCGCGGCGCTGCATTTCGTACCTGACCATCGAACTGAAGAGCGCGATCCCCGAAGAGCTGCGGCCGCTGATCGGCAACCGGGTGTTCGGCTGTGACGATTGCCAGATCGTGTGCCCGTGGAACCGCTTTGCCCGGCCCACCGGCGAAGCGGATTTCAAGCCGCGCCACGGGCTGGACAATGCCGGGCTGGCGGAGCTGTTCATGTGGGATGAAGAGACGTTTCTGGCCAGCACCGAAGGCTCGCCGCTGCGCCGGGCGGGGTATGAGCGCTGGTTGCGCAACCTGGCGGTGGGGCTGGGCAATGCGCCCTCGACCATACCGGTGCTGGAGGCGCTCCAGGCGCGGCGGGAGTATCCGTCGGAGCTGGTGAGGGAGCATGTGGAGTGGGCGCTGCGTCAGCATCAGGCACGCCTCTAGGCAGGCGGTGCGGCCTTCGCCGGCAAGGCCGGCTCCTACACAGGCCGGTACCGTCTGTAGGAGCCAGCCTTGCTGGCGAACAGGCCCTCAATGCTCGTCGTTGTACTGGAACTTCGGCATTTCCCAGCGAAACCGTATCGCCAGCAGCCTGAGCAGCAACCCGCCAAACAACGTCAGCAGAATCGCCTGCTCCCCCGGCACCTTGAAGTACACGCACCCCAGGTAGAACCACGCCGCCAGAAACGACACGCTGGCATACAGCTCACGCCGGAAGATCAGCGGAATGTCGTTGCAGAAGATATCCCGCAGGATGCCGCCAAACACGCCGGTGATCACCCCGCTGATCGACGCCACCAGCATGCCCTGGCCCATTTCCAGCGCGGTCATGCAGCCAATCAGGGTGAACGCCACCAGCCCCAGCGCATCGAGCACCAGAAACAGCGAACGCAGGTGGCGCATCAGCGGCGCGATGAAGATGGTGATCAAGGCCGCCACGCTGGTCAGCACCAGGTACTCCGGGTGCTTCACCCAGGTCAGCGGGTAGTGGCCCAGCAGCACGTCGCGCACCGAGCCTCCGCCCAGGGCCGTGACGCAGGCGATCAGCACCACGCCGAACCAGTCCATGCCGCGCCGCCCGGCCGACAGCGCCCCGGTCATGGCTTCGGCGGTAATGGCGATCAAATAGAGCATCAACAGCATGATGGCGCAGGTCCGTGCAAAGAGGCGCGCAGTCTACCCAGTTGCCCCAGGCACCAAAAGGGGGCGCGCCAACGATTGTTGGCGCAGTGCGGGTCAGAACTTGATGAAGTGCTCGCGGTAGTGGCGCAGCTCGGCGATGGATTCGCGAATATCGTCCAGCGCCAGGTGCGTGCCACCCTTCTTGAAGCTGTCGCGCACCTCGGGAGCCCAGCGTGCGGCCAGCTCCTTGAGGGTGGACACGTCCAGGTTGCGGTAGTGGAAGAAATTCTCCAGCTCGCGCATGTGGCGGTACAGGAAGCGACGGTCCTGGCAGATGCTGTTGCCGCAGATCGGCGACTTGCCCTTGGGCACCCACTGCTCCAGGAAGCGGATCGTCTCGGCCTCGGCCTCGGCCATGCTCACCTTGCTCTCGCGCACGCGCTGGGTCAGGCCGGAGTTGCCGTGGGTACGGGTGTTCCACTCGTCCATGCGCGCCAGCACCTCGTCACTGTGGTGGATGGCGATCACCGGGCCTTCGGCCAGGGTGTTCAGGTCACTGTCGGTGACGATGGTGGCCATCTCGATGATGACGTCGCTGTCCGGATCCAGGCCGGTCATTTCCAGATCGATCCAGATCAGGTTCTGTGGGTTCTGCATGATTCTGCTCCTCGGTAGGCGCGCAGTTTAGCCTAGTGGAGCGTGCTAGACTCGACGCCGTTGCACCCTCACATGCTTTGCTTGACGAAACGAGACCTACATGGCCAAACGCCAGCTCAATCGCCGCCAGAACTGGCGCATCGAAAAAATCCAGGGTGAGCGCGCCGCCCGCGCTGCCAAACGCGAACAGCACACGCTGGACACCCTCGAAGGCGGCGACCTGGGGCCTGAACAACTGGGCCTGGTGATTGCACACTTCGGCGTGCAGGTAGAAGTCGAAGCACAGGACGGCGACGTGGCCGGCCAGGTGTTCCGTTGCCATCTGCGCGCCAACCTGCCGGCGCTGGTCACTGGTGACAAGGTGGTATGGCGCGCCGGCAACCAGGGTATCGGCGTGATCGTGGCGCAGATGCCGCGCAGCACCGAGCTGTGCCGCCCCGACAGCCGTGGCCAGCTCAAGCCGGTGGCGGCCAACGTCGACCTGATCGTGATCGTGTTCGCCCCGGCCCCCGAGCCGCATGCCAACCTGATCGACCGTTACCTGGTGGCCGCCGAGCATGCCGGTATCCGCCCGCTGCTGCTGCTGAACAAGGCCGACCTGATCGACGAGCAGAACGCCCCGGCGCTGAATGCGCTGCTGGCGGTGTACCGTCAGCTGGGTTACCCGCTGCTGGAAGTGTCGGCGCACCATGGCGACGGCATGCAGCAGTTGCAGACCTTGCTCGATGGGCACATCAGCGTGTTCGTCGGCCAGTCCGGGGTGGGCAAGTCGTCGCTGGTCAACAGCCTGCTGCCCGATGTCGACACCCGCGTAGGCGAGCTGTCGGAGTGGTCGGGCCAGGGCCAGCACACCACCACCACCGCGCGGCTGTACCACTTCCCGGGTGGCGGTGAGCTGATCGACTCGCCGGGCATTCGCGAGTTCGGCCTGGGGCACGTGAGCCGGGCGGACGTGGAGGCCGGCTTCATCGAGTTCAACGACCTGATCGGCACCTGCCGCTTCCGCGACTGCAAGCACGACCGCGAGCCGGGCTGTGCGCTGCTCAAGGCGCTGGAAGACGGGCGCGTGCAGCAGCAGCGCATGAACAGCTATCGCTCGATCATTGCCAGCCTGCCGCAGGACAGCTACTGACGGTCATGGCGCAGGCGTTTGTTCGATGAACATCGCGTGCGCCACATCCTCGACCAGGGCCTTGGACATGCCGCTCAGGTAATGTGCCGCCCAGACAAGCGTGCCATCCGGCTCGATGCCGGCTTGCAAGGTGAGCTTGTAGGCGCAACTGAGCAGCAGGGCCGATTGTTCCAGGGCGAAGTCGGCGTTGTGGCCGGCTTGCACGCGAAACAGGCGCTCGGCGGTGGGGCCGCCCTCGCCTTCGCCGAAAGTGCCGACGCCTAGTGTCTTGAAGACTGAGCTGTTTTCCATCTGTTATCTCCCGACGACTTTCTTAATTGGCTCTACGGGCGTCTTCGCCGGCAAGGCCGGCTCCTACAGGTACTGCGAGCCTTTGTAGGAGCCGGACTTGCCGCCGAACGAGCGCGCAGCGCTCGCGATCAGTGCACGAGAGGATGTCTTCGAGGGGCAGATTGGCGTATTGGGGTGGATCGGGGACGATTTTCAACATGACCAACTCCAGTATCAGTGGAGCTACCACGCTTTGCTGTCAAACAAATAGGTGGCAGCTGTACGCGGGTTGACAGACCGAGGATACCGGAACTCGGCGCACACGAAGTGCCCCACGCACAGCCGCCATAAAGCGATGCACATGTGGTCCGAAATCAGTAACGGCCTGTCAAAACCGGTCGTTGAACACCAACGACGCAACGCAGACTAGATCGCTACCGTGACCACCGCAATGGCGGGAAAGCGGCAAAAGTATGATTGGGAAGGGGCCTACAGGGAATAGGGAAATTCCGAAGATTCGCCTTACGCGGACACCTGTAGGAGCCGGCCTTGCCGGCGAAGGCGTCAGTTGTTGCAACACATTTGTAGGCCTTTTCACCCAGGCATGTAGTCCACCTCCTGATTCAATCCCACGCCTTGCACCACGCGTCGTAATCATCAAAGGTATCCCGCACCAGATTTGCGCCCACCACGGACCTCCGGATGCCAGTCTCACTCCTCTACTGCCGCAACGACCTGGCCGCCGCCATGGCCATCGGCGAGCACCTGCGCCTCGAGGGCCTCGCCACCTGCCTGGAGGCCATCGACCCCCAGGCCGACGATGCCTGCACCCTCACCACCCTCATCAGCCGCAGCCTGCACGGCTGCACCCACCTGATCGTGCTGGTGTCGGGCAACACCTGCGGCGCCTGGTGGGTGCCCTTCGCCCTGGGCGCCGCAGCGCTGGCCGACCGACGGGTCGCCACGTTCCAGCTGGGCGAGCCGGCCAGCCCCACCTACCTGGGCGAACTGCCGACCATGGCGCAAGCCACCGACCTGGACCTGTTCGTCAGCGCGTACCGCCTGGAACACACCCTTGGCCGTGCCCTCAACCTGCCCACGCAGGCCGCACCCGGCGACAATCGCTGCAATGCCCAGCACTTCCAGGCCGAGCTCAAGGCCAGCATCGGTCGCGGCTACTGAAATGCCGAACCCCACACAGCACAACGCCCGCACGGATCACTCCATGCGGGCGTTGTCGGCTGCCGGCTCACTGCGGCTTGTTGGGCTCGTCCATCTTCAACACGCCATCCTCGAAGATGTTCAGCTTCTCGCGCAGTTCACGCGGCTGCATCGGCTCGGGCTCGGGCGTCGGTGCCGCAGCGCCCGGCGCAGGTGCCGCGCCCGGCTGGGCTGCGTCCGGCGGCGTCGGCGAGGTCTGTTCGCCTTCGATGGTGCGCTGGGCCTTCTTGGTCAGCACGATGATGTCGATACGACGGTTCACCGGGTTGAGCGGGTTCTCGCGGTCGAACAGCGACGACGATGCATACCCCACCACCCGCGCCACCTGGGCATCCGGATAGCCACCGGCCACCAGCGCCCGACGCGCCGCGTTGGCACGGTTGGCCGACAGCTCCCAGTTGCCGTAATCACCGGTGCCGGCGTAGGGCTTGGCATCGGTGTGGCCGCTGATGCTGATCTTGTTCGGCACCGCCTTGATGGTGTCGGCCATCGCCAGCAGGATGTCCTCGAAGTACGGCTGCAGGCGCGCACTGCCCAGGTCGAACATAGGCCGGTTCTCGGCGTCCATGATCTGGATGCGCAGGCCGTCCTGGGTGATCTCGAACAGGATCTGGTCCTTGAACTTCTGCAGTTGCGGGTTCTCTTCGACCTTGTTCTGCAGCTCCTGCAGCACCAGGTTCAAGCGGTCTTTCTCGACCTGCTCGGCCATGCTCTCGACCGCGTCCTTGTCCAGCTGGATGCTGGTGTCAGGCGTCGGCTCGGACTGCACTTCAGGGTTGATGGTCTTTTCCGGGGCCAGCTCCGGCGAGCCGCCCAGGTCGATGATATACGGGGTGCCACTCTCGGAGAACCCGATGGGGTCCTTGAAGTAGCCGGCAATCGCGATCTTCTGCTCGGGCGTGGCGGTGGACAGCAGCCACAGCACAAGGAAGAACGCCATCATCGCCGTGGCGAAGTCGGCGAACGCGATTTTCCAGGCGCCGCCGTGATGGCCGCCGCCGAAGCGCTTTACGCGCTTGATGATGATCGGCTGATTGTTTTCCATGGATCAGCGACCGCGAACTGCTTGTTCCAGCTCGGCAAAGCTTGGACGGTGCTTGGGGAACAGCACCTTGCGACCGAACTCCACCGCCAGCGATGGCGGCATGCCGGAGGCCGACGCCACCAGTGCGGCCTTGATCGCCTCGTACACGTTGACCTCTTCCTTCGCGTCGTGGGCCAGGGAGGTGGCCAGCGGGCCGAAGAAGCCGTAGGCCGCCAGAATACCGAAGAAGGTACCCACCAGCGCCGCACCCACGTGCAGGCCGATGGACTTCTGGTCGCCCTCGCCCAGCGAGGCCATGGTCACCACGATACCCAGTACCGCCGCCACGATACCGAAGCCGGGCATGCCGTCGGCGATGCCGGTCACGGCATGGGACGGGTGGTCGAGCTCTTCCTTCATGCTCAGCAGTTCCATGTCGAACAGGCCTTCGAGCTCGTGCGGGGCCATGTTGCCGGTGGACATGATGCGCAGGTAGTCGCAGATGTACGCGGTCATGCGCTCATCCTTGAGTACCGCCGGGTACTTGGCGAAGATCGGGCTGGCCGCGGCGTCTTCGATATCGCCCTCGATCGCCATCATGCCTTCGCGCCGGCTCTTGTTGAGGATCTCGTAGATCAGGCCCAGCACTTCTATATAGAAGGTGTGCGAGAAGCGCGAGCCGAACATGCTCAGCGACTTCTTGATCACGTGCATGGTCATGTAGCCGGGGTTGGCCTGCAGGAACGCACCAAAGGCGGCACCGCCGATGATCAGCACCTCGAAAGGCTGAATCAGGGCCGCGATCTTGCCGTGAGAAAGAACGTATCCGCCAAGCACGCTCGCGAATACGACAATGATGCCGATAATTTTAGCCATAGATTGGAAGCACTTACTGTCGTGGTCAGGGTCGGGGGCGGAAGTTCGTAAAACTCTTCTTCTACTTATCGGCAGTTCTGCGCCAGACTATAGCCAGTCAAGGCGAAAAGCCAGTTCGGCCACCTCCCAGCATGCCTAGTGAACTCACGTGCCAACTCAAATTCCAAAGACCCTAGACGCCTGGATCAAACTGCTCGACAGCGTGCAACTGCCGGTGCCGCTGGACAGTCACGAGCGGGTAAAAGCCGCCATCGGCGACAGCCGCCGCTCGCTGCGTGACATCGCCGATCTGATGCAGGACAGCCCCGCGCTGGTGCTCAGCGTGATGCGCGAAGCCAACCGGCATACCCACGCCAGCATGGCCGAGCCGGCCGAAAGCCTGGAAATCGCCCTCAACCGGCTTGGCCTCAAGCGCGCCGAAGAACTGCTGCTGCGCCTGCCCACCGCGCCGCCGGCGCAGATCCCCAAGGCCCTGCGCCACCTGCAGATGATCAGCCTGCATGCCAGCCAGCAGGCCAGCGGCCTGTTCGCCAGCCAACTGGCACGGCTGTGGCAGGAGATCCACTGGGGCAGCCTGCTGTTCCTCTCGCCGTTGTGGACCCTGGCCCTGGCGCACCCCAAGCTGATCGAGGAATGGGAAGTGCGCGTGGTGCACCGCGGCGAGCCGGCCCTGCGCGTGGAGCGCGAACTGTTCGGTGTACCCCTGCTGGCGCTGTGCCGCGCCCTGGCCGACTACTGGCGCCTGCCCAACTGGGTCACCCAGGGCTACCACGTGCTCAGCGAAGAACGCCGCCTGCTGGTCAAGGTCATGCACATCGCCCGCCTGCACGACAACCCGCTGCGCCAGCAACAGCTGCTGGACGCCGACCCGGCCCTGCGCCGCTGGCTCAACCAGCCGGCCAACACCGTACTGCTGGCCAACGGCCTGGCCCTGGCGGCGCAGCACGCCTGGGACTGCCCGCACAGCCAGCGCTGGCAACGCCTGACCAGCCTGTACCTGCAGGTGCCGCTGAGCGAGGTGCAGCAACAGGTGCACCAGCAGGCCGCCAACAGTGCGCGCCTGCACGCCGACGACGACCTCTACCACCCCGCCGAATCGCTGATCTGGCCGACCGGCTCGCACTACTTACACCGCCGCCTGCGGCCTGCCGACGTGCCCTCGACCGAATCGCTGGGGGCCTGGCGCAAGTACTGCGCCGACCTGCTGGTGGAGCCCAGTGCGTTCACCAACGCCATGCACCTGACCACCTACGCCCGCGATGCCCTGGTGGCCTGCGGCATGCAGCGGGTGATGATGCTGATGGCCGACAAGGGCATGACCCACCTGCGCGTGCACCAGATCGCCGGGCTGCCCGCCGAGGCCGGCGGCCTGGTGGTGCCGCTCGCCCAGAGCAAGCTGCTGCAACGCCTGCTGACCCAGTCGGCACAACTGCGCCTGACCCCGGACAACTATGCCCAGTTCGGTGCCCTGCTGCCCGGCACCCTGCGCGTGCTGTTCCGTGGCCAGCACCTGCTGCTGCGCTCGCTGTCGAGCAACGGCAAGGTGGTGATGGTGGTGCTGGCCGACCAGGGCGGCGGCCCGTTCTCGGAGATCAGCGTGCAGGCGTTCGGCAAGACCGCCCAGTGCATCGAGCGCGCCCTCACCGCCTTCAGCAACCGCAGCACCTGACCCATGCGCTACAATCGCCCACTCTGTTCCGATCTGGAGACTCTGGATGACTGACTTTTCCGGCTTGCCCCTGGTGATTGAACCCGCCGACCTGCAAGCCCGCCTGGATGCGCCGGGGCTGATCCTGGTCGACCTGACCAGCACGAAACGCTATGGCAGCGGGCACATTCCCGGTGCGCGCTTCGTCGACCCCAAGCGCACCCAGCTGGGCCAGCCACCGGCGCCCGGGCTGCTGCCGAGCCAAGGCGACCTGGAAAAGCTGTTCGGCGAGCTGGGGCACAACCCGGACGCCGTGTATGTGGTGTATGACGACGAAGGCGGCGGCTGGGCCGGGCGCTTCATCTGGTTGCTGGATGTGATCGGCCATACCCGCTACCACTACCTCGACGGTGGCGCGCTGGGCTGGACGGGCGAGCTCTCGACCGATGTGCCCGCGCCCGCTGCCGGCAGCGTCAGCCTGACCCTGCACGAAGCCCCCACCGCCACCCGCGAATACCTGCAAAGCCGCCTGGGCGCTGCCGACCTGGCGGTCTGGGATGCCCGCAGCCCGCAGGAATACCGGGGTGAGAAAGTGCTGGCCGCCAAGGGCGGACACGTCCCGGGCGCGGTCAACTTCGAGTGGACGGCCGGCATGGACCAGAACGATCACCTGCGCATCCGCAAGGACATGCCCCAGATCCTCGAGCAGCTGGGCATCACCCGCGACAAGGAAGTGATCACCCACTGCCAGACCCACCACCGCTCCGGCTTCACCTATCTTGTGGCCAAACACCTGGGCTACCCACGGGTCAAGGCCTATGCCGGCTCATGGGGCGAATGGGGCAACCACCCCGACACGCCTGTAGAAGTTTAAGGAAATTCAATGAAATCCCGCTTGTTCATCATCAGCCAGTACCTGCTGCCCCACCACCTGCTGTCGCGCCTGGCCGGCTGCGTGGCCGAATGCCGCGTGAAATGGTTCAAGAATGCCTTCACCGCGTGGTTCGCCAAGCGCTACCAGGTCGACATGTCCCAGGCCCAGGTCGAAGACCTGACCGCCTACGAGCACTTCAACGCATTCTTCACCCGCGCGCTCAAGCCGGATGCACGCCCGCTGGACCAGACTCCGGGGGCGATCCTGTGCCCGGCCGACGGCGCTGTCAGCCAGCTGGGCCCGATCGAGCATGGCCGCATCTTCCAGGCCAAGGGCCACAGCTTCAGCGCCCTTGAGCTGCTGGGCGGCGACCCGGCCAATGCTGCGCCGTTCATGGGCGGCGAATTCGCCACCATCTACCTGTCGCCCAAGGACTACCACCGCGTGCACATGCCGCTGGCCGGTACCCTGCGCGAGATGATCTACGTGCCGGGCCGGCTGTTCTCGGTCAACCAGACCACCGCCGAAAACGTGCCGGAACTGTTTGCGCGCAACGAGCGCGTGGTGTGCCTGTTCGATACCGAGCGCGGGCCGATGGCCGTGGTGCTGGTGGGCGCGATGATCGTGGCGTCGGTCGAGACGGTATGGGCCGGGCTGGTCACGCCGCCCAAGCGCGAGCTGAAGACCTTCCGCTACGACGAGGCAGCGCGTGCACCGATCCACCTGGAAAAAGGCGCCGAGCTGGGCCGCTTCAAGCTGGGTTCGACGGCTGTGGTGCTGTTCGGGCCAGAGCAGGTGAAGTGGGCCGAATCGCTGGGTGCGGGGTCGGTGGTGAACATGGGCGAATGCCTGGGGTTGCCGGCGCAGCACGCCTGACCCAACAAAAAGCCCGCAGCGATGCGGGCTTTTTTGTGCCTGGCTGTCGGGCCTCATCGCGGGTCAAGCCCGCTCCCACAGGGGCTGCACGGCCTTCTGGAGCGATGGCAAACCTGTGGGAGCGGGCTTGACCCGCGCAGCGGCCGCGCTTTCTCAGTCGCGACCGTCGCGATCCCTGAAGCCCAGCAGATACAGCACCCCATCCAGCCCCAGCGTCGAGATCGCCTGCTTGGCCGACTGCTTGACCAGCGGCTTGGCCCGGAACGCCACGCCCAGGCCGGCAATCGCCAGCATCGGCAGGTCGTTCGCACCGTCGCCCACGGCAATCGTCTGCTCCATCTGCAAGCCTTCCTTGCGTGCCAGCTCGGTCAACAGGTCAGCCTTGCGCTGCGCGTCGACAATCGGCTCCACGGCTACGCCGGTCACCTTGCCGTCCACCACTTCCAGCTCGTTGGCGAACACATAGTCGATGCCCAGCTTGGCCTGCAGCTGCTTGGCAAAGTAGGTGAAGCCACCCGACAGGATCGCGGTCTTGTAGCCCAGGCGCTTGAGCTCGGCGAACAGCACCTCGGCGCCCTCGGTCAGGCGCAGCGAAGCACCGATCTCGTCCAGCACGTTGACGTCCAGGCCCTTGAGCAGCGCAAGGCGTTCCTTGAAGCTGGCACGAAAATCCAGCTCGCCACGCATGGCACGCTCGGTGATTTCCGACACCTGCTCGCCCACGCCTGCCGCCTTGGCCAGCTCGTCGATGACCTCGGCCTCGATCAGGGTGGAGTCCATGTCGAACACCGCCAGGCGACGGTTGCGGCGGAACAGCGAGTCCTGCTGGAAGGCGATGTCGACGTTCAGCTCCTGCGCCACGCTGAGGAACTCGGCACGCAGGGCCTGCGGGTCGGCCGGCTCGCCACGCACGGAGAACTCGATGCAGCCCTTGCCCTGGTCGGCCGGGGTGTCCAACGCGATACGACCCGACAGACGGTCGATATGGTCGATGTTCAACCCGTACTGGGCGGTGATGGAGCTCACCCGCTGCAACTGCTCGGCAGTGACCTTGCGCGTCAGCAGGGTCACGATGTGGCGGGCCTTGCCCTGGCCGTCGACCCACTGCTGGTAGTCCTGCTCGGAAACCGGGGTGAAGCGCACCTGCTGGTCCAGCTTGTACCCGGTGAAGAGGATGTCCTTGAGCACGGCGCTGGCCTGCTCGGTGCTGGGGATTTCCACCAGGATGCCGAACGACAGCGTGTCGTGGATGACCGCCTGGCCGATGTCGAGGATGTTCACCCCGCCCTGGGCGAGCACGCCGGTAATGGCCGCGGTGAGACCCGGACGGTCCTCGCCGGTGATGTTAATCAGAACGATTTCGCGCAAAACGGGCTCCGACACAGTGACAAAACGCGCATTCTACCCACTTTCGCAGACCATCGGGCGCAGTCGATACTTTGCCGGCCCATGCCCTGTCGCTATACTGCGCAGCACCTTCTCCGACATAAAGAGCCGCGCTCTGTGAACCGGCCCACGCCAGTTAAAACCGACAATTTCTTCCTGCTGATCTTCCGTGCCCTGCGCCAGCGCCGTGTGCCGTTGGCCTTGCGGATCGCCTGCCACAACGTGTTTCTGGTAGCGCTGGCGCTGGTCATCTACGCCGGGGTCATGGGCCTGCAGTTCAAGCAGGCCATGCACGAGCAGGCCGACGCCCTGGGTCAGAGCCTGACCACGCAGACCGCCACGTCTGCCACCGAACTGCTGGTGTCCAACGACATCCTCAGCCTCAACGTGCTGCTCGGCAACCTGGTGAAGAACCCGCTGGTGGCCCATGCCGCCATCTACAGCGTCGACAACCGGATCCTCGCCGAAGCCGGCCAGCGCCCGAAAAACGGCCTGCTGGGCGAGGTCGAGGGCCTGTACCAGACCAAGATCACCTTCCAGGACGTGACGGCCGGGCAACTGCGCATCAGCCTGGACATGAGCCAGTTCCAGCAGCCGCTGACCATCAGCCTGCAGAGCATGGGCATTCTGGCGGCGATCCTGCTGGCCCTGGCCCTGGCCTTGAGCCTGCGCCTGGGGCGCTTCATTTCGACGCCGCTGCTGCAACTGCGGGTGTGGCTGCGCGACCTGGATGCCTACACCCCGGCCACCGACCGCCAGGACGAGATCGGCGATCTGGCGCGCCAGCTGCATTCGCGCTTTGCCCCGCCACCGCCGGAGCCTGAAGCAGAGCCCGAGGAAGAAGACGACTACGACGAACACGAAGCGCAGCCGGCCTTGCAGGTGCGCAACCTGCGCGAGCCGGCGCTGGAGCCCAAGCCGGCGCTGCCCAGGCCAGTAGCGCATGATGAAGACGACGACGAGGCGTTTGCCGACCTGCGCGACGACAGCGATGCCGCACCGCAGGCTGTAGTACCCACTGCGCCACGCGAGCCGCAGGCCAGTGCGGTGCTGGCGGTGCAACTGGGCTCCCAGGAGCAACTGCGCCGCCTGCCTCGGGCACGTCTGACCGAACTGCTGGACCGCTACCGCGACTGCCTCGACCAGGCCGCGTCGCTGTATGAAAGCGAAGTGCACACACTGAACGATGGCAGCACGCTGCTGTTGTTCCACAGCTCGGAAAGCGGCGAGGACTACCTGACCAACGCCATCTGCTGTGGCGAACTGCTGCGTGCCCTGGGGCATGCGTTGCAGGTGGAAGTGGCCGACAGCGGGATTACCCTGCAATTGCAGCTGGGCCTGGCGCTGGGTGAAGACCTGCACGGCCTGAGCCAGATCGACCTGCTGCTGACCGACAAGGCCCAGGATGCCCTGGCGTTGTCGCAACACAGCCGCAACCTGCTGCTGGTGGAGCGCAAGGTCAGTGATGATGCGCTGATTCGCCAGCGTGCCCGCATCCGCCCGATTGCCAGCCCTGAAGGGGCGTGCTGTGTGGAGCGCCTGATGGAGCCGTATCCGTCGATGCTGGAGCGCCAGCTGGCACGGATGCACGAGCGCCAGATCAAGACCTGAGGCCCCGTAGGAGCCGGTTTCAACCGGCCACAAAAAAGCCCGCATCGCTGCGGGCTTTTTTGTGGCCGGTTAAAACCGGAACACTTCCATCTCGGTACGAATCGGTGTCGCCATCGGAATCTTCGGCTTCTCCGGCTCCTTGCGCACCTGCTGTACCGGCGTGGCCTTCTTCGGCTGTTCCTGCACGATCGGCGGCTGATTGGCCAACGGCTTCAACGCCACGCTCAGCTGCTCGGCCAGACGCTGCAGCAGTTGCCCCTGCGCCTGTACCTGCGCCGCCGAGCTGCCTTCATGGGGCTGCTCGAAATGCACGATGCGGTTGTCACGCACCTGGCCACGACGATCAAGCAAGCGCCACTGGGCATCGAGGATCGCCGGCTGGCCGACGCCCGAGTCCAGGCGCGTGATCGACAGCAGCACCTGCACATCCGGGTTGAACCCGGTGCTGGCCGGTGCCAGCACCACACGCTGGCTGTCCAGGCGCCAGGCCAGCTGGCGCACCAGCAACTGGTCGATGTCGGCCGACAGGCTGCCCGCCCAGCGACCATCGGTCGCCGCCGTCAGGCTGCCGTCACGCTGGCGTTGCAGCAGGGTTTCGCGTTGCAGGTAGTCGGCCACCGAGACCGGCCCCAGCACCACGGCCATGCCGTTGCTCTGGCCAGGTTGCCCCGGCTCGCCACTGTCGAGCTGATACAGCGCTACCGGCTGGTGCATGCTGCACCCGGCCAAGCCCAGCACGCCACTGAGCAGTAGAACAAATGGAAGGCGCAGAAAATTCATCATCCCATCCAGGCGGCCGCCACACGGCTTGCCGCAGTGATACTCATGAATACGTCGGGCACACAGCTACGCTGGCACCACAAGGGGCCTATCATCCGCGAAAGTTCCGTGCGACTCCAGTGTTTAAGCCGCAAACGGTCACTAAAATACCCGTTTGCGGCCACCAGGTCGCTTATTCGACGTTTTCCACCAGCAGCGCATCGACCCGCTGGAAGCCGCGCGGCAGCTTGTTGCCACGCCGCCCACGCTCACCCTTGTAGTGCTCCAGGTCATCGCCCTTGAGCGACAGGGTACGCTTGCCGGCCTGCAATACAAGGGTCGAACCCTCGGGAATCACTGCCAGGTCGGTGACAAATTCTTCACGACTGGCCACGCGATCGCCCGGAATGCCGATGATCTTGTTGCCCTTGCCCTTGCCCAGCTGTGGCAGGTCGCTGATCTTGAACACCAGCAGGCGCCCTTCGGTGGTCACCGCCGCCAGCCAGTCCTGCTCGCGGTTGCCCACCGGGCGCGGCAGGATCACCTTGGCGTTGTTCGGCAGGCTCAACAGGGCCTTGCCGGCCTTGTTCTTGGCCTGCAGGTCTTCGCCCTTGACCACGAAGCCGTAGCCGGCATCGGAGGCAATCACGTACAGGCCGTCATCCTCGGGCATCAGCACGCACTCGAACGAAGCACCGGGCGGCGGGGTCAGGCGACCGGTCAGCGGTTCACCCTGGCCCCGTGCCGACGGCAGGGTGTGCGCCGGCACCGAGTAGCTGCGGCCGGTGGAGTCGATGAACACCGCGTACTGGTTCGAGCGCCCCGCGGCTGCGGTCTTGAAGCCGTCGCCGGCCTTGTACGAGAGCCCGGTGGCATCGATGTCGTGGCCCTTGGCCGAACGTACCCAGCCCTTCTCGGACAGCACCACCGTGACCTTTTCGTTGGGCAGCAGGTCGTGCTCGGTCATCGCACGGGCTTCGGCGCGCTCGACGATCGGCGAACGACGGTCGTCGCCATAGGTTTCGGCGTCCTGCAGCAGTTCGGTGCGCACCAGTTTCTTGAGCTTGGCTTCGCTGCCCAGCAGCGCCAGCAGCCTGGCCTGTTCCTTGAGCAGTTCGTCCTGCTCGTTGCGCAGCTTCATCTCTTCCAGACGGGCCAACTGGCGCAGGCGCGTGTCGAGGATGTAGTCGGCCTGGATCTCGCTCAATGCAAAGCGCTCGATCAACCTGGCCCGTGGGTGCTCCTCGGTACGGATGATGTGGATCACTTCATCCAGGTTGAGGTAGGCGATCAGCAAGCCGTCCAACAGGTGCAGGCGACGCTCCACCTTGTCCAGGCGGAACTGCAGGCGACGGCGCACGGTCTGCACGCGGAACTGCAGCCACTCGACCAGCAGCGTGCGCAGGTTCTTCAACTGCGGCTTGCCGTCCAGGCCGATGATGTTGATGTTGACCCGGTAGCTGGACTCAAGGTCGGTACTGGCGAACAGGTGCTGCATCAGCGCTTCGTGGTCGACGCGGCTGTGCACCGGGATGATCACGATGCGGCACGGGTTCTCGTGGTCCGATTCGTCACGCAGGTCGGCCACCTGCGGCGCCTTGGACGGCTTGGCCTGCATCATCGCGGCGATCTGTTCCAGCACCTTGGCGCCCGACACCTGGTGCGGCAGCGCGGTGACCACGATGTCGCCGTCCTCGATGTGGTACACGGCGCGCATGCGCACCGAGCCACGGCCGGTTTCGTAGATTTTCAGCAGGTCGGCGCGCGGGGTGATGATCTCTGCTTCGGTCGGGTAGTCCGGGCCCTGGATGTGCTCGCACAGCTGTTCGACCGTGGCCTTGGGCTCGTCGAGCAGGCGCACGCAGGCGGTGGCCACTTCGCGCAGGTTGTGCGGCGGCACGTCGGTGGCCATGCCCACGGCGATACCGGTGGTGCCATTGAGCAGGATGTTCGGCAAACGTGCCGGCAACACCAGGGGCTCGTCGAGGGTACCGTCGAAGTTCGGGCCCCAGTCCGCAGTGCCCTGGCCCAGCTCGCTGAGCAGCACCTCGGAATAGCGCGACAGGCGCGCTTCGGTGTAGCGCATGGCCGCGAAGGATTTGGGATCGTCCGGCGCACCCCAGTTGCCCTGGCCGTCGACCAGGGTGTAGCGATAGCTGAAGGGCTGCGCCATCAGCACCATGGCTTCATAGCAGGCCAAATCGCCATGCGGGTGGAACTTGCCGAGCACGTCACCGACGGTACGCGCCGATTTCTTGTGCTTGGAATCGGCGTCCAGGCCCAGTTCGCTCATGGCGTAGACGATGCGTCGCTGCACCGGCTTCAAACCGTCGCCGATATGCGGCAGCGCACGGTCCATGATCACGTACATGGAATAGTTGAGGTAGGCCTGTTCGGTGAAGTCAGCCAGTGACCGGCGCTCTACGCCATCGAGGCTGAGATCAAGGGAGTCGCTCATGCGGGCCTCATCATTTCAAGGTCTGGCGCAGCAGCAAGGTGCCGCCGCGCTGGGTAAATTCGAGTTGTTTCAGGGCACTCATGCCCAGCAGTACCTGCTCGCCGTCCAGCCCCGGCACCACCAGGGCGCGTACGTCGCGCAGCAGAATATCGCCCAGTTGCAGGCTGTCGAGGCGGGTGCGATAGCCCTCGGTACGACCATTGGCGGTACTCAGGGTCACGGGCGCACCACGCTCCAGGCTGAACTGCCGGGCCAGGCTCTCGGGGATCGCCACGTCGGTGGCGCCAGTATCCAGCAGAAAATGCACGGCCTGGCCGTTGATCAGACCGTCGGCCACAAAATGCCCCTGGCCATTGCCCAGCAGCCGCACCTCGACATAGCCATCGCCGTGCTGCGAGCTGATCTGGCTGTTGGGGTTGGCCTGGCGCTGTTCCCAGTCGCCGAAAAAGCGCGTGGCCAGGAACAGGCCGGCCGCCCACGCCAGCACCAGCATCACCCGGCCGGCACGCTTGCCCGGTGCCTGGCTCACGGTTTGGCGCTCCAGCCGCCCTGGGGCGCTGCAAAGCGCCACACGATCGGGCGGTTTTCGCCATCGGCGCGGCGACCGCCGTTGTTGTCCAGGCCTATCCAGGCACCCTTGGCATCGATCACCAGGGCCTCGGCCAGGCCGAACGGCTGCGAATACTGCCGCGATTCGATCAGGGCATCGGCAGCGAACGACCAGCAGCGCTCCACGCTTCCAGTGTCGGCATCACGCCGGCAGATACGGTAGGCATTGCGCTCCAGGGTGAACAGCTTGCCTTCGAACAGCGCCAGGTCGGCAAAATCCCGGGGCCGCTCGCGGGCGTTGGGCATCTGCGCAGGCTGCATCTCGGTGCCGGCCTCGCTGAGCAGCACGCAGCCATCACCGCAGTGCCAGGTGGTCTGCTGGCGATTGATCGAAATCAACCCGCGGCGCTCGCGCTCGGCGGCCAGCCACAGGCGATCGCCGGCCGGGTTCACGGCGATGCCTTCGAACAATGCATTGAAGTGCAGCAGCATGCCGCTGGCGCGCGCCTGGCGGACCATGCTCGGGTCGATCTTCAGCCAGCTGGGGTCGCCTGCGACCGGTACCTTGAGCACCGCCACATGGGTTTCGCTGACCAGGTAGTGATTGCCTGCGGCATCGCAACTGATGCCTTCGAAATCCAGCTCGCCGCCGCGAACGTAGGACATTGCCCAGTTGCTCGAGCGCAGGCCCCAGGGCAGGCCGCTGTCCGGCACCGGCGGCACCTCCAGGCGAATACCTTCGGCCTGCCACACCGTCTGGGTGGTGTCCAGGCGGTACAGCAGGTCGTCGTCGCGGTCCGAGACGGTCCAGAGCTCGCCGTTGCACAGGGCCAGCCCCGACAGGTTGCCGCCACGCATGCCCTCTACCGGATGCTCGCTCTGCATCGCCAGCTCCGGCCAGGTTTCGGCCAGCGCCGGCACACCCAGCAGTGACAACAGCGCTGCCAGGCACCGAGCGATCAAGCCAGTACCTCGGCCAGGTTGCCTTTGGTCTCCAGCCAGCTCTTGCGGTCGCCCGCACGTTTCTTGGCCAGCAGCATGTCCATGATCTCGCGGGTGCCTTCGAGGTCTTCCAGGGTCAACTGCACCAGGCGCCGGGTGTTCGGGTCCATGGTGGTTTCACGCAGCTGCGGCGGGTTCATCTCGCCCAGGCCCTTGAATCGGGTGACCTGCGGCTTGCCGCGCTTCTTCTCGGCCACCAGGCGGTCGAGGATGCCGTCGCGTTCGGCCTCGTCCAGGGCGTAGTAGATCTCCTTGCCCAAGTCGATGCGGTACAGCGGCGGCATCGCCACGTACACGTGGCCGGCCTCCACCAGCGGGCGGAAGTGCTGCACGAACAGGGCGCAGAGCAAGGTGGCGATGTGCAGGCCGTCGGAGTCGGCGTCGGCCAGAATGCAGATCTTGCCGTAGCGCAGCTGGCTCATGTCGGTGGCACCGGGGTCGACGCCGATGGCCACCGCGATGTTGTGCACTTCCTGACTGGCCAGCACTTCGCCGCCGTCGACTTCCCAGGTGTTGAGGATCTTGCCGCGCAGCGGCAGGATGGCCTGGAACTCCTTGTCGCGCGCCTGCTTGGCCGAACCACCGGCCGAGTCACCCTCGACCAGGAACAGCTCGGCGCGCATCGGGTCCTGCCCGGCGCAGTCGGCCAGCTTGCCCGGCAGTGCCGGGCCCTGGGTCACGCGCTTGCGCTCGACCTTCTTGCTCGCCTTGAGCCGGCGCCCGGCGTTGTTGATCGCCAGTTCCGCCAGTTGCATGCCCACTTCGGGGTGGGCGTTGAGCCACAGGCTGAAGGCATCCTTGACCACGCCGGAAACGAATGCGGCGGCCTCGCGGGACGACAGGCGCTCCTTGGTCTGGCCGGAGAACTGCGGCTCCTGCATCTTCATCGAGAGCACGAAGCTGATGCGCTCCCACACGTCCTCGGGGGCCAGCTTGACCCCGCGCGGCAGCAGGTTGCGGAACTCGCAGAACTCGCGCATGGCATCGAGCAAGCCCTGGCGCAGGCCGTTGACGTGGGTGCCGCCCTGGGCGGTGGGGATCAGGTTGACGTAGCTTTCCTGCACGCTGTCGCCGCCTTCGGGCAGCCACAGCAAGGCCCAGTCCACGGCCTCCTTGTTGCCCGCCAGGCTGCCGCAGAACGGCGCGTCGGGCAGGCGCAGGAACTCGCTTACCGAGTCTTCGAGGTACGAGCGCAGGCCGTCCTCGTAATGCCACTCGACCTTCTCGCCGGTGCCTTTGTCCTCGAAGCTGACCAGCAGCCCCGGGCACAGTACGGCCTTGGCCTTGAGCACATGCTTGAGGCGGCTGATGGAAAACTTGGGCGAGTCGAAATACTTGGGATCGGGCGCGAAGTGCACGCTGGTACCGGTGTTGCGCTTGCCGACGGTACCGATCACTTCGAGCTCGGTGGCCTTGAAGCCGTCGGCGAAGGTCATCTGGTACTCGTTGCCGTCGCGCTTGACCCGTACCCGTACCTGGTTGGACAGGGCGTTGACCACCGAGATGCCCACCCCGTGCAGGCCGCCGGAGAACTGGTAGTTCTTGTTGGAAAACTTGCCGCCGGCGTGCAGCTTGGTGAGGATCAGCTCGACGCCCGACACGCCCTCTTCGGGGTGGATGTCCACGGGCATGCCGCGACCGTCGTCGGACACTTCCAGCGAATGGTCTGCATGCAGGATGACCTGCACGGTGCGAGCGTGGCCGGCCAGCGCTTCGTCGACGCTGTTGTCGATGACTTCCTGGGCCAGGTGATTGGGCCGGCTGGTGTCGGTGTACATGCCCGGGCGCTTGCGCACCGGGTCAAGGCCGGAGAGGACTTCGATGGCGTCTGCGTTATAGGCGCTAGCGCTGGGATTGGCCATGGGTTCTCGTCGTCAGTCGTAGGTGAAAATAATCAGTCAAAGTACAGAAAAATCGAATGCCTGGTACACCTGCGGTGCAATGCCGGCAAAGCTCAGCATGGCCGGCAGGTGCTGCGCGAAGCCCTGGAAGCTGTGGTCGCCACCGGCCTCGATGCGTAGCGCACAGGCCCGATAGAAGGCCTGGGCACGGCGGTAGTCCAGGGTTTCATCGCCCGTCTGCAGCCATACCTGAAAGCGCTCGGGGTCGCTCGGTGCGGGCACTTCCAGCTCGGCCAGGGCCTGCACGTGGTCCAGTGTCAGCTCCCAGGTTTCCCCGGTGTAGAAATTCTGCTGCGGGCCCAGGTAGCCGTCGAACAGCTGGTGCGGATTGACGGCCGGGTTGATCAGCAGGGCCTTGAGCCCGTGGCGCTGGGCCAGGTGGGTGGCATAGTAGCCCCCGAGCGAGCTGCCGACCAGCAATGGCGAACCCAGCTCGGCGATGGCACGTTCAAGCTGCGCCACGGCCTGGCGCGGATGGTTGTCCAGCAGGGGCACGCGCAGCTGCCCGGCCAGCCCCAGCTGCTGCATCACACTGCTCAGCTGGCTGGCCTTGGTCGAACTGGGCGCACTGTTGAACCCGTGGATATAAAGAATCGAACCCGACATGATCGCCCCCGATGCCCATGCAACGCCCGTCGCAACGAGCACAAAAGACGCGCAGTTTAGCCTGTTCGAGAAGCCTTGAGCGGCAACTTTCAAACATCAGGTTACAACCGGGCGGTGATATTCGCGTTCACTTGCAGCTTGCAGCGCTCAGTACCCACTGCTGCCGTAATCGACGGTGAAGGCAAAGTCGGTCACGCGCGAGACCCCGGTCTCGAGCCTGCCGTCGTCATGCAGGCGCAGCCAGCGATACCCCGGGGCCTGGTCGCCCACCTTGAAGTCTTCACTGCCCGGCTCGAACTGAATGCAGGTGGACGGCGAGGCGAGCAGACGCACACCGTCACGCAGCTGGTCCCACTCCTGGTGGATATGCCCCCAGAGCAGCGCGCGCACCTGTGGATAACCCTTGAGCAGGTCGAACAGCACATCGGCGTTGCGCAGCCCGATGGGCGCCATCCAGGCGCAATCGATGGAAACCGGCTGGTGATGGAAGCAGATCAGGCAATGGCGCTGCGGTGCGGCCTCCAGGGCCTGCCTGAGCAGTTGCAGCTGATCGTCTGCCAGCAGCCCCGGCACCGAGCCGCACACGGCCGAGTTGAGCATGATCACCCGCCAGGCGCCGGCATCCACCACCGGCTCGAGCAGCGCGCTGCCGCGTGCCACCTGCGCCATGGGGAACGGTTCGTCGTGATTGCCGGCCAGCCAGCGGGCCGGGGCCGGAATCCTTCCGCTGAGGGCCAGAAACTGCAGATAGGATTCGACGCTGCCATCCTGCGACAGGTCGCCGGTGGCCAGCACCAGGTCGACCACCGGCTGTTCGTCGAGTACCCGCTCGACCACACGGCGCAGGCTGTCGCGGGTATTCATGCCCAGCAGCGTGCCTTCGGCTTCGGCGAACAGATGACTGTCGGAGAGCTGCACCAGCAGCACCGAAGCGTCACGGGAAGGGATGATCGAGTGCGGCAAGGCCGTCTCCTTGGGCGGATTCTGCACGATTATGGTGGGAATGCAGGCAACGGCAAACCCCGCGCCCACGACACCGGTCACATTTTCAGCGAACCGCTTCCAGTTCGTGGCCGCAGGCCAGGCAATGGCTCAGCCACTCGCCCAGGAACAGGTTGAGCTGGGCCTTTTCGTCCGGCTGGTGCATGGCCGCATTGGGGTATGGGTAGACACTGCGAAAGCGCCGCGCATGCTCGGCACTGACCACCTCGGCCATGCGCGCGTCGTGGTACACCTGCACCTCCAGCTGCGGCACCGGCAGCCACGGCAGGCTGTGCTCCTGGCGCACGCGCAGGGTGGTGGTGTAAGGGCAGGCCAGCACCACGTCGAGCACCAGCACGCCGAGCATCTGGTCACCCTGGGTCATGCCGATGCGGCGCGAGCTCTGGGTGGTGCGCATGTCGGGCAACAGTCGCATCAGGCGCGCATAGTTGGCCTCGCAGGCAGCCTGCAAGCCGACCAGATCGACCCGGTAGCGCTCGCGCAACAGATTCACGACCACAGCCCCCTGACTTCATCACGGTTCAACGCCAGCCATTGCAGGGCAATGATGCTCGCGGCATTGGCAATGCGCCCATCGCGCACGGCCTGCAACGCATCCTCGAACGCCCAGGCCTTCACACGAATGTCTTCGCCCTCTTCTTCCAGCCCGTGCAGGCCGCCCGCGCCGTCGCTGTGGCAACGCCCCAGGTACAGGTGCACGAATTCATCGCTGCCGCCGGGCGACGGAAAGTACTTGGTCATCGGCCACAGCGCACTGAATGTCAGCCCAGCTTCCTCCTGCGCCTCGCGGTGCGCAACCTCCTCGGGCTGTTCGTCCTTGTCGATCAGACCGGCGACCAGTTCCACCAGCCAGGGGTTGTCGACCTTGCCCATGGCGCCGACACGAAACTGCTCGATCAGCACCACTTCGTCACGCTGCGGATCGTAGGGCAGCACGCACACTGCGTCGTGGCGCACGAACAGCTCACGGCTGATCTCGCGGCCCATGCCGCCGGCAAACAGCTCGTGGCGCAGGTGCAGCCGGTCGAGCCGGTAAAAGCCCTTGAAGCAGTTTTCGCGCCGCACGATCTGTACGTCGGTCGGCATGGCCTTTGGCTTGTCTGTCATGGATACCTCGTTACCCCATTACCACGTCGCGCCATCCTAACCTGCACACTGCGCGGTTTCACCCCTTTAAAACAATCGTGCGGGCTGCGAGGATAGGCGCAGCCTTTCTTGTCAGCTTAGTGGCGAACCGACGGCATTGCCGACGGTCCAAGCCCGATTACCGTTGCACTACAAGGATCATCATGTCACTTGCGAAATTAGCCTGCGTGACCGCCCTGGCCTTGACCCTGGGCGCCTGCCAGAGCCTGTTCCAGCCCAACATGCGCGTGCCGCTCGAGGTCAAGCGCGACAGGTGGGAGCACATCAAGCCGGGCTGCACCGCAGCCGACTGCCCGCTGGTGAACATCGACACGGTGCACTTCCCCACCAACACCAAGCTCGATGCGATCGTCGAGCGCAGCCTGCTCAAGCTCACCAGCGATGGCGAGGGCGCACCGTTGCCGGCCTCGCTCAAGTCCTACGAGGACAGCTACCTGCAATCGGCCCAGAGCCGCAACAGCAGCTACCTGCAGGCCAAGGTACGCGAGCAGCATGACGGCTTGGTGATCATCGAGTTGTCCAGCTACCTGGACACCGGCGGCGCGCACGGCATGCCGGGGCGCGGCTTCATCAACTATTCGCGCCAGCAGGACAAGGTGCTGACCCTGCAGGACATGCTGGTGCCGGGCCAGGAGGCAACCTTCTGGAAGACCGTCGAAGAGGCCCACAAGGGCTGGCTGATCAGCACCGGCATGGACAAGGACGCCGAGTTCGTGAAGAACTGGCCATTCCAGAAGTCACCGCACGTCGCCCTGACCTACGGCGCGGTGGTGGTGAAGTACGAGGTGTATGCCATCGCCCCGTACTCCATGGGCCACATCGAGCTCAAGATCCCCTACCCGCGCCTGAACGGCGTGATCAGGCCCGAGCTGTTTCCCGGCCGCGGTTGAAGCCCAGCAACAGATGCAGCGCCCCTGCCAGCAGCAAGGCTGGCAGGGTGGCGCCAACGTCTGCGGCGTAATGCGCCAGCACATGGTAGGTCGCCACGCCACAGGCCCACGCCACCAGCGCCCCGTAGTGCAGGCCGTCGACCACACCCGGCAGGCGACGCCGGCGCAGCACGTAGTGGTCGCTCAGCACCACACCGAACAGCGGCGCGAACACCGAGCCGATCAGCAGCAGGAAGTTCTCGTACTGGCCCAGCGGCGCGAAGCAGGCGATCAGGGTGCACACCACGCCGATCACCAGTGCCAGGTGCTCGACCTTCACGCCTGACAGCAGGCTGCTGGACACCGCCGCCGAGTGGATGTCGGCAAAGGCCTTTTCCGACTCGTCGAGCAGCACCAGCAACAGCGGGATGCCAAAGCCTGCGCCGGCCAGCGCCAGCAGCAGGGTGCTGGCTTCGCCATCGGTGGCGAAGGCCAGGATGTAGGCCACCCCCAGGCTCATCATCCACAGGTTGCCGATGAAGTAGCCCAGTGCGGTACCCACGAACACCTGCCCCGAATGCCTGCCGAAGCGCGAGTAGTCGGCAATCAGCGGCAGCCACGACAGCGGCATGGCGATGGCGATGTCAAAGCCCACCCCCAGCGACATCGAGCCGTCCCCGGCGCGCGCCCACAGGGCAGCCAGGTCGGCCTTGGCGAACAGGTTCCAGGTCAGCCACAGGCAGGCGCCCAGCAACAGCCAGATGCCCCATTTGCGCAAAATGCGGCGCACGAAGGTCAGCGGGCCAGCCACCGCCAGCGCGGTGGCCAGGGCGCCGAAGCACAGTGCCCACAGCAGCGGGCTGACCCACAGGCTGTCGGCGCCGAAGGCCCGCGCACCCAGCAGGCTGGCGGCGTCGCGCATCACGATGATTTCGAACGCGCCCCAGCCAACCAGTTGCAGCAGGTTGAGAATGGCCGGCAGCGCCACGCCGTGGCGGCCCAGGCTCAGGCGCAGGGTGCCCATGGCCGACAGGCCGGTGTCGCTGCCGATGACGCCGGCGGCGGCCAGCAGCAGAACGCCGACCAGCGTGCCGAGGGTGATGGCCAGCAACGCGCCGGACAGGCCCAGGCCGGGGCCGAGCAAGGCGCCGGTCTGCAGCACCATCAGGCCGATGCCGAGGGAGAACCACAGGGAGAACAGGTCCCGCGCGCCGAAGACGCGCTGGCTGTCGGGAATGGGGGAATCGGGGGAGTAGTGGCTGGGTGTGCTCACGATCAGGGCTCGGCAGGAGAGTGGGGGTTGGATTGCAGGACGCTTTCGCCGGCAAGGCCGGCTCCTACAGGGATTCGTCTCGCCTGTAGGAGCCGGCCTTGCCGGCGAAGGGATCGCCTCAGACCTTCTGGTACAACTGGCTGCCTTCCTGGCGGAACCGCTCGGCCTGCTCGCGCATGCCCTCTTCTACCGCCACCTCGACCGGCTGGTTGGCGGCGTATTCACGCACTTCCTGGGTGATCTTCATCGAGCAGAACTTCGGCCCGCACATCGAGCAGAAGTGCGCGACCTTGGCCGAATCCTTGGGCAGGGTCTCGTCGTGGAACGAGCGTGCGGTGTCCGGGTCCAGGCCCAGGTTGAACTGGTCTTCCCAGCGGAACTCGAACCGCGCCTTGCTCAAGGCGTTGTCGCGGATCTGCGCGCCCGGGTGCCCCTTGGCCAGGTCCGCCGCGTGCGCGGCGATCTTGTAGGTGATGATGCCGGTCTTGACGTCGTCCTTGTTCGGCAGCCCCAGGTGCTCCTTGGGCGTCACGTAGCAGAGCATCGCGCAACCGAACCAGCCGATCATCGCCGCACCGATGCCCGAGGTGATGTGGTCGTACCCCGGCGCGATGTCGGTGGTCAGCGGGCCCAGGGTGTAGAACGGCGCCTCGTCGCAGCACTCGAGCTGCTTGTCCATGTTCTCCTTGATCAACTGCATCGGCACGTGGCCGGGGCCTTCGATCATGCACTGCACGTCATGCTTCCAGGCGATCTTGGTCAGCTCGCCCAGGGTCTCCAGCTCGCCGAACTGCGCCGCGTCGTTGGCGTCGGCGATCGAGCCCGGGCGCAGGCCGTCGCCCAGCGAAAAGCTGACGTCGTAGGCCTTCATGATTTCGCAGATTTCGTCGAAATGGGTGTAGAGGAAGTTTTCCTTGTGATGCGCCAGGCACCACTTGGCCATGATCGAGCCGCCGCGGCTGACGATGCCGGTCACGCGCTTGGCGGTCAGCGGCACGTAGCGCAGCAGCACGCCGGCATGGATGGTGAAGTAGTCCACGCCCTGCTCCGCCTGTTCGATCAGGGTGTCGCGAAACAGCTCCCAGGTCAGGTCCTCGGCCACGCCGTTGACCTTCTCCAGTGCCTGGTAGATCGGCACCGTACCGATCGGCACCGGCGAGTTGCGGATGATCCACTCGCGGGTTTCATGGATGTGCTTGCCGGTGGACAGGTCCATTACCGTGTCCGAGCCCCAGCGGATGCCCCAGGTCAGCTTGGCCACTTCTTCCTCGATGGAGGAGCCCAGCGCGCTGTTGCCGATGTTGCCGTTGACCTTCACCAGGAAATTGCGGCCGATGATCATCGGCTCCAGCTCCACATGGTTGATGTTGGCCGGAATGATCGCGCGGCCGCGAGCGACTTCCTCGCGCACGAATTCGGCGGTGATCTCCTTGGGGATGCTTGCGCCGAAGCTGTGCCCGGCGTGCTGCTGGTCGAGCAGGCCGGCGGCGCGGGCCTCCTGCAGCTTCATGTTCTCGCGGATGGCCACGTACTCCATCTCGGCGGTGATGATGCCCTGGCGCGCGTAGTGCATCTGGCTGACGTTGGCGCCGGCCTTGGCCCGGCGCGGGTTGCGCACGTGGGCAAAGCGCAGCTTGGTCAGTTCCACGTCGTTCAGGCGCATCTGGCCGAAACTGGAGGACAGCCCGGCCAGGCGCTCGGTGTCGCCGCGCGCGTCGATCCAGGCCGAGCGCACATCGCCCAGGCCCTTGCGCACGTCGATCTGCACGGTGGGGTCGGTGTAGGGGCCGGAGGTGTCGTACACCAGCACCGGCGCGTTGGCTTCGCCGCCGAAATCGGTGGGGGTGTCGTCCAGGCTGATTTCGCGCATCGGCACCTGGATATCGGGGCGCGAGCCCTGCACGTAGATCTTGCGCGAACGGGTGAACGGCTGCACGGACTGCTCGTCGACCTTGGCCGATTCACTCAGGTGCGCGGGGTATTTTTGTTTTTGGCTCATCACAGGCTCTCCAGACGGGTTGGCAGTCGGAGTGAACCTGAAAGGCACGGGCGCACCAGGGCTGGTGCTGTGCCGAAAACGGAAGATGCCACACCAGCCAAAAAGCTGAAATGACAATCCCGCAGCCGACACAAGAGGGCTCGCGGGAGACGAGCAATCTTGTTCCCTACGCAGGCGCTAACCTGATCAGGTTCAACGGGATCCGGAATTATCCGATCTCAGCCTCAACGCAAGGCACCCCGACAAGAACGCGCCCAGCATAGACCGGTGCGACGCGAAACGCCAACAGTCCAAGCACAAGCATGATAAAAGGCGCAAATAGCGGATTGTTGCAAAATGCCTGCGCAACTACACTCATCGGTTCAGAAATACTCAACCGTTCAAGGACTGCCCTATGCTGCGCAAACTTTCACTGGCCCTCGCCGTGTCGTGTGCTACCAACGGAATGGCCTGGGCAGCAGAACCGCCCCTGTCGGTACGCACCGATCTGGTCAGCGTGTATCAGGAAGCGGTGAACAACAACGCCGACCTGGCCGCTGCCCGCGCCGACTACGGCGCCCGCAAGGAAGTGGTGCCCCAGGCCCGTGCCGGCCTGCTGCCCAACCTCTCGGCCGGCGCCGAGATGATGAACAGCCGTACGAAGATCGATCACCCCTCGATCACCGCCAACCGCAGCGGCAACTCCTGGCAGGCCACCCTGGCCCAGCCGATCTTCCGCGCCGACCGCTGGTTCCAGTTGCAGGCAGCCGAAGCGGTGAACGAACAGGCGGCGCTGGAGCTGTCGGCCACCGAACAGAACCTGATTCTGCAAAGTGCCGAGAACTACTTCGCCGTGCTGCGCGCCCAGGACACCCTGGCTTCGACCAAGGCCGAAGAAGCCGCGTTCAAGCGCCAGCTCGACCAGAGCAACGAGCGCTTCGATGTAGGCCTGTCGGACAAGACCGACGTGCTGCAGTCCCAGGCCAGCTACGACACCGCACGCGCCAACCGCATCGTCGCGCAGCGCCAGGTGGACGACGCCTTCGAGGCACTGGTGACCCTGACCAACCGCGACTACAACTCGGTGCAGGGCATCGTGCACACCCTGCCGGTGCAGGTACCCACGCCCAATGACGCCAAGGCCTGGGTAGAAACCGCCGCAAAGCAGAACCTGAACCTGCAGGCCACCAACTACGCGGTCAACGCGGCCGAGGAAACCCTGCGCCAGCGCAAGGCCGGGCACGCGCCGACGGTGGACGCGGTGGCGCGCTACCAGAAGGGTGACAACGACAGCCTGGGCTTCAGCAACCCCAACCTGACGGGCCAGAACTACCGCGGCGACGTGGAGCAGACCAGCATCGGCCTGCAGCTGAACATCCCGATCTACAGTGGCGGGCTGACCAGCTCGCAGGTGCGCGAGGCGTACCAGCGCCTGAGCCAGAGCGAACAGCAGCGCGAGAGCCTGCGTCGCCAGGTGGTGGAAAACACCCGCAACCTGCACCGCGCGGTGAACACCGACGTGGAGCAGGTGCAGGCGCGCAAGCAGTCGATCATTTCCAACCAGAGTGCGCTGGAAGCGACCGAAATCGGTTACCAGGTGGGTACGCGCAACATCGTCGACGTGCTGGATGCACAGCGCCAGCTGTACACCTCGGTGCGCGACTACAACAACACCCGGTATGACTACATCCTCGACAACCTGCGCCTGAAGCAGGCCGCCGGGACCTTGAGCCCGCAAGACCTGAATGACCTGGGTCGCTACCTCAAGCCCGACTACAACCCGGACAAGGACTTCCTGCCGCCGGACCTGGCCAAGGCGGCGCAAGCCAATTTCGAAAGGCCCTGAAACAGCTTCGCCGGCAAGGCCGGCTCCTACAGGTGTTGCGCACCCCGTGTAGGAGCCGACCTTGCCGGCGAACAGGCCTCACGCCTTGAGCAGATTCCCCAGCCCATCCAGCAGGCGCTTCAACGCCCCCTGATTGGCCCGCATCACCCCGACCCCCGCCTCGCCCATCTTCAGTGCATCGCTGGGCAGCTCGATCAGGCGCCGCACCTCGGCCGCCAGCCCCTGGGCATCATCCACTTCGCACAACGCCCCCGCCTCGCGCAGCATTGCCGCGATCTCGAGAAAGTTGAACAGATGCGGCCCACTCAGCACTGGCCTGGCCAGTGCAGCCGGCTCCAGCAGATTGTGCCCGCCGTTGGGCACCAGGCTGCCGCCGACGAACGCGATGTCCGCCAGCGCATACAGAAACAGCAGCTCGCCCATGGTATCGCCCAGCAATACCTGGCAATCCGCCGTCACCGGCGCCCCGCCAGAGCGGCGCACCGTGGAAAACTGCGCTGCGCACAGCCCATGCACCGCGTTGAAGCGCTCCGGATGGCGCGGTACCAGCATCAGCAGCGCGTCCGAATGGTGCGCCAGCAACTGCCGATGCGCTGCCAGGATCACCTCGTCCTCGCCCTCATGGGTGCTTGCGGCAATCCACACCGGCCGTTGCAGCGCCTGCCACTCTTCACGCAGTGCCCTGGCGCGCACCGGCAGCTGCGCATCGATGGTCAGGTCGAACTTGATCGAGCCGGTCACCTGCACGCACTCGGGCCGCGCACCGAGCTGGCGAAAACGCTCGGCCTCGGTTTCGGTCTGCACCGCGATCAGGCTCATCTCGGCCAGCATCGGCCGGGTCAACCCGGCAAAACGCGCATAGCCCTTGGCCGAACGCGCCGACAACCGCGCATTGGCCAGCGCCACCGGTATGCCACGTCGGGCGCACTGATGGATATGGTTGGGCCACAGCTCGGTCTCCATGATCACCGCCAGTTGCGGGCGAGCACGCTCCAGAAACCGCGCCGCCGCCCACGGCAGGTCGTACGGCAGGTAGCAGTGCTGGATGCGTGGCTCGTTTGCGAACAGCGCCTGGATGCGCTCGGAACCGGTGGGCGTCATGCAGGTGATGGTGATCGGCAACTGTGGATAACGTTGCAGCAGGGCACGCACCATCGGCGCGGCGGCGATGCTCTCGCCCACCGACACCGCATGCACCCAGATGCCCCCCGGCTGCAGGGGCGGCAGCTTCAGGCCGAAGCGCTCGGCGATGCGCCGGGCATAGGCCGGCGCCTTGCGCGAGCGCAGGTACAGGCGCAGCGCGACCAGCGGCAGGCCCAGGTGAAACAGCAGGGTATAAAGGGTTCTGTTCATGGCGCCGAAGTGTACTAGCCAATGGCGCACAAATGCACTGCGAAGCGCTCGGCCAGCCAGCGCGCGGCCGGCCCCAGCGGCTCGTCGCGGCGCCACGCCAACTCCACCACCAGCGCCGGCGGGCGCCACTCGCTGGCAAGCTCCACCATCTGCTGCTGGTAGGCCGGGTACTGCACCACATGGCGCGGCAGCCACGCCCAGCCCAGCCCGCGCATGAGCATCTCGGCCATCACGTAGAAGCTGTCGGCGCGCCAGATCTGCGGGCTGATCGGTTCGCCGCCAGGGTAGCCGCTCTGCTGGGGCGTGATCAGCAACTGACGGTGCTGCGCCAGCTGCTGGCGATTGACGCTGGGCAGTTGCGCCAGCGGGTGATGCACCGCGCACACGGTGACCATCTCCACGCTGCCCAGCGCCTGGCGCTCCAGCGCTGCAGGCATGTGCTCGTGGTGAAACATCAGGCCCAGGTCGGCACGGCGCTCCAGCAGCTTGCGCGCCACATCGCCCTGGGCCCCGCTGGCCACCTGGATTTCCAGCAGCGGGTACTGCACGGCCAGCTCGTCGAGGCTGTCGAGCACCGGCTGGAAGGGCATGGCCTCGTCCTGCGCCAGGCGCAGTTGCGCCTCCTGCCCGCGCATCAGCGCCTGCGCCCGGCCGTCCAGGCGCTCGCACTGGCGCAGCAGCTCGCGTGCCTCCTCGAGCAACGCCTGGCCGGCATCGGTCAGGCGCGGCTGACGCCCGCTGCTACGCTCGAACAGCGTGACCCCAAGGTCGGCCTCGAACAACGCGATGGCGTTGCTGACCGCCGACTGGGCCTTGCGCTGCTCACGCGCCACCGCCGAGAACGAGCGCAGTTCGGCGACCCGCACGAAGGTGCGCAGCTGTTCGAGGTTCCATTGACCGTGCATGCCAGCCTATCTCCAGAATAGATAGGTAATGACTTTACCCCATTGCGCCATCCTCTAGAATGCGCGACCAGAACAGAGGACTACCATGAACGCCTATACCTACCTGGCCATCGCCATCTGCGCCGAAGTCATTGCCACCGCCTCGATGAAGGCGGTCAAGGGCCTGAGTACGCCGCTGCCCCTGCTTCTGATGGTGTGCGGCTACATCGTGGCGTTCTGGATGCTGACCCTGGTGGTGCGCAGCATTCCGGTAGGCATTGCCTACGCCATCTGGTCGGGCCTGGGCATCGTGCTGATCAGCATCGCGGCGCTGGTGATCTACGGGCAGAAACTGGATGTGCCGGCCATGCTCGGCATGGCCATGATCGTCGGCGGCGTGGTGGTGATCCAGGTGTTCTCCAAAACCACCGGGCATTGATGAGCGACAGGGTACGAAACCTCACAGGCTGTATACTGCGCTCCTGTCTTTGCTTGTGAGGTGCGTGCATGTCATCCGTTATTTCCACCGACGTGCTGATCGTCGGCGCAGGGGTCGCAGGCCTCTGGCTCAATGCCCGCCTGCGCCGCCTGGGCTACTCGACGGTGCTGGTGGAACGCGCCAGCCTCGGTGGCGAGCAGACCCTCAAGTCCCAGGGGATCATCCACGGTGGTGCCAAGTACGCCCTGCACGGTGCGCTCACCGGCGCCTCCGAGGCCATTGCCGACATGCCGCGGCGCTGGCGCGAGGCCCTGGCCGGCAACGGCGAACTGGACCTGAGCGGCGTGCGCCTGCTGTCCGAGGCGCACTACCTGTGGTCGCCCGGCACCCTGGCCGGCAACCTCACCAGCTTCTTCGCCAGCAAGGCGGTACGCGGCCGGGTCGACCAGGTCAAGGGCGACCAGTTGCCCCCTGCCCTGCAGGACCGTGCCTTCAAGGGCAAGGTGTACCGCCTGGCCGAACTGGTGGTGGACGTGCCGAGCCTGCTCGCGCGCCTGGCAGAGCTGGCCGGCGACAGCCTGCTGGCCGGTGAACATATCGAACCGCTGCATGAAGGTGACGAACTGGTCGGCTTGCGTGTCGATGGCCGCGATATCCGCGCCCAGCGCGTGGTGCTCAGCGCCGGTGCCGGCAATGCCGCGCTGCTGCAAAGCCTGGGCCTGAGCCAGCCGGCCATGCAGCGCCGACCGCTGCACATGGTCATGGCCAAGGGCCCGAGCCTCAAGCCGCTGTACGCCCACTGCCTGGGCGGTGGGCCCAAGCCGCGCATCACCGTGACCACCCACCCGGCCGCCGACGGCCAGTGGGTGTGGTACCTGGGCGGCGACCTGGCCGAAGCCGAGGGCGTTGCCCGCGAACCCGAAGCGCAGATCGCTGCCGCCCGCAAGGAGGTCGCGGGGCTGCTGCCCTGGGTCGACCTCAGCCAGGTGCAGTGGGCCACCGTGCGTGTCGACCGCGCCGAACCCGCGCAATCGGGCCTGGTGCGCCCCGACAACGCCTTCCTCGCCGATCAGCAGCGCCTGCTGGTGGGCTGGCCGACCAAGCTGGCCCTGGCACCGGACTTCGCTGACCGCGTGCTGAACAGCCTGGAACGTGACGGTATCAAGCCAGGCAACCTGCCTGCCCTGCCGCCCCTGCCAAAACCGCCCCTGGCACAACCGGTATGGGAGCAACTGCTGCCATGAGCCTGCCGACCCTGCACCCCTATCACCGCCCGCTGGGCAGCACCGGCCTGAGCGTTTCCCCGCTGGGGCTGGGCACGGTCAAGCTGGGCCGCGACCAGGGCGTCAAATACCCCAACGGCTTCACCATCCCCGACGACGACGAGGCCCGCCTGCTGCTGCGCCAGGCCCGTGAGCTGGGCATCAACCTGATCGACACCGCACCGGCCTATGGCCGCAGCGAAGAGCGGCTGGGCCCATTGCTGCGCGGCCAGCGCCACGACTGGGTGATCGTCAGCAAGGTCGGCGAAGAGTTCGACGACGGCCACTCGCACTTCGACTTCAGCGCCGCCCACACGCGCCGCTCGGTGGAACGCAGCCTCCAACGCCTTGAAACAGATTGTATCGATCTTGTACTGGTGCATTCCGACGGCAACGATCTGCGCATTCTGCAGCAGGAAGCGGTGTACGAAACCCTGGCCCGGCTCAAGCAGGAAGGCAAGATCCGCGGCTTCGGGCTGTCCGGCAAAACCGTCGAAGGTGGGCTGCAGGCCCTGCAATCAGGCGATTGCGCGATGGTTACCTACAACCTCGACGAGCAGGGCGAACGCCCGGTGCTGGACTATGCTGCCGAACACGGCAAGGCCATCCTGGTGAAAAAGGCCCTGGCCAGTGGTCATGCCTGTCTGGCCCCGGGCGTCGACCCGGTGCGGGCCAGCTTCGAGCTGCTGTTTGCCCACCCCGGGGTGAGCAGTGCTATTGTCGGCACCATCAATCCCGTGCACCTGGCCCACAACGTGGGCGTGGTTGCCAAGATCCTGAGCCAGCGCTGAGCCGCCGTCGCGGCCGACCCCAACGCAAGAAGGAGCCGAGATGCCGCGCACGCTGATCCGCAAGAACCCCAGCAACTTCAAGACCCTGCCCCTGCATGTGGAAGCCGGCCCCGAGGGCCTGAGCTACCAGAGCATCGGCATGCCGCTGAACTTTGCCCAGACCCTGCAGCGGCGCAAAGCGATCCAGGTGGCCGACCCCGAGCGTTTCGCCGTGGAGCTGGCCAACCTGGGCGTTTCGGTGCGCCTCACCCTGCAGTGGCAGAACCGCGACTACTGGGTGCTGGTGCGCCAGCGCCGCCAGGACCGCGGTGATGTGGTGCTCAAGCTGATCTCCGGTTACGTCCCCGCTCAGGAGCTGAACCTGCCCTTGCACACGGCCGTGCAGGAAGTGGCCGAGGAATGCCTGCTGGAGACCCCGGAAGGCTGGCTTGGCGGGCGTTTCAACGACACCTGGTTGCCGGCGCCGTACGCCGACGCGCTGCATTACCGTGAAGCGATGCCCTTCGTGCTGACCCCTCACTCGGGGGCCGCGCGACCGGTGCGCTGTGGCAACCAGCCGTTGATCGAGCGACCGCGAGCCTATGTCCACCTGCCCACGGCGTCACTGCAACTGATTTATGACCTGCGCCTGCAAGTGCCCAGGGAAGCCAAATCATTGAGCCTGTTCCATGTGGACGAGCGCCTTGAGGGCGACCAACTGGTGGCACGCCTCAACCGCAGCCGGCCAGACTTGTACCTGATGCCGCTGGAAGACGGTCAGCCGCAGGCCGAGCTGTACACCCTGAAGAAGGACCGATTGGTGCCGGCGAGTACCCGTGGTATCTACCTGGCCGAAAGCTTTGCCCGGCAGGATGGCTGGCTGGTACGTGAAGAGCGGATTCGCTGGAAGGACTGGCTGAGGCAGCAGGGGCTGGTGGCGCCCAGGCCGGACTCGAAACTTAAAAGGCTGACGGGCAAGGCCCGCCAGCTGTTGGGGCTGGCTTTGCAGAAGTAGGACGTTTTTGCAGGCCCTAATCGCGGGTCAAACCACTCAGTTCTTGCGGATCTTCTCCACGATCGCCGTGGTCGAGCTGTTTTCCACCAGCCCCAGCACCTTCACCGTACCGCCATAGGCCTTGACGATATCGGCGCCCACCACCTGATCGATGCCGTAGTCGCCACCCTTGACCAGCACGTCGGGCTTGACCTCGGCAAGCAGGTTTTCCGGGGTGCCTTCGGAGAAGCTGATGACCCAGTCCACTGCCCCCAGCCCCGCCAGCACCGCCATGCGCCGGTCGACACTGTTGATCGGCCGACCCGGCCCCTTCAGGCGACTGACCGAAGCATCGTCATTGACCGCCACGATCAACCGGTCGCCCTGCGCACGCGCCTGCTCCAGGTAGGTCACGTGCCCGGCATGCAGAATGTCGAAGCAGCCATTGGTGAACACGATCTTCTCGTTGTGCGCCCGCGCATCGTCGATGGCCAGCAGCAACTGCTCAAGGCTCAGCACCCCGCGCTCGGAGCCTTCTTCGCGCTGGATGGCGCGGCGCAGTTCCGGCGCGCTGATGGCCGCCGTACCCAGCTTGCCGACCACGATGCCGGCAGCCAGGTTGGCCAGACCGACCGCATGGGGCAGCTCCTCACCGGCGGCGATCGCCGCCGCCAGGGTGGAGATCACGGTATCGCCGGCACCGGTCACATCGAACACTTCACGCGCCCGTGCCGGCAGGTGCATGGCCGGATGGCCCGGGCGCAGCAAGGTCATGCCGTGCTCGCCTCGGGTCACCAGCAAGGCGCCCAGTTCCAGCTCGCGCATCAGCTCGCCGCCCTTGCTGACCAGTTCGGTCTCGTCGGCGCAATGCCCGACGATGGCCTCGAACTCGCCCAGATTCGGCGTGATGACGCTGGCGCCGCGGTAGATCGAGAAATCCTTGCCCTTGGGGTCGGCCAGCACCGGAATGCCCTTGGCCCGCGCGGCCTGAATCAGGCTCTGATGGTTCTTCAATGCGCCTTTGCCGTAGTCGGACAGCACCAGCACCTTCACCCCTTCGAGCAGGGCGTCGACTTCGGCGCCCAGCGACAGCGGGTCGGTGGCAAAGGGTTCTTCGAAATCGATGCGCAGCAGTTGCTGGTGACGGCTCATGACCCGCAGCTTGACGATGGTCGGCTGATGGGCGATGCGCTGGAAGATCGAACGAACCCCCGCTGCCTGCAGGCTGTTGGCCAGGCTGTCGGCGGCCTCGTCCTGGCCGGTGACGCCCACCAGCGAGGCCGGCGCACCCAGCGCGGCAATGTTCAGCGCAACGTTGGCCGCACCACCCGGACGGTCCTCGATCTGCTCGACCTTGACCACCGGTACCGGGGCTTCAGGTGAAATGCGAGAGGTACCGCCATGCCAGTAGCGGTCGAGCATGACATCCCCGACCACCAGTACCGGAGCTTGATCGAAACGCGGCATGGACAACTTCATGGGCAACCCATATAGACAAAATGAACAGGGGCGGGATATTAGCACAGCCCTGGCACCGGCCTGTTCGGCGCCGGTAACCTGCTGTGACAACCAGGGCGCAGAACGCGCCCTGGCAGGGTGACTCAGGTGATGTCGGCCTTGGCCGGCTCATCCAGGCCCATGGCGTGCAGGCGCGCGTAATAGCCGTTTTCGGCCAGCAACTGGCCATGCGTGCCACGCTCGACGATGCGCCCCTGATCCATCACCAGGATCAGGTCGGCCTTCTCGATGGTCGACAGGCGGTGCGCGATCACCAGGGTGGTACGGCCTTTCATCACCTGGTCCAGGGCGGCCTGGATGTGCCGCTCCGACTCGGTATCGAGGGCCGAGGTGGCCTCGTCCAGAATCAGCAGCGGTGCATTCTTGAGCAGGGCCCTGGCGATCGCCAGACGCTGGCGCTGGCCGCCGGACAGCAGCACGCCGTTCTCGCCGACCTCGGTGTCCAGCCCTTGGGGCAACTGATCGATGAACTCCTTGGCATAGGCATCGGCTGCCGCAGCCTCGATCTGCTCGCGCGGCGCACCGGCCAGGTCACCGTAGGCGATGTTGTTGGCCACGGTGTCGTTGAACAGGGTCACATGCTGGGTCACCTGGGCAATGTGCCGACGCAGGTTACGCAGGCGGTACTGCTCCACCTCCACGCCATCGAGCAGGATCTCGCCCTCGGCATGCGGGTAGAAACGCGGTATCAGGCTGGCCAGGGTCGACTTGCCGCTGCCCGAACGCCCAACCAGCGCCACCATCTGACCCGGCTCGGCGGTGAAGCTGATGTCATCGAGCACGCGGCGCTCGCTACCCGGGTAGGTGAAGCTCAGGTGGCGTACATCCAGACGCCCGGTAACCCGGTCGCGCTCGACGGTGCCGTGGTCGACTTCCGGCTCCACATCCAGCTGCTCGAAGATGCTCTCGGCCCCCGACACACCCTTCTGGATGGTCGAGCTGACTTCCGACAGCTGGCGGATCGGCTTGGGCAGCAGACCGGCCGCGGTAATGTAGGCCACCAGGTCGCCGGCGGTGGAGTCGCCGCGCAGGTACAGCACCAGGAACATCAGCACGGCCATGGCCGAGTAGATCACCAGTTGCAGCATCGGTGTATACACCGCGCTGGTCTTGGTCATGCGCAGCTGCTTCTCGGTGTTGCTCTGGCTGGCATCGGCGAAGCGCTGCTGCTCGTAGTTCTCGCCCCCGAAACTGCGCACCACGCGATAGCCCTGGATGGTCTCGGACGCGACATGCGTCACATCGCCCATGGCCACCTGGATCTTCTTGCTCTGCTTGCGGAATTTCTTGCTCGAACTGCTGACCATCAGCGCGATCAGCGGCAGGATCGCCAGCATCACGATGGTCAGCTTCCAGTTCATCCACAGCAGATAGCCGAACAGGAACACCACGGTCAGGCCTTCGCGGATCACCACCTTGATTGCATCGGTGGCGGCGCCGGTGACCATGGTCACGTTGAAGGTGATACGCGAAATCAGGTGTCCGGAGTTGTGGCTGTCGAAATAGCGGTTGGGCAGTACCAGCAGCTTGTTGAACAACTCCACCCGCAGGTCGTGCACCAGGCCCAGGGAAACCTTGGCCAGAAAGAAGTTGCCCAGAAACGAGCCCAGGCCCTGCCAGGCGGCGATCAGCACGATCAGCAGCGGCACGGCCTGCAACAGTTGGAGGTCACGCAGGTAAGGCACGTTGGGGAACAACACCGCTTCGGGATTGCTCAGCCCATCGACGAAATACTTGAGGATGCCCGCCAGCATGGGCTGGGTCGAGGCGAATATCACGAAGCCGAGGATACTCAGCAGGAAAATGCCAATGTAGGGCTTTACGTAGGTCAACAGTCGGAAATAGATCTTCAGACTGGAGCTCTGCTGCGCCGTGCGCGGTGTTTCAGCCATCTTCGAGCTCACTGTTCAGGTTGAACGATCGATTTTATCACAGCCTGCCGATTGGGCACGCGCCCGGTCCGGCATGCTGGCGTGGTGCATTGGTGAAGTTTTCGGCATTATGCCCTGTCTTTCCTGCTCGCTACTTCGACAAGGCCATCTACATGCAATGCTCCCGGCTCCCTCAGGCCGACCTCAACCAACTGATCGTCGGTGCCCAGATACTGGAAGCTGACAGCTACGGTGCGAAAGTCTACCTGCTAGAGAACGGCAATATCCTTAAACTTTTCCGGCGCAAGCGCCTGCTGTCGTCGGCGTTGCTGCGGCCCTACTCCCGCCGCTTCATCGACAACGCCGCCAGGCTGGAGCAGTTGGGCATTCCGACTCTGCGTGTATTGGCGCATTACCGCCTGGAAAAGCCCGGCATGACGGCGGTGCTGTACCACCCCCTGCCCGGCCAGACGCTGAGCCAGCTCAGCCGCAAGGAAGGTTTCAGCTGGCAGCAGGCACTGCCGGACATGGTCCGCCTGGTACGGACCCTGCATCGATCGGGGGTGTATTTTCGCTCGCTGCACCTGGGCAACATCGTGGTGACGCCCGACCAGCAGTGGGGGCTGATCGATGTGGCGGACATGCGTTTTCTGCGCGGGCCGCTGAGCCGGCGCATGATCAAGCGCAACATACAGCACTTTGGCCGCTACCTGTCACGTGAAAAACTCGACGGGAGCTTCCCCCTCGCCGAGCTGGAGCAGGCTCTACTGACTCCCTGAGTCAGGCTTGACCGCCCACATTTCCCGCAGGGTTCGACTGAAGCACTCCCAGGCTTGCTCCGGGGCCAGCGAGCGGTGCTGCGCCTGGGCAACGGCGGTTGCCGGCAGGCTGGCGCAACGCTCGATGGCAGCGGCCCACTCCTGCACGTCACCGACCCGTGCGTAAAGACCGCTATCACCCAACTGTTCATGGAACACCGGCAGGTCACTGCACAGTACCGGCACGCCGGCAATGACTGCCTCCTGCAGTACCAGGCCCAGGCCCTCGGCCCGGGAAGGCACGAGCAACCAGTCGAACGCCTGGTACAGGCGGCCCAGAATGTCACAATGCCCTGTCAGCGATACCTTGCCCTGCAGACCCAGCGCCTGGATCTTTTGCTGCAGCAATGGCCGCTCGGGGCCTTCGCCGAGAATGACCAGGCGCAGATCGGGTTGCGTCCGGCTAGCGGCGGCAAATGCATCGATCAGGTAGTCGAACCCCTTGTCCATGACCAGGCGACCGACAGCCCCCATGATCCGCACACCGGGCTCCCTCAACCCCATGACCTCGCGCGCTTGCTGTGCTGTCAGTTGCTCGTCACAAAAACGGGTAGGTTCCAACGCGGTACGCAAGGCCGTCACCTTCAGGCCCAGCTCGGCCTGCAATGACGCCGCCAGCGTGGCCGACACCGCCACCAGTGACAGCTGCGCCGGCTTGAACCCGCGCAACAGCGCCACATCCCTGGGGTGCAAACGGGTCTTGCCGTGAAACACCACAGTAGCCTTCACCTCAGGCAACCCCCTGAGAACAGGCAGTATCAGGCGCGATACCCCCAGCCCATCGAGCAGCAATGCGTCGGCTTGGGCTTCGATCAACGCCTTGCGTAGACGAGCGCGTAACCAAGGCTGCAGCAGCCCCCATACATGACGGCCCTTTATCAGGCGTTGCGGCAAGTTCCATTCTCGAGACGGCCCAGGAACACACGCCGCCCCCTGACCTTGCAACAGCCAGCTGTTCACGGAAATCTCAGGAGGCACCAATGAAAGGATCTGCTGATGGACCTTGTGCACCGAGACGAACGGCGAGCCACCAGCCCACATGATATTGATGACGTTCACTGGCCAGCCCACCTTGATTCACATATTACTGAAAAGACAGAAAACAACTCACAAAAAAAGAAGAGCAAGGCCCACTCCCACCACCAACCCCACTATTACCGCCAACGTCAACCGCACACGCTCGCGCTGCTTGCGACGTACCTTGCGCAGCCGCTCCTCAGGCACCGTGACATGATTGCCGAATCCGGTGTGCAGCACCGCATCGCCTTCAAGGGTCACAGCGGTCAGCTCAAGTTCGGCATACCGCTTTGAAAGCGACTTCTCGCCGCTATGCGCAGCGAAAGGTGCACATAGATGATAGTCACTCAGGCGTCGCAGCCCAGGGTTCAGCGAGAAAGACTGCCACTCGGGCTTGTCCGAGAGCAGCGGGTAGCAAGGGACCCCAGCGATGATCTCGCGCTCGCCCAGGTGAATGTAGGGGCTGTTGACATTGAGGTCGTAGACGAAATTGCGCAGCCATACCTGCAGCAGTTTCGGCCGCGCCTCGAGAATCACCTGCGAATCTTCGACGAAGGCCGGGCGATAGAACCGCCAGTCATCTTCGCAATGAAAGATGTACGGGGTTTTGACATGACCGTAAGCCAGATCGATCGACGCCAGCTGCCCAAGCTTGGGCTTGTTCACGAACACCGTGCAGTAAGGCTTCCAGTGCTCCGGAATGGCGTCGTGCACGGCCTCGTCACCGCTGTCTTCGGTGATGAAAACCTCACGGATAGGCGCTGTGTTGAACTGATCGAAACTGTCCAGCGTCAGCTTGAGCAGATCGAACCGCCCACAGCTGGTCACTACCAGCGTCACATCACTCTTTTCACTAAATTGCACAGCAACCCCCGGTAAATGCGTCCATGCAGTTGCAACCTCTCCAGTCCGTTCAGGCTGCACGCCCAGTGGAGTCAGACCCCCAGTTTCAGACGCAGACGCTGCCAAGCGCTCAGTGGTGGGTGAGGACGGAGTACCGGCTGCAACTGCTCGACAATACTGCGCCCGACCTGGGCGAAACTGAAACGTGAAACCGCCAGATCACGGCCGTTGGTGGCGATACGCTGCACCAGGGCCTCGTCGGCACGCAGGACCTTCAACTTGGCCTGCAACTGGGCAATGCTGCCATACAGTACGACGTTGTGCATGTCCTGCAAACCCAGCGCACGATTCTCCGCCTCGCCCTGGTCGAACGCCAGCAGCACGCAACCGCAGGCCATGGCCTCGAAGTTCTTGATCATGTACTCACCCATGCCGACGTCGGCGCTGACGAAGAAACGAATGCGGTTGAGCGTGTCGCAATACTCGGCACCCGAATTGGTACGGGTCACCACCAGGTTCTCGACTTGCCCCAGCTCGTCGAGCAACGCCTTGCGGCCGCTGTAGGCCACACTGTTGGTGCTGCCGACGAAGGCAAGTTCCATGTCCCGCTCGCGCCCCTGGTCGGCCAGCAACTGCTGGTCGTAGCCCTTGGGCACGAACACCGCGTCGAAGCCTTCCTGGCGCAGACGCTCGCTGACCATGTAACCCGAGCTGATCACCCGGGCCCAGGGCAGCTTGCGGTAATGCGCGCTGAACTTGCCGGTGTACTTGCACGGAATGTAGTTCTGGTAGGCATCGTGCTCCAGAATGACCAGATTGGGCACGGTACGGATGAAACCGACCTGACGGATCTCCTGCTTGAAGCGCAGGAAGAAGATGATGCGGTCGTACCGGGTGACGTCCACCTCGCGGCGAAAATACCCGCGCAGGTCGCGCTGTTCGACACTGCTCAACCAGCGCAGGTCGCATTCGCAATGGGCCGCAACCCCTTCGTACAGCCGGTCAAGAATGGCCCGCTGTTCCTTCTGCACCAGAAATAGAACTTTCATTGTCTTCCTTGCGGCGCTCGGGCCACAGCTATGCATTCATGCACCGGGTTCAGAGGTCCCGGCGCCAGAACAATTCGTGTCGACGTACCGCCTTGCGGAAGAACTCGTTCTCACCGTAAGGCGAAGGCTGACGCCCGGCCAGCCAACGTTGCAGCAGGCGACGCAGGCGACGCTTGAAGGGTGCACGCGGCTGCAGGTCATGCATCATGCCCAGGGCCATGGCCTTGTCGCGCTGGGTGTCCAGCGTCAGGCTCAGGCTGTAGGGCGCCCAGGCCTGGCCAGGCTCGACCTGCGGCGGCAAGGCAATGCCGGAACCGCTGTCACCCATCGGCCAGCGATCGTTGTCATGCAGGTGGTTGGCGTAGTACAGCACGCTCTCGGGCTGCCATTGCAGGCCGTGCAACGCTTCGAGCACGGCGGCCTGGGCACACAGGTGGTCCGGATGCGGGTCCAGGGTCGGGTGCGGCATCACCAGCACCTGTGGGCGCGCCTGCATGATCAGTGCACGCAGGTCGGCCAGCAGGTTGTTCCAGGTGGGCGCGCCGTCCTGGTCGCCCGGCAGCGACAGGGCGTTGAGCTGGCGGAACAGCCGCGTATCGCTCAGGTCGGCTTCGCGTGAGGCGACGGGCTGATCCGGTGCGGCCTGCATGGCGGGCAACTGCAGGCAGAAATAGCCCAGTTGCACGCACTGCGCTTCTGGCACACCGGCCCAGCGCGGTACGGCGATACTGTCCCACGCGCGCAAGCGGCCCTTCAGGCGTGCGGCCTGCGCAGGCTCCAGGCCCATCTGCTGGTAATGCTCGGCCTCGATCTCGCCGGCCGTAAGCGTCACGACCCACGCCTCTTCGGCCTGGCTGTACAGCCCGTAGGCGGCCAGTTCCGCATCGTCGGCGTGGGGCGCAATCACCATCACCCGGCGCTGGCGCAGGTCGCTGGCGCGCACCACGATCAGCGACGCAGCCTCGACCACCCGGCAGCAACGCCCGCGGATGCGCAGAGTGCCGGCCAGCAGCGCCGGCGCCTGCCCGGTCAGATTGAGGTAGCGCAGTCCGTCGACCCCGCGCTCCAAGCCCTGCAGGTCCGCCTCCCCCTCGCCCGACACCTCGACGCCAGGGTCGCGAAAACGCCCCAGCAGCGAGCTTTTGACACGCACCTGCAGCACCAGCGTCTCATCGCCCGACAGGCTCAATGATGCCGGCGCACGCAGCACCAGGCCATCCAGCGACACCGGCACGCGCTCGCAGGGTTCAGGGAACTCGTACAGATAATCATCACCTGGCGAATAGAACAGGTGATCGGCAAACCATGCCTCGTGAGCCACCCACAACAGCGGCAACAGCATCAGCGCCAGCCACCATTTCACCAGCACGCCCAGGGCGATCAGCACCACCAGAGCGACCAGCAGGCCCACGCGCTTGTTGCGCCGATGGCGCCTGAGCAACTGCTGCTTGCGGCTCACACCTGAAACACCGGCACGGGGTTGCACCATCGGTCCTTGTACTCGCGATCGGCGCGGCCGAAGGAGAACCGCAGCGGCTTGTTCAGCGCACGCGCGGCTTCCCAGGCGCTCTGGGTGTTGAGAAAGCTCAGCACGCTGCCCGGGCTGAACGCACGCGTCTCGGGGTCGACGCCGCCGTTGACGTACTCGACGCTGACCCACTCGGGAGCCTCGACGCGGTACACCAGCTGGATCGCGATCGGCTTGTCTTCCAGAAACAGCACCGAGCCGATCAGCAACGCGCGCAGGCGTTCGACCATCTCGGCCATGCGCTCGGCACCGGTGGCCGCAAAGCCCCAGCGGCGCTGGAACAGGTCGCAATACATCGACGCGATCTCGGCACTGGTGAACTCGGTGATGGCCCGCACCTGCCCACCCGCCTCTTCCAGCAAACGCAGTTCGCGGCGCTGGTTGTAGCGAAACTTCTTCGACAGTTCTTCGGGCTGGCGTGCCATGGCCAGGGCTTCGGGCTGCGCCTTGAGGCCGCTGAAACGGCCCTGGTTGAGCTCGGACAGGTAGCGCCCGGCATGGCGCAGCGGCGCCTGTGCATCGGCAGCGGCCGGCAGAATCAGCTCGGCATTGCCCAGGTCGAACAGGCCCTTCTTGCCCCGGCGCTTGAGCACGTCCTTGGACAGTGCCAGGTAGCGGTCCCAGGTGGGGATGGCCGCCTTCAGTTCGTCACCCTGGTACCAGCCCAGGTAACGCACCGGAATATCGGCCATCTCGGCCAGTTGCGCGAGCACCAGCGGGTGGGTCGCCACACTGCCGCCAAAGCGCTGCCAGGCGTCGGCGTAGGCCGGCGCATCGATCACGCGCCAGCCGCGCTCACGCCAGCCTTGTACATAATTGAGCATCAGGCCTGCCCCGTCAGTTCGACAACCTGGGGAAGGTGCCAGAAAGTCTCGCGCACGGCCGTGTCGGAGAAGCGTTCGCGCAGGCGCTCGAGCATGCGCTCGGCACAGGCCTGGCGTTGCGCCTGGTCCAGCTCGGCCAGGTGTTGCAGGCCTTGCGCCAGACGCTCGGCATCCCCGAGCGGGAACAGGATGCCGACACCTTCGACCACTTCCTTGGCGCCACCGCAAGCGGTGGCCAGCAATGGCACGCCGGCCACCATCGCTTCGAGCAGCACCATGCCGAAAGGCTCGTGGTCCGAGCTCAGGGCAAACACGTCGAAGGCACTGAAATAGCGCCGTGCATCCGGTACCTGGCCGAGAAAGTCCACCTGTGCGGCAATACCCAGCGCCTCGGCCTGCGCCTTGAGCGCGTGCTCCAGGCGGCCGGTGCCCAGCACCGCCAGGCGGGCGCCTGCCGGCAGTGCCGGCAGCGCCTGGGCAAACCCGCGCAGCAAGGTGGCCTGGTCCTTGTCCGGATGCAGGCGGCCGACATTGCCGACGATCCACGCCTTCGCATCCAGGCCCAGGGCCTGGCGCGCCTGCGCGGCGGGCACCAGGCTGGCCTGCAGGGCGTCGATGTCGATGCGGTTGTACAGCGTCTGGATACGCTCGGCCGGCCACTTGGGCAGGCACTGGCGCATGTCGTCGCGCACCGCGTCCGACACCCCGAGCAGGCTCAGGCGTTTGCTGAACAGGTTGGCGAACAGCTGGCGGGTACGCCGCTGGTAGTCGCCAAAGGCGTGGTGCACGCCGATCACCGGCAGGCGGGTGGCCAGCAGGGCGATGTAGATCGGCTTGAAGCGGTGGGCGATGCAGAAGCTGAATCGGCGCGACGCGGCAATGCGGCGCAGTTCGCGAATCGCGCCCAGCTTCAAGCCACGAATGGCCTTGGAGCTGAACTCGAGAAACAGCACTTCATCGCTCGCACAGCCCGCCGCCACCTGCGGATCGGCGGCGCCGGTGAGAAACACCGTGGTGACGCGGTAGCCCTTGCCCGCGAACAGGCTGGCGTACTGACGGGCGCAGTCGAGAAACGGCCCGTCATAGCCATGGCAAAACTGCAGGACGTGCCGTTCAGCCAACGCTGTCATAAGCTTTCGCGCCGTCCTTGACCACCAGGATGTCTTCCATGATCAGGTACTGCAGGTCCGAGCCGAAGAACATGTTCAGGGCATCGGTCGGCGAGCAGATCATCGGTTCGCCACGACGGTTGAGCGAGGTATTGAGCGACACGCCGTTGCCGGTCAGGGTCTCCAGCGCCTTCATCATGTCGTAGTAGCGCGGGTTGTACTCACGCTTGAGCACCTGGGCCCGCGAGGTGCCATCTTCGTGGACCACTTCCGGCACGCGGGTCTTCCACTCTTCAGCCACTTCGAAGGTGAAGGTCATGAACGGGGCCGGGTGATCGATCTTGATCATCTGCGGCGCCACGGTGTCGAGCATCGACGGGCAGAAAGGCCTCCAGCGCTCGCGGAACTTGATCTGGTGGTTGATGCGGTCGGCCACGCCCGGCACGCTCGGGCAGCCGATGATCGAACGTCCGCCCAAGGCCCGCGGGCCGAACTCCATGCGGCCCTGGAACCAGGCCACCGGGTTGCCGTCGACCATGATCCGGGCGATCTGCTCGGGCATGTTGTCCAGCTTGCGCCAGGTCGGCTTGTGCTCGTGACGGGCGCAGGCGGCGATCACGTCCTCGTTGCTGTACGCCGGGCCGAGGTAGACGTGTTCCATCTTCTCGACCGGTACGCCACGGGCGTGGGACACATAGGCGGCAGCACCGACTGCGGTGCCGGCGTCGCCCGAGGCGGGCTGCACGAACAGCTCCTTCACGTCGGGACGGGCGATGATCTTCTGGTTCAGCTTGACGTTCAGCGCGCAGCCGCCGGCAAAGGCCAGCTTGCCGGTTTCCTTGAGCACGTCACCCAGGTAGTAGTCGATCATCTGCAGCGCGAGCTTCTCGAACAGCGCCTGCATGCTGGCCGCATAGTGGATGTACGGCTCGTCGGCGATGTCGCCTTCGCGCTTGGGGCCCAGCCACTCGATCAGCTTGGGCGAGAAGTAGAAACCCTTGCCCTTCTCTTTATAGCGGCGCAGGCCGATGACGTTGGCGTAGTCGGTGTTGATCTCCAGCTCGCCGTTTTCGAAGCTGGCCAGGCGCGAGAAGTCATACTTGCTGGCGTCGCCGTACGGCGCCATGCCCATGACCTTGAACTCGCCGTCGAGCATTTCGAAGCCCAGGAACTCGGTGATCGCGCCATACAGGCCGCCGAGGGAGTCCGGGTCGAAGAATTCCTTGATCTTGTGGATCTTGCCGTTTTCGCCGTAGCCGAAGAACGTGGTGGCGTACTCACCCTTGCCGTCGATGCCCAGGATCGCGGTCTTTTCCTTGAAACCCGAGCAGTGGTAGGCGCTGGAGGCGTGGGCCAGGTGGTGCTCGACCGGTTCGATCTTGATCTTTTTCGGATCGAAGCCCAGTTGCTCCAGGCACCAGACGATCTTGTTGCGGTAGCGCTTGTAGCGACGGTTGCCCATCAGCAGCGCGTCGAGGGCGCGATCCGGGGCGTACCAGTAACGCTTGGCGTAGTGCCAGCGGGCCTTGCCGAACAGGCTGATGGGGGCGAACGGAATCGCTACCACATCGACATCGGACGGCTTGATGCCGGCCTGTTCGAGGCAGAACTTCGCCGATTCGTAGGGCATGCGGTTCTTTGCATGTTTGTCGCGCACGAAGCGCTCTTCTTCAGCGGCGGCAATCAGCTTGCCGTCGATGTACAGGGCCGCGGAAGGATCATGGCTAAGGGCGCCGGACAGGCCAAGAATCGTCAATGCCAAGGGTCTAGCCTCTTCAAATCTGTAGATGTGCGCCCCGGCCTCATGGGCGGGTGGCAGCGAAAGGGCGGGATTATAGCGTAAAGCGTGGGGGTGCATGTAGGAGGCGCAGCGTTGTGTTGGCAGTTGCGCCCTCTTCGCCGGCAAGGCCGGCTCCTACGGGGTCGCGCGCACCTGTAGGAGCCGGCCTTGCCGGCGAAGAGGCCCGGGCACCCTACTCGGCAATCAGCCAGTCCATGCGCCAGCTGCCCTGGGTCTGCCCCAGCACCTGGGCCAGCCACGGCAGCAGTGCGCGCAGCTCTTCTTCCAGGCCCCATGGCGGGTTGGCGATCGCCAGGCCAGAGCCGTTCAAGCCCTGCGGGCTGTCCTGCGGGTGCACGTACAGCTCCACCCGCAGCAGCTTCGGCGCACCGGTGCTGGTCAGGTCCTGATAGAAACGCACCAGCTGGCGCTGGTCCTTGATCGGGTACCAGATGGCCGCGACCGTCTGGCGCATGCGGCCAATCGTCTCCTTCATCGCCACCGTGCAGCGCTTGAGCTCGTCGGCCTGCTCGAAGGGCGGGTCGATCAGCATCACCGCGCGCTTCTCCTGCACCGGCAGCAAGGCCCTCGGCACGTGCCAGCCCTCGCCCAGGTGCACCGCCACGCGTGGGTCCTTCTTCATGTTTTCCTTGAGCAGGCGCCCGTCTTCGGGGTGCTTCTCGTTGAGCAGCACGCGGTCCTGCTGGCGCGCCAGGCGCCGTGCCAGCTCGGGCGACCCCGGGTAGTAGCGCAGCTCGCCGTCGGGGTTCATCTTTCGCAGGATGCGCAGGTAATCGGCCGTCACCTCGGGCAGGTCGTCGCGCCCCCAGAGCCGGCCGATGCCTTCCAGCCACTCACCGGTGCGGGTCGCCTGGTCGCCCTGCAGGTCATACAGCCCAAGGCCGGCGTGGGTGTCGAGGTAGGCGAACGGCTGCTCCTTGCGCGACATCAGCGCAATCAGCCGGGTCAATACGAGGTGTTTGAACACGTCGGCGTGGTTGCCGGCGTGAAAGGCGTGACGATAGTTCATGGCAACTCCTGCAAGGCCCGGAAGTTTACCCTGTCAGGCCCGCGCCGTCAGGTGACAGCCGCCAGAATGACAACGGCCCGACCTCCAGAAGAGGCCGGGCCGTTGCCGGGCAGCATGATGCAGCCGTGTTACTTGTCGGCGTGGAACGCCGCTTCAGCGGTTTCGAAACGCTTGACCATCGCAGCCGACGGGCTGCCCGCCTTGCTCACGAAGTAGATCGCCAGCGATGCGAACAGGAAGCCCGGGATGATTTCGTACAGGCCCATGGTGTCGAACTGCTTCCACAGGATCACGGTCACCGCGCCCACCACGATACCGGCCAGTGCGCCGTCGCGGGTCATCCCCTTCCACAGTACCGAAATCAGCACCACCGGGCCGAAGGCGGCACCGAAGCCGGCCCAGGCGTAGGCCACCAGGCCCAGCACGCGGTTGTCCGGGTTGGCGGCCAGCGCGATGGCGATCAGCGCAACCGCCAGCACCATCAGGCGACCGACCCATACCAGCTCGACCTGCGAGGCGTTCTTGCGCAGGAAGGTCTTGTAGAAGTCTTCGGTCAGGGCGCTGGAGCACACCAGCAGCTGGCAGCTCAGGGTACTCATCACTGCTGCCAGGATGGCCGACAGCAGCACACCGGCAATCCACGGGTTGAACAGGATCTTGGCCAGTTCGATGAACACGCGCTCGTGGTTCTCGGTGACCGGGCCGGCCACTTCAGGGTGTGCCGAGAAGTAGGCGATGCCGAAGAAGCCCACGGCCACGGTACCGGCCAGGCACAGGATCATCCAGGTCATGGAGATGCGACGGGCATTGGCGATCGATTTCACCGAGTCTGCCGCCATGAAGCGCGCCAGGATGTGCGGCTGGCCGAAGTAGCCCAGGCCCCAGCCCATCAGCGAGATGATGCCGATGAAGGTGGCGCCCTTGAACATGTCGAAGTTGCCCGCGCCCTGGGCTTCGATGGCCAGGAAGGTGGTGTCGAAGCCACCGGTGGCGATCAGCACGATCACCGGGGTCAGGATCAGCGCGAAGATCATCAGCGTGGCCTGCACGGTGTCGGTCCAGCTCACCGCCAGGAAGCCACCGACGAAGGTGTAGGCGATGGTGGCAGCAGCACCGGCCCACAGCGCCGTCTCATACGACATGCCGAAGGTGCTTTCGAACAGGCGGGCACCGGCCACGATGCCGGAGGCGCAATAGATGGTGAAGAACACCAGGATCACGATTGCCGAAATGATGCGCAGCAGGCCGCTGTGGTCTTCGAAACGGCTGGCGAAATAGTCCGGCAGGGTCAGCGCGTCGCCGTTGTGCTCGGTCTGCACGCGCAGGCGGCCGGCCACGAACAGCCAGTTCAGGTAGGCACCGACGGTCAGGCCGATGGCGATCCAGGCTTCGGAAAGGCCCGACATGTAGATGGCGCCCGGCAGGCCCATCAGCAACCAGCCGCTCATGTCCGAGGCACCGGCCGAGAGCGCGGTCACCACGCTGCCGAGGCTGCGGCCACCGAGGATGTAGTCGGAAAGGTTGTTGGTGGAGCGATAGGCCATGAAGCCGATCAGCACCATTGCCGCGATATAGATCACGAACGTGATCGTGATTGGATTGCTAAAACTCATTGTTGCGCCCTGGCGTTTGTTTTTATGTAGTGACAGCCGCTAACGGTTGCACCCAGGCGGCGAATCCTATGCAACAACGCAAACAAGGTGCAACCAGTTTCTTCAGTCAAGTTGCACCTGGTCGGATATTTCGCATAACAACGTGTTTTTGCTCCATTTGGGAGCAAAAACCGCCGTTTACATAAGCAAATGCACCTTGAACAGCCATTTATGCTGTGGGGTTTTAGCCACCGGACGAGTTGCACTCCTCAACGCGATTATTTGGGTTGCACTAGGTTGCACCCACAAAGGCGCCCGGCTAATCTTGGCGCCAGCTTAGCCACGGCCCAGTGGCAATAATGAGGATAAGAAATGGCGACGACCACCCTTGGGGTCAAACTCGACGACCCTACCCGCGAGCGACTGAAAACGGCTGCGCAGTCCATCGACCGCACCCCGCACTGGTTGATCAAGCAGGCGATCTTCAACTACCTGGAGAAGCTCGAGGGTGGCGCCACCCTGACCGAACTCAGCGGTCAGCCCGGCAATCAGGGCGACGACGCCGGCGATGTGCAGGCCGACCACTCGCACCAGTGCTTCCTCGAGTTCGCCGAAAGCATCCTGCCGCAGTCGGTGCTGCGCGCCTCGATCACCGCCGCCTACCGTCGTCCGGAACCGGAAGTGGTGCCGATGCTGCTGGAGCAGGCACGCCTGCCCGCGCCCATGGCCGAGGCCACCCACAAGCTGGCCGCCGGCATTGCCGAAAAGCTGCGCAACCAGAAGAGCGCCAGCGGCCGCGCCGGCATCGTCCAGGGCCTGCTGCAGGAGTTCTCGCTGTCGTCCCAGGAAGGCGTGGCGCTGATGTGCCTGGCCGAAGCCCTGCTGCGCATCCCCGACAAGGGCACCCGCGATGCGCTGATCCGCGACAAGATCAGCACCGGCAACTGGCAGCCGCACCTGGGCAACAGCCCGTCGCTGTTCGTCAACGCCGCCACCTGGGGCCTGCTGCTGACCGGCAAACTGGTGTCCACGCACAACGAATCCGGCCTCACCTCCTCGCTCAGCCGCATCATCGGCAAGAGCGGCGAGCCGATGATCCGCAAGGGCGTCGACATGGCCATGCGCCTGATGGGCGAGCAGTTCGTCACCGGCGAGACCATTGCCGAAGCCCTGGCCAATGCCAGCAAGTTCGAAGCCAAGGGTTTCCGCTACTCCTACGACATGCTCGGTGAAGCCGCGCTCACCGAGCACGACGCGCAGAAATACCTGGCCTCCTACGAGCAGGCCATCCACGCCATCGGCAAGGCCTCCCATGGCCGCGGCATCTATGAAGGCCCTGGCATCTCGATCAAGCTCTCGGCCCTACACCCGCGCTACAGCCGCGCCCAGTACGAGCGCGTGATGGACGAGCTGTACCCGCGCCTGCTGTCGCTGACCCTGCTGGCCAAGCAGTACGACATCGGCCTGAACATCGACGCCGAAGAGGCCGACCGCCTGGAGCTGTCGCTGGACCTGCTCGAGCGCCTGTGCTTCGAGCCGCAGTTGAGCGGCTGGAACGGCATCGGCTTCGTGATCCAGGCCTACCAGAAGCGCTGCCCTTACGTGATCGACTACGTCATCGACCTGGCACGCCGCAGCCGTCACCGCCTGATGATCCGCCTGGTAAAGGGCGCGTACTGGGACAGCGAGATCAAGCGCGCCCAGGTCGAAGGCCTGGAAGGCTACCCGGTGTACACCCGCAAGGTGTACACCGACGTCTCCTACATCGCCTGCGCCCGCAAGCTGCTGTCGGTGCCCGAAGCCATCTACCCGCAGTTCGCCACCCACAACGCCCACACCCTGTCGGCCATCTACCATATCGCCGGGCAGAACTACTACCCGGGCCAGTACGAGTTCCAGTGCCTGCACGGCATGGGCGAGCCGCTGTACGAACAGGTGGTGGGCAAGGTGGCCGACGGCAAGCTGAACCGTCCGTGCCGCGTGTACGCCCCGGTCGGTACCCACGAAACGCTGCTGGCCTACCTGGTGCGTCGCCTGCTGGAAAACGGCGCCAACACCTCGTTCGTCAACCGTATCGCCGACCAGTCGATCTCGATCCAGGAACTGGTGGCCGACCCGGTCGCGACCATCGAGCGCATGGCCACCCAGGAAGGCGGCTTCGGCCTGCCGCACCCGCGCATCCCGTTGCCGCGTGACCTGTACGGTGCCGAGCGCGCCAACTCCAGCGGCATCGACATGGCCAACGAACACCGCCTGGCCTCGCTGTCGTGCGCCCTGCTGGCCACCGCGCACAACGACTGGAAGGCCGAGCCGATGCTCGGTTGCGCGTCCAGCGACGAAGCTGCCGCACCGGTGCTGAACCCGTCCGACCACCGTGACGTGGTCGGCCACGTGCAGGAAGCCACCGTCGAGGACGCCGACAACGCCATCCAGTGCGCACTCAACGCCGCACCGATCTGGCAGGCCACCCCGCCGGCCGAGCGTGCCGCGATCCTGGAACGTGCCGCCGACCTGATGGAAGGCGAGATCCAGCCGCTGATGGGCCTGCTGGCCCGCGAAGCCGGCAAGACCTACGCCAACGCCATCGCCGAGGTGCGCGAAGCGGTCGACTTCCTGCGCTACTACGCGGTGCAGGCACGCAACGACTTCAGCAACGACGCCCACCGCCCGCTGGGCCCGGTGGTGTGCATCAGCCCGTGGAACTTCCCGCTGGCGATCTTCAGTGGCCAGGTGGCTGCAGCGCTCGCTGCCGGCAACCCGGTACTGGCCAAGCCTGCCGAGCAGACCCCGCTGGTGGCCGCCCAGGCCGTGCGCCTGCTGCTCGAGGCCGGCATCCCGCAAGGCGTGGTGCAACTGCTGCCGGGCCGTGGCGAGACCGTCGGTGCGCGCCTGGTAGGCGATGACCGGGTCAAGGGCGTGATGTTCACCGGTTCCACCGAAGTGGCGCGCCTGCTGCAACGCAACATTGCCGGCCGCCTGGACAGCCAGGGCCGTCCGATCCCGCTGATCGCCGAAACCGGTGGCCAGAACGCGATGATCGTCGACTCCTCGGCGCTGACCGAGCAGGTGGTCATCGACGTGGTCTCCTCGGCCTTTGACAGCGCCGGTCAGCGTTGCTCGGCCCTGCGCGTGCTGTGCCTGCAGGAAGACTCGGCCGACCGCGTGATCGAGATGCTCAAGGGCGCCATGGCCGAAAGCCGCCTGGGCAACCCGGAGCGCCTGAGCGTGGACATCGGCCCGGTGATCGACGCCGAGGCCAAGGCTGGCATCGAAAAACACATCCAGGGCATGCGCGACAAGGGTCGCAACGTGTATCAGGTGGCCATTGCCGACGGTGAAGAGATCAAGCGCGGCACCTTCGTGATGCCGACCCTGATCGAGCTGGAAAGCTTCGACGAACTGCAGCGTGAGATCTTCGGCCCCGTCCTGCACGTGGTGCGCTACAACCGCAAGCACCTCGACCAGTTGATCGAGCAGATCAATGCATCCGGCTACGGCCTGACCCTGGGCGTTCACACCCGCATCGACGAGACCATCGCCAAGGTGATCGACAACGTCCATGCCGGCAACGTCTACGTCAACCGCAACATCGTCGGCGCCGTGGTTGGCGTGCAGCCGTTCGGTGGTGAAGGCCTGTCGGGTACCGGCCCAAAGGCCGGTGGCCCGCTGTACCTGTACCGTTTGCTGTCCACGCGCCCGGCCGATGCCATCGAGCAGTCGTTCCAGCGCAGCGACGCCGGTACTGCCCCGGACGTGCGTCTGCGCGAGCAGTTGCTCAAGCCGCTGCAATCGCTCAAGGCGTGGGCCGGCAGCAACCAGCAGGCCGAACTGGCGCAGCTGTGCGAGCAGTTCGCGCAACAGTCGCAGAGCGGCGTCACCCGCCTGCTCAACGGCCCGACCGGCGAGCGCAACAGCTACACTATCCTGCCGCGCGAGCACGTGTTGTGCCTGGCCGAGTCGGAGGCTGATCTGCTGACTCAACTGGCAGCGGTACTGGCGGTGGGCAGCTCGGCAGTGTTCGTCGACGGCGAGCCGGGCAAGGCCTTGCGTGGGCGCTTGCCGAAGGATGTGCAGGCGCGCATCAAGCTGGTGAGCGACTGGGCCAAGGACGAGGTGGTGTTCGACGCGGTGCTGCATCACGGCCATTCGGACCAGCTGCGCGCAGTATGCGAGCAGGTGGCCAAGCGTGCCGGTGCGATCGTGGGTGTGCAAGGCTTGTCGTCGGGTGAAACCGCGATTGCGCTGGAGCGCCTGGTGATCGAGCGTGCGTTGAGCGTGAACACCGCCGCGGCGGGCGGCAATGCCAGCCTGATGACCATCGGCTAACCACCGAGGCGTTGCCAATCGCGGGTCAGGCCCGCCCCCACAGGATCGATGCAGATTCTTGTGGGGGCCGGCCTGGCCCGCGATTTTTTTTGCGGGCACACACCTGACAACGGTTCTGACCCCTCATCACCCCCACCTATTAACCTGTCCACCTCCCGCCCGCATGCCTAGACTCGGCCCCATCCCCACCAAGGTATGGCCGCCATGTCCGACACCCTGCTCAGCGCCCGCAACCTGGCTTTCGAACTCTACGAAGTGCTCGACGCCGAGGCCCTCACCCAACGCCCACGCTTCGCCGAGCACAGCCGCGAAACCTTCGACGCCGCGCTGCACACCGCTCGCACCCTGGCCGAAAAATACTTCGCCCCGCACAACCGCAAGGGCGACGAGCACGAGCCACGCTTCGAGAACGGCCAGGCCATCCTGATCCCCGAGGTCAAACCTGCCGTCGACGCCTTCCTCGACGCCGGATTTCTCAACGCCAACCGCGACTTCGAGGCCGGCGGCATGCAGTTGCCCACCCTGCTCTCGCAAGCCTGCTTCGCCCACTTTCAGGCCGCCAACGCCGGCACCACCGCCTACCCGTTCCTGACCATGGGCGCCGCCAACCTGATCGAGAACTTCGGCACCGACGAGCAAAAGCGCCTGTTCCTGCAACCGATGATCGAGGGCCGCTTCTTCGGCACCATGGCCCTCACCGAACCCCACGCCGGCAGCTCGCTGGCCGATATCCGCACCCGCGCCGAACCCGCAGCCGACGGCAGCTTCCGCCTCAAGGGCAACAAGATCTTCATCTCCGGGGGCGATCACACGCTGTCCGAGAACATCGTGCACCTGGTGCTGGCCAAACTCCCCGACGCACCACCCGGGGTAAAGGGCATTTCGCTGTTCATCGTGCCCAAGTTCCTGGTCAACCCGGACGCCAGCCTGGGCCAGCGCAACGATGTGGTGCTGGCCGGCCTGTTCCACAAGATGGGCTGGCGCGGCACCACCTCCACCGCACTCAACTTCGGCGACAACGGCCAGTGCGTCGGCTACCTGATCGGCCAGCCGCACCAGGGCCTGGCCTGCATGTTCCAGATGATGAACGAGGCGCGCATCGGCGTGGGCATGGGCGCGGTGATGCTCGGCTACGCCGGCTACCTGTACTCGCTGGACTACGCCCGCCAGCGCCCGCAAGGCCGCCTGCCCGACAACAAGAACCCCTCCACCGCCGCCGTGCCGATCATCCAGCACAGCGATGTGAAACGCATGCTGCTGACCCAGAAGGCCTACGTCGAAGGTGCCTTCGACCTGGGCCTGTACGCCGCCCGGCTGTTCGACGACAGCCATACCGCCGCCACCGAAGACGAGCGCCAGCAGGCCCAGCAACTGCTCGACCTGCTGACCCCGATCGTCAAGTCGTGGCCGTCCGAATTCTGCCTCAAGGCCAATGAGCTGGCGATCCAGATCCTCGGTGGCCACGGCTACACCCGCGATTACCCGGTAGAGCAGTACTACCGCGACAACCGCCTGAACCCGATCCACGAAGGCACCCACGGCATCCAGTCACTCGACCTGCTCGGGCGCAAGCTGGCCCAGCACGGTGGCGCCGGCCTCAAGCAACTGGTACGCCTGATCGCCGGCACTTGCGCCCAGGCCCAGGCCTACACCCGCCTGGACCCGTTGCGCGAACCGCTGGAACAACTGCTCAGCCGCCTGCAGCACGTGACCCTGGGCCTGCTTGGCGAGTTGTCCACAGGCCAGGTCAACAGCGCCCTGGCCAACTCGGCGCTGTACCTCAAGGCCTTCGGTCACTGCGTGATCGGCTGGCGCTGGCTGGAGCAGGCGCTTCGCGCCGAACAGGGCCTGGCCCGCGGCAACCCGGCCGATACCGGGTTCTATCGGGGCAAGTTGCAGGCCGCACGGTTTTTCCTCACCTGGGAAGTACCGGCCTGCCATAATGACCTCGCATTGCTCGAGGCCCGCGACGACACCTGCCCGGGCATGCACGAGGAGTGGTTCTGAGGGGGAACCACCGTCACCCGGAGGTTCGCGCATGTTCGATTTCACCGCGCCGCTGCGCCAGCGTTTCGCTGGCCTGAACAGCGGCGCCGAGTTTTTCTCCCTGCGCTATGTGCAGGAAGCCCACCAGCACCTGTCGGTGCGCAAGAACATCGCCGAACCACCCAGCCTGACCCGCGACCAGGGCGCGATGCTCACCGTGCGCGTCAACGGCGTGGAGGCCTACGCGGCCACCGCCGACCTGTCCCAGGCCGGCCTGCAACGCGCCCTCGACCAGGCCGAGGCGCTGGCCCGCCAGATCGCGCGCCACGCCCTGCTCGACCTGCGCGAGCAACCGGTGTCCAGCGCCCGCGCCGACTACTGCTCGCCCAACCTCAACAGCACCTTCCCGGCCCTGGCCGACTGCTATGAACTGCTGGCCCGCGAATCGGCCAGCGTGCCGGGCGATTCGCGCCTGGTGAACTGGCAGGCCAGCCTGGGCCTGAGCACGGTCGAGCAGATCTACCTCAACAGTGCCGGCGCCGAACTGCGCCAGGCGCAACGCTTCGTGTTCCCCGGCATGAGCGTCACCGCCTTCGACGGCAGCGACAGCCAGAGCCGCAGCCTGGGCCGCGAGAACTTCGGCCAGCAGGGCGGCGTGGATGTGATCGAGCGCTGCGGCCTGCTCGGTGCCGGTGCCCAGGTGGCCGACCAGGCCCTGCAACTGCTGCTGGCGCCCAACACCCCGAGCGGGGTACGCGACCTGCTGCTGATGCCCGACCAGATGATGCTGCAGATCCACGAGTCCATCGGCCACCCGCTGGAGATGGACCGCATCCTGGGCGACGAGCGCAACTACGCCGGCACCAGCTTCATCAAGGCCCAGGACTTCGGCCACCTGCAGTACGGCTCGGCACTGCTCAACGTGACCTTCGACCCGGCCATCCCCGAAGAGCTGGCCAGCTACGCGCACGATGACGACGGCACCCCGGCCCACAAGCAGTTCCTGATTCGCGAGGGTGTACTGGTGCGCCCGCTGGGCGGTGCGCTGTCGCAGTTCCGCTCGGGCCTGGATGGCGTGGCCAACAGCCGCGCCTGCGGCTGGAACCGCGCACCGATCGACCGCATGGCCAACCTCAACATCGAGCCGGGCGACAAGTCCCTGGCGCAACTGATCGGCGGCATCGAGCACGGCATCCTGATGCGCACCAACCGCTCGTGGTCCATCGACGATGCGCGCAACAAGTTCCAGTTCGGCTGCGAATGGGGCCAGTTGATCGAGCACGGCGAACTCAAGGGCGTGGTCAAGAACCCCAACTACCGCGGTATTTCCGCCGGTTTCTGGCGCAACCTCAGCGCCGTAGGCGACGCCAGTACCTTCCAGGTGCTCGGCACGCCCAACTGCGGCAAGGGCGAACCCAACCAGGTGGTGCGCGTGGGCCATGCCTCGCCGGCCTGCGTGTTCAGCCAGATCGACGTATTCGGAGGAGACGCCTGATGGCCGCCAGCCCTTTGCACAACTTCCAGGACCTGGTCGCATGGCTGCGCGACAACGTGCGCGCCCCCGAACAGTTCACCCTGAGCTACAGCGCCGAGCAGTCGCAATTCATCCGATTCAACCATGCCAGGGTGCGCCAGGCCGGCGACGTGCAACAGGCCGGTGCGAGCCTGAAGCTGATTGCCGACGGTCGCCAGGCCGACCTGCACCTGACCCTCAGCGGCGAGCCGGCGCTGGACCGCGAGCGCCTGCACCAGGCACTGACCGAGCTGCGCCAGATCCTGCCGCTGATCCCTGCCGACCCGTACCTGTTGCTCAACGACAGTGCCTGGCACAGCCATCAGGTACAGGACGGCCCGCTGCCGGATACCGCACGGGTGCTCGAGCAGATCGAACACGGCGCCGGCGCGCTGGACCTGGTGGGCATCTATGCCGCCGGGCCGATCAGTCGCGGCTTTGCCAGTTCGTTCGGCGCCTCTGGCTGGCATCAGGCCAACAGCTTCAATTTCGACTTCAGCCTGTTCCACGCCAACGGCCAGGCGGTGAAGGCCAACTACGCCGGGCAGGTGTGGGACAATGCCGCGTTCGCCCGGCGCCTGGCCCAGGCCCGCGAGCAGCTGGAGTACCTGGGTCGTCCACTCAAGACCCTCGCCCCCGGCCAGTACCGCGCCTACCTGGCACCGGCAGCGATGGACGAGATCATGGGCATGCTGTGCTGGGGCGGTTTTTCGGCGCAGGCCATCGCCAGCAAGGACAGCCCGCTGCAACGCCTGTATGCCGGCGATGCGGCATTGAGCCCGCTGGTGAACATCACCGAACAGGTCAGCGGCTCGCTGAGCCCGGCGTTCTCCGGCGAAGGCTACCCACGCAGCGACGTGCAGCTGGTGGACGCAGGGCAGGCGCGCGAACAGCTGACCAACGCGCGCAGCGCCGCCGAGTTCGAGCAGGTCGCCAATGGCGCCGAGGCCCACGAGTGGCCGAGCGCCTTGAGCCTGGCCGCCGGCGAGCTGGCGCTGGATGAGGTGCTCGCCAGGCTGGGTACGGGGCTGTACATCAGCAACCTGTGGTACCTGAACTACTCCGACCTGCCGGCGGCGCGCATGACCGGGCTGACGCGCTTTGCGACATTCTGGGTCGAGGACGGTCAGATCCAGGCGCCGGTCAGCACCATGCGCTTCGACGACAGCGTGTACAGCCTGCTCGGCTCGCAGCTGGAGGCGCTCACGGCCGAGCGCGAGCTGATCCTGTCGACCAGCACCTACGGACAGCGCCAGACCAGTTCGAGCCATCTGCCGGGGGCGCTGGTCAAACGCCTGACGCTGACATTGTGATGCCTCCATCGCGGGTCAAGCCCGCTCCCACAGGGATCACCGCCCCTGTGGGAGCTGCGGTTCGACGCTTCGACTTGCCCGCGAAGGGGCCCTCAAGGACATAGAGCATGCCCAACCGCACCCCGCTGGACCCCGTCACCGCCCGCTGGATTCCCTGGGTGGTGGCCATCGCCTTCTTCATGCAGTCGCTGGACGGCACCATCCTCAACACCGCGCTGCCGGCCATGGCCCGCGACCTGGCGGAAAACCCGCTGCGCATGCAGTCGGTGATCATCGCCTACATGCTCACCGTGGCCCTGCTGATCCCGGCCTCGGGCTGGATCGCCGACCGCTTCGGCACCAAGCGCATCTTCTTCAGCGCGATCCTGCTGTTCAGCATCGGCTCGCTGCTGTGTGCACTGTCCAACAGCCTCGGCATGCTGGTCGGCGCCCGCGTGATCCAGGGCCTGGGCGGCGCGCTGATGCTGCCGGTGGGGCGCCTGGTGGTGCTGCGCGCCTACCCGCGCACCGAACTGGTGCGCATCATGAGCTTCATCACCATCCCCGGCCTGCTCGGCCCGCTGCTGGGCCCGACCATGGGCGGCTGGCTGGTGGAGTACCTGAGCTGGCACTGGATCTTCCTGCTCAACCTGCCGGTCGGCGCGCTGGGCTGCTACGCGGTGTGGAAGTTCATCCCCGACCTGCGCGGCTCCGAGCGCACACGCTTCGACGGCGTGGGCTTTGTGCTGTTCGGCGCCGCGATGGTGCTGATCACCATCGCCATGGAGGGCCTGGGCGAGCTGCACCTGCCGCACCTGCGCGTGATGCTGCTGCTGTTCGCCGGCATGGCGTGCCTGGCCGCCTACTGGCTGCGCGCCGGCAGCATCGACAACCCGCTGTTCTCGCCCCGGCTGTTTCGCACCCGTACCTTCTCGGTGGGCATCCTCGGCAACCTGTTCGCCCGCCTGGGCAGCGGCGCACTGCCGTTTCTGGTGCCGTTGCTGCTGCAGGTGGCGCTGGGCTATTCGCCGTCCCAGGCCGGCATGAGCATGATCCCGCTGGCCGCCTCGGCGATGGTCGCCAAGTCCATCGCCCGGCCGCTGATCGAGCGCCTGGGCTACCGCACCATCCTCACCGGCAACACCCTGCTGCTGGGCGTGTTGCTGTGCAGCCTGGGGCTGGTCAACGAACACACCCCGTATGCCCTGCTGCTGGTGCAACTGGGGCTGCTGGGGGCGGTGAACTCGCTGCAGTTCACGGCGATGAACACCGTGACCCTGATCGACCTGGACGACGCCAGCGCCAGCAGCGGCAACAGCCTGCTGTCGGTGGTGGCGCAGCTCTCGCTGAGCCTGGGTGTGGCCTGCGCCGGCGCACTGCTGGGCGGCTTTACCGGCGCCGGCAGCGGCGATGGGGTGGAGACCACGCTGGGCGCGTTCCAGCTGACCTTCCTGACCATCGGCCTGATGTCGATGCTGGCGGCGGCGATCTTCATGCAGCTGTCCAGGGCGGACGGAAGGCGTGCCCGTCGTCCGGAACCGGAGATCGAGGCTTAGGGCTAATGGCCACGAGGCTGGTACACTGCGCGACATTTTGTTTTGCAGGCCCGCCTCGTGACCACCATTGCCACCGAATTCGCCACCTTGCCGCTGTCCGCCGCCATGCTGGCCAACCTGGACGCCCTCGGCTACGCCCAGATGACCCCGATCCAGGCCCAGAGCCTGCCGGTGATCCTCAAGGGCATGGACCTGATCGCCCAGGCCAAGACCGGCAGCGGCAAGACCGCCGCGTTCGGCATCGGCCTGCTCAACCCGATCAACCCGCGCTACTTCGGCTGCCAGGCCCTGGTGCTGTGCCCCACCCGCGAGCTGGCCGACCAGGTAGCCAAGGAGCTGCGCCGTCTGGCCCGCTCCGAAGACAACATCAAGATCCTGACCCTGTGCGGCGGCGTGTCCCTGGGCCCGCAGATCGCCTCGCTGGAGCACGGCGCGCACATCATCGTGGGCACCCCGGGCCGCGTGCAGCAGCACCTGCGCAAGGGCACCCTGGTGCTCGACGGGCTCAACACCCTGGTGCTCGACGAAGCCGACCGCATGCTCGACATGGGCTTCTACGACGCCATCGCCGACATCCTCGGGCAAACCCCGGAGCGTCGCCAGACCCTGCTGTTCTCGGCCACCTACCCGGCCGGCATCAAGCAGCTGTCGGCCGCATTCATGCGCAACCCGCAGCAGGTCAAGGCCGAGTCGCTGCATGCCGACACGCAGATCGAGCAGCGCTTCTACGAGATCTCGCCCGAGCAGCGCATGGACGCGGTGACTACCCTGCTGGCGCACTTTCGTCCGCAGTCGTGCGTGGCGTTCTGCTTCACCAAGCAGCAGTGCCAGGAAGTGGTCGATCACCTCAAGGCCAAGGGCATCGCCGCCGAGTCGCTGCATGGCGACCTGGAGCAGCGCGACCGTGACCAGGTGCTGACCCTGTTCGCCAACCGCAGCACCTCGGTGCTGGTGGCCACCGACGTGGCCGCGCGCGGGCTGGATATCGACGCGCTGGACATGGTCATCAACGTGGAGCTGGCGCGGGACTCGGAAATTCACGTGCACCGCGTGGGCCGCACCGGGCGTGCCGGCGAGAAGGGCCTGGCGGCGAGCCTGGTGGCCCCGTCCGAAGCGCACCGCGCCCAGGCCATCGAGCAGCTGCAGAAGGCGCCCCTGCGCTGGGAGCAGATCGACAGCCTCAAACCCCAGGCCGGCGGCCCGCTGGTGCCGACCATGAGCACGCTGTGCATCGGTGCCGGGCGCAAGGACAAGCTGCGGCCGGGCGACATCCTGGGTGCGCTGACCGGTGATGCCGGCATCCCGGGCACCCAGGTGGGCAAGATCGCGATCTTCGATTTCCAGGCCTTCGTGGCGGTGGAACGCGGCGTGGCCAAGCAGGCGCTGCAGCGGCTCAACAGCGGCAAGATCAAGGGGCGCTCGCTGCGGGTTCGCATCGTCTGAGGTCTTCGTCGCCCTTCAGGGCCCCTTCGCCGGCAACGCCGGCTCCTACGGGGTTGTGTAGGAGCCGGCCTTGCCGGCGAATGCGTCACCACCATTCTTGAGGATTTTGCAGTGCGTTCCACCGAAGTGATCATCATCGGCGCTGGCGCCGCCGGCCTGATGTGCGCCATCCACGCCGCCAACCGCGGCCGCCAGGTGCTGCTGCTGGACCATGCCAACAAGCCCGGCAAGAAGATCCTGATGTCCGGTGGCGGGCGCTGCAACTTCACCAACCTGTACACCGAGCCGGCCAACTTCCTCTCGCACAACCCGCACTTCTGCAAGTCGGCCCTGGCCCGCTACACCCAGTGGGACTTCATCGAGATGGTCGGCAAGCACGCCGTGCCCTATCACGAGAAAAAACTCGGCCAGCTGTTCTGCGACAACAAGTCCAGCGACATCCTCGACATGCTGCTCAGCGAGCTCCAGAGCGCTGGCGCCGAGCTGCGCATGGACACGCGCATCGAGCAGATCGAAAAGCTCGAGCATGGCTACCTGCTCGAAACCAGCATGGGCACGCTGCAATGCCAGTCGCTGGTGATCGCCACCGGCGGCCTGTCGATCCCGACTTTGGGTGCCACCGGTTTCGGCTACCAGGTGGCCCGCCAGTTCGGCCACACCCTGCTGCCGACCCGCGCCGGGCTGGTGCCCTTCACCATCACCGAGCCGCAGCTCAAGGCCATGTGCACCGAGCTGTCGGGCACCTCGGTGGACTGCGTGGCCAGCTGCAACGGCACCAGCTTTCGCGAGAACCTGCTGTTCACCCACCGTGGCCTCAGCGGCCCGGCGATCCTGCAGGTGTCGTCGTTCTGGCACAGCGGCGACAGCGTCGAGATCAACCTGCTGCCCGAGCATGACGCCCTCGCCTGGCTGCAACAGCAACAGGCCGAACGCCCCAACAGCGAACTCAAGACCCTGCTTGGCGAGGTCTTCACCAAGAAGATGGCCAACCTGCTGGCCGAGCACTGGTTCGTGTCCCGGCCGATGAAGCAGTACACCCCGGCCGAACTGGCCGAGGTCGCCGACAAACTGGCGGCCTGGCAGGTGGTGCCGGCCGGCACCGAGGGCTACCGCACCGCCGAAGTCACCCTGGGCGGGGTCGACACCCGCGAAGTGTCGTCCAAGACCCTGGAGTCGCTGAAAAGCCCCGGCCTGTATTTCGTGGGCGAAGTGCTGGACGTCAGCGGGCACCTGGGCGGGTTCAATTTCCAGTGGGCCTGGGCATCGGCCTACGCGGCCGCGCAGTTCGTCTAACCTTCGCGTTAGAATCGCGCATCACGGAACAAATTTTGCTGGTACGTGACCACGGTGACAGTTCGCTGCCACCGTGACCGGCTCAATTTCGATCATCGCCAAGCAGGCCTGCCGCCCTATCATGTCATCGTCTTCCTTGCGTCACTCGCTGCGTCGTTTGTGGGCCCTGGACAAGTTCAGCTACAGCATCCGGGTATTGATCGCGCTGACCGGCAGCATGGCGCTGTGCTGGTACCAGGACGAGATGGGGCTGCTGATCCCGCTGTTCCTGGGCATCATCGCCAGCGCCCTGGCCGAGACCGACGACAGCTGGCAGGGCCGGCTCAACGCCCTGGCCGTGACCCTGGTGTGCTTCACCGTCGCTGCGCTGTCGGTGGAGCTGCTGTTCCCCTACCCGATCCTCTTCGGCTGCGCCCTGGCGCTGGCGGCGTTCGCGCTGACCATGCTCGGCGCGCTGGGCGAGCGCTACGGCGCCATCGCCTCGGCCACACTGATCCTGTCGGTGTACACCATGATCGGCGTGGACCAGCGCGGCGGCCAGGTCACCGACTTCTGGCACGAGCCCTTGCTGCTGGTGGCAGGCGCCGCCTGGTACGGATTGCTGTCGGTGCTGTGGCAGGCGCTGTTCTCCAACCAGCCGGTGCAGCAGAGCCTGGCGCGGCTGTTTCGCGAACTGGGCCGCTACCTCAAGCTCAAGGCCACCCTGTTCGAGCCCATCCGCCAGCTGGACGTGGAGGCCCGCCGCCTGGAACTGGCCCAGCAGAACGGCAAGGTGGTGGCCGCCCTCAACGCCGCCAAGGAAATCATCCTGCACCGCGTGGGCAATGGCCGCCCCGGCTCCAAGGTGAGCCGCTACCTGAAGCTGTACTTTCTGGCCCAGGACATCCACGAGCGCGCCAGTTCCTCGCACTACCCCTACAACGCTCTCACCGAGGCGTTCTTCCACAGCGACGTGCTGTTTCGCTGCCAACGCCTGCTGCGCCAGCAGGGCAAGGCGTGCGTGCAATTGTCCGAGTCGATCCAGCTGCGCCAGCCGTTCGTCTACGACACCAGCTTTGCCGCCGCACTGGAAGACCTGCACGCCTCGCTCGAGCACCTGCGCATCCAGAGCAACCCGGCCTGGCGTGGCCTGCTGCGCTCGCTGCGGGCGCTGGCGGCGAACCTGGCAACCCTCGACCGCCTGCTCGGCGATGCCAGCAACCCCGACAACCTGGCCGACAACAGCGACTCGAGCCTGCTCGACCGCTCGCCGCGCAGCCTCAAGGATGTGTGGAGCCGGCTGCGCCAGCACCTCACGCCGACCTCGCTGATCTTTCGCCACGCCCTGCGCCTGCCGCTGGCGCTGTCGATCGGCTACGGCATGGTGCACCTGATCCACCCCACCCAGGGCTACTGGATCATCCTCACCACGCTGTTCGTGTGCCAGCCCAGCTATGGCGCCACCCGGCGCAAGCTGGTGCAGCGGATCATCGGCACCGCCATCGGCCTGACCGTGGGCTGGGCACTGTTCGACCTGTTCCCCAGCGCGATCATCCAGTCGCTGTTCGCGGTGGCCGCCGGGGTGGTGTTCTTCGTCAACCGCACCACCCGCTACACTCTGGCCACGGCGGCGATCACGCTGATGGTGCTGTTCTGCTTCAACCAGATCGGCGACGGCTACGGCCTGTTCCTGCCGCGCCTGTTCGACACCCTGGTGGGCAGCCTGATCGCGATCCTGGCGGTGTTCCTGTTCCTGCCCGACTGGCAGGGCCGTCGGTTGAACAAGGTGCTGGCCAACACCCTGAGCTGCAACAGCACCTACCTGCGCCAGATCATGCAGCAGTACGCCCAGGGCAAGAGCGACGACCTGGCCTACCGCCTGGCCCGGCGCAACGCGCACAACGCCGACGCGGCGCTGTCGACCACGCTGGCCAACATGCTCATGGAGCCGGGGCATTTTCGCAAAGAGGCCGACGTGGGCTTTCGCTTCCTGGTGCTCTCGCACACCCTGCTCAGCTACCTCTCCGGGCTGGGTGCACACCGTGACAGCGCACTGGCACCCGAGGCCCACGAGCAGTTGATCGACGGCGCGGGTGCCAGCCTGGCCGCCAGCCTCGACGAAATCGCCACTGGCCTTGCCAGCAAGACCCCGGTGGCGATCCACAGCGACGCCGAGGAAGCCCTGGCGGCGAGCCTTGAGCAGATGCCCGAGGAAATGGACGAGAACCAGCGCCTGGTGCAGACCCAGCTGGCACTGATCTGCCGCCAGCTGGGCCCGCTGCGCACCCTGGCCGCGCACCTGATCAAGGACACCCCGGCCTGACTACAGGCCGTAGTCCTTGAGCAACCGGGCATAGCTGCCATCGGCCTTCATGGCGGCGATGGCCTTGTCGAAGCCGGCCACGATCTGGGCATGCTGCGGATGCCTGAGGCTGACCAGGATGTGCAGGCTGTTCTCGCTCACCGGCTTGCCGAAGAACTGCACGCGGTTGCGCACGTCCGCGCTTTCACGCTGCAGGTAGTAGCGCGCCACGTATTCGTCCTCCAGGGTCAGGCGCACCCGCCCGGCAGCCAGCATGCCCACCGCCACCGAAAAGTCGCGCACCGGCACCTTCTGCAGACGCCCGTCATTGTCGAATTCGGCCGCATAGGCATAGTCGCGCACCACCGCGATGGCGTGCGGGTAGAGATCGCTCAGGGTATCGAAACGCAGCACGTCGCCCTTGCGCTTGAGCAGCCGCACGCGGTTGCTCAGGTAGCCCTGGGAGAAGGCCCCGATGCGGGTACGCGCATCGCTCTGCCAGGCGTTGATCAGCACATCGTAGCGGCCCTCGCCGATGCCCAGCAGCGCGCGCGCCCACGGCGCCTGCTCGAACTCGCTGGCAAACCCGGCACGCTCCAGGGCGGTGGTGACAAGGGCGGTGGCCAGCCCGCCCCTGGGTAGGCGGGCGTCGGTGAAGGGGGGCCAGGCATCGGCCACCAGCCGCAGTTTTTCGGCCTGGGCCGACTGGGCACAGAGCAGCAATCCAAGCAAACCCAAGGCTCGAAGCAGTGGCCGCATGCTCAAATCCCTTAGCGGATCGGGTCCGCGTTCTTGTTGAGTGGCATGAGATTTCTGTTGGCGCAAAGCTAGGCTGCACGGCCAGATTACACAAAGATTCCGGTATCGGGCAGTGCCGGGTGATAGCTAATTGCCTCTATTTTTGCCGATTCCGCGCCGACTTGATCCATGGCAATTCGCGACCTTCGCCCTGAGGTGCTCGGCGTGGTTATGATCGGGGCATTACACAGGAGAGAAACGCGATGAGCATCGACTGGATCTGCAAGCATCACACCGACCTTGGCAAGCAACAGCTGTACGCGCTGCTGACGCTGCGCATCGAGGTGTTCGTGGTGGAGCAGAAATGCCCGTACCTGGAAACCGATGGCCAGGACCTGGAGGGCGACACCTGCCACCTGATGGCCTGGCGCGATGGCGAGCTGGTGGCGTACCTGCGCCTGCTGGACCCCGAGTCACAGGGCGGCGACGTGGTGATCGGGCGGGTGGTGATTGCGCCGTCGGCGCGGGGCGAGGGGCTGGGGCATGCACTGATGGTGCAGGGGCTGGCGCAGGCCGAGAAGCACTGGCCAGGGGTGCCGGTGTACCTGTCCGCACAGGCGCACCTGCAGGCCTACTATGCGCGGCACGGGTTCGAGGTGGCCGGGGAGGCGTATCTGGAGGATGGCATCCCGCACATCGGCATGCGCCGGGGCTAGACGCTTCGCCGGCAAGGCCGGCTCCTACAGGGGTAGGTGCAGGGGCCGGGCTTGCCGGCGGAGGGGCTTCAGGGGTAGCCCAGCACCTGGCGGATACTGCGCAGATGCTGGGTGATCCACTGCTTGTCGATCGCGCCCCAGTCACGTATCCGGTAATGCCCGGCATGGTTGCGCGCGCCTTCCTGCTGCTCGAACTCGCACACGATGTCCAGGTCGGCCAGCGCCGCGATGGTGTCCTGCGCCGTGCGCCGCGGCATGCCGGTGGCCTCCATCAGCGCCGGCACGCTGCTGGCGGTACGGCTGTCGATCAGCCACGCCACGTACAGGCGACGATAGAAACTGGTCTTGGTCTTGCTCACTTCCATTGGCAATTCCCTTTCGCTCACTGGGCGCCGGACAGGTCGCGCCAGGTCAGGTAGATGCGCAGGTCGAACTCCAGTTGATGGTAGCCCGGCTGCATGTATTCGCAGAGTTGGTAGAACGCCTTGTTGTGGTCGCTCTCCTTGAGGTGCGCCAGTTCGTGCACCACGATCATCTTCAGAAACTGCGGCGCCGCGTCCTTGAACAGCGAGGCGATGCGGATTTCCTTCTTGGCCTTGAGCTTGCCGCCCTGCACGCGCGATACCGCGGTGTGCAGGCCCAGCGCACGGTGGGTGAGATCAAGGCGATTGTCGAACAGCACCTTGTCCAGGTTCGGCGCATTGCGCAGGTGCTCCTGCTTCAGGGCCTGGGCATAGGCATACAGCGCCTTGTCGCTCTGTACCGCATGGCGCTCGGGGTAGCGCTGGCGCAGGTAGTCACCCAGACGGTTCTGGGCAATCATCTGGCGCACCTGGTCTTGCAGGGCAGGCGGATAGGCTTGCAGGTACTTGAGTACGGTCATGGGCACGGGGCATTGCAGGCAAAGGCGTCAGTGTACTCAATTCCCCGGCCGCCTCGTTGCGCCAGTCGAAAAAAGCCGGAAAATCACCGGCGCGCTGCGCCGTCAGGGGCCGTGCCACCAGGAAGCCCTGGGCATAGGCGCAACCGTTTGCCAGCAGCCACTGCGCCTGCTCCCGCGTCTCGACGCCCTCGGCCACCACACACACGCCATAGTCGCGGCACAGGCCGATGACACTGCGGACCAGCGCCGCGTCCGCCGCCGAACCGGGCAGGCGCGCCACCAGGTGCCGGTCGAGCTTGAGCGTGTCGATGGGCAGGTCGCGCAGCAGGCGCAGCGAGCACTCTCCGGCGCCGAAATCGTCCAGCGCCACTCGCACGCCCAGCTCGCGCAGCCTGCGCAACTGACGCAGCGCGATGTCGAGGTTGGCGGCCAGCGAGGTTTCCGCCACCTCCACCTCAAGCTGGGCCGGGCGCAGGCCATGGCTGGCGATCACCCGCCCCAGTTCCTCGACCAGGTTGGGCATGGCGAACTGCACGCGGCTGAGGCTGATGCTCAGCACCAGGTCCGGCTCGAACCGAGCCTCCCAGGCGCGCCGCTGCGCCGCACCCTGGGTGTAGATCCAGCTGGCCAGCCGCGAGACCAGCCTGGCCTCCTCCAGCAACGGCAGGAACAACCCCGGCGGCACATCGCCGACACTGGGGTGCTGCCAGCGCAACAACGCCTCGAACCCGCGCAGGCGACCATCGGCAAACGCCACCTGCGGCTGATACACCAGGCTGAAGTCGTGCCGCTCGATCGCGTCGCGCACACTGTCTTCGAGCATCAGGCGCGAGCGAGCACGACCGTTGAGCTCCTGGTCGTAGTAGCGGTACTGCTGTCGGCCGGCCTGCTTGGCGGCATACATGGCCGCGTCCGCCGCACGCAGCAGGCCGTCCAGGTGCGGCCCGCAGTCGGAGTAGGTGGCGATGCCGATGCTCACGCCAAGCGTCACCTCCAGGCCATCGATCTGCTGGCAGATGGACATGCGCTCGATCAGCTTTTCGGCAAAGCGCGCCGCCTGCTCCGGGTATTCCAGGGTATCGAGCAAGGCCGTGAACTCGTCGCCGCCCATACGCCCGAGGATCGCGTAGGCGCCCAGGCATTCCTTGAGCTGTTCGCCCACCCAGTGCAGCACGCGGTCGCCGGCTGCATGGCCGAGCGAGTCGTTGATCCGTTTGAAACCGTCAAGGTCCATGTACATCAGGGCCTGGGCCTTGTCGGAATGCTCGCTGCGCAGCAGCGCAGCTTCGGCGGCCTGGCAGAACCCGCGGCGGTTGAGCAGCCCGGTCAGCGGGTCGGTCACGGCCTGGAACTCCAACTGCTGGTGCAGGTTGCGCACCACCGACATGTCCAGCACCGTCACCACCATCGCCCGCTGCTCGCCGGGCAGCGCCGCGCACGACAACGCCACCGGCAGCGGCAACCCGGAGGCGGTGAGCAGCACGGCGTCGTGCAGGCGGTAGATATCGCGCTCCTGGTAGGCCTGGTAGAACGCCGAGTCACACCACCGGGTTGGCACGGGCGACTGCACGAAGCCCAGCAGGTCTGCGCCCTGCAATTGCTCCACCGGGGCCTGGAGCAGGCGCGAGATGGCCGGGTTGGCAAAGCGGATGCGACCGTCCTCGGCCACCACGAGGATGCCTTCGGCGGCGTTATCCAGCACCGAGGCGTTGAATGCGCGCTCGGCCTCCAGGTCGCGGCTCAGGCGCTGCAAGGCACGCCGGTTGCGCTGCTGGTCGAGCAGGGCCTGGACCTTGGGCTTGAGAATGTGCGGGTCGAATGGCTTGAACAGATAGTCCACCGCGCCACTGGCATAGCCCTTGAGCACGGCCGCCTGGGACTGTTCGTTGGCGGTCAGGAAGATGATCGGGGTCAGGCAGGTGCGCTGGCTGCCGCGCATCAGGCGCGCGACTTCGAAGCCGTCCATACCGGGCATCTGCACATCCAGCAGCACCAGGTCCACCTCATGCTCGAGCAGCGTGCTCAGGGCTTCGGTACCGGAGCTTGCGGTCAGCACACGCCAGTCCTCACGTGCAAGCAAGGCTTGCAGGCTGATCAGGTTTTCCGGGTAGTCATCGACGATCAGTAAAACCGAACCGCTGTCGTGAGTGTGAGGGTGCGCGCAATCCATGCTGCTTCTCTTGTGTAACGACGCCAGATTCCGGATGGAACTTGAGGCTTTACTCTAGACCTGGCTGAAACAAATCTGAAGTCAGCACATTGGCATCATCGGTATAAACAAAGTGTTGCCCGACTAACGGTCTGTCGCGTTGGGCCAGATCCGGTGTCCGTGGCGGCCCCGCAGCCGAAACCCCCCGGTTCCGGCCGGTGAAGCAGGCCGCACGGGCACAAAAAAACCCGCATCGCTGCGGGTTTTTCGTACAACCAACCAGGCTTAGTTGACCTTGGCGGCCAGCTCGCCCTTGGCATAGCGCTGGAACATCGCTTCGAGGGAGATCGGCTTGATCTTCGAGGCGTTGCCGGCGGTGCCGAAGGCTTCGTAGCGAGCGATGCACACGTCGCGCATGGCCTTGACGGTTTCACCGAAGAACTTGCGCGGGTCGAACTCGCTCGGGTTGGTGGCCATCAGGCGGCGCATGGCACCGGTGGACGCCAGACGCAGGTCGGTGTCGATGTTGACCTTGCGCACGCCGTACTTGATGCCTTCGACGATTTCTTCAACCGGTACGCCGTAGGTTTCCTTGATGTCGCCACCGTACTGGTTGATGATCGCCAGCCACTCCTGCGGCACCGAAGACGAACCGTGCATCACCAGGTGAGTGTTGGGGATGCGCTTGTGGATCTCCTTGATGCGGTCGATCGCCAGCACGTCGCCGGTAGGCGGCTTGGTGAACTTGTAGGCGCCGTGGCTGGTGCCGATGGCGATGGCCAGGGCATCGACCTGGGTACGCTTGACGAAATCGGCAGCTTCTTCAGGGTCGGTCAGCATCTGGCTGTGATCCAGCACGCCTTCGGCGCCGATGCCGTCTTCTTCACCGGCCATGCCGGTTTCCAGCGAACCCAGGCAGCCCAGCTCGCCCTCTACCGAAACGCCGCAGGCGTGGGCCATGGCCACGGTCTGCTGGGTGACACGCACGTTGTAGTCGTAGTCGGTCGGGGTCTTGCCGTCTTCGCCCAGCGAGCCGTCCATCATCACCGAGCTGAAGCCCAGCTGGATCGAACGCTGGCACACGTCAGGGCTGGTGCCGTGGTCCTGGTGCATGCACACCGGGATGTGCGGGAATTCTTCGATCGCCGCCAGGATCAGGTGGCGCAGGAACGGCGCACCGGCGTATTTGCGGGCACCGGCCGAGGCCTGGACAATCACCGGGGAGTCGGTCTTGTCGGCGGCTTCCATGATGGCGCGCATTTGCTCGAGGTTGTTGACGTTGAAAGCCGGAACGCCGTAGCCGAATTCGGCGGCGTGGTCCAGCATCTGGCGCATGCTAATGAGTGCCATTGTGTATCTCTCTCCCGACAAGCGTCGTTTTTCGTGCAAGCCTGCCGCAGCGGCGGTTGCTATTCAAGTAGTGTGGGCCGACAGCGGTCGGCCCGGCCAGTCACGGTGCCTTGCAGCCCCGCCCTATCAAATCGTTGGTCGCTACCCAGTACACCAGGCCTTCATCGCCCTTGGTGTGCAGGGCCAGCACGCCATCGCTGTACAGCGCACCCGACGCACCGGGCTCCGGCTTGAGCCGGTAGACCTGATCGCCGCCACCAAGGCGTACATCCACCTCTTCCTGGCTGGCATCGGCAAACCGCCACAGCACCTCGGCCTGACTGTCACAGACCCAGCGGGTCCAGTTGTCGGTCGGGGCCGGGGTTGGCTTGAGGCTTGCGCAACCTGCCATCAGAACCAGGGCCATCAGGGCTACAACGCTTTTCATCGAATATCCTCTAGAAGACCACGAACCGGCCAACAGGTTGCCTCGAACCGATCAAGGGCAACCCGGGGCCTGGCGCTGGTGTTCCTCGTCATACTTCTCCAGCCCGTCCGGGCCGAGCCTCTTGTTGATCACCGGCACGGTCTCTGCCTGCCACTGCGACTGGTAGCAACCGCCCTTCGGCTTGCCGGGGGCATCCGCCGCAGGCTCCGGGCTGCCAGCGCAGGCGCTGAGCAGACCGGCCAGGATAAACACAGGCAACCGCTTGACCATCAGGCCACACTCCCTTTGCCAGGCTGAGCGAGTCAGGCCTTGGCCCGTTGTTCCAGCACGTCCACCGCCGGCAGCACCTTGCCCTCGACGAACTCGAGGAATGCACCGCCACCGGTAGAAATGTAGGAGATCTGGCTGGCCACGCCATATTTGTCGATGGCCGCCAGGGTGTCGCCACCGCCGGCAATCGAGAACGCGGCGCTGTCGGCGATGGCCTTGGCCAGGGTCCTGGTGCCGTTGCCGAACTGGTCGAACTCGAACACGCCCACCGGGCCGTTCCACAGGATGGTCTTGGACGACTTCAGCAGCTCGGCGAACTGTTCGGCGGTCTGCGGGCCGATGTCCAGGATCATGTCGTCCTCGGCCACCTCGCCCACCAGCTTGACGGTAGCCGTGGCGCTTTCGGCAAATTCCTTGGCCACCACCACGTCCACCGGCAGCGGCACGTTGACCTTGGCCGCGATGGCCTTGGCGGTGTCGATCAGGTCGGCTTCGTACAGCGACTTGCCCACCGGGTGGCCGGCAGCGGCCAGGAAAGTGTTGGCAATGCCGCCACCGACGATCAGCAGGTCGCACACCTGGCTCAGGCTGTTGAGCACGTCCAGCTTGGTCGATACCTTGGAACCGGCGACGATGGCGGCCATCGGCTTGGCCGGGGCCTTCAGCGCCTTGCCCAGTGCATCCAGCTCGGCGGCCAGCAGCGGACCGGCAGCGGCGACCTTGGCGAACTTGGCCACGCCGTGGGTCGAGCCCTCGGCACGGTGGGCGGTACCGAAGGCGTCCATCACGAACACGTCGCACAGGGCGGCGTATTGCTGGGCCAGTTCGTCGGCGTTCTTTTTCTCGCCCTTGTTGAAGCGCACGTTCTCGAACAGCACGATGTCGCCGGCCTTCACGTCCACGCCGCCCAGGTAGTCGGCCACCAGCGGCACCTCACGGCCCAGCGCCTTGCTCAGGTAGTCGGCCACCGGCTTGAGGCTGTTCTCGGCCGAGAACTCGCCTTCGGTCGGGCGCCCCAGGTGCGAGCAGACCATCACGGCCGCGCCCTTCTCCAGGGCCAGCTTGATGGTCGGCAGCGAGGCCAGGATGCGCGCGTCGCTGCTGACCACACCGTCCTTCACAGGCACGTTGAGGTCTTCGCGGATCAGTACGCGCTTACCTTGCAGATCGAGGTCGGTCATCTTCAAAACGGTCATGAATGCAGTCCTTCAGGGCTGTTTGCGAGTGGTGCTGGTTGAGTCCACGACGCGCAGAAAATGTTCGGCGACGTCGAGCATGCGGTTGGCGAACCCCCATTCGTTGTCGAACCAGGCCAGCAGGTTCACCAGGCGTGGGCCGCAAACGCGGGTCTGGCTGGCATCGACGATGGCCGAATGTGGGTCATGGTTGAAATCACAGCTGGCGTGGGGCAGTTCGGTGTAGGCCAGCAACCCCTTGAGCGGGCCACTCAGGGCCGCTTCACGCAGCACCTGGTTGACTTCGGCCGCGGTGGTATCACGGGCGGTCTGCAGGGTGATGTCCAGGCACGACACGTTCACCGTCGGCACGCGTACCGCTTTGGCCTGGATTCGCCCGGCAAGTTCCGGCAGCAGGCGTTCGATACCCCGCGCGAGCCCGGTAGACACCGGAATCACCGACTGGAACGCCGAACGGGTGCGGCGCAGGTCTTCGTGGTGGTAGGCATCGATCACCGGCTGGTCGTTCATTGCCGAGTGGATGGTGGTGATCTGCACGTACTCGATGCCGAAGGCCTGGTCGAGCACACGCAGCAGCGGCACGCCGCAGTTGGTGGTGCAGGAGGCGTTGGATACCAGCCGTTCGCCGCCTTCAAGGCAATCCTGGTTGATGCCGTAGACAACGGTGGCGTCGACATCCGCCTCGCTGGCCATCGGCTGGGAAAACAGCACCCGTGGTGCGCCGGCGTCGAGGAAACGCTGGCCGTCGGCGCGGGTGTTGTAGGCCCCGGAGCATTCGAGCACCAGGTCGACGTCGAGCGCGGCCCAGTCGATGCCTTCGGGGGTGGCGCTGCGCAGTACTTTGACGCAGTCGCCATTGATATGCAGACAATCGCCGTCGACCCTGACCTCACCGGGAAAGCGCCCGTGGGTGGAGTCGAAGCGTGTCAGGTATTCGAGGCTGGCCTGATCGGCCAGGTCATTCAGTGCAACGATCTCGAAGCCCGCGCTGGCCCCCCGTTCAAAGAGTGCGCGCAGGACGCAACGACCGATGCGGCCGTAGCCGTTGAGTGCAACTTTGTAGGGACGCGGTTGGGGCATGGGATGCTCACGGAACAGAAAATCATCTGTAGCCTGGGGATCTGCGGTGCAGCATTCGCCGGCAAGGCCGGCTCCTACACAGACCACCCGTAGGAGCCGGCCTTGCCGGCGAAGCAGACAGCGCCGCCCCTACAGGCGTTCTACATCAGTCTTCCAGCAGCTCTTCAGCCGTACCCAGGATGTTTTCCAGGGTGAAGCCGAACTCTTCGAACAGTGCCGAAGCCGGCGCCGACTCACCGTAGGTGGTCATGCCGATGACGCGGCCTTCCAGGCCCACGTACTTGTACCAGAAGTCGGCGTGGGCAGCTTCGATGGCAATCCGCGCGCCCACCTGCAGTGGCAGAACCGACTGCTTGTAGCTGGCGTCCTGGGCATCGAACACGCTGGTGCATGGCATCGATACCACGCGCACCTTGCGGCCCTGCTCGGTCAGCTTGTCGAACGCCTGCACTGCCAGGCCCACTTCGGAACCGGTGGCGATCAGGATCAGCTCAGGCTCGCCTGCGCAGTCCTTGAGCACGTAGCCACCACGGCTGATGTCGGCGATCTGGCCGGCGTCGCGGGTTTGGTGCTGCAGGTTCTGACGCGAGAAGATCAGCGCCGAAGGGCCGTCCTTGCGCTCCAGGGCGTGCTTCCAGCTCACGGCCGATTCGACCGCGTCGGCCGGACGCCAGGTGTCCAGGTTCGGCGTGGTACGCAGGCTGGTCAGCTGCTCGATCGGCTGGTGAGTCGGGCCGTCTTCGCCCAGGCCGATGGAGTCGTGGGTGTAGACGTGGATCACGCGCTGTTTCATCAGGGCCGACATGCGCACGGCATTGCGGGCGTATTCCATGAACATCAGGAAGGTCGCGCCGTAAGGCACCAGGCCGCCGTGCAGGGCAACGCCGTTCATGATGGCGGTCATGCCGAACTCGCGCACGCCGTAGTACATGTAGTTGCCGCTGGCATCTTCGGCGCTGACGCCCTTGCAACCCTTCCACAGGGTCAGGTTGGAGCCGGCGAGGTCCGCCGAGCCACCGAGGAACTCCGGCAGCAGCGGGCCGAAGGCGTTCAGGGTGTTCTGGCTGGCCTTGCGGCTGGCGATGCTTTCGCCCTTGGCGTCCACTTCGGCGATGTAGGCGGCAGCCTTCTCGGCGAAGTCGGCTGGCAGTTCGCCGCTCAGGCGACGCTTGAGTTCGCTGGCCAGTTCAGGGAAGGCTGCGGCGTAGGCAGCAAAGCGCTGGTCCCAGGCGGCTTCGGCGGCGGCGCCGGCCTGCTTGGCATCCCACTCGGCATAGATGTCGGCCGGGATTTCGAACGGGCCGTGGTTCCAGTTCAGGGCCTGGCGGGTCAGGGCGATTTCGGCATCGCCCAGTGGCGCGCCGTGGCAGTCTTCCTTGCCGCCCTTGTTCGGCGAACCGAAGCCGATGGTGGTCTTGCAGCAGATCAGGGTCGGCTGCGCGCTCTTGCGCGCGGTCTCGATGGCGGTCTTGATCTCTTCTGGGTCGTGACCGTCGACATTGCGGATCACCTGCCAGTGGTAGGCTTCGAAACGCTTCGGCGTGTCGTCGGTGAACCAGCCTTCGACTTCGCCGTCGATGGAGATACCGTTGTCGTCGTAGAAGGCGATCAGCTTGCCCAGGCCCAGGGTACCGGCCAGTGCAGCGACTTCGTGGGAAATGCCTTCCATCATGCAGCCATCACCCAGGAACACATAGGTGTGGTGGTCGACGACGTCGTGGCCTGGACGGTTGAACTGGGCGCCCAGCACTTTTTCGGCCAGGGCAAAGCCCACGGCGTTGGCCAGACCCTGGCCCAGCGGGCCGGTGGTGGTCTCGACGCCTGGGGTGTAGCCGAATTCCGGGTGGCCCGGGGTGCGGCTGTGCAGTTGACGGAACGCCTTGAGGTCGTCGATCGACAGGTCGTAGCCGGTCAGGTGCAGCAGCGAGTAGATCAGCATCGAGCCGTGGCCGTTGGACAGCACGAAGCGGTCACGGTCGGCGAAGTGCGGGTTGCTCGGGTTGTGCTTCAAGAAGTCACGCCAAAGAACCTCGGCGATATCCGCCATGCCCATCGGGGCACCGGGATGGCCGCTGTTGGCTTTTTGCACGGCATCCATGCTGAGGGCACGAATGGCGTTGGCACGCTCACGACGGCTGGGCATCGCTTGTCTCCTGGGGGGCTTGAATATTAACGAACGGAAAAAGGCGGCCATTTTCGCCCAGGCACGTGCCCGGGGGCAATCACGGATGGTCGATGAGGGACGTTTTTAGTGCGATTGAGCGACTAATCCCGTGTTGCGCCGACAAAACGGCAGAAATTGTCGCCTGCCATGCCGGGCCGGGCCCGCCCATCGAGCAATATCAAAACTTTTTGATATAGAACTTGCGAGGCCGCTGCACGCTGACTAGACTGCCGCCCATGAACCTTCACGCCCCCTCCATCGACCCCGAGCAAAGCGACGCGCTGGCTGCCCTGTGCAAGGCCGGCGGCGACCCGCTGCGGCTGAACGTGCTGCGCGCGCTGGCCAGCGATTCGTTCGGGGTGCTGGAGCTGGCGCAGATCTTCGCCATCGGCCAGTCGGGCATGAGCCACCATCTCAAGGTACTGGCCCAGGCCGACCTGGTGGCCACCCGGCGCGAAGGCAACGCGATCTTCTATCGCCGCGCACTGCCCGACAGCCAGCGCCTGGGCGGCAAGCTGCACGGGGCGCTGCTGGAGGAGGTCGACGCGCTTGAGCTGCCGGCCGAGGTGCAGGCGCGCATCGGCCAGGTGCAGGTGCGCCGGGCCGCCACCAGCCAGGACTTCTTCCTGCGTGTGGAAGAGAAGTTCCGCGCCCAGCAGGACCTGATCGCCGGCCTGGCGCAGTACCGCGAAAGCCTGCTGGCGCTGCTCGACAAGCTCAGCTTCGATCCGCTGGCCAGCGCCCTGGAGGTCGGCCCCGGCGATGGCGAGTTTCTGCCCGAACTGGCGCGGCGCTTCACCCACGTCACCGCCCTGGACAACAGCCCGACCATGCTCGAGCTGGCGCGCCAGGTGTGCCAGCGCGAGCGCCTGGCTAACGTAACCCTGCTGTTGGCCGATGCCCTGCATGCAACGGATGTACAGGCCGACTGCGTGGTGCTGAACATGGTGCTGCACCATTTCAGCGAGCCTGCCCAGGCCCTCGGGCACCTGGCCAAGCGTGTCAGACCAGGCGGAAGCCTGTTGGTAACAGAACTGTGCAGCCACGACCAGAGCTGGGCGCGCCAGGCGTGCGGCGATCTCTGGCTGGGCTTTGAACAGGATGATTTGGCCCGTTGGGCCAGCGCCGCGGGGCTGGTTCCCGAGGACAGCCTCTATGTGGGCTTACGTAATGGTTTCCAGATTCAGGTTCGCCACTTTCAGCGACCACCTGGCGACACTCACCATCGGTAAATTTTAGGAACCCGTCGAGATGAGCGAATACTCCCTTTTCACCTCCGAGTCCGTGTCTGAAGGGCATCCGGATAAAATCGCCGACCAGATTTCGGATGCGGTGCTCGACGCCATCATCGCCGAAGACAAGTTCGCCCGCGTGGCGTGCGAGACCCTGGTGAAAACCGGTGTGGCCATCATCGCCGGCGAAGTGACCACTTCGGCCTGGGTCGACCTCGAAGACATCGTGCGCAACGTGATCGTCGACATCGGCTACAACAGCTCCGACGTCGGTTTCGACGGCGCCACCTGCGCGGTGATGAACATCATCGGCAAGCAGTCGGTAGACATCGCCCAGGGCGTTGACCGCAGCAAGCCTGAAGACCAGGGCGCGGGCGACCAGGGCCTGATGTTCGGCTACGCCAGCAACGAAACCCCGGAGCTGATGCCAGCCCCGATCAGCTTCTCGCACCAGCTGGTGCAGCGTCAGGCCGAAGCGCGCAAGTCCGGCCTGCTGCCGTGGCTGCGCCCGGACGCCAAGTCCCAGGTCACCTGCCGCTACGAAGGCGGCAAGGTGGTGGGCATCGACGCCATCGTGCTGTCGACCCAGCACAACCCGGACGTGTCCTACGCCGACCTGCGCGAAGGCGTGATGGAGCTGATCGTCAAGCACGTGCTGCCGGCCGAGCTGCTGCACAAGGACACCCAGTTTCACATCAACCCCACCGGCAACTTCATCATCGGTGGTCCGGTGGGCGACTGCGGCCTGACCGGCCGCAAGATCATCGTCGACACCTACGGCGGCATGGCCCGTCACGGGGGGGGCGCTTTCTCCGGCAAGGACCCGTCCAAGGTTGACCGTTCGGCCGCCTACGCCGGTCGCTACGTGGCCAAGAACATCGTTGCCGCTGGCCTGGCCGAGCGCTGCGAAATCCAGGTGTCGTACGCCATCGGCGTGGCCCAGCCGACCTCGATCTCGCTGAACACCTTCGGCACCGGCAAGGTTGCCGACGAGAAGATCATCCAGATCGTGCGCGAGTGTTTCGACCTGCGTCCATATGCGATCACCACCATGCTCGACCTGCTGCACCCGATGTACCAGGAAACCGCGGCCTACGGTCACTTCGGCCGCACCCCGCAGGTCAAGACCGTGGGCGACGACACCTTCACCACGTTCACCTGGGAACGCACCGACCGTGTCGACGCGCTGCGCGCGGCCGCCGGGCTGTAAGCAACACCCGGTACAAGCAACACCCGGTAAACAAGAGCCCCTGCCAGGCGACTGGCAGGGGCTTTTTCTTGCCTAGGCTTGAAGTTCCACCCGCCGAGCAAGGACGCTCGCCATGCCCTTCAAGCTGTTGTCCGGCCTGCTGTTCGCCAGCACGCTCGTCTGTACCCCAACCACCGCCCTCGCCCGGCCCTGCCCCGACTGGCCACCGGCAGTGGCGCAAAGCGAACTCAAGCAGCTGGGCGAGCGCCTGGCCGACTGGGACGATCATTACCATCGCCTGGGCGTCGCGTTGATCAGCGACGAGCTGTACGACCAGAGCCGGGCGCGCCTGCAACACTTGCAAGCCTGCTTCCCCGGCACCGGTGCGCCCCCGGCAGACCCGCTCGGAACCGCCACCGGCCCGTTGCGCCACCCCATCCCCCACACCGGCCTGAACAAGTTGCCCGACGAAGCCGCCGTGCGCGCCTGGATGCACGGCAAGCAGGACCTCTGGGTACAACCCAAGGTGGATGGCGTGGCCGCCACGCTGGTCTATGCAAAGGGCCGGCTGGTGCGCCTGATCAGCCGCGGCGACGGCGCCTACGGGCATGACTGGAGCCGCCACCTGCCGGCACTGGGCGCCCTCCCCCACACGTTGCCCGAACCTCTGGACCTGATACTGCAAGGCGAGCTGTTCTGGCGCCTGGACGGGCATGTGCAGGCCGCAGCGGGCAGCCGGAATGCCCGCGGCAACGTCGCCGGGTTGCTGGCGCGCAAGCAGCTCACCCCCGCGCAGGGCGCGGTGGTCGAGCTGTTCGCCTGGGCCTGGCCGCAGGGCCCACTGGACCAGCGCGAGCGCCTGGCACGCCTGAGCGCCCTGGGCTTTGCCTACAGCGAGGCGTTCAGCCAGCCGGTGCAGACCTTCGACCAGGCCGCCCACTGGCGCCAGCACTGGTACCGCACGCCACTGCCATTCGCCAGCGACGGCGTGGTGCTGCGCCAGGGCCGGCGTCCGCCCGGCGAGCGCTGGCAGGCCCGGGCGCCGTACTGGATAGCGGCATGGAAATACCCCTTCGCCCAGGTGCTGGCCGAGGTGCGACGCGTGCAGTTCAACGTGGGGCGCACCGGTCGCATCACCCCGGTGCTGCAACTGGCACCGGTGCAGTTGGATGACCGCACGGTGCGCCAGGTCAGCGTGGGCTCGCTAAGACGCTGGCAGCAACTGGACATTCGCCCGGGCGATCAGGTGGCGATCAGCCTGGCAGGCCTGACCATTCCCCGCCTGGACGGCGTGGTGCACCGCGCCCTCGAACGGCGCGAGATGGAGGTACCGGCAGCCGATGCGTTTCATCCGTTGAGCTGCTGGGAGCTGAGCGCCGGGTGTCGTCAGCAGTTCCTGGCCAGGTTGCAGTGGCTGGGCGGCAAGCAGGGCCTGGCACTCCCAGGTGCCGGGCCGGCCAGCTGGGAGCGCCTGGTCGACGCCGGCCAGTTGCGCACACTGGCCGATGTGCTGGAACTGCCCGCCGAACATCCGTTGTACCCCGCCATCGAACAGACCCGTCAGCGACCCTTTGCCACCTGGGCGCGGGCCCTGGGTATGCCGGCCCCGCGTGCGTTGGCAGCGGGGGACACCTGGGCCGCGCTGGCTGCCCGCGATGCGGCGCAATGGCAGGCCGAGCCCGGCGTGGGTGCCCACCGTGCCGGCCAGTTGCTGGCCTTTTTCGCTCACCCGCAGGTGCAGGCCCTGGCGGCGCGGTTACGTGAACATACAATCGAGGGTTTCTAAATTTGTCGGATCAGGGCAGCATCATGGGTTTCTGCCAAGCCCGCGACCACGGAGCCACTATGAAACTGCTTTCCCCGCTTGCCCTGTTCGCCGCCTGCTCGCTGCTCGCCACTTCGCTGATGGCTGCCGAGGAACAACCCGGCCTGACCGGCTGCGCTGCCAAGAAGCAGGCGATCAGCGAACAGATCGAACAGGCCCGCGCCCACGGCAACAGCGCCCAGCAGGCCGGCCTCGAGAAGGCCCTGAGCGAAGTGACCGAGCACTGCACCGATGCCGGCCTGAAGAAACAGCGTGAACAGAAGGTGCTGGATGCCCGTCATGAAGTGACGCAGCGCACCAAGGACCTGGACAAGGCCATGAAGAAAGGCGACGCCGACAAGATCAACAAGCGCAAGGACAAACTGGCCGAGTCGAAGAAGGAACTGCAACAGGCGCTGGATGAGCTGGAGAAGTAGTCCGCGTTGAACCCTTCGCCGGCAAGGCCGGCTCCTACGTACAGCGCGCCACCTGTAGGAGCCGGCCCTGCGGCGAAAAGGCCGGCCAGCTCACCCCATCAATGATTGCGAAACTCGGTATGACAGGCCTTGCACGCCGCTTCCACCTTGCCCATCGGGGCCGCGACCGCCGCAGGCTCCAATGGCTGGGTACGGGTCTGGGCGACCAGCTCGCCGGTCACCTGCTCCATCTGCCGCGCCAGCTCCTGGAAGCGCGCCTGCTTTTGCCACACATCGGGCGTGGCGCTGCTGTCCTCCTCGCGCACCTGCGGGAAATGCTGCCACGGCTGGTGCGACAACGCGTCGAGCTTCACCGCACCATCGGCAAATTTCTGCCCGTCGAACGCCAGCCGGCCACGCAGCATGCCGCCGAGGTCTTCGCTGGTCTTGAGCATCTGCTTGAAAATCGCCTTGCGCTGGCCCAACGGCGAGTTGGGGTCGACACCGCCACAGGCGCTCAGGGCCAGGCAGGCCACCAGGATCACAGTCATTCGCTTGAACATCATGCTTGGCTCGGCACACGGAAAAAGGCGGCCAGTATCCCCGCCTTGCCGGCAAACACCAATACCCCTACCAAAAACAAGGGTTGCCTGGCCGCCCTGAACGCCAGGCACACCGTAGAGGACTACCCCGCATGAAAACCGCCCTGAGCCGCCTTGGCCTGACCGCCGCGTTGCTGGCCCTGCTGGTCGGCTGCAACGGCAGCGCCCCGGATAAGTCCGCACCGCACCCGCTCGCCACCTACAGCCCCGCCACCTGGAAAGACCTGCCCAAGGTCTCCGACAGCGACCTGCTGGCCGGCTTCAATGCCTGGCGCAGCGCGTGCGAGCGCCTCAAGAACGATCCGGTCTGGGCCACCCCCTGCGCTGCTGCGGTGCAGGTGCCCGACGACGCCACCCAGGTGCGTGGCTTTTTGCAGACGCAGCTCGAGGTGTACGGCCTGCGCTCGGCCGAAAACAACGCCAACGGCCTGATCACCGGCTACTACGAACCGGTGTACCCCGGCAGCATGACCCGTACCGCCACGGCCAACGTGCCGGTGTATGGCATCCCCGATGACCTGGTGGTGGTGGCGCTCGACAGCATCTACCCCGAACTCAAGGGCAAGCGCCTGCGCGGTCGCCTGGACGGGCGCGTGCTCAAGCCCTACGACACCGCCGGGGTGATCCAGCAGCAAGGCGTCAAGGCGCCGGTGCTGGCCTGGCTGACCGACCCGATGGACCTGCAGTTTCTGCAGATCCAGGGCTCCGGGCGCATCCAGCTCGAAAGTGGGCAGCAGCTGCGCGTGGGCTATGCCGACCAGAACGGCCACCCGTATCGCCCGGTGGGCCGCTGGCTGGTCGAGCAGGGCCAGCTCAAGAAGGAAGACGTGACCATGGGCAGCATCCACGCCTGGGCCCAGGCCAACCCGAGCCGCGTGCCCGAGCTGCTGGCCAGCAACCCCAGCTACGTGTTCTTCAGTACTCGCCCGGACAGCAACGAAGGCCCGCGCGGTTCGCTGAACGTGCCGCTGACCGCCGGCTACAGCGTGGCCATCGACCGCAAGGTGATCCCGCTGGGCAGCCTGCTGTGGCTGTCGACCACCCGCCCGGACGGCGCGCCGGTGGTACGCCCGGTGGCCGCGCAGGACACCGGCGGGGCCATCACCGGCGAAGTGCGCGCCGATCTGTTCTGGGGTACCGGCAGCGAGGCCGGCGCTCTGGCCGGGGACATGAAGCAGCAGGGTCAGATCTGGCTGCTGTGGCCCAAGGGCGCGGCACTGCCGGTGGTGCCGCAGGTGGAAGGCAAGTAGCTCAGGCCGAGACCACGAAGAAGCTGACGATCAGGCCGATGCCCGCGAACCACACCACCGAGCGCAGCGCTGCCCAGTCGGCCAGGTAGCAGATGATGTAGAGCAGGCGGCTGGTGATGTAGAGCACCGCCAGCACGTCCTGGGTGACCTGCTCGGCATTGCCGACGATGTCGGCGATCACCACCGCCGCGACGAACGCCGGAATCGACTCGAAACTGTTGAGCTGCGCCGCATGGGCGCGGCGCGGCAGGCCTTCGAGCTTGTCCAGAAAACCGCGCGGGTCATGGTTCTGTCGCAGGCTGAAGCGACCACTGCCGAACTTGGCGATGCTGGTGCACACGAACGGCAGCAGCAACGCGATCAATACACACCAGAAGGCGACGGTCATGGCAGGGGTCCTTGTTGTTGGGGTCAGAGTTTCATGATCAGCATGCCGATCAGTACCAGTGCACAAGCTAAGAGCCTCGGCCCGCCGAAAGGTTCTTTGAGGTAGCGCATGCCCATCAGCACCACCAGGATCACGCTCACCTCGCGCAGCGCCGCAGCCTCGGCCACCGAGCCCAGTTGCATGGCCCACAGTACCAGCGCGTAGCTGGACAGCACGCACAACCCCACGGCCAGGCCCAGCCTCCACTGGCTGCGCCAGAACTGCGCAAACGGCGCGCGCCGGGCCACCGTCGCCAGCAACGGGAACGGCCAGGCGCTGATCAGCGTCAGCCACACCAGGTAGTCCAGCGGCTGCGACCACAGCCGGATCGCGCTGCCGTCGAGCCAGGTGTAGCAGCCGATGCACAGGCCGATCAGCGCCACCACCGGCAGCATCGACCAGGGCAGACGTTCGCCACCACCGCCCTGCCACAGCAGGCAGGCCATGCCGCACGGGATCAGCAGAATGCCGAAGATCTGCTGGGTGCTCAGCGTCTCGCCGGCAAAGGTCAGGGTCAGCGCCAGCACCACCAGCGGCGACAGCCCGCGCATCAGGGGGTAGACCAGGCCCAGGTCGCCGACCCGGTAGGCCTTGATCAGCAGGTAGCGGTACAACAGCTCGAACGCCGCCGAAGCCAGCATCCACGGCCAGATCTCGGGCGGCGGTACCTGCACGAACGCCACCATCGCCAGGGCGAACAGCAGCGCCACCACGTCCATGCTGGCAATCACCAGCAGACGCTCGCCGCTGAACTTGATCAGGGTGTTCCAGGTGGCATGCAGCAGGGCGGCGATCAGCACCAGCGAAGTGGCGAGCACGGTTGAGTTCCTGGGTAGTGCACGGCTGCGCAGTTTCAACCAGGCGCAACAAAACAGCCAGCCTGCGGTCAACTTTGATCGAAAAAGTGTGTCCTGAACCTCGCGCCGGCGCATCCAAGCCCTGCCCGAGCCATTCGGGCACTGACTTGGAAGCCATTACAGGACCTAGGATGCTTGAGCTAGTTGCCGCGTTTATTTGCCTCACCACCCTCCTCACCTATGTGAACTACCGCTTTATCGGCCTGCCGCCGACCATTGGCGTGATGGTCACTGCACTGCTGTTTTCCCTGATCCTCCAGGGCCTGAGCGTCATCGGCTACCCGGGCCTGGAAGAACGGGTGCAGGGCCTGATGAGCCAGATCGACTTCAACGACCTGCTGATGCACTGGATGCTGGCGTTCCTGCTGTTCGCCGGGGCGCTGCACGTGAACCTGGCCGACCTGCGCGACTACCGCTGGCCGATCGGCCTCCTGGCCACCGTCGGCGTGCTGATCGCCACCGTGGTGATCGGCTACCTGGCGCACTGGATCTTCGCCCTGTTCGGCTGGCACGTGAACCTGCTGTACTGCCTGCTGTTCGGCGCACTGATCTCGCCCACCGACCCGATCGCGGTGCTCGGCGCCCTGCGTACCGCCAATGCGTCCAAGCCGCTGAAGACCACCATCGTCGGCGAGTCGCTGTTCAACGACGGCACCGCGGTCGTGGTGTTCACCGTGCTGCTGGGCATCGCACAACTGGGCGAGACCCCGAGCGTGAGCGACACCGCGATCCTGTTCGCCCGCGAGGCCATCGGCGGCGCGCTGTTCGGCGCGGTGATCGGCTACGTCACCTACCGCATGATCAAGAGCATCGAGCAGTACCAGGTGGAGGTCATGCTGACCCTGGCGCTGGTGATCGGCGGCTCGGCCGCAGCCTACGAACTGCACGTCTCGGCGCCCATCGCGATGGTGGTAGCGGGACTGATCATCGGCAACCTGGGTCGCAACCTGGCTATGAACGACATGACCCGGCGCTACATGGACGGCTTCTGGGAGCTGATCGACGACATGCTCAACGCGCTGCTGTTCGCGCTGATCGGCCTGGAGCTGTTGCTGCTGCCGTTCTCGTGGATGCACCTGGCTGCGGCCGGGGTGCTGGCAGTGGCGATCCTGCTGTCGCGCCTGCTGACCGTGGCGCCGGCGATCGTCATGCTGCGCCGCTGGAGAACGGTGCCGCGCGGCACCATCCGCGTGCTCACCTGGGGCGGCCTGCGCGGCGGTGTGTCCGTGGCCCTGGCGCTGTCGCTGCCATCGGGTCCCGAACGTGACCTGCTGCTGAGCATCACCTACATCGTGGTGCTGTCGTCGATCCTGCTGCAGGGCCTGAGCATCGGTCGCGTGGTGCGCGGGGTTACCGAGCAGCCTTGACCGGCGAGGGGCTGCCCAGCAGCCCCAGCAGATGCCGCATCGCCACTGGCCGGCGCGGCGTCGAGCCGTGCAGCACCACCAGTGCCCGCGCATGGCGCGGGTCATCGCCCAGCGGCCAGGCACAGATGCCCTCATGGGGCATGCCGGCCCATTGCGGCACCAACGATACCCCCATGCCCTGGGCCACCAGCATCACGATGGTTTCCAGCGCATCCAGCTCGCACAGCAACTGTGGCGTGATCAGCTGCTCATCCAGGTAGCGCTGGGCGATCTGCCCGCCCCACGACTGTGCGTCATAGCGAATGAACGGGTGCTCGCGCAGCAGCGTATCGGGGGTCAGCGCGGCCTGTGCAGCCGGCGCTATCAGAATCAGCGGCTCGACCTTGAGCACCTGCAGCGCCAGTGCCTTGGGCAGCGTGAAGGGCGGGCGCACCAGAATCGCGGCATCCAGTTCGCCGCCGAGCACCTTCTCGTACAGGCTGCGCGAATCACCCGGGGTGATCTGCAGCTTGAGCCCCGGCGCCGATCGCGCCAGACGCTCGATAAGCCCCGGCAATACCCCGGTCAACGCCGTCGACACCGCGCCCACCCTGACGTCCCCCGTCAATCCGTCCTGGCTCAGGTCGTGCTGCAGTTCACGCGCCTGCTCGATGATCGCCTGGATCCTGGGCAACAGCAGCAGGCACTGGTCCGAGGGGCGGATGGCATGCGCAGTACGCAGCAGCAAGGTGCAGCCCAGTGTGCGTTCCAGCGCCTGCACGCGCTGGCTGATCGCCGCTGCCGTGCGGTTCTCGCGACGCGCGGCCGCGGCAATCGAGCCGGTTTCCACCACTGCCACCAGGCTTTTCAGAAAGCGCACATCCATAAGTTTTTCTTTCGCTCAGAGCAAGGCAAAGCCGTTTTACCCCGTCACACGGCCTACTTACCCTCAACGCTCAACCACACGGGGGATACGCCATGAACAGACCCTTTCACGCTGCATACCACGTTTGCGACCTGGAACAGGCGCGTATTTTTTATCGAGATGTTCTGGGCTGCACCGAAGGGCGCAGCACCGCGACCTGGGTCGACTTCGACTTCTTCGGCAACCAGCTCTCGTTGCACCTGGGCACGCCGTTCGCCACCACCCGTACCGGGCAGGTTGGCGAGCACAAGGTACTGATGCCGCATATCGGCGTGGTACTGCCTCTGGACGAGTGGATGACCCTGGCCGTGCGCCTCACCCGGCGTGGCCTGGCATTCGAGATCCCGCCGGTGGTGCGCTTTGTGGGCGAGCCGGGCGAACAACGCACGATGTTCTTCCTCGACCCCAGCGGCAATCCGATCGAGGTCAAGGGCTTCAAGGATTTCGCCGGCCTGTTCGCGCAGTAACGCACCCTTCGCACTCCCCACAACCACAACAACAAGGGGCACCCCATGGGCATTCGCACACCTTCCAGCCTGGTCACGCGCATCATGATCGGCCTGGTCGCCGGCGTGATCGTCGGCATCCTTCTCAACCAGTTCCCCGAGCATAAGGCCTGGTTCATCGACAACCTGCTGCAGCCGGCCGGCGACCTGTTCATCAAGCTGATGAAGATGATCGTGGTACCGCTGGTGTTCGCCTGCATGACCGTCGGCATCGCCGGCGCCGGCAGCACGCGCGCCCTGGGCCGGGTCGGGATGAAGACGTTCGTGTACTTCTTCACCATCACCAGCATCGCGATCCTGTTCGGGCTGGTGGTCGGCAACGTGTTCCAGCCCGGCGCCGGCGCGGACTTCAGCAGCACGCTGCAGGCACCGGTCACCACGCTGGCATCCAGCACCGAAACGCAGAACCTGGGGCGCACCCTGGTGGCCATCGTGCCGGACAACATCGTGCTGGCCATGGCCGAGGGCAAGCTGCTGTCGGTGCTGTTCTTCGCCATCCTGTTCGGCTGCGCCCTGTCGATGCTGCCCCAGCAGCAGAAGGCACCGTTGATCAGCGTGATGCAGGGCGTATCGGACACCATGTTCAAGGTCACCCACCTGGTGATGCACTACTCACCCATCGGCATCTTCGGGCTGATCGGCGTCACCGTTGCCAGCTTCGGCCTGAGCGCACTGCTGCCACTGGCCAAGCTGATCGGCATTACCTACGTGGCGGTGCTGCTGTTTGCGCTGTGCGTGCTGGGGGCGGTGGCCAGGCTGGCGGGGGTGCGGTTCTTCCACCTGTTGCGCGAGATACGCAGCGAGTTGCTGCTGGCCTACAGCAGCGCCGCCTCGGCCACGGTGATGCCGCAACTGATCGAGAAGATGGAGCGCTACGGCGCGCCACGCCCGATCACCAGCATGGTCATTCCGTTGGGGTATTCATTCAACCTCGATGGCGCGTCGCTGTTCGCAGCGCTTGGCACGCTGTTCATCGCCCAGGCCTATGGCATCGACCTGGGCCTGGCTGACCAGGCGATGCTGGTGCTGATCATGGTACTGACCTCCAAGGGTGCGGCGGGGGTGCCGGGCTTCATGTTCATCATCCTCACCGCCACGCTGACCGCGGCAGGGCTGCCGGTCGAGGGCGTGGCGATCATCGCCGGGGTGTATCGGCTGATGGACATGCCGGTCACTGCACTCAACGTGCTGGGTAACGCGCTGGCGCCACTGGTGATCGCACGCTGGGAGGGCCAGCTCAAGGCACCTGGCCAAACCGCCCCCGCCAGCCCCGCTGCCCCTGACTTGAAGCTTGAAGCTTGAACTGTGCAGCTACCGCCGTCATTCCACCGAGGTATCGAACTGATCCTTGATGAACTTGATCTCGGTACGCCCATGGGGTGCAGGCAAGCCGTCCTCACCCAGGTTGACGAAGACCATCTTGTCGACGGTGAGGATGCTCTTGCGGGTGATCTTGTTGCGCACTTCGCATTTGAGGGTGATGGAGGTGCGGCCGAATTCGGTGGCGGTGATGCCCAGCTCGATGATGTCGCCCTGGCGCGAGGCGCTGACGAAGTTGATCTCCGAGATGTACTTGGTCACCACACGCTGGTTGCCCAGTTGCACGATCGCGTAGATCGCCGCCTCTTCGTCGATCCAGCGCAACAGGCTGCCACCGAACAGGGTGCCGTTGGGGTTGAGGTCTTCGGGTTTTACCCATTTGCGGGTGTGAAAGTTCATGCGTACTCCTGACCGTCTTGCCAATCGATGCCGACAATGATGGCAGAGCCTGCCGGCGGCCTCCATTGAACATCGACTATCGTCTCGATTAATTGACAGAAAGCCTTGGGCCGATGCGCGGGCGCAGCTATAATCGCCAACGCTTCACAGACGGTCATCACCACTCGATGCCGTTCCCGCCACCTGTCCGAGGGGCGCTGCAGCAGGTTCTCCTGTCAGGCTCGGATGGGGCGTTGCCTGCACGGGGTTCCCCGCACGGGCACTAAACGCACAACGGCGCCCATTCGCACACTACGAATGGAGGCTCTTGATGAGCGCTGTAAACACGCCTGCAGATTTTACCGACTACAAAGTCGCCGACATGTCCCTGGCTGCCTGGGGCCGCCGCGAAACCATCATCGCCGAGTCCGAAATGCCGGCCCTGATGGGTCTGCGCCGCAAGTACGCCGCTGAACAGCCGCTCAAGGGTGCAAAAATCCTCGGCTGCATCCACATGACCATCCAGACCGCCGTGCTGATCGAGACCCTGGTCGCGCTGGGCGCCGAAGTGCGCTGGTCGTCGTGCAACATCTTCTCCACCCAGGATCAGGCCGCTGCCTCCATTGCCGCCGCCGGCATCCCGGTATTCGCCTGGAAGGGCGAGACCGAGCAGGAATACGAGTGGTGCCTGGAGCAGACCATCCTCAAGGATGGCGCGCCATGGGATGCCAACATGATCCTCGACGACGGCGGCGACCTCACCGAGCTGCTGCACAAGAAGTACCCGCAGGTACTGGACCGCGTTCACGGCGTGACCGAAGAGACCACCACCGGTGTGCACCGTCTGCTCGACATGCTGGCCAAGGGCGAGCTGAAGATCCCGGCGATCAACGTCAACGACTCGGTCACCAAGAGCAAGAACGACAACAAGTACGGCTGCCGTCACAGCCTCAACGACGCCATCAAGCGCGGCACCGACCACCTGCTGTCGGGCAAGCAGGCGCTGGTTATCGGCTACGGTGACGTTGGCAAGGGTTCGGCCCAGTCGCTGCGTCAGGAAGGCATGATCGTCAAGGTCTCGGAAGTCGACCCGATCTGCGCCATGCAAGCCTGCATGGACGGCTTCGAGCTGGTTTCGCCGTTCATCGACGGTATCAACAACGGCACCGAAGCCAGCGTCGACAAGGCCCTGCTGGGCAAGATCGACCTGATCGTTACCACCACCGGTAACGTCAACGTGTGCGATGCCAACATGCTCAAGGCCCTGAAAAAGCGCGCCGTGGTATGCAACATCGGTCACTTCGACAACGAAATCGACACCGCCTTCATGCGCAAGAACTGGGCATGGGAAGAGGTCAAGCCACAGGTTCACAAGATCCACCGTACCGGCCCTGGCGATTTCGACGCGCAGAACGACGACTACCTGATCCTGCTGGCCGAAGGCCGCCTGGTGAACCTGGGCAACGCCACTGGCCACCCGAGCCGCATCATGGACGGTTCGTTCGCCAACCAGGTACTGGCACAGATCTTCCTGTTCGGCCAGAAGTACGCCGACCTGTCGCCGGCCCAGAAAGCCGAGCGCCTGACCGTTGAAGTACTGCCGAAAAAACTCGACGAAGAAGTGGCCCTGGAAATGGTCCGCGGTTTCGGCGGCGTGGTAACCCAACTGACCAAACAGCAGGCCGACTACATCGGCGTGACTGTTGAAGGCCCGTTCAAACCAGACGCCTACCGCTACTGATGGGCCAAAGCCGGTGACGCTGCCACAGCGTCACCGGCTTTTTTCTGTGGCCAGCCTCACGGCTGGCCAGCACGATCGGTTTACCAGGATTTCGCCATGTCTCAGGAACGCCGTTACAGCTTCGAGTTCTTCCCGACCAAGACCGACGCTGGACATGAAAAACTGCTCGCCACGGCTCGCACCCTGGCCAGCTACAACCCGGACTTCTTCTCCTGCACCTATGGTGCCGGTGGCTCGACCCGCGACCGCACGCTCAACACCGTGCTGCAGCTGGAAAGCGAAGTGAAGGTACCGGCCGCGCCGCACCTGTCGTGCGTGGGCGACAGCAAGGACGACCTGCGCAGCCTGCTGGCCCAGTACAAGGCCGCCGGCATCAAGCGTATCGTGGCCCTGCGCGGCGATCTGCCGTCGGGCATGGGCATGGCCAGTGGCGAGCTGCGCTACGCCAACGAGCTGGTCGAGTTCATTCGCCAGGAAAGCGGTGATCACTTTCACATCGAAGTGGCCGCCTACCCGGAAATGCACCCCCAGGCCCGTCACTTCGAAGACGACCTGATCAATTTCGTGCGCAAGGCCAAGGCCGGCGCCGACAGCGCCATCACCCAGTACTTCTTCAACGCCGACTGCTACTTCCACTTCGTCGAGCGCGTGCAGAAGCTGGGCGTGGACATCCCGGTGGTACCCGGCATCATGCCGATCACCAACTACAGCAAGCTGGCGCGCTTCTCCGATGCGTGCGGCGCCGAGATCCCGCGCTGGGTCCGCAAGCAGCTGGAAGCCTATGGCGACGATGTGCAAAGCATCCAGGCCTTCGGCGAACAGGTCATCACCGAAATGTGCGAAAAACTGCTGCAAGGCGGCGCACCGGGGCTGCACTTCTATACCCTGAACCAGGCCGAACCCAGCCTGGCAGTGTGGAACAACCTCAAGCTGCCACGCTGATTACTGTCAAACACGGTAATAAATAGTTGCGAAAACGGTAAGGGCTTTAGCGTACGCTAAGGCCCTTTCCATTTTCCCTTACAGATACGGATCTTCGCGTTTCTATGCCCCTCGCTTCCCCTTCCGCACGTCCCCAACTGATCTATCTTGTCTTCGGTGCCCAGACTTACCATCAGGAAGCGCAGTTCAGCATCTCCAGCGCCTTGGCCAACCTGCACAAGACGCCGGGGCAACCCCTCGATATCCAGGTGTTCAGCGACGACCCGCACCCCTATCGCCACTTGCCGGTAACGGTGCATGCACTCGATGCCGACACCCGCAAGGCATGGAGCGAGCCGCACGGTTATCACTTTCGCACCAAGCACGTGCTGCTGCGCCAGGTGCTGCAGGACCACGAACACGCCCTGCTGATCGACACCGACACGTTTTTCCATCAGTCACCCATCGAGCTGTTCCGGCGCATGCAGCCCGGCACGCTGCTGTGCAATGCGGTCGGCGGCAAATACGGCGTAAATCAGCAATGCGCACTGTACCAAAACCTTGCAGGCCCACTGCAGGCACGCGGCCTGGCCAAAGACGGCATGCCATTGCTCAATTCGGGCGTCATCGGCCTGTACCGGCAGGACGCGGGCCTGCTCGACCAGTCCATCGCCTTGATGGACGAGTTCTATCCGCTGGCCCCGCGCGCCTATACCCTCGAAGAGTTCTGCCTGGCGGTCGCCGCCCATGACACCTTGAACGTGCAGGAATGCCCCGACCTGATCCACCACTACTGGAGCCGCAAGCAACTGTTCCGAGCCAAGATCCAGGCCTGGCTGAACAAGCACGGTAGCGACCCGCTCTCGACACAGGCCATGGCCGATATCGCCCAGGTCAACACACAGCTGCCACGCCCGCCGCTGCTGCAACGCCTGCACTGCAAGCTGCTGGGGCTGTTGCTGCCGGCAAGGCAACGTCAGTTCATGCGTGAACTGGCCTACGGCTGTCATCCCTATGCCAACGAATTCGATCGCGCCTGCGCCCAGGCCTGGTGGGAAAAAGCCCTGGAGAACGTCGAGAGGCGCCAGGGCAAGCCCGCCTGCGCCAACCAGCTCGGGCAGTGGTTCAGGCATCCAGGCATGCGCCTGGCCCTGGGTCGTCAGCTGCCGATCGTGAAAGCTCACCTGGAGCAGCGCCGCGAGGGCTGAAGCCTGGGCGCGCTGGCCATTCTCGAGCAGCCATCGTACTCTCCAGCCATGCCCGATCTTTACCGACTGTTCGCCGCCCTGTTTCTCGCCTGCCTGAGTACCCTGGCTCATGGCGAGAGGCTGCGCATCGTCACCGACCCCTGGCCGCCCTATGTGTACCAGGAAAACGGAGAGGCCAAGGGCATCGACTACGAGGTCACCGCCGAGGTGTTCAAGCGCCTGGGCATCGAGGTGCAATGGCAGTTCCTGCCATGGAAGCGCTGCCTGGCGATGGTCGAACAGGGGCTGGCCGACGGCGTGCTCGACATCTTCAAGACCGAGCAGCGCGACGCCCAGCTGTTCTACCCCAGCGAACCGCTGTCGCACGTGGAGTTCGTGCTGTTCCAGGCCAACGCCCGGCCCCACGCCATCAGGCACCTGGAAGACCTCAAGGGGCTGACCGTGGGCACCGCGCCCGGCTATACCTACGGCCCGGCGTTTGCCGATTCACCCGACTTCAAGCGCGAGCCGGCACCTACCCTGGAAGCCAACCTGGGCAAGCTGCAACTGGGTCGCATCGACCTGCTGGTCACCGATCGCCGGGTTGGCCGGCATGTGATCAAGAGCCTGGGCCTGGAGCAACAGGTCAGTGAACTGGGGCTGGTGATCGACCGCCAGCCCCAGTTCCTGGCAGTACGCCGCAATGCCGGCATGGACCTGCTGGCGCAACGCTTCGCCGCCGAGCTGCGCCGCTTCAAGCAGGAGCCGGCCTATGCCGAGCTGAACGCACGCTACGCAGGCGCCGAGGTGAATATTCCGCAAACCGTTGAGCAGCAGGAACGCAGCACGCACTGATTGCTCTGTTATACTCCGCCAACCCCGCCAGGCTTACGCCCGGACGCTCGGCCTTGCAAAAGGCATCCCGATCGGCAGGACAGCGCGCCCAGAGCCCGCCCGCCGCACCCCGGATGCGCATTGAAGGCCCAGCAGGACCGGACGCGATAGCATCACCTGATGCCCGTCGCGCCAGGCACGAACTTCCCATAGGGCTTAGCCCCCACTAGAACAGGATTACTCATGTCCTTTGCTTCCCTCGGTCTCTCCGAGGCTCTAGTCCGCGCTATCGAGGCAGCGGGCTATACCCAGCCTACGCCGGTGCAACAGCGGGCCATTCCCGCCGTGTTGCAAGGTCGCGACCTGATGGTCGCGGCGCAGACAGGTACTGGTAAAACCGGTGGCTTTGCACTGCCGATTCTCGAACGCCTGTTTCCAGGTGGCCACCCCGACAAGTCCCAGCGCCATGGCCCACGCCAGCCGCGGGTACTGGTGCTGACCCCCACCCGCGAACTCGCCGCCCAGGTCCACGACAGCTTCAAGATCTACGCCCGCGACCTCAAGTTCGTCAGCGCCTGCATCTTCGGCGGTGTCGGCATGAACCCGCAGGTGCAGGCCATGTCCCGCGGCGTCGACGTGCTGGTGGCCTGCCCCGGCCGTCTGCTGGACCTCGCCGGCCAGGGCAGCGTCGACCTGAGCCACGTTGAGATCCTGGTGCTCGACGAAGCCGACCGCATGCTCGACATGGGCTTCATCCATGACGTGAAGAAGGTCCTCGCACGCTTGCCTGCCAAGCGCCAGAACCTGCTGTTCTCGGCGACCTTCTCCAAAGACATCACCAACCTGGCCGACAAGCTGCTGCACAACCCCGAGCGCATCGAGGTCACGCCGCCCAATACCACGGTCGAGCGTATCGAGCAGCGTGTGTACCGTCTGCCCGCCAGCCACAAGCGTGCCCTGCTGGCCCACCTGATCACCCAGGGTGCCTGGGAGCAGGTGCTGGTCTTCACACGTACCAAGCACGGCGCCAACCGCCTGGCCGAGTACCTCGAGAAGCACGGCCTGACTGCCGCGGCGATTCACGGCAACAAGAGCCAGAATGCGCGCACCAAGGCCCTGGCCGACTTCAAGGCCGGCACCGTGCGCATCATGGTCGCCACCGACATCGCCGCCCGCGGCCTGGACATCGACCAGTTGCCCCACGTGGTCAACTTCGAGCTGCCCAACGTCGAGGAAGACTACGTGCACCGTATCGGCCGTACCGGCCGTGCGGGCCGTTCCGGCGAGGCCATCTCGCTGGTGGCGCCGGACGAAGAGAAGCTGCTCAAGAGCATCGAGCGCGTCACCCGCCAGAAAATCCAGGACGGCGACCTGATGGGCTTCGATGCCTCGACGGTCGAAGCCGAAAAACCCGAAGCCCGTGAACGTCCGCAGATGAACCCGCGCGGTGGCCGTGGCCAGCGTGCCGACGGCAGCAATGCCGGCGGGCGCAAGGACAAGGGCAAGGACAAAGGCCAGGAAAAGGATAAGCCCGCAGGCGACAGAGCCACTGAGAAGGCCGCCGGCGGGCGCCAAGAGCGCAAGCCCCGTGAAAACAGCAAAACCCGCCAGGCACCCTCGGGTCAGGCAGCAGTAGTTCCGAAAATCCCGGCCGACCGTGACCCTGAAGCCTTCCTGGACGACGAAGTGGACAACTTCGGCAACCGTGCCGACTACGTCAGCCCGTACCAGAACAAGGGCGGCCAGGGCCGCAACCGTCGCCCGGGCGCACCGGCAGCCGCCGGTACCGGCACCGGCGCACCCCGCGGTGGCCAGCCACGCAGCAACACCGGTGGTGGTGCACGTAGCGGTGGCGCCGGCAGCAATGGCGAGAAGCGCGGTGGTGCACGCAGCGGTGGCGGTGGTCGCGATGGCCAGGCGCGCCGCGACGGCAGCAACAACCGCAACCGTCGCCCGGCCCGTGACGACCAGTCGTCGCAGGAACCGGCAGTGCGCAACCCGCGTGACGGCCAGTCGCAGCCCAAGATCGTGCACAAGGAATCCAAGATCGACCGGTTTCCGACCGCCGAACAGCTCGAGCAGCTGCCAAGCCGCCCACGTGGCGAGAAGCCTGCGCTGCTGACGCGCAACCGCTGATCCCGCCACTGCGCACACAAAAACGCCGCCCCTAGGGGCGGCGTTCTTGTTTACAGGCCAGGCAATTACTTCTGCTTGACGCCTTCCAGCGAGATGTCCAGCTGGGCGGTCTGTGCCACGTCGCCAGGCAGCTTGATGCCGAAGTCTTTCAGGTCCAGGGTGGTGGTGGCGTTGAAACCGGCGCGCTCGCCGCCCCATGGGTCCTTGCCTTCACCGTTGAAGGTGGCCTTGAAGGTCACTGGCTTGGTCACGCCGTGGAAGGTCAGGTCGCCGGTCACGTCGGCAGTCTTGTCGCCAGTGGGCTTGACGGCGGTGGAGACGAACTTGGCGTCGGCGAATTTCGAAACGTCCAGGAAGTCCTTGCTGGCGATGTGCTTGTCACGCTCGGCGTGGTTGGACCACAGGCTGGCGGTCTTCACGTCTACCGAGATCTTGCTGTCCTGCGGCTTGGCGGAATCCCAGCTGAAGGTACCGTCCCAGTCCTTGAAGGTGCCGTGGATGAAGCTGTAGCCCAGGTGGCTGACTTTCCAGTCGATGAAGGCGTGCTGGCCTTCCTTGTCGATCTTGTAGTCGGCAGCCATGGCCTGGCCAGCGGTGAACAGGGCGGTACCGAGCGCCAGAGCGGCAAAAGTCTTTTTCAACATTACTTCTATTCCTTTGGAGTTGAGGTTGAACATCAAGCTTTGCGGCCCAGCATGCGGGTGAGGGTCGCGTCACGGTCGATAAAGTGGTGCTTGAGGGCGGCCAGGCCATGCAGGCCGGCGAAGATCACCAACCCCCAGGCCAGGTAGAAATGGATTTCCCCGGCGACATCCGCCTGGTTGGGCAGGTCGCTGACCAGTGCCGGCACCTCGAACAGGCCGAACACCGGAATGCCCACGCCGTCGGCGGTGGAGATCAGGTAGCCGGTGATCATCACCCCGAACAGGCCCACGTACAGCAGGCCGTGGCCGGCCTTGGCGGCGAAGCGGGTAAGCGGGCCGTGGTTGGCCGGGGCCGGTGGTGGCGGGCTGATGAAGCGCCACAGCACGCGACCGAGCATGATCGCCAGCAGGGTCAGGCCGATACTCTTGTGCAGGTCGGGTGCCGTTTTGCGCCACGCACTGTAGTAGTCCAGGCCGACCATCCACAGCCCCAGGCCGAACAGGCCGAAGACCGCCAGGGCCACGCCCCAGTGCAGGACGATACTGACCACGCCATAGCGAGAAGGAGAATTGCGCAGTTGCATTGCCGTGTTTCCCTGTAAGAACTGTGCCCAAGACTAACCGGTTATCTATCGAATTAAAGCGGAAAATTTTGCTTTGAACGATCGAGAAACATGATCTTTAGTGTGAGACGAACAGGTTAAGGAAACATTAACTCGGCAGGAAGGAATTGAGGTGGCCCCTTCGCCGGCAAGGCCGGTTCCTACGGGCTTGTGCTGCACCTGTAGGAGCCGGCCTTGCCGGCGAAGGGTTCAACGCATCACTGCGCCTTGGCCTGGGTCGCTGTGGCCGGCTTCTTCGCCACCGGCTTGGCCGCAGGCTTTTTGACCGGCTGGGCCTTGGCCGCAGGCTTCTTGGCTGGCGCGGCTTTCGCCGGGGCCTTCTTGGCAGCAGGCGCAGGCTTTGCCGGCGCCTGCCTGGCTACTGGCGCAGCCGCAGCGGGCGTTGGCGCCGGCGCAGGTGCAGCGGCTGGGGCTGGGGCTGGGGCTAGCGCAGGAGCTGGCGCCGCATCAACCGGCTTGGCCGGCGCTTTGTCTACCGGCTTGTCACCGCCACCGAACAACCGCGAGAAGAAGCCAGGCTTGCTGTCCTTGGCCGCCACCGCTGCCGCTGCGGCCCCGGCCGCCACCGGCGCCAGCTTGGCCGGGTCGAACGACTTGCCATTGGACATGTCCACCACCTGGCCCGCCGCGCGCTGGCCGCTGCGCAGAGCGCCTTCCAGGGTGCCGGGGTACAGCGCATCGGTGTGTTCGCCGGCAAACGCCACGCGCTGCACCGGACGCTCCCACAGGCGCCAGAACTTGCTGATCTGCCCCGGCCCGTAGGCGAGGTACGCACCGCCCGTGCCGGCATCGGTGCTGTAGCGACGCACTTCATAGCCGGTGAACGCGCCACGCGCCTGCGGGTAGAACGCATGCAGGCGAATCAGCACCTGGTCGACCATCTGCTTGTCGCCGAACGCCTGCAGCAGGCGCGCGTTGTCACCGGACAGGTTGATCACCACGTTGGCGCCACCCTTGAGCGCCGGTTCGATCCACAGCATGCCCAGGCCGGTGTTGCTGTAGATTTCGCCCGACATGCGCGCACGGCTTTCCCAGACCGGGGTCTTGAACTTGAGCAGCAGCTGGTCGCGCCAGCCGTAGTTGGTGCCCTTGAGCGCCGCCAGGTGCTGGTTGTCCAGGCCCGGGGTCATCTGGATCTTGGCCAGGGCGCGCAACGGTACCGCCAGCACCACGTAGTCGGCGCTGTAGCCCACCGCGCCGACCTTGACCGTGACGCCGTCCTTGTCCTGGATGATCGCGCTGACCGGTGCGCTGGTCTTGATGGTCTTCAGTTGCTTGACGAAAGCCTGCGCCAGCACCGGGCTGCCGCCGGGCAGACGGGCGGCGCGCAGGTCGCGATCGCTCACATCGCGGTACACGCGGGTCTGCTGCGCGAAATACAGCAATGACAGGCGCGAAGGCTCGTCATAGCGGGTACGGATCTGCTGGTTGACCAACTGGCGCGCGGTCGGTGGCAGTTGCAGCTTGTCCAGCCAGCCGGAAACGTTGAGCTGGTCGAGGGCGAACAGGGTGCTGTTGGCCGCCGGGTTTTCAGGGTCGCTGATCGAGCGCGCCAGGTCGTCGAGGGTCTTCTCGTAGCGCTTGAGTGCCTCGGCGGTGGCCGGCTGCTTGGTGGCCAGGTCTGCGGCGCTGAAGTACTCGCCATCGATCAGGTAGCTCGGTACGCGCACGAACTCCGGCGCCGGCAGGGTGGCCAGCTTGAAGGTGTCGAGGTAGCGGTTGAGGGTCGGCTGGGCCTTGCTGTTGCCGATCCACTCGCTGGTGGCCAGGCCCGAACGCCCGCCCATGCCCGGCTTGGCTTCCAGCAGGGTCACCTGCCAGCCCTTGTTTTGCAGTTCGTAGGCGGCGGTGAGGCCTGCCAGGCCGCCACCGACCACGATGGCCGTCGGCTGCTTGGCAGCCGCGAGGGCGCCCGCGCTGAACAGCCCTATCATTACCAGCGCGCAGGCGCGCAGCCAACCAGCAGACATTCGGCGAACTCCGGATCAAAGGCGGAAAATGCGGGGTGAACCCCCCGGGAAAAACGTCGGTGAAGGATACGTCAGGCCGCCCGGGCCTGCCACTAATGCCCGCACCGTTTGCGCCTTATGGGTTGTCCTGCCCCGGCGCTTTGCATAGGCTTGCGCGGTTACCCGAACCCGCGTCGCCAGGAGAGAGCCCATGGGCCTGAATCAACAGTGGATGGAACGTGACCTCAAGGTCCTGTGGCATCCCTGCACCCAGATGAAAGACCACGAGCACCTGCCGCTGATCCCGATCAAGCGTGGCGAAGGCGTATGGCTCGAAGACTTCGAAGGCAAGCGCTACCTCGACGCGGTGAGTTCCTGGTGGGTCAACGTGTTCGGCCACGCCAACCCGAAGATCAACCAGCGCATCAAGGACCAGGTCGACCAGCTCGAACACGTGATCCTCGCAGGCTTCAGCCACCAGCCGGTGATCGAGCTGTCCGAGCGCCTGGTCAAGCTCACCCCCGAGGGCCTGAACCGCTGCTTCTACGCCGACAATGGCTCCTCGTGCATCGAAGTGGCGCTGAAGATGAGCTTCCATTACTGGCTCAACAAGGGCCAGCCGGACAAGAAGCGCTTCGTCACCCTGAGCAACAGCTACCACGGCGAGACCATCGCGGCGATGTCGGTGGGCGACGTTCCGCTGTTCACCGAGACCTACAAGGCACTGCTGCTCGACACCCTCAAGGTGCCCAGCCCCGACTGCTACCTGCGCCCCGAGGGCGTGAGCTGGGAAGACCATTCGCGCACGATGTTCGCCGCCATGGAACAGACCCTGGCCGAACACCACCAGAGCATCGCCGCCGTGATCGTCGAACCGCTGATCCAGGGCGCCGGCGGCATGCGCATGTACCACCCGGTGTACCTCAGGCTGCTGCGCGAGGCGTGCGACCGCTACGGCGTGCACCTGATCCACGACGAGATCGCCGTAGGCTTCGGGCGCACCGGCACGATGTTCGCCTGCGAGCAGGCCGGCATCCGCCCCGACTTCCTGTGCCTGTCCAAGGCCCTCACCGGCGGCTACCTGCCGCTGGCCGCGTGCCTGACCACCGACGAGGTGTACAGCGCGTTCTACGACGATTACCCGACCCTGCGCGCGTTCCTGCACTCGCACAGCTATACCGGCAACCCGCTGGCCTGTGCCGCGGCGCTGGCGACCCTGGACATCTTCGAGCAGGACAACGTGATCGAGGCCAACAAGGCCCTGGCCACACGCATGGCCACGGCCACCGCGCACCTGGTCGACCACCCGCATGTGGCCGAAGTGCGCCAGACCGGCATGGCCCTGGCCATCGAGATGGTGCAGGACAAGGTCAGCAAGACCGCCTACCCGTGGCAGGAGCGGCGCGGCCTGAAGGTGTTCGAGCATGCCCTGACCCGTGGTGCGCTGCTGCGCCCGCTGGGCAGCGTGGTGTACTTTCTGCCGCCGTACGTGATCACCCCCGAACAGATCGACTTCCTGGCCGAGGTGGCCAGCGAGGGCATCGATATCGCCACGCGCAGCAGCGTGAGCGTGGCGGTGCCGGCCGATTTCCATCCTGATTTCCGCGATCCGGGCTAAACAGCATCGCGGGTCCCAGCTCCAACAGGGATCACCTGTAACCCTGCAGGAGCAGGCTTTACCCGCGATGGCGCCCGAACTGCCTCCATCTTATTCAGAGCAGAACCATGAGACTGTCCCGCTTCTTCATCGACGCCCCCCTGAGCCTGGGCGAGCACGACCTGCCCGAGGCCCAGGCCCACTACATCGGCCGCGTGCTGCGCATGGCGCCGGGCGATGCGGTGCAACTGTTCGACGGCAGCGGCCAGGAATACCTGGGCGAACTGCTCGAGGTCGGCAAGAAGAGCGTGCGCGTCACGCTCGCCCAGGCCCTCCCCGGCCAGGCCGAATCCCCCCTGCACGTGCACCTGGGCCAGGGCCTGTCCCGTGGCGAGCGCATGGACTGGGCGATCCAGAAGGCCACCGAACTGGGTGCCAGCGTGATCACCCCGATCGTCAGCGAACGCTGCGAGGTGCGTCTGAAGGACGAACGTGCCGACAAGCGCCTGGCCCACTGGCGCCAGGTGGCGATCAGTGCCTGCGAACAATGCGGGCGCTCGACAGTGCCGACGATCCATTCGCCGGTGCTGCTGGCAGACTGGCTCAAGGCGCGAGACGAGGCGCTGAAACTGGTGCTGCACCCGGTGGCCGAACCCTTGACCAGCCATGCCAGGCCCGCGAGCCTGGCGTTTCTGATCGGGCCGGAAGGCGGCTTGTCGGAGGTAGAAGTGGAGCAGGCCAAGGCGGCGGGGTTCCATGCCGCGCGCCTGGGCCCGCGGGTGCTGCGTACCGAAACCGCGCCAGTGGTGGCGCTGGCGGTGGCGCAGCAGCTGTGGGGCGACTTCTAGATCGCGTCGCGGCGTTCGCCGGCAAGGCCGGCTCCTACTGCAGGAGCCGGCCTTGCCGGCGAAGGGGCCCTAAAGCACGTAGAAAAATATCGCGATAAAGTGCAGCAGGCTGCCGGCAATCACGAACAGGTGCCAGATGCCATGCCAATGGCGGAAGCGGCTGTCATAGGCAAAGAAGATGATGCCGATGGTGTACAGCGCGCCCCCCGCCGCCAGCCAGGCGAACCCCGCCGTACCCAGGCTGGCCAGCAGCGGTTTGACCGCCACCAGCACGATCCAGCCCATCAGTGCGTAGATCACGATGGACAGCACGCGCGCCTCGGAGCGCGGCTTGATCTCCTGCAGCATGCCGATAACCGCCAGCCCCCACACCACCCCGAACAGGCTCCAGCCCCACGGACCGCGCAGGCTCACCAGGCAGAACGGGGTATAGCTGCCGGCAATCAGCAGGTAGATCGACAGGTGATCGAGCTTGCGCATGATCACCTTCGCCCGCCCGCGCACGCTGTGATAAAGGGTCGAAGTGCTGTACAGCAGCATCAGCGTGAAGCCGTAGATGGCCAGGCTGACGATCTTCCAGGGGTCGCCCTGCATCCCGGCCACCACCAGCAGCCAGATCGCGCCGATGCAGGCCAGAACCGCGCCCACCAGGTGGGTCCAGGCATTGAAACGTTCACCGTGGTACATGCATTGATGCCCTCCGTAGAATGATTCGCTCCTCTACCCTACACAAGCCCGGCATCAAGTGCATTACGCGGTTGGTACTAGGCCCCGGCCGTCTGCAACAGCTGTTCCAGCCCGGGCAGGTCCGGTACCCGCGCCACCTGCTCGCCCACCTGCACCGCCGCCAGCTCCAGCGGCGCCAGCGGCACATCGACGTAGTTGAGCTGGCTGTCGAGCTTGCACGTGCGCGGTATGCCCTGCACCAGCAGGGCGAAGAAACGCCGCGGCGTATCGCCCAGGGCATTGAGCACCACGATGCGCGCGCGCTCGCCAACCTGGGTCTGGCCACCGCAGGCCGCCTCGAAGCTCAGCAGCGGCAGGCGCTGGCTGCGCCAGTCGATCCAGCCCAGCAACCAGGCCGGCTGATGCGGCAAGGGCGTGCACGGCTGGTAGCCGATCAGCTCGGCCACCGCCACGTTGGGCAGCACCAGGCTGCGGTCGCTCAACGGCAGCAACAGCCCGGTGAGGGTGTTGCGCCGATTGTTGCGAGGGGTCTGTTCAAGCATGCGGGGTACTCCAGCGGGCAATGCTCTGCAGCAGCACCGACTCCTGGTAGGGCTTGCCCAGGTAGTCGTTGACGCCAATGGCCATGGCCCGGTCGCGGTGCTTCTGGCCGGTACGCGAGGTGATCATGATGATAGGCAGGTCCTTCAGGTGCGGGTCCTGGCGCACCTGGGTGGCCACCTCGAAGCCGTCCATGCGTGGCATCTCGATGTCCAGCAGCAGGATGTCGGGACGGTGTTCGGCCAGCACACTCATGGCATCGACCCCATCCTTGGCCGTCAGCACGTTCATGCCATGGCGCTCCAGCAGGCGCCCGGTCACCTTGCGCACCGTGACCGAATCGTCCACCACCAGCACCAGCAATGGACGTGCGGCGGCATTGCCAGGGTGCTCCAGGCGCAGGCGTGCGGCGCCCTGGGCCACCTTGGACAACTGCAGGTGCAGCGCACGCAGTTGCGCCAGCAGGTCGAGAATCAGTACCACGCGGCCATCGCCCAGCAGGGTCGCCCCGGCCAGCCCGTGCACTGCGGCAAACTGCGGGCCAAGGCTCTTGACCACGATTTCACGGCTGGCCGCCAGGCTGTCCACCTGCACGGCGAACTGCTGGTCGTGGGCCTGCACCAGCAGTACCGGCAGCGGCAGGCTCTGCCCCAGCAGGCGCGGCTGCACCTCGCCCTGCAGCAGTTCGCCGAGGTAGCGCAGCTCATAACGGTGGCCGGCGTAGCGGTAGCACGGCGGGTCCAGCTGGTAGCAGGCCTCGAGCTCGGCCGGCGGTACACGGACCACGCCCTCGATGGTGTTCAGCGGCACCGCGTACTGTTCTTCGCCGTAGTTCACCATCAGTGCGCGATTGACCGACACGGTGAACGGCAGGCGAATCAGAAAACGCGCCCCCTTGCCCGGCACCGAGTTGATCACCATCGAGCCGCCCAGTTGCTTGACCTCTTCGTGCACCACGTCCATGCCCAGGCCACGCCCGGAAATCTGGGTGATCTTCTCCGCAGTGGAGAACCCGGGCCGCAGGATGAACTGCATCACCTCGTGGTCGCTCAGTTCGGTGGCCGGGTCCAGCAGGCCGCGCTTGATCGCCTTTTGCCGCACCGCCTCCAGCGGCACGCCGGCGCCATCGTCGGTCATTTCGATGACGATATCGGCGCCTTCGTGCAGCAGGTTGAGGGCGATGGTGCCCTGCTCCGGCTTGCCCGCCGCCAGGCGCGCCGCACGGTTTTCCATGCCGTGGTCGACGGCGTTGCGCAGCATGTGTTCCAGCGGCGCCACCATGCGTTCGAGCACACTGCGGTCCAGCTCGCCCTCGGCATTGCCCACCACCAGCTCGACCTGCTTGCCCAGCTCGCTGGCAACCTGGCGCACCACCCGCTGCAGGCGCGGCACCAGGCGCTCGAACGGCACCATGCGGGTGCGCGTCAGGCCTTCCTGCAACTCGCTGTTCACCCGCGCCTGCTGTTGCAGCAGGCTGTAGGCGTCATGGGCACGCACGGCCAGGGTTTCCTTCAGGTCCAGCAGATCGGAGGCCGACTCGAACAGGGCCCGCGACAGCTGCTGCAACTGTGAATGACGGTCCATTTCCAACGGGTCGAAGTCGTCATAGCCCAGCGCCTCGCCTTCGCTCTGCTGGCGGCTGAGGATGCGCCCCTGGGTCTCGGTATCGAGCCGGCGCAGCTGGTCGCGCATGCGCTCGAGCGTGGTTTCCATCTCGCCCAGGGCCACCTGTGCATCGTTCACCTGCTGTTCGATGCGCCCGCGAATGATCGAGTTCTCGCCCGCCAGGTTGCCCAGGTCGTCGAGCAGCTCGGCCGTTACCTTGACCATGTCGGCCGGGGCACGCTCCGGGCTCGGCGCCGCCACTTCCACCGGGGCCACCTCGGCGCCGGGCGTCGCGGCGGCGGTGTCGCTCAGGGCAGCACTGCTGAAATTGCGGATATAGTCGATCAGCGCCGTGGCGGCGTGCAGCGGCTGGTGCAGGCGCACCGCATCGAGCATGTGCGCCAGGCGGTCATGGCAGTTCTGCAGCAGGCTGAACAGCGCCGGGCTGGGTTGCAGCTGCCCGGCCGCCAGGTGTTCATAGAGGAATTCGAGTTCATGGGCCAGGTCGCCGATGGGCGCGATCTCGACCATGCGCGCACCGCCCTTGAGGGTGTGCAGGTCGCGCAGCAGGTTCTCCACCTCCACCCCGTTGCGCGGGTCGGCCTGCCAGCGCAGCAGCGCGGCACCGGCACTTTCGGCGATGTCGAAGCCTTCCTCGAGAAAGATCTCCAGCAGTTCCTTGTCGCCCTCGTGACGCTGGGGCTCCGCCGGCTTGCCTTGGGGCTCGGGTGCCGGTGCGGTGTGACGGAACTCGCGCAGGGCTGCCAGCTGTTCCACCACCAGCTCCGTTGCCTGTCCCTGCTGCACCTGCTCGAGCAGACGCCCGAGCAACGCATGGCTTTCACGCAGCAGGCCCGGCAACAGGTTGCCGGGCTGGTAACGGCGATCGACCAGGCCTTCGTAGAGCAACTCCAGCTCCTGGGCCAGCACCTCGACCGCCCCCACCTGCGCCAGCTGTGCGCCACCCTTGAGGGTCTGCAGGTCGCGCTGCAGCGACGACAGCGCCGAGCCGTTGTCGGGGTCGCCGGCCCAGCGCGCCAGGGCCTGGTCGGCCCCTTCGAGGATGTCGCGGGCTTCTTCCAGAAACAGCTCGACCACCTCGCTGTCGTGCGCCTGGCGTTGCAGCGCGCGGGTGGCATCGCCCAGTTCGGCGATCTGTCCGGGCTGCTCGCCCTGGCTGTGCACCAGGCCCATGGCATCCGGCGCCAGGCCTTGCTCGAGCAGCTCGCGCAATGCGTGCAGGCGTTGCGGTTGCGGGTCCACTTCCTGGCCGGCGGCAATCTGGTCGAGCATGTCGATCAGGGCTTCATGGGCCCGTTGCGCCTCGCCGAAGAAGCGCTCGCTGACCGCCAGGCTGCTCTCCTCCACCGCGCCGTACAGGTCCAGCAGCGCCTCGCACAGTTCGTCCACCTGCCACAGGTCGGCCAGGTGCGCGCTCTGCCCCAGGGTGGTCAGTTCATCCAGCAGCGCAGTCAGCTCCTGGCGCTCGCCGGGGTGCTCCTGCCAGCGTTGCAACAGGGTTTCGGCGTCCAGCAGGATGTCCATGCCCTGGGCCAGGAAGCTGGCGATCAGTTGCGGGTCGCGCTTGACCCGCAGGCCCTGGCTCGGCGCATCGCGCAGTGCCTGCAGGCGCGCAGCAACCACCTGGTCGATCTGTTCGATGAGGGTCCGGGCACCGCCGATGGGTGCCAGCGGGGTGCTGTCGAGCTGTGCCAGGCCCCGGCGCAGCAGCGGTTCGGCCATCTGCAGCAGGTACAGCTCGTCAAGGTCCAGGCCCAGCTGGTGGGCCTTGAATTCGCGGGCCAGCAGGTCCAGTGCGCTGGCCAGCTCGGCGATCGGCACCACCCCGGCCATCGCGGCGCTGCCCTTGAGGGTATGCAGCGCCCGTTGCAGGCTGTCGCTGACCGGCACCGGCAACTGCGCCTCGGCGGCCTGCAGAAACTCGTCGACACTGGCCAGGTGGGTCTGCGCCTCGTTGCGGAAGATCTCCAGCAGGCGCGGGTCGAAGGCCGGCTCCGGGGCTGTGACGCCCAGCGGGTCGTTCATCGCCAGCGCATGCAGGCGCGTGGCCAGGCGCTCGACCTCGGCATGGGGCAGAGCCTGGGCCTGGGCGAATTCATCCAGCAACGGCGTCAGCAGCGCAATGCTCTGCTCGAGCCCGGCCAGCACATCGCCGCTGGCTTCGACGCGGCCTTCGAGCATGCGGTTGAGCAGGTGCTCGGCGGCCCAGGCAAGCTCGGCCAGCACCTGGGCGCGCACCATGCGGCCGCTGCCCTTGAGGGTGTGGAAGGCGCGGCGCATTTCCACCAGCGCGTCACGTGCCGCCGGGTTGCCCCGCCATATCGCCCAGTGCTGTTGCAACTGCTGCAGCACCTCCTCGGCTTCCTCCAGGAACACCTCGCGCAGCTCGTCGTCCAGCGGTGCCTCGTGCATCTCGGGCGCAGGCGCGGGTGCCGACGGGGCCGGCGGCAGGCTCGGGAACCCCAGTGCGGTCAGGGCCAGCTGGGTGCGCTCGAGCCATTCGTCCAGGTCGGCCTGGGGGTCGATGGCGCGCCATTGCAGGTACAGTTCCAGGCTGCACAGGGCATCGGCCAGGTGATCGAGCGCGGCGTTGTCCGGCAGCCGCTCGGCGTACAGCAGGTGGGTCTCGACGTAATCATGGCAGCGCCGCACCAGCGCCGCCGCCCGGGGCAGCATGAGCATCGCCAGCGCCCCGCGGATCTGCGTGAACAGCCCCGGTAGCGGTTGCAGGCGCAGGCGATCCCAGCCGGCCTCCAGGCAATCGGCGATCAGGTCCTTGGCCTGCAGCAGCACGCCGTGGGCCTCGTCCAGCACCAGTCGGCGAATGTCGTCCAGGTCGGTGCCGGGTACGCTGGCCTGGCTGACCGACTCGATCGAGCCCACCATGCCGCCCAGGGTCGCCTCGACATACAGCAGCGCCCCGGCAACATCCATCAGCAGCGCATCCTCGGGCACCCGCTGGCCCTGGGCCAGGGCCTGAAGCACCGCCACCTGGTCGATGATCACCCGGCGCGGCTGGCCGAAGCCGAGCACCGCCAGGGTATCGGCGATCTGGCGCAACGGCGCCAGCAGCGGGGCCAGCGCCTCGACCTGCTGGCGGTCGCTGCGCACGAACAGGTCCAGTTGCTCCTTGATGCGCACCAGGTCTTCGCGCACTGCCAGCACCACCGAACGCATCGCATCGCGCCCCGGCACCGCCTCGAGCGGGTCACGCAGCGCGCCGAGGCTCAGGCCTAGCCCCGCAGCGGGCTCGGCGACGGTCTGCTCGCCCGGCAGGCTGGCCTGGGCCAGCGCCGGCGCGCCACGCGCGGCACGCAACGGGTTGAGCAGTGGCAGCACCAGCAACGGCAGCTCGTGCCGGGCGCCGCGCAGGCGTTGCAGGTACTGCGGCAACTGCTCCAGCGCCCTGAACAACGCGCCCAGCGCGTCACCGCGAGAGGCCACGCGGCCTTCGCCCAGGGCCTGGGCCAGCTGCTGCATTTCACGGGTCAGCAAGGCCGCACCTTCCAGCTCGAGCATCTGCAGGCAGCCGCGCACCTGGCGCAGCGGCGCGTCGAAACGCTCCAGCACCTGGCTGTCGCCAGCGTCGCCGGCAAACTGCTCCAACGCCTGGCGGGCCTGGGCCAGGCAGTCGTCGATGGGGCCCTTGACCCAGGCCAGGGCCACCTTGTCGTGGCGCTCGGCGATACGCACTTTAGTAGCCATAAAGTCCCACGCGCCGGTCAGCGCGGCTCCGTGGTTGGCGGCAAGGTGAAGCCCGACACCGAACGGCGCATCTCGCTGGCCATGCGCGCCAGGTTGCCGATGCTCTCGGCGGTGGCGGTCGAGCCGGACGAGGTCTGCGAGGTGATCTGCTGGATCACCGCCATGGTGTGGGAGATCTGCCCGGCCGAAGAGGTCTGCAACTGCGCGGCATCGGAAATGCTGTGGATCAGTTCGGCCAGGGTCTGCGATACACCCTCGATTTCGGCCAGCGCCACCCCGGCATCCTGCGCCAGACGCGCCCCGCGCACCACTTCGGCGGTGGTCTGCTCCATGGAGATGACCGCCTCGTTGGTGTCGGCCTGGATCGCGCGCACCAGCGCCTCGATCTGGCGCGTGGCCGAGGATGAGCGCTCGGCCAGGCGCTGCACCTCGTCGGCCACCACCGCAAAGCCGCGCCCGGCCTCGCCGGCCATCGACGCCTGGATCGCCGCGTTGAGGGCGAGGATGTTGGTCTGGTCGGCAATGTCGTCGATCAGGCTGACGATGTCGCCGATTTCCTGGGACGACTCGCCCAGGCGCTTGATGCGCTTGGCAGTGTCCTGGATCTGCTCGCGGATGTTGTCCATGCCGTTGATGGTGTTGTGCACCACCTCGTTGCCCTTGTTGGCAATGGCCACCGAGCGCTCGGCCACCTTGGCCGACTCGTAGGCGTGCCCCGACACCCGGTCGATGGACTCGGCCATGTCGCCCACCGCAATCGATGCATCGGTGATCTGCTGGGCCTGGTGCTCGGAGGCCTTCGCCAGCAGGTGTGCGGTGGTCTGGGTCTCCTGCACCGCGCTGGCGACTTCCTCGGCGCTGAGGTTGATGGTCGCCACCAGGTCGCGCAACTGGTCGATGGAATAGTTGATGGAGTCGGCGATGGCCCCGGTGAAGTCCTCGGTGACCGAAGCGGTGACAGTCAGGTTGCCGTCGGCCAGTTCCTGGATCTCGTTGAGCAGGCGCATGATCGCCTGCTGGTTGCGTTCGTTGGTTTCGGCGGTTTCGCTGAGCTGGCGATTGGTTTCGCGCACCATCACCAGCCCGATCAGGATGATCGAGGCCAGCGCCAGCAGGCCCAGCACGTAGCCGCCGACGGTATCCAGGGTGCGGCCGGAGGCCAGGTTCTCGAAGCCGTTGGCCAGGTGCGAGGCTTCGTCGAGCAATGTCTGCGACAGGCTGAAGATGCTGCCGGCCGCTTCGCGCACGCGAAACAGCTCGGGCGAGGTTTCAAGAATCTCGTCGACGGAGCCTGCGACAAACTGGAACAGCTCGGCGATCTCGGCCAGGCGCGCACGGGCATCCGGGTCCTGGACGCGGGTGACCTGGATCGACGGCGCGCCGCCGAGCATGCCGTCGAGCACCTGGCCGAAGCGGCTGGCATCGCGGCCGAAGGCATCGGCGGCCTGCACCGCGGTGTCGTCGCCGGCCAGCACGGTGTTGACCGAGCCCAGGATGCGCTCGGCCAGCAGCGATTGGCGCTGGGCCACCGCCACCTGGCTGGCGGGGGCGCCACTTTGCAGCAGGATCTCCACCACCTTTTCGTACTCGACCTGCAACTGCGGCACGGTCTCGGCCAGGGTCGCGGCCACCTGGTGCAGCGACAGCACGGTCTGCTCGCTGGCCAGGATCGCGTCGGTGCTCTTGCGCAGGCTCTCCCAGTCGCGTTGCACCGCATCCATCTCGCCGCGTACCGCCACCGGGGCCGACGGCAGGCCGGTGGCCGGGTCGCCTTTTTTCAGGTAACCCCAGCGCTGTTCGAAATCGTTGCGCGCATCGTTGAGCAGCTTGAACGCCACGGCCTTGCCGGCGGCGGCCTCGGTGGCGTTCTTGGCGATGCGCTGGGACAGCACGCGCAGCTCGCCGGCATGGCCGATGTACTGCTTGTCGTAGTTGGCCTGGGTATTGAGGTAGGCGAAGTTGGCGAACAGCAGAATGATCGACAGGATCAGCACGATGAACAGTGCGGCGATCTGCGCGCTGCTGCGCGAGCCTTGTACCGAGGGGCGGGTCTTGAACTTGGTCACAGGTCTGGCATCCCTTTACAACGCCACATCGAGAAAGCCTGGCGCCTGGGCCAGGGCGAAGGGGCTGAAAATGCCCCAGCAGTGCTCGCGCTGAAAGTGCCCCTGCACGAAGGGGGCCGCAGCCGGCAGCAGCGGCGCCGGCGGCGACAGCTCCAGGCCGTGCAGGGCAAAGTGCTGCAGGCCCACCACTTCGTCCACCAGCAGCCCGGCGAACAGCTCCTCGTGGTCCAGCACCAGCACCCGCCGCTGCTTGCGCACCACCGACAAGCCCAGGCCGAGAAAACCGCACAGGTCCATCACCGGCAACAGCCGCCCGCGCAGGTTGGCCACCCCCGCCACCCACGGCTTGACCCCGGGAATGCGGCTGAGCCGGGGTTCCTGCAGCACTTCGGCGACCTCGCCCATGGGCGCCACGAACCAGTGCTCGGCCATGCGAAAGCCGATGCCGCTCCAGGTCTGCAGGCGGGTTTCCTGCAATGGCAGGTCGGCCGCCAGCAGGCGACAGCGCCGGTCGATTTCGAGCAACAGCTCGAAGGCGGTCAGCGATTCGCCCATGCGCCGCGTGGTCAAGCCTTGAGAACTTTGTTCAGGACCTGGATCAGGGTGTCTTCATCCACCGGCTTGGTCAGGTAGTCGCTGGCGCCCTGGCGCTGGCCCCAGACCTTGTCGGTTTCCTGGTCCTTGGTGGTGACGATGATCACCGGGATGCCCTTGGTGACGTCGTCCTTGCTCAACTGACGGGTCGCCTGGAAGCCGTTCATGCCGGGCATCACGATGTCCATCAGCACCGCATCGGGCTTTTCCTGGCGGGCCAGGGCCACGCCATCGGCGCCGTTCTCGGCCTTGAGCACCTGGTGCCCGTGCTTTTCGAGCATTCCGGTCAGTTTGTACATTTCGGTCGGCGAATCGTCGACGATCAGAACTCGGGCCATGCTGTTCCCCAATAAAGGCATGACGCCGCGGCCAGGAGGGCGGCGGCGTCAGGGTGCGGGTTGTTCTTCTGCGGCGAAACCCGGCACATGGGCGCGGATCGCATCCAGCAGTTCTTCCTTGCTGAAAGGTTTGGTCAGAAATTGATCAGAGCCCACCTGGCGGCTGAGCGCCTTGTCGAACAGGCCGTCGCGCGACGACAACATGATCACCGGGATGTCCTTGAACGCGCTGTTCTGCTTGATCAGCAGGCAGGTCTGGTAGCCATCGAGGCGCGGCATCAGCACATCGACGAAGATGATCCCCGGGGTGTGGTCGACGATCTTGCCCAGGGCGTCGAAACCGTCGACCGCGGTGACGACTTCGCAACCGGCTTCGCCCAGCAGCTTTTCGGCAGTGCTGCGAATCGTCTTGGAGTCATCGATCACCATCACCTTCAACGCCGTGTCGGGCTGTACCATAATTGCTCTACCATCGCCTGGAAGGGCCTTGCAGGCCACGTGCCAGGCCTTTTTAGCACACTCTGGGGGTGCATTCCATCGAGCCTCGCCGCGCCCAGCGCCGATGCCTGCCGGCTGACGTTTCCCCTTGACCGCCAGCCCGCCGGGCGCCACCCTGACGCACTTCAATTCGAGCCACTGCGGCAGCACGCCGCCGAGAGGAAATACCCCATGAGCGTTCGCCTCGGGATTGTCATGGACCCCATCGCGCAGATCTCCTACAAGAAGGACAGCTCGCTGGCCATGTTGCTGGCCGCCCAGGCCCGTGGCTGGTCGCTGTTCTACATGGAGCAGCACGACCTGTACCAGAGCGAAGGCGTGGCCCGTGCCCGCATGCGCCCGCTCAAGGTGTTCGCCGACCCCGAGCACTGGTTCGAGCTGGAGGCCGAGACCGACGCCGCGCTGAGCGAGCTGGACGTGATCCTGATGCGCAAGGACCCGCCCTTCGACATGGAGTTCGTCTACAGCACCTACCTGCTGGAGCAGGCCGAGGCCGCCGGGGTGCTGGTGGTCAACCGTCCGCAGAGCCTGCGCGACTGCAACGAGAAGCTGTTCGCCACGCTGTTCCCGCAGTGCACGCCGCCAACCCTGGTGAGCCGGCGCCCGGACATCATCCGCGAATTCGCCGCCAAGCACGGCGACGTGATCCTCAAGCCGCTGGACGGCATGGGCGGCACCTCGATCTTCCGCCACCGCGTGGGCGACCCCAACCTGTCGGTGATCCTCGAGACCCTGACCGCCCTGGGCACCCAGCAGATCATGGCCCAGGCCTACCTGCCGGCGATCAAGGACGGCGACAAGCGCATCCTGATGATCGACGGCGAGCCGGTGCCGTACTGCCTGGCGCGCATCCCGGCCAGCGGCGAAACCCGCGGCAACCTGGCCGCCGGCGGTCGTGGCGAGGCCCGCGAGCTGACCGAGCGCGACCGTTGGATCGCCGCCCAGGTGGGCCCGACCCTGCGCGAGAAGGGCCTGTTGTTCGTCGGCCTGGACGTGATCGGCGAGCACCTGACCGAAATCAACGTGACCAGCCCCACCTGCATCCGCGAAATCGACAACGCCTACGGCACGCAGATCGGCGCGCAGTTGATGGACGCCATTGATCGCAAGCTCAAGGCACGCTGACCGCCGACAAGTGGCGGGCCCGCGTTGTGGGGTATCATGCCGGTCCATTCTCGACTGGCACCCCGCTGCGCCGGCCCTGCCCCGGCTGCTGGATAATCGATGACGCTTCCTGCCGACCTTCCTGCCGATTTTGCCCCGCCCCGTGTCCGCGCGGCGGACCGGCTGGGCTTTACCCTGTTCCTGGCGGCGCTGCTGCACCTGGCGCTGATCCTGGGCCTGGGGTTTACCTTCGCCAAGCCTGAAGAAATCCGCCGCACCATGGAAATCACCCTGGCCACCTTCAAGAGCGAGGCACCGCCGAAGAAGGCCGATTACCTGGCGCAGGACAACCAGCAGGGCAGCGGCACGCTGGACAAGAAGGCAGTGCCCAAGACCACCGAGATCGCCCCGTTCCAGGACAGCAAGATCAACAAGGTGACGCCGCCCCCGGCCGCGAAGCCCGAAGTGGCGCCCCAGCCGGCCCCGCCCAAGGCGGTGGTGGCCACCACCAGGCCCAAGCCGCAGAAGGTCGAGACCCGCCCCAAGGAGCAGCAGCCCAAGGTGCAACCCAAGGCGGCCACACCGACGTTCGACAGCGCCGACCTGTCCAGCCAGATCGCCAGCCTCGAGGCGGAGCTGGCCAACGAACAGCAGCTGTATGCCAAGCGCCCGCGCATCCACCGCCTGAGCGCGGCTTCGACCATGCGCGACAAGGGCGCCTGGTACAAGGATGAATGGCGCAAGAAGGTCGAGCGCATCGGCAACCTCAACTACCCGGACGAGGCCCGCCGCCAGCAGATCTACGGCAGTTTGCGCCTGTTGGTGTCGATCAACCATGACGGTTCGCTGTACGAGGTGCTGGTGCTCGAATCTTCCGGGCAGCCGCTGCTGGACCAGGCGGCGCAGCGCATCGTGAGGCTGGCGGCGCCGTTTGCGCCGTTTACCGGGGACCTGTCGGATATCGATCGGCTGGAAATTGTTCGAACGTGGCGCTTCGCCCGTGGGGATCGGTTGTCGAGCAACTGATCGCCGAAGGTGTACTCGCCTGACGTCGTCAAGCGGCTCAAGTAACACCTGTAAGTACGAGTGTTCGTAACCAAAACTATCGAAGCTGGCCAACAAAAAATGTTGTCGCGAAATTGAAGCAGGACCAGCACTTACAACAACTGCGAGGCATGCCTCAACTGCTAGACAGTGAGAAGAGTTTCAACTCGCCATGTCAGATCATTAACCTTCGAGTGGGTTGTTGACGGCAGTAGACCAGTTCAGGTTGTTGCCTACTGTGCCATCGTCTTCAAGATGCCTAACCGTAAATTGGTAGCCATGGTGAGGGTTTGGGCCAGGTGGCTTGAAGGTAATTGTGAAACACCCATTCTCGTACGTCTTACCCTCGCCGCAGTATTCTCCGGTCCCACTGACACAGACCAGATAAGCGCGTTCGGGGTCACCGCGTCCTGTAAGCGTTACCTCACTAGTAAAGAAATTTCCGATTGCTTCGTTGATAGACATCCGAGTGATCATTGCACTTCTCCTTTAGATAAGCCAAATGCTCGGTTTGCGGTGAGACTATGAGTTGATCCAAACCACCTGTCACCTGACACAGTTACCAGTTGTAGGTCGCCGCGAAAAAAATGTACCCGCTTCAAAAAGCAGCGCAGTGCCGCGACATCAGCAACCGCAGGGTCACCTAACTAGCGCCTCACACAGCAGCCCGTGCCGATTAGCACCGCCAAGAAACAGGCATAATCGGCCCGCAGGCTCGACACGCACCTTGTCAGCGTGGCCGCTCGCCGCCACACTAACCCCCATGAAAAACCTCAGCCCGAGTTACCTCAAGCATCAGTTCCTGATTGCCATGCCGCACATGGCCGACCCGAACTTTGCCCACACCCTGACCTACATCGTCGAGCACAATGCCAACGGTGCCATGGGGCTGGTGGTCAATCGCCCGCAGGAGCTGAACCTGGCCGATATCCTCGAGCAGCTGCGCCCGGACACCGAGCCGCCGGCACGCTGCATCCACGTGCCTATCCATATCGGCGGCCCGGTACAGACCGACCGCGGTTTTGTGCTGCACACCAACGACAAGACCTTCCAGGCCACCGTCCAGCTCGACGGGCTGGCCCTGTCGACCTCGCAGGACGTGCTGTTCGCCATCGCCGACGGCGTGGGCCCGGCGCAGAGCCTGATCACCCTGGGCTACGCCGGCTGGGAAGCCGGGCAGCTGGAAGCGGAACTGGCCGACAACGCCTGGCTCAACTGCCCGTTCGACCCCGAGATCATCTTCGGCATGGCCTGCGAGCAACGCCTCGAAGCCGCCGCAGCCAGCCTGGGCATCAACCTCAGCCTGCTCACCAGCCAGGCGGGGCACGCCTGATGACGGCGCTCAAACTGCTGCTGGGCTTCGACTACGGCACCAAGCAGATCGGCGTCGCCGTCGGCCAGGTGATCACCGGCCAGGCCCGCGAGCTGTGCACCCTGAAGGCGCAGAACGGCGCACCCGACTGGGCCCAGGTGGAAAAACTGTTCAAGGAATGGCAACCCGACGCGGTAGTCGTCGGCCTGCCGCTGAACATGGACGGCACGCCCAGCGAAATGAGCGCGCGCGCCGAGAAATTCGCCCGACGCCTGAACGGCCGCTTCAACGTGCCGGCCTACACCCACGACGAGCGCCTGACCACCTTCGAGGCCAAGGGCGAACGCATGGCTCGTGGCGGCCAGCGTGGCAGCTACCGCGACAACCCGGTGGACGCGATTGCCGCCGCCCTGCTGCTGCAAGGCTGGCTCGACGCCCACGCCGAACAGGCCTGAACCCGACCATCGGTTACACGCCGGGCCAGCTCTCTGCCCCGGCCTCTTGAGGAGCAAGCATGAGCCTACCCAACCCCGCCGAACTGATCCGGCAGATGGCCGTTGACCTTCGCGCCCACCTGCAACGCCGCGCCATCGCCGAACCGCGCTTCATCGGCATCCGCACCGGCGGCGTATGGGTGGCCCAGGCGCTGCTGGCCGAGCTGGGCAGCGATTCGCCGCTGGGCACCCTCGACGTGTCGTTCTACCGCGACGACTTCAGCCAGAACGGCCTGCACCCGCAGGTGCGCCCGTCCGAGCTGCCGTTCGAGATCGAAGGCCAGCACCTGGTACTGGTGGACGACGTGCTGATGAGCGGGCGCACCATCCGCGCCGCCCTCAACGAACTGTTCGACTATGGCCGCCCGGCCAGCGTGACCCTGGTGTGTCTGCTGGACCTGGATGCCGGCGAACTGCCGATCCGGCCAAACGTGGTGGGCGCCACCCTGTCGCTGCAAGCCCATGAACGGGTAAAATTGTCCGGCCCCGCGCCGCTCGAACTCGAGCGCCAGGACCTCGCTTCCGCTTCCGCCCTTTAAGAGTCCCCCGCGATGACGCCAATCGACGCCAAGCGCCCGCTGCAGCTCAATGACCAGGGCCAGCTGCGCCACTTCCTCTCGCTCGACGGTTTGCCCCGCGAACTGCTGACCGAAATTCTCGACACGGCCGACTCGTTTCTCGAAGTCGGCGCGCGTGCGGTCAAGAAAGTCCCGCTGCTGCGCGGCAAGACCGTGTGCAACGTGTTCTTCGAGAACTCCACGCGTACCCGCACCACCTTCGAACTGGCCGCCCAGCGGCTGTCGGCCGACGTGATCACGCTGAACGTGTCGACCTCCTCCACCAGCAAGGGCGAGACCCTGTTCGACACCCTGCGCAACCTTGAAGCCATGGCCGCCGACATGTTCGTAGTGCGCCACGCCGACTCGGGCGCCGCGCACTTCATCGCCGAGCACGTGTGCCCGGAGGTGGCGATCATCAACGGTGGCGACGGGCGCCATGCGCACCCGACCCAGGGCATGCTCGACATGCTGACCATTCGTCGCCACAAGGGCGGCTTCGAGAACCTCTCGGTGGCCATCGTCGGCGACATCCTGCACTCGCGGGTGGCGCGCTCGAACATGCTCGCGCTGAAAACCCTGGGTTGCCCGGACATCCGCGTGATCGGCCCCAAGACCCTGCTGCCGATCGGCATCGAGCAGTACGGCGTGAAGGTCTACACCGACCTGGAGCAAGGCCTGAAGGACGTCGACGTGGTGATCATGCTGCGCCTGCAGCGTGAGCGCATGACCGGCGGCCTGCTGCCCAGCGAGGGCGAGTTCTACCGCCTGTTCGGCCTGACCACCGCACGCCTGGCCGGGGCCAAGCCCGATGCCATCGTGATGCACCCCGGCCCGATCAACCGTGGCGTGGAAATCGAGTCGGCCGTGGCCGACGGCGCCCACTCGGTGATCCTCAACCAGGTCACCTACGGCATCGCCGTGCGCATGGCGGTGTTGTCCATGGCCATGAGCGGGCAGACCGCGCAACGTCAATTCGAGCAGGAGAACGCCCAGTGAGCCTGAGTATCCTCGGCGCCCGTGTCATCGACCCAACCAGCGGCCTGGACCAGGTCGGCGACCTGCACATCGACGCCGGCAAGATCGTCGCCATCGGCGCTGCCCCGGCCGGCTTCAAGCCCGCCCGTACCCTGGACGCCACCGGCCTGGTGGCCGCGCCCGGCCTGGTCGACCTGAGCGTTGCCCTGCGCGAGCCCGGCTACAGCCGCAAGGGCAGCATCGCCAGCGAAACCCGCGCCGCCGCCGCCGGTGGCGTGACCAGCCTGTGCTGCCCGCCGCAGACCCGGCCGGTGCTCGACACCTCGGCAGTCACCGAGCTGATCCTGGACCGCGCCCGTGAAGCCGGGCACAGCAAGGTGTACCCGATCGGCGCCTTGAGCAAGGGCCTGGAAGGCGAGCAACTGGCCGAGCTGATCGCCCTGCGCGATGCCGGCTGCGTGGCCTTCGGCAACGGCCTGAACAGCTTCACCAACACCCGCACCCTGGCCCGCGCGCTGGACTACGCGGCCACCTTCGACCTGACGGTGATCTTCCATTCCCAGGACCGCGACCTGGCCCAGGGCGGCCTCGCCCACGAGGGCGCGATGGCCAGCTTCCTCGGCCTGCCGGGCATTCCGGAAACCGCCGAGACCGTGGCCCTGGCCCGCGACCTGCTGCTGGTGGAACAGACCGGCGTGCGTGCGCACTTCAGCCAGCTGACCAGCGCCCGGGGTGCCAAGCTGATCGAACAGGCCCAGGCCCGCGGCCTGCCGGTGACGGCGGATGTGGCGCTGTACCAGTTGATCCTCACCGACGAGGCGCTGCGCGACTTCTCCAGCCTGTACCACGTGCAACCGCCGCTGCGCACCCGCGCCGACCGCGACGGCCTGCGTGATGCGGTCAAGCGGGGCGTGATCCAGGCGATTTCCAGCCATCACCAGCCGCATGAGCGCGACGCCAAGCTGGCGCCGTTCGGTGCCACCGAACCAGGCATCAGCAGCGTCGAGTTGCTGCTGCCGCTGGCGATGACACTGGTCGAGGACGGCCTGCTCGACCTGGCAACCTTGTTGCAGCGTTTGTCTGCAGGCCCTGCGGCGGCCCTGCGCCTGCCGGCCGGGCAGTTGCAGGTGGGTGCGGCGGCAGACCTGGTGCTGTTCGACCCGCAGGCCTCGACCGTGGCTGGCGAACAATGGCGCTCCAAGGGCGAAAACTGCCCGTTCATCGGGCACTGCCTGCCGGGTGCGGTGCGTTACACCCTGGTTGACGGGCACATCAGCCACGAAGCCTGAGTCAAACCCTTCGCCGGCAAGGCCGGCTCCTACCGGTAGGAGCCGGCTTGCCGGCGAAGGGGCCGCAAAGGTTGAAATCTTTCCCCCCACCCCCATATGAGTCTGCATCAGGCATTTTCGCCTCGCTGCGTGGAGACTCTCCCTTGACCACCATCGTTTCAGTTCGTCGCCACGGCAAAGTCGTCATGGGCGGCGACGGCCAGGTTTCCCTCGGCAATACCGTGATGAAAGGCAACGCCAAGAAGGTTCGTCGCCTGTACCACGGCCAGGTCATCGCCGGCTTCGCCGGTGCCACCGCCGACGCCTTCACCCTGTTCGAGCGCTTCGAAGGCCAGCTCGAAAAACACCAGGGCCACCTCATTCGCGCCGCCGTCGAGCTGGCCAAGGAATGGCGTACCGACCGCTCGCTGAGCCGTCTGGAAGCCATGCTGGCCGTGGCCAACAAGGACGCCTCCTTGATCATCACCGGCAACGGTGACGTCGTCGAACCCGAAGACGGCCTGATCGCCATGGGTTCCGGCGGCGCCTACGCCCAGGCCGCCGCACGCGCCCTGCTGCAGAAAACCGACCTGTCGGCTCGCGAAATCGCCGAGACCGCACTGAACATCGCCGGCGACATCTGCGTGTTCACCAACCACAACCTGACCATCGAGGAGCAGGACCTGGCCGAGTAATTCAGCTGTTCTGGCGCCCGACCCGACGGTCGGGCTTTTCCACGCTGAACACTTGCCCACAGGACCATCGACCATTATGTCCATGACCCCCCGCGAAATCGTCCACGAACTCAACCGCCACATCATCGGCCAGGACGATGCCAAGCGCGCCGTCGCCATCGCCCTGCGCAACCGCTGGCGCCGCATGCAGCTGCCCGAAGAGCTGCGCGTGGAAGTCACCCCCAAGAACATCCTGATGATCGGCCCCACCGGCGTGGGCAAGACCGAAATCGCCCGTCGCCTGGCCAAGCTGGCCAACGCGCCGTTCATCAAGGTCGAAGCCACCAAGTTCACCGAAGTGGGCTATGTGGGCCGTGACGTCGAGTCGATCATCCGCGACCTGGCCGACGCCGCGATCAAGCTGCTGCGCGAGCAGGAGATCGTGCGCGTGCGCCACCGTGCCGAAGACGCCGCCGAAGAGCGCATCCTCGATGCGCTGCTGCCTCCGGCCCGCACCGGCTTCAACGAAGACCCGGTCAACAGCAGCGATTCCAACACCCGCCAGCTGTTCCGCAAGCGCCTGCGTGAAGGCCAGCTGGACGACAAGGAAATCGAGATCGAGGTGGCCGAAGCGGTCGGCGTCGACATTTCCGCGCCGCCGGGCATGGAAGAAATGACCAACCAGCTGCAGAACCTGTTCGCCAACATGGGCAAGGGCAAGAAAAAGAGCCGCAAGCTCAAGGTCAAGGAAGCGCTCAAGCTGGTGCGCGACGAGGAAGCCGGGCGCCTGGTCAACGAGGAAGAACTCAAGGCCAAGGCCCTCGAGGCGGTCGAGCAGCACGGTATCGTGTTCATCGACGAGATCGACAAGGTAGCCAAGCGCGGCAACGTCGGTGGCGCCGATGTGTCCCGTGAAGGCGTGCAGCGCGATCTGCTGCCGCTGATCGAAGGTTGCACGGTCAATACCAAGCTGGGCATGGTCAAGACCGACCACATCCTGTTCATCGCCTCCGGTGCGTTCCACCTGAGCAAGCCGAGCGACCTGGTGCCCGAGCTGCAGGGTCGTCTGCCGATCCGTGTCGAACTCAAGGCCCTGAGCCCGGAAGACTTCGAGCGCATCCTCAGCGAACCGCATGCCTCGCTCACCGAGCAGTACCGCGAGCTGCTCAAGACCGAGGGGCTGAACATCGAGTTCGCTGCCGACGGCATCAAGCGCCTGGCCGAGATCGCCTGGCAGGTCAACGAGAAGACCGAGAACATCGGTGCCCGTCGCCTGCACACACTGCTCGAGCGCCTGCTCGAAGAGGTGTCGTTCAGCGCCGGCGACCTGGCCAGCGCCCACAGCGAAGCGCCGATCCGCATCGACGCCGAGTACGTCAACAGCCACCTGGGCGAATTGGCACAGAACGAAGATCTGTCGCGCTACATTCTGTAGCTCAGCGCCAAGCGGCGAGCTGCAGGCCGGAGGTGCTGGACGCCTTCTCCTGCAGCTTGTAGCTTGCAGCTTGAAGCCCAAGAGCCTTATAGCCATGCCCCGTCTGCCTACCGCCATCAATCTGCACAAAGCCTCCAAGACCCTGAGCCTGACCTACGGGCCCGACGAGGTGTATCACCTGCCCGCCGAATTTCTGCGCGTGCACTCCCCTTCCGCCGAGGTCCAGGGCCACGGCAATCCGATCTTACAATTTGGCAAGCTCGGCGTCGGCCTGAGCCAGCTCGAGCCCGCCGGGCAGTACGCGCTCAAGCTCACCTTCGACGACGGCCACGACAGCGGCCTGTTCACCTGGGAATACCTCGAACAGCTGTGCCTGCGCCAGGACCAGCTGTGGGCCGAGTACCTCGACGAACTGGCCAAGGCCGGCAAATCCCGCGACCCTTCCGAGTCGATCGTCAAGCTGATGCTCTAGCCCGGCACTCCGGCGTTTTAGAGCGCATTTTCTAATTCTATTTGCTTGAATGCCCGTGCGCCGGCCAGCGATTGGCCGGCTTGCGCATTCCATGAAAGTCGGGTAACCAATGGATATGGCAAGTACCCTGCATGGGCGGGTTGATGCAGGGTCTGGCCGGTATGCCGAGGTCGCGAGCGAAAGCAGGTTGTCTTCACACGCATAAACCCGCAGGGCTCATCACCGTCGCGCATCCGGTCGCAGGACCGCAGTTCGTTATCACTGGTCACCCGAGCAGTAGTACCGGGCATTCGTCTGTGCAACGCCCACAGCCCAGCCGGTACTCGTCTCAGGACAACGGAGCGTCGTAGATGAGTAACAAGAACAACGATGACCTGCAGCGCCAAGCCTCTGAAAACACCCTGGGCCTGAGCCCCATCATTGGCCTGCGCCGAAAGGATTTGCTGTCTTCGGCCCGGATGGTGCTGCGTCAGGCCATCAAGCAACCGCTGCACAGTGCCAAGCACGTCGCACATTTCGGCCTGCAGCTCAAGGACGTGATCTTCGGCAAGTCCGGCCTGCAGCCGGAGGGCGACGACCGCCGCTTCAGCGACCCGGCCTGGAGCCAGAACCCGCTGTACCGCCGCTACCTGCAGACCTACCTGGCCTGGCGCAAGGAACTGCACGACTGGATCGGCAACAGCAACCTGTCGGAGCAGGACATCAGCCGCGCGCACTTCGTCATCAACCTGATGACCGAGGCCATGGCCCCCACCAACAGCGCGGCCAACCCGGCAGCGGTCAAGCGGTTCTTCGAAACCGGTGGCAAGAGCCTGCTCGACGGCCTGTCGCACCTGGCCAAGGACATGGTGCACAACGGCGGCATGCCCAGCCAGGTCAACATGGACGCCTTCGAGGTGGGCAAGAACCTGGCCACCACCGAGGGCGCCGTGGTGTTTCGCAACGACGTGCTGGAGCTGATCCAGTACCGCCCGATCACCGAGCAGGTGCACGAAAAGCCGCTGCTGGTGGTACCGCCGCAGATCAACAAGTTCTACGTCTTCGACCTCAGCCCGGAAAAGAGCCTGGCGCGCTTCTGCCTGCGCTCCACGGTGCAGACCTTCATCGTGAGCTGGCGCAACCCCAACAAGTCCCAGCGCGAGTGGGGCCTGTCGACCTATATCGATGCGCTCAAGGAGGCCGTCGATGTGGTGCTGGCAATCACCGGCAGCAAGGACCTGAACATGCTCGGTGCCTGCTCCGGCGGCATCACCTGCACCGCGCTGGTGGGCCACTACGCGGCACTGGGCGAGAAGAAGGTCAATGCCCTGACCCTGCTGGTGAGCGTGCTCGACACCACCCTCGACACCCAGGTGGCGCTGTTCGTCGACGAGCAGACCCTGGAATCGGCCAAGCGCCATTCCTACCAGGCCGGTGTGCTCGAAGGCCGCGACATGGCCAAGGTGTTCGCCTGGATGCGCCCCAACGACCTGATCTGGAACTACTGGGTCAACAACTACCTGCTCGGCAACGAGCCGCCGGTGTTCGACATCCTGTTCTGGAACAACGACACCACGCGCCTGCCCGCCGCCTTCCACGGCGACCTGATCGAAATGTTCAAGAACAACCCGCTGGTGCGCCCCGGTGCACTGGAAGTGTGCGGCACGCCGATCGACCTGAGCCAGGTCACCACCGACATCTTCAGCGTGGCCGGCACCAACGATCACATCACCCCATGGAAGTCCTGCTACAAGTCGGCGCAGCTGTTCGGCGGCAAGGTCGAGTTCCTGCTGTCCAACAGCGGGCATATCCAGAGCATCCTCAACCCGCCGGGCAACCCCAAGTCGCGCTACATGACCAGCAGCGAGATGCCGGCCCAGGCCGACGACTGGCAGGAGAACTCCACCAAGCACACCGATTCCTGGTGGCTGTACTGGCAGGCGTGGCTGGCCGAGCGCTCCGGCGCACTCAAGCCGGCACCCGCCAAGCTGGGCAACAAGGCCTACCCGAGCGCCGAAGCGTCGCCCGGCACCTACGTCCACGAACGCTGAAAACACCCGGCGCCGCCACAGGCAAGGCGGCGCTGCTACTCACGACAGGGCTCGCGCATGCCGCAACCGTACCTCTTCAGAACCGTCGAGCTCGATGGCCAGTCCATCCGCACGGCCGTTCGCCCCGGCAAGCCGCACCTCACGCCGCTGCTGATCTTCAACGGTATCGGCGCCAACCTGGAGCTGGTGTTCCCGTTCATCGATGCGCTGGACCCGGACCTTGAAGTGATCGCCTTCGACGTACCCGGCGTGGGCGGTTCGTCGACACCGCGCCGGCCCTACCGCTTCCCCGGGCTGGCCAAGCTGACGGCGCGCATGCTCGACTACCTCGACTACGGGCAGGTCAATGCCATCGGCGTGTCGTGGGGCGGAGCGCTGGCCCAGCAGTTCGCCCACGATTACCCCGAGCGCTGCAAGAAGCTGGTGCTGGCGGCCACCGCCGCCGGTGCGGTGATGGTGCCGGGCAAGCCACGGGTGCTGTGGCTGATGGCCAGCCCCAGGCGCTACATACAGCCGTCCCACGTGATCCGCATCGCCCCGGAAATCTATGGCGGGGCCTTTCGCCGCGACCCGAACCTGGCCGCGTCGCATGCGGCCAAGGTGCGTTCCTCGGGCAAGCTGGGCTATTACTGGCAGCTGTTCGCCGGCATGGGCTGGACCAGCATCCACTGGCTGCACAAGATCCAGCAGCCGACCCTGGTGCTGGCAGGCGACGACGACCCGCTGATCCCGCTGATCAATATGCGCCTGCTGGCCTGGCGAATTCCCAATGCCCAGCTACACATAATCGACGACGGTCACTTGTTCCTGATCACCCGGGCCGAAGCCGTTGCCCCGATCATCATGAAATTCCTGCAGCAGGAGCGCCAACGCGCCGTCATGCATCCACGGCCCGCCCCGAGCGCTTGAGCACCTCTATCGCTTGCACCCCCGGCAGGAGCGCCGGGCATGTCAGCGCCAGTTCGGGTTGGTGTCGCTCTTGCATTGAAACATTGGTTGATGGCCTGACGACGGAGTGTTGCCTGGATGAAAGACAAGCCCGCGAAGCCCGGGGTACCGACCCCCGCTGCCTATCTCAACGTGCGCAGCGCCATCAGTGGCCTGCGCGGTCGCGACCTGCTGTCGACGGTGCACCAGCTGGGGCGCCACGGCCTGCGTCACCCGCTGCACACGGCGCGCCACCTGCTGGCGCTGGGTGGCCAGCTGGGGCGCGTGATGCTGGGCGATACCCCCTACCAGCCCTCGCCACGCGACACCCGCTTCAACGACCCGGCCTGGCAGCTCAACCCGCTGTACCGACGCGGCCTGCAGGCCTACCTGGCCTGGCAGCAGCAGACCTGCCAGTGGATCGACGAGAGCCAGCTGGACGACGATGACCGCGCCCGCGCGCACTTCGTGTTCTCGCTGCTCAACGATGCAATGTCGCCCAGCAACACCCTGCTCAACCCGGCGGCGGTCAAGGAGCTGCTGAACTCCGGCGGGCTGAGCCTGGTGCGCGGCTTGAACCACCTGCTCGACGACCTGCGCCACAACGACGGCCTGCCACGCCAGGTCAACCCGGACGCCTTCGAGGTGGGCAGGAACCTGGCCAGCACCGCCGGCGCGGTGGTGTTTCGCAACGAGCTGCTGGAGCTGATCCAGTACCGCCCGATGAGCGAAAAACAGTACGCCCGGCCCCTGCTGGTGGTGCCGCCGCAGATCAACAAGTTCTACATCTTCGACCTCAGCCCGACCAACAGCTTTGTGCAGTACGCCCTCAAGAACGGCCTGCAGACCTTCATGATCAGCTGGCGCAACCCCGACGCCCGGCATCGCGAATGGGGCCTGTCGAGCTACGTGGCGGCGGTCGAGGAAGCCATGAACGTGTGCCGCTCGATCACCGGCAGCCGCGACGTCAACCTGCTTGGCGCCTGTGCCGGCGGGTTGACCATCGCGGCCCTGCAGGGTCACCTGCAGGCCAAGCGCCAGATGCGCCGGGTGCACAGCGCCACCTACCTGGTCAGCCTGCTCGACAGCCAGTTCGACAGCCCCGCCAGCCTGTTCGCCGACGAGCAGACCCTGGAGGCGGCCAAGCGCCGCTCCTACCAGCAGGGCGTGCTGGAGGGCCGCGAGATGGCACGGGTGTTCGCCTGGATGCGCCCCAACGACCTGATCTGGAACTACTTCGTCAACAACTACCTGCTGGGCAAGGCGCCCCCGGCATTCGACATCCTGTACTGGAACAACGACAACAGCCGCCTGCCGGCCGCGCTGCACGGCGATCTGCTGGACTTCTTCAAATTCAACCCGCTGACGCACGCCGACGGCCTCGAGGTATGCGGCACGCCGATCGACCTGCACAAGGTCACGGTGGACAGCTTCCACGTGGCCGGCAGCAACGACCACATCACCCCGTGGGACGCGGTGTACCGCTCGGCCCTGCTGCTGGGCGGCGAGCGGCGCTTCGTGCTGGCCAACAGCGGGCATGTGCAGAGCATCCTCAACCCACCGGGCCACCCCAAGGCGCATTTTGTCGAGAACCCCAGGCTGAGCAGCGACCCGCGGGCCTGGTACCACGATGCGCAGAAGGTCGAGGGCAGCTGGTGGCCGCAGTGGCTCGACTGGATACAGGCGCGCTCCGGTGCGCAGCGCGAAACCCGCCTGTCGTTGGGCAGCGCCAATTACCCTCCCATGGACCCCGCACCCGGCACCTACGTGCTGGTGCGCTGAGCAAGAAGAACGGATGAAGACCCGCGACCGTATCCTGGAGTGCGCCCTGCACCTGTTCAATCGTCAGGGCGAGCCGAATGTCTCGACGCTGGAAATCGCCAACGAGATGGGCATCAGCCCGGGCAACCTGTACTACCACTTCCACGGCAAGGAGCCGCTGGTGCTGGGCCTGTTCGAGCGTTTCGAGGAGGAGCTGACGCCCCTGCTCGACCCGCCCCTGGAGGTACGCCTGGATGCCGAGGACTACTGGCTGTTCCTGCACCTGATCGTGGAGCGCATGGCGCAGTACCGCTTTCTGTTCCAGGACCTGTCCAACCTTACCGGGCGCCTGCCCAAGCTGGCGCGGGGCATGCGCACCCTGCTCAATGCGCTCAAGCGCACGCTGGCGGCATTGCTGGCGAGCCTCAAGGCGCATGGGCAGGTGACCAGCGATACCCGCGCACTGGGGCAACTGGTGGAGCAGATCAGCATGACCTTGCTGTTCTCGCTGGACTACCAGCGGATTCTGGCGCGCGAGGGCGAGGTCGGGATCGTGGTGTACCAGGTGATGATGCTGGTGGCGCCGCACCTTGAGGTGGAGTCACGCCTGGCGGCGGAGCAGTTGGCCTTGAGGTACCTGGAAGGCTGAAGAGTTTCGTCGGCAAGGCCGGCTCCTACAGACGGCGCGCTACCTGTAGGAGCCGGCCTTGCCGGCGATGAGGCCAGCACAGGCACTGCACATAAAAACGCCCGGCACACAGGCCGGGCGTTTTCTGTACAGCTACCTCGAGTCAGGCCTGGCTGGCCGGGCTCGAAGGTGCTGGTGCTGCCGACGCGGCTGGCGCCGCAGTGGCCGCCGGGCTTGGCGCCGGTGCCGCACTGGCACTTGGCGCTGCCGGTTTGGCCGCTGCGGGCTTGGCTGCAGCAGGCTTGGCCGGGGCTTTCTTCACCGCTGGCTTTTTCGCTGCTGCCGGCTTGGCGGCAGGTTTTGCGGCAGGTTTGGCCGCCGCTTTCGCTGCAGGCTTGGCGGCTGCGGTTTTCGCCGCGGCCGGCTTGGCTGCTGGCTTGGCCGCTGCTGGTTTGGCCGCCGCAGTTTTGGCCACAGGCTTGGCCGCCGCTTTCGGTGCTGCCTTGGCCAGTGGCTTGGCCGGCGCCTTGGCCGAGACCGACTTGACCGAGGCACCGGTCAGTTTCTCGATCTGCTTGGTCAGGGTGTCGACCTGCTGGTGCAGTGCCTTGACCTCATTGCGGCTGGGCACGCCCAGGCGCGAGATGGCACTGTTCAGGCGCTTGTCGAAAGCCTCTTCGAGTTCGCTCCACTTGCCCAGTGCGCGGTCTTTCACGTCGCCTACGCGCGAGGTCGCAGACTTGGCACTGGCCTTGGCCGAGTTGACGCTGCCCTTGGCCTGCTTTTCAGCTTTCTCACCGTCCTTGACCAGGGTTTCGAAAAGCTTGCTGCCGTCCTGATCGATCTTGGAGTAGATACCCAAACCAGCCAGCCAGATCTTGCGGGAATACTTTTCGATCCCCCCGACCCAGGAGCTGCTCTCTTTCTCAGTTGTCTTTTTGCCAGCCATCCCGCTCTCCTTATTGTTTGCGTGCGACACGATCGAGCAACAGCGTCAGCTCTTCGAGCTTGGCAGAAAGTGCCTCCACGTCATGTTTAGACGGAATGCCGATGCGATTCAAGGCGCTGGCGACCCGTGTGTCGAAAGCCTTTTCGATTTTATCCAGCTGAACTTCGACCTTGCCCTTCACGCTGCCCAGTTCCTGCCTGGCGGACTGGATCTCGCTGTTGGCGGCATCGAGTTCGTGGTCGAGGCGTTTCTTGCCTTTTTTCTCCACGGTTTCGCCGGCCTTGACCAGCTCCTTCAGGTACTCGGCACCCTCCTGCCCGACCCGGGTGTAGGCCCCCAGGCCTGCCAGCCAGATCTTGCGCGCGTAGCCGCGCACCTCGCCCAGGGCCTTGCCCGGGGCGTCGTCGATTTTCTTCAGGGTCACTTTGGCCATGCTCTGCACCTCACGCTTGAACGGAAATGGAGTTACGCCCGTGAAAGTTGGGCTTGGGCACAAAGGTAGGGGGAAAAATTAGAATCCTCACCCTAAGGGCAGGATTTGCTGTGCAGCGAAGGCCCCTGTCGCGGGTCAAGCCCGCGCCCACAGGGCCTGCAGTGAACCTGCGGGGCCACTTGACCCTCTACAGCGGTTTCAGGCCAGGGCCTTGTCCAGGGCCCTCTCGATCTCGGCCTTGATCGTGCCGCCCATCATCGACAGCATCATCCCGAGCTTCAACTCCACCCGGATGCTGTCGTCGCCGATATCGATGCTGCCATTGGCACCGCTGCGCCTGACCTCGACCCGGTCACCGTTCCACTGCGCCTTGAGGTCGTACTCGCGGGTCAGCTTGTCCACCAGGGCTTCGGCCTTTTCCCGGGCCGCTGCGCGCCCCAGGCTGTGTTTGCGTTCGACGCTGATCTGGGTCATTCAATCAATCCTGGCTAGAAGGGCATACTCCCATTATGCCCCTGCCTCCGCCTGCGACACACCCCGCCAAGACAAATGCAGCCGCACGCCCTAGAATGGCCAGTAATTTTTTCCGGTGAAGCGATATGAACGACCAGCGCAAAGGCGAACACGCCGAACCCACCACCCACTTCGGCTACAAGGATGTCCCCGAAAGTCAGAAGGCCGAGAAAGTCGCCGAAGTCTTTCACTCGGTGGCCGCCAAGTACGACCTGATGAACGATGTGCTCTCCGGCGGCATGCACCGCCTGTGGAAGCGCTTCACCATCGAGCTGTCGGGCGTGCGCCCTGGCAACCGCGTGCTCGACATCGCCGGCGGCACCGGCGACCTGGCGCGCAAGTTCTCGCAGCTGGTCGGCCCCACCGGCCAGGTGGTACTGGCCGACATCAACGCCTCGATGCTCAAGGTCGGTCGTGACCGCCTGCTCGACAAGGGCGTGGCCGGCAACATCGAGTTCGTCCAGGCCGACGCCGAGAAGCTGCCCTTCCCCGACAACCATTTCGACTGCGTGACCATCGCCTTCGGCCTGCGCAACGTGACCCACAAGGACGACGCGATCCGCTCGATGCTGCGCGTGCTCAAGCCGGGCGGCCGCCTGCTGGTGCTGGAGTTCTCCAAGCCGACCAACAAGCTGATGTCCAAGGTCTACGATGCCTACTCGTTCGCCTTCATGCCGCTGGCCGGCAAGCTGATCACCAACGACGCGGACAGCTACCGCTACCTCGCCGAATCGATCCGCATGCACCCCGACCAGGAAACCCTCAAGGCCATGATGGTCGACGCCGGTTTCGACCGTGTCACCTACCACAACATGACCAGCGGTATCGTGGCCCTGCACCGCGGTATCAAGCCCTGATGTTGCTGGCCGGGCTGCTCGCCAGCGTCGAACACGGTCTCAACCGTGTGTTGCGCATGGACAGCACTGCGCTGCCGCGCCTGGCTGCGCTCGAGGGCAAGATCATTGCCATCGACTGCCGCCAGCCGGCGCTGCAGCTGTACATCCTGCCCGGCGATGAAGGCCTGATGCTCGCCAGCCACTGGGAAACCGAGGCCGACTGCACCCTGCGTGCGCCGGCCAGCAGCCTGCTGCAACTGGCCCTGAGCCAGGACAAGCCGGCGGTGCTGCACAGCCCGCAGGTGGAACTCGAAGGCGACAGCGCGGTGCTGCTCGACCTGGTCGGCGTGCTGCAGGACCTGGAGCTGGATTGGGAGTACGAACTCTCGCGCTGGCTCGGCCCGGTCGCCACCCAACTGATCGGCGGCCACCTGCGCAGCCGCGCGCGCTGGACCCGCCAGGGCCTGGCCAGCCTCAACCAGAACCTTGGCGAATACCTGGCCGAAGAGGCCCGCACCCTGGTCGGCCAGCGCGAGGCCGAAGCGCGCTTCGCCGAGCTCGATGCCCTGAAAATCGATGTAGAACGCCTCGAGGCACGCATTGCGCGCCTTGCCCGATCCCTTGAATCCAGCGATAACGCATGAAGCTGCTTGCCGTCCGCCGTCTGTTGCGCATCCAGCGCGTCGTGATCCGCTACCGTCTCGATGACCTGCTGTTCGACCTGCCCCTGCCCTGGTGGCTGATGACCCTGCGCTTCGCCATGCCCTGGCGCTGGCTACCGCGCAAGCCGTCGCCCCTGAGCCGTGGCGCGCGCCTGCGCCTGGCGCTGCAGGACCTGGGCCCGATCTTCATCAAGTTCGGCCAGTTGCTCTCCACCCGCCGCGACCTGCTGCCCGCCGACATCGCCGACGAGCTGATGCTGTTGCAGGACCGCGTGCCGCCCTTCGACCCGCAAAAGGCCGTGGCGCTGATCGAATCGCAGCTCGGCGCCAAGGTGGGCGAGATCTTCAGCCGCTTCGACGTCGAACCGCTGGCCTCGGCCTCGGTGGCCCAGGTGCACGCGGCGCGCCTCAAGAGCGGCGAGGAGGTGGTGGTCAAGGTGGTGCGCCCAGGCCTCAAGCCGATCATCGCGCAGGACCTGGCCTGGCTGTTCCTGATCGCCCGCGGCGCCGAGCGGGTGTCGGCCGATGCCCGCCTGCTGCACCCGGTCGAGGTGGTCAACGATTACGAGAAGACCATCTACGACGAGCTCGACCTGCTGCGCGAGGCGGCCAACGCCAGCCAGCTGCGACGCAACTTCGAAGGCTCGGAGATGATGTACGTGCCCCAGGTGTACTGGGACCTGTGCCGGCCCAAGGTGCTGGTGATGGAGCGCATCTATGGCGTGCAGGTCACTGACCTTGCCACCCTGGCCGACCAGCGCACCGACATGAAGCTGCTGGCCGAGCGCGGCGTCGAGATCTTCTTCACCCAGGTGTTTCGCGACAGCTTCTTCCACGCCGACATGCACCCGGGCAACATCTTCGTCAGCACCGTCAAGCCGTGGAGCCCGCAGTACATCGCGATCGACTGCGGCATCGTGGGCAGCCTCACCCCCGAGGACCAGGACTACCTGGCACGCAACCTGTTCGCCTTCTTCAAGCGTGACTACCGTCGCGTGGCCCAGTTGCACATCGACTCGGGCTGGGTACCGGCGCAGACCAAGCTCAACGAATTCGAAGCAGCGATCCGCACAGTGTGCGAGCCGATCTTCGAAAAACCGTTAAAGGATATTTCCTTCGGCCAGGTGCTGATGCGCCTGTTCCAGACCGCGCGGCGCTTCAACATGGAAGTGCAGCCGCAACTGGTGCTGCTGCAGAAGACCCTGCTCAACATCGAGGGCCTGGGCCGTCAGCTGTACCCTGACCTGGACCTGTGGAGCACCGCCCAGCCATTTCTGGAGCGCTGGATGCGCGAGCGGGTCAGCCCGAAAAACGTGCTGCAGAACCTGCACAGCCAGGTCGAGCAACTGCCGCACCTGGCCGGCATGACCCGCGACCTGCTCGAACGCATGTCGCAACCGCACCTGAACGACCCGCCGCCACCCTGGCAGCAGCGCGATCGCTGGGCCCTGCGCCTGCTCGGTGCCGGCCTGCTGGCGGGCGGTGCAACCCTCGCCGCAGGTGCCGTGAGCCTCAGCGCCCCGGCAGCCTGGCCGGCCTGGCTGATGCTGGCCGGGGGCCTTTACCTGATCGTGCGCCGATAGCCAGCCTGCTGCGTGGCTGGCACACTAGCAGGTGGCATCGGTGCGGGACCGTGGCCTATTTTGGAGTCGAACATGAAAGACTGGCTGGACGAGATCAACTGGAACAGCGATGGCCTGGTACCGGCGATCGCCCAGGACCACAAGACCGGGCGCGTGCTGATGATGGCCTGGATGAACCGCGAGGCCCTGAGCCTGACTGCCGCCGAGCAGCGCGCCATCTACTGGTCGCGTTCGCGTGGCAAACTGTGGCGCAAGGGCGAGGAGTCCGGCCACGTACAGAAGCTGCATGAAATGCGCCTGGACTGCGACGCCGACGTGATCATCCTGATGGTCGAGCAACTGGGCCACATCGCCTGCCATACCGGCCGTGAAAGCTGCTTCTACCGCGTGTACGAGAACGGCGCGTGGAAGACCGTCGACCCGGTACTCAAAGACCCGCATGCCATCTACAGCGCAGGACACTGACATGAGCGACACCCTGATCCGCCTGGCCGAAGTGCTCGAATCGCGCAAGGGCGCGGCCCCCGACACCTCGTACGTGGCCAGCCTGTACCACAAGGGCCTGAACAAGATCCTGGAAAAGGTCGGCGAGGAATCGGTCGAGACCATCATCGCCGCCAAGGACGCCGCCGTCAGTGGCGAATGCAGCGATGTCATCTACGAGACCGCCGACCTGTGGTTCCATAGCATGGTCATGCTCGCCGCCCTGGGCCAGCACCCGCAGGCCGTGCTGGACGAACTGGACCGCCGCTTCGGCCTGTCCGGGCACGACGAGAAGGCCGCCCGCCAGCCGTCGGCCTAACGAATTCAATCGAGGATTGCACCATGGGTATTTTTGACTGGAAACACTGGATCGTCCTGCTGGTGGTGGTTGTACTGGTGTTCGGTACCAAGAAACTGAAAAACCTGGGCAGCGACCTGGGCGAATCGATCAAGGGCTTCAAGAAGGCCATGAACGAAGAGGAAGACAAGCCGGAGCAGCCCACCGTACAGCCTGCCCAGCCAACCCCGCCGCCCGCCGCTGCACCGCTGAACCAGCCGCAGACCTTCGATGGCCAGGCGCACAAGGTCGAAGAGCCGACCAGGAAAGAGTGAACACATGTTCGGGATCAGCTTCAGTGAGTTGTTGCTTGTCGGCCTGGTGGCCCTGCTGGTGCTCGGCCCCGAGCGCCTGCCGGGCGCTGCACGTACCGCCGGGCTGTGGATCGGCCGACTGAAACGCAGCTTCAACGCGATCAAGAACGAGGTGGAGCGCGAGATCGGTGCCGACGATATCCGGCGTCAGCTGCACAACGAGCACATCCTCTCCATGGAGCAGGAAGCCCGGCGCATCCTCAACCCGCAATCGGTACAGCCCGATCCGGCGCACACCCCCGGCGCGGAGCCAGCCGCCACCGCCACCGAGGCTGCGCCGGCGCCTGCACCAGAACCTGTGACTGCACCGACACCTGCACCTGCACCTGCCGTCGAAGCAGCACCGCCCACCGAACCGACACAGCCGCCGCGAGCCCCATGAGCGAAATCCCGGAAAACGACCAGCCGATGCCGCTGGTCTCGCACCTTACCGAGCTGCGCACGCGCCTGTTGCGCTGCGTCGCGGTCATCTTCGTGATCTTCGCCGGCCTGTTCGCCTTCGCCCAGCAGATCTACACCCTGGTCTCGGCACCGTTGCGCGCCCACCTGCCGGCCAACGCCACGATGATCGCCACCGACGTGGCCTCGCCGTTCCTCACGCCATTCAAGCTGACCATGATCGTCTCGCTGTTCCTGGCGATCCCGGTGATCCTGCACCAGATCTGGGGGTTCATCGCCCCCGGCCTGTACCGCCATGAAAAACGCATCGCAGTGCCGTTGCTGGTGTCGAGCATCTTCCTGTTCTATGCCGGCATGGCCTTCGCGTACTTCCTGGTATTCCCGCTGATCTTCGGTTTCTTCGCCAGCGCCACGCCCGAAGGCGTGTCGATGATGACCGACATCGCCAGCTACCTCGACTTCGTCATGACCCTGTTCTTCGCCTTCGGCGTGGCCTTCGAGATCCCGGTGGCGGTGATCCTGCTGGTGTGGATCGGCGTGGTCGACGTGAAGTACCTGAAGAAGATCCGCCCCTACGTCATCATCGGCTGCTTCGTGGTCGGCATGGTGCTGACCCCGCCGGACATCTTCTCGCAGACCCTGCTGGCCGTGCCGATGTGGTTGCTGTTCGAAGTCGGCGTGCTGTTCGGCGGGCTGATCCGCAAGCGCAGTGCCCCGGTGCAGGCCGACGAGCCTGACGACCAGCCGCCAGCCACCCAGCCGTGAACCTGCTGCTGCTCGAGGAGGCCGACTTCGTCGCGGCCGACCGTGTGGTGCTGGGCGACCGGCGCTTTACCCACATGCAGGAGATCCACCGCGTGGCGGTGGGCGACACCCTGCGCGTGGGACGCCTGGGGGGGCTGATGGGGCAGGCCGTGGTGCTGCGCCTGGAGGGCCATGAAGCCGAACTGTCGGTCGAGTTCACCCAGCCGCCGCCGGCCAAGCTGCCGCTGACCCTGGTGCTGGCCCTGCCGCGCCCGAAGATGCTGCGCCGGGTGTTCCAGACCGTGGCCACCATGGGCGTGGGCAAGCTCATCCTGGTCAACAGCTACCGGGTCGAGAAGAGCTTCTGGCAAACCCCCTTCCTGGAGCCTGCGGCAATACGCGAGCAACTGGTGCTGGGCCTGGAGCAGGCGCGCGACACCGTGCTGCCCGAGGTGGTGATCGAGAAGCGCTTCAAGCCCTTCGTCGAAGATCGCCTGCCAGCGATTGCCGAGGGTACCCTGGGCCTGGTCGGCCACCCTGGCAACCACCCGCCCTGCCCGCGCGCATTGACCGAGCCGGTGACCCTGGCGATCGGCCCGGAAGGTGGCTGGATCCCGTATGAGGTCGAGCTGCTGGGCAAGGCCGGGCTGAACCCGGTACAGCTGGGCGAGCGCATCCTGCGCGTGGAGACGGCGGTCACCGCCCTGCTGGCGCGGTTGTTCTAGCACCGCGTCCGCTGCTGTGCGTAGGACCCGGCCTTGACGGCGACGCCTTTCACACACACCTTCAGTTTTGTGACCCCAGGCCGATGCATTGGCCACAGACCACGCATCCGCCCCCGCCTGACCGCAATGGAGTCACCCCATGTACCGTTGGTTCGCCCACCATCTGGGCAATTTTAGCGTCACGCTCAAACTCGGCATCGGCTTCGGCACCGTGTTGCTGCTGACCCTGCTGATCGCACTCACCGGTTGGCAGGGGCTCAACGGTGTCACCCAGCGCGGCGACACCCTGGGCGAGATTTCCCGGATTCACCAGATCACCCAGGACCTGCGCATCGCCCGCCAGACCTATGAGCACAAACGCGATGCTGCCAGCGCCGACGCGGTAGAGAACGCCCTGGTAGAGCTGGATCGCCAGCTCAAGAACGTGGAACAGCACATACCGCCCAGCGAAAACGGCGACCGCCTGCAACGCCAGAACGAGGCGGTTACCCAGTACCAGCGCGCCTTCGCCGACCTCAAGCAGGCGGCCCAGGCCCGCGAGGCCAGCCGTGCGACCATGAGCAGCAGCGCGGAAAAGACCGCTGCATCGCTGGATCAGGTAGAGCGCGGGCTGCTGCAAGGCGGCGATATCCAGACCTTCAACAGCGCCGTGCAGGCCAAGGCGCTGATGTTGCAGGCCCGCTTCCACGTGCGTGGCTACATCTTCAGCGGGCAGGCCGAACTGCAGCAGACCGCCCTGCAGGCCATCGACCAGGCCCTGAGCGTCATCCGCAGCCTGCCGGCCAAGGTGCCGGCCGAGCATGCCGATGCCCTGGCCGCCGCCACCCAGGCGCTGGCCACCTACCGCAACGCGGTGGAGCAGTTCAGCCTGTCCCAGGCCGCCAATGACGCGGCCCTGCAGCACATGGCCGAACAGGGCACGCTGCTGATCGACCTGAGCCAGCAGATGAGCCGCAGCCTCACACAACTGCGCGACGACGAATCGCAGCACGCCCAGTCGATGCTGGCCCTGGCCACGGCGCTGGCGCTGTTCTTCGGCATCCTCGCCTCGTGGGCCATCACCCGCCAGATCGTCGTGCCCCTGCGCCACACCCTCGGCGCCGTGGACCGCATCGCCAGCGGCGACCTGCGCCACGACCTGCGCGTGGAGCGCAGCGACGAACTCGGCCAGTTGCAGCACAGCATGCAGCGCATGACCGTGAACCTGCGCCAGCTGATCGGCGGTATCGGCGATGGTGTCACCCAGATCGCCAGCGCCGCCGAGCAGCTCTCGGCCGTCACCGAGCAGACCAGCGCCGGGGTCAACAATCAAAAGGTCGAGACCGACCAGGTGGCCACTGCCATGAACGAGATGGCCGCCACCGTGCAGGAAGTGGCGCGCAACGCCGAAGAGGCCTCGGAGGCGGCGCAGATGGCCGACCAGCAGGCCCGCGAAGGCGACCGCGTGGTGGGCGAGGCCATCGACCAGATCGAGCGCCTGGCCGCCGAGGTGGAACACTCCAGCGAAGCCATGGGTCAGCTCAAGGCCGAAAGCGCCAAGATCGGCAGCGTGCTCGACGTGATCAAGTCGGTGGCCCAGCAGACCAACCTGCTGGCCCTCAACGCCGCCATCGAGGCCGCTCGTGCCGGCGAGGCCGGGCGCGGTTTCGCGGTGGTTGCCGATGAAGTGCGCAGCCTGGCCCAGCGCACACAGCAATCGACCGAAGAGATCGAGGAGCTGATTGCCGGCCTGCAGAACGGCACCCAGCAGGTCGCCACGGTGATGGACAACAGCCGCAGCCTGACCGGCAGCAGCGTCGAGCTGACCCGCCGCGCCGGCACCTCACTGGAAACCATTACCCGCACCGTGTCCTCGATCCAGGCCATGAACCAGCAGATCGCCGCCGCTGCCGAGCAGCAGAGCGCAGTGGCCGAAGAGATCAACCGTAGCGTGATGACGGTGCGCGATGTGTCCGACCAGACCAGCGCCGCCAGCGAAGAGACCGCCGCCTCCAGCGTCGAGCTGGCGCGCCTGGGCACCCACCTGCAGACCCTGGTCGCCCGCTTCAGCCTGTAACCCCCCGCCCTGCCGGCAGCGGCGTTGATCGCTGCCGGTGTCCGGCCCCCTGTGGCCGTCGAACAAATAGCGAAAAGTCCTACAGCGTTTGCAGGTCCAGACCTTGGCGCTCCAGCCGATGCGTTCGCATTGGCGCACCCACGGGTGCGTCTGAACCTCGTACCTGGAGAGCCACCATGCTTGTGACGATGAATCGGATGCTGGGCAACCTGAGCATTCAACTGAAACTGGCCCTGGGCTTTGCCCTGGTTCTGTTGCTGACGCTGGGTATCGCCCTGATCGGCTGGACCACCCTGGAAGACCTTGCCGACCGTAGCGACAAGCTCACCGACATCGGGGCGGTGAACAAGGAGATCCAGGATGTGCGCAACCAGCGGCTGGTCTACGAGCGCAACCTTGAGCCTGCCGTCGGCCAGCAGATGGACAAGGAGCTGGACGACGTGGCCGAGCGCCTGGCCTACCTGCAGCGACGCCTCAACGTGCCGGCCAACCTTGCCCGGGTACAACGCCAGGAAAACACCCTCGACCAGTACCGGCGCACCTTCGCCGAGCTGCAGACCACGGTGCAGGCGCGCCAGCAGGCACGCGACGCCCTGGGCAGCAGCGCCGAACGCGCGGTGGTGCTGCTGGCGCCAGTCGGGCAGGCCCTGCGCGAGCGTGCCGACTTCAGCGCCTACGCCAGCCTGGTGACGGTGGACCAGCAGATCCAGCAGGCCCGCTTTCACCTGCGCGGCTACACCTACAGCGGCCGCGCCGAATTCGAGGCACCGGCACTGGCCGCCATCGACCAGGCGGCCAGCCAGCTTGACGCACTGCCCGACAGGCTACCGAGCACCTATCGCGACACCTTGCGTGCCGCCGCGGGGGCACTGGCCGACTACCGCGCCGCCGTGCTCGACTTCAGCGCGGCGCGCAGCGCCAGCGACTCGGCCCTGCAGCACCTGGCACAGCTGGGCGACAGCCTGCTGGAGGTGAGCGACGAGCTGACCCAGTCGCAGACCGAGCTGGTCGACCAGCAGGCCCTGCAGGCACGCTACAACCTGGGCCTGGCGATCGCCATTGCGCTGCTGCTGGGCATCGCGGCCGCGTGGGTGATCACCCGCCAGATCACCACGCCCCTGCAGCAGACCCTGCGCCTGGTCGAACGGGTGGCCGGCGGCGACCTGAGCCAGACCCTGGTGGCCGAGCGACGCGACGAGCTGGGCGAGCTGCAGCGTGCGATGCAGCGCATGACCGTGAGCCTGCGCGAGCTGGTCGGTGGCATCGGCGAGGGCGTGACCCAGATCGCCAGCGCCGCCGAGCAGCTCTCGGCCGTGACCGAGCAGACCAGCAGCGGGGTCAGCACGCAGAAGGTCGAAACCGACCAGGTGGCCACTGCCATGCATGAAATGGCCGCTACCGTGCAGGATGTGGCGCGCAATGCCGAGCAGGCCAGCGAGGCCGCCACCCTGGCCGACCAGCAGGCCGGCGAAGGCGATCGGGTGGTCAGCGAGGCCATCGACGAGATCGAGCGCCTGGCGGCGGCGGTCGACCACTCCGGCGAAGCCATGGCCCAGCTCAAGGCCGAAAGCGACAAGATCGGCAGCGTGCTCGACGTGATCAAGTCGGTAGCCCAGCAGACCAACCTGCTGGCCCTCAACGCGGCCATCGAGGCCGCCCGCGCCGGCGAGGCCGGGCGCGGCTTCGCCGTGGTCGCCGACGAGGTACGCGGCCTGGCCCGACGCACCCAGCAATCCACCGAAGAGATCGAAGGCCTGATCGCCGGCCTGCACCGCGGCACCTCCGAGGTCGCCGGGATTCTGGACAACAGCCGCGAGCTGACCCTGAGCAGCGTCGAGCTGACCCGACGCGCCGGCACCTCGCTGGCCACCATCAGCACCACGGTGTCGTCGATCCAGGCGATGAACCAGCAGATTGCGGCCGCGGCCGAACAGCAAAGTGCAGTGGCCGAGGAAATCAACCGCAGCGTGATCAACGTGCGCGACGTGTCCGACCAGACCAGCGCCGCCAGCGAAGAGACCGCGGCCTCCAGCATCGAGCTGGCACGCCTGGGGGTTCAATTGCAGGCGCTGGTCGGGCGCTTCCAACTCTAGGTGGAATTTTCCGCCTGCAAGATGGGAATTTTCCTACAGCATTTGCAGGTCCAGCTTGGCCTCCAGTGGCCGATGAGCACAGGTAGCTGCGCCCGACCCTATCCAGGCGCTACATCCCTCATTTCACTGGAGAACCGTCATGTTCGCACCTTTGTACCGGATGCTTGGCAACCTGAGCGTCAGGCTCAAGCTGGCCCTGGGATTTGCCAGCGTCCTGCTGCTGACGCTGGCGACCACCCTGGGCGGCTGGCATGCACTGAACGAATCCATCGACAGCTCGCAGCGCCTCACCCAGATTGCCGCGATCAACGACCTGAGCAAGGACCTGCGTGCCGAGCGCATCACCTACCGGGTGCTGGCGGACGACGAGAGCAGGCGCAGGATCAGCGCGACCCTGACCGAACTGGAGCGCCTGCTGCAGAGCATGCTGGGGCAGTTCGACGATGCGGCCGACCGCCAGGTGATCACGGCCAATCAGCAGGTGGTCGGCCAGTTCGTGCGCGACTTCGACACCTTGCAGCAGGCCGTCGGCACGCGCCATACGCACGAAACCGCCCTGCGTGAACAGGAGCAGCGCCTGCTCGACGGCATCGACACGCTGGAGCAGAAGACCCTGCTGGGCGAGCGCCAGGGCAGCGAACGGCAGGCCTCGGAGCAGCGCCTGTTCGCAACGCTTGCACGACACATCGAGACCGCCGGCCAGCAAAGCCGCGCCCCGGCCTATACCTTCAGCCCGCTGAGTGCCTTCGAACAGGTGGGTGCCAGCGCGCTCGGCGCCGCCCAGGCCAGCCTGGCCGATCTGAGGCGCAACCTGCCGCCCAGCGACCTGCAGGCCACTACCGCCGCGCTCGCCAGCTATGTGCAGTTGCTGGACCGCTACCGCCAGGCCGCCATCGCGGTAGAGCAGCTTCAGGGCGGGCTGGAGGCCATGGGCAACCAGCTGCGCGATGCCAGTCGCGTACTGACCCGACACCAGATCCAGCTGCGCGACGAAGAAGCCCTCGAGGCGCGCAGCATGCTCAGCGTCATCGCCTTGCTGGCGCTGGTACTCGGCAGCCTGGCCGCGTGGCTGATCACGCGCCAAATCACCGAACCGCTCAGACGCACACTGCAAGCGGCGCAATGCATCGCCAAGGGCGACCTGCGCAGCGACCTGCGGGTATCACGCCAGGATGAGCTGGGGCAGTTGCAGAACAGCATGCAGCAGATGGCCCTGAGCCTGCGCGAGCTGATCGGTGGCATCGGCCAGGGCACCGGCCAGCTGACCGCTGCGGTGGGCGAGCTGTCGAGTGTCGCCGAGCGCACCCAGGTGATGACCGGCAACCAGAAGGACGAGACCGACCAGGTGGCCACCGCGATGAACGAGATGGCCGCCACGGTACTGGAGGTGGCGCGCAACGCCGAGTTCGCCTCGGCGGCAGCCACTGCCGCAGACAGCCAGGCGCGCGAAGGCAACCAGGTGGTCAACGACGCCATCGGGCAGATCGAGCAGTTGGCCAGCCAGGTGGAGGAGTCGATCCTGGCCATGCAGCAGCTGGCCCAGGAGAGCGAGCGTATCGGCAGCATCCTGGATGTGATCAAGTCGGTTTCGTCGCAGACCAACCTGCTGGCGCTCAATGCCGCCATCGAGGCTGCGCGGGCGGGCGAGGCCGGGCGTGGTTTTGCGGTGGTGGCCGATGAAGTGCGCGGCCTGGCCCAGCGTACCCAGCAGTCCACCGAGGAGATCGAGGAGCTGATAGGCAACCTGCACAGTGGTACGGCGCAGGTGGTGCACCTGCTCGACAGCAGCCGCGACCTGAGCCGCGACAGCGTCGAACTGAGCCGGCGGGCGGGCGCGGCGCTGGGGCAGATCACCGAGACAGTGTCGAGCATCCAGGGCATGAACCAGCAGATCGCCACGGCCAGTGAAGAGCAGAGCTCGGTGGCCGAGGAGATCAACCGCAATGTGATGACGGTGAGAGATATTGCCGATCAGACGACCACGGCGAGCCAGCAGACTGCGGCGTCGAGCGTGGAGCTGGCGCGGCTGGGGGGGCAGTTGCAGACGTTGGTCGGGCGGTTCAGCCTGTAACGGCCTCTTCGCCAGCAAGGCTGGCTCCTGCAGGTGCGGCGAAACCCTGCAGGAGCCAGCCTTGGTGGCGAAGGCCACGCTGCGGTTACAGCACCTGGCGCAGGAACGCCTGGGCTCGTGGGTCCTTCGGCGCAGTGAAGAACGCCTCCGGTGGCGAATCTTCCAGCAACTTGCCGTGGTCGAAGAACAGCACGCGGTCCGCCACTTCCCGGGCAAAGCCCATTTCGTGGGTCACACAGACCATGGTCATGCCTTCCAGGGCCAGGGTCTTCATCACGTCCAGCACCTCGCCGACCATCTCCGGGTCCAGCGCCGAGGTCGGCTCGTCGAACAGCATCACCTTCGGCTCCATCGCCAGCGCACGGGCAATCGCCACGCGCTGCTGCTGGCCACCAGACAGGCGCGAGGGAAACTCGTTGGCCTTCTGCGCAATGCCCACCTTCTCCAGCAACGCACGCGCCTTGGCCTCACGCTCGGCCTTGCCACGCTTGCGCACCACCTTCTGCGCCAGGCACAGGTTCTCCAGCACGGTCATGTGCGGGAACAGGTTGAAGTGCTGGAACACCATGCCGACTTCACGCCGGTAGGCATTCACGTCGGTCTTCGGGTCGGCCAGTTGCAGGCCGTCGATGGCCACGGTGCCCTCGTCGAAGGTTTCCAGGCCGTTGAGGCAGCGCAGGAAGGTCGACTTGCCCGAGCCCGACGGGCCCAGCACCACCAGCACTTCGCCCTTGGCCACGTCGGTACTGACGTGATCCACCGCACGCACCACCTGCCCACGGGTGTCGAAGACTTTTACCAGGTCACGGACTTCAATCACTTTGCGCAAGCCTCCGCTCGAGCCGGCTGGCGAAATGCGACAGCGGCAGGTTGATCAGCAGGTACAGCCCGGCGACGCAGAACCAGATCTCGAACGTGGAGAACGAGGTGGTGATCGCCTCGCGGCCACTCTTGGTCAGTTCGGTGATGGCGATCACCGACACCAGCGAGGTGTCCTTGACCAGGCTGATGAACTGCCCGGCCAGCGGCGGCAGCACGCGCTTGAACGCCTGCGGCAATACCACGTGGCGCATCGACTGGCCGGCGCTCAGGCCCAGCGAACGGGCCGCCTCGCCCTGGCCGCGGGCAATCGACTGCACCCCGGCGCGCACGATCTCGGCGACATAGGCGCCGGTGAACAGCGCCAGTGCCGCCACCCCGGCAAACTCGCGGGACAGGTTGAGCACGGTGCCGATGAAGAAGTAGAAGATGAAGATCTGCACCAGCAGCGGCGTGCCGCGCACCAGCTCCACATACACCGTCGACAGGTCGCGCAGGGTCGGGTTGCTGGACAACCGGCACAGGCCGGCGAACAGGCCGATCACCAGCCCCAGCACCCCCGCCGCCACCGAGATCCACAAGGTGGTGAACAGGCCCCAGGCCAGCGGCCCGGCGGCCCACTGGTGAGTCACGCCGATCAGGTCGCCCTCGGCCACGTCGTCGCCACGGTCCATCTGCAGGCTGGCCTGCTCGACGTTCAGCACCTGTTCGGCGCCGCTCTCGTCACGCAAGGTGACGCGGGCCATGTCGCCCTTGCGCTCGATCGCCTCGATCACGCCGTTTTCGGCGGCGCGCTGGGCAACTTCGGCCTGATAGGCAAAGTACTGCGGCACACGGTTCCAGCGCCACTCGTAGGAGATCACCGAGGTTGCGTAATACAGGCTCAGCGCCAGGCCGATCAGGACCAGCGCCGTCAGCCCGTGCCAGGGCCACTGGGCTTTCTTGTGTTTGATCACGGGGGTACTTCCGTAAAAGCGAACGCGCAGGGCCAGCCTGCGCGTCGGGTTTCGAACCGGGCGTGGGGCCGCGGCCTTATTCCATGTCCTTCAGCCAGGCGGTGTCCTTGAACCACTTGTCGTGGATTCGATCGTAGGTGCCGTCGTGCTTGATCTGGTGCAGGAAGTTGTTGATGAAGTTCAGGCTGTCGTAGTCGCCCTTCTTCAGGCCGAAGGCCAGCGGTTCGAAGGTGAACGGCTCGTCGAGGAACAGCAGCTTGCCGGCGCCGGCCTTGTTCACTGCCACCACGTTGTACGGGGCGTCGTAGACGAAGGCGTCGGCCTTGCCGTTGACCACGTCCATCACCGCTTCCTGCTCGTTGTCGTAGCCGTGGTACTTGGCCTTGCCGATCAGCTTCTTGGCGACCATTTCACCGGTGGTGCCGAGCTTGGAGGTCAGGCGGTACTTCTCGTTGTTCAGGTCCTTGTAGGTCTTGATCTCGCCGGCCAGCTCCTTGCGGATCAGCAGGGTCTGACCGACCACGATGAAGGGTTCGCTGAAGTTGAGCTTGAGGTTGCGCTCCTGGGTCAGGGTCATGCCGCTGCCGATCATGTCGAACTTGTCGGTCATCAGGGCCGGGATGATGCCGTCGTAGGCGGTGGAGACGGTTTCCAGCTTGACGCCCATGGACTTGGCCATGGCCTTGAGGATATCGACTTCGAAGCCGATGATCTCGCCACGCTTGTTGGTCATCTGGAACGGCATGTAGGTAGGGTCCATGCCTACGCGCAAGGTGCCGCGCTTGACCGCGTCATCGATGGCGCCGGCTGCCTGTGCAGCGTTCACCGTCATCAGTGCCGCGACGCCGATCATCAGCATCGACAGATACTTTTTCATCATCACCAGATCCCCCAGCAGGAAAACTTCGAGTTTTATTATCGGGGGGGATGCTAACGCATGGGGGGCGTTGTTGGTATCAGAAAAAGGAGTGAAACATCGCCGGCAAAGCCGGCTCCTACAACGGCACGGATGACCTGTAGGAGCCAGCGTTGCTGGCGAAGGGGCCCGCAGATCAGGCCCCGGCGAGTGCGGCCTGCCCCTCGTGCTGCGGGTGCAGCGGCAGCAGTGGCGAGTGCGGGTCGTTGGCAATCGACTCACGCCACACATCCAGCCAGGCGCGGTTGTCTTCGGCCCACACGCGGCTGTGCAGCCGTGCCAGGGCGACCGGGTCGCTGAGCAGCGCCAGGCGCGTGGTGCCATCCAGCGCGGCCGGGCCGACTTCCAGGGCCTTGGCGATGCGCTCGGCGCGGTTGCGCTCGACCACCTCCGCCACGCCATGGCGCGCGGTTGCCAGGGCACAGGCCAGGGCGTTCTGTTGCGGGTCGACCACGGCCCGCACAAAACCGTCCTTCAGCGCATGCCAGCGGTTTTCGTGGGTGTACTGGTCGGTGGCCAGCAGTTCCTGCGGCGTGGCGTATTCCTCAGGGATCAGGAACAGCTTCTCGTCCTTGGCGCGCAGGCCCAGGTTGGTGCGGCTGGAAATCACCGACACCGGGATCGACAGCATCAGCGAGCCCACGATCGGCACCAGCCACCACAGGAAGCTCGGGTTCAGCCACGCCACCAGCAGCGCCCAGGCCACGCCCAGCAGGGTCTGCGGGCCATGCCGGCGCACCGCTTCGCTCCACGGGGTGGAGTCGTCGTCACGCTGTGGCGAGTTCCAGGTCGCGGCCCAGCCCAGGAACGCGGCCAGCACGAAGCGGGTGTGGAAGATCATGCGTACCGGCGCCAGCAGCATGGAGAACAGCATCTCCAGCAGCATCGACAGGGTGACCTTGATGCGCCCGCCGAACTCCTTGGCGCCCTTGGCCCAGATCAGGATGATGCTCAGCAGCTTGGGCAGGAACAGCAGCACGATGGTGGTGGAGAACAGCGCGATGGCTTTTTCCGGGTGCCACTGCGGCCACAGCGGGTAGAGCTGACGCGGTTCGAGGAAGTACTGCGGCTCCATCAGGGTGTTGGTCGCCAGCAGCGCGGTCGACAGCACCAGGAAGAAGAACCACAGCGGCGCCGACAGGTACGACATCACCCCGGTGAGGAACACCGCACGGTGCACCGGGTGCATGCCCTTGACCAGGAACAGGCGGAAGTTCATCAGGTTGCCGTGGCACCAGCGCCGATCGCGCTTGAGCTCGTCGAGCAGGTTGGGCGGCAACTCTTCATAGCTGCCCGGCAGGTCATAGGCGATCCACACGCCCCAGCCGGCACGGCGCATCAGTGCGGCTTCGACGAAGTCGTGGGACAGGATCGCACCGGCGAAGGCGCCCTTGCCCGGCAACGGCGCCAGGGCGCAGTGCTCGATGAAGGGTTTCATGCGGATGATCGCGTTGTGGCCCCAGTAGTGCGACTCGCCCAGCTGCCAGAAGTGCAGGCCGGCGGTGAACAGCGGGCCGTACACCCGGGTGGCGAACTGCTGCATGCGCGCATACAGGGTATCCATGCCCGACGCCTTGGGCGCGGTCTGGATGATCCCGGCGTCGGGGTTGGCTTCCATCAGCCGCACCAGGCTGGTGAGGCATTCGCCGCTCATCACGCTGTCGGCGTCGAGTACCACCATGTAGCGGTAGTCCGCGCCCCAGCGACGGCAGAAGTCGTCGAGGTTGCCGCTCTTGCGTTTGACCCGGCGACGACGGCGACGGTAGAAGATGCGCCCGAAGCCCTTGGCCTCGCGGCATACGTCCAGCCAGGCCTGCTGTTCGGCCACGGCGATGTCGGTGTCGTTGGTGTCGCTGAGCACGAAGAAGTCGAAGCGGTCCAGGTTGCCCGTGGCCGCCACCGACTCGAAGGTCGCACGCAGGCCGGCGAACACCCGAGCCACGTCTTCGTTGCAGATCGGCATCACCAGTGCGGTGCGCGCCCCGGCCTCGATCGGCTCGTTGCCGGCGCTGCTGCCCGAAATCCGGTACTTGTCACGCCCGGTGAGCAGTTCCAGAAAGCCCATCAGCGCGGTCCAGAAACCGGCCGACACCCAGCAGAACAGAATGCCGAACAGGATCAGGATGCTGGTCTGCAGCGCATATGGCCACACCTGGGTGACGGTCTGCATGAACGACTGGTGCATGATTTCGTCGAGGTCGACGAACGACCAGCCCTGGTACGGCAGGATGCCCTTCATGTACCAGCCGGCGACCACGGTCTGGCCGAGCATCAACGCCAGCAGGATGTAGCGGCGCATCGAACCCACCCAGCGCCAGCGCGCCTTGGGCAGCTCGCGCTGTTCAGGCGCCGGCGCGTTGGTACGTCCGGTGACCCGGCGCCAGGCGCGCACCAGGATGTTGGTGCGCCATGGCTCGGGGATCACCCGGGTGCGGTGGATCGGCGGGGTGGCCTTCAGGCACACCCGGCCACTGGCGTCGAGGGCGAGCATCTCGGCCTCTTCCAGTTCCGCGGCGCTGTCCAGGGTCAGGCGGCTGCCCACCGAGCCCTGTACCGAACCGTTTTCACCCACCGGCGGCTGCGCCGACAGGCGTCGGTGCAGCTCGCTGAACGAATTGCAGCTGGCCAGTTCGGCGCGCTGCTCGTCGCTCAGGGGCAGATGGGCCAGGTACTCGCCAAGCGATTCCGGCCTTTGTGAAGAGTTACTCATCGGCAGGCAACTGATAGCTCCAGGTCTCGGTCAACACCTGTTCGGTGGTGGCCGGTGTCCCGGTGGTGGTCGCCGCATCGGCGGCTGGCGGCTGGGCAGGTTTTTCCTGCTTGGCGTGCTTGGCAGCGGCCTTGTCCTGCTTGGCAGGCTTGGCCGGCTTGGGCTGTTCGACCGGCACGTCGCGCAGCAGCGCGGCGCGCATTTCGGTGGCCTTGCTCGGGTCTTTGACCTTCAGGCGCAGGGTCAGGCGCCAGCCCTTGATCTCGGGGTTGTAGCGCAGGTTGTTCTCGACCACTTCGGCGTTGTCGTCGGTGGTCACCTGGCTGCGCACGTTGGCATCTTCCGGCAGGGCGGCCAGCACCGGGCCCTCGAAGTCGACCAGGAACGCGATGCTGCCATCGGGCTGGCGGATCAGGTTGGACTGCTTGACGTCACCGGTGGAGCGCAGGGTCTGCTTGACCCAGCCCAGGTTCGGCGAGTGGAACTCGGACTCGTCGATGGTCCAGTGCAGGCGGTAGTTGAACTCGGATGCCACACCGGGCTCAGGCAGTTTTTCCGGGCTCCAGAAGGCCACGATGTTGTCGTTGGTCTCGTCGGCGGTCGGGATCTCGACCAGGTCGACGGTGCCCTTGCCCCAGTCGCCGCTCGGCTCGATCCAGGCGCTCGGGCGCTTCTGGTAGTTGTCGTCGAGGTCTTCGAACTGGCTGAACTCGCGCTGGCGCTGCAGCAGGCCGAACCCACGCGGGTTCTCGACGCTGAAGTTGCTCACGGCCAGGTGCTTGGGGTTGTTGAGCGGGCGCCACAGCCATTCGCCGTTGGCCGCATGGATCGACAGGCCTTCGGAGTCGTGCAGCGCAGGGCGGTAGTTGGGCACCTTGGACGGCTGGTTGCCGCCGAACAGGAACATGCTGGTCAGCGGGGCGATGCCCAGGCGGCTGACGTGGTCACGCAGGTACACCCTGGACTTGACGTCGACGATGGTGTCGGTGCCCGGGCGCAGGGTCAGCTTGTAGGCGCCGGTGGAGCGCGGCGAATCGAGCAGCGCGTAGATCACCAGGTGCTTGTCGGTCGGCTTGGGCTTCTCGACCCAGAACTCGGTGAAGCGCGGGAACTCCTCGCCCGACGGCAGCGCGGTGTCGATGGCCAGGCCACGGGCCGACAGGCCATACACATGGCCCTTGCCGACCACGCGGAAATAGCTGGCGCCAAGCAGGGTCATGATTTCATCCTGCTTGTCGGCCTTGTTGATCGGGTACAGCACGCGAAAGCCGGCGTAGCCGAGCTTGTCGGTGGCCTTGGGGTCGAACTGCACGTCGCCGAAGTCGAAGCGGCTCGGGTCGTACTTGATCTCCTGCACCTTGTTGGCGGTGACTTCGTTGATGCGTACCGGCGTGTCGAAGTGCATGCCCTGGTGGTAGAACGACAGCTTGAACGGGGTCTTGTCCTGGGCCCACTCGGCCTTGTCCTGCAGGAAGCGGATCTTCTGGTAGTCGCCGTACTTCATGTCACGGAACACGGCCGGCAGGTTGCTCTTGGGTGCTTCGTACTTCTGCCCGGCCAGGTCTTTGGCCTTGGCTGCCACGTCGTCGAGGTTGAACGCCCAGAGCTGGCCCGCGCTGAGCAGGCAGACCAGTGCAGAGGCTGCCACGAAGGCCTTGCGCAGCCGATTGGCGGAAGTTCTTGGTGCATTACAGGGACTTACAATCACGAGCAACCCTCGCCGAAAACAGATCAAAGAACCAACGGCCAGCGACGTATGCCGGGTTGGCGAGCACTGTTCGGACTCCGAAAGGGCACAATGATTCCCCAAACGGTTCCGGACGATGCTCAAGTCAGAGTAAAACGGGCCTGCGAACGCAGGCCCACATTTCGCGCGATTATCCAGCAGGCCGCGTTACAACGCATCAGGGCCAAGCAACTATTTATGCTGAAAAGCCGCTGTTTTCATGCAAGCAGCGGCCTTTTCACCTTCATATTTGTAGCATAAATGTCACAGGGCCATCATTGACCAGGTGAACCTGCATGTCCGCACCGAAACGCCCGCTCGCCACCGTGGGGTGCTTGAGCCTCGCCTGGGCCAGCAGATAGTCGAACAGTTCGGCACCGAGTGCCGGTGGCGCGGCGGTGGAAAAGCTCGGGCGCAGGCCGCTCTGGGTGTCGGCAGCCAGGGTGAACTGCGATACCAGCAGCAGGCCGCCGTCGATGTCCTTGAGCGACAGGTTCATCTTGCCCTGGGGGTCGCTGAACACCCGGTAGTTGAGCAGCTTGTGCAGCAGCTTGTCGGCGTGGGCCGGGGTGTCGCCGGGCTCGACGGCGACCAGCACCAGCAGGCCCTGGTCGATGGACCCGACGATCTCGCCGTCGACCTCTACCCGCGCGCCACGCGCGCGTTGCAGCAGGCCCTTCACGCTTCTTCCAGCGGCAGGTCGAGCAGGCGCCGGGCAATCTGGTCGGCGGCGCGCACCAATGCATCGGTGATGCCGGGCTCGGAGGCGGCGTGGCCGGCGTCGCGAATCACTTTCAGCTCGCTGTTGGGCCAGGCCTGGTGCAGCGCCCAGGCGTTGTCCAGCGGGCAGATCACGTCATAGCGACCGTGCACGATCACCGCCGGCAGGTGGGCGATACGCGGCATGTCGCGGATCAGCTGGTCGGGCTCCAGGAACGCGTTGTTCATGAAGTAGTGGCATTCGATGCGGGCAATCGACAGGGCACGTTGCGGCTCGGAGAAGCGGTCGACCACCAGCGGGTTGGGACGCAGCGTCGCGGTGCGGCCCTCCCAGGTGGACCAGGCCTTGGCCGCGTGCATCTGGGCGATCTGGTCGTTGCCGGTAAGGCGCTTGTGGAAGGCCTTGACCAGGTCGTCGCGCTCGTCGGCCGGGATCGGCGCGATGTAATCCTGCCAGTAGTCGGGGAACAGTCGGCTGGCACCCGCCTGGTAGAACCATTCGATTTCCTGCGGGCGGCACAGGAAGATGCCGCGCAGGATCAGCCCGTGCACGCGCTCGGGGTGGGTCTGGGCGTAGGCCAGGGCCAGGGTCGACCCCCAGGAACCGCCGAACAGCACCCATTTTTCGATGTTCAGGTGCTCGCGGATACGCTCGATGTCTTCGATCAGGGCCTGGGTGGTATTGTTTTCCAGGCTCGCGTGCGGGGTGGAGCGACCGCAGCCGCGCTGGTCGAAGGTGACGATGCGGTACAGGTTGGGGTCGAAATAGCAGCGGCTTTGCGCATCGCAGCCGGCGCCCGGGCCGCCATGAATGAACAGCACGGGCAGACCTTCCGGGGAACCGCTTTCATCGACGTACAGTACATGCGGTGCTTCCACGGCCAGATCGTGCCGGGCGTAGGGTTTGATCTGCGGGTACAAGGTCTGCATTACGCACTCCGTGTGGGGAAATAGGCTGCCGTTGGGCATCATAAACCCGAAATGCGCTTTGAGCATGTACCTGTGTTCGGCTTTCGGGCCCCTTCGCCGGCAAGGCCGGCTCCTACCGGTTCGCAACCGTCTGCAGGAGCCGGCCTTGCCGGCGAAGGCAGCGCCGCGGTCCTATGCCGGGTAACGCTCGCGCCCCCACCCCAGCATCGCCACCAGCATCTGCTCCAGCACCCGCTGGGTCGGCTGCGCCAGATCGTCGCGGTAGGTGAACGGCGCCACCTCCTCCATGTAGTTGCACTGCGCCAGTTCCATCTGCACCGCATGCACGTTGTTGGCCGGGGCGCCATAGTGACGGGTGATGTGCCCGCCCTTGAAGCGCCCGTTGAGCACATGGCTGTAGCCCTGCGCGCCGGCCGCCACCGCCCTGACCCGCTCGGCCAGCGCCGCATCGCAGCTCGCGCCATTGAAGGTGCCGATGTTGAAGTCCGGCAACGTGCCGTCGAACAGATGAGGGATCACCGAGCGGATCGAGTGTGCATCCCACAGCAACGCGTAGCCGAACTGCTCGCGCAGGCGCGCCAGCTCGCCGGTGAGGGTGTCGTGATACGGCCGCCAGATGGCCTCCAGGTAGCCCGCCCGCTCGGCCGCACTCGGCTCCAGCCCCGCCTTGAACAGCGGCTGCCCTTCGAACAGCGTGGCCGGGAACAGCCCGGTGGTGGCGCCGGCATACAGCGGCTGGTCATCCTCGGGCCGGTTCAGGTCGATGACGAAGCGCGAATACTCGCCCACCACCACGCTGGCGCCCAGCTCACGGGCAAAAGCGTACAGGCGCGGAATGTGCCAGTCGGTGTCCGGCAGGCCCCTGGCCTCGTCCACCAGCCCGGCCTCGACCGCCGGGGTCAGCCTGAGCCCGGCATGGGGAATGCTGACCAGCAGCGGCAGCGTACCCTGGTGAAAACTCACGACCTTGTCCATGCAGCCTCCCCTTTATCGGTCAGTTCAACGCCGTGGCGCACCACCCGCTTGTGCAGGTCGCCGCCCAGCCAGTAGGCCAGGTCTGCCGGCCGTTCGATGTCCCAGGCCACGAAGTCGGCCACCTTGCCGACCTCCAGCGAGCCATGGCTGTCGCCCAGCCCCAACGCCGTGGCGGCATGCACGGTGACACCGGCCAGGGCTTCTTCGGGGGTCATGCGAAACAGGGTGCAGGCCATGTTCAGCATCAGGCGCAGCGACAAGGCCGGCGAGGTGCCGGGGTTGAGGTCGCTGGCAATCGCGATCTTCACGCCGTGCCTGCGCAGCGCGTCCATCGGCGGCAGCTGGGTTTCGCGCAAGAAGTAGAACGCCCCCGGCAGCAGCACCGCCACCGTACCGGCCTGGGCCATGGCGATGGCATCGGCCTCGTCCATGAACTCCAGGTGATCGGCCGACAGTGCCTGGTAGCGCGCCGCCAGGCTCGAACCGTGCAGCGACGACAGCTGCTCGGCATGCAGCTTGACCGGCAGGCCCAGCTCGCGGGCCTTGAGAAACACCCGCTCGACCTGCGCCGGCGAAAACGCCAGGTATTCGCAGAACGCATCCACCGCGTCCACCAGCCCTTCGCCAGCCAGCGCCGGAAGCATCTGCTCGCAGATGTGAGTGATGTAGTCGTCGGCGCGCTCGGCGTACTCGGGCGGCAAGGCATGCGCCGCCAGGCAGGTGCTGCGCACGGTCAGCGGCAGCGTTTCGCCGAGCCGGCGCGCCACCTTGAGCATCTTGCGCTCGTTGTCCAGGTCCAGGCCGTAGCCGGACTTGATCTCCAGGGTGGTCACACCATCACGCATCAGGGCCTGCACCCGGCGCAGGGCGCTGGCATACAGCTCGTCTTCGCTGGCGGCGCGGGTGGCGCGCACGGTGCTGGCGATGCCACCCCCCTGGGCGGCGATCTCGGCGTAGCTCACGCCCTGCAGGCGCTGTTCGAACTCGCCGCTGCGGTTGCCGCCGAACACCGCGTGGGTGTGGCAGTCGATCAGCCCGGGGGTGACCCAGGCGCCGCCCAGGTCGACCGTGCTGTCAGGCACAGGGTCTGCCAGCGCCTGGCGCGGGCCGATCCATTCGATGCGCCCGGCGCAGGTGACAATGGCCGCGTCCTCGATGATCGAGTAGGCGCCGTGCGCCATGCTTGCCACATGGCAGTGCTGCCAGAGGGTTTTCATGCACAGTCTCCGTAACTATTGAGGCGTCGACACCGGCTGCGTGACCGTGCCACGCGGCTTGCACCACAGCCAGTAGGCGGCCACCAGGAACACCACCCACACCACGCCGACGATCAACGCCGCCTGGGTGTCGGGGAAGTAGCCCAGCACACCGAACACGAACAGCATGAAGGCGATGGCTGCGGCCGGCCCATACGGCCAGAACGGTACCGGGAACTTCAGTTGCGCGACCTCTTCGCGGCTCATGCTGCGGCGCATGGCCACCTGGGTCACCAGGATCATCAGCCACACCCATACCGTAGCAAAGGTGGCAATGGAGGCGATCAGCAGGAACACGTTTTCCGGAATCAGGTAGTTGAGCACCACGCCACCGAGCAGCGCAGCGCCCATCACCAGCACGGTCATCCACGGCACGCCGTGGCGCGAGATCTTCGAGAAGCCCTTGGGCGCGTGGCCCTGCTCGGCCAGGCCGTACATCATGCGCCCGGCACCGAAGATATCGCTGTTGATGGCCGACACCGCCGCCGAGATCACCACGATGTTGAGCACCGTGGCCGCCGAACCGATCCCCAGGTTGCTGAAGATCTGCACGAACGGGCTGCCCTGGCTGCCGATCTGCGGCCAGGGGTACAGGCACATCAGCACGAACAGGGTGAGCACATAGAACAGCAGGATGCGCAGCGGCACGGCGTTGATCGCCTTGGGGATCACGCGCTGCGGGTCCTTGGCTTCACCGGCGGTGATACCGATGATCTCGATGCCGCCGAAGGCGAACATCACCACCGCGAACGAGGCGATCAGGCCGCCGACACCGTTGGGCATGAAGCCGCCGTGATCGAACAGGTTGCCGATACCCACCGTGTTGCCCGCCTCGGCATTGGCCAGGCCGAAGGCCATGATGCCGAAACCGGCCAGGATCATCGCCACGATCGCGCCGACCTTGAGCAGCGACAGCCAGAACTCCATCTCGCCGAACACCTTGACGTTGCACAGGTTGAGCCCGCCGATCAGGAACACGATGCCCAGCACCCACACCCAGCGCGCCACCTCGGGAAACCAGAAGCCCATGTAGATGCCGAAGGCCGTGACGTCGGCCAGGCACACGATGATCATTTCAAAGGCGTAGGTCCAGCCCAGCACGAAGCCGGCCATGGGCCCCAGGTAGGTGCTGGCGTATTTGCCGAACGAGCCGGACACCGGGTTGTGCACGGCCATTTCACCCAGTGCACGCATCACCATGAACACTGCCGCGCCGCCGATCAGGTAGGCCAGCAGCACCGCCGGGCCGGCCATCTGGATGGCCGCGGCCGAACCGTAGAACAGCCCGGTGCCGATGGCCGAGCCCAGTGCCATGAATCGAATGTGCCGGGCCGTAAGCCCGCGCTTGAGACCTTGTGCTTGAGATTGCATTTCGCGTTCCTGTTTTTTTTGTAGGCGAAAAGCAGCGCGAACCCGCCAGGGTTCGCGCGGCAGACGGCTGGCCTGCACGGCCAGCCGGTGGCGTCAGAGGCTGGGCAGCACCTTGGCCGGCAGCAGGCCGGTCAGCGTGCCCGCGGCCAGCAGGGCGATGGCCGCCTCGATGTCGGGGGCGAAGAAACGGTCCTTGTCGTAGTGCGCGACCTGGCCACGCAGGGCCTGGCGCGCCTGCTCCAGCTTGGGCGAGGTCTTGAGGCCGGTGCGCAGGTCCAGGCCCTGGCAGGCGGCCAGCCATTCCACGGCCAGCACACCGCGGGTGTTCTCGGCCATTTCCCACAGGCGCTTGCCGGCGGCCGGGGCCATCGACACGTGGTCTTCCTGGTTGGCCGAGGTGGGAATGCTGTCGACGCTGTGCGGATGCGCCAGCGCCTTGTTCTCGCTGGCCAGCGCGGCGGCGGTGACCTGGGCGATCATGAAGCCGGAGTTGACCCCGCCATTGGCCACCAGGAACGGCGGCAACTGCGACATGTGCTTGTCCATCATCAGCGAGATGCGCCGCTCGCTCAGCGAACCGATTTCGGCGATGGCCAGGGCCATGTTGTCGGCGGCCATGGCCACCGGCTCGGCGTGGAAGTTGCCACCGGAGATCACGTCACCCTCCTTGGCGAATACCAGCGGGTTGTCGGACACCGCGTTGGCCTCCACCACCAGTACCTCGGCGGCCTGGCGCAACAGGGTCAGGCAGGCGCCCATCACCTGTGGCTGGCAACGCAGGGAGTACGGGTCCTGCACCTTGCCGCAGTTCTGGTGCGAGGCCGACACTTCGCTGCCGTCGCCCAGCAGGTCGCGGTAGCAGGCGGCCGAGTCGATCTGGCCACGCTGGCCGCGGGCCTGATGAATGCGGTCATCGAAGGGCGAGCGCGAGCCCAGCACCGCTTCGACGGTGAGGCTGCCGCAAGCAACGGCGGCAGCGAACAGGTCTTCGCCTTCGAACAGCCCGCGCAGCGCATAGGCGGTGGACGCCTGGGTGCCGTTGAGCAGGGCCAGGCCCTCCTTGGCAGCCAGGGTCAGCGGCTCGAGGCCGGCTACCGCCAGCGCTTCGGTGGCCGGCAGCCATTGGCCCTTGTGGCGGGCCTTGCCTTCGCCCAGCAGCACCAGCGACATGTGCGCCAGCGGTGCGAGGTCGCCGGAGGCGCCCACCGAGCCCTTGAGCGGAATGTGCGGGTAGACCTCGGCGTTGATCAGGGCGATCAGCGCGTCGATCACCTTGCGCCGGATGCCGGAAAAACCACGGCTCAGGCTGTTGACCTTGAGCACCATGATCAGGCGCACCAGGGCGTCGCCCAGCGGCGCGCCGACGCCGGCGGCGTGGGACAGCACCAGCGAGCGCTGCAGGTTCTCCAGGTCGTGGCTGGCGATGCGGGTCGAGGCCAGCAGGCCGAAACCGGTGTTGATGCCGTAGGCGGTGCGGTCCTCGGCAAGGATCTGCTCGACGCAGGCCACGCTGTCTTCGATCTGCTGGTCGGCGCTGGCGTCCAGTTGCAGGGTCAGCGGTTGCTGGTAGATCGCACGCAGCTGAGCCAAGGTCAGGGTGCCAGGCTTCAGGGTCAGTTGGGTCACGTTATTGCTCCGTCTCGAAAGGCGTTCACGCCCGTCATGAATTCAGTATCGACCAGGGCGCCGCTCAGCGCGTGATCATCGGCAGGTTCAGGCCCTGCTCTTTCGCGCAGTCGATGGCGATCTGATAACCGGCATCGGCATGGCGCATCACGCCGGTGGCCGGGTCGTTGTGCAGAACGCGGGCAATACGCTCGGCGGCTTCGTCGGTGCCGTCGCACACGATGACCATGCCCGAGTGCTGCGAGAAGCCCATGCCCACCCCGCCGCCGTGGTGCAGCGAGACCCAGGTCGCGCCGCTGGCGGTGTTGAGCAGGGCATTGAGCAGCGGCCAGTCGGACACGGCGTCGGAGCCGTCCTGCATGGCTTCGGTTTCACGGTTGGGGCTGGAGACGGAGCCGGAGTCCAGGTGGTCGCGGCCGATCACGATCGGTGCCGACAGCTCGCCGCTGCGCACCATTTCGTTGAACGCCAGGCCCAGCTTAGCGCGCAGGCCCAGGCCGACCCAGCAGATACGTGCCGGCAGGCCCTGGAAGCTGATGCGCTCGCGGGCCATGTCCAGCCAGTTGTGCAGGTGCGCGTCGTCGGGGATCAGTTCCTTGACCTTGGCGTCGGTCTTGTAGATGTCCTGGGCGTCGCCCGACAGCGCGGCCCAGCGGAACGGGCCCACGCCGCGGCAGAACAGCGGGCGGATATAAGCAGGTACGAAGCCGGGGAAGTCGAAGGCGTTGGTCACGCCCTCTTCCTTGGCCATCTGACGAATGTTGTTGCCGTAGTCGAAGGTCGGGATGCCCTGCTTCTGGAAGTCGAGCATGGCCTGCACGTGAACGGCCATCGACTGCCTGGCAGCCTTGACCACCGCCGCCGGTTCGGTCTGCGCGCGGTCGCGGTACTGCTCCCAGGTCCAGCCGGCCGGCAGGTAGCCATTGAGCGGGTCGTGGGCGCTGGTCTGGTCGGTGACCATGTCGGGGCGCACGCCGCGCTTGACCAGCTCGGGCAGGATTTCGGCGGCATTGCCCAGCAGGGCGATGGAGATGGCCTTGCCTTCGCCCGTGTATCTGGCGATGCGCGCCAGGGCGTCGTCCAGGTCGGTGGCCTGTTCATCCACGTAGCGGCTGCTCAGGCGGAAGTCGATGCGGCTCTGCTGGCATTCGATGTTCAGCGAGCAGGCGCCGGCCAGGGTCGCGGCCAGTGGCTGCGCGCCGCCCATGCCGCCCAGGCCCGCGGTGAGCACCCACTTGCCCTTGAGGCTGCCGTTGTAGTGCTGGCGGCCGGCTTCGACGAAGGTTTCGTAGGTACCCTGCACGATGCCCTGGCTGCCGATGTAGATCCAGCTGCCGGCGGTCATCTGGCCGTACATGGCCAGGCCCTTGGCATCGAGTTCGTTGAAATGTTCCCAGTTGGCCCAGTGCGGCACCAGGTTGGAGTTGGCGATCAGTACGCGCGGGGCGTTGCTGTGGGTCTTGAACACGCCGACCGGCTTGCCGGATTGCACCAGCAGGGTCTCGTCGTCATTCAGGTGGGTGAGGCTCTCGACGATCTTGTCGTAGCACTCCCAGTTGCGCGCGGCGCGGCCGATGCCGCCGTACACCACCAGCTCCTTGGGGTTCTCGGCAACTTGCGGGTCGAGGTTGTTCATCAGCATGCGCAGCGGCGCTTCGGTCAGCCAGCTCTTGGCGGTGAGCTGGGTGCCGCGCGGGGCGCGAATTTCGACGTCACGGAATTTATTGTGCTTGTTCGTCACGTAAGGGCTCCTCGAGCGAAAGGCGAATTCGGGATGGCACTGCCATGGATGCAATACAAACATATATTTACTTGTATGTACAAGTACAGGCAACCAAAAAACAGTGTCGTCCGCTTCGCCGGCAAGGCCGGCTCCCACACGCAAAAAAAGAATGGAACCTGCAGGAGCCAGCCTTGCTGGCGAAGCCCTTAACGTTCGGTCAGCTCGATCAGGCAGATCTGCCCACTGACCTCGAACTCCAGCAACCCGTGGTTGCCGTCCAGCCGCAGGCAGTCATAGAGACCCAGCCACTGCTCGGCATGCCCTGCGACCTTGACCCGCACCCGCTCGTGCGCCGCGAACACCAGCAGCGTCTGGGCCGAGCTGTACACCCGGCTTTCACCCGGCAGCCACTGCAACCGCGCGGCAAACCGCTGCGGCGCGTAGATCAGGTTGAAGTCGCGAATCGGTCCGCCCAGCAGGTTGCAGCTCACTGCACTTTCGCCGCTGAAGGCGAAGGCATCGAACGCCAGCAGCTCGCGGCTGGCCTGGCCATCCACCATCAGGCGCATGCCATCGCCCTGCAGCACGCTGATCACGCGCTGATACCCGGCAAAGCTGGAGAACCCGCCCGACTCGGCGATGTCGGCAATCGACAGGCGCCAGCCAAAGCCCTCCAGGCCGGCCCCGCCATCGCGGGTGATCTCTTCGGTACTGCCGCCGCCGTTCTTCCACGGCATGCGCGGGTAGTCGGCGGCACGTAACAGGGTCAACGAACTCATTTGCTGAAGCGTCCTTCCAGGCGGTGACGGGAACCGGGGTGAATCAGGCGCGCCGCCGTGACCGGCTGGCGACCCGACCAGGTGCGCCGGCGGATCAGCAGGCACGGCTCGCCCGGCTCTATCTGCAGCAGGCGGCATTCCTCGGGTTCGGCCAGGATCGCCTCGACCACGTGCTCGCCTTCGGTCAGCGGCGCCACCTGGGACAGGTAGGCGTAGGGGGTCTGGCGGGTGAAGTTCTGCTTGAGGTAGTCCGGGGCGACCTGGGCGTTGACGAAGCGGTCCTCGATCTGCACCGGGATGCCGTTTTCGTAGTGCACGATCAGCGAATGGAACACCCGCTGCCCTTCGCGCATGTCCAGCGCCAGCGCCCGCTCAGAGCCTGCCGCCCCTTCGGTCAGGGTGATCACCTTGCAGCTGTGCTGGTGGCCGCGCGCGGCGATCTCGTCGGCGATGTTGTTGACCTCGAACAGCGCCGAGCGGCTCTTGGGCTCGGCGACGAAGGTGCCGACGCCCTGCATGCGCACCAGCAGGCCTTCGGCGGTCAGCTCGCGCAAGGCGCGGTTGATGGTCATGCGGCTGAAGCCCAGCTCGGTGACCAGTTCGCTCTCGGACGGTACGCGGTGATGCGGCGGCCAGCTGCCGTTCTGGATCTGCTGGGCGATCATCTGCTTGACCCGCGCATACAGCGGCGCCGGGCCCTCGCCCATGTGGGCAACCAACGCGGAGACAGGAGGTGTCGACACGGCAAAAATCCTTGGTGATGAGTATGACCGGTAGAGTGCCGCAGTTTACCGGGCAGGCAAACGTCTGTATATGTATATACAAATAACCAGAAAAGGGTGGCGTACCGATGTCCGTGTTCTTTGCCGAACGTGCTTTGTTGCCTACAGGCTGGGCAGAAAACGTGCGAATCGAGACAGGCCCCGACGGCCTGTTGAATAGCGTACAGCCAGGCGCCTCGGCAGATGGCGCCGAGCGCCTGGCCGGGCCGTTGCTGCCGGGCATGCCGAACCTGCACTCGCACGCCTTCCAGCGCGCCATGGCCGGCCTGGCGGAAGTGGCCGGCAACCCCAACGACAGCTTCTGGACCTGGCGCGAGCTGATGTACCGGCTGGTGGGCCGGATCAGCCCCGAGCAACTGGGCATCATCGCGCGCCAGCTGTACATCGAGATGCTCAAGGCCGGCTACACCTCGGTGGCCGAATTCCATTACGTGCACCATGACGCCCAGGGCAAGGCCTATGCCGACCCGGCCGAACTGTCGCTGCGCATCAGCCAGGCCGCCGCCGACACCGGCATCGGCCTGACCTTGCTGCCGGTGCTGTACAGCCACTCGGGTTTCGGCGGGCAGGCGCCCAATGACGGGCAACGTCGCTTCATCAACGGCACCGAGCAGTACCTGCACCTGCACACGCAACTGGCGCCGCTGCTCGCCCAGCAACCGGCGCAGCGCCTGGGGCTGTGCTTTCACTCCCTGCGCGCGGTCACCCCGCAGCAGATCGCCCAGGTCATGGCTGCCGGTGACAAGGCCTGCCCGGTGCATATCCACATTGCCGAACAGCAGAAGGAAGTCGACGACTGCCTGGCCTGGAGTGGCCGCCGGCCATTGCAGTGGCTGTATGAAAACGTCGATGTCGACCAGCGCTGGTGCCTGGTGCACGCCACCCACGCCGAGCCCGACGAAGTCAGCGCCATGGCGCGCAGCAAGGCGGTGGCCGGCCTGTGCCTGACCACCGAGGCCAACCTGGGCGACGGCATCTTCCCTGCCGTCGACTACCTGGCCCAGGGCGGGCGCATGGGCATCGGCTCGGACAGCCATGTGTCGCTGAGCGTGGTGGAGGAATTGCGCTGGCTCGAATATGGCCAACGCCTGCGCGACCAGCGGCGCAACCGGTTGCATGGCGCCGATCAGCCGATGGTGGGGCGCACGCTGTTCGATGCGGCCCTGGCCGGCGGTGCGCAGGCGCTGGGGCAGCCGGTTGGCGAGCTGGCGGTGGGCCGGCGGGCCGACTGGATCGTGCTGGATGGGGCCGATCCGTATATCGCTACGGCGAGCGGGGACGGGGTTCTCAATCGCTGGCTGTTTGCCGGCGGCGACCGGCAGGTGCGCGATGTGATGGTCAATGGCAAGTGGGTGGTCAAGCAGGGTCGGCATGCGGGTGAAGAACAGAGTTCGCGGGCGTTTGCCGGGGTGCTTCGCGAAGTGCTGGGCTGATCTCAAACCGCAGCGCGGCCTTCGCCGGCAAGGCCGGCTCCTACAGGTTCGACACCGCCTGTAGGAGCCGGCCTTGCCGGCGAAAGGGCCGTTACCGTTTTTGCGCGATATCGCGGTCGGAGACGCGCCAGATCAGCCGCGTGGTGTCATACCCCTGCTGACGCGCCCGCGCCAGCAGGCTCTCGCGCTCCAACGCCGGAATCGTCGGCGTGCGCGACAGTATCCACAGGTACTTGCGGTCCGGGTTGCCCACCAGTGCCGTCTGGTAGTCCTTGTCCACGTACAGCACCCAGTAATCGCCCTTCGTCACCCCCGGCAGCAACCGCGAGAACCAGTTGTCGAACTCCACCCACAGCTTGTCGGTCTTGCCCTGCACCTGTGGCGTCGCCGTACCACTGGCCTCCTCCCACTCGCCCTCGAGCGTGATGCAGCGGTTGAGCACGCCCACCGTGCCGTCCGGCTTGAGGTTGTAATGCGCTTCGCTCTGCGCGCAATTGCGCTGGAAGAACATCGGCAACCGCGCCAGCTCGAACCACTTGCCCTGGTAACGCTTGAGGTCGACGCTGTCGACGGTCTTGGGCGGCAACGGCCCGTCGTCGCGCGAATGCGCACAACCGGTCAGCAGCAGGCCGGCGCACAGGCTCAACAGCAGGGGCAGGCGTTTCATTTGAGACCCTGCCCCGAGTACATCAGCACCTTGTCGGCGGCGTACTGCACGCTGATGAAGGCTTTCTGGTCGCCCCAGGTACAACTGGTCATGCCCAGAGCGCCGGAACACTCGGTGGGGCTGCCCAGCAGTCGCTCGACCTCGGCCTTGGGCATGCCGGCCTGGAGCTTGGAATAGTTTTCCTGGTTGATCTTGCTGCATGCGGCCAGCAACACGCACAACGACAACAGGGCGAGGGAACGCAACGACATGGGGTCACTCCTGAACATGAGGGTGCAAGCACGGGGCCTGACTCGAGCTTAGAAGCAAAAACCCCTATCCGGTTCCCGGCAACCCCATTTACCTGCACGGTTATCGTTGCCATTTGTCGACTAGTCGCACATCCGCCTCATTTTTTGCCCGGCGCGGACGACACAGGAGGGCGCTGCGACGTTTCGCCGCGCCCTCCCCGTTGACCGCCTTGTGCAGACAGACCTCGCAATGACCAAAAACCTGAAGTTCAGCCACAAGATCCTGCTGGCCGCCGCCCTTGTGGTCGCGGTGGCGTTTACCTGTTTCATCCTGTTCAACGATTACCGCCAGCGCCAGTCGCTGCGCAGCAACACCGAGGCCACGATGCAGGAGCTCGGCAGCCTTACCACCAGCAACATCCAGACCTGGCTGCAGAGCCGCATCCAGCTGCAGCATTCGTTTGCCCAGCAGGTGGCCGTGGATGGCCCCGGCAAGCCGAGCCTGGACCGGCTGATGGCGTTGCCGGTGTATGCCAGCAACTTCACCCTGACCTACTTCGGCGGCCAGGACGGCAGCATGCAATCGGTGCCCACGGGCAACCGCGCCGCCGACTACGACCCGCGGGTACGCGGCTGGTACAAGGGCGCCAGCGAGGCCGGGCGCAGCATCGTTACCGAACCCTACGTCTCGGCCTCCTCGGGCAAGCTGGTGATCACCATTGCCACCCCGGTGCAGCAGGCTGGCCGCCTGATCGGTGTCAGCGGTGCCGACACCGACCTGGACACCATCAGCAGCATCATCAACTCGCTGAACTTCGACGGCCACGGCCTGGCGTTCATCGTCAATGCCGAGGGCAAGATCCTGATCCACCCGGACAGCTCGCTGACCCTCAAGCGCCTGGCCGATGCCTACCCGCAGGGCACGCCGCAGCCGGGTAGCGGCCTCAAGGAAGTCGAGCAGGACGGGCGCCGGCAGTTCATCAGCTTCACCCGCGTCAACGGCGTGCCTTCGGCCGACTGGTACGTGGCGATGGTGGTCGACCAGGACTACGCCTTTGCCATGCTCGGCGAGTTTCGGACCTCGGCCATCGTGGCCACGGCCATCGCCGTGCTGATCATCATCGCCTTGCTCGGCGTGCTGATCCGCGTCCTGATGGAGCCGCTGCATGTGATGGGCCGCGCCATGCACGATATCGCCGAAGGCGAAGGCGACCTGACCCGGCGCCTGCGCATTCATGCCCATGACGAGTTCGGCGCGCTGGGCTCCTCGTTCAACCGCTTCGTGGAACGTATCCACAACTCGATCAGCGAAGTGTCCTCGGCCACCGGTCGGGTCAATGAAGTGGCCCTGCGCGTGGTCAGCGCCTCGAACGCGTCGATCCACAATGCCGACCAGCAGTCGGGCCGCACCAGCAGCGTGGCGGCGGCGATCAACCAGCTGGGCGCCGCCGCCCATGAGATCGCCCACAACGCCGCCCTTGCCTCACAGCACTCCAGCGAAGCACGCAACCTGGCCGAGGACGGCCAGCAGGTGGTCGACCAGACCATTGCGGTGATGAACCAGCTGTCGAGCAAGATCAGCGACGCCAGCACCCATATCGAGACGCTCAACGCCAACACGGTGAACATCGGCCAGATTCTCGAGGTGATCAGCGGCATCTCCCAGCAGACCAACCTGCTGGCACTGAACGCGGCCATCGAGGCGGCACGTGCCGGCGAGGCCGGTCGCGGGTTTGCGGTGGTGGCCGACGAGGTGCGCAACCTGGCCCACCGTACCCAGGACTCGGCGCAACAGGTGCAGAAGATCATCGAGCAGTTGCAGGCCGGCGCACAGGTGGCGGTGGGCACCATGACCGAGAGTCAGCGCCAGAGCGAGCACAGCGTGGGCATTGCCAACCAGGCCGGCGAGCGCCTGGGCAGCGTGACCGTGCGCATTGGCGAAATCGACGGGATGAACCAGTCGGTGGCCACCGCCACCGAAGAGCAGACGGCCGTGGTGGAATCGATCAATGTCGACATCACCGAGATCAATACGCTGAATCAGGAAGGGGTGGAGAATTTGCAGGCGACGCTGCGGGCCTGCAATGACCTGCAGAGCCAGGTGGACAGGTTGAAGCAGCTGGTGGGCAGCTTCAGGATCTAGGGTGAAACAATCGCGGGGCAAGCCCGCTCCCACAAGGACAGCGATAGTCCTAGTGGGAGCGGGCTTGACCCGCGATTGGGTTCAGCTCAGAACCGCGAGCCCGGCTCCAGCAGAAAGTCCATCTCTTCATCGGTGCTCGGGCGCCCCAGCACCAGGTTGCGGTGCGGGAAGCGGCCAAACCGCGCAATCACCCGCTGGTGCTGCTCGGCATAGTCCAGGAAACCTTCGAACAGGCGCCGGTCACTGTCCGGCTGCGCATCCAGCAGCAACTGATAGCGCTCGATGCTGATGTTCTGCCAGTCCAGCACCTCGGCATGCTCCAGCACCAGCAGGATGAACACGCGCTGGATCGGCAGCAGCTGGTAGTCCCAGGCCTTGTCCAGGCCCTGCATCACCAGCACCTGCGCACGCCGGTCGCCATCGAAGGCGTGCTGGGTGTCGCGGTGGATCATGCGGGGCAGCTGGTCCAGCAGCAGCACCAGGCCCAGCCAGCCCTGGGGGCTTGCCAGCCATTCGTCCAGCTCGCCGGCCAGCGCCTGCGCGGCCAGCTCGCCGAAGCGCTCGCGCGCCTCGTCGTCGTGGTGCTTGCCGAACCACAGCGTACTCTTCTCGTCAGCCACGGCCTGGGGGCTGGTGCCCCAGCCGAACCACCACTCCAGCAACGGCTGCCAAGGTGCGAGCATGATTTACTCCTGGTGATAACCGGTGACGCGCTCGACTTCCTGCTTCGAACCCAGGAACACCGCCACACGCTGGTGCAGGCTCTCGGGCTGGATGTCGAGGATGCGCTGGCGACCGTCGGTGGAAGCACCGCCGGCCTGTTCGATGATGAACGACATCGGGTTGGCTTCGTACATCAGGCGCAGCTTGCCCGGCTTGGATGGCTCGCGCGCATCGCGCGGGTACATGAACAGGCCGCCACGGGTCAGGATGCGGTGCACGTCGGCAACCATCGAGGCGATCCAGCGCATGTTGTAGTTCTTTTTCAGCGGGCCGGTCTCGCCAGCCAGCAGTTCGCCCACATAGCGGGTCACCGGGGCTTCCCAATGGCGCTGGTTGGACATGTTGATGGCGAACTCGGCGGTGGTTTCCGGCACCTGGATGTTCTCGTGGGTCAGCACGAAACTGCCCAGCTCGCGGTCCAGGGTGAAACCCTTGACGCCGTTGCCCAGGGTCAGGATCAGCATGGTCTGCGGGCCGTAGATCGCGTAACCGGCGGCCACCTGCTTGGTGCCCGGCTGCAGGAAGGCCTGTTCGTTGAGGCTTTCGTTCTGGCTCAGGTACTCGTTGGGGCAGCGCAGTACCGAGAAGATGGTGCCGACCGAGACGTTGACGTCGATGTTCGACGAACCGTCCAGCGGGTCGAATACCAGCAGGTAGGCACCCTTGGGGTACTTGCCCGGGATCTGGTAGGCATTGTCCATCTCTTCGGACGCCATGCCGGCCAGGTGGCCGCCCCACTCGTTGGCTTCGAGCAGGATGTCGTTGGAAATCACGTCCAGTTTCTTCTGGACTTCGCCCTGCACGTTTTCAGTGCCCATGCTGCCCAGCACGCCGCCAAGGGCGCCCTTGGACACGTTGTGGCTGATTTCCTTGCACGCACGCGCCACCACTTCGATAAGGAAGCGCAGATCGGCAGGGGTGCTGTTGCTGCGGGTCTGCTCAATCAGATAGCGACTCAGGGTAACGCGGGACATGTAAGGCTCCGGAGGATGGGGTAGAAAAAACCCACGCAGTTTACAGGGAGAGTGAAGCGCTAGCGAGCAATAGGACATGCTCGCCCGATCAGACGACACATCGGCCCGAAGGTTCACGCCCCCGGGCCCGATGCCAGGTGCCTACTCCAGCGCGTTCCAGATCTCCCCGGCGTATTCGCGAATGGTGCGGTCCGACGAGAACCAGCCCATGCGCGCGGTATTGAGCACGGCCGAGCGCCACCACTGCTGGGGGTCGTGCCACAGCTCCTCGACGCGGCGCTGGGCCTCCCAGTAGGCATCGAAGTCGGCGCACACCAGGAAGCGGTCATACGGCACCAGTGAATCGATCAGCCCCACGTAGCGCGCCGGGTCGTCCGGCGAGAACACCCCGCCGCGGATCGCCTGGAGCACGTCGTTGAGCCGGTACGAGGCGCCGATGGCGGAGCTGGCACCGAAATCGCCGCTGCGCTTGCGCGCCTCCACCTGCTGGGAGGTCAGACCGAAGATGAACATGTGCTCGGCCCCCACCTGCTCGCACATCTCGACGTTGGCGCCGTCCAGGGTGCCGATGGTCAGCGCGCCATTGAGGCCGAACTTCATGTTGCTGGTGCCCGAAGCCTCGTAGCCGGCGGTGGAGATCTGCTCGGACAGGTCCGCCGCCGGGATGATGCTCTCGGCCAGGCTCACGTTGTAGTTGGGCAGGAACACCACCTTGAGCAGCCCGCGCACGGTCGGGTCGTTGTTGACCACCCTGGCGATGTCGTTGGCCAGCTTGATGATCAGCTTGGCCTGGTGGTAGCTGGCGGCTGCCTTGCCGGCGAAGATCTTCACCCGCGGCGCCCAGTGCGTGCCCGGCTCGGCGCGGATCGCCTGGTACAGCGCCACGGTATGCAGCAGGTTGAGCAACTGGCGCTTGTATTCGTGGATGCGCTTGACCTGCACATCGAACATCGCCTCGGGGTCGACCGTGATGCCCAGGCGCTCCTGGATCAGGTTGGCCAGGGCCTTCTTGCTGTGCAGGCGCTGCTGGGCGAAGGCCTTGCGAAACGCCGGCTTGTCGGCGAACGGCTCGAGGCGCCGCAGGTGCTTCTCGGGGTCGTCCAGCACCTCGGGCCCCAGCGCCTCCACCAGCATGCGGGTGAGCGGCGGGTTGGCCTGGTACAGCCAGCGGCGGAAGGTGATGCCGTTGGTCTTGTTGTTGATCCGCTCGGGGTAGAGCTTGTGCAGTTCGGCGAACACGGTGCTGCGCATCAGCTTGGTGTGCAGCCCCGACACGCCGTTGACGCTGTGCGACCCGAGGAACGCCAGGTTGCCCATGCGCACCCGCCGGCCGTTGTCCTCCTCGATCAGCGACACCGCGCGCAGCACGTCGAAGTCATGGATGCCCTTGGCCCGCAGCGCGTCGATATGAAAGGCGTTGATCAGGTAGATGATCTGCATGTGGCGCGGCAGCATGCGCTCCATCAGGCCCACCGACCAGGTCTCCAGCGCCTCGGGCAGCAGGGTGTGGTTGGTGTAGGCCAGGGTGTCGACGGTGAGCTGCCAGGCGGTGTCCCACGGCAGTTCGTGCTGGTCCACCAGCAGGCGCATCAGCTCGGCCACGGCAATCGAGGGGTGGGTGTCGTTGAGCTGGATGGCGGCCTTTTCGTGCAGGTTGAGCAGCGTGGGGTTCATGTTCAGGTGGCGGCGCAGCAGGTCCTGCAGCGAGGCCGAGACGAAGAAGTACTCCTGGCGCAGGCGCAGCTCCTGGCCGGCCTCGGTGCTGTCGGCCGGGTACAGTACCCGCGAGATGCTCTCGGCGCGGGCCACTTCGGCCACCGCGCCCAGGTGGTCGCCGGCATTGAAACGCTCCAGGTGCAGCTCTTCCAGGGCCCGTGCGCGCCACAGGCGCAGGGTATTGACGCTGGCACCACGCCAGCCCACCACGGGCGTGTCGTAGGCCACCGCACGCACCGTTTCGGCCGGCCACCACACCTGGCGCGGCTGGCCGGATTCGTCGTGCCGGGTCTCGACGCTGCCGCCGAAACTGATCGGGTAGATCACCTCGGCACGCTCGAACTCCCAGGGGTTGCCGAAATCCAGCCAGTTTTCGGTCTGCTCCTGCTGCCAGCCGTCGACCACGGCCTGGCGAAACAGCCCGTGCTCATAGCGGATACCGTAGCCGTGGGCGGCGATGCCCAGGGTCGACATGCTCTCCATGAAGCACGCCGCCAGGCGCCCGAGGCCGCCGTTGCCCAGCGCCGCATCGGGTTCGAGCAGGCGGATGCGCTCCAGGTCCACGTCCAGCCCGGTCATTGCTTCACGGGCGATGTCCAGCAGGCCGAGGTTGCTCAGGCTGTCGTACAGCAGGCGGCCGATGAGAAATTCGAGGGAGAGGTAATAGACGCGCTTCTGGCTCTTGCGGTAGATCTGCCGCGTGTGGTCCATCCAGTGGTCGACCATGTGGTCGCGGGCGGCCAGGGCAATGGCCTCGAACCAGTCGTGGTCGAAGGCGTGCTCGGGGTCCTTGCCGACGGCATAGGTCAGTTTTTCCAGTACAGCGGTGCGAAAGGCAGCCACCTGTGCGTCACGTGCGAGTGGTTCCTGAGACATACGACGTCCTCGGGCAAGTTGACGAATGCGGATGGGGATTTCTCAGCCTAGACGGTTCGACCGGGCGCGGTAGCGCGGGTTCGTTTGTTTCTGTGCAAAAGCGGTACCGGGTTGGCACGAACCCGGCAAATGGTTGTTCACATTTTGACCAACTCCGGTATGATCGCGCGCCCACCCGACCATCTGAAAAACCGAACCTGATGAAACCGACCCTGATTGCCGCCGCCGAACTCGACCGCCTGGATACCTGGCAGAGGTATTCCAGCCACATGTGCGGGGGCTGCATGTCCAGTTGCTGCACCTTGCCGGTGGAGGTCAAGCTCACGGATCTGATCCGCATTGGCGTGGTGGACGAATTCGAACGGGGCGAGCCGCCCAAGAACATCGCCAAGCGCCTGCAGAAGGATGGGATCGTCGAGCGCTTCAACCAGAAGTCCGGGATCTTCACCTTGCAGCGCATGAGCAACGACGATTGCCTGTACCTGGACCGCAAGACGCGGTTCTGCACCATTTACGACAAGCGCCCCGACACCTGCCGCAACCACCCAAGGATCGGCCCGCGGCCGGGGTACTGCGCGTACAAGCCAAAGCCCGTGGCCCGCTGAAAAGCATCGCGGGTCAAGCCCGCTCCCACAAGGTTGTGCATTTACCTGTGGGAGCGGGCTTGACCCGCGATTCGGCCAGCGCAAGTTTCAGGCCTTGCACAAACAAAAACGCCCCCGGCCTTTCGACCGGGGGCGTTTTCATTCAGCCTGAGCTAACTCAGTTCTTGGCTTTCTTGGCAGCGCGGGTACGCTCGCCTTCGTCCAGGATCTTCTTGCGCAGACGGATCGACTTGGGCGTGACTTCGCACAGCTCGTCGTCCTGGATGAATTCCAGAGCCTGTTCCAGGGTGAAGCGAACAGGTGGTACCAGAGCGATGGTTTCGTCTTTGCCCGAAGCACGCATGTTGTCGAGCTTCTTGCCCTTGGTAGGGTTGACGCCCAGGTCGTTGTCACGGCTGTTCAGACCGACGATCTGACCGTTGTAGATCTCCTGGCCGTGCTCGACGAACAGCTTGCCGCGCGCCTGCAGGGTTTCCAGCGAGTAGGTCAGCGCCTTGCCGGTCTCTACCGATACCAGTACGCCGTTCTGACGGCCGGACATGTGGCCGGACTTCATTGGCGCGTAGCGATCGAAGATCGAGGTCAGGATGCCTGCACCGTTGGTCAGGGTCAGGAACTGGTTGCGGAAACCGATCAGACCACGGGCTGGAATGTTGTATTCCAGACGTACACGGCCCTTGCCATCCGGCACCATGTTGGTCAGGTCGCCTTTACGCAGGCCCATTTCTTCCATGACCTTGCCCTGCGAATCTTCAGGGATGTCGATGGTGACGTTCTCGAACGGCTCGTGCTTGGCACCGTCGATTTCGCGGATGATCACTTCCGGACGACCAACACCCATTTCGAAGCCTTCGCGACGCATGGTTTCGATCAGTACCGACAGGTGCAGCTCACCACGACCCGATACCTTGAACTTGTCGGCCGAGTCGCCTTCTTCAACGCGCAGTGCAACGTTGTACAGCAGCTCCTTGTCCAGACGCTCCTTGATGTTGCGGCTGGTGACGAACTTGCCTTCCTTACCGCAGAACGGCGAGTCGTTGACCTGGAAGGTCATCGAAACGGTCGGCTCGTCGACGGTCAGCGGCTTCATCGCCTCGACTGCGTCCGGGGAGCACAGGGTGTCGGAGATGAACAGCTCGTCGAAACCGCTGATGCAGACGATGTCGCCAGCCTGGGCTTCTTCGACGTCGACGCGGTGCAGGCCGTGGTGACCCATCAGCTTGAGGATACGACCGTTGCGGCGCTTGCCGTCAACGTCGATGGCCACAACCGGGGTGTTCGGCTTGACGCGACCACGGGCGATGCGGCCAACACCGATCACGCCCAGGAAGCTGTTGTAGTCCAGTGCCGAGATCTGCATCTGGAACGGACCGTCGCGGTCGACGCTTGGCGCTGGCACGTTGTCGACGATCGACTGGTACAGCGGGGTCATGTCTTCGGCCATTTCGGTGTGGTCCAGACCGGCAATGCCGTTCAGGGCCGAGGCGTAGACGACCTTGAAGTCCAGCTGTTCGTCGGTGGCACCCAGGTTGTCGAACAGGTCGAAGATCTGGTCCAGAACCCAGTCAGGACGCGCGCCCGGACGGTCGACCTTGTTGATCACCACGATCGGACGCAGGCCGGCTTCGAAAGCCTTCTTGGTCACGAAACGGGTTTGCGGCATAGGGCCGTCCTGGGCGTCTACCAGCAGCAGCACGGAGTCGACCATCGACATCACACGCTCTACTTCACCACCGAAGTCGGCGTGGCCCGGGGTGTCCACGATGTTGATGTGGTAGCCGTTCCAGTTGATGGCGGTGTTTTTCGCCAGAATGGTAATGCCGCGCTCTTTTTCCTGGTCGTTGGAGTCCATCACGCGCTCGTCGTTGAGCTCGTTGCGCTCCAGGGTGCCGGACTGACGCAGCAGTTTGTCTACCAGGGTGGTCTTGCCATGGTCAACGTGGGCGATGATGGCGATGTTGCGTAGATTTTCGATCACTTGTGTATCTCGATCAGAGGATTCGGGTTGCCGCCCAGTCTAGGCGGCGAATGTGAATGAACGGCGCTCAACGGGCTCGTCGGTCGGGAGGGCGATGGCGGATACTGCCGCCATACAACCCCGGCATCTTATGTCGGACGATAAACGCGCACATTGGCATGCCCCTCACTCAGTAGATGGTGGGCATGCAGGCGACTCATCACTCCCTTGTCGCAATACAGCAAGTACTGGCGCGTGGGGTCCAGCTCCTTGAAGCGACTGTTGAGGGCGTAGAACGGCAAGGCCTTGACCTCGATGCCGTCCAGTTCCAGAGGCTGGTCTTCCTGGGCGTCGGGGTGACGAATGTCGATCACCACCTGCCCGGCCAGCGCCTGGCTGACTTCTTCGATCTGGATATCCTGGCCCAGTTCATCGATCACGTGGTCGATGGACACCAGGCGGGCGCGTTCCAGGGCGCGCTCGAGCACGGCCATGTCGAACTGCTTCTCTTCATGGTCGACACGGTGACGCTTGGCACAGGTGGTCGGGTTCACCGAGATCACGCCGCAGTACTCGGGCATGTGCTTGGCGAACTCGGCGGTGCCGATTTCATTGGCCTGGTCGATGATGTCCTGCTTGTGGCTGGCCAGCAGCGGGCGCAGCACCAGCTTCTCGGTGGCCGAGTCGATCACCGCCAGGTTGGGCAATGTCTGGCTGGACACCTGGGAAATCGCCTCGCCGGTGACCAGCGCGTCGATCTGCAGGCGGTCGGCGATGTTGGTGGCGGCGCGCAGCATCATGCGCTTGAGGGTCACGCCCATGTAGCTGTTGTCGACCTTGCCGAGGATCTCGCCCACCACCTCTTCGAACGGCACGCTGACGAACAGCACGCGCTGGCTGCTGCCGTACTTCTTCCACAGGTAGTGCGCGACTTCCATCACGCCCAGCTCGTGGGCACGGCCGCCCAGGTTGAAGAAGCAGAAGTGGGTCATCAGGCCGCGGCGCATCATCTGGTAGGCCGCCACGGTGGAGTCGAAGCCGCCGGACATCAGCACCAGGGTCTGCTCCAGCGCGCCCAGCGGGTAGCCGCCGATGCCCTTGTGCTGGTTGTGGATCACGTACAGGCGCTTGTCGCGGATCTCGATGCGCACTTCCACTTCGGGGTTGCGCAGGTCGATGCCGGCTGCGCCGCACTGCTGGCGCAGCTGGCTGCCGACATAGCGGTCGACGTCCATCGAGCTGAAATCATGGTGGCCGCCGCGCTTGCAGCGCACGGCAAAGTGCTTGCCGGCCAGCAGGTGGCCGAAATGCGTCTTGCACTTGGCGACGATATCGTCGAAGTCGCCCAGCGGGTACTCATCGACCTGGAGGAAATGCGCGATGCCCGGCATGCAGCTCAGGCGCTCGGTCATTTCGCGCAGCACTTTCTCGTCGTCCAGGCGGGTGACCACCTCCAGATTGTCCCAGACACCATCGACCGCGAGCGCAGGATCCAGGTCCTTGAGCACGGTGCGGATGTTGCGGCCCAGTTGACGGATGAAGCGCTTTCGAACCGGGCGGCTCTTGATGGTGATCTCTGGAAAGACTTTGACGATTAGTTTCATGAAAACAGCGCGCGCGTGGCCAGCCGAAAAAGAAGGGGCGCGGATTATAGCGGAATTCGCTCAAGCTTTGAGCAACTTTTGTACAGAAGGTTTCACGCGCACCATTTTGGGTCACTCAAACGAAAAAACGCCTCCTAAGGGTGCAGGAAAAACCCCTGAAGCGCCGTTGGCACCCGTAAACGCGTGAGAATGGGGCGAAAAACCCAACTCGGGGCACTGGCATGCAATTTGCTCCCTTGTGAGGCAGGTTGCCTTGGCCGACTATTCGCGCCCGGCATCACCCAAATTACAAGGGCTGCACAGGCACGCTCTACCCCACCCGGAGGACACCATGTCGAAGTCGGTTCAACTCATCAAAGATCATGACGTTAAATGGATTGATCTGCGCTTCACTGACACCAAGGGCACCCAGCACCACGTCACCATGCCAGCCCGTGACGCGCTGGAAGACGACTTCTTCGAAGCCGGCAAGATGTTCGACGGTTCCTCCATCGCTGGCTGGAAAGGCATCGAAGCCTCCGACATGATCCTGATGCCGGACGACTCCACCGCCGTGCTCGACCCGTTCACCGAAGAGCCGACCCTGATCCTGGTCTGCGACATCATCGAACCGTCGACCATGCAAGGCTACGACCGCGACCCGCGCGCCATCGCCAAGCAGGCCGAAGAGTTCCTGCGCTCCACCGGCATCGGCGACACCGTATTCGCAGGCCCTGAGCCTGAGTTCTTCATCTTCGACGAAGTGAAGTTCAAGTCTGACATTTCGGGCTCGATGTTCAAGATCTACTCCGAGCAGGGCTCGTGGATGTCCGACCAGGACGTGGAAGGTGGCAACAAGGGCCACCGTCCAGGCGTCAAGGGCGGCTACTTCCCGGTTCCGCCGTTCGACCACGACCACGAGATCCGTACTGCCATGTGCAACGCACTGGAAGAAATGGGCCAGGTCGTCGAAGTGCACCACCACGAAGTGGCGACTGCCGGTCAGAACGAAATCGGCGTCAAGTTCAACACCCTGGTGAAAAAAGCTGACGAAGTTCAGACCCTGAAATACGTCGTGCACAACGTTGCCGACGCCTATGGCCGCACCGCTACCTTCATGCCAAAACCGCTATACGGCGACAACGGCTCGGGCATGCACGTGCACATGTCGATCTGGAAAGACGGCAAGAACACCTTCGCCGGCGAAGGCTATGCCGGCCTGTCCGATACCGCCCTGTACTTCATCGGCGGCATCATCAAGCACGGCAAGGCCCTGAACGGCTTCACCAACCCGTCGACCAACTCCTACAAGCGTCTGGTCCCGGGCTTCGAAGCCCCGGTCATGCTGGCCTACTCGGCACGCAACCGTTCTGCCTCGATCCGCATTCCTTACGTGTCGAGCCCCAAGGCCCGCCGTATCGAAGCGCGCTTCCCGGACCCGGCGGCCAACCCGTACCTGGCCTTCGCTGCGCTGCTGATGGCCGGCCTGGACGGCATCCAGAACAAGATCCACCCAGGCGATGCCGCCGACAAGAACCTGTACGACCTGCCGCCTGAAGAGGCCAAAGAGATCCCGCAGGTCTGTGGCAGCCTGAAGGAAGCCCTGGAAGAGCTGGACAAGGGCCGTGCGTTCCTGACCAAGGGCGGCGTGTTCTCCGACGAGTTCATCGATGCCTACATCGCCCTGAAAAGCGAAGAAGAAATCAAGGTGCGCACCTTCGTACACCCACTGGAATACGAGCTGTACTACAGCTGCTAAGCCAGTGACGCTCGCTCACGCGGCGTAACGAGAGAGGCCTCCCATTCGGGAGGCCTTTTTTTTGCGCTGACTTCATCGCGGGTCAAGCCCGCTGCCACAAACCAGTGGGAGCGGGCTTGACCCGCGACGAAGTGAGCAGTGCTCTACAATGGTGCACAAGGCAGCGCTACTCCTGCACCAACAGCCCATTTTGGTTCAAAAACAGCCTGCAACCCGTTAATGCAGTCATTTTTTGCGCAGCCAAGGCCCGGTTTCAGGGAATTGCGCTTCTTTTCGGAGCCTTGGTTTGGTTCTTGCATTTTCCTGGCATCAGCCGATTACCAGCGCGCGCCACCCTGGCCCCGATCAGGGCGGTACTGTGCCAAAAGAGGTCAACGACGCCCCATGACCATCAGCGATGCACTGCACCGACTGCTACTGGACAACCTGACCACTGCCACCATTCTGCTCAATGCCGAATTGCGCCTGGAGTACATGAACCCGGCAGCGGAAATGCTCCTGGCCATCAGCGGCCAGCGCAGCCACGGGCAGTTCATCAGCGAGCTGTTCACCGAATCGACCGAAGCGCTCAACTCGCTGCGCCAGGCCGTGGAGCACGCGCACCCGTTCACCAAGCGCGAAGCCATGCTCACCGCCCTCACCGGCCAGACCCTGACCGTCGACTACGCCGTCACCCCGATCCTCAACCACGGCCGCACCCTGCTGCTGCTCGAAGTGCACCCGCGCGACCGCCTGCTGCGCATCACCAAGGAAGAGGCGCAGCTGTCCAAGCAGGAAACCACCAAGATGCTGGTGCGCGGCATGGCCCACGAAATCAAGAACCCGCTGGGCGGCATCCGTGGCGCCGCGCAGCTGCTGGCCCGCGAACTGCCCGACAACGGCCTCAAGGACTACACCAACGTCATCATCGAAGAGGCCGACCGCCTGCGTAACCTGGTCGACCGCATGCTCGGCTCCAACAAACTGCCGTCGCTGGCCATGACCAACATCCACGAAGTGCTCGAGCGCGTGTGCAGCCTGGTGGAGGCCGAAAGCCAGGGCGGCATCACCCTGGTGCGCGACTACGACCCGAGCCTGCCCGACGTGCTGGTGGACCGCGAGCAGATGATCCAGGCCGTGCTCAACATCGTGCGCAACGCCATGCAGGCCATCAGCGGGCAGAACGAGCTGCGCCTGGGCCGCATCACCCTGCGCAGCCGCGCCATGCGCCAGTTCACCATCGGCCACACCCGCCACCGCCTGGTGGCGCGCATCGAAATCATCGACAACGGCCCGGGTATCCCCGCGGAACTGCAGGACACCCTCTTCTATCCCATGGTCAGCGGTCGCCCGGACGGTACCGGGCTGGGCCTGGCCATCACCCAGAACATCATCAGCCAGCACCAGGGCCTGATCGAATGTGACAGCCACCCTGGCCACACCACCTTCTCGATCTTCCTGCCGCTGGAACAAGGAGCCACTTCTTCATGAGCCGAAGCGAAACCGTCTGGATCGTCGACGACGACCGCTCCATCCGTTGGGTCCTGGAAAAAGCCCTGCAACAGGAAGGCATGACCACCCAGAGCTTCGACAGTGCCGATGGGGTCATGAGCCGCCTGGCCCGCCAGCAGCCGGACGTGATCATCTCCGACATTCGCATGCCCGGTGCCAGCGGCCTGGACCTGCTGGCGCAGATCCGCGAGCAGCACCCGCGTCTGCCGGTGATCATCATGACCGCGCACTCGGACCTGGACAGCGCCGTGGCCTCGTACCAGGGCGGCGCGTTCGAGTACCTGCCCAAGCCATTCGACGTGGACGAGGCGGTGTCGCTGGTCAAGCGCGCCAACCAGCACGCCCAGGAACAGCAGGGCATGGCCGAGCCCCAGGCGCTGACCCGCACCCCGGAAATCATCGGCGAAGCGCCGGCCATGCAGGAGGTGTTTCGCGCCATCGGCCGGCTCAGCCATTCCAACATCACCGTGCTGATCAACGGCGAATCGGGCACCGGCAAGGAGTTGGTGGCCCACGCCCTGCACCGTCACAGCCCACGCGCCGCCTCGCCGTTCATCGCGCTGAACATGGCGGCGATCCCCAAGGACCTGATGGAGTCCGAGCTGTTCGGCCATGAAAAGGGCGCGTTCACCGGCGCGGCCAACCTGCGCCGCGGGCGTTTCGAGCAGGCCGACGGCGGCACGCTGTTTCTCGACGAGATCGGCGACATGCCGGCCGACACCCAGACCCGCCTGCTGCGCGTGCTGGCCGATGGCGAGTTCTACCGGGTGGGCGGGCATGTGCCGGTGAAGGTGGACGTGCGCATCATTGCCGCCACCCACCAGAACCTGGAAACCCTGGTGCAGGCCGGCAAGTTCCGTGAAGACCTGTTCCACCGCCTGAACGTGATCCGCATCCACATCCCGCGCCTGGCCGACCGCCGCGAAGACATCCCGACCCTGGCCCGGCACTTTCTGGGGCGTGCGGCGCAGGAGCTGTCGGTGGAGCCCAAGCTGCTCAAGCCCGAGACCGAGGAGTTCATGCGCAACCTGCCGTGGCCGGGCAACGTGCGCCAGCTGGAGAACACCTGCCGCTGGATCACGGTGATGGCCTCGGGGCGCGAGGTGCATATCGGCGACTTGCCGCCGGAGCTGCTGAACCTGCCGCAGGACGCGGCGCCGGTGACCAACTGGGAGCAGGCGCTGCGCCAGTGGGCCGACCAGGCGCTGAGCCGTGGCCAGTCGAACCTGCTGGACAGCGCAGTGCCGAGTTTCGAGCGGATCATGATCGAGACGGCGCTCAAGCACACCGCCGGGCGGCGGCGCGATGCAGCGGTGCTGCTGGGCTGGGGGCGCAACACCCTGACGCGCAAGATCAAGGAACTGGGCATGAAGGTCGACGGCGGGGACGACGAGGGCGACGACGAGGCATGACTCAGGGGCCTCTTCGCCGGCAAGGCCGGCTCCTACAAACGCCGCCGTACCTGTAGGAGCCGGCCTTGCCGGCGAACAGCTTGCCCCATTGCTGCACCATGCCTGCCCCCGCTGCACCGCCTGAAGGCAAAAACACCCCTCACAACCGCATCAAACCCAGCAAAACCCCAGGTTCCATTGCCCCAGGCCAACTTGGCACACCCCCTGCATATACCTAAGCACAACCCAGTTTTGGGGACCTTGGTACAGGCAGGCCGGGGAATCCCCTCTTTTATTCGTGCAGTTTCACCTGCACCCTCCAGCGGCCCTGCACCGGCTCGCCGGCCCAGTCGCCGCGCAGCGGCCGGGCCGCCACCAGGCTCAGCAACAGGCCCTGGTCGCTGTTCTGCAGGCGCCAGCTCACGGGCTTGCCCGCCAACTGCAACTGACCCTTCTGGCTCCGCCCGCTGGCCTGGAACACCAGCGCCAGCGTGCCCTCGACCTCCTCGCCATGCAGTTGCGGCTCTTCGTTGAACCACAGGTTCAGGCCATCGGCCACCACCTCCACTCGCTCCAGTACCCGTGGTTCAGGCGCGGTGAGGCGGCCGATCATCAGGCCCACCAGCATGCCGAACAGGGCCATGGAGAACAGCACCCGCGGCCACAGTTTCGAACGCGGGTCCGGTTCGGGGGTAGAATGCTCGTCATCTTTATGCTCGGAGCCGTGCATGTTTCACGTCATCCTTTTTCAACCGGAAATTCCACCGAATACCGGCAACATTATACGGCTGTGCGCCAACAGCGGCTGCCAGCTGCACCTGATCGACCCGATCGGCTTCGAACTGGACGACAAGCGCCTGCGCCGTGCGGGCCTGGATTACCACGAGTACGCCACCCTCAAGCGCCACAGCGACCTGCCCAGCTGCCTCGAGAGCCTGGGCAACCCGCGCCTGTTCGCCTTCACCACCAAAGGCTCGCGGCCGTTTCACGACGTGGCCTTCGCCCCCGGCGACGCCTTTCTGTTCGGCCCTGAAAGCCGTGGCCTGCCGCCCGAGGTGCTCGACCCGCTGGGCAGCGACCAGCGCCTGCGCCTGCCCATGCGCGAAGGCTGCCGCAGCCTGAACCTGTCCAACACCGTGGCCGTGGCGGTGTACGAAGCCTGGCGCCAGCAAGGTTTTGCCTGAGGCATGAAAAAAGCGCCCCGAAGGGCGCTTTCAACGTACCGCAGTCAGCTTACTGCAGCGAAGGCGCTTCGCCTGCTTCCTGCATGCGCTGCATCTCTTGCGCGTACAGGGCATCGAAGTTCACCGGCGACAGCATCAGGGCCGGGAACGAACCACGGGTCACCAGGTTGTCCAGCGCTTCACGCGCATACGGGAACAGGATGTTCGGGCAGAACGCGCCCAGGGTGTGGCTCATCGAAGCCGGGTCGAGGTTCTTGATCAGGAAGATACCCGCCTGCTGAACTTCGGCGATGAAGGCAACCTCTTCACCGTTCTTGACCGTGACCGACAGGGTCAGCACGACCTCGTGGAAATCGCCTTCCAGGCCTTTCTGCTTGGTGTTCAGGTCCAGCGCGACGCTCGGTTCCCACTGCTGGCGGAAGATCGCCGGGCTTTTCGGCGCTTCGAACGACAGGTCACGCACATAGATGCGCTGCAGGGAGAATTGCGGGGAGCTTTCGTCGGCTGCCGCAGCGCCGTTGTTCTGTTCTTCAGTCATGACAGATCCTTCTTTGCAGGGTCTTGTAGGGAATTCAGGCCTTGAGCAGCGCGTCGAGCTTGCCGGCGCGCTCAAGGGCAAACAGGTCGTCGCAACCGCCGACGTGGGTGCTGCCGATCCAGATCTGCGGCACCGAAGTGCGGCCGGCCTTCTGGCTCATCTCTGCGCGCAGCTGGGGCTTGCCATCGACCTTGATCTCTTCGAAGGCCACACCTTTGCTGGACAGCAGCTGCTTGGCACGCGAGCAGTAAGGGCAGTAGTCGCTGGAGTAGACGATGACGTTGCTCATGTCACTTCACCAGCGGCAGGTTATCGGCCTTCCAGCTCGACACGCCGCCCGACAGCTTGGCGGCGTTGAAGCCGGCCTTGAGCAGGTCGCGGCACACGGCGCCGGCATGCTGGCCCAGGTTGTCGACCACGATCAGGGTCTTGGTCGCCTTGTGCTTTTCCAGCTCGCCGATACACGCGGCGAACTTGTCCTGCGGGATGTTCAGCGCGCCGACGATGTGCCCGGCGGAGAACTCCTTGCTGGCACGGATATCGATGACCAGGCCCTTGTCGGCGTTGACCAGCGCGGTCAGTTCGCCGTTGCTCAGGCTGCGGCCGCCCTTGCGCGCTTCGGTGACGATCAGCAGGACCAGCAGAACGACGAAGATACCAACCAGCAGATAGTGAGATGTCGCGAATTCGATCAGGTGAGCAACCATCAGAGGGTTCCGGGCCGTTAAAAATGATGGGCAGTATACACAGCACCCAAGGCCGGCCAAAGCCCACCGGCACTGGTTGTCGACAGTAATTCTCATTGCCGGGCTGCTACCCGTCGGGCGGCAATGGCGGGCGCGCAAGGTTAATTCGTCACTGCTGACCAATTTGCCCTAAAATGCGTGTCTTTATCACCTGACAAAAGCGCGAGTGGGATAGATGACTAGCACGCCAAAACCCTTGGTCCTGATCATCCTGGATGGTTTCGGTCACAGCGAAAGCCACGAATACAACGCCATCTATTCGGCCACCACGCCGGTTTACGACCGCCTGCGCGCCACCCAGCCGCACGGCCTGATCTCGGGCTCGGGCATGGACGTGGGCCTGCCCGACGGGCAGATGGGCAACTCCGAAGTCGGCCACATGAACCTGGGTGCCGGGCGCGTGGTGTACCAGGATTTCACCCGCGTGACCAAGGCCATCAAGGATGGCGAGTTCTTCCAGAACCCGGTGCTGTGCGACGCCGTGGACAAGGCTGCCGGTGCCGGCAAGGCCGTGCACATCCTCGGCCTGCTGTCCGATGGTGGCGTGCACAGCCACCAGGACCACCTGGTGGCCATGGCCGAACTGGCCGCGCAACGTGGCGCCGAGAAGATCTACCTGCACGCCTTCCTCGACGGCCGCGACACCCCGCCCAAGAGCGCACAGTCTTCCATCGAACTGCTCGACGCCACCTTCGCCCGCCTGGGCAAGGGCCGCATCGCCAGCCTCATCGGCCGTTATTTCGCGATGGACCGCGACAACCGCTGGGACCGCGTCAGCGCCGCCTACAACCTGATCGTCGACAGCACCGCCGAATTCAGCGCCAGCACCGCCACCGCCGGCCTTGAAGCCGCCTATGCACGCGGCGAGAGCGACGAGTTCGTCAAGGCCACCCGCGTGGGCGAGGCCGTCAGGGTCGAGGACGGCGACGCGGTGATCTTCATGAACTTTCGCGCCGACCGCGCCCGCGAGCTGTCGCGGGTATTCGTCGAGCCGGACTTCAACGAGTTCCCGCGCGCACGCCTGCCCAAACTGGCCGCCTATATCGGCCTGACCCAGTACTCGGCCAAGATCGCCGCCCCGGCGGCGTTCGCCCCAGGCAGCCTGAACAACGTACTGGGCGAGTACCTGGCCAAGAAGGGCAAGACCCAGCTGCGCATCGCCGAAACCGAAAAGTACGCCCACGTCACCTTCTTCTTCTCCGGCGGGCGCGAAGAACCGTTCGAAGGCGAAGAGCGCATCCTGATCCCGTCGCCGAAGGTCGCCACCTACGACCTGCAGCCGGAAATGAGCGCGCCGGAGGTCACCGACCGCATCGTCGAGGCCATCGAACAGCAGCGCCATGACGTGATCGTGGTCAACTACGCCAACGGCGACATGGTCGGCCACAGCGGCGTGTTCGACGCTGCGGTCAAGGCCGTGGAGGCCCTGGACCTGTGCGTGGGCCGCATCGTCGAGGCCCTCGACAAGGTGGGTGGCGAAGCGCTGATCACCGCCGACCACGGCAACGTCGAGCAGATGGAAGACGCGTGCACCGGCCAGGCCCACACCGCCCACACCACCGAGCCGGTGCCGTTCATCTATGTCGGCAAGCGCAACCTCAAGGTGCGTGAAGGCGGCGTGCTGGCAGACGTGGCGCCGACCATGCTCAAGCTGCTGGGCCTGGAAAAACCGGCCGAAATGACCGGTACTTCGATTCTCGTAGACGTCTGAACGGCACGCCCCACGCTGCACGGTTCAAGCTGCAGGAGCCAGCGCCACGTGCGCTGCGCCTCTTGCGGCGTGCAGCTTGAAACAGGCAGCTGAATCGCATCCCGCTTGAAGGTCGTTTTTTTTGATCGCCATGGCGGGCATACTAGGCCAGTCTCCATCCTGGGTTCCGCCTACTCCATGCTTCGCGCACTTATCCTCATAGCCCTGACCTGCCTGTTCGGCCCGGCATTCGCCGACGAGCGCGCGCAAACCCAGCAGCAACTGGACGCCACGCGCCAGGACATTGCCGAGCTGAAAAAGCTGCTTGGCCAGTTGCAGCAGGAAAAGTCCGGCGTGCAGAAAGACCTGCGCGGCACCGAAACCGAAATCGGCAAGCTGCAAAAGCAGGTGGAGGCCCTGCAGCAGGAACTAAAAAAGACTGAAGGCGAGCTGGAGCGCCTCGACAAAGAGAAAAAAAAACTCCAGAGCGCCCGCGTTGAACAGCAACGCCTGATCGCCATCCAGGCCCGTTCGGCCTACCAGAACGGTCGCGAGGAATACCTCAAGCTGCTGCTCAACCAGCAGAACCCCGAGAAGTTCGCGCGCACCCTCACCTATTACGACTACCTGAGCCAGGCCCGCCTGGAGCAGCTGCGCAGCTTCAACGAGACCCTGCGCCAGCTGGCCAATGTGGAAAAGGACATCGCCCTGCAGCAGGCCCAGTTGCTGGCCCAGCAAGGCACCCTCGAAACCCAGCGCCAGGACCTGGAAAAGGTCCGCGCCGAGCGCCAGCAGGTGCTGGCCAAGCTCAACAGCGACGTCAAGGCACGCGACCAGAAGCTGGCCGCCCGCGAACAGGACCAGGCCGACCTCGCCCAGGTGCTCAAGACCATCGAGCAGACCCTGGCACGCCAGGCACGCGAAGCCGAAGAGGCACGTCAGCGCGCCCTGCTGGCCGCCCAGGAAGCCGAGAAGCAGCGCCAGCGCGAAGCCCTGGCCGCCAACCAGGACGCCACCCCGAAAAAGCCCAGGGCAGTGCCCGGGCCGCTGGTTTCCAGCGACGGCGCCACCTTCGGCGGCGCTTTTTCTGCAGCACGGGGCAAACTTCCATGGCCGGTCAATGGTCGATTGCTGGCACGTTTTGGTGAAACCCGCGGCGACGACTCGCGAGCCAAGTGGGACGGGGTGATGATCAGCGCCTCCGCCGGCAGCCAGGTACATGCGGTGCATGGCGGGCGCGTGGTGTTCGCCGACTGGTTGCGCGGCGCCGGACTTCTGGTCATTCTCGACCATGGCAACGGCTACCTGAGCCTGTACGGGCACAACCAGAGCCTGCTCAAGAATGCCGGCGACGTGGTCAAGTCGGGCGAGGCGATCTCCACCGTCGGCAACAGCGGCGGCCAGGACACCGCCGCCCTGTACTTCGCGATTCGCCAGCAAGGCCGCCCGAGCGACCCGACACAATGGTGCCGTGCCCAGGGATAGGGGCACATCGTTCATTTCACGCTAGCCCCGCCAACCGGTGCCAGCGACGCTCCCCCGGGGGCAAAACCAGGATCAGGAGTTCGTTCGACATGCTGCATACGCCTCGCCTTACCTCGCTGGCCCTGACCATTGCCCTGGTCATCGGCGCGCCACTGGCCCACGCGGCCGAGCCTGCCAAGCCAGCCACGGTGGCACCGACCACGGTCACTGCCCAGGCGCCGCTGCCGCTGGAAGAGCTGCGCACCTTCGCCGAGGTGATGGACCGCATCAAGGCCGCCTATGTCGAGCCGGTGGACGACAAGACCCTGCTCGAAAACGCCATCAAGGGCATGCTCAGCAACCTCGACCCGCACTCCGCCTACCTGGGCCCGGAAGACTTCCAGGAGCTGCAGGAGAGCACCAGCGGCGAGTTCGGCGGCCTGGGCATCGAAGTGGGCATGGAGGACGGCTTCGTCAAGGTGGTATCGCCCATCGACGACACCCCGGCCTCGCGTGCCGGCATCGAGGCGGGCGACCTGATCGTCAAGATCGACGGCCAGCCGACCCGCGGCCAGACCATGACCGAGGCGGTCGACAAGATGCGCGGCAAGATCGGCCAGAAGATCACCCTGACCCTGGTGCGCGACGGCGGCACGCCGTTCGACGTGACCCTGGCCCGCGCGGTCATCCAGGTCAAGAGCGTCAAGTCGCAGCTGCTCGAGGACGGCTACGGCTATATCCGCATCACCCAGTTCCAGGTCAAGACCGGCGAAGAGGTCGGCAAGGCCCTGGCCAAGCTGCGCAAGGACAACGGCAAGAAACTGCGCGGCCTGGTGCTGGACCTGCGCAATAACCCCGGTGGTGTGCTGCAGGCCGCCGTCGAAGTGGCCGACCACTTCCTGACCAAGGGCCTGATCGTGTACACCAAGGGCCGCATCGCCAACTCCGAACTGCGCTTCTCGGCCGACCCGGCCGATGCCAGCGAAGGCGTGCCGCTGGTGGTGCTGATCAACGGCGGCAGCGCCTCGGCCTCCGAGATTGTCGCCGGCGCCCTGCAGGACCAGAAGCGCGGCGTGCTGATGGGCACCGACAGTTTCGGCAAGGGCTCGGTGCAGACCGTGCTGCCGCTGAACAACGACCGCGCCCTGAAGATCACCACCGCGCTGTACTACACCCCCAACGGCCGCTCGATCCAGGCCCAGGGCATCGTGCCGGACATCGAGGTGCGCCGCGCCAAGATCACCAGCGAGCAGGACAACGACAACTTCAAGGAAGCCGACCTGCAAGGTCACCTGGGCAACGGCAACGGCGGCGCCGACCGGCCTTCGGGCAAGGCCGCGAGCAAGAAGGACCGTCCGCAGGACGACGACTTCCAGCTCAGCCAGGCGCTGAACCTGCTCAAGGGCCTGAGCATCACCAGCGGCAAGTGATGCGCTATCTGCTGTTCGCCCTGCTCTGCCTGGCCGGTACCGCACACGCGGCACCGGCCAAGGCCTACCTCACGCTGATCATCGACGACCTGGGGCAGAGCCCTGCGCGAGATGCGCGCACCCTGGCCCTGCCCGGCCCGGTCACCCTCGCGATCATGCCCGATACCCCGCACGCCACCGCGTTCGCCCGCCAGGCGCACAAGGCCGGCAAGACGGTGATCCTGCACATGCCCATGGACCCGGCCACCGGCCCCTACGCCTGGCACCCGGACACCCCGCTGCCGGAGCTGGAACAACGCCTGGGCGCGGCCCTGGCCAAGGTGCCCTATGCCAGCGGCATCAACAACCACATGGGCAGCCGCATGACTGCACAGCCGGTGCCCATGGCCTGGCTGATGGGCGAGTTGCAGCGCCGCCATCTGTTCTTTGTCGACAGCCGCACCAGCGCCGCCACGGTCGCTGCGGCCAAGGCGCAGGAACAGGGGCTGGCAAGCCTGTCGCGGGATGTGTTCCTGGATGACGTGCGCACCCCCGAGGCGATTGCCGGGCAACTGCGCATCGCCGTGGAGCTGGCGCGCCGGCAGGGCTCGGCCGTCCTGATCGGCCACCCCTACCCGCAAACCCTGGAGGTGCTCGAACGCGAGCTGCCTCGCCTGAAGGCGCAGGGCATCGAGTGGGTCGAGATCCACCAGATGATTGCCCTGCGCAGCAACCAGGCAATGGCGGCCCACGGTACCGGCGGGCGCTATCGCGCCAGCGCCGGCGGCCAGTGAGGCGCCTACGCCAGGGGGCGTAGCGGAAACCAGCCCTTGATGAAGGCCGGGGTGAGGTCGGCGCGCCAGATCACGCCCATCTTGCCGGTGGTTTTCGCCTCTTCGAGCAGGTCGGCATAGCCTTTGGTGCGTTGCGCCTCCAGTTTGATGTGGCCCTTGCTGAACGCTGCCGTGGGCGTGTCCAGGGCAGGATAGTGCAGGTGCACGTACCATTTGTCGCCGCCCGCCACACGCACTTCGTACTCGTCGATGAAGTCGCCGGCCGCCAGGGCCTTGCGCGGCGCCTTGAATTCGATGTGCAGTTGCTTGCGCTCCCACAGATACAGCAGGTTGCGCGCGGTGGGCTTCTGCGCCTTGCACATGCTCAGGCGCAGGGCATCGGCTGCGTCCCTGAGCCCCTGGGCCTCCTGGCGCAGCTGGGCAACGGTGGCCTGCTCGGTATCGGGCAGGCCGCTGTGGCGCTCGAAGTCATCCGCCACGCGGATCAGCCGATCGGCCAGGATGGTCAGCGGGAACACGATATCCCCCGGTTGATGCCCGCTGCCGGACAACCCCTGCTGCTTGGCCTTGAGCGGGGCGACCTGATCGAGCACCTGGCGCGCCTCGCTGCGCAGGGCCTTGCGCGGCTTGAGGCCGACCGGCGTGGCGGGCAGTACGGTCTTGATCGGGTTCCAGTCATCGCCGCCGTGCTCGCGGTAGGACGCCACGATGCGGTGGTTGGCATCCTCGATATCCACGATCGGCACCGGCTCGCCGGGCGATGGCGCCCGTACCCGCCCCACCACCACCCGGCGGGTACGCGTGACGATCACCTTGCGCTTGCGCGTCGGCCGGGGCGTCGTGCTGGTGGCCGGCACCGTGACCAGGCTGTCCAGTTCTGCCCTGGCGCTGGCATCGAGCTCGTCGAGGGTCTGCACGAACGCCGCCAGATAGTCCTTGCCGGGCACCGGCGCGAACAGGTCGCCCACATACTGGGCAACCGCCTTGGCCCGCGAGTAGCAGTGCGAGGCCTCGCGCAGCACCTGGATGCGCTCCTGGGGCGTGAACTCCTGGGCATCGATGCCCAGCTGCTCATGCGAAAGCACCCCGGCGACGATGTCCGGGTCCAGCAGCAAGTCCTTGTAGAACGGGCGCTGGGTGGCGTCCGCGATACGCGTGTCCAGGCTCATGTAGCCGAGGATTTCCAGGTAGGCCGTGCGGATGCGCTGGGCGCTGAACACCTTGAGCTCTTCACGCTTGGCCTCGCCATAGCGGATGATCTCGTCGGCCGTGGCCTTGACCGCCGGCTCGCGGCGAACCACCTCGACCAGGGCGCTGCAGGCCTCGGCCTGCTCCAGGGCCAGCAGGTGGAACGTCTCGTTCTGCGTGTTGGCCTCCAGCAACGCGGAAAACGGCTGTGCGGTATCACCCAGGGTGACCTGGAACGCATTCTCGATCCAGGCATCGTGCAACGAGATCTTGAACTGCTTGCTGTGGTACTGGGCCTGCAACTGCAGGCGCGCCTGGAAGTTCATCCTGAAGTTCAGGTTCAGCGCCTTGCTGTAGTCGGCCGCAGTGATATGGCCGTAGAAATCCGCCAGTTTCAGGGTTTCGCGGGCTTCGAGGGTGGTGCGCAGCAGGTCCTTGGCCACCTCGATGAAGGCGTCCTGCTCGACCTTGAGTGCCTGCTCGGCCACTTGCGCACGCGTGCGTGCCTGCTTCATCGCTACCAGCCGGGTCGCCGTGCGATCGAGCTGGTACTCGCGCTGGGCCTTGAACATCGGGTCGAGCAAGGCGTTGAGCTCGTTGACCTTGGGGGTCATGGCCACAATGCGCCTGAGGCAATCCTGCTGCGCCGACTCCAGCGTGGCGTTGAGCTGCTGAAGCTGCAGCCTGTTCTGCGCCTTCTTCTCCTGCAGGCTCATGCGCTTTTTCGGCCCGCCCCCGCGCAGCCCCAGGCGCAGGTCCAGTTGCCAGCTGCCTTCGCTGCTACGCCGCAGCCACGGGCCACGGCGGCGGCTGTCGAGGGGGTCGACGATGCAGAAGCGCCCCTCCACCTCCAGCACGCGGTACCAGCGGTCATCGAGTTTTACATGCGCGTACCCGTCGATCAGCGCCAGGCCGCGGCGCTCCCCCGTCTCGATCAGGCCGGTCGGCTCCTGGCCGGGCGTGACCTGCATCGGGCGCAGGAACGCACGCAGCTCGGGCGTCGCTTCGTTGCGCATGCCGCTCCAGGAGAAGTCCATGGCTGTCGGCAACGCATCGGCACTGCGCAGTTGCGGGCCCAGGGGTTGCTGCACCGGTACCAGCACGCCGGTCACCGGCAGCTCGCCGCGCACCGGCAACGTTTGCTGCAGCATCGAGGGCTGCACCTTGATCGGCGTCGCGCGCGCCATGCCGACCTCCCCGGCCCCGTGCATGAACACCGTGCTCAGGTTGAACAGCAGGTCGACCACGGCCTGGGCGCGCGTGGTGTCATCCCCCTCGCGCAGCGCCTTGAAGTCGCTGTCCAGGCTGCTGACCAGTTGCACCAGCCATCCGGCGACAGCTGTCGGCCCACGCAGGTAGGGCAGCGCGATATTGAACAGCAGCCAGCCCGCCTCCTTGAAGCGCAGCCAGCGATCTTCGGCGTTGGATACCGATTGCCGGTCACCCAGGGTGATCAGCGCATCCACCGTACTGGTGTAGAAATGCGCCAGCAGGTCACCGGTCAGCGCAGCGCCGCCAAGACGCGGCACGTTCACCCCCGGCACAGCCACCGGTTCATCCACCGTGATACCCAGGTGAGGGTTGGCAAAGCCGCCATTGGCATAGATGCGCCGGGCGTCCCGTCCCATCCAGCTCAGCACGCTGGCTTGCAGCTCGGGCTCCTCGAGGGCCTTGAACAATGCAGCCTCGCTGGCAAATTCGCGCAGCAGGGGCTCGAACAGCGGTCGGTACAGCACCCGCTCGGGCCTGCCGGGCAGGGCGAACACGAACATGTTGTCGACCACGTCGGGGCTGGCCCCTTCGCCACTGAGGAAGGTCAGCGGGCGCACCTCGACCCGGTCGGTCTGGTCGGTGCTCATGGCGTAGTCCACGCAGCGCAGGCCCTGGCGGGTGAAGCCCTGCTCGCCCCTGATCCGGTATTCCAGCGCCAGCAATGGCAGTTGTGCGCGCAGCGTGTCGGCGAACAGCTGCCGACGCTCGTCGGCCTGGCGTGCATCGGTGCGCATGGCCTGTTCGATCACTGCCAGGTAGTTGGCCCCGACATCCACGGCGGTGATGAGTGTCATCACATACTCGGCGCTCAGCCATGCGGCGATCTCGTCGCCATCGGCATGGGCAATGCTCATCGGGCCCTTGGGCAGGCCGGACAGGTTTTCCAGCGCGGCATCCACCAGCAGCAGCCTGACCGTCTCGACGAAGCCGAAGCCACCCTGGCCATAGGGCACCTGGAAGGTCAGCACCAGCTTGTAGGGGTCGTAGGTCGGACCGTCCGGTTGATCTGCCGCCATGCGCTCGCCCAGCGCCTTGGCGGCATAGTCACGCAGGGTCGGGATACCGTGGTCATAGGCCTTGCCGGCATTGTGCTGGTGCGCCAGCGCCATGCTCAGCCATTGCATGCGGTAGTCCAGGTAATCGGCCCCCGAAGCCTGCTTGAGCCATGCCGGCAGCTGGCCAAGCACCTGAGTGTCGGCAGGCGTCGGCACGAATGCCCGGTTGCCGGCCAGGCGCGCAGCCACATCGGACACCGTGGCAAACAACCCCTCGAGCTCGGTCACCGACTGCCCGCCCAGGCGCAGCGCCTGCACGTCACGCAGCTGCTGATCGAGCAACGCCTCGGCCTGGACCCTGAACGGATTGCCTTCGACCTCAAGCAACTGCCACTGCAGCCCGACCAGCCGATAGGCGCCTTCGAGTTCGTCGGTCAACGCCTCGCCGAACGCCTTCAGCGAGGCGTGGGCGCTGACCTGACCTGCGGGCGTACAGCGCAGCACCTGCTCGCCGCGGACCAACACCAGATCGCTGAGCAGCATCTGCGTGCTGGTCAGGCTGGCGTCGAGCTGCAGTTGCACCAGGTACACCCGCACGGCCTGCTCGCCCTGGGCCTGACGCAGCGACCAGCGTGGCCATTGCAGCACCTGGCCCAGCATCCCGGCCCAGGCCTGTTTGCCGCCGGCGTGTGGCACCAGGGCCTGGGCCAGGGTTCTGGCCAGCCAGCTCAGGCGCGGAACGCCTTCACTGCCCCTGGCCTGCCAGTAGTTCATCAGGGCCCGCTGGAACTCGGCCACGATGCCGTCGGCAAACACCTTGATCATTTCGCGCAGGGTGTCCGCATCAAGTGCATGGCCCTGCAGCTTGAGTTTCACCGCGTCGGCCTGGCCCAGAAAACCGGACAAGCCCACCGCATGCATCTGCAACGGTTCCCAGGTGCACAGATTGTCCAGTGCAGCGTCCACCAGCGGGCGTACCTGATAGAACTGCGCGCTGCTGTCGGGCACGTACAAACGCAGCGCCTCCACATCGGCGGACAGCCCGGGGAAGTACTCGCGCAGCAAGCGCTCCAGCAGCGTGACGCTGGCGCTGCGCAGGGTCGGGCGGCTGGCGAACTGCTCGGCCACCATGGCGGCGAGGGCATTGTCGGGTTCGGGCGTGGGCAGGTCTTGCAGGATATGCAGTGGCATCTAACACCTTCCATGAGTGATCGGGCTGTGCAATTCACAGCGACGATCCATCACAGCAGCCCGGTGCATGGCCGCGGCACTACATAGTTAGGCGCTTACAGGTAGCGGGCGAAGGTGGCGTCGACGAAGCCTTCGTCGCGCAACTGGTCCAGGCTGCGCTGGAGCTTTTCCACCACCGCATCGGGTACCTGGCGGTTGAGTGCCAGGTACAGCTGGGCGCCGTTGAAGCGCAGCACGGTCTTTAGCTGGGTGATGCCGATCTGGCGGGCCAGGTAGCGCCCGGCGGGGTCACCGGTGGCCCACAGGTCGATCTGGCCTTCGAGCAACTTGCGCGCGTTGTCCTGGTCGCGCAGCACGGTGATCGGCTTGAGCCCCTTGCTGCTCAGGTGCTGGGCGATGGCATCGCCTTTATAGGCACCGATCCGGTAGCCGCGCGCGTCGCCGAGGTGTTCGAGAGTGATGGGGCTGTCGGGGCGGGCCAGCAGAATCCAGTCGTCAGGGCCCAGCGGCCCGACCCACTTGAAGAGCTTTTCGCGGTCGGGTTGGCGGGCCATCACGAACACACCGTGATTGGGGCTGTTCAGGGCCTGCTGGTACACGCGTTCCCACGGGAAGCGCAGGGTCATGCTGTAGGGGATGGCGGCGCGCTTGAACATCTCGCGAACCAGGTCGGCGGCGATGCCCTGGATCTTGTCTTCGCGGGCGAAGTTCTTGCCGTCGCTGGCCATGTTGTAGGGCGGGAAGTTTTCGGTGAGCAGCACCATCGGGTCCGCGGCGCGGACGGTGGCAGCGAGGGAGAAGAGGCTGACGAGCACGACGAGCAAGCGTGTGAACATAGGATGGACCCGATTCCCTGGCGATGTGCCTGCATTACCTTAACAGCAAATGCTTCGCCGGCAAGGCCGGCTCCTACAGGTTCGCTGCAGTGTAGGAACCGGCCTTGCCGGCGAATTCGGCCGCTCAGCGCACGCAGATGCCGCGCTGCGCCATGTAGGCCTTGGCTTCAGGCACCGTGTACTCGCCGAAGTGGAAGATGCTGGCCGCCAGCACTGCGCTGGCATGCCCTTCCAGGATGCCGTCGGCCAGGTGCTGCAGGTTGCCCACACCACCGGAGGCGATCACCGGAATGCCCAGCGCGTCGCTGATGGCGCGGGTCACGCCCAGGTCGAAGCCGCTCTTCATGCCGTCCTGGTCCATGCTGGTGAGCAGGATCTCGCCCGCGCCCAGGCCTTCCATCTTCTTCGCCCACTCCACCGCATCCAGCCCGGTAGGCTTGCGCCCGCCGTGGGTGAAGATCTCCCAGCGCGGGGTTTCGCCCGGGCCGGAGACCTTCTTGGCATCGATGGCAACCACGATGCACTGCGAGCCGAAATGCTGCGCGGCCTCGCCCACGAACTCGGGGTTGAACACCGCTGCGGTGTTGATCGAGACCTTGTCGGCACCGGCGTTGAGCAGGTTGCGGATATCCTGCACAGTGCGCACGCCGCCGCCCACGGTCAGCGGAATGAACACCTGGCTGGCCATGCGCTCGACGGTATGCAACGTGGTGTCGCGTCCATCGACGCTGGCAGTGATGTCGAGGAAGGTGATCTCGTCGGCACCCTGCTCATCGTAGCGACGGGCGATTTCCACCGGGTCGCCGGCATCACGGATGTTCTCGAACTTGACGCCCTTGACCACTCGACCGTTGTCGACGTCCAGGCAAGGGATGATGCGTTTGGCCAGCGCCATGCCGTTCTCCTCAGCCTTTGTAGCTGTCGCAGAAGGCTTGCGCCTCGGCCACATCCAGCGTGCCTTCGTAGATCGCACGGCCGGTGATGGCGCCGATGATCCCCGGTGCCCTGGCGTCGAGCAGGGCCTTGATGTCACCCAGGTTGTGGATGCCACCGGAGGCGATCACCGGGATCTTGGTGGCGGCAGCCAAAGCGGCGGTGAACGGCACGTTGCAGCCTTGCATCATGCCGTCCTTGGCGATGTCGGTGTAGACGATCGCCGAGACGCCATCGGCCTCGAAACGCTTGGCCAGGTCGATGACCTGCACCGAGCTGACCTCGGCCCAGCCGTCGGTGGCCACGAAGCCGTCCTTGGCGTCCAGGCCCACGATCACCTTGCCGGGGAACGCACGGCAGGCTTCGGCCACGAACTCGGGTTGTTTGACCGCCTTGGTGCCGATGATCACGTAGCTGACGCCGGCCTTGACGTAGTGCTCGATGGTTTCCAGCGAGCGGATGCCGCCGCCGATCTGGATCGGCAGGTTCGGGTAGCGCTTGGCAATGGCAGTCACCACCTCGCCGTTGACCGGCTGGCCTTCGAAGGCACCGTTCAGGTCGACCAGGTGCAGGCGGCGGCAGCCACCGTCGACCCATTTGGCGGCCATGCTCACCGGGTCATCGGAAAATACCGTGGAATCTTCCATGCGGCCTTGGCGCAAACGTACGCAAGCACCGTCCTTGAGATCGATAGCGGGAATAATCAGCATCTGGGGAACCTGTCTATTCGGTAAACAGTGAGCTCGGGAAGTCAGTTCTTCTCGAGCGACCACAAGTCGCTTTCAATGCTTTCGAACCTCTCTTTGAGGTGCGCCTGCACATCGAAAATCGCCCTGTTGTAGTAATGCGGTGCAATCTCCTGGCTGAACAGCTCCAGCACTTCAGCCACCTCGAACGAACCCAGCTCAAGCTCGAAGCGGTCTTCGAGAAAACGCTTGAGCTTGGCCAGCGCCTCGCGCTCTTCTTCAGGCGCGAGGGTGAGGATCGGCCGCTTGGCGCGGGACTTGCCCATTACCGGCGACCATCCCAGCCGGCGAAGTTCTGCAGCAGCTGCAGGCCATGGGTATGGCTCTTCTCCGGGTGGAACTGCACGGCAAAGCGCGAGCCGTCGGCCAGCGCGGCGGCAAAGTCGACGCCATAGTGACCACTGCCCGCCACCTGCGCCGCGTTGGCGGCGGTGATGTAGTAGCTGTGCACGAAGTAAAAGCGCGCACGGTCGGGGATGTCGTGCCACAGCGGGTGGTCGATGGCCTGGGATACTTCGTTCCAGCCCATGTGCGGCACCTTAAGGTGCTCGCCGTCCTCGTGCAGGCCCTTGCCGAAGAAGCGCACATTGCCCGGGAACAGGCCGATGCAATCGACGCCGTCGTTCTCTTCGCTGTGGTCGAGCAGGGCCTGCATGCCCACGCAGATGCCGAGGAAGGGGCGGTCCTGGCTGACTTCACGCACCAGGCTGTCGAAGCCCAGGCGGCGAATCTCGGCCATGCAGTCGCGGATCGCGCCCACACCCGGGAACACCACGCGGTCGGCCTCGCGGATCACCGCAGCATCGCTGGTGATCAGCACCTTGCCGGCGCCCACGTGCTCCAGGGCCTTGGCCACCGAGTGCAGGTTGCCCATGCCGTAGTCGATAACGGCTACCGTCTGCATTACAGGCAGCCCTTGGTCGACGGCATCTGGCCGGCCATGCGTTCGTCCAGCTCGATGGCCATGCGCAGTGCGCGGCCGAAGGCCTTGAACACGGTCTCGATCTGGTGGTGGGTGTTGTGCCCGCGCAGGTTGTCGATGTGCAGGGAGACGTTGGCGTGGTTGACAAAGCCCTGGAAGAATTCCTGGAACAGGTCGACGTCGAAACCGCCCACGGTGGCGCGGGTGAAGGGCACGTGCATCTCCAGGCCCGGGCGGCCGGAGAAGTCGATGACCACGCGCGACAGCGCCTCGTCCAGCGGCACGTAGGCATGGCCGTAGCGGCGGATGCCCTTCTTGTCGCCGATGGCCTGGTTGAATGCCTGGCCCAGGGTGATACCGACGTCTTCGACGGTATGGTGATCGTCGATGTGCAGGTCGCCCTTGCACTCGATGTCCAGATCGATCAGCCCATGTCGGGCGATCTGGTCGAGCATGTGTTCGAGGAAAGGCACACCGATATCGAATCGGGCCTTGCCGCTGCCATCCAGGTTAATCGAGGCCTTGATCTGGGTTTCCAGAGTATTGCGCTCGACGCTAGCCGTACGTTCGACCATCACCAGCTCCGCAAAATCATTGGGCGAAAAAGGTGTCCATTATAGGCCTAGATACGCGTGGCTTGGAACGAAGAAGACAGTTGGCGGGGAATTTGCGTCAGCAGTACCGGCCTCATCGCGGGTCAAGCCCGCTCCCACACGGTCAGCAGAGATCCTTGTAGGAGCGGGCTTGACCCGCGATGCCTTTAATGGAACAGCACCGCAGTCTTCTGCAGGGTCACCCACACCCCCCACGCCAGCGGAATACCCACCACCAGCCACGCGGCAATCACCAGCGGCCGGCTGCCCGGCGCGGCCTTCCACTCCAGCACGGTGCTGCCATTGGCGCCCTTGTCGTGCCCCAGCGCCTGTTCGGCCGCCAGTTGCGCATCGGTCATGAAGTACTTGTCGGCCACCGGCCGCACCAGCGCGTTGCACAAAAAGCCCAGCGCCAGCAGCCCGGCCAGGATGTACAGGGTCATGTCATACGCCGCCGCCCGCTCCACGCCCATCTCCAGCTGATACTCGCGCAGGTAGGTGATCAGCACCGGGCCCAGCACCCCGGCTGCCGCCCAGGCGGTCAGCAGGCGACCGTGAATGGCGCCCACCATCTGCGTGCCGAACAGGTCGGCCAGGTACGCCGGCACCGTGGCGAAGCCGCCACCGTACATCGACAGGATGATGCAGAACGCCGCCACGAACAGCGCGATGTTGCCCAGGTGGCCCATGTTCGGGATCAGCGCATACAGCGCCACGCCCAGGGCGAAGAAGGCGAAATAGGTGTTCTTGCGCCCGATGTAGTCGGAGAACGAGGCCCAGAAGAAACGCCCGCCGATGTTGAACAGGCTCAGCAACCCGGTGAAGCCCGCGGCAATGGCGGCAATCTGTGCCAGTTGCGTGGCATCCAGCTGGCTGAAGCTCAGGTCGTTGCCCAGTAGCTTGCCGGCGAACACTTCCTGCAGCAGCGGCGAGGCCATGCCCAGAATGCCGATGCCGGCCGACACGTTAAGGCACAGCACCAGCCAGATCAGCGCGAACTGCGGCGTCTTCCACGCCACGCTGACGTGCACGTGGCGGTGGGTGATCATCGCGTTGCCGGCCTTTTTCTGCGGCGCGCTCCAGCCTTCGGGCTTCCAGCCGGTGGGCGGCACGCGGTAGGCCAGGGCGCCGCCGAGCATGAACACGAAGTAGATCAGCGCCATCACCACGAAGCTCTGCCACACGCCCACCCCGTCAGGGCCGGCGAAGTGGCTCATCAGCGCCGCCGCCAGTGGCGCGCCGACCATGGCGCCGCCGCCAAAGCCCATGATCGCCATGCCGGTGGCCATGCCGCGCTTGTCCGGGAACCACTTGATCAGCGTCGATACCGGCGAAATGTAGCCCAGCCCCAGGCCGATACCGCCGATCACGCCACTGCCCAGCCACATCAGCCACAGCTGGTGGGTGTACACCCCCAGCGCCGACATCAGCAGGCCACCGCACCAGCACAGGGTCGAGACCACCCCGGCCTTGCGCGGCCCGGCATGCTCCAGCCAGCCGCCCCAGATGGCCGCCGAACAACCGAGGAACACGAAGAACAGCGTGTAGATCCAGCTCAGCATCGAGATCGGCCAGTCGCACTCGGCGGTGAACAGGCGCGCCACGAAGCTCATCTCCGGCGCACACGCCACCGGCGCACTGATACCGATGGCCTGCGACAGCGGCAGCCAGAACACCGAAAAGCCATAGGCCATGCCGATGCACAGGTGAATGGCCAGGGCCGCCGGTGGCACCAGCCAGCGGTTGAAACCGGCCCTGGCGACAATGCGTTCCTTGGACAGGAAGCCGGGCGTACTGGCGATGCCGCCCACCGTAGTGCTGCTCATTGTTGTTCCCCTCGTGATATGGATGCTCCACCGACCAGGCCTGCTGCCTGCGACTTTGGCTGCCAGGGGCAGCACGTCGTTTATCTGGCAACCGGCCCTTTGACGCGACAATCGGCCGCAACGGGACCGTGGAGGCGCGAGAGAGTACCATTCGCCGCACTCGCTGAAATTAGGCTGATACTGTGGTTTTTGCGAAAACTGATACCCCCGTGTCAGGAACTGCCCCGCCGGTTGCTGTCCAAACCCGGGTCGCGCCGCGCCCGCGCGCCCTGCACGGGGCTATACTCTGCGGCTGAATTTTACAATCGGACTACAAGGACTCGCCCATGAAAGCGTTCGGCAAAATCCTGGGGCTGGTGATACTCGGGTTGTTGCTGATCATTGTGGCGCTGGGCTTTGCCCTGACCCACCTCTTCGATCCCAACGACTACAAAGACGAGATCCGCCAGCTGGCACGCGACAAGGCCCACGTCGAGCTGACGCTCAACGGCGACATCGGCTGGAGCCTGTTCCCGTGGCTGGGGCTGGAACTGCACGAGGCGAGCATCGCCACGCTCAACAATCCCAAGGTGCCATTCGCCGACCTGCAGATGCTCGGCCTGTCGGTGCGTGTACTGCCGCTGCTGCGCCGTGAAGTGCAGATGAGCGACGTGCGCGTCGAGGGCCTTAACCTGACCCTGGCCCGCGACGAGCACGGCCACGGCAACTGGGAAGACATCGGCAAGCCGCTGCCGGCCGCCACCCCGGCTGCACCGGCCGAAGGCAGCGCCGGCACACCCGCCCCAGGCGAGGCCCCGGCCAAGCCGGCCGCCGCCGAGCGCCCGGTCAAGCTGGACATCGACAGCCTCACCGTGAACAACGCCAAGGTGCAGTACAGCGATGCGCAAAGCGGCCAGAGTTTCAGCGCCGAGAGCATCCAGCTGAGCACCGGCGCGGTTCACGAAGGGGTCAACATTCCGCTGACCATGACCGCCTTCTTCAGCGCTGGCCAGCCGGCCCTGCGCGCCCGCACCGAGCTCAAGGGCGAGCTGCGCTTCGACCGTGCGCTCAAGCGCTATCAGTTCGAAGACATGAAGCTCAGTGGCGAAGCCTCCGGCGAGCCGCTGCAGGGCAAGACCATGACCTTCGCCGCCCAGGGCCAGTTGCTGGTGGACATGGCCGCGAACGTCGCCGAATGGAACGGCCTGAAGCTGTCGGCCAACCAGCTGCGCGCCCTGGGCGAGCTGAACGTGCGTGACCTGAACAGCACGCCCAAGCTCACCGGCGGCCTGTCCATCGCCCAGCTCGACCTGCGCACGTTCCTCGACAGCGTCGGCGTGGCAGTGCCACCGATGGCCGATGCCGCCACCCTGGGCAAGTTCGAGCTGGTCAGCCGCCTGGAAGGCAGCCCCACCCGCCTGGCTCTGGAAGACCTGGCAGTGAAGCTCGACGACAGCACCTTCACCGGCCGCCTGGCGGTGGATGACTTCGCCAAGCAAGCCCTGCGCGTGCAGCTAAAAGCCGACACGTTCAATGCCGACCGCTACCTGCCGGCCAAGAGCGAGGCCGCCACCGGCGCCAAGGCCGCGCGCCAGGCCGAGGTGCAGCAGAATGAAGCCGGTGCGCTGGCCGGAGCCGGCACCACACCGCTGCCGGACGCACCCACCAAGACCGCCTGGAGCACCGACAAGCTGCTGCCGGTGGACCGCCTGCGCGTACTCGACCTGCAGGCAGACCTGAGCTTCGGCGTGCTCACCCTTGAACAGCTGCCTATCCAGAACGCCGTGCTCAAGGCCCGTGGCCAGGGTGGCCTGATCACCCTGGACACCCTGCAGGGCGGCCTCTACAACGGCGACTTCGCTACCAAGGGCACCCTCGACGTGCGCCCTGCGGTACCGCAGATCGGCCTGAGTACCCAGGTCAACCGCGTACCGGTGGAGCACTTCATCAAGAGCCAGACCGACACCCCGCCGGTCAAGGGCCTGCTGACCCTGAGCAGCAACCTGACCGGCAGCGGCAACAGCCAGAAGGCGCTGATCGACACCCTCAATGGCAACGCCAGCTTCGTCATCAACAACGGTGTGCTGGTCAATGCCAACCTCGAGCAGCAGCTGTGCCAGGGCATCGCCACCCTCAACCGCAAGGCCCTGAGCGGCGAACCACGCGGCAAGGACACCCCGTTCCAGGAACTCAAGGGCAGCCTGGTGCTGCGCAACGGCGTGGCCAGCAACCCGGACCTGAAGGTGCGCATCCCGGGCCTGACCGTCAACGGCCACGGCGACCTCGACCTGCGCGTGCTGGGCATGGACTACCGCGTGGGCGTGATCGTCGAGGGCGACAAGCGCGACATGCCCGACCCGGCCTGCCAGGTCAACGAGCGCTACGTGGGGCTGGAGTTCCCGCTGCGCTGCCGTGGCCCGCTGGAGCTGGGTGCCAAGGCCTGCCGCGTGGACAAGGATGGCCTGGGCAAGCTGGCCGGCAAGGCGCTGGGCAACAAGCTGCAGGAAAAGCTCAACGAAAAGCTGGGTGACAAGGTCAGTCCCGAACTCAAAGACGCACTCAAGGGCCTGTTCAAACGATGAATCCCGAGCAGTTTTCCAGCGCCGTGCTGGAATGGTACGACCGTAACGGCCGCCACGACCTGCCCTGGCAACAGGGCATCACCCCGTACCGGGTGTGGGTGTCGGAGATCATGCTGCAACAGACCCAGGTGAGCACCGTGCTCAACTACTTCGGGCGCTTCATGCAAGCCCTGCCCAGCGTCGAGGCCCTGGCCGCGGCGCCGGAGGACGAGGTGCTGCACCTGTGGACCGGGCTGGGCTACTACACCCGCGCGCGCAACCTGCAGAAGACCGCGAAGATCGTGGTGGAGCAGTACGCCGGCCAATTCCCGCGCGATGTCGAGAAGCTCACCGAGCTGCCCGGCATCGGCCTGTCCACTGCCGGGGCAATCGCCAGCATCAGCATGGGCCTGCGTGCGCCGATCCTGGACGGCAACGTCAAGCGCGTGCTGGCCCGCTACACCGCGCAGGAAGGCTACCCGGGCGAGCCCAAGGTGGCCAAGGCGCTGTGGGCCAACGCCGAGCGCTTTACCCCCCACAGCCGGGTCAACCACTACACCCAGGCGATGATGGACCTGGGCGCCACCCTGTGCACGCGCAGCAAGCCCAGTTGCCTGCTGTGCCCGCTGGAGCGCGGCTGCGAGGCGCACATGCTCGGCCAGGAGATCCGCTACCCGATCCCCAAGCCGCGCAAGACCCTGCCCCAGCGCAGCACACTGATGCCGCTGCTGGCCAACAACGAGGGCGCCATCCTGCTGTACCGGCGCCCGTCCAGCGGCCTGTGGGGCGGTTTGTGGAGCCTGCCGGAGCTGGACAGCCTCGACGACCTGCAACACCTGGCCGAGCAGCACGGGGTGAACCTGGGCGAGCCCGTGGCGCTGGACAGCCTGATCCACACCTTCAGCCACTTCCAGCTGGCGATCCAACCCTGGCTGGTGCCGGTGGCCCCCCAGGGTGACCACGTGGCCGAGGCCGACTGGCTCTGGTATAACCTCGCCACCCCGCCGCGCCTGGGCCTTGCTGCCCCGGTCAAGAAACTGCTCAAACGCGCGGCCCACGTATTGAATGCAGGAGAGTCGTCATGACCCGCACCGTAATGTGCCGCAAGTACAAAGAAGAGCTGCCTGGCCTGGAGCGCCCGCCGTATCCCGGCGCCAAGGGCCAGGACATTTTCGAGCATATCTCGCAGAAGGCCTGGGCCGACTGGCAGAAGGAACAGACCATGCTGATCAACGAGAAGCGCCTGAACATGATGAACGCCGAGGACCGCAAGTACCTCCAGGGCGAGATGGACAAGTTCTTCTCCGGCGAAGAATACGAGAAGGCCGAAGGCTACGTGCCGCCTGCCGAATAACCCCGGAAATTCGTAAGCGACGGAATTAATTTAATAAATTTTCAAAAAGTCGTTGACGCAAATCCGAAAAACGCTTTTAATGCGCCCCGTTGCCCAGATAGCTCAGTCGGTAGAGCAGGGGATTGAAAATCCCCGTGTCGGCGGTTCGATTCCGTCTCTGGGCACCACTAATACCGAAAAGCCCCAAGCGAAGTGATTCCTTGGGGTTTTTTATTGCCTGCGATTTGGTGCTCCCCAGGTCGTCACCTTCGCCGGCCAGGCCGGCGCCTACCAGGGTTCATGGATGAAAAGGCTTGTGATGACGGCGCTTGCGCTGGTGTGCCTGAACGGTTGCGTCGGCTTCAAGTCCGCCTCGCCCCAGACCCGCGTCGAAAAGACCGACACCTACCGCCAGCTGCTCGGCCGTGATATCACCCCGCACATCACCCGCACCGAACGTTCCGAAGCCACCCGGGAATGGTGCGGCATCAGCCTGTGGCTGGTGGTGCTGCCCGTGCCGCTGAAGCTGCCGGTGTGCTCGACCTACACCGAAGCCGCGTTCGGCCACGACAGGTTCGGCGACGAGCGCGTGCTGATGTACACCACCCACAGCGTCGACAAGAACCCCTACCTCAATGCCTGCGGCCCGTTCATGTTCTTGGCGCCGATCATGCACGGCTATGAAGGCAATGCGCTGTGCGGGCGGCTGCCCTAGCGGCACGCCCCTGCTGCACGCGGCGACACAGGCTTGGGTTTGCCGAGGGAGTGAGGTTCAATAGCGCCACGCATCACCTTCTTTCAAGGATTACCCGCAATGGCTTCCAGCAGCAAACAGCAAAAACGCGCCAAGCGCGCCGCCAGCAAGGCCCGCGAGAACCGCATGGTACGCAGCGGCCAGGCGGTCAAGAGCAGCGGCGAGAGCGCCAGCGCCAGCGTCGAGCAGGTGTTCACCAAGGCCATGGAATCGGGCAGCTACACCGCGCTGTTCGAAAAGATGAAACAGGCACAGGACACCGGCCTGGCCTCGATGATTGCTGTGTTCCTGGTCGACCCGCTGCTGGCCCTGGTGCTCAAGGGGCACAAGGAAGAACACTCCACCGACTACATCTGCAAGGTGTTCTGCGCCTACCGCCACTGGCTGGACGGCACCGAAGAGGCCCAAGCGATGCAGTGGCTGGAGAGCGACGAGTTCCAGGACGCCTATGTGCAGGCGTCGGAGATCGTCTCCAAGCAGAAGAAATTCGGTTGAGCAACGACCCGGGCTGCGCCGCAGCCCAGGGCCGGCAAAACCCCCGGATGCTGTGCAACCGGTCAAAAACGGCTTTCCAGCATCGGCCAAAACTGGCACCATCGCGCCTTTTTTCATCACGGCTACGGCCCGTGGAAATGGGGCGCGCGGTCATCCGCGCGACAGTCCGCTGCATCGATGCGACACCCACCTGCCCACAGGCCCTTCGCCCCGCCCGCCGTTGTTGGCTGTCGTTCGAGCGCTATGCTAGCGTTGCGCCTCGCCAGGAAGGCCGACAACAGCAGGCACGCACCAGAACTCAAGAGGACCGCACATGGCCCAGGCCACGCCCGCGCTGGAAATCCGCAACCTGCACAAGCGCTACGGCGCGCAGGAGATTCTCAAGGGCATTTCGCTGACCGCCCGCGACGGCGACGTGATTTCGATCCTGGGGTCGTCCGGTTCCGGCAAGTCCACCTTGCTGCGCTGCATCAACCTGCTGGAAAACCCCCACGAAGGCCAGATCCTGGTCGCCGGTGAAGAGCTCAGGCTCAAGGCCGGCAAGAACGGCGAACTGGTCGCCGCCGACAACAGGCAGATCAACCGCCTGCGCAGCGAGATCGGCTTCGTGTTCCAGAACTTCAACCTGTGGCCGCACATGAGCGTGCTCGACAACATCATCGAGGCGCCGCGCCGGGTGCTCGGCCAGAGCAAGGCCGAGGCCATCGAGCACGCCGAGGCGCTGCTGGACAAGGTCGGCATCCACAACAAGCGCCACAGCTACCCGGCCGAACTCTCCGGCGGCCAGCAGCAGCGTGCCGCCATTGCGCGCACCCTGGCGATGAAGCCGAAGGTCATTCTGTTCGACGAGCCCACCTCGGCGCTGGACCCGGAAATGGTCCAGGAAGTGCTCAACGTGATCCGCGCGCTGGCCGAAGAAGGCCGTACCATGCTACTGGTTACCCATGAAATGAGCTTCGCCCGGCAGGTGTCCAGTGAAGTCATCTTCCTGCACCAGGGCCTGGTGGAAGAGCAAGGATCGCCGCAGCAGGTTTTCGAAAACCCGAACTCGGCGCGTTGTAAACAATTCATGTCCAGCAACCGCTAACGGAGCAACACGCATGCAGAACTACAAGAAATTCCTCCTGGCCGCTGCCGCCACCCTGGTGTTCTCGGCCAACGCCATGGCCGCCGAAAAGCTGAAAATGGGCATCGAAGCGGCCTACCCGCCCTTCAACAACAAGGATGCCAGCGGCCAGGTCGTAGGCTTCGACAAGGACATCGGCGACGCCCTGTGCGCCAAGATGAAGGTCGAATGCGAAGTGGTCACCTCCGACTGGGACGGCATCATCCCGGCCCTGAACGCCAAGAAATTCGACTTCCTGATCTCGTCGCTGTCGATCACCGACGAGCGCAAGCAGGCCGTTGACTTCACCGACCCGTACTACTCCAACAAGCAGCAGTTCATCGCCCCGAAAAACGTCGACTTCAAGACCGACCGCGCCTCGCTCAAGGGCAAGACCATCGGCACCCAGCGCGCCACCCAGGCCGCAACCTGGCTGGACGACAACGGCGGCATGGACGGCGACTTCAAGGTCAACCTGTACGACGGCCAGGAAAACGCCTACCTGGACCTGACCTCCGGCCGCCTGGACGCCATCCTGGCCGACAAGTACGCCAACTACGACTGGCTCAAGTCCGATGCCGGCAAGAACTACGAGTTCAAGGGCGACCCGGTCAACGAGAGCGACAAGGTCGGCATTGCCGTGCGCAAGGGTGACACCCAGCTGCGCGACAGGCTGAACGCCGCCCTCAAGGAAATCGTTGCCGACGGCACCTACAAGAAGATCAACGACAAGTACTTCCCTTTCAGCATCTATTGATTCGCCCGACCGGCACCGCCCCTGCGGCGGTGCCCGTCCCTGAACAAGCCTGCCCATGAATATTGATCTCTACGGATTCGGTCCGGCCCTGGCGGCTGGCACCCTGATGACCGTGCAACTGGCGCTGTCGGCCCTGTGCCTGGGGCTGGTGCTGGGGTTGCTCGGCGCCCTGGCCAAGACCTCGCCGTACAAGCCGCTGCAGTGGCTTGGCGGTTTCTACTCGACCCTGGTGCGCGGCGTGCCCGAGCTGCTGTGGGTGTTGCTGATCTACTTCGGCACCGTCAGCCTGATGAGCAAGCTGGGCGACCTCCTGAATATTCCCGGCCTTGAGCTGAGCGCCTTTGCTGCCGGCGTGATCGCTCTGGGCCTGTGCTTCGGTGCCTATGCCACCGAAGTGTTCCGTGGCGCGATCCTGGCCATCCCCAAGGGCCACCGCGAAGCGGGCCTGGCCCTGGGCCTGTCCAAGGCGCGGATCTTCTCGCGGCTGATCCTGCCGCAGATGTGGCGCATCGCCCTGCCCGGCCTGGGCAACCTGTTCATGATCCTGATGAAGGACACCGCGCTGGTATCGGTGATCGGCCTTGAAGAGATCATGCGCCACTCGCAGGTGGCCGTGACCGTGACCAAGCAGCCGTTCACCTTCTACATGGTGGCGGCAATCATCTACCTGGGCCTGACCATCCTTGCGATGATCGGCATGCACTTCCTGGAAAAACGCGCCGCACGCGGCTTCGCGAGGGCCAACCAATGAACTGGGAAGTGATCATCAAGTGGCTGCCACGCCTGGCCCAGGGCGCGACCCTGACCCTGGAGCTGGTGGCCATCGCGGTCATCGCCGGGCTGATCCTGGCCATCCCGCTGGGCATCGCCCGCTCCTCGCGCCACTGGTATGTGCGCGCGCTGCCGTATGGCTACATCTTCTTCTTCCGTGGCACGCCGCTGCTGGTGCAGCTGTTTCTGGTGTACTACGGCATGGCGCAGTTCGAGATCGTGCGCAACAGCGCCCTGTGGCCGTACCTGCGCGATCCGTTCTGGTGCACCGTGCTGACCATGACCCTGCATACCGCCGCCTACATCGCCGAGATCCTGCGGGGCGCGCTGCAGGCCATTCCGCGCGGGGAGATCGAGGCGGCGCGGGCGCTGGGCATGTCCCGGGCCAAGGCGCTGTTCTACATCATGCTGCCGCGCGCGGCGCGCATCGGCCTGCCGGCCTACAGCAACGAAGTGATCCTGATGCTCAAGGCCAGCGCCCTGGCCAGTACCGTGACCCTGCTGGAACTGACCGGCATGGCACGCACGATCATCGCGCGCACCTACCTGCCGGTGGAGATCTTCTTTGCCGCCGGCCTGTTCTACCTGCTGATCTCGTTCCTGCTGGTGCAGGGCTTCAAGGTGCTCGAGCGCTGGTTGCGGGTCGATGCCTGCCAGGGCCGCTGAGGTACTGCAGGGCGAGCCACTGCATAGCCGCTTCCAGGCCCTTAACAGCTTTTTGCTGGAGCATCAGGGCCTGTGGCGGCCGCGGCCGTTTACCCAGCTGCACCTGCCGTGGGAGCGCGAGCACCCCGCCCTGAGCCACTGGCTGCGTCAGCGGCCGCTGAGCGAGGCCGACACCCCGCCTGAAAACGCCCCCGCACCTTATCCACAGCTGGCCGCCCAGTGTCAGGCGCTGTCGGCGGTGGGCGAGTTATCCACAATCGAGCTGGCCCCTGCCAACCCGCGCCTGAACGTGGACGTGCCAGGGCGCAAATGGCAGCAGATCGAGGCCTTTGCCGGGCGCCTTGATTTTGCCCGCCAGCCCACGCACTGGCTGGACTGGTGTGCGGGCAAGGGGCACCTGGGCCGGCGCCTGCTGGGCCCGGCGCAGCAACTGACCTGCCTGGAATACGACCCCGCGCTGGTGTTGGCCGGCGAACAGCTCAGCCAGCACCACCGCTTGCCTGCGGAGCATCGCCTGCAGGACGTGATGGCCGCCGATGCTGCCACCCAGCTGGGCAGCCAGCACACCGCCGTTGCGCTGCATGCCTGCGGCGACCTGCACGTGCGCCTGATGCAACTGGCCAGCGCTGGCGGCTGCCGTCAGCTGGCGATTGCGCCGTGCTGCTACAACCGTATCAGCGCAGCGCACTACCAAGCGTTATCCACAGCCGCTCAAGCTTCGACGTTGAGCCTGTCGGTCGACGACCTGGGCCTGCCGCTGAGCGAAACCGTCACCGCCGGCAACCGCGTGCGCCGCCAGCGTGACGCGTCGATGGCGCGGCGCCTGGGCTTCGACCTGCTGCAACGCGAGGTTCGCGGCTGCGACAGCTACCTGCCCACCCCTTCGCTGCCCAGCCACTGGCTGCACAAGCCCTTCGCGCAGTACTGCCAGGAACTGGCCGAACTCAAGGGGCTGCAAGTGACGGGTGCGCCCGATTGGGCGGCACTGGAACAGGCTGGCTGGGCGCGACTGGCCCGGGTGCGCAACCTTGAACAGGTGCGCAACCTGTTCCGCCGCCCGCTGGAGCTATGGCTGGTGTTGGATCGCGCACTGTACCTGGGCGAACAGGGCTTCAAGGTGCGCCTTGGCAGCTTCTGCCCCTACCCTCTCACGCCTCGGAATCTGATGCTTTTGGCAGAGCGCGGTTGACGTGCAAACCTGTGGATAAGTCTGTGCGCAACATTTTGATGAATCGCTGAAAAAGCCGCCGGACAAGGGCTGGCGACAGCTGGTCATTTTTTGTTCACCTTCTAAACCTGAGCAAAAACAGCCATTTGCGCAAAGACGAACGGGCTGGCCACTGGCGATGCACTACGCGCCGAGTTGGCATGCAGCTTGTGCATAAGCATTTTCGCGAATGGCTCTAAGGGCTGCGATCAGGCCAGTTTCAGCAGGCCCATGCCGCCCAGCAGAAGCAGCAGGCCAAGCCAGCCGCGGCCGGCCAGGCGCTGGCCGAACAGGGCCCAGCCCATGGCCACGGTGGCAAGAATGCCGAAGCCGCCCCAGATGGCGTAGGCCATCGACAGGGGGATGTCCTTGACCGCCTGGGCCAGCGCCGTGAAGGCGGCCAGCACACAGACGATCGATGCCGCCGCGACCCAGCGCTTGCGCAGGCCGTCGGAGTACTTGAGCAGCAGGTTGGCGAGCACCTCGAGCACGATGGCCAGTGCCAGCCAGGCAAAGGGGATCACTTGCAGGCTCAGCATGGCAGGGCCTCCCCGGTGGTTTCACGGCGGGCGCTGCGGGTACCGGACTTGATCAGCAGGATACCCGCGATCATCACGCCCAGGCCCAGGGCCTTGAGCAGGCCGATGCTTTCACCCAGCCAGGTGACGCTGACCACGGTGATCAGCACGATGCCGATGCCTTCCCACAGGGCGTAGGCCACACCCAGCGGCACGCGCTTCACGGCGAGCGCGAGAAAGCCGTAGGACAGGCCGATCATGGCGTACATGAGGGCGTGACCGAGAACCGGCGAATGATCGGCGGCGAATTTCATCGACGTGGTGCCGATCACTTCGGCCACGATGGCGATGAACAGATAGATCCAGGAACGCATGGTGCCCTCCCATGGGCATTACGAAAAACGCGAGGGGCTGACGGGGGCGTCAGCAAAAAAGCCGGGGTTTGGGAGGGTGGCGCTAGAGGTCGCCGGTCCAGTGACGTTCACGGGAAACCAGGCGGGAGGTGAGGAGCGGCAACGCTTGAGTGTTCAACATAATGCACAACAAATTAGCTGAGGGCATTGTGGAAGTCAAATCGATAGAGAATGACTAATGAATTTTGCTGCGGATTATTCGTTATTTGGTGAAAGCCCCTGAAAGCTGGCTGCAAGGCCCGTAAATTATAATTCCCAAATCCGGCGTAGCCTGTAAGGCCCAATCGCGGGTCAAGCCCGCTCCCACAAGGTTGGCGGCGATCCCTGTGGGAGCGGGCTTGACCCGCGAAGGCCGCAACGCTGACCCCGCCCCCCCTGCGAGTCAAATCGCCACACCACCTCATCTCACATCAATTAATTATTGTACCGCAATAATTTTTGCTCAATAATCCGCCCCGTTCAAACCAGACCAAGGAAAAACCATGAACAGCAAAACAGTGGCCTACGCACGCTCGCGTCTGCGTGCAATCGGTGCCTTTGCGGCGTTGCTGGCGTGGGGTACGGCGCTGGCCGAATTTGGCTGCAATGCCTGGTTCTGGCTTTTCGACCGGCACGACGTGCTGGCCGCCTACCTGCAAAGCTTCGCCGACCAGATGCCCCTGCTGGTGGCGCCGGGCTTCCAGCCCAGCGTCCTGGCCCAGGCACTGGTCATCACCCTGGACATGATCCCGGCCAGCCTGTCGGTATTGGCCCTGTACCTCACCGGCCTGTTCTTCATCCGCCTGTCACGCGGGCAGACGTGGACGGCCTCCAACATCAAGCTGCTGTGGTGGGTGGGCCTACTGTGCATCGGCCTGCCGTTGCTGTGGCCGGTGATCGCCACCTTGCAGGGCCTGGCCTTCTGCATCGACCTGCCGCCAGGCGAAAGGAGCTTCAGCGTGGGGATCGGTGTATCATCCGCGGCGGTTTACGAGATCATGAAGGGCATATTGCTGTGTGCCTTCTCCCTCCTCATGCGTGACGCCAAGACCATCAGCGATGAACACAACTGTTATGTCTAGCCTAGCCCCATGCCGATAATCATCAGGCTCGACGTCGTGATGGCCCGGAACAAGATCCGTTCCAAGGACCTGGCCGAGATTATTGGCATTACCGAAGCTAACTTATCGTTGCTGAAGAACGGCAAGATCAAGGGTTTCAAGATCGAGACCCTGGAGAAGCTGTGTCGCGCGCTGAAGTGCCAGCCGGGAGACCTGCTGGAATTCAGCGAGGACTGAACAAGGAACACCCTCTCGTGAGCATCACCTTTCACTGGCGCGCAGCGCTGCTGCTGGCCGCCGGCCTGCTGGGCGGCTGTGGGCCAAGCTACACCTATCGCTATTCGCCACCGCCGAGCCAGCACGGCATGCAGTGCATCAGCGCGTGCTCGCAGCAGCGCAACTACTGCGGGCAACTGGCACGCATGCAGGACAACGCCAACCAGGCCCTGTATCAGTCCGAGATGCGCAGTTACCAGTACTGCCAGCAGGGCAAGAGCAAGAAGGATGCGCGGCGCAGTTGCTACTACCCGAGCTACCCCTACAGCGCGGGGCTGTCGAGTGATTGCGGGCGCGAGTACGACCAGTGCTACCAGGGTTGTGGCGGCACGATTCACCGGATATTGAACAAGGACTGACGGCTTGCGGGCCGCATGATGCAATCGGGAAAACACACATGACCATGAACACCTTCAACACCATCGCCCTGGTGGCCTTTGCCCTGCTGCTGGGTGGCTGCGCCGGCGGGCACGCCAGCCGCGGCGACAGCCTTGCGGGCTGGGACATGCCGCAGATGCAGGTGCTGGGCGACAATGGCCTGCCGGCGCAGCCGCATCGCTACGTGAAATGCGGCAAGCGTGGCTGCCATGAACAGAAGCCGATGCTGTTCGACCCCGCCAAGGCCGAACCGACGGCCGAAAGCCTGCATCGCGGGTGGTAGTAGAAGGGCTGCAGGCCACGTGAACCGTGGCCTTGCGCAAGATTGAGCGGAAGTGGTTTACAGAACCAAACCGATCGCTATAATAGCGCCCCTATGCCGGTATAGCTCAGTTGGTAGAGCAACTGACTTGTAATCAGTAGGTCCCGGGTTCGACTCCTGGTGCCGGCACCATCACAAGGTTGCAGAGACAGTTTTCAGTGTTTCTGAAACCCCCGAAAAACCCGCCTTTTGGCGGGTTTTTTCGTTTTTGGCGTACTGAGTGTGCAGCGGCCCTTCCTACGAAGCTGCAACCACCGACAGCTCGATACGCTGGCCAAGCACTTGCAGTGCATGCTCGACCTGTTCGATCTTGGAGCGGTGCAGCAAATCTACCAACCGATCTACTTGGGGCCGATTCACCCCCAGCCGGCGCGCTAACTCGGTCTTGGTCACCTTCTGCTTGATCATGGTATTCCACAGTGCAGCCTTGGCCGCAGTCAAAGCAGGTAGCCGCACCACAGGCTGGCCAAGTGCAGGTGGAGACGGCAGCGGTATGGCAATGCGCTGATCCACGTAAAAGGAAAGCGCCGACTCCAGGGCATCTACCGCGTCGAAAAGTGCTTCCTCAACCGTATCACCGGCGCTGGACATTTCAGGGACGTCGGCGCAGCTCACCCATGGGCCGCCTTCTTCCTCGTGCACGGTTACTGGATAGTCATACATGGCCTTTGGGCCTCCCATAGGGCTCGACTTCAATCACCGAGGCCCAGGTCTTTGATGATTTTTCTTCTCAAACCTTCGCTGATTTCCTTAGCGCCATGGTCTGGGAATATGGTTTGTCGGTTGCCGAGGTAAACCTTGAAATGGCTTCCCTTCGCAGGCACGAACGTAACGCCATGTGCTCGCAACCATCGTCGAAACTCGCTGTACTTCATGTGCAGTCCCACCATCTCGACACCGCCACACTGCAACAGTTATGTTGCGTAAGCAACAAAAATGTTGCTTCTTCGCACGGCCGAAAAATGGCGATGGTAGCTCAGGCGCTGGCCTGTCCAACCTGCTTAAGGGTGACCAGATATGGCGGTGCGAACGGCGGCAACGGGCTCCGCCAAGCTGACAGCAAGATCCAGGACAAGGCTATCGAGCGAGAGGTAGAGGCCCAGGACAACATCGAGACCTTCCAGAGCCGCACTAGGACCGTCGACGACCATTCGACCGAGTCAGTGGGTGGAATCAAGAAGATCGAGGCCCTGGGCGCGCTCAAGCTGCTCTCAGGCGGATCCGCGAGCCTGGCGGCCGTGGATGATCTGCACCAGACCACTGGTCGCGACCTCAACCTGGTGGTGGGGCAGAAGCTCAATGCCACTGTGGGTGGCGACCTGCAGGAGCAGATCCAGAGCCTGCGCAAGAGCGTGGCCGGGGCCAGCCAGCGCCTGCAGGCGCCCAAGACCTGATTGGGTTCAGAGAGTGTGAACGTGCTGCAGGTGTTGTGTGACCTGCTGGATGTGGTGGAACAGATGAATACCCAGCTAGCCGGGCACACACATGGCCCCACTCCGCCGCCTAGTAACGCTGCGGCATTCAGTGGGAACTCAGTCGCTGTATTGCGTCTTGCAGCACTAATGAAGTCTGTGACTGATTAAGCGCTCAATGCGAAGCTGGAACGTTTAGTACTGCACAGCAATGAAAGTTATTTCATTGCACCTGCATATGTGTAGCAATCACTTGTAGAAACCTGATTCAAATCAGATTCAACTATTTCGATATCGACGTTATTTCTTACGCACAAACTTTTAACTTTTTCTCTTAACGCCAAATTCGCCAGCGAATCTTGCAGCCCCAGCTTAGAGCTGCAAGGGTCTTTGTAGGGATCGATTATTTTTTTTGTCACTTTTATTGGAAGAGGCGACAAAATAATTTTCCCTATGAGCGCCTCAACATCTTTTATATGTAGAACTTGACTGCCCTCCTCATTTCGAGTGCTCTTATTGTACTTGTAGGAAAACTCAATATCTTGCCTATCCGGCCAAAGCATAAATCTGACTTCGTTCTCATAGCTAAAATGAAGGGCTTTGGAAAAGAAAGGCCTAGAAATCAGATCGTTATCGGAGAACTTGGTAAGGCGATGATCGAGGTACTCTACCTTTTGAATCGATAGGTTAAATCCTTCCTTAAATTCTAAGTTGTCTAGAATCGCTCCAATAGTTGTTTCGATGCATACCGAATTCCCTACCGTCCTCTTGCATTCCTCACATCCAGTCTCATGACGACAATTGCCACCTGAGCTTCCATAAAGTTGCCACATTGCCTGGCATTCATAAGGAAGGTCGGTCCAGCAGTTTGCATACAGCCAAGAACTGATATTTCGCAGGTAGGCATTGCCGTTTACTTTCTTCTGCACCCCAAATATAGATTGAAAAGTCTCGCTTGCTATCTCATGTTGCGTTTCTTGCATTTTTACCAACTCTTGCTCACCGCGAGGGGAAGTCCCAGGCCAGCATGAGTTCATTGCTCCATCAAGGATTCTCAGTTCATTACTGATGGATGGAAAATTTTTAGAATTAATCCCGCCTTCTAAATGGTCATCAAATTTGTCAAATCGAGAAAAATATAGCGACTGAGAATTCAGTAACATTTCAAACACTTCGAAAGACATATAGCGTCTTACTATAACGTCCCTCGCAACCCCAACACTTATCGTTCCCATTGTCGCTACTCAATTATAATTTTCTCTGATTTTAGACTGCCACTAATGCTGAGTAAAATCCTGGTGGCCAAGAAAAATTCTCCTGAAAAATCACTTATCCCCCTCCCGCCGACGGGCTTTGCGTTGGAAAATTGTGCAAAGCCGGGTGGGGGTGCAATCAGGTGCCCCGCCCAGGCCAGCCGGGGCTCTTGAGCCAAAATGGCGTGTTTCACCCAGTGCAAGGTTTTGCAATGCTGTGCAAGAGAAATCGCTGGAGAGTGTCCACAAAGTGTCCACGGCGGCATGACTTATCCGCGACCAATAAGCCTACATATGTCAGAAAACATTGAGGATTGCGGGTTTTCCCAATGGACACTGGTCGATTTTTTGGACTTGTAATCAGTAGGCCCCGGGTTCGACTCCTGATGCCGCACCATCACAAGGTTGCAGAGACAATTTTCAGTGTTTCTGGAACCACGAAAAACCCGCCTTTTGGCGGGTTCTTTCGTGTTAATCGTACTTAGTGTGCAGCGGCCTCTTCCTACGAAGCTGTAACCACCGACAATTCGATACGCAGTGTAGCTTTGGCCTCCGTCAAAGCTGGCAGGCGAACCACCGGTTGGGCAGGTACCACCGGCGATGGCAGCGGTATGGCAATACGCTGATCTACTACCGCGTCGAAAAGAGCTTGCTCAACCGTATCACCGGCACAGGCCATTTCAGGCACGTCGGCGCACCTCACCTGTGGGCCGCCGTCTCCCTCGTGCACGGCTACTGGGTAGTCGTCCTGAACCGGAACCCAAATTGAAGTGAATTTCTCTTTGTGCCTTGATATTGCAGGGCGATTGTAGAGTGTGATGTAATGCATCACACTTTATCGATGATAAAGAGCTTTCAACACAAAGGCCTCAAGGCGTTTTACGAAACCGGCTCGACTCGAGGGATCCGGGCCGACCATGCCAAGCGGCTTGCGCGCCTGCTTCCATTTCTGGATCGCGCAACCTGTGCGGGCGACATCGACATGCCCGGTTGGAGGCTCCACCCGCTCAAAGGCGACTTGACCTTGTATTGGTCAGTGACCATCAGCGGAAACTGGAGGGTAATTTTCCGATTCGACGGCACAGACGTTGAACTGGTTGATTACCTCGACTACCACTGAGGAGTTCCCCAAATGGCCATGTTCAACCCCCCGCACCCAGGCGAAACCTTGCGCGAAGATGTGTTGCCCGCCCTGGATATAAAGGTGGCCGAGTTTGCACGCCGCCTCGGTTACGCCAGAGAAACACTGTCTCGAATCCTTCACGGCCATGCACCTGTCAGCCCGGACCTCGCCGTTCGGCTTGAACGAGCCGGCATCGGCAAGGCTCGAACCTGGCTGGCCATTCAGGCTGACTGGGATCTGTGGCAGGCCGAGCATCGCGAACAACCTGTGATCGAGCGCTTTGCGTCTATCGCGTGATACTGAAAAAGCCGACGACGATGGTTTTTCAGTTATCCACAAGCATGGCGCTCGAGCGCACGCTCAAGGTCAGCCAACTCAACACCTGCCCCCTCGCCGCATCTCGCGACACGCCCCGCGCAATCAACCCTCACCCGTAACCCTTCCCCTGTCAGATGCCCTGGATACTTGCGCAACATCAGCTCGACCTACGTATCGCTCAACCATGCCGCACGGTCCAGAGACCAGCGTTTGTCCTCGACCTCAAACAGGCAAGCGCCTGATTCTGCGTCGATGATGTGCGGTGGATTGGGTTTCACTCTGGCCCAATGGCGTATCGCTCATGGGGTGGCAGCTGTACGCGAGTTGGCGGGCCTCTTCGCCGGCAAGGCCGGCTCCTACAAAGGACCACGCCGTCGGTAGGAGCCAGCCTTGCTGGCGAATGGCACCCCACGCTAGTGGGCGCTCTGCCCTTCAAGCAACGCCAGAATCCGCGGCCAACCGGCAATGCCTGCCAACGCCAGCGAAGTCTGGCCGTTGCCGTTGGGCAGCAACGGGTCAGCGCCATGACGCAACAGCGCATCCACCACCGTGTAATTGCCCGCCAGCACCTCGCGGTGCAGCATCAGCCATCCCTCGTCATCCGGGTCTCGGGCCACCTGCGGCTGTGCGCTCACGCCCTCCTCGATCTTGTCGCGCATGTTCAAGGCCATCGGGTGCTCGGTGCATTCCAGCACCGCCAGCGTCTGCTGGTCTTCAGCACGGCTCAACGTACGGGAGAGCAGCCAAGGCTGCTGACCTTCTGCAGCCGGGACGACTTCGACCAAACCCGGCTCACCGAAATCCATACCCCAGGCCTCATCGTGCTCCAGGCGCTCGTCTTCGGGCATGGCCGCGCGTATCGCGTCGACGGTGAAGCCGCCGTACACATGGCCCTGGCGCACATACATCCAGTCGTTCAGCAAGGCCAACGGCAGCGTCACAGGCTCCCAGGCCTTGAACGAGGTGGCCCAGCTTGGTTCATTCATCAGCACGCCGGTGATGGACTGCCCATCGAACTCGATCTCGCTCACCCACATGTTCTCGACGCTGGGTACCTCGGGGTCGTCGCTCTCGATGGGGAAGGACATTTTTACAGCCGCCATGTCCAGGCCCTTCACGATCCTGCGCGCCTCCCACGACAGCTCTCGCCAGAAATACTTGAACGTCGCCTGAGCACTGGCCACGGCGGCCTTGAACTCGTCGCTTTCGCCTTCAACACCGTAGATGATCTGTTCGGTCATAGGTAAATCGTTCCATCGCCTGGTTCACTGAAATGCTCAAGCCAGAGCACTTGCGGCCTGTGCCGCCACTTGAAAAACGGGAGCAGGATAACCTGATCCAGCGAACGTGGCAGCCTTGCCCCCAAGCCCCCGTTACGCTAAAAACCTGCACCCTTGGATACCACGCAAAAGGACAGGCCCAATGTTTGAAAACATCACTGTTACCGGCAGCCCGCTGGTGCTGTCCACAGACGCCGAAGTGGATCAGGCACAAGCTGTGTTGGGTACCCGCTTCCCCACCGGCTACCGCGAGTACGTCACGCAGTTCGGCGAAGGCATTCTTGGCGGCGTGTACGTGCGCATCTACCCGCCCCATCAACTGCTGCACGGCGAAAACAGCCAGGCCCAGTGGGTTGAGCGCATCAACCAGTACTGGTTCTGGGACGACGACAAGGAGCTGATGCCCAAGGAAAAGGCCTTGCAGTGCATCATCATTGGCGACACCTACGACGGCGACGAACTCATCATTCACCCCAGCGACCCGGAGCGCATCTATGTGCTGCCACGCCACAGTGAAGCCGCCCTCGTCGCGGGTAACGGGCTGGTGGAAGCGATCGAATGGCTGTGCAGTTCGAATGTGCTGACCGAAGCGTTCACCGAGCGCGACTTCGAACCGTTCGACAGCCGTGTACAGCCCTGACATGAAACGAATACCCAGGCGCACCTACGCCGGGTATTCGCCCGAACACTGAAATCCCGGTCGTCATCCAGAAAGATCCAACATCCGGCCATGGCTTGACCGGCCCCTGCACTTCGAATCGCGGGTAGCCGATGGTTTTTCAGTTACCCACAAGCATGGCGCTCGAGCGCACGCTCAAGGTCAGCCAATTCAACGCCCGCCCCCTCACCGCACCTCGCGACACGTCCCGCACAATCAAACCACACCCTTATCCCTTGCCCTGTAAGTTGCCCTGGATACTTGCGCAACATCAGCTCGACCTGCGTATCACTCAACCATGCCGCGCGGTCCAGGGACCAGCGCTGGTCCTGGAACTCGAACAGGCAGGCACCCGACACGGCATCGACAATCCGCGGCGGATACACCCAGTGCGAGTTGCCGGCTTCCCACGGCGCAGCCTCGATGCGATAGCGGCCGTCGGGTGAGGTGGATTGGGTTTCAAATTGGGTCATCGGCATCGTGCTCCGTGCATGATCGGAAAGTCTGTCACAACAGGGGCTGAACAGGTCGGCCCCTGTCGCTTCCTCTACGCAGTGGCCTTGCGATTGCCCATGCCGTCGAGCACCGCATCCACCAGCACCTTGGCTAATTCCGTCGAATGCAACGAGACCCACAGCAGAACTTTGCTGGTGGAGTCCTCGGGGTGCAAACAGGCTTTCTGGAGGGTGTCGAAGATGCCTCTGAGCAACAGCGAGGCATGCATCAGGGCGTCTTCTTCGGGTATGTCTGCGCGTACCAGGAAGAATGGCGAGTGTTCGATACGAGGATCAACGCTGGGCTCACCCAGCAGAGCAGTCGGCGGATCAGGAACGATTTTTTTCATGGCGATCACTTTTTGTGGAGTGAAGCTGCCACTGCTCGCGACCAAGCAAGTTGGGTGGCAGCTGTACGCGAGTTGGTCGACCGGGACAAAAAGATCAAAACCCGGCAGGCACGAGGCCTCCCGCGTACAACCGCCATAGGCGGCGCCGAAGCGTGATTTTTTGTCAACGGGCGACCAAACCCGATCGCTGATGCTCAGCGACCGCAGGAGCCTAACGGCCTGCCTGAACCCCAGCAAGGCGCACCGCCCACGCAAAATCTGTCCGCATATTACAGTCCTTCAGACGTGTCTGGCCAAGCGTGTGTAAACGCAGCCCTGCGCCGCAGTGGACGGCCTCTTCGCCGGCAATGCCGGCTCCTGCAGGGTGGCACCCACAAACGTACAAGCCAGCCGAAGGCTGGCCGTTTAACGTCACCTGCACACCACCTACCCACACTCGCAGGGGACACAATGGAAATCTTTCTCTACGCCTTCAGCGTGATGTACAGCCCCGGCCCGGTGAACGTGATGGGCCTGAACGCCGGCCTTACAGGCCAGTTCCGCCGTACCGCAGGCTTCTTCGTCGGCGTGGGCGGCGCAATGTTCGTGCTGTTCATCCTGTTCGGCTACACCGGCGAAGCCATCATCTCCAAGGCCGCGCTGCCCTACCTCGCCCTGGCCGGCGGGCTCTACACCAGCTACCTGGCCTTCAAGGTCTACACCGCCAGGGTCCAGCTCACCCAATCGTCCGATGCCCCCGCCAAGGCGCTGACCTTCTGGAACGGCTTTCTGATCCAGGCCCTCAACCCCAAGGGCATGATGGTGGTGCTGCCGATCACCAGCGTGATGTTCCCCGCTGCGCACCTCAGCGGCGCCAGCATCGCCGCGGTGTCGGCGCTGATCGCCCTGGGCGCTGCCGGCGCGCCGGGCCTCTACGCCTTGCTGGGCGCCGTGCTGGGCAAGCGCATCAGCAAAGAGGTGTACTTCAACCTGTTCAACCGCCTGATGGGCCTCGCTCTGGCCGTGTGCGCCGCCTTCATGTTCCACGATTTCTACATTCACATTCAGGCAAACGCCGGCACGCTGTAACCTGTGTTGTCGCCGGCCTGACTCTATCGCTCGAAAGGTGAGCAGAATGCTCGATCTACCATCACCGCAAGACTGGGTGAAACACGCCCCGCCGTCCCCCAGGGTCGAACGCCTGGAGGCCTTCTTCAGCGCCCACGGTTTCGACCCGCACCGCCACGATACCTATGCCATCGGCCGCACCCTGGCCGGGGTGCAGAGCTTCAGCTACCGCGGCGCCAGCCGGCACAGCCTGCCGGGGGAGATCCTGGTGCTGCACCCGGACGAGGTGCACGACGGGCATGCGGGCTCGGCGTCGGGGTTTCGCTATCGCATGCTCTACCTCACCCCGGCGCTGGTGCAGGAGGTGCTCGGGGGCCAGCCGTTGCCGTTTCTCAAGGGCGGCATCTCCCGCGACCCGCGCCTGGCGGCCGCCACCCACGCGATGCTCGCGAGCATGGACGACAGGCTCGACCCGCTCGAAGAGGACGACGCGCTGCTGGGCCTGGTAAGCGCGCTGCAGGCCGTGTGCGGGCGCCCGGCATCAAGGCAGGCCCACGACTACGCCGCCGCCCGGCGTGCCCGCGAGTACATGGATGACAGCCTGGAGCAGCCCATCACCCTGGATGACCTGGCCGCCTGCGCCAACCGCGACCGCTGGAGCCTGTCCAAGGACTTTCGCGCCTACTTCGGCACCAGCCCCCACCGCTACCTGACCCTGCGCCGTCTCGACCGCTTCAAGGCCTCGGTGTTCGCCGGTCAGTGCCTGGCGGACGCAGCCGTAGAGGCCGGTTTCTTCGACCAGAGCCATATGTCCAGGCACTTCAAGAACGCCTACGGCATCACCCCCTCGCGCTGGTGCAAACCCCTGCTCGGGCGCCTTGATTGAGTTTGCGCGCTGGCGGGCGGTGGGGTCGCCGACCTTGATATCCCCACCCCCATCCGTTATAGATAAAAAGGAAACCATAACGAAAAGAGGCCATTCCAGCCCCCCATGAACGAGATCACACGCATCTTTCGCCCTTCAGGCCCCCATTTTGCGCCCTGCGCTGATGGCTACGGGCCGAACACAGTCACCCCTTCCCCGCTCTCGACCCTGTTCCACGCACTGTCGATTCCGCCAGGCAACATCCTGCTGGCCCAGATGCGCAAGCGCCCCGTCCCTCCACCTGCACCGTAGCGCCTGAATTCCACCACCCTCGGCTTTTGCCGCTCGAGGTTGGGGAGCCTTTGCATTTTTTTCAGCGTTCAACTGTTCAGGAATCTCTATGACTCTTCGTGTAGCCATCATCGGTGCCGGCCCGTCCGGCCTTGCGCAATTGCGTGCCTTCCAATCCGCCCATGCCCAGGGCGCCCCCATGCCCGAAATCGTCTGCTTCGAAAAGCAGGCCGACTGGGGCGGCATGTGGAACTACACCTGGCGCACCGGCCTCGACCAGCACGGCGAACCGGTGCACGGCAGCATGTACCGCTACCTGTGGTCCAACGGCCCCAAGGAATGCCTTGAATTCGCCGACTACAGCTTCGACGAACACTTCGGCCGGCCGATCTCCTCGTACCCGCCGCGCGAAGTGCTGTGGGACTACATCCAGGGCCGCGTGAAAAAGGCCGGGGTGCGCGACTACATCCGCTTCAACACCGCGGTCAAGAACGTCAGCTTCGATGAAACCACCCGCGAGTTCACCGTCAGCGCCTACGACTACAGCGCCGGGCAGGGCATCGAGCAGGTGTTCGATTACGTGGTGGTCGCCAGCGGGCACTTCTCTACGCCGCACGTACCGGAATTCGAAGGGTTCGAGCGCTTCGCCGGGCGCATCCTGCACGCCCACGACTTTCGCGAGGCGATGGAGTTCAAGGGCCAGGACCTGCTCATCGTCGGCAGCAGCTACTCGGCCGAAGACATCGGCTCGCAGTGCTACAAGTACGGCGCGCGCTCGATCACCACGGCCTACCGCACCCAGCCGATGGGCTACAAATGGCCCAAGGGCTGGGAAGAGCGCCCGCAGCTGGTACGTGTCGAGGGTAACCTGGCGTTCTTCGCCGACGGCTCGAACAAGCGCGTGGATGCGATCATCCTGTGCACCGGCTACCAGCATCACTTCCCGTTCCTGCCCGACGAACTGACCCTCAAGACCAACAACCGCCTGTGGCCAACCGGCCTGTACCAGGGCGTGGTGTGGGAGCAGAACCCGCAGTTGATCTACCTGGGCATGCAGGACCTGTGGTACAGCTTCAACCTGTTCGACGCCCAGGCCTGGTTCGCCCGCGACTACATGCTGGGGCGCATCAAGCTGCCGGCCAAGGCCGACATGCAGGCCGACAGTGCCAGCTGGCGCGCCGATGAAGAGGCCCTGGACACCACCGCCTCGATGTACGAGTTCCAGGGCCGCTACATCAAGCACCTGATCGCGCAGACCGACTACCCCAGCTTCGATATCGATGCCGTGAACCGCATCTTCCTCAAGTGGAAGAGCGACAAGAAGAGCGACATCATGGGCTATCGCGACAAGTCGTACCGTTCGGTGATCACCGGCACGGCAGCGGTGCCGCACCATACGCGGTGGCTGAAGGCGATGGACGATTCGCTGGAGGAGTACCTGCGCGAAACGGACGGCAAGAAGGGCGAAGTGAAGGCACTGCGCGGGTAGCCCCGCCGACGCCCGAAACCGGTGCCCCCACAAGACCGGCCCTTGCCGGCGCGGCCTCTACTGCGGGCACTGGTAACCGGTTTGCCCCCGCTGCAGGCCGATGACCTCGCGATGCACCTGGCTGGGCCCGTAGTCGGCATTCCAGCCACGGCGTTCGGCCACCGGCTGCGGCGCATAGCCGTCCTTGCAGGCCAGCAGGTTGAGCATCACGTTCGCCTCGCCCATCAGCGGCTCCAGCTTGAGGGTGCGCCTGGGCGCCAGTTGTATCCTCCCCTGCGCGTCGCTGCGGGCCACCACCACCCCTGCATCAATAATGCTCACCCCGGCCAGTGGTTGCCTGGTGTGCTGATCGACGACCGTGATGTCGAGCCCGTCGTGCACGATCACCGAGCGCGGCATGCAGCCTTGCAGCAGCAACAGCGCGGGCAAAGCGGTGTACCTCCACCAGCGGAATCGGACTGTCATGGCAAGCTCCTGCAAGGCCTGAAACACGGCAGTCTACTTGCGTGACCGGATTTGTGCAGAAGCGTCGACATCGACACGCAGGTGCCTTTCCGTCGCCCGTGGCGCTCACGTATCATCCGCCCCCTGCCCCGGCCCACATGGACGTCCGATGACCCCCGCCGCCCGCCTGTTCACCCTGCTGGCTTCCAGCACCCTGCTGGCTTCCAGCACCCTGCTCGCCCTTGCCCTGCACACTCCGGCCGCCGTCGCCGCCGGCTTCGATTGCAGCAAGGCACGCACCCTCATTGAAAAGTCGGTGTGCGACACGCCAACGCTGTCGGCCAAGGACGACCAGCTCAACGCGCTGTACAAGCCACTGATGACCCGGCGCATCTATCGCGAACTGGAAACCCGTTGGGTAAACGAGGTGCGCGACCGCTGCCAGACCGCCACCTGCCTTGAGCGCGCCTACGACCTGCAGATCCGCAACCTGACCGCGCTGCCGCCACCGCCCGTGCCCGGCCTGCGCGACGCGGTGCCGCTGCCCCAGGGCAGCGCCTACCGTACCCTGCAGGACGAGCCGTGGCCGCGCTTTGCGCTGGCGGCTATCCCGGACATGTACCCCGATTCGCTGGCCCAGCTGATCGATGTGGGCATCAAGGACGGCGTGCTGTACGCGCTGCTCTACGTGGCAAATTCGTCCGACGGCCCCGGCTACAACCAGGACAACTGGTCGGTGCAGCCGTCTTCGGGCGTGCTGCTCGAATACGCCGACAACCGCCCCGGCCTGCATGTGATCGACCGCGACGTGCGCTTTGCCGGCTGGCGCATCAGCGAGCTGATGGACCAGGGTGAACGCTATGCCGGCATCCAGGACGGCGCGTTCTACTACCGCCAGCGCACCGAGGGCGAGCTGCAGCAGGCCATGGTCTACACCCTGGGCAGCCGCCAGCCGCCGCAGGCCACCACCACGGTGTTCCACGCCCAGTCGCGCACGCTGCGCTTTGCCAAGGCAAGGGTGCTGGGCAACATGAACGACGAGAACAGCGACCTGCGCCTGAACTACGAACACGCCCTGCCGCGCCCCGCCAGCGAAACCGTGCTCGACCCCGAGAGCGGCGGCTGGAGCCTGTCCAACCTGGCCTGGAGCGAGCGCCGCCAGGTGCTGTACTTCGAGAACAGCGGCGCCATGGCCTGCATCTGGCGGGTCGACCTGAGCGGCAAGGTGCTGTCCAAGATCGTGCCCGAACACACGGCCGGGCAACCGCTGGCGGTGGAGCTCGACGGCCGTGAGGCGATCGTGTACGTCGAGCACGACCAGTTGATGTTCGCCCTGTCGCCCGACCTGTAAGGACACCCCCATGCACACCGTGACCCGCCTGCTCACCCTGCCCGCCTTGCTGGCCCTGGCCCTGCACGCGCCGGTGGCCTCGGCCGCCGGTTTCGATTGCAGCAGGGCCAACACGATTCTGGAAACCGCGATTTGCAATACGCCCTCGCTGTCGGCCAAGGACGACCAGCTGAATGCGCTGTACACCCCGCTCAAGGCGCAGAAGATATTCCGCGAGCTGGAAACCGACTGGCTGAAGAACGTGCGTAACCAGTGCAAGACCCCCGAGTGCCTGGAGAGCGCCTACGACCGCCAGATCCGCCGGCTGACCGCCGTGCCGGCACCGGCGCCGGTTGCCTCCGACAGCCTCGCACCGCTGCCCAAGGGCGAGGTGTACGCAAAGGTCGAGGACGCGCCGTGGCAGCGCTTTGCCCTGGCCCCGTTCATCGGCATGAGCGAGGACTCGGTGGCGCAACTGATCGATGTGACCGTCAAGGACGGCGTGCTGCACGCGTTCGTGTACGTCTCCGGCGACCCTGACGGGCCCACCTACGTGCAGGACAAACACGTGACGCTGGCCACCTCCGGTACCCTGCTCGAATACGCCGACGATCACCCCGGCTGGCATGTGATCGCGCGCAACGTGCGCTTTGCCGGCTGGTCCCACAGCGGCTTCAACGACCAGCGCGAGCGCTATGCCGGGGTGCAGGACGGCGCGTTCTACTACCGCCAGCGCAGCAACGGCGAGCTGGAGCAGTCGATGGTGTATGCCGTGGGCAGCCAGCAGCCGCCGCAACCGACCACCCAGGGCTATCACGCCGGCTCCAACACCGTGCGCTTTGCCAAGGCGCGTGTGCTCGAAGACCTCAACGTGGCCAACGACCAGTTGCGCCTGGCCTACGAAAGCGACGGCAACTCGCGCGGCTACGAGAGCGTGATGGCGCCCGACTCCAGTGGCTGGAGCCTGGTCAACCCGACCTGGAGCGAACACCGCCCGGTGCTGTACTTCGACAACAGTGGCGGCATGGCCTGCGTCTGGCGGGTCGACCTGGTGAACAAGGTGCTGTCCAAGGTCGTGCCCGAGCACGAGGCGGTGTCGGCCCGCCCGGTGGACATCAATGGCCGCGAAGCGCTGGTGTATGTGCAGGAGAACCAGCTGATGTTCGCCATCGCCCCGGATCAGTAACCCTGTGGCAACGCTCGGGCCCGCCAGCGCCCGAGCAGCCGGCCCACGCTCACCAGCCAGTTGAGCAGCGCCACGCACAGCACGCTGAGCAGCAGTGCATGCGGGCCGCCCTGCACGATCAGGGTGCCGGCCAGCAGCGGGAAGCCGAACACGCCGATGAAGTACCCCAGGCTGAACAGCAGCAGTGCCTGCGGCGTGTAGCCGGTGGGCGCTTCGTTGGCCGCCAGGCCGTTGATCACCGAATAGTTGAGCCCGTAGCCCACCCCCAGCAACGCCGCCGCCAGCAGGTAGCTGAGGGCGTCCTGCACCCACCAGCCCAGTGCGATGACGGCCAGCACCATCAGCCCGGTCAGCAGGCACGAGGTGCGGTAGGCGTCATGCCGCACCACCCAGCCGGCGATCAGCAGCCGGCAGCCGATGGCGGCAAGCATGAAGCCGACGAAGAACAGCGAATAGTCCAGCCCGCGACTGGCCGCGTAGGTGGTCTGAAAGCTGCCCAGCCCGCCGAACACCGCGCCGCCCAGGCCCACCATCAGGATCGGCCAGCGCGCCGACGAGCGCAGCACCTGGATGCCGGCGTGGCGGCTGATGCGGGCGCTGGCTGCCTGTGCCGGGTGCTGGCGGGCCAGCCAGGCGAAGACCAGCATCCCCACAGCGGCGGCCAGGGCGGCGGTGTAGAACGCGGTTTCCAGTGGCAGGTGCAGCAGCGAGGCGAGCTTGCCGGCCAGCGGGCCGGAGCCGATGCCACTCATCATGCTGCCTGACAGCAGCGCGAAGCAGTGGGTGCGCCGGGCCGGCTCGACCAGCGCGGCAACCAGGATCGGGCCCAGGGTGTAGAACGCACCCCAGCCCAGGCCCAGCAGCAGGCCGCACAGCCACAGGCTGAAGTCGACACCGGGTACCAGGGCAAAACCCAGGCAGGCGCCGATCAGGCACAGCGCCGACTGTGCGATGGCGCGGGCGGTGCCGAGCCAGTCGGCGAGGTGGCCGCTGCCGAGCACGGCGATCACGGTGCTGAGCATGGCGATGGCGATGATGCTGCCGGCGTCCTGTTCGTTGCCACCTCGGGAAGTGACCAGCAGCGAGAGCAGAAAGGTCGAGCCGTAGGACAGCGACAGCAGGTAGCTGGCCAGGCACAGCAGGCCGAAATGCGGGGTGGTTGTTTTTGTCATGGTGGGTCCGCCGATGGGTATGGCTGTTTTAGCATGGGGATTGGCGGTGGCAGTTGTGGATGTACCGGAGTTGGGATCTGTGCCGACCGGACTAACGCATCGCGGGTCAAGCCCGCTCCCACAAGGATCCCCGCTGTCCTTGTGGGAGCGGGCTTGACCCGCGAAGGGGCCGAAGGGTTCAGCGCCAGCCCACCCGCCCGATCAACATGAACACCGCCTGAAACCCCAGAATCAGCACCACGCACCCGGTCCAACCCCACTGCTGCCACAGCACCGCCGGCAACAGCGCGCCGGCACTCCCGCCCAGGTAATAGCAGGTCAGGTAGCGCCCGATCGCCCCGGCCTTGTTCGCGCCGGCCGTGGTCGCAATGAAGGTGTTGGCCGCCGCCTGCGCCAGGAACACCCCCGTCGAACTCAACGCCAGCCCCAGCACGATCACCCACAGCGTGGGCACAAGCGTCAGGCCGATGCCCACCGCGCCGACAACGCCCGCCACCATCAGCAAGTGCAACGGCGGGCGAGCCCTGGCCAGGCGGCCGGCAATCGGCGTGACCACCAGCGCCAGCAGAAACACCGCATAGATCGACCCCAACGCCGCCGCCCCCAGCCCGAACGGCGCCCGGCTCAGGTGCAGCCCCACATAGGTGAACGACGCCACCTGTGAAAACAGCACGCAGAACCCCACCGCGCACGCCGACCACAATGGCCAGCCAAACCGTGGCGGCGCACTGGCCCTGCGTGTGCTCGCCGGCACCGGTTCGAGCACCAGCAGCCAGCGAATCCCCAGCCCCATCAGCAGCACCACCAGCGCCAGCACTTCGAACGCTTCGCGCCAGCCCCAGTACTCGGTCACCCACGCCACCACGAAGCGCCCGGCAAAGCCGCCCAGGATAGTGCCGGTCACGTACAGGCTGGTGACCTCGGTCACGCTCGCGCCCTGCCACCGCTCACCAATCAGCGCCACGCTGCAGGCGAAGATCACCGGTATCAGCAAGCCCTGCACCGCCCGCCACAGCAGCAGCTCGGCAAAGCTGCCCACCGTGGCCATCAGCAGCAGCGGGGTGGCCAGCAGCAACGCCGCCACCACGATCAGCGTCACCGGCGACCAGCGCCGCGCCAGCCAGCCGACCCAGGGCGCAGTCAACGCCACCATCAGGGTGGTGATGGTCAGGCTCCAGCTCACCTGGCCAATGTCCACGGCAAACTGCCGGGCCAGTTGCGCGAGGATACCCTGGGTGGCGTACAAGGGGAGGAACGCCGCGCAGCCGCACAACAACATCGCGACCCGCGCAGCCGAAGAAGGCGCCTGCATGGCAAAACTCGTTAAAGTGTGTGGCGCCCTTTATACGGCGCCCCACTCGCCCCGGGCCAATACCGATTTCGGACCGATCGATACCTCAAGGTGCACCATGCTCGACCTCCGCAAACTGCGCTATTTCCTGGCCGTGGCCCAGGCCCTGCATTTCGGCCGCGCCGCCCAGGCCCTGCACCTGGCCCAGCCCGCGCTGACCCGGCAGATCTCGGCGCTGGAAGCCCAGCTGGGGTTCAGCCTGTTCGAGCGCAGCAGCCGCAACGTCAGCCTCACCGTGCAGGGCCAGGCCTTCGTGCCCTATGCACGCAACGTGATCGAGCAACTGGCGCTGGCCGAAACCATGGCCGCCAGGCTCGCCAGCGGCATGGCCGGCCACCTGAGCCTGGGCTATGCCAGCTCCGTAGCCCTGAGCGACCGCTTTACCCAGGCCATCCAGCGCTTCGCCCAGGCCTTCCCCGAGGTGCAGTTGAACCTGATCGAACAGGCGTCGATGAACCAGTGGGCGCAGCTGCGCGACGGCACCCTGGACATCGGCCTGAGCCGCCTGCCGCCCCCCGCCGAGCACAACCTGCACACCGACACCCTGGAGCACGAACCCCTGCTGCTGGCGCTGCCAGTCAGCGACCCGCTCAGTGAACAGGCACAGGTCAGCCTGGCGCAGTTGCAGCAGCGCCCGGTGATCCTCTACCCCGAGCAGCACGGCACCGGGCTCAACCTGGCCATCGAGACCCTGTTCGCCAACGCCGGCCTGCCGTTGCACCGCGGCCCCAGCGGCCAGCAGACCACCACCATCATCGCCCTGGTCGCCGCCGGCCAGGGCGTGGCGGTGGTGCCGGCCTGCACCAGCGCGCTGGAACGCAAGGGCGTGTGCTACCGCCCGCTGAGCGATGCCGATGCACACATCGCGCTGCATGCCATCAGCCGCCGGCACGGCCGTTCGCGGGCGGCCGAGGCGTTCCTGGCGATCATCAACCAGCCGGGCCCATGAGCCCCGGCGCCTGGCAAGCACGGCGCGGATAAAACTGTTTTACCGAAACCGCGGGTTTTCCGCCGCGGTGCTTTGCCTATCCTAGGCGCGACAAACATCATCAGCGGAAGATTCATGCGCCTCTCGTTTCCCAGCCGTTATGCCTGCCTGGCGGCGTGCCTCACGTTCAGCCTGGCCAGCCTGCCGTTTCTTGCCACTCACGCCTGGCTCTGGCCATTGACCCTGATCGGCACGCTGCTCTCGCTGGTGGGCCTGAACGACCTGCGCCAGCGCCAGCACGCAGTGCGGCGCAACTACCCGATCCTGGGCAACCTGCGCTACCTGATCGAGACCATCCGACCCGAGATCCGCCAGTACCTGCTCGAAGGCGACGACGACAAGCTGCCCTTCTCCCGCGCGCAGCGCTCGCTGGTGTACGCACGGGCCAAGAACGAAAGCGCCGAGAAAGCCTTCGGCACGCTCAATGACGTGTACCGCCCAGGCTTCGAGTTCATCAGCCATTCGATGCTGCCGGTCAACACCCCCGACCCGGCCTCGTTTCGCATCGCCATCGGCGGCCCGCAATGCCACCAGCCTTACTCGGCATCGATCTTCAACATTTCGGCCATGAGCTTCGGCGCCCTCAGCGCCAACGCCATCGGTGCGCTGAACAAGGGCGCCAGCCTAGGCCGTTTTGCCCACGACACCGGCGAGGGCAGCATCAGCCCCTACCACCGCGAACATGGCGGCGACCTGATCTGGGAAATCGGCAGCGGCTACTTCGGCTGCCGCGACGCCCACGGCCGCTTCGACCCGCAGCGCTTCGCCGAACAGGCCCGCGACCCGCAGGTGAAGATGATCGAGATCAAGCTCAGCCAGGGCGCCAAGCCCGGCCACGGTGGCATCCTGCCGGGGCACAAGGTGAGCGCCGAGATCGCCGCCACGCGCGGTGTGGCGCCCGGCGAAGACTGCATCTCGCCCGCCGCCCACAGCGCCTTCAGCACGCCGGTAGGGTTGCTCGAGTTCGTGGCGCAGTTGCGCGAGCTGTCCGGCGGCAAACCGGTGGGCTTCAAGTTCTGCCTGGGCCACCCCTGGGAGTTCATGGGCATCGCCAAGGCCATGCTGGCCACCCAGATCGTGCCCGACTTCATCGTGGTCGACGGCAAGGAAGGAGGCACCGGTGCTGCGCCACGCGAATTCAGCGACAACATCGGCGTGCCCATGCGCGAGGGCCTGATGTTCGTGCACAACACCCTGGTGGGCCTGAACCTGCGCCACAAGGTGCGCATCGGCGCCGCCGGCAAGATCGTCAGCGCGTTCGACATCGCCGGCGTGCTGGCCCTGGGCGCCGACTGGGTGAACTCGGCGCGCGGCTTCATGTTCGCCATCGGCTGCATCCAGTCGCAAAGCTGCCACACCAACCAGTGCCCCACCGGCGTGGCCACCCAGGACCCGTTGCGCCAGCGTGCACTGGTGGTGCCCGACAAGGCCGAACGGGTGTTCAGCTTTCATCGCAATACCCTGCATGCGCTGGCCGAGATGCTCGCGGCCGCCGGCCTCGAGCACCCCAGCGAACTCAAGCCCAAGCATCTGGTACGCCGCGTCAGCGCCAGCGAGATCCGGCTGTTTTCGCAGTTGCACGTGTTCCTCAAGCCCGGCGAATTGCTCAGCGGCTCGATCGACAGCGAATTCTATGCACGGATGTGGCGGATGGCCCGCAGCGACAGCTTCGCGCCGCAATTGCAGGATGCGCCCGTGGCGCCGGCGAATGCGGTACGCCGAAAACAAACAACCCCGGCCTAGGCCGGGGTTGTTTGAAGGTCGAATCGATCAGAGGATGCTGATCGGGTACTCGACGAATACGCGGACTTCGTTGCCGTCTGCGGTGTAGTCGATAGCGTTGAGGTTGTTGGTGCCACGCAGGAACGAGCTACGCAGTTTGACGGACAGGTCCTTGGCCGGACCTTCCTGAACCACGTACTTGAACTGGTTGAAGATTTCGCGCTCTTTGCCTTCGCCGAAGCCGTGGGTGTTGATGTTGTCACCCGCTACGTATGCAAAGTTGTAGGTCAGACCCGGTACGCCGAAGGCGCTGAAGTCCAGGCCGTAGCCGATCTGCCACGAACGCTCGTCTTCGGCGTTGAAGTCGGACCAGTAGGAGTTGGCCAGGAAGATGGTCGAACCACCGTCACCCACGCCGCGGCGGTTCTGGTACCAGCCGTACTGGTAGCCGGTGTCGCCGGTGTTGCGCTGGTGCGCCAGGGTGATCGAGTGCGGGCCGAAGGCGTAGGTGGCCGCCAGGCTCCAGATGGTGTTGCGGTCACCGGTCAGGCCTGCACGGTTGACGTACTTCTTGTCGATGTCCGACTTGTAGCCGTTGAAATCCAGGGTCAGCGACTGGTCGTCGGAGATGGCGTGGACGTAGTTCAGGCCCAGGTAGTGCTTCTTCAGTACGTCTTCGACGTCGGAGGTGTACAGCGCACCGGTGAAATTCTCGGTGAACTGGTACTTGCCGCCGAACACGTTGATCGACTTCAGACCACCGCTATCGCGACCTTCGGCGCTCTTGCGCGCTTCCTGGGTGTAGCGACCGGCGTTCAGTTCCAGGCCCTTGATCTCCTTGGAGGTGATCGATGTGCCAGTGAAGCTCTCTGGCAGCAGGCGGCCGTCGTCATAGTTCAGCACTGGCAGGGTCGGCATCTGGTCGCCGTATGCCAGTACGGTATTGGAGACGCGGAACTTGATCGCAGCACCGGCACGCGCCAGGTTGTGCGGGGAGTTGCTCGGTTCGGTATCGCTTGGCTTGAAGAAGTCGATACCGGCGCCGCCGTTACGACCCTTGCCGCCGTCCAGACGGATGGCGTACAGGCCGAAGGCATCGACGCCCACGCCCACGGTGCCCTGGGTGAAGCCCGACGAGAACTTGCCGATGAAGGCCTGGCCCCACTCGGACTGGTCACTGCTGCCATGCTTCTTGTCACGATTGATGAACGCGTTGCGCAGCAGAACGCTGGCCTTGCTGTCTTCCTGGAAACCGTTCGACGCGGCCTGGTCGTTGGCCATTGCCTGAGTCGCCGCCATAAGCCCCAGCGCGATCAGACTGATCCGTGTTTTCAACATGTTATTTTCCTTATTTCGGAGTGTTTTACGCTCTGCGACCAACGCCAGGAACCACGCCCCCTGCGTGGGTTGACGCTCACGGGTCTGCAAACAAAAAGCCCGCCTGCAACAAGGGTGCAGCGGGCCTTTTCTTGGGACTCTTGGCCGATGGGCCTACAGGCGTTGGGTCCGATCCTAGCCGTGCGTACAAGGCCATGTCAAAAATTCGTGAAAACGACAAGTCATATGGCCATTACGCCGTCTTCAGCGGCGCAGACAAGGCAGCCCGCAATCGGTTGCGTCCCGCTGGAAATACCTGGATACGACCGCACCACAAAGGTGCGTAAATAGCGCTAACATTTGGGAATGCAAAGCATTACCATTCGCACCCTTTTCATCACCAAGTACCTTTGCCGATGCGTGCCACGCCCGTCCCTTGCCGTCTTTCCCCTGTGTCTCTGGGGCTTTGCGCCCTGTTCAGCTCCAGCCTGGCGTGTGCTGCCAGCACCACGTTGCCCGAGCTGTCGGTAACCGCCGACAGCGACCGGGATGACCCCCGGGTCAAGGAAGTGACCACCGCCACCCGCACCTCCACCCCGGCGCGCTACGTGCCCCAGGCCATCGATTCGATCAAGACCGCCAGCGTGCACGACTACGGCACCCATGACCTGGGCAAGGCCCTGAGCGGCATCCCCAACGTCAGCAACAGCGCCGACACCCGCTTCGACAGCCTGCGCATCCGAGGCTTCGACGCCAGCAACGACTTCTACCTGGACGGCATCCGCGACGACAGCCAGTACGTGCGCGACCTGTACAACATCGAACGGATCGAGGTGCTCAAGGGGCCGGCGGCGGTGCTGTACGGCCGCGGCAGCCAGGGCGGTATCATCAACCGCGTGAGCAAGGCGCCCGAAGCCGGCCGACGCTCCAGCATCGAGGCCCAGGGCGGCAGCGACGACCTGCGCAGCCTGTATGCCGACCTCAGTGCCGACCCCAGCGACACCCTCAGCCTGCGCCTGAACATGGGCAACCGCGACAACAACAGCTTCCGCCACGGCATCGACGGCAGCCGCCAACTGTTCGCGCCTTCGATGAGCTGGCAGCTCAGCCCGGACCTGAACTGGCTGGTGCAGTACGAATACAGCCGCTACAACCGCACGCCCGACCGCGGTATCCCCGGCGATCCGCGCACCGGTCGCCCGGTGGATGTCAGCCGCAGCACCACCTATGGCGACCCGCAGCGCGACTACATCGACGACACCGCGCAGTCGCTGCGCTCGCGCCTGAACTACCAGCTAAACGATGCCTGGCAACTGCGCCATACCCTGGGCCTGTTCCAGCTCGACAGCGACTTCGACAACACCTACCTCACCGGCTACAACGCCAGCACCGGCCTGGTCGGGCGCCAGCGCTGGCAGCAGGACCTGAACACGCGCAACCTGTTCAACACCGTGGAAATCGAAGGCAACGTGTCGACCTTCGGCCTGGAGCACACCCTGCTCACGGGGCTCGAACTGGGCGAGCAGCGCCGTCACTCGCTGCTGCGCAGCGGCAAGGGCGTGCCGGGCGTCGACCTGTTCAACCCGGACCGCGGCCAGCAACACAATGGCGTGCTGGCGGTGTCCAGCAACAACCATACAGACGTGCACAGCCGTGGCCTGTATGTGCAGGACCAGGTCCGCCTGAACGATCAGTGGCAACTGCTCGTGGGCCTGCGCCATGACCGGTTCGAGGTGGACACCACCAGCAAGGTCAGCGGCCTGAGCGAAAAGCAGCAGAGCAACAGCACCAGCCCGCGCCTGGGCGTGGTGTGGACGCCGCTCAGGGACCACGCTTTCTATGCCTCGTGGAGCAAGACCTTTTCGCCGGTGGGCGGCGGCCTGATCGGCATCACCCCGGGGGCGGCGGGCAACGCCAACGAAACCGGGCCTGAACATACACGGCAGAAGGAGATCGGGGTCAAGAGCGAGTGGCTGGACGAGCGCCTGAGCACCACCCTGGCGGTGTACGAGCTGGAGCTGTACGACCGCCGCAGCCGCGACCCGGACAACGCCGACCGCTACATCCTCACCGGCCTGCAGCGCTCGCGCGGGGTCGAACTGACCGCCACCGGCAAGCTGGGAGGCAACTGGTATGTGCGCGGGGGCATCGGCCTGCAGGACGCCACCATCGTCGAGGACACCGAAGGCAATGCCGGCAACCGCATCAACGACGTGGCGCGGCGCAACGCCAGCCTGTTCGTCACCTGGAAACCGGAAATGGGCTGGTACGCCGAAACGGGTGTGACACTGGTGGGGCAGCGTTATGCCGATACCAGGAACACCATCGTGCTGCCGGGGTATGGCAGCTGGGACGCGCTGGTCGGCTGGCGCACGCAGGATTGGGATGTGCGCGCGGCGCTGAGCAACATTGCCGACAAGACCTACTACAGTTCGGCGACCAGTGCCGGGCAGATCCAGTTCGGTGATCCGCGCAGCCTGGTGGTGACGGGTACCTACAACTTCTAGAACTGCGGTGCTGCCATCGCGGGTCAAGCCCGCTCCCACAAAGACCGCGTCCCCCCCCTGTGGGAGCGGGCTTGACCCGCGATGAGGCCAGTACAGCCTCCACAAAAAAGGGCACCACCGCAATCGGTGGCGCCCTTTCCAGTTCAGCGGTAGCACACCCCCAGCAGCGCATCGAGCTCTGCCTCGGTGATCAACCCCTGTGGATAACGTTCCACCAGTGCACGTCGTGGATCGGTCTTCCTGACCCGGAGGGTTCCATGGTGTTTCAACCACTGCGCCACTGCCTCAAGCGCCTCGAGGTTCACCACCGACGGGTGCGAAACCGGTTCACTTGTCGCATTCATTTCCACACGTACTCCCCAGAAGTGTGAGCGGCTACCTTAATCAAACTTTGTGACAGAACTGCGCCGTCGTACTTGCTTGAAATACAAGGCAAAACGAATACAAGAGGTGTGCCAGTTGCGTCGCCGGCCATCGCGCAGGCAAAAAAAAGCCCGTCGATGACGGGCTTGATTTGCCAGGCCGCTCTCAGCGCTTGGCAGGGGCGGGTTGCTGCTGGGTCAGGCAATGGATGTTGCCACCGCCCAGCAACAGCTCGCGGCCCGGCACCATGACCACTTCGTGATCGGGGAACAGACGCGCCAGGACCGCTCTGGCCTCGGCATCGGCGGGGTCGTCGAAGCTCGGCGCGATGATCCCGCCGTTGACGATCAGGAAGTTCACGTAGGAACCGGCCAGGCGTACCGACGGGTTGCGCTCCTGGCTGCCGGCCACCAGATCGACCCCGGCGCACTCCTCTTCGGTAGCGTACAACGGGCCCGGGATCGGCATCTTGTGCACCACGAATTCACGGCCCTTGGCATCGCGCTGGCTTTGCAGCACCGCCAGGGCGGCGCGGCAGCGTGCGTAGTTGGGGTCTTGCGAATCATCGGTCCAGGCCAGTAACACTTCGCCCGGGCGAACGTAACAACAGAAGTTGTCCACATGCCCGTCGGTTTCGTCGTTGTACAGGCCCTCGGGCAGCCACACGATGGTGTCCACCGCCAGTTGATCGCGCAGGATCGCCTCGATCTGCTCGCGATTCAGGTGCGGGTTGCGGTTGTGGTTGAGCAGACACTCCTCGGTGGTGATCAGGGTGCCTTCCCCATCCACGTGAATCGAGCCGCCTTCGAGCACGAAGCCCTCGGTGCGGTAACGCTGGCAGCGCTCCATTTCCAGCACCTTGGCCGCCACCTGTTCGTCGCGGTTCCACGGCGCGTACAGGCCGCCCTCGAAGCCGCCCCAGCTGTTGAAGCCCCAGTGCACGCCGCGCACTTCGCCGCTGTCGTTGATCACGAAGGTCGGGCCGGTGTCACGCACCCAGGCGTCGTCGTTGCTGATTTCCACCACACGGATGTTGGGCATGTCCAGTTGCGCACTGGCGTTTTCGTACTGGCCGGCCGACACACCCACGGTGACCGGCTCGAAACGCGCGATGGCCTTGGCCACCGCCACGTGGGCGGCCTGGGCCGGCTTGCCGCCCAGGCGCCAGTTGTCCGGGCGCTCGGGCCACAGCATCCATACCTGGGTTTGCGGTGCCCACTCGGCAGGCATGTGGAAGCCGTCGGCGCGCGGGGTAGTGTTCAGGGTCTTCATGGTCAGGATTCCAGTGAACCGTCGAGGGTTTTGATCGCACCATACAGGTTCGGACGGCGGTCACGGAAGGTGCCCCAGGCGCTGCGCACGTGTTCCAGTTTGTCCAGGTCAAAGCTGTGCACCAGCACGCCCTCTTCGGTCTGGTCCAGTTCCTCGACCTTTTCGCCGAACTGGTTGGCGATGAACGACGAGCCGTAGAAGGTGATGGCGTAGCCGTCCTGTTCTTCGCGGCCGATGCGGTTGCTGGCCACCAGCGGCATCAGGTTGGCGCCGGCGTGCCCCTGCTGCACACGCTGCCAGTGCTCGCGGGAGAGGATATTGGCATCGTGCGGTTCGCTGCCGATGGCGGTGGGGTAGAACAAAATCTCCGCGCCCAGCAGCGCCATGCTGCGGGCGCACTCGGGGAACCACTGGTCCCAGCAGATGCCCACGCCGATCTTGGCGTAGCGGGTCTGCCACACCTTGAAGCCGGTGTCGCCGGGGTTGAAGTAGTACTTCTCGTGGTAGCCGGGGCCGTCGGGGATGTGGCTCTTGCGGTACACGCCCAGGTTGCTGCCGTCGGCGTCGATGATCGCGATGCTGTTGAAGCGGGCGCGGCCGGCCAGCTCGTAGTAGCTGATGGGCAGCACCACCTGCAGCTCCCTGGCGAGCGTCTGGAAGTGCGCGATGGCGGCGTTGGTTTCGGTGGGCGTAGCCAGTTGCAGGTAGTCCGCGTTGGGCTTCTGGCAGAAGTACGGGGTTTCGAACAGTTCCTGGATCAGGATGATCTGCGCGCCCTTGGCGGCGGCTTCGCGCACCAGTTTTTCGGCGGTGGCGAGATTTGCCTGGCGGTCCCAGGAACAAGCCATCTGGGTGGCGGCGACGGTGACGGTACGGCTCATGGGAACCTCCTTGGGAAGGTACAAGGGAAGACGATGAGCACTTTATAGACGATAAATATCGGCTTTAAAAGCCAAAAATAATTAAATCTCTCAGGTTCGCCCGATTATTAATCGATATTAATCGACACAAGGGAGGGTTCGTTGACTGCTTCGCTGGCAAGCCAGCGAATGCAGGACAGCGCCCTCCCGACTCCGCCGCTACACCCCCTGCGTCAACACCCGCTCCACACTGTCCACAAAGAAATCCACGCTCGCCCGCGTAGTGCACATGGGCGGCTTGATCTTGAGGATGTTCAGGTAGTCACCGGTCGGCTGCATGAAGATGCCCAGCTCGCGCAGACGCTCGCACAACGCCGCCGTCTCTTCGGTGGCCGGCTCCAGGCTGACGGCATTGCGCACCAGCTCCAGGCCCAGGTAGAACCCCGACCCATGCACCGCACCCGCCAGCGGATACTTATCGACAAGCGCCTGCAGACGCGCCTTGAAGTACCCACCCACCTCGCGCGCGTTGTCCCACAGGCCCTCCTCTTCCATCACGTCCAGCACTGCCATGCCGATACGGCAGCTCACCGGGCTGCCACCGGCCGACGAGAAGAAGTAACCCTCGGCCTCCAGCGCCTCGGCGATCTCGCGCCGGGTGATCACCGCGCCCAGCGGCTGGCCGTTGCCCATGCCCTTGGCCATGGTGATGATGTCCGGCACCACACCCTGCTGCTCGAAGCCCCAGAAGTACTCGCCCAGCCGCCCATAGCCCACCTGCACCTCGTCGGCGATGCATACCCCGCCCCGCGCGCGCACCCTGGCATACACCTGCTGCAGATACCCCGCCGGCAACGGGATGCCACCGGCATTGCCGTACACCGGCTCGCAGATGAACCCCGCCAGCTGACGCTCGCCGATCTCGGCCAGGCGTTCGTCGACATCGCGCACATAGTCGGCGGTGGTGTCCTGCCCACGGTACTTGCCGCGGTAGGTGTTCGGTGCGGTCACCGGGTGCACCCAGTCGGGCCGAGTGCTCAATGCCTGCGGGTTGTCGGCGATGGAGGTCGAGATGGCATCGGTGGCCACCGACCAGCCGTGGTACGCCTCCAGCACGCTGAGCATGTCGCGCCCGCCGCTGGCCGCCCACGCCAGGCGGATCGCCAGGTCGTTGGCCTCGGTGCCGCTGTTGACCAGGAACACCCGGTCCATCCCCGGCGGCGCCAGCGCCAGCAGGCGCTCGGAAAACTCGGCGATGGCCGCATAGTGAAAGCGCGAGTTGGTGTTGAGCAGCGACCACTGGCGCGCCGACTCGCTCACCATGCGCGGGTGCCCATGGCCCAGCACCGCGACGTTGTTGAGCATGTCCAGGTACGAGCGCCCCTGCATGTCGATCAGGTAGTTGCGCCAGCCGCGCTCGATATGTGGCGGCTGCTGGTAGTAGTGCTTCTGCGAGCGCGCGAAGCTGGCGTCGCGACGCGCCAGCAGGGCATGCGGGTCGGGCAGTGGCGCGGCGTCGCAGTCAAAGCCCAGCAGCGCAGCCGGCGAAGGGCACAGCGCCTGCCAGGCCAGCGCGCGCGAAGGCGCGACGAAGTTCGGTGGTTGCAGGCCGGCCACGCGGCACAGCTGCACCTCGAGCTCGGTGGCGTGCCCCAGCGGCTCGCCCTGGGCGATGACCGCGCCCGATGCGGGGCTTTGCACCACCCCGCGCAGCCACAGGCTGGAAGCGTCCCCTTCAAGGCACGCCCAGCCCTGCTCGCCGTGGCGCCAGGTGCCGGCAAACGGCGCCACCAGCGCACTGTCCACGGGCAGGTGCAGCTCCACGTGCAGCGCACAGGTGTGCGGTTCCAGCGGGTTGTCGATATGGGTCTGCGACAGGCGGTACTGGGCATACAACGTGCTGGCCGGGGCCGCATGGGTACGCAGCAGGTGCTGGTCGATGCCGGGCTGCTGCCAGTTGCCGGTGCTGAAGTGCTCGCTCAGCACGCCAAGATCGACCCGCGCCACAGCCTGGTCGCGCAACCCCGGCAGCAGCATGCCGGTGGCCGGCAGCGGCGCGGGCGCAAGGCCGGCCAGTTGCATGATCGCCGCCTCCATCAATGCAAACGGCACACCGGCTGCCACCTCGAAGATCTCCCACTCATGGGCCAGGTTGTCGCGGCTGTAGCTGTTGCCGGGGTCGACGCCCACCTGCTGCTCGCCACTGAGCACCAGCACCGCCGCGCGCGCCACGATCATCGGCCATAGCGCTCGCAGCTCGGCTTCGTGCAGCGGGTTGAGCGCATGATAGGCAGCGATGGCCGGCAGGATGCGCAACGGGTCGCCGTCGACATGATGCAGCAGCGCCGCGCAGGTCACCGACAGGTCGGCGATGCGCCAGGTGTGCAGCAGGTCGCCGAAATCGATCACCCCCTGCAACTGCCACTCGCGTGCGCCATCGCGCTGCCACACGGCGTTGTCATCGGTAATGTCCAGGTGCACCGCCTGCATCGGCAGCTGCGCCAGCAACGGCTCTAGCGCCACGCGGGCCTGCTCGGCAATGGCCTGCACCCGCACCTTGCGCGGCCCGTCGGCCAGCACCGGGAGCAGGTGGGCGATCACCGCCTGGGCATGGCGCGGGTCCCATTGCAGGGTGCGCTCCAGCCCGGGGTGGGTGAAGTCCGCCAGCGCCAGGTCGACCCGTGCACACAGCGCCCCCAGCGCGTGCATCAGGCGCGGCGCCATGTACGGCAGGCGGGTCAGGGTCTGGCCCTCGATGTAGGTGAGCACACGGGCGCGCACCGGCTGGCCGTCGATCGTCAGTGCCAGCAGCGGCTCGCCACCGTTGGCACGACGAACGGTCGGTACCGGCACACCCTGACGGTGCAGGTGCTCCAGCGCCGCATGCTGGGCTTCAAGCTCCTGCTGCGCATAGTCGCCATGGCAGACCTTGAGCACGAAGCGCCCGTGGGGCGTATCGACGCGAAAGTTCAGGTCCTGCTGGCTGCCCAGCGGCTGCAGCGTGCCTTGCAGCCCGTAATGCGCCTGCAGCAGCTGCGCCGCCTGGGCCGGGTCGAGATCGGGGCATGGCAGGCTGGCGCGGTGAATGAGGGTGTTCAGCGACATGGAGAAGGCCTCGATTTTTTTTGTCGCTTATATCGCCACCGCTGCTGCCGATAAGCAAGGGGAGTGACGAAGGGAAAGAATTGAACGTATTCTGACCCGCCGTCGATTTCGCCCTCCAACCCCGGGACAGACGCTTGAAGCAGGTTGCCATCCTCCAATCCAACTACATTCCCTGGAAGGGGTACTTCGACCTGATTGCGGCCGTGGACGAGTTCATCGTCTACGACGACATGCAGTACACCAAGAACGACTGGCGCAACCGCAACCGCATCAAGACCCCCAACGGCCTGGAGTGGCTGACCATCCCGACCGGGCAGAACATCAACCGGCGCATCCGCGACGTCGAGCTGGCCCCGGGCAACTGGCAGGCCAAGCACTGGAAGAGCCTGGTGGCCAACTACGCCAAGGCGCCTTGCTGGCACGAAGTGGCCGCATGGCTGCAACCGCTGTACCTGGACCGCCAGCACCGCAACCTGAGCGAGCTCAACGTGCTGCTGATACAGGCCGTGTGCGACTACCTGGGCATCACCACGCGCATCACCCGCTCGTGGGACTACACCCTGGGCGAAGGCAAGACCGAACGTCTGGTCGATCTGTGCCAGCAGGCCGGAGCCACGCACTATGTGTCCGGGCCGGCAGCCAGGGACTACCTTGATGAACGCCAGTTCGCCGACAGCGCCATCGAGCTCAGCTGGTTCGACTATGACGGCTATCCCACCTATCCACAGCAATGGGGCGAATTCAGTCACGCGGTCAGCATTCTCGACCTGCTGTTCAACTGCGGGCCCCGCGCCGCGCACTACATGAGGTATGCCCCACGATGACCCGCGACACTTCCACCCCACGTCCACCTCTCGGCAGCCTGGTCATCGGCAGCACCTCCGTGATCGGCCAGGCCATCGCCCACGGCCTGGCGCAACTGGGCCCGGTGCAGACCGCAGGGCGGCGTGATGCCGACGTGTTCTTCGACCTGAGCCAGCCCGACCGCGTACCAGCCAGCGTGCCGCCGTTCGACGTGGTGGTACTGGCCGCCGCCGACTTTGGCGGCCCCGGCATCGACGACCTGATCCGCGCCGAGCAGGTCAACGCGGTCGGCACGCTGGCCGCCTGCCAACTGGCACAACGCAGCGGGGCCAGGCACCTGATACTGATTTCGTCGGTGTTTGCCAGCCACGTCCCGGGCGACCCTCACTACAGCATCTACTCGCTATCCAAACGCCACTCCGAGGAGCTCGCCAGCCTGTTCTGCAGCGCGCACGGCATCGCCCTGACCATCCTGCGCCCCAGCCAGGTGTATGACGCCGCCGGTGCCTGCCGCACCCATCAGCCGCTGCTGTATGCCTTCGCCGACCAGGCCCAGGCCGGTAACGACATCAGCCTGTTCGGCAACAACGACGCGCGGCGCAACTACCTGCACCTGGACGACCTGGTGCAGATCTGCACCCGTGTGGCCGCCACCACGACCACCGGGCTGTTCAACTGCGTCCACCCCGACAGCCCTGCACTGAGCGAAATCGCCCAGGCCGCGTTGTCCGCCTTCGGCCAGCAGGGCCAGGTGCGCTTTCTGCGCGACAAGCCGGATGTGCCCGACCTGCCAGCGCAGCTGCTCGACCCGGCGTTGCACGCCGCCATCGACTTCATGCCACAGGTGAATATCCATATGGGTTTCGAAATGATCCGACAGCACCGGGAGCGCACGGCATGAGCACGGTCATGGTTACCGGCGTGGGCGCCATCATGGGCTACGGCCTGCTCAAGTCGTTGCGTGCCAGCGACCCGGCCGTGGTGCTGGTAGGCACCGATATCTACGACGATGCTGCCGGCAGGGCCTGGTGCGACGCCTTCGCGCAGGCGCCCCTGACCGCCAGCGCCGACTACCCGGCGTGGCTCGAACGGGTGGTCAGGCAGCACGCGGTCGACCTGGTGATACCTGGCATCGAGCAGGACCTGCACTGGTTCTCGGACCACCGTGAACAGGTGGCGCAACTGGGCTGTGGCGTGGTGCTCAACAGCCGAGCGCTGATCGATCTGTCCCGCGACAAGTGGGCAATGGACCAGGCGCTGGCCGCCGCCGACGAGCCGGCGCGAATCCCCAGCTACCTGTCGGGCAGTTTCGCCGAGCTGGTCCGGACCCTGGGCCTGCCCTTCCTGCTCAAGCCTCGTCGCAGTTATGCCTCCAAGGGCCTGGTGTGGGTACAAAGCGCCAGCGACTTCGAACCCCATGCGCACCTGCTGGGCGAGGTGCTGATGGCCCAACCGATCATCGGCAGCGCCGAGCAGGAGTTCACCGTGGCGGTGTTCGGCGATGGCGAAGGCGGCAGCTTCGGGTCGATCACCCTGCAGCGCAAGCTGGCCGCCGACGGTTCAACCGCCAAGGCCTGGGTGCGCCAGGAGGCTTCGCTGGATGAAGTGGTGGCGCGCCTGTGTGCACACTTCAGGCCCGTGGGCCCGACCAACCTGCAGTTTCGCCGCGATGCCGACGGCAGCTGGAAACTGCTGGAGATCAACCCGCGTATCTCCTCCACCAGCTCCATGCGCCGGGCCTTCGGCTACAACGAGGCGGCCATGTGCCTGGACTTCTTCCTGAACCGCAAGGCGCCCCCCACCCCCGAGATCCGACCGGGGTTCGCGGTGCGCTACATCGAGGAGCTCGTGGTCCATGATCGGGATCATTTCTGATATCCACGGCAACTTCGTCGCACTCTCGGCGGTGCTCGACGAGCTGGAGCGCCTGGGCGTGTCGCAGATCATCTGCCTGGGCGACACGGCCGGGTACTACTGCCAGATCAACGAGTGCTGCGACGCGCTGCGCGAACGCGGCATCTTCAGCCTGATGGGCAACCACGACTGGTACCTGTCGAGCAACACGCCCTGCCCACGCTCCAACAGTGCCAACGCCTGCCTGGACTACCAGAAGGGCATCCTCACGGCCGCCAACGCGGCATGGCTCGCGGCATTGCCCGCACGCGGCCGGCAACACGGCATCGAGCTGGTGCACGGCGGCTGGAACGACCCCATCGAAGAGTACCTGCGCCCCTCGCAGGCGTATTTCGAGGCGCTGCCCGGCACGCACTTCGCCTCGGGCCACACCCATGTGCAGATGCTCTGGCAGGGCCGCGGCAAGGTCTACTGCAACCCCGGCTCGGTCGGCCAGCCACGCGACGGCGACCCGCGTGCGGCCTTCGCCACCTGGCACGCCGGCCAGTTCACCCTGCACCGTGTGGCCTACGACATCCCGCGCATGCAGCAGGCGATGAGCGACGCCGGGTTCACCGCGTACTTTTCCGACAACCTGCCCCTCGGCGCGCAGATCGGCGGCAGGATCAGCCACTATTAACTACGCGGGCATTCGGCCGATAGCCTGACGTCGGCCAGCGCTGCGTTGCCCTTGCACCGGCCGGCGCCTGGCGACAAGCTACGAGCCACCTGAACACCACCCGCTGCACCAAAGGCCATTCGACATGCGCATACTCATCACCGGCGGTGCCGGCTTCATCGGTTCGGCGCTGGTCCGCCACCTGATCGAGCACACCGACCACCACGTGCTCAACCTGGACAAGCTGACCTACGCCGGCAACCTGGAGTCGCTGCACAGCATCGCCAGCAACACCCGCTACGAGTTCGTGCAGGCCGATATCGTCGACCAGGCCACGGTGAGCGCGGTGCTGGAGCGCTTCCGGCCCCAGGCGATCATGCACCTGGCAGCCGAGTCGCATGTCGACCGCTCCATCGACGGGCCAGCGGCGTTCATCCAGACCAACATCGTCGGCACCTACAGCCTGCTCGAAGCCACCCGCGCCTATTGGGGCACGCTGCCGGCCGCCGAGCGCGAGGCGTTTCGCTTCCATCACGTGTCCACCGACGAGGTGTATGGCGACCTGCATGGGGTCGACGACCTGTTCACCGAAACCACCCCCTACGCACCCAGTTCGCCCTACTCGGCGAGCAAGGCCGCGTCCGACCACCTGGTGCGCGCCTGGCAGCGCACCTACGGGCTGCCGGTGCTGCTGACCAACTGCTCGAACAACTACGGGCCGTACCACTTCCCGGAAAAACTCATCCCGCTGGTGATCCTCAACGCCCTGGCGGGCAAGCCGCTGCCGGTGTACGGCAACGGCCAGCAGGTGCGCGACTGGCTGTTCGTCGAGGACCATGCCCGCGCCCTGCTCAAGGTGGTCACCGCAGGTGAGGTGGGCCAGACCTACAACATCGGCGGGCACAACGAGCAGACCAACCTCGAGGTGGTGCACGCCATCTGCGCACTGCTTGAAGAGCTGGCCCCCGCACACCCGGCGGGCGTGGCGCGCTATGCCGACCTGATCACCTTCGTGCAGGACCGCCCCGGCCACGACCTGCGCTACGCCATCGACGCCGGCAAGATCGAGCGCGAGCTGGGCTGGCGCCCTGAAGAAACCTTCGCCACCGGCCTGCGCAAGACCGTGCAGTGGTATCTGGATAACCTGGAATGGTGCCGCCATGTGCAGGACGGCAGCTACCAGGGCCAGCGCCTGGGCAACAGCGATTTCAAGGACCTGATTGCATGACCAAAGGCATCGTACTGGCAGGCGGCTCCGGCACGCGCCTGCACCCCATCACCCTGGGCATTTCCAAACAGCTGCTGCCGGTATACGACAAGCCGATGATCTACTACCCGATCTCGGTGCTGATGCTGGCCGGCATCCGCGAGATCCTGATCATCTCCACCCCTCACGACCTGCCACACTTTCGTCAGCTGCTGGGCGACGGCAGCCAGTTCGGGGTGCACTTCGAGTATGCAGAGCAGCCCTCGCCCGACGGCCTGGCCCAGGCGTTCCTGATCGGCGAATCGTTCATCGGTGACGACTCGGTGTGCCTGATCCTGGGCGACAACGTGTTCCACGGCCAGCGTTTCACCGAGCAACTGCTGCGCGCCGCCGCCCACTCCAGCGGCGCAACGGTGTTCGGCTACTGGGTCAAGGACCCGGAGCGTTTCGGCGTGATCGAGTTCGACGCGGCAGGCAACGCCCTGTCGATCGAAGAAAAGCCCGCGCAGCCCAGGTCCAGCTACGCGGTCACCGGCCTGTACTTCTACGACAACGACGTGGTGCGCATCGCCCGCGACATCAAGCCTTCGCCGCGTGGGGAGCTTGAGATCACCGATGTCAACAATGCCTACCTGCGCCGTGGCGACCTGCGCGTGGAGCGCTTCGGGCGTGGCTTCGCCTGGCTCGACACCGGCACCCACGACAGCCTGCTGGAGGCCTCGCAGTACGTGCAGACCATCGAGCATCGCCAGGGCCTGAAGGTCGCCTGCCTTGAAGAGATCGCCTTCCAGCAGGGCTGGATCTGCCAGGAGCGTCTGCTGGAGCGGGCCAAGGCCTTCGGCAAGACCGGCTACGGCCAGTACCTGTACGGCCTGACCGGAGACCAGCAATGGAAGTGATCGCCACCGCGCTACCGGACGTGCTGATCCTCGAACCCAGGGTGTTCGGCGATGACCGCGGGTTCTTCTACGAGAGCTTCAACGCCCAGGCCTTCAGGGCCGCAACCGGCATCGATGCACAGTTCGTGCAGGACAATCATTCGCGCTCGCTTCGCGGCGTGCTGCGCGGCCTGCACTATCAGGTGCACAACCCCCAGGGCAAGCTGGTGCGCGTGACCCAGGGCGAGGTGCTGGACGTGGCGGTGGATATCCGCCGCAGCTCGCCGACCTTCGGGCAATGGGTGGCGGTACACCTGTCGGCCGCCAACCACCGGCAGGTGTGGATCCCCCAGGGGTTTGCCCACGGTTTTCGGGTGCTCAGCGACAGCGCCGAGTTCCTGTACAAGACCACCGACTACTACAACCCGAGCGCCGAGCGCTGCATTCGCTGGGACGACCCGCAGCTGGCCATCGACTGGCAACTGGACGCACCGCCGCAGCTGTCGGCCAAGGATCAGGTCGGCCAGTTGCTCAAGGACGCCGACCTGTTCCCATGAAAATCCTCATCACCGGGCGCAATGGCCAGCTCGCCCAGGCCCTGCAGCAGCGCCTGGCCGGGTTGGGCCAGGTGCATGTACTGGGCCGCGAACAGCTCGACCTGGCCGAGTCCGAACGCATCCGCCAGGTAGTACGCGAGCTGAGCCCCGACCTGCTGGTGAACGCCGCCGCCTATACCGCAGTCGACCAGGCCGAAAACGAACCTGCGCTGGCCTTCGCCATCAACGCCACTGCACCCGGCGTACTTGCCGAGGAGGCCGCACGGCTGGGCGTACCGCTGCTGCACTACTCCACCGACTACGTGTTCGACGGCAGCAAGGCCACGCCCTACACCGAAAACGACGCGCCCAACCCCCTGAGCGTGTACGGACGCAGCAAGCTGGCTGGCGAGCAGGCCATCCATGCCGTGGGCGGCGCGCACCTGACACTGCGCACCAGCTGGGTGTACTCGTTGCACGGGCGCAATTTTCTGCTGACCATGCAGCGTCTGCTGCAGGAAAAACCGCAGCTGCGCGTGGTCGCCGACCAGATCGGTGCACCGACCTGGGCCGGTAGCCTGGCCGCCAGCACCCTGGCGTTGATCCAGCGCTGGCAGGCCGGGCAGGCGGGTGCGTGGGGCACCTACCACATGACCGCGCAGGGCCAGACCTCCTGGTTCGGTTTCGCCCAGGCCATCGGCGAGCATCTGAAGGCTCAGGGCAGGCCCTGCGCGCAGCTGCTGCCGATCCCGTCCAGCGAATACCCGACCCCGGCGCAGCGCCCACTGAACTCGCGCCTGGATTGCGGCCGCCTGCGCCAGCAGTGGCAGGTGGAGCAGCCAGACTGGCGTCAAGCGCTGATCGAGTGCCTGAAGTAGCGCATAATGCGCCCAACGTTTCTGCGCCCTTTGCGACGCCATCGCGGGTCAAGCCCGCTCCCACGGGATAATCAATGACCTTGTGGGAGCGGGCTTGACCCGCGATGGGCTGCAACGCGGCCCCCCACCAAAGCCCGGTTTGCGATGACCATGACCCCGACCCTCCCCCGCCGTCCGCGCTGGCGCAGCCTGGCCCTCCTGGCGCTGTGCCTGGCGCCGCTGCTGTGGCCGCTGCAACGTCTGGCCGAGCACTACTACCAGGAGGAACTGGCCAGCCAGAACCGCCAGACCCTGGACCTGTACGTGGCCAACCTGCTGGGCACCCTGCACCGCTACGAGACCCTGCCGCAGATCCTCGGTGACCTGCCGGCATTGCGTGCGGTGCTGGCCGACCCGATACGCCTCGAGACCCTGACCAACGCCAACCGCCTGCTCGACGACATCTGCGCGCAGACCGGCGCCGAGGTGATGTACCTGATGGACGTCAACGGCAACACCCTGGCGGCCTCCAACTGGAACAAGCACGACAACTTTGCCGGGCGCAACTTCTCGTTCCGCCCCTACTTCAGCGAAGCCATGCAGGGCCGGCTGGGGCGTTTCTTCGGCCAGGGCACCACCTCGGCCAAGCGCGGCTACTTCTTCGCCGCAGCAGTGCGCGACGGCGACCAGGTGATCGGCGTACTGGTGGCCAAGATCGACCTGGACCACACCGAAACCCTGTGGGGCAAGACCCCCGAGCAACTGCTGGTGACCGACCACAACGGCGTGGTGATCCTCACCTCGCGCCCCGACTGGCGCTTTCGCGCCACGCGCCCGCTCAGCGAGGCCGAGCGCGACGCGATCGTGGCGATCCAGCCCTACCCCACCACCACGCCCAAGCCCCTCAGGCTCAACCCCGATGCCTGGCTGACCCAGACCCAGGCCATCCCCGAGACCGGCTGGCAGGTCAGCATCCTGGCCCCGCGCACCCTGGTCGACCGCTCGGTGAGCACGGTGCTGTTCATCGGCGCCGCCACCCTGCTGGTGGTGATGCTGCTGCTCGGGCTGGTGATGCAGCGCCGGCGCAACTACATGGACCGCCTCGACTTCGAGGCCCGCGCCCGCCAGGAGCTGGAGCTGCGCGTGGCCGAACGCACCGCCGCCCTCGAAGGCCTCAACAGCCGCCTCAAGACCGAAGTACTGGAGCGCGAGCAGGCCCAGCAGGAACTGGTGCGCGCCCAGGACGAGCTGGTGCAGGCCGGCAAGCTGTCGGTGCTGGGCACCATGTCGGCAAGCATCAGCCATGAGCTCAACCAGCCGCTGGCGGCGATCCGCAGCTACGCCGAGAACGCCGAGATCCTGCTCGACCACCAGCGCACCGACGATGCGCGCAGCAACCTCAAGCTGATCAGCGAACTGACCGGGCGCATGGCCTCGATCATCGCCCACCTGCGCGCCTTCGCCCGGCGTGACCGGCATGCGCCGGAAAGCGTGGCGCTGCAGCCGGCACTGGACGACGCCCTGGCCCTGCTGGCCAAGCGGCGCCGGGCGATGGCGGTGGAGCTGGTGCGCGACCTGCCCGAGGCCACCCTGTGGGTGCAGGCCGGCGAAACCCGCCTGCGCCAGGTACTGGGCAACCTGCTGGCCAACGCCCTCGACGCGCTGACCGAAAAGGCCAACCCGCGCAAGCTCTGGCTAAGTGCCGAACGCCGCGAAGGCAGCGTCTACCTGACCATTCGCGACAACGGCCCGGGCTTCAGCAGCCAGGCCCTGCTGCGCGCACGCGAGCCGTTCTTCACCACCAAGACGCGCACCCAGGGCCTGGGCCTGGGCCTGGCGATCTGCGATACGCTGATCAACGCGCTGGGCGGTGAGCTGGTGCTGGCCAACCACCCGGAAGGCGGTGCGCTGCTGACCCTGCAACTGCGCGTGGCCACCCCCGGCGCCGCGCTTCAAACCTCGGAGGACTCCTCGGCATGACGACCGACACACTGATCGACAGCCGCACCCAGGTCGTCCTGGTCGATGACGACCCGCACCTGCGTCAGGCCCTGAGCCAGACCCTGGACCTCGCCGGCCTGCGCGTGCTGCCCCTGAGCGACGCCCAGGGCCTGGCCGCGCGCCTGGAAAGCGACTGGCCCGGGGTGGTGGTGAGCGATATCCGCATGCCCGGCATCGACGGCCTGCAACTGCTCGAACAACTGCATGCCCAGGACCCGGACCTGCCGGTGCTGCTGATCACTGGCCACGGCGACGTGCCGCTGGCGGTGCAGGCGATGCGCGCCGGGGCCTACGACTTTCTCGAAAAGCCCTTCGCCAGCGACGCCCTGCTCGACAGCGTGCGCCGCGGCCTGGCGCTGCGCCGCCTGGTGCTGGACAACCGCAGCCTGCGCCTGGCCCTGAGCGATCGCCAGCAACTGAGCACGCGCCTGGTGGGCCAGTCGACCCCGATGGCCCGGCTGCGCGAGCAGATCGGCGCGCTGGCCGGCACCCGCGCCGATGTACTGATACTGGGCGAGACCGGCGCCGGCAAGGAGGTGGTGGCGCGCGCGCTGCACGACCTGTCGAGCCGGCGCGACGGCCCGTTCGTGGCGATCAACGCCGGTGCCCTGGCCGAATCGGTGGTCGAGAGCGAGCTGTTCGGCCACGAGCCCGGCGCCTTTACCGGGGCGCAGAAGCGGCGCATCGGCAAGTTCGAATTCGCCAATGGCGGCACGCTGTTTCTCGATGAAATCGAGAGCATGAGCCTGGATGTACAGGTCAAGCTGCTGCGCCTGCTGCAGGAGCGGGTGGTCGAGCGCCTGGGGGGCAACCAGCTGATCCCGCTGGATATCCGCATCATCGCCGCCACCAAGGAAGACCTGCGCCAGGCTGCCGACCAGGGGCGTTTTCGCGCCGACCTGTATTACCGCCTCAACGTCGCGCCGCTGCGCATCCCCCCCCTGCGCGAGCGCGGCGACGATGTGCTGATGCTGTTCCAGCACTTTGCCGACGCCGCCAGCGAACGCCACGGCCTGCCCCCCCACGTGCTGCAACCGGCGCAACGTGCGACGCTGCTGCGCCATGCGTGGCCGGGCAACGTGCGCGAGCTGCAGAACGCCGCCGAGCGCTTCGCCCTGGGCCTGGAGCTGGCCCTGGACGGCGACAGCCCTGGCCCGGTCGATCAGGCGCAGGCAGCGCCGGGCAGCGGCAACCTCAGCGACCAGGTCGAGCAGTTCGAACGCTCGCTGATCGCCGCCGAACTGACCCGCCCGCACAGCTCGATGCGCAGCCTGGCCGAAGCCCTCGGCGTGCCGCGCAAGACCCTGCACGACAAGCTGCGCAAACACGGCCTGAGCTTTGCCGACAGCAATGCCAGTGGCACCGACGACACCGAGGACAACCGCTGATGAACCCGAGCCATTACCTGCAGGACGTGCTGCACGCCGACATCCCGCTGACCCGCGAGATGGGCCTGCAGGTGCTCGACTGGCAGCACCAGCGGCTGCGCCTGCAATTGCCGCTGGCGGCCAACGTCAACCACAAGAGCACCATGTTCGGCGGCAGCCTGTATTGCGCGGCCGTGCTGGCAGGCTGGGGCTGGCTGCACCTGCGCCTGCGCGAGGCGGGCATCGGCGACGGGCATATCGTCATCCAGGAAGGCCAGATCAGCTACCCGCTGCCGGTCACCGGCGCCGGCGTGGCGGTGTGCGCGGCGCCCGAGGCCAAGGTCTGGGAGCGCTTCGTGGCCACCTACCAGCGCTACGGCCGCGCGCGCCTGACCCTGCACACCCAGGTGTTCAACGAAGGCAGTGAAACGCCCGCCGTGCAGTTCGGCGGGCAGTACGTGCTACACCGCTGAGGCGAGCGCGAGCAGGCTGGCGCGCCACGGCGCTGCGGCTGGCAGGGCAAGGAAGAAAGGATTGAGCAGGCTTTCGCGGGATGGGTAGGCGAACGGCTGGCCGTCCAGGCCCAGCACTTCGCCGCCGGCGCCTTCGAGCACGCCCTGGGCGGCGGCGGTGTCCCACTGCGAGGTCGGCGCCAGGCGCGGGTAGCAGTCGGCGGCGCCTTCGGCGAGCAGACAGAACTTGAGCGAGCTGCCCACGGAGGTCAGCTCCAGCTCACCCACCGCCGCACTCAGGCCGGCCAGCAGGCGCTCCTGCTCGGGGCTGCTGTGGCGGCGGCTGGCGACCACGGTGAACGGGGTGCCGGCAGGCGGCGCCGCACGCACGCTGATCGGCGCTGCCGGCGCGTGCGGGTCTACGTGCCAGGCGCCAAGGCCCTGGCCACCGTAGTAGCAACGCCCCGTGGTGGGCACCCCGACCACGCCGAATACCACCCGGCCCTGTTCGATCAGGGCGATGTTGACGGTGAACTCTTCGCTGCCGGCGATGAACTCCTTGGTGCCGTCCAGCGGGTCCACCAGCCACCAGCGCTGCCACTGTTGGCGCTCGGCCAGGCCGATGTCGCAGTCTTCCTCGGACAGCACCGGGATATGGGGCGCCAGCCGCTGCAGGCCGGCGGCGATCACGTCGTGGGCGGCGATATCGGCTGCGGTCACCGGCGAGGCATCGAGCTTGGTCTGCACGGCCACGTCCGCACGCCAGAACGGCAGGATGGCAGCGCCCGCCTGCCGGGTCAGCTGCACCACCTGCTGCATCAGTTCGCGGTCGTTCATGCGCCGAACACGCCGCGCTGGGTCAGCAGGTCACGCACCAGGTACAGCGCCGCCAGCGCCCGCCCTTCGGAGAACTGCGGATGCTGGGCCAGGGCCGAGAGCTCGCGCAGGTTGACCTTGTCGACACGCATCGGCTCGGGCTCGTCGCCCTCCAGGCGCTCTTCGAACAGGTCGGTGGCCAGCACCACCTGGATCTTCTGGCTCATGTAGCCGGGCGACAGCGACAGCTCGGTCAGGTGTTCCAGCTGCCGGGCGCCGAAGCCGGCCTCTTCCTTGAGTTCACGGTTGGCCGCCGCCAGCACGTCTTCACCGGGCTCGATCAGGCCCTTGGGCAGCGACAGCTCGTATTCGTCGGTGCCGCCGCAGTATTCCTCCACCAGCACCGCGTGCTCGGCATCGAGCATCGCCACGATCATCACCGCGCCATAGCCGTTACCGCGCCCGACCAGGCGTTCATAGGTACGTTCGGTGCCGTTGCTGAAGCGCAGCTCGACCGCTTCGACACGGAACAGGCGGCTGCTTGCAACAATTTCGCGGCTGAGGACAGTGGGTTTCTGGCGCATGAGGGGGCGGCTCCTTGGCGGTAACGGGGTACTATACCGTCCACCGAGTCTGGATCGAACGAGAATATTTCACATGCCCTCCCTGGCCTGGCACGACATCGATACCGTATTGCTGGATATGGACGGCACCCTGCTGGACCTGCACTACGACAACCACTTCTGGTTGGAGCACCTGCCCCAGCGCTACGCCGAGCTGCATGGCATCAGCCGTGCGATGGCCGAGCTGGAAATGCAGCCGCTGTTCGAACGCCACGCCGGCTCGCTGAACTGGTACTGCCTGGATTTCTGGAGTGCCGAGCTGAAGCTGCCGGTGCGCGAGCTGAAACTGGAAACGGCCGACCTGATCGCGCTGCGCCCGGACGCCGACACCTTTCTGCAGGCGATCCGCCAGGCCGGCAAGCGGGTGATCCTGATCACCAATGCCCATCGCGATTCGTTGTCGTTGAAGCTGGAGCGGGTGGCGCTGGCGCCCTATTTCGAGCGGCTGATCAGCTCCCATGACTATGGCTTCCCCAAGGAAGACCAGCAGTTCTGGAGCGCATTGCACGCGGATACCGGGTTCGACCCGGCACGCAGCCTGTTCATCGACGACACCCTGGCGATACTGCGCAGCGCGCGCGACTTTGGCGTGGCGCACCTGCTGGCAGTGCGCCAGCCGGACAGCCGCAAGGGGCCGCGGGATACGGCGGAGTTTGCGGCGCAGGAAGATTATCGGGACTTGTTGCTGGGGCTGTAGGCCGCTTCGCCGGCTCCTACACAAGGCACCTTACCTGTAGGAGCCGGCGTTGCCGGCGAAGACCGCACCACCAAGCTGGAGCCTTACTCCGGAATACGCAGCGTCTGCCCCGGGTAGATTTTGTCGGGATGGCTCAGCAACGGCTTGTTGGCCTCGAAGATCTTGTTGTACTGGTTGGCATTGCCATACACCGCCAACGAAATCGCACTCAGCGTGTCGCCCTTCTTCACCACCACGAAACGCGCCGCCGCCACGACCGGGCCGGTCACGGTGAGCTGGTCGTCCACCGACGCCACGCCGGCAATGTTGCCCAGCGCCAGCAGGATCTTCTCCTTCTCTTCCTGGCTGCCTACCTCGCCCTTGACCGTGACCTTGTCGCCGTCGACGGTGGTCTGGATGTTCGGGTTGCCCAGGCCGACCTTCTGCACGTGCTCCTTCAACTGGTCGTCAGCCTTGGCGTTGCCGGGGGTGAGCAGGTCGATCAGTTTTTCACCCGCTTCTTTCACGAAACTAAAAATGCTCATCCTGTGCTCCTTAGGTATCAATGACCGGAGCAGGCAGTCTAGGACAAGATAGAATGCTTCGCCTGCCAATGCCCCGGAACGACGATGGATATCAAACAACTCAAATTCCTCATCGCCCTGGATGAAACCCGCCACTTCGGCCAGGCCGCCGCGCGCTGCCACGTGACCCAGCCCACGCTGTCGATGCGCCTGCGCAACCTGGAGCGCGAACTGGGCCTGCCGCTGGTCAACCGCGGCCAGCGTTTCGAGGGCTTCACCGCCCAGGGCGAGCGCGTGCTGGCCTGGGCGCGCTCGGTACTCTCGGCCTACGACGGCCTGTACGCCGAGGCCGCCGCCTGTCGCGGGCACCTGGCCGGCACGCTGCGCCTGGGGGTGGTGCCGCTGTCGAGCTTCGACCCGCTGCCGCTACTGCAGCGCCTGCACCGCCAGCACCCCGAGCTGCGTTTCGAGCTGAGCGCGTTGAGCTCCGAACAGATTCTCGACCAGCTGGCGAGCAACCGCCTGGACCTGGGCGTGTCGTACCTGGAGCGTCTCGACAGCGAGCGCTTCGAGGCCCTGCCCCTGGGCGACACACGCATGGGCCTGCTGTTCGACCCACGTCACTTCGCATTCGCCGAACAGCCGTTGAGCTGGGAGGCCGTGGCCGAGCTGCCGCTGGGCCTGCTGACCGCCGGCATGCACTTTCGCCAGTCCATCGACCACGCCTTCCATACCCGCGGCCTGGCCCCGCAGTTGCTGCTGCAGACCGACGCCGTTCATCAGCTGGTGCAAGCGGTGGAGGGTGGCCTGTGCTGCGCGGTGATGCCGCTGAACGCCGGGCTCGAAGCACTCACCGGCCACCTGCGCCTGCAACCGATAGACCAGGCCACCACGCTGGCGCCCCTGGGGCTGATCATGCGCCGCAGCGCGCCGCGCTCGGCCCTGGCCGAGGCCTGCATCGCCGAGTACCGCCTGTCGCTCGACCCGGCGTGATCGACGCGCTCTATCAATGCATCGGCAGTAGCGATTAGACGATACCCGAGTGCAGGCCTAGGCTTAAGGCTGACCTGCCTGCCGGTACCTGCCGATGACCATCAAACCCCCGGCCTGCGGGGCGTCCACGCCCCTGGCCGCGCCCGCTGCCAGCAACCGCTACGACTACCGCCAGCTTGACGACAACAGCCAGGGTGGCGCCGACCTCGCCGAAGAGGTGGCCCTGGCGATCGCCTACAACGGCATCAGCCAGGCGGTGATGCTGGTGAGCCCTACCGATCTGCACGACTTCATCGTCGGTTTCAGCATCGGCAGCGGCATCATCGCCTCCCCCGACGACATCTATGACGTGAGCTTCACGGCCAGCGGCTCGGCCATCCATGCCGAGGTGCAGATAGCCAGCCGCGCCTTCTGGAACCTCAAGAACCAGCGCCGCCAACTGGCCGGCACCAGCGGCTGCGGCCTGTGTGGCGTCGAGGCGGTGGAGCAGGCGCTGCCCGATCTGCAGGTGCTGCCCGGCGCGCCCCTGCCGCCGCCGCACTGGCTGGACGGCCTGCGCCAGCGCATCAGCGCCTTCCAGCCACTGGGCCAGCACTGCGGCGCGGTGCACGCGGCACTGTTCATGAACGATCAGGGCGAACTGCTGCTGGGCCGCGAAGACATCGGCCGGCACAACGCCCTGGACAAGCTGATCGGCGCCCTGGTGCGTCAGCACATCGCCCTCGACGGCGGCCTGGCGGTAGTCACCAGCCGCTGCAGCCTGGAGCTGATCCAGAAGGTACTGCGCGCCGGCATCCAGACCCTGGTGAGCCTGTCTGCGCCCACCGGCCTGGCGCTGCAATGGGCGCGCCGCCACCAGCTCAACCTTATCCACCTGCCGCACCACAGTGCGCCAAGGGTCTACAGCCCGGCGCAGGAGAGTCGCCCGTGAGCCTGCATCATCAAGCCGACCAGAAGCCGGTCCCCCGCTACAAGCCCTACCACGGCGCCGCCGGCGGCTGGGGCGCGCTGCGCAGTGTGGCGCAAGCCTGGATCGGCAGCGACAACGCGCTGAAGAACATCCGCGCCCTGCTCAAGACCAACCAGAACGGCGGCTTCGACTGCCCGGGCTGCGCCTGGGGCGACTCGCCGGAAAGCGGCATGGTCAAGTTCTGCGAGAACGGCGCCAAGGCGGTCAACTGGGAGGCCACCAAGCGCCGGGTCGATGCGGCCTTCTTCGCCCGCCACAGCGTCACCTCGCTGCTGGGCCAGAGCGACTACTGGCTGGAGTACCAGGGCCGGCTCACCGAGCCGATGGTGTACAACCCCTCCAACGACCGTTACCAGCCGATCAGCTGGGACAACGCCTTCGCCCTGATCGCGCGCCACCTCAACGGCCTGACCAGCCCCGACCAGGCGGAGTTCTATACCTCGGGCCGGGCCAGCAACGAGGCGGCCTACCTGTACCAGTTGTTCGTGCGCGCCTACGGCACCAACAACTTCCCGGACTGCTCGAACATGTGCCACGAGGCCAGCGGCGTGGCCCTGGGCCAGAGCGTCGGGGTCGGCAAGGGTACGGTGACCTTCGACGATTTCGAGCACGCCGACGCGATCTTCGTGTGGGGCCAGAACCCTGGCACCAACCACCCGCGCATGCTTGAACCGCTGCGCGAGGCGGTCAAGCGCGGTGCCCAGGTGGTGTGCGTGAACCCGCTCAAGGAGCGCGGCCTGGAGCGCTTCCAGCACCCGCAGCACCCGCTGGAGATGCTCACCAACGGTGATCGTCCGACCAACACCGCCTATTTTCGCCCCGCCCTGGGCGGCGACATGGCGCTGCTGCGCGGCATGGCCAAGTTCCTCCTGCAGTGGGAGCGCGAGGCGCAGGCAACAGGTGCGCCAGCGGTGTTCGACCATGCCTTCATCGCCGAACACACTGCGGCCGTGGAGGCCTACCTTGAAGTGGTCGAGGCCAGCAGCTGGGAGCAGATCGTGCAACAGTCGGGCCTGGGCCTGGCCGATATCGAGCAGGCCGCACGCATGTATGCGCGGGCTGAAAAAGTCATCATGTGCTGGGCCATGGGCATCACCCAGCACCGTCACTCGGTGCCGACCATCCAGGAAATCGCCAACCTGATGCTGCTGCGCGGCAACCTTGGGGTGCCAGGGGCCGGGCTATGCCCCGTGCGCGGCCACAGCAACGTGCAGGGCGACCGTACCATGGGCATCAACGAACGCCCGCCGGTGGCGCTGCTGGATGCACTGGAGCGCCGCTTCGGCTTTGCCGTGCCGCGCCACAACGGCCACAACACGGTGGAGGCGATTCGCGCCATGCTCGATGGCAAGGCGCGGGTGTTCATCGGGCTGGGCGGCAACTTCGCCCAGGCCACCCCCGACACCGAGCGCACTGCGCAGGCGCTGCGCAACTGCGAGCTGACGGTGCAGATCAGCACCAAGCTCAACCGCAGCCACCTGATCCACGGGCAGCAGGCACTGATTCTGCCGTGCCTGGGACGTACCGATATCGACCTGCAGGGCGAAGGCCCGCAGGCAGTGACGGTGGAGGACTCGTTCAGCATGGTGCATGCCTCCAACGGCCAGCTCAAACCGCTGTCGCGCCAGATGCGCTCGGAGCCGGCGGTGATCGCCGGAATCGCTGCCGCCACCCTGGGCAGCAAACCGGTGGACTGGCATTGGCTGGTGGCCGACTATGGGCGCATTCGCGAACTGATCGCCGACACCATTCCAGGGTTCGAGGGGTTCAACCAGCGCCTGCAGCACCCCGGTGGCTTCTACCTGGGCAACAGCGCCGGCCAGCGCCAGTGGAAGACACCCAGCGGGCGGGCCAACTTCAAGGCCAATGCGTTGCCCGACGACCTGCTGCACGAGAGCGTGCGCGCCAGCGGCCAGGTGCCGGACCTGATCATGCAGTCGATGCGTTCCCACGATCAGTACAACACCACCATCTACGGGTTGGATGACCGTTACCGTGGGGTCAAGGGGCAGCGCGACGTGCTGTTCGCCAACGAGGCGGATATCATCCGGCTGGGTTTCAACCCCGGTGACAAGGCCGATATCGTGTCGTTGTGGGGCGATGGCCGCGAGCGCCGGGTCAAGGGCTTCACCTTGCTGGCATTCGACATTCCGGCGGGGCAGGCGGCAGCCTACTACCCCGAGGTGAACCCGCTGGTGCCACTGGAAAGCGTGGGCGATGGCAGCCATACGCCGACGTCGAAGTTCGTGGCGATCAGGATCGAGGCGGCCAGCGCCACGGCCAGGATCATCTAGGCCCCTTCGCCGGCAACGCCGGCTCCCACAGGGTCTTGCGGCGCATGCAGAACGCTGTGGGAGCTGGCTTGCCAGCAGTTCGTTCAGCGCATAACTGCAGGCAAGAAAAAGGCCCTGGCATCACTGCCAGGGCCTTCGTCCCAAGTAAGCTCAGACCCGCAAAAACGCATTAAGTTTCACTGTAAAAACAGTAACTTATAAAATTGTATACACGTCGTGCCAATCGTCGGATTTGCGTTGCCAGTGCGTGTTGCAGAGCCTCAGGATCGCCTCGTCATCCCTTTGAGGCTCCCTTATGAAGTACTCCTCGATTCTGCTGTTGTCTCTCGGCCTGCTCAGTGGCGTTGCCTCGGCAGGTGGCTCCACCGAAGCCGGTATCGGCGGCGCATTGGGCGGGGTATTGGGTTCGGTGGTTGGCCAGTCGATCGGTGGCAGCACCGGTTCGGCCATCGGCGCCGGCCTGGGCGGTGCAGCCGGTAGCGCGGTAGGTGCCGACAAGCGCAGCCGCGGCGAGGCGGCCATCGGTGGCGCACTGGGTGCGGCCGGCGGCAACGTGGTGGGCCGCAGCGTGGGCGGCAACACCGGCAGCCTGATCGGCGCCGCAGCCGGCGGCGGTGCGGGCGGTGCACTGGGCAACTACATGGGCAACAAGAGCGACGACGAAGACCGCCGCTACAACAACCGCGGCCGCGGCTACGACGACCGCCGCCACTACCGCGATCGCGGCCACCACTACGGCCATCGCAAGCACGACAAACGCTGGCGTCACCGCTGAATTCCATCGACGCTGCCGGCCCCGCGCCGGCAGCGCCGCAGTTGTACCCGCAAACGTAGCAATCAAGCCATGTGCCATCACGCCATTGGCTTAAGCCATTCACCTAAGCCTTTCCCCGCCCCGCCCCCTGCGCGAAAACCTTCGAGCCTGTTGTTCGGCCAGCTTTCCAGCCTTTTATATTGACTGTCCGATCAACATCGGCAGGGGCCTGTTTGCGTCGGCTGTTTTGTGACTGACGGGTCGGCTTAAGGGGCGTCCCGATTTTGACGTCAAATAGCAATCGCTATGATCCGCCCCACCTTAAGCGACGCAGTGGGCGCACGGAATGCGGATGTACCTGGGAATATGGATCGGCACGGCCCTCGGCGCCTTCGGCCTGCTGCTCGACCTGCTGCCCCTGGGCCTGGCCGGGCTGTCGCTGGTACTGCTTGCCAGCACCTTGCTGCGCCCGCGCCCCGTGGCACAGGTGGCTGCGGTCAGCGACGCGCCCATCGTGCTCGAACAGCCGCCACTGCACACCCTGCTGCCGGTGGTGACGCCCAGCTGGATCGACAGCCTCCAACAGAGCCGAACCCTGCTGGGCGACAACATCAGCCAGTTGCTCGAACGCTTCGGCGCCATCAACCAGCGACTGGAACACAGCCTCAACGACGCGGACAACGTGCTGGCCAATGGCGGCGTGGGCGAGAACCTGCGCGAGGCCAACCAGCGTCTGCGCCGGGTCACCGAAAGCTTCGCCGCCAGCAGCCAGCGCCAGCATGAATTTCTGACCACCATCAATCATCTGGGCAGCTACGCCGGCCAGCTCCAGCAGATGGCCAAGCGCGTGCAGGAAGTTGCCAGCCAGACCAACCTGCTGGCGCTCAATGCCGCCATCGAGGCTGCCCGCGCCGGCGAGTTCGGCCGCGGCTTCTCGGTGGTCGCCGACGAGGTGCGCAAGCTCTCCAGCCTGTCGGCCGAGACCGGCCAGTCGATGGACGCCAAGGTGGGCGAGATCAACCAGTCGATCCAGTCCAGCATCGATGCCGCCACCGCGCTGGGCAGCGAAGAGCAGGCCAACCTGCGCGAGCTGGAGCAGGTGCTCGACGAGGTGATCAGCGACCTGGGCGGCAACCTCGACGCCCTCGACGGCGCCTCGCGGGCGCTGCAACAGGATGCCCGCGCCACCCAGGCAGATATCCACGCGATCATGGTCAGCCTGCAGTTCCAGGATCGCGCCGACCAGATGCTCGACCACCTGCAGGCCGACCTGCTGCAACTGCTCGATGCCCTGGCGCACGACGACCCGCGCCTGCACGACCCGCAAGGCTGGCTGCAGCAATTGCGCCAGCGCTTCACCACCAGCGAGGAACGGGCTGGCCACAGCCAGTCGGCATCCAGCAGCGACGTGACCTTTTTCTAACTCCGGAAGCCCTGAACATGGCCAAGACCATCCTGATCGTGGACGACTCCGCCTCGATGCGCCAACTCGTGAAAATCAGCCTGGCCAGCGCCGGCCACCAGGTGATCGAAGCCTGTGACGGGCGCGACGCGCTTAACAAGCTCACCGGGCAGAAGATCAACCTGGTGATCAGCGACGTGAACATGCCCAACCTGGACGGCATCGGCCTGGTCAAGGCGCTCAAGGCGCGCAACGAATACCGCTTCACCCCGATCATGATGCTCACCACCGAAAGCGAGCAGGCCAAGAAGGCCGAGGGCCAGGCCGCCGGAGCGCGGGCCTGGATCGTCAAGCCGTTCCAGCCCCAGCAGTTGCTGGCGGCTGTCGAAAAGCTGATTGGCTGACGCGCATGTTCACACTCGCCGCAGCCACCGCCGACACCCCCGCACGGCTACGCCTGGACGGCGACCTGACCATCTATGAGGTGCGCGCCGCACGCGAGCAGCTGCTGGCCCTGTTGCCCGCTCAGCCAGTGCCCTGGCAACTGGACCTGGGCGGCCTGGGCGAGCTCGACAGTGCCGGCGTGCAACTGCTGCTGAGCCTGCACAAGACCCTCTGCGCAAATGGCCACGACGCCGAGGTGATCGCCCTGCCGGGCAACGCCCGGGCGTTGCTGGAGCTGCTGCGCCTGCCCGCATTGTGCCCGGCCGGTAGCCCCGTGCCGTGCGAGGAGTGAGCATGTTCGACGCCGAGCAATGGAGCCAGCTGCTGCAGGGCTTTCTCGAAGAGGCCCGCGACCTGCTCAAGGAAGCCGAAGACAGCCTGCTGCGCCTGGAAACCCGCCCCGATGACGACGCGGCGATCAACGCGCTGTTTCGCGCCGTGCACACGCTCAAGGGCTCGGCGGGGATCTTCTCCCTCGACCCACTGGTGGCGCTGGCGCACCAGCTGGAAAACCTGCTGATGGGGGTACGCGACGGTGCGCGGGTGCTGGACGCTCCGCTCACCTCGTTGATGCTGCAGTGCATGGACGAACTGGGGGTGATGCTCGACAGCATCGACCCGCAGCAGGTCAGCATGCCAGCGCACACGCCACGCCAGGCCGCCCTGCTGGCGGCATTGCAGGCACATCAGGGCGAGCTGCCCGCGTCTGTGGACAACCCGCTGGCAGCCCCGCACGGTGCGCCCCGCTTGCGTACCTGGCACCTGTCGATCCGCTTTGCCAGCGAGCTGCTGAGCAACGGCTTCGACCCGGCGGCGTTCATCCGCTACCTGGCGCGGCTGGGCGACATCCTCAGCCTGCAGACCCTCACCTGGGCCGTGCCGGAGCTCGACAGCCTCGACCCGGAGGCCTGCTACCTGGGCTTCGAAGTGAGCCTGCACAGCGACGCCAGCCGCGAGCAGCTCGAAGACGTGTTCGCCCTGGTGCAGGACTTCTGCACCCTGCGCCTGCAGGCCCAGGAGCCGACCGATACCGCCTTGCCGGCCGAACCCCGTGCACCGGCGCAAACGTTGGCGCCTGCAACCGCCACACCCTTGCCATCGATGCCCGCTGGCGAGCCGCGCACTGCCTCCAGCAGCCAGGTCAAGGTGGCTGCGCAAAAGCTCGACGAGCTGATCAACCTGGTCGGCGAGCTGGTCATCGCCACCGCCGGCGCCCAGATGCAGGCCCTGCGCAGTGCCCACGCCGCCTGCATCGAAAGCGTGCAGGCGGTGCAGCAGCATGTGGAGCAGATCCGCGAGCGGGCGCTGAAACTGCGCATGGTCGAAGTGGGCGAGACCTTCAACCGCTTCCACCGCGTGGTGCGCGATGTGAGTCAGGCGCTGGACAAGCAGATCGCGCTGACCATCAGCGGCGGCGACACCGAGCTGGACAAGACCCTGATCGACCGCATCGCCGACCCGCTGGTGCACCTGGTGCGCAACGCCATCGACCACGGCATCGAGGCCCCTGCCGAGCGCCGCGCCGCCGGCAAGCCCGAGCAGGGTCAGCTGCGCCTGAACGCCTACCACGACTCGGGCATGATCGTGCTCGAGATCCAGGATGACGGGCGCGGCCTGAACACCGCGAAGATCCGCGAGAAGGCCATCGCCCGCGGCATGCTCGACAGCGATTCGCCGATGAGCGAACAGGACATCCACCTGCTGATCTTCGAAGCGGGTTTTTCCACCGCCGAGCAGGTGTCCAACCTGTCCGGACGCGGGGTGGGCATGGACGTGGTGCGCAGCGCCATCGACCAGTTGCGCGGGGTCATCGAGATCGACTCCAGGGCCGGCCATGGCTGCACCTTCCGCATCCGCCTGCCGCTGACCCTGGCGATCATCGACGGGTTTCTGGTGAGCGTGGGCGAGGAGCACTTCGTGATCCCGCTGGACATGGTCACCGAATGCATGGAGGCGCCCGCCAACCAGGCCGAGCAGGGCCACCTGAACCTGCGCGGGCGGCCGCTGCCGTGCATCGACCTGCAACCGCATTTCGGCCTGCCGCGCAGCGCCTGCGTGCGCCGCAACATCGTGGTGGTCAGCCAGGGCCGGCAGCATGCCGGGCTGATCGTCGACCAGTTGCACGGCGAGCTGCAGACCGTGATCAAGCCCTTGGGGCAACTGTTCCAACACCTCAGTGGCATCAGCGGCTCGACCATCCTCGGCTCTGGCCAGGTGGCGCTGATACTCGATATCCCCAGCCTGTTCCGCCAGTCGCAGCAACGCGCCGAAGGCGAGACGCCGCACCTGTTGCCAAGCCCTTCCGGAGAATAGACATGCAGTTGATCAGCAATATGAAGATAGGCGTGCGCCTGACCCTGGGCTTTCTGCTGGTGGTGGCGCTGACCGCGCTCATCGGCGTCATCGGCCTGCGCAACCTGGAGCAGGTCAACGGCCTGTCGGACCGCATGTACGAGCTGGACGTGGCCGGCCTGAGCACCTTGCAGCAAGCCAACATCCAGCTGCTGATGGCCAACCGCGCCGTGCGCCAGAGCCTGCTCTCCACCACCGCCCAGGAGCGCGACCAGTCGGCCGCCACCGCCCGTGCGGCGATGGAAAAGACCCGCGAACTGCTGATCAAGGCGCGCGAGCACTTCATCACCAAGGAAGGCCGCGCCCAGGTGGAAAGAATCGACGCGCCGCTGCAGGCCTACATCAGCGTGGCCAACCAGTTGCTGGGGGTGCACCAGCAGTCGGGCGACCTGCAGATTGCTTCCGAAGCGCTGGCGCTGATGCCGCAGAACGTCGCGGCGGCCAACGTGGTCGACCAGTTGCTGGGTGAGGCCAGCGCTGCCAAGCAGGCGCGCGCCGGCGAGGCGAACGCCGAGATCAGCGTCATCTACGAACGCTCGCGGGTGCAGATGATCGCCCTGGTCGCCGCCGCAACCCTGATCGGCATGCTGATCGGCGTGCTGGTCACCCGCAGCATCACCCGGCCGCTGGCAGGCGCAGTGCAGGCCGCCGACCGCATGGCCGCCGGCGATCTGAGCCAGGACCTGGTAGTGACCCACAAGGACGAGACCGGGCAGTTGCTGGGCTCGATGCAGAACATGACCCTGCGCCTGCGCAGCATCCTGGGCGATGTGCGCAGCGCCGCCGATGCGCTGTCGTCGGCCTCCGAACAGGTCAGTTCGACCTCGCAATCGCTGAGCCAGGCGGCCAACGAGCAAGCCGCCAGCGTCGAGCAGACCAGCGCTTCGGTCGAGCAGATGTCGGCCTCGATCGCGCAGAACACCGAAAGCGCCAAGGTCACCGACGGCATCGCCGGCAAGGCGGCCAACGACGCGGTGCAGGGCGGCGGCGCAGTGGGCGACACGGTGCTGGCGATGAAGCAGATCGCCGAGAAGATCGGCATCATCGACGACATTGCCTACCAGACCAACCTGCTGGCGCTTAACGCCGCCATCGAGGCCGCCCGTGCCGGCGATCACGGCAAGGGCTTTGCCGTGGTGGCCGCCGAGGTGCGCAAGCTGGCCGAACGCAGCCAGGTGGCGGCGCAGGAAATCGGCCAGGTGGCCTCCAGCAGCGTGCAACTGGCCGAACAGGCCGGCAGCCTGCTCAGCGAGATCGTGCCCAACATCCAGAAGACCTCGGACCTGGTGCAGGAAATCACCGCCGCCTCGCAGGAGCAGAGCAGCGCCGCCGGGCAGATCAACATCGCCATGGGCCAGATGAACCAGATCACCCAGCAGAACGCCTCGGCTTCCGAAGAGCTGGCCGCCACCGCCGAAGAAATGAACGCCCAGGCCGGCCAGTTGCAGGAGCTGATCGGCTTCTTCCGCTTCGAGGCCGGCAGCACTGCGCGTGCCCTGCCCCGGGTGGGCGAACCGCAAGTCGGCGCCTACAAGCCCACCCACAAGGCGCTGATCGATGAAGGCCAGTTCGTCAGCTTCACTTGACCGAGGCGTCCCCATGCACACCCTAGAGTCTGCGGCGCCCGCGCCGCACCTGCCCACCAGTGTCCAGCACCTGACCTTTCGCGTGCGCGAGGCCGGCTATGCACTGCCCATCGAACTGGTGCGCGAGATCATCGAGTACGCCGAGATCACCCGCGTGCCGATGATGCCCGCCTACATTCACGGCGTGCTCAACCTGCGCGGCAACGTGGTGCCGGTACTGGACCTGGCAGCACGCTTCGGCATGGAACTGACCGAGGCCGGCAAGCGCACCTGCATCGTGATCATCGCCCTGCCCCTCGAGGACGGTGTGCAGCGCATCGGCCTGGTTGTGGATGCGGTGGACGCGGTACTCGACATCGACCCGCACGGGGTGGTGCCGGCGCCACCGTTCGGCACCGGCATCCGTGCCGACTTCATTGCCGGCATGGCCCAGCAGGAGCAGGGCTTTTTGATCATCCTGAACATGCCCCAGGTGCTGTCGCTGGAAGATATCCGCTACCTCAGCCAGGCCGCGAAGGGCTCCTGAATGCCCTCGACCTTCAAACTGCCGGTGCTGGGCGAACAGGAGTTCAGCCGCCTGCAGACGCTGATGAGCAGCGCCTCGGGCATCCACCTGGCCAGCAACAAGCGCTCGCTGGTGGCCGGGCGCCTGATGAAACGCCTGCGTCACTACCACCTGGACAACTACCGCGACTACCTGCACCTGATCGAGCGCCCGACCCACAGCCGCGAGCGGCGCCTGGTGATCGACCTGCTGACCACCAACGAGACCTACTTCTTTCGCGAGTTCCCGCACTTCGAATTCCTTGGCCAGTGGCTGGGCCGGCGCAAGGGGCCGCTGCGGCTGTGGAGCGCGGCCTGCTCGTCGGGCGAGGAGCCCTACAGCCTGGCCATGACCGTGGCCGAGCACGCTACCGGCAGCGACTGGTCGATCCTGGCCAGCGACCTCAGCCAGAGCATGCTGACGCTGGCCGAGCAAGGCATCTACGACATCGCCCAGGCGCGCTACTTTCCCGATGGCTGGATGCAGCGCCACTGCCTGTGCGGGGTCGGCGACATGCACGGGCGCCTGCGCGTGCAGGCGCACCTGCGAGCGCGGGTGAGCCTGCGCGAGATCAACCTGGTGCAGCCGCTGCCCGAGGGCCTGGGGCCGTTCGACGTGATATTCCTGCGCAACATCCTGATCTACTTCGACACCCCGCAGAAACAGCTGATCGTGCAGCGCCTGGTCAACCAGCTGCGCCCCGGCGGGCTGCTGTTCATCGGGCACGCCGAAAGCATCCACGGCTTCGAGCTGCCGCTCAGGCTGGTGCACCCCTCGGTGTTCGAGCGCGTATGACCGAGCGTGCGACGGCGCCGGTGCGGGTGTTCATCGTCGACGACTCGGCGCTGGTGCGCCAGGTGCTCAACCAGTGCCTGAACGACCACCCGCGCATCCGCGTGATCGGCATGGCCGCCGACCCGCTGTATGCCATCGAGAAGATGCGCCGTGACTGGCCCGATGTGCTGGTGCTGGACATCGAGATGCCGCGCATGGACGGCCTGACCTTTCTGCGCCAGATCATGGCCGAGCGCCCCACGCCGACGATCATCTGCTCGACCCTCACCGAAGCCGGCACCGACCTCAATCTCCAGGCCCTGGCCGCCGGGGCGGTCGGCGTGTTCACCAAGGCCCGGCTGGGCCTGCGCCAGAGCCTGGAGAACCTCGCCAGCGGGCTGATCCGCAGCATCGAGGAAGCAGCCCGCACCCGCCCGGTATTGTTACCTCTGTCGCAGGCGAAAGAAAAAACCAGTGCACTGCCTGCAACCCCAAGCAAAACCACCGAGCGAATCGTTACACTTGGCTGCTCGACCGGCGGCACCCAGGCGCTGGAGTTCATCCTGCGTCAGCTGCCGCGCGATTGCCCGGGCATCGTGATCGTGCAGCACATGCCAGCCAGGTTCACTGCCGACTTCGCCAGGCGCCTGAACAGCCTCTGTCAGATCGAGGTGCGCGAGGCCAGGCATCTGGACCGTGTCCACAGCGGCCTGGCACTGCTGGCCCCGGGGGGCCTGCACATGCAGCTCAAACGCAGTGGTGCGCACTACCTGGTGGAGGTGCTCGACGGTCCCGCCGTCAATCGGCACAAACCCTCGGTCGATGTCCTGTTTCGCTCCGCCGCCCGGCATGCCGGGGGCAATGCCCTTGGCATCATCATGACCGGGATGGGCGATGACGGTGCCCGAGGCCTGCTGAGCATGCGTGAGCAAGGCGCCGCCACCGTGGCACAGGACGAGGCCAGTTGCATCGTGTTCGGCATGCCCAAGGAAGCCATACGGCTGGGTGCGGCCCAGGCGGTGGAACCGCTGACACGGTTGCCGGCGCTGATCGCCCAGTTCAGCGACAACCCACGTGCCAGCTGAGCCATACACCGCCCCTTACCTTGCGACACAGGCCTACCTATGCTTTGCCGAATACTCCTTGCAGACGAGTCGCCCCTGTTCAGAGCGGGGCTGCGCGCGCTGCTCGAACAAAAACAAGATTACGCAGTGGTGGGTGAAACCGGTGACGGCGTGAGCGCCGTCGAGCTCGCCGAACAGCTCAAGCCGGACATCATCATGCTGGACATGGCGCTGGATGCGCTGGAGAGCGAAGAGATCCTGCGCGAGCTGTGCCTGCGCGTGCCGGCAAGCATGGTGCTGATGCTGTCGGCGCGCTCGGAGCTGGAGTTCGTGATGAAGTGCCTGCAGCAGGGTGCCCACGGCTTTCTGCTCAAGACCGCCACCGTGCTGGAACTGGAGCTGGCGTTGCAGGCGTTGAAGAACGGCGGCCAGTACCTGTCGTCGGCGGTGTTGCCGCTGGTGATCGGGCAGGCGGTCAAGCACAGCCGCAAGCGCCATGCCGGCAGCAGCACCATGCAACTGACCACCCGCCAGCTGGAGATCCTGCGCCTGATTGCACGAGGCGAGTCGACCCGCTCGATTGCCGATGGCCTGGGCCTGAGCGTGAAGACGGTGGAGGCGCACCGCTCGCAGATCATGCACCGCCTGCAGATACACGACATACCGGGCCTGGTGCTGTTTGCGGTGCGCGAAGGCATCATCCGCATCAACGACTGACCGCGCCGGGTTTCAGCCTTGCAGGGCTACCAGGGCGCCTTGCAGGGCCGTCGGCAAGCTGGCGGGCTGGCCGGTGGCACGCTCGACGAACACCTGCACCATGCGCCCGGCGGCGCAGGGCTGAGCTTCACCGACCTTGAACAGGGCCAGTTGGTACTCCACCGAACTGCCGGCCACCCGCACCGCGCGCAGGCCGACTTCCAGGCATTCGGGGAAGGCGGCCGAGGCGAAGAAGTCGCACCCCGAACTGACCACGAACCCCACCACCTCGCCGTCCTGCGGGTCGAGCCCGGCATGCTCGATCAGGTAGGCCTGCACGGCGCTGTCGAAGAAGGCGTAGACCGTGGCGCTGGCGATGTGGCCGTTGACGTCGTTGTCCTGCCAGCGGGTCGGCAGGGGGTGGACGTGGGGGTAGTGGTGGCGTTCGGGTGTGGCAGACATGAATGACCTGTATGCAGTGAAGGGGGCGGGAAGCATCCCACAACGAATTCAGAAGCACGGTGACAGTAAACCGTAGCAGGGCTGAATAGCATGGGCGCCTATTCGAAACATCCATGCGGTTGCGCCGCTACTGCGCAAGGCATAGACTCTAACTACGCCAATGGCGTACAAAGATTGGCATGCTCTTCATCGAAACAAGCGTATTTACCAGCGACGTTTCAAGCCATCTCGATGATCACGAGTACCTGTCGCTTCAGGTGTATCTTGCCGAGCACCCTGAAGCAGGTGACCCGATCGAAGATACCGGCGGGCTGCGAAAAATTCGATGGGCAGCAAAAGGCAAAGGAAAAAGCGGCGGGGTTCGAGTGATCTATTACTACGCAGTGTCAGCCAGCCAGATCCGTTTGCTGCTTATCTACCGCAAAGGCATCCACGACACATTGACTAAAAAACAGAAAGCCGTACTTCGAAGCCTCAACCAAGGGTGGAAATGATGGACAGGAATCTTTTCGGTCGTCTCGTTGACAGCATGACCGAGATGGCTGAAATCGATCGGGGGGAGCGCAAACCTTCACGCGAGTTCAAGGTAGACGCCATGCAGGTCAGGGCCATACGCGAAGCAACCGGGCTTACCCAGGAAAGATTTGCGCAGTGTATCGATGTACCGCTGGGTACGTTGCGCAATTGGGAGCAAGGACGCCGTGCTCCAGAAGGGCCAGCACGGGCACTGCTGCGTGCGATTCACAATGACCCGGAACATGTTCTGGCCGCATTGGCCTGAATCACAGCCCAAACGAAAAAGCCGCCCATTCGGGCGGCTTTTTCTCAGCTGGCGAGCAGCAACTTACAGTTGCGGACCCGCTGCCTTGATGGCGTCGGAAACGTCGAACTTCTTGAAGTTCTCGATGAACAGCGAAGCCAGGCCCTTGGCCGCTTCGTCGTAGGCAGCGCTGTCAGCCCAGGTGTTGCGCGGGTTGAGCAGTACGGTTTCAACACCCGGTACCAGTTTCGGCACGTCCAGGTTGATGATGTCCAGGTGCTCGGTTTCAGCACCGACCAGTGCGCCGCTCTGGATGGCCGCGATCACCGCACGGGTGGTCGGGATGTTGAAGCGCTTGCCCACACCGTAGCCACCACCGGTCCAGCCGGTGTTGACCAGGTACACCTTGGAACCGAAACCACGGATACGCTTGATCAGCAGTTCAGCGTATTCGCCAGCCGGACGCGGGAAGAACGGCGCGCCGAAGCAGGTGGAGAAGGTCGACTTGATGCCGCTGCCCGAACCCATTTCGGTGGAGCCCACCAGCGCGGTGTAACCGGACAGGAAGTGGTAGGCCGCCTGCTCTTCGCTGAGGATCGATACCGGTGGCAGTACGCCGGTCAGGTCGCAGGTCAGGAAGATCACTGCGTTGGGCTCGCCACCCAGGTTCTTCTCGGAACGCTTGGCAACGTGCTCGAGCGGGTAGGCCGCACGGCTGTTCTGGGTCAGGCTGACATCGGAGTAGTCAGCGTGCTTGGCGTCGTCGATGACGACGTTTTCCAGCACGGCACCATGCTTGATGGCTTTCCAGATGACCGGCTCGTTCTTCTCCGACAGGTCGATGCACTTGGCATAGCAACCGCCTTCGATGTTGAACACCACGCCCTCGCCCCAGCCGTGCTCGTCGTCACCGATCAGGTAACGGCTTTCGTCAGCCGACAGGGTGGTCTTGCCGGTGCCCGACAGGCCGAAGAACAGGGTCACGTCGCCTGCTTCGCCGATGTTGGCGGCGCAGTGCATCGGCAGCACGTCGGCAGCCGGCAGCAGGAAGTTCTGCACCGAGAACATGGCTTTCTTCATCTCGCCGGCGTAACGCATGCCAGCGATCAGTACCTTCTTCTGGGCGAAGTTGAGGATCACGCAACCGTCGGAGTTGGTGCCGTCACGCTCGGGCACGCATTCGAAGTTGGCGACATTGAGCACTTGCCACTCATCACGACCGGCCGGGTTGTACTGCGCCGGGTTGATGAACAGGCAACGGCCGAACAGGTTCTGCCAGGCAGTCTGGGTGGTCATGCGTACCGGCAGGTAGTGCTCGGCAGCCGCACCTACGTGCACGTGGGAAACGAAATGATCCTGGGCGTTGTTGAACGCCTCGACGCGGTCCCACAGGGCATCGAACTTGTCGGCCGGGAACTTGCGGTTGATCGGGCCCCAGGCGATGGCAGACGAGGTGGACGGCTCGTCGACGATGAAACGGTCGACCGGCGAACGACCGGTGCGGTGACCAGTTTTCACGACCAGCGCGCCCGTATCGGCCAGCTCGCCTTCACCGCGGTTCAGCGCTTCTTTTACCAGTTCATCGACGCTCAGGTCGGTGTACACGGTGTTGTTGGCTTGCGTCATGAGATTCCCCATCCGGCCTGCGGCCGAGTGCTCCGAACGTTTTGTAGTAGAGCTTTTAAAACTACTACAGCGAAAAAAGTGGCGGGATTATGCCAGAAACGCCCAAAAAAAGTAGGGCCCTCCTGTCAGAACGGCGTGTTTCCGGCGTTCGACAGGAGATTTACCTGAGCTTAAACGTTTTAGTGACGAGTATCTGACGGTGCGTCAACACCCCCGCCGGCGAACAATTGTGCGATTTCGGTTTCATCGAACAGGTAGCGCTGGTTGCAGAACTGGCAGTCGATTTCGATTGCCCCGCCATGCTCGGCCGCCAGGGCCAGGGCATCGTCCTGGCCGAGGCTGACCAGCGCGTTGCCCGAGCGCTCACGCGAGCAGCTGCAGCGGAACTGCAGCGGCTGGATATCGAACAGGCGCACGGCATCTTCGTGGTACAGACGGTGCAGCACGGTCTCGTTGTCCAGGCCCAGTTGCTCTTCGGCCTTCAGCGTATTGGCCAGGGCCGTGACGTGCTTCCAGCTGTCTTCGCGGTCGTCCTCGTCCTTCTGGCGGTCGGCCGGCAACTGCTGCAGCAGCAGGCCGCGGGCGCGCTGGCCATCGGCGTTGAGCCAGAAGCGCGTGCCCACCTGCTGGGACATCACGAAGTAGTTGGTGAAGCACTCCGAGAGGTTCTCGCCATCCAGGTCGACAATGCCCTGGTAGCGCTGGCCCTGCGCCGGGTCGATGGTCAGCGCCAGCTGGCCATCGGGCATCAGGTCGCCCAGGGTGGCATCGGGGGCGATCTGCTCGGCGTGGTAGCGCGCCAGGCCACGGATGTCGCGCTCGCTGGAGCACTCGATCATCAGCAGCGGGATCGGCCCTTCGGAGCGTGCCTGCAGGATCAGCAGGCCGTCGAACTTGAGCGCGCCCACCAGCAGCGCCGCCGCGGCCATCAGCTCACCGAGCAGTTGCGCCACCGGCTGCGGGTAGGGGTGCTTGGCCAGGACTTCGGCGTAGCTGCGCTCGAGCGAAACCAGTTCGCCGCGTACGTCGCGCTCGTCGAAGATGAAGCGTTGGGTGAAGTCGGTATCTGGCAAATCGGACATGGTTTCTGGCTTTCTGAAAGATGACAAAATAATTTCAAGGGCCTATAAAGCCCCGTTTAGAGCACCAGAATGGTGCGAACGATAGCGCTGTAAAAGAGGTAGTTTATGGACAATCCACCCCTGTTCCAAGCCAGGTGGGCTTGGGGCCCCCTGTGTCTGGCTACGTTGATTCCCGTTGCACTACTGTGTTTCTGGTTATGGCCCGTTGGCCAGGCCCTTTGCATGGCGCTCGACGAATGGCTGTTCCACGCCCTCAATCGCCCACTGGCCGACAACACCCTGTGGCGCAGCATCTGGACCCTGGGCAGCCTGCGCCCGTTCGACATCGTGGTCGGGCTCATCATGCTGATGCTGCTGATTCGCGGCGACTGGGTATTCAAGGCCGTCGAGGTGCGCCGGGCTTTTTTCGGCTTCCTGGTGACCCTGCTGGTGCTGGTGGTGATCCGCGCCCTTTTCTCCAAGCTGGTACGCCTGATGGGCTGGCAGCACCATAGCCCGTCGATGGTGTTCAGTGACGCCATCATGCTCAGCGACTACTACCCGGCGCTCGAAGCGCGCTGGGAGCTCAAGGACCGTTCCAGCCAGAGCTTCCCCGGCGACCACGCCTCGGTGCTGCTGCTGTGGGCACTGTTCATGAGCCTGTTCAGCCGCCGCCTGATGCAGCATGTGCTGATCTGGGCACTGGCGGTGCTGTTCATGCTGCCACGCCTGGTGGCGGGTGCCCACTGGGGCCAGGACGACTATATCGGCGGCCTGGGCATGGCCATCCTGGCGCTGGGCTGGAGTTACTATACGCCGTTTGCTGCCCGGACCAGCGCCGGCCTGATGCGTGTCACCGCGCCCTTGTTCGGTTGGCTGGCACGGCTGCCGCTGCTCGGCCGCCTGAGCGTGATCGGCGCGCGGGGCTAACCGGCGCTGTCGTGCAACTGATGTAGCTGGCGGCGCTGCTTCTTGGTGGGCCGCCCGTCGGTGCTTACCCCAAGGGCGCCGGCCTTGCGCAGCGCCGCGGCCTGCTCGCGGCGTGCCAGGCTCTGTGCGGTCTCCTCGTACAGCGCCTGTGCCTCGGGTGCGCCGCGGCGCACCACCGACAGCGCCGTGACCACCACGGTACGCTCGTCGAAACCGGTACGCAGCACGAACTCGTCACCCACCCGCGGCTCCTTGCCCGGCTTGCAACGCTCGCCCCGACAATGCACCTTGCCGCTCTCGATCGCCGCCTTGGCCAGGGCGCGGGTCTTGTAGAAGCGCGCCGCCCACAACCATTTGTCCAGGCGAACCTTGTCGTCCTCTTCCGGCTTTTGTGCCATGGCATTTCCCCGATTCATTTGTTTCATGGAACTGTACTACCGTAACTGGCGGATGCAAAAAATACGCGGCGTGCTTACAGTTCACCGACTTTTACCCAGGTTGTGCATCTTGAAGACATTTGACCATTTGAGCGTGATCGGCCTGCGCGAGTGGGTGGCCTTGCCCGACCTCGGCGTGGCAGGCCTGCGCGCCAAGATCGACACCGGCGCCAGCACCTCCAGCCTGCACGCCACCGAAGTGGAAACCTTCGAACGCGATGGTGAAACCTGGGTCCGCTTCAACGCGCACCTGGGTTCGGTGGTACAACTGCGTCACCGGCGCTGCGAAGCGCCGCTGGTGACGATGAAGACCATCAAGAGCTCCAATGGCCATGCCCAGACCCGCTACGTGATCCGCACGCCCCTGGCGCTCGGCGACCGGGTGTGGGAAGTGGAGTTCACCCTGGCCTGCCGCAAGGCCATGCGCTATCGCCTGCTGCTCGGCTCCAAGGCCCTGGTACACGGCCAGCTGGTGGTCAACCCGGGCCTCAAATACGTACAGGACAAGCCGGCCTCTCCGGCCACCATTACCCCCTCCACAGGTGTTGCATGAAGATCGCTGTGCTGTCGCGGAACCCGCGTCTGTATTCCACTCGTCGTCTGGTCGAAGCCGGTACGCAACGAGGCCATGAAATGGTTGTGATCGATACCCTGCGCGCCTACATGAACATCGCCAGCCACAAGCCGCAGATCCACTATCGCGGCAAGCCGCTGGAAGGGTTCGACGCCGTCATCCCGCGCATCGGCGCGTCGGTGACGTTCTATGGCTGCGCGGTGCTGCGCCAGTTCGAGATGATGGGCGTGTTCCCGCTCAACGAATCGGTGGCCATCGCCCGCTCGCGGGACAAGCTGCGCTCGCTGCAGCTGCTGTCGCGCCGTGGCATCGGCCTGCCGGTCACCGGCTTTGCCCATTCGCCCGACGACATCCCCGACCTGATCCAGATGGTCAACGGCGCCCCCCTGGTGATCAAGGTGCTCGAGGGCACCCAGGGCATCGGCGTGGTGCTGTGCGAAACCACCAAGGCGGCCGAGTCGGTGATCGAGGCCTTCATGGGCCTGAAGCAGAACATCATGGTGCAGGAGTACATCAAGGAGGCCGGTGGCGCCGACATTCGCTGCTTTGTGGTGGGCGACAAGGTGATCGCCTCGATGAAGCGCCAGGCCAAGCCCGGCGAGTTCCGCTCCAACCTGCACCGGGGCGGCACCGCCAGCCTGATCAAGGTCACCCCGGAAGAGCGCATGACCGCCATCCGCGCTGCCAAGGTCATGGGCCTGAGCGTGGCCGGCGTGGATATCCTGCGCTCCAATCACGGCCCGCTGGTGATGGAGGTCAACTCCTCGCCGGGCCTGGAAGGCATCGAGGTCACCACCGGCAAGGACGTGGCCGGGATGATCATCGAACACCTGGAGAAGAACGGCGGGCCGAACCTGACCCGCACCAAGGGCAAGGGCTGAGCCCTTGCGTCCCTAGACCGCGTCGCGTGGCAGCAGCAGGCCCAGGGGCAAGCGTACCCGCGCCTCGATGCCGCCACCGGAACGGTTGCGCAGCTCCACATTGCCGCCGTGCTGGGCGGCAATGCGCTTGACGATCGCCAGGCCCAGGCCGGTGCCCTTGCCGCTGCGGGCGCGATCACCGCGAATGAACGGATTGAAGATCGCCTCCAGCTCACCCGGATCGATGCCGGCGCCGCGGTCGAGCACGCTCAGCACCACGTAGGGCGCGCTGGTGTCACCCGAGACATAGGCCGCCACTTCCACGCCCTGCCCGGCGTGATGCAGCGCATTGCCGATCAGGTTGTTGAGCAGGCGCTTGATCGATACCCGGCGCAGCGGAAACGGCGGTATCGGCTCCAGGCACAGCCGCACCTGCTCTTCGGGCTGGTTGAACGGCGCGACCACCTCGCGTACCAGGTCGCTGAGGTCCACCTCCTCGACCGGCTCGTCGCGGCCATCGCGGATGAACGCCAGGAACTGGTCGAGAATCGCGTCCATGTCCTCGATGTCGCGCACCATGTCATCGGTCAGGTCGCTTTCGTTGGCCAGCAGCGACAGCGACAGGCGCAGGCGCGTTAGCGGTGTGCGCAGGTCATGGGACACCCCGGCCAGCATCAGCTCACGCTCGCGCCCCGCCTGCTCGACATCCTCCGCCATCTGGTTGAAGGCCCGGTAGACCTCGGTCATCTCGCTGGGCGTGTCGCTGATCGGCAGGCGCACGCTGCGCCCCTGGCCCAGTTGCCGGGCGGCGAACACCAGGCGCTTGAGCGGCTGGTTGAGCTGGCGCACGAAGATCCAGGCCGAAGCCGTGGACAACAGGCCGATGGCCAGGAACCAGCCCAGCACGTTCCAGATCTTCTGGCCACGCAACGGGTGCGGGTACAGCGGCACCTTCAGCCAGCCATCGCCCAGGCTCGGGGCCTGTACCCACAGCGCCGGCGGCGCATGGATGCGCAGGCGCACCTCGGTGTCCTCGCCCAGTTCGGCCTGCATCTGGCGCTGGTAGATCTCGCTGTAGGGCCAGTGCTGCTCACCCTCGGGCACACCGGTACCGACCACCCGCTTCAAGCCGGCGGCTTCGGCAATCTTCTCGCGGTTTTCCTCATCGGCCGCCCAGTAGGCGCGCAGCGTCAGTGCGACGCCGTGGCTGTACTGGCGGTCCACCAGCACGTCCTCGTTCATCAGCAGGTACACCAGCGTCAGTGCCTTGGAGAACAGCACCACGGCCAGCACCAGCCACAGCGTGCGGGCGAAGAAGCTTTGGGGGAACCACAATGGCGTTTTCATGGGCGACGGCTACACGGTTGGCAGGAGCGAGCGCGGCTCGCAGGCGTTGCGGATTTCGGCACAGGCAAAAACAGGGCAACCCGAGGGGCGCCCTGCCTATGCTGACCTGCTCCTGTACAAGGCTTCACTTGCCGGCATTGCCATCCGGCACGAAGACATAGCCCACACCCCAGACGGTCTGGATATAGCGTGGCTTGGAAGGGTCGGGTTCGATCATGCGGCGCAAACGCGAGATCTGCACATCGATGGAGCGCTCCAGGGCGTCCCACTCGCGACCGCGCGCCAGGTTCATCAGCTTGTCGCGGGTCAGCGGCTCGCGGGCATGCATCACCAGCGCCTTGAGCACCGCGAATTCGCCGGTGGTGAGCATGTGCACTTCGTCGCCGCGCTTGAGTTCGCGGGTGGCCAGCGACAGCGCGTAGTCGCCGAAGGTGACGGTTTCGTCCTCGCTGCCTGGTGCGCCCGGTACCACCGGGGCCTGACGACGCAGCACGGCCTTGACCCGCGCCATCAGCTCGTCGGGGTTGAACGGCTTGGCCAGGTAGTCGTCGGCGCCCAGTTCCAGGCCCTTGATGCGGCTGAGTTCGTCACCCTTGGCGGTGAGCATGATGATCGGCACCTGGTTGTTTGCCCCGCGCAGGCGCTTGCAGGCGGTCAGGCCGTCTTCGCCGGGGAGCATCAGGTCGAGCACGATCAGGTTGAACACTTCACGCGCCAGCAGGCGGTCCATCTGTTCGGTGTTGGGTACGGCACGGGCACGGTAGCCCTTGCTGGTGAAGAAACGCTCCAGCAGGCTGCTCAGGCCCGGGTCGTCATCGACGATGAGGATTTTCTCGCCTTCGGCGGGTTGTGCAGTGCTGCTCATGGGTAGCTCCTTTAATCTCGGCGGGCATTATGGCTTAGGCGCCATTTGAGCGTGCCGTGTGCATTGTTAGCAGATTTTTCCCAAGTCGCCAGCGGCATGCCCCGACAGGCTGGCGCGCCGCGATCCCCGCAAGCCCGGATCGCTGGGTATAATGCGCCGCTTCGATCCAGCGTCGCCCTGCTCGAGCGCGCCCCGTGGCGCCGGCCTGCGGCCTTTGCATTCACGAATTGTCAGGTGGTTTTATGGACAGCATCAACAGCCGCATCGCCGAGGAACTCGGTGTCCGCCCGCAACAGGTCGAAGCGGCCGTGGCTCTACTTGATGAAGGCTCCACGGTGCCCTTTATCGCCCGTTACCGTAAAGAAGTGACCGGCAGCCTGGACGACACCCAACTGCGCAACCTGGAAGAGCGCCTGCGCTACCTGCGCGAACTCGACGACCGCCGCGCCAGCATCCTGGCCAGCATCGAGGAGCAGGGCAAGCTGACCCCGGAGCTGGCCCGCGAGATCAAGCTGGCCGACACCAAGACCCGCCTCGAAGACCTTTACCTGCCGTACAAGCAGAAGCGCCGCACCAAGGGCCAGATCGCCCTGGAAGCCGGCCTGGGCGAGCTGGCCGACGGCCTGTTCAACGACCCGCAGCTGAACCCGGAAACCGAAGCGGCGCGCTTCGTCGACGCCGAAAAAGGCGTGGCCGACGTCAAGGCGGCCCTCGAAGGCGCCAAGTACATCCTCATGGAGCGCTTCGCCGAAGACGCCAGCCTGCTGGCCAAGCTGCGCAACTTCCTCAAGCAGGAATCGGTGCTCAGCGCTCGCCTGGTGGCCGGAAAGGAAGAGGAAGGGGCAAAGTTTCGCGACTACTTCGAACACGACGAGCCGCTCAAGAGCGCGCCCTCGCACCGCGCCCTGGCGATCTTCCGCGGGCGCAACGAAGGCGTGCTGTCGGCCAGCCTCAAGGTCGGCGAAGAGCTGCCCGGCACCCTGCACCCCTGCGAAATGATGATCGGCGAGCACTTCGGCGTGAAAAACCAGAACCGCCCAGCCGACAAGTGGCTGGGCGAAGTGGTGCGCTGGACCTGGAAGGTCAAGCTCTACACGCACCTGGAAACCGACCTGTTCGGCGAGCTGCGCGACAACGCCGAGAGCGAGGCGATCAACGTGTTCGCCCACAACCTGCATGACCTGCTGCTGGCCGCCCCGGCCGGCCCGCGCACCACCCTGGGCCTGGACCCGGGCCTGCGCACCGGCTGCAAGGTGGCGGTGGTGGATGCCACCGGCAAACTGCTCGACACCGCCACGGTGTACCCGCACGTACCCAAGAACCAGTGGGACCAGACCATCGCCGTGCTCGCCGCCCTGTGCGCCAGGCACAAGGTCGAGCTGATCGCCATCGGCAACGGCACCGCCAGCCGTGAAACCGACAAGCTGGCCGCCGAGCTGATCAAGAAATACCCAGCCTTGAAGATGACCAAGATCATGGTCTCCGAAGCCGGCGCCTCGGTGTACTCGGCCTCCGAGCTGGCGGCCAAGGAATTCCCCGACCTGGACGTGTCGATCCGCGGCGCGGTGTCGATTGCCCGTCGCCTGCAGGACCCGCTGGCCGAACTGGTCAAGATCGACCCCAAATCCATCGGTGTGGGCCAGTACCAGCACGACGTGTCGCAACTCAAGCTGGCCCGTGGCCTGGATGCGGTGGTCGAGGACTGCGTGAACGCCGTGGGCGTGGACGTCAACACCGCCTCGGTGGCGCTGCTGGCACGCATCTCGGGCCTCAACAGCACCCTGGCGCAGAACATCGTGGCACACCGCGATGCCAACGGTGCCTTCAAGACCCGCGCCGCGCTGAAAAAGGTCAGCCGCCTGGGCGAGAAGACCTTCGAGCAGGCCGCAGGCTTCTTGCGCGTGATGAACGGCGACAACCCGCTGGACGCCTCGGCGGTGCACCCTGAAGCCTACCCGCTGGTACAGCGCATCGCCGCAGACACCGACCGCGACATCCGCTCGCTGATCGGCGACAGCGGCTTTCTCAAGCGCCTGGACCCGAAAAAATTCACCGACGAAACCTTCGGCCTGCCGACCGTCACCGACATCCTGCAAGAGCTGGACAAGCCCGGCCGCGACCCGCGACCCGAGTTCAAGACCGCCGAGTTCCAGGAAGGCGTCGAAGACCTCAAGGACCTGCAACTGGGCATGATCCTCGAAGGCGTGGTCACCAACGTGACCAACTTCGGCGCCTTCGTCGACATCGGCGTGCACCAGGACGGCCTGGTACACATCTCGGCGCTGTCGGAGAAGTTCATCAAGGACCCGCGTGAAGCGGTCAAGGCCGGCGACGTGGTCAAGGTCAAGGTCATGGAAGTGGACATTCCGCGCAAACGCGTGGGCCTGTCGATGCGCATGGGCGACACCCCGGGCGAGAAAATCGACGGCGCCCGCGGCAGCCGCCCGGGCTCGGCACCGCGCCAGCAGCAGCCGGCACGCGCCAAGGAGACCCCGGCCCCGGCCAACAACGCCATGGCCTCGCTGTTCGCCAACGCCAAGCAGTTGAAGAAGAAGTGACCGACCTGCCCGAAGAGCAGGTGCGCAGCGCATTCAGCCAACTGCTCGGCTGTCGCCTGCAACGCCTCGACCAGGGCGTTGCCGAGGTGGCCCTGGCCCTTGAGCCGCACCTGCGCAACCGCGGCGGCAAGCTGCATGGCGGGGCGATCTTCAGCCTGGTCGACATCGCCATGGGCCTGGCCTGCTCCAGCGCCCATGGCTTCGACAAGCAGAGCGTCACCGTGGAATGCAAGATCAACTACCTGCGTCCGGTCAGCGAGGGCGAGGTGCTGTGCGTGGCCCGTGTGCTGCAGGCCGGGCGGCGCATCCTGGTGGTCGATGCCGACGTGCTGCAAGGCGAAAAACTGATGGCCAGGGCCCAGGGCACCTTCACCGTGCTCTAGCCGCAAACGCCCAATGTGCGGTACTTTCGGCAGTGCGCGGGCACTGCCGGAACCCTGCGAAAACCAGGCGACCACGCCAGTTCCTCTGTCCACCCTTGTAGACCGTCGTTTCCACCCCCATATTGGGGCGACTGACGCGTGAAGGAATCCATCTTGAGCGAACTTCTCAACCGCCGCCTGAGCCTGCTCGGCCAGGGCGACAACCTCTCCCTGCTCAAGCAGTGCCTGCACGGCATCGAGCGTGAATGCCTGCGCGTGACCGAGGACGGTCGTCTGGCCCAGACCCCGCACCCCGAAGCCCTGGGCGCGGCCCTGACCCACGAGCAGATCACCACCGACTATTCCGAGTCGCTGCTGGAGTTCATCACCCCTGCCCTGGCCGACCCTGCCCAGACCCTCGAAAGCCTCGAGAACATCCATCGCTTCGCCTACAGCAAGCTCGGTAACGAGTACCTGTGGAGCCCGTCGATGCCCTGCCCGCTGCCGGCCGAGGAAGACATCCCGATCGCCTGGTACGGCACCTCGAACATCGGTCAGCTCAAGTACGTGTACCGCAAGGGCCTGGCCCTGCGCTACGGGCGCACCATGCAATGCATTGCCGGCATCCACTACAATTTTTCGCTGCCAGAACAGATCTGGCCGCTGCTGCGCCAGGCCGAAGGCCAGGCGGGCGACGACCGCGACTACCAGTCGTCGGCGTACATCGCACTGATCCGCAACTTCCGTCGCTACAGCTGGCTGCTGATGTACCTGTTCGGCGCCTCCCCGGCGCTGGACGCAGGCTTCCTGCGCGGCCGCGCGCACCAGCTCGAACAATTCGATGCCGACACCCTGTACCTGCCCTACGCCACCAGCCTGCGCATGAGCGACCTGGGTTACCAGAGCAACGCCCAGGCCGGCCTGACGCCGTGCTACAACAACCTGGCCAGCTACACCGACAGCCTGCGCAAGGCCGTCGCCACGCCCTATGCGCCGTATGTCGAGATCGGCACGCACAAGGATGGCGAGTGGGTACAGCTGAACACCAACATCCTGCAGATCGAAAACGAGTACTACTCCAACATCCGCCCCAAGCGCGTGACCTACAGCGGCGAGCGGCCGATCCAGGCGCTGATGGCCCGCGGCATCCAGTACATCGAAGTGCGCTGCCTGGACATCAATCCGTTCCTGCCCACCGGCATCGACCTCACCGAAGCGCGCTTCCTCGACGCCTTCCTGCTGTTCTGCGCACTGGAGCAGAGCCCGCTGCTGGACAACGGCGAGTGCGGCCAGTGCACCAGCAACTTCCTCAGCGTGGTCAAGCAGGGCCGCAAGCCTGGCCTGGAACTGCAACGTGACGGCCAGCCGGTCGCGCTCAAGCAGTGGGCCGACGAGCTGCTGCAACGTATCGCCCCGCTGGCCGAACTGCTCGACCGCAGCCACGCCAGCGACGAGCACGCCAAGGCCCTGGCCGCGCAGGCGGCCAAGGTCAGCGACCCGTCGCTGACGCCGTCGGCCCAGGTGCTGGCGAGCATGACCGAGCACAAGGAGAGCTTCAGCCGCTTCTCCCTGCGCCAGAGCCAGGCGCATGCCGACTACTTGCGCGGCACGCCGCTGAGCAGCGAGGCGCAGCAGCGTTTCGAGGCCCTGGCGCGTGAATCGCTGGAGGCCCAGGCCACCCTGGAGCGCGAAGAGGACGTGGTCGATTTCGACCTGTTCGTGGGCGCCTACCAGGCCAGCATCCTGGCGATCAGCAACTGACATGAGCCGTGCAGCCACGCCCCGCAAACCGCGCGCTGCCAGCCAGGCCCGGATCGACTCGATCCTGGCCGCCGCACGCGACCTGCTGGCCAGCGAAGGCGTGGCCAGCCTGTCGATCTATGCAGTGGCCGAACGCGCACAGATCCCACCCTCGTCGGTGTACCACTTCTTCGCCAGTGTGCCGGCGCTGCTCGAAGCCTTGACGGCGGATGTGCACAGCGCCTTTCGCGCCTGCCTGCAGGCGCCGATCGAGCCTGGCAGCCTGCAGCACTGGGGCGACCTGTCGCGCCTGGTGGAGCAGCGCATGCTGAGCATCTACAACCAGGATGCGGCGGCGCGCCAGCTGATTCTGGCGCAGCATGGGCTGAGCGAAGTGACCCAGGCCGACCGCCAGCACGATATCGAGCTGGGCGACCTGATGCACAAGCTGTTTGCCGAGCACTTCCGGCTGCCGGCGTTGCCGGACGATGTGGATGTGTTTGCCCTAGCGATGGAGCTGGGAGACCGGGTGTATGCCCGTTCGGTGCAGCTGCACGGGCAGATCACCCCGCGCATGGCGGAGGAAGGAATGCGGGTGTTCGATGCGTACCTGGGATTGTACCTGCCGCCCTTTCTGCCCAAACGCTGACGGCCCTTTCGCCGGCAAGGCCGGCTCCTACAGGCCCGCTGTAAACCTGTAGGAGCCGGCCTTGCCGGCGAAGCTTTTTCAGAGCTTGGCGATCGACACTTCAGTCGACTTCACGAACGCAATCACCTCACTGCCCACCACCAGTTCCAGCTCCTTGACCGAACGGGTGGTGATCACCGAGGTGACGATGCCCGATGCCGTCTGCACGTCGATTTCCGACAGTACAGGGCCTTCCAGAATTTCTTTCACAGTGCCTTTGAACTGGTTACGTACGTTGATCGCTTTGATGGTCATGTGCAGGTTTCCTTTTAAAGACGAAAGATCAATGGGCCCAACGCAGTTGCGTGGGCAAAGGTGCTACAGGTTCAGGCTCGGGCGGGGTGCCCGGCACCGACAGGACACGGTTCAGCACTTCGGTTTCCAGCGCCGCCAGGCGATGCGAGCCGCGTGCCCGCGGACGCGGCAGGTCGACCAGCAGGTCCAGGCCGATCTCGCCGTCCTCGATCAGGATCACCCGATCGGCCACCGCCACCGCTTCGCTGACGTCATGGGTCACCAGCAACACGGTGAAGCCGTGCTTGCGCCACAGGTTCTCGATCAGTTGCTGCATCTCGATCCGGGTCAGCGCATCCAGTGCGCCCAGCGGCTCGTCCAGCAGCAGCAGGCGCGGCTGGTGAATCAGCGCACGGGCCAGGGCCACGCGCTGCTTCTGCCCACCGGACAACGCCGCCGGCCACTCGTTGGCCCGGTCTGCCAGGCCCACCGCCTCCAGCGCCTGCAACGCACGCTCACGCCAGTTGCCGGTCAGCCCCAGGCCGACGTTGTCGATGACTTTCTTCCAGGGCAGCAGGCGCGCCTCCTGGAACATCAGCCGGGTGTCCTCGCGGGCATCGCTGAGCGCCGCAGATCCGGCCAGCAGCTCGCCGGCACTGGGCTGGTCGAGCCCGGCCAGCAGACGCAGCAGGGTGCTCTTGCCGCAGCCGCTACGGCCGACGATGGCAACGAACTGGCCCGCCGGGATGTGCAAGTCGATGTCGCGCAGCACCTGACGTTGGCCAAAGGTCTTTTGCAGCTTGTGCACGGCCAGCGGTATTCCGCGCAGCAGCCGTGGCGGTTGTTCCTTGAGCACGGTCATGCGCCGTCTCCCTTGCTGACTTGATAGGCCGGGTGCCAGCGCAGCCATACACGCTCCAGGCCACGGGCGGCCAGGTCGGCGAGCTTGCCGAGCACGGCGTACAGCACGATCGCCAGCACCACCACGTCGGTTTGCAGAAATTCGCGGGCGTTCATCGCCAGGTAGCCGATGCCGGCGTTGGCCGAGATGGTTTCGGCCACGATCAGGGTCAGCCACATGAAGCCCAGCGCGAAGCGCACGCCCACCAGGATCGAGGGCAGCGCACCGGGCAGGATCACCTGGCGAAACAGCGCAAAACCGCTCAGGCCATAGCTGCGGGCCATCTCCACCAGCGCCGGGTCGACGTTGCGGATGCCGTGGTAGGTGTTCAGGTAGATCGGGAACAGGGTGCCCAGGGCCACCAGGAAGATCTTTGCCGACTCGTCGATGCCGAACCACAGGATCACCAGCGGGATCAGCGCCAGGTGCGGCACGTTGCGGATCATCTGCACCGAGCTATCGAGCAGGCGTTCGCCCCACTTCGACAGGCCGGTGATGAAGCCCAGCGCCAGGCCGATGCTGCCGCCGATCACGAAGCCGACCGCGGCGCGCCAGCCGCTGATGGCCAGGTGGGTCCAGATTTCGCCGCTGCGCACCAGCTCCACGCCGGCACTGAGCACCGCGCTCGGCGCTGGCAGGATGCGCGTCGACAGCCAGCCGGCGCTGACCGCCAGCTGCCACACCGCCAGCAGCAGCACGGGCAGGGCCCACGGCGCCAGGCGATGCGACAAGGGAATGGAGGATCTTTTCATGCTTCGATCCTCACGCCTTGGCCGCGGCTTTGGGCAGGATGTCGTTGGCGACCATCTCACCGAACGGGCTCACGTAGTTGGCACCGGCCGGGGCCTCGGGGCGCTGGATGTCCAGGTGCGGGAACAGCAGTTCGGCCACGCGGTAGGACTCTTCCAGGTGCGGGTAACCGGAGAAGATGAAGGTGTCGATACCCAGGTCGGCGTATTCCTTGACCCGTGCGGCCACGGTCGGGCCATCGCCGACCAGCGCGGTGCCGGCACCGCCACGCACCAGGCCGACCCCGGCCCACAGGTTGGGGCTGACCTCCAGGTTGTCGCGGTTGCCGCCATGCAGCGCAGCCATGCGTTGCTGGCCCACCGAGTCGAAGCGCGCCAGCGAGGCCTGGGCACGGGCAATGGTGTCGTCGTCCAGGTGCGAGATCAGGCGCTCGGCCGCTTGCCAGGCCTCGGCGTTGGTCTCGCGCACGATCACGTGCAGGCGGATACCGAAACGAACGCTACGGCCCTGCTGGGCGGCCTTGGCGCGCACCTGTTCGATTTTCTCGGCCACGGCGGCCGGTGGCTCGCCCCAGGTCAGGTACAGCTCGACCTGTTCGGCGGCGAGGTCTTGCGCCGCTTCCGACGAGCCACCGAAGTACAGCGGCGGGCGTGGCTGCTGCACCGGCGGGTAGAGCAGCTTGGCGCCTTTTACCTTGATGTGCTGGCCATCGTAGTCGACGGTTTCGCCTTCCAGCACGCGGCGCCAGATGCGGGTGAATTCCACCGAGGCCTGGTAGCGCTCTTCGTGGCTGAGGAACAGGCCGTCGCCGGACAGCTCTTCCGGGTCGCCACCGGTCACCAGGTTGAACAGCGCACGGCCATTGGACAGGCGGTCGAGGGTCGCGGCCTGGCGCGCCGCCACGGTCGGCGAGATGATTCCCGGGCGCAGGGCCACCAGGAACTTCAGGCGCTGGGTCACCGGAATCAGCGACGCGGCCACCAGCCACGAGTCTTCGCACGAGCGGCCGGTAGGGATCAGCACGCCACCGAAGCCCAGACGGTCGGCGGCCTGGGCGATCTGTTGCAGGTAACCATGATCGACAGCGCGAGCACCTTCGGCGGTGCCAAGGTAATGACCGTCGCCGTGGGTTGGCAGAAACCAGAAAACATTGAGGCTCATTGGAGTTGTCTCCTAAGGGGTGGCGCAAGCCGGGGCGGCGCCCCGGTGCGGTCGAACGTCAAGGCGCGGTGGCGACCTTGGCCGGTGGCGTCCAGATCACATCCTTGATGCTCAGCGGCTTGGGAATCAGCTTCAGGGTATGGAAGGTGTCGGCGATCTTCTGCTGGGCGGTGACCACGTCCGGGGTCAGGAAATGCGCACCGTAGCCCTGGCGCTTGACCGAGGTCAGGGTGATGTCGGCCGGCAGGCCCAGCAGCGGCGCCACCTGGTCGGTGACCTCCTGCGGGTTGGCCTTGGACCACTCGCCCACCGCGCGCACCTCGTCCACCAGCGCGGCAATCACTTCAGGGTGCTGCTGCGCATAGGGCCGGGTGGCCAGATAGAACTGGTGGTTGTCGACAATGCCACTGCCATCGCGCAGGGTGCGTGCCTGCAACTGCTGCTCGGCGGCAGCCTGGTACGGGTCCCAGATGACCCAGGCGTCGACGCTGCCACGCTCGAACGCGGCGCGGGCATCGGCTGGCGGCAGGAATACCGGCGTGATGTCGGTGTACTTGAGGCCGGCGTCTTCCAGGGCGCGCACCAGCAGGTAGTGCACGTTGGAGCCCTTGTTCAGGGCGACCTTCTTGCCCTTGAGTTCCTCCACCGACTGGATCGGCGAACCCTTGGGCACCAGGATCGCCTCGCTGGTGGGGGCCGGCGGCTCGTAGGCCACGTAGAGCAGGTCGGCACCGGCGGCCTGGGCAAACACGGGCGGGGTTTCGCCGGTCACGCCAAAGTCGATGGAGCCCACGTTGAGGCCCTCGAGCAGCTGCGGGCCGCCGGGGAATTCAGTCCACTGCACCTGCACGCCCTGGGCAGCCAGGCGCTTTTCAAGGGAGCCCTTGGCCTTGAGCAGCACCAGGGTGCCGTACTTCTGGTAACCGATGCGCAGGCTCTCGGCCTGGGCTTGAGTGATGGCGCCGAAGGACACAGCCGCAGCAAACAGAGCGACCAGACCGCGACGCAAAACGACAGTGCGCATAGCGCTCTCCTTTTTGCTGTGGGGGTTCAGGCTGCACCTGCTTGCCCGTTGGCGGGCGAGTAAGGTGGGGTAAGACGGTAAAGCCGGTGTAGCGCTTCAGATGCTCCAGCGAGCACTGAGCAGACGTTCGTTGAGCAGGCCCGGGGCCACCGGCTTGGGGCGGCGCGCCAGGGCGCTGTGAAACAGCTCCAGCGATTCGTTGAGACGCTGCTCAAGCACCGGCGCCAATTGGGCGGCGGCGCTGCCTTCGCCGTAGGCGATCTGGCTGTCGTCGGCGAAGATCCCCTGCAGGGTCTCCTGGGCCTTGAGCGCCGAGAGCACCGGCTTGAGCGCGTAGTCCACCGCCAGCATGTGGGCGATGCTGCCACCGGTGGCGATGGGCAGAACCACCTTGTGTTCCAGCGCACGCTCGGGCAGCAGGTCGAGCAGGGTCTTCAGCGCACCGGCGAAAGACGCCTTGTATACCGGGGTGGCAACCACCAGGCCGTCGGCCTGGGCTACCAGTTGCAGGAAGTGCTGCACCGTGGGGCTGTCGAAACGTGCGTGCAGCAGGTCTTCGGCGGGGAAATCACGCACCTGGAAGCTCACCACTTCCACGCCCTGGCTGTTCAGCCATTGCCGCGCGCGGTCGAGCAGGACGCCGGAGCGCGAACGCAGACTGGGACTACCGCCGAGAGAAACAACCAGCATTGGAGCACTTCCTTGATCGTGTTCTAGAGGGCCGCGAGATTGGATCTCGCTGGAGTGGAGTGACCATAACAGCTCGGCATATATACCAATAAATCATATTTTTTCATTTGTTTATTCTATCTAGAACTATAAGAGCTTCGCCGGCAAGGCCGGCTCCTACAGGGGGCAGTGCAACCTTGCAGGAGCCGGCCCTGCCGGCGAAAGAGGCCCGCGCGGACATAAAAAAAGGGCCGTCGAAACGGCCCCGAAATGCCCTGCTGTGGCTACATCAAAACATTCAACGGTTAGGCTGCGGGGTCAGGCGCAGGTACGGCTTGACCGCCCGGTAGCCCTTCGGAAAGCGCCGCTTGATTTCCTCTTCGTCCTTGAGCGACGGCACGATCACCACCTCGTCACCGTCCTGCCAGTTGGCCGGGGTGGCGACCTTGTGATTGTCGGTGAGCTGCAATGAATCGATCACCCGCAAAATCTCGTTGAAGTTGCGGCCGGTGCTGGCCGGGTAGGTGATGGTCAGGCGGATCTTCTTGTTCGGGTCGATCACGAACAGGGAGCGTACCGTCAGGGTGTCGCTGGCGTTGGGGTGGATCAGGTCGTACAGGTCCGACACCTTGCGGTCGGCGTCGGCCAGGATCGGGAAGTTGACGAGGGTGTTCTGGGTTTCATTGATGTCTTCGATCCAGCGGTGGTGCGAGTCCACCGGGTCGACCGACAGCGCGATGGCCTTGACCCCGCGCTCGGCGAACTGGTCCTTGAGCTTGGCGGTGAAGCCCAGTTCCGTGGTGCACACCGGGGTGAAGTCGGCGGGGTGCGAGAACAGCACGCCCCAGCTGTCGCCCAGCCACTCGTGGAAGCGGATCTTGCCCGCGCTGGAATCCTGTTCGAAATCGGGGGCGATATCGCCGAGTCTGAGGCTCATGGTGCGGCTCCTTGGCTGGGTTGTTTATGACCTCACTGTAGCCTCCCTGTGCATAAGGTTAAAAAGAATAAATATCGATTTATTTATAATTTTTAGATCTATTGGAATGGAGGCGAAAAAAACCCCGCGCAAGGCGGGGTTTCTTCATCAATCACACTTACATGAAGTTGTAGGTGTAGTTGAAGATCAGGCGGGTTTGGTCGGTATCTTTGGTGTACTCGCTGGTATCACCGTTGGTGCCGCGATATACGCCGTGACGCAAGCTGACGCCAAGGCCCTTGAAGGTGCCTTCTTGCAGCACGTAGTCGATACGCGCATCGCGTTCCCACTCACTGTAGGAGCCCTGACCGGAGGCGTTGCGAACATTCTCACCGTGCAGATACGAGATCGCAGTCTTCAGACCCGGAACACCCAGGCGAGCGAAGTCATACGAGTATTGGCCGAATGTGGTGTTCTCACCCGCACGGGCGAACTGGTTGATCATGCTGTCGGTGAACAGGTAGAAGCTTGCGCCACCCGCACCTTCTGGACGACCGTTACCGTCACGCACCGAACCTTGGTTCAACCAGACGAAACCACCGTCATCACCCACTTGCTGGTGGCCCAGCAAGACTGCATGGCCGCCCAGGGTGTAGGTGAACATTGCACTCCAGGTCTTGTTGTCGACTTCGCCTGCGTGCTTGGCATAACCGTTGTTATTGTTGAAGCCATAACCAGCGTCGCCGCTGCTGTTCTTGCCGTCGCTGCTGCTGTCGAAGTAGCGCAGGTCGGTCTTGAAGGACTGGTCTTCACCGATTGGCAGCACGTGCACCAGGCCCAGGAAGTGCTGTTTGTAGAAGTCTTCCAGGTTCGAGTAGTAGTACTGCAGGGTCAGATCTTTGGTGACCTTCCAGTCGCCACCGGCAAACTGGAACTTGTTGCTGTCTGCGCTCGCACCGTTCACCGACAGGCCGGTACGGTTGCTCGAAGCACGGCCCATGGCGTGGGTCAGCTGGCCGCCGTTCAGGGTCAGGTTGTCGATTTCTTTCGACTGGATGGTGCCGCCTTCAAACGTTTGCGGCAGCAAACGGCCATCGTTCGCGACCAGGATTGGCAGGTTCGGGGCCAGAGCGCTGCCGAAATGAGCCTCAGTCTTGGAGAAACGAGCCTTGGCGTTACCACCAATACGCGCCCATTGGCTCACTGCAGAGCCGTCGGTGTCGCTTGGCAGGAAGGTGCTGTTATCCGGGTGCTTGCCACGGCCACCGTCCAGATGGATACCCCAGAGTGCCTGTACATCTACACCAAAGCCCACGGTACCTTGGGTGAAACCCGACAGGTAGTCCAGCTTGAATCCCTGGCCAACCTCACGGTTATCCGGACCGCGGTTGTTAGCCGGAGTAGGGGAATAACGGTTGTCGTTATCGAAATACATGGTTCGCGAACTGAGCGACAGCTTGCTGTCCTCTACGAAACCGGCTGCACCCGCTTGCTGGGCCAGTACCCCTACGGCCACGGCAAGTGCCAGGCTGGACTTGTTCATGCATCACTCCTTTCGATTCTAATTTTTGTGTGTCGCTTGATGGGCAGACTCTGTCGTTCCGCTCCAAAGACGATTGGCGATTAGCACCAAAGCGTGACTGATAAGTCAATCGTAACCAGTCGTTTCACTACTTTGGTCTAAGGCGCCGGCCTTGGGTGCGAAGGATAATGACAATCCTATAAATCAAAAAAGACAATTTTGTGAATTTTTCAGATTATTACGGAATATAGTCCGATTATTTCAGCGTTTTGCAGGATAGCCCATAAGCTAATTCCCATATCTTCTTAAAAATATATTTTTTATACCGATCATCTTCCTCATTGCCCCGGCAGCCCGCGATTGTTCACCACCCTGGCAGCGACCACCTTGACTCGGGTCATCCAGCCAATGACTCCTAAGCTAATGCCAAAAAGTTATTTATTTCGACATTCTTAGATCAATTAGTCTTCTCGTCATCCACACCGCCTACCCGCCTGACGAGGAGTTTTCCATGACCCTGCCTGCCCCGCTGCGCCTGTTCACCGCCCTGGCCCTGGCCGGTGCCGCCTTCTTCGTCCAGGCCGCCGACCTGACCGTGGCCTACCAGACCACCGTCGATCCGGCCAAGGTGGCCCAGGTCGATGGCACCTATGAAAAGACCAGCAAGGCCAGCATCGACTGGCGCAAGTTCGACAGCGGCGCCGACGTGATCACCGCCGTCGCCTCCGGTGACGTACAGATCGGCTACCTGGGCTCCAGCCCCCTGGCCGCCGCCGCCACCCGCAAGCTGCCGGTGGAAACCTTCCTGATCGCCACCCAGATCGGCGCCGCCGAGGCACTGGTGGCTCGCGAGGGCAGCGGCATCAACTCGCCGCAGGACCTGATCGGCAAGAAGATCGCCGTACCGTTCGTGTCCACCGGCCACTACAGCCTGCTGGCCGCACTCAAACAGTGGAACATCGACCCGTCCAAGGTGCAGATCCTCAACCTCGCGCCACCGGCGATCATCGCCGCCTGGAAGCGCGGCGACATCGACGCCACCTACGTATGGGACCCAGCCCTGGGCGTGGCCAAGGAAAACGGCAAGGTGCTGATCACCTCCGGCGAGCTGGCCGAAAAAGGCGCACCGACCTTCGACGCCTGGATCGTGCGCAAGGACTTCGCCGCCAAGCACCCCGAGATCGTCAAGGCCTTCGCCAAGGTCACCCTCGACGCCTACGCCGACTACCGCAAAAACCCGCAAGCCTGGCTGGCCGACAAGGCCAACGTCGACAAGCTGGTCAAGCTTTCCGGCGCCAAGGCCGCGGACATTCCGGGCCTGCTGCAGGGCAACGTGTTCCCGCTGGCCGCCGACCAGGTCGCGGCCCTGGGCGCACCGACCACCAAGGCCATCACCGACACCGCCACCTTCCTCAAGGAACAAGGCAAGGTCGACGCGGTACTGCCGGACTACGCGCCCTATGTCAGCGCCCAGTTCATCACCAACTGACACCGGAGCCCCTTCATGGCCCTGCTACAACTGGAGCGCATCAGCGCACAGTACCCCGGCGCTGCCGAACCCGTACTGGCCGACATCTCACTGAGCCTGGGCCCGCAGCAGCTGCTGGTGGCCCTGGGCCCTTCCGGCAGCGGCAAGACTTCGCTGCTCAACCTGATCGCCGGCTTCGTCACCCCCAGCGCCGGGCGCATCACCCTCGATGGCCAAGCGGTGCAGGGCCCCGGCGCCGACCGTGGCGTGGTGTTCCAGGACGACGCCCTGCTGCCCTGGCAGGACGTACTGGCCAACGTCGGCTTCGGCCTGGAACTGGCCGGCGTACCCCGTGCACAACGTGAAGCCAGGGCCCGCGAAATGCTCGCCCTGGTGGACCTGGCCGACTTCGGCAGCCGGCGTATCTGGCAGTTGTCGGGCGGGCAGAAGCAGCGTGTGGGCCTGGCCCGTGCACTGGCTGCCGACCCGCGCATCCTGCTGATGGACGAGCCGTTCGGCGCCCTGGATGCATTCACCCGCGAACAGATGCAGGAACTGCTGCTGCAGGTGTGGCAACGCACCGCCAAGCCGGTGTTCCTGATTACCCACGACATCGAGGAGGCGGTGTTCCTGGCCACCGAACTGGTGCTGCTGGCGCCCAACCCGGGGCAGATCGTCGAGCGCCTGCAACTGGACTTCGGCCAGCGCTACGCCGCAGGCGAATCGGCACGCGCGATCAAGTCCGACCCACGCTTCATCGAAACCCGCGAGCACGTACTGTCGCGGGTGTTCTCCCAACGCAGCGCCACCCCGCGCAAGGAGCTCGCATGAGCAGCCTCGACCTGCCGGTAACGGCCAAACCTGCCGCTGCTGCAGCGGTGCCCGTGAAGGCGCGGCGCAGCCTGAGCACACGCTGGATCAGCGTACTGACCCTGGCCACGCTGCTGCTGGCCTGGTGGGCGGTGACCGCCGCCGAATGGATCGAGCCGCTGTTTCTGCCCTCGCCCGAGGCGGTGCTGGGCAAGGCCTGGCTACTGATGACCCAGGGCTACATGGAATCGACCCTGTGGCAGCACCTGGGCGCGAGCCTGCAGCGTATCGGCCTGGCCCTGGGCGCGGCGATCCTGACCGCAATCCCGATCGGCATCGCCATCGGCCACAACCGTATTGCCCGCGGCATCTTCGACCCGCTGATCGAGTTCTACCGGCCGATCCCGCCGCTGGCCTACCTGCCGTTGATCGTGATCTGGTGCGGCATCGGCGAGTTGTCCAAGGTGCTGCTGATCTACCTGGCGATCTTCGCCCCGATCGCCATCGCCACTGCCACCGGCGTGCGCACCGTCGACCCGGCCAGGCTGCGCGCCGCGCAGTCGCTGGGGGCCACCCGGGCACAACTGATTCGCCACGTGATCCTGCCCAGCGCACTGCCCGACATTCTTACCGGCGTGCGCATCGGCCTGGGCGTGGGCTGGTCGACCCTGGTGGCCGCCGAACTGATTGCCGCCACCAGCGGGCTGGGCTTCATGGTGCAGTCAGCCGCGCAGTTCCTGGTGACCGACGTGGTGGTGCTGGGCATTCTGGTGATTGCCCTGATCGCCTTCGCATTGGAAATGAGCTTGCGCGCCCTGCAGCGCAAGCTGGTGCCCTGGCATGGCCAGAGCCATTGAGACTTGCACAAAGAGACCGACATGAGCCTGACCATTACCCCGCTGAGCCCCGCGCTCGGCGCCCAGATCAGCGGCATCGACCTGACCCGCGAGATCAGCCGTGAACACCGTGACGCCGTGGAGCAGGCGCTGCTCCAGCACCAGGTGCTGTTCTTTCGCGAGCAGCCGCTGACCCCGCAGCAGCAGGCCAGTTTTGCCGCGCGTTTCGGCGATCTGCACATTCACCCCATCTACCCCAACGTGCCCGAAACGCCACAGGTGCTGGTGCTCGACACGGCCGTCACCGATGTACGCGACAACGCCATCTGGCATACCGACGTGACCTTTCTGCCCACCCCGGCGCTGGGTGCGGTGCTCAGCGCCAAGCAGTTGCCGGCCTATGGTGGCGACACCCTGTGGGCCAGCGGCATTGCCGCCTATGAGGCACTGTCGGCGCCGCTGCGCCAGCTGCTCGACGGGCTGACCGCCACCCACGACTTCACCAAGTCGTTTCCGCTGGAGCGCTTTGGCAACACCGCCGAAGACCTGGCGCGCTGGGAAGCGGCGCGGCGCAACAACCCGCCGTTGTCGCACCCGGTGATCCGCACGCACCCGGTGAGCGGGCGCAAATCGCTGTTCGTGAGCGAAGGCTTCACTACCCGCATCAACGAACTGGGCGAGGCCGAGAGCGAGGCGATCCTGAAACTGCTGTTCGCCCACGCCACGCGCCCGGAGTTCACCATCCGCTGGCGTTGGCAGGAAAACGACGTGGCGTTCTGGGACAACCGCGTAACGCAGCATTACGCGGTGGACGATTACCGACCGCAGCGGCGGGTAATGCATCGGGCGACTATTCTGGGCGACAAGCCGTTTTGAGGCGGTGCGCCGCGGCCATTGATTACGTACTACGTGGTACGAATCAAGGTATGAAAACACCCCGTTGGGCGTAGCTGGCAAGAGGGGGGCATTCGCCGGCAAATCCGGCTCCTGTAGGAGCCGGCCTTGCCGGCGAAGGGGCCGGCAGCCCTAACGCACCATGTGCAAAAACTGCAGGTGACGCTCGTACTGGTCGAGGATGTCGTTGATGATCTGCTCCTTGCTGTAGCCCACCAGGTCGTAATCCTGGCTGCCTTCGCTCAGGTGCACCTCGGCGCGGTAGTAGCGCCGGTTCTTCAACTCCTGCGTGCCCAGCCCGGCCAGTGCGAACGATGGCGTGAAGTAGCCGCGCATCTGCACCTGGTAGATGAACGGCTGCTCTTCGCCATGGCCGATCTTCAGGCTCACGTTGTCGTGGCTCGGGTCTTCCTGGGTGATGACATTCAGCCCCTTCTCGGCAAACACGTCGGTCACCTCGGCAATCGCCGGGCGCACCACGTCATCCATGAACCGGTACACCTCGTCCCGCGAGGGGAAGTGCACCGCCTGGCTCAGGCGATGCCGCCAGCCGCCACGCCCGCGCCGCGAGTTGGCGAACGGTGCCAGCGAGTGCATCTGCGCGATCTGACGCTGCGACTCCAGGTAGAACGCCTTGTGCAGGCCCCACATCATCGCCAGCAGGATCACCGAGAACGGCAGCGAGGTCAGCACCACCGCCGACTTGAGCGAGTCGATGCTGCCGGCAAACAGCAGCCCGCTGGTCACCAGCGCCGTCATCGCACCCCAGAACACCCGCAGCCAGTTGGGGCCGTCCTCGTCCGGGCTGCCGTCACGGGCCGACAGGGTCGAGAGCACCACCGTGCCCGAGTCGGCCGAAGTGACGAAGAACACGAAGCTGATGAACACCGTGACCGCGATCACCACCTTGCTCCACGGGTAGGTTTCCAGCAGCAGGTACAGGCTCATCGAGGGGTTTTCCAGCGCCGACTGCCCCAGCGCCGTAGCGCCATTGAGCACCTGCAGGATCGCGCTGTTACCGAAGATGGACATCCACGCCAGGGTGAAGCCCAGCGGAATCAGCAGCACGCCGAACACGAACTCGCGGATGGTGCGCCCGCGGGAAATCCGTGCGATGAACAACCCGACGAACGGCGCCCAGGCAATCCACCAGGCCCAGTAGAACACCGTCCAGCCGCCCAGCCAGTCGCTCGGTTCGTTGTAGGCGTACACGTCGAAACTCTTGCGCGGCAGCGCGCCCAGGTAGTCGCCCAGGTTCTGGATCAGGGTGTTGAACAGGTGCTGGGTAGGCCCGGCGAACAGTACGAACAGCAGCAGTGCGCAGGCCAGCACCATGTTGATGTCGGACATCACCCGCACGCCCTTGTCGACCCCGGCGATGGCCACCACCACCGCGGCCCCCATCATCAGACTGATCAGGATCACCTGCACCCACTGGGTGTGCGGGATGCCGAACAGGTAGTCCAGGCCCGAGTTCAGGTGCAGCACGCCAAAGCCCATGTCGGCGCCCAGGCCGAACACCGTGGCGATGATGCCGAAGCCGTCCACCGCGTAGCCGATGGGGCCGTTGATGCGCTTGCCGATCAGCGGGTACAGCGCCGAACGCAGCGCCAGCGGCAGGTTGTGGCGGTAGGCGAAGTAGGCCAGCGCCATGCCCACGAAGGCGAACACGCCCCAGCCATGCAGGCCCCAGTGCAGAAACAGCAGCTGCATCGCCTGGCGCCCGGCCTCGGCGGTGCCGGCTTCGCCCTGGGGCGGCTGCAGCAGGTGGGTCAGGGGTTCGGAGACGCAGAAGAAGAACAGCGTGATGCTGATGCCGGCGGCGAACAGCATGCCGGCCCACGACAGGTAGCTGAACTCGGGTTCGTCGTGGTCGGCACCGAGCTTGATCTTGCCGTAGCCGGACAAGGCGGTGACCACCACGAAGACCAGGTACAGGGTCATCGCCAGCATGTAGTACCAGCCCACGGTGTTGGCGGCCCAGTTCTGCGCCGCCAGCAGCCATTCACCGGCCACCTGCGGGTTGCTGATCACGGCCAGGCCGAACAGCAGGATGAAGCTGGCGGCAAAATAGAACACCGGGGGGTTCATGCGGATAGTGCTGGGGGTATTCGAAGACGGTGCACTCATTGCGTGTGCACCTCGCGGGGGTGTGTGAGGGTTGAGTTGTACGGGTTCAGCAAAGGGTTTCCTCCTGTTGAACACCGGCAGCGGACCACCGTTTAAGTTGAACGAGCGTTCAAGTTAAACATGGATGGGGTCGGTGCGCGACCCTGTAGGAGCCGGCATTGCCGGCGAAAAATGGATCAGGCCCGCATCAGCGCATGGGCAACCGGCGATCGCTACGCGCTCGATCGCCGGCAAGGCCGGCTCCTACAGAGGCTGGCGCTCCCAGGAAAGTTCCTTACTTCTGCGTCCCATCATCATGCTGCAGATTGGCCTGGGTCAGGTTGCTGCCTGCCGCCACACTGCGGGTCAGCCACACATTGCCGCCGATGGTCGAGCCCTTGCCGATGGTGATACGCCCCAGAATAGTCGCGCCGGCGTAAATCACCACGTCGTCCTCGACGATCGGGTGGCGCGGCTGGCCCTTCTGCAACTGCCCCGACTCGTCCGCCGGGAACCGCTTGGCGCCCAGGGTCACCGCCTGGTAGATACGCACCCGCTCGCCAATGATCGCCGTCTCGCCGATCACCACACCGGTGCCATGGTCGATGAAGAAGCTCGGGCCGATCTGTGCGCCGGGGTGAATGTCGATGCCGGTGGCCGAATGCGCCAGCTCCGAACTGATGCGCGCCAGCAGCGGCAGCCCGGCGCGGTACAGGTGATGCGCCAGGCGGTGGTGGATCACTGCCAGCACGCCGGGGTAGCACAGCAGCACCTCGTCCACGCTGCGCGCCGCCGGGTCGCCGTGATAGGCCGCCAGTACATCGGTATCGAGCAACGTGCGCAGGCCCGGCAGGGCGGCGGCGAAATCCTGGATCAGGCGCAGTGCCTGGGCGTCAATCTCCAGCGACTCGGCCTTGCCCTGGCGCGCGGCGTAGCGCAGCTCAAGGCGCGCCTGGGCCAGCAATGCGGTCAGCGCCGCGTCCAGGGTGTTGCCCACATAGAAGTCTTCGCTCTCTTCGCGCAGGTCCACCGGGCCCAGGCGCATGGGGAACAGCGCGCCGCACAGCTGCTCGAGAATCTGGCGCATCGCCTCGCGCGAGGGCAGCTCGCGCCCGCCCTGCTCGCCACTGCTGCGGCCATTGCGGCTGCGCCATTGGTCACGGGCTGAACGCAGCTGGCTGACGAGGGTTTGCAACTGCCAATGGCCTGTTTGCGCGTTGTCGCTCACGGTTGTCTCTCCTGACGCGGCGGCGGCTTGTGGAGGGGGTGGCCGCCTTGTTGCGGATCACTTTACGGCAAATGGCCACGGCGGAAAAAATATCCCTTTATGCGCTTTGGCTATAAATCCGGCATAAGCCGGCCCAGTGGAAGAGACGCCCACGGCTGCCTATAGTCGAAGTTTCCCCAGTCAGCCCGATGCCATGATCGAACACCAGCTCGAACGCTTCAAACGCCTGCCCTTGCTCGATGCACCCACCCCGCTGCACCGGCTCGAACGCCTGTCGGCCTGGGCCGGGCGCGACATCTACATCAAGCGCGACGACCTCACCCCGCTGGCCCTGGGCGGCAACAAGCTGCGCAAGCTCGAGTACCTGGCCGCCGACGCGCTGGCCAGCGGTGCCGATACGCTGATCACCGCCGGCGCCATCCAGTCCAACCACGTGCGCCAGACCGCAGCACTGGCCGCGCAACTGGGCCTGGGCTGCGTGGCCCTGCTGGAAAACCCCATCGGCACCGATTCCCCCGCCTACCAGCACAACGGCAACCGCCTGCTGCTGGAACTGTTCGACGCCAGGGTCGAGCTTGTGGATAACCTCGACGATGCCGATGACCAGTTGCAGGCGCTGGCCGTGCGCCTGCATGCCAGCGGACGCAAGCCCTACATCGTGCCGATTGGCGGTTCCAATGCGCGTGGCGCCCTGGGCTATGTGCGCGCCGGGCTGGAGCTGGCCGAGCAGATCACCCGCAGCGGGCAGACCTTCGCCGGGGTGGTGCTGGCCTCCGGCAGTGCGGGCACCCACAGCGGCCTGGGCCTGGCGCTGGCCCAAGCGCTGCCGCAACTGCCGCTGATCGGCGTGACCGTGTCGCGCAGCGACGAGGCCCAGCGCCCCAAGGTGCAGGGCCTGGCCGAACGCACCGCCGAGCTGCTGGGCATCGACCTGCCTGACGCCTTCAAGGTCGAGCTGTGGGACGAGTACTTCGCGCCGCGCTACGGCGAACCGAATGCCGGCACCCTGGCCGCCATCCGCCTGCTGGCCAGCCACGAGGGCCTGCTGCTGGACCCGGTGTACACCGGCAAGGCCATGGCCGGGCTGCTCGACGGCATCGCGCGCCAGCGTTTCGACGAGGGCCCGCTGATTTTTCTGCATACCGGTGGGGCACCTGCATTATTCGCCTACCCTGAGGTCTGGAGCAGTCAACCAATAACGGCTTAATTGATATCAGCGGGGCCAGTCATGACGATTTCCGTATTCGGTAAACAGTTGCTGGGCACAGGGGCTGCCCTGGTACTTGGCCTGGGCCTGCTTGGCCAGGCGGTCGCCGGCGAGCAATTGCAGAAGATCAAGGACAGCGGCAGCATCAGTGTCGGCCTGGAGGGCACCTACCCGCCGTTCAGCTTCGTCGACACCGACGGCAAGCTGACCGGCTTCGAGGTCGAGCTGTCCGAGGCCCTGGCCAAGGAGCTGGGGGTCAAGGCCAGGCTGCAGCCGACCAAGTGGGACGGCATCCTCGCCGCCCTTGAATCCAAGCGTCTGGACATCGTGGTCAACCAGGTGACCATCTCCGACGAGCGCAAGAAGAAATACGACTTCTCCGAGCCCTACACCGTTTCCGGCATCCAGGCCCTGGTGCTGACCAAGAACAAGGACACCCTCAAGACCGCACAGGACCTGGCCGGCAAGAAGGTGGGCGTGGGCCTGGGCACCAACTACGAGCAATGGCTCAAGGACAACGTGCCCAAGGCCATCATCAAGACCTACGACGATGACCCGAGCAAGTTCCAGGACCTGCGCGTGGGCCGCATCGACGCCATCCTGATCGACCGCCTGGCCGCACTGGAATACGCCAGAAAAGCCAAGGACACCATCGCCGCCGGCGACGCCTTCTCGCGCCAGGAAGCCGGCGTGGCCCTGCGCAAGGGCGAGCCGGAACTGCTCGACGCGATCAACAAGGCCCTCGACAAACTGCGCGCCGACGGCACGCTGAAAAAGCTTTCCGAGAAGTATTTCAGTGCTGACGTGACGCAATGATCGAAGAGAGCCTGCAACTGGCCCTGGACAGCGCGCCCTTTCTGCTCAAGGGCGCCTATTTCACGGTGTTCCTGAGCCTGGGCGGGATGTTCTTCGGCCTGTTGATCGGCTTCGGCCTGGCGCTGATGCGCCTGTCTGCGATCAAGCTGCTGAGCTGGACGGCACGGGTCTATGTATCGTTCTTTCGCGGCACGCCGCTGCTGGTGCAGCTGTTCATGATCTATTACGGCCTGCCGCAGCTGGGCATCGAGCTGGACCCGCTGCCCGCGGCGCTGATCGGGTTTTCGCTGAACATGGCCGCCTATGCCTGTGAAATCCTGCGCGCCGCGATCAGCTCCATCGACCGCGGCCAGTGGGAGGCCGCCGCCAGCATCGGCATGACCCGCGGCCAGGCGATGCGCCGCGCGATCCTGCCGCAGGCGGCGCGCACCGCCCTGCCGCCGCTGGGCAACAGTTTCATCTCGCTGGTCAAGGACACCGCGCTGGCCGCCACCATCCAGGTGCCGGAGCTGTTCCGCCAGGCCCAGCTGATCACCGCACGCACCTTCGAGATCTTCACCATGTACCTGGCCGCCGCCCTGATCTACTGGGTGCTGGCCAGCGCGCTGGCCCACCTGCAGAACCGTCTGGAAGCGCGGGTCAACCGCCATGACCTGGAGCCCTGAGGCATGATCGAAGTCACCCGCCTGAGCAAGCAGTTCAACGGCCTGACCGTGCTCGACGACATCAGCCTGACAGTCGAGGCCGGTGAAGTGATCGCCATCATCGGCCCCAGCGGCTCGGGCAAGACCACCTTCCTGCGCTGCCTGAACCTGCTGGAGACCCCCAGCAGCGGACGCATTCGTGTGGCCGACATCGAGATCGACGGCGACCGCCCGCTGGCCAAGCAGGCCACGTTGATTCGCCACCTGCGCCAGCAGGTCGGTTTCGTGTTCCAGAACTTCAACCTGTTCCCGCACCGCACCGCCCTGGAGAACGTCATCGAGGGGCCGCTGGTGGTCAAGAAGGCCCCCCGCGAAAAGGCCCTGGCCCTGGGCCGTGCGCTGCTGGCCAAGGTCGGCCTGGCGGGCAAGGAGGACGCCTACCCGCGGCGCCTGTCCGGTGGCCAGCAACAGCGCGTGGCCATTGCCCGGGCATTGGCCATGGAGCCGCAGGTGATCCTGTTCGACGAACCCACCTCGGCGCTGGACCCCGAGCTGGTGGGCGAGGTGCTGGCGACCATTCGCGGCCTGGCCCAGGAAAACCGCACCATGATCATCGTCACCCACGAAATGAACTTCGCCCGCGACGTGGCCAACCGGGTGATCTTTTTCGACAAGGGCGTGATCGTCGAACAGGGCGAGGCCAAGGCCCTGTTCGCCGCGCCGAAGGAAGAACGCACACGCCAGTTTCTGGGCAAGTTTCTCGGCGCGCAGGGCCACGCCCACTGACCCGGATGCACCGCCCGAGCACAGACAAATCCGAGTTTATCCACAGCCCCCATGCCGCTTCGGGTAGGACCGCTCTGAAGCGCTGCCGACTGCCCGGTCACGGCCATCGGGCACCTTGACTCACCTGCCGATCCAGCCAATAACCAAAGCCTCGTGCCACCACCCGCACGAGGAAACGGACCATGCACCGCGCAGCCAAAGGATCTGAACTGCCGCCCCCCGCCCTGCTCCATATCGCGCCCCATGGCATTGGCGTGCACACCGCCAGCCACCTGCAAGCCAGCATCCAGACCGCACCGACCCTGCAGGCCGGCGACCTGCTGGAGCTGTTCTGGGGCAACCGCTACGTGGCCGCGCATCTACTGCGCGCCGGCGAGCCCGGCACCTCGATCGCCCTCGGCGTGCCCAGGCAGATGCTCTACCCGGGGCTCAACACCCTGCACTACCGCCTGCTCCAGCCCGGCCAGCACCCGCGACGCTCCGCGCCATTGCAGGTAGCGGTCAAGCTGAACTGCCCCGGCGGCTACGTGACCACCCCGGAGAACCCGCACCTGACGCCCTTGCGCCTGCCTGGCCGGCTGCTGCGCCAAGGGCTGGATCTGAGCCGCTGCGGGCAGGGTGTACCGTTCAACATCGCGCCGTACCGGCACATGGCCGAAGGCGATGCGATCACCCTGCGCTGGGCCGACCTGCGCATCGACCTGGCGCCACTGCCCGGCGACGGTATCGGCTGCCCGATACAGGGCCTGATCCCGACCCAAGTGCTGCTGGAAGCCGGCAACGACGAGCACCTGGACGCCAGCTACTGCATTCTGGACAAGGTCGGCAACTGCTCGCAGTGGGCCCCGGCCGTGCGCCTGCGGGTGTTCGGCCAAGGGCCGCGGAGGCACTTCTATGCATATTCCTAAAGGTTAGTTTATTTAATTTTTATACACGCTTAGGGTATATAGACCGGACCACCGGACCAGCGCATTTCTGTCGCCCATATCGATCACGGCGACGTTTCCAATACGTGAGGTAGGTATGGTCAGGAACACAATCACCCCAGTGCGCAACGCCAGGGCATTGAGTGCAGCCAAGGAGCGGTACTGATGTCCAGCTTGGTACACGACGCAGTCCACAGCGATCTGGACAACGCCCCATTACTGCTGCCGGCCAAGGTCCTGCGCAATGACGCAGAGGCCCTGGAGGCCGCCCATGAACTGGCCGCCGCCGCGCGCCTGCAGGCCGCCCGGCGCGACCAGCAGCGCAAGCTGCCGTGGGCCGAGATCGAGCAGTTCACCCGCAGCGGCCTGGGCAGCATCAGCATCCCGCGCGAGCACGGCGGGCCGGACGTTTCCTTCGCCACCATCGCCGAGGTGTTCCGCATCATCAGTGCGGCCGACCCGGCCCTGGGGCAGATCCCGCAGAACCAGTTCGGCATCCTCCAGCAGGTCAAGAACACCGGCAACGAACGCCAGAAGCACCTGCTGTTCAAGTCGGTGCTCGACGGCTGGCGCATCGGCAATGCCGGCCCCGAGCGCGGCAGCAAGAACACCCTCGAACTCAAGGCCCGCGCCGTGCGCCAGGGCGATCACTTTCTGCTCACCGGGCAGAAGTTCTATTCCACCGGCGCGCTGTTCGCCCACTGGGTGGCAGTCAAGGCGCTGAACGACGACGGGCGCCAGGTCATGGCCTTCGTGCGCCGTGGCAGCCCGGGCCTGCGTATCGTCGACGACTGGTCCGGCTTCGGTCAGCGCACCACCGCCAGCGGCACGGTGCTGCTCAACGAGGTGCCGGTGGACGCGGAGCTGGTGCTCGACAACTGGCGCCAGGCCGACAGCCCCAACATCCAGGGCGCCGCCTCGCAGCTGGTGCAGGCCGCCATCGACGCCGGCATCGCCGAGGCCGCAGTGGCCGATGCGATCAGCTTCGTGCGCGAACGCGCGCGGCCGTGGGTCGACGCCAAGGTCGATCGCGCCAGTGACGACCCCTATGTGATTGCCGACATCGGCCGCCTGACCCTCGAACTGCATGCCGCCCAGGCGCTGCTCGGCCGCGCCGCGCGCGTGCTCGACGAGGTCAACGCCGCGCCCATCGATGCCGCCGCTGCCGCACGTGCCTCGATTGCCGTGGCCGAAGCCAAGGTGCTGACCACCGAGATTGCCCTGCAGGCCAGCGAGAAGCTGTTCGAGCTGTCGGGCAGCCGCGCCACCCTGGCCGAGTTCAACCTCGACCGGCACTGGCGCAACGCCCGCGTGCACACCCTTCACGACCCGGTGCGCTGGAAGTACCACGCCGTGGGCGCCTACCACCTCAACGCGACCCTGCCTGCCCGGCATTCCTGGATCTGACCAGACCACTGGAGCCCTCTCATGAGCCTATTGCCGCAACCGCACGATCTCGTGGCGGTCATCTCTTCTGATGCCCAGGCGTTGGAAACTGCCGAACAGATTGCCGAACAACTGCGCCGCGACAGCATCGAGCGCGATCGCGAACGCCGCCTGCCGCACCCGGAACTGGCGCTGTTCTCGCGCTCGGGCCTGTGGGGCATCAGCGTGCCGAAAGCCTTCGGTGGCGCGGGCGTGTCCAACGTCACCCTGGCCAAGGTCATCGCCCGTATCGCCCAGGCCGACGCCTCGCTGGGGCAGATCCCGCAGAACCATTTCTACGCCCTTGAAGTGCTGCGCGTGAACGGCAGCCCGCAGCAGCAGGCACGCCTGTACGCCGAGGTGCTGGCCGGCAGGCGCTTCGGCAACGCCCTGGCCGAACTGGGCACCAAGACCGCCCACGACCGCACCACCGCCCTCACCCGTGACGGTGACGGCTACCGCATCAACGGCCGCAAGTTCTACGCCACTGGCGCGCTGTACGCGCAGCGCATCCCCACCTCGGTGATCGACGAACAGGGCGTGCAACAGCTGGCCTTCGTGCCCGCCGACAGCGCCGGGCTCGACGTGATCGACGACTGGAGCGGCTTCGGCCAGCGCACCACCGGCAGTGGCTCGGTGGTGTTCGACAACGTGCGTGTCGAGGCCGACGATGTGGTGCCGTTCCAGAGCGCCTTCGAGCGCCCGACCCCGGTCGGCCCGCTGGCGCAGATTCTGCACGCCGCCATCGACACCGGCATCGCCCGCGCCGCCTATGAAGATGCCCTGCATTTTGTGCGCACGCGCACCCGGCCATGGATCGACTCGGGCATCGACAAGGCAGTCGACGACCCGTTGACGCTCAAGTCCTTCGGTCACCTGGCGATCCGCCTGCATGCCACCGAAGCCTTGCTCGAACGCGCCGGCGAATACCTCGACCGAGCCCAGGCCGAGACCAATGCCGACACCGTCGCGGCGGCCTCCATCGCCGTGGCCGAGGCACGCGCCATCAGTACCGAGATCTCCCTGGCCGCCGGCAGCACGCTGTTCGAACTGGCCGGCAGCCAGGCCACCCTGGCCGAACACGGCCTGGACCGCCACTGGCGCAACGCCCGCGTGCACACCCTGCACGACCCGGTGCGCTGGAAGTACCACGCCATCGGCAACTTCTACCTCAACGATGAAAACCCACCGTTGCGGGGCACCATCTGATGGCGAAAAAGAAGATCCTGCTCAACGCGTTCAACATGAACTGCGTGGGGCATATCAACCACGGCCTGTGGACGCACCCGCGCGACACCTCGACCCGGTACAAGACCCTCGAGTACTGGACCGACCTGGCGCGGTTGCTCGAGCGCGGGCTGTTCGACGGCCTGTTCATCGCCGACATCGTCGGGGTGTACGACGTGTACCAGCAGTCGGTCGATGTGCCACTCAAGGAGTCCATCCAGCTGCCGGTCAACGACCCGCTGCTGCTGGTTTCGGTGATGGCCGCGGTCACCCGCCACCTGGGTTTCGGCCTCACCGCCAACCTCACCTACGAGCCGCCGTACCTGTTCGCCCGCAGGCTCTCGACCCTCGACCACCTGAGCAATGGTCGGGTGGGCTGGAACATCGTCACCGGCTACCTCGACAGCGCGGCCAAGGCCATGGGCCTGGACGCGCAGCCCGAGCATGACCGGCGCTACGACCAGGCCGACGAGTACCTGCAGGTGCTGTACAAGCTGCTCGAAGGCAGCTGGGAAAACGACGCCGTGCGCAATGACCGCGAACAGCGCGTGTACGCCGACCCGGCCAAGGTGCACAAGGTGCAGCACCACGGCGAATTCTACCGGGTGGAGGGTTATCACCTGTGCGAACCGTCGCCACAGCGCACCCCGGTGCTGTTCCAGGCCGGCGCCTCCGAGCGTGGCCTGGCGTTTGCCGGGCAGCATGCCGAATGCGTGTTCATCAGTGGCCAGAACAAGGCCGCGACCCGCGCCCAGGTCGACAAGGTGCGCGCCGCGGCCACGGCGGCCGGGCGTGATGGCGACGCGGTGAAGGTGTTCATGGGCCTCACCGTGATCGTGGCCCGCACCGAGGAGCAGGCCCGCGCCAAGCACGCCGAGTACCTGCGCCATGCCAGCCCCGAGGCCGGCGTGGCGCACTTTGCCAGCTCCACCGGCATCGACTTTGCCGAATACGAACTGGACGAGCCGATCCAGTACGTCAAGAGCAACGCCATCCAGTCCGCCACCAAGCACCTGCAGAACAACGACTGGACCCGGCGCAAGCTGCTCGACCAGCACGCCCTGGGCGGGCGCTACATCACCCTGGTCGGCTCGCCGACCCAGGTTGCCGACGAACTGGAGCGCTGGATCGAGGAGACCGGCCTGGACGGCTTCAACCTGGCCCGCACCGTCACCCCGGAAAGCTATGAGGACTTCATCGACCTGGTGATCCCCGAGCTGCAACGTCGCGGTTCGTACAAGACCGCCTACACCGACGGTAGCCTGCGCGAAAAACTCTTCGCCGCCGGCCCGCACCTGCCCGCCGACCACACCGGCGCGGGCTATCGCACCCTCAACCCGACTGGAGCGCAACCGCATGCTTAAGACATTTCTGGCCCGCCCTGTCGCGGCCCTGGCCCTGGCCCTCGGCCTGATCGGTGGCGCCCATGCCAACGATGCACCGCTCAAGGTCGGCACCACCGCAGCCTTCGCCCCGGCCCTGGAAGCGGCCGTGGACGAGGCCAAGAAGCAGGGCCTCAAGGTGGAACTGGTGGAGTTCAGCGACTGGATCGCGCCCAACGTCAGCCTCGCCGCCGGCGACCTCGACGTGAACTACTTCCAGCACATCCCGTTCCTGGAAAACGCCAACGCCGCGGCGGGCTCGACGCTGGTGCCGTATGCACCGGGCATCATCAACAATGTCGGGCTGTACTCGAAAAAGTACAAAAGCTTCGACGAGCTGCCCCAGGGCGCCACCGCCGCCATCGCCAACGACCCGATCAACGGCGGACGCGGCCTGCAACTGCTGGCCAAGGCCGGCCTGATCACGCTCAAGCCGGGGGTGGGCTACAAGGCCACCGAGGACGACATCGTCGCCAACCCGAAAAAGCTCAGAATCCTGCAGGTCGAGGCCGTGCAACTGGTACGTGCCTATGACGACGCCGACCTGGTGCAGGGCTACCCGCACTACATCCGCCTGGCCAACACCTTCGATGCAGGTTCGGCGCTGATGTTCGACGGCGTGGAGCACAAGGAATACGTGATCCAGTTCGTGATCCGCCCGCAGAGCAAGGACGACCCGCGCCTGGCCAGGTTCGTGGATATCTACCAGCACTCGCCGGTGGTACGCGCAGCCCTGGACAAAGCCTACGGCAAGCTCTACCAGCCGGGCTGGGAGAGCTGAGATGAGTGCTGCCACCGCCCGCCAGACGGCGCACCCCAGCCCACCTGCGCAGCCCGCGCCACGGCACGCGCTGCACCCTGAGTTGAGCAGCGCGCAAGTGCGCCTGATCGGCGTCAACAAGACCTACCCCGGGCAGGCCACGGCGGCGCTGGCGGACATCGACCTGAACATCCAGCGCGGCGAGATCTTCGGCATCATCGGCCGCAGCGGCGCCGGCAAGTCGTCGCTGATCCGCACCCTCAACCGCCTGGAGCAACCCAGCAGCGGCCGGGTGCTGATCGACCAGGTCGACATCGGCGAGCACAACGAGGACCACCTGGTGGCGTTGCGCCGACGCATCGGCATGATCTTCCAGCACTTCAACCTGATGTCGGCCAAGACCGTGTGGCAGAACGTCGAACTGCCGCTGAAGGTGGCCGGCGTGCCCAAGGCCCAGCGCCAGCGCAAGGTGGCCGAACTGCTGGAGCTGGTGGGCCTGCAGGACAAGCACGGGGTGTACCCGGCGCAGTTGTCGGGCGGGCAAAAGCAGCGCGTGGGGATTGCCCGCGCGCTGGTGCACGACCCGCAGATACTGCTGTGCGACGAGGCCACTTCGGCGCTGGACCCGGAGACCACCGGCTCGATCCTGGCGCTGCTGCGCGACATCAACCAGCGTCTGGGCCTGACCATCATCCTGATTACCCACGAGATGGCGGTGATCCGCGATATCTGCCATCGCGTGGTGGTGCTCGAGCGCGGGCGCATCGTCGAGCAGGGGGCGGTGTGGCAGGTGTTCGGCGACCCGCAGCACGCGGTCAGCAAGACCTTGCTGGCGCCGCTGCAGCCAGCCTTGCCGCAGCACCTGCAGGCCCGCCTGCTGCCCGAGGCGCCGAATGCGCAGGCCGCGCTGGTTCTGCGCCTGCGCGTCAGCGGGCGCGACCGCGAGGCACCGGAACTGTCGACGCTGTTCGCGTTGCTGGGCGGCCAGGTGAGCCTGCTGCAGGGCGGTATCGAACCGATCCAGGAACGTGCGCTGGGGCAGCTGGTGGTGTCGGTGGCCAACTCGGCGCACGGGCATGCGCAGGTGATCGAACGGGCGCGCCAGTGGGCGGCGCAGGTGGAGGTGCTGGGCTATGTGGTTTGATCGATTGTTGCAGGGGGTGCTCGACACCCTGCTGATGGTGGGCGTGTCGTCGCTGATCGCGTTGCTGGCGGGCATTCCGCTGGCGGTGATCCTGGTGACCAGCGGCAAGGGCGGCATCTACGAGGCGCCGCTGGTGAACCGCGTGCTGGGGGCGTTCGTCAACCTGTTCCGCTCGATACCGTTTCTGATCCTGATGGTGGCGTTGATCCCGTTCACGCGGCTGATCGTGGGCACCACGTATGGCGTGTGGGCGGCGGTGGTGCCGCTGACGATTGCGGCCACACCGTTTTTTGCGCGCATTGCCGAGGTGAGCCTGCGCGAGGTGGATCACGGGCTGATCGAGGCGGCGCAGGCGATGGGGTGCCGGCGCTGGCACATCGTCTGGCATGTGCTGTTGCCCGAGGCGCTGCCGGGCATCGTGGGCGGCTTCACCATCACCCTGGTGACCATGATCAATTCGTCGGCGATGGCCGGTGCGATTGGTGCCGGAGGGTTGGGGGACATCGCGTACCGGTACGGGTACCAGCGCTTCGACAGCCAGATCATGCTGACGGTGATCGTGATGCTGGTGGTGCTGGTGGCGTTGATCCAGCTGGGCGGGGACCGGTTGGCGCGGGGGTTGAACAAGCGGTGATCGCTTCGCCGGCAAGGCCGGCTCCTACAGACGACGCCCTACCCGTAGGAGCCGGCCTTGCCGGCGAAGAGGCCAGCCAGAACACATCAATAACCAACTACCTGCACCTTCGACAGCTGCCCGCACAGCCAGGATGAAACGGCCAGGCGTTGGACAGCGTCGGCTGCTTCGCCGGCAACGCCGGCTCCTACAAACGACGCCCTACCTGTAGGAGCCGGCCTTGCCGGCGAAGAGGCCAGGCCGAACACATCAATAACCAACTACCTACACCTTCGACAGCTGCCCGCACAGCCAGGATGAAACGGCCAGGCGTTGAGCAGCGTCGGCTGCTTCGCCGGCAACGCCGGCTCCTACAGACAACGCTCTACCCGTAGGAGCCGGCCTTGCCGGCGAAGAGGCCAGCCAGAACACATCAATAGCCAACTACTCTGCACCTTCGATAACTGCCCACACAGCCAGGATGAAACGGCCAGGCGTTGAGCAGCGTCGACTGCTTCGCCGGCAACGCCGGCTCCTACAGACGACGCCCTACCTGTAGGAGCCGGCCTTGCCGGCGAAGAGGCCAGGCCGAACACATTAAGAACCAAAGCCATACGTCTCACCAACAACGCCACAGCTACCTTGAAATCTCTACCTTTCAAGGAAACTGACATGGATCGTTCAAACGCTCACCTCCTGCGGCGCGGCCGGTTCTCCGAACCCGGCAGGCTGTACCTGCTCACCAGTGTGGTCGAGAACCGGCACCCGGTTTTCAGCGACTTCCAAATCGCCCGCCTGATGGTCGAGCAACTGCAGTACGCCCAGCACCAGCGCCTGGCCAAGTCACTGGCCTGGGTGCTAATGCCAGATCACCTGCATTGGCTGATCGAACTGCAACACGGCACTTTGGCGTCGCTGATGCGCAGGATCAAATCCCGCAGTACCTGCCTGGTGAACAAGACATTCCATCGAAAAGGTCGTCTTTGGCAACACGGCTTTCACGATCGCGCGCTGCGCAAGGATGAGGATGTCCAGGCAGTGGCACGTTACATCGTGGCCAATCCTCTACGGGCCGGGCTCGTGCAAAACATCGGGGACTATCCGCACTGGGATGCCATCTGGCTTTGAACCGTGCAACGGCTTTCGCCGGCAAGGCCGGCTCCTACAGGGGCAGGCCGGCCAGCGAACGGGCCATTACTCGCGCTGCGGCTCCTTGATCTTGTACCAGGCCACATACAGCGCCGGCAAAAACAGCAAGGTCAGCAACGTGGCGACAATGATGCCGCCAATCATCGCGTAGGCCATCGGCCCCCAGAACACTTCCCGCGCAATCGGAATCATGCCCAGGCTCGCCGCCGCCGCCGTCAGCAGAATCGGCCGGCGACGATGGTCCGTGGCCTCCACCACCGCATCCCACGGCGCATACCCATCGGCCTCGTACGCATCGATCTGCGTCACCAGGATCACCGAGTTGCGGATGATGATCCCCGCCAGCGCCAGAATGCCCAGTATCGCCACGAACCCCATCGGCGTACCCGTGGGGATCAGCGCCAGCACCACGCCAATCAACCCCAGCGGCGCCACGCTCGCCACCAGGAACAGCTTCTGCACACTGTGCAGCTGAATCATCAGGAACGTCGCCATCAGAAACAGCATCAACGGCACCACCTTGGCAATCGGCCCCTGGGCCTTGCCGCTTTCCTCCACCGTGCCCCCCGTCGCCACCTGATAACCGGCCGGCAACTTACGCGCAAACTCGTCGATCTGCGGCTTGAGCTGCGCCACCAGGTCGGTCGGCTGGATCTCGTCACGCACCGCCGCCTTGACCGTGATGGTCGGCTTGCGGTCACGCCGCCACACCAGCGGCTGCTCCAGCTCGTAGCGCACCGTGGCAAACGCCAGCAATGGAATCGAGGTGCCGCTGGGCGTGACGATCTGCAGGTTCTGCAGGGTCTGCGGCGAGTCACGCTCGCTGTCCACCGCGCGCCCGATCACGTCGATCAGGTAGATGTCATCGTTCACCTGGGTCACCGGCGAGCCGCTGACGATGCCGTTCATCAGGTTGGCCACGTCCTCGGACGACAGCCCAAGCTGGCGCGCCTTGTCCTGGGCAATGTCGATGCGCAGCACCTTGCCCGGCTCGTTCCAGTCGTAAATGATCTCGCCCACATGGGAGTTGCCATCGAGCAGCGCCGCCAGTTCGATCGCATGCTTGCGCACCTGGTCGATGTCCTTGCCGCTGACCCGGTACTGGATCGGCCGCCCCACCGGCGGGCCCATCTCCAGCGACTGCACGTAGCTGCCGATGCCGACAAAGTCCTTGCGCAGGCGCTCCTTCAGACGCGCCGTCAGCGCCTCGCGCGACTCCAGGCCCTTGCTCACGATCACCAGCTGGGCGTAGTACGGGTTCTCCAGCTGCTGGTCCAGCGGCAGGTAGAAACGGATCGCGCCCTGACCGATGTAGGTACTCCAGCGCACGATGTCCGGGTCGTCCTTGAGGGTCGCCTCCAGCTTGTCCACCGCCTTGCGCGTCTCGTCGATGGAGGCGTTCTGCGGCAGGTTGAGGTCCACCAGGATCTCCGGGCGGTCCGAGGACGGGAAGAACTGGTTCTGCACGAAGCGCATGCTGAACACCGCCAGGGCGAACAGCACCACGGTGCCGATGATGGTGATCCAGCGGTGGCGCATGCACCACAGCAGGCCATGGTTGAAACCGCGACCGATGCGCCCGGGCTCGGCGTCGTGGGCCTTGACCTTGGCGCTGAGCAGGTGCACCCCCAGCACCGGCGCGAACAGCACCGCCACCACCCACGACACCAGCAGCGCCACGGCGATCACCGCAAACAGGGTGAAGGTGTACTCGCCCGCAGAGCTGGCGTTCAGGCCGATGGGCACGAAACCCGCCACCGTCACCAGGGTGCCGGTGAGCATCGGGAACGCAGTGGAGGTGTAGGCGAACGTGGCCGCCTGCTCCTTGCTCTCGCCCTTCTCCAGCCGCGTGACCATCACCTCCACGGTGATCATCGCATCATCCACCAGCAGGCCCAGCGCGATGATCAGCGCGCCGAGGGAGATCCGCTGCATGGTAATGCCGCTGTACTCCATGAACACGAACACCATGGCCAGCACCAGCGGAATCGAGCAGGCCACCACCAGCCCGGCACGCACCCCGAGGCTGATGAAACTGACCACCAGCACGATCACCACCGCCTCGAACAGCGCACTGGTAAAGCCGCCCACGGCCTCCTCGACCACCACCGCCTGGTCCGACACGGTGTGCACGCCCACGCCCACCGGCAGGTCGGCGGTGGCGGCCTCCATGCGCTCGTGCAGCTGCTTGCCGAAGGCCTGGATGTTGCCGCCCTTCTTCATGCCGATGGCCAGGCCGATGGCAGGCTTGCCGTCGTAGCGGAACATCGGCGTGGGCGGGTCGGCGTAGCCGCGGCTGATCTCGGCGATATCGGCCAGGCGATAGAAGCGGTCGTCCAGGCGCAGGTTGACCTGCTCCAGGTCTTTCTCCGAGGCGAACTGGCCAGTGGTGCGCACCGAGATGCGCTCGGGGCCGGCCTCCATCACCCCGGCCGGGGTCACCGCGTTCTGCGCCTGCAACGCCTGCACCACCTGACGCTGGTCGATGCCCAGGGCCGCCAGCTTGCGGGTGGAGAAGTTCAGGTACAGCACTTCGTCCTGCTGGCCGATCATCTCGACCTTGCCCAGCCCCGGCACCTCGCGGATTTCTGCACGTACCTGCTCGACGTAATCGCGCAGCTGGCGCATCGAGATGCCATCGGCGGTGAACGCATATACCGAGCCGAACACATCGCCGAACTCGTCGTTGAAGCCGGGGCCCTGGATGCCCTGGGGGAACTCGCCGCGGATGTCCTGGATCTTCTTGCGCACCTGGTACCAGATCTGCGGGATGTCGCCAGCCTTGGTGGTATCGAGCAGGTTGACGAACACCGTCGACTCGCCGGGCCGGGTGTAGCTTTTCACGTAGTCGAGCGAGTCCAGTTCCTCGAGTTTCTTCTCGATGCGGTCGGTGACCTGCAGCAGGGTCTCGTCCTGGGTGGCGCCGGGCCAGCGGGTCTGGATGACCATGGTCTTGATGGTGAACGAGGGGTCCTCCTCACGGCCCAGGTTGAAATAGGAAAACACCCCCATCAGCAACGCGACGAACATCAGGTACCAGACAAAGGATTGGTGCTTGAGTGCCCATTCCGACAGGTTGAAGCTTCCTTTCATCGCGGGCCTTCCTCATCGATTTTTACCTTCTGGCCAGGCTTGAGGCTGTTGACCCCCGCCGTGACCACACGCTCGCCCGGCTGCAGGCCGGCACTGAGCACCACGCTGTTGTCCAGCCGCTCGCTGACCTTCACGTCACGCAATGAAACCGTATGCTGCTGCGGGTCGACGACCCATACCCGGGTGTGCCCGTCGACCTCCTGCAGGGCGCTCAACGGCAGCTCGCTGCGCGGTTGGATCGCCGAGCTCAGGGTGACGCTGATGGCCGTGCCCAGGCGAAAGGCCTCGGGGGTGTCGGCCAGGGTCAGGCGCGCCCGCCGGGTACGCGTGGCCGCGTCGGCCTGGGGCTCGATCTCGCGCAGCACGGCACTGGTGTTCACGCTGGGGTCGAGCTGCGCGGCCACCAGGAACTTCACCTCGCCCGACAGTTCGTCGGCCAGGCCTGCGGGCAGGTCGATCACCGCCTCCTTGACGTCCGGGCGCGCCAGCGTGACCACGCCCTGGCCGGCGGTGACCACCTGCCCGGCCTCGGCCTGCCAGGCAGTGACCACGGCGGGGTGGTCGGCCTGCAAGGTGCTGTAGCCCAGCTGGTCGCGGGCCTGGTTGACCGCCGCCTTGGCCTGTTCGAGCGAGGCGCCGGTAGTCTTCAGGTCGGTCTGGGCGATGTCCAGCTGGGCCTGGGCACCCACCCCCCGGTCGAACAGCTGCTGCTGACGACGGGCGTTGGCCTGGGCGTTGATCCACTGCGCCTGCACCTTGGCCAGGTCGCCTTCGGCGGCACGCAACTGGTTCTGCTGGTCGGTGGGGTCGAGGGTGGCCAGGGTGTCGCCGGCCTTCACCGTGGCGCCCACATCCACCCAGCGCCGGGCGATGCGCCCGCCCACGCGAAAGCCCAGGGTGCTTTCGTAGCGCGCCTGGATGGAGCCGGCAAAGCGCCCCAGGCGCGCCTGGTCCTGCGCCTGCACCACCTGGGACAGCACCGGGCGCACCGGCTCGGGCGGCGGCTCGTCATCGGCGCAGGCGGCCAGCAACACACAAGCGAACATCAGCCACAGGGTTCTCATTGCGTCACCCCGATGTCGGCTGGGTCTGCCACTTCCACCTGCATGTCCGGGTGCAGCAGCTGCCCACCCGCGATCACCACGGTTTCGCCGCCCTTGAGGCCGTCGCCCACCACCACCTTGCCGGTGAGGTAGCGCAGCACCTTGACCTTGCGCAGGTTGACCTTGTTGTCCTGGCCCACCAGCCACACCGCCGGGTCATGCACATCCTTGGTCAGCGCCGACCACTGCAGCTCGATGCTCGGGGTGCCCTCGGCCCTGGCGGTGGCACTCACCACCGAGCCCAGCTGCATGGCCGGCGGCACCTCGCTCAGGCCCACCTTGACCTGCACCGTGCCGCTTTGCGCCGAGACCGTCGGGGTGATTTCACGCACGTGCCCCTTGGCTTGCACCTTGGGGTCGTCGAGCAGGCTGACGATGATCGCCTGCTGGGTGGGTGGCGCCATCAGCAGCGATTCGTAGACGTTGAACACCGCGTCGCGCTCGCCGTCGCGGGCCAGGGTGAAGATCGGCACGGTGGCCTGCACCACCTGCCCCACCTCGGCCTGGCGCGCGGTGATCACCCCGGGCGCCTCGGCGATCAGCGCGGTGTAGCTCAGTTGTTCGCGGGCGTTGGCCAGTTGCGCCTGGGCGGCCTTGAGCGCGCTCTGGCTGCTTCGCAGGGCGGCCTGGGCCGCGTCGTATTCGCTCTGGCTGGTGTAGCCCTTGGGCAGCAGCTTCTGCTGGCGCACGAAGGCGGCGGAAGTCTGGGTCACGCGAGCCTGTTCGGCGAAGACCTCGGCCTTGGCCGAGTCGACATTGGTTTGCAGGTCCTTGGGGTCCAGGCGCGCCAGCACCTGATTGGCGCTGACGTGATCGCCCACGTCGACGTTGCGCTCGATGATCTTGCCGCCCACGCGAAACGACAGGTCGGCCTGTACCCGTGCCTGAACATCGCCGGTGAGGGTCACGGAGGCTGCAAAGTCGCCGGCCTTGACCTGTTGCACCGCCACCCTGGGCAGGTCGGGTGCGGCGGCTTTCTTCTCGCCGCAGCCAAGCAGCAGCGCAAGCCCCAGGCAGACGATCAGGTTGGGGGGCGACACCGTCATGCGGGCTCCTTGCGTGGGTTCTGGGCAGTTGCTAGATGCGACTGTTAGCGTAGATCAGGGTTCCGCGTGCCGCTTGTCCTGGGGGCAATTGAGCACAGCGGCGACGTTGCGAGGGGGGGTGCTGTCGCCTGCATCGCGTTTGATCGCGGCGCTGGAGCAGGATGCGCAGAGCAACTGCATCGTGCTGGAGAAGGCGTTGGGGTAGACGCGGGGGGTGGGGCAAGGGCGGTGGCCGGAGAAAAGGCGGGGCCGCGGGGCGGCCCATCGCGGGTCAAGCCCGCTCCCACAAGGACCGTCGCTGTCTGTGTGGGAGCGGGCTTGACCCGCGATAAGAGCGACGCGGTGTCAGGGCCTCAGCCCTGCCATTTGCCGCCCTCGACGATCACGCTCTCCGGCTTGGTGTCGTCGCTAAGCTCCTTGCGCACGTACTGGTCATACAGCTTGAGCAGGTACTTCTGCTCGCCCAGGCGCGCCAGCTCGCTGTTGACCCAGTCACGCAGCTCGATGTTGCCCTTCTTCACCGCCGGCGCAATCGGCGCTTCCTCGCCCAGCTTCTCGTCCAGCACACGGTAGCCCGGGTTCTGCTTGGACCAGCTGAACAGGATCAGGTTGTCCTGCGCATACGCATCGCCACGGCCATTGGCCAACGCCTGCAACGACTCGGAGTTCTTCTCGAACTTGAGCAGTTTCCAGTCCGGGTGGTTCTTGGTCAGCCAGATGTCCGCCGTGGTGCCGGTGGTGACGATGGTGGTCTTGGCCGCCAGGTCGTCGAGCTTCTTCACCTCGCTGCCCTCGGGCACCAGCGCCTGTACCGCCACGCGCAGGTTGGGGTTGGTGAACTCCACCGCTTCCTTGCGCTCCGGGGTCACGGTCATGTTGGCCAGAATCAGGTCGACCTTGTCGCTCTGCAGGAAGGGAATGCGGCTGGCCGGCTCCACGGCCACGAACTCGACCTTGTTCTCGTCGCCCAGCAGCGACTTGGCCAGCTCGCGACCGATGTCGGTGTCAAAGCCCACATAGCGCCCGCTTTCATCCACATAGCCGAATGGCGGCTTGTCGGTGAACACGCCGACGATCAGTTTGTCGCGGGCCTTGATGGTTTCCAGGTAGCTGGTGGCCGGCGCTGCGGCATTGGCGGCAGGCTTGCTCGGCGCTTCGGATTTGTTGCACCCGGCCAGTACGGCCAGGGTGAACAGCGACAGCAGCAGTTTTGAAGCGTGGGCAGTCTTCATGACAGTTCCTTGTGTGGTGTCTTGGGCAGGCTTTCGACAAAGGAGAATTTCTCCAGGAACTGCTGCGCGCGTGCGGTCTGCGGGTTCGTAAAGAAGCTCTCGGGGGGGCTCTGTTCAAGGATCCTGCCGGCCTCCATGAACACGATGCGGTCGGCCACCGCGCGAGCGAAGGCCATTTCATGGGTCACGATCAACAGGGTCATGCCGTCGCGGGCCAGGCCCTGGATCACCTGCAGCACTTCCTTGACCATCTCCGGGTCGAGGGCGGCGGTCACCTCGTCGAACAGCATCACCTGCGGGTTCATGCACAGCGAACGCACAATGGCGATACGCTGTTGCTGGCCACCGGAAAGCTGGCGCGGATAGGCGTCGCGCTTGTCCAGCAGGCCCACCCGCGCCAGCAGCGCTTCGGCCTGGGCCTGGGCCTCGAGGCGTTCGCGCTTCTGCACCTTGAGCGGCCCGAGCAGCAGGTTTTCCATCACGCTCATGTGGCCGAACAGGTGGTAGCTCTGGAACACCATGCCCACCTGCTGGCGCACCTGGCGCCAGTCGGTGGCCTTGCTCAGCAGCTCTTTACCGGCCAGTGTCAGGCTGCCGCCGTGGGCCACTTCCAGGCCATTGAGGCAGCGCAGCAGGGTGCTCTTGCCGCAGCCGCTAGGGCCCAGGATCACCACCACTTCGCCGCTGCGCACCTGCAGGTCGATGTCCTTGAGCACCTGGTGCTCACCGAAGAACTTGTTGAAACCCTTGAACTCGATCAATGCGCTCATGCGTGTGTCCAGCGCCGCTCCAGCGCCCGCGAGGCGGCCGACAGCGGGTAGCAGATGAAAAAGAAGAACAGGAACAGCGCACCGTAGATCAGCACCGACTCATAGGTGCGCTCGATGATCTGCTGGCCCACCTTGATCACGTCCACCACGCCGATCAGCACTGCCAGCGAACTGGTCTTGATGATGCGCGTGTAGATGTTGATGGTCGGCGGGGTCATGCGCTTGAGTGCCTGGGGCAGCAGCACGTAGCCATACAGCTGCCAGCCATCCAGGCCGATCGACAGCCCCGCCTCGCGTTGCCCGCGCGGCAGCGAATGCAGTGCACCGCGCACCACCTCGCCCACCTCGCTGGCACCCCACAGCGACAGCACCAGCACCGCGCACCAGAAGCTGGGAATGCTCACGGCAAAGAAGATCGGCAGGCCGAAGAACAGCAGGTACAGCCACACCAGTACCGGTATCGCCCGAAACAGCTCCAGGTACACCCGCAGCACCAGGTTCACGCTGCGCTTGCCGAGGGTGGCGAGCACGCCGTAGAGCACCCCGCCCAGGGTGCTGAAGGCGATGCCCAGGGCCGAGATCGACAGGGTTTGCGCGGCGCCCTGGGCCAGTTGCGGCAGCGACACCAGCAGCAGTTCAAGACCCGAACTGGCCATGTTGCAACCTCCTTTCCAGGCGGCTCAGCAGCAGCGACAACGGCAAGAACAGCAGCACGCAGATCAGCGTCAGCACCGCGAGCATTTCGTAGGTCTTGTAGTACAGGGCGATGTAGCTCTTGGTGGTGTAGAGAATCTCGGGCACCGCCACCGCCGACACCACGGTGGTTTCCTTGAGCAGGAAGATGAAGTTGGCGAACAGCGCCGGCAGGCTGAGGATGCCGGCCTGGGGCAGGATCACGTGGCGCAGCAGCTGGCCTTCGGACAACCCGATGGAGCGCCCGGACTCCAGCTGTGCGGCGGGCACCGCCTCGACACCGGCGCGCAGCACCTCGGTCAGGTAGGCCCCGCCGAGAAACGTCATGGTGATGATCGCGGCGGCGAAGCCGGAAATCTTCAGGCCCAGGCTGGGCAGCGCGAAGTACACGAAAAACAGCTGGATCAGCAGCGGCGTGTTGCGTGCCAGCTCCACGTACAGGCCCACGGCACGCTGCAGGTAGGGCGTGCGGTAGACCAGGATCGCGGTGTTGATCACGGCCACCACCAGCGAGGTGGCGATGGCGATCAGGCCGACCTGCAGGGTGACCCCGACGGCCTTGAGAAACGCGGGCAATGTGCTGAGGATGAATGCGACGTCGAAGCTCATCGGCGTTGCCTCGGCGTCCGAAACAGGGTGCGCTGCATGGGGGTGGTCTCGAACCGGCCCGAGGGTAGACGGGCGGTGGCGGCTAGGGTTGGGCGTGCCGGTAAGCACTTTGGTAATACTCTAAAGCTATAAAAATATTTATTTAAATATCTTTATTGCATATTGATATCACGCAAAAAACTAACCGCAAATTTCCTCGTGGCAGGCGGGATCTTTCCCGCGCGCGCGCCATCAAACAGCTGTCGTGCGCGGCCCCGTGGGCCGTTCAACCCACAAGGAAAACAACACCATGAACAGCGACCAGCCGACCCTCGACCCCAGCGAACTGATCAAATGGCTGACGGCCCTGCGCCGCGCGGTCAACACACCACGCTGAAACCCCATTCAAAAAAAACGCCGACCCGGTAACCGGAGTCGGCGTTTTGCATCGTGCGGTCTACAGCGGGCGAATCAGAACGCCGGCAGTACCGCGCCTTTGTATTTCTGCTCGATGAAGGCTTTCACTTCAGGGCTGGTCAGGGCCTTGGCCAGCTTCTGGATGGCGTCGCTGTCCTTGTTGTCGGGGCGCGCCACCAGGAAGTTCACGTAAGGCGAGTCGGAACCCTCGATCACCAGGGCATCCTTGGCCGGGTTCAGGCCGGCTTCGAGTGCATAGTTGGTGTTGATCATGTCCAGGTCGACCTGGTCCAGCACGCGTGGCAGCAGGGCCGACTCAAGCTCCTTGAACTTGAAGTTGTGCGGGTTCTTGGCGATGTCCTTGGGCGTGGCCAGGGCGTTTTTCGGATCTTTGAGTTCGATCAGCCCGGCCTTCTGCAGCAGGATCAGCGCACGGCCACTGTTGGAGCCTTCGTTGGGGATGGCGATGGTGGCGCCGTCCTTGAGCTCGGCCAGGCTCTTGACCTTCTTCGAGTAGCCACCGAACGGTTCGACGTGTACGCCGATCACGGTTTCCAGGTGGGTGCCTTTACCTTCGTTGAAGCTCTTGAGGTAGGGCAGGGTCTGGAAGTAGTTGGCGTCCAGACGCTTCTGATCGACCTGCACGTTGGGCTGCACGTAGTCGGTGAACACCTTGATTTCCAGGTCCACGCCTTCCTTGGCCAGGGTTGGCTTGATCAGCTCGAGGATCTCGGCGTGGGGCACCGGGGTGGCGGCAACCACCAGCTTCTGGCCGGCGTGGGCGAAGCCTGCAACCGACAGAGCGGCTGCCAATGCAGTCAACAACAAAGCCTTTTTCATGCGCAGTCCTTATTCGAATCACAGCCATCGTCGACGGCGGAAGAGAGGGTGCCAGTATTGTGCTAGCTGGCGTGAAGGCGACAATACCGAGATTTTTTATTCCTTAACAATATCTTTTATGCAGACGCTTATATCTTTTTGACTGATAAAGAAGAGAGCACCGGCTGGCCTGCCAGGTGCATCCGGCGCCGCAACAGACAATGCTCGCGGTCTATCGATTAGCGGTCTCGATGGCAACCTCGGTGATGACAGTGGCCAGTTCCTTCTCGAGTGCACCATCACCCTGCACATTGGCGTAGATGTCATACCTGATCTCATGCGTGGAATTCATCCAGCGCAATCCTGTCCTCCTGACCCCACCCATTACTTTTTCCGACGTTTTCACCAGGGGCTTGCCGGGGTCCTGAGGCTTGGCGTAATCATCGTCGTAAACCACCACGCGCTGTGTCAGCTCGCGCTCATAGTGGGTCTCGTAGGTCACCACATAATCATCGCCGCACGAATAAAGCGACATGACGCCGTTCAAGCCGCCCTCCTTCATCTCGACCCCGGAGGGCAGTTCTTTGGACAGCCGACATTGCAACTTCTCGATCGCTGCTCGGGATTGCGATTTGAATCGGACGGCTTGAGCCAGCCTTCTGTCGCTCGCCTGGGCGAGTGTGATCATCGAACTGAATTGCTCGAAACCAGGAAAGGTCGAGTTCTTCTCTGGCTCGGCCGTGGGCGAGACCGCCCTTTTCTCAATGACCTTCTGGATATGGGTATTGCCACTGAGCGGTAGAATCTCCAGCTCGGCGCTTGCCGAAAAGGAAGCGAGCAGCGTGCTCATGCACAGCATCGACAGGCGCATCAGCGGCTGGCCTGGGCAAGGAAGACACGTACCGCGCAAGGTAGGTTTTTCATGAATATCCTTTCAATGCTTCAAGCGATCCAAGGCTTGCGAAGCAAGAAGGTAATCCACCTCATTCGCATCTGCAACGGTTGCTCCGCAGACAACCGCCTGTGCGTTACGCCTATACACCCAACCGCAGCGCCACCTTCTCCAGCAAGGCCTTCAGGCCACTGCGCTCACTTGCACCTGCGCGCAGCAACACCTCGATCTGCCGCTCCAATGCGGCAAGCGGCGTCAAGGTTTCCGGCAGGTTCAGATGCTCGGGCAGTATTTCCTCCCCGCTGCTGACCAGCAGGGCGAAGTGAATGACGTTTTCCAGCTCGCGGGTGTTGCCCGGCCAGCTGTGCAGTTCCAGCACCCGCTGCGCGGCCTCGCTGAGCAGCGGCGGCACGGCCAGGTTCAGGCGCGGGCTGTAGATGCCCACGAAGTACTCGGCCAGCGGCAGGATATCGCCCACCCGCTCGCGCAACGCGGGCAGCTCGAGGCGGCCTTCGTGCAGGTAGTGGTAGAGACGGTCGTGGAACTTGCCGGCGGCCACCGCCTGGGCCAGGTCGATGCTGGAGGCGGCCACCAGGCGCACGTCCACCGGGTTGGGTTGCTGGGCGCCAACGCGGGTGACTTCGCGGTTTTCCAGGGCAGCCAGCAGCTTGACCTGGATCGGCAGCGGCAGGTCGGCGATTTCATCCAGGTACAGCGTGCCGCCGTTGGCCGAGCCGAACCAGCCGGCGCGGCTGCTGGCGGTACCACTGTGGGCGCCGGCGCTGTAGCCGAACAGTTCGGCGTCGGCGTAGGTGGGGCTGATGGCGCCGCAGTTGACCGAGACGAACAGCCCGCCGCGGTCGCTGGCGCGGTGGATCTGCCGGGCCAGCAGCTCCTTGCCGGTGCCGCTTTCGCCGCGGATCAGCACGGGCAAGGCCAGCGGCGCCAGCAGCTCCAGCTCTTCGCGCAGCTGGCGCGAGCGCGGGTCGACGAACACCAGCGCCTTGGCGCGGATGCTCAACGGGCTCTTGTCGCTCTCGGGGAAGGTCAGCAGTGGCTGGCCGTAGGTGTCGTGAAGGCTCATGGCAAACTCCCGCCCGAGCGACTCACGGCGCGGACGTCTTGATGAAAAAGAGGGTAGCGCCCGGGGTCAGGCGCGACGCAGTGCGTGCTGTTCCAGGCGGCTCTGCAGGCGATAGAGGTAGGCAAAGCCCTGCTCCCAGCGCCGGTGTCCAGATTTGACGTTGATATGCCCGGCGCCGCCGAGCACACCGGCTTCTGCGCCCCAGGCGCGAGCCAGTTGCATCGCCCGTGGCGCGCTGACCGCCGGATCGTTGTCGGAGGTGACCACCTGGCTGGGAAACGGCAGCAGGTTCTGCGGAATCGGCGCGAAGTTGCGCAGGGCCGGTGCACAGGCCGGGCGTTCGACGTCGGCCGGGGCCACCAGCAGTGCGCCACGTACCTGCTGCAGCAGGGTTTCGCTGGCGTGGGCGGCCCAATGCGCGACGGTGATGCAGCCCAGGCTGTGGGCGATCAGGATCACCGGCGAGGTGTCGGCGGCGATGGCATGTTCGAGCGCGGCAACCCAGTCTTCACGACGCGGGGTGATCCAGTCGGCCTGTTCGACGCGGGCACTGTTGGGCAGGCTGTTCTGCCAGTGGGTTTGCCAGTGATCGTCTGGCGATCCTTGCCAGCCCGGCACAATCAGGTAACGAATCGACTCATTGCGCATGAGATGCCTCCTGCTGGGTTTGCATTGCATGAGGGCAAGTATAGGGCGGGGGTTATATTCGTAAAGGAATAAGAAGCTATTTATTAATAACCAAAACTTCTTTCCGAATGCTGTGTGCAACCCTGTGGGCGCTGGCATCGGCGCCCTCGGAACGGGCATAAAAAAAGGGGCCGTCCCCTGCCAGGATACGGCCCCCGAATGCGTTGCCCTTACCGTTGCATCGTGTTCAACGCGCGGTGATCACCGAAAGCTTGGTGATCCCTGCCCGCTCGATCGAGGCCATGGCGCGCGCCACTTCCCCATAATTCACACCGTCGTCCGCCTGCAGTTGCACGCGTACCTCCGGGTCCTTGGCCTTGGCCGCCTGCAAGCTGGTCTCCAGCAAGTCCGGCTGTATCTCGTCCTTGTTGATGAACAACTTGCCGCCCCCATCGATGCTCACCACCAGCGGGTCCTTCTGCTCCACCGGGGCCACGGCCTCGGTCTTGGGCAGGCTGATCGGGATCGCGTTGGTCAACAACGGCGCGGTCACGATGAACACCACCAGCAGCACCAGCATCACGTCCACCAGCGGCGTCACGTTGATCTCGCTGAGTACCTCGTCACTGTCCTGGGTAGAAAAGGCCATGTCAGGACGCCTCTTTCACAGGTTGGCCGCTCACTGTTGCAGCTTTGTGAAGCGCAGGGTGCACCAGCACGCGGAAGGCACTCTTCTGCGCCAGGCTGTAGAAGTCGTGGGCAAAGTCGTCGAGGTCGGCCGCCGTGAGTTTCAGGCGACGCAGGAAGTAGTTGTAAACCAGCACCGCCGGCACCGCGACCGCGATCCCCACACCCGTGGCCACCAGCGCCGCACCAATCGGCCCGGCCACGGTTTCCAGGCTCGCCGAGCCCGCCGCACTGATGCCCTTGAGCGCTTCCATGATGCCCCACACGGTACCGAACAGGCCGATGAACGGCGACGTGCTGCCGATACTGGCCACCACCGCCAGGCCGGTTTCCAGCGAGCGGCGCTCACGCACGATCTGCTGGCGCAGGGCGCGTTCGAGGCGGTCCTGGTGGTTGATCGCCTGGCTCAGGTCATTGGCCTGGCCGGGCTCGCCCACCGCGATGGCGGCGTAGCCGGCCTGGGCCACGCGGGCGGCGGCGCCGGCCTGGGTCTGGGTGAGTTCGGCGGCCGAATCAAGGCTTGAGGCCGCCCAGAACTGCTTGTGGAAGCGCTTGTCCTGGTTCTTCAGGCGGGCGAACTGCAAGCCCTTGACCAGGGCCAGGCCCCAGGTCGCGACGGAAAACACCACCAGCAGCCAGATCACCGCGCTTTCGATGGATTCAAGGGGGGATGCCAATACACTCATGATGGTTTCTCTCTGTTAGCGCGAAATTTTTAGCGAATCTTGAAATCGATCGGCACGCTGACCCAGCCCGCCTGGGCCACGTCGCCCTGCTTGGCCGGCACGAAGCTCCAGCGCTTTACCGCCGCCAGCGCGGCGTCGTCGAGCTGCTGGCGACCACTGCTCTTCTGCAACTGGATCTCGCCAGGCTTGCCGCTGGGCAACACATGCACCCGCAGCAGCACGGTGCCTTCCCAGCCGCGACGCTGGGCCAGCGACGGGTATTCCGGCGCCGGGTTCTTCAGGTACGCCGCGCTGGCCGAAGCCGGGGTCACCGGCGCCGGGGCAGGTGGCGCAGGCGGGGCGGCAGGTTGTGGCGGTGCCGGCGGCGGCTCGACCGGTTTGGGCGCAGGCTTGGGCTCGGGCTTGGGCACCGGCTTTGGCTTGGGCTTGGGTACCGGCTTGGGCGGTGGCGGCGGCTTGACGGCCAACTCGTCAACCACCGGCGGTGGCGGCTCCACCACAGGCTCGGCCGGCGCCGGGGGCGGCGGCTCGACAACCGGTGGCGCCGGCTGGGAAAACTCGATGGTCATCGGCGGGATTTCCGGTGGAACCACCGGCAACACCGGGGCCGGTGCCTGGCTGACCCAGTAGGCCACGGCACCATGCAGCACCAGCGCGAAAACCCCGAGCAGCACCTTCTCGCGGCCCTTCAAGGCACTGCGCGGGGTGCGCTGCAAGCGCTGTTGCGCCAGCGGCAACCGGTGCGGCCGACCGAGGTCGACCAGCTCGCCGCCCGGCGCCTGGCGCCAAAGCACATCGAGAGCACTGGCGGCGGTCTGGACATTACCCATTGATCAACTCCTGGGAGGTTCGGTGCATGTGCATCGGAGGCCGCCCGGTCTGGCCGGCCTTCGCTGAGGTGGATGATCGACGCGTGCTGCTTATCTCTTAAAGTAATCTTTAAAGTTATGGATAGAACCTGATCGCATATACAAAACCGCTGAACCGCTCTAGCCCGCGCCAATCAAGGGCTGGAGGGCATTGCTGATCTGGCAATGCCTTTGCGGCATCGAAAATATTCGCCAAAGGCATCGAAAAACCCCTCAGAAGTCATAGCGACCGGTCACGCCCAGGGTCCGCGGGGTGCCGAGCAGCCCTTCGTAGCCGCCGTTGGCGGCGCTCCACAGGGTGGTGTAGTAGGTCTTGTCGAAGGCGTTCTTCAGCCATAGCGACACGTCCCACTGCCCGCCCTCGGCATCGCCGCGCAGGCCGGTACTGAGGTTGACCACGGCGTAGCTGGGGATCTGCGCGAAGTCCGAGTCCTCGACCGTGCCCACCGCCCTGGAGCGGAACGCATAGCTGGCGGTGACATAGGGCTGCAGGCCGTTGTCCAGGTCCCACTGGTACTGCCCGTTGGCGTTGGCGATCCATTTGGAGGCGCCGACCACCTGATGCCCGCTGAGGTCGCAGGCGGCCGGGGCACCCGGTTGCAGAGCCACCTCCGGCGCGCACGGGGCGTCCTTGTAGGCGAGGTAGCGCACGTCGTTGAACGAGCCGTTGAGGTTCAGCGTAAGGCCGCGCAGCGGCACCAGGGTGCTGTCGAACTCGACCCCGCGTGAGCGCACCGAGCCTGCGTTGGTCAGGTACTGCACGCGGTTGGCGTCGTCGTAGGCGTTGGTCTGGTAGCCGTTGACCTGGGTCCAGAACAGGTTGGCGTTCAGTTGCAGGCGGCGGTCCCACAGGGTGCTCTTGAAGCCCAGTTCGGCGTTGTTGGCGCGCTCGGTGCCGATCAGCAACGAGTCGGCGCCAGCCACCGGTGCGGTGCCCACCGCCAGGTTGACCCCGCCGGACTTCTCGCCGTGGGACAGCGTGGCGTAGCCCAGCAGGTCGTCGGTGAAGCGGTAACTGAGGTTGAGCAGGCCCGAGGGGCTGGTGCTGTACTGGTTGAGGTCGCCCGAGTCATACGCACCGGCCCGTCCCTGGCGTACCGCTGCCGCCGCCCCGCTGACCGCAGCGCCGCCCACCGGGGCGCTGCGGTTGACCCAGGCGCTTTTCTCTTCGTAGGTGCCGCGTATCCCGGCGGTGAAGTCCAGGCGCGGGGTGAGGTGCCAGGTGCCCTGGCCGAACAGGGCGAAGCTGTCGGTCTTGATGTGCCCCTTGCCCACCGAGCTGACGTTGGCCAGCGCACCGGTCGGCGTGCCGTTCCACACGTCGGCCTGGGGGCCGTAGAAGGCGAAGGACTTGTTGTCCAGGTTGGAGCCGAAGTAGTACGCGCCCAGTACGTAGTCGAAGAAGCCGCCCGTGGGCGAGGCCAGGCGAAATTCCTGGGAGTACTGCTTGTCTTGCACCGACACCCCGGCGTTGTAGGTCGCCGGCACATCCAGGCCGTCGTCGTTGCGCGGAGTGAAGTCCCACCAGCGGTAGCTGCTGATGGAGGTCAGGGTGAAGTCGTTGTCCAGGGTCCAGTTGGCCTCCAGCGAGGTGCCGCCCTGGAACACCGTTACCTTCTGGTCGTCGTCCAGGTTGACCTTGCGGTGGCGGCCGTCGACCAGCGTGGCGCCGGCCGCCGCCGCACGGTTTTCATAGCGGTTGACGCCGTTGATGGTCGGCCCGGTGCTGTACAGCACGCGGGTGCCGGCGCTGGAGTCTTCCTCGTTGTAGTCGCCGATCCAGCGCAGGTTGAACCGCTCGCTGGGCTTGTACAGCAGTTGCCCGCGAAAGCCCTGGCGCGCGCCACCGTTGAGGGTGTGGCCGTCGTGCTCGTTGCTGATGTCGCCGTCGCTGCGCGTGCGGTAGGCCGAGAAGCGACCGGCCAGGGTCTCGGTGAGCGGGCCGGAAAGCGTGCCCTTGGTCTGGAAGTAGCCGTCCTCGCCCACCGAGGCCTCGATGCTGCGCTCGGGGGTGAAGCTGGGCGCACGGGTGCTGATGTTGATGACCCCCGCAGTGGTGTTCTTGCCGAACAGGGTGCCCTGGGGGCCGCGCAGCACTTCGAGCTGCTCGATGTCCATGAGGTCGAACACCGCCATGCCGGGGCGGCCGAGGTAGACGTTGTCCAGGTACAGCCCCACGCTGCCTTCCAGGCCGTCGCTGGCCGGGTTGTTGCCCAGGCCGCGGATCGACACGCTGGACTGGCGCGCATGCATGTAGGCCACGTTGACGCTGGGCACCAACTGCTGAAGGTCCTGGATGCGGTACACGCGCTGGCTTTCCAGGGCCTGGCCGTCGAGCACGCTCATCGGCGTGGGCACGTCCTGGGCGCTCTCTTCACGTCGGCGCGCAGTCACGGTGACGGCCTTGAGCTGGCTGTCGGGCTTGACCTCGGGCGCCGCCTCGGTGGCCGCCTGGGCCGGCAGCCAATGCGCGCTGCCGGCCAGCAGCAAGGCCAGCGGCAGGCGCTTGAGCCGTCGGGAAGACAAGGGTGCGGCGGGGGAAGACGGGCGCATGGGCAGCTCCTGGGCAAGGAATTGATATTCCTTAAAGTTATTTATTTATGATTTCACATATGTTTACTGCATAAGAGATTGCCTTTATAAGGAGTGCAGCCGAGGCAGAGCAAATGCATTTGCCCGATACTTTTCATGTGAAAAATGCATATCGACCTACGCCAGCTTCGCCACCTGATCGCGCTTGCCGAGCACCGCAGCTTCGTGGCGGCGGCGAACGCGGTGAGCCTTTCGCAATCGGCCTTCAGCCGTAGCATCCAGGCCCTGGAACACAGCGCCGGGTGCCTGCTGGTGGACCGGTCGAGCAAGGAGCTGGCGCCGACCAAGCAGGGCCTGGTGGTGCTCGAACATGCGCGCCGGCTGGTCAGCGGCGCGCATCAGTTGAGCAACGAGATCAGCCAGTTCAACGGCCTGGAGGCCGGCGAGCTGCGCTTTGGCTGCGGCCCGGCGCCGGCCGCCGGGCTGGTGCCGCGTGCCATCGGCACGTTCATCGGGCGCTACCCCAGGGCACGGGTGCGCTTTCAGGTGGATGACTGGCAGAACCTGGACAAGCGCCTGCTGGCCGAGGAGTTCGAGTTCTTCGTGGCCGACACCCGCCGCTTCGAGGCCGACCCGGCCTACCACACCGTGCGCCTGCGCCCGCGCCGCTGGCACTTCTGCTGCCGCGCCGCGCACCCGCTGGCGCAACTGCCGAGCGTCAGCGCCGAGCAACTGCTGGCCTACCCCCTGGCGGTGACCCTGCGCCCGCCCAACCTGCGCAAGGTGATCAGCGACCTGAGCGGGCGCCCGGACTTCACCGCCAGCGTCGAGTGCGAGAACGGCTACAGCCTGCTGGGGGTGGTGCTGAACTCCGACGCGATCGGCATCTGCAGCGCCAACAGCGATGCGCTGCACAGCGCCGCCCAGCAACTGGTGCGCCTGAACATCGACGGCCTGCACGACGACTGCGAGGAGCTGTACACCCGCTACGGCATCGTCAGCCGTGCGCGCCAGCGCCTGTCGCCGCTGGCCGAGGCAATGATCGCGCAGATCGTCGCCACCGATCAGGCCGACCAGGACCTGTGCAACCTGGAGCGCCTGGCCATCTGAGGTGTTGCGCCGGGCGCATCGAAGGTATTCGGCAAATGCGCTTGTGGTCGCGTGGCGTGCAGGGCGAAATCACCCACCAGACTTTCAACCGGTGAGCGCCATGACCCAACCTGCCCCAGTGCGCAACGTGCTGTACATCATGTGCGACCAGCTGCGTCGCGATTACCTGTCGTGCTACGGCCACCCGCACCTGCACACGCCCAACATCGACCGCCTGGCCGCCGCCGGGGTGCGCTTCAGCCGCGCCTATACTCAAGGCACCATCTGCGGGCCGTCGCGCATGTCGGCGTACACCGGGCGCTATGTGAGCAGCCACCAGGTGGCCTGGAACAGCGTGCCGCTGCCGCTGGAGGAGCTGACCCTGGGCGACTACCTGCGCCCGGCCGGCATCCGCACCGCGCTGGTGGGCAAGACCCACGCCACGCCGAACCTTCAGGCGCAGCAGCAGCTGGGCATCGACGCCGACATGGCCAGGCAGCTCGATGAAGTGGGTTTCGAAGCCTATGTGCGCCATGACGGTATCTACCCCGACGACCCGCAGTTCGCCGACAAGCGCGAGAGCGCGCCATACACCCATTACCTGCGCGAACACGGCTATGGCGGCGACAACCCCTGGCACGACTGGGCCAATGCAGCGCAGGGCGAAGATGGCGAGGTGCTCAGCGGCTGGCACATGCGCCACGCCGACCGCCCCACGCGCCTGCCCGAGCAGCATTCGGAGACGGTGTACACCACCGACCGCGCCATCGACTTCATCACCGAACAGGGCGAGCAGCCGTGGTGCCTGCACCTGTCGTACATCAAGCCGCACTGGCCGTACATCGCACCGGCGCCGTACCACGCGCTGTATGGCGCGGCGCAGGTGCTGCCAGCGGTGCCGGGCGGGCGCAGCGATCACCCGGTGTATGGCGCGTTCCGCCAGCATCAGGAGAGCGTGAACTTCTCCCGCGAGGAGGTGCGCCTGAAGGTGATCCCCACCTACATGGGGCTTATCAGGCAGGTGGACGACCAGCTCGGACGGCTGTTCGAAGTGCTTCGACGCACCGGGCGCTGGGACGACACGCTGATCGTGTTCACCAGCGACCACGGTGATTTTCTGGGCGACCACGGGCTGGGGGAGAAGGAGTTTCTGCTGGAGCAGGCGGTGGGTGTGCCGTTGATCGTGCGCGACCCGCGTGGGGCGGCAGATGCCACCCGCGGCACGGTGGATGCGCGGCTGGTGGAGACCATCGATGCGCTGCCGACGTTTCTGGACGCACTGGGATTGCCGGGGGCCGAGCATCGGCTGGAGGGGCGGTCACTGGTACCGTTGCTGCACGGTACGGCGCAGGGATGGCGCGAATACGCGATTGCCGAGTACGACTATGCGTTCCAGACCCCGGCGCGGGAGCGGCTGGGGCAGCCGATCGACCGTTGCCGCATGACCATGGTGCGCAGCGAGCGCTTCAAGTACATCGCGTATGACGGCTTCAGGGCGCAGCTGTTCGACCTGCAGGAAGACCCGCAGGAGCGGTACGACCTGGGCGATGATCCGGCGCATGCCGGCGTGCGCGAGGTGCATCAGGGGTACCTGTTGCAGTGGCTGCGCGGGCTCAAGCGCCGCACCACGATCAGCCATGCGGAGATCGAGTGGCGGGGGGAGCGGTTCCGCTACGGGGAGCCGCAGGCGGACAGCGTGGTGAAGATCGGGGTGTGGTGAAGCGGGCCGCTTCGCGGCCCGTCGCGGGTCAAGCCCGCTCCCACAGGGATATCACTGATCCAAGGTGCAGTGGAGTACCTGTGGGAGCGGGCTTGACCCGCGATGAGGCCCGTGAGGCCTCAGATATTGCCGACCTTCTGCCACACCTTCGGCTTGAAGAACAACGTCTCGCCACGGGCCAACCCGGTCAGGCTGTCGTGGTCCTTGACCACCTCGGCCTCGATCAGCTCGCTCTGCCCTTCCACCTTCAGCGTCACCCGCGTGGTCGCGCCCAACGGGCGGATGTCACGCACTTCAGCTGCGTGGTGGCCTTCCACCTCCTGTCGCGACAGCGACACTTCGTGCGGACGGAACAGCACGTGGTGGTCCTCGCTCAGGTGCAGGCGGTTGGAGTCGCCCAGAAAGTGGTAGACGAAGTCGCTGGCCGGGTTCTCGTATACCTCGCCCGGCGAGCCGATCTGCTCGATCACGCCCTTGTTCATCACCACGATACGGTCGGCCACTTCCATGGCTTCTTCCTGGTCGTGGGTCACGAACACCGAGGTCAGGTTGATGTCTTCGTGCAACCGCGCCAGCCAGCGACGCAGCTCCTTGCGCACCTTGGCGTCCAGCGCACCGAACGGCTCGTCCAGCAGCAGCACCTTGGGCTCTACCGCCAGCGCCCGCGCCAGGGCGATACGCTGGCGCTGGCCACCGGACAGTTGCTCGGGGTAGCGGTCGCTGAGCCAGTCCAACTGCACCATGTTCAGCAGCTCGTGGACCTTCTCGGCAATGCGCGTCTCGTTCGGGCGCTCGCCCTTGGGCTTCATGCGCAGGCCGAAGGCGACGTTGTCGAACACGCTCATGTGGCGAAACAGCGCGTAGTGCTGGAACACGAAGCCGACGTTGCGATCACGCACGTCGTGCCCCGACACGTCCTCGCCATGGAACACGATGCTGCCCTGGTCCGGCGTCTCGAGCCCGGCGATGATGCGCAGCAGGGTGGTCTTGCCGCAGCCGGACGGGCCCAGCAGCGCCACCAGCTCGCCGCTGTGGATATCCAGGTTGATGCTGTCCAGGGCCTGGAAAGCGTTGAAGCGCTTGCTGACGTTACGAACTTCGATCGACATGAATTATTCCTCCGCGGCGCTGTGGCGCAGGCGGTTAATGCGGGACTCGCTCCACTGCTTGAGCAGCAGGATGAAGAGCGCCAGGATCAGCAGCAGGCTGGCCACGCTGAAGGCCGCGACATGGTTGTATTCGTTGTAGAGGATCTCGACATGCAGCGGCAAGGTGTTGGTCACCCCGCGAATATGCCCGGACACCACCGACACCGCACCGAACTCGCCCATCGCGCGCGCCGTGCACAGCACCACGCCATAGATCAGGCCCCATTTGATGTTGGGTACGGTGACGTGCCAGAACATCTGCCAGCCGTTGGCCCCGAGCAGGCGTGCAGCCTCCTCTTCCTGGGTGCCCTGCTCCTGCATCAGCGGGATCAGCTCGCGCGCCACGAACGGCACGGTGACGAAGATGGTCGCCAGCACGATGCCGGGCAGGGCGAACACGATCTGGATGTCATGGTCCTGCAGCCACGGGCCGAAGAAGCCCTGGGCACCGAACATCAGCACGTAGACAAGACCGGCGATCACCGGCGACACCGAGAACGGCAGGTCGATCAGGGTCACCAGGATGCTCTTGCCGGGGAAGCTGTACTTGCTCACACACCACGCCGCGCTGACCCCGAACACCAGGTTCAGCGGCACCGAGATGGCCACCGCGATCAGGGTGAGCTTGAGCGCCGACAGCGCGTCGGGCTCGAAGATCGCCTCGAAGAAGGTGCCCAGGCCCATCTTCAGGCCCTGGGACACCACGATGAACAGCGGCAGCAGCAGAAACAGCGCGAAGATCAGCCAGCCGAGGCCGATCAGCACGCGCCGTGAAATCGCGCTGCCACGGCGGGCAGCGTTGGCCGAAGCGGCCACACCAACAGATGATGCAGACATGGGTCAGGCCTCCTTCACGGGGTTTCGATGCGCCGCTGCAACAGGTTGATCAGCAGCAGCAGGATGAAGGAAACCACCAGCATCATCACGCCGATGGCAGTGGCGCCGGTGTAGTCGTACTGGTCGAGCTTGACCATGATCAGCAACGGCAGGATCTCGGTCTTCATCGGCATGTTGCCGGCGATGAAGATCACCGAACCGTACTCGCCCACACCCCGTGCGAAGGCCAGCGCGAAGCCGGTCAGCCAGGCCGGCAGCAGCGCCGGCGCCAGCACGTAGCGGAACACCTGCAGCGGCTTGGCCCCCAGGCACGCGGCGGCCTCTTCGACCTCGCGCGGGATGTCGGCCAGCACCGGCTGCACCGTGCGCACCACGAACGGCAGGGTCACGAAGGTCAGCGCCAGGGTGATGCCCAGCGGCGTGTAGGCGATCTTGAAGCCCAGGTCGGTGGCGAACTGGCCCACCAGACCGGACGGCGCATACAGCGCGGTCAGGGCGATGCCAGCCACCGCGGTGGGCAGGGCGAACGGCAGGTCGATCATCGCATCGATGACCTTGCGCCCTGGGAAGGTGTAGCGCACCAGCACCCAGGCCAGCAGCGTGCCGATCACGCCGTTGATCAGCGCCGCATAGAACGCGGTGCTGAAGCTGAGCTTGAGCGCGGCCAGCACCCGGGGTGCGGTGACGATGGTCCAGAACTGGTCCCAGGTGAGCTGGGCGGCATGGATGAACATGGCCGCCAGCGGTATGAGCACTATCAGGCTGAGGTACACCAAGGTGTAGCCCAGCGTCAGCCCGAAGCCGGGTATGACGGGGGAGATACGACGCGACATAGAAGTCCCTGGTTTAACGCACGAAGCCCGAGACGAATCCCGGGCCCATGCTGGCTACTGAATGGCGATTATCCTAACGGCCACGCATCACTGCGCCGTGTAGATCTGGTCGAACACACCACCATCGTTGAAGAACTTGGGCTGCGCAGTTTTCCAGCCACCGAAGTCTTTGTCGATAGTCACCAGTTCGAGTTTAGGGAACTGCTTGGCGTATTCGGCAGCGACCTTCTCGTCACGCGGGCGGTAGAAGTTCTCGGCGGCGATCTTCTGGCCGGCCGGGCTGTACAGGTACTTGAGGTATTCGGTGGCGATCGCGGTATTGCCCTTTTTCTCGGCGTTCTTGTCCACCACCGCCACCGGCGGCTCGGCCAGGATCGACAGCGACGGCACGACGATGTCGAACTTGTCGGCGCCACCGTCTTCCTTGAGGGCCAGGAAGGCTTCGTTTTCCCAGGCCAGCAGCACGTCGCCCTGACCGTTGTTGACGAAGGTGATGGTCGAGCCGCGGGCGCCGGTGTCCAGTACCGGCACGTGCTTGAACAGCTCCTGCACGTATTCCTGGGCCTTGGCTTCGCTGCCGCCGGCCTTCAGGCCGTAGGCCCAGGCGGCGAGGAAGTTCCAGCGCGCGCCACCGGAGGTTTTCGGGTTGGGCGTGATCACCGACACGTCCTTCTTGATCAGGTCGCCCCAGTCCTTGATGCCCTTGGGGTTGCCCTTGCGCACCAGGAACACGATGGTCGAGGTGTACGGGGTGCTGGCGTCGGGCAGGCGGGTCTGCCAGTTCTCCGGCAGGGTCTTGCCGAGCTTGGCGATTTCGTCGATGTCGCCGGCCAGGGCCAGGGTCACCACGTCGGCGCGCAGGCCGTCGATCACCGCACGGCCCTGCTTGCCCGAGCCACCGTGGGACTGCTGGATCTTGACCTTGTCGTCCGGGTGCGCCTGCTGCCAGTGCTTGATGAATTCGGCGTTGTACTGCTGATACAGCTCGCGGGTGGGGTCATAGGACACGTTCAACAGCTCGTAGTCCTTGGCGATGGCGGAACCGGCAAACACGGCACTGGCCAGTGCGGCCAGGGCATAACGGCGGATGGACATGGTGAAGCTCCCGATTGGCGTATTTTTTTCTAATTAGAGGGCTGAATCAGCTGGGCTTGTTGCCTGGATTCTGCAGGCGGAATTTTTCCTTGCGTTCGATCTGCACGACCTGGGCGTTGTGCACGGTGATTTCCACCGCGCCGAAACGCAGGTCGCGCAATGCGCTCTGGATCTCGCGCAGAATGGTGGCTTCGTCCTGTCCGTCAACGCTACGCAGAGATGCGCTCATGCTCGTGCTCCTGGAAATAAGGGGTGCCGTGCAGCTGCATCTGAAGGGGACGACTGCGCCTGGCTTGAGGGCAATCTTAGAGAGGGTGGAATATTCTTAAAAATACTATTTAAGAATTTTTATATAACTAAAAAGTGTAGAGGCGGGCTGCTTTGCAGCCCATCGCGGGTCAAGCCCGCTCCCACAAGGTTCTCCACCGGCCCCTGTGGGAGCGGGCTTGACCCGCGAAAGGGCCCTCAGGACCAGCGCAGTTGCTGCGCAGGCACCGGTCGACCGTACCAGTAGCCCTGGCCCATGTCGCACTGCTGCTCCAGCAGGAAGCGCGCCTGCTCGGCCTCTTCGATGCCCTCGGCCTGGATCTGCATGCCCATGCTGCGCGCCAGGGCGATGATCACCCTCACGATGGCGACGTCATCATCGTCATGGGGCAGGCCCGCCACGAAGCCCTGGTCGATCTTGAGCTTCTGCACCGGCAGGCGCTTGAGCCGCAGCAGCGAGGAGTAACCGGTACCGAAATCGTCGATGGCCAGTTGCAGGCCCAGCTCGCGCAGGCGGTGCAACTGCTCCAGCGCCACCTCGGGGTCTTCCATCACCGCGCTTTCGGTCACCTCGACCTCCAGCCGCGCCGGGTCCAGCCCGGTGTCGTGCAGCACCTGGGCCACCAGCTGGTACAGGCTGCGCTTGCCGAACAGGCGGCTGGACACGTTGACCGCGACAAACCTCAGGGCCTTGCCCTCGGCCTGCCACTGCACCATCTGCTGGCAGGCCTGGCGCATCACCCAGGTGTCGATCTCGGCAATCAGCCCGGTGCGTTCGGCAATCGGAATGAACTCGCCCGGCGGCACCAGCCCGCGCTCGGGGTGCTGCCAGCGCACCAGTGCCTCGACGCCGATCATGGCGCCGGTCAGCAGGTCGTGCACCGGCTGGTAGTACACCCGCAGTTCCTGCTGCTCCAGGGCCCGGCGCAGCTCGCCGGCCGTCTCGACCCGCTGCTGGGCATGGGCGGTCAGCTCCTCGGTGTACAGGGCGTACCCCGAGCGGCCATTGCCCTTGGCCTTGAACAGCGCCGAGTCGGCGTTGCGCAGCAATTGCTCGGCGCTCAGCGCATCGCTGGGGAACAGGCTGATGCCGATGCTGACGCTGGTGAACAGGCGATGGTGGTCGAGCTCGAACGGCTCCTTGAGGCAATCGATGATGCCTTGCGCCAGGGCAGCGGCCTGGCCGACCTGGGCGCAGTTCTCGGACAGCACGGCAAACTCGTCGCCGCCCAGCCGCGCCAGGGTCATGCCGGTGCCCAGCTGGGCCAGCAGGCGTTCGCTCACGGCCTTGAGCAACTGGTCGCCGGTGTTGTGGCCGAGGCTGTCGTTGATGCTCTGGAAGTGGTCCAGGTCCAGCAGCAACAGGGCACAGCCGCGCTTGTTGGCCTGGGCCGCAGCCAGGGTCTGCTTGACCCGGTCGTTGAACAGCAGGCGGTTGGGCAGGTCGGTGAGCGGGTCGTGGTGCACCAGGTGCGCCAGCTCGCGCTCGGTGTGCTTGATCGCGCTGATGTCGCTGAACACCGCCACGTAGTGGGTCAGCTGGCCGCTGTCGTCGTGAATGGCGCAGATGGTCTGCCACTGCGGGTAGATCTCGCCATTCTTGCGCCGGTTCCAGATTTCGCCGCTCCATTCGCCCTTCTCGGCCAGGGTGGCGAATATCTGCTGGTAGAACGCGGTGTCGTGGCGGCCCGACTTGAACTTGCTCGGGCGCTGGCCCAGCACCTCGTCCTTCTGGTAGCCGGTGATCTGCATGAACGCCCGGTTGACGTGCACGATCAGGCCGTCGCGGTCGCTCACCAGCACCCCTTCGAGGGTGCTGTCGAACACCGCTGCGGCCATGCGCAGGCGCTCGCGGTCCTCGCGGCGCAGGCGCGCGCCCACGCCGATGAAATTGAGCAGGCGCCAGCGCGACACGAAGATCAGCGCAGCGCTGCAGCCCATCCACGCGTAGGCGTTGATCAGCTCCCAGCGTGCCAACTGGGCGGGATCATCGAAAAGATTGCTCAGTATTTGATCAGACAGCACCAACCACATGACCGACAGCACCAGATACAGCGCGGACATACGCAGGGCGTCTCGAACGGATACAGACATAGAGTCGCTGGAACCCAGGGCAAAATGATGGCCATTATAGGGGTAGAAATATCCCGTGACCTCCTATCTAAAACGCCGACTGGTTTTATTTAGTAGGGTAGGGATAATACTTTGCGCTGTTTCTTTCGCTTTACGAGGGCCCACCCGCCTATGTGGTACAACGGTTTTCTCGACCTGTCAGCCTGGCAACTGCTGGCCGTCACCCTGCTGATGACCCACGTGACGATCGTCGCGGTCACGGTTTATCTGCACCGCTATTCCGCGCACCGCTCCCTGGAGCTCAATGCCGGGCTCAAGCACTTCTTCCGCTTCTGGCTGTGGCTGACCACGGCGCAGAACACCCGCGAATGGACCGCCATCCACCGCAAGCACCACGCCAAGTGCGAAACCGTCGACGACCCGCACAGCCCGGTCATCAAGGGCCTGTCCACGGTGCTGCGCAAGGGTGCCGAGCTGTACCGCGAAGAGGCGCAGAACCCCGAGACCCTGCGCATCTACGGCAAGAACTGCCCCGAGGACTGGATCGAACGCAACCTGTACTCGCGCTACAAGCTGGGCGGCATCGCGCTGATGGCGCTGATCGACGTGCTGCTGTTCGGCACCATCGGCATCACCATCTGGGCAGTGCAGATGATGTGGATTCCGTTCTGGGCCGCCGGCGTGGTCAACGGCCTGGGCCACGCGGTGGGCTACCGCAACTTCGAATGCCGCGATGCCGCCACCAACCTGGTGCCGTGGGGCATCATCATCGGCGGCGAAGAGCTGCACAACAACCACCACACCTACCCCAACTCGGCCAAGCTTTCGGTCAGGCGCTGGGAGTTCGACATGGGCTGGGCGTGGATCAAGCTGTTCACCTGGCTGCGCCTGGCCAAGGTGCAGCGCGTGGCACCCATCGCGCACCGCGTCGAGGGCAAGGGCCAGCTCGACATGGATACCGCCATGGCGATCCTCAACAACCGCTTCCAGATCATGGCGCAGTACCGCAAGCTGGTGATCGCGCCGCTGGTCAAGCAGGAGCTGATGCGCGTGGACGACTCGGTGCGCCACCAGTTCCGCCGCGCCAAGCGCCTGCTTTCGCGTGAGCCGAGCCTGCTCGAAGACCGCCACCACCAGCGCATCGAGTCGATGCTGGCGCACAGCCAGGCACTCAAGACCATCTACGAGAAGCGCCTGGCCCTGCAGCAGATCTGGGCACGCACCAGCGCCAACGGCCACGACATGCTGGCCGCGATGAAGGACTGGGTACACGAGGCCGAGGCCAGCGGTATCCAGTCGCTGCGCGACTTCGCCGCACAGCTCAAGACCTATTCGCTGCGCCCTGCCCTGGCCTGACGCCGTTGATCGGCGCGCCCCGTCCTGGGGCGCGCCTGAGGAACTCTCCCTTCGATTTTCACTCTGACTGGCATATCGCCCGCGTGGCGGGCCGTGTCAGGCCGCACGCCCTTCGCCTTTCGATTCCGCTTTTCGAGACGCTTCGTGCACATGGTCAACAAGAACCCGCCGTCCCCGTCGTTCAGCCCACCGTCGCATCCCGCGCACACCTTGCTGGCCCTGCTGCATGCCCAGGGTGAAGTCGCGCGCCTGAGCGAGCGCGAGCAGCTGTTCAGCTCGCTGCTGGACAGTGTCAACGCGGTGCTCTGGGCCATGGATTGGGAAACCCGGCGCGTGCTGTACGTGAGCCCGGCCTACGAGCGGATTTTCGGGCGCTCGGCCGGTCTGCTGCTGGCCGATCACAACGAGTGGCGCGACAGCATCTACCCCGACGACCTGGAGTACGCCGAACGCAGCCTGGCCGAGGTGCTGGTCAAGGGCGCGGTGGAAGACCGCGAGTACCGCATCATCGCCGCCGACGGGCAGGTGCGCTGGCTCAGCGACAAGTGCTTCATCAACCAGCAGGCCGATAGCGCACAGGGCGTGATCGTGGTCGGCATGGCCGAGGACATCACCGAAAAGAAGCAGCTCGAAGGCGAGTTGCAGCGCCTGGCCACCACCGACGTGCTGACCCAGAGCAGCAACCGCCGGCACTTTTTCGAATGCGCGCACCACACCTTCGCAAAGGCACGCCAGGAGCAGGCGCCGATGGCGTTCCTGCTGCTGGACATCGATGACTTCAAGCAGGTCAACGACACCTACGGGCACCAGACGGGTGATCAGGTGCTGCAACGCATCGCCGACAGCGGCAAGGCGGTGCTGCGCCGTGGCGACCTGTTCGGGCGCATTGGCGGCGAAGAGTTCGCGGCGGTGTTTCCCGGGTGCACGCCGGAGCTGGCGCTGCAGGTGGCGCAGCGTCTGCAGCGCGAGATCCAGCGCCTTAGCTTCAGCCAGGACGAACAGGTGTTCGGGGTGACGGTGAGCCAGGGGCTGACCGGCATCGATGAGGAGGATGAAGTGCTCGACAGCCTGTTCGCACGGGCGGATGCGGCGATGTATCAGGCCAAGCGGCAGGGCAAGAACCAGATTGTCAGGGGCTGAAACGTCCGGCGCCTGAGCCGGCCCCATCGCGGGCCAAGCCCGCTCCCACAGGTTTACCAGGGCCCTGTGGGAGCGGGCTTGACCCGCGATTGCGGTCTCAGGCCTTGCGCAGCAGCTCCAGCTGCGCCAACCCCACCCTCAGCAGGCGCGCCGTCTTGCTCTCGGCCAGTTGCTCCAGGCCCTGCTCGGCCGGCAGCCGCGCCAGCTGCCCGGCCAGGTTCAAGATCAGGTTCTCCCGCGAGTACACCCCGCCCCCCAACTGATACACCGAGGCAATCAGTTCGCGCAGCTCCAGCGGCAAGCGCCAGCGGGTACGCAGCGCCGAGCCGTACGCAGCGCCATACTCGTTCAACGACAACTGCACCGCGTCCTCGTCCAGCTCGCCCCCGGCCAGGCTCCACTCCTGCAGGCAGCGCAGCAACGCCAGGTCGCCCAGGCAATGCAGCAAGCCGGCACAGTAGCAACGCTCCTGGTCCAGCTCCATTGACCGCGCCAGGCTGGCGGCATACTCGGCCGTGTGCAGCGACAGGCTCCAGAAATGCTCGGCATGGCGTGACAGCAACGGGTCGCTGAGCCTGGCGCTGCGCTTGAGTGCCAGGCCCATGATCAGGTTCATGCTCTGTGTGGTGCCCAGCTTGTTCAACGCCTGCAGCAGGGTCTGCACCGCACCGTCACGATGCAGCGCCGCGCTGTTGGCCGCAGCGATCAGCACCGCGGTGATCTGCGGGTCGTTGCGGATCTCTTCTTCCAGTGCCTTGAGGTTGAGCCCCTCGGGGTTGAGCGCGTGCTTGATCGCCTGCTTCACATCAGCCAGCAACGGCCCGCCATCGGCGGTGCTGCGGTGGTCTTCGAGAAACCGCGACAAGGTGATGCCCGGGCGCAATGCCGGCACCGGGCAGGCCACCGCCTCGCCGGCACCAAGCAGTTGCTCCTCCAGGCGCTGGCGCAGCAGGTCGGCATTGAGCGGCTTGCTCAGGTACGCCGTGGGCGCCAGCGGCAGCGCCTCGCGCACGCTGGCCACATCGCTGCGACTGCTGATCAGGATGAACGGCAAGCTGCGGCGCTTGGCGCGCACGCTGCGCAGCAGGTCCAGGCCGTCGATGCCGGGCAGCTCGCGGGCGGCGATGATCAGATCGGGTTGGCTGGCCAGCGCGGACAGCGCCTCGTGGCCATTGGCACAGACGTGCAGGCGGGCATCGCAGCGCACGCTGAGCAGCATGTCCTTGAGCATGTCACGCACCCACGGGTCGCCTTCGGCAATCAGCACACAGGGTGCGGTGGGTGGGTTTGAAACGGTCATCGGGCTTCTCCTGACATCTCGATGCACGCCATCCAGGGCGTCTTCCAAGATAGCTCCTGTGCAAACCTTAGCGCCCTTGTCGGGCTTTGGGCGAAAAAAAACCCGCCGAGGCGGGTTTTTTCCTATCGCGTCACACTTACGCCAGTTCGGCGAAGCACTCTTCGATGATGGCCAGACCCTTGTCCAGCTGCTCGTCAGGCGAGGTCAGTGGAACCAGGATACGCAGCACGTTGCCGTAGGTACCGCACGACAGCAGAATCAGGCCCTTGTCACGCGCCTTGGCCACGACGGCTGCAACGGCAGTCGGGTTAGGGGTGTGGGAACCGGCCTTGTCGAACACCTCGACCGCGATCATCGAGCCCAGGGCACGCACGTCACCGATGATCGGGTGCTTGTCCTGGATCTTGCGCAGGCCAGTGACCAGACGCTCGCCGACTGCCTTGCTGCGGTCCAGCAGTTTTTCTTCTTCGAACACTTCCATCACGGCCAGGGCCGCGGCGCAGGCGATCGGGCTACCGGCGTAGGTGCCGCCCAGGCCGCCTGGAGCGATGGCGTCCATGTACTCGGCCTTGCCGCACACACCGGCCAGCGGGAAGCCGCCAGCGATGGATTTGGCGAAGGTGGTCAGGTCAGGCGCGACGCCCATCTGTTCCATGGCGAAGAAGGTACCGGTACGGCCAGCGCCGGTCTGTACTTCGTCGGCGATCAGCAGGATGCCGTGCTGGTCGCACAGGGCGCGCAGACGCTTCATGAACTCTTTAGGCGCGACGTAGAAACCGCCTTCGCCCTGGACCGGCTCCAGGATGATCGCAGCGATATCCTTGGCTTCGGCGTCGTTCTTGAAGATGCGTTCGATCGAAGCGATCGAGTCGTCGATGCTCACACCGTGCAGTTCGTTCGGGTAGATGGCGCGGAAGATGCCGCCTGGCATCAGGCCCATGCCGGCCGAGTACGGTACGACCTTGCCGGTCAGGCCCAGGGTCATCATGGTGCGACCGTGGTAGGCGCCGGTGAAGGCGATCACGCCGGCACGGCCGGTGGCGGCACGGGCGATCTTGATGGCGTTTTCAACGGCTTCGGAACCGGTGGTGACCAGCAGGGTTTTCTTGGCGAAATCACCCGGGATCAGCGCGTTGATCTTTTCGCACACTTCGACATACGGCTCGTAGGCCAGTACCTGGAAGCAGGTGTGGGTCAGCTTGTGCAGTTGAGCTTCAACGGCAGCGATGATTTTCGGATGCACGTGACCGGTGTTGAGTACCGCGATACCGCCGGCGAAGTCGATGAACTCGCGGCCTTCGACGTCAGTCACGGTGGCGTTCCTGGCCGACTCGGCGAAGATCGGGTGGATCTGGCCGACGCCACGTGGGACGGCGGCTACACGGCGTTGCATCAGGGATTCGTTGGTCTTGCTCATAATGTCCTCATTTCGCCACACGCAGGTGGCGCGATTCGATCGGGGCGGCCGGTATTCGACTGCAGCAGCATGCGTTGATCGACTGCTGCAGGGGCCCAGGCGGCCGGATGTCACGGTGTAAAAAAGGCCAGCGGGACGGCGCTCTCGCGCCCCGCTGGCAGAGGTAAAGCCTTACGCTGCGATCAGACGCTGATGCACAGGTATTTGATTTCGAGGTAGTCCTCGATGCCGTACTTGGAGCCTTCGCGGCCCAGGCCCGAGGCCTTGATACCACCGAACGGCGCGACCTCGTTGGAGATCAGGCCGGTGTTGATGCCGACCATGCCGTATTCCAGGGCTTCGGCGACACGGAACACACGGCTCATGTCGCGGGCATAGAAGTACGAGGCCAGGCCGAATTCGGTGTCGTTGGACATGGCGATGACTTCGGCCTCGTCCTTGAAGCGGAACAGCGGAGCCAGTGGGCCGAAGGTTTCTTCCTTGGCCACGGCAGCGCTTTTCGGCACGTCGACGAGGATGGTCGGCTCGAAGAAGTTGCCTTCGATCAGCTTGCCGCCGCTCAGTACCTTGGCGCCCTTGCTCACCGCGTCAGCGATGTGCTCCTGCACCTTGGCCACGGCCTTGCCGTCGATCAGCGGGCCGGTGGTGGTGCCGTCTTCCAGGCCGTTGCCGATCTTGAGCTTGGCGACTGCCGCCTTGAGCTTCTCGGCGAACACGTCGTAGACGCCGTCCTGCACGTAGATACGGTTGGCGCAGACGCAGGTCTGGCCGTTGTTGCGGTACTTGGAGATGATCGCGCCCTCGACGGCCTTGTCCAGGTCGGCGTCGTCGAACACGATGAACGGAGCGTTGCCGCCCAGCTCCAGGGAAACCTTCTTGATGTCCTTGGCGCATTCGGCCATCAGCTGGCGACCGATTTCGGTCGAGCCGGTGAAGGACAGCTTGCGCACGATCGGGTTGCCGGTCAGTTCGCTGCCGATGTCGCCGGCGCTGCCGGTGACCACGCTCAGCACGCCAGCCGGGATGCCGGCACGGGTGGCCAGCTCGACCAGGGCCAGGGCCGAGTACGGGGTCTGCGAAGCGGGCTTGAGCACCATGGTGCAGCCAGCGGCCAGGGCCGGGCCGGCCTTGCGGGTGATCATCGCAGCCGGGAAGTTCCACGGGGTGATTGCCGCGGTAACGCCGATCGGCTGCTTGATCACGATCAGGCGCTTGTCGGGCTGGTGGCCCGGGATGGTGTCGCCATAGACACGCTTGGCTTCTTCGGCGAACCACTCGATGAACGAGGCGGCATAGGCGATTTCGCCCTTGGCTTCGGCCAGTGGCTTGCCCTGCTCGGAGGTCATCAGGCGGGCCAGGTCGTCCTGGTGCTCGATCATCAGTTCGAACCAGCGGCGCAGCTTGCCAGCACGCTCCTTGGCGGTCAGTGCGCGCCAGGCCGGCAGGGCCTTGTCGGCGGCCTCGATGGCGCGACGGGTTTCGGCGGCGCCCATTTTAGGCACGGTGCCGAGCACTTCACCGGTGGCCGGGTTGGTCACCTGGATCGTCTGACCGTTGTCCGCGTCCAGCCACTCTCCGTTGACGAAGGCTTGCTGGCGGAACAACTGGGCGTCTTTGAGCTGCATGTCGGGCTTCCTTAACTGCACCGTGCGAACACAGGGCGAATTATTGATTTGTAGAAAAAGGAGAGCGTTTGAAATCTCAAACGAATCCTAGGATCAACGGGAACAAAGGACAATAGGGTGTTCGAAAAAAAGAACAAAAAGCCTAGCAGACCCTGAAATTTCAGATCAACGTCACTTTTGCGCCAGCGAGTGTTCGGAATCGAACACAACATTACTGGCGATGGACGCCAAGGGTGCAGATGGGTATCATGGCGCCCGCGTTGCACTCGTAGCTCAGCTGGATAGAGTACTGCCCTCCGAAGGCAGGGGTCGTGGGTTCGAATCCCGCCGAGTGCGCCATCTACGACAAAAGGCCCAGGTGAAAACCCGGGCCTTTTTTCATGGGCGCGAAAAAGGGGCAGGCCGGGCTCAGACCGTGCGCTCGCCCTCTATCAGCTGCCCCTGGCTGTTGCCATGCAATGCCGAATACCTGGCCAACTGCCCCAGCCGCCGATCCAGCTCCTGCAGCAGGCGGTTGCGCCGGGTGGTCACCTCATTGCCGTTGAACAGCCCGGGCTCGACGGTATACAGGTTGAATATCTGGTTGATCGCGGCCGGCCCGGCGATCACATGGTTTTCCTGCGAGCTGTGGTTGTACAGCGCCACCATCTGCCCGGTCTGGGTGTCGGCAGGGCGCGCAAACAGCATGCTCACTGTCTGCCCGGTGCGGATGCGCACGGCGCTGTCGGCGAACTGGAAACATGCTTCCCTGCCATCGCGCAGCTTCACCCAGAACTCATGCTCCTGGATGTTGTGGCTGCTCACGTGCATCGACGACGAACTGCCGCCGATGGAGCCGTAGCCGTCGATCATGTAGCCGCCGCCGGAATGGTGCGAGTGGCTGGCGCTGAGGTGGGTCTGGTTGCGCTTCTGGGTGTCGAGAATCTCGCCGGTGACCACGAAGAAATGCAACTGGCGATCGTAGTGGTTGAACGGCTCGTCGATGAAGTTGGGGTCGTCGGGCGACAGGCTGATGTCATACATGGTGCGCACCATTTCCTCGCGCGCGGCCTTGTCGTGCCTGGCGCGCTCCTTGAGCTCGGCGCGGCGCACCTTGGCGTCGTCGATGGCCTTGAGCGCCTGGGCCTTGAGGATCGGGGTTTTCTCCTGGGCGTAGGCAGCGGCCTTTTCGCTGGCCTCCTTGAGCACCGGCGCGGCCTTCTGCCCGGCCTCCACGGCCAGTTCCCTGGCCTTGGTCAGCGCCTGGGCCGCCTTGGCGGCAAGCTCGGGGTTGGCGTCGACGGCTTTCTTTTTCAGGTCATCCCAGAGACTCATTCTCTATCCTCTCAACGCTTGATCGATCAACCGCACAGGTGCGGGGCGCTGGAGAGTCTACAGGCAGTGCCGGAGGTTTTGGCAGGCGGTGCGGGCCTGTTCGCCGTCGATGCCGGCTCTGCTGATACCTGTCAACCGGCCACCAGCAGCCGGTCCTGCAGCACCACGCTCATGCCCCCCAGCCGCCACAGCTCGAAGTAACGCGCAAAATCCACCTCCAGCGCCAGCAGCGGCGCCGCGATGTACCACGCCAGGTAATAGTCAGCGGCAATCCCGTACAACGCTTCGAGCAGCGCGTACATCGGCAGTTGGCTGTCACGCACGTCCTCGATGACCGTGTCGGCGAAATGCTCGAACACCCAGGCATTCGGCGCATCGCTCTGCAACGCCTTCAACGCCACCTCGCGGCTTACCACCTCGACCACAGGCTGCCAGTGGGCCTGCTCCGGCCACGGCCCCTGGGTGGACAGGCAGTACCGTGCCTGTTCGTTCCACCAGGCCAGCGCCGCGGCCTTGAGCCGGCCTTCATCGCAGCCGCGCTGCGGCAACAGGTACAGGCTGCTGTCCAGCGAACCTGCCGCCAGCACCTGCTGCGCCCGCGCCTGCAAGGCATCGGCCTGGGCAAAGCCGGCAAAGATCTGCGCCAGCTCCGCGTCGCTGCCATGCTCCTTGAACAAGCCGAGAAAGTGCGAGCTGTCGAGCACGACGCGACCTTCGCGGCACGCTATCCAGTCATCGAGCAGGGTCATGCGCTCAGCGACCGAACTGGCGAAGAATCGTCAGGTGCACATCCAGCTGCAGCTTACGCAGGTTGCCCAGCACCGCCTTGCCGCCCATCACCAGCGCGGGCTCGAAGCCGTACAGCTCCTGCTCGCCCAGCGGGCCCAGGGCCTGCAGCGCACGCTCGAACAGGAACTCGCCATCGGCGTCCTCCATGTCGAAGTCCTCGCGCTCGACCATCGACAGGAACGACTGCAGCTCCAGGTCCGGGTTGCTGCAGGGCACGTTCTTTTCGCTGCTCATGGCGTACACGCGGTTGTACGCACACAGCACGATCAGCTTGCGGCCATAGGTTTCGCCCCATGCATAGAGGTCGCCAAAGGCCGTGCGGCCGATCACATGGTAGGTGTCCAGCTTTTCGAACTCGGTGCCTTGCAGCCACATGTCCAGCAGGTGCTGGTAGTCGTGCGGGTTGACCAGCCAGAACAGGCCGTCGGCATAGCTGCCCCACCCCTGCTCCTGCCAATACTCCAGCAGTTTGTCCGGCAGGCGGCCACGGTACTGCGCGATGCTTTCGGCCGGCACGGGCCGCTGATGGGCAGGCTCGCCCATGGCCTCGATAAACATCTCGAGAAATGCGTCCTTCATCACTGACTGGCTCCCCTGGCTAGCTCTAACCTGATGTTCAATTTGGCACTGCCGTTGCCCGCCTCCACCGCCTTGCGCACGGTCTCGTCCAGCAGCGGCAACCGGCTCGACCAGCTGGCGCCGATCGACGAGTTGACGTTCGAATTGCCCATTCTAACAGGGTCGGGTTTTACCCACCCGCCAGCTACCATGTCGGGCTCGTGCAGTGCGGCCAGGTTCGACTTGATTTCCTTGGCCCGTGCCTTGGCCATCTGCGCCGCGACCTTGGGGTCGACGCCGTTGTTGACCAGGCCCTTCTGGATGTTCTCCGCCACGCTGCGCTCGAATTCGCGGCCGAACTTGCGCTGCAGCGCCACCGCGTCGGGGTTGCGCCCGGTGCTGTCGAACGCCTCGCGGGCGAACTTGAACTCGTCGGCGGTCATGTTGTTGATGGCGTCCTGCTGGGCCTGCAACTGCTTGTTGTATTCCTTGAGGTACGCCTGCTGCTCGGTGGGCGTCATCTCCTTGTAGCGCGGGTTGTCATAGGGGTTGAACTGCTTCACGGGCAGTTCGTCCAGGCGCTCGACGGTGGCCACGGTGCCCGCACCCGCCGCCGGCTTGCCGGCAGGGGGCAGCTCGACCTTGGCCACCGGCGCTTCCTTGACCAGCACTTCGGCCTTGGCGGCCATTTTTTCCAGACCCGCCCGGCCCATCTTGATGCCGGTCTTGGCCAGCGTCACGCCGGCCTTGGCCGCGCCGCCCACGCCGGTGGCAATGCTGCCGGCCTGCCACACGATCTCGCCCAGGTCACGCCCCAGTTGCATGGCGTGCTCGTCACCGCCCACCTCCAGCGCCAGGGTCACGCGGTCGATCTTGGCGTTGAGTTCATCCACCACATCGGCGCCCAGCTTGTCGCGCGCCTCCTGGTTGGAAATCAGTTCCTTGATGCCCTTGAGGCCATCGATAGGGTGCGCGATGAACTGCGCCAGCCCCTCGATATCGTTGATGCCGGCCTCGACCAGGCCACGCCCCACGCCAACCTGGGTCAGCAGGTCCTGCTTCTTGCTGATGAAGCCCCACTTGGCAATGACCTTGAGCTCGTCCGCCAGGCCCTCGGCTTCCTTGAGCTCCTTCTTGGCCTGCACCAGTTGCTGGGTGGCCAGCCAGTTGTTGTCGGTGGCGGCGCCAGCGGCGGTGTTGGCGGTGGCGGCATCCAGGCCGGTGCTGGCGGCCAGCCCGGTGACCAGGCTGGTGATCAGGTTGCGCTTGGCTTCACGTTGCGCCTCGGACTCGTTGGGGCTGGCTTCGGAGAACAACCCGGTGAGCACGCTCGATGCCGCCGCCCCGGCCGCACCGCTGCCACAACTCTGGCTGCTGGCCGCCGCGCCCGCGCAGGCGAGGATGCCGTGCAGCGCCGCGTGTACCGGCGAGCCTTCGATAAGGCTGCCGTTGGCCACCAGCTCGCCGATATAGCCCGCGCCCTGCTGCTGCACGTAGTTGACCACCAGGCCCTGCATGAACGCCGTGTTGCCGGCGCTGATGTTGCCGCTGGCCGCGCCCACCAGCGCGGTGGTGATCTGCCGGTAGGTGCCGCCGGCGCCCCAGTTTTCGGCAATGCCGTCGGCCTGATGGCGCAGGTCGCTGGCCGCCAGCAGCAAGGCAGTACGCTCGCCGTCGCCCAGTTCCGGGTTGGCGGCCTTGGCTTCGGCCTCCTTGGCCTGGTTACGCTTGGCGTCGACTTCCTTGGCCTTGTTGTTGAGCAGGGTGCCCGCCTCGTTGGCGAACGCGCCGACGATCTCGAACCCGGCGCGAATCTGCTCCTCGTTGAAGATCGGCTTCAGCGCATTGCTGCCATCGCGGTCGCTGGACACGTCGCGGTTGAGGCTGGCTATGGCCTCGTCCACGCTCTTGCCGGTGCGTTTGTGCTGCTCGGCCGCATCGGTGATGACGATACTGCCACCACTGATACCGCTGCGGGTCACGCTGCTGGCGCTATCGCTGGCACTGATGGCGATCGGCATGCTCACACCGATGTCGTTCTCGTTTTTCGCAAGGTCGGTGCCAGGGGTTTGCGTGGCGCCGCTGGTGGCGTTGCCCTGCTGGTCCTTGCCGACCTCGCGGTAACCGCCGCCAAGGCTCAGGCTGCTGCCCTTGTACTCGGCCTCGTTCCTGATGTCGCGGCTGGTCAGGCTGGCGGTGACCAGGCGGTTGCTGCCGTCCTGCACGGCCTTGTCGCTGCTGGCGATCACTGCGCCCACCAGGTCGGTGTTGCCGGCCACGTAGATATCGAAGCCGCCGTCGCCGGCCTTGATCCCCGACTGCTCGGTGACGCTGGCGTACCTGGAGTCGATGTCGGTGGCGCCGAAGCTGCCGCTGGCACCACTGACCGAGCTCATGCCATAGCAGAACGGCGGAATGCACAGGCTGATACCCACGCCCAGGCTCTTCTCGTCCACGGTGTAGGTGCTGGTGTCCTGCAGGCTCTCGATGTTGAGGTTGCCGCCCACGTCCATCACCACCTGCTTGCCGCTGACCACCGCGCCCTTGAGGTTGGTGTCGCCGCCCGAAACCATGACCAGCTGGTTGCCGGCATCGATATGGGTGTTGGTGTGGGTGAGGTCCTCGCCATCGGCTTCGCCGCGATTGCCCGACACCCCTAGGTCGAGGGTGAAGCCGTTGCGTGTGCCACCCAGCGACAGGCCGATACCGACGCTGGCACTGCTGCCGGTGCTGTCGGTCTGCTGGGTGCTGGTGTTGGTGGCGGCCAGCAGGTTGATGTCGCCGTCGGCCAGCAGGCTGGCATTGTTGCCGGCCTTGATCTGGCTGCCGCGCACGGTGAGGGTGCTGTCCTCGTCGGCGCCGGTGGCGATCAGGCGCACGTCGTTGCCGGCGACGATGGTCGAGCCGGCAGCGGTATCGCTGTGCTGCTCGGTGGTGCTCTGGTTCTTCTTGGTGCCCAGCGACAGGCTCAGGTTGATCCCGCCCGCCGAACCCGGATCGGTGGCCACCGCGGTGGCCGCGTTGTTGGCCGCCAGTGCCGCAGTGGCCGCGGCCAGCGCCTTCATGCGCCCGTCTTCGGTCTTGTCCGAGGCCTGCTTCATCTGCTGGGTGGTCTGGATGGCGCTGATCACCGGGTTGGTCAGGGTCAGCGACACGCCGGTCTGCTTGAACAGGGTCTGACGCTCACGCTCGCTGGTGTTGCGCGCCTCGACGATGGCGATCTTCTCGGCACGGATATCCACGTCGCCCTTGGGCGCCATGACCTGGCTGCCGACCTGGCGATAGCTTTTGCCGGCCTCGATCAGCACGTCGCCTTCGGTGGAGCCGACGGTGCTGGCCACCGCGGTGGTGCTGGTGGTCATGTCCTTGACCCGCTGCTCCTGGGTGCCGACGGTCACGGCGATGCCACCACCGCTGAACAGGCCGCTGGTCTTCTCGGTCTTGTCGTGGCGCTCGCTGCGGCTGTCGCTGGCCGCCGCGATGTTGACGTCGTTGCCCGCCACCAGGATGGTCTGCTGGCTGGACACCACGTTGGCGCCCTGCAGGTTGATGTCGCGCCCGCCCTGCACGTAGGTGTGCTCGCCGCTGAGGGTCGAGCCCTGGGCGGTGGTTTCGCTGAGCGTGTCACGGGTGGTTCTGGTGGTCTTGGAGAACATGCCGTTGCCACCGGTGACCTTGTGCGCCTCGTCGGCGAACTGGTAGTTCTGCCCGGCCATCAGGTTCACGTCGCGGCCGGCGTCGGCCATCACCATGCTCTGCTCGCTGCTGGCCTGGCTGGCGCGCAGGTTGATGTCCTGACCGGCCTTGAGGCTGACGTCGCCGGTGCCCTGCACATTGCTGCCCACCTCGGTGCGGCTGGCGTCCTTGCGCCAGTTGCTGCTGTTCCAGGTGATCGACTGCTGGTGCGACTCGGTGACGGTGGTCAGGTTCAGGTTGTTGCCGGCCACCAGTTGCGTGCTGCCGTTGGCACCGGCGTTGACCACCTGGGCGCCGGCCAGGTTGATGTCGTTGCCGGCCGAGGCCGTGAGCGTGCCGCCGGCGCCGCTGACGAACAGCCCGGCCACCCGCGACAGGTTGCTGCGCGTGCCCTGCTCGCTGCTGCTGTCATGGGTGCTGGAGATGACGTTGAGGTCGTTGCCGGCGCTGATCGCCAGGCTGTCCACGGCGCCGATCAGGCCGCCGAGGTTGTCGAGGTTCTCGCGTGCCTGCACCGACACCTTGTCGGCCTGGATGCGCCCGCCGAGGTTCTCCACGTTCTGCGCGGTGAGCGCCAGGATGCTGCGCCCGCCGAGCCTGCCGCTGTTGCTCAGGGTGTCGTTCACGTCGAGCTTGAGCTGCTGGCCGGCCATCAACGCACCCGCGCCGTTGAGGTCGCCCTGCTGCACCCGCACGTACACCTGCGGCACCAGCACCCTGCGGGTTTCGCCGCCGGCCACGGTCACCTGTTTTTCCACCAGCCACACGATGTCGCTGGTCAGCTGGGCCATCTGCTCGGCGCTCAGCGCCACACCCGGCACCAGTTGCCAGGTGTTGGCCACGGTGACCGCGTTGTCGAGCAGCGCGCGGTACTGTTCCTCGTCGTTGGCATAGCCGTCGATGAAGCGCCGGCCAGTGAGCTGGGCGACCTGTTCGCGAATCAGCTTCTGTTCGTAGAAGCCGTCGCCCAGGCGTTGCAGGGTCTGCCCCGGGTCCAGGTGCAACTGTTGCAGCATGTAGTCGGACGACAGCCAGTTGCGGTAGCCGGCAAAGCGCGGGTCGGTTTCCACCAGATAATTGCGCACCGCCTGCGGGTTGCTGTCGAACAGGCTGTTGCTCGGCAGGGTCAGCACCGGGCCGCCGGTGCGGATCTGCTCGCCGACGCCTTCGGCATCGAGCCCGGCCTGCGCCGCCACCTCGATGATCGGCGCCACCTGGTAGGCATTGGCGGCGGCGCTGTCCACCGCGCCGGCGCCGGCGGCCTGCTGGTCGCTCAGCTGGCTGGCATGGCCGCCGAGCTGGGTGCCGCTGCCGGTGACGGCGGCCAGCTCCTGCCATACGGTGGGCTGCAGCGATATTTCCTGGATCAGCGGCGCGGGCACATAACCGGCCACGCGGGCGCCCTGGCGGTCGCGGCCCTTGCGCTGGATACGGTAGAAGTTGGTCACCGTGCCGCTGTCGGTGGTGACCTGCTGGCCCTTGAACTCGGTGTTCACCAGGCTGCCGATGGCGCCCTGCAGCAGGCCGCCGGCGATGATCCGGCTCTTGTCGTTGAGCACTTCGCCGGCGTTGATGACCAGGTTGCCGCCGGCCAGGATCTGCCCCGGCGCCGAGGTGGCGATCTGGGTTTCGCGCACCACGCGGGTCACGTCGTAGCGGTTCCAGTTGTCCTTCTGGCCCTCGGGGGTGATCAGGTACTGCACTTCGTTGTGGCGGAACGTGACCTGGTCGGCCTGGTAGCGGTTGGGCGAGCCGGCCAGCTGGAATTCCTGGAAGCTCTGGCGGCTGATTTCCACGTCGCGGGTGCTGAAGTGGTTGTTGAGGTTGCGCAGGGTCTGCACTTCCAGCGCCATGTGCCCCAGCGACTCGATGGTGGCACTGGCGTTGGTCAGCAGCGCGGCGCGGCCGCTGGCGTGGTCGGCGTCATCCAGCGTGGCGCCGATGGCCATGTCGCCGGCACTGAAGATCAGCGCCGCTTCGCTGTTGTCGATCTGCGTGGCGCCGATGTCCAGGCGCGCACGGGCGGCGATGGCACCGGAGCGGTCGCCCTCGTTGGCGTTGACCAGGGTGCCGGCAGCGATGCCCATCTGGTCGCCGTAGATGCGACCGGTGCCCAGGTTGTACAGCACGCCGGTTTGCAGGCGTACCTTCTGGCCGTCGATCAGGCCACGGTTGGTCAGGCTCTGGTGGGCAGTGATGCGCACCTGGTCGGCACTGATTTCACCCTCGGCGCGGTTGTCCAGGGTACTGGCGTCGAGCAGCATGGAGCGGCCGGCCAGCAGCTTGCCGCTGTTGTTCAGCGCACCGCCGGTCTGCACGTCGAGGGTGCCGTTGGCCTGCAGCAGGCCACTGAGTTCAAGGCCTGCGAGCAGGCGCAGGGTCAGGTCGCCCAGGCTCACGGCCTGACCGTTGCCACTGTAGTAGGCGGCGTTCAGGCTCAGCGACTGGCCGGCCAGCAGGCGCCCGTCGAGGTTGCTGATGCTCTGGCGGCGCGCAGCGGGGTCACGGTCGGTAATGTTCAGGTGCTGGCTGGAGCTGATCAGCCCGCCCGCGTTGTCCAGCAGTTGGCTGACGCCGATGTCCAGCGTGGTGTCGGCGCGAATCACACCGGCCTGGTTGCCCAGCACGTCGGACTCAAGGCGCAGGGCGTGCCCTTGCAGGCCCTGGTTGTCGGCCTGGGTGGCGTTGTTGGCGAGGGTGCCGGTCGACACATGCAGCAAACCTGCGGAGCGGATCAGGCCGCCCTGGTTGTCCACACGTTCGGCCGAGGCCACGTCGATGGCGCCCAGCGCCTGGATCTGCCCGGCCTGGTTGTTCAGCCGCAGGCCCTGCACCTGCACACTGTCGGCGCCGACGATGCGCCCGCCGGCGTTGGTCACGTCGGTGGCCAGCAGTTGCATCGCGCCCTTGGCCGAAATGTAACCGCCGGCGTTGCTCAGATGCGCGCTGTGAATCTCCAGCGCACCCTGGCTGATGATGCCCTTGCCGCTGCCATCGTCGAGGTTGACCAGTGCCTGTTCGCCGGTATCGATGTACAGCCTGCCCTGGGACTGGATCAGCCCGCCGGCGTTTTCCAGGCGCCCGCTGCGCAGGTCCAGGGTGCTGCGCGCATCCAGGGTGCCCTGGGCGTTCTGCAGCAGTTGGCCATTGCTGTTCAGGTTGAGTGCCAGGCCGCTGATCACGCCGCCACTGTTGTCGATACCCTGAGCGTTCACCACGATGTCGCCCGCCGCTTCCAGGCGCCCGCCCACGTTGCCCAGCTGGCTGTCGCGTGCAGTCAGCAGCAGGGCGCCCTGTACCGAGCCGACCGTACCGCCGCTGTTGTTCAGGTGCGCCGCAGTCAGCGTCATCTGGCGGATCGCGGCGAAGGTGCCGGCGGTGTTGAACAGCTCGCCAGCGCCCGCAAACAGTGTGCCGCCGGCGCTCACGGTGCCGCTGCGGTTGTCCAGCGTGCCGGCGTTGAACACGCCGTTGCCGCTGGCCGCAAGGGTGCCGCCGGTGTTATCGAGCAGGCCCTGGGTGGTGACCGCAAGGCTGCCGCCCTGGGTGGCCAGGACCTTGCCGCCGCGGTTGGACAGGGTGTCGGCCTCGATCGATACGTCCTTGCCCTGAGCCACGCCGGCGTCGAGCTGAACCTGGCCGGCGTTGACCTGCAGGGTGCCGGTGCTGACCAGCGTGCCCTGCGCGCTGTCGAGCGTCGTGGCAGTCAACTGCAGGGTGCCGGCGCCGGCATGCTCGACGCGGCCCTGGGTGTTGACCACGGTGGCGGCGCTGAGCGTGGCATGGGTCGCGTTGCTGGCGATGCGGCCACTGCGGTTGTCGAGGGTGCCGTCGACCTTGATCGAGGTGCTGCCCTTGCCGCTCTGGGTCAGCTCGCCGCCCACGTTCGACAGCTCGCCGGCGCGTACTTGCAGGTTGCCCGCCACCACCTTGGCGGCGTCGCTGCGCAGGGTCTGGCGCGCGGTGGCACTGAGGGTCTTGCTGGCATCGACGCTGGCGTTGGCGAGGTTGATGTCGCCGCCGGTGAGGGTGATGTTGCCGGCCACGTTACGGCTGGCGCTCAGGTCGACGTCGCCTGCACTGACCTGCAGGTCGCCGCCGGCCAGGTGTTCGCCGTGGGCCTGCACGCGCTGCGCGGTGAGGGTCAGGTTGCCGGCCTTGCCCAGCTTGCCGCTCTCGTCCAGCCCGGCAGCCAGTGCCGAGCCCTTGCTGCTGGTGATGGTCGACTGCGCGCCGGTCGCCTTGAGTTCGACATTGGCCTGGCTGGCCAGGGTGCCGCTGTTGTTCAGGTCGCCGGCGCTGCTCAGCTGCAGGTCGCCCTTGGCATAGACCGTGCCGCTGTTGTCGACCCCGCCCTTGGCGGCGACGCGGGTGGCGCCGGCACTGCTGAGGGTACCGCTGTTGAGCAGCTTGCCGTCGGCGCTGATCACCACTTCGCCGGCGCCGGCACCGATCGTGCCGGCGTTGCGCACGCCCACACCGCCCTCGGTGCCCACCAGCATGATCTTACCGGCGTACATGCCGCCGAGCTTGGCCACGTCGATGGCGACTGCGGGGGCCTCCTCGTCGCTGCCTGCCAGCCGGGTTGCGCGGGTGTTGTCGGCGTTGACCTGGTTGCGCCCGGCGGTGACTTTCAGGTCCTTGGCCCAGATGCCGGCGTTGACCTGCACGCTCTGCGCGATCAGGTCGGTGTAGTCGGCGTCGGCGCTGTCCAGGCCCTTGCCCTGGATGCTGAGGGTACCGCCCTTGACCTGGTAGCCGGTGATGCGGCCGTTCTCAAGCTGCGCCTGGCCGGTGGTCAGGGTGGCGCGGTTGGCGTTGATGAAGCCGCAGCCGTCGCAAGTGACGCCGGCCGGGTTGGCGATCACCACCTGGGCGCGTTGCCCGGCCACTTCCACATAGCCGCGCAACTGGCTGGGGTTGCTGGCGTTGACCTCGTTGAGGATCACCCGCGCACTGCCCTTGCTCAGGTTGCCGTTGCCCTGGATCCAGCCACCCAGCTGGGTCTGGCTGGCCTTGACGCCGTTGTTGAGGATGACCCCGCGCTTGTCCACGTCGAACTGGCTGTAGGTATTGCGCGACACGCCAGCGGCGCTGGGGGCGGTGATGTTCACCTGCGGCGTGCCGTTGGCACTCTGGCCCACGTTCGGGCGCTGGGCTGCTGGCGCACGCCCATCGGCAACCACCCCGGCGGCCCAGGAAGGTGCAGCATCCAGCGCCACCAGGCCGAGGGCGAGCATCATTGCGAAACGCAGGCGGCCCAGTTCGGCCAGTGTGCCGGCCGAGCCGGCCACGGGCCCGGTGGTGGTGCCCGGCGCCTTGCCCTGGCTGGCGACGTTCTCGGCAACCACCATCAGCAGCCCGCGAGCCTTGTTGAAAACGATACGGTAGAGATGCTTGTTCATTGCAATTCCATTTGCGGTGCCAGACCGCCAGAAGTCAGGGTTACGCTGTGAGTTCCAGCGGGTGAGCGGCAAACCAGGCCTTGGCCTGTTCGGGAATCACGCCGATCCCCAGGTACGTCTTGACCCGCAGGCCGCGCACTTCGCCCTGGTGGTCGAGGGCGCGCATGCAGCGGTTGGGGAACAGCTGGCGCTGCACCAGGCGCGCCAGCGTTGCCGCATGCCCGAACGGGGCGACGAAGTCGTTTATCCACAGGCGTTCGCCGCTGTTCCAGTCGGCATCGGCCATCTCGACAGGCGAGCGCTGGATGTAGCGCTGCTCGGCGGCGCCGTCGAGGTTGAGCCAGGACAGGTAGAACACCGGCTTGCCGGCCTCGCTGCCGAGCACGAACTGGCGGTGCTTGAGCGCCGGCAGCAACAGGGTGGCCAGGCTGTGCAGCGGTGCGTCGCGGTGAGCTGTGGAGTGCATCCACAGCCAGGTGGCCGAGCCCAGCACGGTGGCCTCGTTCCAGGGCTCGTCGAAGAGCCCGGGGGCGATGATGTCGAAGCGATCGATACGCATGGCGGGCCTCAGAACGACAAAGAGACAGTGAAGGCACTGGTGATGTTGGCCGTTTCGAAACCGTCGGGCTTCTTCAGCGGCGTACCCCAGGACCAGTCATACGACAGCGCCTTGTAGCCGCCGCGCACCCCCACCACGGCACCGGCCAGGCGCTTGCCCACCAGGTACTCGCTGGAGTGGCCGCTGACTTCGCCGTAGTCGACGCCGGTGTACAGCTCCTGGCCGGTATCGCCCAGGGCCAGGCCGATCTCGTTGCGCAGGGTCCAGCCGCGTTCGGCCGAGAGGATGTTCTCGCCGTCGAAGCCGCGCACGGTGTAGCGCCCGCCGATGGAGAAGCGGTCCTGCGGCACCAGCGCCGAGCGGTTCCACTGCGCGCGCCAGCCACCGATGTAGCGCATACGCTGGTTGTAGGCGATGAAGGGCACCTGCAGCTGGGCATCGGCACTGATGATCTTGGAGCGCGAGGTGCCTTCGCCGGTGAGTTCTTCTGGCGCCTGCAATGCGCCGTGGGCACCGGTGCCGCGACGGTAGCCCGCGCTCAGGTCGAGGGTGGAGGCGCCGATGAATTCGCGGTGGCTCAGGCCCGCTTCCCAGCCGGCCATGCGCCGGCGCTGCAGCTGGATTTCAGTGTCGTCGATGAAGTTTTCCGAGGTACGCGTCCACAGGCTGCCCCAGGCCGTGGTCTTGCGCACCGCATCGCGGTACAGCAGGCGCGACAGGCGCAGCTCGTTGTTGCGGGTTTCGCCGCGGTACTGGTAGGTCTCGTTCTCGCCGGCCACCTGCTGGTGGTAGTCGTACTCGCTGGTGGTGAAGCCCAGCAGCCAGTAGCCGAACGGCAGCGAGTAGTGCAGCGTGTTGCCCTTGGAGCCGCGATTGCCCGACTCGCCGCCGCCCAGGTCGTGGGTGGCGCTGGCGTAGAACAGGTCGTTGAGCGAGAGGATGTTGTCCAGCGACAACGCCAGGTTGCCCTGGTACTTGCCGGTGGTCTTGCTGCCGGAGTTATCCACAGACAGGCTGAGCCGCGCCGGGAAGGCCTGGCGCCAGGCGATCACGATGTCGCTCTCGCCGGGGCCGGCGTCGCGGGCCTGGGCCGGGGCGATCTGGATGTCGGCTTCGGCGGTGGGTACGCGCTTGAAATTCTCCAGGGCCTGTTCGATGTCGCGCAGGTTGAGCAGGTCGCCCGAGTGCGCCGGCAGCGCGTTCCAGGCATTGGCGCGCGAGCTGGTGCCTTCGGCGAAGCGGATGTCGCGGATACGCCCCGGAATCAGGGTCAGGGTCAGTTCGCCGCTGTTGAGGTCCTGGGCCTGGGCCAGCACGCGGGTGGTGACGTAGCCTTTTTCGATGATCGCGTTCTGGATGCGCTTCATGGTCAGGTTGATGCCGGCGCTGCCCAGGCAGCGCCCGGTGGCCGGGTCATCCTTGGGGTTGGCGGCGCGCAGCGCCCACTGGAAGCGCTCGGCCGAATCGCCCACCAGGCGCAGTTGGCGGATAGGGAAGCACGGGGTTTCGTTGGCGGGCAGGCGGCCGTCGCCTTCATCGGCCAGCGGTGCTTCGAGGCGCACGTCGGGGCGTGCTTCGAGCTGCTCGCGCTGCACCCGCTCGCGGTCGCGCTGGCGCAGCAGCTCGGCATTCGGGTCGGCGGCGTGTGCGGCGGTGCCGGCACCGGCGGCCCAGGCAGCGAGGGCCAGCAGCAGTGCGGCAGCGGGAGTGGGGCGCGAGGTGCTGACGAAGCAGTGGGCAACACGTGTCGTCAACGCCCGGCAATGGGCGATCGGCAGCATGGCACATCCTTGTGGGCCGGAATTCTTGGGGGAGTGTTATCGGGGGGCGGAGCGTTGTGCGCGGCTGAATGTTCAAGCCTGCTGGGAGGGACGGTGATTTGTCCTACAACCTCTTCCGCACCGCTCTGACGGGGATATCGCGAGAAAGTTGCAACGGGGTGCGGGAAACGTGATGGGGTTCAAGGTTTTGCAGGGGATGGCACCAGATGTGCCCTCACAAGGTGCCAGCCGCTGCTTCTGCGGCGATCATCAGATCGAGCGCCGCCCGCGCGGCGCTTCGCCGGCAAGGCCGGCTCCTGCATCGATTGCAACGCGCCATGGCCTGCAGGATCGGCGTTGCCAGCCTTGTTCGCTCGGCGTCAGGTCTTCAGAAGCTCGCGCGGATGCCCGCGTACAAGGTCCGACCTGGGCCCGGCTCGTAGTAACGGGCGCCTGTGTCGTTGATGCGCAGGTTGTCGTAGTAACGCCGGTCAGTCAGGTTATCCACACCCACGTACGGCTCCAGCTCCTGGCCCTGAAGCTTGAGTACCGTGCCCACGCGCAGGTTGAACAAGGCATTGCCCGCCACCCGCGCCTCATTGGCGTTGTCCGCATACTGCGGGCCATAGGCGTTCATGTTGACCCGTGCATAGAACGCATCCGACTCGTAGCCCACCTCGGTGAACAAGATCTGCCGGGGAATGCCCGGCAGACGGTTGTCGTCATAGCCCTCGAAACGGGTGTAGTGGTAGTCGTTGTAGCTGTAGGCCATCGACAGGCGCCAGTTATCCACAGGGCGGTATTCGCCACTCAACTCGAAGCCGTCACGCCGCGATTTGCCGGCGTTGCTGTAGGTGTTGCCGCGGTCGGTGCTCTGCGCCACCAGTTCGTCCTTGAGCAGGATGCTGTACACCACCGCCTCCAGGCGCAGGTCGTCCCACTCGCCCTTCACACCCAGCTCGCGGGTCAGCGCCCGCGCCGGTTGCAGCCCGGTGTTGAAGCCGCCTGCGGTCGGGTTGCTCAGTTCGTTGAGGGTGGGGGTCTCGAACGAGGTGGCCACCCGTGCATACGCCATGGTGTGCTCGGTAAGGCGGTAGCTCAGGCCGGCACTGTAGTTGAAGTCTTCGAAACGCTGCGCATCGGAGGCGTCGCCGTCGCTCGGGAAGCGGTCGTCGACCGACTGGCGCGTGGCGTCATAGCGTCCGCCCAGGGTCAGTTGCAGACGCTCGGTGAGGTCGATGCTGTCCTGCACGTACAGCCCATAGCCACCGGCCTTTTCGCGTTGGCGCAGGGTGAGGTTGCCGGTGTGACCACCGACTTCGTTGTTGTGCCGCTCGCGGTCGTCGCGCTGCTGCTCGATGTCGATGCCGGTGGTGAGCTGATGACCCAGGCCGAACCAGTTGGCCAGGTGCGTGTACTGCCCGCCGACACCGGCAAACAGGCGTTCGTAGGTGGTCTGCCCGCCCGCGCGCAGCGGCAGGCGGTTGCCGAAGTCACGCCGGCCCAGCCAGGTACGCAGCTGGTAGCTGTCGGTGTCGCTCAGCTGGCTGGTCCAGTTGACCGCCAGGCGTTGCTGGTTCATCTGTTCGTCGGAGTCGAACAGCAGGCTCTGCGGGCGCGCCTGGCTGCGCTTGTCCCGCACCTGCGCGAGGGTCAGGGCGCCAGGGTCTTCGGAGCGGTTGTCGAGGGCCTGGAAGGTTACCCCCAGCACGCCGGCATCGGCCTGCCAGCGCAGCTTGCCGGTGAGGTTGCGCGCTTCGGAGGCGGCGTGATCGCGGTAGCCGTCCATGTTGGTGACGTTGAGCGCCAGCAACCCGCCAAGGTTGCCGGAGGTGCCACTGGTTTCGGCACGCACGCGGCGATAGCCGTCGGCACCACCACCCACGTCCACGAGGGTGCGCGGCTCCAGCGAGGGCTCGCGGGTGGTGATCGCCAGTACGCCGCCGGCACCGTTGCCGTACAGGGTGGAAGCCGAGCCGCGGATCACTTCGATGTTTTCCACCAGGCTCAGGTCGACACCGTCCATCTCGGTCTGGCCATCGGGCATGGTCAGCGGCACGCCGTCGACCAGTACGCGGATGCCGCGCATGCCGAAGCTGGAGCGGGCACCAAAGCCGCGAATCGACAGGCGCATGCCCTGGGCCATGTTGTAGCGGCTTTGCGGCACCGCACCGGGCACCGCCATCAGCAGGCTGTCGAGGGTTAGCATCTGTTCGCCGGGCTTGTCGGCGACGCTCACCGAGCTGACGGCGGCCGGGGTCTGCAACCATTCGGAGGTCACGCGGGTGGAGGTGACTTCCAGCGGCGCCAGGTCGACACTGTCGGCGCTCGCGGAGCCCGCGCCAAGCAACAGGAAGGTGAGGACGGTGGGCCGCCTTGGCAACATGGTGACTCCTTGAAGGTGGCCGCCGGCTACACACTGTGCCGACGTTTTTGGGGGTTCGTTATAACGCAGATGCCGGGTCGGCAAAACTGTCCAATAGTACCGCCAGCTCCGACCATAGCTGCGGGTCGTCGCTGCAGGCGACGTTGAAGCGCATGCACTGCAACAGGCCGGGCTCGGGGCCGAACAGGCTGCCCGGCCCCAGCAGCACATCCCGCGCCAGGCCTGCACGGGCCAGGGCCTGGGCGTCGCAACCGGGGGGCAGCCGCACCCAGATGAACAGGCCGCCGGCATACCCCTGCAGCGGCTCGCAGCCCAGCGCCCGCAGGCGCTGCTCGACGCGCCCGGCCGCTTCCTGCAGGCGCAGTTGCAGGCGCTTGCGGTGCTTGTCGTAGCTGCCATCGGTAAGCAACTGTTCGACCACCTGCTCCAGCAGTTCGGAGGTAATGCCGCCGCTCATCAGCTTCATGTGGGTGAGGCTGGCGGCCAGTTGCGGCGCGGCCACCACATAGCTGACCCGGGCGTTGGCGCTGAGGGTCTTGGAGAACCCGGACAGGTACGTCACCTGCTCCAGGCCCGCCAGCGCCGCCAGGCGGGCCGGCGCCTGCGGGTGCAGGTCGGCGTAGAGGTCATCCTCGATGACATGGCAGTCGTACTGGCGCGCCAGCTGCAACAGCGCGAACGCCTGGCCCGCAGTGAACGAGTGCCCGGTGGGGTTGTGCAGCACGCTGGTGGTCAGGTACAGCCTGGGCCGGTGCTGCGCCAGCAACTGTTCGAAACGCGCCAGGTCGAGGCCCTCGGCGGTGCGCTGCACGGTGACGATGCGCGCGCCGTGCAGGGCCAGGTTGGCGTGGAAGTTGAAATAGCACGGGCTGTCGAGCACCACGCAATCGCCCGGGCGCAGCATCACCCGCAGCAGCATGTCCAGCGCCTGCACGGTGTTGCTGGTGGTGACGATCTGCTCCAGCGGCGCGGCGATGCCCTGGCTGAGCAGGCGCGTCTGCAGGGTCTGGCGCAGCGCCAGGTAACCGGCCGGCGTGCCGTAGCCGCCAATGCGCAGGCGCGTGGAGCGGGCCACGGCGCGCAATGCCTGACGCAGGTTGCCGGGCTCCAGCCAGTCGGGCGGCAGGTGCCCGCTGCCGGGGCGCAGGGTGTTGTCATCGGCCAGCAGCGAGCGGCGCAGCACGCTGGCCAGGTCCTGCGGCAGCCAGTCGGTGTCGCCCCCCGGCACCCTCGGCGCGTGACGGCTGGCGACAAAGTGCCCGCGGCCCTGGCTGGAGGTGATCAGGTTGCGGGCACGCAGGCGGTCCAGCGCTTCGATCACGGTGAACTTGCTCACGCCCAGTTGCGCGGTCAGTTCGCGCACCGGCGGCAGGCGACTGCCCGCCGGCAGCTCGCCGGCCTCGATGGCACGCGCCCAGGCTTCGGCGATCTGCTGGACCTTGGGTGTTCCGGGGCAGAACTCGATGACGGGCAGCATGCAGGTCTCCACAGGTTTACCGGTAATCCTACCAGTAAAGTCGGGTGCGATTGCCCGCTGCTTGGCCTGCCCGCAGCGTGGCCCGCGCTCTAGACTGCGGCCTTTGCACTGTGAGCACTGCCCCATGAGCCTCGGCCTGACGCCCTCCTCTTTCGGTTACTTCGTGGTGTTCTGCGCCAGCATGACCTTCAGCCCAGGGCCGATGACCCTGCTGTTGCTGAGCCTGGGCCTCAAGGCCGGCCTGCGCCAGTCGCTGCCGGCACAACTGGGCGCCAGCGTGGCCTACCTGCTGTCGATTCTGGTGTTTGCACTGGGCTTTTCGGCGCTGATCCAGGGCTACCCGCTGGTGCGCCAGCTGATCCAGGCCCTGGGGGTCGCGTATGTGCTGTACCTGGCCTGGCGGCAGTGGACCAGTACCGGGCTGGCGCTGGGCGATAGCGGCGGGCCGGCGCTGGAGGGTTTCCGGGCGCTGTTCGCCAGGGGCCTGCTGACCGGGCTGTCGAATCCCAAGAGCATCCTGATGTTCAGCGCGGTGTTCCCGCAGTTTGCCAGCCACACCCGCGACATCGCCGTACTCGGCCTGACCTTCCTGCTGCTGCAGTTTGCCAGCGGCTGCCTGTACTGCTATTTCGGCCAGCGCATCCGTCATGTGCTGCAGCAACCGGCGCGTCGGCGCCTGCTGCAACGGGCCACGGCGGTGCTGCTGACAGGCGTGGCGTTGATGCTGATGCGCGGTTTCGACGGAGCATGACGTTTTTCAATCGGCCCCATGGCGTTTTCAACCTTGCCGAGTGGGCATCCGTGCACGATTCTTAGGGGATAGGCATCGCCGCTTATCCACCGCCGAGGCTGCACATGAAAACCGTGAAAGAGCTGCTCAATACCAAAGAAGAAAAACACCATGCGGTACACACCATCAGGTCGCACCAGACGGTGCTCGAGGCACTGATGGTGATGGGCGAGAAGAACGTCGGCGCCTTGCCGGTGGTCGATGACGGCCAGGTGGTCGGGATCATCAGCGAGCGTGACTACGCCCGCAAGATGGTGCTCAAGGGACGTTCGTCGGTGGGCACGCCGGTACGCGACATCATGAGCGCACCGGTGGTCACGGTAGACCCGCACCAGAGCGTGGAGGTGTGCATGAACCTGATGACCAACAGCCATCTGCGCCATCTGCCGGTGGTGGAGAACGGCCAGCTGATCGGTCTGCTGTCGATTGGCGACCTGGTCAAGGCGGCGATTGCCGAACAGGCCAACCTGATCCTGCAACTGGAGCAGTACATCCGCGGCGAATGAACCTCAGCGGTATTCGCCCTCCAGCTCGTCGAGCTGGTGGTCGAAGCTGCGCAGGCGCGCCGACCAGGTGTACACCAGCACTTCGAGATCGCGGTTGAGCACGGCGCTGCCGCGCCCGGCACTCTGCTGCGAGTCGCACAGGTCGAGCTGGTAGCGTTCGCGGGCCATGGCCGTGGCCACGCTGGAAAGTTCGCGGGCGTTGTTCAGCCAGTAGCGGTGGCGCCCGCGGGTCTGCTGGTCGAGCTGCTGGCACTGGCGCTTGAGGGCTTCGAGGCTCTGTTCGAGAGGGGTGCCTTCAAGCTCGCCCATCACTTCCTGAAAAGTGCGCCCCGGCTGCCAGTAGCTGCCCCAGAAGTAGCGGTCGAATACGGTTTCGACCCGGCGCAGGGCAACCTTGGTGTTCCAGATGGCCACCAGGGTGCGGCCCTGCTCTAGCTGGCGCTTGCGCACCTTGAGCTGCTGCCAGCTGCTCCAGGCCAGGGCCGTGAGGGCCAGCGCCGCAATCACGGCGGCGGCCGCGTACATGAAGTGCATGGCCTCCACCAGCTGGTAGAGCTGGCGAACGCCGTAGAAGTAGCCGGTGCTCAGCAGGCCCAGGGCGGTCACGGCCGCCCAGAAGCCGGGTGCGTAGGGATCTTTCATTGGCGCCATCCCCTTATTGTTTTTCTGAGCATAGCAACGCCAACTGCAGGTACAGGTGCCGCTCAGCGCTTATTTGCGGGGATTGCGCAGCGCCTCGTTGAGCTGGTCGAACTGAACGGCCCAGTCGGCATCCTCCAGAATCGCCTCCTTGAGGAATTCGCGCTGTGCCGGCGTCCAGAACGGCGCATCCACCAGCTTGATGTCGCCCTTGAGCGGCGAGTGGCTGGTGATGAACTGGTCGATGCCCTTGGGATCATCGGGCAGGCCAAGCTGCTTGAACAGGGCGCTAAAGCTGTGGGTAGGTGCTTCCATGGGTCACTCCTTCTGGGCGTCAGGCCGGGTTGAATGGGGTAGACAGCGCACAGGTCGTTCGAGGTCAGTCGGGTTGGCGTTTAATTTCACCGCCGGTCCCGACCGCTGGAGTTTAGTCGCTGCAGTTGCGGTACATGCAGACGTTCCGATGCCGATGGCGTCGCTCGAGGGTGGGTGGGGGCCGCTTTGCGGCCCAATCGCGGGTCAAGCCCGCTCCCACAAGGATCACCGCTGCCCATGTGGGAGCGGGCCAGAATGGCCCTGCAAGATAGCGGTTGCTACCAGCCGCCGCCCAGCGCCAGGAACAAGCCGATCTGCCCCATCGCGACCTGGGTATTGGCCGCCGCCAGCTGCGCACGCATGTCGGTGTAGGTGCGCGTGGCCTGCAGGTCGGCCAGGAACGATTCACGCCCGGCCTTGAAGAACCGGTGGGTCTGGTCGGCCGCCAGTTGCGCCGAGCGCTCGGCCTCGGCCAGCGCGTCGCGCCGGTCAAGCAGCGCGCTGTACTGCGCCAGGCTGGTCTGGGTCTCGCGGATGGCGTTGAGCACCACCCCGTCGAAATGCGCCAGCGCCGCCTGGGTCGAGGCCTCGGCCTGGCGAATGCGTGCCCGCGAACCATTGGTGGGCACGGTCCAGGTCAGCAGCGGACCAAAGCCCCAGCGGTTGGTCGCCGGCTTGCCCAGGTTCTCGAGGATGCCGATGGTGCCCACCTGCGCGCCGATGCTGATGTCCGGGTACAGTTGCCCGGTGGCCACGCCGATGCCGGCAGTGGCCGCCGCCAGGCTGCGTTCGGCCTGGCGGATGTCGGGGCGGCGCTTGAGCAGCGCGGCGCCATCGCCCACCGGCACACGTTGCGCGATGTGCGGCAGCTCGGCGCAGTGCGCGGTACCCGCCGGCAGTTGCTCGACCGGCTTGGCCAGCAGCATCGACAAGGTGTACAGGCCCGCCTCGCGCATGGCCTGGTAACGCGGCAGTTCGGCGCGCAGCGACTTGAACTGGGTCTCGGTGCGCGTCACCTGGGTTTCGTCACCGCGCCCGGCATCGCGCAGGCGCTGGGTGAGGGTCACGCTCTGCTCCTGCAGGTCCAGCGAGGCCCGTGCGATGTGGTATTCCTCGTTGGCCGCGCACACCTGGGTGTAGGCCCGCACCACATCCGCCACCAGGGTGATGCGGGCGGTGTCGGCGGCAGCCTGGGTGGCGTCGGCGTGGGCCTGGGCGGCCTCGACGCCGCGCTTGAGCGTGCCCCACAGGTCGAACTGGTACGAGGCGCTGAGGATCGCCTCGCCGATGTTGGCCACCGGCACCTTGTCGGGTTGCAGAAAGGCTTCGCCGGACTCCTGCAGGCGCTGCGCACCCAGCTTGACCCCGCCATTGAACCCGCCCTGGGCCTCGGCCTCCTCGACCTGTGCCCGCGCCCGCGCGATGTTCGCCGCGGCCACGCGCAGTTCGGTGTTGGCGGCCAGCGCCTGGTTGACCAGCGCGTCGAGACGCGGGTCCTGGTAGAGGTGCCACCAGTTGGCGGGCACCGGTGCCGAGACCACGCTGTCGGCGTCGCTGCGCAGCGCGCCCTGCAGGTCGCCGCGATTGACCGCCGCCTCCTTGGGCACGCTGTAGTCGGGCCCGACCATCTGGCAGGCCGACAGCAGCAACCCTGCGCCCAGCAGCGCAAAGCGTTTCATCGGGCGGCATCCTCGATGATCGACACCGTGGCAGTACGCCCGGCGATCATGCGAAAGTTTTCCGGCACCTCGTCGAATGCGATGCGCACCGGTATGCGCTGCGCCAGGCGCACCCAGCTGAAGGCCGGGTTGACGTTGGGCAGCAGGTTGGCGCCACTGCTGCGGTCACGGTCCTCGATGCCTGCGGCGATGCTCTGCACGCGACCGCGCAGGCGCGCGTCGTCGCCCATCACGCGGATATCCACGGCCTGGCCGATATGGATGCCGCCCAGCTTGGTCTCTTCGAAATAGCCATCGACGTGGTAGGAGTTGCTGTCGACCACCGACAGCACCGGGCGCCCGGCGCTGACGAACTCGTGGGCGCGCGGGGCGCGGTCGTTGAGATAGCCGTCGACCGGGCTGCGTACCACCGAACGGTCGAGGTTCAGCTGCGCCGCGTCCACCGCCACCTGCGCCTCGGCCAGGGCCGATTGCGCGCGGGCCTGGCGCGACTGGCTTTCTTCGAGCTGCTCCTGCGCCACCAGGTTGCCCAGGCCACGGTTGCGGCGCGCCTCGCGCTGCGCCTGGGCCAGGGTTTCACGGCGTTCGGCCAGGGTCGCCTGGGCCTGGCGCAGGGCCAGGTGGAAGCGGTCCTGGTCGATGCTGAACAGCACGTCGCCGCGCTTGACCACCTGGTTGTCGCGTACCCACACCTGCTGGATCAGCCCGGACACATCGGGGGCGATCTGGATCACGTCGGCGCGGATGTGGCCGTCGCGGGTCCAGGGGGCGAACATGTAGTACAGCACCATCTGCCACACCAGCACGGTTGCCAGCGTTACCACCAGCAGGGTCAGGACCACGCGGCCCAGGGTCAGTAAGGGTTTTTTCATGGCAGCATCAGGCTTCGGCAAAAGTGGTCGACCGTGCCCAGCAGCACGGCGTAGAGAGCAACGTTGAACAGCGCCCGGTGCCAGACCAGGCGGTAGAAGTGCAGGCGCGTGAGTACCGCGTGCACCCCCAGGAACAGCACATAGGTGAACACCATCATCACCAGCAGCGTGGGCAGAAATACCCCGCTGATATCCAGTTCACCGATCACAGGGGGGCTCCATCGATGCCGTAGGGCAGTTGCGGTTGATCGTCGGACGGTTCCAGCACCACCTCCACCCCCGGCAGCAGCGCCAGGCGCAGGCCGCTCAGGGCATGCAGCAGGTGCACGCGGGTTTCCCCGCAGTCGGCCATGGCCTCAAGGTTCAGGGCATGCCGCGCACGCTCCATGCTGCGCAGCAGGTCGGCCGGCGCATGCAGGCGGCGGCGGGCCTTGAGGCACGCCTGAAAGTGCGCACCCACCTCAGCGATCACCTGCGCCAGCGCCGCCTGTGCCGGCGGCGTGGCCCGTGGCATGTAGGCCAGCAGGTCGAGCAGGTTGAGCCCCACGCGCAGGTCGCGCAGCGCGCTGTTGGTGTCCTGGCCGGTCTGGGTCAGGCGCGGCAGGTGCTGCATCAGGCGGTCGAGCATCTGCACGCCGAGGCGCCGGTGTTCGGCCAGGCTGGCCGGGCGGGTCATGCCGACGATGTCGTGCCAGCTGAAGCGGGTCAGGCGCTTGGCCGCCAGCTCCACGCCGAACGGGCGCACCACCAGGGTCCAGATGAAGGCGAACAGCAACCCCACCGGGCCGGCCAGGTTGGCGTTGGCAAAGGTCAGGAAGTCCGCGTCGTAGGCGCCCTGGATGCTGATGAACGAGGCGGTGTTGACGATGGTGAGCAAGGTGCCCAGGTAGAAGCGCGGCTGCACGGTGAGGGTGCCGACGCAGATGAACGGCACGGCGAACGCCAGTACCAGCATCGGGAAGTCATGCAGGTTGGGCAGCACCAGGAACAGGTAGAGGCTGGCGAACACCACCGACAGGGTGGTCCAGAAGAAGAACCGGTAGATCTGCGGCGCGGGATCGTCCATGGCCGCGAAGAAACTGCACGCCACCGCCGCGAGGATCACGGCGCTGGCGCCGTCGGGCCAGCCGAGCAGTATCCACAGCGCGGTGGCGGCGAGGATCGCGGTGAAGGTGGAGAACACCGAGTAGAGCATCAGCCCACGGTCGAAGAACGGCGTCAGGCGGCCCAGGCGCCAGTGCCGGTACACCGCGCGCCAGGGCGACAGGTCTTCGTCGCGGATGGCGTGCTGCAGGCTGCAGCAGTCCTGCCACAGGTCGATCCATTCGCCCAGCCGGTAGAGGGCATTGGACAGCAGCAGGCCGGGGCGCTCGTCGAGGGCGGCGACACTCGGTTGCAGGCGTTCGAGCTGCTCGCGCAGCGCCGTCCAGCGCGCCACCGAGGCGTCTTCGGCGCTGGCCTGCAACCAGCTGCGGGCCTGCTCCAGCAAGCCTTGCACTTGCGCCGCCTGGGCCGGGGCGCGGCCTTCGAGGGCCAGCAGCGCGTCGTCGAGGGCGTCGATCACCGGGAACAGGTGGATCATGCGCCCGCGCAGCTCGCGGGCATTCTTGACCGTCTGCGGCCGCGCGCCCTCGTGGGACAGCTGGCCGATCATCATCTCCAGCGAGTTGAAGGTGGTGACCATCGAGGCGCGCAGCCCGCCCACGGTTTCGGGCGTGGCCTGGCGGGCAAGAAAGGTGTCGCAGTAGCGGATCGCCTCGGCGAACCAGTTGCCGGTGGCGCCGACCACCACCGGGGTGAGCCGGCGCGGCCAGAAGATCGCCCCGACCACCGCCGCGCAGACGATGCCCAGGCAGATTTCCTGGGCCCGCGAGGAGGCGATGTCGAATACCGCCAGCGGGTTGTCCACCACCGGCAGGGCGATCATCGGCAGGGTGTAGCCGGCCAGCATCAGCGCGTAGCTGTTGGCGGTGCGCAGGTGCAGCGAGAGAAACAGCAGGGTGCCGGTCCACAGGGCGATGGCGCAGGTGAGCAGCACCGGGGTCTGAACCAGCAGCGGCACCAGGAACACCGCCCCCGCCGCGCCCAGCAGTGTACCCAGGGCGCGGTACAGGGCCTTGGAACTGGTGGGCCCGACGAACGGGCTGGAGACGATGTAGACCGTGGCCATCGCCCAGTAGGGGCGCGGCAGTTGCATGAGCAGGGCGATGTACAGGGCGATCATCGACGCGGCGAAGGTGCGCACGCCGTAGAACCAGTCCCGCGCCGGCGGCATGGAGCTGAAGAAGTCCTTCATGAAGGCACGCCCGGCGAGCGCTGCGCGGCGTCTTCGAAGGCGCGCACCACACGCAGCGCCGCTTCGAGGTCGGCGGGCGGGATGTCGTGCAGCACCTGGCGGCGCAGGCGCACCAGCTCGGCCTCGATCGCCTCGGCCAGCTCGCGCCCGCGCGGGGTCAGGCTCAGGGCCTTGGCGCGGCGGTCACCGGGGGCTTCGCTGCGGCATACGAAACCGGCGCTGCACAGCTGGTCGAGCAGGCGCACCAGCGACGGGCTTTCAAGCCCTGCGGCCTGGGCTACCGCCACCTGGTGCACGCCATCGCCCAGGCGCACGATCATCAGCAGTGGTACCGCGCAGGCTTCGGAGATGCCGTAGCCGACCAGCGTGGCCTGGCAGATGCGCCGCCAGTGACGGCTGGCCGCGACCATGCCGCTGCTGATGTTCAGTTGCAGTGCATCAAGATTCATGGGCAAGGTGTCGAGATTCATAGTTTGCTAACTATCAATGTTCTTCGATCAACGCCCCGGGCGTCAATAGCGGCAATGCGGCATCCGTCGGCCGAGGTCAGCGCCGGTACTGGTCTTCGTGTTTCAGGGTCAGCGCCCGCGGGCTGCCCAGGCTGATCGCCCGGTCGCGCCAGAACAGATAGCGCATGGGGTTGCCGGCCACGCTGAAATGCATGGCCAGTTCCTCGGCCGCCGGCATCACCCCCGCTGCGGCCGCCAGCTCCAGCCAGTACACGGCGAGCCTGGCATCGGCCCGCACCTGCTGGCCATGCAGGAGGCGGTAGCCGATCTCGAACCGGCAGCGCCCATCGCCGCGCTGGGCGCCCTGCATGAACCAGTCGTAGGCGCGCTGCGGATCGACCTGCCAGGTTTGCAGGTGGGTATCGCAGATCTCTTCTTCGTAGAGGTCGCCCAGCGCCGCGGCGGCTTCGTCCAGGCCGCGCTCGAAGGCCTGCCGGTAGCACTCGGCGGCGCTGGCGTAGGCGATGGTCACGCCCTTGCCGAAATAGTGCTGCTGGCCCAGGTTGTACCAGGCCACCGCACTGCCCTGCAGCGCCGCCATGCGCAGCAGGCGCCCGGCCAGGGCCGGTTCGGCACGCCAGTACTTGCCGTTGAGCCATACCCAGCCGAGGTCGTTGAGCGCCACCACGCTGCCATCCAGGGCCTGCTGGCGCAGGTCGGCATACACCGTCTGCAGGTCGACGGCTTCGTCCAGGCGGTTGACCAGGCAGAAGCCCCTGCCGAGCACCGCACGCTGGGCCGGCATGCCGATGCCGGCCGTGTGGCGCTGGGTCTGCCCGCCCGGATCGGGGGCGATCGCCCTGGGCAACAGCCGCGCGAGCAGTGGGTAGATGGTGCTGGCAGCAGACAACGGTTCATCCCTGACTGACCGGTGGGTGGCCCATGCCACCCTGTGAGGCAAGCCTAGACAAGGACGCGCACTTTTGTCGCCCCGATGCGCTCAGCGCTGCATGCCCCAGCGCCGTACTGTGACGCGCTCGAGGGTATTGAACACCAGGCTCTCGACCAGCAGGCCGATGAGGATCACCACGGCCAGGCCGGCGAACACCTTGTCGGTGTACAGCTCGTTGCGGTTCTGGAAGATGTACCACCCCAGCCCGCCCTTGCCGCTGGTGGCACCGAACACCAGTTCGGCGGCGATCAGGGTACGCCAGGCGAACGCCCAGCCGATCTTGAGCCCCGACAGGATCGACGGCAGCGCCGCCGGAATCAGGATGTGCACCACCAGACGCAAGCCGCGCAGCCCGTAGTTGCGCCCGGCCATGCGCAAGGTTTCGGACACACCCATGAAGCCGGCATAGGTGTTGAGCGCCAGCGCCCACAGCACCGAGTGCACCAGCACGAAGATCAGGCTGTTGTCGCCCAGGCCGAACCACAGCAGCGCCAGCGGCAGCAGGGCAATGGCCGGCAGCGGGTTGAACATCGAGGTCAGGCTGCTGAGCAGGTCGCGGCCGATCTGGGTCGACACGGCCAGGCTGGTGAGCCCGAAGGCCAGCACGATGCCCAGCAGGTAGCCCTTGAGCAGCACCACCAGCGACACCCCGACCTTGGCCGGCAGTTCGCCGCTGAGCAGGCCGTCGTACAGCGCCGCGGCGGTTTGCAGGAAGCTGGGCAGCAACAGGTCGTTGCCCTGATAGCGCGCCACGGCTTCCCAGGCCAGCGCCAGCAGGATCAGGATCAGGCTCTTGCGCAGCCAGCCCTGTTGCCACAGGCGCTGGCCCAGGGGCAGCTCGCGTTCCAGCGGTACGCTGAGCAGGGGTTCAAGGGTGACTTCGTACTCCTGACGCGGAGCCGGTGCAGAGGTGGTCATCGGTGGGGCTCCCGGTCAGTAGGCGATGCGGATGTCGGTGAAATCCAGGGCGGCGTCCTGCTCGGCGGCGGCATCATCGTCGAACAGCAGACGATGGATGCGCCGCGCGCTGGCCTGGAAGTCGGCAGCGCCCAGGCTCTGCAGGTCGTACTGGTGACTGTGGATCTCGGCGCGCACGCGCCCCGGGTGCGGCGACAACAGCAGGATGCGGTTGCCCACCACCAGCGCCTCCTCGATGGAGTGGGTGACGAACAGCAGGGTGAAGCGCACCTCCTCCCACAACAGCAGCAGTTCTTCCTGCATCTTGCGCCGGGTCAACGCGTCGAGGGCGGCAAAGGGTTCGTCCATGAGCAGGATCTTGGGCTGCATGGCCAGCGCCCTGGCGATGGCCACGCGCGCCTTCATGCCGCCGGAGAGGGTGTGCGGGTACGCATCGGCAAATGCCGCCAGGCCGACCTTGTCCAGGTAATGCAGGGCGCGCTGTTCGGCCTCGGCGCGCTTGAGCGTGCCGGAGGCCAGCAGCGGGAACATCACGTTCTGCCTGACGGTTTTCCACGGCGGCAGCTGGTCGAACTCCTGGAACACCACGATGCGGTCCGGGCCCGGCCCGTGCACCGGCTGGCCCTGCAGGCGGATCGCGCCCTCACGGGGCTCGATGAAGCCGGCCACGGCCTTGAGCAAGGTCGACTTGCCGCAACCTGAGGGGCCGAGCAGGACGAAACGGTCGGCCTTGTCCACTTCGAAGCTGACCTGGTGGGTGGCCCGCACCACGCGCTGGGCGGTGCGGTATTCGAGGCTGAGGTTGTCCACCTGCAGCAGCGCCGGTGCGCTCACGGGGCTCAGGTTGCTGGCCGTGTGGCCTGGCAAGCGGGCGGTCATGCGCTCAGCTCCCCTGCAGTGGCTTGGCGTCCTGGAAGAAGTAGTCCTTCCACGATTCGGGTTTGTGCTTGATCGCGCCGATGCGGTACATGAAGTCGGCCAGCTTGTAGGTGTTCTTCGGCGTGACGCTGAATTCGTATTGCGGGTTGTCGATGATCTTGAGCAGCGCCTCGCGGTCGATCTTGGCCTTGGTCACGCGAATGTAGGTATCGGCCGCCGCGCCCTTGTCGTGCTGGGCGAAGTCGGCCGCCTCGGCCAGGGCGTCGACGAAGGCCTGGTAGGTTTTGGGGTTGTCGTTGCGGAATTTTTCGGTGGCGAACAGCACGGTGGGCGAGTTGGGGCCGAGCAGGTCGTAGGTGTCGAGCACCACGTGCACATTCTTGTTGGCCAGCGCCTGGTCCTGGAACGGCGGGTTGGAGAAGTGCGCATTGAGCTCGGTGCCGCCGGCCAGCAGCGCGGCGGTGGCGTCGGGGTGCGGGACCGCCAGGGTGTACTTGTCCAGGCGCGCGTAGTCCTTGTCGCCCCACTGCTGGGCGGCGGCGTACTGCAGGAAGCGCGACTGCACCGAGACGCCAACCGCCGGCAGGGCGATGCGGTCCTTTTCGGTGAAGTCGGCGATGGTCTTGACGTTGGGGTTGCTGCTGACCAGGTAGTACGGGAAGTTGCCCAGCGAGGCCACGGCCTTGACGTTCTGGCGGCCGTAGGTGCGGTCCCAGATGGTCAGCAGCGGGCCGACGCCGGCACCGGCGATGTCCACCGAGCCGGACAGCAGCGCGTCGTTGATCGCGGCGCCGCCCGAGAGCTGGGTCCAGTCGACCTTGATGTCGATGCCCTGGGCCTTGCCGTGCTTCTCGATCAGGTGCTGGTCGCGCACCACGTTGAGCAGCAGGTAGACGATGCCGAACTGTTCGGCGATGCGGATTTCACCTTCGGCCTGGGCCGTGGCGGGGGCGACGAGGCTGCCGGCGAGCAGGCTGACGCCCAGGCCGATGCTGGCCGCCAGGCGGCTGATTGAGTTGCGCATGCGGTACTCCTGAAGACGGGTCAGAAAGGGGCGTCGCCCTGGATGGTGGTGCGGTACAGCTTGCGGCGCAGGTGCGCGGGGCAGCCGGCGGCCAGGTGGATCAGCGAGCGGTTGTCCCAGAACACCAGGTCGTGGGGTTGCCACTGGTGGCGGTAGATGTTGTGTTCGAGCACGCTGTGGGCGTACAGCTCGGCCAGGATCTGGCGGCTTTCGTCCTCGGGCAGGCCGACGATGCGGGTGGTGAAGCCCTCGCTGACGAACAGCGCCTTGCGCCCGTTTTCCGGGTGGGTACGCACCACCGGGTGGATCACTTCCTGCACCTGGGCCAGTTGCTCGGCGGTGAGCGTGGGGCGCCAGTTGCCTTCGAACTTGGTTTCGCTGTAGCGCGCGGTGTAGGAGTGCGCGGCGCTGCGGCCTTCGACGGCGGCGCGCAGGTGGGCGGGCAACTGGTCCCAGGCCTTGTGCATGTCGGCGAACAGGGTATCGCCGCCCTCGCTGGGCAGCTCCTGGGCATGCAGCATCGAGCCCAGGCTGGGCAGTTCCTTGTAGGAGAGGTCCGAGTGCCAGAACTTGCCGGCATCGCCCAGGCCGATGTTCTGGCCGTTCTCGATGATGTTGGAGACGATCAGGATCTCGGGGTGGCCGCCGAGCAGGAACTGCTTGAGCACGTGGATCTGCAACACGCCGAAACGGCGGCTGAAGTCGATCTGCTGCTGGGGGGTGATGCGCTGGTCGCGGAACACCACCACATGGTGGTCCAGGTGCGCGCGGTGGATGCGCGCAAAATCGCCAGCGTTGACCGGACGGCTCAGGTCCAGGCCGATGATCTCGGCGCCCACGGCACCGGCAAACGGACGAATCTCGAAGGCTTGGGGTTGGGCGCTGTCGGTGTACGACAAGGCGCCAGGGGCCGCTGACATATCTTTTCACTCCCACGTGTCGGGTCGGTAACTGCGCGTGGAAATAAATATAAATGCATAAGAAAAATAATTTAAATACCTTTAGAGAATAAGCATAGAGAGGGTTGTCCGCCTCGCGTGGCCTATGCTGCTGAGGCCATCAAGCAGATGTCATCAGGGGGAAAAGCCATGTTCTATGTGCAACGCGACACCCGTGGGCAGATCGTGCGGTTGGAGTCGACGCCCTTTGCCGAGGAGAACGAAGCGCTGCCCAACGATTCGCCGGAGGCCCAGGCCTGGTTTGCCAAGAAGCTGCAGCAGAGCGACCTGGACATGATCCGGGTGCTGGAGGACTTGATCGAGGTACTGACCAGCAAGGGCGTGATCAGCATCACCGACCTGCCGGCGAGCGCACAGGCCAAGCTGCTCAGCCGTTCGAGCGCGCGCCAGACCATGGGGGGGTTGAACAAGCTGATCGATGAGGAGCGGCCGTTGATCTAGCAGCTTCGCCCGCCAGGCCGGCGCCTGCGGGGTCACCGTCGCCTGCAGGCGCCGGCGTGGCCGGCGAAGAAGCCACTACGGCGCCCAGGGCCGGGGCTCGCCGATCAAACGCCCCTGCACCCCGAAAATCCCCATGTCGCGCAGCACCTCCAGTTCGCCTTCGGTTTCCACCCGCTCGGCAATCAATGGCAGGTCGATGCTGTGCGCTGCGCGCTGGATCGCCTCGATGAACAGGCGCTTGTGCGGCTCCTGATCGATGGCGCGGATGAAGCTGCCGTCGACCTTGAGGTACGCCAGGCCCAGGTGCGCCAGGTTGCCGATCATGCTGAAGCGCCCGCCAAAGTGCTGCAGGCTCAGCTTGAAGCCCAGCGCGCCCAGTTGCCGTGCCAGCTGCTCGAGCGCGGCCTGGTCGGGCAACTGCTCTTCGCCGATCTCCAGGGTCAGGCGCGGGCCCAGCACCGCGTGACGCCCCAGCAGCTCGTACACCGCCTGCAACGCCTGGGGGGCGGCCAGGGTGGCCGCCGACAGGTTCAGCGCCAGCGCCTGGTCATGGCGCTGCAGGTGGGCCAGCACCTGTTCGAGCATCAGCAGGTCATGCCGGATCGACCAGCCGAAACGCTCGAGCCAGGGCAGGAAGCGCCCGGCGGGGAGGGTTTGCCCATGCCCGTCGGGCAGGCGCGACAGCACCTTGTACTGCAATACGCGGCCCAGCTCGTGCGTCGCCACCACCGGCTGGAAGAACAGCTCGAAGCGGCGCTGGTCGAGGGCGTGTTGCAGCAGGGCATGCCAGTCGTGGTCCAGCAGCGCCGGGGCGTGCGCGGGCAGGCAGACCCACGTCGGCAGCTGCTGGCTCTGCGCCTGGGCCAGGGCTTCGTCGCAGCGCTCGAGCAGGGCCTGCGGGGCGTCGCCCGGGCTGTAGGGGGCCAGGCCGATCCAGGCCACCGGGTTACGGTCGGAAGCGCCGGTGTCGTACAGGCTGTGCAGGGTCTGCTCCAGTTCCTGGGCCAGGTGCACGGCCTCGTCATGCACCAGCCCCGGTGCCAGCACGGCGAACTCGCCGCCACGGCTACGGGCGATCAGATCGAGGGTTTTGGGATAGTGCGCGCACACCCGCTGCACCTGCTGCGCAAGAGCCTGCAGCAGGGCATCGGTGCGCTGGCCGCCCAGGCGCAGGTTGAGCCCGGCCAGGTCCTGCACGTGCACCAGCATCAGGTAGCCGGGGCTTTCGTCCTGGGCGCTGAGCCGGGCAGACAGCTGCATCTCGAAGAAGCGCCGGTTGCCCAGGCCGGTCAGGCTGTCCTGCCAGGCCTCGGCGCGCAGGGCTTCACTGCGCTGGGCCTCCTCGAGAAACAGCGCCTTGAGTTTCTCGACCATCTGGTTCATGGCCTGCACCACCCGGCGCAGCTCCGGGGTGCGCGGCAGGCGCGGCGCACTGAGGAACTCGCGACGCGCAATGGCCTGGGACTGCGCCACCAGGTAGTCCAGCGGTCGCAGCTGACGGCGCAGCAGCAGCGCCCCCAGCAGTGCACTGACCACCCCGCAGGCCAGCAGCCAGGCCAGGCTGCCGAGCGCGCTGCGCCACAGCTTGGCCAGGGCGAACATCGGGTGGCTGACCACCTCGACCCGCGCCGCCTGCTGCCAGCCGCGGCTGACGATGGCATCGCCGCCGGCCGGCTCCAGGTTGATCAGGCGGATGAACCAGGCCGGCACACCGCTGCTGTCCGGCTCGGCGTGACGCTCCACCAGCAGGGCATTGGGGCCCAGGTCGATCACGCGGATGCTGGCGTAGTAGCCGCTGTCGAAGATGGAGCTGACCATCAGCTCGACCATTGCCGGGTCGTCGATGTTCGGCGTGAGCGACAGCGCCAGCGCGGTGGCGGCGTCCTGCGCATGCGCGCGCAGCTGATTGACGTACTGGCTGCGCGAGCTTTCCAGGCCGACCATGAAGCTGCCGCTGAAGGCGACCACCAGAAACAGGCAGATGGCGAGCAACAATTGCTTGAACAGTGACATCCGCAATCCTCAGTAAGCCGGCTCGGTGGGAAACCCCTCGGCCTGCATCTTCTTCAACAGATCCTGCCAGCGCGACAGGCGCTTGCTGTCGCCGACCTTGCGATTGCCACCCGCCCCGGTCAGCCACAGGCCCTCGCCATTGAAGGCATACACCGGCAGCAGGTCGGTGCGCTGGCTGGCCGGCTCGATGGTGTCGATCAGGCTGTCGAGCACCAGCGGCATCGCCTCTGGAGTGGAATAGTAGGTCAGGACCATGTGCGCGCGATTCTGGCGCAGCGCCTTGACGTAGGTAATGCGCAGTTTCTCGCTGGGGATACCCAGGCGGCGCAGGCTGAAATACTTGGCGATGGCGTAGTCTTCGCAGTCGCCGGCGCCCTTGATCAGTGACTGGATCGGGGTGGACCAGTAGTCGGCCTGCTGCCACAGTTCGGGGTCTTCGACGTAGCGCAACTGGCGATTGAAGAACTGGTTGACCACCTGCAGGCGCTCGGCTTCGCTGCCCTGGCGCTGGGTGGCAAGCAACTGCTGCCAGGCATCGATACGCTGCTGGCCGGCACCAAGGGGGCCGTACAGGGCCTGGGCCTTGCGGCTGATCTGGGAAAAGTCCCAGTCCGCGCGCAGGTTGCCCAGCAATACGCAGCCGAGCAACAGCGCCAGGCCAGCCCGGCGCGGGGTCAGAGGCAAAGCCCAACGTATCGCCAAGGCCGGCGGTCCATGCAGATCGTGGAATCGCGATGGTGCAGGCTGGGCGGGCAAAAGACAATGGCGCACGGCGGCAAGCTTCCAAAGCGCTGCGACTTCATTCAGGATAGCCGCCGCGAACGCCCGCAGGCCCGCGCCGGCCTGAATTTGACAGGCGCAACCGTCATCACTAGGGTCATTGGATCCAATCTTTGCTAGCAGGGCAGTCAGCGTGGCCGAAAAAATCAAACTCCTGAGCATTCTGGGTGACGAGCAGGTGCCTGCTCACCTGGCGCGCAGCGTGATCGAAGAGCGCCTGCGCAGCGCCATCCTCGACGGGCGCCTGGCACCCGGCATGGCGTTGCGCCAACAGGAGCTGGCGACGCTGTTCGGGGTCAGCCGCATGCCGGTGCGCGAGGCCCTGCGTCAGCTGGAGGCGCAGTCGCTGCTGCAGGTGGTTGCGCACAAGGGCGCGGTGGTGGCCCCGCTGATCAGCGAAGATGCGATGGACTCCTACGGGCTGCGGGTGATCCTGGAGAGCGAGGCGCTGCGCCAGTCGATCCCGCTGCTGGACGCCGAGGACATCGCCCTGGCCCGGGGCTACATCGAGCAACTGCAGAACGAGACCCGGCACGCCGAAATGGGCCAGCTCAACCGCCTGTTGCACATGGCCCTGTACCGCAAGGCGCCCAATCAGAAGTTGCTGCGCCTGATCGACAACGAGTTGAGCGAAGAGGCGCGCTTCCTGCGGTTTCATCTGTCGTCGATGGGGCTGGGCAAGCTGACCCAGGACGATCACATCGCGCTGGTGGACGCAGCCCAGGCCGGCCAGGTGGACGAAGCTGTACAGCTTCTGACCCAGCACCTGGACAAGGGCATGCAGGCCATCAGGCAGTACCTGGCCAGCCAGCCGCAGGGCTGAACGCGCCGCCGGGTCGGTCAGTGGTTGCAAATTGCGCAAGGCCCCATAACAATGAGACTAATTATCATTTATGACCTTGGTTGCAGCGCGCCTTCATGTCCTCCCACGACTCTGTGCACAGGCTCTATCAGCAACACCACAGCTGGCTGAACACCTGGCTGCGCTGCCGCCTGGGCAATGCGGCCGATGCCGCGGACCTGGCCCAGGACACCTTCGTGCGCCTGCTGCAGCGGCGCGAACAACTGGAGCTGAATGCACCACGCGCATTCCTGCGTACCATCGCACGGGGGCTGGTGATCGATCACTGGCGCCGCGAAGAGCTGCAGCGTGCCTACCTCGAAGCCCTGGCGCAGCTGCCCGAGGCCGAGGTGCCATCAGCGGAAACCCGCGAGCTGCTGCTGGAACTGCTGGAACGCATTGCGTGCCTGCTCGACGGCCTCAGGCCCAAGGTGCGCACCGCGTTCCTGCTGGCCCAGTGCGAAGGGTTGAGCCACAAGCAGATCGCCGAGCAGATGGGTATCTCGCTGCGCTCGGTGGAGCGGTATGTGGCCGACGCCCTCTATCACTGCTACCTGCTGCGCTATGAACCCTAGCCCGCGCGTGGTCAAGCAGGCCATTCACTGGATGCTGCGGGTGCGCGAGAACGGCGCCAGCCCGCAGTTGCAGGCCCAGTGCGAGCAGTGGCGCAGCGCCAGCCACGAGCACGAACTGGCCTGGCAACGGGTGCACAGCCTGCAGCAGGAAATGAACCTGCGTGCGGTGCCGGGCGCCGGTGTCGTCGCCCTGCAGACCCTGGAGAACAGCCAGCAGCGGCTGCACCGGCGCCAGGCCATGAAGCTGCTGGGCGGCGTGGTGATGCTTGGCTCAGCGGCCTGGGTCAGCAAGGACATTGGCCTGCTCGACCCGTGGACCTCGGATTTCGCCACGGCCACCGGCGAGCGGCGCAGCATCCGCCTGCCCGATGGCAGCCTGCTCGATCTCAATACCCATACCGCCGCGGACCTGGCCTTCGACAGCCGCCAGCGCCTGGTGCGCCTCAAGCACGGGGAGTTGATGCTGACCTGCGCCGAACACCCGCTCGGCCCGGCTGGGCGGCCGTTGCTGGTGCAGAGCCGCGATGCGCTGCTCGAAGGCTTCGATGGGCGCTTCGTGGTGCGTCAGGAGCGCGACTGCACCCGCGTCACGGTCAGCCAGGGCAAGGTGGCGATCCATCACCCCGGCCCCGCCGGGCTGCAATGGGTGGCTGCTGGCGAAGCCTTTCTGGTGAATGCCCAGGGCGCCACGCCCGTGGCGCAGCAGAACATGGACCCCGGTGCCTGGGCCGATGGCCTGATCGTCACGCGCAACATGCGCCTGGGGGACTTCATCGACGAGGTGGCGCGCTACCGCCACGGCTACCTGAGCTGCTCCGACGATATCGCCAACCTGCGCCTGTCCGGGGTGTTCCGCCTGGAAGACACCGACAAGCTGCTGCACCTGCTGCCGCAGACCCTGCCGGTGCATGTCAGCTATCGCACGCGCTGGTGGGTACGCCTGGAACGCCAGGCGTGATGCGCTGATTTTTTTGGCGGGTTTTGTCGGCACGTCCGGCTAGGACAGTAAGCGACTCCCTTCTGCCCTTACCGACCCTACGGATGCTCTTCATGCGCGATACCCTGGCCCAGCCGCGGCTCACTGACAGTAATGAGTTTCAACCTCTCTTAGATTCACGCCTGGGCAAGGCGGTGCGCGCCGCACTGTTCGGTACCGCGCTGGGCCTGGCCAGCGTGCCGATGGTAGTGATGGCCGAACCTGCGGGCAGCGCCAGCCAGCAGTACAACATCCCCGCCGGCTCGCTGGACGAGGTGCTGAACCAGTTCGCACGCCAGGCCGGCATCACGCTGTCGAGCACCCCGCAGATGACCCAGGGCGCGCAGTCGCCCGGCCTGCAGGGCAGCTACGCCACCGACCAGGCGCTGCGCCAGTTGCTCAATGGCACGGGGCTGGAGGCGGTGAGCCAGGATGGCACCAGTTATGTGCTGCATGCGGCCCCGCAGGACGCCGCACTGGCATTGCCTACCACCGACGTGCGTGGCTTTGCCCTGGGCAACGCGCTGGGCAGCATGGAGGGCTACAACGCCACCCACAGCCAGATCGCGACCAAGACCAGTACCGCGCTGCTGGAGACGTCGCAGTCGGTGTCTGTGGTAACCCGCCAGCAGATGGACGACCAGGGCGCGCAGACGGTCTCGCAGACCATGCGCTACACCCCGGGCGTGCTGACCAACCCGTATGGCGCGACCCACCGCTATGACTATGTGGCCATGCGCGGCTTCAACGATGGCTCGGTGGACAACATCTACATCGACGGCCTGAAGTCGATGGGTGACAGCGGCACCTTCAGCACCATGCAGATCGACCCGTACTTCCTCGAGCGCGTGGATATTCTCAAAGGTCCGTCGTCGGTGCTGTATGGCCGCAGTTCGCCAGGTGGCCTGGTGGCACTGACCACCAAGAAGCCACTGTACGAGACCTTCCGCCAGGTGCAGGCTACCGTCGGCACCCAGGGCCAGCGTGGGGTGGGCTTCGACTTCAGCGGCCCGCTGGACGACGACAAGCGTATCGCCTACCGCCTGACCGGCCTGACGCATCAGTCCGACACCCAGTTCGATCACAACGAAGAAAAGCGCTATGCGCTGGCGCCGACCCTGAGCATCGACTTCACCGAGGACACCTCGCTGACCTTGCAGGCCTACCTGCAGAACGATCCGGAAGGCGGCTACCACGCCGGCGTGCCAGCCGATGGCGCGCTGCACAAACGCAACGGCCAGCGTATCTCGGAACACTTCTTCGAGGGCGAGCCGGGCATCGACAGCTACGAGCGCAATCAGCAGTCGTTCGGCTACCAGTTCGAGCATCGCTTCAACGATGTGTTCACCGCACGCCAGAACTTCCGCTACCTGGACTCGACGGTGAAGATGGACCAGGTGTACGCCTGGGGCTACGAGTCGCCCACCAGCAACAAGCTGAACCGCTACTACACCGGTGCCGACGAGAAACTGCACTCCTACATCATCGACAACATGCTGCAGGCCGAGTACTTCACCGGCGCGGCCAAGCACACCACGCTGGTGGGCCTGGACTACCAGCGACGCAAGACCGTGGTGGACTGGAGCAGCGGCGGCCTGGCGTCGATCGATGCGTTCAACCCGCAGTACGGCAATTCGCAGATCACCTATTACGCACCGACCAGCTACACCCGGCGCCTGCAGCAGACCGGCATCTACGCCCAGGACCTGATCGAGCTGGACAAGTGGCGCTTCTCGCTGGGGCTGCGGCAGGACTGGGTGAAGACCTCGGATGAGAATCGTATCGCCGAGCCTACCCGCCCACTGGGCACCAGGATCAGCGATGACCGCACCAAGCTCACCGGCCGCGCGGGCGTGCTGTACCTGTTCGACAACGGTATTGCGCCCTACCTGAGCTATTCGGAGTCGTTCAACCCCAACTCCTACGCCGATGCCGCCGGCAACCCGCTGGCACCGACCGAAGGCACCCAGTGGGAGGCCGGTATCAAGTACCAGCCGCCGGGCACCGACAACCTGTTCACCGCCTCGGTGTTCCGCATCGAGCAGGAGAACCTGGCCACCAAACAGCCGCAGGACGACTTCTACTACCCGGTCGGGCAGGTACGCTCCCAGGGTCTGGAGCTGGAAGCGCACATGCAGTTGAGCGAGAACCTCAAGGTGCTGGGCAGCTACACCTTCACCGACATCGAGTACAGCAAGACGATGCCGAGCACCCTGGCTGGCAGCACACTCGACAACAAGGGCAACTCGCCAACCCAGGCGCCAAAGCACATGGCCTCGCTGTGGGCGGACTACAACTTCCGCCAGGGGGTGCTGGACGGTGTGCGCGTAGGCGGTGGCGTGCGTTACGTGGGCTACAGCTGGGTGGATGCGGAAAACACCATGAAGGTACCGTCGTACACCCTGTTCGATGCGTCGGTGGGCTACGACCTGGGCAAGGTCGGGCTCAAGGGCGTGGATGTGCGGCTCAATGCCAACAACCTCACCAACGAGAGCTACATCGCCTCGTGCGCGAGCCTGAACTACTGCTACATGGGTGAAGAGCGCAATGTCAGCGCCACGGTCAGCTATCAGTTCTGACCACACCCCCGTGAGCCGCAAAGCCAGTGCCTGATTCCAGGCGCTGGCTTTGTCGCATCTGGCGACCTGATCTGGAATCCCTTTATATGCGCCACCTCTACGTATTGCTGCACCGCTATATCGGCCTGGCCACCGCGCTGTTCCTTGCCCTGGCAGGGCTCACCGGGAGCGTGCTGGCGTTCAACCACGAGATCGACGAATGGCTGAACCCTTCGTTCTATGAAGCCCCGGCGCAAGGCCCCCGCCAGGACCCCGGCAACCTGGTGGACAAGGTGCAGGCCGAACACCCGCGCCTGCAGGTGTGGTACATGGAATACCCCGACGAGCCCGGCCATTCGGCGTTGCTGGCGATGGTGCCGCGCAACGACCCGGCCACCGACAAGCCGTATGCCGAGAAGAACACGGTGTTCTACCTCGACCCGGTCAGCGGCCAGACGTTGGGCCAGCGCTACTGGGGCGAGTGCTGTTTCTCGCGGGAGAACTTCATGCCGTTCGTCCTCGAGCTGCACTACAACCTGACCCTGCCGGGCAACTGGGGGCTGTGGCTGATGGGCGTGGTGGCGATCCTGTGGGTGCTCGACTGCTTCATCGCCCTGCTGCTGACCCTGCCCCGTGGTCGTCCGTTCTGGCGCAAATGGAGCACGGCCTGGAAGATCAAGGGCGGGCATGCGTATCGACTGAACATGGATATCCACAGGGCTGGGGGCTTGTGGCTGTGGCTGCTGCTGTTGCCGGTGGCCGTCAGCAGTGTGGCGATGAACCTGCCCAGCCAGGTGTTCAAGCCGGCGGTGTCGCTGTTCTCGCCGGTGGAACCAAGCGTCTATGAGGCCCGTGGCAGGCTGCCCAGGGAAGAACTGGGACAGACCCAGCTGACATGGCATCAAGCCCATCAGCTGGCGCAGCAGGAGGGCCAGCGGCTGGGGCTGACGGCGCCGATCGGCGAGTTGTACTACAGCTTCGAGTACAACTTCTATGGCGCCGGTTTCGGACAGCACGACACCGATGCACAGGGCAAGTCGTGGTTGTTCTTCCATGGCACCGACGGGCGCCTGCTGGGGCAGGAGATCGCTGGCCAGGGCACCCTGGGGGAACGCTTCTACCGGCTGCAACTACCCATACATGGCGGCAGGATCCTCGGCACTACAGGCCAGGTGATGATCGCGGTGCTGGGGGTAGTGATTGCGGTGCTGTCGGTGACAGGGGTGTATATCTGGTGGCGCAAGTTGCTGGCGCGGCGCAGTAGCCGGGCTCCGCGCACTGCATAGACTGAAGGTCGGCTCCTGCAGCCCATTGTGTGCAGGGGTCGGCCTGGCCGGTGCAGAGGGTGGCAGGAACAACCCGCTACCCTAGCCCCTGAAAAGACAAAACCCCTGTCTGCAGCACAGACAGGGGTTCTGGAATTGAATCTTGACGATGACCTACTCTCACATGGGGAAACCCCACACTACCATCGGCGATGCATCGTTTCACTGCTGAGTTCGGGATGGGATCAGGTGGTTCCAATGCTCTATGGTCGTCAAGAAATTCTGTGTGCTGGCCCGTACATTGCGACGTGCCGGCGAATTCTTGATGCTTCTACTCTAAAGACAAAACCCCTACCTGCAGATGCAGATAGGGGTTTCGGAATTTAATCTTGACGATGACCTACTCTCACATGGGGAAACCCCACACTACCATCGGCGATGCATCGTTTCACTACTGAGTTCGGGATGGGATCAGGTGGTTCCAATGCTCTATGGTCGTCAAGAAATTCTGTTGCCAGAAGGTCTTGTTCAGACACTCCAGCGAATCGGGTATGTGATGTTTGTGAGTTACAAATCTTCGGCTTACTGTGTCTTCACAACACCGCAATCTGGTCGTTCGACGCAAATTGCTTGGGTGTTATATGGTCAAGCCTCACGGGCAATTAGTATTGGTTAGCTCAACGCCTCACAGCGCTTACACACCCAACCTATCAACGTCGTAGTCTTCGACGGCCCTTCAGGGAGCTCAAGGCTCCAGTGAGATCTCATCTTGAGGCAAGTTTCCCGCTTAGATGCTTTCAGCGGTTATCTCTTCCGAACATAGCTACCCGGCAATGCCACTGGCGTGACAACCGGAACACCAGAGGTTCGTCCACTCCGGTCCTCTCGTACTAGGAGCAGCCCCTCTCAAATCTCAAACGTCCACGGCAGATAGGGACCGAACTGTCTCACGACGTTCTAAACCCAGCTCGCGTACCACTTTAAATGGCGAACAGCCATACCCTTGGGACCGGCTTCAGCCCCAGGATGTGATGAGCCGACATCGAGGTGCCAAACACCGCCGTCGATATGAACTCTTGGGCGGTATCAGCCTGTTATCCCCGGAGTACCTTTTATCCGTTGAGCGATGGCCCTTCCATACAGAACCACCGGATCACTAAGACCTACTTTCGTACCTGCTCGACGTGTCTGTCTCGCAGTCAAGCGCGCTTTTGCCTTTATACTCTACGACCGATTTCCGACCGGTCTGAGCGCACCTTCGTACTCCTCCGTTACTCTTTAGGAGGAGACCGCCCCAGTCAAACTACCCACCATACACTGTCCTCGATCCGGATAACGGACCTGAGTTAGAACCTCAAAGTTGCCAGGGTGGTATTTCAAGGATGGCTCCACGCAGACTGGCGTCCACGCTTCAAAGCCTCCCACCTATCCTACACAAGCAAATTCAAAGTCCAGTGCAAAGCTATAGTAAAGGTTCACGGGGTCTTTCCGTCTAGCCGCGGATACACTGCATCTTCACAGCGATTTCAATTTCACTGAGTCTCGGGTGGAGACAGCGCCGCCATCGTTACGCCATTCGTGCAGGTCGGAACTTACCCGACAAGGAATTTCGCTACCTTAGGACCGTTATAGTTACGGCCGCCGTTTACCGGGGCTTCGATCAAGAGCTTCGCGTTAGCTAACCCCATCAATTAACCTTCCGGCACCGGGCAGGCGTCACACCCTATACGTCCACTTTCGTGTTTGCAGAGTGCTGTGTTTTTAATAAACAGTCGCAGCGGCCTGGTATCTTCGACCGGCATGAGCTTACGGAGCAAGTCCTTCACCCTCACCGGCGCACCTTCTCCCGAAGTTACGGTGCCATTTTGCCTAGTTCCTTCACCCGAGTTCTCTCAAGCGCCTTGGTATTCTCTACCCAACCACCTGTGTCGGTTTGGGGTACGGTTCCTGGTTACCTGAAGCTTAGAAGCTTTTCTTGGAAGCATGGCATCAACCACTTCGTCGCCTAATGGCAACTCGTCATCAGCTCTCGGCCTTAAGATCCCGGATTTACCTAAGATCTCAGCCTACCACCTTAAACTTGGACAACCAACGCCAAGCTGGCCTAGCCTTCTCCGTCCCTCCATCGCAATAACCAGAAGTACAGGAATATTAACCTGTTTTCCATCGACTACGCTTTTCAGCCTCGCCTTAGGGACCGACTAACCCTGCGTCGATTAACGTTGCGCAGGAAACCTTGGTCTTTCGGCGTGGGAGTTTTTCACTCCCATTGTCGTTACTCATGTCAGCATTCGCACTTCTGATACCTCCAGCAAGCTTCTCAACTCACCTTCACAGGCTTACAGAACGCTCCTCTACCGCATCACCTAAGTGATACCCGTAGCTTCGGTGTATGGTTTGAGCCCCGTTACATCTTCCGCGCAGGCCGACTCGACTAGTGAGCTATTACGCTTTCTTTAAAGGGTGGCTGCTTCTAAGCCAACCTCCTAGCTGTCTAAGCCTTCCCACATCGTTTCCCACTTAACCATAACTTTGGGACCTTAGCTGACGGTCTGGGTTGTTTCCCTTTTCACGACGGACGTTAGCACCCGCCGTGTGTCTCCCATGCTCGGCACTTGTAGGTATTCGGAGTTTGCATCGGTTTGGTAAGTCGGGATGACCCCCTAGCCGAAACAGTGCTCTACCCCCTACAGTGATACATGAGGCGCTACCTAAATAGCTTTCGAGGAGAACCAGCTATCTCCGAGCTTGATTAGCCTTTCACTCCGATCCACAGGTCATCCGCTAACTTTTCAACGGTAGTCGGTTCGGTCCTCCAGTCAGTGTTACCTAACCTTCAACCTGCCCATGGATAGATCGCCCGGTTTCGGGTCTATACCCAGCGACTAAACGCCCTATTAAGACTCGCTTTCGCTACGCCTCCCCTATTCGGTTAAGCTCGCCACTGAATATAAGTCGCTGACCCATTATACAAAAGGTACGCAGTCACCTAACAAAGTAGGCTCCCACTGCTTGTACGCATACGGTTTCAGGATCTATTTCACTCCCCTCTCCGGGGTTCTTTTCGCCTTTCCCTCACGGTACTGGTTCACTATCGGTCAGTCAGTAGTATTTAGCCTTGGAGGATGGTCCCCCCATATTCAGACAAAGTTTCTCGTGCTCCGTCCTACTCGATTTCATGACTAAGAGATTTTCGCGTACAGGGCTATCACCCACTATGGCCGCACTTTCCAGAGCGTTCCGCTAATCTCAAAGCCACTTAAGGGCTAGTCCCCGTTCGCTCGCCACTACTAAGGGAATCTCGGTTGATTTCTTTTCCTCAGGGTACTTAGATGTTTCAGTTCCCCTGGTTCGCCTCTTGCACCTATGTATTCAGTACAAGATACCTGACTTATGCCAGGTGGGTTCCCCCATTCAGAGATCTCCGGATCAAAGTCTGTTTGCCGACTCCCCGAAGCTTATCGCAGGCTACCACGTCTTTCATCGCCTCTGACTGCCAAGGCATCCACCGTATGCGCTTCTTCACTTGACCATATAACCCCAAGCAATCTGGTTATACTGTGAAGACAACATTCGCCGAAAACTTGTAATTACTCACAAATTTTACCTTAGCCTGAACACACACCAGTGAAAGTGCTGTCCAGTCTATCTTTCTATCACATACCCAAATTTTTAAAGAACGATTCTGATAAAGTTCAGAAATCAATATTCGACGCGAATATTCATTTCTAAGCTTTGACAAACTGGCAAGCGGGGTGGTGGAGCCAAGCGGGATCGAACCGCTGACCTCCTGCGTGCAAGGCAGGCGCTCTCCCAGCTGAGCTATGGCCCCAGCAAATTGGTGGGTCTGGGCAGATTCGAACTGCCGACCTCACCCTTATCAGGGGTGCGCTCTAACCAACTGAGCTACAGACCCAATCGAAGGTTGCTAACCTAATCGTCTTCTTCAATGAATCAAGCAATTCGTGTGGGAGCTTATGAGACAGCTGATGTCGTCGATTAAGGAGGTGATCCAGCCGCAGGTTCCCCTACGGCTACCTTGTTACGACTTCACCCCAGTCATGAATCACACCGTGGTAACCGTCCTCCCGAAGGTTAGACTAGCTACTTCTGGTGCAACCCACTCCCATGGTGTGACGGGCGGTGTGTACAAGGCCCGGGAACGTATTCACCGCGACATTCTGATTCGCGATTACTAGCGATTCCGACTTCACGCAGTCGAGTTGCAGACTGCGATCCGGACTACGATCGGTTTTGTGAGATTAGCTCCACCTCGCGGCTTGGCGACCCTCTGTACCGACCATTGTAGCACGTGTGTAGCCCAGGCCGTAAGGGCCATGATGACTTGACGTCATCCCCACCTTCCTCCGGTTTGTCACCGGCAGTCTCCTTAGAGTGCCCACCATAACGTGCTGGTAACTAAGGACAAGGGTTGCGCTCGTTACGGGACTTAACCCAACATCTCACGACACGAGCTGACGACAGCCATGCAGCACCTGTCTCAATGTTCCCGAAGGCACCAATCCATCTCTGGAAAGTTCATTGGATGTCAAGGCCTGGTAAGGTTCTTCGCGTTGCTTCGAATTAAACCACATGCTCCACCGCTTGTGCGGGCCCCCGTCAATTCATTTGAGTTTTAACCTTGCGGCCGTACTCCCCAGGCGGTCAACTTAATGCGTTAGCTGCGCCACTAAAATCTCAAGGATTCCAACGGCTAGTTGACATCGTTTACGGCGTGGACTACCAGGGTATCTAATCCTGTTTGCTCCCCACGCTTTCGCACCTCAGTGTCAGTATGAGCCCAGGTGGTCGCCTTCGCCACTGGTGTTCCTTCCTATATCTACGCATTTCACCGCTACACAGGAAATTCCACCACCCTCTGCCCTACTCTAGCTCGCCAGTTTTGGATGCAGTTCCCAGGTTGAGCCCGGGGATTTCACATCCAACTTAACGAACCACCTACGCGCGCTTTACGCCCAGTAATTCCGATTAACGCTTGCACCCTCTGTATTACCGCGGCTGCTGGCACAGAGTTAGCCGGTGCTTATTCTGTCGGTAACGTCAAAACAGCAAGGTATTCGCTTACTGCCCTTCCTCCCAACTTAAAGTGCTTTACAATCCGAAGACCTTCTTCACACACGCGGCATGGCTGGATCAGGCTTTCGCCCATTGTCCAATATTCCCCACTGCTGCCTCCCGTAGGAGTCTGGACCGTGTCTCAGTTCCAGTGTGACTGATCATCCTCTCAGACCAGTTACGGATCGTAGCCTTGGTGAGCCATTACCTCACCAACTAGCTAATCCGACCTAGGCTCATCTGATAGCGCAAGGCCCGAAGGTCCCCTGCTTTCTCCCGTAGGACGTATGCGGTATTAGCGTTCCTTTCGAAACGTTGTCCCCCACTACCAGGCAGATTCCTAGGTATTACTCACCCGTCCGCCGCTGAATCGAAGAGCAAGCTCTTCTCATCCGCTCGACTTGCATGTGTTAGGCCTGCCGCCAGCGTTCAATCTGAGCCATGATCAAACTCTTCAGTTCAATACTGCTTGGGTTTTGAGAAAACCCTAAACTTGGCTCAGCATTCTCAAATGACTTACTTTCAAATCTTTCGATTTTCGTGCAGTCACTTGTGATGCTGATAATCTTTCTGACTATCAGTCTGAGCTCACAAGCACCCACACGAATTGCTTGATTCAGTTGTTAAAGAGCGGTTGGTCAAGAACTTTTCGTCTCAACCGAGGCGAGCATTCTACGCTTTCCTCAGAGTCTGTCAAGCGTTTATTTTGAAGTTTTTCGTTTCACTTCAAACACTTGACTCGCTTCGATCTCTCGTAGCGGGAGGCGAATTCTACAGCGTTACAACCTGCTGTCAACCACCTTTTTCACCGCTGCCGATCTTTCGATCGAAGCACCTCCAGCCTGACCTGAAACGTCCAACTCGTTGATATTCAAGGAGTTTTTCGTTTCGACTGCGCCGGAAGTGGGGCGAATTATAGAGAGATTAAATCGTGCGTCAAGGGCTAATTTGAAACTTTATCAAATCAGCCCTAGCCACCCTCTATATAGATAGGAGAGGGCGCCTACAGCACGCCCGCGCCACGCAGGCGTTGCACCTCGTCACCCTTCAGCCCCAGCACCTGCATCAGCACCTGTTCGGTATGCTCCCCCAGCAGCGGCGGTGCATTGCGGTACTCCACCGGCGTCTCGGACAAACGAATAGGGCTGGCCACCTGCGGCACGCTGCCGGCCAACGGGTGAGGAATCTCTATGGCCAAGCCACGCGCCTGCACCTGAGGGTCCTTGAACATCTGCGCCAGGTCGTTGATCGGCCCGCACGGTACACCCGCCTGCTCCAGCTGGCTGACCCACTCGGCGGTAGTCTTGAACACCGTGGCCTGGCGAATCAGCGGGATCAGCTCGGCGCGGTTGGCCACACGCAGTTTATTAGTGGCAAACCGCGGGTCATCCGCCCACTGCGGCTGGCCGGCCACCTCGGCGAACTTGCGAAACTGCCCGTCGTTACCCACGGTCAGGATGAAGTCGCCATCGGCGGTAGGAAAATCCTGGTAAGGCACGATGTTCGGGTGCGCATTGCCCAGGCGACGCGGCGCAACACCCGTGGTCAGGTAGTTCATCGCCTGGTTGGCCAGGCAAGCCACCTGCACATCCAGCAACGCCATGTCGATGTGTTGCCCGCCGCCATCGTGATCCCGGTGGGCGAGGGCGGCCAATATCGCCACCGTCGAATACAGCCCGGTGAGAATATCGGTCAACGCCACCCCGACCTTCACCGGCCCCGCACCGTCCTCACCCTCCGGGCGGCCGGTAAGGCTCATCAGGCCACCCAGGCCCTGGATCATGAAGTCATAACCGGCACGCTTGGCGTAGGGTCCGGTCTGGCCGAAGCCGGTGATCGAGCAATAGATAAGCCGCGGGTTGATCGCCCGCAGGCTTTCGTAGTCCAGCCCGTAGGCCGCCAGCCCGCCAACCTTGAAGTTCTCGATCAGGATGTCGGACTTGGCCGCCAGCTCGCGTACCAGTTGCTGGCCTTCGGGCTGGGTGAAGTCGATGGTGACCGACTGCTTGTTGCGGTTGGCCGAAAGGTAGTAGGCCGCCTCACTGGTGTTCTCGCCATAGGCGTCCTTGAGAAACGGCGGGCCCCAGGCGCGCGTGTCGTCGCCCGCCCCGGGACGCTCGACCTTGATCACCTCGGCCCCCAGGTCCGCGAGGATCTGTCCGGACCACGGTCCGGCCAGCACTCGCGACAGATCCAGCACCCGCAGATGAGATAGCGCGCCCATGGGCTGGCTCCTTATTAATAGAAAGCCTGCAGACCGGTTTGCGCACGCCCCAGAATCAGCGCATGCACGTCATGGGTACCTTCATAGGTGTTGACCACCTCGAGGTTGACCAGGTGGCGGGCCACGCCGAACTCGTCGGAGATACCATTGCCGCCCAGCATGTCGCGGGCCAGGCGGGCGATGTCCAGCGCCTTGCCGCAGGAGTTGCGCTTCATGATCGAGGTGATCTCGACCGCAGCAGTGCCTTCATCCTTCATGCGGCCCAGGCGCAGGCAACCTTGCAGGGCCAAGGTGATCTCGGTCTGCATGTCGGCCAGCTTCTTCTGGATCAGCTGGTTGGCGGCCAACGGGCGGCCGAACTGCTGACGGTCCAGGGTGTATTGGCGCGCGGTGTGCCAGCAGGCTTCCGCTGCACCCAGGGCGCCCCAGGAGATGCCGTAGCGCGCCGAGTTGAGGCAGGTGAACGGGCCCTTCAGGCCACGTACATCCGGGAAGATGTTTTCTTCAGGCACGAACACGTTGTCCATCACGATCTCGCCGGTGATCGAGGCACGCAGGCCGACCTTGCCGTGAATCGCCGGGGCACTCAGGCCTTCCCAGCCTTTCTCCAGCACGAAGCCGCGAATGTCGCCCGCATCGTCCTTGGCCCACACCACGAACACGTCAGCGATCGGGCTGTTGGTGATCCACATCTTGCTGCCGCTCAGGCGATAGCCACCGTCGACGCTCCTGGCGCGGGTGATCATCGAGCCCGGGTCGGAGCCATGGTTGGGCTCGGTGAGGCCGAAGCAGCCGATCCACTCGCCGCTGGCCAGCTTGGGCAGGTACTTCTGCTTCTGCGCCTCGGTACCGAATTCGTTGATCGGCACCATCACCAACGAAGACTGCACGCTCATCATCGAGCGATAGCCGGAGTCGATACGCTCCACTTCACGGGCAATCAGGCCGTAGCACACATAGTTGAGGCCGCTGCCACCGTACTGCTCGGGGATGGTCGCACCCAGCAGGCCAACCTCGCCCATTTCACGGAAGATCGCCGGGTCGGTCTGCTCATGGCGGAAGGCTTCGAGCACACGCGGGGCGAGCTTGTCCTGGGCGAAGTGGAACGCGCTGTCACGCACCATGCGCTCTTCTTCGGTGAGCTGCTGATCGAGCAGCAGCGGGTCGATCCAGTTGAAGCTTGCCTTGCCAGCCATGTGCGAATCCTCGGAAACGTTTTGTCGTGGGTTGATCCTAGGCCGTAACGGGCGTGGCGACAAACGAGGATTGCGCATATTCTTGTGATAATTTCTCACTTCGTAACGGCACCAACGGCCATTTTTACGACTGATTAGTGAGGTTGACGTATATGCGGCGCAAGATCCCCAGCACCACGGCCCTGGTGTGCTTCGAGGCTGCAGCCCGCCACGAAAGCTTTACCAAGGCGGCCCAGGAGCTCTCCCTGACCCAGGGCGCGGTGTGCCGACAGGTGGGCGGGCTGGAGGAGTTTCTGAATGTGGAGCTGTTTCGACGCTCGCGCCGTGGCGTGAAGCTCACCGAAGCCGGCCTGTCCTATAGCCGCCGCGTCGCCACCCAGCTGGACGCGGTGGAGCGCGATACCCTGTCGGTGATGGGCCAGCAGGGCGCCAACGTGATCGAACTGGCCCTGGTACCGACCTTCGGCACGCAATGGCTGCTGCCGCGACTGAAGGACTTTCAGCGCCTGCACCCCGAAGTCACCGTCAACCTGACCAACCGCACCCGTCCGTTCCTTTTCGCCGACACCCACTTCGACGCCGCCATCTATTTTGGCGACGCCGACTGGTCGGGTACCCAGTCCCACCGCCTGATGGGCGAGAACCCCGTGCCGGTGTGCAGCCCGGCCTTGCTGGCAGGGCAGGCTAGCCTTAGCGCCGAGGACCTCGCGCAACTGCCGCTGCTGCAGCAGACCACCCGACCCTATGCCTGGCGCCAGTGGTTCAACAGCCTGGAAATGAACGTGGCCCGCGACATGACCGGCCCGCGCTATGAGCTATTCTCGATGTTGGCCCAGGCCGCCATGCACGAGATGGGCGTGGCGTTGATCCCGCCCTTTCTCATCCAGCATGAACTGGGGGAGGGCAGGCTGGTGATTGCCAACCCGCATGCGCTGTCGAGCATCAAGGCGTATTACCTGATGATCCCGGAGCGCAAGGTGGAATCCGCCTCGCTGCGTGCTTTTCGCGACTGGCTGGTAGCCGAGGCCCAGCGCTATACCGCGCAGCACAAGGATCAGAGCGGTTTGTTGACCCCGTAGTCAGCAAATATCGAGCCCTACAGATATACGAAAATGTCGCAAATGAGCAGACTGTTCCGGTGCACGCCAAAACACCCCTTAACCCTGCTGTTTACGGGGCCTTCGCGACATAAAGCCTGTGCACAAATGCGCTTTCGCGAAATTTGTCTGAAAAAATTTCAAATTTTGCGTAATGTCCCTGAAGCCCACGGTTCGCGGGCTTCAGGCCGTTTATTGCGACATTCGGTCACAGGGTGACTTGTAGTTTATCGTTCGTCACCCTTCAGAACCGGTTGAAGCGATTCAGGATCGCCTGCAAAATGCCGCGCCCCGCCCGGATTCAGGGCGGGATCGTGCTGATCGGCCGCCCCAGACGCACCATCCGCAGTGCGCTGGTTTACCAACAAAAGATCACGCAGGAGAAATTGACGTGCACATTGGTGTTCCTCTCGAAACGCAGACGGGCGAGACACGTGTCGCTGCCACCCCCGAAACCATCAAGAAACTGATCGGCCAGGGTCATCAGGTCACTGTGCAACGTGGCGCGGGCGTCAATGCCAGCGTGCCCGACAGTGCCTATGAAGCAGCAGGCGCGACCATCGGCAGCGCTGCCGATGCGTTTGGCGCACAGCTTGTACTCAAGGTTGTGGCGCCCAACGAAAGCGAACTGGGCCAGATCAACAGCGGCACCGTTCTGGTGGGCATGCTCAACCCGTTCAACAATGACGTGATTGCCAGGATGGCCGAACGCGGGATCACCGCCTTCGCTCTCGAAGCCGCGCCGCGCACCTCCCGCGCGCAGAGCCTCGACGTGCTGTCATCGCAGGCCAACATCGCCGGCTACAAGGCCGTGCTACTGGCCGCGCATCACTACCCACGCTTCATGCCGATGCTGATGACTGCCGCAGGCACCGTGAAGGCTGCCCGCGTGCTCATCCTGGGCGCCGGTGTGGCCGGCCTGCAGGCCATCGCCACGGCCAAGCGCCTGGGTGCGGTGATCGAGGCCTCGGACGTGCGCCCGGCGGTAAAGGAGCAGATCGAATCGCTCGGCGCCAAGTTCATCGACGTGCCGTATGAAACCGATGAGGAACGCGAGTGCGCCGAAGGCGTCGGCGGCTACGCGCGGCCCATGCCCGCCAGCTGGATGCAGCGTCAGGCCCAGGCCGTGCACGAACGCGCCAGACAGGCCGACATCGTCATCACCACCGCGCTGATCCCCGGGCGCAAGGCACCGACCCTGCTCAGCGCCGAAACCGTCGCGCAGATGAAGCCGGGCTCGGTGGTCATCGACCTCGCCGCCGCGCAGGGCGGCAACTGCCCGCTGACCGTGGCCGACCAGGTGGTGATCGAGAACGGCGTGACCATCGTCGGCCCCACCAACCTGCCAGCCCAGGTCGGTGCGGACGCCTCGGCCCTGTATGCACGCAACCTGCTCGACTTCATGAAACTGCTGTTCGACAAGGACGGCGCCCTCACGATCAACCTCGAAGACGACATCGTCGCCGCGTGCCTGATGTGCCGCGACGGCCAGGTCATCCGCAAGAACGGATAAGGAGCCAGACAATGGAAGACATGCTGATCTCTCACGGCGTCTACAACCTGATCATCTTCGTGCTGGCCATCTATGTGGGGTACCACGTGGTATGGAACGTGACCCCGGCGCTGCACACCCCGCTGATGGCGGTCACCAACGCCATCTCCGCCATCGTCATCGTCGGCGCCATGCTGGCCGCCGCGCTGACCGTGACCCCGCTGGGCAAGACCATGGGCACCCTCGCGGTGGCCCTGGCAGCGGTCAACGTGTTCGGCGGTTTCCTCGTCACCCGGCGCATGCTGGAGATGTTCAAGAAAAAGGCCGCGAAGGCTGAGGGGAAGAAGTAAACATGAGCATGAACCTGGTAACCCTGCTCTACCTTGTCGCCTCGGTGTGCTTCATCCAGGCGCTCAAGGGCCTGTCGCACCCGACCACCTCGCGGCGCGGCAACCTGTTCGGCATGCTCGGCATGGCCCTGGCGGTGATCACCACCGTCGGCCTGATCTACAAACTGGGCGCGCAGCTGGCCACCGACGGCATCGGCTACGTGATCGTCGGCCTGCTGGTGGGCGGCACTGCCGGATCGATCATGGCCAAACGCGTCGAAATGACCAAGATGCCGGAACTGGTCGCCTTCATGCACAGCATGATCGGCCTGGCGGCCGTGTTCATCGCCATCGCGGCCGTGGTCGAGCCACAGTCGCTGGGCATCGTGGCCAGCATCAGCGACCCGATTCCGGTCGGCAACCGCCTGGAGCTGTTCCTTGGCGCCGCCATTGGTGCGATCACCTTTTCGGGTTCGGTCATCGCCTTCGGCAAGTTGTCGGGCAAGTACAAGTTCCGCCTGTTCCAGGGCGCGCCGGTACAGTTCAGCGGCCAGCACAAGCTCAACCTGGTGCTGGGCCTGGCCACCATCGCCCTGGGCCTGATCTTCACCTTCACCGGCAACCTGACCGCCTTCGCCCTGATGCTGGCCCTGGCCTTCGTGATGGGTGTGCTGATCATCATCCCGATCGGCGGCGCCGACATGCCGGTGGTGGTCTCGATGCTCAACAGCTATTCGGGCTGGGCAGCGGCGGGCATCGGCTTCTCGCTGAACAACTCAATGCTGATCATTGCCGGTTCGCTGGTGGGTTCGAGCGGCGCGATCCTCTCGTACATCATGTGCAAGGCGATGAACCGTTCGTTCTTCAATGTGATCCTCGGCGGCTTCGGCGGCGCTGCAGAAGCGGCCGGCCCGGCCGGTGCCAAGGAGGCGCGCCCGGTGAAATCCGGTTCGGCCGACGACGCCACCTTCCTGCTGAGCAACGCCGACACCGTGATCATCGTGCCCGGCTACGGCCTGGCGGTGGCCCGTGCCCAGCATGCGCTCAAGGAACTGACCGAAAAGCTTACCCACAACGGCGTGACCGTGAAGTACGCGATCCACCCGGTGGCGGGGCGCATGCCCGGGCACATGAACGTGCTGCTGGCCGAGGCCGAAGTGCCCTACGACCAGGTGTTCGAGATGGACGACATCAACTCCGAGTTCGGCCAGGCCGACGTGGTACTGGTGCTCGGTGCCAACGACGTGGTCAACCCGGCGGCCAAGAACGATCCCAAGTCGCCGATTGCCGGCATGCCGATCCTCGAAGCCTTCAAGGCCAAGACCATCATCGTCAACAAGCGCTCCATGGCCAGCGGCTATGCCGGCCTGGACAACGAACTGTTCTACCTGGACAAGACCATGATGGTGTTCGGCGATGCCAAGAAGGTCATCGAAGACATGGTCAAAGCCGTGGAATAAGCCCTTGAAAAGGCTGTGACAAATAGCCCCAGCGCGGTACCGGCTGGGGCTTTTTAATGCCCGCCCAGCCGACAGAAGGCTCTACTTCAGGCCTTCGCATTCGACCTTGGTCGCGGGACGCCGACAGGCGAAATCAATAGACTGCGCATCTAGCTTTAGTAGCCCGAGATAATAATCCATGTACCGTGATCGTATTCGCTTGTCCTCTTTGCACAGCAAGGTAATGAGTGCGGCCGATGCCGCAGGTTTGATCGAGGACGGCATGACCGTCGGCATGAGCGGTTTCACCCGTGCCGGCGAAGCCAAGGCCGTGCCCCACGCACTGGCCGAGCGAGCCAAGCTGTCGCCGCTGAAAATCAGCCTGATGACCGGCGCCAGCCTGGGCAACGACCTCGACAAGCAGCTGACCGAAGCCGGTGTGCTGGCCCGTCGCATGCCGTTCCAGGTCGACAGCACCCTGCGCAAGGCCATCAACGACGGCAAGGTGATGTTCATCGACCAGCACCTGTCGGAAACCGTCGAGCAACTGCGCAACCAGCAGCTCAAGCTGCCGGACATCGCGGTCATCGAAGCGGTCGCGATCACCGAAGACGGCCACATCGTGCCGACCACCTCCGTGGGCAACTCGGCCAGCTTCGCCATTTTCGCCAAGCAGGTCATCGTCGAGATCAACATGGCGCACAACGCCAACCTCGAAGGCCTGCATGACATCTATATCCCGACCTACCGGCCGACCCGCACGCCGATCCCGCTGGTGAAAGTCGATGACCGCATCGGCAGCACCGCGATCCCGATCGACCCGGCCAAGATCGTCGGCATCGTCATCACCGAGCAGGCGGACTCGCCGTCCACCGTATTGCCGCCGGACGACGAAACCCAGGGTATCGCCAACCACCTGATCAACTTCCTCAAGCAGGAAGTCGACGCCGGGCGCATGACCAACAAGCTCGGCCCACTGCAGGCCGGCATCGGCAGCATCGCCAACGCGGTGATGTGCGGTCTGATCGACTCGCCGTTCGAAGACCTGACCATGTACTCCGAAGTGCTGCAGGACTCGACCTTCGATCTGATCGACGCCGGCAAGCTGAGCTTTGCCTCGGGCAGTTCCATCACCCTGTCGACCCGTCGCAACGCCGACGTGTTCGGCAACCTGGAGCGCTACAAGGACAAGCTGGTGCTGCGTCCGCAGGAAATCTCCAACCACCCTGAAGTGGTACGGCGCCTGGGCATCATCGGCATCAACACCGCACTGGAGTTCGACCTGTACGGCAACGTCAACTCCACCCACGTGTGCGGCACGCGCATGATGAACGGCATCGGTGGCTCGGGCGACTTCGCGCGCAACGCGCACCTGGCCATCTTCGTCACCAAGTCCATCGCCAAGGGCGGCGCGATCTCCAGCGTGGTACCGATGGTCAGCCATGTGGACCACACCGAGCACGACGTGGACATCCTCGTCACCGAGCAGGGCCTGGCCGACCTGCGTGGCCTGGCGCCGCGCGAGCGCGCCCGGGTGATCATCGACAACTGTGTGCACCCGGACTACCGCGACGCACTGAACGACTACTTCACCCGCGCCTGCGAAAAGGGTGGGCACACCCCGCACATCCTGCGCGAAGCCCTGCAGTGGCATGAAAACCTGGAAGAAACCGGGCGCATGCTGGCCAACTGAAGCCGTCCCTGTACAGCCGGTGGCGCGCAATGCGCACCGGCTGTACAGTTGCCCCGTCCAACCGTTACACAAACTGTTCTACTGTACCGGTGTTTTGACGGTACCTTCCTACGCAAAATCCCCTCATTGACCCTAAATTGCACCGTTTCAGTGCGGACCGGTACAGTTGCGTCCAATCCGAGTGCAACAGTCTGCATAAACAGTTAACTGGCCCATCACAATGCAGGTGAACTGTATCTACTGTTATGGACGACACAGGAGGATCATTGGCATCAGTTAAATCACTACCTAATGCCGCCACAAGCGGAAGGATGACACCATGGAACGTACACTCAGTTCCGATCTGGCTTTTGAAAACAACGCTCAACAATCCCAGGGTTCGCTGCCACTGCGCCTGCTGGCCAACCTGATGCTGTGGCAACGCCGCATCGCCAGCCGCCACCAACTGGCTCGCCTGGACTCGCGTCTGCTGGCTGATGCCGGTATCAGCGAAGCACAACGTTACGAAGAGCTGAGCAAGCCTTTCTGGCGTTGATGCAGGGCCCGCCGGCCAACGCCGGCACCCCGAATTCAAAAACCCGTCGCAGGTGACTGCTGACGGGTTTTTTTGTTTGAAAGGCCCGCGCCAGAGCATTCGAACCCAATACCAGTACAGTTTTTATAAACCAAAGTATCACCAGTACAATCGTACAGTTGCGCTGCACGAGCCGGCGAAGCAGACGCCACTGCACCACCTGCTGCATAATAGCCGGGCCCATATTCAGGAGATCGACCATGTCCCGTACCCGCCTGCTTGGCGCCGCAATGCTGCTGGCCCTGGCCTCCACTGCCCACGCATCCAGCTTCGTGGTCACCACCGATACCGTGGTGCGTGGCGTTGCCGCCTCCACCAACGCGACCTCCGATGCCTCCTCATCGCTGCGCGATGACAAGATCGTGCGCGCCGCCCGTGACGACGCCGCCAGCTTCGTCGCCAGCCAGGGCGCCATCCGCGGTGTGAAACTGGAAAGCGCCTTCGCCCACATCCGCCAGCAGGCCCCGACCCTGCAGGCTTCCGACGCCCAACTGGCCCAGGCGATCCTGGCCATCTGAACCGCGCAAGGGCCCGGTACACGTAACAACGTGTAAAAGCCGGGTACCCTGCGCTGGTCCCCACCCGCGCATTGGGATAGCCTTGCCGCCTGATTTCACAGCCAACCAGACCTCATGCGTTATTTGCTACCGCTGCTGCTCGCACTCTGCGCGTCGACTGCCGCCCAGGCCTTCGACCTGACCACTCAAAGCCTTGTGATTGCGGGCTACGCCACCAGCAAGGTGACCACCGCCCCGTTCGATCGCAAGCTGATCCTGGCCGCCCACGACGATGCCGCCGCCTTCGTCGCCAGCGACGGCGCCCTGCGTGGCGCACAGCTGGAAGCCGCGCTGAACGCACTGCGCCAGCACACCCCCGAACTTCATGCCAGCGACCTTGAACTGGCGCAGGCAATTCTCGTCCAATAACCACAACCGATTTTCCGGAGATGCTCCATGCGTAAACCGCTGATTGCCGCCACCCTCGGCCTGATGCTGCTGGCCGACGTGGTCCAGGCACAAACCCTGGTGGCCACCAGCAATATCATCGTGCGTGCCTTTGGCCGCTCGATCGACTTCACCTCCGACACCACCACCTCGATCCGCGACTCCAAGGTCGTGCGCGAGGCCCGTGACGATGCCGCCAGCTTCGTCGCCAGCCGTGGCGATATCCGTGGCGCGCAACTGGAAGCTGCCTTCGATACCCTGCGCCAGCGCGTCCCCGAAGCACGCGACGCCAGCGACCAGGTGCTGGCCGAAGCCATCCTGTCGCTGTGAAACCCCTTGCCTGGCTGTTGGGCAGCGTACTGACGCTGCTCGGCGCCCCTGCGCTGGCCGACCTGCAACTGCACCTGCAGGCAGACGGCCTCGACCCGCAACAGCAGCGGGCCAGCCAGGCATTGCTCGACGAAGCCCTGCAAACCCTGCCGCCACGCTTGAAGGCTGAGCTGGACCGCCGCGTCGACGTCTCCTGGACCACCCGCATGCCCGAAGACGCCTATGGCCAGGCGTCGCTGGTATCGAGCCTGGAGCTCAACCGGCGCCTGCTGCCGGGCCTCACCGATGGCAGCGCTGCCACCGCGCAGACCGGCCGGCCGCATGGCACGGTGCGCCAGGAGCTGCTGGCTACCGTTCTCCACGAGCTCACCCACCTGTATGACCGCGCCCGCCTGTGGCCAGCGCCCGAGCGCCGGCTGATCAGCCGCTGCGTGCGCCAGAACACCAGCCTGGGCAAGGTGGGGCTGCCCGATGAATGCCGCGGCCAGACCGAACGCCGCTTCACCCTCAGCGACGACCCGCGCCTGCTCGACCTCGCCGGCTGGCCGCAATACGTGGGCCGGCGTGGCGAGCGCGAACAGCACAACCGCCAGATCGCACGCACCCCGGACAGCTACGAGCTGAGCAGCCCCAAGGAATTCATCGCGGTCAACATGGAGTACTTCCTCCTCGACCCGAGCTACGCCTGTCGCCGCCCGGCCCTCTACAAGTACCTGCGCGAGCATTTCGACTGGGCGCCTGCCGCTGCCGAGTGTGCGCCTGGGCTGCCGTTCCTCAACGCCGGCAACGACTTCGACAAGCAGCCGCTGGGCCAGGTCGACCCCGAACGCGTGTACGCCGTGGACTTCCTGCTGGCCGAAGCCAACCAGAACTGGGTCAGCCGCTGGGGCCACAGCATGCTGCGCCTGGTGATCTGCGCGCCGGGGCGCCCGCGCGGTCCGGACTGCCGCCTGGACCTGGACCAGCACCTGGTGCTCTCGTACCGCGCCTTCGTCAACGACGTGCAGCTATCGAGCTGGGACGGCCTGACCGGCGCCTACCCCTCGCGCCTGTTCGTGCTGCCACTGGCACAGGTGATCGACGAGTACACCAAGACCGAACTGCGCAGCCTGGCTTCGATCCCGCTCAAGCTCGACCGGGACGAAATCGAAGACCTGGTGCGCCAGGCCGCCGAGATGCACTGGAACTACGACGGCCACTATTACTTCCTGTCCAACAACTGCGCGGTCGAAACCCTCAAGCTGCTGCGCAGCGGCACCGGCAACCCGCGCCTGGCCGGGCTCGACAGCATCATGCCCAATGGCCTGCTCGAGGTGCTGCAGGGTCGTGGCCTGGCCGACATGAGCGTGCTCGACGACCCGCGCGAAGCCTTGCGCCTGGGCTACCGCTTCGACTCCTACCGCGACCGCTACCAGGCCATGTTCCAGGTGCTCAAGCAGCACCTGCCGGTGCCGCAGGCCAGCGTGGAGGCCTGGCTCGAACAGCCACCCGCCCAGCGCCAGCAATGGTTCGCCCAGGCCGACCTGCGCACCAGCGCGGCCTTGTTGCTGCTGGAACAGGCCGGCCTGCGCCGCCAGTTGCTGCTGGCCCAGGACGAGGTCAAGCAGCGCTACCTCAGCGGTCGCGAGCTCAACGACACCAACGTGGCCCAGGCCAACAGCACCCTGCAGCAGATCCTCGCCAACAGCGGCTTTCTCAGCAAACCGGCCGAACTGCTGAACGGCAGCGGCTACGGGCTGCCCCAGGCCAGCGAACGCCAGCAGCTGGAGCAGGCCAGCAGCCAGCGCCAGCAGCAACTGCAGCGCCTGACCGGCGACCTGGACAAGGAAGTACGCGCCTTGCTCGGCCCCGAGCGCGCCGCCGAAATCGCCGCCGTCGAAGCCAACCTCAAGCAGCTCGGTGAACACCTGCGCGCATTGCACAAGGCCGCTGGCGGGCTGCAATTGCCCTGAGTCGGTAGTTGACTTTGTAACTGCCTGTGCCACTATTTCGCCGCTTGAAAAATGGCATTTGGCTGCCATTGCGCCCCGCCGAAAGGCGCCGGGACATTTCGCAGAACCTCTTTCTTTCGACGTGACGGCCTGACCTCAAGCAGGCACTGCCGCGCACGGACGACCGTTGGCATGGTGGGATTATATGGACGTAGTCGGAGACGACCGCGAGTACGAGTGGTCGCTGGATGGGCAACGCTGGTTGCAGGATGCCCATGGCAGGTTCTCCCTGACCCACGTCGCCGGCAAGGCGCTGGAAGACGCGCAGCCCGACCTGGACTTTCTCGTCGGTGCGCAGCAGGCGCCCGGTGCGCAGGGCTGGCTGCCGGCCAGCTTCCGCCATTGCCCGCAGACCGGTACAGCCCTCACGCCCGTGCGCTTCGACCGCCAGCAACGCTGGTTGCCGCCCTATGGCAACGGTAGCGGACGCCGGGTGGTGGAGGGCAGTTGCCGGCTCGACGGTGCCGAGCACACCCTCGCCGCGTTGTACCGCAAGCTGGACGGCGCCACCCCGCGCAGCCTGAACACCGCGCACAAGTACGACCAGCTGCCACGCAAGAACGGCTTGAATTTTCTCGTCGCCAACCTGGGCGGTCATCGCGAGGCGCTGTTTGCGCTGGCCCGCGACGGCAGCCTGTTCCGCTGGCAGCGCCAGGCCCAGGAGTGGGCGGCGCTGTTGCCGCACAGCACCCCGATCGGCCGTTGCAGCCTGCCCAGCTGGGCGTGGGGCGTGGGCCTGCGCGAGGTGGGCGAACAGCAACGCCTGCTGCTGGCCTGTGACGAGGGTGCCACCGAGGTGCGCGTCGACCCGCTCGATGGCCGCTACCATGTCGACCGCTGCCCGGGCCGTGCCATCGCCGCCCCCGGCGATCTCGACGACCAGGTACTGATCCCGCAGCAGATGCCCGACGGCAGCTTCAGCCTGGTGGCACGCCACAATGAACAGTGGACCCTGCACCCCATCGCCCACGCCAACCCGGCGCACCTGCAGGGCCTGTCCGCGCCACTGCGCGACCCGGCCTCGCGGCGCCTGCTGTGGATCGGCGCCCACGGCTACCTCAGCGTCAAGCTCGGCGCCCAGCTGGACGCCCAGTGGCTGAGCTGGCCCGCCGGTGCCCAGGCCCGCCCCGAATACGGCCCGCCGTTCGTCAACGGCTACGGCATCTGGCAGCAACTGTTCGAGGGCAGCGAGCAGTACTGCCTGCGCCTGGACTCGGACGAACGCAAGGAAGTCAAAGGCTCGCGCCTGAGCACCGGGCACCTGAACTACATGTTCAACGTGCGCCTGGATGCGCCCTGGGGCGAGCACGACGTCGACAACACCCCCACCCGGCGCGAAGTGGTCTACCCCTTCATCGAGTTCATCGACAGCCAGTACCTGCTGTCGGTGCGCGTCGAGTGGCCGTCGAGCCTGCAACAGTTCTTCGGCAACGACCAGGCCATCGACAGCCAGTTCTGCCTGGAACGCGTGGGCCAGCCGCCCTTGAGCATCACCCTCAAAGTGGCCCAACCCTGGAACGCCCAGTGGTTCTTCCACGACAACGCCCTGTGGCTGTACATCGATTCGACTGGAGCGCTCTACCGATGGAACGCATGAACCGCCTGCTGCGCCGTGGCCTGCTGCTGGCCCTGAGCCTGGTGTGCCTGAGCGCCCAGGCGCAACCGCTGCGCCAGGTGTTTCTGGTACAGAACTCCGGCTGGATGGAGCCGTTCTACCTCGACCCGGCTTCGGGCTTCAAACCGCTGATCACGCAACTGGCCGCCACCGCCGCCGGCAACGGCGAAGTGGTGATCGGCGCCTTCAACCAGGCCGACAGCAGCCACCCCTCGCCGCAATGGACCTACCGCGGCCCCGGCACCCACGCCAAGCTCGGCGACAGCGTCAATGCCCTGGCCCTGGCACGCAAGGCCAGTGGCGCCTATGCCGACACCGACTTCAAGGAAGCCCTGCTGGCCGCGATCAAGACCGGCCTGGAAGGGCGCGAAGGCATCATCTGGATCGTCACCAACAACAAGAACAGCCCCAACAACAGCAGCGAGACCCAGCTCAAGAACCGCGAGTTCTACGACCTGCTGCACAAGGAAGACGTGATCAGCCGCATCGCCGCCTTCCCGCAGAAGATGCCGGTCAAGAGCAGCAACTTCGAAGCCAACGGCCTGATGATCTACGCCCTGGCCTACGGCGCCAATGCCGGTGCCGCGCTGGAACAGGTGCTGGCCCAGCCGGCCCTGGCCAAACTGCTGAACGACGCGCGTGTACGCCTCAAGCCGCTGACCCAGGCCGCCGTGCGCTTCATCCCGACCGGCGTCAAGGACACCCCCGACGTCAGTGCAGAGCTGGCCCCCGACCAGCAGACCGTGGTGCTCAACATCAACGTCGACGGCTCGCCCAAGACCGCGGTGTTGCTGGGCCGCTTCGAGAACCAGTTCAACCCCTACCAGATCCACTCGGCCAAGGTCGCGATGAGCCTGGACATGCCCGGCGAAGCCCTGCAGTCGGCGATCTCGATGGACCGCATCGAGAACCTCGAACCCGGCGCCCGCTCCGACGAGCTGTCGATCAGCCTGCAACTGCCGCCGCTGCCGTCGCAGTGGTCCAGCGAAGTGCTGCTGTCCAGCGGCTACCAGCGTGCCGGGGCCATCGAAGTGCGCCTGAGCGAGCAGCAACTGCAGATTTCCCAGCAGTTCATCGAGCGCATGAACGAGCTGTTCCCCAACGATGCACTGCCCGATGTGTTCCTGCCGTCCAGCGAAGCCAGCGCTTCGGCCACCCGCCTGCCGATCGTGCTGCAGATCAGCTACCCGCTGGGCCCGGTGCTGTTGCTGCTGGCCCTGCTGGTGCTGGCGTTGATCGGCCTGTTGCTGGCCAAGGCCCTGATCGGCGGCAAGAAGCCGGTCACGGTGATGGTCGAAGGCATCGCCCAGCAGTACCCGCTCAAGCCGTTCAGCAGCGCCAGCGTCTATGACGCCCGGCAGAACAAGGTCGCGACCGTAAAGCGCGGCCTGTTCGGCGCCACCCTCGAAAAACTCGCCGCCGACGTCGCCGTGCGCCTCAAATAACCCAGGACCCCGATCATGACCCAGACCAGCTCCCTGCCAGCCCCCGTAGAAAACGACGCCGCACCGGCCACCACCACCTCCACCCTGAGCGTTCCGGCGCCGCTGATGGACCTGGGCCCGAAAAAGGTCGACAGCCGTGACGCCCTGATCGGCGTGGCCGTACTGGTGGTACTGGCGCTGATCTTCTTCGTGATCAAGAACGCCTACGCCAACTGGCGCGTGCGCGAGCGCGTGGCCCCCAGCCGCGCCAACGCCTCGGGCTGGTTCCTGTTCCTGGGCCTGCTGCTGGTGTCGGCCATGGCCGTGCTGGCGGTGATCAACTCCGGTCAGTTCCTCACCCCGCTGTACCTTGCGCCACTGGCTGGCGTGGCCGGCATTTCGCTGGTGGCCTGGCTGATGACCTTCTCGGCCAAGCGCTGAGCCCGGCCTGCACTGCCCGCGTCAGGCCTGGCCTGACGCTTCAATTTGATCCACGGATTTAGCCCGCCGACCCGATTCGGCCAGCCCAGCCAGGGCTCATGGAGTTTCAGATGAACGAGAATGCACAACCTTCCGGCCCGGCAGCGCTGAACATGGTCAGCGAGAAGATCCACCCGACGCTGTTCATCGCCCTGGGCGGTACCGGCATGAAGGTCAACATTCGCCTGCGCCGGCGCATTCTCAATGCCATCTGGGGCGGCAACAACCAGGTGCAGCAGATTGCCGACTTCCCCCTGGTGCAGTTCATCAACTTCGACCTGGATGCTGGCGAAGTCACCCAGGACGGCAAGTCGATCAAGACCGACGTGCTGGCCGAGCAAGTGGCCTTCACCTCCGAAGAGAAGATCATCGAGCCGCTCAACCTGAGCAAGTACACCCACTCGATGGACGAGCTCAACCGCCACCGTGAAGTGGCCGAATGGTTCCCGCTGACCCCGGACAAGATCCGCGCCCTGGGCATCGACCCCTCCAAGGGCGCCGGGCAGATCCGTGCGCTGTCGCGCCTGTACTTCTACGACAAGTACCCGGTGATCCGCGACAAGCTGCGCGACAAGGTCGGGCGCCTGCTGGCCAACATCGGCGGCAACGCCGACAAGCTCAAGAAGCTCGGCCTGGAAATCGACCCCGGCAAGATCCGTATCGTCATCAGCGGCTCGGCGGCCGGCGGCACCGGGTCCGGTTCGTTCCTGGACATGGGCTACCTGGCCAAGGCGATCCTCAAGGAACACAACATCGCCGGCAAGGTCGACCTGTTCTTCGTGTTGCCCGGCGGCTTCCATGCCTACAACACCGAGCGCGTGCAGGCCAACGGCTATGCGGCGCTGATGGAGCTGGAAACCAGCATGCGCGGCAACCGTCTGGTCAAGCACTGGGACGCCACCGACAACCTGTTCATCGACAACCGCCCGTACGATGACGTCTACATCATCGACAACAGCAACGTCGCCCAGGCCAAGACCAGCGACCAGGAAGACGTCTACGAGATGCTCTCGGACGTGCTGTTCACCGACTTCACCTCGCAGGACTTCGCCAACAAGAAGCGTTCGATCGCGGTCAACCAGAACCAGCACAAGATCCGCTCCTACACTGTGCGCCTGCCCCAGGACTACGGCGACGACACCGAGCTGCGCTTCCCGTGCTCGTACTCCTCGCTCGGCCAGGCCGTGCTCGACACCCAGATCGATGCGCGTCAGAACGTGCGCCTGAGCCGTCAGGTACAGCAGATGCTCAAGGCGTTCTTCGGCATCGCCAACGCCTCGGCCAACGACAACCGTCCTACCGACCGCGAGCGTGACGACTTCCTGCGCGAGCAGCTGAACGTCACCCCGCGTACCTTCACCGAACTGCCGGACTTCCTGTCCAAGGTCGAGCTGACCCTGGCCACCGGCGAGTTCACCCACTACCAGATCGCCGACGACCTGCTGCTGGTGGAAGGCGACAACAGCATCACCGCCCAGATCGAGCAGAAGGTCGAAGCGTTGTTCGAACGCCTGCACAGCGGCGGCGCCGACAAGGACCAATGGCTGACCCATGTGCGCGAGATCCAGCAGCAGCTGGAACGCGACACCAAGGGCAGCAACATCGACAGTGCCGAGCGCAACCACGAGGTACGCATCAAGGAAAACCGCCAGCGCCGCCTGGCCGAGCTGGTGCGCGAAGACGCCCTGCCGGAAAAACTCTTCCGTCGCCTGGACGACGATGAGCGCGGTGGCCTGGACTACACCCTGGCCCTGGTCGAGATGCTCAAGGACCGCCTGGAAAACGAAGGCAGCGGCATCATCCCGGCGCTGGAAAAGAACGCCGCACGCTTCAAGGAACTGGCCGAGAAGCTGGAGTCCTCGGAGCTGGCCCGCGAATTCGAGCGCCTCAAGGAAACCACCGGCGGCGGCCTGATGGCCCGCCTCAGCGGCAAGGACAAGCAGGCCGAGACCGTGCTCACCCAGGTCAAGGACACCCTGCGCGACAGCCTGTTGTTCTACGTGCGCCATGTGGCCGCGCGCGAGGCGGCCCAGTTGCTGCGCGAGCTGTCCGACTGGCTGGGCCGCAAGGAGTCGGTGGACCAGAGCGGTCGCGCGGTGTGGAACGGCTTCGTCGGTCGCCTGCAGGACGGGCGCAACGCAGTCGACCAGCTGCTGCGCCGGATCGAGACCGACATCAGCAAGATCGACGCCAGCATCAAGGAAAAACACGCCACGCTGATCCCCCTGGCGCTGGTGCAGAACAACGAAGAGCAACCGGTGGACGGCGCCCAGGTACGCGAGTGGGCCAAGGACGCATTCAAGGACTTCGGCGGTTCCAAGACCCTGTTCGGCAAGCTGCAGGACGAGGAGGGCCAGGAAGAGCTGCTGTCCAAGCTGCGCGCCAAGGCCGTACAGCAACTGCCGCGCCAGACCCAGGGCACCGACCCGCTGCTCAGTGCGCTGGCCGCGCTGACCCCGGACGAGCAGCGCGAGAAGTTCCGCCAGTTGCTGCAACGTGCCATGCCGTGGACCCCGCTCAACCTCACCGGCGGCTTCGGCATCGGCAAGGACCGCTACACCTGCCTGGTCGGCGTGCAGGACGCCAATGAGTTCAAGCGCACCTATGGCGCCATGCTCGGCCAGTGCCTGCCACAGGGCACCGGCATGACCGCCGGGCAGATCCAGTTCGTCGAGTCGGGCACCCCGGGCAAGCTGATCTGCTTTACCGAGCTCAGCGGCTTCCCTCTGCCGGCGCTGACCCCGCTGCCGACCTACCTGGCCAGCTACCGCAAGGAAAGCACCACCATCCCGCTGCACAGCCACAAGCGCATCAGCCAGTTCGTGCAGCCGATCCAGTTCACCCAGGAGCAGTACCGCCAGTTCGCCGAGGACTTCAAGCTGTACCTGCACGCGGTCGTGATGGGGGTACTGCGCCGCAACCCGTCGGAACGCTACGAACTGATGATCGACCAGGACTATTTCAGCGTCGGTGACGAGTTCGCGATCCGCCAGAACGGCCTGAACCAGCTGCAGCGCAAGGACATCGAAGACCAGCTGCGCCAACGCTACGAGCAACTGCGCAGCCCGCAGCAACTGGCAGCCATGGTCGCGCTGTTCGAAGACCTGCGCCGCGGCGCCTACAAGCCGCAGATGCGCCAGGACGAAATCGGCGTGTCGTCGCTGTACCAGACCTTCCCGTACAAGATCGCCGAGCTGCTGAAAAACGAGTACGACAACCGCCTCAAGCGCCAGGCCCCGGACAACGCCGAGCGCCTTGTCGAGCAGGCGCGCGCGTTGCTGCAGCAGTTCACCGAGCCGGTCAGCGGCTCGCGCGCCGATGTGTACCGCGACGAAGTGCACGACGAGCACAGCGAGAAGCGCACCCTGCTCAAGGACTTCTTCACCAGCGGCTGGCTCGACGGCCTGTTCCAGCCGGCCGCCAGCACAGCGCCAGCTGCCGCCCCCATGCCGGGCATGGCGCCACCGCCACCACCAGGCGCAGCCGGCATGGTGCCACCGCCGGTGGCCGCACCGCAGTACAGCTACCACCTGAGCGTGGCCGGCACCAACTATGGCCCGTACACCACCAGCCAGCTGCAGCAGTACGTGCAGACCGGCCAGGTGACCCGCGACAGCCTGTTGTGGCGCGAAGGCATGGCCGCCTGGCTGGGCGCCGGGCAGATCGCCGAGCTGGCCCACCTGTTCGCCCCGACGCCCGCTTCAGCGCCGCCTGTCGGTACCCCACCGCCCGTTGCGCCGATGGCGCCACCGCCTGTGAACTGAGGAAGGCCCCATGTCCGCATCCGCGAAAAATCCGGCCTTCCCGCTCAACTGCGCCAGCAGCGCGTGCAACCAGCCCCTGAGCGGCCCGGTGGCGTTCTGTCCGTACTGCGGCGCCAGCAGCCAGGTTGTGGCCGCTGCACCCGCCGCGCCGGCGCCGGTGGTCGTGGTGAGCGCGGCCCCGCCCCCCATGCCCGCAGCGGCGCCCGCGCCGGTGATCGAACCGGTGCACACGCTGGCCCCGGCAGGCATCGTGAGCACACCGGTGGTGACGCCGCCGCCCGTACCGCCGATAGTGCAGGGGGCGCCGGTGGCCAAGTCGCGCAACCTCGGGCGCAAGCTTGCCCTGGCCGCCGGTGTGGTTGTGGCGGTACTCGGCTACGGTGCCTACCAGGCCAGCCAGCGCCAGTCGCTGCAGCAGTTCGAAGCCGAACTGGCCGCCGGCCAGGCGTGCCTGCGCAGCAGCCAGTTCGACTGTGCGCTGGAAAAAGCCGAAAGCGCGCTGCGCATCGAGAGCAAGGACCCGCGCGCCATCAGCCTGCTGCAACGCGCCCAGGCCGGGCTCGAGGGCCAGCAGCGCGACCAGCAGGCCAAGGCCCAGGCGGCAGCCGCCGCGGCCAGTGCGGCAGCCGCTCGTCAGGCTGCGGCCGAACGGGCGCAACGCGAGCAGCAGGCCCGTGAGCTGGCCACCAAGGAGCAGCAGCTACGCGACGAGCAAACCCAGCTCGCCAAGCGCCAGCAACAGCTGGAACAACAGGCTCGCGTCGTGCAGCCGGCGCAGCAGCGTCCGCTCACCACCCCGCGCCCGCCCGTACAACGACCTGCCAGCGCAGCCAATGCCGGGCTGGTGGGCCAGCAACTGAGCCAGGCACGCAGCGCCCTGGCCCGTCGTGACGGTGCCACCGCCCGTTCGCTGGCCAACAGCGTGCTCAGCCAGGACCCTGGCAACCGCCAGGCGCAGATCATCCTGCGCCAGGCCGAGCAACTGCGCGCTCAGTCGTTCAACACGCCAAAGGGCCTGGGCGGGGTGATCATCGAGTAGCCCGCGCTATAGCGTCTCGCCGGGCTCGCCCGGCAGCTGCTCGTCCAGGTGCACCCAGGGCAGCCGGCTGTCGGTCCAGATATGCCGGCGAGGCTGCACCTGCTCCGGTGCGTCCAGGGTGGTGATGGTGATATCGATGCTTTCGGGGCTCAGGTCGGTGGTCAGCGCCATGTGCGCGCCACAGCGGCTGCAGAAGTAGCGCACGCAGCTGGCCGACGAGTCGTAGCGCTGCGGCGTGCCCAGCAGCCACTGGAAGTCCTCGCAGCGCACCGTCGCCCAGGTCACCAGCAACCCGCCGGTCACGCGCCGGCACACCGAACAATGGCAGTGCGCGACATCCTCCAGCGCACCCGCCACCCGATACCGCACGGCGCCGCAATGGCAGCCGCCTTCATGCACTTCGCCCATCCTCGTCGCTCCTGCAGACCCGCACTGGTTGATGAAACCTTCTGTCGCCTTTGTGCCGCCGAAAGCTGGCTGAAAGCTTGGGCACTTAGCATCGCCTCACCTCCGGCAAAAGACCGGTCAGCCAGGGCTCTGACTTTACTGCAGTGCCCGGCCCAATCAACAACAACAATGGTGATACTGATGTCCTTCCACGCCCGCGTTCTGCCTGCCCTCCCGCCGTCACTCCCAGCACCGCGCACCTTGCGCTGATCCGTTCGTCCCTTTCTCGACGCGCCTCGCCTGGAGTAACTGCCCCATGCTGACCTTCCTCGGCTTCGCCATGGTCATCACCTTCATGTACCTGATCATGACCAAGCGCCTGTCGGCCTTGATCGCGCTGATTCTGGTACCGATCATTTTCGCCCTGTTCGGCGGCTTCTCGGGCGAGATCGGCCCGATGATGCTGCAGGGCATCAGCAAGCTGGCACCCACCGGCGTGATGCTGATGTTCGCCATTCTGTACTTCGCCCTGATGATCGACTCCGGCCTGTTCGACCCGGCCGTGCGCAAGATCCTCAAGCTGGTCAAGGGTGACCCGCTGAAAGTCTCGGTGGGCACCGCCGCGCTGGCCCTGGTGGTATCGCTGGACGGTGACGGCGCCACCACCTACATGATCTGCGTGGCCGCCATGCTGCCGCTGTACAGCCGCCTGGGCATGAGCCCGCGGATCATGGCCGGCCTGATCATCCTGGCCGGCGGGGTGATGAACATGACCCCCTGGGGCGGCCCCACCGCCCGCGCCGCCAGCGCGCTGCACGTCGACCCGTCGGACATCTTCGTGCCGATGATCCCGGCCATGGCCTTCGGCGTGTTCGCCATACTGGCCATCGCCTATATGTACGGCAAGCGCGAACGTGCCCGCCTGGGCGAACTGCACCTGCCGGGCGATGAAATCGACCACAGTGAAATCAGCGTATCGCAATATCCCGACGCGCGCCGGCCCAAGCTGCTGTGGTTCAACGGCGCATTGACCCTGGCCCTGATGGTCGCGCTGATCGCCGGCCTGCTGCCGCTGCCGGTGCTGTTCATGATCGCCTTCAGCATCGCCATGGTGGTCAACTACCCGTGCCTGCAACAGCAGAAGGACCGCGTCGCGGCCCACGCCGGCAGCGTGCTGGCGGTGGTGGGGCTGATCTTCGCGGCGGGCATCTTCACCGGCATCCTGTCCGGCACCGGCATGGTCGAGGCCATGTCCAAGAGCCTGCTGGCGGTGATTCCCGAAGCGATGGGCCCGTACCTGGCGGTGATCACCGCGATCGTGAGCATGCCGTTCACCTTCTTCATGTCCAACGACGCCTTCTACTACGGCGTGCTGCCGGTGCTGGCCGAAGCTGCCAGCCACTACGGCATCAGCCCGGTGGAGATGGCCCGTGCCTCGATCGTCGGGCAACCGGTCCACCTGCTGAGCCCGCTGGTACCCTCGACCTACTTGCTGGTAGCCCTGGCCGGTATAGAATTCGGCGATCACCAGCGCTTCACCCTCAAATGGGCGGTGCTGGTGTGCCTGTGCATCATGTTCGCGGCGCTGCTGATGGGAATTTTCCCGCTGTTCAGCAGCCTATAATTCATCCGTTTCATCCCAACGCTTGCGCGTCGACCCCTGCGGCGCGCAACGCCCCACACGCTCGAAGGAACACACATGGAATGGCTGACCAACCCGGAAATCTGGGTTGCCTTTTTTACCCTGACGGCTCTCGAGATCGTCCTGGGCATCGACAACATCATCATGATCTCGATCCTGGTCAGCCGCATGCCCAAGCACATGCAGCAGCGCACCCGGATCTTCGGCCTGGCGCTGGCGATGGTCACGCGCATCCTGCTGCTGCTGTCGATCGCCTGGGTCATGCGCCTGACCGCCGACCTGTTCCATGTGTTCGGCCAGGGCATTTCCGGGCGTGACCTGATCCTGTTCTTCGGCGGCCTGTTCCTGTTGTGGAAGAGCTCCCAGGAGATCTACCACGGCCTCGAAGGCGAGGACGAAACCCACGACGAGCCGTCTTCCGGCAAGGCCGGTGGCAAGTTCCTGTACACCATCATCCAGATCGCGATCATCGACATCGTGTTCTCGCTGGACTCGGTGATCACCGCAGTGGGCATGGTGTCCCACGTGCCGGTGATGGTGGCGGCGATCATCGTCGCGGTGCTGGTGATGATGCTGTGCGCCAGGACCATCAGCGAGTTCATCGACAAGCACCCGTCGCTGAAGATGCTCGCGCTTTCGTTCCTGATCGTGGTCGGCACCGTGCTGATTGCAGAAGCCTTCGACGTGCACGTGCCCAAGGGCTACGTCTACTTCGCCATGGCCTTCTCGCTGGCGGTGGAGGCGATCAACATCAAGATGCGCACCGCGGCGGCGAAAAAGAAACAGCAGAGCGACCCGGTGAAACTTCGCAAGGACATTCCGGGTCAGTAACACTGGCTGCGTTGAACAACAGGCCCCGAATGGGGCCTTTTGTCTTTTGGGACGGCAACGCGCCAGCGAAGTTGCCCGAACCGGCGCGCGAGGTTTCAAAGCCTGTGCATGCATGCCATGCTGGCGCCACGGCCCTTGGCCGACTACAGCTTAAGTGAGCACTGGAAAAAACCGCCGGTCACCAGGCCAGGCTCACCGCGTCATCCACTTGCCCCACTGGGGCGCCTTAACAGGGGGCCGTAAGTATGCTGACCCTGCTCAACCTGCTCTCGGCCGTGGCCCTGCTGATCTGGGGCACACATATCGTACGTACCGGCATCCTGCGGGTGTACGGTTCCAACCTGCGCCGATTGCTGAGCCAGAACATGGCCAAGCGGCCCTTGGCGTTCATCGCCGGCATCCTGGTCACGGCCATGGTGCAGAGCAGCAACGCCACCGCGATGCTGGTGACCTCGTTCGTCGGCCAGGGCCTGATGACCCTCACCCCGGCCCTGGCCATCATGCTCGGCGCCGACGTGGGGACCGCGCTGATGGCGCGGGTGCTGACCCTGGACCTGTCGTGGCTGTCGCCGCTGCTGATCTTCCTCGGGGTGATCTTCTTCCTCTCGCGCAAGCAGACCCGCGCCGGGCAACTGGGGCGCGTAGGCATCGGCCTGGGCCTGATCATCCTGGCCCTGCAACTGATCGTGGAGGCCGCTGCGCCGATTACCCAGGCCCAGGGCGTCAAGGTGCTGTTTGCCTCGCTGACCGGCGACATCCTGCTCGACGCCCTGGTGGGCGCGCTGTTCGCCCTGATCTCGTATTCCAGCCTGGCCGCGGTGCTGCTCACCGCCACCCTGGCCGGCGCCGAAATGATCAGCCTGCCGGTGGCCATCGGCCTGGTGATCGGCGCCAACATCGGCAGCGGCCTGCTGGCGTTCCTGAGCACCAGCATGCAGAACGCCGCCGGGCGCCAGGTGGCGCTGGGCAGCCTGCTGTACAAGCTGATCGGCCTGCTGGTGGTCATCCCGGTGCTCGACCCGCTGGTGCACTGGATGGACAGCCTGACCTTCAGCCCGCAAGAGCTGGTGATCGGCTTCCACCTCATCTACAACACCCTGCGCTGCCTGGCCCTGCTGCCCACCGCGACGCCAATGGGGCGCCTGTGCCGCTGGCTGCTGCCCGAGCGCGAGGAAACCAACGGCCACGCCAAGCCCCGCCACCTGGACCCTGCCGCGCTGGACACCCCGAGCCTGGCACTGGCCAACGCGGTGCGCGAGACCCTGCGCCTGGGCGACCTGGTCGACAGCATGCTCGATGCCATGCTCAACGTGCTGCGCGGCAGCCAGACCGCCCTGACCCAGCAGGTGCGCACCCTCAGCGACGACGTCGAGGGCCTGTACAACGCCATCAAGCTGTACCTGGCGCAGATGCCCCGCGAAGACCTCGGCGAGCACGACAGCCAGCGCTGGGCCGAGATCATCGAGCTGGCGATCAACCTCAAGCTGGCCAGCGACCTGATCGAGCGCATGCTGCGCAAGGTGCAGCAGCAGAAGACGTCGCAGCGCCGCGAGTTCTCCCAGGTGGGCCTGGAGGAGCTGACCGTGCTGCAGACCCAGCTGCTGTCCAACCTGCGCCTGGGCCTGTCGGTGTTCCTCAGTGGCGACCCGCACAGCGCACGCCAGCTGCTGCGCGAGAAGCGTCGCTTCCGCGCCCAGGAGCGGCGCCTGGCCCATGCCCACGTCAGCCGCCTGCAGCGCAAGGTGGTGCAGAGCATCGAGACCAGCTCGCTGCACCTGGAACTGATCGCCGACATGAAACGTCTCAACTCGCTGTTCTGCAGCAGTGCCTATGCGGTACTGGGCGGCAGCGATACCGGCGCCCTGATGATCGACAGCGTACCGGACGATGCCCATTCGCCTTGACCCGACGCTGCCCCGAACCCGTGCAAGGAAGCCTGTGATGCGTTGCCTGATGTTCATCTGCCTGTTGCTGGGCGCCCCTTCAAGCTTTGCCCTCGACCGCACCCAGGTCGAGGGCTACCTGTTGCCCAACGGCCTGCAGGTGCTGCTCAAGCCCGGCTACGAGCGCGACCATGTGTCGATCCGACTGGTGGTGGGCATCGGCTTCGACGACTTCCCGTGCGCGCGCCAGGAACTGCCGCACCTGCTCGAACACCTGCTGTTCAGCGGTATCGACGACACGGGCGAAGGCGGGCTGGAAGAACGCATGCAGGCCCTGGGCGGTGAATGGAACGCCTACACCAGCAGCGCCGACACCACCTTCGTCATCGAGGCCCCGGCGCGCAACCAGCGCAAGGTGCTCGACCTGCTGCTGGCCGTGCTCCAGGACACACGTATCGATGCCAACGCCTTGCAGGTGTCGAAGAGCATCGTCGAGCGTGAAGACGGCGGGCACTACACCCACCTGCAGCGCTGGCTGGACCGCCAGGACCTCGGCCACCGCGCCAGCGACCAGCTGGCGGTGGAGCTGGGGCTCAAGTGTGCCGAGCGCTCCTCGGTGCAGGACATGACCCTGGAAGAAGTGAACGAACTGCGCCAGCACTGGTACGCCCCCAACAACATGAGCCTGATCGTGGTCGGCGGCCTGGACCGCGTGCTGCCCGCCTACCTGGAGCGCACCTGGGGCCAGCTGGAGCCGGTGGAACCGGGCGAGCGCCGGGTACTCGATGGCGTGACCCACAAGGCCCAGGCGCGCCGCGAGCTGATCCGCGGCTGGCTGGGCGACAGTGCGCGGTTGCACTGGATGTTCCTGGAGACGGTGCTGGATGAAAACCACGACGCCACCTACGACCTGCTGCAGCGCTACCTGGACTGGGCGCTGTATCGCGAATTGCGCCTGCAGCACAGCCTGTCGTATGGGCCGTCGGCGCAGCGCGAGCGTTTTGGCGACACCGGCCTGTTGAGCCTGAATGCCGACCTGGACAGCGATCAGGTCGAGGCGGCCGAGCAGATCCTGGGGCAGATGATCGAGCGCCTGCGCAAGGACGGACTGGACCGCGCCACGTTCGAGCGCATCAAGGCCGCGGCAATCGCCCGCGAAGCGTGGACCAGCCAGGGCAACAGCGCGCTGGCCGACTACTACTGGGGAGCGTTGAACGACTATGCCGACGGTCGGGTCGGCGAGGCGAAGACCCGGTTGCGCGAGGTCAGCCTGGAGGATGCGGATGCGGCGCTGCAGGCGCTGTTCGCCGAGCCTGGGTATGTGCGGGTAGAGAAGCCGTTGCTGGGGTATGACCAGCTGTATGGGTTGGGGGCACTGGGGCTAGGGCTGGTGTTCGCGGCCTTGCTGCTGTGGCGTCGACGCCGCGGCTGACGCAATCGCGGGTCAAGCCCGCTCCCACAATGATCACGTGCACCCTGTGGGAGCGGGCTTGACCCGCGATAGGGCCATTACTGACACCCGAAAGCAGCGTATCCTGTAACAGATTTTTACCTCACCCAGCGAACGCCCCACCATGCCCGCACTTCTCCTGCGCCTGATCGACCTGATAAAGCGCTACCCGGGGGTCATCGCCCTCGGCGGTTTCATTTCCGGTATCGGCAGTTTCATCCTGGTAGACCGTCAGGAAGGCCTGGCCAGCTGGGTCGCCATCCTGCTGCTGGTGAGCTGGCTGTGGCTGATGTTCGAGAACACCTTCACCCAGCTGTTCACCCGCCTGTTCAAGCGCGAGATCCCGCAGCCGCTGCTGCGCTACGCCACGCAGATGATCCACCAGGAAAGCCTGTTCTTCGTGCTGCCGTTCTTCTTCGTCACCACCACCTGGAACAGCGGCCAGCTGGTGTTCACCGGCCTGCTGGCCGGCGCCGGGCTGGTGTCGATCGTCGACCCGCTGTACTACCGCTGGCTGGCGCCGCGCCGCTGGCTGTTCCTGGCCCTGCACACCCTGACCCTGTTCGCCGCGCTGCTCACGGCGCTGCCGATCATCCTGCACCTGACCACGTCGCAGAGCTTCAAGCTGGCGCTGGGCATCGCCATGCTGCTGTCGTTCCCGAGCCTGGCCAGCAGCTTCCCGATCAATCACTGGCGCCGTGCCGCCATGCTGGTGCTGGTCACCCTGGCCGTTGGCGGCAGCGGCTGGCTGCTGCGCTCGTGGGTGCCGCCGGCGACACTGTGGATGACCGAAGTGGCCATCAGCACCCAGTTGCAGAACCGCACCCCCGGCGACAGCCTTGAGCAGGTCAGCGCCAGCCAGATCCGCAGCGCCGGGCTCTACGCCTATACCGCGATCAAGGCCCCGCGCGGCCTCAACGAACGCATCTACCACGTATGGAAACAGGACGGCAAAGAGGTCGATCGCATTGCCCTGAACATCAATGGCGGGCGCAAGGAAGGCTACCGCGCCTGGACCCACAAGCAGGTGTTCCCCAGCAACCCGGTCGGGCACTGGCAGGTGCGCGTGCTCACCGAGGACGGCCAGGTGATCGGCGTGCTGCGCTTCGAGGTGGTTGATGACGGTCAAGCATCCGTCGCCAAGTGACGCTATGCTCTGACCCGGCGCACTGGAGCGCCTGCCGGACTGTCTGGAGCCTATGACCACCACCGTCACCCCCGCCAGCGCCACCCTCGATACCACGCGCAGCCCGGCCTGCCTGCGCATCGCCGGCGACTGGACCCTGGCCAACTACACGCCGCTCAAGCGCAGCACCGAGGCCCTGCACGGCCAGTACGATGCCAGCGCCCAGGTCGACCTCGCCCAGCTGGGCAAGCTGGACACCGCCGGTGCCTCGCTGCTGGTCGAACTGCTGGGTGCCGAGCGCCTGGGGCAACTGGCCGATGACCACGCCAGCCCGCTGTCGGCCGCCGACCGCGCCTTGCTGCACACCGTGTACTGCTCGCTACAGGACTACTGCCTGCCAGAGCGCCAGCCGGAAACGTCCGTGCTGACCCAACTGCTGTGCCGCATCGGCCGGGCAGTCGACGTGCTGTGGCAAGACACCCGGCAACTGCTCGGCTTCATCGGCCTGATCATCGCCACCCTGGCCCGGCGCCTGCTGCAACCCAGGCGCTGGCGCATGACCGCCGTGGTCGCGCACATCGAACAGACCGGCCTGGACGCGGCGCCCATCGTCGCACTGCTGACCTTTCTGGTGGGTGCGGTAGTGGCCTTTCTCGGCGCCACGGTGCTGGCCAGTTTCGGCGCGAGCATCTTCACCGTCGACCTGGTGGCGTTCTCGTTCCTGCGTGAATTCGGCGTGCTGCTTACCGCCATCCTGATGGCAGGACGCACCGCCAGCGCCTTCACCGCGCAGATCGGCTCGATGAAGGCCAACGAGGAAATCGATGCGATCCGCACCCTGGGCCTGGACCCGGTCGAGCTGCTGGTGGTGCCGCGGGTGCTGTCGCTGCTGATCGCGCTGCCATTGCTGACCTTCGTCGCGATGCTGTGCGGCATCATCGGCGGCGCCGTGGTGTGCGCGGTGTCGCTGGACATCTCGCCGGCGATGTTCCTGTCGCTGCTGGAAAGCGACATCGGCGTGCAGCACTTCCTGGTGGGCCTGGCCAAGGCGCCGTTCTTCGCCTTCCTGATCGCGGCCATCGGTTGCCTGGAAGGTTTCAAGGTGACCGGCAGCGCCGAATCGGTCGGCGCCCACACCACCTCGGCGGTGGTCCAGTCGATCTTCGTGGTGATCGTGCTGGATGCGGTGTTCGCGCTGTTCTTCATGGAGATGAGCTGGTGAGTGAGGCAAGCCACGAGAAGGTCATCGAGGTGCGGGGCCTGTGCAACCGCTTCGGCACCCAGAGCGTGCACGAACAGCTCGACCTGGACCTGTACCGCGGCGAGATCCTCGCCGTGGTCGGCGGCTCGGGCAGTGGCAAGTCGGTGCTGCTGCGCAGCATCGTCGGCCTGCGCCGGCCCAACGAGGGCACGGTGAGGATCTTCGACCAGGACCTCAGCCAGGCCAGCGACCAGCAGCGCTCGCAGGTGGAGCGTCGCTTCGGCGTGCTGTACCAGAAGGGCGCGCTGTTCTCGTCGTTGACCGTCACCGAGAACGTCGCACTGCCGCTGATCGAACATGCCGGCCTGAGCCGCGCCGACGCCGAGCATCTGGCCGGGGTCAAGCTGGCCCTGGCCGGGCTGCCGCTATCGGCGGCCGACAAATACCCCGCGTCGCTGTCGGGCGGCATGATCAAGCGCGCCGCCCTGGCCCGCGCCCTGGCGCTGGACCCGGACATCCTGTTTCTCGACGAGCCCACCGCCGGGCTCGACCCGATCGGCGCGGCCGCCTTCGACCAGTTGATCCTGACCCTGCGCGATGCGCTGGGCCTGAGCGTGTTCCTGATCACCCACGACCTGGACACCCTCTACACCATCACCGACCGCGTGGCCGTGCTGGCGCAGAAGAAGGTGCTGGTGGCCGGCCCCATCGACCAGGTCTCGGAAACCGACGACGCGTGGATTCACGACTATTTTCATGGCCCGCGCGGCCGTGCGGCCTACCAGGCCGCCACAGCGCTCAAGGAGAACTGAAATGGAAACCCGCGCGCACCATGTGTTGATCGGGCTGGTCACCGTGCTGGTGGTGGCCGGCGCCATGCTGTTCGGCCTGTGGCTGGCCAAGTCGAGCGTCGACAGCACCTTCAAGGACTACGAGGTGGTGTTCAACGAGGCCGTCACCGGGCTGTCCAAGGGCAGTGCGGTGCAGTACAGCGGGATCAAGGTGGGCGATGTGATCAGCCTGCGCCTGGACCCCAACGACCCCCGCCGGGTGCTGGCGCAGATCCGCCTGAGCGCCGAGACCCCGATCAAGCAGGACACCCAGGCCAAGCTGACCCTGACCGGCGTCACCGGCACCTCGCTGATCCAGCTCAGCGGCGGCACCCCGCAGAGCCCGCCGCTGGAAGGCAAGGGCGGCCGGCTGCCGGTGATCGTCGCCTCGCCATCGCCGATTGCGCGCCTGCTCAACAACAGCAGCGACCTGGTGACCAACATCAACCTGCTGCTGCACAACGCCAACCGGCTGTTCTCCGAAGAGAACGCCACCCGCCTGGGCGCCACCCTGGCCAACCTGGAGCAGACCACCGGCGCGATTGCCGGGCAGCGCGACGACATCCGCCTGGCCATCCAGCAGATGGCCCAGGTGGGCAAGCAGGCCGGCGCGGCGCTGGAGCAGACCAGCCAGCTGATGCGCAACGCCAACAGCCTGCTCGGCAGCGACGGCAAGCAGATCGTCAACAGCGCCGACCAGGCCATGCAGTCGCTGGCGCGCAGCACCGCCACCATCGACGCGTTGCTCACCGACAACCGCGAGGCGATCACCAGCGGCGCCCAGGGCTTCAACGAACTGGCCCCGGCGATCCGCGAACTGCGCGATACCCTGACTGCCTTGAAGGGCATCTCCCAGCGCCTGGAGGCCAACCCCAGCGGTTACCTGCTGGGCCGCGACAAAAACAAGGAGTTCACCCCATGAGCCGCCCCTGCCGCACCCTCGCCCTGGCCGCGCTGCTGAGCCTGAGCAGCGCCTGCTCGATCCTGCCCAAGGCGGAGCCGGCCGACGTGTACCGCCTGCCGGCGGCGCAACCGGTGCGCAGCAACGCCGCACCCGTGGCCTGGACCCTGCGTATCAACAAGCCGCTGGCCAGCGAGATCCTCGGCACACCGCGCATTGCCGTGGTGCCGACAGGCGACCTGATCAGCAGCTACAAGGGCGCACGCTGGGCCGACCCGGTGCCGGCACTGCTGCGCAACCGCATGCTCGACGCCTTCCAGCGCGACGGCCGGGTACAGCGGGTAAGTGCCGACGACGCCAACCTGCAGGCCGACTACGAGATCGTCGGCGAACTGCAGGCGTTCCAGAGCGAGTACAGCGATGCCGGGCTGGCAGTAGTGGTGCGCCTGGATGCGCGACTGGTGCAGGGGCGTACCCAGCGCGTGCTGGCCAGCCACAGCTTCGAGGTGCGCCAGCCGGTGGCGCAGACCCAGGTACCGGCGGTGGTCGGCGGCTTCGGCCAGGCCACCGACCGGCTGATGGCGCAACTGGTGGACTGGACCGTGGCTCAGGCGAAGAACCAGTAGCACACCGCGATGGCCGCCAGCACCCCGGCCAGCTCGGCCAGCAGCGCGCAGCCCACGGCGTGGCGTGCGCGCTGGATACCCACGGCGCCGAAGTACACCGCCAGCACGTAGAAGGTGGTTTCGGTGCTGCCCTGGATGGTCGCGGCCACCAGTGCCGGGAAGCTGTCCACCCCGTGGGTCTGCATGGTCTCGATCAGCATGGCCCGCGCCGCGCTGCCGGAGAACGGCTTGACCAGCGCGGTGGGCAGGGCATCGACGAAACGCGTGTCCCAGCCCAGCCATTCGATGACATGACGAATGCCGTCCAGGCCGAACTCCAGCGCCCCCGAGGCGCGCAGCACGCCGACCGCGCACAGCATCGCCACCAGGTAGGGCAGCAGGCTCTTGGCCACGTCGAACCCTTCCTTGGCACCTTCGACGAAGGTTTCGTACACCGGCACCCGCTTGAATGCGCCGATCAGCAGAAACAGCATGATCAGGCCGAACAGCGTGAGGTTGCCCAGGATCGACGACAGGGTGGCCAGCGCGGTGGCCGACAGGCCCGCCAGCAGCGCCATGAAGCCGCCCAGCAGCAGCGCGCCGGGCACCATGTAGGCGAGCACCACCGGGTCCCACAGGCGCAGGCGCTGCATCACCGCCACCGACAGCAGGCCCACCAGGGTCGAGGCGCTGGTGGCCAGCAGGATCGGCAGGAACACCAGGGTCGGGTCCATAGCGCCTTGCTGGGCGCGGTACATGAAGATGGTCACCGGCAGCAGGGTCAGTGACGAGGCATTGAGCACCAGGAACAGGATCTGCGCGTTGCTTGCCGTGGTGGAGCTGGGGTTGAGCTCCTGCAGGGCGCGCATGGCCTTGAGGCCGATAGGCGTGGCGGCGTTGTCCAGGCCCAGGCCGTTGGCGGCGAAGTTCAGGGTGATCAGGCCCAGCGCCGGGTGGCCGGGCGGTACCTCGGGCATCAGGCGACGGAACAGCGGGCCGAGTACCTTGGCCAGCCAATCGACGATACCGGCCTTTTCGGCGATCTTCAGAAAGCCCAGCCACAGGGTCAGGGTACCGAACAGCAGCACCATGACTTCGACCGAAAGCTTGGCCATGGCGAAGATACTCTCGACCATGGCGGCGAAGATGCCCGCGTTGCCACCCACCAGCCACTGCACCAGTGCGGAGAGGGCGGCCACCACGAAAAAGCCGAGCCAGAGGCCGTTGAGCATTGGTCGTTTCCCTTGCAAGTTGGAGCGCATGATAGCGGGGTGGGTAGGCAGACGCCATAAACGGCGGCGGCCCATTCGCCGGCAAGGCCGGCTCCTACAGGTTCGGCATCGTCTGTAGCAGCCGGCCTTGCCGGCGAAGCTTCTGGCAGGCAACAAAAAGCCCCGACGGGTCGGGGCTCTTGTGTTTCAGGCCGTCAGCAGCTTAGTGCTGAGCGGTCTCGCCAGCCGGCGCCGGGGTCTTGCTGCGCCAGTGCGGCAGCGAGTTCCAGTACGCCTGGCCCTTGGCATCGTCATACATGCCTTCCCAGCGCGAGATGACCAGCACCGCCAGGGCGTTGCCGATCACGTTCAGGGCGGTACGCGCCATGTCCATGATGCGGTCGACACCGGCGATGAACGCCAGGCCTTCGAGCGGGATGCCCACACTGCCCAGGGTCGCCAGCAGCACCACGAACGATACGCCCGGCACACCGGCAATGCCTTTGGAGGTGACCATCAGGGTCAGCACCAGCAGCAGTTGCTGGCTGATCGACAGGTCGATGCCGTACAGCTGCGCGATGAAGATCGCCGCGATGCTCTGGTACAGGGTCGAACCGTCCAGGTTGAACGAGTAGCCGGTCGGCACCACGAAGCTGCAGATGGCCTTGGGCGAACCGTAGGCTTCCATCTTCTGGATCACGCGCGGCAGCACGGTCTCGGAGCTGGCGGTGGAATAGGCCAGGATCAGCTCGTCCTTGAAGATGCGCATCAGCTTCAGGATCGAGAAACCGAACAGGCGGGCGATCAGGCCCAGCACCATGAAGGCGAAGAAGGCGATGGCGAAGTACACCAGCAGCACCAGCTTGGCCAGCGGCAGCAGCGAGGCGAAACCGAAGTTGGCCACGGTCACCGCAATCAGGGCGAACACGCCGATCGGGGCGTAGTTCATGATCATGTGGGTGACCTTGAACATGGCTTCCGACACGCCCTGGAAGGTTTTCACCAGCGGGTCGCGGATGTCTGCCTGCAGGCTCGACAGGCCCAGGCCGAACAGCACCGAGAAGAAGATGATCGGCAGCATCTCGCCACGCATCAGCGCTGCAAAGATGTTCGACGGGATCAGGTTGAGGATGGTCTCGATGAACGCATGCTCATGCTGCACCTCGGCGGCGGTGGCCTGGTACTTGGAGATATCCACGGTGCCCAGGGTGCTCATGTCGATGCCGGCGCCCGGGTGGAACAGGTTGGCCAACACCAGGCCGACCACGATCGCGATGGTGGTCACCACCTCGAAATAGATGATGGTCTTGAGGCCGATACTGCCAAGTTTCTTCGCATCGCCAACCCCGGCGATACCCACGACCAGCGACGAAATCACGATCGGGATGACGATCATCTTGATCAGGCGAATGAAGATGTCACCTGCCGGTTGCAGGACGTTACTGATCCACCATGCCTTTTCTGCACTGAAATGGTTCAGCAACGCCCCGATGGCGATCCCCAATACCAGACCGATGAGGATTTGCCAGGCGAGGCTTAGTTTTGCCTTCTTCATGTCGTTACCCTTTGTTCAAGTGGACACGGTCACTGCCTTGAAACCTGCATTCTAGAGCCGCTGAAAGCGATTCCCTGGAGTTTTCATGGTGCAGGCAATGCGCCGTAGAAGGTCACCGCAAGTGAGCGCAAGGGGCGCTCGGACCAGCGAAAAAGGCGCAACTATTCCGATGCAGGCGCACTGAGTCTAATGCCGTAAATGACTACCCTATGCCGAATCGGCATGATCTTTTTGGCATGAAACGGACGTCCCAGCGGCAGAAAACCTACCCGTTCGGAATCCCGAATAAGGCCAAAGCGCCATGATTAGGCCGATACAGCGGTATCCACAAACCGGCAAAACAGCGTTGTTCGACAATCCGAATGCGTGAAAAACGTCATTTGGCAGGTCAAAGAAGTCAGGAATTTTTTTGATGGGTGGTCAGCCGTCTGGCCGATCTGTCACTTTCAAGCGGGGAAATGCATCAGGCTTGCGCCGGGTGCACAAGTCTGACCGGGGGCTGCCCTGGCGGCATGCGACCCCGGTCCACGACTGTGTTGCCGTTTACCACCCTGACCCGGCCCATGAAGGAGGTACTCCCTGTACCCCTAGGCCCCTCCGATCCTGTAGCAATCAGAGCAGCCCGGCCCCCTGGTCATGCGTCCGCTCTCCTCGAGCGGGCGCAGCATAGAAACTGGAACAGGCAAAAGGTTCAGCTTCCATGGTGATACTGATGCGTCCGGCGACACTCAGTAGTAGTTCGGGTCTTTCTTCAGCTGCTCTTCGAGCATCTGTTTCATGCCGTCATTCGGCTCGCCCAACCAACGCTTGTCGGTGTGACGGCTGGGTGACTTGTCGGCAGGCAGGCCGGCGGGTACCTGGACCCACAGCGCGTATGCCTCATCCTTGTCCCAGCTGAAGGCCACGATAAGACGGCTGCTGTCGCAGCTCTGCTCGGTCTCGCACAAGGGGCCGACCAGATACTTGTCGCCGTCTTCCTCGATCGCCGTCATCTGCTCGGTGGAAGCACCACTGAGGTTGATGACCCAATCGGGCAGCCGCTCCTGCTTTTTGACCACTTTCTGCCAGGTTTCCCGGTACTCGGGGTCCGAACCAAGCAGTTGGCTGGTCCGGACCTGGCCGTCATTGGCCGCCATCGCCGCTGTACAGGCCCCCACCATCAGGGCGCCTGCCAGGGCTCTGTAGAGCGTCCCTTTCATAGTCAACCTCTACCGCGACGACCGAAGAAGAAGGAAGCGACGAACAGTACCAGGAAGACAATGAAGAGAATCTTCGCGATACCGGTAGCGGCGCCGGCGATACCACCGAAGCCCAGTACGGCAGCGACAATGGCGATGATCAGGAAGGTGATGGCCCAACTTAACATGGTGTTTCTCCTTACCGTTTTTGAAAGCGGTTGTGTCAGATGTGGGGCATTGCTCGGTCAGAACACCCAGCGTTCCTGCGGCACGACGGTTTCCACGGTGGCCGCATCGACCGAGTGGGTACGTGGCGCGGTCCTGGCTTCCAGCATCGAAGCACGCGTGGCCTGCACATGGGCCACGTGATAAGCCTGTACGGACATCTGGTTGGCGATCTGCTTGGACTGCCAGATGCTGTACATCTGCCCTGCAACCAGGGTCAGAAGCGCCGCCAGGCAGAGAAACAGCAACTGGCGTACGTGAAGCGGGGAAATCTGCACTAGGGCGGCGGTTAACAGGTTCATGCCGGGCTCCTCTGCTGCATCGTTGTTATTGACTGATAGAGTCATTGCAGCCTGCATGCCAGCTTTTGAAATCAAATAAAACGCTTATAAATCAACATGTTAGGCATGTACCGAGGGCAGCTGCAGGACGCATCCTGCACGATGCCCCCCAGGGCCTCGTGCGATTTGCACGATCAGCCCTCCACCTTGATCGCCACCTTGAGCATGTCGGCGTCCACCCCGCGCACGCCGCGGATCTGGCGGGCAATCTCCTGGGCGATGGTCTTCTGCTCGTTGCTCATGACTTCCCCGGACAGGCGCACCACCCCCTCCTGGGTCGCCACCTTGATGTTGGGCCCGTCCAGGTTGCGGCTATATAAGAAGCTGGTCTGCACCTTGTCGTTGATCCACGCGTCGCTCTGCACCTCGGCCGCTGCCGCAGCTGCCTGCTCGCGGGCCTGGGCCGGGTCGCTCACGCCCAGGCTGATCAGGTTGTTGACCAGGTACACGCCATCGGTAGAGGCCGCCACGCTGCCGGCCATCTGCTTGGCCTCTGCGCTGGTCACCCGGCCACGCAGGGTGACCACCCCGGCCCGGCTGTCGACTTCGATGGGCAGGCCCTGGGTCTGGCTGCTCCACAGCAGGCGGGCGCGGATAACCGCCCCCAGGGTGGCGTCCTCCAGGCGCTGGGCATAAGCGCGCCGTTGCAGGGTTTCATCCACCAGCTCGGGGTTGACCTGCAACTGGTTGTCGACCTGCTCGATGCCGGCGGTGGCCAGTGCCACCTGCGCCGCCAGCTCGCGCTCCACCTCGTTCTCCACCTCGCCCTGCAGGCGGGCGGTCTGACCCTGGATGGCCACTTCGATCTTGAACGGGTTGAGCAGTCGGTTGAGCGCCAGGGCGGTCTGCAAGGCGCCTTCCTGACGGGCCTGCTGCAGGCCGGGTTCGGCCGCCGAGGCGCTGGTGACACCCAGCGGGGTGAGCAGAAGTGCGGCAGTCAGAACTGCCAACGGGCGTATTGCACGCATGATGAAGCCTCCTGTTGGTCAGAAGGAACATCATCGCAATCGTTGTGCCAGTGCTCAAAAAATAAACAAACTCATTATTTTCAATGAGTTAGTCATATTCGCAGCAGGGAGCTAGCATGCAGGGCGCGGAATCAATCAGAATCGACCATGCAACTTGCCCGATTTTTCCGAGACTAACCAAGAACATTCTTAAAAGGAGCGTAGGAAAATGGAATCTGCCACGGAACATCAGGGCCGCATTCTGCTGGTAGACGACGAGTCCGCAATCCTGCGTACCTTCCGCTATTGCCTGGAAGATGAAGGCTACAGCGTGGCCACGGCCAACAGCGCCGCCCAGGCCGAAACCCTATTGCAGCGCCAGGTGTTCGACCTGTGCTTTCTGGACCTGCGCCTGGGCGAGGACAACGGCCTGGACGTACTGGCGCAGATGCGTATCCAGGCGCCGTGGATGCGCGTGGTCATAGTGACCGCGCATTCGGCGGTCGACACCGCTGTCGATGCAATCCAGGCCGGCGCCGCCGATTACCTGGTCAAACCGTGCAGCCCTGACCAGCTGCGCCTGGCCACTGCCAAACAACTGGAGGTGCGCCAGCTCTCGGCGCGTCTGGAGGCCCTGGAAGGGGAAGTGCGCAAACCCAAGGACGGCCTGGATTCCCACAGCCCGGCCATGATGGTGGTACTCGAAACCGCGCGCCAGGTGGCCAACACCGACGCCAACATTCTGATCCTTGGCGAGTCCGGTACCGGTAAGGGCGAGCTGGCACGCGCCATTCATGGCTGGAGCAAGCGCTCGCGCAAGGCCTGCGTGACCATCAACTGCCCGTCGCTGACGGCCGAACTGATGGAAAGCGAGCTGTTCGGCCATAGTCGCGGGGCATTTACCGGGGCCAGCGAAAGCACCCTGGGCCGGGTCAACCAGGCCGACGGCGGCACGCTGTTTCTCGACGAGATCGGCGACTTCCCGCTGACCCTGCAACCCAAGCTGCTGCGCTTCATCCAGGACAAGGAATACGAGCGGGTCGGCGACCCGGTCACGCGCCGCGCCGACGTGCGGATTCTGGCAGCCACCAACCTCAACCTGGAGGACATGGTGCGCGACGGGCGTTTTCGCGAAGACCTGCTGTACCGTCTGAACGTGATTACCCTGCACCTGCCGCCGCTGCGCGAACGCAGCGAAGACATCCTGACCCTGGCCGACCGCTTCCTGGCCCGCTTCGTCAAGGAATACGCGCGCCCCGCCCGCGGTTTCAGCGACGAGGCCCGCGCCGCGCTGCTCAACTACCGCTGGCCGGGCAACATTCGCGAGCTGCGCAACGTGATCGAACGGGCGAGCATCATCTGCCCGCAGGAGCGGGTCGAGGTCAGCCACCTGGGCATGGCCGAACAACCCACCAGCAACGCGCCGCGGGTGGGGGCGGCATTGAGCCTCGACGAGCTGGAGCGCGCGCACATCGGTGCAGTGCTGGCCACCAGCGACACCCTTGACCAGGCCGCCAAGACACTGGGCATCGATGCCTCGACGCTGTACCGCAAGCGCAAGCAGTACAACCTGTGAAGCTGGCAATGAAGCTGCGCACGCGGCTTTTTCTCAGCATCTCGGCGCTGATCACCGTGGCCCTGCTGGGCCTGATTCTGGGCCTGGTCAGCGTGCAGCAGATGGCCAGCTCGCAGCAGAAGCTGATCAGCGACAACTCCTACATCCTCGACCTGGGCCTGAAGCTGCGTCAGAACCTGGGTGAACAGCTGTCCCTGCTGCTGGACCCGGACAGCGAGGTGCAGGCGCTGCAACCGCTGCAGGACAAGTTTCAGCAACTGCTCGACGAGGGCCTGAGCCATGAACGCCAGGCCGAGGGGTTTGCGGGTTTCAGTACCGCCAACCGTGATTACCAGGCCTTCCTCAAGGCCTTTCGCGACAGCCCCGAGCCCAGCCGCAACCTGGGCCCGGACCAACCCCTGGGCGAAGCCTTCAACCAGTTGCGCACCGACCTGATCGACTCGCACAAGCAGGCCCTGGCGCATATCAACCACAGTGAACAGAAGGCCCGCGAACGTGCCCTGCTGGTCTCCAGCATGCTGGGCCTGCTCGGGCTTGCCGTGCTGGTGCTGGGTTTCATCACTGCCCACGGCATCGCACGCCGCTTCGGCCAGCCGATCGAGGCGCTGGCCAAGGCCGCCGACCAGATCGGCCAGGGCAACTTCGAGGTCACCCTGCCGGTAACTCCGGCCGTGGAGATCAACCAGCTCACCCGCCGTTTCGGGCTGATGGCCGAGGCACTGCGCAAGCATCAGGCCACCAATGTCGACGAACTGCTGGCCGGCCAGCAGCGCCTGCAGGCGGTGCTCGACAGCATCGACGACGGCCTGCTGATCATCGACCGCGAAGGCCATCTGGAACACCTCAACCCGGTGGCCCAGCGCCAGCTGGGCTGGGACGCCAGCCGCCTGGGCCAGGGCCTGGGCAAGGCGCTGCAACGCCCGGAGCTGGACGACCAACTGCGCCTGATATTGCGTGGCGGCAGCCTGGACCGCGTGCCGGACGACCTGAGCCTGGAAATAGATGAAGAAACCCGCTTGCTGGCCTACAGCCTGACCCCGGTGTGCCATCCGCAGGGGCAGATCCTGGGCGCGGTGATGGTGTTGCACGACGTCACCGAGCAGCGCGCCTTCGAACGGGTGCGCAGCGAGTTCGTGCTGCGCGCCTCCCACGAGTTGCGCACCCCGGTGACCGGCATGCACATGGCCTTCGGCCTGTTGCGCGAGCGCCTGACGTTTCCAGCCGAGAGCCGCGAGGCGGACCTGTTCGACACCATTGGCGAGGAGATGCAGCGGCTGACCCAGCTGATCAACGACCTGCTCAACTTTTCGCGCTACCAGAGCGGCTTGCAGAAGCTCGAACTGCAACCCTGCGTGATCGACGAGTTGCTGTCGCGGGCCCGCGAGCGCTTCGCAACGGCGCTGGCCGACAAGCAGATCGAGTTGCGCGTGGAGCTTGCCGCGCCACTGCCGCGCATCCAGGCCGACCCGGCGCAACTGGACCGGGTGTTGGACAACCTGCTGGACAATGCCATCCGCCATACGCCGGTGGCGGGCAGTATCCGCCTCAATGCCCGGCGGCATGCCGAACGGGTGATCATCAGTATCGAGGACAATGGCGAAGGCATTGCCTATGGCCAGCAGGGGCGGATTTTCGAGCCCTTCGTGCAGGTTGGGCGCAAGAAAGGCGGTGCCGGGCTGGGCCTGGCACTGTGCAAGGAGATCGTGCAGTTGCATGGCGGGCGCATGGGCGTGTACTCACGGCCAGGGCAGGGCACGCAGTTCTACATGGCGCTGCCGGTGTAACCGCCTTCGCCTGCTGGCGCCAGCCTTGCTGGCGAAGGGGCGCTACGCCTCGTCATCGATCCGCCGCGGCCCCAGCCGCCGCCCCCGAGTCACCAGCTCGACGAACTGGCGCGCACTGAGCGGGTGCGCGAACAACCAGCCCTGGCCATAGTTGACCCCCTCGCTGTTGAGCAGCAACGCCTGGTCCTCGTACTCGATACCCTCGGCGATCACCCGCAACTGCAGGGCGTGGGCCATGCGGATGATGTGCGGGGCCACGCCGCTGCTGGCCGCGTCGTGCCCCAGGGCATCGATGAACGCCTTGTCGATCTTCAGGCAGTCCACCGGCAAGGTCTGCAGGTAGGCCAGGCTGCAATAGCCGGTACCGAAGTCGTCGATCAGCACCTGGTGCCCCACCGCCCGCAAGGCCTGCAGGTTGTCCCGCGCCACCACCACGTCGATCAGCCCGCGCTCGGTGACCTCGAAGGCGATCTGGCTGGCCGACACATGGTGCAAGGCCAGCAGGCGCGCCGCCACCCGGCCGATGCGCGGCACCATCACATCGCACGCCGCCAGGTTCACCGAGATATACAACTGGCGGTTGGCGCGCAGCAGCTGGCCCAGCTGTTCGAGCACACGCTGCAGCACGAAGTCGGTGATCTGGCGGATCTGCCCGGTGTTCTCCGCCAGCGGGATGAACAGGTCGGGGCTGGTCAGCGTGCCGTCGGGGCGACGCCAGCGCACCAGGGCCTCGGCGCCCACGCAGCGCCGGCTGGCCAGCTCGAAGATCGGCTGATACAGCACCTGCATTTCGCCACGGCGCAGCGCGCCCTGCAGCTCCGAGCTCATCGAACGGCTCTGGCGCACCAACTGCAGCACCAGCCAGCCGATGCACCAGGCCAGCAGCAGGCTGCCGGGGAACAGCAGCCAGAGCACGCCGTTCATCTTCAGCGGCAGGCTTTCGCGCGGGGTGATCAGCACCAGCTGGTAGTCAGGCGATTTGGTGGGCATGCGGTATACCAGGCGATCGGGCAGTTCCATCAGGTCCACCCTGGGCGGTGGCGGCCACTGATCGCCGGGCGGCCACGGCTGCTCCGGGCCCAGTACCGGCACGGCACGCGCGCCGTGGTCGAGCACCACCAGCAGGCTGCCACCGGGCGGCAGGTCGACCACGTCGGTCAGGTGCCCGCGCGACGTCGACACGCGAAAGTGCCCACGCCCCAGCACCAGTGCGGCGCGGTTGTCGTCGGGTTCGGTGGTGGTATTGAGCCAGTAGCTGTAGGTGGGGCCCTGGATGTCCGGTGCCCGCAGCGGGTCGAAGTTGCTGCTGCCCAGCCGGTTGGAGCACGACTGCGTGCCGTCGAGGTAAGTGGCCTCGAACACGAAGCGGTTGTCGAAGGTCACCTGCTGCAAGGCTGCCTGCATCGCACTGCTGCACCCGCGCAGGGGCTGTGCCTGAAGGGCGTCGACGCTTTCGCGCAGTTGGCCGAAGATCTGCTCCAGGCGTTCGAGAAAGCGCTCGCCCTTGGCGTTCATCTGCGCGCTTTCGCGCTGCTGCACCTGGTGCATGGCCACGCCGAGGCTGGCCAGCAGCAACAGGGTTGCACTCGCCGTGGCCGCAAGCGTGGCCAGCAGCCAGGGTCGATAGAGGAGGCGACGCAACGTGGCAAGGGCAGGCGACATCAAGAATCATCCCGTTGAATACCATGAGGTATAGCAACTGCCGGACGAATCAGCCTGCCCGTTGGGCGGTACCGCTCAGCGCTGGCTGTTCAGCACCTGCAGAATCGCGGCAGTCTGGGCATCCGGCTGGCCGTCGAACAGCTGTGGCCGAAAGCGCATCTGGAACGCTGCCAGTACATGCCGGGTGCTCACGTCCAGCTCGCCGGTCTGCTCGATGGCGTAGCCAAAGCGCGCCAGTTGCTGCTGGTACCAGGTGATGCTTGGCGGGTTGACGTCAAAGCGCGCGCGCTGCTGCGCCACCGCCTGAGCGTTGGGCCAGACGCCAAGGCCGGCGTCGGCCAGGCGTTTCCAGGGGAACATCGGGCCCGGGTCGAGCTTGCGCAGGGGCGCGATGTCGCTGTGGCCGATGATGTGTCGCGGCTGGATGCCGTTGCGCTGCACGATGTCCTTGAGCAGTACGATCAGCGCCTGGATCTGCGCCTCGCTGTAGGGGTGCCACACGCGCCCGGTGGGGGTGTCGGTGAAGCCCGGGTTGACGATCTCGATGCCGATGGAAGTGGAGTTGAGCCAGGTCCGGCCCTCCCACTGGCTGTCGCCGGCATGCCAGGCGCGACGACTTTCATCCACCAGCTGATAGATGGTCGCCGGGTTGTCGCCGATCAGGTAATGGCTGCTGACTTCACCGTGGGTCAGCAGGGCCAGCGAGCGCTCGAGGTTGGCATTGGTGTAATGCAGCACCACGAACTGGATGCGGTTGTCCTGGCTGACCGAGGGGTGGCTACGGTCGATCTTCAGGCCGGTGGCGCAACCGGCCAATGTCAGCATCACAAGCGCGGTAAGGAAGGCTTTCATGGAAATGGGGCAGGGCCTGGGCAGTCGGTAATGCAATAGCATAACGTATCCTGCGCAAACCCGTTCACCCCTGTTCGACGCGGTTGCGACCCAGGTGCTTGGCGCGGTACAGCGCCTCGTCGGCGCGCTTGAGCACTGCGTCGCTGCGCTCGCCGGAGCGGAACGCGGTGATGCCGATGGACAGGGTGATGGTCACCCGTTCGCCCTTGAAGTGGAACGGGCAGGCTTCGATGGCGCCGCGCAGCGTCTCGGCCAGCTCGATGCCGCTACCCAGCGCGGTCTGCGGCACCAGCAGGACGAACTCCTCGCCGCCGAAGCGGGCGATGAAATCGCGGCTGCGCAGACGCTTGCGCAGCTCGTTGGCAACGATCTTGAGCACCTTGTCGCCGGCCTGGTGGCCGTAGCTGTCGTTGATGCGCTTGAAGTGGTCGAGGTCGAGCATGGCCATCAGCAGGTGGCCGCCGTTTTCCTGCCAGGCGAGCATTTCCTGCTCCAGGCGCTCGGCCCAGGCGGCGCGGTTGGGCAAGCCGGTGAGCGGGTCGATCAGGGCCTTCTGGCGCTGTTCCTCAAGGTGCTCGCGGTAGCCCAGGGCTTCCTGCTCCATGCTCGCGACCCGCTCGGCCAGGCCTTGCAGGCGGCTGGCCAGTTCCTGCTCGCGCAGGTCACGCTGATGCTGGTGCTCGTCCATGGTGCCGAGCAGGCCCTCGAGGCGGTTCTCGAGGATGTGCTTGAGACTGTCGAGGTCGGCAGCGCCCTGCACGCTGCTTTGCAGGCCATCGACCTGTTCGCGCAGCTGGGTATTGAGGTCGCGGGCGACGGAGCTGTTGTCGGCATGCCCTTCGCTGGCCTCCTGCAGGTGGCTCTGGAACGTCTCGAGGCGCTCGTTGAGCTGTTGCAGGTAGGCTTCGAATTCATGCTGGCCGCTGTCGGTGATGGCCAGCATCAGTACCGCCAGGTCATCCAGCACCGGCAGCAGCTCGTACCAGTTCAGCCCGTGCTCCAGGCGCTGACGCACCGCCAGGGCCTGGGGCTTGTGGCGTTCGGGCAGGGTCAGGTCGTCGAGCAAACCGAGCAGGGTCTGCTCGATATGGGTGGCGACGGAGCTATAGGAAGGCTCGGTGCCGTCGGGGAGGGCGTAGAGGAGTTCTTCGGGGGTGGGTTCGGGTGCACCATCGACTTCGACAGCGTCCGCTTGCTCGGTCAGCACCGGGGCAGGCGTGGGTGGCGGTGTGAGCGCTGGGGCCTCTTCGCCAGCAAGGCTGGCGCCTACAGTGTAGGAGCCGGCATTGCCGGCGATGGGCTGCGCAGCAGCCTCGGCGTCCTCTGTGTCGACCAAGGCTGGGGGCTCGGGCAACGGCTGCAGTTCATCCACATCCGCCGCAGCCGGCGCAGGCTGCTCATGCACAGGTTCGACCGCTGCTTGCGCCACCGGCTCCAGGGCCTGCGTTTCGGGTTGAGCGACCTGCGTCTCTTCTTCACGCCCGCCAAACAAGCGCTGCAGAAACCCCGGCTTGCTCGCCTCTTCAGGGTGCTCCAGCACCGCCAGCGCCTTGCCCTGCAAGCCACTGAGCTCGCTCAGCAGCAACGGCATCTCGCGTGACTGGCTGGCCCGCGCATCCAGCTGCTTGGCAAATTTCTTCAGCGGTCGGCTGACCTCGCTGGGCAACGGCAGCTTCTGCAACTGGGCCACCAGCGCGTTGAGCGCTGTGCCTACCTGGGCGATCCGGGTTTCACGGCGCTGCTCGGAATCGAGCACGGCCTTTTCCAGACGCGGGATCAACCCGGCCAGGGCGGCGTCCATGTTGTCGGTACGGATGACCTCGCGCATTTCCTTCATGCACTGGTCTACCGCGCGGTCGCTGCCTTCGGCCGCCAGGGTGCTGCGCACCAGGCCGCGGCGCAGCAGGTCGAGACGGGCGTCCCACCGGCGTTCGAGCTTTTCCTGCTGCTCGATGCTCTTGAGGTATTTTTCTTTCCAGCGTTGAGCTTCGTCGGTCATGCCAAGGTCCGCAGATAAGGGGACTAACGCAAGGCCGGAAGGGTATCGACAGTCAGGGCATCAGGCAAACGAATCTCGACCGCCACGGGGAGATGGTCGGAAATCGGCTGGGACAGCACCTCGACCCGTTCCAGGGTGAGGCTCGGGCTGAGCAGAATATGATCAAGGCAACGCTGTGGTCGCCAGCTGGGGAAGGTCGCTTCGACCTGCGGCGCAATCAGGCCCAGGTCGCGCAGCGGGGAGTGCTGCAACAGGTCGGTGGCATGGGTGTTCATGTCGCCCATCAGCACCTGGTGACGATAGCCGCCGATCAGCTCGCGGATGTAGCCCAGTTGCAGGGCGCGGGTTCGCGCGCCAAGCGCCAGGTGCATCATCACCACCACCAGCGCATCCTCGCCTTCACCGAACCGCACCAGGATCGCACCGCGGCCGGCCGGGCCGGGCAGCGGGTGGTCTTCGAGCAGTTGCGGCTTGAGGCGGCTGAGCACGCCGTTGCTGTGCTGGCCCAGGCGCCCGAGGTTGCGGTTGAGCTGCTGGTACCAGTAGGGGAAAGCACCCAGTTGCGCCAGGTGTTCCACCTGGTTGACGTAGCCCGAGCGCAGGCTGCCGCCGTCGGCTTCCTGCAGGGCCACCAGGTCGAAGTCGCCCAGCAGGTTGCCGATCTTCTGCAGGTTGCCGGCACGCCCCATGTGCGGCAGCAGGTGCTGCCAGCTGCGGGTCAGGTAGTGCCGGTAACGCTCGGTGCTGATGCCTACCTGGATATTGAAGCTGAGCAGACGCAAGCGACCGTCGGACGGTAGACCACTTGCATCGATATGGTGCTCGTTGACCTGCGGTTCGTGCAGGCCGACGAGGCGCTCGGATTTCCAGCGGCGCATAGTTTCGCCTCTTATTTGGCGGCGCGTTCCTTGGCAATCAGTTGGTCAGCAACGTTCAGTACGCCGTTCGGGCCACCTGCGGTGCCCAGGTCGAAGGTGTACTTGCCGTTGACGACCATGCTCGGAACGCCCTTGATGTTGTACTGCTTGGCAAGTTCCTTGGCCTGGTTGACCTGTCCCTTGATGGCGAACGAGTTGAAGGTGGCCAGGAACTTGTCCTTGTCCACACCCTGGGTGGCCAGGAAGTCGGCCATCTCTTCAGGCTTGGTCAGGTGCTTGCGCTGGTTCTGGATGGCATCGAACACGGCCGCATGCACCTTGTGCTCCACGCCCATGGCTTCCAGGGTCAGGAACATCTGCCCGTGGGCGTCCCATGGGCCGCCGAACATGGCGGGAATACGCTTGAAGTTCACGTCGTCAGGCAGCTTTTCGACCCACGGGTTGATCGTCGGTTCAAAGCTGTAGCAATGCGGGCAGCCATACCAGAACAGCTCGACCACTTCGATCTTGCCAGGCTGGGACACCGGTACCGGGTTGCTCAGCTCGACATATTCCTTGCCGGCGATCACAGGGTCTGCGGCCTGGACCGTCATACCGAAGGCGCTGGCGGCGACCAGCGCGGCGCCGAGAATCAGATTACGCATGCGTTACTCCTGAGCAGTGATGTGTCGCCTCGTCGCGACCTGGGTTCAGACAGGCCGGGGCAGGCCCGAGTTCGTTAGTGTAACGGCAGCGGGCACAAAAAAGGGTGGCCCGGGCCACCCTTTTCATTTTTGCGCCGCTGTATTAACCCAGCGTTAAACCGGGGCTCAGTGCAGGCCCTGGATGTAGCTGGACAACGCGTCGATGTCCTTGTTGCTCAGCTTGCTGGCGATGGTGCGCATGGTGGTGGCATCGCCATCGTTGGTGCGGTTGCCTTCACGGAAGTCCGTCAGCTGCTTGGCCACGTAGCTTGCGTGCTGACCACCCAGGTGCGGGAAGCCGGCGGCGGCAATGCCTGCGCCGTTGGGCGAGTGGCAACCGGTGCAGGCCGGCAGGCCTTTTTCCAGATCACCGCCGTTGAACAGTGCGCGACCACGCTCGACCAGCGCCGGGTCGGCGGCGCCCACGCTGCCTTTCTGGCTGGCAAAATAGGCCGCGATATCGGCCAGGTCCTGATCGTTGAACGCGGCCAGCATGCCGGTCATTTCCAGCACGGTACGTTTGCCCGACTTGATGTCGTGCAGTTGCTTCTCCAGGTATTTCTCGCCCTGGCCGGCCAGTTTCGGGAAATTCGGCGCCATGCTGTTGCCGTCGGGGTTGTGACACGCGCCACATACAGCGGTTTTTGCCTGACCGGCAGCAGCATCCCCAACGATATTGCCGGCAGCGTTGGCAGCCCCGGTGATGCCTAAGGTCAACAGCAGACTCACGAATAGTTTGTTCATCAGCTAATCCAACTACGGCTAAGGGTGAAAGAGTTATGTATCGAGGCAACCTGTCTTGTTGACTCACCCGGTCAGGGTGGCCTGATCGTCCTCGTTACTGCAGTCCATGCACAAACCACGCGGCGGCATAGCCTTGAAACCCTGGGGAGCTGCTTCGACAGCCTCTGCGGTCCCTTATGTCAGGCGTGACTTCCACGCTGTAGGGATCCTGTGTAGCCTGAGCGCCGAATACGACCCTTTCAGGGTTGGGGCTGCACTGCGTCTACTGCGCAAGCTTGGTCAAGCAGCTCCCGTGCACATCCTCCTACGCTGGGATAATGCGCACACAAAAACTGGGGCATTATATACTCCCGTGCCTGAAACGGAAACGACACCGCTTGCCGAGACCCCCTCGAGCAACGCCCAATCGGAAATACCATGCAAGTCAAAAACCCCATCCTCGGACTCTGCCAGCAGGCCAAATTCGCCCTCAGTGCCGCCAAAGTCGACCAGTGCCCGGACGACGAAGGTTTCGAAGTGGCCTTTGCCGGCCGCTCCAACGCCGGCAAGTCCAGCGCCCTCAACACCCTGACCCACGCGAGCCTGGCGCGCACCTCGAAAACCCCGGGGCGTACCCAGCTGTTGAATTTCTTCAGTCTGGACGACGATCGGCGTCTGGTCGACCTGCCGGGCTACGGTTATGCAAAGGTGCCGATCCCGCTCAAGCAGCACTGGCAGCGCCACCTGGAGGCCTACCTGGGCAGCCGGGAGAGCCTCAAGGGCCTGATCCTGATGATGGACGTGCGCCATCCCATGACCGACTTCGACAAGATGATGCTCGACTGGGCCGTGGCCAGCGGCATGCCGATGCACATCCTGCTGACCAAGGCCGACAAGCTGACCTTCGGCGCGGCCAAGGGCACGCTGCTCAAGGTACAGGCCGAAATCCGCAAGGGGTGGGGCGACAGCGTGACCATCCAGCTGTTCTCGGCGCCCAAGCGCCAGGGGCTGGAAGAGGCCTACACGGTACTGGCTCGCTGGCTGCAACTGCCGGACAAGCCCGCAGAATAAGGGCTGCCCGGCAAATGCCGGGCAAAAAAAACCCCGGACTTCGTATGGGGAGGGGGAAGTTCGGGGTTCAAGTTCCGGACCGCTAGGGCGGGGTCCAGATATCTGCCAACACTTAACACAACATAGGAGCATCGAAGGGCTTCACCAGCCATTCAGTTACTCTGAGTCGTGGTTCACCGGTTTAGTTCCTCGGCGCGGGAAACTATTTTCCATAGGCCGAAAAAGCAGAAATTGCCGCGACCTTATGCCGCAGCAAATTTCTGTTTTTGGTAGGCGCCAAGCACGCTTTTCAGTGCGCCTCGTCCCAGTTCGCCCCCACGCCCACATCCACCACCAGCGGTACATCCAGCTGCGCGGCACCGCTCATGTGCACGCGAATCTCCTGCGCCACCTGTTCCACCAGGTCCTCGCGCACTTCCAGCACCAGTTCGTCGTGCACCTGCAGGATCACCCGGGCATCCAGCGCAGTGCTCGCCAGCCAGTTGTCCACCGTGACCATGGCGCGCTTGATGATGTCAGCTGCGGTGCCCTGCATCGGCGCGTTGATCGCGGTACGCTCGGCGCCAGCGCGCTCCTGCGGACGGTTGGAGTGAATGGTCGGCAGGTACAGGCGCCGCCCGAACAGCGTTTCCACGTAGCCCTGGTCGGCCGCCTGCTTGCGGGTGCGCTCCATGTAGTCGCGCACGCCCGGGTAGCGGGCAAAGTACACGTCGATGTAGGCCTTGGCCGTCTTGCTGTCGACGCCGATATCCTTGCCCAGCTTCTTTGCGCCCATGCCGTAGATCAGGCCGAAGTTGATCGCCTTGGCGCTGCGCCGCTGGTCGGAGGTCACGTCGCCAAGCTCCACCTTGAACACTTCGGCCGCGGTGGCAGTGTGCACGTCCAGGCCGTTGCGGAAGGCGCTGAGCAGGCCCTCGTCCTTGGCCAGGTGGGCCATGATGCGCAGCTCGATCTGCGAGTAGTCCGCCGCCAGCAATTTGTAGCCGGGCGCCGCGATGAAGGCCTGGCGAATGCGCCGGCCCTCGGCGGTACGCACCGGGATGTTCTGCAGGTTCGGGTCGCTGGACGACAGGCGGCCGGTGGCAGCCACCGCCTGCTGGTAGGAAGTGTGGATACGCCCGGTACGCGGGTTGATCTGCTCGGGCAGGCGGTCGGTGTAGGTGCTCTTGAGCTTGCTCATGGAGCGGTACTGCATCAGCACCTTGGGCAGCGGGAAGCCTTCCTCGGCCAGCGCCTCAAGGGCTTCTTCAGCCGTCGACGGCTGGCCCTTGGGGGTCTTCTTCAGTACCGGCAGGCCGAACTTGTCATAAAGGATGGCGCCCAGCTGCCTGGGCGAACCCAGGTTGAACGGCTCGCCCGCCAGCTCGATGGCTTCGCGCTCCAGCGCGTCCATCTTGTCGCCCAGCTCGCCGCTCTGGATCCTGAGCAGGTCGGCATCCACCAGCGCGCCCTCGCGCTCGATACGCGCCAGCACCGGCACCAGCGGCATCTCGATATCGCTCAGCACACTGGCCAGGCTTGGCAGCGCCGCCAGCTCGGCGTGCAGCTTGTGGTGCAGGCGCAGGGTGATGTCGGCATCTTCGGCGGCGTAGGGGCCGGCCTTGTCCAGGTGGATCTGGTTGAAGGTCAGCTGCTTGGCACCCTTGCCGGCAATGTCGGTGAAGCCGATGGTGGTGTGGTCCAGGTACTTCTTGGCCAGGCTGTCCATGTCGTGGCGGGTGGCCGTGGAATTCAGCACATAGGATTCGAGCATGGTGTCGAAGGCCACCCCACGCACGGTGATGCCCGCGCAGTTGGCCAGGATGTTGATGTCGTACTTGGCGTGCTGCCCGACCTTGGCCTTGTTCGGGTCTTCCAGCAGCGGCTTGAGCGCGTTCAGCACCAGCTCGCGGTCCAGCTGCTGCGGGGCGCCTTCGTAGTCGTGTGCCAGCGGGATGTAGGCGGCCTCATGGGGCTTGACCGCAAACGACAGGCCGACCAGCTGGGCCTGCTGTGCATCGACCCCGGTGGTTTCGGTATCGAATGCGAACAGCTCGGCGTCCTTGAGCTTTTGCAGCCACACGTCGAAACGTGCCTTGTCCAGAATGGTTTCATAGGCGGCCTCGACAGGGGCTACCGGCTCGGCAACGGCCACCGGGGGCGCCTCGGCGTCGGGTGTGGCGGCAGGGGGCGGGGCGAGCTCCAGGCGCTTGTTCTCGCGCTGAACTTCGTCGATCCAGCCCTTGAACTCGAGTTCGGTGTACAGCTGCAGCAGCGTTTCGCGGTCAGGTTCGCCCAGGTGCAGGTCGTCCAGCCCGACCTCCAACGGCACGTCGACCTTGATCGTGGCCAGCTGGTACGACAGGAACGCCAGCTCCTTGTGCTCCAGCAGCTTGGCCGGCAGGGTCTTGGCCCCGCGGATCGGCAGGCTCGGCACCAGGTCGAGATTCTCGTACAGCTCCTTGATACCGCCATTGACGCCCACCAGCAGGCCGACGGCGGTCTTCTCGCCCACGCCCTTGACCCCGGGGATGTTGTCGGATGAGTCGCCCATCAGCGCCAGCAGGTCGATGATCTGCTCGGGTGCGACGCCGAACTTCTCCTTCACGCCCTCGATGTCCATCGACGAGCCCGACATGGTATTGACCAGGGTAATGTGCGCATCCACCAGCTGGGCCATGTCCTTGTCACCGGTGGAGATCACCACCGGGCGGGTCGCCGCGGCGCTGCTGCGGGCCAGGGTGCCGATCACGTCGTCGGCCTCGACCCCCTCCACGCACAGCAGCGGGAAGCCCAGCGCCTTGACGCTGGCGTGCAGCGGCTCGATCTGCACACGCATGTCGTCGGGCATGCTCGGCCGGTTGGCCTTGTACTCGGCGTACATCTCGTCGCGAAAGGTGCCGCCCTTGGCGTCGAACACCACCGCGAAGGGGCTGTCCGGGTACTGCTTGCGCAGGCTCCTGAGCATGTTCAGCACACCCTTCACCGCGCCGGTGGGCATGCCCTTGGAGTTGGTCAGCGGTGGCAGCGCGTGGAACGCGCGGTACAGGTAGGACGAACCGTCCACCAGGACGAGGGGAGCTTGGCTCATGAGCAGAATCAACCTTTTCAACGGGCCCGGCGCTAGAATGTCCGGAACATTGACGACAAAGGGACAAGGTTATCATGCGTAGACTAAATCGCCTGTTGCTGCTCGGTGTGTTGGCTGCCGCTCCACTGGTAGCCAATGCGGCGGATGAAGCGCCTTCGGCCGATCCGGATGTAACCATTCGCACGGAAGGCGACAAGACCATCCAGGAATACCGCCAGAACGGTTTCCTGTATGCCATCAAGGTCACCCCCAAAGGGGGCAAGCCTTACTTTCTGGTGCGCGCAGACGGCTCGGAAGGCAACTTCATCCGTTCCGACCAACCCGACATGCTGATTCCTTCCTGGAAAATCTTCGAGTGGTAATGCGGGCCCCTACCATCCACCTGGCACTTCCTGCGGGAAGTGCCCGAATGAGCAGTTTTTGACCATGTCTGTCTTCACCCCACTGACCCGGCCCGAGCTGGAAACCTTTCTGGCGCCCTATGGACTGGGTCGCCTGCGGGACTTCCAGGGAATTGCCGCCGGCACCGAGAACAGCAACTTCTTCGTCAGCCTCGAACAGGGTGAGTTCGTGCTGACACTGGTCGAACGCGGGCCGATCCAGGACCTGCCGTTCTTCATCGAACTGCTCGACGTGCTGCACGAGGCCGACCTGCCGGTGCCCTATGCGCTGCGCACCCGCGACGGCGTGGCCCTGCGCGAGCTGGCCGGCAAGCCGGCGCTGCTGCAGCCGCGCCTGCCGGGCAAGCACATCAAGGTGGCGAACAACCAGCATTGCGTACAGGTGGGCGAACTGCTCGGCCACCTGCACACCGCGACCCAGCACAAGGTGCTGGAGCGCAAGACCGACCGTGGCCTGGACTGGATGCTGGCGACCGGCGCCGAACTGATGCCGCGCCTGAACTCGACGCAACAGGCGCTGCTGCAGGGCTGCCTGGACGAGATCGTCGCGCACCAGGGCCAGATCATGGCGCTGCCGCGGGCCAACCTGCACGCCGACCTGTTCCGCGACAACGCCTTGTTCGAAGGCACCCACCTGACCGGGCTGATCGATTTCTACAATGCGTGCTCCGGGCCGATGCTGTATGACCTGGCGATCACCCTGAACGACTGGTGCTGCGACGATGCCGGGCAGATCGACCCGCCGCGGGCGCGGGCGTTGCTCGGTGCATATGCGGCGCTGCGCCCGTTCACCGCAGCCGAGGCACACCTGTGGCCGGTGATGTTGCGGGTGGCCTGCGTGCGGTTCTGGCTGTCGCGGCTGATTGCGGCCGAGTCGTTTGCCGGGATGGACGTGCTGATTCACGACCCGGCGGATTTCGAGGTGCGCCTGGCGGCGCGTCAGCAGGTGGACATCGCCCTGCCGTTCGCGTTGTAACTGAGCCACTCCAGGTAGGAGCCGGCCTTGCCGGCGGAGCCGTTGGGCTGCAGCGCAGCCCTTCGCCGGCAAGGCCGGCTCCTACAGATCGGTGGGTCAGAGCTTTTCCAGGCACCCCGCCAATCCATTGCCCAGGTTCTCCAGCAACCGCTCATAGCCATTGGCATCCGCTGGCATCGTGCCGCCCAGCGCATCCAGCTCGGCCAGCGTCACCGGCAACCCCGCTGTCAGCGTCTCGGCCAGCCGCGGGCGTAGCGGCGGCTCGCTGAATACACAGGTCTTGCCCACTTCCTGCAGGCGCTTGCGCATCGCGGCCACGTGCTGCGCGCCCGGCTGCACCTCCGCCGCCACACTGAACACGCCGGTGTGCTTGAGCCCGTAGGCCGCCTCGAAGTAATCGAAGGCTTCATGGAAGACAAAGTACGGCTTGCCCGCAACAGCGCTCACCCGCGCCTTGAGCCGCGCATCCAAGGCATCCAGGCGCTCGCCGAATGCCTTGGCGTTGGCGGTGTAGCGCGCCTGGTTCTGCGGATCGGCCGCGCCCAGGTCCGCCGCCATCTTCGCCGCAATCACCCGCGCGTTCACCGACGACAACCACAGGTGCGCATCCAGGCTGCCTGGGCGGTGGTCATGGTCGTGCTCGTCGGCGTCTTGCGCGTGGGAATGGCTGTCCTCGCCGAAATGGCGCAAGGTCAGGCCCGGCAGGCTCTGCACCGCCACCGTCGGCTTGCTGCGGCTACCCAGCACACGGGGCAGAAAACCCTCCATGTCCGGGCCGATCCAGTACAGCAAGTCCACCTGGCCCACCTTGCGCACATCGGAAGGGCGCAAGGCGTAATGGTGCGGCGAAGCGCCCGGTGGCAGCAGCACATCCGGCGTACCGACACCGTCCTGCACCGCGGCGGCGATCAGCTGCAGCGGCTTGATGCTGGTCAGCACCTGAACCTCGGCCTGCGCCGGGGTCAGCAACAGGCTGCTTGTGACAAAAGCGACAAAAACGGCAAAAAATCGGGACACGATAGGCACTCATCGGGGCAGGAACGGGTAACATAATAACGTCTCTCAACAGAACCGTCGCTGCCCATGCCCAATACCCCGCTGGCCAACCGTCCCCACGACCACTCCCACTGCGTGCACAGCGCGCTGGCCGAGGCCGATGCGCTGTGCGCGCGTCAGGGCCTGCGCCTGACCGCCCTGCGCCGCCGCGTGCTGGAGCTGGTATGGCAAAGCCACAAGCCGCTGGGCGCCTACGACATCCTTGCCGTGCTCAGCGAGCAGGACGGCCGCCGCGCCGCACCGCCCACCGTGTACCGCGCACTGGATTTCCTGCTGGAAAACAGCCTGGTGCACCGCATCGCGTCGCTCAATGCCTTCATGGGCTGCAGCCACCCCGAGCATGCCCACCAGGGCCAGTTCCTGATCTGCCGCCAATGCCACGTGGCAATCGAACTGGAGCAAGCCTCCATCAGCGACGCCATCGTGGCCAGCGCCAATGATGTGGGTTTCAGTGTCGAGACCCAGACCGTCGAAGTGGTCGGTCTGTGCGGCACCTGCCGGAGCGCCTGATGAGCAACGCGTTGATCCGCCTCGAGCAGGTGGGCGTCACCTTCGGCGGCCAGGCCGTGCTCGACAGCATCGACCTGTGCGTGGAGCCCGGGCAGATCGTGACCCTGATCGGCCCCAACGGCGCCGGCAAGACCACCCTGGTGCGCGCCGTACTCGGCCTGCTGGCGCCGCATACCGGCAGCGTATGGCGCAAGCCGCGACTGCGCATCGGCTACATGCCGCAGAAGATCCAGGTGGACGCCACCTTGCCGCTGTCGGTACTGCGCTTTCTGCGCCTGGTGCCGGGCGTGGACCGCAAGACAGCACTGGCGGCCCTCAACGAAGTGGGCGCCGAACACGTCATCGACAGCCCCATCCAGACCGTGTCCGGCGGTGAGATGCAGCGGGTGCTGCTGGCCCGCGCGCTGCTGCGCAAGCCAGAACTGCTGGTGCTCGACGAGCCGGTACAGGGCGTCGACGTGGCCGGTCAGGCCGAGCTCTACAGCCTGATCACGCGCCTGCGCGACCGCTACGGCTGCGGCGTGCTGATGGTTTCCCACGACCTGCACCTGGTGATGAGCACCACCGATCAGGTGGTGTGCCTCAACCGCCACGTGTGCTGCTCGGGCCACCCGGAGCAGGTCAGCGGCGACCCGGCCTTCGTCGAGCTGTTCGGCAACAACGCGCCAAGCCTGGCGATCTACCACCATCATCACGACCACGCCCACGACCTGCACGGGTCGGTGGTCACCCCGGCCCCTGGCGGGCATGTGCACGGAGACCACTGCAAGCATGGCTGATTTTCTGTTGTATGCCCTGCTTGCAGGCCTGGCCCTGGCGCTGGTGGCGGGCCCGCTGGGCTCGTTCGTGGTGTGGCGGCGCATGGCGTATTTCGGCGACACGCTGTCCCACGCGGCGCTGCTGGGCGTGGCCCTGGGCTTCGTGCTGGACGTCAGCCCGACGCTGGCGGTGACCGTCGGCTGCCTGTTGCTGGCGCTGTTGCTGGTGACCCTGCAGCAGCGCCAGCCGCTGGCCTCCGACACCCTGCTGGGGATTCTCGCGCCGAGCACGCTGTCGCTGGGCCTGGTGGTGCTGAGCTTCATGCACGATGTGCGCATCGACCTGATGGCCTACCTGTTCGGCGACCTGCTGGCGATCAGCCCGGGCGACCTGGCGTGGATCCTGGGCGGCAGTGCGCTGGTCCTGTTGCTGATCGTGGCGCTGTGGCGCCCGCTGCTGGCGGTGACCGTGCACGAGGAACTGGCCCGGGTCGAAGGCCTGCCGGTGGCTGCGCTGCGCTTGGCGCTGATGCTGCTGATCGCGGTGGTGATCGCGGTGGCGATGAAGATCGTCGGCGTGCTGCTGATCACCTCGCTGCTGATCATCCCCGCCGCAGCCGCACAGCGGCATGCGCGCTCGCCGGAACAGATGGCCCTGGGCGCCAGCCTGATCGGCGTAGTGGCGGTGTGTGGCGGGCTGGCCCTGTCGTGGTTCAAGGACACCCCGGCCGGCCCATCCATCGTGGTGTGTGCGGCAGTGCTATTCTTGGTGAGCCTGGCGCTGCCCCGGCGCTGAGCGCGCAGCCCCATGGGCAGGGTGCGGCCGACAGGGTCGCGCCCTGCGACATTTTAATCGCCGCTACATCCTGAAGAGTTATTTTCGCGCCAGCGCGCTGGGTGTAGACTTGCTCGCTTTTTGCGCAAATAGAGAGTCGCAGGAATGAAGCCGTTCGCCTCCCGTTATCTGCTCCTTGCCGCGTTTTCCGTGTTGCTGGCCGCCTGTTCCAGCGCGCCGGTCGACCCGCCGCCGCCCGCGCAGCCCGATGCCTGGCAGCTGCTGGAGCAGAACATCGCCAGCAGCGAGCTGGCCACCGCCGAAGACCAGCTGGCCACCTTGCAGGCCCAGTCGCCGGACGATGCACGCCTCGAACCCATGCAGCGCCAGCTGGCCGAAGCCTACCTGCAGCGCAGCCAGATCGTGCTGCAGAAGGGCGATGTGAATGCCGCAGCCACCGCGCTGGCACGTGCCCGTGCGCTGATGCCCAAGGCCCCGGCGCTGACCGGCGGCGTAAATGGCGCCATCACCCAGGCGCGCAAGGCCGAGCTGGACAAGGCCGAGGCCGCGCTCAAGGCGGCGGAAGCCAAGCCGCCGGCAAAAGTCATCGACCCCACGGCGCCGAGCACCGTAGTGGCGTTGAAAATCACGAAAATAGAAGAACTTCGCCGACAACTGGATGACATCGCCACCGATGTGGTGAATTACCAGTGTGACGTGGTGTTCCAGGTGCCGCGCCGTGATGACGCGCCGTGGCTACAGACCTTGCTGGCCAAGCGGGTAAGCAAGCGCGATGCGAGCTTCGCCTTGCAGCAGGCCCACGAGATTCATCGCAACCAGCCGGCGCAGGTGGTGCTTACGCCGCGGCGCGCCGAGTGATGTCGGCGGTGCGTTCTTCGCCGGCAAGGCCGGCTCCTGCAGGAGCCGGCCTTTTTGACTACGCCGGAATGGCCTTGGCGGCCGCTTCCCGCGACCACACCCGGTGCTTGGCAATCGCCGCGATCAACGCCTTGTAGGCCTTCTGATCGCTGCCCACCACCATGCCTTCATCCGCCTTGAGGCCCAGCTTGTCGAGCACGGCCTTGGCATCGCTGTCGGTACCCAGCGGTTTGAGGTGCTTGTAGGCCTCCAGCACGAAGTGCAGCGCCACGCCATCGCCGCTCAGGGCCTGCAGGCTGGCCTTGCCACCGGCGATCCATACCGCATCGAACACCACCGACGGCATGCCTTCCATCGAGGCATCCACCGCCAGGGTCTTGCCGGCAGCGGTCTTCACCGGTGCCGAGGTCGGCCCCAGCAGCACGCCCTGGGCGCTCTCGGCCTGCAACGCCTTCACCAGCGGGTCCACCAGCGTGGCATCCACGCCATCGGCCACCAGAATCGCCACCTTGCGCCCCTTGATGCCTTCGCCCAGCAGGTTCATCTGGCTCAGCGCCGGCGAAGCCTTGAGCGACTGTGGCTTGACGTCCACGGTGCCGGCCTTGGGCGCCGGCAGGCCAAGGTTCTGCGCTACCCGCGCCGCCAGCTTGAGGTCGATGTTGGCGAGAATCTCGTTCACCTCGCGGGCACGGATATGCTCGCGCTCCACCTTGCCCAGCTCGAAGCTGTAGGCACTGATGATGTGCTCCTGCTCGGTCGGGCTCATGCTCTGGAAGAACAGCCGCGCCTGGGAGAAGTGATCGCCGAACGAGGGGCTGCGCTGGCGCACCTTGTGCGCCTCGATGCGCTCGGGGTAGGTCTCGAAGCCGCCATCCTGCGCCGCCGGCGGGGTTTCCTTCGGCCAGCCGCCATCGATGGAGTTGGGCTCGTAGGACGCCCGGCCCTTGTGCACGGTGGTACGGTGCTGGGCATCGCGCTGGCCGTTGTGGTTGGGCGCCACGGGCCGGTTGATCGGGATCTCGTGGAAGTTCGGGCCACCCAGGCGGCTGATCTGCGTGTCGGTGTAGGAGAACAGCCGGCCCTGCAGCAGCGGGTCGTTGGAAAAGTCGATGCCCGGCACGATATGACCGGGGCAGAACGCCACCTGCTCGATTTCGGCAAAGAAGTTGTCCGGGTTGCGGTTGAGCACCATCTTGCCAAGCGGCGTCACCGGTACCAGCTCTTCTGGGATGATCTTGGTCGGGTCGAGCAGGTCGAACTCGAACTTATGCTCGTCGGCCTCGGGCACGATCTGCACGCCCAGTTCCCATTCCGGGTAGTTGCCGGTCTCGATCGCTTCCCACAGGTCGCGGCGGTGATAGTCAGTGTCCTTGCCCGCCAGCTTCTGCGCCTCGTCCCACAACAGCGAATGCACACCCTGCTTGGGCTTCCAGTGGAACTTGACGAAACTGGCCACGCCTTCGGCGTTGATCAGACGGAAGGTGTGCACGCCAAAGCCCTGCATGGTGCGCAGGCTTTTCGGTATCGCGCGGTCGGACATCGCCCAGATCACCATGTGCGCCGACTCGGGCACCAGCGAGACGAAGTCCCAGAAGGTGTCGTGGGCCGAACCGCCGGTGGGGATCTCGTTGTGCGGTTCGGGTTTGACCGCATGCACGAAGTCGGGAAACTTGATCGCGTCCTGAATGAAGAACACCGGCATGTTGTTGCCAACCAGGTCGAAGTTGCCCTCATCGGTAAAGAACTTGACGGCAAAGCCGCGCACGTCGCGCACCGTGTCACCCGAGCCACGCGGCCCCTGCACGGTGGAGAAGCGCACGAACACCGGGGTGATCTTGTCCGGGTCCTGCAAGAAGCCGGCCTTGGTCAGTGCGGCATGCGACTCGTAAGCCTGGAAGTAGCCATGCGCGCCGGTGCCGCGGGCATGCACGATGCGCTCGGGAATGCGCTCATGGTCGAAATGCGTGATTTTCTCGCGCATGATGAAGTCTTCAAGCAGCGAGGGGCCGCGGTCACCGGCCTTGAGGGTGTTTTGGTTGTCGGCAACCTTGACCCCCTGGTTGGTGCGCAGCGCCTGGCCGGTGGCATCGCTGCGAAACGGCTCCAGGCTCTGCAGCTTGGCGTTGGTGTTGGCCTTGTCGGGCGTCTGGGCGCCGGCGAGTTGACTTTCCTGGGGCGCATTCTTCTTGCTGGGCATGGGTCTGCAACTCCTCATCATCGTACGCGGGGCCCCTGGATGGGGCTCTTCAGGTAGTGACTGACAGGAGTGCCGGGCGTTCCTTTCGAATGACCAGCGAGCAACCACTGATCGCGTTATTCCTCAAGCGTTGGTCAAACACGAAATAAATGCTAAGAACCTATATACGAACAGGCTAAAATGCGCCCCCCGGCTAACAGCTGACCCTATTTCATGCGCCCCACAAGGTTCGCTACGTGATCGAGTTTCAACAAGTCCATAAAACCTACCGCGTCGCCGGTAGGGACATCCCCGCACTGCACCCGACCAGCCTGCGCGTCGAAGACGGCCAGGTGTTCGGTCTGATCGGCCATTCCGGTGCCGGCAAAAGTACCCTGCTGCGCCTGATCAACCGCCTCGAGGCCCCCAGCGGCGGCAAGATCATCGTCGACGGCGAAGACGTCACGGCGTTCAACGCCAACGACCTGCGCCGCTTTCGCCAGCAGGTAGGGATGATCTTCCAGCACTTCAACCTGCTGGCCTCCAAGACCGTGGCCGACAACGTGGCGCTGCCGCTGACCCTGGCCGGGCGCATGTCACGCGCCGAGATCGACCAGCGCGTCGGCGAGCTGCTGGCCCGGGTAGGGCTGAGCGAGCATGCCAGGAAGTACCCGGCACAGCTGTCCGGCGGCCAGAAGCAGCGCGTCGGCATCGCCCGCGCCCTGGCCACCAAGCCCAAGATCCTGCTGTGCGACGAAGCCACCAGCGCCCTGGACCCGCAAACCACCGCCTCGGTGCTGCAATTGCTGGCCGAGATCAACCGCGAGCTGAAGCTGACCATCGTGCTCATCACCCACGAGATGGACGTGATCCGCCGCGTGTGCGACCAGGTGGCGGTAATGGACGCCGGGCAGATCGTCGAACAGGGCCCGGTGGCGCAGGTGTTCCTGCACCCCAAGCACCCGACCACCAAGCGTTTCGTGCAGGAAGACGAGCAGGTCGACGAAAGCGAACAGCGCGACGATTTTGCCCATGTACCGGGGCGCATCGTGCGCCTGACCTTCCAGGGCGACGCCACCTATGCGCCGCTGCTGGGCACCGTGGCCCGTGAAACCGGGGTGGACTACAGCATCCTCGCCGGGCGTATCGACCGCATCAAGGACACCCCCTACGGTCAACTGACCCTGGCCATCACCGGTGGCGACATCGAGGCGGCATTTGCCCGCTTCATTGCGGCAGATGTTCATATGGAGGTACTGCGCTGATGGACGCCCTGAGTTTCTTTGCCAACATCGACTGGGCCGAAATCTGGCTGGCCACGATCGATACCATGATCATGCTGTTCGGCTCGCTGCTGTTCACCGTACTGCTGGGCCTGCCACTGGGCGTGCTGCTGTTTCTGTGCGGCCCGCGCCAGCTGTTCGAAGAAAAGCGCGTGTATGCGCTGCTGTCGCTGGTGGTCAACGTGCTGCGTTCGCTGCCGTTCATCATCCTGCTGATCGTGATGATCCCGTTCACCGTGCTCATCACCGGCACCTCGCTGGGCGTGGCCGGGGCCATCCCGCCACTGGTGGTCGGTGCCACGCCGTTCTTCGCGCGACTGGTGGAAACCGCCCTGCGCGAGGTCGACCGCGGCATCATCGAGGCCACCCAGTCGATGGGGGCCACCACGCGCCAGATCATCATGAACGCCCTGCTGCCCGAAGCGCGGCCGGGCATCTTCGCAGCCATCACCGTGACGGCCATCACCCTGGTGTCGTACACCGCGATGGCGGGTGTGGTGGGTGCCGGCGGGCTGGGTGACCTGGCCATCCGCTTCGGCTACCAGCGCTTTCAGACCGACGTGATGGTAGTCACCGTGGTACTGCTGCTGGTGCTGGTTCAAGTTCTGCAGAGTGTCGGCGACAAACTGGTTGTGCATTTTTCCCGTAAGTAACCAAGGGTCGGCCACGCCGACGCGCCGGGGGCCGGAACGGCCCTCACAAGGAGCGATTAGATGAAAAGACTGCTTGCTGCTGTTGCCGCCGTCGCGGCCTTCTCTGCCCACGCGGCCGAGACCCTGACTGTTGCCGCCACCCCGGTACCGCACGCCGAGATCCTCGAGTTCGTCAAACCGGCGCTGGCCAAGGAAGGCGTGGACCTGAAGGTGAAGGTGTTCACCGACTACGTCCAGCCCAACGTGCAGGTGGCCGAGAAGCGCCTGGATGCCAACTTCTTCCAGCACCAGCCGTACCTGGACGAGTTCAACAAGGCCAAGGGCACTCACCTGGTCAGCGTTGCCGGCGTGCACCTGGAGCCGCTGGGCGCCTATTCGAACAAGCTCAAGAAGCTCGACGAACTGCCATCGGGCGCCACCGTGGTCATCCCCAACGACGCCACCAACGGCGGCCGTGCCTTGCTGCTGCTGGACAAGGCTGGCGTGATCAAGCTCAAGGACAACACCAACATCCTGTCGACCGTGAAGGACATCACCGGTAACGACAAGGGCCTGAAATTCCGTGAGCTGGAAGCTGCCACCATTCCGCGCGTGCTGACCCAGGTCGACCTGGCGCTGATCAACACCAACTATGCGCTGGAAGCCAAGCTCAACCCTGAAAAGGACGCCCTGGTCATCGAAGGCAGCGATTCGCCTTATGTGAACATCCTGGTGACCCGCGAGGACAACAAGGATTCGGACGCGGTGAAGAAGCTGGTAGCAGCACTGCACACGCCTGAAGTGAAGAAGTTCATCGAAGAGAAGTACAAGGGCGCGGTCAAGCCAGCGTTCTGATAGACCGCAGCGCCCCATTCGCCGGCAAGGCCGGCTCCTGCAGGGTTACGTACAACCTGTAGAAGCCGGCCTTGCCGGCGAAGTTTTTTCAGTCGCGCTTGACCAGCCCCGGCAACTGCGCCACCAGCTTCTGGTTGTTGAACGGCGCCCGAATGAACCCGCGCTGGGTACCATCCGGCCCGAGCAGCGCCAGGTTGCCACTGTGATCGACCGTGTAGTTCGGCTTGCTGGTGTCGGCCGGAATGAACGGGATGCTCACCGCATTGGCCAGCTTCTGCGTATCCTCCAACGACCCCGTCACCCCGCGAAAATCCTTGTCGAAGTAGCCCAGGTACGTCTTCAACTGCGCCGGTGTATCCCGGTTCGGGTCGACGCTCACCAGCACCACCTGCAAACGGTCCACCGCCTCCTTGGGCAGCTCGCTCTTGACCTGCCGCAGTTGCGCCAGCGTGGTCGGGCAGATGTCCGGGCAGAAAGTGTAGCCGAAGAACAGCAGCGACCACTTGCCCTTGAGCTGGTCCAGCACCACCGGCTGGCCGTTCTCGTCGGTCATCTGCAGCGCCGGCACCTGGCGGCTCTGCGGCAGCAGGATGATCCCGGCATCGATCAGCGCCGTGGGGTCGCCCTGGCTGCGATTGCTCAGCACCTTGTTGATGGTAAGCCCGAGAATCAGTGCGACCAGGGCAACGAGGATGAAAACGGTTTTCTGGGTTCGAGTCATAGGTTCAACAGTAGGTAATGGTCAACAAGCAGCGCGATGAACAGCAGGAACAGGTACGCGATAGAGTACTTGAAGGTCCTGATCGCCGCGTGCGGCCGACTGCCACGGTACAACACCCAGGCCCAGTGCAGGAAGCGCCCGCCCAGCACCACGGCGCAGGCCAGGTACAGCGGCCCGCTCATGTGGATCACGTAAGGCAACAGGCTCACCGCCAGCAGGGCGGCGGTGTACAGCAGAATGTGCAGCTTGGTGTAGTGCTCGCCGTGGGTCACCGGCAGCATCGGGATATCGGCCTTGGCGTACTCCTCCTTGCGATGGATGGCCAGGGCCCAGAAGTGCGGCGGGGTCCAGGCGAAGATGATCAGCACCAGCAACAGGGGCTCGGCGCCCACATGCCCGGTCACCGCCACCCAGCCCAGCAGCGGCGGCGCCGCCCCGGCCAGCCCGCCGATCACGATGTTCTGCGGCGTGGCCCGCTTGAGAAAGCCGGTGTAGAGCACCGCATAGCCCAGCAGCGAGGCCAGGGTCAGCCAGGCGGTCAGTGCGTTGGTGAAGCTCAGCAGCAGCACCATGCCCAGCACCGCCAGCAGCAAGGCGAACGCCAGCGCCGCCAGCGGTGCGACGCGCCCCTCGGCCAGCGGCCGCTTGTGGGTGCGCGCCATCAGTGCGTCGATGCGCCGGTCCACCACATGGTTGACCGCCGCCGCGGCACCCGCACACAGGCCGATGCCCAGGTTGCCGAACACAAGTACCGTCCACGGCACGCCCGCGCGGGTGGCCAGGAACATCCCCACCAGCGAGGTGATGAGCATCAGCACCACCACCTTGGGCTTGGTCAGCTCCAGGTAGTCGCGCCACAGCGCCTGCTGGCGCGCGGGGTTCAGAAGCGTTGCCATGGGTTCTCTCCCAGATAATGCACCACGCCCACCGGGCGCAGCGGCGTCAGGCGCCAGCCCTGGCTGACCCTGCGCGCCTTGGGCTGCGTGGCCAGGCGCGTGCGGTAGTTGACCAGCACCAGCGTCAGCAGCAGCGCCGCGCCACCGGCGTTGTGCGCCACCGCCACCGCCAGCGGCAGCCCGAACGCCACATTGCTGATGCCCAGCCCCACCTGCACCGCCAGCGCCAGCAGCACCAGCCTGGCCAGGCGCCGCAGGCCGATAGCGTGCAGCTGCCAGGCCAGGGTCAGCAACACCAGCGTGACCAGCAGCGCCCCCAGGCGGTGGGTGATATGGATGGCGGTGCGCGCTTCGCTGTCGAGCTGTCCGCCCAGGTAGTTGGGGCCGATGTGCTGGGTGAGGTGAAAGCCGTTGGCAAAATCCGCCTCGGGCCACCACTGGCCGTGACAGGTCGGCAGGTCGACGCAGGCCACCGCGGCATAGTTGGCGCTCACCCAGCCGCCCAGGGCGACTTGCCCGATCACCAGCAGCAACGCCAGTGCCGCCAGGCGCCTTAGCCGCAGCGGCAGGCCGGGCAGGGGCATGAACGCGCGCGACAGGCGCAGGCTCAGCAGAAACAGCAGGCTCAGGGTGGCAAAGCCGCCCAGCAGGTGCGCCGTGACCACCTGCGGCCACAGCTTGAGGGTGACCGTCCACATGCCGAACGCGGCCTGGAAGAACACCACCGCCAACAGCAGCAGCGGCAGGCGGTACGGCTGGCCGTTGTGCCCGTGCCGACGCAGCGCCTGCACCGCCAGCATGGCGATCACCAGCGCCAGGGTGCCGGCAAAATAACGGTGCACCATCTCGTTGCGGCCCTTGTGGGCCTCGACCGGCGTGTCCGGGTAGTGGCGTTCGGCATGTGCCAGTTGCGCCTCGGTCTTGGGCACGCTGATGAAGCCGTAGCAGCCCGGCCAGTCGGGGCAGCCCAGGCCGGCGTGGGTCAGGCGGGTATAGGCCCCCAGCAGCACCACCACCAGCGCGAGGAAGGTGGCGAACACGGCGAGGCGGTATCCGGGTCTGGCCATGGTGCGTGCCTCCTAGCCGATGTTGGACAGCTTGAGCAGATGGCGCAGGTCGTTGAGCAGGTCCTTGCCCTTGACCCGTGCGTCGTAGCGCAACACCAGGTTGCCGTGGGGGTCGACGATCCACAGCTGCGCGCCCTTCAGGCCCCCGGCGGCCCTGCTGTACTGCGCCAGCTCCAGCGCATAGCGCTGCAGTTGCGGGTACTCGCGCGCAAGCCTGGCCTGATACGCCTCGCTCAACGGTTGCCCGGCGGCCAGCGCGTGGCTGGCACGGGCGGCGTCGCGGCCAAGGCCGATCTGTACCTGGCGCGCCAGGTACACCAGTTGCTGGCAGTCTGCGTCACAGTCACCAGGGGTGCTGACCAGCAGTTGCCAGCGCGCCTCGTCGGTCGCGACCCCCAGCTCGGCGCGGCCCTGGCCGTTGCCGATCAGTTCGCCGTGGTAGCTGCGGCTTTCCGGCACCCAGAACTGCAGTTTGTACATGCCGGTGGCGAGCATCATCGGCCCCACCACCACCAGCAGGATCAGAATCAGCTGCAACCGCCCGCGCCAACGACGGCGCGGCACTTCAGACGTGCCGGATGGATGCATGACGGCGCCCATGGTGGTTCTCCTTGTCGTTGTGCCAGCCGAAATAGAGGTACAGCGCAACCAGCGCCGCGGCCAGGGCAAACCATTGCACGGCGTAGCCCAGGTGTTTCTCCGGGCCCATCGCCACCACTGGCCAGTCCAGCCGGTAGCTGGCCGGGCCCGGTTCCAGGCGCAGTTCATGGGCAAAGCCCTCGCGGCCCAGCTGCGGCCACAGCTGCGCGGCATCCACCGCCGTGAGCAGGTGCGGCCAGCGGCCCCCTTGCGGGTCGGCGTGCAACTGGAAGGTGCTGCCCGGCGCCACATAGACCCAGGCCTGCAGGGCAAGCGGTGTCTCGGGGGTGCTGAACTGCACCGCCACACGCCGGTCGGGCCAGGGCAGCCAGCCGCGATTGACCAGCAGCCACAGGCCGCTGGCCTGGTCGTGAAAGGGTTGCAGCAGCTCGACCCCGGCCTGGCCGTCGCGCAGGCGGTTGTCGAGCAGCACACTGTGGGTGCGGTCGAAACGGCCATACAGGTGCACCCGGCGATAGGCCGGGTCGCTCGCCTGCGCCAGCTGCTCGCTGGCCAGGGGCGCTGCCACCCGGCGCTCTGCATAGGTGACCAGCAACTCGCGCTTTTCGGCGGCGCGCCCCAACTGCCAGCAGCCCAGCGCAATCAGCCCCGGCAGCAGCAACATCACCACCAGGGTCGGCACCCGGCCGGGGCGGAACGGCCTCATCGGGGCCCCGCAACGGCTGTCGCTATACTTGTTGTAGTCATCGCATCCCCCGGAGTACCGCCATGCTCAAAGCCGCGATTGTCCTGATGCTGCTGGCGACCGTGATCAGCCTGTTCAGCGGCCTGTTCTTTCTGGTCAAGGACGATGACAACTCGACCCGCCTGCTCACCGCCCTGAAAATCCGTGTCAGCCTGGCCGCCATCACCCTGGCGCTGGTCGCCTGGGGTTTCTACAGCGGCCAACTGGTGTCCCACGCGCCGTTCTAGGCGCGGCTACAGCACATACACGAAGATGAACAACCCCACCCACACCACATCCACGAAGTGCCAGTACCAGCTGGCCGCCTCGAAGCCGAAGTGCTTGTCGGCGCTGAAGTGCCCGCGCAGGATGCGCATCAGCATCACGAACAGGATGATCGTGCCCATGGTCACGTGGGCCCCGTGGAACCCGGTGAGCATGAAGAAGGTGGCGCCGTAGATCCCCGAATGCAGGGTCAGGCCCAGTTCGGTGTAGGCCTCGTGGTACTCGTAGGCCTGCAGGATGAGAAACGCCACGCCCAGCACGATGGTCAGCGCCAGCCAGAATTTCAGCGCACCACGATGATCCTTGCGCAGGGCATGGTGGGCGATGGTGATGGTCACGCTGGAGCTGACCAGCAGAATGGTGTTGATCAGCGGCAGGTGCCACGGGTCGATCACATCGCTGGGCGGCGGGAACAGCTTCGGGTCGGGGGTATGCAGCAGCGGCCAGGCGAACTGGAAGTTCGGCCACAGCATGTGCGCCACGCCCTTGGCACCTTCCCCACCCAGCGCCGGGCCTGCCAGGTGGCGCACGTAGAACAGCGCACCGAAGAAGGCCACGAAGAACATCACCTCCGAAAAGATGAACCACGACATGCCCCAGCGGAACGAGCGGTCCAGCTGCGGGCTGTAGAGCCCGGCGCGGCTTTCCTTGATCACCGCGCCGAACCAGCCGAACAGCATGTAGGCCAGGCACAGTGCGCCGACGAAGAAGATCAGCGGGCCATGGGAGTCCTCGTGGCCGGCCTTCATGTCGTTGAACCAGGTGCCCAGGCCGAACACCGTGATCAGCATGCCGAGGGTGGCGATGATCGGCCACTTGCTCTGCGCCGGTACGTAGTAGTGCTGATGAGCAGCCATGGATCGTTCTCCTTATCGGGCGCTCTGTACGGTCTGGGTGGCCACGTGGGCCACCGGCGGCTGGCGAGCGGTGATATCGAACAGCGTGTAGGCAAGCGTCAGGTGTTTCACATCCTTGGGCAGGTCGCGATCGACGATGAAGCGCACCGGCATCTCGATGCGCTCACCCGGCTGCAGCACCTGCTGGCTGAAGCAGAAGCATTCGGTCTTGTGAAAGTACGCGGCCGCCTCCGCCGGGCTGATGCTGGGGATGGCCTGGGCGGTCATCGGCTTGTCGGTGGGGTTGCGCGCCACGAAGATCATCTGGTTCACCGCGCCCGGGTTGACGTCGATCTGGTCGGCGGTGGAGTAGAAGTCCCAGACCATGTCGCTGGCATTGGTCGACAGGAACTGCACCTTCACCGAGCGCGTGGGGTCGCTGACCTGGCTGCCTGCGTACTGCCCGCCGGTCTTGCCGTTGATGCCGAAGGCCTTGCACATCACGTCGTAGATCGGCACCAGGGCAAAGCCGAAGGCGAACATCACCACGGTCAGCAGCATCAGCCGCGTCACCAGTCGCCGCAGCGACGTGCGCTCGTTCATGGCAGCACCCTCATTTCACTTCCGGCGGGGTCTGGAAGGTGTGGTAGGGCGCGGGCGAGGGCACCGACCATTCCAGCCCTTCGGCGCCATCCCATGGCTTGGCCGGGGCCGGCTTGCCGCCACGGATGCACTTGATCACGATGAACAGGAAGAAGATCTGCGTGACGCCGAAGGTGAACGCGCCGATCGACGACACCATGTTGAAGTCGGCGAACTGCAGGTTGTAGTCCGGCACCCGGCGCGGCATGCCCGCCAGGCCAACGAAGTGCATCGGGAAGAACGCCATGTTCATGCCGATGAACGACAGCCAGAAGTGCAGCTTGCCGAGGGTTTCGTCGTACATGTGCCCGGTCCACTTGGGCAGCCAGTAGTAGGCGGAGGCGAAGATGCCGAAGATCGCCCCCGGCACCAGCACGTAGTGGAAGTGCGCCACCACGAAGTAGGTGTCGTGGTACTGGAAGTCGGCCGGGGCAATGGCCAGCATCAACCCCGAGAAGCCGCCGATGGTGAACAGGATGACGAAGGCAATGGCGAACAGCATCGGCGTCTCGAAGGTCAGCGAACCTTCCCACATGGTGCTCACCCAGTTGAACACCTTCACCCCGGTGGGCACCGCGATGAGCATGGTGGCGTACATGAAGAACAGCTCGCCCACCACCGGGATGCCGACCACAAACATGTGGTGCGCCCACACGATGAACGACAGGAAGGCGATGGCCCCGGTGGCGTAGACCATCGAGGTGTAGCCGAACAGCGGCTTGCGCGAGAACGCCGGTATGATCGAGCTGACCGCGCCGAACGCCGGCAGGATCATGATGTACACCTCGGGGTGACCGAAGAACCAGAACACGTGCTGGAACAGTACCGGGTCGCCACCACCGGCGGCGCTGAAGAAGCTGGTGCCGAAATGGATGTCCATCAGCATCATGGTCACCACACCGGCCAGCACCGGCATCACCGCGATCAGCAGGAACGCGGTGATCAGCCAGGTCCAGACGAACAGCGGCATCTTCATCAGGGTCATGCCGGGGGCGCGCAGGTTGAGGATGGTGGCGATCACGTTGATCGCGCCCATGATCGAGCTGATGCCCATCAGGTGGATGGCGAAGATGAAGAAGGTCACGCTGGCCGGTGCGTAGGTGGTCGACAGCGGGGCATAGAAGGTCCAGCCGAAATTCGGCCCGCCGCCGGGGCTGAACAGGGTCGATACCAGCAGCAGGAACGCTGCCGGCAGCAGCCAGAAGCTGAAGTTGTTCATGCGCGGCAGGGCCATGTCCGGCGCGCCGATCATCAGCGGGATCATCCAGTTGGCCAGGCCGACGAAGGCCGGCATCACCGCACCGAACACCATGATCAGGCCGTGCATGGTGGTCATCTGGTTGAAGAATGCCGGCTCCACGATCTGCAGGCCGGGCTGGAACAGCTCGGCGCGGATCACCATGGCGAACGAGCCGCCGAGCAGGAACATGGCGAAGGCGAACCACAGGTACATCGTGCCGATGTCCTTGTGGTTGGTGGTCAGCACCCAGCGCATCAGCCCCTTGGCCGGGCCGTGGGCGTGGTCATGGGCGGCATGACCGTGGTCGTCGATGACTGTACTCATGTCCTGTCTCCCCGGTTCATTGGCTGTCGGCCTGCTTGAGCGCCAGCACATCCTTCGGCGTGACCATGTCGCCCTTGTTGTTGCCCCAGGCGTTGCGCTCGTAGGTGATCACGGCGGCGATATCCACTTCCGAGAGCTGCTTGCCGAACGCCGCCATGGCCGTGCCGGCCTTGCCGTGGAAGACGATGTTCAGGTGATCCTTGATCGGGCCGGTGGCGATCTTCGAACCCTTGAGCGCCGGGAACATCGGCGGCAGGCCCTGGCCTTCGGCCTGGTGACAGGCCACGCAGGTGGTGTGGTAGACCTTGTCGCCGCGCTCGCTGAGCTCCTGCAGGGTCCACTCCTTGCTGGTCAGCTCCTTGAGCTTGGCCGACTCGGCCTTGCGTTCGGCCAGCCAGGTGTCGTAGTCGGCCCTGGACTTGACCTCCACCACCACCGGCATGAAGCCGTGGTCCTTGCCGCACAGTTCGGTGCACTGGCCGCGGTAGATGCCCGGCTTCTCGACACGGGTCCAGGCCTCGTTGACGAAACCGGGGATGGCATCGCGCTTGACCGCGAACGCCGGCACCCACCAGGAATGGATGACGTCGGCGGCAGTCACCAGAAAGCGCACCTTGGCACCCACCGGGATCACCAGCGGCTGATCGACCTCCAGCAGGTAGTGCTCGTCCTTGGGTGCCTTGTTGTGGATCTGATCGGCGGGGGTGGCCAGGTTGCTGAAGAACTCCACGTCCTGGCCCAGGTACTTGTAGTGCCACTTCCACTGGTAGCCGGTGACCTGGATATCCACGTCCGACTCGCTGGCATCGTAGATGTCCACCAGGGTCTTGGTGGCGGGGATGGCCATGGCCACCAGGATCAGGAACGGCACCACCGTCCACATGATCTCGACCCAGGTGTGCTCATGAAAATGCGCCGGCTGCTGGCCGGTGGAGCGACGGTGCACCATCATCGACCAGAACATCGCGCCGAACACCACGATGCCGATCACCACGCAGATCCAGAAGATGGTCATGTGCAGGTCGAACACGGCGTTGCTGACTTCAGTCGCCCCCGGCGCCATATTCACGGTCCAGGCGGCGTGTGCCGGCGTGAACAGTGACCACAACAGCAGGCCCATCCAGGCATGTGGATGTCGCATCATTGCGGGTTCCCCTTATGATTCTTGTTATCCCGGAGGCAGGGCCTACGGCTAAGGGTACGGCGTCAAGACGGCGAACTTCGACGGCGAGCCCCTGCTGGACAGCAGGCGGGCCTCATCAACCAATCACTTTCAAAGCGGAGTATAGACAGCCGCCCGGACCGCGCAAAAAATCGCCGAGAGGGGGTTGATGGCCATTTGATATGCCTTACAGCGACATAAACGCACATCGTTTATGACAAATCCGTCTTAACTCTTTTTCGAACCGAGCTACCTTATGTCATCCGTGTGTTTCCCTTGTCCCTGGAGTTGTCATGAACATCGCCGCTTTGCGCGAGCAGATCACCCGTGCCCGTCAACATGAGGTCCAAACCGGCCAGTTGAAAAAGCAACTTGAAGTGCAACTGCCCCACCTGCATCCCTCGATCAACCTGCCTGAGCAAGACCCGCATGCGGCGCTTGTGGGGTTTGTCGACGCGTACATCGATCAGGTACCCGAATTGCTGGAGGCCGCCAATGCGGTGGCGCGCGAGGCGGGCATCGAGTCGCAGATCAAACCGGTACTGAAAATTGCCGAAGCCTATTTCCTGCAGCCGCCGGCGATCATGCAAGGCCAGGTCGGCCTGGGCTGCCTGCTGGATGAGGCCTACCTGGCGCACCGCCTGGTGGAGGAAGTGAACGACCTGTACATCAAGCATTTCAAGCAGCCACTGATCCCACTGGATACCACCGTGGCCAACCTGATCGCGCATCAGCTGATCGGCGAGGCATTCGCCAACCAGCTGGATGAGGTGGTGCACCACTCGGTGGACGAAATGCTCAACGACGAAAGCTTCGCGCTCGAATCGGTAGAGGCCTACCGCGACAAGCTGAGCAGCCCGGACACCGGCGCGGCGTGGAAGCGCTGGCCGTGCCTGTCGCGCCAGCTGGGCGTGGGGCTGGAGCTGGATCAGTCGGCCTGATCGGCTCGGCGGCGCAGCCTTCGCCAGCAACGCTAGCTCCTACAGGATTACACCCCGTGTAGGAGCCAGCCTTGCTGGCGTTTCGTTCAGGCGCCAAGCCCTGCCGCCATGCGCGCCCGCCCCTCGGTGCGCCGCTTCAACCCGCGCGGCTCGATCACCAGCACCGATCCATTGCCCGCATTCGCCCGGCCCCAGTCCTCCAGCAGCTCGAGACACGCGTGGTCGATGTAGCTGAGTTGGGCCAGCGGTACATGCAACGTGGTACATACCGGTACGTTATCAAGCACCCGGGCGAGTGCCGGGACCTTGAGAAACGTCGCCGCACCGCTCAAGCGAAGCTCCAGGTGCCCCGGCGTATCCAGGTGGCTGATGCTGATCTTCAACCGCGCCGCCTTCAGCGCAAGCTTGAGCAAAGTCAGGGCGAAACCCAGCAGTACGCCGGTCAACAGGTCGGTGAAGATGATCGCCAGTGCGGTCGCCGCGTAGGTGAACATCGGCATGCGCCCATAGCGCCCCAACCCGCGGAACGCCTTGAAGTCCACCAGCTTGAAGCCGGTGTACACCAGTACACCTGCCAGGCTCGCCACCGGGATCTGCTGCAGCACACTGCTCAGCACCACCACGAACGCCAGCAACCATGCCCCATGCAGAATAGCCGACAGCCGCGTCTGCGCACCGGCCTGCACGTTGGCCGAACTGCGTACGATCACCCCGGTCATCGGCAACGCCCCCAGCACGCCGCAGAGCATGTTGCCCACCCCCTGGGCCGACAGTTCACGGTCGAAATCCGAACGCTGGCCACTGTGCATGCGGTCCACCGCCGCCGCCGACAGCAGCGTCTCGGCACTGGCGATGAATGCCAGGGCGAGCGCCGCCACCAGCAGGTGCGGGTTGGCCAGTTGCAGCAGGTCGGCGGGGCGCAGCCAGTCGATGGCCTCGGCCAGGTTGGCGGGCACCACCACGCGGTTCACCGGCAACGCCAGCCAACGGCTCAGCAGGGTCATCAGCGCCACCCCGAGCAAGGCCCCCGGCACGAAGCGCAGACGCTGCGGGCGCAGGCGCTCCCAGCCCCACATGATCGCGATGGTGCCCAGGCCCAACGCACCCGCCTGCCAGGCATTGCCGGGGCCTTCCGGGGTCAGCGCCTGCAGTACGGTCTGTGGGAACGCCGTCAGGTTGGCCAGCCCGGAAGGCTGCGGGCTGGCGTCGAACATCACATGCGCCTGCGACAGTACGATCAGCACGCCGATACCGGCGAGCATGCCGTACACCACCGCCGGCGCCGTGACCCGGAACCAGCAGCCCAGGCGCAGGCGCCCGGCCAGCAGTTGCAGCAGGCCCGCCAGCAGCAGGATCGGCCCGAGCATGGCCATGCCATGCTGGCGTACCAGCTCGAACACCAGCACCGCCAGGCCCGCCGCCGGGCCGCTGACCTGCAATGGCGAGCCGGCGATGAACCCCACCACCAGGCCACCGACGATGCCGGTGATCAGACCCTTGGCCGGGGGCATGCCGGAAGCGATGGCAATGCCCATGCACAGCGGCAGCGCCACCAGAAACACCACCACCGAAGCCAGCAGTTCACGCGGCAGGGCCGCTTTCAATTGCGTCATGTTCACCTTGATTCTCCCTCTATCGATCACGCCGGACCATTCCGCTGGCCCGCACGCCGCAGTAACGCCGCCACGCGGGCAGCCGCAAGCCGCCGGCAGGCCGGCAAGGCATTCATGGAAATTCAAGGCAGCCGACTACCTGGGCTGCACGCGAACGTGCAGCCTTCAGTCACCCTGTTGCGAATGAGGTGTGGCTAGTAGCGCCCGCGCGGGGTGGCGCAGGGAATCGGCTGGCCGCTCTGCAGGGGCAGGAAGCGGTCGCTTACCGCGTCATAGGCGGTGATTTCGCTGGTTTCGATGTCGTAGATCCAGCCGTGGATATACAACTGGCCGGCCGCCAGGCGCGAGGCGACCGAAGGGTGGGTACGCAGGTGCTGCAACTGCGCGATGACGTTTTCCTTGGTCAGCACCTGCATGCTTTCGTGTTCGTTGTGGCAATGGCAATTGTCTTCGACCACCGTGCGCGCCACCTCGGCATGCCGCAACCAGGCCTTGACCGTGGGCATCTTCTCCAGGCTCTGCGGGTTGAGCACGGCACGCATGGCCCCGCAATCGGAATGCCCGCACACGATGATGTGCTGCACGCCCAGGGCCATCACCGCGTACTCGATGGCCGTGGATACACCACCGTTCATCTGCCCGTAGGGCGGCACCACGTTACCCACATTGCGGGTCACGAACAGGTCGCCTGGGGAGCTGTGGGTAATCAGTTCGGGCACGATGCGCGAGTCGGCGCAGGTAATGAACATCGCCCGCGGCTTCTGCGCAGTGGCGAGTTTCTTGAAGAGCTCTTCCTGTTGCGGGAAGACTTCATGATGAAAATGCAAAAAGCCGTCGACGATATGCTTCAGTGCGGCATCGGCGCTTTCGGCTTGATCAGCCGGGCCGTTTTGAGAGGGGTCCTGGTCTTTCATTGTTGATCCTCTTTGACGGTTTGAAGGTAAGTCCATTTTACCGGTTCAAGATTCAGACAACGCAATGAAGCTTGGATGTCGCTCACGCTCAATAAAGCACAGTGCGGCTGCCTGGCGTTTCACGCTACGCGGAAAAACTTAACTCAAACTGAATTTGGAGGCTCTAGAACGGGCGTTCCAGAACAAAAGGGCGGGCCTCGGATACTAGCAAAAAAGCATTAATGGCAACTACCCATTAATGCATTACAGCAGCGACAACTGCCCACCGGGCGGGCAGAACGCGCTGCAATCGAGCGCATGGCCTTCACGCCGGTTCAGTCCCAGGCGGCGCATGGCCTTGTCGAAACGCTGCGCCAGCAAGTCGGCAAACACGCCTTCGCCCCGCATGCGTGCGCCAAAACGGCTGTCGTACAGCTCGCCGCCACGGCTCTGACGGATCAGGCTCAGCACATGGGTCGCACGTTGCGGGTAATGATCCTGCAGCCATTGCTCGAACAGCGGCGCCACCTCCAGCGGCAGGCGCAGCAGCATGTAGGCCGCGTGCAGCGCGCCGGCCTGCTTGGCCGCCTCCAGCAGGTGCTCCAGTTCGCTGTCGTTGATCATCGGGATCATCGGCGAACACAGCACGCCTACCGGTACACCCGCCTCGCGCATCACCCGAATCGCCCGCAACCGCGCCTTGGGCGCGGCGGCACGCGGTTCCAGGGTGCGCTTGAGCTCGTCGTCGAGGGTGGTCAGGCTGATCATCACCGACACCAGGCGCTGCTGTGCCAGTTCGGCCAGCAGGTCGAGGTCGCGCAGGATCAGCGAGCCCTTGGTCACGATGGTGACCGGGTGACGGTAGCGCAGCAGCACTTCGAGCAGGCGCCGGGTCAGCTGCTGTTCGCGCTCGATGGGCTGGTACGGGTCGGTGTTGGACCCCAGGTTGATCGGGGCGCACACGTAGCCTTTCTTCGACAGCTGTTGTTCCAGCACCGCCGCCGCGTTGGTCTTGGCGATCAGCTTGGTCTCGAAATCGAGCCCCGGCGACAGGTCCCAGTAGGCGTGGCTGGGGCGGGCATAGCAATAGATGCAACCATGCTCGCAACCTCGGTAGGGGTTGATCGAGCGGTCGAAGGGCAGGTCGGGCGAGGTGTTACGGGTGATGATGGTTTTGGCCGTCTCGATGCGGACTTCGGTGCCCTGGGTCAGCGGCACCTCCTGGTACCAGCCATCATCCTCGGCCACAGAGCGGGCAGGGGCGAAGCGGTTGTGCGGGTTGTGCGCGGTACCGCGACCACGCACAGGCGCTGGAGTGAACATGGCGAGCCCCTGTACTGTTTTTATATACAGTACTGCATCGCCACCAGGACCTCCAGCACCGCTCGGCGCCGGACGTGGCTACGGTTTAAGGCCATGCCACTGCAGAAACGGCAGGGGGCTCACGTCACGCCCGCGAAACACCTTGAACCCTGCCGTGATCGAGCGCCCGGCCCCCGGGGCAACAGTGGCCTCGAGCAGGGCACGCCCGGTGGCCGGGTTGAGCACGCCTTCGGCTTCGAACCGGGCGAAGGCATCGATCGCGTAGACCCGTGACCACAGGTAGCTGTAATAGCCCGCCTCGTAGCCGCTGGCCAGGTGATCGAAGGCCTGGGCCGGGCGCTCGAAATCGCCCAGCGGCCACGGCAGCACTGCGTCGAACTGTTCCACCACCTGCTGCTGCAGGCTTTGCGCAGCAGCCGGGTAGGTCTCGCCATGCAGGTGCAGGTCCAGGCGCGCCATTGCCAGGTCTCGGGCAAACGTGAGCCCTTGCTGCTGTTTCTGCTGGTCGAGAAACGCCTGCACCGTGGACTGCGGCAGTGCCTTGCCTGTCTGGTAGTGGTGGGAGATACCGGCCAGGTACTCGGCCGACCAGCACCAGCGCTCCAGCAGCTCACTGAAGAACTCGATCCCGTCCGGCCCCAGGCTGTCGATATCGGACAGGCGGTAATCGGTGGTGGCCACCAGCAGCTGGTGCAGGCAGTGACCGAACTCGTGGTACAGCTTGCGCAGGTCCAGGTGGGTCAGCAACGGTGGGGCAACCCCGTCGCCACGCTCGACTGCGCAGAACAGCGCCGCCGCGCCCTTGTGAAAACGACCCTCGGCATCCACGTGGCGGTTCCATACCCGCAGGCTCCAGGCGTAGTCCTCCTTGCCCGGGCGGGTGATCGCATCCATGTACAGGTACCCCACCAGCGCATGGCCCTGGGTTACCTCGAAGCACCGCACATCCGCATGCCAGGCCTGCAACGTGCTGGACGGCGTGATCTGCACGCCGAACAGGGTATCGGCCAGCTGCGTCATGGCCAGCACCACCTGCTCCAGCGGGAAGTAGCCACGCATTTCCTCGCCAGACAGCGCCAGCGGGTGCCGATGCGCACGCTGCGCGTAGAAGGCGATGTCCCAAGGCTGCAGGCCACCCAAGCGCGCCTGCTGGTCGAAGGCCCGCAACCGCGCGGTTTCGGCGCTACGCCAGGCGGCGCTGTGGGTGCTCAGGTCCTGCAGAAACCGCGTGACCTGTTGCGTCGATTCTGCCGTCTTGGTCTGCAGGCTGAGTTCGGCAAAGCTGGCAAACCCCAGCAGTTGCGCCTGCTCATGGCGCAGTCGTCGCAACTCCAGCAGCACCGGGCCGTTGTCGGGGCCTGCGTCCAGCTCCGACGCGCGGCCATGGTAGGCCCTATACACGGTTTCACGCAGGCTGCGGTCTGTGGCCTGCTGCAGGATGGCCAGGCACGGGGCCTCTTCCAAGGTCACCAGCCAGCCCTCGAGGCCCTTGGCCTGGGCCTTGCGCGCCATGGCGGCGGTCTCCAGCGCGTCGACCCCCTGCAGGCGCCGGGCATCGGTGATCAGCAGGGTCCAGGCGCCGGTGGCGTGTGCCAGGTTGTCGAGGAACAGGTTGCGCTGGGCACTGATGCTGGTTTGCAGGGTCATCAGGCGGGCACGCTCGGTTTCACCGAGCTCGGCGCCGCTCAGGCGAAAGGCCTTGATCGACTGCTGCAGCGACATCCTGCGTTCGTGGCTGAACAGCGCACCATGGGCGCTGTCGGCCAGACGCTGATAGAGCGCCAGCAACGTGGCGTTCTGCAGCTTTGCCTGATGATAGGCCTGGGTCTTGAGCCAGCACTCGTCCACGGCGGCCTTCCAGGCCTCGCCGCGAGTGTACAGGGGCACGACCAGGCGCACGGCGTTGTTGAGGCGTGCATCCAGTGCATCGATGGCCATCACCAGGTCGTCCCAGGTAGGCAGGCCACGCTGGGCCAGGATGATGCGGGCCAGGGCGTTGTGGTTGTCGAGGATGATCTGGTCGATGCCCGCCGTCAGGTGTTCCAGGCGGATGTCGGCGTAGGCTGGCGGATCGAGGGGGGCGAGCAGGGGATTGCTGGTCATGGGCAGCTCCTTGAGTGACGGGAAGGTCCCGTCACTTTCAAGGGTTGCCGGTGCGCCAGGGGCTAACTATGTATGCCCCTGCACCAGCCACACGGCCCGCTAGGGCTTCTTCAGCTTCGGATTGGGGAAGAACTGCACCGTCTGCACCGCAGGCTGGGGCGCCTTGGCCTCGGCCTGGTTGACGCGGGTGCCCAGTTCCTTGGGCACCGACAGGCCCTGTTCGTTGAGCGTGTCGGAGAACCCGCAGGCCACGCACTCGCGGTGTGGCACGCCGTCTTCGCTCCACATCATCAGCTTGTCCGGCTCGCTGCACGCCGGGCATACGGCCCCGGCAATGAAGCGTTTCTTGGTCTTGCTCATGCCGCCAGGTCCTCGCTCAGGCCACTGTGGCGCAACAGCGCATCGATCGACGGCTCACGGCCACGGAAGTCGACGAACAGGCGCATCGGCGCCTGCGAGCCGCCACGGGCCAGAATCGCCTCGCGGAAGGCGCGACCGGTTTCGGCGTTGAGCACACCCTCTTCCTCGAAGCGCGAGAAGGCATCGGCAGACAGCACTTCAGCCCACTTGTAGCTGTAGTAACCGGCCGCGTAGCCGCCAGCGAAGATGTGCGCAAAGCTGTTGGGGAAGCGGTTGTACGCCGGCGGGCGCATCACCGAAACCTCGTCGCGCACTCCTTCGAGCACCTCCAGCACGCTGCGGCCATCGCCGTGGCTGGCGTGCAGTTCGAAGTCGAACAGCGAGAACTCCAGCTGGCGCACCATCATCAGGCCCGACTGGAAGTTCTTCGCCGCCAGCATCTTCTCCAGCAGGTCCTGCGGCAGGGCAGCGCCACTTTCGTAATGACCGGAGATCAACGCCAAGCCTTCGGGCTCCCAGCACCAGTTCTCCATGAACTGGCTCGGCAGCTCGACCGCGTCCCAGGCCACGCCATTGATGCCGGATACCCCGGCATGCTCGATGCGGGTCAGCAGGTGATGCAGGCCGTGGCCAAACTCGTGGAACAGGGTGGTGACTTCATCGTGGGTCAGTAGTGCCGGCTTACCCGGGGCGGCCGGGGTGAAGTTGCACACCAGGTTGGCCACCGGGCTCTGCAGGCTGCCATCGGCCGTGCGGCGACGGTCGCGGGCGCCGTCCATCCAGGCACCGCCGCGCTTGTTGGCGCGGGCGTACAGGTCGAAGAAGAAGCGCCCCACGTGCTGGCCGTTTTCCTTGATCTCGAACAGGCGCACGTCCGGGTGCCAGGTATCGAAGCCTTTCACCTCGGCGATCTCGATGCCGTACAGGCGCTGCACGATGGTGAACAGGCCCGACAGCACCTTGTCGATCGGGAAGTAGGCACGCAGGGCTTCCTGCGACACGCTGTAACGCTGTTCGCGCAGCTTCTCGCCATAGAAACCGCTGTCCCAGCTCTGCAGGTCCGGGCAGCCCTGCTCGGCGGCGTAGGCCTTGAGCTGGGCCAGGTCCTGGGCGGCGAAGGGTTTGCTGCGCTTGGCCAGGTCACGCAGGAAGCTCAGCACCTGGTCGCTGGACTCGGCCATCTTGGTGGCCAGGCTCAGCTCGGCGAAGTTGGCATAACCCAGCAGCTCGGCCAGCTCCTGACGCAGGTCGAGGATCTCGCGCATCACCGGGCCGTTGTCGAACTGGCCGGCATTGGGGCCCTGGTCCGAGGCGCGGGTGCAGTAGGCCGCGTACAGTTCTTCGCGCAGGGCACGGTCGTGGGCGTAGGTCATCACGGCGTAGTAGCTGGGGAATTCCAGGCTGATCAGCCAGCCATCCAGGCCCTTGGCCTGCGCGGCGGCCGCCATCTGCGCCTTGGCCGATTCGGTCAGGCCGGCCAGTGCGGCCTCGTCGGTGACGTGCTTGGTCCAGGCCTGGGTGGCGTCGAGCAGCTGGTTGGAGAAACGGCTGCCCAGTTCCGAAAGCTTGCTCTGCACCTCGGCATATCGCTTCTGCTGGTCGGCCGGCAGGTCGATACCCGACAGGCGGAAGTCACGCAGGGCATGTTCGAGGATGGTTTTCTGCGCCACATCGAAGCCGGCAGCTTCGGGGCTGGCGATCAACGCTTCGTAGGCCTGGAACAGCTCGCGGTTCTGGCCCATTTCGGTGGCGTAGGCGCTCAGGGCCGGCAGGCAGGCCTCGTAGGCCTCGCGCAGCTCGGCGCTGTTGCATACCGCGTTGAGGTGGCTGACCGGGCTCCAGGCTGCACCCAGTCGGTCGTTGAGTTCGTCCATGGCCAGCACCAGGCCGGCCCAGGTGGGGTTCTGGCCCTGGGTTTTCAGGATCGAGGCGATGGCGCTGCGGTTGTCGGCCAGGATCTGTTCGATCGCCGGCAGCACATGCTCGGCACGGATCGCCGAGAAGGGCGGCAGGTCATAAGACTGCAGAAGCGGGTTGTTCGCACTCACGGTTAAACACCTTGGCAGAAGAAACACCGCTCCATCTTAATTACAATCGACGCTGACCGCAGCTATCAGCCTTACAGAGAGACACTATTCATGGCCATCCGCAGCTTCCAGCAACACATTCCGCGTCTCGGCGCCCGCGCCTTCGTCGACCGCAGCGCAGTGGTGCTGGGTGATGTCGAGATCGGCGAGGACAGCTCGGTATGGCCCCTGACGGTGATCCGCGGCGACATGCACCGCATCCGCATCGGCGCGCGCACCAGCGTGCAGGACGCCAGCGTGCTGCACATCACCCATGCCGGGCCGTTCAATCCCGACGGCTACCCGCTGCTGATCGGCGATGACGTGACCATTGGTCACAAGGTCATGCTGCATGGCTGCACCCTGGGCAACCGCATTCTGGTCGGCATGGGCAGCACCATCATGGACGGCGCGGTGGTCGAGGACGAGGTGATCATCGGTGCCGGCAGCCTGGTACCGCCGGGCAAGACGCTGGAGAGCGGTTTCCTGTACGTGGGCAGCCCGGTGAAGCAGGCACGGGCGCTGACCGACAAGGAACGCGCGTTCTTCCCCTACAGCGCCGCCAACTACGTGAAGCTCAAGGACCTGCACCTGGCCGAAGGCTTCGACCAGCCTGAGTGAGTTATCCACAGCCCCCTTTTTTCGAGACTGTCATGCACCAGCAAACCATTCTGTTCGACCTCGACGGTACACTCACCGACCCCCGTGAAGGCATCACGCGTTCCATCCAGTACGCCCTGGCCAAGCTGGACATCGACGAGCCGGACCTGGCCCGCCTGGAACACTTCATCGGCCCGCCCTTGCTGCAGGCGTTCATGCAGTTCTACGGCTTCGACGAGGCCAGGGCATGGCAGGCGGTGAACTTCTACCGTGAGCGCTTCAAGGTCACCGGGTTGTACGAGAACCGCGTGTTCGAAGGCGTGAGCGAGCTGCTCGAAGGGCTGCAGGCGCAGGGGCGCACGCTGTACATCGCCACCTCCAAGCCCTGGGAGTTCGCCCGCGAGATTGCCCGGCACTTCGATTTTGCCCGGCATTTCAAGGTCATCTACGGCAGCGAGCTGGACGGTACGCGCACCAACAAGGTGGAGCTGATTGCGCACCTGCTGGCCGAAGAAAACCTGGACCCGGCGCAGACGCTGATGATCGGCGACCGCAAGCACGACCTGATCGGCGCGCGCAGCAACGGGCTGGAAGCAGTGGCGGTGGGCTACGGGTTTGGCAGCCGCGAGGAATTGACCGCAGAGCAGCCGGCTTACCATTTCGACACGCTGGGCGAGCTGCATCGGGCCTTCATGCGGTCCTGAGGGCCTTTTCGCCGGCAATGCCGGCTCCTACAGGGGATGCGACCCGGCATTGCCGGCGAAGCTTTCCAGGGCCTGCTGGCGCTGCTCGAACGGCAACCGCCCCCAGGCCTCGACCCGCTGGTAGAACACCGCCCAATCTCCGCCAACCTCCCGGAACAACGCTGCAAACGCCGGCACCCACTGGTCATACAGCCCGAACGGCAGCAGCTTGGCGTTGTTCATCGGCGCGTTGATCCACGCGTCATAGCGCTTGTCGCCCTGCCACCTTGTATCGCGCAGCACCCGGTACTCGCTGCGCAGGCGCTCGAACTCGGCCTGTTTGCCCGCGCGCATCGCTGCCTCGTCCAGCGGCTGTGCATACAATGTCTTGAGCCGCTCGCGGCTGGCCAGCACCAGCCCGACGAACTCGTCACGCTGGCGCGCTCCACCCTGCGGCAAGGGTGCCAGCCCGCGGGCCGCGCGCCACTGGCGCGAACCTTCCTGCTCCACAAAGGTGGCAAACGACTCGTTGAACGCCGTGTCGTCCTTCACGTACACACGCTGGTGCGCCAGTTCGTGGAAGATCACCGTGGCCAGGCGCTCGTCGCCCCAGCCCAGCATCGAATTGAGAATCGGGTCGTCGAACCAGCCCAGGGTCGAATAGGCCTCCACCCCGCCCACATACACATCCTGCCCCTGCGCCTTCTGCAACGCCGCCGCCCCGCGCGCCGCACCCTGGCTGTAGTAGCCGCGATAGGCCACGCAACCGGCGATGGGGAAGCAGTAGGTATGCGGTTCCAGCGAAAACTCCGGTGTGGCGAACACGTTCCACACCACGAACGGGCGCCCGATATCGGCGTACACCCGGTAGCTGCGGTTGTCCGGCAGCTTAAGGTGGCTGCTGGCAAAAGCGCGTGCCTGCTGCGCTTTCGCCAGGTGCTGGCGCAGGGCAGGGGGGGTGGCCGGGTCGGCCACCAGCACCGCCACCGGCTCGCGCGCGCGCAGCAACTGCCATTGCCCGCTGGCCAGCTGGCTGTAGTAGCCGAGGCTGGTGCAACCGTTGAGCAGCCCGAGCAGCAGCACGGGAACCAACCCGCGGAAAACGCGGTCGAGTGCCCCGGGGCTTGAGCGCAACCAGAAAAAAATTCGAACCATGTGCAGGGATGTCTCGCTCAAGTGCTCATCCGCCCAAGACTATCCTGCCTGCCCGGAGTTTTGCCATGCGTACGATGCTTGCCGCCAGCGCTGTGCTGGCCCTGACCGGCTGCGCCGGCCTGCCCGCCGCCGACCCGAACCAGGCCTGGGTCGACCTCCAGCCCGCTGCCGACGACACCCTGCACGCGCTGGAGGTGGACGAGCGCAGCTGGGCCGACACCCGCTACTTCGAAGTCACGCCGGGCAGTCACGAGCTGACGGTGCGCTATCAGTTCGCGGTAGCGCCCGGCAATATCGGGCCGGTGGACGAACCGCTGTGGCGCGATTGCCAGCTGAACGTGAAATTCAAGGATTTCAATGCCGGCCAGCGCTATCAGTTGCAGGCCGGCAGTATCGGCTTCAGGCCCTGGGCCAAGCTCTACAACGAGCAGCGCAAACTGGTCGGCACCGGTTTGCCTGCCGGATGCCAGCGTACCTGAACAGACTAATGGCGCTATGCTTGTAGCTTGTAGCCCGCCAGCGGAGATTGCCATGCGCCAGCCCATGATGCTGCTTGCCATCAGTACCTTGGGGGCCTGTGCCAGTCCCCTGCCACCGGTCGACAGCAAGCAGGCCTGGATCGACCTGTATACCGTCACGCCGGGCAAGGTGCTCATGGCCGACCGCCTGGATGGTCAGCGCCTGAACGACGGCCGTTTCTTCCAGGTCACGCCGGGCAAACATGAACTGGTGGTGCGCTTTGATTTCGAGGTGTATTCAGGCGGTTTCAGCACCGACCCTACCGAACGCACCTGCTACCTGAAGATTCGCTACGACGACTTCCAGGCCGGCCAGCGCTACCGCATCGAAGCCCGCGCCCCGGCCATGCAGCCCAGTGCCTATCTGTACGACGCGCAGCGCAAGCTGGTCGCCGAAGAACAGAACGACATCTTCTGCATCCCGTGACGGCTAGCGATCGTTTTTCTGGTAGATGATCTTCTTGGTGCCGTTCTCACAGCTGCCCACTACCATGTTCTGGTCGTGGACTTCATCGTTGGTCACGATTTCCAGGGTGTAGGAAGAGACATTGTTGGCCTGGATCTTGGCTTCGATCTCGGCCTTGAGCTCGGCGCAGTCCTTGGGCGCGGCCAGCGCACTGGTGGCCAGCAACGAGGTCAGCACAGCGAATGCAATACGAGTCATCAGAACAGCTCCTTGTGGCGGCAGACCATCTGCCGACAGCCATTTGACCACAAGAAGCCGTGCGTCGTTCTGATCTGCGCCGGCGTCAGTCCACCAGGGTGGCGTCCAGGCTGATCTGGGCCTTGAGCACCTTGGATACCGGACATCCCGCCTTGGCCTTGTTGGCCAGCTCCTCGAATTTCGCCTTGTCGGCACCGGGCACCTTGGCCTTGAGGATCAGGTGCACGGCGGTGATGGCAAAACCATCGGGCTGCTTGTCCAGGGTCACTTCGGCGATGGTGTCGATACGCTCGGCGGTCAGGCCGGCTTCGCCGAGGATCATCGAAAAGGCCATGGAGAAGCAGCCTGCATGGGCAGCGCCGATCAGTTCTTCAGGGTTGGTACCAGGCTGGCCTTCGAACCGGGTGTTGAAGCCATAGGGGTTGGCCTTCAAGGCGCCACTCTCGGTGGAGAGCTGGCCCTTGCCGGTTTTCAGGTCGCCTTGCCAGATTGCCGATGCTGTCTTTTTTATCGAACTCATAAAGCCTCCTGAGTGCCTGAGAGCGCGGGGGATCGCGCCTGGCGTTCAATTCAGAGGGCGTCACCACGGGCAAGTTCAGCCCGATTGCAGGGGCAGGCATTGAATACCTGTGATCTGCCCATACAGAGTCAGAAAGGTCGCGGCATGCTGTCGGCCTAACCATTCAGGAGGCGTACACGCCATGACGCGACTCGCGGACATCAAATACTCCACCCTCGACCTGGTACCGGTACGCCAGGACAGCGGCCCGGCCCAGTCGCTGCGCAACTCGCTGGACCTGGCGCAACACGTGGAGAAATTCGGCTACAACCGCTTCTGGGTGGCCGAGCACCACAACATGGACGGCATTGCCAGCTCCGCCACCTCGGTGCTGCTGGGGTACCTGGCCGGTGGTACCTCGACGATCCGCGTGGGTGCAGGCGGGGTGATGCTGCCCAACCACGCGCCGCTGGTGATTGCCGAGCAGTTCGGCACCCTGGCCAGCCTGTACCCGGGCCGTATCGACCTGGGCCTGGGACGTGCGCCGGGCTCCGACCAGATGACCGCCCGCGCCCTGCGCCGCGAGCGCTCGGGCAGCGCCGACGACTTCCCGGACGATGTAGAGGAACTGGTGCGCTACCTGGGCCCGCGCACGCCCGACCAGAAAGTGATTGCCGTGCCGGGGTATGGCACCGAGGTGCCGATCTGGCTGCTGGGCTCGAGCCTGTTCAGTGCACAGCTGGCGGGGATGCGCGGCTTGCCGTATGCGTTTGCCTCGCACTTTGCGCCGCGCATGATGCATGAAGCGATCCGCGTGTACCGCAACCACTTCAAGCCCTCGGCGGTGCTCGACAAGCCCTACGTGATGTTGGGTGTACCGCTGGTGGCGGCCGATACCGACGAGCAGGCCGAGTATCTGGCCACCTCGGTGTATCAGCGAATTCTGGCGTTGATGCGTGGGCAGAGCCTGGTGCAGCGCCCGCCCGTCGATAGCATGGACGGCCTGTGGCAGCCCCATGAGCGGGAGGCAGTGGGAAGTTTCCTGGGCCTGGCGATGGTGGGCGGGCCAGAGAAGATCCGCGCCAAACTGGACGTGCTGCTGGAGCAGACCGGTGCTGATGAGCTGATCTTTACCTGCGACCTGTACGAGCATGCGGACCGGATCCGGTCCTACGAGATTCTGTCTCAGGTCATCAAGGGCAACTGAAGGCCCTTTCGCCAGCAAGGCTGGCTCCTACGTAGGAGCCAGCCTTGCTGGCGAAAGACTCACCGATCAACCGCGCTTGTACACGATTTCCTTGGTACCGCCTTCACACGACCCCACCACCTTGCCATCGGTCGCAGCGCCCTTGTCGACGATCTCCAGCGAATAGTGCGGTACGCCATTGGCGTCGATCTTCGCGGCAATCTCGCTCTTCAATTCTTCACACGGCTTGCCCGCCGCCAGCGCAGTCCCGGCCAGGGTCATCAAGCCAAACGCCAATACCAACTTCTTCATCGATCGCATTCCTTGTTCAGATCAAAAAGGGTTCAGGGCCAGCCGGCCGCCATCAGCTGTTGGCGATACGGAAGCCCACCTTGATGGTTACCTGAAAATGCGCCGCCTTGCCATCCTTGATATGGCCCCGGGTCTCGGTCACTTCGAACCACTCCAGGTGCTTGATGCTCTTAGCCGCTTCGGCCAGGGCATTGTTGATCGCGTCCTCGATGCTGCTGGGCGAGGAGCCGACCAGTTCGACCTTCTTGTACGTGTGGTGATCAGACATGACTACTCTCCATCAATGGTGTGCATTGAGCCTAGCAGCGCCAGGCAGGTTTACCTGTGTGGGTAAAAACCTGGCAAAAGTTCGATTGCTCTGCACTTTCGCGGCACTGCGCAGTCCCATTCTTCACATGCCACTCAAACCCTGAAGGAGAGCCACCATGGCCAATAGCTCGCTACGTAAAGCCTCGTTGCAAAGCATGGAAGCGGAAATCGAAAGTCTCCTCAAATCCCTGGAAAACCTCAAAGACGATGCTTCGGACGAGTCGCGCAAGACCCTGAAGAGCCTCAAGGGCAATGCCGAAAATGCCCTGCGTCACTCGCGCAGCCTGCTCACCGATGCCTATGAAGAGGTCAAGACCAAGACCCGCGAAACCGGCATCGCCACCCGTGACTATGCCCAGCAACACCCCTGGACCACCGCCGGCGTGGCCGTGGGCGCACTGGGCCTGCTGGCCGCCTACCTGCTGTGCAAGCGCGGCGACTAAAGCGCCTGCCGCCCCAGTTCGGCGCGCAACCAGTGCGCCAGCTGCTCGGCGCGCCCGTCCGCGGCGCGCCGGGGCACCCACAGGGCCAATGACGCCCGCGTAGGACCAAAGCCCCACGGTGCCGCCAGCCTGCCGGCACGCAGGTCATCGGCCACCAGCGGCTGCGGGGCGATCGCCACCCCCAGGCCGGCCACAGCTGCCTCCAGCAAGTAATACAGATGCTCGAACCCTTGCCCGTAGCGCATTGCCTGCGGGTCGATGTGCTGTTGGCGGGCCCAGTCGGGCCAGGCCTGGGGCCGCGAGGTGGTGTGTAGCAGGGTTTCCCCCAGCAAGGCGCTGGCTGGCGCCTGACGCAGGCGGTCGAACCCTGGAAAGTGCGGGCTGAGCACCGGCCCGATGCATTCCTGTGCCAGCACGTGCACCTGCATGTCGGCCGGCCACGGCGGCTCGGCGAATACCAGCAGCGCATCCAGCCCCGGCCGGCGCGGGTCCAGGTCGCCTTCGCCCGCCGACAGGTGCAGACGCAGCTCTGGCAGGTCGGCCTGCAGGCGCCCAAGGCGCGGAATGAACCAGCGCGCCAGCAGGCTGCCTGAACAACCCAGCACGAACGGTGCGTCGGCGCGGTCCTGGCCCAGCTCGGCGCACACGCTGCGCAGGCGCTCGAAGGCGTCGCTGCTGGCGTCGCGCAGGCGCACACCTGCATCTGTGAGTTTAATGCCGCGCCCTTCCTTGACGAACAGGCTCACGCCCAGGTGCTCTTCAAGCACCTTCAACTGCCGGCTCACCGCACCGTGGGTCACGTGCAGTTGCTCGGCAGCCTGGCTGACGCTGTTGAGCCGGGCGGTGGCTTCAAAGGCCCGAAGGGCATTGAGCGGGGGCATTTCTCTGGCCATTGACGTGTGAGTTTTCCTGACAGGTTGTGGCGATCTTATCGGTTTTCAGCGGCGCGTGTCGTGGGTAGAGTAGGCCCATTGCGACCTCATACCCACGCCCTGGAGCGACCCATGACCCAGACCAACTTCCGCAGCGGCCCCGATGCCAACGGCCTGTTTGGCGCATTCGGTGGCCGCTACGTGGCCGAAACCCTGATGCCGCTGGTGCTCGACCTGGCCCGCGAATACGAAGCGGCCAAGGCCGACCCCGAGTTCAACGAGCAACTGGCGTACTTCCAGCGCGACTACATCGGCCGTCCTAACCCGCTGTACTTCGCCGAGCGCCTCACCGAACACTGCGGCGGGGCGAAGATCTTCTTCAAGCGCGAAGAGCTCAACCACACCGGCGCGCACAAGGTGAACAACTGCATCGGCCAGGTGCTGCTGGCCAAGCGCATGGGCAAGAAGCGCCTGATCGCCGAAACCGGCGCCGGCATGCACGGTGTGGCCACCGCCACCGTGGCCGCACGTTTCGGCCTGCCCTGCGTGATCTACATGGGCGCCACCGACATCGAGCGCCAGCAGGCCAACGTGTTCCGCATGAAGCTGCTGGGCGCCGAGATCGTGCCGGTCACCGCCGGCACCGGCACCCTCAAGGACGCCATGAACGAAGCGCTGCGCGACTGGGTGACCAACGTCGACGACACCTTCTACCTGATCGGCACCGTGGCCGGCCCGCACCCGTACCCGGCGATGGTGCGCGACTTCCAGTCGATCATCGGCAAGGAAACCCGCGAGCAGCTGCAGGCCAAGGAAGGGCGCCTGCCCGACAGCCTGATCGCCTGCGTGGGTGGTGGCTCCAACGCCATGGGCCTGTTCCATGACTTCCTCGATGACGCCAGTGTGCAGATCATCGGCGTCGAGGCCGGCGGCCACGGGGTCGACACCGACAAGCACGCAGCGAGCCTCAACGGCGGCGTGCCAGGCGTGCTGCACGGCAACCGCACCTACCTGCTGCAGGACGCCGATGGCCAGATCACCGACGCCCACTCGATTTCCGCCGGCCTGGACTACCCCGGCATCGGCCCGGAGCACGCCTACCTGCACGAAGTGAAGCGCGTCGAGTACGTGAGCATCACCGACGACGAGGCGCTGGATGCGTTCCACACCACATGCCGCCTGGAAGGCATCATCCCGGCGCTGGAAACCTCCCACGCGCTGGCCGAAGCCATCAAGCGTGCGCCCACCCTGCCCAGGGACCACCTGATGGTGGTGTGCCTTTCGGGGCGTGGCGACAAGGACATGCAAACCGTAATGAGCCATATGGCCGCGCAGGAGAAGCAGGCATGAGCCGTCTTGAACAACGTTTTGCCGACCTCAAGCGCGAGGGCCGCGCTGCCCTGGTGACCTTCGTGACCGCCGGTGACCCGGGCTACGACGCTTCGCTGGCGATCCTCAAGGGCCTGCCGGCTGCGGGTGCCGACGTGATCGAGCTGGGCATGCCGTTCACTGACCCGATGGCCGACGGCGTGGCCATCCAGCTGGCCACCCTGCGTGCGCTGGAGGCCGGGCAGACCCTGGCCAAAACCCTGCAGATGGTGCGCGAGTTCCGCACCGGCAATGCCACCACGCCGATCGTGCTGATGGGCTACTACAACCCGATCCACCGCTTCGGCGTGGAGAAGTTCGTGGCCGAGGCCAGGGATGCGGGCGTGGACGGCCTGATCATCGTCGACCTGCCGCCGGAGCACGACGCCGAGCTGGCCACCCCGGCCCAGGCCGCGGGCATCGACTTCATCCGCCTGACCACCCCGACCACCGATGACGCGCGCCTGCCGCGCGTGCTGGAGCGCAGTTCGGGCTTTGTGTACTACGTGTCGGTAGCCGGCGTGACCGGCGCAGGCTCGGCGACCAGCGATCAGGTAAGCGGCGCCATCGAGCGCCTGCGCCGCCACACCGACCTGCCGATCAGCGTAGGCTTCGGCATTCGCACGCCTGAACAGGCGGCAGCCATTGCGCGGCTGGCCGATGGTGTGGTCGTGGGTTCGGCGCTGGTGGACAAGGTGGCCAACGCCAGCACGGGCGAGCAGGCGGTAAGCGATGTGCTGGCGCTGTGTTCGGCGCTGGCCGAAGGTGTGCGCGGCGCGCGCAAAGGCTGATACCGCGTCGCCTCTTTCGCCGGCAAGGCCGGCTCCTACAGACACCGCAGTCCTGTAGGAGCCGGCCTTGCCGGCGAAAGCCTCACCGCCGCTTCAGGCCCCTTCGAACATCGAAAGATCCAGCGGCCGCACGGCCCCCATCCAGATCGCATGGTCCCGATGATCGGCCAGCTCATCGCCGGTCAGCGGATGCAGAAACACCACCAGCCCCTTGCGGTACAACGCCAGCCACGGCAGCACCACGCCCACCATCTCCGGCCCGAATGCCAGCTGGCAGCTCCAGTCCGGGTGCGGCCCCACCGGTTTCTGATGCATGCGCCCCATGCTCACGCCAAACAGCGTGGCGGCTTCCTCGCACAGCGCCCGCGCCTGCTCCATCGTACCGGCGTCGTAATACACATGGGCGTGATACCCCTTTATCCGTTGCACGCTGCCTCCTGAATTCGACCGAACCCCCAGGTGCTCCCGCAGGTCCAAAGGCCATCAAGATACCCCCGGAGCGCTATCGTGAAAAACGCCGAAACACCTGTCTTCAAACTGATCCTGCTCGGCGGCCAGTGCACCCTGGGCGATGCGCTGGTAAGCGAACTGCTGCAGCGCCAGCACGAGGTGACCCTGATCCTCGACGACCTCAACCAGCCCCAGGCGCGCCCCGGCCTGCACGTCAAGAACGGCGGCCTGGCCAGCGCAGACCAGGCCGAACAGAGCATCGCTGGCGGCTCGGCCGTGGTGTGCCTGCTCGACGGCCTGGCGCCCGGCGACTTCTCGCGCCAGGGGCTGATGACCCAGGCCCTGCTCGCGGGCATGGCCCGCACGCCCCTGCGTCGCATTGTGCTGGTGGGCCAGTTTGGCGGCGGCGCGGCGCCGCTGGCGGAGTTGTTGCAGGCCGGTGGCCTGCGCTGGACGTTGGTCAACACGCCACTGAGCGAGCACCCGGACAGCCTGGCAGGCATCGCTGCGGGCATTGCCGACCTGCTGGACCTGAACCTGCATGTTGGCGAACAGGTGAATTTCATCGAGGCCCCCTGACTTGCACCGGGCCGCCATAGCCTGCACCCTGAGCCTTCACCGCACTGCATAGAGAGCTTCATGGCCTGGCTAGAGCGCCACCGTCTGTTTCCCTTTCTCGCCTGGTTGCCTCGGCAAACCCGTGCCAGCGTGCGGCGCGACCTGCTGGTGGGGCTCAGCGGGGCGATCCTGGCCCTGCCGCAGTCGATCGCCTATGCGCTGATCGCCGGCCTGCCCGCCGAGTACGGGCTGTACGCGGCCATCGTGCCGGTGCTGATCGCGTGCCTGTGGGGCTCGTCGTGGCACCTGATCTGCGGGCCCACCGCCGCCATCTCCATCGTGCTCTACGCCAGCATCAGCCCCGTGGCGGTGCCCGGCAGCGACGACTACATCCGCCTGATCCTGCTGCTGACCTTCCTGGCCGGGGTGTTCCAGTGGCTGGTGGGCATGCTGCGCTTCGGCGCGCTGGTGAATTTCGTCTCGCACTCGGTGGTGCTCGGCTTCACCCTCGGCGCTGCAGTGGTGATCGCCCTGGGCCAGGTGCCGAACCTGCTGGGGCTCGACCTCGCCAGCCAGGCCACCGCCCTCAGAACCCTGCAAGGCCTGCTGCAGCATGCCGGCGACATCGACTGGCCATCGCTGCTGCTGGGGCTGGGCACCTTGCTGCTGGGGCTGTTGATCAAGCTCGCACGGCCGCGCTGGCCGGCGCTGTTGATCAGCCTTGTCGGCGCCAGCCTGCTTGTGTGGCTGTGGCCGGCACTGTTCGGCCATGTGGCGCTGGTGCCGGCGTTCATTGGCTGGCTGCCACCGCTGAGCCCGCTGCCGCTGCTGGACCTGGAGCTGATCCTGCGCCTGCTGCCCAGTGCCGTGGCGGTGGGCATGCTGGGGCTGGTCACCAGCCTGTCGATTGCGCGCTCGCTGTCGATCCGCTCCGAACAGCTGATCGACGCCAACCAGGAGATCCGCGCCCAGGGCCTGTCCAACCTGGGCGGTGCATGGTTCTCCGGCTACCTGTCGTCGGGCTCGTTCACCCGTTCCGGGCTCAGCTATGAGGCCGGGGCGCAGTCACCGCTGGCGGGGGTGTTCTCGGCCCTGTGGGTGGCGCTGTTCGCCGTGGCGGGCGCCAGCCTGATCGCGCACATCCCGATCCCGGCGATGGCCGGCAGCATCCTGCTGATCTGCTGGGGGCTGGTGGATCACCGTGCGATTCGGGCGCTGTACCGGGTCAGCCGGCCGGAGTTTCTGGTGATGCTGCTGACCTGCGTCGCCACCTTGCTGCTGGAACTGCAGACGGCGATTTATGCCGGGGTGCTGGCATCGCTGTTCTTCTACCTCAAGCGCACTTCGCAGCCACGGGTACAGCAGTCGCGCGAAGGCGAGGCGGATGTGCTGCGGGTGTTCGGCTCGATCTTCTTCGGCGCCAGCCATTATCTGCAGGTGCGCCTGCAGCGGTGCCAGGCACCGGTGGTGGTGATCGATGCGCGGCAGATCAACTTCATCGATTACTCGGGGGTGGAGATGCTGCACCAGGAGGCGCGGCGGCTGCGCCGGCAGGGACGTCAGCTGGTGCTGCGGCGGGCGAGGGGGCAGGTGGTGGAGGAGTTGCAGAAGCTGGAAGGGGCGGCTGATTGCCCGGTCCAGTTTGAGGATTGAGTTGCGCCCTTCGCCGGCAAGGCCGGCGCCTACAGGGGCCGGCCTTGCCGGCGAAGGCAGCGCCGCGTTCTAGCCCCGCGCCAGCTGCCGGCGCAGCTCATCGAGCACCGGCCCGGTGTCCGGGCGCACCCCGCGCCAGATGAAGAACGCCTCCGCCGCCTGCTCAGCCAGCATTCCCAGCCCGTCCAGCACCTTGGCCGCACCGTGCTCGGTGGCCCAGCGACAGAACGGCGTGGGCTCCTTGGCATACATCATGTCGTAGCACACGGTCACGCCCGGTTCGATCAGGCTCGCGGCAATCGGCGGCATCTCGCCGGCCAGGCTCGCCGAGGTGGCATTGATGATCAGGTCCACCGGCTCTTCCAGCCAGCTGAAGCCGCTGGCGGCCACCGGCCCCAGGTCGTCGAACTCGCGGGCCAGCTGCTCGGCCTTTTCTACCGTACGGTTGGCAATCACCAGCGACGCAGGCTCATGCGCCAGCAACGGCTCGAGCACCCCGCGCACCGCGCCACCGGCCCCCAGCAGCAGGATGCGCTTGCCCTTGAGCTCGACCCCGGCATTCACCGTGAGGTCGCGCACCAGGCCGGCACCGTCGGTGTTGTCGCCCTGCAGGCTGCCGTCGGGCAGCCGGGTCAGCGTGTTCACCGCCCCGGCTCGCCAGGCGCGTGCGGTCAGGCCGTCACCCACCAGGCGGTAGGCTTCCTCCTTGAAGGGCACGGTGACGTTGGCGCCGCTGCCCTGCTTGAAGAAGCCCAGCGCGCACATGCTGAAGTCGTCCAGCGGCGCCAGCAGGGTGTTGTACTCCAGCTGTTGGCCGGTCTGGTCGGCGAACAGCCGGTGAATCAGCGGCGACTTGCTGTGGCCGATCGGGTTGCCGAATACAACGTACTGGTCCATGACGCGTTTCCTGAGTCCGCCCGGCGAATCGGGCACGTTATCCACAATGGGTTCAGTGAGCGGCCTTGTCCAGGCCCAGCCAGTCGCGGTCCTGCAGGAAGTACTCGGTCAGGCGTGCTTCTTCGCTGCCCGGCGCAGCCTTCCAGTCATAGCCCCAGCGCACCTGCGGCGGCAGCGACATCAGGATCGACTCGGTACGGCCGCCCGATTGCAGGCCGAACAGGGTGCCACGGTCGTACACCAGGTTGAATTCCACGTAGCGCCCGCGGCGGAACTCCTGGAATTCACGCTGCTGGGCGGTGTACGGCTGCGCCTTGCGCCGTTGCACGATGGGCAGGTAGGCCTCGACGTAGGCATCGCCGATGGCGCGGATGAAGGCGAAGCAGGTGTCGAAGTCCCACTCGTTCAGGTCGTCGAAGAACAAGCCGCCGATGCCCCGCGGCTCGCCCCGGTGCTTGAGGTGGAAGTAGCGGTCGCACCAGGCCTTGTAGCGCGGGTACACATCGGCGCCGAACGGTGCGCAGGCCTGCTCGGCCACGCGGTGCCAGTGGATGCAGTCTTCTTCGTGGGCGTAGTAGGGCGTGAGGTCGAAGCCGCCGCCGAACCACCATACCGCCTCTTCGCCTTCCTTCTCGGCAATGAAGAAGCGCACGTTGGCGTGGGAGGTCGGTACATGGGGGTTGTGCGGATGGATCACCAGCGACACCCCCAGCGCCTCGAAACCACGGCCAGCAAGTTCGGGGCGGTGCGCGCTGGCAGACGGCGGCAGGCCGCTGCCGAACACGTGCGAGAAGTTGACCCCGCCTTTTTCGATGACGTTGCCTTCGCCGATTACCCGCGTGCGCCCACCGCCACCGGCTTCGCGTACCCAGGCGTCCTCGACGAAGCGGGCTCCGCCGTCTTCGCTTTCCAGGGCGGCGCAAATCCGGTCTTGCAGGTCGAGCAGGTAGGCCTTCACGGCCTCGGTGCGGGTAGTCATCAGGTCACCTTGGAAACGGGCTAGGGCCGGGCCAGGCGGGGGCCGGCGCTGAATTCGGCGCGTAGCATACCACCGGCGGCAGGCCACCCGCAGTTGACGGCGATCAAGCAAAGGCGTCCGATAGGGGTTTTCCCGGATCCAGCAGGAGAGTGCAGATGGCCAAGCGTATCCAGTTCAGCCAGCATGGCGGCCCCGAGGTATTGACCCTAGTCGACTTCGAACCCGCCGCGCCCGGCCCGCAACAGGTCCGCGTGCGCAACCACGCCATTGGTCTGAACTTCATCGACACCTATTTCCGCAGCGGGCTGTACGCGCCGCCGGCACTGCCCTCGGGCCTGGGCACCGAAGCTGCCGGCGTGGTCGAGGCGGTGGGCGAGGGCGTGACGCGGATCAAGGTGGGCGATCGGGTGGCCTACGCTGGCGGTCCGCTGGGTGCCTACAGCGAGGTGCACACGCTGCCTGAAGCAAACCTGGTGAAGCTGCCCGAGAGCATCAGCTTCGAGCAGGCCGCCGCGGTGATGCTCAAGGGCCTGACCGTGCAGTACCTGCTGCGCCAGACCTACGCGCTGCAGGCCGGCCAGACGGTGCTGTTCCATGCCGCCGCCGGTGGGGTGGGTTCGCTGGCCTGCCAGTGGGCCAAGGCCCTGGGCGTGAAGCTGATCGGTACCGTGAGCTCGCCGGAGAAGGCGGCGCGGGCCAAGGCCCTGGGTGCATGGGAAACCATCGACTACAGCCGTGAAGACGTGGCGCAGCGCGTGCTGGAGCTGACCGGCGGCAAGAAGTGCCCGGTGGTGTACGACGGCGTGGGCCAGGACACCTGGCTGACCTCGCTGGACTGCCTGGCGCCGCGCGGGCTGATGGTGAGCTTCGGCAATGCGTCGGGCCCGGTGAGCGGAGTCAATCTGGGGATCCTGGCGCAGAAGGGCTCGCTGTATGTGACCCGGCCGACGCTGGCCAGCTATGCCAACAATGCCGAGAACACCCAGGCGATGGCCGACGAGCTGTTCGAAATGATCGCCAGCGGCAAGCTGGCTGTGGATATCCAGCAGCGCTATCCGCTGGCCGAGGCGGCCAAGGCTCAGGCAGAGCTGTCGGCGCGGCGGACGGTGGGGTCTACGGTGTTGTTGCCCTGAATCGGCGCTGAATGCTTCGCCGGCAAGGCCGGCTCCTACAGACGGTGGCGCGCCTGTAGGAGCCGGCCTTGCCGGCGAATGGGGTCACCCCGCTCTCACCACCTGCCCCGTGGCCAGGTCGCGAATCACGCTCGGGTTGCGCCGCCCGCCCAGGCTGCCGCCCAGGATCACATCCAGCTGCCCGTGGAAGTACTGTTCCACACGCAGGCGCGAGCGCGCTGCCGGCCGGCCCTGCGGGTTGGCCGAGGTCGACACCAGCGGGCCCACCAGCGAACACAGGTCGCGCACCACCGGGTGGTCGCTGACCCGCAGCGCCACGGTGTCATGCACGCCGGTGATCCATTCCGGCAACATGCCCTGGTGCGGCACCAGCCAGGTATTGGGCCCCGGCCAGGTGCTGGCCATGCGGTCCAGCCACAGCTCGGGGAAGTCCTCGAACAAGAAGTCGAACTGGCGGATGTTGTCCGCAATCAGGATCAGCCCCTTGTTCACCGAGCGGGACTTGAGCGCCAGCAGGCGGTCCACCGCCTCCTCGTTCCACGGGTCACAGCCCAGGCCCCAGACCGCCTCGGTCGGATAGGCCAGTACCGCACCCGCCCGAATTTCCCGCGCGGCTTGTTGCACACGCCAACTGTTCACCATCGTTGTCACTCCGCGTTCAAAGGCTGGTACGCAGTGTACTTAGCCCGGCCGGGCAAACCAACGCCCCGCGTCACTGCACACACGCCCGTCCAGCTCCAGTTCGGTGAGCGTGGCCAGCACCTGGGGCAGGGCCTGACCGCTGGCCAGCGCCAGCGCCTCGGTGGTGTGCGGCGCCGCCAGCAGCAACCCCAGCAGCGGGTGCACCACCGGCTCGGGGGCGGCCGACGGAAGGTTCTGCCAGCCACGCAAACTTTCCAGAATCTGCTCTATGCTCTCCACCAGCATCGCGCCATCACGTATCAATTGATGGCAGCCCCTGGCCCCCGGATGGTAGATGGAGCCAGGAATCGCGTACACCTCGCGCCCCTGTTCGGCTGCCAGGCGCGCGGTGATCAGCGAACCGCTGGCCAGGCTGGCCTCCACCACCAGCACGCCGAGCGACAGCCCGCTGATGATGCGATTGCGCCGCGGGAAGTTGGCCGCCACCGGTCCGGCATCCAGCGGGAACTCCGAGACCACTGCGCTACCGCGCTCGGCCATGGCCTGCGCGAGGGCATGATGTCGCTGTGGATAAAGTTTTTGCAGGCCGGTGCCAAGCACGCCGATAGTGCGTCCGCCAGCATCCATTGCAGCCTGGTGAGCGGCACCGTCGACCCCCAGTGCCAGGCCGCTGGTAATCACGAAACCGGCCTGGGCCAGTTGCCTGGAAAACGCGGCCGCGGTGTCCAGGGCCGGGCGTGAAGCACGCCGGCTGCCGACGATGGCCAGCTGCGGCTGCTCCAGAATCATCGGGTTGCCGGCAATGAACAGAAGGGGCGGGGCATCGCAAAGCTCGGCCAGCAAGCCAGGGTAGGTGGGGGCGTCCCACATCAGCAAATGCTGCCCGGGCCGCTCTAGCCAGGCCATTGCAGCCGCTGCGCCGGCGTAAGCCTCGGCACTGTGGCGGGCCGTTATGCTGGCCGGGCTGCGGCCCAGCGCCCGCCATTGTGTGGCGGGCGCATCAAGCGCGGAGGCCGCGCTGCCAAAGGCTTCCAGCAGCAGGCCAAAGCCCTTTGGCCCGATATCGGGAAGGCGGTGCAGGCGCAGACGTGCCTCAAGTTCAACCGGCGAGCACGCCGCAACAGGCGGGAGGGGCATCGGATCATCCTTGATCGAAGGCGGGTCAGCCACGCGTGAAAACCTGTGGATAACTCTGTTGATAATAGTTTGACAACTCGCCGCCCGGTGCGGGCCGCCAGTCGCCTTCAAAACCCTAGCCGACCTTGAGAAGGGTGCCGAACGCGCCGAATACCTTTATTATGTGCATTCATGTTTGTAACCCATCGCACAGTGCAGCTCATACGCTTATGGCCATCTTGAACATCCTCGAATTCCCGGACCCGCGCCTGCGCACCATCGCCAAACCGGTGACGGAAGTGGACGACAGCATCCGTCAGTTGATCGATGACATGTTTGAAACCATGTACGAAGCCCCTGGCATCGGCCTGGCCGCCACCCAGATCAACGTGCACAAGCGCGTGGTGGTCATGGACCTGAGCGAAGACCGCAGCGAACCGCGGGTCTTCATCAACCCCGAGCTGGAAATGCTCACCGACGACATGGACCAGTATCAGGAAGGCTGCCTGTCGGTACCCGGCTTCTACGAGAACGTCGACCGCCCGGTGAAGGTCAGGGTCAAGGCCCTGGATCGCGACGGCAAGCCCTTCGAACTGATCGCCGAAGGCCTGCTGGCCGTGTGCATCCAGCACGAATGCGACCACCTCAACGGCAAGCTGTTCGTCGACTACCTGTCGAACCTCAAGCGCGACCGCATCAAGAAGAAACTGGAAAAGCAGCACCGCCAGAACGCTTGATCCCTCATTCCAGAAGGCTTGCTCCGGCAAGCCTTTTTCTTTTTAAGCGAGAACTGCATGCGCATCGTCTTCGCGGGCACCCCCGAGTTTGCCGCCGAACACCTCAAGGCCCTGCTGGCCGGCCCCCATGAAATCGTCGCGGTCTACACCCAGCCAGACCGCCCGGCCGGCCGTGGCCAGAAGCTGATGCCCAGCCCGGTCAAGCAGCTGGCTGTGGATAACGCCATCCCGGTGCTGCAACCGCCGACGCTGCGCAGCCCCGAGGCGCAGGCCGAGCTGGCCGCACTCAAGCCCGACCTGATGGTGGTGGTGGCCTACGGCCTGATCCTGCCCCAGGCGGTGCTGGATATTCCGCGCCTGGGCTGCATCAACAGCCACGCCTCGTTGCTGCCACGCTGGCGCGGCGCCGCGCCGATCCAGCGCGCGGTGCAGGCCGGCGACGCCGAAAGCGGCGTGACGGTCATGCGCATGGAGGCCGGCCTGGACACCGGGCCGATGCTGCTCAAGGTCAGCACCCCGATCAGCGCCAGCGACACCGGCGGCAGCCTGCACGATCGCCTGGCCGAACTGGGCCCGCCCGCGGTGCTGCAGGCCATCGACGGCCTGGGCGCGGGCACCCTGCACGGCGAAGTGCAGGACGACGCCCTGGCCACGTATGCCCACAAGCTGAACAAGGACGAGGCGCGTCTGGACTGGTCGCGCCCCGCCAAGGAACTGGAGCGCCTGATCCGCGCCTTCAACCCGTGGCCGATCTGCCACAGCACCCTGGGCGGCGAAGCCCTCAAGGTGCTGGGTGCGCGCCTGGCCGATGGCAAGGGCGCGCCGGGCGAGATCCTGTCTGCCAGCAAGGACGGCCTGATCGTGGCCTGCGGCGAGCAGGCGCTGTGCCTGACCCGCCTGCAACTGCCCGGCGGCAAGGCGCTGAACTTCAGCGACCTGTACAACAGCCGCCGCGAAAAATTCGCCAGCGGCACGGTGCTGGGCCAATGAACCCGCGTCTGGCCGCCGCCCGCGCCCTTGCCGCCGTGCTCAGCGGCAAGGCCTCGCTCAACAGCTCGCTGCCCGCCCAGCTGGACAAGGTCGAGGCCCGCGATCGCGGCCTCACCCAGGACCTGGCCTTCGGTACCGCACGCTGGCAGCCACGCCTGTCGGCACTGGCCGAGCGCCTGCTGCAAAAGCCGTTCAAGGCCGCCGACGCGGATGTCGAGGCGTTGCTGCTGGTGGGCCTCTACCAGCTGCTGTACACCCGCGTGCCGGCCCACGCCGCCATCGGCGAAACGGTCGGGTGCGCCGACAAGCTGAAAAAGCCCTGGGCCAAGGCCCTGCTCAATGCCGTGCTGCGCCGCGCCCAGCGCGAGAGCAGCGAGATGCTTGCCGAACTCGAACGCGACCCGGTGGTGCGCACCGCGCACCCGCGCTGGCTGCAGAAGTCGCTCAAGGCGTTCTGGCCCGAGCAGTGGGAAGCCATCTGCGCCGCCAACAATGCCCACCCGCCGATGATCCTGCGGGTCAACCGCCGCCACCACAGCCGCGATGCCTACCTGGGCCTGCTGCGCGAAGCCGGCATCGATGCCGCGCCGTGCACGTACAGCCGTGACGGTATCCTGCTCGCCGAGGCCTGCGACGTGCGCGGTTTGCCGGGCTTCGAACAGGGCTGGATCAGCGTGCAGGACGAAGCCGCGCAGCTGGCCGCCGACCTGCTCGACCTGGCGCCCGGCCAGCGCGTGCTCGACGCCTGCTGTGCCCCCGGCGGCAAGACCTGCCACCTGCTCGAGGCGCATGCCGGGCTGGAGGCGGTGGTGGCCATCGACCTGGAAGCCAAGCGCCTGACCCGCGTGCGTGAAAACCTCGACCGCCTGGGCCTGGATGCCCAGTTGATCGCCTGCGATGCCCGCGACACCGCCAGCTGGTGGGACGGCAAGACCTTCCAGCGCATCCTGCTGGACGCCCCTTGCTCGGCCACCGGTGTGATCCGTCGCCACCCGGACATCAAGCTGACCCGCCAGGCCGATGACATCGCTGCCCTGGCCAGCCTGCAGGGCGAGCTGCTCGACGCGCTGTGGCCAACCCTCGAAGTGGGCGGCATCCTGCTCTACGCCACCTGCTCGACCCTGCCGACCGAGAACACCGAAGTGATCGAGGCGTTCCTGACCCGCACGCCGGGCGCACGCGAGCTGGACCTGGCCACCGAGGCTGGCATCCGCCAGCCCCATGGCCGGCAGCTGCTGGCGCAGGAAGGCGGCCACGATGGCTTCTACTATGCCAAGCTGATCAAGATCGCCGCCGTTCGCGGACACTAACCAGCACAAGGGAGAGCGGATGAAGATCATCATCCTGGGCGCGGGGCAGGTCGGCGGCACGCTGGCCGAGCACCTGGCCAGCGAAGCCAACGACATCACCGTGGTCGACACCGATGGCGACCGCCTGCGCGATCTGGGCGATCGCCTCGACATCCGCACCGTGCAGGGCCGCGCCTCGCTGCCGACGGTGCTGCGCCAGGCCGGTGCGGATGATGCCGACATGCTGGTGGCGGTGACCAACAGCGACGAGACCAACATGGTCGCCTGCCAGGTGGCCTACACCCTGTTCCACACCCCGACCAAGATTGCCCGGGTTCGCGAGTCGGCCTACCTGACCCGCAGCGGCCTGTTCAACAACGAGGCGATCCCGGTCGACGTGCTGATCAGCCCCGAACAGGTGGTCACCCACTACATCAAGCGCCTGATCGAGCACCCCGGCGCCCTGCAGGTGATCGACTTCGCCGAGGGCAAGGTCCAGCTGGTGGCGGTCAAGGCCTACTACGGCGGCCCGCTGGTGGGCCAGCAGCTGCGCCAGATCCGCGAGCACATGCCCAACGTGGACACCCGCGTGGCGGCGATCTTCCGTCGCGACCGGCCGATCAAGCCACAGGGCGACACGGTGATCGAGGCCGACGACGAGGTGTTCTTCATCGCCGCCAAAAACCACATCCGCGCAGTGATGGGCGAGCTGCGCCGCATCGACGAAACCAACAAGCGCGTGGTGATTGCCGGCGGCGGGCAGATCGGCGAACGCCTGGCCGAGGCCATCGAGAGCCGCTACCAGGTCAAGATCATCGAGATGAACGCGGCCCGTTGCCGCTACCTGTCCGACACCCTCGACAGCACGGTGGTGCTGCAGGGCAGCGCCTCGGACCGCGACCTGATGCTGGAAGAGAACATCGCCGACGCCGACATCTTCCTGGCCCTGACCAACGATGACGAAGCCAACATCATGTCCTCGCTGCTGGCCAAGCGCCTGGGCGCGAAGAAGGTGATGACCATCATCAACAACCCGGCCTATGTCGACCTGGTGCAGGGCGGCGAGATCGACATCGCCATCAGCCCGCAGCAGGCCACCATCGGCACCTTGCTGGCCCACGTGCGCCGCGGCGACATCGTCAGCGTGCACTCGCTGCGCCGTGGCGCGGCCGAAGCCATCGAGGCCATTGCCCACGGCGATTCGAAGTCGAGCAAGGTGATCGGCAAGGCGATCGAGGACATCGCGCTGCCGCCGGGCACCACCATCGGTGCGATCATCCGCGACGAGCAGGTGCTGATCGCCCACGACGACACGGTGATCGAGTCCGGCGACCACGTGATCCTGTTCGTTGTGGATAAAAAGTACATCCGCGACGTGGAGAAGCTGTTCCACGTGGGCCTGAGCTTCTTCTAGGGAGAAACCGGAATGCGCGAATCACTGGAAAAGATGCTGGCCAAGGGTGTGGATAACTCGCTGCTGCGCTTCGGCCTGGGCAAGGCCTGGCTGGATGAGGGCAACGGCGCAGAGGCCGCGCTGCACCTGCGCCGCTGCGTGGAGTTCGACCCCAAGTACTCGGCGGCGTGGAAGCTGCTGGGCAAGGCGTATCAGGTGCAGGGCGACGTGGCCGGCGCGCGCCAGGCCTGGACCGAAGGGCTGGATGCAGCGCAGGCGCATGGGGACAAGCAGGCGGAGAAGGAGATGACGGTGTTTCTCAGGAAGCTCGACAAGGCTGTTTAGGGCTGCTGTGCAGCCCATCGCGGGTCAAGCCCGCTCCCACAGGTACAGAGCAGATCCTGAGATCACTGATATCCCTGTGGGAGCGGGCTTGACCCGCGAAGGGGCCATCAGTACCAGCGCGTCTCGCCCGGCGGGCGCTTCTTGAAGCGCTTCATGCTCCACATGTACTGGCTTGGATACGCGCGCACATAACGCTCCACCACCTTGCTCATGGCCGCCGCCGAGGTCTCCACGTCGGTGCTGTACATCGCATCCGGCGCCGCTTCCAGGATCACCTTGAAGCCCGAACCGTCCGGCAGGCGCAACGCATGCAGGAACACCCCCACCGCCTTGCCACCGGCCAGCATGTTCGGCACGAACTTGCTGGTCAGTGCCTTGGTGGCAAAGAACGGCACGAACACCCCCGCCGATTCCGCCGGCTCCGGGTCGGCCGGAATGCCCACCTGGCCGCCCTTGCGCACTTCCTTGATGATGCTGAGGATGCCTTCCTTGGTCGACGCCGCCACGCGGTTGCCCAGTTGCACGCGCTGTTCGCGCAGCAGGTCATCCACCGCCTTGAGCTTGGGCGGGCGGTAGAAGATGATCGGCTTGCACTGGCTGCAATAGAAGTGGTTGAGCACTTCCCAGTTGCCCAGGTGGCTGGTGATGCCCACCACGCCCTTGCCCGATGCCAGTGCCTCGTGCAGCACCTCCAGGCCCTCGACCTCGCGCACCAGGTCGATGGAGCGCTGCGCCGGCCAGATCCACGCACAGGCGCTTTCGGTGAACGACTTGCCGATGTCCATCAGCGTGCGACCCACAAGGCGCTCGCGTTCGGCCGGGTCCATCTCGGGGAAACACTTGGCCAGGTTGATGCGCACCACGTTGCGCGAGCTGTTGGGCACCTTCCACATGATCCAGCCGATGGCCGCGCCAACCCGCTGCACCGCGCCCCAGGGCAACTTGGCAAACAATCGCAACGCCCCGACCATCAAGGCGCCCTTGAACTTATCCACAGGCAGGTTCCTCCTTCTGCAAGCCGCGCATTGTAACCGTCAGCGGCGCAGGGCGGCGTAACGATCGCAATCGGTGGTGTGATCCATGACCATGCCAGTGGCCTGCATGAAGGCATAGCAGATGGTCGGCCCGACAAAGGTGAAGCCGGCCTTCTTCAGGGCCTTGCTCATGGCCGTGGCCTCGTCGGTCACCGCCGGCACCTCGTTGCGCTGGCTGAAATGATTGATTTTCGGCACCCCGCCGACGAACGACCAGAGCCACTGCGCCGGCTCGTCCAGCGCCAGCCATGCCCTGGCGTTGCGCCGCGCGGCGTTGAGCTTGAGGCGGTTGCGGATGATGCCGGGGTCGAGCATGCGCTCCTCGATCTCGGCATCGGTCATCTGCGCCAGGCGCTGCGGGTCGAAGCCGAACAGCACCTCACGGTAGCGCTCGCGCTTCTTCAGCACCGTGATCCACGACAACCCGGCCTGAAAGCCTTCGAGCAGCAGCATTTCGAACAGCGCGCCGGGCTCGCGCTGGGGCGTGCCCCACTCGCTGTCGTGGTAGGCCTGGTACAACGGATCATCGGTACACCAAAAGCAGCGTGGCATAAGGCTCCAAGGGTAGAGGCGGGGGCGAATCGGGTTATACTCCCGCTCTTTATATTCGCAGCCCTGGAAAAGGTGAATTTCGTGAGCCAGCCTACGCCAGCCGTGCGTACCTTCCAAGACCTGATCCTCGCCCTGCAGCAGTACTGGGCCGAGCAAGGTTGTGTGGTACTTCAGCCCTACGATATGGAAGTAGGCGCCGGCACTTTTCATACCGCCACCTTCCTGCGCGCCATCGGCCCGGAAACCTGGAACGCCGCTTATGTGCAGCCCAGTCGTCGCCCGACTGACGGCCGCTACGGCGAAAACCCCAACCGCCTGCAGCACTACTATCAGTTCCAGGTGGTCCTGAAGCCGAACCCGGACAACTTCCAGGAACTGTACCTGGGCTCGCTCAAGCACGTGGGCCTGGACCCGCTGGTGCACGACATCCGCTTCGTCGAAGACAACTGGGAGTCGCCGACCCTGGGCGCCTGGGGCCTGGGCTGGGAAGTCTGGCTCAACGGCATGGAAGTGACCCAGTTCACCTACTTCCAGCAGGCCGGCGGCATCGAGTGCTACCCGGTCACCGGCGAGATCACCTACGGCCTGGAGCGCCTGGCCATGTACCTGCAGGGCGTGGACTCGGTCTACGACCTGGTATGGGCCGACGGCCCGTTCGGCAAGGTGACCTACGGCGACGTGTTCCACCAGAACGAGGTGGAGCAGTCCACCTACAACTTCGAGCACGCCAATGTCGACAAACTGTTCGAACTGTTCGACTTCTACGAGAGCGAAGCCAAGCGCCTGATCGAACTGGACCAGCCGCTGCCGCTGCCAAGCTATGAAATGGTGCTCAAGGCCTCGCACACCTTCAACCTGCTGGATGCACGCCGCGCCATCTCGGTGACCGCGCGTCAGCAGTACATCCTGCGCGTGCGCACCCTGGCGCGTGCCGTGGCCCAGGCCTACCTGCTGGCCCGTGCCAAGCTGGGCTTCCCGATGGCGACCCCGGACCTGCGTGACGAAGTATTGGCCAAGCTGGAGGCTGCACAATGAGTGCTCAAGATTTCCTGGTAGAACTGGGCACCGAAGAGCTGCCACCCAAGGCCCTGAACACCCTGGCCGAAGCCTTCCTGGCCGGCATCGACAAGGGCCTGCAAGCGGCCGGCCTGAGCTTCGAGAGCAAGACCGTGTACGCCGCGCCACGTCGCCTGGCGGTGCTGATCACCGCCCTGGCCACCCAGCAGCCGGACCGCAGCGTCAACCTCGACGGCCCGCCACGCCAGGCCGCGTTCGACGCCGACGGCAACCCGACCCAGGCCGCCCTGGGTTTTGCCAAGAAGTGCGGCGTGGACCTCAGTGAAATCGACCAGAGCGGGCCGAAGCTGCGCTACAGCCAGAACATCGTCGGCAAGCCGACAGCCAGCCTGCTACCGACCATCGTCGAAGACTCGCTCAACGACCTGCCGATTCCCAAGCGCATGCGCTGGGGTGCACGCAAGGAAGAGTTCGTGCGTCCGACCCAGTGGCTGGTGATGCTGCTCGGTGACCAGGTCATCGATTGCACCATCCTCGCCCAGAAGGCCGGCCGCGACTCGCGTGGCCACCGCTTCCACCACCCTGAAGCCGTGCGCATCACCTCGCCTGCCAACTACCTGGCCGACCTGCGCGCCGCCTATGTGCTGGCAGACGCCAACGAGCGCCGCGAGCTGATCAGCAAACGCACCGCCGAACTGGCCACCCTGCAGGAAGGCACCGCGATCGTGCCGCCGGCCCTGCTCGACGAAGTGACCGCGCTGGTCGAATGGCCGGTGCCGCTGGTGTGCTCGTTCGAGGAGCGTTTCCTCGAGGTGCCGCAGGAAGCCCTGATCACCACCATGCAGGACAACCAGAAGTACTTCTGCCTGCTGGACGTGGACGGCAAGCTGCTGCCGCGCTTCATCACCGTGGCCAACATCGAGAGCCGCGATCCGAAGCAGATCATCGAAGGCAACGAGAAGGTCGTGCGCCCGCGCCTGACCGACGCCGAGTTCTTCTTCAAGCAGGACAAGAAGCAGAAGCTCGAAAGCTTCAACGAGCGCCTGCAGAACGTGGTGTTCCAGGCACAGCTGGGCAGCGTGTTCGACAAGGCCGAGCGCGTGGCCAAGCTGGCTGCGTTCATTGCCCAGCGCATCGGCGGCGACGCCCAGCGCGCGGCGCGTGCCGGCCTGCTGTCCAAGTGCGACCTGGCCACCGAGATGGTTGGCGAGTTCCCTGAAATGCAGGGCGTTGCCGGCTACTACTACGCCCTCAACGACGGCGAGCCCGAAGACGTCGCCCTGGCCCTGAACGAGCAGTACATGCCGCGCGGTGCCGGTGCCGAACTGCCCTCGACCCTGACCGGTGCGGCCGTGGCCATCGCCGACAAGCTCGACACCCTGGTCGGCATCTTCGGCATCGGCATGCTGCCAACCGGCAGCAAGGACCCCTATGCCCTGCGCCGCGCCGCCCTGGGCGTGCTGCGTATCCTGATCGAGAAGCAGCTGGACCTGGACCTGAACGAGGCGGTGAACGTCGCCGTCGCCCAGTTCGGTGCCAAGGTCAAGGCTGCCGGTCTGAGCGAGCAGGTGCTGGAATTCGTCTTCGACCGCCTGCGTGCGCGTTACGAAGATGAAGGCATCGACGTGGCCACCTACCTCTCGGTACGTGCGCTCAAGCCAGGCTCGGCACTGGACTTCGACCAGCGCGTGCAAGCCGTGCAGGCGTTCCGCAAGCTGCCGGAAGCCGCAGCCCTGGCTGCGGTAAACAAGCGTGTGTCCAACCTGCTGAGCAAGGCCGAAGGTTCGGTGGCTACCTCGGTAGAGCCCAAGTACTTCGACAACGCCAACGAGTTCTCGCTGTACTCGGCCATTCAACAGGCCGATCAGGCGGTACAACCGATGGCCGCTGCGCGTCAGTACAGCGAGTCGCTGGCGCGCCTGGCCGCGCTGCGCGAGCCGGTGGATGCGTTCTTCGAGGCGGTGATGGTCAACGCCGACGACGCCAACGTGCGAGCCAACCGTTATGCCCTGCTCAGCCGCCTGCGCGGCCTGTTCCTGGGCGTGGCGGACATCTCGCTGCTGGGGTAGGACGTGAAGCTGCTGATTCTCGATCGGGACGGGGTGGTCAACCAGGACTCCGACGCCTACATCAAGTCGCTGGACGAATGGATTCCCATCCCGGGATCGATCGAGGCCATTGCGCAGCTGAGCAAGGCCGGCTGGACGGTGGCGGTGGCCACCAACCAGTCGGGCATCGCCCGTGGCTATTACAGCCTGGCCACCCTCGACGCCATGCACGCGCGCCTGCGCGAGCTGGTGGCGGCGCAGGGCGGCGAGGTGGGCCTGATCGTCTATTGCCCGCATGGCCCGGACGACGGCTGCGATTGCCGCAAGCCCAGGCCGGGCATGCTGCGCACCATTGCCAACCATTACGCGGTCGACCTGGCCGGGGTGTGGTTCGTGGGTGACAGCAAGGGTGACCTGGAAGCCGCGCGCGCCGTCGATGCACAACCGGTTCTGGTAAGGACCGGCAAAGGCGAGCAGACCCTGAGCAAGGGCGTGCCCGAGGCAACGCTGATTTTCGATGACCTGGCGTCGATCGCCAGTGCACTTATCCACACACAGGCGGGTTAGCCCGCAACGGTACATTCCGCTATGTCGATCCTGCAGGCGATCAGAATTTTTCTTTTTTACCTGCTGCTGGGTACCAGCTCGTTGCTGTGGTGCACCCTGAGCTTCTTTATCGCGCCGTTCCTTTCGTTCCGCGCCCGTTACCGCTTCATCAATGTGTACTGGTGCCGTTTTGCGCTGGTGCTGGTGCGTGTTTTCCTGAACATTCGGGTGAACGTCACCGGGGCCGAGAACATTCCGGCGCAACCCTGCGTGATCCTCTCCAATCACCAGAGCACCTGGGAGACGTTTTTCCTCTCCGCCTATTTCCAGCCCTTGAGCCAGGTGCTCAAGCGCGAACTGCTATACGTGCCGTTCTTCGGCTGGGCCATGGCCATGCTGCGGCCCATCGCCATCGACCGCGACAACCCCAAGGCTGCGCTCAAGCAGGTGGCCACCGAAGGCGACAAGCTGCTCAAGGACGGTGTGTGGGTGCTGATCTTCCCGGAGGGTACCCGCGTGCCGTTCGGCAAGATCGGCAAGTTCTCCCGTGGCGGTACCGCGCTGGCGGTTAATGCCAACCTGCCGGTGCTGCCGATCGCGCACAACGCCGGCAAGTACTGGCCCAAGGAAGGCTGGGGCAAGCGCGCCGGCACCATCGAGGTGGTGATCGGCGAGCCTATGTATGCCGAAGGCACCGGGCCACGCGCCATCGCAGCGCTCAACGACCGTGCGGCGGCATGGAACGAGCAGACCCAGCGCGACCTCGGTTCGCTGCCGGCGCACGCCCCCGACGACGCCCAGCCGGTGACCTGACCGTTCTGTGGATAACGTGTGCACAGTATTTGGATTTCTTTCAGAAAAATTCGCTAACCTTATGATTTAACTGCTTATTTCTCTGTATGACTGTTTTGCGAAAATCGTGCATAAGTTTTTTCGCGCGATAAAAAAACCGGCTTTTAGGCCGGTTTTTTTGTGGATTACTTAAGGCCCTTTCACACCTTGTCCAGGTCCACCTTGTTGGTCTCCTTCAGGCAGAAGATCCCCACCACCAGGCTCACCCCGGTAATCAGCACCGGGTACCACAGCCCGTAGAAGATATCCCCGGTATACACCACCAGCGCGAACGATACCGTCGGCAGGAAGCCGCCGAACCAGCCATTGCCGATGTGATACGGCAGCGACATCGAGGTGTAGCGGATGCGCGTGGGGAACAGCTCCACCATCACCGCCGCCAGCGGACCATAGGTCATGGTCGCGATCAGGATCATCACCACGATCAGCAGCACCACCATCGGCTGGTTCACGTTGGCCGGGTCTGCCTTGGCCGGGTAGCCAGCCTTTTCGATGGCCGCACGCATGGCCGCTTCGTCGAAGCCGTCGATACGCTGCTCGCCGATGGTCACCACCACCTCGGTACCGGCAGGCACCGATTGCGAGCTGTACGGCAGGCCCTGCTTGACCAGGAAGGTCTTGACCTTGTCGCAGGTGCTGTCGAAACGTGCCTTGCCCACCGGGTCGAACTGGAAGGTGCAGCCCTGCGGGTCGGCCATCACCACGATCGGCGCCTGGCGGCTGGCCGCGTCGATCTGCGGGTTGGCGTAGTGGCTCAGGCCCTTGAACAGCGGGAAGTACAGCACGGTGGCCAGCAGCAGGCCGAGCATCAGGATCGGCTTGCGCCCGATCCGGTCCGACAGCCAGCCGAAGAACACGAAGAACGGCGCGCCGATCACCACGCTGATGATCAGCAGGGTATTGGCCTGGGCCGGGTCCATCTTGAGCATCTGGGTCATGAAGAACAGCACATAGAACTGCGCGGTGTAGAAGGTCACCGCTTGGCCGGCGTTGATGCTGAACAGCGCGGTGAGCACAATCTTGAGGTTGGCCCACGAGCCGAACGACTCACGAATCGGCGACTTGCTGGTCTTGCCCTGGGCTTTCATTTTCACGAAGGCCGGCGACTCGTGCATGCTCATGCGGATCCAGGTGGAGATACCCAGCAGCACGATCGACAGCAAAAACGGCAGGCGCCAGCCCCATACCTCGAACTGGTCGCCCGTGAGGTAACGGCTGCCCAGCACCACCAGCAGCGAAAGCAGCAGGCCGAGGGTAGCGGTGGACTGGATGAACCCGGTGTGAAAGCCGCGCTTGCCGGGCGGCGCGTGCTCGGCCACATAGGTGGCCGCGCCGCCGTATTCGCCGCCCAGGGCCAGGCCCTGGAGCATGCGCAGCACCACCAGGATGATCGGCGCGGCAATGCCGATGCTGGCGTAGTTGGGCAGCAGGCCCACCGCGAAGGTCGACAGGCCCATCAGCACGATGGTGACCAGGAAGGTGTATTTGCGCCCGATCATGTCGCCCAGGCGCCCGAACACCAGAGCGCCGAAGGGCCGTACCAGGAACCCGGCAGAGAACGCCATCAGCGCGAAGATGAACGCCGTGGTGTCGTTGACCCCGGCGAAGAACTGCTTGCTGATGACGACCGCCAGCGCCCCATAGAGAAAAAAGTCATACCACTCGAAAACCGTCCCGAGGGATGACGCGAAAATGATCTTGCGTTCTTCGCGGCGGCTGTTGCCCGCGGCTGCAGCGCCCTGCTGTTGAAGAGTGTCCGACATCGTGCTGTCCTCGGCCCTTGCGGGCACAGTGATTCTTGTTGTTTTTCCACTGTCGTCGCCGGCCGACTGCTGCCGACGTCACTGCACGCCGCCCTCAGGGCGTCGCTAACGCGGTCTTGCCACTGCTGTTGCTGGCTGCGGGTGCGGCCTTAAGAATCAGTTGCGCGGCCTTTTCGCCGATCATCAGGGTGGGTGAACAGGTATTGCCAGAGGTGATCTGCGGCATGATCGAGGCATCGGCGATGCGCAACCCCGCCACGCCATGCACGCGCAGCTGTGCGTCCACCACATCCAGCGGGCCGTTGCCCATGCGGCAGGTACCTACCGGGTGGAAAATGGTGGTGCCGATCTGCCCGGCAGCCTGCTGCAACTGCTCCTCGGTATCGAGTGCTGCGCCTGGCAGGTATTCGACCGGTGCAAAAGCGGCGAGGGCAGGGGCCTGCACGATCTGTCGAGTAAGGCGGATGGCCTGGGCGGCGACGCGCAGGTCTTCAGGCTCGCTGAGGTAGTTGGGGTCGATGACCGGTGCATCGCCCGGGTTGGCCGAGCGGATATCCACACGCCCGCGGCTGAGCGGGCGCAGGTTGCACACCGAGGCGGTAAATGCGGCAAAGCGGTGCAGCGGCTCGCCGAAGCGGTCCAGCGACAGGGGCTGCACGTGGTACTGCAGGTTGGGCGTGGGCTGCTCGGGGTGCGAGCGCACGAACGCCCCCAGCTGGCTCGGCGCCATGGCCAACGGGCCGCTGCGGTCATACAGATAGCGCAGGCCCATGCCCAGCTTGCCCCAGTGGGTGTTGGCCACCTGGTTGAGGGTGCGCACGTTGCTGACCTTGTAGATCAGGCGCAGTTGCAGGTGATCCTGCAGGTTGCCGCCCACGCCGGGCAATTCGTGCAGTACCGGGATGCCTAGGTGTTCCAGCAATGGCCGCGGGCCGATGCCGGAGCGTTGAAGAATGCCCGGCGAGCCCACCGCCCCGGCACACAGGATGATTTCGCGGCGGGCCAGGTAACGCTGTTCGCTGCCCTGCCAGCGCGCCTGAACGGCCGAAGCGCGACCATTGTCGAGCAGCACCTTGTCCACCTCGACGCCGGTCAGCACCGTCAGGTTGGGGCGGTGGCGCACGGGGCGCAGGAATGCCTTGGCCGCATTCCAGCGCACGCCGCTGCGCTGGTTGACCTGAAAGTATCCACAGCCCTGGTTATCCCCACCGTTGAAGTCGTTAATGCTGGCGATGCCGCTCTGGGCTGCCGCCTCGCGAAACGCATCGAGGATCGCCCACGAATAGCGCTGGCGTTCGACCCGCCATTCGCCAGCGTTGCCGTGCAGCTCGCTGGCGCCGCCAAAATGGTTTTCGCTGGCCTTGAACAGTGGCAGCACGTCATTCCAGGCCCACCCGGGATTGCCCTGTTCGGCCCAGTGATCGTAGTCGCGGGCCTGACCGCGCATGTAGATCATGCCGTTGATCGAGGAACACCCGCCCAGCACCTTGCCCCGTGGGTAGCCCAGGCTGCGACCGTCGAGCCCCGGTTGCGCTTCGGTCTTGAAGCACCAGTCGGTACGCGGGTTGCCAATGCAATAGAGGTAGCCCACCGGAATGTGGATCCAGGGGTAGTTGTCGCGACCGCCGGCTTCGAGCAGCAGCACGCGGCAGCCAGGGTCGGCAGACAGCCGATTGGCCAGTAGACAGCCGGCAGGGCCGGCACCGACTACCACGTAGTCGTAGGAATGATCGGCTGGTGCCATGAAGACCTCGCGCCTGATTTTTATTCTTGTCCAGGCCAGTGTTATTGATTATTTTCGAGTTGAACACGTTAGATTTCACGCAACGGCTGTGCGTTTTAGAACAACGCAAGTGAACCTCTGATTCACAAGGAAAAGCATGTTCGACTGGAATGACCTGCGGTTTTTTCTCGAGTTGCAGCGTAGCGGCCGCCTGCTGACCGCGGCCAAGCGACTCAACACCACCCATAGCACCGTGGCCCGGCATATCGAGAGCATCGAGAGCAGCCTGGGCACGGCACTGTTCGTGCAGCACGCCCAGGGCTATGAACTGACCCCGGCCGGGCAGGCCCTGCTCAAGCACGCCGAAGCCATGGAGAACGTCGCCTTGTTGGCGCAGGAGGAGATCACCCAGGCCATCACGCCGCTGGGCAAGATTCGCCTGGGGGTGACCGAGGGCATCGGCATCATGTTCTTCACCCCGCGCATGGGCAGCCTGTTCGAACGCTACCCCGGGCTGGAGGTGGAGCTGGTTGCAGTGCCGCGCTTTGTCAGCATCATCAATCGCGAGGCAGAGATCAGCATTCACCTGGAACGCCCGCATGCCGACCTGTTGATCACGCGAAAACTCACCGATTACCGCCTGGCGCTGTATGCCAGCCCCGAGTACCTGGCCAGGGCTGCGCCGCTCAACAGCCGCGAAGACCTGGCCCGGCACAGCTGGATCGGCTACGTGGACGACCTGCTGTTCAGCCAGCAGTTGCTGTTTCTCAACAGCTTCTGCCGCGCACCGAACGTGGTGTTTCGCAGCACCAGCGTGATCGCCCAGCAACATGCGGCGCGTGCCGGGCTGGGCATCGCGGTACTGCCCAACTACATGGCCCGCCACGACCCGCACCTGGTGCGCGTGCTGCCCAGCGAAACCATCCAGCGCAGCTACTGGATCAGCACCCGGCGCGAACTGCACAAGTCGGTGCGCCTGCGGGTAGTGTGGGACTACCTGCTGGCGCTGTGCGCCGACGAGCAGGGCGAACTGCTCGCCGAGTGAGCGGCGTTCAGCGCGCCAGGGTGTTGACCGCCAGCAACAGTGCAGCCGCTATCCCCACCAGCGCAAAGCCCTGTTGCAGACGCGGCCCGGCCAGGCGGTGGGCGAACTGGCGCGCAACCACCAGGCCCGCCACCGCACCGCCGGCAAACGGCACGCCGACACCCCAGTGCATCACCCCGCTGAGGCTGGCGCTCAATACGCTGCCCAGCGACACCAGGGCGATCACCGCCAGCGACGTGGCGACGATGCTTTTCATCTCAAGGTTGGTGTAGCGCCCCAGGGCAGGCACGATCACAAACCCGCCACCGACCCCGAGCAGGCCGGACAGCAGGCCGCTGAGCAATCCGGTGAAGGCCAACGCGCGGGCGCAGGGCAGGGTCCAGCGCAAGCGCCCCTGCAACGGGTTGAGCACACAGGGCTGCAGGGCACGATCCGCACAGGGCGGCTCGCCCCGCAGCTCGCGCCGGGCCTTGCGCAGCATGCGTGCGCAGGCATACACCAGCACCACGCTGAACCCCAGCGCCAGCGGTGCGTTGGGCAGGCGATGCGCCAGCAGCAGGCCGAAGGGGGTGGCGCACATGCCGATCAGCGCGACGAACAGCGCGGCCCGGTAGCGCACCAGCCCCTGACGCAGCCCCAGCACCGCACCCACACCTGCCGCCAGGCCCACCGCCAGCAGGCCGACCGGGGCCGCCTCGACCATGCTCAGGCCCAGGCCGAACACCAGCAGCGGCACCGCAAGTATGCCGCCACCGGCGCCCGTCAGGGCCAGGATGATGCCAATGAGGGCGCCCAGACCGGCGCCGACCAGTTCATGCTCTGTCACTGGCGCGCCTCACGCAGTCGCGCTACTGGCTTGGCCAGCCATTCGCGCCCCTTGAGCATGCAGCGCCAGTACAGCGGCGGCAGTATCCGCGCCTTGAGCAGCCAGGCCAGGCGCGTGGGCCTGCGCCCGTCGAGCAACCAGCGCGGAAAGCTCGGTGCCAGCTTGCCGCCGTAGGTGAACTCGGCCAGCACGATCCTGCCGCGCTCCACCGTCAGTGGGCACGACCCGTAGCCGTCGTACTCGGCCAGACGCGACAGGCGCCCCAGTGCCACCAGCACGTTGTTGGCCACCACCGGCGCCTGCTTGCGGGCAGCGGCGGCCGTCTTGGCATTGCTGGTGTTGATCACATCGCCCAGGCCATGGATGTTGCCGTAGCGCGCATGGCGCAGGGTGGCCGGGTCGACCTCGAGCCAACCGGCCTCATCGGCCAGCGGGCTGTTGCGGATGAAGTCCGGCGAAACCTGCGGCGGTACCACATGCAGCATGTCGAATGCCTGCACCACGGTTTCGCTGCTGCCGTCGGGCAGGGTGCGCAGAAAGGTCGCGCGCTTGCCCGGCCCGTCCACCGCCACCAGCCGGTGTGAATAGTTGAGGTCCACGCCGTAACGGTCGATGTATTCCATCAGCGCCGGCACATAGTCGGCGACACCGAACAGCACGTTGCCGGCGTTGAAGAACTGCGCCTGGATCGCCCCCAGGCGACCGCTGCGCAGCCAGTGGTCGCACGACAGGTACAGGGCTTTTTGTGGGGCACCGGCGCACTTGATCGGCATCGGTGGCTGGGTGAACACGGCGCGGCCTTCCTTCAGGCCCTGCACCAGTTGCCAGGTGTAGGGTGCCAGGTCGTAGCGGTAATTGGAGGTCACGCCGTTCTGGCCGAGGGTCTCGACCAGACCGTCGATGGCGTCCCAGGCCAACCGCAGCCCGGGGCATACCACCAGCTGTTCGTAACTCACCAGGCGCCCGTCATCCAGGCTGACGGTCTGCGCCTGCGGGTCGAACTGTTGCACGGCGGCCTTGATCCACCTGACCGCCGCCGGCACGGTCGAGGCCAGGGTGCGGGCGGTGGACGCTGCACGGAACACGCCCGCGCCGACCATGGTCCAGCCAGGTTGATAGTAGTGAACGTCGGCGGGGTCGATGATCGCGATATCCAGCGAGGCATCACGCGCCAGCAGGCTGGAGGCGGTGGCGATTCCGGCGGCACCGGCGCCGACGATCAGCACCTTGTGGTGGCTGACCTCGCGGGCAGCGGCAGAGGAGGGGGCAGGCATGGCAGTACGTCCTTTAATAATAATTCTGGTGCAGCAGGTTCAGAGCTTGTTGAGCGGGATCTTCAGGTAGCGCACACCGTTGTCTTCCGGCTCGGGCAATTGGCCGCTGCGCATGTTCACCTGCACCGAGGGCAGGATCAGTTGCGGCATGTCGAGGGTGGCATCACGGGCTTCGCGCATGGCCACGAAGCAGTCCTCGCTTATGCCGTCGCGAATGTGAATGTTGCTGGCGCGCTGTTCGCCCACCGTGGTCATGTAGCGCAATGCACGGCCTCCGGGCAGGTAGTCGTGGCACATGAACAGGCGGGTGGCATCCGGCAGGGCCAGGATGCGCTGGATCGAGCGGTACAGGGTGCGCGCATCGGCCCCGGGGAAGTCGCAGCGGGCCGTGCCGTAATCCGGCATGAACAAGGTGTCGCCGACGAACGCGACGCACTCGTCACCGGCCTGTACCAGGTAGGTCATGCAGGCCGGGGTATGCCCCGGCGTGTGCAAGGCGCGCAGCTTGAGCGTGCCAAGGTCGAGCTCGCCGTTGTCGTCCAGCAGCACATCGAACTGGCTGCCATCACGGGCAAAGCCGGGTTCGGCATTGAACAGCGTGCCGAACACCTTCTGCACCTGGGTGATGTGGCTGCCGATGGCCACCTGGCCACCCAGCGCCTGCTTGAGATAGGCGGCAGCAGAGAGGTGATCGGCGTGCACATGGGTCTCGAGTATCCACTGCACCTGGCCACCCAGCTCGCGTACCCGGGCGATCAGCTTGTCGGCCGAGGCGGTATCGGTACGCCCGGCCTTCGGGTCATAGTCCAGCACGCTGTCGATCAGGGCGCAGTGCGCGCTGGCCTGGTCCATGACCAGGTAGCTGATGGTCGAGGTCGCGCTGTCGAACAGCGCTTCTACATACAGGTTACCGCCGATGATCATTACCGCTCTCCAGAGAAATCCGCTGATGCCTGCCGGCCAGCCGTGCAGGCATTCGACCAACAGTCATCAAGATATGTGCCAGCGCAGATTCACGCCTGCCCCCGGCCAGCACGCCCGGTTTACCTGAGTCTGGACCCTCTGGCCGAAACTGCCTGCCACGGTTCTGGCAGCTGGTTGGCAGAGGCTGGCAGTTTTTGGCAGTGGGCGTGGCGTTCGGTTAAGCTGCGGGCCTGCCTTGCCCCTGGTGCCGTCATGCCCATGAACCCCGACACACCCGCCAGCCCCGCCCTGCAGGCGCTGGTGTCCTACCTCGAACACGAACCTCAGCCGAGCATCGTGCTCGACCTGCAGTACAACATTCTTGCCGCCAACACCGCGTACCTGCATCAATTCGGGGTGGTGGGCGCCGCGCCGATCGGCCAGAAGTGCCACCACGTCTCGCACCACTACGCGGTGCCGTGCGACCAGGCGGGCGAGCACTGCCCGATGCGCAAGGCCAGGCACAGCCGCACCCCCGAGCGGGTGCTGCATGTGCATCACACCCCGCGCGGGCCCGAGCATGTGGACGTGGAGTTGCGCCCGATCCTGGACGAGCAGGGTGAAGTGATCGCCTTTGTCGAACGCCTGACCAGCATCGCCGTGGCGTCGGCACAGCCGCAGCAGTTCGGCCTGGTAGGGCGTTCGGCGGCCTTCCAGGAGGCCCTTGCCGGTGTCCAGCGGGCCGCGCCGGCGCAGATACCGGTGCTGCTGCAAGGGGAGTCCGGCACCGGCAAGGAGCTGTTCGCCCGCGCCCTGCATGCCAGCAGCCCGCGTGCCAGCGGTCCGTTAGTGGTGGTGGACTGCACGGGGCTGACCGAGACGTTGCTGGAGAGCGAGCTGTTCGGCTACGAGAAGGGCGCATTCACCGGTGCCAACCAGCGCAAGATCGGCCTGGCCGAAGCCGCCCATGGCGGCACCCTGTTTCTCGACGAGATCGGTGAGGTGCCGCTGGCGATGCAGGTCAAGCTGCTGCGTCTGATCGAGTCGGGCAGCTTTCGCCCGGTGGGCAGCCTGCGCACGGTGCATTCGGATTTCCGCCTGATCTCGGCCACCCACAAGCCGCTCAAGGAAATGGCCACCGCCGGCAGCTTTCGCGAAGACCTCTACTACCGTATCAGCGGCTTCCCGATCCGCCTGCCTTCACTGCGCGAGCGCTTCGAAGACCTGCCCCTGCTGATCGAGACCCTGCTGCAGCGCCTGGCCGGGTCTGCTGCGCCACGGGTCGACGAGGAGGCCATGACCTTGCTGGGGCTGTACCGCTACCCCGGCAACATCCGCGAGCTGCGCAACATTCTGGAGCGGGCGAGGTTGTTCAGCGACGACGGCATCATCCGCGCCGAGCACCTGCCCACGGAGCTGAGAGCCGACTCGCCCGCCAGTGCCCCACGCCGCTCGAATACCCGATTGCGCGACATAGCCCAGGCGCTGGACAGCTTCGAAGGATCGCGCAGCGAGCTTGCCCGCCACCTGGGGCTGAGCGAGCGCACCCTGTATCGGCGCCTGCGCGAGCTGGGTGTTTCTTGAGTGCTCACGCCTAGGGCGCAGCAGCACCTAGGCAGGAAAACAAAAAAGGCCAACCCCTGAGGGTTGGCCTTTCGAGGGCGTTGTCACTGTGGATAACCGCCCGCTTTCAGAGGTACTGAAACCGGTCAGAAGTCCAGGTTGGATACCGCCAGGGCGTTGCTTTCGATGAACTCGCGGCGCGGTTCCACGGCGTCGCCCATCAGGGTGTTGAAGATCTGATCGGCAGCGATCGCGTCTTCGATGGTCACCTTGAGCATGCGGCGCACAGTCGGGTCCATGGTGGTTTCCCACAGCTGGTCCGGGTTCATCTCGCCCAGCCCTTTGTAGCGCTGGATAGTGTGACGCTTGGTACTTTCGGCCATCAGCCAGTCCAGGGCTTCCTTGAACTCGGTGATGGCTTTCTTGCGTTCGCCACGCTGCACGTAGGCACCTTCACCCAGCAGGGTGGCAAGCTGGGCGCCCAGCGCGGTCACGGTGCGGTAGTCGTTGCTGCCGAAGAAGTCGCGGTTGAAGGTCACGTAGCTGGCAAGGCCGTGGGAAGTGATTTCCACTTCTGGCAGCCACACGTTGCGCTCGCGGTCTTCACGCAGGCTGGCCTTGTACAGCAAGCCCGACTTCTCGGTATTGCGCAGGCGCTCATCGAACCTGGCGAGCCAGTTCTGCATGTGCGCGTGGTCGGACAGCTGCTCCACCGAGATGGCCGGCAGGTACACGAAGTGCTCGGTGAGCTCTTGCGGGTACAGGCGCGACAGACGCTTGAGGGTCTTCATCACGGTACGGAATTCGTTGACCAGACGCTCCAGCTCGACACCGGAAACCGGTGGCGCGGACTCGTCCAGGTGCAGGCTGGCATCTTCGAGGGCCGACTGGGTCATGTACTCTTCCATGGCCTCGTCGTCCTTGATGTACTGCTCCTGCTTGCCCTTCTTGACCTTGTACAGCGGCGGCTGCGCGATGTAGATGTAGCCGCGCTCGACCAGCTCCGGCAACTGACGGAAGAAGAAGGTCAGCAGCAGGGTACGGATGTGCGAACCGTCGACGTCAGCATCGGTCATGATGATGATGTTGTGATAGCGCAGCTTCTCGATGTTGTACTCTTCGCGGCCGATGCCACAGCCCAGTGCGGTGATCAGCGTGCCCACTTCCTGGGACGAGATCATCTTGTCGAAACGTGCTTTCTCGACGTTGAGGATCTTGCCCTTGAGCGGCAGGATAGCCTGGGTCTTGCGGTTGCGACCTTGCTTGGCCGAGCCGCCTGCGGAGTCACCCTCCACCAGGTACAGTTCGGAGAGGGCAGGGTCTTTTTCCTGGCAGTCGGCAAGCTTGCCCGGCAGCCCGGCAATGTCCAGCGCGCCCTTGCGACGGGTCATTTCACGCGCTTTACGGGCCGCTTCACGGGCGCGCGCAGCGTCGATCATCTTGCCGACCACAGCCTTGGCTTCGTTCGGGTTCTCCAGCAGGAAGTCGGAGAAGTACTTGCCCATCTCCTGTTCCACCGCAGTTTTGACTTCGGACGAAACCAGCTTGTCCTTGGTCTGCGAGCTGAACTTGGGATCAGGCACCTTCACCGAGATGATTGCGGTCAGGCCTTCACGGGCATCATCACCGGTGGTCGCGACCTTGTTCTTCTTGGCCAGACCTTCCTGCTCGATGTAGTTGTTCAGGTTACGCGTCAGCGCCGAACGGAAACCCACCAGGTGAGTACCGCCGTCGCGCTGCGGAATGTTGTTGGTGAAGCACAACAGGTTCTCGTTGAAGCTGTCGTTCCACTGCAGGGCGATTTCCACACCCACACCATCCTCGCGCTGAACGCTGAAGTGGAACACTTCGTTCACCGGAGTCTTGTTGGTGTTCAGGTATTCGACGAATGCGCGCAGGCCACCTTCGTACTTGAATTCCTCTTCCTTACCCGAGCGTTCGTCCTTCAACAGGATGCCTACGCCAGAGTTGAGGAACGACAGTTCACGAATCCGCTTGGCCAGGATGTCCCAGCTGAAGTGGATGTTCTTGAAGGTTTCGGACGATGGCTTGAAGTGGATCTGGGTGCCGGTGGTTTCGCTGTCGCCGACAATCTTCATCGGAGCCTGCGGTACACCGTGAACGTAGGTCTGCTCCCAGATCTTGCCGCTGCGGCGAACGGTGAGGATCAACTCTTCGGAAAGCGCGTTCACCACCGAGACGCCCACACCGTGCAGGCCGCCGGATACCTTGTAGGAGTTGTCGTCGAACTTACCGCCGGCGTGCAGTACGGTCATGATGACCTCTGCGGCGGAAACCCCTTCTTCCTTGTGTACATCGACCGGGATGCCGCGGCCGTTGTCGCGAACGGTGATGGACTCATCCGGGTGGATGATTACGGTAATGTCGTCACAGTGGCCGGCGAGGGCTTCGTCGATCGAGTTATCGACCACCTCGAACACCATGTGGTGCAGGCCGCTACCATCATCGGTGTCGCCAATGTACATACCGGGACGCTTGCGTACGGCATCCAACCCTTTGAGCACTTTAATGCTGGAGGAGTCGTACGTTTGATTTTCGCTCATGCCTTCACTCCCGATGGTCGTGGGTCTGGGTGATACGGCCTTGTTCCACGTGGAACAAGGCAACTGGCGTATCCGTCTGCCAGCCTTCCCTCAATAATTCGTGGTCTACACAGGTGATAAACACCTGGCAGCGTAAGTCTTCCAGCAAGCGGCAAAGTGCACGACGGTGCTGCTCGTCCAATTCGGACGGCAGGTCATCCACCAGATAAATACATTGGCCGCGGCGTGCCTGGCTGACCAGATGCCCCTGGGCGATACGCAGTGCGCACACCACCAGTTTCTGCTGGCCGCGAGACAGGATATCGGCCGCGTTGTTGGCGCCTAACCTGAGCCGCAGATCCGCACGTTGCGGACCTGCCTGTGTGTGGCCCATCTGCTGATCCCGATGGAGCGAGCCAGCCAGGACCTCACTGAGGTCTCTGTCCTTGTCCCACCCTCGGTAGTAACTCAGGGTCAGCCCCTCGAGCTCCAGCAATTCGCTCAAGGTTTGTTCGAAGACGGGTTTCAGCGCTTTGATGTAATTACGGCGGTACTCGTCGATTTCCGCACTGGCCAGGCATAACTCCCGGTCCCAGGCTGCTTGCGAAACAGCGTCAAGTGTACCATGCCGCAACCATGAGTTCCGCTGCCGCAGGGCCTTCTGCAGGCGCTGCCAGGTGGACATGAAGCGAGGTTCCACGTGGAACACACCCCAATCCAGGAATTGCCGGCGAATCTTGGGCGCACCTTCGAGCAGGCGAAAACTGTCCGGGTTGATCAGTTGCAGCGGCAGTATCTCTGCCAGTTGGGCGGCACTGCGGGCGTTCTGCCCGTCGATGCGAATGGTGAAATCCCCTTGCCGTTCCCGCGATATGCCCAGGTTGCTGGAACCACCTTCATTCAGTTCGACCTGGCCGAATACCGTACACGCCAGTTCTTCATACTGGATGACCGGTGTAAGGCGAGTGCTGCGAAATGAACGGGCCAGGCCGAGCAAATGGATGGCTTCCAGCACGCTGGTTTTGCCGCTGCCGTTGGCGCCATACAGGATGTTGATGCGGGGGGAGGGGGAGAAGGTCACCGGGTGCAGGTTGCGCACCGCGGTGACTGAAACGCGACTGAGGGACATCTAGCGAGTGCTGGACAAATTACAGGCGCATCGGCATGACGACGTATGCAGAATCGTCATTGTCCGCCTCTTGCAGCAGGGCGCTGCTATTGGAATCGGACAGGATCAGACGAACCTGTTCGGTGGTCATGACGCCCAGCACGTCGAGCAGGTAGCTCACGTTGAAACCGATTTCCAGCGAACCGCCGTTGTAGTCGACGCCGATCTCTTCTTCGGCTTCTTCCTGCTCAGGGTTGTTGGCCTGAATCTTCAGTTGGCCAGCCGCCAGTTGCAGACGAATGCCGCGGTACTTTTCGTTGGACAGAATCGCGGTACGGCTGAACGCTTCGCGAAGTGCCTGGCGATCACCCAGTACCAGTTTGTCGCCGCCCTTTGGCAATACGCGCTCGTAGTCCGGGAACTTGCCATCCACCAGCTTGGAGGTGAAGGTGAATTCGCCAGTAGTGGCGCGAATGTGTTGCTGGCCCAGCACGATGGCAACGGTGCCTTCCGGATCAGTGAGCAGGCGCGCCAGCTCAAGGATACCCTTGCGAGGTACGATCACCTGGTGGCGATCAGCCTGACCGATATCGGCCTGCATCGAGCACATGGCCAGACGGTGACCATCGGTGGCGACCGCGCGCAGAGTGCCGGTGGAGACTTCCAGCAGCATGCCGTTCAGGTAGTAGCGCACGTCCTGGACAGCCATTGCGAAGCTGGTGCGCTCGATCAGGCGGCGCAGACGGCTCTGCTCCAGGGTGCAGGTCAGCGAACCCGGGCCTTCCTCGACGGTGGGGAAATCGTTGGCTGGCAGGGTCGACAAGGTGAAACGGCTGCGGCCGGCCTTGATGATGACCTTCTGCTCGTCGACCTTGATGCTGATCTCCGCTTCGCTCGGCAGGCTCTTGCAGATATCCATCAGCTTGCGTGCAGGTACGGTGATCTCGCCAGGCTCGGCAGGGTGTTCCAGTTGCACACGGCCAACCAGCTCCACTTCCAGGTCAGTACCTGTAAGCGACAGTTGCTGGCCTTGGACCACCAGCAGCACGTTGGACAATACCGGCAAGGTCTGGCGGCGCTCGACGACGCCTGCGACCAGTTGCAGGGGTTTCAACAGGGCTTCGCGTTGAATGGTGAAATGCATGGTCTAGTCCCTTGCCTTAAAAAAAAGCCGCGCTGACGTTCATCACGTCGTCAGGGTCCGCAGCAGGTTCTTGTAGTCCTCGCGGATATCCGCGTCGGATTCCTTGAGTTCGTTGATCTTGCGGCACGCGTGCAACACCGTGGTGTGATCGCGGCCGCCGAAGACGTCGCCGATTTCCGGCAGGCTGTGGTTGGTCAGTTCCTTGGACAGGGCCATGGCCACCTGACGCGGCCTGGCCACCGAACGCGAACGCCGCTTGGACAGCAGATCGGAAATCTTGATCTTGTAGTACTCGGCCACTGTGCGCTGAATGTTATCCACACTCACCAGCTTGTCCTGCAGTGCCAGCAGATCCTTGAGCGACTCGCGAATCAACTCGATGGTGATATCGCGGCCCATGAAGTGCGAGTGGGCAATGACCCGCTTCAGCGCGCCTTCCAGTTCCCGCACGTTGGAGCGGATGCGCTGGGCAATGAAGAACGCAGCGTCATGTGGCAGGTCGACCTTGGCCTGGTCGGCCTTCTTCATCAGGATCGCAACGCGGGTCTCGAGCTCCGGCGGCTCTACGGCAACGGTCAGGCCCCAGCCAAAGCGGGACTTGAGGCGCTCCTCGAGGCCTTCGATTTCCTTGGGGTAGCGGTCGCTGGTGAGAATCACCTGCTGGCCACCTTCGAGCAGGGCGTTGAAGGTGTGGAAAAACTCCTCCTGCGAACGCTCCTTGCGGGCAAAGAATTGAATGTCGTCAATCAGAAGCGCATCGACCGAGCGGTAGAAGCGCTTGAACTCGTTGATGGCATTGAGCTGCAACGCCTTGACCATGTCGGCTACGAAGCGCTCCGAGTGCAGGTACACCACCTTGGCATTCGGATTCTTCTTGAGCAGGTGGTTACCCACAGCGTGCATCAAGTGCGTCTTACCCAGGCCCACCCCGCCATAGAGGAACAACGGGTTGTAGCCATGCTTGGGGTTGTCGGCGACCTGCCAGGCTGCCGCGCGGGCCAGCTGGTTGGACTTGCCCTCGACGAAATTCTCGAAGGTGAAGGTGCGGTTCAGGTAGCTGGTGTGTTTGAGCGCACCCTCTACCTGCACAGTACGTTGTTCGGTACGGCTGCTGGGTGGAGCCACCACGGCAGTGTTCTCGCCCATCGAGTCGAAGCTGTCGCGCGAAGGTGCATCTTCGACCTGGGGCGCTGCCGGCACAGGTGCGGGCGCTGCCGGGGCTGCCACGGCAGCGACCTGGGCAGCCTGCTGGGCCTGGGAAGCGGCGACCGAGGCGGCGAGCGGTGCGTTGGGCGCAGCACGGGGTGCCGAACTGCGTCGGCTGCCTATTAATAAGGAAAGCGCAGGGGCGATGCCATTGCCGTGTTCGCCCAGCAGTTCGAGCAAGCGACCCAGGTACTTTTCATTGACCCAATCGAGTACGAACCGGTTAGGCGCATAGACGCGCAACTCGTCGCCTTCGGCTTCGACCTGTAGCGGACGGATCCAGGTGTTGAATTGCTGGGCAGGCAGTTCGTCGCGCAGAAGGTCCAC